>NZ_CP150332.1:9827500-12003651 GCF_051519845.1 Sorangium sp. So ce362 | reverse complement strand
CGCTGCTCTGAAGTCCGCTCCACGAAAATAGGTTTCGGGGGCGACCGAAGAACCGTCGCCCCCAACTTATCCACAGGTCTCACAGCGAGGACTCGCCTCCAACTCCTGGAGATCTCTATGTTATTCTGAATGTAATCGAAGGGCGTGTCGACTTTTCAACAGTCCGCCCACGTCCACTTCGTCCTCGGAAAATCGTCCGCATGCCTCCACAGAATGCGGGTCGATGGTACGGCCCCACTGCACCGGCGCTGGGCTCGGCCTCAGCCGAGCACACCGATCGAGGTGGGGGTGCAACCGTCGCGTCGAGGTCCATTGCATTGGAAGACAGATCGGCACAGCCGTCCCCCATACCGCCTCACAGAGCTCGGTAGCCCGCAGCGCCCCTTTCGGAGCCACCCTTTGGAGGACCCGGTGCGGCACAGGACCGCCCCGAGGACGAATCCGAGGTAGCACCGGGTGAGTCCGGGCGTCTATCCCCAACTGCGAAACTCGATTCAAGTATCGAATATAACTGGTGTAAATTCAGTCCGTGGCGCACTGCGAAAAAAGCTTCGCGGCCGCCTCGCTCTGGCCCTCGGACACAAGGCGCCAAAACCCCCGACGCGGGTCGGTGATTTTCACGACGCGCTCACGATTGCAGAGCAAAACCCGCTCATCTCGTCGTCAAGAGGCTAAAGGGGGCTGGTTTTCCAGCTTTTTTTAGAAATACGGAGCTCGTCCAGCACAGAACGGCCGGCCGGGAGCCATTTTCGGGGGCCGAGAATTTGCCCCCAGGGCCCCGGTCTGGGGTATGGCGAAGCGATGCCGTCGGGGATCCGGTTGACAAGGGGGGCACGCCTCGCTCATCGGCCGGAGCGGCCGTCGGGCCGGTCGGCGAGCGCCGCGCGGGCCAGGGCCTTCTCGGCAGCCGGCGCGCTCGCGCTGGCCGCGGCCGCGGGGCCGGCGGCGGCCGAGGAGCTGCCGCCCCAGCTCGCCTACGCCTACGGCGAGAACGAGACGCCCCGCGCGGCGGCCCTCGGCGGCGCGCTGCGCGCCCTCGGGAACGGGACCTCGGCCGTCTTCCTGAACCCGTCCGCCATGGTGGAGACCCGCGTCTACCACCTCCAGGCGCTCTTCCAGGGCAGCCCGGAGGCCGGCCGGCACACCTACGGCGGCGTCGTCGTCGACTCGGTCACAGGGAAGCTCGCGGGGGCGATCTCCTTCGTGGGCGGCTTCGTCGACGGCGACGGGATCGACCGTTCGTTCCTCGACGCGCGCGCGGCCCTCGCCTACCCCATCACCGAGCGCCTCTTCGTCGGCGTCACCGGCCGCTACGCCAAGATCACGCAGGACGGGACGCTGCGCGAGGGGGGCCTCGGCGACAGCTACGTCTCGCGCGGGCTGCGCGAACGGGAAGACGGAAAGGTCGTCGGCCGGCACGCCTTCGTCGACGAGTTCACGTTCGACGCCGCCCTCACCGTCAAGGCGACCGACAACCTCTTCATCGCGGCCGTCGGGCAGAACCTCTCCTACCCGGGCCACGGGCTGCTCCCCACGACGGTCGGCGGCGGCATCGGGTTCGGCACCGACGACCTCTCGATCGAGGTCGATGGGCTCGCCGACCTCAGCTCCTACCGCGACACCACCTACCGCCTCATGGCGGGCGGCGAGTACCTCGTCGCCGATCACTTCCCGCTCCGCGCCGGCTACCGCTTCGACCAGGGCGCCGACCAGCACGCGCTGTCGCTCGGCGCCGCCTACGTGGGCCCACAGTTCGCCGTCGAGGGCACCGTGCGGCGGGCGCTCGCCGGCGGCGGGCCCACCACGTTCGTTGTCGGGCTCTCGTACCACCTCGAATCGAGCGGGCTGACCCGAGCGACGTCCGACGGCTTCTAGTTCCGCCGCCCTGACGGCGCCTCCGGCGCGCGGCGGCGGGCGCGAGCGCGTCGGCGCGGCCCGACCGCAGAGCGCGCCGCGCCCCCGTCGAGGCCCGCCTCCCCCTTCTCGCCGCGCCGCGCCTGCTCTAGGTCGGCCCTACGTGCTGTGCCTGACCCTACCGACCGATCCACGCTGGGCTGACGTGGCGCTCGCCGACCTGCCGGCGCTCCTGACCGACCACGCCCACTGCGAGATGAAGGCGGCCTCCAACGCCCTGTCCCTCGCCGCGCGCTGGCCGTCGATCCCGCGCCTCGCGCGGGCGCTCGTCGATCTCGCCGAGGAGGAGCTCCGGCACTTCCGCGCGCTGCTCGACGTGATCGAGCAGCGCGGCCTCGCGCTCGGCAAGCCGGAGACCGACGTCTACGCGAGCGAGCTGCGCAAGGCGGCCTCCAGCACCTGCGCGCGCAACGCGAAGGCCGCGCTCATCGATCGGCTGCTCGTCGGCGCCCTCATCGAGGCCCGCTCCTGCGAGCGCTTCCGGCTGCTCGCCGACGGGCTCGCGGCGCGCGCGCACGAGCTCGCGCCGCTCTACGAGGAGCTCTTCGCGTCGGAGGCCCGGCACTACCGGACCCTCGTCGACCTCGCCGTCGAGATCGCCGGCGACGAGCGCGCGACGCGCGGCCGGCTGGCCGAGCTCGCGCGCGCCGAGGGCGAGATCGCCGGGCGGCTCGGGACGGCACCCGCGGTGCACGGGTAGGTGAGCATGGACATCGATCTGATCCGCCTCGATCGGGACGTCGCTCGGGCGGCGCGCGCGTGGCGCGCGGCGCTCGGCGACCTCACCCGGCGCGGTCCGGCCCCGCCCGCCGCCGACAAGGACAGCCCGAGCGCCGCCGAGGCGAGGGCCCGGCTCGAGAACCCGCTCGATCCGTTCCGTCGCGTCAGCGCGCGGACGACCTACCTCGAGCTCACCGGCAAGACCCCCGGCCTCGGCGCGGAGCTCGGGCTCGCGAGCCCGGCGTCGCCCGCCGCGCCGGACCCGACCGGCCTCGCCGCCCCGCTCGCGGACTGGGTCTACCTGCTGACCCTGGAGCGGGTCGTCTGGGCCGATCGCGTCCGGCTCGCCGCCGCGTGGCACGCGGCGTCGCTCACGATCGACCTGCCCGAGCCGGCGCGCGTGTCGCCCCACGAGGCGCGGCTCCGGCTGCTCGCCGACCCGACCGACGCCGGACGGAAGACCTTCGCCGAGGTGCTCGCCCGCGGATCCGGAGCGGTCGCCGACGCCGCCCGCGTCCTCGTCGAGCGGAGGCACGAGGCGGCGCGGCTGCTCGCGGAGGACGGCCTCCGCGCCATCGAGATCCCCTGCGATCCTCCGGGCGCCGCGCTCGGCGCCGCCGAGGCGCTGCTCTACCGGACCGAGCCGATGCTGCAGCCCGAGCCGACCTGGTACGGCGCACTCGGACGCGCCGTGGGCCGCGACGCCGCGTCGGGGTGGCCCGCGCGGCTCAGCCCCCGGTGGATCGAGGAGCTGTTCCGCCCGACGAAGCTCACCGAGGGCCTCGCGATCGATCTCGGACCGCTGCCGCGCCCGCTCGGCGCCGCCTCGTTCGCGCGCGCGCTCGCCCGCTTCGGCGCGGCGCTCGCGCTCGCCTCGGGGCGCGGACCGTTCGCGCTCGCCCACGCGCCGTTCGATCTCCGGCGCGCGCGCCGCGCCGCGCTGTTCGGCGGCCTCGTCGCCGATCCCGTCTTCTGCGCCCGCGCGCTCGGGCTCGGCCAGGGCCGCGCGCTCGATCAGGCGCGCGCGACCGCGCGCAGCCTCCTCCTCTCGCTCCGCCTCGACGCCGCGACCGTGGCGCTCGTGTTCCACTCAGGCCAGGACGGCGACGGGCACGTGCTGCTCCGGGCCTCGCGCGACCGCAGGGATCGCTTCGAGGAGGCGACGGCGCGCGCGCTCGGCGCGCCGATCCCGGGAGCGCTCGCCGGGGTCGTCCCGGCGCTCGATCCCGGCGCGGCCGCGCGCCTCGCCGGGGCGCTCCTGGCCGCGCGCGATCGGCGCGACCTGATCGAGCGCTTCGACGAGGACTGGTTCCGCAATCCGCGCGCGGCCGAGGCCCTCCGCGACGAGGACAGCGCGCTGCGCTCGCCGACGTCGAGGCGCGCCGGCGAGGCCGATCTCGAGGCGGGCCTCGGCGAGGTCTTGCGGTCGCTCGCGAGCCTCTAGCCGATCGTCTCCTCCCACGCGCGACGAATCGCGCGCGGCGGGGAGGCGTGCTCGCGCCGACGAGCGAGCGCGGCGCGCGGCGAACGCCCGCGGTTCGCGAGCGCGGCGCGCCTCGACGAGGCGGGCCCCTCCGCCCTGCCGAGAGCCCTCCCACCTTTGGCCGAGAGCCCTTCCAGCTTTGACTGACACGTGCTAGGTGCCGGCTCGCGAAACCGCCCCTCCCGGGGGGCGCGCGCGGCGCGCGGCTCCCGCTGCGCCGCCCTCGTCGCCGAACAAGCACCCGTGAACCCGAACGCAATGCACCCTCTCCTCGCGTCCGGCGCCATCGCCGTCGACTTCGATCTGACGTTCCTTGCGCAGGTCGTCCTGTTCTCGACGTTCATCGTCGTGCTCAAGCCGCTGCTGTTCGATCCGCTGCTCCGCGTCTTCGAGGAGCGCGAGCGGCGCACCGACGGCGCCAAGCGCGAAGCGCGCGAGATGGACGAGCGCGCGGGCGAGCTGCTCACCCGCTACGAGGCCGAGATCGAGCAGGTCCGGCGCGAGGCCGGGGTCGAGCGCGAGCGGCTCCGCGCCGAGACCGCGAAGATCGAGGCGCAGATCATGACCGAGGCCCGCGTCGAGACCGCGCGCATCCTCGAGGATGGCAAGGCGAAGATCGCGGCCGAGGTCGCCCGCATGCGCGGCGAGCTCGCCGCCGCCCAGCCCGCGCTCGCCGCGGAGATCGCCGCCAGCATGCTCGGCCGCGAGGTGCGCCAGTGAAGAACCCGCTCCACCGCTCATCGCTCGCCCTCGGCCTGGCCGCGGCGCTCGCCGCGGGCACGGCCCTCGCGCAACAGCCGGCCGCGCAGCCGGCGCTGCCCCCCGGGCACCCGCCCGTCGGCGGCGCGGCCCAGCCGGCCCAGCCCGGGGCAGCCCAGCCGGGCTCGCCGCAGGTGCTGCCCCGCCCGCGCGATGCGCAGCCCGCCCGTCCGCTCGGTCCGGGCGGCCGCCCGCTCCCGCCCGGCCACGGGCTCCGGGCCCCGCAGGGCAGCATGCAGCGCGCGCGCCCGGCGGCGCCGCCGGCGCCCGCGGAGCACGCGTCGCACGGCGAGGAGCACTGCCCCGGGCACGGCCCGACCGATCCGCCGCCGCACGTCAACTGGTGGCAGGGCCTCATCGGCGTGAACAACGAGGCGGCCGCCAAGGGCGGCATCAACTCGCTGCTCTGGCGCTACAAGAACGAGAAGAACCCCTGCGACCCGAAGAACCAGCCGCCGCCGTTCCTCGCCTCGGTCCTGAACGTCGGGCTGCTCGGGCTCATCCTTGTCCGCTTCGGGAGGAAGCCGATCGCCGAGGCGCTGAAGAAGCGCAAGCAGACGATCATGCAGGAGCTCGACAACGCGTCGCGCCTCAAGCAGGAGGCCGAGAAGCGGCTCGACGACTACGAGGACAAGCTCACGCGCCTCGAGGAGACGCTCGCCGAGCTCAAGGCCGAGCACGCGGCGCAGGCCGAGCTCGAGAAGGCCCACGTGCTCGCCGAGGCGGAGCAGCGCCGGCTCCGGATGCGACGCGACGCCGAGTTCCGCATCGATCAGGAGCTCAAGTCGGCGCGCGCCATGCTCCTCCAGGAGGCGGTGCAGAGCGCCGTCGGCGCCGCGGAGGCGCTGCTCCGGCAGCGCGTCGGCGCTGAGGACCTCGATCGGGCCAACGAAGAGTACCTGAAGGCCATCCCCGCGGCCGTCTCCGCCGGCGCGGCCCGCGGAGCCAAGACCACCGGAGCAGCGATATGAGCTACGAGTCCGTCGCCCGACGCTACGGTCGCGCGATCTTCGAGATCGGCAAGGAAACCGGCACCCTGGCGTCCCTCGCCCGGGAGATCGGGGACGCCAGCGCGACGTACGCGGCGAGCGAGGAGCTCCGCCTGGTCCTCGACAACCCGCTCATCCCGGAGGCCCAGCGCGAGGAGCTGCTCCGCGAGATCGGCGCCCGCGCCGGCTTCTCGGACGTGACGAAGAACACCCTGCTCCTGCTCGCGCGTCGCCGGCGGCTCCCGGCGCTGCCCGAGATCGCCCGGCAGCTCGCGCTCCTCGTCGATCGAGAGCAGAACCTCGCCCGGGCCGTCGTCACGAGCGCGGGCCCGCTGAGCGACGGTTACCTCGACCGCCTCCGGGGCGAGCTCGAGCGGGCCACCGGCAGGAAGATCTCGATCATCCACAAGCAGGATCCCTCGCTCATCGCGGGCGTGGTCACCCAGATCGACGATCAGGTGATCGACGGCAGCCTCCGGACCCGGCTGTCGGCCTTCCGTGACAACCTGCTCCGAACCTGAGGGGGACGCGAGCGCGCGCCCCTGTTTCACACGAGGTCGGGGCTCGGCGTTCGCCGCCCCCTTGCCTTGACGACGTTGATTCCGAAGCCCAAGCGTCTCCGGAAAGAGGACTCCGCATGCAGCTCCGCGCCGAAGAGATCTCTCAGATCATCAAGAAGCAAATCCAGAACATCGACAAGGCCGCTCAGGTCACCGAGACGGGCACCGTGCTCACGGTGGGCGACGGCATCGCCCGCGTGCACGGCCTGAGCCGCGCCATGGCCGGCGAGCTCGTCGAGTTCACCGGCTCGGAGGGGGGCAGCCTGATGGGGCTCGTGCTGAACCTCGAGCAGGACAACGTGGGCGCCGCCATCTTCGGCGATACGAGCCTGATCAAGGAGGGCGACTCCGTGAAGCGCACCGGGCGCATCATGGAGGTGCCCGTCGGCGAGGCGACCCTCGGGCGCGTCGTCAACGCGCTCGGCATGCCGATCGACGGCAAGGGGCCGCTCGACACGAAGGAGCGCCGCCGCGTCGAGGTGAAGGCGCCCGGCATCATCCAGCGCCAGCCGGTCACCGAGCCGATGCAGACCGGCATCAAGGCGATCGACGCGATGATCCCTGTCGGCCGCGGCCAGCGCGAGCTCATCATCGGCGACCGGCAGGTGGGCAAGACCGCCGTCGCCGTCGACGCGATCATCAACCAGAAGGGCAAGGGCGTCATCTGCGTCTACGTCGCGATCGGCCAGAAGCTGTCGACGGTGCGCCAGGTCGTGGACCGGCTCGATGCGCACGGCGCGCTCGAGTACACGATCATCGTCGCCGCGACGGCGAGCGAGACCGCGCCGCTCCAGTTCATCTCGCCGTACACCGGCGTGACCATCGGCGAGTACTTCCGCGACAGCGGGCGCCACGTGCTGTGCATCTACGACGACCTGTCGAAGCAGGCCGTGGCGTACCGCCAGCTCTCGCTGCTGCTCCGCCGCCCGCCGGGCCGCGAGGCGTATCCGGGCGACGTCTTCTACCTCCACTCCCGGCTCCTCGAGCGCGCGGCGAAGATGGCCGACATCTTCTACGTCGTGGCGAAGGGCACGAAGATCGAGGGCGGCGACCCGGCGTACCGCGGCGTCGATGGCAAGGCGCACGTCGGCGCGCACGGGATGCACTCGGCGAAGGACTCGCTCTGGAAGACGGTCGACGCGGCCGTCTTCGAGAAGCTCGAGCTCGCGCGCAAGGAAGAGAAGAAGGACGAGATCAAGAAGCTCGAGCAGCAGCTCTCGGACAAGGCGAAGGCGAGCGACTACGAGATCGTCCGCGATCCGAAGTCGGGCGGCTCGCTCACGGCGCTGCCGGTCATCGAGACGCAGGCCGGCGACGTGTCGGCGTACATCCCGACCAACGTCATCAGCATCACGGACGGGCAGATCTTCCTCGAGGCCGACCTCTTCTACTCCGGCGTCCGCCCGGCCATCAACGTCGGCATCTCGGTCAGCCGGGTCGGCGGCAACGCGCAGATCAAGGCGATGAAGTCGATCGCCGGGACGCTCCGCCTCGATCTCGCGCAGTACCGCGCCATGGCGGCGTTCTCCCAGTTCGCCTCGGATCTCGACGCGAAGACGCGCGCGCAGCTCGAGCGCGGCGCGCGCCTCACCGAGATCCTGAAGCAGGGCCAGTACGTGCCGCTCGCCGTCGAGAAGCAGATCCTCATCATCTACGCCGGCACGCAGGGCCTGCTCGACGACCTGCCGGTCAGCTCGCTCGCGCGCTTCGAGGACGAGCTCTACAAGTTCGTGGACAGCAAGCACGCCCAGATCTTCACGGACATCCGGGAGAAGAAGGTCCTCGACGACGACCTCAAGTCCCGGATGACGAAGGCGATCGAGGCCTACAAGAAGCGGTTCGTGATGGACGCGAGCGGCGCGAAGGCCGAGGCCGCGGACGAGGCGAGCGACGAGGACGAGCCGCAAGCGCCCAAGGCGAAGTCGAAGAGCGGGAAGAGCGCCTCGAAGGCCAAGGAAAAGTAGGCAGCCGTGCCCAGCCTCAAGTCCATTCGCAAGCGGATCTCGAGCGTCAAGTCGACGCAGAAGATCACCCGCGCCATGAAGATGGTCGCGGGCGCCAAGCTCAACAAGGCGCAGCTGCGCATCACCGAGCTCCGGCCCTACGCCGTGAAGGTGCAGGAGGTGCTCTGGCAGATCACGCGCGACGCCGTGGCGGCTGCCGCGGCGGAGGCGGGGACCGGGGCGGAGGGCGAGGCGAGCGCGCTCACGGGGAGCGACGGGGCGCCGCATCCGCTGCTCGTGGCCCGCCCGGAGCGGCGCGTGCTGCTCCTCGTGCTCACGAGCGACCGCGGCCTCTGCGGCGCCTTCAACACGAACATCAACAAGCGCGCCGAGCGCGAGTGGAAGAGCCGGACCGAGGCCGGTCAGGAGGTCCAGCTCGCGATCATCGGCCGCAAGGGGCGGGACTACTTCAACCGCCGCAACGCGCCCATTCTCGAGTACCTGCCCGGCGTCTGGGACAAGCTCAGCCTGGAGACGGCCCAGGCCGTCGGCGCGAAGCTCCTCGCCCCGTTCAACAAGAACGAGGTAGACGCGATCTACCTCGTCTACAACGAGTTCAAGAGCGCCATCACGCAGACGGTCGTCGTCGAACGGCTCCTGCCTGCCGGCGGGCCGGCGCAGGAACAGAAGCAGGAGCAGGGAGGCGAGGGCGGCCACGCCTCGCCCTCCGGCACGACGTCGGAGTTCCTCTACGAGCCGGACAAGGGCGCGCTCCTGGAGCGGCTCGTCCCGATGTACCTGGACATCTCGATCCTGCGCGCGCTCTACGAGTCGATGGCCAGCGAGCTCGGCGCCAAGCTCACGGCGATGGATGCCGCGAACAAGAACGCCAAGGAGATGATCGACAGCCTGACGCTCGAGTACAACAAGGCGCGGCAGGCGGCGATCACCAAGGAGCTCATGGAGATCATCGGCGGCAGCGAGGCGCTCAAGGAGTAGCGCCGCGCGCCTTCGGCCCTGCGAGGGGCCCCTGACGGCCGCCTCGCGCGCGCATGGCCAGCGGCCAGCGCGCGACCGGCTGGTCTCTCGGGGCCTCGCTCCGTCCCCTTTCACCCCAGCGCCCGCTCCTCGGCTACCCAGCGCCGGCCGATCCTTGCACGGCCAGCACTGGCCGAGCCGGTCGGGCGGCCCCATGGTGTCGGTCCCGTGCTTCAGCCCATCAACGCCGATCATCCGGAACCGCGCAAGATCGCGCGAGCGATCGACCTCATCCAGAAGGGAGAGGTCATCGGCTACCCGACCGACACCGTCTACGGGTTCGGGTGCGACCTGATGAACAAGCAGGCGATCGAGCGTGTCTACCAGATCAAGGGGATGCGCCAGAACAAGAACCTGGCGTTCATCTGCCCCGATCTGAGCGACATCGCGCGCTACGCGATCGTCGAGAACCAGGCGTACCGCATCCTCAAGCGCTTCCTGCCCGGGCCGTACACGTTCATCCTCCCCGCCACGCGCGAGGTGCCGAAGTACGTGCACCTCAAGCAGAAGACGGTCGGCATCCGGGTGCCGAACCACCCGGTCGCGCTCGCGCTGGTCCGCGCGCTCGGGCGGCCGCTCATCAGCACCACCGCCGCGCCCCCGGGCGAGGATCCCATCATCGATCCCGGCGAGATCGACGACCGGTTCCCGGGGCTCGCGCTCGTCCTGGACGCGGGGACCGGCGGGTTGGTGCCGACGACCGTGATCGACCTGAGCCAGGGCGACGTGCAGGTCGTCCGCGAGGGCGCGGGGCCGATCGACGATCTCGTCTGACGAGGGGCCGCGCCCGGCGGAGATCCGGACCGCGCGGCGCTCAAGGGGTCGCTGCGACGCTCCGGCGGGGCCGCGGCGCCGGCGCCACGTTGCGCGCGTCGAGGTGGACGCACCGGTCGTTGCAAAGCTTGATGCAAGCGTTGAAACGGCCTTCTCGAACGCCGAGAGGGCCATCTCGAGCGTTGAAGTCGGTGGCTCGGCGCCAAAGTGGGCCATCTCAAGCGTTGAAATACACGCCTGGATGCCAGAGTGAGCCATCTCAAGCGTTGAAATGCGCCACTCGGTGACCGAGCGGGCCATTTCAAGCGTTGAAGCCGGCGTCTGCGCCTCCGGGGACGGCCTTTCAAGGGGAATGACGCCGCGGCGGCGCGCGGTTCGGGTCGCCTCACGCCCTTCGGCCGCTAGGGCACCGCGCCGTCGCACGGCGCCGCCGGGACCTCGTACACCTCGTAGGCGACCCCCTCCCGGTCGAGCCGCTCCCGCGCCGTCGCGAAGGCGAGCGGGCTCCGGTCGCCGCCCACGAAGCGGCGGCCGAGCCGCGCCGCGGCGATGAGCGTCGTGCCGCTGCCGCACATGAGATCCGCGACGATCGCGCCGGGCGCTGACGACGCGCGGACGATGCGCTCGAGCAGCCGCACCGGCTTCTGCGTGGGGTAGCCGGTGGCCTCGCGGCGCAGCGGGGTGTTGGCGACCATCCCGGGGATGTCGGTCCACACGCTCCCGAGCCGGCGGCCCTCGTCGGCGTAGTACCGGTACGCCTTGCCGCCGAGGACCCGCTCGCGATAGAGGCGGCCGTCGTCGTCGCGGTGCTTGAAATGCATCGCGAGGCTTGTCTCGGCGAAGGGCTCGCGGAGCGTCGGATCCGCGGCGTTGTAGACGACCTGGCCGCGCTCGCTCGCGGCGCGGGCATAGAGGAGGATCGTCTGGTGCGTGACGGAGAAGCCGCGCGCGCCGCGGCCGCCGTTGCCCGGCGCCCAGATGATCTCGCCGAGGAACGCGCCGCGGCCGAAGAGGCGATCGCACGCGACCTTCGCGTCGTGCACCGCGCGGTGATCGAGGTGCAGGTACAGCGTCGCGCCCTCGGTCATGCGATCGCGGATGGCCTCGAGGCGCGGGGCGAGCATCGCGACGAGCGCATCGGCGCTCGCGCGATCGTCGTACGCGTCGGGGCCGCTCTCCGGCCTGCGCCGCCCGCGCGCCTGGCCGCGCGCCGCCCGCGCGGTCATCGTCGTCCCGACGCCGAAGGGAGGATCGAGGTAGACGAGATCGAACCGCACCTCGGCGGGGAGCGCGGCGCAGACGTCGGCGGCGTCGCCAAGCGCGAAGAGGTGGCTCACAGCGCGCTGTCGGGAGCCGCCACGCGGGAGCCCGCGGCGGCGCCTCCGGGCAGGAGGTCGTCGAGGAGCGCGGCGGCGAGGTCGTCGTCCGACGGCGCGACGAGCTGCGGGACCGCAGGGAGCCACGGCCAGTAAGGGCCGCCGCCGAGGCAGCCGGACAGGAAGTCGTCCGGCGCGCACGCGACGCGGAGGTGGATGTGATCGGCGTGCGCCGTGCTGTCGCCCGGCTGGAGCAGCACGCTCTCGGCATACCAGATGAGCTCCGGGTCCTCGTCGAGCGCGCGGGCGTACTCGATGATCAGCGCCTCGATCCAGCGGGCCAGGAAGAGCCACTGGACGTGCGCGTCGGGAGAGCGGACGAGCGACTTCACGAGCAGCCACTGCCGCTCGACGTCGAGGCGGACGTACCCGCCTGCGCCGGACGACGCGGGAGCCGCGGCGTCGTCGCCGAGCCGCGCGAGCCCGTCCGGCCCGAACTCGACGAAGCCGGGCGAGCGCACCGGGCGACCGTCCGGGGTGAGCGCGTACAGCAGGAGATCCGCGTCGCGCCCGGTGCGGTGGGAGCGGTGCCCCCGGGTGGCGCCGCCGTGGCGCGCGGAGAGATCGCCGACGAAGAGCGGCTCGCCGCCAGGCCGCGCGCGCGCCACCTCGGCGGCGGCGCGCTGGACGGCGGCGACCAGCCCCGCCGTCCCCCACCGGACGCCGTTGCTGCGGAGCAGGCGGTAGCCCTCGCCGTGCCTCGGCAGCTCGACGGCATCGGTGATGACGCCGTGGTGCGGGACGCCGATCGAGCCGCGGAGCGCGGGGGCGAGCGGCGTGGGCGAAGCGCCGACGCAGGCCGCGCAAGAGAGCGCGACGAGCCCGAGGAGGAAGGTGGTGAAAAGAGCACGGCTGGGCATGACGAAGATCGGACGCGCCTTCGGCCCCCGCCGCGCCGGCCCGCGCTGGAGGCCCGCGGCGACGCCCCGGCGTCGCTCTCGCCGGCGATACCCCCGCCGGCGCCGGAGGGAAAGTTCTCGTGGATGCGGCCCCGCCCGCCGCGCCCGCGCGCTCCGGATCGACAGCGGAAGCCGGGCCGGACCGGCGCGCTCCGGCGTCGAGCAGGCGCGCCACCCCCTGCCCTCACGCCGCGATCAGCGCTAACACGCACCGCCCATGGAGCCAAACCACCGCGCCCCCCCGGGGAACACGAGCGCGGATCGCCGCCCGCCCACGTCGGATCGACGCTCGCCCACGCCGACGCCGGATCGACGCCCGGAGGCGAAGGACGAGCCCGAGGGCGTCGCCTGGAAGGGGGCCCTCGCCGTCGCGCTCGCCGTCGGAGGCCTCGTGGTGTGGCGCGCCTGCTCGACGCCGGAGCGCGCCGCGAGCGACGCCGCCGCGGCGCGCGGCGCGAGCCCCGCGGCGAGCGATCCGGCCGATCCCGCCGCGACGCCGCAGCCGGCGGCGCCGCGCTGCGCGGCCGCGAGCGCGGCGCCGTTCGTCATCGGCGACGCGCCGCCGCCCGCGCGCGGGCCCGACGGCGCGGGGGGCGGCGCGGTGGACAGCGCCGAGGACCTCGCGCCGTTCGCCGTCGAGGTCGGCCGCGGAGCGGCGTTCGCCGGCGGGTTCGCCGTGGGCGCCCAGCGGGAGGCGGAGGGCGGGACCGTCGCGATGGTGGCCACGCTCTCGGCCGACGGGGCGCAGGGAAAGCTCATCCGGCTCGCGCGATCGCGGGGCGACATGGATCCTCCGGTCGTCGCCGGCGCGGGCGGCGCGATCCTCGCCGCGATGCTCGAGCCGAACGCCGGCGGGCGCGCCATCAAGGTCGCCAGGGTCGAAGGGGAGCACGTCACCTGGGGGGCCGAGCTCGCCGAGGGGCGGGACGAGTCGCTCGCGCTCGACATCGCCGCGTCCGGCGAGCGCGCGGTCATCGTCTGGGACGACGTGACCCGCGACGGCAAGCGGTCGCGGATCATGCTCGCGTCCGCCGACGTGGGCACGCTGCGCTCCGTCACCTCGGCCCGCCCCGTCTCCCAGCCGAGCACCGACGCGGAGATGCCGCGCGTGCTCGGCCGGCCGGGCGGCTACTGGCTCGCGTACATCGCGCGCGCCGAGGAGCCGGCGCGAGAGGCCCCGACCGAGCCGAGCGACGGCAACGAGGACACCGCCGCGGCAGGCGAGACGATCACCCACCAGTGGCTCGAGGTGGTCCCGCTCGACGAGACCGGCGCGCTCACCGCCACGCCGCGCGCGGTCACGCCCAGGGACGGGCACGTGCTCGCGTACGACCTGACGCTCAGCGACGACGACGGCCTCCTCCTGGCCTTCCGCGACGACGACACCCCGAGCGGCTCGATCGGAGGACGCATCAGCGCCGTGCTGGTGCGGCTCGGCGGCGCGAGCGAGCCGCGCGTGATCGTCGGCGGCGCGGGCGAGCAGGACGGCCCGCCCGAGGCGGCGCTGGGCGTGGGCGCCGGGGTGCCGGCGCTCCTCGCCAGCGCTCGTGGGTCGGGCCCCGGCGGCGCGCGCGAGGGCGCCGCGGCATGGCTCGCGATCGCGAACGCCTCCGGGCCGACGCAGCTCGCGGCGCTCACCGCGAGGGGCGAGCTCGCAGACGGGCTGCACGCAGAGCCGGCGCTCGGGCGCGGCGAGCCCATCGCGGCCTCCGCAGAGGCGCTGCTCGTGGCGCACCCGGCCGGAAAGGCGATGAAGCTCGGCGTGCTGCGCTGCACGATGACAGCACCATCCAACAAGTAGACCCGCACCGGATCGGCAAGCGCGGCGTCGCTCGAGCGGGCACCTGGACTGTGGATTGAGAGCGGGCGGATGTGTAGCATCCGCTGCGGTGGCCCACGGTGATGATCCGCAAGACGGAGCGTCGCGCCGACCTGGCTTCCCTAGCTTGCCCGGAACGCCGGACGAAGCTGGCTGGGAAGCCAACGCCGGCAACGCTCAAATGACGCGCGCAAGCGCGCAACCTCATCCGGGCGCGAAGACGCTGCTCGTCGGCACAGGCACGCCGAAGCTCGGCGCGCTGCCGAACGCGAACGCGCCGCCGGAAGGCGAACCGCCGGCGACCGCGACCCCGCTGCCCAGCGCGGCGGCGGCGACCGCGACCCCGCTGCCGAGCGCGACGGCGGCGACCGCGACCCCGCTGCCGAGCGCGACGGCGACCGCGACCCCGCTGCCGCGCGCGACGGCGACCGCGACCCCGCTGCCGAACGCGGCGGCGACCGCGACCCCGCTGCCGAACGCGACGGCGACCGCGACCCCGCTGCCGCGCGCGACGGCGACCGCGACCCCGCTGCCGAGCGCGGCGGCGACCGCGACCCCGCTGCCGCGCGCGGCGGCGACCGCGACCCCGCTGCCGAGCGCGGCGGCGACCGCGACCCCGCTGCCGAACACGACGGCGACCGCGACCCCGCTGCCGAACACGACGGCGACCGCGACCCCGCTGTCGCCACCGAACCCGCCGGCAGGTGCGAGCGCGCTGCCGCCACCGAACCCGCCGCCGCCGCCGAGCGCGCCGCCGCCGGGACCGAACCGGACGCCGGTCCCGAGTGCGGCGCCGGCAGGACCGAGCAGGCCGCCGCCGCTGATCCGCCGCAAGGACGGCAGCGTCGCCAGCGGCTCGATGCCGCCGCCGCTGGCGCCGCCGTCGAGGCCCCCGCCGCCGCTGCCGAGCGGCGCGCCCAGGGCGCAAGCGTCGGGACCCGGCTCCAGCCGTGCCGGCGCTCCGGTGTCCGCGTCCCGCGAAGAGCTGCCGCCGCCGGCCCGCTCGCCTCGAGTCCCGGCCCAGCGCCCGCCGCACCCGAACCGCACCGCGACGCAGCCCGCGGGCAAGCCGGCGCCGAGCTCCCAGCCGGGCGTACCCACCCAGGCATCGCCGGCGACCGTCGCCTTCGACGCAAGCACGACGCCGATGCCCATCTCGGTCGACCCGACCGCGACGCCGTTGCCCATCTCGGTCGACCCGACCGCGACGCCGTTGCCCATCTCGGTCGACCCGAGCTCGTCGCCCACGCCCATCTCGGTCGAGTCGATCGAGCCGATCGCGGCGCCGGACCCGCCCGCGCCGCCCGCCGCGCCCGCGCCGCCCGCCGCGCTTGCCCCGCCCGCGCCGCCCGCCGCGCTTGCCCCGCCCGCGCCGCCCGCCGCGCCCGCGCCGCCCGCCGCGCTTGCCCCGCCCGCGCCGCCCGCCGCGCTTGCCCCGCCCGCGCCGCCCGCCGCGCTTACCCCGCCCGCGCCGCCCGCAGCGCCCGCCACGCTCACGCCCGCCGTCCCGCCCGTCCAGCCGTCTCCGGCGACGGCGCGCTCCGTCGCGAGCGCGCCGCTCCCCGCGACCCCGCGCTCGGCCGCGAGCGCGCCCGAGCCGCCCCCGCAGAGCCCGCACATCGCGGCGCCGGACCTCGTCACGGAGCTCCAGCAGCGCGCCGAGCAGCGCAAGGGCAGCGATCCGATCGGCGCGGCGCGCGCCCTCGTGGAGCTCGGCATCCATGAAGAGCGCGTGCTCAGAGATCCCACCGCCGCGCGTCGGTCCTACGAGCAGGCGCGGCAGCTGTCCCGCAAGCTCGAGCCCGCGCTCTCGCGGGTCCATCGCCTGCTCGACACGCGCACCGAGCTCGCCGTCGCGCTCGAGGTCGTCGAGGACAAGCTCCGCGTCGCCGAGACCGACGCCCTCCGGGCCGACCTCCTCGCCGAGCGGGCGCGCCTGCTCCAGGCGCTCGGACGGACGCCGGAGAGCTGCGACGCCTTCACCGAGGCGCTGCGGCTCGTCCCGCTCCACGCCGCGTCGCTGCGCGGGCTGGAGATCGCCCTCCGTCGCGAGAGCGCGCGCGGCACCGAGCAGGCCGCCAAGGACCTCGCGGTGCACCTCGATCGCCTCGCCGACGCCTACGCCCCCGGGCGCGGACGGCCGGACGGCGACGGCCAGCTCACCGCCTGGGTCCACGTCGAGCGCGCCGCCGTGCTCGATCGGAAGCTCCACAGGCCGGAGCTCGCCCTCGCGTCCCTCGAGGGCGCGATCGCGTTCGATCCAGGGCCCGGCCCCGTGCGGGAGGCGCTCCGCCGTCACCTCGTGCACCACGACGGCATCGTCGGGCTCGTCGGCGCGCTCTCCCTGGAGGCCGAGCACGAGCGCGACGACGAGCGCGCGTCGCGGCTGCTCTACACGGCGGCGCGGCTGCTCATCGACAAGATCCGCTCCCCGGCCGACGCGGTGCCCCTGCTGACGCGCGCCTCCGCGCGCGCCCCGGCCGGCTCGCCGACGGCGCGGCGCGTGGTCGGCGAGCTGATCCGCCTGCTCGAGGCGAGCGGCGCCCTCGAGCTCGCCGCCAGCGTGCGCCAGAAGGAGCTCGCGCTCCTCACCGACAACGAGGCGATCGTCCACGAGCACGTCCGCCTCGCGGAGCTCTACGACACCCTCGGCAACGCGACGCAGGCCGCGCTCCACGCGACGCGCGCGCTCGATCTCGATCCCGAGGACAGCTCGACGCGGGAGCGGCTCGACCGCGCCCTCCAGCGCCTCGGCCACCACGCCGAGCGCGTGGAGGTGTGGACCGCCGTCGCCAACGCGGACCGGCCCACGCACGTCCGCGTCGCGGCGCTCCTGCGCGCCGCGGACATCTCCGAGCACCACCTGAAGCGGCGCGACGAGGCGCTCGCCATCCTGCGCGCCGCGTGGGCGATCGACCCGGGCAACAGCTCCGTCTTCGACGCGCTCTCGGCCCTGCTCGCGCCGGACCCCCTGGCCGTCGAGGAGGATCCGCGCGGCGTGCAGGCGCGGCTCGACCTCTACACGCAGGCCGCCGGCGCGACGGACGACCCCGCGCGCAAGATCGGGCTGCTCGAGAAGCTCGTCTCCATCTGGGAGGACGAGCTCGCCCAACCCGCCCGCGCCGTGGAGGAGATCGAGAAGATCCTCGAGATCGACCCGGAGCGGCGCGCCGCGATCCTCGCGCTCCAGCGCAACGCCGCGCGGGCAGGCGACGCGCAGCGGCTCGCGCGCGCGCTCTGCGCCGAGGCCGATCTCACGGAGAGCCCGGGCCAGCAGCGCAGGCTCCTCCTGCGCGCCGCCGACGTGACCGAGCTCCGGCTCGGCGATCGCGACCGGGCATCGGCCCTCGTCGACCGCGCGCTCGCGATCGATCCGTCCGATCCCGACGCCCTCCGCGCGCGCGTCCGCCTCGACGAGCGCGCCGGCCGGTACGAGGAGGCGCGCCGCGCGCTCCTCAAGCTCATCCAGCGCGATCCCGCGACCGACGCGGCGTTCAGCCTGTGGCTCGAGGTCGCGTCGCTCGACGAGCGGCGCCTCAAGCGGCCGCACAGCGCCGTCGAGTCGTACCGGGAGGCGGCGCGGAAGCGGCCCTCCCACCCGCTGCCCCGGATCGAGATCGCGCGGCTGCTCCGCGAGACAGGCAACTACGAGAAGCTCGTCGAGGTGCTGAGCTCTCTCGCCGACGAGACGCAGCGGCCCGACGACCACGCCCGGCTGCTCTTCCAGGCGGCCGAGGTGCAGGAGCTCGCGCTCGGGCGCGATCAGGACGCGCTGCGCCTCCTCGCCCGCGCCGACGCCGCGCTCGCCAGGAGCCAGCCCGATCCGGCGATCCTCGACGCCATGGAGCGCATCTACGTCCGCGCCGGCGGCGCCGGCTTCGGCGTGGGCCTCGGCGCGCCCGCGGCCCAGCGGCCGGCGTCCGGCGCGCGCGCGGCGTCCAGCCTGCCGGGGATGTCCCACTCCATGATCGCGAGCGAGCTCGCGGGGCTGTACGCGCGCTGGCTCGAGCGCAAGCCGCCGGCGCTCGTCGATCACGCGCTCAGGATCTCCCTTGCGCTGGTCCTCGCCGAGAACAGCCCGCGCCAGGCCGTCGAGATCCTGGAGGGGCTCGTCGCCGTCGTGCCGAACCACGTCCCCGCGCTCCGCATGCTGGAGCAGCTCTACCGGCTCCTCGAGGCGCCGACGTCGCTCGCGACGGTCCTCCGCGCCGAGGCCGACGTGTTCACCTCCACGATCGCGCGCGGCGGCGCGCTCTGGGAGCTCGCGTCGCTCGAGGAGCAGCTCGGGCCGGGCGCCGCGCTCGAGGCGCTCGCGCGCATCGTCAAGGAGGCGCCGCGGGACGCGGCCGCGCACCTGGCGATCCTCCGCATCGCCGGCAAGGACGGCCCCTCCGATCCAGCCGGAGCGCGGGTGCAGGTCCTCTTCGCCAGCGCCATCCGCGACAGCCGGGAGCTGACGACCGACCCCATCGCGCGCGCCCTCTACGGCATCGAGGAGGCGCTCCTCGCGGAGGCGCAGGCCGACGCGGACCCCGCCGCCGCGCACGCCGCCCTCGCCGGCTTCCGCGGCGCGCTCTCGCTGTGGCCGGAGAGCCTCCTCGCGGCCCGCGGGCTCGATCGGCTGGCGCAGCGCCTCGGCGACCGCGCGGGCGTGGTCACCGCCCAGCTCGCGCTCGCCGACCTCGTCCTCGGGGAGCCCGCGCGCGCGATGCACCTCGTGCGCGCGGCGGAGCTCACCGCCGGCGACGCGTCCCCCGAGGGCGCGGCGCGCGCGCTCGAGCTGTACGAGAGCGCGCTGCGCGCGGATCCGGGCTGCGTCGCCGCGGCGCGCGCGCTCGCCCAGCGGCTCGCGGGCGACCCCCACCGGCTCACCGACCGCCTCGGCGAGGCGCTCGGCAAGGCCGCGGGCCGCGAGGCGATCTCGCTGCTCGGCAGCGAGATCGCCCGGTCGGTGCTGCAGCACCAGGGCCGCCCGGGCGCGATCGACCCCGGCGTGGGCATCGCGGCCGTCCGGCGCGTCATCGCGACGATCCCGAACGACGCGGCGGCGCTGCTCCTCCTCGCCCGGCTGCTCACCGCGCAGCGCGTCTGGCTGGAGGCCCGCGACGCCCTGAAGCGCGCCGTGGCCGCGGCGACCGACGCCGAGACGAAGATCGCGGCGCAGTTCCTGATCGCCGATCTGTACGAGGGGCCGCTCGCGAACCCGGCGCTCGCGCAGGACGCGCTCCAGGCGGTCCTGTCGATCGACGCGCAGCACCGGCCCGCGCTGGAGCGGCTGCACAAGCTCGGCGTCACGCGCGGCGACCACGCGCTCGCGCTGCGCGCGCTCGGGCGCCTCGTCGAGCTCTCGCCCGACGCGGGCGCGCGCGTCGAGGCCGACCTCCGCCTCGCCGACGCCTACCGCGACGCCGGCGACACGGCGGGGATGGTCCGCACGCTCTGCGACGCGATCGTGAGCGCGCCGAGCGGCGACACGCGCGGGTGGACGGCGCTCGCCCGCCTCTACCGCGTCGAGACGAGCGAGGGGGCGGCGGCTTACGCCAAGGCGCTCGCGCAGCTGCTCGAGCTCGCCGGGACCCGCCGCGTCCCGCTCGATCCGCGCTGGCTGACGACGCTCGGCCTGCTCGAGTCGACCCTGCTCGTCCGGCCGCGCGACGGGCTCGCGCGCCTCCAGCAGGCCGTCGCGCTCCCGGGCGCCCCGCCGGAGTCGCGCACCGCCCTCGGCCGCGGCCTCGAGGCCGCGGGGCGCAACGCGGAGGCGGTCCAGGTGCTGCGGGACGTCCTCACGGCCGACCCGGAGGTCATCACGCGGCTGCCGGACATGGGCCCCGCGCTCGCCGCGCTCGAGGCGGCGCTCGCCAAGGACGGGCGCGCCGAGGAGCGGGTCACCGTGGAGGAGGTCCGCGCCTGCCTCGGCGAGGTGACGCCCGATCGCATGCTCCGGCTCAGGGGCCGGCGCGTCCCGTCGGAGGCGCCGTACGCCGGGGCCTTCGCCGGCCCCGAGATCGGCCGGCTGCTCCTCCCGGAGGCCCGGAGCTCGTGGATCGACGTGGCGCTCGCGATCGCGCCGATCGTCGCCAAGGCGATCCGCTTCGAGCTGAGCAACCTCGGCGTCAGCTCGCGCGAGCGGATCGGCCCGCGCGACAACCACCCGACGCGGCAGCTCGCCGAGCGGATCGGCCGGGCGCTCGGCATCGAGGCGTTCGAGCTCTACCTCGTCCCCTCGTGGCAGGGCGCCGCCCGCGTCTTCCCGGGCGATCCCCCTGCCCTCGTCGCGCCGACCTCGTTCACCGAGCTCCCGGAGCTCGAGCAGACCTTCGCGCTCGCGCGCCTCTTCGCGCGCGTCGCGGTCGGCTTCACGTTCCTCGACGAGATCCCGGCCGAGGCCACCGACGGCCTGCTGCTCGCGTCGATCCGCACGATCGATCCAGGCTTCGGCTCGGGCGCCGTCTCGCCCGCGCGCGAGCACGCCGCCCAGCAGATGCTCCCCGGCGTGCAGCGGGCGATCGGCCGCCGGCAGCGCAAGATGCTGGAGGAGGTCGCGTCGACCGTCGCCGTGTCCTACGACGCGCGCGCGTTCGTCATCGGCCTGCGCCGGAGCGAGTACCGCATCGGCTACCTGCTCTGCGGCGACGCGCTCGCCGCGATCGACTACCTCCGCCGGTACGATCGCGACATCGCCCGCTCGACCGAGGAGCCGCGCCTGCTCCTGCAGCACCCGGTGTCGAACGAGCTCCTGCGCTACGCGCTCTCGGCCGACGCCTACACCGAGCGCCGCCGCGCAGGCTCGGTGTGGCCAGCCGTGTAGACGTACTCACCAGCTCATCTGCAACGACAGCAGCGCACACACATCGCGCCTCCCGGGCTCGGTCCGCTGCGTCTCTCGCATATTTGTCCGACCTGAGCGGCGTTATGGCGTCTCAGGCGCGTGGCGCCGGCCGCGCGGACGGCGCGTGGTATCCTGTCTGCGCGTGACCAATCACCTGGTCCCGGGCGCCCTGGTGGCGAGTCGCTATCGGGTCGATCGCCAGCTGGCCGAGGGAGGCATGGGGGTCATCTGGGCCGCCACCCACCTCGCGAGCGGCGAGCGTGTGGCGTTGAAGCTGTTGCGCCCCGGCGCGACGGAGGACGCCTCGATCCGCCGGCGCCTCCTCCGGGAAGCGCGCGCGGCGGCCGCGGTCGATCACCCGAACGTGCCGTCCATCCACCACGTGCTGGAGCTCGACGACGGGACCCCGTTCCTGGTCATGGATCTGCTCGAGGGGGAGTCGCTCCGCGACAAGCTCGTGCGAGAGGCGCAGATCCCCGTCCCCGAGCTGTCGCGCATCCTGCTGCCGGTCATCTCGGCGGTCGGCACCGCGCACGCCCTGGGCATCGTCCACCGCGATCTCAAGCCCGACAACATCTTCCTGCTCGCGCCCGACGTGGCCGCGGCGCAGGGCGCGCCCGGGCCCGACCCCCGCGCCGCCGAGGAGGGCCGCGGCGCCCGGCCGGTGCCCTGTGTCCCGGACGACCGGCGTGACGACGCGAGCGCCCGGGTCAGGGTGCTCGATTTCGGCATCGCCAAGCTCACCGCAGCGCACGGCGAGACCGGCTGGACCTCGGGGCGCACGAGCACCGGCGAGATGCTCGGGACTCCATATTACATGTCGCCCGAGCAGATCCTCGGCGAGCACGACGTCGATCACCGCGCCGACATCTGGTCGCTCGGCGTCATCCTCTACGAGTGCCTCACCTCGGTCCGGCCCACCGAGGCCGAGAACATGGGCAAGGTGCTGAAGCGGATCCTCACCGGGAGCATCCGGCCGATCGGGGAGATCGCGCCCGCGCTGCCCGCCGACGTCGCGGCGATGATCGATCGCATGCTCAGCCCGGACCGCGCGCAGCGCCCCGCGGATCTCCGCGAGGTCGGCGCGCTCCTCGCGCGCCACGCGGCCGCCGCGCTCCGCCCGTTCGGGCCCCCCGCGGCGCCGCGGGAGCCGGAGGGCGACGCGCACGCGCTCGAGGCCCGCATCGGCGACGCGCTCGAGGCCGGCGCCGCCGATCTGGACGGGGAGGCGTCGACCGCGACGCTGCGCGCGGGCAGCCTCCTGCCAGCGCCCCCGTCGAGCTCTCCGCTGTCCGCGCGCCGCGCCGGCGCGGTCGCCCTGGAGACGCCGCGAGGCGACGCGGCGCTCTTCGATCGCCGGCCGCCGGCGGCGTCCGGCGATGCCGCCGCGCCCGTGGACGAGGGAGCGGCCGCCTCGCCGGCGAGGGAGCGCGGCGCGAAGAGCGCGGGGCTCAAGCTCATCGCCGCCGGCGTGCTCCTCGCCGCCGGAGCAGGCCTGTCGCTGCTTCGCTGTTCGACCTCTCGGGGACAACAAGACGCGCCGCGCCTCCTCCTCATCGCGCCGGCGACAAACGGGTCGAGCGACACAGACGCACCGCCGAGCAACGAGGTGCGCAAGCCAACTCCGGATCAACCGGAGATGCCTTGAGGGAAAAACCCGAAGCCCGATGCCCGATGCCCGAAGATCGAGCATAAGGCCCTCCCTGACCGCTGTCGTGACGCGCTGAGACGGTGTTCGGACAGGGTCGGATTCCTGTTGCGCCGGCTCCTGGACAGGGTGACGTTCTCTCACCTGCTCAGGAGAGAGGCATGCCTACCGAAGTCATCGTCCGGATCCGTTCCCCCCGCGGGATCGTCGACCTGCCTGGCACGGTGGATGCCTCAGGGCCGGCCGCGTCGTCCGCTTTCGAAGAGCGCAAGTCCACGCCGGGCATTCACCTGCTCGCAGCGGCGGTGAGCGACAGCGACTATGCCATCTCGCTGCAGGCGCCGGTGCCCGCCGAGAGCCTCGCGGCGCTCCGGGAGCGCGAGGGCAAGGCGGTGCTCATCGCGTTTGCCGGGCGCTCGCCGGTGCGCCGGCGGCTGCAGGCCCTGGTTGTCTCCACCGTCGAGGTCGTCCCGGATCCGGGCGTGGCGTCGCAGGCGGCCCCGATCGATCTGACCTCCGGGCGCGAGGGTGCCGCGCCGCTCTGGCTCCTGCCCGTCGGGGTGTTCAGCGCGAGCCCGACCCACGGCCCCGACGGGCCCGCCGCCCGGGACGCCCTCGTCACCGCCGCGCGGTGGATCTCCTCGAGGCGGACGAGCACCTTCACGCAGCTCTTCCCGCCGAGCGCGTTCCATCCGGAGGAGCCGGTGCGCAACGAGCGGCTCTCGGCGGGCCGGGGCATGGCGCTCCTGGATCAGGCGCGCGCGGCGCTCGAGCTCGCGGCCGTGGGCGGCGAGGAGGCGAAGCGCGACCCGGTCGGGGCCGCGACCCTCCGCTCGGCGGCGGTGACCGTCCTGTCGCACCTCATCGCGACGTCGCTGGACGACCGCGGCTTCTCGTCGGTCGCCGAGCGCGCCGCCGAGCTGACTTTCGCGCTCATCGACAGGGAGGCGGGCGACGAGGCGGCCCGGCCGGCGCTGCGCGCCCACGCGATCCACCTGCTCCAGCTGCGCGCCCCGGCGCTCACGGCGGCCCAGCAGGAGCGCGCGCGGGGGCTCGTCCGCGGGCTGCTCCGCGAGGCGCCGCCCTACGACGAGCTCACGGGCCCGTGGAGCTTCGCCGTGTGCAGCGCCGCGGAGTTCCACGAGGGCGAGTGCCGCATCCTCGTGTCGACCTACGGCTTCAAGCCGATCGCGCTCCCGCCCGAGGCGCCCCCGTCGCCGAGCGGCTCGAACCCTTACCGCGCCTTCGAGGCCCCCTTCAAGACGCCCGCCGGCGAGCCCATCCGCGTCTTTGCCCGCACGGCCACGCCGCGCGACGAGAACCTCGAGATGGGGATGACGTTCTTCATCGGATTGCTCATCAACCGGCACGCCCAGCTCGGCGCCTTCGACCTCCGCGCGGCCGCGGTGAAGGTGCGACAGGAGGGCTACAAGCTGATGATGAACTCGCAATGCGCGGGGCTCACCACGCGCTTTGCCATCTCCCAGATGTTCCCCGACGCGGACATCTACTCTTCGTGGGACTCGACGTATTTCCGGGTCGGGTCGGACGGCGTGGTCAGCTCCTCCGAGGGGATCGATTGCTTCGTCGCCGCGCTGCGCGGGATGAGCGAGCGCGCGCCGCACACCGAGCTCGACGCGCGCATCCGGAAGGCGCAGTGGCGCCACCCCCAGGAGAAGGCCCCCGGGTTCTCGCAGTTCGTCGGGCCCTCGCACCCGCTCGTCGTCGCCCGCTACTCCGACGTGAACCGCGACGGGCGCGCCGATTACTACGACGGCTTCCTCGACTTCCAGCTCACCGAGATCGCCGAGGACATCGAGGGCTCGATGACGCCGCGCGACCCGGGGGTGAGCGCGTCGCAGATCAGCGGCGACGCCGCGGCGGGCCTCAACTGGGCGGCGGGCAGCCTCAATCGCGTCGCGCAGTACTCGGACATCTGGGCCGGGCTCGCGGGCCAGAGCGAGCTCTACTATGTCTTCCAGTCGGGGGGCTTCTACAGCCACCGCGAGCCGCCGCACGACGTGCCCACCGGCAAGGCCGCGCAGCAGGACCTCGGGCGGCTCCCGGCCGTCACCCGCTATCAGGAGACCCAGGGCGCGCTCGGCGGCCTCTCGGTCGAGGTCATGTTCCACAGCCACCTGAGCCACGCGGCCCAGGAGCTGAAGCGCCTGCTGTGCGCGGCCGACGCCATGCGCCGCGCCTTCGATCTCGGCCATCTCTCCGGCGGAGAGGCGCTGTCGACGCCGCGGGGCCAGCGCTGCGCCATGCTCCTCACGATGGCCGGTCTCCTGGAGTTCCCCGCGGACCAGAACTTCATCGACGGCCTGTGGTCGATGGCGCTCAAGGCGCTGCGGCTCCCGCAGGTCTCGCGCAGCGCGGTGCGCGCCTGCATCACCGACGAGGATCACGAGATGTCGAACTACTACGGATCGAGGCGCGGGCTGGGCCAGCTGCTGGCGGCCCTCGAGAAGGGCGATCCGGTCAGCTTCGAGCAGCTCGGCGCCGACGACCCGCTCGTGGGCCGGCTCACCGAGCTCGACCCCGGCGGCGCCTGACGAAGGCGCGTCCGTTGACACGATTGCCCCGATTCACCCGATTGACACGAGCGCGCGATGCTTGAGGCCGCCTGGCCATCGTCGTAGACTCGACGGAAATGAGGTTGTCGCAGGCCATCGCTCGGCTCGGGCTGAAGCCAGGGGACGATCCGGGGCTGCGCCAGCACAAGAGGATTCTCACGCTCACGGCCGCGCTCAAGGCGTGCGCGTGTCCCGTCTGGGTGATCGCCTATGCGGCGAGCGGGGATGTTCGCTCGGCGGCGATCCCGCTCGGCTACGTGATTTGCACTGTCCTGAGCCTCGTCCACTTCGCCCGGACCAAGGCGTTCTCCGGGTTCCGCTTCCGCCAGGCGCTGCTCATCTTCGCGCTGCCGTTTTTGATGCACGCGAGCCGGGGAGGGTTCGTCGCCTCGAGCGGCGTCGTCCTGTGGGCGCTCCTCGCGCCGCTGACGTTCTTGCTGTTTCACGGGTCGCGGGCGTCCATCCCCTGGTTCACCGCCTACGCGCTCCTCGTGGTGATCGCCGGCGCCGTCGATCCCTGGCTCTCGGCGCACGCGCCGGCGACGCCCCCGGCCCTCATCGCCTGCTTCTTCGCGATGAACATCCTCACGGTGTCGGCCATCGCCTACGCCGCGGTGCAGTACTTCGCGCGCCAGCTCGCGGAGGAGCAGGAGAAGCTCGCGGAGCTCGTCGCCTCCTCGGCGCAGGCGCTCGACGACGTGGCGACGTGGTCGTCCGCCGCGGCGACGCAGGTCGCGGAGGCCATCGGGGCGCTCGAGGTCGCGGTGTGGAAGGCCGAGGAGCAGCGGATGGTCAGCCTCACCGAGACGACCACCGAGGCCCCGTCGACCGAGTCGGTCCGCAGCGCCGCGCTCGCCAGGCAGTCGTTCCTGCGGTCGTCGGATGTCGTGGTCCCCGTCGTCGGCCTGTCGGGCGACATCCACGGCGCCCTGGTCGTCGTCGGGAGCCGCCTTGTGTGGAGCGACACGACCAAGCGGCTCGTCGACTCGTTCGCTCACCACCTCGGCAGCGCGCTCGAGCTGTCGCGCCTGCGCAAGGAGCTCGCCGGCGCGGCGGAGCGCCGGAGAGCGACCGTCGAGGACATGGTGGGCCGCGGGATCGACGTCCTGCACATGTGCCCGCGCTGCCACCGCTGCTACGACCAGAACACGCAGCAGTGCAGCAACGACGGCGCCCCGCTGAGCATGCCGCGGCCGTTCCCTTACCGCATCGCGGGGCGATATCGCCTGACCCGGGTCGTCGCGGAGGGCGGTATGGGCCGGGTGTTCCAGGCCCAGGACGAGCGGCTCGGGCGCAAGGTCGCCGTCAAGGCCATCCGGACAGAGCTCTTCCACAACGACGACGTGCGCGCGCGCTTCGAGCGCGAGGCGCGCCTCGTCGCGCGCATCCAGCACCCGTCGGTCGTCGAGGTGTACGACTCGGGCGAGATCGAGGACGGCTCGCTCTATATCGTGATGGAGTGGCTGGACGGCTGCAATCTGGCGCACGCCATGCAGCACAACGGGCCCGGGACGCCGCCCCAGGTCGCGCTGCTGCTGCGCGAGGGGGCGTCGGCGCTCGGGGCCGCGCACGCGGCGGGGCTCGTGCATCGCGACGTGAAGCCGGAGAACATCCACCTGGTCCCGTCGACGTCCCCGGGCGGCTTCCGCGTCAAGATCCTCGATTTCGGCATCGCCAAGGAGATGTCGGCCGACGCCGGCGTGACGTCCGTGGGCCTGTTCCTGGGGACGCCGCTGTACATGGCCCCCGAGCAGGCGAGCGGCAAGCCGGTGGACGCGCGCTGCGATATCTACTCCTTCGCGGCGGTCGCCTATCAGGCGCTCACCGGGCGGCGCGTCGTGGCCGGAGACGAGCACGCCACCGTCCTGTCGAGCCTCTCGCGCGCTGTCCCGCCGCCTGTCTCGTCGCTCCTCCCGGAGACGCCACCGGCGGTCGACGGCGCGTTCACCACGGCGCTCGCCCTGTCGCCCGACGAGCGCCCGGGCAACATCGAGGCGTGGGTGAGCTCGTTCGTCGACCAGCTCGACGGGCTGCCCCGGCGGTGCCGGGGCTGGCGCGTCTCGGGCGCCACGCACGATCTGGACGACTTCAGCCTCGTCGAGACGGTCCGGATCAACGAGCCCGCGGCGAAGCTCGCGTCGGAGACGCCGCGCGCGCCGTGAGCGCGCTGTGGCCGCGCCCGAGCGCGCGGGAAGGCGCTGTGACAGCCCGTTGCCCCGCGGCGCGGGAGGTGGGGCCTTGCAAAGAGGGCGGTGGAGAGGCTATGCCCGGAACGGGACCTCCATGCTGTGCCCTCGTTGCCACCGGCGGTACGCGGAAAACCACCGCTTCTGCCCGCATGACGGGGAGAAGCTGGTCCAGAGCCTCGACATCCGGCGGATCCGGTCGAGGCCCACCGAGCACGTGGGCACCGTCGTCGCCGAGCGGTACCGGGTGCGGGGCCTGGTCGGCAGCGGCGCCATGGCGCAGGTGTTCCTGGCGGAGGACACGCAGAGCGGCGCGCCCGTCGCGCTGAAGCTGCTGGAGCCGAGGCTCCGCCGCGTGCCCAAGCTGAAGGCGCGGTTCCTCCTCGAGGCCAAGGCCGCGGCCACCGTCGAGCACCCGAACATCGTCGCGGTCCTCGACGTCGGTCTTCATGAAGAGTCGCCGTACCTCGTGATGGAGTTCCTCTTCGGAGAGTCGCTGAGCTCGCTGCTCGTGCGCGAGAAGCGGCTGTCTCCGGAGGCCGGCGTCCCCATCCTCCTGCAGGCCGCCGCCGGGCTCGGCGCGGCCCACCGCGCCGGGATCGTCCACCGCGACGTGAAGCCTGCCAACGTGTTCCTCGTGGGCGAGAAGGGGGACGCCTGGACGGCCAAGGTCGTCGACTTCGGGTTTGCCAAGCTGTACGAGCACTCGGGGCTCACCCAGGCCGGGGTGACGGTCGGCACCCTGGAGTACATGGCGCCGGAACAGACCATCAGCGATCCGCCCGACGCGCGCACGGACGTCTACGGCTTCGGCATGCTCATGTACCGGATGTCCTCCGGCCGGCTCCCCTTCAGCGTCACGCGGAGCTCGTCCCCGGCGCTGGCGCCGGCGCCGGCCATGGAAGATGCCCTGGTGCTGGCCCATCAGCTCACGACGCCGCCCCCGCCGCCCAACCTGGGCGGGGGCCCGGCGGCGAGCGCGCTCGAGGCGGTGATCATGAAATGTCTGCGCAAGCGGCCGGAGAACCGGTATCCCTCGATGGAGGCGCTCTGCGAGGATCTCGGCCGGCTCGGCCGGCCGGGCGCGCTGGCGGCGAGCGCGCCGATCGCCTCGCCCGACGTGTACGCCCCGCAGACGCCCTATGGAGAGCACGCGGCGCGGTTCCTGTACAAGCAGCTCGGCAAGGTGTTCGGCGCAGCGCCGTAAGCCGCGACATGCCCCGAGCGCGCCGCATCGCCCGACGCCGCGCCCCCGCGCTGGCCGCCTGCGCCGCCGTCCTCGGCTGGCCGCTCGCGCGCGGCTGGCCGCTCGCGCATGCGGCGCCCGAAGGGCCGCGTCAGGCCGCCGCGACCCCCGCCGCCACCGAGCCCGGCATCCGCCTCACGCTGCCCTGGCTCCTCGTCCAGGTCGTGCCGAGCCCCGCGCTGTGGATCGGACCGGGCGAGGCGCACCTCGGGATCCGCTGGCAGGTGACGCCGCTGCTCTACTCGTTCGGGATGAACCGCAAGCTCTCGCCGTGGCGCGCGTTCGTCGTGGAGCCGCTCACGCGCCACGCCGGCTCGATCGAGCTCTTCGGCTCTCCCGAGTACATCGCCCGTCCGGGCGCGTTCGGCGAGCGCTGGATGCTCCGCGGCGGTGTCCGCGCCTATTTTCCGCTCCTCCACCGGGGAGACTATATGTCCTGCTCGCTCGGCGGCTCGGCGGTCTACGCGCGCGAGCGGCTGGGCGCCTCGTACGAGGCGGGGGTCTATACCCTCTTCGGCGCCCTGGGCGTCCAGGTGACCCACACGCCGACAGCCGCCTTGCGATCGACCACGTTCACGCTCAGCATCCGATATTTCTGACGCCGCGCATGGCCCCGCGCCCCTCCTCGCTGCCTGCTCGACTGCTCGCCGCGGCGCTCCTCGCGCTCGCGGGCCTGTCGTGCGGCGTGCCCGCGCGCATCCTCGAGAGCAACGTGGCGAGGCTGTTCGCGACCCCGCGGCCCGTGCCGGGCAAGGTGCGCGCGCCTTACCGGCCCGAGGCGCGGCTCGCGGTCCTCTGGGTCGGGCACGCGACCGTGCTCGTGCAGATCGACGACAAGCTCATCCTGACGGACCCCGTCTTCACGGACACCGTGGGGCTCATCGTGAAGCGGCTCGTCGAGCCGGGGCTCGATCCGGAGGACCTGCCGCCCATCGACGCCGTCCTCATCTCGCACATGCACTTCGACCACCTCTCGCTCGGCTCGCTGTCCCTGATCGAGCCGAAGGTCCGGACGCTGCTCGTGCCCCGGGCCGGGCTCGTCTACGTGCCCAATTACCGCTTCGATTCGGTCGAGGTCCCGACCTGGACGACGTGGCGGCAGGGCGATCTGAAGATCACGGCGGTCCCGGTGCGGCACTCCGGTTATCGCTACGGGCTGGACCGGGACTGGATGACGGAGAGCTTCACGGGCTATGTCGTCGAGTACCACGGGATCACGGTCTACTTCGGCGGCGATACCGCCTATGATCGCGATCTCTTCGTGAAGACGCGCGCGCGATTCCCCGCGATCGATCTGGCCCTCATCCCGATCGCGCCGGTCGGGCCGCGCGATTTCATGGAGACAAAGCATGTCGATCCGGCGGAGGCGGTCCAGGCCTACCTCGACCTCGGGGCGCGGCGGATGATGGCCATCCATTTCGACACCTTCATCAACAGCACCGACACGTTCGGCCAGGCGCCGCGCGAGCTCCGGCGCGTCATGGCGGCGCGCGGGCTCGGGCCGGATCGGGTGGTCCTGCCCAGGCACGGCGAGCAGCGGATCCTGATCGCGAGGGATCAGCCCGGCGGCGCGCCGTAGAGCTCGCGCAGCGCCGCCGCGTACTCCTCGGGCGTGTTGACGTTGCGCAGCGATCGCAGGTCCGGGTCGGCGGCGCCGAGCCCCGGATCCTCGAGCAGCAGCTCCGGCCCCGCGACCAGCGTGCGCGCCCGCTCGAACAGGGTGGTCAGCCGCAGCTGGCCCTCGGCGAGCAGGGCCGCCGCCTCGCCGCGCACCGAGCAGGCGTACACAGCGCAGAGCGGGTGATGGCGGCCGTCCGCCCGCGGCACGGCGATGGCTGGGCCGCCCGCCTGGAGCTCCGCGAGGCGCCGCACGAGCGCGGGGTGCAGGAAGGGGGCGTCGGTCGAGGTGACGAGCGCCCGCTCGGCCAGCGGCGCGACCGCCTCGAGCCCGACCGCGATGCCCTGCATCGGTCCGCGGCCCTCCACCGGATCGCGCACGAGCAGCGCCCCGTCCGGCAGCGGCGGCAGCTCCTGCCCCGGCGCCGCGACCACCGCGATCGGCCACGCCGCCTCGCCGAGGCGCCGCACGACCCGCTGGAGGAGCGCCTCGCCCCCGAACGGCAGCCACGCCTTCGGACGCCCCATCCGACGGCTCTGCCCGCCGCACAGCACCACGCCGGCGAGCCCTGCGACACGGCCCGCCCGCTCGCCATCTCCCCCGGGCGCTGTCACGATCTGCTCCTGTATCATGGAACCACCCAGCCCGGAGCATGGACGCGCGCCCCGGCGCCGGCCACTGCCGCCGGCTCGCCATCGCCGCCGGAGGCCCTGTGCCACGACACAACAGACATGTCGTGCCACAGATCGAGGTGCGTGCTATGGGGCACCTCGCCTGTTCAGGCGATCCCTCCGAACCTACAGAGTAATGAAGCCATGAGCCAGACCAGGGGCCCCGTATCCGAGTTCATTCTACACCACTATCGGCACTTCAACGCCGCCGCGCTGGTCGACGCCGCGGCCGGATACGAGCGCCACCTCGCGGAGGGGGGCAAGATGCTCGTGTCGCTCGCCGGCGCGATGAGCACCGCTGAGCTGGGAGTCTCCCTCGCCGAGATGATCCGCAAGGGGAAGGTGGACATCATCTCTTGCACCGGCGCCAACCTCGAGGAGGACATCATGAACCTCGTGGCGCACAAGCATTACAAACGAATCCCCAACTGGCGCGACCTCACGCCGGCGCAGGAGTGGGAGCTCCTCGAGGGCGGCCTCAACCGCGTCACCGATACCTGCATCCCCGAGGAAGAGGCTTTCCGCAAGATCCAGCACAGGGTGGTCGAGATCTGGAAGGACGCCGACGCTCGGGGCGAGCGCTACCTCCCCCACGAGTTCATGTACAAGCTGCTCCAGAGCGGCGTGATGGCGGGCGACTACGAGATCGATCCCAAGGACTCCTGGATGATCGCGGCCGCCGAGCGTAACGTCCCGATCGTGGTGCCCGGCTGGGAGGACTCGACGATGGGCAACATCTTCGCCAGCTATGTCGTGAAGGGAGAGCTCAAGGCGACGACGATGAAGAGCGGCATCGAGTACATGACCTCGCTCGCCGCCTGGTACCGCGCGAACTCCGCCGGCAAGGGCGTCGGCTTCTTCCAGATCGGCGGCGGCATCGCGGGCGATTTCCCCATTTGCGTCGTGCCCATGATGTACCAGGACCTCGGCTGGAAGGACGTCCCCTTCTGGTCCTACTTCTGCCAGATCAGCGACTCGACGACCTCCTACGGCTCGTACAGCGGCGCCGTTCCCAACGAGAAGATCACCTGGGGGAAGCTCGGCATCGACACCCCCAAACACATCATCGAGAGCGACGCCACCATCGTGGCGCCGCTCATCTTCGCCTACGTGCTCGGGTTGTAGCGCGACGCGAACCCATGCATACGGCGATCACGGGGCCAGCATCCTGCGCCCTCGTCACCGATCGCGCCCCGGTGCGCCGGTCGCACCGGAGCGCGTGAAACACGCGCATTGCAGGGAGTGATAGTCCTCGATGGTACAGCAGAAAGTCTTCATCACAGGCGGATCCGGCTTCCTGGGGATCAACCTCGTACGCCACCTGCTCGATCGCGGGTATGGCGTCGTGTCGTTCGACGTCCTTCCCTTCGACTATCCGGAGAAGGACCGGGTGGTCGCCGTCCAGGGGGACATCCGCGACCGCGGAGCGGTGGAAGCGGCGATGACGGGCACCGACCTCGTCGTCCATACGGCCGCGGCCCTGCCGCTCTACACGCCCGACGAGATCTACACGACGGACGTGGAGGGGACCCGCACGGTCATGGATGCGGCCCTCCGGCTCGGGGTCAAGCGCGCGGTCCACATCTCGTCGACGGCGGTCTACGGCATCCCCGATCATCACCCCCTCGTGGAGACCGACCGCCTCGAGGGCGTGGGGCCGTACGGGCAGGCGAAGATCCAGGCGGAGATGGTGTGCCTCGAGTACCGCGCCCGGGGGCTCGTGACCTCGATCCTTCGACCCAAATCGTTCATCGGCCCGGAGCGGCTCGGCGTCTTCGCGCTGCTCTATGACTGGGCGCTCGACGGGCACGGCTTCCCGATGATCGGCAGCGGCGACAACCGCTATCAGCTCCTCGACGTCGAGGACCTCTGCGAGGCGATCTACCTCTGCCTGACGCTCGACGCGTCCGTGGTGAACGACACGTTCAACATCGGCGCGAAGGAGTTCTCCACGATGAAGGAGGACTACCAGGCCGTGCTCGATCGAACAGGCTTCGGGAAGCGGATCGTCCCGCTGCCCGCGGCGCCTGCCATCCTGACGCTCCGGGCGCTGGAGGCGCTCAGGGTGTCGCCGCTGTACAAGTGGGTTTACGAGACGGCCTCGAAGGACTCGTTCGTGTCGATCGACAAGGCGGAGGAGAAGCTCGGCTTCACGCCGAAGCACTCCAACAAGGACGCGTTGGTCCGGAACCTCGAGTGGTACAGCAGCCACCGCGAGAGCTTCGCGTCCCAGTCGGGGATCACGCACCGCGTCCCCTGGAAGCAGGGCGCGCTCGGGCTCGCGAAGAAGCTCTTCTAGCTCCTGCTCCTATAGAGCGGCTCTCCCGGCCGCGCCGCGCCCCGCGAGCGGCCGCGCCCCTCGGTCATTGCGAGGGCGTCCGACCGCGCGCGGCCGCGCTCGAGAGCGCGACCTCGCCGAGCACGCCGTGGTTCGCCGCGCCGAACAGGTTCTCGGGATCGACGGCCTGCTTCACCTGCCGCATGAAGGCGCGCGCGCCGTCCGAGTAGACGTCCTTCACGAAGTCCTGTCGAATCTTGCCGATGCCGTGGTGGTGGGACAGCGACCCTCCGGCGGAGAGGATCTCTTCTCGCGCGGCGTGCTCCATCTCCGCGTAATGGCGCACAGGGTCGTCGACGCCCTTGGCATAGAAGCCGAGATAGAAGTAGATGCAGACCCCCGTCGGGTAGACCTGGGTGATCCGCCCGGTGAAGAACGGCTTGCCCGGCAAGCGCCGCTGCTCGTGCTCGCGCAGGACACGCCGGTGCACCCGGTCGTAGAGCTCGAGGGCGCGGCTCCACGGGACGCTCGTCTCGAAGCTCTCCGCGATCGCCCAGTGCTCGAAGGTGAGATCGCGGATGTACGCGATGCCGAAGGTGAGCTGATAGCCTCGCTCGCCGTTCTCCGCGCCCGCCTTCATCCCGCCGTGCTGCGCTGCGATGCGGTAGAGCGTCCTCTCCTGGAAATCGACCTCCTCCTCCGTCCCCTCGAACACGACGGTTGCGACGGCGAGCTGGCTCGGATCGAAGCCCTTGATCCGGGTCACAAGCAGCTTCTCCGCCTGGCTCTTCGCCCGCGCGAGCAGCCCGGACTTCTTCGGCTTGAGCGCCTGGCCGAACTGGAACTGCGTATTATCCATCACGCGCACGCTCGCAGGCAGGGCGCCGGCGCCCTGGAGATCGTAGAGGAACGCGAGCCCGCGCGCGAGATCGGGGAAGATGACGCTGCCATAGCGCTGGACCTCGGGCACGGGGAACAGCTTGACGACGGCGCTGGTGACGATTCCATAGTTGCCCTCGCTGCCGAACATGCAGTTCTTCGGGTTGGCGCCGACGCTCTCGCGCGGGGCCACCTGCGGGCGCTCGACGACGCCGTGCGCGGTCACGACCTGCATGTCGAGGACGAGGTCCTCGATGTTGCCGTAACGGTTCTTCTTCATGCCGCTCGCGTTCGTCGCGATCCATCCCCCGAGGGTCGAGAACTCGAGGCTGTCGGGCTCGTGCCCCATGGTGAGCCCGTGCTTGGCGAGCTCCTCGACGATGTGCCGCCCGGTCGCGCCCGCCTCGATGCAGGCCATGCGGTTCACGGGATCGAGCCAGAGGATCCTGTTCATGCGCCGCATGTCGACCGCGATCACGGTCCGCGCCTCGTGGATCGACAGGCGCAAGGCGTCCGTGACGTTGGTGCCGCCGCCGAACGGGACGAGGCACGCGCCATGGTGCTTGGCGATCTCGGTGATGCGCACCACGTCGTCGTGCGAGGCGGGAAACACGACGAGATCCGGGACGCGCTCGAGACGCTCGTAGCGGATCGCCCAGATCTCGGCGCCGGTGTGCCCGTGGCCGCGCCGCAGGCGCACGAGCGGATCCTGCGAGATCTGATCGGCCTCCAAGGAGCCGCGCAGCGCGTCCAGCAGCTCGCTCGCCACCTTGGCGTCGGCGACCGGAGGAGGGTAATGAGGCTCGTTGCGGTTCTCGTAGGAGAGCGGCGCGCCGAGCGTGGCCGACATCCAGGGGAGCAGCGACGGCAGCTCGACATTGCTGATGCTGTAACGGGTGCCGGTGAGCACGACGCTGCCGCTCGGCTTGACGACGAATCGGGTATCGGCAAAGCCCCAGCCGTCCTTGCGCTCCTCGTCCGTGGGGCGCCCGGCGGGGCTCGGTACGATACGGGTGCTCTGCGGGGTCGCGCCGCGCGAAGGAAGCAACGTCGAGCCGGGGGAAGTAGGGCGTCTTCGATTCATCATGGATGATAAGACCTGTAGTGCAACACGCGCGCGAGCGCGCGCCGATTTCTGAGTAGACGGCGCTGGAGCGGACCAAGCCTTCATCGCGAGAGCGCGGCAGGGGATGGCCGCCGCGGCCCCTCTTCGCCCGCTCGGCGCGCGGCGAAGGTAGCACGATTCATGGAACACGTGCTACCGAATGTAGTTCATCTTGCGCCTGGCGACGCATCCTCGATGCGGCCGATGCCACGTGGGCAAGCTGCGCGCGACAGCGGCAGGCGGCGCTCGGGTGCAGCGGTCACGTCGCTGAATGCTCGAACAGGCCTCCTCGATCGGGATTCTTGGGCGCGGCCGTGCACCCGTGGATAATGCACGCCGAGAAGCCGATCGAGATGCGCCCTACCCCTTTCTTCCTCGCGATGTGCGCCGCGGCCGCGCAGATCGGCTGCGAGAGGCCCGCGAACGTGGGCGCCGGGCTCGCCCCACCCCCCGCCGTCGCGCCGGCCGCGCCCCGCGACCCCTCCGCGGCGCCCCGCGACACGCCCGCCGCCGCCGCATCGCCCGCCGCGCCGGCCGCGCCGGCCGCGCCGGCCGCGCCGGCCGCGCCGGCCGCGCCGGCCGACGCGATCACGCTCCTCGCGGGCGGCGACGTCTGCCTCGGCAAGGCGCTCGGCCAGGAGCTGCTCCGCAATCCGGCGCACGATCCGTTCGCCCCGGTCGCGGCGCTGCTCGCCTCCGCCGACGTGCGCTTCGTCAACCTCGAGAACCAGCTCAGCGACCAGGGCGGGGAGACCCAGCACCGGCTCCAGCCGCTCGTGTTCACGGGCCCGCCGGCCGGCGCGGACGTGCTCGCGCGCGCCGGCATCAGCGTTGTGTCGCTCGCGAACAACCACATGTGGGACTACGGCAAGAGCGCGTTCCTCGAGACGCTCGGCCACCTGGAGCGCGTGGGCGTCGCCTACGTGGGCGCCGGCCGGACGCGGCTCCAGGCGTACGCGCCGGCCATCATCGAGCGCCGCGGCTTCCGCGTGGCGCTGCTCGCCGTGACCGGCATCTGGAACCAGGGCTCGCTCTGGCAGCACCCGGGGCGGGAGTTCGTGGCGGCCGCGGAGCGGGACGGGCTCGCCGCCGCGGTGCGCGCCGCGCGCAAGCAGCCCGGCGTGGACGCGGTCGTCGTGAGCTACCACGGCGGCACCGAGTACCTGGACACCCCGCTGCCCCAGGCGCGCGCGCTCGCCGGCGCCGCCATCGACGCGGGCGCCGACGCCTTCGTCGGCCATCACCCGCACGTGCTCCAGGGCATCGAGCTCCGCCGCGGCCGGCCCATCTTCTACAGCCTCGGCAACTTCATCATGAAGGTGAAGAGGACCGGCCCCGCGCCCGAGCTCGCGATGCTCGCGCGCCTGCGCCTGCGGCGGGGGGCGCCGCCCCTCGCCGAGATCTGCCCGGTGCGCAGCGAGGGCCTCGGGACCGTCCCGCTCGCGGCCGACCCGCGGCGCGCCGAGACCGAGGCGGCGTTCGCCGAGCGGATGCGCCGCGTCTCGGCGTTCGTCAAGGGCGAGCCGGTGATCGGCCCCTTCGCCGCCGACGGCTGCGCGCCGCTCGAGCCCGCCGCGGAGGCGGCCCCCGCCTCGCCGCCGAGGGTCGCCGGCCCGATCCGCTGAGCGACGTACTGGCCTTCCTTGGCGCGTGCGTTGCCGCTCGGAGCGAGGCGGCGCACGCGCACGGGCCCCTCACGCAATGAGCTTCAGCACCACGTTGCCCGTCTTCTGTCCGGACGCGACGTAGGCATAGGCCTCCTGGACCGCATCCAGGGTAACGGTACGGTCGATGATGGGCCGGAAATGGCGCTCGGTAACGAGCCGGTGCATGACCTCGAGAAACGCCTTCCGATCGATGGGTATCGGGAACACGACCCGCTTTCCGCCGAGAGCGGGCGTGAGGACTGCCAGGAATGGATTCTGCCAGCCAGGCCCGGGCTCCGAGGAAACGTACACGCCCTTCGGCGTCAACAAGCGCTTGCAGGCGCCGAACGTGCTCGTTCCGACCGTGTCGAACACGTAGTCATAGACCTGGTCGTCGCGGGTAAAGTCTGCTTGCTCATAGTTGATGACCCTGTCGGCCCCCAGCGACCTCAAGAGCTCCAGGTTCTTTGTGTTCCCCACCGCCGTCACGGCGGCGCCCAGGTGCACGGACATCTGCAGCAGCGCCGATCCGATCGCCCCGGTAGCCCCGTTGATCAGCACGCGCCGGTCCTTCTTGAGGCCCGCTCGTTGGATGATGCTGTAAGCATACCAGGCGCCCTCGATGCAGGCTGCAGCCTCTTCGAAGCTCAGGCCGGTGGGCATGCGCGCGACCGAGGCATCCCCGGAAATGACGAGGTACTCCGCGTGAGACCCAGCCCCGAGATCGTTGATTCCCCAGACATCGTCGCCGACCGCAAAGCTGCGTACTCGCGCGCCGATCGCCTCCACCCGCCCCGCGAAGTCGGTGCCGAGCGTCTCGGTCCTGGGCCTGCGAAGACCGGTCGCGAACCGCATGATGAACGGGGTGGCCGAGAGCAACGCGCAGTCGGTGCGGCTCACCGTAGCTGCGTGGACGCGAACCAATATTTCGTCATCGGCCGGCGTGGGCACCGCCACGTCTTCGATCCGGATGACTGCCGGTGTTCCATACCGTTCCCGACGGGCGGCTCTCATGGTTCAGTGATACCGGAGATAGCTGAGCATGTCCATGTTGCTCATCGTGGGCAGACAGACCGCCCGCGGTTGTGCTCCCGGCCCGCCGGCGCCCACCCGAGACACCACTCGACGTCCTCGACCGCCGCCTCGGCCTGTCTGCGCACGAACGGGTCGCGGTCCCGCAGCCCGGCTTCGATACCGGTTGAACCCACGGGTGCGAGAGCACGGATCTCGTCGCGACGTACGGCATCGACGGCCTTGCTGAGCAGCTGCGCTTCATGGGAGCGGCCGAGGACATGCGCTGCTCCCGGATTTCGCTTCTCGACGACAGACAGGGATGCCCTCCACATGTCGCCGGCGATGAACCGAATCGATTGTGTACGAGCCTCGCCGAGCGAGCCAAAGAATGCATTGAACGTCTGTCTCGTCCGGTCACGGCCGGTCCAGAGGAGCCGGCGGCGCCCCTTGTCAAGCGACAGTAACTGATTGTCGCTGATCAGCGTCGGCCCGCCGCGCGCTCACCTGGCGCATCCGACGAATCGACCATCGCAGGCGAAGACAGGAGCACTTAGCTACATGGTCGCCGTCGGACCTTCCCCGCGCACCATGCGTGACCTCCTGATTCAAGGTGTTGCTGCTGCGGCGTTTCAGATGCGGCTCAAGTGCATTGCGCGTTGGATCGCGGCGGAGCGCGCTGAATTTTCATCTGTCACCCTAGCTGTGTATGGTACACGTGGCAGTCGCGAATCCGCAGGGGAGCGACGTGCGACGTCGGCCTTCCGCACAGGGGTCTGCGGACAGGGAGAAAACCATGTTGATGGGTGGTAAATCTCGGCGCCGAGCGCACGCGCCGGGCAGTTCTTCACCCCGATCGGCATCTACAACGTCGATCACGGCAGCCCGGTGCTCATCACCGTCGACAACCCCTATTTCATCATAGCGAGCCTCTTTCCCACGCGACAGACCGGCGTCATGGCCTACGGCAGCATGTTCGCGGGCCCGTGGGAGCTCGGATATGACGCCTACGTGAGCAACGGGAGAGCACCGTTCGCCTTCGACGACAACCGCGGCTTCGGCGGCCGCCTGCACGCCAGCTACGAGGACCCCGGCAAGCTGACGCTGAAGCTCGGGGCCTCGTTCCTGACGGACAGGGCGCGAGACTGGGTCGCCGACACCAAGCCCGACTCGCCCGAGCCGGACGTCCACGCGACGTGGGCTTTCCGGGATTACATCGCGGGGGGAGATATGTCGCTCGACGTCGGGAAGACGCGCCTCCGGGCGGAGGCGATGGTCGTCCGCGTGATCTACGATCAGGGTGCCCGGCCGGAGATAGTGCCCGGAATGTACGAGGTGGACGCCTGGCGGACCTCGGCTTATGTCCTGGCGGCGCACCGGATGAATTTTTTGAACATGGAACCGTTCATCCTGGGCGCCACCCTGTACGGGCCGTTCTTCGGGACCGATACCTTGCTGCAGATTGGCGGCGGCCTGAACTTCTACATCACCCCGGACGTCACGCTTCGAACCCAGGTGAGGTAGGTGTTCTTCACCTCCTTGCGCGAGGAGACCGAGGCGCCGGGGGTTGACACCACGTCCATGATGGCACGTTTGATCTTGGCCTTCTGAGAGAGGCTCGACGCAACGATGAAGCGTTCATCCCTTCTGCTCCTCCTGGCCCTGCTCAGCATGAGCCCGCCCGCCTCGTCCCTCGCTGTCGAGGAAGAGATCGCCGTGGTCGTCAACCAGGCCAACCCTGCGCGAGCGGCGGGGCGCGACACGCTCCGCCCGATCTTCCAGACGACGCGCACGGAGTGGTACGGCCGGTCGGTGAAGCCGTTGAATCTCCCCTGAGGACTCCTCGCTGCGGCAGCGCTTCGACAGGGCGGTGCTGGGCCTCGATCCCGATGGCGTCGCCCGATACTGGATCGACCGCAAGATCCGCGCCGGCGAGCGGCCGCCGCGCAAGGTGTCGAGTCCGGGCGCCGTCCTCCGCGCGGTGGCCGAGGAAGAGGGCGGCCTCGGGTATGTGGCCGCCAGCGACGTCAACGCCTCCGTCAAGGTGATCGCGCGCATCCGCGACGGCCAGGTCATACCGCCGTGAGCCTGTGGAGAGAGGAACGAATCATGGATATCTACCTGTCTCGCCTCATGCCGCCCACCCGCTCTCGGGCCCTCGTCGTCGCGCTCGGCACCGTCTGCGCGACGATGCTCGTGGGATGCTGGGATGCGGACCCCTGTGATCCGGGCCAGATCGTCGCCTGGAACGCGTGCATGTATCCTTTGCCGCCAACCGGCTCCACGGGCAGTGGTGGAACCACGGGCAGCGGCGGCGCCGGGGACGGCAGCGGCGCCGCGGGCGGCGGTGGCTCCTGACACCTGACGGTGCCCGTGGAGAAAGTGCGTCGCGCCCTTGAGCTCCACGTAGCTCCTGTCCTCTGCCGCGCTCCCCTCGAAGCTCTCCCGCGCCTGCCGCAGCCCGTGTCCGCCGTCGCGTGCAATCCCGACACACTTGTTACTCCCACGGCTCGGTGGCCGGTCGCAGATATCTCACGACCACCATCCAGCACGTCGTATCGAGAACCTGAGGAATCCCCTCATTTTGTGGCCGCTTCCAGCGAGAAATTGAACATGAAGGCGAGAAGGCGGGAAGATTTCTCAGAGACTTTACTTCCCGTCTTCATGTGAATTCCCCGAAAAATTTGAGGGGATTCCTCAGATCGAGAACGGTACGAACGACGATGGACACCCATGGGAGAGAAGAGCGATGACGACGCACATCACCGGGACACGTGTCTGGCTGACGGAGAGCGGCGTCACGGGCTTCCTCGCGCGCGGCGAGAAGGACGTCTATCGCATCAGCAAGTCGACCACCGGGGCGAGGGCGGTCTCCGTCAGGGCGCTGCCGGGAGGCGGGAACACCCTGCTTCCCGTGCTCTGCGTGGGGCCCTACGTCGATCCCAGCGGCCCGCCCGTCGAGGACGAGCCCGGTATGGCGCCCACGTGGACCGCCTCCGTGCCGGCGCGTTGCGCGGATCGGGCGACGACCTATCCCCTCCCCGAGGGAGAGTCGTACGTGCTCGTCTTCCACGACCACGGTCAGCCGGATGACGCCACCCCCGACCCGAACGACAGGATCAAGCTCGGAGACTCGGTCCAGTACGTCCTGGAGCTTCAGTACTGAGCCTGCCGGGAGACCTCCCGCCATGGCGGAGAGCCGTGGCGGAAGGCGCCCCTCCGAGCCGACGAACTCGACCGGGCGCGCTGCGGCTGCGGCGGCGTGGTCGAATGGTGTGAGGAGGCGCGGTAGGTCTATCGCTCACCCATCGCACTGCGCCGAGGTCCCTCCACGCTCGCGAGCATGCTCACCTCTCGCGCCAGAAACCGCGATCCACGGACAGCCATCGCGAACGCCGGGCACGGATACCGGTTACGTGCCCTGCATCGCATCTGCGTCACGAAGAGCCCCCGTTTCTTTTCAGATGAAGTGAATTGTTCTCACGTCTGTTGACAGCCCGATCCTCGGTGTCGTACCTCAGACGATCAGGCGTGGACCGTCAGCCGCGACCGAGCGCGCTACGGCAAGGAGGGGCTCATGACGATGATGGGGCGATGTCGGATGGCGGTCTGCGGGCTCACGTTGATGACGGCGGCGTGCGGATCGAGCGAGCACCTCGACGAAGGCGAGAAGGTCGCGTTCCTCACGCGAGCGCCGACCCCGGCGGGTGAGTTCACACCGGTGCAGCTCGAGGCCACGCTCGACAGCCTCGTCGCCGAGATGAACAAGAACCCGATCGAGCCGATGCACATGGCGATCCTGCTGAAGAACATCACCGGCTTCTTTGCGCCGGTCGCCACGGGGGCGAATCGGGCCATGAGCGAGCTCGGGGTCACGGGGAACGTGTTCGGGCCCACCGGGAACGACGACGATGAAGCGCAGGTCATCCAGGCCAAGCAGCTCAAGGAGATGGTGGCGATCGGCGCCGAAGGGATCGGCGTCGCCCCCTTCGGCGACGCCCAGAAGGAGGCCATCGAGGAGGCCGTCGCGAAGGGGGTCCACGTGGTCACGCTCGACACCGACGTGGCGCCCGACAAGCGCTCGCTCTACGTCGGGACCCTCAACCGGTCTGCCGGTGCCACGGCGGCGAAGACCCTGCTCGCGCATCTGCCCCCGCCGCCAGGCACGGTGATGATCCACGGCCACATCGTCGAGGGTTGGGCCGACGGGATCGATCGGACGCAGGGGGCCCAGGAGGTGCTCGAGGGCGCCGGTTACAAGGTCGTGACGGCTCAAGCTTTCTTCGACAGCGATGACCAGTTCGACCTCGACTGGATGAGGTTCCAGTTCGAGCAGGCGGATCCGCCCGTCGTGGGCATGGCCGGCCTGTTCGACATCTCGTACAGGTGCGCGATGCTCGCGGAGCTCGTGGGCAAGCCGGAGCTCCCCATCGTCACGTTCGACTTCGACCCGAAGACCGTCGAGTACATGCGGCAGGGGCGCATCAAGGCCACCCACACCCAGCGGCAGTATTACGAGGGCTACCTCGCTCCCTATATCATCTACGGCATCAAGATCATCGGCCTCGACGCGACCAAGCAGATCCTCTCTCCCCTGATGATGGACGACCCGAGCCGGGTGAACACCGGCGTCGACGTGGTCCCGGGAAACAAGGTCGACGAATATTACGCGTTCCTCCACAAGATCGGCGCGAGCCAGTAGCGGCGGGGCCGTCCAGCGGCGCGAGCCTCGGGTCGTGCTCCTCGAGCGTGGGGCGCGAGGCTATCCATGGTGACGAGAACCATTCTTGATACGGACATCTGGTCCGAGATCCTCGAGGCGAAGGATCCGATCGTCGCAGAGAGAGCGCGAGCCTATCTTATGAACCCGCAGGGCACTCAGGACGCCCTGCGGTACGCATATGGCCCAACAAGCCGCTTCTGCCGACCGCGCTTCGCGCAGCGGCAGACCGGCAGGGCGTTCGGCGGGCAAGCGTCGCGCCAAGGTGGGCCCGGTACTGGCCGTCAAACGGTGGGCACAGTGCCCCCGTCGATCAGGTACTCGCTCCCATGGATGGACGCCGCCCTGTCGGAGGCAAGGAACGCGACGAGCTCCGCGACCTCTTCGGGCCACGCGGGACGCCCGATGGGGATGCCGCCGAGCGCGCTCATGATGCCCTGCCGGGCTGCGTCTTCATCCGTACCGGCGTGGTCGGCGAGGCGCTTCACCAGCGCGTCGGCTGCCGTCGTGCGGATCCATCCCGGGGTGATCGAGTTCACGCGGACGCCCTTCGGTCCCAGCTCCTTTCGACACCGGTCAGGGCCCGGCCGGCTCGGTCAGCACCACGGAGGTGCCGTAGGCGCGACCTCTGCGCGAGGTCGTCGGAGCCGCCGTCGTGGAAGCCGCATTCCTCACCTGCGTTGCACAACCCCGTGGGCGGTCCGTGCAGGAATCCGCATTCAGGCGCGCCCCCGCCGGCGGCGGCCGATTCACTGACCTGCTGGCTCAGGCCCGCTCCGGACCCTTGCCGTCCTGGCTCTTCGGGCTGGACGCGGCGTCGTCGGCGTCAGCTCGTTCCAGCCACTTCTGCGCCGCGCGCACGAGCGTCTTCACCTCGCGTCGGGAGAGGCCCTCTGCGCGCTTCAGGAACGCTTCGAGCGCCTCCCGAGCCTTGCCCGGCCGCCCTGCATGGCCCTGCAGTCCCCCTTCGTGATAGAGCGCCTCCACGAGCGACGGATTCAGCCGCAGCGCGCGCCGGGCGGCGGCGATGCCGGCGTCGACGTCGCCGCCGCCGGCGTGCTCGCGGAGCGCGCAGGTCGAGGCGGCGAGGGCGAGCTGGGCGCCGGCGTCGTCGGGGCGGGCGTGCGCGGCCGCCGCGGCCTCGGCGTGCTGCGCAGCGCGCGCTTTCCCCTGCCGGATCTCGCGCCGGCAGCGAGCGCAGTCGACAGCGTCGGCGTCGATCAGGAAGCGCAGCGTCTCGTACCAGTACCGCTGCTCGGTCGCGCGGAACACGAAGTCTTCACCGCAGGTGCGACAGCGCCGCTGGCGATCGACGTAGAACAGCACCGGGCCGCCCATGCCGAACACCTGGCGCGAGACGTCGGCGCGCACGGCGCCGCGAGGGAGCTTGCGCACGTCGTCGGGGTGGAGGTCCCAGAGCGAGAAGCTGCGTCCCTCGGGCGTGGTCACCGTGCGCTCGATCAGACGCAGCGCTCCGAATTCGGAGTCGCACACCCGCACCCGCGCCTCGGGGGAGGGGGGCGATGGGTCGCGGCGCGGCCGGCGTCTGGCCATCCGACACGGATAGCAAGACCAGGGCTCCAGCGCGAGAGCGGCCGCCCTCGAGCTCCTCCAGGAAGGTCGATTGCCGGCCAGCCATCAACGAGGGCCATGATTTCGTCGCGGGGCCTGCTGCCCTTGCGGACAGGGCTCCAGATCACCCCGCGCCCCGGCGGACCAGGGCCCGCAGGTGCGGCGAGAGGGCACGGCCCGAGAAGAAGAGGTCCCGGAACCAGCGCTGCGCCGGGTCGTCGTCGTGGCGCTGCGACCACAGCGCCACGACCTGCGCGGCGGGCAGCTCGAAGGGCGGCGCGAAGACGCGCAGTCCGAAGAGCTCGCGGGCGCGCTGGGCGACGCTGCTCGCGATCGTGCAGATGAGGTCGGACCTGCGCACGGCGAGGGGCGCGGCCATGAAGTGAGGCACGCGCAGGGCAACGCGCCTGCTCTTGCCGAGGCGGGCGAGGGCGCGGTCGACGGCGCCCTCGCGGCGGCCCTCGACGCTGACGAGGACGTGGCCGAGGGAGACGTAGGTCTCGAGGTCGAGGCGGCGCTTGATCGCCGGGTGGCCTTTGCGGACCACGACGGCGAACGGCTCCTCGTGGAGCGGCGCGCGGCGGAGCCCGGCGGCGGGCACGGGCTGGGAGGCGCCGATCAGGGCCAGATCGATGTCGCCGAGGACCAGCGCGGGGACGACATCGGGGGAAAAGCGCTCGATCTCCAGGCGTACGGAGGGGGCGTGTTTGCCCAGGTGATCGAGGACGTCGGGCAGGGTCGTGAGCTCGAAGTGGTCGACGGTGGCGACGCGGAAGGCGCGCGTCGAGGTGCGCGGATCGAAGGGCTCGGGGGACGCGAGGGCGCGGCGGAGGTGCTCGAAGGCGGCGGGCAGGGCCGCGCGGAGCTGGAGGGCGCGCGGCGTGGGGGCGAGCCCGCGGCCGAGGGGGGTGAGGAGGGGATCGCCGAAGAGCTCGCGCAGGCGCGCGAGCGAGTGGCTCATCGCCGACTGGCTGACGTGGGCGCGGCGCGCCGCAGCGCTGACGCTGCTCTCGATGAGCAGCGCCTCGAGGGCGGGGAGGAGGTTCAGGTTGACGCTGCGGATATCGATCTCGCTCATGTCTGGTATGAGATACATCCCATTTTCCTCATGGGTCCAGCGGCGCATGCTGAGCGGCCTATGAGGGTGAGCGACGTCGAGGTCCTGGTGACGGGGGGTACGGGGTTCATCGGGCGCTGGCTGCTGGCCGAGCTGACCCGGACGAAGGTCGTGGCGGCGCCGGTGCGCCGCGCGCGGCAGCGGGCCGCGGCGCTCTCCGCGTTCGTCGACGCGCACGGCGGCGATTCGCGGCGGCTCCTGGTGGTCGAGGGCGATGTGGAGGAGGCGTCGCTCGGTCTGGTGGACCGCTTCGAGCACGTGCGCGACGTCTATCACCTGGCGGCGCGCTTCGCCTTCGGGCTCGGCGTGCAGGAGGCGCGGCGCTGCAATGTCGATGGCTCGCTGCGCGCGGCCGGGTGGGCGCTCGCGCTGCCCTCCCTGCGGCGCTTCGTCTATCTCGGCGGCTACCGCATGCTGCACGCGAGCACCCGGCCGGGCGCGGAGGGCGCGCTGACCGAGCGCGCGCGGGGCGGGCTGTACCGTCAGCACGGCGCCTACGAGGCGTCGAAGCACGAGTCGTATCTCGCCGTGCGCCGCTTCGCGGCCGAGCGCGGGCTGCGCTGGACGGCCGTGCACCCGAGCAGCGTCATCGGCGACTCACGCACCGGCGAGACAACGCAGCTCACGGGCCTCGGGGAGACGGTCGAGCGGCTCTGGCAGGGCCGCCTGCCGGCCCTGGTCGGCAGCGAGCGCACCTTCCTGCCGCTCTTGACCGTCGACTACCTTGCGCGCTTCCTGGCGAGCGTGCCCGAGCGCCCCGAGACGACGGGACAGGACCTCTGCGTCCTCGATCAGGCGACTCCGCGGCTGCCCGCGCTGATCCGCGGCATCGCCGCCCACCTGAAGCGCCGCCCCCCGAGGTGGGTGCTGCCCGTCGGCCTTGTACGCCTGCTGCCGGAGGCGCTCACCGGGGTGCCGCGAGAGAGCCTGTCGTTCCTCGCCGAGGACGCCTATGACACCAGCGCGGCCGACGCCCACGCCCGCACGATCGGGCTGGCGATGCCGCCGATCCAGACGAGCGTGGAGCGCTGGTGCGACCACCTCGTAGCGACGCGCTTCGGCGCCACACCCGAGGCTGCGCGCAGCCGCGCGCCGGCGTCCGCGGTCGCCTGAGGCGATGGATGGCGGCGATGCACGCCTGGAGTCGCTCATACGTCTCCCGGATGCCCATGAACGACCAGCGCGTGAGCGAGGCCTGGGCCGCGCCTTCGCGCGGCGGCTGGGCCGCGGCGTCACGAGTCAGGAACGGCTCCGAGACTCTTGACTTTGCGGAACGCGCTTGCCTGTCCTCTCCGCTCCGCGCGCGGGCGTCCGGAGCTGCGCGGGGGGTGCCGAGCGGGCCAGCATCCCACCCGCCGGCCACCGCATGGGCCGCGGCGCCGCGGCGCCCCTGCGCGCTTTACGGCCCGACAACCCGCGCCCTAAGATGTCGTGCCCTGCTTCGCGTGGCTCTCCTTGTCGAGGTCTTCCATGTCCGCGCCGTTCCAGCGATCGTTACGCGCCCTCGCAGGGGACGGGCACCGCGGGGTGACGTTGGGCGTCGCCGCGGGGGCCGTGATCGCGGCGGTCTGGGCGGGGTGGTTCCTGCGGTCGCGCGTGTCGGTGTACGCCGTCACCGAGAGCGCGCGCATCGAGGTCGAGCGGGCGGCCCACCCGGTGCAGGCGTCCGCCTCGGGCAGGGTCGTCTCCCTGAACCTCGCCCTCGACAGGTGGGTCGAGGTGGGGGACCCGCTCGTCGAGCTCGACGCGGAGGCGCTGCGGCTCGACCGCGCCGAGAAGCGGGCGCGCCTCGCCGGCATTCCGGCGCAGCTCGCGGCGCTCGAGAAGCAGATCGCCGCGAAGCAGGCGGCGCTGCAGGAGCACAGGCGCGCCACCGCAGCGCACACGGCCGAGGCGCGCGCGCGGCAGCGCGAGGCGGACGCCGTCGCGGGGTTCACGGAGGCGGAGGCGAAACGCGCGACCCTGCTCCGTGAGGACGGCCTCGTCTCCGATGTCGACCTCGCGCGCAGCCGCTCGGAGGGGCTCGCCCGCCGCGCGGCCGCCGATGCGCAGCGCCTCGCGGTGGGTCGCCTCGCCGCCGAGCAGCTCATGGCCGAGCGCGACATCGAGGCGGACGTCGCGGAGCTCGAGCGCACCGCGGAGGAGCTGCGCACCCAGAAGGGCTCGCTCGAGGCGTCGATCGCCGCGGCGACCCACCAGATCGAGCTGCGCACCCTCCGGGCCCCCATCGCCGGCCAGCTCGGCGAGGCGGCGCCGCTGCAGGTGGGCGCCGTGCTCGAGGAGGGCGCTCGCGTCGCCGTCGTCGTGCCGCGGCGGGAGCTGCGCGTCGTCGCCGATTTCCCCCCCGCGACGGTCGTGGGCCGCGTGCGCCCGGGTCAGCCCGGGTGGATGCGGCTCGACGGTTTTCCCTGGGTGCAGTACGGGACCCTGCCGCTCACCGTGACCGGCGTCGGGAGCGAGCTCCGCGACGGCAAGGTGCGCGTCGAGCTGCGCATCGCGGGGACCCCTCCGGCCGGCGTGCCGCTGCAGCACGGCCTCCCCGGCATGGTCGAGGTCGAGATCGAGCGGATCAAGCCGCTCGATCTCGTGGTTCGCGCCGCGGGCCGAGCGCTGCAGAGCGCCCCCGTCGAGCCCCTCTGAGCCCCCGAGGCCCCTTGCGACAGCACCGCTTCCTCGCCCCCGAGGTCATCCAGACATCCAGCATGGATTGCGGGCCGGCCGCGTTGAAGTGCCTGCTCGACGGCTTCGGCATCCCCGTCAGCTACGGCCGGCTCCGCGAGGCGTGCCAGACCGACGTCGACGGGACGTCCATCGACATGCTCGAGGAGATCGCCGTCCAGCTCGGCCTCGAGGCCGAGCAGATCATGCTCCCCGTCGATTACCTGCTGCTGCCGGAGGCGCGGGCGACACCCTCGCTGCTCGTCGTGCGGCTCCCCAACGGCGCGGCCCACTTCGTCGTCCTCTGGTCGCGCCACGGGGGCTTCGTGCAGGTCATGGACCCGGCCACGGGGCGCCGGTGGATGCGCGCCTCGGAGCTGCTCGCCGACGTCTACGTGCACACAACGACGGTGCCGGAGAGCACCTACCGCGCCTTCGCCGCGTCGGAGCTGGCGGCGCGCGTCCTCACGCGGCGGCTCGAGCGCCTCGGCGTCGCCGGCGCGGCGCGGCGGGTGGCCGCGGCCGCCGACGCCGCCTCCTTCCGGCCCATCGCAGAGCTCGACGCGGCGGCGCGGATGGTCGACACGATCTGCGCCACAGGAGGCCTGTCGCGCGGCGGCCAGAGCGCGCGCGTGCTCGAGTCGTTCCTCGATCGGCTGCGCGACAGCCCGCTCGACGGCCCGCCGGAAGCGTGGGCGGTCCCCCAGATGTTCTGGACCGCGTGGCCCGGGCCAGAGTCGCCTCCGGGCGAGCCACGGCTGTTCCTGCGCGGCGCGGTGCTCGTCGCCGTCTCGGGCCGCCGCGCCGCCGCGAAGCCCGCCGGTGCGCGCCGCGGGGAGGCGGGCCCTCGCGGCGCGCCGCCCGCCCCGGCGCCGACCTCGCCGGAGCTCGCCCTGGCGCTCCGCGCGCCCGCGGCGCGGCCGGCGCGGGAGCTCCTGCGCCTGCTCCGCGAGGGCGGCCTCACCGTGCCCGCCGCGCTCGCGTGCGCGCTCGCGCTCACGACGCTCGGCATCGTCGTGCTGACCGTGCTCTTCAAGGCGCTGCTCGAGATCGGCGCCCAGCTCGGCCTGCACGAGCAGCGCCTCGTGGCCATCGCCGGGCTCCTCGGCTTCATCCTGACCCTGATCGCGCTCGAGGTCCCGACGGCCCTCGGCGTGCAGTGGATGGGGCGCCACCTGGAGGTGCGCCTGCGCGCGGCGTTCCTGCGCAAGATCCCGCGCCTCGGCGATCGCTACCTCCGGAGCCGCCTGGCCTCGGACATGGCGGAGCGCTGCCACGCCGGCCAGCGGCTCCGGCAGCTGCCGGACCTGCTCGGGCGGTTCATCCGCTTCTCGATGGAGCTCGTGCTCACGACGGCCGGCATCATCTGGCTCGATCCGCAGGGCGCGCCGGCCGCGATCGCCGCGTGCGTCTCCTCCGTCGCCGTGCCGCTCGCGACGCAGCCGCCCCTCACCGAGCGGGACCTCAGGGTGCGCAGCCACGGCGGGACGCTCACGAGGTTCTACCTCGACGCGCTCCTCGGCCTGCTCGCGATCCGCACGCACGGCGCCGAGCGCAGCGTCCGCCGGGAGCACGAGGGCATCCTCGTCGAGTGGGCCCGCGCCTCGCGCTCGATGGCGCGGGCGGTCGTCTCCGTCGAGGGGGTGAACACGCTCGTCGCGTACGGGCTCGCGGCGCTGCTGCTCGCCGGTCACGTGGGCCGCACGGGCAGCACGTCGGCGGCCCTGCTCATGCTGTTCTGGGCGCTCAACCTCCCCGCGCTCGGCCAGGAGATCGCCCTCATCGCGCGCCAGCTCCCGGGGCACCGCAACGTCATGCTCCGCCTGCTCGAGCCGCTCGGGGCCGCCGAGGAGTCGCCGGCCGGCGGCGAGCGGGTCGAGGAGGACGCCGAGCCAGGGGACGCGCCCAGGGGGGTACGCCTCGAGGGCGTGCGCGTTGTCGCCGGCGGCCACACGATCCTCGACGACGTGAACGTCGCCATCGAGCCCGGCGAGCACGTCGCCATCGTCGGCCCGTCGGGCGCCGGCAAGTCGAGCCTTGTGGGGCTCCTGCTCGGGTGGCATCGACCCGCGGCCGGCGCTGTCCTCGTGGACGGGCTCCCGCTGTCGGGCGCTCGCCTGCGCAGGCTGCGGGCCCGCACGGCCTGGGTCGATCCGGAGGTGCAGCTCTGGAACCGGCCGCTGCTCGACAACCTCACCTACGGCACCGACGAGCTCTCGGGCACCGGCACCGTCCTCGACGACGCCGATCTCGTGACGCTGCTCCGCACGTTGCCCGACGGGCTGCAGACCGACCTCGGCGAGGGCGGCGGGCTCCTCTCCGGCGGCGAGGGCCAGCGCGTCCGCCTCGGCCGCGCCATGCTCCGGAAGCGCCCCGGCCTCGTGCTGCTCGACGAGCCGTTCCGCGGGCTCGATCGCGCGCGCCGCCGCGCGCTGCTCGCCCGCGCCCGCGAGGTGTGGGCAGGGACGACGCTGCTCTGCATCACGCACGACGTCGGCGAGACGACGTCGTTCGGCCGCGTGCTCGTCGTCGAGGAGGGCCGCGTCGTCGAGGACGCGCCGCCCGAGGTGCTCGCCGCCCGCGAAGGCTCCCGCTACCGCGCCCTGCTCGACGCCGAGCGCGAGGTGCAAGAGACGCTGTGGGCGAGCGCCGCGTGGCGCAGGCTGCGCGTCGAGCACGGCCAGGTCGTGGAGGGGAAGCTCCGGGGATGAGCGCCTCGCTCGACAGCGCAAGCTGGCCGGCGGCGCGCCTCGGCGAGGCGATGGAGGCGCTGGCGCGCGCCGCCGCGCTGCCCGTGAAGGGCGCCGGCGCCCCCGCCCCGCCCGCGGATCTGCTCCGCCCCGAGGTCACGCAGCCGGGCGGCCTCCCGCTCGGGCGCTGGATGGAGGGCGCCGCCAGCTTGCTCGGCCTCGAGGCGGAGCCGGTCGAGGCCCGCTACGGCGACGTCGAGGCGCTGATCCGCCGCGCGGGACCGGCCGTGCTCCGCGTGCAGGGCCCGGAGGGCCGCTTCCTCGCGCTGGTCGGCGTGTCGAGGGGGCGCGCGCGGCTCGTCGGGCTCGACCACGCGGTGATCGAGGTGGACGTCGAGCCCGTGCGGTCCGCGCTCTGCTCGACCCTGGAGGCCCCGCTCCTCCCGGCGCTCGATCGGGTGCTCGCCGACGCGGGGGTCGCGCGCCGCGAGCGGGCCGCGCGGGCCATCCTGCAGCAGCAGCTCGGAGGCATCGTCCTCCGGGGCTTCTGGCTCCTCCGCCGGCCGCCCTCGGCGCCCCTGCGCGAGCTCGCGGCGCAGCTCGGCCTCGCGCGCCGCCTCGCGGCCCTCTTCCTCGCGCACGCGATCGAGTACGGCCTCTGGCTGCTCTCGTGGTGGGTGGTCGGCCGCGGCATCCTCGCCGGCCACGTCGACCGGGGCTGGCTCTGGGCGTGGGGGCTGCTCCTGCTCACGGTCATCCCGTTCCGCCTCCTCGCGACGTGGTTCAGCGGCCTCTTCGCCATCGACGCGGCGACGCTCCTCCGGCAGCGCCTCCTGGCCGGGGCCATGCAGCTCGACCCGAACGAGATCCGGCGCCGCGGCGCGGGCGGGCTGCTCGGCACGGTGCTCGAGGCGGACGCTGTCGAGTCGCTGGCGCTCGGGGGCGGGCTGGTGTCGCTGGTCGCGGTTGTCGAGCTGCTCATGGCGGGCGCTGTGCTCTGGGCCGGCCCGCGCGCCGGGGCACAGCTCGCGGCCCTCGGCGCGTGCGTCGCGGCGACGGCGCTCCTCGCGTGGCGGTACCACGCGCGCCGGCGCCGCTGGACGCGCGCGCGGCTCGCGATGACCGGCGAGCTCGTCGAGGGCATCCTCGGCAGCCGGACGCGCGTCGCGCAAGAGAAGGAAGAGCGCTGGCACGAGCGCGAGGACGCCGGGCTCTCGGCGTACCTCGCCGAGTCGACGCGGCTGGATCGCGTGCAGGCGGCGCTCTCGGCGCTGATCCCGCGCGGGTGGCTGCTCCTCGGCGCGCTCGCGCTCGCGCCCGCGTTCATCTCCGGCGAGGCGCAGGCCTCGGGGCTGGCCGTGAGCCTCGGCGGCGTGCTGCTCGCCTTCCGCGCGTTCCGCACGCTGGTCGCCGGCATCACGGATCTCGCCGGCGCGGGCGTCGCGTGGGAGCAAGTCTCGCCGCTCCAGGGGGCGGCGGCGCGCGAGCGGCACGCCTCGCCGGCGGCCCTGCTGGGCGTCACGGGCGCCGACCGCCGGGGCGAGCGCGTGCTCCTCGACGCGCAGGAGCTGAGCTACGCGCACCCGGGCCGACCGGCCCCCGTCCTGCGCGAGGCCAGCCTGCGCATCGTCCACGGCGACCGCCTGCTGCTCGAGGGCAGCTCCGGCGCGGGCAAGTCCACGCTCGGCTCCATCCTCGCCGGGCTGCGCCCGCCGGAGAGCGGCCTGCTCCTGCTCGGCGGCCTCGACTTCCACACCCTCGGCCGGAGCGGCTGGCGACAGCGCGTCGCCTCGGCGCCGCAGTTCCAGGACAACCACGTCCTCTCCGCGCCGTTCGCCTTCAACCTGCTCATGGGCCGGCGGTGGCCGCCCCGCGCCGGCGATCTGGAGGAGGCCGAGGCGGTCTGCCGCGAGCTCGGCCTCGGCCCGCTGCTCGATCGGATGCCGGGCGGCATGCTCCAGCTCGTGGGGGAGACGGGCTGGCAGCTCTCCCACGGCGAGAAGAGCCGCCTCTACCTCGCGCGCACGCTGCTCCAGTGCGCGGATCTCGTCATCCTCGACGAGAGCTTCGCCGCCCTCGATCCCGAGACGCTCCGGGGAGCGCTCCGCTGCGCGCTCGAGCGCGCCCCGACACTGCTCGTCATCGCGCACCCGTAGCGCGCGTCCCTGCCCTCGCGCTCGAAGGCAAGCGCTATAAACATCCAGTCACGCTGCGTCGAGGTCAACGCGAGACACGCAAGAAAACGAAACGACACGGCGATGCAATGGTACTTTTCTCCGTGGACGCAGGCAGCCGGCGCGCGATCTCGGTATGACACCGTAAGACACCGTGATCGGACAGGCAATGACATGAGCGCGATTGATGGACGCTTGACGTCGCTCCTGACATGGGTGATCGCTTTGTGCGTGCCCGCACGTCCCGGGGCACAGCTGCCTAATGCAGTCACAAGGAGGCAATGTATGGAGAACAAGGTCGAGAACAAGGTCGCCGAGCAGCAGGAGCAGCCCAAGAAGGAAGAGGCGACGAACGAGAAGCGCGCCATGAAGATCCGCCTGAAGACGGGCGTCATGGCCGGCCCGGTCGTCGCGGTCCACCTGTGATCGCAAGCGCGACGCGGATCGCGCGGTGGTCCCGTGATCGCGAGCGCGACCCAGGTCGCGCGGCCGTCCCGTGACTTCAAGCGCGCTCTGCGTCGCACGAGCGTCCCGGAGCGTTGCTGCCCGCAGGGCTCCGGGACTCTTTTCGACGCTGCCGAAGGAGATTGGGTCATGTTGGAGTCATCGGATTTGCAGCCCCGCCTGGCCTGTGAGGTCGCTTCACAGGGCAAAGAGATCGTCCTCGTGCGGGATGGCCTGGAGTTCGCCATCGAGCCCGAGGGCTCGTCCGCGGAGGAGCTCAAGAGCTTCCTCACCTATCTCGACGGGACGCGAAAGCTGAGCGACATCCAGCGGGAGCTCGATGCGGGTCAGCGGCAGCGGCTGAAGACGTTCCTCGAAGATCTCGACCGCTACCGGCTGCTCGACGACGCCGGCCGGGTGAAGATCCGCTCGGGCACGCAGGCGCTGCTCGAGCTCGAGGATCTCTCCAGCGAGCTCATGGAGAAGAGCATCAACCGCAACATCTTCTGGACGAGCGTCCTCGGCGAGCCCGGGAAGTGCCCGAAGAGCGTCTTCTACGGCCTCGCCATCGAGAATTACCACTTCCTCTTCCGGGAGAGCCTCTTCGACTCTCCTGTCCTGCCGTTCGTCCCCAGCGCCCGGGCGCGGCACCTGATGAACGAGTTTTATTGCAGCGAGTACGGCCACGACGAGCTCGTGCTGCGGGCGCTCAACGCCATCGGCGTCAGCCGCGCCGACGCGGACGACTCGCTGCCTCTGCCCGAGACGCTGGCCCTCTGCAACGCGCTCTCCTACTGGGCGAGCTGCGATCCACTCTTCTTCTTCGCGACGCTGGGTGTCCTCGAGGGCAAGGATCCGGAGGTCGATCTCTTCATCGAGGCGTGCGAAAAGAACGAGCTCCCCCCCGGGTTCATCGGCCCGATGCGGCAGCACTCGGACATCAACCGCAAGGCGGAGCACGGGAACCTGACGCGGCTCATCTTCGCGGAGATCCCCTTCATCGACGACGAGACGATGGCGCGGATGCGGCGGCAGATGCGCCTGTTCGTGGAGATGTACGACGACTTCTACTCGTCCATCTGGAGCTTCTACTCTACGACGACCAATCTGGTTCGCAGGATGTCGACCCTCTGATCGTGGGAGAGTCTGCCATGACCGTAACGACCGACTTCTTCGAAAAGCCGCGCCTGCGCGCCAACGTCAGCATCCAGGTGAACGACGCGAGGTGCGTCCTGCGCTACCGCGAGCAGGAGTACGAGATAGAGCTCGCGCCGGAGACGCGGTCCGACGCGCTGCTCCTGCTCGAGATGCTCCGGGCCGGGGGGCACTCGCTCGACGAGCTGTCGCGGAAGCTGCCGTCCCTGGCCGACGAGGTGGGCACGATCTGCCGCGATCTCGACCGCTTCAGCCTGCTCACGGAGACATCCTTGAAGCCCGTGGAGGCGAAGCGGGGGTCGCAGTTCTACCGGGAGCTCGGGCGCCTCATCGAGCGCGTCAAGCGCAGGTACAACACGCGCCCTTACTACCAGGGCCTGCTGAGCGGCACCATCGGCCGCGAGCAGCTCATCGGCTATGCGCTGGAGTACTACCACATCGTGCGGATGTGCCCCGGCCTGCTCGCCCCCTCCCTGTCACACCACGAGAGCCGCAAGACGCGCGAGATCCTCCAGGGGTTCTTCGTCTCGGAGCTGAACCACGACGTCCTGCTCGAGCGCTCGCTCGCCGCGGTGGGCGTCGGCCGGTCAGAGCTCGATCGGCTGGTGCCGTTGCCGATGACCTTCTCCGTGTGCTGCTCCCTCGGCGTGTACGCGCGCCTTCACCCCATGACGTTCAAGGCGGCCCTCTTCCTCTTCGAGGAGCCCGACGGCGATTTCAACGCCGCCTTCAAGGCGCGGTGCGACGCGCTCGGCCTCCCGAAGGAGTTCTACGACCCGATCTTCGAGCACGCCTCCATCAACGAGGAGGGCGAGCACGACCACATCAGCGAGCTGCTCTTCGCCGACGTCCCGTGCATCTCCGAGGAGGAGCAGCACGTCGTGAAGCGCCACATCTGCATCCTCGTGGAGTCGCTCCTCCTGATGGAGCGGCAGATCATCGACCACTACGGCAAGGCCGGGGGCACGATCCCTCGCTGCTTCGATTGAGAGGACCCATGGAGGCTTGGAGCATCCAGAAGTACGAGCAGCCCTACCTCGATGTCCGCGCGATCCGCCTCGACGCCGGGAGCGGCGAGCTCATCGTGGAGGCAGCGAACGGGGAGTACGTCATCGAGCGCGAGGGGGGCGCCGACGAGGAGACGGCCGGGCGGCTCGAGTCGCTCCGCAGCCCGGGCGCCGCGCTCTGGCAGGAGGTGCGCGGCGAGGGCGGCGCGCGCGCGTGGGCGGAGCTCCTGCAGCAGATGGATTACCTCGGGCTCCTGCGAGACGCGTCCAAGGGCGCGCACGCGGCCGACGTGCCGGAGCGGGAGCGCCGCGCGCTCGACGGCGCGATCGCCCGGGCCGCCGCCTGGGTGCTCGCCCGCACGCCCGACGCCGCGGTCGCGGCGCTCCGCGAGGGCGTCGGTCGGATGCTCGGGCACGCGGAGGGGCTCCTCCTCGACCTGACGAGGACGTCGTTCCCCGACCTCGCGCCTCTGGCGCCCCCCGGCGAGGCGGCGCCGCTCGCGGCGGTGCTCGCGCTCGACAACTTCTACCTCCAGGTGGCGATGATCCAGGCGATGTACGAGCGCCGCAGCGCGCCGGCCTCGCTCGTTGCGAGCTACCTCCTCCTGCTCGACGTCGCCGGGCGGCTCGGCCTGCCCGGCCGCGAGGGGGGGCGGGCCTTCGCCCGCCGCGTCCAGGAAGAGCTCTCGGGCGGCGTCTATGCGTCGCGGGATACCCGCGTGCACGTCGACTGCCTGGCGACCTTCCTGGTCCGCAGCACCGGCGGCGACGCTGGCCGCTTCTGCCGCGCGGCGTTCCGCCCGGACGGCCGCAAGTCGGGGCTCGTCTTCATGGTGGATGTCGAGCGGGTGGTCGCCGAGGCGTCGAGCCGGATCGGCACGCCGCGTTTCCTCGCGGCGGTCAGCGAGCCCGGCGCGCCGCGCGCCCTCGCGCAGGGCTGCTATCTCCAAGAGTACCACGTCACCTTGCGCTTCGTCGAGATCCTCACGCCGATGATGGCGAAGCGCCTCGCGCCGCCGCTCCGGCGACGGATGTTCAAGTACTACGCGGAGGAGGTCGGGCACGAAGCGTTCGAGTACCAGAGCTGCCGCAGCCTCGGCCTCACCCACGAGCAGATCGTCGACAGCGAGCCGCTCCCGCTGCATGTCGCGTACGTCGACGCCTTCACGCACCTGGCCGAGGTCGATGCCGTCGGGTACTTCGTGTCGCTCTTCATCACGGAGGGGCTGCTCGGCGTCGCGCCGCCGCTGGACAGCCCGCTGCGCCGGCTGACGGGAGAGGGGGAGCGCTTCGACGACGGGGCAGGTCGGCACGCGGCGCTCAACGAGGAGTACAACCACACGAGCCTGTCCCGGCTGTTCATGGCCGACGTGGCGTCCGTGTCCGAAGGAGCGCAGTCGGCCGCGATCGACTTCATGCTGCTGCTGCTCGAGCTCAACTACCGCGCCTGGGACGATCTGCTGGATCAGTACGGCGCGTCCGATCCGTGGCGCTCGCGGGCGCCGACGGCGGAGGAGCTCCCGGGATGAGCGAAGGGACGGACCACCTGGCGGAGTGGCGGCAGGGCGAATTCCTCATCAGCACGGACCGGCGTCGGCTGGACATCGACACGATTCACGGCTTCCTCGTGACCTCGTCATGGGCCGCCGGCATCGCGCGCGATCTCGTCGTACGCTCGATCGAGAGCTCGCTCCCCTTCGGCCTCTACCACGGCGATCGCCAGATCGGCTTCGCCCGCGTGACGACCGATTACACGACCTTCGGCTACCTCGCCGATGTCTTCGTGATCGAGGCGTACCGCGGGCGAAAGCTCGGTCGCTGGCTGACGGAGTCGGTGATGGCGCACCCCGATCTGCAGGGCTTCCGGCGGTGGTTGCTCGCGACGAGCACGGCGCCCTGGCTCTACGTGAAGCTCGGGTGGACTTTCCTGAAGCGGCCGGAGATCTTCATGGAGCTCTACGATCCCGAGGTCTACCGCCGCGGGGGCGAGAGGCGCTGATGCTCCTGCCCCCTCGCCAGGATCGCGTCGAGTCCTACCGCGCCCACGTCAACCCCTACCGGGTGGAAGGCTTCGAGGCGCTCGGCTGGACCGAGGAGTTCGTCGAGGCGCGCGGGAGCTTCCTCGTGGATGCCTCGGGGCGCCGGTTCCTCGACATGTCCGGCTGCTTCGGCGCGGTGGCGCTCGGGCACCACTCGAGAGACCTGGACGCGGCGCTGTCGGCGCTCCTCGCGTCGGGGCGCCCGTGCACGATGCCGTTCGGGATCCCCGCCGACGTCGGGGCGCTCGCCGGGCGGCTGTGCGCCCTCGCCGGCGCCGATCTGCAGAAGGTGTACTTCGGCAACAGCGGCGCCGAGGGGATCGAGGCCGCGATGAAGCTCGCGATGATCCGGACCGGGCGCGCCGCGTTCATCAGCTTCGAGGGCGGATACCACGGCTTGACGCTCGGGGCGCTGGGCCTCATGGGCGGCGGTCCGTGGCGGGGTCCGCTGGAGCACGCCCCTCGCCTCGGGCGGCTCGCGCCCTTCGGGGATCTCGCGGCGGTGGAGCGCCTGCTGGAGGAGGGGGGCGTCGCCGCCGTCGTCGTGGAGGTGGTGCAGGGCGTCGGCGGGGCGCGCGCCTTGTCGGGCGACGCGCTCGGCGCGCTGGAGCGGCTGTGCCGGCGCCACGGCGCGCTCCTGATCCTCGACGAGGTGCTCACCGGCCTCGGGCGCACGGGCGCCTGGTTCGCGTTCCAGGGCGTCGCGCCCGGGCTGCGCCCCGACATCGTGGTGACCTCGAAGGGGCTGACGGGCGGCGTGATCCCGCTCTCCGCCGTGCTGATGACCGACGACGTGTTCCACGCGGCCTACGGCCCGAAGGGGCACGTGAACATCCACGGCTCGACGTTCTCGGCGAACGCGGCGGCCGTGACGGCGGGGCTCTGCACGCTGGACGTCATCGCCCGGGAGGGGCTCGTCGAGCGCGCGGCCGTCCTCGGCGAGCGCCTGGCGTCCGGGCTGCGCCGGCTGCAGGACGAGGAGATCGCCGTCTGCGACGTGCGCGGGCGCGGGCTGCTCCTCGGGGTCGGCATCGCCGGCGTCGAGCAGCCGGACGACGCGCTCGGCGCGCTCGCCTTCTGCCAGGCGCTGCGCGAGCGCGGGGTGATCGTCACCGTCGCGGCCCACGCGCCCTCGTACCTCAAGCTCACCCCACCGCTCACGATCTCGGAGGCGGAGGTCGACCTGTTCCTCGATCGCCTCCGCGAGGTGATGCACGAGCTTGTCGAGGTCGACGACGCGGAGGAGCGTTAACCTCTAAGCCGCTCCCCTATCGCATTTCCCGTCTCCTCGGCGGAGGCGACGGCTCCTCGACCATCCGGCGCAGCCGCTCGAGCGCGCGATCCCAGCCTGCGGAGATGCCGTCGAGGAACACTCGGGCTTCCTCGATCCGCCGCGGCTCGAGCGCGTACAGGACCTCGCGCCCGCGCCGCTCGTGCGTCACGAGGCCCGCACCCTCGAGCACCCGAAGGTGCTTCACGATCGCCTGTCGCGTCACCTTCGCTCCGTCGGAGAGCGCGGTCGCCGACAGCGCCCCTCCGGCCCCGAGCCGCGTCACCACCGACAGCCGTGTCCCGTCGCCGAGGGCGAAGAAGACGTCAGCGACCGCCTGTTCAGGTGCCTTCGACATACTTCGCGAGGTTCTCGGCCTGACCGGCCCATCCCCCCTCGTTCATGCGGAACGCGCGCTCGCGTCGATGCGCTGGGACACGGTCGAAGCCGGACTCCACGATGGTGAGCAGGGTGCCTTCAGCGACCCTACCGAGCCGCGCAGCGATGTGCAACCATTTGATTGCACATCGTCCGCACAGCGCGACCGTGGCGTTCGGCGCCAGCGAGGCAGGCGAGCGCCAGCTTCGCGTCCGACGACGCCTCCAGGGGGTCATCCGCCTCGCGAGGTTCTCGAGGTCTTCGACCTTCGCTTGACTTCCGGGAGCCAATCCACAACCATATGGTTGTGGATTCGTTGAACACGACCCTGGCCGCCCTGAGCGACGCCACCCGGCGCGCGATCCTCGTGCGGCTCAAGGCGGGGCCTGCGTCGGTGCACGAGCTGGCGCAGCCGTTTCAGATCTCGCAACAGGCCATCTCCAAGCACCTGGCAACCCTGGAACGAGCGGGTCTGATCGAGAAGCGGCGCGACGGACGGCAGCACGTTTGCCAGCTCAATCCCGCGCCGATGCAGGAGGTGGCGATCTGGGTCGAGCAGTACCGGCAGCACTGGGAGGAGGCGTTCTGCCGCCTGGACGACCTCCTGCACGAGCTGCATCCGCCAAAGAAAGGGTGATCACGTCACGATGCAATTTTCTCAAACCCCTCATGAGCCCACGGTCCTCATCGAGCGCACGTTTGATTTTCCGCGCGACGTGGTGTTCGATGCGTGGACGAACCCCGACCTGCTGGCGCGCTGGTTCGCGCCGCGGGGGTGCATCATCCGCTTCGCGCGGATCGACGTCCGACCGGGAGGAGGCTTCCACTCGTGCATCCACAACCCGCAGTTCGGCGATTGCTGGACCGTCGGTGTCTACCGCGAGGTCGTGCGGCCGGAGCGGCTCGCGTTCACCATGCGGATCGCTGACGCGAACGGGAATCCCGTCTCCTCCGAGAGCCAGGGGCACGATCGGGACTGGCCCGAGGAGACGCTCGTGTCGATCACCTTCATCGAGCGAAACGGGCGGACGCTGGTGAGGCTCGAGCAGAACGTGAGCGAGGCGCTCGCTCGCCGGACCGGCGCGCACCCGAGCTGGCTCCAGATGCTGGACGCGCTCGGCGAGGAGCTGGCGAGGGGCGCGCAGAGGCCCGGCTAGAGCATCGATCCGGCTGATTTCGTGAAAATTTCGGGCGCTCCGATGGAACGCTCGACGGTCTCGCCGGACCATGACCGCTTGCAGACACGAACCGCTCGCAGACACGCGAAGCAATAAGGCCACCATGACGATACCGATCCTCTACGCCCACCCCTTCTCGTCCTACTCCCAGAAGGCCTTCATCGCCTTCCATGAAAAGGACGTCCCTTTCGAGCTGCGCCTGCTGGAGCCTTCCAACCCGCAGGCCGGCGCCGAGCTGGCGGCGCGCTGGCCGCTCGGCAAGTTCCCGGTGCTCAGGGTCGGCGACGTCACCCTGTGGGAGGCGACCATCGTGGTCGAGTGGCTCGACCAGGCGCATCCGGATCCTGCCCGCCTGATCCCGCCCGATCCGGCCGCCGCACTCCAGGTGCGGATGTTCGACCGTATCTTCGACAACTACGTCATGAATACGATGCAGGTGATCGTGAACAACCGCATCCGCCAGATGCAGTCCAACCCGCGCGATGAGCACGGGGAGGTTCAGGCCCGCGCCGCCCTGGACAAGGTCTACGCCTGGCTCGACGGCCAGCTCGCCGGCCGCACCTGGGCGACGGGCGACGCCTTTACCCTCGCCGACTGCGCCGCCGCCCCGTCGCTGTTCTACGCCGACTGGGTCCACCCCTTCGACGACCGCCCCAACCTCCGCGCCTACTACCGCCGCCTGCGCGAGCGCCCGTCCGTCGATCGCGCTGTGGAGGGCGGCCGCCCCTATCGCCACTACTTCCCGGGCGGCGCGCCGACCGATCGCGATTAGCCCCACCGCTCGATCGCGCGCACGACCGTCGCCTGCGCCAGATCCTCGGCGTCCTGCTCCGAGCGCGTCGGGCGACGCGCCGCGCGCAGGAGCCACGGGAGCTCGGCGAGGAGCCGATCGACGAACGAGGTACGGGGAAACGTGGGCATGGGCTGGGGGGGAGAGCGGGGAGGCTTCACGCCGCCTCGTCCCCCGGACGATCCAAGGACACGGCGACCCCCGCGAAAAGTCCCGACCGCGCGGGAGCTCGGCGGCCACCCCAGGCGGAGCGGCGGGCACGTCCTTCAACCCGACCCGGAAGGGCTCATGGAGCCGGGCACCCCGGCGAGATCAGCCGTCTTGACGCCCGCCGACCGCGGGCGCGGGGACCGCCGCCGCCTCGGGCGCCGTCGAGCGCTTGTAGCGGCGGATCGCCGATTCCCCGATCGTCCGGGTCGCGGCGGTCGCGGCGAGCGCCCCTGTCGCCACGGCGAAGGCCGGGTTCATCGTCGTCACGAGGACAGCCATCGGAGCGGCGGCGCTGGCAGCGCAAGTCGCCACCACGGCCGCGATCTCCTTCACGCGGTCGGATTCGTCGATATCCTTCCCGAAGAGCAGCGCTATCTCGAGGATCAGGTAAAGGTGCATCCTGGTGAGGATGGATGTGCCGGCGACGAACCCCAGGCCTTCGTACATGACGCCGAACCCGGGGATGATGGCGGGCGTATGGACGACGCCGCCCGCGGCGAACGCGATCGCCGCGGTCGATCCGACCAGGTGGCGCGCCTGCTGCTCGGGTGACTCGTCCGGATACATGCGCCGCACGCGGTCCGCCACCTGGCGGATACGGGACTTTCGGAGCCTCAGGACGAAGTAGAGAAAATCATCGGTGAGCAGGCTTTGCTGACCCGCATGCTGCTGCGCGACTGCCATGGGTTGCTCCTTTACAGGCCGCTACAGGAACGCCTCAAACGGATTGTGTCCTGACCAGGAGGACATCGACGCAACGCCGTTCCTCTGCACGCCAGCGGCGATCGCTGCCGCAGGGCGCCGCGGCAGCTTCCGCGCTGGCCCTTGCGAAAAGAGGATCGGCGTCACGGCAGACGGCGTTGCGTTCACACGTGATGGCCAGGACACCGAACAGGTTGAAACCGCCGAGAAAAAAAAATGAACCACAGAGGGCACAGAGTTGTTCATTTTTGTTCCTCTATGTCCTCCGTGTCTCTGTGGTTCAAATCTCTTCATTCCCGGACGTTTCAAGCTGATCAGTGCTCTAGCCGAGATCCTCCCGGCTACTTCTCTCTCATGCTCGGCCGCCGTGCGAGAGCTGTACCGGTTCTCGTCCACCGCTGCGCCGCACGTTCGCGATCGATGTGCTCGCGTGCCCGACCTGTAACCTCGACCCGGATGCCCGGATGCACGCGCGCGAGCTCGCCCACGAGCGGCGCGAGGACGTGCCGGACCATGCCGGTCGCCGCCGTGAGCCGCACGATCCCGCCGTCGCCGCGATCGGACGCGTGCGCGGCCGTCTCGGCGAAGGCCTCCGCCGCGCGCACGGCCTCGCGCGCGGAGGAGCCCCGCCGTCTTCGGGCTTTGCCCGGGCATGCCTTCGTAGCCGACGAAATCATGGCGGTCGAAATCGGCCGTCTTCAGCCGCCCTCCCCGGGGCGGGGACGCCGTCATGTCGGCCTTCCTCCTCAGGCACCCCCGCGCCGCGCGCCGTCCACCTCGTCGGCCGCCTCGAGCGCGCTCTCGATCTCGCGGACGAGCTCGTCCGCCGCCTGCTGCTCCCTGTCGGCGCGCGCCTCCACGGCCGACGCGTCGAGGCGCAGCTCCACCCGCCGCAGCACCTCCGCGACCCGCTTGCCCTCCGTCGAGGCGGCGTCCACACGCCGCCGCTTCAGCGCGCCCAGCGCGGCCTCCACGGCCGGCACGAGCGGCGCGGCCACCACGGGGTCAGCGGCCTTCAGCTTGGCCCGCGTGCGGTTCGCGAGATCGATCAGCTGGCCGAACGGCGAGCGGGCGCGCCGGCGATGCACCGCCCACCCCACCGAGGCGAGCACGCCGAGCCCGAGGAGCACGGCCGCGCCCTGCACGTAAGGGGCGACCGCGGGCGGAACGGGCGGGACCAGCGCGTCCGGCACCTCGACCGTGATGCCCCCATGCAGGCAGCCGCTCAGCTCCTGCGCCGTCTGGAGCCGCGTGCGCGCGAGCGGCAGCAGCCGGAGCGGAAGGCACGGCGCCTCCACGCCCGCCAGCGCGCACGCGGGCGCCGGATCGCCGGTCGCGATTGCGTGGACCTCGTGGGTCACCGGATCGCGGCTCGTCACGTGAAAGCCGCCCTGCTCGAAGTCGACGAGCCCGCCGCTGTCGACCGAGGCGCCGCCGGGCGCCCCCGCGGGCCAGGTCGTCGTCACCGCGTCGATGACCGAGGCGTCCGTCGAGCAAACGAGCTTGCCGCGAAGGACGATCTCGCCGCCCGGCGCCACGTCGACGTGCTGCGCCGCGCGGTCGCGCCGGAGAGGGAAGGTCTGGGTCATGTCCGCACCTCCAGGGTGCCGGTGGCTCGCCGCGCTCGAGGCATCGTGGCCATGCGCCCAGCCCTCAGCGGAGGTGCGCCCGCGAGGCGGTCTCGAGGAGCATCGCGAGCACAAGCGGCTCCCCCAGGCCGCCCGCGGCGCCCGTGTGGCTGCGGAGGCGGGCGAGGCGGTCCGCGTCCTTCAGGAACAGCGGCTCGCCGAGCGCGCCGGCCGCGGCGCGCAGGATGCCCTCCCGCTCGGAGAGCAGCGCGGCGGCGCGGGTGCGATCGCCGAGCGCGATCTGCCGGGCAGCCTCGGACAGGGTCTCGCCGGCGGCGAAGCCCTGGATCGTCCGGGCGACCGACGGATCGACGCTCGCGGCGCTGTCGGCGTCGCCGGTCGCATACGCGACCCGGAGCGGCGCCTCGTCGACGACGTTCTTCTTCGTGACCCGATCCTTGTACTTGAGCTCGATCGACGCGAGGGTCCGCGCATCCACGCCGGCGGGCAGGCCGAGCTCGAGGAGCAGCGCGTGGCCGTCGTCGCGCGAGAACGCCGGGATGAAGAACCGCATCCCGCCCTCGGCGTCGTCCTCGCGGTCCTTCGCGATGCGATCCCGCGTCTGCGCCTGCGCGTCCGCGGCCACCTCGATCGCCCGCACGCGCGCCGCCTCGGCCTCGCTCAGCCGGCGCGACCCGTAGACCTGGAGCAGCTTCACGTCCGGCTTCAGCCGCACCCGGAGCTCGACCGCGGTCGCGACCGGATCGAGCCGCTTGTCGAGCTCGGTCGCGAGCGCCGGGGCGATCTGATCCGGGTCGCGCAGGTAGTAGTACCCGCCGGCCCCGTCGCTCGCGATGCCGCTCATGAGCGCGCCGTCGTAGTCGGCGCCGAGCCCGAAGGTGCTCGTCTGGATGCCGCCCTGGAAGGCGTCGAGCGCGAGCCTGGACAGCCGCTCCGAGCTCGTGATCCCGGCGTTCGCGCGCCCGTCGGAGAGCAGCAGCACGACCTTCACGGCGCCGTCGGGGATGCCCGGCCGGGCGGCCTGCGCGTAGCCGAGCTCCAGGCCGCGGCCGATGTTGGTGCCGCCGCCCTCGGTGATGCCGGCGATCGTGGCCTTGATGGCCGCGCGCCGGGCCCCGACGGGCCCGTCAGGGATCTTCACCGCGGCGTCGCTCGAGAAGGTGACCAGCGAGAAGTCGTCGTTCGCGTCGAGCTTGTCGACGAGCGCCTGCGCCGCGTCGCGCGCACGCGCCATCGGCTCGCCCGTCATGGATCCGCTCACGTCGAGCACGAGGTGCACCGACAGGTGCGGCCGCGCCGCGGGCGCCTGCGCCGTGGAGCGGAGCGCGACGCGCACGTGCACCGGGCCGCCGCCCGGCGGGACCTTCGCGCGCTCGAGGTCGGTGCGCAGGGCGAGCGTCACGCCCTTCGGGACGTCGATCGCGGGCGCGTACCGGGCGCCGACGTCGCTCACGAGCTCGCGCTCGCCGGCCGGGATGATGCCGCGCGCGACGGCCGACTCGAACGCCGCGAGGTGTCCGCCGCCGGGGCGGTACGTGGTGGCGAAGCGGCCGTTCGGGTCGAGGGCAGCCTCGCGGGCCGCGCCCTCGCTCCCTCCCGCCGCGGCGGTGGGGGCGGCGGTGGGCGGCGGTGGGCCGCCGGTGCCAGCGACCCCCTTCCGGAGCCTCATGACGTCCCCGGGCGCGGCGGGCGCCCGCGCCGCCTCGAGCCTGTCCCTCGCGGCCGGCTCGCCGCGCTGCGCCTCCGAGGTCTCCAGCGACGCCGTTGCCGGAGACGGCCCGGAGGGCGCCGGTGCATCGGACGACCCCCTGGGGCTGCACGCGATCCCTCCCGCCCAGAGCCCCAGCAGCAGCCCGCCGCCGAGGAGCGCGCGCTTCGCCCACGCCATTCCGAGTTCGCCCATGATCTTCTCCCTCCCCGCGGACCGAGCGGGTGCTCGGTCAGACGGGCCAGCGCCGCTTCCGTTCTGTCGCTCCGCTCCCGGGACGGCGCCGCCGCGATGCCGCCGAGGATATCCGCGTAGACAGCGCCGGAAGAACGATGTTCGGCAGAGATCGCGCACAGGCCCGCCGCACCGCTCGGGCGGACGAGGGCGCGGGGTCGCCTGCTACTCGATGAAGCGCGGGGGCATGAGCGGGTCATGCGCGATCGTGACGGCGGGTGCGGCGCTCGGCGCGCCGGCGGGTGCGCCGGCAGGGGCCGATCTCACCGTCGCCGCAGGCCGGGGTCTCCTCGCCGGAGCGCGCGTCCGGGGAAGCGGCAGCTCCAGCTTCGGGGGGAGCGAGCCCGCCTCGGTGATGGAAACGTCGCGTTCGATCTCGGATCGGCCCTTGAAGACACGCACCTTGTGGAGGCTCCCGAGCGCGCCCGTGAGCTCGATCGCGCCGTCCTTCGGGGGCGCGGGCACCCCGTCGACCTCCACCGAGGCGTCCGCGGGGACGATCGCCAGCTCGACCCGGTGCTGGACGGGCGCGTGCGGGGCCGCCGAGGGCGCCGCGCGCGGGAGGGCGGAGAGCGCCGTCGAGAGCTCGCGGGAGACGAGGTGCATGCCGGTCATGGCCGCGCTCGCCGGGGCGCCCTCACGGTGCGTCACGACCCAGCCGAGGCCCGCCACGAGCAGCGCGGCGACCGCCACGTGCGCCTTGATCCAGGGACGCCGCGGCGCAGGCGCCCCCTGCCTCCCCCCCGGCGCCTCGCCCGTCTCGAGCGCGGGCGCCGTCGCGTAGTCGATCGACGGGTCTCTCCAGCGGCCCGCGGGGCTCCTCGGCGCCGCGACCGCAGGGCTGCCCCGCCGGTGCACGCGCGGGCCCGCCCGGAGCTCGAACCTGGACGCGACCGTCTGGCGCTCCGACGGCGAGAGCGGGACCAGCATGCCCTCGTCGAGCGAGAGCGGGTCGTCCCCGAGGAGCGGCCTGATCGCGTCGAGCATCACCGAGGCGCACGGATACCGGGCGACGGGCTGGTACTGGAGCGCGCCGTCGACGATCGCGGCGATCTCGGGGGCGATCCACGGCGCGAACGCCTGGACCGGCGCCGGCAGCTCGGCGACCAGGGTGGCGATGAGATCGCCGAAGGCCTCGATGTCCTCGGTCGGCGTGCGCCCCGCGAGCGCGTGATAGAGCACGATCCCGAGCGCCCAGAGATCGGTCCGGTGATCGATGTCCTTGATGCCCCGCGCCTGCTCCGGGGACATGTAGCGGGGCGTCCCGATCATGCTCCCGGACCGGGTGAGCCCCGTCGTATCCCGGCGCGGCTCGTGGGCCGGCTTGATCTTGGCGATGCCGAAGTCGAGCAGCTTCACGATGAGCCCGGCGCCCTCCTCGCGCCGCGCGAGGAACAGGTTGGCGGGCTTGATGTCGCGGTGCACGACGCCGGCGTCGTGCGCCTTCTGCAGGCCGACGCAGGCCTGCGCCACGATCCGGAGCGCGAGCCGCGGGGGCAGCGGGCCGAGGCGCGAGAGGAGCTGCGCGAGGTCCTCGCCGCGGAGCAGCTCCATCACGAGGAACGGCGAGCCCGTCTCCGCATCCACGCCCGTATCGAGCACGCGGACGATGTGCTCGGTCTGGATGGCGCTCGCGGCCCTCGCCTCGCGCTCGAACCGCTCCAGCGCAGAGCGGCTGCGGACGATCTCCGTGTTCATGATCTTCACGGCGACGCGGCGCCCCTGCTCCGCGTCGTCAGCCTCGTAGACAGCCCCCATCCCGCCTCGGCCGAGGAGCCGGACCAGGGTGTACCTGCCGTTCAGGGTCGTGCCGTCCACAAGAAAGGTTTACTCTAGAAGATGTAGTCGGCGTCTCAATCCCGATGCTACATCGACCCGCGGATCCGGGGCATCCGTGCTCGACCGTTGGATTCTTGCGTTCTCACGCGCCGGGGTCCGACCGGGTGCCGGCCGACCGCGCGCACCGCGTCAGAACGTGTAACGCACGCCGATCTTGGGCGCGATCGCGACCATCACCTCGCCGGCGAGCGGCTCCTCCTCGAACCTGGCGAAGAACCCGCGCTCGGCGTCGATCCTGCCGTAGACGCCCTCCGGGGGGTTGGTCCACACGGGCTCGTTCAGCCGGACCAGGACCGCCGCCGCGAGGCCGGCCGTCACCTCGAGGTGATCGCCGAGGCGCAGGCCGCCGCGCACCTCCGGCGACATCACGAAGAACCTCGCGGGGGCCCGCGCCACCGTCGGATCGAGGTGGAATTCCACGCTGCTGCTGGAAGTGAACGTGCCGCTGCGCTCGTCGCTCACCGTGCCGAGCAGGGCACCGGCGCCGAGCCGCGCCGAGAAGCGGTGGCGGTCGCCGAGCGACAGGCCGGCCCAGCCGCCCGCCAGAAAGCCGCGGAGCGCGAGGGCATCGTCGGCTTCGCCGGAGCTCTCCGGCAGGCGATCCTGGATCTCCAGCGACGTGCGCCGGGCGGTCACGGTCTGTTGCACCTGGAGGTAGCCGGTCGTCACGCCGAAGCCGAAGCCGGACCGGAGCTCGTAGCCCGCGTGGACCGCGCCGAGGCCGCCTGCGCCGATCCCCAGCGAGCAGGACCCCCGGCACTGGCCCGCGGCGCCGCCGCCGAATGTCGGCAGGAACGCCGGGCCCGCGTCGAGCTCGACGAGGAGCCGCCCCGGCGGGCGCCCGAGCGCGACGCGTTCGAGCGCGACGGAGACGACCACGCGCGCGTCGCGGGCGAGGATCGCCTGGCGCCGCGCGATGACGAAGCCGCCCGCGGAGACCTCGACCCGGTGCCGGCCGGGGCTCAGGCGCCCCTCCCAGATGCCGCTGCCGAGCGGCACGCCGTCGACGGCGACGCTCGCGCACACCGGCGTGGGCTCGATCCGGAGCGTCGCGCTCAGCTCCTCGGCGCGCAGGGCGAGGGGCGTCGTCTGCTTCAGCCCGATGAGCACGGAGGCGGGCATGGTCCCGAGATCCCCCGCGCCGCGCAGCTCCACCGTGTGCCGGCCGGGCGAGAGCGGCCCCTCCCACGGCGTCTTGCCGACGGTGTAGCCGTCGACGAGCACGTCGAGCGCCTCGCCCCTCTGCTCCGTGACGCGCAGGCGCCCCGACTCCACGAGCTTCTGGAGGCGCGACAGGATGCGGACCACCTGCCCTCCGGCGACGTCGACGCGGGTCTCGAACGGCTCGAAGCCCTCCTTGTAGACGCGGACCACGTGGCTGCCCGCGCCGATGCGCAGCGGGGCGGGCAGCGGGTAGTCGCCGCGGTGCTGGCCGTCGACCAGGATCGAGGCGCCGATCTCGGCGTCCGCGACGTCGACGGTGCCGACCAGCCCGCGCAGCCGCACGACGGCCTGCTGCGCGGCGTTCCTGGTGTCCGCCGGCAGCCGCTGCGAGAAGTCGCGGAGCAGGATCTCGAAGAGCGCGAGCGCCTCGTCGTAGCGGCGGAGCTGCTGGAGGCACAGCGCCGCGCTCGAGGTGGCGCTCCAGGTCGGATAGTGCTGCCGCGACGCGAGGAACTCGGCGAGCGCTGCCTCCCAGGCGCCTTGGCGATAGAGATCGAGGCCGCGCTCGAAGTGGGCGCGCGCCTCGGCGACGGGATCTTCGGCGGGTGGAGGCTCGGCGACGTCCGGAGGCGACGCGGCCGCGGGCGGCGCCGCGGGAGGCGCGGCCGCGGGCGGCGCCGCGGGAGGCGCGGCCGCGGGCGGCGCCGCCAGAGACGGCGCAGGGGGGGCCGGAGCCGCGGCGGGCTGGGCGAGCGCGGCGGCCTCCGCGCCGAAGGCGGCGGCGAGTGCGAAGAGGGTGAAGAACGCGCCGGCGGCGCGGCGACGCCGCCGGCGCGCGGCGCCGAGCGCGAGGAGCAACGCACCGGCGGCGCACGCCGCGGCGGAGGCGGCCCTGCCCGGCCCGGCGCTGCAGCCGGCCGCGGCGCCCGGCGCGGGTGGGGGCGAGACGCAGTGGCCTCGCAGGTTGCAGACGAAGCCCGGCAAGCAGTCGTCGAGCGAGGCGCAGCTCTGCCGGCAGGCGCCGATCTGCGGGTCGCATCGATAGGCGATGCAGGCCACACTCACCTGCGCTGGACAGGCGGAGGACGCCAGCGTGCACCGCGCCGGCTCGACGGTGAGGAGGTCGCCGTCGCACCTGGACGGCGCGCAGATCGAGCCGGCCTTCGCCGGGCTGCCTGCCTCGCCGCAGCGCCCCTCCGCACCCTGGGCGCTGCAGGTGCCGCAGGGACAGGGCGCGTCGCAGCAGATCCCATCGACGCAGAAGTCGGTGGAGAAGCAAGCGGACGCGGCGGTACATGCCTCCCCCGGGGCCACGGCGAACCGCTCGGCCTCCGCGAGCGTGCCGTCGGCGTTTTCTCCCCCTGCCACCAGCACCTCGCCGCTCGACAAGCGCGTCGCGGTGTGCCCGCTGCGCGCGTAGGTCATCGAGGTCGTGACGGACCAGGTGTCGACCGCCGGATCGTACCGCTCCGCGCTGCCATGCAACGTGCGCTCGCCGTCTCCGGCCACCAGGAGGACCAGGCCGTCTGGTAGCAGCGTTGCGGTGTGGCCATGCCGCTCGCGGGTCATCGAGCGCGTGAACGTCCAGCGGTCAGCCTCCGGATCGTATCGCTCCGCGCTCGCGGACGGGGTGTGAGCATCATAGTCGCCGCCCGCCACCAGGACCTCGCCGTTCGGCAGCAACGTCATCGTGTGCCCAGCGCGCGCTCGATTCATCGGAGCCGTGGGCGTCCATGTGTCGGCCTCGGGGTCGTACAGCTCCGCGCTGGAGAGCGTGTCGGAAGCGAGAGTTCCGCCTGCCACGAGGACCTCGCCGCTCGAAAGCAGCGTCGCCGTGTGCCAAATGCGCATGACGTCCATCAGAGCCGGGACGGTCCATGTGTCGGCCTCGGGGTCGTACAGCTCCACGTCCGCCTCTGGATCGCCGCTGCCGCCCACCACGAGGACCTCGCCGCTCGGGAGCAGCGTCGCCGTGTGCCCACCGCGCAGCTGATGCATCGGCGTCACGACGGTCCATGCGCCGGTCTCCGGGTCGTACACCTCCGCGCTCTCGAGACTGATTCTATCGTGGAAGTCAGGCCGCTCGCCGCCCGCCACGAGGACCTTGCCGCTCGAGAGCAGCGTCGCCGTGTGCCCGCCACGCGCGTGGTTCATGCTCCCCGTGAAGCTCCAGGAGTCGGCCGCCGGGTCGTACAGCTCCGCGCTGTCGAGCGTGAGGAACGCCTCTTCTGCGAGGCGCACGTCCCAGCCGCCCGCCACGAGGACGAGGCCGCTCGGCAACAGCGTCGCGGTATGACCGCGCCGCGCAGCGTTCATCGCGCCAGAGGTCAGCACCCACGCTGGGTCGACCAGCACCGCCTCGCCGCCCGCGTCCACCGAGAGCTCGATACGCGAGCCCCGCGCCCTGAGCGCCATGGCGACAGGCCGCCCCGAGGACGCATAGGCCCGCGGCGCCGAGACGCGCAGCACGGCAGCCCCCCTCCCCGCCTCGACGAGCTCCACCGCCTCGCCGCGCGCGCGCAGCGTCACGCCCTCCACCTCCCACGCCGCCACCACCTCGCCGCGCGCGATGCCTTCGTCGAGCAGCAGCCACTCCTCCACCCCGTGCTCGGTCGCGGACCAGAACGACGTCCCCCCGCTCCGCCGGTAGGCCACGGCCTGCCCCACCGGTGTCCCCTCCCCCGCGGCGCCGAGCTCTCGCACCTGCACCTCGACCCCCGCCGGCGTGCGGAACCGGATGGGCTCGCTGCCCTCGCGCGGCAGCACCACATGAGGCCGCGAGGGCCTCCCGCTCACCTCTGCCGAGCCCAGATGAAACCCCTCGCCGTCGCCGGCGAACGCCTCGCGCGCCTCGAGCACGGCGGCAGACTGGCCCGGGAACTGGCGGCGCAGGCTGTCGGCGGACGCAGGCGGCTCCGGCTCGGCGCTGCAGCCGGAGAGGCATGCGGCAACCCAGAGCAGCAGGGCGGAGCGCGGCAGGACGCGCCTGAGAAAACCGCACCGGGACATCAGGAGTCCCCCGGCCGTCGCTTGGATTCCCCCCAGAAAACCGAGGCTCTCCGCTGCGCGACGGCGAGGAGCGCGAGGACCACGGCGCCGAGGCCGCCCCACGAGGCGCCCGCCGCCGCGACGGCTGGCGCGACGCTGCAACCCGGATTCGCGGCGGGTGGAGGGCGCACGCAATGGCCGGAGAAGTCGCATGCATGGCCTGGCACGCAGTCCTGCAGCGAGCTGCACGTGACCTTACAGGTGCCGCTGGCCGGATCGCAATGGTAGGGCGCGCAAGCCACGATCTCCCTGGCCTCGCTGCTCGGGACCGCGCAGCTGGCCCCATCGGCGGGGCAGAGGACCTGCGTCATGCTGTGCGTGTCGTCGCTGCACTGCGCCGGGGCGCACACGCCGTCCTTGGGCACGGCGGAGCAGGCGCCGAGCCCGTCGCACGATCCATCACAGCCCTGGAGCGCACATTCACCGCGAGCATCCCGGCCCCTCGGCTGAAGGACACAGCGGCCGAGAGACGAGGGCATGGCGCACGAGTGGCAGGGCTCGGAGCACCGCGATTCGCAACAGACACCGTCGACGCAGGCGGCGCGCCCGCAATCGGCGTCCGACGCGCACTCGCCGCCGATGATCGAGTACCGCTCGGGATAAGCTGAAGAGCCGACCAGCAGCACGTCGCCGTTCAGCAACCGTGTCGCGGAGTGCTCCGAGTACCAGGCGCTCGTGGATCCCGCGACGGTCCAGGTGTCGGCCTCCGGGTCGTACAGCTCCGCGATCCTGGCTGACGGGCTGTCCACGTCGTACGACTCACCCGCCACAAGGACCTTGCCGTTGAGCAACGGCGTCGCGCTGAACACGTTGTCGCGCACGACCATCGGGCTCGCCGGGAACCACGTGCCAGCGGTCGGATCGTACCGCTCCGCGCCCGGGCGGCCCACGGCCAGGACCTCGCCGCTCGGCAGCTGCGCCAGGATCACGGGAACATCGTCTATGGCCTTCGTCGAGCCCGTGAGCGTCCATGTGTCGGCCTCCGGGTCGTACAGCTCCGCGCTGCCCTGAGGAGCGCCGCGCAGGCGCCCTCCTCCCACCACGAGGACCTTGCCGCTCGGCCGCAAGAGCGTCGCGGCGTGGAACGCGCGAGCGACGTTCATCGGTGCCACGGGCGTCCAGGTGTCGGTCGCGGGGTCGTACAGCTCCGCGCTGGAGGGGAGAGTACGGTCGCTGTGTATGCCGCCCGCCACGAGGACCTTGCCGTTCGGCAGCAGCGTCGCGGTGTGCAAGCGCCGAGCCTTGGCCATGGATGCGCCGAGCGTCCAGGTGTCGGTCTCTGGGTCGTAGCGCTCCACGGTGTCCACGGTCGCCCACCGGGCGCCCTCGGACCCAACCCTGGGGGCCTCGGCTTCACCCCCGACCACGAGGACCTCGCCGTTCTGCAACCGCGTCGCGGTGTGATAGCGGCGCCCTGCGCGCAGGGGAGCAACGAGGCTCCACGTGTCATCTGTCGGGTCGTACAGCTCCACGGCGGCGGTAGAACCGCCCGCCACCAGGACCTTGCCGCTCGGCAGCAACAGCGTCGCGCTGTGCCTATCCCTGGGTGCAACGTTCATCCTGCCGGCCGGCTCCCAGGCGGGATCCACGAGCGCCGCCTCGCCGCCCGCGTCGCCCATGTCGACCGACAGCTCGACGCGCGCGCCGCGCACCCGGAGCGCCGGCGCGACAGCCCGCCCCGAGGCCGCATGGGCGCGCGGCGCCGTCACGCGCAGCACCGGCGCCCCGCTCTCCTCGTCCAGGAGCTCCACCGCCTCACCCCGCGGCCGCAGCGCCGCGCCCTCCACCTCCCACGCGGCCACCACCGCGCCGCCCTGCGCGACGCCCTCGTCGAGCAGCAGCCACTCCTCCACGCCCCCCTCGGTCGCCGTCCAGAACGACGTCCCGCCCGCGCGCCGGTAGCTCACCGCGCGCTCCGCCATCACGCCCTCGCCCGCAGCGCCGAGCTCCCTCACCCGGATCTCGCCGCCGCCCGCGAGGCGGAACCGGATCACGCCGCTCCCGTCACGGGGCAGCTCCACCTCCGGCCGCGCAGCCCGCACCCACGCCCCGCCCGGCTCGGTCGCCGCCAGCCGGAACCCGCCCGCCGCCGGGGCGAACGCCTCGCGCGCCGACAGCACCGCGTCCGCGTGCGCCGGAAAGCGCAGGCGCAGCGCCGCGGCCGAGGTGTCCTCCGGCTCCGCGCCGCAACCGCCGAGGAGCAGCGCGGCTGCGATGAGCGGTGATGGCGTCGCGAGCGGTCGTCTCGATGAAAAGGATGTTGCCGGCACGGCGCGTCTCGTGGCGCCGAGTAGAGCAGGCTTGCCCCGACGCGCCTAGCCTCCCGCGGCGACGGCGCGATCGCGCCATCGCGGTCGGCACGACCGCGACGCTGTCGCCGGGGACCTGGCCGCCACCTCGCGTCAGCGGATGTTGACCTTGAGCCTCACCGGACGGCCGTTGCGCTCGACGACGACGGACAGGCTCTTGTCGGACTGCATGCGCGTGTAGGCCATCATGGCCTTCTGCGGGTCGGTCAGGTCGATGCTGTTGATCGACTTCACGAGATCGCCGGTCTGCAGCCCGAACGACTCGAGCAACGAGCCGGGCTTGACCATCATCTTCAGCCCGACCACCTGGTTGTCCCGCATCTCCGGGATCGCCGCCGATGTGTTCGTCACGATCTCGGGATTCTCGAAGATCTTCGCGGCGGCCGATCGATCGATGTCGAACTCCGTCTCGCTCACGCGCTTCATGCGCGAGGCGATCTCGGGCGGGACGTCGCTCCTGCCGGACGCGCGGGACGGGCGCTCGCGGGGCGGCTCCGGCGCCCTGGGCTGCGACTCGGGCGCCTTCTTGCCGTCATTGCCGCCCTTCTTGCCGAGCTGCATCTGGCAGCGCGCGCCCCCCGACGTCATCCACACCCGGTCCCAGGCGATGTGCTCGACCTTCCTGCCGGCGATCTGCCCGCCGCGCCGCCCGAGCGCCGTGCGTCCGCCTTCCGCCTCGACGGCCGCGAACGACCATTCCGGATCCTCGGACACCGCGATCAGCACGACGCGGCCTGTGTCGCACGGAGGCGCGAGGTAGGGATCGAGACTGGAGAGATCCGCCTGACCGGCGAGCGCATCGCTCGGCCGGGGCACGAGCGGCCCTGTGATCGAGTCGAACGGATTGCGCTCCAGGATCGGCGCCGCGCTCGGCGAGCGGTCCTCGGAGGGCGGCTCCTCGACGAGCGCTGTCGCCCGGGCAGCGGGAGGGGCGCCGTCCCGCGCGATCTGGTGGGCGATGAGGTGAGATACCCCGGAGGCCTGATAATACGCGGAGACCGCGACCATTCCTCCCAAGATGAATATGAATCCGCGCTTGACGAACGCGTCGGGGCTCATTGGTAACGCTCCTCCTGGCGGGAGCGCGCCGGGGCTCGCAGCGCGCGTGTCCCTTGCCGCCGCGGCGGTCGCGGCAGTGCACGCCCTCGCCACCGGCAACACTGCGTGTCAGGACGAGCACCGAGCGTGCCCGCTCACGGGTGGATCGCGGCGCGCCGGCGGGAGTCCGGCCCGGGCAGGCGCGCGCTCAGGGCGGAGGAGCGTTCCTCGCGCGGCTCACCGGAGGGCGTACTCCAGGCCCCAGATGTTCACGGAGCCCCGCTCCGGATAGTACACGGTGAGCTCGTCCGAGGTCTCGAGCCGGGCTGTGTCGATCAGGGGATCGGAGAAGAAGCGGCCCGAGTCGGAGGCGTCGAGGAGCGTCCAGGTCGCATAACCGTCGCTCGGCGAGGCGCCGGCGATGCGCAGATCCGGGAGGATCGCGTAGACGTTCTCGGTGGAGGAGATCGCGAGCTTGCCCCGGAAGTTCTCGATGACGCGCAGGCCGAGGCCGTGTCGCGCCCAGGTCCCCTCGGGTTCCCGGACGTAGTGGAAGAACTCGCTGCGCGCCCGGGCATTCGTGAAGTTCGCGCTGTCGGCCTCGGCGTCGGGGAGGTGCGAGAGCAGCACGTGGACCCGGCCGCTCGCGTCGACCGCCATGTGCTCCTGGTTGATGAGCCCTCGGTTCTGGCCGATGGCCCACACGGAGAGGCCCGCCGTGCTCCGGGTGACGAAGGAGGCGCCGGTGGTCGCGACCTTGTCACCCGCGTTGTTCTGCCAGGTGCGCCCGTGATCATCGCTGTAGACGTACAGGAGGCCGTGGTTCGTTGTCGCGTCGGGCGTGTCGCGCCAGCACCAGGCGGCGTGCAGGCGCGAGCCGCCGCGCGTATACGCGAGGCCGTGCAGGTAGGCGTTGATGCTGGCGTCCGTCCCCTCGATGTACTCGCCGAGCGCGCTCCAGGCGTGCGTCGTCGTGTCGTACTCCCACAGGTGCTCGTCGCCGCTCCCGCTCTCGCCGATCCGCGCGCTCAGGAGGAGCTTGTTGCCGCCGGGCTCGGTGACGAACCGCGGGTACGTCACGAGACGCACGGTGGTCGATCCGACCAGCGCGCTCGAGACGGCGCTGAAGCTCGCGGCGGCCCAGGCCGTGCCCTCCGGGTCGGTCAGCAGCCCGGCGACCGAGCGGCGGTAGTGCAGCGTGCTGCCGTGGTGATCGAAGGCGAGGTGAAGCGTGCCGTCACCTGGCGCGATCCCGAGAGAGATCGTGTTGTGGGCGTCGTCGGCGCTGAGCCGGTGGTCCTTGAAGTCGAACTTCTGCCACGCCCCGGCGCCCCCTCCCGGGCTGGCCGGCAGCTGCCGGCGCGCGAGGACGACGTTGCGGTTCGTGTTCCAGAAGGCCGTGTACTGGTAGCCGCCGAACGACACGATCGCGTCCTGCTGGAAGGATTCGCCGTTGAGGTAACCACCATAAGACACCACGGTGAGCCCCGACTCCGCGAGCTTTCCCTCGGCGAGCTTGACGATCCCGGGCGCGACGGCTTCCGCGCCGCCGCCGCCGGAGGTCGTTGCGCTCGTGGTCGTGCCGCTCGCGGCCGTGTCGCCGCCCGCGCCGGTGGCTGCGGGGATCGTCGCTCCCGTCGCGGCGCCGGCGTTCGCGCCGCCTCCGCCGGCGCCCCCGCCCGAGGTGGAGCCTTCGGGGGTCGTGTCGTGCTCGCCGTCGCTGCAGCTCGCAAGGCAGCCGGCCGATGCGAGGATAAGCAGAACGGAGAAGGGAAGGCGGAGGGTCATGTGTCTTGCCCGAGGGTACTGCCGTTCAGCGGCGGCACCAAGCGCCGCCGGCGCCGGCTGAGCCGGTCAGCGACGCTTCGGCTTGCCAGCCTGCGTTCGCGGTGCACACGGACGGCCCATGAAGATCCTGATTCTGAGTGGCACGTTGTTCGCCGGCCGGCACCTCACCGTGTACAAGGCTCCGGCCTCGACCGACCCCCGCCGCCTCGCCTCACGCGTCGTAGAGCAGCACCTCGACCTCGGCGCCCTCTCCAACCGCCACATCCTCGGCTCGCACGATGACAACGCCGTCCGCGCGCGTCGTCGACGACAGGATGGACGCGCCGCTCGTCGCCAACGGAAACACCCGGTCCCCCTCGACACGCACCCTCACGTAATCGACGCGCCCCGGCAGCGAGGCGATCTCGCCCGCCACCACGCACCGCTTCCGCCGGTGCGGCCACGCGCGCGACAGGCCGCCCAGGGCGCGGATCGAGGGCCCGGCGAAGAACTCGTAGGCGCAGAGGCACGACACCGGGTTTCCCGGCAGCAGGAACACCGGGCGCTCGCCCGCCAGAAAGCCGAACCCGGCGGGCTTCGCCGGGCGCATCGCGACGCCGTGGACCACCACCTCGCCCAGCTCCGCGAGCACGAGCGGGGCGTGGTCCTCCGAGCCGACCGACGACCCGCCCGAGACCAGCACCACATCCCCGCCGGCCGCCTCGAGGGCGCTCCGGACGGCCTCGCGCCGGTCGGGGACGTAAATGACGGCCACGTCCTCGACGCCGTCGCGGCGCGCGAGCGCCGTGAGCACCAGGCTGTTCGTGTCGACGATGCACGCGCCGCTCGGCACGCTCCCCGGCGGCAGGAGCTCGTCGCCCGTGATCAGGATCCGCACCGACGGCCTCCGCACGACGCGCACCTCGGCGACCCCGGTCGAGGCCAGCACGCCGACGTCCTGCGGGCGCAGCCGGCGTCCGGCCGGCACGACCTCCGCGCACTCCAGCACGTCCTCGCCGATCGACGCGACGTGCTTGCCGGCCGGCACGGGCGCGCGCATCCGCACGACCGCCACCCCGTCCCGGCCCGCCGCCTCCTCCGCGTGCTCCGCCATCAGCACCGCGTCGGCCCCCTCGGGCACCGGCGCGCCGGTCGTGATCCGCACCGCCTCGCCCCGGCGGATCGCCCCCGCGTGAGGGCGCCCGGGGAACGACGCGCCCACGAGCGCGAGCTCGACCGGCGCGCCGGCGGTCGCGCCGGAGGTCGCCTCGCCGGCGAGCGCGTAGCCGTCCATGGCCGCGCGGGCGAAGTGCGGCACGCTCACCCGGGCCAGCACGCGCTCGGCCGCGACCCGCCCCGCCGACCGGGCGATCGGCACCGGCTCGTCGCCGAGGCGCCGGACGCGCTGCTCCAGCACATCGAGAGCTCGCTCGACCGTCGTCTGCTCGCGAAATCCTCGCATCCGGACGTCGCGCATCAGGGCTCCGTGGTCAGGGCTCCGTGGACCGACGGCCCCTCAGCCCGCAGCGGAGGTCTCGAGCGCGCCGCGGTAGACCTCGTCGACGTCGAGCGCGCCATCGATCGACGCGAGCCTCGCCCGCTCGCCCGGCCCGGCCTCGTAGAGCGTCCACGAGTCGTCCTCGTTGCGCCGGAAGACCTCGATCCTCCGGTGCGCCTGCGAGACGAGCACGTACTCCTTCAGCGAAGGGATGCGGCGGTAGTGCGCGAACTTCTCTCCCCGGTCGTACGCCTCCGAGGAGTCCGACAGCACCTCGACGAGCACAAGCGGGTTGACCACCGCGTCCTTGTCCTCCGGATCGCGCACAAGCTGGCCGCAGACGACGCTCACGTCCGGGTAGGTCGCGAGGCCCGTCGCGAGCACGCGCACGCGGAGGTCGGACGAGAACACCTCGCAGGGGCGCCGGTGGAGCTGCGCGCCGAGCGTCACCGTCACCCGGGCCGCGAGCCGCGCGTGCTCCGGCGTGCCGCCGGCCATGTCGAAGATCTCGCCGCCGAGAAACTCGTGCTTTGTAGGGCTCGCCTGCTCCTGCTCGAGGTACTCGGCGTAGGGGAAGGAGAGCTTGCGGGCGGGTGCGTTCACGTCATGGCCTCCCGCGGGAGTATGCCACGGGAAGCCCTCCTCCGGCACCGCCCGCTCCCGCCGCGGCGCCACGAGCCCCCGCCGCGGCGCCGGCCCGCCCGATCCTTACCGCCGGCTTACCGCCGGTTGCTCCGCCGCGGCCGGCTCGCCCGCCGGAGCGGCGCGATCAGCGCGAACACCCCGAGCGCCATGACCGACAGCTTCGGCCCCCGCTTCTTCCGGGCGCTCGGCTGCCGCTCGCCCGCGATCGAGCAGTCCTCCGACTCGGCGGAGTCGTCGGAGCCCCCGCTGCAGCCGTCGTCCTCCGCGTAATACTCGTCCTCGGACTCGCTCGTGTCGCCGCTGCAGCCGTCGTCCTCCGCGTAATACTCGTCCTCGGACTCGCTCGTGTCGCCGCTGCAGCCGTCGTCCTCCGCGTAGTACTCGTCCTCGGGCGCAGGCTCGCTCGTGTCGCCGCTGCAGCCGTCGTCCTCGTACTCCTCGTCGTAATAGTCGTCCTCGCCCTGCGGCTCGTAGTCGTCCACGACGACCGTATCGGCGGTGCCGGCGCAGCCGCAGCCCATGTCGGCGACCGGCTCGTCGTCGTAGTGGTCGTCGACGATACCCACACCCGACGAGCCGCCGGTCGTGCTCGATTCGCCGGTGCTCGGCCCGCCGCCCAGGCCCCCGGGTCCGCCCACGCCCGACGAGCCGCCCGCGCCGCCCGCGCCGCCCGCGCCGCCCGCGCCGGTCTCGCTGGAGCACGCATCCAGGCGGACGGCGCCGGCCCTCACGATCGGCGAGACGGACGCACCGGCCCCGAACGTCAGCGGCCAGTCGGCGCCGGCCTGCCCGGCAGCGAGCCGGAGCGAGACGCGGGTGAGCCACACCGACGACGGCGCGAGCCCGGAGAGCCCGACCGCGAGATCGTCGGCGACCGGGCCGCAGCGCAGGAGATCGGGATCCGTCTCGTCCCGCCGGGGCGACTCCGCGCAGTCGAGCGACCCGTCGACCACGCCGAGCGCGGCGCGCGGGCAGCTCGCGGCGACCGCGAGGCTCGACTCCAGCGCGGCCGCGGCCACCGCGGCGCACGCTCCCGGGCCGTCGCCGGCGTCGCCGTACGCGCTCACGCGCGCGAAATAGGCCGCGATCACGCTGTCCACGCTGTCGCTGCCGATGGCGATTCGGCGGCTCAGCGCCTCGTGGCCCGCGCCCTCGACGAGCGCCCCGTGGAGCCCCGCCTGGCCGAGGGCCACGGCGCGCAGCGCCTCGTAATCGCTGCGCTGCGCGCCCGCGTCCCAGCTCAGCGAGGCCGGCGGGAGCGTCACCGGGGCCGCGCCCGTCAGCGCGCCCCGGCCGTCGCCGAGGAGCCACGCGGTCACGCGCACGTCGCCCTCGCCCGCCCTGGCCAGCGACAGCGGCAGGCGCGGCTCGCCGCCGCCCATGGCGATGCGCAGCGTCCGCGTGATCGCCGGCCCGCCGGGCGCATCGAACCGGGCCGCCGCGAAGCGCATCCCCTGCAGCTCGCCGAGCTGCGCGGCCGTCTCGGAGGAGAGCGCGAGCCCCGCCGACTCCGCCCAGCGCGCGACCGCGACAGCGTCCTCGAGCACCGTCACCTCGAGCGGCTCGAGCGTCGCCTCGTGCGCGAGCTGCCCGACCGTGTGGAACGGGCCCGGCGCGCCCTCCTCCCCGGGGCAGCGCGGGGCGACGCCCTCGGGCGGGAGCACGCGCGGCGCGGTCGCCGCCTCGAGGGCCTCGAACCACGCGTCCGAGCTCACGTCGAGCGCCGCGAGCGGCGGCACCGGCACGACGACCGCCACGGGCCCGCGCGCCCCGTCGAACCGCAGGCTCGTCCAGAGCGTCGTGCGCTCCGGCCCCGCCGCGACGGCGACGCGCTGCTCGACGGACGCCTGTCCGGCGCCGGGCAGCCACGCCCCCGCGGCGAGGACGTCGCCGGGGAACGAGAAGAGGACCGCAGGAACCACAAGCGCAAGCGACCGTCGGGGCATGCGAGGCCGATTGGCAAGCCCCATGCCTTTCATCGTACGCGGCATTCGAGCCCGACTTCCACGCTGTCGCGTCCGGATGAGAACCGCAGTTCACGGCGCCCCGGCGCCACACCGGCGCCCCGCGGCGGGTCACTCCTCGTGGACGATGACGATGTCGTCGGGGTGGAGGTGGCAGAACACCCTGTCGCCGGCGTGCAGCGCGGCCTGGACGGAGCTCTCGTTGGCCACCACCGCCGTGAGCGCGAGCCCGGAGTCGGTCCGGAGCCGCAGCTGGTCGGTGGCGCCCTTGAACAGCTCGTCCTCGACGTGCGCCTCGAAGCAGTTCTCCAGGACGCCGTGCCGCTCCTTGCGGAGCGCGATCTTCTCCGGTCGGATGGAGATGAGCGCGCTCTCGGCCCCGCCCGCGAGGTGCTCGGCGTTGACGAGGAGCTCGATGTTTCCGTCGAGCCGGACCCGCGCGCGCTCGCCGCTCCGCGAGAGGACGGTCGTCCGGAGGATGTTGGCCTGGCCGATGAAGCTCGCGACGAACGTGGTCTTCGGGCGGTGGTAGATCTGCGACGCGTCGCCGAGCTGCTCGATCCGGCCCTTGTTGATCACGGCGATGCGGTCGCTCATGGTGAGCGCCTCTTCCTGGTCGTGGGTCACGAACACGAACGTGATCCCGAGCTTCTTCTGGAGCTCCTTGAGCTCCACCTGCATGGCGTGCCGGAGCTTCGCGTCGAGCGCGGAGAGGGGCTCGTCGAGGAGCAGCACCTTCGGGCGGCAGACGATGGCCCGCGCGAGCGCGACCCGCTGCCGCTGCCCGCCGGAGAGCTGCGACGGCCTGCGCTGCTCCATGCCCCCGAGCGACACCATCGCGACCGCGGCGCGGACCCGCTCGGCCAGCTCTTGCTTCGGGACCTTCTTCATCCGCAAGCCGAAGCTGATGTTCTCCTGCACGGTCATGTGAGGAAACAGCGCGTAGCTCTGGAACACCTGGTTGACGTCCCGCCGGTAGGGCGGCTCGTGCGTGACGTCCTTCCCGTCGAGCAGGACGGCGCCGCTCGTCGGCGTCTCGAAGCCCGAGATCATCCGGAGCAGCGTCGTCTTCCCGCACCCCGAGGGGCCGAGGAGGGTGATGAACTCGCCCGCCTCGATCTGGAGCTCGACCTCGCTCACGGCGTGGAAGCTGCCGAATCGCTTGGTGACCGCGCGGAGCTCGACCATCACGTCCATCGATTCACCTCGAGGAACAAGGAGGACGACTCGGCGGCGCCGGAGACCGAACGAGGTTCACCGAAGACCCGCAACGAAATCATCACCGTGCTCATCACGCTTCCTGCTCCTTGCGCAGGCCGAGCAGGAAAAACAGCGAAAACAGGAGCAGCAGCGCCATCCCGAGCGCGGCGCCGAACGGCCAGTCGCGCGCCTGCCCGAACTGGTTCTGGATGACATTGCCGACCATCGGCACGCGCGACCCGCCCATGAGATCCGTGATCGCGAACATCCCGAGCGCCGGGATGAACACGAGCAGGACGCCCGCGAGGATCCCCGGGCGCGTGAGCGGGACGATGACGTGCGAGAAGGCGGACACGGGCCCTGCGCCCAGATCGAACGCCGCCTCGATGAGCGCGTTGTCGAGCTTCTCGACGCTCCCGTAAATCGGCAGGATCATGAACGGCAAATAAGAATAGACGAGCCCGATGACCACCGCCGTCGGCGTGTACATGATGTCGAGCGGCGCCGAGATGATCTGCAGGTAGAGCAAGAGCCCGTTGAGGAGCCCCTCCGACTTGAGGATCGACATCCACGCATACGTCCGGATGAGGAAGCTGGTCCAGAACGGCACCATCACCAGCATGAGCAGCCTGTTCCGGACGCCCTCCCGGGACCGCCCGATGAAGTACGCCACCGGATAGCCCGCCACGAGGCAGATCACCGTCGTGATGGCGGCATACTTCATCGAGCTCACGAGGATCTTGAGGTAGGTCGCGTCGAAGACCCGCGCGTAGCTCGACAGCGAGAGCTCGAAGACCACCTGCCCGAGCTCGTCCCGCTCGCAGAAGCTGTAGACGAGCATGATCGCGGTGGGCGCCACGACGAAGGCGAACAGCCAGAGCAACAGCGGGGCGAGCAGCAGCCACCCGCGGACCCCCGGCCTGCGCCGCGGGCCCTGGAGCTCGATGACCTGCCCGGTGGCCGTGTTCATGACGCCCCGCCGCTCACTGCGATGCCTTGAGGTCCGTCACCAGCTTGTCCACGTCCGCCGCCGCCTTCCCGATGTCGTGGAAGGTCTCCATCCCCGCGAGGGGCGGGTAGCTCGCCGGGTTGGCGAGCTGCTCGGGCGTGAGCAGCTTGCGCGCCTCCGCGTTCGGGTTCGTGTAGGGGAACTTGTCCGAGATGAGCTTGCTGACCTCCGGACGGAGGATGTAGTTCATGAACATCTCCGCGCCGATCTTGTTCTCGGCGTTCTCGGGGATCGCCAGGCTGTCGATCGCCTTGTGCGTCCCCTCGGTCGGCAGGATGAACTGGAACTTGTTCCTGTCCTCCTGGTAGAGCAAAGCCGCCTCCCCGCTCCAGATGACGCCGATGTCGACGTCGCCGTTGAGCAGCGCCGTCTTCGGGCTGTCGGAGTCGAACACCTTCACGAGCTTGATCCACTCCGCCAGGGTCGGCTTGACCTTCGCGAGGTTCTCCGGCGTCACATCGTTGGCGTTCATCCCCATCGTCACCATCACCCAGGACACGATCTCGCGGGCGTCGTTCAGGGCCACGATGCGCCCCTTGTACTTCGGCTGGAACACGTCCTTGAAGCCCTTCACGGGCTCCTTCACCTTCTCGGTGTTGACGACGATGCCGACCGTCGTGCCCATCCACGGGACCGTGTACTTGAGCTCCGGATCGTGCGGCTGGTTCCTGAACGCGGGCGCGATGTTCTTCAGGTTCGGGATGCGCGCCTGATCGAGCGGCTTCAGCTTCTTCTGCTTGACGAGCGCCTCGATCGCGTACTCCGAAGGCTGGATGAGGTCGTACCGGGTGCTCCCCGCGAGGAGCTTCGACAGCATCTCCTCGTTCGAGGCGTAGGTCTCGTAGTTGACCTTGATCCCCGTCTCCTTCGTGAAGCCGTCCAGGATCTCCTGCGGGATGTACTCGGACCACCCGAAGAGGTTGAGCTCGCCGCCGGCCTTCGGCTCGGGCGCGCTGCCCGAGCCGGTCGCCTGGGGCGCCGGGCCCTCCTTCTTCCCGCAGCCGAGCAGGGCCACGAGGGGGACGAACATCAGGATGAGGAGCGCTGAGATGCGTTTCATTGGCCTGTTCCTTGTCTTGCCTGCGCCGGCGCAGGCGCTCGCGCCGCGCGTCGGTCCCCTTCAGCTCTCGTCGGGGAGCCGCCTCGCGGTGCCCTTCAGCGACTCGGCGACCACGACGAGCATCGCGGTCGCGACGATGAACACGGTCGAGATCGTGTTCAGCATCGGGTTCAAACCGACCTTCGCCATGCCGAACACCTTGATCGGCAAGGTCTCGGACTTGGGCCCGCGCGTGAAATACGTGACGATGAGCTCGTCCATCGACAGCGTGAACGACATCAGCGCACCGGAGATGATCGCGGGCAGAAGGTAAGGCACCATGATGAGGAAGAACGCCTCGAGCGGCGTCGCCCCGAGGTCCAGGGCGGCCTCCTCGAGGGACGGGTCGAGCCCCGCGAGCCGCGCCTGGACGGCGATGAGCACGAACGGGAAACAGAAGGTGACGTGCGAGATGATGACCGTCGTGAAGCCGAGCTCGAGCTCCACCGTCTTGAAGAAGATGAGCAGGCTGATCCCCATGATGATCTCCGGGATGATCATGGGAATGAAGATCAGCGCGGTGATCGACCGGAGCGCGGGGAACCTGTACCGGTAGAGCAGGAAGGCGCCCGCCGTGCCGAGGACGACCGAGAACGCGGTGGTGATCGCGGCGATGATCACGCTGTTGCTCAGCGACTCGATGAGCGGCGACCGGCGCTCGTCCCCGAGGTGCGCGACGAGCTCGTCAAAGAGCTGCCCATACCACTTGAAGGTGAACCCCTCCCACACCACGCTCATCCTCGAGTCGTTGAACGAGTAGACGACGAGGAGCAGGATCGGGAGATACAGGTAAATGAGCACGAGCCCGCTCCAGCCGCAGAGGAGCAGATTCGACAGCTTGATGCCCGACATCGTCCGGAGTCGCATGCGGCGGCCTCGCAATCTTACAGGATCGCTGCGCGAGCGTATCGCTTGAGGAACGCCGGTTGCAACACATTGCCGGGTGAAGGGGAAGGGGCGGACACGGCGGAGGTGAACGCGGCCACCCTGGCTGTCGTTCTTCGTGACCTCCGCGGCGCGAGGGCGGGCCCGCGGCGCGTGGTCAGCGCAGGCGACGTTGTCGCGCGTCGGCGGGCCCGGCCGCGGCCGCGGCCGCGGCCGCGGCACGTCGACCGTGCCCGCGCGGCGCATCCTTCCGGACAAGCCCTTGACACCGCACTCTCCTCCGCTTACCGGCCCTGCATGACTGGGTTGTCGCGCCGCCTTTCAGGTGAGGTCCCGTGAACACTCCCCGCATCTGGACGATCGAAGAGGCGAACGCGCTCGTCCCGGAGCTCTCGTCGCTGATCCGCCGGCAGCTCGCCCTGGCGAGCGATATCGAGCGCAGCTGGCAGGAGCTCGTGCACGCCGTGCAGAGCCCGGCGGTCACGCCCGACCAGCTCATCGAGCTGGCGCGCAGCGGCAGCGAGCAGGCGCGGGCGCGCGAGCGCGCGCTCTCGGAGAAGATCGCGGCGTACGAGTCCGGGTGGCAGGAGGTCGAGGAGCTCGGGGTCGTCGTGAAGGACCAGCGGATCGGGCTCTGCGACTTCTATGGCCGCCTCGGCGACGCCCTCGTCTGGCTCTGCTGGCGCTACGGTGAGCCGGCGGTCGACCACTACCACGGGCTCGAGGCCGGCTACGCCGGGCGCAGGCCGATCACCGCCGCCACGCGCCGGCAGCTGCTCAACTGATGGGGCCCCGGTGATCGATCGGCAGAGAGCAGCCCGGGCGATCGAGGAGTTCCTCCGCGCCCTCGGGCGCGACGTCGAGGGGGAGCTCGCGGGCACGGGCGAGCGCGTCGCCGACGCATGGGCCGACGATCTGATCGAGGGCGAGGCCATCGACGTGGCCGCGGTGCTCCGCGAGGGCGCCATGGAGACGGGCCCCTTCGAGCGCGGCCTCGTCGTCGCGCGCGATCTCTCGGTGACCACGATGTGCCCGCACCACCTGCTGCCGGGGCACGGCACCGGGATCGTCGCCTACCTGCCGGGCGCGCGGGTCGCCGGCATCGGCACGATCGCGCACGTGCTCGACGCGCTCGCGCGACGGCTGACCCTGCAGGAGCGCATCGGCGGGCAGCTCGTCGAGCTGCTCGTCGCCGAGCTCGGCGCGCGCGGCGCGCTGTGCAAGCTCACGCTGACCCACACCTGCCTCATCGCCCGCGGCGAGCGCAAGGCCGGCGCCCTCATCGAGACCGTCGCGGTCGCCGGCGCGTTCGCCGATCCCGGCCCGGAGCGCGATCTCGCCTTCGCCGCCGCGCTCTCCGGGGGGCGGGCGTGAGCGGCGTCGCGGTCGTCACGGGGCCGAGCCGCGGCATCGGCCGCGCGACGGCGCTCGCGTTCGCGCGCCGCGGCCTGTCCGTCGCGCTGCTCGGCCGCCCGAGCCCGCGCCTCGACGCGGTCACCGACCAGGTCCGCCGGCTCGACGTCGCCGCGCTGCCGGTCCCCTGCGACGTCGCCTCCGAGGAGCAGGTGGCGCGCGCCTCCGCCGAGGTCGTGGCGTGGCTCGGCGCGCCCCGCGTCGTCGTGAACAACGCGGGCGTCGTGCGCCGCGGGACGCGGGTCCACGAGACCGCGCCCGCCGCCTGGGACGAGGTGATCGCCGTCAACCTGCGCGGCCCCTTCCTCGTCGCGCGCGCCTTCCTCCCGGCCATGCTGGCGCAGGGCCGCGGCCGGCTCGTCCACGTCGGCAGCATCTCCTCGACCCTCGCGTCCCCGGGCAACGCCTCGTACGCCGCCTCCAAGTGGGGCCTCGTCGGCCTCTCGAAGAGCCTGGCCGAGGAGCTGCGCGGGACGGGGCTCCAGTCCATCGCCGTGCTCCCCGGCTCGGTCGACACCGACATGCTCGCCGGGAGCGGCTTCCCCCCGCAGATGAGCGCCGACGACGTGGCGCAGCTCATCGTGTACGCCGCGCTCGACGCCCCCGACGCCGTGACCGGCTCGGCGCTCGAGATGTTCGGCTGACGAGGCTCGGCCGAGCAGGCTCGGCTGGCGTGCCCCGGCGTCGTCGATCCCCCGCCGACCGCGCGCGGCCCGGCCTGCCCGCCGAGACCGATGTACGTGGGGCCGCCACACCCGTTCCCCCCTGGCGTGCTAGCCTACGACTTGTGGAAACGACGCCTCCGCGACCGGGCGACCTCAACGCGGCCTTGCTCGATCTCCCGCTGTTCCCGCTGCCGCAGACGGTGCTCTTTCCCGGCGCCCTCCTGCCGCTCCACATTTTCGAGCCGCGCTATCGGGCGCTCGTGCGCGACGCGCTCGAGACGCACCGCATCCTCTCGGTCGTCCTCATCACGGACCCCCGGGCGGTCGACGCGCACGGCCACCCGGCGATCGCGGGGGTGGCCGGCGCGGGCGAGATCATCGATCACGCCGATCTGCCGGGGGGCCGCTACAACATCGTGCTGCGGGGCCGCGCCCGCGTCCGCCTGGCCGAGCGCCCGTTCGTGCCGCCGTACCGCGCGGCCGTTGCGACCGTCCTCGAGGACGAGCCCGGGGAGGTCTCGGCCCAGGATCACGCCGCGCTCATCTCCACCGCGGCCTCGTTCTCTTCGCTCGTCCGCGAGCGGGACCGCAATTTCGAGTTCCGGCTGCCGCGCGACGCGGCCACCTCGCTCATCGCGGACCTCTGCGCCCACCACCTGATCCTCGACGCCCGGGAGCGGCAGGCGGTGCTGGAGACCCTCGACGTCGTCGCGCGGGTGCGCCGGGTGACCGAGGCGCTCGCGCTCCAGCAGCTCGCGCTCGCCTCGGCGGCGCGCGACGTCAACTAGCGCCTCGCGTCGCGACCGGGGGCCGGCGCGGATGGGCCCGATTGCGCGCCGCCGGAGCGCCATACCTGAACACGAGTCCAGAAGCGGCTCCGGAGCGGGGTGCGGTCGTCCCAAGATAGAGTAGGCTGCGCCGCCTATGGCGACCTCTCGTTCAACGGAACCTTCAGCCCCGATCATCGTCAAGCACCCGGGGTGTCCCCAGTGGGGACTCGGATACCTCGTCGAGGAGCGCGACGAAAAGCGCTTCTACGATTTCGAAGACGGCCACAATCACTCCATCGCCAAGGCTTTCTGGTCGAAGCTCGAGCCGGTGCAGCTCGGCGACGACGAGGCGAACGCGCTCGAGGCCAGGATCCGCGGGCTCCGCGACCGGCCGTCGTCCGCCGCCAGGAAGCAGCGCGCGCGCGTTGTCGCGCCGCCGCTCACGAGCTTCGACGAGCAGGTCACGAGCTTCGAGTCGCAGTTCGAGGGCGGGTTCGGGGGCCCGCACTTCGTCGCCGAGGAGCGCGGCGCCGTCGGGGCCCACGCGCCCGAGGGCGGGAAGAAGAAGAGCAAGGCCTTCAAGCAGGGCGCCATCGAGACCGCCCGCGCGCTCCTCAGCAAGGGCGAGCTCGAGGCGCTCCTCGCGGCGGGCAACCTCACCGATTTCATGGAGCGGATCACCAAGGTCCACAAGGCGGCGACCGGCCTCCTGCACCCGCTCGGCGACCTCATCCCCTTCAACAAGATGCCGGCCGAGCACCACCGCGCCTATGCCGAGGCGGTCGTCGATCTCCTCTATGGCGCGGACGACTACGCCGCGCGCTTCGACCGGTTCGCCGGCGTGCTCGCGGCGGCCAAGGTCGTCACGTGGCCGCTCGCGACGATCCTGAGCGCGCTCGTCTACCCGGGCGAGCACGTCTTCGTGAAGCCCTCCTTCTTCGAGAAGCAGGCCGTCGTGCTCGGCTTCAACCTCGCCTACGATCGCGTGCCGAGCGCCGAGGGCTATGCCCGGATGCAGTCGCTCGCGCGCGACCTCGAGCGGCGCCTGCGCGAGCGCAGCCTCGCCCCGCGCGATCTGATGGACGTCTACGCGTTCCTCTGGCGCACGATCTCCCCGCCCAAGCAGTCCGCGAAGTCCTGACATCCCGCGTCAGCCCGCCCTGCGCGACGGCGCGCCGGGCGGCGCTCGAGGGATCTCGACGCGCGGCCGCGGCGCGCCTATGCGACGACCACGAGAGGGCCTCGCAGCGAGCAGCCGCGCGCTGCCTCCGCGGCGGCCCGAGGAGGGTCTCGCATGAAGGCAGCCGTGCTCGAAGCCGTGAAGAAGATCGTCGTACGCAACGACGTCGCGCCGCCGCAGATCGGCCCGCGCGACGTCCTCGTCCGGGCCAAGGCGTGTGGCATCTGCGGGACCGACGTGCACATCTGGGAGGGCGATTTCTTCCCGACGTTCCCGCTGATCCCGGGGCACGAGCTCGCCGGCGAGGTGGCCGCCGTGGGCGACGAGGTCGAGGGCCTCCGGCCCGGCGATCGGGTGATGGTCGACCCGACCGTGACCTGCGAGGAGTGCCATTTCTGCATGATCAACCGGCAGAACCACTGCCTGAAGTGGAACGCCGTGGGCGTGACCCGCGACGGCGGCTTCGCCGAGCTCGTCCGGGTGCCCGCGAAGAACTGTTATCGCTTCGAGCGCGTCTCGTTCGCCGAGGCGGCGTTCTGCGAGCCGCTCGCGTGCGTCGTCTTCGGCCAGGATCGCGCGCGCATCGAGATCGGCTCGGAGGTCCTGGTCCTCGGCGCCGGCCCGATCGGCCAGCTCCACCTCCAGGCGAGCCGCGCGAACGGCGCGGCCGCCGTCACCGTGGTCGACGTCGTCGAGTCGAAGCTCGATCTGGCGCGCCAGCACGGCGCGACCGAGGTGGTCCTCGCCGACAACGCGCTCGCGGCGAAGCTCAAGAAGATCGCGCCCTACGGCTTCGACGTCGTGATCGACGCGACCGGCATCGCGCGGGTCCTCGGCGACTCGCTCCAGTACGTCAAGAATGGCGGCCGGTACCTCGTGTTCGGCGTGTGTGGGCCGCACGACAAAGTCGAGATCTCGCCGTTCGAGCTGTACCGGCGCGATCTCGAGATCATCGGCAGCTTCGCGATCAGGAGGACGTACGACCGGGCATTCAAGCTGATGGAGCGCGGGGCCGTCGACGTGAAGCGGCTCCTCTCCGAGGCGATGCCCGTCGAGGAGCTCCAGCGCGGGCTGGAGATGATGAAGAAGGGCACCGCGCCCATGAAGCTCCAGGTCGTGTTCTAGCCGCTCACTTTCACTTTACGAAAAAGGACGCTCTTCATGGCCATCGTGATCGGAATCGACGTCGGGACCAGCGGCCTCAAGGCCATCGCAGTCGAAACGGAGCGCGGCGCGGCGGTCGCGTCGGCGCACCGCGAATATCCGCTCTCCACGCCGCACGCCGGGTGGGCCGAGCAGGATCCCGAGGACTTCGCCGCGGCGGCGCTGAGCGCCCTCGGCGAGCTCGCCCGCGCCCTCGGCCCGCGCCGGGACGAGGTGCGCGCGATCGGGCTGACGGGGCAGATGCACTCGGCGGTCTTGCTGGACGAGCAGCAGGCCGTCATCCGGCCGGCGATCCTGTGGTGCGACACGCGCACCACGGCCGAGTGCGAGGCGATCCGCGCGAACCCGAAGGTCGGCGACGCGGGGCTCGCGCGCCTCGTCGGCAACCGCGCGCTCGAGGGGTTCACGCTGCCGAAGCTGCTCTGGCTCCGGGAGCACGAGCCCGAGGCGTTCGCCCGCGTGCGCGCGGTGCTGATGCCGAAGGATTTCGTGGGCTTGCGGCTGACGGGCGAGCTCGGGACGGACGACAGCGACGCGAGCGGCACGCTGGCGTTCTCGCCGGGGGATCGCTCCTTCAGCGCCGAGCTCCTCGGGGCGGTCGGGGTCCCGCGCGCGGTGTTCCCGCGGTCCGCGCCCTCGAACGCGCCGCTCGGCCAGCTCACGTCCGAGGTCGCGACCGCGACGGGCCTGCCGGCGGGCACGCTCGTCGTGCGGGGCGCCGCGGACAACGCGGCGGGCGCGGTGGGGCTCGGCATCGTGCGCAGCGGCCGGGCGATGGCGTCGGTCGGCACGAGCGGCGTGATCCTCGCGCACACCGACTCCTGGATCGTGGAGCCCGAGATGCGGCTCCACAGCTTCTGCCACGCGGTCCCGGGCCGGTTTTACCTGATGGGGGTGATGCTCGCCGCCGGCGGCGCGCTGCGCTGGTACCGCGACGTCCTCGGCGACGGGGAGCGCATGGCGGCCGAGATCCGCAAGGTCGATCCGTACGAGATCATCGCCGACACGGCGTCGACGGCGCGCCCCGGCGCGGGCGGCGTCGTCTTCCTGCCGTACCTGATGGGCGAGCGCACGCCGCACAACGACGCGGCGGCGCGCGGCGCGTTCGTGGGGCTGAGCGCCCGGACGACGAAGGCCGACGTCTCGCGCGCGGTGCTGGAGGGCATCACGTTCGGGCTGGCGGACTCGCTGGATCTGATGCGCGGCGTGGGGCAGACGAACGGCGCGGCGGCGGTCACGATCGACGAGATCCGGCTGACCGGCGGCGGGGCGCGCAGCGCGTTCTGGCGCCAGCTGATGGCCGACGTCTTCGAGGCGCCGGTGGCGATCACCACGTCGACCGAGGGGCCGGCCTACGGCGCGGCGCTCCTCGGCGCGGCGGGCGCGGGGCTGTTCTCGTCGGTCGAGGAGGCGGCGGACGCGTTCGTCCATGTCGTCTCGCGCGTCGCGCCGGATCCGGCGCGCGCGGCGCGGTACCGGGAGATCCACGCGGTGTACCGGGGGCTCTACAACGACCTGCGCGGGCGGTTCCGGGAGCTCGGGAAGCTCGCTTGATCGGGTGAAGGGAGCCGGGGCGCCACGGCGCCCGCTCCGGGCGCCCACCGTTCACTCGACTCATCAGACAGCGCGCGGTGGTGCTGCCATTCGAACATGAAGGCCGGAAGGCGGGAAGAAGCTCCCAAGGCTCTTACCGACTTCCCGTCTTCATGTGAAACCGCTCTGGGCCAATGACAGCACCGCCCAGCGCGCCAGGCCTACGCCGCCCGCACCCACCCCCGCGCCGTCTCCTCGAAATGCTCGGCGCTCGCGATCCCGAAGACGCTGCTGTCCGGCTGCCAGAAGTTCCGCTCGATCTCGATCTTCCGCCCGTCGATGCGGATCACGTTGAACGCGTTCTGCTCGCCACGCCCGCGCGTCGAGGTCGCCGTGCCGGCCTGGATGATGAGCGACGAGTGGCCGCCGGCCTCGAACCGCTCCGCCGAGTGCCCCGTATGGCTCAGGTGCAGATGACCGGACAGGATGACGTCGACGCCGCAGCCCGCGATCGCCGCCATCGCCTGCCTCGCGCGCCCGACGATCGCATGCGGCGAGCTCTCGGGCAGATCGAACGGATGATGCGTGACCACGATCTTCGCGATCTCGGGGCCGAGATCGCACAGCCTCGCCTTGATCCCCTGGATCTGGTGTTCGTTGATGCGCCCGTCCTTGATCGTCAGCGAGCGCGCGGTGTTGATGCCCAGGACGGCGAGCTCGGCGTCGAGGTGGAACGGCGAGAGGTCGTCCGTGATGTGGCTCCGGTACCTGTCCAGCGGGCGAAAGAACCTGTCGAACAGGTTGTAGAGCGGGACATCATGGTTGCCCGGCACCACGATCTGCGGCGAGGGCAGCGCGTCGAGGAAGGCGCGCGCCTCGACGAACTCGGCGCTGCGCGCCCGCTGGGTCAGATCGCCCGAGATCACGACCACGTGCGGCTCGAGCCCCCCTATCCTCTGGATCAGCGGGCGGAGGATGTCCTTGTTGACTCGGCCGAAGTGCAGATCCGACAGGTGCACGAGCGTGCGCATGATGCATCATCCCCCCAGCGCGGTGGCGTGCTCCGATGAGCCCTCCTGCCGTCGTGGGCCCGAGCTGACGTCGGACGACAGGGGCACGATGACGCTGAGCGCTTCAGGCCGCGTGCGATAGCACAGCGGCGGCGTCATCCTGAGGATCTCGCCGTCCGCGGCCACGTGGAGGCGGCGCCGATGCGGCGCCTCCACCCGGAGCTCCGTCGTGCGCAAGATGCTGAAATCGCTCGCCTTATGGATGCGCCCGGCGAGGGCGCTGGCGATGAGCTTGACCCTGGAGAGGCGGCTGTCCGCGTGCGCGACGCACACGCCGAGCTCGCCCGAGCTCGGCGGGCGCTGGCGGGCGAGATCGACGTCGCCGAGCTTGAAGTCGTTGTTCGCCACGAACACGAACGGCGTGTCCAGCTGGAGCTCCTGCCCGTCCAGGAGGAGCCGGAGACGGACGCCCTCGTGCCGCCGGATCCCCGAGGCGGTCGCCAGCGCAAGGGCGAACCACTTGTTCAGCCCGCTCCGCTTCCGGAGCGCCTCGCGCTCGCGCACGATGCTCGGGTAGATGCCCAGCGTCGAGTTGTTCACGAACACCCGTCCGTTGACCTCGCCCAGGTCGACCCGGACGCGCCGCCCCTCGACAAGCGTGCGCACGGCGCCCTCGAGGGTCAGCGGAACGCCGAGGTACTTGGCGAAATGGTTCACCGTCCCGAGCGGCAAGACCCCCATCGTCTTGTCGGTGTCGGCGATCGCGGCGGCGACCGTGTTCATCGTGCCGTCGCCGCCGCCCGCCACGACGAGATCGTGAGGCCCCCGCGCCGCGCGGCGGGCGAGCTCCCCCATGTGCTGGCCCTTCTCGGCGCACAGCATCTCGGCGTCGAAGCCGCTCTCTTTCAGGAGCTCCGCGAGCCGCACGCGCTGCTCCGCCGCGCGGTTCGACCGGGAAGAGAAGTTCAACAGGACAGCCATGGATCGACGCATCACCACCGTATCTCCAGCAAAAGGGCCGCCGCTCGCGCGGCCGGCAGGGGTCACCTCGCGAGCGGGGCGAGGCGGCGGAGCAGCTGCGCCGCGAGCTCGGCGCGGTAGACGAGGCCCTGGAGCAGGTGGGCGACGACGTTGTCCTTCGCCGCCCGGGTGGCGCGCGCCGGGCGCGCCGCGAACCACGCGAGCTCGCACGCCGCCGCCTCGACGAGGGGCCGGCGCGTCGAGAGCCAGCGCGCGCACCACGCGGCGAGGAGCGTGTCGCCCTCCGCCGCGGCGACGTACTGGATCAGCTCGACAAGGTCGACGCCGTGGCGCATCCCGAGGAGCGTCCCGCGGTAGGACTTCTCGGTGCTCAGCAGGTGATCGGCGATGTGATTGCGCAGCGCCGAGAAGGCCTGGCCCACCGCGCTCCCACCCACGCTGACGGGCAGCCCGCGCTCGCCGAGGAGCGAGGGGAGCTCCGACAGCACGGCCTCCGCGTGGGCCGAGATCGCCCGCAGGGCGTGCGCCGGCGGCACATCGCCGAGTCGCTGCGCCTCGACAAGCGGATGCGCCTTCGCCGAGCGCTCCGTCTGGAACAGCTCGCGGACGAGGGTCGCGAGGAACGCGCGCCCCCTCGGGCTCTCCTCCTGCGGTCCGGACTCGTCGCTCTCCACGCGGCCCTCGCCGTCCGATGCCTCATTGCTCCGAAGTTCCTGCATGTTCGTCCCCTCTCCCCTCCTCACGCCGAGGTCAGGACCCGCTCGCGGCGCGCCGCGCGCCTGTCCCGGTCCGCCGCGAGGTCGTCTTGCGCGAGGCCCCTGCCCCGCTGCGGCGCGCCGTGCCCTGCGTCGCGCGGGCGCGGCGGCTCGTCGTCGTGCGCGAGGCGCTGCCCGAGCGCGCGCCGGGCGCGGCGCTCTTCTTCGTCGCGCTCGTCGCGCGCTTCTTCGTCGCGCTCTTCGCGCTCGCGCTCCTCGGCGCCTTCTTCGCGGCCGTCCCCCGCCCGGCGCTCGCCGCGGCGTTCCGCTTGCGGGTCGCGGCCGCCTTCTTCGCCGCCGCGCTCCTCGCGGCAGCCGGCCGCGCCCTGGACGCCGCGCCGCCCTTGCGGCCTCCCTTCTTCGCCGGCTCCTTGTTCACCGGTTTGCCCACCCCCGAGCCCGACTTCTTCCCTCCGCCGGTCATCTTGTTGACGGTCGCCCAGGCCCGCCGCTCGGCCTCCTCTTCCGGCACGCCGCGCTTCTCGTACCCCTCCTCGATGTGCTCGGCCTGTCGCTTCTGCTTGCCTGTGTAGCTGGATTTGTCGCCTCTCGGCATGGTCTCCTCCTTGCGAGCTCGCGCCTCCGCGCGGTTCCGCTTCTCCGCTGGAAGCCCCGGCTCGCCCTGTCGTGAGAAGAAGACAAGACCGTGCCTGTGGCTCGGATCCATCGAATCGCGGTGTCTGCCCGATGGCGGAGCAACCGCTGTGCCGTCCGGGGGAGCCGCGACGTCCCCTGACGCGCGTCCGGATTTCCCGTCGGTTGCGGCGCTGGCGTCGCGCTGGTCGGAAGATCACGGGGCGCGATCGTGGCAATCGGCCCCGGGTGATGAGGAACGCCTCAATCGTGTCGCGCGGGGAGCGCGGCCGGGCGAGCGCTCAGAGGGACTCGAGATAGGCGACGAGATCGTCGACCTGCGCCGGGGTCAGACCGGAGACGTCGCCGTGATCGTCGCCTCCGCACGCGGGATCGAAGCGATCGTGGAGCGTCGCGGCGCAGCCGTCGTGCATGAACGGGGCGCGCCCGGAGATGCCGATGAGCGAGGGCACCTGCAGGAGCTCGCCGGTCCCGACATCCTCGTTCCGGTTGTTGGTGAGCATCGGGCCGCTGTGGCAGTCGGCGCAGGCCACCTTCTTGTCATGGAAGAGCGCCGCGCCGCGCGACACGGCGGCCTCGTCCTCGGGCGGCGACGCCGGGAAGGCGGGCAGGCTGTCGATGTAACGGGCCATCAGGTCGAGCCGCCGGGCGCCGGGCTTCGGGCCGCCCATGCGGGAGACGAACACCTCCCCCATCAGGCCCGCGAGATCCTGCATGTCGCCGCTCCAGTGGAGGGGCGCTGTCTGCAGGATGCCGCCGCCCATGGCCTGCGTCCGCCGCAGGCCCACGGGATCGAAGTTCCACGTCTGCCCGTCCTCGTGTCCCTCGGGGTGGCACGACGCGCACGCGACGGCGCTGAAGCCGTTCGGCGGGCGATGGAACATCTCATGACCTGTGTCTCTCACGCTCTCGCCCGGCAGCGCGATGGTGCGCCCGCCGAGCACCTCCAGGGCGGCCGGCTCGCGCAGCTGCACGACGACGGCGCCCCGGCCGTCGAAGGCCACGGCGATCGGCTGCCCGCTCAGCGGCTGCGAGGTGACCTCGGGATTGCAGTTGGCTGTCGCGGAGCTGTTCGTCATGTCGCCGACCGTCGTGGTCACGACAACGTTGTTGCCGGCGCCCACGACGGCGAGGCGCGCGCCGTCGGGCGCGACAGCGATGTCGACCGGCAGCGAGACGCCCGGGATCGCGGCCGCAGGCGGCGCGGTGGCCGGTGAGTCGGGAGCGTCCGCCGGGTCGATCCTGCTGATCGTGCCGTGCACGATGTTCCCATCGCAGTCGGCCGCCTGGTAATAACCGCCCGGCGCGAGGGTGACCTGTGACGACATCGCGCGCTGGTGCACCATCATCGCGCCGCCGCCTGGGCGCGGCGTCATGCGCCAGGCCACGGAAGGCGCGTAGTCCGAGGAGCGGAACCCGGTCGAGCGGAAGGCGGGGAGCGCGCGGCGCGAGAGCACCTCGCCGTCCGGGCCCACGACCAGCGTCTCGGCGGACTTGAAGCGGCTGACGAGGAGCCGGTCGCCGTCGACCACGACGTCGCGCAGATCGGCGGCGGGGCGGAGCTTCCGGATGGCGGGGCCGCCGGAGGCCGGGAGCGTCACGAGCTCACCGCCGGCGCAGGCGACGTGGATGGCGTCGAGGGAGGCGTCGAAGGCGACCCCGCGGGGCGCGCGGCAGACCTCCCTGCGCGCGACGACCGACCGCGCCTCGATATCGACGGTCGCCACGGCCCCGGCGCGCCGGAGCGCCACGTGGACCTGGCCGCTCGCGTCCTCGACGAGCCGCCCCGGCTCGTCGCCGCGCTCCAGCGCGACCGCCGCCACCTCGCCGCCGTCGAGATCGACGATCCAGACGCGGTCGCGGTCGGCGTCCGCCGCCACCGCCGTGCGGCCGTCGCGGGCGATGAGCAGCGTCCCGCCGCTGATGGCCGGCGGCGGGACCTCCGTCACCGTGATCCGCGGATCAGAGCCCTCGATACCGAGGCCGGGCATCGGTGCGGGCCCCTCCGACCCGCAGGCCCCGAGGAAGGACGAGAAAACGCTCGTGGACACGAGCCCTACCAGGACAAGAGAACGAGAAAGTGGCTGACGCATGAGTTCCTCCGTTCGTCGCGCGCGCGAGCTCAGCAAGAAGGATTCCATGGAAATGTCGAGATCTGGACGATGGTTAGCGGCGCGCGGCGGCCGGAGGCCGGAGGCCGGAGAGGGAGAGGTGTTCTCGGGGGTGGTGTGAACGAAGGCGCGCGCTGCGTGGCGGGCGGCGGGCGATCCGAGTACGACCCGGCGGTGTCGGGAGCAGCGGCGCGCGCTCCCGGCGGAGGGCGCTCTCGGTTCAGACCGGCGTGTCGTCGCCTTCGAGCGGATCCTCCTCGTCCGGCGGCGTGCCGGCGGCGCCGCCGTCGCCGGCGGTGCCGTCCCCGGTGCCGCCCCCGACGGACGTCCCGGTGGTCTTCTTCCGGATCTTGCGGCTGAACAGCCTCCGGGTCGCGATGGGCACGAGCCGCGGAATGGTCGGATCCTGCTCGTTGGCGCGCTCGAGCACCCGCACGATCGGCTCGAGCAGGCTCAGGTTGATACCGTCGGTCCGGTCGAGGTCGCCGCTCGTGACCTTCTGTCCTGCGGGCCGCGCGGCCGCGGTCTTCGCCACCTGGGTCAGCTCCTCGGCGGCCTCGTCGAGGCGCTCGACGTAGTCCTGGTCGACCAGCTTCGCGGCCGGAGCTTCGAGCGTCGGGTCGTTGTCGTCTGCCTCTTCGGGAAGAGAGGTAGGTTTGGCCCTGACCCAAGGCCAGGTGCGTGCGGAAAGGGACGTCCAGGGGATCGCACGTTTTGGTCATCGAGCCGGCCAGCGCCTGCGGGAGCATGTCTCTTGACTACGACGGCGCGGCGCGTGTCGCGCGGCGCCGCGCCGCCGGCATCGAGGCGGAGGCCGTCGTCACGCCGCGAGGAGCCATCGTCATCCGAGGCGGAGCTCGCCGTCATTCGGCCGGGAGTCGTCGTGCTACGGGCTCGGGCCGTCGTCATCAATCATGCTCAGCGAAAACATTCGTCGTCAACAATCATTGCTCCAAAACTTGCCACCTTGAGCCATCGCGTACTGCTCAATAAACTGGCTCTTTTCTGGGACGGGATGCTTCGATCACGCCATCGGGCAGCCGTTACGCCTCGCCGGGCAGCCGCTCCGCCCCGCCGGCAGTCCGTAGCGTGTCGTCACGCGCGCGGAGGCGGAGGGAGATCGCGACCCCCCGCCGTCCGCGGCAGGTCGCTGTCAGCGGTAGCCGCCGAATCCCATCTCGTGCTCGATCTTGACCAGCTTGTTGTACAGGCCGATCACGAGCAGGGACGGCACCCACTGGCCGACGAAGTTCGCGATCTGCTTCTTGCCGGCCAGCATGAAGCCGGCCGAGGCCAGCATCGAGCCGATCGCCAGCCCGAGGTAAGCGCCGGACGGGACCCTGCCGGTCCTCTCCTCGATCTTCGTCGTGACCTTGCCCTCTTCCTTCTTCATCATTGGTTCGGTCGTCGTCATCGTGGATCTCCTTCCGCGGCGCCCGGCCGGCGCTGCGCTTGCCGCTGCGAGCCGGTGCGACGACCGGGCCAGAAGCGAGGGCGTCCGGACGGGAACAAACAGCGCAGCGATTCCCCTCGATCCGGCGCCGAGGCGCGCTGCGCGGCGAGGCGATCGCCGGCGTCAATGAAAGGTGCGATCGCGCCCGGCCGCTCACTGCCACGTCGATGCACACGCCGGCCGGGCAAACCGCGCTGTCACCGGCGGCTCGGCGGCCTCCGACACCGGCCGTGCTCGGGCGCCCGATCCGCTCCAGACCCGCTCAGACCCGCGCCGTCACCGCGCGCAGGAGCTGCCGTTGCGCCGCCGCGAACACGAGCAGCACCGGCAGGCTCAGGAGGACGTTGCCCGCCATCACGAGGTGCCAGCGGACCCCCGTCCCCTGCTCCCGTAGGAGGGCAATCGCGAGCGGCAGCGTGCGCACCTGATCGTCGGTCGTCATGACGAGCGGCCAGAAGTAATCGTTGTAGTGAAAGACGAAGCTGAACAGGAACAGCGCCGAGAGCGTCGGCCGCAGCATCGGGCCGAGGATCAGATAGATGATCCTGAGCTCGCCCGCCCCATCCATCCTGGCCGCCTCGATGATCTCGTCAGGGACCGAGAGCAGCGCCTGGCGCACAAGGAACGTCCCGAGCGCGCTGACCCCGAAGGGGAGGATCAGCGCCGCGAACGTGTTCACGAGGCCGGCCGCGCCGAGCATCGTGAACACGGGGACGAACGTCACCTGCGCCGGGATGAGCAGGCACGAGAGCACCAGGACGAACGCGGCGTTCCGACCGACGAACCGGAGCTTCGCGAGGGCATAGCCGGCCGGGAGCGCCAGCGCGATCTGCAGGAGCGCGATGGCCGTCGCCATGAGCACGGTGTTGGCGAAATACCGCATCACCGGCACCGCCTGGAGCACCTCGCGGTACGCGCCGAGCTGGATCGCCTGCGGCAACGGGTACGCCGGAGCACGGGTGATCTCGGGCAGCGTCTTCAGCGAGGTGATCGTCATCCACGCGTACGGCCCGAGCCACACGACGGCCACGAGGAGGAGCACGACGTCCGAGATGAGCCGGCGCGCGCCGAAGCGCCCCGCGGCCGCGCCGCCGCTGCGCAACGCCGTCATGACGACCGCCTCCCCTCGCGCGGCGCGTCCGCGCGGAGCGCCCAGAGCTGAAGGACCGTCAGGAGGAGCAAAAACCCGAAGAAGATCACGATCATCGCGCTCGCCCGGCCGACCCGCAGGTTCACGAAGACATGCTCGTAGATGGCGTAAACGAAGAGGGTCGTCGACTTGACCGGTCCCCCCTGCGTCATCACGCGGATCACGTCGAACGCCTGGAAGGAGAGGATGAGGCTCGTCGTCGCCACGAAGGCGGCGCTCGGGCGGAGCAGCGGCCACGTCACGTGGCGGAACCGCCGCCACGGGCCGGCGCCGTCGAGCGCCGCCGCCTCGTGCAGCGCGCGGGGGATGTCCTGGAGGCCCGCCAGGAAGATGACCATCGCATACCCGGTGATCTTCCAGACGCTCACCGCGGCCAGCGCGAGCAACGCCGACCGGGGGTCGCCGAGCCAGCTCATCGTCGGGAGGCCGAGCCCGCGGAGCGCCGCCGAGAAGACCCCGTCGGCGTCGAGGATCCACATCCAGAGGAGCGCCACCGCGACCCACGACACGACATAGGCGCTGAACACCGCGCCCCGCACGAAGGCATAGACAGGCCCCGGCCGATCGAGCGCCACCGCCAGCGCGAGCCCGAGAGAGCCGGAGAGCGTCACAACGACGGCGCTGTAGCCGAGCGTGCGGAGGAGCGTGCCCATGAGCTCGCCGCTCCCGGCGAGGACCTCGTAGTTCCGCAGCCCGACGTAACGCGGCGGCGTGAGCAGGTCCCACGCGTAGAAGCTGTTCCTGGCCGCGAGCAGGAGCGGGACCAGGAAGAACACGGCCAGGAAGGCCGCGGTCGGCAGGAGGAGCAGATAAGGCGAGAGGGGGTGCCTGGGCTTCATCGCTCGCGCGCCACGCGGACGGCCTCGGAGAGGGTCTCGGCGGCGTCGCGCTGAGCGAGCACCGCCTCTTCGAGCCGGGGCTGCACCGCCTCGCGCTGGACGCGGAACAGGTCCGGAGACCAGGGCCAGGGCGCGGCGTGCGCGAGCTGGTCCACGGCGACACGGTCGTTCGGGTGCGCGGCGTAGTAGCCGCCCCGCGTGAGCTCCTCGAGGCCGCGCCGCGAGACGGGCATGTAGCCCGTCCGCGTCGCCCACGCGTTCGCCTGCGACGGCTGCATCATCCAGCGCAGGAACGCGAACGCCGCCTCCTGCGCCGCCGGCGCCGCGCCCCGCGGCATCACGAACATCGTCCCGCCCGTGGGCACCGAGGAGCGCACGTCGCGCGGCAGCGGGGCCGCGCCGACCTCGAACTTCCCCGCGCCCGCCTGCCCCGCGTTCTCCTCCAGGTACCGGAGGAACGCGGTCGAGGTCCAGATCATCGCGACCCGGCCCGAGAGGAAGTCGGTGTTCGTCACCTGCCACGCGTTGTAGTCGCGCCCCGGCGGCGGCTTCATCGTGCGGTCCTCGTGCACGAGCGTCTGCCAGAACCGGAGCGCGCGCACGCCCGCCTCGCCGCCGAACGCCGGCGCGCCGTCCGGGCCGAGGAGCTCGCCGCCCGCCTGCCCCACGAGCGCCGCCCAGAACCACCAGTCGATCGGGCACTCGAACCCCCACCGCCGCGTGCCACCTCCGTCACGCACCATGAGCCGCGCCGCCGCCGCGCGGAGCTCGTCCCAGGTCGACGGCGGCGACAGCCCGAGCTCGCGGAACACATCGCGGTTGTAATAGGCGATCGGCGTCGACCGGTTGAACGGCAGGCACACGAGCGGGCGCTCGCCCCCGCCGACGAACGTCCCCGCCTGGCCGAGCGCCTCGACAACGTCGAGATCGGCGTGCCCGGCGCCGGGCGCGCCGAGGAACCGATCGAGCGGCTCGAGCACGCCCGCCTCGGCCAGGTAAGGCACCACCTCGCCGACGACGTGCGTCAGCGCGGGCGCCGCGCGCGCCGCGAGCGCGGTCCGCAGCTTGGCGAGCGCCTCGAAGTAGTCGCCCTGGTACACCGCGTCGATGCGGTAGCGGCCCTGCTCGCGGTGGAACTGGTCGATGAGCGACAGGAGCACCTCGCGGTTCTTGCCGCCGTAGGCGAACCACAGCGAGGCCTCGATGCGCCCGTCCGGCGCGCGCCGCGCGCAGCCGGTCGCGCCGGACGCGGCCGCGGCGATCGACGCGGCGAGCGCCCGGAGCGCGTCGCGCCGCGAGCAGGCGGCGCTCGCCCCGGACCGCGCCGCGCCGCGCGCGCGCCCGCTCACGAGGCGGCCTCCCCGCGCGCGGCGCGGCCTCGTCCGCTCATGACGCGGCCCGCGGCGGGGCGATCCGCGCGCCGGTGCCCGCGTCGAACCAGAGCACGACGCGCGGATCGAGCCGCGCGCGCACCGCCTCGCCGGGCGCGGGCGTCGCGAAGCCGTGCGCCCTCGCGCGCAGCCGCGTCCCGCCGGCGTCGAGGTACAGGTACGTCTCGGCGCCGAGCGGCTCGGCGATCACGACGCGCGCCTCGACCTCCACCTCGCCCCGCGCCGCGGCCCCGGCGTCGCCCCACGCCCCCGCGTCGCCCGGCCCCGGCGCGACGCGCAGGTGCTCGGGCCGCACGCCCGCGATGGCCCGGTCGGGCAGCGCCATCCCCGGCGGGGCGGGCAGCGAGAGCGCCGCGCCCTCGTACCGATCGCCGGCGCGCTCGAGCGGGACCAGGTTGATCGCCGGCGTGCCCAGGAACCCGGCCACGAAGGTGTTCGCCGGCGCCTCGTAGATGGCGCGCGGCGGGCCGACCTGCTGGAGCTCGCCGGCGCGCAGCACGGCGATGCGGTCGCCCAGGGTCATCGCCTCGATCTGGTCGTGGGTCACGTAGACCGACGTCGTGCCGAGGCGGCGCACGAGCGCCGCGAGCTCGACCCGGAGCTCGGCCCGCAGCGCGGCGTCGAGGTTCGAGAGCGGCTCGTCGAAGAGGAACGCCGCCGGGGCGCGCACGATCGCGCGGCCCATGGCCACGCGCTGGCGCTCGCCGCCCGAGAGCTCGCCGGGGCGCCGGTCGAGCAGGTGGCCGACGCCGAGCAGCGCCGCCGCCTCCTCGACGCGGCGCGCCCGCTCCGCCCGCGCGACCCCGCGCATCCTGAGCGGGAAGCCCATGATGTCGCGCGCGGTCATGTGCGGGTACAGGGCATAGCCCTGGAAGACCATGGCCACGTCGCGGTCCTCCGGCGCGACGCGGCTGACGTCGCGGCCGCCGATCGAGATCGCGCCGCCGTCGGGGCTGTCGAGGCCCGCGATCAGCCGGAGCGCCGTGGATTTGCCGCAGCCGGAGGGGCCGACGAGGACGAGCAGCTCGCCGTCCTCGACCTCGAGATCCAGACCGGCGAGGGCGGGGCGCTCGGCGTTGGGGAAGCGGCGGGTCAGGCCGCGGAGCGAGAGGGTGGCCATGGCGGCAGCTCAGGTGGCGAGCAGGACGAGCCCGGGGATCGTGTCCGCGACCGCGAGCAGCTTCGGGCTCGGGGAGACCGCGACGGGCACCCGCGCCGTCCTCAGCAGGGCGGCGTCGTACGCGCTGTCGCCGAAGGCCGCAAGCACCGCGAGCTCGGGGAAGAGGCGCTCGAGGGCGCGGATCTTCCCGTCGCCGTAGGTCGCGACCGCGCCGAGCTCGGGGGCGAGCCGGCCCTCGCGGACGGCCGGGGTCATGGCGGCGATCCGCTCGGGCGCGACGCCGAGCCGCCGGACGGCGCGCTCGATCACGGCGCGCGGGGAGGCGGACACGACGTACACAGGGACGCCGCGCGACCGCGCCCAGTCGAGGATCGGCAGGAGCGCCGGCCGGATCCGCCCCGCGTGGCCCTTCTCCTCGAGCACGCGGTCGACCAGGGCGGCGAGCTCGTCCTCGCGCCACCCCGCGAAGGCCCAGGCCATCATCGCGAAGGCCCGGTCCTCCGGGTAGCGCTCGGCGGCGAACGCCGCGTAGAGCGCGCCGGCGATCTCGTGCGCGCCGCCCTCCGCGGCGACGCCGAACGCCTCGGCCTCGCGGCGCAGCGCCGCCTCGGCCTCGGGCCGCGCGTGGCGCCCGGCGAGGAACGCCTCGAACAGGTCGACGCCCACGTCCCCCTCCCAGAGGGTGCCGTCCGCGTCGAACGCGAGGGCGCCCGGGCCGACGGCCCCGTGCGCAGCCTCGATCCTCCGCAGGATGTCGCTCGTGCTCTCGCGCGGGATCGATGCTGATGCCGCCGCCGCGCCGCCGTCGAGGTGTGCCGCTGTCATGGTCTCCCGGGGCCGGACGCCGGGTCCGGCCGAGGGCTACGCCTACTGCGGCGCCCGCGTCGCGTCACGCCTGTCAACGTCCCGTCACCCGGGCGGCGGCCGGCCGCATCGAGCCATCGCGGCGCCGCGGCGCGACCTCGCCCTCCTCGAGGAGCGTTGCCGCGCCTTCTCCTGGGATCGAAGGGTGTTACCGCGCCCTCTCGAAGAGAGAGCGGTGCAGCACCGCGACCGCGGCCGCGACGCTCGCGTCCTCGATGACCATCGACAGGTTGATGCTGCCCATGGCGTAGCTCAGCATCTCGACGTTGACGCCGGCCTCGGCCATCGCGTCGAGCACCTGCGCGGCGACGCCCTTCCGGTTGGGCAGGCCCTGGCCGACGATCACGAGCGTCGTCCGGTTGGGCAGGACCTCGCAGGCGCCGAACCGCTCGAGCTCGGGCAGCGCGCGGCTGAGCTTCCCGAGGTCGTCGGTGGTCATCGAGACCGACACCTCGGACGTGGTGATCACGTCGATCACGACCTCGTGCCGGGCCAGCACGGCGAGGACCTGCGCGAGGAAGCCGACCTCGCCGAACATCCGGGTCGAGCTGATCTTGAGCACGACCTGCCGCTCGCGGTACGCGATGCTGGTCACGGGCGGGGACGCGGCGTCGGTGTTGAAGTCGATGACCGTGCCGGGGTGATCCGGCCGGTTCGTGTTGAGCACCCGCACCGGGATGCCCCTCTCCATGGCGGGCAGGAGCGTGGAGGGGTGCAGGACGCGGGAGCCGAAGAACGCGAGCTCCGCGGCCTCGTCGAAGCGCATCGTGGGGATGTTCCGGGCCGTCTTCACGACGCTCGGGTCGGCGGTCATCACGCCGTCGGTGTCGCTCCAGATCTGCGCCTCCTCGGCGCCGAGGCCCGCGGCGAGCAGCGTGGCCGTGAGGTCGCTCCCGTTGCGGCCGACGGTCGTGATCTCGCCGGCCTCGTTGCGGCCGACGAAGCCGGTGACGATCGGGACCACGCCCTCGGGGACGCGCTCGGCGAACATGGCCTTGACCCGGGCGTCGAAGCCGGACAGCGGGCGCGCGCGGCCGAAGCTCGCGTCGGTGATGAAGCCGAGGTCCCAGACGTCGTAGGCGCGGGCCGGCACGCCGCTCCGGGCGAAGAAGTCCGCGATGCAGCGGACGGCCAGGCGCTCTCCGAAGCTCGCGATGTAGTCGAGGCTCCTCGGGCTGAGCTCCTTGACGAGGCTGATGCCGCGCAAGAGGTCCGCGATCTCCTCGTAGAAGGGCGCGAGGAGGTCGGGCGCGCAGCCGAGCGACTCGGCGACCGCGCGCTGCTTGCTCACCGGGATGGAGGGGTCGAACCGCCCGGTGGCGGCGAGCCTGGCCGCGTTGATCAGCGCGTCGGTCATGCCCTTGTGGGCGGAGCTCACGACGACGGGGCGGCGATCCAGACGAGCTCTGACGATGAGAAGGACCTTCTCGATCTGCGCGCGGCTCTCGACCGAGCTGCCGCCGAACTTCATGACGATCATGCGCGTGCCTCCATGGGCCTGGCGGCCCGTGGGCGCGGAAGGATAGTCATGCTCGGCCGGTAAGCGAGCCCCGCGAACACCTGACGCGCTGGGCTAGCCCTGGCGGGACTGTTCCGCGGGGACGAACCGCCGCGATCCGTCGCATCCCCGGGGATCTTGGCGCCAGGTACGGGAGCGGCCCTCGCAGAGAAGGCGAGCAGGACGCCAGCCCTGGAGCGGGGCGGCGCGGAAGAGAAGGCGAAGGAGCGAGGACCGGAGACGAGCGAGGCTCCGTCAGCGGGCGGAACGCCGGTGCCAAGGCCGCCGCGCACCACGAAGCAGGGGAACCAGGTGGAACAAGCATCTAGGGTGGCAGCGTGTGTGACGCACCGGGTTCCCATGCGCGCGCTGCTCGGCTCGATCCTCGGCTTCCTCCTGGCCTTCCCCTCGCTGCGTCGCCTCCTCGCTCCCTTCCTGGATCTGCTCGGTCCCCTCGCCCCCTCCCGCTGTCCCTCTGGCATGTCGTTCGCAAAGCCATTCCGTGCGCAACGAGCGCCGTCGCGCGGAGGGGTGGCTCATGCACACCAGGATCGCCCTTGCCCTCGCCGTGCTTGTGGGAGCGCCGGCCTGTGGAGCACCAGAGGAACCGAGCCGAGGGGTAGAGGAGGACGCCGGCGAGGAGGACGCCGGGCCCGCACCGCGTAGCTTCGTGGTGGCGCTCGACCGAGCGACGACGGCCGAAAGCGTGATCCCGCAGATCGTCCAAGCCGGGCGGCCCGAGCTCGCGGCGGCCTGTGCCGACAGCCCCGAAGCGCTGGTCCGCATCTTCAACCCGCTCGACCCCGGCGCCTTCGCGGACGTGCCCTGCGCCTCGGTGCTCCATGGCGGCGCCGTGGCTGAGGACACGAGCCCCGCGCCGCTCTTCGAAGAGGGCGACGAGCCGATCGAGACGGATCAGCAGGCACTGAGCCCCTTCTCCCTCGGGTGTGCCGTCTTCGTGTTGGGGTCCAGTCTCATCGCCACCCGCGCGATCTGCCCGAGAGCGCGCAATCCGCGCGACATGAAGCGCTGCCAGAACTGGTCAGATGCAGGCTTCGGAGGCATCTCGATCATGTGCGCCTTCTTCTGACCGCCGGTGGATATGCACAAGATCCCGAGAACCATAGGGATTTTCATCTCCGGGGCTGCGCTGATTGCCGCCGCCCTGACCACGCCGTCGGAGGCGCGCGGCTACTCGTGGGGGGACATAGCGCACCTCGGGCTTCCGCTCGCGCTCTTCGTGTATGCCAGATGCTGGCTGGACGAGGGTCGGGCACGCGAGCGGCGCGCCCGTGGTGTGCCGGACGAGGACTAGCTAGTACTACAGCCGCACATCGGTGAGCACCGAACGAACTGGGCTCCACCAGTGTGCGAACGAGCCAAGCGTCCCGATCGTCCGCCCGCTCATCGAAATCCGCGGAGATTCCGCGACGTGCGGCTGTAGTACCAGGCGGGATTTCTGACGCGCCGAACTAGGCCTCGGTCGCCAGCAGGGCCCGTAAGCCCTCGCGCTTCGTGAGGAGGAGCCAGCGCAGGTTCTTCATGAGCTTGCCTTGCTCCGAGAGGGCGGCGTGGCTCAGGAGGGTGAGCTCGGCGACGCTGATGCCCTCCCGGACGTCCTCCAGGGAGACCTTGACCCGGCCGTCCGCCGCGGCGCGGCAGCGGGCGAAGCGGGAGATCACGACGGTGGCGAGCGACAGGTCGAGCACGGCGGCCAGGAGGTGCCGGGGCGCCGAGAAGATGTGCCGGCGCTGGAGCACGACGCGCAGGTAGTCCTTGACGACGGTCCCCTCGTCGCCGGCGAGGAAGCGATCGACCGTCCTCACCCGCTGCAGCTTGAACGGCCTGGGGATGAACAGCAGGTCGACGGTGCCTCGCCCGAGCATCCAGGCGACCTTGTTCCCGAAGCTGCGCAGCGCCTGGAGCTCCGTCCACGAGGCCTTCTCGACGCGGTGGGCCTCCAGGACCCGCGACGGATAAGAGAGGTTGCCGAGGAGATAGGCGAACAGCACCCGGGCATAGAAAGAGGGCTTCTTGCGGGGCTCGAGCGGCGCGGGCGCCTCGGCGCTGGCGTGCGCGAGGGCGGCGTCGACCGAGGCGTCCGCGGCGCGGCCTCCGCCCTGAGGGAGGGCGCGCTCGAAGGCGGCTGTCCAGTCGTAGAGCCGCGCCAGCGTCGACGCCGGCGAGGCGTCGGTCGCGAGCTGCTCTTCCCAGTGCTTCACGGCGCGCAGGTACTGCGGCTGGGGGAGGATGACGCCGCTCAGCGTCGCCAGCGCCTTCGACATCCGCTCGGTGTCGCCGCGCTGCTGGAGCTTGGCCTTGAGCTGGCGGTCCACGGGCTTGCCGTAGTTGTCGCGGATCGACGGGCAGAGCTGGGAGAGCTGCGCGACAACGACGTCCTTCTCATCGCGGACGAACCCGAAGGGGAACGCCTGGCACGATTTCGGGATGTACTCGTGGCCAAACCGCTTCTGCATGCTGCAGAGCATGTCGTCGTCGAGGAAGACGCACTGGAGCCGGTGGTCCTTCTCCCGCATGGGCAGGACGCCGCGCGAAATGACGAGGGCCCCCTCGTCCCCGGCGCGCTCCCGCACCCAGGGCTCGGCGAGGTACCGCCTGGCTTCGTCGCTGCTGAAGCGGATGTTCCACGGCAGCCGGCAGCACCGAGCCGGGCAGTCGCGGCACTCGAACTTCTGGTCCGGCGGAGAGGAGAGCTTCGTCGCCATGGGGCGGCGGACGATACAACGCGACGGCGAGCTGCGCTCTCGATCCGCGTCCGCGCCTGCCGGTTCACCGCCGGGCCCCGGCCGCGCCGGGCCAAGCGAGCGGGAGGGCTCAGGCGTGGCAGGACGCGACCGCCGGGAGAACGACAGACAAAAGTACAGCGCCGCCGGGGCCTCAGGGGGGCGAAGGCCACGCGGCGGCGCTGGTCTCCCATGAAGCACTGACCATGCCATCCGGAGGATCCCTAGAACCCGCCAGAATTGCGGCAGTGCGTCGGGGACATCCCTTCCCTGTTTCGATTCTGAAACGCCGCGATCTCAGCGTTGAACGATTGTAAGGACAATTTCCTTACCACTGCATTTCGCTATGGACGCAATTATTACAGTCCTTCCTGACTTTTCTCCCGGTGGGACACGTGGTGGCGTACACGGCGTCACGAGCGCCGTACTTCTACCAAGGAGAAACAAGATGCGACTTGGTCTTTCTCTGTCAGCGGTTGCCGCGATGTGCCTGTCGGTCGCCGCGTGCGGCGACGATGATCCGAGCTCGCCAGGGGCGACGGCCGGCACGGGCGGCGACGGCGGTGACGGCGGCCGGGGCGGCGACGGCGGCCAGGGCGGCGGCGACGACGACGCCCAGGGTGGCGACGGCGGCAGCGCCCCGGAGGCGAAGGCGGACGGCGAGGCCTGCGCGGACAACGAGGAGTGTCTCGGCGGGCTCTGCTTGACGGAGGAGTTCTTCGGGTGGGCGGGCGGATACTGCTCTTCGCTCTGCGACGCGGAGCTCTTGCCTTGCGCGGCTGGGTCCGAGTGTCTGCCCCAGGGCAGCTACTCGCTCTGCCTCACGTCCTGCGGAGAGACGGCCGACTGCGGGAGAGCGGGGCAGACCTGCATCGATGTGAGCGGGGACGGCTGGCAGATGTGCGTTGGCGGCTGCGACGCCGATACGCAGTGCGAGGGCGCCTGCGACGACGATTTCGGGTTCTGCACCGCGACGGGCGAGGCCTGCGACAACGCCGAGGACGACGACGGAGACGGCCTGCAGGACTGCGAGGAGCGCGACTGCTCCGCGCTGAGAGCGTGCTCCGAGGGCATCACGGCGGCGTGCGCGGAGGCGACCGACGTGTCGGCGGGAGGGGCGTTCACCGGCACGACCGAGGACGGCACCAACGTGTTCGGCGCGATCTGCTCGGGCCTCGGCACGTACGCCGCCGGCGGGGGGCTCAAGGAGAAGGTCTTCCAGTTCGTCGCGCCGGCCAGGGGCGTGGTCCAGATCGCCGCGCGCTCGACCGCGCCGGAGAGCGAGTTCGACTGGTACGTCCGGACCCGCTGTGACGACGCGGCGACGCTGCTCGGCTGCCTTGTTTCGTTCGCCCCGGACGCCGCCCCCGTGGAGCTCCTCGTCGACACCGGCGACACCCACGTCATCTTCATCGAGGCCCTGAGCGGGGCAGACACGGCGTATGAGCTCAACGTGTCGTTCGTGGAGCAGGTCTGCGGGGACGGAGAGCTCGTCGGCACGGAGGAGTGCGACGACGGGAATGCCGTCGACGACGACGTGTGCACGAGCGCGTGCGTGGTGAACACCTCGTTCCTGTGCGCGAACGCGGCGGCGCTCACGGAGGCGGAGACGGCAGGGGACACGTCCGAGGGCACGGAGGGCTTCACGGGGTCGTGCGGGGGCGCCGGAAAGGAGCTCGTGGTCCGGTACACCCCCGCGGCGAGCGGCGACGTGACGATCACCGCGACGCCGGAGGGCAGCACCGATGTCGTCCTCTACGCGCGGACCGACTGCACAGACCGGGACAGCGAGCTCGCGTGCTCGGATGATCCGCTCGACGCCGCGCTCCCCGAGTCGATCACGGTGACGGCCACGGCGGGAGAGCCGATCGACATCTTCATCGACAGCTACGGCGCCAGGTCCTCGGGGCCGTTCAGTCTGACGATCGCACCGGCGGAGTGAGCTTTAGGTGAGCGAGGGCGCCCCGCGGGGGGCGAGCTCGCCGCGATTCCACGGCAGGGGCCGCGAGAGGCGCGTGCCGGGGCGAGAAATGCGAACCGGCCGTCCGGGAGGCGCCGCCTCCGGACAGCCGGGGATCGCCGCCGACGCTGCGTTCACTGCGGTGGCGGGGTCGCAACCTCCTTGCCCTTGATGCTCGGCAGGTCGACGACCTGGAGATCCATCGTCGTGACCTCGCCCGGCTTCACCCGCATGCCGGCGCCGACGCTCGTCGACTCGACGTTGATGATGTAGGGCCCGGGCGGGAGCCCGGACACGCGGTACGAGCCGTCCTCCGCGGTGACGGGGTAGTACATGCCGATCGCGCCCTCGTCCCCGACCGAGGTGGCCACCATGAGGCGAGCTCCGGGGAGCGGCTTGCCGCCGACCGTGACGCGGCCGCGAACCTGCCCGGTGCCCTGGGGCGCAAGGACGATGTCCTGCTGCGTGGTCTTCCCCTCCTGGATCTCGACGCCCGCCAGCATCACCTGCTCACCGTGCCGCAGGATCACGCGGAGCGGGCCGGCCGGGACCTGGTCGAAGCGGAAGCGGCCCTCCGCGTCGCTCACCGTGTTCACGAAGCCGATCGGCCGGTGCGCCAGGGTGAGCCGGGCGCCAGCGATGGGCTTGCCGTCAGCGTCGCGCGCCACGCCGGAGAGGCTGCCGCCGGGCGACATCACGAGCTTCACCGGCGAGAGGCTGTCGCAGCTCGAGACCTCGATCTCCGTCGAGCTCACGGCGTTGCTCCCGTCGTAGCCGCGGACGAGCACCGTGCCCTTCGGCACGTGCGGCAGGCTGAACGAGCCGTCGTCCTCGGTCTGGGCCTGGGCGGCGGCTTCCATGGCGACGTTGCTCATCTCGCCGACGACGAGCAACGACTCGGCGTCGACGTACACGCCCGGCAGCGGAGCGCCGGACGGGTCCACCGCCCGGCCGGTCAGGGTACAACCCTTGGAGAGGGTCAGATCCACCTTCTCGACATCCCCGGCGCGAACGATGATCAGCGAAGAGAACGCCGGCGCAAACTCGGCCGCCGTCGCCCTGACGGTGAACTCCCAGGAGGGCAGCTGATCGATGCGGAACGAGCCGTCCGCGCTCTCGAACGTGCGAGAGAACAGGGGCGGCGTCGCGGGGGTCTCCGCCGTCACCGACGAGAGGACGTCGATCGCGAAGCGCCGCACGGGCTCGCCCCGCTCGTCCAGCACGCGCCCCTCGACGACGCCGCTCTTCGGCAGCACGAGGCTCACCGCGTCGCCGGGGTGGGCCGTTGTCGACGTGGTCCCGTACCCCTCGGCGCTCGCGCTCAGCTGGTAGGTGCCGTCCGGGAGCGTGAGCTCGAACCGCCCGCTGTCGTCGCTCCTCACGGAACCTGCCGCCGAGAGCACGTTGCCGGCCACCTCGAAGGTCGACGCGACGACCGTCACGCCCGCGATGGTGCTCCCGTCGGTCCCGTAGACATGGCCGCTGATCGTGGGCCGCGCCTCCGGCCGCGCCGCGAGCGCGCCGCCGCGGAGGAGCGCCCTGTTGCGATAGCGGACGCGCTTCTCCGCCCCCGCGGCCGGGGCCCGCGAGCCGGCGGTCTGCTCGTCTCGCGGGCGGAGGACGAGGAAGAGCGCGACACCGGCGAGGGCGGCCAGGAGCAGTCCGGCGGCGATCCACAGAGGCCGGCGCGAAGGTTTCCGTTGCGACGTGTTCGCTTGCATCATTGTTCCTCCAGACAAATGGACCTGGCGAGAGCTCTGCGCCTGACGCTCGACGGAGGCGGAGAAAGAGAAAGGGGCTGCCGGCAGCAGCCGGCGCCCCTCCTCCTCGATACTGATCCGCATGACGCGATCGGCGAGCGCCTCCCCGTCCTGCCCGGGGCCGTTACAGAGGGCTTTCTGCAGGGAGGCTCCCGCCGATCGGCCGAGCGCTGGGCGTCGTCTTGTCGCCGGATGGAGACCGGTCTTAACGACGCACCGGCATCAAGGGCTCGTTGCTTGAGTCATCGAGAAGCTCTGGGGTATCGACAGCGCCGTATTGAACTGGCACACGCCCTTGATCACGAAGTTCACGCCATCCTGCATCGCGCTCAGCCGCGCCACGCGCGCCTTCTGCTGCCGAGAATTGTAGCCCCAGTTCTCGTAGAGAGGGTCGTTGTAGAGGACCGCGTCCGCCGGGTACACCGCGCGGTACTCGCAATCTTGATCCAACGACGTCAGCTCCTCGTGAACGAGCATGTTGGAGCACGACGGCAAACCATAATCGGTGCACCATTTGACCGCGCTGATGCAGGTGTCGTTCCACATACTGCCCGCCTGCTCGACCCAGGAGAACGCGACCCTACCGCAGGGGACCTTCCTCAGCCCCGTGTTGAGCGTGACCTTGTAGACCAAACCCTCAGGGAGGGCCATGGCGCTGCCAGAGACCGACACGACCGCCGCAAAGGCGAGCGCCCAACGAGCAATCTTCTTCATGAGAAATACCTCCGAGGAATCGAATCTGTGGTGAAGTTTGATGCAGATACCTATCCAGATCGTCAGCCAAGGGATCCATGCCCCGGGGCCTGCGCCAGGAGAGCGGTGCCCGACGGGTGCGACGCGCGTTGTCGTCGGCCCGTCATGGCCACGCCCCCGGAGGAACCCGCCCCGAGGTCATGCCGCGAACAACAGGAGACTATTCTCCCCGCGGGCTCACGCAAGCACTTTTGACTGGCATCTTTCCGGTCGAAAACACGACGGAGATAGAACCAGAGAGAATAACGACACTCCTCGACTGTGCTCTCATACCCTCTGCCTGGAACGCACCCCATGGCGCTCCCACATCCAGCCGAAATATCACGCACCCGCGCCGCGAGAGGCGCTGTGCGGCGGCGCCGCGAAGAGCGGTCCAGGCCCGCGTGGCCGGGAGGACGCCGGCGCAGGCGCGCGCCGGGCGCGAGAGGAGGGAACACGGGGAACCCGCGCGGGGCCCACGCGCTCGATTCACGAGGCGCCTTGTGGGCCCTGCCCCTCCATGGGACGCCGATGAGCACCGCGGAGCCACACCGCAGGGCGGCGCGACGGAGCACGGCAGTCCCGCGATGATGGCATATCAAGAACTCGAGTCGTCGCGGCGCGCCGGGTTCGTCCCGGCCTCCCGGCGGCGCCCGGAGCGGGCGCGCGGCATGCCGGCTGGACGTGGGGCGCGGAGGCCCCGGACCCCCGGCGGCGCCGCTCGTCAGCGGAGCGTGACGGCCAGCCGGTAATCGAAGAGGGCCGCGGAGCCCGAGGCGCCCGACGCGGCGCGGACGCGGAGGAAGTACGTTCCCGCCGGGAGCGCGTGCGCCCCGGGGTGGCGCGGGGCGTCCCCGGTGCCGTCGAGGATCGAGCAGCTCCCCCGGCCGCCGTCGTCGTCGTCCGCGATGAGCGAGCCCTCCGCGTCGAGCAGCGAGAGCCGGCTGTCCATCTCGAGCGACTCGCACGTCTCCGCGCCGCCCTCGACGATCTCCGCGCGGATCGACCGGCCCTCGAGGAGGTCCACGGCGTAGACGTCGAAGTCGTCGCGCTCCCGCGTGCCAGCGATGAACACATCGGAGCCGACTGGCCCGTTCGCGTCGGCGGTGGTGCCGTTCGGCTCCTCCTCGGCGCCCGCGGGCGCGAGGATCTTCACCTGGAGGAGATAGCGCGGGATCGTCGCGCCGCCGTCGCGCGCCGCCGCCTCGACGTCGTATTCGCCGGCAGGCAGCCCCACGACGAGCGCCGAGCAGCCGCCGATGCCGCCCGCATACTCGGCGTCGGAGAGCCCCTCGTCGGTCGCGACCGGAGCCCCCTCCGCGTCGAGCACGCGGAGCGTCGTGACGATACCGCCCTCGCAGCCCGCGGCGGTGCCGTCGAAGACCTCGAGGCGCACGACCGAGGCGGCCGACAAGCTCAGGTGGAATACGTCCCTGTCGCCGCCCGCGGCGATGCTCGCCGCGACGAGCGCGTCGCCCGCGATCACGAGATCGCTCGCCCCCGCTTCAGCGGGGGTGTCGTTCGGCTCGATCTCCGCGGTCACCGCCTCGAGCTGGCAGGCGGCGCTGCACCCGTCGCCGCCCGCGGCATTGCCGTCGTCGCACCCCTCCGGCGCGTCGAGGAGGCCGTCGCCGCAGACCGCGACCCGCTCGCAGCGCGGACCGCAGAGCGCGCCGCCGTCGCACTCCTCCGCGCCCTCGCGCACGCCGTTGCCGCACGAGGCGTCGAGCGAGACGCGCAGCGTGTAGCGCGCCGCCGGCAGCCCGGGGAAGCCGCGGACGCGGACATAGTAGGTCCCCGGCTCCAGGCCGCGCGCCGCGGCGCCGCCCGGGCTCGTCGAGTCGATGAGCGAGCAGGCGCCGACGCCGCCGTCGTCGTCGGACGCGAGCACGGTCACGCCGTCCGCCGCGAGGAGCGAGAGGGCGGTGTCGACGCTGTCGGCGCAGCGCGCGGGGCCGCTCGAGTCGAAGGTCTCGATCCGGAGGTCGGATATCGTCGTGAGCCGCAAGGCGAAGAGATCGACATCGCTCTCCGGCTCGATCGCGCCGGACACGAGCGCTCCCGGCGCCACAGGGCCGTTCGCGTCGGCCTCGGCGAGGGTCGAGTTGGGCTCGATCTCGTCCGTCGCCCCCTCGAGCCGGCACGCGGCGTCACAGCCGTCCCCGCCTCCGGTGTTGCCGTCGTCGCAGACCTCGGGAGCGTCGATGAAGCCGTCGCCGCACACAGGGATGCGCTGGCACGCCGGCCCGCACGCGGCGCCGCCGTCGCACTCCTCCAGCCCCTCGACGAGGCCGTCGCCGCAGACGGTCGTCGTCCGAGCGCGCAGGGTGTATCCGGCGATGTAGCCCCCAGCGAACTCCTCGACGCGCACGTAATAGGTGCCCGGCAAGGCGATGGCGGCCTGGATGCGCGAGCAGGTGTCCTCGCCGCCGTCGTCGTCCTCGGCCATCACGTCGCCATCCGGCGAAAGGAGCTGCATCACCGTATCGATGTCGCGGCAGGAGGTCGGGCCGGACGTGTCGAACGTCTCCACCTCGAGGTCGGCCACGCCGGGGACGTCGATGGCAAAATAGTCGACCTCGCCCGTCGGATAGATCGACGCGGTGAACAGCGCGCCCATCGCGGTCGCCTGCCCCGGGGTCGCCTGTTCCAGCGCGTCGTTCGGCTCGACCTCCGGGAGCGTCCCCTCGAGCTCGCACGCGGCGCTGCAGCCGTCTCCGCTCTCGGTGTCGCCGTCGTCGCATGTCTCGGTGCCGTCGACGGATCCGTCGCCGCACACCTGGATCCGCGCGCACTCCGGGGAACACCCCGCGCCGCCGTCGCACGCCTCGGCCCCCTCCACCACGCCATCGCCGCAGAGCGCGGTGAACACGACAAGGAGGTTGTAACCGGGGATCGTGGCGTCGTTGCTGAACTCCTCGACGGACACGTAATACGTGCCCGCCTGGAGCTGGGTCGCCCAGGGGGCGACGCTCGCGTCGATGAGCGAGCAGGCCTCGGGGCCGCTGTCGTCGTCGCTCGCCAGCACCGTCGCGCCGTCCACGTCGAGCAGCTGGAGGAAGGTGTCGACCCCCTGGACACACGCGCTCAGGGTCCCGGGGCTGAACGTGGCGAGCAGGATCTCCGCGCGACTCGGCACCTCGATGGCGAAGACGTCGACGTCGCCGAGCGGCTCGATCGCCCCGGAGACGAGCGCGTTCGGCCGGAGCGCGGCGCGCTCGTCGGCCTCCGCCGCGATGTCGTTCGGCTCGACCTCGGCCAGCGGGGTGTCCAGCTCGCACGCCGCGCTGCACCCGTCGCCGCCGGTCGTGTTCCCGTCGTCGCAGAGCTCCGGGCCCTCCAGCGCGCCGTCGCCGCACACCGAGGTGTCCAGCGTGAGCCAGAGCGTGTAGTCGAACGTCCCGGGCGGCGCTGTAGGGGAGCCCTGCACGCTGACGAGGTACTCACCAGGGCTCAGCCTCTCCAGCACCAGAGACGAACAGTAGTTGTCGCTGGCGATATCGTCGTGGTCCGCGAGGGTCGCCAGGCTCGCGTCGACGATCGTCACGTAGGTATCGACGCCGAGCGAGCTGCACGTCGTGCCCAGCGGGCCGTCGAGCGTCTCTGCCCTGATGCGCCCGATCGACCCATCGGGGACCGTCACAGAGAACACGTCCACATCGCCTTCGGGATCGATGAACGCGCGGATCCGGCCGTCGGGCGCGATGGCGAAGGCGTCATTGGCCGACGTGAGGCGGTCGTTCGGCTCGACCTCGCACCCGGGCTCCACCTGACATGCGCGCGAGCAGCAATCGCCGTCCTCGCTGCCGCCGTCGTCGCAGGTCTCCGAGCCGCCCAGCGCGCCATTGCCGCACCCGTCGGTGCACGTGCTCGGCGCCCCGGCGCATGCGAATCCGGGCTCGATCGCGCAGCCCGGGTCGCACCCGTCGCCGGCCGTCCGATTCCCGTCGTCGCACCCCTCGGCGGGCGCGTCGACAGCCCCGTCGCCACACACCGCGCCGGGCGCGCCGCCGCTGCCCCCATCGCCGCCGCTGCCGCCTCGGCCACCTTCGCCGCCGTCGCCGCCGGCGCCGCCGCCGCTGCCGGCGGGAGGCGCATCAATCTTGCTGCGGTCCGCGGTGACGAGCAGCTCGCACCCGCCCAGGGCCGGAGCCGCCAGACCAAGGAGCAACGGAAGCACGGTCCTGTGATCGAAAATCATGAAGTCTGAGGCCTCGGCTCGGCGTGATCATGGCAATCGCGGCTATCACGGTAGGAGCGTTACAGGCTCTCCGAGGCGCCGCGACCGGCAGCAGACCGACGCCCCGCCGTCGCGTCAAGGGACAGCGCGCGTGCCGTGCCTCAGTACGTCACGACGACCGTCTTGCGCAGGTACTCGTCGCCGTCGATCTGGGAGAGCATGAAATGCGCCACGTCCTCGCGCGAGATCGTGGGACCACCGAAGACGTAGCCGCCCAGCGGCAGGTGGTCGACGCTGGCGCGGTACTCCTTTGTGAGCCGTCCATCCGTGAGCTTGGAGGGGCGCACGACGGTCCAGGTCACATCGCTCCGGCGGATGGCGTCTTCCATGCGCGTCATGTCGGAGTGCCGGTTGCGGAGCAGCGGCTTGACCAGGAGCCGGAACCAGAGCGCGCTCTGCTGCTCCTCGCCGATGCCCGCCGAGGTGACGGCGATCAGGCGGCGGACCCCGTGCTCCTTCATCGCGCGGAGGACATTGGCGATGCCCTCGGAGTAGACGCGCGTCGGCCTCATGCCGCGCGCCCCGAGGGCGGAGAGGACGGCGTCGTGGCCGCGCACGGCGCGCGACACCTGCTCGGCATCCATGATGTCGCCCCGGAGCGCGCGCAGCCGCTCGTGGTGCGGGACAGGGAGGGTGGCCGGCGTGCGCGCGAATGCGGAGACCTCGTGGCCAGCCTCCAGGGCCTGACGGACCAACGCGGCGCCCGTGCCCCCGGTCGCCCCCAAGATCAGCAGTCTGCTCATGTGCCGCCAGCTTACCCGGTCTGCCGCGGCGGGTTCAACACGCGCGTCGTGACGCGCCGCGGAGGCGCGCTGTCGCTCACGCTCGCCGCGTGAGCGAATCCTGGGTGTGCTCACAAGACGACACTGGCAACCCCCGACTCACCGATACGAATGATCCCCGAACCTCGTCCTGCGTCGTGAGGCCGCAGGCGCGCCGCCGGGGGCGGGACGCCGGCCTCATCCATCGAGATCTGCCCGGGATCCGGGCGAGCGGCGCTCCGCCCGTCAGGCGCCGAGCCGCAGCCACGCGACGACGCCGTGGTGATCCGAGCCGGAGAACGGCGCCCGCTCGCAGCGCGTGATCGTCCACCCCTCCCCCGGTTGAACGAAGACATAATCGATGCGGCGCAGCGGCAGGCCCGCCGGCCAGGTGCCGCCGGCCTTGCCGGGGTGCGCCTGCGTCCAGGCGTCGAGCCAGCGGCCGTCTCCGGCGCTCGCCTGGAGGTAACAGACCGCCTCCTCGCTCGGGAGCGCGTTGAAGTCGCCCATCAGGACGGCGCCGAGGCTCCTCGATTTCTCGCGCTCGCGCGTGGCGAAGCGGACGAGCTCGCGCACGGTGCGCGCCCGCGCGTGCCTCGACAGCGAGAGGTGGGTGACGAGCACGTCGATCACCGCGCCCGCGTGCCGGATCGCGGCGCGCAGGACCACGCGCTGGCTGTCGCGCTCGAACGGGTCCTCGCGATCGAGCGTGAGCGCCTCCAGGGAGTGATCGAGCACCTCGATGTCCTCCCTGCAGAGCAGCGCGACCCCCTCGCACTCGCCGCCCGCGGCGACCCGGCCGGGCGCGAACCAGGCCCTGTATCCGCCGGCGAGCCGCGAGAGCTCGCCGGCCTGGCCGAGATCGCCGCTCGCGCCCGGTGCGTGCACCTCCTGGAGCCCGATGATGCCGGGGCGCAGATCGCTGATGAGCCGGGCCAACATCGCCCGGCGCCGCTCCCAGAGGGCGGCTCCCCCCCAGATGTTCTGGGTCAGAATGACGAGGTCGCGATCCTGGCTCAAATGCCTCCTCCTCGGGCGTCAATCCGGGGATGTCTTGACCAGCTTGTCGAGGAGGCTCAAGGCCCCGTGAGCGATCAGGATCGGGCCGATGCGCTTCGACGCGCCGTCGCTCGCGGCGCCGCGGCCAGAGGGCGGCTCGCCCGGAACGGGCGAGCTGCGTCCGTCGCCGACGGGGCTCAGCAACCGGCGGTCACGGGAGGTCATCGTCGCAGTGTGGAGGATGCGCGGGCGAAGGCGAGCGCCACCGGGTCTGCCGGGGCTGCGCCGCGCGCGCTGCGCAGGGGCAGCGGACGGGCGCGTCCGCTCACTTGAGCGAGAGCGGACCCTCGACGGCCGCGGCGCCGCCCTTCATCTCGTGCGAGTTGGGATCGTACTTCGAGGTGCACTTCGCCATCACGAGGCTCGCCTCGAAGTTGCCGTCCTGCTGGAGCGTGCCCTCGACGGTCACCTCGACGCCGCCGGCCGGAATGTCGCGGAAGGTGTCGGGAATGACGCACTGGGCGTAGCGCACCGGCAGCGCCGCCTGCGTGCCGTGGATCTGGAAGCGGTACTCGCAGGGGGTGTCGCGCTTGGCCAGCGTGCCGGGCACGAGCTCGCCCTCGACGCGGACCTTGCGGCCGACGAGCTTCTCCTTCGAGGTGAGCAGCTGATCGACCGGCGTCGCGTAGACGGCCGCTTCCTTGAAGCCGACGAGGAACAGGGAGACGAGCGCGCCCACCATGACGAGCAGCGTCGCGAGCAGGCCGAGGCTGCGCGACGAGCGCGGCCTGGTCGGCGGGCTCGCCGCCGCCGGCTTCACCACCGCGGGCGTGTCCTGCTGCTCCACCAGAGACAGCGCCTGAGCCAACTCTTCATCCAGCTTCTTGCTCATCGTGGGGACCCTTCAGGCACAGGCTAGCCCGCGCCCCCACAGGCTAGCCCGCGCCCCGCGACCGGTCGAGCGCCACCTGCACGGCTCGATCCCGGCCGGCGGCACCCCCGCGGCGCTGGACAACCCTACCGGACTTGTCCCTCGCGAGCGGACTGGACGAACTGGCGCGCCTGCTCGCGGAGGATCGAGACGCTCGCGGCGTCGTCGGCCGTGAAGATAATGCGGAGCCCGTCCGCCGCCTCGACGACCCTGCCGCGCGCGCCCATGCGGGCCATGTCGAACAGGCGGCAGCGCGTCACGATGTCCTCCGGCGGCTGCTGCCCCGCCTGGCGGAGCGCGCCGAGGTGCGCGTCGAGCCGGCGAGCGAGCATGTCGAGCGACGTCGTGCTGGCGCCGGGGCTCGGCGTCATCACGATCTGCACGCCGCCCGGGATGTCCTCCGCCGTGACGCTCGACGACGCCGAGATCTCCTCGCAGAGCTCGTGCTCGTCCAGGCCGCCCGCGGCACCGTGGCGCGTCCGATCCTCCTCGGTGGGCTCGGTGGGGCGCCGACCGCGCTCGTCCGGGCCGGGCTCCGGCGCGCGCCCCGGAGCGGCGCCCGGCGGGCGCTGATCGGCGGCGTGCGGCTGCGGCTCGGCGGCGTAGGGCGCCTCGGACTCGAACGTCGGCGTCCTGCCGATCGGCTGGGCCGGCCGCCGCTCGCCGCCGCACCCGGAGGCGAGCGCGAGGAGCGCGACGGAGCCCAGAGTTACGTGCATGCGGAGAATCGACGCGTTCATGGAGGCCTCCTGGTGGGCTCTGGCGCAGGTCGGTCCCCCGCCCCGCGCGACATCGACCCGGGTCGAGCGGGTGCGCGGGCCGGCGCTCGATCCGATCCGACGGGCTCCTGGGGTCCTCCCGGCCGGCCTCGATCGGGCGGCGAACGCCGGCTCGGCAATCCTGCTCGCGCGAGTCGCTCAGCGCTGCCGCGCTGCAGGTGCCGTGCCGGCTGGCGGGATCTCGAGGCGCGCACCCTGCCGGCGCGTACCGGCACCGCGCTGCACGCCATGCTGTACAGCCAGACCGCCGGGCGAGCAGAAGCGATGCCGGCGAGCGATGCCGAGCAAAGCGCGAGGCCGGCGCTGCTGAGCAAGGCGCTCTCCTCGGCCGTGCCGTGCTCGCTGGGCGGAGCCGCCATGCGAGAGGGGGCGCGTGACGGCGCCCCGGCCGCCACGTCCACGGCCGCCGGGGGTCCAGCGTTCACAACGGCGTCGGGCGCGGCGGGCGCGCCGCGGGCGGGTGCAGGCGCGGGAGAGGGCGCTGGGCGTGCTCGGGGCTCTTTCATGGATAGGTATTCCGGCGAGACCGCCCGGATCGTTGCGAAATCGTACACCGGCTCGACACGACCGGCCGAGCGGGTACCGAGCGGAGGCCTCAGCTCGGCGGCAGCGTCACCGAACGGCGCCCTCACCGCACGGCAGCTTCGGTGAGGCGAGCCTCTCGGCCAGCGCCCTCCTGGCGCAACGCAGCCGGCTGGCGGCGGAACTGGGGTTCATGCCGCGCGCTCGTGCCCAGGCGACGAGGCTCAGGGGCCCGGCCGCTGCGAGGAGGACCTCGCGATGGCCCACGGGGAGCGCGGCGCGGGTGCCGCAGCGGGTCCGGGCGGTACCTGCATACTCGGATGGCTTCCCAGGCGCCGAGGAGCACCGTCTGGAGGAGATCCGCTCGGTCGCGGGCGGGAACGCGGAGGGAGCGGAGCAGGAGGGCGACGAACGGCCGCTCGGCCCAGAGGGCCTCGACCGACGGCGAGACCACCGGGTGGAGCGCCTCGTTCGGCGCGCTGCGTGCGCGGCGACGCGGCCGGGATCCCGGCGCATCGAAGGACAGGCGGCGGCCCTCCCGCCGGGGAGGGATCGGCAATGGGGTCTTCATCGGAGCGGTTTCCTGGACTGCCCCGCTTCTCGCTGCACAATCGACGGGCCCGCGTATCCAGGGGGCGCCAGGGCGCTCGTTCTGGCGGCAGACGGGAGACGGGCGCACGACGGGGACAGCTCGAGCGCTCATGAAGGGCGGCGCGGGCTGTCGCTTGGCGAAAGATGAGAAATTATCTCACTCTTGGTAATGCGTTCGAACCGAAGAGGGTCTGCCCAGGGTTGGTCTGGCGGCGCCCTGGGGTTCCTGCCGGAGGCTCGGCTCCTCGGGGCACCCGCCGGACATGAGCGGAACTTCCTCCTCCGTCATCCGTCGCCATCCATACTATTTCCGGAAAGGTCCCCCGGATTGTTACGAACTCGTGCGCCGGAGCCGAAAAGGAATACACGAGGTTTACCGCCGACATCTCCCCCGAACCTGAGAGAGATGTCACCTGAGATCGGGACTGCGGCGGTGTTGCGAGGTGACCGGCGAACGGCGGCGTCCTCGCGCGATGAAGGGGAGCACCTCAAGGACGAATTGGCGGCCCCGCGACCGCAGCCCACGTCGAGGGCGCGCATGCGGGCGCCAATCCCTGCGAGCCGCGACCGGCTGGCCATGAGAGCCGCCCTTCTTCCAGCGCGACGGTGAGTTTATCGAATCGATCGCTCTGTGAATGCTCCATCGTTCAACTCTGCACGACGTCGTGGTGGAGAGCGTGCCCCGCTGCAGGCTCGAGAACGCACAAAAGCGCGCATTGCCCTCGAAAGAAAAAATTGAACACCCGCGCGGGGCAGGCAATTGTTAAGCACCATGACAAAGTCGCCACGACTCGCGCTCGTCATCGCCACCGCGGCATCCCTCGTGCAAATTGGCTGTGCTGTGCTCCCGGAGGAGACGGCTGACGAGCCCATCGGTGCGGACCGGCAGGCCGCGCTCATGGGGAACGGGCTGACGTTCAACGGGTTGACGTTCAACGGGTTGACGTTCAACGGGCTGACGTTCAACGGGTTGACGTTCAACGGCCTGACGTTCAACGGGCTTGTCATGGAGGAGCTCTCGGATCCGCTGGGCCGCATGCTGCTGTCCGCCATCGTGAGCTGCGCGCTCCCCGAGGGGGAGGCCATCGGCCTGAACATCGAGGGCGTCGACTATTCCTTCGAGGGCTCGGTTGGCCTCGCGCCCGCGTGGGGCGAGGACGACGGCGAGTGCGGCGACAACTGCAAGGCCGGCGTGTCCGCGTGCGTGATCTCCCGGGTCAACTACCTCGGCCAGAGCGTCATGGTCTCGGTCCGGGGGAAGGACAAGGCGCTCGCGAGCACGAGTGAGGAGCGCTCGGATTACACCGAGCGCGAGGGCGCCTATTTCGGGGACATCTTCGCGAACCCGCAGAAGCTCTATGCCTGTGTCGCGCCCGGCGCGTCGCAGATCCCGCGGGTGTGCGGGCCCTCCCTCCAGGGCTGCTCCCCCATCGAGGTGCTCGGGGACTGCGATGACGTCTGCAGCCGGGAGCTCGACGACGGCGCTTACGACAAGTGCAGGGATCCCTCCGGCAAGATGCAGAAGGGCGCCGCGACGGTGTTCCTGGCCCCTTAGTTCGAGCTTCGCGCTTCCGGCGCACAAGCCGGCGCGGCTCGGCTGAAGCGCACCGCGGGTCTGCTCTCGCGGACGTCGTCCGGTCGCTCGAGCAGCACGGGCCTCCCTGCCAGCGCGGGGGTCCTCACGCCCACCTCGACGCCACAGGCCCACGGCGGCCCCCGTCGCTGCTAGACTCCCCGCCTACCCTCTCGCGCCCGCGCTGAGTGAAAAGGAGTCGCCCCGGTGACCGACGAAGAGCTGCTGCTCGAGGCCGTCCTCTCCAGCCCCGACGACGACGCGCCCCGCCTGGCCTACGCGGACGCGCTGGACAGGAGCCTCGGCGAGGGCGCAGATCCCCATCCTCGCGCCGAGCTCATCCGGGCGCAGATCCTCCTCGCCAGGGAGAGCTTCGCGAGGCCCGCGGCGGGCGGCGCGGCCACCCCGTCCAGCGAGCTCGCCCGCCGCGTCGCCTGGCTCCGGGCCACGGATCTGGAGCGGGACCTCCTCGCCGCCCACGCCGCCTCCTTCGCGGGCCCCATCGCGGCCCTCGTCGATGCGTACACGTTCGACCGAGGCTTCATCGCCCACGTCACGCTGTCGGCTCAGGCCTTCCTCCAGCACGCCGCGCTCCTCTTCGACCGCGCCCCCATTGCCTCCGTCCGGCTCACCCGCTACGCGGACGTCGGCCCCGCGCTGTTCGATTCACCGGAGCTCGTCCGCGTCCGCGCGCTCTCGCTCATCGAGGATGGCCTCACGGACGACGACGTCGAGCACCTCGCCCGCTCGCCCCACATGAAGCGCCTCTGGTGGCTCGATCTCGGCTTCAATCCGGTAGGGATGCGGGGCATCACGGCCCTGGCGGCGTCCGTCACGCTTCCGCGGCTCAGGTACGTCGGCCTGACCGGCGCGCGCGTGGACCCGCGGGAGACCGCCGGCTACGAGGGGTACTCCATCAGCCACGTCGACCTCCCCAGGGAGGGCGAGGCCCTGGAAGCGACGTACGGCCACATCCCATGGCTCCATTTCAACACGGAGTCAGCGCTCGACTACCCTCCCAACCCGTGCCGGGCTCCCCCTCCGCCGTGACGAGGCGCGGGGCGCCGTTCAGAAGGCGAACTTCCCGTACTGGAGCTTGCCGAGATCTTCCGTGATCTTTGTCCGCTCCTGCTGCGTGAGCGTCGAGCTCTGGTCGACCGCGAGCACGATGAGCTTGCCGATGAGCCCATCGATCGAGTAGCCGCGGTCGGTGGCGGAGCGCTCGGCCACGATCACCCTCGCGCACTCCGCGCTGAGCCCGGCCTCCACGAGCTCCGCCACGCTGGCCGTGTTCACCCGGACCGGCGTCTGCTTGAAGCGATTCGCCCGCCGGATATTGGTGATGGCGAGGTTCAGCCCGCCGCCCCCCGCCGGCATCTCCTGCGGGAGCGTGGCGCCGTGGTTGTTGTGCTGGGTATCGGCCTCCCGGGTGCTGGCGCCCATGATCGCGGCGCCGAGGGCCCGCACCCGGCCGATGCCGTCCGCGTCGGGATCCGCGAAATTGTTGGTGACGGCCATCGGGAAGCCCGTGCCCGGATCGAAGACCGGGCTCAGCGCGCCGAGCTTCTGCGTCATGTAAAGCACCGTGCCCTCGGCGGTCGCCCCCCGCTCCTGCCCGAGGGAATAGACCAGGAGATCGGCGGTGATCGACGCGAGGATCTTCTTGCCCGCCTGGGTCGCTGTCGTCATCCCGGGCAGCAGATCGCCGTCGAACGGCTCCGCGAGGATGAGCATCTCCGCGAGGCTCGCCGCCGCCTTGTCGGCCGTGCCCAGCGGGACGTCCTTTAGCAGGTCGCCATAGGGGTGCAGCGTGAAGGTGCACTTGATCTTCCGGTTCGACCCCTCGGAGATCTTCTCGATCTCGTGCCAGCCCACGCGGTGCAGCCGCTCTCGCAAGAGCTCGTTGCGGTGGTACTGGGGCACCCATGACTCGCCGTGGTTCACGCTGACCGCGGTGATCATCGCCTCGTCGGTCTGCTTGATCGGCATGTTGCCGATCATCTCGAGGAGGTTCCGCTTGCCGGGGACGTCGGCGTCGTTTCCCGCGATCATGCCCTTGTTGACGACCCACCACACCCTCCGCACCGGGTCCTCGCAGCGGGGCATGTCGAGCGCGGACTGGACCGACTGAGCGCCGACGGGGTTGCCCTTGAAGACGATCACCGTCTTTCTATGATCGTTCTTGCTCCCGATATACACGTTCCCGTCGATGATCCGCTCGGTGGGCTCCGCGGGCGGGACGCCGAGACGAGGGAGGTGCTCTTTGTAGAGCTCCGGGGTCGCGAATTTCTCCTCCCACTTGGCCTTCGGCGCGAAGAGGCGAGGCTGCCCAGGGCCGGTGCAGATATCGATCTTGTAGGCATACACATACGAGTGCTTGCCCTCATGGTAGACCGAGAGGCGGTACGGACAGTCAGGGTTCGCCCATCTGGCGCCGTCCCCCGTGAGCTTCTCGGCCTCGTTCCAGCGGTCTAGCTCGAGCTTGGGGAGGTACTCCCCCGGATCAGGGGTATTCTCGGGTCGCCCGCTGGCCCACCCCGCTAGGCTCTCGATGATGCTCACGAAGCCGCTGCGGAGCTCGATCGCGCGCGCCTGCTCCGCGTCGTCGTTCGTGCGCTTGAGCTGCCCCTCGGAGCGGACGTGGCGGTACCGCGAGCACACATGGTCCTGGGCCTCCCGGATCGACCGGGCGAAGATGGCCGACTCGAGCCAGTCGCTCTGCTCGTCCTCGGGCGGGATCCCGCGCAGGCCGAGCCGCGGGGCCAGGTCCTTGAAAAAATCGAGCATGCGCGGCCACTGCCCCATCCGCTCCTTGCGGCGCCGCGACCACGGCTCCTCGTAGCCGATGTGCATCACCGGCGGCAGGTCCGGGCCTGCGCTCGCCGCGTTGCTGAGGCGCTTCTGCCCCCATTCGGAGAGGAGCAGGGTGAGGTGGTTATACCAGGCCGTGACGCCCCGCCCGACGATGACGTAATAGCCCTCGGGAGGCGGCGTCGCGACCGTGTTGTTCGCCCCCTGCAGCTCGTCCGAGTTGCTCAGGCTCACCGAGATTGTCCCGAAGCCGGTAGGGCCGTTGGTGCTCATCGTATCACGCTCCGGTGGTCCCCCTCGCCTCCCGCCTGCTCCCTGTCAACTCCCCGCGGACGCCGTCGCCTCGGGGAACTCATTCGGCGCGTCATGGACCTCCTCGAGCTTCCGCAGGGTGGCCTCATCCGGCTCGCCGGTCTCCGGGAGCCTGAAGCGGCGCTGGAAGGCGCGGATCGCGGCCTCGGTCGCCTCGCTCGGGCGGCCGTCCGTCCCCCCGCAGTCGTAGCCGAGGTTGGCGAGCCGCTTCTGGGTGCCCGAGAGCGTATCGATCGGGTCCATATGGCCGAAATCGATCTGAACCCGGAGCTCGTCCGGCCCGATCACGAGCTCACCCCGCGACGCGCCCGTGGCCACGAACTCGATCAGGATCCCCTTGTCGTCGGTGGTGCCCTCGGAGGAGCGGCCGTCCACCGTGAGCTTGTAGCGCTGTCTCTTGCGGGGCTCCTGGCCGTCGAAGACCTGGAGCCGGAAGAGCGCGGGGACGCCCTTCCGGCGGTAGACGTGCCTCCGCCCCGTCGCCGCCTGCTCCTCCTTGAGCCGCTTGTCCGGGATGAACAGGACATCGCCGGGGGCGAGGACGTTCATGTCCTTGCGCTTCCTCTTGAGCTCGGCGTTCTCGGGGTGGTTCCAGATGGTCTCGACGAAGAGGCCATGGCGCTCGGAGAGGCTGACCACGCTCTCTCCTTGCTGAATCACATGCCTTGTCGGCATTCCTGCTCCATCTGGCGCTCCACCGGGGCCGCCGTCGCTGGAATCTTAGCACTCGACCGGGCGCTCTGGAACCACGAGGCGAGGTCGATCTCCTTGCCAGACCGGCGACCCCTCGCCGGCCGCGCTCTCCCGGCATGTCCTGGCGCGCGCCCGGGCCCCGCAGGCCGTGGCGTGAGGGCGGCGCCCTGGATGCATGGGTAACTTCAACCCCGGTCAGCGGCAGGAGCGAGCGAGCCCCGATACGACGGATTTCGGCGGCTAGGACGAGCAAGGCCCATCCCGCGCCGCCACCCGCCCGCCGGCGACCTCCGCACCCGCGTCGAGGGACCGCCCCGGCGGCGCTCCCCGCCCCCTCGCGCACGAACCGGACCACGCGGGCACACGTTGGCCCTCGCGTGGCATCCCGTCGCTCCGTGCTCCTGCTGCGTGATGTCGCCGATCACACGCCGGCGCCCGCCGCATGGACACGCGAGCACATCTTCCAAGTAGACGCGTTTCAGAAGCGACGCCCAGTCGATACGGGCGAACACGGGCGGCACCACGCCGTCGCCGAGGCTCGTCGCGGCGGCTCGCGACCCTTGGGGTGGCACCTCGGAGCGCGCGGCGCTCGGCACACCGCTCGTCTCCGCCAGAATGGTCGGCGCGGCGCGCTCCTTCTTCTTCTTCTTCGATCGCTTCTTCGTTGTCGAACGAGCTGGCTCGCGACGATCCCCCGGAGGCTCGGCTCCTCGGGGCACCCCTCGGTGTCAGGCCCCCGCGTGTAGGACAGGCGCGCGCCGCGCGGCGCGACCTGCGCGAGCGCCACGGGCGCCGCCAGGAAGAGCGACGCGGCGAGCGACAGCGCGGCGCGTTTCATCCTCCGGATCCGGTTGCGGATGAGGAGCGGGCCGGACATGAGCGGAACTTCCTCCTCCGTCATCCGTCGCCATCCATACTATTTCCGGAAAGGTCCCCCGGATTGTTACGAACTCGTGCGCCGGAGCCGAAAAGGAATACACGAGGTTTACCGCCGACATCTCCCCCGAACCTGAGAGAGATGTCACCTGAGATCGGGACTGTGGCGGTGTTGCGAGGTGACCGGCGAACGGCGGCGTCCTCGCGCGATGAATGGGAGGCCCGGTCGCCTGCCGGCGGGCATGCGAGGAGCAGCGCTATCCGATCGGCTCAGGCTCGGCCTCGGTCTTCTTCCTCGCGCTGGCGGCGCGGGCCCGCTGTTCGGCGCGCCGCTCTTCTTCCGCCGCGTCCTCGTACGGCGAGAGCAGCCGGTCGCGGAGGAGCGCGTGAGTCTCGTCCTTGTCGTCGTCGTACTCGGCATGGACCCGGATCAGGAGCGTGCCGTAGGCCTCGTGCCACGCCTCGATCGCCTTGACGGCCGGATCCGCGGCCTTCGCCTCGGTGACGCCGAGCTTCTTGCCGTACAGCTCCGTCCAGCGCTGCAGGCGGCCTACCTCGGCCGAGAGGCCGAGGCGCTCGACCGCGGCCTTCACGTCCTTGCCGTCGAGCGCCTTGATCATCGCGCTCATGCGCACCCACTGCTGGGAGTAGACGAGGCGGATGAAGTCGGTGCCCGACGACAGCACCTCGGAGCGCACCAGCAGCGCATCGCGACGGCGCGCCGCCTCGTCATCCGTCAGCGGCAGGATGTCGGTATGATCGAACGCGCGCTCGACGCTGGCGAGCTGGCTGTTGAACGCTCCGATGCACCGGTCGGTGCCGCGATCGATCTCCACCATCGTGGCGTCGATACTCCCGAGCGCCTCGAGGGCCTCGGTGGACACAATGACGAACTGGACCGCTGCGTCGACCTTGGCAGCGAGCTTGAGCTTCTTCGATTTCAAGGCCTCCCGGTGAGCGGCGAGCTTGGTACCTGCAATGATGCACCCGCTCGGCGTGAGCCGGCGGGCGAGAAATGCGGCTTTTCCCATAAGATCCGGTTACCAAGCTCGCAATGACCCGGCAAGGCGGCAGCACGCTTTCGACGCGCCGCCGGGTGGTGGGGGCATTTGCCCGGAGAGATGTCACATGAAGGCGGGAAGATCATTGATGATTTTCTTCCCGCCTTCCCGCCTTCAGGTTCAAATGACCCCACGACCCGCCGCCGCACGCCGGCCGGCGTCCCCCCACGCCCCGCCGCACGCCGGCCGGCGTCCCCCCACGCCCCGCCGCACGCCGGCCGGCGTCCCCCCACGCCCCGCTGCACGCCGGCCGGCGTCCCCCCACGCCCCGCCGCACGCCGGCCGGCGTCCCCCCACGCCCCGCCGCACGCCGGCCGGCGTCCCCCCACGCCCCGCCGCACGCCGGCCGGCGTCCCCCCACGCCCGGCCGCGGCGTCGAGACAGCGAGATCGTCGTCGTTCCTCCCCGATTCCGCGCCTCCCGTTATGATTTTCCTCGGGTTTCTGCCTGCTCACCTCTAGGCTCGGCCGCCGCCCCGAGCGGCCGCGCCGCGAGAGAGGCCGAGCGTGCGAAGGATGCGACGTCCCCGATCCCCCCTCTCCCCCCGATCCGTGATCCCTGCCCTGCTCGTGCCGCTCGCCTGCGGCGCGGGGGCGTGCTCCGGCGGCGCTCTGCGGGACTCGCCCGCACAGACCAGCGCCGCGGTGCACGCGCCCGGCAGCAGCCCGGCCCCGGAAAGCGCGCCCGCGACAGGCGCCGCCGCGACCACCCTCCTGCCGAGCGCGGCTCCCCCCGGCCGCACGCCGCTCGGCGCGCCCGAGGTCGAGCCGCTCCCGTTCCTCATCGAGCCGTCGCTCGACGGCCGCTCGGTGCTGCTGCTCTCGAAGGCGTCGTCGGACCGGTCCGGCTGGGTCAGGCGCCTCGACGCCGCGACCGGCGAGCTCGGGCCGCCGCTCCCGCTCGTCGACGAGGACCTCGCCGGCGCCCTCTCCTCGCCCGGCGGGAGCACCACGCTGCTCACCTCGCAGGACGGCGAGATCTGCGTGACGACGTTCCTCCCCGGCGAGACCTCGGCCGCGTCCCGCTCGTGCGCGAGGGCCCGCGCGCACGCGGCGGCGGCCGTGGGCGAGCGCGTCGCGCTGCTCGAGCTCGAGGTCGCCGATGCCGCGAAGCGCGACAGGGGCACCGCGAAGGCGCGCCAGCGCCCCGCCCCGGCCAAGACCGCCCGCAAGGCGCCGGCCCGCAAGACGCCCGCGGCGAGCCGACCCGAAAAGGCGACCGGCGCGCGCGGCGCGGCGGTCGCGAAGAAGAAGCGCGGCGCGGATCGAGAGCGCGAAGGCCGGCCCAAGAAGGCCCCGCGCCCCGCGCCCCGGCCGAAGCGGCCGGACCCGCTGCCCGAGGTCGAGGTGCGGGTCCGCTGGATCTCGCCGGCCGGCGGGATCGCGACCACGTCGTCGCCCACCGGGCTCCGGTTCCGGCCGCCGCTCGACGGCATGGGGCTCATCGACGCCGGCGGGAGGCCGGGCGCGATCGATCTGCTCTACTACGCGGCGAGCACGAAGAAGACGAGCACGTCATGGCTCGGGAGCGCGCAGATCGCCTTCGCGTCGCTCGGAGAGGACGGCAAGCTCGACCCGCGCCGGCGCGCCGTCGTGGCCGAGGGGGATCTCGACTACGGCACGCTGCGCGGCCACCTGGATCCGCGCCTCGTGACCGCGAGCGCGGGCGCCGTGGTCGTCGACGTCACCGGCCGCAACGGGGCCTGCCAGGCGACGCGCGTCGCGCCCTCGCTCCAGCGGCTCCCCGCCGGCGCCGCGCCCAGGGCGGTCTGCGCCGTGGATCCGGCGCGCCTCGCCGACGCGACCCCGCTCGCGCCGGCCGAGATCGACGCGCTCGCGCGCATCGCCGCGAGCGGCGCCCGGCGCGCCACAGGGCAGCCGGCGTACGACCCGGGGCTCGCCGCGTGGGCGGGAGATCGCGCCTACTTCCAGACGACCTCCGGCGAGCTCTCCTCGGCGTCGCGCGCCGACGGGCAGCCGCGCCGCGAGCCGGACCCGTTCCCGGCGCGGCGCGCGCGCATCGCGTGGGGCGCGCTCGCGACCGACGGCGAGGGGCTCGCCTTCGCCGCCGGGCAGCTCCACCGGCTCGACCCGCGCGGGTCGATCTCGGCGGCGGCGGCGCCGGACGGAATCGGCGCCGCGCCGTCGGGGGGCGCGCCGGGCACGCCGCTCGACGAGCCGGAGCGCCCCGCCGACAGGCGGCGCGCCGCGCGCATCGGAGCGTCCTGGTGGCTCGCGAGGACCGACGTCGTGCGGCTCGTGCCCGAGCCCTTCGTGGTGCCCGCGCTGCGGGGGCGCGCCCACGAGGGCGGCACGGCGCTCGTCGGCGGGCGCGAGCGGGGGCTCTTCCTCGAGGTGCTCGGCGACCGGCTCCAGATCACCGGCATCGACGCCTCGGGCGCGCTCGCCGGGCCGGGCGCGCTCGCGCCGGCGGCGCCCCACGCCGCCGCGGCACGCCCCGCGCCGCCCCACGCCGCCGCGGCACGCCCCGCGGCGCCCCACGCCGCCGCGGCACGCCCCGCGGCGCCCGCCGTCGCGATCGCGTCGCCGGTGCGCGCGGGGTTCGACGCGTGCGAGCGCCGGGGCGGCGGAGCCATCGTCGCCGGCGTGAGCGCCGGCGACCCACGCAGGGTCGTGGCGCTCTCGATCGACGCGCTCGGCCGGCCCGGCGCGGCGCGCGAGACGTCGCTGCCGCTCGCCGAGGGCGACCTCGCGGTGCGGCTCGTCGCCCTGCCCGAGGGGGGCGCGCTGCTCAGCGACGCGGCCCGGCGCCACGTGGTCTGGCTGGACGACGACGGCGCGGAGCTCGCGTCGCAGCCGTGGCCGGAGGACGACACCGGCGCGCTCTGCGTCGACGGGCAGCCGGCGCGGCGCGCGGTCCCGGCGCCTTCGCCGGGCGCCTTCGTGACCGTGCCGGAGCTCGCGGCCCCCGGCGCCTGCGTGGTGGGCGACGTCGTCTGGGCCGCCGACGGCGGCCTGCGGTGGTTCGGGAGCGCGGTGAGCGGCCTCGACGCGCAGGCCGAGGCGGGCGTCGCGCGCCCCGCGCTGCCCGAGAGCGCGGTCGCGGCGCTGCGCCCGGCCGCGGGAGAGCCGACAGAGGCGCCCGCCCCCGCGCTGCCGGCCGCGCCCGCGTGCCCCGCCGACATGGTCGCCATCGAGGGCGGCCGCTTCTGCATCGATCGCTTCGAGGCGATGCTCGTCGACGGCGCCACGGGACAGGCGCTCTCGCCCGACTACCCGTCGACCCCGAACCTCCTCGAGCTCACGCTCGCCGAGTGGTCGACCGGCCGGCGGCGGATCGGCGACGTCCACGCCCGCGCCTTCCCGCTGCCGCTGCTCCCCGGCTGGCAGCGCGGCCGGACGATCGCCGCCCTGGCCCGCTCCCGGTCCGGGGCGCGGCCGAGCGGCTACGCGACCGGCCTCGTCGCCGAGAGCTCCTGCGCCGCCGCGGGCAAGCGGCTCTGCTCGGTCGAGGAGTTCGTCACGGCGTGCCGCGGCGAGGACGACACCCTGTACCCGTACGGCGACACGTTCGAGGAGGGCGCGTGCAATGTCTTCCGGCCAGCGCACCCCGCCTCCCTGCTCCACGGCAACGCGTCGATCGGCCACCTCGACCCCCGGCTGAACCGCGTGCGCAGCGCCCGAGAGCCCCTGCTGCGCGAGACGGGCGGGAGCCCCCGGTGCAGGAGCCGCTGGGGCAGCGACGCGGTCTACGATCTCGTGGGCAACCTCGATGAGTGGGTGGACGAGCCGGGCGGCGCGTTCGCCGGCGGCTTCTACGCGCGCTCGACCCGGTCGGGCTGCGAGGCGCTCATCACGGCCCACCCGAGGAGCTACCTCGATTACTCGACCGGCGTCCGCTGCTGCCAGGACGGGCCGACGCCGACCGCGACAGAGATGGAGTCGCCGCCGGCGGCGCCCGCCGGCTCAGCGCCGCGGCCGCGCGGGCATCTGCCGGAGCAAGCCGGTCACGGCGAACGAGGCCGAGATCACCAGGAGCACGTGGATCCAGTCGTTCATGGGCCGCACGGCGAGCACGGCGAGCAGCCAGATCAGCAGCGACACTAGGGCCACGCCCCAGAGCACCCCATCGGTCCAGTGTTTCATTCGGCCCCTTTCGAGAGGGTTCGTCCAGGGATGAAGCGAATCGCGTGCCACGCCGTCGCGGGTGCGCGCTTCCACGTGCTACGTTCGGCGGTGATGAGCGCGTCATCCTCCGCCATGGAAAGCGATCTGGAAAACCCGACGGAAGAGCACCGGATGCTGCGGCAAATGGTGCGGGATTTCGCCCGTGAGGTCGTCGAGCCGCAGGCCGACGAGCACGACCGGAGCGCGACCCTCAACATCCCCCTGATGCAGCGGCTGGGCGAGCTCGGCCTGCTCGGCGTGACGGTGCCCTCGGAGCACGGGGGCGCGGGCATGGACGCGGTCGCCGCCGTGATCGTCCACCACGAGCTCGCAAAGAGCGACCCCGGGTTCACGCTCGCGTATCTCGCCCACGCGATGCTGTTCGTGAACAACCTCTTCCACGCCGGCAACGACGAGCAGCGCGCGCGGTACCTGCCGAAGGTGCTCTCGGGCGAGTGGATCGGCGCGATGGGCATGACCGAGCCCACGAGCGGGACAGACGTGCTCGGCATGAAGACGTTCGCCCGGCGCGATGGGGATCGGTTCATCCTGAAAGGGCGCAAGGCGCTCATCACGAACGCCCCCGAAGCCCGGATCTTCCTTGTCTACGCGACCATCGAGGGCAGGGTCACGACCTTCGTGGTGGAGCGCGGGTTCCCCGGGTTCTCGACGGACGAGAAGACGCCGAAGATGGGAATGCGCGCCAGCACGATGAGCGAGCTCATCTTCGATGACTGCGTGGTGCCCGCCCGGAACGTCCTGGGCCAGGAGGGGGGCGGGATCCGCAACATGATGAGGAACCTGGAGCTGGAGCGCCTCACCCTGGCCGCCATGAGCCTCGGAATCGCGGATCGCTGCATGGACATCATGATCCAGTACGCAGGAGAGCGGAGGAGCTTTGGCAAGCCCATCGCCGAGCACGGGCAGATCCAGCGCTACATCGCGGAGAGCTACGCCAAGACCGAGGCGGCGCGCGCCCTCATCTACTCGGTGGCCCGCGGCGTCAGCCCCGACCGGAGAAACCGCCTCGGGACGGACGCGGCGAAGCTCTTCGCGGCGCCGGTGGGCAAGGAGGTGGCCGACAACGCCATGCAGGTGCTCGGCGGCTGGGGCTACTGCACCGAGTACAAGGTGGAGCGGTTCTTCCGAGACGCGAAGCTGCTCGAGATCGGCGGCGGTACGCTCGAGTCCCATCAAAAGAACATCACGCGAGAGCTGATCGGCCGCATGAGCAGCTGACGCTGCCCGGCCGCGCGGCCCCGCTCGCGCTGGCTGGACGCCTATTCGAGCCGGCGGGTCGCTCTAGAGATGAACGGAGAGGACGCCGAGGGCCGCGCCGGCCACGATGAGCCAGAGCGAGCTCACGCGGTAACGGACGAGGAGGAGCGCCGCGACGAGGGCCAGGGCGCCGGTGAGCCAGTCGACAACGGCCGCGCGGGCGAGGCGGTAGGAGACGACCGCCATCAGCGCGAGCGACGCCGCGTTCACGCCGTCAAGGAAGGCCGAGGCCACGGCCGAACGGCGGAGGCGGGGGATCAGCGGGCCGCTCAGCGCGACGAAGAAGAACGCCGGAAGGAAGATGCCCACCGTGGCGACCAGAGCGCCCGGGACGCGGCCCAGGAGATATCCGATGAACGTCGCCGTCGTGAAGACGGGACCGGGCGTCACCTGGCCGACCGCCACGGCGTCGAGCAGCTGCGCCTCGGTCATCCACCCGTATCGCTCGACGAGGTCCGCGCGGAGGAACGCGAGGAGCACGTAGCCGCTCCCGAAGAGGACCGAGCCGACCTTGAGAAAGAACAGGAACAGCGGCAGGAGCCCGAACGGAACGCCCGCGGCCGCGGCCGTCGCGGCGCCCCCGACGAGCGGGACGGCGAAGGCCGCCACGCCGGGAGACGGGCCCGCAGGACGCCCGGCCGCGAGCCGGTGCGCCACCGCGAGCGCGCCGGCGCCGGCCAGGACCGCGAGCTCGTGGACGCCGAGCAGGTTCGCGCCAGCGCAGAGCGCCGCGAGGCCCATCGAGCGCTTCGAGCGCAAGCCGGCGCGGCCGAGCCCCCAGAGCGCCTGGACCACCACCGCGATGATCACCGGCTTCACCCCGTAGAGGAGCGCCGACATCTCCGGCACGGCGCCGAACCGGACATAGCCCCACGCGAACCCGAGCGTGATGAGCGTCGCCGGGACAATGAAGCACGCCCCGGCCACGAGCAGCCCCGCCCAGCCGGCGCGGCGGTGCCCGATGTGGATCGCGAGCTCGGTCGAGCTGGGTCCCGGGATCAGGTTCGTCACACCGTAGAGATCGAGGAAATCCTCGCGCGTCATCCAGCCGCGCCGGCGGACCACCTCGTCCTCCATCATCGCGACGTGGGCCGCGGGGCCGCCGAAGGCCGTGGCGCCCAGCCGGAAGAAGAGCCGCGCGAGCTCCCAGAGCGCCGCGCCGCGGGTCTCCCCGGGCGCCCGGGCACCCCCGCTGACCGAGCCGTCGACCATGCCCGTTGTGTACCAGAAGCGGGCCCCGAACGGCCTCGAGAGGGCCGCCAGGGCGACCCCTCGGCGGCTCCGGGCGCGTGCCGGCGAGCGCCGGCCGCTCGTCACTGGATGGGGGGCTCCGGGATCTCCGGCGGAACGAGGAAGAAGACCTTGCGGGTGCTCAGCGTGGTCACGCCGTCGCCGGTGACGACGATCTTCGCCGTGAACACCTGCGGCTCGGTCGTCGGGGGCACCGAGACGTTGATCTTCGGGATCACGTCGAAGCAGACCGTCGGCCCCGGGAAGACGTTGGCGTAGGTGTCCGCGACGCTGTCGCGGTTCCTGTCCACGACCCTGAGCCCGGAGGTGCAGGGCTCCGGAGCCATGTTGTTCGCGATGATCCTGTCGACGAACGCGCTCACGGCGTCGACCGTGTCGGTCTGGTCGTCCTCCGCCGCCGCCGAGATGTCGAGCGTGACGTAGGTCGTGAGCACCTTGATCGCCTGCACGACAGCCAGGTTCAGGCCGGCGCCGCTGCTGGCGACCTGGAACACGAGCGGGCACTTGCCGTTGGCGGCCGCCACGCCCTTCCCGTCCTCGCCGGTGCAGCACTGGTCGACCGCGCACCGCGGCGGGCGTATGCCCTCTGCCCCCCACACCGTCGGCGGGACCACCGAGCCCGTCGCCAGCGCGCCGGCCGTGAAGTCGGCCTTCGCCGCGCTCTCGTCGGAGGTCGTCACCATGCCGATGAAGCGGCCGCCCAGGCCGGTCAACTCGTTCAGCGCCTGCGTGTAGTCCGGCGACGAGTGCGTCGACGAGTAGCTGTACTCCGGCGTCCTCCCGTTGTGGCTCGGCGCGTCGGAGATCATCACCACGATGGGCAGCGACCCGGCGCGGAAGCCCACACCGCCGAGGACTCCGACCGACTCGCCCGCCGGGATCGCGCTCGGCGGCGCGGTCGCCGGATTGAACGCAGGCACGTTGGCGCCTCCCGCGTGCGTGCCCGCCCCGGTGGCGATCTGATAGAGAGCCTCCCAGCCGCTCTCCGGAATATCGGCGCCCCCCGCGGCCGAGAGGGAGTTCACCGCGTCCTGCACCGATTCCCGCCCTTCCGGCGTGATGACGCTCATCACCCGGTGCTGCAGATAGAACGGCCGATCGGTGGTGGCCCCGTACGGACTGGTCGGAAAGTCCCTGTAGTGAGTCACCCCGAAGCCGATGCTCGGGATCTCCCGGGTGAGCTGCGCGATGATCTCCTGGAGCCTCTCTTTCAACTTCGCGATCACACCGCCCATCGAGCTGGTGGTATCCATCGCGAACACCACGTCGGCCTGCGAGATGTTGGTCGAGAAGTCGAGCGTGTCCTGCGCCGGATCCGGATCGGCCCGATAGGGCACGACGAACACGAAGTCCCCGTTGGCCCGCGGGTTATCCATGTCGTCGTTCGGGTTCGTGCCGGCGGACTGCTCGATGAGGTCGCTCACGCCGTCCTCGTCCGTGTCCTCGCTCGCGACGCTGGACTCGCCCGGGTCGAGCACGCCGTCGCAGTCGACGTCCTCGAGCTGGTCGAGGAGGCCGTCGTTGTCGCTGTCCAGATCGACGAAATCGGCCCCGCCGTCGTTGTCGCTGTCGATGGGCGGATGCTCGCGCTCGCCCCCGCCCCGCTCGACCGAATCGGGCCGACAGTCATTGTCCGAGTCGAGATCTCGGAACGCCGGGATCCCGTCGCCATCGGCGTCGAGATCCCGCTCGAACCGATCCAGGATGCCGTCATTATCGGAGTCGGTGTCGCGGAAGTCAGGCCACCGGTCGTCGTCGGAGTTCACCGGGTCGAGCGGGTCCGCTCCCAGCTCGTCCTTGTCGAAGAGGCCGTCGCCGTCATCGTCGAGGTCCGCGTAATCGGCCCTGCCGTCGCCGTCGAGGTCGTCCTCGCCGTCCTCTCCGTCGGGACGACCGTTGTTGTCGGAGTCCTCGTCGCGAAAATCGGGCACGCCGTCGCTGTCGCTGTCAGGCCGCCCGGTTTGCCCTCGCGGGATGGCGCCCTCGACCGCATCGGACACGCCGTCGTCGTCGGAGTCGGTGTCCTCGAAATCCGGCACGCCGTCGTCGTCCGTGTCCACGGCCTCGTCGCGCCCCTCCTCCGCGTCGCTGATGCCATCCTCATCCGTGTCCTCGACCGTCGGCTCCGGGTCGACCGCCGGCGGCGGCGCGTTGTCGTCCGGCGCGGCGTTGCAACCGACGGGCGCCGAGAGCAAGAGGCAGTAGAGCAGAGGGCGAAGACTGCGACGCATAGGAACTCCTGCGCGAGTGTGGGACGCGAAAGGCTAGACGCTCCGCACAATCCGGATCAACCGGCATTCCATCGCGAGCGCGAGCCTCCAACGTCATCGACAGCGCGACGATGTGTGGCGCGGAGATCGCCGCGGACCGGCGGCACGTGCGAGCCGCGCAACAGAGACCGCCATGTCGCCTCATGCTGACGGCGGAACGCCGCGCTCCGCCGCGGGCGCCCGAGCGCTGCCCCTGCTTCAGAGAAGTTTCACGCGAGGTGCCATGACGGTTATCGATTCCGTCGGCGCGCTCTCACGGTAAGGGCAATGACGGCATTTCGAGTTACAGCAGTATCCCCGCTTCAGGTGATACGCCTCTGTGAACACCACCCGGCCTCCCTCGAGGTAATAGTCTTCGCCTTCGATGGCCCTGGGAGGTTTCGGCCCGCGCATCTGCCCTCGATCAAGCTACTCCGAAACGCGCGCCGGCGCCATCCGGCCCCGGGGCGCGCCGGCTCCACGCCGCCCGCGCGCCGCCCGTGCTACGCCTGCGCCGCCCGCCGCACGCCGCTGATCCGGCGGGTCCGCCCGCAATGCCCGATCGATCCTGCTCGAAGCTCCTCCGCGCCCTGCTCCCGCTCCTCGCCGCGACCGGCTGCGACGGCTGCCCGAGCTCCAAGCCTTACACGCCCTACACGCTCGGCTCGGCGGCGCCCTCCGGCGCCCCGCCCCCGCCGAGCGGCGTCGGCCCCGGCGCCCCGGACCCGGGCCCCGATGCCGACGCCGGCGCGCCCGACGCCGGCGCGCCCGACGCCGCCGCCCCGCCCCGGTTCGCGGCCGTGCCGAGCGTCCCGGCGCCCGAGGGCGGCAAGCGGTGGCCGCTCGACGGCGGCGCCGTGGTCGCCGCGCCGACCGGGCGCACCTTCGAGACCGGCCTCCTCCTCGACCTCGACGGGGACGGCGCGCGCGATCTCGTCGCCTGGACGCGGGCGCCCGACGGCCTGCGCGGCGAGCTCCTGTTCGCGCCCGCCGCGCGGCCCCAGGCGCTGCGCACGCTCACCGCGCTCCCCGGCGATCTCGCCGCGCAGGGGTGCACCCCGCGCGTCGGCCTCAGCCAGATCGGCCCCTCGACGCTCGCCCTCGATTTCGCGCCGCAGTGCGCCGATCCGCAGCGCGCCGCCGGCGCGGGCGCCGCGCGCTGGATCGCCGTGATCCGCCTCCCCGGGCCCGCCGCGGGCGCGGGCGCGCCGCCGGAGCTCGCCCTGGAGCTCCGCCTCCGCGCGCCGCCGCCGGCGGAAGCGCTCTCCGCCGCCCTCGAGGTCGCCGACCGCGACGCGGACGGCCGCGACGACCTCGTCGTCTCCGTCGGAATCGAAGGCGCGCTGCGCCCGTTCCCCGCCCCGGCGGGCGCCGCCTCCGAGCTGCGCGCCCCGCTCGTCTTCCTCGATCGCCCCGCCGGCCTGTCGCGCGACGCGGCGCAGCCCGGCGAGACGCTGCGCGCCCTCGCCGCCTCCCTGCTCCGCGACGCGCGCGGCAAGTCCACCGCGCCGGCCGTGGCCGCCTCCGCCCAGCGGCTGCGCCGGCTCCACGCGCTCCTCTGCGCGGACGCCGCGGGCGGCGGCGGCGCGATCGCCGGCCGCGACGCCGCGCGCGCCGGCGAGGCCCGCGTCTGGACGGGCGCCGGCCCGGTGCGCTGCGGCGAGCCGGGGCTCGCGGCGGCGATCGACCACGCCGAGGCGGTCGCGGCCTCGACGCGAGGCGCGCCGCTCGCGGCCGTCGCGGCGCTCGACCGCGGCGGCGCCGAGCCCCGCACCAAGGAGGAAGGCAAGCTCCTCGCGAAGCTCGCGCCGCCGGTGACCCCCAGCGCCGTGTACCGCACCGCCGCCGCCCCGCAGCCGACCCGGCCCGGCGCCTTCGGCCCGCTCGCGTTCGAGGCGAGCGGCGCCCTGCTCGTCCGGACCGCGCAGGGCGTCGTCCGCGTCGACCCCGCGGCGTCCACCGAGTCCGCGACGGACATCCCCCCCTGGCCCACCGCCGTCCGCGCCGGGCCCGCGGAGCTCGTCGCCGTCGAGCGGCGCTGCGACGCGCCCACGCTGCTCGCGCTCTTCCGCAGCTCGCCCGATGCCGTCGGCGAGATGGAGGTCCCCCTCCCGCTGCTCCGCGGCCAGGGGCCCCGCGCCCGGGCGGGCGCGGCCTCGCCCGAGCGCTGCGCCGGGACCGAGCGGCTGCCGTACTCCCCGCTCGCCGCGTCCGAGGGCGGCTTCGACATCGCCCTCGGCGCCGCGCTGGTCTCGATCGACCTGCGCGCGGCCGCGCCGGCCTCGTCCGCGCTCTCGTTCCCGCTCACCACGCCCGCCCCGCAGGGCGCGGCGCGGTCGCCGGACGGCACCACGCTCGCCGTCCCCGCCGCCGGCGGGTTCCTCGTGGCGACGGCCGGCGGCGCCGCGCGCCTCTGGTCGGGCGGCGACCTCGCGCAGGCGACCGCGTGCGCGCCGGCCAACGGAGGCGCCCGCGTCGCGTGCGTCGCCGGCGCGGCCGCGGTGATCTTCGAGGCGAAGTGACCCCCGCGGCCGTGGCCCCGGGGGTCAGCCGAGGGTCAGCCCTTGTTGACGCGCTCCAGGTACTTGCCGTCGGTCGTGTCGATCTTGATCCACTCGCCCTCCTTCACGAAGAGCGGGACGTTCACGGTCGCGCCGGTCGACACCGTGGCGGGCTTTGTGGCGCCGCTCGCCGTGTCGCCCTTCACGCCCGGCTCGCTGGTCACGATCTGGAGCACCACGTGCGGGGGCATGCTGACGCCGATCGGCTGCCCGTTGAACAGGGTCACATCGATTGACATCCCGTCGCTCAGCCACTGCGAATCCTCGCCGATCTTCTCGCCGGGGACCGTGAGCTGCTCGCCGGTCGCCGGGTCCATGAACACGAAGTCGGTGCCCTCGGGATAGATGTACTGGAGGCTGCGCTCCTCCACGTCCGCCGGCTCAAGCTTCTCGCCCGATTTGTACGTGCGCTCGAGCACCGCGCCCGTCGCCATGTTCCGGATCTTGACGCGGGTGAACGCCTGCCCCTTTCCCGGCTTGACGAACTGGAAGTCGATGACCGAGTAGGGCTGGCCGTCGACCATCATCTTGAGGCCTTTTCGGATGTCGCTTGTGTCCATGGGCAGAGCTTCCTGGTAGCGTAAGGGCGGCCTGTCGGCGAGGCCGGGGATCCGCGTCATCGGCCCCTGGCGCGGCCCGGGAGCCCGCGTCCGCGGCCTCCGGGGCGCGGCTGAGGGGTCCGCGTCGCGGCCCCCTTAGCACGAGCGTGGCCCCCTGCACAGCGCGCGGTTTCAGGACCTGAAAATGCACGACTTCGACGACGAGCTCCGGGAGATCAAGCGTGAGATCGTGGAGTCCCGTGGGCTCATCATCAAGACGAACAACCTCACGAACGCCCTCGCGGCGGACCTGAAGAGCATCTCCAAGCGCCAGATGGCGTACGAGCGGCGCGCCTTCTGGAACAGCGCGAGCGCGAACCTGCTCTTCGTGATCGTGGTGATCGGCGTGGTCAAGCTCGCCTGGGACGCGCGCGTCGACGCCGTCCAGGCCGAGACGAAGGGCGCCCGGGACCGCATCGCGAAGCACGAGGCGGATCTCAAGGAGATGCAGCAGCGGAACGACGCGCGCGCCAAGGCCGAGAGCGACGCCGCGGCCTTCTACGAGCTCATCCGCGCCGAGCGGCGGCAGGAGGTGCTCGAGGGGTTCGAGGCGCTGCGCAAGGCGCCGCTCACCCGGGCCGAGCTCGCCTTCTTCACGGACGCGGTCGACAAGGCGCGCTCGGAGCTCTCGATCAAATCGTACCAGACGGGCCTCGATCACATGCGGACGGGCCGCTGGCACGAGGCCGCGGTCGCCTTCGAGGACGCGATCCGCCAGAAGGAGACCGCGTCGCACACCCCGTCGGCCCGCCTCAACCTGGCGCGCGCCTACCGCAGGCTGAACCGGCAGCGCGACGCGATCCCGCTGCTCATGACGCTCTCCGAGGCGTCGCCCGACCGCGAGGTCATGGATGACGCGACCTTCCTCCTCGCCGAGTGCCTCCTCGACATCCAGGCCTGGAACGACGCGAAGACGACGCTGCGGTCGTTCATTCGCCGCTTCCCGGACAGCGCGTACATCAACGACGCGCGCCTCGCGCTGGCCGACGTCTCGCTCCGGCACTGACGCCCGCCGCCGCGCCCGGCGCTGACGCCCGCGCCGGCGCGGCGCGGCGGGTCGCCTCAGGACGGGGGGCGCACGTCGATCTGGCGCGGCTCGTTCTTCCTCTTGAACCAGCTGGATCGGAGCTGGCGGCGGAGGCCCGACGCGAACAGGCAATCGCGGAACGCGTTCTGCTGGAAGGTCACCGCGCTGTGCGCGAGCGCGGTCTCGATGAAGATGGCGCGGCCGTTCAGGAGCTGCTTGCGCGAGAGCTCGCCCGGGCGGCGCTCGTGCAGGCAGGCGACGCCCTTGGCCTCGAGCGCGCGCTCGAGCTCGAGGTTGAGCCGCCGCACGTCGCCCGCGACGAAGTGGCTGATGAGCTTGTGCCTGTCCCGCCCCGCCCTGTCCTTCCGGGCGAGCACCCAGTCGCGGAACGCGTCGACCTCCCCGTACAGCGCGTCGAACAGGTACACCTCGTTCACCTCGCAGCCGCCGTGGCGGAGGCACGCGGCCGCGACGCGGTACCCGCCCGAGTGCGCCGACAGGCAGAGCATCCCGAGCTTCGCCTGCCTCGGGACGGCGCAGTCGCCGAGCGCCCGCCGCGCCGCCGGGCTCGCGAGCACCGCCGCGAGCTCTCCGCACAGCCGCCGGAGGCCGCCCGGCTGCCCCAGCTGGCCCGGGGGCGACTCGGCGGCGTTCACCGCGCCCTGCGGCACGACGAGCACCGCGTTCTGCTTGCTCTCGTGGAGCTGCTCGCGGAGTTTGTGCGCCGCGATGGCCCGCTCCGCGGTCGTGACGTGACCGTGGAAGTGCATCACGAGGTCGAGCTCACCGCTCTCCGGCGCGCGGTAGTGGGCCGGCACGAAGACCAGCACCGTCGCGTCCCTGTACGGGGCCCCGTCGCAGGGGAACGGCGCGTGCGACAGCTCGAGCTTCAGCGTCACGCCGATGTCCGAGGCCTCGACGCGCTTCACCTTCGAGGCCCCCCTGGCGAGCGCCGGCGCCGGCCCGAGGAGCGCGGACGCGGCCACCGCGCCCCCCGCCGCGCCGAGCGCATGGAGGAAGGTCCGACGGCTGAGCGCGGGAGTTGCGAAGCGGGACATCGTGGCGACCTCGTCCGATGCCACCCGCGCGTACCCCGGGCGCCCGATCCGGGCCAAGAAACCGAGAGGGCGCCGGAGCCCGGAAGCAAGAACGCCAAGAGAATTGCTCCCCTTGGCGTTCGTGGCGTCCTGGCGGCTTTCGCTTCAGCCCGCTCGCCGATTCAGGAGTTGCTGCTGACCGCCGCCGTGCTCACCTGCGCGAGGAGGTCCTGGATGCGCCGGACGAGCTTCGCCGGCTCCTGCACCACGCCCTCGACGAGGAGGGCCTGGTCGAGGAGGAGCTCGGACCACTGCTGCACCCGCTCCGAGCCGGGCTCGCGCCCTGCCAGGATGTTGAGGTTCTTCACGACCGGGTGGCCCGGGTTGAGCTCCAGGATCCGCTTGGATTCCTCGGTGTTCTGGTCGATGAGCTTCATGATCCGCTCGAGGTTCGCCCCTGGGTCGCCCTCGGCGGCGACGAGGCAGCTCGCGCTGTCGGTCAGGCGCCGCGAGACGCGCACGTCCTTCACGCGGTCGCCCAGCGCCGCCTTGACCGCCGCCACGGCCGCGTCGACGGACTCCTCCGGCTGGTCCTTCTTCTCCGGCTCGCCGCCGAGGTCGACGTCGCCGTGCGTCACGCTCTTGAGGCGGCGCTTGTCGAACTCGTTCAGCGCCTTCACCAGCCACTCGTCGACCGGATCCACGAGGAAGAGCACGTCGTAGCCGCGCTTCCGGAACGCCTCGAGGTGCGGGCTCTGCTCCACCGCGCGGCGGCCGAGCCCCGTCACGTAGTAGATCTCCTTCTGCCCCTCCGGCATCTTCTCCACGTAGTCGCGGAGCGAGATGAACTTGCCGTCCTCCGTGTTCATCGACTCGAACCGGCAGAGCTCGGCGATCGCGTCCTTGTTCTTCCAGTCGCTGGTGGCCCCTTCCTTGATGACCCGGCCGAACTCCTTCCAGAAGGTCGTGTAGCGCTCGGGATCCGACTCGGAGAGGTCCTTCAGCGACTTGAGCACCTGCTTGACGATCTGCTGCTCGATCTGGGAGAGCGTGCGGTTCTCCTGGAGCATCTCGCGCGAGACGTTCAGCGAGAGGTCCTCGGAGTCGACGACGCCGCGCAGGAAGCGCAGGTACATCGGCGTGAGCTTGTCGCACTCCTCGACGATGAGGACCCGCTTCGCGTAGAGGCGCATCGCCCTGCGGTCCTTGTGGAACATGTCCGCCGGCGCCTTCTCGGGCACGTAGAGCAGGGCGTGGAACTGCACGGGCGCGTCGATCGACAGGTGCACCGTGAGCAGCGGCTTGTCGCCCTCGTAGCCGCCGGTCACGTGCCGGAAGAACTCCGCGTGCTGCTCCTCGGTGATCTGCGACTTGGGCAGCGTCCAGAGGGCGGCCGAGCGGTTCGCGACCTCGTCGTTCACCTTGATGGGGAAATGAACGAAGTCGGAGTACTTGCGGATGATCTCCTTGACCCGCCAGGCCTTCGCGTACTCGCGCGCGTCCTCCTTGAGGTGGAGGACGATCTTCGTGCCGGGGTGCTCGCGGTCGCCGGGGGCCACGGTGAAGGAGCCCGCGCCGGACGAGCGCCACAGCACGGGCTCGGCGCCCGGCAGCATCGAGCGGGTCTGCACGTCGACGCGCGAGGCGACCATGAACGCGGCGTAGAAGCCGACGCCGAACTGGCCGATGAGCTGGAGCTTGCCGCCGTCCTTCTTCTGCTTCGCGGCCTCGGCGTTGGCCTTCAGGAACTCCAGGGACCCCGAGCGGGCGATGGTGCCGAGGTTCTCCACCACCTCGTCGCGGGTCATCCCGATGCCGTTGTCCTCGATGGTGAGGGTCCGGGCGTCGTCGTCGAGCGTGATGAGGATCGCGGGCTCGCCGGCCTGCTCGGCGACGCCTTCGCGCGTGAGGGCCAGGAAGCGGCCCTTGTCGAGGGCGTCCGACGCGTTCGAGATGAGCTCGCGCAGGAAGACCTCCTGGTTCGCGTAGAGCGAGTTGATGACCAGCGCGAGGACCTGCTGCACCTCGGCCTGGAAGGGGAGCTCGACCGCGCCGGCCGCCGTGGCCTCCTCGGACGCGGTCGACGCGGGCGGCTGGGGGCCCGGAGCCGCGCCCGTGGGCTCGGCAGAGGGCGTGGCACCGCTGGTTTCGGGGTTCTGGCTTTCCGTGTTCATCTCGGCGACCAAATGGATCCGATTTTCGAAAGGGCAATCCCCTGGCGCGCTGCGGAGCGACATGCGGACCACGCCGCGGGGCGTCGCGTTGCTCGGCGCTCCCCCCTCCACGGCGCGCGCTCGCGAGGCGGCTCACGCAGCGGGGCTCACCGGCGATGGCGCTCGCTGCCGAGGTGGGGGCTCACGGGGTCACAGGTCGAGACCTGACCCGAGGTCGGGAGCTGCGCGCCGGGTCCTGACGTTCAGGTCGCGGCACCGCGATCCCCGCATCCTCGCTCGGCTTTTCCGGAGGGTAAGGGTTTCTTCAGAAGGGCGGCAGCGCTAGATTCACCGAGATTGCACCCTCGCCGTCGGGGAGATCCGTTGTGGTAGTACTTCTCCGTGCAGTGTTCCGCGTTATCCCGTTCGTCGGGGTAGTGGCGCTCGCGGGGTGTGGCGATCGGGGCAAGACGGCGGGCAACGAGAACGTGAAGCGTCCGCCCGCCCGGATGGAGTTCGACGGCTACATCTACGTCCCGGCCGAGACGAGCGATTTCAAGATCCTCGAGCGCGTGCGGGCGCAGACGCGCTCGGTGTTCACGGGGCTGCGGCGGTCCCGGGTGATGGTGAGCCGGCGCGAGGTCCAGGGCGCGACCATGGACAACCTCGTCAAGGAGGCCGTGACCGTCGTCGATACGGCGTCGGGGCGGCGCAACGTCGCGCTCCGCGTGCGCTACCGCTTCGTCGCCCGGCCGGAGGTCGCGAACACCATCGACGATCGCAAGGAGATCGCGCTCGGGCTCCTGCACCGGGAGGACGACGCCGTCGCGGAGCGCGTGCTCCAGGAGTGCACGGCGAGCCCCGAGCAGAGAAGGGGGGACAGCAGCGCCGTCGGCCTCGACTTCGACCCGTCCCTCCCGAGCTGCAGGGCCGCGATGGACGCGGAGCAGGCGGAGATCGACGCCGCGCGCGCGAAGGTGCCCGAGCTCGCCGGGGGGTCGGCCGAGGCCACCGTGGTCACGGTCGAGGAGGTGCGGCGCCTGTACATCCCGACCCGCGTGACGGTCGAGCTCCGCGACCGGAAGCGGGGCGAGATCGCACCGCGCTACGCCCCGCTGGACCGCCCGGAGGAGCCGGAGGGGGACGGGCGGATCGCGACCGGGGAGCGTTCCGACGCCGAGCGTCGCGACGAGCCCGGCGCCGAGCGTCCCGAGGAGATCGCGCCGGCGGCGGTGATCATCGATCCGGATCTCGTGACGCGGCGGACGCCCGAGGAGCAGGCGCTGGCGGCCGAGGGCGCCCTGCTGCCGAATCTGCCCGCGGCCGGCGGCGCGAGCATCGAGGGCGGCAGGAGGCGGTTGCCCGCGGTCGTGGGCCCCGCGGCGGCGCAGGCGCAGCAGCGCAAGGTGGAGTCCACGAGCGAGCGCTTCGAGATCCCGTTCGAGACGCTGGCCGATCCGAAGTTCATTGTGGTGTGGCTGAGCCTCCTGATGGCGTACCCCATCCTCCGGGGCGATCCGCGGAAGCGGCGCTGACGCGGGGCCAACGCGTACGCGCGGCCGGTCCTGGCCGACTACCCCCCGGAGGGGGTGCGGGGCACAGGCCCCCTGGGATCGTATCTCCGAGCGAGCCTGTCGTCGGGCGCCCGCTCGGGCGACGCGCCGGGGTGAGGAGCTCGCGCCGGGGCACTGCGAGGCGGCAAGCTGCGGCTGGACGGGGCCGTGCCCGAGGACCCCTCCGTGCTCGTGACGAGCGGCGAGCGGGTCGCGAGCGCCCTGCGGGACGCGGAGATCAAGCCGAAGGCGGCTGACCGCCGGCCGAACCTGAAAGAGGCCCCCGCGCTCCCCCAAATCGCGCTGCCACGGCGGGGAAACGCGATGTTCCCGCGGCGAGCCGCGTTCCGAGCCGTTCCCCTCGGCCGTCGCCGCGGGCGCAGCCCTTCCGAGGCGGTCGGCAGCTCCTGCGCCGCCGGACCTCGCCTTATCCGACGGCTCCGCCGTCGTCTCGCCCTGGGCTCGTCGCCTGCGGAGCGGCTCCAGCGTCGTCTCGCCATGGGCTCGTCGCCCGCGGAGCGGCTCCAGCGTCGTCTCGCCATGGGCTCGCGCCTCGGCTGAGCAATGTCCTACCGCTCTCGTGGGAATGCTTGCCTCGGGGGGTGGTGCGGACGAGCGTGCGCGGGCGAGAAAAATCGCGGGGTGGAGGGAATGAGCATGAGCGAGAGATCGAGACCGTGGCGACGGAGGACGATCCTTGCGGTGGCTGTCGGCGTCCTGGCGCTTGGCGCGGCGGGGGCCGGGTGTTTGTGGGAGCGGGAGGACCGCACGTTCGGGAGCTTCTGCGCGGCCTCGGTGGGTGGCGAGGAGCATTGCGTGGGTGAGAACCTGGGCCCTGGCGCCGCGTGGACCCAGGCCGAGAAGGATGGCGCGCTGCCCATCGAGATGTGGGCCACGTGGCCGACCAACAGGACGCTGGAGGAGATCGTCGCGAGCGGCACCTCGCTCGACGTCTGGTTCCGCCATGTGGACGAGGCGATCGACTACGTGCGGGACGACGCGAGGAACGCCGAGTCGCTGCGGGCGACGCTCTCGGGCAAGCTCGAGTCGCTGCTCGACGAGGCGGGGGACCGCCAGAGGGCGCTGCTCGCGCGGGCGCCGGTCGACGCGACAGGCAGCTTCAAGGCGGCGATGATCGAGAAGGCGAGCGCCGAGACGGAGCCGCTCGCCGCCGCGCTCGCGGCCGACAAGCAGGCCATGGCGGTCGTGCAGGCGATCTTCGACCAGGCCAGGGACGAGGCCGCGCCGCTGCGATCGAGGTACGCGGGCGCTGCAACGCGGTTCGCCGCGTACCGCGCGACCGAAGCGGCCGAGACGGCGGCGTATGCGGCGCTCTCGGAGCAGGCGTCGCGGTCGGACATCGACGGCCTCGACGGCGTGGAGCAGGCGGTGCTCGCGGCGGCGCGCGAGGCGAGCCGGGCGCCCGGCGAGCTCGCCGCGGAGATCCTGAGGTCGTCGGCGGCGCTCCAAGTCTTCGCGGCCTCCTTCGACGAGGCGATGGCGCCGCACAGGGAGTTCCTCGCGACGCACGGCGCGGTCCTGCCGGACATGACCTCGGGGGCGCTGCGCTCGCTGAGCGCGATGCTGGGTTACGTGCAGCGGCGGGTCGGCCGGAGCGACGCGACCGCGGCGGCGCTGCTCGGCGGGATCGCGCTGCGCCGGCAGGCGCTCCGCGTGTTGCGGATGGACGAGGGGGCGCGTGAGGCGATCGCAAGGGCGCGGACCCGGAGGGCGTCGGAGACCTTCGGGGAGCGTGCGCGCGCGCAGGTCGCGGCGCTGTCGGCGGCGCCGCCGGTGAGTGAGAAGCTCGGGCTGCCGTTGCTGGCCGAGCGGTGCGGGGAGCTGGCGGGGCTCGTGCAGATGCGGCCGCTCTGCGAGGCGGCGGGGTCGTCGTGGCGCGAGGCCGGGTGCGCGGCGCTTCGGGAGCGGTTCGACGCCGCAGAGGCCGAGCTCAGGACGGGATTGCCGCGGAAGATCGCGGAGGGCCTGGCGGCGCTGCGGGAGAAGGGGATGGCGGTGGCGGCGCTCGACGCGGCGCAGGCGAGGCTCGACGCGGGCGACGTGAAGGGCGCCGCGGTCGCGTATGACGCCGCCGTGCGCGGCGCGGAGGGGACATGAGAGGCTCGAAGGATGTGGCGCGGCCTGGCTTTCGCGCCGCGGCGCTGCAGAAGCTCGTCGCGCTGATCACTGCGGTGGTGTTGGTGGCGCCCTCGTTCGCGTGGGCTGGCACGCCGTACACCCTCGACTGGGTCTCCACCCAGTTCAACCCGGGGTGTCTCACCCCCGAGCTCGCCAACCCTGGAGCGCCGTACTTTCGCGTGAACGATACGCCGCTTCCCACCTACGAGGTCCCGGGCGAGTTCGCGTTCCATGACGATGGCTCGGAGAGCAATCGGATGGAGGCGGCGTTCGATTCGGTGTTGCTCGGGATGGGCATGAACGACTTCCACTTCCGCGCCAGCAGGGAGGGGGGCGACAACACCTGCGTCAATGCGCGCGAGGTGGTGAACCTCGTGTCGGTGCCGCTCGGGCTGAACAAGCCGCTCTTCGACGTCCGGCGGCGCGGGGTGGCGTTCTCCGGCGACACGACCCTCGACCTGAGCCTCGCGGAGATCAACCCGGCGCTCGCGCGCGACATCGAGATCCTGCTGGCCGAGATCGCCAAGGAGCGCAGGGATCTCGTGGCGAACGCCCCGCGGGTGGCGCGCCTGGCGGAGAAGATGGACCTGCTCCAGCAGCTCGACACCGAGCTGAAGGACCTGGTCAGCCGGCCGCTCGACGAGATCTCGCGGACCGATCTCGACGCGATCCTCGACCGGTACAAGGACGCGGTCGGCGCGGAGACGCGGGCGGCGATGGAGCAGCTCGTCGACGATCTGAAGAAGAGCGTCAGCGATCTCGCGGACGAGCTCGCGCGGCTGATGGACGAGTTCGGCGCGCAGGCGGACGAGGTGGCGGACCTCGCGACGCAGGACGCGCGCGCCGAGGGATGGGACCCGGACGACCCGGGCGCGTATGCGCTCGGGGAGAGCGAGGTGCCGTGGGTCGAGGTGCCGGACATCGCGGAGGTGGACGGGGCGTTCGACGAGGGGAGGGACCCGTACGCGGCGTACGCGGATGCGGTGCTCGCGGCGCTTTCGGCGGACGTGAGCGGCCGGGTGGTGGTCCTTCGGGCGGACTTCGTGGCGAACGTGCGGGCGTGGCGGGCGAACAGCGCGGCGCTGGAGATCGCGCTGCGCGACCGGATGGGGGTGTCGCTCGCGGAGACGAACGCGTTCCTGAAGGCGCAGAACCGGATCACCGGGTTCGTGCGGCAGTTCATGGATGCGTCGGACTGGTTCGAGGACTCGCCGGTGCCGGCGGACCTGCGGGCGCAGGTGGACAGGGTGCTGAAGCCGCGGTTCGACGCGCTGGCCGACCAGATGAAGGACAGCCTGAACCAGTGGACGGGGGACGGGCTCGACCTGGAACAGACGCAGCTCTACCAGACGATCAGCGCGTTCGCGGGGGCGATGTCGACGGTCGGCGAGGGCTTCGAGGCGTACGCGGGGGTGATGCAGACGCTGGTGCACGCGACGACGCGCATCGGAGTCGGCTTCGTGCCGGTGGTGGGGCCGGCGCTCGACCTGTGCGAGGCGGTCACCGGGAAGGCGTGGTGCCTGCCGTCGGGGCAGGAGCTGAGCGACGAGGAGCGGATCTTCTCGGGGCTGGGCTTCGGGCTCGGGGCGGTCGGGCCGATGTGGCGGGTGATCAAGACCAGCGGGGGGCTCAGGCCGTCGGCGATCCGGGTGGCCGGGGAGATCGCCGAGATCGAGGAGGCGTTCGCCAAGATCGTGAAAACGAACCGCGTCAGGGGGTACAAGGGGCTCACCGGGGCGATCACCAAGTTCGATGTGGACATCTTCGAGAAGAAGGCGGCCAAGTTCCTGGTGGACGACGGCCGATCGCTCATCGGGGTCGGCGACGACGGCGTGCGCGACGTGCTCAAGATTCCGAGGGAATCGAGCGCTGGGGGTAGCGAGGGGGCAGCGCCCGACTTCTTGTCGATATCCAGCGGGCACAAGCTGATCGTGAGTGAGGCCAAGGGCGGCGGAACGATCCCCTTCTTCAAGGTGCGCGATCAGCTTTTGAACGCGATGGAGGCGTTGAAGAAGAGGAGGCTCGATGGAGACGTGGCGCGGGTCGAGATCATCATCGAGCAGGGGGCGAAGTTCGATCCGAACAAGTTTACCGTGAAGGACGGCTACCTGTTCGATTGGGATGCTGGCGAGACCGTTACCCTCGAGGGTTTCAACAAACCCATCATGGTGATCCGGCTATGAGCTATTCAGGACCTCAATTCGTCGCCTGGTGCGACGAGCCAGAACGGATCGATGCGTTCGCGGCGGCGCTGTCCGCGCTGGTCATCCCAGGGTATATGATCAGCTTGGGGATGAGTGCGAGCCTAACGTGCAAGACGTGCTCCATCGACGAGGTGCTCGCCATGGTACGCGCCCACTTCGGAGGTTTGAAGAGCGCTCACGTGGGCTCAAGCGTGAGGCCGAACGATTCCAAGCGCGTCATGAGGTTCGACCTCGCGTGCTACCCCGAAGAAAGCGAACGTCGCCATCCTTACGGCCCCCTCAGGGTGGATGCGGGCGAACGCAAGCGGGACTTTTACCCCTACGAGATTCCCGTGGGCAAGGGCCCCCGCTCCGTGGAGGCCGAGGCCGCGGTCGCCTACCATCTGGTTCAGGGCGACATTGAGGACCTCCTGCTCCGCCTCTGCGCGCCGGACGCGAGCGGGCGCGTCCCGACCGGCGCCTGCACGGGCGAGGAGGACTGGATCGCCCCGGTCGAGATGTGCGCGACCTGCAACGCGAACGCCGCAGAGCTCGCGCGCGACCTCGCCCTCTCGTGGGTGAGCCTCCACGACAAGGAGAGCGTCTCGCGCATCGCGGGCACGCCGCTGGAGGCGCTCCGCGCGCGGGTGGAAGCCGCGCCGCGCGGCGCGCGCGTGCCCATGAAAAGCACGAGCGAGCTCACGGGCTCGCTCTCGCGCGAGACCGTGCTCAAGGCGCTCGCGACGCCGCCGGCCACGCTGCTCGAAGCGCTCGAGGCCGCGGCGGTGCCCGACGAGGCGTGGCGCGCGGCCGAGCCAAAAGCGCGCGAGCTCCTGGAGCTACGCCGCCAGCTTGACGACGAAGCCGCGGGGGAGGTCCCACCCGCCTTCTGGGTAGACGTCACGACGCGCGGGCACACGCGCTTCCTGGAAGAGCACGCCCCCTTCCACGTCCGCCGCCTGCCGAGCGGCGGCGTGCTGCTGGCCACGCACCCGTACCGCACGCTCTGGCCGCTCTGGGCCGACGCGCTCTTCGTGCTCGGCCTCCTGTCCTGACGCAGGCTACCTCATGAGGATGATCAAGCGATGAGAGAAGGGCCGTTTTTCTTCGCCTGGTGTGACGAGGCACAGAGGGTCGATGCGTTCGGCGCGGCGCTGTCGGCCCTCATCAAGGAGCCACAGTACAGTATGCGCGCGATCATGGACCGCGACACGGAATGCAACACGACCTCCGTGGACGAGGTGGTCGCGATGCTCCGCGCCCACTTCGGGCGCACCGACGCGGAAACCTATTTCGTCGCATCGTTGAGTCACGAACACTTCGTCCATTGCATCCTTCGCTGCTTCACCGACAGGAGCGAGCGTCTCAAGCCGATGGGCCCCATCCACATGCACGGCCGCCGGATCGAGGCCTTTGCCCCCATGCACATGGACCTCGCCCTGGGGAGGGGCCCGCGCTCCGTGCAGGCCGAGGCCGTGCTCGCGTGGCACATGGCGCTGGAAGACATCGACGACGTCCTGCTCCGCCTCTGCGCGCCGGACGCGAGCGGGCGCGTCCCGACCGGCGGCTGCACGACGGCGCGGACCTGGCTCGCGCCGGTCGCCCTGTGCGCGACGTACAACGCGGACGCCCGCGACATCGCGCGCGATCTCGCCCTCTCGTGGCTCTGCCTCCACGACAAGGACAGGGTGTCGCGCATCGCGGGCCTGCCGCTGGAAGCGCTCCGCGCGCGGGTGGAAGCCGCGCCGCCTGGGGCGTGCGTCGCGCTGAGACATAGCAGCGGGCACTCGAGCTCGCTCTCCCGTGAAACCGTTCTCAAGGCGCTGGCGACGCCGCCCTCCGCCCTGCTCGAGGCGCTCGAAGCAGCGGCGGAGAAGCCCGATGGCGCGTGGCGCGCCGCAGAGCCGCGCGCGCGCGAGATCTACGAGCGGACGCTCCCATTCAGGGGGCGCGACGAGCAGGGCACGGAGACGGGCAACGGCTCGCCCCTCTCGCAGGTCGAGATCACCCTCGACCACTTCGAGTTCCTGGTCCACCACGCCCGGTTCCACGTCCGGCGCCTCCCGAGTGGCGGCGTGGTGCTAGCGACCCACCCGTACCGCACGCTCTGGCCGCTCTGGTCGGATGCGCTCTTCGCGCTCGGCCTGATGCCATGACGCAGGGCGAGCAGGCCACCGATGTCGCGCACCAGCTTCCGTGCCTCGGCGCGCGTTCCGAGCGTCGCCACCGCTGCACGCTCGGGCGTCGCTCCTGCTCACTTTCCTCCCGCCCGCCGACGGCAAGGCGCCTCTTGCGGTGGGCGGGCGCCACGCGTACTCCAATGGCGCCCCTCAGGATCACCTCGAGCCCCACGGAGGAGACGATGACGCCTTCCCAAGACCTGATCGATCTGGCCGAGCGGCTGGCGGACGCGAGCGGCGCCGTGATCCGGCGGTATTTCCGCAAGGGCATCGAGGCCGACGACAAGGCGGACGCGAGCCCGGTCACGGTCGCGGATCGCGAGGCCGAGGCGGCGATACGGGAGCTGCTCGCGGCGCGCGCGCCGGGGCACGGGATCGTGGGAGAGGAGCTTGGCCGCGAGAACGAGGGGGCAGAGCTCGTGTGGGTGCTCGATCCCATCGACGGGACGAAGGCGTTCATCACGGGCAAGCCGCTCTTCGGAACGCTCATCGCCCTGCTGCACCGGGGGAAGCCGGTGCTCGGCGTCATCGACCAGCCCGTGCTCGGCGATCGCTGGCTCGGCGCCCTGGGCCGGCCGACGCTCTTCAACGGCAGCCCGGCGCGCGTCCGCGCCTGCGCGGGGCTGTCCCTGGCGCGCCTCTCCACCACGGGCCCGCAGTACTTCCCGCCCGCGGCGGCGCGCGCCTTCGGGGCGGTCGCGGCCCGGGCGAAGCTCCTGAGCTACGGCGGCGACTGCTACCAGTACGGCCTCGTGGCGAGCGGCAGCATCGACGTGGTCGTCGAGCACGGCCTCAAGCTCCACGACTTCGCGGCGCTCGTCCCCGTGATCACCGGCGCCGGCGGGCTCATGACCGACTGGGAGGGGCGCCCGCTCGACGCAGCGAGCGCCGGCGATGTGGTGGCCGCCGGCGACCCGCGCGCCCACGCCGAGGTGCTCGCCGCGCTCCGCGCCGGCCTACCGGAGCGGGACGCTCGCTGACGGTGGCGCGCCGGAGCCTTGCCTCATGCCCGGAGCCCTCGGTACTGGAGGGCGAGGGCGTTCTTCAGCACCGGGTCCAGCGCTGCGCCGAGCGTCACGAAGCCGCTGAGCCAGGACAGGAGCGCCGCGAAGTAGAGGGCGAACACGTTGTGCGCCGCGGCGAGCGGGTCGATGTCGCAGCCCACCTCGCCGCGCGCCTGGGCGTCGCGCACGAGGCCCGCGATGCGGTGCAGGAACGCGAACGTGAGGGCGTTCAGCCGCTCTCCGTTCGGGCCTGACGCGCCGGGGAAGGCCTTCACGAACGCCTGCGACACGACCGGCTGCTCGCCGTACATCGCGAACAGCTGCTGGAACACGTGGAGCAGCTGGGGGAGCAGGGGCTCTCTCCGCGGCAGCGTCTCGAACGCCGCGTCGACCGCGGCCGCGAGCCGGTCGTGCATCACCATCATGAGCAGGTCGGCCTTGTCGCGCGCGTGCACGAACACCGTCCCCGCCGCGACCTCCGCGCGCTCCGCCACCGCCTTTGTCGTCGTGCCGTCGTAACCGAGCTCGGTGAAGAGCGCCCACGCGGCGTCCCGGATCCGGCGGCGGGTGTCGAGCTTCTGCTGGGCGCGACCGCCGCGCTCGGGCGCCGGCGCCGGAGGCGCGTCCGGCGAGGCGGCTCCCTTCCGGCGCCTCGCCGCCATCTGGCTGACCTTGCTCATCGACTGCGCAATGTGTTGCCGCACCTGTCCCCAAGTCAAGCCGGATCTCCTTGACAGATCAGCCTCGATGAATGACCATGGTCAGTGACTGAAGTCATTGAACGAGGGTGGTGCCATGGCGCTTGTGCATTACGACGACGGCCTCACGATGCGGGAGGCGCGGGCGATCTACTTCGAGGTGAACCGGTTCGGCGCAGACGGCGGGTACGGGGATGCGTGGGTCGACTTCAAGCTCGGCCCGCTGCCCGTCCCGTTCCCGAACACCCAGGGGCGCGTGCGGGCGGTGCGGTACCACGACCTGCACCACGTGCTCACGGGCTACGACACGAACACGATCGGCGAGTTCGAGATCTCGGCCTGGGAGCTCGGCGCCGGCTGCAAGGACTTCGTCGCGGCGTGGCAGCTCAACCTGGGCGGTCTCTTCGCGGGGCTGCTCTCGGCCCCGCGCCGGACGGTGCGGGCGTTCCTCCGCGGCCGCCGCAGCGAGAGCCTGTACGGTCGCCCCTTCGAGGAGCTGCTGGGCCGCACGGTGGGCGATCTCCGCAGGGAGATGCGCGTGGATGCGCCTTTTCCCAGCCCGACGGCGCTCGACGTGCTCTGGCTCGCGCTCGCGAGCCTCGCGGGGCTCGTTGTGGGCGCCGTGGGGTTCGCGCTCGCGCTCGTCGTGGCGCCGATCGGGCTCGTGAACCTCGCGCTGCGCCGGCGCCTGGCTTGACCTGGCGCCCGCCCCGCACGAGGATCCGCCCCGTGCCCCAGCGAAAACGCTACCTCTTCGTCTGCGTCAACCGCCGCCCGGACGGGGTCCCCAAGGGCTCCTGCGCCCAGCGCGGCGCCGAGGGCATCCACGCGCAGCTCAAGGCCGCCCTCGCCGAGCGCGGCCTCGCGAAGCTCGAGGCGCGCGCCTGCTCCGCCAGCTGCCTCGACGTCTGCTGGGTCGGCCCCGTCATCGCCGTCGAGCCCGACGGCTACTTCTACGGCCGCGTGACCCCCGCGGACATCCCGGAGATCGTCGACGCCCTCGCCGCGGGCCGCCGCGTCGAGCGGCTCGTGCTCCCGCCCGAGGACTTCACCGAGGCCACGGCCGGCCCGCCGCTGCCGGCGCCGCCCCGCGGCGCGCCCCCGGAGGCGTGATGGGCGGAGGCGTGATGCGCGGCTTCGAGTTCTGCGAGACCATGGCCGGGAGCTTCCACCTCGTCGAGTCCCCCGCCGACGAGCGGCCCATGTCGTTCACCATCCGCGCGCGCTCGCGCGGCCTCCTCGACTTCCTGCGCAGGCCCGAGGTCGAGATCGAGGGCGAGATCGACGCCGAGGGGTTCGCCGACCACCGCTACCTGTCCGGGCGGCTCGGCCTCGATCTCGCGCGCACCGGCACCCTGCCCTACTCGTTCGAGTTCACCGCGAACGACGGCCGCCGCTGCGCGTTCGCCGGCCGGAAGACCGTGCGCCCCCGCGATCTCCTGGCGTCGATGACCGTCCTGCCCGGGGTCCTCGTCGGCGACGGGGGCGCCGTCCTCGGCGAGGCGCTCCTCCGCTTCGACCTGCGGAGCGACCTGCTCCGGTTCCTCAGGAGCTTCCGGACCACGAGGTAGCCATGCGAAGGATCGACCCCTCCACCAGCGCGGTCATCGTCATCGACGTCCAGGAGAAGCTCGCGGCCGCGATGCCGGCGCCCCAGATGGACGCCCTGACCCGCGCGGCCACGGTGCTGATCGAGGCGGCGCGGCGGCTCGGCGCGGCGGTCATCGCGACCGAGCAGTACCCCGCCGGGCTCGGGCGCACGGTCGCGCCCATCGCCGAGAAGCTCGCCCACGCGGGCGCGCCGGTCATCCACAAGCTGGAGTTCTCCGCCTGCGACGCGCTCGATTTCGAGCGCGCCTTCAACGAGCGCGCGCCCCGCGCCGCCATCGTCGTCGGCATGGAGGCGCACGTCTGCGTCTTCCAGACCGTGCGCGAGCTCGCCGCCCGCGGCGTCGCGGTCCACGTGCCGCTCGACGGCGTCGCCTCGCGCCGCGACGACCACCGGCTCGCCGGCCTCGACCTCTGCCGCGCCGCAGGCGCCACAATCACCACCGCCGAGACCGTCGTCTTCGACTGGCTCAGGGTCGCCGGAACGGACGACTTCAAGCACCTGTCGAAGCTCATCCGCTGAGACGGCCCCCCTCTCCGCCGCAGCGCGCGGCGACAAGGTCGCCGTGTCAATTTGTCAGCCGCCGGCTCGGACGTTGTCAGACTCGTGCTCAGCTGGACACGGCGGCGCCGCCTGTGACATGGTGACGCATGGCTGACGATCTGGCACAAGGCGGAGCTCCCCCGAGCGCGCCGCCGCCCGCCGGCGCCGCGCCGCCGCCCGGCGCGCCGACGGTCCTCGTGGTCGACGACGAGCCGTCGAACGTCGCCTCGATCGAGAAGATCTTCCAGCGCGACGGCATGCGCGTCATCACGGCGGACAGCGCGAAGACGGCGCTCGAGATCGTGCGCAGCCGCCGCGTCGAGGTCGTCCTCACCGACCTCATGATGCCGGGGGTCAGCGGGCTCGAGCTGCTCCGCGCGCTGAAGCAGCTCGCGCCCGACACCGAGGTCGTGATGATGACCGCGTACGGCACCGTCGAGACCGCGGTCCAGGCCATGCGCGAGGGCGCTTACGACTTCGTGGAGAAGCCGCTCAAGCGGATGACGATCATCAAGAGCGTCCGCAAGGCCGCCGAGCGCCAGTCGCTCGTCGCCGAGAATCGCTCGCTGCGGCAAGAGATCAAGCTGCTCATGAAGCGCGAGATCGTCGGCTCGAGCCCGACGCTCCGCCGCGTGCTCGACATCGCGACCCAGGCGGCGCCCTCGAGCGCCACGGTGCTCGTGCTCGGCGAGAGCGGCACCGGCAAGGAGCTGCTCGCGCGCTTCATCCACGAGCGCAGCGCGCGGTCGCGGGGGCCGTTCGTCGCGGTCAACTGCGCGGCCATCCCGGAGACCATCCTCGAGGCCGAGCTCTTCGGCCACGAGCGCGGCGCGTTCACCGGCGCCCTCGCGAAGCGCGACGGCCGCTTCGCCAAGGCGGCCGGCGGCACGCTGTTCCTCGACGAGATCGGCGAGCTCTCGCCGGCGGTGCAGGTGAAGCTCCTCCGCGTGCTGCAGGAGGGCGAGTACGAGCCCGTCGGCGGCGACACGGTCCGCGCCGACGTGCGCGTCGTCGCGGCCACCAACAAGGACCTCCGCGCCGAGGTCGCCGCGGGGCGCTTCCGCGAGGACCTGTTCTACCGGCTCAACGTGATCGCGATCACGGCGCCCCCGCTCCGGACCCGGCGCGAGGACATCCCGCTCCTCGTCGACCACTTCCTCGGCGTCTACTGCTCGAAGAACAACCGCCCCCGCCTGGAGGCGCCGCGCGACGTGCTCGCGCGCCTGACCGACTACACGTGGCCAGGCAACGTCCGCGAGCTCGAGAACGTGATCGAGCGCGCCGTGGTGCTCTGCCGCGGCGACCAGATCTCGGTCGACGACCTGCCCGACTTCATCCGCGAGGCCGCCCCCGCCGAGCCGAGCTCGCTCACGTTCTCGGTCGGCACGCCCCTCGACGAGGTCGAGCGCCGGCTCATCCGCGAGACGCTCCGGCACGCCCGCGGGGACAAGTCCGTGGCCGCGCAGCTGCTCGGCATCTCCACCCGCACGATCTACCGAAAGCTCGGCGAGCTGGAGTGACCCCGCGCGCGCCGCCCGGCGGACCGGGCGCGCTCCGGCGCGCCGGCACCCCCCGTGAAGATCCGCTTGTCACTTTGGCAAGGGAGGCTGTCCCGCGCGCCTCGGGTGCGTCACCTTGGCGGGGCAACCTCCGAATTTCCGTGAAAAAGCGGGGGAACTGCCAGCGATTGACCCCTGGCATGGAACCCGCTTAGAGGAGCATGGGCGCATGGGCATCGACGCGATCCTGAAGCGGTATTTTCCCTGGCTCTTGGGCGTGCTGATCGCGCTTGCCGCCTATTTCCAGGCGTCTGGCATGGGTCAGCTCGTGGCCTCGAGCGTCGCGGTCGACGCGCCGCCGGCGCCGGTCAGCCCGCCGCCGCGATCGCCGTCGTTCGGGTCGACCGCGAACACGGACCACGCGACGCACGCCGGGCCGATCCTCTCGCGCAACCCGTTCGACTCGGTGACCGGGCCGCTCGACGGCAAGCCGGTCGAGCTCCCGACCATCGAGCAGGAGATGAACAACAAGGACCCGTACGCGGACCCGTCGTGCGACGGCGCCCGCGTCCTGCTCATCACGCAGGCCGACGATCCCGAGTGGTCGTTCGCGGCCATGGCCGGCTCGGACGGCAAGGCGATCTTGCGGCGGCAGGGGGATGAGATCAGCGGGCAGACCGTTTACTACGTGGGGTGGGACCGGGTCTGGCTGACCTCCGGCAGCTCGCGGTGCCAGTCCATCGTGGGCGGCAAGAACGCCGGCGCGCGCACCGCCGCGGCGCCGACGCCCGCGCCCGCGCCGACGGCCACGACGTCGAAGGCGACCGCCCGCGGCGGCAAGAAGGTCCCGCCCGAGATCGCCTCGAAGATCCAGCGGGTGAGCGAGACGGAGTTCAACGTGGAGCGCAGCGCCGTCGACCATATCCTCGAGAACCAGGGCGAGCTGATGCGCTCTGCGCGTATCGTCCCCGAAAAGGAAGGCGACAAGGTGGTCGGGATCCGTCTCTTCGGGATTCGACCGGACTCGCTGCTCGGGACGCTCGGGCTGGAGAACGGCGATCGGCTGTCCAGCATCAACGGGTTTGAGATGAGCGATCCGCAGAAGGCCCTCGAGGCCTATGCGCGGCTCCGGACGGCGGACCGGCTCACGGTGAGCATCAACCGCAAGGGCAAGCCGATGAACATCGACTTCAACATCAAATGAGCGCTGCGGACTGAATTCCAGGGACGAAAGCAGGGTAGTGGCATGGCGCGATGGATAGGTAGATTGAACGAGGGGAGCCTGCTCCGCCGAACGCTGGTGTATATCGGCACGTTCGTCCTCGGCTCACTCACGTTCGTCGGGGTCACGAGCCTGGTCCTCGTGTCGGTCGCCAAGACCGTCCTGCCGCCCCACGGCGCCGATGGATCCGCGTCGGACACGGCGGAGCAGGCCGAGGGCGAGGCCACCACCGGGACGAGCAAGAGCGCCCTGGGCAGGACATCCCGCTCGAAGCGGCCGCGGCCCCCCTCGCCGGCCGAGCGCGAAGGCGCGCCGAGCGCCGACTGAGCGGCGCCGCCCCCCCTCCATACCAACCCCACGCAGAGAATATCGAGCCGACTGATGGTGATGACGACCCTCGAGCGACCCTGCTGCCTCCGGAGGAGGCTCCTCGCCGCGCCGGTGGCGGCGCTCGTGCTCGCCGCGGCGGCCCCGCCGGCCGCAGCGCAGCCCGCGAATCGCAGCACCCCCGTGCTGCGGACCCCTGGCCAGGGCACGCCGGCGCCCGGCCGCCCCGGGGCCCCCTCGACAGCGCCGGGCGCTCCCGCTGCAGGCGCGCCGGGCGCCGCGGGCGAACCGGGGGACGACCCGCTCGCCGGGGTCAAGCAAGGGGTCCAGGAGATCGAGTTCAAGCCGAAGCCCGGCGGCTACAAGGTCAGCTTCAACCTCGACGAGGCCGACCTGCCCGAGCTGGTGAAGGCGATCAGCAACATCACAGGGCGCAGGTTCATCTACGGCGGCAAGCTCCGGCAGATCAAGGCCACGGTGTACGCGCCGGAGAAGGTGACCGTCGCCGAGGCGTACAGCGCGTTCCTGTCGATCCTCGCCTCGAACGACCTCACCGTCATCCCCCACGGCCGCTTCCTCAAGATCGTGGAGACGCCCGGCGCGGTCTCGGAGACGACCCCCATATTCGGCACCGCCGCGCCCGTGCCCGCGGAGGACCGGTTCGTCACCCGCCTGTACCGGCTGTCCCATATCGACGCCAACGACGCGGGCGGCGTCCTGACCAAGTTCAAATCGAAGGACGGCGACGTCACCGTCTACCCGCCCGGCAACCTGCTCATCATCACGGACACCGGGTCGAACATCCAGCGCATGCTCCGGATCGTCGAGGAGATCGACGTCGGCGGCGCCGGCGACCAGCTGTGGGTGCAGCCGGTCCACTATGGCTCCGCCGCGGAGGTCGCGACGAAGCTGAACGAGATCGTGGACCCGAGGGCCGGCGGCGGCGGCGGCGGCAGGGCCGGCAGGGGCGCTCCGGGCGCGGGCGGCACCGGCGCGCGCATCATCGCCGACGACAGGACCAACTCGCTCATCATCACCGCCTCCGAGCCGGACTACCTGCGCGTCCTCGGCATCCTGAAGCGCCTCGACGTGCCGCAGTCGGGGGAGGGGCAGGTCCACGTGCTCTCGCTCCAGCACGCCGGCTGCAAGGAGCTGTCGGCGACGCTGAACCAGGTCCTCGGCGGCAGCGGGGGCGGCGGCGGCGGCGCCGCCGTGGGCGGCAGGGCGGCCGCGCGCAACGCGCCTGCGGTGCCCGGCTCGACCGACGACATCTTCGAGGGCCAGGTCAAGGTCACCTGCGACGAGGCGAGCAACAAGCTCCTCATCACCTCGTCGCCCCACGATTACGCCCAGCTGCGCACCGTGATCGACCAGCTCGACGAGCCGCGGCGGCAGGTGTTCATCGAGGCCGTGATCATGGACGTCGACGTCAAGCGCTCGCTCGACTTCGGCATCGGCTACCACGCCGGCGCGCCGTTCACCGGCCAGGCGGCGGACGACAGCGTGATCTACGGCGGCAACAACATCGTCCCCTCGGTCGGCGGCCTGCCGACGCAGCTCGGCGCGCTCGCGCTGGGCGTCCGGGGCCCCGAGATCCAGGGCACGAGCAACATCCTCGGGACGGGCATCTCGATCCCGGCGTTCGGCGTCGTCCTCCACGCGCTGGCCCAGGACGGCGACTCCAACATCCTCGCGACGCCGCACATCCTCGCGACCGACAACGTGCCGGCCGAGATCTCGATCGGCCAGAACATCCCGCTCCAGACCAACGTGGGCGGCGGCGGGCTCGGCCAGCTCGCGAGCCTCGCGGGCGGCGCGGGCGGCGCGGCGGGGGCGCTCGGCGGCCTCGGCGGCCTGCTCGGCGGGCTCGGCGGGCTCGGCGGCACGGCCGCGCGCCAGGACGTCGGCACGAAGATCAAGGTCATCCCCCACGTCAACGACTCGGACCAGGTGCGGCTGGAGCTCACCGAGGAGATCTCGGACGCCGGCGCCCCCCTGGGCGCGCTCGGCGCGATCCCCATCAACAAGCGCACCGCGAGCACGACCCTCGTCGTCAGGGATCAGCAGACCGTGGTGATCGGCGGCCTGGTGCGCGACGCCCAGACCAGCCAGGAGACCAAGATCCCGGTGCTGGGGGACATCCCGGTGCTCGGATTCCTGTTCCGGCAGCGGGTCAAGACCATGACCAAGGCGAACCTGCTCCTCGTGCTGACGCCCTACGTCATCCGCGACCAGGAGGACCTCCGGGCCATCTTCGAGCGCAAGATGCAGGAGCGACAGGAGTTCATCGATCGCTACTTCGTCTTCAGCGACAGCGCCGCCTGGGAGCCGCCGCGCGACTTCAGCCGGGCGAACGGGCTCGTCGAGGATATCCGTCAGTCGATCCTGACCGAGGAGGAGCGGGCGCGCCTCGAGGAGGAGGCGCGGCCGAGGGTGCCGCAGGAGCACGCGCCGGTGGAGCCGGTCGGGCTGCCGACGTTCGGCGGCAAGGCCGGCGGGCCGATGGCTCCTGGTATGGTCGACATGGAGGGCGACGCGCCCCCGCCCCCGAACGTTGCGCCGCCGGCGCGCCCGCGGCGACCGGTCGGCGGACGGCAGATGGAGCGCGTCGAATGAGCATGCAGCAGCAGTACCTCGGCGAGATCCTGGTCCGGCGGGGCGTCGTCCCCGCGGAGCGGCTCGCGCCGCTCTACGACACCGTCCGCGAGCGCGGGCAGCTGCTCGCGGACCTCATCGTCTCCTCCAACATCGCCGACGAGGCGAGCATCGCGAAGGCGCTCGCCGAGGAGTGCGAGGTCGGCCTCCTCCCGCGCATCGACATCGACGCGGTGCCGCTCGAGCTCGCGAGCCGGGTGCCGATCACCTACGCCAAGCAGCACAAGATCCTGCCGCTCGCCGAGCAGGACGGGGTCGTCTACTGCGCGGTCGCCGACCCCCTCGACACGACCGCGATCGATGACGTGCGGGCGCTGTTCGGCAAGCCGGTCGAGATCGCGGTCGCCACGAGCGACGCGGTGCTGAACGCGATCAACCGCATCTGGGAGCGCAAGGAGGACGGCGGCGCGAAGCTCGAGGGCGACACGGCGCTCGAGGAGGACAACCTCGTCGACATCATCGACTCGGACGACGACGCCCCGATCATCGCCTGGGTCAACGGCCTCTTCGCGCAGGCGGTCCGCGAGCGGGCGAGCGACATCCACATCGAGCCCGAGGAGCGCGACGTCGTCGTCCGCTACCGGATCGACGGCGAGCTCTACATCGCGAAGCGCGCCTCGAAGCAGTTCATGGCGCCGATCATCGCCCGCGTGAAGATCATGGCGTCGCTCAACATCGCCGAGAAGCGGCTGCCCCAGGACGGCCGCATCACCCTGAAGATCGCGGGCAACAGCGTCGACATCCGCGTCTCGACGGTGCCGACGAGCCGCGGCTTCGAGCGGATCGTGATGCGCATCCTGCACAAGGCGTCGGTCCTGCTCGGGCTCGACGACCTCGGCTTCGCGCCGCGCGAGTACGCCATCATGGACGCGCTCATCCAGCGGCCGGACGGCATCATCCTCGTCACCGGCCCGACCGGCAGCGGCAAGACGACGACGCTCTACGCCTGCCTCAACCGGATCAACGAGCCGAGCCGGAACATCCTCACCGCCGAGGACCCGGTCGAGTACGAGATCGGCGGCATCCACCAGATCCACGTCCACCCCGGCATCGGGCTCACCTTCGCCTCGGCGCTCCGCGCGTTCCTCCGCCAGGATCCGGACGTGATCATGGTCGGCGAGATCCGCGACAAGGAGACCGCCGAGATCGCCATCCACGCGTCGCTGACCGGCCACCTCGTGCTCTCGACCATCCACACGAACGACGCGGCCGGCGCCGTGACGCGCCTCGTCGAGATGGAGATCGAGCCGTTCCTCGTGCGGAGCAGCGTGATCGGCATCCTCGCCCAGCGCCTCGTGCGCCTGCTCTGCCCGGCGTGCAAGGTCGCCTACCGCCCCTCGGACTACGAGCTCCAGCAGCTCGGCCTCGACCAGGACCGGATCGCCTGGAAGGTGCGGCGCAAGGTCTCGAACCGCTACAGCGTGCACGGGCAGAAATATGACTACATCGGGCAGGACCTCGACCGGGCGGTGTTCTACAAACCCGGGGGCTGCGACGCCTGCAACCAGAAGGGCTTCGTCGGCCGGCGGGGCATCTACGAGCTGATGGTCATCGACGACGCCGTGGGTCCGCTCATCCTGAAGAGCGCAGACGCGCAGACCATCAAGCGGGTCGCCATCTCCCAGGGGATGGATACGCTCCGCGACGACGGGGCGCGCAAGGTGCTCAAGGGCATCACCACCGTCGAGGAGGTCCTCGCGGCGACGCAGGAAGACGTCATCGTCGACGAGTAGGGAAGGCCGTGGCGGTATTCGAATACAAAGGCATCCTCGTCGGCACCGGCAAACCGGTCAAAGGGGTCCGCGACGCGGAGAACGCGAAGTCCCTCCGGGTCGCCCTGCGCAAGGACGGCATCATGCTCACCGGCGCGACCGAGGAGCAGGCCGCGAAGGCGAAGGCGAAGCGCGATCTCAAGCTCTTCGCCTTCGCGGGCCGCCCCTCGACGTCCGAGGTCGCCATGATGACCCGCCAGCTCGCGACGCTCATCGGCGCCGGCATCCCCCTCTTCGAGTCGCTCAACGCGCTCATCGAGCAGGTCGAGAAGGAGTCCCTGAAGCGGGCCCTCACGCAGGTGCGCGAGCAGGTGCGCGAGGGCACGAGCTTCGCGAAGGCGCTGGAGGGGCACCCCACGGTCTTCCCGCCGCTCTACGTCAGCATGGTGCGCGCCGGCGAGGCGTCCGGCACGCTCGAGGGCGTGCTGCTCCGCCTCACGGTCTTCATGGAGAACCAGGCGAAGCTCGTCGGCAAGGTGACCGCGGCCCTCGCCTACCCGGCGCTCATGGCGATCATCGGCATGGGGCTCATCTCGGTCCTCATGATCGCGGTCGTGCCGAACGTGAAGGACATCTTCGCGTCGATGGACCAGACGCTGCCCTGGTACACCTCGGCGCTCATCGGCACGTCGGCGTTCGCCTCGAGCTACTGGTGGCTCGTGCTGATCGTGATGGTCTCCGCGGTGTACGGGTTCCGCCGCTGGCTGCGCACGCCGAAGGGGCGCCTCAAGTGGGACACGTTCGTGCTCGGCGCGCCCATCTTCGGCAAGCTCATCCAGATGCTGTCCATCGCGCGCTTCGCGCGGACCCTCGCGACCCTGCTGTCGTCGGGCGTCGCGCTCCTCAGCGCGATGGACATCGTGCGGAGCGTGCTCGGCAACGCCGCCCTGGAGAAGGTCATCGCCGACGCGATCGGCTCGATCCGCGAGGGCCAGAGCATCGCCGATCCGCTGAAGCGCAGCGGCCGCTTCCCGCCGATCGTCATCCACATGATCGCCATCGGCGAGAGGAGCGGGCAGCTCGAGGCGATGCTGGAGAACGTCGCCAACGCCTACGACTCCGAGGTCGAGACCCGCGTCCAGGTGCTCACGAGCCTGCTCGAGCCGCTCATGATCGTCATCATGGGCGGCACGGTCGCGTTCATCGCGATATCCATCCTCATGCCGCTCATGCAGATGTCGAACTTCGTCGGGTAGAGGGCTTCATGGGGCGCCGGAGACACCGAGAGAGCACGATTTTCTTCCCGTGGGAGCGCGGCGGCGGGCTCTTCCGGCGGAGCGGCATGGCGCGCGCGCGGCCGTTCGCCGCTGGCCTGGGGATGGTGCTCCTGCTCCTGCTCCTCGGCGCGCGCGAGCGGCGGCTCGTGGGAATTCGCTCGACGCGCGCCACGTTGTCTGTCGTCCACGGGGCCGTCACGCTGTACCGCGCCGACCACGAGCGGCGGTGCCCGGCTTCGCTGGAAGAGCTGAAGCGCGAGGGATACCTCGCGATCGATGCGGTCGACGCCTGGGGGAGGCCGCTCCGGCTCACCTGCCCTGGCAGGACGGACGCGGAGAGATACGATCTGATGAGCGACGGTCCGGACGGCGAAATCGGCGGCCTTGACAGGGTGGAGTGAGGGACATGGAGACGAACAGGGCAAAGAGGATTCGAAGGTTGGGCCGGAGGCTCTCGCGGGGCGTGACCCTGGTCGAGGTGCTGATCGTGGTGACGATCATGGCGATCATCGCCGGCGGCGCCACGCTCGTGCTGTGGCCGAAGCTCGAGGCCGCGAAGGTCAGGAGCGCGTACACCGGCACGTCGGTCATCAAGACGGCGGCGGATCAGTACCAGAACCTCGGCGCGGGCGGCGAGGGCTGCCCGACCATGCAAGCGCTCGTGAGCGCGAAGCAGATCGACGCCAACAAGACGGACGACCCCTGGGGGCAGCCGTACCGGATCAAGTGCGAAGAGGGCGATATCCGCGTCTACTCGATCGGCAAGGACAAGAAGGAGAACACCCCGGACGACATCCGGGACAACATGAGGCAATCCGAGATCAGCAAGATCGCGGAGATGTGACGCCGACGCGGAGGGAGCGCTCATGACACGCCGCCTGCGCACGAGGGGAGTCACGCTGGTCGAGGTGCTGATCACCGTCACGGTGATCGCGCTCATCAGCGGCTCGGTGATCCTCGGCATGGGCGCGGTCACGAGCGCCCGGCTGAAGCGGAGCGCGGCGCTGGCCGCGGGCGCCGTCCGGGTCGCCTACGCCCACGCGAACGCGAAGTCGAAGCCGATGCGCCTGGTCTTCGATTTCGAGGAGCGGATGATCGTGCTCGAGGAGTCCACGGGCGAGCTCCTCGTCGAGAGGAACGACCGGACCGGCGGCGCCGCCGCGGCCACGGAGGCCGAGCGGGCGGCGGTGGCCGAGGCCGAGGCGATCCTGAAGGGGCCGCGCGCGCCGCGGCCGTCGTTCCAGCCGACGAAGGCGTTCGGCTTCGACCCCACGAGCGACAAGCCCGGCAAGGAGCTGTCGAGCGGCGTCCGCTTCCTCCAGGTGGAGACAGGGCACCAGGACGAGCCCGTGACGGAGGGGCGCGCCTACCTGTACTTCTGGCCGGGCGGCCAGACCGAGCGCGCGGCCGTCCAGCTCTCGCTCGGCGGCCAGGAGACCGAGGACGCCGTGATGACGCTGCTCGTCTCGCCCCTGACCGGCAAGACCGAGATCAGGCGAGGCAAGGTGAGCATGCCGAGGCCGCGCGACGACGCCGACGAGTCGGAGCGCGAGGACACGGGGTTCTGATGCGCGCCCGCGGCTTCACCCTGCTCGAGATCATGGTGGCGGTGGCCATCCTCGGCCTCGGGCTCACCGCGATCCTCTCCGCCCAGGCCGGCGCCTTCTCGGCGGCGGCGCACGCGCGGAACATCAGCCTCGCGAACGGGCTCGCGCGCTGCAAGATGACCGAGATCGAGGAGCGGCTCGCCAGGGACGGCCTGCCGGCGCTCGACGAGGCCGACAACGGGCCGTGCTGCGAGGGCGACGAGTCGACCTTCATCAAGTGCTCCTGGCGCATCGAGAAGCCGGAGATGCCCGAGCCCAACTACGGCGAGCTGGATCTCGATACGAACCTCGAGGGGCTCGGCGAGCTCACCAAGCCGCCCGAGTCGAGCGGCTCCGCCGCCCCGAGCGGCAGCCTCGATGATCTCGCGCAGTCGCTCGTCGGCGCGCCGGGCGGCGAAGGGAGCGGCGAGTCCGCCGGCGGGATCGCGGGGCTCCTGCAGCCGTTCGTGGACATGCTCGCGCCGACGCTCCAGCCGATCTTCGAGGCGAGCGCGCGGCGGGTGACGGTCAGGCTGACCTGGCAGCAAGGGTCGCAGGAGCACGCGCTCGAGCTCGTGCAGTGGGTCACGGTGCCCCAGATGGGCCAGCCCGACGAGACCGGCGCGGGCGGCGCGGGCCAGGGAGGAGGGGGCTGACCATGACGGCGCGAAGGGCGAGCTCTCTCCGCAGGCGCCGCGGCCGCTCGGGCGGGGTGACCCTCCTCGAGATCCTCGTCTCGATCGCCATCCTGGCGCTCATCGGGACGCTCATCTACGGCGCGTTCGACGGCATGAGCCGGTCGCGCGCGGGCATCTCGCGCATCAGCGACCGCTACCACCAGGGCCGCGGCGCGATCGCCCGCATCTCGCGCGAGCTCCAGGCGGCCTTCCTGTCCCGGCACCAGCCGGCCGACAAGAACGCCGCGGTGCGGCTCACGGCCTTCGCCGGGCAGGACTCGTCGCCCGCCGACCGCGTCGATTTCACCGCGTTCGCGCACCGGAGGCTCCTCAGGAACACGCACGAGTCGGACCAGTGCGAGATCGGCTATTTCGGCTCGCGCGACCCCGATCGCGACAAGCTCGATCTCGTGCGGAGGGAGGCGAAGGTCATCGACCTCGAGCCGACGAGGGGAGGCGTCGTCAACGTGCTCGCCGAGGACATCGAGAGCTTCAATGTCCAGTACCTCGATCCCGTCACCGGCGAGTGGGTCGACTCGTGGGACTCGACCCAGCCGGCGGCGCAGTTCGAGCGGCTCCCGTCGCAGGTGTGGGTAACGCTGGTCCTGAACGGCGGGCCGGGCGGCAAGCCCATCCAGTTCGAGACGAAGGTGCCCATCGCGATGCAGGTCCCCATCGCCTTCGGGGCCAACTGAGCCATGAGCCACCCGAGGAGCCCCCACGCCGAGGAGCGCGCCGCCCCCACCCCGCCGGGTGGACGCGGCCGCCGCCGCCTCCGGAGGCGGCGCGACCGGCGGGGCGTGGCGCTCGTCATGGTGCTCGGCGCGATCACGGTGCTCACCGTGTTCCTGACCGAGCTCCAGGAAGAGACCTCCACCGAGCTCTCCGCGGCGCTCGCCGATCGCGACGCGCTCCGGGCCGAGTACTACGCGCGGAGCGCCGTGAACCTGTCGCGGATGCTCATCGCCGCCGAGCCGAGCGTCAGCTCGACGCTCGGGCCGATGCTCGCGATCATCGGGCTCAAGGGCAATTTCCAGGTGCCGGTCTGGAAGTTCACCGACATGTTCCTCGGCCCGTTCAACGCGCAGCTCGTCGAGCCGGGCGCGGCGCCGCCCGCCGAGGCCGGCGCCGCGGCGGGCAAGAACCTCGGGCTCACCGGCGGCGGCCGCTTCGAGCTCAAGATCGTCGACGAGGACTCGAAGATCAACATCAACCGCGCCGCCGACGACGTGGGCGGCATCGCGGATCAGATCGCCGTCGGGGCACAGCTGGTCAGCCTGATGAGCCCCGCCCAGTACAATGCGCTCTTCGAGGAGCGCGACGGCGACGGCCAGTTCTCGGATCGCGCGACCATCTGCAGCGCGCTCATCGACTGGGCCGACCCCGGCGACCAGACGTTCTCCTGCGACACGTCGACGAACGCCCCGAGCTCCACCGGCGCGGAGGACAGCTTCTACCAGACGGTCGGCCTCCCCTATCAGCGCAAGAACGCCCCCTTCGACTCGTTCGAGGAGCTCCGGCTGATCCGGGGCATGAGCGACGACTTCTGGGCGACGTTCGTCGACCCGGACCCGAACAACCCGGACAAGCGGGTCCTGACCGTCTGGGGCAGCCGGAAGCAGAAGGTGAACGTGACGTCGGCGAACGCGCAGATGCTCCTCACGCTCACCTGCAGCGACCAGTTCGTGGACATCGCGACGACGCCGCTCTGCACCGACGTGAACCAGCAGACGGCGTTCCTGACCGTGGCGTCGCTCGTGCAGAGCATGACGGGCGGGATCCTCTTCCCCACCCCGAAAGATTTCGTCGACGCCATGACCCAGAAGACCGGCAATACGCTCGGGGCGATGCTCGGGCAGCAGCTCAAGGCGATGGGCGTCGAAGCGGTCAAGTTCAAGGCGAACGCCACGAAGTCCCTCGGCAACAGGACCAGCTTCCTGAGCATCTATGCCGATGGCATCGTCCCGGGGAACAAGCGTGAGACGCGCGTGCGCGTACATGCTGTGCTCGATCTCACGGGGGCAACGAAGATCACCGATAACAAGCCGGGCGGGCCGGGCTCCCCAGGGTTCGACCCCAATCAGCTCAACGCGAATCAGACCGGCGCCCCCGCGACGCCGGAGACGTACGAAAAGCAGGTACGATCGAACCCCGCCGGGACGATCATCTACTATCGCATCGAATAGGACACCCCTCCGGGAAGAAGCGCGGAAATGCACAGGCTGCTCGGGATAGATGCTGGAAAATCCGTGGTGCGGGCGGCGCTCATCCGCACCTCGTACAGGAGGGTCTTCGTCGAGGCCCTCGGCGAGGCGGCCGTCACGGACGCGGTCTCCGAGGCCGAGGCGATCCGCGCCGCCGTCGGGCTCCACCGCCCCGACGGCGCGGCGATCGCGCTCTCCGGGGAGCGGTCGTTCTACCGCCGCCTCGATCTGCCCGCGGCCGCGCACAAGGAGGTCGAGAACGTCCTCGGCTTCGAGCTCGAGGCCACGGTGCCGTTCGAGATGGAGGACGCGGTCTTCGACTACCGCGTGCTCAAGCGGCCGCTCAACGCCGAGACGCTGCCGATCTTCGCCGCGGTCGCGCGCACGGACGACGTGCGCGAGCGCATCGCCGTCGTGAAGGAGGCGCTCGGCTTCGAGCCGGAGCGCGTCGCGCTCGGCGCGGTGGCGCTCGCCAACCTCGAGGCCGTGATGCCGGAGCTCGCCTCGCCGTCGCCCGCCGGCGCGAGCGTGCCGATCGCGCTGCTCGATCTCGACCACCTCACCTCCGAGATCGTGATCCTCTCCGGCGGCGAGCCGGTCTTCGCCCGCACGCTGTCGCGGGGGACGGCCGGGCTCCCCGGCTCGGCGCCGGCGCTCGCGCGCGAGCTCCGCCAGACGCTCGCGGCGTGGCGCAACCTCGGCGGCGAGCCGCTCGCCGGGCTGTACCTCGTCGGCGGCGGCGCGACCGCCCAGGGCGCGGAGATGTTCCTGTCGACCCAGCTCGGCCTCACCATCCTGCCGCTGCCGACCCCGCGGCTCGAAGGGCTCACGCCCGAGCAGGCCACGGCGCTGCCCCGCTTCGCCAAGGCGCTCGGGCTGGCGCTCGGGCTGACGCCGAAGACCAAGGGGTTCAACCTGAGGCGGGGCGCGCTCGAGGCCGAGCGCAGCTACCCCTTCCTGCGCGAGAAGATCCCGATCCTCGCCGGCCTCGGCACCGTCATCGCGCTGAGCTTCGGGTTCTCCATCGTCGCGGAGCTGCGCACCCTCGACGCGGAGCGCGAGCTCCTGCTCGCGTCGCTCGCGACCGCCTCGCGCGACGTGCTCGGCGAGGAGACGAGCGACCCGCAGAAGGCGCGCGAGCTGCTCGACCAGGGCCCCGCCGCGGCCGACGAGGACCCGATGCCCCGCGTCGACGCCTTCGACGTCATGGTGCAGCTCTCGAAGGCCGTGCCGAAGGAGATCACGCACGACGTCCTCGAGCTCGACGTGAACCGCGGCCACGTGACCCTCCAGGGCGTCGTCCCGTCGGTGTCGGACGCGCAGATCATCGCGGATCACCTGAAGGAACACCGCTGCTTCCGCGACGTGAAGATCGGGCGGACGAGCCAGTTCACGGAGGGCAAGCACAAGTACGTCCTCGAGCTGGATCTCAAGTGCGAGGACAAGAAGAAGAAGAAGACCGGCGCCGCGGATGGAGCGGACAGCGCCTCGGCGGGCGCGCCGGATAAACCCGAGGGATCGCGATGACGCTCCGCGAGCGACTCGACAAGCTGGAGCCGCGCGAGCGCCGGCTCCTCACCATCCTCCTCGGATTCCTCGGGGTGATCGTGCTCCTGCTCGTGCCGATCGGGCTGGCGAGCATCGCCTCCGGCAAGCGCGCCGAGAACCACGAGGTGCGCGATCTGCTCCAGTCGATCTACGAGGCCTCGGGGAAGGTCAGCGAGCGAAAGGCGCAGAAGGACGCGCTGCTCGCGCGCTACGCGCGGCCTGCGCCGCCCCTCGCCGGCTTCATCGAGGACGCGGCGAAGCAGCAGGGGCTCGCCGCGGCCGAGTCGCAGGATCGCCCCGACGTCCCGCACGGCAAGAAGTACACCGAGCGGGTCACGGTGGTGAAGATGCACCGGATCGGGATGCTCGGGCTCGCCAAGATGCTCGAGCGCATCGAGAGCTCGGGCCACCCGGTCGCCGTGACGAAGCTCAACATCAAGCCGCGCGCCGGCGAGCCGGACTCGTACGAGGTGGAGCTCGGCGTCTCCGCGTTCGACCGGAAGGGCGACCCCCAGCCGGCGAGCCCTGCGCCGGCCGCGCCCGCGGCCGACGACGAGGAGCAAGAGCCATGAAGGAGCGCCTCGTCAAGATCGCGAAGTGGGCGGCCTACCCGCTCTTTTACCTCTTCTGTCTGGGCCTCTTCGGCTACCTCACGTTCCCCTACGACCGGCTCAAGGATCGGCTGATCGCCGAGTTCGATCGCACGCAGCAGAAGCGGGGCTCCGGCCCGGCGCAGCGCCTCGAGATCGACGAGCTCGACTCGTACTGGTTCACGGGCGTGGAGATGAAGGGCGTGCGGCTCATCCTGCCGCCGAACGAGCTCGGATCGAGCAGCAGGTCGAGCGGCGCCGCCGCCTTCACCTCGGGCGACGCCGCCAAGGACAGCGCGCCGAAGCCGAGCGTCATCGAGATCGAGGAGGCGCACGCCCGGGTGAAGATCCTGCCCTTCCTGATCGGGCGGACGCGGATCTCGTTCTGGGCGAGCGTGTTCGGCGGGGAGGTCGAGGGCGTGGTCCCGATGGGCAAGTCGGACGGCGACGTGCACGTCGAGGTCTCGGACGTGGAGCTCGCCCAGGTGGAGCCGCTCGGGGACATCCTCGGCCTGCCGATCGCCGGCACGCTGAGCGCGAACCTCGATCTCAGCGCGCCCGAAGGCAAGTTCAACAAGGCGAACGGCGCGCTCGAGGTCTCGGCCAAGGAGGTCTCGGTCGGCGACGGCAAGACGAAGATCCAGGGGCTCATCGCGCTCCCGGAGGCGAAGCTCGGCGAGCTCCTCCTGTCGGCGGAGGCGAAGGACGGCGTCCTCAAGATCACGAAGATGACCGCGAACGGCCGGGACCTGGAGCTCGACGGCGACGGCAAGGTCAACATGCGCGAGCCGTGGAACAACTCCACGGCGGACCTCTACGTCCGCTTCAAGTTCGCCGACGCCTACCGGTCGAAGAACGACGTCACAAAGTCGCTGCTCGGCGCGCCGGGGTCGAGCGTGCCCGGGCTGATCGAGATGCAGCAGCCCAAGATGAAGCGGTCGAAGCGCGCCGACGGTTTCTACGGCTGGCACGTCCACGGCGCGCTGAAGCGGCCGCGGTTCGATCCGCACGCGGCGGACTCGCCCGCCGCGCGGGGCCGCGGCAAGGCCGGCGACGCTGCGGGCTCGGGCGCGGCCGCGACCGCCAGGAAGCCCGGCGGCGTGAACCTCCCCCTCGGCGCCTCGGAGGCCCCCGCGCGGGACAGCGAGGAGGAGGCGAGCCCTCCTCCGCTGATGCCGCCGCCGCCGCCGCCGCCGCCGCCGCCGTCCACCGAGGATGAATCCCCCACGGGCGAGGCGCGGTCACGGCCGACGCCTCCTCCGCCCGCGGGGGGCGAGGGCGCGCCTCCGGTCGAATAGGATCTCGACCTCACGCTCCAAGGACAAGGCCATGCGGGACCCCAGCTGGCAGCAGAACCGGCGCATTCTGCTGATCGACGACAACGAGGCCATCCACGGGGATTTCCGCAGGATCCTCCGGTCCGACGCGGAGCGGTCGACCTTCGATGGCCTCGAGTCGGCGCTCTTCCGCGAAGCGCCCGGCCGGAGGCCGGTGAGGTTCGAGCTCACGACCGCGACCCAGGGCGCGGAGGGGCTGGAGAAGGTCCGTGAGGCGCAGCAGCGCGGCGCGCCGTACGCCCTCGCCTTCGTCGACGTGCGCATGCCGCCGGGGTGGGACGGCATCGAGACGCTCTCGCGCATCTGGCAGGAAGACGGCGCGATCCAGGCGGTCCTCTGCTCAGCGTACTCGGATTACGCCTGGGAGGAGATCTCCACCCGGTTCGGGAACACCGACAACCTCCTCATCCTCGCAAAGCCGTTCGACCCGAACGAGGTCCGCCAGATGGCCTTTGCGCTCACCGAGAAGTGGAACCAGCGCCGCGCCCTGTCCGGGGCCAACCACAAGGTGTCGGCGCAGTACACGGTGACCAAGATCCTTGTCGAGTCGACGACGCTGTCTTCGGGCGTCCTCGCGCTCCTCAGCGCGCTCGGGGAGACGCTCGGCTTCCGGTTCGGCGCCCTGTGGCTCGGCGACGACGAGAGCGACGGGCTGCGCTGCGAGCACACCTGGAGCGCTGCGCCCGACGACTCGGCCGCGCTCGAGGCGGCGACCCGGGGTACCCGGTTCGCGCGCGACGCGGGGCTGCCCGGCCGCGCGCTCGCCCAGGGGGAGCCGAGCTGGTTCTGCGACCTCGACGCGGTCGAGGACGACCCGCGCGCGCGGGCGGCGCGGGGCGCCGGCCTCCGCTTCGCGGTCGAGCTCCCCATCGCGGTCCGCGCCGACGCGCGGGTCGCGGCCGTGCTGGAGCTCATGGATGCCGAGCCGCGCGAGCCCGACCCGGGGCTGCTCGACGTGCTGCTCGCCATCGCCGCCAAGGCCGGCCACTTCATCGGCAGCAAGCGCGTCGAGGCGGCCCTGCGCCGGAGCGAGGCGAACAACCGCGCGCTGCTCTACGCCATCCCCGACACGATCCTCCGGATCAGCAGCGACGGCATCTGCCTGGACTTCAAGGCGTCGAGGGAGTCGAGGCCGTCGCTCCGCGCCGAGGATTTCCTGCACCGGCACGTCGCCGACGTGTTCCCTGCCCGCGTGGCAGAGCAGATCACCGAGCTCGTCGCGCGGGCGCTGGCCGACGACGCGACGCACGTCTTCGAGTACCAGGAGCAGCTCCGAGAGGGCACGCGCGACTACGAGGTCCGGATCGCCGGCAGCGATCGGGCCGAGGCGGTCGTGATCGTGCGGGACATCACCGAGCGCAAGCGCGCCGAGGCGGAGACCGAGGCGCGGCGCGCCCGGGAGGAGGCCCTCCGGGCGCAGAACGAGATCCTGGCGGCGCTGTCGACCCCGCTCATCCCCATCAGCGACGATATCGTCGTGATGCCGCTCGTCGGCGCCCTCGACGCGCAGCGGGCGCGCCGCGTGCAGGAGACGCTGGTCCGCGGCGTCGCGTCCCGCCGCGCGCGCGTCGCGATCCTCGACATCACCGGGGTGCCGCGGATCGACGGCCAGTGCGCCGACGAGCTCCTGCGCGCCGCCACCGCGGTGCGCCTGCTCGGCTCGGAGGTGATCATCACGGGCCTGAGCCCCGATGTGGCCAGGACCCTCGTCGCGCTCGGCGTCGACATGAGCGGGATCGTCACGCACGCCACCCTGCAGGACGGCATCGCCTCGGCGATGACCTCCGCGGGCGCGCGCCGGAGGCCCGGGCGGCGCCGCGCGAGGCGGCGCAGGTAGCGGCGGGGCGGCGCGCAACGCCGGCGCCGGCCGCTCACGGCGCCGCGGATCGCAGCGCGGCGGCGCTCCCGAGCCGCAGCGGGAGCTCGAGCGTGAAGGTGGCCCCGCGCCCCGCGCCGTCGCTCTTCACCGACAGCACGCCGCTCATCTCCTCGGCGGCGAGCGCGCAGCTGTGCAGCCCGAAGCCGTGGCCGCCCCTGCGCGTCGTGAACCCGTGGGAGAAGATCCGGGTCAGGTGATCGCTCGCGATGCCCACCCCCGTGTCCTGCACGCAGATCCGGACGACGCCCTCCCGCTCCGCCCCGCTCGCCTCGATCCGCAGCGTGAGCTCGTGCTCCCTGCCGGGCAGCTCGTCCATCGCGTACTTCGCGTTGCTGATGAGGTTCATCAGGATCTGCAAGAGCTTGTGCTTGTCGACGTAGACCGGGCGCGGGCACGCGAACGCCCGCACGATCCTGAGGTGCGGGCGCGAGAGGGCCGCGTCGTTCATCCGGACGGCGTCCTCCAGGAGCTCCGAGAGCTGCACCGGCTCGACGACCGTGGTGGTGCCGGCATAGGTCTGCTGCGTCCGGACGATGTCCTTGATGTGGTCGACGCTCTTGCCCAGCTGATCCACGTAGAGCAGGGTGCGCTGGCGATCGCTCTCCAGCGCGGCGGACAGCGCCTCCAGGTAGGAGATGAGGTGTCGCCCCCGCTCGTCCTCGGCGAGGAACCGCCCGGGGTCGTCCCGGTGGCTCGACAGCAGCTGGGTCGCCCGCTGGAGCCTCTCCAGCTTGAGCCCTCCGAGCTCCTCCGCGATGAGCTTGGCGGACACGTTGACGGTGTTCAGCACGTTGCCGATGTTGTGCACGACGTTCGTGGCGACCTCCGCCATGCCCGCGCGCCGCGCCGTGTCGAGGAGCTGGCGCTGGGCCGTCGCGAGCTCCGCCGTCCGCTCCACGACCCGCTGCTCGAGCGCCTCGTTCAGCTGCCGGAGCTGCTCCTCGCTCGCCTTCAGCGCCGCCTCCGCGCGGCCGCGCTCGGCCAGCTCGACCTGGAGCCGCTCGTTGGCGACGATGAGCTCCCCGGTCCGCTCCGCCACGCGCCGCTCCAGCTCGCCCTTGGCGCGCTCCAGATCCTCGTTGAGGGCCTGCACCGTCTCCCGGAGCTGCTGCTCGCGGGCGACCCGATCCGTGAGGTCCGCGTAGGCGTGCTGGAGCCGGCCCTGCCGCGCCAGGGTCACGCCGAGCAGGTGCTGGAAGGCGTCGCGCAAGTGCTTGATCTGCTTGATTTTACCGGCCGGGCTGAGCTCCCCGGAGACGTCGCCCGAGGCGTACCGCGCGGCGTCCGCGGCGAGGCGCTCGATGGGGCGCACGATCTCGCGGATCAGGAGCCACCCGAAGGTCAGCGCCAGGAAGAGGCTGCCGCCCACGCCCATGGCGAGCCCGAACAGCGCGCGCTGCTTGAGCGTGCCGCTCCTCGCCTGGAGGTCGCTCAGCATCTCCTTGTTCTGCGACTGGCCCACCCGCGCGGTCGAGAGGAGCACGTAGGTCAGCTCCTGGGCATCGCCGTAGAACACCGACGTCGCCCGCGCCGCGTCGCCCTCCTGCATCGCGTCGAAGATCGCCGCGTGCTGCGCGTCGAGATCGGCGTACACGGCGGCGAGGTGCTGCCACAGCTGCTCTTGCGGCGAGCCCTGCTCGCCCCGCGACCCATTGAAATGAACGAGCGTATGGTCCCGGCTGCGCGCGTAATCGGTCGCGGCCAGCGACACGTTGAACCCGCGCAGCGCCTGTCCGACGCCCTCGCGCTGGGTGATCACCGCGAGCTCCATGTCCTGCATGGCGACGAGGTCGCCCAGGAGATAGAGCTGCTGCGCCGAGATCCGCGATAGCGTCGAGTTGACCCGGGGGAGGAAGACAGCCAGCGCGACCGCCACCGTCAGGAGGGGGGCGAACGAGAGCAGCGTGCGATGGCGGATGTCCACGGAGGCCTCTGCCGAACGAGGATGCCGGGGGGACCGAGCGCGTCACGACGCGCCCGCGCCGCTGTCCCGCAGGCTCGACGCCCCCTCCGGCCCCGATCGGGCGCGCCGATCATCGCACGTCGCGACCGCTCAGCGCATCGGCAGGCCTGCTCCGCTCAGCGCTTGCCCGCGTGTCTGTCGAGGGCGGCGAGGACGCGGTCGTAGTCGGGCGGCACCTCGACCGGCGGGTTGGCGTGCCGGCTCGTCACGTCCGCGAGCGCGCGCTCGTGGTATTTCACCTTGAATTCCGTGAACTTGAGGCCGTTCGCGGTCGAGACCACGACGACCCGCTGGCGCTTCTCCACGAGGCCCTTCTTCACGAGCTTCTCCAGGGCGGCGAGGGCGACCGCCGTGTGCGGGCACGTGTACATCCCGGTGCGATCGGCGCGCGCCGCCGCGTCGCAGAGCTCGTCCTCGGTCACCTCCTCGGCGACCCCGTTCATCGCCTGGAGGGCCAGCATCGCCCTCGGCGCGCTCACCGGGTTGCCGATCTGGATCGCGCTCGCCAGCGTCTCGCCCGCCTTCATCGGCTCGACCTCGCTCCGCCCCTCGGCCCACGCCCGGTAGAGCGGGTTGGCCCGCGCCGACTGCGCCACGCACAGGCGGGGGAAGCGCGTCGTCAGGCCGAGATCCTTCAGCATCTTGAAGCCGGCGTAGAGGGCGTAGGCGTTGCCCAGGTTGCCGCTCGGCAGGACGACCCAGTCGGGCAGCGTCCAGTCGAACTGCTGCACGATCTCGAACGCCACGGTCTTCTGGCCCTCGAGGCGCAGGGCGTTCATCGAGTTCGCCAGGTAGACAACGCCGTCGGCCGAGAGCCGCTGCACGATGGCCATGCAGCCGTCGAAGTCGGTGTCCAGCGAGAGGACCAGCGCCCCCGACGCGATCGGCTGGACCAGCTGCGCCGTCGACACCTTGCCGCGCGGCAGGAGCACGACCACCGGCAGGCCGGCCGCCGCGCCGTACGCCGCGAGCGAGGCCGACGTGTCCCCGGTCGACGCGCACGCGATCGCGCGCACCTCGAGGCCCTCGCGGATCGCCTTGTTCACCACCGAGACGAGCACCGTCATCCCGAGGTCCTTGAACGACCCCGTGTGGCTGTTGCCGCAGAGCTTCACCCAGACCTCATCGAGCCCGAGCGAGCGGCCGTAGCGATCTGCCCAGAACAGGTTGGTGCCGCCCTCGTCCATCGACACGATGGCATCGTCCGGGACCTGGGGAGAGACCCACTCCCGCTTGCCCCAGACCCCGGAGCCGTAGGGCCACACCGTGCGCTTGTAGCGCTCGTCGAAGAGCTTCATCCACGTGGCGGGGCTCCGATCGCGGAGCGCGTCGATGTCGTGGGCGACGTCGAGGAGGCCGCCGCAGGTCGGGCAGCGGTAGAGGGGCTGCGTCAGCGGGTAGCTCCCGGGGCAGCCGGTCAGACATCGGAATGCAGCAGAGTAGGCCATGGCGATACGGATCTCCTGGGTGGCGGGAAGCGCCCGCGGGAGGTGGTGTTGGGTTCAGTCGAAGCGTGGGGCTTCCATGCCGAGCCGCCTATAGAAGTAGATCGCCGCGTTCCTGGCAAACGATCCCTGCGGGACGTAGACGTCGTCCGGCTCGGGGAGCGGCTCCTCCGCCGAGAGCGGCCCGTCGCGGTCGCCGGCCAGCCGCTCGAGGTCCGCGACGAACGCCTCCATCGAGGGATAGCGGTTCTCCGGGCGCTTGCGGATCGCCTTCAGGATCACCGACTCGAGCAGCGGATCGATGCTCGGGCGCCGCTCCGAGGGGCGGGGCGGCGGCGTCACGAGCTGCCGGGCGAGGAGCTCGGACTGATCCGAGCGCGGGAACGGGAGCTCCCCGGTGAAGGTCCGGAACATGACGACGCCGAGCCCGTAGACGTCGGTGCGGGCGTCGGGCCTGTCGCTCACGACCTGCTCGGGCGCCATGTACTCGAGCGTGCCCACCGCGGTGCCGGTCGCCGTGATGTGGTCCGCGGCCTGCATCTTCGCCAGACCGAAATCGAGCACCCTGACCGCGTACGGGTCCCCCTGCGCGCCCACGAGGTAGAGGTTGTCGGGCTTCACGTCGCGGTGGATGATCCCGGCCCGGTGCGCGGCGGCGAGCCCGGACGCGGCCTGGGCGAGCACCGGGATGGCGAGGTCCGCCTCCATGCGGCGCTCGCGCCGGAGCCAGTCGCCGAGCGACTCGCCGAAGAGGTACTCCATGACGATGTACGGCGCGCCGTCGGAGGAGCGCGTGCCGGCGTCGAGCACCCTGACGATGTTCGGGTGCCCGATCATCGCGGCGCTCTGCGCCTCGCGCACGAACCGCTCGCGCGTCCGCTCCGCCCGGGCCGCGAACGACTCCAGGACCTTGATCGCGACCGGCTGCCCTGTCTCGAGCTCGATCGCGAGGTAGACGCGCGCCATCGCGCCCTTGCCGAGGTAGCCGCGCACCTCGTAGCGCTCCCCGAGGACGGTCCCCCGCAGCCGGGTCGGCTTGAACCGGAACAGGTCGACGCGCCGCGCCTCGGCGAGCTCCGCGCCGTCGTAGGGGCAGAACCGATGGCCCGCGTCGTACTCCCGGTGGCAGCGCGCGCAGAACATGGCCCCGCATCGAATAGCGCCCCGCGCTCCGGCCATGCAAGCGCTCCGCGCTCACCTCGGCGCCGCGCGCGCCTCGGCGCCGCGCTCACCTCGGCGCCGCGCTCACGCCGCCTTGCGCGGCGAGCGCCCCGTCAGCTTCGTGTACGCGTGATAGCCGAGCCAGCGGAGCGGCTCGGGCGGGACGCCCCCGAGCGGGTACATGTAGAAGGGCAAGTCCTGCCACCGCGCGTCGTCGCCCGCGTAGATGTCGCACAGCACGCGGCCCGCGAGGTTGCCGAGCGTCACGCCGTGGCCGCTGTAGCCGAGGGCGTAGTACACGTTGCGGTGCTCGCCGCGCACGCCCATGCTGCAGATCCGGCTCATCGTGATCCCGAGCGTCCCCGTCCAGCGGTGCGCGATCCGCGCCCGCTCGGCCTCGGGGAAATAGCCGACGAGCCGGCGCCGGATCGCCTCGAACGCCGGCCCCGCCGAGCCGGGGGAGCCCGGGTAGGACGTCTGGTTCCCGTAGAGATAGGCATAGGCCGCGTTGCTGCCCCCGCCGAACACGAGCTCGCCGGCGGGGGTCATGCTGGCGTACGCGATCCGGTCCTGGTCGTCGCTGAAGCCGGCGACCTGCCCCCAGCCGAGCGCGGCGCGCACCCCAGGATCGAGCGGCTCGGTCGCGAGCACGTGCGAGTGCAGCGGGAAAATTCCGGTCTTGAAGTAGCCGAGCCGCGGCGTGTAGCCGTTTGTCGCGAGCACGATGGCCGAGGCCCGGACGACGCCGCCCGGTGTTGTCAGCTCGATCGTGCGTCCCTCCTGGATCCGGAGCACCGGTGTGTCCTCGTGGAGGGCGACCCCCCACGCGAGGAGGAGCGGGCGCAGACTGCGCAGCAGGTCAACCCCGTTGAGCTGCCCCTCGGTCGCGTCCAGCACGGCCCCGGCCGCCCCGCGGATGCCGAGCCGCGTCGCGAGCGCCGCGCCGTCCAGGTACTGTAGCGGAATGCCCCACCCGGCGAGCCGCTCCACCCGCGCGTGCGCCGCCTCCGCCCGCCGGGCATCCGTGAGCACCTCCAGGCAGCCGTCGCGCCGGTGACGCACCGGGAGGTCGTGCTCCTGGATCATCGCGACGATACCGTCGATCCCCGCGCGCGTCGCCTCGTAGACGCGGCGCGTGAGGAGCGGATCGCGGTAGCTCACCCCGTTAATCCAGTTCAGCATCATCCCCCCGTTGCGCCCGCTCGCGCCGTTCGCGAGGTGACGCGCCTCGAGGATCATCACGCGAAGGCTCGGAAATCGGCGGATTAGATGGTATGCCGTGGAGACGCCGGTGAACCCTCCCCCGATGATGACCACATCGGCCACCGCGTCCCCGCGCAGCGGTGGGACGGGCTCATAGACCGGCCCCGCCTCGCTCCACACCGAGCGAGCGGAATCGATGTGGGTGCGCGTGTCGACGAGAGCTGCCCGGGTCACGATGATTATCTATCAGATGAACGCTCCGTCTGGCACCATGGACCCCGGGAGCCCTGCTTGAAGAGACGTGTCCGGCTCTGCATGAAGGATCTCTTCCACCAGGACGTGGTGGAGATGATCGAGCGCGAAACCCGGAAATACCAGATCTGGTCCATCGAAGACCCATCCGACCCGGACTTCGACACGGCGTATCAGATCCTCTGGGACTGCTTCGGCCCTCATGGAGAGATGGAGCGCAAGGAGGCGATCCACGCCTTCCTGCGCGACGACCCGTTCACGCCCGAGCCGTCGGGCACCTACATGCGCTACTTCCTGCTCGTGGCGCGAGACTCGGACGGGAACGTGCGCGGGGTGCGCGACGGCACCGTGCTCATCAACCCGGCGTACGCGCCGGATCTCTGCGTCATCTATCTCGCCCATATCTTCATGATCCCCGAGTCGCGCGGTACGGTGCTGTCGTACTGGCTGCGCATCGCCCCGGTCGAGCTCGCCATGCAGTACCTGGCCGACCTGCACGCGATGGGGAAGATCACGCTCCCCGCGCCCGCGGCCCCGGGCAAGTACTTCGGGATGAACCTCGATCTCGCGGCCGAGGTCGAGTACTTCACGCCCGAAGAGCGCCTGTCGTGGCAGCGCATCCTGTTCTACGGCCGCGGCGGGTTCGACGCGATCAACCCGCGCCACTTCCCCTACCGCCAGCCCGACTTCCGCGATCCCGACGAGATCCGCGCGACGGGCAACCAGCCTTCTCCGTTCATGGTCCTCATCCGGCGCATGGGCCGCGAGCGGCAGGCGCAGCTGCCGATCGACGAGGCGCGGGCGCTCATGCGGCTGCTCTACGACGACTTCGCGGATCACTGCGCGCCCCACCTGCTCGAGAACAGCCTCCAGCTCGTCCTCGACCGGCTGGAGGAGCGGGCGAAGCGCAAGAGCTTCGTCGAGCTCCTGCCGCTGCCGACCGGGCCCAGGGACATGCACCGGCTGAAGCCGCTCTTCCGGTACAACGTGTTCACGAAGTACTACCCGGAGAGCCCCGACATCCGCGGTTACGTGGTGAACAGCGGCGTCCGCGAGCGGCTGGCCGCGAACCCGCGCTACCTCGACGAGGAGCTCGCCCGCATCGCGCGGGAGCTGGAGGCCCGTCCGCCGTACGTCTACGGGAGCCGGGACAGGAGCGCGACCTGGGAGGGCACGCCGGTCACGCCGGGGTCGGAGCCGCCCCCGTCCGAGGGCGCCGACGCGGGCGAGGTCACCCGCGAGCTGCCGGGGCCGCCCTCGACCGCCGCGCCGCGGTGATCGAGCGGGCGCGCGAGCGCGCCTGGAGACCCCTTCCACCATGAACGTCATCGCCGCTGGTCCGCTCCCTGTCGCCTCGATCCTCTGGCAACCCCAGGCCGGCTCCTGGGTGCTCACCGTCGTCTGCAAAGGGACGTTCCTGCTCCGCCCCGGCGAGTCGCTGTTCGCCCCCGAGCAGGACGCGCCGAACCCGAGCGACGCGACGTCCGAGGAAGCGCCGTCGAGGAGCCCGCAGTCCGCGAGCGATCTCGCGCCTGCGAAGCCGCGCGCCGACGTCGTGCTCGTCGGGTGCGCGTTCGCTCCGGGCAAGGCGCCGGTTCGCTCGCTGACGACCAGGATGATCGTCGGCGACGTCGACAAGTCGATCGAGGTGTGGTGCGACCGGGTCTTCTCCCAGGACGGGGCGCTCCACGAGGGCCCGCCGTTCTCGCAGATGCCGCTGGTCTACGAGCGCGCCGCGGGGGGGCCGGGGTCGTGGAATCCGGTCGGGGTGAGCGGCGCCTCGCGCAACGCCTACGGGCAGCTCGCCGTCCCCAACCTCCAGCCTCCGGGGGTGGTCATCTCGGAGCCGGGCAAGTCCATCGAGCCCGTCGGCTTCGGCCCGATCGCCGCGACGTGGCCGTCGCGCGTCGAGAAGCTCGGCCGCCACGCGGCCGGGTGGCCCCATCGCGACTGGAACCGCAAGCCGCTGCCCGCCGGGTTCGACCCTGCCTACTTCAACATCGCCCCCGCCGATCAGCAGCTCTCGTCGCTGCGCGAGGACGAGCGCCTCGTGCTCGAGAACCTCCACCCCGAGCACCCGCGCCTCGTGACCAGCCTGCCCGGCCTCCGCCCCGTGGCGACCGTCGAGGGCCGGCGTGGCGGCCCCCGACAGGTCGCCATGCGCTGCGACACGCTCTGGATCGACGCCGCGCGGGGGCGCGGCTCGCTGACCTGGCGCGCGCAGATCGCGCTGGAGCACCCGGAGGAGCACGGGCGCGTGGTGGTGAGCCTGGAGCCGTCGCAGCTCTCGTGGGGCGAGGCCGAGCGGTCCATGCCCCCGACCTCCCGGCGCGCCGGCATGAGCACGACCCAGACGCAGATCCCCGCGCTCCAGTCCGAGCAGGCGCCGGTGCTGCCCTGGAAGACGGAGGAACGCGGGCCCGACAGCGTGCCCCACTCGAGCCGGCCCTCGGGCGCCGGGCTCCCGTTCCGCGCGCCCGAGGCCCTGAGCAGCCTCGCCGCGCTCTCGGTCTCGTCCGTGGTGCGGCAAGCCCCGCCGCCTCCGCCCGCGCCCCCCGCCGAGCAGGCGCCGCTGAGCGCCCTCGCGCCCGCGCCCTGGGCGGCAGACGCGACGCCGCCGATGACGGTGGGTCAAAGGTTCGGGGCCGCCGAGAGCGCGGCCCGCCCTCCGCTGCCTCGCTCGACCGAGAGCGACGGCGACGCCAGGGCCAGCGCGCCGTCGCCGCGGCCCGCGGCCGCGCAGCCCGACGACATCGTCGAGCTGCTCTGGTTCGACCCCGACGCGCTGCCGCGCGTCCGCGCTCGATGGCGCGAGCTGATCCTCGAGCTCGACTTCGAGGAGCTCGACCCCCGCCACGACCTGCCGGCCGACGACGCGGCCGCGGCGAGGGACCGCCACCACGTCCTCGGCGTGCTCACCGACGGGTCGCCGATCGATCCGGGCGGCGTCCACCAGGCGATCCTCGCGTCGCTCGGCGACCGGAAGCGGTTCGCCCCGCCGCTCGTGCTCGTGACCGGCGAGGCGCGCTTCCCGTTCGACGAGCTCGAGGCGCTCAGGGCCACGGTCGCCGTGGTCACGCCGCTCGCGGGCCTCGACAAGCAGCTCAAGGACGCCATCGACTCGGTCGGGGAGCTCTTGAAGTCGCCTTACCTCCAGAGCTCGACCGGCGTCGTGGACCGGCTGACCCAGCAGCTCAAGGAGCACCTCGCCCAGTCGCAACGCGCCCTGCCGGCCGGCCAGATCGAGGCGTACACCGAGCGGCTCCTGCTCGAGCAGCGGCGGTACCAGACCCGCAAGGTGCTCGGCGACGTGTGGATCCGCGCGCTGCTCGCGGGGGGCGTGCAGCGCGCGCTGCCGCTGTACCTGCCCAAGGCCCTGGAGCACCGGCTGCCCATGATGACGAGCCTCAAGGTGCGGATCCTCGCGGAGGCGCACCTCAGGCAGGATCAGCTCGAGCCGAGCCGCTACGCGCTCAAGGCGATCGCGCTCGGGAGGGTCTTCACCGCGGACGAGCTGCGGCCCGGGCGCGCGTCGGACTGATCCGGACCGAGGGGAGCGTCAGTCGAGCGGCTCCGTCGGCTCGACGTCGCGCGCGCCGACGAGCGGGAGCACCTCGACGATGAGCCGCTGCTGCGCCTCCAGGAGCTGCATCCTCACGTCGCCGCCCGCCGAGTAGAAGCGCAGGTGCACAACGAACCTGGGGCCGTCCTCGTAGATGCGCGCCGCCGCCTCCGGCGTGAGCTTGCCGGCGAGGTAGTCGCCGTGACGATCGCTGTCCGAGATCGCCCACGCCGACGGCCATCGCTCGTCGAGCCGCCTGCGCATCTCGTCCTGCGAGAGATCGCTCTTGAAAGACCACGCGAGCGTCGTGCTGGCTGCCTTGCTCATGATCGCCTCCGCTCAGGGGTCGCCGTCGCCTGGAGGGGTCGAGACGCTCGTCCCGCCCGCGCCGGCCGTCCCGGCGCTGCCCGCCGGCATCTGCGGGGCGGGGGGCGTCGCGCCGTAGGCCTCGGGACCCCGGTAGATCGTCGGGAAGTTGCCGTTCGGCTCCTGCGCCCCGTTGAGCTTGAAGTCGAAGCCGCCGTTGCTCGGGTTGGGCTCACCATAGATCTCGACGTTCCACCTCTCCGCGAGCGCGTTCAGCTTGCTCCCGAGCGACGTGTTCGCCAGCCCCGGCCTCCCCTCCGGGTTCAGCGCGCTCGGCGCCTCGCCGTTCTTGAAGATCCCGTACCTGGCGTTGTAGGGCGCGCCCGCCTGCTGCGCTTGCACCAGCGCCTGATCGCTGTGAATCGCAAAATCGGTGTCCGATTTCGACGACCAGAACCCGAACGGCTTGTCCGGGTTGCCCTTGAACCCGTCCGTGGCCGAGCCGAGCTGCTGCACGGTCGCGTCGGTGATCCCCTCGGACTCGAAGACGTTCTTCATTTCCCCCTGCAGCCGGTCGAGCTGCGCGCGATCCTTGTACGTGAGCGGGACGCGCTGGCCGTCGCCATCTCCCTCGACGGCCATCTTGAGCCGCTCGGGGGTCGTGTTCGGGTGCTCCAGCTCGCCCCGCTGCACCCGCTCGTACGCCGCGCGGTTCTCCGCGATCCTCGCGTCGAGCCTCGCGTTCGCCGCGGGGTCCGGGGGCGGCGCCTCGGCCATCCGCTCGTTGGTCCAGGTGCGCGCCCTCGCCACCTCCTGCGGGCTCGGCGTCGCCCTCCTCCCCGGCGTGGCCGGCGTCGCGGCGGGCAGCCGGAGCGCTCCGAGCTGCTCACCGAGCTTCACGGCGCGGACGCCGCCGTAGAGGCTCCCGCCGAGCTCGCCGACGATCTCGCCGATCCGCGCCGCGCGCTCGCCGCCGAGGCTGCCCACCGCCCCGCCCACGTGCTTGCCGATGAACCCGCCGCCGAGCGAGCCGCCGAGCCCCAGCGCCGTGACGGTGACGCCGGCGCGCACGCCCGCCAGCACGCCGGCGCTCGCGCTCGCCAGCAGGCCGACGCCCACGCCCGTCAGGACGAGCGCCACCCCGCCCCCGATGAGCGCCGTCCATTGCAGCGTCGTGATGAGCCAGGACGGCACCTCGTCCTCGATCGGCACGACCGTCAGCGTGTCGCCGCCGATGAAGGTGAACGACGCCCCCTTTCGGATGACGCCGCCGCACTCGGCCTTCTCGCTCTTGCGCCCGAGGAGCTTGCCGTTGACGAGGACCGTGGAGCTGCCCTGCGCGACCTTCCTGTCGCCGTGCTCGATGACGTCGAGCTCCGCGCGCGCGGCGGCCCTCGCCTCGATGAACGTGTCGGGAGATCCCGTCTCGATCGCCCCGCACGGGGACCCCTCGAACATCTTGCCGATCTCGGCGCCGGCCAGCGCGCCGGTGGCGCCGAGCCCGACGCCGCCGGCGATCGCCGCGCCGATGAGGATCGCCCCGGCGCCCCCGGTGACCGCGGTGAACAGGATCGCGCCGCCGATCGCGAGCCCGATGCACGCCCCCGCGATGAGGCCGGCCCACGCGGACGTGTGGCCGATCTCGTCGCCCATCCGGGCCGCTTCGAGGGCACTCACGGCCTCACGGCCCCCTCAGTCCTGGCCGAGCTTCACGCTCGCGAGGATGCGGTCGAAGACCGGGTTGAGCCGCGCGGCCTCGCCCTTCGGCATGGTCGCCGTGAAGCTCAGGACCGCCGGCTTGCGCCCGGCGACGAACACGATCCGCTGCTCGAGCGGCCCGCTCTGTCCCCGCCACACGAACCGGAGCTCCAGCGCCGGCTGGCCACCGAGCGTGATCTCCTGCCGCGCGTGCAGCTGGAAGCCGTCGAGCCGCCTGGCGATCTCGACGAGCTGCCGGTCGCCGTACCGCCGGATGTCCTCGCCCGCCGCGAGCGTGTCGCGCGTCATCACGAGGTTCGCGGCCATCCCCTGCCCGGGCTTCGCCGGCGCCGAGAAGGCCACCACCGAGCGGTCCTCCCAGTCGCGCGGCACGTCGAAGGACACGTCGGTGTTCTCAACTCGCGGCATCGTCTCCGCCTCCACGCCGCGAGGAGCTGCGCTCGCCCTCCGGCATCCCACGGGCCCCCGGCGTCACGGCTCCACCCTGGCGAAGCCGCCCTTCAGATCGCCCCGGTAAAGCGCCACGCCCTGGGCCGACAGCGCCCCCGCGTAGGCCCGCTCGGGGGGCGCGCCCGAGGCCTCGGTCGCCTGCGCCTCGGCCTTCACCGCCGCGCCGTTCACCGACCGCGGCGCCGCGGCGGTCCGCAGCGCCAGAAGCTGCATCACCTGCCCGCCCGCGCCGCCTACGTGGAGGAGGCCGGCCGCGCTGCCCGCGTTCACGAGCGACCCGATGTCGCTCGCGCTCAGGTCGCCGAGCGCGGGGATCGGCCGGGTGAGCACCGGACCGAGCACGTCCAGCGTCGACGGCAGCGAGGCGAGGCTCTCCCCCTCCGCGAGCCGGAAGAGCTGCACGGCGCCGGCCCCCGTCTTCACCAGCGCGGCGAGCGGCGAGGAGGGCGCGCGGACCGCCTCCAGGATCGCCGCGCCCGCGCCGGGCCCGATCTGGAGCGACGCCGGCGCCGCGGCCGGGTTGAGCGGCGGCGTGGCGATGGCGCGGTCGAGCCCCAGCGGAGCGCTCCTCACCTCGACGTCCGCGATGCCCCCCGGCGAGGCGACGGCGCCGCCGCCGCGCATCACCTCCGCGAGCACGCTCGTCGCGCCCCCGCTGCCCGGCCCGCCCGGCGCGCTCGGGGCCCTGGCCTTGCCGATCGTCGCCACCGAGGGCGCCTTCGCGGACGTGCTGTTGATGAACACGTTCGGCCCGCCGTCGATCTGGACCTCCGCGCCGGACAGCTTGAGCAGCCCGCCCGCCGAGATCTCGAGGTTGCCGTTCGCGTCGATGAAGATGCCTTCCGGCGTGATCCGGATCGACGCGACGCCGTTCGTGATCTGGACGGTCCTGTCCTTGTTGATCGTGTATCCGACGCCGTCGCCGACCGTGACGCTCTGGCTGTCGCCGGCGTCGACCGCGTCGGAGGTGCGGATGATCGACGTGCGGCCCGCGCCGATGTTGTTGATCTGCTGCTCGCCGATCGTGTGGCTCTGATCCTTGATGACGCTGGAGCTCTGGCTGCCCCCGACGGTCACCGAGTCGCCGCCGGTCACGCTGGCCGAGCGGTTCGAGAGCACGGTCGAGCGCTGATCGTGCTTGATCACCTCGGAGTAGTCGCGCTGCGCCTGGACGTGGATGAGCTCGCGCCCCGCGGCATCGTCGAACGAGAGCTCGTTGAACCCGCCCGAGCCCGGCGAGGAGTCGCTCTTCCAGCCGCTCTTGGTCTTCTCGGCGGGCAGCGGGTACGGCACGCGCGTCGTGTTGTTGTGGACGCGGCCCACGATCACCGGCCGGTCGGGGTCGCCGTCGAAGAAGTCGACGAGGACCTCCTGCCCGACGCGGGGGATGGCCATGAATCCATAGCGGCTCCCCGCCCAGCTCTGGCTGACGCGGATCCAGCACGAGCTCGCGTCGCTGAACCGCCCCTCGCGGTCCCAGTGGAACTGCACGCGCACGCGCCCGAACTCGTCGGTATGGATCTCCTCGCCTGGCGGGCCGACCACGATCGCGCTCTGCACGCCCACGACCCGCGGCCTCGGCGTCCGCCGCGCGGGGCGGTAGGGGTGCTCCGCGAACACGGCCTCGCCGGTGGTTGTCCACTCGCCGTCGTGCTCGCCCTCGAACGTGGAGGCGACGACGAGCAGCGCCTGGCCCGGGCCGAGCTCCTTGCGGGGGTGCTGGCCGATCGACAGGACGACGCCGGGGCACAGGTCGAGGGCGTTCGTGCGGTACTGGACCGAGCGCCGTCCGCGCCGCTCGCTCTCGAGGCTCCGGGTCGCGAGCCCCTCCGCCTCCTTCATGTCGACCCGCGCGACGCCCCTGTCGTCGGCGACCGGCGTATCCCCGCCCTTGCCCGGCTCGACGACGAACGCCCCGGGCAGGTAGTGGTAGTGCTCGTAGCGGAGCTCGTCCTCGAGGCCCTCCTTCGCCTCGGCGAAGAGCTGGTAATCCGGCCTCATCCTGAAATCGAAGTCGCGGAGGGTGACGTGACCCGGCCGCACCTCGTGGCTCACCATCACCTCGCTCACGTACTCCCGCCCGGCGGCGCGGTTCGGGTTCTCGACGTAGGCGATCGGCGCCTCGGAGCGCGGCTCGTTGCGCTGCGGGGCGTCGCTCAGGACGAGGCGGGTCAGCTCGGCGCCCATGCCGCTGCCCGGGCGGTGCGCGAAATGAAAGGCGATGCCCGCCTCCTCGAGCAGCCGGCACATGAACGCGAAATCGGTCTCGCCGTACTGCACTCGGTACTCGTAGGCGGGGTATTTCGCGCTCAGCTTCACCTCCGGCTCGATATCCCACTCCTTGAGCATGAGGAGCGCGATGTCGGGCGCTGTCATGTGCTGAAAAATGCGGTTGTTGCGCCGGAGCGTCGCCCGGAACAGCAAAGGCACGATGCGCAGCCGGTAGGTGGAGAGCCCCGTCGGCTCGGCCTGCACCTGCTCCATGTGGGAGCAGAGGCCGGCCCAGACCCGGGAGGGCACGACCGACTGCAGGACGGCCGACTCGACCTTGAAGGCAGCGGCCTTGCCCACGATGCTGTCGAGATCGAGGTCCTCGAGCTCCGAGACGGCCAGGATCGACACCTCGAAGAGCGACGACATCTGCTCCCGGACCGCGAAGCGCCGCACCGAGAGCGATTCCTCTTTTGACGCGAACGAGAGCGAGAGGCGCGGCATGGCTCGAGCGCCGAGTCTACGTTATGTGCGCGCTGCAAATCACCTACCGCGCGCCGCCGCGGCGCTCCCCGCGGCGCCCGGCGCTCACGCCGCGCTGCCGGCTGGCGCCGCCCGCGCGCGCAGGGCGCCCGCGCGGATCTCGCCCACCGCAGCGCAGGCGGCCTCGTGTGCCTCGAGCGCGCCGCGCAGCACGAGCGACCTCCCCCGCTCGGCGGCGGTCTCCTCGAGCGTCCCCTCGAGCACGCCCTCGGCGAGGCGGACGAGCGGGCCGACCTCGGCCATGCCCCGCGCGAGCGCCCGGGCCGCCGCGACGAGCCCGGACGCCGCGGGGGCGGAGCTCGCGATGGCCGCGGCCTCGTCGCAGAGCTCCTCGGCGACGGAGCCCATGTCGCGCCAGCACCCGACGGCCGCGCGCAGGCTGGCGAGCGTCACGAGCGCCGAGGGGGTCGCGTGCATCGCGTCGACCGGCGGCCGCGGCCCCGCCGCGCTCTGCGCCGCGGCGACGACCGGGGCGAGGGCCAGGAGCGCGCGCTCCAGCACGCGCGTGGCCTGCTCGACGCGGACGAGGCGCTCCTGCAGGTCGGCGCTGCCGAGCGGCGCGTCGCGCTCGACGAGGTCGGAGAGCCGGCCGGCGACCTCCAGCGCGAGCTGCTCGAGGCCGTCGATGGCGCGCGGGTCGAAGCGGCGGGGCACGACGTCGAGCACGCAGAGCGAGCCGATCGCGTGCCCGCCCACGCGCACCGGCACCCCGGCGTAGGCGCGGATGCCGTAATGCTCGACGAGCTCCTTCGGGACGCGCTCGTCGCGCAGCGCGTCCTCGACGATGAGCGGCACCTCGTCGCGCACGACGAGCTGGCAGAAGGAGTTGCTCCGCGAGGTCGCGCAGCTCACGGCGAGCTCCAGGGGCAGCCCGTGGTGCGCGCGCAGGAGCTGGATATGGCGCACGACGAGGCTCACGAAGGCGATCGGCGCCCGCGCGAGCCTGGCGGCCCGCGCCACGCAGGCGTCGAGGATGGCGTCCGCGTCCGTGCGCAGCATGGCGCCGTGCAGCTCGGCCAGGCGGACGGGGTCGTTCAGATCGGCCATGGGCGCGAGTCTACCAGCAAAGGCCGGCGCGAAGGTCGCCGCGCCGGGGCAGGCGCCGCGCCGCGCCGCCGTGTGCGCCCGCGCGATGAGCCATCACCTGCGCCGCGCGGAGACGCGTCGAGCGAATGGCCCCTTCTTGCGGGATCACCGCCCCTCCCGGCGCGCCTCCCGCGCCCGCACCGCCGCGACGAACGTGCCGAGGTGCACCTCGACCACCCGGCTCACGTCGGGCGTGTAGCCGCCCGCGAGGACCCACGCGATCGGGATACGCCGCTCGAGCGCGGTCCGGAACACGATCTCGTCGCGCGCGCGCAGGTCGTCGTGCGTCAGGTCGAGCGGCGAGTAGGGGTCCTCGCGGAACGGGTCCGCGCCGGCCTGGTACAGGATCAGGTCGGGCGCGGCGCGGTCGATCGCGGGGCCGAGGTGCCGCTCCAGGATCTCGAGGTACGCGGCGCCGCCGCTCCCGCCCGGCACCGGGACGGACCAGCTGTTCTCCGTGTCCGGAGCGCGCTCGCCCTCGACGTCCCGGTACGCCCGGTTCTGCTTGTACCAGTTGCCGTAGATGGAGAGCGCGAACGCCCAGGGGCGCGACGCGAGCAGCGACGCGGTGCCGTTGCCGTAGTGGAGGTCCATGTCGACGACCAGGGCGCGGCGGATGCGCCCCTCGGCGCGCGCGCGCTCCATCGCGACGACGAGACCGTTGAAGGTGCAGAAGCCCTCGCCGTGCGCGGCGTGCGCGTGGTGGAAGCCGCTCGCGAGGTTGCCCGCGATGCCTCCCTCGAGCGCCGCGGAGACGGCGGCGATGCAGCCGCCGTTCGTGAAGCGCACCGCCCCGGCGAGCGCCGGCGACCAGGGGAACTTCTGCGACTCGGCCAGCGCCCGGGGCTCGCCGGTCGCGATCGCCCGGAGGTACTCGGGCGTATGCACGCGGAGGAGGTCCTCGTCGCTGACCGGATCGGGCTCGTCGATGCGCGCGGGCAGGCCGCTCCGCTCGATCGCCTCGCGCACGAGCGCGAACTTGCGCATCGGCATGACGTGCTCGCCGATGTCCGCGAAGTAGCGCGCCGAGTGGAACACCCGGATCGGAAGCGAGGCGGAGGCGGAGGCGGAGGCGGCGGTCACTTGCAGACCGACTCGAGGAGGTCGAGCGCCTCGGCGAGGTGGCGCGGGGCGAAGACGAGCGCCGGCCGGAAGCGGAGCGTGCGGTCGCCCGAGCCCCCCACCTCGAGGCCGCGGTTGCGGAGCGCGGTGAGCGCCGCGTCGCGGCGGGCGGCGTGGGGGAAGTCGACGGCGGCGAAGGTGCCGCTGCCCCGGGCGCCCGAGAGCACCCCGGGGTAGCGGAGGCAGAGGTCCTCGAGCCCGGCGACCAGGCGCGCGCCCGTCGCCCGCGTGTTCTCGAGGAGCCTGTCGCGCTCGATGACCTCGAGGATCACCTCGAGCTGCGCGCCGCGGATCGGGTCGCCGAGCCAGGTGTTGAAGATGCGCAGCGGCTCGATCGGCGCGAGCTCCTCGCGGCAGTAGAAGCCGCCGAGCTGCATCTTCTTGGAGAACGTGACCATGTCCGGCGGCTCGGGCAGGTCCCACGCCTCGTGCGCCCACAGCGCGCCGGTCCCGCCGCCGCAGGTCTGCACCTCGTCGATGATGAGCGCGACGCCGTGCTCCGAGGTGAGGCGGCGGAGCGCCTGGAAGAACGCGGGGCTCGCGTGGCGATCGCCGCCCTCGCCCTGGATGGGCTCGACGATGACCGCGGCGATCTCGTCCGGGTGCGCGTCGATCACCGCCTTGATCGCCTCGAGCGAGCGCGCCTCGGCGGCGCGGTTCTGCTCGGCGTGGGCCGCCTCGGGGAACTGGTTCGCGGGGAACGGCACGACGGGCCAGTCGAACGCGGGGATATCGAGCTTGTGGATCGGCTTGCTCCGCGTCGCCGAGAGGGCGCCCATGCTGCGGCCGTGGAACCCGCCCTCGAAGGAGATCACCTTGAAGGCGTTGATGCCGGGCTGCCGGTTGAGCATGGCGGCGGCGAGGTCGCCGTCGCTCGGCTGCGCGCCGCCGCGCCGGCGCCGCGCGAGCCGGATGAACGCGGCCTTGAGCGCGTTCTCCACCGCCTCGGCGCCGGTCGTGAAGGTGAACACGTGCGCGTGCCCCTTCGGCGCGACGCGCATCAGCGTGTTCTCGACGATGTCGACCCACTCGGGCGCGGGCGCGACCCCGAGCGACGAGCGGTAGCCGGCGGCCCAATCAAAGCGGCCATCGCGCCAGGCGGCGAGCAGGTCCGGGTGGTTGTAGCCGATGGGCACGGCCGCGATGTGACCGTACACGTCGAGCAGGACGTTGCCGTCCACATCGACCATGTAGTTGCCCAGGCTCTTTCGCGCGTCCTGATAGAAGTGGATCGGCCGCGCGTCCTGGTAGCGATGGTGGCGAGCGCGGAGCGCCTCGGACGCGGGCCCCGGGATGGCGGTGCGCATCGAGGCGCGCTCGGGCTCACCGGGGATGGGCGGAGAGATGCTGGTCTGAGCGGTCATGGTCGGACTCCAGTGCGACGGGGGGCGGCAGAGCGTCACGCGGTTCCGTCGTTCGCGACGGCCGGCCGGACGCGCACGACGATCGACTTCGACGCGGGGGTGTGGCTCTTCTCGGCGATGCTCCCGAGCGGCACGAGCACGTTGGCCTCCGGGAAATAGGCCGCGACGTTGCCGCGGGGGATCGTGTAGAGCACGACGCGGAACGCGCGCGCCGCACGCTCCCCGTCGGAGAAGCGGCTCGTGACGTCGACGAGGTCCCCCTGCGCGAGCCCGCGCTCGGCCGCGTCCTCGGCGTTCATGAACACGACGCGGCGCCCGCCGCGGACGCCGCGGTAGCGGTCGTCGAGCCCGTAGATTGTCGTGTTGTACTGGTCGTGGCTGCGGATGGTCATCATCAGGAGCTCGCCCGGCTCGAGCTCGTGCCGCGGGAGCGCGTGGGCGATGAAGTTCGCCTTGCCCGTGGCGGTGCGGAACTCGCGCCGCGCCGCGGCGTTCGGCAGGGCGAAGCCGCGCGGGTCCCGGATGCGCGCGTTGAAATCGTCGAACCCGTCGATCGTGCGCTCGATGAGATCGCGGATCCGATCGTAATCGGCCGTGAGCTCCTCCCAGGGCACGCGCGAGCGCGCGCCCAGCGTCGCGCGGGCGAGCCCCGCCACGATCGCCACCTCGCTCCGCAGCGTCTCCGAGGCCGGCGGGAGGTTGCCGCGCGAGCTCGAGACGACGCCCATCGAGTTCTCGACCGTCACGAGCTGCGGCCCTCCCGCCTGCACGTCGCGCTCGGTGCGCCCGAGGCAAGGCAGGATGAGCGCGCGCCGCCCCGTCACGAGGTGCGCCCGGTTCAGCTTTGTCGACACGTGCGCCGTGAGCTCGCACCGGGCGAGGGCGCGGGCGGTGAACGCCGTGTCCGGCGTCGCCGAGAGGAAGTTGCCGCCCAGCGCGAAGAAGACGCGGGCGCGCCCGTCGGCCATCGCGGCGATCGCGGCGACGGTGTCGAGCCCGTGGCGGCGCGGCGGCGAGAAGCCGAAGTTCTTCTCGATGCGGTCGAGGAGCTCGGCGGGCGGGCGCTCCCAGATGCCCATCGTCCGGTCGCCCTGCACGTTGCTGTGCCCGCGCACCGGGCACGCGCCCGCGCCCGGCCGCCCGATGTTGCCGCGCAGGAGCAGGAAGCTCATGACCTGCTGCACGTTGGCCACGCCGTTCTGGTGCTGCGTGAGGCCCATGGCCCAGCACGCGATCGTGCGCTCGGACCGCATCGCGATCTCGGCCGCCGCCCGGATCCGATCGCGCGGGACCCCGCTCTGCTCCACGATGTCGTCCCACGGCGTCTCGCGCACGGCGGCCGCGAACGCCTCGAAGCCGTGGGTGTGGCGCGCGATGAACGCGCGATCGAGCACGGCCCCCGGCCTGCGCTCCTCCTCCTCGAGCATCTCCTTGATGATCCCGGTGAAGAGCGCGACGTCGCCGTTGATGCGCACCTGGACGAAGAGCGTCGAGAGCGGCACCCCCGAGCCGACGAGATCGAGCGGGTGCTGCGGGTGCTGGAAGCGCTCGTTGCCGACCTCGGGGAGCGGGTTCACGGTCACGACCTCGCAGCCGCGCAGCCGCGCCTCGCGCAGCGCCGAGAGCATGCGCGGGTGGTTCGTCCCCGGGTTCTGACCGACGACGAAGATCGCGTCAGCCAGCTCGAAATCATGAAGAGATACGGTACCTTTGCCGACCCCGATGGCCTCGCTCAGGCCGACGCCGCTCGACTCGTGGCACATGTTCGAGCAGTCGGGCAGGTTGTTCGTCCCGAGCTCGCGCACGAAGAGCTGGTAGAGGAACGCCGCCTCGTTGCTGGTGCGCCCCGAGGTGTAGAAGAGCGCCTCGTCCGGCGAGGCCAGCGCGCGCAGCGACGAGGCGACGAGCTCGAGCGCCTCGTCCCACGACACAGGGCGGTAGTGCGACGCGCCCTCGTCGAGCAGCATCGGGTGGACGAGCCGCCCCTGCTTGCCGAGCCAGTGGTCCGACTGACGCGAGAGCGCCTCGACGCTGTGCTCGCGGAAGAACTCCGGCGTGACGCGCCGGAGCGTCGCCTCCTCGGCGACCGCCTTGGCGCCGTTCTCGCAGAACTCGGCGACCGAGCGCTTCTCCTCGGGCTCGGGCCAGGCGCAGCCGGGGCAGTCGAAGCCCTCGCCCTGGTTCACGCGCAGGAGCGTGCGCACGGCGCGCGCGACCCCCATCTCGCCGACCGCGTGCCGGAGCGTCGCCCCGACCGCCGCGAGCCCGCCGGCCGCCCCGCTGCGCTCGCCGATCCGGGGCGGCTCGGCCTCGACCGGCGGCTCGGCCTGCACGTCGCGCACGTCGCGCGCCGTCACGACGCCGCCTCCGGCGCGACCGCGATGCGCTCCCGGCCCCCGTACACGTTGAACCGGCCGTCGCGCGCGAAGCCGACGAGCGTCATCCCGTGCGCCGACGCGAGCTCGGCGGCCAGGCTCGACGGCGCGCCCACCGCGACCATCACCGGGATCGACGCCCGGAGCGCCTTCTGCACGAGCTCGAACCCGGCGCGCCCGCTGACCATGAGCACCGCGCCCGGGTCGGGCAGCCGCCCGGCGAGCAGCGCGGCGCCGATCAGCTTGTCGACGGCGTTGTGGCGGCCCACGTCCTCGCGGAGGTCGGCGAGCGCGCCGCCCGCGTCGAAGAGGGCCGCCGCGTGCAGCCCCCCGGTCCGCCCGAACACCGGCTGCGCCTCGCGGAGACGCGCGGCGAGCCCGTGCACGACGCGCGGCGCGAGCCGCGGCGCGCCCCGCTCGAGCGGCGAGGGCGGCGCGCACGACGCGACGTCGATCGACGCCTTGCCGCAGACGCCGCAGCTCGCGTTCGCGACCGCGAGGGCGCGCTCGGTGCGCCCGAGGTCGACGGTCACGTCCTCGGCGAGCGTGACGCGCACGAGCTCGCCCGAGGGGCCGGCAGCCTCGTCGACGGCGACCACGTCGGCCGCGCGGGAGATGATCCCCTCGGCGAACAGCAGCCCGATCGCGAGCTCGCGGTCGTGGCCGGGCGTGCGCATCGTGATGCCGAGGCGGCGCGCGGCGCGCTCCTGCGGGGCCAAGGGGAGCGCCCCGCGGGCTCGCGCGACGACGACGATCTCGAGGGGCGCCTCGACGGCGAGCTGATCCTCGGCGTCGGCGGCGCTCTCGTCGGTGATCCTGCGGATCGAAACGTGGGTGGTGCTTGACGGCATGGCGGCGTGTCCGGCGCTCTCCATCGTAGCCCGCGGCGAACCGCCGAGGAGCCTCCGCGTGGAGCCGCTCGCCCGGCCGCTGCCGGCCGTTCTCCGGGGCGCCCCGGGCGGAGCCCTCGCGAGGGCCCTCCGCCGAGCGGCACGGCGCGCACGGCGGGGCGCGGTGCCCGGGGATGCCCGACGGCGGCTATCCCGGGGGCCACGCCGCAGAGAGCCGCTCGAGCTCCCGCGCCGGGTCATCGAGCGGCGCCTTGCCGCGCCACGCCGGCGGGAACAGCGGCATCACCGCGCTCCGGAGCGCCGGCGCGAGCCCCGCGATCTCCGCCGGGCCCCGCGGGATCCGGATCAGGGGCACGCGCTCGCCCGGGAACGCCGCGAGGCGCCCGAGCGCGTTCTCGCGGATCGGCGCGAGCTCGCCCGGGCTCACCTCGGCGGCGTGGGCGGTCTGGTAGTGGCGCAGGAACGACTCGGCCCGGGCGCGCGGGATGTCGTCGCGCTCCTCCTCGCCGACCTGGCGCACCACCGCGAGCAGCGGCAGCGGCACCGGCGAGACGCCGAGCGCGGCGATGTCGCGGAAGTCGGGCTGCGCGTACGGGAGCACCGCCGGCGGGATGATCGCGAACCCCGCGCGGCCGTAGGCGATGAGCCGCACAACCGTGTCACGGTCGTCCGGGTCGACGGCCTCCATCTCGGCGGCGAGCATCACCTCCACGCCGCCTTCGCCGCCCCCCGGGCTCCCGCCGAGCCCGGCTTCGGCGATCGCGCGGCGCGCGAGCGCGACGGGCGCCGCGCGCAGCAGGGCGGCGAGGCCGGTGCGGCGGAAGGCCGGCAGGACGAGGGCGTGCGAGAGCAGCACGACGCAGCGCCGCGCCGCGCGGTCGAGCGTGACGTAGCAGTCGCGCACGCCGGCGAGGCGCCCGTCGCCGTCCTCCACGCCGCGCGCGAGCAGCATATGGTACGTCGCCACGATCGGCGCCGCCGGGTCCGTCTTCTGCCCGGCGAACCACGCCGAGAGCACCTCGCGGCGCTCGAGCTCGCCCTTCGGCCCGAAGACCGCGTCGAGCGCCCTGTAGCCCTCGTCGAACGCCGCGTCGCCCTGCACCTCGTCCACGGAGAATTGAGCCAGCGCCCGCGCGACCTTCTCCGGCCCCTCCCCCGGGCACACGTCGCGCGGGTCGACGATCATCCGGCCATCTCGCGCAGCACGGCGTCGAACACCGAGACCGCCTCGTCGACGTCCGCGATCGTCGTGATGAGGTGCGGGCGGAGCCGCACCGAGCGCGTCCCCGTGTAGCTCGCGAACACCCCGCGGCGCAGCGCGCGCCCGAGGAAATCGTCGCGCGCCGCGGTCGTCGGCAGGTCGAACGCGAGCAGGAAGCCGCGGCCGCGCGGCTCGCTCGCGAGCGCGGGGTAGCGCTCGCAGAGCTCCTCGATCCGCGAGAGGAAGTGGCGGCCCGCCGCGCGCACGCTGGCGAGGAGATCCTCCGACTCGATCGCGCGCAGCGTCGCCAGCGCGATCGCGGCCCGCGCGCGGTCGCCGTTGCGCGTCTGGTACATGCGCCCGAACTGCGCGACGTCGTACGCCGACGTCGCGAAGAACCCGCCCATCTGCATCTTCTTGCCGAAGCACATGAGGTCGGGCGGGCGCGGCAGCTCCAGCTGCTCGTGCGCCCAGAGCGTGCCCGTGATCCCGAGGCCCGTCTGCACCTCGTCCAGGATGAACGCCGCGCCCGCCTTGCCGGCGAGCTCCTGCGCGCGGCGGAAGAAGACCGGGCTCGCGTGCCGGTCGCCGCCCTCGGACTGCACGGGCTCGACGATCACGGCGGCCACCCTGCCCTGGTGCGCGTCGAGGATCCGCTCGAGGTCGGCGAGCGCCTCCGCCTCGGCGCGGTCGTTCTGGTCGGCGAAGCGCGCGAGCGGGAAGCGGCTCGCGGGGAACGGCGCCGCGGGCCAGGGGAATGCGGGCAGATCGGCCTTGTGGATGACCTTGGAGTGCGTCGCTGACATCGGCCCGAGGCCGCGGCCGTGGAACGCGCCGGCGAACGACACGACAACCGCGTCGGTCCCCGCGTTGTCGAGGATGCTCTTCTGCTGCTCCTCCGGGAGCTCCAGCGGGTTCCTCGGCAGCCCGGCCGCCTCTCGCCGGCGCTCGCCGTGCCGGATGAACGCCGCCTTGAGCGCCGCCTCGACGCCCTCGCCCCCCGCGTCCACGCAGAACACGCGCGCCATGCCGCGCGGGGCGTACCGCTGCTCGAGCGCCTCCACGAACTCGAACCAGGCCGGCGTCGTCACGAACGGCGTCGACGTCGGGTTCGCGACCGCGCGGATGAAGCCGTCGCGGTGCGCCGCCTCGACGAGCGAGGGGTGGTTGTAGCCGAGCGCCCCGAGCGCGAAGTTCGCGAACAGGTCGAGGAACACGTTGCCGTCCACGTCGACGAGCGAGCACCCCCGGCTCGCGATGTCGTCCATCACGACCGCGCGGTAGCGCGACTGCATGTCGAAGCCGCCGCGCGCCATCCAGGCGCGCGCCTTCGGCCCTGGCAGCTCGGTGACGACTCTTCGCGGAGGGACGGACGGGAGCGTGGGGCGGTCGGAGAAGTCCATGGGCAGGGCGAGTATCCCGCACGGCAGGGCGCGTGTCATCGCCGCTTGCCGCGCCCGGGTGCGCGGGTTTACGACGAGGGCATGCCCGAGACGCGCGAGACGGTGAAGAAGCTCTGGATCGACAACGCCGAGAGGGAGGCGCTCTCCGGCGAGACGTTCGAGACCGCGAACCCCGCGACCGGCGGGGTGCTCGCGCGGCTCGCCCGCGGCCGGCGCGAGGACGTCGACGCCGCCGTGGCGTCGGCGCGCGCGGCGTTTCCGCGGTGGGCGGCGATGGATCCGAACGAGCGCGCGCGCATCCTGTGGAAGGCGGGGGAGTTGATCCTCGCGCGGTGCGAGGAGCTCGCGCGCCTCGAGGCCGTCGACACGGGCAAGCCGATCACGGCGGCGCGGACGATCGACGTGCCGCGCACGGCGGACACGTTCTTCTATTTCTCCGGGTGGGCGACGAAGCTCGGCGGCGAGACGATCCCGGTGCGGGGCCCGTTCCTGAACTACACCGTGCGCGAGCCGCTCGGCGTCATCGGCGCGATCATCCCCTGGAATTTCCCGCTGCTGCTCGCGGCGCGGAAGGTGGCGCCGGCGCTCGCGGTGGGCAACACGGTGGTCATCAAGCCGCCGGAGGAGGCGAACCTGACGACGCTGGAGCTCGCCCGCGTCCTCGCGGAGGCGGGGGTGCCGCCGGGGGTCGTCAACGTGGTCACGGGCCATGGCGAGGAGGCGGGAGCGGCGCTCGTCGAGCACCCGGGCGTGGCGAAGATCTCGTTCACGGGCGGCACGGACACGGGCCGGACGATCATGCGCGCGGCGGCGGGCACGCTGAAGAAGCTGTCGCTGGAGCTCGGCGGCAAGAGCCCGAACATCGTCTTTGCGGACGCGGACGTGGAGAGCGCCGCGAAGGCGGCGGTGACGGCCGTCTTCTACAACCAGGGCGAGCTCTGCACGGCGGGGAGCCGGCTCCTCGTGGAGCGCGCGGTGCACGATCGCGTGCTGGAGACGGTCACGAGCGGCGCGCGCCGGCTCGTCTCGGGCGATCCGCTCGACCCGTCGACGCAGCTGGGCCCTCTCGTCTCCGAGGCGCACTTCACGAAGGTGCTCGGCTACATCGATCGCGGCGCGGCCGAGGGGGCGCGCCGCGAGATCGGCGGGCGCGGCGAGGGTCCGGGGTTCTTCGTGGAGCCGACGGTGTTCTCGGCGGTCTCTCCGTCGATGACCGTCGCCCGCGAGGAGATCTTCGGCCCCGTGCTGGCGGTCATCCCCTTCGACGACGTGGAGGAGGCCGCGCGCATCGCGAACGCGACCGAGTACGGCCTCGCGGCGGGCATCTGGACGCGCGACGTGGGCAAGGCGCACGCGCTGGCGGCGCGGCTCGAGGCGGGCACGGTCTGGATCAACACGTACAACCGGTTCGACGCCGCGAGCCCGTATGGCGGAATGAAGCAATCCGGCTTCGGGCGGGAGAACGGGCGCGCGGTGCTGGACGAGCTCACGCAGCTCAAGTCCGTCTGGCTATCGCTCACCTGATCCGAGCGGGCTGTAGAAGCAACTGAACCACAGAGGCGCAGAGGACACAGAGGACAGAGCAAAGAAACTCTGTGTCCGCTGTGCCTCTGTGGTTCCTTCCCACATGAAGCCAGGGAAGGTCTTGGGCGACGCGGCGATAGAGCCCGAGCCACAGCGGTGTCAGGCAACTCCTGTGTTCGCCTCGCGGGCGCGCATCATCGCAGCATCCGTCGCGACGGAGCGCTTTGCTGCCGTCAGGTCGAGATGCCTTGTGACCAGCTCGACGACTTGGCGGGAGCGCTGTCGCTCGAGAGCCCCGGGAGCGCCGCGCGGCACGGCGCGACGACCTCGGCGAGCACCTCGCGGCGCAGCGCTCCGAGCGCGCGCGCCGGGAGCACGCCGAGCGCCTCGTGCGCGGCGGGCCCGGGCGCCGGGTCGGCCGCATACCGCGCGACGGCGCGGGAGAACGCCCGCTCCGCCGCGGCGCGCGCCGGCTCGCCGAACGTCGCGAGCATCCACGAGAGCGCCCTCCACGCGAGGGCCGCGTGCCGCTCCTCGTCGGCGGCGATGCGCGCGAGCGCGGCCGCCAGCGCAGGATCCCCGGCGATCTGCGAGAGCTCCCGGCCCTCCGCCGCGCCCAGCGTCTCGCCGACGCACCCCTCCTCGACGAGCGCCTCCACCACCTCCGCGACGCCTGCGCCGAGCGGCGCCGTGGCCGCCTCGAGCAGCGGCCCCGGGCCGATCGCCCGGCCCGCGAGGCGCGAGGCGATGCCGTAGGCGAGGCGCGCGTGCTCCACCTCGTCGAGCGCGGCCCGGTGCGCCTCGCCAACGAGGGCGGCCGGCGCGCCGAGCGCGAGGAGCTGGAGGGAGAAGCGGGCGAAGCTCGCGATCGACGCGTGCTCGAGCGCGGCCACGGCGGAATAGTGCGCCGCGGCGCGCTCGCGCACCTCGGGCGAGAGGGACGCGACGTCGAGCTCCGCGGGCGCGCGCCAGTCATCGCGCGGGGCGCCCCGCGCGGCGCGCGGCCGGCCGTCGACGACGAGGGGGCGCCCGATGGCACAGGAGATCCCTGCGCACTGCCAGCGCGCGCTCTCTCCGTCGATGTCGGGGGCGACGCAGGCGGCCCCCGGGATCGTGTCGGACGCGCAGTCGGCGTCGCTCCGGCAGGTGTCGTCCTTGGTCCGGCAGGCGAGCGTGACCTGCTCCCAGCACCCGTTGAAGTAAGCCGACAGGCCACAGGTGCTGTCAGGGCAGTCGGCGTCGACCGCGCATTGCGCCTTCGCGCAGACCGAGTGCTCCTCTCGGAGCGCGCCAGTCCCCTTGCAGACGCACACCTCGGATGCGCCGCACTCGACGTCGCTCTCGCAGGCGTACTCGCAGCCGCAATACGCCCCTATCTGCCCGAAGGCGCTCACGCACTTGCCGCGGGGTCCCTCTCTGCAGTCGGCGTCCGTCTTGCATTGAAACGTTCGCTCGGCGCCGCTGCACGCGCGCTGCGCGATGGTCGCGTCGCAGCGCACCCGCGACGCGCGGTGCACCGTGCCGTCCGGCTCCTGCACCCAGCCCGCCGCGCGCGGCGTCCGGGGCGCGGGCGCCGCCAGCTCGTCCAGGGCGCCCGCGTCGCCGCCCGCGGCCTGTGGCTCGGCGAGCGTGACGACCGCGATGTCACGGCTGTTCGAGCTGGAACAGCCGGCGGCGCCGGCGGCGAGGAGGAGGGTCATGCGGAGCGAGCGGTGGCGGTCCATGGCGCGAGGGTAGCAGAGCGGCGCGCGCGGCCGACGATCGGGCGCGCGGCGTGGCGGGAGCCGCGGGGTCGGGCGCGCGCCCGGAAGTTACCAACAGGTTTGAGACAGGCCGGACGAGTGTCGTCGTCAGCACGGCCTGCTGTCCTGCCTTCCTGAGAGCTCAACCTCGTCGCGACGTACGGCATCGACGGTCTCGCTGAGCAGCTGCGCGACATGGAAGCGGCCAAGGACATGCCGAGACGTTATCCCTACGCACAGCGCACATTCTGCGGAGCAGCGAGAATTCAACGCAAAGGCGCAAAGGCACAAAAACGACGGAGGAGGAATGGACGAGAATGAGATGGCCAGGATCGTCGTCGACGCGGCGATCGAGGTGCATCGCAGCCTTTGAGGCAGGGTATCCATCGCGTGGTCGACGGATTGCAGGAATGACTTCCCCCTCCCTTGCCTTTTTGCGCCATTGCGCCTTGGCGTTAATTTCCGGCTTCCCGTTGCGAATAAGCGGGCTCCGCCACCGCTTCAGCGACCAAGGTGCACCCGCAGCCGCCGACGAAGCTGAACGCAGCACGTTCAACCTCCCACACCCCCGTATCCACTGCGGCCAAGCCCCGCGCACTGCCCGCAACGTCCTCCACCCCCTCCGATCAAGTCCCGCGCACTGCCCGCAACGTCCTCCACCACCTCCGATCAAGCCCCGCGCACTTCCCGCAACGTCCTCCACCACCTCCGGCCAAGCCCCGCGCACTTCCCGCAACGTCCTCCACCACCTCCGGCCAAGCCCCGCGCACTGCCCGCAACGTCCTCCACCACCTCCGGCCAAGCCCCGCGCGCTTCCCGCAACGTCCTCAGCCACCTCCGGCAACCCCGACGCACCGGCCGGAGCACCGTCGGTTCCGTCCACTTTGTGCTCCGCTCCCCCCTCGCGCCCGCGCCGCTGAGCGCTCGTGTCCCCGGCCTTCCCCGCCGCCCGGATGCAACCACATAAATCGCGTCGTTTTCGTGCTCTCTCGCGACATTCGCTCCCGCGCGACTTAGTCATTGCCTTCATGTCCAAACCCAAAAAACCGAACAGATCAGGTACACCCGCCGTTGAACCCACCCAGATCCATACCGCGGAGGCGGCCTTCCACCGCGTGAAGCCCGACCTCGACGCGATACCGCTCGCCGAGCTGGACACGCCGCGGCTCGACCTCCAGGCAGCCGCCGTGCAGGCCATCGGCGTGGCCGAGACGCTCTCCACGCCGCAGCTGCGCCAGCGCATCGCGGCCATCGCCGCGGCGGGGGCGCTCGATGCCGCGCGGATCGACGGGCTCGAGAGCGTCGCCTGGGCGACCTGGTTCGCCCGGTACAAGTTCCTCCTTACCTCGGCGACGCATTCCGGCGCGGCGCTCCCGGCCACGCTCGTCGAGCGTGCCTACGAGACGCGCGCGCGCATGCTGAAGACGCTCGAGTACCACCTCGACGGCGACGCGGAAGCGACCGCGCAGCTCGCGCACCTGCGCGCGGGCAGCGGCCACCTCGACCTCGCCAATGACCTGTCCGGCGCCGCCGACATGTACCGCAAGCATCGCGACGCGATAAAGGACGACAAGCGGAACTTCCGCAGCGAGGACGAGCAGGACGCGAGCGCCCTCGCGGAGCAGATCCTCCGGCTGCTCGGCGCCACGGCGACGCCCGAACAGACGCTCTGGAAAGGCTACCAGGCACGCGCCGCCAAGCTGCTCTTCCGCCATTACGACGAGGCCGTCCGTGTCGGCCGGTTCCTCTTCTATTACGACGATCCCGAAGGCCGCTTCCCCAACCTGTACACGGCGACACGCTCCACGCCGGCGTCCCCGCGGCCCGACAAGAAGCCGGATGCCAGCCCCGTGAAGCCCGAATCGGCGCCCGGCGAGGCGCCCGTCCTCGGCATCGCCTGATCCAGGCGCTCACTTCTCCCCCGGCGCTCCCCCGACCGTCCCCCCACCCCGCACGCTCGCGCCTTCCGGCCGCATGCGCTACTGCGCCGGCATGCGCCTCTACACGTTTCTTCGGTCGCCCAATGCGCTCAAGGTGCGCCTCGCCCTCGCCGAGCTCGGGCTCGCCTACGAGCCGGTCGAGGTCGACCTGTTTCGAGGCGAGCAGCGCGCCGAAGCGTTCACCCGGCTGAACCCGCACCGGAAGGTGCCTGTCCTCGAGGACGACCCGCTCGTGCTCCGGGAGTCGAACGCCATCATCGCCTACCTCGGCCGCACCCACCGGACGACGCGCTGGCCCGACGTGCCGACGTCCGAGGCCAGGGCGCTCCAGTGGCTGTTCTTCGACAGCGCGCACCTGACCCCGCACTGCGGCGTCGTCTGGTGGGCCAGCATCGTCGCGCCGAGGACCGGTTTCCCTGCCCCCGCCGAGGCGGTCCTGAAGCGGGCCGCCGACGAGGCGACGCGCTCGCTCGACCTGCTCGAGGCAGAGCTCGACGAGCAGCAGTATCTGCTCAAGAATTCCATGTCGCTCGCGGACTGCGCCGTGGGCGCCGCCCTCGCGATGCTCCGCGGGTCGCAACTCGACGACGGCGCGCGCTGGCCGAACGTGATCGCGTACCGCGAGCGGCTGCGCAGCCGCGACAGCTGGACCGAGGCGCGCGGCGACGCGCTCACCGATTTCGATTGAGCAACGCGGGACGCGCGGCGCGCTCGCAAGGCAGCGCGCTCGGACGACGGCGCGCCCGCTCGGCAGCGCGCCCCGAGGGCACCACGCCCGCGGCTATCTCCTCGTTCGGCGGCCGGTCCCGCGCGCATCGCGCCCGATCGGCTCGCCCAGCTCGAACGCCGGATCGCCGGCCCTCGCCGGCTGCTCCTGCGGCTCACCCGCCTCGAGCGGGCCGTGCGCCCGCTCGGCGTCAGCGATGGATGGGTAGCCCTCCACGTCGCCGTCGACCCGGAAGCCGCCCGCGCGCGCAGGGCGCACAACGCGGCCGAGGACGAGCCCCTCGTCCCAGATGCCGCCGTGCTCGACCGCGATGGCCGCGCCCACGGTCACCTCGGCGAGCCGCGAGGGCGCGCCCTCCGGCCGCTCCGGCGTGGGCCGCCAGCGCAGGAACGCGTCCTCGTGGAGCACCACCACGACCTGATCGCCGGGCAGCTCGGTGATCCCGCGGGCGAAGCGCACGCGGCACCCCGGCGCACCGGAGGCCGCCCCGCGCTCGCCGCCGGCGGCGCCCTCCGCCTCCTCGAGCGCGGCGAGCGGCTCCGCACCCCGATCCTCGAGCGGCGCCATGCGGCTACCGCGACGCCGGCGCGCTCCCGCTGCCCGGCGGCGCCGCGGCCTCAGGGCCCGGCTCGCCCCTCGGCTCCAGGTTGATCTGGATCCGCGCGGGGGACTCCGACGTGAGCTCCACGGTCTGCGAGACCCCATCGCTCGACCGCGCCTCCACGAGCAGCGACACCCCCGGCTGTGGCCGGGCGATGATCTGGCTGCCCACGCCGAGCACCACGCCGTTCAGCTTCACCACCGCGACGCTCGGCTGGGTCTGCACCGCGATCGGATCGACGAGGGGCCGGTGATCCCTCGGCCGGCTCAGCGCGACGAACATGAGCGACGCGACAGCGACCCCCGTGGACACCGACGCCACGAGCCACGGCAGCGCCACCGGGCGCAGCGCGTCGCTGCCGGCGCGCATCAGCCCGCCGAGCCCCCTCCGCGGCGGCGTGCGCGACCCCCGCGAACGGCTCGAGGAGGGCGGCCCCGAGCTCAGCGTCGCGCCGGGCTTCGGCCGCCACCCGGAGCGCTGCTGCGGGACGATCGCGGCCGCGATCATCTGCCGCTCCTCCTCCAGCTTGTCCCCGCAGCGCGCCATCAGGAGCTCCGCCACCTGCGCGGTCGTGATCACGCCCGACCTGCGCATCAGGAAGTCCTCCAGCGCGCTCGCCATCTCGCCCGCCGTCTGGAAGCGCTGCCGCGGGTCGCGCGCGAGCGCCTTCAGGATGATCTCCTCCAGATCCCGCGGGCAATGCGGCGCGATCAGCGTGGGCCGCGGCGGCTCCGGCACCCCGGTCTGCGGCAGCACGAGATCGTGCAGCACCTGGAACGGGAGCGCGCCCGTCACCGCCTCGAAGAGCACCACGCCGAGCGAGAAGATGTCCGAGCCGCGATCGACCGGGTGCCCCTGCGCCTGCTCGGGCGACATGTACTCGCCCTTGCCCTTGATCTCGCCGGTCTGCGTCGTGTCGCCCAGCCGCTCGAACGCCTTCACGATCCCGAAATCGGCCACCTTCACCGTGCCGTCGCGATCGATGAGGATGTTCTGCGGGCAGACGTCGCGGTGCACGATGCCGAGCGGCACCCCGCGCTCGTCGTGGAGCTCGTGCGCCGCGTGCAGCCCGTGCGCCGCGTCGGCCACGATGCGCGCGGCCATCGCCGGGGAGATCGGCATCGGGCGCAGCCCCGGCCGGAGCAGCCGCTGCATCGTCTGCCCGTCGATCCACTCCATCACGAGGAAGAGCACGCCGTCCGTGTCGCCGAGATCGAGGATCTCGACCACGTTGCGGTGGTGGATCTTCGAGGCGAGGTTCGCCTCGTCGAGGAACATGCGCTGGAACTGCGGATCACGCGCGAGCGCCGGAATGAGCGTCTTCAGCGCGACGACCTTGTGGAAGCCGCGGGAGCCCTCCATGCGCGCGGCCCAGACCTGCGCCATCCCGCCCTCGCCGATGAGGCGCAGAAGCTCATATCGCCCGAGACGCTGCCCCGGACCGGGGTCCTCGGAGATCCGCATGGCTCACCAGAAGCTTGTGCTCGGGGATCCGCGCCCGCGGTCCCCAGGAGCAGCCCGGGCCGCAGCGCGCGGCCCCCTCTCTCCAGGCGATCACCATAGCCAAGCGCGACCGCGCCGCAAAGGATCGTGTGGACCGAAGGCGGCTCGCCACCAGCCCCCGTCCGTCGTTCAGGCCCCGCCACCACGACGCCCCGCGTCCGGCAAACCTCGACGCCCCGCGCCCGGCAGCCTCGTTCCGCGTCGCTCCCCCGCCTTGCCCCTGCTATGGCCGGAGCACGATGACGAACGCGACAAGCGCTCCTCCGCCTGCCCGCGGGGGCCGAGCCCCCGCCTCCAAGGCCCTGTTCGACCGCGCCGCCGCCGTCCTGCCCGGCGGCGTGAACAGCCCGGTGCGGGCCTTCCGCGCCGTCGGCGGCGACCCCCTCTTCATCGCCCGCGCGCAGGGAGCGCGGCTGGTCGACGTCGACGGCGCCGAGTACATCGACTTCGTCGGCTCCTGGGGGCCGGCCATCCTCGGCCACGCGAACCCCGCCGTGGTCGAGGCCGTCCGCGAAGCCGCCCTCGGCGGCCTCTCGTTCGGCGCCCCGACCGAGCTCGAGGTCCGCTTCGCCGAGAAGATCCGCGAGCTCTACCCGAGCATCGACATGCTGCGCTGCGTCTCCAGCGGCACCGAGGCCACGATGAGCGCCATCCGCGTCGCGCGCGGCTTCACCCGCCGCGACGTCATCATCAAGTTCGAGGGCTGCTACCACGGCCACGCCGACCACCTGCTCGTCAAGGCAGGCAGCGGGCTCGCCACCTTCGGCGCGCCCGACTCGGCCGGCGTCCCCGAGAGCGTCGCCCGCGCCACGCTGTCGCTGCCCTACAACGACCCGGCCGCCCTCGAGGCCGCCTTCGCGGCGCGCGGCGGCGACATCGCCGCGGTCATCCTCGAGCCCGTTGTCGGCAACATGGGCTGCGTCCCGCCGGAGCCGGGCTTCCTCGCCCTCGTGATCGACCTCTGCCGCAAGCACGGCGCGCTCTCGATCTTCGACGAGGTGATGACCGGCTGCCGCGTCGCCCGCGGCGGCGCGCAGGAGCGCTTCGGCCTCCGGCCGGACCTGACGACGCTCGGCAAGATCGTCGGCGGCGGCATTCCCCTCGCGGCCTACGGCGGCCGCGCCGACGTGATGCGCGTCGTCTCGCCGCTCGGCCCCGTGTACCAGGCCGGCACGCTCAGCGGCAACCCGCTCGCGGTCAGCGCGGGGCTCGCGACGCTCGAGCGCCTCACGCCCGACCTCTACGAGCGGCTCGAGCAGCTCGGCGCGTCCCTCGAGCGCGGCCTCAGGGCCGCCGCCGAGGGCGCCGGCGTGACCGCGTGCGTGCAGCGGGTCGGCTCGATGATCACGCTGTTCTTCACGGAGGGCCCGGTCCGCTCCTGGGCCGACGCCGCGACCTCCGACACGAAGCGCTTCAGCGCCTTCCACGCCGGCATGCTCGCGCGCGGCATCTACTGGCCTCCGTCGCAGTACGAGGCGGCCTTCCTGAGCGGCGCGCACACCGAGGAAGACATCGAGCGGACGGTCTCCGCCTGCCGCGAGGCGCTCGCGGCCTGAGGCCGGACCGGCCCGCCGGCGAAGGGCCGACCGCCGGAGCGATCGGCCCTCCTCACGAGCGCGCGAGCGCGGAGCCTGCCCGCGCGGGCCCCGCGGAGCGCGTCAGTCCGCGCCGCGGACCCAGCCGTTCCTGTAGTAGTTTCCGCGCGCGGTCGGCCAGAGCAGGCAGTTCGTCGCCGACTGCGGCACCGTGTACACGTACGTGCACGGCTCCGGCTGGTTGCCGATCCACCCGATCTCGCGGAGCGACACGACGATCTCGATGGTGCCGTCGCCGTTCACGTCGGCGAGCGTCGGCACGGGCATCGCGCCGAGCCGCGGCAGCGGGATCTTGTGGAGGAGCTTGCCGCCCGCGTTGAGGACGAAGAGGTGGCTCCGGTTCTCCTCGGTCGAGTAGGTGTTGAACACGACCTCGGGGATGCCGTCGCCCGACAGGTCCCCGACCACGACGCCGCCCGTGAGCACCTGCGTGTCGTCCGTGTACTGGACGTCCCAGTACGCCGTCTTGTCGGCGTGGACCGCGTGGATCCGCCCGTCCAGGCCCGCGAAGATCATCTCGGGGCCGGGGTGCGTCGCGTCGAGGTCGGCCACGGTCACCTGCTGCGTCGCCGCCACGATGTTGCCGCCGAGATCCTCGCCGCCGGACAGGTAGTCCGGCGCATAGAACGGGCTCTCCCACCCCTCGATGCGGCTCGCGTCGTTGCGGACCACCCAGAGGCCGACGCCCTGGGACTGGTCCGACATGTCGACGTCCTCGGCCGCCGCGAGCATGATGATCTCCGGCGTGCCGTCGCCGTTGACGTCCGCGATCGCAGGGGCCGAGTTCTTGAAATAGGCCTGCAGGTCGCGGCTGTCGCCGAAGCCCTGCTGCGCGAGCGCGAGGTCGTGCATGTACCGCACGCCCGGCGTCTTCGGGCGGCCCTCGAACATGGGATTCGCGTCGAAGGCCTCCCCCGTGCCGCGGTAGAACCCGGCATAGGAGTTGTCCATCGGCGCGACGATGTCCTGCGCGCCGTCCCCGTCGAGATCGCCGATGGCCAGGTTCTGGTCGTAGACGCCCACGATCCAGCACTCGGCGTCGTCGCTGCGGCGCGCGTCGCACCCGATCGTGTTGCTCTCGATCGGCGGGAAGCCGGCGACCCGCGCCCCGCTCGCGTGGAAGGCCATCAGGACGTCGGGGGACCTGTCGGTGCTCGCGGCCACGACGTCGAGCTGGCCGTCGCCGTCGACGTCGCCGGCGGCGAGGGCGCGGATCTCGTCGTTCCAGGTGACAGGCCAGCCGTCCACCACCCGGCCGCTCGCGTCGAGCATGTAGATCCTCGTGCGCGCCGCGAAGACGACCTCGAGCTGCGCGTCGCCGCGGAAATCCGCGACGATCGGGCTCGCCCAGATGCGGCCGTGCTGCCGCGACTCGTCGAACCGCCACTTCTGCTCGCCGTCGGGGCCCCAGGCGACGACGTTGCCGTTGTGCGTCACCAGGATCTCGCTCTCGCCGTCGCCGTCCAGATCGGCGACCACCGGCGACCCGAGCCACGCGCTCTCGTCGTCGTCGGACAGCTGGAGGAGGAGCTGGGGCTCCGCGACGTCGGCGGTGCCGTTCGCCGCAGGAGCGCACGACGCGGCGGTCGGCAACGGCTTGGAGCCCCCGGGGACCGGGCGAGGGCCGCCCGAGGAGCTGCTGCTGCTGCTGCCGCCGCCGTCGTCGCCGTCGTCGGGGAGGGTGCCGTCGGTGTTGCCGATCTGCCCCTCGCAGGCCGCAAGGGCGAGGAGGCTGGTCAAGAGAGCAATTCTACCGGGAATTACAAAACCTCGGTTGCAGACAAAGGACTTCATCATGCTCCGAAGCTTACCAGCGCTTCGCGGTCCACGAAGAGGCGAAGCGGAAATTTGACGCCGTCGCGGATGCGCTGAACGGTGCGTTACGCTCCTCCTTCAGCGGGGCAGGTAGGCTGCATGTCGTTCACGTTGCGCACGTAACGCACGTGACGCGCGTGACGCACGTTCGTTCCTCTGCCGCTGCCGCGGGGCACATGGCGGGGGTATGGGTGCGGGTAGGTGCTGTGCTAGGCTCCGCCGCCATGAACGTATCGCGACGGCTTTGGATTGCCGGCGCCGCCTGTGCCCTGCTGCTGGGGACGACGGCGCTGGGCTGCAGCTCGACCCCCCCGCCCAAGACGGCCAAGGTGCAAGCTGGGGACATGCCCGAGGGCGGCGACTGGACGGGCGTCTATTACAGCGAGCTCTACGGTTACCTGCACCTCGTCCAGGACAACGACTCCATGGAGGGCCGCTGGATGCGCCCGGTCAAGGATCGGTGGGGCGAGCTGCACGGGACGGTGACGGGCGATCTCATCAAGTTCACCTGGACCGAGCACGTCATCGGCGCCATCGGGCCGAACTCGACGAAGGAAGGCCGGGGGTACCTCAAGTACACGCGGCCGGAGGGCGAGAACGTCGACGACAAGGTCGTGGGCGAGATCGGCCGCAACAAGGATGAGGTCGGCGAGCCCTGGGAAGCGGTCAAGCAGCGCAACATGTTGCCGGACCTGCAGTCGATCGGGGGCACCGGCAGCGCCGACATCGGCGGCGGCGACTGGGACAGCCAGAACCAGGAGTCCGGGGCGCCCGAGCCGCCCGCCTCCCCCTCCGACGAAGCACCTGCCGAGCCCCCCGGCCTCTGACATAACAGCCCCCGATGACCCAACCGCAGCCGCGAGGCATTCAGTTCCGCGAACCCCCCATCTTCGAGCGCGGCACGCCGGGCAGGACCGGCGCGTCGCTCCCGCCGCTCGACGTGCCCGACGTCGATCCCGGCGCTCACTACGGCGCGCTCGCGCGCAAGGAGCCGGCCGGCCTGCCGGAGGTGAGCGAGCCGGAGGCCTTCCGGCACTTCGTCCGGCTGTCGCAGTGGAACTTCTGCATCGACGGGCAGATGTACCCGCTCGGGTCGTGCACGATGAAGTACAACCCGAAGGTCAACGAGTGGGCCGCGCGCATCCCGGGCTTCGCGAAGCTGCACCCGATGACGCCCGACGAGCTCAGCCAGGGGTCGCTCGAGGTGATGTGGCGCCTGCAGGAAGCGCTCTGCGAGATCAGCGGGATGGACGGCTGCTCGCTGCAGCCGTCGGCGGGCGCGCAGGGCGAGCTCGCGGGGCTGATGATGATGCGGGCGTTCCACGAGTCGAAGGGGCGCTCGCCGCGGAAGGTCTTCATCCCGGAGAGCGCCCACGGCACGAACCCGGCGAGCTGCGCGCTCAACGGGCTCGTGGCCGTGCGGATCGAGAAGACCGCCGACGGCATCACCCACCCCGAGCAGGTCCTCGCCGCGATCGAGCGCCACGGGTCGGACGGCGACGTCTGCGGGTTGATGATCACGAACCCGAACACCCTCGGGGCGTACGAGACGCACCTGCCCGAGATCATCAAGCTCATCCACGACAAGGGGGGGCTCGTCTACGGCGACGGCGCGAACACGAACGCCATCATGGGGCACGCGCGGCCGGGTGACGTCGGCATGGACGTCATCCACATCAACCTGCACAAGACGTTCACGACCCCGCACGGCGGCGGAGGCCCCGGCGCCGGGCCGGTCTGCTTCAAGAAGCACCTGGAGCCGTTCCAGCCGTCGCCCGTCCTCGTGCGGCGCGGCGACGCGTTCGCGTGGGACCGCGACCGGCCCCTGAGCGTCGGGCGGCTCCGGGCCTTCACCGGCAACTTCGGGATGTTCATCCGGGCGTACGCGTACATCCGGGAGATGGGCGGCGAGGGGCTCACGACGGCGAGCAGCCTCGCCGTGCTGAACGCGCGCTACCTCTGGGCCAAGCTGAAGGACCACTACAGCGCGCCGGTGCCGCAGCCGTGCATGCACGAGGTGGTGCTCTCGGACAGCCAGATCGAGAAGGAGACCGGGGTCAAGACGCTCGACATCGCGAAGCGGCTGCTCGACTACGGCTTCCACGCGCCCACGGTCTACTTCCCGCTGGTCGTGCCCGGCGCCCTGATGATCGAGCCGACGGAGACGGAGACCCGCGAGACCCTCGACGAGTTCGCCGCGGCGATGCTCAGCATCCTCAAGGAGGCGCAGGAGACGCCGGACGTCGTGAAGCAGGCGCCGCACGGCACGGTGGTCGGTCGCCTCGACGAGGCCCGGGCCGCGCGCCAGCCGCGCCTGCGATGGTCGCGGACGTGATCCCTCCGGAGGAGGCGGCCGCCGCGCGGCCTCCTCTGGCAGGCGGCGCCGGCCGGCGGCGCGCTCCAAATTCGCGAATCTCCGCCGGACGCGTCTACAATGAGCGTCGAGGGCCCACGGTGCGGTACCTCACGAGATGAGCGACGGGTGGCCGATACCGTGGAGAACGAGGGCGACATCGAGACGATCAGCCAGACCACCCCGGTCTCGGTTGGAGACACCGTGCGCCTCGTGTTCCGCGCCTACGATGAGGCGACGCCCCCGTTCAACATCAAGATCCGCTCCCCCTCGGGGAAGATCATCATCGAGCGCGTGCTGCGCGACCTGCCCACCGGCAAGCCGCAGAGCGCCTCGCCGGTCGAGTTCAGCGCGTCGTCGCCGGGCGAGTACAAGATCGAGATCAAGCAGCTCTACGGAAAGCAGCGGGGCACGGCCATCCTGCGCGTGAAGCCCTGACGCGCCCCCGCCGGCTCATCCCCCCTCCCCCTTGCCGCAGCCGGAGCTCACCCGCACAGGAGACGGGTCCAGCTCGGCGTTTTCGGCGCGGAAGCGTACTCCTGTACGCTGAGCACCGAAAACGTCGAGATGGGCCCGTATCCGAAGCGGGTGAGCTCCGCACTAGAAGCCGGGCAGGAGCATGTTCGTCATGCGATCGGGGCTCACGATGCCCTGGTCGTGCATCCAGCCGTTCGCCGTCGCGACGGCGGCGCGGCCCTCGTCGCCCTTGAGCAGCTCGCCGTGGCGGCGGCGCGCGGCCGCGGCGTAGAGGGCCATGCCGGCGGCATCGAAGCCGCGGACGGCGTCGGCGAGCTGATGGCCCGCTGCCTCCGCCTGGCCGCGGGCGGCGGCGACCGCGGCGCGCACCGCCGCGGCGAGCGGGTCGGCCCAGGGCATGTGCTCGGCCTCGATCTTGCGGGCGGCGCGCGTCGCCTCCTCGTACAGCGGCTCCGCGTCGGCCGGCGTGACGGCGGCGGCGGCGGCCAGCGCGGCGCAGGCCCTGAGGTGGGTGATGATGATGCGCACGGCCTGGATGCGCAGGGCGAGCGAGCTCTCGATGCCCGACTGCTGCTCGGCGAAGAGGCGGTGCGTGGCCTGGCCGTCGCCCCGGTACAGGCCGATGTGCGCGCGGGCGACGAGGTCGAAGTAGCTCTGCAGCTGGAAACCCGCCTTGGACCAGCTCCGGATCGCGTCCTGCGCCTGGCGCTGCGCGGAGTCGGGGTCGTCGCCCACGAGCCAGTAGGCGTTGCTCTGCGAGGAGCGCAGGCTCGTGGCGAGGTAGCGGTCGCCGCGCTCGTCCGCCGCCTGCAGGTACATGGGGACCCGGCGCATGAACTCGCGCGTCTCGCCGCCGTACCAGAGCGCCCAGGCCGAGAACGTGTGCGCCCAGCTCCGCTCCCACGTGACGCCGGTGCAGCGCTCGCGAAAGATGACGTCCGCCCGATCGAGATCGGCCACGCCCTGGTGCCAGCGGCCGAACAGCGTGGCCGTGACGCCGCCGACGAACCCGACGAGGCCGAGCGCGTGGGGCCGGCCGATGCGCGCCGCGATCGCGCTCGCCGTCGAGAGCAGATCGGTCACGCGCGACGCGGAGGGGCCGCCGTCGATCGCGAGGTAGGTCGCCTCGAAGGCGAGGGCGCGCGTCACGCGGTAAGGCTCCCCCGCCTTGAGCGAGAGCAGCAGGTTGCGCGCCTGGAAGTCCGCGCCGCGCGTGGGATCGACGATCGCGAGCCCCATCGCGGCCGACCAGCAGACGTCGATGCGCATGAGATCTTCCGGCGAGACCTCGTCGGCCGGCCGCTCGACGAAGTTCAGCCCGCGCAGGCGCACCTGCGCGCGCCGCAGCATCAGCGACGCGACCGCGAGCTCCGGCGTCTTCGGCACCTGCATGCCCACCGCGCCGAGCACCGAGCGCAGGCCCGCCATGCCGGCGTCGACGTAGCCGGCGCGGAGCAGGTTCTCGGCGGCCCGGCGCCCGAGATCGACCGCCTCGGCCTCCGGGGCGCCGTCGCTCGCGGCCATGTAGGCCTCCGCGGCCTTGGCGCCGCGGCCGGCGCTGCTCAGCGCGTCGCCGAGCTTGGCGAGCACGACCCGCCGCTCCGCCCCGCCGGGCAGGTGGAGATCGATCGCCATGCGGTAGAGGCGCGCCGCGTGGTCGAACGCGAACGCGGCCTCGGCCTGCTCGCCGGCGCGCACCGCGTAGCCGGCCGCGCGCTCGGCGTCCCCGGCGGCGCGCCAGTGCTCGGCCAGCGCCTCGAGCTCCGCGCGCCCCGAGGCCTCCAGCGCCAGCGCGAGCCGGCCGTGCCAGCTGCGCGACGTCTGCTCGTCGAGCCGGCTCGTCACGGTCTCCCGGATGCGGTTGTGGAACGGCTCGGCGAACTCGTCCTGCCCCGAGCCGCCGGTGCGCACGAGGTTCGCCGCGCGCAGGGCCGAGAGCACCCGCGTGAGCTCCACGAAGTCCGCCGCCATGGCGTGCGCGGCCACCGACGTCAGCACCGGCACGCCGGCGCAGACGACGAGCTCGAGCAGCTGGCGCGCCCGTGGATCCAGCCGGCTGATCCGCGCCCAGAGGACGTCGTCGAGGCGCACCGGGCTGCCGTCGTTGTCCTGGGCCAGCCGGTGGCGCAGGAGGGCGTCGATGAACAGCGGGTGGCCGCCCGCCTCCTGCGCGATCGCCTCGATGCTGAGCGGCCGACCGAGCGGCGCGCCCCGGAGCAGCAGCACGCAGAGCTCCTGCGCCTCCGCGAGCGACAGGCGATGGAGGATGATGTGCCCGAGCGAGTCGACCGGCACCCCGAGCTGCCGCGAGACCGGCGGCGCCGTCTCCGATGCGGTCCGCACCGCGGCGACGAGCATCATCGCCCGCGGGCGCGAGGGATCGACAGGCGCGCCCGCGGGCGCGGCGCCGTCGAGGCCGGCGAACGAGCCGGGCCGGCTCGCGGCGCAGAGGTCGGCCTCGGTCCACGGGCGCATCACCTCCGAGAGCAGCGCGACGCTGTCGGCGTCGGCCCACTGGAGGTCGTCGATCGCGAGCACGAGCGGCCGCTCGGCCGCGAGCCGGCCGAGCAGCTCCCGCAGGGCGGTGAAGACGAGGGCGCGGATCTCGGGCGGGTCGATCGCCTTGCGCCGCGCGCGCGCCTCGGTGATGGCGGGGACCGTCCGGAGCACGGGGAACACCGTGCCGAGCAGGCCGGCGTTGGGCGGCAGGAACGCCCTCATCTCCTCGGGAGGGCGGCGCACGAGGTGCCGGCTCAGCGCGTCGATGAGCTCGTCCACCGCCTTGTAGGGGACCGCCTCGCGCTCGTAGCAGCGCCCGGCGAGGACGAGCGCCTCCTTGTCGATGCGCTCCAGGAACCGGCGCAGGAGCGCGCTCTTGCCGACGCCCGACTCGCCCTCGATGAACCGCGTTATCCCGCGCCCCATCTTCGCCTCGGCGAACGCGCCCTCGAGCGCGGCGAGCTCGCTCTGCCGGCCGACGAAGCCGATGCGCTGCGAGAGGACGGGCGGCTCCTCGATGAGCTCCTGCACCCGCAGCCGCCGCAGCACGTCGCGCGCCGTCGGGCGGGCGGCCGGATCGATGCGGAGCATGTCCACGCAGAGCTCGTCGATGTCGGCCGGCATGTCCTCGACGAGCCGGCTCGGCGGCGGCGGCTCGGCCCGCCGCATCATGTCCATCGCCGCCTTGGGCGCGGTCTGGAACGGATAGACGCCGGTCAGCGCGAGGTAGAGCATCACCCCCACGCTGTAGATATCCGCCTCGGGCCCGGCCGATTTCCCCTCGGCCTGCTCGGGCGCCATGTAGTGGAGCGTCCCGACGACGGCGTGCTCGCGCCCTGGGCCGCTCGCGTCGGCGACGAAGCCGAAGTCGAGGACGACCACCCGCTCTTCGGCGGTGACGAGCACGTTGGAAGGCTTGATGTCGCGGTGGACCTTGTAGGCCGCGTGCACCGCCGCGAGCCCCTGGGCGAGCTGCGCCAGCGCCGAGCGGAGCCGGGCCTCGTGGAAGGGGCGCGTGATCCGGGGCTGCGGCTCGGACGCGGGGCCCTGCGAATGCCAGAGGGGGATCGACGGCAGGGTGGAGCGCCGCCCGCCGCTCGCGGGCTCGCCCCTCGGCCCGGCGTCGCCCTCCTCGTGGAGCCGCACGTGCACCACGAAGTCGACGCCGCGGATGAGCTCCATCGTGAAGAAGAGCTGCCCCTCTTCCTCGTGGAGCTCGCCGAGGCTGACCAGGTTCTGGTGCTGGATGTCCTGCAGCGAACGGAACTCGTTCTTGAACCGGAGGCGCGCATCGGCGCTCAGATTCCGGAGGATCTTGAGGGCGACGCGCCCCTTTCGCTCGCGGTCGAAGGCCTCGTAGACAACCCCCATCCCGCCGACCCCCACGACGCGAACGACCTGGAAGCGACGCGTGCCTCCGAACTCAGGTCTCGCGCTCCTCAGGCCCATGCGTGGACCAAGAAATCACCGGCGCCGAGCGGTGGCAAGCAGTGCGTGGACGACGCGTGGAAGACGCGCGGATGGCGCCTCTGAGCGCGCGGCGTGCGCGGGGGAAGCGCACACGACGCGCGGCGTGCGTCGGCGGCGCGCGCGGCCTGCGTGGCGCATGCGTCGCGCCGCGAGCCGGATCGGCAGAAAGCTGGCACGCTCAAGGGAAGGGGGGTAGCGTACCCGGCCTGCGAGCGAAAAGAACCCGGTCCGACGCGCGCCGCTCAGCCGGTCAACCCGGCGCGCACCCAGTTGACAACGGGAGAGCATCATGGTCTGCGTAGTACGCTCCGAGGCATCGGAAGCGGTTCCGAGAGCGCCACGCGCAAAGGGTTTGCTGGGGTGATCCAGAGGTTGAGAGACTTCTTCTCGTCATCGGCGCGGCGCATCACGAGGCCCCCGACCGAGAGCGAGGCCGCGCGGAACCCGGGATGCAGCCTCGTTGTAGAGAATGTCAGCAAGAGCTTCGGGAAGACACAGATACTGAACGACGTGTCGTTCACGGCGGAGGCCGGCGAGTTCGTCACGCTCCTCGGGCCTTCCGGCTGCGGAAAGACCACGCTGCTCCGCATCATCGCGGGGCTCGATCGCTCCGATCGGGGGCGCATCCTCCTCGCGGGCAGGGCGGTTGACCACCTGCCGGCGAACCGCAGGCCGGTGAACACGGTGTTCCAGAACTATGCCCTGTTCCCGCATCTCACCGTGTTCGAGAACGTGGCGTTCGGCCTGAGGTCGCGCAGCATCCCTGACCCGGAGGTGCGCGATCGTGTGCGCTCGAGCCTCTCGATGCTCAAGCTCGATGATCTCGGGGAGAGATATCCGCACCAGATCTCGGGCGGTCAGAAGCAGCGAGTCGCGCTCGCGCGCGCGGTCGTCAACGAGCCTGAGGTGCTGCTGCTCGACGAGCCGATGTCGGCCCTCGACGCCAAGCTGCGCGCCGAGGTCCAGCTCGACCTGCGCCGCCTCCAGCGCGCGCTCGGGAAGACGTTCGTGCTCGTCACTCACGATCAGGACGAGGCGATGACCGTCTCGGACCGGATCGTGCTGATGAACAAGGGCCGCATCGAGCAGCAGGGCGTGACGGCCGAGGTGTACGAGCGGCCCCAGAGCCGCTTCGCCGCCGAGTTCTTCGGCGCGGCCAACCTCATCTCGGCGCAGCGCGTCGGCGCCACGCTCGTCTTCACGACGGTGGGCGCGCTGAGGGTCCAGACCACGCCACAGTGGGAGTTCGGCACCCTCGCGATCCACCCCGAGTGGATCGAGCTGTGCGAGAACGAGCCGCCGGAGAACGGCGTGCGCGGCGTCGTGCGCGAGAGCTTCTACCGCGGCGATCACGTGGAGCTCATCATCGAGCCCGGGCCGCTGCGCGTGCAGCTCAGCCCCCGCTCGCGGCTCACGCCCGGCTCGTCCGTCTGGCTCGCGCTGCCCTCCGAGCGGCTCGAGGTGCTCAGTGACTGAGCCGACGGTCTGGTATGGCCAGCTGACGACGCGGCGCAGGCTCCTCGCGCGGGGCTTCCTGTTCATCGCGGGCGGCATCTCGTGGCTGTCCGTGTTCCTCCTCCTGCCGAGCCTCGCGCTCTTCGTCGTGTCGTTCATGAAGCGCGACGCGGACGGCGTCCTGATCTGGGAGCTGACGCTCGAGTCGTTCGTGCGCATCTTCGGCTCCGCGTCGGGCGAGAACGCGCGCATCCTCATCCGGAGCATCGTCCTCGCGCTGATCGCCACGAGCGCCTCCGTGATGCTCGCGTATCCGATGGGCTTCTTCATCGCTCGCGGCTCGCGGCGCCGGCGGTTCTTCTGGCTGGCGCTCGTCATCGTCCCGCTCTGCACGAACCTCGTCATCCGCACGTTCAGCTGGAAGCTCCTCCTGTCGGCGCAGCTGATGCCTGCCAAGCTCGCCGCCTGGCTCGGCTGGATCGACCCCGGCCGCGACATCTATCCCAGCTGGACCGCGGTCGCGCTCGGCCTCGTCGCGGCCTCGCTCCCGTTCGCGGTGGTCCCCCTCTACACGAGCATCGACCGCCTCGACTGGTCGCTCGTCGAGGCGGCGCAGGACCTCTACGCCTCGCGGCTCCGCGTCTTCTTCGCCGCGATCTTGCCCCAGACCCTGCCCGGCCTCAGCGTCGCCGTGATCCTGACGTTCGTCCCTGCGATGAGCGTCTTCGTGGTGAGCGACATGCTCGGCGGCGCGAAGCACTGGCTGATAGGCAACCTGATCCAGCACCAGTTCGGCCCGGGCCGGAACATCCCCTATGGCGCGGCGCTGAGCCTCCTGCTCATCATCCTGACCCTGGGCGGCGTCTCGCTGTACCGTCGAAATGGGCGCTCCGTGGAGATCCTGTGAACAGCGGCCGCGGTCCCTGGCGCGCGCTGACGACCGTCGCCGCCTTCCTCGGCTTCGGGCTCCTCTACGTGCCGCTGCTCGCGGTCGCCATGTACTCGTTCAACGCCGCGGAGCGGGGCCTGGTCTGGACGGGCTTCTCGGTGCGCTGGTACATCGAGCTCTTCGCCGATCCCGAGACGAGCCGGCGCGCGAGGGAGATCCGCGAGGTGGCCGTGAACACCTTGCTGCTCGGCGGCGCCTCGACGGTCATCTCGACGATCCTCGGGACGCTGCTCGCGCTCGGGATGCGCTTTCCGTGGACGAGCTCCGTGAGCCGCCTGCTCGAGTCGATCGTGGACATCCCGGCGGTCGCTCCGGACATCACGTTCGCGGCGGTGCTGGTCATGGCGTTCAACCTGCTCCGCCGGGTGGTGGACTGGTTCGATCTGGGCATGACGACGATGATCATCGGCCACGTGACGTTCGAGATCGCGTTCGTCACGCTCATCGTCCGCAGCCGCCTCATCTCCATCGGACCGACGCTGAGCGAGGCCGCGATGGATCTCTACGCCTCGTCCTGGATCCACTTCCGCAGGGTCACGCTCCCCCTCCTGTGGCCGGCGATCGTGGGGGGCGCGATGCTCGCGTTCACGATGTCGCTCAACGACTTCGTGATCAGCTTTTTCACGTCCGGCCCGCGCTCGGTCACGCTCCCGCTCTTCGTCTATCACTCTCAGGTGCGAGGGATGCGGACGGACCTGTTCGCGATTTCAACGCTCCTCGTGTTCGGGGTGATCGTGTTCATCATCATGCTGGAGCGGATGACCCGCTGGCGGCACGATTGAGCTGTCGCCTCCGCGCCACGGCCGAGCTCGAGATCGAGCCGCGCGGCCGCTGAGGGGCCCGCGCCGCTCCCGCGGGCGGCGCGGGCGCCGGCGCCTCCGCGCGGCGCCTCACGAGCGCTTATGCATGTGGCGGCGGCGCATCCAGCGCGCTGTGACCGGGCCCGGGCGATGGCGCGGCGCGCGAGCGAGCGCGACCTCGGGTCGCTTGCCTTCCGGCGCTCGGATGCGCGAACATCCACGACGAGATCCCCACGCGCGCCGCGCTCCGTGCGCGCCGCGCCGCTGGGTCTTGCTCACGCTATCAGGCCCGCCGCGCAGAAGCGCCTACACAGCGACGTCCACGTGGAGGAGGAGGCATCGACCGCTTGTGCGAACAGGTTGGATCGGCCCACGGCTTACGGTAAGCTGACCCGGCAATGCGGCTATTCGTCCCAAGCTCGCCGTGTCTCAGCGTCACTGCTGGACCCGGCGGACGGCGCCTTCCGCTCCACACTACGACCGCTGGGAATCGAGATCGAAAGATGAGCTTTCGTCGTTCCGCACTCCTACTCATACTCGTTTCACTCCTCACATTCTCCGGTCGGCCTGCCTGGGCGGACGATCTGGCCGACGAGGCCGATCTACACTTCAGGATCGCCACGGAGCGTTATTCAGCACGCGATTACCGGGGCGCCCTGGAGCACTTCCTGGTGTCGAACCGTCTCGTGCCAAACCGCAACGTCATCTTCAACATCGCTCGAACGTACGAGGCGCTCCAGGAGTACCCGGACGCGTTCCGCTACTACGTTCAGGCGCTCGATCTCGAGCCAAACGCCGCGCGCAGGCCCGCGATCGAGGAGGCGCTCGCGCGCATCCGGCCAAACGTCTCTGTCATCAACGTGACGTCGGACCCGCCCGGAGCGACGGTGTACATCAACCGCCGCGATCTCGGCGGGCGCGGCAACACGCCCCGCCTGCTCGGCTTCCAGCCTGGCAAGCACAAGATCATCGTCGACCTCGAGGGATACGAGCCGGCGGAGGTCGAGAACGTCGAGGCGAAGGTCGGCGAGCAGACGAACGTCGCGATCAAGCTGAAGCGCATCGTCGGCACGGTGCGCGTGGTCGGCGAGACGGCGGGCACGACGGTGCGCATCAACGACGCGAGCGGTCCGCCGGCGTGCACCGCGCCGTGCGATCTCACGCTGCCGCCTGGCCGGCATCGCCTGTACCTCTCGCAGGAGGGGTATCAGCCGTCGGAGCAGGACGTGAACGTCGGGGCCGCGAGCACGGTGACCGCGCGTTACCGTCTCAACCCGCTCACCGGCAGCCTGGTGGTCAACGCGGACGAGCGCGACGCGCTCGTCGAGGTCGACGGCAAGCCGATGGGCTTCACGCCGGCGGTGCTCAACGTGCAGAGCGGCCAGCGCCGGGTGCGCGTCTCGCTGCGCGGGTTCCGCCCTGTGGAGCAGGTCGCGAACGTCGTGGCGAGCCAGCAGACCCGCATCGACATCTCGCTCCGCCAGCTCGAGGAGGTCGAGGCCGCGTCTCGTTCGGCGGAGGCCGTCGAGGACGCGCCGGGCTCGGTCACCATCATCCCCGGGTCGGAGCTGCGCGCGATGGGTTATCCCACCGTCGCGGAGGCCCTGAGGGGCACGCGCGGCGTCTTCACGACGTACGACGGCGCGTACACCTTCGCGGGCGTCCGCGGGATCAACCTGCCGGGCGACTTCGGCAACCGCATGCTGACCCTGCTCAACGGTCACTCGATGAACGACAGCTGGGTCAACCTGTCGTACTTCGACTACCTGGCCCGGACAGACCTCGAGGACGTGGAGCGGATCGAGATCGTGCGAGGTCCCGGCTCGGTCCTCTACGGTACGGGCGCGTTCTCCGGCGTCGTCAACATCGTGACCAAGGGCCGCCCGACGGCGACCAGCGTCGGCTTCGGCGTGGGCACGGCGGACAACGGGTTGATCCGAGGCCGCGTGTCGGCCCAGATGCCGCTCGGGCGCGACTCCGGCTTCTGGATGTCGGCCGCCGCCGGGCGCAGCCTCGGGCGCGACTATTATTTCGGCGACTACAGGGAGCACTATACGACCCCCAGCTTCGACGGGTATGCCCGGGATACGGACAAGTTCAACGTCGGGACATTCCAGGGCCGGCTCTGGATGAAGTCGTTCTCGGCGCAGGCGTACCTGAACTCCCGCTGGAAGACGCTCCCGAACGGCGTCGCCACGACTCAGCTTGGCGGCGACAATACCACCTATCGAGACACCCGCGGGTTCGTTGAGCTCTCGCTAGCGCCGCGCTTCGGAGACAAACTGGCGACGCTCACCCGCGCGAGCTTCAACTGGTACAATTTCCGCGACAAACTCTGGTACGACCCGGACTCGGCGTTGATGCCGCCGGGGTTCGACAAGATCCATGACCAGGAAGACTTCAACGGTCTCTGGCTTCTGGCGGAGCAGCGGGTCGAGTTCAGCCCGATCTCCCAGGTGAAGGTCACCGTTGGCGCCGAGGCACAAATACATTTCCAGGCCACGCAGCGCGGCCTGGACACGGTCTGCGACGGCACCGGGTGCTACGAGTTCATTTACCTGCCGCTGCCAAACCTGGAGGGTCTGAATGAGTCGCAGGCGGCGGACGAGCTCGCGAAAATGGACCGAGAGGACAAGCGTCCTTACAATATCTTCGCCGGGTACGCGCTCGTCGACATCACCCCGTCGGAGCGGCTCCGCATCTCGGCAGGCTCTCGCTTCGACTACTACTCGACGCTCGGCGAGGTCGTGCCGAGTCCTCGGATCGCGCTCATCGCCAAGCCGTACGAGCAGGGTAACCTGAAGATCACCGGCGGCCGCGCGTTCCGGGCGCCGTCCATCCAGGAGATGTTCTACGGGTACGCCTTGCTCAACGAAGCCGGGACGGGTGTTGACGTGACCTACAAGCAGGGGGACGATCTCGTGCCCGAATTTGTCTGGTCGGGAGAGATCGAGTTCACGCACCGGCTCTCCTCCACGGTATCGATGCTCGCTGCCGCTTACGTGAACCACCTCGACAACTTGATCTTCCAGCAGGGGAGCGGGATCCCAGTGGATGATCCGACGCAATACAGGAACACCGGGGACCCCATCCTCGTCGTGGGCGGCGAGGCTGAGCTGCGCCGCGAGTGGCGGCAGGGATGGATGGCCTCGGCCTCGTACTCCTACGCGAAGGCGCAGTACCTGGAAGAGGACGGCGTGGACAAGCTGCGCCAGGTCCCGAACTCACCGGAGCACATGGGATCGGTCCGCGGCGCGGCCCCGCTCTTCGGGAAGGCGGTCGTCCTGGCGTCGCGATTGACGGTCGAGGCGCCGCGGTTCGACCGCAACGTGAAGACGTACGAGGGCGAGACACCTCCGCCGGACGGCGTGCCTAATCAGACCAAGACCGAGCCGGCGGTGATCTGGGACATCGTGGTCTCCGGGCAGCTGGAGGTCGGCGGGCTCCGGTACAACGTCGGCGTCTACAACGTCGGCGACTGGCGCTACACGGCGCCCACGGCCGCGCAGTACACGATCGCCAAGATGCCTCAGAACGGCCGTACGTTCCTCGCCTCGCTCAACATGAGCCTCTGAGAACCGCGGGCGCTGGCCTCGCCAGCTGCCTGCATCGCGAAGCGCCCCTCCCCTTCCAGCGGAGGGGCGCTGTCTTTTTGTCCCCCCGAGATCATCCCCGCCAGGCGGAAGCCAGCAGCCCGCACCGTCGAGCGCCCCCGGCGCTCGTCGACGCCTGCCAGCGCCGAAGGCGAAAGCGAGCGGCACGCACCATCAGGTAGTGCAGTCATTTGAACAGTAAGGCGGGAAGGCGGGAAGAAAACCTGAATGATCTTCCCACCTTCCCGCCTTCATGTGGAATCTCTCTTGGCAAATGACCGCACCACCCACCATCAAGCGGTGCCCACGCTCATCGACGCCTGCCAGCGCCGAAGGCGGAGGCGAGCGGCACGCACCGTCAAGCGGCGCCCGCGCTCGTCGACGTCTGCCGGCGCCGAGGACGGTCATTCCATGGACAAACGGCAGGCCCCCGGCGAGGGGGGTCGTCGCGCGGGGTGGGCGATGGGCCGATGTTTGAGCCCGAATGGCGTCCTGTCTCCGTCGTGCATCGCACGACGGGGACAGGACGCCCCAGGCGAGTTCGGCCCACCGCCCGCCCCGCGCGACGACCCCCCTCGCCGGGGGCCGGGCACATCGAGCGGACCTGAGATCCTACAGAACCACCAGGAGCCCCGCTACTTGTTGTAGGGCCGCTGCCCCGCCTTCGGGCTGAACAGCGTACACAGGATGGTGTCGTAGAAACTCCCCTGGAAGAAGTAGTTCTCCCGGAGGTACCCTTCCCGCTGGAAGCCGAGCCGCTCAGCGACCCGGAGCGAGGGCCCGTGCCCGGGGTCGATGCCCGCCTCGATCGTGTGCAGGTCGAGCTGCTCGAACCCGAACCGCACGACCGCGCGCAGCGCCTCCGTCATGTACCCCTTGCCGCTCGACGTGCGCGCCTGCTCGTAGGTGATCTCGGCGCGATAGTGCGGCATCAGGAAGCGATAGAACCCTACGGCGCCGATCAGGTGCTCCGATCCCCGGATGCTGATACCCCATCGGAGCTGCGAGCCCTCCTGGTGCGCACGCTTGAGCATGCCGATCATTTTCCGAGTATCGGCGACCTCTCTGTGAACGGGAGCGCCCCATAGCCTCAGCCACTCAGCGTCCGAACAGACGGAGAACAGGGCCTCAGCATCGGATTCCTGGATCTCACGCAGTACAAGGCGTTCTGTCTCGATACGAGGATGAACGGCAAACGGAAGGTCGAGAGGGCTGCTCATCAGGGGCTTCTCCCAGGTATAACGCCCAGCCTATCATCGTTCCGCGGCATCGTGCGGTAATCTCACGGCGCGCGTTCCGATTGTGTCCACTGTGCATCCAGGCTCGGCGCCTGCGTGCGATGCGCACCGCACGCACCGCACGCAGGCGCCGACCAGCGGTCCGCGCCGCGCGCCGCACACGAGGTCGCGCTCCGCCTCACACGAGGCGCTGGGACCGAAGCAGATCCCACACGCCGCTGGTCTCGGAGGGTCAGAGAGGAGACTTTACAGAGGGTGCGTGTCCGTCCACGTGGGCGCAGGTGCCTCCCTGAGCCCGCGGTGGCGCGCCGCGCTGCCATCGATGACGACGGCACGGCGAAGTCACTGGGACTTCACTTCCGTCCAGACCTCGTCAAACACCTTGGCCGCTTCGCCCAGGTCGCGGTGGTGCTCGAGGCGATCCGACACCTCTTTCGTCGGATAGATGAGCGTGTTCGTGCGGTCTTCCGGCGGCAGCTTGCCCTGCGCTGCGGCGTTGGGCGACGCGTACTTTGTGTACAGCGAGAGCTGCGCGCCACCCTCCGGCGTGAGCACGTGATTGATGAACTTGTGGGCCAGCTCAGGGTGAGGCGCCTTCGCCGCGATCGTCATCACGTCGACCCAGATGACGGAGCCCTCCTTCGGGATCACGAAGGCGAGGCGGTCCTTGTCCGCCTGGATGGCCTTCTGCGCGTCCCCGTTCCAGACGACCGCCATGTCGACGGAGCCCGCCCTGACATCCTCCATGGCGCCCACGCCGCCCTTGAACCCGAGGCACTTCGGCTGCTTCTTCACGTCCTTGAGGACGGTCCCGGCCTCGCGGATCTCGTCCGCGTTCGTGGTGTTGCTCGAGAACCCCTTGTACTTGAGCACCGAGCCGAGCATGTCCCGCTGCTCGTCGAGCAGCACGAACGTACCGGCCACCTTCTTCGGATCGAGCAGCACCGACCACGAAGGATCGAGGTTGGGCAGCTTCTTCTTGTTGTAGACGATGCCGACGGTGCCCCACTGGTACGGCACGCCGTGCTTGTTGCCGTCGTCGAACCCGGCCCCGGAGAACCGCGGCTCGAGGTTCTTGAGGTTCGGGATCTGCGCGTGCTCCAGCGGCTTGACCAGGCCGCGCCGCACCATCCTGGGCAGGATCTGGCTGGCCATGATCACGACGTCGTACTGGCTCTCCGCGCCCGCGTAGGCCAGCTTGCTCTCCATCTCCTCGGTGGAGTCGTATCGGGTCAGCCGCACCTGGGCCTTGGTCAGAACCTCGAAATCCTTGACGATCTTCTCATCGATATAGTCTGGGAAGATCAGCAGGTTCAGCTCGCCTACTTCGGCGGGCGCGGCTGGTTTGGCGCCGGCTCCAGGGTCCTGCCCCGCCGGCGGGGGCTCCTTCTTGGAGCAAGCCATGAGCGAAAGGACCCCCAGCAGCACCGAAACAAGCACCAGGGGTCTACGTCTGTATTGCATCAGTCAGTCCTTTCTCCTTCTTGTTCAAGGCATCTCGCGGGAACGCGGCGTGACTGGACGTTCTTCGCTCTAGTTGAACAATGATTTGACAGGACCAGTCGAGTGGACGATTCGGCGCGCGAGCAACGTGACCACGAAGTGGTGAAACGCGGCTGCCAGCTCGGGCGCCTCGGCGGTGAGCCGCTGAAGCGCCTCCTCCGACAGCCTGTAGAGCGTGACCTGGCGGCTCGCGGTCACCGTCGCAGAACGTTTCTCGCCCATGTAAAGCCCTGACTCCCCGACCACCGAGCCCGGTCCCATGGTGCGGAGCCGCTTTATCTTCTTCCCGTCGATCTCGAGCCACGCCGTCAGCTCACCGCCCTCGATGAGGTATAGGTCCTTCGAGATGTCCCCTTGCCGGAACAGGTCGAACCCCGCGGGGACCTCGACGCGCTCCAGGTAGCTAAGAAAGCGGAGCATCTCCGGCCTGCCGTTGAAGACATCCTGGAGGTCGTAGAAGAGCATGGGCGGCGGCAGCATGCTCGGGGGCGCCTCCTGGATGATCTCGTTCTCACACGCCTCCAAGCCGCGGTCCAGATCCGGGTAGATCCGGCACTGGTCGTCGTTCTCGATCACGACCTCGCCGCGCTCGAGGTGGTTTCTGATGTCCGCCGGGACCTCGGTGAGGATGAGCCTCACGCCGTTCGCCTTCGCCAGCCGGCGGAGCCGGAGGAAGCTGGCGATGGCCGAGGAGTCGAGCCCGTTGACGTGCCGGAAGTCGAGGAGCAGATACCGTATCTCCCCGTCCGTGCTCTGGATGCGCTGCTGAGCGCTGACGAGGAGGTTGTACGCCGTCCCGAAGAAGACATAGCCCTGGAGCTGGAGGATGTACAGCTGCTTGGCTCGCTCCAGCAGCGTCATCTCCTCGCCGTCGCTGCGGGCCACGTTGCTGCGGAGGTGCAGGCCGGAGATGGCGTTGCGGATCACCTCGATGCGGCTGTAGCTGAGCGCGAACAGGATGAGCGACACCCCGAGCCCCACGGCGACGCCGAGGAGGAAGCCCCAGACGGCGACGACGAGGAGGATGAGCACCACGACGAGGTACTCGGTCCGGCGCAGCCGGAAATAGCCCTCGTACAGCGTGTTGATCAGGAAGTGGAAGCCGAGGTACGCGATGAGCCCCCCGAGCACCGGGCGCGGGTAATAGCTGATCGCGTCGGCGCCGATGACCAGCACGAGGGCGCTGATCGACGCCGCGAAGAGGCCCGCGAGCCGGGTGTTCGCGCCGGTCTTGAAGTTCATCGACGACTCGGGCATCGACATGTACCCGACGACGCACCCGAACATGCTCCCGACGATGTTCGCGACCCCGGTGGCCCGCAGCTCTCGATCGAGGTCGATCTCCTGCTCGGTGGCGAGCTCCACGCCGGACGCGCTCAGGAGCACGGTGATGGCCGCCATGACCGTCACCGCCACCATGTTGCCGCCGCTGTCGAACAGGACCGGCCAGTTCACCTGCTTGAGGTCGGCGACCTCCACGGGAGGCCAGAGCGCCTCGCGCGGGAACGGCCCGAGGAGCCACCCGTCCGCGAAGGCCTGCGTCACGTTGGAGTCGGAGATGTAGAGGATCAGGTAGAAGACGCCGGTCGACCCGACGAGCAGGATCGGCAGGAGCAGCAGGTTCGTGTAGCGCCGGAGGAGCGCCACGAGGAGCACGCCGAACACGAGGCCGGTGAGGACCTTGTCCAGCGAGCTCGAGAACAGGTGGGGGAGCATGTTCAGCGTGGCCGGCTTGCCGGACATGACCGAGAGCGACCCCTGGACGAGCAACCATCCGGCGCCGGCGAGGAAGCCGCCGGCCACGGGATAGGGGATGAAGCGGACGAGCACCCCGAGGCGGAGTATGCCGAGCAGCAGGAAGAAGCCGCCGGCGACGACCGACGTGAGCGCGATCGCGACGATCACCGTCGGGAACGCGTCGGCGTTCGGGTCGATCTTGTGGACGCCCGCCGCGATGGCCGAGGCCATCGAGGCGAAGATGACGGCGGCGTCCTCCTGCGGGGCGGCGATGACGGGGCGGAAGGAGCTGAGGAGGGCGACGATCACCCCGACGATCACCGAGCTGACAAGGAAGATCCCGATCCCCTTCGACAGCCGGTCCGCGAAGTCGTGCGTGAACACGAGCGCGGCCAGCGAGATGTCGAAGGTGACGACCAGCGTCCCCGAGACCGCGGCCGCCAGGGCCGCCTGGACCAGCTTGAGCCGCTTCGCCGACCCGCGCTGCTCCTCGCGCACCGGCTCCGCAACGTCCCCTGCTTCCTGCTGTGTCATGCTCTTGAGAGACCTCTCGGACGATGTGGCGAAATCCGCGCCGCTCTAGGCCGGAGCGGCGCTAGCGCCGCTCCGCAGGCGAGCCGAGCATAGCGATTCTGCAGCCGGGCAGGTATGCGGCAGCGAGGGTCGCGACGACGATGCTGGCGGCGTGGCGGGCGGGGGGCACCGCGGCCCCCCGCGCCGGCTCAAGAGGCACCCAGCTCACGCTCGATCGCCGCAGCCTGCTCCTGCAGGGCCTCCGCCTCGCCGGGGTGGCCGCTCAGCCGGTGCAGCTTCGCGAACTCGGCGAGGAGCCTCGCCTCCTCGCGCCGGTTGCCGATCTGCCGCTCGACCGCGATCGCGCGCGCGTAGAGCGTGCGGGCGGCGTCGTATCGGCCCTGGACGGCGTAGGCCATCCCGAAGCTCGCGAGCGTGAGCCCCTCGGTCGGCAGGTTGCCCGCCTCGCGCGCGGCGCGCAGCCCCTCTTCCCAGTACGTGCGCGCGTCGTCGGGCTGCTGCATCGCCCAGTGCGTGCGGCCCAGGCCGAGGAAGCCGAGCGACTCCGACCCGCGATCGCCGAGCTTCTGCGCGTCGGTGAGCACGCGGATGTGCTCCTGCCGCGCCTCCTGGTACCGCCCCCTCGCCTCGAGGACGTCGCGGGCGAACTCGTAGCGCACGACGACGCTCTCGGGCGTCGGCTCCGGCGAGAGCTTGAAGTAGACGCGGTAGAGGCGCGTCGCCTCCTCGTGGGCGTAGCGCGCGGCCGCCTTGCGCGCGCCCGCGAGGAAGTAGCGGCGCGCGTGATCCACCTTGCCCGCGCGGCGCCAGTGGCGCCCGAGCGCCACGAGCTGGTCCTCGAGGTCGTCGCCGTACAGGCTCTCGATCGCCTCGGCGGCGAGCCGGTGGAGCTCCTGCAGGCGCGCGCGCGACTGCATCTCGTAGGCCGCGTTGCGGAGGAGCGCGTTGCTGAACTGGAAGCGCCGCTCCGTCATCTGCGACCAGATGCACTGCGCCTCGCCGATGCGCACGTGCTCCTCGAGCACGGCGGCGTCGGGGAGCATCAGCGCGAGCACGCGCAGGTCGAACTCGCGCCCGAGGACGGCCGCGGCGACGATCGTCTGCTTCACCTTCGCGTCGAGCCGGTCGAGCCGCGAGATGAGCAGGCTGTTCACGTTCTTCGGCGGCATGAACGTGTTCGAGATCGAGATGGAGCTCGAGCTCGAGCCGTAGCGCCCGTCCTCGAGCCAGTAGGCGAGGATCTCCTGCGCGAAGAACGGGTTGCCGCCCGCCGTCTCGCAGAGGAGCGTCGCGAGCATGTCCGGCATCGGGCCGCCGAAGAACGGGACCGCGAGCGCGAGGAGCTGCTCGCGCGGCAGCGGCTTCAGCTCGATCACCTTCTCGGAGATGCCGGGATCGAGCGGGATGCGCACCGGGGTGCCGTCATCCTTGCGCCGCGTCGTGCAGATGATCGCGATCGGCAGCCCCCGGCACGCGCGCGCGATCACGCGCACCGCCTCGAGCGAGTCCTCGTCGGCCCAGTGCGCGTCCTCGAGGTGCAGGATCACCGGCTGGAGCGACGCCTCGGCGAGGAACACGAAGCTCAGCGCCGAGAGCGTGCTCGTGTACCGGAGCTTCGGGTGCAGGCGCTCGTACGGCGAGTCCTCCCAGCGGATGCCGATGAGCGCGGCGAACACCGAGCGCGCGCGGTCGAGCTCGCGCTTCAGCGCGGCCTGGCTCTCGGGCAGCCGCTCGAGGAGGTACTCGAACGCGTCGTCGAAGTTCGTGAGCTTCTCTTCCTTGCCGAGCGCGGAGGACTCCCAGAAGTACTCCTTCAGCGCGAACTCGAACGCGTTCAGCGAGCTCTGGAGCGTCTGATCGCAGCGCGCGTCGATCCACAGGAAGGGCCGGTCGGTCTGGTGCTCCTCGCACCGGTGGCGGAAGCGCTGCACGAGGTAGCTCTTCCCGAGCCCCGGCTCGCCGTCGATGTAGGTGATCCCGGCCGGCTTGCCCTCGAAGATCGGCCCGACGTAGCGCGCGAGCTGCTCGATCTCCGCCTCGCGGCCGATGAGGCCGAGGTCGTAGAACTCCTTCTGGACCGAGATGCGGCGGCGCTCCAGCGAGTAGACGAGGATGGGCAGGTCGAAGCCCTTGAACCGGAAGATGTTCTCCGTCGTCCACTGGTAGCTCGTCTCGCCGGCGCGGAAGACCTGCTCGTCGGCCCAGATCGCCGACCAGGGGGCCTTCGCGACGAGGCGCGCGGCGAGGTTCGTCGCGCGGCCGATGCACGCGAACTCGTTGCGCTCGGTGCCGCCGTTGAAGCCGGCGTAGCGGACGTCGCGCGTGATCCCCGCGCGGAGGCGCATCTGCCGGAGGCCGCGCTTCTTCAGCTCCAGCGCGAAGTCGAGCGCGCGATCGTTGTCGTTCTCGTGGGTGATCGGGGCGCCGAAGTGGATCAGCGCGGCGATGCCGAGATCGCCCGCGTCGATGCCGGTGAAGGTGCCGCCGTAGAGCTCCGAGAGCTCGTGGAGGAGGCGCGTGAGCTCGGCGAAGCTCGGGATCTGCTCGAACGAGAGGAAGACGCTCGTGACGTTGCGGAACTCGCCCTCCGGGGGCATGTCGGCGACGCCCCTCGCCACGAAGGAGGTGCCCTCGCCGCGCGGCGGGTTCCTCGGGACCTGCGGCATCCTGGGCGCCGGCACGTCGCCGAGCTTGTAGACGCCCTCGCCGTGGTACTTCGCGCTCGCGGGCGGGATGCGATCGCAGAGCGCGCGGTCGAGGAGGATGTCCCCCTTCTGCGCCTGCCGCTCGATCGCGACGCACGCGGCGAGCGCCTGCCCGTGGAAGTGGTAGTAAGCGCGCTCCGGGGAGATGCGGACGATGCCCCACTCGACCGAGCCCCACGCGAGCCCCATCCGGAACGAGAACGGGAAGCTGCCGAAGGGCGTGTCGCGCTCGGGGTGCTCGGCGAAGAGATCGCGCATCGAGAGCGCCGCGCCGAGCACGTACTCCGCGACCTTGCGGTCCGGCGTGTCCTGGAACAGCGCCGTGAACGCGTCGCCCGCGAAGTTCGTGATGAAGCCTCCGGCGTGGTGGACCGCGGCGATGAGCGGGTCGAAGTAGTACCGGAGCGTGCCCGCGAGCGTCTCAGCGCCCGCGCGCCCGTGCTGCATCAGCTTCTCCGTGAGCTCGGTGAAGCCGGGGATGTCGATCATCAGCACCGCCCCCGTGAAGCTGCCCTCGGTGTTGCCGAGAGCGTCTTGCTGGATGATGAAGTCGGGGACGAGCGGGTTCATTTCCTTGCTCCTCAGCAACGGATCCCGCTGGGAATCAGCCTGGGAAGCGCGTCTGCGGGACGCAGAGCCTGGAGTCTACTGCCGGCGGGAACAGATGAATACCGGGATCTTCGATCGGCGGTGACGTCGCCGGCCCGCGCGGCGCGGGCCTGCCGCTGCGCGGGCTGGTCGTGCCGCTGCGCGGGCTGGTCGTGCCGCTGCGCGGGCTGGCGCGCATGCGCCCGTCCCGCAGAGCGCAGCACACCGGCGCCTCGCGGGGGGTTCCCCTCGGTGGAGAGCCTGGAACGAGGCGCCTCCACGTCGGCACGGACATCCGCCCGGAGCGGCCGCGCCGAGAGGACAGACGGGGAGACGGCGATGAGGCGTGCGGGGCGCTGGAAGGTCATCGTTCGATTTGAATGTCCAGCGGCCGGGGAGAAGGAGGGGGCGGCGCGTCGGGAGAGGGCGTGGGCCTCGGGGCCGGCCGCGCGGAGTAGGGTCGCGGCGCGGGAGCCGCCTGGGGCGGCGGCGTGGGCGCGGCCGGCGTGCTCGTCGGCGCGGCCGCGTGCTTCGTGAGCGTGGCGACCAGGCGAACCGACTGATCCGAGTGACCCTGGACGATCGAGTACGGCTCGTATCCCTCCTGCCGGACGGTCAGCCGGCGCGGGTTGGCGCGCACCGAGCTGTTCGAGATCGAGAGCTGGAGCGGCGTGTTCCCGAGGGGCTTGCCGTCCTCCAGGACCTCGGCGCCCGAGGGCATGGACTCGACCATCAGCACGAACGTCCCGACGTCGGCGGGCGGCGGCGGCGGCGGCGGCGCCGGGGCGACCTGCGGCTTCTCCGGCTGCGTCGCGAGCGGCGCCGGCTCGCTGGAGCGCATCTGCGACATCGCGATCCCGATGCCCGCGACGGCGAGGACCCCCGCCGCCACGAGCACGATGCCCTTGCGGCCCTGCGGCGCGGCGTCGGCCGGGCGCGAGGCGGCGCCGAGCGACGCGTCGTCCACCTGCGAGGCCGAGCCGGAGGACGACGGCGGCGAGGGGCTCGCCGGGATCGCGGTCATCACGCGCACGGGCGGCATCGGCGTCGGCATCCTGCCGGTCCCGCCGGAATCCATGGTCACGAGGCCCGTCGAGCCGAACGCCGGGGACAGGCCCATCGCCTGCGCGCACTCGCCGAGGCCACGGATGAAGGCCTCCATGTTGGCCGGGCGGCCGTCCGGCTCCTTCGACAGGCAGCGCAGCACGAACGCCTCGAGCGGCTCGGGCACGTCGGCCTCGGGGTTGCGCTCGCGCATCCGCGGGACGGGCTGCTGCAGGTGGGCGATCAAGATCTGGACCGAGTTCTGCGCCTCGAACGGGACCTTCCCGCAGAGCATCTGATAGACGATCACGCCCAGCGAGTACACGTCGGTCCGGAGATCGACCTTGCCGTGCGAGATCTGCTCGGGCGACATGAAGCGCGGGGAGCCGAGGAACGAGCCCTGCTGCGTGAGCTCTTCCGAGTCGTCGGCGAGCACCTTCACGAGGCCGAAATCGAGGATCTTGACGAGCTCCCCGATGTCCTCGCCGGGGACGAGCATGACGTTCGACGGCTTCAGGTCGCGGTGCACCACCCCGTGCTTGTGCGCCTCGCGCAGCCCGCGCGCGATCTGCCGGGCGACGCCCATCGCGTCGGGCGCCGACAGCCGGCCGGCCTTGCGCAGCCGCCGGAAGAGCGTCTCGCCCTCGAGGAACTCCATGGCCATGAAGTACCGCTCGGGCTCCATGTTCTCGACTCGGCCGTAGTCGAAGACCGTGACGATGTTCGGGTGCTGGAGCCTGGCGAGGATGCTCGCCTCGAGGAAGAAGCGCTTATGAAAGTTGGGGTCGATTTGATTCGATGAGTTCGTTGGCGTCAGGACCTTGATCGCGACCTGCCGCTCGAGGGCGATCTGCTCTCCGCGATAGATGACGCCCATGCCGCCCGTCGCGAGCAGGGAGTGGACCTTGAACTTCTGATTCAAGACCTTTCCCAGCAGCGGGTCGGACTCTCCGCTGGCCGAGGCACCGTCCGAAAGCTTCTCCGCCGTGCTCATGGCCTGTGTCTCTTTCCCCTTCCCATCCCGCTGGCCCCCACTGCTGGCGCTCGGGGAAAGCGTACCCCGTGCCCATCACGCGCCGCCTGACGTTCGGCTAACGTGCGACCTATTTGCGACTTACGTCCTGGTTTACGTTCAGGTGCAAATTCTGGGACCTGCCCTCGCTGCGGCACCGCCCGCGCTCGTCGGCTTGGCTTCCGGACCGGCTGCGGCACGTTTGAGCTCAGCCTACCGTAAGCTGCGAGCCGATCCAACCCAGCTGCTGAAGATGACATTCGTTGGCTACCCGACCACACGCTGTGGGCGTGTTCCCCCGGCCCGGACGCTGGTCCCTGAACGAGCTTGCTGCATGGGCGGATGTACCCGTACTCTGACCGGGTCCCCGATGCCGCCGCAGCACTTTATCCGATGCCAGGCGTGCGGGTTGCCGCACCCGTCGGACACCGAAAGGTGCCCGGTGCACGGCACGGCGCTCACGCCGAGCATCGCCCCGCCCTCCTCGACGCGGATGCCGCCGACGAGCAGGGGCGAGTCGGGGTGGCCGATGGACGGCCCGCTGCCGCCAGATATCGACCCAGATCAGCCCCGGCCGACGAAGGAGGCCCCGCTCGTCGGCCGGCTTCTGCACGACCGGTACCGCATCCTCGGCGTCATCGCGAAGGGCGGGATGGGGATGGTCTATGACGCGATCCACATCGGCCTGCGGCGCCGGGTCGCGATCAAGACGCTCCGCGGCCAGTACGCGCAGAGCAAGACGGCGATCGCCCGCTTCCACAACGAGGCCGCTGTGGCCGGCCGCTTCGGCCATCCGAACATCGTCGAGGTGTACGATCTGGGCGTGCTCGAGGACGGCACGCCCTACCTCGTGATGGAGCGGCTGGAAGGCGACACAATCACCGAGCGGCTCGGACGCGAGCGCCCGATGCCCATTCCCGTCGTGCTGGACGTGGCCGTCCAGGTCCTGAGCGCCCTGGTCGTCACGCACAACGAGGGCATCCTCCACCGCGATCTCAAGCCGGACAACATCTGCCTCGTCGGCGGCGACCGCGGCCCGCTCACCGTGAAGGTGCTCGATTTCGGCGTCGCGGAGGCGTTCAACACCGGGTCGGCGGCGTCGTTCCTCGTCTCGACGGGCGCCGCGGGGAGCCACGCGGTGGCCGGCACGCCCGCCTTCATGGCGCCGGAGCAGGCGCAGGGGGTCCGCGATCTCGACGCGCGCGCGGACCTCTACTCCGTGGGCATGCTGCTCTACGTGATGCTCACCGGGCAGCTGCCGTTCAAGGCGCCGACGCCGGCGGCGCTGCTCGCCGAGATCCAGCGCGTCAAGCCGATCCGCCCGCGCATGCTGCGGCCGGAGGTGCCGCACTCGCTCGACGTCGTGACGATGCGCGCGCTCGCGCTCGACCGCGAGGAGCGCTTCCCGAGCGCGGCCTCCATGATGGACGCGCTCGAGCAGGTGCAGATCGACGCGGCCATGGGCGGCGGCGCGCCGGCCGAGCGGACGGGCGAGCCGGTCGATCCGGACTCGGAGAAGGTGGAGTACTTCTACCGGAAGAGCGTGCTCCCGCCGCCCATGGAAGACTGAGCGGTCCATGTGGAGCATCGAACATGCGAGCCGTCTTCATTCGTGAGCCGGGCGGTCCCGAGGTCCTCGAGGTGCGCGAGGTGGACGCGCCCGAGGTGCCCGAGGGGCACGTGCGCATCGCCGCCCGCTTCGCCGGGGTGAACCGCGCCGATCTGCTGCAGCGGCTCGGCCTGTACCCGGCGCCGCCGGGCGCGCCGCCGGACGTGCCGGGGCTCGAGTACGCCGGCGTGATCGAGGCCGCGGGCAAGGGCGCGCGCCGCTTCGCGCCGGGCGATCGCGTCTTCGGCCTCGTCGCGGGCGGCGCCTACGCCGAGCGGATCGTCGCCCACGAGCGCGAGGTCGCGCCGGTGCCGGACGGGCTCTCCGACGAGGAGGCGGCGGCGGTCCCCGAGGCGTTCGTCACCGCCTACGACGCGCTCGTGACGCGCGCCCGGCTCGCCCCCGGCGAGCGCGTGCTCGTGCACGCGGTCGGCAGCGGCGTGGGGACGGCCGGCCTCCAGATCGCGCGCGCGCTCGGGTGCTTCGTCGTGGGGACGTCGCGCACCCAGGACAAGCTGGACCGCTGCCGGGAGCTCGGGCTGCACGCCGGGATCGCGGCGTCGGGCGGGAAGTTCGCCGACGAGGTGCTGAAGGCGACGCGCGGCGCGGGGGTCGACGCGGTGCTCGATCTCGTCGGCGGCGCGTATGTCGGCGAGGACCTCAGGGCGTGCGCGGCGAAGGCCCGCATCGCGCTCGTCGGGCTGACGGCCGGCGCGTCCGCGGAGCTCGACCTGCGCGAGCTCCTGCGCAAGCGCGTCGAGCTCATCGGCACGGTGCTCCGCTCGCGCCCGCTCGAGGAGAAGATCGCGGCGGCGCAGGTGCTCGAGCGGAACATCTCCCCGTGGCTCGCGAGCCGCGCCGTGCGGCCCGTCATCGACCGGATCTTCTCGATCGACGACGCAGCCGCAGCGCACATTTACGTGGCCAGCAACGCCTCGTTCGGGAAGGTCCTGCTCCGGATCGGCGCGTGAGCGCGCGAGCGCATCGTCACTCGCCGCGGCCGAGGAGCCGCGCGAGCGCGCCGGCCTCGGCGTCGTGCGCTTCGGCCTCGTCGGCCGGCGTCCACGACATGTCGAGCTCGAGCCGGTACGAGCCCTCGAACGCGTGCGGCGGCGAGCCGCCCCACTCCTCGGGCGAGAGCAGCGAGAGGTAGCGGACGCCGTCGTCGCGCCGGTAGAGGTGGTAGACGTGGCCGGGCCGCTTCTTGAAGTTGCACGACGCCCGGTGGAGCTCGCTGTCGCGCTGCGCCGCCTCGAGGACCTGCCGCGCCTGCTCCTGCAGCGACCGGATCTGCCGGGCGATCTGCGCGAGCTTGCCGCCGGTGACCGCGCCGAGCAGCGCGTCTGCTTGCTGGATCTCGCGCGCCACGTCGACAAGGTCGTGCGGCGCGGAGAGCCGGCTCAGGGGGTACGGCGAGGTGCGGGCGGGCCCCTCGTGGCGGCCGCCGCCGTGCTTCGTGTAGCCGTCGTCGCTCATGCGGAGACCCGGAGCTTAGTGCAGCGCGCCCCCGCGCTGTAGCGACGACGTCGCCGGACGGGCGCCGCGCGGGGCTCGTCCGGGCGCGCGTCCCCCGCGCGCCGGGGCGCCGTCCCCGCCGCCGTCACGGGTCGGGGCATCCGTCCTCGTCCTCGACGCCGTCCTCGTCTTCCTTCTGCGTCGGGCAGCGGTCCTCGTCGTCGAAGACGCCGTCCTCGTCGTTGTCCCCCTCGGGGCACCCGTCCTCGTCCTGGAAGCCATCGAGGTCCTCGGCGAGCTCGCGGCACTGATCGACCTCGTCGTCGACGCCGTCGCCGTCGGCGTCGTGGACGCGCGGGGTCCACGCGACCGAGAGGACGGCGCGCAGCGGCGTGGTGCCGACCCCGCCGACCAGCGCGGTGCCGACGCCGCCCAGGAACGAGACGTCGCCGATCGCGTAGCGCGCCGCGAGGCCGAGCTCCAGCGCGGCCGTCTCCTGGTTCTCGAACGGCGCGATCGGCGAGAGCGGCAGGTGCCCGCTTGCCTCGAGGAAGATCGTGGCGCGCCCCTCCGGGTCGATGCCCAGGATCTGCGGCCGGAACGAGAGGCCCAGGCCAAAGGGGAGCTCGTGGCCGAACACCGTGGGGCACGGATCTCTGCCCGCGGCAGGGGCCGGGGTCGCCTGGCACGCGAAGCGGGCCTGGGCAGCGCGGAGCTTGAGCCCGGCCGCGAGGTGCGCACCGAACGCGATCAGGCGGTACTCGGCGAGGAGCCGGAGCTCGTTCGTGACGCTCCCCTCGCCCACGAACGACGCCTCGTCGCCCGTCGGCAGCGTGAAGCGCTCGTGCAGCGCGAGCGCGAGCCCGCCGAGATCGCCGCCGGTGGGCTGCACGAGCGTGAGCTTGCCGACGAGGCCGAGATCGCCGAGCGCCTGCGCCGGGACCCACGTGTCGCCGAGCACCCGCGTGGCGTCGGACCTGGGCGCGTCGCCGGCCTGGTAGAGGACCACCGGCAGCGTGAGCCCCACGAGGAGGCGCCGCGCGATGCCCACGCCGGCCGCGAAGTCGGCGCTGACCTGGTGGCGGATGACGTCGAAGCGGACCTCGCTCGAGGCCGGATCGCGGAGCACGATGGGGCGGTAGGCGTACGAGCCCCAGAGGCTCGCGCTCCACTCGCCCGTGTCCGGGGTGGCGGCGGGCTCGGAGTAGACGCCGGCCCCGGGGTCGATCGAGGCGCGGAACCCGCGCAGGTCCACCGACGGCTGGGCGGCGGCCGGCGAGACCACGGAGGCGGCGAGCAGCGAGGACAGGGCGATGGCGCTCGGTCGCATGGCCGGAGGAGACTAGACCAGCGCCGGGCAAAGCGGGGCGCCCGTCGTCCGGCGCGCGCCGCGCCGGACGCAAGCGGCAGGTGGCCCGGCGCGGCGCGCGCCGGACGCAAGCGGCAGGTGGCCCGGCGCGGCGCGCGTCGGACGCGAGCGGCGGGCGGCGTCCCCGAAACATCGCGTTCCGCCGCGGGTTGTGCGATAGCGGGGCATGGACTCAATCCGGATCCGGGGCGGCAAGCCGCTCTCCGGCAAGATCCGCATCAGCGGCGCGAAGAACGCGGCGCTACCGATCCTCTGCGCGACGCTGCTCTCCGACGGCGAGAGCCTGCTCCGCAACGTGCCCGCGCTGCGCGACATCGACACGACCTCCGCGCTGCTCCGGTTCCTCGGCCGCAACGTCGAGGTCGCCCCGCCGCTCGTCAGGGTCGGCGCCGGCGACAACGTGCGGCCCGAGGCCCCCTACGAGCTCGTCAAGCAGATGCGCGCGAGCGTGATGGTCCTCGGACCGCTGCTCGCGCGCTTCGGCCGCGCCAAGGTGTCGCTCCCCGGCGGCTGTCAGATCGGCACGCGCCCGGTGGACCAGCACCTCAAGGGGCTCGAGGCGCTCGGCGCGACGATCCGGCTGTCGCGCGGCTACATCGTCGCCGAGTGCAAGCGGCTGCGCGGCGCCGAGGTCGTGTTCGACTTGCCGACGGTGACCGGCACCGAGAACCTGATGATGGCCGCCGCGCTCGCGAAGGGGCGCACGACGCTCGTGAACTGCGCCCGCGAGCCCGAGGTCGAGGAGCTCGGCCGGGTGCTCAACAAGATGGGCGCGCGCGTGAGCGGGGCCGGCACGGACGTCATCCACATCGAGGGCGCGGACGAGCTCGAGCCGTTCGACCACGCGATCATCTCGGATCGGATCGAGGCCGGCACGTACATGGTCGCGGCGGCCGCGGCCGGCGGCGACGTGCTGATCGAGAACGCGCCGCTCGAGGACCTCGAGGCGGTCGCGGCCAAGCTCCGCCAGGCGGGCGTCGAGGTGGGCCGCGAGGGCGACTGCGTGCGCGTCCGCCGCGACGGCCGGCCGCTGCGCGCCGTCGACATCACGACCGCGCCGCACCCGGGCTTCCCGACCGACATGCAGGCGCAGTTCATGGTCCTGATGTGCCTCGCGCAGGGCACGTCGCGCATCGTCGAGACCATCTTCGAGAACCGCTTCATGCACGTGCCCGAGCTCTCGCGCATGGGGGCGCACATCGACGTGGACGGCCACACGGCGCACGTCCACGGCGGCGCGCCGCTGTCGGGCGCGACCGTGATGGCGACGGATCTGCGCGCGAGCGCCTCGCTCGTCATCGCCGGGCTCGTGGCGACCGAGGGCGAGACCGAGGTGCTGCGCGTCTACCACCTGGATCGCGGCTACGAGTTCATGGAGCGCAAGCTCGCGCAGCTCGGCGCCGACACGGCGCGGGTCGAGGGGCGGGCCGGATGACGAAGCCGCTCACCATCGCCGTGCCCAAGGGGCGGATCCTGAAGGACCTGATCCCGCTCGTGCAGCGCGCCGGGCTCGACAGCACGCCGCTCCAGGAGAACGATCGCCGCCTGGTCCGGCCGACCGCGGACGGCGCCTTCCGGTACGTATTCCTGAAGCCCGACGACGTGCCGACCTACGTCGAGTACGGGGCCGCCGACCTCGGGGTCTCCGGCCGCGACACGCTCCTCGAGCGCCGTCACGATCTCTACACGCCGCTCGATCTCGGGATCGGCCGCTGCCGCCTCGTCGTGGCCGGGCCGGAGGGCACGCCCATCCCCGATCTGCCGCGCGTCGCCACGAAGTACCCGCGGATCGCCGGGGATCACTTCGCGAGCAAGGGCGTGGTGGCGGAGATCATCCCCGTCCACGGCTCGGTGGAGCTCGCGCCGCTCGTAGGCCTCTCTCACCTGATCGTCGATATCGTCGAGACGGGCGCCACGCTGCGCGAGAATCGCCTCGAGGTGCTCGAGACGGTCACCGAGGTGAGCACCCTTCTCATCGCGAATCGCGCGTCGTACAAGCTGCGGAGCGACGTCGTGCGCCCGCTGATCGAGCGCCTGCGGGCCGCGACGACCGGCGCGCAGCGGTGATCGCCGCGGGCGCGCGGCTCGCCGCCCGCGGATCGAGATCGACGCCCATCCGAGACACAGAGAGAGGAGGCCCAGCTGCTAACGCACTTCGCCGCGCTCCCGGCCGACATCGACATGTGGGTGGGAGGGGGGACCAGCATCGTCGCCGGCGTGCACCGCGACCCTCCGGGGATCCACCGCTTCGACGCCGTCGCCCAGGCCGAGGTCGGGCTCCGGCTCGCGAGCGAGTCGCTGTATTTCCGGCTCGATCTCGACATGCAGGCCACCTCGGCGCCGCTCGGCCTGCCGGCGTTCGGCCTGCCGGCGTTCGTCTACCCCGAGTGGTCCCTGCCGGCGCAGGAGCTGAAGATCGGCCCTCCCGAGTGGGCGATGCTCCAGATCGGCCGGGAGGACTACCACCTCCGGCTCGGCATCGTCTCGCACGCGATTGGCATCGAGGACTGGGACAGCTGGATCAACTACTTCCCGACCTTCTCGACGATGATCAACACGGTCCCTGGCCGGATGCTCGGCGTCGAGCCCGGGCTCGTCCTCGGCGATGGATACGAGGTCAACGTCTTCGGCGGCCTCGATCTCGACGTCGACGCGCCCACGTTCGGCGCCGGCCTGACCACGATGCAGGCGCTCTGGTCGACCTGGTCGGGCGTGGCGTTCTATCCGACGATAGATTTCTACTCGGCGGTCGTCGCCCTGGAGCTCTATCCGGCCGAGGCGCTGTCGGTGTCGATCGATGGCAGCGTCGGGCTGGTCGGCGCGGCGGACGAGGCCGGAGCGATCGAGCTGAAGCCCTGGGTGGGAGGCGAGATCATCGCCAATATCCTTCCGACGGTGGCAATCCATCCGCTCTTTCGAGTCCAGGCTCTCCACGAGCCCGGGGGCGCGCTCTCTGCGTTCCTGTTCGCCCCCCAGCCGAGCCTCTCCGCGAGCGCCGGGCTCACCTATACGCCGTTCGACGAGCTCAAGATCAGCCTCGAAGGCAAGGTCTCCAAGGTCGAGGACGACATCCTGCCCGGCCTGTTCGCCCTCGTGGCCCTCCGGCGGCCCGAGCCGCCCCCGTACGCCGCCAAGTGACGAGACGGGAGCGGCGTTGTGGCGCTCGACGCGTCAGGGCGGGCGCCTGACAGCGACGGAGGCAGACGACGTCGAGCGCCGCAGCGCCGGACTTTTCCATTGATGGGCGGGGGTCGGCACGAAACACTCGAAACGTAGCGAGCTCGACGCGACCACGCGACCACGCGACCACGCGACCACGCGCGACGCGACTGACGCCCGGCGACCCTGTTTTTCGCGTCTCGCGGGGCCGACCCTTGTGATAGGGTGGCGGCCCCTCTCATGAAAATCCACGAGTATCAAGGCAAGCAGCTCTTCGCCCGCTACGGGGTGCCGGTACCGAATGGGGAGCCCGCTTTCCAGGCGAGCGAGGTGGCGCCGATCGCCGATCGGCTGATCGCCCAGACCGGCAACCCGGTCGTCGTCGTGAAGGCGCAGATCCACGCGGGCGGCCGCGGCAAGGGCGGCGGCGTGAAGGTCGCCAAGGGCGGCAGCGCCGAAGCGACCGCGCTCGCCGAGAAGATCCTCGGCATGCAGCTCGTCACCAAGCAGACGGGCCCCGAGGGGCAGAAGGTCCGGCGGCTCTACATCGAGCAGGGCCTCGACATCGCGCGCGAGCTCTACTTCGCGATGCTCGTCGATCGCGAGCGCCGCCGCGTCGCGGTGATCGCCTCGACCGAGGGCGGCATGGACATCGAGGAGGTGGCCCACAGCACGCCGGAGAAGATCGTCAAGCTCTTCATCGATCCGGTGCTCGGCCTCGCCCCGTACCAGGGGCGGCAGCTCGCGATCGCGCTCGGGCTCACGGCCAAGGAGACGCAGCGCCAGTTCCTGAAGCTCGTGGCCTCGCTCTACACGTGCTTCACCGCGGAGGACTGCTCGCTGCTCGAGATCAACCCGCTCGTCGTGACCCGCGCGGGAGACGTCTTTGCGCTCGACGCGAAGGTGAGCTTCGACGACAACGCCGAGTTCCGCCACCCCGAGTGGAACGCCATGCGCGACGTCGACGAGGAGGATCCGGTCGAGCTCCAGGCGAAGCGGTCCGGGCTCTCCTACGTGTCGCTCGACGGCGACATCGGCTGCCTCGTGAACGGCGCCGGGCTCGCGATGGCGACGATGGACATCATCCTCCATTACGGCGGCAAGCCGGCGAACTTCCTCGACGTCGGCGGCGGCGCCACGCAGGAGCAGGTCAAGACCGCGTTCCAGATCATCCTCCGGAGCGAGCGGGTCCGCGGCATCTTCGTGAACATCTTCGGCGGCATCATGCGCTGCGACGTCGTGGCGGCCGGGGTCATCGCCGCGGCGAAGGAGCTCGGGCTCAAGGTGCCTCTCGTGGTCCGCCTCGAGGGGACCAACGTCGAGGCCGGCCGCAAGCTGCTCGACGAGAGCGGCCTGACCATCCAGTCGGCGAGCTCCATGGCCGACGGCGCGCAGAAGATCGTCGCCGCCACGCGCGGCGGCAAGGCCCAGAGCGGCGCCTAGGCGCCCGCGAGCACCGAGCCCCGAACCCAGTTGAGCAGCGAGCGACCGGCGATTGCCGAGCTCCTGTCCACGTTGAAGGTAGAGTAATCAAGCGATGAGCATCCTCGTCAACAAGGACACGCGGGTCGTCTTCCAGGGCATCACGGGCGCCTACGGGTCGCAGCACGCCCGCGCCTGCATCGAGTACGGGACGAAGGTCGTCGCCGGCGTGACGCCCGGTCGCGGCGGCCAGCGCTTCGAAGACAAGGTGCCGATCTTCGACACGGTCGAGCAGGCCGTGCGCAACGAGGGCGCCGACGTCTCGTGCATCTTCGTCCCGCCGGTCGGCGCCGCGGACGCGATCACCGAGGCCGTGGACGCGGGCTGCAAGCTCGTCATCTGCATCACCGACGGCGTGCCGGTGCTCGACATGGTGCGCGTGCGTCGCTTCCTCGACGGCAAGCCGGCGCGCCTCATCGGGCCGAACTGTCCCGGCGTGATCACGCCCGGCGAGTGCAAGATCGGGATCATGCCGGGCCATATCCACAAGAAGGGGCACATCGGCGTGCTCTCCCGCTCGGGGACGCTGACCTACGAGGCGGTCGGCCAGCTGAGCGCGCTCGGCATCGGCCAGTCGAGCTGCGTGGGCATCGGCGGCGATCCGGTCGGCGGCATGGACTTCATCGACGTGCTCGAGCTCTTCAACCAGGATCCCGACACGCACGGGGTCGTGCTGATCGGCGAGATCGGCGGGACGGCCGAGCAGCGCGCCGCGGCCTGGATCAAGCAGAACATGAAGAAGCCGGTGGCCGCGTTCATCGCCGGCCGCGCGGCGCCTCCGGGCAAGCGCATGGGCCACGCCGGCGCGATCATCGCGGGCGGCGAGGGCACCGCGGCCGAGAAGATCGCGGCGCTCGAGGCCGCGGGGGCCAAGGTGGCCGCCACGCCGGCCGAGATGGGCGTCGCGATGCAGGCGGCGCTCGCGGCGGCGCGCTGATCCTCCCCGCACAGCGGCCGCTCTTCCGAGCTGCCAGGCCCACGGCGAGGGGGCTCGCCGTGGCCTCCCCTGTCCTTCTTTGAACGGCGCGCGCGCCGCTCCGATCACGCGCCGAGCTGTATCGTCCGCCGCTCGGCCGAGCTCTTCATCGCGGCCTCGATGACGCGGATCACATCGCGCGCCTCCTCGGCGCGCACCGGCGGCGGGGCGCCGTCGAGGATCGCCGCCGCGATGCCCTCGTAATAGGCCTCGTACGCGCCGGGCAGGCTCTCGATCGCGCGGCGCTCGCCGCCCGCCGTGACCAGCGTGCCGAACCAGCGCGGGTCCTCCCGCCCCCACTCCGGCGTGCCCGGGCGCTTGCCCGCCTTGAGGGCGTCTTCCTGACCGTCGATCCCGTGCTTGAGGAAGCTCCCGCCGTCGCCGTGGATCGCGAAGCGCGGGCCGGGCTCGCTCACCAGCGTGGAGGAGCGCACGATCACCCGGCGCTTGCCGTAGTCGAGCGTGAGGTGGAAATAGTCGACGGTGCGCGCCTCGGGCCGCTGCGCCAGGAGGTCGGCGGTGACGGCGCGCGGCGGGCCGAAGAGCACGAGGGCCTGATCGATCAGGTGCGCGCCGAGGTCGTACAGGATCCCCGAGCCCGGCGACTCCTGCTCCCGCCAGCCTTGCTTGATGGCGGGGCGGAAGCGGTCGAAGTGCGCCTCGTACGAGGCCACCTCGCCGAGCAGGCCCTGCTGGATGCAGTGGCGCACCGTGAGGAAGTCGGCGTCCCAGCGGCGGTTCTGGAACACCGACAGGAGCCGGCCCCGGCGCGCGGCCAGCGCGATGAGCTCGTCCGCCTCGGCGCTCGTGATCGTGAACGGCTTGTCGACGACCACGTGCTTGCCCGCATCGAGCGCCGCGCGCGCGAGCGGGAAGTGGGTCTCGTTGGGCGAGGCGATCACCACGAGGTCGATCCCGGGCTCGGCGATCAGCACCTCGGGCGTCGGATGCACGGCGACGCCCGAGTGGTCGGTCATGACCTGGCCCTCGCGGCGGGTCGCGATGGCGGCGAGGCGCAGCCCAGGGATGGACCGGATCAGGGGGGCGTGGAAGACGGCGCCGGCGAGGCCGTATCCGATGAGGCCGACATAGACGCGCTGGGACATGGCAGGACGGGCTCGCCCGGGACGCTAGCCCGAAGAGCCCCTGGAGGGAAGCCCGGCGGCGCGGACGATCCGGGGCCTACGGAGGCGCGCGGCGGCGCGTTGGCGAGCCGCCAGAGGCATTCGCAAACGCTCGCGATCGCGCCTGGCGAGCCGCCTCGAGCGTCCACAGCGCTCGTCATCCCATGAGGCGCTCTGCCAAAGGCCCCTTCGACGCTCACAATCTCGTCGCGCAGGGCCGCACGAGCGAGGATCACGGGAGACGTGGTCTCGGCGCGCCCAATGTCGTCGCCCATGACCCCCATCGCCGCCGAGCGAGAGGGTTCGTACAGACGCAGCGGAGCCCCTGCGATAGCCTCCTCGGTTTGGAGGCTTTGATGCACGCCAAGAGCGTCCTTTCCGTAGTCGCCCTGACCGCCCTGATCGCCGGCAGCTCCCTCGCGGCAGGGTGCAAGAGCACCGCCGAGGCCACCGTGACCGAGGAGTCGATCGAGGCCGTCCCGGTGGCCCTCGAAGAGCCGTTGACCGAGGAGCACGACGGCGGCTCGGTCGGATGGGAGATCGCGCCCGACGGCACCGTGAGGGCGATCGTGAGGGCGCCTGACGGCAAGCCCATCGACAAGGAGGTGAGCGGCACGCTCACCTGGAAAGGGCCGAACGGCGACGCGCAGGTCCCGCTCGCGCTCGACGCAAAGACAGGGCTCCTCATCGCGGCCGGGCCCAAGCTCGAGGCCGATCTCACCGAGGTGAAGTACAACGTCGTCGTCGCCGGAAACCCGTGGAATGGCACGCTCCACGTGCCCGTAGGAGGCACGAAGGTCCTCGTCGAGGGCGCGCGGAAGGCCGAGAGGCAGCCCATCCCGCCGGGCAAGACGGGCCCGAACGGCGGGATCATCCAGGTGGTCGGCGACGACACCGTCGAGGTGGTCGCGGACAAGGCCTCCGGCCAGGTGAGGGTGTATGTCCTCGACGCGAACCTCAAGCCGATCCCCGTCGGCGACCGCAAGATCAAGCTCGGCTTCGTGGGGTCGAGCTCCGAGGTCGTCCTGCTGACCCCCGGCCCCGACGGCCTCTACTGCGTCGGCACGGTCGCGGCCAGGGTGAACCCCGTGAAGCTCACCGTCGTCGTGGCCCACCCGACGCACGCCGACGTGGTGCTCGTCGGCTATCGCCCCGGCGTGCACGTCGTGGTCGGCCCGAGCGCGCCGGCCGTGAGCGTGATCGTGGCGACGACCTGGAACGTGGCCGTGAAGGTCAAGACGACCCCAGGCGTGGTGGTGATCCACGATGACGACGACGACGACGACGACGGACGGCCGGTCCACATCCACGTGCACGGCAAGCACAAGCACGGGCACAAGCACAAGCACGGGCACAAGCACGAGCACGGGCACGGGCACGGGCACTGAAAGTGACCTCACGCGGCGCTGGGCGGCCCACCTCACCGCCGAGGTCGACGCCGCCTCGCTCGCCGTCTTCCGCGTCGGCTATGGCGCCCTGATCGCGTGGGAGGTCGTCCGGTACGTCCTCCACGATCGGATCTCTCGCTATTACATCGAGCCCGGCTTCTTCTTCAGCTTCGTCCCCTTCATCCGCCCCTGGGGCGGGACAGGGATGTACTGGCACTTCGCCGCCCTCTTCGTGCTCGCGCTCCTCTGCGCCGTCGGGCTCTTCTACCGGGTGAGCGCCGCGCTCCTCTGCGCCGCGCTCACGTATGTCTTCCTCCTCGACAAGGCACAGTACCTCAACCACCTCTATCTCCTCTGCCTCCTCGGCCTGCTGCTCGCCGCCGCCCCCGCGCACCGCGCCCTCTCGCTCGATCGCCTCCGCGCGCGGCGCGCCTCGCCGGCCGACGAGGGGCAGAGAGCGCCGGCGGAGACCGTGCCGCGCCTCTACCTCTTCGCCCTGAAGGCCCAGATCGGGCTCGTCTACTTCTACGGCGGCATCGCGAAGCTGAACGGCGACTGGCTCCGGGGACAGCCGCTCACGATGTGGCTCGCCGAGCACCGCGGCGCGCCCCTCGTCGGGCCGCTCCTCGCCACGCCGGCCGCGGGGCTCGCGCTCTCGTATGCGGGGCTGCTCATCGACCTCTCGATGGGCTTCCTGCTCTTCTCGCGACGTACCTTCCCGCTCGGCGCGGCGCTCGCCGTGGTGTTCAACCTCTCCAATGCTCTCCTGTTCAAGATCGGGATCTTCCCCTACGCGATGATCGCCTCGCTCGCGCTGTTCGCAGATCCCTCGTGGCCGAGGCGGCGGCTGCCCTTCCTCTTCAATGGCGCCGAGCGCCCGGGCGGCGGCGCCCAGGTCCCCTCGGCGGCGCCGCGGCACGCCCTGCCGCTCGCGCTGCTCCACGGGTATCTCCTGGTCCACCTCGTGGTGCCGCTCCGCCACTGGGTCTATCCGGGCGACGTCGCCTGGAACGAGGCCGGACACCGCTTCTCGTGGCGAATGAAGCTGCGCGACAAGAACGTGAGCGAGCTCGACATCCGCGTGCTGGATCCGAGGACCGGCGTGCGCGAGTCGCTCGACCTCGAGGCGTGGCTCACCCATCGCCAGCTCGGAGAGATGAGCGCGCGGCCCGACATGATCGTCGACTTCGCGCACCACGTCGCCGACCGCTGGCGGGAGGACTTCGGGGTGCGGCCGATCGTCACGGCCAAGGTCGTCGCGTCGCTGAACGGAGGGCCCTACCGCGCCCTCGTCGACCCGACGCTCGATCTGGCGTCGCAGCCGCGAGGGCTCCTCGCGGTCGTGCAGTCACCATAACGCATCGCGTCATAAATCCTGCCGCATCGAGGGGAGATCACGGGGACGCGAGGACGATCGCGGCCCACCGATCGCGATGATCCACACCTCGCAGGGGGGGTAAGCCGAGCGCCAGAGCTCGACCTCCCCGGCGCGCGAGGTGCGCTGACGATGCAACGAGATGCACTCTAGACAAGCGCTCCGCGTGACGCTCAACGACGAGCGACACGACGCGGGAGCGTGACGCAGCACACGTCGATCCGCTGATATTTGCATTCGACGCGCAAACCCGCAGAGGACTCTCCTATACTGATGCTCTCGGTCTGTAGTTGAGCAAACGCCAGCGGCGGACAGGGCCATCACGAGCGCGAGCACAAGTACGCATGACCACAGCATCGTTCGATTTGGCGGGACATGTCGTCGAGCAGCTGATCCATGAAGGCAGCAAGACCCTCGTTTACCGCGGCCGCCGCGCCGCGGATCAGCGGCCGGTCGTCATCAAGACGCTGAAGGGCGAGCACCCGAGCGTCCGCGATCTCGCCCTATTACGGCACGAGTTCCATCTGCTGCGCGATCTGGACCTCGATGCCGTGGTGCGGGTGTGCGGGCTCGAGAGGACGCGCGGCGGGCTCGCCCTCGTCACCGAGGCGGTCGAGGGCACGACCCTGCGGGCAATCCTCCACGATCGCCGGGCGGATCTACGCACGGCGCTGGCGCTCTCGGTCGCCATCGCCGACGCCATCGGCGCGGTGCACCGCTGCCACATCACGCACAAGGACATCAATCCAAGAAACATCATCATCAGCTCAGACCTCCGCCGCGCCACGCTCATCGACTTCGGCGCCGCGTCGCGGCTCCAGCAGGAGTTCCAGGAGTCGACCTCGGTCTCCACCCTGCAAGGGACGCTCGCGTACATATCGCCCGAGCAGACCGGGCGCATGAACAGGGGCATCGACTACCGCGCGGATCTCTACTCGTTCGGCGTCACCTTGTATGAAATGCTGACCGGCGCGCTGCCGTTCTCGGACGCCGATCCGATCGACGTCATCTACAGCCACATCGCGCGGCCGCCCGTCCCGCCGCACGAGCGTCGCGGGGACGTGCCTCAGCCGGTGTCCGAGGTGGTCATGAAGCTCCTCGCCAAGACCCCCGAGGACCGCTACCAGAGCGCGTACGGCGTCAAGGTGGACCTCGCGGAGTGCCTGCGCTCCCTCGAGCAGACGGGCCGGGTCCGTCCCTTCCCCATCGGGCGGAGCGATCGCAGCTACGATCTGCGCGTTCCGCAGAAGATCTACGGCCGGGACGTGGAGCGGGACCGGCTCCTTTCCGCCTTCGAGCGGGCCCGGGCCGGCGCCGCGGAGCTCGTGCTCGTCTCCGGCTACTCCGGCGTCGGCAAGAGCGCGCTGGTCCACGAGACCTACAAGGCGATCGCCAGGGTCGGGGGCCACTTCGCCCACGGGAAATTCGATCAGCTGAATCGCGGCGTGCCCTGCGCCTCGGTCGTCCAGGCGTTCAGGGGGCTCGTGCAGCACTTCCTCTCCGAGCGGACCGAGGTGCTGTCCCGCTGGAGAGCAGAGCTCGGCGCGGCGCTCGGCGCGAACGCCGGGGTCCTGGTCGATCTCATCCCCGAGCTCGCGCTCATCCTCGGCGAGGTGCCCGCCGTCGCGGCCCTCGGCCCCTCCGAGTCGCAGAACCGCTTCGACATGGTGTTCCGGAGCTTTCTCGGCGTGTTCACCGCCCCGTCGCACCCGCTGGTCCTGCTCCTCGACGACCTGCAATGGGCGGATCCGGCGTCGCTCAGGCTGCTGCGGCTCCTTCTCACCGACCCCGACACGGGCCATCTCCTCGTCGTCGGGGCGTACCGCGACAACGAGGTGAGCCCGGCGCACCCGCTCATCATCACCCTCGACGCCATCCGGGCCGCGAACGCGGCGGTGACGGACATCCCCCTCGCGCCGCTCTCGCCGGAGGACGTGGCGGCGCTCGTCTCGGACGCCCTGGGACGCACGGCGCAGGACGTCGCGCAGCTCTCCGAGCTCATCCACGGGAAGACGCAGGGCAACCCGTTCTTCATCGGGCAGTTCCTGCGGATGTTGAGCGACGACGGGCTCCTCCGCTGCGAGCCGGAGATCGGCCAATGGGCATGGGACCTCGCGGCCATCGAGTCGCGGGCCGTGACGGACAACGTCGTCGAGTTCATGATCGCCAAGCTGCAGAGGCTCTCGCCGCCCACCCAGCGCGCCCTGCAGCTCGCCGCGTGCATCGGGCACAGGTTCGATCTGCGCACGCTCGCGACGATCTCCGAGCAGCCTGCCGCGCAGTCGGCGCAGGACCTGTGGGGGGCCATGCAGGAAGGGCTCCTGCTCCCCATCGACGCAGACTACCGGCTCGTGCAGCCGGGAGAGCAATCCCACGACGAGCCCGCGAGCGAGGCGTCGTTCGCCGTCTCCTACCAGTTCTTGCACGATCGCGTCCAGCAGGCGGCCTACGCGCTCATCGCGGACGAGCACAAGCGCGCCGCCCACCTGCGCGTCGGCCGCCTGATGCTGGCCAGTCAACGCGGGGAGCCGCAGGAAGAGCAGCTCTTCGACATCGTGAACCACCTGAACTACGGAGCCCCCCTCATCGCCGATCCCGGCGAGCGCGATCTGCTCGGGCGCCTGAACCTGCGCGCCGGGAGGAAGGCCAAGGGCTCGACCGCATACGGGGCCGCGGCGGAGTACTTCAGCGCCGGACGGTGCGCGATCGGAGACGACGGCGCCTCGGGGGACCACGCGCTGCGCTGGGCGCTCACGCTGGAGGCGGCCGAGTGCGAGTACCTGTGCGGCCGCTTCGTCGAGGCCGAGGCGCTGTTCCAGCGCCTGCTCGACGTGGCGCGGTCAAACCTCGATCGGGCACGGGTCCAGAGCCTGCGGATGAAGCTCTATCAGGTCGCGGGCCGCTACGACGAGGGCGTCACCGTGGGGCAGGAGGCGCTGCGCCTGTTCGACGTCGAGATCCCTGAGACGAGCGAGGAGATCGGCGCCGCGGTCTCCGCCGAGATCGCGCAGATCCCCGAGAGCATGGCGGGCAGGAGCATCGAGGACATCCTGCACGCGCCGCTGCTCGCCGATGAGCACATCCGCGCGGTCATCCACCTGCTCGCCGACTGCGCGCCCTGCGCGTACATCGGGCGGCCAAGCGTGTTCCCGCTCATCGCGCTCAAGATGCTGAACCTGTCGCTGCGGCACGGCAACACCGAGGCGTCGTGCTTCGCCTACAGCGTGTACGGGTTCATGCTGGTCTCGGCGTTCGGCGATATCCCCTCTGGATTCCGCTTCTCGGAGATGTCGATCCGCCTGAACGAGAAGCTCGGGGACATCGCGCTGCGGGGGACGCTGCTGCACCTCCACGGCGATCACATCAACTTCTGGGTCCATCACATCCGGGACGACCTGCCCATCCTGGAGAGGGCGTTCCTCGCGTGCCTCGAGGCCGGCGACCTCGTGTACGCGAGCTACCTCGCCTTCGAGACCGTCTGGCAGGTCTACGAGAAGGGCGATCCGCTGGCGGAGGTCCACCGCGTCGCCGAGCGCTTCGCGTCGTTCGCGCGCAAGACAGGCAATCACGCCGTCCTCGAGACCATCCGCCTGGAGCAGCAGTTTCTGCGCAGCCTGAAGGGGCTCACGGAGGCCGACGCCTCGCTGAACGAGGAGGGCTTCGCCGAGGAGGAGTGCCTGGCCGCGCTCACCCGGGCGAGCTTCGGGTGCGGCATCGCCTTCTATCATATCATCCGGCTCATCCTGCTCTATTCCCACGGCCGCCCCGAGGCGGCGCTCGCTGCGGCGGAGGCGGCGCGTCCCGTCCTCGGGGCCGTCATGGCGATGCCGATCGAGGCGACATACCACTTCTATCTCGCGCTCACGCTGATCGCGCTCGGCGAGCACGACGAGCGCGAGCGGCAGCGGCACGCCGAGGCGCTCTCCGCGTCGCTCGAGAAGCTCGAGCTCTGGGCGAGCCAGTGCCCTGACAACTTCCGCGCGAAGCACCTCCTGGTCCTCGGCGAGATGGCGCGCACCTCCGGCCGCGACGGGGAGGCGATGGAGCTCTACGACGACGCCATCGACGCCGCCCGCCAGAGCGAGTTCATACAGTACGAAGCGCTCGCGTCGGAGCTGGCCGGGCTGTACTACGCTCGCAAGGGCCGGCGGCGCATCGCCACGCTCTACCTGAACGCCGCGATGCACGCCTACCGGCAGTGGGGGGCTGAACGAAAGGCCGCGGGGCTGATCCGGCAGCACGGGCTCGACGCGCTTTCCGTCGATCGAGCGCCCGCGGCGGAGCGCGATCAGACCCTCTCTCGATCGAGCACCGTGTCGGTGAGCCACCCGCTCCTCAACAAGCTCGTCGATGTCGCGGCGGTGCTGCAGGCGACGCACGCGATCTCCAGCGAGCTCGTGCTCGGGAGGGCGCTCGAGCGCGTGATGCGCGCCGTTCTCTCGAGCGCCGGCGGCCAGCGCGGCTTCCTGGTGCTCGCGCGCGAGGGACGGCTGGTCATCGAGGCGGCCATCACGATCGACCCTGAATCGATCGAGGTGGAGCTCCGGCGTCCGCTCGAGGAGTCCTCGGATCTGCCGGTCAGCATCGTCCACTACGTGGCCCGCACGCGAGAGCTCGTCATCCTGGACGACGCCGCGGCGAGCCCTCGCTTCGCGGCGGATCCTTACCTCTCCGCGCGCCGGCCGAAGTCGGTGATGGGCCTTCCGCTCATCCACCAGAACCGGCTCACGGGCGTGCTGTACGTCGAGAACGCGCTCGCCAGCGGCGCCTTCACCCCGGAGCAGGCCGAGCTGGTCCGCCTCCTGGGCGCGCAGGTCGCAGCGGCGCTCGAGAACGCGCTGCTCTACGGTCGCCTGCAGGAGGTCTCGGAGGGGCATCGCGCCATGAACGACCGGCTCGAGAGCGAGGTGCAGCGACGCACCGAAGAGCTCTGCTCGGTCAACGAACGCCTGTCGCAGAAGGCAGAAGAGCTGAACCGGACCAATGAACGGCTGCTCGAGGAGCTCCGCGAACGCGAGCGCGCCGAGCAGGACCGGGCGGCGCTCCAGGAGGAGGTCATCGAGGTGCAGCGCCTGCGCCTCTCCGAGATGGCGACGCCCATCATCCCGATCACCGATCGTGTCCTGGTCATGCCGCTCATCGGGACGATGGACGCGGCGCGCGCCGCGCAGGTGCTGGAGGCGACCCTCGTCGGCGTCCAGCGCCACAACCCGTCCGTCGTGATCATCGACATCACGGGCCTGAAGCACGTCGACGCCGGGGTCGCCGACACGCTGATCCGCACCGCGTCGGCGCTGCGGCTGCTCGGCGCGCGCGCGATCTTGACCGGCATGCAGCCGGAGGTCGCCCGCGCGCTCGTGCAGGGAGGGATCGACCTTCGCGGCATCGTCGCCCACTCGACGCTGCAGAGCGCCGTCGCCCACGCGCTCGCGCCGCCCCGCGCCGGAGCGGCCCACTGAACCCGCGGCGCGCTCCGCCAGCCACCGCCGCCGCCCCGGAGGTCGGCGCGGCCGCGCGCCCACCCGCCGGGCGCTACTGCGACGCCTGCTTGTCCTCGCAGCGCCCCAGCACGAAGATCCCGCAGACGGCCTCTTCCTGAAGGCACTCCTGCCCTTGCGGGCACTGCGACGGGTCGATCACCGCCGGGTCGCACGGCCTCGCGCAGAACGGAGGCGGGCCGCGCGGGGCGTCGTAAACGCCGTTGCCGTCGCGATCCAGGAAGATGGGGTTCGTCACCGCATAGGGCGCCACCGGGTACCAGTCGGGCACCGGCGGAGAGGCCGTGAAGAACCGGGAGAGCGCCTCGACCTGCGTGAACGCGAGGCTCGCGACCCGCGGCAGCTGGAGCTCGCCGAACGACACAGGCAACGCGACCGGCGTGAGGAGGTTCTCGTCGCGGAGACCCATCGCCACCACCACGACCCAGCCGTCCGACGGCGGCGCCGGCAGCTCGAGCCGCGTGTCGACGTCCACGATCGCCGAGGGGCCCGCGTCCGGCTCGAGCACCCGGACCAGCCGGCCGCTCATGTACACCTCGACGCGATCCACGCCGAACCAGCTCGCCGTCTCGATCCGCAGATCGAGCGGCACCGTGTCCCCCTCGACCCGCGCCACGCCGCCGAACGTCACGCCGCCGACGCCCGCGCGCACGAACGGACCGTACGTCGCGAACGCGCTGCCGGCGCGCAGCGACCCGGTGACCTCGCCGAGCTCGATCGCCGCAGGCTGGTCGGTCGGCGAGCGGAAGTAGGTGCGCGGGAAGCCCGGCTCCGGCGAGGCGCCGTGGCTGTCGCTGCTCGCGATCTGCGTCGGGAAGAAGCCGTGATCGAGGTAGCGGAACAGGTCGTCGACCTGGCCCGCATGGAAGGTGCACGGCCGATCCGCGTCCTCCTCCGGGACCGCTCCCCCCTCGCCGACCCGACAGAGCGCCTCCCCCTCGGCCGCGGTCCTGTCGAACCCCCAGATCGCCTCCTGCTCCTCGGGCGTCCTCGTCAGGATCCGCTTCGTGACCGCCCAGGCGAGCGCCGAGCGGGCGCGCTGCTGGCACACCGCGTACCGCTCGCCAGGCCGGCACGCCGGCAGGCCGGAGGGGAGCTCGCTGCACGCCGCGCCGAGCGACGCCTCGTCCTCCGCAGCGTCGATCCGGGACAGGCAGCGGTTGAAATCGACCACCTCCTGCACCGTGGGGGTCCGGAGCAGATCGAACCGCTTCGCGTTGAAGACCTCCATCGCGTCGAAATCGCAGCTGCCCGCCTGGAACAGCGGGTTGCTCGCCTCGAGCGTGGGGATCGTCCGGTCCAGCGTGAACGGGTCGACGCCGAGCTGGTCGATGTACCCGATGAACCCGTCGCGCGGGTGAGCGACGATCATGAGCGCGTCCTCCCCGTCCGCCGCCGTGCCGCGGATGCCGTCCATCACGTCCCCGCCCGCGCGGCAAACCCAGTCGAAGACGCCGTGATCCGGCACCGAGAGCTCGTCGTAACGGAGCGGGAAGCCGATGAAATGCCCGAGCTCGAGCGTCGAGACCTCGGCGCCGATCGCCGTCTTCAGGAACGGCTCGAGCCCCAGCTGCTTCACCGCAGGCTCGAGATCCGTGTGCACGTCGTGATCGGTCGCCACCGCGACCTCCAGCCCCTCGACGACCGCCGAGGTCACCCGCTCCTCGAGCGGCATGCCGCTGTCGAAGCTCGGGCGCTGGTGCAGGTGCATGTCGATCGACATCCAGCCCGTCGTGTCGACCTCGCGCGGCACGACCGCCTCGATCCGCCGCATCTCCCCGGCGCGCACCTCGAGGTCCGGGACCTCGAACCGGCCGAACTCGGGCCCGCGTGTGACGAGGACACGGTAGCGGCCAGGCTCGAGCTCGACCGAGCCGTCGCCCGTCGCCGAGCGCTCGATCTGCCGGACGCCGCTGCCGAGGCGGCTGTGGCCGAGGTAGACCCGCCGCAGGCCGTCGCCCTCGCGCGGCTGCCCCGCGGCGTCGAGCGCGACGAACGTCAGCTTGGCGGGGGCGAGCCGGCCGCCCTCGTCGACGACCCGGTACGCGAGGCGCGCCGGGCTCGGCAGGTCCGCCGCGACCGAGACCGCGGCCCCGGCGCCGAGCGCGACGCGGATCGGCGCGGACAGCGCCGTGCCCCCCGGGCTCTCCGCGACGAGCAGGTAGCCGCCGGGCACGAGCCGCGCGTGGAAATCGCCGTCCTCCACCGGATCGAGCCCGACGTCGGCGTCGATGGAGACGAGGAGCCCCACGTCGCCCGAGCGCGCGAGGTTCGCCTCGACAAGCGCGTCGACGCTCGCGAAGCGCGCGCCCGGATCGGGGTCGCGGAAGACGTGGACGCGCGCGTTCGGCACGGGCTCGCCGGTCGACCGCCACCGGACCACGCCCTCGAGCGCGCCGGTCTCCGTGCCGCGGGCGGCGTGGATCACCTCGGCGACGCTCGCGATGTCGCCCTCGCCCACGGCGAAGTAGCGCTCGTAGGTGAACGACCGCTTGCTGTCGCACGCCTCGTCGTCGTCGCCCGCGGCGAGGCAGCTCTTGCCGGCGCTCAGGAAGGCGGTGGCCGCGCTCGTGAAGACCGGGACGTTGACCGTGGAGGGCGGGTCGCCCGGGCGCGCCTTCGTGAAGTAGCCGTAGCTGACGTCGCCGCCCGCCGCGGCCACGAAGTCGAAGCTGAGCGGCCGCTGGAACGTGTCCCGGCCGGAGAAGAGGGCCTCGAACACCGCCTTCTCCTCGTCGAACCCGATGCCGGGGCCGAAGATGTCGTTCTGGTTGCCGAAGAAGACGAAATCGCCGGCGACGATGCCGCCCTTCCGCTCGGGGCCCTTGGTGCGGTCGTCGCCGAGGATGCCCCGGAAGATGTCCGAGGGCCCCGTGTAGTTGTCGAGCGAGAGCGGCTCCCCGCAGGCGCACGCGGGGCAGCCGTCGTTGCCCGCCGCGAGGCCGTGCTCGCACTCGAGCGCGCAGGAGCCGACGCTCGGGCACCCCGCCGCCCTGTCCGGCAGGAGGAGCGTCGTGCGGATCGTGACGAACCGATCGCCCGGGCGAAGGATGTAGTCGGTGCGGAAGCGCAGGTCCGGCTTGAGGCCGTCGAACAGGAGGCCGAGGAGGTCCTCCTGGGTCCTCAGCACGCCGAGCGCGTGGAAGAGGAACCCGCCGTCGCCCTCGACCCGGACGATCGCCTCCTGCCCGTCGGAGCCGTCGCGCGCCACGAAGACCTCGGTGGCGCCCGGATCCGGCACGAGCAGGTTGGCGACAGGGAACGACTCGGCGAAGCGATCGCGCCCCGACGCGCTCGCGAAGCGCGGGTCGGGGCGGCGCAGGTCGGCGTCGACAAGCGAGCCGCCGTAGACGCCCGGCCCCGGCGAGTGGCGCGGCCCGAGGATCGCGACCCGGATCTGGTCGTTTTCCAGAAGGAAATCGCCGACATCGGCCATCGCCACAGGGCCGCCGACAAGCTCGAACCGGTTCTCGATCGGCTTGGCGCGCAGCAGGTTCGGCTCGTCGCAGCCGGCCAGGGCGACGAGGCCGACGGCGCCGAGCGGCGCGAGCAAGGCGGGGGCGGAGCGGCGGGTGCGCATGGTGGGCCGCTAGAGGTTGAGCTGGAGCTGCAGCGCCACGGCGTCGTTGTCGAGCGCGACGCCGTGGATCTCCTGCCGGTGGGTGAAGTCGGCCTGCGCCTTGAGCACGTTGTCGATGAAGTGGTAGCTCGCGCCGGCGGTGAGGGCCCAGCTGTCGGTCTCGTCGGAGAGATCGACGTTGGGATCGAGCCACTCGAACCGCGCGCTCACGCCGAGCTTGATGCGCCTCACGAAGTAGCCCACCTCGCCGACGAGGCCGAGCGACGTGATCGGGCCGAGCTGGCCGAGCGGCTGCGTCGGGGCGCGCTCGGGGTCGCTCTGGTTCCAGAGGAGCTCGGCGAGCGCGTGCGCGCCCGCGGCGTGGACCAGGACGTCGGCGCCGATGCCATGGATGTCGCGCGTCCCGCCGTCGCTGAAGAAGTAGCTCGCGCCCGCGCCGACGCGGGGGCGCGAGACGGCGAGGTCCTGCGTCGAGCGCGGGAGGGGGCCGAGCGGCTCGGTGGCGAGCCGCGCGACGTAGGCGACGTGGTCGAAGCGGTTGCCGAGGCTCCCGGCGTTCTCGACGTAGCCGGTGAAGAACTGATCCGAGCGCTGGAAGCCGTTGAACATGCCGGCGAAGTAGCTGAACGTCCTGTCGCGGAAGTGCCCCTCGACGTGGAGGCCGACCTGGCGGAAGGGCGCCATGGCGCGCACGGCGAAGGGCCGCTCGATGAGCGCGCCCTCCCCGGCGCCCGTCATCGCCGAGCGGCTGAACGGCACGTCGTGCGCGCCGAGATAGAGGTGCGCGAACGGGAAGTGGGCGTAGCCGATCCACGCCTCGGAGAGCCGCGGAGCGGCGTCTTCGCCCGCGGCGAGCTCGCCCGCGACAGCGAACGGCACGTACCCGGCGAGCGTCCCCGCGAAGCCGACGCGGGCGCGCCGCACGCGGAACCCCTGCCCCTCGGCGACGTCGCCCGCCTGCAGGAAGGCGTGCTCGCCGACGTACGGCACGGCCTGCGCCTGCACGAGCACGAGGGGGGAGAGCAAGAGCCGGCCGATGCTGAGCTGGAACGGCGGGCCGGCCGCGCCGTCGGATGCGGGCGCGGCCTCGGAGCCGGCAGGCGGCAAGGCGGCGCCGGCGGGCGGCGGCAAGGCGGCGCCGGCAGGTGGCAAGACGGCGTCGGCAGGTGGCAAGGCGGCGTCAGCAGACGGCGCGGCCGCACCGCCCGGCGCGGCCGCGGCAGGCGGTGTCGCGGGGGCGGTAGGCGGCGCGGCAGGTGTCGGGGCGGCGGGCGGCGCGACCGGGGCGGCGCCGGCGGGCGGCGCCGGGTCCGGGGGCGCCGGCGCGGCGGGCGGGAGCACCGGGAGCGGGTCGGCGGCCGGAGGCTGAACCGGCAGCGGCCGGCTGGGCTGCGCGCCCGCCGGCGGACACCAGAGCGCCGCCGCGGCCACGAAGACGACGGCGGCGATGCAGCCCCTTCCGGCGGCGACGGACTCTCCGGCGACGCAGCCCCTTCCGGCGGCGACGGACCTTCCGGCGGCGCAGGCCCTCGAGGCGATGACGCCTGCGCGCCGCCGCACCCTGGACCACCGAGGATCCGCGCTGCCACGCATCCATGCGCAAGGTGTCATCGGCATCCCGTGTCGGCCGGCGGCGAGGGTGGGAGCCGCTGCGAAGCTGCAGCGGCGCCGCTGGCAGGCGCTGTTCGTCTATCCCAGGACGCGACAGGGTGTCAACGCGCGCGCTCGCGCGAAAACGCGCGCGTTCGCACGAAAACGCGCGCACTCACACGAGAACTCGCGCGCTCGCGAGCTCGCGGAGAAGCGCGGTCGTCCCGCGCCACGATCATCCCTTGTCCGCCGACGGGCCGATCATGCGCTCCGGCCTCACGACCTCGTCGAACGTCCGCGCGTCGAGGAGCCCGAGCGCGAGCGCCGCCTCGCGGAGGGTGCTCCCTTCCGCGTGCGCCTTCTTGGCGATCTTCGCGGCGCTGTCGTAGCCCACGTGCGGGTTCAGCGCGGTCACGAGCATCAGGCTCTCGCGGACGTTGCGCGCGATCCGCTCGCGGTTCGGCTCGATGCCGCGCGCGCAGTGCTCGTCGAACGACGCGCAGCCGTCGGCGAGCAGCCGGATCGACTGCAGCACGTTGTGGATGATGAGCGGCTTGTACACGTTGAGCTCGAAGTTGCCGCTCGCCCCGCCGACGCCGACCGCGACGTCGTTGCCGAGCACCTGCGCGCACAGCATCGTCATCGCCTCGGCCTGGGTGGGGTTCACCTTGCCCGGCATGATCGAGCTGCCCGGCTCGTTCTCGGGGATCGTGATCTCGCCGATCCCGCAGCGCGGCCCGCTCGCGAGCCAGCGGATGTCGTTCGCGATCTTGTTCAGGCTGCAGGCGAGCGTCTTCAGGGCGCCGTGCGCCGCGACGAGGGCGTCGTGCGACGCGAGCGCCTGGAACTTGTTCGGCGCGGTGACGAAGGGCGCCCCGGTGAGCTCGGCGATCTTGGCGGCCACCCGCGCCGGGAACTCCGGGTGGGCGTTGAGCCCCGTCCCGACCGCCGTGCCCCCGAGCGCGAGCTCGTGGAGCGGCGGGAGCGCCCGCTCGATCGCGGCGACGCCGGCGTCGAGCTGCGCCACGTAGCCGGAGAACTCCTGTCCGAGCGTGAGCGGGGTCGCGTCCTGCAGGTGCGTGCGGCCGATCTTGACGATCTCGGCGAACGCCGCGCTCTTCTGGGCCAGGGTGTCGCGGAGCCGCCGGACCTCCGGGAGCAGGCGGCGCTCGATCTGGAGCGCGGCGACGACGTGCATGGCCGTCGGGAACACGTCGTTCGAGCTCTGCGACCGGTTCACGTCGTCGTTCGGGTGAACGGGCGACTTCGAGCCCATCACGCCGCCGCTCAGCTCGATCGCGCGGTTCCCGATGACCTCGTTCACGTTCATGTTGGTCTGGGTGCCGCTCCCCGTCTGCCAGACGACGAGCGGGAAATGGTCGTCGAGCTTCCCCTCGATCACCTCGTCGGCCGCCGCGGCGATGAGCCCGCACCTGTCGGCCGGCAGGAGCCCGAGGTCGCGGTTGACGAGCGCGGCCGCCTTCTTGACCGTCGCGAGCGCGGCGATCATCTCCCGCGGGAAGCGCTCGCCGCCGATCCGGAAGTTCTCGAGGGAGCGCTGCGTCTGCGCCCCCCAGTAGCGGTCGGCTTGCACCTCGATCGGCCCGAAGCTGTCCTTTTCGATGCGAGTCCCCATCGCCGCGTCTTAGCGGCAGTGAACGCGCCCCTCAAGCGGCGCGAAGCCCGGTCGACGGCGCCTGCGTGCCCCTGCGTAAAAGCCTTCGCGCCCCGGGGTAAAAAGCGGGCGTGCTCTTGTTTTCTCGCCCTTTTTTTGCGAAGTTCCGGGCCGCGCAAGCGCGAGAAACACGGAGATCAGCATGGCCGGCATGGATACGGTACCGCGGGAGCTGCTGCAGGCTGCCTACAAGCGCAACCCGATTCACCTGCTCAAGATACCGCTTCATTTCGGCATCTGGGCCGCGCTGACGTGGGTGCTGTACGCGACGCAGCACCACGCGCTCGCCATCCCGATCGGGGTCGCCTGCTCGTGGTTGATCGCCAACCTCGTCCGCGGCCTCGGCGCCGTGGCGCACGACGCCGTCCACGGCAGCTGCTCGCGCTCGAAGCTCACCTCGTACCTCATCGCCCTGCTCTGCTGGGCGCCGACCGGCATGAGCGTGACGCTGTACACGAACTACCACCTTCATCATCACAAGATCGCGAACACGTACCCTGACGTCGACAACTTCGTCGTCACGGACTACACGCGGAACCCCGTCCTCGCGAAGCTCCTGCTCCTCGCGGTCTACACGTTCGCCTACCCGCTCTACTTCCTCGGCTGCATGGCGCGGTACGTGAAGCGGCTGTCGTCGCTCCAGCGCGTCAGGATGAACCTGGAGCTCCTCGGCTTCTACGGCCTCATGGCCTTCTTCTTCTGGGTCATGCCGTGGCAGGTGTTCTTCTTCTTCTACGTCCTGCCGTTCGTCTTCGGCGCGATCCTCGCCAGCGCGACCTCGATGATCGAGCACTACGAGATGCTCCCGGGGGAGGACGCGTACAGCTCTCGCACCTACGGGACCCGGGCGCACGTCACGAATTTCCTCTGGAACAACGTCACGTACCACAACGAGCACCACAAGTTCCCGGGGATCCCGTTCTACAACCTGCGCAGCTTCCACGTGGCGGCGTATCCCCACTACGATGAGCGGGTGAAGTCCGCCTGCCACCCGTCGATCGTCGGCATCGCCTTCGCGCTGTACGGCCGTATCCTGAGGCTCGATATCGCGAAGCTCGACGAGCGGTACCGCGACATCAACAAGGACGCCGAGCGGCAGAAGATGATGGCGCTGAACGGGATCCAGCCCGGCGTGACCGCCTGAGCCGGGCTCGGAGCGGCTCTCAGTCCGCGGCGAAGCAGTAGAACCGGCCGGCGCCGCCCACCGCCACGAGCTGCTGCTGGCTGCAGCCGGCGGGAGCGTGCACGGAGTTCCACGAGTTGTAGGGGGGTGCGCCGTTCATGCCCGGACCGAGGCCGTCGGCGTGCCCCACCTGCGGCCCGGGCGTGGCGGTGGACGACGTCCAGTCGTTGCACGTGTCGGCCAGGGCCGTGCCGTCCGCTGCCGAGCCGGTGAGCACGTCGTGCTCGTTGGGCGTGGGAGAGCCCGCCCACTGACCATTGATGGGCTTGCCCTGATGATCGACGAAGAGGTCCACGTTGCCCCCGGGCAGCGCGTGCAGCTCCGCGAGCGTGGCGGCCACCGTGACGCCCTTGGCGTTGACCCAGGGCCCCTGCCCGATGCGATCACGAGCATCCTCCGTGCTCGTGCTCAGGTACGCGCGCCACGTGCGGCTGCCGGCGCCCACCTCGGCTGCCAGCGCCTGGCAAGTCGCGTCCGCGCCGGCGATCCCTCCCAGATCACCCCCGCTGTCGCTCGGGGTGGACACGAAGAAGCCCAGCGCTGTGCCGCCCGGGTCCCCGCCGGACCCGGCATCGGGCCCGCCTGCTGACCCGGTGCCGCCCTCGCCTGCGCCACCCGATCCGCCCGTCGCACCAGCCCCGCCTCCTCCGACGCCCGAGCTCCCCGACGCGCCGCTGCCCCCGGCACCGCTGGTCGAAGCGCCGCTGGTCGAAGCGCTGCTGCTGGCCGGGTCCCCGTTCGTACCGCTCGAACCGGATTCATCCGAACATGCCGCAAAGGTCGCGAGGAAGGCAGCGGAGAGGACGAAGTAGAACTTGTGCACTGGATAGCTCCTAAGTGGGCGCATGGTGGCACCATACCGACAGCTGGCCCCTCTCCGCAACCCTCGGGATCTCGCCGTCCTGGCGCTCGCCGTGCGAGCACAAATATCGTGAGGGTGCAATCGTTGGCGCGATAGGTAGCGCAATGGATGGCGCAGCTGGATAGCGCGACAGACCTTGCGACTGCCCCATCGGGTCGACGTGCGCTTCTGTGCGGCCGTGGCCGGAAGACGCGCCTTTCAGGTGCTGCGCTCCCCCTGTTACGCTCGGTCCCATGGCGCGCACGGCCCCCGTCCCGAATATCCCCGCAATCCCCGGCATGAACCCAGGCGTATTCGTCATGGGCGGCGGCGGCGAGAGCGGCGGCGGCAACGGCAAGGGCGGCAAGGGGAGCGGCAAGGACCAGGGCGCCAACGGCTCCGACGGGGGCAACGGCGCCGGTGGAGGGGGAAAATCGGCCTGCGGCGGCGCGGGCGGCGACGGCTCCGGCTGCCCGAACCACCACGGGTCGAAGAAGAGCGGGAAGGTATCGAAGGGCGACCCGGTCGACGTCGCCACCGGCCGCGTGTTCACCGATCCCGTGGTCGACCTCGAGCTGCTCGGCCCTCTCGGCTTGCGATTCGTGCGCCGCTACAGCACGAGCGCCCATGAGCGCGACGTCGGCCTCGGTTTCGGCTGGGTGCACTCGTTCGCGTGGGCCGTCGAGGTGCGGCGTCGGACCACCGTGCTGTGGACCGACACGGGCGCGGAGCTCTCGTTCGACGCCATCGCCGAAGGAGACGCGGGCCTCGGCCCCGACGGCTGGGTCCTGACCCGCGACGCCAGCGGGTTCGTCCTCGACGACGCCGCCGGCACGTTCTACCTGTTCTCCGAGCACGCCGGCTCGATCTACCGCCTCTCCGCCGTGCGCGACGCCCATGGCAACACGACGCGGCTCGCCTACCGCGACGGACGCATCGAGTCGATCGCCGATGCCGCCGGCCGCGTCGCGCGCGTTCGGCGCACGCCCGCCGGCCGCATCGCCGCGCTCGATATCAAGAATGCGCCCGAGCAAGGCAGGTGGGTGACCCTGCGGAGCTACACCTATGACGAGCGCGGCGTCCTTGTCGCCGATACGGACGCAGAGGGCTGCGTCACCCGGTACACCTACGAAGATCACCGGCTGACCTCGCGCACGGATCCCGAGGATCTCACCTTCCATTTCCGGTACGACGAGCGCGGCCGCTGCGTCGAGACCTGGGGAGTCCACCCCGATCCCGGGCGCCTCGGCCTCGCCGAAGGCGTGCCCGATACGCTCGCCGACGGCACGAAGGCCCGGGGGATCTACCACTGCAAGCTCCTCTACGGCGACGACGGGTACTCGGAGGTGGCGGACTCGATCACCGTGCACCGCTACTTCGCCAACGAGTTCGGCAAGCTCGACAAGGCCGTGTCCGGCGGAGCCGTCTACAGTCGCACCTACGACGAGAACGGCAATCTCCGCTCGTTCACCGACCCGCTGGGCGCCACCACGGCCTGGGTCCGCGACGCCCGCGGCCGTACGCTCCGCGTGAGCGATCCGCTGGGCCGCACCACCGTCATCGAGCGCGAGCCGGGCGGCCATATCCGTCGCGTCACCGACCCGGCCGGCGGCATCACGGAGGTCACGCGCACCGCGGGCGTCCTGTACTGGACCGATCCGATCGGCGCGACCTTCGAGGTCCGCGTCGAGGCGCGCGGGCTCATCACGGAGACCGTCGCGCCGAACGGCGCGCGCACGCGCTTCCTCCACGACGCGCACGGCAACGTGATCCAGAAGATCGACGGGACAGGCGCCGTCACCGAGCACGTCTACGACTACTGGGGACGTTGCCTCTCGGTGCGCGACGCGCTCGGGCAGATCACGTCGTACGCCTACAACGATCGGGGCGATCGCGTCGCCGTGCGCCACCCGGACGGGGGCGTGACCCGCTATGTCCACGACCGCAACGGGGACGTCGTGCGCGTCGACCACCCGGACGGCACATCGACGCGCTTCGATCGGGGAGGCTTGCACAAGGTCTGCGCGATCCGCCGCCCGAACGGTGAGGTGAACCGGCTCGGCTACGATCGCGAGGGTCGCCTCGTGCGGGCCGAGAACGCGCGGGGAGACGCCTACCTCATGCGCTACGACACAGCGGGCCGCATGGTGTACGAGCGGACGTTCGCCGGGCTGGAGAAGCACTACCGGCACGACATGGCCGGACAGCTCACCATGGAGCGGACCGGCGCGGGCGAGATCACGGAGTTCGTCTACGACGCGGCCGGCCAGCTCGTCCAGCGCACCCTGCCGGACGGCGCCACGGAGTCGTTCGAGTACGATCATTGCGGCCAGCTGATCGCCGCCGTCACGCCCGCCGGGGAGCTCACGTTCACGCGCAACGCCGTGGGCTGGGTCGTGGAGGAGCGGCAGATCGCGTCGGGGGAAGCGTTCTTCGTGCGGCGGACGTACGATCTCATGGGCAACGTGGTGCAGCGGACGACGTCGCTCGGCCACTCGGTCGCCTTCGCGCGGGACGCCTGCGGCCGGGCCACGCAGGTGGTCCTGGACGGGCGCGTCACGGTTGGCGTCGCGCACGACGCGCTCGGGCGCGAGATCGCCCGCGCGCTGCCGGACGGAGGGCGCATCCAGGTCGTCTACGACGCGCTCGGCCGCATGGCTCAGCGCTGGGTGGGCCACCCCGGGCAAGCCAGCGCGGGCGCCGGCCGGCCCGAGTGGGTCGGCCCTCGCCCGCCGGGAACGACGGTGTACCAGGCGTTCCGCTACGGGCCGTGCTCGGAGCTCGCCGAGTCGTGGGACGACGCGCTCGGCCGGAGGCTGTTCGAGCACGACCCCGCGGGGCAGCTCCTGGGGATCCGCGACGAGCGGGGCCGGGGGCAGCGCTTTGCTTACGACGCCGGGGGCAACCTGCACGAGCCGGACGGCGAGCAGCGCGCTTACGGCGCCGGGAACCGCCTGGTGCAGAAGGGCGGCACCACGTACGCATGGGACGAGTCGGGCAGGCTCACGAGCGCGCGCGACGCGGAGGGCCGGCTGACCCGCTACACCTGGGACGCCCTCGGGCTGCTCGCCGCGGTCGAGAGGCCCGACGGGAAGGTGATCGAGCTCAGCTACGATCCGTTCGCGCGGCGCGTCGGGAAGCGCACGTTCGAGCGAGCGCCCGACGGGAAGCGGCGCGAGCTGTCGAGCGTGCGCTTCGTGTGGGACGGCGGCGTGCTGGTCCACGAGATCAAGCGCGTGGCGCAGGTCTCGGGCGATCCCGTCGTGGAGGAGCGCACGTACTGCTTCGAGGAGGCCCGGTACGCCCCGTGGGCCCACCGCGACACGCGCGTGGCGGGCGGACGGCGCGAGGAGAGCCCGTGGTTCCACTACCTCAACGACGACGTGGGCGCGCCGGAGCGCCTGGTCGGTCCAGCGGGCGAGGTGGTGTGCGAGCTCGACCGATCCGCGTTCGGCGCGAAGGTGAAGGAGGGCGGGCGAACCACGACGCCGCTCCGCTTCCCGGGCCAGTACGAGGACGAGGAGACGGGGCTCGTCTACAACCGCTACCGCTACTTCGATCCCGCAATGGGCCGGTACCTGAGCGCGGACCCGGCGGGGCTCGACGGCGGGTTCAACGGCTTCGATTACGCCGGCAACGCGCCGACACGCTTCGTCGATCCCAGCGGCCTGATGCCGTTCTCGACCGTCCGGAACGCGGCCGGGAACAACCCTGGGGGCAAGGATTTTACCGATCCGAAGAACCGCCGCGGGGTGCCGGCTGACATCGAGGGCAAGAGCCAGGGAGAGCGCGGCGGGCCGAAGGCAGAGGCTCAGCGCGAGAGGTACAAGGACCCTGCGATCACCGAGGCCGTCAAGAACGCGCAGAAGGCGCGCAATCCGAATCAGACCGCGACGGGGGACACAACGTGCTCGGAAGTGGACGCGCTGCACAAGATGGCGAGCCAGATCCGCTCCGAAGGGGACGCACAGCGAACAGCGCAGGGGAAGCGGGAAATGACCAACGAGGAGGTGCGCGCCGAGCTTCAGAAGCGCTTCAGGAACGGCGCAACGATCGAGACCACGAACAAGACCGGCGAGGGCATGGCGCCATGCCCCATGTGCGCGCAGATCTTCCGCGAGCTCGGCCTCCACCCAGCCAACATCGGGGACGATGCAAAGGGCGGTGTGATCGGCCCGAACGACGAGACGGAAACCAAGGTGAACAAGATGGGGCGGTGGGATGGGAACATCACGCAGAGCAGCCAGGATAGACACTCTCGACAACGGAACATTCGGACGACGCGCTCCACAACCCCCCCGTTCACCACCTGACGCACGCGATGACGAAACCCCGGCCCCGAATCCCCGCCCCCGCTTCCATCGAGCGCGCCTGCCGCTGCGCCTGGGACGAGGCGTTGCGCGCCACGCTCGACCCCACAGAGCAACGCGCGCTGGCAGCGCTCGGCCGGTGGCTCGAGGAGCCAGACCGGCCCTATGCAATCTTGCACGGCCCGCGCCCGAGCCGGCGCGCGGTCGTGGCCGCCCACCTGGTCCGTGCACAGCACGAAGGAGTCGCCTACGGTGCGCAGCTCGTGCCGATCGGGCCTGTTCTCAAGCTCGAGCGTGACATCCTCGCGTTGCTCACCTCGCGGCTACTCGCCGGTTGCGGTGGCGGTCCTCCCCGGCTGCTGCGCTCGCGAATCGCAGAAGAGCACCTGCGCGAGGGGCCGCCCGAGGCCGAGCCGCCGCTGCTGCTCGCGATCACCGACGTGGAGGAGGCGGAGCCGCTCGTCTCCTGGCCGGCGCTTTTTGCCGCCGTGGGTCCCCGCGTCAAGGTGCTCGCCACCGTCGAGGGCGACGACGCCGCGGCCCGCGCGTGGATCCAGCGCCTCGGCTTCGATCCGGCGCGCACGCCGATCCATCCGCTGCCAGCGCGGCCCTGGCCTGCGCCGGGCGATCCCGCTGAGCTCCTCGCGACCGCGGGCGCCGCATCAGCCAAGCTCCTCGGCCTGCTCTCCGTCGCCTACGGCCGGCTTCGTGAGGACGAGATCACGACCGCCCTCGGGGTCCCGATCGAGGATGCCCTCGCCGGGATCGAGCCGCTCCTCACGGCCATCGATGGCACCTTCGCGTTCCGCTCGAACGCGGCCCGGCGCGAGGTGGAGAAGCACCTCGACCGCGGCGCGCGGGACGCGTTGATCCGCCGCCTGCTGTCGCTCCCGCCGGACGGCTATCCGTGCGCCTACGTGCGCGCCCACCTGGAGCAGGCCGCCGCGCCGCTCCAGGCATTCGCCGCGCTGGTCACCGAGGAGCACCTCGCCCGCTGGATGGCTCGGCCCGAGGCCTATCTCGGCTTCGTCGCCGACCTCGAGCGCGTGCGCCGCCGCGCCGTCGAGGCGCTTCCAATGGGTCACGAGGCAACGGCCCTCGCGGTGCGCGCGGCCCTTGTCGAGGCGAGCATCAACTGGTGCGCCCGCCGCGAGGACGACGATGCTCCCGTCGGCGTCGAGCCCATCGTTCGGGAGAAGCGGCTCGCCGACGAGCGAGATCAGGCCAGGGCGCTCACCGCGCTCGGCGCGGCGATGACAGCCGGCCCGGCGCGCGCCGAGGTGCTCGAATGGGCCACGGACGCTGCACGGCGCACCCCGGAGGCCGATTTCCGCGGGGATGTCCTCCTGAGCCTCGCCGAAATCGTCGGGGGCGAGAGGGGATACGCGTTCGCGCGGGAAGCGCTCGCCACGTTTCGGACCACGGAGAGCGCGGAGGCTCGAGCGCACCAGATGCTCTTCGTGGCGAAGTGGTTGCCTCCAGAGGAAGGGATCGCCGTCGTGCGCGAGGCGCTCGCCCTCCTCCGTGACGGCGGCGGAGATCCTGGCGATCTCGACCTGTTCGCCGACCGCTACCCGCGTGCGGTCGCCGAGGCGCTCTGGCCCGACGCGGAGGCGCTGCCTGGGCCCGCGCGGGCGCGAGCGCTCGCCGCGCTCGCGCGGGGCCTCGGCGATCCCGAGCGCGTGTGCGCCGCCTTCGCCGCGGTGGAGCAGCACGTCAATCCGTACGACCTGCTGATGCAACGGACTCTCGCGCAACTCGTGCCGGTCCTCGACGCCCCGGAGGCCCGCCGCGCCGCGGCGCTCGCGCCCCAGTTCGGCGAGCGGGCCACCGAGCTCTTCGAGGACCTGATCCCGCGCCTCATCGCGCTGGGCGATCCCGCCGAGGACCTGCTCGAGGCACTGCCAATCGAGGCGCGCGTGCGTGCGCTGGCCCGGAGCCTCCCCTTCGCCGCGGAGCCGGCGCGGCTGCGGGCGCGGATCGCCGAGGCCATTCAGAACGCCGAGCCGCGCGAGCGCGGCTGGATGCTGTTCGACGTCTGCCCCTGGTTCGCGGCGACGGGCCACAGCGACGCGCTGCTCGCCGCGGTCGCGCCGCTCAGCGACGGTAGCCGCCTCACCGCCTTCCGCATCCTGGCGCGCCACGATCCCGCGCGCGCGCCCGAGCTGGTGCGTCAGGCCCTCCCCCTGGCCCTGCGTTTCGGCGCCGACGAGCCGGAGTGCCTGCTCGAACTGGTCCCGCTGGCCCGCCATTTCCCGCCCGAGGGCGCCGCCGCGGCGTTCGGCCTCCTGCTCGACGCGCTCGCCGGCGAATACCGCGGTGCCGCGCTCGCAGGCGACGGCGTGACCCTCGTGCGGCTCGCTCCGCTCATCGCGGCGCTCGCGGGCGACGACGGCCTGGCCGGAGCAGCGCGCGAGGTCGTGCAGGTCGCGGTGTGGTTCCCCTGAGCGCCGGTGGTACCTCGGGATACTTGATCTGCCGCACCCGCCCGAGCTCATCGTAGCTCGTGTCCACCCGGTGCTTCACAACGAGCACCACAAGCTCCCGGGGATCCCGTTCTACAACCTGCGCAGCTTCCACGTGGCGGCGTATCCCGACGACGCAGCGCCTTGCCCGGCGCCCCCGCCTCGGCGCAGATCGCCAGAAGCCTGCGCGCTCGTACGACTTGGACGGCATCAAGGGCTATCGTGCCGGCGTGGAGACCGAAGCCTCGGGCCGTTCACGAGCGCCACGATTCCGCTTGCCCCGAACTATGATGCTTCGTTAACCTTCCCGGCTGTTCCATGTGGGAGGGAAAGGCATGAGTCAGTCAAGAAGCCATCTCGTGCTCGTGCCCGGCTTTGCCGGCTTTGATATCCTGGGCTCGGTCATCTATTACTGCGGCGTCACCGAGGTCCTCCGGAAGACGGACACCGGGCCCTATCTGGGCCCGCTCTCTGTGCACTGCTTCCCGAACCTGCCCACGGCGAGCGTGGACACCCGCGCGCAGGGGCTCCTCCGCTGGCTCGCGGATCGGTTCAGGCAGGGGGTGTTCCACGAGAACGCCGGCCGTGGCCAGCGGGACAGCCTCCATCTCGTGGGCCACTCGACCGGCGGCAGGGATATCAAGACGCTCATGCTCCTGCTCCTCTCCGCGAGCGAGCGGCACGAGCGGCTCTACGGCGTCCCGGCGGAGAGCATCCTCGAGAGCATCTGCTCGATCCAGTTCCTCTCGACGCCGCACCGCGGGACGAACCTCGCCCACTATTTCCGTCGGAGGAGGCCGCTCGTCACGGGCGCGGCCGCGCTCCTCCACCTGTGGCTCCGCGCGGCTCGCCCGAGGGACGCGAGCGCCGTGGCCCGCCACATCAGGACGCTCCTGCGGACGCTCGGCTACTCGGACGGCATCTTCCGCGCCGCCCTCGACACGCTCGAACGCTTCCACGCCACGGAGTGCGACGGCCTCGCCAGGGCCGAGGCGCGCGGCGAGTACTACAACGTGCTCCGCTGGCTGCTGCACGTCGCAGAGGACGCCGACGTGTTCGGGGATCTCGATCCGCTGTCGTCTGCAGGCCAAGGCCAGCTCGCGGCGGGCCAGCCCGTGAGCGGCGTCGGCGCCTGGCCGCGCGATCTCGTGGGCTGCATCGAGAGCGCGAGACAGGCGGGGAGAGCCAGCCAGCTCGGGGCGGAGGTCGAGGAGGACCTGAGCAGGTACTACAAGCGGAGGGGCGTCGCGCTCCGGTCGATCGTCACCCGGGCGAAGCTCGATCCCGGCGGGGCATTCCTCGGCGCCTTTGGCATCTTTTACGGCATCACGGCCAACATCACGAATCCGGAGGTGGTGACGGCCCTCGGACCGCCCTGCGCCGTCCCCCGGCTCGATGACCCGACCCGGCTCGAGCCGCTCGCGCCGGCGATGAACGACGGGATCGTCAACTGTGTATCGATGGTCTATCCGGACGCGTCGCAGAGCTTCCTTGTCGACGCCGATCACGCCGACGTCATGGGCCACTATCGATTCATCAGCCCGGAGGACGGCGACGGGACCGACCCGAACTATGGCGGCTACGACCTCTTCCAGTCCCGATCCAGCTTCGATCAGAGCCAGTTCGACATGCTCTGGACGAGCATCTGGAGCTTCGCCATGGGGAGCGACAAGTGCGCAGGCGCGGCCCAGCGCAGGCCGGCCGCCTCGCCGGAGGCGCCCGCGGGAGCTCAGGCCGTGAGCCATTTCCGCGCCGAGCCGCCCGAATCCGAGGGCGGGGCGGAGTGACGCCGCCTCGGGGCGGGGGATGACACGCTCGTCCTGCCCGACAGGCGCCCTCGCCGCCCAATCAGAGGAACGGGAAGGCGTGCGCCGCGGCGGCCTTCGCGCCCGACGCGAGCGGCTCGCCGCGCGCGATCGCCGCGCGATCGAAATTCGGGTCGAGCAGCCGCTCGATGCTCTCCCGCACCGCCTTCGCGTCGCGAACCGCCCGGCGAGCTGGCGGCGTCGGCGTTAGGTCTGCGCACACGAGGAGGGCGACGCGCTCCGACGCGCCTGATCTCGCGGTCGCTGCCTCGCCGGGCCGGATCGCCAGCTTGCCGCGGAGAACGCGGTAGCTATGGATGCTTCCAGCGCTCACCGAGCGCTGGAGGGAGCGCTCATGTCCACGGCCGGTTCCATCCTCGTCACGGGCGCCGCGGGCCGCATCGGCGGCGTGGGTCGCACCATCGTGGAGCTGCTGCGCCGGCGCGATCTGCCGGTGCGAGCGCTCGTCCACCGCGAGGACGAGCGCGTCGCGCCGCTGCGAGCGACCGGCGCGGACATCGTCATCGGCGATCTCACCCGCGCCGCCGACGTCGCGCGCGCTCTCGAGGGCTGCCGGCGCATGTACTTCGGCATGAGCGTGTCCACGCGTTACCTGGAGGCGACGGTCCTCGCCGCGGCCGTCGCGCGGGCGCGCGGCGACCTCGAGGTGCTGGTGAACATCTCACAGATGACCGTCTCGCAGATGAGCCTGACCCATATGACGGACTCTGCCCAGCAGCGCCAGCACTGGCTCGCCGAGCAGGTGTTGAGCTGGTCAGGCCTGCCCGTCGTGGAGGTGAGGCCCACGGTCTTCCTCGAGAACCCCTTCTTCTCGACCTGGGCCGCCGAGTCGATCGCCGCGGACGCCACGATCCGGCTCCCCTTCGGGGCGGGGCGAACCTCGCCGATCGCCGCGCGCGACGTGGCAGAGGTCGTGGCCACCATCCTGGCGAGCCCCACGGCGCACGTCGGCAAGGTATACGAGCTGACCGGGCCGCGATCGCTGGACATGAAGGCCATGGCGGCAGAGTACGGAGATGCGCTCCATCGCACCGTCAACTATGTCGACGTCCCGTTCGAAGCGTGGCGCGATCAAGAGCTGCGGAGTCGGGGCTTGCCCGATCACCTCTTCGAGCACCTCGCGACCATGGCCCGCCTCCACGCCGACAATCGGTACGATCGCCTCACCCACGACGTCGAGGCGATCCTCGGGCGGCCCGCGTCGACCGTGCGCGATTTCGTCGCCCAGCGCCCCGATCTGTTCGCTTGATGGTTTCTCCCGCGAAACGGTGGAGCCGTCCGCCGCCGCGCCGCCCTGAGTCGTGCTCCCATTCCTTGGAGCTCCAGCTCCATCCCGCGCGAGTAGAACACGCGCCCCCCGACTGCGGCGCGCTGTACACGAACTCGACGGCGCGCGTCGCCGGGGCCGATGGATAACCGGTGTAGGAAGTACGCAAGCGCTGGCGAAGCCGTTCTGCGGGGGCCGCGTCTGTCCGGGGTTCCTGATGCGGAGCAGCTCGGATGCGGAGCAGCTGCTGCTCCGGCGGGACGGGGTCCGGTCGCAGGCAGGTAGCTGAGCTATCCCGCACAACCGGATCCGGTGCCGGAGGCAAGCTCGGCTGCCCTGGCACGACCGGATCCGATGCCGGAGGCAAGCTCGGCTGCCCCAGGGCGACCGGATCCGGTTGCCGCGAGGCTGCCAGCTGCCCTGGCACAACCGGATCCGGTTGCCGCGAGGCTGCCAGCTGCCCTGGCACGACCGGATCCGGTTGCCGCGAGGCTGCCAGCTGCCCTGGCACGACCGGATCCGGTTGCCGCGAGGCTGCCAGCTGCCCTGGCACAACCGGATCCGGTTGCCGCGAGGCTGCCAGCTGCCTCGGCGCGAGCCGATCCCTGGGATGGCGCGACAGGCGGCTCCTGCGGATCTCCGGTCGCCGCCGCGCACCTCGCGCGGCCGGCCTCAGCCGCTCCCTACTGCCCGCCGGGGACGCAGATCGCCGTCGCCGAGCCGGCGCCCATGCACGAGAAGCCCGCCGCACAGTCGGTGTTCGCGGCGCAGGGGAAGGCACACTTGCCCAGGGCCGTGTTGCACTTGTGTGTGCCGCAGACCATGTCGTTCGTACACGGGAGCGCGAGCGGGCTCGGCTGCGCCGTCGTCGTCGGGGCGGGCGCGCCCGGCTGCTGGTACTGCCCAGGCTGCTGATATTGCCCGGGCTGCTGGTACTGGCCGGGCTGCTGGTACTGCCCAGGCTGCTGGTACTGCCCAGGCTGCTGATATTGCCCGGGCTGCTGGTAGCCAGGCTGCTGGTAGCCAGGCTGCTGGTTGTAGGCGTTCTGCTGCTGGGTCGACGGATCCTCGGCCTCGCTGCCCCGGCACGCGGAGGACAGGAGCCCGAGGCCCCCGAGAGCAAGGACGACCGCCGCAGCCGAGCGCGCGCTGGTGAACCACATGGATCGCTTCATCAAGGTCTCCCGCAGATGCGGGGCTTTCCCCCGCGTAGGCAACGGGCCGGGTCGACCCGCCGCTGAGATCTGAGCCCTGGCCCCCCCGGAGGAGCAACCGCAGGCCCTTCGCCGGCGAGCGCCGCGCCGCGGGCCCGCTGGAGGCGAGCGTACCCCCGGTCGGCGGCCACGCGCCCCTCAAAATGAAGGCGCCACCGCGCGCTCACCGCGGAGCCGCATCCTTGCAGCAACGAAACCCTTGCTCGTACCCGTAATCCTCTTCCTTGTGGAACCCCACCGTCGGGCGACAGCGGCCGCGCATCGGGCCCCACCAGCCGCCCTTGAGCCCGCTCCGATCCGGCGACTTGCGGCCCGGCCGCACGACCCATTCGTTGATGTTGCCGTTGAGGTCGTAGGCGCCGAACGGCGACACGCACGCCGGCATCGAGCCGGCAGGGACGCGCTGATCGAGCCGCTCGAGCTCCGCCTTGCACTCGGGGTGCCGCATGCACCGCTCGTAGCGGTAGAGCGTCAGCTGGCGCTGGCGGAAGGGCCGGTCGATGTTGCACTTCGTCGCGTCGCGCGCGAACCCGTACGTGTACGGGAGCATCTCCTCGCCCTCGCAGGCGAAGTTGAACTCGTCCTCGGTGCAGAGGCGCTTGCCCGCGCCCTCGCACGCCTTGGCGGCCTCGCGCCACGAGACGAGCAGCGCGGGGAGCTCGCCCTTCTCGTTGGGCCACTCGTACCGGTCGACGCAGTAGCGCATCGGCGTGCGCTTCTTCGAGAGGCACGCGGTTGGCTGCTTGTACTCGAGGCAGCGCTCGCTGACGCTCGTCGAGCCCTCCGTCTCGCCGTAAGGGTTCGTCCGCCTCGCCTGGTCCTTCAGGAACTCCTTGTGGTGCTCCAGGCAGATCTGCTGGACCAGGGGGCAGTAGTCGCCGTCGACGAGGACCATGTCGTCCGGGCACCCCTCGGAGCTGCCAGGCAGCCCGGCGTCCGACGAGCCGCCGTCGGGCGGCGGCTCCGCTGTCGCGCCATCCGGGGCCGCCGCGGCGTCGGGCAGCTCCGTGGCGGCGTCGGGCAGCTCCGTGGCGGCGTCGGGCAGCTCCGCGGCGGCGCCGTCAGGTGGCGCAGGCTCGGCGTCCGCCGCTGCGCCGGCGCTCGCGGGGACCGCGGCGTCGGTCGGGGCGGGCTCGCGGCGATCGCAGGCGAGGAGCGCGGCCGCGAGGCCCCACAGCAAGGCGAGGCACCCCGCGCTGGGCCGGCGCACGGCCCAGCGCCGTCGACGAGGAGCAGCCGGCGGCGCGGCGCGACGGGGGCCCGGGCTCATCGGCCGGGGGCGGGGATGACCTTGAGCGGCACGCGGGTGCCGCCGCGATCCACCTCGATCTCGACCTCGCGGCCCGGCTCGAGATCGCCGAGCGCGAACATGAAGTCGTGGATGTTCGTGACCGCGTGGGCGCCGATGCGCACGATCACGTCCCCCGCCTGCATCCCGGCGCGGGAGGCCGGCGCGTCGGGCCGCACGCCCGTGAGCTTCACGCCGGGCCCCTGGTACACGTAGTCCGGCAGCGTGCCGAGCGACGCCCGGAAGCCGCCGCGCCCGCCGCGGTGAGGATCGGCGGGCGGATCGGTGAAGGCCATCCGCGCGTCGCGCTGCGACAGGGCGAGCGCCATCCGCGTCGCGAGCACCGCGCAGCGCGAGACGCCCGCGGCGTTGATCTTGTCCGCCGTGTCGCTCGGCCGGTGGTAGTCCTCGTGGGCGCCCGTGAACAGGAAGGCGACCGGGACGCGCGACGCGGTGAACGACGTGTGATCGCTCGCGCCGAACCCCTCGGCGCCGAACTCGAGCGCGAGGCCGAGCCCGCGGGCGGCGTCGTCCACGATCGGCTTCCAGTCGGGCGAGGTGCCGAGGCCGTCGACGAGGAGCTTGTCGTTCTGCATCCGGCCCACCATGTCCGCGTTGATCATGGCCACGACGGGCTTGATCCCCCCGAGCGGCGCCGGCGGGTGATCGACGAAGTGGCGCGAGCCGATGGTGCCGATCTCCTCGGCGCCGAACGCGATGAACAGCAGGTTGCGGTCCGGCCGCGCGGGGAGCGAGGCGAACCGCCGCGCCACCTCCAGGAGCATCGCGGTCCCCGAGGCGTTGTCGTCGGCGCCCGGGTGCACCGCGTGCACGCCGGGCGCGCGCGAGTGCGCGTTGCCCCCGTGACCGAGGTGATCGTAGTGCGCCCCGACGACGACGTACTCGCCGGCGTGAGGGGAGCCGTCCCGCGCCGGGAGCAGGCCGATCACGTTCGACGCCGGCGCCGTTCGCGGGGTGACCTGGGTCGTGATCTCGACGGTGATGCCGTCGAGCGGCTTCGGCGCAGGGGCCTTCGCGGCGGCCTGCTTCGCGGCCGCGGGCGTCGCGGCGGCCTGCTTCGCGGCCGCGGGCTTCGCCGGCGGCGCGAGCCCGGCCGTCGGGAAGAGCGCCCGGGCCGCGGAGCGCGTGATCATCACGGCCGGGATGCCCATGCTCGCGGCGTCGTCCGGCACCCGCGGGAGCTCGTCGCCCGCCGCGACAAGGATCACGCCGGCGGCCTTGTGCTCGCGGGCGGTGCGGAGCTTGTAGCGGACGCTGCCGAAGTCGCGGAGCGCGTCCGCCGGCCGCGGAGACGGCGCGTGATGCGGATCCGCGTGCGCGGCTGCGCCGTGCGGGCCCGCGTGCGCCGCGCCGGCCTGCGCGGTCCCCGCGTGCGCCGCGCCGGCCTTCGCGGGCCCCGCCGGCGCCGTCGCCTCCGCGCCGCCGCCCAGCGTGGGCACGCCGTCGAGCACGATCGCGATCTTCCCCTCGATGTCGCGGCCGCCGTAGTCGTCCCAGGAGAGCGCCGCCGCGGTCACGCCATGGCCCACGAGCACCGCGGCCCCCGTGACCGTGCCGCTCGCGCTCCCGTCGGCCGTGACCAGCTTGCCGGCCTCGACGCTCTGCTTCCGGCCCGCGCGCTGCACCGCGAGCGCCGCCGGCGCCACGTCGGCGCCCACCCGCGCGTCGAACACCTGCCGGTACGCCTTCGCGTCGCTCCCCTGCCCGCCCAGCGGCGAGATCTTGAGCTCGGCGAACCGGCGCGCGATGAAATCGGCCGCGAGCTCGGCCCCCGGCTCGCCCGTACCGCGCCCCGCGAGCTCGGGCGACGCGAGGTACGCGACGTCCGCCTTGATCCGCGCCTCCGCGGCGGGGTCGAGGTCGATCGAGGCCGGCGCCGAGGGCGCCACGGCGGCGGCCGACGGCGCGCTCGCCCCGCGGGGCGGCACGGCCGGCGGCGCGCAGGCCGCGAGCGCGGCGAGCAGGCCCGCGACGAAGCCGCAACGGAGCCCCACCGCGCGCGTCGGACGGGCCGAGGCGCGCTCGGCGCTCACCACGGCGCGGCCTTCTGCGCCGCGCGGACCAGCTCGAGCGCGCGGCGGCCGATGTACTCCTCCACGTCGGCGGGCGCGATGTGGCGGTCCTTCGCGAAGTCGAACTCGCGCGGCTTGCCGTCGCCGAAGGTCACCCGGACGATCGCGGAGTCGCGCAGGAGCTCCAGCGCCAGGCTGAACTCGCCGAACGCGATCCGGTGCTTGTCCGGCTCCTGCGAGAGCACGACGGGCTGCCCCTTCTCCTGCAGCTTTTCGTGCGCGAACTTCAGCGACTCGGCCCCATGCGACACGGCCGACTCCGCGGCCGCGAGCGCCTCGGCGACCCGCTTCTTGTGCCGCGCGAGCTCTTCCGCCTCGCGCTCCGCCTTCGATTTCACGGCTTCGATGAGCTCATCACGCCAGGTAGCCACGATGCACCTCGGCGCGAACACTCTTCCGAAACGTGCGTTTTGTCCAGCCCGACACGCGCCGGACACCCGGCGCTCCGGCCAGCCCGATGCGCGCTGGACATCGCCTCGGCCGCGCAGCCCGAACAAAAACAGGGAAGCCCGGGATCCCCGGGGAGGACGACCTCCCTCGAGAGCTCCCGGGCCTCCTGCCCCCGGATCGCGCGGCCGAGCGCGGCGCGGCCGCGCGCCGGGCTGCGCGCGCTACTGCACGCCGGCGCCCCCGGCCTTTGTGGCCGGGGCGAGCGCGCTCAGGTCCTCGGCCACGGTGGCCTTCGGGTTCATGAGCTCGTGGAACGCGCGCTTCGCGAGCGCGCCGGTCTCGCCCTGCTCGTGCCGCAGGGCCATGAGCACGCCCTTCTCCTTCATGAACTTGAGCGTCTCGATCGCGCCCTTCTTCTGCCCGCCGTCGCCGCTCTTGGCCGCCTGGTAGAGCCGGTAGCGCAGCACGACGCGGGTCTCGGAGTGCGGGCCGTTGTCGTACTTCAGGTTGTCGAACTGGGCCTGCAGCCGCTGCCGCGCCCACTCCTGCGGCGCCTCGGCGACCTTCACCCGCGTGATCGCCTCGGCGTTCGCGACGTACCGGTAGAGGTTGCCGCGCTTGAAGTCCTCGTCCGACCAGTAGCCGAACGCGCGGTAGTAGTGGTCCTTGAGGTCGTCGAGCGCCGCCTTGTCGAAGTCGGCGTACATCGCGACCGTCCGCGCCGCGGTGTCGCTCGTGCCGCCGAGGATGAGCGCGAGCGCCGCGGCGTTCCGGACCTCGACGTCCTTCAGCTTCTCGAAGAGCTGCCCCTGCACCGCCTCGTCGAAGCCGCCGATGCCGATGGCGCGCGCGATGGCCATGCGCACCCCGGGATCGACGTCGGCCACGAGCAGCGGGACGAGCTCGCCGGCCGCGCTCGGCACCGGGCGGAGCGCGAGCGACGACGCGTAGCAGGCGCCGATGAGCTGCTTGCGCGGCTCCTTCTGGCTCGCGAACTCCTTCGCCTTCTTCGCCACCTCGATCATCGCCTTGTCGTCGGCGCACCAGGCGAGCGCCTCGCACGCGGCCTGGCGGGCCTCCTCGTGCCACATCTCGTCCTCGATGAGCTTCGTCAGCGGCTCGACGGCGCGCGGGTCGCCCCACTCGGCGAGCCCCTGCGACGCGCCGTAGGCGACCGCGCGGAGCGCCATCCCCATCATCGCGAGCCCCGCGCCCTGGAGCCCGTCCTGGGTGATGTCCATCTTCGGGTCCTTCTTCCGGTTGAACTGATCGAGCAGCCGCGGGTAGGAGGGCTCGTCCTTCATGCGCCCGACGTACCGGAGCGCGCTCTGCGCGGTCTCGAACGCCGCCGGGAACGGCGGCTGCTGCCCCTCCTTGGGGAGCGGATCCGTCGGGAAGGCCCAGTCGCGCATGTCCTTCAGGATCTTCTCGGAGCGGATCGTGGCCAGGAAGCGCAGGCCGTTCGCGTGCGGCTGCGGGCGATCCTTGAGCCACAGGATGATCGGCGCCTCGGCTGCGGCCTTGAGCTCGGCGCTCTTGTCGGCGTGGACCGTGGCGAGGTCGGCGAGCATGCGGGCGCCGACGACGCGCGGCAGGTCGGTGCGCGACAGGTGCCCGCCCTCGTCCGCCTCCCAGAACTTCTCGAGCTTGTAGAGCTTGAGCGGGTCGGCCAGCATCCGCTCGCCGATGTACCTGGCGCCGCGGATGTCGCCGACCTCGGCGAGCCGCGTCCCCGCCTCGCCCTGCCAGTGCAGCGGCGGCTTCTTGGCCTCGATCCACTTCACGAGCGGATCGGCCGAGCGCGGATCGGCGAGCTCGCGCAGCATCTCCATGATCTGCTTCGTCTGGAACCAGGTCGTCTCCTCGGGGTCCGTCTTCACGCTCTCGAGGGCGAGGACGAGCCCCTCGCCGCCGATGCCGTCGCGCAGCGCCTCGAGGAAGCGCTGGCGGCTGTCCTTGTCGGCGTTCGACAGCGCCTCGAGGAGCGGGGCGCGCGCCGTCTCGTCGCCGATCCGCCCGAGGCCGTTCGCGGCCTCGCGCGCGACCTCGACGTCCTTGTCCTTCACGAGCGAGATCAGCGCGCTCGTCCACTTGGACTCGGCGTTGCGCGACAGGACCGTCGCGACGAGCTGCCGCACCGACGGGCTCTCGTCGGTCGCGAGCTTCGCGAGCTCCTCGAGCGACACGAGGCCGGCGAGCTTCTCGGGATCGAAGGCCATGCCGCCGCCGAGCCGCTCGACCTTCGAGAGGAACCCCTTCCGGTACTGGTCCATCGCGTCCTTGAACGCGGCCGGCTCCTTCAGCTCGATGAGGGACCAGACGATCTGGGGCCGGTCGCTCTCGTCGGCGGCCTTGAGCGCCTCGAGCAGCGCGGGCTTGGCGCTGTCGGCCTTGGGCGAGCCGTAGTAGGCGAGCACCTGCGCGGCGACGCCCTTCACGCGGTGGTCCGGGAGCGAGAGCGTCTTCGTCGCGAGCGTGATGCCCTCGGGGTCGCCGGCCCACGCGAGCTGCATGAGCGCCTCCTGCTGGAGCGACGGCTCGGCGTTCGAGGCGGCCCACGTGCGCCAGAGGGGCAGCTGGTCGTTCTTCGGCAGGACGAAGATGTTCTTCTTCTCCTTGGCGATGGCGTCGACCGTCATCCTCTGGCTCTCCTGCTTGACGCCGAACCAGATGGCGCCCGCGGCGCCGAGCGCGAGGAGGAGGCCGACCACGATCGACGCCGGGCTGAACCGGCCGCGCTTGAAGTTGCCGTCGTCCGCGAAGCCACCGCCGCCGGGCGCCGGCGGAGCTCCGGGCAGATCGCTGTCATCGGGGGGCCACTTGGCCGCCCATTTGACCGGAAGGAGCCCGGGCGGTGGGCGCCGTCCGCGCGGCCCCGTGGGATTTTCTCGTGAAAGATTCGGACGATCCAGCATGGTTCCTCCAGCGCGCGGGCGACGACGTGACCCGAACGGCGGTGGCAGCGCGCGGCGAGCCGCGCTGCGCTCCCGACCCCACCGGCGGCGGCGGCGGCGTCGCGCGGCGGGCCGCGCTGCGCCTCCGACCCCGGGCCGGGCACGAAGCGCCCGGCCGGTCGAGGCGCCGGACCGTACCAGAGGCGCTCGGGCGTAGGCCCAAAGATTTGCTATGAAGCCGAGGCCCCCGTATGGCCGAACCCGAGTTCAATTCCGGTAAGATTCTCTACCCTGCAGTCGCGGTGCTCATCGCCCTGAGCGCGCTCTTCGGCCTTGCGATCCTGCCGCGGCTGTCGCCCGGGGTCGGGGGCATGGTCGGCGCAGCGGCCCCCGACGTGACGCTGCCGGTCGCGGCCAACGGCGACCCCGGCGCGCGCATGCAGCTCGCCGAGCTCAAGGGCCAGCCGGTGATCCTCGATTTCTGGGCCACCTGGTGCGGGCCCTGCGCGGTCCAGGCGCCGATCCTCGACCGGATCGCGCGCCGGTACGAGAAGAGGGGGCTCGTGGTGCTCGGCGTCAACGTGGATGACCCGCCCCACGTGGCCAGCGAATACGCCCTCAAGAAGGGCCTCTCGTATCCGATCCTCATCGACGACGCGAAGGAAGCGTCGGTCCGTTACGGGGTGGACAAGCTGCCGAGCCTCGTGGTGATCGACCGGCAGGGGAACGTCGCGGCGTACCTGACCGGCGTCGTCGACGAGGCGAGCCTCTCCGAGATCGTCGCTGCGACCCTCTGACCTCGCCCACGTGACACAGCGCTCCCGTCCCCTGCGCCTCGCGCTCGCGGCGCTCGCCGCGGCCATGCCGGCCTGCTCCCGCGGCGACGCCGATCGCGGCCGCGGCGACGCCGCCGCGCCGCCCGCGGCGAGCCCCTCCGCACCCGCGGCGGGCCCCGCGGCCTCCGCTGGCCCTGCGGCCTCGGGCTCAGCCGGCGCGCCTCCCGCCGGCGCTCCTCCGGCGGACGGCGGCTCGGCGCCGCCGGCCGGGGATCCGATGGCGACGCACTACGAGGAGCGCGAGGATCTGGTGCGGCTCTTCTCGCTGAAGGAGCTCACGGCGCGCGAGCGCAGGCTCAAGAACCCCGAGCTCTTCCTGGAGAAGAACTTCGGCTCGGGCGGGCCGTCGCGCATCAACCAGGGCAACAGGGCGCTCGCGCGGCACACGCGCTCGAAGGAGCAGTGTCTCGAGGGGCTCCGCGGCGTCGTCCTCCAGACGGAGGAGCAGCGCGCGCGCTGCGGCGGCCACGAGAACATGGTGCCCGTCTTCAAGCACGCGCGCGGGAAGCCGAGGCCGGCCGAGTTCTGCATCGACATCTTCGAGTTCCCCAACAAGCCGTGCGAGCTGCCGATGGTGTGGGCGGGCCCGACGCAGGCGGCGGCCGTGTGCAGCCTGCAGGGCAAGCGCCTCTGCACCGAGGACGAGTGGAGCCTCGCGTGCCGCGGCGACCCGGAGGGCGGCCAGCCGAGGACGTACGCCTACGGCGACGAGCTCGATCTCACCGTCTGCCACACGCAGGCGCGGCAGCGCGACATCGACGGCAAGCCCTGCGACGCCGACACGGCGCGCTCCGCCTACGAGACCTGCGCGACCGACACCGAGCCGGCGGGCGCTCACCCGGCGTGCCGCTCCCGGTTCGGGGTCTTCGATCAGCACGGCAACGTGGCCGAGATCATGACCCGCCGCGACCGGGACGACGGCAAGCAGTACAGCCAGCTCAAGGGGAGCGCCTGGTTCTACGTCGAGGTCGCCCGCGCGCACGACGCGCCCCGGCCGAAGGGCCGGGAGACGTACCCCGACCACTGCTCCTACAGCCCACGCTGGCACGTGGAGCCGATGGAGAACGCGTGGCACGTGAATTACCACCTCGGGTTCAGGTGCTGTAAGACCGCCCGCTGACGTATCCGGGTCGCCGGTGCGCGGGGCGCGGAGGTCCCGTGTTACGCTTGCCCCTCGATGCAAGCGCTGGCTCAGCGTGCGCGGGTCACGGGAGGCACGTCCGGTGAGAGCCGCTGGGAGCTCGCGACCCGGCCCCCGGCGGCGCGGCTCCGCCCCTACATCCGCGACTACAGCGGCTACACGGAGGAGGCGCCCGGGCCGCTGCGGCGGGTCGAGTTCCCGGTGCCGCAGGTCGTCGTCATCATCGAGTTCGGACCGCCGATTCGCGTGTTCGACGCCGGGGCCGACGGCCGCCACGCCCTGTACCCGGGCGGCTTCGTCGCCGGGCTCGGCGACACCTTCACGCTGACCGAGCACGACGGGTTCCAGCGCGGGCTCCAGGTGAACCTCACGCCCATCGGGGCGCGGCTCTTCTTCGGCGTGCCGATGGCGGAGCTCACCGGGCGCGTGGTCTCGGCCCGCGATCTCCTGCCCAGAAAGCACGACCGCCTGGCGGAGCGCCTCGAGGAGCTCCCCACGTGGGACGAGCGCTTCGACCTGATCGAGCGCGCGCTCGGCGAGCGCGTCGACGAGGCGCGGCACGAGCTCGGCGTTGTGCCGTGGGCGGTGCGGCGGATCGAGGAGCGCGGGGGCGCGGTCGACATGCGGGCGCTCGCGCGCGAGCTCGGCTACAGCCAGAAGCACGTGATCGACCTGTTCCGCGAGAACGTCGGCGTCCCCCCCAAGCTCCTCGCCCGCCTCGTGCGCTTCGACCGGCTGGTGCAGCACCTCAAGGCGGGCGCCTCGGGGACCTGGGCGGAGCTCGCGCAGCGGTTCGGCTACTACGACCAGGCGCACCTCGCGCGCGACGTGAAGCAGTTCACCGGGACGACCCCGACCCGGGCCCGCGCCGCGCTGATCGACCTCACCGGCATGAGCCCCTGAGCCCTCGTCGCGGCGGCCTCGCGCGTCCAGCGGCCGCCCAGCCCTGACCGCACTTCATGCGGCCAGAACGAGCTAGTGCGAGCGGCAAATCCGCACTCCGAAATACGTGGGTCCCCACGCAACCGTGCCCGGTTCGAGCTCCGGCGGCGCCAGATCCGAGAACGCGACGTCCGCACACACGAGCCAGATCGACGGTGACCTCTCGGCCGTGAGCTGGCGCGCAACCGCAGAGATCTCGATCAGGTTGTGCATCGGAAACACGCCGGCCGCGAGCGGGGCCTCCTCCTGATCGAACGGCAGCCGCACCAGGTACACGTCCTTGACCCCCCACGGCACCTCCGAGCGCGCCACCTCCGCGCCGGCCGCGATAGCCCCGCCGCGTTCGTCGCTCGCAAGCCGCGCACAGAGCCACGCGATCACAGCGTCTTTTCGTGGGTCGACCTCCAAACGCAGCTCCGATCGCGATAGGACCGGAGCATCGTGAAGTCTGCCCTCCGTCGCGACCCGCGTCTCCTCCGCGAGCTCGACGAGCGCGACACCCCGGTCCGTGGGCGTGCGGCGGCGCAGGGCGGCAGCAGCGGCGGCGCGCACGCGCGCGTCGCTGTCGCGCAGGCGCGCCCGGGCGAGATCGACGGCGCTCGCGTCGTCGCCGAGGAGCTCCAGCGCTGCGGCGCGGAGCGCGGGGCTGGGATCGTCAATCCGGGCGATGACCGCGGCGCGGTGCTGACCCTGGGCCCAGAGGAGCCTCGCGGCCGGGAGCCTCAGCGCATCGAGCTCCTGGACGTCGTCCAGCATCCCGAGGAGGGTATCCACGGGCGCGTCCGTGGGTGCCAGCGACTCCAGCGCGACCCGGGTCACCTCGGCGGCGTAGTCGCCTCGCTCCACGAGGGCGCGCAGCCGGCCCGCCAGCTCCGGCCGGCCGGCGATCGCCCGCGCCGCCGCGAGCTGCGCTGGATCCCCGTCCATGTCCGAGGGCTCGTCCAGCGTGGCGGCGACCCGCTCCACGGAGCCCGCGTCTCGCGCGAGCGCCGTGATCGCCGCGGCGCGAACCGCGGCGGCGGGCTCGTCGAGGAGCTCCCGGATGCGCGGCGCCGCCGCCTCGTCCCCGGCCAGCGCCTCCGCCGCCGCGGCGCGCACGGCGCCGTCGCCGTCCCCGAGCCGTCGCAGGAGCACTTCCCGCGCTTCCGCCGTCCCGGCGACGGCCCTCACCGCAACCGCACGCCACCACGGGTCTGGATCGTCGAGCCGGCGCACGATCGCCTCATCCCGGGCGTCGCCGAGCGCGCTGGCCGCATCGGCCCGGACAAGCACGTCGGGGTCGTCGAGCAGCGCGCGCACCCCCGCGACCGAGGAGGGATCCCGGGCCAGGTCGCGCAGCCTGCGCCGCCGCTCCACGCGCCGGGCCGGACGGAGGCGCGTGCGCAGCAGCGGGAGCGACTCCGGCTCGTCGCGCAGCGCCTGCATCGCGGCTGGTCCAACCGGGGAGCGCGCATCGATGTGCCGCCGGAGCAGCGAAAGCGCCGGCGGGTATCGACCGAGGACCTCGATGGCGGCCCGGCGGACGTGGGGATCCGGATCTCCAAGGCAGGGCATGACGCTGTCGAACAGCGCATCCTGACGCGCGAGGCTGCTCACGGCGCGCGCCCGCACGAACGGCGCGGCGTCCTCGAGCAGGGCCCGACGCGCCGCGACGGACGCCGCGTCGTCCCGCAGAGCGGACGCGGCCACCCCGCGGAGCGTCGGGCTCGGATCGGACAGCAGCGCTCGAACCATCTCCTCCTCGCCGGCGCGCAGGGTCTCCACGATCGCCACGCGCACCGACGTGTGCTCGCTCGCGTCCGCGAGCCGGCCTGCCCTCACCTGCGCCGCCACCGCATCGAAGCCGAGCACGGACACCGCTGCCGCCCGGACGAGCGGCGACGGATCATGGGCCAGGTCGAGCAGCGCGCTCGCCGCCTCCGGATCGCGACGCAGCGCCCGCGCTGCCGACGCGCGAACCAGGGCGGCCTCGTGCGCGAGCAGGGCGCGCACATCGGGGCGCTGCTCCGGACGTGCCCACAGGTGCTCGAGCACGAGATCGCGGACATCACTCGCCAGCGCAGCGAGCCGACCCTTCACCTGCTCGACGACCGCCGGCTCTCTGACCAGCGCACGCACCAGTGCGCCCTCGAGCCGAGGTGCCTCCGGATCCACGCCAGGGTTCGGCAGCGGCGCCTCGAATGCCCGGCGCAGAGCGGGCGTGTACCTGGGATCGCCGGCGAGCAACGTCGCCGCCGCCGCGCGCACGCCGCACGACGGGTCACTCGCCAGGAGGTGCGCCGCGAGCGGTCGGGCCAGAGGATCCGCGCGCAGGCCGGCGACCGAGGCGGCACGCACCTCGTGCTGCGCCGCGATCACACCCTGGCGCAACACCGGCAGGTTGCTCGGCGCGAGCGCCACGGCGAGGAGGGCCGCCTCGCGGATCGCGACAGGCTCCGCGGCGAGCGCGAGCTCCCGCAGCCGCTCCTGAGAGGCCCAGTCGGCCCTGAGCGCGTGGATGGCCGCGACGCCGACCTCCGCGTCGGACCAGCCCGAGGTCTCCCAGACGGGAATCATGGCATCTGACATGGCGGTCCGCCTCGCCTCCGGTCAGCGAAAGCCGAGGTGGACGGCCGGCTGCAGAGCTGCGCCGGGGGACCGGCCTCGTGGACGTTCTCCGCCGTGTCGTAGCCGAAGAGCTCGGCGCGCGCGCTGAGGCACCCGGGACAGGACCTGCGAGACCGGATCGTACGTGTACCCCATGCGCCCCTCGACGAGCCCCCACTCCTCCTGAAGGTCGCCCGCGGACGTGTACGCGTGATAATGCTCTTCCGTGAGCCCAGGTGGCCTGGGACCGGCCCAGGCAGGCTCGCCTACGCGCGGCTGGCCCGCGGGGCGGAATACCCGCTGGTGCGTGATGCGCCCGATCACCATGCTCTCGACGTATCCTAAGGAGGTGCTCCTGCGCGTGCGATGTCCGGCCGCACCGTAGGCGCTCTCGACGACGTAGTTATGGCCGTTCACCCGGTGCAGCTCTGCAGCCAGCCGTCCGCGGCCATCATACCTGAACACCGTCTCGGACACGGAGGACTCTGCACACAGCAGGCGTCCCACCGCGTCGTACTCAACGGCTCCGCCGTGCCGTCTGCGTAGGCCCGCTCGACGAGCCGCCCGACGGGGTCGTATTTGAACTCGGTGATCTCGCCGGAGCCGCTCTCGCTCTGAACGATGCGTCCGAGCAGATCGTGTTTGGATCGGATCGTTCGACCGTCGAAGGTCCGCTCCTCGACGATCCGCCCCGCGGGGCTGCGCATGAGGACGTGCTCTTCACCTGAGCCGGTGCTGCTGTAGGTTCGTTTGATCACGAGCGGCAGCGGCCCTGGGAGCGCCAGATCGACCGCAGGGACCGTGTAGACACGGCCGGTCACCGGGTCGATGGGGTCGCCGGCGTGTGTGCCGCCCCCGCCGCCGTGGGACGGGTTGGGACAGCCGGCCCCGCTGCCAGGACCGCACGATCCGGCGCCCTTGCCGCCCCCTTGCGCGTCGTTCCCTCCATTGCCACCGCCAGCGCCTTGCCCATTGCCGCTGCCGCTCCCGCCGCGGCCATTGCCTCCCCCACCTCCGCCCTCGCCGCCCATGATCCACACACCGGGGTTCATGCCAGGGATTGCGGGGATGTTCGGGACCGGAGCGGTGCGCGCCATAGGCGCATTGTCGACTACCCCCAGGCCGCGTCAAGTGTCCGGCATCGGCGCTGGAGACGAAGGTGATCGGCGAGAGGCCGTCCCCCTCGCGCGTCCATCACGGCCAGCAGCGCCTTCCGCGCCCTCGCCCCCCTGCCCAGTTCGCCGGCGCCCGCTGGCTCTGCGGAGTGAGCGTGACAATCTCGCAGGTCACGCCTGCGGCGCGCGCGCTCGCGCTGGGGAGGGTCGTCACACCGTCGCTAGGGTCCGCGCGGCGGCCGCGGCTCCGGCTCGCCGGCGGTCACGGTCCTCGGCGGCGGGGTCCGCGGCCGCGCCGTCGGTCCCGCGTCAGCCGGCCCCGCGTCCGCCGCCGCCGCGCCTGCCGTCTGACCTGTCGTGGTGAATCGATCGATGAAGAGCGCGACCGCCGCGAACGGCCCCAGCACGACGATGGCCATCAGCGCGCGAGCTGCCGTCGAGGCCCTGGCTCTGCCTCGGTGTCGCGCGGGTGGGGCCCCGCCGGTCCCCGCGGAGGGCAGGGCGGCAGCGGGTGGGGACGTGTCGAGTGTCCTCTCGGTGCGTGCCGTGTGTGCCGGCCGCGTCGGCGCGCTCGTGTCCACCAGGGTGGGCGCAGTGGTCCTGTGCGTGCAGTCTGCGACGGCGGCCCGGATGGCGAGCGTCACGGAGGTCCACGCCTCGCTCTCGCGCTCCCACGACATCACGGGGACGCCGTTGGGGGGCAGCGGCGCCAGAGCGGAGAACGGCGTGCCCTCCCAGTCGCACGCGTCGAGGAGGATGGGGATGACCCGCGCCCGCCCAGCGTTGTGGCGCCCGAGCGCCCGTTCCATCTCTCGCCACTGCGCGTCGGCGGCGAGGTAATCGACGCTGACGAGAAGGACGATGAGGTGAGCCGCGTCGAGGCGAGCCGCGAGCTCGGCGTCTCGATCGCTCCCGACCCCGACGCGCCCGGTATGCCAGGTGCGGACTTTCCCTTCGCGCTTCAGGGCCGACAGATGTTTTCTGAGCACGTCCTTCTGCTTCTCGTTCGCGGCCGCGTACGAGATGAAGACGTCAATCGGACCAGGCGCGGGAAACACGAGGAGAGCGTACCAGGAAGAAGCCATGCGAACGAGCCGAGCGACCTTTGTTCAGAGCCTTTCCTCGTTGCCAGATCCTGGCGAGTCTGTACATCGAGGAACGCTGCCCCCGGGGCGCAGGGGTTACCCTCCGGGATCCGTCCTGCGCGCGAGCACCGACCGTTCCGCCCCCCGTGACATGTCACGCTGGAACGCTGGATCCGTGACACGTCACGGCGCGAGCGCGCCCTCTCGCCGATGGAGCGCGAGGTCGTGGTGATGATGATGCGCTGACGCGCCCGGGCTCGCGGGGCCCCCTCGCGAGCGCGAACGCGCGGCGCAGAAGCTCGGCCCACGACCGACGATCGCCGAGGACGCGGGCATCCTCTACATCGTCCCGCAGTCGTCGACGCCCGGCGCGATGCGCGTGCTGCCGAACCGCCGGGAGCTGGGCCTCGGCGACCTCGGCGAGACGACGGACCTCATTGACGGACTGCGAGCCGTCCGTTACTACTCCGTCGATGATGAAGTTCTCCGTGTTCCTGCTCGGCTGAGCGCCGCATCCCGGCGCTCATGGGTCGTCCGCGACGCGCGCGTCGTGCGCAGTCGTGTGCCTTGAGCTGGAACAACAGGAGATCTCAGATGCCTCATCATGATTTCGCGCTGTCCGCAGCGCAGATTGAACAGTTCGTCCACGATGGCTTCGTTCGGATCGACGAAGCTTTCCCCCGTGAGCTCGCCGACGCATGTCGTCGAGTCTTGTGGCTCGCCACCGGGTGTGCGGAGGACGCGCCCTCCACCTGGACGCGCCCCGTCGTGCGTGTCGGCGAGATCCCGAACCCGCTCTTCCGTGCGGCGGCCAGCACACCGAAGCTGCACGCGGCCTACGACGCGCTCGTGGGGCCTGGACGCTGGATGCCTCGCGGCAGCCTCGGCACATTCCCGATCCGCTTCCCCTCGCCAGACGATCCGGGCGACTGCGGCTGGCACATCGATGTGAGCTTCGGAACGGAGGGCGAGCCGGACTTCCTCAAGTGGCGGGCCAACGTGGCGTCGAAGGGGCGTGCGCTCCTCATGCTCTTCCTCTTCTCCGACGTCGGTGACCAGGATGCACCGACGCGTCTTCGCGTTGGTTCGCACTTCGACATCGTCCGAAGGCTCGAACCTCACGGAGCGGAGGGGCTGACCCTCGGCGAGCTCGCCAGCACCGACTTCGCCGAGTCGTCGCACCGCCCCGAGGCCGTCGCGACTGGACCGGCTGGCACGGTGTACCTGTGTCACCCGTTCCTCGTTCACGCGGCGCAGCCCCTCCTGCGCGGCGACCGGCCCAGATTCCTCGCGCAACCTCCCTTGCTGCCGAGGGAAGCGCTCGACCCGTGGCGCGACGACGCCTCTCCGGTCGAGCGTGCGATTCGGATGGCGCTCGTTCGCCCCTGAGCGCCTGTCCCTGACCCACGGCGCGGTCGGAGCGGCCATCTCACGCCGGCACACGGCGTGCATTGCGCTCAGCCCAAGGCGCGCGTCGAGCACCTGTCCGTGACCGCGGCGCGCTTTGCCACCGCATGACCTCTCGGCGCTCCGCTCCGCGCCTCGCGAGGATGTCTCATTCGACCTCCCGGGCCAGGCTCGGCGGGTCCAACCCCCATGTCACGCAAGGAGAAGCCCATGTTCGCATCATTACACCGCTCGAAGCCCCGCGCCTTCTTCCAGGCCCTCGGAGCCGTGTCGCTCGTCGCCGCGACGGCGGGGCTCAGCGCGCCGGCTCAAGGCGCACAGCTGAACGTCGATGAATACGAGGATCAGATCCGGAGCCGCTTCGGAAGCACGAAGGGATATTCCACGACGCTCGTCCGCACGACCGGGTTCCGCTACGGCGTGTCCGGAGGAGCGGCGACCCACTCCAACGCGATGACCTGGAATGTCCTCGCGAACGTGGGCAGCGCGACAAAGATGGTCGGCGGGCTCTTGCTCGTGAAGGTGCTGGAGGAGCAAGGGAAGAGCACCCCGCAGGTGCTCAGCTTCCTCGACAACGAGATCCGCCACTACCTGCCCGCGGTGGTGAAGAACGCGCTCCCGGTCGAGAACCGGAAGATCACGTTCCGCGATCTCCTCCAGCACAGGTCCGGCATCCGAGGAGGGGATCCGGCGAACCCCTTCGTTCAGCTCCTGGTCCCCGTGGAGGACAGCGACTACGGCGTCCGGAGCTACCACAACATCAACAGCAAGCTGCTCACGTACCTGGTCCCGATCGTCGGGAACCCGGCCAACCTGCCGGCGATCAACAACGCCGTCGCGAACAACGGGTGGAGCGCGACGGGAAACGACATCATCCAGGCCATGGGGTGGTGGTACGAGACGTTCGTCCGCCACTACATCTTCGACCCTGTCGACCCCGACCTCGCGGCCACCTGCAACCCGGATCCGAACGCCCTCGGCATCCTGGTCAACGGGTGGACGATCGCAGGGGCGTACACGACGAAGACCGATCCGTACGCCGGCGTCATCTACAACTCGAAGGTCCTCGCCGGGCACTGCAAGGCGCAGGGCGGCTGGTACTACTCGTCGAAGGCGTTCGCCTCGATCTTCCAGTACCTCGGGCACAGCAGCGGATTCATCAGCCCCTCGACCTACGACGCGCTCTATTCGCCCACGGGCTCCTCGGCCACGCGGAGCAATCGGCTCGTCTGGTCCAGCGAGATCGCGAGCGCGAAGCTCGAGGACCTCTACGGCTGGAAGGCGAGCCCCTACCATGGCGGCTCGCACCCGGTGAACCGCAGCGGGAGCGTCCCGAACGCCTTCAGGACGACCCACGCCCGCTCCGCGGTCATCCGCCTGCCGTCGGGCTACCACGCCGTGGGCATCGTCAACTCCGGCGAGATGTCGTCGGGGGACATCGCCTCCGAGCTGAAGAACGCGTTCGCCAACGCCCTGGAGTAGACCTCGGACGAGGAAGGCGGGCACGAGGACGGCGAGGTCGCCTCGTGCCCGGCCACCTGGGCGAACCGCTCGAGCTTGCCTGGCAGAATGCCGCCCCGTCCCGCTGCGAGCGGGGGGGCGTGAGCCCAGGGCGCGCGGGGCGGCATTCGATGGCGTGCGCCGGTGCGGCGCGACGCCATCGCAGAGGCTTCGATTCAGGGCACCGGGAAGTATTCGATGTAAGCGCCGGTGTAGCGGTACCAGGCGCCCGCGCTCGGCGTGACGGTGAAGCGCAGATCGCTCCCGCCGTAGGGAGTGTCGAAGTTGTCGTACTCGATCAGGTCGTGGTGGTGAACGTCGACGGTCGCGACGTGGCCGGGGCTGATGTTCACGCTCTTCCCCGGGGGCACGGCCCACGCGCCGCTGAGCCCCTTCTTGACATGGCCCTTGAGGTTGGTCCTCGCCGTGCCGCACGCCGCGACGGTCTGGCGGCCCTCGAAGGCGTCCGGCAGGCCCTGGGAGCTGGCGGAGCGCTGCGCGTCGCCGGCAAAGGGGCCGACGCGGCACCAGGAGACCGAGTCCGCGATCGCCGGGCCCGAAGCGTAGTCGTCGATCGCGTCGCAATGCACGTTCGTGAAGACCGCCGTGCTCTGGCAGGGGCCCAGCGTGGTGGGTAGCGGCCCACCCTGTCGGCGATCGAGGCGACGTGCGCGTCGTCGCCGCAGGGCGTGTCGCCCGCCGAGAGGCCCACAGCCTCGAGATCGACGCCGAGCGGGTCTCGCGCGCCGGCGTCGGCGAGGTCCGGGCCCTGCGCCCCTCCGGGCGACTCTCGCGGTTCGCCAGCCACGCAGGCCACAAGGGAGAGAGAGCTCATGCAGGCGAGGACGTGGGCGAGGTTCATGGTCGTCATGCTTCTCCTTGTCGTCTCTGGAGTGGGTGAGTCGGTTGGCGTGCCGATCGGGGTCGACGAGCGCCCATCGCAAGCGCGGTGCCGGAGCTCCGGCGCGCGCGCATGCGGCGCTCGCCGGCTGCCCCTGCGCCCCGCTCGGGCGGCGCAACGGGGCTTCCGGGCGGGGGCGCGGGCGGGCCGCGCGGGGCGGCACCTCGGCCGGGTGTCGCGCGCCCGCAACAGCGCGGGGTTACAGGGGTTACAGCTGTCACGAGCGCGTGACGCCACGGCGCGGCGGGGGCGCGCTCACCCGCCTCGGGCTCCGGCCCCGGGCGCGCCCCAGCGCGGGGCGCGAGACAATTGATTGCATTGACAACCAACACGCCGGGGTTACGCTCGGTCCACCATGCGCGACCAGTTCACGGCCGAGGGGGGGATCATCCTCGACAACGCGCTCGGCTACTGGGTGGCGCGCGTGTACCTCGCGTCCCGCGCCGCGATGTACCGGCGCTTCCGCGCCCATGGCGTCGAGATCACGCCCGAGCAATGGATGGTGCTCGTCCGGCTGTGGGAGCAGGAGGGCGTCACGCAGACGCACCTCGCCGAGCGCACCTTCCGTGATGTGCCCACGATGAGCCGCATCCTGGCGCTCATGGATCGCGACGGGCTGATCGCGCGCCGCCAGGACCCGACGGACCGGCGCGCCCGGCTCGTCTACCTCACGGCGCGCGGGCGCCAGCTGCGCAAGGCGCTGTCGAGCGAGGCCATGGCCATGGTCGACGCGCTGCGCGCCGGCATCCCGGAGGACGACCTCCTCACGACCCGGCGCACGCTGCAGCGCCTCCTCGCGAACCTCGAGCCCGAGGGCTGAGCGCCGCGCCGGCCCTCGACCCTGCGCTCCGACACCCAATTGATTGCATTGACAACCAATAACCCAGGGACGTCCACCTCATGAGCCAGCCCGCTCCTTCCCCTCATTTCCCCGCCCACACGCTCGACACCGCGCCCGCGGCGGTCCGCCCTGCGCTGGAGCGGACCGCGCGCAAGTTCGGCTTCGTGCCGCTGCCCGTGGCCCGCTTCGCGACCTCGCCGCTCCTGGTCCGCGCCTTCGACGATCTCCTGGCCCTCTTCGAGGAGGCGACCCTCTCGCCGATGGAGCGCGAGGTCGTGGTGATGGTGGTCGCGGGCGAGAACGGCTGCGATCTCTGCCGCACGATGCACCGCGAGCTGCTCCTCCGCGCGGGGGCTCCTCCCGCGGTGGCCGCTGCGCTGTTCGAGCGAACGCCCGTGCCCGACGCTCGCCTCCAGGCGCTCGCCGCATTCACCGAGGCGACGCTGCGCGAGCGGGGTCACGTGACGGACGCCGAGCTCGACGCCTTCCTCCGCGCCGGCTTCACCGCCGAGCAGGCGCTCGAGGTGATCGTTGGCATCGGCACGTTCACCCTGTCGACGTTCGCGAACCGGATGACCCGCAGCCACGCGATGCGCTGAGGCGCCCGGGCACGCGGGGCCGCTCGCCCGAGACCACAACGCATCCTGGTCCCTCCGCGACCGCGCCCGCCCGAGACCACAACGCGTCCTGGTCCGCGGATCTGTAGCTCATCAATACAACTCAGCCTTTTCACGAAACGTGAGCGATCGCACGAATGCGCGTTCGCGAGGACCGGCGATGGTCGCGGCCCTTTTCGGGCGCAGCTTCGTCGCCGCCTTCTTCACGGCGAGCGCCCCAGCCGCCTTTTGGCGGGCCGCTTCTTCGATGCCACCTTCGCCGGTGTCTCGGCCCGTGGCGAGGCGGGCCGCTTCCGCCGCTCTCCGGGCACCTTCCCGATCCGCGGATCGCCGGCCCGGATGAGCGCGCAGGCCAGCAGCGCGGCCTCCTCGAAATCGGGCGCGTCCGCCGGGAGCACCTGCCAGCCGGTCACCCCCTCCCCGAGCACCTCGATGCTCCGCATGCCCGGGAACTCCGCGCGCAGGGCCGCGTGGTGCTCCTCGGTCGTGGCGAGCCAGACGCCGTTGTCCTGCGAGGGCGCGGGCTTGTCGCGCAGGATGAGGACGATCTTCTCCTCCACATAGACAGCCACGCAGCCGAACATCGGGCGCGTCACGGGCCCGAGCGGCGCGAGCGCCTCGAGCACGAACTCATGGGGGACGGCCTGTCGCTTCCTCGCGGCGAACACGTCGGCCATCGGCGCGAGGCGCCCGCTCCGCTTTCTCATGGGCGCGTAGAGTAATCGAACGGCGGGCGCCCGCGCCACACCGCGCATGCCGGCGCGGCTCGACCTCCGGGCCGCCGCCCTCGACGCTCGATCCAGCGGCCGTACGGCGAGGGGCGATGCGCCGGCCGACGCTCATCGGTACCAGTTGCCCGCCGGCGTCTTGTTGTCGAGCATCCGCCCGTCGGCAGGACATCCGTTGTCGTCGAGCGACGGCCCGCACAGCCCAGTGTCCTCCACGCAGTTATAGGTCTCGCAGTCCGGATGCAGGACGCACTCGCTCCCCACCGGGAGCCGCGGCCCGCACGTGTCGGTCCCGAAGATGTCGCACCGGCCGCTGTCGCACTCGCCAAACGTCTTGCACGTTGCGCCGTCGGGCGCCCACGGAGCGCAGGTGCCCACGTCGGCGTCGGGGTCCGGCTTGACGCAGTGCCAGTTCTCGCAGTCGTGCTCGACGGTGCACTCTCCTCCGAGCGGCACCTGCCCCTCGAACGCATCAAAGAGGCAGGGCCAGTCGGTGTCCGTCGCGGCGCACCCGGCGGTGTTCAGTCGATCGATGCAGGCGCGCATCCTGTCGGGGTAATAGACGAGGCGCCCTGCCGCGACGGACGCGCGCAGGACCGGCAGCGTGCTCGCGCTCTGCAGGACGGACCTGAACTCCGCGCAGGTCTCCTCCGTGGTCGCCAGGAACGGGTTGTCGAGGGCGACGGGAGAGCAGCAAGCATAGGAGAGACGGCAGTAGGTCTCGCCCTCCGCGTTGAAGAAATCGTCGAGCGCGATCCCGCCGGTGCCACCGATGTAGACGGGATCATCCTTATCCACCTCATCGCCGCCGCAGCCGAGGAGCACGCCGCAGAGCAAGGCGGCGGCGCCGCAGGCCATCTGCAAGGAGCTGCGCCGGATCATCGTGATTGCCATCATGGAACGTAGCCTCGCCGTCTGGCGCCGCCAAGGCGCCCTCGCCTCGCAGCCCGCGGATCGTGCGCGAGCGCCCCGGCGGCAATGGATGTTGGATGCGTGAAGCCGCTTGTCGTGTGAAGCAGAAACATCGAAGAGCCGAAAGGGGATCTCGATTCGAGCGCGACAGGGCGGTCCGGAATCGACGTCCTGCGGCGATCTCGGACGGGCCCACCGTCATGGTCCGTCCTGTCGCGCTCCCCTTCCCATGGCCTCCTTCGGCGCGCTCGGCGCCGCGCTACCTGGCAGGCGCCCTCGGCGCCGCTGCGCCGCTCCGCGAGCGGACTACGTCGCCGCGGCGGCTCACTGCGCCTCCAGATGAGTCGTGCAGTCGAACTCCCCGCCGTTGCAACGGGCCTCCAGCCCGCCGCCGGACTCGAAGAAATCGCAGCGCATGCCTTGCTCGCCGGTGTCGCCTTCCAGCCACCATCCCCCCTTCATCAGATCGACAAGGTCGACGGCATGACTGCGGTTCCCCTTCATCGGGAGAGCCACATCGTCGCCCGTGACCGCCAGCGAGCACGAGCCGGTCCACGCGCTCACGGTGATGCGGCCGGTCGGCCCACAGGAGCCCGTCACGTCGAAGGTCATCTCGGTGGCTCCCGCCTCGTCGCATACGCTCCCTTTGCTCTCGCCGCAGCCGTGCCCCATCATGAACGGGCTCAAGAGCAGGATCCCTACGAGCGACAGGCCGCCAACGAGCCCAGTCGCCTGTCCACGGTTCGTCCTTGGATTCATCGTTCAGACCATCCGTTCTCAAAAGACCCGCGCAGCAGGCACAAGCGCGACTCGTACTGGCAAGCGCCGGAGCGCCGTGAATATCCTGCCAGAGGCAGCTTGCTAGCACTCAATCTCGTTCGAGGCAACTGCCTGTTCGCTCGTCTCGGCTCGCCGACGAGCCGAGACGGTGCGTCGAAGGCCCCGGTCGCCCAGGACCTCCGACGCTCAGCCGACCATCAATGGAAGCCCATGTTGTCGAGGCGAACCTGCCCCGATGGGCTCGCGTTGAGCGTCAGGCTCACGCGGCAATTCTGGAAGCTCCCGTTCAGCGTGTCGACCACCTGCGAGGGCAGCACGAACTCGACGGTGTTGAACTCTCCGGCGAACCGGTTCACGAGGTTGTGGGAACCGAGCGGCAGGGTGTTGTGGGGACCGCACGTCAAGAACGCCTGCATTTGGCCATTCCACGGCTGGCTCGGCTGCCTCTCGGGGATGAACACGTCGACGCTGAGGTTCTGGGTGGCGCCCCCGAGCTCCGAGGTGCTGAACGGACGGCTCGTCACCACGAGGTACCCGGACGCGGTGAACGCCACCGAGCCCGTCCCCTCGACGCGCTCGCTCGAGGTAGACAGCGGGACGGTCGAGTTCCAGTCGCCGGCATCGTCGAAGCTGAACAGCGGGTTGGTCGTGACCTGGAAGATCTGGCTGCCCCGCAGGTGGTAAATCTCCCGGTCCGAACGGTCGCCGCCGAAGCGCAGATTGTCGAGGAGCAATGGATCCTGGCACGAGGCCGTGGTCACGTCGATCCGGATCTGAGCGTCCGCAAAGTCGCCGAGCAGCGCCGCCTTGATGGTCGGCGGGACGATGAGCTCGATCGTGCTCCACGCGCCGCGGGGCAGCGACGTCAGGCTCGTCCATACCGGGAGCTGCTGCGAGAAGACGCCGGCGCCCGGGATCGTGATCATGGCCTGGATGCCGCCGACCCAGAACGGATTCGGCTGCGACACCGGCACGAAGAGATCGAACTGCAGCCGGTCCCCCACCGCCTCCCAGTCCGCCGTCCGGAAGAATGGGCTCTTCACGGACATGGAGTTGCAGCCGTTGAGCTGGAGCGAGCTCGATCCCTCGGTGAACTGCGTGAAGTCGGAGCCGAGCCCGGCCTCATCGCTCGTCCAGGGCGCTCCCGGGTCGTCGAAGCCGGCGAACCCCGGGGCCCCGAGGGGCACCTCGAATACACGCGTGTACAGGCTGTCGTACAACGCATCGCTGCTCGACAGCGGGAAGCTTGTGATGACGTGCCGCTCCGGGTCGCTCGCGTCGTACTCGTTCCACGCGACGAGGCCGCGGCCGCGGATCCAGCCGAATCGCGCGGGGTCCGGGGCCAGAGCCGTCGCATCGCAGTCCTGGCAGTTCGGGTCGTCGAAGCTCTTGAGCGCGTCGCAATACAGGTTCGTCGAGTCCGCCGCGCACGCGGCCGAGTACGTGTTGGTGCTGTTCCAGGGCAGCCGAGCGGCGCTGACGTTCTCCTGGGTGAACAGGCCCGCGATGTCGTCCTGGCTGGTCATGGGAGCGAGCTTCATGCCCTGCACCGAGTTGAAGAACGGCAAGAACGTGTCCGTGAACGACGGCCCGACGTCGCTCAAGATCCGCTGCGCCGTGGGCCCGAGCACGGTCGGGATGAGGCCGAGCGCGACCGAGTCGGCGATGAGGTTGCCCGCGTCCTCCGCGGCGTTGCGGAGATCCGCGAGCGGCGCCGGAGACACGGACGCGGACGCGACGTCGTCGAGGAGCGCATCCCAGCGATCGAGCACGGCCATCTTGCGGTTGTATCTGGCCACCTCGTCGGGCGCCGCGCCAGGGAGGGGCGGATTGGTCGAGAGGTCGTCGCGCGCCGTGTCGATGGCGTCCCTGATGTCCGCGAGGTAGTCGGGGTCCTGCAGGTCCTCCTGCAAGAACGCGAGGTTCACGATCTCGTGCGCCGGCCTCTCGCGCAGCGCATCGGCGGCCTGGCTGAGGGCATCCTGGATGCGCTCGGCCTGCTCGTAGGCGTCCTCGAGGTCGTCGTACATCGCCGCGCATTCCGCGTTCGTCATGTCGGAGAGCTGGTCACAACGGTCGACGACGCACGTCCTGCGGTCTGCCTTCTGCTCGTCCGGGGTCTTGCTCGGGTCCCCCTCGAGGCACTCGATGAACGCGATCGTGTCGTCGATCGTGGTGCAGGCCTGCCGCGCCGGAGTGAGCAGCTCACTGGCGTAATTGTCGAGCTCGATCGTGTCCTTCATCGCATCGAAGTTGCACGCGACGGACTCGAGGTCGCATTCGAACTGGTCGATGGCGGCCTCGACGCAGTTGGGCCTCTCGTCGTCGAAGATGGGGCACAGCGCCCTGCACGCGAGGAAGGCCCCGGGGCTGCAGAAGGGGGGCGGTGGCGGGGGGAGCCATTCGATGTAGCCCGGACAGGTCAATTCGACGCACGTGTCCTCGCACGCGCCGCTCGATTCGACACCGCAGGCGGCGTCGCAGTCGCCGGGCACCAGGCCGCACGCCGTGGAGCACACGTTCTGGAGGCACGTCGTGGTGCTATCCACGACGCACTGCACGTGCTCTGCGACGCAGGTGGCGTGCCGCGCTGCCGCGGCGATCGGGGCGAACGCGGCGTTGAGGCAGGTCTCGAACGCCGGGTCCCGGACCGCGCCGCAGAACGCGTCGTACGACTCCTTGATGCCGGCCACCTCCTTCTCCGGCAAGATGACCTCCTTGAGGTCGGCGGCGCGGAAGCCGAAGCCGACCAGATAGTCGATCTCGCGGGTCAGGTTCCGGCGCATCGAGCGGTGGCCGTTCTCCGACTCGAACGTGAGCTCGTCGTGCCAGGGCGCATCGCCGCGGGTGGGGTCGTTGATCCCGAGGAAGAGCGTGTCCGCGTCGCCGCCGAGGAAGGCGGCCTTGAGGCGCAGGAGGAAGTCGTCGTCGACCGGCGACCCCGGGCGCACGGCCCCGCGGTAGAGCCCTCTCGGGTTCCCCTCGTCCTGCCAGCCCGCGCGCACCACATCCGCGCAGGCGTCCGTGTTGAGCGTCGGATCGCCCGGATCGAAGTCGGCGGCGGTGGTCTTCGCGAGGTTCTGCGACGAGCACTGGCTCAGGAGGATCCAGTTCCGGCGCACGATCTCGGCGTGACGGGTGTGCCGCTCGAGCCGGTCGTTGATGCCGCCGACGTAGTCGATGGCCGCCCGCAGCTCCTCCACGACGTTGCTGCCGCCCTCTTCCGCGTGGCAGTCGGCGAATCCGAGCGTCAGGTCGTCGACCCACGACAGGGAGTTCACGGCGAGATCATCCAGGATGTCGGCCGGCAGCTCGGCCGCGTCGAGCCCGAAGTTCACGAAGGCGTTGTTCCTGACGTCCTCGGCGAAGTCGAAGAAGCCCCCGAGCCGGGACCAGCCCTTGATCGACGGCGCCAGCGCGACCTGGGCGTTGAAGTAGTTGTAGAAGGGCCCGCCGTAGAACTGGTTGACGTTGCCGAAGAACTGCGCGAATCCATCGAAGGTGCTGCCCTGATCCTGGGGCGGAGGCGGGGCGTGCGCCGGGCGGCTGGAGTAGAACGCATCCAGAAACGCGACCGGCGCGGAGAGCGTGACGCGCCCGCGCCCGCCGCCATCGCCGTTGATGCTGAGCAGAGCGTCGGGGACCATCGAGTCGATGTAACTCTCGATCGCGACGTGCTTCACCTCCTCGCTGAAGCTACCCCACATCCCCCCGCCCTCCTCCAGCGCCCACGCGCCTCCGGCGAGGTCGTTCACCCACGTGTGAGAGAAGCTGTCGCCGACCCCGTGGGAGAGGTAACCCATCATGAAGGCGAGGACCTCCTTCCGCTCCTCGGTGGATGCCTCGTAGGTCGCGAAGAACTCGAGCATCGCGGTCGCGAAGTCGATCGAGCGGAACTCGGTGGGCCCACTGCGGTTCTCGTACGCGTCATGGTGCGAGTGGTCGGAAAGTGGCACGCCGGTGACCTGCTCTACCAGATCCTTGAACTTCGACGTCTCGTTGCCGTGCATCATCATCTGGCCGGTGAACGGATCGGGGAAGCCGTCCGGCCCGGTCACGCCGGCGTTGAAGAATTCGGGCTTGTCGATCACGGCGGCGTACGCCTCCTTCTCGCTGATGACGACGTCGAGCTGACGGCCGTTCACGGTGAACGTGATCGTGTCCGGCTGCAGTCCCTCCGTGATCTGCAGCCCGAGCTGCGCCACCGTCTCGTTCGCCGTGGCGATGTGCGTGCCCACCTTGAACGCCGACGCCGGCGCGGAGAGCGAGGTCGCCGCGACGGCGGTCGTCATCGCCATGAGCAGTCGATGGCAACTGAATCTACCTATTTTGCGAGTCATGCGTTCATCCCAAGGTTCAAGTCGTTATCAGGATCCGTATCCGCTGCGTTATGTCGATTCTGCCGAAGACAACATCGTCAGACCGCGTCGCCCGACGGGCCCGGGCAGATGAAAGCGGACCTCGTCGTCGCCGCGCGCCGGCATGGCGGCGTGCAGCCCGCCTCGGCGAGGGAACAGGGCGTCGACGTCGCCCTGCGGCGCGCTCGTCGAGGCGAGCCCGAAGCCCCCTTCGACCGCCACGCAGGCCTCGCCGGTCCCGAGGACCTGCGCGGCCTGCTCAGGGAAGTGAAGCCGCAGATCGTCGGCCGCGGGCGGCTCCGAGCCGAACATGCAGCCGGCGACGCAGATAGCGATCGCGCCGCCGACAAGCAAGGTGGATAAGATCGACCACCAACGATGAGCCGGAAAGTGCATTATAGTTGACCTCTCGAACCACTGGCTCGTCAAAGACAGCCGTCTCGATCCGCGCACGTGCGCGCACGCGCCACGTTCACATCCACGTTGCGCGTCGACGTTGTGTAAGCAGGGCGCGTGCCAGCCGGATGCTCTCGCATTCCTGCGGTTCATCGACGCCGGATCTGGAGCTCCGAAGGGCGCGAGCGGAACGCTCCAGTAGAAAAGGGCTGCTTGGAATCGTGATCGTTGGCATGCCGTGCATGACCTCGCGGCTCGAGAGCTCCCCACAGCGCGCCGCGCCGGCGAGGCAAATCAGGCCGAAAAGGGCGATTCACGCCGCGCGCCGAGCCGAGGATCCCGACGGGGCCGCCGTCACGCTCTACCGTGACATGTCACGGTCGCCGTCACGCTCTACCGTGACATGTCACGGTCGCCGTCACGGGGAGAACGCGTCATGGGGACATGTCGTCCGCAACGTCGCCCCTGCTGGTTTCTGCGCCTGCCCACCGTCGCCCGTAGGGCCGCTTCGCTCGCTCGACCCGGGCAGCAGCCGTCAATGCGCTCTTTTGCACGCACGCGCGAGCAATGCAGAAAACAAATATGGCTGCTATCAGATGTTCCAATCCCGTCGAAGGCGGCTCATGCTCGAGAGCGCGTGGTACGGGAAAGGTAAAATCTTTACAATACCCCCGGCGTCGTGCCCCCCAAGGTAGGCCCGAAGGAGCGAACACCATGTCGAGCGGGTCTCCCACGAATCTTCCCCCTGCGTTCCGCCTGAATCAGATGATCATGAGCCTCTGGGTGCCGCAGGTCGTCCACGCGGCCGCGGAGCTCGGCGTCGCCGACGTCCTCGCCGACGGGCCCCTTCCGAGCAGCGCGGTCGCGGCGCGGCTCGGCACGCACCCCGACGCGACGGATCGCTTGCTCCGGGCGCTCGTCACGCTCGAGCTGCTCGCCGCGCGCGGGGAGCAGCTCGAGCTCACCGAGATGGGGCGATGCCTCGAGACGAGCTCCCCCACCGCGCGGCGCGCGTGGTCTCGGCTCATGGGCGGACCGGGCGTCTGGCAGGCCTGGGGCCGCTTGGCCGACTGCGTCCGCACCGGCCGGATGGCGTGGAGCGCCGGAGACGCCGCGGCGTCGTCCGGGACCGAGCACTTCGACGAGATGGCGCGCGACCCGGCCGCCGCCGCGATCTTCCACCAGGCCATGGTCGAGCTCACCCGCGGGGTCGCGCCCGGCATCGTCGGAGCCGTCGATCTCCGCGGCGCGCGCCGGGTGGTCGATGTGGGCGGCGGCTACGGCGCCCTGCTCTGCGCGATCCTGGAGGCCCATGCCGGCGTGGAAGGGGTCGTCTTCGATCTCGAGCACGCGCGCGGAGGAGCGCTCCAGCTGTTCGCGTCGCGCGGCGTCGCCGCCCGCGCCTCCTTCGTCGCCGGGAGCTGCTTCGACACGGCGCCTCCGGCCGCCGACGTCTACGTGCTCAAGAGCGTGATCCACGACTGGGACGACGCCCGCAGCCTGCAGATCCTGGGCAAGTGCCGCCAGGCGATGGCCGGCGCGGCGCGCCTGCTCGTCGTGGAGGCGCCCGCCCCCGCCTCCCCCGCCCAGCGCGGGAACACGGCCCTCGACTGGGTCCTCACGTTCAGCGATATCAACATGCTCGTGAACACGGGAGGACGCGAGCGCACGGAGGCCGAGTACCGCGCGCTGCTCGAGGCAGCGGGGTTCGGCGTGACGAGCGTGCGAGAGACGCCGAGCTTCTTCCGGGTCTTCGAGGCAGCGCGGGCCTGAGCTCCCTTCACGACAGCGACCCATCCCCTTGCCGAGGCACACCGCCATGATCTCTTCCGACGACCTTCGAAAGCTCGCGCTGTCGCTGCCCGAGGCCGAGGAGCAGGACCACTTCGGCAAGCCGTCGTTCCGCGTGCGAGGGAAGATCTTCGCGACGCACTGGGTGGAGCAGGAGGGCGCCGTCCTGAAGCTGTCGCTGGAGGAGCAGGACAGCCTGGTGCAGGCGCAGCCCGACGTCTTCTCGGTGACGCCGTGGGGACACCAGGGCTGGACGCGGGTGGAGCTCCGTCGCGTCGACCGGACGCTCCTGGAAGAGCTGCTCGTGGGGGCCTGGCGTCGCGTGGCGCCGAAGCGCGCCGTCGCGCAGTGGGACGCCGGACGCAGCGGGGAGCCGGCGGCGCCGCCGGGGTCTCCCTCACGTCCGCGGAGGCGCCGGCGCGCGACGTGACGGACACCGGGACACGCGATCCGGACGTCGCATCGGCCGCGCACGGAGAGGCTCGCGCCGCAGAATGCTGGATACGTCCTCCAACAAGGAAGTAAAGATCGATCAGGGCCGTAGTAGGTTCACACCCCGCGCGCCTGCCCGGTCGACGATGCAGCCCGCTCGCTTCCTTCAACGGAGCCGTCCTCGAGCGCCGCGCGGACCCTCAGGTGAACTTTCTCGATGATGATGGAGCGCTCGATGACACGGATGAAGCTTCTTGGAATGTTGATGGTCGGGCTCGCGCTCGTGGCGTGCGGCGATGATGACGAGGGGGGCACTGCCGGCACCAGCGGTACCAGCGGCACCAGCGGCACCAGCGGCACCGGCGGCACGGACGGCACCGGCGGCAACGGCGGCACGGACGGCACCGGCGGCACGGACGGCACCGGCGGCAACGGCGGCGAGACCGGGGGCGACGACGATGGCAAGCAGCTCGACTCCCTGACGGGCGAGGAGGCGCAGGCGTTGTGCGACGAGCTCGCCGCGTCGGCCGACTTCTCGAAGGAGGACAGCTGCGAGCTCTTGAGCATGGCCACCGCCGCGCTCGGCGGTGATTGCGAGGCCGCCAAGGAAGCGTGCATGAGCGATCCGGAGGAGCCCCCGGGACCGGGGACATGCCCCGCGGAGAATATCGCGGGGTGTACCGCCACGGTCGGCGAGTTCAAGGCCTGCACGAACGGCCAGATCGAGCTCCTCAAGGCGCTCACGTGTGCATCGACCCTCGAGGACCTCGGGGCGCTGCCTGCGGAGTGCGAGGCCCTCAGCGAAAAGTGTCCGGAGCTCTTCGACGAGGGGACCGAGGGCAGGGCCGGCGGCGCGAGCCCCTGAGGCGTTCCCTCCCCCGGCTACCTGTCGATCTCGGGCGCAACGACGTCGAAGCTGGCGATGAGCGCCACGAGATCGGCCAGGAATAGCCCGGGGCTCTTGGCCTCGATCATCGCCATCGCGGTGAAGCTCCCCGTCCGGAACCGCGCCCGGTACGCCTCCTCCGCGCCCCGCCCGATCACGTAACAGCCCATGTCGCCGCGGGCGCTCTCGATCCGCGCGTAGGCCTCCCCGTCAGGCCTCATCTTCTTGGGCAGCTTGCCCAGGAGGTCGTCCTCCGGGTGCTCGTCGATCTTGTCGAGCGCCTGGCGGAGGATCTTCGCCGACTCGCGGCACTCCTCGACCCGGACGTAGAACCGATCCCAGCAGTCGCCCACGGCGCCGTAACGCCCGCGGCCCACGGGGACGTCGAAGTCGAGCTCCGGATAGACCGAGTAGCCGTCCTCCTTCCGGAGATCCCACTTCACGCCGGACGCGCGCAGGTTGGGGCCGACGAGGCCCCAGTCCTTCGCCTCCTCGGCCGTGACCACGGCGACGTTGGCGAGCCGCTTGATGAAGATGTCGTTCAGGCTGATGAGCCGGTCGAACTCGACCATGATCGGCTCGAAGCGCTCGAGCCAGCGCTTCACCTTGTCGGCCCACCCCGCCGGCAGGTCGAACGAGACGCCGCCGATGCGGTGGTAGTTGAACGTGAGCCGCGCGCCGCACAGCTCCTCGATGAAGTCGTTGATGTACTCGCGCTCGCGCAGCGCCCACGGGAAGGGCGTGACCGCGCCGACGTCCATCGCCATCGCGCCGAGCGCGATCATGTGGCTCCCGATCCGGTTGAGCTCGCAGGAGATGACGCGCAGGTACTGCGCCCGCTTCGGCACCTCGATGCCCATCAGCTTCTCGCAGGCGCTCGCCCAGGCCTCGTTGGCGAACATCGCCGCGATGTAGTCGACGCGGTCCGTGTACGGCATGAAGCCGCTGTAGGTGCAGCGCTCGCCGATCTTCTCGATGCTCCGGTGCAGGTAGCCGACGTCCGGCACCGCCTTGCGGATGATCTCGCCGTCCGTCGAGATGACGAAGCGGAGCACCCCGTGGGTCGACGGGTGATGAGGCCCCATGTTGAGGGTCATCTCGTCTTCCGGCTCGCTGCCCGGGCCCGCGCCCCCGCGGTCGACGCTGAAGATGACCTGGCTCATGACGCCTCCGCGTCCTTCTTCGGCAGCTTGATCTTGAAGAGCTCGACGGGGTTCGGCCGCTGCGTCGGGATGCCGTGGTAGTCCGCCTTCTCCTGCCAGTCCTTGCGGAGCGGGTGCCCCTCCCAGTCGTCGGGCAGGAGCAGGCGCCGGAGATCCGGGTGCCCCTCGAAGCGCACGCCGAGCAGGTCGAAGCACTCGCGCTCCTGCCAGTTCGCCGCCGACCACACGTCGACCAAGGTCGGCATCGCCGGGCTCTCCCGGTCGAGGAACGCCTTGAGGACGATCCGGCGCTTCTTCGCGTAGGAGTAGATGTGATAGACGACAACGATCTTCTTGAGATCGGGATAGTCGACCCCGGTGATGCACTCCAGGTAATCGAAATCGAGCTCCGGCGCCTCACGCAGGTGATGGCACACGGTCAGGATCTTCTCCGGCGCGACCTGGAACCAGGCGTCGCGATCCTTCGCGGACACGGGGTGGAGGTCGAAGACCGCGTCTTCGCCGAGCTTCGCCTGGAGCGCCTGGAAGATCTCTTCGGGTGTCATGGGGTGCGGGAGCGCAGGACGAACAGCGAGAGGAGAGGGCTCAGCCGCCCGTCGCGCCGCGGCGGTCGAGGGCCCGCTCGCTCTTGATCTTCTCCTGGATCTTCAGGAGCCCTTCGAGGAGCGCCTCGGGGCGCGGGGGGCAACCGGGCACATAGACGTCGACCGGGATGATCTGATCCACGCCCTTGCAGACCGAGTAGGCGTACTGGAAGAGGCCGCCGCAGTTCGCGCAGCTGCCCATGGAGATGACGAAGCGGGGCTCCGCCATCTGGTCGTAGAGGCGCTTCACCCGGAGCGCCATCTTGTACGTCAGCGTCCCCGCGATGATGAAGAGATCGCTCGACCGCGGGCTCGGCCGCGGGGCCGCGCCGAAGCGCTCGAGGTCGCCGCGGGGGCCGCCGGTCTGCATGAGCTCGATCGCGCAGCAGGCCAGGCCGAAGAGCATGTACCAGACGCTGTTCGACCGCCCCCAGTTGAGCAGCCAGTTCACCGTCTGGTCGACGCTCGTCGTGATGACGCCGCCGCCGTCGCTCTCGTACTTGGCCTCCCACCCGCGGGGCGGGGCCATCAGGTTCAGGTTCGATGTCATGACTCCGCACCTCCGTCGGCGACCGCCGCCTGCCCCGCCTGCCCCGCCGGCGCGCCCTCGCCCGCGCGCGCGTCGAGGAGCGGCGCGCGCGCCCGGGACCGGCTGCTCACGTTCTGAGCGCCGCGCGGATCGCCCTTGATGGCGCGGATCCAGTCGAGATCGCCCTTCGCCCAGACATAGACGAAGCCGAGCATCAGGATGGCCACGAAGAGGAAGATCTCGATCAGCGCGAAGAGCCCGTTGCCCTGGTCCACCCAGCGCTTGAACACCGCCGCGACCGGGTAGATGAAGGCGATCTCGACGTCGAAGATGATGTAGACGAGCGCGATGATGTAAAAACGCGGGTTGAAGTTGAACCACGCGGGCCCGACGGGCGCCTCCCCGCACTCGTACGTCTCGACCTTCCCGGGGTACATGTTGTTGGGGCGCAGCAGCTTCCCGAACAGCAGAGAGCCGAGGATGAAGCCGATCGCCACCAGGAAGAACGCGGCAACGCTGGCATATGCCATCAACATCGAACGGAACCTCGCTCGGCTCGCCCTCCCTCGCCCAGGGCGAGAGAGCGCCAGATCCACGGGTGGTATGTAGGTGAAAAGATGAAGCGCGGCAAGCCGGCAGACCCTGGAGGGGAAGCGCGCTGTGGGTCGTCTCGCTCGGCCTCGCGAGGGTGGCCTCCGCGCACGCGCTGCCGGCCCTGACCTGAGCGGCCCCCTGCCACCGCGCCGCGGCCCTGCGGTAAGCTTCGACGCGTGACCTCCGGCGTTCGCTCATGAGCTCGACCGCAGCCCCCGTCCATGTCCTGATCCTCGCCGGCGGCGCGGGCACGCGCTTCTGGCCGGCGTCGCGCGCGGCGCGCCCGAAGCAGCTCCTGCCGCTCGTCGGCGGCGAGCCGCTCATCACCGCGACGGCGCGCCGGGTGCTCCCGCTGTGCGCCGGCGGGGGGAGCGCCGGCTGGGAGCGCATCTGGATCGCGACCGGCCAGCACCTCGTGGCGCCCACGCGGGTCGCGCTGCCGGAGGTCCCCGAGCGGCGCCTGCTCGTCGAGCCGGCGCCGCGCAACACGGCGCCGTGCATCGGCTGGGCGGCGGCCACCATCGCGCGCGACGATCCCGAGGCGGTCGTGGTCGTGCTGCCGAGCGATCACCACATCGCCGACGTGCCGCGGTTCCTCGAGGTGCTGCAGGCCGCCGTCGCCTCGGCCCAGGGCGGCGCGATCACGACGATCGGCATCCGCCCGACCCACCCGGAGACGGGCTTCGGCTACATCGAAACGGAGGAGGCGGCCGGCGCGGGGAGCGCGGCGCCCCGCAGGGTGCTGCGCTTCGTCGAGAAGCCGAGCCGCGAGCGCGCCGCGGAGTTCGTGGCGAGCGGCCGCTTCCTCTGGAACGCGGGGATGTTCATCTTCCGCGCGGGCGACATGCGGGCCGCGATCCGCGCCCACCTGCCGGCGCTCGCCGAGGGGCTCGACGAGATCGACCGCGCCGCCGCGCTGGGCGCCGCGGCCGAGGCGGAGGCGGTCCTGCAGGTGTTCCCGCGCCTGCCGGCCGTCAGCATCGATCACGGCGTGATGGAGCACGTCGCCGGGCTCGCCGTTGTGCCCGGCGATTTCGGCTGGTGCGATCTGGGCAGCTGGCAGAGCGCCTGGGAGCTCGCCGAGAAGGACGAGCGAGGCAACAGCGCGCCCGCGGGGTCGGTGCTGATCGACGCGCAGGGCAACCACGTCGTGGATCTCCGCGGGCGCTTCGACGCGCGCGGCGCGCGCGCGGAGATCGACCGCCGGGTGATCGCGCTCGTCGGCGTGGAGGACCTCGTGGTGGTCGAGACCGACGACGCGCTGCTGATCGTGCCGCGCGATCGGGCGCAGGACGTCAAGCACGTGGTCGACGCCCTCAAGGCGCGCGGACAGGGCCGGCACACGTGACCGGCGTCCCCGGCGCCTCGGCGGCCGGATCCCTCGCCTACCCGCCCGGCTCTCCCCGCCGCGCCACCACCCGCGTGTAGAGCTCCCGCCGCGGTAGCCCGAGCTCCACCGACAGCTCCTCGGCGATGTGCTTCGCCCGCCTCCCCTGGGCGAGCTCCCGGTCGATGCGCGCGTCGAGCTCCTCGTCGCTCGGGCGCGCGCCCGCCGCGGCCGGCTCGGCGGGCGCGAGCACAAGCGTGATCTCGCCGAGCCACTCCCGCTCCATCGCCGCGAGCTCCTCCACGGTGCCGCCCAGGAGCTCCTCGTGCACCTTCGTCAGCTCGCGCGCGACGACCGCGCGACGACCGCGCATGCGCTCGGCCATCTCCGCGAGCGTCTCGCGGAAGCGCCGCGGCGACTCGAACAGCACGACCGCCTCCGGCGTCGACGTGACGAGGGCCAGCGCTTCGCGCCGCTCGCGCCCGCCGCGGGGCAGGAACCCGACGAAGCGGAAGCCCCCCGTCACGAGCCCCGACGCGCTCACCGCCGCCATCACCGCGCTCGGTCCGGGGATCGCCACGACGCGCGCCCCGGCCTCCCTCGCCGCGCGCACGAGCGCCGTCCCCGGATCGCTCACGACCGGCGTGCCGGCGTCGGTCATGAACGCGATCGACTCGCCCGCCGAGAGCCGCGCGGCCGCCCGCGCCGCGTCCGCCTCGGAGGCGTGCGCGTCGAACCGGTCGACCGGCTTGCCCGAGACGCCGAGGTGGCCGAGGAGCGCGCGAGCGCGCCGCGTGTCCTCCGCGAGGATCCGGTCCGCCCCGCGCAGCGTCTCGACCGCGCGCAGCGTGACGTCGCCGAGGTTGCCGATCGGCGTCGCGACCACGTAGAGGCACCCGTGGCCCGTCGCACCGCCCTGCTCGCTGCCGCTCGACAAGGCCTAGCCCGCTCCGACGGCGTCGCCGAGCTCCTCCTGGAGGTACGTCCGCAGCTTCGACTGGAGCCGCGCCTCGAGCTGGCGCACGCGCTCGCGCGAGATGCCGAACTCGTTGCCGAGCTCCTGGAGCGTGAGCGGGTCCTCCGCGGCCATGCGCTTGTCGAAGATGATCACGTCCTTGCCCTTGAGCGTCTCGCGGAACTTCGAGAGCCGATCGTGGACGAGCATGCCCATCTCCCTCGCCTCGAACGCGATGTCCGGGCTCGCCCCCGACGAGACGAGCAGCTCGACGCGCGGGATCGTCCGGCCCTCGAGATCGCCGACCGGGGCGTCGAGCGACGCCTCGCCGCTCGAGAGGCGGCGGTCCATGTCGACGACCTCCTTCTCCTCGACCGACAGGCGCTTCGCGATCTCCGCCGCCGTCGGCTCGATCCCCATCGCCGAGAGCCTCGCCTTCTCCTTGTTGAGGTTGAAGAAGAGCTTCCGCTGCGCCTGCGTCGTGCCGAGCTTCACCAGGCGCCAGTTGTTGAGGATGAAGCGCAGGATGTACGCGCGGATCCACCAGGCCGCGTACGAGGAGAGCTTGACGCCGCGGTACGGGTCGTAGCGCTTCACGGCCTGCATCAGGCCGATGTTGCCCTCCTGGATGAGGTCCATGATGTTCTTGTAGGCGCGCCGGTACTCGTACGCGAGCTTGACCACGAGCCGCAGGTTCGCCGTCACGAGCCGCGCGGCGGTCGCGACGTCCTGCGTCTTCGTGTACTTGACCGTCAGCTCCTTCTCCTCGTCCGGCGTGAGCAGCGGGTGGCGCTGCACCTCGCGCAGGTAGGCCTGCAGCGGGTCCGTGCGAGACAGCGCCGCGTCCCCGCCGCGGCCCTCGCCGGCCTTGGCCCGCGCGACGCGCGGGAGCTCGATGTCGTTCAGATCGACGTTCGCGTCGTCGACGACCTCGCCGACGACCTCGCCGACGACCTCGACGACGTCGCCCTCGTCGGCGTCGCCGGCCCTCGCGGCGCCGCTCTCGGGCGCGGCGTCGCCCTCGTCGTCGTCCTCCTCGCGCGCGCCGTCGTCGTCGCCGGCCGCGGGCTGCGCCTCGCCGCGCGCGTTCCCGGCGCCCTTCGCCGAGGAGCGCGCGCGGCGCTTGGCGGCGGGCCGGGGGGCCGCTTCCGCGTCCGTGTCGGCGCGGAGGCCCGCGTCTTCGTCCTCCGACCCGGGCGGGGCACCCGCCTTCGCCGTCCCCGCGGGCTGTGGCGCACCGGTCCCCTTCGTTCGCTTCGTTCGCGGCTCGCTCTTGCTCTTCGCCACCAGGACCTCGTCCTCGAAGTTCTAGTACAGCCCCGCCGCACCGCGCCACCTGCGCCGGCGCGCAGGCACCTCGCGCTCCGAGGCTACCCGCTCCGCGATCCGCGGGTAAGGCGTCAGTGAGAAGACCGCAGGAAGACCGCGCGCGAGATCGCAGAACGTGCTACACGGCAGCCTCCACGTGGACTCGCACCGACCACCGCGCCCGCGCTCGCTGCGCCCCTGGTACCTGGTCGCAGCCATGCTGCTTACCTGGCTCATCGGCGTGCGCGGGTTCATGGCCGGCTGCGGGACGGCCATGTACCTGCGCGACGGCATGGCCCCCGACGTCATGGCCGTGGCCGAGCAAGCGCGCGACCAGGGCGAGCCCTTCCAGTTCACGTACCTCGTGCTGGAGGCCGCCCAGGCGCGCGCCCTGAGCCTGCACCAGGACGTCTCCTTTCCGCTCAGCATCGGGAAGGTGCTCCTCGGGGGACTCCTGGTCATCGCGAGCGGGCTGGCGCTCGGCGGGCGGCCCGGCACACGCGGCTTCGTGCTCCAGGTCCTCTTCGCCAACCTGGCCTTCGCCGCGGTCGAGTACGCGCTCACCCGGGGCGTCCGCGGCGCCTGGATCGACATGGTGGCGCAGGCGGGGGCGCTCCTGCCGCCAGACGTCCCAGAGCGCGCGGGCCTCACGAACCCGGGCCTCTGGTGGACCGCCGAGCGGGTGCGCTTCGTGGTCTTCGAGCTGGCCATCCTCGGCTCCGCCGCGCTGGCGATGACGCGGGAGCGCACAAAGCTGTACTTCCAGGCGGTCGCCCGGACGGTCGACCCCAGCGACGAGCCATGAGCACCGCGGAGAGGATCGCCGGCGCGGATCCTCGCTCGAACCCCGCGACGCCCGAGGAGCGCAGGGTCGCCGTCCTGCCGGACGACCTCGCCAACCAGATCGCGGCGGGCGAGGTGGTCGAGCGGCCGGCGAGCGTGGTGAAGGAGCTCGTCGAGAACGCGCTCGACGCGGGCGCGCGCCGCATCCGCGTCGACATCGAGGGCGGCGGCGTCGGCCTGGTGCGCATCGCGGACGACGGGTCCGGGATGAGCCGCGAGGACGCCGCGCTCGCGGTGGTCCGCCACGCCACGAGCAAGATCGCCCGGCTCGACGACCTCCGCTGCATCCAGAGCTTCGGCTTCCGCGGCGAGGCGCTCCCGAGCATCGCCTCGGTGAGCCGCTTCTCGCTGCGCACGCGGCGCGACGGCGAGTCCGAGGGGACGGAGATCCGCATCGAGGGCGGCGGCGCGGCGCAGGTCGTCCCCTGCGGGTGCGCCGTCGGCAGCGTGGTCGAGGTGCGCGACCTCTTCTACAACGTCCCAGCGCGGCGCAAGTTCCTGCGCGCCGTCGGGACCGAGTCGGCGCACGTGACCGAGATCGCGCAGGCGGTCGCGCTCGGCGAGCCCGGCGTGACGCTGATCCTCTCGCGCGACGGGCGCGTCGCGCGGGAGTGGCTGCGCACCGCGAGTCGCGCGGAGCGGGTGCGCTCGATCCTCGCGGGCGAGGAGCTCGCGACGTGCGCGGGGCAGCGGGGGCCGCTGACGGTCGAGGCGTTCGTGTCGCGGCCGGAGCGCGCCCGCTCGGGCGCCGGCTGGCTCTGGATGTTCGTGAACGGCCGGCACGTGCGCGACAGATCGCTGGCGCGCTCGATCGCGCTCGCCTACGGCAGCGTGCTCGAGCCGGGCCGGTACCCCATCGGCGCGGTGTTCATCGATCTGCCGCCCGAGCTCGTCGACGTGAACGTCCACCCGCAGAAGGCCGAGGTCCGCTTCGCCGACGGCCGCGCCGTCGCCGACGCGCTCTACAAGATCGTCGCCGCGCAGGTGGCCGCGGCGTTCGGCCTGCCCGCGCCGCCCCCCGGCGGCTTCCAGGGCCGGAAGGGCAAGCTCTTCGAGGACGCGGCCCCGCCGCCTGCGGACGCCTGGGTCTGGTCGAGCAGCCCCGCCGCGGAGCCGATCGCGGCGGGCGCGCCGGGCGAGCGGCGCGAGCCGCCGGCCGACCCGTGGGGCCTCGGCGGCGATCTCGGCGGGGTCCCGCCGGCGCGCCCCCAGGCCGCGCCGTCCGGCGCGGGCGCGGCGGTGCAGCTCGAGGCGTGGGCCGACGTCGCGCTGGCCGAGCGGGGCGGCGGGGCGGGCGAGCCGCCGGGCGCGCCGGGCGAGCAGCCGGCGTCGGTGCCGGGCGCGCCGCCCGTCCCGTACCCGACCGGCAGCGGGCCCGTGCTCGCCGCGGCCGAGCGCGCCCTCGCCTGGAAATCGCTGCGGTTCCTCGCGCAGGTGCGCAACACCTACTTCGTGTGCGAGGGGCCGGACGGGATCTACTTCCTCGATCAGCACGCGGCGGCGGAGCGCGTGACGTTCCACCGGCTGCGGGCGGCGTACGACGGGCGCGACGTCGCGACGCAGAAGCTGCTCTTCCCGGTGATCGTCCCGGCGGCGCCCTCGGAGGTGTCGCTGATCGAGGAGGCGCAGGAGGCGATCGCGCGGCTCGGGCTCGACGTCCGCCCGGCGGGCGCGGCGCAGCTCGCGGTGCACGCGGTGCCGACGCTGCTCCGCCGCGCGGCGCCCGAGCGCCTCGTGCGCGATCTCGTGGACGAGCTGAGCCACTCGGGCGAGCGCGCCTTCTCCGGCGCGGTGGACCTCGCGCTGGCGACGATGGCCTGCCACGGCTCGCTGCGCGCGGGCGACCCGGTGGCGCCGGACGAGGCGCGCGCGCTGCTCACGGCGCTCGACGAGGTCGACTTCGCCGGCCACTGCCCGCACGGCCGGCCCATCGTGATGCGCGTCGGCTGGCCGGAGCTGGAGCACCGCGTGGGGCGGCGGTGATCGAGGCGGAGCACGAGCTCGCCCCGGAGGCGAGCGCGGCCGTCGCGCCGCCGTCGTGGGAGACGATCGCGCCGCCGTCGCCGGGCGAGCTGCTCGTCGTCGTCGGCCCGACGGCGAGCGGCAAGACCGAGCTCGCGATCCGGCTCGCGGAGCGCTTCGGCGGCGAGGTGGTGAGCGCCGACAGCGTGCAGATCTACCGGGAGTTCGACCTCGGCTCCGGCAAGCCGACGCCCGCCGAGCGGGCGCGCGCGCCGCACCACCTGATCGACGCGGCCGATCCGCTGGAGGCGATCGACGCCCAGCGCTTCGCGGAGCTCACGGAGGCGGCGCTCGGCGACATCCGCGGCCGGGGCCGGGTGCCCATCGTCTGCGGCGGCACGTTCCTCTGGGTGAAGGCGCTGGTCTTCGGCCTGTCGCCCGCGCCGCCCGCCGACCCCGAGGTGCGCGCGCGCCACCGCGCCGTCGCCGAGGCCGAGGGGCGCGCCGCGCTCCACGCGCGCCTCGCCGAGGTGGATCCGGCGAGCGCGGCGCGCCTCGCGCCGAACGATTTCGTGCGCGTGAGCCGGGCGCTGGAGATCTACGAGCGCTCGGGCCGGACGCAGAGCGCGTGGCACGCCGAGCACGGCTTCCGGGAGCGCCGGCACGCCGCGCGCCTGGTGGCGGTGCACAGGGATCGCGCCGAGCTCGACCGCCGCATCGCGGCCCGCGTCGCCGGGTGGCTGGAGCAGGGCTGGGTGGACGAGGTCCGCTCGCTCCTTTCGCGCGGCTACGGCGACGCGCGGGCGATGGGCTCGGTGGGCTACCGGCAGGTGCGCGAGCACCTGGAAGGGGGCCTGCCGGCCGCGGAGCTCGCGCCGGCCATCGTGCGCTCCACGCGCGTCTTCGTGCGGCGGCAGCGCACCTGGCTGAGGGATCAGGCGGTCGCGCACGTCACGCTCGCCTGATCCAATATTCTCAGTAATTACAATATCTTACGAAGCGAGAGAGGGGCGCATGGCAGCGCCTCCGAGCGGCGAGACGTCGCCGAGGAGCGGCCCCGCGGGCGGCCTTCGCGAGCGACGGCGCGCGTCAGTACGCGAAGGCCTGGTAGACCTCGGTCTCGTCGGGTCCGTCGAGCGACTCGACGATGGGGTTGAAGCGGAGCATGCGCTTCGCGCGCTCCGACAGGTGGGCGAGGCGCTCGCGGGGCACCCGGATCGAGACCTCCGGGCGGAAGAGCCAGCGGCGGCTGTAGCCGATGACCACCATGGGCCGCGGCTCGCGCGAGCGGTTCGGGGTCCCGCGGTGGAGGCCGCGAACGTCGCGGACCATGACGTCGCCGAGCTCCATGGAGACCGGGCGGCGCTAGTGAGTCGTCAAGCACAGCACTCGTTCACCGCCGATTCACCCCGACACCCTCTTTGCCGGAATCGTCGTCTTCGGAGGAGGAGATACCGCTCCAGGCGCCTGGACCACGCACGCGGGACGGACAGGCGATCTCATCCTGCGCGCCGCCGGGATGGCGCCGCGTCGGCGGCGCTGGATCCCTCGGTGTCAGCGCGACTGCCACCTGACCTCGCCGTCGCAGCGGGGGCAGCCCGCGCCGCGCGGCCGCGCCTCCTGCGCGAACGCGACACGGCCGCACCCCGCGCACACGGTCATGTGGCTCCGGTAGAGCTCCGCGTCCGAGAGGATCTCGGCGGCGAGCAGGCTGAGCACGATGTCGCTCAGGAGGTCGCTCTCGCGCGGCGCCGGGAGCCAGCCCGAGCGGTCGCCGACAACGCTCCACCGCACGCGCGCGCTGTACAGCGCCGCGCGGAGGAACCCGCGCTCGGGGTTCGGCGCCACGAAATCGAGCAGCGCGAGCGCCACGCGCCGGCGCGCGCACCCGGTGAGCACGGCGACCTCGCGGTGCCGCTCGTCGAGCTCGCAGAGCTCCACGGTCTCCGCGCCCGGCTCGCGCAGCGCGCGCGGGGCTCTCATCCAGCCGGGAGCGACGACATGCTCGTGCAGCCACGCCGCGAGCTCGTGGGGCTCCCACGGGCGGGTGGTGCCCTGCATGAAGCTGAGCGCGCCGGCCAGGCTGGGGCTCGCGAGCAGGCGCGCGCGCAGCGCGACGAACGAGCTGGCCCGACCGCCGTCGGCCCGGGCGTCCTGCCCGAGCGCCTCGCCGCGGACGGAGCGGCTCGTGGGCAAGAGGCCAGCCATCGCGATCTTCAGGGAATTGCTCATAAGGTCCATGGGGTTTCCGTCCCGCTGTGCGCTGCGGGGGCGACCAATCGCCGGCAATGTGCGGCGCTGTAAGCGCGCGGCGTGCCAGCCTTTCGATGCGTCAGCACCCCGGCGCATCGCGCGAAAGCGCGCTGAATGCGCGCGAGAGGGGCGCGATGCGACGAATGGCGACGAATGCCGCTGATGTCTCGGGACCGCCGCCCATCGCACGCGATTGCTGTGTCCGGGCATCAGGCAGCTCGAACGCAATCCACCTCTGCGCTCGGAGGGCGTCCTGTGCTCATCCTTGGCGCCGTGAGAGGGTCCGTTTCGCGCACCGGCGCGGAAGGCAGAGTTTCGTCCGCCCGTGACAATCCGAGATCGCTCCCGGCCGTTCCCCGGAGGCATCATGAGGGAGACACCCGGCGCGCGCCGGGCGGCGAAGCATCGATGTTCGTGGAGACGCTGGCGGATGGGGCGACCAGGGGAGGAGCCCGCGGGACGATCTGTGCCGTGTTGTCCGAGGTGGCCTATCGGACCGACACGACGGCGCGTGGCCTGCGCCGGCGCCGCGTCACCGCGGGCGCGGCGGCGAGATCGCCGCGCCGAGCGCGTGGGCGGCGCGCAGGGCCACGACCCGGAGGTGACCGTCGGGCAGGTGCTCCCGCCCCGCGACCAGCTCGGTCAGCGGCACCCAGTACAGCCGCCGATCCGGGACGGGCGCCGGCGCGACCCGGGGCGCTGCGGCGGCCGGGGCAGCCGGCGCCTCCGCGGCCACCGCGGTGACCACGAAGGCGAGCGGCTGCACAAGCTCCGGCGTCAGCCCTGGCGAGGGGCGGTAGGCACCTCCGAGCTCGACGGCCTCCCCCGCCTCGACGCCGTACTCGACCCGGAGCCTTGTCCGCACGAAGGCCTCGGCGTCCGCGAGGGTGCGCGCGCTCCGCGGCAGCCGCCACGCCGGCGCGACAAGGAGCTCGCTGCTGCCCGAGAAGCTCTGGGCGGCGGGCAGGTCATGGTCGTCGACGCCGAGCAGCACCTCTCCCGACGGCGCGCGCGCGAGCAGCGTGGTCGAGACGGTCAGCGCGCCGAGCGGCCGCGGCACCACGTACTCGAGCTCGCGCGCGGCCACCACGGCGCCGCCCTCGGCCAGCTCCTCGAAGCGCGCGCGCCGCACCTCGAGGAACCCGGTGCTGGCGCTCGGGTCCACCCGCGAGAACCGCCGGCGGCTCGGGCGCTCGAGCAGGGCGCGCAGCGACGTCGGCCGCACGACGGCCACCGCGCCGCCGTCCCCGCCGACGCCCGCGTCGGCAGCGCCTGCCGCGCCCCCTCCGGGCGGATCGGCGCGCCCCTCGGGGAGCGCGATGTCGTCGCCGATCCACGGCCCGAACGGCAATCCGAAGCGCGCCAGCAGGTCGTAGACGTTCAGCTCGAGCCGCGCGTCGGGCAGGCCTCCGACCTGCGCGGCGCGCAGCAGCTGGCGCGCCTCGATGGCGCGGATGCGGCCCGAGGTGGCGAACCCGGAGACGTCCTCCGAGGGCGCGTTCACGAACGTGGGCTCGACCTCCACAAGCATCGAGCGCACCTCCTCGAGGATGCCGCCCGGCGACGGGTAGTACGTCGTGCCCGGGATCATCCGCTGGATCGCCGCCGCCCGCACGCCGGCCGCCCGCTCCAGCGCGCGCTCGACCGTGTGCCCGACCGGGAACTCGCTCTGCACCACCGCGATCGGCTCGGCCAGGTAGTCGGCCGGACCGCTGCCGTCGAGGGGAGGCGTCTCCTCGCGGCAGGCGTGCGCGATCGGCCGCGGGTAGCTCGTCCTCGCCAGCACGTACGCCGTCTCGCCGGCGAAGAAGAACGGCAAGATGTCGAGCGTGGGGTGGGGCCGCGCCGCCAGATCGAACACCCATCCGGTGGCGCGATCCTGGTGATGCTCGATCCGCAGGAACCGCGGAGGGCCCTCCGCCGGCCGGAGCCCGAACGCGACCCCCTGACCGGCCTTCACCTTCTCGCCGACGATCAGGTAGTTCGTGGGCGGACAAGGCAGCCGCGCGCCCGCGGCGTCCCGGAGCTCGAAGCGGCCGGCGAACCGGTTGCGCACGATCCAGGGGTTGCGCAGCGGCGTGGACGACAGCACGCGCAGGCCGAGGCGGGCGAAGAGCGCCTCGAACTGCGCTTGCGAGAAGTAGGTGTACTCCTCCTTGACCTCGGCTTCCCAGTCGGCGCGGTAATCCTTCCGCAACAGGAACTCGACAGCATGCTTGTGGGTGAGCCGATACCGGCGCCACCCGGGGCGCGGCGCGGGGAGCGCGCCAGACGGCGCCGGCGCCACGCGCGCCAGCGGGAACCCCGGCTCCGGCGACAGCGAGCGAAACTCGCCGGCGAACCGGTCGAGGAGCGCCGCGGTCGAGGCGCTGCGGGGGTCGGGGCCGTCGTCGCCGTCGTCGGCGGGCACGTCGAGCAGCACCGGCTCCGGCCCCGGGTCGACGAAGTCCCGCACCACCAGCACCCCGCCCGGCGCGAGCTGCTCCACCTGCGCCGCCAGCGCGTCGGCGGCGTTCGCGTGGCGGTAGCCGCCATACGAGGTCACGTGGTGCAGCACCGACGAGTCGAAGATCCCGTCGAGGCTCTCGGGCGGGAAGACCGCCGTGGCGATGTCGCCCAGCTGGAAGCTGAGGTTCGGGTGCCGATGAGCGCGGCGCGCGAGCTCGATGACCGCGGGATCGATGTCGACGCCGATCACCTCGAGGCGCGGGTAGAGCTGGGCCAGCGCGGCGCTGCCCTGCCCCGAGCCCATCCCCATGTCGGCGACGCGGCCCTCGCACAGGAGGTGCGCGGCCGTGAGCGCGACCTTCTGGCGCATGGACGCGTCCATCGCGGCCAGGTACCGCGCGTACGCGGACAGGTCGTCTCGCCGTTGCTCCGCCTCGTACCCCGCCGGCGCGCTCGTCGTCATGACGACCAGTGTACGCCGGTCGAGGGACACGGATCGACGACGGTCGCCCCGGCGCGGGCAGCGCCGGCGCGGTCATGGGACCGGCGAAGGCCGCTCCGGGGGGAGCCGCGCGCCGGCCGCCTCAGCTCGCGGCCAGGCCCGGGAGCGGCGACTTGGCCTGGAGGTTCGGATCGCCGAAGCCGCTGAAGCTCGTGACGCCCATCGCGTCGCACAGGCTGAGCAGCACGCGCTCGTGCCGCTCGTTGCTCCTGAGGTAACGGCCGCCGGGGCTCGTCTTCAGATAGCCGCCCTCGCCGCTCGCCAGGACGAACTTCATCTCGTTCATGTTGTGGTTCGGCGAGTCGCCCATGTCGCGGCACCAGGCGATCAGCGTGTTGTCGAAGAGCGTCCCGGAGCCGTCGGCCTCGGGGATCGCCTTCAGCTTCGTGATGAGGTCGACGAACCGCTGCGCCAGCCACTTCTCCAGCTTGATCAGGTCGAGGTGCGCAGGGGCGCCGGTGTGGATCATGGTGCCGTGCTCCTCGCCTCGCAGCCCGATGTCCGGGAGCTCGACGGTCATGGCCTGATCCGAGCCCCACTGGATCGCGGCGACCCGCGTGATGTCGCACGCGAACGCGCCGACGATGAGATCCATGTGCAAGAGGTTGGCCGCCAGCGGGTCGCTCGGATCGCCGGCGGGCGTCGCCGGCGCGCCGCAGGCGCCGCCTTCGCCGGAGGGCGCGCTGGACAGCCGCTCCTCGAGCTGCCGGATCGAGTCGAGGTGCAGATCCAGCTTGTACTTCTGCTCCGAGCCCAGGTTCCCCTTGAGCGTCGCGATCTCGCTCTTGAGGTTGTCGAGCACGCTCCGGCGACGGCGCAGCAGGTCGTCCGCGGTGGTGTTCGACGGGATCGCCGAGCCGAACAGGGTGGTGTAGGCGGACTTGGGGGAAGCGATCGTCGGCAGGTTGTCCTTGCGATAATACGGCGACCTCCCGTTGTTCACCGTGCTCTCGGCCCCGAGCAGGAGCGAGGGGATGAGCGTCTTCGTCCCGCCGGCGACGAGCTTGTCCGCGATGAACTGATCGACGGAGATCAGCTTGGCGGGGTCGCTGAAGCCGAGCCCGGTGAGGCCATCGGGGGCGCCGTGGTTGTTCCCGGGATTCCCGCTGGGGAGGCCGTCCACGAGCACGACGTGCTGCTTCACGTCCGCGAGCGGCGACGTGGACTCGCTGAACGTGGGCGTCTCGCCGGAGACGCTCGCGGGCTTCCAGATCTGGGGCGCCGTGCCCATCGTGCAGAACAGGAGGAGGCGCTTCGGCTTCTTCCCGGGCGCCGCCTGGGCGATGGAGTCGAGGAACGGCGTGAACAGGAAGCTGGCCCCTGCGCTGGCCCCGAGGCCTTTAAGAAAAGCTCTACGATGATGGCTGCGCATGAAAGACCCTTTCACTCGCCCGGAGCTCGCCGCGACAGGCGCGTGGGGGCGCGCCTGTCGCGGCGGAGGGCCTTGCGCCCCCTGTTCTCAGGTAGCCGCCAGGCCCGGGAGCGGCGATTTGGCCGACAGGGCCGGATCGCCGAAGCCGGCGTAGTCCGTGACGCCCATCGCGTCGCACAGGCTGAGCAGCACGCGCTCGTGCCGCTCCTTGCTCTGGATGAACCGGCCGCCGGGGCTCGTCTTCAGGTAGCCGCCGTTGCCGCTCGCCAGGACGAACTTCATCTCGTTCTGCGTGTGCGCCGGCGCGTCGCCCATGTCGCGGCACCAGGCGACGAGCGTGTTGTCGAGGAGCGAGCCGGAGCCGTCGGCCTCGGGCAGCTCCTTCAGCTTCTTGATGACGCCGACGAACTGCTCGTGCAGCCACTTCTCGAGCTTGATCAGCTTCACGTGCCCGGGGTCGTTGCCGTGGATCAGGCCGTTGTGCTCCTCGTCGGCCAGGCCGATCTCCGGCAGATTCACGTTCATCATCTGATCCGAGCCCCACTGGATCGCCGCGATCCGCGTGATGTCGCACGCGAAGGAGCCGACGATGATGTCCAGATGAAGCTGGTTGGCCTTCATCGCGTTGCTCATATCGCCGGAGGGCGCTGTCGGGACGGAGCAGCCGCCGCCCCCAGGTCCCCCTCCGCCGGGGATCGCGGTCGAGAGCCGCTGCTCGATCTGGCGGAGCGACTCGAGGTGCAGATCCAGCTTGTACTTCTGCTCCGAGCCCAGGTTCCCCTTGAGGGTCGTGATCTCGCCCTTGAGGTTGTCGAGGATGCTCTTGCGCCGGCGCAGCCGATCCTCGGCGGAGGTGTCGTTGGGGATCGGGGTCGTCGGCCCCACCCCCGAGAACACGGTCGAGTAGGCGGACATCGGGGAGCCGATGGGCACCAGGTTGTTGTTCTTGTAGAACCCCGTCTTGCCGCCGCTCGTGTCGGCGCCGAGCAGGAGCGAGGGGAAGGGCGTCGCCGGCTTCAGCTTCTCCAGGATGAACTGGTCGACCGAGATCAGCCCGTAGGGGCCGCTGCTGTAGTAGCCCATCCCCGTGATGCCGTCGGCGGACCCGTGGTTGTTGCCGGGGCTCGCGCTGGGGAGGCCATCGAGCATCACGATGTGCTCCTTCACCTGCTCGAGCGGCGAGGTGGCCTCGCTGAACGTGGGGGTCTCCCCGGAGACGCTCTTCGGCTTCCAGACCTCGGGAGCCGTCCCCATGGTGAAGAAGATCAGGAGCCGCTTCGGCTTCTTCCCGGGAGCCGCGTTGGCGATGGAGTCATAGAACGGCGAGAACAGGAGGCTGGCCCCCAGGCTGGCACCGACACCCTTGATAAAGTTCCTACGGCTGTGGCTGCGCATGACCGATCCTTTCGCTGACTACCGATCTCTTCGTTGTTTGCAGCCGTGGGGTCACGGACCTTGGACTCTGCGGGTGAAGTGCGGCGCGCGCGTCAGCGCGAGCCACACGCTCTTTATGCGGTACTCGTCGACCGCCGCCTCTTGCTGGACCTTCTCGTACGTGCAGCCGTCCTGCTGCCAGGTGCCGCCGAACGCGTAGTACGACCAGTAACGGACCATGCACGCCTTGACGTCCTCGCTCGCCGCGAGGTAGTCGGCCAGCTCGGTCGCGCCGCTGAAATTGAAGTCCGACCCGGAGGGCGGCTCGATGATCGTGCCGGTCACGTCGAGGGGGAGCCCGTTCTCGTCGTTCCGCCACCGACCGAACGTGTCGTAGTGCTCGAAGCCGACACCGATGTTGTCCATGTACTTGTGGCAGCCGTTGCAGGTACCGGCGGTGTGATTCGCGAGCGTCTCACGCGTGGTCGCCGGGGTCTCCAGGGGCTTGACGTTCGGATCGACGCCGGGCGGCGGGGGCTCGAGCGGCTGGCAGAGGAGACGGGTGCGGACCATCTTGCCGCGCTGGGTGGGCGAGGACAGCTTCGCGCCGCCGTGCCCGGTCAGGAAGCTGCCGTGGGCCAGGATGCCCCGATCGCGCTGCCCGGGGGGGATCTGCACCCGGGTCAGCTCGGTGCCGCCGGCCCCGCCAAGGCCGTAGTGCGCCGCCAGGTCGCTGTTGATGTACGTGTAGTCCGCCTGCAGCAGGCTGGAGAACGTGCCGTTCTGCGTGAACGCGGCGTCCAGGATGAGCGCCTGCGTCTCGGACATCATGTCCTTGCGCAGCGCGTCCGGGAGCTGGAAGACCGTGTTGTCCTTCACGCTGGTGACCAGGCGGTTGAGCTGGAGCCAGCCGCGCATGAACCGCATCATCTCCGCCTCGGCGAGCGGCCTGGTCGCCGGGTCCTCCAGGATGCGCAGCGCGTGCTGGGAGATCTGCTCGCTGGTCAGCGTGGTGCCCTGGGCGGCGGCCGCGTCGGCGGCCTGCAGCAGCGCTTCGTCCGGCATGGTCCCGGTCAGCAGGTACGAGAGGTTGTTCGCGATCTCGTGCGGGGTGAGCTCGTAGACGCCCGCGCCGCCGGCATCGGTCCCGATCTCGTGGCGGTACAGGAAGAACGGCGACTGCAGCATGGCGCTCACGACCACCTTGGCGCCGTCTTCGAACGTCTTCTCCGGCGCGAACAGGGCGTCGTAGGACGCGACGCGGTCGTCCGAGAGCTTCTCGCGGAACGCGCGGCGGCCGAAGTCACGGATGAACTCGCCCCGGCAGGCGGCGTCCGTCGCCCTGCAGGTGACCGAGGTGATGCTGTTGAGCTTGCTCGTCACCGCCCACTCGGCGGTGGCCTCGGCCCAGTCCATGATCTGCTGGGCCGTCAGGTCACGGATCACCAGCGCGTTCGCGTCGGCCGTGAACCCGAGCACCTGCGGATCGTTGAAGATGCTCGGGAGGGCGACGCTCGGATCCTTGAAGAGATCGCGGACGGTGGCCTCGAACTGGTCCACCGTCAGGCGACGCACCACGCGCGGGCCGGGGGTGCCGAGGTCCTCGACCATGCAGGCCGACACCTTGGGGATGTCGTGCGGCTGCGGCGGCGGATCGTCGGTCGGCAGCGGGTTGGTGGGATCGGGCTTGTTCTCCTCCTCCCCCTCCTCGGCGGCCGTGCCGTCAACATCGCCCAGATTGCCCAAGCAACCGAGCGGGCCGGCGAGGAGGAGCGCGACCGCGGAATAGCGGCGACACGCCCTCGCCGAAACCAAGCTGTTAAGCGTGCTCATCATTGCTTGAGAAAAGCTGATGTCTCTCATGTTGTCAAGCCCCGATCAAGCGGTGTCGCCTCGATAACTCGCGTGATTTCTCACGCGCCCTGACGCAACTCGTCATTCTTTATCGAATCTGTTCCCGGCTCTGTTCCCGGCTCTGTTCCCGGCTCTGTTCCCGGCTCTGTTCCCGGCTTGTTCCCGGCTCTGTTCCCGAATCTTTATCGGATCTCTCAGCGCTTCTGCCTGGTTCCGCTGGCGGACCGAGCTGGCTCTCCAGGGGTAGAGTCGTGTTCGACGCTTTGCGTCGAGCCAATTCACGATGCCATCCGCCACGCGAACGAGCTCGGCCCGCCCTCGATGTCGAAGCCGGACCGGGGCCGCTGGATCGCCAGGCGCGCTTCGACCTCGGGGCTCGCGCCGAGCTGCTCATTTCCCGTGAGTGTCGAAAAGCGATCCACGGAGAAATACTAAGCAACCCGTGTGCCGCTCCGTCTCTCAGGAGCTACCCATGGGTCCTGGGCCAGTTTATGGATTTTTTCGGAGATTTCGCGTGGGTGGACGCCAAAAAGTCCAGGAAGCGTGATCCACCCCGGCAGCGATCCATCCGTGCTCTTCTGTGACCGGGCCCCCCAACCCCGGCCACGTCAGCCCTTGGACCAGGCGCTGATCGAGCGATAGCTGGCGACGGACTCCTCGATGACCTCCAGGGCCCGCTTCCTGTCGTACATCGTGTCGACCTCGGCGAGCTTGTTCTCGAGCGTCTTGTAGTCGATGAAGAACCGCATGAGCTCCTTTGTCACGTGCGGGGGCAGCTCCTCGTGGGTCAGGTAATGGGCCACGGAGGGGTCGTCGACGGCGACCGCGATGATCTTGTCGTCGACGCCCTTGTCGTCGCGCATGAAGAAGCCGCCGATGGCGCGCGCCCGCACGATCGTGAGCGGCACGACCGGCTCCTGCATGAGGACGAGGACGTCGAGCGGGTCGCCGTCGCCCGCGTGCGTCTGGGGGATGAAGCCGTAGCTGGCGGGATAGTGCACAGACGAGTAGAGCACGCGGTCGAGCATCAAGAGCCCGGTCTTCTTGTCGAGCTCATACTTGCACTTCGATCCCTTCGGGATCTCGATCACCACGGGAAAGAAATCGTGCCGGCTGTCAGGAAGCACGATGTCGTGAAGCGGATGTGTCATTGAGGCGTCCTGGGCTTTCGCCCCGCCCTGGAGGCGGGCGGGGGGTACGCAGGATAGCAGAATTCAAGGCAAATTGGCGCTCGGCGTGTCGCTTGCCACGCACCTGGCGGCCGAGCGGACCCGGCCGGGCGGACGCGGCCATGCCAGCTCGGCCTGGTCCATGGCGGCTTGACGTCGAGCCCCGCGGGCGGCGGCGGCAGCGGCTGGCAAAGGAGCTGTTCGCGCACGAACTTGCCGCGGTGCACGGGCGACGACCCGGCGGCGCGCCGTGGGTGCGGAGGACGCTGCCGAGCGTGAGGATGCCCATCCGGTTCGACCCGGTGAGGTCGACCCGCGTCATGCCGTCCTGGTCCGCGGCCCCGCCCGGCGCCTCCAGGCCACAGAACGACGCGAGCTCCTGGTTCACGTAGGAGTAGCTCGCGGTGTGCATCTCGTTGAGCGAGCCCTGGACTGGAACGAGCTCGGCGCACATGCACCACAACGCGTGAGCCGCTGCGCCACAGGAGAAGTCGCGATTTTATCTTCCAGACATCCTTTGTACCTCGGCCGCTCAACACCTCCTCGTCCGAGCACAGCCATGCAACGAGCTCGGCAGTATCTGGCACGGTCACACCGGTACAATCCGCAGGACGCTCCGCGGCCCGGCCGCCCGACCCGGCGCCGCGCAAGCCGGCCGCGTGGAGCATCCCGGGATGGGCAGGAGGCGCCGCTCGTGCGATGAGCTAGGGCCCCATCGCGGGGGCAGACCTCGCCCGCGGGCCTCCGGATGGCTGTAGCGCTCCCCACGAGACCGTGCCCCACGCACGCCCCACCCCAGGGGCGGGAGCGCGCGCCTGCTCCGCAGCGGCCGCGGCGCAAGGCGCCCTGCGCGCTCGCGCTGATCGCGCTGATCGCGTCCCTCGGCGGCCCCCACGCGGCGGCAGCGCGCGCGCCGGACGCGCCGTCGACCGGCCCGCCCGCGTCGAGCGCGCAACCTGGCGCGCCCCCCGACGAGGCCGCCGGCTCGCCGGCCGAGGGCCGCCCCGTGGTCTCGCCGGTGCAGCGCCCCGGCGAACGCGACGCCCCGCAGCGCGCCTGCTCCTTCACGCTGCCGGTGTGCGTGCATGCGCCCGCGGACGTCCCCGGCGCCGCCCTCCTGGAGAGCCTCGCTCACCTGGAGGCCGCGATGCGCGCCTACGACGCGCTCGGCCTGCCGCGGCCGCTCCCCGACGGCGCGCGGGGCGGCAGCCCGTCGTACGATCTCTACCTGGAGCGCGGCCCGCGCCGCAGGCCCACGCGCGTCGGGCACGACCTGCGGGCGGTCGGCGAGCGGTTCGACGCCGCGAGCGCGTTCGCCCTCATCGCGGCGCCGGGGCGCGGCGGGTGCCCGAGCGCGTCCGATGCGGCGTACGCGCTCGGGCACGCCGTCGCCGTGCGCCTCGACGCCGGGGCCGAGGAGGGCGCGCTCGCCATGGCCGCGAGCTACCTCGCCGCGATCGCGGCGCCCTGCGCGGCCGAGGAGCTCGCCGCGATCGACGCCTTCCAGCGCGCCCCCGAGCGGGCGCTGACGGGCGCGGCGCTCGGCGCGCTCGACGGCGCCCTGCTCTTCCCGTGGTACCTCGACGACGCCTACGGCACCGGGACGCCGGCGCAGGTCGCGATGTCGCTGCTCGCCATCGCGGCGCAGTCCACGCCCGCAGGCGCGGCGCGCTTCCGCGCCGAGCCCGACACGTTCGACGCGCTCCGGGCGTCGCTCAGGTCCCGCGGCAAGGACCTCGACGACCTGCTCCTCGAGTTCGCGATCGCGCGGGCGTTCCTGGGCAGCCGCAGCGACGGCGCCCACCTGTCGGACGCCGAGCGGTTCGGCGACTTCGGCCGGGTGCGCTTCGAGTGGTCGCTGCCCTACGCCACGCTCCCGCGGCGGGTCGCGCCCCTGCGGCCGATCGAGCCGACCGGCGCCACCTACCTGTGGCTCGATCTCTCCGCCGAGGACGCGAGCGCTCGGCCGGATCTCAAGGCGGCCGAGATCACCTTCGTGGCCGACTGGGAGCTGCCCGCGCTGTTCCGCTGGGCGATCGTGAAGGTCGACAGGCGGGGCGCCGAGGCCGGCCGCGTCGAGGTGGCCGGCATCTTCGGCAGCAGCCGCGCGCAGCGCACCGTGGTCGGGCTCGACGGCCTCTCGGGGCTGCTCCTCGTGGGCGTCAACGCGGGGAGCATGATCCGGAGCCGCCCGTTCGATCCCGACGATGCGCCGTTCATGCCGCACGCCTACACGGTCTGGCTCTCGAAGTAGGCGACGCGGGCCGGCGTCCGCGTCGCCGGCCGCCGCGTCACGGCCGCGCCTCGTCGCCCCTCGGGGACAGGTGCTGCGCGAACCATTCCCCCGCGAGCCGGGCCACCGCCGCGAGCGCGCCCGGCTCCTCGAACAGGTGCGTCGCCGACGGCACGACGGCGAGGCGGCGCGGGCCCGCGAGGTGCGCGAGCGCGTCCTGGTTCAGCGCCAGCACGGCGGTGTCCGCGCTGCCCACGATGAGCAGCGTCGGAGCCCGCACCCTGGCCAGGGCCGCGCCCGCGAGATCGGGCCTGCCGCCGCGCGACACGACGGCGCCCACGGCGCGAGGCCGCGCCGCCGCCGCGATCAGCGCGGCCGCCGCGCCGGTGCTGGCGCCGAAATAGCCGACGCCGAGATGACGGAGCTCGGGGCGCGCGAGCGCCCAGTCCGTCACCCCGATCAGCCGCCGGGCGAGCAGGTCCACGTCGAAGCGGAGGCGAGCGCTCCGGCGATCTTCCTCCGCCTCGTCCTCGGTGAGCAGGTCGAAGAGCAGCGTGGCCAGCTCCCATCGCCAGAGCGCCTCCGCGACGGAGCGGTTGCGAGGGCTCCTGCGGCCGCTGCCGCTGCCGTGGGCGAAGAGCACGAGGCCGACCGCCCTCTCCGGGACCGCGAGATCCCCGGGCAGCGCCGCCGTCCCCGCCTGGACGCAGAGCGGCCGCTCCGCGCCCTCGGGCGGCGGCAGCTCGCGCTGCGCCTCGGCGAGCAGCCGGACGACCGCCTCGTCGGAGGTCTGCGAGAAGTCCTCGTAGTAGGCGCCGATCGCCTGGAGGCCGGGGTCCTCCTCGATGCACGCGATGCCGTCGACCTCGCGGCCGAGCGATGACAGGCTCGACGGCGCGGCGACCGGCACCGCGAGCACGAGCCGCTTCGGCGAGCGCCTGCGCAGGTCGCGCAGCGCGGCCCGCACCGTGCCGCCGGTCGCGATGCCGTCGTCCACGACGATGACCGTCCGCCCCTCGATGAGGGGCATCGGCCTGTCGCCCCGGAACCGGCGCACCCCCCGCTCCACCTCGGCGGCCTGCTGCTCCGCGACCTCGGCGAGCTCCGCCTCGGTGATCCCGAGCAGCGCGACGAGGCTCCGGTCGATGTACACCTCGCCCCCCTCGGAGATCGCGCCCACGCCGAGCTCCGGCTGCCCGGGTGCGCCGAGCTTGCGCACGATCCACACATCGAGCGGCGCGCCCAGCGCGCGCGCCACCTCGTAGCCCACCTCGACGCCGCCTCGCGGCAGGCCGAGCACGAGCGGCGCCTCGCTCCTGTACCCCGAGAGCAGCTGCGCGAGCCTGCGCCCGGCGTCCCTGCGATCCTGGAACAGCTTCGCTCGACCCATCGCCGCCTCCCCTCACCTCCGCCCCCTCTCGACCTTTCAAGAGCGGTGCCGCGCGGGTCACGCACCGGGCTGGCGGGGGGCGGTGGGGGACGGGGCCGAGCGCCGGCGCGAGCTCAGCCGCGCGGCGCGGCGCGGCGGCCCGTCAGCCGAACAGGCTCCACTCGTCCTCGATGAGCGAGAGCGCGTTGAGCAGCTCGAGCGCGAGCTCGCGCTCGAGCCACTCGTCGACGCGCTGGCCGGCCGCGACCGCGCTGAAGCACGCGCGCGGGATGCGCTTCGCGAGGTGCATCAAGCACGAGCCGGTCCGGTCGAGGCGCGCGACCCAGTCGGTGTCGCGGTAGGCGTACCTGGCCTGGTGGAACAGCGAGTCGCTGAGCGCGGAGATCCTGTCGCGGATGACCTCGGCGGGCTCGGCGCGGGACGCGATCGCCTCGCGGATCTCGCCGATGGCGCGCAGCACGAGGCCGACCGGCGCGCCGGGGTGGAACGAGGCGCGCTTCGGCGAGAACGTCAGATCGTCGAGCGCCAGGAAGTACAGGGCCTGCGGCGAGGACACGCGGTAGAGGTACGCCGCGCCGCAGGCGTCGGCCGACCTCATCGCGATCTGCCAGGCGCCCTCCTCGTCCACGCTGTCCTGCTCCGCGGGCATCCCGTCGAAGCGCTCGATCCCCGTGCTGCTGACGAGCGGATCGGCCCACGCCATGACCAGGACCGACGTGGCGCGCGACCAGCTGCATAGCAGGCGCGCGCCCGCCTCGGCGGACACGCGGCCGCCCGGCGCGATCCAGACGAAGCGCCCCTCCTTGAGGTCGGCGCGGTACTCGTGCTGTGAGGCGCCGTGATCGGCGAGCTGCTGGAAGAGCTCCTCGCCCCGCGCTGCCCAGCGCTGGGCGAGCGCTTCCTCGGCGCTGCCGGACGGCGTGTCGTCCCAGTCGAGCTCCGGCGGACGGGGAGGCGAGAGCTCCGCGTCGCCCGCTTGGCTCTTGACCTTCGCGGTGCTCTTGACCTTCGCGGCGCTCTTGACCTTCGCGGTGCTCTTGACCTTCGCGGTCCGAGGTCGTCGCTTAGGCGGCGCGGCGCGGGGCTGCTCGTCGGCGCGCGCCCTCGCGGCGCCCTTCCTCGGCGCGGCCGGCCGCTCCGTCGCGGCGCCCTTCCTCGGCGCCGGCCGCTCCGTCACAGCGCGCTTTTTCGGCGCGACCCGTCGCTCCGCCGGAGCGGCCTCCACAAGCGCGGCGGTCCCCTTCGCCTTCCTGGGCGTGGCCCGCGCGCTGACGGGCGACCGCTCCTGCTTGTCGCGCAGCGCGGCCGGCGGGCCCGCATCGGCGACGCCGCGCTGGCCCGCCTTGTCACGAGGCTGCGCGCGCCCCCGCCCGCTCGATGCCTTGACGGTGCGCCTGGGTTCGGCCGAGGTTACTCGACCGCGCGGTTTGGGCATTGGGACAAGGTATCACGAGCTCGGCGGGCGATACCGATGGACGCGCCCCGAGAGACGCGCATGGCGAACGGAAGGCCAGTCGACCGAGCGCCAGGCCAGAAGCCCGCAGCCCAAGCTCGGTCTGCCTGGCCGCGTTCAGCTCACGGGCGTTTACGTTCAGTTCGCTTCATTTCGCTTCCTTTCGCTTCAGTTCGCTTCGCGGAGGGCGCGGCGCACGACCTTCTTGAATTTCGCGAGCGGCTGGGCTCCGCTGACCAGGTAACCGTTGATCACGAACCCGGGAGTCCCGGTGATGCCGGCGCTCCGCGCGGTCTGCGCGTCGGCCTCGACCGCGGATCGATGGGTGCGCTCGTCGAGCGCCCGGGCGAAGCGCGCCGCGTCGAGCCCGATGCTCGCGGCATGCTGCTCCAGGGCCGCGCGATCGAGGTTCGAGGCGTCATGGGCCTTGAAGAGCCGATCGTGCATCTTCCAGAAGCCGGCCGGCCCCTGCTGCGCGAGCGCCTCCATGGCCGCTTCGGCCGCCAGCTGCGCTTCGGGGTGGAAAGGGAGCGGCAGGTGGCGGAAAACCACGCGGACCTTGCCCGGGAAGGCCTTGATGAGCTCGTCCATCGTGGCGCCGCCGCGCGCGCAATAGGGACACTGGAAGTCGGAGAACATCTGGATGACCACCTTGCCGGCGGCCGCGCCCTTGCCGGGGTGGCCCTTGGACGGCGGCGGGACGGACACCTTCGGCGGGGACGCCGGCGGGACAGCCTGCTTCTGGATGGACTCGTAGACCTTCGCGCGCGGCGTCCCCGCCACGACCATGGCCTCCGCCTTGGCGATCTCCTCGTCGATGAGCGCCTGGAACTTCTCGAGCGGCTGCGCGCCGACGAGCCGGCGTCCATTGATGAAGAAGTGCGGGGTCCCCGCGGCGCCGAGGTCGTCCGCGAGCTCCATGTCGGCCTCGATCTTGGCCGCGTGCTTGCGCGAGGCGATGGCGCGCTTCACCGCCGCCACGTTCAGCCGGAGATCCGCGGCGAGGGCCTCGAGCGCCGCGTCGTCGAGGCTGGCCTCGACGGCGAGGAGGCGGTCATTGGCCTGCCAGAAGGCGGCGTCCCCCTTCTGGGCCCGAGCCTCGCGCGCGAGCTCCGCAGCGGGCTCGGCGCGGGGGTGGAACGGCAGCGGGTTGTCCTTCCAGACGACGCGCAGCTTGTCGCCGTACTGCGCCGCGAGCTTGTCGACCGTCGGCGTGATCCGCCTGCAGAACGGACACTGGTAGTCGCTGAACAGCACCATCGTGACGAGCGCCGTGTCCTTGCCGCGCGCGGGCGAGTCCCCGACGGGCACGAGGTGCACCGTCCTGCGCTCTTCCTCCTCCTCGGCGTCCTCGGGCTCCGCGGCGGGCGGGGCGAAGCTCTTCTTCGTGAGCGCCGCGTACACCTGCTCCGGCGGCGTCCCCTCGGCGCGGAGCGCCCGCGCCGAGGCGAGCTGCGCGTCGATGATCTCGGCGAACCGCTCCGCCGACTCCGCGCCGACGAGGGCGACGCCGTTGATGAACGACGCCGGCGTGCCGTTCACGCCGAGCCGCGCGGCGAGCGCCATGTCGGCGTCGACCTTCTGCGCCGCCGCGCTCCGCTGAACGAGCTGTTTGACCTGGCCGGGGGTCACCCCCGCCCGCCGGAGCGCCACGGCCTCGAGCGCCGGCGAGAGCCGCTCGTCCGCGCCGAAGATGGCGTCGTGAAACGCCCAGAAGGCGCTGGGACCGGCGTGCGCGAACACCGCCATCCCCGCCTCGGCCGCCGGCCGAGCCTGCCTGTGGAAGGCGAGCGGGAAGTTCTTCCACACGATCCGCAGCTGGTCCGGGCCGTAGCGCCGCTCCAGCTGCCTCAGCGTGCCGTCCAGGTGCTTGCAGAAGGGGCACTCGAAATCGGAGAACACGACGATCGTCACGGGCGCGAGCCGGCTGCCGCGCGCCGGATCGGCGCGGGTCACCGGCACCGGCCCGGGGTCGCCCTCCGCGACCATGACATCGTCGAGCGGCGCGCCCGCCCCCGACGGCTGCGCCGCGGCCCCGCCGGCCTTCGGCTGCGAGGTGCCCGGAGGGGGCGGCGAGAGAGCAGAGCTGCAGGCCAGGGCGAAGATCAGCGAGACCCAGGCGACGGCGGCGATGGCGCGGCGGAACATCGCGCGAGTGTACCCTCGTTCCGTGATGATGCCGTCGCCCCGCGCGCCTCGCTGCGCCCGGCGCGGAACGCCCCCTCGCGTCGTGCGTCGTCGATGATGAACGGCGAAGTGAACGGAGAAGCCCCGGCCAGGCACGATTGACGCCCTTGCCGCCTTCGGCCATGACGGCCCCAGCGCGCCGCTCGGCCGCGCCAGGAGAGCGCACCGGAACGCCATGCAGAAGGTCTACAGCGCCGCCCGCATCCAGCCGGAAGAGCACAGGGACGTCCTCGCGCAGCTCTGGAAAGAGAACCTCGCCCACGGCGAGGTGTCGCAGGAGCTCGTGGAGCGGCGGATGCGCTGGTTCCAGGAGCAGAACCCGGCGGGCCCCCCGCGGACCTGGATGGGCTTTCACGGCCCGGAGCGGGAGATCATCGGCAGCGGCTCGTTCTACCCGCGCGAGGTCCACGTCGGCGGGCGGAAGCTCAAGGCCGGCGTGCTCGGCGACTTCGGCGTGACCAGGGCGCACCGCATCGCCGGGGCCGCCATGAGCATCCAGCGCGAGCTCGCGAAGGGCTGCCGCGACGCCGGGGTCGACTTCCTGTTCGGCTTCCCCAACAAGGCGTCATTCCCGATCTTCCAGCGCGCCGGCTACAAGAAGATCGCGGACTCCACCCTCTGGGTCCGCCCCCTCATGGCCGCGTACAAGCTGAGCGAGCTCGCCGCCTCGTCGGCCGGGGAGCAGCGGAGCACGGTGAGCGCGGTGGTGCAGCGGGTCGCGGAGCGGGCGGCCTCGGCGGTCCCGCACCCTCGCTGGCGCGCGCTCTGGGAGGCGGCGACGCCGGGCGACCCGCCAGCCCCCCTCACGCAGGCGCTGTCGACGGCCGCCGAGCGCGTCGTGCAGCGAGCGACGGTGAAGCCGGACAACGCCCTGGTGCGCGCCGCCGGGCGCGCCGTCGACGCCTCCATGGCGCTCCGGGACACCACAGCGCTGCTCGCGAAGGGCAGCCGCGTGCGCACCGAGCTCGTGGACGCCGCCGACCATCGCTTCGACGAGCTGTGGTCGCGGGCGAAGCCCTCGCCGATCGTCGGCGAGCGGAGCGCCCAGTTCCTGAACTGGCGCTACGCGCAGCTCGGCAACACGCGCTACCGCTTCTTCTGCATGCTCGACAGGCACGACGGGCGGCTGCTCGGCTACGCCGTCTACTCGGTGCGGAACAACAAGGTCGAGATGACCGACGTGTTCTGCGAGGACAGCGGCCCCCTGCTCGACGCCCTGCTCCTCGAGTTCTGCCAGGCGATGCGGCGCGAGGGGCACGTCTCCGTGGGGATGCTCCTCGTGACCCCCCCTTCGTTCAGCGCGCGCCTGCGGGCGCTCGGCTTCTTCTCCCGCCCCCACCCCCCGAGCGTCGGCTCGCGGTGGCTCATCGTACATCTCGACCCCAGCTTCCCGGACGAGCTGCGGCGCGTGCTGCTCGACCCGGACAGCTGGTTCATGACCGACGGCGAGCTCGACGTCTGATCGCCCAGGCGCTCACCCCCCCGGGGATCCCACCGATCCGCTGGACCACCTCCTTCCGCCGGTTACCCTTGCCTCTCCATGGATAACGAGGCGCCGGCCCTGTCCATCGCGCGGCTGCGCTCCCTCTGGGACACCGAGGTGGATCCCTCCGCGCGCCGCGCGCTCACCGCGGCGGCCTTCGCGGGGCTGTTCGGCGCGGCGCACGTGGCGCGCGTGGGCTCCCCGCTCGCCCGCGGGCTCGCCGGCGCCGGCCTCGCGGCGCTGCTCGCGGCGATCGTCGCGCGGGCGATCCTCGCGCGGCGGCGGCGCGGCGACGCCCGGCGCACCGTGCGCGAGATCATCGGCCGCGCGGACGAGGCGCTCGGCGCCGCCACCCTGAGGGCGCTCTCGCTCGTGGATCGCGCCGCGGCCGACGATCGGGTCGGGTCGCCGGAGCTCGCCGGCCTGCACCTCCGGCGCCTGCTCGGCCGCGCCTCGCGGACGCGCATCCTCGCGCGCGCGCAGCAGGCGGCCGCGCGGTGGGCGAGCGCGGGCCTCGCCCTCGGCGTGACGGCGCTCGCGGCCGCCGCGATCGAGCCGTCGCGCGTCGTCGAGGGGCTCGACGTCCTCGCCGCCCGCGGCGGCGAGGCGCCGCTCGATCTGCCGTGGATCGAGGACGTCGAGATGACGGCCACGCCGCCCGAGTACCTGCACGAGGGCACGGAGGTGCTCCTGCCGTTCGCGACGACGATGCAGCCGCGGGGGACCGTGATCACGATGCGCGGCCGCCCGATCCGGGGAGGCCGCGCGCTCGTGCTGACCGACGGCGGCGCCGAGGTCCCGTTCGTCGACGACGGCAAGGACGGCGTGATCGCCCGCTGGACGCTCGGCGATTCGACGACCCTCCAGGTGGCCGCGCGCTTCGGGCAGGTGCGCGTCCGGCAGGCCGACGCGCAGCGCGTCGTGTCGATCGCCGACGACGCGCCGCGCGTCACGCTCGAGGGCGCGCCGCGCACGGTCAGGCTCCTCGACGAGCCCAGCATCCCGCTCCGCTACGAGATCACCGACGATCACGGCCTGCGCGAGGTCGATCTCGTCCTGCGCGCCGGCGCGAAGGAGGAGCGCCGGGTGCTCTCGCGGCCGGCGGGGGACGCGAAGATCGACCGCGGAGGCTACGAGCTCAGGGCGCGCGATCCGTTCTTCCGCAGGACGTACGTGCCCATCGAGGTGCGGATCGAGGCGCGCGACAACGACCCGATCGAGGGCCCGAAGTGGGGCAGGAGCGAGGCGATCCTGGTCATCCCGCCGCAGGTGGGCGAGCCCGAGGCGCGGCGCTACGTCGCGCTCGCGAAGGCGCGCGACGCGCTCACCGACCTGCTCGCGGACCGCATCGGCCAGAGGACGCCGGACGCGGTCGGCGCCGCGGCGCACGCGGCGCGCGAGGCCGAGGTGCAGGCGACCGCGAAGGCGGAGGTCGAGCGGGCGCTCGCCGCCGACTACGGCGGGCTCCGGGTGCGGGGGCGCATCGCGTCGCTCGCGCGCGGTCAGCTGGCGAGGCTCGACGAGGCGCTCGCCGCCGAGCGGAGATCGACCACGCGCGCGGCGCACCAGGGGCTGCTCGACGAGACCGAGGGCGTGCTGCTCGCGTTCGACGCCGGCCTGCGCGGCCTCGGCTTCCGGGACGCCCGGGCCGTCGCGCAGCGGCTCGCCGACGTCGCGGACGAGGCCGCGGCCGCGGCCGGGCTCCTCGGCGGCGGCGATCGCGGGGGCGGCGAGGTCCGCCTCGAGGCGGCCGTCACGGTGCTGGGCGGCGGGGGGGTCGAGCTGAGCAAGATCGGCGAGCTCGGCCTCGACCTCGGCGAGATCGTCGCGAACGACCTGCGCAGGATCGCGCGCGCCCGCGGCGCCGGCGACTGGATGCACGCCGAGCTCGCGGCGCGCGACCTCGCGGCGCGGCTCAGGCGGCCGGAGCCCTCGTTCGGCGGCGGCGGCCGCGGCGGGGTGGAGTCCGGGGCGCCGCGCGGACCCGAGCCCGGCGAGGCCTCGAGCGCCGACGAGAGCGTCGCGCAGAGCGAGCGGGACCTCGAGGAGCTCGCGCGCGATCACGCCGCCGAGGTGAACGCGGTCGCCGAGGAGCTCACGCGCGCGTCGCGGCCCGAGGACGCCGCGGCGCTCCGCGAGGAGGCGAAGCGGCACGCGGAGGCGATCCGCGAGGCGGTGCGGGATCTGCCGCAGCCGGGCGGAGCGCCGGGCTCGGCCGAGTCCGCCGCGGCGGCTGGCAGGGAGCAGGCCGAGGCGATGGCCGGCGCGCTGGAGCAGGTCCGCCCCGAGGAGGCGGTCCAGAGCGGCCAGGGCGCGATGCGCTCGCTGGGCGAGGCGAAGCGGCTCGGCGCGCAGGGCGGCGGCTTCTTCCCCGAGGAGCGGGCCGGCCGCGAGGCCGCCGAGGCGCAGCAGGCGCTCGCCGAGGAGCTCGCCTGGGCCGAGGAGGCGCTGCGCAGGCTGCGACGGGCTGCGGCGGAGCGGGCGCGGGAGGGCCTCGCGAGGTCGAGCCAGCGCGAGGGCTCGCTCGCCGATCGCGCGCGCGAGCTGCGCAAGCGGGGCGAGCGCGGCGACGGCCGCATGCCGGAGGAGATGCTCGAGCGCCTCGACGAGGCCGAGGAGGCGATGCGCGACGCGCAGCGCGCCCTCTCCGAGGGGAACGGCGAGCAGGGCAACGAGCGCCAGCGCGACGCGCAGCGGCTGCTCGAGATGTCGCGCAGCGAGGACCAGGGTCAGGAGGGCGACGCCGAGTCGGAAGGGGAGAGGAACATGGCGAGGAAGGCCGACATCCCGGACAAGGACAAGCACAAGGGCCCCGAGGAGTTCCGGCGGCGCGTCCTCGAGGGGCTCGGGGGCGCCTCGGATCCGCGGCTGAGAGAGGCGGTCAAGCGCTACGCGGAGGGGCTCCTGAAATGAGGCGCATCGACGGTGCAGCGGTCCCGGCCAGGGCTCCGCGCAGGGCGACGGCCATGGCGAGGCGCGGCCTCAAGGCGGTGATCCTCGGCGCGCTCGCGACCGTGTCGACGGCGGCGTCCGGCCGCATCACGGTCGGCGATCTCGATCGCGCGGTGCGGGCGCGGGCCGCGATCCTGGAGATCGACGCCCCGGCGGCGCGGGACATCCTGAAGGGGGCGGATCCAGCCGACCCCGCGCTCGCGATCGAGCGCGGCCGGCTCGCCATCTACGAGGGCGACTGCGACGCCGCGTCGGCGATCCTCGCGCGCCCCGATCTCGCGGCGACGGCGGAAGGCGCGGCGCTCGGGGACATCGCGCGCGGCTGCGCCCGCGCCACCGCGGCGACGGTCGTCGTGAACGACGAGGAGCGCGGCGTCTGGGTGCGGCTCCAGGACGACGAGGATCGCGCGCTCGTGCCGCTCCTCGTCGAGGTCGCCGCGAAGACGCGCGACGTGCTCGCGAAGGACCTCGGGGTCGAGCTCCTCCGGCCGCTGCGGATCGATCTCGTCCGGGATCAGTTCACGCTCTCCGCGATGACGGGCCTGCCCGAAGACGCGGCGCGGACGACGGGCACCGTCGCCATCGCCAAGTGGGGGCGGGTGACGATGCTCTCCCCGCGCGCGACGCCGAACGGCTACCCCTGGCTGGACACGCTCGCGCACGAGATAACGCACCTCGCGCTCTCGCGCGGGACGCGCGACAACGCCCCGCTGTGGCTGCAGGAGGGCGTGGCCAAGCGCGAGGAGGTCCGCTGGCGCGAGCCCGACCCGCTGGACGACGTGCCGTCCGCGGACGCGATCGCCGTCCTCGGCATCCGGAAGGGCCTCGGGCGCCCGCTCGACAAGATCGGCCCCTCGATCGCGATGCTCCCGAGCGCGGAGGAGGCGGCGATCGTGTTCGCCGAGGTCGCGAGCTTCATCCGTTACTGGACGAGGGAGGCGGGCGACACGGCGCTGCCGCAGCTCCTGCGCCGGCTCAAGGACGCGAGCAGCGACGCGGACCTGGAGCGAGCGATCGCCGAGATCTCCGGCGCGGACCTCGCGGCCTGGGACAAGCGCTGGCGCGCCTACCTCGCCACGGTGCCGGCCGACGTGCCGCCCGACCTGGCGCCGGGCGGGGAGATGCCGCACCGGCAGGAGGTCGCCAAGCGGGTGCGCCTCGGCCAGCTGCTCCACGATCGCGGCCACCACGCCGCCGCGGCGGTCCAGCACGCCCGCGCGCAGGCGCTCGCGCCGCGTGAGCCGGCGGTGCGCGGCTTCCTCGCCGCCGCCCTGCTGGCCTCGGGCGAGCGGGCGAGCGCCGCTCCGCTCGTCGAGCAGGTGGAGGACGTGAACAGCCGCCATGGCCGGTGGTGGTCGCTGCACGGCCTGCTCCACGGAGGCGCCGACGCGGAGCGCGCCTTCTCGGCGGGCACCGCGCTCGACCCGCTGAGCCCCGAGGTGGCCTGCGAGGAAAAGCTGCCGCCGGAGCTCCCCAGCGACCCCATCTCGTCGGCCCTCTGCGAGGCCGCGCGCCGCAGGGCGCGCTAGCGCGCCGGAAGCTCGGGCGACCTCCGAGGCCGTCAGGACGAAGGGACGCCCCCGCGGCGCTCCCTCGATCGACCGGGCGGCGCCCCGTGCGTCGAAAAGACAGCGAGACGAGGCAAACGCCGCCGCTCGGCGCAATGGTCTACGCTTGCCGGTTTCTGCGCGAGCGCGCCCGCTTCGGCTTCCGTCGCGCCGGAGCGCTCTCCTACGGTCGCGCGGTGACGAACACGGATCGCATCGTCCTGATGGTCGCGCTGAGCCTCGCTCTGTCGGCTCGGGCGTACGCAGGTGACACGCAACGCGTCTCGGAGCCGCGCACGGTAAGCGAGCCGCGCACGGTGGGCGAGCTCAGCACGTCGACCGTGCTGGCGTTCGGCTTGATGCCCCCGACGGCGTTCGGCCCCTCGCTGGCAGCCACCCTCCGCTGGCTCGACGTGTCCATGTCGGTCGAGGCGCGCGTGCTCTGGGCGCTGGGCAGCGATCCGAGCGACACCCCGATCATGGGGCCGGAGAGCAGCGTCTGCGTCGGCCTCCTGTCGCTCTGCAGGCACAGGGATGCCGTTTTCTTGTGCAACTTCTTGCAGTCCGGCGTCGCCAACGCGGCGCTCGCGGGGAACCTGAAGCCGACAGACGACAGCAACCTCCCCTGGATACTCACCTCCGGCGTGCGCGGGGGCGCCGAGTGGGGCCTCTGGCGAACCGTGGAGCTGCGCAGCTTCCTCGAGCTGCATGTCGCCCTGGCGCGCCCTCATCTGAAGGTCGGCTCCGTCCAGAGGTGGCAAGCCTCCGACGTCGCGGCGGTCGCCGGCATCGGCGTGGCATTCCGTGTGACCCCGGAGTGACGCGGGGTACACGGCGCTCCGAGCCGCGCGCCCGCGGCGGCCACCGCGCGGCGCGAGCGCGCGGCCGGAGGCGCGCCGCGGCCTCAGTTCTTCGTGCGGAGCGCGCGCGCCAGGGTGTTCCTGCCGACGCCGAGCCGCTTCGCCGCTTCGGTCTTGTTCCCCTCGCACGCGCGGACCATCGCCTCGACGTAGCGCCGCGTCACCTCGTCGAGGGTGAGGCCGAGCGGCAGCGCGACCTGCTCGTCGCCCTCGCGGACCGCGTCGGTGTGCGGCGGGGCGCCCTCGCGCCGGCGCGCCGGGAGGTGCCCCGCGGAGATGCGGCCGTCCGGCGCGAGGGCGATCGCGCTCTCGACCCAGTGCTCGAGCTCGCGCACGTTGCCCGGCCAGGTATGGGCGCGGATGTGGCGGAGCGCGTCCAGATCGAAGCGCGGCGCGGGCCTTCCGTACCTCGTCGCGTAGACGTCCGCGAAGTGGCGGGCCAGCGTCTCGACGTCCTCGGGGCCGCGCTCGCGCAGGGCCGGCAGGTCGATCTCGACGACGCGCGCGCGGTAGTAGAGATCCTTCCGGAAGCGGCCCTCGGCGACGAAGCGCTCGAGGTCGCAGTGCGTGGCGCACACGACCCGCACGTCGGCGCGGAGCGTCTGGCGACCGCCGACGCGCTCGAAGGAGCGATCCTGCAGGAAGCGGAGGAGCTTGCCCTGGATGTCGAGCGGCAGGTCCCCGAGCTCGTCCAGGAACAGCGTGCCGCCCTCCGCGAGCTCCACCTTGCCCGGCACGCGCCGATCCGCGCCGGTGAACGCCCCGCGCTCGTGGCCGAAGAGCTCGCTCTCGACGAGCTGCGCCGGCAGCGTCGTGCAGTCGACGGTGACGAAGGGCCGCGTCTGTCGCCGCGAGTTGACGTGGATCGCCCGCGCGAACAGGCTCTTGCCGGTGCCGGTCTCCCCGCGGAGCAGCACGGTCGCGTCGGTCTGCGCCGCGAGCTGGACCTTCTCGTACACGGCGGCCAGCCGCTCGCTGCGGCCGACGATCCGGTTGAACGGCCCCTGCAGCACGACCCCCGGCCCGCCGCCCTCGGCCGCGCGGAGCGTCGTCAGCATGAGCGCGCGGGCGAGCTGCGTCGCGAGCGCGACGAGGTAGCGCTCGTCCTCCTCATCGAACGGCGCTCCCGCGCGGTTCAGCAGCTGGACGACGCCGCGGATGGGCGCGGCGCCGTCCTCGCGGATGGGCGCGACGAGCATCGAGCGCGTCGTGTAGCCCGTCGCCCGGTCGGCCGACGGATCGAAGCGCGGATCGCGCGCGGCGTCGTCGACGCGCACGACCTCGCCGGTCCTGGCGACGTGCCCCGCGATGCCGCGCTCGAGCGGCTGCCTGAGCGCGGGGAGCTCGGGCAGCAGGGCGACGCGCGTCACGAGATCGCCGCGCTCCGCGTCGACGAGCCAGATCGTCGCGCGGTCGGCGCGGAGCGCCTTCGCGAGCCGCTCGCACGCCGTGCCGAGGAGGGCGTCGAAGTCGACCTCCCGGGCGAGGAGGGAGGCGAGATCGACGAGCAGCGAGAGGCGCGACATGGATAACGGAGCAAGATCCAGCATAGAGGGCGCCGCCCCTGTCGTCATCCGCGTCATCACGCGGCCCGCGCGAGGGCCTCGACGTTGATGCAGAGCCCCTCGCGCGCGGCGACCGAGGCAGGGAAGAGCTCGCGCGCGAGGCGCTCGATCTCGGCGACGCCAGCGTCCGTCCGCTGCGGGTCGTGGTGGAAGAGCACGAGCTGCCGCGCGCCGCACGCCCGCGCGATCTCGGCGCCCGCGATGTACGTCGAGTGCCCCCATCCGGCCCTCGATCGCCCTGCGTCGCCGCGGTACTCCTCCGGGGTGTACTGCGCGTCGTAGATGAGCACGTCGGCGCCGTCCGCGAGCGCGCGCAGCGCCGGATCGACGCAGGCGTAGTGCTCGGTGTCGGTCGCGTAGACGAGGCTGCGGCCCGCGTGCTCGAGGCGGTAGGCGAGGACGCCGCCCGGGTGGTTGAGCTTGGCGATGCGCACGTGGACCTCCCCGGCATCGAGCGCCTCCCCCGGCCGCGCCTCCCGCAGGGCGAGCTGCGCGCCCAGCTCGTCCAGCCGGACCGGGAAGCTCGGCGCTGCCATCTGCGCCGAGAGCGCCTCGCGGAGGGTCCCGACCCCGTGCGTGCTGCCCACGATCGACAGCTTCGAGCTCGGCAGGTACGCCGGCACGAAGAACGGCAAGCCCTGGATGTGGTCCCAGTGCAGGTGGGAGAGCAGCACCGTGGCCTCGACCGACCCTTCCCGGAGCAGGGCGTCTCCGAGCTTGCGTACGCCTGTCCCTGCATCGAGGATGATCCGCGACGAGCCGCAGCGGACCTCCACGCAGCTTGTGTTTCCGCCCACCGCCGCCGTCTCCGGCCCAGGCGAAGCGATGCTCCCGCGAACTCCCCAGAACCTGATCTCCATCGTTCTCGCGTGCCTCCTGGGCGCTCTTCGGCGCTCTTCGGCGCTCTCCAGCGCTCTTCAGCGATCTCCAGCGAGCGGCGTGCCAGGACGCAGGCACTTGAAACCGCTCCGCTTTTCTGCTGCCCTCGCAGGGGTCGCTCCAAGCTGCAGCGCGGTCTCCGGATCGGCGCTTCAGAATGGAGCGCACGGGCGGCGCGGTCTGCCCGCGCTCGCGCCTCCATTTGCGCGGAGCGGCGCTTCGCGGTTGACGCGCTCGCAACGACGTGGAGAAACGTGGGGCGCGGGGGACGGGCCTGGCGTCGCGCCACGGATCGCGCTGAGCGTCGCGCGTCGCGTCAAGGCTGAGCTCCTTCGCTGGATGGGAGGATCGCGCCGGCGCGTGGAGGTTCGCCTGACCCGAGCGTTGACCGACGTCCTTCCCGAGGCCTAGCATTCCTGCACCGCTCTTTTCCCCGCATTGTTACCGCTCCGCACAATGACCGTTGCCACCTACGCCGCCGCACAGCTGTTGCGGGTGCTTCCGCGAGAGCGCATTACCCGGGCCGTTGGCCGCCTCTGCGACGCCAGAGCACCCGCCGCCGTCTTGAACGCGGTGGTCAAGCTCTACGCGCGCGCGTACCGCGTCGACATGGACGCTGCCGAGGTGCTGACGAGCCCCTACGAGAGCTTCGACGCGTTCTTCACGCGCAAGCTCCGCGACGGGATGCGCCCTGTCTGCTCCGATCCCGGAGCCATCACCAGCCCCGCCGACGGACGCGTCGCAGCGCTCGGCCCCGTGACCGAGGGCGGGCGCCTGCTCATCAAGGGGCAGCCTTACCGCGTCGAGGACCTCGTGGGCGACCCCGCGGAGGCCTCGCGCTACGACGGCGGGCAGTTCGCGGTCGTCTACCTCTCACCGCGCGACTACCACCGGGTCCATTCGCCCGTCGCCGGCCAGGTGAGCCTCATCCGCTCGATGCCGGGGGAGCTGTTCCCCGTGAACGCGATCGGCGAGCGCCACATCCCGGGGCTGTTCGCGCGCAACCGGCGTGTCGCGATCGTGATCGACACCGAGCGCCAGGGGCGCGTGACGGTCGTGATGGTGGGCGCGATGATCGTCGGACGGATCACGGTGAGCGCGGTCGACGCGCGCGACGTGCCGCTCGGCGTGCACACGCTCTCGCCGGCCCTTCCGGTCCAGTGCGGCGAGGAGATCGGCAAGTTCCACCTCGGCTCCACCGCGGTCATGTTCGTGGAGCGCGGGGCGGCGCCCCCCTGGAGCAGGGCTCCGGGGCCGATCCTCTACGGTGAGCCGCTCGACGGAGGGGGCGAGCAATGACGAGCGAGCGGCCGCGCAACCCCCTGGCTGCGCCCGCCCAGGAAGGCGGCGCCTCCGGAGAGCCCGGCGCGCCCCTGCCGGGCGAGGCAGGGAACGCGGCCTCGCTCGCGCCGCAGGGAGAGGGCTCGCTCCCCGCGCGCTCGTCCGCTCCACGGCCCGATCGCACGCCCAGCGTGCGCCCGCAGCTCGCGACGACCACGCCGCTGCCGCGCCTCGACGTCATCCCGGGCATGACAGACGGGAGCTCCGGCGGGCAGCTCTCGGAGATCCCGGATCTCGATCTCGACCCGCGCATCGCCGGGCCGCCCACGGAGCGCTCGCGGCACGGCACCCCCCTGCCGGCCACGCCCACCTCCAGGCGGGCCTGGCAATCGCTGGCCGCGGAGGTGGAGCGGGCCGCGGAGGTGGAGCGCGGCGACAGCACGAAGGCCGCGCGGCGCCGCTCGCGGCGGCTCGTGAACGTGCCCGGAGACGCGGCGCAACAGGGCGACGACCAGGGCGCCGCGCACGACCAGGGCGCCGCGGACACGGCGACGCCGCGATCGCCGGCGCTCGACGACGTGGAGGACGACGGGTGGCTGAACGCCGCCGCCAGGTCTCCCAGCGACCCGGCGCTCGAGGTGCCGAGGCCCGCCAGCAAGCCGGCGCCGCCGCCGAACCTGGCGGAGCTGGTCGCGCCGCGGGCGGTCCCGCGCCCGTCGCCGAAATCCTCCAGCGTGCCGCCGATGCCGACGCCGGGGCTCCTCATCGATCCGGATTCGGTCGCGGTGATCCGGCCGCTCCAGATCCTCAGCATCGAGTCGAACCTGCCGCCGGTCACCTCGCTGGCCGAGCCCGCCAAGCCGCCGCTGCTGACCGAGCCGACCGAGAACGAGTGGCCGCCGCTTCAGTTCAGGATCCGGCCGCAGGAGCGCCAGACCGCGCTGGGCCTCGAGCCGTACCAGGAGGGCCCGCCGACGGCGCGCGACGCCGCCTCCGACTCCCTCCAGCCCGAGCCCCGACGGCCGCAGCCCTCGGGGCCGGAGATCGAGGCGCGCCCGCTCGACTGGCCGCCGGGGTCGGCCGCGGACGAGCTCGCGGAGCTCGAGCCGGAGCCCGAGCTGGTCGACGACACGAAGGCCGAGCCCTCGAGCGCCTCGCCCGCGGGAGGCGAAGGCGAGCCGGAGCAGGCCGACGCGACGCGCAGCACCTTGCCGCCGAAGAGCAGCGACGTCGATCTCGAGGAGGTCGAGCCCGAGCGCGACGCCGAGATGACCGACGAAGCCCGGGCCGCCCGGGCCGACGCGCAGGCGGCGCAGCCCAAGAAGCCACCGCCTCCGCCTCCGCCTCCGCCCCCGCCGCGGCGCCCGCGCGCGCATGCGCTGGCCTCGCCTGATCTCGCGACGTTCACGAGCTCGGTGCCGCCGCCCATGTCCGTGCCGCCGCCGCACGGCGAGGCGCCGGCGCCCGCGCGCCCCTCCGCTCCCCCCGCCCCGCCCGCCGCGAAGCCGATCGAGCATGAGCCGAACTCCGGTCCCTCGACCGAGCCCGCCGCGCGCCGGAAGCGCCCGTGGTGGGAAGAGCTCTTCGGCGACGACTTCCTGCGCACGCTCGACAAGATCGACAGCAAGGTGGTTCGCCGCGAGGTCAATTTCATCGAGGAGCGGCTCGGCGTCGAGAAGGGCGCGGTGATCCTCGACCTCGCGTGCGGCGCGGGCAGCCACGCGATCGAGATCGCGAGCCGCGGCTACAGCGTGGTCGGCTACGACCTGTCGCTCGCCATGCTCGCCCGCGCCGCCGACGACGCGCAGGACCGCGGCCAGAAGCTGAACTTCCTCCAGGGCGACATGCGCGAGATGACGTTCGAGGAGACCTTCGACGGCGTCTACTGCTGGTCGACGAGCTTCGGCTACTTCGACGACGAGAAGAACCTGGACGTCCTCGCCCGCATCCGCCGCGCCCTCCGCGCGGGCGGCATGCTCCTGCTCGACATCGTCAACCGCGACTACGTGGCGTCCCGCCAGCCGAGCCTGGTCTGGTTCGAGGGGGACGGCTGCGTCTGCATGGATGAGATGCAGGTGGATTTCTTCACGAGCCGGCTCAGGGTGAAGCGCACCGTCATGTTCGAGGACGGCCGCTCGCGGGAGATCGACTACTCGATCCGCCTCTACGGGCTGCACGAGCTCGGCAAGATGCTCCACGAAGCTGGCTTCAAGGTCACCGAGGTGACCGGCCATCCCTCGCACCCGGGCGTCTTCTTCGGCTCCGAGTCGCCGCGGCTCATCATCCTTGCCGAGCGGAGCTGAGGCGCTAGGGCCTCCTGACGCATGAGCTTCGAGGCCGCGATCTCGCGCGCGCTGCCGGGGATCCCGCGCAGCACGTCCCCCGTCGATCAGATCGCCTATGCCCGCGATCTCTGGCCGCGGCACCACCTCGCCGTGACGGAGGGCCGCATCGCCGAGCACCGGCCCGGGATGATCGTCTGGCCGGCGTCCACCGAGGAGGTCGCCCAGGTGGTCCGCTTCTGCGCGGACGAGGGGCTCCCGCTCGTGCCGTTCGGCGCGGGCTCGGGCGTGTGCGGCGGCGTCCTGCCGGACGACCGCACCGTCGTGCTCGACCTGAAGCGGCTCTCCCGCCGCCGCTCGCTCGATCGGCAGGCCTCCTCGGTCGAGATCGAGGCCGGCGCCCTCGGCATCCGCTTCGAGGAGGAGCTCAACGCCGAGGGCTTCACGCTCGGCCATTTCCCGTCGTCGATCCTCTGCTCGACCGTGGGCGGCTGGGTCGCTGCGCGCAGCGCCGGCCAGTGCTCCGGGCTCTACGGCAAGATCGAGGACATGGTGGCGTCGCTCGAGTGCGTCGTCGGCCGCGGCGAGGTCGTCCGCCTCGATCGGCGCGCGCACGGCCCGGATCTGACGCCGCTCCTCATCGGCAGCGAGGGCGTGCTCGGCGTGGTCACCGCCGCGACGCTCAGGCTGCATCCGGCCCCGCCGGCGCGCGCGTTCGCCGCCTTCTCCTTTCCCACCCTGGAGGCCGGATGGAACGCGATGCGGGAGATGTTCCAGGCCGGCCTTCGCCCGGCAGTCTCGCGCCTCTACGACCCGTTCGACTCCTTCATGGCCCGACTCGGCGCGGTGCGCCGGCAGCGCGCCCACGCCGGCGCCGGCGATGCGCCGTCCGAAGGGGCTGCCACGCGGGCGCGCGCCGGGCGAGGCCCCGGGGCCGGCGCCGCCGTGCTGCGCGGCCTGCTGCGCGCGCCGGGGATCCTCAACCAGGTCGTCGACACCCTCGGGTCACGCGCGCTCCGCGGCGCGACGCTCATCCTCATCTTCGAGGGCACGGCGCGCGCGAGCGCGGACGATCTCGCCCGCGCCGCGGCGATCGCCGAGCGCGGCGGGGCCAGGCCGCTCGGCGAGGAGCCGGCGCGCCACTGGCTCGCGCACCGCTACAGCGTGAGCTACCGCCAGGCGCCCGTCTTCATGGCCGGCGCGTTCAGCGACACGATGGAGGTCGCCGCGCCCTGGTCGCGCCTCGACGCCCTCTACCGGTCGGTGCGCAAGGCGCTCGGGCGCCACGTCTTCGTGATGGCCCACCTGTCCCACGCCTATCCGGACGGCTGCAGCATCTACTTCACCTTCGCCGGCAGCGCGCCGACCGTCGCGGCGGCCGAGGCGAAGTACGACGCAGCCTGGCGGGCGGCCCTGGACGCCGCGATCGACGCCGGCGGCACGCTCTCGCATCACCACGGCGTCGGCCGCAGCAAGGCGCCGCGGCTCGGCGCCGAGCTCGGCCTCGGCGTTGACGTCATCCATGCGCTCCGGGGCGTCTTCGACCCTGCCGGCATCATGAACCCTGGCAACCTGCTCCCGCGCGACGCCGCCCCCGCCGCGCGACGCCCGCTCCCGCCGCCGCCCGCGGCGCCCGTGATCGACGGCGACTCCCTGCTCGTACACGCCGCCGGCGACGCTCGCATCGGCGAGGTCGAGCGCGCCCTCGCGCAGCGCGGCCTCACCCTGGCGCTCGACGTCGACGCGGCCTCGCGCGAGCTCACGCTCGACGCGTGGATCGCGGCGGGCGCCCACGGCGCGCCCGATCCGTGGAGCGACCCGGTCGATCACCTCGTCGCCGGCTTCACCGCGCGGCTCGCGTCCGGCGGCGAGCTCGCGGTGCGGCCCGCCCCGCGGCGCGCGGTGGGCCCGGATCTCTTCGCGCTGTTCCTCGGCGTCGGCGGGCGCATCGGCGCCATCACGTCCGTGCACCTGCGCGCCCACGGCGCGTCGCGGCCCCGCGCGCTGCCGACCTCACTGCCGCGGCAGCCGCCGCTCGGCCACGCCGAGGCAGCGTGGCTCGACGCGGTGGTGAGCGCCGCCCGCGACGTTCGCTGATCGCGCCCGGTGCTGGCCGGATTCAGCCCGGGGGCCATGCCATGGGCCGTCCGCCCATGACGTGGACGTGGAGGTGGAAGACCGTCTGACCGGCGTTCGCGCCGCTGTTCACCACGGTCCTGAAGCCGCTCTCCGCGATGCCGGTCAGCTCTGCCACCCGCCGCGCGGCGAGCAGCAGCCGCCCGAGGACGGCCTCGTCCTCGGGCGCGGCCTCGGCCATCCCCGCGATGTGGCGCTTCGGAACGACGAGCACGTGCGTCGGCGCCTGCGGGTTCACGTCGTGGAAGGCGAAGACGTGCTCGTCCTCGAGCACGACCTTCGACGGGATCTCCTTGTTCACGATCTTGCAGAAGATGCACATGGTCGTCTCCTAGTACCGCGTCGTACCGCGCGTCAGAAATCCCTATCAGGATTTCTGACCGCCACCTCGCCGCGGCACGCGTGACGAGCGGAGCTAGGGCGCTTGCGTATCGCGCCGCTCCCGGTCGCGAGGCATCGTCCTGGTCGCAGGCTCCGGCTCTCCCGGCTCTCCCTGCCGAGGACTTTCCACGGCTCCGCCGTGCCCGTCGCTGGGCAGCAGCCGGGCGAGCGCGCGCTCGATCCGAGAGGTATCCGCTGGCTCCGGGAGCAGGTCGTCGGGCAACGCGGCGCCCGCCGCCGGGCTCGGCGCAGCGCCCCCGCCGTCCTGCTGCCCGGCTCGCGGGACCGCCCCGCGCGCGACCGCGATGCGGAGCACTGCGAGCTCGAGGCCGTCGAGCGCGGCGGTGCGCTTCAGCCCGAGCGATGGCACGTCGTAGGTGAGCAGCGCGCCGCCGCTCGCCTCGGGCGCGAGCCCGGCGCGGACCGCGCCGGCGACCAGCTGCCGCACGATGCTCCTGAGCAGCGCCGCCCGCCGCCGCACCCTGCGCGCTGCCGGGTCGGCGTAAAGCGAGAAGAAGCGGTTTCGCGAGAATGTGGACGGCGCCAGCACGAGCGCGACGAACAGCGCCTCCAGATCGATGGGCGGCGACGCCCTCACGTCGCGGGTCCCACCGCGCCCGCGGCCTCCGAGAGCCCGCCGCGCCGCAGGAGCTCGGCCTGACGGTGCGTGCGCAGCGCGCCGATGAGCTCGTCGAGATCCCCTTCGATGATCTTGTCGAGCTTGTGCAGCGTCAGGCCGATCCGGTGATCCGTCACCCGGTTCTGCGGGAAGTTGTAGGTCCGCACCTTCTGCGCGCGCTCCCCCGTGCCGACCATGGTCCTTCGCTCGGCGCTCTGGGCCTCCTCCTGCCGGCGCTGCTCCAGCTCGAGCAGCCGGCTCCGGAGCACCTTGAGCGCCTTCGCCTTGTTCTTCAGCTGGGAGCGCTCGTCCTGGCACTTCACGATCATGCCGGTCGGCAAGTGCTTGATCTGCACGGCGCTGTTCGTCGTGTTGACCCCCTGGCCGCCGGGGCCCCCCGACGCGGCGATCGAGATCTCCAGGTCCTTGTCGTCGATGTGCACGTCGACCTCGTCCGCCTCGGGCAGGACGGCGACGGTCGCGGTCGAGGTGTGGATGCGCCCCTGCGTCTCCGTCGAGGGGACGCGCTGCACGCGGTGAACGCCGCCCTCGTAACGGAGGTGGGAGAAGACGTCCTGCCCCGTGATCAGCGCCGCGACCTCCTTGTAGCCACCGGCCGAGGCCTCGCTCAGGTTGAGCACCTCGACCTTCCAACGCTTCGTCTCCGCGTAGCGGCAGAGCATGCGGAAGAGGTCGGCGGCGAACAGCGCCGCCTCCTCGCCGCCCTCGCCGCTCCGGATCTCGATCACGGTGTTTCGCGTCTCGTTCGGGTCCTTCGGCAGGAGGAGCACCTCGAGCTCACCGGCGAGCCGCTCCCGCTCGAGCTCGAGCTCGGGCAGCTCCGCCTGGACGAGCTCGGCCAGGTCGGGATCGTTGAGCGCCTCCCGGTCCTCGGCGATGCGGCGCTCGACGTCCCGCAACCGAGCGAAGGCGGCGACCACCGGCTCGAGCTCGGTCCGCTCGCGGTTGAGGCGCTGGAGCTCGGCGGGCGCGGAGAGCACCGCAGGGCTGCACATGAGGTGATCGAGTTCCTGGAAGCGGCGCTGGACCGCCTCGAGTTTCGCGATAGGTAGCATCTGCAATCCGAAGACGGCGCGGAGTTGGACGGCGGCGACGAGGCGTGCGGCGGCGAGGCGTGCGGCGGCGGCGGTGCGCGCTAGCCGGGGGCGCCAGCGTAGCCGGGGTCGGCGAGCAGCTTGGAGTAGTCCTCGAACACCCGATCCGGCTGGGCCGGCGCGGCCACCGACTCCTCCCGCCAGAGCGTCGCGCGGAGCGAGGCGAGGGCGACCTCCAGCTGCGCATCGTCGGGCTCCGCCGTCGTGATCTTCTGGACCAGGAACCCCGGCCAGAGCAGCGCACGGAGCGGACCGGTGGTGCAGTAGCGCGCGAAGATCCGCTGGATCTCGAAGGTCACCGCGGCGATGAGCGGGAGGAACGGCAGCTTCATCAGGAAGAAGCCGACGCTCTCGACGAACCGGCCGCCGGGCAGCTTGGGCAGGAACGCCCCGAGGGACGCCCCGGCCACCGAGAACACCACGATCGACACGAGCGCCACCATGACCAGGAACGTCGTCCCGCAACGAGGGTGCATGGCCGTCTTCCGGCGCGCGTTCTCGACCTCGAGCGCCTCGAGCGCCTCGTAGGTGGAGATCGCCTTGTGCTCCGCCCCGTGGTACTGGAAAACGCGCCGAACCTCCGAGATCTGGCGGATCAGGAGGAGGTAGGTGACGACGATGGCCAGCTTCGCCACGCCCGTGATCGCCTGGAACCCCGGCGACGTGACCTCCAGCCCGAGGCCCAGGAGCTTGTTGACCAGCTCGGCGCCGGCCTGAGGCGCCGCCACGAAGAGCAGGACCGCGAAGAGGATCGGGATCACGCCCATCCCCCCTCCCCGCTTCTTCCCGTCCGCGCCGCCTGCGCCCGGGCTGCCCGAGATCTGCGCGGGCTCCGCGTCCTGCGTCGCGATCGCGGCCATGCTGAGCGCCAGCGAGGTGAGGGTCGCTCCGCTCGCCTGTCCGGCGCTCGCTCGCTTGGACGCCGGGCCCTTGGCCGCGGCCGCCTCTTCGGCCGAGAGATCCTGCTCGTAGAGGTCCGCAGACCACCGGAGCGCCTGGGACCCGAGGCGCAGCGACTCCACGAGCGTCGCGACCCCCCGCACGAAGGGCCAGGTGCGTGGCCCCTTCGAGACCGCGGTCATCGGCTGCTCGCGCACGACGAGCTCCCCCGAGCGGCGCCGGCAGACGATGGCGACCGAGCTCGGCGATCGCATCATGACCCCTTCAATCACCGCTTGGCCGCCGATATACGGACGTGCAGGCTGATCGCTCATACGCGTTCCAATCTAGCGCATAACGCGGCTGGCGCACCGCGCCCGGCCGACCAGCGCCGCGAATGTGGATGGGCGACGTCGTCCGCCGCGCGACGTCTCGGCCGCCCGCCTGCGCGGCTCGGCCGCTCGCGAGACGCGGCGCGCTCGAGGCGCGCCGAGCCGTCCGCCACGCCCCGGGCGGGCGCGGCGTGACGGACGTGCCTGAAAAGGAGGGATGTCGGGGATGTCGGGTCGGGCGGACGATCAGCCCGCCGGCTTGGCAGCGGTCCCGTACTTCCTGCGGAAGCGATCGACGCGGCCGGCGACGTCCATGATCTTGTGCTTGCCCGTGTAGAACGGGTGGCAGGCGGAGCACACGTCGGTGGTAAAGCTGCCGCGGGTGGAGCGGGTCTCGACGATGGCGCCGCACGCGCAGGTGATCGTGGAGTCCTTGTACTCGGGGTGGATGCCGGGCTTCATGGTGAGTCCTTCGGGTGTTGCGAGGGAGGGCGCCTATAGCTCAGCGCGTCTCGGACCGCAAGAAACCCCTCCGGCGCGCCGCGCTTCCATCTCCCCGGCCGGTGTCTCCCGGACCGGGCGTCCGGCGCGGGATGCGCGGCGAGATGCATGAGAAAAGAGCGGCCGGAGAGATCCTGGCGTAGCCGGCGGAGCCCGCCGCTCCGTACCAGCACATCGGACCGGGACACCGGCACGAAGCGCTGGGCAGCACGGAGGGGTGGACGACCTACCTGCGGCTCGGGGTCGCTCCGGTCAAGGGCCGGGGGCCGGGCCGGGCCGCGCGCACGGCAATTGCTAGAGGCGGCGTTGACGCTCGGGTGCACATGGTTAGTTTCGCGGTCGCGGGCCAGCGAGCTCGCGAAATTCGGCGAAAGTATCCGGATTCCCAGCGGTTTTTGACGGCTCTGGAGCAGGGGCTCGCGGCAGCTGTCAGCCGAGCCCTGCTGGCCGGTCGGGTCTTCTCGCCCCCGCGGCTACCAGGCCGTCGCGCAAACACTTCTCGGAGGGTTCAACGTCATGGGCAAGATCATCGGCATCGATCTCGGCACGACCAACAGCGTCGTCGCGGTGATGGAGGGCAAAGAGCCCAAGGTCATCGTGAATGAGGAAGGCTCACGCCTCACGCCGTCCGTCGTGGCCTGGGACGACAAGGGCGAGGTGCTCGTTGGACAGATCGCCAAGCGCCAGGCGGTCACGAACCCCACCAACACCATCTACTCGGTCAAGCGCTTCATGGGGCGCCGGTTCGAGGAGGTGCAGGAAGAGTCGAAGCGCATCCCGTACAAGGTCAGCAAGGGCAAGAACGGCGACGCCTCGATCGAGGTGCGCGGCAAGCAGGTCTCGCCGCCCGAGGTCTCGGCGAAGGTCCTGCAGAAGCTGAAGAAGGCCGCGGAGGACTATCTCGGCGAGAAGGTGACCGAGGCCGTCATCACCGTGCCGGCCTACTTCAACGACGCGCAGCGGCAGGCCACCAAGGACGCCGGCCGCATCGCCGGGCTCGAGGTGAAGCGCATCGTCAACGAGCCCACGGCGGCCGCGCTCGCGTACGGGCTCGACAAGAAGAACGAGCAGGTCATCGCCGTCTACGACTTCGGCGGCGGCACGTTCGACATCTCGATCCTCGAGGTCGGCGACAACGTCGTGCAGGTCATCTCGACCAACGGCGACACCCACCTCGGCGGCGACGACGTCGACCACCTCGTGATGGACTGGCTCGCGGCCGAGTTCAAGAAGGACACGGGCATCGACGTCTCGAACGACAAGATGGTCGTGCAGCGGCTCAAGGACGCCGCGGAGCAGGCGAAGATCGAGCTGTCGAACGTGCAGGAGACGACGATCAACCTGCCGTTCTTGACCGCGGACGCCTCGGGGCCGAAGCACCTCCAGAAGCAGCTCACCCGGGCGAAGCTCGAGCAGATGATCCGGCCGCTCATCGACCGCACGCTCGAGCCGACCCGCAAGGCGCTCGCCGACGCGAAGAAGACGCCGCAGCAGATCGACGAGATCGTCCTCGTCGGCGGCTCGACCCGCACCCCGCTCGTCCAGGAGACGGTCAAGAAGTTCTTCGGCAAGGAGCCGCACAAGGGCGTGAACCCGGACGAGGTCGTGGCCGTCGGCGCCGCGGTCCAGGCGGGCGTGCTCTCGGGCGAAGTGAAGGACCTCGTGCTGCTCGACGTCACGCCGCTCTCGCTCGGCGTCGAGACGCTCGGCGGCGTGATGACCGTGATGATCTCGAGGAACACCACGATCCCGACGCAGAAGAAGGAGATCTTCTCGACCGCGACCGACAGCCAGCCGAGCGTCGAGGTCCACGTCCTCCAGGGCGAGCGCACCGAGGCCCGCTACAACCGGACCCTGGGCCGCTTCCACCTGGAAGGGATCATGCCGGCGCCCCGCGGCGTCCCGAAGATCGAGGTGACGTTCGACATCGACGCGAACGGCATCCTCTCGGTGCACGCCAAGGACACCGCCACCGGCAAGGATCAGCGCATCACGATCACGGCGTCGGGCGGCCTGAAGGAAGACGAGATCAACCGGATGGTCAGCGAGGCGGCGTCGCACGAGGCCGAGGACAAGCGGCGCCGCGAGGAGATCGAGCGGCGCAACAAGCTCGACAACCTCTGTTACACGCTGGAGAAGACGATCAGCGAGAACAAGGACAAGCTGCCGGAGGGCGACGTCTCGGCGCTGAACGGGATCATCGCCGAGGGCCGGTCGGCCATCGAGAAGCAGGACGACGCGGCCGTGACCACGGCGCTGGAGCGGCTCGAGAAGGAGGCGCACCGGATCGCGAGCGTCATGTACGAGAAGGCCGGCCCGCCGCAGGACGGCGGGGGCGCCGCGCCCGGCGCTCCGGGAGGCCAGCCGCCCCCGCCCGCCGGCGGCAAGGGGAAGGATTCGGTCATCGACGCGGAGTTCGAAGAGTCGAACTGATCGCCGCGAGGTGAGCGCTCCTCTCCTCGACGGGCGTAACTGACGCAACGAGAAACGAGCGCGGCTTCGTCCGCGCTCGTTTGCATTTGCGTGGCGCGCCTCGAGCCCCGGAGCCGGAGGTCGGCGCGGACCGCCGTACTCCCCCCCACCGCGCTCTCCTTGGGCGTCGACTCGGATGTCCGGGAGCCGTATAACCGGCGCCCATGCGAACCCTCCTGCCGCTCGCCACCCTGGTCCTGATGGCCGGTCCCGTCGCCTGTGGGCCGTCCCCCACGCCTGCCGCGCCGACAGGAGGACAGGGAGAGGTCAAGGTCGGACCTCCCCAGGCCGCGAGCCCCGCGTTCGATTTATCCCCCGTCGCCGAGCCCGCCGACATCGTGGGCGTGCTCCGCTGGAGCAACCCGGCGGCCACGCTGTCGAGCGTCGCCACCTGCGCCGGGCTGCCGCCGGCGCTCGCCGAGGCGGGCGCGCAGGGGCTCTCCGCGGGCGTCCTGAGCGAGCTCGTGAGCCCCTCCATCGACACGAACCAGCTCGCCGCGGTGCTCGCGCTCGACGCGCCGGTGCACCTCATCGTCGCGCTCGACGACAGCTCGAAGCGGGGCAACCCGGTCGCGGCCGTGTCGCTCGGGCTCACGTCGCTGGAGCGGGCCAGGGGCGCGCTCGAGACCGGCGCCACCCTCACCGAGGTGAAGCCGGGCATGTGGAAGATCGGCGGCAAGGAGCGCGCGTCGTCGAGCTGCTTCCTCGCCGCGTCCGCGGGCTCGACGCCGGCGCGGCTCCTCTGCGGCGATCGGGACCGGGATGTGACGACCCTCGGGCCTTACCTCGCGCGCACGCTGCCGACGCTCGCGCCCGAGGCGCGCGACATCCACGGCGAGGTCCGCTTCGTCCCGCTCAGCGCGAAGTACGGCGACATGGCCAAGCAGCAGCTCGGCGGGCTCCCGATCCTCGCGCAGAGCCAGCTCTCGATCGGGCAGCCCCAGTTCGACCGGGCGCTCACCGACGCGACCACCGCCGTCCAGGGAGAGCTCGAGGCGCTGATCAACGACGCGAGCAGGGCGGTCGTCGATCTCCAGGTCGACAACCAGTCCTGCGTGAACCTCACCGCGGCCCTGGAGCTGCGGGGCCAGTCGTCGTGGCTGGCGAAGACGATGGCCGACAGCGCGGACCGCGCCGGGCCCGCGCCGGCGCTCTACTGGCGCGCGCCGAAGGACAGCCACGGCGCCTTCTTCGACCACGGCTACGACCCGGCGCACTACGGCGGCATCCTGAAGACGCTGGGCGCGATGCTCGAGGGGTGGCTCGAGAAGGAGAAGATCGGAAAGCCCGCCGATCGCAAGGCGCTCGCCGACGTCCTCTCGCTGCCGATCAACCAGGCGCCCAGCGTGTCCGCCCACGGGTACTTCGACGCGCTGCCTGCCGCCGCGAAGGCCGGGAAGCCGTCGCCGAACCAGGTGTTCGACAGCATGATGGGCGGCTTCGTCGGCTGGAACCTGTTCGGGTTCGAGGAGGCGCCCGACACGTACATCAAGTACCTGAAGAACGTCGTCACCGCCTACAACACGCCCGCGCTGCGCAAGCGGCTCCCGGAGCTCGACATCGATCCGAAGGAGCTGCCGACGGTCAAGACGGTGCAGGCGCCGAAGGAGCTCGGGACGAAGTCGCTCGCCGTCGAGATCCAGATCACCAAGGAGCTGCCGTCGCTCGACGGCGACGCAGAGCCGGCGCCCTCCGGCAAGGCCAAGCCGAAGCCCAAGATGACGGTGACGCTGCACCTCTTCCTCATGGGTGAAGAGAAGACGACGTGGATCGCGTTCGGGCCCGACAAGCGCGAGCTGCTGCGGCGGCTCGCCACGGTGAAAGCGGGCGCCCCCGACACCGAGACGCTCGCGTCGCGCCCAGGGCTCGAGAAGCTGAAGACTGGAAAGTTCGTCTCGGGTGGATTCTCGACGCTCGCCCCGATCACCCGCACGCTCCAGAGCGTGCTCACGACGCTGGACAGTTCCGGCGCGGCGCCGGTCGCGCTGCCCCCGGAAGCCCGGCGCTTCGGCGAAGCGCTGGCAAAGCTCCCCCATAAAGGGGAAGGGCTGATGTTCCTCACGACGCAGGGCCGGGGGGGCGCCGCGCCGCGCGCCGAGCTCTCGATCAACGTGTCGAAGCCCGTGCTCGAGGACATCGGCGCGCTCCTCGCGACGGGGCTCCAGATGGCCGGCATCACGAAGCCATAAGCCCCCGGATGCGCTATCACAGGCAGGAGCCCAGCCCGGTACGGCCGCTCCTGCTCGGTCGTGTCCTCCGGACGACGCGCGCAGCGCGTGCGTCGTCCGCCCACGTTCAAGACCGGTACGCGAATTGCCCAGCTGCTTTGAGAGATGAGAGGAAACAAATGAACAACCGTGAAGGTGCGAATCGCGACGGAACGAGCCCGGAGCGGCCGGAGATGTCCGGAAACGCCACGACGGCAGCCCCCATGCCGAGGCCGCCCGTGCGCCGCGCGGCGCCCGATACGGACGACTCCGATCTGCCCGAGCTGGCGCCGGAGCAGCTCAGCGAGCTCAAGCAGGCGCTCGAGGAGCGCCGGGCGAGCCTCGTCGCCAACATCGATGAGCGACAGCACGCGGAGCGCGACGTCTCGCGAGAGGTGGGTGACGAGATGGACGAGGCCAACGCCGAGGGCGCGACCTCGCTGACATCGAAGCTCCTGGAGCGCGATGTCCGGGTGCTCGCCGAGATCGACCGCGCGCTCGTCAAGATGAAGGAAGGGACGTACGGGATGTGCGAGGGCACCGGCGAGCCCATCGGCTATCGCCGCCTCAAGCTGCGCCCGTGGGCGCGCTACAGCGTCGCCTACCAGGAGCAGATCGAGCGCGAGGAGCGGACCGGCGGCGGCTCCTGAGCCCACCCTGCCAGCGCACGTCCCGCGCCCGCGTCAGCGCTGGTCGAGGGACGTGCGGCAGGACGCCAGCTAGACGCTAGCTAGCGGAAGCGCGCGTCCAGCGGAGCGCTCGAGCTCGTGCCGAGCGCCTGGGTCCACGCGATCACCGGCGCACGCCAGTCAAGACCCGTCCAGCGCGGCGAAGGATCCTGGGCCTGGAAGCGAAAGCCGTCCCCACCGTAGTAGAGGAAATCGATCGTCGCGACGGTGTAGCGGCGGTCCTCGTCCAGCAAGCGCCCATCGTACAGGGCATAGCGACCGCCGGCCGATGGCGATAGGCCGACGAGCACCGCATCGCGGTGGCGGAGCGTCTCGAGGATGTCGCTGCCCCGGAGCGAGCAGATGACCAGCTTGTTGTCGAACGGGAGGACGGAGAACACCGTTGCTTTCGTGATCGGTCCCCTGGGGACGGCCTGCCGGATACCGTCCTTGTTCAGGATCGCGAGATCGACCCCGAGCTGATCGCGCCACGCCCCTGCGATCCAGCGCTGGATCTCGGCGGAGTCGCGCTCCATTCCGTCGCTCGAATACCCGATCTGCTCGCCGAGCGCGGCGTCCAGCGCGCGCTGCCAGCCTGCGGTGGCCTTGACGAGCGCCTCGTCGGGCGGGACCGCGGGCGCGCCCTCCGGGTGGGCCACGTCGACCACCTCCGTGGAGGCCGACACCACGCGCTGCTGCAGCGGACGACGCGGATCGATCTCGAGCGAGACACGGGCGTAGCTGCGCATCCGCCAGCCGGGGTTGACGAGCGGGACGCCGCCCACGCGCAGCTCGGTCTTCCTGTGGCAATGCCCGGCGCCGACGAACGACAGGCGCCACTCGGGGTGACGCGCGAGGATCGGCTCGAGCACGTCCTGGCACTCGTGGGCGACGAGCACGAGCGCGTCCGGCTCGGCGCGCCACGCCTCGGGGATGGCGCGCGCGAGCGCCGCTTCCTCGCCCTCGAAATCGAGGCCTTCGAAGCGGCTCGCCGTCGCGGCCTCGCGGGTGCGCGCCGTCGCCAGGCCGACGACGCCGATGCGCAGGCCGCGCCGCTCGAACACGGCGAAGGAAGGCAGCGCGAAGGCGGAGAGCGCTGGATCCGTCACGCGCAGGTTCGCCGCCAGGTAGGTGGCCCGGGACCGTGTCCTGTTGTGGAGGAAGGCGCCCCTGCCGAAATCGAACTCATGATTCCCGAAGGCCGACGCGGCGTAGCCCATGCGCGCCATCGCATCGGCCATCGGCGCCCCCATGAAATAGGAAGAGATCGCGGGGCCGGTCCAGTTGTCGCCGCCGGAGAGCGCGAGCGTCGACGGGTCCTGGCAGGCGGACAACGGAGGGAGACGAGGCGAAGCCCCGGGCGCCGGGCCAGCGCAATGGCCCTCGCGCGAGATCCACACGGCCAGCATCTCGGCCGCGCCGCCGAGCACCGTGTCCTTCTCGGTGGTGGGCAGGAGCCACCCGTGCTCGTCGGTCGTGTAGAGAAGGGTGATCGCCGCCGGAGCGCGCTCGGCCGGAGCCGGCGCCTTCGCGGCGGACGTGGTCGCCTCCCTGGGGTCGCACGCGGCCAGGGACAGGAGGACGTACGCGCCGAGCGAGAGCGCGACGATCCCGCGCGCTGCGCGGGATCGTCGCGCCGCCGGCGCAGCGCTCACGGGCATCGACCAGGCTCAGCGCGGCGAAGCACCTCAGCCGCCCATCCGCTGGATGAACGGGACGATGCGCTCGATGAAGGGCTGCTTGTGGTAACGATCGAACTCCGCCCAGGTGCAGAGCGTGCGGGGATCCTTCACGCGATCGACGAAGAGCACGCCGTCGACGTGGTCCTTCTCGTGCTGGAAGGTGCCCGCCGACAGCCCGCGCACGACGCGATCGATCGGCTTCCCGTCGCGATCCAGGCCGGTCAGCCGGATCTCGGTGGCGCGCTCGACAACGCCCCTCAGGTTCGGGACGCTCAGGCAGCCTTCGTAGTTCTCGAACGTCTCCTGCGTGAGCGGCTCGATCGCCGGATTGACCACGATCGTGAGCGGGATGTTCGGCTTGTACGGATACCGCGGGTTGTTCTGCACCTCGACCGCGAAGATCCGCACCGACGCGTGGACCTGCGTGGCGGCGATGCCCGCGCCGTTCGCGTCGCGCATCGTCTCGACAAGGTCGTCGATGAACGCCTGCATGGCAGGAGAGGAGAGCTCTTCCAGCGTGACGTCGCGCGCTCGCTGCCTGAGGACGGGGTTGCCGATGTGGGCGATTTTCAGGAGCGTCACGCCGCGATCGTACCATACGCGCGCGCCGGCGACCCGGCCTGCCACGGCTTCCGTTCACGCGCCCGACCATGCGGCGCGCGGCAGCGTCGGCTATGGAGAGGGGGCCATGCACGACTTCCCCGACGAGCCGCACGTCCCCGCGCAGCAGCAGGCGAACGCCGTCATGCACCTCCGCTTCGAAGACGTCAGCCAGAGCGGACGGGTGATGCTGGACGCGCTGCCGCACGGCCTCGGACCCGCGGTCTGGAAGCTCATGCGAGCGAGCCCCATCGAGGCGCTGATGACCACGCAGGGGATCATCCCGATCCTCAGCCGCCTCATCATCGAGGGCGGCGACGGCCCGATCGCGGCGCGGGAGCCGCTGCAGCTCGAAGGCCGCTACCAGCTCGCGCACACGGAGGACGCCGCGTCCGAGGTGAACCGGCTGATCCTGGCCATGTGGCTCTCGGCCACCGCGCGCCGCAGCCGGACCTACGGCCCACCGCCGCCCGGCGCCGGCGAGCCGATCCAGGTCGGCCGCGTGTTCGCGGAGCACGTCTTCACGCGGCCCTTCGCCGAGCCCGGGGCGCGCAAGGTGCTGCGCTTCGACTCGCCGGACCTGCCGCCGGTGCCGGCGGAGCGCTACGCGTGGCGCTCGCCGGAGGCGCTGATGGGCCTGCCGGCGGGCGCGGAGCCGTTCGACGCGGAGCCGACCCTGGATCCGGTCTCCGTCGCGTTCGGCCTGGATCACACGGACGCGAACCAGCACGTGAACTCGCTCGTGTACCCGCGGCTCTTCGCGGAGGCCGCGCTCCGACGCCTCGCGGCGCACGGGCACAGCACGGCGGTGCTCGCCCGAAGGGTCGAGGTCGCCTACCGCAAGCCGTGCTTCGCGGGCGCGCGGGCGAGGATCGTGCTGCGCACGTTCGCGATCGACGGCGCGCTCGGCGCGCTCGGCGCGTTCGTGCCGGCTCCGCCGGAAGACGCCGCGAGCGCAGCCCCCGACGCGCGCGCCTACTGCACCCTCCGCACGCTGTTCCAGGGCTGAGCGGGCCCTCGGGCGAGCGCGCCGCCGCCTCGAGAGAGCGGCGGCCCGGGTCGGCGCTGCGCGCGCGGCCCGCGCGCGGCGACCGGGCGCGCTACGCGCTTACCGGGCGGGGGAGGCCGGCGCGGTCGGCGATCTCGTCGTGGAAGGCGCGGAACGTCGACTCCTGCGGCCACGAGGGCGCGTCGGCGAGGAGCTCTCCGACGCGGGTGAGCTCGCCCTCGTCGATGGCGATGACGGCGGCGGCGTAGCGCATGGCCCAGAAGACGAGCGGGCTGACCTCGCTCGCGCGCTCCAGCAGCGCGCGATCGCCTGGCACGCTCGTGTGCGCGAAGGCGCGGGCGAGCGCGCCGGCGGCCACCCGCAAGGTGACCACCCGGTCGCGGAACGGAGCGCTGACCTTCGGGAGCGGGAGGCGCTCCAGACGACCGGCCCGATCGAGGGCCGTGTCGAGATCGCCTTCGAACGTGCAGAGGAGCGTGTCCACGAAGAGCCGGTGCTCCAGGGCCGCCTCCCACGCCGGCCCCCGCTCGGCAGCCGCCATGGCCGCCCGCGCCTTCTCGACCCAGCCGTAGGCAGCGAACGCCGTCGCCGTCATGAGCGGAGCCATCGTGGCGGGGTGCGGGATGCGGTGCAGCGTCGGCGACCAGCGCTGCAGCACCGAGCGCACATCGCCCGAGCGGAGCAGCCTGCGCAGCTTGCGGCGAGCGAGCCAGCGGGCCGCAGCGAACGCGAGGACCACGCTCAGCACCGCCATCATGATCACCGGCTGCTGCCAGGTGAACTGGAGCGCGGCCGCCGCCAGCGCTGCAGAGCCGGTGAAGAGCAGCACCGAAATCAGCCGGCTGCCCCGTCCCTCGTCCTTGGAATCGAACGGATCCACGACACTTCCAAGCGTACGGGGCTTCCCGTACGAGGCAAGTCCCGTGCGACGCCCGCTCCGGCGCCGTCGTACGTCGTTCCCGCTCTCTGAATTGCACTCCGACTGCAGTCCGATGGCACCTGGAGGAGCCCCCGGGGAGGAGGCGCGGAGTTCGCCACGGAGCCGCGACGCCCGCAGCCACGAAACACCGCCGCGCGCTCCATGGGGCTCGACACGGCGCGGAGGTTCGACTACGAAGTCCGTGCGTCAGGCGACAGCGCCTGGACTTCATGGGTCCGCCGACAGCGCGCCGTGAACCCCGCCAGGCCCGGAAGGGAGCAACGGTAGCGGAAAGCGAGTGTGGCGGGCCCACTTGCTTTTTGTGGGCTCGATACTCTCCCGCACCCACCTGGGGCGCGGTCCCGGAGCCCGACGCCGTGGCGCTGCCTGCCGATCAGGGGGCTTCGAGCGCCGCCGGCGCGAGGGGCGCGACGGGCACGGAGAAGAGCGCGTCCGGGCTCGTCGTGATGCGCGGGACATCCGTGGCATGCAGCGGGCTGACGCCGCCGGCGGGCAGGCGCTGCTGCACGATGCCCGCCACCTCGTCGCCGCCCTCCAGCGTGACGGCCGCGATGCGGCTGTCCGGGCCGACGTCGCCGTCGATGAGCACGCTCGCTCGGCGCGACGGGCTGACGGATGGATTGCTGGACTCGAGCCCGTTGCCGCTCAGGACGAGCCCGGAGATCGACGCCTGCGCCCGCTCCTGCCAGCTCACGCCGTCGCCCACGACCTCCTGGGAGTGCTCGCCGCCCGCGCTCACCACGGCGGAGTCGGCGAAGGTCCCGGCGATGCGCATGCCGTCGATGATGATGCCGCGCGCGTCGCCGCTCATCCCCAGGCCGATGGCCCTGTTCTTCTCGAGGACGCCCCCCCGGAGCGCGACGGCCTGCTCCGGCGTCGTGTTCTGGATCCAGATCCCGGGCTGGTTGCCGCTCACCTCGAAGCCCTCGCCGTCGAGGCCAAGGGACGCGCTCGCGCGATCGATCAGGAGACCGAACCCGCTGTTGTCGGCGACCCTGAGGGCCGCCGCGTCGAGGATCGAGCAGCCGGACACCGAGACGCCGCCGCTCGGGTCGAACCCGCTCAGGCCATTGCCGCTCACCTCGACGCGGGACATCGCGGCGCGCACCCCGACGAGCGACACGCCGATCACCTTGTTGTCGCGGAGGATCGCGTCCTCGACCTCGAGCTCCACCTGCGCCTCGCAGTCGCATCCGCCGGTGCACTGCGCCCAGAGACCCGGACCCCGCGAGCCGGAGACGATGGACCGCACAACGGAGACGCGGTCGGCGTCGAACGCGCTCAGGCCGTAGCGCGCCGAGCCCTCGATCGCCGACTCGACGACGTCGAGCCACGCGCCGAGGCCGAGCGTCACGCCGTCGGACGCGCTCCCGGTGACGCGCACCGCCTCGATCCGCACCCGCGCGCCGGCCGCGAGCGCCACGCCGCCCTCTCGCACCGTGAGCCCGCGGAGGACCGCGCCGTCGCCGGCCGCGAGCGAGACCGCCGCCACCGACACGGAGCCGGCGCCCCGGCCCAGCAGGCTCACGCCGGGAGGCAGAGCGACCGGGCCATAGACGCCGGGGCCGAGCGCGATGCACGCCCCGGGTCGAGCCGCGTCGGCGGCCGGCGAGAGCGCCGCGTCGCCCGCGATCTCGATCACCTCGGCGCAGTCGACGGAAGCGGCGCAGAAGTCGCCGTCGCAGAGCGCTCCGGCGGGGACGCCGATGCACGCGCCGGAGGCGGCGCGCGCGCCCGGGCACGCGCCCGTCGGTTCAGGGTCCGACGCGCACCCGAGCGCCGCCGGGCCGAGCACGGCCGCGGCGGTCAAAACGAGGGCTGCCTGATTCCAAGCCTTGATCATGACGAACGTCTCCCACGCGGCACGCCGCGCTACCTGACCAGAAAAGGGTCGCCCCTCAGGGCCGCGCGAGCACCGCGCGGCACTCGTCCGCCCGCGCCGCGAGCTCGCCTTCGCCGAAATGCGCCACAAGCGAGGCGGAGAGCTGCGCCGCGGCGGCCTCTGCGCGAGGGCGTGTCGAGGCGTCGCGCAGGCCCGCGCGGCAGATCCTCGCGAGGCCGAGCGCCACGTCGGCGAGGTACACGCGCCCGCCGCCCACCTCGGCGAGGCGCAGCGCCGTGCAGCCGGACTCGAGCGCCTCGCCCACGTGGCCGGCCGTGAGCAGCGCCGCGGCGAGGTTGCGGTAGGCGTCCGGGAGGTCGGCGCCGGCGCCGGACTGCTCGCCCAGCATCACCGCGCGCCGCGCGTGCTCCAGCGCGGCGTGCGGGCGCGAGAGCCGGAGCTCGACCTCCGCGAGGTTGTTGTGCCCCGAGGCGATCGCCTGGAGATCGCCGAGCCGCTCCTTCAGCACGAGCGCGCGGGCGAACACCTCCCGGGCGCCGCCGAGATCGCCCCTCGCGAACAGCACCGCCGCGACGCCGTTCAGGGCGAAGCTCAGCGCCTGCGGGCACGCGCGCTCGTCGACGGCGCGCGCGGCCTGGCGGTAACAGCGCTCGGCCTGCACGAGCCGGCCGCGCGAGTAGAACACCGTCCCGAGCGCGAGGAGCAGCTGCGACGCGGCCTCGCGTCGGCGGCCGTCGCCGGGCGGCAGCGTCGAGCAGACGCGCAGGCTCCGGAGCGCGACAGCGCGGCAGGCGTCGAGATCGCCGTCGCGCCGGTGGAGCGCCGCGAGCAGGCCGACCATGGGGAGCGCCTCCGGGGCGACCCCACCGCGCTCCGCGAGCGCGATCGCCCCCTCGACGAGCGCGCGCGCCTCGGCCGTCGCGCCGCGCACCTTGAGCGCGAGGGCGAGGCGGAAATCCGCGCGCGCATCCCAGAGCAGCGCCGCGTTCGGGTCGTGCGAGGACGGCGCGGCGGCGCGCCGCTCCACGCGGAGGATCCGCGCCCGCGCCTCGTGGTAGGCGCGCTCCGCCTCGTCGAGGCGGCCCGCCCGCCGGAGCGCGTCGCCGACGTCGAGCAGGAGCCCCGCGCGCTCGTGCCAGGCGAACAGCCGGCGCTCGCCGCCCCCCGGCGCGGCCGCCGACGGGGCGCGCGCCGCGGCGCCGACCGCCGCGGCGCCGCCCCCGGCGCTCGCGTGGATCTCCCGGGCCCGCTCGAAATGGCGCAGCGCCTCGGCGTTCTGCCCGAGCGACGACGCGCCCGCCGCGGCGCGCGCGTGGGCGAGCGCCGCGCTCCGTGCGTCGCCGCCGCGATCGTGGTGGAGCGCCGCGAGCGCCGCCCCGACCTCCCCGGGCCCCCGCGGCGCCGCCGACAGGCCGTCGAGCCACGAGGCGACCGCGCGGTGCATCGCGCGGCGCACCTTGAGGCTCAGCGTGTCGTAGGCGATCTCCTGGGTCGCCGCCTCGGCGAAGACGTACTCGCAGTCCTCGGGGAAGATCGACGCGTCGCGCGCGCGGATGAGCTGCTGATCCCGGAGCCGGCGCAGCACGTCCGAGGTGCTCGAGGCGCCGCCGTCGAGCGGCGCGACGCCGCGGAGGTGATCGATCGCGCCCTTCCAGAACGTCCTGCCGACCACGGCCGCCTGCGCCAGGGCGGCCCGCGCCTCGCCGTCGAGCCGATCGAGCCGCGCCTGGACGATGCCCTGGATCGTCGCCGGCAGGGAGAGCCGGGCGAGCTTCTCCTCGTGCAGGATCCACGGCTCGCCGGCGCGCCGCTCGAGCGCGCCGACGTCGATGAGCAGGTACAGCGTCTCGGTCAGCGTGAGCGGGTTGCCCTCGGCGCGCTCCGCCAGGGCGCGGATGGCCTCCGCAGAGCAGCGCGCGACGAGGCGCAGGCGATCGCGGGCCATGTCCTCGACGTGCCGCCGCGACAGCGGGCCGAGATCGAGGCGCGCGTGGCTCGCCTTCCCCTCGCCCCAGTGCGGCCGCCGATCGTAGAGCTCGGGCCGCGCTGCGCCGACGAAGAGGAGCGGCGCGTCCGAGACGCGCACGGCCAAGTCGTCGAAGAGATCGAGGCTGGCGTCGTCCGCCCAGTGGATGTCGTCGAGCAGGACGACCACGGCCCCGCGCGCGCCCATCGCCCGCAGGAGCACCGCGACGGCCGCGGCCACCCGCTTCTTGACCTCCGCGCCGCCCTCGTCCGGGACGATCGCCGTCGCGGACACGACGGGCGCCGGGCGGGGCGGGCAGAGCACGGCCGCGACCTCGGCCAGCGCGTCCTCCAGGGCGAGCGGATGGGGCGCGCCGCCGGCCTCGCCGCCCGCGCCTGCCCCGGAGGCGCCCGTCCTGAGCTTGCGCAGGACGACGTCGCGCGCGTCGTCGTCCTGCATGCGGAAATGGGAGCGCAGGAGCGACGCGGCGAGGTGGTAGCTCGCGTCCATCGACAGCGAGGAGCACGCCGCGCCGAGCACGACGCACGGGTCCGCCTGCGACAGGGCCGTCGCCCGGATCTCCGAGAGGAGGCGGCTGCGCCCGATGCCGCCCGCGCCGACCACCGAGACGAACATCGCGCGCCGCTCCGCGACGACCGTCTCCAGCGCCTCCGAGAGCCGCTGCACCTCCGCCGCCCGCCCGACGAAGCGGGTGCCCTGGCCGAGGAAATCGGACCCGGCGATCGATCCGCTCGCGGGCCTGAGGACGCGGAAGCTCGGCACTCCCCCACCCTGCGGCTCGACCTGGAAGAGCCCGGCCACCTGCCGGAACGTGGGCTGCGCGATCAGCACCGCGCCCGGCGCGGCGGCCTGCTGGAGCTGCGCGGCCGCCTTCATGGCCTCGCCGGAGGCGTCGACCGGGGCGCCCGGCCCGGCCGCGCCGCTCACGAACAGCCTCCCCGTGCTGATGCCCACGCGCAGCCCCGGCCGGCACCCCGGCGGCAGCTGGACGCGGAGCGACGTGGCGTCGATCGCGGCGAGCTCCAGCCCGGCGCGGACGGCCCGCTCGGCGTCGTTGTCGCTCGCGCGCGGCGCGCCGAACAGCGCGGTGACGGCGCCCTCGCTCCGGCCGTTCACGACGCCGCCGAGGCCCTCGACGCGCTCGCGGACGAGCTCGAGGCAGGCCTCGCGGAGCTCCATCTCCTGCTCCGGATCGAGCGGCGCTTGCCCGTCGCCGCCGGCCACGATCTCCGCCGAGAGCACGGTGCAGACGCGGTACTCGCCCGCAGACTGCGCGATCTTCGCGGCGCGCGCGGGCGCCGCGAGGGCGGGGCGCGGCGCGCTCCAGCCCGGCGCGGGCGCGCGATGGGCGTTCGCCAGCGTGACCGCTATCGGATCGACCGGCCTCGGCGCGGCGCCGCGGCGCGCGGCGGCGAGCGCCTCGCCGAGCTCCCGCGCGTCCCGGAAGCGCGCAGCGGGCTCGACCGCGACGGCCCGCCCGATGACCGCCTCGAGCTCAGCGCTCGCCTCGACGCCCAGCCCCGCGAAGGACGGCCGCCTGCGCGGGTCGACGCAGGCGACGTAGAGATCGGCCCAGTCGCTCCCGTCGATCGGCTGCTTCCCCGAGGCCAGCTGCAGCAGGATGAGCCCCAGCGCGAACACGTCTGTCCAGGGCCCGGTCGCGCCCAGCCTCGGATTGAACTGCTCCGGAGCGCCGTAGAGCGGCGTGAACGCGTGCAGCGTCCGCGATACCGCGAGCTCCTGCGTCGTGTCGGAGGCGGCCCCGCCAGGCGCCGACGCCGCCGATCGCCTCGTCTCGACGAGCGCCCTCGACAGCGGCATCGACGCGTCGATCACCTTGGCGATGCCGAAATCGACGATCTTGATCGTCCTCGCGCCCGGAGGACCGACGAGGAACAGGTTCGCCGGCTTGATGTCGCGGTGCGAGACGCGCTCGTCGTGCGCCATCGCGAGCGCCGACACCGCCGGCGCGAGGAGCTCGATCGCCTCGTCGACGGGGTGCGGCCCGCGCCCGGCGGCGCGACGCGCGTCGATGTGCTGCGCGAGCGTCTCCCCCTCGAGCCACTCCATGACGATGTACGGCGTCCAGTGGCCCTCCGGCGAGGTCGCGGCGGAGACGTCGAGCGCCTGGACGATGCCCGTCGTCCGGCGCGAGAGCCGGTGCAGCAGCCGGGCCTCCCGCTCGAACATGTCGAGCAGCGACGCCTGCTCTTCCGTAGAGAAATTCGCTGGCAATTTCAAACACTTGACCGCGACCTGCTCCTGGAAGCCGAGGTGCGTCGCCCGGTAGACCACGCCGAACGCCCCCTCCCCGGCCACGGCGTCCACCAGCAGCTTGCCGCCCAGGGTGCTGCCCACCCAGCCGAATGGGTCTCCCGCGATCATCCGCGGAAATTCTACCGCCCGGGCCGCGGCCCCGGGAGCGCGCCGCCTCCGCAAGGCGACGATCGCCGCCCCGCGCCACCGCCGGAAGCCGGGGGAGCAAAGCGAGCGCGACAGCAGTCGCCCTGCGCGCGCGTCCGTGCTACGCAGCCGCCTGCAGGGCGCGCCCTCGGTCCTGGCTACCGTCCTGCGCGAGCTGCCGCAGCGGTCCCCGGGACGGATCGCACGCGTGCAGTGGAAGGGCGTCCTCGGGCGTCGGGCGCGACTCTGGGGTGCGATGTGGCTGAGCCGGAAGTTCTTTCCCGCGATGGTGGCCCGCTCGAGGTCCTGATCATCACCCAGAGCTCGATGAGCACGCGGCCGCTGCCAGGCTCCGGGAGCGTCGTCCTGGGCAGGGACGAGGACGCCGGCCTCTGCGTCCCGGACTCCTCGGTGTCGCGCCGGCACGCGGTGCTGCACCTCGGCCCGCCGCTCCGGATCGAGGACCTCGGCAGCAGCAACGGGACCCGCGTGCGCACCCGCCACAGCAGCGCGGCGACCGAGCGCCTCATCGACGTCGGCAAGGGCGAGCCCGCGCGGGACGGCGCCGTCGAGCTCTCGGCCGGCGACGTGATCTACCTGGGCGCCGCGCGCGTCATCCTCCGGCAGAAGGACGGCGAGCGGGGCGCGCGCAAGGACGTCATCGTCAAGGACGACGCGATGCGCGCCGTCTACGAGCTGGCCGAGCGCGTCGCGAAGGGCCCCATCAACATCCTGCTCCTCGGCGAGACGGGCGCCGGCAAAGAGGTGCTGGCCGAGTCGATCCACAGGGCCTCGCCGCGCGCGGGCCGGCCCCTCCTGCGCCTGAGCTGCGTGGCGCTCTCCGAGTCGCTGCTCGAGAGCGAGCTGTTCGGCCACGAGCGCGGTGCCTTCACCGGCGCCGTCCGGGCGAAGCCGGGGCTGCTCGAGACGGCCGAGGGGGGCACGGTGTTCCTCGACGAGATCGGCGAGCTGCCGCCCTCGATCCAGGCCAAGCTGCTCCGGGTCATCGAGGAGCGGAAGGTGATGCGGGTCGGCGGCCTGACCCCCACGAAGATCGACGTCCGCTTCATCTCGGCGACGCACCGCAACCTCGAGGTCGAGGTGAGCCGCGGCGCGTTCCGGCAGGACCTGTACTTCCGGCTGAACGGCGTGACCCTCACCATCCCGCCGCTGCGCGAGCGGCCCGGGGAGGTCGCGGCGCTGGCGCAGCTCTTCGCGGAGCGCACGACGAAGGAGCTCTTCCCAAGCGAGGCGAGCGCCGCGGCCGTTCCGCTCTCCCCGGCGGCCCTGGCCGCGCTCCAGCGCCACAGCTGGCCAGGCAACATCCGGGAGCTGCGCAACGTGGTCGAGCGCGCGGTGATCCTCGCCAACGGGGCACCCATCGGGCCGGAGCACCTGCTCCTCTCCCCCCTCGCCGATCCCACCCGTCCATCGCATGAGCCTAGCCTTCCGGTGCACCCGTCGCAGGCGCCCGCCTCGGCGGCCGCGTCCCCGAACGCGAAGGTGAATGCGAGGGGCGTGCCCGACGGCGCGAGGGGCGTGATCGACGGCGCGGGCGCGAGCCCCACACGGCTGCGCGACACCATGGAGGCCCACGAGCGCGAGCGCATCGTCCAGGCGCTCGAGCAGTGCATGGGGAACCAGACGCGCGCCGCGGCGCTGCTCGGGATCTCGCGGCGTACGCTGGTGGAGCGCATCCGCGTGTACGGGCTGCCGCGGCCGCGCAAGGCCTGAGCGTTGCCCGAGCGTTGCGCAAGACGCCGCGCGCGTTGCGCGAGGGCTCGCTCAACCGAGCGCCCGCGCGCGCAACGCCTCAGGCGGGCGTCTCGCGCGGCGAAAGCGGGGCGAGCTCGATCCCGAGCTCGGTGGCGAACCGGAAGATGCGCTCGTCGCGGTAGAACTCGCCGAAGACGACGCGCGAGATCCCCGCGTTCGCCATCATCTTGAAGCACCCCCAGCAAGGCGAGGCCGTGACGTAGACCGTCGCGCCATCGATCCGCACCCCGTTCCGCGCGGCCTGGATGATCGCGTTGGCCTCCGCGTGGATCGTGCGCACGCAGTGGCCGTCCTCGATGAGGTGCCCCTCCTCGTCGCAGTGGGGCAGCCCCCGGATCGAGCCGTTGTACCCGGTCGCGAGGATGCTCTTGTCGCGCACGATCACCGCGCCGACGTGCTTCCGGTCGCACGTCGCCCGCGACGCGACGACCTCGGCGATGCGCATGAAGTATTCATCCCACGAAGCTCGGTGAGTCATCGCTCGTCTCCACGACGGGGATCCGCGCCCGCTGCCCCCTCGATGCCCAGGGATCCGCGCCCGCTGTCCCCTCCAGAATGTTCAGGGATCCGCCCTCCGGTCACCCCGCGAGGAGGCCCGGCGATGCGCGCCCGCGGCCCTGGCTGAGCCGCGCCGCGCGCCCTGCGGGCGCTTCTATCACGATGTCGGGCGCCGCGGCGCCTCTCGCGGACGGGCGACCGCGCGAGGCGCCTCGACAGCGAGGGCCGCCGCGTGGTAGCGCGCGTGCGTGAGCTCCACTGCGAAACCACCCCGGTCAGATCGCCGCATCCTCGTGCTCGGCTCGGGGGGGCGCGAGCACGCCCTCGCCCGCGCGTTCGCCCGATCGCCCTCGGTCGCCGAGGTCGTCGTGGCGCCCGGGAACGCCGGCACCCAGGCGCAAGGCGGCGCCGGCCGCGCGCCGATCCGCCGCGCCGACCTCGCCGCCCTGTCGCCCGACGAGGCGACCCGGCTCGCCGTCCGCGAGCGCGCCGACCTGGTCGTCATCGGCCCCGAGGCGCCCCTCTGCGCCGGCGTCGCCGACGCGCTCACCGCCGCCGGCATCGCCGTCTTCGGGCCGAGCCTCGAGGCGGCGCGCCTCGAGGGGTCGAAGGCGTTCCTGAAGGAGTTCGCCGCGCGCCACGGGATCCCGACCGCGCCGTTCCAGATCGCGCGCTCCTTCGAGGAGGCCACCCGCATCATCCGCGAGCGCGGCGCGCCCATCGTCGTGAAGGCCGACGGGCTCTGCGCCGGCAAGGGCGTCGTCGTCGCGACGACCGTCGACGAGGCGCTCGCGGCGGCGAAGGACATGCTCGTGGATCGCCGCTTCGGCGACGCCGGCGCGACCGTGATCCTGGAGGACGCCATCCAGGGCGAGGAGGCCAGCCTGCACGCCCTCAGCGACGGCGAGGCGATCTTCGTCCTGCCGGCGGCGCGCGATCACAAGCGCGTCGGCGAGGGCGACACCGGGCCGAACACCGGCGGCATGGGCGCGTTCGCGCCGAGCGCCAGCGTCACCCCCGCCCTGGCCGCGCGCGTCGAGCGCGAGATCCTCCGGCCGACGATCGACGGCATGCGGGCGGAAGGGAGGCCCTTCCGCGGGGTGCTGTTCGCGGGGCTGATGATCACGCCCGCGGGGGATCCGATCCTGCTCGAGCACAACGTCCGCTTCGGCGATCCCGAGTGCGAGGCGCTGATGGAGCTCCTCGAGGGCGACGTCGCCGAGCTCTGCGCGTCGGCCGCGGCGGGCGCGCTGGATCCCGGGGCGGCGCGCGTCGTCCCCGGCCGCCACGCGCTCACCGTCGTCCTCGCGGCGCGCGGCTACCCCACGGCGCCCGTGACCGGCGACGCCATCCGCGGCCTCGACGCCGCGGCGGCGGTCGAGGGCGCCTTCGTGAACCACGCGGGCACGGCGGAGCGGGACGGCGCGATCGTGACCGCGGGAGGCCGCGTGCTCGCCGTCACCGCGGCGGGCGGCTCGCTCGCGGAGGCGCGGGAGCGCGCGTTCCGCGCCGCGAGCGCGATCGACTTCGACGGCAAGGTGCTCCGCCGCGATATCGGGGTGGACGGAACGCGCGCCGCCGGGTGAGGCGCGGCGCCCGCGCGCGCCGGCGCGGCGCTTGACCCTCGGCCGCCTGTCGTGCCTATCGTCGTCTCACGAGGGCGCGCGATCGCCGCCCAGACCGTCCGCCGAGGTGCGCGGCGACGCGGCTTGCCGGGGAGCGCATCTGCCACAGAGAGAGGGGGGCGGCGCGGCGTCGTTCCAGAGGCGAGAGCGCGACACCATGGAGCCCATCATCGATCTTGCCCCGGGCGCGGAGGAGAACGCGCTCGCCGCCCACTTCGGCCGGCTCATCCGCGAGCACCTCGGCCGTGACCCGCGGCGCGTGTCCGATTTCCGGGCGCTGCGCGGCGCGGTGCTCGTCGTCGCGCAGGACACCGGCACGTCGATGACGATGCGCTTCGATCACGGGCGCCTCACCGTCCATGACGGCGCCATCGGGATCCCCACCGTCACGTTCTGCGGCGACGAGGCGGCGCTGCGCCGGCTCCCCGACATCGCGTTCCACCGCTGGCTCAGGCTCCCGAAGGTGGGCCTCTTGCACCGCCGCCAGAGCGGCCCCCTGCGCGAGCTCGCGCGGCTCGTGGCCAGCGGGGAGCTCAAGATCTACGGCCTCCTCGCGCATCCGCGGCTCATCCTCACGTTGCTCCGGGTCCTCTCGAGCCACCCCTGAGCTCCGACCCGCCTCCGACCCGCCTCCGACCAGGCCGCCCGCGCGGGGCGTCGACCAGTGCGACACTGTAAGACGGCAACGGACGTCGCCGTCCGCGGTCCAAGACCGGTCTTGTGGGCTTGCAAACCTTTGCTACGCAGCCCGGAAGCTGGCTTTTGACGGCCTGTTGGGCTGTTGGTATGGCTCGATCATGGGCATCCGATTGCGCTACCTCGCCCACGATCTCGAGGTGCCGCTCGGCGAGTTCTTCATCGGACGGAGCGCCGACTGCCAGCTGTCGCTCGACGACCCGCTTGTGTCGCGCAAGCACGCGCTCTTGACCGTGGGCGAGGGCGGCGTCGCGATCGAGGATCTCGGCAGCCGCAACGGCGTGCTCATCAACGGGACCCGGATCACGGGGCGCCAGCTCCTGTCGGACGGCGACAAGATCGCGATCGGGGGGCAGGAGATGTTCCTGCTCGGGGCGATCGAGCCGAGCTCGACCCACTCTCCGCGGAGCGCGCCGCTCTGGACGAGGCAGCAGAACGCGCGCACGGTCGACATGAGCGAGCTGTCCTCGGGCGAGGACGACGGCGCGACGGCCATCGCCTCGCGCAGGTCGCTGCCCGGGCTCATCCCGCAGCACCCGGACAAGCGCGTGCACGCGCTCAGCCTCATCGGCAGCGTCGCCGACAAGGCGCTCGCCCTGGGGCGGGTCGACGAGGCCGAGCGCATCCTCCAGCGCTCGCTGGCCGACATCCTCACCAAGGCGCGGGAGGGGGGCGTCGGCGCCGTCCAGCCCGAGCTGGTCGAGAAGGCCAGCACGTACGCCACCCGGCTCGCGGCGGCCACCGGCCGGGGCGCGTGGATCAACTACATCTTCGAGCTGAATACGCGGCTCGAGCTCCTGCTTCCCGCCTACCTCGTCGATGAGCTGTATAGTGTCCTGCGCAAGGTGAAGGCCGTCGACATGTCGATTCTCCGTGGCTATGCGAAGCGGCTCCGCGAGCGTGCAGGAGAACGTACCCCGGCGGAGCGGTTCATCCTCCAGCGAATCGAAGGGCTCGAGCGCCTCGGCGCACTGAAATAGACCATGCCTTTCCGCCTCCGGTACTTGGCGCACGATTTCGAGCTCCCCGAAGGGCCCTTCGTGATTGGCCGGAGCGGCGACTGCCAGCTCTCGCTCGACGATCCGCTTGTGTCGCGCCGCCACGCCACGCTGCAGGTGCGCAACGACGGCGTGGCCGTGCTCGATCTCGAGAGCAGGAACGGCGTGTACGTCAACGGCTCGCGCATCTCCGGCCAGCGCGAGCTGACCGACGGCGACCGCATCATCATCGGCAGCCAGGAGATGCTGCTCTACGGCGGCGAGGAGTCGCGGCCCCACGACGCCTACGGGGTCGAGTTCCGGCGCGCGACGGCGACGCTCGGCGCGATGGCGCTGACCGAGATGCGCAAGATGTCGGACGACCCGACGGAGCTCACGAGCCCGACGGGCGACGGCGGATCGAAGGGCTTCCAGTCGCTGCGCCTGCTCGCGAGCCTCGCCGACAAGGCGCTCGCGATGGGGCGGAGCGAGGAGGCCGAGCGCATCCTGCAGACCGTGCTGATCGACATCCTGAGCCGCGCGCGGACGAACGTGCCGCTGGAGATGCCCGCCGCGGAGCTCGCCGCGCGCTACGCGGCCCGGCTCGCCGGCGCCACGACCAAGGGGACCTGGGTCAACTACGCGTTCGAGCTCTTCACGATCGCGCGCCGCCCGCTGCCCGGCCCCGTCGTCGACGAGCTCTACACCGTGGTCCGCCGCGTCAAGACGCTCGATATCCAGCCGCTCAGGATCTACCTCGACGACCTGCGCCGGATGGCTCCTTCGTTCGGTCCGACCGAGCGGTTCCTGATGCAGCGGATCGAGGGTCTCGAGCGGCTCGTCGCGGCGAAGTAGCGGCCTCCGCCGCGTCGTCCGGCGCCGCGGTCGCACGCGAGGGCACGCGCGGGGCCGGCGCCGCGGTCGCACGCGAGGGCGGCGCCGCGGTCGCACGCGAGGGCGGGGGCGGCGAGGCCGCAGAGGGGGCCGGCGGCGGCGCGTTGCGAGGGCGCGCGCTCGCCTCCGCTTGCTGCCAGCCGAGGTTGGTCGCGGCGGCCTTCGCGATCGCGTCGCGCAGGTCGGGGTCCGCGACCTTCCCGAGTTCCCGCCGCACCTCGAACGGAAGCGGCGCCTCCTTCGGCGCCGAGCGGACCTCCTCGCGCCACGGCGGCCGCGCGACCGCCTCCACCTTGCCGACGCGGAAACGGAGCGACTGCACCGGGAGACCGCGCGCTCGGAGCTGCGCGGTGATGACGTCGCCGAGCATCGAGAGCTCCTGCGCCCACGTCGAGCTCGCCGCACGGACGTGAAGGACGCCGCGCTCCAGCTTGAGCGGCCGCGCGCGCGCGGCGATCCGGGACCCCACGGCGGCCTCCCAATCGCGGAACGGCATCGGCGCGGTGTCGACCTCCGCCGGCGCCGCGAGCGCGGACTGCCGCTGGATCATCGCGCCCAGCCGCTCGATACCTCCGCTCCGACGCGCCATGCGCGCCGAGCGTAGCAGCCTCACGGCTCCCTGTTCCGACGGAGCGCGGCGTCCAGCTCGCGCAGCGTCACGGACGGCCGGCCCCCGCCGCGCCGTCGTGCGAGCACGACGCCCAACGGTCAACCGCCGGCGCCCTCACCCCGCCTGAAGGGCCCGGAACTGCAAGCGATTTCATCAACAGCGGACGAGATCCGCGCTCGTGCGCCTCGTCCAAGGATTCCGCATCAGTACCGAAGGTGGGACTCGAACCCACAAGCCCTTGCGGACAGCGGATTTTGAATCCGCCGCGTCTGCCATTCCGCCACTTCGGCTCAGCGCTCCGATGTTCGTGCGCTCCGCGAACCGTAGATCACCGGGCACGACCCTGGCAACGGTCTGACGCAACGGTCTGGAACGGTCCGGGAGCAGCGAGGAGAGCGAGGCGGCCCGGCGCCGGGCCGCGCGGCGGCAGCGGCGCCGGGCCGCGAGGCGCGAGCTCACACCACGAAATCCAGCATCTGGAGGCGCGTCAGGTAGTCCTGGAGCACGGCGGCGTACTCGTCGATCAGGAGATCGAGCTGCACCAGCGCGCCGTGGTTGTCGACAGAATCGATGGTCCCGCTCACCGGGATCTCGCGCGCGGGCAGGACGAGCACGCCGCTCCAGTGGGCGCCCTTCGCGGCGTCGCGGAGCCCGGCGAGGCGCAGCCAGCCGTCGGAGAGCTCGATGACGGGGACGAGCGCGCCGCTGTCGAGCCGGACGGAGCTCTTCAGCGTGTGCGCCGGCTCGACCATGTAGTGAGAGCGCCGGTTCTTCTCGATGAGCTCCTCGAGCGTCGCGCAGATGACCTTGCTCAGCGGCGTCTCTTCGCTGTCGAGCACGAGCTCGAGCAGCCGCTTCATCGCCTTCTGCGTGCGGATGAGGTTCGCGCGCACCTCCTCGAGCCGCCGCGCGTCGCGCCGGATCTTGCCGGCCACGACGTTGAGCAGGTTGTTGTAGAACGGGTACGCGACGTCCCCGTGCTCCTCGAAGAAGTCCCGCAGCTCGGCGACGCCGATGCGCCAGATCTCCGAGGGCTGCGTCGTCACCGCGGTCGTCGTCCGCCGGAAGCCGGTCAGCGCGCCGAGCTCGCCGATGGGCGAGATGGGGCTCAGCCGGAAGCGCGTCTCGCCCCCCTCGAGCAGCGCGACCTCGCCCTGGACCAGGAGGAGCAAGTGCGTCGGCGCGCTCCCGGCCTCGAAGAGCACCTGGCCGGATGGGACCTCCTGGCGCTGGAACGCCATCATCAGCTCGTCGAGGTGGTCCTCCGTGATTCTCTCGAACAGGGGGATCGCGTGCAGGTCGGAAGGACGGACCGCCATGGGGTGATACTCCTCTTCAACGTGGGTCGGGCTCCGCGTCCGCAGCGTCGCGAGACACGGATCCTTGCGGCGCGCACGGCTCGGCGTGAACCGCGGGAGCGGCATCCTACTCCAGGTTCCGACGCGAGGAAGAGGGATGGCCGACCCGCCGCGAGGCGCGAGGCGGACCGCGATCCCGCGCACGTTCTCGCATCGCCGCCGGGTCGCCGCGCCGCGGCGCGCCCCACATCGGTGGCTCGACGCAGGGGCACGCGACGCCGCGCGGACGCGCGTCGACACGCCGCGGGGAGGGCTTGCCCCGCTGGCAGGATGGAGTAGGTGCCGGTAACGTCGCCCGGGTGATGCCGTCCGTTCGTCAAGGGCTCCTCGCCGCGATGCGCCTCCCGCCGCTGCGGCTCATCGTCGTCGGCCTCGCCCTCGCCGTCGTCGCGTGCGGCTCCGCGTCGTCGACGACGCCGGTCAGCGCGGAGACGGCGCCGCCGCCGAGGCCGCGCAACGCGGCCGCCATCGCGCAGTCGATCGCCGGGGGGAAGGTCTCGGTGCTCGTCTACGCCGACAGGACCCGGGGCCACCCCATCATGCCGCGGCTCGCGGCGCTCGATCTGTGGGGCCCCGTGCTCGCCGGCACGGGCCTCGATCCGGAGCGGGACCTCGAGCGCGCCTTCATCACCGCGCCGCGAGCGGACGCGGCCCATGAGGCGGTGATCGTCCTCGAGCACAACGTGCCGCCGGAGAGGCTTCAGTCGGGGATCGACACGCTCCTCTCGCGCAGCCAGCCGCCGGGCACCGAGGAGAGCGGGCTCGGCGTGCCAGCCGTGCGCGTGACCATCAAGGGGCACACGCGCGTCGTGGCGACCGTGGAGCCGAGCTTCCTCGTGGTGCTGCCGGTGACGCGGGCGCGCGAGGCGCGGCGCTTCATCGGCACGGGCGGCTTCCCCGACCCGACCGGCGAGGAGGCCGCGATCGCCGCGGCGATCGACCCGGCGCGGACGCTGAAGGGCCCGCGCCAGGCGCCCCGCGTGCCGCCCACCCTGAGGTCGCTCGAGGCCACCGTGACGCTGACAGAGGACGGCGGCGCCCTTGTCGCGCTCGACGGCGCGAGCGAGAGCCGCGAGCACGCCGCGCGCGACGCGGCCTTCCTCAACGAGGAGTTCGACCGAACGACCTCGTTCCGCATCGCCGTCGTGACGGTCCGGGTCGTCGATCCGATCGGGTTCTTCGCCGAGGGAGACCGGGTGAAGGCGAACCGGCGCGTGACGCCCGGAGAGCTCGACAAGCTCTTCACCCTGCTCAGCGCCGTGCTGCCGCGCTAGGCTGCCGCCCGATGCGACTCGTCAAGATCGGAATCGCCAGCGTCAACGCGACCGTCGGCGCCGTCCGCTCGAACACGGACCGATGCCTCGCGCTCGCCCGCTCGATGGCGCGCGACGACGTCACCCTGGCGGTCTTCCCGGAGCAGGTGATCGGCGGCTACGCGCCCGAGGACCTCGTGCAGTGGCCGGCGTTCGTCGCGAGCCAGCAGCGCGAGCTCCGCCGGTTCGCCGAGGAGACCGCGTCGCTCCGCACCGTGTTCGTCATCGGGGTGACCGTCGGCGTGGGCGGAGACCTCTTCAACGCCGGCGCCATCGTCCACGCCGGCGAGGTGCTCGCCTTCTCCCCGAAGGAGAAGCTGCCGACGTACAACATCTTCTACGAGGCGCGGACGTTCTCGCGCGGCATGCCGTTCATGGAGCTCGACGCCGACGGCGTGTTCTGCGGCGACCGCATCTTCGCCTTCGATTTCGGGACGATCGCCGTCGAGGTGTGCGAGGACATCTGGTCGCCCGACGGGCCGATGCGGCGCCGCTGCTACGCGGGCGCCGAGATCGTCTGCAACATCTCGGCGTCGCCGTTCCGCGCCGGGGTGACCGGCACGCGGCGCGAGATGATCGCGACCCGCGCGGCGGACAACCAGTGCACGATCGCCTACGCGAACCTGGTCGGCGGCAACGACGGGCTCGTCTTCGACGGCGGCGGGTTCGTCAACCAGAACGGCCGCCCGATGCTGGACGCGCCGCGGTTCCGCGAGGGGTTCTCGACGGCCGTCGTCGACCTCGACCGGACGACGCGCTGCCGCCGCGAGGCGAGCACCTGGCGCAGCGACCTCGAGGAGTTCCGCCGCGCCTCCCCGCACATGGTGGACGTCCTCCGGATCGGCGGGGAGACCGCGGACCGCTCGCGCCTCGCCTACCCCGCCCCGCCCCCGGGCACGACCCCGTTCCTGCCCTCGGCGACGCGGCCGGCGATCTCGGCGCGCGACGAGCTGCTCGACGACTTCTACGACGTGCTCGCGCTCGGCGTCGCCGATTACTACCGCAAGATCGGCGCCTTCAAGAGCATCGGCCTCGCGCTCTCGGGCGGCCGCGACTCGCTCCTCACGCTGCTCGTCGCCTGGCGCGCGGTGCAGCTGCTCCACCCGGACCTCGAGGGGGAGGCGCTGCGCGAGCGGATGAAGACGTCGCTCCACGCGTTCTTCATGCCCTCGCGCTACTCCAGCGACGCGACGCACCGGGCCGCCGCGCAGATCGCCGACGAGCTCGGGGCGTCGTTCGCGGTGATCCCGATCGAGGACGCGTTCCCCCGGGAGCTCGAGGCCGCCCAGGCGATGGTCGGCGAGGGCCGGCAGCTCACCGAGCTCACGAGGCAGAACGTGCAGGCGCGCATCCGCGGCGGGCGCATGTGGAACTGGGCGAACACGAGCGGCGCGCTGTTCCTGCAGACGGGCAACATGAGCGAGAAGGCGCTCGGCTACACCACGGTGGGCGGCGATCTCGAGGGGGCGTTCAGCGTCATCGCCAACGTCCCGAAGACCGTGGTCGTCGCGCTGCTCGAGCGGCTCTCGCAGCGCTTCGGCTTCAAGGGCATCCAGCAGACGCTCGCCACGACCGCGGGGCCCGAGCTCGCCGAGAACCAGTCCGGGGAAGCCGAGCTCATGCCGTTCGAGGTCCTCGACGCGTGCCTCTACCTCTACGGCGCGGAGAAGCTCGCCGCCGACGAGCTGGCGACCGCGCTCCCCAGCCTGTTCCCCGACAAGGACCCCGCCGCGCTGGGGGCGTGGGCCGAGAAGTTCGCGACCCTGTTCTCGAGATCGATCTTCAAGTGGGTGCAGTCCCCGATCGCGATTCACCTCGGATCGCTCGATCTCGACCGGGAGCGCGCGCTGCAGCTGCCCGTGGTGCAGCGGACCGAGTGGAAGGGCGGCTGAGCCCCGCCCGCGCGGCGGCGGCGCGTCAGTTGGCGGCCTTCTCCACGGACGCATGGGCCCCCTGCCTGCCGTCCTTCCCGTCGGGCGAGGCGACCTCGTGGACCTCGTGGACCTCGTAGCCAGGGGCCGCCTGGGGCGGGGCGGCGCGGATCGAGCCGTCGGCGGAGAAGCGCTCGAGCTCGTCGGTGACGCGGCGGAGGTACGCCTGCTTGATGTGGAACGGCAAGAAGGCGCTCTTGAAGCCGGCCACGATGGTCGACTTGATCTCCTTCAGGCCGAATCCCATCTTCGTGTGGCAGTGCCAGAGCTCGTGCGACACCGTCGTGTCGGTGACGAGCCGGTTGTCGGTGTTGACCGTCACGCGCAACCCGAGGCTCTGGTAGAGCTTCAGCGGGTGCGAGGCGAGGTCGCGCACCGCGCCGGTCTGCACGTTCGAGGACGGGCAGCACTCGAGCGGGATCCGGTGATCGTTGATGTAGTGGAGCAGGCCGCCGTCCTCGCGCAGGCGGCAGCCGTGGCCGATCCGGTGCGCGCCGCAGACGTGCAGCGCCTGCGCGATCGACTCGGGGCCGTAGGCCTCGCCGGCGTGGATGGTGCAGTTGATGTTGTTCTGGCGCACGAGCTGGAACGCCGCCTTGTGGTGCTTCGCCGGGTGGTCGTACTCGGCCCCGGCGAGGTCGAACCCGACCACGCCGCGGCTCTTGTAGGCCACCGCGAGCTCCGCCATCTCGAGCGACGACTCCGGCGAGATGTTGCGGATGCCGCAGACGATGACGTTGCTCTCGATGCCCAGCGCGTCGCGCGCCGCCCTGAGCCCGGAGAGCACCGCCTCGACCACGCTCGTGAGGCGCAGGCCGAGGCGGGTGTGCAGCATCGGCGAGTAGCGGACCTCCATGTAACGGACGTTCTCGCGCGCGGCGTCCTCCGCGAGCTCGTAGGCGACGCGGTAGAGCGCCTCCTCGGTCTGCAGGACGCGCAGCGTGATGTCGAACGCCTTGAGGTACTCGACGAGCGAGCCGCAGTTCTGGCCCAGGTTCATCACCTTGCGCAGCTCGGGCGGCTCGTACGTCGGGAGCTCGACGCGGTGGCTGCGGGCGAGCTCGATGATCGTCTCGAGGCGCAGGGAGCCGTCGAGGTGGACGTGCAGATCGGTCTTGGGTAGCTGGCGGAAGAACTCCAGCGGCAGCCTGGCGGTTAGCTCTGGATGATCACTCATGAGCTATTCTGTCACCCGCCGACCAGCCGCGAAAGGCAGCAGCGGGCACGGCGCGGCTCACGATCGCTCGGGCGGCGAGGGCGGCGCGCTGCCCTGGCCCGCCGAGCGATCCCTGCCGCCGACGACCACGGCGACCGCGGAGACCCCGAAGAGCGCGACGAAGAGCCACGGGAGCGGCAGGCTGAGCGGATCCCCGGCGGCCTCACGGCGCAGCGCATCGCGGAGGCGATCGGGGTTGTAACCCACCACGAGCCGCCGACCGACGTAGGTCGCGGGGAGACCACGCGCCTCCATCCGCCCATAGAGCGCGACGTCCGCGTCGATGGCGGCCTGCGTCTCCGGCGCGGCGAGGCAGGCCTGGAGCTCGGTGACGGAGAGCCCGAGCGGCGCGAGGACGGACGCGACGCGCGCGTCGGTGAGCCTGCCGGACGACGCGCTGTAGAGCAGCGCCGCGGCCTGCTCGCGCTTCTCCGCGGGCGTGCAGACGTAGGCCTTCGCCGCGGGGAGCGCGCCGGGGTGGCTGGGGAGCGGCACCATCTTGCGCACGTGGCGCAGGCGGTCGCCGTAGGGCTCCTCCATCTTGGTCATCTCGGGGTGCAGCCTGCGACAGAAGGGGCACTCGAAGTCGGTGAACGCGACGACCGTGATCTTGCCGGGCTCCTGCAGCGCCGCGAGCTCCGGCGGGAGCGGCGGGATGACCGGGTGGTTGCCCCAGAGGAACGGCAGGCCGATCGCCGCCACGGCGGCCGCGCCCCACGCCGTGGTGCGCCGCAGCCCGCCCTGCGCGGCGCGCTCGAACGCCGCGCGCGGCATGCGCCACGCCTGCCAGGCGACGAGGGCGGACGTGACCGCGGCCGCGACGGCGGCGAGATCGACCGCGACGCACCACGCGCAGAACGCGCCGAGCGCGAAGGCCTGCAGCCCGAGGAGCACCGTGGCGCCGAGGCCCCCGGCGGCCGACGCGGCCGCGAGCGCGACGTGGTGCCAGCGCTCGCGCGCGAGCAGCGAGGCGGCGAGCAGCGTGGTGTAGGCGGCGAGCCCGAGGTTCGGCAGCGGGACCCCGAACAGCCGGCTGTACGGCGAGATCCGGACGGCGAAGCAGCCCGAGCTGACGCCGCAGAACGCAGGGTCGCCAGCGTTCTGGTACTCGACCACGAGCGCCGCGCTCGCCGCGATGGCGACGAACAGCGCGAGGCGGAAGAGCGTGACGAAGAACCGGACGCATCCGGCCTGCCGCTGCTCGGCCGAGGGCGCAGGCGCCTCGGGGCCCGCCCGAGGAGCGTCCAAGGATTCACTCGCGGCCTGTCTGTCGCGGGCCGGACGCACCGCGAAGACGTTGCCCCTCCCGGCGAGGAAGACGAGGACCATCAGCGCGAGGAGCAGGGCGATCGAGTTCAGCAGCATCGGTCGTGGCGGATCGAGAGAAGTGGGCTCGAGGCATACCGGACCCGGGCGGAGACAGCCAGCGAGAGGAGACTCGTGCTAGTCGAGTTTCATGGGTTCCTCATCTCGCGGAGATTCCGCGACCACCGGCTCCGGCGCGCGTCGCCGGGAGGCTGTTGTCGCCGTGGTCGACCTCTTGTCCTCCTTCAAGCGCGCCCTGCACGCGAACGAGATCGCCGAGCGCCTCGGGGTCGATCCGAGCCGGTACACGAAGCTGCAGCGGCTGCTCGAGGAGCTGTCGCTGGAGGGCAGCATCGTCGCCCTCCCCGGCCAGCGGTTCCGCACGAGCCGCCAGCAGGTCGAGGCCCGCGGCGCCGAGCAGGAGGGGACGCTGACCGTGAACCCGCGCGGCTTCGGCTTCGTGGCGCTCGGCGGGGCGGCCGAGGACATCTACATCTCGCCCGAGGCGATGGGCGGCGCGCTCCACGGCGACACCGTCGCGGTGCGCATCGCGACGCGCTCGCGCCGGGGCGTGGAGGGGGAGATCGTCCGCGTCATCAAGCGGCGTCACGCGCGCGTGGCGGGCGTGCTGCGGCGGCGAGGCAGGAGCGCCTGGATCGAGCCGGATGACGGGCGCGTCCGCGGGCCGATCGTGATCGTGCCCCGCGAGCCGGGCGGGCCGCTCCTGCCGCCCGACGCCGAGGACGGCGCGGCGGCGGTCGCGTCGATCGTCCGCTTCCCGGACCTGCCCGACGAGAACCCGGAGGGCGTGATCGAGGCCGTGCTCGGGGCGCCGGGCGACCCGAACGTGGAGGTCGCCAAGATCCTGATGCGCGAGGGGATCGAGGAGGAGCACGCGCCGGAGGCGATCGCCGAGGCCGAGGCGTTCGGGGGCGAGGTGCCGGCCGAGGCGCTCGAGGGGCGCACGGACCTCACCCACCTGCCCATGCCGACGATCGACCCGGAGGACGCCCGCGACCACGACGACGCGGTCTGGGTGATCCGCGAGGAGAACGGCTATTACCGGGTCTGGATCGCGATCGCCGACGTGTCGCACTACGTGCAGCCGGGCAGCGCGCTCGACCAGACGGCGCTCGGGCGGGGCAACTCGATCTACCTGCCCGATCGCGCGATCCCGATGCTGCCGCGGGCGCTGTCGTCGAACCTGTGCTCCCTGCTGCCGGGCGTGATCCGGCTCTGCCTGTGCGTGGAGGTCGAGCTCGACGCGGCGGCGACGGTGCGGAGCGCCCGCGTCATCGAGGGGTACATCCGCTCGATCGCGAAGCTCACCTACCCCGGCGTGGCGCGCGCGCTCGGCTTCACGCCCGAGCCGCCGCGCAGCCCGGAGGCCGAGGCGCTCAGGACCGACCTCCAGGTGATGTGGGACCTCGCCCGGCTGCTCCGCGGCAAGCGGATGCGGCGCGGCGCGCTCGATCTCGACCTGCCCGAGGCGAAGGTGGTGCTCGACCCGGAGACGGGCGCGCCCGTCGACGTGCAGAAGCGCAGCCACGACCCCGGGGTGGCGAAGGCCTATCAGCTCATCGAGGAGATGATGCTCCTGGCGAACGAGACCTGCGCGCAGTTCGTGGTCGACCAGCGCATCCCCACCGTCTTCCGGTACCACGCGCCCCCGGACCAGGCGAAGCTCGAGCGCTTCGCGACGATGTGCGGGGAGCTCGGGCTCGCGTTCGACCCGGAGGACGCGACCGACCCGAAGCGGCTGTCGGTGTTCCTGAAGAAGCTCGACGCGCACCCGCAGAAGCAGGTGCTGCACATGCTCCTGCTCCGCGCGATGAAGCAGGCGGTGTACGACGTGGCCAACGTGGGCCACTTCGGTCTGGCCTCGAGCGCTTACCTGCACTTCACCTCGCCCATCCGGCGATACCCGGACATCACGGCGCACCGGGCGATCCGCGCGGTGCTGCGCGGCGAGAGCGTCGACAGGAGCGATGAGGCCATCGAGCGGCTGCGCGAGGCGGCCATCACGTCGTCGGAGCGCGAGCGCAAGGCGATGGAGGTGGAGCGCGAGGTGGTCGACCTGCACCGCGCGCTCCTCATGCGCTCCCGGCTCGGGGACACCTTCGAGGGCACCGTCACGGCCATCGTGGGGACGGGCGTCTACGTCAACATCGAGGATCCGTTCGTCGACGTGCTCGTTCGCATGGAGTCGCTCGGCCCGGATCAGTACGAGATCGACGACGAGGGGCTGCGCGTCCTCGGCCGCCGGTCGGGGGACCGGATCGCCATCGGCGACGCGATGCTCGTGCAGATCGAGGACGTGGCCATCCTCCGGCGCACCATCTACGGGCGGCGGCTCGCCGGAGGCGCGGCGTCGGACGAGGCGAAGCCGCGCCGCGCGCGGCGCGAGGCGGCGGACGCACGGCCAACTCGTCGTGTCAAGACCAGCAAGCGCACGATGCCCGCCAAGGGCATGACGACCAGCAAGAGCGCCAAGGGCAGCAAGAGCGCCAAGGGCAGCAAGAGCGCCAAGGGCAGCAAGAGCGCCAAGGGCGGCAAGAGCGCCAAGGTGCGAAAGAAGCAGCGGTAGCAGGGCGCCCGAGGGCGCGACTCTCCACCGGCATTCCCCGCCGGCCTTTGCCGCTCGGACACACGAGCGCCAAACACCTCTCAAGCCACGTTCACGCGCGCGAAACCTCCTCGAAATCGCCGAGACGAGCCCTCGAAACAATCGAGGCTCGCATCGACGCGATGTCCCACAATCGCACCTCTTCCGCGGCGGACACCCGCTCAAAAAGGGGGAAGGCGCCTGCATTTTTCTTGCGTCCAGAAAACCGCTATGGTCTCAACTATCTCATTCTAGGAGAGAGGTAACCAATGCCGAAGCCGACGTATCCCGCCTACAACGCTGGTGACTTCCTGGTCGATTACGAGGAGAAGGTCTTCGAAGACGTCAAGGCGAAGCCGGGAGAGAAGGCGCTGGTTACCTTTCACACCGTGGCCTTCGAGGGCTCGATCGGCCTCGTCAACGTGCTGACGGCGATCCGCCTTCAGCGTAAGGGGTTTGAGACATCCATCTTGCTGTATGGGCCGGGCGTCACGCTGGGGCTGCAGCGCGGCTTTCCCAAGCTCGGCAGCGAGGCGTTCTCCGGGCACCTCGCCGTGAACCAGCAGATCGGCCGGTTCATGGAGGAGGGCGGCAAGGTCTACGCGTGCCGGTTCGCGCTGCAGGCGCTCTACGGCCACGGCGAGCACGCGCTGATCCCGGGCATCAAGCCCATCAGCCCGCTCGACGTGCTCGACATCCAGCTGATCCACCGCCGGGACAACGCGTTCGTTGTCCACTCCTGGACGCTCTGACCCGAGCGCCGTCCATGGAGTACAACCGCAAAGTCCGGGCGGCCGCGGTGCAGCTCAGTCCCGTCCTCGGCAGCCGGGACGGGACGACCGAGCGAGTCGTCGCCGCGATCGCCAGGGCAGCGAAGGAGGGCGCCGAGCTCTGCGTCTTCCCCGAGGCGGTCGTCCCGTATTATCCCTACTTCTCCTTCGTGCTCCCGCCGCCCGCCATGGGGAAGGAGCACATGCGCCTTTACGACGAGGCGGTCACCGTCCCCGGCCCGGTGACGCGGGCCGTGGCGGCCGCCGCGCGCGCGCACGGGGTGGTCGTGGTGCTCGGCGTGAACGAGCGCGATCACGGGACGCTGTACAACGCGCAGCTCGTCTTCGACAGGGACGGCGCCCTGGTGCTCCACCGGCGCAAGATCACGCCGACCTACCACGAGCGGATGATCTGGGGGCAAGGCGACGGCTCGGGGCTCAGGACCGTGGACACCGCGGTCGGGCGGCTCGGCGCGCTCGCCTGCTGGGAGCACTACAACCCGCTCGCGCGGTTCGCGCTCATCGCGCAGCACGAGCAGATCCATTGCAGCCAGTTCCCCGGCTCCCTTGTCGGGCCCATCTTCGCCGAGCAGATGGAAGTGACCCTCCGGCACCACGCGCTGGAGTCGGGCTGCTTCGTGGTGAACGCCACGGCCTTCCTGACGCCGGAGCAGGTCGGGGAGGTCGCGCCGAACGAGCAGATGCAGGGCGCGCTGCGCGGCGGGTGCATGACGGCGATCGTGACGCCGGAGGGCGCGCACGCGTGCCCGCCGGTGACCGACGGCGAGGGGATGGCCGTCGCGGACCTCGACTTCGCCCTGATCACGAAGCGAAAGCGGATGATGGATGCGGCAGGGCATTACGCCCGACCCGACTTGCTGCGGCTTTGGATGGATACGGCGGAGCGCTCGATAACGCTCGGCCCGGGCAGCCCCAAGGCCTCCTCCCTCGATCCTGCGGCGGTGGACCATGGATACCCAGACGCTGATCACCGAGCTCCAGTCGTTCGGCCTGAGGCTGGCTGAAGCCCCCGAGGGCGCCCCCGGCGCGGGCGCCGCGACACAGCAGGAGCCCGCGTCCGGCGAGGGCGAAAGCCGCCGCGCGGCGTGGACCTCGCGCCGCGGCGGGGCGGGGCCGACCCAGCACGTGGCGGCGACGCTCCGCGGCGCCACGGTGATGATCCCGATCCACACCGACCAGGCTGCGGCGTCGCCGTTCGTGGCGCGGATCGGGCGCGACGGGGCAGGGACCGTCGAGCGGGACGGCAGGGAGCTCGCGCCGATCGCCCTCGTGAAGGCGCCGCGCTTCTATGCCCTCTCGACCGAGGACGGCATCCCCTACCCCAAGATCGCGCTGTTGCACGGGGCGGACGTGCTCGCCTCGACGGTGCTCCAGACGTGCATCCGGTACACGGAGCGCGAGACGGCCTGCGCGTTCTGCGCGATCGGGCAGTCGCTCGCGGCCGGGCGCACCACCGCGAAGAAGACGCCGGAGCAGCTCGGCGAGGTCGCCGAGGCGGCGGCGCGGCTCGACGGGGTGCGGCACGTGACGCTGACCACGGGCACGCCGCGGTCGGCCGATCGCGGGGCGGCGCACCTCGCCGACTGCGCGCGCGGCATCAAGGCGCGCGTCGACCTGCCGGTGCAGGCGCAGTGCGAGCCGCCCGACGATTTCGCCTGGTTCGGCCGGATGCGCGCGGCCGGCGTCGACAGCCTGGGCATGCACCTCGAGGCGGTCGAGGACGCGGTGCGCGCGGCCGCGATGCCGGGCAAGGCCGAGGTGAGCGTGGCCCGGTACTTCGAGGCGTTCGAGGCGGCCGTGCGCGTGTTCGGGCGCGGGCAGGTGTCGACCTACCTCATCGCGGGGCTCGGCGACTCGCTGTCTTCGCTGCTCGACGCGAGCGAGCGGCTCATCGCGATGGGGGTCTATCCGTTCCTCGTCCCGCTCGTGTCCATCCCGGGGACGCCCGCGGCCGATCGCGCGCCGCCCTCGGGGGACTTCATGCGGGCGCTCTACGCGCACATCGGCCCGCTGCTGGCGCGGTCGGGGTTGCGCTCGACCGACGTGAAGGCGGGCTGCGCCCGCTGCGGCGCCTGCTCGGGGCTCTCGGGCTTCGAGGCAGAAGGCCCGGCCGCGGCGCCGCCGGCGGCCGGCGCGGCATGGACATCAACCTCGGAGAGCTCCGATGACGCCACATTACAGCTTCGAGCTTGTGCAGAGCAGGGACACGTATCTGGCGTACCTCCGCTTGCGCCGGGCCATCTTCTGCGACGAGCAAGGGCTGTTTAAGACGACCGACGAGGACGACTGGGACGCCTCCGCGTTCCCCATCGCCGCCGTGCAGCACGGGGCGCCGGGCGGCGAGGCGGTCGTCGGCACGGTGCGCATCTACGAGGCGGAGCCCGGCCTGTGGTACGGCGGCCGGCTGGCCGTCGAGCGCGCCCACCGCAAGCAGGGCGTGGTCGGCCGCGGCCTCGTGCAGAAGGCGGTCACCACCGCCCACGGCTGGGGGTGCCACCGGTTCCTCGCGCTCGTCCAGGCGGCCAACGTCCCGTTCTTCGAGAGCCAGAGCTGGCGCTCGCTCGAGGAGCGGGCGTACCGCGAACGCCCGCACCACCTGATGGAGGCCGACCTCGCGAGCTACCCGCCGGGCGACGAGCCCCGCCCGCTGCCCGGGCAGAGGTTCCGCTGACGCTCGCCGGCATCGCGGCCCAGCTGCGGGGCGCGCTCGGCATCCTCGCGAAGCGGGACGTGCAGATCCCGGCGCGGTACCTGTCCGGCGAGCCGGGCGCGGGCAGCGCGGCCGACCGGCCCGCGGCGCTCGGCGACGACTGCGCGGCCATCCCCGACGGAGACGGCTACCTGCTCCTCGCCGCCGAGGGGATCTGGCCGGCGTTCCTCGAAGGCGATCCGCGGTTCGCGGGCTACAGCGCCGTGATGGTCAACATCAGCGACATCTACGCGATGGGCGGCCGCCCCATCGCCGTGGTCGACGTCGTCTGGGGGACCTCGGCCGGCGCGCTGGAGCCGGTCTGGGAAGGCATGGTCGCCGCGTCGCGCGCCTACGGGGTGCCGATCGTCGGAGGCCATACGAGCGCGCGCAGCCCCTACAACGCCCTCGCCGTGGCCATCGCGGGGCGCGCGCGGCGGCTCATCACGAGCTTCGCGGCGCGCCCCGGCGACGTGCTCGTCGCGGCGATCGACCTGCGCGGCGAGATGCACGCGGAGCACCCCTTCTGGGACGCCTCGACGGGAACGGACCCGGCGCGGCTCCGCGGCGATCTCGAGGTCCTGCCCGCCCTCGCCGAGGCGGGCCTGTGCGACGCGGGCAAGGACATCAGCATGGGCGGCGTCGCGGGGACGCTGCTCATGCTCCTGGAGACGTCCGGCGCCGGCGCGGTGCTCGACCTCGCCGCCGTCCCGCGGCCGCGCGACGTGCGCGATCTGTCGAGCTGGCTGCTCGCGTTCCCGAGCTACGGCTTCCTGCTCAGCGTGCGCCCCGACGCCGCCGGCGACGTGCTCTCGGCGTTCGCGCGGCGGGGCATCGCGAGCGCGGCGGTCGGCGCCGTCGACGGCTCGCGGCGGCTCACCCTGGAGGCCGCCGGCGAGCGGCAGACGCTCTGGGACCTCGCCGCCGAGCCGCTCACCGGGTTCGCGGGCGAGGGCGCGCGATGAGCGCCGGCGCGACAGACGGCGCGACGAGCGCCGGCGCCGCCACCGGCGCGCCGCTCTCGGTCGCGCTCCTCACCTACTCGACGAAGCCGCGCGGCGGCGTCGTGCACACGGTGGAGCTCGCCGAGGCGCTCCACGACCTCGGCGTCAAGGTCTGCATCTACGCGCTGAACAAGGACCAGGGCGGCTTCTACAGGCCGCCGCGCTGCCCCGCCGTCCTCGTGCCCGCCGCGCCCCCGCCGACGGGGATCGACGCGGTCGTGAGGCAGCGCATCGCGGAGCTCGAGGTCGGGCTGCGCCGCCTCGGGGCGCGGCACGACATCTGGCACTCCCAGGACTGCATCAGCGCGAACGCGCTCGCGGCGCTGCGCGCCGAGGGGCGCGTCCCCCACTTCCTCCGGACGGTGCACCACCTCGACGACTACGACAGCCCCTACCTGCGCGCCTGCCAGGAGCGCTCCGTGCTCGAGGCGGACGCGTGCCTCGTCGTCAGCGAGGCGTGGCGGAGGACGCTCCGGGCCGATCTCGGCGTCGACGCGGCGATCCTCCCGAACGGCGTGAGCCTGCGGCGCTACTCGCCGGCGCCGGACGGACGGGACGCGGAGCTCCGGGCGCGGCTCAACGCCACGGGGTCGCCGCTCTACGTGACCGTGGGCGGCGTCGAGCCGCGCAAGAACTCGATCGGCCTGCTCAAGGCGTTCCTGTCGGTGCGGAGGCGGCTGCCCGGAGCCCAGCTGATCATCGCGGGCGGAGAGACGCTGTTCGATTACGCGCCCTACCAGCGCGAGTTCGAGGCGCTCGCGCGGGAGCACGGCGTGTGGCCGGCGGGCGCGTCGCCGGCGGGCGCGCCGCCGCCGCCGCTCGTCCTCGCGGGCGTGCTCCCCGACGCGCTGATCCCGCCGCTCTACCGCCTGGCCGACGCGTTCGTCTTCCCGTCCGTCCGCGAGGGGTTCGGGCTCGTCCTGCTCGAGGCGATGGCCTCGGGCGCGCCGGTGGTGAGCTCTGCTCAACCTCCCTTCACCGAGTTCCTCCGAGACGGCGAGAGCGCGCTGCTCGTCGATCCCTCGAGAACAGAGGATCTCGCGCGCGCCATGGAGGCTATCCTGGAGGAAGGCGTGAGGCGGCGCCTGCGCGCCGCGGCCATCGAGGCCGCGGCGCGGTACACGTGGGAACGCTCGGCGCGCATCGCGGCCGGCGTCTACCGCGAGTTCCTGGGATCCCGCCGGAGCTAGAGCGACGTATGCCGGAGATGCGCTTCGTGATCGAGTGGCCGAGCGGCGAGCACCAGGTCTGTTACTCTCCGTCGCTCGTCGTGAAAGAGCACATCGACGTCGGGGAGAGCTACACAATCGACGATTTCGTGTCGCGTTGCCGGAAGGCGCTCGAACTCGCGAGCGAGCGGGTCTTCAAGAAGTACGGGTTCCCCTGCAGCCTGGCGCGGGCGGAGGCGGCGCGCATCGCGAGCGCGGCCGCGCGATTCCGCGGCCAGAGCGGGGCCAAGGTCCGGGTCCTCAGGTTCGTCGAGTGACGGAAGGAGCAGCCTATGGTGTCGAAATCGAAGATGGAGCGCCTCCTCAGCGAGCGCCAGTTCCTCGTGTCCGCCGAGCTGACGCCACCGCGTCACCACGACCTGGAAAAACTGCTGAAGCACGCCCGAAACATGGCCGGGCATGTCGACGTGGTACAGATCAATGATCACCTGCTCTCCCAGGCGCGCTGCGCCAACATGGCCGTCGGCCATTTCGTCAAGCAGGAGGGGCTCGAGCCGGTGCTCCAGTTCTCGCTCCGCCACAAGAACAAGATCGCCCTCCAGGGCGACCTCCTCGGGATGGCGGCGCTCGGGCTCTCGAACATCATCGTCCTGGGCGGCTATCCGTGCGCCATCGGCTCGGATCCCGACGCCAAGGAGGTGAGCGATGTCGACAGCTTCGCGGCGATCGAGCTGACCCGCCGGCTGACGCGCGAGGGGAAGCTCTTCAACGGAGACGTCATCTCGCCGGCGCCTTACTTCCACGTGGGGACCATCGATTTCCCGTGCGCGGAGCAGGCGATCGCCGGGGCGATGGACCGGCTCAGCGCGAAGATCGACGCGGGCGCGAGCTTCATCCAGGTGCAGGCGGTGTTCGAGCTCGCGCCGATGCGCCGCTGGATGGCGGCGGTGGTCGAGCGCGGGCTCCACGAGCGCGCGCACTTCATCGCGGCGATCTTCCCGTTCGCCGGCGTGGATCGGCTGAGCTTCCTGCAGAAGGTGCCGGGCCTCGTGGTCCCGGAGCACCTGATCGAGCGCGTGCGCCAGAGCGGCGACGCCGAGGGGGAGAGCTACCGGATCACGCTGGAGCTCGTCCGGGGGCTCCGCGACATCCCGGGGCTCTCGGGCATCCACATGCGCTCCATCGGCGCGGAGGACTGGGTGCCCCGGCTGGTCGAGGACGCGGGGCTCCGGCGGGCGGCGTGAGCCCCTGCGGGCGTTGGCTCACGCCTTGTGCGCGATCCAGAGCAGCGCGAGGCCGTTCATCCTGCGCTCGCGGCGATCGACCTCGAAGCCCGCGCCGCTCAGATCGGCGCTGAGCCGGTCCTCGGTGTGGCGGTAGGTGGCCTCCGCCGCGTCGGCCCACGCGAGCATCGCGTGGGCCGTCGACGGGTTGTACCGGTGGCTGCGCAGGTAGCCGGCCATCGCGACGCGGCTCATCCCCGGCGCAGGCTCCAGGAGCGCGACGCGGCCGCCCGGGCGGAGCACGCGCGCCGCCTCGGCCAGCACCGGGCCGGGCTCGGGCACGTGCAGGAGCAGGTTCGACGAGGTCACCGCGTCGAACGAGGCGTCGGGGAACGGGAGCCGCGTCGCGAGCGCCTCCCGAAAGGTCACGTTGTCCAGGCCGAGCGCCTTCGCCCGCTGCGCAGCGCGCTCCACCATCGCCGCCGTCGCGTCGATCCCGACCGCCTCGTGGCACCGGCGCCCCATCTCGCGCGTCAGGCGGCCCGTGCCGCAGCCGAGGTCGAGACACCGATCCTCCACGCCCGGGTCGAGCAGCGTGACGAGCTCGTCGACGAGCGTCGCATAAGGGCCCTCCGCCTGCATGCGATCGAAGAAGTCGACAAGCTCGTGGAACGGGGTCGCCTGCTCCTTCGCGGCATACCGGTCACGCCACCGCCAGACGTCGTCGAGCGCCTGGTACGTGCCCCGGTAATACAGGAGCGGCGCGCCCGCCTCGCCCCGCCCTGACGAGAGCGCGCGGCCGACATAGATGATGTGATCGCCCCCGTCGTACGCGTGCTCCACCTTGCAGTCGATGAAGGCGAGCACGTCCTTGAGGATCGGGCAGCCGGAGTCGGCCACGTGCGCCTCGGTGAGCACCGCCTGCCGATCGATGTCCGTGCCCTTGCCGGCGAACAGGTCCGAGATGTCCCGCTGCTGCTCCCGCAGGATGTTCACCGCGAAGACGCCCGACGCCTCGATGGCCGCGCTCGTGCGCGACCGCCGGTCCGCGCAGAACAGCACGAGCGGCGGGTCGAGCGAGACGGCGCTGAACGAGTTCACCGTCATCGCCTGCGGCGTGCCGTCCTGCACCGTGGTCACGAGCGTGACCCCGGTCGCAAACTGGCCCAGCACCTTCCGGAACTCGGCGGGATCGAAGAGCATAGGACATAGTACGCGCTCGGCGCGCACCGGGGATCCAGGATCTGCGCCGCTCGCGCCCTCGCGCCGCGGGGCGGAGCTCATCCGGCGTCGCGCCGCGCGAGGTCCGGCGCGAAGGCCGGTATGCAGAGGGCGAAGTACTCGCTCTCCTCGTCGAACGGGTTGCTGTAGCGGACGCGCTGTTCGGGCTCCGTCCAGATGGCCTGGCCGGCAGCGAGGTCGACCGTCTCGCCCGCGATCTCGACCCGCATGCGGCCGCGGATCATGAGCGTCAGCTCGCCGAACGAGGGCGTCTGCGCCGGCTCGCTCCACCCCGGCGGGGCCACCATGTGCGCCAGGCTGAAGCCGTCCGTGCGGGTGTTCACCCGGCCGAAGAGCTCCTCGATCAGCTTGCCGCCGGGGACAGGGATCCGAGTCGCGGACGTGACGAGACGGTAAGGGTGCGCCATCGGGGCCTCCAGATCAGAAGGCGCGCGTCCGATCGTCGGACACGCGGTAGAGCTGCATGAGCAGGTGACGGCCGCCGAACGGCTGCAGGTAGCGGAGCGCCGCGGCCTTGCTCGCCACGAAGCGGTGGTAACGCCGCGCCGGCACGACCACGAGATCTCCCGCGCCGACCCAGATCCGCAGCCACTCGTCGTCCGTGCAGCGGATGTCGTAAAGGCCGTGCCCCTCGACGAACAGCCGCACCTCGTCGCCGAGATGACAATGCTCGTCCGCCTCCCGCGCGCTCTCCGCCTCGTCGCGAGGATTGCTCGTGTCGCGGCGGACCTCCTCGTGATCCGTCCATCCACGCTCCGCATGGATGCGCTGCAAGGCCAGCGCGGCTGCGCCCGGGTCGAACGCGCCGCACCCGATCCCTTCCGCCTGCAGCTCCGCCTCGGTGTACTCGATCTCGCCTTCAGCGCTCATTCGGATCGCACGCATGCGCACCCTCCGGGACTGCGCTCTTCGACCTCTGCGCGCGCGCGACGTCAAGACGCTAACCGCGTCCAAGCATCCACATGAGTCCTGCAATGCTGAGACCCAGCACACCCAGCGCGAGCAACGCAATGAGCGCCTCCGTGAACCCCCACCCGCCGCCCTGGGCGAGGCGAGGAGCCACCGCTGCAGGCTGCGAGTTCGGCGATAACGTGCTCGCGGAGGCAGGCGGAGGCGTCGGCGTGGAAGGCGCAGCGGGCTCTTCCGTCAAAGGGGGGTCGAACACCGCGTCTGGACGGAGCGGCTCGCACGGGCTGCGCTCGATTTCCGCGAGCGCCTCGGCGGCCGGATGCTCGAATACGAGCCGATCGGCCGAGATCGCGAGCACCTGTCCAGGACGCCAGATCGTATCGAACTGAGGCACCGGAACGCCGTCGAGCAAGGCGCCGGAGCGCGATCCGAGATCCTGAACTGAGAATTGATCGCCCCTGCGCGTAATGGCCACATGACGGCGGGATACGTCCGGGTCGTCGAGCCCAAGATCGGTGTCCTTGGCGCGCCCGACGAAGTAGGGTCGCGCCGACTCCGGAAGGCGCAGGACGCGGCCCTGGTCCGGGCCGTCGACGACGAGGACGCGCGGCGTGGGATCCTCGTCCTGAGCCGCCAGGCCGCGGGCGACGAGCTCGAGGGCGAGCTCCCTGGCGGCCGCGGCCGGGGCTCCCTGCGGGACCGCCGCCTCGATCCGGAGCGCGAGCCACACGCGCCCGATGCGGATGCGGTCGCCGGTGCGCAGCGGCATGGCCGTGCGCGGGGCGATGCGCGTCTTGCCGAGGTAGGTGCCGTTGTCGCTGCCCTCGTCGAGGAGCAGGTAGGTGGCGCCGCGCTGCCGGATCGACGCGTGCCGGGGGCTCACGGTCGCGTCGGGGAGGCGGACCTCGCAGCCCTCCGCGCGGCCGAGGATGATGCGGGGCGCGTCCAGGGTCAGGGAGAGCTCGCCCCCGCCCTCCCTCCCCGCTCCGGCGGGCGCCAGCACCACGATCGTCAACGCCATCGACGCTGCCTCTGCGCGGAAGGGCGGCGAGGGGTCAAATCGCCGCCGTGCGACGCATCCGCTCGGCGGCGCTGACGAGCTGCCGCACCGCCTGATCCTGCTGCCGCGCCGCCTCCTCGATGCGCTTGCCGGCCTCGACCAGCTGCTCGCCGCCGCGCGTCTGGCTCCGGTGCGAGGCGTTGAGGCTGTGGACCATGTTCGAGATCTGCTCGATCGCGCTCGTGATCTGGCGCCCGCCGCGCGCCTGCTCCTGGCTCGACCGCTCCACGTGCTGCGTGATGGTCCGCATCTTCTCCGCGCTCTTCATGATGAGCTCCGAGCCGCGCGCCTGCTCCGCCGTGGCCGCGGCGATCTGCTGCACCGTCTCGGCGATGCGGCCGATCGCGTCCGTGACCTGCTTCGACCCCTTGGCCTGCTCGACCGTGGCGCGGGCGATGGCGCGCACCATGTTGGTCGACTTCTGCGAGCTCTCGAGGATCTTCTTCAGGGCCCGCTCGGCCTCGTTCGACACCTCGACGCCGCGGTCGACGTTGTGCGCGCCGCGCTCCACGGCGGCGATCGCGTTCTTCGACTCGGACTGGATCGTCTTGATGAGCTCCGCGATCTCCTTCGTGCTGCCGCCGGCGCGCTCGGCGAGGTCCTTGATCTCGTCGGCGACGACGGCGAAGCCCTTGCCGTGCTCGCCGGCCTGGGCGGCGATGATCGCGGCGTTCAGCGCGAGCAGGTTCGTCTGCTCGGCGACGTCGTCGATGACGGCCAGGATCTGCCCGATCGCCTCGATGCGGAAGCCGAGGTTCGAGATGACGGCCACGGCCTCCTGGCTCGACTCCTTGATGCGGTAGATCTCGCCGATCGTCTTCAGGATGGCCTCGGCGCCCTTCTCGGCGTCGGTCGCCACCTCCTCCGAGAGCCGGGCCGTCTCGTTCGCGTTCGACTGGACCTGGTCGATCGAGACGTCCATCTGGTTCATCGAGGAGCTCGTCTCCTCGGCCGTCAGCGCCAGGGCGTCGACGTTCTTCGCGACCTCGCGGATCGAGTACGCCATCTCCTCGATCGACGAGACCGTCTCGCGCACGCTCGACCCGAGCTCGCCGACGTTCTCGGCGACCTCCTCGTTCGTGGCCGTCATCTCGAGGATGCTCGAGCTCGACTCCTCGGCGCTCGACGCGAGCGACTCGACCGACTGGGCGATGTTGGCGAGGGCGGTCGTCATCTCGCGGATGTAGACGGTGGCCTGCTCGCTCGCGTGCATGACGCTGCTCACGCCGTCGCTGAGCTTGGGCAGGAGCTCGTCGAGGAGCACGGTGGCCTGGGCCAGCTCCGTCCGGCGCTGCTTGTCGCGCAGCTCGGCCTGGGTGATCCGCTCCGCGATGCCGGTGAGCTCCGTGTAGAGGCGCGAGAGCTCGGGCGGCGCGCCCGGAGGGACGCGCACCCGCTCGCCGGCGGTGGCGCGCAGCACGGCGTCGACGAGCGCGTCGACGTCGATGTCGGGGCCCCGCTGCGCGAGGTCGTTCACCTTGCGGGTGAGCGTCGCGCACTCCCGCTCGAGGGTGTCGCGCTCCTTCACGAGCCCGTCGCGCTCGCGGCTCAGGGTGTCCCGCTCCCGCTCGAGGACGTCGCGCTGCCGCTCGACCCCGTCGCGCTCGCGGCTCAGGCCGTCGCGCTCGCGCGCGAGCTTGTCGCGCTCCTCCGCGAGCGCGTGGCGCTCCTCCGCGAGCTCGACCTGCCGGCCGGCGATCTCGGCGATCTGCTCGTAGGTCTCGGCGACGTCGGCGGGGGCGCCCTCGGGCAGCTTGGGGCGCTTGCCCCGCGCGGCCGCGCGGAGCGCTTCGCGCAGGCCCCCGAGGGGGACGCCGCCCTTGCCCGCGAAGCTCGCGTAGATCACCGCTCCCCCCGCGAAGATGCCGAACAGCATGAACAGCTGGCTCGAGATCTCCGTCAGCCACTTCGACGCGAGACTCAACCCGATGCCGGCAAACGCGAGGATTACGGCGATGGCGATGGCGAGCTTGGAGTTCATTTCGTGCGTTCCAGCGCGATCGAGCAGCGGCGCTTGCGTGGCCCAACGTGCACCCGACGACCCCGAGGACGACCGAGCGTAAGAGGCGAGTGCCCCCCGGTGCAAGGAGAGCGCGCGGCAGAAGCGCGGCGAGCCGCCGGCGGCGGGCGAGCAGCGGACCGAGCGCTCCTGGGCAGAGGCGCAGGGTCGGGCCGCACTGTAAGGCCCCGGCGTGTGGGGAAGTCGCGATGAACTTGGACGATCTCGACCCGATCGCGTATGCACGGAGATGCGGCGGAGAAGGTTCGCGCCGCGGGGGCTCGGCACGGGCGCCGTCCCCCCCACGCCCGACCCCTGAACACCGCCGCAGACCGCGGCGGCCGCCCGGCCGTCCTGGCCGCCGGGGTGGCCATGCGGCCGCGGCCGCCCCGCCATGCCCCTCGCCGCTCGCCTCCTGCTCGCCTTCGGGCTCGTCGCGATCATCGCGACCGCCTTCGTCGGCCTGACCCTGCGCGAGGCGTCGCGCGAGATCATCGAGAGCGGCTTCGCCGATCGGATCGCCGCGGCGCACGCCGGCGTCCGGCAGCAGCTCGCGTGGGAGGCCGAGGCGCTGCGCGATCTCTTGCCGCCGCTCTGCCAGCACGACACGTTCGTCGACAAGGCCCACGTCGAGCTGGAGCGGGGCAAGGGCGACCCGGACGCGATGGACCCGGGCAGCCGCATCGCGCTGCGCCGGCAGGTCCCGAGCCAGGCCAAGGCGCTGCGCCTCGACGAGCTGTCGCTCGTGGCGAGCAACGGGAGCGTCCTCGCGGCCGAGGACGCCTCGCGCATCGGCGCCCGCGACCCGCGGCTCGCGGAGCTGATCAAGGCCCCCGGGGGCGCGCCGCGGCTCCGGCCGGCGAAGGCGGGGGGCGAGCCGTCGCTGGAGGTCCACTGCGCCCTGTCGCGCCACGGGGTGACGATCGGCCTCGTGGGGGCGCGGCGGATCGGCCCCGTGCTCGCGCGGATCGGCGACGCGTACCACGTGCGGCTCACGGCGGCGACCGAGGGGCGGCCCGCCCCCCGGAGCAGCGAGGCCGAGGTGGTGCGCGTCCTCGACTTCACGGAGATCCCGGGCCTCGACGTGGTCGCCTCGGTGTCGCGCGAGCCGCTGAAGCAGGCGCTGGCCCGGCTCGATCGCGCGATCGCCCTGACCGGCGCCACGGTGCTGGCGATCGCGCTCGGGATCGCGGTGGTGCTGGCGCGCAGCCTGTCGCGGCCGATCGCGGCGCTGGCCCACGAGACGCGCGAGGTGATGAGCGGCGCGCCGCGGCGGGTGGAGGGGCGCGGGGGGCGGGAGATCGCGGATCTCGCGGCGGCGTTCAACGCGACGATCGACGAGCTCGCCGCGATGCGCAAGCGCCTGGCGGCGACCGAGCGGATCGCGGCGCGGCGCGAGGTCGCGCGCCAGATCGCCCACGAGATCAAGAACCCGCTGGCGCCCATCCGCGCGGCGGTGGAGACGCTGCGGCGGCTGCGGCAGCGCGAGGATCCGGCGTTCGACGACTACTTCGAGGAGGCGACGTCGACGGTGCTGAACGAGGTGCACCGGATCGCGAACATCGTGACCGAGTTCACCCGGTTCGCCCGGCTGCCCGCGCCCCACCTGGAGCCGGTCGACCTCGTGGCGGTCGCGCGCGGGGTGGTCACGCTGCACGCCGCGCCGGCGGGCGAGGCGATGGTCACCGAGACGCGCGGGACGGGCGGCGCGGCGGCGGCGCGCGTGGAGCTCGTGGCCGACCCGATCCCGAGGGTGTCCGCGGACCGGGACCAGATGATCCAGGTGCTCACGAACCTGGTCCAGAACGGGCTGGACGCGGCGGGCGCGATCCGGCGCGATCCGCGCGTCTCGGTGACGATCGGCCCGCTGCCGAACGACCGCGTACGGATCGTGGTGCGCGACAACGGGCCGGGCGTGGCCGAGGACATGGTGCCGCGCCTGTTCGAGCCGTACGCGACAAGCAAGGAGAAGGGGACGGGGCTGGGGCTCGCGATCGCGCAGCGGATCGTGTTCGAGCACGGCGGGGAGATCAGCTACCGCAAGGCCCAGAAGGGGGGCGCGGTCTTCGAGGTCTGGCTGCCGGTCGGCGGGCCGCCCCTCCTGGAGAAGCCGCCGGGGGAGACCACGGTGCGGCCGCGAAGGCCGGAGGCGCCGTGACGGCGGCCGGACGCGGCGGGCGGGGGCACGGGAGATGAATGCGGCGCCGGCATGCATGCACGCTGGGCTCTTTCTCTCGCCGTGATCACCGCGCTTCCGCTCGGCTGCCTGGACCGGGGGGAGCGCCGGGTCGAGCAGATGGCCGAGGCGACCCCGCCTGCGCCGGGGCCGCTCGACGTGCCGCCCTCCGCCCGCGAGGCGGTCTCGCTCCAGGAGGGGTTCGCCCCGATCGTGTCGCGCGTGAGCCCCGCGGTCGTGAACGTCTCCTCGGTGCGGTTCGTGCGCCCGCCGGTCCCCGAGCGCATCCCGTTCTTCTCGAACCCGTACTTCCGCGAGTTCTTCGGGATGGACGGAGACGCCCAGCGCGGACCGGAGGGCCAGCCGCCGAGCCCTCGCGTGCAGCGCGAGCAGAGCGTCGGGTCGGGCGTGATCGTGTCGCGCGAGGGCCACGTGATCACCAACGCGCACGTGGTCCAGGACGCCAGTCAGGTGCGCGTCGCCCTGCCGGGCAGGCCGGAGATGAAGGCGACGGTCGTCGGCGTGGACGCGAAGACCGACGTCGCGGTGCTGAAGCTCGACGGGGGCGAGTTCGCGTTCGCGCCGTTCGGCGACTCGGACGCGGTGCGCGTGGGGGACTTCGCGCTCGCGATCGGCAACCCGTTCGGCATCGGCCAGACCGTCACCCAGGGGATCATCAGCGCCGTCGGCCGCGGCAACATGGGGATCGTCGATTACGAGGACTTCCTCCAGACCGACGCGGCCATCAACCCGGGCAACTCGGGGGGCGCGCTCATCAACATGGCGGGCGAGCTGATCGGGATCAACACGGCCATCCTCGCGCGCGGCGCGCAGGGCAACCAGGGGATCGGGTTCGCCGTACCCTCGAAGCTCGCCCGCGCGGTGATGGAGCAGATCGTGGAGCACGGCCGCGTGATCCGCGGCGCGCTCGGCGTCGCGATCCAGGACGTGTCGCCCTCGCTCGCCGAGGCGCTCGGGCTCCCGCCGGACACGCGCGGCGCGGTGGTCAGCGACGTGTCCGGCGGGAGCGCCGCCGACAAGGCCGGCCTCCGGCGCGGCGACGTGATCGTCGCGCTGCGCGGAGAGCACCTGACCGACGGCCGCGAGCTGCGGATGCGCATCGCCGAGACGAAGCCGGGCACCCCGGTGGAGATGCGCGTGCTCCGCGACGGGCGGAACCTCGAGCTCACCGCGACCCTCGACGAGCTGCCGGAGCCGAAGCCGGAGGCGCCCACGCCGGCGCCGACGTCGACGGGCGCGCTCGGGATCGAGATCGCCGCGCCCTCGGACGAGCTGCGGCGGCGGTTCGAGATCCCGGCCGACGTGAAGGGCGCGCTCGTCCTGGGGCTGAGCCCGGGCAGCCCTGCCGCGCGGGCCGGGCTGATGCCGGGGGACATCGTCCTGGAGGCGAACCGGAAGCCGGTGACGAGCCCCGAGCAGCTGAAGCAGGAGGTCGACGCGACGGGGAAGCAGCCGGTGCTGCTCCTGGCGTGGCGGGAGGGGAAGACGCGGTTCGTGCTTGTGGAGCGGTGAGCCGCGGCGGCGGGCGCCGCGGCCGTTCAGCCGGCGGGCGGTCGGCCGTCGATCCTGCTCGGCCGGCGCCGCGCGACCTCGATCCCCGAGACGCAGACGGCCAGCCACACGCCGCCCGCGGCGAACCCCGCGAGCACGTCGCTCAGGTAGTGCACGCCGAGGTATATCCGGCTGAAGCCCATCGCCACGGTCCAGCCGAGCGCGAACGCGACGAACGCCACGCGAGCGCGGAGCGTCCGGAGGAACAGGATCGCGAGGTACGAGAGCATGCCGAACGTCACGAACGTGCCCATGGAGTGTCCGCTCGGGAAGCTCCACCCCATGGCGACCGCGAGCGGCTCGTCGAACAGCGGCCGCGGCCGCGCGAACAGGGCCTTGAGCGCCCGGTTGAGGAGCCCGCTCCCGGCGAGGGCGATCAGCCAGCCGACCGCGAGGACGCGCTGCCGCCGCTTCAGCAGCACCGCGGCCACGACGATCGCCAGCACCGTGAGCGCCCAGCCGCTGCCGAGGTACGTGAAGGCGCGGAGCGCCGTCACGCCGGCGCTGCTCGACGACGCGTGGAGCGCGCGCGCCAGCGCGAGATCGACCTGAACGATCGACGCGCCGCCGCTCACCGCCTCCGCGAGCGCGACGAACACGAGCGCGGCCAGGGTGAGCACGAGGCCGAGGGCGAGGTGGATCACGAGGTACTCGGCCGCGGAGAGCTCGCGCAGCACGCGCGCGACCGCAGGGAACCGGATCGAGAGCCGCTGCGTGACCGGGTGCTCGGCCGCCGCGCTGTAGGCCCGGGCGGCCCGCGCCCACAGCACCCGCGCGTGGCGCTCGGAGAGGCGGGCGACCGCGACGAGCCCGAGGAGCACCCCCACCGTCCCGGCCAGGAGCAGCGCGAGCAGCAGAAGAGGCCGCGCGCCGACCGCCGAGGCGAGCTGGTCCGCGCGGAGATCCAGCGCTTCCATGGCGGAGCTCTAGCACGCGGCCCTGCCGCGGGGCTCGCTGAGGGCGCGAGCGACACGAGGGCATCCGGCGCCGAGAGATCGCGCACATGGGTACGGGTCGGTGCTCGCGTCCGGCAGCGGGTGGGAGACGCCGCCGACGGAGGCCCCGGCGTCAGCGCCTGGATGCGGCCGCGGCGGTGGACACGACGAGGCGCCGGAAATGCTCGATGCCGAGGAGGTTGCACAGGCTCTCCAGGTGCTGCCGGCGCGCCCTGTGCTCGTCCAGCAAGCGCGCGACGGGCCCGTGCCCGAGCAGATCCACGGCGATGCTGTCTCGCGAGAGGAGCACGTCGCGCGCGTAGGCGTGGAGCGGCCCCGCGATCGCGTCGGCGCGCGTGGCGTCCGCCGAGCGGCGCTCCTTGACCGAGCGGCCGCGCCACGCCGCCGCCGCTCGCCAGATCTCGCCGGTGACATAGAGCAGATCCCGCGCGAGCCGGCGCGTGAGCCCGGCCCCCTGGAGCGGAAGCAGGGAGTTGCTGTTCACGAGGATGCTGCGCGCGGACGGCAAGAAGCGACGCACGATGGCGTCGTGGAGGGCCGCGTGCGTGCTTATCGGGGAGGGCAAGCTGAACGCCAGCCGCACGACGGATGGGCTCGCGTACGGGGTGAAGGTCCTCCACCAGAGGAAGCGCGACGTGAGCGCGCCCCAGCGGCCATACCGCTCGAAGAGGTAGAATTGATCGAGCACGTCGTGCAGGTCGGGCGAGCGCCGGAACATCGCCTCGACCACCGCCAGCGTGCGCTCGCGGACGGCGGCCGGAATATCGGGTGAGCGATAGCCCAGCGCGGTCAGGCGGCGCCACTTCCGGACGAAGAACGCCGCGACGTCGCCGGCGCTGGCGCTGGCCACCCGCCGGTACTGGCCGGGGCGAGCGTAGTAATAGCCACGGAAGACCTCGCCTCCGCCCCCCTCGAAGTTCAGGGGGCGCTCGTCGTCCCAGCTCGGATAGCTGTCGATGGCGCGCTTGGCGCTGGAGTCGCCGTTCATGTGAAACGCGATGAGATCCGCGTGACGGCTGAAATCATCGTGGATGGGCATGTCCAGCTCGCGGTGCGCGTGGCGCACGCCCGAGAGGGCGGCGATGCGCCTGGCCACGCGCACGTCGAGGCTGTCGGCCGCGCCGGTGGTCCTGGCGACGATGCGCTCCGCCGGCACGACCGACGCGAGCAGCGCGAAGGCCGCGCGGCTGTCGATGCCCGCGGTCAGGTCGGCCTGGACCGTGTCGCAGCCCGCCGCGGCGAAGCGCGTGTTCTCGCGCATGGTGTCGACGATCTGGTCGGTCCGCTCCCTGACCGCGGCCGCGTCACGCGCATCGACGCGGCGCTCGAACAGCCCGAGCGGCGCGGCGAGCCGCTCCAGGCGGCCGCCCCGGAAGCGCAGCCAGTGCGCAGGATCGCACGGCTCGACGCCCGCGAGCAGCGGCCGCCCGCCGATGGACCAGTCGGCCGCGAGGATCGAGCACGCCGAGGCGCGATCGATCTCGACAGGGCACGCCCCGGTCGCCGCGAGCGCGACGTCGTGCGGAGAGACGTAGAGGACCCCGCCCGCGTGCAGGGTGCGCAGCGCCCGGCGGCCGAGCAGATCCGAGATCACCGCGACCGTGCGCTCCGCGCGGTCGACGATGATGGCGGAGAAGTTGCCGTCGAGCGCAGCCACGGAGGCCCCGCCGCCCGACGTCCAGGCGCGGAGGACGGCGCTCGCGGGCGACGCCCTGGATTCGCCCTGGAGGTCGCCGAACAACAGCACAGCGTGCGTGTCGGTGACCACCTGCTCGATCAGGGTGAGCCGCGGCCGCGGCTCCGGCACGAGGAGCGCCCACCCGCCGCCCACCTCCGGCAGGACCGTCAGCGTGATCCGGGGCTCCGGCCCCACCGACGGCATCCGCTCGCCGATGAGCAGCGCCGTACGGCGAAGAAACGCGGCAGGGTCGCGGTCGTTCGCGTCCGGCAGGTCGAAGGCGGCGATGAACGAAATCAAGGGATCCTCAACTGACCTGTGATGCCCGTCCGGAGAAGCGGGTGATGCGGGTGATGGAGAGCGACCGCGACGAGCGCTTCGCGTGATGAGGCCCAGTGACGGAGAAGCGCGCAGGCGAGCGCGAATCTAGGCGGGGCTCCCCCATCGCCGCAAGCACCTGAGCGCCGCGTCCATTTTCTGTTTTGCCAATTGACACAACAGAAATTCCGCCTCATCCTGCCCTCCGTGACAGCAGCACCAGGCCGTCCGCGCGGCAGACCGAGGAAAGATCCAGAGCGGCTCTCGACATGGGTCCCGCCCGACGGCTGGTCACGCCTGGTTGCGTGGGTCTCGCCGGAGGAGCGGAAAGCGCTGAAGCGCGTGGCGCTCGAGGCGAGCACCTCTGTCGCGGATCTCGTGCGCGCCCTGGCGAGCGGCCTCGCCGGGGGCGTCATCACACCGGAAGAGCTACTCGGCCACGTGAGAAAGGGCATTCAGGTCATGGAAAAGATTCCGACGATCTTCGATCGTGGCGACGACTTCAAGGTGCTCCCGCGGCCGCGCCAGGGCTGCGAGTGGGTCTTTGCGGGCGAGGGCCGCCCCACCGAGAAGCTCGACGGCACGAACGTGCGGCTGACCCTTCGCTCGGGCCATGTGGTCCGGGTCGAGAAGCGCAGGAACCCGAGCAAGCTCCAGAAGCAGCAGGGAATCATCGACGGCTGGTACGTCGACGCGGACGAGCACGGACCGGAAGACAAGTGGATCTTCGAGGCGGTCCGCGAGACCGACTTCCAGCGCTGGCCGGACGGCGAGCACTCGGCCGAGGCGCTCGGACCGAGCATTCAGGGCAACCCGCTCGGGCTGACAAGGCACCTCTGCGTGCCGTTCAACCTCGAGATCCCCGTCTACGACGAGGTCGCGAGGACCTATGAGGGCCTCCACAGCCTGTTCTCGCACCTGGAGAGCCGCTTCTCCCCGGGCCACCTCGCCGAGGGGATCGTGTTCCACCACCCCGACGGCCGGCGCGCCAAGATCAAGCGCAAGGATTTCCCCGGGACCTCCGGGAAGTCGCGCTGAGGCGGCGGTCGACGAGCCGGAGCGCAGGGTGCGCCGCCGCCGCGGCTCTCGACACAACCCGCGTGGCCCGCTTGCGGGCGCGGGCCCAAACCCTACAATCACCCCCCGGAGGCCCAGCCGTGCCCAGCCCTGCCGATCTCCGCACAGATCCGGCCTTCCTCCCGCTCGGCCGCTCGCTCGCGATCGGTTACGGCGACCCGGCCCGCGACGCCGCGATGGATCGCCTCTACGCGCGCTTTCTCAAGCCCGGCGACCTCGCGTTCGACATCGGCGCGCACGTCGGCGACCGCGTCGCGTCGTTCCGCCGCCTCGGCGCGCGCGTCGTCGCGCTGGAGCCGCAGCCCCTCTGCGCGCGCGCCCTTCGCGCGCTCTACGGCGCGGATCCCGACGTCACCCTGGTCGAAGCCGCCTGCGGCGCCGCGCCCGGCCGCCTCGTCATGCACGTCAACACGGCGAACCCCACGGTGACCACCGCCTCGCCCGCCTTCATCGCAGCGGCCGCCGGTCAGCCCGGCTGGGAGGGACAGGTGTGGGACCGGCAGATCGACGTTCTCGTGACGACGCTCGACGAGCTGATCGCGACGCACGGCGCGCCGGTCTTCATCAAGATCGACGTCGAGGGCTTCGAAGACCAAGTGCTCGCCGGCCTGACCCGGCAGCTGCCGGCGCTCTCCTTCGAGTTCACCACGATTCAGCGTGACGTGAGCTACCGCTGTCTGGACTACCTCGCGACCCTCGGCGCGCACCGCTTCGACATCGCGCTGGGCGAGAGCCAGCAGCTGACGTTCGAGCGCTGGCGCAGCAAGCAAGAGATGGCAGACCACCTTCGTGCCTTGCCGCACGAGGCGAATGCCGGCGACGTCTATGCGATCGCCACGGCGCAGGAGCCAGAACCCCGCGCCGAGAGCGACGACGAGACAGAAGCCGCGGAGCGCCCCCGACCATCACCGAGACGACGCATGATCCGGTCCTCTCGTTTCAGCAGAGATCTGCTGTCACGGACGACCTTCCGCGCCGCGCCCCGGACGTCGATGTTCTGCCCGCCAAGCCGGAGCGCGTCGGCACGTTCCACGACGACGGGCCGGAATCCGTAGCGCGCGAGCCTCAAGACGAGGGCGGGACCGGCGATGCTCGCGCCCGGGATCAAAGCAGTCCAATGTTCCACGGAGGATGAGCTCCTATCTCTTACTCTACTCTCCGCGCGAAGCGCCCGGCTTCCAGTCGGCATAGTAGCGCTGCCGCATACGCTCGCAGTAGGCGACGAGGTGCGGCTGGGCCTCGGCGTGGCGCTTCACCGGCGAGTCGGCGGGGAAGCGCAGCACGCTGACGAGGAACGCGTACACGGTCGCGTCCACGGAGCTCGGCTCGGCCCCGAGCATGAAGGGCTGGTCGCCGAGCAGGGCGGCGAGCGCGGTGAGGTCCGCCTTGCCCATCTCGTAAACCTCCTCGCGGCTGTGGAGCCCGGTGCCCTGCGCGCGGAGCATGCTCTTTATCCTCCTGCGGATGAGCTCGACGATCGGACCGCCGATGACCGGGGGCATGAGCGACAGGATGATGGGGCGGTAGACCGCCCACGCGTCGGGCTCGACCCAGCGCGCGTACACCACCACCCAGTAGAACGCCTCGTCGAGCATGCGCCGGATCACGTGGCCGCGCGCGCGCGCCTCGGGGGCAAGGTGGGCGTCGAGCCTGTCGCCGTGGACGCGCTCCAGGTGCTCGATGATGAGCTGCGAGTCGCCCATCCTGCGGCCGTCGATCTCGACGTGCGGGATCTTGCCCTTCGGCGCGCCGCGCACCTCGCCGGCGCGCACCTCGTACGGGAGGCCGGCCATGCGCAGCCAGGTCTCGAGCTTGACGCAGAACGGGCTGATGTTCGGGATGCCCCACGCGGCGGGGCCCTGGTAGAGGGTGATCATGGCGGTCCTCCGCGGCCTGCGGGCCACGCGGCCCACCGGGCGCTGCAGCCTACACGGGCGCTCGCCGCGGAGCGACCCGGCAGGCGCATTTCCGCGGGCAGATCGAGCGCCGCCGGGGTGTCCGGCTCATCGCTCCTCGCGCGGCGCGGTGACCCTCGCCCACACCGCGAGGATCATGGCCTGTTCCAGGGTGCTCGGCGGGGCATGGCCCCTCGGGGGCTCGGCCGGCAGGGTCACGGGGGGCTTTCCCCTGCGCCACGGCGCTTCGTGGCGCGCCGAAGCGCCGGCCGCGGGGCCGCGGCGCGCGACCTCGTAATCGACGGCGGCCACCGCCTCCTCGAGGGTGGAGAAGCGCTCGACCAGCTTGCCATCCAGCAGGACGTGCCACCGCTTCCCGCGACCCCCGCGGGCAAGGACGACGACCTCGCTGATCGCTCCAGGCTTCCTCTCGAAATGAAGCGTGAGGCCGAAGCGGCCGAGAGAGGCCCACGCATTGCGCGAGATGGCCAGCACCTCGGGGTCGACGCGGAGGCTCACGGGATCGAAGTGCGCGGCGCGCTCCTGGATCTCGCGCAGCGTGATGCGGCCCGCCTCGACCTCGAACCCGGGGTAGTCGAAGGCCACCTGCCGATAGAAGCGGCCCGCCTCCGCGGCGTCCCTGCCCTCGAGATCGAGGTCGCGGGGCATACCGAAGAGCGAGGGGAGCGTGCACAGCTGGAGCGAGGAGAGGTCGACGAAATCGAGGATGAGGCAATCCTTCTTGCCTGGATGGAGGCGGGTGCCGCGCCCGACGCACTGGGCGTAGAGCCCATCCGAGCGGGTGGGGCGGGCCATCGCGATGCAGGAGACGCCAGGGTCGTCGAAGCCCTCGGTGAGGACAGCGACGTTGGTGAGGACCTGGACGCGCTCTTCCCGGAAATCGGCGAGGACCCGGCCGCGGAGGTCGGAAGGCATGTCGCCGTGGACATAGGCGGCTCGGACGCCGAGGTGGTTGAGCGCCTTCGAGAGGTTCCTGGCGTGCGCGACCGTGACGCAGAAGGCGATGGTGCGGCGATCGCGGGCGAGCTCTTGAATGGAGCGGGCGACGAGCGCGTTGCGCTCCTCCATGTCGACGGCGTCCTCGAGCTCGTCCGTGGCGAAGTCGAGGCCGCCGGCGTCGAGGCGGGAGAGGTCGGTGGCGGTGGCGACGCGGTAGCCGGTGAGGGGGGCGAGGTAGCCGTCCGCGATCATCTCGGGGAGGGTGCGGCTGTAGACGATCGCCTCGAAGACCTCGTCGAGGCCCTTGCCGTCGCCGCGGGCCGTCGTGGCGGTGAACCCGAGGAGGGTGCCTGTCCACGCGGGGTCGAAGGCGCCGAGCTGGCGGAGGACGCGGCGGTTGTCCTCGGCGGGGGCGTGGTGGCATTCGTCGTAGATCACGAGGCCGATATCGCGGCCGCCGGTGACCTGCTCCAGCCGCTTCTCGTGGAGGGAGCGGATGGAACAGACGATGACGCGCGCGTCCGACGAGGCGCGGAGATCGCCCTGCTCGACGGCGACCGTGGCCTGTCCGCCGAGGGCGCGCTCGATCTTGTCCTTGGCCTGGAAGAGCAGCTCTTCGCGGTGGGCGAGGACGAGGACCTGCCGCCTGGCGAGGCGGGCGAGATGGGAGAAGATGACCGTCTTGCCAGCGCCGGTGGGGAGGCACACGACCATGCGCCGGACGCCGCGTCTGCGGGCCGCGAGCACGGCGTCGACGGCGGCGCGCTGGTACGGGCGCAGGGCGGGCGCGCCGGGGCCCATCGGTGCTGAGGCTGTCGTGGGGTGGGTCATGCGCTCTCGTGCTGGCGGCGCGGCAGCATAGCCCGGAGCCCCTGTCCGTGCTCTTCACGGCGCGGGTCCGCTCCGCGCAGGCCCGGAGGGCGCTCGAGGCGATCGCTCGCCCCGCCGCGCCTAGGCGTAGCGGCCGCGGCGTGGCCTCCGGGCACGCGCCGCCCGCGATCCCTCGGGGGTGATCTCCGTGGCTGGCGCCTCGTCTTCTCGGACGAGTTCAACGGGCCGAGCGGGTCGGCGATCGACGGCTCGAAGTGGTCGGCCGAGACCGGCGGCCACGGCTGGGGCAACAGCGAGCTGCAGCACTACACGAACCGGCTCGAGAACGTTCGCCAGGAGAGCGGGGCGATGGTGATTTCCGCGACGCCGCAGGGCGCCGATCAATAGGCCGAGCTGCGGCGAGATCGATATCATGGAGAACGTCGGCCACGAGCCGTCGACGCTCCACGGCAGCCTGCACGGTCCCGGGTATTCCCGTGGCGGCCGGCGGCAACTGGCCGGGATCGCCGAACGGGTCCACGTCCTTCCCGCAGCGGATGCTCGTCGACTACGTGCGCGTCTACCGGCGCTGAGCGGCGGCCGGCGTGGGCTGCGCGACGGGGCGGCGCGGCCCAACCTGGGTCGGCTCGCGCTGTCGCGCTGTCGCTACGGCCCCAGCCGCTCCATCGCGTCGACCGCCGCGCGCCGGAGCGCCTCCCCTTGATAGACGACCGCGCCCGCGTGCCCGGTGTCGAGCCACCGGAGCTCGCTCGCCCTCCAGAGCGCGTGGAGCTCCTCGACCTGCTCGGGGAACACGTACCCGTCGTGGCGCCCGCCCACGATGACCACGGCATCGGACCGCCGCGGCGCCGGGTGGCGGTCGAGATCCGCGGCGCCGAACAGCGCTCCGAGCCGAGCCCGCGCCGCCGACGCCCCGCCCAGCGCCTCGAACTCGACGCTGACCGACAGCATCCCCTCGGTGAACACCGGCACGACGCTGCGCCCCGCGCCGAGGACCGCCACCGCGAGCGGCCGCGCCGTCACCGCCGCCGCCAGCGCGGCCGAGACCCCGCCCATGCTGAAGCCGACGACGCCGATGCGCTCGTACCCCTCGCAGGCGAGATGCTCCACGAGCGCCCGCGTCTCCTCCACCGTCGCGAGGTTCATCAGCAGATGCTCGGCCACCGTGCGGATGGCCGTGCCGCGCTGCCCCGCGGGCCGGCGCAGCCCGTACATGGCGTTCTCCAGCAGGATCACCTCGATGCCCTCGCGCGCGGCGAGCGGCCGCCACAGCCGCGTCCGGGCCGCGAAGCCCTCCTCGCCGGACGCCGCCAGCGCCACGTAGACCGGCCGCCGGCGACCTTTCGCGGGCGCCGCCGGCGCGATGCGGCGCACGAACGCCGTGCTCGCGCAGGGCGGCAGCCCGGGGCACGCAGCCGCGAACCAGCCGTCGGTCACCTCGAGGGGCCCTGCCCGCCGCCCCCTACCCCAGGTGACGTCCGCCGCGCGCGGCGGCGCCGCGAACCGCGCGACGGCCGGCAGCCGGCCGAGCACCCCCTCGTCTCCCCAGCCGCCCGCGAACAGCCGGCGGCGGCGCGACAGGACGGCGGCCGCGTGATCGAGCCAGTGAACGGAGCGCGATCGCGGCGCCGCGCTCATGCCTCCTCGTCCAGCACTCCACATCGGGTTGCCATCGTAGCAGGTCGGCCACCCCGCGGGTGCGCGGCGGCCTGGCCGGCCCGGCGCGGCTCGGCTTCTCGCGCAGTCCTCCCGACCCGAGGAGGAGAGCCATCCCATGGTCTTTCTCATCAGGGCGGTGATGAGACGTTCAGTTGCTTCAGGATGTCGTCTCGCATCTTCTTCCTGACCGCGTAGAGACCACGGTTTGGAAAGGGCGCACCGGCCTCGATAGCACCTCGAATCGAAGCGTAGTGCCTGTCACCCTTCACCTCCGGCAGCTCGAAGGCCGACCTCGTCGCAGGAATGAGGTACCGCGGAGGGACCTTGTCGGGACACTCCTCCGCGAACAAATACCATTTCATGGTAGAAGGACTATTGATGTATTTCACGAAATTTCGCGCGGCGGCCATGCACTCGTCGTCGCAACCCTTTCGAACCACGAATGCGTCCGTGAACAGCAGAAGATTACGACCATCGCCGAAGGGCGCCGGCGCGATGCCGATGCGCTCCGGGTCCTTGGCGACTCGGAGCGCAGCGTGAAGACGCTCCGAGTAACCGAAGGTCGCCGCGACCTGGCCTTGGCCGAATTCCTCGGCAGCTTTGGTGGTGTCGTCGTACTTGCCGTCCGCGGTGATGCACACGTTGGAGCCGGTGGCCTCGCATTGACCGAGCGTGCTCTTCAGGGACCCGATGACAGACATGTCCAGAGTTGCGGAGATCGCGTTCGCCACATCTCTCTGGGGATATGTGTCCCGCCATGCGTCGAGGTAGAGGCTGGGCAACGTCCAGCTTCCAGCCGCATCGCCGACCAATGAAGGCGCTGCGCCGCCAGAGGCCTTGAGGGCCTTCACGAGATCGCCCGCCGTCTTTGCCTCGAGGACTTGCCTGCTTCGAGAGAGGATGAACTCGCTGCACATCAGGTGGGGCACCCCGTACATCTGCGAATCAACGGTAGAAGCTTCCCTCGCCGGCGCGAGCCAGTCCCCTGTATCGACATCCGCGGGCCAGGCTTTGATGACGTCGCGGTCCTTGACTTCACCAAGGACAAGGGTGTCCAGCTCAACGACGTCGAAGCGCGGTTCGCTGGTCCCCATGTACTTGGCCAGGACATCCGGCGAGTAGAGGGCGTCGTTCGGGTCGGCCACCGTGATGCTCACGCAGCGCTTCGTCGTCTCGAAGAACTCGCGCTCCATGCGGAGTCGCATGTGAACAAACGAATCGTTGGGTTTGCATGAAGGGACGTAGGGGAAGAGAAGCACTCGAAGCGGCGCAGCACAGACGGATCTATCGGCCGTCGATGAGGCGACTTGAGCCGGGGAGGCGGCCGGCGGACTGGCGACGTGGGCCATTCCGCCTTCTGTCGTGCTGGAGCAAGCCAGCACCGGAGCCGTGGCCAAGCACGCCATAGCAGCAAAGCGGGGGCCCAGGCGTTCATGTTGCTTCATCATTCCTCTCGAATCAGGTGGTGACCAGGTGGAGCGCAATGCCAGCATCGTCGCCGGGCCGGGGCAGGAGTCAACCCCGTCCGGGCCGGCCGGATCCTCTCCGCGCCTGGATCATCGCCGGACTTTCGCGTCGCGGATCGGCCGGTGAGGTTCAGGCGCTCGGGTAGTCTCAGGGCGCCCTCCGGCGACGTTACCACGAGGACGTTCGGCCCGCGTCACCGAGAACCCAGGTCGGCGAACGATCCGTCAGACCGTCAGCGAGAGCTAACCTGCGATGAATGGCTGGAGCACGCGGTCGGCCTCGCTCATGCCGTGGCCTTCGGCTTTGCCCTCGGCTTGGCCCCGAGCTTGCTCATCGCCACCGCGATGTCCGCCGCCGCTGCCGCGTTGTTCTCGACCAGAGCGATATTGGCGATGAGGCTCTTGCCCTCGGTGAGCTCGAAGATGCGCTTCAAGAGGAACGGCGTCAGGTCCTTGCGGCTCACGCCCTCTGCCTCGGCGCCCTTGATCGCCTCCTCGATCCGCGCCTCCATCGCCCTGGCGTCCATGGCATGGCTTTCGGGGATCGGGTTGGCCACCAGGACCCCACCCATGCCGAGCTCGAACTGCAGCGCGATGACCCTGGCCGCTTCCTTGGCGCTCTCGACCCTGTGGTCCACCTTCTGCCCGCTCTGCCGCGCCCAGAAGGCCGGGAAATCCTCGGTCTTGTAGCCCAGGACCGGCACGCCATGGGTCTCCAGCGTCTCCAGCGTCTTGGGGATGTCGAGGATCGACTTGGCCCCCGCGCAGACCACCGCCACCTGCGTCTGACGCAGCTCCTCGAGGTCGGCGGAGATGTCGAAGGTCGTCTCCGCCCCGCGATGCACGCCGCCGATGCCGCCCGTGGCGAACACCCGGATACCGGCCCAGGCCGCCGTCATCATCGTGGTCGCCACCGTCGTTCCGGCCATCGCGCCCGAGACCAGGAGCGCCGCCACGTCGCGCCGCGAGGCCTTCGCCGCCTTGCCGCCCGCCTTGGCCAGCCGCTCGAGATCTTCGGCCTTCACGCCCACCTTGAGCTTGCCGTCCATGATGGCGATCGTCGCCGGCACGGCCCCGTTCGAGCGGATCACCGCCTCCACGCGCTGCGCCATCTCGAGGTTCTGCGGATAAGGCATGCCGTGCGTGATGATGGTCGATTCCAGCGCCACCACCGGCCGGCCGTCGGCGAGCGCTTTCCTGACCTTGGGCGAGAGGGAGAGGTGGTCCTTGATCGACACGGTGGAATCCTTCGGCTGCGGGGTTTGGCGCCTGAGCAAGTCAAAGCGCTTCGGAGGCGTCAAGCCCCAACTGCGGGACCTGCCCTGGGTTGACAGAGCGTCACGCCCAGCTGCCGGCCACCTCGCGGGGGCTCGGCCGCCGTCCCGAGGCGCTGTTCCGGGTGCCGCACGGCCAGGCTCACCGCCGATGGCGAGACGGCGAGCCTGCGCGCGGCGGCGGAGAAGGAGCCCAGCTCCGCGACCAGGAGGAACTGCTCGACACCGTCAAGTCCGGGGACGCCCATGATTGTGAAGTTATAGCTTCAAAGTCCTCGTAGCGCCTTCGCTGTTCTCTTTGCCTGCTTCGCGTCGCATGGATGGTGCGTCTTCAACCACGAGGAGCACGAACCATGGGCAAGTCGAGCGATGCGGTAGTCGTCGTCACGGGCGTCAGCACCGGGCTCCGGCGCGCCTTCACCGAGGCCGCGCTCGCGGAAGGGCATCAGGTCATCGGCACCGTGCGCACCGAGGAGGCGCGCGCTTCGTTCGAGGCGCTGGCGAAAGGCCGCGCGCACGGGCGCATCCTGGAGATGACGAGCACGGAGGCCATCACCCCGTTCGTCTCCGAGGTGCAGCGCGACTTCGGACGCATCGACGTGCTGGTAAACAACGCGGGCTACGGCCACGAGGGCGCGGGCGTCACGTGCATCGAGCCGGGCGGCTTCCGCACCGACTGGGCGGGGCGCTCGCTGGTGCGCTCCGAGCGTCGCATCAAGGACTACGACGCGGTGATGGACCCGATCCGCGCGACGCGACGAGCGAGGCACGGAAATCAGGTCGGCGATCCCGCGAAGGCCGGCCGGGCGATGCTCGCGATCCTCGGCGAAGAGAACCCACCCGCGCACCTCGTGCTCGGCACCGACGCGCTCGCGCTGTGCTCTGCGCGGGGCCCCGCGCAGATCGAGCGAGGGCTCGCTCACCTGAGCGAGCCCTCGCTCGATCCGGACAGCCCAGACGCCGCGGCCGAGCGCGCGAGCCGAAGGGCTCGCATGGTCCGACTCCTGCCAAGGGGATCACGCCTCCGCCGCGCCGGACGTCGCCGCGGGGCGCCGTTTTCCGCTCCGGTGGAGCGGCTCGTGCATGACTATCGCCTCGCCAGGATCGGTGAGGCATTCTGGAAGGAACATCATGAACGCTCAGGATCGTATCAAGAACCATCGTATGGCATCCGTCCTCTGGCTCGCGCTCTCGCTGGTCCCGCTCGGCGCCGGCTGTCAGGTGGAGGCGACCGACGGCGCCTCCGAGTCGATAGAGTCCGGGGCGGAGGAGCTCAAGGTGGGCGGCGGGGGCGAGGGGAGCGCCTGCGGCGGCATTGCCGGCCTCGACTGCGAGCACGGTCTGTTCTGTGAGTACGAGCCCAAGGCGATGTGCGGCGCCGCCGATCAGACGGGCATCTGCGCGCCCATCCCGAAGGCGTGCACGAAGGAGTTCGTCCCGGTCTGCGGCTGTGACGGCAAGACGTACGGCAACGCGTGCGCCGCGAGCGCGGCGGGCGTGTCGGTGGCTTATCCCGGCCGGTGCGCTGCGCGCCGGTGAGGGGGCACCCCGGGGCCTCCAGGGCGACCCGACCCGGCCCGGTTCGGGTCGCGAGAGCGGCCGGTGACGACCTCGATCATCGTATCACCGATCGCGATCCGGAATAGCGTCCCCGCTCGGGTCGACGGCGCATGAATCCGCCTCGAACATCTCTTTGCGGACCCCGATCACGAACTCTGCCCACGATCTCAGGGCCTTGGTCGCTGAAGCGGTGGCGGAGCCCGTCCCCAGAGGCGGTGCGCCGCATCCTCGATCATTTCAACCTCCCCACGCACCCGCGAACGGCAGCACCCGCACGCGACCCAACGTGCGAACCGATGGCGTTCGGCGTCGACGCCGCGTAGCTGGGCACACCACCCGCCCCCGTCATGGCGAGCGCACGCCGCCCTCGTCGAGGCACAGGCGAGGCCGGCAGCCGGCACACAGACCTCCCCGACCGCCCAGTCTTGGGGCCACCTGGAACATCTTGACAAAATATGCTCTCATTGTCACAATGTCTTCATGACAGCGACGATGACAGACGACGAGGCAGCCGCCCGCCGCGCGAGGATCCTGACCGCCGCGCGCTGGTGCTTCCTCAACTTCGGCTTCGCGAAGACGGCCTTCGAGGACATCGCCAGGCGCGCCGGCCTCTCGCGCACGCTGCTCTACCGGATCTTCAAGGACAAAGAAGACATCTACCGGGCCGTCTTCGTGGACTGGCTGGTCTCTCGGCACCCCGCCGCGAAGGAGGCGGCGAACGGCCCGGGCAGCGCCTATGAGCGCTTGCTCAGCGTCTGCCGTCTGATGGCGCTCGAGCCCTGGGCCGAGATGGTCGGGGCGCCGATGGGGAGCGAGTTCCTCGAGGCGTGCGAGCGAATCGATCCCGAGAGCGAGGCGCTTTATCGCAAGGTCGCGCTCGAGTGCGTGGCCGCCATCCTGGGCGATGAGGCGAGCGCCGAGGTCTTCCTCCTCGCGCTCGACGGGTTGTTCGCGGGCCGACCGTCGGTGGAGGTGCTGGAGCAGCGGACGCAGCTCCTCGCAGCGCGCTTCGCGCCTCGCTCGTCGAAGAAAGGAGCGCGGTCATGACAGCGTCACCTGAAATCCAGGAGATCGCCATAATAACCGGTGCGTCTACCGGCATCGGCGCGGCCACGGCACGCGAACTGGCCCGGCGGGGGTTCCACGTCCTCGCGGGTGTCCGGCGCGACCGCGATGCCGACGCAATCCGGGGGCCGGGTATCGAGCCGCTGATCCTCGACATCACCAGCCCGGACCACATCCAGGCGCTCGCTGCTCGGGTGCGCGAAGACCCGCAGCGCCGGGCAGTGCGGGCGCTCGTGAACAACGCCGCCATCGGCGTCAACGCGCCGGTCGAGGTCTTCGCGATCGACGAGTGGCGACGCCTGTTCGAGGTGAACCTCTTCGGCCACATCGTCGTGACCCAGACACTCCTGCCGGCCCTGATCCGCAGCAAGGGTCGCGTGGTCAACATCAGCTCCGTGGGCGGCAAGATCGCCGGGGCCACCTATGGTCCTTACGCAAGTACAAAGTTCGCGCTCGAAGCCGTCAGTGACTCCTTGCGACGCGAAGTCGCCCCGCTCGGCGTCCAGGTGGTCGTGGTCGAACCGGGCGCGGTGCGCACGGAGATGCCCGGCCGGGCGATCGCCACCGCCAATGAGATCGCGTCGGCCATGACGCCCGAGCAAAGCCAGCGCTACGGCGGGCTGGTGCAAGCCATCACCGCGCAGACCGCGTTTTACACCAAGTCGGGCCTGCCCGCTGACGCCGCGGCCAAGGTGATCGCCAAGGCAGTGACGGCGCGCAAGCCGCGCACTCGCTACACCATCGGCCGCGAGGCCGCGCTGCTCCCTTTGGTGCGCATCCTGCCTGACTGGATACTCGACCTCCTCTTTGCCGCTGCTCTGCGTCCCCACTTGCCCGAGCAGAGCAAATGAGCGCCACGACTCCGCTGCCGCTCGCCGGTAAGTCCGCGCTCGTCACCGGCGCGGCCCGCAGCATCGGCGCCGAGATCGCGCTCCCTCGGCGCGGCGAGGCGCCGAGGTCGTCCGACCTCCAAACTCGCGAACATCCTCTTCACGAAGGAACTCCAGCGACGGCTGGAGGGCACGACGGCGCTCGCCAACTGCTCCGACCGGGCATGGTGCGGACGCAATTCCCAGCTCGACTAGCGGGAGACGGGGCATGAACTTTCGTGGTCTCCGGCTGGAACGAGTCCGCGCCTCGAAGCAGTTCGATGGAGACCGTTTCCGCAATCCGGCGGGGCGGTGGAGGGCGGGGACAGGCGACGTCCTTCGTGTGCTTCCCGAGCTTCTCTCCGGTGGTGCCAAGCGTCGGCCCAAGGCCTCCTTGCCGACGACGCGCCCCCACGAAGCATGGGGGCGTCCGGTCAGCTCCGGGCTCCGCACGACGTGGCTCGGCCACAGCACCGTGCTCATCGAGATCGACGGCTATCGAGTCCTGACCGATCCCGTCTTCGGCGAGCGGGCATCCCCGGTCTCCTTCGCGGGCCCGAGGCGCTTTCACCCCGTGCCGGCAGGGCTCGGGGAGGTACCGCCGCTCGATGCGGTGGTGCTCTCCCATGACCACTACGACCACCTGTGCGCGACCACGATCGCCGGTCTCGCGCGCATGCCGGCGATCCCGATCGTCACGTCGCTCGGGGTGGGCGCGCACCTCGAGCGGCTGGGAATTGCGCCAGAGCGCATTCACGAGCTCGACTGGGATGAATCATGCGACGTTCGCGGGTTGCGCCTCATCGCGACCCCGAGCCAGCACTACTCAGGTCGCAGCCTGAACGATCGGGACACGACCCTCTGGTCGTCGTGGATCATCCAGTCAGATCGGCACAAGGTCTTCTTCTCGGGCGACACGGGGCTGACCGAACAGTTCCGCGAGACGGGTGAGACGTACGGGCCGTTTGACCTCGTCATGCTCGAGATCGGCGCGTTCCACCCCGGCTTCGAGGCCATCCACTTGGGCCCCGAGAACGCGCTCAAGGTGTTCCAACTGCTGGGCGGCGGGACCTTGCTGCCGGTGCACTGGGGCACCTTCGATCTTGCGCTCCACGCATGGGATGAGCCTGCGGAGACGCTCGTGCGGCTCGCTGCCGAACAGAGCCTACGGGTCGTCACACCGAGCCTTGGCCAGGTCATCGAACCCTCGCAGCTCGATGCCCCGACACCTTGGTGGCGAGACCTCAAGTCGAGGGAGGCGCCTTCCCGCCCCTCGGCCGAGCAGCTTCAACCGCACCTGTAACAGCGACAGGTGACCCGATGTCCAACTCAACCAATGACCCATCGAGAACTGCGGCTGCCCTCAACGTCGTCTTCGCGACGAGGTGGTCGCCCAGCCCTCTCACGGTGCGGAGTGCGGAGCGGGAACCTGCTCACCTCGCTCGACGCGAGTCTTGCGCGCCTCGGCCGCAACAGCATCGATCTCTATCAGGTACACACGCCGCTCCCGTTGGTGTCCCGGCGAGCCGGCGGCGCCGCTCGAGGGTGCAGGCGCCCAGGGCCGACGACCTCGCCGGCGTGAAGACCGCGCTCGTCGGCAGCGAGCCGCTCGCAGCGTCGCTTTTCCAGCACGGAGGCGGATCGCGCAAGGACCCCGCTGTCACCTGGAGTGGGCGCGCCGATTCGCCCGTGACATCCTCGAATCGTTTCACTTTTCCTTCCCCCCGTTTCTCGATATCCTCGGCGCGAACGTCCTCTGGACCATCGTCGGTGAGCCAGTCATCCATGCCTGATACCGTCATCCGTAATCCGATCCTGCCGGGCTTCAACCCCGATCCATCCATCGTCCGCGTCGGCGATGACTACTACGTCGCGACCTCGACCTTCGAGTGGTACCCCGGCGTGCAGATCCACCACTCGCGCGACCTCGTGCACTGGCGTCTGCTCTCGCGTCCGCTCGACCGCGCGAGCCAGTTGAACCTGCTTGGCGACGGCGATTCGTGCGGCGTCTGGGCGCCGTGCCTGACGTATGCGGATGGCCTGTTCTGGTTGATCTACACCGACGTGAAGCGCTACGGCCGGACCAGCGTCGGCGGCGCATCCGGCGCGTCGATGCGCGACTTCCACAACTACCTGGTGACCAGCCCCACCATCGACGGCGAGTGGTCGGATCCTGTTTATCTCAACTCGAGTGGCTTCGACCCCTCGCTGTTCCACGATGACGACGGCCGCAAGTATCTGAGCAACATGCTGTGGGACCACCGGCCCGGCCACAATCGCTTTGCCGGCATCGTGCTCCAGGAGTACTCGCACGCCGAGCGCAAGCTCATCGGGCCTGTCACGAACATCTTCAAAGGCACGCCGATCGGCTACACCGAAGGTTCGCACATCTACAAGCGCGGCGGCTACTACTACCTGATCACCGCCGAGGGCGGCACGTACCAGGGCCACGCCGTCACCATGGCGCGCTCCCGTGACCTCACCGGCCCGTACGAGCTGCACCCCGAGACGTACATCCTGACCTCGCGCACTCGCGCCGACGTAGAGCTGCAGCGCGCGGGCCACGCTGACCTTTGCGATACGCAGTCGGGCGACGTGTACATGGTCCACCTGTGCAGCCGTCCCATCCCGAACCGCGGGCGCTCGACGCTCGGCCGCGAGACCGCGATCCAAAAGATGGTCTGGTCGGACGACGGCTGGCTTCGCACGGCCGATGGTGAAAACATTCCGCGCGTCGAGGTCCCAGCCCCCGGCCTGCCCGCGCATCCCTTCCCCGCCCCAGCCGCGCGCGAGGACTTCGATTCACCGCGGTTGCCGATCGACCTCCAATGGCTGCGCTCGCCCTACCCCGACGAGTTGTTCAGCCTCACCGCACGTCCCGGTCATCTCCGGCTCTACGGCCGCGAGACGCTCGGCAGCCTGTTCCGCCAGTCGCTCGTCGCACGCCGCCAGCAGGCGCACTGCTACACCGCGGTCACATCGGTCGACTTCGCGCCCGAGCATTATCAGCAGATGGCCGGTCTCATCTGCTATTACAACGCGAGCAAGTTCCATTACCTGCACATCTCGCACGATGAGACGGTCGGGCGCTATATCCGGATCATGTCGGCGATTCCGGATGGGGTCATGGCGGACGCCTTCAGCGCACCCGTCCCCATCCCGGACACCGCGCCCGTGCACCTGCGCGCCGAGCTCGACCACGACCGGCTCTACTTCGCCTACAGCCTCAACGGTACGGACTGGAGCTGGTTCCCCGAGCACCTGGACGCCAGCATCCTCTCGGATGAGGCCTCCGCGCCCGGCCTTCCGAACTTCACCGGTGCGTTCGTCGGCATGGCGTGCCAGGACATGTCGGGCACCGCGCGCCCAGCCGATTTCGACTACTTCGAGTATCGCGAGCGCGAGTACCTGATCGACCCCAGGCGCCCACAGCGTCACTTTCCCAGGATCGAGGCGGGTAAGGAACCTTGTTTTTGACCGCGGGGCGCGGCCGTGATGGCTCACCCCGGGTCAGGTGGTCGGGAGCGGTTCACAACAAACCGGCTCTTCGTCGGCATGTTCGTCGGCATGGCGTTCGGTGCCGCGCTGGGCGGCGTGCTCTTCGCCCAGTGGGGCTGGCTGGCGGTGACGGCTCTCGCCTCGTCGACGGCGGCCGGCGCGCTCATCGTCCGGCGTGTGTCGAGCTCGCGATCCGTATGTCCGAATCCACGCAGGGCGGCCAGCAGGCAATGAACCGCCGCCCCTCATCCGGCGCGCTCCAGCCCCCTCGCCCCGCGGCCAAAGTGGCATATTGACCCGGCGTTCGACCGGAGAACAATAAAGCGAGGATCACGACCAGAAAAGCGTATGGGTTTCGGACCTACGAACACGCGGAGATCGCCCTCTACCACGCGCTCGGGAACCTGCCGGAGCCCGAATGGCTCACCCACAAATTTTTCTGAGGAGGCAGATTTCCTCGTCTGGTCGCCCGAGAGCTCGGCGCGAACGTTCGTGTTCCCACCCGGAGAGCCCTCCGAGGATCTCGGGCTTGCCATGGCGGTGCTGGTCCTCGCGTCGGGGCTGAAGGGGCACTGCGCGGCGAAGCTCCTGTCGACGGACTTCATGACGTTCATGCTCCAGGCGCTCGCGCGCGGCCGATCGACGCGGGCCACCCCGGCTTGACGCTGACGCCGCTGGTGCTCGGGCCCGAGGGCGTCCCGGTCGTCACCGACGCCGAGCAGGCGAAGGCGGCGCCCGAGGTGGTCGTGCTCTCGGCCATGGCGCACGGGCGGGGGGAGGCGGCGGAGGCGATCGGCGTGGCGTTCCTGGCGGCGGCAGCCGGGCTCGATGAGGAGCGCCGCGCCGTGTACGGGGACCTGGTGCTATCCTCGTTGAACGGTGCGGCGAGGCGGACGTTGGAGGCGATGATGAAGAGCGGATACGAGTTTCAGAGTGACTTCGCGCGCAGCTACGTGGCGAAGGGCGTGGAAGAGGGCGTGGAGAAGGGCCGGAAGGAGGGCCGGCAGCAGGGGCTCCTCGAAGCCAAGGCGCAGGCCGTGCTCGCCTTCCTCGAGGCCCGCGGGCAGGAGGTCCCTGCCGAGGTCCGGGAGCGCGTCCTCGCGAGCACCGACCTCGCCGAGCTGGACCGCTGGATCCGCCACGCTGCATCCGTCGGCGACGCCAGGGAGCTGCTCGCGACGACGGGCTCCTGAGCCACCGGCGCGGGCAGCGTCGTCGATGCCTGTCGGCTCATCGGGCCTGCCCGCGCTCGCTCGGGGTTGACTACCCCAACCTCGGTCGGGTCGCTCCGACGAGCTCGATGCGGCTCCACACGTCGCCCTCACACGATCCCTCGGCTTCGATCCAAGCCGCTGCCGCGCCGCAGGCGGGGTCAGCACCAACGCTCCGTCGGTCGCACCTTGTGTGGCATCTTGAGCTGTTCGCGACCTGGACGCCACGCGGCTCCGCCTCGCGCGCCGCCTGTTCGCGTCGCGGATCTGCCGATGGGGTTCGGGCGCTGGGGTATTCATCCTCCCGCACGGATTCAGCATCATCGCGACGGGGCGTGGTGAGGTGGCGCCGCAATATTGTTCTTTCTTTGTTCGGGCTCCAGGTTCTAGGGTGCGGGCCCCAACGGACAGAAGGCGCGGATGAAGGACACCCTGTCGGCGGCGGAGGCCCGGCGCATCGCGCTGGCGGCGCAGGGCTTCCGGGCGGAGCGACCCGGGACGGCGACGACGAAGCAGCAGCTGACCCGGCTGATCGAGCGGCTGGGCGTGGTGCAGATCGACAGCGTCAACGTCGTCTCGCGCACCCATTACCTGCCGGCCTTCTCGCGGCTGGGGGCCTATCCGCGGCCGATGCTGGAGGAGCTCGCGTGGGCGAGGAAGCGACCGCTGTTCGAGTACTGGGCGCACGAGGCCTCGCTGCTGCCGCTCACCACCCAGCCGCTGCTGCGCTGGCGGATGGCCGACGCGCACGACGGGGTGGGCGTCTGGAAGGGTGTGGCGCGCTTCCTGCGCGAGCACCGGCCGGTGGTGGACCGGGCGCTGGAACAGATCCGCGAGCGCGGGTTGCTGGCCGCCTCCGAGCTCGAGATCGGCATGAAGGGGCCGGGCGGCTGGTGGGGCTGGAGCGACGCCAAGCGGGCGGCCGAGTGCCTGTTCTGGATCGGCGAGCTGACGACCGCCACCCGGCGGGGGACCTTCGAGAGGGTGTATGGCCTGCCGGAGAGGGTGCTGCCCAGGGCGGTGATCGAGGCGCCGACGCCCGCGCGCGAGGACGCCCAGCGCGCGCTGATCCGCATGGCCGCCCGGGCCCTGGGCGTGGCGACCGAGCGGGATCTGCGGGACTATTTCCGCATGGGGGTCGCCGAGACGAAGGCGCGGGTCACCGAGCTCGTCGAAGCCGGTGAGCTGATCCCGGTGGGCGTGAAGGGCTGGCGGGAGCCGGCCTTCCTCGATCCCGCCGCCCGGCGGCCGCGGCGGATCGAGGCCTGCGCCCTCCTCTCGCCCTTCGACAACCTGATCTGGTTCCGCGAGCGCACCGAGCGGATGTTCGGCGTGCGGGTGCGGCTCGAGATCTACACCCCCGCGGAGAAGCGGACCCACGGCTACTACGTGCTGCCGTTCCTCGAGGGCGATGCGATCACCGCGCGGGTGGACCTGAAGGCCGATCGCAAGGCGGGCGTGCTGGTCGTGCAGGCGAGCCACGCCGAGCCCTGGGCCGGCGCGCAGACGCCGGAACGGCTGGCGGGCGAGCTGCGGACCATGGCCGCGTGGCTGGGGCTGGAGCGCGTGCGGGTGGAGCCGAGGGGCGACCTGGCGGAGCGGCTGGCGGGGGCCCTGTCGGGCGGATAGCCACGAACGACACGCCAAGAACCGGCCGACGCTGGCCGCCGAGATGCTCCAGGACGCGCTCGGCCAGCCGGTGCCGGCCTTCACGGAGGCGCGCGTCGAGTGCTCCTACCTGACGGAGATCATGCCCCCCGACCGCCGAGCGGACGTCATCGTCGTGCTGCTGGTCGGCGAGCAGCAGCGGCCCGCGATGGCCATCGTCGTCGAGGTCCAGCTCGGCGTGGACCCGGACAAGCCGTACGTCTGGCCGGTTTACGTCACCCAGACCAGGGCCCGGCACCGCTGCCGACCCGGCTGCTGGTCGTGACGATCGACGCCGGTATCGCGCGGTGGTGCTCGCGGCCGATCGAGACGGGCCACCCCGGCTTGACGCTGACGCCGCTGGTGCTCGGGCCCGCGGGCGTCCCGATCGTCACCGATGCCGAGCTGGCGAAGGCGGCGCCCGAGGTCGTCGTGCTCTCGGCCATGGCGCACGGGCGGGGGGAGGCGGCGGAGGCGATCGGCGTGGCGTTCCTGGCGGCGGCAGCCGGGCTCGATGAGGAGCGCCGCGCCGTGTACGGGGACCTGGTGCTATCCTCGCTGAACGGTGCGGCGAGGCGGATGTTGGAGGCGATGATGAAGAGCGGATACGAGTTTCAGAGTGACTTCGCGCGCAGCTACGTGGCCAAGGGCGTGGAGAAGGGGCGCCTCGAAGCCAAGGCGCAGGCCGTGCTCGCCGTCCTCGATGCCCGCGGGCTAGAGGTCCCTGCCGAGGTCCGGGAGCGCGTCCTCGCGAGCACTGACGTGGCCGAGCTGGACCGCTGGATCCGCCGCGCTGCCGCCGTCAGCGACGCCAGGGAGCTGCTCGCGACGACCGGCTCCTGAGCCACCGGCGCGGGCAGCGTCTTCGATGCCTGTCGGCTCGCCGTCGGCGGCGACGTCGTCGTCGTGACGATCAACTTCCGACTCGGCATCTTCGGGTTCTTCGGATACCCCGGACTCGACGGCTCAGGGACCTTCGGTCTGCAGGATCAGCAGGCGGCGCTGCAATGGGTGCAGCGCAATATCGCGGCGTTCGGCGGCGATCCGGGCAACGTCACCCTTTTCGGCGAGTCGTGGGGTGCCTTCGCCGCGAGCGCGCAGCTCACCTCAGCGGCGGCGGCTGAGTTATTCCATCGCGTCGCGCTGCAGAGCGGTTCGCGCTGGCGGACTATCCGGCGGGCACGTTCTATCCGGGCCTGCCCGCGCTCCCGCCGTTCTGGTCGCCGCTCGCCGACCTGCAAGCGACGGGGGAGGCGCTCGCGGCCGAGCAGGGGTGGGTCGAACCGGCGAGCGAGACGGCCGTCGCGCTCGAGCGCTTGCGCCGCCTGCCGGTGTGCGCCGCGTGCCGATGGACGAGCTGCTGCCGCACACGGCGCGCTTCGTCATGCCGGCGTTCGGTGACCCCGTGCAGCCCGAGAGCCCGGCCGATGCGCTGCGGGCGGGTCGATTCCATCGCGTGCCGGTGCTCTCGGGCGCCACGCAGGACGAGGGCCGGCTGTTCGTCCCGCTGTTCTACGAGTTCGCGGGCGCGCCGGTGACGCCGCAGCGTTACGGTGAGCTGCTGGTCGAGGCGTTCGGCGAGGCGGCTGAGCAGGTCGAGGCGCGCTACCCGGTCGAGGCGTACGACTCGCCGGCCCTCGCGTGGGCGGCCGTGATCACCGATCGCGTCTGGTGGCGCGCCACGCAGGAGCAGAACCGATCACTGGCAGCGCACACGCCGGTGTTCGCCTTTGAATTCGCCGACCGTGATGCTTCTGCGGCCGTCGGCGCGCCGCCGGGCTTTCCCTCGGAGCGCTTCACGCCTCGGACGTCGTGTACCTGCTGGATTTCGTCGGGGAGGCGTCCGGGCTCGCGCCCGAGCAGCAGCGGCTGTCGCAGCAGATGATCGCGACCTGGTCCCAGTTCGCGCGCACGGGGGATCCGAACCGCCCCGATCTGCCGTCTTGGCCGCAGTTCCGTGGGGGTGACGCGCCGCACGTGCAATCGATTGTCTTCCGGCCTGGCGAAGCGCAATTATTCTTCGGCCTCTCCCTTTGGGGGGAGCAGTTGCTCCACGACGCTGCCTTCAACACTGAAACCCTTGAAACTGTCGAGGGAAACAAGGTATGGGCGATCCGAAATAACCCCGCGCTTCCTGGATGCTGCGTGGAGTGGAATCCACCGCTTTCCTTCGCGCCGATCGTAGAGGTACACGAGCTTGTCCATTTCCAAGTGCGCACCGTTTACCAGGAGTCGGCCTGCACGCTGGACGGCCTCGGGCAGCTTCTCAATCGCCTCTTCGACGATCACGAGATCCTTCGTATCAATCAGGAACTGTATAGTACAATCCTGATTTCGTATGGTCAGCTCGTAAAGAACTTCACGCTTCGAGTGCGCGTCGACAGCTCTCGCTAGCTTTGTCTTGACCCAAGTGAGAGATTCCAGCACGGAATCAGCGGCCTTGTCCCCGAGCCGTTCTCCGAATTTCTGCAAAAACGGGGTCTTGAGGAGAAGATACGAGGGAAGAAGAATACTTATGACGGTTTCGACATTTAGAGTCTTGCGCACACGACGGTCTACGTCGCGGCTCACAAGCGAAGGAGCGGATGCAAGCAAATCAGCGACCATATCGGGTGATAGATCGTGACGCGTGAGGCCGAGTTGGAAGAAATGATCTGTGTCAGAAGGATCCGAATCGGTTGGTAAATGATCAGAGGGACCGTCGTCCGTCAGGCCCACATCGGCGAAGGTGGGAAGTTGGCTCAGATCATAGGTGCCGACCACGCCCACAACAACATGTTTTGCGTCGGCAGGAGAGTAGAACTTCTTGGCGGCGATTACTCGTCCGATCGGTTGGACGATGGGGTTGTGCTCGGCAAGAGACCAGAGGGGGCCATCTTGAACACGAAGGACCATATCTGTGAGCGCTTCTTCGGCCATCACGTCGCCATGCGCATCCACTGAGGATGTCGCGAGAACCCCCAATATGTAGTGAGTGAAGTTTTCTTGCGGAAAAAGCCTGTAGGAGCTGATGTTCTTCAGCACGTCATCGTAGAAGGCCATTACCTCGGGGAGTTCCGCATCGGTTCTTGCCATATGTTTCCTCGGATTCTTCCTGCGTCGCATCTTCCGTCTAATGATCCACGGGTCAGCTGCGGGGCACCCTGCCGAGCGAAGCGAGGCTGGGCGCTCCGTTGGATGCAGTCGCTTGCTGGGCCGCCCCAGCTTGCGACGCGCGAGGCAACCCAGCTCAGTTCGTTGGCCATCTCGGCAACCGACGCCACACGTAATGCGAGCGCCCTCTTCGAGGTATCGAGCTGAACGACGTGGTCGAGATGTCAGCGCTCTTCATCAGGAACCACGAGATTAATTTTCCCACTGCGCGGCCGTACGTTGTCGAAGTACACGGTCACTGGATCGTGAACTGCCCTTGCTCACTGTCCATTCCACGTGGGACTAGCATCCAAAATTCGTGTGCGATGACCGACCGCCCCGGAAGGAGGCGTGGCACCCGCCCGCTCACCATCTGCGCAAACTGCCTGTTCACGACAACCTCGACGGGTCGATACAGCTCCGGAGGAACGAGACTCCCCGCCCTCGGTTGCGGGTTTTGTCAGGCTCTGGTAAACGGCGTGCGCGACCGCCTCGCGCACGGCAAGGTACTTCTGCTCGGCCTGCGCCGCGAGCGTAACGTTCGGCAGGTTGCGCGCGCCCGCGTCCTCCGCGAGCAACGCCGCGTCGTCCAGGATACCCGCATAGCCGGGCAGCGCCTTGCGCAGCCGCGCGGCCTGCTCCGGCTTGAGCGGCGGCGAGAGCGCCATGTCCAGCGTGTCGGCCACCTCACGGCTGCTCGGCGACCCGGCCGGCCTGCCGCTGCTCGGCTTCCTGGTGGGCTTGGAGCGCTTCTCCTTCGTCGTCATTCGAGGAGCCGCGGAGCCCGACCGTCAGTAGAACTTTGAATTTTGACGTGAATTGGAGGGCATCTGCCTATTTCCGAGAAAGGCCCTGTAGAAACGCTCCTCCGAAAAATCGCTGTCCAATTGCCTCTACGAGCGGACTTAGCCACGCCGGACGCTTACCTGGTGCTCCGAGCCGATTCAGCTCGTTTCTTTCGCGTCGCGCGAGATAAATCAGGAGCGTGCGTGTCTTCTCCTCGTAGCGTTCAAGCCACGTTCGATTTTGATCTCGATGCATGAGCTCAAGCGAAGAAAACACATCGACGTCGTACACGATTGTATCGTCGGTTAGTCCGCGAATGTACTCACGATTGAAGATTAGGACGTCGAGGTAATATCGACCGGCAGCTCCAAGTCGCACAGTGTCCGTCGCTCGCCAGGGGGGCTCTGGCTTTGAAAGAGAGTTGATGAGGCCATACCTCCCAAGGCGGTCCAACGTGCTTGCGACGTGGCCCGAAGCATGACCAATGGCGCCGAGTCGCTCTGTAACGGATTTTACAGCCATGTCGGCGGTGCCTCCGGGTTGACGCGCCTGCCACGATAGCAACTGCAAGATCCGTAGCGCCGTAAAGTGGCTTACGACTACCATTGTCGCCACCTGGAAGATGTTGATGATCTTGGACAGACCTTCGCTGTACCGCAAAGAACCCATGCGCATAACCGACCGAAGGAATGCCTCTAGCGGCGCCCCAACGTCTGCTCGCTGGTGCTTCTCGCCATGACGAAATTCCCTAAATAGGCGGTCTAGTTCGGTGTTAGGGCTGACGGCAAAATCCTCGAGAAACTCCAGCGCACGGCGCACATTCGTGCCAGCAAGCGCTTGTATACACTCCTGAATGCCCCGCCCCTCCCCGAGAACCATTTCCGAAAGAATGTCAGCAAAATCCAGGACGCGATCTGAAGGCGCCCCCGCTAGCGCTCGTTCAAATCTTCTTGCTAGGCGCCCATCCGTCCTCAGTTGCTTTTTCGCGTACTCAAAGCGACGCCTCGCAACCTCAACGAAAGGAGGCGGACTAATTGTGAGCACGGTGTGGCGCCCAACATCTAGAAATCCACCAGTTTTGCCGCTTTCATATGTGGTCTCACGAAGAGAGGTCACAATGGTGGCGTTAGTGTTTCGGGCAAGCGTTTGCGCGAGTTGAAAAACGACCTTCTCAAATTCTGGCGTGCCGCGATCAACATTATCGAGAAGTACCGTTGCTGTCAGGTCGCGCTTGTCAAGGTATCCTAGATATGCTTTAAGATGGTTCGCCGGTTTCTTGAGATGATCTTGAATCAATGAGTCAGCGCGAACATCCTCTTCAGCTGTGTCGCGAAGACTTACTGGCAGGGATGCTCGCATCCGCCGAATTTCCCCCGCAAATATCTCTCGGAGCAAGTTGTGCTCAAACGGACTCAGCTCGACATATGTTTCATCGGCCTGAACGAGGATGTCGGCGCATACCTCATCAACAAGTCGATCGTGATTGAATGCCTCTGCGTGCGTCTGAGTCCTTGGTTCCAAATCAACGTGAAGCAATACGCGACTGTTGTCCTTGTGATGCGCTGACAAGCGCCTTCGGGTAATCGCTAGGAAGGTCGACTTTCCGCTGCCAGCCCGACCAATCACGAGCAGCGACGCACCAAGACCACGTCGTTCCGAGTCACCGAATGGCGCTGACGAGTCATCGGTTCGTCTAAGCTTTGTCGCGGTCGGCTCCAAGTCGTGGGGAAGTGTGTACCCGACGAAGGACTCCAGTCGTTTCAAGTGTTCATCGGTCGCCTCGCTTGAAACATAGCACCGCTCAAGCATCTCGGCGTGGTCTGCGCTTGTCAAGTCGCCGAAGCAGATCCCCATCAGCACCGTGAGCGGCGCGACCAGATAGTTCTTCCCCGTGGGTGCGCCAGGACTCAAAGACTCGTTTAGGCGCTTCGCAAACGCCGGTACTAGGCTTCTCCCGCTAATCGCAGTCGACATTAGATTCTGATCTGCTATGCCGCCAGGTGATAGATAGTCGACGAATTCTTGAAGATTTGTGCTGATGTCGTCGAGGTCGTAGTAGACGATAGCTTGAAGGTCTTCGGCGTTTATGTTGTGCGCCCATGCTAGAGAGGCGATCCACTGAGTTCCATTGGTAACTACAAATGCCTGGGTGCCAACGCCGACGCAGTACTTCTGCGCTTGCGAGATGGCGTCGCTCAGTATTTTCCCGTGGTGCTCTCGAAGCTGCTTTAACGGTAACTTCCGCACCTTCTTTGACGACGGAAGCTGAAACGTCTTGCCTGCACGCTTGGCTTCGACGACCATCCGGATTGTTTCACCCTTGTGAACATGGTAGTCTAGCCATTCGCGGGATTTGGTGTCAGTGGGGGCCCAGGCCTTCACGTACTCTTCAGGGTTAAACTCTTCGATCGGCCAGTCTAGGACGTAGGCAAGCACCTCGTTAATGAAGAGGAGGCGCGTAGCAGCCTCATTGAGCGGCTGCCCGGACAGCGAGGCCGCGCGTCGAATGAGACTATTTATTGCTTCTGTGGGGGAAACCTCGGCCATCGTCGTCCTCGATTTCTCAGCCTAGAAATGCTGGGCCGCGCGCAATCTTCTTCTTTTCCGAGTTGTGGGGTGGGAGCCCTACGTGCAATCGCGTGTGCCTCGCGATCCGAACGTCCCAAACATCCGCCTAACGCACGAATGAGCCGTAGCGCGATGTGCCGTCGGATCCGCCCGATTGTTAGCCAGCCTCTTCATGATTGCCCTCGGACGTGAGTTGCGGGATGCGATGCGCATCTGATTCGTCGCGCCTGAGCGCTGCGATCTCCGCTTCGGCGTGTGCTATCGCGACGTCCACGCAGAACCAGGCGCTGTGCGCGCTCCGCTTCCTTTGCAAGCGGGTCCTGGACCTGCAGATATCCCGGCTCGAAGCGCTTGAACGCGCTCGCCGGCCAGCGCATCTCCCCACGGTCCTCTCGCGGCAGGGCACGCTCACCTTGCTCGACACCTCGTCCCGTCTTTTCGACTCATTGGAGAGTTCCTCTGCGGAAGCGGACTCCGCCTCTTCAAAGAACTTTCGATTCGCGTCAAGGATATCGACCGCGATCGACGAAAAAATATGGCTCCCCGCGAGAAAGGACAGCATGATCGGCCGGCTTTGATCCCTGCTCGAGCGCGCGACGAGCTGCACGCCCAGCTCGACTCGGTGGCGCGGCGGCACAAGAAGCAACTCGCGACTGGCCGCGGCGAGGTCGACCTGCCCTACGCTCTGCGAGGGAAGATGCCAGGAGCAGTCACCAGCCTCGCGTGGCAGTACCTCTTCCCCGCCTCTCGTCCTTGCATCGATCCAGCGGTTGGTCAACAGGTCCCCCACCACCTGCATGAATCCCCAGCCCAAAGGGCCGTGCACGATGCCGGATGCGTAACCTGGATCACCAAACGCGCGACATGTCCTACCGTCCGTCACAGCTTCGCGCTTCACCTGCTCGAGGCGGGCACCGCTATCCGGACGATTCTGACAATGCTCGGCCACAAGGATGTGCGCACCACGATGATCTGCACCCACATCATCGACCGCGGGCATCTCGGCGTCGTCAGCCCCGAGGGCCGCTGACCGCCGGCTCCGCGTGGCGCGCCTTGAACTCCGACCCCACCCCGTCGTGCCGCCCGCACTCATCGTGAAAAGGTAGCGTAGCCGACGGCTACCCCGCCTTGTCAAGGAGACCAGCGCAGGGGCGTGCGGGCGACACGCCGGACCGTCAAGTCCGAGCCAAGCGCGCGGATGGCCGCGGGCTGTCGAGATGCGGAGACTGCGGAATGACTCTCAAGCGCCGGCGGGACGCTTGCGCGGTCGGCCGCGCTTGATCTCCGGCATCTCTGCAGGCCGGAGGAGAACCCCAGGCGACACGTCGAGCGCGTTCGCGAGCCGAACGAGCGCGCCCAGGCTCACGCTCTGCCGCATGCCTTCGATGTCCTGCAACGTCCGGAGATCGAGCTCGGCAGCCTCCGCGAGGCTCTCCTGGGTCATGCCGCGCTTCTGGCGCAGACGCCGAAGGTTCGCGGCGATGTAGACCAGAACGGTGTCCAGGGCGAGCGTTCGCACCAGGTCGCCGTACACCGTTGCCTGGTCCAGAATAACGCGGCCCGACCGTGCTTTTTCTTGACGCTTCCTGCAGGCAGCCCGTAGGGTTGCAGGACCACGAATAGTGCCGCCCGCGGGTGCTGGTGACACCCCGGGCGGCGTGGCCGAACCCCGCAGACACGAGGTCCGACATGGGAACAGTACGTTCACGGCCTGAACAGGGCCAAGAGTTCGATCCGCCCTCTCGCCGCCGCGCCCGCTCCGGCGTTCCACGCCCGCTCGGGCAATGGCTTGGCAAGCGCGGGTCTCCCGCCACGCATCCCGCCGTCTACTTGGACATCAGCGCGATCGTCGATCAAACCCCCTTGATCCGCCGCACCCTCCGCGCCCGCAGCGTTCTCCCCGCCGATCTCGACGACCTCACGCAGGACACCGTCCTCGGCGCCTGGCGCAGCATGCGCGCCGGCCGCTTCCGCCCGTCCCCCGCTCTTCCTCCCGCCGACGCCCTCCGCCCCTGGCTCGCCGGCATCGCCTCGCGGCAGGCCTTGCACTACCGCGACAAGGCCCACCGCCGCCACGAACTCCCCGCGATCGACCCTGACCGCCTCTCCGCCTTCACCGCCCCCTCTCCAGAGGCCCGCCTCGTCGCGCGCGGCCTCCTCCGCGCCTTCCACCGTCTCCGCCCTGAGCTTCGCGAGATCCTGTCGCTCGCCGCCACCGGCCTCTCCCTGCACGAGATCGCCGCCTCCCTCTCGCTGCCGCGCCCCACGGTCGCCACCCGCCTCCGCCTCGCGCGCCGCCTCTTCGCCCGCGCCCTCACCCGCTTTCGGAGGTGGCCCCGATGAGCCGCGCCCCCGTCGACGCCCCCGCCGAGACGGCGGCCGAGCTGCCGACCGCGACCGAGGCCGCCCTCCTCGAGATGGTGCTCGGCCTGCCCGGCGTCGGCCCGCGCATCCTCGGCACCGCCGCCCTCCCCTCCCTCGGTCGCCTCTCTCCCGCGGCCCTCGCCGAGCGCACCCAGATCGCGCTCTTCGACGCCACCCGGCTCGCCGCCGCCTTCGAGCTCGGCCGCCGCTACCACGCCGCCCGCGCGCGCCGAGGAGCGCTCCTCACCGACGCCGCCCGCGTGGCGCGTTACTTCGGCCCGAGGCTCGCTTCCCTCGTCCACGAGGAGCTCTGGATCGCCGCGCTCGACAGCCACGGCCGCGTCCGCGAGACGCGCCTGCTCGCCCGCGGCGGCGCCGACGTCCTCACCATCGACACCGCGACCGTCCTGCGCACCGCGCTGGACATGGCCGCCCTCAGCTTCGTCCTCGCCCATAACCACCCCAGCGGCGACCCCACGCCCACCCGCGAGGACGAAGCGATGACCCTGGAGCTGCGCCACCTCTCCGCGGAGCTGCACGTCCCGCTCACCGCCCACGTCATCGTCACCCCCAGCGGCCGCTACGCCGCCGTCCACGAGTAGCCCATCGCGGGGCGCAGCGCTTTTGCGACGGGGCGCTGCGCCCCTGCGCATCCAGCCGCCAGCCTCCAGCGCACCGCCCCGGCCGGCAGCTCCGACCCCTCCGGCGCGGCACGGGCTCCGAAGCACGTGGAGCCCCACCGCGTGCCCCGACCCAGGGCACCGCGCCCCCGGTCGACCCGCCCCCCGCGCGCCGCCTCCAGCGACCTCCGGCGCGCCGGCGCCCTCTCACCGAGCGCCCGGTAGCGTGAGCCCGACGCACGACCGTCGGCGACGGCGGCCCGGCAGCTCGGTGCTCGTGCTCGGTGCTCATGGATCAGCCGGAGCTCCACGTCGGCCCGCGGCCCGACAAGGGAAGGTGAGGGCCGAGCTCTTCAACGCGGTGGAGCTCGACCTGGCGGCGATCTGGCCGAGATGACGAGTTGGTGCGCAGCGGTTCGCCGCGAGGCCGGGGCTCGTCCATCGCAGCAAAGCATGGTACGATCCATCCATCATGGTCGATCCTGAAGCGACACCTCCGGTCTACAACGAGGACGGTGTCGACCTCACGCTCATCCGCTGGATGCTGAGCCTCACTCCAGCAGAACGGATCGCCACCCTCCAGGCCCACATCGACTTCGTCACGCTCGCCCGAGAGAGCAGGCGAGCGCGAGAGCCGCATGCCCGCGTCGACGAAGATCGTTGATCTGCTCGGGGTGCTCGCCCGGCATCGAGTCGACTTCATTGTCGTCGGTGGCGTCGCCGCCGTGATTCACGGAGCGCCGGTCAATACGTTCGATATGGACGTGGTGCACGCTCGCACGCCGGACAACATCGAACGGCTGCTCGGTGCGTAACGTGAGCTCGATGCGTTCTACCGGACAGACCTCGAGAGGCGGCTTCCGCCAACCGCGTCTCATCTCGTCTCCTCTGGGCATCAATTGCTGGCGACCAACAGGGGAACGCTCGATCTCCTGGGGACGATCGAGGAAGAGACGTCGTATGAGGAGCTCTTGACCGATAGCGAGGAGCTGGATCTCGGCGGGATTCCGATACGCGTCATCACGCTCGAACGGCTCATCGCGATCAAGGAGAAGCTCACCCGTCCCAAGGATCAGGTGATGCTCCTGGTGCTTCGCGCGACGCTCGACGAACGGAGACGAAGCTGATCGTCGCGCTCGGATCGCGGGCACCTCGGACGGCCAGCGGCGGCTCGGCGTCGCCGATCTCTCCCACGCTCGCCAAGGCGGTGCCTGGAGCGGCCTCCGAGGCGATGTCGGGTGCTCCGGAGGCATATCGAGAACACCTCACTCGCTTTCGGAGGTGGCCCCGATGAGCCGCGCCCCCGTCAACGCCCCCCGCCAAGACGGCGGCCGAGCTTCCGACCGCGACCGAGGGCGCCCTCCTCGAGAGGGCGGCGATCTGGACGAAGTGAGGCCATGTCGGACGCTCTCAGGACCATCTCGGGCTCCGGCAGGCCCGACACCGTGTTCCGGAACGTCCGGCAGCCCTTACCAGGGTGATGCGATTTCACGCGACCGCGTACGGATCCTGTTTCGTGCTAACAGCAGACTTCCCGACCGACCCCAGCACCCGAGGACGGAACGATGGCAACTCGACAGATTGTGATTGATGTGCCCGAGAAGGTGCTCCTCACGGAGAAGATGGACGAAGCTGAGTTCGCCCGGGAGCTCCGCATGCTCGCTGCGGTCAAGCTGTACGATCTGGGGCGCCTCTCGTCCGGCCGCGCCGCGGAGCTCGCCGGCATGGTGCGGGTAGAATCTCTGTTGAGCCTGGGCCGCTACAAGGTCCTCCCTCTCGACGCCGAGCTCCGTTCGCTGGAGGCCGCCGTTGGCTGAGGCGATCAACAACAGCTCGCCCTTGCTCTACCTTCACCGCATCGGCGCCATGGACTGGCTCGCCGAGATGTTAAGACATCTGGGTCCCCAGCGCTGCGGATCTTGAGCTTCAGCGTGAAACGAAGCGGTAGCGCTCGGGCCCACCGCAGATGCACAGCTCGCGCTCCGTCTTGTCCCACGTGTCGCCCCAGAGCCGCGCACGCACCACGACGGGCTCCTCCGGCGCGGGCGGTGACGGATCTCCCTTCACACCGGACACCGAGACTGCGGTATCGGGTGCAGCCTGGAGCGCCACCTGGATGGCGAGCACCAGGTCCCCCTCAGCGCGCGCGGCCACCTTCGTTCGCGGTTTGCCGTCATAGGGGTCCGCCGCGACGTCGAGCACCGAGACGCCATCGCGGTACCACATCGAGGCGTGCTGGTCCGTGCCCTCCGGCACCGCCACGGCGCCCAGCGCAGCCGCAACAGCCAGGCCGACACGCGCCTGGATCCGGCAGGAGCACGGGAGCTCGCCCTCGTCTGAGCTGGCAGCGCCGAGGCGCTCGAGGCACACCGGCCAGGACACGGCCATCGGCGTGGGCTCAAGGTGCTCGTCCTCCAGGTGCACCGTGCCCTCGGCGTCGACGGCGTAGCTCACACTACCCAGGATCTCGGCGCCGATCGGGACGAGCTGGCTCTCGTTCACGCTCGCGGCCTCCCTCGCCGCTGGCCGGTCCGGCCACGCGCCGATGATGCCAAACGGCCCCCACTGCATGTTGGCGAAGCGGAGGCCGCCCAGGCGCGCTTCGAAGTCGAGAGCCGCCTCGTGCGCCGGGAGCTCCCAGCAGGAGAGCAGGTGCTCGAGCGACGCGCGCGCGCCTTTGCGCCGAGGGTCGACGCGCGCGCCGAGCCGCAGGAGCCCGCGGACGGCGCGGGGCGTGAGCAGCAGGCGCAGCGTGTCCTCGGCGCCGGTGAAATCACGGATGCGTGCACCCCGGTCGTCGACCGTCTCCCAAGACAGCAGCGTGCCCGCGAAGAACCGCGTCTGCTCCAGACGCGGAGGCCCTGGCGGCGCCCACACATGGCCGGAGGTGCCCTCCTCCCCAGCGCCCGCGAGGAGCGCGAGCGCGCCGCCTTCGCGGAGCGCCTCGGGTGACGGCGCCACCGGCGCGCACCTCGGCGGGTCGATCTGCAGCTCGGGGGCGGCTGTCGTGAGCTCCGTGCCGATCGCTTTGCACGCCGAGCCCGCGGCGCGCAGCGCGGCGACCGCGTCCTCCAGGACCGGAGTCCACACGAGCGTGTCGCTCTCGCCCTCGTCCCGGAGCGGGTGTCCGTCTGCGATGACGACCGAGCCGCGGCGGAAGAAGCGGTGAAAGGCGTCCGTGGCCTCGACGACAGGCTCCGCTCCGAGCGCTCCCGCGAGCGCCGCGCCCACGTACGGCCGGAGTCGCAAGCGCAGCGCCCCTTTCGCGAGCGGCTCGACGCCGGCGAGGAGGGCGAGCTTCTCGAGCAGCGTCCAGGGGCTCGTGGCGACCGGGGTGAGCTCCTTGTCTCGCGGCGCATCGCGCATCCGGTAGAGCACGCCGCGGGCATCGATGAAGTACACGGCTCCCACGCTGCGGCCGATGGGGACGGCAACTTCTCCGTCGGGCGTCCGCCTGGCCGGCCAGTGCGCTATCTGGCGCGCTGACGAGAAGGTGAGCGAGAGCGCGAGCACGGAGAGGCCGCCGACATCGCGGTGGAACTGGAGCGCGGAGTCGAGCTCCGGGAGCCCCTTGCCGCGCAGGACGGCCCGGAGCGCCGCTTCGTCCACGCGGCCGGCCTCTTCGATACGCGCGCCCCCGGCAATCAGCGTACGACGCGCGTGCTCGGACAGCTTCTCCAGGATTGCGTTCAGCGCCTCCGCTGGCTGCATGCTCATATCACACCGGTCTTCCGTAGTTTTCGTGACGCTGGTAGCTCGCGCCCGAGTCGACCGGGCCCTGGAGCCAGCCCGGATCCTTCGGGCTCGAAAAGTTTGAGGGCGCGCCGATCCCCGTCTTCGCTCCCTTCTTCCCGGTCAGCGCAGGATAGCCCTCCTGGATCGTCTCTGGTGCAGGCCCACCCCACTTCGAGTGCAGATTGGCGAGGAGCTGACTGCAATTGGGGCAGGGGGCACGCGGGACGGCCTCCTGGCTCCCGTTCGGCGGGTTCCGGGCGCTGACGCTTGTGACTGAGCCGAGGCACTTCCGGATCTCTGCGTGGTCTTCCGGGTTCTTCGGATCGAGCGGCTTGCCGTCTCGGTTGTCCTTTTCCCACTGCTTGATGTAAGCCGTGAGCGCACGGGGCTCCGCGCACGACGTCGGGTCTGGACCGCCGGGATATTTGCCGTTCACGGTAGGCGGGAGCGACTGCTTGACAATATCGTGTAGTTCCGGGTTCCTCCCGCCCCCGATCTCTGCCGGAGACTCCTGGCTACCTCTCGTGAAGGAGCCGGAGCTGCCGCTCACCGTCGAGAGCACCGGGTCGAGCCCATCGGGGTCGATCACGAGCAACGGCTGGTTGTTCGCGTAGCCGAAGGGCCGCAGGCCGCCTTGGAGGCCGATCGGATCGGCGCTGATGTACCGCCCGCTCTCGGAGTCGTAGTACCGAAAGCGGTTATAAGACAGCCCCGTTTCCTCGTCCTCGTACTGGCCCGGGTAGCGCAGCGGCGTGGTGGCCAGGGCGCCCTCCTGCGGCTCGACGCCGCCCCACACCCGGGTCTCGAGCCGCGCGAGGATTTCGCCGTCGCCGCGGACGAGGGCGGAGGGCCGTTCCGTGCGATCGTTGACGTAATGAACCCATTCGGTCGCCAGGCTGCGCGAGCCATCAGGCACGGCGTCAACATGGGCCAACGGGAAGACCGTCCCCGGCCGGAAGCAGTAGGTCCGTTGCTCCACGAGGGGAGCGCCGGTCGCCCTGGCCGATTCGCGGATCTCGTGCACGAGCACGTCGGCATCCCAGACGAAGCGGGTCTGCGACGCGACGCGGCCGCTGGCGACTATGCGCTTGGCGACCCGGCGTGCGAATGGATCGTACACGAACGCGATGCTCTGGGCGTCCGGGGTCACGACAGTCGAGAGAAGCCCGCGCGCGTCCCAGTGATATCTCCACACGCGTCGCTGGCCGTCAGGCTCGGTGACGCGCCTCTCGACGAGGCGTCCATCACGGTCGTAGAGGAGCTCCGAGCGCCCGCGCCGCACGAGTTTTCCTCCGAGTTCGTAAGCTCTCGGCTGAGCGCTCGCCCCCTGCTCGAAAAGGTTTCCTGCCTCATCGTAAGCATAGACCTCGGCGCGCGCCTGCTCGGGGAGCTTGGAGAGGATCTGCCCGGCTGGATCGTACGTGTAGACGACGCGCCCCTTGGAGCGATCCCACTCCTCGAGGAGGTCGCCAGCTGGCGAGTACCGATAGGCACGTTCACTCGTGACGTTCAGCGGAACCGGGCCGACCCATTCGGGCTGCCCGGGGCCGACCACGGGACCGGCGGACGGCTTGACCACGCGGCGCCGCTCGACGCGTCCGAGAGGGTCCACTTTCGTCTGGACCGCACCGCCGCCCGGAAGCACGCGCTCGATCTCGAATCCCTGCGCGTCCCAGCGGAATTCGATGGGATCGACTCCGCCGAGGAGCAGGCGCGCCGGCTGACCCATGACGTCGTGCTCGACCGCCTCGAGGTACCCGAGGGACGTGTGCTTCATCCGGCGCTTGCCGAGCGCGTCGTAGGCGCTGCTGATGACGTTCTTTGCTCCTTCGAAAATCTGCGTCTCGCGCGTCATCCGTCCGCGGTCATCGTAAGCGAACTCGCACTCGACGGCCGTGTTCGCGGCGGAGATCAGCCGGCCACAGGCATCGTATGCGAAGTGGTCCTTCGTTGCATCCGCGTAGATACGCTCGACGATGCGTCCGCAGGCGTCGTAGACGAACTCTGTCTTGTCATGGCTGTCGCTCCCGATCAGGGTGATTCTCCCGGCGACGTCCATCTGGTAGCGAACGTGTCGACCATCGAAGGTATGCTCCTCGGTGATCCAGCCCGCCGGGTTGCGGACGATCCGGTGGCTCTCCCCTGTCTCATTGATGACGAGCGTGAGCGCCCCCTCGCGATCATAGCGGTAGCGGATGCGCGATCCATCCGGCTTTCGGAGCTCATGCACCGCGCCGAGGCCGGCCCAGCGGAGCTCGTGGACGCGCCCGACGGGGTCCATGATGCGCTCGACCCGGCCATCAGCATCGTAGGCGAACGAGTACTGGCCACCGTCCGGAAGGTGGACGGCGACGACCTCGCGCCGGGCGCTGTAGACATACCGGCGCTCATACCCGCGCTCGTCCGTCATGGCGTGCACGCACCCCAGGTAATCGTAGCGTATGCGCTTGATCTCCCCGCCAGGCTCGACGATCTCGGCTGGATTGCCGTGCACATCCCGGCGGATCCTCGTCACACCGCCGTTGGGGAGCATGGCCTCCACGAGCAGACCGCGATCATCGTACGCGTACCGGATCACGTCGCCTGACGCGTCTCGGACCGCGAGGAGATTCCCGCGTGCGTCGTGCTCGTAGCGCGTCCAGACGCCGTGCGGGTCGATGATCTCGACCAGGTTCCTGGCCTCGTCGTAACGATACTCGGTCGTGGCGCCCATGGGGTCGACGGCGCGGACGATGTTTCCGTGCTCGTCTCGTTCCCAGCGCCAGGTTGAGCCAAGCGCATCCGTATAGGAAGTCAGGTTGCCGGCCTGATCGTAGGAAGACGTGTGTACACCCACGCCCCAGGCAGCCTTATCGATTTTGCCAAATCTATTCCCGAAGTAGCGGCGCACCTGTCGTGAGTCAATGACCTCGGTGTACCCGTCGTCGCCGTAGTCGAGCTTACAATGGTAGACTCCCCTCGCCTCCGTCGTCCTGTCTGCCAGGAATGCCGGTACGTCCTCTGCGAGGCTCGGATCGCGCGCGCCCGGGTACTCCCCCCACGTCTCGACGCACCGCCCCTGTGCATCGTAACGATACACCACGCGCAGGCCCGCCGGATACGTGTGAGACGTCATGAGGTGCTCGGAATATGAAAATCTCGATGCATGCCCCTCTGCGTCCGTCGCACAGGTGAGGTCCCCAGCTGCATCGAAGGTGTACGTCCGGTAGGCGATCCACCGGCCCTGCGACGGGCTGTTCTTCACCTCGAATGCCGCGATGTGGCCGTCCTGATGACGGCGTACACGGACGACGCGCTGCACACTATCGATGACGGACTCGAGTATACTATCCCGGTAGTTGAGCTTGATCGTGTTTCCGTTGCGATCGATGATGCGGCTCAGTAGCAGGCGCTGGCCCGGGCTCGGAGTGCCGAGGAATTCATGTCGTCGGCCGTCCGAGGTGATGAGGGCGTAGCCCGTTGCGTGGTGGAGAAGCAGGGCCCCTTCCTCGAGCACGGCGGCGTCTCCGACCTCGAGGCGACGAGAAGAGAGGAAAGTTCCTTCGGGTCGCCACACACGAACCGAGAGGCGCCGCACCTCGACCTCCCACGCGAGTGAATGTGTCCACCCGAAGCCGAGGCCGACATCGCGGCTACGTGCTGTCGACGAGTACGCGCGGGAGATGATCAGCGGCAGAGGGCCAGGCAGCGCGAGATCGACGACGGGCTCGGTGTAGACGCGCCCGGTAACGATGTCGACGGGGTCGCCCGCGGCAGCGCCGCCGCCCCCGCCATGCACGGGGTTGGAGCAACCGGCACCTTTGCCTTGGCCACAGCCGCTGGCGTTCTTGCCTCCGCCATTGGCCTCGTTGCCGCCGCTCTGCCCGTTGGCCCCTTGTCCACCGGCCTGTCCGTTGCCTCCCCGTCCGTTCCCTCCTCCGCCCGCGCCGCCGCCGCCCATGATCCACACACCGGGGTTCATGCCAGGAATCGCGGGGATGTTCGGGACCGGTGCGGTGCGCGCCATGGCGGCGATGATAACCTGATGGAGGCTGTTGTCCGCATCGGCGAGGAGCTCGCCATAGCGAAACCGGCCGTCCCGCATACGACCAGGATGAGGCGTACCGCCAGCATGAGGCACCCCCGGTCTATCCTCACCGCCTCGCGGCGTTCTCAGCCCCGGCTCGGGAGGAGCGCCTCGCCCCCTCTTCGCCCGCTCCGTCACCCGTCCTCAGAGGTGGCCCCGATGAGCCGCGCCCCCGTCGACGCCCCCCACCGAGACGGCGGCCGAGCTTCCGACCGCGACCGAGGCCGCCCTCCTCGAGATGGTGCTCGGCCTCCCCGGCGTCGGCCCCCGCATCCTCGGCACGGCCGCCCTCCCCTCCCTCGGTCGCCTCTCTCCCGCGGCCCTCGCCGAGCGCACCCAGATCGCGCTCTTCGACGCCACCCGGCTCGCCGCCGCCTTCGAGCTCGGCCGCCGCTACCACGCCGCCCGCGCGCGCCGAGGAGCGCTCCTCACCGGCGCCGCCCGCGTGTGGCGCGTTACTTCGGCCCGAGGCTCGCCTCCCTCCTCGTCCACGAGGAGCTCTGGATCGCCGCGCTCGACAGCCACAGCCGCGTCCGCGAGACACGCCTGCTCGCCCGCGGCGTCGACGACGGCCTCTACGCCGGCCGCGCGACCGTCCGTCATCGCCGCATCTCCTCGCCGATGCCGATGGAAAAGCGCGCCTGGGCAGCCTCCGAGCCACGCGGTACAATCCCCCCGTGGACCTTGCAGATTGTGGTTGATGCTGGGCGGCGCGGCCCTGGATTCGCGTGCACCCCGGCCCTACGTCCGCTCCGTCGCCAGCGCGGCGCTGCCGGGCGATGCCGCCGGGCGATGACCGGCGGCGTGAGGCGCCGCTCAACGGAGGCTTCCATGCGGCTCTCACCACAGGAGTTCATCGATCTCGACCTCGAGGTGCACAAGGTCCTTCGCGGCGTTCCGCTGAACGACGTGTCCGTGGTCGACCTGCCGGGCGGCGGCGCGGCGCGGACGATCGAGGACGTCCGCGCGCGCTTGCGGCCTCCGGAGAGCAGCTCCTCGAGCGCGCTGGTCCGCGCGCTGTTCTGGCTCCGCGGCGCGCTCGGCAAGCTCTTTGGCTGGGATCCCGTCGAGGAGGGCCTGCCCCCCGAGTCCTATGTGCACCAGGTTCCGTCCGAGCTGGCGAGACGGTCGTCCGTGCAGCCCGGCACGCGCGAGGGGCCGTTCCGCGCGCTGTACGTGCTCCAGGGCGAGGCCGTGAGCGAGATCCGCAACGCGACCGTCCACGCGTTCTCCTGCATGGCGATCAGGCCGACGGCCGAGGGGCACCGTCTGTACTGGGCTGTCTACGTCAAGCCGGTATCGCGGTGGACCTCCGCGTACATGGCGCTGATCGAGCCGTTCCGCCGCTTCTTCGTGTACCCGACCCTCCTCCGGCAGCTGCGGGACGCGTGGCGGGCCGCCTACGCCGAGCCGGACGCGGCCACGGAGCACGGCGGAAGCACGGCCTGACCGGATCGGCCTGCGCCGCGAGCGGCGCCTCGGGGGTGATGTCGGGGGGCCATCTGGCACATCGCGAGGAACCACAGGCCGCAAGCAGAGCTCGCCCGCCATGCTTTGCGGAGGACGCTCGAGAGGGTCCGACTCGAGGGCGGGCGGTGGGTGCCGCTGAAGCTCGAGGACGTCGTACTCGGCGGGCCCCGCTCATCCCGGGCGCTATCGCAGGCGGTGCAGGTGGTGCTCCTCGCCGTTCAACGTCAGCACCGCCATGAACCCGTCACGCGCCCGCTCGCTCTCGAACCTGAACTCGTGTGTTCCCGGGGTGACGGAGGTGTCGACGATGCGCGCGACCTCCGGCTCCAGGGCGGAGCCGGGGTAGCTGTAGATGTCGAGGCGCAGCGTACAGGCGCGCTCGATCGTCGCCCGCGCGACGATCGCGTCATCCCCCTCCGCCACCGAGAAGGCGCTCCCGAGCTCTCCCTCGACGGAAGATCTCCCGAGCGCCCAGGCGATCTGCTGGGCGGCGATCGGGGCGTACACGTCGAGCACCATCACGTCCTTGTTCTGCTCCTTGAAGCGCGCGTGGAGGCGCTCCCGGGTGGCGGCGTCCACGCCGCCGCCGAGGGTGATGAGGTCGAAGTCGCCGGCGTGGAACTCCGTGTCCGGTGACTCGCTCACCGTGCCGGCCGCCGCGTGCCCCTGCTTTTTCAGCACTGCCACGCCCCGCTCGAGAATATCGGCCCTCTTGCCGATGACCAGGATCCTCTTCGGTCTCGATGCCATGCTCTCTCCTCCCTCGCGCGCTGCCGCCGCGCCCTGCTGGAACGCTTTCACGTGGCGCTCCAGCCGCTCGTTGAACCCTGCTCCGCCGCGCTCGGCGCCTCCGGCCCGGCGCATCCGGAGAGGAACGTGCAGCAGCGCCGCCCGTAGGCTGGATTTCACGCCAATCTATTGGAAGGATTCCAATCGCCTGAAGGCTGCCATGTGACCTGCCCCGGCTGCTCGTTCCTCGACGTGACGCCGGGCTCGACGCCCGTGAGCTGAAGCCATCCACCCGTTCCGAACGACTGAGGCGCCCGGATCCGCGCTGGATCGCGGCGCCTCACGGGGTCGCCGCGGTCACGCGGAGGCTACTTCGGATCGAGAAAGTCACACGCGGTGAGGTTGCGCCCGTCGGTCCAGCGGAAGCTGTCCATCCATCCGTCGAGCACGCCGCGCGCATAGGGATCGCCATAGGCCTGGACGAACACGATCGACCCGGTACCGGCGCAGATCGGGACGAGCACGAGCCGGAGCTCCACCGGCGTGCCGGCGACCCGCCACGTCCGCGCGACGCCCGCGCCGAGCGCCGTCGTCACCGGGCCGCCGCCGAGCGCCTCGACGCGCATGGAGAGCGCGGCGATATCGCGGACGAACGACTCCTGCACCTCGCCGAACGTCTTCTCGTTCTCGGCATCGCTGGTGATGCGCGTGGACACCGACATGCCGCCGCGCACGAGCGTGCCGGGCCGCTCGACAACGAAGTCGACGTCGCCGCCCACATGGCCAAGCATGCCCGGCGGCACGCGGCCGACGACATCGAGCCAGCCGTTGCGGTACACGTCGCCTTCGATGCGGCCCGGCTCGGGCTCGGGGAGGCGGACGCGCGGCGGGATCGGGAGATCGGTGAGCGGCGTGGGCTTCGGCTCCGGGCCGGCGAGCGTGAAGAGCTGCGACGCGAGCGCGGCGCCGGCGCCCTCGGGAAAGCCGCGCACGAACGCGACGAGCTTGCCCTGCCGGCGGACGGCGATGCTGGCGGCGATCGTGTAGTCGCCCTGCTCGAGCCCGAGCGCGTTCTTCTGCCAGCAGGCCGCGCTCTGGCCGAGCGTCGCCTCGAGCTCCTCCGCGTCCTTCTCGGTGTCCCACCCGCTGATCCACGCCGTCGCGAGGCGCCGCTCCGGCCCGGCGAACACGCCGAAGCGATCGCCCGCCCAGCCCGCGGCCGCGCGCTCGGCGATCTCGGCGTCGACGCAGCGCTCGAGGAGGATGCGCGTGTCGAGCTCGCCGAGCGTGTCGGCGGCGGACAGCGCGTAACCCGGCGGCGGCCGGGGATCGGCGAACGGTCGCGGGGGCTCGCCCGCGAGGTACTTCTCGGGGTGCAACACCTGCTCGGTGCTGCGCGGGAAGCGCGTGTACATCCTGTCGACGAGCGGGAAGCCGCCCGCGCGATACACGTCGGTGACCAGGAGCATCCCGCTGCGGTAGGGGAACTCGAGGCGCTTCCTCGTCAGGTCGAGCGCCTTGTCGAGCTTTGTGTCCGCCTCGCCGCGCGTGACGCTCGCGAGCGGGACGCGCTTCGTCACCTCCACGATCCGCCGCAGCGTGCGCCCCACCGGCGCGCCGGCCTCGGCGCCGAGCCACGCGCCCATCGCCACCATCGCGTCGCCCTCGATGAGCGCGAGCTGCGCGATGGCCTCGTCCGCGCTCCTCGCCTCGGGCGGGCGCGGAAAGACCTGCGCCTGGAGCGCGTGCTGCACCTCGTGCGCGAGCACCGCCCGTTGCTCGAGCAGCTCGTCCTCGGACGCGAGCGCCACGTCGGGGATGACTACCTTGTCTGTCGCGCGGCTGTAGAAGCCGACGACCTGCTCTTTCAGCACCTCGTCGACGGTGGAGAGCCCGCCGCGCTCTCCGGGCTGCGGGAGGAAGTTGAAGCCGAGCAGAAACGCGGCCTCGGCGCTGAGCGCCCCCTCGGGCGAAGGCTCCGCGTCGCGGCCGGCGAACAGGCGCTCCACGAAGCGCTCGTGGTCGAGCCGCTCGACGACGACCGGTCTCCTCGGCGACAGCTGCCGCGCTGTGCTCACCGCGCGCACGACCTCCTCGATGGCGCGATCGCCGAGCGTGAACCTCGCCTGCGGCGCCGGCGCAGCAGACTGTTCGGGGCTGCGCGGAGGGCCGGCGGGCGCCGCGCCGGGGCCGCAGCCCGCGCCGAGCGAGAGCGCGAGGAGCCCGTGGAGCCGGCGCGGACGCATCAGAACTCGCCCAGCCAGTAGCGCGGCTTGACCTGCGCCGCCTTGGCAGGCGGCTTCCCATCGCGCTGCTCGAGCGTGACCGACGTGCCCGAGGTCGCGAGCAGCACGATGCCGCCGACGAGCGCCACGCCGCCGCCGATGAGCGTGACGAGGCCCGGGGTCGAGACCCCACCCTCGTCGGGGATCTCGTTGCCCGCGTCGTCGTACTCGTACGATGGGCTCGTGGCGTCCACGAGAAGGAAGGTGCCTCCCAAGACCGCAGCGGTGGTACCCAGGATCGTCAGCCAGAACCCCGCGCTGTGGCGCCCGTAGCTGCCGGGCGCGACGTGGAGCGTGACGTCGCCCGTCATCTGCGAGACCGTGAACGGGTCCGGCGGCGGCATATCCTCCGGCGAGAGCGAGAACCGGCGCCCGTCGCTGCCGTCGATCACCTTGTCGCACGGCGAGGCGCAGACGGGCCGGAACTGCTTGACGGCAAAGCCGTAGCCGCCGTAAGCGCCGACCGTCGTGGAGCGTTCCTCGATCACCCGCACGGGCTTCGGGCTCTCGACATGCAGCCTCACCACGCCGGGCGCGCCGAGCGTCGGTGCCGGGGCCGGGAGCGGCTGCGGCGGCGGTGCGGCGCCGTAGCCCGGCCCCGCGGACCCCGGCTGCGTGGCGCTCTTCGGCGCGAACTTCCCGCGCTCGACGTCCGACACCTGGGACCACGGGATGACGCGCACCTCCTTGTCGCCCAGCTCGATGATCTTCACGCTCGCCCCAGGTTCGGACGAGACGACGGTGCCCCGGATCGTGCCGCCGCTCTTGAGCGTGACTTCGTCCTGCCCGTCATCGGCGCGGGCGCTCGCACCGAGCGAGAGCGAAGCAACGATCAAAGCGGCGACGATTGAGAAACGGTGGCGCATGAGGGCTCCTGTGGCGAAGATTGCACAATCTCACCGAAGCCGCGTTCGATCGTCAAGCGCGAAGCCGCTTCATGACGGCGCGCGACGCGGAGCGCGCTCGCGGGCACCGGCGGCGAGCCGCGACCCGACCTGGCGACATCGATTACCACGAGGATTACCACGAGAAGGATTGCGTGCCGTTCCTCTGCGGCCTGGCGCCCACGCCCATCATTGACAAACGCAATTGTCTCGTAAGGGGCGGTGAGCTCAACCAGGAAGACGCCGCGATCGACTTCGACGTCGTGACAGAGCTCATCTTTCCCGAGCCCCCGAAGATCCATGATCGACTCGGCGAGCGGCAGGCCCTGCTTCCTGTGCGGGGCCGAGCTCGCTGTACGGGGGGGGCTACCCCAACCTCGGTCGGGTCGCTCCCTTCGATGGAGGCTGAAGCCTTCATCCCTGCCCTCACGCATCCATCCCTCGCGGAGGGCGATCGCCGGCCCCAGGGAGGGAGCGGAGGCACCCATGATCAAGCCACCGCCCAGCCGCGACGAGCTGCTGGCGATCGTCCACGAGCACAACCACGTTCACAACGAGCACCAGCGGGCGACCGCCGAGTCCATCCGGCGCAAGCTCGAGGCGCGCATGCTCGAGATCGAGGGCCGCTTCGAGCGCGAGCTCACCGAGGCGATCGCCGACGAGGCGCTCCGGCAAGCCTGGCGCGATCACCTGCACTGGCGCGGCCCGGCGCCGAACGAGCCGCCGCCGGTGTCACCGCTGGTCTTCCGCGGCCTATCCGAGATTGGATCCGAGGCCGTCGCGCGCGAGAAGGCCGGCGACGTGCACATCGAGGTCGACGGCGCCGTCTACGATCGGCGCCTCGGCCTCGATCTCGCGGCCGATCCGGAGGGCACGGTGCTCCGGGTCGGCACGCTCCCGCCCTTCCGCGAGCACTTCGAGCTGCCCGCCGAGGCGCTCGACGCCCTGCGCGCCTGGTTCGAGCGCCCGGGCAGCGAGCCGCCCTGGCGCTGGGCGCGCGAGCTCGTCGCCGAGGGCCTCGTCGACGGCCACTTCGCCCTGACCGGCCGCGGCCGCCGCGCCCTCGTGCGGCGCGCCGCATAGAGGCTCGCGCGCGGGGGGTCCGGACCCGGCAGGCGCGACCTGCAGGTCGGCGGAACGCCCAGGGGCTCATCACGACGGCGGCTTGCGTCGCGTGTTCGACGGCTCGCCGGGTTCCGCCGTGGCCCGGGCGTCGCAAGATCGCGCTCAGCAAGGAGGTGCATCATGGAATACGAGCGCTTCGTCGAGGAGGTGCAGCGCCGCGCCGGTTTGGAGGGCCGTGACGAGGTCGAGCGCGCGATCGTGGCGACCGCACGGACGCTGGGCGAGAGGCTGCTGGAGCACGAGGCGGCCGCGGTCGCGGGCGGGCTGCCGGGGCCGGTCGCGGCCGCGGTGCGCGGCGTGGCGTACCAGGGCGACTTCGATCGCGATGAGCTCTACGACCGCGTTGCCCGTCGCGAGGGCGCGCCACGCAGCTTCGGCATGGAGCACGCCCAGGCCGTGTGCCAGGTGATCGGCGAGGCGCTGCCCGAGGCCGAGCGCCTGCGGCTCCAGCGGCACCTGCCGGACCTGGCGGACCTCTTCACGCCGCGCGCGGCCGGAGCGCCCCCGCCGCGGCCGCTGCACGCAGCGCCGCCGCCCGACGTCGGTCAGGGCTCGACGCTCGCTTCAGGAAGGCCCGGCAGCCATCACCCCCTGAGCGAGGCGCGCCCCGCGACGGCGCACACCGAGTCGGTCGCCCGATCGGACGACCCGCACGCGGAGACCCGGCTGTCGAGCAGCCCGGGGCTGACGCAGGAGCGCCTCGGGGACACGCTGGCGGAAGGGCGGCCCGGCCCCGAGCACCCGGTCAGCGAGACGCAGCGCTGATTGAGTCCCGCGCCGCCTGGAGGTAATGGCACCCGATGCATCGCTTCCTCGCCACCGCTGCGCTGCCGCTCCTCTTGCTCGCCTGCGCCCCGGCCTCGCCGCCGCCTGCCGCGCCTGTGACTCCCGCGCCGGTGACGCCCGCGACGCCGGCCGCCGCGGCGGCGCCCGATGCGCGCGCGCAGCAGGCGCTGGGGGAGCAGCTCGTGGCTGCGTTCAACGACGCCTGGAACCGGCACGACATGGATGCGTTCGCTGCCCTGAATGCCGAGGACGCGGACTTCGTGAACATCTTCGGGATGTGGTGGCACGGGCGCGCGGCCATCCGGGACAGCCATGTTGGCATTCACAAGACCGTCTTCCGGCAGAGCCGCCTCGAGAGCGTGCGTGTCGAGACGCGCTTCGTCGCGCCGGACGTCGCGGTGGTCCGCTGGGCATGGGTGCTGACAGGCGCCCTCCGGCCCGACGGCCAACCGGCGCCCGACATGCAAGGCATCCTTGTGCACGTCGCGCGGCGCGAGGGGGACAAGCTCCAGATCGTGACGACGCAGAACACGCAGGCGACCGACGACGCTTTCCGCCTGGTGCGCGGCTCGGATCCGCAGGTCAAACCCGCCCAGTAGCGTGGCTGGAGGCCGACCGATCGCATCGTGAGCGATCCGGCCGGCCCGCCACGTCATTCCCGAGGGCGACGGCGCAGCTTGGGGTGCTGCAAGGCGAAGAGCCGCGCGCCAAACGCCGGGTCGTCCTCGGTGCGCCGCCGCCCCAAACCCGAAGCGACACGAGATTCGTTACGCGATCCGCTCCCTCCTGGAACAGCGGGGTCGCTCACCGTCCAGCCCTCTGATATCTATGGTGGAACTCGCACCACGAGGGCATGGCATGTACTTGTCCAGCACTTTTTTTGCGACCCTCAAAGAACTCTGGCTTCAGCGCGGCGTCCGGAGGCTCGGGGGCTCCGAGGTGGTGGCGCATGAGCGCTCGCTTGTCGAGTCACTCATCGGTCAGCTGAATCGAGCGGCGGAGCGCGCGCTCGATGAACGCGCGGCGCCATGCAGGCCCGACTTCGTGCAGGAGGTCGTCGCCCCGCTCGTGCATAATGTAGAGCCATCGGAGTACCGTCCGCTCCTACGATACCTTGGCAGGCATCTTCTCCGACTGATGCCGGCGGGCGCGCTTGACGGATTCGAATGGGCCATGACGCAGTGTCACTGGGCGCTCATCTTCGATGGCGCCGAGTATGGCGACTACCAGGCATTTCTCGAGCTTGATAGCACAAATCCTTGCGTACTCGCCCTGGCCCTCGCCGGCGCCATCGACAGTATCCTCGCTCGCGATCCGGACCACGCAGAAACGAAGACCATGCTCGAGCGCACGCTGTCCATCGCCAAGAGATTGTTTCCGCTCGCGCTAAAGCATAGGTGCAACGTCTCCCAGCCCTTATTTGACCTGGTTGTCCGTACGGCGCTGGCGGCACCGGACTTCGACGAGCATGCATCCACCTGGCGCGACGCGCTCGTCGGATGGGCAACCGCAAAGACCACTGGTCACTCGAAGCTCGACTCGGAGGTCCTGGAGCAGCTGCTGAACCGGTGCATAGAGACCGGCGTAGCGGGCGCGATCGTGGACAGCCTGACGTGCCCAGCGCTTGCCTCGCTCGCGCGACAAGCACCCCGTCTCGCACGCCACCTCATCCACCATCAACCCGACCGGGTCGCCCAAAGAGTGGCCCGCGCGTGGCGTGAGGCAAGTGATCTCCGATCCGGCTTGTCGCACGACGTACGCGACGTCTTGCTTCTAGACTATGCGCGGCTCTCGCAGTTTCTCTCGGCCGAGCTCGCATATGAATACGCGCTCATCGTGCATGGTAACCGTGAAGAGTTAAATACGCCGGAGGATGTCTCCGCGCCCCTGCTTGCACTGCTGGGCGTCAGGGACTCCGGGACTAATCCAGCTCTCTTGAGGCGCGCTCGTGCCTGGACGTACCTGCTGAGGTACGCTTGGTACGGGTCGCAGCGCGGCGAGCGTCGGACTGAACGCCGCGGGTTCGAGGAGGCCATCACGTCGTTTGCTCTGAAGTCCCCGGAAGACTGGGCCGCAATGATCCCCATGCTGCTGACTCGGAATGCAGAGATTCAGCAACTCGTCGAGTCTGTTACGCTGCTGGTTGCAGCGGCTTCCCGCCCGGTACGGGAGGCGCTTCGCGATTGTCGCAGCAGCCCCGATGAGCAAGCCCTGCGCGATCGCGCGCGGGGAATGCTCGCGACGGTCGAAGGCCTGGACACGGCCGATCAGGCGCTTTCGGGACACATTCTCTCGCGGCTCGCGCGTTGTGTCGACGGGCGCCCCGCGTTTCCGCATCCGCTCGACGTCAGAGCAAGCACATGGCTATGTTCGCTGCCCGCCGAAGCAACGATTCGAACTCGTGTCAAGGCGGCCGTATCCTCCTTTTGTGGGCAGTTGAATGATCAGCTGGGGGCGATGGAGGAGGTCCTCACCGAGCGGCTCGCCAGTGCCATCAAGAACTCGCTGAATAGCGCTGCAGTAACGGTCTCAGCGGTAGGAAGCTCTAGAAGCACGCGGGGCGCGTCGATCACGATTGAGGACCGGCAGACAACAAAAAGCGAGGAGACAGAGCATGGCGCAGATCTCGCGATCGTCGTAAACGTCTCCGTGCCAGGAGCGTTCCTTTTTCGGTCCGCCGAGCTCATCCAGTGCAAGAAGCCAGCACGGGAGGGTGGGGCGGGGACGCAGTTCATCGATGCTTACGACATCGACGTCCAGCAAATCAGAACCATCACCAGCGTCTCACAGACAGCTGTCTACTGGCTATTCGGCCGCTACGGCGAGCTGCTCGTCGTCCCCGCGCGTCTCCTGTTCGCGATCATCGCGGGCAGCGGGCGGGAAAGGCAGGGCGCCGCCCGTGTGCACTATGCGGACGTGCGTTCGATGAGCATACCACTGCAACAATTTCTGGTGGATCTATTCATGGGCGGATGGATCGGAAGCAGCACAGAACGCGCCCTCAGCGTGGCAAATGGAGATGATCCATACCTCAGGCCACGCCGCATTCTGGAAGTGACGATGAAGGTCGATACACTCGACGCTCCACGAACGTAGCGTTCGTGCGCCGCGCGACGATCGCGATGCCCCTGGCACGTTGCTCGCGCTTCCAGCCCACAGACATCCTGCCCGCGTGGTCAGACCCAGGCCGCATCCGGCCGCGCCGCCTCGCGGCTCAGGCACGGCACTTCACTCTGCGCACGCCGTCGCGTCGGACCAGCCCTCCCTTCCGCGGGATCATGCGCCCGGCGAAGTCGGCGACCGCATGAGGTTGGATGGAAGCGGTCTTGCAAGCACGCCATTTTCACCGGCGTTGTCACCCGTCAAGACCGCGTGAGGGGCCGATGGTGGCGAGATCCTCGGCTCCCCGGAGCGCGGCGTGAGTTTTTCTCAACCACCGGGTTGCGTCCGCGCGGACCACACACCTAACCTGGGTTCGTGACCACACCGCCAGGGGAGCTCAGCCCCGATCCGCTTCGGGACCCCGCGTTCGCCGAGCTGAAGGAGGCATACGGTCGACGGGACCTGGTTCTCGTGGTTGGGCCGGGAGTACCTGTGGCCGCTGGGTTGCCGGACCGGGAGCGTCTCACGGAAATCCTCGCCGAGCGGGTCGAGAAGCGGCACCAGGGTGAGGCAGCGGTCCGCGAGATCCGCGACCTCGCGAACAAGCATCAGCTCGTCGACGCGATCTCGGCCGCGAAGGACGCGCTGGGCGCCCCGGAGTTCGGTGCGGTCGTCGAGCACAGCCTTGACGATGGCGGCCGCGAGGTTCCCGCGATCGCCGTCGCCATCGCCGCGCTCGCGCCGAAGCTCCGGGCGGTGCTCACCACGAACCTGGACCGCATTCTGGAGCGCGCCTTCCGGGGCGAATGGGATGAGCTGCCCCGCGCGACAGGCGATATCGCCACGCGCTCCCGCTACATCCTCAAGCTTCACGGGGCGCTCCGGGATCGGTCGACCTGGGTCCTCACTCGCGATGACTACGACCGAGCGGTCTACGGCGATCTCACGCACCGACAGGCGTTCACCGCTCTCTTCCACACGCGGCCGCTCCTCTTCATCGGATACGGCCCTGCGGGCGATGACTTCGAAAACCTGCTCCGCTGGGTGCACGCAACGGCGGGAGAGCAGCGCCCGCGGCACTTCGCACTCGTCCGGCGCTCCGCCGTCGACCCCTCTCCATGGCGAAAGAGGCGCCTCGAAGAGGCCGGTGTCCGGCTGCTCACGTACGGGGACGCGGAAGGCGAGCAGGCAAAACTGGTGGAGATCCTCCGGGAGCTCGGCGACGACGCGGCGACCGAACCCGAACCCCGCGCCGCTTCCGCGACGCCTCGGACCATCGCCGATGTCCTCAATCTGCTTCGAGCCAGCGGCCTGCTCCTCGAGAGGCCTCTTCACGTACCCAAGACATCGGAGCACCGGACGATCGAGCTCGACATTGGACAGGCGCGGCCCGGCCAGCTCATGCTCCGCATCCTTCGTCTCGAGAGGATGGATGTCGTGCCCCTGGGCCTCCGAGGCGACCATTCAAACGCCGGCCCTAGACCTGCCGGCCAAGCGATGACGCTCGGCCTTTACGAACTGACGGACGAGGGCACGCTGCCCGGCGAGCCTCATCGACACGAGCCCCCTCCCGTGGAGGCCGCCGTCGCGCTCCGTCCGGATGGGTCCTTTCTGGTCGCCTTGAGCCAGCCACCTCTCGAGGCGCTGCCCGTTAAGTGGTTTGCACCAGGTGTCGCAGCGCTTGCTCGACGGCTCCGCGCCCTCGGTGCCGATGTCCGCGTCTATCGAACGTGGGATGATCCGCTTTATCTGATCGACGGCGCGGAGCCGCTCATCCTCGAGGAAGCCATCGCCACGTTCATACGCGAGCCGCTCCGCGAACACGCGGAGATGTGCTTTTCGGCCTGGACCGACGAGCGAGAGCGCCGCTTCGTCCCCGGCCGGGCAAAGTCCGGAGACGGCGCTGAGCTGCCGGTACCCGAGGCGATCCACCAGGCGATCCAGCTACATCGCACCACGCTCCTGCTCGGTGACTTCGGTTCCGGGAAGTCAACGCAGCTCCAGCGCCTCGCGAAGAAGATGGCGGACGCGTACGTTACGGACAAGCACGCCGTCGCCCCCGTGCTCCTCCCGCTGACCGGCCTCCGCCCGGATCTCAGCGCCATCATCGAGCGGCACATCCCTGGAGTGTCCCTCGAAGCGCTCCGGCTCGCGGTGGATCTCGGCATGGCCATGCCGCTCTTCGACGGCCTGGACGAGCTCGATCTGGAAGCCGGCTCGATCGAGACCGCGATTGACCCGTTGGTGAGGCCGTTCCCGGAGCCGTTCTCGCGTATCGTGCTCACGTCGCGCAAGACGTTGTTTCCCACGGCCGAGCGGATGTCCGAGATCCTCCGCCCCGCAGGGGATCTGGGCGTGGTCGAGATCCAGGCGCTGAACCAGGCCGAGGTCCAGGAGTTTGTTGGCAAGGCAGCGCAATCGTCGGAGGAGGCACTCCAGACGCTAGACTGCATTGCGAGGACGCATGATCTGGAAAACCTTGCCCAGCGTCCGAAGCTCCTGGAGCTCATCGTGCAGCAGAGCGACAAGCTCACGACCGGCGAGAACACCGCCGCCACGCTCTACCGCGCGGCCACTGAGGACTGGCTCGACAGCCGCACGGAGCGCGAACGCCACGTCGAGCGCCCCCTGCGCCTCGCCTTCGCGTGCGGACTCGCCCGCGAGCTCTTCGCGACGGGGCAGGAGAGCGCAACGTTCAACGAGATTACCAAGCTCATCGTGGAGATCCTGGGCCGCCGGCTCGCGCGCGTGCCCCTGGACCCTGCAATGCTCGAGGTCCGCACCGCCGTCTTCCTGACGTTCGACGAGACCGGAGGTCGCTATCGCTTCGCTCACCGCTCTTTTCTCGAATATTTCGTCGCCGTCGATATCGATGAGCGCCTCGGCGAGGACCGCGCCGAGGCGCTCGATCTGCCGCGCGTCTCGCGCGAAGTTGTCGGTTTCCTGGCGGGAATGGCGGGTTGGGAGAAGAGGCAGTGGACCCTCCGGGGCATCTTGACCGCCCCCTACCGGCGTCGCGTAAGCGAGAATGCCTTACTGACCCTCTATTACGCTGCCTGCACCACGTCAAGTCAGGCGTCCGGCGTCGATGTCGCCATGCGCGCCAGGCTCGCCGGGGCTGATCTCGCGGGGCTGAATCTGACCGGGATCGGGCTCGAGGGAGCGGACCTCACCGGCGCGAACTTATCGCAGACAGTGCTCTCCCTCGCCGATCTCCGGGGAGCGAGGGCGACGCGCGCCATCGCCGACCACGCCGTCTTCGACGGCGCGCTGCTCGACAGCGCCCGGTTCGATGGCGCCCGCCTGTTCGGCGCCTCCTTCGTTGACGCATCCATGGATGGCGCGCGCTGGGAAGGCGCCGATCTCGAAGGGGCCGTCTTCCTCCACGCGACGCCAGACCCGGCCGCCGCTTCTCCAGTGCGAGCGGGCGCTCGCCAGCCCCCGGCGCCTCTCCTTCGCACCGGCGTCTACGTCCGCATCCTCTGCATGTCGACGAACCAGCGGCTCCTTGCCTGCGCCGCGGGGCGGGTGATCAAGATTGTCGACGCGATCACAGGGGATCTGCGCCGCGTGTTCGAGGAGCCCGAGGACAGCTTGAACGCGCTCGTCTTTTCGGCCGACGGTCTCGTTCTGGCGGCCGGCGGAGATGACTATGCCCTGCGGCTCTGGGACGTGCGCGCCGGAGCGCTCCTTCACACGCTCTCCGGTCATCGCGGAGCTGTACGCGCGATCTCTTTTTCACCCGACAGCGGCAGGGTCGCTTCCGGCGGGGACGACCATTGCGTTCGGCTGTGGGATGTGCGCACGGGGGCGCTGCTCGCGGAGCTAACCGGGCACACGGCCATGGTTAGCTCCCTGGACTTTTCCACTGACGGCGACCAGCTCGCATCCGCCTCGTACGATCACACGGTTCGGCTGTGGGACGCGCGCACCGGGGCGCTGCTGAAGGTGCTCGTGGGTCACAAGGAGCGGGCCCGGCCGGTGGTCTTCTCGCCGGACGGCGATGCCATCGCGTCCGGCGATCAGGACGGGCTCGTGTGTCTCTGGGACGCTCGAACGGCCGACGTGCGCGAGAGGATCGATCGTCCCGAAGAGGAGAAGGAGCCACAAGGGTACAGGGCAGTCCGTTCTATCGCGTTCTCATCGGACGGCGGCACGCTGTTCTTCACGACGGACGGTGGTGCCGTCTGGAGGCGGAGCACAGCGCCTTCCGGGCCGATGCGCCTGACGATGCGCGAGCAAGCGAATGCGGCGTTTATGACGAAGGATGCCTCTCTGCTAGTCCTCTCGCGCGCGGACACCGTTCAAGTTCGGGCGACAGCGACCGGAGAGATCCAGCGCAACCTTCCGTGGCGAGAGCGCGGGCTCCACATGGCTGCACTCTCGCCCGACGGCAGCCGCCTGGCTTTCCCGTCCCGAGCAGGTATCACGCTTTGGGACGTCAGCGCTGGAGAACCTGCGCAAGAACTCGTCGTGCGTGGCACGGGAATCCTATCGATGGCATTCTCTTCGGGCGGAGACCTCGCTGCGGGGACGGCAGACGGCGTCATTCATGTGTGGTCGCCGGGCACGGATACGCCGCGCATCACGCTGCGCTGTTCGTATGATCTTCAGGCACCGATCACGAGGGTGCGCCCTGCTTCGGAGTGGCTGAGAGCCCTTGCCTTTTCGCCGGACGGCAGCCTGCTCGCGTCTGGATCGGTGGACGGATCGATCCGGCTTTGGGATGTCAGCTCTGGCAACGTACGCGCACTCGCCGTTGAGCACCGGGACGACGTTCGGGCTCTATGTTTCTCGCCCGATGGGAGCTTTCTGGCCTCCGGCTCCCAAGACAGGACCGCCTGCCTGTGGGACGTCCGAAGGGCAAGCGCGCATCGTAAGTTTGTTTATCCCGATACCGACGGGATCGTGTCCGCCGCCTATTCGCCCGACGGCGATGCCCTCGCAGTCGGCTCAAACGCTGGAATCGTCCGCCTTTTAAGTGTGCTTTCCGAAACGCCGCCGAGAACGCTGCTTGGCCATGGCGACGTCGTCCTGTCCCTGGCCTATTCGCCCGACGGAGCCCTGCTCGCGACGACCTCCCATAACGCCGTCTGGGTGTTCGACGCGCGCTCGGGAGAGCGCCTCCACGTGCTCGCAGGGCATGAGGACAGCGTCTGGTGGGTGGCAATCTCGGTGCGCGGGAACATCATTTTTTCGGGATCGATGGATGGAACCGTCCGACTTTGGTCGCCGCGGGACGGCCGGTGCTTGGCGGTCCTCGCCGGCAGCATGGGCGCGTGGGCAGCCCTCGTCTGCGTGCGCCGCGGCATCGTGAACGCCGAAATCGCGGCATCGTGAACACCCAGATCGCGGCATCGTGAACGCTCGTTTCGCGATGGTGAGCGCCCGTCTCGCCGCCGCGTGAACGTAGCATCACCTGACCGTCTGTTCCGGTACGACCGTCGTGCCGGGACGACGGCGAGCGACGTCTGCTGGTTCCCCGAACGCCGTCGGCCCCGCGAGGAGGTGCGATGGCGACGGAGAGGCTGGCGATGCATCAAGCACGAGAGATCCTGCGGCAGAAGTTGACGCTGAAGCGAAGCCACCGCGAGGTGGTGGCCGCGCTTGGCGTGAGCATAGGGACGGTCAGCAAGGTCGCGGGCCGGGCGATGGCGCTCGGGCTGGACTGGACGGCGATAGAGGCGCTCGACGACGAGGCGCTCGACGAGCGGCTCTTCGGGCCGCGGATCACGTCGCATGACCCGCGACCGCTGCCAGATCCGGCGTCGTTGCACGTGGAGCTGCGACGGCCAGGCGTGACGTTGCAGCTGCTTCATCTCGAGTACCTGGAGCATCATCCAGACGGCTACCGCTACACGAAGTTCTGTGACGTGTACCGCGCATGGCTCGACCAGCGTGCGCCGACGATGCGCCAGGTGCATGCCGCCGGCGACAAGATGTTCGTCGATTACGCGGGCAAGAAGCCGCACTACGTGGAGCGGGCGACCGGCGAGGTCGTCGAGGTCGAGCTGTTCGTCGCGGTCCTCGGGGCCTCGAGCTACACGTACGCAGAGGCGACGCGCACGCAAAGACTCGCCGACTTCACGGCGAGCAACGCGCGGGCGTTCACGTTCTTCGGCGGCGTGACGAACGCGGTCGTGCCCGACCAGCTCAAGAGCGCCGTCACGGTGTCGAGCCGCTACGAGCCCGGCGTACAGCGGACGTTCGCCGAGCTCGGGCGTCACTACGGCACGACGATCCTGCCGGCCCGCCCGCGATCGCCGCGCGACAAGGCAAAGGTCGAGGTCGCCGTATTGGTCGCGGAGCGATGGATCCTCGCGCGCATGCGCAACGAGCAGTTCGACTCCCTCGGCGCGCTCAACGCGCGGATCGCCGAGCTTTGCGCCGAGCTCAATCGCCGTGTGATGAGGCACTACAAGGCGAGCCGGCTCGAGCTGTTCGAGCGGCTCGACAAGCCCGCGCTCCGCCCGTTGCCGGAGGAGCCGTTCGTGCACGCCGAGTGGACGAAGACGCGGCTGAACATCGACTATCACGCGAAGGTCCGCGACCACTTCTACTCGGCGCCGTTCACGCTGGTGCACGAGGAACTCTGGGCGCGCTCGACGGCGACGACGGTGGAGCTGTTCCACAGCCGTGGGCGCGTCGCGTCGCACCTGCGCAGCGATGTTCCCGGGCGACACACGACCGATCCGCAGCACATGCCGGCATCGCACCAGAAGCACGCGGAGTGGACACCGACACGCATCCTCGGCTGGGCGAGCACCGTGGGGCCGATGACGGCCATGCTGTCGGAGGCGATCCTCGCCGAGCGCCGCCATCCCGAGCACGGCTACCGCTCGTGCCTCGGCCTGTTCCGCCTCGCGAAGCGCTTCGGCAACGAGCGCGTCGAGGCGGCGTGCGGGCGAGCGCTCGCCGTGGGGGCGCGCTCGTACAGGCACGTCGAGTCGATCCTGAAGCATGGGCTGGATCGCGCGCCCATGCTCGACAACGCGCCACGCGAAGCGCCGAGCGTCGCCCACGAGAACGTGCGCGGCAGCGACTACTACCACTGACCGGAGTGACGACATGCCGACAGGTCTCATGATCGCTTGGCTGACGACGATGCTGCTCGCCGTCACGACGTTGCCAGCAGAGGCGCATCGAGCGCAGTGGCTCGCCGCCGTGTTCGGTGGACGGTTCGACGAGCAACGGGCGATAGCTCTCTTCGAGACACTGGACGAGGACGCTGGAGCCTCGCAGCGCGGCGCGCTCGCCGACGCGGTCTCGTGCCCACGCACGTTGCCTCCGATGTCGCGCCCCCGGGAGGCACGGCGACGCGCGCGTGGGCCCCCGATCGTGGTCGGCAACGAGCGCGTGGACGTCAGACAATCCTGTTGCATATAGAGAGAATAGATGTTGAAAGAACCAACGATGGAGAAGCTCTACGCGATGCGGCTCGGCACGATGGCCGCCGCATGGTTGGAGCAGCAACAGAGTGCAGACACCGTGGCACTGTCCTTCGACGAGCGCTTCGCGATGCTCGTCGACGCTGAGTGGATGGCGCGCGAGAACAAGCGCCTGAAGCGAGCGCTCACGGAGGCGAAGCTGCGCATCGCAGAGGCTACGGTCGAGGGCATCGACTATCCACCGCGTCGAGAACTCGACAAATCCTTCATCCGGCAACTCGGGACCGGTAAATGGATCGAGGAGCACCAGGTCGTGCTCATCAGCGGCGCGACCGGAACGGGCAAGACGTACGTGTCCTGCGCGCTCGCCCAGCAAGCGTGTCGCAAGGGCTACCGCGCGGTGTACCGGCGCGCGTCCCGCCTCTTCGACGAGCTCCGCCTCGCCCGCGCCGACGGCAGCTACCCGCGCCAGCTCGCGCGTCTCGCGCGCGTCGACGTGCTCGTGATCGACGACTTCGCGATCGCGCCCGTGTCGGAGACCGAGCGGCGCGATCTGCTCGAGGTGCTCGAGGACCGGTACGCGATGCGCGCCACCGTGATCGCGAGCCAGCTCCCTCCCGAGCGCTGGCACGACTACCTCGCCGATCCGACCGTCGCCGACGCGATCTGCGACCGCGTCCTGCACGGCGCCCATCGCATCGCGCTGAACGGGCCTTCGAGGCGAAAGGAGGGCAAGCGCGGATAAGAGCGCGCGACGGACGTGAGCGCGCAACGGGGAGCGCCTCACCCACAATGGAGATGAGACACGCCGCGACGGCCGGGCGGTTGATTGTCAAGTGGAACGTGGGGTACCCTCGGACCCGTCCGGCAAGACGGGAAGGAGACACCAAGAGGGAACCAGAGGGACGTCGCTTCGCTCCGATCACGATGCCGCGTGACGGGCGTTCACGATGGCGCGGGACGAGTGTTCACGATGCGCGAAACACGCAGCCCTCGTCCACGGCACCCCTTTCTTCGCCGCAGAGGGCAACCTCTCCTCGCTCCTCAGCTTCGCCTCCGCCGACCGTGTCATGCCCGCCTCCCTCTGGGCCCCGATCTTCCACCGCCCCGATCTCGTCAAGGCCGCCCTCGCCGGTCATCTCCCTGAGCCCGCAGCGCTCGGGCTCGACACCTACGCCGCCTGCGAGGCCGCCCTCTCCGCCGAGCGCGTCCGCCTCGGCCTCGTCAAGCGTCGCGCGCCGTCTCAATGACGAGCTCCACACAGCTTGACGATCGGCCGCCGGAGCGCCGGCACTCGCGGCGCGTCCCGCCGGCGTTCGCACACGCTCCTCGGGGAGGCGGGAGAACGGGCCGGCATCGGCCGCTACCCGAAGGCGAATACAGTGCAGCGCCTAGTCGGTGGTTGGCTCGCGGCGTGAAAGCTTTCCTCGCGCAAAGCGCCCCGCCGCGACGAGCTTGCCTGCCCGGGCCTGCGTGAGCCGGGTGGGCTGCCTGACGCCCGGTAGGTGCGCCGTCAGAGCACGTGGAGCGGGACCTTGATCTCTGCCGAGAGGATCTCGAAATCCGCCCGGTTCGCGGTGATCACTGTCGCTCCCTGACGCCGCGCCGTGAGCGCGATGAGCGCATCATTCTGGAAGTCCCGGCGCTTGCTCGTCTCCCAGCCCTGCGCGTCGCCGATCTTCCGGATCAGACGCCCCGCCTCCCACCAGTCAGCGTCAGACGGCTCCCACTGGACGCTCGCCAGCCGGCGGAGCGATTCCACAAGGCGCTGAGCGGCCCGCGTCCGTGCGCCTCGGCGCAGCTCCGAAAAAACCACCGAGCTGTGTCGGACGATGTAACTACGCCGGATCGTCTCGAGCTCGGCCTGGTAGAGACCGCGCTCCCAGTGGCCGATATACACGTTCGTGTCGAGGATGGCCCAGCGCACGTCACGGGCTCTCTCTACTCTATGCTTCCAGGCGGGATGCTGAGCCGGGTCTTTTTCATAAACTGCCAGAACTCCTCCATCTCCACCACCCGCTCCAGAGACAGCCGGACGACCTCCGCCTCCGAATCGACGCCGAGGAGCCGCTTGGCGCGGCGCAAGGTCTGCTCGTCAACGAAGAAGGACTTCCGCTTCATGCTCGTTCCGCTACCCCCGTTCGCCATGAGCACCTCCGCGCCGTGACCCGCAGGCATACATCCTGCCCTCAGCCGGCATACATTGTCAAGGACCCCTCATCACAAAGGTTGCACGGGGGAAAGCCACCGCGCACGAACGGCATGGCGATCACCGTCGAGACATACTGACGTCAGCCCGACGTGCTGCGCAGCGGGTGGCCACGAGGCGCGCAGCCCCGAGGCGCGCTCGACCAGCCGGGTCGACTCCTCAGCTCGCCAGCGCCGGCTCCCCCCGCCGCGGGCACTCCCCCGCCCCCAGGAGCGCCGCCCGGAAGCTCTGGATCGTCGCGTAGAGCCCCTGCCGGAGCGCCACCCGCGGCTCGAACCCCAGGCTTCGCCGGGCCAGCTCGATCGCCGGCCGCCGCTGCCTCGGGTCGTCATCCGGCAGCGGCCGGAGCACGATCCGGCTCGCGCTCCCCGTGAGCCGCACGATCTCCTGCGCCAGCTCGAGCACCGTCACCTCCACCGGATTGCCCAGGTTCACAGGCCCCACCTCCAGCAGGTGCTCCATCAGCCGCACACACACCTCCACCAGGTCGTCGATGATCGTCGTGGCGAGGTACCGCGCACCCGGATAGCCGGGCGGCCGGCGCGCTCCGAGGCAGGTCGGCGGGGGCTCGGCGCGGCCGAGGTCCTCGTCCGGGGGGTCGGCATGGCGCAGCCGGTGAGGTGGCCACGGCTACCAAGGCCGGCGCTCTCCTGAGCGCGTCAGCCAGGCATCCTCGGCGCGGCAGCCCAGGCGCGAGACTTCGCCTTGCCGATCAGCAGCTTCACCTCGTGGAGCCCATCCGAGCCGCCGAGCTCCGCCCACGACCTGTGTAGGTATCGGCTCCTCAAGAACCCTCCTTTTTCCTGCAAGAAGATCCAGATGCCCTCGCGGGCGACGAGGACGAAGGAGGCTGATTGGAGGCGCTGCGCGTACGACTTCGCTTGCTGGTACGCGTCGAGGATCTGTTTCTCCGTCGCGAGCTCTCGCTTGGCCTCGAGGATGATCCGCGCGGTCTCCTCACCCCGCTTCAGCACGGCCCCGATCGCGTAGTCCGGGTACACCCGCTCGCCGCGACCCATGCGGACAGGCATGTTTCGGATCCAGTCGCGTTCGACATACCCGAGCTCTCGGAGGAGTGGCTCCAGCAGCCTCTGCTCTACCTCCCGTTCGCTCTCCACGTCGTCATGTTCGGGCAGGTCCGGCCTGTGGAGCCGTGGCAGATCCACTATCTTACCACGCTTCCGTTTGAACATCCGGAGCAGCGCCTCGTACTCCTCGGCCGTCACGGGCTTGCCGCTCGCGCCTTGAAAGTGAGCTTTCACGGCCGGCTTCTTGGACCAGACCGGATCTGCGGCGATCTCCCTGAACGAAATCTCGGGCACCTTCACGGGCGCGCTGATCCACACGGTACTATGGTAATGGAAGAATGGATCGATGAAGCCGTCGGTCTCCGCTCGCCAGACGGAGTGGACGTAGCTGCGCGGGGAGACGCACCACATCACCATGATGTCTCCCCGGCGAGTGTCGACGTTCCCCTGCCAGTAGCTCGTGGAGTCGTCGCCAGCGGCGTCAAGAAACTCGAAATCGCTGCTGTCCCCGGCGCCGCCCATGAGGAACCAGACCTTCGACGCAGGCGGGAGCTCGTCTTGCTCCTGCGCGAGGTGGTGCGGCGCGAAGTCGTACAGGAACGCGCAGAGCTCGGCGGGGGTCAGCCCATGGATGCGGCGGAACTCCTGGAGGGATGCGTTGATGCGCAGGTAGAACATCGCCCGATCCCGCCAGCTCGCCTTACCCGGGAGCACCGGAACGGCGATCCCGAATTCATCACAGATCTCGTTGAATCGATTGAACTGGCGCAAAAAAAGGTACAGAGCAAAATGCTCCGGGTGGGCCTTGAACAGGCCCAGGGAGATACCCTGGATCATGCTGATCCAAGCTTCGAGCCCGTCGTCACCACCGACGACCGTATAGATGGTGTCGCCGTCATCAACTTCGAGCGAGAGGGTGAAGCCCTCGTCCAGCAGTCGCCCGTAGAGCTCGCCGGCATGATCCTGGGAAGCGACCCGCCCGCCCACGGCCTCGTCGAACACCACCTGCGCGGCCATCGCATCGATCGGTCGGAGCTTCTCCATCCAGTTCTTCGGGGCGAGCTCGGCCCATCGCTCGTCTCGCGCGAGGAAGGACTTGTATCTGGAAATGGCAGCCCGACCTGCCTTCGAGGCGCAAAACAGGGACCATATGAATTTGTTGAATCGCATCGGTCCTTCTTCTGATAATTTCAGCGCTGTGGGGCGGCGATCGGACGGTGAGCTCCGACAGCGCCACTCGGCTTGGTTCCTTGAGCCGGTAGCGGGCCGGCACGACCCTGGCGTCGTGTCAGGTCGCATCGGCGGACACCGCTCGCTCATCCTTGCATCGCTTCGTCGTGACCGGGCACCACAAACGTGGGCCGGCGCGCGATCTGGGCATCACCACGAGTGGTACCTTCAGCGAGGCGTCGATGTCCACAGGAAATCTTGCGCCTCGTCGGAAGTGTACTGTGGTGTGAGAGCGGAAGGTACTGCCTCATGACCCTGCAACGTGGCATCGGGATCCAGATCACGCCGATCGCGGCGCCGCAGGTGGGCCTCTTCGAGGCGCGCAAGGTGCGGCGCGCGGTGGCGCGCGGCGCGGCCTGCAAGGTCGATCTGAGCGACCGCTGGAACTTGTGGGACGTCGTCCACCTGCCGCTCGGCGCGGTGCGCGAGCGGTCCGGGATACCGCCGCTCGCCGCGATGGGGGCGCGGCAGGGACTCTCGATATCGCAGGTCTGATGCAGCGACGGCGCCTCCCACGTGTCGGCCTGGCAGGGCGGCTCGTCGGGGGCTCCGCAGTGCCTCTCGCGGGTCTGCACGAGCGCGGTGCCGTCACCCAGCACCACGATGTGCACGGACCTCAACCAGACCCGAACCCCTCCGGCCGACTCAGTTTGGCACATATTGGCAGGGGCGATAGAGGCCTCGTCGCGACCTCCGGGAGGTGCTCTGACCGCCGCGCGACAGCCTGTGGTTCGCCGCGGTCCTGCTCGGCGGAGCCCAGTCCTGTAGCGGAGGCGTTCGCGCTCAGTTACAATTGCGCATGCAAGGACCTCAACAAATAGGATCGATGCGATGACGGAGACCCAGATCGTTCTCTTCTTGCTTACCTCGCTCCTTGTCATTGTGACTCCGGGCCAGGACATGATCCTCGTGATGTCGCGCTCCCTCGCGCAGGGCTCGTCCGCGGGTATGGCGACCGCGGGCGGCATCAGCCTCGGCCTGGTGGGCCACACGGTGCTGGCCGCGCTGGGGCTCGGTTCCATCCTCATGGCGTCTGCCACCCTGTTTCTGATCCTCAAGCTCGTCGGCGCTGCGTACCTCGTCTATCTCGGCGTACGCCTCCTGCGCACGCGCGCTGCCGCGCTCGATCTCTCGGAGGCGAGGCCATCGAGCATGGCCAGGCTGTTCGCGGAGGGCGCGCTGTCCAACCTGTCCAATCCCAAGGTGACGATCTTCTATCTCGCCTTTCTCCCCCAGTTCGTCCCGGGCGACGCCGAGCACCCGACCTTGCTCATCATCGGGCTCGGGATGGCGTTCTCGTGGCTCACCTTCCTGGTGAAGGGGCTGGTCGGCTACTTCGCGGGCGCCATCTCCGCGTGGCTGCGCGCGCGCCCAACGGCCCTCACCGGGGTATACCGGACGAGCGGCGCGATGATGGTCGGCATGGGCCTCAAGCTCGCCTTCGAGCGGCGCACCTGAGCTCCCCGCGCTCCCAGGAGCAGCTCGAGCACGAAGCTTCCGAGCGCATCGTCGACAGGAGACGCCTTGACGCGCACGCAGAGGGCAAAGTCCTCCGTCAGAGGAAACATTCCCAGACAGATCCGAAGTCCATCATGCCCTCGGACTACACCCACGGATTCCGCGAAACAGTGGCAGCTCAGCGCCGGCAGATGTAGAGCAGTGCCCCGCCAGGACGCCGCAATCGCGGCCGTGACAGACGAATCCCGAGCGGGCGCTCCCGCTCTGACAGACGACCGGCAGCTGGCGCTGCTCGCGGCGCCCGCCGCGCGCCGACCTTCCTGAGCCACCATGCCCGCCAATAGAAAAAGCATCGATCTCGACGACCTGCGCCGCTATGCGGTGGCGCGCACGCTGTTCGCGCCCACCACGCTGGGGCGCGCGATCTCGCGCCTGGGTTTCGTGCAGGCCGACCCGATCCGCGCGCCAGCGCGCGCCCAGGACCTGACGCTGCGCCATCGCGTCAGGGACTATTGCGCCGGCGACCTGGAGCGCCGCTATCCGCGGCTGGCGATCGAGGAGGACCGCCTGGTCAACTACGGCTTCCTGCCGCGCGAACACCTGGCGCTGCTGCATCCGCGCATCGCCAGGCGCGCATGGGACGCCGCCACGCGGCGCCGCGCGACCGAGGTGCTGGCCTTCATCCGCGAGCGCGGCCCAACTCATCCGAAGGAGGTGGCGGCCGAGTTCTCGCATCACGGCCGCGTGCAGGGCTACTGGGGCAACACGCTCAATGCCAGCACCCAGCTGCTCGAGGGCATGCACTACCGCGGCATGCTCCGGGTGGTGCGGCGCGACACGGGTACGCGCGTCTACGACGCAGTGTCGCATCCGCCGGCCGACGACAGCCCGGCCGGCCGCGCGCGCCGCGCCGCCACGCTGGTGGAGCTTGTGATGCGCAAGTACGCGCCGCTGCCGGCGGCCAGCTTCGGCTACCTGGTCAGCCTGCTGGGTCACGGCGCGCCGCAGCTGCGCAGCGAATCGCGCGCGGCGATGCGGCTGGCGCGCGCGCAGCTGGCCAGCGTCGTGATCGACGGCACCACCTGGCTGTGGCCGGCCGACGAGAACCCGGCATCGCGCCGCCATGCGCCGGATGAGGCGGTGCGCCTCCTGGCGCCCTTCGATCCGGTGGTGTGGGACCGCCGCCGCTTCGAGCTGCTGTGGGGCTGGGCCTATCGCTTCGAGGCCTATGTGCCGGCACCCAAGCGCAAGCTGGGCTACTACGCGCTGCCGCTGCTGTGGGGCGAAAAGGTGATCGGCTGGGCCAACCTGAGCGCACGCGACGGCGTCGAGCGGGCCGAGCTCGGCTATGTGTCCGGCCGCGCGCCGCGCGATGCGGCGTTCCGCCGCGAGCTGGCGGCCGAGCTCGAACGCATGCACGCCTTCCTGGGCCACGACACCTGAAGCGAAGTGCCCCGGCACAAAGTCGGGCCGTGGTCGGCGGTCGACTCCTCAGCTCGCCAGCGCCGGCTCCCCCCGCCGCGGGCACTCCCCCGCCCCCAGGAGCGCCGCCCGGAAGCTCTGGATCGTCGCGTAGAGCCCCTGCCGGAGCGCCACCCGCGGCTCGAACCCCAAGCTTCGCCGGGCCAGCTCGATCGCCGGCCGCCGCTGCCTCGGATCGTCCTCCGGGAGCGGGCGGTACACGATCCGGCTCGCGCTCCCCGTGAGCCGCACGATCTCCTGCGCCAGCTCGAGCACCGTCACCTCCACCGGATTGCCCAGGTTGACAGGCCCCACCTCCACCGGGTGCTCCATCAGCCGCACACACCCCTCGACCAGATCGTCGACATAACAGAAGCTCCGCGTCTGCGACCCGCTCCCGTAGACCGTCAGCTCCTCTCCCCGGAGCGCCTGGACGATGAAGTTGCTCACCGCGCGCCCGTCGTCGAGCGCCATCCGGGGACCGTACGTGTTGAAGATCCGCGCGATCCGCCCCGACGCCCGCCCCTGACGGTGGAAGTCCATCACCAGCGACTCGGCGCAACGCTTGCCCTCGTCGTAACAGGCGCGCACCCCGATCGGGTTCACCCGCCCGAGGTAGCCCTCCGGCTGCGGGTGCACCTCCGGGTCGCCGTACACCTCGCTCGTCGACGCCTGCAAGAGCCGCGCGCCGTGCCGCTCGGCGCACGAGAGCGCGTTCAGCGTGCCCACCACGTTCGTGATCGTGGTGCGCACCGGATCGCATTGATAGCGCGCGGGGCTCGCCGGCGACGCCAGGTTGTAGACCCTGTCGATCTCGTAATCGAAGGGCTGCGCCACGTCGCGCTCGACGAGCCAGAAACGCCTGCTGCGCATCAGGTGGGCCACGTTGGCCGGCGAGCCCGTCGAGAAGTCGTCGAGCGCGATGACCTCATGGCCGTCCGCGAGGAGCCGCTCGCACAGGTGCGAGCCGACGAAGCCGGCGCCCCCCGTCACAAGGATGCGCATGCTCCTCCCCACCGATCTCCCGTTCGCATCCACCATCGGAACACCTCCGTTGTCGCAACCCCGCCCCTCGCGGAGCGCCGAGACCCCCGCCCGCGCCGCGCCTCACGCGGGCGGGCTCCGGTGATGCGCCGGGTCGCAGCGGCGAACCCCGGACGCCGCCCCGCTCCGCTCCAGCTCGTCCTCCTCCTCCTCGTCGCCGGCGAGCCGGTAGAACGGCCGCAAGAGCAGCTCGTCGACGAGGTCGAGCAGGGTGTCCGCGCGGTGCGCGCACGTGTGGCGCGAAAGCACCGTCCGGCGCCCGTGCTCGGCGACGCCGCGCGCGAAATCGGCGTCCGCGAGGAGCGCGCGGAGGTGCTCCGTCATCTCCGCGCCGGTGCGCGCGACGAGGTAGTCGCGGCCGGGCGAGAAGAGGCGCTCGGCGTCGGTCCACGGCGCGCTCACGAGCGGGATCCCGCACGCGAGCGCCTCGAACGGCCGGATCGTGGGGATGCCCGGGAGCAGCGCGGCGTACGGCCGCCGCGGGACGTGCACCGTGACGCGCGCGCGCGCGAAGGCGTCGGGGACCCGGTGGTTGGGGAGCCAGCCGGCGTGCTCGATGCCGGCGTCCGCGAGCGCCGCGAGCGCGTGCTCGGGATAACCCACCCCGTGCACGCGCGCGCGCAGCCCGAGCGCCTTCACGGGCCCGATCAGGAACTCGCGGAGCTCCGCCGCCCGCTCGCCGTCCCCCCAGTTGCCGATCCACACGAGATCGCGCTCCTTCTCGACCCCCGGCAGCGGCCGGAAGACGCGCGCGTCGGCGGCCTCGTGCCACACCACGGCGCGCCGGGCGACGCCGCGGCGCAGGTAGAGATCGCAAAGGCTCTTTCCGAAGCCGAGCACGCAGTCGTACCCCGAGAGATCGCGCCGCACGATCGCGGCCGGATCGGTGAGCAGGCGGTGGTGCGTGTCGTGGAAGAACAGCCGATACCGATCCGCGCGCGCGCGGTGCTCGCCGAGGCGCCGCACGAGCTCGGGGTCGCTCCGCTCGTGGACGAGCACGGCGTCGACGCCCGCGAGCGCGGCGTCGAGGTCCAGCGTGGAGAGCGCATAGCGGCGCGGGCAGAGGCGGGGGTACACGGCGGCGGCCTCGCGCAGCGCGGCTGGGCCGCGGGCGGCCACGAGGCGCTCGGCGCTGAAGGCGTCCGCCGGCTCGAAGGCGAGGACGTCGTGGCCGCGCGCGTCGAGCTCCGCCGCGATCCCGCGGAGGAAGTGCGCGTGCCCGTGGTCCCAGTCGGAGAGCAGGGAGTGGCAAAAGAGCGCTATTCGCATGGTGTCCCGCGGGGCGTGGGCGTCGAGGGAAGGCAGACCTCGGAGGCGGCCGGCCGCCGGGCCGCGAGCGCGACGGCGTAGACCTCGAGGTAGCGGCGGGCCATCGCGCGCGGGCTGAAGCGCACCGCGCGCCGGCGGGCGAGCGCGCCGAGCGCCTCGCGGCGCGCGACGTCCCGGACGAGGTGCGCGAGCGCGCCGAGGAGCGCGCCCGGATCGTCCGCGGGGACGTAGACGGCGGCGTCGCCCCAGACCTCGCGCAGGCTGGGCAGGTCGCCGAGCACGAGCGCGCAGCCGGAGAGGCCCGCCTCGAGGACCGACATGCCGAACGGCGCGTACCGCGCCGGGAAGGCGTAGATCGCGGCGCGCCCCATCCACCACGCGAGCTCGCCTTCGCTCATCCAGCCGAGCGAGCAGAGGCTCTCCCCGGCGCGGCGGCCGACGCCGCCCGACGCGACGTCGCTCCCGGCCACGAGCACGGGCCACGGGAGGTGGGGCGCGACCTTCTCGAGGGCCGCGAGGTTCTTGGCCTCGTCCCAGAGCCGGCCGGCCGCGAAGACGAACCGCTCCTTCGCCCCCGGCAGGAACCGCCGCCTGTCGCGCGCGTGCGGGATGACGTGGCCGCGCCCGAGGCCGAGCGCGCCGTACTCGCCCGCGAGGGCGCTCAGCATGGACGCGCTCGGCGCGACGACGGCCTCGGCGGCGCGGAGCCCCTCCGCGACCCGCGCGCGGTAGCGATCGTAGCGGACCGGCGCCGGCCGGCGGTGGACGGCGCGCCACCACGACAGCAGGCAGGCGTGCCCCACGGCGACGCGGGGCGCCCGGAACGGCAGGGCCGCGTGGCAGTACCCGTTCAGGTGGACGAGGTCGGGCCGCGTCCGCTCCTCCAGGTCGAGCAGCCAGTCGCCCGCGGCCGCGACATCGTCCCACGGGTCATCCATCCACTCGAGCCGGTAGGCGCTCTCGACGAGCTCGAGCCCCGGGATCGCGGCCGCGGCCGCGCGCGCCCCGGGCGACAGCGGCCCGCCCATGACCGCGAGCGCCGTGGCCACGCCGGCGCGCGAGAGCGCCGCGGCGAGCTCGAGCGCGTGGGTCCACACGCCGCCCTGCGTGTCGGCCGTCATCAGCACGCGGTCAGGCCGCGGCCGAGGCGCCGCCGCGCCGGAGAGGCCGCCGTCACCGCGCGCCATGCTCGAGCTCCGTGAGCGGCAGCGGCCGGCTGTCCTGCAGTTCGCCGAACGCCCGGTGCTCGGCGACGTAATGGGCGTGCGCACGCTCCCAGGCGCCGTCGTCGGGCGCGCCCCACCGCCGGGCGTACGCCGGAGAGCCGGGGTACGGGAAGCTCGGGACGGGCTCGTTCGCCCACACCCCGAGCCCGAGGAGGCGCTGCCGCCACGCCGCCGCCTCGGCCGGGTCGCCATCGCCCGCGTGGCTCAGGTTCGCCTGCACGAAGGGCACGCTCCGCCGGGCGTGGACGAGCAGCGCGGTGATCTCCTCGGGCGATGCGCTGCACCGCCTGGCGAGCGCGCCCCTCCCCTGGTTCGAGGCGCTCTCGACGCCGGCCTCGATCGAGACGCAGCCCGCGCGGCTGAGGAGATCGAGCATCTCGCGCGACCAGCCGTCGATCCTGAGCTGGACGCCGAACACGACGTCCCGCGCGCAGAGCGCCTCGAGGAGGGCCCTGTCGGGCGGGAACACCTCGTCGATGAAGTAGACGTGGCGGACGCCCTGGGCGAGGAGCGCGTCGAGCTCGTCGAGCACCGTCTCGAGCGGGCGCTTCCGGAGCGTGTCGCGCGCGCTCTCCTTCGCGCAGGAGGCGCCGCGGTGGGGGCAGCCGCGCGAGGTCTCCATCTCGGCGCTCGGCCCCTCGGGCACGGCGTCGAAGCGGTGGTGGTGGTGGACGTGCCGCGCGATCGTCGCGGCGTCCCACCGCAGCGCCGGCAGCGCCCTCGCGCAGGCGGCGTAGGGGCCGCCCTGCACATGATCGATGCCGTTCCTGCGGTAGGCGATCGACGGGATCTGCCAGAAGCGCGATCCGGTCGCGCCCGCGAGCATGACGAGGATCTCCTCGCACTCGCCGAGGACGACGACGTCCACGCCGAGCTTGCGGAGCGCCGCGCGGGGCGTTGTGGAGCCGTGGGGCCCGACCGCGACGAGGAGGCCGCCGTGGCCCCGCAGCGCGGCCGCCGCCGCCATGGGGACGCGCAGCTCGGGCGGCGGGCAGCGCCAGAGGAGGTAGCTCGGCGCCGTGGTGATCGCCGTGATGTCCGGGCGAAACGCGGCGATCTCGGCGCGCACGGCGTCGAGGTCGATCCCGCGCGCCTGGGCGTCGACGAGGGCGGCCTCGTGGCCGGCGCGCTCGAGCAGCGCCTTCGCGTAGCCGAGCTCGAGCGGCAGGTGCGGCTCACGGCAGCCGAGGTAGACGCTGCCGTCGAAGCTCCAGGGCGGGTTGACAAGCGCGACCTTCACGAGGCGACCCCCAGCCGCCGGTCCAGGCGGCCCAGCCGGGCGGACGCGGGCGCGTCCGCGTAGACGGCCCCGAGGCGCTCCTCGACCCCGAGGCGCCATTGATAGAGCGCGCGCAGCCCGTCGCGGAGGGCGACGCGCGGCACCCAGCCGGTGAGCGCCTGGAAGGCGCGGCAGTCGGAGACGTAGTACGGCGGGTCGCCCGGCCGCCGCGCGGCGAGCGAGACGGCGGGGCGGCGCCCCTCGACGTCGAGCTCGGCGATGAGGTCGAGCAGCTCGACGAGGCTCACCGCCCGCTCCGGGCCGCCCCCGAGGTTGAAGGCGCAGCCCGACGCGGGCTTGAGCTCGCGCCGCGCGAGCAGCAAGGCGTCGACGAGATCCTCGATGAACAGCGCGTCGCGGACCTGCAGCCCGTCGCCGTGGAGGGTGATCGGATCGCGGCGGATGGCGCGCCCGACGAAGTGGGCGATCCACCCCTGGTCCTCGCTGCCGAACTGCCGGGGGCCGTAGATGCAGCTCATCCGGAGCACCGCGGCGTCGAGGCCGAAGGTGCGGGCGTAATCGAGGACGTACTGGTCGGCGGCGCCCTTGGAGCACGCGTGAGGGCTCTGGAAATCGAGCGGCTGCGCCTCGGAGATGCCGTGGTCGCGCGCGCGCTCGCAGAGGGGTCGCACCCGGTCCTCGTGCCGCTCGAGCGCGAGGTGGGGCAGCGCGCCGTAGACCTTGCTCGTCGAGGCGAAGAGGAGCGGCGGCGGGCGGTCGAGCCGCCGGAGCGCCTCGAGCACGTTGAGCGTGCCGCGCGCGTTCACCTCGAAGTCGAGCGCCGGGTCCGAGACGCTCCGCGTGACGGCGACCTGCGCGGCGAGGTGAAAGACGAACGAGGCGCGCCGCACGGCGTCGCTCACGGCCTGCGCGTCGCGGATGTCGCACAGGAGGATCTCCACGCCGGCGCCGTGGCGCTGCCGGAGGAGCTCGACGTTCCGCTCGACGAACGCGCGCGAGAGGTTGTCGAGGACGAGGACCGGCTCCCCCTCGCGGAGGAGGCGATCGGCGAGGCTCGATCCGATGAAGCCGGCCCCGCCGGTGATGAGGACGGGCGGCGTCACAGCGAGAGCCCCCTCGCCTCGAGCTCGGCGCGCGCCTGGGCGGCGCCGTCGCGCGCCGTCTGCCCGTCGATCCAGCCGGCGAGCTCGAGGAGCCCGCGCTCGAACGGGACGGACGGCGTGAACCCGAGGACGCGCCGCGCCTCGCGGGTGTCGGCGAAGCAGTGCCGGACGTCCCCCACGCGGCACCGGCCGGTGATCTCGGGCTCGATCTCGGGCTTGCCGAGCGCCTTGCAGAGCGCCTCGGCGACGTCGCGGATCGAGCGCGGGCGGCCGGTGCCGATGTTGAGCACCTTGCCGGCGGCGGCGGTGTCCTCGGCGAGCGCCTTGACGCAGGCCTCGGCGACGTCGTGCACGCTCACGAAGTCGCGCTGCTGGAGCCCGTCCTCGAAGACGAGCGGAGGACGGTTGTTGAGCAGGCGCGCGGCGAAGATGGCGAGCGCGCCCGTGTAGGGGTTGGAGAGCGCCTGGCGCGGGCCGTACACGTTGAAGAGGCGGAGCGCGACGGCGGGGATGCCGTAGGCGCGACCGGCGATGAAGCAGAGCCGCTCTTGATCGTACTTGGACAGCGCGTAGACGGAGTCGAGGGCAGGTATCTTGTCCTCGGGCGTCGGCACGGGGACGAGCGCCTCGCCGTCCGCGGCGCAGACCTCGAAGGCGCCGCGCTTCAGCTGCTCGACGGGCCGGCTCCGCGGGGCGACGAGCTCGCCGCTCTGCCGGCGGTAGAGGCCTTCTCCGTAGACGCTCATGCTGGAGGCGATCACGAGCCTTCGCACGGGCTGCTCGGCGAGGGCCTCGGTGAGCACGGCGGTGCCGACGGCGTTGACGGACGTGTACCGCTCGACGCGGTACATGCTCTGTCCGACGCCCACCGCGGCGGCGAGGTGGACGACCGCGTCGACGCCCCGGAGGGCGCGCCTCACGGCGTCGCGGTCGCGGACATCGCCGACCAGGAGCTCGACGGCCGGGTCGAGGTGGGCCGGTCGGCGCCGGTCGGGGCCGTGGACCTGGGGTACGAGGTTGTCGAGGGCGCGGACGCGGTGCCCTGCGCGCAGGAGCTCGTCGGCGAGGTGGGAGCCGATGAATCCGGCGCCCCCCGTGATCAGGACATGGTCAGGCATATCATGCTCCGTTCCGGTCTGGACGAGCAGCGGGCGGCGCGAGAGAGCACCTCGCGAGCGGGCGGCGCAGGACGGCGCGGCGGACAGAGCGTCCGCGCGCCGCGCGATGTTCCCCCCGGCTCCGCGCCTCGCTGCGCTGGAGTCTCCGAGGGGCACCGATTAACATGCGGTCTTGAGGCTCGCAATCCGATCCAAGGAGCTTTGTCCCACGGTAGGTATCTGACCTGGCGCGGGCCTTAGAGAGGGTACGGAGGCGCCGGACGCTGGCGTGGATTCATGGGTGGCAAAGGGGGGATGGCGGCGAGGAGCGGCCGTGGACAGGAGGGGGCGGGGAGCGGGGGGCTCGGAGTGGGGCGGAATGTGGGATTCTGCGGCGCCGCGGCGCGGGGAGTGGCGCCGAGTTGCCTGGCCGGAGGAGAGCCTGTTCGTCGCTCGGCGCGGGGAGCGAAATGACACGATCGGGCGGATTTGCGCGGGTTTCGAGGGGCCCGAGGCCGACGTCAACACGGCGATCGCGGGCGCTGACCCCGCGATCCCTGGTCGGCCGGACGATTCGGTGACGCTTTCGGCGGTGCCCTCGGCGGCCGTGACGGACGCGCCATGGGGCACGACCATGCCACCGGCGAGCCCGCGCCAGGCGCTCGTCGCCACCCTGACACAGACGATCGCCGCTGCTCATTGTGCGGGCGACTTTGCCACCGCGCAGATCGCCGCTCGTACCCATGCGCCCCGCCGGCAGGGTGCCCGCCGTGGAGCTCTCCGTGGAGCCCCGTACCCTCGCGTCACCCGCTGCGCCCGCTTCCGGTGGTCTCGTTCACGCCGAGCCCGACCACGGCCCACTCTTGCTGAAATTTATTAGGTCGCACGCAGGTCACACAAAAGAAAGAAGACACGGTTCTCACTGTGTCTTTATTAGTGGAGGCGCCGGGAATCGAACCCGGAGACGAATCTGAGGGGCGGATGCGCGAAAGACACGGCAGACGCCGCGTCGGACGCATCGGAACGGTGTCAGAGGCCATCGAGGGCTCAGTTTCTCTCGCATATCCGAGTGCCCTCTCGTGGAGCCCCGTGCCCTGACGTCGGGGCACACGGAGGTCACACGGTGTGACGATTCCGGGTCGATGCTCGTAAGCGCGGGGTAGGAGGGCTCGCGAGGCCCGGGCAGGTCGTGCTCGGTCAGCTGGTGGACGACGACGGCGCTGCGCTCGCTGGCATGCGCCCCGGCCCACCCATGCGACCCGCCGCGCTCGGCACGCCGATGCAGGGACAGCGAGGACGCAATGTGGCCCATGTTACCGTTGACGCGGCCCTCCGGTGGGAGGAGCATCCGGAATCAGGGGAAGGCATGGGGCAGGGGCTGAGGGGGAGGGCGAGCGCGCTCGTGCTGTGCGGCTGTGCCTGTGCGCTCGTCAGTGTTCCGGCGCCGGCACAAGCACTCGAGTTCAGCGGCGATGTGAGCGTGGGCGGGATCCAGGTCGGGATCGAGCCCAGGCTTGCGGTGAGTCCCTTCGCCGGGTGGCTCTGGCGCAGCGAGGGGGACTTCCGGCTCGAAGTCCACAACATGCTCAGCATCGTTCCAGGGGCAGGCGTAGGGGTCTACGATCGAACGGCCGTCACTCTTGGGTACGCCACGAAGACAACCACCGTCAGCCTCGGGCCGTCCCTGGCGATCTACTCGATGTCGGTGTGTGGTGCCGTGATCTGTGACCGCGTGGTGGGGGGTTGCTCCAGGCGGCCGCGCCCAGTCCGACTGGTACTTCGCCGGGCCCTTGGGCGTATCCACCAGCGCCCATGTGGACTGGGCTGGCGGCAGTAGTCGAGTTCTTCCTGGAAGTCTGGTCGTCATGGTGACCACTGGGCCCATTTGGAAACTTGAGGCAAAGTCGAGATGAACAGGATATTTGCTGTTCTGTGCTTCGGTCTCACGGCGTGCAATTACGATGTAGGTGAGTGCTATGTCCGGGGTGAGGGAAACGAAGGTGCCGGCGGCAGCATCATCACGCCGACAGGAGGGGTCGGAGGCTTCGGGTGGTATGTGCCACTGGAGCCGCAAGATCACACGGGCTTCGATGCGGATCCGTGCTCCCAAACCGTGGAGTGCACGGTAACGTGGAAGGCGGGGTCGGCTGTCTGCAGTAACCAGGGCGCGTCGGATAGCTGCACAACGCGGTACCAGGGCGAGCACGCGAGTTTGGACGAAGCCAAGGATCGATGTGAGGAAGCCTCTGGGGTTCGCAATGGCTCCGGTGCGCAGTCGTGCGACTCGTGCCGGTGGGCGACAAGCTCGTCCGACTGCAAAGAGGCATGCAAGGAAAAGTGCGATCAACTCTGGGAACGGTGCTCCGACAACTGCCCAAAGGGTGACAGGATCTGTAAGGACGGGTGTATGCAAGAATATTCGAGACGTCTCAAAGATTGTGACAGAAGGCGCAAGTGATGATCGAGCTGACGTTTAAGTTGACCCCGGAAGACGGCGAGCCGCGCGACATCGTGGTTCGCATCCACGAGCCGACCCGAAACCCTCCGGAGAAAAAGTGGCCTTGGGCTGTCACGGTGGACGTAGATGGACGCCCATTTACCACATGCGGGGAGGATCCTCTCGATGCGGTCGAGACCGGAGCCCGGCACGCCGCGATCATGTTACGTGAGTTCCACGGCGATGCGCTCGAGCCGCCGCTCGAGCCGCGAATGAAGGAGGGCCAATGAGCGACTTGCGGACGCGCCGAGTCTACCCATCGCCGGGACCGAGGCGTGCTCGGCTTCATTCCCCTGGGTGCTGCTCGACCATGGGCGGCTCGCTCGGGCTGTAATGTCTTCTCCGGCAGGTTCGTCAACAGCCGCAGTACGGTATCTCCGTCCTCCGTCGGCTTGTCCAGATGCAGCTCGATCCGGCGAAGCTCGAGCGGCGCAGAACCTTTGGTATGTCCTTTTCAGGAGAACCGAGAGAAGTCACCTTGAAAGCGGTGAGCCGGAAGCCCTGGCAGCGCGACCTCCTGCTCGCGGTCGACGACCCCCGCTCGCTCGTCGCGTTCGCCAAGGCCAGCGGCATGCGCCCGGGGACCGCGGCGAGCCGACTCCGCCTCGCCCGTGAGGCGCTGGCCCTCCAGCTCCGGAGGCGCCGATGAACGACCGAGCCAAGCGGAGACGCGCCCGCAGGAAGCTGCCGAGGCCGCCCACCCCGATCCTGACGGACGTCGTGCTGACCGAGGCCGACCTCAGCGCCATCGCCGAGGCGGCTCTGGCGCTCCTCCCGTTCCCCGTCCGGCCGTGGAACCGCGAGCGCCTGTGGAGCGCCGTGCTCGATGCTCAGCTCTACGCGAAGACGCAAGACGACCGCCAGCTCGTCGCCGAGGCGCGCGGCGCCTTGCAGGTGCTCGACGCGATCGAGCGGTTCTTCGTGCGTCGCGAGCGCAATGGGACGCGATGAAGCAGCGACAAGGTCCGACCGAAACACGCCGCGGCGCGCTCGCGTAGCGCTGCTGAGCGTGGGCCGCGCCACGACGCACAGGAGCATGAGTTTTCATCATCACAGGGAGCAGGCAACTTGATCGGCGTCCAGGCTGCACCAGCACGCCGTACGCCGCCGGAGACTTCGCCCACAGCGCAAAGTTGCACCGCACCCGGTCCAGCAGAAGCAACGGAGGCGCCGCGTGAAGCCGACATGGCCCCGCGACCCGAGGGCTGTCCCTGCATTCCCCCTCCCGATCCCCTGGTTTCTTGGCGCCCTCTTCGTCATGGCGGTTCGCTTCCCGGCGCGACTCCCCGCAGCAGCGATAGCACTGTTTCATTTCTCGAACGCCGCCGTTCCAGCCCGCTGTCTGGCGTCGCCCACCGTGTCGCCGCATACTCTGGACATGATCCTGGCGCGGTCGCGGGGCGGGTCGGATGCGCCTGTCTCCGGACCTCGGGCTGCGGGTGAAGGGAGACGACGTCGCGAGCGGCACGCGCCTCGCCGAGCTCTGGGACCCACGAGCGAAGTCCAGAGTCCGACCGAAGGCAAGGCCTGTTCTACTGACCGGGTGACTGGGATCAGACTGCCATTTACACTTCAGCCATAGATATCCATCAAAACGACACACTCGCTCAGACGTTGACAGCGTTTCCGCTTTTGAGAATGATGCCTCCGCGCTGGCCGATGAAGCACGGGACGGGCTCTCCACTGCGGAGCCCACAACGCACCTCGCGGCGTGACCAGGATGCACAGATGAACCCCTGCGCTCGACCACGCGCTTGGCCTGGAAACATAACTCATCATAACAACATATTGGCGAACAAATGAAATACATCTCTCACATGAAGCCCATGCGCACCCTGATTTGCAGCCTTGTCGTCGGAGGCATCTCGCTGAGCGCCCCCGCTGAAGCTCAGGCGGTGGAGTTCGGAGTATACGAGGGAGAAACTTGCCCCGCAGGATACACACCGTTGACCATAGCCGACGCCTTCTGGACGTTTGCATTCACCGGCTGCAATGAACTCCCCTATTCAGGAGTCTTTCGTATCGCAGACGGGAACTCGATGGATGGCCCGTGGAACAACTGCCAGCAGAATGCTGAAGATACCCGCGAGCTCGACTACATACTCTGCAAACCCAACTACGAGCTCTTTGACATCGGCGAGACCACCTTTGCGGCAGTGAGAGGCGGAGGTCAGTGCCTGGAAGGCTTCGAGCACGTGGATTTCGCGACCGTCTCCGCCTACTCGGCTGAGATATGCACTCACGTCGGGTACTGGGGGATTGCGAGGATCGCTGGAGGGGGCTCCATTGACGGTCCAGGCTACGGTTGCGGCTTCCGCGCGACCGACTCTCGCGAGCTCGGTGATTCCATCTGCGTGGAGATCGAGTAAATCTCCCGGACCAGAGGCAGCTTGCGCCCTCCAGCGTCGCGACGGACAGGGGCTCCTCAGGCCTGCCTGCCTTCGCAGTACCAGCCAGCGACGAGCTTGGATGATCTCGGGTGATGCGGAGATGGGTCGTTCAGTCCGGACGGCGCCGGTCCGGCGTTCCGATCATCGACAGTGGCTGCGCTGGAGGAGCGTGGACCGGGCCCGGGGAGGCGCGGACGCGAGCCGCCGGGGGCTCAGCTTGCGGTGGGCTGGCCGGTCAGGCGCAGGTAGATGTACGTGTAACCGATGGCGGCGATCGGCCCGGCCACGAGCGTTCCGAAGCAGCAGGCGAGCAAGCCCGCCAGCACGAGCGCGAAGACGAGCAAGGCATAGACGAAGATGCCGCCCTTGTGGCCGGTCGTGATTCGCCAGCTTTCCTTCATCGCGTCGATGGCGCCCAGGTTCTTATCGACGATGCACATGTTCGTCATGCTCAGGCCGAGCGCGAGGATGACGCCAGGGACGAACAGGAAGACCATGCCGACGGCGACGGCCAGGAAGGTCAGGATCTGGGCACCCAGGATGGACAAGAACCACCGCCCGCCGCCGAGGATGTCGTTGAACGAGTACGGCTGTCCACGCGCCACCTTCAGGAGGAGACTGGACAGGCCTCCGGCGAAGTAGCTGCCCACCACGAGGCCAACGAACTGCATCAGGCTCTGGATGCCCGACCCCACGGCGGGCGCGTCGCTCGCGAGCGCCGCCTGGATGCCACCGCCAATGATGTTGGGGAGGTTCGCCGCGAACCCGACGACGGCCACGGCGCCGATGATGACCGCCGGGTCGCGCTTCATGCGCTCCCAGCCGAACGACGCCGCATCTCCCGCTCCCCACGACGTCGTGTCGCCCATGCCAGGGGGCGCACCGTAAGGGCCGCCGCCCGGTGGCGGACCGTAGCCCCCACCGCCAGGAGGCGCGCCGAACGCCCCGCCACCCGGAGGCTGCCCCCAGCCGCCGCCGCCGGGAGGCTGACCCCAGCCGCCACCCCCGGGAGGCGGGCCATACCCCCCGCCGCCAGGAGGCGGGCCGCCAGGGGGTGGGCCATAGCCGCCTCCACCCGGCGGCTGACCGTAACCGCCGCCGCCCGGCGGTTGCCCCGGCGGCTGACCGTAACCGCCGCCGCCCGGGGGCTGCCCCGGCGGCTGGCCGTAACCCCCGCCCGGCTGCCCCGGCGGCTGGCCGTACCCTCCGCCACCCGGCGGCTGCCCCGGCGGCTGGCCGTAACCCCCGCCCGGCTGCCCCGGCGGCTGGCCGTAACCCCCGCCCGGCTGCCCCGGCGGCTGGCCGTAACCTCCGCCCGGCTGCCCCGGCGGCTGGCCGTAACCTCCGCCCGGCTGCCCCGGCGGCTGGCCGTAACCTCCACCACCCGGCGGCTGCCCCGGCGGCAGACCGTACCCTCCGCCACCCGGCGGCTGCCCCGGCGGCTGGCCGTAACCCCCGCCACCCGGCGGCTGCCCCGGCGGCTGGCCGTAACCTCCGCCACCCGGCGGCTGGCCGTACCCTCCGCCACCCGGCGGCTGCCCCGGCGGCTGGCCGTAACCCCCGCCTCCCGGCGGCTGCCCCGGCGGCGGACCGTAGCCGCCGCCACCCGGCGGCTGGCCGTAACCACCGCCGCCCTGACCGCCCCCTGATCCGCCCCAGCCACCTTGGCTCATCTTGTCTCCACCGGGTGTGAATTCCAACTACGCCCAACCCAACCACCGCCACTATACGTGGAGGGAGCCGGCACGGAACAACTAACTTCTCGCAACCGCAACGCGGCGAGCGCACCGAGCGCACCCGCACCGCCGCGCAGGATCGGCCGCCGCAAGCTTCGCCCGCATTGCGACAAGCGCCGTCACGACAGATTGCGCATGGCGACTCTCGATGAACGGCAATCGACCGTTCGAGCTCCATTGCGCGACACGGCCACGAAACGGCACTGCACGAAACGGCGCTCCACGAAACAGGACCGCACGAAACAGGACCGCACGAAATGGAAGCGGATTACCGCGGATTACCTCGGCAGCTCGCCGCCCAGGCAAAGCCCGGCGACGCTGCTCGTGAACGACGTCCCGTCCTCGCGCTGGACCTCGGCGGTGTTGCCCGTGAGCGGCGACAAGAACACCTCCTCGACGACCCCCGCCCCCTTCTTCGCCGTCACGAAGCGGCCAACGAGAGACCCCGGCGACACGGCCTCGACCGGCACCCCCGGCGCGATCGCCTGCTCCTCGGGCAGCTCCGCGCGCCGGAACCCCCCGAACCGCACCGCCAACCCGCCATCCGTTTCTGATGCAATCTTCCCGACACACGGCCCCACCGGCGTGCTGACGACGACGTAGCGCACGGTGGCGTCGATCGGCAGCCGCCGCGATTCGCCCACAAGGACGGCGGCGATGGTGAGGACGAACGCGGCGACCGGGACGACCAGCGCGGTCGCCACGACCGCCGCGGCGGCGCCGGACGTCGCCCGGCCGAACGAGGCGAGCTCGGCGCTCACGGCCTGCTCGAACGATTGCAAGATCACGACCTGTCGCGCGCGCACGCGCTCGAGGACGGCCGGCGCGACGAGGTTGTCGGCGGCGCAGAAGCCGCAGCGCGCGATCGCGCCGTCGCCCCCGCCGAGCGGCGCGCCGCACACGTGGCACGCCGCCGGCTCGCCCGGGACCGCCGGCGGACGCGCCGCGCACGCCTCCTCGATCCGCCGCTGCCTGCGGCGCACGAGCACGAGCACGGCCGCGCCCGCCCCGACCGTGCCGAGCCACGACGCCACCACCATGCCGCCGGTCACAAGGTTCCCCTCGGTGTCGGGGCTGACCCAGAGCCCCAGCAGGAGGAGCGCCGCAAACGCCGTGATCGGCACCGACGCGAGCGCGAACACCACGAGGAGCCGCGCGTGCCGTTGCGACGCCGTGACAAGCATCCGGCGCAGCGCGTCCGAGAGCTGGCGCCGGCGAACATCGGTCTGGAAGACGACCTGCGCCGCGGCGTGCAGGCCCTGCGCCGCCTCCCCGGGCGGCGGGCCGCGGTAGGGGCACGCGGCGCACGCCATGAGATCCGGGCTGGCGAGCGATACAGGCGCAGGTCGCCCGCAGCGCGGGCAGTGCACGGCGAGCATCGACCGATTCTACGCCAGCCGCGTCGCGGCACGTCAAGGCGCCTCGCCGCGCGGTGGTGCCTGATTGGCCCCCCCTACCGCGCGCGCCGCTTCGCCTTGCGCGCCCGCCCGCCCGCCGGCCCGAGCTCGCGGAGCGCCGCCGACAGCGACGAGAACGTGGCCAGAACGCCGAGGTCGACGCCGACGAGGCTCATCGCGATCTCGGGGCGCACGCCGACCAGATAGACCCGCGCCCCGAGCAGCGCGGCCGCCCGGCTCGTCATGCCCAGCGTATCCGCGACCCGGGCGTCCACGAACGGGACGCCCGTCAGGTCGAGCAGCACGCAGAACGCCCTGTGTCGGCTCACCCCCTCGGACACCTTCTCGAGCACCTGCCGCGCGCGGTCGCCGTCGATCATCCCGACCAGCGGCACGAGCAGCACGCCGGGCAGCAGCGGGATGAGCGGACAGCCAAGCTCCCGCACCGTCTCCGACAGCGCGCGCTCGATCCCGTACGCCTTCTGCAGATCCGCGTGCCGCGCCGACAGCGATTCGAGCAGCGCGTCGCGCTCCAGCGCCGCGCCGAGCAGCGTCCCCCAGATCGCCACCGTGCCCTCGTCCCCGGCCATGTCGACGGGGGTCGGGCCGATGAGCACAAGGATCCCCCAGTCGCGCCGGGCGGAGCGTATCGGCAGCAGCATCACCATGTGCGTGCCGTCGTTGGCCGACGGCGGCAGCATCTCCGCCGGCGGAAACGCCTCCAGCCGACAGCGGCTGCCGATCGGCGGGGTCGGGCTGCCGTCGCGGCTGTAGGCGCCGGCGACGACGAGGTCCGTGCGCGCCGCCGGGTCCTCCCACAGGGCGAGGCAGCTCCAGACCGCCGTGGTCGTCTCGAGCCACGAGAGCGATCGCGACGCCTGCTGGGTGCCGCCGAGCAGGGCAAAGCTCACGTCGTGGTTGGTCCTCGCGAGCACCCCGAGCTGCTGGACGTACTGCGTCTCGGCCTCGATCCGGGCCCGCGCGATCGCGAGGCGCGCGAGCTCCAGGAACGCCTCCACCCGCCGCCTGGCCGCGGCGTCCAGGGGCGCGCCGCGCCGCTCGTGGAGCTGGCCCAGCAGGCGGACCGCCGCCAGCAAGGTGCCCACATCGGTCGTGATGCCGACCGCCTGCCGGCAGGCACACGCGAGCTCGACCGCCGAGGGCAGCGCGGCGCCACGGAGCGCCGCGAAATAGCCGTCGATCACCGACGTGACCGCCGGCCACACGTCGGTGGGCGGGGTGTCGGGCGGGAGCGACCGGGGCAGGAGCAAGAGCTCGACCATCCGCCGGGCGAGGACGCCGGCGTCCTCCTCGGGCGCCCCGTCCTCCGTGTCGAGGAAGTCCTGGACCGTGTTGCACCCGCACGAGCTCCGCACGACGAGCACGTTCGCCGTGTGCACGCTCGCCGGCGGGGAGCGCTCGCCGTCGATCATCGACGCGATGAGATCGCACGCGGCGCTCCCCATCATCTCGAACCGCTGGCGCACGGTGGTCAGCGGCGGATCGACGCCCTCCGCCTCCACGATGTCGTCGAAGCCGACGAGGGCGAGATCCTCGGGGACGCGGACGCCCGCCGCCTTCAGCAGGGGCATCATCCCGAGCGCGTTCTTGTCGGTCCCGAAGACCGCCGCCGTGCACGCGGGCAGCCGCGCGAGGAGCGCCGGCGCGGCGCCCTGACCGCCGCTGTACCAGTTGTTGTCGCTCCGGATGACCAGCTCCGGATCGAACGCGATCCCCGCCTCGGCGAGCGTATCCTTGTAGGACGCGAAGCGCTCGCGCACGTCGTACGCGTCGAAGTGGCCGACGAACGCGATGCGCCGGTGTCCGTGCTCGATCAGGTGGCGCACCGCGCTCCGCATGCCGCTGCGGTTGTCCGGGAGCACGGCCGGGCAGTCGACCTCGGCGGCGCGGGTGCCGACCGTGATGAGCGGGACCCCCGCGCGCGCGAGCGCCTCGATGCCGTGCAGCTCGATCAGGACCATCCACCCGTCCACCTGCTCCCCGGCGAGCGACGGCGCATGGACCTCGAACGGCGTGCCGCGCAGCACCAGCGTGCGGAACCCGCGCTGCTGGGCCGACGCATGGATGCCCTGCAGGACAGGGCTCCAGAACGTGCCGTCGAGGAAGGGGGAGATGACGCCGACCGTGCGCGGGCGGTCCGCCGCGCCGGCCGCCGTGCCGTGGAGCGGCGGGGCGCCGGTGCGCCGCGTCGGAGGCAGCGAGGAGCCGGCCCCTCGTCCCGGGCCCTCCTCCGGCCCCGGGGCGTCGCTGCGCCGCGCCGGCGGGAGCGACGAGCCCGGCCCCGGGGCGTCGCTGCGCCGCGCCGGCGGGAGCGACGAGCCGGTCCCTCGTCCCTGGGCGCCGGGACGCTCGCCCCACTGCTCCGGCACCACGATGCCGCTGTCCCGGCCCCCCTGACCCATCCTCGCGCTCCCTCCCGGACGGGCTTGCCCACGTCCAGCCGAGCCCCCTCGTCCGGAGGCCAGATCGATCCCTAGCCGATCTCGGGAGCGCGGTGTGGAACGCGAAGAGGCCCTACCGCGCGCCCCGCTTCGCCTTGCGCGCGCGCCCGCCCGCCGGCCCGAGCTCGCGGAGCGCCGCCGACAGCGACGAGAACGTGGCCAGCGCGCCGAGGTCGACGCCGACGAGGCTCATCGCGATGTCGGGACGCACACCGACCAGATAGACCCGCGCCCCGAGCAGCGCGGCCGCCCGGCTGATCATCCCCAGGGTGTGGGCGACCTGGGCATCCACGAACGGGACGCCCGTCAGGTCGAGCAGCACGCAGAACGCCCTGTGTCGGCTCACCCCCCCGGACACCTTCTCGAGCACCTGCTGGGCGCGGTCGCCGTCGATCATCCCGACCAGCGGCACGAGCAGCACGCCGGGCAGCAGCGGGATGACCGGACAGCCCAGCTCCCGCACCGTCTCCGACAGCGCGCGCTCGATCCCGTACGCCTTCTGCAGATCCGCGTGCCGCGCCGACAGCGATTCAAGCAGCGCGTCCCGCTCCAGCGCCGCGCCGAGCAGCGTCCCCCAGATCGCCACCGTGCCCTCGTCCCCGGTCATCGCGACGATGGTCGAGCCGACGAGCGCCAGGATCCCCCAGTCGCGCCGGGCGGAGCGTATCGGCAGCAGCATCACCATGTGCGTGCCGTCGTTGGCCGACGGCGGCAGCATCTCCGCCGGCGGAAACGCCTCCAGCCGACAGCGGCTGCCGTCCGGGGGGACCGGGCTGCCGTCGCGGCTGTAGGCGCCGGCGACGACGAGGTCCGTGCGCGCCGCCGGGTCCTCCCACAGGGCGAGGCAGCCCCAGACCACCGTGGTCGTCTCGAGCCACGAGAGCGACCTGTATTCCTGCTCGGTGCCGCCGAGCAGGGCAAAGCTCACCTCGTAATTGGTCCTCGCGAGCACCCCGAGCTGGTGGAGATACCGGGTCTCGGCCTCGAGCCGGGCCCGCGCGATCGCGAGGCGCGCGAGCTCCAGGAAGTCGTCCACCCGCCGCCTGGCCGCGGCGTCCAGGGTCGCGCCGCGCCGCTCGGGGAGCTGGCCCAGCAGCCGCGCCGTCGCCAGCAGCGCCCCCACATCGGGCGTGATGTCGACGGCCTGCCGATAGGCCCGCTCGAGCTCGGCGGCCGGCGCCGGCGCCGCGCCGCGGAGCACCGAGAAATACATGTCGACAACCCGCGTGACCGCCGGCCATACCGCCGTTGGCGGCAGCTCGGGCGGGAGCGGCCGGGGCAGCATCAGCAGCTCGACCATCTGCCGGGCCACGACCCTGCCGGCGTCCTCCTCGGGCGCCGCGTCCTCCGCGTCGAGGAAGTTCTGGATCACATTGCATCCGCACGAGCTCCGCAGGATCAGCGCGTTCGCCGTGCGCACGCCCTCGGCCGGGAAGGGCTCGCCGTCGATCATCGACGCCATGAGATCGCACGCGGCGCTCCCCATCATCTCGAACCGCTGGCGCACGGTGGTCAGCGGCGGGTCGGCGCTCTGCGCCTCCACGACGTCGTCGAAGCCGATGATCGCCAGATCCTCGGGGATGCGGACGCCGGCCGCCTTGAGCTCGGACATCATCCCGAGCGCGTTCTTGTCGGTCCCGAAGACCGCCGCCGTGCACGCGGGCAGCTGCGCGAGGAGCGCCGGCGCGGCGGCGCGGCCTCCGCTGTACATGTTGTTATCGCACGGGATGACCAGATCGGGATCCAGGGGGATCCCCGCCTCGGCGAGCGTGTCCTTGTAGGCGTCGCGGCGCTCGCGCACGTCGTACGCGTCGAAGCTGCCGACGAACGCGATGCGCCGGTGCCCGTGCTCGATCAGGTGGAGCACCGCGCTCCGGACGCCGCCGTGGTTGTCCGGGAGCACGGCAGGACAGGTGATGTCGGCGGGGCGGGCGCCGAGGGTGATGAACGGGACCCCCGCGCGCGCGAGCGCCTCGAGGCCCCCGTACTCGATGATGACGATCCACCCGTCCACCTGCTCCCTGGCGAGCGAGGGCGCCTGGACCTCGGACGGCGTGCCGCGCAGCACCAGCGTGCGATGGCCGCGCTGCTGGGCCGACGCATGAATGCCTATCATGACAGGGCCCCAGAACGCGCCGGAGAGGAAGGGGGCGACGACGCCGATGGTGCGGGGGCTGGCCGCTCCGCGCTGGATCTCGGCCTGGCGCGCCTCGGGGCCGGCGGCCTTTCCCCTGGCCTGCCGCCCCGCGGCGCCGGGCAGCTCGCCCCACTGCTCCGGCAACGGCACCCCCCTGCCCTGGCGACCCTGACCCATTTCCGACGGCCTCCTGCTCCACGACCTGGTCGCCCTTCCCAAGACTTCTGTGGGCCCCCCCAAGGGTACACGCTGCACCGGCCCCCCGGGCGAGAACTCTGGCGTTCTGCCGCTGAATCCGGAGCGAACCGTCAGACCGCGGACATGGCGAGCCCACGCGCCGCCTGCGTTCCGGCCGCCGTCCCCCGCGGCGCTGGCGCGAGGCTCTCGGGGGCGCCCGAGCATCGGGCGAGCTGCCCCATTGGGCGAGCAGCCCGGTGCTATCGTGGGGCGATGCGGTACCGCGATGAACGGGACGCGCTGCGCGGGCGCGTCGACAGCCTCGAGGAGCAGCTCGCGGCGGCCAGGAAGGAGCTCGAAGGCCACCGGGACGACGATCGGGCGGCGCGCGTCGAGCAGATCGAGCGGCAGATGGCGGAGGCCCATCGCGTGCTCGACCAGCTCGGCCGCGAGCTCGACGCGGTGCGCGGGGGGCCGAGGCGCTCGCTGGCCGTGCCGATCCTGGCGATGCTCGCGGGCCTGGGGCTCTGCGCCATGGTCGCCGGCTACGCGCTGATGCGGCCGGCGTCCGACGCGATCGTCGACGTTCCGGGGCCGGTCCCCGCCGTGCCGGCCGAGCCTGTCCCCGCGCCGCCTTCGCCCACGCCGGCGCCGCCGGAGCCGGCCGCGCCGGCGCCCGAGAGGCCGTTGCGGCGCGCGACCGCGACCTGGAGCGCGGCCGTCACGCGCGCCACGGGGCTCCCCCTCGCGGCCGGCGCACGGTGCACCGTCGAGGCGGAGCTCACGAGCGCGGGCGACGACATCCGCGTGCCCTCGCTCGAGGTCGTTTGCGGCGGGAAGCCGATCTATCGATCGCGCGATCCGCTCAACGGCATGTCGATGTTCAGCAGCGGCGTGGAGGAGGACTCCGGCGCGGAGCCTGGCACCCAGGTTTATGCCCTCTCGTACGAGGACAAGGGCTCGCGCGCCGGGGATCGGGCCGAGGTCTCGCTCGACAGCACCCGCAAGGCCGGCGCCGTCTGGCGCGACTCGGCGCCCGCGTACCGCGTCGAGCTCATGCTGGCTTACCAGAGCCCGCCCGTCGCGGGGGAGCCGCTCCTCGACGTCACCCGGATGGCGCTGCGCCGGTCCGGGCGCGTCACCGAGTCCACGGGACCGAGCCCCGCCAAGGCGGGCGCGAGGTGCGCGCTGCAGGTCTCGCCGCTCCCGCGAGGCGGCAAGTGCCTCACGCGCCTCGCGTGCGGCGGCCGCGTGCTCTACGGCGCGGGCACGACCGGCGTGTCCGAGTGCACGGTGGAGGGGGACCAGGTCGTCCGCGTCCACGACGGGAACACGACCCCGAACGGCGGCGATCCGGCGTTCGACCTCGACGTCGCCACGGGGCGTGTGACCGTGAAGGACGACGTGGGTGGCGCCACGTGGACCGTGGGCGTGAAGCTCGATCCGACGTCCTGAAGGAGGCACGGTCGTCCGAGGCGAAAACCTTGTACAAGTTCGAGACCCCGGGGGTCGACCGAGGCCGGAACCTTGTACAACTTCGAGACGCCGAGGGTCGGACGAGGCCGCAGCCTTGTACAAGTTCGAGACGCCGAGGGTCGGACGAGGCCGCAGCCTTGTACAAACTGAAGGCCGGCAGGGTCGGACGGGGCGGAAACCTTCTACAAACTGAAGGCGCAAAAGTCGGCCGAGCCTCTGACCTCGGCTGAGCCGAACAGGGGCAGATATTCCGAGTCCGTGCCCCTGAACGAGCCGAAGGGATCCGAGGTCGTCCAAGGCCCCGTGCACGCGAGCGGCGCGCGGGGTGAGGGACAAGGACTGGCCTCCGCGCGGAGCACGATGCGCCGGCCCTCACCCAGCCTGCGAGCGCTGCCGCGGCGCCACGAGCAAGAGCGAGCGGCGCAGCAGGCTCCTTTCGAACGCGGCGGCTACTGCGGCACGTCCGGGACCGGCGCGTCGGGCTCGATCTCGGGGAGCGCCTCGTCGTCGTCCTCGGCCGGCTCGCCCTTGCTGCTCTTGCCGGCCGCGCGCCGGGCGACGGCCTGGCGCAGGCGGTCCAGCGGGGCCAGCGCCGCGCGCGCTGGCTGGACCGTCTCCGGCCTCTCGCGATCGACGCTGGCCACGACCTGAAGCAGGTAATCGCCGATCGCGCCCACGAGCTCCCGGAGCGGCTCGCGCAGGGCCGCCACGTCCGCCGGCGTCTCGTGCGCCTTCGTGATCCCCAGGGCCTCGCCGTACGCCTCGTGGGCGGCGCGCACCTCGGTCAAAAACTCAGGGCCCGTGATGGCGACAAGGTCCTTGCCGAGCGCGTCGTCCTCGGCGATCCGGCCGAGGAGGGCGCTGCTCTCGGCCCACTCGAGATCCATCGAGAGCGTGAGGAACTCGAGGCCTTCCGGGAACAGCACCCCCGAGATCTCCCTGGCTCGCTCGGCCCTCGGGTGCGCGTCGACGGGCAAGAGGGCACAGGCATCGACGCGCATCTTCAGGGCGGCCCAGGCGGTATCGACACGGTGGTCCGCCTTGGCCTTGCTCGCGGGCTTCGGGGCGCCGGCCGCGCGCCGCTTCTGGTCCCACGCCTTGGTCATGGCGAGCGTCGCCTTGCGCACGACGCGCGCCGTGCGCTTCATGCCGCCGGTCGCGTCCCTGGGCAGCGCCGAGAGGAGCGCGATCGAGAGCGCGACGGCCTGCCGCACATCGAGCTTCGGAGGACGCAGGTATGGAGTCGGATCGAAAGAGATGGGCTTTGCCACGAAATACCTCCCTTGCCTGTCAAGTCATCATGGGCAAACGGACGGCGTCAAGCGATTTTGGTGTCCTCCAGGGACCCCCTGGGAAGGGTCGCGACGGCAGCCTGCCGGAGGATCTCGGGAAAGGGGTCTCGACGTCGAGCTGCCATCCCGGCGCCAGGCGCTCCGCTGCCGCTGCGCTCGTGGGCATGAGCAGGAGCACGATCACAGCGACTCGGGGAACCGCAGCGTCTCCACGGCGATGCCGTCCTCCCCTCGGATCTCGCCGGCACCCCGATCCCAGCTCACGCCGCCCGGGCCCGGCGGCCCCAGCTCGAAGGTGACGCCCTCCAGCGTGAGTTGGTCCTCGTCGAGGTAGACGATGCCGATCGAGTCGCCGCCGCGCCCCGGGCCGCCGTGGCCGCCCTCGCCGCCCATGCCCCCGTTGCCGCCGGGACAGGACCACGTGCCGTCCCCCACGGCCCCGCCTGGCATGCCTCGGCCGCCTGCGCCACCGCTCGCGGGGGCGCCCCCATCGCCGCCCCAGCCGCCGCCCGTCGTGAGGATCGCACTGTCGCGCACCGTCACCTTGGCATGGAGCGCGACGAGGCCGATGCTCGGGTAGCCGTTCTCGCCCCCTCGGCCGCCCCTGCCGCCACATCCGCCGGCGCCTCCGGAGCCGCCGCCGGCGCCTCCCTGGGTGGCCACGCCGCACACGCTGAGCCCGCCGCGCCGTCCGCCCCCTCCGCCGCCGCCTTGCCCCGGCATGCCCCAGCTCGCTGCTGGGCCCAGCCACCCTTCGCCGCAGACCGCTCTTGCTCTCGCATCGCGTCGCGAATCTACGGCGACGGCGCGCACCACGCGAGGATGGGGTCTACAGGACGGATACGACCTGGGGGACGCCGAGCTCCGCGTGCTCGACCTGGGGGACGCCGAGCTCCGCGTGCTCGACCTGGGGGACGCCGAGCTCCGCGTGCTCGACCTGGGGGACGCCGAGCTCCGCGTGCTCGACCTTGGGGACGCCGAGCTCCGCGTGCTCGACCTTGGGGACGCCGAGCTCCGCGTGCTCGACCTGGGGGACGCCGAGCTCCGCGTGCTCGACCTGGGGGCGCCGCGCTCCTGCCGGCACACCGAGCGGCGGGGTAGAATCCCGCCGGCATGCCCAAACGCACCTCGTCACACACGACCGCAGACACAGCAGTAAATCAAGTAGAGGCACTGTTCCTAGCAGCAGGCTGTGCATGCGAAAAAGTAAAACAGGATTACGGAGAAGACCTGCTCATCCAACCATCACAAAACAACAACATCGAGCCATTTCGAATCTGGGCTCAAGTAAAAGGCACCACCGGAACACGCAGCCCACATAAGAAGTCAGACACCCACAGCATACCCATCAAGATAGCGCACCTACTAAAGTGGCTACGCTCTCCCGAGTACACTATCGTAATTCTCTGGAACACCAAAACCAACTCCGGACTCTACTGTGTCCCAATAATGACACTTAACGAGCACCAGTTGGCCAAATCTGGCAGAGAGAAAACTAAGCTACATTTCAAGACCGCGGCAGTACTCGACAAGAATTCGGCCAAACAGATCGTGTGGCAAGCACGCGTCGAGTACTACAGCAACCTTTTCATCGCCGTCGAGACCGCCGCATCCGTCGCAGCAAAGTTCGAAGACAACAACGACGAAGAAGACAAAGATTCCAGCTACCGCTTGATGCAACTAGCCGGAGAACTACTGTTAAAGGCGGAGGCTATTGAAGCAAGCGGTGTCGACCGTCACAAATCGGTAATTCAATTTCCGAGCAACAAGATCATCTATTTCACAGCAAAGTTCAAAAAATACCTATCGGATGCAGTCAAGGAGAGGGACGATTCGCTGTCCGGAGAAGGGCTCATCACCACTGCATCCATGCACGCCGTCCTAACGTGGTTTTGCCACCTCACGAACACCGGCGTTCCGCACCACGTGCTAGTCCACTGCACGACGTTCGTTGCAGCTCTACTCACCGGCGTCGCAGAAGAGACTTCGACGCTACAGCGTAGGCCAACGCGAACGTCTTCAAGGGCCGCTACGAGCTCTGGTATCACCCTCGGTAAACGACAACGGCGCAAGCCGTGACACGAGAGCCTTCGTATGGTGCCACGCTTCGCCAGCTTTGGGGACGCCGAGCTCCGCGAGCTCGACCTGGGGGACGCCGAGCTCCGCGAGCTCCAGCAGCGCCCGAGCCTCCCTGCCGGCGTGCTCGCGCCCGCGCGCGGTCCGGCGCCACGTGGACGGCGGTCGCGTCGGCGATACAGGACGTCGTAGCTGTCGTCATCAACAAGTTGTACAGTCGCCTCGTGGCAGTTATTGAAAAATCCAGCGGACTGACCCCATCCGAAAGATACCTGAAGCAGCTTTGTGAACACAGCTTCCTAAGCCTCTGGAGCTATCCGAACCTGTTCCGAGACCAGGGAGGTGGACACGAGATCTGCGACCTACTCGTGGTCTTCGAGAACGAAATCATTATTTTCTCGGACAAGTCATGCGCATTCAAGGAGACGAAAAACCTTGAGAAGGACTGGAGCAGGTGGTTCCGCAGCGCGGTTTCGGAATCCGCAGACCAAATCTTCGGAGCCGAGCGATGGATCAAGAAGCACCCCGACCGGATCTTCCTCGACAAACGCTGCACTCAGAAGTTTCCGCTCGATCTATCCAACCCGTCTCGGTTTCGATTCCATCGCATTGTCGTCGCACTTGGCGCCGGTGAACGTTGCAAAAGAGAGCTTGGCAACGATGGCAGCCTCATGCTGATACCGAAGCGCTCAGACGGAACTCAGGTCCCATTCAATGCCCCTCTATCGGTCGGGTGGGTTGTACCGGGGAAACCCTACGTTCATGTACTAGACGACGTTTCTATTGACGTAATTCTGAGAGAACTCGACACGGTCGCAGACTTCACCAAATATCTTCGCAAGAAGGAAGACTTTATCACATCCGGCCGTTTATCATTTGCTCCAGGCGAGCTGGATCTGCTCGGCCTGTACCTTCGCACAATGCGCGACGAAGACCACAACTTCCCGACTCATGATGTCGATATAGTGGCCATTATGGATGGCCTGTGGCAGGAACTTGTCGAAAGCCCGGAATTCAACGCAAAGAAACGTCGCAACGAGATATCCTACCTTTGGGACAAGCTCATAGAAGGATTTGCGACACATCTGCAAGCTGGCACCCTCGCGGTAGGACAAGACCTTGGTATCCAAATGATAGAGCCGGGACTCCGGTTAATGGCCTCCGAATCACGCCTAGCTCGACGGATGCTCGGCGACGCCCTCCACGATTTGTTTTGTAAGACTCCGGCGTCTGGCAACAACACCCGCATAGTTACCTCGCGCGACCGCGAAGAGCGAGCCTATGTCTTGTCTTTAGCCAGCAGCCATGGGTACTCGGATTACAGCAAGTACCGCAAAAATCGCGAAACGCGCCTTCTTGCCTACGGCCACGTAGCAAAGCACTTGCGGCCTAATCTTCAATACATCGTTGGTATCGGCACAGAGCCCGCCGGTTCTGACGGAGCCTCCAAAGACCTCCTCTACCTCGACGTACGGACTTGGACGCAGGAGCAAGACGACCGTGCCCGCAAGCTCCACAAGGAAGTTGGACTACTGAAGAGGGCAAAGTTCACCCACACGAGAGAGAACGAGTTCCCAGATCCTCGGCGACCCGTTGTGACGATGGCCGAAAGGAGATCACTCCGCAACCAGAAGAAGCGGGAACGACGAGAGCGGGCGGGCAATAACAAAAAACGTTGAGCCCGCTCGAAGCGTGCATGCAACTGTCGCTCTTCGGCGGCACCTTTGTGCACCTCGATGAGGACGGCGCCCCCCTCGCAGAGGCGGACGACGAGGATCGCTTCCGCCCCCGGGGCAAGAGCCCGTGGGCCGGTGAGGTGGCAGGCTTCAACATCCATGCGGGCGTCACGAACCGCGCGGGGGATCGCGCCGGCCTTGAACGGCTGTGCCGCTACGGCGCGCGCCCGCCCTTCAGCCTGGAGCCCATCTCGCTCGTGCCCGATGGCCGCGTCGCGTACGGTCTTCGCAAGCCCCGTCGCAACGGCGCGACTCACCTGGTGCTGGCGCCCGTGCATTTTCTGGCGCGCATCGCGGCTCTCGTGCCTCCACCCCGGTATCCGTTGCTGCGCCTTTCCGGCGCGCTCGCGTCGGGCTCGTCGTGGCGAGCCGCCGTGGTGCCTCACCGGCCCGCGGCGACGGGCATCCCGGTGCCGGAGACGAAGACGAAGACGAGCGCGACGGCGCCACCGACCTGCGCCAACGACATCACGGCGCCACCTCCCGCGGCTACCTGGGACCCTCCGGCGAGCGCGCGCACCAGCCTCGGCGACGGCATCGTCCTGCCCGTCTACGCACGCATCGACTGGGCTTCCCTCATCCGCCGCGTCTATTTGGACGATGTGCTCGCGTGTCCGTGCGGTAGGCGCCGGCGGGTCGTCGCCGACATCGGTCAACGTGCGCAGCGCGAAGCCATCGTGGCGCTCCTGACCCATCTCGGCATCCCCACCGAGCCGCCGCCCATCGCCAGGGCCAGAGACCCGTCGTTCGACGCGGCGTGAGCCTCTCGGCCTCGTCCCTCAGCGTGCCGCTCGCGCGTGGCCGTTGGCCAACCTCTGCCCGCTGCTCGACCCCATGCGAGCGGCGCCCTCGTTCTTGGGCCTTTTTGTCCCACGCGCATCCCCGATCGCCAGCCCGCGTTCGTGGCCCGCGCCGTTCTGCCTTTCGTGATCCGGCCGGCTCGTCCTAGCCTCCCGGCGTGTCCGAGTGCACGGTGGAGGGGGACCAGGTCGTCCGCGTCCACGACGGGAACACGACCCCGAACGGCGGCGATCCGGCGTTCGATCTCGACGTTGCCACGGGGCGGGTGACCGTGAAGGACGACGTGGGTGGCGCCACGTGGACCGTGGGGGTGGTGCTCGATCCGAGCGGCTAGTGGGGCGACCCGCCCCGATGCCATCCTGGTCATCTCGGCGTTTCCACACCGGGCCCGAATTGGCACAACGGGGGGCGAGCATCGTGAGCCCGCGCAGCGCCCAGATATCGTTGGAGCACGCCTCGTCATCGGGGTGCCGTCTCCCGGAGTTCACGCGCTGGTGCTGGAGCCGATCTCGGACGCGCGCGTTGCCTCGGTGCTCGCGCTGGGCAGCTCGAACCAAAAGAGGCTCCCCTCGCCCACGACCGTGCGGAGCCCCACGCGGCCGCCGTGCGCCTCGGTCAGGCGTTTGACGGTGGCGAGGCCCAGGCCCAGACCCGGCACTCGGGCGCCTTGCGCTCGGACGTGAAGCTCGAACACCACCTGCTCGAGGGCCGGCGCGACGCCGGGCCCCGTGTCCTCCACCTCGATCCGCACGACGTCTCTCTCGTCGAGCACCCGGATCACGACGCGACAGACCGCCGAATCGCCGAGGTACTTGAGCGCGTTGCGGATCAGGTTGGCGAGGATGCTGGTCAGCACGCCGGGGCTCGCGGCCACCGCGCACGGGGCGAAGGGCTCGACGCGGAGCTCCGCGCCGAGCTCCACCGCGACAGGGACGAGCTCGACCATGAGATCGTCGATGACGGGGCGCACCTCGGCGCGCGCGCCCGGCTCCGGCCTCGCGCCCGCACGAGCGAACTCCAGGAGCCCGTCGGTCGTGCGCTTGACACGCGCGATGGCCTGCCGGCCCCGTTCGAGCGCCTTTCGTGCCGGATCTCCCTCGCCGCACCGCCGCAAGGCGAAGTCCAGCGAGAGCGCGACCGTTCCGAGGGGGCTGAGCACGTCGTGCGCGACCCGGCCGGCGAACTGCTCGAGCTCATCCGCTCGACGCTCCAGGAGCACGCCCTGCCGCCAGAGCAGCTTCACATGGCGACGGATCTGCACGGCGGCCGCCGCGCAGGCCAGCAGCGCGAACGTCACGCTCGCCGTGTTGAGCACGAGCGCGATCCGACGAGAGCGGACGCGGTTGGCAGCGATCTCGATCGCCAGGCGACGTGCATGCTTCGCGTTGAGCTCGATGCTCGCCATCACGGCCTCGCTCGTCGCGTCGAAGTCCGCTCGCAGCGTGTCGTCCACGAGCTTGTTGGCCGCGTCCGTATGGCCGTTCGCCAGCAGCGAGAGGACCCGGTCGGCGTCCAGATCGAGCTTGCGGAGCTCCTGAGCGACGGTCTGCCACTGCTTGAGCTCTCCCGGATAGACGGGCATGCCGAGGTAGGCGTCGAGGCTCCGGGATAGATTGTCACGCGCCTCCTCGAGCTCGTGGCGATCGAGCGGGCGGCCTAGCGCGACGTCTTTGACGAGGTCGCTCAGGAGCGCCTGGGTATGCCTCAGCTCGGCGCGCGCGGTCGCCAGGAGCATGATGCTCGGCGTGGCGTTCTCCGCCAAGCTCATGGCCGCCGCGTCGATCTCGGCGGCTCGGTGCTCTGCGTAGCCGGCCGAGATCACGAAGCTCGCGATGGCGACGAAGAACGCGACAAATAGCGACAGCAGGATAGACGGCAGCCGCTCGAGCATAAGAGAAGACTTCGACCTCGCCGGGTCCTTCCGCCGTCGCATCTCCATGCCGGGATGCTGCTCCGCCGTCCGCCCGAGCGCAAACGCGGGAAGAGCGCCGGAGCCACGGCGGATCGCCCGCGCTGCATCGGCGGATGTTCCCTGGGCTCGTGTCGAGCGGTGATAAAAGCGCGACCGCTCTGGTCGTCGTCCTTGTCTTCCTGGGACGACCCGTCGCCGCCGTGACGACGGGCGCCTTGGGTAAAGCTACCAGGGCCTCGGGAGGTGGTCGGCCATCGCCGCCCACGTCGTCCGCGCGGCGCGGACCGCCGCGAGCCAGTGGACCTGGTCCGGATCGCCGTCCCACGGCGGCGCCTCGCGCCAGCGCGCGTCCCAGTACTCGCGCGCTGCCGCCTCGGCCGTCGCGAGTTCGCTCTCGTCCTCGGGCGCGTCCTCGACGCGATCTGCAACGAACCGCCACGGTTCCGAGTCGCGGTGGCGCCGCTTCGACCAAGGGGGCGCAGGCTCCCCGTCGAGGATTCCGTCGCTGCTCCGGAGATAGGCCTCGTAGGCGCTCTGCGCCACCGCGTCGCGCCGGTGGATGGTGACCCAGTGCGCGCACGTCTCGCGGTACGCCTCGGCCCACGCGCGATCCTCCTCAGGCACATCATTGCGCCAGGCGCTCGCGTGGAGCTCGCGCAGTGCTCGCTGGCTCGCCTCCACGTCCTCGCGACTCGCGCCGCTCGCGCGCCATGCGGCCACGAGGGCTCGCTCGCGTTCTGCGCTCGGTCCCAGCAAGTTCGCCTCCGCCTGCTGGCGGTACCAGTGATAGGGAGGATCCACCATCCGGGGGATGTTCCTCTTCGTGGAGAAGGGTCTCTCGCTTCGTCCCAGCCGGAAGCCCCGCTGGAAGGCGCGGAGCGCCTCGGGGCCGTGGCCCTGGGCCACATCCTCGGCCGTCAGCAGCTTCCAGAGATAGGTCCTGTCCAGGCGCGCGAGCGCCTCGGCCTCCGTGGTGGGCTTTCGCTCGAGAGCCCCATAGCCGGCAACGAACGCCCGCTTCACGGCGGCGATCAGCATCGGCCACGGCGGGGCGGCTCTGCCGTCGACCCAGTGGTGGAACTCTTTCCGGTGCGCCTCGGCCCACGCGCGCTCCTCCTCCTCTGACAGATCGTCTCGCCATGCCGTGCCGCACACCTCGCCCAGGTTCTGGAGGTAGGACTTCCATTTTCGTGGGTCCTTGGTCCTGAACATGACCGACCCATTGCCCGCCTCGCGCGCGACGAGATACCGTTTCACGGTTGATCCCCGCCAGGAGGGTCTGTGGGCTCTCCGCCCGTAGGGAACGAGTCGGACGGTCTGGGAGGGCATCCCCAGCCCTCCCCTGCGCCGAGCGGGCAGAGGAGCGGCGCGAACCGAGGAATAGCCCACCCTGGAGGCGGCCCCGGAAGGGCGATCATGGCTTGGATGATATCATCCGATTCGATCGCATCTATATCGACGATCTTCGGATCCACCTTCTCGGGCTCGTATCGGAAATCCCATACATACTTGCACTCGATGTCGGTGTACGCGGGCAACAGATCCTTGATTTCGCCCTGCGCGGAAGGCACGACGTAGCGCGCAAACTCCTCAGCGCAAAAAATGTACGACGGCAAATCGGGCTTTTCCGTAAGACACTTGATCATATCACGAACAGTCATAAACTGATGCGGGCGGTCGTACCAACCGCTCCATAGCCCGCCCTCGTTGTCGCGGCAGATTACCTTGCCCACCTGGTCGTTCTTGTCCCTTGTCTCCAACCATTCCTTCGCCAGCTCGTTCATGGTCCAGCGCTTCATCTCCATCAGGCTGTCGTGCGGCATCGCCGCAATCTGACGTCTCAGCTCCGCGCGATCTTCTGGGTCCATGATCGAGCAGCCGACGACGAGCGGAACGAGCACGGCGACGCGCAGAGGTCTCATACGGTTCCCTCCTGAGCGTGGCGGACGCTACTCCGCGCCGCGTCGCCGGACAAGACGTCCCGCGGGCCGTGGAGCACGACCGACAAGGCATCCCGTGTGCATGGCGTCCGCAACGTCGCCCCTCCTGGGTCCCGCGCCTGCGGCGACGACGGCAATCACCAGCCTCGACGGCGAGCCGTGGCACAGCACCACCAGCGACTGCGTGCCGCGGGGACGAAACCGAACCCGGGCGTTCACCTATAAATCAGACGCTCGCTGTCGTGTTCCGCGGGAGCTACCCCCCGAGCACCTCGGCATACAGCTCTTCGTACGCCCGGACCATCCGGTCCACCCCGAACCGCTCGACCACCCGCGCCCGCCCCCGCATCCCCATCGCGGCGCGGTCTCCCCGCACCGCGACCGCCTCGAGCGCTCCCGCCAGCGTCTCCGGCGCGCCCGGCGCCACGAGCAGCCCCGTCTCGCCCTCCTCGACGATCTCCGGGTTGCCCCCCACCCGCGTCGCGACGATCGGCACCCCCACCGCCGCCGCCTCGATCAGCGTCAGCGAGATCCCCTCGGTCAGCGACGCGAGCGCGAACACGTCGAAGGCCGGGAGCAGCTCCGCCACGTCGCCGCGCGTCCCCGTGAACGTGACCGCACCGCCGAGCCCGAGCCGCGCCGCCTGCTGCTCGAGCGCCGGCCGGAGCGGGCCGTCGCCGATCAGCGAGAGGTGCGCGTCCGGCCGCACCGCGCGGAGCCGCACGAACGCCGCGAGCAGCGTCGCGTGGTCCTTCTCGGGCGACAGCCGCGCGACGCACCCCACGTGGTAGCCCGACGCCGGCGCCCCGAGCCGCGCCCGCGCCGCGCCCGCGTCGCCCGGCCGGAACACGTCCGTGTCCACGCCGTTCAGGATCGTCACCACCTTCGCCGGATCGACCCGCTCCACCTCGAGCGCGACAGCGCGGGCGTCGTCGCTCACCGCCACCACCCGGTCCGTCAGCGCCGCGGCCAGCCGGTTGACGAGCACCTTCCGCCTCTGCTTCGGGTAGTTGCGCCCGTGCTTCGTGTGGATGACGCGCGGCCCGCCGCCGCCCGGCAAGCTCACGGCCCGCGCGAGCCCCGCCGCCAGCGCGCCGTAGAGGTGCGGCCCCGGGTTGTGCGTGTGGACGAGCCGGATCCCCTCGCGCCGCAGCCACGCCGACAGCCGCACCGGCAGCCCCGGGTCGAGGCCCGGCCTGCGCGCGAGCACAACGAGCGGCACGTCGAGCCGCGCGAGCTCCTCGGCCAGCGCGCCGGGCTCGTGGAGCGCGCACACGACCGGCGCGAACCGGTCGCGCGCCGTCCGCTCGAGCAGCCGCAGCACCACCCGCTCGAGCCCGCCCACGTTGAGCGACAGCACGACGTGGGCGACCTTCGCGGGCTGACCCGGCGCGGCGCGCGGTCCCACGCCCCGCGCCGGCCGGACCTCGGGAACACCGTTCACGCCGCGGCCCCGCTGCCGAACTCGATCGGCACCTCGGACACGGTGAAGCGGAACTTCCCGCCCGAGGTGACCGGGATCTCGTCGACGAGCTGGACCCGGATGTCCGCCCGCTCGCCCAGGAACTGGCGCAGATCGCGCTGGATGGCCTCCGACGTCTCCGCCCTGTAGCTCTCGCCGGGGACGATCCGGACCGTGATCGCCCGCGACTTGTCCTGGTGGACCTGATACCGCTCCACCGTCGGGTTGTCCTTGAAGAAGTAGGGGAAGAACACGGCCGACAGGAGCTGGCCCTCCGGCCCGACGATCATGTCGAGCACCCGCCCCTCGACCGAGGCGAGCAGCGGCAGCCCGCGGCCGCACGAGCAGGACCTGTCCGCCGCGATCACCACGTCCTCGTTCTTGTAGCGGATGAGCGGCATCGACCGGCACAGGAGGTCGGTCAGGATCACCTCGCCCGGCTCGCCGGGCCGCGCGAGCCGATCGCCGCACTGGACCTCGACGAAGACGTTCTCGACGTTGAGGTGCTTGCCCTCGCGGCGCTCGCACTCCGCGCCGATCAGCATCATCTCCCTGCAGCCGTAGCGATCGTAGACAGGCGCCTGGAACGCCTTCTCGATGACCTCGCGCTGGTGAGGGAAGAGCCGCTCCGCCGTCGCGATGATCCCCTTCGGCGTGGGCAGCCTGCGCCCCGTCTCGAGCGCGTAGCGCGCCGTGTAATAAAGCGGGCTCGTGTAGCCGACAACGAGGTTGGGCTGGTAGCGGAGGATCTCGTCCACCACGCCCGCGAGCCGGGCCTCCGCCAGGTTCCACGCGCTGACCGTCTTCTTCCGGAGGAACGCCTCGTGCAGCGTGCGCTTCACCTTCTTCCAGCGGGGCTCGTGGGTCGGAATGCCCCAGATGTACAGCTCCTTGTCCCCGATCCGACCGCCGGCCCACGCGTCAGCGCGCAGGGCGGCGGCCTGACGACACTCGTAGGTCGTGTGATCGTAAAAGAACCGTGCCGGCTCCCCGGTAGATCCGCCCGTACCGCTCCGGAAGAGCTTGCCTTTCCACCCCTCGGCGATGAGCTCGTCGCCGTGTGCGCGTAGATCCGCCTTGGTCAGGATCGGAAAACGCACGAGATCGCCCGGCGCATGCACGTCCTTGACCCGCACCCCGTGCTCGGCGAAGCGTCGCCGGTAAAAGGGCACGTTCTGCTCGGCGAAGCGGAGGGTCGCCAGCATCTTGCGCCAGTTGAGCTCCCGCAGCTCGCCCTCCGGCCGCCACTGGGACCGCTGCAGCTCCTCGAAATACGTCAGCGTCGCCCTCCTTCGGAGTTTCGTCTCGTAAAGGGGAAAGAGCACATTCCGGAAGAGCATTGAATACATAACCCGACCGAGGATTCTTTCGGACCTCCGACCCACAGTCAAGCTGCGGCAGCCGGGACGCCGTCGTGCGCACGCCCGCGGGCGGCAACGGAGGAGTCGTGAAGGAACTCCACATCACGGCGTTTCCAGCGCAGGCGGTCAGCGGACACGACCGCTGACCGCGGCGCTCCGTCCGGCCACAGCGCGAGGCGCACGAGCGAGCTCGCCTTGCCACGGCGCCGCGCGCGGGCCGCGACTCGACGCCTTCGCCTTCACTCGCCTTCACTCGCCTTCAGTCGCCTTCAGTCCCCTTCAGTTCATTGCAAGGTAGGCTCCACCTCTTGCTGCCAGAGCGCCGCCAGCGCGAACGTCTTGGCGTTCTCCGGCACGGCCTGGCAGAAGCTCTGCCGCCGCGCCGGGTCGTGGATGCGCTGCGCCCGCGCGACGAGCCGCTGCATCGCCACCGCGATCGCCTCGCGCGCCGCCTCGTCGTGGCCGGAGGCCCGGAGCGACTCGGCGTACACGAGCCGGATCTGCGCCTCGCCCTCCTCGGTCCCGCCGACCGACACGAGCAGCCCGAGCCCGCGCCGCGCCGCCTCCAGCGCCTCGTGGGCGCGGCCCTGCTCGAGCAGCACCCGCGCGCGCACCGAGAGCGCGAGCGCCTGGAGGGTCGGCACGTGCGCCAGCATCGCCACGGCCGCGCCCGCCTCGTTGTCCGCCGCCTCGAGGTGGCCGAGCCGGGTCAGGATCGCCGCGAGGTACGCGCGCGACCGCGCCTCCTGCCGCCGGTTCGCCTGGGCCGCGAACGCCTCCACCGCCTCGGCCGTGACCGCGCGCGCCGCGCCGAGATCGCCCTGCTGGATCCAGAGCAGCCCCAGGTTCTGCTTCGCGAACGCCGCCACGTTGTAGAGCCCCAGCCGCTCCGCCTCGGCGAGCGCGTCGCGCAGCTCCGCCTCGGCGCGGCCGTACGCCCCGAGCTGCACGAGGCAGTGCGCCGCGTTCACCCGGCTCAGGCACGCGTTCCTGATGTCCCCGGTCTGGAGGTACGCCGGGATGCTCTGCTCGGTGCACTCGAGCGACGCCGCCGGATCGCCGTAGCAGAGCGCCCGCGACGCCCGGAGCGCGTGGATGCGCGCGGCCACCGCCGCGTCGCGCTCGGCGAGCGGCATCGCCACCCGCGCGAGCTCCTGCACGATCTCCTCCGCCGCGGCGTACTGGCCCCCGTGCAGGAGCGACCCGGCGATGCGCGCCAGCGCGCTCACCGAGGCGCCGGTCGCCTCGTCGAGCAGGTCCGGCGCGCCGCCGCGCTCCCCGCCGCTCGGCCTGCCGCCCCGGAGCTCCTCGACGAGGTCCGCGAGCCGCTCGCCCATGCCGAGGCGCACGCGCATCGACGCCGCCTCCGCGGCCGCCGCGTACCAGAGCGCGCTCTTCCTGGGGAAGTCCTTCATCGCCATGACGGCGCACCGCTCGGCGTCGGCGGCCTCGCCGAGCCACTTGTGCGCCTCGGCCTGGACGAGGCGCAGCGCCGCGAAGAGCTCGCCGTCCGCGTCGGCGCTCGCGACGCCCTGCTCGGCGCGCTGGATTGCGGCGCGGAAGTCGTTCGCCCCGAGCGCCTGCTCCGCCGCGCGCCGGAACCAGATGACCGCCCGCTCGGCGTCGCCGCCGCGCGCGAAGTGGTCGGCCAGGAGCGCCGCGTCGCGCTCGCCCGCGGCCTCGAGCCACTCGCCGGCGAGCAGGTGGCCGAGCGCGCGGTCCCCGTCCGTCAGCGTCGCGTACGCCGCCTCGCGCACGAGCGCGTGCCGGAACGCGTACTCGTCCTCGCCCCGGAACTTCCCCTCGCCCCGCCGCGCGATGAGCTCGCGATCGACCAGCACGGCGAGCCACCCGTCCACCTGCGGGGCCCGGCGCTCGCCGCCGAGCAGCGCCATCAGCCCCCCGCGCCAGAACTTCTGGCCGAAGACGCTCGCCGCCCGGAGGACCCGCCGCGCCTCGACGTCGAGCGACTCCAGGCGGGCCTGCACCATGGACAGCACGGTCTCGGGCAGCGCCTCGGTGCGCCCCGACGCCGCGGCGCGGATGAGCTCTTCCAGGTAGAACGCGTTGCCCCCGGCGCGCTCGCACAGCCGCGCGCAGAGGTCGGGCGTCACGGCGTCGCCGAGCACCTCGCGCACGAGGCGCTCGCTCCCCCGGCGCCCGATCTCGCGCAGCCGGATCTCCTGCACGCCGCGCGAGACCCACACCTTCGGGAAGACGGCCTCGACCTCCGGCCGCGCGAGCGCGAGCACCATGAGCGGCTGGTCCCGGAGGGCGAGCGCCGCGTCGATGAGCTTCACGGTGGGCACGTCGCCCCACTGCAGGTCCTCGAGCACGAGGAGCACCGGCTCGGCGCGGCACTCGGCGAGCACGAAGTCCTCCCAGGCGCGGCGGATCTGGTCGCCCATGAGCATCGGGTCGCTCCGCGCGGCGCGCAGCTCGACCCGCCCCTCGTCGGAGAAGCGGATCCGCGCCACCTCGCCGAGGAACTCGGTCACGCGGGCGAGGTCGCCGCCGCTGAGGGTGCGGCCGACGCGGGCGCGCAGGCGCTGCTCCTGGACCTCCTGCGGCTCGCCGCCGGAGAGCCCGGCCTCGCGGCGGAGCATCTGGCGCAGCATCCCGAACGGCGATCCGGCGCTCATCGGGTCGGCGTGGCCGAGCCAGACCTGCACGCGCTCCTCGCGCTCCTCGACGCGGCGGAGGAACTCGTAGCGCAGCCGGCTCTTGCCGAGCCCCGCGGGCGCGGTGATCACCACGGCGCGCGCGGTCGGCTCGGAGACGCACTCGTCGAGCACGGCGTCGAGGATGGCGAGCTCGTGGTCGCGCCCCACGAACGGCGTCGTCCGCCCGAGCAGCGTGCGCGCCGCCTCGACGAGGTCGCGCTCGGCGCGGAGCACGAGGCCTGTCGCGTCGCCGTCCACGTCGAAGCGCGCGTCGAGCAGGCCGGCCATCACCTCGTCGAGCCGGATGGAGCCGCCGTCGGCGCGGTCGAGCAGCCGCACGGCGCGGTCGATGGTGGGCCCCATCGGGAGCCGGTCGTCCGCGGAGCCGCGGCCGGCGACGAGGGCCATCTGCACGCCGGGCAGGAGGTCTCGCACCTCGATCGCGCACCGCGCCGCGCGCGCCGCCTGGTCGGTGATGAGGCCGCGCCCCTCGAGCGTGATGAGCAGGAGCCCGTCGCTCAACGTTGACAGCGTCTGGAGGGTCCCGCCGAAGCGCGTGGCCACGCGCTTCACCTCGTCCTCCGGGACGGTGCGCGCGAGGGGCAGGGTCATCGGGAGGGTCATCGGCATGGTGGGCCCTTGCCACGACGGTGCTTCGGGCGGCCCCATGCGGGCGAGCATCAGGCAGAGCGTCCGCCGCTCGCCGGTGGTGAGCGCGCTCGCGCGCCGGCTCACGGGCGCCGGGGGGGTGCTGTGGATCTCGCCCACGCGGAGCAGCTCGAGGGCGACGGCGGCGCCGTTCGCGGGCCTCTGGTGCGGATCCTTGGTGAGCATGTGGGCCACGGCGGCGTCGACGCTCTGGGGGATGTCGGCGCGCATGTCGCGGAGGCGGGGCGCCTCGTCGAGCACGACGCGGAGGAGGGCGGTGTGGATGTCGTCTCCGACGAACGGCGGGCGTCCGGTGAGGCAGTGGAACAGGACGCAGCCGAGGGCGAACACGTCGGCCGGGGTCCCGACGGCGCGCTCGCCGCGCGCCTGCTCGGGCGCCATGTAGAACGGCGTGCCCATGACGACGCCGGTCATGGTGAGGGGCGCGAGCGACGTGAGGCGAGCGATGCCGAAGTCGAGGAGCTTGACCTGCTCGACGGCCTTGTCGACGAGGTAGAGGTTGCTCGGCTTGAGGTCGCGGTGGACGATGTTGTTGCGGTGGGCCTCGGCGAGGGCCTCGGCGATCCGGAGGCCGAGCGTGACGCTCTCGCTGACGGTGAGCCCGCGCCGGCGCAGCCGGTCGGCGAGGCTCTCGCCCTCGAGCCACTCCAGCGCGAGCCACGGCTCCCCGCTCTCGGTGGCGCCCTGCGCGATGTACCGGACGATGCCCGGGTGCCGCAGCTCGGCCAGGACCTGCGCCTCGCGGGCGAAGCGCTCGCCGTGCTCGAGGCCGCGGCCCGACATGACCTTGAGCGCGGCGGTCTCGCCGGTGTGCCTGTCGAGGGCGCGGTAGACGGAGCCCATCCCGCCCGACCCGGCGAGGCGCTCGATCAGAAAGCGGTCGGCGACGATGTCCCCGGGTTTCATCGGGACGGCGAGTATCACACGGAGCACACGCGAGGAGGCCAGATCCCGGCGCCGGGCGCTCGGTGAGGCCGCCGGAGACCTCGCCGCGCGGGCCCCGCGGGGAGCAGGGGGGCGGTGGAGCCGTGGGGAGGTGGGAGGACCGCCGCCAGGCTGCGGGGGATGGCACCACGTGTGTCCCGAGGTTCGGAGAAGGGCTCCGACGTGACACGACGTGTGTCCGAACGTTTACAGGAGACCCTGCGAAATGACACGACGTGTGCCCGAACGTTTACAGGAGACCCTGCGAAATGACACTACGTGTGCCCGAACGTTTACAGGAGACCCTGCGAAATGACACTACGTGACCACCGGTGCACACGGCTCGGGGTGCGCAGCGACCCCGAGGTGTTGCGGGGGCGGCTCGCGGGGGTCTGTCGCGCGAGCAGGGGGGTCTCTCGATTTCGCGCAGAGCGTGCGGCCGGGTCGCTGAGAGGGTCGTGAAGGAGAGATTCACCGCCAAGGCGCCATGGCGCAAAAAGGCGGGATGCGATGGGCGAGGACGAGATAGCCGCGGTCCTCGTGGAGGCGGCGGGATCATCGCTGCTAGGGCCGGCGAGCCCTCTGGCAAGCCCCCATTCTCTCTTTCTTGCGCCTTTGCGCCTTGGCGGTGAATCTCCCCTCTCTTTCTTGCGCCTTGGCGCCTTCGCGCCTTGGCGGTGAATCTCCCCTCTCTTTCTTGCGCCTTGGCGCCTTCGCGCCTTGGCGGTGAATCTCCCCTCTCTCTTCTTGCGCCTCTGCGCCTTCGCGCCTTGGCGTTCAACATGGCGCCGCACGCTCGCATGGCGTGGCGGAGGTGTGATAGGGTGCGCCCCATGTCAGCGCTTGTTCTGCCGACCGTCGAGACGCTCGTACCGTACGAAGGAGGAAAGCCGCTCGATGAGCTCGCGCGCGAGCTCGGCGTGACCGACGCCGTGAAGCTCGCCTCGAACGAGAACGCGCTCGGCCCGAGCCCGCGCGCCGTCGAGGCCGTGCGCCGGGAGCTCGCGAGCATGCATTTCTACCCGGACGGGGCGGCCTACCGGCTCCGCGAGCGGCTCGCGGCGGTCCACGGCGTCACCATGGGCGAGATCATCCAGGGCAACGGCTCCAACGAGCTGCTCGACCTCATCGTGCACGCCTTCGCGACGCCGGGGTCGCACATCGTCTTCGCCGACCCAGCCTTCATCGTCTACAAGCTCGCCGCGCTCGCCTACGGCGCCCCGTTCACGGCCGTGCCGCTGCGCGACCTGCGGCACGACCTCGAGGCCATGGCCGCGGCCGTCACGCCGCAGACACGGCTCCTGTTCGTCGCGAACCCGAACAACCCGACCGGCACGCACGTGGGCCGCGGCGCGGTCGAGCGCCTGCTCAGGGAGGTGCCGCCCGAGGTCATCATCGTCATGGACGAGGCGTACATCGAGTACGCCGACGCCGCGGATTTCCCGGACTCCATCCGACTCCGCGGGCTCCGCGAGCGGCTCATCGTCACGCGCACCTTCTCGAAGATCTACGGCCTCGCGGGCCTCCGCGTCGGCTACGCCGTCGGCCCGGCCCAGCTCATCGGCTACCTGAACCGGGTGCGCGCGCCGTTCAACGTCAGCGCGATCGCGCAGGCAGCCGCCCTCGCGGCGCTCGACGACACCGAGCACGTCGAGAAGAGCCGCGCGCTCAACCTCCGCGAGCGCGACCGGCTCACGCGCGAGCTCACCCGGCTCGGGCTGTCGGTGGCGCCGAGCCAGGCGAACTTCGTGCTCGTCGACGTCGGGCGGCCGGCGCGCGCCGTCTACGACGCCCTGCTCCGGAAGGGCGTCATCGTGCGGCCGTTCGGCAACCTGCCGACCAGCCTGCGCGTCACCATCGGCACCGAGCGCGAGAACCAGCGCTTCCTCGACAGCCTGTCAGACGTGCTGGCGAGCTGACCCGGCCCGCGCACCGCCCGGGCGCTGGATCACCTTGGCCGCCCGCTCGACCGCGGTCGAGGGCCCCACGGCTACCCGCGCTTCGCCTCCGGCCCTGCATGGCGCGCCGCCGCGCGCACCATGCCGCCGAGGCTCAGCGGCACGAGCGTGATCAGCCCGCGCCCCTCCGCCGGGCCGGAGTGCGCCGACACGAAGCAACGGACCGATGGGTTCTCGTAGAGGTGCAGAAAGTCGCAGCCGTCGGCCGGCTCGCTCGCCCGCTGCCCGGCCTCGAAGACGAACGGGCTGCCCTGCTCGCTCGCCCCGAGCTCGAACGAGGCGGCGAGCCCGGACATGAGCGCGTCGGCGCCCGCCGCCCGGCTCTCGGCCGGGCTCGTGTGTGTGATGTCGACGAACCGCGAGAACAGGGCGTAGCTCGACGGGTGCGCCAGCGAGCACAGGCAATAGACGGGTCGACCCGGGTGGGCGAGCATGTACCGGATCAGGCGCTCCAGGACGAGGCGCAGGGCGACATCGCCGCCGGGGCGCTGGCCGAGCGCGCCGGACTCGCCGCGGAAGATCGCTATCCGCGCGCCGGAGGACTCCCGCTCGAGGATCTCCATCGCGAAATAGCCGACGATCTGCCCGCCCGCGCTCCGGCGGAGCATGACCGCGCCGTGCTCCGTACCGGCCTCGATGACGTGGCTGGCGAAGCTCCGCTTCCGCTGCGAGCCCTCGAAGATCCGGCGGCGGAGGCCATAGAGCTCGTCGAGGAGGATCTGCTTTTCATCCGGCGTCCTCTCGCGCGGAACAACGACCTCGATGAAGGCCTGCTCTCTCATCGAGCTCTCCATGCCTGCCCGTCCTGTCGGCCGCTCGACTGCACGGGATCTGCATCAGCAATGGCGGTGCCAGCGGTGGGAAACGCGGCGAAGACCCCGCGTTCGTGCCCTCGACGGCCAGGCCTCGCCGCCGGCGCCCACGCCGCGCGGCCTGGCCCCGGTCGAGCGGCGCCGCGGTCCCGACGGTGATGGGGGGCACGGCCGCTCCGGCCGGATCGCGCAGCGGGTGCGGCCGGGAGGCATCAGAGCGGCAGACCTCAGGAGAGCCGGGCGAGCCGCGCGTCGAGCGACGCACGCGCGCTCACTCCTCGGACGGGGCGAGGCGCGTCCCCGGCGCGAAGCGGATCGGCAGGCGGGTCGGGCCGAGCACGTGGATCGCCCGGCGCGGCTCCCACGGCGCGTCGCTCGCGAGCTCGAGGTCCGTGAGCCGCGCGACGAGATCCGACAGCGCGATCCTGGCCTCGAGGCGCGAGAGCGGGGCCCCGAGGCAGAAGTGGATCCCGTGCCCGAACGCGAGGTGCGGGTTGGGATCGCGCGCGAGCTCGAAGCGGCCAGGATCGCGAAAATGCTCTGGATCTCGGTTTGCCGAGCCGATCATCGCCAGCACCGGCTTGCCGGCCGGGATCACCTGGCCGTGCATCGGGACATCGCGCTTCGTCACGCGGAACATCACCTGGACCGGCGAGCGGTAGCGCAGGACCTCCTCGATCGCGGAGGGCAGGAGATCGGGCTCGGCACGGAGGCGGGCGAGCTCGGTCCTGTGCTCGAGGAAGCACAGGATGGCATTGCTGAGCAGGTTCGTTGTCGTCTCGTGGCCGGCCACGAGGAGGAGCTGGAAGAAGCCCAGGATCTCGTCCTCGTTCAGCCGTTCTCCGTCCACCTCGGCGTCGATGAGCCGGGTCAGGAGATCGTCCTGCGGCGCCGCCCGCCGCTGCGCGAGCAGGCCCCTCAGGTAGGCCTGCATCTCGGCGGTCACCGTGGCGAACTCGGCGATCGCCCGGGCCGCCTCCTCGCTGCCCGAGACCGTGGTGCCGAGGTCCAGGATCACGTCGCTCCAGCGCTTGAACCGCGGCTGGTCCTCGATCGGCGCGCCGAGCATCTCGGCGATGACGAGCAGGGGGAGCGGGACCGTGTAGTCCTCGACAAGGTCCATCTCGCCACGCTCGATCGAGCGGTCCAGGAGCCCGCGCGACAGCTGGCGGATGCGCGGCTCGAGCGCCGCCACGGCCCGCGGGGTGAAGGCCCGCTGGAGGATCGCGCGCAGCTTGGTGTGGCGCGGCGGGTCCGAGAAGATGAGCCACTCGGAGGTCCTGTTGCCCGGCGGCGACACGACGGAGCTGAACGCTTCATGATCGTGGAGCGCCCGCTTCACCCCTTCGTAGTCGAAGATCATCCACGCATCGGAGGGCGGATAGTGGAGCACCGGAGAGCCGCTCCGGAGCTGGTCGTACAGGGGGTAAGGGTTTCGTCGCATCTCGTCCGAGAACAGGTTCATCTCTAACGACCTCCTTCGCGCGCCAGGGTAGGATTCCGGGCCGTGGGCCGCTTGAACGAAACCCGGATCGGCGCCGTGATCGCGGAGGCCTTCGCGGTGCGCGCCTCGACGGCGATGGCGTCGACGCTCCACGCCGAGCACGGCGCGGCGGTCCTGGTCGGGCTGGAGAGCGACGTGACGGTGACCGTGCCCGAGCCGGGCGGCGCGGTCGTGCGCGGGCGCGTGGTCGTGGTGCCGCCGGATCGGTGGCACGCCGCCTCGAGCCCCGGGCCCACGATCGGGCTCCTGGTCGATCCCGAGGAGATGCCGCGCGTGGCGAGCTACGCGCGCCTGCGCGGCGGGGCCTGCCCGCTCGAGGGCCGCCTCCTCGCGCGCGTCGAGGCGGCCGTGGCGGCGCACCGCGCGTCGCTGTCGCGCCCCGACGTCCTCGATGGCCTCGCGCGGGAGATCGCGGCCTGGCTCGCGCGGGAGTCGCCGCCCCGCGCCCCGGACGGCCGCGTGGCCCGCGTCCTCGAGGCGCTGCGCGATCCGGCCGCGGACAGGCGCCTCGCGCTCGCGCGCGCCGGGATCTCCGAGGCGCACCTGCAGGCGCTGTTCGTGCGCGACGTGGGGCTGCCGATCCGCACGTTCCAGCTCTGGCGCCGGCTCCTCGTCGCGCTGGCGGCGTTCGCGCGCCTCGACGCCACGGGCGCCGCCCACACGGCAGGGTTCGCCGACCTGGCGCACTTCTCGCGGACCTGCCGCCGCATGCTCGGCTACTCCCCGACCGAGCTGCGCAGCGGGCTGATGGAGTAGCCGGCGCGGCCGGCGGCCGCGGCCGGCGGTCGCCGCGATTGACGTGGTGCCGGCCAGCCGGCAGCGTGTCGGCCTGCCGAGGAGATGACGTGATGACGATGGATATCGCCGCGCTGCGCCGCGACACCCCGGGCTGCGCCGGCGTCCTGCACTTCAACAACGCGGGGTCGTCGCTGCCTCCGGCGGTCGTTGTCGACACGGTGGTCGAGCACCTGCGGCGCGAGGCGGCGATCGGCGGCTACGCGGCCGAGGCGGAGGCGGGCGAGCGGATCGAGGCGGTCTACGGCGCGATCGCGCGGCTCATCGGCGCGGCGCCGGACGAGATCGCGCTTGTCGAGAACGCCACGCGGGCCTGGGACATGGCGTTCTACTCCCTCCGCTTCGGCCCGGGCGATCGCATCCTGACCGCGCGGGCCGAGTACGCCTCGAACTACATCGCGTTCCTGCAGGTCGCGCGGCGCACGGGCGCCGAGATCGTCCCGATCCCGAGCGACGAGCGCGGCGCGGTCTCGCTGTCCGCGCTCGATCGCCTGCTCGACGAGCGGGTCAAGCTGATCGCGATCACCCACGTCCCCACGAACGGCGGGCTGGTCAACCCGGCGGAGGCGATCGGCGGCCGCGCCAGGGCGGCGGGCGTGCCGTTCCTGCTCGATGCCTGCCAGTCGGTGGGGCAGCTGCCGATCGACGTCGAGGCGATCGGCTGCGATCTCCTGTCGGCGACGGGGCGCAAGTACCTGCGCGGGCCGCGCGGCACCGGCTTTCTCTATGTCCGGCGCGCGCTGCTGGACCGGCTGGAGCCGCCGTTCCTCGACCTCCACGCGGCCCGCTGGACCGCGCCGGACCGCTACGAGCTGCGGCCCGACGCCCGGCGCTTCGAGAACTGGGAGAGCTACGTCGCCGGCCGGCTCGGGCTCGGCGCAGCCGCCGAGTACGCGCTCCGGCTGGGCCTGCCCGCGATCCGCGACAGGGTCTCTCTGCTGGCCGAGCGCCTGCGCATGCGGCTGGCCGAGCTCCCCGGGGTCGCCGTGCGCGACCTCGGGGAGCAGCGCTGCGGCATCGTGACCTTCACCCGGGACGGCGAGGACGCCGCGGCCGTCAAGGCGCGGCTCGGCGCCCAGGCGATCCACGTCAGCGTGTCGACCGCCTCGGGGACGCTGCTCGACTTCGAGGCGCGCGGGATCCCCGATCTGGTGCGCGCCTCGGTCCACTATTACAACGACGAGGCCGAGATCGACCGCTTCGTCGCCGCGCTCGCCGCGGCCTGAGGGAGCTCGCCGCCCGTCCGCGCGGCGCCTCGCGTCCGCTTCGTGCTCGGCGATCCCGGCGTGTGCGGGCCAGGCGAACATCGCGCAATGCGAACGCTCGTGAGTTCTTGGGTCACGACACTTCTGGTTGGCGCGACTGGCCTGCTCGCCGCGTGCGGCTCTGTCGCTGCGGAAAAGGAGCCCGCCGGCCCGGGCGGCGCCGGCGACGAGGCTGGTTCGGGCGGCGCCGGCTCGGGGTGAACGAGCCCGGCCCGCGGTCGGCGCGGCCGGCGGCTCAGCCGGCGTTCGACGGCCCGCCGCCGAGCACCTCCGCCAGGGCCGCGAGGACGCCGTCCAGCCGCGGCGCCGCGCCGCGGAGCGCGCGCAGGAAGCTCACCAGATCGGGCGCGAGCAAGCGCGTCGGAGAGCCATAGTCACCGTCGGACAGGTAGATCTCCGCTGTTCCCACGCGGACCGCGAGATACATGGCCACGGTCCACTTGACCTCGACGCCGCGGTCGGACTCCGTGCACAGGAGGTGCCCTGGCAGCTGGGCGAGCTTGAGGAGCTGCATCTCTCCCATCGGGCTCGACGAGCTCGATTTGCGGATGACGATCACCGAGTCGAGCGGCGACACGAGGACGAGCGCCGCCGACGGGAACACAGCGGGCCACGGCACGCGGGAAGGCGCAGAGGCCGGCTCGACCAGGGCGAGGCCGTCGAGGGAGGCATAGAGCGCCTCGATCTGCGGGTGAAGCGCCCCGTGCAGCGCCTCGACCTCGGCCACCTCGCGCCGGCGATCCGCAGAGGGGGGCTTCACCGCGACGGACCAGCCGGCGCGCGGCGCGGAGGAGGCGGCGCTCCCCCGCGCCAGGGCGCCGCGGAGCGTGTCGCCGAGCCCGTCGTCCGCGGGCGCCGCGTCCGGCTCGCCCGCGCCCGGCGCGGCGCGGCGCGGGTCGAGGCAAGCGGCGATGAGCTGCGCGAGCGCCTCGTCGACGGCCGGGTCGGCGCGGAGGGGGCCGCGGTCGAGGAACGGCGCGTAGCGGAGCGCGGCGGCGATGCGGGCGACCTCCTTGCGGCCGCGCGCGCCGTAGCGCCGCTCGAAGTGCGCGCGCCAGGCCTGCACCGCCTCCGAGAGCGCCGGGAGCGCCGCGCGCACGAGCGCGTCGACGTGCTCGCCGGAGAGGACCATGCCGAACAGCATGCCGCCGCCGCGCTCGACCGCGATGAGGCCCGTCAGCACCGAGGTGAAGCTCGCCTGCGCTTCGGTGAACGAGAGCGCGTCGTCCGGCTGGTGGCGCGCGAGCGCCTGGTCAAACCACGCGAGCATGCGTGCCGCACCGTCCATGGTGCCCGGCATCCTACGCCCTGACGGGGGAGCCGGCCCAGGCCTGGCCGCGCGACCGCCTCGCGGGCTCAGCCGTCGGCGGCAGCGACGCCCGAATCGTCCCGCCACATTTCATTCCTCGACCTGCGACGTCGGCGCTCGCCACACCTTCCGTCAGCGAGGGCGCCGGCGTAGGCTCTGGGACGATGGTTGCTCCCACGGCGGTCGTGTTCGATCTCGACGGCACGCTGATCGACAGCCGAGGCGACATCGTGGCGGCGGTGAACCATGCGCTGGAGGCGACCGGGCGGGCCCCGCTGCCGGCGCAGGTGATCGTCCAGTACGTGGGCGACGGCGCCCGCGCGCTGTGCGCGCGCGCCGCCAAGCTCCCCGAGTCGTCCGAGGACGTGGAGGAGGTCCTCCGGCACTTTCTCACGTACTACGAGCAGCACCCGCTCGACTTCACCCGCTGGATGCCGGGCGCGCAGGACGTGATCGAGAGGCTCGCGGACGTGGGCGATCTGTCGATCTGCGTCTGCACGAACAAGCCGCGCTCGACAACCGACGCGGTGCTCGCCGCGCTCGGGGTCGGCGCGCGCTTCCACGCCGTGGTCGCCGGCGGCGACGTCGCCGACAAGAAGCCGTCGCCCGCGCCGCTGCTCTACCTCGCACAGCTCCTCAACATCCAGCCGCGCAGGCTGGTGATGGTCGGCGACGGCCCCCAGGACATCGAGTGCGCGCGCCGCGCAGGCGCGCGGTCGATCGCCGTCCTGGGCGGCTTCGCCTCGGAGCAGGAGATCCTCGACGCCCGTCCGGACGTGCTCCTCCGCACCCTGGACGAGCTCTGGGACGTCCTCCGCCGCTGGCGCCAGGCGACCGCCAGGATCTCCGCCACCCGCTAGCGCCGCACGCGCGGTCAGCCCCCACACAGCCGGGCGCACGGTCCGCCTTCACGCGGTCAGGCTTCACGCGCTCAGGCCTCGCAGCGCTCAGGCCTCGCAGCGGTCAACCTTCGCACAGTCAGCCGTCGCACAGTCAGCCGTCGCACAGTCAGCCTTCGCACAGTCAGCCTTCGCGCACGGCCGGCCCGCGCCCCGCCCGCGCCCGGCCCTCAGGCCGCGACGCCCTCGGCGATCTCCCGGCCGAACGCGGTCGCGTTGAGGATCGCGCGCAGCCGCACGCGCGCCCGGTGGAGCCGCGAGCGCACCGCGCTCTCGCTCACCGCGAGCTTCTGCGCGATCTCCTGCAGGCCGAGATCCTCGTGGTAGTGCGCGAGCACCACGTCGCGGTAGTCCTCCGGCAGCTCGCACAGCGCCTCGCGGACGCACGCCTCCCGCTCCGCCGCCGACGCGGCGTCGTCCTCGCCGATCGTGCTGCGCATCGTCGGGAGCAGACCGAGCTCCTCGAAGTCGAGCCCCTCGATGATGCGCGCGCGCTGCCGCCGCTGCGACCGCATCAGCATGAGCGCCTCGTTCGCCGTCACCCGGAACAGCCACGTCGTGAAGCTCGAGTCGCCGCGGAACGAGCGGATCGTCCGCACCACCTGCAGCAGCGTCGACTGCACGAGGTCGAGCCGGTCCTCGTCGGACACGGGGTAGCGCGCGAGCTGCCGCTCCACGTGCGGGCGGATGAGCCGCGTGAGCTCGTCGAGCGACTCCCGGTCCCCCTCTTTCGCCCTGCAGATCACCTCGGCCAGCGGGCCCGCGCTCGCGGCCCGGGACGCCGGGCGCGGCCCGACCGCGCCGGACGGGGTGAGACGGCACGGCGCCAGAGGAGTCTCGGGCCTCGTGCTGGCGCTCGGAACATCGGTCGGAACGGCGGTCAGAGCCATGAGCCATCTCTCCGTCGAGGGCGCCGCGTGCGCTTCCGGCCCACGGGCCCGGTGGTGCGCTCCGATCAGCAAACGGCTTGCCACGGCAAGCTCAACGGACGTGCGCGCCGCGTGCGCACCGCGTGCTCAGCCGGTATAAGCGGGGCCACGATGTCCAGCGACGCTCCGCGATGGGAAGCCCCCGAGGGGGAAGACCGCCACGCTCCGACGCCCGAAGTGGACCGGCCAGCGCCGTCCGTCTCCGCGCCGCCGCGCGCGCTGGCGCACCCGCTGCCCGCCGGCATGCGCGATCTCCTCCCGGAGGAGGCGCAGCGCCGCCGCGCGCTCGCCAGGCGCGTGCTCGATCACTTCGTCCTGTACGGCTACGAGCCGGTCTCGCTGCCGGCGTTCGAGTTCGCCGAGGTGCTCGAGCGCGGGCTCGGCACCCTCGAGGCCGCGGACGTGCTGCGCTTCATCGAGCCCGAGTCGGGCGAGGTCGCCGCGCTCCGCCCGGACATGACCCCGCAGATCGCCCGGCTCGTGGCCACGCGCCTCGCCGACGCGCCCCGCCCGATCCGCCTCTGTTACGAGGGCACCGTCCTGCGGCGACGCCAGGGCCGGGCGCGGCGCCACCGGCAGATCCCGCAGGCCGGCGTCGAGCTGTACGGCGTGAGCACGCTCGGCGGCGACCTGGAGATCCTCCGCCTGGCCGCCTCCGCGGTGCGGGAGGCCGGCCTCGAGCACTTCGTGGTGGACCTCGGGCACGCGATGATCGCGCGCGCGCTGCTCGACGCGGTCCCGGCGGGGCTCGCGGCCGAGCTCTCGGAGGTGCTCGAGCTGAAGGACGCGTCGCGCCTCGCCGCCGTGCTCGCCAGCCCGCGGGCGACCGACGTTCCGCGCCGCATCGTCGCGGCGATCGCCGCGCTCCCCGACCTCGCGGGCGGCGGCGAGGCCGACCCGGACGGCGCCGTGGTCTTCAACCGGGCCGCGGGCCTGCTCGCCGGCACGCCCGCCGAGGCGCCGCTCGCCGAGCTGCGCGCGCTCTGGGACGCGGCGAGGAAGAGCCCCGAGCTCGGCCCGGCGCTCCGGGTCGACCTCGGCGAGCTCCGCGGCCTCGCCTACTACACGGGTGCAATTTTCCATGTGCTCGCCGACGGCCCCGGGGAGCCGATCGTGGCGGGCGGGCGCTACGACAGGCTGCTCTCCCGGTTCGGCCTGCCGATGCCGGCCGTCGGCTTCGCCTTGAACCTCGACGCGGTGGCCTGGGCGCGCGACGTCGCGGGGGCGGCGGACGAGCCGGCGCTGCGGGTGCTCCTTTCGGTGCCGCCGGAGCGCGCCGAGCCGCTCGCGGCGGCGCTGCGGGGGCTCGCCGTCCCGGTCGTGGTGCACGCTGAGGACCAGGATCCGGAGGGGTATGCGCTGTCCTGGCGGTTCTCTCACCTCGTGCGCGAGCGGGACGGGGCGCTCGTTGTCGAGGCGGCGCCGCGCGGCGGGGCGTCCGAGGCGGGCGTGGTCCCGGCGGGCCTCGACGACGCCGCGGCGGCCCGGGCGATCGTGCTGAAGACGGGGGCGCCGCGTCGGGGCGGCAAGTAGACGCTCGCTCGGCAAGCGAGCCTGGGGTAAAGGCGGACGTGGACCCGGACGGAGCCGCTCGGAGGTACGAGCGGGCCGATGACGGGCCAGGTGATCCGGGAGGAGCTTCGGAATGACCGCGATCGTGATCGTCGGCGCGCAGTGGGGCGACGAGGGCAAGGGCAAAGTCGTCGACCTTTACACGGAGAGCGCCGACCTCGTGGTGCGCTACGCCGGCGGGCCCAACGCCGGACACACGCTGGTGGTGGGCGGGGAGAAGCTGATCGTTCGGCTCATCCCGAGCGGCATCCTGCGCGCGAACGCCCGGTGCGTGATGGCGCAGGGCATGGTGGTCGATCCGGGGGTGCTGGTCTCCGAGATCGACGCGGTCGAGGCGCGGGGCTGCTCGACGCAGGGGCGGCTGTTCGTCTCGGATCGCGCGCACCTGATCCTGCCGTACCACCCGCTCGTCGACTCGCTCCGCGAGGCGGCGGCGGCGGACGGCGCGCGGCTCGGGACGACGAAGCGCGGCATCGGCCCGTGCTACGAGGACAAGGCGTCCCGGCGCGGGGCGCGGCTCGGCGACCTGCGCGACATGAAGCGGCTGGCGCAGCTCGTCTCGCGCTCGATCGAGGCGTGGACGCCGACCTTGCGCGCGCTCGGCGGCGAGCCGCCGTCGCTCGACGCGATCCTCGAGGAGCTCACGCCGCTGGCGAAGCGCATCACGCCGCTGCTCGCCGACACGTCGCAGCTCATCGACGGGGCGCTCCGGCGCGGCGAGCGCGTGCTGCTGGAGGGGGCGCAGGGGACGCTGCTCGACATCGATCACGGCACGTTCCCGTTCGTCACGTCGTCGTCGGCGATCGCGGGCGGCGCGTGCGTGGGGGCCGGGGTCGGCCCGACGCGCATCCGCCGGGTGCTCGGCCTGGCGAAGGCGTACTGCACGCGCGTGGGCGAGGGCCCGTTCCCGACGGAGCTCGGCGGCGCGCTGGGCGAGCGGCTGCGGTCGGTCGGCGGGGAGTACGGCTCGGTGACCGGCCGCCCGCGGCGGACCGGCTGGCTCGACCTGCCGGCGCTGCGCTACGCGGCGCGGGTGAACGGCCTGGACGGGATCGCGCTCACGAAGCTCGACGTGCTGACGGGCATGCCGGAGCTCAAGGTGTGCGTCGCGTACGACACGCCGTCGGGGCGGACGCGGGAGTTCCCGATCGACGACATCGCGACGGCGAAGCCGGTGCTCGAGCCGGTGACCGAGTGGAGCGAGTCGATCGACGCCGCCCGCTCGATGACCGAGCTGCCGGCGGCGGCGCGGCAGTACGTGGAGCTGGTCGAGAAGGAGACGGGGGTGCCGGTCGACGTGGTGTCGGTCGGCGCGGACCGCGAGGCGACCATCGTGCGGCGCAACGCGTTCGCTTGAGGAGAGCGGGCGGGTGAGGGCGCCGTCGCCGGGGAGGGCGCCCCGCCGCTGGAGAGGGCGCCCCGCCACTGGGGAGGGAGCGCCCGCCCGACGACTGCCTACGGCTTTGGCGGACCTCCCCGGCTACCGGCCTGACGACGGCGGCGCACCTCAAGAGAAGCGCCGAAGATCGAGAGCGGCACCGCGGACATGCACAGCATTGCGGCAATGCGCCGCGCGAAGTCGCCTTCCATCGACGCAGCGCCGACTGCAACACCCGCGCCAGCCGCCGCCAAGAGCCCAAGACCCACCTTCTTCCCTGGGCCGCTCGCTCCGAAAGCAAGCCAGCCCAGAGATGCCACGGCACAGTAGACGCCGAGGGAGCCGATCAGCAGCGCCAGATCGGACGATGGTCCTGACAGCGAACGTCCCTCCTCATACACGGCAACACCCAGCACTAATATCGCCACGATCCCGACGTTGGACCAAATTTGATAGCGGGTCTTCATACTGTACCAGGGGTCCGAATCCTATTCGCAGCACGCAGTCTCCGGATTACAAGGCTCCGGACCAGGACCAGGACCAGGACCAGGACCAGGACCAGGACCAGGATCCGGATCCGGACCAGGCGGCGGCGGAGGCGGCGGAGCCGGCGGTGGAGCCGGCGGCGGGTCGTCGCATATACCACTCTCGAATCCGTATGACGCCACGGCCGCCAGAGCGGCACAGGCGAGCATCAGCCTCGGCTCCTTCAGTTGCGAGCAGGCATACCCGAGCCCCACAAGACCAAGGTCTTTCGCGAGCGAACACGGCGATGCTTTACCCTGCGGATCGACGCGGTTGATCGGGTCGTTCCCTGCGTACGCATAGAGTAGGGAGTCCCCACCATTGAACCCAATGGGGTCCTTGCTCGTCCACCTTCCCGTCTCGGCATCATAGTCTCGGGCCCCGAACCTCACCAGCCCGGTATCGCGGTCGTAGAGCCCACCGGCGAACCCGAAGGGCTGGAAACCGGGGTTCGTGTCGGAGAGCACGCGGCCGAACTCGTCAAAGTCCATCCGCTGCGCCACCGCACCGGTCGCGGTGTGCACCACGAGCCGCGGGCTGCCGAGGTGGTCCGCCAGAATGCGGTACGTGGAGCCACCCTTGATCATCAGATCCGGCACGTTCCGCTCGTGCCTATAGACGAAGCGCGCCACCACATTCCCCGCCCCGTCGAGCTCCGCCGCGGGCTGGAGCTCGCTCCGGTAGAGGAACCCCTGCACGTTCACCCCGTTCACCCGCTTCCATACGCGATGCCCCTCGCCGTCGACCAGGTAATCAATATCCGTGCCGTCGGGAAGCTCCACCTGTCGCAAGTTGCCACGCGCGTCGTAAGCGAGCGTCATCGTATCTCCCGTCGCCGTGTCGGTCACGCTCGTCACGTCCCCCGCCGGGCTCACGTCGTACGTCTTGGTCCCGTACGTCAGGATCCGGTCCTGATCATCATAGGTCCCGCTCTCCGTGCCCGCCGGCGACGTTCTGGCCAGGCGGTTCCCGTTCGGGTCATAGTCGTAGTGGGCCGCGAACACGCCGTCCCGGTACACGTCCGTGAGCCGGCCGGCGAGGTCGTACTCATACTCGTAGGTGTGCGCCGCTCCGAGCAACGTCTCCGTCTGAGTGCCGATACGCCCGGGGGCGTCTGGCGTGTACGTAACGTCGAACAGCGCCGAGCTGCCCGCTTGCGCGACATACGTCTGCACGCTTCCATAGGGGTCGTGTGTGATGGTATCGCTTACGATCCCGATGCTGCTCCCGGTGTACAGCCCGCTCTGGGGATGATTGGTCAGGGTGAGCCCACCCACCTGAGTGAGGAAGCCGTCGTCGTCATAATCAAAGCTGAGCGCCGCGCCGCCGTTGACCGTCTCGCTCTGGATGCGGAAGTCGTTGTTGTAGATCCACTGCACGGTGCGCGAGCCGCCGCCGAACCCGGCGCCTGTCCACGTTCGGCTCATCAGCAGCGCGCCGTCGTAGCCGTAGGCGAGCGAGATCCCCGCAGGGCCGGTGACGCTCGCTACTTTGCCTGTCGTCGGATTGTAGCTGTAGTCCAGCGTGCCCATCCCCAGCGGCAAGGCCACCTGATTGAGACGGCCCGTCGACGGGTCCCGGGTGAACGTCGCGGCAGGCTCTCCAGGGCGTGCCGAGCTCGTGAGCAGGCTGTCCAGATCATGGGACCAGGAGCTCGCCGTCGGATCGCCTCCGGCGGCCGGAGCCAGATACCCTTCGAGCCGATCGGCCGAGGTATAGCTGAACGTGTGCGCTGTCCGCCCCGGCGGCGTCACCGTATGAATTTTCCCGCCGGGATGGTAGCTGGTGGCGAGGATCTCGCCGTCAGCCCTCGTCACCTGCGTGACCCGCCCCACCGGGTCGTGCAGGAACGAGGTCGTTTGGAGCAGCGGATCCGTCGCCGTCGTGAGCCAGCCGTTGTCCTCGTACGTATAGGTCCAGGTCCTGGGGCCCTGAGTTTTGGTGTGCAGTCGGCCGTCCGAATAATACGCAATATCGATCGGCAAGATCCCAGGCGTCTCGACGCGTTGGACCCGTCCATTGGCCGTGAGCGTGACCGTGGACTGACGGCCCTCTGGGGATGTGCCGACGATCGTCCGCGTAGCCTTGTCGAACACCTCGGAGAACGTGTCTCCGTTGACGCTCAGGAGATCGGTCGCCGAGGTGACGTTCAGGGGGTTGTCTGGCGCTGCGAGCACCACCGAGCGCGATCGGGTGACCTGCTTCGTCCGCCCGAGAGGCGTGACCGTGGTCTCCTTGCCGACGATCGGCGACTGCATCCCGAAGCGCGCATCACCGCTCGTCTCCGTAGAAACCACGGTGCCGTCTGGCCTCGTCGTGCTCGTGGTGCTGTTCGGATTGATCTCCACGACGGTCGACAGTCCGTCGAATCCGGTATGGACCCGCCGCTTCCCCCCGTCCGAACGCGACTCGAGCACATGAGATCGAGCCCGCCCCATCGCCGTCGTGATCGTGACATTGTGGCCTGACGACGTGGGCGTCCGGTTGAGCTCCTTGAAGCCGCCCGCCGGGTTGGTATCCCTCGTGAGGCGGCCATCTGCGTCGTACTCGAACTCATGACGGCGCTCGAGCGGGTCGATCAAGGCACTGAGCAGGCCCGTGCCCGGATAGTACTCCAGCGTCGTTGTCTCGTTCGCCGGGTTGGTCACCCTCCAGAGATACCCCTCGGCGTCCAGCTCGAGCGTCGTGGTCTGCCCGGTGGGCGCCACGATGCTGGTCGGCGCGCCGGCCGCGTCGCGATGGATGGTCGTCACCTGGTTGTCGACATCCGTGACCGTCGTCAATCTCCCGCCGGCGTCATAGCCGAACTGGTAGCGCGTGGACCCGAGGAGAGCGTCCTTCGTCGCGAGGTGGCGCCCCTTCTCATCGAACACGTAGTATTCCTTGCCGTCATCACTCGCCACGACGAAATCGCCGACACCCATACGCGGGAGCGGCGCCTTCAAGCGGACGAGAAGAGAGCCCTCCAGCGAAAGGCCGTCGGCGACGACGATCTCCCCGCTCGGCGTCACGGTCAGACTGCGCGGCTTGATGAACCAGGCCTTGAGCGCTGGCCCGCCGAGCCCGCAGTGCGCAGAGAAGCACCACGACGGCGGGATGGCACGATTGCCCGCGAGCGTCGAGATGATGCCGTCCGGCGCGATACGGCGCAGAGTCGGATAGTCGTGGTCGCCCAGCTGCTGGGTTGTGAAGTAGATGCTGCCGTCGGGCCCGAGCGCGAGCGCCTGCGGGGATCCGAGGAGCGCCGACGTCGCCGGGCCCCCGTCGCCCGTCTGCTGTGTACCGCCGCCAGCGCCCGCGACCGTGGTCAGGATTCCGTTGGGATCGACGCGCCGGATGCGATTTCCAATGGCACCTGGAACACCGACGGATTCGGCGAGGAAGAAGCCCCCGTCACGCGCTGCGACAACGGAGGTGATCCAGGTGAACTGAGCCTCGACGGCTGGAATGCCATCGCCGGAGTTGCCGACCACTCCCGCGCCTGCCACCGTGGTGATGATCCCGTCAGGGGCCACCTTTCGAACACGGGTGGACGAGGCGAAGTACAGGCTGCCGTCCGGAGCGACGGAGATGGAATGGACACCGCCGCCGAGGCCGCCGGACGTCGCGAGCACGCCGTCCGGAGAGGGGGCGTTGCTGGAGCCGTTTCCGGCGACGGTAGAGATGATGCCGTCGGGGGCGACGCGCCGGATGCGGTGGTTCGAACCGTCGTTGAAGTAGATGCTTCCATTCGGCCCGATCGCGAGGTGATTCGGGTGATCCAAGGTCGCTCCCACGGCAGGCCGGTTGTCTCCGTTGTACCCGAACTGATTGTACACGCCGGCGACCGTGCTGATGAGCCCATCGGGGCCGATCTTCCGGATGCGCTGGCTATACCGATCAGAAAAGTAGATGCTCCCATCTGGCCCGACCGCGACGCCGTGCGGGATGCCGATGTACGCCGACGCGGCGCTGATACCGTCCGCCGATGCGGCGCTGCTCGCGGGGATCTCGCCTGCCACCCGGTGTAGGCTGTTCGGCAAGGTGCGACCGGTGCGCCGTCCGCCGTCGCCTCGATAGAGGACGGCTGCATTGGGATCGTAAGCATGGTGTGCGCTGAGGCTCAGGCCTCCGAGCGCGTCGGAGCCGTTGATGCCAGCTCCTCCGATGAAGCTCTCCCAGCGGCGATTCAGCGTGACTTCTTGCCGCGATATGCTCCCCGTGATGAACACGTCCGAAGCAACAGCGAACGAGCGCCCGTTCGCCGTTGACGCCGGCACCGCGTAAGCCCCATCGTACACATACCCGATGTCCACCGTAACAGGCAGTTTTCCGACGACCACGCGCCCGAACGCGTCTTTGCCGTCCCACTCGAAAAGGTGCTGCTGGTTGGGCTCGCAGGGGCACTCAAAGCTCGTTGGGAATGTTCGCCCCGCTACGGTCACGGAGAGCTCGATCCTCTTGAGAGGCGAAGGCACTGTTCCCTCCGTAAGCTGGATCGGGAGACGATAGCCCTCTCTGCGCCCCACGGTTCGATCGCTCTGGTAACGCAGCTCGAACGGCGTGCCGCTCACGGGCAATCGTTCGCCGAGCACCTGATTCTCGCACTCGATGATCGAGCCAGACTCCGCGCATGGGCCGTCCGAGCCCCCGCCCGGGCCGCCGCCGCCAGGGCCGCCTGGAGGCCCGCCTGCGCCGGCGGGCGGGCCAAATGGCCAGTTGGCATCCCACGCGGTGAAGTGCGTGACCTGAACCCGCCAGAGGCTCGTCCCCGCCGTATACAAGAGGGCCAGCTCTTCCAGCTCTTCGTCGCTGATCCCCAGCGCGCCCAGCGCGCTCGCGTCGTCGGCCACGCCGTCGCCGTCGACATCGACCGAGGCGACCCCGCCGCTCACATCGAGGATCTCGATGATGCGGCCGTCGTCCTCTGGAATCCACACGCCCTTCTGCGCATTGTAATAGCCGAGGGGCACGGCCATACCGACAGGGAAGTCGAGGAAGTTCTCCACATAGAACGGAACAGGCTGGTTGAACTCGACCGTCGTCGCCCCGGCGGCCACCGCCTCATCCAGCCCGAGCTCCACCGCATACGTATACCCGCTGGTCGGCGGCAGCGTCCCCGGCATGGCCTTCGGTCCCGCCGGGCCGACGGTGTATTCCGTCGCGCGCACGTGCACCTCGGCCGGAAGCGCCACCGTCGTCGTCGCGCCCGGCGTGCCGTTCGGGTCCGGCACGGTCATCGTCCCCGTGGTGCCCGGAGGGAACAGCAGCGTCGCCTGCCGCGTGCCGCTCTCGTCCGACTGCACGCTCCCGCGAGCCGCCTGCACCTCCGTCGTGCTTCCGAGCGCGACGGGCGTCACCACGGGGTCGCTCTCGATCATCACCACGTCGGGCGCATCCGACCAGTGCTGCCACTGCGTCCCCACCTGCCGCTGCACCGGCAGATAGCCCGCCTTCTCGTACTTCACCGTGAGCGGCTTGCCGCCCCGCACGACCAGGTCGAACGCCCCGTCCGCGCGCGTGAGCACCTGCCCGTAGCTCTCCGCGTCCCCTGCGCCGTGGTGCAGCACGCTCACCTTGACGCCCGAGATGGGCACGCCCGCGCGCGTCGCGACCTTGCCCTTGACCACCGCCACCGAGGCCGGATCGAGCGCCGCTGTCACGCCCGTCTGCGGCGCGTTCAGCCCCTGGTAGATGCAGCCCACGGCGTCGATGAGCCGCGTGGCCACGGTCGGGTCGTGCGCCGGGCAGGCCACGTGCGTCACCGCGCCGGTCCCCGGATCGCACGTATCGATCGTGCTCGGATCACTGTCGTCGGTCGAGATGGGCGTGTGCAGAATGCCCAGCACCGGATCGCAGGTATCGGTCGTGCACGCGTCGTTATCGTCGAGCGTGCCGGCGCAGGTCGTCGCAGTCGTGTAACAGACCTCGAGGCTCGGCCGGTCGTCGACCTGCGGATCGTCGCTGCTCCGGAAGCTCGTCGTGAGAACCGGCGGCTCCTCCAGCAGCATGCCGTGGTTCGGGACGGTGCCCGCGAGCCACGCCGCGGTGAGCGAGGTCAGATCGGCCGTGCGGATCCCGGCGCCGGGCATCGACTGGAACGAGGCCGCGATAGCCGGGTCGAAGTCGCTCCCGTTTCCCAGGTTCTGCCATGTTACCGTCGACTCGGTCCACGGCGAGAGCAGCCGGTGAATGTTGATGGTGCTCGAGGTGGTGTCGTCCCGGTAGATCTGCTCGAGCCGCAGCGTCGCGGAGACGACCGTCGCGGCGGTGGGCACCGGTGAGAGGTCGAAGCGGATGACGGCGTGCCGTACGCCGAATCCGTCCAGGGTGCCCGTGCGGAAGAGCACGGTCGAATCGCTCCAGGTCGGGAACGTCTCCCAGATCGTCGCGTCCTCCACCGCGCCGGCTGTCCCGCGCTGGATGGTGACGCAGGTCGGGCCTTCGCCCTCCACGGCGAGCTTCGCCTTGCCGTGCAGCTCCTCGTCCGGAGCGTTCGAGCTGCAGGAGGCGCCGGTTGCGATAGCGCTGAAGAGTGTGCCCCCCATCAGCAGGAAGTATTTCCGCCAAGGCGCGCGTGGGAGCCTGAAGAGTCCCAGCGCGCGAAGGAATGATGGATCGTGATGTTTCACCCAAGAGCTCCTTATGAAAGAAAGCGCTGCAGAGCGTCACGCAGGAAAGTGGACGCATTCAACCGCAGAGCCCCAACGAGGCGTCGTCTGCCCCTGTGCCTCGTCACTGAGTTTTTCGCGAGCGCCCGTAGTAGGCGCGTAGTAGGCCGACCGCGCTAGGAAGCACATCTTACATATCGCTCGGGGTGCTCCGCATTCAACAAGAAAGTGCGTTCCGCGATTCATCATGCGAAGCGAAGCCCAATGTCTCGATGCCGCGTCCACGGGCGCCATTGAATGCGCCTGCGCCGTGAGCGCATGCATGTCGCGATCCTCGAGGAGCTCACGCCGCTGGCGAAGCGCATCACGCCGCTGCTCGCCGACACGTCGCAGCTCATCGACGGGGCGCTCCGGCGCGGCGAGCGCGTGCTGCTGGAGGGGGCGCAGGGGACGCTGCTCGACATCGATCACGGCACGTTCCCGTTCGTCACGTCGTCGTCGGCGATCGCCGGGGGCGCGTGTGTGGGGGCCGGGGTCGGCCCGACGCGCATCCGCCGGGTGCTCGGCCTGGCGAAGGCGTACTGCACGCGCGTGGGCGAGGGCCCGTTCCCGACGGAGCTCGGCGGCGCGCTGGGCGAGCGGCTGCGGTCGGTCGGCGGGGAGTACGGCTCGGTGACCGGTCGCCCGCGGCGGACCGGCTGGCTCGACCTGCCGGCGCTGCGCTACGCGGCGCGGGTGAACGGCCTGGACGGGATCGCGCTCACGAAGCTGGACGTGCTGACGGGCATGCCGGAGCTCAAGGTGTGCGTCGCCTACGACACGCCGTCGGGGCGGACGCGAGAGTTCCCGATCGACGACATCGCGACGGCGATGCCGGTGCTCGAGCCGGTGACCGAGTGGAGCGAGTCGATCGACGGCGCGCGGTCGATGACCGAGCTGCCGGCGGCGGCGCGGCAGTACGTGGAGTTGGTCGAGAGGGAGACGGGGGTGCCGGTCGACGTGGTGTCGGTCGGCGCGGACCGCGAGGCGACCATCGTGCGGCGCAACGCATTCGCGTAGCAGCGCGCTACGGCATCTCGGTCCGGGACAGGCGCGGCGGATCGCGGGCTAACGGGAGCGCCGGCTCACCGACGTTATCCGCCGCCCGGCGTGCGGCTACCGCCCTTGGTGCCGCTGCCGCCGTGGGTGCCGCTGCCGCCGTGGGTGCCGCTGCCGCCGTGGGTGCCGCTGCCGTCGTGGGTGCCGCTGCCGTCGTGGGTACCGCTGCCCGGTGTACGGGAGCCGCCGCCCTGGGTGCCCGTCCCGCCCGGCGTGCCTCCGGTCGTCCCGCCCGGCGTGGCGCCGGTTCCGCCCGGCGTGCCTCCGGTCGTCCCGCCCGGCGTGCCGGTTCCGCTGCCCCACTCGTGCGTGCCGCCCTGGGTGCCTGCACCGCCCCGGGCGCCTCCCTCCGGCGCTCCCATCTCTCCTTCAGGCGTCGTCTCCGTGCCGGGAGCTCCGCTCTCGGGTGCTCCCATTCCTTCGGTGCCGCCGGGCGTCTCTCCGCCCGTCTGCCCGGCCCCCGGCGAGGTCGATTGTCCGCCACGATGGCTGCCTCCGCAGGCCATGAGCGGCAGCGCGGCCATGACTACCAGAAACATGCTTCGCATGATGTGTCCCCCAGGTCGTCTGCGTTTGCGGCCCGTGCCGAGCCGCCGTCGTTGCGGACGCGTCCATGCGCGCGAGGGCCACCCAAGGGCCCGGCCGCGTAGCGTCCCACGCTCGACATGCTGGAGCCGGATCCTGCCGTCGGGATCGAGACACGGCCGGAACGGCGCATCGGGCCACGCCCGATCGAGCACCGCTGCGCGCTCGAGACGCAGACTGACCCCCGGACGCCGGCCGGCGTGAGCGGGCGCGCTCGACGGCAGGCGCTGGCCCGCGCACGGAACGGAGCGGGCGAGTCGATGCCCGCGCGGCGCAAACCGCCCTCACGGCTGGACGCGGCTTGCCCGGCGCTTGCATGAAGCCAGGACCACCTGTGACCGCAAAGCACGCCGCGCCCGCGCGCGGCCGCTCGCCGCGCGGCGCAACGTCGCAACGCGGCGCAGAGGAGGGGGTGAGGCATGCGCGAAAAGTTCCGGAATACGGTCGTCGTGATCACGGGCGCATCGAGCGGCATCGGCCGCGCAACAGCGCTGGAGTTCGCCAGGCGCGGAGCCGCGGTGACGCTGGCCGCCAGGCGAGAGCAGCCGCTGCGCGAGCTCGCCGCCGAGTGCGAGCAGGCCGGGGGCAAGGCCCTCGTCGTTGTCGCCGATGTGACGAGCGAGGCCGCCGTCCAGGAGATCGCGCGGCGCACCACCGAGGCGTTCGGCCGGATCGACGTGTGGGTCAACAACGCGGCGGTGACGCTCTTCGGGCTGTTCGAACAGACCCCCTCCGAGCCCTACCGGCGCGTCATCGAGACCAACCTGTTCGGCACCATCCACGGCGCCCGCGCCGCCCTGGCCCAGTTCCGGCGGCAGGGCAGCGGCGTGCTCATCAATGTCGGCTCGATGGTGTCGAGGCTCTCCGAGCCTTACGTCAGCGCCTACGTCGCCTCGAAGCACGCGATCCGCGGCCTCTCCCAGAGCCTGAGGCAGGAGCTCGAGGTGCTCCGTGCCCGCGATATCCACGTCTCCACCGTCCTGCCCGCGACCATCGACACACCGTTCTTCCAGCACGCGGGCAACTACACGGGGCGCACGCCGATAGCCATGCCCCCGGTGTACCCACCGGAGCGCGTGGCGCGCGCCATCGTGCGTACGGCACGGACACCCCGGCGGGAGGTCTTCGTGGGCAGCACGGCCCGGCAGCTGGCCTTGCTGTCCCTCGTGGCGCCGGACCTCGCCGAGCGCCTGCTCGCGCGGAGCGTCGACCGGCTGCACCTGAAGCACGACCGCGCGGCCTACGCGACGAACGGCAACCTGTTCACGCCGCTGCCGGAAGGGACCACCGTGAGCGGCGGATGGAAGCCGCGCGGGAAGAAGCGGCTCCTGCGCGCCGCGATCGTCGGCCTCTCGGCCCTCGTGCCCGCCGTGCTGGGCCTCCTGTGGCTCCGCCCGAGGCTGATCCTGTCGAGGTGACGGCGCCCCCGCCGCCTGGACCCATGAGCCGCCTGTCGCGAAGCGACACACGCTGTGTGTGTCAGCCGCGGGCGACACCCGCAGCTGGGCTCGCACAGGCCACGAAATCTGCGCTGGCCTCGGTTGCGGAGCGGGGCGCCGGCTCTAGGGTGCGTCGGAGGAGACATGTCCGAAGGGCAAAGAGGGCAGTACGATCAGGCACCTCCTGGCGCGATCCGAACGACACAAAGACACAATCGACCAACCGTTGAGGGCAGCATGAGGGAACGAAAGAAGCTTGCAGGCAAACGCATCGCGGCGCTCGTGGCGGACGGGTTCGAGCAGATCGAGCTGACCGTGCCGATGAAGGCGCTCCGCGCCGCGGGCGCGACGGTGGACATCGTCTCGCTCCGTCACGGCAAGATCCGCGGGATGAACCTCCACGAGCTCGGCGCGAGGGTGCGCGTGGACCGGACGCTCGCCGAGGCCGATCCGGCCGAGTACGACGGGCTGCTCCTGCCGGGAGGGTTCATCAACCCGGATCTCCTCCGGCAGAGCGAGGAGGCGCGCCGGTTCGTGCGCGCGTTCGACGACCTCCGGAAGCCGATCGCGACGATCTGCCATGGCCCCTGGGTGCTCGCGTCGGCGGAGCTCGTGAACGGACGGCAGCTCGCGTCCTGGCCCGGCATCCGCGACGACATCGTGCACGCGGGCGGCGTCTGGCGCGACGAGGAGGTGGTGCGCGACGGCAACTGGCTGTCGAGCCGCGGGCCGCAGGATCTGCCCGCGTTCGTGCGCGAGATGCTCGATCTGTTCGCCGAGACCTCGCCCATCCACGCCGCCGCGTCGCCGCTGGCCGCCGAGTCGTCGCCGGCGCGCACGTCGCCCCCGCTCGCGGCGCTCGGCGCCACGGCGTTCCTGCCGGCGCCTTCCAGGGCGCGGAAGATCCTGAGCGGCGCGGCCACGCTCGCGGTGGGCGGGCTGGCGGTGTTCGCGCTGCGCCGGGTGCTCCCGTGACGTGAAGCTCGGACATCGACCCTCCCCGCCCCGCCCGACGAACGCCCTCTCCGGGGGCCTACCGTCGGCCCACCATTGAATGGCCTGGCTCATCCGAATCGCGGGAAGAGGCCAGGGCCGTGCTTCCTGGCAGTCGCGAGCGGCGCCTCCCGGACGCGATCGGCGAACAGGATGTGATTCGCTGCTTCACGCCCCGTCGATACAGCCCTCTCCAGGAGGGCGGACGGGTACCTCGTGTGAACCCAGTCGCCGGCGAGCGCGAGGTTTCGCACGCCGGCGAGGAGCGCAAAGTCGCTGGTCGGGCGCTGCTTTCCCTGCCCCACCTCGAGCGAGGTGAAGTTCTGGAACGCGCCCAGCGAGAAGTCGAGCGCGCGCGCTCCGCGGAGCTCGGGGAGGACATCCTCCACCTCGCCGCGGATGGACTCGTAAATGACATCGGCGCCGAGGCCGCCGAGCCATGGAGTGTTGTAGAGGTGGAGCTCGACGACGGAGCCGCCTCGCTCGCGGGCCCACGCGGCCGATTGCTCCTCCAGCATGCTGAAGATCGCGATCAGGTTGATGGGGCGGTGCTGCGGCGTCTCGATCACGGCCTCGACCCGACGCCGGCGGATGGGCTTGTCGAACCAGCCGCGGAGCACGTGGTACGCGGGCGCGACGGCGAGCCGGCCAAGGCGGGCGCGGAGGGCGGTGAGCGCCGCCGCGCTCGCAGCGTCGAAGGGCACGGACCCAGCGAGGATCCGGTGGAGGCCTCCGACGTCGGACGCGAGCACGACCGCGTCGTAGCGCCCCGGCGAGCCGACCTCGCCGACAGCGCGGCCCGCTTCGAGGCGCAGCCCGGCCACGGGGGCGCTCACCTCCACGCAAGCTCCCAGCGAGCGGAGCCGCGCGCCCCACGGATCGATGAGCGCCGTGCCGTGATCGACGGTCGCGACCGAACGCCGGAACGCCTTCGGATGGCCGAGGAAGAAGAGGTGCATGTAGAGCAGCATCTCGGCCGCGCTGATCCTCGCCGGATCGTTCAGCGTCACGGACGCGACAGGGCCCATGACGATGTCCCAGAACCTGCGGTTCACCCGGGTGCGCCTCCCCCACGCGTCAAACGTCTCGTCATCGAACCGGCGGTAGTTCAGGTCGTGGTTGTACCCGACCAGCTCGCCGAGCGCGCCCCGCGCGCCGGCCACGTCGAGGACGCTCAGGTTCGGCGATTCCCTTACGACATTGAGGACGTTGAAGGGATACGGCCCGACGCTGCGGACGATCTCCGGCTTGTACGTCTTGAACTGGTAGTAGACCTCCACGAGCGGACGGAAATAGCGCTCGCGACCGAGGCGCCGGATGATGTCGAAGGAATTGTAATACTGCCAGAACCACATGTGGAGTCCGTGCTCCACGCGGAACGCGCCCGTGCGCAGCCGCTCGTCGCGCGTGTGCAGCCGGCCGCCCAGGACAGCCGCGGCCTCTTTCAGCGTCACCTGATACCCACGCTCGGCGAGCTCCAGCGCGGCCGATAGCCCGGCGACGCCTCCGCCGATCACGAGCACGCGCCGGGCTGCCCCGTCCGGCAGCCGATCCGCATCGCAGGGATTGCGCGGGCCGATTGTGTCAGGAGCGGAGGGTTGGTCCGGGATCATGTTCCAGCCGATCATGCGGGCGCCTCGCAAGCGCGATGCCCGCATGACGGGTGCTCGACGGGCGACTTCGTCACCAGGCGCGCGCGGCCCCGGGCGCCGGCGAGCGCGGCCGACCGGAGGGCGACGACGCCGTCGTGTGCAGCAGGCGCACGGGCACGGCGCGCCGCCGGGCCGCGCCCACCCCCGCGGCCCTCCAGGCCCCGTGAAGGCCCTCGCCTGGACGTATTCCCGGGACGAGCGCGGCTGCTCAGCCTGCGCCGAACAGCTCACCCTCTGTGTGTCGCTCAACAGATCGACCGGAAGGTACCCGGACGAGACACGCCGGGAGAAGTTCGCTTCTTCCTTCACGGAATCGACTATTATGTCCATTCCTATGGCCCAGAGCAGCTACGTGTTTGCGGGTTCGGAGCGTGCGCGAGAGCTGGAGCGCCTGCGGCGGATCGAGGGGTTCTTCGACCCCGGCACCTGGCGCCTGCTCAAGGCGTCCGGGATGGGCCCCGGCTGGAGCTGCCTCGAGGTGGGAGCCGGCGCCGGGTCGATCGCCTCCTGGATGACCGAGCGCGTCGGCCACGAGGGCGAGGTGGTCGCGGTCGACCTCGATGTCGGGTTCATGGATGCTTCTCGGCTGCCGGGCGTCCGGATCATCGAGGGCGATATCCGCCAGCTCAACTTCCACGCAGCCCGCTTCGATCTTGTGCACGCCCGCTACGTGCTCATCCACAACGCCGATTTCCAGGATCTCCTCGACGCCATGCTCGCGGCGCTGAAGCCCGGCGGCCGCCTCGTGCTCGAGGAGCCCGATTTCACCGCGGCCAGGGGCGCGTCGGGCCAGGATATCGAGGCCTTCGATCGGGTCAATCAGTCGATCCTCGCGATGTACCAGGCGGACGGCAAGGACCCGGGGCTCGGCCTGCGCCTGCCCGCGATCCTGACGTCGCGAGGGCTCGCCATCGAGGCCGTCGAGAACGAGGTGCCGCTGTGCCCGGGCGGCCACCCGCTGTCCGAGATCATGAGCCTCTCGGCCGCCCAGCTCCAGGACAGGTACCTCGCCACCGGGCGGATCAGCGAGGCAGATCTCGCCGGCTACGCCCGGTTCGCGGCCGACCCGGCGGCGTGGGGCATCTACTACGGCGCCGTCGGCGTCGTGGCGCGCAAACCGGCCAGGTCCGCGGACTGACGTCCCGCCCGGGTCGCCGGGAGCCCGAGCTCCGACCCTTCCTCCAGGAAAAGCGTTGATGTCCGCCCTGCCGCCTCCGTCGAGATCGGGCACGGCATCACGCCGATCCCCCGACAGCGCCGCTCCCCGGCCCCTGCCAGCCCTCCCGTGACGACGCCGTCGCCGCCGCCCCCGCAGCGACGGCGTCCGTTCAGCGACCTCGAGAAGTGGCACCTGCGCGCCGGTCCGTCGCGCGGTGCGGAGGGTTCAACCGATCCTGTGCGCTGGTGAGAATCATCGTTTTGATGAGCTCGCGCTTGCATATCCCCAGAGCAGCTCAAGATACATGACGGGGCGGGCCAGGCATCACCGCCAAGCGCTCCAGCGCCGGCACCGCTTCCGTCAATGACATGGGGGAAGTATGAGCATTCGAATCGATTCTCTTCGTTTTGCATGGATCGCAGGCCTGGCGCTCGGAGGAGCCAGCGCCTGCTCCGTCGCGGTGGAAGACGGTAACCTCGCAGCGGCGGACGAGGATCGCGCGGAAGAGGCGGTCGAGTCCGCCTCGCAGGCCTTCACGCTCTCGATCCCGGAGCTCGCCGCGGTGATCGCCGCCTTCGATGCGCTCCAGATCGCGGAGGCGCAGACCGCCCTGATCCACGCGACGGACGCGTACGTCATCGAGCTCGCCCAGGAGCTGCTCGAGCACCACACCGCCGCAAGCCAGCAGCTGCTGGCCGCGCTCGGACAGACCGGCGTGGTGCCGCAGGAAAACTCGATCAGCCGGGCGGTCATCGAGCAGGGCACGGCGGATCAACAGTTCCTCGAAGGGCTCACAGGGGGCCAATTCGACTGGACGTACGTCAACCTCCAGATCCGTCGACACGAGGAGTTCCTCGTCCATCTCAAGGAGCAGATCGTCGTCGTCGGGCCCGAGCTGCACCCGGGGATCTCTCACCTCGTCCCCGATATCCGGAGCGCCACGTCGCGGCACCTCACGTTCGCCATATCGCTCCTCCCGCTCCTCGGTACCCCGTACGTCTCGGAGCACGGCAATTCGACTCGCGCGCCTTACTACGGCGGCAGCTCGCCTTATTACGGCGGCAGCTCGCCTTATTACGGCGGCAGCTCGCCTTATTACGGCGGCAGCTCGCCTTATTACGGCGGCAGCTCGCCTTATTACGGCGGCAGCTCGCCTTACTCGTCCACACGCACGCCCTACGGGCCCTACGGGCGCAGCACGTCGCTCGGCTCCGGCGCGCCCAGCCCGTATCCCCCGTATTCCGGCCATCGCCCGTGAGCCTGGCCAGCAGGGAGCGAACGCCGCGCACGCCCACGCCTGGCGCTGTCTGACGGGCCGCGGCGCGGCCGAACCGTCGAGCCGGCGCGCCCCCCCCCGCGCCGCACGACGAATGACGGGCTCCTCGGGCCTGCCTTCTCCCGGATCCAGGGACGAGCGTGAGCGACGAGGTACTACAGCCGGCGCCGCGCCCGGCCGCGATCCGGGATCACGCCGTGGATCTCCGGCTCGCTGAAGCCGGCGGCCTTGTAGAGGCGCTTCAGGTGCACGAGCTCGATGTGCGCGCTCTTCGCCACCGCGGCGCGGATGCGATCGAGCACGCTCAGCCGCTCGAGCGGGAGCCGGGTCGCCTCGACCGTCGAGCGCAGCGCCGCGGCGGCCGACTTCACCTCGGCCGCCGCCGCCTGCGCCTTGTCCAGGCTGAGCTTCGGGTGAATCCCGGAGCCGAGCAGCTGCGCCAGCACCTCCAGCCGATCCGGCTGCCCGGTGATGTCGCCGTCCTCGTGGTCGGCGAAATAGGCCATGCCGCCGGGGAACAGGATCGACAGCGCAGGATCTGCGGAGGGGCGCCCCACGGCGTTCCACACGTCGTCGGCGACCTTGCCGAGCGCGTCGTCGGCGCGCGCGGACTCGGCCTCCACCTTGGCGAGCAGCGGCTCCGCCTCGGACCGCGCGGCGTTGCGCTGGGCCTCCACCCCGTCGAAGAGCGTCAGCACGGGCACGAGCCGCTGCTCGGCGAGCTCCCGGAGGGACCCGCCCTTCGCCGAAGCGCTCTGGAGCGTCGCGCGCACGTCACCGATGATGTCGTCCGCAGGCGCATCCTTGCGAATCACCTCGCCCATGATGTCGATCCTCCTCTGGCCTCACGAGGCACCAAGGCTGCGGAGTCCGGCGATACACGACCCGCGAACGCCCCCCGTTGCGCTGTCACCCCGGGCACCATAACGGACCATCGCCCGCCCGATCAACCGGATCCCAGCCCGCCGCCTCGGGTCCGACGTGGGCCTCCGGTGGGCGTCGCTGGTACACTCCCGCCGTGCACCTCGGTTCGCTGCTGCTCCCGGCCCTGCTGGCCCTCCCGCTCGCCGCGCACGGCGGACAGGGCAGCGGCGATCTCGTCGCCGCCGCCGCGGCGGCAGGGCGGCCGCCCGAGTGCTCGGCGCGGACCCGCCGGGCCATCGCACGTGGACCCACCGTCTGGGAGAGAGCGCGCGCTCCGGAGCTCCCGCGCTACTGCGACCTCCTCGCGCGCGGTCAGGCGCAGCTCGGCGGCGACGCCGAGGCGGCGCGCGCGTCGGCGCGCCTCGCCGACCAGATCCTGCCGGGGCGCGCCGCGCCGCAGGTCCTGCTCGCGCGCGCCGCCCTCGCCCTCGGCTCGCCGGCGGACGCCGCGCGCGCCTTCGACCGCGCGCGGAGCATCGACCCGCGCAGCGTCGAGGACCCGCACACGCTGCACGATCTCGCCCGGTCGCTCGCCCGCACCGGCAAGCGTGACGAGGCGATCGCGATCTACCGCGCGCTCGTCCCGCGGATCGACCTGCTCGGCACCGCCGACCAGCGCGCGCTCGTGCTGCTCGAGGCGGCGCACCTGTCGATGGCCGCCGCGGCCACGGAGCCGCCGGCCGGCGCGCCCGCCGAGGGCGCCCGCAGCGACCTCGACGAGGCGATCGCCTACCTGCGCGAGGCGCGCCAGCGCACGCAGACGCAGCTCGCCCGCGACGTCACGCTGTCGCTCGCGCTCGCGCTCGACCGCGCCGGCGACAAGGCCCAGGCCGACGCCGCGCTCGAAGGCGACGCGGGCGACGCGGCAGCCGGGGCCGATCAGCGCGCCCAGGCGGCCGCCCGCGCCCGCGCCGAGGCCGCCCGCGCCCGCGCGGCCGACCACCGCGCCCAGGCGGCGGCTCGCGCCCGCGCGGCCGACCCGCACGCCGGCGCCGCCGCGCGCGAGCACGCCGCGGACGACCTCGCCAGCGCGGCGGCGCGCCTGCGCACCCTCGACTACCTCGCGGTCCCGGAGGACAGGCTCGCCCTCGAGGCGCTCGCGCTGGAGCGGACCATGACGGCGGCGGCGATCGCGCGCTGGGAGGCCTACCTGTCGGGCGCCGGTGGCCAGGGGGCGTGGGCCACGGCGGCGCGCGCGCGCCTCGACGCGCTCCGGAGAGGCGGCGGAGGGGACCACCGGCCCGCGCGCGCTGCGGCGGGGGGACCGGCCGCGCGCGCCCCGCGGGAGCGCGGCGCGGCTCCCCCGCCCGGGCCGAACGCGGGGGGCGCGCGATGAGCCGGCGGCCGCGCTTGCCCGGGCGGCCGCGCCTGCCCGGCCTCGCGGCGCTCCTCTCGTTCGCGCTCGCGGCGGCGCCCCTCCACGCGGCGCCGACCGTCTGGTCCCGCGCGCTGGATCCGGCGGCCGACGAGCGCGCGGAGCTCATCTCCGAGGCCGACGCGCTCCTCACCCGGTACGACCAGCTCCGGCGCTCGCCGCTCCTGGAGCGCGTCGAGGAGATCGGCCCGCTCTGGCTGCGCGAGGCGCGCGCCCTGTACGAGCGCGCCGGCGCGGCGACCTCGCGCGCTCCGTCGGTGCGGCTGCGCTACGCCGACATCCTGGAGCACCTCGGCGACGTGCAGGGCGCGGTCGCGACGCTCGAGGGGCTCCTGCGCACCCACCCGCCGGCGCCCTCCCGGGCCGACGCGTGGCACGCGCTCGCGGTCTGCTATGCGCGGCTCGGCAGGTACACGGAGGAGATCAAGGCGTACGACGAGGCGCTCGCGCTCGAGCCGCACGCGGCGTCGCGGGCCCTGCTGCTGGCCAACCAGGCCGAGGCGTACATGGCGCTCGGCGACATCACCTCCGCCGTCGAGGGCTACCGCGCCGCGCTGGCGGCGCTCGGCTCGCTCGACATGTTCCGCTACGGCGTGACGACGCTCTGGGGGCTCGCCGTGGCGCTCGACCGGTCGGGCGACCTGGAGGGCGCCCTCGAGCACATCCGGCTCGCGAGGACCTACGACCGGAACGACCAGCAGATCAACGGCTCGGGCTGGTTCTACGTGCCTCCGTACGACGAGGCCTGGTATGCCGCGGTCGGTCACTGGGCCGCAGCGCGGAGCGCCGAGCTCGGCGCCGCGCGCGCGGAGGCCTACCTGCGGGCCGTGGATGCGTGGGCGTCGTACATCGCGCGCGCCCCGGGAAACGATCACTGGCTGCCGCTGGCCAAGGCGCGGCGCGTGCAGTGCGAGCGGGAGCGCGAGCAGACGCTGAAGCGCCTGCGCAAGCCCGCGCACGGCCCACCGCAGCGGCGCTGAGCCGAGGCGCGGGTCAGCTGCGTACGGGCCGCCGCACGTCGCTCCCGCACATCGCCTCCGGTCGCGCTCCGATCGCGCTGCAGCGGCAGGCGAGGACGCCCCTTTACGACCCTGCCCGGCGGGTTCACCCTACCGAGGTCGCCCTCGCGCGCGGGGGCGGCGCCGGCCAGCTCACCCCGAACGGAGAACCGTCGAGATGCGCGACTCGGTGTTCAATGAGACGGTGATCTGGTCCGGACGTCCCAAGGTCGTCGCGACGCCGCTCCTCTACGTCGTGGGCGCGGTGGTCTGCGGCGTCACCTCCGCGATCAGCACGGCGTCCGCCATCGTGGTGAGCAAGGCGCTCGACGCGTCGCCGACCCACCTGCTCGCCTTCGCGGCCTGGATGGCGAGCCTCACGGTGGCGTTCAGCTACCTGCCGCGCTGGTGGCGCTCGGAGCTCGAGTACCAGCTCACCGACCTGCACATCGTGGTGCAGCGCGGGAAGCTCCGGCGCTCCATCGAGCGGCGGTCGATCAGCTACGCGCGCATCCACTGGCATCCGAAGCACCCTGGCGTCGGCGACCTCGAGCTCGTGAGGGCGGTGCCGACGGGCGCGCTCCGCCGGCGCCTGTCGATCGTGCTGAACGGCGTCGCCGCCCCGGATCGCGTCTGGGCGATCCTGCGGGGCGTCGTCCCGTCGGCGCCCGCGGGCGACGGTCACCGGCTGCTCTCGCAGCGCCTCGACGAGGGCGAGCGGGTGCTCTGGTCGGCGCACCCGGCCGACGGCTGGCACAAGTGGCTCCCGAGCGGCCTGCGCGGCGTCGGCTCGGTGCTGCTCGGCGTGCTCCTCGGCAGCTTCGCGGTGGTCACGGCGGCGCACGCGGTGCGGAGCATCCGCATCGTGACCGCGGCGGGCATGGATCGGGAGAGCGTGTCCTTCGTGGCGCTCGTCGCCTCCCTCTCGCTCACGATCGTGCTGCTCGTCGCCGCAGGGGCGGCGATGCTCTATGCGTCGGTTGTGCGCCCCGCGCGGCTCGCGGCGCGGACGCGGTACCTCATCACCGATCGGCGCGTGCTCATCCAGCGGGGCGAGGAGGAGCTGCACCTCGATCGTTCGCGCATCGTCGACGTGATCGACGCGCCGGGCGCCGGAGGCCTCCGGGACGTGTTCCTCGTGCTCGACGGCCCCCGCGCCCGCGCCGTCGCCGCGAGCGGCGCCTTCGGCGAGGCCTCGGGCGCCGGCCTCCAGCCGGTGCTGCACCGGGTCGCGGACGTGGACTCGGTGCGCCAGATCCTGCGGCCGGCGTAGCGCCCGGTCCGCGCCGACGAGCGCCGCTCACCGGCGCGCGACGCGGGCCTCCAGGTCGCGCACGCGCGCCTCGAGCTCGCGCACGCGCGCCTCGGCGGCGGCGCGGGCGCGCTGCTCCGCGACGCGGGCGCGCTGCTCCTGGGCGCGCACCTCGCCCTCGGCGCGCAGGGCCTCCTCCTCGGCGGGCACGAGATCCGTCGCGCGGGAGGTCCGCGCGACGCGCAACGTCGGGTGCTGGCCATCCTTCAGCACGACGACGTGCGCGTCGAACGCCTCGACCCAGAGAGGATCGGCGCCGGCGTGGACGCGCAGGTAGGTGCCGTCCGGATCGCGGCGGTAGAGCTGCAGCGGCACCCGCTCCTCCGCGAGCGGCACGCGGACAGAGGCCGCCTCGGGATCGAAGAGCAGGAGCTCGGGACAGCCGAGCTGCCAGTACTTGGCCGGCGTGATCTCGTACGCCCGGCGCCAGTCGCCGGAGACGATCTCCAGCGCGAACCGCGGCGGGCGATGGCCCGGCAGCCACGTCTGCCACTGCCGCGGCAGCGGCGGCAACGGGCGGTGCTCGAGGACGTAGAGGTCGGGCAGGACGCGCACCAGCGGCTCGCCCCGCACCCAGGCGAAGGCGTGGTCGGTGCCGGCGTACCAGTCCACCCAGCCGCGCTCGCGCGCGAGCTGCGCGAGCACCGAGAGCAGCAGGCGGACGATCCCGGACCGCTCGGCCTTGCCATGGCGCTCCGCGTCGTCGGGCAAGTACCAGCCGGACCAGTCGATCGCGGCGCTGGCCTCCTCCGGCGATAGATCGCGGAGCACGAGCGCGCGGGGCGACCGCCGGGGGTTGAGCGGGAACCCGATCCGATTCGACGATGCCACTCGAGGAAACTAGCACCCCGGCGGGCCCGCGGCGCGATGACCCACAACGCGACGCCCCTCCTCGGACGACAGGGTCCTGCGACAGGCTTGACAGGGACAAAGGTTCCTGTCTTCCTACCTGCTCAGATCTTTCTTCATATCGTCCATGCCGGGAAGGGGCGGCGCCTCGCGCTGAGCGATCTCGCGATCCGCTGCTGGTCCACCCTGGAGCTCGGCGGCGAAGCAGCAGCACCACGGTACCCACGCGACCATCGCGTCAGCCCGGCTTCGGGCGCGCGAGGAGGCGAGCACCCGCGGATCCCGACGGCATCACCGCTCCGGCAGGGCGGTGTGCTGGTCCGGGCGGACCGAGCCCTGGGCGCGCGCACGGAGGAACCTGAATGAGAACCTTGCAGCAACGGATCGGGACTCTATTTGTCGGCTCTGTCTGCGCGGTCGCCTGCGCGGCAGGCTCGGGGGGCTCCCCGCAGCCCCAGGGCACCGGCGGCTCGGGCGGGATCCCGGACGACATCGGCACAGGGACGGGAAACATCTTCGACGTGGGCAGCGGCGGCCCCGTCGAGCCGCCCCCCTGTGACGTGTGCGAGGACTTCCCCGCGGCCCCGGTGCTCGACGACCGCGGGACGCCGCCGCCGGCGAACGCGCCCGAGCTGTTCGGCGATCCAGCCAGCGGCGCGCCGGGCGGGCCGTGCCTCGCCGAGCCGGAGATCGGGGCGCTCTTCCCGAGCAACTGGCTGCGGCCGCGGTTCCGGTGGACCGCGCCGCAGGGGCAGGACCTGTTCGAGATCCGCGTGCACGCCGACCGGGAGAAGAACGACCTGGTCGTCTACACGACGAACAGAGAATGGAAGATGCCCAAGGACATGTGGGAGAACCTCGCCGCGCATGTCCGCAACGAGCCGATCACCCTCACGATCCGCTCGGTGTCGACGAGCGCGCCGGGCGCGCCGCTGATGGGCACCTCCGGGCCGATCACCATCGCCCCGGCCCCGGCCGGCGGCAGCATGGTGTACTGGGCGGCGATCGGCGAAGGGCCCGCGGACGCGTGGCTGGAAGGGTTCGGCGTGGGCGAGGAGGGCGTCGTCAACGCGCTCAAGGTCGAGCAGGTGCAGCAGGGCGGCCGCAGGACCGAGAACGGCGGCCTCCGGGACCAGGGCGCGGTGAAGTGCATCGGGTGCCACACGTCGACGCCGGACGGCGAGTCCGTCATCTTCACGGATCACTGGCCCTGGGGCCTCGCCATCGCCTCCGTGCAGAAGGACACCGTGGGCGAGGTCCCCCCGTACGTGACGCCGGGCGGCTCGGAGGCGATGGCCCAGGCCTGGCTCGGCGCGCCCAAGATGTCCCAAGCGCACTTCTCCCCCGGAGACCGCATCGTCGTCACCTCCTATGGCAGAGATCGCGGCACGGTCTGGGACGGCGGGTCGTACAGCACCATGCCGAACGCGCGCCTCGCGTGGTTCGACCTGGAGTCGCCCGTCCCGACCTATCCCCTCGACGCCAACCCCAACCTGGTCCAGCAAGAGATGGCCGCCGCGGAGGGGACCGCTTACGGGTTCATCGCGCGCGAGGGCGATCCGCGCGGGGCGCTGATGCCGGACTGGAGCCACGACGGCAACACCCTCGTCTACGTGTCCACCGACGCCGGCAAGGACGGGCGGATCGCCGCCGGCTCAGGCGATCTCTACACGGTGCCCTACAACAACCGGCAGGGCGGCGCGGCGACACCCCTGCAGGGCGCCGCGGAGCCGGCGTTCAACGAGTATTACCCGGCCTTCTCGCCCGACGACCAGCTTGTCGCGTTCAACCGGACGCCGGGCCCGGGAGAGATGTATTATAACCCCGCGTCCGACATCCATGTCATCCCCTCCGCCGGCGGCGCGGCGACGCGGCTCGCGGCCAACGACCCGCCGGCCTGCCTCGGGGTCTCGAGCCCGGGGATCCACAACAGCTGGCCCAGGTGGTCGCCGGAGGCCACGACCGTCGACGGCAAGACCTATTACTGGGTCATCTTCTCGTCGTCCCGCGACGGCTACACGCTCCAGAAGGACTCGAACAAGAAGGCTTCGCAGCTCTACGTGACCGGCGTCGTCGTGGAGGGCACGACGGTGCGCACGTACCCGTCGATCTACCTCTGGAACCAGACCACGGGCACGAGCAACCACACGCCCGCATGGGACGTGTTCAAGATCCCCCCCGCGCCCGTTCCCCTCTGAGCGCGCTGGCCGCCTCATCGCGTGCCGGTGGAAGTAACCAGTCACACCCTCCCCATGGCACACGTGTGCCAGACGGACCTCGCCAGTGCATGCATGTCGTGCTTGCCGCGGCGCGGCAAGCCCGCAGGCGCGCGGATCGCCGCGATTCGCGGCCATCCGAGCGAGCGGGCGGATGGCGCGGGCCTTGCCATGGTGCCGGGCACCATGCGAACACACCGCGCCCACTCCTCCCTCTGGCTTCTCATCGCAACAGGCCTCCTCGCCGCCGGATGCGATGCGGGGTCCTCGTCCGGCGAACCTGAGACCACGTCGCAGCGCGCGCCGCTCCACCGCGCTCAGTCGTGCGACGACCTCGAAGCGCTGTTGAAGCAGGACGCGCTCGCCAAGATGAACGGCCAGATCGACGCCATGATCGCGAGCTATGCCGTGTATGGCGACATCCGCGGCGGCGGCTTCGACGCAGGCGGCGTCGGCGCGACGCCCGGGGGGGCGGAGGCGCCCACCGACGCGCCTTCCCCGGCGCCGCCCCAGTCCGACAGCGGGGCAAGCAGCGGGGAGGGCGCGGCGGCGGACGACAGCGCCGGCCCGGCCCACTCCGACACGAACACCCAGGTCGCCGGCGTCGATGAGGCGGATATCGTCAAGACCGACGGCAACAACCTCTACATCCTCCACGGCGAGAGCTTCTACACGCTGGCCGCGTGGCCCGCGTCGTCGCTCGCGGTGGGCAGCTCGCTGGCGATCGAGGGCAGCCCCCTCGAGATGTTCGTGGCGGGCGACCAGGTCGTCGTCTACTCGTCGGTCAACGGGACACCGATCTACGAGGCAGCGGGCGTCGAGCCGCGGCCGGGGTACTACGACTACCGGCTCATCGACATCGGCATGGCCGGCGTGCCCGCAAACGCCGGTTCGCCGAACGCCGGGACGGGAAACGACGATGCGCCGGTCCCCGCCGAGGGCGGCGGCTCGATGCCGTCTCCGGGGGGCGCCGAGCCGCCGGACAGCGCCGACATGCCGGCGCCCCCGCCGCCGGACGGCGACGACAAGCCGGCGCCCCCGCCGCCGGACGGCGACGAGACGCCGACCGAGCCCGTGCCGCCGGACGGCGACGCGAGCCCCGAGGACCCGGCGACCGACTTCGCCCCGCCGCCCGACGTCTACGCCCCGCTCACGAAGCTCACCGTCCTGAGCCTCGCGAGCGGCGCCCCCAGCGTGGTCAAGGAGCTCTACTTCGAGGGCGGCCACGCCTCGGCGCGGCGCACGGGCGAGAACGTCCGCACGGTGCTGACCGGCGGCGCCCACGGGCCCGCGCTCAACTACTGGCCCTCCAACCTGACCGTCTACCCCGAGACGGCCGAGGCGTGGACCGCGGCGTTCGAGCAGCTCCGCGCCGAGAACACGGCGCTCATCGAGGACGCTCCGCTGTCGGCGTGGCTGCCGTACCGCTTCGAGAAGCAGGGCGAGACGGTCACCGAGCTCGGCGCGAGCTGCGCGGACTTCTACGTCCCGGAGGCGGGCACGACGTCGTACGGCCTGACGCAGATCGAGTCGATCGACCTCGCCGACCTCGACGAGGCGCCGGAGTCGACCTCGATCATCGGCGCCACCGACACGGTGTATTCGAGCCACGACGCCCTCTATGTCGCCGCGCGCGGCTGGCAGGAGCCGACGTCGCCGGAGGGCGACGAGAGCGTTAGCCCGGACTCCACGCACCTGCACAAGTTCGATCTGGTCGCCGACCCGAGCCAGCCCCGCTACGTCGCGTCGGGCTCGGTGCCCGGCCACATCCTCAACCAGTTCTCGCTCGATGAGCACAACGGCAAGCTCCGCGTCTCCACGACCGCGAGGATGCGGTCAGCGACCGAGTGGACGACCAGCAACAGCGTGTTCGTCCTCGAGGCGCAAGGGACCGAGCTCGCGCGCATCGGCGCCGTCACCGACCTGGCCCCCGGCGAGCGAATCCAGTCGACCCGGTTCTTCGGGGATCGCGGCTACGTCGTGACGTTCCTCCGGGTCGACCCGCTGTTCGTGCTCGACCTCTCCGACCCGGCGTCGCCCTCGGTCGCGGGCGAGCTCAAGATCCCCGGCTTCAGCGAGTACATGCACCCGCTCGGCGACGGGCACCTCCTCGCGATCGGCAGGGATGGAGACGACAACGGCGTGGTGACCGGCCTGGCGCTGCAGATCTTCGACGTCACGGACCCGTCGGCGCCGGCGCTCCTGCACAAGGAGACGCTCGATGGGGATTACACGTACTCGGAGGCCGAGCACAACCACAAGGCGTTCACGTACTACGGCGAGCGCGACGTGCTCGCCTTCCCGGTCGTGAGCTACGATCGGGAGACCGGCGCTGTCGCGAGCACGCTGGAGCTCTTCGACGTCGATATCGCCGACGGCTTCAGCCACCTCGGCGCGGTCGACCACAGCGGCTTCTTCAGCGCGACGTCGGGGTGCTACTACGGCGGCGCCGGGGTGCGGCGCGGCGTGTTCATCGAGGACCACGTCTACTCGATCTCCTTCGGCGGCGTGATCGCGAACGCGCTCGACGACCTCGCGACGCCGGTGGCGTCGCTGCCCCTGCCTGCCCCGGCCTCGTGGGGGTCCGCCTGCGGCGGCGGCGCCGTGGGCTCGCCCACGCCGACCGAGCCCGCGCCGGCTCCCCCCGCCGAGGAGTAGCGCCGGGCGGCGGAACGCAGGCCGCGGCGCCCCGCCCATCGCGCGGGGCGCCGCGGCGGTCAGGCCCCCGGCCGCGCCGGCCGGGGCGCCTCCCACGGGTGATCCGGGTAGAACTCCCTCATCAGCCGCGCGGCGTACGCGACGAGGTTCGCGAAGCCCTCGGCCCTGCGCCGCAGCGGCGAGTCGAAGAACGGCGTGAGAATGCCGGCCAGCACCGCGAAGGCGGTCGCGTCGACGCCCGCAGGGCGCCCGCCGAAGAGATACGGCCTGTCCCCGAGCAGCACCGAGAGCGCGGTCAGGGAGCGCGCGCCGAGCTCGACGACCTCCTCGTCCGAGTGCCGTGCGACGCCCACCGCGCGGAACGACTCGCGGACGCGCGCGAGGAGCTCCTCGCGCAGCTTCGGGCGCAGCTCCTCCGGCGCGCCGTCGACGAAGTGCGCCGGGCCCTTCGCGAAGTTCTCCGGGATGAGCCAGCGCGCGTACCCCGAGGTCGCGGCGAAATGGTCCTCGAGCATGCGCTCGATGGCCCACGCCTCGGCGCGCTGCCGCGCGTCGAGGCCGGCGTCGAGATCCTTGCCGTGCTTGCGCTCGAGGTGCTCGCGGATGAAGTGCGAGTCGGCGATGCGCGCGCCGCCGTCGTCGATGAAGGGGAGCTGCCCCTTCGGCGACTGCTCGAGCCGCGCCTGCTCCTTCCTGTAAGGCAGGCCGAGGAGCTTGAGCTGGACCTCTGTCTTTGTCACGTAGGGGCTGGCTTCCGGCAAGCCGAACAGGGGGCCGAAACCGTACAGGATGATCATGCGCAATCTCCGAGAGCTTGGGTCCGTCGTGGACCTCGCTTGATGTAGCCCCGCCCTGCTGACAACCTTGTGTCAGCATCCTCGTGCGACGCGCCGATCGACTGTTCCAGATCCTTCAGATCCTGCGCCGGCAGCGGTCGCCGGTCACCGCGGCGGCGCTCGCCGAGGAGCTCGAGACGTCGAAGCGCACGGTGTACCGCGACGTGGCGGATCTCCTCGCCCAGCGCGTGCCGATCCGGGGCGAGGCGGGCACCGGCTACGTGCTCGAGCGCGGCTTCGACATGCCGCCGCTGATGCTGACGCCCGACGAGATCGAGGTCGCGGTCCTCGGCGCGCAGTGGGTCGCCCACCGCGGGGACGCCGCCCTGCAGCGGGCAGCGCAGGACCTCATCGCGAAGATCGCCGCGACGGTCCCCGAGCGGCTGCGCCCGTTCGTGCTCGAGCCGGCGACGGGCGCGCCCCCCGCGTGGGACCAGGCCCCCGACGCGCTCGATCTGGCCGAGGTGCGCGCGTCGATCCGCGCCGGCACGAAGATCGCGCTTCGTTACCGCGACGAGGCGGGGCGCGAGAGCGAGCGCGTCGTGTGGCCCGTCGTGGTGGGGTATCTCGAGTCGACGCGCATGCTCATGGCATGGTGCGAGCTCCGCCAGGACTTCCGCTCCTTCCGCACGGACCGCGTGGTTGGCGCCACGTTCCTGAAGGAGCGCTACGGCGAGAAGCCGAGCGCCCTGCGCGCGCGGTGGCGCGCGACCCTGCCGAGGCGCGGCGAGCCGCCGAAGGGCATCCGCGCGCCGTCGAGCAGGGGGTGATCCCGGCCCGGGCTCACGTCACCTCGTCGTCCGGGCTCCGGGAGGGCGCGTCCGGCGCGGCGCCCGCGCTGCCGTCCGGCGCCTCCGCCGGCCGTGTCCTCTGCTCCACGAGGAAGAGGGCCACATCCACCGTGCCCCCCACGGCGCGGTTGACGAGGCGGATCGCCCCGTGGACGCCGGACACCGTCATATCGTGAATGAGGCGGATCCCCCTCACGGGCGTCTTGATCGGGGGAATCTGCTCCAGCAGGTCGAAGGGCAGCTTCGCCGCGTGCTTCTGCAGGCGCTCCACGCTCCGGGAGCCGTGGTCGACCGCGTCCTGCACGAGGTCCTTCAGGCCGCGCCACCGGTCCATCACACCGCCTCCTCGCACCACGCGCGGATCTGCGCGTAGACGTCCGGGTCGTGGGCCAGGCGCAGGTGTCCGAGCGACGGCATGACCCGCGCGTGCTCTTGAGGGAAGGGCGAGCACCGGTCGTCGGCGACCGCCCGGCCCGTGGCGCTCCGCAGCGAGACCATCGCGTCCCCGAACAGGAGAGAGAGCCTCGGGTCGGCCGTGAGCGCGCCGGCGATGAGGTGATGGCGAATGTGGGGGAGCAGGGGCACCGGATGGCGGCGATTCTGGAGCAACGCGTCCGCGCCGGCGCCCTCCCAGTCCTCGCGGCGGAGGTTGGCATGAGCCAGGTCCTTCATCCCGCCGCTGCGGAGGTTCACGATGTCGGCGATGAGCTTCGTATACGGATTGTCGATGCTCGCGAGCGCCCACGTGACCACGTTGCCAAAGCGCTCCAGCGGGGCGCCGAGGTGCGGTGTGCCGAGATAGAAGGCGCGCTTGACGAGGGGCAGCCACCTTCGATCCCTGTCGCTCGCCGCGTGCGCGGCGCTGCGCGCGACGAGGCCGCCCATGCTGTGGCCGATGAGGACCAGCTCCTCCACGGGAGCAGGATGGGCGCAGACGAGCTGCTCGAGGAGGACATCCAGGGCTTCGCCGTTCTCGGAGACGCGGAGGCCGCTGTTGTACCGCACGTAAAACGGCGTGTACCCGAGGTCGCGCGCAAGGAGCGATCCGTACGTCTCGCCGTCCGGCATCGTCCAGATCTCCTCGGTGCTCATCAGCCCGTGCACGAGCACGACGACGCGCGACGTGGCCTGGGCAGAGACGCCCGCGGCGACCGCCCTGGCGAGCGACACGGGGTGTCCGTCGGGGACGAGCCGCATCTCGGTCGCGAGGCCGTTGCTGGTCCGCTTCAGGTAGTCGCCGAGGACCCCGTTGAGCACCCCGACGACCCGCTCCAGGTTGTTTCCCATGCGACGATCCGGCCGCATCCTGGCACGGATGGGCGGCGGGTGCGACGCCGGGCGCCCGCCGCGCTCACCCTTCAGCCGGCGTCGAGCTCGAAGGCGCCCTCGTAGATGGCATCGACCGGAAACGTGGCGCCGTTCGCGAGCGTGATCGCGCCTCCCGCCTCGATCACGCGGTAGCGCCAGGACCCGTCGGCCTCGCGCCGGAAGTGCTCGACGCGTACCGAGAGCTGCGAGACGAGCAGGTAGTCCGTGAGGGACGGGATGCGCTGGTAGGCTGCCCACTTCTCACCGCGGTCGTACGCCTCGGCGCTGGGCGACAGGACCTCGACGACAACGCTCGGATTCGCGAGCACGTCGCTGGTGCCGGGTTCCATCCGTACACCGCCGCACGCAACGACGGAATCCGCATAGACGTAGCGCTCCCCCTGCTTCGCGGAGATCCGCTGTTCCGGTGACAGGACATGGCACGGCTTGCCGCGCACGGCCGCGCGGAGCTCCGCGCCCACAGCGTTCGAGAGGACGTTGTGCCGCGGGCTGCCGCCTGCCATCGCGAAGACCTCGCCGAGGTGATACTCGTGCTTCGCGTCCTGCTCGCGCTCCCACTCGAGATACTCGGCAGCGCTCATGCGCCGGGTGGTGGCGGCGTCGCCCATGCGCGCGAACATAACGTAACAGCAGGGCCAGAGCCAGGCTCGGCGGCCCGGGCTGCGGCCGGCCGCCCGAGGGGAGCGGACCGGCGCGTCAGGCGCCGAAGCGGCGCGCGTTGCGGACGCGGGCCTTTGCGGCCTCGACTTCCTTGTTCCTGGGCGGCGCCGTTGTCTCCAGCGACTCGACGAGCCGGCGCGTGACGGCGGTGATGTCGTCGACGGCTTGCTCGAAACAGGCGACGTTCTTGCCGCTCGGGCTGCGGGTCCCGCTCACCTTGCGCACGTACTGCAGGGCTGCCGCCCGGATCTCTTCCTCCGTCGCCGGCGGCTCGAAGTTGAACAGAAGACGGATGTTTCGACACATGCCGCGAGCCTACCGCCGAACGCGGCGCGCCGCCAAAACCGGCGCGGCGCTCCTGTCCAGCGCTGTGGCGCCGCGCTCCGCGCGACGAGCGTTATCGCGGATCCAGCTGCTCCAGCTCGCGCACCCGCGCCTCGAGCTCGCGCACCCGCGCCTCGGCCGCTTCCCGGGCGCGCGCGTCGGTCGCCGCGGCTTCTTCCTGGGTGGACACGAGCTCGCCCTTGCCGTCCGCGCGCGCGAGCCGGAGCCGCGCCTCGGCCGCGCTGCCGACGACGCAGAGCCAGCTGTCGAGCGCCGGGCTCCACGCGGGGCCGGCGCCCGCGTAGACGCGGACGTACGCGCCGTCGGGGTCGCGCCGGTAGGCCTGGAGCGCCACCCTGCCGGCGGGCGGCCGCTGCGCGGCTGCCTGCGGATCGAAGATCGCGAGCTCGGGACAGCCGAGCTGGCAGTACTTGAGCGGGATATCCTCGTAGGCCTTCTGCCAGTCGCTCGTCACGATCTCGAGCGCGAAGCGCGGCGGCCGGTGGCCGGGCAGCCAGGTCTGCCATTGCTTGGGCAGCGGCGGCGCGGGCCGGTGATCGAGGAGGTAGACGTCCGGCGAGACGCGCACGAGCGGCTCCTCGCGCACCCAGGCGAAGAACCGCTCCGAGCCGGCGTGGTGGTCGGTCCAGCCGCGCTCGCGCGCGAGCTGCGCGATCGAGGACAGGAGCAGGCGGGAGACCTCGTCGTGCTCGCCCCACGCGCCGATGCCGTCCGAGTCGTCGAGGTACCAGTCCGACCAGTCGACTGTCGCGCGGAGCTCCTCGGGCTCCGGGTCGCGGACGACGAGCGCGCGCGGCAGGCGCGTCGCGTGGGGGTGGGCTCCGGTGCGAACAGGCGGCACGAGCTTCCAAGGTAGCACCCCCGGCGCGGCGGCGGGAGGCGGGCGGGCGCCGCTGGCGGCGTCGGCCGGCGCATCGCTGACGCAGGCAGGCGCGATCGGGCGCGGGCGGCGCAGGCGGCGCATCGATCGGATCGCCAGGGCGCCCCGGGGCTCCCGGTACGGCGCGCCGGCGCCATGTCGGCGGCATGCGTTTCGAGGGGGTCCTCTTCGACGTGGACGGGGTGGTTGTCGACTCGCCGCACGAGCGCGCCTGGCGCGAGGCGCTGGAGGCGCTGATGGCGACCGAGTGGCGCGCGATCGCGCCCGAGACGCGCTACGCGCCCGAGCGGTTCACGACGGCCGTCTACCAGGGCGAGGTCGCCGGCAAGGCGCGCGAGAGCGGCGCGCGCGCGGCGCTCGACTACTTCGGCGTGCCCGACACCGAGGCGCGCGCGCGGGTCTACGCCGAGCGCAAGCAGGCAATGCTGCTCCTGAAGATCGAGGCGGGGGAGTTCGTTGTCTTCCCTGACGCGATGCGGCTGATCCTGGGGCTCAAGGCGCGCGGCGTGCCCATCGCGGCGGCGTCGTCGTCCAGGAACGCAAGCGAGCTCCTCCGGAGGATCCGCGCCGACACGTTCGCCGAGCAGCAGCGCATCCGCCGCCCGCCCGTCGCGCCGGGCGCGACGCTGCTCGACCTGTTCGACGCCGACCTCTGCGGCGCTGCGGTGGCGCACGGAAAGCCGGCGCCGGACCTGTTCCTGGCCGCCGCGGGCGCGCTCGGCGTGCCGCCGGCGCGCTGCCTCGTCGTCGAGGACGCCCCCTCCGGGGTGCAGGCCGCCAAGGCGGCCGGGATGACCGCGCTCGGCGTGGCGCGGCTCGCCGACGACGCGCTGCTGGCCGCCGCGGGGGCCGATCGCGTCGTGACGACGCTCGACGAGGTCGATCCGGACGCGCTTGTCGAGGGGCGGATCGCGGCGCGCGCGGCGTGAGCTGAGGCGCGCCTCGTGAGCCCCGCGCGCATCACAGCGCAGCACGCCCCGGCGTCGGCGCGCGCCGCGCCTCAGCCGCCTTGCTTGCGCACGACGGCGAGGCTCCAGATCTCCCCGGCGCTCGTGCCCACCCACAGGGTCGGCGACCCCTTGCCGGCGACCACGAGCACGGCGGGCTCGCCGCGGGCGCCGAGCGTGACGCTGGCCGTCGGCGCGAGCGGCGCGCCGGAGGCGGCCTCGATGGCGGCGCCGTCGAACAGCGCGACGCGGCCGTCGGCGAAGCACGCGAACAGGCTGGACTCGAGGACGGCCACGTCGGCGACCGGATCGGCGAAGGCGAGCATCTTCGCCGCGAGCTTGCCGGACGACCGCACGATCGCGCAGACCGCGCTCGCGCCGCGCTTGTACACCGCCGTCAGCTTCGGGCCGCCGCGCACCCGGTCGAGGTTCTGGGCCGCGCGCGGCAGCGCGGCGCGCAGCGTCGGGCCCGGCTCGGGCGTCGCGCCGGGGTGGACGCGGAGCTCGCCCCCCTCCCCGGCGACGTCCATCACCGCGTGCGTCTCGGTCTCGGTCAGGTCGAACGCCCGCGCCGAGCCGCGCACCGCGAACGTGCGGCCGTTCACCTCGGTCCGGTCGAGCTTCAGCTCCGTCGCGCCGCCGTCCCAGCCCAGCGCCAGCGCCGTCTCTCCGGACGGGCGCGTCGCGAGGTGCCGCGCGTCCCGGCCGACCTGATCGAGCTTCGGGCCGTGGGTGATGCCGAGCAGCGCCCAGACCGCGTCCTCGCTCCGCACGACGGCCACGTCCTTCGAGAGCAGCGCCACGTCGTGCGCCGAGGACAGCGACAGGTTCGTCGTCTTCGCGCCGGCGCCGCCGATCGGGCAGACGCCGAGGCGCACGGGATCGGTCGAGACCATCGCGACCAGGCCGGGGCTCGCGAGGAACGCGGCGCCTCGGATCTCCGCGTCGAGGCCGTGCACCTTGCGGGGGGAGCTCAGATTGCTGAAGGGCATGGCCGATGAAGATACCGGTTCTCACGGGGCAGCGTCAGCCCTTGATGAGCGAGCGAACCTCGATGTCGAGGTTCTCGGACTCCGCGACGGCGTCCATCGCCTTGCGGAGCTGGGCGAGCGACACCCCGACGGGGACGTCGACGTGGGCCTCCATCCGGAAGAGCTGCGAGCCGGTGACGGGCGCCTCGTAGGCGGAGGTCTCGAGCGAGACGATGTTGACGCCGGCGCCGTGGAGCGCACGCGACACGGCGCGGACGATCCCCTCGTGGTCGAGCGCGTCGACGGAGATGACGCAGGGGATCGTCGCCGCGCGCCGGTGCGACTCGGGGCTCTTGGTCCTGCGGCTCTGCACCGTGAGCCCCGTCGCCCGGGTGAGCGATCCGGTGTCGCGCTCGACCGCCTCGACCGCGGCGGGGGGCCCCGACGCGAGCAGGAGGATGCCGAACTCGCCGCCGAGCACCGCCATGCGGCTGTCCTCCACGTTGGCGCCGCGCTCGGTCAGGTAATGGGTCACCTCCGCGACGAGGCCCGTCCGGTCAGGGCCGAGGCAGGAGAGGACCAGGAAGGCTTCGGGCTCGGGCGTCGTGGTCATGCGGCGCATCTTAGTCCGATCCGCGCAGCCAGCGCGACCGGCGCAGGCCGCCGCGCGCGCGTCCGGGACGACGAGCACCCGGGCAGCGCCGTCCACATCCGCCGGCGAGCTCCGCGGGGAACGACCGGATCGAGCGGCCGCGCGCCGCGCCCGACGAGGCGCTTGTCTCCGGCGAGACGGTGGGCGAGAGGACGGCCATCCCCATGCTGTACGAACGCGACAACATCCACCGCCTCACGCCCTACACGCCCGGTGAGCAGCCGCAGCGGGCCGACGTGGTCAAGCTGAACACAAACGAGAACCCGTACCCGCCGCCGAGCGCGGTGCTCGAGGCGATCCGGGGCGTCTCGGCCGATCAGCTCCGCCGGTACCCGCCGCCCCGGGCGCAGCAGTTCCGCGAGGCGGCGGCGAGGCTCCACGGCCTGTCGCCCGAGCAGGTGATCGCCACGAACGGCGGCGACGAGCTGCTGCGCATGGCGGTGACGGTGTTCTGCGAGCCCGGCGGCCGCGGCCTCGGCGAGACGTACCCGACCTATTCGCTCTATGACGTGCTCGCGGAGATCCATGGCACGGCGTTCACCCAGGTCCCGCTCGAGGAGGACTGGTCGGTCCCGGAGGATTTCGCGAGCCGCCTGAACGACAGCGGCTGCCGGCTCGCGCTCCTCGTCAACCCGCACGCGCCGTCGGGGCGGCGCGAGCCGCTGGACAAGCTCGAGCGCGTCGCGCGGGCGTTCCGCGGCGTGCTCCTGATCGACGAGGCGTACGTCGACTTCGCGGAGGCCGACGCGACGCCGCTGCTCGACCCGGCGCGGGGGCTCGACAACGTGCTGCTCTTGCGGACGCTGAGCAAAGGGTACTCGCTCGCGGGGCTCCGCTTCGGGTACGGGCTCGGGCACCCGCGGCTCATCGAGACGCTCGACAAGGCGCGCGACAGCTACAACACGGATATCCTCTCGCAGGCCGCGGCGATCGCGGCGCTGTCCGCGCGGGACGAGGCGAGGACGAGCTGGGAGAGGGTGATCGCGGAGCGCGCCCGGCTCACCGCGGCGCTTCGCGCGCAGGGGTTCACGGTGGCGCCGAGCCAGAGCAACTTCGTCCTGGCGACGCCGCCGGCGGGGGGGCTGTCGGCGCAGGCGATGTACCGGGCGCTGTACGACCGGGCGATCTTCGTGCGGTACTGGGACGCGCCGCGCCTCCACGACAAGCTGCGGATCACGGTGGGCACACCGGAGCAGAGCGACGCGCTGCTCGGGGCGATCGCCGAGGTGTCTCGCGCGGCGGCCGGGGCCGCGCGAGGATCATGAGCTGAGCGGCCCCGGCGATGGCGGGGCGCAGCGCGAGCAGGCCTGGCAGGACGCCGAGCAGCTGGGAGCCGGCGCGAGGAATGTCGATCTTGATGGAGATGAGCCGATCCGGGCTCAGTACTTCGATCTCGAGGAGGATCCTGTCGAACGCCGCCGCCTGGGGCGGGGCCGCGGGCTTGCCGGGAGCCGCTTCCGGACCGCCTCCGACGCCGGAGGAAAGCTCGGCTACCCGTGCCGGACCGCGACCGGTACACTGAGGGAAGCTCATCGGGTCACCGGCGACCGCAGGCGGCGCTGCCCTGGCGCCCGTCGTCCCGGACGCGCGCCCGCGGCGGCCTGCGCCGGTCGCGCTGGCTGCGCGGATCGGACTAAGATGCGCCGCGACCAGGGCGCCTGCGAGCGGCCCCGAGCCGCCCCTCGGCCCGACCAGCTCACGCACCCAGAACGCCGTCATCGACCCCGCGAACGTGTCGCGCCCCTCGGCCCGAAGCCGCTTCACGGCCGCGTAGGCCCGGACATCCGAGGGGTGGCCACGCGCCGGTGTCCGGGTGCGCTGCCAGCGAGCATTCGCGGCGTGGCTTCCCCGTGGCCTCCCGTGCCCCTGGAGCTCACAGCATCCGCTCGAACGCGCTCTCCAGCGCGGCCCGCCCGCCGCGCTCGATCACGTCGCCGTGCGCCACCACGATGCGCTCCGGCGCCCACGCGAGCATCTGCTTCACCGCCGCGCCCACCGCCGCGCGATCGCGCATCATCGAGCGCGCGACGCGCGACGGACCGAACCGCCCGTACGCCCCGTTCAGGCGCATGAAGAGGCGCGTCGGGAAGTGCCCGCTCTGCGTGATGTGAAAGCAGAGATCCCAGAGAAACAGCGTCCTGCTGGGCCGGTGGAAGAAGACCACCTCGTCGAGCCTGGGCACCCCGCCGACCGCCACCTGGTCGATCTCCGCCGACCAGAGCGGGTCCGGCGCGCCGTCGAGCACGCCCGTGAACGTCACGTCCGGGCACTTCTCGCGGAGCCCCCGGGGGCCGTACAGCCGCGCCCCCGGGAACGCCCGGGCCGCCGGCGCGAGGCCGAGGTGGTGCATCAGGTTCGGCGCCACGATCGCCCGCACCTCCCCGAGCGCGCGGATCTCGCCCGCCACCTGCTCCACGCCCGGGAGCGGCGAGAAGAGGATCAGCCCGCCGTCCCCGAGGCGCACGACCGGAGACCGCACCGGGAAATGGATGCCGAGGCCTGGCAGCTTCAACGTGTCTTCCGCGGCCCAGAGGGCTTGATCGAGTTGTCGCAGCATGCTCCAATTGGTAAAGTTGCTTGACCATTTAGTCAAGCAACTTTACCATTATGACCAAGCACGACCTCGATCCCAGCGATCTCGCCGAGCTCGCCCAGCGCAAGCGCTCGAGCCTCGGCCAGCTCCTCCTTCGCTCGGCGCGGCTGCTCGACGAGCGGGCGGTGGCGCGCGTCGCCCGGCGGGGCGCGCCCGGGGTGCGCCGGGCGCACACCGCGCTCATGCCGTACATCGATCTCGAGGGCACGCGGCTGACCGATCTGGCGGAGCGCGCCCGGGTGACGAAGCAGGCGGTGGGTCAGCTCGTGGAGGAGCTCGAGGCGATGGGCGTCGTGGAGCGGACGCCCGATCCGGAGGACCGGAGGGCGAAGCGGGTGCGGTTCACGCCGTACGGGCTCAAGGCGCTGCTCCACGGGCTCGGGGTGCTGCAGGAGCTGGAGGAGGAGCTCACGCGGTCGCTGGGCCAGAAGCAGATGACCTCGCTGAAGAAGGGGCTCACCGCGCTGCTCGCGGCGCTGGAGTCGCCGGAGCCACCCGAGGGCGGGTGAGCGCGTCGACGTCGGCCTGGCGGATGCTCGTCAGGCGCGTGCAGAACGGGGTCAGGCGCGGATTTCGGACCGGGCGCACGAAACACTGGAGCTCTCGAAATGGCGCTCCTGGAGGCCTTTCTCTGCAGCCGGCGCGGGGAGCGGGAGCAGGCGAGCCAGCGCGCGGCGCGGGAACGCACGGAGAGGTCCGGGTACCCGCGAGGCTCCCCGGTGCGTCAGGAGAGCACGTCCGAAGCCTTCTTTGCCCCGAGGACGTTATCGACCCAGCGATCGAAGGTCGCCGGATCCGTGCAAGCCTCGATGCGCGCGCGGTCGTCGTCGGTGAGCGCAATGCCTGCACGAGCGACCAGCCTGAGCAAGGTGTCGCGCTTCCCGTTGAGCTCCCCCTCGCGGATGCCCTCGAGCTTGCCCTCGCGGATGCCCTCGCGGATGCCCTCGATCCGGCCGCGCTCGATGAGCTGCTGGGCGAACGGGGGGAAAGTTGCCTTGCCTTCTGTCTGCCGTTCCATGATCAGCGCCTCCAGGGCCCTCCGCATGGGCTCACGCAACGCATTGTAGACGATCTGGAAGTACACCGCCGCGTGCTCGTGGTCGAACCGTCCGAGCGCGCCGAGCGCAGCCTGAACCACGGCGAGCCCGTTCGCTCCGTTGCCGTGCGCCGCAGCCGAGAGGATGGCGAGTTCCGTCTCCTTTTCCGCCTCGTCCTGATCCGTCACCTCAGGAACGATCGCCGGCCCCAGCACCAGCGGCTGGACCGTTCCAAGCCCCAGGCCCAGATCGATCTTCTGCGCGGCCCAGGCGGCCACCTCGGCGTCGGGTGCTACGACCAGGACGATGGCCTGGCACTCCTTCTGCGCCCGCACGACCGCAACGTAGACGGGCCACGAGTAGCCCTTGCGCCGATCGATGTCGCGCTGAACCTCGAGGACGATGGAGAGCACCACCGCCCCGCTGCCATCGCGGAGCTCGAGCACCAGGTCGGCGCGAAACTCGACCGGAACGAGCTGATCCAGCGAGCCCTCGACCACCGCAACCGTTGTGTACGGTGGGAGATCCAGATGGAAGAGGATCTCGAGGAAGTGAGGCGCAAGCGACGGTTTCTCGCGGAACATGTCGACGAGACCGTTGTGCTCGAGCGTCGGCATGGGCGGCACGCTACTGCGAGCTATGGAGATGGGCAAGCTGCGCGCAGGGCTTCCAACCCTGGTTCCCGTAAATGCGAATGAGTGAAACGAATCACGGCTCGACCACGTAAAAGCCTGTCCGGTCTCGCGCGCACCGGCCCAGCGCGCGCTTCCGCCGCGGCCGCAGGCCGGCGGCCGCAATGCCCTGGCGCTCCCCTCCAGAGATCTCGCGCGACGCCGACCGGCCCCCTCGCGACCAGGGCTTCCCCCGGAGCCGCCGCCGCGATACGACATCGCCCGTGACACGCACGATCGCCCGATGGGTCCCCCTCCTCGCAGCGCTCTCCTCCGGATGCGCCCCGGCGCCGGCCCCGGCCGCTCCGGCGGCGGACGAGAGCGCCACGAAGGCGGCGAGCGTCGCGCTCACCGCGCTGTCGCACCGCAAGTTCGACGTCCACGGCTGCGCCGCCTCCGAGGCGCGCGTCGTAGCGGAGGCCGACGCGCGCGCGGGCACGCCTCAGGGCGAACGGTGCGCCATCCTCGTCGCGCGCAGGGGCGACAAGACATGGCTCGTCGTCGTCCGCTCCTCCCTCTCGTCGAGCTCCTTCGGGGCGCAGGCGCTCGTGACCGTGCTCCCCCAGGCCGAGGGCGTCGGCGCCATCGAGTACACGCGCTGATCCATCGCAGCGCCCGCGCCGCACCAGCGCAATCCGGCGCTCACCTCGCCCTGGCGACGAGGAACAACCTCCGGAACGGAAATGGCGTCTTCCCGTCCGCGGCCTTCGGATAAGCCGCAGCCAGGCGCCTCCCGTACGCCTCCAGGAACTCGGCCCGTTCGTCCTCATCGAGCACCGTGAGCAGCGGTCGCAGCGCCGTCCCCAGGGTCCACTCGACGACCGGGCTCTCGCCCTCGAGGACATGCAGGTACTCCGTCTCCCAGAGGTCGACCCGCGCCGCGTGCGGCGCCAGCACGCTGTAATACACCGCAGGCGCCGCGACCGGGCTCTCCCGCACCACCGGCGCCAGCTTGTCGCGGAAGCGCGGCCCCCTGCTCACCTCCACCATCGCCGTGTGCGACGGCGCGCCGTGGTTCCTCGGCATCTGCACCGCCAGCACGCCGCCGCGCGCGAGCCGCCCGAGGAGCGCTGGAAACAGCGCCGGGTGGTCATCCAGCCAGTGGAGCGCGGCGTTGCTGAAGATCAGCGCCGGCGGCGCGGGCGGCACGAAGCGCGCGATATCGCCCTCGATGAACCGCGCCCCCGGCAGCGCGGCGCGCGCCTTCGCCAGCATCTCCGGCGAGCTGTCGACCCCGACGATCCCCCGGTCCGGGAAGCGCTGCGCCAGGAGACGGGTGATGTTGCCCGCCCCGCAGCCGAGATCGACGATCTCGCCCGGCACGTCGACGTCGACCCTGCCGAGCAGGTCGACCGCCGGACGCGCCCTCTGGTCCTCGAACTTCAGGTACTGAGCAGGATCCCAATCCGCCATTGCGCTCTCCACCGGACCAGCACAGCAGCACGTGAGCTCCCCCGCGGCCCCTCTTACGAACTCGTCTACTTCCATCAGATCCCGTCGCGCCTGTCGACGCCGAAACCGGCTCTCGACTCCCCTCGCCCGCCGGCGCCCCGCTCCGTGCTCGCACCGCTGCTTCCCAATCGCGTCCCCGCGGCGGCCGCCGGCCTGCCGCGGGGCGATCTGCCACAAGCCTGCCAGGTCGCCACGGCGGCGACGTGAGCGGCGCGCGCCCGCGCCGCGCCGCCGCGCCCGGCATGTGCATTGCTCGATGCCCGCCCGGAGTCCAGCGGCCCCCTGGCAGCGCTGTCCGGGAACCCGGCCGCCGTCACGCCGCGAACAGGAAAGGTCCCGGGTCATGGCATCCATTCGCGGCGTAATTTTCGATGTCGACGGCACCCTGATCGACAGCAACGACGCGCATGCGCGCGCCTGGATCGATGCGCTGGAGGAGTTCGGGCACAAGGTCCATTTCGAGGAGGTGCGGCGGCTCATCGGGATGGGCGGCGACAAGCTCCTCCCCAGGGTGACGGGGATCTCCAGCGACAGCCCGGAAGGGAAGAGGATCAGCGGGCGCTGCTCGGAGATCTTCATGAAGCAGCTCCTGCCCGAGCTCCGGGCCTTCCCCGGCACGAAGGAGCTGCTCGAGGAGCTCCACCGCCGCGGCATCAGGATCGTCATCGCGAGCTCGGCCAAGGAGGAGAAGCTCCGCGAGCTCCTCAAGCTCACCGGCGCCGACGGGGTCATCGAGAGCGCCACGTCGTCGAGCGACGCCGAGCAATCCAAGCCGGATCCCGACATCGTGCAGGCGGCGCTCGGCGACCTGAGGCTGCCGCCCGGGGAGGTCGTGATGATCGGCGACACGCCCTACGACGTCGAGGCGGCAGCGCGGGCCGGCCTGCGCACGATCGGCTTCCGCTCGGGCGGCTGGACCGACAGCGCGCTCGCGGGAGCCATCGCCGTGTACGACGGCCCGGCCGACCTCCTGGCGCACCTGGAGACGTCGCCCCTCGCCGGGGGCGCGAGCGCCGCTCCCCAGGCCGAGGAGACCCCGCTGCAGCGCACCGTGTAGCGAGGCGCCCGGCCGCGCTCGACCCCGCCGCGGCCCGCTATCGCTCGCCGCCCGCGATGTGCGCGAACAGCACCTCGGGAGCGATCGGCTTGATCAGGTGGGCATCGCACCCGGCCTCCCTGGATCTGCGCAGATCGTCCTGCTGCCCGTACCCCGTGAACGCGACGATCCTCAGGGCCCCGGCGCCCGCCTCGCCCCGCATCCTCCGGGCGACCTCGTAGCCGTCCATCTTCGGCAGGCCGATGTCGAGCAGGACCACCTCGGGCGCGAAGCGGCGCGCCGCCTCCAGCGCTTCAGGACCGTCGTGGGCCAGCGCGGTCACGTGGCCCGCCTGCTCCAGGAGGAGGGCGAGGGCGAGCGCATGGTCGCGGTTGTCGTCCACGACGAGGATCCGGCGGGCGAGCGCGCTCGCGGCCGGCCCGAGCGCCCCCACGGGCTCGCCCAGCGGCTCCGCGGCGGGCAGGCGCACCGTGAACTCGCTGCCGCGGCCCTCGCCCTCGCTCGCGGCCGACACCGAGCCGCTGTGCATCTCGACGAGCCGCCTCACCAGCGTGAGCCCGATGCCGAGCCCACCGCGCGCGCGCTCGAGCGTCGGGTGCGCCTGCTCGAACAGGTCGAACACGCGCGGCAGCATCTCCTCCGGAATGCCGTAGCCCGTGTCCTTCACCCGGACGACGACCTCCGCCCCCTCCGGGCGCGCGGCGAGCCAGATCCGCCCGCCCTCGCGGGTGTACTTCGCGGCGTTCGTGAGCAGGTTGACGATCACCTGCTCCAGGCGCGCGGTGTCGCCGAACACCGAGAGCGGCCGCGGCCCCACGTCGAGCGTGAGCTCGTGCTTGGAGGCGTCGATCAGCGGCGCGACCGCCGCCACCGCCTGGTGAACGACATGGCCGAGATCGAGCGGCTCCTGCTTCAGCGTGATCTTGCCGCGGGTGATCCGCGAGACGTCGAGCAGATCGTCGACGATGCGGCCGAGCTGGCCCAGCTGCCGCTGCATGACCGCCTGCGCCCACGCCCGCCGCGGCTCGGGCAACGAGGGCATCTGCGAGACGCGGAGCGCGAACTGGATGGCCGAGAGCGGGTTCCGGAGCTCGTGCGCCAGCATCGCGAGGAACTCGTCCTTGCGGCGGTCGGCGTCCAGGAGCGCCTGCTCGGCCTGCTTGCGCGCGCTGATGTCGTTGCAGGAGACCGCCACGCCGTCGCCGACCTTCACGGCCATGTTGCGGACCCACATGCGGTGCCCGTCGGCCGTGTACCCGACCTCGATGTCGTGCGGCTCGCCGGTCTCGACCACCCGCACGTAGAGCGGGAACAGCTCCGTCCGCTGGTCGGGCAGCACGTCGAGGAGCCGCCGGCCGACGAACGCCTCCACGGGCCTGCGGAGGAGCCGGCCGGCGGCCGGGTTCGCGAACTCGAACACGAAGTCGGCGACCCGGCCCCCCTCGTCGCGCGCCGCGCGCAGCACGAAGAACGCGTCGAGCGAGAGCTCCTGGGCCGCGCGGAAGCGCTCCTCGCTGCGGCGCAGCGCTTCCTCCGCCTGCTTGCGCTCGGTGATGTCGTCGATCACGCCGACCGCGCGCACCGCGTTGCCGCGCTCGTCCCTGAACACCACGCCGCGAACCACGACCCACCGGACGCCGCCGTCCTTCCGGACGAACCGCTTCTCGCTGCGCCACTCGCGATCCGCGCCGCCGACCGCCCGGCGGTAGATGGCGAGATCCCGCGAGCGATCATCGGGGTGCGTGAGGTCGACGAAGGTGCGCTCGAGGAGCTCCGCCTCGGAGTAGCCCGTCAGCGCGCAAAACTCCGGGCTGACGGCGAGGATCCTCGCCGTCGGCGGCTCCCCGGTGGCGACGGCCACGCCCGCGAGCTCGAGCGTGCGGTGAAGGTCGCGCTCGCCCAACAGCTCCGCGGAAGCCCGGTCGAGCTCGCGTCGAGGTCCGCCTTCGCCGGAGCTCCCTGCCCCGGACATCGATGGATTCTCTGCGCCTTTCCGCTCATCTCGAGTCGCTGTCACCCGCCCTCCCCCGGCGACGCCCCGCCGGACCGCCGAACGGCGTGCCGGCGGTCCGGCGCGCTTCGCGGCCATCGTAGACCAAACGGCGCGCCGCTGACAGCTGCCGAAACGAGCCGGCGCGGTCCGCCTCGGCAGCGCCGGCGCGGCGGCGGCTCCCCGTGGGTCGGAGTCGCCTCTCGCCTGCGCGCGCGTCCACTTCCGCTCGATACAGCGCCTCTCGACAGCGGTGATCGGCGCCGCGCAGGGAGCGGGGAGGCGGGGGAAAGCTCAATGATCTTCCCATCTTCTCACCTTCACGGAGGCGCCCTCCGGCCAGCGCGACCGCCGCCGCTCGGTGGACGGCGCGCGGCGGCGGGGCGAAAGCTCGCGCGCCGACGGAATCCTCGACTCGACGCGACGCGCGAGGCCGGGGTAGCATCCCGCGCCTCAATCCACCGATAGCCAGGAGCGCCGCGCGATCCCTCGCCCGCCGCATGCAACGCCCCATGAAGCTCGCTGTCATCTCAGGTAGTCACCGCAATGGTTCCGAATCGGGGAAGGTCGCCCGCTACGTGCAGCAGCAGCTGACGTCGGCGGCGGAGGTCTCCTCCACCTACGTGCTCGATCTCGCCGACAACCCGCTGCCGCTCTGGGACCCGGAGGCATGGCAGCCCTCGGAGAAATGGGAGCGCCTCTGGTCCCCCATCTCCGCCGAGCTCACCGCGTCCGACGCCTTCGTGATCGTGACGCCGGAGTGGAGCGGCATGGTCCCCGCGGCGCTGAAGAACTTCTTCCTCCTCTGCTCCAAGGGCGAGCTCGCGCACAAGCCCGCGCTCATCGTCGCGGTCTCGGCGAGCCTGGGCGGCTCCTACCCGATCGCCGAGCTGCGCATGAGCAGCTACAAGAACACGTACCTCTGCTACATCCCGGACCACGTGATCGTGCGCCACGTCCGCGACCTCCTCAACGACCCGGCGGAGCCGCAATCGCCCGACGACGGGCGCATCCGCGAGCGGCTCCACTACGCGCTGGGCATCCTCCTCCAGTACGGGAAAGCCCTGCAGCAGGTCCGCGAAAGCGGCACAGTCAACCTGACCCGATATCCTTTCGGAATGTAGCCGGCCGACTGTCCGCCTCCAACCCGGGAGAGAGACCGGACCGCGGCCGCGTGCTCGTCGCGGGACGCGAGGCTCGGACCGTCGCGCTCGGTCGCGGCGAGGAGCAGCGACCGCGTCTCGATGCCGAGCGGCTCGGCGCGGCTGAGCGCGCACGGAGCGACCGAGTCGCCGATTCGCTCGGTCGCCCGGGAGTCGCGGACCCGTCTGCCCAGAGGGGGCTTGCCGCGTTCGTACGGGCGACCCATGGAGCCAATCGCGCGGCGGCGCGCGGGCAAATGCTCGCAGGGGAGGGGAACGCGTGAGATCAGTTGCTGCCTTCATGGCCGAGAGGGTGGTGCGTCTCGTGGAGGAAGACGGACCCGATGCCCTGCCGCTGGCGCGCGGGCACGTGCTGCTTCGCATGCTCGAAGTCGGCGTGTGCGGAACGGACCGAGAGATCGCGGGATTCGCCTACGGATCCGCGCCTCCAGGGACGGACCGGCTCGTGCTGGGACACGAGGCAGTTGCGGAAGCCGTGCGAACGGGTGAGGGCGTGGAGCGCGTTCGTCCCGGAGATCTCGTGGTGCCGACCGTGCGCCGGCCCTGCCACCGCGTCGAGTGTCCTGCCTGTCGCGCCGGGCGTCAGGACTTTTGCACGACGGGCGAGTTCATCGAGCGCGGTATCTGCGGGGCGGGCGGCTTCATGACCGAGCTCGTCGTCGAGGAGGAATGCTACCTCGTTCCCGTCCCACCGGCGGTCGGCGAGCTCGGCGCCCTCGTCGAGCCGCTGAGCATCACGGCCAAAGCGTTCGCCCAGCTCGACGCCATCCTGACGCGCCTGCCATGGGATCATGGCCGGGCGCGGGGCCTGGTCCTCGGCGCTGGACCGATCGGCGTGCTCACGGCGATGGGCCTGGTTGCGAGGGGAGCTCGAACGGTCGTCTTCTCGAGGGAGCCGGATGACGACGACCGGGCGCAGCTCGTGCGCAGCATCGGCGCCGACTACGTGTCGAGCGCCTCCACCGACGTCCACGGGCTCGTGCGCCGCGCCGGGCGGTTCGATGTGATCATCGAAGCGGTCGGCGTGCCCGAATTCGCGTTCCAGACCGTTGCCGCGCTGGCGCCCAACGGCGTGTTCATCCTCACGGGCGTCCCCGCCCCGAGGCCCGCGATCGGCTTCGACGCAGCCGGTTTGATGCGCGATCTCGTCCTGCAGAACCAGGTGATGCTCGGGACCGTGAACGCTGACCGCGAGTCCTACGAGCAAGCCGTTCGCATGCTCGAGCGGTTCCTGATGCTGTTTCCAGACGCCGTGCGACGCGTGATCACGCGACGTGTAGCGCTCGACGAGGTGCCGGCCTTGCTGCGAGAGCCAGGGGGCGGCGTGAAGACGGTGATCCGGATCGCAGAGGCCGGCACGGCGACGCGCGACGAAGGGCTCCCGGCTCCCGGGCGGGCCGCGGCGCCACAGGATCGCAGAAAGTGAACGAGCGATGAGCCAGAGGCGAAAGCTGCGAAGCCAGGCGTGGTGGGACGACGAGACCAATCCGGAGATGACGGCGCTGTACGTCGAGCGCTACCTGAACTTCGGGCTGACCCTGGGAGAGCTCCAGGCCGGCCGCCCCATCATCGGGATCGCCCAGACGGGGAGCGATCTCGTGCCATGCAACCGACACCATGTGAGCCTGGCCGTCCGGGTCAAGGAGGGCGTGCGCGACGCCGGCGGGATCCCGCTGGAATTTCCGGCGCACCCCCTCCAGGAGACAGGCAAGAGGCCCACCGCAGCCCTCGACAGGAACCTCGCGTACCTCGGGCTGGTGGAGGTGCTCTTCGGATACCCGATCGACGGCGTGGTGCTCACGACGGGCTGCGACAAGACGACGCCGTCCTGCCTGATGGCGGCAGCGACGGTCGACCTGCCCGCGATCGTGCTCTCGGGCGGGCCGATGTTGAACGGATACTACCAGGGGAGGCTCGCCGGCTCGGGGCTCGTGATCTGGGAGGCGCGCAGGCTGCTGGCGGCCGGCGCGATCGATTACGCGGAGTTCATGGGCATGGTCGCCGCGGCCGCGCCCAGCGCGGGACACTGCAACACCATGGGGACGGCCCTGTCGATGAACGTCCTCGCCGAGGCCGTCGGGATGTCGTTGCCCGGATGCGCGGCGATCCCGGCGCCGCACCGGGAGCGGGCGCAGATGGCGTACGCGACCGGACGCCGGATCGTGGAGATGGTCCACGAGGACCTGAAGCCGAGCGCGATCATGACCAAGGCGGCGTTCGAGAACGCCATCGCCGTCGCCTCTGCGATCGGCGCGTCGACCAACTGTCCGATCCATATGAATGCCATCGCGCGCCATATCGGGGTCGACTTGACCAACGACGATTGGCAGAGGGTGGGGCAAGACGTGCCCTTGCTCGTCGATTGCCAGCCCGCCGGGCGCGTCCTGGGCGAGGACTTCCATCGCGCGGGAGGCGCGCCCGCCGTCATGAACGAGCTGCTCCGCGCGGGCCGCCTCCACGCGGATGCCCTCACGGTCTCCGGACGCACGGTGGGGGAGAACGTGGCGAACGCCGCCGCCACCGACCGCGACGTGATCCGACCGTACGAAGAGCCCCTGCTCCCCGCGGCAGGCTTGCTCGTCATGAGCGGGAACCTCTTCGACTCGGCCGTCATGAAGACGAGCGTGATCTGCGAGGCCTTTCGCAACCGCTACCTGTCGGACCCCGAGCACCCCGACGTCTTCACGGCGCGGGCCGTCGTCTTCGACGGGCCGGAGGATTACCACGCGCGCATCAACGACCCGTCGCTCGGAATCGACGAGAGCTGCATCCTCGTCATGCGCGGCACGGGGCCGGTTGGTTATCCGGGCTCCGCGGAGGTCGTGAACCAGCAGCCGCCCGACGCGCTGGTCCGGCGCGGGGTGACGTCGCTGCCGACGCTCGGCGACGGCCGCCAGAGCGGTACGTCGGACAGCCCCTCGATCCTGAACGCGTCGCCCGAGTCCGCGACGGGAGGCGGCCTCGCGCTGCTCCGGACCGGGGATCGCATCCAGATCGATCTGCGCCGTCGCCGCGTGGACGTGCTGCTCTCCGACGACGAGATCGAGCAGCGCCGCAAGTCCATCACGCCGTCGCACTGCGAGGACCAGACTCCATGGCAGGAGCTCTACCGGAGCTCGGTCGGCCCGCTGTCGACCGGCGCGTGCTTCGAGCCGGCCATCCGGTACCAGCACCTCGTTCAGCTTCGCGGGCTGCCTCGCCACTCGCACTGAACGGCTCGGGGAGCTGAGGTGAGAACCATGAGCATGAAACAGACGGGGCCGGTCGTCGTGCTGGACCACGATTTCGGCGATATCGATATCGAGCGCTCCATCATGGAACCGGCCGGCCTGGAGGTGGTCGCCGCGCAATGCAAGACCGAGGAGGACGTCGTGGCCGCCGCGCGCGACGCGGTCGGCGTGCTCACGCAGTACGCAGAGGTCAAGGAGCGAGCCATCTCGGGGCTCCAGCGCTGCCGGGTCATCGCTCGGTACGGCACCGGCGTCGACACCGTCGACGTCGCGGCGGCGACGAAGCGCGGGATCCGGGTGACCAATGCGCCGAACGATTGGTGCGCCGACGAGGTCGCCGACCACGCCGTGGCGCTCCTGCTCACGCTCGCCCGCAAGCTGCCCGCTTACGATCGCGCCACGCGCGGTGGATCCTGGTCCTGGCAAGATGGCCGGCCCATCCACCGGATGCGGGGGGCGACCCTGGGCCTCCTGTCGTTCGGCGCGATCGCCCGGGGTATCGGCGCGCGGATGGCGAGCTTCGGCGTGCGCGTGACGGCGCACGACCCCTTTCTCGACCCGGACGAGATCCGCGCCGCCGGCGCTATCCCCGTGTCCTTCGACGAGCTCCTGGAGAGCTCCGACTACGTCGTCGTCCAGGCGCCGCTCACGTCCGAGACGCGTGGTCTCCTCGGGGAGCGCGAGCTCCGGCGCATGAAGCCGACAGCCATCCTCGTGAACACCGCCCGCGGGCCCATCATCGACGACGACGCTCTGCACAGGGCGCTCCGGGAGGGGTGGATCGCAGGCGCCGGGCTCGACGACATCGCCGAGGAGCCGGCGAAGCGGCGCGACTGGACGCCGGCGAGCCCGCTCTTCTCGCTCGATAATGTCGTCCTGTCGCCCCACGCGGCCTACTACTCCGAGGAGGCGCTCGAGTTCGTCCGGCGGTTCGCGGCGAACGAGGTCGTTCGCGTTCTCTCCGGGCAGGAGCCGATGTCGCCCGTGAACCTGAAAGCCGCGTGAGGTCGCCGGCGTCGTCGGCGAAAGCGGGCATGGCGGATGCCTTTTGATGATCGATGAGACTCGTGGTCAAATTCGATTGTGAGCGCCCGGCTCCGGACGCGCGCGGCCGAAGGCGTCGCTCCTGCCCCAGCGCCCAGGGATGTCGAGGAGTCGAATCTCCCCGAGCTCGGCAGGAACCGCCGGATCGACGACCAGGCGGTTGCCCATAGGCTCCAGCCCGAGCAAGACGCGGAGAAAGAGCAGGGGAGCCCCGGCGGCCCACGCCTGGGGGCTGCACGCAGTAGGATACTCGACCGGAAACTTCGTGAGCTCTCGCGGATACCCGGCGAACGCCTCGGGCAAGCGGTAATGGAAGAAGGAAGCCGCCGCCAGGTTGCCCGTCGCGACACGCCCGGCCTCCACGCTGAAGCCGTAGCGCTGGAGCCCGAGCGCGATCAACGAGTTGTCGTGCGGCCAGACCGTACCCACGTGATAGCCGATGGGGTTGTACCCGCCTTCGTCGTCGGCCATGGTACGCACACCCCAACCGCTGAACAGGCGGGGGCCGAGGAGGTGCTCGACCACCCGTTCGGCCCTGGATTCCTCGACGATGCCGCTCCAGAGCAAGTGGCCGATGTTCGAGGTCAGGGAATCGACCCTGCGCTTCTGGCCATCCAGGGCGAGCGCGAAGAACCCGCGATCGTCGAGCCAGAAGTCCTGGTTGAATCGACGTTTCAGCTCCTCCGCCTCTCGCTCCAGGCGTGCCGCGAGCTCGGGGTCCCGCCAGACCTCGCGCGCGAGCCGGGCGCTCCGCACCTTCGCGTCGTAGACGTACCCCTGGATCTCACAGCACGCGAGAGGCCGCGGCGCGAGCGATCCGTCGTGAAACACGATGGAGTCCCATGAGTCCTTCCAGCACTGGTTCTCCAGGCCAGTCGCGGGGTTGCGCGTGTCGTACTCGACGTACCCGTCGCCATCCCGATCCCCCCATTCGTCGATCCATTGAAGCGCCGCGCGCGCGGCGTGCTCCATCGACAGGACGAGCTCCGCGTCGCCGGTCCAACGCTCGTACTCGTCGAGCAGGATCAGGAAGAGCGGCGTCGAGTCGGCAGCGCCGAAATAGGGCGAGTGCGGCCGCTCTTCGAAGGCGGTCAGCTCGCCCCACCGGACCTCGTGGAGGATCTTCCCCGGCTCCTCGTCCCGGAAGTCGTCCCGGCGGGTGCCCTGGCGGCGCGCGAGGTAGCGGAGCGTGGAGCGCGAGAGCTCGGGGACGAACGGCAACGCTTGCAGGCTCGTGATGACGCTGTCGCGGCCGAACGCCGCCATGAACCACGGCAGGCCAGCGGCCGGTATGGCGGCGTCCGGCATGAGCTTCGAGAAGAAGCGCAGCGCGGCCAGGTCGATGAGGCTCCGCTGGTACGTGCGTGCGAGGGGATCGTTCGAGGTGATGAGTCGTGGTGCCCTGTCGAGCCAGCTCTCGAGGCTGGTGCCGATGTTCGGGCGCGCATGGCTCTCGCCGTGGGCGTACTTCACCCGGCTGTGCTGCTCCTCCAGCCCGTCGATCGCCGCCAGGACGTCGAGGCAGGTGCTCCAGGTGCCGTGCGGCTCGATGTGCACCCGGAAGGCGAGGCCGCCCAGCTCGATCCGCGCGGGCTGCGATGCGGAGATCCATGTCTCGCGCACGAAGCGCTCGCGCCGGTATCCGAGCACGAGCCGGTTGTCCTCGATGCGGTGATAGTGCTCGCCTTTCTTCTCGAGCATGTCCTTGACCTCGAACAGGTCGGCGAAATCGGCGGCGGCTCGGATGCGGACGTCGAGATCGACAGGGGACTTGTCGTGGTTCATGAGCAGGAGGTCCTCGTGGAACCCGTCTCCCGCAAACCGGGTCCGGACGACCGACAGGGTCGATTGGACGTACATCGCCGCAGGCCTCGGGACGAGGAAGAACTGGGCCTGGAAGTACTGCACGTCGTCGGTGGACAGCGCGGCCGGCACGACGCCGTCGATCGTCAAGATCCATTCGGAGAGAAAGCGCGTATCGAGGTGAAAGAGGCCGAGCGGGCGGTTGACGGAATGTTCGATGTTGCCGCGCAGGTCGCTGACGACGAACGTTCCGCCGTCCAGGATGCTCACTTGACGTTCCATGTCTCCCTCCGACGATAATCAGCCCCCGCGTCGCTTCGGGAGCTCGCTCGTCCCCCGGGGCGTCTCTTCGGCGGCCTGTCCGTCGCCCGGGCAGAAGACGCTCTGGAACATCTGCGCGATGGCCAGGTCTCCTCGCGCTGCGACGCGACCCTGCATGATCGCGGTGATCAGGTTCTGTTCGCCGCGAGCGATGCGCGAGAAGTCGTCGAGCGAGCAGGAGAGCTGACAATCCTCGCGCGCGCCCTCGGGCGCGATGCCGAACGACCCATCGTTGACCTCCACCGCGACGCGCTCGTCGTCGGTGAACTGCAAAGCACATACCTTGCGCGTGCCTCGCAAACGGGCGTCGTACCGCCCCATCACGAGGGCCTCGATGAGCTCCCTTGCTTGCCGCATGATGGCTCCGTGGTTCCGGGTTACCAGTCTCGCCTTCGCGGCTTCGACGAAGCAAGGGGCGTGCCCTGCTCGCCTCCAGGCTTGCGGGCCGGGCATCGGCGCGCATGGTTTGGCCATGCCAACTCCGATCGAACATTATGGTCTCATCGGTGACACGACGACGGTCGGTTTGATCTCGCGTAACGGCTCGCTCGACTGGCTGTGCCTTCCGCGCATCGACTCGGACGCGTGTTTCGCGAGGCTGCTCGGCCATGACGACCACGGGTACTGGGCGCTCCGGCCAGCGACGAGGATACGAGCCGTGGAGCGACGGTACCGGCCGGACACGCTGGTCCTCGAGACCGAGTTCATCTGTGACAGCGGACGGGCGCGGTTGATCGATTTCATGCCTCCGGGGGTCGTCGCGCACGATGCCGCCCAGGTCGACGAAGCGATCCAGGCTGTCGCCGCGCACGACGTCATCCGGATCGTCGAGGGGATCGAGGGCCATGTCCCGATGCACTCCGATCTGATCGCGCGGTTCGGCTATGGCCGCTTGATCCCCTGGATCCAGTGCGATGGAGGCCGGGCCACGCTCACGTCCGGACCGGCTGCGCTCGTGTTCCGCAGCCCTGCGCCGCTCGACCTCGACTGGGACGCCGCACGACTGGAGACGAGCTTCATCGTCCGCGCGGGGCAGCGCCTGCCGTTCACCCTCACCTTCTTCCCGTCGCACGAGCACGCCCCCGACCACCCCGTCGACGCGGAGCGGGAGCTCGCGCGAGCGGAGCATCACTGGCGAGCGTGGGCGAGCCGCTGTCCCTACCAGGGCCGCTTTCGTGACGCCGTGGTGCGGTCGCTCCTCACGCTGAAGGCGCTCACCTATGCGCCCACGGGCGGAATCGTGGCGGCGCCGACGACCTCCTTGCCGGAGGATCTCGGCGGCGTTCGCAACTGGGACTATCGCTACTGCTGGTTGCGGGACTCCACCCTCACGCTCGACGCGCTGATGCGCGGCGGGTACCTGGAGGAAGCCGAGGCGTGGCGCGACTGGCTCATGCGCGCGGTGGCCGGCGCTCCTGCGCAGCTGCAGATCATGTACGGCGTGGCCGGCGAGCACCGGCTCACCGAGATCGAGCTGCCGTGGCTCCCGGGATATGAGGAATCCAAGCCAGTGCGGATCGGCAATGGCGCATACGATCAGTTTCAGCTCGACGTCTACGGCGAGGTGCTCAACACGCTTTATGATGCCCACGTGCAGGGGCTGCCGGATCTGCCGCACACCTGGGACCCCATCGTGGAGATCGTCGACTTCGTCGAGAAGGCCTGGCAGCGGCCGGACGAAGGCATCTGGGAGATCCGCGGGGCAAAACAGCTACACTTCACGCATTCGAAGCTGATGGCCTGGGTGGCCGTGGATCGCGCCGTGCGCATGATCGAGGAGTTCGGAGTAGGCGGACAGCATCGACTGGGGAAGCGGACCCAGCGCTGGCGCGCGTTGCGCGAGGAGATCCGCAGCGACCTGCTCACGCGCGGATTCAACGCGCGCATCGGCGCGTTCACGCAATCGTACGGCTCGGACGCCCTCGACGCCAGCGTGCTCCTGATACCGCACATGGGCTTTCTGGCCGCCGACGATCCGCGCATGCTGTCCACCGTCGCAGCGATCGAGAAGGGCCTCACCCGGGAGGGTCTCGTCCTGCGCTACGCGACCGAGACGGGGGTGGATGGACTGCGGGGCCACGAAGGGACGTTCCTGATCTGCAGCTTCTGGCTCGCCGACAACTACGCGATGGTCGGTCGCCTGGACGACGCGGAGGCGCTCCTCGCTCGGCTGGTTTCGCTCCGCAATGACGTCGGCCTGCTCGCCGAGGAGTACAGCCCTGAGCTGGGTCGCCAGCTCGGCAATTTCCCGCAGGCGTTCTCTCACATCGGGCTCGTCAACACGGCTCACATCATCGACGCGAAGCGCGCCGGGAAGAAGGTGCACATTCCGTCCGCAGCGTAACTTCGGCCGACGGCTTCAGGTGTGCCCATGTCGGACTGTCATAAGAACTCGTAATTACACGGATTTTAGCGGGATGGGCGGGTTCGTCGTAGAAATTGAGAAAATTCGGATGTCCACCGCGATCGATGCGGACGAAATTTCTTGACTTGACTGCCGGAGGCCGTTTTTGTGCTCTGCCCTACGTCGCTGGCTCCGCGCGACGGGCGGCGTCTTCGGGCTCGCCGGCCGTCCGGGCCCCGCAACGCGGATCTCCGAGGCCTGGCGGCTCGCCGGCTTCGGCGACGGCTTGACGGAATCCCCCGACGGCGCCAGAAAGATCCCCCTAAATGCAAACGAAGACCATCCTGCCTGTCGTGGTTTTGACGGCCTTCGCCGTGGCGGCCTCCGGTTGCGGTAAGAGCGGCACCAGCGAGCGCTCCGGCGAGCGGTGGGCGACCACCGAGAACACAAACGTCGACCTCGACTTCGACAAGATCAACGAGGCGTACAAGACCGCCGAGGGGCCCGAGGACTTCGAGCGGCGCGTCAACGAGATCTACCAGGGGAGCGAGGTCATCAGCGTGGCCGTGCAGGACCTGGACGCCAAGACGCAGGTCGTCACCGGGTTCTTCGACAAGAACGGCGACGGCGGCGTGCAGGACCCCGAGAAGGTGTTCACGATCCGCCGTGACGTCTCCGGCGAAGGCACCGCACAGATCCAGACGTCCGGTTACGGCGCCTACGGCTACTACCACTCGCCGTTGATGGGCATCGCGTCCGGCATGATCCTCGGCTCGATGCTCTCGTCGGCGTTTCGCCCGAACTACGTGCCGGTCTACACGCAGCCGTACACCACGCCGCCCAACCGCGCGTCCGATCTCCGATCGCAGCGCGACTCGTACCGCGCCTCGAACTCGTCCGGCGTCGACAGCAGCAAGTCGTCGCAGACCGGGCGGCGCTACAACAACGCGGGCGGCAGCCGCTTCGGGAGCGGCAAGTCCGGCGCTGGCTCGCGCTTCGGCGTCCGCCGCGGCGAGCGCGGCCGCAGGCCCGAGCGCCTCGTCGCGTAGCCGCGCCGCCTGCCGAAGAGCGCACCGCCCGCCGCGATGCAGCCCCTGCGAAGCATCTCGGAGCTCCCGTTCCGCGGCCGTCCCGCGCTGGAGCTGCTGAACCTCGAACAGCACCGCGACCAGCCGGACGTGGAGTCCACGCAGTTCGGCTGGTGCCGGGTGGCCGAGCTCTGGCTCGACGGCCGCGCGGATCGCGAGCCGCTCCGGGTGACGGGCGCGCTCGTCGTGGCGGTGCACGCCGCGGACGAGCCGGAGGTGCTGCCCGATGACGTGGAGCTCGAGTTCTTCGTCGAGGAGGTCGCGAAGGACTACTCGGTGACCGTGCTCCTGTCGGCGTTCCTCGAGCGCTGGCTGCCGGCCGCGCTCTCCGGCGAGCACGCCATCGTGCTCGCCATGTGCAACCCCCACGCCGCGCGCATCCGTCGGCCGAAGGCGGCGGGGCTCACCCCCGTGTACTACGCCGACGGCGACGTCGACGCGTGGCTCGACACCGACGAAGACGGTCGCCGGCACATCCGCCTCGAGGCGGAGGCCTGGCACAGCGCGGAGTGAGACGATGTTCGATAGACGCAGACAGCCGGTCGTGTCGCGCGAGCAGAAGCTGGTTTATGCCGGCATCTACGTGCTGAAGAAGATGGACCTGAAGCCCGCCGACGGAGGCATGGAGATGCCCCTCGTGCTGCCGTCCGAGCTGAGCCCGCTGGAGGACGTCCTGCAGGAGCTCGTGAACGCGGACCTCGTCGAGGTCAACCGCCGCAAGGCGCGGTTCGAGCTCACCAAGAAGGGGCTCGCCTACCTCGGCGAGATCATCGACGAGGCGGAGGCGCTGGTCGACGAGTTCGACGACGAGTCGGTCGAGGACGCCGTGGCCGAGCTCCGCAGGCGAAACGTGGACGTGCTGCGGGCCCGCTTCCTGTGGGGCTGGTACGACGGCGAGCTGGACGATCTCGTGCTCTTCCAGCAGCGCCGGGGCGCGACGGCGGTCGAGCCGTGGTGGGCAGACTACCTCATGAGCGACGCGTTCTACGAAGCGCTGCTCTGCGACTTCGAGTGAGCGTGAGGGCGCGCGGGCGCACGTCGTCGCGGCGCGGCCTGAGCTAGCAACGCGCCCCGTCGGCTGTTCCATCGAGACGACGTCGAGCGCGGGCGCGCCGGGAGATGGGCGCCACCCATCTCTTGCTGGAGGCACGTACACCGCGAGACGGGTGCCACCCATCTCCCGCGTGGCAGTGTTGGCGGTCCGGGTCGGAGTCGGGTCTGGAGCGCTCGGAGCGCATCGGCATACGATGCGCTCCGGCCGCGTACGGACATCCCGCGATGGGCCAGGAGAGCGCTACAATGCTCGACGAATTCGATCCTCCGTCCAGAGGCGTCTAACGAGAACAATTTCGAGCGGTTCGGCGGCGGGACCCGCGGCGCCTCTGCGAGGAGAGCCCTCACGGGTCGGATCGACCGGGCGACCCCGCGGCCGGCGCGGGCGCGAGCGCGCCGGATTCGCTGCGCGTCACGAACCGGTCCCCGTCGCTGTCGAGCGCCTTCAGCATCTCGCCGACGACCACCTCGGACGGCGTCTCGGAGGTCGCCCTGGAGACAGCGGCCCTCAGCTCGTCGGCCGAGATGCGGCCGTCGCGGTCGGCGTCGATCGCCTCGAAGGTGCCGAGCTGGCGCCAGAGCTCCACGGCGAACGACTCGGCCAGGACGAGCTTCGGCTCGCGGCCGCTGTCCGCCGGCGGCACCTCCTCGGGGTGCTCCTCTGCGAAGCGGACCAGCGGAGCGACGTCATCCATGCCGCCGAGGAGCGCGCGCGGGAGGACGATCCGGTACGCGCGGTCGTCGACCAGCGGGAGGCCGCCGATCGCGGTCAGGACGCCTCGCTCGTCGATCGCCATGCGATCGTCGATCTGGAGATAGCCGGCGTGCTGGGCGGGGGCGCGCGACCGCGACGCGGCGACGGCCTCGCGGACGACGCGGCCGGGCATGCGGACCACCACCAGCTCGTTGCTGAAGGGCACCTCGGCCTTGAGATCCCCGTAGGTGAAGCGCTCCCGGTACGCGCGATCGCCGCGGATGCCGCCGCCGTTGAACAGGCACCCGTCCGCCTGGAGCGCGTCCCGGAACCGCGAGCAGAGGAGCGCCCCGAGCGAGGTCTGCCGCGTCCGCGCCCCGACGGACGACAGCGCGCTCCCCGGCGGGAGCCGGAGGAGGGTGGCCGCGTCGAGGTCGCGCACGAGCTGCATGTGGCGGTCCACGCGCGCGCGCATCGCCGGATCCTCGGGATAACCGCCGACGTCCTCGATGCGGACGGTGACCGCGGGCAGGTCAGGCACGCCGGCGGGCGGCGCCTCGGCAGGCCACGCGAGATCGATGACGGCCGCGCTCGCCGCGTCGGTGCCGGCCTTGACGACCCAAGAGCCGTCGACGTCGTCGAGGAGCACCTCGTGCTCGTGGCCGCCGAGGATCACGGGAAAGCGGGGGTCGCGCTGCATCCGCGCGAGCGCGAGGTCCTCGCCGCGGCTCTGGTGCGTTATCGGGATCACGCAGGCGCAGCCCTCCTCGCGGACGAGCCGGCGGGTCCAGAGAACGGCCGTCTCGTTGACCGGCTCGATGGGGATCCCCCCGAACGCGCCCCGCCGGTACAGGCCCTGCACGTGGACGAGCAGGCCGAGGAGGCCGACCCGGACCGTCCGCCCGCCGGGGCTCGAGACGGCGAGGATCTCGTGCGTGGGCAGCGCCGGCGCGAACGAGGGCATGTTGGTGTTGAGCCACGTGCCCCGGAACTCCCGCACCCGCGCCCTGAGCTCCGGGAGCTCGACGTCGGCCTCGTGGTTGCCGAAGATGGTGTGCGTGATCGGCACCGCGTTCATGCAGTCGACCATGCCCCTGCCGTGATCGAGGCTCGAGAGCAGGCTCGGCGCGAGGAAGTCGCCGGCCATCACCGCGATGAAGCGATCCGCCGGCCCGGCGGCGTGATGCCTCACGAGGCTCGCGAGGCGAGGGAGGTTCTCGAGCGAGTAGACGTCGTTCACGCAGACGATCCGCAGAGAGGGGCCTCTGGGCGTGCCTTTGTCGCCGGCGGTCATGTCCCCTGAAGATAGCCCAGCGCGCGGGCCCGCGCTCTCCGCCCACACCGGCGTCAGAGGGCGACGCGCTCGGGCACGCTCTCGAAGGAGAACACCCGCCAGGCATGCGGCTGGCCAGGGCGCGTCGACTCCGTCGCAGCGCCGTTCGTGAACTCCGCGACGACGCCGCGCCAGAACGCGAGGGCCCCTGCGTTGCCCTCGGAGACGCGCACGGTCCACTTGCCCGGAATGCGCTGCCAGAGGAGGACGGCCGCCCGGCGGCCCACGCCGGAGCGGCGGTATCGCCGCAGGACGAAGAACTCGGCGATATCGAGGACATCCGGGTCAGCCGCCGCCGGTGAGCCCCGCGTCGCCAGGACGAACCCCGCGACGCGCCCGCCACATCGAAGGACGAAGGCGAACCGGCGGTCCCGCTCGGACCAGTAGAGAGGGAGCTTGTCGTAGCCGAAGCGCCCGTCCGCCATCAACTCTATGCCGGGGAACACGTCGCTGAGATCGTGAATGTACAGCTCGATGAGGTTGGATAGCAGCAGGGCATCGGACGAGATCGCCTCATCGAGAACAACTGTACTGGAATCCGCCATGGCAACCCCTCTGGCCTGCTCAAACCCCATTACCGGCCTGCGTCGAGCGCCGCCAGGACGATACCGCAGCGTAGCAAGGCGCGTGGTTGAAGAGCCAGGGGGAGAGGGCGAACCACTTTTCGTGGAGGCCGGATGAACGCGGCGCTCCTGTCGAGCAACGAAGCCGACATGTCCGAAACCATTGAACGTCGTGGCTTGAGGCTCAGGGGTCGCCCAAGGGGCGCTTCCGCCCTGACCATCGCGGCCCTTGCCGGCCTCACCGCGTGCGAGCCCATCGGGCGCGGCGGGGATAACGGCGGCGCAGATGGCACAGGCGGCAGCGGCGGCGTCGCGGAGGGTGCAGGAGGCTCGAGCGGTGACGGCGGCGCGCCTGGCACCGGCGGTGACGGCGGCGCGCCTGGCACCGGCGGCCACGGCGGCGCGCCTGGCACCGGCGGCCACGGCGGTGAGCCCGGCACCGGCGGCCACGGCGGCGCGCCTGGCACCGGCGGCCACGGCGGTGAGCCCGGCACCGGCGGCCACGGAGGCGCGCCCGGCACCGGCGGCCACGGCGGCGCGCCTGGCACCGGCGGCGACGGCGGCGCGCCCGGCACCGGCGGCCACGGCGGTGAGGGCGGTGCGCCCGGCACCGGCGGCCACGGAGGCGCGCCCGGCACCGGCGGCGACGGCGGCGCGCCCGGCACCGGCGGCCACGGCGGTGAGGGCGGTGCGCCCGGCACCGGCGGCCACGGAGGCGCGCCCGGCACCGGCGGCGGCGGCGGCGCGCCCGGCACCGGCGGCGGCGGCGGCGGTGCCGGGTGCGACGGCGAGCCCCACTGCGCTCAGCCGCCGCCGTGGGCGCGAGGCTTCGGCGGCCCTGGCGCCGACGAGGGCTGGTCCATCGCGAGCGACGCCTACGGCAATTACTACGTCTCGGGCTCCTTCAGCGGGACCATCGACTTCGGTACCGGCCCGCTGACCAGCGCTGGACAGTCAGACGTCTTCTTTCTCAAGCTCGATCCCTCGGGCACGACGCTCTGGAGCCAGCGCTTCGGGACCGAGCGCGACGAGCGCGGAGGTGCCGTGACCGTCGACGAGAACGGCAACGTCCTCCTCACCGGCACGTACACGGGCGCGCCTTGGGCCCCGGGCCCCGATCTGGGCGGGGGCCCCATCCCCGCCGAAGACACGTCCTTCTTCGTGGCCCAGTTCGACCCCGACGGCAACCACATCTGGAGCAACGGCCCCTATGCGTTCCCGGGGGTGCACTCCGTAGAGAAGATCGCCATCGATGCTCTTGGCAATATGTACGTCGTCCACCTCCAGTGGGAGACCGCCTACCTCGCGAAGATCGACGCCGCGACCAAGGCCCTCCTCTGGATGAAGTCGCTACCAGGATCTTACACCAATGCGCGCCTCGCGCTCGACAGCGCTGGCAACCCCGTGGCGGTGGTGACCGATAGCCCCAACGCCGCCCCCCCCTATACGAGCAGATTCATCGTCTCCAAGTACGATCCGACGGGCAATGTGCTCTGGGTGCAATATTTCCTGTCCACTTCGGCCGACCTGTATAAGGGCGTGACGGCGCACGCGGTGGCAATCAATGAGGAGGACGAGATCCTCGTCACGGGCGAGACGGATGGATCCATCGACTTCGGCAGCGGGACCCTCCCCGCCGGCTCCGTCCTCGTCAAGCTGGATGCCGCAGGCGAGCCTATCTTCGGCCGCTCGGTCCGCTTCGGCGACAGGATCGTGCTCGATCCCGCCGGCGACATCATCGTCGCCGGTCGCGGCCTTGCGAAGCTCGATGCGAGCGGGGTGGAGCTCTGGTCGATCAACTTCGATGCCGACGTGGAGGATATCTGCCTGTCCTCGACCGGCACGGTCGCCCTCACCGGCCGCGCGTTCGGCCCCGTGGACTTCGGAACCGGTCCGATTCCCTCTGGAGGGTCTACCGACGCCTACGTCGCTACCTTCAACCCGCCGACGAGCGGCGGCGGCGGCCGGCACCGAGGTCTTCGTCGCCACGATGAGCCCCTGAGCGCCCCGGCGGCGGCGCCGGGCGCCTTCATCGCGCCCGACCCGCCGTACCGCCGATAAGCGGAGAATTTTCCTGATCCGAAGGTACGCACCGGTGAGGTGCGAGAGGTGAGGAGAAGCATGCGAACCATCCGTGTTCTCTTGATGTCGCTGGTCTGCGCGCTCGCCATGCTGCCTGCGCGCGCGGCCTGGGCGGCCATCGATGTGACATTCGTGTATCCCGGACAGCGCGCATGGATCGACGGGAGCGTCAGCGTCCAGGTCCAGGTGAGCTCCACGCTCCAGATCGCGCGTGTCACGGCGCAGCTCGGCGCGGGCTCCGTGATCCTCACGAACACCGGAGGCACCACCTACAGGGCGGGCATCTCGATGTTCGGGCTGCCGTACGGCGAGCACATCCTGACCGTCACGGCGACCGACGTCACGGGCACCAGCGTGTCCGCGCAGCGCACCGTGCTCAAGGACCAACCGCCTACCGTCCAGATCCTGGCGCCGAGGCACGAGTCGGTCGCCCATCCGGCGCTCCGGCTCGCCGCGACCTGCGTCGACGACCACCCGGAGGACTGCACCATCCGGGTCCTCGCCGTCTTCCGCGATACGACGACCCCGCCGACCTCGGTCGAACTCGCGCGGGGCACGGCGGCGCTCGACACCGTCGTCGACCTCAGCGCGCTCAGCGGCCGTCGCTTCGGGCTGGAATTCAATGTCATCGACACCTTCAGCAGCATGACCGTCGCGGGCTCCACGATCCACGTCGAGACAAGCCCGCTGCTCACGGCGATCGAGGAGATGCCCGGCCAGATCCTCGATTTCGATGGATCGAGGATCCTGTTCGTCAACGCACGACTGGAGTTCTTCTCGCTCGATCGAGCGACACGGGTCATCACGCGGATCCTCAAGGTGCCGTTGCCCTATCCGTCCCAGTTCAACGAAACCATGCGAGGGTTTCTCACCGGCGCCGGCGCCGTGATCGAGGTGCCGGTGGGGCTCGGCGGGGGTGGCGCGGGCACCGTGTACGAGTGGCGCGACGGCGCCCTGCTGAAGCTGGCGGAGCACGGCCGTCTCGCTTTCGTGAGCGGCGATTACATGGCGTACTCGGGGAGCGGCACGTACCTGCGCGATCTTGCGTCGGGCACCGACGAGCTCGCGCTCGGCGCCGCGCTGGACCGCTCCAAGCTGGATGTCGCCGAGGACGGGCTCCTCGCCTATGTGGAGGGCCGCTCGTCACTCTACACGCGCAGAAATGGAACGAGCACGCTGCTGGCAACGAGCGCGGAGGAGATCACGCGCCCCGTGACGGACGGGCGCAATGTGGTGTTCACGAGGATCCTCAATTCCGGTCAGCATAAAACCATCCTCGCAACCCCGTCCGGGCAGGCGCCGCTCGGTGTCGCCCCTGTCGCTCGCCCCGAGGGCGCCCAGACGGGCGCCTACCAGCTCCACGCGGGCTATATCGCGTTTCTCCAGGGCCCGCGCGGCTCGGAGCAGGTCTGGCTGAGAACCCCGAGCGGCGCGCAGCACCAGCTCAGCTTCTTCAGTACCCCCAGCCAGCTCGACGATCCGCCTGCGCGCCTGGGCCACGACGGCGTCAGCGACACCGGCGAGGTGATGTTCCTCAACCCGCCGAAACGCTACCTGGGCGCCCCGGGCGCCGCTCCGCGCGAGATAGGCTCGCGTCTAGGACACGCACGCTGGTTCGAGGGCGCCTGGTACGTGGTGATGGGGAACACGCTGTTCGAGGTCGACGACGGGTCGAGCGGCGAGGGCGAAGGCGGCGGCGCCAGCGGCGCCGGCGAGGCCCGGGACCGGCCGGAGCTCGATCTCGGCGAAGCGGCGATGGGTGAAGTCGAGCTGGATACGGAGGGGCGAGGTGGCGCGCCCGTCACGTCGACGAACCCCTCGATCGGCGTGGGCGCGGCCGGCTACGCCTGCGTGCTGGCGTCGCCCAGGTAATAATCGCGCTGCGCCGGGTAGTAGTCGGCGAAGCTGGGCAGCGGCTCGCCGAGCCGGGAGGCGACGAGCATGTCGAGGTAATACTCCCACCCAGGCCCTGTATCGCCGGCGAGCGCGGGATCGGTGAGGTGCTGGACGAAGGTGAGCTCGGTCGTCTCGCCCTTCGCCGCGAGCGACAGCTCGAGCCGCCACGCGCCGTAATCGCCCTTCGCCGACAGCGCGACGCGATGCGGCGGCTCGCACGCCTCGATCGAGACGTCGCACCACGGCGCCCCCTGCTCGAACGCCATCTGCAGGCGCACCGTCTTCCCGGGCCCCGCCTCCCCGTCCCACGGGCCGATCCAGCGCGCCGTGCTCTCGGAGGCGGTGACGCTCTGCCAGACGTCTTCAATGGGAGCGCGGAAGCTGCGCGTGATGACGAGATCGGCGCCTGTCGCCGTGCTCCGGACGCGGCCGGTGGGTCGGGGGCTCATGCTGTCTCCTTCTTGCGTTTCGTTTCGTTGCTGGATGGGGTCGCGGTCGCCATGCGCCGCTGTCGGCCGACGCGGTGCACCTCGGTCTCGAGCGCGTCAAAGCGGCGATGCCACGGGCTCTCGGCGTGCAGCGCTCGCAGGAACGCCTCGAGCTCGGCGAGCGGGCCGAGCTCGAGGCGGTACTCGCGCTCGCGGCCGCACTGGACGTCGCGCACCAGGCCCGCCTCGCGCAGGACACGCAGGTGCCGACTGACAGCCGGGCGGCTGACCGGAAACGCGCCGGCGATGGCGCCGGCCGTGGCGCTGCGGTCGCGCAGCATCCGCAGGATCTCCCGGCGGATCGGATCCGCGAGCGCCTGGGCAACCCCGTCCATGGGGAGACGCGTAACCGATTTGTTACGCGTCGTCAAGCCGCGCGGCGCACCCCGGCGGTGGATGGGGCGCACCGGCATGGCCGACGTGAGCGTCCCCCCCAATGAGCGCCCGCTCGTTCCACCAATGCATATATCGATCCCTCAGCACCGCCCGCGCCGGGCACGAATGAGGGACCGCGCGCATCAATGAATGCAATAAACACTTGATTCCAGGGCACCGCCATGCGGTTCTATGCTGAGGGGATAATCTCCCCTTTACCCCGCAAGGAGGTCAGGATGGTCCTACATCGTCATCCACGCTCTCTCAGTTCCCTGCTCATCACCGCCGCCGTTTTCGTGTGCCTCTTGGTCGGGCACCGGGCGGAGGCGGCTCCGTCGTATACGCTCTTCGAGAGCGGCCAGGTGAGGCCGCTCGCGCTCTCGCCCGACCGCAAGCTGCTGCTCGCGGCCAATACACCCGACAACCGCCTGGAGATCTTCCGCGTCACCTCGAGCGGCCTTTCGCACCTCTCGTCCGTCAGCGTGGGCCTCGAGCCCGTCGCCGTCGCCGCGCGCAGCAACGACGAGGTGTGGGTCGTCAATCACCTCTCGGACAGCGTCAGCGTCGTCGACGTGTCGTTTCCCTCACGCCCGCGGCTCGTGCGCACGCTCCTCGTCGGGGACGAGCCGCGCGACATCGTCTTCGCAGGCCCGGGTCGCTCGCGCGCGTTCATCACCGCGGCCCACCGGGGCCAGAACGCGCCGTTCGATCCGCAGCTGACGACGCCCGGGGTCGGCCGCGCGGACGTCTGGGTGTTCAACGCGAACGCGGTCGTGAATGACGCGTCGCTCGGCGGCGCGCCCCTCACGATCCTCACCTTCTTCACCGACACGCCGAGGGCGCTCGCGGTCAGCCCGGACGGGGCCTCGGTCTACGCCGCGGGCTTTCACACCGGCAATCGCACGACCGCCGTCCACCGCGTGCTCGTGGAGGAGGGCGGCGGACTGCCGCCGCCGATCACCAACTTCCTCGGCGAGCCGCAGCCGTCGACATCGCTCATCGTCCGCCACGACGGCGACCACTGGGTCGACACCCTCGGCCGCCCCTGGGACGACGAGATCAGGTTCTCGCTGCCGGACAAGGACGTCTTCGTCATCGACGCCATGGCCAGCCCCCCGCAGCAGCGCCCCGGCAGCGCCGGCTTCTTCACCGGCGTGGGGACCATCCTCTACAACATGGTCGTCAACCCGGCGAACGGGAAGGTCTATGTCTCCAACACCGAGGCGTTCAACCTCGACCGCTTCGAGGGCCCGGGCACCTTCGCCGGATCGAGCGTCCGAGGACACCTGCACGAGAGCCGGATCACCGTGCTCGGCGGCGGCGCGGCCCTGCCGCGGCACCTGAACAAGCACATCGATTACGCGACGTGCTGCGCCCCCGTGCCCAACCCGGAGAACGCAAAGAGCCTCGCCACGCCGGTCGATATGGCGGTGACCAGCGACGGGTCGAAGCTCTACGTCGCCGCGTTCGGGTCGAGCAAGATCGGGGTCTTCACGACGGCCGAGCTGGAGAGCGACACCTTCACGCCGAGCCTAGCGAGCCAGATCCCGGTCAGCGGCGGCGGGCCGAGCGGGCTCGCGCTCGATCAGCCGCGCGGCCGGCTGTACGTGCTCACGCGCTTCGACAACTCCATCTCGATCATCAACACCGTGACGCGCGCCGAGACCGCGCACATCGCGCTCCACAACCCCGAGCCGGAGAGCGTGGTCCGCGGGCGGGTGTTCCTCCACGACGCGAGCTTCACGTCGAGCCACGGCGACTCGTCGTGCGCGAGCTGCCACGTGTTCGGCGACCTCGACAGCCTGGCCTGGGATCTCGGCAATCCGGACGCGACCACCCAGACGAACGCTGGGCCGTTCACGAGCATCAACCCGCCGTTCCCCGCCGACACCACGCTGAAGCCCATGAAGGGGCCGATGACGACCCAGAGCCTGCGCGGGATGGCCAACCACGGGCCGATGCACTGGCGCGGCGACCGCACGGGCGGCAACGACGAGCCCACCGCGCAGCCGGACAGCGGGTCCTTCGACGAGCGCGCGGCGTTCAGGCGATTCCAGGCCGGCTTCACCGGCCTGCTCGGCCGGGACGCGCCCATCCCGGACGACGACATGGAGGCGTTCACCGACTTCATCCTCCAGCTGACGTATCCGCCGAACCCGATCCGGAATCTCGACAATTCCCTCACCCCCGACCAGCAGGCCGGGCGCGATCACTTCGTCCGCGAGGGCGTCGACGGCACGTTCTCATGCGCCTCTTGCCACAGCCTGGACCCCGACGCGAACGCCGACGTCGGCGAGCCTTTCCCCGGCTTCTTCGGGTCGGACGGCTCGAGCGTCGGACAGGAGAACGGTCAGAGCTTCAAGAACCCTCACCTGCGCAACATGTACCAGAAGGTCGGCATGTTCGGCATGGCCGCGGTCCCGAGCCTCTTCCACCCCGGAGACAACGAGTTCATGGGCGACCAGATCCGCGGCTTCGGGTTCATGCACGACGGGGTCATGGACACGCTTTTCCGCTTCCACCAGGCGATCGGGTTCGAGGAGAGCAGTTTCACGCCGAACGGCTTCCCGCTCGACGCCTCCGGCGTGATCCTGCGCCAGCAAGCCGTCGACTTCATGCTCGCGTTCGACACGAACCTCGCGCCGATCGTCGGGCAGCAGGTCACGCTCGGCGCGCACAACGCGGCGGCGGCCTGGCCGCGGATCGACCTGCTCCTCGAGCGCGCCGAGGTCGGGGAGTGCGACCTCGTGGCGAAGATCCCGTTCTTCCTGGAGGAGATCGGCCTGCTCTATGCAGGAGGAGGTCAGTTCACCACCGATCGGAGCGCGGCCCCGCCGGTGAGCGACGTCGGCCTGCGCTGGTTCTCCGTGCTCACCGGGCACCGGGTGACGTACACTTGCATGCCGCCCGGCTCGGGCCCGCGGAGCGGCGTCGACCGCGACGGCGACGGCGTTCGCGACGGCGACGAGCGCGACGCCGGCACGGATCCGGCGGATCCGTCGAGCCCCGGCTGAGCGGGCGGCGCGGCGCGGCGCCTCAGCGGCGCCGCGCCTCGCGCATGCACCAGCGGAGCGCCTCTTTCAGGCTGCGCAGCGTGCACACCTGCGAGAGATCGAAGCCCAGCCCGACCATCGTCTGCGCGACCGGCGGGCGGATGCCGGTGACCACGGCCCGGCAGCCGAGCAGCGTCAGCCCGTTGGTGATCTTGATCAGGTGCTGCGCCGTGGTCGTGTCGACCGAATCGATGCCGGTGAGGTCGAGGATGGCGAAGGCCGCCTGCCGCTCCACGACGGCCGCGAGCAGCGACTCCATCACCATCGCCGCGCGATCCGCGTCGACCGCGCCGATCAAGGGCACGATGAGCACGTCCTGCCAGACCTCGATGATCGGGCTCGACAGCCGCGCGATCGACTCCTGCTGATCCTGGGTGAGCCGCAGCTGCTCTCGCAGCTGCTGCTCGACGCGGCGCTGCTGCGTGATGTCCTCGCTGATGGCGCCGACGCCGATGATCTCGCCGAGCACGTCCTTCTGGGGGACGAACCTGGTCCGCCAGACGCCGTCTTGCCGGTTCTGCTCGGCGTGCGCGACCTCGCCGGAGAGGGCGCGCTGGAAGGCCTCGCGCACGTCGTCCGTGTTGCCGCAGAGCTCGCTCATGTGCTTGCCCAGCCCGTTTCGCTCCATCGCGCCGACCTGCGCGAGCGCCCCGCCCTGCGCCACCACGCAGACGCCGTCCTTGTCGAACGCCCAGATGATGATCGGCATGCTGCTGATGCACGCGCGGAGCAGCTCCGCCTGCGCGGCGAGGTTGACGTGGTCGGCCAGGTTGATGCCGAGCGTCTGCACGCCATCGATCTCGCCGTCCTCGCCGCGGCGGGGCGCGTAGTGCACGATCCAGTGCACGCCGTCGGCCACGGTGTCCATGCGGACCGTCTCGCCGGCGAGCGCGCGCCTGCACAGCTCGTGGACCTGCGCGCCCTCGCCGTAGAGCTCGAGCATGGTCTTTCCGATGAGCTGACCCGGCTTGAGCCCGAGGTTCGCGAGCCCATTGCCGTCGGAGACCTGAAGCGTGCCCGCCCGGTCGCAGGCCCAGATCACCGCATCCATCGTCTGGAACACGTCGACGAGGACGCGCGCCTGCGTCTCCCACGCATCGCGATCGGGCTTCACGGCGGCCCAGAGCGCCGTGTCGTCGGCGCGCCACAGGGTCCATTGCAGCGGGGTGGTCTCGCCGCGGGCGTCCACGAGGCGCGCCGTCGCGGAGACGCTGCCCGCGGCGGCGCGCGCGGCCGTCATCCGCGCCGTCAGCTCGCCGCGATCGTCCTCGTGCACGCGCTCGAGGACCCGCCCGGGAGGACCGACGCGCCCCTCCCAGGCCGGGTTACAGGCGACCACCTCCCCCGTGCCGGAGAGCAACGCCATCGGCATGGGCGTGCCGTTCAGCAGCGTCGTACACGAGATCGAGGCGAGCCTGTTATCCATTGCTTCCTTGCAACAAGGCCAGAGGTCGCGAGCCCGGCGCGCTCCCGGGCCTCTCGCGATGGGTGAAGAACCGAGCTCGGGTCACCGTCAAGACACCAGGTGCGAACAGGTAGGAGACTGCCGGGAGGACCTTGGTGCTGGGACGGTCGAGCACGAGCTACAAAGCGAGCCGTGCCCCGGTGATACCATTTGACAGCGCGTGGGCGCCAGCTCCATCGCTGCGAGGGGCACCGGCCTCCGGGTGGTGGCCCGCGCGGACCGGGGAGGGAGACATGCAGGCGGGAAGATGATCGAGATTTTCTCCTCGCCTTCATGCTCGGAGATCGCCATCGCCGGCGTGCGCCGCCATGGGGTGCAGGCGCGCGCCGACACGCGCGATGCTGCGCGCCCGTGGGTGTCTCGCGCGCTCCCGGAAGGCTCGGCGCATGCATGTTGAGCGACTCGCGCGCATCAGCGCGCATGCGCATCAACGCAGGTCCCTCGACCATTTCGATCAACTTGGCTGTTGCAATCGAGCGATGGTTATGATTGCTGTGCCTGCTTCGAACCCTGGCGGGATGGGCGGGCGCTGCGTGTCGCAGGCGCAGCTCGGCGGTCGCGCGCCCGGTCTCCTGTCTTCCTGCAGGAGCTCACGATGGGCGTATCGGCTCCGCGAGCCAGCGGACCAGCGCCTCGCCCCCGAGATCGAGATCGAGCAACGCATCCTCGATCTCGCACGGGCCGATCGCGCGGGCTCGCTCGAGGATCGAGCGCTCTTCTTCGGCCTTCGGTCGTCGCCCGATCCGCCGCCTCGCAGCTCTCCTCGTCGCTCGGCCTCGATGATCATCTCCCCCATGATCGGCGTGCGGGAGCGCGAAGCAGAGCTCCACGTGCACCACCCCCGGCGACGACAGCGCCGGGGCTCAACCGCTTCGACATCGAACCTTCCCTTCTCCTGCACGCGCCCTTGAGCCCGACGGACATGCCCATGCCGTGGGCGAGCTCCGCGATGAATCGGCTGTCGGCGATCTGGTCTTCGTAGGTGAAGGGGAACCCCGAGTCATTGGCGTAGCCGTCGACCTCGTCGGGCTCGATGGCGTCCAGGCCCTTGTCCTTGCAGGTCTGGAACCGGGCCCCATGATCGGCCCGAGGACGTCGATCTGCCGGATATTCTTGCGCTCGTCTCCCTCGGGGCCCTCCGCAGCGTCAGCACGCCGAGGGGGCGCTGTCGATCCTGCAGAACAGGGGTATCCGCGCGATCGATCCGGCGACCCGAGGAGACGGTCCCTCCTCGGCGACGCGCCTGTCACACGCTCGACCGCTCGCCCGACGGCCCGGGCATGAGAGCCGCCGCCCCGACCGCCCTCGCCCTCCTGATCTCCTGCACCCCCCGCCCGCGCGACGCGGCCCCGCCGGCGCCGAGCGCCGCCGCCGCCGGACCGACGCCGCCGATCATCGCCGCCGCCGGACCGACGCCGCCGCCGTCCTGCGCACGGCGCACCGCGGGCCCCGCGCCCGCGCCGCTCGATCCGACCCACGCCGGCTCCGGCGTCGCCCTCGCGGACCTCGGCGGCCGCACCCTCGCCTTCGTCGCCGACGAGGACGATCGCGCCATCCACACCGTCGACCTCGACGCCCGCGCCGCGCTCGCGCGCACCCCGCTCGCGGGCCGGCCCGCCCAGGTGATCGTGCTGGGCGACGGCCGCGTCGTCGCCTCGCTGCGCGACCGCGGCCTGCTCGAGGTGCTCGATCCGACCGGCGCCGCCGCCCCGCTCGCGCGTCGCTGCCTGGTGCCCGTGGCGACCGAGCCGGTGGGGCTCGCGATGACGCCGGACCGCGCGACGCTGCTCGTCGCGAGCCGGTGGAACCCCGCGCTTACCAGCTTCGCGACCGCGGACCTCCGGCGGCTCGGCGAGCTCCCGCTCGCGCGGGATCCCGGGGCGGTCGTCGCTTCGGCCGACGGGCGGCGCGCGTTCGTCGCCCACGCCGTGGGCGGCCTCAGAGCCATTCCGGCGCGCCGGCGCGAGCTCTCGCATCGGGCACGAGTTGCGGCGGGCGCACCGGAGGCGATACGTTGAGACCACACCTTCTCGTGAGGTCCGCCCGAGGTGCCTTGTCATGGGAAATGAGTTCGCCGAGCACCCCTCGCACTCGGCCGAGTACTTCGGCGAATCGCGCGACGGCTGGTGGAATCACGATTACGTCGAGCTCCTCGCGCGGAGGTGGGGCCTGAGCCGGGTGCGCGAGGTGCTCGATGTCGGGTGCGGCGTCGGGCACTGGGGGCGCGTGCTCGGCGGCGTCCTGCCCAGGGCGGCGCGCATCACCGGCGTCGACCGCGATCCGGTCTGGGTCGAGAAGGCGGCCGAGCGCGCGGCGGCGCGCGGGGAGGCCGAGCGGTATCGCTATCAGGTCGGGCTCGCCGAGCAGCTGCCGTTCGAGGGCGACACGTTCGATCTCGTGACGTGCCAGACGGTGCTGATCCACGCCGCGGATCCGGCCGCGATGATCGCCGAGATGGTCCGCGTCGCCAGGCCGGGCGGGCTCGTGGCCGCCGCCGAGCCGAACAACCTGGCCGGCGCCCTGCTCGACGCGGCCGTGCTGCACGCGCCGGTCGAGGAGACCCTCACCCTCGTGCGCTTCCAGCTCCTGTGCGAGCGGGGCAAGGCGGCTCTGGGTGAAGGGCACAGCTCGCTGGGCGAGCTCGTCCCCGAGCTCTTCGCCAGGCACGGTCTCCTCGATATCCAGGTCTATCTCAACGACAAGGCGAGCATGGTCCTGCCGCCCTATGCGTCCGCGGAGCAGCGCGCGACCGTGGAGGAGATAGCCGACTTCGCCCGGCGCGACTTCTGGATCTGGAGCCGGTCCGACACGCATCGCTATTTCCTCGCCGGCGGCGGCGAGGAGCACGTGTTCGAGGCGTGCTGGGCGGCGGCGCTGGCCGCGGCCCACAGGAACGCAGAGGCCATCGCCCGGGGGACGTACGCGAGCGCCGGCGGCAGCGTCGGCTACATCGTGTGCGGGACGAAGCCGTTCCCGCATTCGAGCCGCCAGCAGCCCCCCCCGCCCCTGCACCGGGATCGATGACACGGGCGAGGTGATCGCCGCCTCCGGGCCCCGCGCTAGGTGGCCTCGTTCATGGGCCGCATCACGATCTGCACGATGCGCGAGCGATCCCGCGGCAGCGCGGCGAGCACCACGGCCTCGGCCACGTCCTCCGCGGTGGAGAAGCCCTGCATGCGCTCCGAGCCCGCGGTGCGCCCGTCGCCGAGCGCGAAGTGGGTCTCGACGCCGCCCGGGCAGACGGCGCTCACCTTGATGTTCTCCTGCCAGAACTCGCGGTCGAGCGCCTGCGTCAGGCCGACCTGCGCGAACTTGGACGCGCAGTAGATGGCCTCGTTCGGATAGCCCTGCAGGCCGGCGACGCTGGCGACATTGACGATATGGCCGCCGCCCTGGCGGCGCATGTGGGGGATGACCTCACGGCAGAACAGCCAGGTCCCCTTCATGTTCGTCGCCATGATGCGATCGTAGTCGTCCTCGGACCACTCGAGGAACGGCCGGTAGCCGCCGATACCCGCGTTGTTGACGAGGATGTCGATCCGCCCGAGCTCGCGGACCGTCCGCTCCACGCAGGCAGCCACGGAGGCCGCGCGGGTGACGTCGGCCTCTATCATCAGCCCGCGGCCGCCCGCGGCGCGGACGTCCCGCTCGAGCGCGGAAAGGTCCGCCGCGGTGCGCGCCACGCCGACCACGACGGCCCCCTCGCGGCCCAGCGCGAGCGCGCTGGCCCTCCCGATCCCCCTGCTCGCCCCGGTGATGAGCGCGATCTTGTCCTTCAGACGCACGGTGTCCCCTCTCTGCCGCCCGCGGAGGTGAACGAAGCGTCGCCCCCCCGCGCCGGCGGCAGGCACGCTATCACGCGCGCGGCTCGCCGGCGCGGAGCCGGCGCGCCGCGTCGGGCGGCGCGCCGGCCTCGATCCAGGCCCGGGCGCGGTCGCCCTCGCTCCCCGGGTTGACCCGCACGCTCGTCCAGAGCGCACGGACGCGCCGCGACGCGCTGGCGAACAGGCCTCGCGCCGCGTCGTCCTGGGGAGGGGCGGCCGATCTGCGGCCGCGCCGCGTCGACCATGACACGAAGCAGCGTCGCAAATGCAATTGTATAACATTTGCAATTGACTTTCAGTTGTCCAGCTCGCATAAGGTGCGCTCCGGCGGCGATCGCCCCGGCTGCCCAGTCATGCTCACGGCGAACAAGCTTTCGAAAACCTACGGGGGCGTCCCCGCGCTCGACGCGCTCGATCTCGAGGTCCCGGCCGGAGAGGTATTCTGTCTCCTCGGCCCCAACGGGGCGGGCAAGACCACCACGCTGAGCCTGTTTCTCGGCTTCACGAGGCCTTCCTCCGGCGCCGCCTACGTGGGCTCCGCCCACGTGGAGCCCGATCCCATCGGGGCGCGGCGGCGGATCGCCTACGTGCCTGAGCAGGTGCGGCTCTACCCGCACCTCACCGGCTGCGAGAACCTCGCTTATTTCCTCGGCCTGTCGCAGGCGCGCGTGCCTCCCTCCGCGGAGCTCTCGCGGCTGCTCACCGCGGCCGGGCTGCCCGAGGGCGCCGTGCATCGCGCGGCGAGCGGCTACTCCAAGGGCATGCGGCAGAAGGTCGTCCTCGCCCTCTCGCAGGCGAAGAGCGCCAGCGCCCTGCTCCTCGACGAGCCGACCTCCGGGCTGGATCCGGGCGCCGTCCGCGAGCTCTGCGCCGCGATCCGGCGCGAGGGCGACCGCGGCGCCGCCATGCTGATGGTGACGCACGACCTCGGCGCCGTCGCGAGCATCGCGCACCGGATCGGCGTCATGAAGGCCGGCCGGCTCGTCGAGATCACGAGCGCCGCCCGCCTGTCCGAGGCCGAGGTCCTCTCGCTGTACCGCCGGCACTTCGACCCCCCCGGTGACGCAGCTCCCCCGCTCCCCCCGCGCGGCGGCGCGCCCGCCGCGCCTGCGCCCGAGGCCCTGTCATGACCCCGCGCGCGCGCGCCTCCGGCCTCGCCACCGCGCTCGCCGCGCTCCTCTCGACCCCCGCCGCCGCGGCGGCGCCCCCGGGAGGCGCCGCGCCGGCCGGCGCTCCCGAGACCGCGGCGCCCGACGCCTCCGTCGCGCTCGGCGAGGAGGTCGTCGTCATCGGCCAGCGGGTCGGCCCGCTCGACAGCGCCGACGTCGTGACCTCGGTCGATATCCTCGGCGGCGAGGTGATCCAGGGGCAGAGCACGGCCGAGCCGCTCGAGCTGCTCCGGCGCGTGCCGGCGGTCTACGTCGAGTCCTTCAACCAGGGCATCATCAACGCCGACGTGGGGCTCCGCGGCTTCAACACGCAGGGCGACGTCGCCCACACGAAGCTCCTCATCGACGGCATCCCCAGCAACCACCACGTCGGCCTCCCCGACATGAAGGCCGTCTTCCCGCTCGAGATCGAGCGGATGGAGGTCGTCAAGGGCACGAACGACCCGCGCTACGGCCTGAACAACGTCGCTGGCAACATCCATGTCATCACCCGCAAGGCGGGGAGCGAGCGCATCGCCCGGCTCGTCGCCGGGAGCTTCTGGACCGTCGAGCCCCAGGTGCTCGTCGCGACCGAGCACGACGCCCTGAGCCAGACCTACTTCGCCGGGTACCGCGGCTCGGACAACTACCGCGATCACGCGAGGACCGACAGGGTCGCCGGCTCGGCCAAGTGGTTTTACGAGCCGTCCAGGGGGCTCCGGGTCGGGCTCATCCTGCGCGGCATGCTCCTCGACGCGGACGCCCCCGGCTACCTGTCGGCCGCGGACGCGCGCGCGCGCCCCACGGCGTCGCCCGCCCACGCGGCGACCGACGGCGGCCGGCAGACGACCCTCCACGCGAGCGTCCACCTGGATCACGAGCTCACCCAGGGCCTCTCGTGGCAGCTGAAGGGCTATGGGCAGGCGTTCCTGCGGGACCGGTGGGTGAAGTTCGATCCCGACCTCGACCAGCAGCTGCGGGCCGAGAACGACAGGCAGTACGGCGCGATCTCCGTCCTCACGTACCGCGCGCGCGACCCTCGGGCGCTCGGCCTCACCGTCGCGTGGGGGGTCGACTACCAGCTCCAGGACAACCGGACCCAGCGCATCCCCACGATCGATCGCCAGCGGCAGGGCGCCGCGTTCCGCGACGAGGACTTCGCCCTTCACGCCGCCGGCTCCTACGTGCAGGCGAGCGCGAGCCCGATCAAGCCGATCAAGCTGGTGGCCGCGCTGCGGGCCGACCGCCTGGCCGGCGCCGGCGGCTTCCTGGAGCAGCCCGAGGGCGAGGCGGCCCGCAGGGTCGATCACGACCTCAACGACTACGGCTTCATCTGGCAGCCGAAGGCGAGCGTCATGGTCACGCCGGTGAAGGGACAGCGTCTGTACGCCAACTACGGGCGCACGTTCCAGATCGGCACCGGCAAGGGCGCCTATGCCGTTCAGGGCGCGCCGCTCGATCCGTCGATCAACGACGGATGGGAGATCGGCTACAGGTCGAGCGTCTTCCCGTGGATCACGAGCCACCTCGCCTACTGGGAGCAGCGCGCGAGCGGCGAGGTGCGGGACAAGGGCGACGGCTCCGGCGACGCCGAGAACGTCGGCGAGACGATGCGGCGCGGCTTCGACGTCGAGCTCACGCTGCGGCCGTTCGGGTTCCTCTCGGTGTGGGGCGCGTTCAGCCGCGCCATCTCCGAGCAGGTCGAGCCCGGGCCGGCGCTCGCCGCGAACAAGGGCAAGGAGCTCGACCATGTCCCGAGCTTCAGCGCCAAGGGTGGAGTCGACGTGCGCCCCGTGCAGGAGCTGCTCGTCTCGCTCTTCTGCTACGCGCAGGGCGATTACTACCTGAACAAGGAGAACCTCACCGAGGAGAACGGCTCGCGGAAGGTCGGCGACTACGTCGTCATCAACGCGAGCGCGGCCTATGACGTCACCGAGGCCCTCTCGGTCGGCGTCGAGGTGAACAACCTGCTCGACCGGTCGTACGACACGTCCATCTGGTACAAGGACTTCGGCGCCGCAGGGGCCCAGCACAACCCGGGCAGCGCTCGCTCGGCGTACGTGACTGGCACCTTGAGCTTCTGAGACCGCCGCGGTCCGACGAGCCCCTCAGGGAGTCAGCGCATGAGAGCCCTCTTCACAGCGGCGCGGCACGAGGCGATCCGCGCGTTCCGCAACCGCACCTTCCGCGTCGCCGCCGCGCTCGTCGCGGCGCTCCTCGTCGCGGCGTTCCTGCTCGAGGCGGCGCGCCACACAGGCGAGGCCCGCCAGCGCGCGGCCCTCCAGGAGCTCGTCCACCGCCAGTGGGTCGACCAGCCCGATCGCCACCCGCACCGCGCCGCCCATTACGGCTCCTTCGCCTTCCGGCCGCCGAGCCCGCTCGGCTTCTTCGACCCAGGCCTCGAGTCCTTCGCCGGCACTTCCCTCTTCCTCGAGCCGCACCAGCGCAACGCGCTGAGCTTCAGCGAGGCCGCGCAGTCGAGCGAGCTCGCGCGCTTCGGGACCCCGAGCGCCGCCTTCGTCCTCCAGGTGCTGCTCCCGCTGCTCATCTTCTGCATGACCTTCGCCAGCGTCGCCGGCGAGCGCGAGGCAGGGACATGGGCCCTCGCCGTCTCCCAGGGCGTGGACGCGCGCGTCCTCATCGCCGGCAAGGCCCTCGGGACGCTGCTCGCGGTCGCGCTCTGGCTCGCGCCGCTCCTCGCCCTCGCGCTCGCCGGCGCGCGGTTCACGGGCATCCTCGACGCTTCCAGCGATACGCTCCTGCGCGCCGGCCTCCTCGCGGGCGGCTATGCCGTCTATCTGACCGCCTGCACGGCGCTCGGCGTGCTCGTCTCGTCCTTCCACCGCCGCGCGCAGGGCGCCCTCCTGACGCTGCTCGGCCTGTGGATCGCGCTCTGGATCGTCGTGCCGCGGCTCGCCACCCAGGCCGCGAGCCGCCTCCACCCGACGCCCTCGCGGGCCCAGGTCGAGCTCGATCTGGCGCGCGCCATGCGCGGCGTCGGCGACAGCCACGATCCCGGGAATCCCCACTTCCAGGAGCTGCAGCGCCGCACCCTGGCCGAGCACGGCGCGTCGCGGGTCGAGGACCTCCCGGTCAACTACGGCGGCGTCGTGATGCGCGAGGCGGAGAAGGTCACCACCGCGCTGTTCAACGACTACACCACGCGCCTGTTCGACGCGCACCGCGCCCAGGACGGGCTGGCGCTCCGGGCGGGCCTGTTCACGCCGCTGCTCGCGATCCGGTCGTTCTCGATGGGGCTCGCCGGCACCGACGCCCACCACCTCGTCGACTTCGAGCAGCAGGCCGAGGCGCACCGCTACGCCTTCATCCAGCACCTGAACCACCTGCACATCACCAGGATCCGCTGGCACGACGACAGGGCGCAGCGGGTCGATCGGGCCGAGTGGAGCGAGCTCTCCCCCTTCGAGCACAGGCGGCCTCCCGCCGGATGGGCGCTGTCCCGCGTCGCGCCCGCGGGCCTCGCCGTGCTCGCGTGGGCGGCGGCGCTCTCGCTCGGCGTCGTGCTCTTCACCCGCCGCCACGGAGAGGCATCATGAGCCCGTTCGTCGCGTGGGCTCGCCTCGAGCTCCGCCAGCTCCTCCGCGCGCGGGTGCTCCTCGTCACCGCCTCTCTCCTGCTCGCGACCGGCGTCGCCGCCATCGTGGACGGCGCGGCCCGCGTCGCCGCGGAGCGCGAGGTCATCGCGGCGCTCGAGCCTGCGCTCAGGGAGGAGGAGAGCTATCTCCGCAAGACCCACGCGCCGCACGACGACCTCGGCCTCGTCCTCTACCACCTCGCGATGCCGATCGCGCACGAACCGAACGAATGGACGGCGCTGTCGACCGGGCTGCGCGACGTGCACCCGTACAGCCGTCACCTGCGCTTCATCGGCCTCGTGCCCCAGCTCTACCAGACGGACATCGCCAATCCGCTCGAGCAGCTCGCCGGCAGCTTCGATTACGGGTTCGTCCTCATCTTCCTCGTCCCGCTCTTCATCATCGGCGTGAGCTACGATGTCCGCTCGCGCGACGACGACCTCGGCACGGAGGCGCTCGTCTGCTCCCAGCCGACGCGCCTGTCGCGCCTGCTCGCCGTCCGGCTCGCGCTGCGCGCCGCGCTCGTCTCCGCCGTGGCGCTCGCGCTGTTCGCCTTCGCCGTCGCCTGGCTCGGCCTGCCGCTCGACGCGCGCGCCGGCGCCTTCGCGCTCGCCTCGCTCGCGTACGTCGCGCTCTGGTTCGTGCTCGTCTTCCTCGTCGCCTCGCTGGGCCGCTCATCGGCGTGGAACGCCATCACGCTCGTGGGCGCCTGGATGGCCTGGTGCGTCCTCTTGCCCTCGATCGTCAACCTCGCGATCCTCACCGCCTCTCCCGCCCGCGGCGGCGTCGAGCTCACGCTCGCGCAGCGCCAGGAGATGAACGCGGGCTGGGACCGGCCGAAGCGCGCCACGCTCGATCCGTTCTTCGCGCGGCGCCCCGAGTGGGCCTCCACCCCCGTGCCGGAGGACCGCTTCTCCTGGCCCTGGTACTACGCCATGCACGAGATGGGCGACGCGCACGTCGCCCGGGAGGTCGAGGCGTATCACACGGCGCTCGCGCGCCGGGAGCGCTGGACCGAGCGGGCGGCCCTCGCCTTGCCGCCCCTCGCGCTCCAGCTCCTGCTCGACCGGATGGCGGGCACGGACATGGCCACCGAGCTCGCCTTCCGGGACAGCATCGCCGCCTACCATGAGCAGCTGAAGCAGCACGTCTATCCGCTCCTCTTCAGGGGCAAGGGCCTCGCGGCCTTCGACGTCGACGCCGTCCCGCGCCACCGCTTCGCGGGCGCCGGGCAGCCGGCGCAGATCTCCGCGCTCGCGGGGCTCCTCGGCGTCCTCGCGCTGCTCGGCGCCGCGCTCCCGCGGGCCATCCGCCGCGTCGACGCGACGCCGCGGCCAGAGGCCCGCGCGCCCGAGACCTCGTGGTTCGAAGGGGCGAGTATGCCCCGAAAGGAGCCCTCATGAATGGGATGGATGAGCCGATCGCGAGCCCTCTCCCGGATCCGCCGCGATGGCGGGCCGAGCGGGATCGCCTCCTCTCGCAGGGATACACCGTGGTCCCCGGCGCCCTCGGGCCGGGCGAGGTGCGCCGGTGCCGCGCGCTCGCGGGGCGGATCCTCGCCCCCCAGGGCTCCGACGAGTACCGGGAGAAGCACGTCGCGATCGGCAGCCTCCTCGATATCCTGCGAGATCCGGAGTCGGTCGATCTCATCGACCACCCGCGGACGCTCGCCGCGCTCCGTCACCTCGGCTTCGACGATCCGCGCTACGAGCACGGGATCGTCTTCAACAAGCTGCCGAGGACGCCGCGGACGTTCTGGCACCAGGACGGCACGGCCTGGAATCACCCCAGCGCGTACGCGCCGGACCCGCAAGAGCTGATCCTCATCTACTATCTCGTCGACACGACACCCCGCAACGGCTGTCTCCGCGTCATCCCGGGCAGCCACCGCAAACGCCACCCGCTCCACGACCACCTCCGCGACTCGTACACGCCCGATCTGCGGAGGATGCGCGACCCGAGCTCGCCCGCCTTCCAGTCCTACGAGGACGAGGTGCCGCTCCCGGTCGCGGCCGGCGACCTGGTGGTCATCGACGCGCGGCTCCTCCACGCCGCCCACGCCAATGACAGCGACGAGGACCGCACCGCGCTGAGCCTCTGGTACGTGACGGACTTCCGGCAGCTCCCCGAGTGCATCCGGGCCCGCTTCAGCCTCCGCACCGGCATGGACGAGCGGCTTCCCTGTGTGCCCGCGGGCTTCCCGGAGGGCGCCGCGTCGCGGCTCCGCCCGATGCTCCCTCCAGCCTACGAGGGGAGCGTCGAGCCCTTGCCGATGAACAGCATCCCGGACGAACGGCTCCGTTGAAGCGTGGAGGGTACCATGAGCACTGCCATCGAATCACCGCTGTCGGCACGCATTCACCGCATCTACCAGGAGCTCGCGACGATGGGCTCGCTCGAGCCGAGCCAGCGGGTGAATCACCTGTTCAGCGAGCTCGTGAGCATCTCCAGGTCCGGCTCGCGGCGCGACGCCGACAGCGTCCTCGAGGACCCGATCGTGGACGCGATCCGGGAGGCCCTGTGGCGCGTCTGCGCGCGCGGCGAGTACGAGCTGGAGCGCCACTGGGCGCGGCGCATCGGCGCCGCCGCCGATCCGGCCGCCGAGCTCCAGCGGTTTCCTTACGTGCCGAACTACGAGAAGCTGACGAGGCTTGAGCTCTCGGCCCTGCGGGGCGTGCGCGACGCGCTGCCGGGGAGCGTGCTGTTCATCGGCTCCGGGCCGCTGCCGTTCACCTCGATGCTGCTCGCCGAGCGTCACGGCCTCACGGTGACGAACATCGATATCGACGAGGAAGCCTGCGATTCGGCCCGGACGCTCGCGCGGCGGCTCGGGCTCTCGGACAGGCTCTCGTTCATCCGCGCGGACGCCATGTCGTGCGCGGATCTCTCGGAGTTCGACTGCGTGTTCCTCGCGGCGCTGGTCGGCATGAACGAGCGCGAGAAGGGGCGCCTGCTGCGCCATCTCTGCGCGTCGATGCGCCCGGGAGCGCTGCTCCTGGTCCGTAGCTCACGGCGCCTCCGCGCGTTGCTTTATCCCGAGGTCGACATCCATGGCATGGCTCCGTTCGTGCCGCTCGTGGAGATCCACCCGCACGACGAGGTGATCAACTCGGTGATCATCGCGGAGAGGCCGGGAGAATGATCGGGGTCGCGCCTCCTCGGGCGGCGCGCCGTTGAAGGAGGAACCATCGTGGCCAATTTGCTTATCGTAGAGAGCTGGGTGCGCTCGGTCGGCCTCGTGCTGCCGCGCAGGCTGAAGGAGCTCGGGCACAGGTTCACGTTCGTGAGCCGCAAGCCAGAGCACTACACCGGCTGGGCGCGCGGCGCTGGATTGCTCGCGCGCGGGACGGGAGCGGGCGTCGGGGACGAGCACCCGATGCTCGGTTTGGCCGACGAGGTGATCGTCGCCGAGACGAACGACGTCGTGCGCCTCCTCGACGTGCTCCGACCGCTCCACGCCGAGCGGCGGTACGATGGTGTCCTCACCACGTGCGACTACTATCTCGAGACCGCGGCGAGGGTCGCCGCCGAGCTCGGCCTCCCCGGCACGCCGCCCGCGGCGCTGCGCGTGGCGCGGGAGAAGCACCTGATGCGCGAGGCCTGCCGGCGCGCCGGCCTGCCGGGGCCGCGCTTCCTCGCCACCGATGACGTCGACACGGCCGTCGATTTCGCGCGCTCGGTCGGCTTCCCCGTGGTCATCAAGGCCGTGGACCTGTGCGCCAGCGAGCAGGTCGTCGCCGTCCGCGACGCGGACGGGCTCCGCGCGGCGTTCTCGGCCGTGAGCGGGCCGCCGGTCAACATCCGAGGGCAGCGGCGTCCGGGCGTGGCGCTGATCGAGGAATTCATTCGGGGCGAGGAGTTCAGCGTCGAGACCGTGAGCTTCCGTGGCAGGACCACCGCGCTCGGCGTGACCGACAAGAGCCTGGTCGGCTATCCGCGCTTCATCGAGTCGGCGCTCATGCACCCCGCCGATCTCCCCGACGAGACCGCGCGCCGACTCGAAGGCTTCGTCTGCGAGGCGCTCACCGCCGTCGGCTACGGCCACGGGCTCGCGCACACCGAGGTGAAGCTGTCGCCGGACGGACCGAGGCTCGTCGAGATCAACGCCCGCATGGGCGGCAGCTTCCTCTTCGATCTCATCCAGCTCGTGACCGGCGTCGACCTGTTCGAGGTGCTCATCGACCTGTCGCTCGACCGGGCGCCCAGCGCCACGCCGGCGCCCACAGGGATCAGGAGCGCGGCGCTCCACTTCCTCCTCCCTCCGCGCGGGGGACGCATCGTCGAGCTCGACGGGGTCGCGGAGGTCGACGCCGACCCCGACATCCATCGCCTGGTCGTGGACGACGTGGTCGGCAAGACGGTGCGGGAGCCGGAGGACAACAACGATTTCATCGGCCATGTCATCGCCGTGGATCGGAGCGGCCGCGGCGCGCGTCGCAAGGCGGAGTGGGCGTACCAGAAGCTCGCGGTACGGATGGAGTGATCGATGCCGCCGCCGACGCCCGGCCGCCCGTCGAGCGCGGGGACGCTCGCCAAGCTGCGCTCGGTCGACAGGGATGTGAAGGTCCTCCTGCTCACCGATCTCGGCTTCAATCTCGGCTTCTACATGCTCATGCCGTACCTGGCTGGCCACCTCCGCGGCCTGGCCATCCAGGGCTCGCTGGTCGGGCTCATCCTCGGGCTGCGCAACCTCAGCCAGCAGGGCCTCTTCCTGATCGGCGGCGCGCTCGCGGATCGTCGTGAGTACCGCTCCATCATCGTCACGGGTTGCCTCGTCCGCAGCGCCGGGTTTGCCCTCTTCGGCTTCGCGTCCCACCCGGCGACGCTCCTCGCCGCCTCGGTGTTGACCGGGCTCGCCGCGGCGCTGTTCACCCCGGCGCTCAAGGCGTACCTGGCCACGGTGGGCAGCGAGGAGCGACCGATGGCGTTCGCGCTCTCGGGGGTGCTCTCGCAGGTCGGCGCGCTCCTCGGGCCGCTCCTCGGGGTCGCGCTGCTCTCCTCCGGGTTCCGGCCGCTGGCGCTCGCGTCCGCGGCGCTGTTCCTCGTCTGGGCGGCGCTGCTCCGCCTCGCGCTGCCGGAGCGGCGCGGCAGCGAGGCGGCCTCGTCGCGCACGGCGCGGCAGGACTGGAAGGAGGCGGCGGCGAACCGCCCGTTTCTCCTCTTCTCGTTCGCGCTGGGCGGCTATGCGGTGCTGTTCAATCAGCTGTACCTCGCGCTGCCGCTCGCGCTCGCGCGCGTGAGCCCGAGCCAGACGGGCGTCAGCGCCGCGTTCATGGTCTCGAGCGTGCTCGTCATCGCGCTGCAGATCCGGGTGGCGGCGTTCAGCGAGGCGCGCCTCTCGCCCGCGGCATCGATCGCGCTCGGGCTCGCCGTCATGGGGGCAGGCTTCGCTCCGCTCGCCGCCGTGTCCCTCGCCGGCGTCGAGGACGCCGCCGGCGTGACCGCGGCCGCGCTGGCGGGCACGGCGATCCTCACCTTCGGGATGATGCTCGCGTATCCGTTCACGATGAACATGATTCCGCTGCTCGCCGGAGAGCGCCGCCTGGGCGTTCATTACGGCATCTTCTATCTCGCGGCGGGGCTCTCCGCCGGGGCGGGCAACCTGATCATCGGCCGGCTCTTCGACGAGAGCTCCGGGAGGGTCGGCGCGGCGCCCTGGCTCCTGCTCGTGTCGGTCGGCCTGGCTTCGGCGGCGGCGGTCGCGGCGCTCGCGCTCCGCGGGGCGCTGCCGGGGAGCGCGGCCGAGCAGAAGCGATGATATAGAGCCTTCCATGACCACGCCTGCGTTCCCATCGAAGCTGCCGTCGACCGGCGTCAGCATCTTCACGGTGATGACGCGCCTCGCGAACGAGCACGGCGCCATCAACCTGTCGCAGGGCTTTCCAGATTTCGACTGCGCGCCGGAGCTCTGCGACGCTGTCGCGCGCCACATGCGCGCCGGCCACAACCAGTACGCCCCGATGCAGGGGGTGCCGGCCCTGCTCGAGGCGCTGGCCCTGAAGATCGAGCGGCTCTATGGCCGCCGCTACGATCCGGCGACCGAGATCACGATCACCTCGGGCGCGACCGAGGGCATCTTCAGCACGATCACCGCGTTCGTCCGGCCCGGGGACGAGGTCATCCTGTTCCAGCCCTGTTATGACTCGTACGCGCCGGCCGTGCAGCTGAACGGCGGAACGCCCGTGTTCGTCACGCTCCGCTTCCCGGAGTACCGCGTCGACTGGGACGAGGTGCGGCGCGCGCTCACGCCGCGCACGCGGCTCCTGCTCATCAACTCGCCGCACAACCCGACCGGAACGGCGCTGTCGGCCGACGACATGCGCGAGCTCGCGCGGGTCCTCGACGGGCGGGATGTCATCGTCGTCGGCGACGAGGTGTACGAGCACATCCTCTTCGACGGGCGCCGGCACGAGAGCCTCGCGCGGTACCCGGAGCTCTCCGACCGCTCCGTCGTCATCAGCTCCTTCGGCAAGACGTACCACACGACCGGCTGGAAGGTGGGCTATTGCGCGGCGCCGCAGCCGCTCTCGGCCGAGATCCAGCGGGCGCACCAGTTCGTGACGTTCGCGGTGAACGCGGCCATCCAGCACACGTACGCCGAGGTCGTGATGCGCGACCCGCTCGCCGCCGATCTCGCGCCCTTCTACCAGGCGAAGCGGGATCGGTTCCTGAGGCTCATCGAGGGTTCGCGGTTCCGCCCGCTGCCGTGCGAGGGCACGTATTTTCAGCTGCTCGACTACTCCGCCATCACGACCGAGCGAGACGCCGACTTCGCGCTGCGCCTCATCCGCGAGCACGGCGTCGCCTCGATCCCGATCTCCCCGTTCCTCTCCGGCGTGGAGCCCGGACCCGTCCTGCGGTTCTGCTTCGCCAAGCGGGACGAGACGCTGGAGCGCGCGGCGGAGCGGCTGCGCCGGGTCTGAGGGGGCGCCGCGGCGGGCCGAATCAAGGCGTTCGAGGGGTCGAGGCGCCGCCCTAAGCTCACCCACACCGGCCATCGCCCCCTGTGCCCCGGCCTCGACACCCGCTGCGCCCCGCCGACGAGCGCGACGCCTCGGCCGTCGAGCCGCCCGAGCCGCTCCGGGAAGTCGATCCCTTGTCGAGAGCAGCGCTCCTGGCTGACGGCGGAGTGACCGCCGCGACCCGGTCTGGTAGGGTGCTTCATGCCTCCGGCCATCGACAAGCGCGCGTTGCTCGCGGCCATCAAGGACCAGCTCACTCGCGAGCTCGAGCGCTCGACCGGGCGGGCGCGCGACGCCGCCAGCGCCGTCACGCACGAGGAGAACCGCGCCGAGGGCGACAAGGACATGCGCGCCACCGAGGCGTCGTACGTCGCGCGGGGCCACAGCGAGCGCGTGCTCCAGCTCGAGCAGGCGCTCGCGAAGCTCGGCGCCCTCGCGGCGCGCGATTTCGGCCCGGGCGCCGGCATCGAGAGCTCGGCGCTGGTGGAGCTGGAGAGCGGGAAACGGCGCGCTCTTTACTTCCTGCTGCCGGCCGCCGGCGGCGAGCGCATGCAGTTCGAGGGGATCGAGGTGCAGACCCTCGCCACGACGAGCCCGCTCGGCGCGTCCCTGCTGGGCCTGTCGGAGGGCGACGAGGCCGAGGTCTCCACGCCGCAGGGGATGCGCACCTATTTGATCACCAGCGTGCGGTGAGGCCGGGCCGCGCGGGCCCGCGGCGACGAGCGCCTCGCCAGCTGCCGGGCCCGCCTCCAGGAAAAAGAAGCGGACCTTCGTAGGGAGCCCCTGCCCGGCGGCGTCCCAGGGATGAACGACCCGCTCGGCACGACGCGGGCGACCCAGGAGAAGAGTCCATGATGCAGTCTCGTTGGTGGAGGCTTGGTGGGATCTTGCCGCTCGTCGGCGCGCTCGTCGGTGCGGCCGGTTGCACCGCGGAGACGGGCCAGGGCGACACGTCCCCGAGCGATGAGGCCGCCGAGGCGGCGCTCGCCCAGGGGCCGTCGAAGGGCGGCCGCCACGGGGAGGACGGCGGCCACCGGAAGGGCTTCGGCGGCCACCACGGCGGCCCGGAGCACCTCCTGCGCGCAGCGCTCCACGAGGTCGATCTCTCGGACGCGCAGAAGGCGACGATCAAGGGCGCCTTCGAGGGCCTGCACGACGGCGCGAAGGCGCGCCCGAAGGACGGGGCCGTCTTCGCGGCGCTCGCCGAGGGCGTGCGCGCGGGCAAGATCGATCGGGCGGCGATCGAGGCGAAGCTGCCCGACGCGGGCCGCGCGGCCGAGGAGCGCCGGGCGCGCGTCGCCGGGGCGCTGAGCACCCTGCACGCCACGCTCACGAAGGAGCAGCGCCGACAGCTCGTCGACGCGATCGCCGCGAGGATGGACGAGCGCGGAGAGAAGGGCGCGCGCGGCCGGCGCGGCGGGCCCGACGGCCGGCACCACCGCGGCCCGGACGGCGAACGCGGCGGGATGGGCGGCCACGGCATGAAGGGCGGCCACGGCATGAAGGGCGGCCACGGCATGAAGGGCGGCCACGGCATGAAGGGCGGCCACGGCATGAAGGGCGGTCCGCTGGGCCACCTCCTCCGAGGCCTCGACCTGCGCGACGAGCAGCGCGCGCAGATCGACAAGGCCCTCGAGGGCATGCGTCCGAGCGACGCCGACCGGAGCGCGCGGGTCGGGGATCACGCGGCGAAGCGCGCCGAGATGCGCGCACGGCTCGAGACGTTCGCCGCCGATCGCTTCGACGCGAGCGCGTTCCTGCCGGCCGCGGACGCGAAGATGGGCCCGCGGGCGCACCTCGACCGCAGCGTCGAGGCGCTGGCCGCGATCGTCCCGGTCCTCGACGAGGCGCAGCGCAAGGAGCTCGCCGACCGCCTCGAGAAGGGCCCGGCCGCGGGCAGGCCCGAGCGCGGCGAGCGCGGCCACTTCCGCGGCGAGCGCGGCGAGCGCGGCCCTTTCCGCGGTGACCGCGGCGGCGAGCGCGGCCCCGAGCGCCGCTGAGCGCCGGTCCCGGTGGCGCGCGCGGAGCCATGGGCGCAGAATCGCGGGGGAACGTGATCGTCGACCTCAGGCTCGTCGCAGCGCGCGTCGCCGGAGGCGATGACGCGGCCTTCCGGCAGATCGTCGAGCACACGCGCGCGCCGATGTACCGCCTCGCCGCGCGCATCGTGGGCGACCTCGCCGAGGCCGAGGACGCCCTGCAGGAGGCGTTCGTCGATGCCTACCGCGCCCTGCGCGAAGGGCGCTACGACGGGAGATCGAAGGTGGAGACCTGGCTGTACCGCATCGTGACGAACGCCTGCCTCGACGCCCTCCGGCGCCGCCGCGACACCCCGCGCGAGGCGCCGGCCGAGCCGCGCTTCGACGGCCTCGTGTCCGCCGAGGCGCGCGTCGCGCTGCGCGAGCTCGACGCCCTGCTCGCCGCGCTGCCGCCCCAGGAGCGCGCCGCGCTCGTCCTCGTCGCCGTCGAGGGGCTGCCCGCGAAGGAGGCCGCGGCCGCGCTCGGTTGCTCCGAGGGCGCCGTCGAGCAACGTTTGGTGCGCGCCCGCGCGGCGCTCCGCGCGCGACAGACCGAGAAGGAGGCGCCGCATGCCTGACCGCGACGACGAACGGACCGAGCTCGATCGGGACCTCGCGCGCCTCGCGGCCGCGACCGCCCGCCTCGACGCCGACGACCGCTTCACGGAGGCCGTCCTGCGCGCCGCCGCGGCGGCCGACGACCCGCTGGCCCGCGTCGCCCGCGCGACCGACGACCTCGCGCCGGACGCGGCCTTCACCGAGGCCGTCCTCCGCGCCGCGGCGGCCGCTCGCCCACCCGCGCGCCCCGCGATGGCCGACGGCATCGTCCGCTCCGGTCGCGCGGCCATCGTGGTCACCGCCTTCGCGGCGGCCGCGAGCGTCCTCTTCTTCCTGCGGACGCAGCGCGACGTCGACAGCGCGATCATGGCCTCCGTGGAGACCATCGAGGCGATCGAATGACCGTACCCCCCGCGCCCCCGCACCCCGCGCCCCCGCACCCCGCGCCCCCGCACCCCGCGCCCCCGCCCTCCCCCGCGCGCTGGAAGCCCCTGGCCGTGCTCGCCGCCGTGTTCCTCTTCGGCGGCGTCGCCGGCGCGGCGCTCGGCCGCGGCATGGCCCTGCGCGACCTCGAGGCCACCTTCCGGGGTCCTCCGGCCGAGGCGCGCGCCCAGTTCCGCCTCCGGGCGATGCGCCGCCACCTCGACCTCACGGATCGCCAGGTGCGCGAGCTCCGGTCCACCCTGGCCGAGGCCGAGGTCGAGCGGGACCGGCTTCTTTCCGAGTGCCGCCCCGCGCTCGACGCCCTCCGCGACAGGACCGATGCCCGCGTGAAGAGCGTGCTCACGCCCGAGCAGCTCACCCGCTACGAGGAATTCGAGGCGGATCGGCGGAGGCGCCCCGGCCCGCCGCCGCACGGGCCCGGGCACCCCGGCCGCGGCCGCGGACCGGGCGGCCGCGGCGATTGAGGGCTGCAGGCCGGGGGAGCTGATCGCCCGGAGATCGCCGGCGTACCGGCGGCCGCTCGCGTGGCGACCCACGGATCACACCCCGAGGCAAAACGCCACACGCGCTGCGACTGCAGGCTTCGCTACGCGAGATCCTCCTCCTGCAGGGCGCAATTGACCCCGAACGCCGCGTCGGCGCCCTCGGCGGCGGCCATGATGGCGAGCAGCACGTCCTTCGACGCATCTCCGGCCACGAAGACCCCTTCGCAGGTCGTCTCCTCGTGCTTGTCCGCCGTCTCCACGCCGTGTTCCTCCGTGATCTTGCAGCGGAGCTTCCTGGCCAGATCCGCCCCCTGCTCCTGCTTCGTCTTCAGGAAGAGCGAGCGGCGCTCCACGGCGCTGCCGTCCTCGAGCACAACGCGCTCGAGCATGCCGTCCCTGCCCTCGAGCCGCGCGATCCGCTCCTCGCGCACGCCGATCCCGTGCCGCGCGAGCCGGCCCGCGTCGGACCTGGACAGCGACGCTGGACCGTCCGTGAACAGGATCACGTCATCGCTCCACGTCTTCATGTTGAGGGCCAGCGAGACCCCCGTACATCCCTGTCCGTAGACGCCTATCGCCTTGTCGCGCGCCTCCCAGCCGTCGCAGTAGGGGCAGTGGTGCACGCTCTTGCCGTACATGGCGGGCAGGCCCGGAACGTCCGGCAGCCGGTCGACGAGCCCTGTGGCGAGCAGCAGCTTGCGGCAGAGCAGGCGCTCGCCTCCTTCCAGCGTCACCTCGAACCGCGTCGCCTCGCGGCGGACGTCGGCGACGGCCGCCTCCCGGATCTCGACGCCGTAGGGCTGAAGCTGCTCGCGCCCTATCCGTCTGAGCTCGGACGGTGCGATCCCGTCGCGCGACAGGAAGCCGTGCATCGCGTGCGCGGCGTGGTTGCGGTACCGCCCCGAGTCGCACACGAGGACCCGCCTCCGGCACCGCCCCAGGATGAGCGCCGCGCTGAGGCCGGCCGGTCCTCCGCCGATGATGATCACGTCGTATCCCCGGACATCCGCTCTGCTTGTCGACATGGGTCCGCGGCCGCCTCGCAATGAGCGCGCCGGGCCCCCTCTCGCGCCCGCGGCCGCTCGGGGTGGGCCCGCGGCCGCTCGGCGCGCGTCCCGGCGACCGATTCGTGCGCGTCATTCGCCGCGCTTGCCCTCGACCGCTATGCTGGCCGCATGCGCCTGCGAACGAGCCTGTCCGTCGCGTTGCTCTCGGCTCTGACCCTGACCGGCGCGTGCGCCAGATCGGATCGTTCGAGCTCGGCGCCGGGGGAGTCCGCGCCTGCGCCCCTTCAGGCGGCGGCGCTCGACCTGCAAGCGCAGGCGCCTGCGCCCGGGGTGCCTCCGCTCGCCCAGCGCGCGATGCGGATCACCGTCGATACAACGATCCTCGTCGACGCCTTCGACCCGGCGATACAGCGGCTCCGGACCGCGGTCGAGGAGCACGGCGGCTACGTGAGCGAGGCCAGGGTGCACGGCGGCCCCCACCGCAGCGCGTCGCTCGAGGCGCGGGTCCCCTCGGCGAAGGTCGGCGCCTTCCGCGCCGTGGTGGCCTCGGCCGGCGAGGTGGTCGCCGACGCGGAGAAGGCCGAGGACGTGACCGAGCAGCGCGCGGACATCGGCGCGCGGCTGCGCAACGCCCGCGCCCAGGAGAAGCGGTTGCTCGACCTCCTGTCGGACAGGACCGGGAGCCTCGCGGACGTTGTCGCCGTCGAGAAGCAGCTCGGGAGCGTGCGCGAGACGATCGAGCAGATCGAGGCGCAGGAGCGGTTGCTGGAGGGGCAGATCGCCTATGCGACCGTGAAGATCTCGATCACGACGCGCCGCGAGGAGCCGACCGTGGGCGCCGGCGGCAGGATCGCCCGCGCGGCCAGGGAGGGAGTCGAGAACGCGGGCACTGTCGTCGTGAGCGCCGTGGTCTTGCTGGCGGCGGCCGGTCCCACCTTGCTGCTCCTCGCGGCGCTCGGCGGGGCGCTGTTCTACGCCCTCCGCGCCCTCGTCCGGCGGCAGCAGCGGCGCGCCGCGGCGACCTTCCGTCCGTCCTTCCAGGCGGGCCCCATGCATCCTTATCCTCCTCCGACCGGCGCGCCGCCGGCGCAGGGCCCGCAGCCTCACCCGACCGGCGCGCCGCCGGCGCAGGGCCCGCACGGCGGCGGAGGCGAGGTCGGCCCCGGTTGAGCCGGGCGAAGGCCCGATCCCCTCGACGACCGCCCACCCGCCCCCGCGTACGTGCCTTCCCGATAACGCCGGCTGAAGACCGCTTCGGCGCGCGCTCGTAAGCGTTGTGCCCCACGCCGTCGCTCCCCCGCTCCGTGCGCGCGCATGCCGTCGCACAGCGCATGGCAACGACACACAGCCAGCTCGCCCTCGTCCTGTTGTCCCTTCATGGGATGTGAGATTTCGATCATCAATCACGCTTCGCTCGCTTCGCTCGATTCGAGGCGAAGCGCGACGAGCGGCGGCGCGCGACGCGACACACAGCCTCACGCTCGCTCTCCACGCTCTGGACAGAGCAGACTCGCAATCAACGATTCAATGATTCCACACGGATGCTCTATCGAACACTGGACATCGATGGCCATTCTTCGGTACAACCAATTCGACCTTCGACGGGACCGCGAAGGAACGAACAGGGGGGACGACCATGTACCGAATCAGCACCGCTGACTTCGCAGCGCTGGCGCTCGTGTTTCTTGTGTCCTGCGTCACGGACCAGGAAGAACAGGAGGGGTTCGTAGGAATTGCCCCTAATGCGCTTGAGTACCTCAACGCGCTCAATCCCAACGCCCTCAATCCCAACGCCCTCAATCCCAACGCCCTCAACCCCAACGCGCTCAATCCCAACGCCCTCAACCCCGGCGCCCTCAGCCCAGCCGCCCTGAGCGCGATCCAGGCCCCGGGGGAGGCGGGCGATCTCTCGCGCCAGCTCCTCAGCTATGTGGTCGGCTGTGCGTTCACTCCCGCGCAGTCGTTCAGCTTCTCGTGGACCGACGGCTCGGGCATGGTTCGTAACGAGGAGTACTGGGGGCTCATCGGCCTCGTGCCCAGCTGGAGCGACAAGCCGCTCGGCCATAACGACCAGCAGTGGCTCTCCGCGTGCCTCGCGTCGCGGACGAACTGGTACGGCGCCTCCGTGACGATCTCGTCGCGGGGCAGCCACTCGGCCATCGACAAGACCGACTCACCCGAGCTCTCGACCTACACGCGAATGGAAGGCGCCTTCTGGGGCAACCTCTTCGCCCCCTCCCCGTATCTGAACGCCTGCTTCAACGAGGCCAACCGTGACCACGCGCGGTCGCTCGCCCGAGAGTGCGCCGCCGGTCACCTCGACGGCAGCGGAGCCGCCATACCATGCGGGATGATCAGCATCCGCGGGACGTGCCACAGCTACTGCCAGCAGCTCAACCTGCGCGGCATGTACTACCCGAGCTGCGTCAACAACCTCACCGGCATCCCGGAGTCGACCACGCGCGTGATCACCGTCTTCCTCCCTTAGAGCGCCGGTCACCCCCTCTGGTACATGCCGCGCAGAGCGGCGGTCACCCGCACAGGAGACGGGCCCAGATCGGCGTTTTCGGCGCGGAGGCGTACTCCAGTACGCCGAGCACCGAAAACGTCGAGGTGGGCCCGTATCCGAAGCGGGTGACCGCCGGCGCTCGGCCTCGCGCCTACTTCCCCGGGACGCCGGAGGCTGGCACAAGCGCCAGCACCCGGGCGGGCGCGCCGCTGCCGCGCGTGAGCGGGAGCGGCGCGACCACCACGACCGCCCCGGCCTCGGGGAGCTGCTCCAGGTTGGCCAGGTTCTCGATGTGGTAGCCGCCGGCGCCGAGGAACGCCTTGTGCTGGTCGAACGACTGGCTCGGCCCCGGATCGGTCGACAGCGTGTCGATGCCGACGCAGCGCACGCCGCGCTCGCGCAGATAGCGGCTCGCCTCCACGGAGACCCCGGGAAAGTGCATCACGCCCTGCGCGTCCTGGTTCAGGTACTTCGCCGGATCGGACCAGCGGGCCCCCCACCCCGTCCGGATCAGCACGATGTGCCTCGCGCCGAGCGCCCCGTGCCGCGCCTCCCAGCCCCGGAGATCGTCCACGGTGACCTGATGGTCGGGGCTGGCCGCGACCTTCGCCGTCACGTCCACGACCGCCGCCGACCCCACGAGCTGCTCCGGCGCGATCTGCTCGACGGTCGGCGCCCCGGCCTTGAAGTGCGCCGGCGCGTCCACGTGCGTCCCGGCGTGCTCGTCCATCGAGAACCGGCTCGAGAAATACGCGTCCTTCTCGACGGTGCTGAGCGTCTCCGACGCATAGGGCTTGTTGCCGGGATACAGCGGCATCTCCGGCGTGATCGGGTGCGTCAGGTCGACAACCCGCGCCGTGGCGATGTCGAGGAGCGCGGGCACGGCCTGCGCCGCGGACGGCGGCGCCGCCCCCTCCGCCTGCGCCGCGGACGACGGCGCCGCGGCGGGCGGCGACCCCGCGGCAGGCGCGCACGCCGACAGGGCGAGCGCCGCCGGGCACAGCGCGTACGCCGCGGCCCCCCTGACCCCCGCTTGAAGGAAACTGACAACGCCGGTTCCATGCGCCTTCTGCATGGCGCACATGTCACCACAGGCCCGCTCCCGCCACAAGGCGCACGGCCGGGCCGTCGCGTCAGGCCGGCTCAGACCTCGTGCAGCTTCACCCGGCGTCGCAGGTAGTTGAGCAGATCGATGCGGGTGACGAGCCCGACGAACTCGTCGCCGTCGGTCACGATCGGCACGAGCCCCGCGTCGAACATCGGGAGGAGATCCCGGATCGGCGTCTGCACGTCGACCGTCTTGAGCCGCGTCGTCATCGCCGTCTCCACGGGCTGGCGGAAGCGCGTCACGTCGTCGACGGCCGCGAGGAGGAGATCCGACTCGTCCACAAGGCCGACGATCTTGCCGTCCTCCAGGACGGGGAGCTGCGACACATCGTAGAGCTTCATCCTCGCATAGGCGACGAGGAGCGCGTCCGCCCGCTGCACCGTGACCACCGCCCTGTCGGCGTGGCGGCGCGTGATCACGTCGCGCAGGTCCCCTGTCGGCTCGCGATCGGTGAAGCCCTGATCGGCCATCCAGAAGTCGTTGTACATCTTCGACAGGTACTTGTTGCCGCTGTCGCACACGAGCGTGCAGACGCGCTTGGGCGACGACTGCTCGCGGCAGTAGCGCAGCGCCGCCGCGAGGAGCGTCCCGGAGGACGAGCCGGCGAGGATGCCCGTCCTGGAGAGGAGCAGCCGCGCCGTCTCAAGGCTCTCGCGGTCGGAGATCGTGTACGCGAGCTTGACCCGGGAGAGGTCCAGGATCGGGGGGAGGAAGTCCTCGCCGATGCCCTCGACGAGCCACGAGCCCGCCTTGCCGAGCTTGCCCGTCTTGACGTAGCCCGCCAGCACCGAGCCCTCCGGGTCGGCGAGCACCATGTCGCAGCGCGGCTGCGCCGCCGCGAAGTAGCGCGAGAGCCCGGTCAGGGTGCCTCCGGAGCCGACGCCGCACACCATCGCGTCGATCCTGCGGTCGAGCTGCGCGTCGATCTCCGGGCCGGTGCCGGTCTCGTGCGCGAGCGCGTTCGCGGGGTTCTCGAACTGGTTCACGTAGAACGCGCCCTCTTCGCGCGCGATGCGGGCCGCGAGGTCCTGGTAGTAGCTCGGGTGGCCCTTCTCGACGTCGGAGCGCGTCATCACGACGTGCGCGCCGAGCGCCTTCAGGTGAAAGATCTTCTCCTGGCTCATCTTGTCGGGGATGACGAGCGTCAGCCGGTAGCCCTTCCGCGCCGCGACGAGCGCGAGGCCGAGGCCCGTGTTGCCCGCCGTCGCCTCGACAACGTGCCGCCGCTCGCCCCCGAGCTGGCCGTCGCGCTCGGCCGCCTCGATCATCGACAGGCCGATGCGATCCTTGATGCTGCCGCCGGGGTTCTGGCTCTCCATCTTGAGAAAGAGCTCGCACGGGCCGGTGTCGAGCTGAGTGACCTGGATCATCGGGGTGCGGCCGATGAGAGAGACGATGTTCTCGGCGGGCGGAGGGGTCGGCATCGGCGTCGTCATGGCAGCTCAACGGTCACACGACGCGCACCGTCTGTCGAGGCGCTCGGCCGGCCATCGCGCGCGGGTCAACGCGGGCAGCCCTGGAAAACGGACACAGGTCCGCTAGGATGGATTGTCCCTCGTGGCGCGCGGGGGGAGTGTACGCCGCGACAAAGTAAATAGTGCTTCTCATGTCTCGGCCGCTCGCGGCGTCGCGCCGCCGCGCGTCAGGCGGCGGGCCGCACGGCCTTCTTGAACGCGGCCGGGCCGAGCGCGTTCAGCACCTCGCCCCGGCGGAGGCCGCCTCGCCGCGCGGTCCCCACGCCGAAGCGCAGGTTGTGGAGCGCGTTCGTCGAGTGCGCGTCGGTCGAGATCACGAAGCGGATACCGCGCTTGCGCGCCTCCTTGATCCACCGGGGCTCCATGTCGAGGCGGTACGGGTCCCCGTTCACCTCGACGGCGGCCCTCGACTCGGCCACGGCGTCGAGCACCTCCTCGACGTGGCACGCGAACGGCTCGCGCCGCTGGATGAGCCGGCCGAGCGCGTGCCCCCAGATCTTGAAGACCGGCAGCCTCATCGCGCGCACGAGCCGGCGCGTCATCTGGTCCGCGTCCATCTTCATGCGCGAGTGGATGCTCGCGATGATCACGTCGAGCTGCTCGAGGATCGCGTCCGGATAATCGAGCTCCCCCGACTCCAGGATATCGGACTCGGTGCCCCGGAGGAGCTTCACGCTCACGCGCTCCTGCACGCGGGCGATCTCGTCCCATTGCTGCTTCAGCCGGTCGAGGCCGACGCCGCCGGCGTAGTGGGCGGCGGGCGAGTGATCGGTGATGGTGAGGTATTTCATCCCCATCGCCTCGGCCTCCAGGGCCATCTCCTCTATCGTGTTCTTGCCGTCGGAGTACACCGTGTGGCAGTGCACAATGCCCTGGAGCTCACCCTCCACGATGAGCTCGTCGTCGCGGTCGTCGCGCGCGACGGCAGCGATGATGTCCTCCGCGCCCTCGCGGAGCTCGGGCGCGATGTACGGGAGGCCGAGGTGCCTGTAGAGCTCCTCTTCCGTCTTCGCGGGGAGGCGCTTGTCGTCGCGGAGGAGCCCTCGCTCGTCGAGGGTGAGCCCCAGCTCGCGCGCGAGCGCGCCGAGCGCCTCGATGTACGCGGGCGCGCCCGTCCTGTGGTGGAGCGCGGCGGCGTAGTACCGGGGCGGCACGCAGAGGAGCTCGCCCCTGAGGCCGCCCGAGAACCTCACCTTGCACCGCGCCTCGCCGCGCTCCTCGACCTCGGCGACGCGCGGGAACCGGGCGAACCAGTCGACGACCTGCGCGGCGTCGTCCGCCGCGGCCACGATGTCGACCTCGGCCACCGTCTCTTCCCAGCGCCGGATCGCGCCTGCGACGTCGGCCTGCTCGGTCGCCTCGCACCCGCGGACGTGGGCGAGGAGCGGCTCGGCGAGCTCCAGGGCGTCGACGAGGAGGATGCGCTCGTCGCGGGTCTCGTGGCGGTGGATACCCTCGAGGAGGCTCGACTCGATCTTCGCCCCGAAGCCCTTCACGGCGCGGACCTTCCCGGTGAGACAGGCCGTCTTGAGCTCCTCCACGCTGCCGATGCCGAGCGCGTCGTGGAGCGCCTTCATCCGCTTGAGGGTCATCCCCGGCACCTGGGAGAGCTCGAGGACGCCGCGGGGCAGCTCGGCGCGGAGCTGCTCGAGCTGCACGGAGCGCCCTGTCTTGTAGAGCTCGGCGATCTGGGCGGCGAGCGCGGCGCCGATGCCCTTGAGCTCGGTGAGCCGCTTTTCATTGATGAGCGCGCCGAGTTCGTCCGTGAGCTCCTCGAGGGCCTGGGCGCCGGTCTCGTAGGCGCGCGCTCGGTAGGGGTTCTCTCCCTTGAGCTGGAGGAGCATGGCCATCTCGCGGAGGGCGCGGGCGATGTCGAGCTTGTCGAGCATGGAGGGCGGCAAATATAGCACCCGCAGCGGGGAGGCCATGCTCGACGGTGGGCCGGGAGCGGACGGCCCCGAGGGCGAACGCGGCGACAGCGGCGCTGACGGCGAAGGTGCGTCGCGGGCGCTGATCGACATCACGATCGCGCCCGAGCCGAGCGGACCGACCTGCACGAACGGCGGGCAGAAGGTGGATCGTGGCGGCCTCTCCGGACGGCAACGTGCTGACTACCGATGAGCTTGGCGCGATCTCCCGCAGCGAGGCTCTGTGCCATGTCCTTCAACATGTCGTCGTGAGGTTCCAGCAACGCCCCGAGATCTCTATCGGACATACGGAAAGACGGAGGGTTGAGCGACCTGCCGTCGAGCGTGCCCGCCCGGCCGCGCGACCGGCGCCCCTCCTCGACGAAGCGCTGACCGCTTCCCGCGACGTCCTCCACCACCTCCGGTCAAGCCCGGCGCACTTCCAAGGACGTCCTCCACCACCTCCGGTCAAGCCCGGCGCACTTCCAAGGACGTCCTCCACCACCTCCGGTCAAGCCCGGCGCACTTCCAAGGACGTCCTCCACCACCTCCGGTCAAGCCCGGCGCACTTCCAAGGACGTCCTCCACCACCTCCGGTCAAGCCCGGCGCACTTACGCCGCTGTGGCTGGCCCCCGCCGAGGGACGATATCGCTCGTCGAGCAACCGTTCGAGTCCTCAACCCCTCGACGGTTCGGTCCACTCGCCGCGGGCGAAGTGGAGCGCCTCCGCCTCGCTCGTGGTCGCGAAGCTTGTCGCGCCGTCCTGGCGCGTGAGGCGGCTCACCTGCAGCAGGCCCGCCTGCGTCCCAACCAATACCGCCGTCCGCGCGAAGCTCGACGTGATCTGTGCCCGCATGCCGTGCATCGCCTTCTCGAACGCGGCGTCGTTGCGCGCGGACGCCTGACGCATGTCGACGACGATGCCGGCGCTCCGGTGTCGCGATGCGATCGACCGCAGCACTGCCGCGTTGGCGCTCGTGAGCTCCGCGATGGAGGCGAAGGGCGCCGGCTGGCGCGCGAGCCACACGACGCGCCCGTCGCCGTCCTCCTCCATCAGCCAATGGGTGCTCGCAAGCAGCGTCGTCTTCACCGGATCGGAGGGAATTATGGCACCCCATGGGCACGAGGGGCAGAATCCCACGTCCTTTGCAGCTGAACGCCGCGAGACGGCTCTCTTCGCGGCCACCGCGGCGGAGCCGCGCAAAGCCGGGTCGGTTCACGACAACGGATCGCGCCAGGCCGAAGCCGCCGCGGAGCGCGCACGGCCCACCGCACCGCCCGCCCCTACTTGCTGCACCCCAGCCGGCACACCATGGCCGCCGTGTAGGCGCACCCGTGGTCGCCCCATATCGACGAGCTCGGCCCCGTGCACCGGAAGGAGCACCCGCGCCCGTCCGCGGTCACCTCGGCCGTGAGCCGGTAGCCCTCCGCGTTGCAGCTGCCGGTCGACGACAGGCAGCTCGACAGCTGCGGCTCGCACTGCTCCACCACATAGCCGGCCGGGCACGTCCAGTCGGCGCTCGCCCGCCCGTAGTCCGGCGACCGCCCCGTCTCGGTGGCGATCGGCTCGTGCTTCGAGAAGGTCGGCATCCCCGTCGTGACCTGCAGCGGCACCACGACCGCCCGCTCGCGCGGCACCACCGGGGAGGCCGCGTCCTTCGGCTGCACGACGAACGTGTCCCGCCGCGTCTGCCGCTCGCAGCCGGCCGTCGCGCCCTCCGGCGTCCACGAGAACGTGAGCTCCGCGCTCCCGTGCGCGGGCACCTCGACCGTGCGCTCGCCGTGCGTCACCCGGACATCGACCTGCGCCCGGTTCGTGATGAGCGCCTGCGCCGTCCCGGTGGCGCCGTACGGCACCACGCCGAGGTCGACCGGCAGCGGCGCGATCTCCGGCTCGGCGAGCGAGAAGCGGCACACGTCCGCCACCGGGTAGATCGCGTACGCCAGCGGCACCGCCTTCTTCACCTCGATCCGCAGCGCGCCGAACGCCTGCCCGCCGCCCTTGGCGCCGCCCGGCCCGCCCGCCACCGGCGCGCCCTCGACGCCCTCGATGGCCAGCTCGCCGACCGAGGTCATCGTCACGCGGCGGTCCCCCGCCTCGATCCGGGCCTTGAACAGGCCGATCGCGGTGCCGTGCGCCTCGCCGGCCGTCACGTCCGTCTCGTAGGCGACCATCGCGCCGCGCTTCACGGCCCCGATGAAGTGCGTCGCGCGACCGCAGGCGCAGCCGCCGCCCGGCGCCGGCACGACGCTCTCGGTCGGGTCGAAGAACTGCGGATCCTCGTCCGCGACGAGCGCCATCGCGACCAGCCGCAGCCGGCGCTTGTCGAGCGTGCCTCCGGCGCTGAAGTACGCCGGCAGATCGACGTCGGCGCCCACGAGGACCGAGTCGACCGCGATGCCCACGTAGCGGAAGTCGATCGCGCGCTCGCCCTGCCCAGGCGCAGGCCCGCCCTGCGCCGCCGCGGATGCCGGCGCTCCCGCGGCCGCCGGCGCTCCCGCGGCCGCCAGCGCTCCCGCGGCCGCCGGCGCTCCCGTCGCCGCCTTCGGCTGGGCGCAGGCGAGGCCGACCGGCGAGAACACGCCCGCCGCGCTCCGCGACAGCCCGCGGCCTGGCACCATCGCGCTCGACGTGTCGAGCAGGTAGTCGTGCCGCACGTCGCTGAACGCTCGCGCGGCCGCGAGCAGCGCCCCGGCCTGCGAGCAGCCGCTCTCCTTGCAGGCCGGCAAGACGCCCGCGCCCGCCGCCCGGCCCGACGGCGCGACCGGCACCTCCGGCGGCCCCGGGCAGCCGAGCGCCGAGGCCAGCACCCCCAGGAGGAGCGCGCCCGCGCGCGCAGGCGCAGCGCGCCGACGACGCGCGCGACCCGCGCCGCTCACGGCCACGCGATCGTCATCCACCGGACGCGCCCCGAGCCGCTCACCGCGTCGTCCGCAAAGAACAGCGACCCGCCGGAGCGCCCCGCGAACACCGGCGACACGTCCTGCGACGCGCTGCCCGTCAGCCACGCCAGCTGCTTCAGCGCGGGCGCCGCCGCCTCGCCGGGCGCCAGCGAGAAGGCGCTCAGCACCACCGAGTCTCCAGGCGCCGACGCGAGCACGCCGCGGCAGACCTCGTCGCACGCGAGCGCGATCGACGACACCGGGGTGCCGTCCGGGCCGGCCACCGCCACCGGCGCGCCCTGCACCGCGCCGCCGTCGTCGAGCCGCACGAGCCACGCGCGCCCGCCCGACCCGCCGGCCGCCGGGCCCCCGCGAGCCGCCGAGCCCCCGCGAGCCGCCGAGCCCCCTCCGGCCGCCGCGTCCTCCCCGGCCGGCTCGTCGACCCAGCCGACGAGGACGCCGCCCTCGTGCGGCGCGAGCACCGGGCTGCGCGAGTGCTCGGGCGACGCGTGGAGGCGCGACTCGTCGCCGATCCGCTGCAGCGTCTTCGCGTCGAGCCGCGCGAAGAACACGTCGCCCGTGGCCTCGCCGCCCGCGCCGGCCGCGCCGCCCGCCGGCCGCGCGTCCGACCACACGAGCCACGCCTCCTGGCCGCGCACCGCGATCTGCACCTCGGCCGCGTCGAGCGGCGCGTTCGTGATGCGCCGGTCCGGCACCGTCCTGTTCAGCGCGCGGTCCACCCGCGCCGCGTACACCTCGGCGTTGCCGTCGCGCGTGTCGACCCACGCGACGATGAAGCCGCCCGCGCCGTCGTAGGCGATCGCCACGTCGGACGCCTCGCTCGCGGCGCCGCCCTTCTTCTTTCGCGCCGCCGTGGTGAGCTTCTTCTGCGCGAGCTTCGCGCCCGTCGCGTCGACCTTTGTCACGTAGACCTGCGTCTCGCCCCGCTCGCGCGCGACCCACGCGATCACGCTCTCGCCCGCAGACGCGCCGCCCTTGCCCTTCGGATCGGCCGGGGGCGGCGGCGCCGTCGCGATCGCGACGCCGCCGAGCGACGACGCCTTCTGCGAGAGGACGTTCACCTTGCCGAGGCCGCCCGGCGACGCGGCGCGCACCGCCAGCGTCGCCGAGAGGTCCTGCCCGCGCGGCGCCGCGTCCGACGCCCCCTCCACGAAGTACGTGACCCACGCCGCGAGCGCCGCGCCGCCGTCGAGCTCGGCGGCCGCCACCCTGGCGAGGTGGTCGCCCTCGGCGAGCGCGCGCACCGCGGTCGCGCGCGGCGGCGGCGCCTTGTCCGCCCGGAACGCGGGCGCGCGCCACGCGCTCTCGCGCACCGGCAGCGACACGAGCGCGAGCGGCGCCCGCGCGCCCGCCGCGCTCGACGCCTTGCCCGCGCCGCCCTGCTGCGGGCCGGCCCCGGCCGCCGCGCTCGCCAGCGTCACGCACGCGCCCTTGTGGCAGCTCAGCCCGCGCACGAGGTACGGCACGCCGTCGGTCGCCGCGAACGGCGCGGCGCGCACCGGCTCCGCCGCCCGCACCGAGAGGTCCGGGCCGAAGCGCACGAACGTCGGCCAGATCGGCGGCGCGGCCGCCGCGTCGCGGGCCGCCTTGAGCCTCGCGGGCGCGAGCGTCACCGCCGCGAAGCCGTCGCCGTCCGCCGCGAGGTCGGGCGGCCCGCTCGCGCTGAAGACGAGCGCCGCCCGCTCGGCGCCGAGCGCGCCGTCGGGACCCACCGACGCGAGGTGGATGAGGCGCCCCGCCCCGCCGGCCTCCACGCCGCCGTCGCGGGGGCGCAGCTGGTCCTCCCACGCGAGCAGCGCCCGGCCGCCGCCGGCGGAGGGCGCGACGAGCGACACGAGCGCCTGCTCGCCGGACGGCGGCGTCGCCTGCCGCGGCGCCACGACCACCTTGCCGCCCGGCTCGACCGCCGCGAGGTACACGGCGCTGTCGATGTCCCGCTCGTCGGTCCACGTGAGCAGGTAGCGCCCACCGACGGCGGCGATCTCGAGATCGATCTGCGCGGTCGGCTCGGGGCTGACGGCCACCGGCGCCGAGACCTTGCCGGCCGCGTCGATCTCCAGGAGCGCGATGGATCCGAGCTTCTCGGTGTCGGCGGCGTCCTCCGCTTCCGCCTTGCGCGCGGGCTTGCCCTGGGCCGTCGGGGGCCGTGCGGCCGGCGGGAGCACGAGGGCGACCGCCGCGCCGCGCGCTGTGGCGACCGCGTGCCACCCGAGCACGTCGCGCGCGACCGACGCGGGCGCCGTCGGCCTGATCGCGGCGCCCTTGTCCTGCGCCACGACCGTCATCACCACGTCGACGCGGTCGACGTCGCCCTGGGCCACGCCGCCCTGGTCCTCGCGCGGCATCTCCCACAGCACGAGCGCCCCCTTCGCGTTCGGGAGCACGTCGAGCCACGTGATCTCCTCGGCCGTCTGCGCGACCGGGCTCGCCGGGGCGACCGGCTTGCCGGCCGGGTCGAGCGCGAGCACGCGCACCGCGCGGCTCCCCCCGATCTGCTCGATCCACGCGGCGATGTAGCCCTGCGGCCCGGCGCGGAGCGCGGCGACGGGCACGTCGGCGGCGACCGGCCCGGCGTCGACGAGGTCCCCGCGCGGCGCCCCGTCCGCGCCGATGACGCGGGTCCTCAACCGGCCTCCCGCCGCGTAGAGCAGGAGCGCCTCGTCGCCTCGCCGGGCGAAGTACGGCGTCGCGTCCTCGCCCTCGAGCTCCGCGATGACCTGGGCCGGCAGGAGCGGCGGCCCCTCCGGCGCCTTCGGCTGCCCGGGCGGCGTCTTCACGACGCGCGCCGGGCGCGCGGCGGGGGCCTGCGCTGCGCCGGAGCACCCGAGCAGCAGCGCGAGCGCGGCGCCGAGCAGCGCCGGAGCGCGGCGCCGGAGCGCGGCGCCGGTCAGGCGGCCTGCGTCGCGCTGCGGGCCGCGTAGAACCGAGGGGAGAGCACTGCGGACGAGCATGGCGGCGACCATGCCAGAAGCGAAGAGCCCCCGCTACAGGGCGCCACCCGCGGGCGGGGGCGCACGCCCCGGTCGCACGCCCGCGCTGCGCTGGACGTCGCACGCCCGCGCTGCGCTACAAGGCGAGCAGGCGCCCGAGCAGCGACCTGTACCTGCGCAGGGCGAGCCGGAGCTCCTCCGTCGACACCTCCGGTCGCCCGGGCTCGCCGTCGAGCAGGCGTTGCAGCGCGCTGCGCTCCTCCCGGAAGCCCTGCACGACCCGCTGGATCACCTCGGTCACGAGCGCGTCGGCCTGCTCGACCGCCTGCCGCGGCGCCTCGATGAAGCCCGCCTGGATGGCGCTCCAGCGCTCGGACAGCTCGCGCGCCTCGTCCGGCGTGAGCGCGGGCGCGCGCTCCGGCCAGGGCTCTCCGGTCGGACCGCCCCGCGCCGTGTAGACGGCCGGCTGCCGGCCCGACTCCGGCGGGGGCTCCTCTTCGGCGATCCGTGCCTCGGGCTGGCTGCTCTCGCGCGCCGTCACCATCCGCTCTCTGTGCAATGGGCTCACGATGGCCACCTCTCCGCTCGTTCGCATTGTCCGCCCAGCGGGCCAAGCAAGCCGCATGCGCGCCTCGATGTGCATCCGCGCCCGCTGCCGGCCGCAGCGCGGCAAGGCCAGAGGCTCAGAAGAGCCCGAGAAAAGCGCGAGAGATCTCGGGGCGAACGAGGCCGCCCGACCCCCATCGCGCGGGCGCCGGCCGCGGCAATCCCTCACGAGCCGGGGAGGCGGAAGAGTGAGGAATACGCGCGCTGCGCGGCGGAACCGCCGCCCCGGCGAGGGCGCCCGAGCTCACCTGAGCGAGGCGCGCAGCTTCGTCACGAGCGCGCGGATCTCCCGCACCACCTGGAGGAGCGCCTCGTCCTCGTCGGACCACTTGGTCACGGGCTTCCTGTCCCGCGGCACCGCCTGGAGCTCGGCGAAGCGCGTCGTCTCCCAGTCGCAGGGGCGGAGCAGGATCGGCACGACCGCGGCCTGCCCCGCGGCCCGCCGCTCCATGGCGCGCGTCACCTGCGCGTCGCCCTGCTCGGACGCGAGGAAGCTGGCGCTCACGAGGAGCAGGACGAGATCGGCCGCCTCGAGCTGCTCGCCGATCGCGCGCTCCAGGTCCTCGCCCGCGCCGATCTTCCCGCTGTGCCATGGCGCGATCAGCCCCTCGCGCCTGAGCGGGCTCAGGTGCGCCTCGAGGCGCGCGAGGAGCTCCTCGTCGCGCGACGCGTAGGAGAAGAAGACGCGCACCGGCCGCGCCGCGGCCGGGAGCGCGTTCGCGGGCGGCGCCGCGGTCGGGCGCGCGCTCACCGCCGGGTGCGGCGCCGGCGTCGCGACGCGCGGCGCCGGGGGGGGCGGCGGCGGCGCGGCGGTCGGCTCCAGGCCGAGGAGGACCTGCGCGACCTCCGCGTGATCGCCGGCCTGGTTCTCGTAGAGGATGAGGCGGATGCCCGACTCCTCGAGCAGCCGGCGGCGGAACGGCGGCACGCCCTCCGGGAGCAGCGCGAAGTGCATGGGCGGCTGCCCGCCCGCGAGCGCGCGCACGCGGGCGAGCGTCTGGTCGATGTTGTCGTCGGCGAGGCCGAAGCCCACGAACAGGATGGAATGCGCGCGGTAGAGGGCGCCGAACGCGTCCTGGAGGAGGGGCGAGCCGAAGATCGCCCGGTCGTACTGGTCGCGCGAGAACACCCAGGTGTCCCACGCGCGCAGCGTGCCGTGCAGCTTCAGGATGAAGCGCCTGTCCATGACGACGTCGGCCGCCGGCCGGTCGATCACGCGCCACTCGCCCTGGAACGCGCGCTCGAGGAAGCGGTCGATGTTGGTGGTGAGCACCGCCTTGAGCTTCGGCTTGAGCGCGGCGATCGCCCGCGCCAGCTCGGGCACGTCGCGGCCGGTGTCGTCGAGCTCCTTGTCGACGGTCCAGTTGAAGTCCTGCGGCCCGAGCGCGAGCTTCGCGGCGGAGAGCGCGTTGATGAGCTGGTTCGAGGAGATGTACTGCTGGATCTCGTCGACGACCGCGGGGTCGGCGCTCCGCTTCCGCGCGCGGTCGCGCAGCTTCTCGGCGAGCTGTCTCCAGGTGGGCATGCCCGCCGCCGCCGACACGCCCGCGCCCGCGAAGACGATCAGGCCCTCTGCTGCGTAGCGCTCGCGCAGCTGCTCCAGGATCTCGTCATCCATCGGCGAGCACGATACCGCGGATCCGCGCCCGCGGGCGGCGCCGCGCCTCACCGCGGCGGCGAGGAGCGCCGCTCCGTGGCGAGGGAGAGGCCGACCCCAAGCCAGACCCCCTCGACGGCGCCCGCCTTGCCGTCGGCGGACTCGTAAGGCGCCGGCCGGAGCACCACCCCGGGGTCCAGCGTGAGCCCGAGCCACACGGGGCCGCCCAGCCGGGTCTCCAGGCCGAGCCCGAGGCCAGCGCGGGCGGACCACGTGTCGCGCTCGCCGGCGATGCCGTCGACGGAAGCGGCGGCAGGCAGCCTGACCGAGGCGACCGACGCGGTGGCGCCGATCGACAGGCGCCACGAGGCGGCGAGCCAGAAGCGGTAATCGCCCGAGAGGCCGCCCTCGAGCCAGCGCAGCGTCTCGCCGCCGGACGGGGTGGCCAGCAGGCGGGCAAAGAGCGACTCGGTGAGCCGCAGGCGCCGCAGGCCGAGCGTCAGGCCGGCGCCGCCGAGCACCTGCGGCCCGCCCGTGACGACCGCCGCGTAGGGTCCGGCCGAGACGGACAGCGCGTCGAGATCGCGCGAGGCGAGCTCGACCTCGTCCGGGGTGGGGCGCCGCGGCGACGGCGGGCGCCGCGGGGCGCGCGCCCGGCGCAGCTCGGCGCGGATCATCTCGGAGGCGGCGATCGCGACGAGGCGCGCGGCCACGTCCGAGGTGAGGCCGGAGACGGCGATCTGCCGCCGCACGACCGCGCGGCCGTCGAGGCGCACCTGGATCTCGAGGCGGGCCGCGGTGGGCCGGTCGATCCACACGTTCGCCACGCGGTCGCCGAGCGGGCCGACCGGATCGGTGGCGAGCTCGGCGCTGTCCGGGAGCTCGATCTCGAGCAGGCGCCGCACGCGGACGCTCGAGACCTCCTCCGCCGCGTCGCGCGACAGCGCGACGCGCACCTCGATGGGCGCCGTGGCGGCGGACAGCGGCGGCGCGCTCGGCGCGGGGGCGCCGCCGCTGCCCGCCACGAACGCCCGCGGCTCGGCCGCCGCGGCGGGGGCGGCGGAGCCCAGCAGGAGGACGGCCGCGACGAGGGCGGGCGCAGATGGATCTCGGCGCCGGGCGCGCGTCGGGGGCAGGCGGCCGAGGCCCTCCCTCTGCAGCCGCGTCCACGCCGGAGATGATCCGCTGGGCATCCTCGCACCGGCCATCGGGGTACCTGGCCACATACCCCGTTGCCGTCTGGATTGCCTCTTTCTTGTCGCCGGTGACCCGCTCGCCAGGGCTGCGCTTGCCCGACGGCGCTCCCTCGTATCGAGAGCGACCGCGCGCACCCGTAATATTTCGCTGTCAGCGCTCTCCCCACGAGCGCCACGCGCCGAGCGCGGCGATCTCCCCCGGCTACGCCTCTTCGCGGAACGCGGCCACGACCCAGTTCACGTGACGGCCTCGACCATCGTTGTTCGAATGACGCTTGAACAGCGGCATCCTCAGGATGCGCACGTGATCCTGGAGGTTCGTCTTGAAGGGCGAGCCCGCGATCGGCGTCCCGTCGGGTCGCACCTGCCGCCCCTCGATCCTCATCTTCTTCAGCACCTCGAGGGACGCGAGCCGCAGCAGCTCATAGGCCCTGTCCGGGTCCTTGCTGCTCACGGAGACAATGAGCTTGCCGAACGTTGGGTCCTTGTTGACCAGGACGTCCCCCGCCTCGAAGCCGCAGTCGAAGCGGATCTTCAGGTCGGTGAGGCCCTTGTCCTCGAGCGCCTCGCGGATCGGGCCGGCGTCGGGGAGCGCGATGCGATCGAAGACGCCGGCGTTGGGCAGGAACAGCCCCTTGCCGCCGTCCCGGGAGTCCCTGAGATCCGGGTTCCAGCTCTCCGCGTTGATGCGGAACTCACGGCTGCAGTGCGTCTGCACCACGTGCTGCTGCTCGAAGTCGATGGCCTGCCCGTCGGCGATGCGGATCTGCCACGCGACGAGGTTCACCGGGACGCGGCTCCGCTTCCGCTTGATGGCGTAGCTCTCCTCGCTGACGGGGTGCTCCACCTGGATACGCGTGTTCATCTCCAGGAAGTAGAACTTCCCGTCCTTGAACATCAGCTCCACGGTGCCCGCGCCCACGTAGCCCACGCGCTCCGCGATCTGCACGGCGAGCCCGCAGATCCGGTCTTCCAGGCCGGGATACCGCCGGAGCAGGGCCGGCGGCGCCTCTTCCTGGATCTTCTGGCTCGCGCGCTGCTCGCTGCAGTCGCGCATGCCGAAGTGCCGCGTGTTGCCGTAGCGATCCCGCAGCACCTGCACTTCCAGGTGGATCGTCTCCGGGATGTTCTGCTCGAACATCACGCCTGGCTGCCAGTTGTACGCCTTGATCTCGCCGAGGACCTTCTGGATGGCCTGGGGCACCTGCTCCGCGGTCGGGATGACCGCCTGCCCGCGCCCGCCGCCGCCGTTTGCGGCCTTCAGCCGCCCCGGGAAGGTGAAGCGCCCGGCTTCGTGCGTCTCCAGGATGATCCGCTGGATCTCGTCGGGGTCATCGCTGTCGATGACGAGCCCGGGCGTCACCGCCGTCGCGTCGAACTCCTGGGCCATCAGGCGGAATTTGCGCTTGTCGCCGGCGTTCTCCACGACGTCCTGCATCGGACCGATGAAGACGATGTTCTTCTGCCGGAAGTGCCGGATCGCCGCGGCGTTCTCCGCGAGCGGGCCATATCCCGGGTAGAGGCCCGCGCGCGACAGCTCTTCCTGCCACCCGTCCTCGAAGCGCCGCTCGAACTCGGCCCTCACCTTGTCCGCGATCTGGGTGGTGTTCGCGTAGCTCTCGCGGAAGCTCCCCTCGAGGCCCACCGCGAACCCGCCGCCCTCCAGCGCGATCCGCACCTGCAGCGCGTTGTCGTCGTCCTTCAGGCTGTAGAGGACCACGGGGATCTTGCCGAGGGCGATCGCCTCGCGCGTGGCCCGCACGCCCATCTCCCCCTTGTCCGCCACGAGGACGTACTTGAGCTGGCCCGCGCTCACCGTCGTGGCGGGATAGCTGTCCAGCCGGTGCACCGCGGCGTAGAGGAGATCCAGCACCTGCGCGTCGTCCCGCAGGAGATCGCCCGCCCGGGAGCGCAGGAGCTCCGCCGCCTGGTCGCGGAGCGCGGGCACGTCCTGCTCCAGGATCAGGAACTTGAGGAAGCGCTCCTCCTCGAAATCACGGCGCTTCAGCGCCCGGAGCAGCCCGCCCTCCAGGTACCGAGCGAACCCGTCCCGGTCCGCGGGCGTGATCGACGCGCGCGCCTCCCGGAGCCGCGACAGGAGGCCCTCCGCCGCCGACAGGAGCTCCTGCACCCGCTCCTCGCCGAGCAGCTCCCTGCGCAGCGCCGCCTCCAGCGCGCGCTGCCAGCCGAAGTGCGCCCTCCACACCTCGCCGTTGGCGATCAGATACCGCAGCCCGAGGAGGCGGTGCGCGTCCTGGCCGCCGGCCAGCGTGCCCAGGTCGAGCAGCACGAACCCCGGGACGCCCATGGCCGTGGTGAGCGCCTCCATCGAGGAGACATAGCCGCCTCTCGGCAACACAAGCTTCCACGGCGGGAGGGCCTGAGCGTCGTTGCGAGCGGGTAGGGAGCTGGTGCGGACGGCGGTGGTCATCCTCAGCGGTTCTCCGGCTCGGCAAGCAAGCACAGAACCGCTGCGGGATGTCAAGGCTATCGGCCGAGCTCAGCAGGACGCGAATCGCGACGAGGCGGGGCGCGGGCAGATCACGGCGCGGGGGCCGCGTCGGGGGCCGGCTGCGGCTGGGGCGGCGCGGCCTCCTCCTCCCCATCCTCGGCCTCCACCTCGCCCGAGACGATCCGCTGGACGTCCTCGCACCGGCCGTCCGGGTACGTGGCCACGTACTCCTTGGCCATCTGCGAGGCCTCTTCCTTGTGCCCGGCGGCGACCTCGGTGCGGATGCGCTTGCAGAACGAGTCCTCCGCGAGGTTGCCCTCGGGGGCCAGCGAGCGCGCCTGCCCGAAATACTTCGCCGCCTGCGCCTGCTCGCCCATGCTGGCGTAGATATCGCCGAGCTTGTAGGCCGCGATCGGCGCGTAGGCGTCGGCCGGGAACCCCTCGACGACGCGCGCAAAGGCGCGCATCGCGGCGGCGCGGTCGCCGCCCTTCGCGCGCAAGAGATCGCTGAGGTCCATCAGCTCCCTCGCCGTCTTCGCGGAGGCGATGGCGCCGTCGACGCCGCCGCTCTGCTGCTTCAGGCTCTGCAGCGCCTCGGCGACGTTGCCCGCGTTGTACCGCGCGCGCCAGTCCGGCGCCGCGACCGGCGCGGCGGCCGGCGCGTCGACCGGCGGGGCGATGGGCGCCACCTCCGCGCTCGAGCGCGGCAGCGACGCGACGCGGGCTCGCCGGGGCTCCGGCGGCGCCACGACCGCCGTGGGCTGCCGGATCGGCACGCCCTCCTCGGCGTCGCCGCGCCCGAGCTCCCGCGAGCCGGCCGGCGACGTGAGCTTGACCGACCCGTCCGCGACGTTGATGTCGATGTCGTCGACGTTGTGCCTCACGCGCAGCACGCTGCCCGCCGCCGCGGCGAGCCGGGCCTCGCCGGCGACGATCGAGAGCGCCGCCGAGCGCGTCCCGCTCACGGTGTCGAGCCACGCCTCGCCCTGCACGAGCCGCAGCGTCAGCGCGCCGCCGTCCGCCTGCACGACCTCGACGGTGGTGCCCGCCGTGAGCGAGATCGTGCCGCCGCCCGGCAGCTGGAAGGTGCGCCCCCGCGAGCCCGCGGCGAACACGTCGACGAGCGACGGCGCGTCGTCGGCCGGCGCCACGGCGGTGGGCGCCGACGCCGCCGGCCCGTCGCTCCAGATCGCCTTGCCCAGCCACAGGCCGCCGGCGAACGCCGAGAACGTCGCCGCCGCGAGCAGCGCGGCCACGCCCGCGCGGCGGGGCGACGACGGCTCGCGCGCCGCCAGGTCGTGCTCGATGCGGCCCCAGACGCGCGCGATCCGCTCTTCGGTCGCGTGGTCGCGCAGATCTGCCGGGGCAATCCGGGGTAGCGCTCGCCGGCTCATGATGACGCCTCGCTGTTGGTTGGATCCACAAAGTGACCGTCGAGGAAGTGTTGCGCCCGAGAAATCCGCCGCTTGACGGTGGCCAGCGAGCAGTCGGTCATCTGCGCGACCGTCTCGAGATCGTGCCCCTCCACCGAGCGGAGGATCCACGCGATCCGGTCGTCGGCCGGCAGCGTCTGGAGCAGGGCGTAGATCTGCGCGATCTGCGCGCGCGCGTGGGGAGAGGCGGCCGGACTCGCGAGCGCGTCGAGATCGACCGGCTCGCTCGACTTGCCCATCCCGAGCACGCCGAGCAGCCGCGCGCGCCGCATCCGCGAGCGGACCTTGTGGACGACGATCGAGCCGAGCCAGGCGCGGAAGGCGGCGGGATCCACGAGGTCGCCCAGGCGCTCGAAGGCGCGGAGGAACGCGTCGTGCACGATGTCCTCCACGTCGCGCGCCGAGCCCTCGATGCGCGCCGCGAGGTGGATGGCGAAGGCCGCGTGCCGCCGGTAGAGCTGCTCGAGCGCGTTCACGTCCCCCCGCGCGCCGAGCACCACGAGCTGCGCGTCCGGCAGCTCCGTAAGGCCTCCCCCTCGCTCCGCCGGCCCGCCCGCGACGGCGCTCCGCCTGTCCCCGGCGTTCCCTCCGCGCGCGCTTCCGGGCTGGAGCTCGCTCCGGCCGCGCTCCTCCGGGGCGAACCCTGCCTCACCCAGCTCCGCCTGAGCCTCCGCCACCGGGGCGGCCGGGTCGACAAGGCGCAGGCGCCCTCGCTGAGGTCTCACAGCCATGGGTTCGTGTACCTGAATAAGGAGCAGCTGGGGTGTGATCGAGACGCCGCCGCGGGAAGCGGGCCGCTCGGCCAGAGCGGAGCCTCGCGTCCCGGGCGGCTCCTGTCCGGAGCAGAGCCGGGTGCGCACCGGGCTTCCCACGGCTTTCTAGACGCCTGGTGGGGCCCGGGCGGCTCATCGAAAAAACTGTGAGCCGTTCTGTCGACCTGCGGCGTCTGGGTGGGTGGCCGCCGGATTTTCGACGTGCGGCTCATACGTCTGCTGTTTGGGGGCGGCCTCGCCGCCCTCTATTTCGGAGGATTCCCATGAACAAGCTCGTTCTTGCGCTCGTCGCCGTCTCGGTCTCGTCTCTCGCCGTCGCCTGCGGCGGCAGCCCTGCGGCGCCGACCGACCCGTCGGCGGCGCCGACCGACCCGGCGGCGGCCCCCGCGGCTGACCCGGCGGCCCCCGCGGCCGACCCGGCGGCCCCCGCGGCCGACCCGGCGGCCCCCGCGGCCGACCCGGCGGCGGCTCCGGCGCAGTGAGCCTCCTGCGCGGCGCGCCGCTTCCTGGGTGAAGCGCGCACCGCGGAGTGCTTTGGGCGGCGCCTCTCCGGAGGCGTCGCCCTCTTTCATTTTGTGCCTGCGGCTCCGTCCCGCCTCTCCGGCCGGACGCCGAGCCCGGTAGCCCGCCGCCCACCCCCGTCACCCCGGCCGCACGGCGAGGGCGGCGCGCCTGTGCTTTGACGCCTTCAGCCGACGCTCTCCATGTATGTTCCGTCCGCACGTCGTTTGTGGACGGCGCGGCGCAGCCGCGACCCGCGAGCCGCTTCCGCTCCTCCTTACAACCCGATCTCTCATGCCCCGGGGGCCGATCGTATGGGTACCACTAGCCGACTGAGCTTCCTGCTGCGGTCCGGGCGGCATCGCCCTGGCTTCTTCTCCGCGCGCGCCCTCGCCTGGTCCGCGCTCGTTGCCGCTGCGGTCGCCGGGCTCGGCGCGGGCTGCGGCCGCACCGAGACATGGGAAGATTTCGGCTCGTCCGGCGCCGATCCCTGGGCGTGCGGCAACGGCGTCTGCGACGGCGCGGAGGACTGCTCCTCGTGCGCCCCCGACTGCGGCAGCTGCCAGGGGTGCGGGGACGGCGCCTGCAACGGCGCCGAGACCTGCTCGAGCTGCCCGAGCGACTGCGGCGTCTGCGGGGCGTGCGGCGACGGCGCCTGCGCGGGCCCCGAGAACTGCGGCAACTGCGCCTCGGACTGCGGCCTCTGTCCGAGCTGCGGCGACGGCGCCTGCGACCTGGGGCCCGAGTCGTGCTCGAGCTGTCCGATCGACTGCGGCCTCTGTCCGAGCTGCGGCGACGGCGCGTGCAGCGGCGCCGACACGTGCCTGACCTGCCCGGCCGACTGCGGCGTGTGCGCGGGCTGCGGCGACGGCTTCTGCGCGGCGTCGGAGGACTGCTCCTCGTGCGCCCCCGACTGCGGCGCCTGCGCCCCCTGCGGCAACGGGGTGTGCAACGCCGGGATCGAGAGCTGCTTCTCGTGCCCGGCGGACTGCGGCGCCTGCGCCTCCTGCGGCGACGGCGCCTGCTCGGGGACGGAGACGTGCGCGTCGTGCCAGCGCGACTGCGGCGTGTGCTCGGTGTGCCCGAACGGCGTCTGCGAGAGCTTCGAGACGTGCGCCGTCTGTCCGGCGGACTGCGGCGCGTGCGAGGTCGCCGACTGCCAGGAGGTCATCGCCTGCGCCTCCCGGTGCATCGACACCGAGCAGTCGCCGCCGGCCTTCAGCCTGGCGTGCGTCTCGAACTGCGTGTCGCGGGGCTGCGCCGACGTCCAGTTCTTCGTCGATCAGTTCATGACGTGCGCCCTCCCGTTGCTCCCCGTCTGCAACGGCGACTTCAGCTGCATCCAGAAGCAGTGCGCCGTCGAGGTCGCGGCCTGCCTCGGCGCCACCTGCTGATCGCGCCCCGGAGGACGGCGCGGGCGTCCGCCCTGCGCGCGCCGCCCCCGGGCCTCGCCCGCCCCGGTCTCACGCGTCGTCGAGCAGCTCCTTGGCCGTCAGCTCGCTGGCCGACCGCCCATGCTCGTACTCGAGCAGCCCGATCGAGGCGTAGCGCGGCCGGATCCGCCCGGAGAGCAGGCCGATCCGCTTCAGGTTCGGGACGATCCGCTTGAACATCGTCCGGCGGAAGAACCCCATCAGGTCGCTGTCGAGCATGAGCTTATCCCACGCGCAGCGCGTCATGCGATGTGCGTAGAACTCGTCATAGAACTCGTGCGCCAGGAACCGGTTGCGGAGCAAGAGCGACAGCTCGAACGCCCAGTCCTCCCGCTCCCTCCGCGCCCGCTCGCCTATGCCCTCGCGGTAGAACCTGCTCAGCGCGAGGACTCCATAATGCACGTGACGCGCCTCGTCGGTGATCACCGACCGCAGGACGTCCTTGAGGAGCGGCTCGCTCGTCACCTGGCGAATCGAGCCGAACGCGCCGAGCGCGAGGCCCTCGATCATGATCTGCATCCCCAGGAACTTCATGTCCCACCGCCCGTCGCTCATGATCGCGTCGATGACGACATACAGGTTGTCGTTGATCTCGTAGAGCTTCTCCAGCTTCTGCGTGAGGTAGGCGTGGAACACCTCGACGTGGCGCCCCTCGTCGGCGACCTGCGTGCTCCCATAGAGCTTGGCGTCGAGCGAGGGCACGCACTCGGTGACCTGCGACGCCGCGAACAGGGCGCCCTGCTCGCCGTGCAGGAACTGGCTCAGCATCCAGGAGAGGAGGCCGTGGCGCTGCGTCGCCCGCTCCCGCGCGGAGAGCCTGCCCCAGCTCGGCAGCTTGGACGGCGGCATCCAGCTGTCGGGCAAGAGCGGCATTGCCGGATCCAACCAGTCGACGTCCCGAGACCAGTCGAGGTCGGTCGTCGCGTTCCACTGGGACGTCTTGGCCAGGTGGTAGAGCCTCGCCATGTCGGGGTCGTCCCGCCCGTAACTCCAGTTAAAGCTGGCCTCGTATCCAACCGAGATATCGGTCGAGCCCACGCCCTTGCCGCGGCGCTGGACGAAGCCGCGAAAGGCTGGCCCGAGGAGCGACGCGAGCACCCGGACGTTGCCGCTGCTCGATGCGTCGCGGAGGAGAGGGGCGGAATCGAGGAGGGTCTGGATAGCTTGCTGGAGGCGCATGGACATGAAAGCTTTCCGGAACGGCGAGGCGCGGACCGGCGCCCACGGGCGGCCCTTATAATGGCATCTATCGTCCAGCGGCAATCGCCTCACGATCGTTTTTGCGTCGTCATATCGACTCCGGGAGCTCCCGAGTCCGCCAGGGGGTCCACGCCGGGCGCGCGCCCGTCGCTTCCCTGACACCGCACGTCGCGGAACGCCGAGCGGCGCGCGGCGCGCGGCGCGCGGCGAGGACCGCGCGCCCGCCGCCTCAGACCGCGCGGCTCCGCAGCGTCGGCGCCGGCGACGAGCCCTGCGCCGAGAGCTCGCCGATGCGCGCGAGGCCACCCGGCCCCGGAGAGAGATCGAGCCCGTCGACCCCGCGGACCGCCTCCTCCGTCGCGCAGAGCCCGTGCACCGGCTCGACCGGCGCCCACGCGCCGACCCGGGCCAGATCACCGCCGAGGATCTCCGGGTGGATCATCGAGCGCACCACGACCCGCCCGGCGTGCAGGCACAGATTCGGGTGCACGAGCGTGTCCGGGCGGCTCCTCAGCCCGATCTCCTCGTGGAGCGCGGCGGCGATCTCGATCACCGCCGCGCGCTCCCGCAGCGCCACCCCGGGTTCGCCGGAGAGCAGCCGCACGCCGAGGATCTCGCTGCCGGTCACGGACACCAGCGTGAGCCCGGCGTCGCGGAGGCGCTCCTCCGCGATGTCGAGCACGAGGCCGAGCTCCTCGGCGAGCGTATCGTCGATGTCGTCGGCGTCGGTGCGCAGCCGGAGGTCGAGGTAGACCGCGATCGCGTCGGCCTCGATCTCCGGCATGCTGCTCCGCCCCGACGTCGGCTCGCCCACGGCCTCGCGGAGCGTGCAGAGGAAGCTCTTCACCGACGGGTAGCGGTGCTCCGGCTGCTTCTCCAGGCAGCGCAGCACGACCGCGTCGAGCGCGGGCGGCAACGGGGTCCGCCGGCTCGGGCGCGGCGCGGGCTCCTCCAGGTGCTGCCGGAGCAGCTCCGCCGCGTCCGGCGAGTAGAACGGGAGCTTGCCCGTGAGGAGCCGGTGGAGCAGGACGCCGAGCGCATACACGTCGACGCGGGCGTCGAGGGGGCCGCCGAGGATCTGCTCGGGCGCCATGATCGTGAGCGTGCCGGGCGCCCTCCCCGCCGTGGTGAAGCCGCTGAGCCCCTCGTCGGGCTCCATCAGCTTGGCGATCCCGAAATCGAGCAGCTTGACCGCCCGCGGCGCGCCCCGCGAGACGAAGATGTTGCTGCCCTTCACGTCGCGATGAATGATGCCGGCGGCGTGCGCCGCGTCGAGCGCCGAGCAGACCGGCTCGAGCAGGTCGAGCGCCTGCTCCGGCGAGAGCCTCCCCTCCTGCCGGAGGAGCACGTCGAGCGTCACCCCGTCGAGGTGCTCCATCACGTAGAACGGCCGGCCGTCCAGGAGCTCGCCGGCGTCATGAATCTCGACGATCCCAGGGTGGTTGAGCAGCCGCACCACCTCGATCTCGCGCAGGAAGCGCTTCACCATCTTCGGCGAGGCGGCGAGCGTCCCGTGCAGCACCTTCATCGCCACACGCGCGCCCGTCTGGACATGTCTCGCCTCGTACACAGCCCCGCATCCGCCCCGGGCGATGGGCGCTCCAACGCTGTAATTGCCCGCGCGCGCGCCGCACGGCAGCTCGCCTCGGGAGAACGACCTCTCCTCCAGGGAGAATGCCCGCGTCTCGTTATCACGCGTTGCTATCGCATCCAGTGTCATAACCCCCCCGATACGACTAAGGGCTCACCCGAGCGACGTTTTTACCAGCACGGGACGATCGTGTTGGCGCTACACGTCGCTTCACCTGGTGGTACAGTAAATCCATCGTTATCCCGACGGTAGCCTATTCCATCTGCTAGCAGAATGGGGGGAACAGATGAAGAGGCGAATTCACGCGCGGCACCTGCGCATGTTTCTGTTGGTCTCATTGCCGTGCTGCGGTGGCAGCGACGGATTTCCTGCGGAGTTGGGGTCGGTCGAAGAAGTCTCAAGTGCGCTCCGGAATTACAACGCGCTCAACCCGAACGCGCTCAACCCGAACGCGCTCAACCCGAGCGCGCTCAACCCGAGCGCGCTCGCCCCGAACAGACTCGAGGGGAGCAGCCTCGCGGAGACCGCCATCACCGCCATCACCGACCCAGGCGAGCTCGGCGCGATGTCCAGGCAGCTCCTTCAATACATTGTCAGCTGCGCGCTGAACCCATCGCAGTCGCTCAGGTTCTCGTGGCACGACGAGCTCGGCGAGCTGCATGAGGAGGTCTACTCGGGGCACCTCGGGCTCGCCCCGGGCTGGCGCGACGAGCCGCTGAGCGCCTCCCGGAAGCCGTGGATCTCGGCCTGCGTGGCGTCCCGCGCAAACCGGGCTGGCATCTCGGTGATGATCTCGTCCCGCGGGCCACACGTGGCCCTCAGGTACCCCGACCGGAGCGAGGTCTCGTCGTATCCGAGGGAGGAGGGCGCGTTCTGGGGCAACCTGTTCACGAGATCCCCTCGCTTCTATGCCTGCTACAACGAGTCGAACGCGGAGAGCTCTCGCGCCCTCGGCAGGGACTGCGCCGCGGGGCTCCTCAGAGCCGACGGCAACGTCCGGGAATGCCCGAACATTCACATCGTGGGCTCATGCGATCTCGCGTGCGGCGGGCTCAGCGCCGCCGGCGGCTATCGCCCGAGCTGCACCAACCATGGTGGCGAGTCGTCGTCCGCGGTGATTACGACGTTCCTGCCCTGAGGCCCCCATGTTGCCCGATGCTCGTCGAGACGGACGCGTTGCCCGCGCCGGGGCGCTCGCCGCGCGGTGCAGGGACTGCGGCCGGCGGGTCGCGCACGTGGATCCCGGGTGTCCGCAGCACGGCCCGGTGGTGCGGCAGGCCGGCCCGGAGCCGGGCGCGCGGAGCGGCGCGGACGACTCCAGCGCCGGCTGGCTCTTCGAGGCGCCGCCGCCCAGCATCGCGGGCTACCGCGGCCTCCGGCTCGCCGGCGCGGGCGGGTTCGGGGCCGTGTTCGCGGCCGAGCCGGAGGACGGCGGTCCGACCGTGGCGATCAAGGTCGCGCGCGCCGACCGGCCCGACGCCGGCGTCCGCCTCGTCGAGGAGATGCGCGCCCTCCACGACATCGGCCCGCCCCACGTGCCCGTCGTCCATGCGTGCGGCCAGCTCCCCTCCGGGCTGCCGTACTTCGTCATGGAGTACCTCGACGGCCCGACGCTCGCCGACCGCATGGTCGCGTCCGGCGTCGCCGGCCAGATGCCGGCGCGCGCGGCGTGCTCCCTCGTCCGCGCCGCGCTCCAGGCCCTCGAGGCGGTCCACGCGCGCGGCTACGTGCACCGCGACATCAAGCCGGAGAACCTCTTCATCCTGTCCGGCGCGCCGTTCACCGCGGCCGCCCGGGACGGCGGGCACCGCGCCACCATCATCGATCTCGGCCTCGCGGCGGTGTCGGGCGCGTCGCTTTGCATCACCGCCGAGAGCGACGCGCCCGGCACCGCCGAGTACATGGCGCCCGAGCAGTGCGACGGCCGCGGCGACGTCGACGCGCGCGCGGACCTCTATGCCCTCGGCGTCGTGCTGTTCGAGCTGCTCACCGGCAAGCCGCCGTTCTGGGGCCCCCCAGCCCTGGTGCGGCAGGACCACCTGGGCCGCCGCCCGCCGCGCCCCTCCTCGCTCGCGCCGATCTCGCGCCCGCTCGAGGAGATCGTGCTCCAGTGCCTCGTCAAGGACAGGAGCCAGCGCTTCGAGAGCGCCGCGGCGCTCGGCGCCGCCCTGGAGAGCTTCGAGCGCGATCAGGAGCGCCGCCCCTCGCGCCTCCGGCGCCCCAACACGGAGCCGCCGCCGCCGAGCGCCCGCCGCGTCGAGCGGCGCGCCGTCGCGCTCCTCTTCTTCGAGGCCGAGCTCGACGTCGTGGCCCTCCAGCGGCGGCTCAGCGCGCTCGGCGGCGAGCTCGCGCACGCCGCGGGCAGCCGCTTCGTCGCCGTCTTCGACCACGCGGACGGCGCGAGCCCGCTGCGCCGCGCGATGCACGCCGGCCGCGAGCTCGAGCAGCAGCGCGTCCTCTCGCGCGGGCTGCTCGACGTCGCGTCCGTGTCCGTCCAGGCGCGGCCCGACGGCTCGCGGCGGTTCCTGAGCCCGCTCTTCCACCGTCACGATCGCTCCGCGCCGGGCGATCCCCCGGGGCTCGCCCTGTCGCCGGCCGCCGTGGCGGCGCTCGGCGACAGCGGCTCGCAGCCCCCGGGCGACTCCCTCCCCCCGCCCGGGCCGGCCTCCGTCCAGCCCGGGCCGGCCTCCGCCCGGCCCGACGCCGACACCGCGTTCGACACGAGCTCCCAGCCGCTCTTCGGCCGGAGCGAGGTCCTCGACGCGCTTGTCGCGGGCGCGCGCGACGCCGTGGAGAACGCGACGCCCACCATCGCCAGCGTCATCGGCGTGGCCGGCCACGGCAAGAGCCGCCTCGCCGGCGCCCTCGTGCAGCGGCTGCGCGAGCTCGACGTCCGCGCCGAGGTGATCGAGCTCCGGACCGGCGAGCCGGTCGCGGGCGGGGCGGACCGCGTCATCCGGGAGATCCTCCAGCAGGCGCTCTCGCTGCCGTCGTCCCCCCCGGCGGACGGCGGCCGCGAGCTCCTCCGGCGCCGCCTCGGCGCCGCGCAGCAGGCGCGGCTCGGGGCCGCCGTCGCGCTCGCGCTCGGCTGGATCAGCGACGCCGCGGTCGCCGAGGGGCGCTACCCGGAGCTCCGCGCGCTCTCCGCGGCCCCGGGCGCGCTCCGCGCCGCGCTCACCGTGGCGGCCGGCGAGGCCCTCCGCCGGCGGTCGCGCCGGACGCCGCTCTTCGTGGTGCTCGACGACGCGCACGCGGCGGACGACGCGGCGCTGGCCGCGCTCGAGTACGCGGCGCTCGCCGAGGCGCAGACGCGGCTGTTCATCTGCGCGTTCGGGCGGCCGACCTTCGAGAGCGCGCGCCCCGACTGGGGCGAGCGCGCCGCGCGCCGCGAGACCTACCGCCTCGAGGCGCTCGACCGCGACAGCGCGATCGCCCTCTGCCGGCGGCTGCTCCTGCCCGCGGAGGACGTGCCCGAGCCCGCGCTCGCGCACCTTGTCGAGCGGGCGCAGGGCGTCCCGCTCCTGCTCATCGAGCTCGTGCGCGGCCTCAAGCGCGAGGGCATCGTGCGCCGGCACCCGAGGGGCGACGCCTGGTACCTGGCCACCGACGAGCTCGATCGCCTCCCCGACATGCCGCTCCTCGACTGGCTCGCGCTCGGCGAGATCGACGCGCTCCCGCCCGCGCTCCAGGCGCACGCGCGCCTCATCGCGCTCCTCGGCCCCGACGTCGCCGTCGCCGAGGTGGCCGGCGTGCTCCAGCGGCTCGACGAGCACGGCGAGGCCGACGATCTCCCGCTCGACGCCGAGGTCGCCGTGAAGCGGCTGCTCACCGCGGGCCTGCTCGTCCAGGACCGGCGAGGCCGCATCGGCTTCCGCCACGCCTTGGTCCGCGAGGCGGTGTCCCGCGGCGCGCCCGAGCCGCTCCGCCGGCGCGTCCACCTCGCGGCCTTCAAGCTGCACCGCGACGCCTCCGGGGACGAGGTGGGCGAGCGCGACGCGCCGCACCTCAAGGACGCGCGCCTCATCCCGTTCGCGTACCACGCGGCCCAGGCGGGCCTCGGCGAGGTCGCCGAGGCCGCCTACCTCACCCTGGCCGAGCGCGCGCGCGCCCGGCACGCCTACCTCGACGCGGAGACGTTCTACAGCCGCGCGCTGGAGCAGCCGATCGAGCCGACCGCCCCGAGCGCGGGCGGGCGCGGGCCGGCGCGCCCCGCGCACGGCGGCGCGCCGGCCCGCGCGCGCCCCGACCGCGCGGCCGCGCACCGGGGCCGCGGCCTCATGCGCTACCGCCTGGGCCGCTACCACGACGCGCTCGCCGACTTCGCCAGCGCGCGGACCATCGCGCGCGCGCGGGGCGACGTCCCGGCGCAGATCGACATCCTCCTCGACGAGGCCACGGCGCTCGACTGGATGGACGAGTTCAAGAGCTCCGAGGAGCGCGTCGAGGAGGCGGGCGCGCTCGCCGCCGGGATCGCGCTGTCGCCGGCGCTCGCCGCGCGCCTCGCGCTCGGCGTCGGGCGCTCGCTGCACCGCTTCAGCCGCGAGGAGGAGGCGGCCGCCGCGCTCGAGCGGGCGGCGGCCGCCTCCTCCTCGCTCGGCGACGACGGCTACGAGACGCGGGTCATCTCGCTGCTCATGCTCGGCTTCGTCTTCCAGGGGCTCGGCCGGCTCGACGAGGCCGAGGAGGCGCTCGGCCAGGCGATCGCGCTCTGCGAGGCGCACCACGACACGCTGCACCTCGGCTCGGTGACGAACAACCGCGCGCTCCTCTGGGCGTGCCGCGGCGACAAGACCCGGATGATCGCCGACCTCGAGCGGGTGCTGTCGCTCGCGCGCGAGCTCGGCCAGAGCGGGCTGGAGCGGGTCGGCGAGTACAACCTCGGCGAGTACCTCTACCTCATGGACGACCTCGCGGCGGCGAAGCCGCACATCGAGCGCGCGCTCGAGATCGAGCAGCACCGGTTCTGCGGGACGTGCCGGCCGGTCGCCCTGCTCCTCGAGGCCCGCTTCCTCTTCTACTGCGGCGAGCAGGCCGAGGCCCGCGCGCTGTTCGAGCGGATGCGCGAGATGCAGGAGCAGGCGCGCGCGGAGGGCCGCGCCGACGCGCTGATGGGCCCCTCGGAGGAGGTGCTCTGCGCCATGATCGACCTGGCGACGCGGGGCGGGAGCGACGCCGCGTGGGACGCCCTCGTGGACCGCTCGGCGCAGAGCTCCGTCGGCCAGGAGCACATCGAGGTGCTCGAGATCCGCGCGGTCACCGCGCTGCGCTGCGGCCGGCTCGCCGCCGCGCGCAGCGCGCTGGCCGCCGCGCTCCTGGCCGCGGAGCGCATCCCGAACGTGATGGCCGACCGGCTGCGCCGCCACGCCGCCGCCATCGCCGAGCGCGAAGCGGCAGAGGCCGCCTCGGATCGACCGACGCTGCCCGCGTGAGCGCACCGGCTACCGCACGGGCCCTCCGGCGCGCCCGCCCGGCTCCACGCGGCCGGGGGCGAGGCCCCCTGAGGCGTCACCCGGCGAGCGCCAGGGTCCTCGCGTTGTCGGGCACGCACGTCAAGAAGCGCTCGCGGAAGCTCGGGTCGCTGATCTTCTCCGCGCGGCTGAGCAGGTGCTCGCGCGCGGCGGCGAGCGCCGCCGCCGCCTCGCGCTCGGCCCCCGCGGCGGCGAGCGCCTCGGCGTAGGCGAGCCGCACCAGCGACTCGCCCTCCTCGAGCGAGCCCGCCGCCTCGAGCTGCGCGAACGCCTCGCGCGCGGCCGGCAGCGCCTCCTCCCGGCGGCCCTGCGCGAGCAGCGCGCGCGAGAGCACCGCGACGGCGGCGGCGCGGAGCGGCGGCGCCACCGTCAGCGCCTCGACCGCGGCGCGCGCCTCGCGCTCGGCGGCCGCGGGATCGCCCGAGAGCAGCAGGATCTTCGCCAGGTACGTCAGCGTCACGCCCTCCATCCGCCGGTCGCCCTGCTGCTGGAACGCCGCGGCCGCGCGCAGCTCGAGGAGCTTCGCCTCCTCGAGCTGCCCGAGGTGGGCGATGACGTAGCCGAGGTTCTGGAGCGCGGCCGTCTCCAGATCGTCGAGGCCCATGCGCTGCGCGGCCGCGAGCGCCGTCCGGAGCGCCGACTCGGCCACCTCGAAATCGCCGAGCTCGCAGTACAGGAAGCCCAGGTTCTCGCGCACCGCGCAGGCGTTCCGGCGGTCGCCGGCCTGCTCGAACGCCGCGACCGCCGCCGTGAGCCCGCTCAGCGCCGCCCCGATGTCGCCCTTCGTCTGCGCCCGGATCGCGCGCGCCTGCTGGTAGAGCCCCGCCGCCTGCGGATCGAGCCCCGCGGGCTCGCTCGCGACAGCGTCGAGCATCTGGATCAGCTTGTCGGCCGCCGCGTAGCGGCCGCCGAAGATCAGGTACGTCGCGGCCTCGCACAGGCACATGATCCGGGCGCTCATCGCGCCCGTGGCCTCGGCCGCCCGCGCCACCCACGCCTCGACGCGATCGAAGTGGCCGAGCTTCCCCTCCGCCACGATCACCTGCCCGATGGCGCGGAACCACGCCGTGCTGCCGGTCCGGACGAGGCTCGCCGCCTCGGTGCCGCGCTGCGCGGCGAGCGCCGTCTCCTGCTGCCACAGGCTGATCTCGGCCTCCACCAGCCGCAGCCGCCCGAGCTCCTCGTCGGCCGCCCCGCACTTGATGCCCATCTCGGCGCGCGCGAGCGCGCTCGCCAGATCGTTCGCCTCCAGCGCCTGCTCCGCGGCCCGCCGGTACCACTTCACCGCGCGCTCCGGCTCGCCGCCGAGCCGGAAGTGCTCCGCCATCGCCATCGCGTCGGTGTGCCCGCTGCGCTCGAGCCACTCGCCGGCCAGCTTGTGCCCGAGGGCGCGGTCCGGCTCCGTCAGCATCGCGTACGCGGCCTCGCGCACGATCGCGTGCCGGAACACGTAGTCGGTCGGGATGAGCCACCCCGGCGTCGAGGCCGGCGCGATGAGCTCGCGCGCCGCCAGCGCGTCGAGCCACGTCTCGGTCTCCCTCACGCGCGTGGCGCCGCCGAGCAGCGCCGCCACCGCGAGCTTCGAGAAGCGATCGCCGAAGATGCTCGCCGCCCGCAGCACCCGCTTCGCCTCGTGCCCCTCGGCGTCGAGCCGCGCCTCGACCGTGCCCAGCACCGAGTCGGGCAGCACGTCCCCCTTGCCGTCCGCGACCGCGCGGATGAGCTCCTCCAGGTAGAACGGATTGCCGTCGGCCCGCTCCACGACCCGCGCCACGATCTCGGCGGACATGTCCTCGCCGAGCGCGCTCCGCACCATCCGCTCGCTCGCCTTGGCCGGCAGCGGCCCGAGCTTGATCGTCTGCACCTCGCGGTCGGTCCACAGGCCGGGGAACTGCTTGCTGACCTCGGGTCGGGCGAGCGCGAGCAGCATGAGCGGCAGGTCCCGGAGGTTCCGGAGCGTCTGGTCGATGAGGCGCACCGTCGCCGGATCGCCCCACTGCAGGTCCTCGAGCACGAGCAGCACCGGCTGCGCCGCGCACTCGGCGGCGAGCCAGTCCTCCCACGCCGCGCGCGTCGCGTCGGCCATCAGCATCGCGTTCTCGCGCGCCGCGCGCAGCCCGCTCGTCTCCCCGTCGGGGAACGGCGTCCGCGTGAGCTCGCCCAGGAAGGCCGCGACCCGGTTCAGCGCGTCGCCTCTCAGGTGGCGCCCCAGCCGGCGCTTCAGCTTGCGCCGCCGGGACTCCACCGGCTCGCCCTCGCGCATCCCCGCCGTCCGGCGGATCGCGTCCGCGATGAGGCCGAACGGCGACCCCGCGGCCACCGACTCGGCCCGGCCGGAGAGGATCTCCAGCCCCGCGAGCTGGCGCCGCACCCGGGTGAGGAACTCCAGGCGAAGCCGCGACTTGCCGGCCCCGGCCGCGCCGAGCACGAGCACCGCGCTCGCCAGCGACTCGCTCACGCACCCGGAGAACACGCCCTCCAGCATCGACAGCTCGCGGATGCGGCCGACCCACAGGCTCGGCTTGCCGAGGAGGACGGGGGTGCTCTCGTCGGCCGCCGTCTCGCTCGCGAGGAACGGCCCCTTCTCGTCCGAGTCCACCTTGAGCCGCCCGCCGACGACGCTGGCGGTCACGTCGTCGAGCCGGACGACCCCGCCCTGCGCCGCCCGCAGGGCGCGCACCCCCCGGTCGATCACGTCGCCCTCGATGAGCTTCGCCGACGACACCCCGCGCCCCGTCGCGACCGCGAGCGGGATGCCCGGGAACCGCGCGCGCAGGGCGAGCGCGCACCGCGCCGCCCGCTCGGCCCGATCCACGGCGCTCCCGGCGCCGGCGAGAATCGCGATGAGCGACCCGCGCGAGATCTCGGTGATGTGGGCGCCGTAGGGCTCCACCGCCGCCCGCACCTCCGAGCGCGGCACCGCGGAGCCCGGGCCCTCGTTCGAGAGCTCCTGCAGCACGCTCGAGACGTCCGATACGCTCGGCACGCCGCCGGCCGCCGCCACGCTCATCTCGACGTCGTCCGGCTCGCCGGCGAGCACGAGGGACACGAGCCGCTGCTCGCTGCGCGTGAGGAAGCCCGGGGGCCGCGCCGAGCGCATGGTCGAGTCGCGCTGGGACGCCAGGGTGGCGGGCCGCGGCGTCGCCCAGGCGTCCAGCGCCTCCGCGATCTGCGCGAGCTGCACCCCGACGTCGCCGCAGTCGCGCGGCCGCTCCTCGGGGTTCTTCGCCATCATCCGGTCGACGAGGAGCTCCAGCGGCTCCGGCACGTCCGCGCGGACGTCGCGCAGCCGGGGCGTCTGCTGGAACAGGAGCTTGGCGAGCGCCGCCATGACGTGCGCCCCCTCGAAGGCCGGGCGGCCCGCGATGCACTCGTAGAACACGCACGCGAGCGAGAACACGTCCGCGCGCGCGTCGAGGGGGCTCCCGCTCTCGATCTGCTCGGGCGAGATGTACCCCGGCGTCCCGAGGATCCCGCCCGTGTAGGTGAGCCGCCGCGACTCCCCGTCGGGCCGCGCGATCCCGAAGTCGACGAGCTTGAGCTGGCCGACGTCGCCGGCGACGAGGAAGATGTTGCTCGGCTTGACGTCGCGGTGGATGATCCCGCGCGAGTGCGCGAAGGCGAGCGCGTCCGCCGTCCTGCGCAGCACCCCGAGGCTCTCGGCGAGCGAGAGCTTCCGGCGCGCGAGGCACGCCGCGAGGTCCTCGCCCTCCAGCCACTCCATGGCGAGGTAGTGGTCGCCGGCGCCCGTCCGGCCGTGGGTGACGTACCGCACGATCCCCGGGTGGTTCAGCTCGGCCAGGATCTGCGACTCGCGCTCGAAGCGCTCGACGTCGAAGGCCTCGCGGCTGTGCAGGAGCTTGAGGGCGACAGGGCGGCCGTCGAGGCGGTCGTGGGCGCGGTAGACCGTCCCCATCCCCCCGGCCGCAGCCTGCTGCTCGACGACGAAGCGGCTCGCGAGGACAGCGCCGGACTCCACGCTGCGCGATGCTACTCGAGGAAGACGCTCACCGAAGCCTTGTACCGGTCGGTGCCGCGCGGAAAGATGCCGGTGCCGCACGGGAGCGTGAAGACGGGCGCCCGGTCGCGGCAGTCCGTGAAGCTGCCGTCGTGCCGTGGCCCATCGCACACGTCTTCACATTCGCCCACGACGTCGACCACGCAGCCGTTGAGCGAGGGCCCGCAGACGCGCGGGATCGACCTCTTCCCGGGCGCGAGGCACGCGAAGCGGCGCTGGGTGTCCAGGAACACGTTGCCGTAGTAGGTCGCCTCCGGCGCGTCGTACCTGTCGCGCTCCTTCTTCGTGGACGAGAGCGCGTCGTCCTTTCCGCGGAGCGAGATCATGACATGCTCGCCGCGGTAGTTCACGCGCGAGAGCAAGCAGGCCGAGACCCACTCCTGGCACTTTTCGCCACACGAGCCGTTCTTCTTGCCCCACTCGGGCGCGAGCCCGAGCTCCCCGGCGAAGAAGTACGACTTGCGGCCGACGTCGACTTCGACGCTCTCGTGCTCGGGGAGAGCGCAGCTCACGATGAAGCTGAGGAGCTCCCTCGCCTCGGGGTCACTGAGCGCCTCGCTCGTGAGCGAATTGCCCATCAGCGCGTTGCGGGTCAGCGCGTTGCGGGTCAGCGCGTTGCGGGTCAGCGCGTTGCGGGTCAGCGCGTTGCGGGTCAGCGCGTTGCGGGTCAGCGCGTTGTAGACCACGACCTCCTGCTGCACCTCCGCCACCGCCTCATCCTCGCCATCGAGCCCATCGAGCTCGGTCGACGCGATACAAGCAACCTGCGAGGACGATACCGCCACGCAGACGATGAGAGCGAACTGGCGTGCAGATTCCATAGTCCTAATCTCATCTATACCAATCCATCTCTCAAGTTCAATTATTTTATGGACATTTTGCGGGATATCTTTCTCCACACTGCCATGACAGGCATCACGTAGTCAGGTGCTGGGCGCGGGACAACGCAGAGCGCAGCACTCCCGCGCACCCCGAGCAGGGGGGAAGCGAAGCAGCGTGTGGGTGGGAGATTTACGCCAGTTTCCTGGTCAGCAGCGTATTGACCAGGTCGGGGTTCGCTTTGCCGCCGGAGGCCTTCAGGACCTGGCCGACGAAGAACCCGATCAGCTTCGTATTCCCGGCGCGAAAGCGGGAAACCTCGCCGGGGTGCCCGGCGATGATCTGGTCGACGATGCGCTCCAGGGCGCCTTCGTCGGCCACCTGCCGGAGCCCTCTGCGTTCCACGATGGCCCGCGGGCTACCGCCCTGCTGCATTATCTCAGCGAGTACATCTTTCGCTATCTTTCCGGAAATCGTCCCGTCATCAATCAGCGCCAGGAGCTCGCCGAGCTGCGCACCTGAGAAGGGCAGGTCGCCTGTCTTCCTGTCCTTCAGCTCGCGCGAGAGCGAGTGGATGACCCAGTTGGCGGCGCTCCTCGGGTTGTCGTGGACCGCCACGGCCTCCTCGAACAGCCGGAGGAGGCCGTCGTCCTCGGCCAGGACGAGGGCGTCGTCGCCGGGTATCCCGCGCGCCTCGACGAGGCGTCTGGCCTTCTCGGCGCGCGCCGGGTCGAGCCGCGCGAGCCGCTCCTCGAAGGTCGCGCGCTCGGCTTTCGGCCTCGGCGGCGCCTTCGCGGCCGCGCCCTCGGGCGCCGCGGCCGGAGCGGGCTTCTCGCCGGCCAGCTTCGACCACGAGTCCTTGAGCGCCACCGTGCGGTTGAAGACCGGCGCGCCGGGCGCGGAGTCGACCGGATCCACGAAGAAGAACCCCTGGCGCTCGAACTGGACATGGCTGCCCCGCTCGATGGTGGACAGGCTCGGCTCCACCCGGCATCCGGTCAGGGCAGCCAGCGAACCAGTGTTCAAATTATCCAGGAAGTCCTTTCCTTCCTCGACCGCGTCCGGCCGCTCGACCGCGAAGAGCCGGTCGTAGAGCCGGACCTCGACGGGGATCGCGTGGGTGGCCGAGACCCAGTGCAGCGTCCCCTTCGGCTTGCGGCCGTCGGGCGCCTCACCGCTCTTCGTGGGGTGATCGTAGGTGCACCGGAGCTCGACCACCTCTCCTGTGGTCGGATCTTTCACCACCTCGCGGCAGGTGATGAACCCGGCGTAGCGGAGTCGCACCTGCTGCCCTGGCGCGAGCCGGAACCACTTCTTGGGCGGGTCCTCGAGGAAGTCGTCGCGCTCGATGAAGAGCACCCGGGAGAGGGGGACCTTGCGGGAGCCCTGCTTCGGCACGTCCTCGGGCCAGTAGGGCGCGTCGATCTCCTCCACCTGCCCCTCGGGGTAGTTCTCGAGGACGACGCGGAGCGGGCGCAGCACGGCCATGACGCGCGGGGCGCGGAGGTTCAGGTCGTCGCGGACGCACGACTCGAACTTCGCGATGTCGACCATGCTGTTCGTCTTGGCGACGCCGATCTCCTCGCAGAAGGAGCGGATGGCCTCGGGCGTCACGCCGCGGCGCCGGAGGCCGGCGAGGGTGGGCATGCGCGGGTCGTCCCAGCCCGTCACGTGGCCGCCCTTCACGAGCCCGAGCAGCTTGCGCTTGCTCATCACCGTGTAGTTCAGGTTGAGCCGCGCGAACTCGTACTGCCGGGGGCGGGACGGGACGTCGAGGTTCTCGATGAACCAGTCGTAGAGCTCCCGGTTGTTCTCGAACTCCAGCGTGCAGATCGAGTGGGTGATCCCCTCGATCGCGTCGGAGAGGCTGTGAGCGAAGTCGTACAGCGGGTAGACGCACCAGGCGTCGCCCGTCCGGTAGTGGCGCGCGCGCTTGATGCGGTAGATCGGCGGATCGCGCATCTTCATGTTGGGAGCGGCCATGTCGATCCTGGCCCGGAGCACGTGCGCGCCCTCCGGGAACTCCCCTGCTCTCATCCGGGCGAAGAGCTCCAGGTTCTCCTCGACGGACCTGTTCCTGTAGGGGCTGTCTCGCCCGGGCTCGGTGACGGTGCCGCGCATCTCGCGGGTCTCCGCCTCGCTCAGGCTGCACACGTACGCCTTGCCCTTCCGGATGAGCTCCACCGCGAACGCGTACAGCCGCTCGAAGTAGTCCGACGCGAAGAAGAGCTTGTCACCCCAGTCGCCGCCTAGCCAGCGCACGTCGCGCTGGATGGCCTCGACATACTCCAGGTCCTCGGCCGCTGGGTTCGTGTCGTCGAACCGCAGGTGGCACGCGCCCCCGAAGTCGGCCGCCAGCCCGAAATTGAGCAGGATCGACTTCGCATGTCCGATGTGCAGGTATCCGTTCGGCTCGGGCGGGAACCGGGTCACGACCCGCGTGTGCCTGCCTGCGGCGAGGTCTTCGGCGATGATGTTGCGGATGAAATTGGACGCGGCGCCGCCGCTGTCAGCGTCGCTCGGTCTGGGGCTCTGCGTTGTCACAGCTGTTTTCACCTCGGCTCGGGCGACGCGGCCGGGCGCAGCCGGGTATCGCGGCCCGAGCGGAGCCTACTCGAACGGCCCCCCCTGGACCACCGTGGAGAGGGCGCCGCGCGGCCCGCCCCCTCGCCGCGCGCGGCGCTCCCCTCGGGGCGGGCGCGGGCGACGCAGCGCGGGCGGGCCAGGAACGGCGTGGACGACGCGCGGACGTGCGCGGCAGAGCGGCGCGGGCGCTCAGAACTGGGCGGCCTCGGTGGACTCGTGCAGGGCCAGCGTGGACGCCGCGCCGCCCGAGATCACCTGGGCGACCTCGTCGAAGTAGCCCGTCCCGACCTCGCGCTGGTGGCGCGTGGCGCTGTAGCCGAACTGCTCGCCGGCGAACTCGGCCTGCTGGAGCTCGGAGTACGCTGACATCCCGCGGCGCTGGTACTGCCTGGCGAGCTCGAACATGCTGTGATTGAGCGCGTGGAACCCGGCGAGGGTGACGAACTGGAACTTGTACCCCATCGCGCCGAGCTCGCGCTGGAAGCGCGCGATGGTCGCGTCGTCGAGGTGCTTCTTCCAGTTGAACGAGGGAGAACAGTTGTAGGCGAGCGGCTTGCCCGGGAACTGCTTGTGGACCCCCTCCGCGAAGCGCCGCGCCTGGTCGAGGTCCGGCGTCGAGGTCTCGCACCAGACGAGGTCGGCGTAGGGCGCGTACGCGAGCCCGCGCGCGATGGCCGCATCGAGCCCGCCCTTCAGCACGTAGAAGCCCTCCGGCGTGCGCTCGCCGCTGATGAACGGCTTGTCGCGCGGGTCGACGTCCGAGGTGATGAGCTTGGCGCTGTCGGCGTCGGTGCGGGCGACGAGGACGGTCGGCACGCCCATGACGTCGCTGGCGAGGCGGGCCGCGACGAGGGTGCGGATGAACTGGCTGGTCGGGACGAGGACCTTGCCGCCCATGTGCCCGCACTTCTTCTCGGAGGCGAGCTGGTCCTCGAAGTGCACGCCCGCGGCGCCCGCCTCGATCATGGACTTCATGAGCTCGAAGGCGTTCAGCGGCCCTCCGAAGCCGGCCTCGGCGTCGGCCATGATGGGGGCGAGCCAGTAGCGCCCCGCCTTGCCCTCGGCGTTCTCGATCTGGTCCGCGCGGAGGAGCGCCTGGTTGATGCGGCGCACGAGCGTCGGGACGCTGTTGGCCGGATACAGGCTCTGGTCGGGGTACATGGTCCCGGCCTCGTTGTTGTCCGCCGCCACCTGCCACCCGCTCAGGTAGATGGCCTTGAGCCCGGCCCGGACCTGCTGCATCGCCTGGTTGCCGGTGAGGGCGCCGAGCGCCGCCACGTAGGGCTCGCTGTGCATCAGGTTCCAGAGCCGCTTGGCCCCGAGGGTGGCGAGCGTGTGCTCGATACGGACGGTGCCGCGGAGGCGCGCGACGTCGGCCTCGGAGTACGGGCGCACGATGCCGCTCCATCGGCCGGGGGCGACGTCGCTCGGCGTCGCGTGCAGGGAATCGGCGGAGATCGACGTGTTGAGCGGGAAGGCAGCGGACATGACTGGGCTCCTAGTGCGTTGGGGTTGCGGGCGGCAGCTGCCGCTGTGTCGACGTCAAAACAAGCCGGCTGCGCGTCACGAGCTGTGCGCTCCGGCGCGCGAGATCAGGAGCTCGTAAGCAGGCAGCGTGAGGAACTCCTCGAAGGTCTCTCCGACCGACAGCCGCTCGAAGAGCCGGCGCGCGTCGGCGAAGCGGCCGCCGTCGAAGCGCGCCTCGCCGAGCGCGCCGCGCAGGGCCGCCATCTCGCCGTCGACGAGCGCGCGGAAGCGCTCCTCGGTGAGCGGCGCGCCGTCGTCCAGCGTCGCCCTGTGGCGGATCCACTGCCAGACCTGGGTGCGCGAGATCTCGGCGGTGGCCGCGTCCTCCATCAGGTTGTAGAGCGGGACGCAGCCGAGGCCGCTGATCCACGCCTCGAGGTACTGGACGCCGACGCGGATGTTGTGGCGCAGGCCGGCCTCGGTGCGCGCGCCGGGCGGGACGCGCAGGAGGTCGGCCGCCGTCACGCTGACGTCCTCGCGCTTCCGCTCGATCTGGTTCGCGGCGGGCATGTGCGCGTCGAACACCTCGCGCGCGAGCGGCACGAGCGCCGGGTGCGCCACCCAGGTGCCGTCGTGCCCGTCCTTCACCTCGCGCAGCTTGTCGGCGCGCACCTTCTCGAGCGCGGCGCGGTTCGCCTCGGGGTCGCTCTTGATCGGGATCTGCGCCGCCATGCCGCCCATCGCGTGCACGCCGCGGCGGTGGCAGGTCTTCACGAGCAGCTGGGTGTACGAGCGCAGGAAGTGCTGCTCCATCGTCACCTGCGACCGGTCCGGCATCACGCAGGCCGGGTCGTTCCGGAGCTTCTTGATGAAGCTGAAGATGTAGTCCCAGCGACCGCAGTTGAGCCCGGCCGAGTGCTGGCGGAGCTCATAGAGGATCTCGTCCATCTCGAACGCCGCGGGGAGCGTCTCGATGAGGACGGTCGCCTTGATCGTGCCGGTGGGCAGGCCGAGCGCATCCTGCGCGAACAGGAACACATCGTTCCAGAGCCGCGCCTCCAGGTGACTCTCCATCTTCGGCAGGTAGAAGTAAGGACCGGTACCGCGGCGGACGAGCTCACGAGCGTTGTGGAAGAAGAAGAGTCCGAAATCGAAGAGCCCGCCCGGCAGCGGCTTTCCGTCGAGCTCGACGTGCTTCTCCCAGAGGTGCCAGCCGCGCGGGCGCACGAGCAGGGTCGCGAGCCTCTCGCCGAGGGCGTAGCGCTTGCCCGTGGCCGGCTCCTCGTGGCGGAGCTCGCGCCGCACCGCGAGCCGCAGCGCCGCCTGCCCCTCGATGAGGTTCTTCCACGTCGGCGAGGTGGCGTCCTCGAAGTCCGCCATGAACACGCTCGCGCCGCAGTTCAAGGCATTGATGATCATCTTGGGATCGACGGGGCCGGTGATCTCCACGCGCCGGTCGAGCAGGTCCTCGGGCAGCGGTGCCACCGTCCAGTCCGCCTCGCGCACGTCGCGCGTCTCGCGGAGGAAATCGAACCGCTCGCCCGCGTCGAGCCGCGCCTGCACCCCGCGCCGCCGCTCGAGCAGGGCCGGTACCCGGTCAGCGAACTTACGTCCAAGACTCGCGAGGAAGCGAAGCGCCTCTGGCGTGAGGACGGACGCGTCGCCCGCAACACGGGGGGCGAGCAAGCTCAGGTTCGAGGTCGCATGATTCTGGCTCATCCACATCTCCTGCAACGCTGCGCGTCGTTACAAGGAACCTATGTTTGTCGAATGGGTTTCAACGTCAACTTCGCTTTGAAATGCAGGCGGATAACGATGTCGACGAAAGGCCTTTACAGCCAGTCAATGTGTAAACTATTGTAAATTTCTGACGGCAGCGCGCCGCGCCTACATGTCCGTTCAGTAGTCACAGCTACGTTCGGGAGGGTTCTCATGGCCGATGCACCTCTTCTCGGAGCCAAGGTCCGTGCGCTCCGGCGTCGCGAGCACATGACGCAGGTCGATCTGGCGGAGCGCCTGGGTGTCTCGGCGAGTTATCTGAACTTGATAGAGAACAACCGGCGTCCGTTGACCGCCCCACTTCTCATCCGGTTGGCCCAGATATTCCAGCTCGACCTCCAGAACTTCGCGTCGGAAGAGGACGTACGGCTGACAGCCGATCTCCACGAGGTGTTCGGCGATCCCATCTTCGAGAGCCACGGGCTGACGAACGCCGATCTGCGCGAGCTCGTCGCGACGTCACCGAACGTCGCGCGCGCGGTGCTCACGCTCTACCGCACATACGCGACGACCCGGGAATCGCTGGACACGCTGGGGGAGCGGCTGGCGGGGGACGGGTTCGTCGCGGTCGACAACTCGCGCCTGCCGTCCGAGGAGGTGAGCGACCTGATCCAGCGCCGGATGAACCACTTCCCGGAGATCGAGGAGGGCGCCGAGGCGCTCTGGCGCGAGGCGGAGCTCGACGCGGACGACGTTTACCGCGGCCTCGTCCGGTACCTTCACGCGACGCGCGGCATCGAGGTGCGCATCGTGCGGGTCGCCGACGAGCGCCAGGCGATGCGGCGCTACGACCCCGACAGGCGCGTGCTCAGCATCTCGGAGGTGCTGCCGCCCCGGAGCCGCCGGTTCCAGCTCGCGCACCAGCTCGGGCTGCTCACCCAGTCGGCAGCGATCGACCGCATCCTGCGCGACGAGAACCTCACGACCCCCGAGTCCCGCGCGCTCGCGCGCGTCGCGCTGGCCAACTACTTCGCCGCCGCGATCCTCATGCCGTACCAGCCGTTCCTGGAGGCGGCGCGCGCCGAGCGGTACGACATCGAGCTCCTCGCGCACCGCTTCGGCACGAGCTTCGAGCAGGTGTGCCACCGGCTGACGACGCTCCGCCGCCCCGGCGCCGAGGGGGTGCCGATGCACATGGTCCGCATCGACATCGCGGGCAACATCTCGAAGCGCTTCAGCGGCTCCGGCATCCGCTTCGCGCGGTTCAGCGGCGCGTGCCCCCGCTGGAACGTGCACGCCGCCCTGATGACCCCCGGCATGATCCGGATCCAGCTCTCTCAGATGCCCGACGGCGCGGTCTATTTCTGCATCGCGCGCACCGTGCGCAGCGACCGCGGCGGCTACCACGTCCCCCACACGGTGCAGTCGATCGGCATGGGCTGCGACGTGCGCTACGCCCGCGAGCTCGTCTACGCCGACGGGATCGACCTCGACAACGTCGGCGCGGCCGTCCCTGTCGGCGTCACGTGCCGGACCTGCGAGCGCCTCGACTGCGCCCAGCGGGCGCTGCCGGCGCTGCAGCACCCGCTGCGCCTCGACGAGAACCGGCGGGGCGTCTCGTTCTACGCGTCCGTCGACAAGTGAACGACGGCTGAGCGCGCGCTCAGCCCGGCCGGCCGAGCAGCTCGTTGAGCGTCGACACGAGCCGGGTCACGTCGACCGGCTTGACCAGGTGCACGTGCGCCCCGGCCGCCCGGCTCTTCTCGCGGTCGTCGTCGCCGCCGAAGCCGCTCACCACGACCAGCGCGCGCGGCTTGCTCGCGAGCGACGCGAGGAGATCGAGGCCGCTGCCGTCCGGCAGCGACACGTCCGTCACCAGGGCGTCGACGGGGTGCTCGGAGAGCATCGCGCGCCCCTCCTCGCACGAGCTCGCCACGAGCACGCGGAAGCCCCGGCGGCGGAGCGCCATGCCGAGCAGCGACGCCGTGTCGTCGTCGTCGTCCAGCACGAGGACCTGCGGCAGCTCCTCGCTCATCGGGCGCCCGCCTCGTTCAGCGGCCATTCCAGGGTGATCCGCGTCTCCGCGCCCGCGCGCTCGACCCGCGCCGTGCCGCCGTGCGCCCTGAGCACGCCGTCGATCACGCGGACGGGCAGCGCGCCCTCGTCGAACGGGTCCGCGTCCGGCGAGAGCGAGGCCTGGAAGAGCTCCTCGACCGAGGGCGTGTCCGCGTCGCTCGTGAGCACCACCCGCGCCTTGTCGCCGTGGGCCGAGAGCTCGACGGCGACCCGCGCGCGGGCGGCGCGCAGGGCGAGCATGAGCGCGTCCGCGAGCGCCACGGTCATCGAGGCCGGGTGCGCGGAGCCGCGCAGGGGCGCGAGGTCGAGCGCCACCGTGACCTGGCGCCTGCCATAGACGAACGACGCCTCCGAGACGGCCTGGCGGACGAGCGCCTCGAGGTCGAGCGCGTGCATCGGGGCGTCCAGCCGCCGCGACAGCTCCGACGCGGCGGTGTAGCGGTCGGCGAGGCGCAGCAGGCGGCGCACCCCCCGGCGCGCCATGGTGAAGAACGCCGCGTTCCGGGCCGTTGTCTCGCCCCCGAGGGCGCGCTCCAGCTCGTCGAGGGCGCCGGCCACGACGCCCGCCGGCCCTCGAACGTCGTGCCCCGTGCGCGCGAACAGCTTGTCGACCGACTCGGAGAGCGCCTTTTCCGTCATTCCTTCCGCCTTACCTCGCGCCTCAACTCAGCTCAGCGACGAGCTCGCCGACCCCGGCGAAGAGGCAGCCTTGTCCTTGTCCGGGCCTTCGTCTCCGCCCAGACCATCCTGCTCCCCGTAGCGCTCCAGCTTGCGGTACAGCGTGCGCCGGTCGAACCCGAGCATCTGGGCGGCGCGCGACTTGTTGCCGCCGACGAGCGCGAGCACGCGCTTGATGTAGCGCTTCTCGAGCTCGTCCATCGTCATGATCTCCGCCGGCTCGTCGACGGCGACGACGAAGCGGTCGGGCCGGTAGGCCTGGACCTTGTCCGGCAGGTCCTCGACCGTGATCTGCTCGAAGCGCGCGAGGGCCACCGCGCGCTCGATGCTGTTCTCGAGCTCGCGCACGTTGCCCGGCCAGTTGTAGCCGGTGAGCTTCTCCGCGGCCGCCGTCGACAGGGAGAGCACGCCCTTGCCGCTCCTGGAGGAGAACTTCTCGAGGAAATGCATCGCGAGGTGGAGCACGTCCGTCCCGCGCTCGCGCAGGGGCGGCAGGTCGATCTTCACGACGTTGACGCGGTAGAAGAGGTCCTCGCGGAACCGCTTCTCGTACACCTCGGTCTCGAGGTCGCGGTTCGTCGCCGTCACGATGCGCGCGTCGAAGGGGATCTCGGCGTTCGAGCCGACCGGGCGCACCTTCCGCTCCTGGAGCGCGCGCAGCAGCTTCGGCTGGACCTCGAGCGGCATCTCGCCGATCTCGTCGAGGAAGATGGTGCCGCCGCTCGCCTCCAGGAACAGGCCGGTGCGCTGGGTCTTCGCGTCGGTGAAGGCGCCGCGCGCGTGGCCGAAGAGCTCGCTCTCGAGGAGCGCCTGGGGCACCGCGGCGCAGTTGACGGCCACGAAGGGGCCGGGGCGGCCGCTGGCCTCGTGGATCGCCCGCGCGATGAGCTCCTTGCCGGTGCCCGTCTCGCCATGCACGAGGACCGAGGCGTCGCTCCGCGCGACGCGCCCGATGAGGTCGTAGACGCGCTTCATCGCGGGGCTGCGCCCGACGAGGCCCTTTGTCTGCTGGACGTCGTGGGCCGCCTCACGCAGGCGCTTCACCTCGGACCGGAGGCGCCGGTGCTGGACGGCGCGCGAGACCGTCAGGCCGAGGAGGTTCGCGTCGAGCGGCTTCGTGACGAAATCGAACGCCCCCGCGCGCATCGAGGAGATCGCCGTCTCCATGCTCCCGAGCGCCGTCATGACGATGACGAGCATGTCGGGCCGGGCGCCGAGGATGCGCTCGCACAGCTCGATGCCGCTCATCTCGCTCATGCCGACGTCGGTCAACACGACGTCGAAGTCGTCATCGCTCACGAGCTCCAGCGCGCTCTTGGCGGAGGTGCGCGCCGCCACCGAGAATTCCTGCCTCTTGAGGAGGGCTTCGACCAGATCGCACGTCGCTTCGTCGTCATCGACGACGAGTATCCTGCCGCTCATCGCGTGTCCTTCCCCGGCAGCTTCACTAGGTCGACCGCTGCCTGCAGTTGCAGGGAACGTGCCACGGAGACATCGCGCCATCAAGCCCAGGCCGCTTATCCCCGGTGTTTCGAGCGTGACGTTTCGCCACAGGTGCGATTTCCTGCCTCAACCTTGCCTACGGCGCCTCGTGGACGCGGCGCCGATGCGCTCCCTCCTCCGCCGCGCGCTCACCGAGAGCGGCCGCGCTCTCGGTCGGGTGGTGGGGGCATTTGCCCAGAGAGATGTCACATGAAGGCGGGAAGTCGGGAAGATCATTGATGATTTTCTTCCCGCCTTCCCGCCTTCATGTTCAAATGACCCCACCACCCTCGGTCGCCGTCCCCGGCCGGGTTACCCGCTGCCTGGATTTCCACAGGCTGACAGCACGTCGCCCGGTGATGCACATCGCGCGCCTCTCCGGTGCGCGCGGGGAGGCGGCGCGGCGGGGGGCGCCGCTCCGAGGGCGGGCGCGGCCGCGACAAACGTACGTATCGGGTCCCGCGCAGATGCAGCGCAGGCGGCGGCCGCGCGCGCGAGGCCGCGCGAAGCCCGCGGTCGGCAGCGAGCTCGGGCGCACGCGCGCAGGGCGGCGCAGGACCGCTGTCGGGCGACGCGGGGAAGGGGCGTTCGCGGAGAAAATGGAATTCGCGGTCTTCCCTGCGACGGACACCCGCGCGCCGAGCGAGATGGGGCGATAAGCCCCTATTTTGCCATCGGTCACGCGCCGGCGCCGCGTGCCAGCGTTGGCCTGAGCACCTCGACTGCCCTGGTTCTGTCAATCTGTCAACTCCGTCCGAGTTGCCGGTGAGAGGCGAAATTCCACATCGACAGGTCACATCTGGCGCCCCAGACATGCGCGCATCCAGAATATGCCCAATCGGCACGAGGGTTGCTTGAGGGGGTCTCATGAAGAACAAGAGGGGGCGAAGGGTCGAGCGCCGAGAAGAGACCTGCCTGCTGGTTGCTGAGTCCGGCGCGCCCTGGACCGAATGCGCCGCCTGGCTGAGCACCCAGACGCGCGACGTCGAGACGGTGGTCCAGCTGCCCAACGAGCCCCCCTCGACGTTTCAATCGCGGTTGCAAGAGAAGCTCCGGCGCCTCGGCGCGGTGAGCACGGCTGTGTTCGTCGCGGGTTCGACCGCGAACAAGCTCACGGTCCGGTCCTCGCTCATGCGCGCCGTTCTCGGCGGGCTCCCCGGCGTCAGGCGCGTTGTCCTCTGCCCCGGCTCGGACGCGCAGGCCCCTGCGGTTCACGAGCTCGCGGGCCTGTCGCTGACGATGCGCGAGCTGCTCGGCGGCAGCGGCGCCGTCACCTTCTCGCTCGAGGGCCCCCGCGGCGAGCCGCTGCGCGGCCTCGCGCACCTGGCGGCCCGCGCCGCGGCCTGAGCCGGTCGCAGCGCGAGGACAACAAGGTCCCTGTTTCGCCTCGATAAACAACAATACCACGTCCGGTATCCGGGAGGAGAATGCATGAAAGCGACACAGCTCTTGAAGGGGCAGCACCGCGAAGCCGAGAGGCTATTCGATCTGGCGATCTCGGGCATCGGCGATGTCGGGCGGGTGACGGACGAGCTCACGAAGCACCTGCTCGCGCACATGCTCGCCGAGCAGGTGGTGCTCTTCCCGGAGCTGCTCGCGATCGAGCCGGAGCTCGTCGGCGCGGCCTGCGAGGAGCACACGGTCGCGCGGTTCGAGATCCGGCGCGTCGTCAACACGGCGCCGGAGGACCCGAGCTTCAAGGCCAAGCTCGCCAACCTGAGGGAGCTCGTCCTGCGCCACATCGACGAGGAGGAGCGGGAGCTCTTGCCGTGGATCGAGGCGGAGCTGAGCGAGGAGACGAACGAGCGGCTCGGCCAGCAGATGCTGGAGCTGTTTGACGCGCTCATCGCCCACTCCCGCCGCGCCCACGGCTCGAGCCACGCCGCCCAGCGCACCGCGACCGCGGCCTGACGCCTGACGGCGCGCCCCTTCGCCGAGCCTCCTCTCCCATCCTTCAATCCAACGCTCCGCGGGCAGGTCCCGCGCCCGGCGGCGCGCCCCCGGGCCGGGCAGCCCGGGGTCATCGTGGTTTGCAGGGGTCAGCGGGAGGCCGGTGGGCTCACGGGGTGGTCGCCGGCGCGTCGCCGGGGCCAGTCGGGCCGCCGTGCGCGGGCCCGTACCCGTGGGACTCGCCGTAGCCGAGATCCTCGGGGACCATGGTGTCCGCCGGGCTCGACGGGACAGGCGAGGCGGCGCTCCGCGCGTCGTCCGAGGCGAGCTCGTAGACGCCACGCTCGAGCTCCGTCTCGTCGAGGGCCGAGCCGCAGGCCCGGCAGGGAATGGCCGCCGTCGACACGAAGATGTACCGGCGGCCACAGGAGTTGCAGCGGAGCTCGCGGATCATCGCTGGCTCGCCGGGATCAGCTGGGTCGACCGCGCCGCGTCGCCTCCTGGGCTTCGCGCAGCTCGTCGCCTTCGGGACCATCCAGCGCCTGGGCGGCCTCCTCCGCGTGCTCCTCGATCTTGCCGCCCTTCACCGACCTCTCCACGCCTTCCCGGTAACGCCGATCGGCCGTGGGGTTGCCCTCGCCTTCGATGTCCGCCGGCTGGTTCTGCTGAGATGCCTTCTGGTTATCCATCGTGTCCTCCTCGTGTTGAGCTTGCTGGGTCAGGCCTGCGGGGTGCGATCAGACGCGCCGCTTCGCCTCCTGGATCGCGCGATCGAGCTCCTGCACGCGCTGGTCGACGCCCTTCTTCACCTGATCGAGGTTCGTGCTCGTGGCGGCGTCGAGGTCGCGCAGGCTCCTGCGGACGGCCTCCGACTTGTCCTGGAGCTCCCTCACCATCGTGTCGACGTCGTCCTTGGACAGCTTCTTCTCGGCCCTGGCGCGAAGCTCGGAGACGTCCTTCTCCAGGTCCTCGATCTTGCGCGTCGTGGACGCGCGCACGTCCTCCCGCGCCTTCAGGAGCTCCGCCTGCGCGTCCACGGTCTTCTCCCGGGCCTCCAGGGCAGCGTTGTTGAGCTTCTCCGCGGCCTCCCGGAGCGCGTTGTCGGTCTCCCGCCCGGCCCGCTGGTCGATCTCGGCGACCTTCTTGTCGAGGTCGACGGCGACCTCCGCCGCCTTCTGCTCCGCCTCGCGCTGCGCGCGCTCGGCCTTGGCTTGCGCGTCTGAGGGGGACTCGCAGCCCGCGAAGACGCTCATGACGATGGCGATAGGAAGGAATGTACGGACGGTCAGCATGATGATCTCCTCCGGTCTGCCGCTCTGGCCCGACCTTGCGCCCGGGCAACAGCCCGGCACGACATCACGACATGAAAAGCCCCATCGAAGCTGCCCGGGATCGATCTCCCGGCGCCCTGATGGGTCTCGCCAGGGCCTGTTGCGACCGGCGTGCCACGCAGAACCGCGGAGATCGCCCGCCCCCGGCGAGACATATCGCCCCGATCGTGCGCTCCGGGCGCGCGCAGGCCGACATCGATGACACAGGGGCGTCAGGTCGGGGCGCGGCGGCCGAGCGCGAGGGAGACGACCGCCAGGACGAGAAAGATCACGAAGAGCAGCTTCGCCACCGACGCGGCGCTCGCGGCGATGCCGCCGAAACCGAAGATGGCTGCGATGATCGCGACGATGAAGAACGCAACACTCCAATTGAGCATGATAACCTCCAGATCGGGTGAGTTGATGTTCCAGGGTCTCGAACCAGCGGTGTTGCAGCCGCCGTGCCGCGATGTCTCATGTCGACCAACGCGTCGTTCAAGACGGCGGATCCCCCCGACGCCCCACAGCCCGCTTCAGGCGCCGTCGCGCGGCCGGAGCGGACGGAGGAGCTGCGGCATATTGCCTCGTTCGTGACAGCGCGCGCCGCACATCACCGCGAACACCGGCCGTCCGAGCTCGGCACAGCGCTTGCTCGCGCCTTGGCTTGTGCGCGTGCGTGGAAAATCGGGCTCGGCTCAACACCCGTGTCGAGGCCGACCTCGACGGAGGACCGCGGGCGGCTGTCCCATGAAGGCGGCGGTCGCCTGCCCGTCGCCGCGCGGGCTGCGCTGGCGGGGCGCCTTGTGGCGCTCGGCCAGCTCGCCGAATATGTCGTGCTCGCTGACGCCACCCGCGTCCCAGGTCACCCAGGGCCGCTCCCCGCTGGTCGCCCGGGCCCCTGACGGCGATGTCTGCCGGGATGGGCCCCACGCCGCGAACGACCCGACCATGACGATCCCGCTCTCCACGCTCATCAGGACCCGCCGCGAGGCCATCATCGAGCGGTTCGTCGGCGAGCTGCGCAGGCGAAGCTCGGCGGTGCGCGACATGCCGAAGCCCCTGATCATCAACTCGCTACCGAGCTTCCTCGACGAGGTGGCCGCCAGCCTGGAGATGGGGGCGTCCACCAGCGGCAGCGACGAGGCCGCGCGCGAGCACGGGGAGATGCGCTGGGAGAACGGGTTCAACCTGAACGTGATGGTCCGCGAATATGGCGTTCTCCGGCGATCCATCCTCCGCGAGCTCCAGGAGGCGGGGATCACGCCGAGCCTGAGCGAGGTCGAGGCGCTCTCCGAGCGCGTGGATGCGGGGATCGCCCAGGCGGTCAGCGAGCACACCCGGCTCCAGCTGGCGGCGCTCGAGACCGAGCGCAAGCGCACCGAGCTCGAGCGGGGCAGGAGCGGCTCGCTGCTCGCCCAGGCGCCCGCGCCGATCTGTCTCCTCAAGGGCGCCGATCTCGTGTTCGAGCTCGCGAACCCGCTCTTCTGCCAGATGGTCGGCCGCGACGATCTGCTCGGCAAGCCGCTCGTCGAGGCGGTCCCGGAGCTCCGCGGGCAGGCGCTGCACGCGCAGCTCGAGGCCGTCATGGCGAGCGGCTCGCCGAGCGTGGCGAGCGAGATCCCGCTGCGGCTCATGCACTGGACCGGCGAGGTGGTGGAGCGGCTGTACAACGTCCTGTGCAATCCGGTCCACGACGTGAGCGGCGCCGTGGAGGGCGTCGTGGCGACGGCGTTCGAGGTGACCGAGCAGATCGCCGCGCGCCGCAAGGCGGAGCGCCTCGCGCTCGAGCTCCAGCAGAGCGTGACCCAGCGCCTGCGCGCGGAGCAGGCGCTCCGCGTGAACGAGGAGCGCTTCCGCAAGGCGCTCCGGGGGTCGCCGGTCATGGTGTTCAACCAGGACCGGGACCTCCGCTACACGTGGATGCACAACTCGTTCGGCAAGTCGGAGCGCGAGGTGCTCGGGAAGACCGACGCGGAGGTGCTGGAGGACCCGGACGCCGCGAGGGCGCTCGACCGGGCGAAGCGCGAGGTGCTGTCCAGCGGCGTCGGCCAGCGGCGCGAGATCGCCCTGCACGCCGGCGGGCGCACGCAGCACCTCGACATCTCGATCGAGCCGCTGACCGACGACGCGGGCGAGATCGTCGGCATCACCTGCACGGCGACCGACATCACGGAGCGGAAGTCGATCGAGCAGGCGCTGCGGGCGAGCGAGGCGAGGTTCCGCACGGTGAAGGAGGCGTCGCCCGACGGGTTCATGATCCTGCGCAGCGTGCGCGACGCGTCCGGCGCGATCTCCGATTTCGAGTGGGTCTACGTGAACCCCGCCACCGGGCCCATCGTCGGCGGCCGCGGCAAGGATCTCGAGGGCAAGCGAATGCTGGTGGAGATGACGGGCAGCTCGCTCGCGAGCGCCTTTGACACGTACGCGCACGTGGTGGAGACCGGGGAGGCTGCCCGGATCGAGCTCTTCTGCGCGCATGAAGGGGCGCCGCAGACGTTCCGCGCCATCGCCGTCGCCCTGGGCGACGGGGTGGGCGTCTCGTTCCACGACATCACCGAGCAGAAGCGCTCGGAGGCCGAGCGCGCCCAGCTCCTCGAGCAGGAGCAGAAGGCGCGCCAGCACGCCGAGCAGCTGAACAAGCTCAAGGACGAGTTCCTCGCGACGGTGTCGCACGAGCTCAGGACGCCGCTCCAGTCGATCCTGGGCTGGGCGCGGATCCTCCGGACGGGCGAGGTGGACACCGAGTCGCTCGAGCGGGGGCTCGCCACGATCGAGCGCAACGCGAAGGCGCAGTCGCAGCTCATCGAGGACGTCCTCGACGCCTCGACGATCATCGCGGGGAAGCTGCAGCTCCGCACCGACCCGGTCGACGTGCGGCAGGTGCTCGCCACGGCGCTCGATCTCGTGCGACCGGCGGCGCTGGCGAAGGGCGTCACGGTCAACGCCTGGGTCGTCGAGGACGTGGGCATCTTCCTCGGCGACGCCAATCGGCTCCAGCAGATCGTGTGGAACCTGCTCACGAACGCGGTGAAGTTCACGCCCTCGGGGGGGCAGGTGCGGGCCATTGCCCGGCGCGTCGACGCCATGCTCGAGGTCGAGGTGGAGGACAACGGCGAGGGGATCCCGACGAGCTTCCTGCCGTTCCTGTTCGAGCGGTTCCGTCAGGCGGACGGGGGGGTGACCCGGGCCCACGGCGGCCTGGGGCTCGGCCTGGCCATCGTGCGGCACCTGGCGGAGGCCCAGGGCGGCAGCGTGAGCGCGGCGAGCGACGGAGAGGGCAAGGGCGCGCGCTTCCGGGTGCAGCTGCCGATCCGCGCCGAGGCGCACGCGTCGCTGCCGTCCCCGCAGCACCGGGACAGCGACGCGCCGGGGGGCGCCGCGCGCCGCTTGCTCGAGGGCATCCGGGTGCTCGTGGTCGACGACGAGACCGACGCGCGCGAGCTGCTCGGCATCATCTTCGTGCGCGCCGGGGCCTCGGTGAGCGAGGCGGCCTCGGCCTGCGAGGCGCTCGAGGCGCTCCGCGCGGAGGAGTTCGACGTGCTCGTGAGCGACATCGGCATGCCGGGCGAGGACGGTTACGCGATGATGCGGCGGCTGCGCGCGCTGGGGGCCGAGGTCCCCGCGAGCGGCCTGCCGGCGCTCGCGCTCACCGCGTACACGCGCATGGAGGACCGCCGTCAGGCGATCGCCGCCGGCTTCCAGATGCACCTGGCCAAGCCCATCGAGCCGAGCAGCCTGGTGACGGCGGTAGCGCACCTCGTCGGCCGCGCGGGCCCCCGCGGCAGCTGGCCGTAGCGCCTCCCGGGGCGCGGCCCATGGCACGTGCGAGCGCGCCGTCCGGCGCGGGCGGCCGTCATGGGGCACCCGAGCCCACGCTATCTCCACTCGGCTCTTCCCGGCGCCGTAGGCCCACGTTAATGTCAGCCGCGCGAAGCAGGCCGGTTGCGGTTTCTCCGTCCCCCGGAAACGAGTGAGCCGGCCTCCAGCTCCGTCGCCATCACCCCGCGCACGTGCAGCGTTGCTCTCGTATGCTATCGACGGGCCAGCGCTTTGCCCCTCAACGAGGACGAGGATGGACGGTAAAATCCTGAATATTATCCTGGTAGAGGACGACACCGTCGACGTGATGAACGTGCGGAGAGCGTTCGAGAGGGGCAAGATCACGAACCCGCTCTGGGTCGCGGGCGACGGGGTGGAGGGGCTCGACCTGCTGCGCGGCACCCAGGTGCCCAGAGACCGGCGCCTCATCCTGCTCGACCTGAATATGCCCAGGATGAACGGCATCGAGTTTCTCCGGGAGCTCCGGTCCGACGCGGCGCTGAGGGCGACGCCTGTCGTCGTGCTGACCACCTCGAACGACGATCGCGACAAGGTGGACGCGTACGATCTGAACGTCGCCGGCTACCTGCTGAAGCCGGTGACTTTTCTGAGCTTTGTCGAGCTCATGACGGCGCTGAACCGGTACTGGACGCTCGTGGAGATGCCTTGAGCCATAGGTCGGTTCGTCTCCTCGTGGTCGACGACGACACGGTCGATCGGTTCGCGATCTTGCGCGCGCTGCGGATCGGCCGCGTCGACGCCGAGATCAGGGAGGCCGATTCCGTCGATTCGGCGCTCGCGGTGCTGTACGAGCAGCAGATCGACTGTGTGCTCCTCGATTTCTACCTGCCCGGGGGCGACGGGCTCACGGTGATCGAGGCGGCGCGCAAGGCGAAGCTCACGGCGCCGTTCATCATGCTGACCGGGCAGGGCGACGAGTCGCTGGCGGTCGATCTGATGAAGCGGGGGGCGGCGGACTACGTGCCGAAGAACCTGCTGACGCCCGAGCGGCTGGTGCAGAGCCTGCGCTACGTCCTCCGGCTGAACGAGGCGGAGCGCCGCGAGGACGAGGCGCGGCGGGCGCTCGCTCGCCACGCGAACCAGCTCGCGCAGCTCACCGAGGCGACGCTGCGCATCCACCGGTCGCTCTCGCTGAACGAGCTGATCCAGCGCACCACCGAGGAGGCGCGCGCGCTGCTCGACGCGAACGTGGCGGTCGCGCGGCTGGCCTCGCGGGGCGTGGAGCAGCGTCCTTTGACGGGCCTCTCGATGTCCGAGGAGTACGCCGCGCGGGAGGACCGCGACAGCATCCGCGAGACCGCGTGCGGCCTGATCGAGCGGAGGAGCGCGAGCGTCCGGCTGACGGGCGACGAGATCGCGGGCGATCCCACGTGCGCCGACGTGCTGTCGCGCGCGCCGGCGGAGCTCTACCCGCGCTCGCTCGTCGCGGCGCCGCTGCGCGGGCGGGACGGCCAGTGCATCGGGAGCCTCCAGCTGCTCGACCGGCGCGACGGGCCGTTCGTGGAGAGCGACGAGGTGCTGCTCACCCAGCTCGCGCAGTCGGCGTCCGTCGCCCTCGAGAACGCGCGGCTGTACAACGAGGCGCAGGCCGCGACGCGCGCCCGGGACGACCTGCTCGCGATCGTGTCGCACGACCTCCGGAACCCGCTCAACACGATCGCGATCACGGCGTCGCTGCTGCGGAGCGATCTGCTCCAGCGGAAGGACGGCGAGGAGGACGACGCCGTCCAGCTCGTCGACCGGATGGACCGCGGGATCCAGCGCATGACGCGGCTCATCGAGGATCTGCTCGACGCGTCGCGCATCGAGGCGGGGCGGCTCGTTGTGTCGCCGCGGGTGGAGCGGGGCGGGGCGCTCGTCCGCGAGGCGCTCGAGGCCGCCGCGTCGCTCGCCGAGGCGAAGGGCTGCCGGGTGACGCAGGGGCCGCTCGACGCGGGCCTGGAGGTCCTCGCCGACCGGGATCGGGTGCTGCAGGTCTTCTCGAACCTGCTCGGCAACGCGCTGAAGTTCACGCCGAAGGGCGGCGTGGTGAGCGTGTCGCTCTGCCGGGTCGGCGATCTCGCGCGCTTCTCCGTGGTCGACACGGGCCCGGGCATCCCGCCCGAGCATCAGCCGCACCTCTTCGATCGCTACTGGAAGGCCGCGCAGGAGTCGCGCACCGGCGCGGGGCTCGGCCTGTACATCGCGCGCGGCATCGTCGAGGCGCACCACGGGACCGTGGCGGTCGAGAGCACCCCGGGCCAGGGGACGACGATCCACTTCTCGCTGCCCCTGGCGAGCTGAGCGCCCGTCATCGCGTCGCGCCTCGATGCGCGCGGTCCTCTCATCCCGCCGAGCCCGTCCCCGCGTCCGCGGGCGCCCTCGGCGCTCCCTGTCGATGCGTCAGCCGGTAGAGGACCGGCAGGACGACCAGCGTGAGCGTGGTGGAGGAGAGGATCCCGCCGATGACGACCGTCGCCAGCGGGCGCTGCACCTCGGAGCCGGTGCCGGTGGCGAGCGCCATCGGGACGAAGCCGAGCGCCGCGACGAGCGCCGTCATGAGCACGGGGCGGAGCCGCGCGATCGAGCCGTGGAGCACGGCGTCGTCGAGCGCCTCGCCGCGCTGCCGCATGTTCTCGATGAACGTCACCATCACGAGCCCGTTCAGCACCGCGACCCCCGAGAGCGCGATGAAGCCCACGGCCGCCGAGATCGAGATCGGGAGCCCGCGGCCCCACAGCGCGAGGATGCCGCCGGTGAGCGCCAGCGGGACGCCGGTGAAGATCAGGGCGGCATTGCCGAGCGTCCCGACGGAGACGAAGAGCAGGCCGAAGATCAGCCCGAGCGCCAGCGGGACCACCACGGCCAGGCGCCGCTCGGCGGCGAGCAGGTTCTCGAACTGGCCGCCCCAGGACATCCAGTAGCCCGGCGGGAGCTTGATCTCGGCGTCGATCCGCTCCTCGGCGTCGGCGACGAAGCCGCCGAGGTCGCGGCCGCGCACGTTGCACTGGACGACGACGCGGCGCTTGCCGCTCTCCCGGCTGACCTGGTTGGGGCCCTCTTCCACGCGGAGGTTCGCCACCGCGCCGAGCGGCACGAACGCCGCCCGGTCGGGCGCCCGCGCCGCCGCGGCGAGGGTCGGACCGCTCGGGCCGGGCGCGTGCTCCTGCTTGCGCCGGAGCGGGATCGGGAGGCGCTCGAGCGCCCCGATGTCGCGGCGGATGACGTCAGGGAGCCGGAGCACGAGATCGAAGCGCTTGTCGCCCTCGAAGACCTCGCCGGCGCTCACGCCGCCGATCGCGGCCTCGACGACCGCCTGCACGTCGGCGACGTTGAGCCCGTAGCGCGCCGCCATGCGCCGATCCACGTCGATGGTCAGCACCGGCAAGCCCGTGACCTGCTCCACCTTGACGTCGGCCGCGCCCGGCGTCGCCCGCAGGAGGGCGCCGATCTTGCTCGCCTCTTTCAGCATCACCTCGAGGTCGTCGCCGAAGACCTTGATCGCGACGTCGCTCCGCACGCCGCTGATGAGCTCGTTGAACCGGAGCTCGATCGGCTGGCTGAACTCGTAGTTTTGCCCCGGCAGCTCCCGGATCACCTCCTCGATGGCCTCGGCGAGCTCCTCCTGCGTCGCCGCCTTCGTCCATCCGCTCCGGGGCCTCAGCATCAGGTAGGTGTCGGAGACGTTCGGGCCCATCGGATCGGTCGCGACCTCGGCCGTCCCGGTGCGGGCGAAGATGTGCTCGATCTCGTCCGGGAACCGCTCCTTGAGCAGGCGCTCGAGCTGCGCCTGCATCGCCACGCTCGTCGTGAGGCTGATCGAGGGGATGCGGGCCGGCTGGAGCGCGAGCGCGCCCTCGCTCAGCTTGGGCGCGAACTCGCGGCCGAGCCCCGCGGCGACCAGGCCGGAGGCGACGAGGACGACGCCTGCGGCGGCGACGACGAACGGCTTGTGGGAGAGCGCCCAGGCGAGCACCCGGCCGTAGGCGCGCTTCGCGTGGTGGAAGAGGAAGTTCTCCTGCTCCGACACCCTGCCCGTGAGGAGCAGCGCCACGAGCGCCGGGACGAACGTCATCGACAGGATCGTCGCCCCCGCGAGCGCCAGGACGACGGTCTGCGCCATGGGCCGGAACATCTTCCCCTCGATGCCCGTCAGCGTGAGGATGGGCAGGTAGACGATCGCGATGATGAGCTCACCGAAGATCGTCGCCTGGCGGACCTCCTGGGACGCGTCGTAGGCGAGGCCGAGCCGCTCGTCCCGGGTGAGCACGCGCCCGAGCCGGCGCTGCTCCTCGGCGAAGCGCCGCACGCAGTTCTCGACGATGATCACCGAGCCGTCGACGATGAGCCCGAAGTCGATGGCGCCGAGGCTCATCAGGTTGCCGCTGATCTTGCCCTCGACCATGCCTGTGACGGCGATCAGCATCGAGAACGGGATCGCCAGCGCGGCGATCAGCGCGGCCCGGAGGTTCCCGAGCAGGAGAAAGAGCACCACGACGACCAGCGCGGCCCCTTCGAGCAGGCTGTCTCGCACGGTGCTCAGGGTGGCGTCGACGAGGTAGGTGCGGTCGTAGATGGTCTTGACCGTCACGCCCTCGGGCAGGGACTTGTTGACCGCCTTCATCTGCTCGTCCACGCGCCTGGAGACGGCGCGGCCGTTCTCCCCGACGAGCATGATGGCCGTGCCGATGACCGCTTCCTCGCCGTCCTCGGTCGCCGCCCCCGTGCGCAGCTCCCGGCCGACGCCGACCTCGGCGACGTCCTCGATCCGGATCGGCACCTCGCCGTGGTCGCCGACGATGATGCCCCGGATGTCGTCCTCGCTCTGCACGAGGCCCGTGGCGCGGACGAGGTACTGCTCGCCCTTGTGCTCGATGTACCCGCCGCCCGCGTTGGCGTTGTTGGCCGCGAGCGCCTCGAGCACGTCGCGGAACGAGAGCCCGTAGCCGACGAGCTTCGCCGGGTCCGGCGAGACCTGGTAGAGCCGCTCATAGCCGCCGATCGAGTTGACCTCGGTGACCCCTGGCACGGTCCGGATCTGGGGCCGCACGATCCAGTCCTGGATCGTGCGTAGATCGGTCAGGTCGTACGGCTGCCCGTCGGGCCGCCGGGCGTCCGGCGCGGCCTCGAGCGTCCACATGTAGATCTCGCCGAGGCCGGTCGCGATCGGGCCGAGCTGCGGCTCGCCGAGCCCCGGCGGCAGGCTCTCCTTCGCGGCGCCGAGGCGCTCGGCCACGAGCTGCCTGGCCCAGTAGATGTCGGTGTCGTCCTCGAAGATCACCGTCACCTGGGAGAGCCCGTAGCGGGAGAGCGAGCGCACCTGCTGGACGCCCGGGATCCCGCCCATGGCCCACTCGATGGGGAAGGTGATCTGACGCTCGACCTCCACGGGGGAGAGCGCCTTCACCGAGGTGTTGATCTGCACCTGGACGTTGGTGATGTCCGGGACCGCGTCGATCGGCAGGCGCGTGAAGTTGTAGGCCCCGAGCGCGCCGACCGCGATCGTGAGGGCGACGACGAGGAAGCGATGGCGCACCGAGAGCGCAAGGAGCCGCGAGAGCAAGGTGAGCATGGGGCCGTCGCGCTCCTCAGTGCTGGTGGCCGGCTTCGGACTTGCCGAGCTCCGCCTTGAGAATGAAGCTGTTCTTGCCGGCGTAGCGCTCGCCGGCGGCGACCCCCGCCAGGATCTCGACGACCGGCGCGTCCTCGACGCTCGGGGCTCCGGGTCGCCTGTCGGCGCCCTTCGCCCCGGACCCCGGTTCGACGCTCGGGGCTCCGGGTCGCCCGTCGGCGCCCTTCGCCCCGGACCCCGGTTCGACGCTCGGGGCTCCGGGTCGCCTGTCGGCGCCCTTCGCCCCGGACCCCGGCGATCTCATGCCCCGGCGTCCGATCTTCACCGGGCGGACCTCGAAGCCGCCGTGCTGCTCGACGAAGGCGACCTCCCTGCCCTCGATCCGCTGGATCGCCTCGTCCGAGATGACGACCGGCGCGGCCACCTCCTCGACGGCGATGTCGGCGGTCGCGAAGAGCCCGGGGCGCCAGGCTGCGCCCGGGCTCTGGAGGATGACGCGGGCCACCGCGGAGCGGTTCTGCTCGTCGACGACCTGCCCCAGGTACGCCAGCGTGCCCTGCGCGGCTTGCTCGATCCCCTCGGCCTTGACCCAGGCCGTCTGGCCGACCTGCACGCGGCTGAGATCCTTGGCGTAGACGGTGACGTTGACCCAGATCGTGGACAGGTCGGCGATGACGAAGACCTGGGTGTCCTCCTTGAGGACCTCGCCGATGGCGATGTGCTTCTCGATGATGGTGCCGTCCATCGGGGCGACCAGCGCGTAGCCGGTGCCCCGGGTCGCGCCGGAGCCCGCGGTGGCGCTGAGCTTATGGGCGGCGCTCCGGTGCTCGATCCGCGCCTCGGCGACCGCCTGCTTGGCCGCCAGGTACTCCTTTTCGGCCGAGATCCGCTCTTTCCAGAGCGCCTCGTGGCGCGTGAAGCTCGTCTCGGCGAGGGAGAGGCGCTCCTTGGCCGCCAGGAGCTCGCGCTGGAGCTCGGCCAGCTCGCGGCTGTCGAGCACGGCGAGCACCTCTCCGCGCTTCACCGTGTCGCCGAGCTGCTTCTTCACCTCCCGCGCCGTCCCCGGCACCCGGGGCGTGACGTGCGCGATGGCCTCGGCGTTGAGCGCCACCTCGCCGGGCAGCGTGACCGTCACGGCGACCTTGCCCGGCCCGGCGGTGAGGATCTCCAGCCCGGCGTTCTGGATCATCGCGGGCGAGAGCTCGACCCTGCCGCTGCCGTGGGCGTGCACTTCCCCGGCCTCGTGCGCGGGCCCTTTGCCCTCGCCGTGGGCGTGGTCCTCGCCGTGGGCGTGGTCCTCGCCTTCGCCGTGGGCGTGGTCCTCGCCTTCGCCGTGGGCGTGGGCCTCGCCTTCGCCGTGGGCGTGGCCCTCGCCTTCGCCGTGGTGGTGCCCGTCCTCGTCTCCGTGGCCGGCCTCGTGCCCGTGGCGTCGATGCTCGATGAGCACCGTGAGGGCGACGGCCGCGACGACGAGCGCCAGCACCGCGGCAGCGATCACGGCGACCGCCTTCGGCGAGAGCTCGATCTTCCGCTGGGGAGCGCTCATCGGAGCGCCCTCCCCGCCGCGACAAGGAGCTCGATCTTGGCCGCCGCGTGGGCGTGCTCGGCTTCCAGCAGCGCCGCCTCGGTCTCGATGACCTCGCGGCGCACCAGGAGGACGCTCGCGAGATCCTTCTCGCCGAGCTCGTACCCTCGCGCCGAGATCGCGGCCGCCTGCTCCATGAGGGTGGCGGTCGGTGCGAGGGCCTGGAGGGCCTCCTTCGTCGCCCGGTAGCGCGCGTACAGCTGGTGAATCTGGCCCACGGCGCCGGCCCGCGCGGCGTCGGCGTGCGCCCGGGCGACATCGATCTCCGCGGCGGCCGTCGCGGCGCCGGCCCGGTTGGCGTTGAGGATCGGCAGCGGGACCGCGAGGCCGAGCATGCCGATGTTCGCGCCGTCGTCGTGCTCGACCTGGGCGATGACGCTGACGGTCGGCCACCTGGCCGAGCGCTCTCGCTCCGCCTTGGCGCGCGCGGCATCGAGCGACGCCTCGGCGGCGCCGACATCGGGGCGCCGCTCGACCTCGCCGAGGCTCGACGCGAGCGCCGGCGGTTCGCCGGGAGGCACGAGCGGCCCCTCCACCGGGAGGCGCTGCGCGCCCGGCGAGGTGAGGCCGAGCAGGGCGAGGAGCGCGGCCCTGTCGGCGTCCCGCGTGCCTTCCGCCGCCTTCGCCGCTGCGACGTCGCGTCCTTTCTGGAGCAGCGCCAGGGCGACGTCGACCTCCGGCACCTCGCCCGCCCTGCGCTGGCGCTCCGCCGCGGCGTGGAGCCGCTCTGCGAGGGCGACGCGCGCGCGGGCGAGCTGCACCTGCCGCTCGTCCCGGAGCACGAGGGCGTGCTGGAGCAGGGCGGCGAGCAGGACGCGGCGCCGGCCGTCCTCGGCGTGGATCTCGGCGGCGCGCTGCTCGGCCTTCGCCGCGGTGATGCGCCCGCCTCGTTGACCGCCGAGCTCGATCGGCCACTCGAGGGACGCTTCAGCGGCCGCCGGCTTGCTCCCGTCGGGGTTGAGCCGGACGCCGCCCATCCCCGTGAGCACGGGGTTCTCGAGCGAGAGCACGCCGGCCGCCGAGGTCGCGGCGCGGGAGACGCCGGCCTCGGCCGTGGCCACGCGCGCGCTCGGCGCTGCGCGGGCGAGGTCGGCGACGCGGGCGCGGGTGAGGGGCGGATCCGCGGCGCGCGCCGCCGCAGGCGCGAGCAGCAGGAGGAGCAGGAGGCAAAGGGCGATCGAGGAGGCGACGAACGGACGACGCACGCAGGGATGGAGCATGGACGGGCAGCCCTCGAGCGCGTGGAGCGCTCGCGCGAAGAACCGCGGTTGTGCCCGGTCAGGATCGCGCGAGGGGGCCGAGCGCGGGGCGGCGTGGCGCGAGGGCGCTCACGCACCCGAGCGCGGTTGCCGTGCTCGTGGATGCGATGCCTGACGCGGGCGCCTCAAGCGCGCGGGCGTCGGGGCGGCCGTTCGAGGCGGCAGGTGGGGCAGCGCCCAGGCATTTCGGGCGGCGTCGATGCGGCGATCTCGTACGCCTCGAGGAGGAGGTAGGGCAGCACCTCCTCCAGGGACAGCGTCATGGGGATGCGGCCACAAGCGCAGTCGTTGCAGCTGGGCGGACAGTCGTCGTGCGAGCTGTCCGGATGCCCGTCGTCCGCGTCATGGGCGGAGGACGACTCGAGCATCGGGTGCTCGCAAGCGATCGCCACGCCGAGCGCCTGGAGGGTATGTCCCTGAGCCAGGAGACCGACGACGAGGAACACCGAGAGCGCGGCGCAGATCCAGCGAAGGATCGCGCTGCGGTTACGGTGGGGTCGCCGGACGCGGAACATCCGCCACGAGGGTGGAGGAGGATGGGACGAGCGTCAAGGAGGGCCCGCGCCTCGCAGAACGAGGGGACCTAGCTACCGCCGGTCGGAGGGTAGGGGTCCGATTTGAACATGAAGGCGTGAAGGCAGGAAGCAGGAAGAAGAGACCAAGGATCTTCCTGCCTTCACGCCTTCATGTGAGCTCGCTCTGGGCCAACGTGACCATTGCCTGAGCGCGAACCGCATAACGAACCCCTGAAGGTCGGGATCAATCCGGACTGGCCCCCTTCGCGCGGGCCAACTTACAGGCCGTTCAAGGCGAGTCCATCGCGTATCGATGAGGATCGGGCAGAACACATCCCATCTCGGGACGCCGTCCTCGGTGCATTGGGTGAAGGAACGCGGCGCGGGGCGGGACGGCGGGCTACGGCCGCTTCAGATCGGGCTTACAAGAGGCAGCGGCGCGTCGGCCTTCTTCTTCGCCCGGCGCGCAGACTCGGCCCGGCGCCGCCGCCCATAGGCGCTGGTCACCTCGCGCACGATGTCCGGCCGGTCCCGGAACACGAACCGCGCCGCCGCGCGCACCGTCGCCATCCGCGCGTTCAGGAGCCCGATCACCTTGTTGCGGAGGACGAGCGCCTCGCGCGCCTTTTCGCCGAGCCCAGCGCTCTGGGTGGGGTGCGCCCGGAGCCCGGCCGCGAGTTCCTTGGCCTCGTCGAGCATGGCCACGTCGAACCCGCCGAGGCCGTCCATCGCCTCGCGGTGGGGCGCTGCGAGGGCGGCATAGTCGTCCAGGGCCAGCGCGAGCGCGTCGGCGGTGGCGGGGTCGCCCGCGTGGGCCTGTCCGAGCCTGGTGAGCCTCGCGTCGTTCGCGTCCTCGACGCCATCGTCGAACAGCCACTCGAGCGTCGCGGTGATCTCGTCGAGGACGACCTGCCCGCGCTCGAAGGGGCTCGCCTTCTTCGGGTCCACGGCGAGCAGGTAACGCGTGCCCGCCTCCACGGCAGCGCGCTGGAGCGAGAGGATCTCCTCGCCGGTCTTCGCGGTCAGGGCGTTCCCGTTCTTCTTCTTGCTCGCCGCCATCTCGAGGCCGCGGCGCACCACCTTCCCGTCCTTCACCTCCGGCTTCCAGTAGCTCTTGTGGAACCTCGCGACGTCGACCGCTTCACCGAACAGCACATGAAGGGGCACGGAGAGGGAGAGCTCGTTGGTATCCGGAGAGGCGAGCGCCTCGTTCATCCACAGGTCCAGATCGGTCTTCGCTTTGGGCATCGGAATCTCCTGATGTGCCGAGGGATTGTTCTTGGGGAGAGTGCCTCTCCCCAAGCCTTCCTGGCTAACAGGCGGAAGCGACGAGCGGCAAGAGCGCTCGACCGGAAACGCCGAGGAGAGCAAGAATGCGGCGGCGGCGAGGGCGCCATGCTGTCCAGGACGTTCGCGGCGCCATCCAGGAAATGGACCGGGCCGTCCAGGAAATGGACCGGGCCGTCCAGGAAATGGACCGGGCCGTCCAGGAAATGGACCGGGCCGTCCAGGAACCCAGGCGCGCCGTCCAGGAAATGGACCGGGCCGTCCAGGAACCCAGGCGCGCCGTCCAGGAAATGGACCGGGCCGTCCAGGAAATGGACCGGGCCGTCTGCTGCATCCGGCCAACGGGCACGTCTTCAGGGCGCCATCCGCGCTCGTCGTGCCGCGGCGCGGCCTCGTTATCCCATCGTGTCGCTCGAAGCTGCGGCGAACTGGCCGGATTCCAGCATGCCGATGGCCCCTCAGAACCGCGCCGGAGCACTCGCCACGGCTTCATCAGGGAGGGCCAACCGCGCCGCGACGAGTCGGACGCACCGGAGGACTCCTCCGCCGCCAGGCGACGGCCTCCCCGTCCGGCGACGGTCCGTGCGTTGAAGACGGACGACATGGCGCTCGGAGCGCGATCCAGGGCCGAGCAATGTCCTACCGCTTTCGTGAGGACGCTTGTGTCTAGAGAACGTGCGGGCGAGCGTGCATGGGCGAGAAAAATCGCGGGGTGGAGGGAATGAGCATGAGCGAGAGATCGAAACCGTGGCGACGGAGGACGATCCTCGCAGTGGCTGTCGGCGCCCTGGCACTTGGCGCGGCGGGGGCCGGGTGTTTGTGGGAGCGGGAGGACCGCACGTTCGGGAGCTTCTGCGCGGCGGCGGTGGGCGGCGAGGAGCACTGCGTGGGCGAGAACCTGGGCCCGGGAATCGCGTGGAGTCAGGCCGAGAAGGACGGCGCCCTGCCCATCGAGATGTGGGCCACGTGGCCGACCAACAAGACGCTGGATGCGATCGTCGCGAGCGGCACCTCGCTCGACGTCTGGTTCCGCCATGTGGACGAGGCGATCGACTACGTGCGGGACGACGCGAGGAACGCCGAGTCGCTGCGGGCGACGCTCGCGGGCAAGCTCGAGTCGCTGCTCGACGAGGCGAGGGACCGCCAGAGGGCGCTGCTCGCGCAGGCGCCGGTCGACGCGACAGGCAGCTTCAAGGCGGCGATGATCGACAAGGCGAGCGCCGAGACGGAGCCGCTCGCCGCGGCGCTCGCGGCCGACAAGCAAGCCATGGCGGTCGTGCAGGCGATCTTCGACCAGGGCCGGAGCGACGCGGCCCCGCTGCGATCGAAGTACGCGGGCGTCGCGGCGCGCTTCGCCGCGTACCGCGCGACCGAGGCGGCGGAGACGGCGACGTACGCGGCGCTCTCGGAGCAGGCGTCGCGGTCGGACATCGACGGCCTCGACGGCGTGGAGCAGGCGGTGCTCGCGGCGGCGCGCGAGGCGAGCCGGGCGCCCGGCGAGCTCGCCGCCGAGATCCTGAGGTCGTCGGCGGCGCTCCAGGTCTTCGCGGCCTCCTTCGACGAGGCGATGGCACCGCACAGGGAGTTCCTCGCGACGCACGGCGCGGTGCTGCCGGACATGACCTCGGGGGCGCTGCGGTCGCTGAGCGCGATGCTGGGCTATGTGCAGCGGCGGGTGGCCCGGAGCGACGCGACGGCGGCGGCGCTGCTCGGCGGCATCACGCTGCGCCGGCAGGCGCTCCGCGTGTCGCAGATGGACGAGGGGGCGCGCGAGGCGATCGCGGGGGCGCGGACCCGCAAGGCGTCGGACGCCTTCGGGGAGCGTGCGCGCGCGCAGGTCGCGGCGCTGTCGGCGGCGCCGCCGGTGAGCGAGAAGCTCAGGCTGCCGCTGCTGGCCGAGCGGTGCGGGGAGCTCTCGGCGCTGGTGCAGCTGCGGCCGCTCTGCGGGGCGGCGGGGTCGTCGTGGCGCGAGGCCGGGTGCGCGGCGCTTCGGGAGCGGTTCGACGCCGCGGAGGCCGAGCTCAGGACGGGGTTGCCGCGGAAGATCGCGGCGGGCCTCGCGGCGCTGCGGGAGAAGGGGATGGCCGCGGCGGCGCTCGACGCGGCCGAGGCGAGGCTCGCGGCGGGTGACGTGAAGGGCGCCGCGATGGCATATGACGCCGCCGTGCGCGACGCGGAGGGGACATGAGAGGCTCGAAGGATGTTGCGCTGCGTGGCTTCTGCGCCGCGGTGTTCCAGAGGCTCGTGCTGGTCACAGCGCTGGCGGTGCTGTCGCCGTCGTTCGCGCGGGCCGGCACGCCGTACAGCCTCGACTGGGTCAGCACGCAGTCCAGCACGTCGTGCGAAGGCCCCTTCCTCGTCGAGGATGGAGACCCGTTCTTCCGCGTGAACGACACGCCGCTGCCGACCTACGAGGTCCCGGGCACGCTGGTGACCCACGGCGATGGATCGCGCAGCCACCGGTCCGAGGCGGACTTCGACTCGGTGCTGCTGGGAATGGGAGCAAACGAGTTCCATTTCGCGGTCGCCAACTCGGGCGGCGACGACTGGTGCACCGACGCGCACGAGCTGGTGACGCTCGTCTCGGTCCCGCTCGGGCTGAACAAGCCGCTCTTCAACGTCCGGCGCAGCGGGGCGAAGTTCTCCGGCAGCACCGAGGTCGACCTGAGCCTCGCCGAGATCAACCCGGCGCTCGCGCGCGACATCGAGATCCTGCTCGCCGAGATCGCCAAGGAGCGCAAGGCGCTCGTGGCGAACGCGCCGCGGGTGGCGCGCCTGGCGGAGAAGATGGACCTGCTCCAGCAGCTCGACACCGAGCTGAAGGACCTGGTCAGCCGGCCGCTGGACGAGATCTCGCGGACCGATCTCGACGCGATCCTCGACCGGTACAAGGACGTGGTCGGCGCGGAGACGCGGGCGGCGATGGAGCAGCTCGTCGAGGACCTGAAGAAGAGCGTCAGCGATCTCGAGGACGAGCTCGCGCGGCTGATGGACGAGTTCGGCGCGCAGGCGGACGAGGTGGCGGACCTGGCGACGCAGGACGCGCGCGCCGAGGGGTGGAACCCGGACGACACGGGGGCGTACGCGCTCGGGGAGAGCGAGGTGCCGTGGGTCGAGGTGCCGGACATCGCGGAGGTGGACGGGGCGTTCGACGAGGGGAGGGACCCGTACGCGGCGTACGCGGATGGCGTGATCGCGGCGCTGGAGGCGGACGTGAGCGGCCGGGTGGTGGTCCTTCGGGCGGACTTCGTGGCGAACGTGCGGGCGTGGCGGGCGAACAGCGCGGCGCTGGAGATCGCGCTGCGCGACCGGATGGGGGTGTCGCTGGCGGAGACGAACGCGTTCCTGAAGGCGCAGAACCGGATCACCGGGGTTGTGCGGCGGTACATGGATGCGTCGGACTGGTTCGAGGACTCGCCGGTGCCGGCGGACCTGCGGGCGCAGGTGGACACGGTGCTGAAGCCGAGGTTCGACGCGCTCGCGGACCAGATGAAGGACAGCCTCAACCAGTGGACGGGGGACGGGCTCGACCTGGAGCAGACGCAGCTCTACCAGACGATCAGCGCATTCGCGGGGGCGATGTCGACGGTCGGCGAGGGCTTCGAGGCGTACGCGGGGGTGATGCAGACGCTCGTGCATGCGACGACGCGCATCGGAGTCGGCTTCGTGCCGGTGGTGGGGCCGGCGCTCGACCTGTGCGAGGCCGTGACGGGGAAGGCGTGGTGCTTGCCGTCGGGAGAGGAGCTGAGCGACGAGGAGCGGATCTTCTCGGGACTGGGCTTCGGGCTCGGGGCGGTCGGGCCGATGTGGCGGGTGGTCAAGACCAGCGGGGGGCTCAGGCCGTCCGCGATCCGGGTGGCCGGGGAGATCGCCGAGATCGAGGAGGCGTTCGCCAAGATCGTGAAGACGAACCGCGTCAGGGGGTACAAGGGGCTCACCGGGGCGATCACCAAGTTCGAGGTGAACATCTTCGAGAAGAAGGCGGCCAAGTTCCTGGTGGACGACGGAAGATCGCTCATCGGGGTCGGCGACGATGCCGTGCGCGACGTGGTCGGCATTCCGAGGGAATCGAGCGCTGGGGGTAGCGAGGGGGCGGCGCCCGACTTCGTGTCGATATCCAGCGGGCACCAGCTGATCGTGAGCGAGGCCAAGGGCGGGAAGATCGATGTCGGCAAGGTTCGCAATCAGCTCACGAACGCGATGATGGCGTTGAAGAAGAGGAGGCTCGATGGAGATGTGGCCCGGTACGAGCTCATCATGGAGCAGGGCGCGAAGTTTAATGACCCGAACATCACGGTTCGGGACGGCTACCTGTTCAACTGGAAGACGGGCAAGAACGTGACCTTGATAGACTCCGATAGATTCATCATGGTAATCCGGCTATGAGCGAATCAGAACCTTGGTTCTATGCGTGGTGTGACGAGGCAGAACGGCTCGACGCGTTCGCCGCCGCCCTGTCGGCCCTCGTCAGTCCGGGGGCTCTCATCAGCCTGATGATGAGCCACCAGCAAGGGTGCCGGACACGCTCCGTGGACGAAGTGCTCGCGATGATCCGCGCCCACTTCGGAGGAACGAACAACGTTCACCTCCTGTCCGGCGTGAGCCTGAGCGACTCCGAGCGCGGCATGCTGTTCGGCCTCAAGTGCTACACCGATGAAAGCGAACGTCTCTGTCCTTGGGGCCCGCTCTGCTTGAGTGCGGGCGAACGGAAGTGGGATTTTTACCCCTACGAGATCCCCGTGGGCAGGGGCCCGCGCTGCGTCGAGGCCGAGGCCGCGGTCGCCTGTCACCTGGTTCAGGGCGACATCGCGGAGCTCCTGCTTCGCCTCTGCGCGCCGGACGCGAGCGGGCGCGTGCCGACCGGCGCCTGCACGACCAACCAGGACTGGAGTGCCCCGGTCGAGATGTGCGCGACCTACAACGCGAACGCCGCGGAGATCGCGCGCGACCTCGCCCTCTCGTGGGTGAGCCTCCACCACAAGGAGAGCGTCTCGCGCATCGCCGGTACGTCGCTGGAGGCGCTCCACGCGCGTGTGGAAGCCGCGCCGCGCGGCGCGCGCGTGCCCATGAAAGGCACGAGCGAGCTCACGGGCTCGCTCTCGCGCGAGACCGTGCTCAAGGCGCTCGCGACGCCGCCGGCCACGCTGCTCGATGCGCTCGAGGCCGCGGCGGTGCCCGACGAGGCGTGGCGCGCGGCGGAGCCCCAGGCGCGCGAGCTCCTCGAGCTACGCCGCCAGATCGAGGACGAAGCCGCGGGGGAGGTCCCACCCGCCTTCTGGATAACCATCACGACGCGTGAGCACACGCGCTTCCTGGAAGAGCACGCCCCCTTCCACGTTCGCCGCCTCCCGAGCGGCGGCGTGGTGCTGGCCACGCACCCCTACCGCACGCTCTGGCCGCTCTGGGCCGACGCGCTCTTCGTGCTCGGCCTCCTGTCCTGACGCAGGCTACCTCATGAGGATGATCAAGCGATGAGAGAAGGGCCGTTTTTCTTCGCCTGGTGTGACGAGGCACAGAGGGTCGATGCGTTCGGCGCGGCGCTGTCGGCCCTCATCAAGGAGCCACAGTACAGTATGCGCGCGATCATGGACCGCGACACGGAATGCAACACGACCTCCGTGGACGAGGTGGTCGCGATGCTCCGCGCCCACTTCGGGCGCACCGACGCGGAAACCTATTTCGTCGCATCGTTGAGTTACGAACACTTCGTCCATTGCATCCTTCGCTGCTTCACCGACAAGAGCGAACGTCTCAAGCCGATGGGTCCCATGCACATGCACGCCCGCCAGATCGAGGCCTTTTCCCCCATGCACATGGATCTCGCCCTGGGGAGGGGCCCGCGCTCCGTGCAGGCCGAGGCCGTGCTCGCGTGGCACATGGCGCTGGAAGACATCGAGGACGTCCTGCTCCGCCTCTGCGCGCCGGACGCGAGCGGGCGCGTCCCGACCGGCGGCTGCACGACGGCGCGGACCTGGCTCGCGCCGGTCGCCCTGTGCGCGACGTACAACGCGGACGCCCGCGACATCGCGCGCGATCTCGCCCTCTCGTGGCTCTGCCTCCACGACAAGGACAGGGTGTCGCGCACCGCGGGGCTGTCGCTGGAAGCGCTCCGCGCGCGGGTGGAAGCCGCGCCGCCTGGGGCGTGCGTTGCGCTGAGACATAGCACCGGGCACTCGAGCTCGCTCTCCCGTGCAGCCGTCCTCAAGGCGCTGGAAACTCCGCCTTCCGCCTTGCTCGAGGCGCTCGAAGCAGCGGCGGAGAAGCCCGATGGCGCGTGGCGCGCCGCAGAGCCGCGCGCGCGCGAGATCTACGAGCGGACGCTCCCGTTCAGGGGGCGCGACGAGCAGGGCACGGAGACGGGCAACGGCTCGCCCCTCTCGCAGGTCGAGATCACCCTCGACCACTTCGAGTTCCTGGTCCACCGCGCCCGGTTCTACGTCCGGCGCCTGCCGAGCGGCGGCGTGGTGCTGGCGACCCACCCCTACCGCACGCTCTGGCCGCTCTGGTCCGACGCGCTCTTCGCGCTCGGCCTGATGTCCTGACGCAGGGCGCACGCCTTCACGGCGCCATCGGCGCTCGTCCCGGTCCCGTCGCTCGTCCGAGGCACGCCCGTGCTCCCTGCGACCATGGCGGTCCATGACGCGCGAGCTCGGCCATGTCGCGGGCCTTGAGCGGCTCGGCCGCGGCGAGGGCATCTGCGCGTCGAACCGCCCGACCGCGCGCTACGGCAGCGTCGTGTCCCTCACGGTAAGGCCATGGTTCGTCAGCTCCACGCCGTCGCGCTTGTACACCACGCCGGTCGCCACATCGGTCATCGCGCCAAGGCCGAGCGCTCCGTAATCGACCTCGATCCGAGCCCAATAATGCCCAGACTCGTTGCGCTCGGCTGGAACGTCGGTGCTGAACGTGGCGCCCGTGAACAGGTTCTTCAGGTAGTACGTCGCCGTGTCCGGCTCCGGCACATCGGCCCTGTCGGGGTCGATCCCGGCGGAGAGGTTGACCAGTACAGCGTCATCGGACGAAACCCCGTAGTAGAAGGCGGATCGCGTGCCTCGCTCGAGGCCCATGGCTCGAGAGATCCTGTTGTCCTTCCAGCTGGCCAGCAAGAAGAAGCTCGTCGTGTAGCGCTCCTCGCAGCCGAACCCCACCTCCTCGGCGGACAGCGCCACCGACCAGTAGAAACGGTCCGCCTTGTCCCGCACGAGATCCCAACCTCTGAACGTGCCAGCGGGCATGTCCCATGCGACGAACACAATGCGTTCAATCCGCGGCCACTCGAGCAGAGGCCCGTAGACCTCGGGGAGCCAGAGGTCGTCCTCGCACCAGAGAACACGGTCAAGGCTCGAAGCCACGTTGTAATCGTCGCTGCTGTGCCCGGCGCGCGCGAGCAGCTCCGCGACACCGGGCGGGTCGTCGTCGCCGCCGCAGGAGACCGCCGCGAGCGCGACCATCACGAGACCAACGAGCTTCGACCGCTTCATCCGTTCCTCCTCGGCTCCCTGGGGAAAACTGCCCACGTCGAGGGCCAGCCCATGTTCGCCCGCCGATCCAGGGACGCTCGGGCTCGCCCCAAGCCCACGTCGAGGGCGCCGGACAGCTCGGCCGCGGCGAGGTCCTCTGCACGCCGAACCGCCCGACCGCGCGCTACGGGAGTGAGGTCACTAGCACGGTAAGGCACTGGTTCATCAGCTCCGCGCCATCGCGCTTGTACACCACGCACGTCACCACATCGGTCATCACGCCAAGGCCGAGCTCTCCGTAATCGACCTCGAGCTCAGCGGAATGATCCGGAGCATCGTCCCCGTTGCCATCGGTTGGAACATCGGTGCTGAACGTGGCGCCCGTGAACAGGTTCTTCAGGTAGAAGGTCGCCGTGTCCGGCGCCGGCACGTTGGCCTTGTCGACGTGGACCGAGGCATAGTAGTCGACCAGCACACCGTCATTGGAATCAATATCTTCGGAGAAGGCGTCTCGATCGGCTCGCTGGAAGCCGACGGCTACAGAGACGTTGTCCTCCGGCCAGCTCGCCAGCAAGAAGAAGCCCGTCGTATAGCGCTCGTCGCAGCCGAAGCCCACCTCCGCGGCGGGCAGCGCCGCCGACCAGATGCGGCGGTCCGCCGCGTTCCGCACGAGATCCCAGCCTCGAAGCGTGCCAGCGGGCATGTCCCATGCGACGAACACGATGCGAACGAGCCGCGGCGACCTGAGCGGGAGCCAGTCGACCTCGGGGAGCCAGACGTCGTCCTTGCACACGAGATCACGGATCCCAGGGGTCGAAGCCAAGATGTCATCGTCCCAGCTGTGCCCAGCGCGCGCGAGCAGCTCCGCGACGTCGACGGGCGCGACCTCCACGGGGGGGTGGTCGCCCCCGTCGCCGCCGCAGGAGACCGCCGCGAGCGCGACCATCGCGAGACCAACGAGCGCCGACCGATTCATTCGTTCCTCCTCGGCTCACTGGGGAAAGCCGGCCACGCCGAGGGCCAGCCCATCGTCGCCCGCGGACCCAGGGACGCTCGGGTTCGCCCCCAGCCCGCCCTTGCCGCCTGTTCCCACCTTGGGATCAGGCCCCGTCACCCCCGGGAGCGATGCTCCCACCACGGCGATGGCGATCGAGGGCCCGCCCTGCCCTCCGCCGCCGTGCCCGCCGTTGCCCCCTTTGCCGCCGTCGCCGCCGGAGCACCCGAAGGGCGAGCCGCCGAAACCCTGCCCGCCGGGCGCCCCGAGCCCAGGCGCCCCACCGATCTGGAAGAGACCGCCATGGCCGCCGTCGCCGCCTCGCGCGGCTTCGATCTGGGTGCCGTGGAGGTCCACGCGTGCGCTCAGGATGAAGAGGCCGATGCTCGCGCCCCCATGGCCGCCGCCGCGGCCGCCGTGCCCGCCGCAGCCGCCCGAGCCGCCGGAGCCGCCGCCCGCGCCGCCGGCCTTGCGCGGGGTGCCGCAGAACATCGCGCCGGCCCGCGTGCCACCCCCGCCGCCGCCCCCCTGCCCGGGGAGCCCGTCGCCGCCGTCGCCGCCGTTCACCCCGCGGTAGAGCCCTTGCGCGTCGAACGCGCCCAGGCCTCGCGCGCCCAGCCCGTTCGCGCCGTCGAGCCCGTTCGCGCCGGTGCGCCCGTTCAAGCAATCGTCGGTGCGGCTGGCGCCTTGGCCACCGAGGCCGAAGCCGCTGGGGTTCGGGATCGGCATCAGCTCGCCGTCGCCGCCGGGCGCTCCGTGGTCGATCGTTCCATCACCGCCCCATCCGCCGATCGAGTCCCCTTGCTCACAGGCGCTCTGCACCGGGTCGGCGCCGGACACGAAGTCGCCGGTACACGCGTCCTGCCCGAACCGGCCGTGGCGCCCCGTCCAGGCCGGCGTCTGCTTCAGCTCGCCCGGCGCGCCGTCGTGGCCCCGCGCGCCGTCGCCCGCGACAAGCTCACCGCGGTGCAAGGTGACCCCGGCGCCCTCCAGCACGATCGCCGCGATCGAGGAGCCGCCCGGCGTCGTGGCCGGCGCCGACTGTGCCACCAGATCGAAGACCGTTGTCATGGCGCCGGCTTCGAACGCAAGCGGGATCTCGTCCGGCCCGGGCTCGATCACGGTGTTGCTCCCGCCACCGTTGTGGATCCACTTCCGCTTGCACGCGAACCCGCCCCAGATCTCCAGGGTCCCGCGGACGCGCACGGCCTCGGGGAAGCGTTCGCCACAGGCATGGATCCTCGGACGCCGCTCGGGCTTCTCGGCCAAGAGCTCGATGGCCCGCGCGATCGTCTGGACGGGTTTTTCGCTCGTCCCCGGCTGCCCATCGTCGCCCATGCTCGAGCTGACGAAGACGCCGCACGCGTCCGTCGCCTCAAGGCCCTCCTGGGGTTCGTTGGGACAAGGCGGTTCCTCGACGGGCGGCGGCGGCTCACAGCGCAGGCGAGGCCCGCAGGGGACCTCGGCACACCCGGCGCCGAGGACGCAGGAGGCCAGGATCAGGACCACGACCTCCGCGAAGGCAGCGCGCCGCGAGCGTGTGCGCTGGATGGATCGCTGCATCGAGGTCACTTCACCACACCCCGCTGAACCAGATGCCGGCCTGATCGCCGTTGATCATCGGCACCACACGCACAGGACGCCGGCTCCGATCGACGCCATCGTAGATGAACGCGCCGATCGTCGCGGCGGCGACGACACCCGCGCCGATGAAGAAGCCTGTCGCGACGTCCCGGGCAATCTCGTGCGCATCATAGAAATCGTTGATCTCAGCGCATGTCACGGCGTGCTTGGACGAAGGCGACGCGCAGATCCAGGAGCTGTCGTCGTTGTTCCGCCGGAGCACAGCGGCGCGCCGCTCTGCCTCTTCGCCGTACTGCGCCGCGAGACCCGAGGCGACGAGGCCCCCGGTGAGCGCGAGCGCGGTGGCGCCGATCCCGCCGATCCGCGCCGCGCCCGCCATCCCGTCGAACGGCCCAGGCGGATCCGGTCGGGTCAGGGGCTTGGCCCGGGGCCTGGCCACGGCCTTCCTGGGGGTCGCGGGCTGGGTCGAGGCGCGAGCGGGCGCCGGCGCCTCCTTGGGCCTCTCGACGAACCGGAGCACGACCTGGACTGCCTTCCCCTTCTCCACCTGGATGGTTTGCTCGGCATCGAGGAAGCCGGGGAGCGTGGCCTTGATCGTGTGCGCGCCAGGCTCGACGTACACATAGCCGGTCGTCGACGCGTCCCTGTCCCGGACCTCCGCGCCGATCGTGATCAGCGCGCCCTGATGGCTCAAGTCGAAGTCGATCTGGCCCACCTCGCGCCGGGCTCTCTCGAGGCCGTCCGTGTAACGGCGCCGCTCGGCGGCCGTTCCCGCGCCCGGATCCTTGAGGCATCTGTCGATGGCCATGGCGGCGTCGACATGCCGCCGGAGGGCGAGCAGCGCCATTCCCCATTCGCAGCGGACCCTACCGCCTACGCCGAGCCTGTACGCGAGGTAATAGGCCTCTTCCGCCCGCTCCCATCTTCCCTGGTTGCGGGCGATGTCTCCCACGCGGATCAGCGCCTGGACATCGACGCCAGGCTTGCCCCCCGCCGCCACCGAAGGCCCGACGTCGTCGAGCCGAGGTGGGTCGGCACGGCCTGGCTCAGCGACAGCCAGGCTTGCAGCAAGAAACAACAGCGCCGCCACGCAAGATGGCGTGATCCGAGCCTGCGACAAGCACTCTCGTAGGATGCACAACCGCATGGCATACATCGCGCTATCGAGGGGGAGCCGCCGCCGTGCTGGCTCGCCCAGCGCGGCGTCGTTTCATTTGTCACCCATAGCATCCTCTCGTGGCACGGCAGTCAAGCGCCCGTCTCGTCGGTCGCGCGCCGCTTTTCCCGAGAGATCTTTCCGAACGAGCGTCCAGAATTCTCAGCACAATTGACGAAATCGACCGTGGGGGAACTCGTCTCCGAGATCAACCGCCAGGGCGAGGCCTTCGCGCACAGGCCGCACCGCATCGCCGATGCTGAGCAGCTCGGCCGCGGCGAGGTCTCTGCGACCTCGCGACGACCTGGGTATCGACGCTCCTCGGAAACCGCGCACGGGCGCCGAACACGACCGGACCGAGCCAGGCAGCCGAGAGTAGGCGCAGCGCTCTGCGCGACCAGGTGCCCTGCTGAAGCAGGGCGACAAGGAGCAACGACGCGATGCGTCCGCCTCCGGCCGCCTCACGGCGGAAGGTTTCATTCGGCCGGACCCCCCCTCGCCCGAGGGCATGTGCAGCCCGCGGGCGCCGCCGGGCGTCCAGCTGGGCAAACACGACCGCTCAACAGTACCAGGGCAGGCCGTCGAGGCTCAGACGCGATCTCCAGCACCGAGCGTGCCCCGTCGAGATACAACGACGGCACCGCGGGTACTCCACACGAATCGTGTGGGAACGCACTCAGCCAGGTGCGTACAAGGATTGAAGAACGATGCGTCGAGTGAGAGGCAGTGCGAAGGGGGGGACTTGAACCCCCACGGTGTTACCCGCTAGCACCTCAAGCTAGTGCGTCTGCCAATTCCGCCACCTTCGCGAGTGCGTTGCGGGACGGAACCTACCCAGCTGGCCAGGGAAGTCAAGCTAATCCTCTCGGAGCCGTCCCGCGGCGCGGTTCTCGCGCCGCCCAGCGCAGCGTGCCGGCCGAGCGGCGTCGGCGGCGGCGGCCATCCCTCGGTGCGCGGCGCGACCCGAGATGCGACCCGAGGCGCGCCCCTCAGCGGACGAGCGCCTCGACGATCTCGCGGATCTCGAACGGCTTGCGCACCCAGGACACGCCGGAGTTCGAAGGGAGGGGAGCGGCGACGGCGCTGCCGGACATCACCACGAGCCGCGCGTCGGGGTTGGCCCTGCGCACGGCGGAGACGGTGCCGAGGACGTCCTGCTCGATCGGCGAGATGTCGAGCAACGCCGCCTGGAACGGACCGGACGCGAGCGCGCCCGGCAGCTCGAGCGCGCTCTGCACGCTGACGATGCTCGCGCCGCGCGCGGTGAGCGCCGTGTCGAGCAGATCCACCACCGCGTCGTCGTCCTCGACCACCAGGATCCTCACGCCGTCGAGGACCGCCCCCGGCAGCAGCGACGTCCTGCTCCGCGGCACAGGCGGCGCCTCCTCGGCCTCTCCGCCGCCGGACGGGCGGTCGGCAGGCGCGAAGCCCTCGATGGGCCAGCGCAGCTCGAAGCGGGCGCCCTCCTCCGACGGGGCGAGCGTGAGCGCGCCGCCGGCGGCGCTGGCCAGCGCCGCAGAGTGACGGAGACCGATGCCCGCCCCGCCCGGACGCGTCGAGACGCCGGAGCTCAGCAGCGTCGCGCGGCGCGACAGCGGCACCCCGGGCCCCTGATCGGCCACGCCGACGATCACCGCAGCACCGTCGAGCCTGGCATCCACGCGCACAGCAGAGCCGCGGGGCGAGAGCGCGACGGCGTTGAGCAGCAGGTTCGTCAAGATCTGCACCACCGCGGCGCCGTTGCTCACGCAGGTCCGCGCGACGGCGGGATCGATCGCCGCGCGGAGCGCGATCGCCGAGCGGCGCGCCTCGGAATCGAGCCCGGTCACCGCATCGTCGACGACATCGGCGAGCAGGCGCGTCGGCTCGCCCAGCGCCGTCGGCGCGACCTCGCCGGCCGGACGCCCCTCGGCGTCGGCGCTGATGGCTCGCCGGATCAGGCGGCGAGCGTCACGCGCCCGCGACACGGCGACGCCAAGCGCACGGCTCAGCTCGGGGCCTTGCTCGCCCTGGGCCCGCTCGACGCAACCCACGATGACCGTGAGCGCATTCGAGACCTCGTGCAGCGCGACCGCGAGCTCGTGCGCGGACGGTAGGGACGTCGCGCTCGCGCGCTCCTCCTCGGTACGCTGTCCCGGATCGCCGCGCAGAGGTGGCGCGAAGGTCAGGCCATCGTCTGTTGAAGGCTCCGATATCCCATCGCGCGTCGGCTGCGCCACGGGCGTTAGCCTATCTCGCTCCGCGCTGAGCTGGTACCGCCCTTTTTCGCTCCGACTTCACCGAGACGTCGACGGGGGGAGCAGCAGGACGTAGGAGCCGTCGGGCGCCGACCGGGTCTCGCCGACCTGGATGACCCCCGTGAGCGTCCCCTGCGCGGCCTTGCTCTCGACCGGAAGCCAGGCCACGACCGCGGCGTCGCCGAGCTCGGCGCCCGACGCGTCGCGGACGACGCCCTGGAGCACGGCCGGATACGGCATGGCGAGCTCGAGGTCGGTGACCGCAGCGTCCGTCGCAGGGACCACGAGGCGCGGCCGGACGAGCCACGGGTAGGCAGAGCCCGGCGTCGGCCGGACCGAGAAGTCGAACTCCCCGGGGTCGGCGCGGATGGAGAACGCGCCGTCGCGCAGGACCCCGGACGCCTGCCGGGGCAGCAGCGGCTCGGGCGTCAGCACCTGATGGAGGTAGGTCGTGCCCTCGCCGAGGGAGGGGACCGCGAACACGCTCGCGCCATCCATCAACTCGCCCTTGGGCCCCTGGACGCGGCCGCGCAGCGTCCCGGCCTCCGGGAGGACGACCGACTGGCCGCAGTAGCAGTCGTCGCCGGCGGCGAACTTGAGCGGCTGCCTGGCTTTCGCCTTGGTTGTGTCGTTGATCGGCTGCGCGAAGACGACGTACTCGCCGGGCGGGAGGTCGGCCCGGAAGAGCCCGTTCGCGTCCGTCTCGGTGTCCAGCTTGTAGGCGGCGGTCGGGGCCTGGTCGATGTTCGCGCTCTGGATGCGGACGGCCGAGGGCACCGGGTTGTCCATCGTGTCGAGCGTCCGGCCCTCCACGCGGCGCGCCGCCGCGTCGAGCTGGAGCAGCGAGAGGGCCAGGTTCGCCGTGGACCCATGGAGCGCTACCTCCTCGAGCCCCCAGTAAACCGTCGGCCGCGGCTCGCCGTCCCTGGGACGCAGGCGAATGCGCGGGATCTCGTCCCTGTCGGGCCAGTAGAACTTCACGCTGAACTCGACCCGCGATGCGGTCCCCGGCGGGCCCGACTCGCCCTGATGGAGGATGCCGACCTGCGAGATGACGCTGCCGGTCAGCGGCTCGACGAGATCGAGCTTCCACCCGTCGACGCGCACGCCCGCCGGCACCTGCAGGCTGCCTTGGAGCACGGCGGGAGCCTCGGCGTTGATGCCGAGCGTCCATTGCTCAGGGACCAGCTGGTTCGGCAGGAAGATCGGCGGGGGGACGTCGCGGCAGCCGCTGCGCGCCTGCGGGACCAGGTAGAGATGGTAGCTGCCGGCAGGGATCGCGAGCTGGAACCTCTGGCTGTCGCCGTTCGGCTCCGAGAGCGCCGAGTAGCTCTGCGTGGGCAGGCCCGGGACGGGCGCGATGCGCCGGAACTCGGCCTTCACCGGGAACTGCCCGCCGGTGGTGAGGCCGTCGCAGTAGGAGCCGCCCAGGCGCAGCGTGACCTCCACGCGCGCAGGCGGGGGGAGCCCGAGATCGAGGGAATGCACCTGTCCGCCGGGAGCGTCAGGTGAAAAGCGGCTGCCCACGTCGACGTCGAGGAGATGGGAGACCTCCGCGCCCACCTCGCGCGAGGCGCGCGGCCGGATCTCCAGGATGAGCCCATCCAGGCGCGCGCTGGTCGAGACGCACGCGCGCTGCCCGCTGACATCCGCGCAGGTCGCCCCCGGACCACACTCGGCCGACAAGTCGCAGGCGTTCGTGGGGCCGGACTCCATGGACTCGAGGGGAATGCTGCAAGCCACCGAGGCCGGTAGGCAGGCGAGCAGCAAGGCACGCACGGCGGGTCGCGCGCTCACAGCGGCCTCCTCGCCGAGAGCGCGACGCGCTCGGCGCAGAGCGCGCACCCACGCCGTCCCGGCGCGGTGAGGGAGCGCGACGGCTCCGCCGGGACGCCGGCGATCGGCAGCGGTCGAGCTGAGGAGAGCAACACGCGGTGCCCGAGCGGGTCCGCACCCGAGCAGGCGCAGGGAAAAATCACGCTAGAAAGAGAAGGCGATGTTCGTGCCAGCTCGCCGCCGGCGTTCCGGGCAGCGCGAAGCGCGCCTGCTGTCGGTTGAGCAGCGCGCAACCGGCGGCGGGGCTCTGACAGCGCTGTCGCGTTGAGGCGGACGCGCGGAGGTGGCCAGGCCGCAATCGTCGCAGCGGAGTGAAACGTGGGCGTGCACACGGGAGGCCTCGGGTGGATGGGGGGCAACACGGTCCGTGCCGGCGCCGCGGGGCGCGCGGTCCGGGGCAGGGAGCCTCGTCGCCGCTGACGTCAGCGCGGCGGCAGCCTCGACGCCTACGTGCCTGCACGGAAGCGCGAGCTGCCCGTGTCGAGCCGCCGGAGCGAAGGCACCGTACCGGGCTGCCATCGCGCTTCGGCGTACTCCATCCGCGTGGCGAGGCGTACGAGATCGGCGATCTCCGGGTACGCCGCGCACGCCGCGGCGAGCCCCTCGGGCTCGGAGAGCGGGGTAGCCAGCTCCAGGCCGCGCTCCTTGAGGGTCGCGTGCACCGCGGTGGCGAGGTTGCCCGCGGCGAAGAGGCCGGCGCGACGCATGGCGGTGCGGGTCATCTTGACGGCCGCCTCGTAGGTCATCTTGCTGGCGCTGTCGCAGATCTCGCGGAGGCGACGCTCGGCGCGGGGGGGGATGAGCTGCCAGAGGTTCTGCTCGAGCCGCACCACAGCCGGGTTGCCGCGGCTGCTGTACGCGGTGTCCTCGAGCGGGCCGAAGGCGGCGACGATCGCGGAGAGGAGCGTGCGGAGCTCGTCCTCGGCGCAGGTGTTCACGAGGACATAGTCGGGCATGGCGCCGGCCAGGTGAGCGCCGAGCAGGTAACGCAGCTCGGGGGTGTCCTCGCGGATCTCGCCCCGCAGCAGCACGGCCGGCGGGTTGACCCGGATCACCTGGCCCTCGGGCGACGCCGGAGCAGGCGACGGCGCGCGCTGGTGGTAGAGCGCGGTGCGCAGGAGACCGAGGTGACCGGCCACGACACCGTAGAGCTCACCGAGCAGGGTCGGCGAGGTCGGCTGGACCCGCTCGGAGGCGACGAGCCCGGACTGGGCCGCGTCGCGGCGATAGAGCCCGGTCTCCCAGACGAGCGCGAGCGCCTCGTTGACCGGAGAGTCCAGGTCACGGAAGAGCAGGGCGCTCACGAGCTCCGGAGCGTCGCGCTGCGCGGCGAGGAGCGGCGGCGAGACGGCGCCCTCGCCGCGTCGGTCGGACGGCTCGTCGCCCTCGAAGGCGCGCAGCACGTGCTCGATGGCGCGGGCATAGGTCATGTTCTTGTCGGCGATCGCGGCCGCCTGGAGGCGCTCGAGGGTGCCCCGATCACCGAGCCGCAGGTGCGCCTGCATCCGGCGGACCGCCAGCGCCTCGCGCGAGCGATCGTCGCGCGGGGCGAAGCTCTCCATGAGCTGCTCGCCAGCCTCGTACGAGCCAGCGGCGAGCTCGCGGAAGAGCGCGGCCTCCTCGAAGCTCTCGGCCGCGGACGGCGGCCACGTGGTCAGGAGACGCGTCGCGGAGGAGGGCGGCTGGAGCGACGGCGGGGCGGAGACCGGCGGCGCAGCGTGCTGCGCGCCGATGCCGGCGCGGCCCGAGGCGGCGCCGCGGCGCGCACCGCTGCTCTCCGCAGCGCCGGGGGCCGGCGCCCGCGAGGCCGGCGGGGTGACCGCCGACCCATCGAGCAGCTCGTCGTCCGATAGCGCGGGAGAGCTGGCCCGGGACGCGTCGGCGGCGATCAGCGACTCGTCGAGCGGATCGTTGAGCTCGACAAGATCGATGTGCGGGTTGCCGGAAGCCGGCGCGCTGCCGCTCGACGGCGCGCGGCTGCTCGACGGCGCGCGGCTGCTCGACGGCGCGACGCCGCTCGACGGCGCGATGTCGCTCGACGGCGCGCGGCTGCTCGACGGCGCGCGGCTGCTCGACGGCGCGCGGCTGCTCGACGGCGCGACGCCGCCGGCCGCCGGGGAGAGGCCGGGCGGCGCCTCGGGTGCCACCGGGGCAGGCTCCGCGGCGACGACCCGGATCAGCGTGGCGTGAGGCACCTCCTCGGGCGGCAAGGTCGCCCGCTCGCTGGCCAGCTCGGCGTTCAGCTCGGCGATCTTCAGCCCCAGCGAACGATCCGAGCCCGCCAGCACCGTGGCCTGCGAGAGGATCTGCGCTGCGCGCTCCGGATCGCTCGCCGAGTGCAGGCGCGCGAGCTGCATCAGCGCGCGCGCGCGGTCGATCCCCGAGCTCTGCGCGACGAGCTCTTCGAGGGCCTTGCGGGCGGCCTCGGGCTCGCCCCGGGCCGCCGTGAGCTCCAGCTGGCGCCGCAGCGCCAGCGCGCGCGTCTCCGGCTCCGCCGCGGCCTCCTCGAGGAGCCGCGCGGCCGCCTCGAGCTCGCCGGCGTTCTGAGCGGTCTCGGCGGCGGCGAGCGCGACGCGGCCGCGCGCGCGCATGCCCTGGAGCTCGCCGCCGAGCGCGCGCTCGAACAGCGGAAGGGCGGCGGAGAAGTTCCGCTTCAGCGCCAGACGCTCCGCCATGCCGAGCGCGACCAGCGTGCTCGGGCCGACCTCGGCGTGGCGCCGGGTCAGCTCGCGCATGCCCGCGCCGTGGCCCTGGATGACGTCGAGCGTCTCGGCCAGCAGAAATGCGTGAAGGTCGACGTGCGCCGGGCGCAGGCGCGGCGCGATGCGCCCGAGCTCCTCCACCGCGGCCTGCGCGTCGCGCGGCGTCCCGGTCCCGCGCAGGCGATACTCGATGCGGCGCGCCTCGAGGACGGCGTCGGGAGAGTCCGGGGCGAGCTTCACGGCCCGGCGGGCGCGCTCGAGGGCCGTGGCGTCGTCGCCGAGCATCGAGGTGGCGCGCGCCGCCTCGACGAGCAGCTGCGCGCGCCGCTCGGGGGCGTCGCGCGACGCGCTGGCGAGCTGATCGAGCGCCGCGGCGAGCGCGTGACCGTCCCCCTCCCGGCGGGCGATCTCGACGCGGAGCTCGATCACGGCCTCGCGCGGGGCGATGCGAGCGACGCTCTCCAGGGTGTCCTTCGCGGACTCGATATCCCCGCCGCCGAGGTAGCTGCTGCACGCGCGGAGGTTGTACTCGGCCCGCTCGTCGGTGGTGGTCGCGAGATCGCCCAGCCTGCACCAGAGCGGGGCGGCGCGGAGCGGCGTCCCGAGCCGCTCGTAGATGTCCGCGAGGAACCGGAGCGCGCTCACGTCGTCCGGCGACGCCGCGAGCAAGGACTCCAGCTCGCCGCACGCCTCGTCGAGGAGGCCGAGGCGCTGCTCGAGCAGGGCGGCGCGCCGGAGCCGCAGCGCTCGCCGCGTGTCCGGCAGCGGAGCCGCCTCGATGCGGCGCGCGAGGAGGGCGGCGACGGCGGCGTGATCGCCGCGGTCGCTCGCGTCCTGCTCGACGACCTCGAGGGCGTGCATGTCGGTGAGGTCCAGCCGGGCGATCGTCTCGTAGAGCGCCACCACGGTGCCGCGATCGCCGAGCTCCTGGGCCAGCGGCGCGAGCTCGCGCAGCACGAGCAGCCGCTCCTCGTCGCTGGCGGCGGCGCCCTGGAGGCGCGTGAGCACGTCGAAGAGCTGCCGGTGATCGTCGCTGCGCCGGGCGAGCCGGATGAGCTCGTCGAGGTGCGCCTTGTCGAACGGCGTCTTCTGCGCGGCCTCCAGGAGGAGCTCCAGCGCGGCGTGGAGATCGCCGCCGGCGGCGAGGATGCCGGCGAGCTCGCGCGTCATCTCGAGGCGGACGGCGCCCGTGACGTCCACGCGCGCGAGCTCGGCCTCGAGGAGCGCCTGGAGATCGCCGCCGCGATCTTCGGCCGCGTACAGCCGCCGGAGCCGGGTGACGACCTCGACGCGCGTCTCGCCCTGGAGCTGGCCGCCGGCGAGCGCCCGCTCCAGGGCGACCGTGGCCTCCGCGCGCTTTCCCTCGCGCTCGTGCTTGTCGGCGAGGTGCAGCAGCGCCTCGAGGCGCCGCGCGACGGGCAGGGCGTCGTCCAGAGACCGCTTCAGCGCCTCGTCGCCGGTGGCCTCGACCGCCGCCTCCGCCTCGTAGGCGAGCGCGTCGTCCTCGGGCGCGCGCCGGGCCGCCTCCACGAGCAGCGCCGCCGCGACCGGCGGCACGCTCAGCGCGTCGGCGAGCTTGCTCGCCCACCGGAGCAGGGCAGGACCGACGCTCGAGTGCGGCCTCATCGCGGCGGCGTACACCGCCGCGATGAGGTGCGACGCCGGCTCGGTCTGCTGCGCGAGCTCGCCGACGATGTCGAGCAGCGTCTGGAACTCGTCGATGTCGCCGTCGGCGAGCATCGCGCGCTCGATCGCGGCGAGCGCGAGCGCGGGCGCGTCGAGGACCTCGACGGCGATGCGCGCCATCGCGAGCCCCGCGCGAGCCCCCTCGGGCCCCTCGAGCTTCGCGGTGCTGGCCTTGACCGCGCGGTCGAAGCGGATGGCCTCGACCTCCGGCTGCCCGGTGCACGCGACGAGATCGCGGATGGCCGCGCCGACGTCCTCGACGATCGCCGGATCCGGGCGCACGACCATCGCGCGGAGCAGGATGTCGAGGCGCAGCCGGAGGCCCTCCTCCGTGCGGCCGGTGAGGGCCGCGGCGCGCTTCAGCCAGGCGTTGCGCGACGCCGGATCGGCGGTCGCCGCCACCCGCTCGAGCGCGCGCACGGCCTCCGAGGGCTCGCCGGCGTGCTCGGCCAGCCGCGCGAGCAGCACGTACGAGGTGCCCTCGGTGGGCACCGCCTCGAAGCTGGCCACCGCGTGCGAGAGCGCGAGCTCGAAGGCGCCGCGCCGCTCCAGCTGCCGCGCCGCGCGGTAATGGGCCGCGCGGCGGCCGTAGCAGCCCAGGGCCGCGTCGGCGAGCAGCCGGTAGGTCTTGTCGAGGACGGCGACGCCGTCGTCGGCGTCGGCCGATTTCTCGACGAGCGCGACGGCGTCGGCGCGGAGGGGATCGAGCTCGATCGCGCTCGCCGCCGTGGCCAGCGCCCGCTCGGGCAAGCCATGCTCGTGCGCGAGGTTGGCGGCCTCGATCAGCAGGTTGGCGCGCCGGCGTCGCTCGGGTCCGACGTCGCCCGACCACCTGCTCTCCGCCGCTGCGGGCTGCGCTTCCGCTTCGCCCCGCGCCTCGGCGGCGCGGGCGACGATCGCGTCGATCGCGGCCTCGACACCCGCGAACTCGCACATGTCCCGCGCGTAGCGCTCGGCCCCGCTGCTCGGCGCCACCTCGCTCGCCCGGAAGAACGCCGCCTCGGCGCCGCGATGATCCTCCGCCAGATCCCAGAGCAGGCTCCCGAGCTCGCGCCACGCGGCCGCCGCCTCCTCCGCGGCGTCGCCGCCCTGGGCGGTGAACGCCCGGGCCTTCGCCTCGACCAGCGCGATGGCGCCGTCGGAGCTCAGCCCCTTCGCGTCGAGCAGCGACGACTCGAGGCGCTGGACCCGCGCGAGGACCTCCTGGGGGTCGGCCACCGCCGCGGCGGCGCGCGCGAGCTCCTGCGCCGCGCCGTCGGGGTCGCCGCCGTCGAGGCGGCAGTCGGCGAGCATCAACATCAGCTCGGGGGCGTGCGGCGCCGTGATCTCGACGGCCAGCCACCGCTCGAGCACGGTCACGGCGAGGTGAGGATCGCCGGCGTGGCGCGCGAGCTCGAGCAGCCGCTCGCGCAGGAGCGGGTTCTGAGGACCGAAGACGTCGAGCGAGCGCCTCGCGAGCGCCGTGCCGCGGGAGGGATCGAGGTCGTAGAGGGCGTGGAGCGCGCTCGCGAGCGGGGCCGCCATCTCGCCGAGCGGCTTGGGCTGCGCCAGGATCCACGCGAGCGCGTCCGAGAGCCGGGCCGCGTCGCCGGCGACCGCGGCGCGACGGATGAGCTCCGTGGTCGCCTGAGGGCACCCGGGCCGGAGCGCGAGCCAGCGCTGTGTCCACGCGAGCGCGAGCGGCAGCTCGCCCAGCGCCTCCAGCGCCCTGGCGAGGCCGTCGCAGAGCGCGCCGCGCGGGAACACCGTGGTGATCGAGCGCTCGATCGCGGCGACGACCGCGCGGTCGACCTCGAACGGAGCCGCCTCGCCCGCCTCCGCGGCGGCGGCGAGCTCCGCCGTGAAGATCGACGCGAGCGTGGCCGCGGCGCGCGTGCACGACGGATCGGCCTCGCAGGCGAGCGCCGCGATCTCGCGCGAGAGCGGCGCGGCGCGCACCCGCGCGTAGAGCGCCGCGGCGACCGCGAGCAGCACCGCGCGCAGCGCCGGCCAGACGGGCGCCGCGAGCTGCACGATCGCGTCGGCGCGCTCTCGCAGGCGCCCGGTCCGCGTGGCCAGCACGAGCGCGGCGCTGGCGGCGCCGCGGTGCCCCGGCGCCTCGCCGAGCAGCGGCGACACCTCGTCGAGCGCGCGGGCGTCCTGGCCTTGCCGCCGGGCGATCGCCGACAGGAGCAGCCGGGCGCGCACCAGCTCGACCCGCGTCAGCATGGGCACGCGCATCGCCTCGGACCTCGCGGAGCGCGCGCCCTCGGCCTCCGAGGACGGCGGCTGCGTCGCCTCGGCCAGCCGCGCGCGCAGCAGGGCGTCGAGCGCGGCGCCGCCCCCGGTCCGCCGGCTCAGCCGATCGAGCGCCAGGAGGCAGCCGCGGTCGGTCGGCAGCGCCCGCGAGAGCCCGACGAGCGCCTCCTCGTAGGCGGCGCGCTCGGTCGGGCGACCCCGGTAGATCACGACGAGCCGGCGGAGCGCGTCGATCCGCCCCTCGGCCGCGTCCGCGCCGCGGAGCGCTCGCTGCGCCGCGGCGAGCGCCTCGTCCTGCGCCTTGAGCCGCTCCGCGATCCGCTGGAGCCCCGCCGCGGAGCGCTCCGGGTCGCCGCCGACGTTCTTCAGCGTCTCGAACGCCCACTGCGCGAGGCCTGGGTCGCCGATCTTCTCCTCCGCGAGGCGGGCGAGCTCCGAGAGCGCGTCGATCCGCGCCGCCGCGTCCTCTCGCGCCCTCGCGTCCGAGCCCTCGCCGATGCGGATGAGCGCCTCGACGAGGGGCGCCATGTCGTGCAGGGTCGCCGCGTGCTCGCGCAGCGCGGAGCGCGCCGCCGCGCTGCTGGAGTCGCTCACCGCGGCCTCGATCCAGGCCTCCACGGCGCGGTCCGGGCTCGCGAGCGGGCCGGCATAGAGCCGCGCAAGCGCCGTGTACGCCTCGGCCCTCGGCCCCCCCATCCGCTGCTCGGACCGGATCTCGAGCCGCGCGGCCACGAGCTCGTAGAGCCCCGCCTGCTCGATCACCTCGTCGATCATGGGGGCTGCGTCGCCGTCGACCTCGCCGTCGAGACCCGCGTCGAGCACGCAACCGGCCGCGCGCGCCCAGTCGCCCTCGCTCGTCGCGCCCTGGAGCCGGTGGCCGTGGACCGCCATCGCGCGCTGCAGCGCGGAGGGGGCAGAGGCCTCCCCACCGGGCGCCCGCTCCGCGAGCGCTTCGGCGTGCGCCCGGAGCACCTCGTCGGCGGCGCCGTGCCGGCTGCGCACGAACAGCGCGGCGGCCATGGCCTTGGCGGCGGTGTCGTCGTGAGGGGCGATCTCGAAGGCGCGCAGGCGGTCCTCGAACGCCGCCTCCCGCTCCCGCGCGGCTTCGCGCCGCTTGGCCGCCTCCAGGTACGCCTTCGCCGCGACCGTGGGGAACACCTCCTCCGACGCCCAGGCGGCGATCGTGCCGAGCAGCTCGCTCGCCATCGCGTCGTCCGGGGCGAGCTCGCTCGCCTCTTCGAGCGCATCGACCGCGCCCGCGACGTCGCTGGCGCGCGCCAGGAGCACGGCGATCTTCACCAGCACCCGCGCCGTCGCGCCGGGCGGCTGCGCGTCATCGCGGAGGCCGCGCAGCGCCGCCGCGGCCAGGGCCGGCTCGCCCAGCCCCGCCAGCCAGCCGGCCAGCTCGCTCCTCATCGCGAGGTCGTCGCCCAGCGAGAGCGCTCGGCGCGCGAGCGCCGCCGCCTTGTCGAGCTCGACGCCGCGCGCGGCGAGGATCCTCGCGAGGGCGAGGGCCGCCTCGCGCTCCCCATGGGCGTCGCCGGCGGCGCGGCGGTCGTCCACGCGCGCGCGCCAGTAGGCTTCTTCAGCGCGCGGACCGCGGTGGCGCGACACCGGCGCGACGGATCGACTGCCCCCGATGACCAGCTGCCCCGCAGAGGCGGGCCCCGCTGGTTCCATCAGCTCCGGCGAATGCAGCGTCCTCCGCGCGCCCGACGCTGATGCTGCCCGTTCCGGAGGTGAAGAGCTCATTTCGGCGACCCGCTTCGGGTATTCTGAATCCGCTCAGCCTACCAGAACGACCGAGGTACAAGGCCAATCTTCCGGTGCGATCTCGCGCCTTACCGGAGCGTCACCGCGAACGGTAACACCGTGAGCGCCCTCTCTCCGGCCAGGAGCGGCGCCATCGCGGCAGCGAAGGTGCTCACCTCCGGCGCGACGCCGAGCCACTCGGGCAGCAGGGCCCCCGCCATCTCCTCCCGCGCGCGCTCCTTGAGCGCCGCGCGGTCCGGGGTCCGCGCGGCGTTCTCGCCGGCCTCGTCGCCGGTGGCCAGGAGCTCGAGCAGGCCTCCATCGTCCTGCTCGATCTCGACCGGCGCGTCCGCGGGCAGCTTCGCGAGCTCGCGCGCGAGCGCTACCGCCCGCTCCAGCCCGCCTAGCTCATCGACGAGCGAGCGCCCCTGGGCCTCGACCCCGCCGAAGATCCGCCCCTCCGCGGACGGCGCGATCGTCTCCAGCGGGAGGTTCCGCCCCGCCGTGATGCGCCTCAGGAACAGGTCGTAAACCGCCTCCATGGAGGCGAGCACGCGGGCGCGGGTGGGCTCGTCCCAGGGCGTGAGCGCCGACATGTACGCGGCGCGCGCTGCCCGCTCCGGATCCGGGTTGGCCGCGACGGTCTCTGCGTTGATCCCGATCTGCGCAAGCGCCTTCCCGACGGCGAACTTGCCGCTCACGACGCCGATCGAGCCGATGATGCTCGTCGGCTCGGCGAGGACCTGGGTGCCGGCGCAGGCGAGGTAGTAGCCGCCGCTCGCCGCCATGCCGCCGATCGACACGACCAGCGGCTTCTCCTCCCGCAGCCGCATCAGCTTCTGCCAGAGCAGATCCGAGGCCAGCGCGGACCCGCCGGGCGAATCGATCCGCAGCACGACCGCCTTCGTGCTCGTGTCCTTCGTGAGGCGCGTGATGATCCGTCCGAGCTCGCGCTCGCCGATCCCGTCCGACGAGCCGAGCGGCACCCCTCTGGCGGTCATGGTGATGCCGCCGATCGCCGGGACCACCGCCACGTGCGGCGTGCCCAGCGTGCTCGCCCCGGAGATCGCGCGGAACACGTCCACGAGGCTCCGCGACAGGCTCGGGTCGCGCGGGGCGCCGCCGAACCGCGGCACGGAGATCTCGGTGCCGGAGAGCTTCTTCGCGTCCTCGATCGCGGCCTCGAGATCGCCGAGCTCATCCACGAGCCCCCTCGCCTTCGCGTCCTCCGGGGCGAACGGGCCGTCCTCGACGGCCTCGCGGAGCTCCTGCTTGCCGCGCCCCTCCACGATGCCCGAGAGCCACGCCTCCCGCAGCCCGCCGAGCGCCGACTGGAGCGACTGGCGCGCCTCGGGGCTCGCCCCTTCGCGCGTGAACGGCTCGCTCGCGCCCTTGAACTTCCCCACCTGAAGGAAGTCGACGTCCACGTTGAGCTTGTCGAGGAGCCCCTTCGCGAACACCAGCTGCGCCGCGATCCCCACCGTGTCGACCTGCCCGGCCGGGCTCAGCCAGAGCTTGCTGCAGGCGGCGGCCGCCAGCAGCATCGTCGCGTTGTTGTACTCGTCCGCGTGACACACGACCGGCCGCCCCGCCTTGCGGATGTCGCCGAGGATCCGGCCGATCTCGTGGGCCCGCGCGAACCCGAGGCGCGCGCTCCCGAGCCGCACGAGGAAGCCCTTCGCGCCATCGGCCTCGGAGAGCGCCCGCAACGACTGCACGAGCTGCGCGTGCGTCCTGCCGCTGGGCGGGCCGAAGAGCGACGCCGATGCGCTCTCGGGGAGCCCGCGCGAGAGATCGATCTCGATGACCGCCGGCTCGTCGAGGCGCCCGGCAGGCGGCGCCGGCAGCGACGCCGCCCGCTCTCTCCCGGTGCACCCTGCCATCGATGCTGCCACCGCGAGGACGCCGGCACCGGCCCACCGCATCCGTCGAGCTCGGCGCTTACTCATGCTTGATTCCAGGCAGATCGGAGGTGTCGATCGCCGGCGCTGTCGTGCTCGGCGAGGCGGTCGGCGGCGGGTGCACGCCGGGGAGGTCGCTCGTGTCGATCGTACCGCCCGGGGCGACGTAGTCGTCCGGCACGCGGCCGTCGTCCGGCTCCGCCACCCGGCGGACGCGCCCCGGCGGCGCCGGCGCGGCCGGCGGGCTCGGCTCGGGAGCGACCGCCGGAGGGCTCTTCGGGCGCGCGCTCGAGACCGGGTCGGCGCCGCCGCTCGGCTCGTCCTGCGCCTTCTCGATCCGGTCGATGAAGGCCCGGAGCGGGCGCGCGAGCAGGTGCGGCCGGCTCATGGCGAGCAAACGCTCGTTCTCGACGCGCGCGGCCGCGAGATCGCCGGACCGCGCGAGCGCGACAACGAGGAGCGCCCGCGCCCGCCCGGGGATCTGCTCGATGCTCGCCGCCGCCCGGAGCCGCTTCACGGCCCAGCTCGGCTGGGCCTCCGCGAGATCGAGCGCGGCCAGCGTGAGGGCGTTCTCCGGCTGCGCGCTCTCGGCCGAGATCGCGCCGACGAGCCGCCGCGCCGAGGCGAGGTCCCCCTGCATGCGGAGCAGATCGATCGCGGCACGGTTCACCTCGGCGTCCTCGGGCGCGACGCGCCGCGCGTGGTCGACCGCCTTGCCAGCGCGGTCGATCGCGCTCTGGAGCTCGTGGCGCATCGTGTCCAGATCCGGATCGTCCTCGGCGAGCAGCTGCAGCCGCAGCCACCGCATGTCCGCGTTCACCGTCTCGACCCGGGCCAGCGCCACGGCGACCCGCGGGTCGTCCTCGGCCAGCGCGCTCGCCTTGACGAGCTTGTCCCTCGCCGTCTCGAGATCCCCCTCCGTCAGGCTCCGCTCGCCGTCGGCGAGCAGGGTCGCGACGCGCTCGTCGCTCGTCGCCGGCCGGGCCTGGGCGGCCGGCTTGAGGTACTTCGGTCCGAGGGTCGCGACGCTCACCACCATGAGGCCGATGACGATGAGGCCGACGATCCACCGCGCGATCCCGGTCCTCCTCATGGGCAGCGAGGTGAACTGCGGTTCCCCGTCCCCTTCGTCGGCGTACGAGGGTCCCCCGTCGGGGTCGGCAGACGACACAAGCGGCATCGGCGCCCCAGCCCTCCGCGCTGCGCGATCCTCCGTGGCGGCGCGCGGCGCCCCGCCGCGCCTCGCCGCGGAGCCGTCTTCTCCCTGGCCGTCGGCGGGAGCAGACGCGGCCGCGCGCTCGACGCGCGGCGGCGGGACGCTGTTCGGGATCCGCAGCGGAGCGAGCCCGGCAGCCCGCCCCGGCGCTTCGCCGCCGGCGTCGGCGGCCCCAGGCTTGACGCTGCCGTGGCGCACCTCGGCGACCCCGGCGCCGCGGAGCGTCCGCGGCTCCTGCCGGCGCGCGGGGTACGCGTCCGGCAGCGGCGGCGCCTCTTCCGGCGGCACCACGACCCCGGGCAGCGCGCTCGGCTTGAGCATCGCCCGCGCCGGAGCGCCGGCATCGGGCTCGTAGACCGCGGGCATCGTCGCGCGGCGCGGCGAGGGGCGCTCCTTCGCGGACTGGACCTCCCGCACGTCCCGCACGACCGTCTCGGCCTCGTGGACGGACTCGGGGCCGGCCTCCTCGCTCGGCTCCGCGCGCGGGAGCGGGATCGCGATCGAGACCTCGGTCTGCGCCGGCGCTGGGCCGCCGAGCCCCTGCGGCGTCAGCGACCTCGAGCGGCCGGCCAGCGGCGAAGGCCCGCCGATGCCCAGCGCGGTCCCGGCCATGACAACGCTGCCCGGGCCCTTGAAGAACGGCTCCAGCTCCGCGATCGACCCGAGCCGACGCGGCCGCGCGTTGCCGCGCGAGATCACGTCATCGCGGGTGATCTGGCCCTGGGCGATCGCCGCCTGGAGTTCCCGGAGCATCTTGAACTCGAGCTCCCTGCCGCCGAGGGTGCGCACCACCCACCGCTCGGGGAGGGCGCCGTCGGTGCGGCGCACCTTGAACTGGTAGCCGCAGTTCGTGCACTTGACCGTCGTACCGCGCTCCGACACGAGCGCGTCGTCGAACTCGTATTCGGTGCTGCAACGCTCGCAGGTGACATCCATCGGCTCGACCGGTCCCCGTGTCCTCGCGAACGGCTGGCCCACAGGCGCGAGCCTGCCGGGATCCCTCGCTCGGAGGTGGCCGCCCGGAACTCGGCGGAACGGTAGCACGGGTTCCCCTGCGCGCCCCAGGCGGTCCGCGCCGCGCCGCGCCATCCCGCCCGGTCGCTGCGAACCGGCCTCCGCGAGGCGCGGCCCATGGGTCGCGCACGGTCGCGCCGCGCGCGGCCACATCCCGACGTGAACGCGGCTTCACGGCGCGCGCGCGAGCGGCCGAAATTCGCCGCGCCTCGCCGGGCTTGTTCGGGGCATGTCGCTTGCTACGCTCGTCCGGTCGCGACCGTCACGCGCGAGGGCGCCCCCCCTCGACGCCGGGCGGCCGAATGCCTTCGGGAGACGGTGAATGAAGCGACTTACTCTGCTGGGTCTCGCGAGCGTGCTGGCGCCCCTCCTCGCGGGTTGCCCCATCTACGATGACGCCGACAGCGACTACTTCTGCGATGCAGAGGACTGCGGGTCCGGCGCCCCGAGCGCGAACGGCTGTGAGGAGCCGGCCGACTGCGGGGTCAACGAGACCTGCGGCCGGGACAACGAATGCCACGTCGGCGACTGCACCGCGTGGGGGTGTAGCGGCGGCTTCGAGTGCGTGATCGCCGACGATCGCACCGCCTCGTGCGTCGCGACCGGCTCCTCCGGGGAGGGCGGCGGCGGCAGCGGCGGCGGCGGAGGGGGCGGCGCGGTGTACTGCGGCAACCCCGACGACTGTGCCGCGGGCGAGACCTGCGCGCCGGACGGCACGTGCCAGCCCGGCAGCTGCGACCAGGTCCTCCCGAGCGGCGAGCCCCTCGGGTGCATCCACGGCCATGTCTGCGAAGGCAACGGCGACGCCGCGACCTGCGTCCCGGCGACCCCGGCCGCCTGCGGCGCCGACGCCGACTGCGCCGGCCTCGGCGCTGACTACCTCTGCGTGAGCGGCATCTGCACCGCGCCTCAGGACCAGTGCTTCGACCAGACCCAGTGTCCGGTCAACGACAAGTGCGTCGAGGGCAAATGCACGCCGGCCTGCAGCGAGGACGCCGACTGCCCCAGCAGCTACCGCTGCGACGCAACCCTCGGCACCTGCTCCCAGCCTGCGCAGCCCTGCGTCATCACCGACGACTGCGGCGGCCCCGCCGCCGTCTGCGTCGACGGCGCCTGCGTTCCGAGGAGCGACGGCGCCGACTGCCCCGAGGGCGACGTCTGGGTCGAGAACGGCTGCATCCCGAATCAGTCGAGCAACTTCGTGTGCCGCGAGGATGGCGCGCAGGACGTCTGCGCGCCGGGGTCGATCTGCCTGCACCACAGCTGCTACATCTCGTGCGAGCAGCCGAACCCGAACGCATGCGACAACCAGTCGCCCTCGCTGAGCGAGTGCAGGACCGTGACGACGTTCTCCGGCGTCCATCAGGTGTGCGGATCGAGCGAGAACCTCGGCGGCGAGTGCGAGCCCGAGACATCCTGCAGCGACGGCGGGGTCTGCGTCGACGGCTTCTGCCGCTAGCGCCGCGGCGCTCCTCGCACCGCGCTCGTATCCACGGCAGGGCGCCCGCGCGCCCTGCTCCCTCCGTGCGCAATATGCCCTTGGCATGCGCGCTGCCTCACGTCCCGCCGGTCACTGTTCCAGCCACGTGAATCCACGCTGAGGGATACGCGATGCTCGCGCCCCGAACGCTGTGCGAACCGACGGAGCCACAATGAAGGCAACCGATCTCGTCAATTACATGGCCGACATGTTCCCCTACAGGAGAAGGAGCTCACTCGACTGGATCGTTCCCGTTTCGGTCGGCCTCGGCCTCGGCGTCGCGGTCGGCGTCGGGGTCGGCGTCCTGGTCGCGCCGACCTCGGGTGACGAGGCGCGCCGCCGGCTGCGCGACAGCACAGGCCGGCTGCGCGAGCGCGCCGAGAAGGTCAAGGATCGCGCCCTGGGCGCCGCGCGGCGGGCTCAGGACGAGATCCAGGAGAGCACAAGCGCGCCCCCCGGGGAGCGCTCGTTCGCCAACGACCTCGGCGTTCGCTGAGCGAGCCCTCGGAGCAGGGCGCGAAGGCGCCGGCACCGTCCCAGCGCGGCGCGGCGCCTTCCATCATTTCCCGAACGCTTTCCGGCGGCCGAGCGACATCTGCGCAGCCCGAGCGGCACAAGCGATGCTTTTCCGAGAGCAGATGGATTGAACGAGCCACCTCGCGAAGCGCGTCACAGGGGCCCTCGTCGAATGATGTATTACCGGACGCTCACTGCATTCTTCCCAGGCCGCACGGAAGCCACGGGCGCGCTTGGCCGCCTGCTCGCCCTGGGCGTCGCGGCCGAGGACATCAGCATGGTGCCCAAGCAGCACTCCCGTCTGGACGAGATCGAGCTGACGATCCACAGCAAGGCGTCCGAAGGGGCCGCCTTGGGCGCCGTGATCGGAGGGCTCGTCGGGGGCGCGCTCGCCGCGATGACGGCGGGAGGCGCGCTGATCATCCCGAGGCTCGATGCGTTCCTGGCGGGGCCCATCGTCGCGTGCCTCGCCGGGGCGGGCGCCGCCGGCGCGGCCGGCACCCTGCTGGGCGCCGTGCTCGGCGCGCGCTTGCCCGAGTACGAGGCGCGGCGGCTCGACGAGGTCGGCAGCGCGGGCGGCGGCGCGGTGCTCTCCGTCCGGTGTCTGCCCGACGTGTCCCGCAGCGTCGAAGAGGTGCTGAGCGAGAGCGGCGGTCGACGCATCCGCAAGACGTACAGCCGCCGAGCCTGAAGGACGCTCGCCCGGCGCGCAGCGGCCGAGGCGACGCCTCGCGCGGGCGGCGCACGCCGGGCGCGACGTGGGGCGGTGCGCATCCCGCAAGAGGGCGGCGCAGGTGCCGCCGAGGGCGCACGCGCTGGTGGGTGGTGGCCGGATTTGAACATGAAGGCGGGAAGGCGGGAAGAAAAGATCAATGATCTTCCTGCATTACCGCCTTCATGGGATTCACTCCGGGGCCAACGGGCCACCACCCGCAGGTACTGGGGGGTCAGGGCGACGATCCGAGCTGTTCCTGGGATCGCGCCTGCTCGTCGAGGAAGGTTCCGACGGCGTGAGCGAAGGTGCTCTTGACATAGCTGCGGGTCGCGAAGGACCCGAGCCTGCTGAGCACGCGCGGCGTCAGGCCCCCGCCGAGCAGGAACCCGAGCCCAGCCGCCGCAGCGAGCGCTACATGCGGGTTCTCCCGCGCGAACGCCGAGACCGCCCGTGTGACCTCCGTTGCGTCGAGCCGGCCGAGCGCGTCGTTCACCTTCTCCCGCGCCTCGCGCTCCCGTGTCGCCTCGACCTCGCTTTCCGTCATGGTGACCTCCTCAACCCAGCCGTGTAACGACCCGTCCGATCAGGTATCCCACCGCGGCCACCACGCACAGCGTGGCCACGGGGCGCTCCTGCACGAGCGAGACGAGCCGCTCGTCCGCGCGGCGGGCCTCGCTGACGACGCGAGGGAAGACGGCGGGAACGTTCGCTTGCCGCTCCCCGAACACGGGCTCTTCTTCGATGCTTGCATCCTTGACGACCATCGTGAGCCGGTCTCCAGCAATGCCCGAACCACCCGAAAGACGTGCATCGGCTGCACGATCCGGAGACCGGCGCACCGGCGTGAGGCAGCAGGCCGGGGAGATCCCGGAGAGAAGCGCGCGCGACGCGCGCGGGGCGGAGGCGCCTCCCGGGACGTTCGTGCTCACAGAAATGAGGGCGCCGGGGGAGCGCCGCCCGCGGTGGCCTTGCGCGTCGGCTGCGCGCTTGCGGACCACCGCCCACCTGACGGGCCCGCGAGCGCGGAGCCTCGCGCTGGCGCACGAAGGTGGACAGCCTAGAAGCGCACGCCGAACGTCCTAGAAGCGCACGCCGAACGTCCTGAGCGCGCCGCGCAGCGCATCCGCGCCGTCGCACACGGCCACGCGCTCGGCGTGGGGCATCTGCCCCGCCCGCTGCGGATCGCCCTTGAACCAGACGGCCTGCATTCCTGCCGCGAGCGCGCCATCGACATCTGCAGCGAGGGAGTCGCCCACGTGGATCACCGCGGCGAGCGGCGCGCCGAGGCGCTCGGCTGTCCACGCGAAGATCTCCCTGCCCGGCTTCTCGAACCCGAGCCGCCCCGAATCCGCGATCGCCACGAAGTGCGCAGACCAGCCGAGCTCTTCGACCAGCTCGGCGAGCCGACCCTCCGAGTTCGACAGCACCGCGACCGGCACGCCGGCCCGCCTGAGCTCGACCACGACGTCGATCATCCCGGCGATCGGCCGGCGCCAGAGGTTCTTCCGGGGCTGCTCCGTCCAGAGCCAGTCGACCGCCGCGTCGAGCGCGCCGGCCGGCACGCCGCCCGCCTCGAGCAGGCGGCGCATCATGATCTTCCACGGGTGCCCGCCGAGCCCGCGCAGGATCGCGTCGTTGTAGGCGCGCCATCCCTCGTCGACCGCCCCGTCCAGCTGCTCCCGGGAGGCGGCGATACCCCGCTCCGCGAGGCGGGCGGAGAGCAGCCCGGTGTCGAGCTCCACAAGGGTCTGGCCAAAGTCGAAAGAGACGGCGGTGGCAGGCTCGTTGCGCATGATTACTCGGCGTACATCGCCTCGATCTCGCGCGCAAAGTTCTGGCTCACGTTGCGCCGCTTGATCTTCAGCGTCGGCGTGAGCTCGCCGTCCTCGATGGTGAAGCCGCGCGGCAGGATCGAGAATTTCTTGATCGTCTCGACCTGCGCGAGCTGGCCGTTCACCTCGTCGACGGCCCGCTGCACGGCCTCTTGGATCTCCGGCGACGCGTGCGAGAGGTCGCCGCTCTGCCCGCGCTCGGCCGCGAAGCGCTTCACGGCGTCGGGCGCCAGCACGAGCAGGGCCGTGAGGAACCTGCGCCGGTCGCCGACGACCACCGCCTCGGCGATGAGGCCGTGGCGCTTCAGCGCCTCCTCGATGTTCTTGGGAGAGACGTTCTTTCCGCCGGCCGTGATGAGGATCTCCTTCTTCCGCCCGGTGATGTGGAGGAACCCCTCCTCGTCGAACCTGCCGAGATCCCCCGAGTGGAGCCAGCCGTCGACGAGGGCCTGCGCCGTCGCCTCCTCGTCCTTGTAGTAGCCGAGGAACACGGTCGGCCCCTTCACGAGGATCTCGCCGTCGTCGGCGATCCTCACGTCCAGGCCCGGCACCGCGGGGCCGACGGAGCCGAGCTTCGTCCTGCCCGACAGGTTGTAGCTCGTCGCGCCGGTCACCTCCGACTGGCCGTAGACCTCGGTGATCAGGATATCGAGCGACGCGAAGAGCTCGAGGAGCTCCTTCGCGATGGGCGCCGCGCCGCTGCTGCACACGTGCGCCCGGCCGAGCCCCAGGGCCGCCTTCACCTTCGAGTAGACAAGCTTGTCGAAGAGGCGGTGCTGCAGCGCGAGCAACGGCCCCGGCTTCTCGCCCCGCGCGCGGAGCTCGCTGTGCTGGAGGCCGACGCGCCGCGCCTGCTCGAGCGAGAGCTTCTGCACGCCCTTCGCCCCGGAGAGCTTCGCTTCGATCCCGGCCCTCATCTTCTCCCAGACGCGCGGGACCCCGAAGAAGGCGGTCGGACGCACCTCCCTGAGGTTGTCCGCGAGCGCCTCCATCGACTCGGCGAAGTATACGGCCGCGCCGACCGAGGCCGGGATGTGGATCGTGAACATCTGCTCGGCGATGTGCGACAGCGGCAGGTAGGACAGGCCGATGTCCCAGGGCGAGAACGGGAGGATGCGCGCCGCCAGGTCGGCCGAGCTCGTGAGGTTCTCGTGGCTCAGCATGACCCCCTTCGGCGGCCCCACCGTCCCGGAGGTGTAGAGCAGCGTCGCGAGCCCCCGCGGCTCGAGCGCGTCGAGTCGCTGCTCGAGCAGCTCGTCCGAGATCCGGCTGCCCCGGGCGAGGAACTCGTCCCACGACAGCACCCGCGGATCGCCCTCCGGCGCCGCGCCCTGCATCAGCACCACCCACGCGAGCTGCGGCAGCCGATCCCACTGGCGGAGGACCTTCTCGAGCTGGTCCCTGTTCTCGACCAGCACCAGCTTCGAGGCCGAATGGTGCACGACGTGGCGCACCTCCTCGGGCGAGCACGTCGTGTAGATGCCCGCGGGAGCGCCCCCGATCGCCATGCCGGCCACGTGGAGCACCACCCACTCGGGCCGGTTGAAGCCGAGGAGGCTCAGCTTGTCGCCCGGCGCGACGCCGAGCGCGATGAGCGACTTGCCGGCGCGCCGCACCTCGCCCGCGTACTCCCGGAAGCTGGTCATCCGCCAGAACCCCTCCTCCTTGACGTAGTGGGCTGGAGCCTCGGGCCGCGCCTTCGCCTGACCCAGCAAGCGCCGCGGAATCGAGTCACAGGGCATCGGCTACCTCTTCACAAGAAATGGTGCGCAAGTCAGGGCGAGCTTCTCACATCCTCCCCCCAGGTACAGGAACCTCGCCGCGAGTGACATTTTTCACAATAGCAGGCGCCGCGTCGGGTTGCCGAGGGCTTCTGGGCTGGATGCCGGCTCGCCGTCATGGGCGAGCGCGATCGGCGCCCGCCCGATGCGATGCAAGCGCTTGCCCGCGCTGCGGTCTGCTTGACTGGACGTCGCTGGATCAGGACCATTCTGCGGTGAGCGAGCCCAAGGGGACGAACGACGAGGCTGACTGGGCGGTGGACTCCGCTCGCAGCAACGAGCTCGCCGCCTCTGGCCCGCCGGAGCATGTGCAGACGACGATCGACACGCGGACCCTGCGGTCCAGGCAGCTGCCCGTCCCTACGTCCTCCGAGCCTCCGCCGACGGTCCCCATGCGACGCCCGGACCGCGACGCGCCGACCCCCGTCGGCCGGGATGCGCCGCCGGATGTGCCGCTGTCCCCTCCCGACCGGGACCCGCGCAGCCTCGGCAAGTATCGGTTCATCGCGACGCTCGGGCACGGGGGCATGGCGGACGTGCACCTGGCGGTCGCGGTGGGGCCGGCAGGCTTCAGCAAGCTGCAGGTCATCAAGCGCCTGCGGCCCAACATCGCCGACGAGCCCGAGTTCCGGGACATGCTCCTCGACGAGGCCCGCCTCGCCGCCCGGCTGAACCACCGCAACGTGGTGCAGACCAACGAGGTCGGCCTCGCGGACGGCGAGTACTTCATCGCCATGGAGTACCTCGACGGGCAGCCGCTCAGCCGGGTGATCTCCCGCGCGCGCGAGCAGGAGCGCGCGATCCCGCTGGCCGTCTCGCTGTGGATCCTCAGCGAGGTGCTGGCCGGCCTCCACTACGCCCACGAGCTCGTCGACTACGACGGGACGCCGCTCCACGTCGTGCATCGCGACGTCAGCCCCCACAACATCTTCATCACGTACGACGGTCAGGTGAAGATCGTCGACTTCGGGATCGCGCTCGCGGCGCACCGTGTCGTCGAGACGCAGGCCGGCACGCTGAAGGGCAAGGTCGCGTACATGGCGCCGGAGCAGGCGTTCGCGCACTCTTCCCAGATCGATCGGCGCGCGGACATCTTCTCGGCCGGCGTCATCCTCTGGGAGGTGCTCACCGGCCGCCGCCTCTGGCGCGGCCTGACGGATCCGCAGATCATCTCGCGCCTGATGCGGGACATCCCGGACGTGCGGTCCGCCCGCCCCGACGTGCCCTTCGAGCTCGCGCGCATCTGCGCCCAGGCGCTCGCCCGCTCGCCCAGTCGACGCTATTCGACGGCCGCCGATCTGCGCGCGGAGCTCGATCGCTACGCGGAGCGCCGGAGAGAGCAGGTGGCGGCCGAGCAGGTCGGCGAGCTCATGGGCGAGCTGTTCGCCAACGAGCGGGCCGAGATCCGGGCGATCATCGATCGCCAGCTCAAGCAGCTGCGGGAGCACGGCCCCGACGCGGGAGGCGCGGAGCTCGCCGGCCGCGCGTCGAAGCTGCCTTCGCTGCCGATGCGCGAGCCGCTCGACTCCTATCCTTCCGCGGATGAGGGGGCGATCACGACCTCCTCGCCCCCGACGCCTGCGCGTCCGCTCCACCGCTCGAGCCCGCCGCAGGCGACGCTCCACGCCGTCGTGCGGACCGAGCCCGCCCCCGCCGCTCAGCCCGCGCCGGCGCCGCGGCGCTCGCGGCTGCCGCTCGTCGCGTCCGCAGCGGTCATCGCGCTGATCGGCGCCGCGACGCTGTACCTGAAGGTGCGCGATCCGGGCCGGCAGAGCGTCCGCATGACCGCGCCGCCGGCCCAGAGCGCACCGCCTGCGCCGACGTCTGCGCCGGCGCTGCCGAGCGCCGAGCTCTCCCCGCCGGCAGCCGAGAGCAGCGCCCGACGCGCGGGGGCGGGTGCTGCGCTCCTCCGCGCGTCGATCAAGGCGAGCCCGACCAGCGCGCAGATCCTCGTCGACGGGGTAGCGCTCCCCTCGAATCCTTTCGACGGCAAGCTCATCAAGGACGGCGCGGCGCATCGGATCGAGATCTCCGCTCCAGGCCACGTCGCGCAGCGACGGATGCTCGTGTTCGACAGGGACATCGAGCTCGAGGTGACGCTCCACCAGACGCAGCGGGGGCCGGCCCCCTCCCCCACGGCCAGGGCCACCGCGACCGCGCAGCCCGGCGCGCCCCCGGCCAAGGTGGCTCCGACCCTCGCCTCACCCGCCGAGGAGGCTCCGACCCTCCCGCCGCCGAAGCCCGATCCGTACTGACGCGACGGACGCGCTTACAGATCCCTGTAGCCCGTGGGCGGCTCGACGAGCTTGGCCGCCTTCGCGACCCCGCGGAACACGTAATCCGAGTAGCTGTAGGGGCCGTCCGACCACACGAGAAAGTCGTCCTCGAGCAGCCCGTTCGGCGCACCCCCGCAGAGCTCGGGCGCCGCGAGGACGGGGCCTTCGTTGTAGATCGACGCCGATGCGTTCACCGCTTCCTCGGCTTCCTCCATGGCGGTCAGCGCCCCGGCGTGCCGGTCCGCATCGAGCTCGTCCACGGGGTAGAGCTCCCAGTCGAGCAGTACGAGCTCCGGGTGCGGAGGGTCGTTCGGGGCCGACGCGAAGGGGGCGTGGGGGGCCTCGGGGAGGCCCGTCCGCGCGAGCACCTCGAGCAGACGGCCCCGGTAGCGCTCCGCCGCCTCGTCGGGGGCCCAGAAGGCCGTGAGCGCCGCGATCACTTCCTCGGTCTTCGCCTCTCGCCACAGCGAAGGATCGCGCGAGCCGAGCTCGATCCCGCGCTCTTTCTTCAGGCGCGCCTGGAACGCGGCGGCGGGCGGCGCGAACTCCGGCAGCTCGGCGAGGGCGTGATCGACGGACCAGTGGAGCCGATGATCGACCTCGCGCACGTACCGGTGCTTGCCGAGAGCGCGGAGGAGTCGGGCGATTTCGTCGGGTGTGCGCGCTGCGAACGACCAGGCAAGCATCATGGGGCTGAGCTCATGGATCCGTGCAATCCGTGCAAGGGACGGCGCGCCGAGCTGGCTCGCCGGCGCCGGGCGGCGGCGGGCGCCGGCGTCGAGCACCTCGGCACGGGGTGACTTTCCATCGCACGGCCGCGGTGTCGATCACTTCTTGCCGGGCACGTGCCATACCCCGGCGAACCACACCAGCGATCCGTCGGAGCGGCGCACGGTGGCGGTGGGAGCGAAATACCCGCCCGGCGGGACGGCCTCCCATCGCCCCGGCTGCCACGCCCAGCGGCGGCTCCGCCACTGCCACTCGCCGTCGATCCAGACGAGGCCCGGCGCCTCGGGCGGCGAGATGATCTCGACCCGCGCCGGCGGCGGCGGGTAGGGCACGACCACCGCGGGCTCGCTCGGCAGGTGGGGGCCGGTCGGAGGCAGCGGGAGCGAGCTGCCGCAGCCCGCGAGGGCGAGGAGCAGCGCGGTCGGGGCGAGCGCGCGGCGGAGCTGGGCCTTCATCCAGCGTCGATCCATGAGAAATACGCGTCGAGCACGTCGCGGCCGACGAGCAGGCATTCCAGCGTCGCGAGCGCGAGGAACGGGCCGAACGCGATGCGGGCCTGGCCGAACCCCTCGCCGGGCGCCTCCGCGAGCGGATCCTGCGCGATCTCCTTCTCGGCGGCCGCGCGCTCCTCGGGGGACATCGCCGCGAGCTCGGCGCGGATCTGCTCCCGCTCGAGGCGCACCGCCTCGGGCTCCTCGATGCTCCCGCGCACGAGCAGCATGCCGATCGCCACGATCGAGCCCTGGACGGCGCCGGCGCCGAGCACGAACAGGGCGCCCCCCCAGCCGAACCAGGCGCCCGCCAGCATGAGGAGCTTCGCGTCGCCGAGCCCCATGCCGACGCGGCCGCCGCGGATCCGCGGGTAGAGCACGACGAACGGGAGCCAGACGACGGCGAAGCCGATGGCCGCGCCGAGGAGCGCGTCGGTGAAGCCCATCGAGCGCAGCGACGCGGTGGCGACGCCGAGCACCGCGCCGCCGATCGTGATCGCGTCGGGGATGTACATGTGCTCGAGGTCGATGAACGTCGCCGCGAGCAGCCCGAGCGCGAGCGCGAGATCGGCGGTGTAGGTGGCGAGCGCGTGGAGGATCGGCGTCGACCAGGGGAGCTGGAGGATGATGAGCTCGACGATCGCGAGCGACAGGACGCCGCCCGCCGCCTCGACGAGCGGATACCGCGGCGACACCGGCGCGCCGCAGCAGCGGGCGCGGCCGCGCAGCAGGAGGTAGCTGAGGACGGGGATGTTGTCGAAGGCGCGGATCGGCGTGCCGCACGCGGGGCAGCGCGAGCCCGGCCGGACGACGCTGAGCTCGCGCGGGACGCGGTGGATGACGACGTTGAGGAAGCTCCCCCAGAGCAGGCCGAAGCAGAGCGCGAAGGCGCGCAGGAACCACGGAGGGAAGTCGGCGAGCATCACCGGCGGCTCATGTCCTCGGGCTCGAGGCCGCGAGCCGGAGCATCATCGTGAGCGCCTGCTCGAGCTCCGCGACCGTGGGTTGCACGGGGTTCTCGGAGAGCGCCGCCTTGAGATCGATGAGGCGCCCGCCGAGCTCCTGGTAGTGCCGGCGCACGCCCTCGGTCGGCGCCTCGGCGACCCACCGCCTCACGATCTCGCGCAGCTCGTCGAGATCGCTGCAGGCGAGGAGCTGCGCCATCTGCGAGGCCATCGGATCCGGTGCGCCGCTCACGCCCTGCCCCATCCCGGCCAGCATAGCGCGGGCACTTTGACGGGCGAGGGGTCCTGCGACATAAGGCGGAGCGCTTTCGAGGAACCGTGCCGACGAGGACGCCCGCCGCTGCCCTGATCCTGCTCGTCACCACCGGCATCGCCGGAGGGTCCGGCTGCGGCCGCGCGGAGCAGCAGCAGCAGCAGGCCGGGGAGAAGCGCGCGGACGGAGGCCCGCCGGTGACGCCCGCGCCGCCGGGGAAGGTGCTCGAGGCGGCCGAGAACGAGTCGCCCGCCGCGAGCGCGAGGCCGCAGGCCGGCGCCGCGGCGGCGGGGCCGGCGCGCATCGAGATCCCCGCCGGGAAGCTCGTCGCGGGGAGCACGCCCGGGGACAAGGGGCGCGATCCGACGCTCGAGCCGGCGTTGCTCGACATCGAGCTGGGCGGCTTCACCATCGATCGCTACCTGTACCCGAACGATCCCGCGCAGGCTCCGCTCACCGGCGTGACGCGGGCGCGCGCCTCGGAGCTCTGCCAGCAGGCCGGCGGGCGGCTGTGCGCCGAGCTCGAGTGGGAGCGCGCGTGCAAGGGCCCCGAGGGGACGCCCTACGCGGGTGGGGCCGCGTGGGACCCGGCGTGCGCCAAGGCGCCGGCGTCGTGCGCGTCCGGGTTCGGCGTCGTCGGCATGGGGGCCGCGCTGCGCGAGTGGACCGCGAGCGACGTCGCGCCGATCGAGAACCTCCAGCCCAAGGCCGCCGCCGTGCGAGGGGCCACGGCGAGCGCGAGCGGCGTGGATCACCGGTGCGCGCGCCGCGCGGCGGTCGATCCGAGCGCGTCGGGCGACGACATCGGCTTCCGGTGCTGCCACGGCGCGCCGAACGCGGCGTCGATCCCGTCGCCGCAGTGGCAGCAGACGTTCCGGCGCGCGGAGATCGGGCCGCAGCAGGTCGCCGAGCTGCTCGCGTCGGTGCCGCAGCTCCGCGATCTCGGCGGGGAGGTCTCCTTCTTCAAGGAGCCTGACGACGTGAACGTCGTGCTCAACCGGGGCCGGACGCGGCTCTCGCCGAGCGGCACGCCGGCGCTCCAGCCCGGGGCGGGCCCGCCCCCGAACACGACGCTCACCACCTCGCCGATGCTCTGGAACCCGGTGCCGGGCGAGGAGGTGCTCGTGGTGACGGGGAAGTCCGACGACGACACGTTCATCGTCGCGTTCCTGAAGCTCCCCGGAGATCGCTACCGGATCGCGTCGTCGCTCCTGCTGAAGGGCGAGCCGGGGCCGATCGCGCTCGGCTTCAACGGCTACGTGCGGCGGCGGCTCACGTGGGCGACCTGCTGGGATTGCCGCGGTGAGTCGGGCAACATCTCCTACCGGGACGACCACCGCGTGGTGATCACGCAGCGGTGATCGCGTGAGGGCGCCGGCCGTGCCCGACCTGTCAGGCGTCGGTGCCGAGCAACGCGTGCCGGTACGTCGTGGCGTACTCGATGAGCCGCTCGACCGCATCGACGAACTCGGAGCGGTCGAGCGACTCGGTGGGCAGCTCGGCGCACAGCAGGATCTGGTTCCGCTCGTCGAGGGCGAACTTGGCGACGCGCATGTCGCGGTTGGCCTCGAGCAGGTGACGGAGCACGCCGAGCATCTGGCCGAGCTCCTCGGCCAGGGGCGTGAGCCTCGCTCCGTCCTCGTCACGGCCCTCCGTGTCGACCGGATCGAGCACGCCGAACATCGAGAGCACGACCCAGTTCTCGGTGCACTGGACGAAGAACGGCGGGAGCTCGACGACCCCTTCCTCGCGCGGACGGATGCGCAGGGTCGACGGCTTCGCCAGCTCGGCGCTGTAGCCGATGTCCTCCGTCCAGCGCTGCAGGGTCGCCACGTCGATCACGGTTCAACGTGATCGCCCCGCTGGCGCCGGAGATCAAGGTGCGCGCGCGGCGAGGCGCTCGTGCGGGTCGCCCTGGGGCGCGCGAGGCGCGTCCGGCGCCGGCGCGACCGCGCAGCCGAGCTCGGTGCAACGACGCCGGCGCCTCGGGCGATCGCGCGCCGCGGCGGCAGAGCTCCGGCAGGGACCCGCGCTAGAGGCTGAGGACGGCGTCCTCTCCGCCGTGGGCGATCTTCACCTCGATCAGGCTGAGCAGCGCTTGCCTCCGCTCCTCGAGCTCGACGAGGGCGCGCGGCGGCACCAGCTCGTCCTCGAACCCGCCGGGGCGCAGCGCCGCGGCGGCCTCCTCGGGTCCGAACCGCGCGAGCGCGTCGCGCAGCGCCCGTGGGAAGCGCGCCGCCTCCACCAGGCGCTCCAGCTGCCGATCCAGCTCGCGCGCCTTCACGTGCGGCGGGAAGGCGCTGGCGTTGGCCTCCAGGCTGAGGGCCCCCGCGCCCACGTCGAGGACGATCTCCTTCCGGAGCCCGTTGCCGGCCAGGTAGTCGAGCGCGAGCACCTCCAGGTAATCGCGGAGGATCGAGGTGCGCTCGCCGCGCGCTGGCGACGGAGAGCGGGCCCAGCGCGCCCAGACGTCGAGCTCGGGCGCGTCATCGAACGGGACCGATCGCCGGCGAGACGACGCCCAGCGCGGGCCGGGTGGACCCGGAGCGGGCGCGAGGAGCAGCGCGTCGACGGTCCCGTCGTTCATGACCGCGAAGCGACGCAGGAGCTTGCGCGCGTCCGGCTCGCGACCGATGAGCGCCGCGAGCTCGCCGATGCCGATCCGGCGCGCTGCGGCGACGGGCACGACGTGCGCGCCGAGCGCCCTCGCGAGGCGATAGAACGCGACCGGGCGCCGGAACGCGAGCGGGGCCTTCTTCTGCACCGGCGCGAGCTTCACCTTCACCTCGCGCGGCGCCGCTCCTTCGGCGCCTGCGCCGAGCGCCAGGATCGCCTCGAACCGACCGTCGGCCAGCTTGCCCGTGAGCCGCAGCGCGCGCAGCGGCGAGCGCTGGAGCGCGCGCGCGACGTGCGCGTCCCCCGCAGCGCGCGCGACGTGCGCGTCCCCCGCAGCGCGCGCGAGCTGCGCGTCCCCCGTGGCTCCAGCGCCCGGCGCTGGAGGCGCGGGCGGCTCGCCCGACGAGCGCGCAGCGGGCGCGCCGGGCGCGACCTCGTTCTCGGCCAGCGCGGCGAGCGCGCCGGCGGCCACGCCGCTGCGTTCGGACGACGGCCGCGCGCACGAGGCCGCGATCATCGCCCCCGCGACGAGCAGGCCCCGCGACGCCGCGCCGCCGAGGCGTCGCAGCAGCCCGCGCGCCGGTCCGGGCGCGCGCCCGCCTCGCGCGCGGCGGGTCATCCGTCCTTCGCGATGACGCGCTCGAGCAGGAACTGCTCCACGCGTTCGATGACCATCTTCTTGCGCTCCAGCGGGACGACGTGCGTGCCGCCGCTCACCATCATCAGCTCGCCGCGAGGCAGCGCCGCCGCCATCTCCTCGGCCAGGCGAGGCGGGGTGAACGTGTCGCGATCGCCGGCGATCACGAGCGCGGGCAGATCGATCTGCGGGAGCAGATCGAGCGTCGAGTGCTCGCCGGCGCTGCGCAGCATGTGGAGGAACATCGAGAAGTCGATGTCGACCATGTGCCGCATGTACGGCAGCAGATCCGCCGGGGTGACCGCGCTCGCGTCGACCTCGCGGGCGAGCAGCGCGATCCGGAGCGCCATCGGCGCCGGCACACGGCTCCATATTGCGCGCGCGATGTGCGGGTACGCGTCAACCTGCTCGATCACCCGCGGCAAGAGCTGTGCGAGCACATCCGTGCCTTTGAAGTGGTGCGTGATCCTGCCGGACGAGCCGCAGATCAACACGAGCCCGCGCACCCCCTCGCGGTGGGTCCGCAGGTGCTCCAGGATGACCTGACAACCCATCGAGTGCCCGAACAGCACCACAGGGCCGTCGCCGATCGCCGCGCGCACCGCAGCGAGATCGCTCGCGTGGTCGCGGAGCTCGACCGCTTTCGGATCGACAGGCAGGCTGCTCCGCCCGTGGCCGCGATAGTTCCAGTGGGCGACGTTGACCGTACGGGCCAGGTCGTCCCACAGGTACTTCCAGATGAAGCCGTCGCACGCGATCCCGTCGCAGAGCACCGCGGTGAGGCGTTCCGAGCCCGCCCCGACCCCGCTGGCCAAGCTTCCGATGCCGCCGGGACCTTCCCGGTAGCGGACATAGATCCGCGTACCGTCCTTCCCGGCGGCGAAGAGCTCTCGACCCATCGATCCCCGAGCGACGCGTCTTACGCGAGGCTCGCGGCGATGTTAGTCGCCGCTGTCCTCGTCGTCAGCCACGTCATTGACACTGGGAAGCTTTTTGATGTCTATCCGCGCCAGCTTCCACGCGCGCTGCACAACCCAAGAAAGCGAGCGATCGAGCCGCGCCGCTTCCTCCTTGATTTCCTGCAGCATCGACTCCGGAAAGTAGAGGCTTTGCTTCCGCTTGTCCGTCTTCGAGGCTTCGTTGTTTTTCGCCAGCGTGTCCTTGTCGGTCATACGCTCTTGGGGCTCCTCCCGATCCGCCACAGAAGATCACCTTACCGTACGGCGCACTTCCGTGGAAAGCATTCGTTTTTCCATGATGCCGATTGCGGGCACTATGTATGTAACTCCGCGATAGGCGCTCTGCGTCATGACTGCGGGAAAGCGATTTTGCCCGCGATCGCGCTCGCCGCGACGACCAGGGGACTGGCCAGGTAGACCTGGCCGGGGCCGCTTCGGCCCGGGAAATTCCGGTTGATGGCCGAGACCGTGATCTGCTCCTTGCGGTCGGATACACCGGGCCCGGCCTTGATGCACGCCCCGCAGGAGGGGTCGACGAGCTCGGCGCCCGCCTTCTCGAAGATCTCGAGGTAGCCCTTCGCCTCCGCGTAGCGGCGGATGTCCTGCGAGCCGAACTGGATGTAGAGGTGCACGCCCTCGGCGACGCGCTTGCCCTGCTCCACCGCACGGCGCAGCACCGACGCGTACATGTCCATGTCGGCCTTCTTGCCGCCCGTGCACGAGCCTCCGTAGGCGATGTCGATCTTCACCTCGCCGCCCGAGACCTCGTGGAGCGACCGCAGCGGCACGCCGTTCCGCGGATCGCCAGGCGTCGCGACCATCGGCTCGACCGCGGCGAGATCGATGTCGAACGTGGCCATGTACTCCGCGCCGGGATCCGCGCGCACGATGCGCGCGCGCACGTCCTCCGCGGCGAGCCCGCGCTGCTCGACGAGGTAGCGCACGATCTCCTCGTCGGCCTCGATGATGCCGGTGAAGCCGCCCGCCTCGACCGCCATGTTGGTGAGCGTCGCCCGCTCGTCGAGGCCCATCGCGCGGACGCCGTCGCCCGCGAACTCGAGCACCTTGCCGATGCCCTGGCCCGTCTTCCAGAACGGCTGCGAGAGCAGGAACAGCATCACGTCCTTCGCGGTGACCCCCGCGCCGAGCCGCCCGGTCAGGTTGAAGCGCACCGACTGCGGCACCGCGACGCGGACATCGCGCGTGAGCCACGCGTTGGCCATGTCGGTCGAGCCGACGCCGAACGCGAAGCACCCGAGCGCCCCCGCCATGCAGGTGTGCGAGTCGGTCCCGGCCACGACCTGCCCCGGCAGCGCGAGCTCCTCGATCACCTTGTTGTGGCAGATGGCCTCCGAGCCCACGGTCCTGCCGTCGCGCTCGACCTCGCCGTACAGCTGGATCCCGTGCCGCTCGGTGAAGGCCTCCTGCACCGTCGCGAGCGAGGCCGCCTGCTCCCGCAGGCCGAGCTTCAGGTGCGCCTCCGGCATCACGCGGTCGAGGAACGTGAGGTGATCCCGGAAGGCGAAGACGCTCTCCGGCCCGGTGACGACCGCGTCCGGCCCGAAGCCCGCCCGGAAGAGCGACTCGGCCATCGGCGTGACGTACTCGTGCGAGAAGCGCACGTCGGTGCGGACGAAGAGCGCGTCCCCCGGCTTCACCGCCGCGACCCCGATCTTGCCCGCCATGACGTCCATGATCGCGTGCGCCGCGATGATCTTCTCGCACAGCGTCATCGGCCGCGGCGGCGTGTCGAGCGTCGGCGGCGAGACCTCGCCGGCCATCCGCGCCTTGTTGTAGGCGAAGAGGCCGCCGTACTCGACGACGTCGGCGCTGATCGGGTCGAGCCCGCGGGTGAACTCGCCGATCGGGATCTCGTCGCCCCGCGCGAGCCGGTCGAGCAGCGAGAGGTCGGTCGTCGTGAGCAGCCCGATGTTCTGGCAGTTCTGGCCGTAGATCTTCTCGATGCTGCGCGCGACGACGAGCTGGATCCCGGCCTCGCGCTCCGAGTACGGCGCCGTCTCGCGCGAGCTGCCGCACCCCTTCGAGCGCCCGCTGACGATGACGCCGAAGCCGCCGTTCTTGATGGCGTCGCGCTCGATGAGCCCACCGCGCAGGCCGACCAGGCAGTACCGGGCGAGCGTCTCGTCGTAGTAGTAACAGACCCACCCCGGCGTGAGCTCGTCGGTCGAGATGTTGTCGATCAGCCTGTGCTGCTCGGGCTCGAAGCGAAGCTCGCCGCCCGCCAGCTGCTGCTTCAGGAGCTCCGGGTCCTCGGTCAGGTAGAGGATCCTCCCGGTGACTTGAACCGACTCGCGGCGGGGGATGGGCATCTGCACCTCGGACGCCCCGGTGCGCAGGGCACGCGCGTCGGGACAAGACACACACCTAGTCCCTCTGAGCGGAGGCGCCAACGGCGCTCTTCGCCGCCGTGCGCGGAGCTCCGCCCGCCTCACGCCGAGGGCGGGAAATCCAGCATGGGCGAGCCTCGCCGGGCGGGCCACCGCGCCTTGACGGCGCACCGGGGAGGTGGTGTCTTCGCGGCCGCGGCCGGGCCGCGAGCGATGACCCGACCCACGATTTCCAGCGTTCCCGTCGCGATCCTCGGCGCCGGCTTGACCGGCATGGCGGCCGCGTACCACCTCGGGCGAGCCGGCGTGCCGCACCGGGTGTTCGAGCGCCTGCCGCGCCCGGGCGGCCACGCGATCACGCTCGAGGACGACGGCTTCCGCTTCGATCGGACAGGGCACCTCCTCCACCTGCGCGACCCCGCGACCCGGGAGCTCGCGCTCGGCTGGCTGGGCCCTGACCCTCTCGAGATCGAGCGGCGCTCGATGATCTGGTCGAACGGGACGTACACCCGGTATCCGTTCCAGGCGAACACCTTCGGCCTGCCGCCCGCCGTCGCCTACGAGTGCCTCCGTGGCTTCATCGAGGCGCGCTTCGCGCAGGACCGGCCCCAGCCGAGGAACTTCGAGGAGTTCTGCCTGGCGCATTTCGGCGAGGGGATCAGCCGCCACTTCATGATCCCCTACAACAGCCGCCTCTGGGGGGTCCACCCGAGCGAGATCACCGCCGACTGGTGCTCCCGCTTCGTCCCGTTGCCGAAGCTCGAGGACGTGCTCGCCGGAGCGGTCGGGCTGAACGGCCGCGAGCTCGGCTACAATGCGAAGTTCCTCTACCCACGGCTCGGCATCGGGCAGCTGACGCACGGGCTCGCGCGGGCGCTCGCCGAGCAGCGGCCGCGGGACGCGGGCACGCCGGCGATCGAGCTCGGCCGCGCGCCCGTGACGATCGACTGGCGCGCGCGCGAGCTCGTGTTCGACGACGAGATCGTCCGGTACGACGTGCTCGTGTCGTCCGCGCCGCTGCCCGCCCTCGTGAGGCGCCTCTCGGACGCCCCTCGAGCCGTCGCCGAGGCGGCCTCCCGGCTGCGCTGCACGCACCTCCACTACCTCGACGTGGCGCTCGACACGCCGTGCGGGAAGCCGCTGCACTGGGTCTACGTCCCGGAGGCGAAGTACCCGTTTTACCGCGTGGGCTGCTACTCGAACTTCTCCGCCGACATGGCCCCGCCGGGCAAGGCCGGCCTCTACGTCGAGCTCGCCGATCGCGCCGAGCCCGATCTCGCGGCGCTGCTCCCGCGCGTCGCGGAGGGCCTCGTCGAGATGGGCCTCATCCCCGCCCCGAGCGCCATCCGCTTCGCCCGGCTGCGCCGCATCGACCACGCGTACGTCGTGTTCGATCACAGCTACTTCGGGGCGCTGGAGGCCGTGCGGCCGTTCCTCGATGGCCAGCGCATCCTCTCGTGCGGGCGCTACGGCGGGTGGAACTACTCCTCGATGGAGGACGCGCTCCACTTCGGGCGCGACGCGGCGCACCGGGCGCAGGCGCTCCTCGGAGGCGCGCCGTGAGCGCCGCGGCTCCCGGCCACGGCGGCGCGGGTGAAGCGCCGGAGATCTCCATCATCATCCCCGTTTACAACGAAGAGGCGATCCTCCACGCCGCCGTCGTGGACCTGCGCGAGCGGCTGTTGCCGTTCGGCTGGCGGTGGGAGCTCTTGCTCGCCGAGAACGGCTCGCGCGACGGGACCCTCGCCATCGCCGGTGAGCTCGAGCGCAAGTACGCAGAGGTGCGGCACTTCTCGATCGGCGAGCCGAACTATGGGGCCGCGCTCCGCGCGGGCATCGAGCGGGCGCGCGGGCGCTTCGTCCTCTGCGACGAGATCGACCTCTGCGACGTGGATTTTCACCGCCATGCGATCGCGATGCTGGGGGCGGGGGGCGTCGACATGGTGATCGGGTCCAAGCTCATCCAGGGGGCGCGCGACGACCGCCCGTGGGCGCGGCACGCGGCGAGCCAGATGTACAACGGGCTCCTCCGCGCCACGCTCGGCTTCCGCGGGACGGACACGCATGGGCTCAAGGCGTTCCTGCGCGAGCCGCTCCTCGGGATCGCGCGCGAGTGCGTCGTGGACAAGGACGTCTTCGCCAGCGAGTTCGTCATCCGCGCCTACCGGGCCGGCCTGCGGATCGAGGAGATCCCCGTCCGCGTGCTGGAGAAGCGGCGCCCCTCGATCAACCTCACGCGCCGCGTCCCGAACGTGCTCCGCAGCCTCGCGAAGCTGACCTGGGCGATCCGGATCCGCGGCTGACGGCCGATCTCGTCCGGTATCTGTAGCGCCACGCGCGAGGCTGGGTCCGCTCGTGGAAAAGTTCTGGCATGCTATACGCCGCAGGTGACGATCCTCCCTTCGAGCGCCACAAGACCAGCCCGCCGCGCCGAGACCGACGTGGACGTCGTGGTCATCGGCGGCGGTGTGAACGGCGTGGGGGTCGCGCGTGACGCATCGCAGCGGGGGCTGAAGGTCGCCCTCTTCGAGCGCAACGATCTCGCGTTCGGCGCCAGCGGCAACTCGAGCGGCATGATCCACGGCGGGCTCAGGTACCTGACCAGCGATCCGCACGTGACCGAGAACTCGTGCCGCGACTCGGGGCACATCCAGGCGATCGCGCCGCACCTGCTCTTCCGGATCCCCTTCCTCGTTCCGTTCGAGAACGCGATGCACGGGCGCGTCCTCTACACGCTCGCCGACGGCTTCTTCGAGGCGTACGACAAGTACCAGCCGCTCAAGCGCGGCAAGCCGCACGCGCGCCTGTCGCCCGACGAGCTCCGGAGGCTCGAGCCGGGGCTGCATGGAGACCTCGTGGGCGGCTTCAGCTTCGACGAGTGGGGGATCGACGGAGCGCGGCTCTGCATCGCCAACGCCGTCGACGCGATCGAGCGCGGGGCCAGGGTGTACGTGGGGCACACGGTCGAGCGGATCGAGCGCCGCGAGGACACCGGCGAGGTCGTCGCCGTCCGCTACCGGGACCGCGTGACCGGGGAGGGCGGGCGGCTCCGCACGAGCACGGTCGTGAACGCGACCGGGGCGTGGTCGCCGATCACCGCGTCGCTCGCGGGCCTCCCCGCCGCGAGCTCGCGGGTGCGGCCCGGCAAGGGCGTGCACGTCGTGTTCGACCGGCGCCTCACGAACTACGCGATCATGTCGAAGACGATCGACGGCCGTCAGATCTTCGTCGAGCCCTGGGAAAACATGAGCGTCGTCGGCACGACCGACGACGACTTCTACGGCGATCTCGATCAGGTCCGCGCGACGAGCGAGGAGGTCAGGTACCTGATCCAGGGCATCGCCCGCGTGTTCCCACAGATCCACGAGGCGCGCGCCATCGGCACGTTTGCGGGCGTGCGGCCCACGCTCTACGCGTACGGACCGACCGAGGGCGCGCTCTCGCGCGAGCACCAGGTCATCGATCACGCGGCGCACGGCGCGCCGGGCATCTACTCGATGATCGGCGGCAAGCTGGCCAGCTTCCGGCTCTTCGCCGAGGAGATGACCGACGTCCTGGCGCGGCGCTTCAACCTCGGCGCCCGCTGCGTGACGCACACGACCGCGCTGCCCGGCGGCGATCGCGCCGTGGACGCGCTCGCGCTCTCGCGGCGGTTGGAGATCGACGCGGTGGCCGCGCGGCGGCTCGTGTACCGGCACGGCTCGCGCGCGCTCCGGATCGCGGAGCGGGTGCGCGAGCGGCCGCGCGAGGCGGCGACGGTGTGCCCCTGCGAGCCCGTCATCGAGGCCGAGGTGCGCTACGTCCTCCGGCACGAGCTCGCCCGGAGCGTGGCCGACGTCGCGCGCCGCACCCGGCTCGGCCTCGGCGCGTGCGGGGGCATGCGCTGCGCGGCGAGGTGCGGGCAGATCGTGGCGCAGGAGCTCTCGCTCCCGCCGCGCGACGGGATGCGGCAGGCGATGGAGTTCCTCTCGCGGCAGGCGATGACGCGCGCCGTCGCGCTCGGCCCGGAGCAGGCCAGGCAGGAGGCGCTCGCGATCGCCAGCGTGCGGTCGGAGCTCGGCGCGCCCGCGGACGACGAGATGACCGCGGCGGCGTGCGAGGACAGCGATCGCCGGTCGACGCGCCCCGCGCGGGAGCCGGAGGAGAGAGCGTGGCGCGATCGATCCTCGTGATCGGCGCCGGCGTCGCCGGGCTCGCCGCCGCGTGGAGCGCGGCGCGGCGCGGGGCCCGGGTCACCGTGATCTCGGCGGGCGTCGGTGAGACGGCGCTCGCCGGCGGCGCGGTGGACGACGTCCCGTGGGAGCAGCTCGAGCGGGCCGCGCGGCTGCTCGGCAGCGACCTGCCCGCGGGCGACCTCACGCCGGCGATGAGGCAGTTCGCGGCGGAGCTCGGCCTGTGGGACGTGCCGCAGGCGACCGGCGTGCGCCTCGCGACCGTCGCCGGGCGGATCCGCCACGCCCGCGGCAGGGATCGCGCGCTGCTCGATCTGGCCCCGCTCCGCCGCACGCGCGTCCTCATCCCGCGCGCGGCGCGCGCGGCGTGGGACGCCGACGCGCTCGCGGAGGCGCTCACGGACGAGCCGTTCGCCCGGGCGCGGGGGCTCCGCTTCCTGCCGGTCGACGCGCCGGTGCTGCGCTTCGACGACGAGCGGCGGATCGCCGACGGCGATCTCGCGGCCCGGCACGACGATCCGGCGCGGCTCTCCTGGCTCCTCGATCGGCTCCGGCAGGCGCTCGAGGGCGCGGGCGGCGCGGGGGCGATCCTGCTCGGCCCCTGGCTCGGCGCGCGCGCGCCGCGGGCCGAGGCGCTCGCGGCGCGCCTCGGCGTCCCCGTGGGCGAGGCGCTGATCGGCGCCGGCTCGCCGGCGGGGCTCCGCTTCGAGGCGGCGCGCGACGCGCTGCTCGTCGCGATCGGGGCGCAGCGGCGCCACGGCCGCGTGCGCGCGGTGGGTCGTGGCCACGGGGGACCGGGGGAACCGGGCGAAGGCGTCGCGGTCCACATCGAGGGCGAGGACGTGCCCCTCGCCGCGGACGCGGTGATCCTGGCGGTCGGCGGTCTCGCCGGTGGAGGCATCGCGTACACCCCGCCCGAGCGCGGCGCCGGCCCCGACCTCCCGGCCCGCGGCGCCGCGCCGTTCACGCTCTCGATCGAGGCGCCCGTCACGATGGGCGACGCTCGTGGCGCGTTCGGCGTGATGAGCTCCATGCAGGGCCCGGAGCTCGATGTCATCGCGTGGCCCCGCGGCGAGCGGCCGGGCGCGCTGGAGGCGGTGGGCGTGAGGTGCGAGGGCGTCCGCGCCGCCCCCGGGATCCTGGCGGCCGGGGCGACCCTCGCCGGGAGGGCGCGCACCGTGCTCGACGCGGTGGCGACCGGGCTCCGCGCCGGGGCCGAGGCCTGACGCGCGACGCGAGGGCGCCGGCGCAGCTCGCCCCGCGCGCGATCTTGCGCTAGCGGCCCGCCGGGATCGCGCGGAGGAGCTGCTGGTAGCCGACGGCGAGCGCGAAATCGCTCCCGCGGCTGGGATCGGCGGGCACGTCGCCCGCGACGCCGCGCGCCGCGGCCTCCGCGCGTTTCTCCACGAGCACGGCCCTCGGCGAGCCGTCGCGGATCGACCCCTCGGCGGGGAGGTGCCCCTCGAGATCCTGCTCGCGGAGGATGGCGGCCGGGACCTGTTGCTGCGCGCTCTCGATCACGATGTCCGGCCGGATGCCCTGGGCCTGGATCGAGCGCCCCTTCGGCGTGTAGTAGCGCATCGTCGTCAGCCTCACCCCGGCGCCGCCGGGCAGCTCGTAGATGGTCTGCACCGACCCCTTGCCGAAGGTCGTCGCGCCGACGACCGTGGCGCGCCCGCTGTCCTGCAGGGCGCCCGCGACGAGCTCGGCGGCGCTCGCGGAGTACTCGTTCACCAGCGCGACGACGGGCAGCGAGGCGAACGCGCCGCCGTCGTGCGCCTTCGCCTCGTCGACGACCTGGTTGCGCTGGCGCGTCGAGTAGATCGTCCCCGACGAGAGGAACTCGTCGGCCAGGGCCTCCGCCTCGTGGACGAGGCCGCCGGGGTTGTTGCGCATATCGAGGATCACCCCGGCCAGCGGCGTCTTCGACGCGGCGCGCAGCCTCGCCGCGGCGCGCAGCATCTCCTCGTGGGTGCCGTCCTGGAACTGCTTCACGCGGACGTACGCGACGTCCCGATCGAGGCGCTTCGCGGCGATGCTCGTGACGTGGATCTGCTCCCGCGCGAGATCGAACGTGAGCGGCTCGGCCGCGCCCTGCCGGCGGATCGTGAGCTTCACCCGGGAGCCGGGGGGCCCGCGCATGATCTTGACGAGCTTGTCGAGGCGCTCGCCGCGCACGGGGCGGCCGTCGATCGCGATGATCTGGTCGCCGGAGCGGATGCCCGCCCGCGCCGCCGGCGAGCCCTCGATCGGCGCGATCACGGTGATGTGATCGTCCTTGGCATCGACCTCGATGCCGACGCCGCCGAACGTCCCCCCTGTCTCTTCCTGGAACTGGGCGAACTCGGAGGCGCTCATGTACGCGGAGTGCGGGTCGAGCTCCGCGACCATTCCCTTGATGGCGCCGTCGATGATCTTGTTGCGCTGTGCCGGCTCGACGTAATGGTTCTCGACGAGCACGAGCACGCGCGCGAGCTGCTCGAGCGGGGCGTAGGGGCTCTGCGCCTGTGTGCTCGCGCCCGCGAGGTGGGAAGTCGCCGCCCCCCCCGCGAAGGCCGCAGCGATGAGCCCCAGGGTGCGCATCCAGCTCGAGAAGCGTCGCATCCGCCGACCATAGCAGCGACGCGGGCGGCCGCGGCCAGCGCGCGACCGCGCTCGGCTCGGCGCCTGCCCCGGCGCCCCGTCGGCCAGGACGCCGCAGCCGGCTCGGGGCGCGCCGGCGCGGGCGTATCGCCCGGCCCGTCGAAGTCGCGCCGTGATGCCCAAGGTCCGGGGCGCATGGTTTGTCCTAAGAGGAGTGTTCGGCTATCTTCGCGCGCCTGAACGTGGAACTTGCCTCCTCATCGTCCAGCTTCGCCTCCACGAAGCAGGGCTCGCCGCGAGGGGCTTCTCTCGTCGAGACGGTCAGTGGCCGTCGCGAAGAGCTGTCCGCGGCAGCGCTGTGGTCCGTGCGCGGGAGACAATTCGCATCCCGAGGCGGCTAGGATGGCCAAGACCAGCGATCGTGAGCTCGTCGATCAAGCCCGGGGCGGGGATGCCCAGGCGTTCGGGGCGCTGGTGCGTCGACATCAGAAGCGCATCTTCCGGCTGGCGTTCCACCTCGTCCGCTCGGGCGCGGAGGCAGAGGACGTGACCCAGGAAACCTTCGTCCGGGCCTACCAGGCGCTCGATCGGTTCGACGGGCGGAGCGAGCCCTTCACCTGGCTCTACCGGATCGCCGTGAACCTCTCGCTCAACATGATCCGGGCCCGCAAGCCGAGCAGAAACTCGACCCCCGCGGACGATCCGCGGATCGAGGCGCTGCTGCTCGAGACGCGCCCGAGCCACGGCGTCGATCCGGCCGCGACGACCCAGCGGCGCGAGCTCGCGGCCGCGCTCTGCGACGGCATCGATACGCTCTCGGACACGCTGCGGACGACGCTCATCCTCGTGTGCATCGACGGCGTGCCCCACGAGGACGCGTCCAGAATCCTGGGCTGTCCGGAGGGAACAGTTGCCTGGCGCGTCCACGAGGCGCGCCGCAAACTCCGCGTCTACCTCGCGGAGCGCGGTTTCGGAGGGGACGCCGAATGAACGTCACCAGCAAGCTCGACCTCGATCGGATGCTCAACGATTGGCCTGCCCCCGCCGTCGACGAGGCGGCGTGGGAGACGCGGGCAGCTCGCATCATCGAGGTCGCCCTATCCCGGCGATCGGAGGACACCGCGGCGGTGGCCGACCTCCTCGCGGCCCCGGACCTCGCCGCAGAGCCAGGCGAGGAGCAGACGGGGGACGTTCTGCGCGAAGTACGCGCAGCAGGAGAACGCAGTACCATGGCGGACGGATCAGAAACAGGCAGGGCCTCGAAGGCTGAAGCGCGCCTGTCGGGCGGCAGCGCTTCACGGCCCCCGGAGAAGAAACGTCCGTCGCTGAAGGAGATCGCCGAGCGCGCCAGCCAGGCCCCGGGTCGCATGAGCGGCGCTTCCGGGAGCAACCCGGCGCTCTCGACGCCGCTGCCGTCCGGGCGCGGCCCGCTGTCCACGCCGCTGCCGTCCTCGGGACGTGGCTCGATGCCGCCGGCGCGCGGCTCGCTCTCCGGCGCCCTGCGCGCGTCGTCGCCTTCGTTGCGGCCGGCCGAGGGGGTGACCGAGGACTCCGGCGTCATCGATCTCAACCGGCTCAGCGCGTCGGTGCCCCCGGAGCAGGTGGAGTCCGCCGAGAAGGCGCAGCCCGGCACGGCCGACCTGCTCGACGAGGACGAGAAGCCGGCCGCGGTCGCGGCGGTGTCGGTGAGGAGGCCGCGCGCCCCGTCCGCGCCCGTTGCCGAGGCTCCTGCGAAGCAGCGGTCCGGCGGGATGATCGCCGGCGCGGCCCTCGCGGCCCTCGGCTTGGCCGCGGCGGTGACGGTCGTGGTGAAGACGAAGGCGCCTTCGCCGCAGGAGACGGCGGCCGCGACGGCGGCAGCGCCACCCGCCGTCCTGGCGCCCGCCGCGCCGCGCGAGGAGCGGCCGGCACAGCCTGCTGCCCCGGTCGCCGCCGCGCCCGCCGCGCCGGTAGAACACGCGCAGCCCGAGCCGCAGCCCGTGGAAGCGGCGGAGAAGCTGGCGGCGGCGCCCAAGGCGCCAGCGGCACCGGTCGGCGCCGGCGCGGCGGCGCCCGCGGCGCCTGCCTCGCCCGCCGCCGCGCCGAAGCCGGAGCAGGGAAAGGTGGCGGCGGCGCCGGCAGCGCCTGGCAAGCCGGGGGATTTGCCTTCTGCCATGCAGGCCGCCGTGGGCGATGGCGGCGAGAAGCAGCCGTCGGTGGTGTCGGAGGCGCCGGTGCCGGCCTCGGGCTCGCTCCGGCAGCAGAACATCCCCGAGCAGCCGTCGCAGGGCTCGGTGCAGGCCGCGCTCGGCTCGGTCATGGGCAACGCGAGGGCGTGCGTGGCGGGCGCGGACGACGTGTCGCGCGCGCAGATCACGTTCTCGTCGACAGGCCAGGTGAGCAAGGTCAGCGTCAGCGGCTGGGCGGCGGCGAACGGCCAGTCGAGCTGCGTGCAGGCGGCGCTCAAGGGCGCGAACGTCGGCCCGTTCTCGAAGCCGTCGTTCGCGGTGAGCGCCACGATCCGGCCCTAGCCCAGGGAGGCTCAACCTCCAGGTTGACATGAGGGGGCCCGCAGGTAGAATGCGCGCCCCCATGGTTTCCGCGACCCAGCAAACCCAGCGCATCCGTCAACGCAAGGCGCGCTCTGCGGGCACCGTCCGCAAGCGCTTCGAACGCGCGCACGGCACCCCCAAGTTCCCGATCCATCCGGCGGGTTACGATCAGAACGCGCCGGACGCCCTGCGCGCTGCCACGCCCACCGAGGCGCAGGCGAAGAAGTAGGAGAGCTTTTCTCATGGCCAATCACGCATCCGCCGAAAAGCGCAATCGCCAGCGCATCACCAGGACCGCGCGCAACCGCGCCATCAAGTCGGAGCTCCGCACGGTCGTCAAGAAGGCGCGCACCGCGCTGAAGGGCGTCTCGCAGGAGTCCACCGCGCCGGTCACCGCCGCGGAGAGCGCGCTCGATCGCGCCGCGTCGAAGGGGGCGATCCCCGCCAAGCGCGCGTCGCGCGTGAAGAGCCGCCTGGCCCTCGCCCTTCACAAGGCGAGCGTCGCCGCCAAGACCGCCGCGAGCTGAGCGGCAACCTCTCCGCACGTACGCCCCGCTCCACCGCAAGGTGAAGCGGGCGTCGTCGTTTTGTCTCCACTCATCGCCGTGATGCCGCGGCCGGCGCCCTTGTGCCGCCGCAGGCCTGGTCATCGCGGCGCACCGTGGCGTCGGCCCAGCGTCCGCGAGCGTCAGTGGGCGTCGGCCCAGGTCGGGCCGTGGCCGATGTCGACGACGAGCGGCACGTCGAGCGGGAAGACCGACTCCATGGCCTCCCGCACCCTGGCCTTCGCCTCGTCCACCGACTCGGCCGGCACCTCGAACGCGAGCTCGTCGTGCACCGTGAGCACCATGCGCGCGCCGGGGACCACGGGGCGCGGGACGCGCACCATCGCGAGCTTCAAGAGATCCGCCGCCGTCCCCTGGATGGGGGTGTTCTGCGCGATGCGCTCGGCCTGGGCGCGGCGCATGCGGTCGCTGCTGCGCAGATCCGGGAGCAACCGGCGCCGGCCGAGCAGCGTGCGCACCGACTCGGAGCGCTTCGCCTCGGCCATCGTCCGCTCCATGAACTCGTGCACGCCGCGGTAGCGCGCAAAGTAGGCGTCGATGAAGCGCGCCGCCTCCGCGCGCGAGATGTCGAGGCGCTTCGCGAGCGCCGACTCGCCCATCCCGTAGATCACGCCGAAGTTGATGGTCTTGCTCCGGCGGCGCATCTCGTCCGTGACCCCCGCCTCGTCCACGCCGAAGATCTCCATCGCGGTGCGCACGTGCACGTCCTGCCCGGTGCGGAACGCGTCGACGAGCACCGGATCCTTCGACAGGTGCGCGAGCACGCGCAGCTCGATCTGGGAGTAGTCGGCGCTCACGATCACGCTGCCCGGCGGCGCGATGAACGCGCGCCGGATCATCCGCCCGAGCTCCGTGCGGATCGGGATGTTCTGCAGGTTCGGATCCTGCGACGAGAGCCTCCCGGTCGCGGCCACGGCCTGGCTCCAGCGCGTGTGGATCCGGCCCGTGCTCGGGTGCACGAGGCGCGGCAGCGCGTCGACGTACGTGCCCTTGAGCTTCGCGATGACGCGGTGCTCGAGCACCACGCCGGGGAACGGGTGGTCCTCCGAGAGCGCCTCGAGCACGTCGGCGTCGGTCGAGCGGCCGGTCTTCGTCTTGCGCTGGGAGCGCAGCTTGAGCTCGTCGAACAGCACCGCCTCGAGCTGCTTCGGCGACGCCAGGTTGATGTCGTGCCCCACCATCTCGCGCGCCTTCTGCTCCAGCGCCGCGAGCTCGGTCGTCATCTTCGCGCCGAGCTGCGCGAGCGCCTGCGGGTCGACCAGGACGCCCGTGAGCTCCATCTCTGCGAGCACCGCGGAGAGGGGCAGCTCGATCTGCATGAGCAGATCCTCGAGCCGCTCGGCGCGGAGCCGCGGGCGCAGCCGGTCGGTGAGCGAGAGCGCGACGTCGGCGAACGCCGCCCCGTAGGTCGAGGCCTCGCCGAGCTCGATCTCGTCGAGGGCGCGCTGCGCCTGCCCGCGGCGCTTCGGGACCACCTCGTCGAGGGTCTGCATCTTGGCGCCGAGCTCGCGCTCGGCGAGCTCGTGGAGCTGGTTCTTCCCCTCGGGATCGAGCAGGTAGCTCGCCAGCATCGTGTCGAAGGCGACCCCCAGAAGCCCGATGCGGTGCCGCAGCAGGATCACCTCGCAGTACTTGACGTCGTGGCCCACCTTCGGGAGCTCCGGGTCGGCGAGCAGCGGGCCGAGCACCGCGTCGATGTCGCTCATCGCGAGCTGGGCCGGCGCGCCGAGGTAGCGATGGCCCAGCGGGACGTAGACGGCCTGCCCCGGCTCGCAGGCGAGCGCGACGCCGCAGACGTGGGCGCTCATCGGCTCGCGGCTCGTGGCGAGCACGTCGATGGCGAGGCGCCCGGCCGCGCGCGCGGACCTCGCGAAGCCCTCGAGCTCCTCGCGCGTCGCGATGACCCGGTAGGTCGCCGCGCGCGCGGCGGGCTCGGGCGCGCGGACGGCCTTCAGGAAGCGCGAGAAGCCGAGCTCGGTGAAGAGCTCCCTGAGCCTGCCGGTGTCCGCGCCGCCGTAGCGCAGCGTCTCCAGATCGAGCGAGACGGGCGCGCTGCCGTCGAGCGTCACGAGCTTCTGCGACAGGAGCGCGTCGGCCTCGTGCTGCTTGAGCGACTCGCGGATGCGAGGCTTCTTCACCTCGTCCAGGCGGGCGTAAATCGACGAGAGCGAGCCGAACTGCGCGAGCAGCTCGGCCGCCGTCTTCAGGCCCACGCCGGGGACGCCGGGGACGTTGTCCGAGCTGTCGCCGACGAGGGCGAGCAGGTCGCGCACCTGCTCCGGCGGCACCCCGAACTTCGCGACGACCTCGGGGTGGCCGTAGACCTTGTCGCGCATCGCGTCCCAGAGCATCACCCGCTCGTCGTCGACGAGCTGCATGAGATCCTTGTCGCTCGACGCGATGACCACGCGCAGCCCCCGCTCCTTGGCCCGCGCAACGGTGACGGCCACGAGATCGTCCGCCTCGAGCCCCTCCTGGATGAAGATCGGGATGCGGTACGCCTCGACGATCTCCCGGCACCGGCTCATCTGCACCCCGAGATCGGGCGGCGGCGGGGGCCGGTGGGCCTTGTAGCGGGGGTCGAGATCGTCGCGGAACGTCTTGCCCGGGGAGTCCATCGCCACGCCGAGGTACGCGGGCTTGCGCTCGTCCACGAGCTTCGAGAGCATCGCGACGGTGCCGTACGTCGCATGCGTCGGTTCGCCGCTCGGGCTCGAGAGCGGGCTGATCGCGTGGTAGGCGCGGAAGACGTAGCCCGAGAGGTCGATCAGGTAGAGGACGTCCGGAGCTCCGGCCGGGGGAAGCGCGGTAGGGCGCATGGACATGGATCGACCCTTAGCACCTCGGCGCGCGGCCGTTCATCGAACCACGACGTCGCGCTGCATTGTCACCTCGAGGACGCGCCCCTCGCGCTCGACGCCGACGGTGACGCGCGTCCCCACCGGGCCGCGGAGGCGCTGGATGCAGTCGGCGAGCGGGAGCTCCCTCGCGTTCTCGCCGTCGATGCGGACGATGACGTCGCCTTGCGCGAGCCCGGCAGACACCGCGGGCCCGCCCTCGATGAGGCCCGCGATCGTGACGCCGCTCGACGAGGCCGAGAGCATCGCGCCGATGCCCGTGAGCTCCTCGCGCGATCCGCCGTCGTCCAGCATGCGGAGCTCGATGTCGGCGCGCACCGAGCCCGCGCCGCGCGCGTCGAGGCTGGACACGATCTTGGATATGTACTCCTCGTGGCGCACGCGCACCGAGAACGGGCCGCTCGCGGGCACGCCCTGGAGCTCGTAGTCGCCGTTCGCGTCGGTGAGCGAGAGCGAGATCGCGTTCGCGCCGGACGAGGTCACGGAGTCGAGCTCGACCTGGGCCTCGACGACCGGGGCGCGCGACGCGGCGTCGACGACCCTGCCCCTCAGCGTCGCGCCCTGCGGCAGCACGATCCTCACGCGGTCGGCGACGCGGCCCGCCTCGACGTCGACGGCCGGGCTCCGCGTCGGCGGGCGGCCGGCCGCGCTCACCGTCAGCACGTAGCGGCCCGGCGCGAGCTCGTCCAACCGGAACGCGCCGCCCGGATCGGACACCTTGCGCGCGCGGCCATCGATGCTCCCGCGCGCGCCGGATCCGGCCGGCTGGAACGACTCGATCGCCAGCAGGTACGCCTCGATGGGCCTGCCCGATTGATCCACGACCTCGCCCGCGATCGCCCCCGCGGCGATCAGGTGGAGGACGTTGTCGCGGCCCGCGGCGAGGCGCGTGGGCTCGGCCTCGCCGAACGGAGGCTGCGCCGCGGTCGCGGTGCAGCCGTCGGCCTCGGGCGGCAGCTCGAAGCGCCCCCTGGCGTCAGCGCTCGCCGACACGCCCGGCTCATCGCGGCAGCTGACCACGGCGCCTGCGCTGGGGCGGCCCTCCGAATCGAGGACCACGCCGCGGACCGGCTCAGCGCGCGCGGCCGTCGTCTCGCGCGGCGGCGGCGGCGGCGGCGCCGGCTGCGGCGCCTCGACCTCGACCTCGCGCGGCTCCGCGAGCTCCGGCTGCGGCGCAGGGAGCAGCGCGGTCGCGGGCTCGCGCCGCGCTGCCATCACGGGGTCGGGGCGCGGCAGGAGCAGCCAGAAGAGGAGCGGCGCGACCAGCAGCGCCACGGACAGCAGGGCCGCGGAGAGCCAGGCCCTTCGCTGCGTGCCCGCCGTCCGGCTGTCCACCATGCCGTCCTCCGCGCCGGTTCAGCGGCCGGCGTCGGCCTGGCCGGCCGAGCCCTCATCCACGCCTTCGGGGCGCTCGCGCCCGTCGACCGGCGCGATCGCCGCCTCGTCGGTGGGGCCGAGCGCGGGGCTTTCCGGCTCGGCGGGCCACGGCGTCTCGCTGGAGGAGCCGCCGCACGCCCCGAGGAGCAGCGCAAAGGGTAGGAGCAAGGTGCCGGGCCGCATGGCCGGCATCCTAGCTCGTTTTGCCGGGGAGGTCATAACGGCTGGGCTCCTGGCCCGGCCACGAGCGAGCGCGGCGCGCGCCGGCTCAGCGCGCGGAGAGGTTCGTCCGGGCGATCCAGAGGCAGGCTGCGGCGTTGGCCGCGCACCAGACGACGAGGGCCATCCGGCCGAGGGGGCCGGCGACCTCACCGAGCACGACGACCGACGTGAGGTAGGCCGCCGTACCGACGGCGATGCCCGCGATCGCCGGCCGGAGCTTCTTCACGCCGAAGAAGATCGAGGTGAGGCCGAGCGGGATGAGCGCGTTGGCGAGCGGCAGCCAGCGGTGGACCGAGGCGCCGATCAGCAGGTCGAGGTCGGCGATCGGCCGGGCCAGCACGTCGACGACGAGGTCCACGCGCGGCAGGAGCCACGGCGCGAAGAAGAACAGCCCCGGCCCCGCCGCGAGCGCCGGGAGGAGGAAGCTCGCCTGCCACGGGCTCGTGGCGTTCGCCTCCTTCTTGCGGGCGCGGCGGCCGACCCACATCGCGAGCACGAGCAGCGCGAGCAGCCGCACGACGATGTGGCTCTGCGTGACGCGCACGACCGAGCTCGCGGCGTCGAGGATGCCGGCCCCGTAGAGGAGCCTGCCGCTGTCGGAGTCGTCGACCCTGCGCGCGCCTGAGCGGAGCGCGTCCTCGACCGCGCGCGGGTCCGACACGCCGAGGCTCACGAGCAGCGCCGCCGCGCCGGCCACGTGGGGCGCGGCCATCGAGGTGCCGCTGTACACCGGGTAGCCCTCGCACTTGTCGCGCCCGCGGTTGCAGATGGTCTGCTGGGTGACGTTCACCCCGGGCGCCGCGACGTCGACGCCCTGGCCGCGCGAGGAGAACCTCGCGATCTTGTCGTTCGCGTCGGTGGCGCTCACGCCGATGACGCCGTCGGAGGCGCCGGGGTACTGCACGCGCCCGCCGGTGTTGCCGGCCGCCGCGACGACGACCGTGCCGCGCGAGATCGCGTAGTCGATCGCGCTCTGGAGGACCTTGGAGTTGCGCGGCCCGCCGAGGCTCAGGTTGATGACGTCGGCGCCGTGCTCGGCCGCCCACCGGATGCCGTCGGCCACGTCGGCGGTCGTGCCCCAGCCGCTCTCGTTCAGCACCTTGACCGGCATGAGCCGCGCGTGGAACGCGAGCCCCACGGCCCCGAGGCCGTTGTGGGTCGACTGCGCGATCGTGCCCGCCACGTGCGTGCCGTGGCCCTGGTCGTCGTTCGCGTGGGTCGTCTTGTTGACGAAGTTCCACCCCTCCACGCACTCGGTCGAGGCCAGGTCGGTGCCCTTGGTGAACGGCCCGTGCGTCTCACACGCGATGCCGGTGTCGACCACGGCGACGGTGACCCCGCGGCCGGTGGCGAAGTCCCATGCGCGCTCGGCGCCCACGCGCGCCATGTGCCACTGGTCCTTCAGCAGCGGATCGTTCGCGACGAACGAGGCGCGCACCCAGGCGAGCGGCTCGGCCACCTCCACGCGCGGATCCTGTGCGAGCCGCTGCAGGGCCGCGCTGACCGGGCCGTCCACGGTGGCGATCTGGATCCGGGTCTCCGAGGCGAGCGCGGTCGGCACGACGCTCAGCGAGAAGTCGCGCGCGAGCGCCGCGAGCGCGCTGTCGTCGAGATCGTCGCGCGCGTCGACGACGATCTGCCCCGGGATGTCGTAGCTTGTCTCGTCGAGCTCGGAGGCCAGGCCGTGCAGCGGCTCGCCCGCGGTCGCGACCGGCTCGCTCAGGAGATCGAAGCGGTTCGAGCGATCGACATCGACGGGCAGCGCGGGGTTGGCGTACCCAGGGAGACGGGGCTCGAGCATCCCCGGAGAGCGCGCCGCGAGCGCGACCCCGGCGCCTCGGCCGTCCGTTCCGTCGGCCCTGGCCGCGCCGGCAACGGCGACCAGCGCCGCTGCCGCGAGCAGCGACGTCGCGAGCGCGCGTCCGCCTGGGTGAATGGCGGTCCCTGACCCACGCTGAAGGCGAGACTTGTGCATAGGGGTCTCCTCTTCGGCAGCGTAGCGCCGCTATCCCCGAGCAGCCATCGCTCTGGCGTCGACGTACCGCGCCTGGCGCCGACGGATCGCGCTCGTCGCGCCCGCATGCCCGCTGCGGAACGCGGCCGCCGTGTCTCCAGCGGTGCAGGGCCCCTCGCGATCGCGGAGTTCCTGGACCTCAGGACATCCCGCAGACAACCTCCCACACCGCCGCCGTACCGCACGCTCTCTGACGAGCCCGATTGCCCGCGCGCTCTGTCTCCAGCGCCCTCCCCTGCGGCTCTCTGCGTCAGCGGAATCCCCGCCCGGCGCCGTCCGGCCCGCGGCTCACATCACCTCGCCGCCGCCCACAGGCCGGCCATCCACGCTTCCACGTCGCTCACGGTCCGCGGGATATCGATCGACAGGTTCCGATATCCGGTCTCCGTGACGAGGATATCGTCCTCGATGCGCACGCCGATGCCGCGATAGCGGGCCGGGACCGTCTCGTCATCGATCTGGAAGTACAGGCCAGGCTCCACCGTGAGCACCATCCCCGGCTTGAGCTTGCCGAACTTGTAGACCTGCTGCCGCGCCTGCGCGCAGTCGTGCACGTCGAGGCCCAGCATGTGGCTCACGTTGTGGAGCGAGTACCGGCGGTAGAACTGCTTGTCTTCCCTGAGCGCCTCCTCGGCCGAGACGCTCAGGATGCCGAGCCGCTCGAGCCCCCGGGCGAGCGCCCGCATCGCCGCGCGGTTCGGCTCCATGAAATCGTTGCCCGGCTTCACCTCGTTGATCGCCGCCTCCTGCGCCTCGAGCACGAGCTCGTAGATCTCGCGCTGCTCCGGGGAAAACTTCCCGTTGATCGGCAACGTCCGGGTGATGTCGGCGGTGTAGAGCGCGTTCCCCTCGACGCCGGCGTCGAGCAGAAGGAGCTTGCCCGGCTCGAGCGCGCCGTCGTTCCTCGTCCAGTGCAGGATGCAGGCGTGGTGGCCCGACGCGGCGATGGTCCCGTAGCCGACGTCGTTGCCCTCCACCCGGGCGCGCAGGTTGAAGACGCCCTCGAGCTCTCGCTCGCTCCGCCCCCGCGGGAGCGCACGGATGACGTCCTCGAAGCCCCGCTTCGTCGACGCGACGACCGCCTCGAGCTCCTCGACCTCGAGGGCGTCCTTGAGGAGGCGCATCTCCGAGAGCGCCTCGCCGAGCTGCTTGTCGCGATCGTGCCGGGCGAGGAGCTTGTCGACGCGCTCGGACATGCCGCGGAGCACGCGGTGCGGACGCGTCACCGTGCCGACGAGGCCGCTCAGGTACGCGTCCAGCTCGGGGAGCCCGCGGCACTCGTCGACGCCGAAACGCGCGCGGCTCTGCTCGACGCCCAGGCGGGGGCCGACCCACAGCTCTCCCTTCGCGCGATCGGTGAAGAACGTCTTGTCGCTGCGCCCGGGGTTCGGCTCGACGAAGAGGATGTCCCGGTGCCCGCCCCCCTCCTGCGGCTGCAGGACGAGCACGCAGTCAGGCTCGAGGTTGCCCGTCAGATAGAAGAAGTCCGAGCCCGGGCGAAAGCGGTAGTGCGTGTCGTTGGCGCGCACCTTCTCGTGCCCCGTCGAGAGGACGAGCGTCTCCGCCGGGAAGAGCTTCGAGAGGGCGCGGCGGCGGGCAGCGAACACCTCGGCGTGCGCGATCGGCTCGGGGAGCTCGCTGGGAGCCGGCGCCCAGCGGTCCAGCATGAACGCGATCAGGGCCTCCGGCAGCGTCGAGTCGTGGCTGGCCGGCTTGGCCTCGGCACCGGCGACCGCAGCGACGGGCGCCTCGGCCGGGCCGCTGCCGGTGGGCGCGCTGGGGGCAGGCTCTGCCTGGAGAGGGGCGGCGCTGGTCTCGGGCGTATGGCTCATGGGGCTCAAACTATGGGTCGATCGGGCAGGGTCGTTCAAGCCAAAGCGCGCGCCCGACCCGCCGCGCGGATCGTCCCCTACGGGCGGCGGCGCCTCAGGCGACCGAAGCGCCGCCGTCGACCGCGAGGATCTGGCCGGTGATGAAGTCGTTTTCAGCAAGGAACACCACGGCGCGCGCGATGTCTTCGGCCTCGCCGAGGCGCCGGAGCGGGATGCGCTCGCGAAGGCGAGCGAGCGTGGCCTCGTCGTAGGAAGAGGGCGGCAGGACTGTCCCGGGTGCGATGCCGTTGACGCGCACGTCAGGCGAAAGCCCCACCGCGAGGCCGCGGACGAGGTGGGCGAGCGCGGCCTTGGAGACCGAATAAGGGATGTAGTTCCTCCACGGGCGCTCGGCGCTCACACAGACGACCGCGACGACGCTTCCGTGGCAGGCGCGGAGCGCAGGAGCGAGCTCGAGCGTGAGCAGGTACGGCGCGGTGGCGTTGAGCGCCATGGCGCGGTCCCAGGCGTCGGCGGAGAGCTCGGCCGGCGGGACCCGCTCGAAGTTCGCCGCGTTGTGGACGAGCAGGTCGAGCCGACCGGACGACCAGTCGAGCACCGCACGGGCCAGCGCGGCGACCGCCTCGCGATCGTAGAGGTCCGCCTGGAGCGCGACGGCGCGCCGGCCGAGCGAGCGCGCCTCGTCGACGACGGCGTCCGCGCCGGCGCCGCTCGTGGCGTAGTGGACGGCCAGGTCGGCCCCCGCGGCTGCGAGCGCTCGGGCGGTCGCAGCGCCGAGGCGCGTACCGGCGCCGGTCACGAGGGCGACACGGCCGGTCAAGGGAACGTGGGGCATGGACGCCGTTTAGCCGATGTGGCGCCGCGTGCGTCGAAGGGACAGCATCGATGGCGGTCAGGGCCGCGAGCGGACGGCCCGAGGGCGAGGGTCACGTCGCGGTCTCTCGAGCTCGGCGTCCATGGCGCCCTCCTGCCCCGCCCGCCTCGCAGGCTCCTGCCTCGGTGCTCCGACGCGCGCGCCCGCTGTCGCCGTTTTTTTCTCCCGTGACGCGCCCCGTGGCACGCTGCGCCGGCTTTGACGATGCCCCCCCCGACACGCCGAAGCTCCGCCCCGGAGCGCTCCAGGGAGCCGACGTGGCGCCTGTGCGCCCTCGCCGCCGCGCTGCTGTGCGCCGCGGGATGCAGGGAGAAGCTCGACTCCATCGATCTGCCCGGCCTCGATCTGCCCGGCCTCCATGGGCCTGACACCGGCACTGCCGCCGCGCCGGCGAGCGCCGCCCCGCGAGCCCAGAGCCCCCCGCGCGCTGTCGCCGCCAAAAGCGCCGCCCCGGCGGGCGCGCCGTCGCTCGACTGCGACGAGCTGCCGTCGGAGGAGGAGGAGCGGCGCGCGCAGCTGCCGCCCCTGACGGCGCTCGGGAAGGCCGTGCCCGTGGAGCCGTGGACCCCGCCGCCGTACGAGGTGCTGCCGGGCGTGATGCTCCCCGCGAAGATCGCCGCGAAGCTCGAGCAGATCGACCGGGAGTACGCGCGGCGCACGCGCGAGCACCTCGTGATCACGAGCGGGACACGCGACGCGAACCGACAGGCCAGGGCGATGTTCACGAAGCTCAGGCTCGGCGAGGATCTCCTCAAGCTCTACCGGAACAAGGCGGCGATCCAGGAGATCAAGAAGGCATACAAGGCGCGCTCGGGCAAGCCGCCGGAGCAGGTGGTCGCCGCCATGGAGGCCGTCATCCAGGACCAGATCGACCGGGGGATCTACGTCTCTGCGCACCTGCGCCGAGGCGCCGTGGACGTGCGCAACAGGACCATGTCGCCGAAGGAGAAGCGCGCGTTCCTCGAGAGCACCGCGGAGGTCGGGGGCGTCCTGGTCATCGAGGAGACGACGCCCGCGCACTACCACCTGCAGATCGACTGACGGGCGGATTCACGACGAGCATTCGAGATCACCTGAGCGCAGGCGCGCGGCGGCGCCGAGCCTGCGCTCGCCTCGTCGATCGGCCGGCCGCGGGGCTCACAGACCGGCGATCGGGCCGCTCGCCGGGTCGCCGTACTTCGACAGCTCGACGCCGAAGTAGTTGATGATCGAGCAATGGAGCCCGCCGGTAGGCGCGTTGTTCGCGCGGACGGCGCGGCCTGTCTGGAAGCCCCCCACGTGTCCGGCCAGCATGATGGGCATGTTCTTCCGACCGTGGGAGTCGCCATCGCCGTTCTCGGACGTGTAGAGCACGAGCGACTCGTCGAGGAGGTTACCTGTCGCCGTGGTGGCGGCCTTCATCGCGTTGAGCAGGTAGGCGAAGCGGCGCACCTTGAACCGCGAGGTCTGGACGACGCGGGCGTTGGCGATGCGCATCGCCTCCGCTTGCGGCAGGCCGTCGAGATCGGTCGCGCGATCGCGGTCGCCGAGCTTGTGCGAGATGAAGTGGTCGCTCCAGTCCCCCACGCCGTCGGGCAGGTCGTAACCGGCGAAATCGAGGCCCCAGCTGTTCGAGTACTGCAGGACGAGCACCCGCGTCAGGTCGCAGGTGAGCGCGAGCAGCCCGAGATCGATCATCTGCTTGAACTTGCCGTGCAGGTCGAGCCCCCGCGGGGGCTCGCCGGGGACGGTGCAGCTCGACTGGGTCGTGGACTGGATCTGCTTCTCCAGCTCGAACACCGACTCGAGGTGCTGCTCCACGCGCGCCCGGTCCGCCGCGCCGAGGCGCTGGTTCAGCCGCCTTGCGTCCTCTCTCACCCAGTCGAGGACGCTGGCGCGGCGCCGCCGGATGTCGTCCATCCCCTCGCTCGGCTCGCCCAGGTTGCTGAAGAGCGTGTCGAACAGGCGGGACGGGTCGCGGAAGGCGTCCTCGACCTGACCGCCCTCCCGGAACGAGGTGAAGCCCTGTGTGACCGCCGTGTCGCCCGTGGGCGACACGTTGATGCTGCGGTAAGGGGTCTCGGCCGCGATGTGATCGGCCAGGTACTGGTCGAGCGTGGCCTTGCGCGGGACGGACTGTCCGCCGCCGTCGGTGTGGGCGCAGAGCGCCATCGCCGGGCTGTGGATCTCGGAGCAGATGACCTGGTGGTCGACGTCGGACACCATCGTGACATCGCGCCAGATCGGATCGCCCGCCGGCCACTCGCGCTCGGCGGCGAAGCCCTTCATGTCCACGAGGGCCGGCGTCAGCCCCTCGGCCGAGAGCGGCCCCGCCGTGCGCGGGTGCCACGCGCCGGGGTCGGTGCCGTTGGGAACGAAGAAGGCCACGAAGCGCTTCGGATCCGCCGGCGCGGCGCTGGCGCGCTGCGGTCGCATCGCGTCGAGGAACGGCAAGGCGACCGCGACGCCGGCGCCGCGGAGCAGAGCTCTTCTCGAGATCTTCACTGGCGACACTCCTCTTCCATCATCGGTCGGACGGGTTGCGAGCACATCACTCTGGCGCCCTTCGCAGCCGGAACGCCGGAGACTGCACGATGGCGGTCAGGAAGGAGCGGAACCGGTTGCCGTCCTGCGCGAAGCTCTCCGCGGCGGCGTCGATGGCGCAGCGATCCTCGACCGCCGGCTCGCGTCCCTGGGTGTACGTGAACAGCTTCTCCGCGACGCACGCGGCCAGCTTCGGGCTCTGCCGGAGCTCCGCCGCCAGGGCGGCGAGCGAGTCGAACGACTCGTTGGCTGCGCCCTGGAGGCGCGGCTCGATCCCGAACTCGTCGATAGCGATGCTCCCGTCGTACCGCCCCTGCTTGTCGTACTGGGCGAACCCGACGCCGATCGGATCGATGCGCGCATGGCAGCCGGCGCACCCGGCCTGCGTGTTGCGCTTCTTGACGACGTCGAGGTAGCTCAGCCCGGCGAGCTCGCTCTCCAGCTCCTCGAGGAGCCCGGCGGGGATATGGATCTTCTCGCAGAGAAAGGCCTGCCGGAGCCACTGGCCGCGCACGGAGATGAGGTCGCCGTCGTTCTTGGCGCTGATCAGGCTGGCGTGCGTGAGCAGCCCGGTGTTCGCCCGGTGGTGGTCGTCCGGAAACTCCACGCGCGTCATTCCGTCGTCCGGCGCCTCCATGCCATAGAACTTCGCGAGCGCCGGGCTGATGTACGTGTGATTCGCGGTGAGCGCGTCGAAGAAGTCGACGTCCGGGGTGAAGGCGTGCTCGTCGAGCAGGAGCTCGCTCTCGGTGATCATGTCCCCCAGGAGGGCGGGCGTCGACGCGTCCGGGTTGGCCGGCGGGCGGAGCTGCTCGAACGTCAGCCACTGCTTGAAGAAGGCGTTGTAGAAGCGCGGGGTCCGCTCGTCTTCGACCATCTCCTCCGCGACCGCGAGGAGCCCCTTCGGGGTGTCGAGCTCGCCGGCCTCTGCGCGCGACAGGAGCGCTGCGCTCGGGGACCGGCCCCACAGCGTGAACGACAGCCGGGAGGCGAGCTCGAGCGGCGACAGGGGCGACGTCTCCGCGCCGGTCGCGCCGACCTCGATCCGGAACAGGAAGCTGGGCGAGGTGAGCAGCGCCTCGATGACGAAGCGAAACGCGTCCGCCCTGTCCTGCGCGACCTCGCTCGCCCGCCCGACCAGATCGCTCACCTCCTCGGAGGACAGCGGCCTCCGATACGCGAGCTTGCCGAAGCGCTGCACGAAGCGCTCGAGGCAATCGGAGGCCTCCGGCTCGCAGCCGAGCACCGAGGCCCGGCGCGCCTCGTCGGCCATGAGCTCCTGCCCGAGCGCCTCCGCCGTCCCCAGGTAGGCCCGAAGGTGCTGATCCGACACGTTCTGGAGGGCGGCGATCGTCCGGAATCCGCCCTGACCGGTATCTTCCGGGATACTGTCGACGACGGGCGGCTCGGCGAGCTCGAACAGGTCCTGGAGCGTCAGCTGGTACTCGAGCCGCGACAGGCGGCGCAGGACGCTGGGGCTCGTTCGAGCGACACTGCAGTCTTGCGCTGTGGGCTGCCCCGTGACGGGGTCGATCAGCGTGCCGTCGTCAGAGCTGCCGTCGCCGAGCTGCCCGGTACAGGCAACCGCCGTCAGACAGAAGAGCGCCATCGCGGACACGCCCGCCGCGAGGGAACGCCGGTGGAACGGTACCGATCGATCGGTGTCGGGCGGCATTGTCTTGCTCATGGAGTGACCAGCCATTCAGGTGGAGCGCACCTGACGCACGCCGAGGCATTCCGGCGATGCGCCACGTCGTGGTCTGAGGCGAACTTTCGAAGCAAGGCGGAACGTGCGCGCCCCGGCGTCAGCTCGGGGCAGGGGCTACATTCCCATAGCACGCTCTTCTGATCACCGCATGGCGCGGATCGCTGGCTGCCACGCCGCTGGCTCGCGTCGAGCCAGCGACGCGCGACGGAGCACGGGGAGCCCGGCTGAGAACAGCACGTCGGCATGGCGACCGAATCGTACCGTCGCTGTATAAATCAGCTCACCTGGCTTACCCGATATCGAAGATCACTCCTTGCCTCGGCGAGGACTCGATGACGTCGGCTCCACGGCACGTGGTGGCCCTATTTGCTCCGGAGTGATGCACATGAAGGCGGGAAGGGCATTGATCTTTTCTTCCCGCCTCCCCGCCTTCATGTTCAAATCCGGCCACCACCAGCTCAGCTGCTTTCGAGGCACCGTCTCCGGTCCCCGCCGGCGAGCTGCGCGTGCTCTGAAACCGGCCTTCCGCCGCTCAGCGCGACGAGCTGCTCGCCGCCGGGATGGCCGTCCTCGGCCCCGGGCCCGATCGCGCGCCTCCCTTGATGCGCGCCTCGGTCACGACCTCGTCCCACTGCGCGTCGTAGCCCTCGAAGTGGACCCGGTAGGAGCCACGGGCGACGACGCCGGTGACGATCGCCGGCTTGTACGACCCCTTCCACTCGACCTCGATGCGGTCGCCGACCTTCCGCGCGCCGGCGTCGGCGGAGGCGCGCTGCTCCTCCTCGCGGAGGCGCCGGGCGCTCCCCTCGTGCAGACACTGCTCGCGGTGGCAGGCGAGGCCGGAGGCGCAGTCGTCGTCAGCGCGGCACGGAGACCCGAGCGGCGCATTCTTCCCGCAGGCAGCGAGCGCCGCGGGCAAGGAGGCCACGATCACGAGCGCCCTCAGGAAGGTAACGGCTCGAACGCGCACGACACGGCATCCCAGCAGAGCGGCCGCTGCCCGACAACAGGGATCGCAACGCCCGTGAGGGGCATCGCCTCCCCTCCGCCCGGCCCCCAGCGCCCCGGGCGCACACCGCAGCCTCTCCCGGGCCTCGGATCGCTGCCCCGGGCACGCCGCAGCCCCACCCGCGCCGCCCCGCGCCTTCGCCTCCCCCGGCGAGCCGCGCCCCTGTCAGCGGGGCCGCCCTCTGCTATGGTCGCCCCCGCCGTGCGTCTGCTCGCCGCCCTCGCGCCCGTGGCCCTGCTCGTCGCGGCGGCGCCGCTCCTGGGCTGCGGCGCCGCGCCCGCGACGGACGCGGGCGTCTGCGCGGGCGCGGGCGTCTGCGGCGCCCACTACTGCGTCGCGGGGCGCTGCCGGCCGCCGAGCGCCCTCCCCTCGCCCATCGATGCGCGCCGCTTGCTGCTCCGGCCGGCAGACCTGGCCGTGATCGCGGAGAACGGCGACGCCGCGGCCACGCCCGGCGTCCCCGACGCGATCGCGCTCGGGCGCGCCGGGACCGGCGACATCGTGCTGCTGCTCCGGTTCACGCCGACCTTCGGCGTCGACGCCGACATCGCGAGCGCCTTCGTCCTGCTGGAGCCAGCCCCGCTGGCGCCGCCCGCCGAGCGCGCGGTCACCCTGGAGGTGGCGCGCATCCTCGAGCCGTGGCGCTCCGAGACGGCCACGTGGGGCCGGCAGCCGCGCCTGTCGATCCCGGAAGCCGCCGCCATCGCGCGGCGCCGCCCGGCGACGCCGCTGCGGATCGACGTCACCTCGCTCGTGCGCGACTGGGCCAGGCGGCGCAAGGACGACCACGGCATCGCCATCCTCGCGCCGGGCAAAGACGCCGTCGGGGCGGCCTACTCGATGGGCACCTCCCAGGGCGCCGGCCCCCTCCTCGAGGTGTACGTACGGTGAGCACCGGCCAGGACGACGAGGGCGACGAGGACGACGACCTCGGCGCGCGGAACTCGCTCCCCCTTCCCCTCATCCGCCACGACGGCGGCTGGCGCAGGCCCTCCACGCCCAGCACCCCGCCCGCCGCACCGCCCGCGTCCGGCGCGCCGCTCACCCCCGGCGCGCCGCCCGCGTCCGGCGCGCCGCTCACCCCCGGCGCGCCGCCCCTCGCGCGCGGCCCCCACGATGACGACGACGAGCCCGCCGTCACCCAGCGCTCGACGGCGAGCGTGCGCCCACTCCCGCTCCGCCGCGCCGCGCCGCCGCCGGCGCCCGGGGAGGCCCCGCCGCCCGCGCTGCTCCGGGTGAGCGACCTGCGCGTCTCGTTCACCGCCGACGGCCGCGTCACCCGCGCCCTCGACGGCGTGTCGTTCACGGTGCCGCGCGGGAGCAGCGTCGCGCTCGTCGGCGAGTCGGGGTGCGGCAAGACGGTGACCGCGCTCAGCATCCTGCGGCTGCTGCCCGCGCCCTACGCGGCCGTCGACGGCGGCGCGATCGAGCTCGAGGGCCAGGACCTCCTCGCGCTGAGCGAGCGCGAGATGCGCGCCGTGCGCGGCGGGAAGATCGGCATGATCTTCCAGGAGCCGATGACCTCGCTGAACCCCGTCTACACGGTCAGCGCCCAGATCGCCGAGGCCGTCCGGCTGCACCTGCCCATGTCCCGCGGCGCCGCCCGGCTCTACGCGGTGAGCCTCCTGCGCAAGGTCGGCTTCCCCGAGCCCGAGGTGCGCGCGAACAGCTATCCGCACGAGCTGTCCGGCGGGATGCGCCAGCGCGTCATGATCGCGATGGCCCTCGCGGCAGGGCCCTCGCTGCTCATCGCCGACGAGCCGACCACCGCGCTCGACATGACCACGCAAGCGCAGATCCTGGACCTCCTCGATCGGCTCAAGGCCGAGACGTCGATGAGCCTCCTGCTCATCGCGCACGACCTCGCGGTGGTCGGCGAGCTCGCGGACGAGATCGTCGTCCTCTACGCCGGCGTCGTCGTGGAGCGAGGGCCGGCGCGCAACGTGCTCGCGGCGCCGTCGCACCCGTACACGCGCTCGCTCCTCAGGAGCGTCCCGGCGCGCGGGTTCCGCCCGCCCCGCGTGCGCGGCCAGCGGGCGCTGCGCCTGCCGACCATCCCGGGCGGGCTCCCCGATCTGCGCGATCCGCCGCGCGGCTGCCGCTTCAGCGACCGCTGCGACGCCGTGTTCGATCGCTGCCGCGTGGAGGCGCCGGACATGTACGCCGTCCCGCCCGGCGCGGGGCACCACGCGGCGCGGTGCTTTCTCCTCGCAGGCCCGGGGCGCGCGGGCGACGAGGGCGCCGCGTGACGCGCGACAGCGGCCTCCCGCCGCCCTCCCCGTCGCCCGGCCCGAGCGACGGCGCCGGCGCGGCGCGCCCGGACAGCATGCGTCCGGACAGCATGCGTCCGGACAGCGGCCGCCCCGACAGCGGCCGCCCGGAGAGCATGCGCTTCGACAGCGCGCGGGGCGAGCGGCCGCTCGTCCAGGCGGAGGGGCTCTCGAAGCTGTACCCGGTGCAGCGCGGTCCCTTTGCGAAGCCGGCGTTCGTGCAGGCGGTCGACGGGGTGAGCTTCCACATCCACCGCGGCGAGACGCTCGGCCTGGTCGGCGAGTCGGGCTCCGGCAAGAGCACCCTCGGGCGCCTCGCGATCCGGCTCATCGAGCCCACGGTCGGCCGCGTCCTCTTCGACGGCGTGGACCTCACCGCCCTCTCGGCGCGCGCGCTCAGGACCATGCGCCGGCGGATGCAGATCGTCTTCCAGGACCCGTACGGCTCGCTCAATCCGCGCATGACGCTGCGCGAGATCGTCGGCGAGGGCCTCGTGATCCACCGCCTCGCGCGGAGCCGCGACGAGGAGACCGCGATGGTCGAGGGCGTGCTCCAGAAGGTCGGGCTGCGGCCGGACATGATGGGGCGCTTCCCCCACGAGCTCTCCGGCGGGCAGCGGCAGCGGGTCGCGATCGCCAGGGCGCTCGCCGTGCGCCCGGATTTCATCGTGTGCGACGAGCCCGTGAGCGCGCTCGACCTCTCGGTCCAGGCCCAGATCGTCAACCTGCTCGAGGAGCTCCAGGACGAGCTCTCGCTCGGCCTCCTGTTCATCTCGCACGATCTCCGCGTCATCCAGCACGTGAGCCACCGCGTCGCCGTGATGTACCTCGGCCGGATCGTGGAGCTCGGCCCGGCGCAAGGCGTTGTCGAGCAGCAGCACCACCCGTACACGCGCGCGCTCTTCGAGGCGACGCCGTCGATCGAGCGAGGGGGCAAGGCGCGCCGCCTGTTGCCGGGCGCGCCGGCGAGCGCGATCAACCCGCCCGAGGGCTGCGTGTTCCACCCGCGCTGCCGGAAGGCGGAAGAGGGCAAGTGCGACGTCGAGATCCCGCCGCTCGAGGAGCTCGTCCCCGGGAGCGGCCACCGCGTGGCGTGCTGGTACCCCGAGGGGGCGTGACCGCGGCGGCCCGACCTGGCACAGCCGAGGCCCCGGTGCGCCGCGAGCCCGATGTGATTGATCGGGTGTAGCGGCGACGATCGGGGAGCAGAACGATATATATACCACAGAGATACAGAGACACAGAGGGAATGAGGAACAGGCGCTCTGTGCTTGCATGCGCCTCTGTGGCTCGGCTCTCGCGCTTTCTGCTAAGGTCCGCGCACCATGCACGCCTGGCGCGGACACGCCTTCGGCTCCCCCGAGATCCTCGTCTGGGAAGAGGTGGACGACCCCCCGCTCGCCGAGGGGGAGGTCCGGATCGAGATCGCCGCCTCCGCGATCAACTTCCCCGACGTGCTCTTCACGGCAGGCGCCCATCAGGTCAAGCCGACTCCGCCGTTCATCCCCGGCTTCGAGGTCGCCGGCGTCGTCGTCGAGAGCCGCGAGCCGTCGCTGCGGCCGGGCACCCGCGTGGCCGCGACGCTGCCCGGCTCGGGAGGGTACGCGACCCACGTGATCGCAGGCCCGCGCACGACATACACGCTCCCCGACGGCATGCCGTTCGAGGACGCGGCGGCGCTGACCATCACGTACCAGACAGGCTACCTCGCGCTGCACCGCCGCGCCGGCATCAAGCCCGGCGACACGGTCCTCGTGCACGCCGGCGCAGGCGGCGTCGGCAGCGCGGCGATCCAGCTCGCCAAGGCGGCCGGCGCGACCGTCATCGCGACCGCCGGCGGAAAGGAGAAGGGGGCGGTCTGCCGCGCGCTCGGGGCAGACGTCGCGATCGACTACCGGCACGAGGACTTCGTCGCCCTCGTCAAGGAGCGGACCTCGGGCCGAGGGGCCGATATCATCTTCGACCCCGTCGGCGGAGACGTCTTCGACCAGTCCACCAAGTGCGTCGCCTTCGAGGGCCGCATCCTGGTGATCGGCTTCGCCTCAGGCCGCTTCCCCGCGGCGCGCGCAAACCACCTGCTCGTCAAGAACTACGCGGTCATCGGCGTCTACTGGGGCACCTACAGCCGCGCCGAGCCCGCCGTGACGCGGAGCGCGCAGGACGCGCTCTATGCGATGTATGGAAAGGGCGCGATCAAGCCGCTCGTCTCCGCCGCGCTGCCGATGGCGGACGCGAAGGCCGCCATGACGGCGGTCGCGTCCCGCGCGACCACCGGCAAGGTGGTGCTCACCACGCAGCGATGAGGGGCGCCGCCGCCGCTCGGGCGAGCGGCAGCGGCACGGGGGAAGGGCTCAGTTGCAGGCGGTCCCGGTGGACGTCTCGGCGAGCTTGCCGAGCGTGTCCTGGTCCTTCGTGGTCAGGCCGAAGCCGTAGGGGAACTGCGCCGTCTGGCCGTCGTTGCGGTTGACGAGCTGGCACTCGCTCCCGGGCCAGGAGAACGAGAGCTTGCCCTGGAACTCGTGCGCACCGAACAGCACGTCGGCCACGCCGCCGCCCTCGGAGCCCGGGAGCCACGCCGCCACGAACGCGTCGGAGAGGTTCAGCTCCTTGTTCACGTAGAGCGGGCGGCCCGACAGGAAGACCGTCACGATCGGCAGCGTCGGCGCGGCCGTACGGATGGCCTGGAGCACCTGGAGGTCCTCCGGGTGGAAGCGCGCGTGCTCCAGCGTCTTCGCGTGCTCGATGTTGTCATCGGCGTCCTTCCCGGGCTGGATATCGCCCTTCATCTCCGCGTAGGGGGTCTCGCCGATCACCACGATCGCCGCGTCGAAGCTCCCCGACGAGGCGGCGGCGCCGTTGGCGCTCAGCATCGCCTGGCCGCCGCCCCCGGACACGAGCGCCTGGATCCCCGCATAGATGGACGTGGCGCCCGGGAAGTCGGCGTTCGAGTTGTCCGTGCCCTGCCACGTCCGCGACCACCCGCCGGCCTGGTTCGAGAGGTTGTCCGCAGACTTGCCCGCGACGAGCACCTTCGCAGACGGAGCGAGGGGGAGCACCGAGCCCGCGTTCTTCAGGAGCACGAGCGACTTCCTGACCGCCTCGCGCGCGAGGTCCCGGTGCTCCCTGGCGCCGAGCACCGACTGCTCCCCCGCGAACATCCGCTCCGACGGGGCGCCCTTCGTCTTCTTCGGGCCGAGGAGCCCGGCCCGCATCTTGACGCGCAGGATCCTCGTCACGGCGTCGTCGACCCGCTCCATCTTGATCTGGCCGGACTTCGCCTGGGCGAGGGTGTTCGTGTAGAACGCCTTCCAGGCGGTCGGGACCATGATCATGTCCACACCGGCGTTGATCGAGGCCGCGCACGAGTCGTCCGTGCAGCCGCTCACCTGCCCATGACCGTTCCAGTCGCCGATGACGAAGCCGTCGAAGTGGAACTTGTCCTTCAGCACCCCGGTGAGCAGATCGCCCTTGCCGTGCATCTTGTCGCCGCGCACGCGGTTGTACGACGCCATGACCGTCTGCGCGCCCGCCGGGATGGCGGACATGTACCCCTGACCGTGGATCTCGCACAGCTCGGTGTCGGACCCGAGGTAGTTCCCCTGGTCATCGCCCTTGTCGGTGCCGCCGTCGCCGATGAAATGCTTGGCCGTCGCGATGACGCGCGAAGCACCGAAGAGATCCGGGCTGTTCGCGGCGCCCTGGATGCCTTGCACGACCCGGCCGGCGTAGGCGTTCACGATCTCCGGATCCTCGGAGTAGGCCTCGTACGTGCGGCCCCACCGGTCGTCACGGACTGTCGCGAGCGTCGGCGCGAAGGTCCAGTCGAGCCCCGTGGCGACGACCTCCTTGGCCGTCGCGGCGCCGATGCGCTCGAGCAGCGCGGGCTCGTTCGCCGCGCCCAGGCCGATGTTGTGCGGGAAGAGCGTGGCGCCGCGGACATTGTTGTTCCCGTGCACCGCGTCGATGCCCCAGATGATCGGGATGCCCGCGCGGCCACCGGACGTGTCCACCGAGGCCTTGTAGAAGGCGTCGGCGCGCGCGACCCAGTCCGCCGCCGACGCGCTCTTGCTACCGCCCGGCCAGGAGCCGCCGCCGTTGAGCACGGAGCCGATGTGGTACTGCTTGACCTCTTCCGGCGTGATGTAGCCGATCTCGGCCTGCACCATCTGGCCGACCTTCTCCTCGATGGTCATCCGGCCGAGGAGCTCGGCGACGGCCGCCTCGATGGCCGGATCCTTCGCGATCGCGCTCTCTACCTCGGGCCAGCCGCCGTCGCAGGGCAGGAGACCCACGCTGTCGCCGGCGCCGCTGCCGCCGCCGCCGGTGCTGTCGCCGGCGCCGCTGCCGTTGCCGCCGGTGCTGTCACCCGCGCCGCTGCCGTTGCCGCCGCTGCCGTTGCCGTTGCCGCCGCTGCCGCTGCCGTTGCCGCCGCTGCCGCTGCCGGCGCCCGCTCCGGTCGATGAGCTGCTCGGATTGTCGGACGTGTCGTCCCCGCAGGCGGCCGGCGCGAGAACAACCGCCGCCGCCATGATCCATGTCGAATACCGTGTGAGGCGCATAGGTGCTCCCCTCTCTATGTCAATGAGATGTAAGGATGGGCTCTGAGGTGAACCGTGACAGTCAAGCAAAGCGTCGATCGGGATGAGCCCCGCGCGCCGTTCGCCCGCGAACGAATCGAGCAGGACGGCCGATAACAGGCCTCGTGCTCGGAGGCCCGGAGGTCACCCCCTGCTCCAGGCCGGTCGCCACGCGATGGGTGTAAGACAACATAAGACAGAATGGGAATGTTCTAATCCATGACTCCACCCGCACGCAAGCCCCCCTCACGCCGCGAACGAGGGATCGATCGCCGCTTCGATGCGCGCGGCGCGCGTCGGCGCCGCGGCCGGCGCGGCGATGAATTCGATCCTGGCGCGGCCCTCGCGGCGCGCCGGGATGACACGGCGCGTCCTGGAACGCCCACCCGTTAACCATAGTCCGAGTCGCGCGGCAAGTTGCAAACGGGATGGCGCAGCGCGGTAATTCACCCGTGGCAGAACGCCACAACCGACGCAGGAGGGCCACGGCCTGCCCCGCGATCCGGCGGGAAGAGCGTTTTTCGAGATCCTCGAGAAGGGCGCAGAAGCACTCCAGGATCCGAGCCCCGTGCGAGCGATCGACCACTACCCGGACGGATTCCACGTGATGAAGGAGAACCCGGACCATCGCATGGATGGCCCATCACGATTGCAAAGGGATCAATGAAGAGTTCACGCAGTGTGTGATCTTCGACGGGAACACGAAGGACGCGCACCTCATCGGGGTCGAGTACCTCCTCATCCAAGTCGATGTCCGAGGGCCTGCCCGAGGACGAGAAGAAGCTCTGGCCCCCGCATAATGACGAGCTCCTCTCAGGAGAGCTGAGGAGCTCGTCCTCGAGCAGTGGATCATGGACGGCCAGCTCCCGTGACCCGGCGCGGCGGCAACCGCCGCGCCTCGCCTCACCTCGGCTGCTCCAGGAGCGCACCGTCTCGATACGCCACGATGAGCCGCTCCAGGATCTCGATCTCCCGCACCAGCTCCTCCCCCTTCTCGGTATCCCCCACCCGGCGCTCGACCTCGTAGGCCTCCACATCCGAGATCTCGGGGATGATGTCCTCCCCCGCCTCCACCGCCTGCTCGACCGACGTGAAGTGGTGGTGCTGCGCCAGCCGCACCCCGCTCGCCTCGAGCACGAGCGTGTACCCCTTGTCGCCGTAGGCCTCCGAGAACGCCCCGTCGATCGTCACCGCGCGGTGCGACGCCTTGATCGGCGACTCCCCCTGCTCGACCCGCACCGGCACATGCCCGTTCACGATGAGCCCGCGCTCCTCGTCCAGCCCAAACTCGCGGCACACCCGGCCGCAGAAGCCGGCGTCGTGGATCAGGTGGAAATACGGGTTCTTCGTCTCCTTGTGCGTCCTCGCGTCGGCCACGAAATAGGACTCGAACGTCGTCATCCGGTCCTTGCCGAACATGGGCGAGAGCGGGCCGGTCCAGAGGTACCAGAGCAGGTCGACGTCCTCCTGCGCGCCCGCCCGGAAAGCCCGGCGCACCACGCGCTCCAGCGCGTCGAACAGCGCCCTGCCGCGACGAGGCTCGCCGTCGACCACGAACGGGAGAAGCGCGCCCTCGCCGTCCACCGGGACACAGCCGTGAAAGATGAGCGCCCGATCGCGCCGGAGCCACGTCGTCCCCTGCTGCACCATCCAGCGCATCCGGCGCGACAGGACAGGGCTCTTCACGAAGGACTCCTTGAGCAGCGCGATGCACGACGCCTCCTCCGGCGTGAGCGCGTACGGATCGGCGAAATCGACGGTCGGAAAGCGCGTGTCGAGGAGCGGGTACACCTCGCCATCGATCGACACCGTCCCCGCGCGCGGGTCGATGCGGTGAAGCAAGCACCGGTGATCGAGGGCAAGCTCCGGGCGCCGCCGGCAGAGCTGGCCCTCCAGCTTGAACTGCAGGACCGCCATCGCCTTCTGCATCCGCGCCATGAGGAGCGCGTCGCGCAGCCCGTCGCCCCGCACCGCGAAGCGCTCCGCCGGGTCGTCGGCATAGACGGTGCGCGCGAGCCGGTCGATCGGGGCGACCGGGATGCCGAAGCCCTCCTCGAGCTGCTCGAGGCGCCCGTACCGGAGCGAGAGGCGGACCACGGTGGCGATGAGCGCCTCGTGGCCGAGGCTGGCGCCCATCCAGCTCACGTCGTGGTTGCCCCACGCGACCCGCGCGCGCGGCTGGCGCATCAGGTACTCGAGCACCTTGTCCAGCCGGGGACCGCGATCGCCGAGATCGCCCGCCACGACGAGCTCGAAGACCGTCAGATTCCGGATGACGCGCGCCGTGGCGCGCAGGATCTCGATCTCGCGACAATGGTGCACGAACGGGTCGATGAGCGCGTCGAGGTAGCCGCCCTCGCCGAGAGCGGCGCGCGCCGAGACGAGCTCGCGGAGCAGGCCGCGCATGTCGTCCGGGAACGCTTGCTCCACCTGGCGAAGCGTGTAGCGCAGCGACAGCTCGCGGATGACCTCGACCTCGCGCGCGAGCGTCCAGAGCAGGAAGGCCCGCCGCTCCGCCTCGCCGCCGGCCGCGACCCGCGCGTAGCTCTCGCGAGGATAGTAGATGACCGAGAGCAGCGCGCGCTTCTCGCCCGCCGTGAGCCGGTCGCCGAAGACCCGCTCGACAAGCGGCCGCAGGCTCCCCGAGGCGTTGTTGATGATGTGCTTCAGCTTCCTGTGCTCGCCGTGGACGTCGCTGACCACGTGCACCGTCCCCTTCGGAAGCGACAGGATCGCCCGCAGGTGGCCGATCTCGGAGAGCGCGGCCTCGGTCGTCGGATACCGGGCCGCGAGGGCGCGGAGGAGGGGCAGCTCCCGCGTGTCGAGCATGACGCCCCAGCATAGAGCAAAGGCGCCGGCCGGCACGTCAGGCGAGCGCGCGGGAGGCGACGCGACATGCTCGTTGGATCCGAGGTTGACGATCGGCGTTCCCGTCAGGACAGCTCCGTAGACGTCGAGCAGCTCGAGCTCGCGCGGGCGCGCGGCGGGCACGGTTGATGAAGGCCACCGCGGCTGTGCAATGCTCGCTCTCTCCCGGACCGGAGGCGCCCGCGGCGCCGCGCACGGGCGAGGCGGCGCGCTCCGGCCGGGCGGCCGCGGCCGCGCTGCTCGCCTCCCTCCTGCTCGCCCCGGGGTGCGTCCGTGAGGCCGCGAAGGAGGCGACCCGCGGCACGCTCGAGGCGCTCGACCGCAGCGCGCAGGACCGGGCCGCGCCCGCCGGAGGATCGGGCGAGGAGCGGGCCGAGGGCGCGCGGGAACGCGAGCGGCCGCTCGTCGGGGCCATCGTCCACGACGCGGTCCGGGCAGGCGCGGCGGAGATCGGGCGGCAGGCAGAGAGCCTGGAGCCGGTGATCGCGCAGACGAGCGAGGCGGTGAGCAGCGCCGTGGTCCAGGGCGCCCTCCAGCACGACCGGGCGCTCGTCACCCTCGTCGAGCAGGGCTCGGGCGCGGCGGCGAGGGCGGTGGCGCGTGAGGGGACGGCGCAGCTCGTGGAGCAGCTCGCAGGCTGCCCCGCCGACGACCCGGGCTGCTCGAGCGCCGCGATCGAGCGCGCGAGCCGCGCCGCCGCCACGGGGTTCGCGGACGGCCTGGGGAGGGCGATCCAGCCCTGGGTCATCGGCCTCGCCTTCGGCGGGGGGTTCCTGCTCGCCGCGCTGATCGCCGTCGCCATCGCGGCCGTCGCGCGGCGGCACGAGCGCACCGCCGCGCACTGACGCGGGCGCCCACGGGCGAGCGCCCGCGGCGTCGCTGCCGACCGGGCGTCGGTCCGGAGGGCGCGGCCTCGCGCGCTGCGCCGGGATGGCCCGCGGGGGCGGGGCGCCGCGGCGCTTCGCGCGGTCCAGGCGGCATGGTACGCGCGGGCGATGACGCCGGGGGAACGGATCGCCGATCGCTTCGAGATCGAGCGCCAGACGGGCGCCGGCGGTATGGGCGCCATCTACCGCGCCGTCGACCTCGGGACCGGCGCGCCGGTGGCGGTGAAGATCCTCCACCACGGCCAGGAGGCCGACCTCGCGCGCTTCGCCCGCGAGGCGAGGATCCTCGACCAGCTCAAGGACCCGGCGGTCGTCCGGTACATCGCGCACGGGATCACCGGGGGCTCGCGCCCGTACCTCGTGATGGAGTGGCTCGAGGGCGAGGACCTCGCCGCCCACCTCGCCCGCGCCGAGCTCGGGCTCGCCGAGAGCCTCGCGCTGGTCCGGCGCATGGCCGGCGCGCTCGCCGCGATGCACGCGCTCGGGGTCGTGCACCGCGACATCAAGCCGAGCAACATCTTTCTCTGCGAGGGGCGCGTCGAGCTGGCGAGGCTCATCGACTTCGGCATCGCCCGGCCGCAGGCCGCCGCGGCGGTCGTCACGCGCACGAACGCCACCGTGGGCACGCTCGGCTACATGGCCCCGGAGCAGGCGCGCGGGAGCGCCGACCTCGACGCGCGCGCCGACGTGTTCTCCCTCGGGTGCGTGCTCTTCGAGTGCCTCGCGGGCCAACCGGCCTACGCGGGGGACAACCCGATGGCGGTGCTGGCGAAGCTGCTGCTCGCGTCGCCCCCGCGGGTGCGCGACGAGCGGCCCGACGTGCCCGACGCGCTCGACGTCCTCGTCGAGCGCATGCTGAGCCGGGAGCCCGCGCGGCGCCCCGCGGACGGCGCGGCGCTCCTGGCCGAGCTCGCGGCGATGAGCCCGCTCAGCCCGGAGCAGAGCGCGCTCCGGGCGCTCGAGAGCCGCGCGCAGCCGGCGCTGACCGCGGGCGAGCAGCGGTTCCTGTCGGTGCTGCTCGCGGGCGCCGAGGACGGCGAGGAGGCCGCCGGGGCGGCGGCGCCTGACGGGGCGGCGGCGCAGCGCGCGGTCGCCAAGATCCAGGAGGCTCCAGAGCTCCGCCGACCCGCGGTGGACCCGTCGACGTGGACGCTCGTCGCCGAGGTGCCGAGGGTCGCGGCGCCGGACGGCAAGGAGCCCGCGCTGCGCGCCCTGGTCGCGGCGCACGGCGGGGAGGTCGAGCGCCTCGCCGACCGGACGTGGATGGTGACCTTCCTGGGCGCGCCCCGGAGCGCAGGCCCGGGCGCGCAGGAGGGCCAGCGGCTCCCCAGCACCGGCGGGGCCGCGATGGACCACGCCGGCCAGGCGGCCCGCTGCGCGCTCGCCATGAGGGCGCTCCTGCCGGGCGCGCCGATCGCGCTCGCGACGGGGCGCGGCCGGGTGCGCGGCCGGTCGTCCGCGGGCGAGGCGATCGACCGCGCCGCCGGGCTCGTCGACGACGCGCGGCGGGCCCGCGCGGCGGGCGAGGCGGCCCCGGCGATCCGCGTCGATGCGCTGACGGCGGGGCTGCTCGAGGGCCGCTTCGTTGTCGAGGGCGCGGCGGCCGGGGGGCTGCTCCGGGCCGAGCGGGAGGCGCCCGAGGCGGCGCGCACCCTGCTCGGCAAGCGGACGCCCTGCGTGGGGCGGGACCGCGAGCTGCGCGCCCTCGAGGACCTCTTCGACGAGTGCGTCGACCAGCCGGCCGCCCGCGCCGTCCTCGTGACCGCGGGCGCGGGCATCGGGAAGTCGCGGCTGCGCAAGGAGCTCGAGGATCGCGTGGGGCGCGCGGAGCATCGCGGCGCACCGGTCGAGATCTGGCTCGGCCGCGGCGAGCCGATGCGGTCGGGCGCGCCGTTCGGGCTGCTCGGGCAGGTCCTCCGGAAGAGCGCGCGGATCCAGGACGGCGAGCCGCTCGAGGCGCGGCGGCAGAAGCTCAAGGACCGCGTGGCGCGCCACGTGGCCGAGGCGGAACGCGGCCGCGTGGCCGAGTTCCTCGGGGCGATGGTGGGGACGCCGTTCCCGGACGACGAGAGCGTGCAGCTCCGCGCCGCGCGGCGCGATCCGGTGCTGATGGGCGACCAGCTACGCCGCGCCTTCGTCGACTTCCTCGACGCCGAGTGCCGGGCGCAGCCGGTGCTGCTGCTGCTCGAGGACCTGCACTGGGGCGACCAGCCGTCGCTGGATCACGTCGGCGCGGCGCTCCGGCTGCTCGCGGACCGGCCGCTGCTCGTGGTGGGCTTCGCCAGGCCCGAGGTCGACGAGCTCTCCCCGCGGCTCTGGGCCGACGCCGAGGCCACGACGATGCGCCTCGGCGCGCTGCCGCCGAAGGCGTGCGAGCGGCTCGTGCGCGGCGCGCTCGGCGCGGCGGCGGACGAGGCCACGGTGGCGCGCGTGGTGGCGCGCGCCGCGGGGAACGCGTTCTTCCTGGAGGAGCTCGTGCGCGCCGTGGCCGAGGGGCGCGGCGATCACCTGCCCGACACGGTGCTCGCGATGGTGCAGTCGCGGCTCGAGGGGCTCGCGCCCGAGGAGCGGCGGGTGCTGCGCGCGGCGTCGGTGCTCGGCCAGGTGTTCTGGCGGGGCGCGGTCCAGACGCTGCTCGGCGGGGAGGATCGCGCCCCCGCGCTCGACGCGTGGCTGTCGGGCCTCGCGGCGCGCGAGTGGATCGCGCGCCGCCCCGAGTCGGCCCTGAAGGGCGAGGCCGAGTACGCCTTTCGCCACGCGCTCGTGCGCGAGGCCGCCTACGACATGCTCACCGACGAGGATCGCGCGCTCGGCCACCGGCTCGCGGGCGGCTGGCTCGAGGCCGCGGGCGAGCACGACGCCTCGGTGCTGGCCGAGCACTTCGAGCGCGGCGGGGAGCTCGGCCGGGCGGCGGCGTGCTACGTGCGGGCGGCGGAGCAGGCGCTCTCGGGCAACGATCTCGGCGGGGTGATCCGGTCGGCGGACCGCGCGATCCGCTGCGGCGCGGCCGGCGAGCCGCTCGGGGCGGTGTCGCTCGCGCGGGCCGAGGCGCACCGGTTCCGCGGCGAGCTCGAGGACGCGGCGCTCTGGGCGGCCGAGGCGCAGGCGCTGCTGCGCGAGGGGAGCCCGGGCTGGTACGCGGGGCTGAAGGTGGCGATGACGGCCACGCTCAAGCTGAACCGGCCGGAGCGGCTCACGTCGGCGCTCGCGGCGCTGGTCGCGCGCTGGTCGGACGATGCGCCCGAGCCGGCGCAGGTCGCCGCGGTGGCGTGGGCGGCGGCGCTGCTGTTCCTCGCGGGCCGGTACGCCGACGCCGGCTCGCTGATGGCGCGGGTGGAGCGGGTCGCGGATCGGTTCGCGGCGGACCCTCCGATCGCCGGCACGATCGCGTGGAGCGGCGCGGCGGCGGCGCTGTTCGTGGAGGGGGATCTCAACCGGCATCGGGCGCGGCTGGAGGAGGCGATCGCGTGCTTCGACCGGTGCGGGGATCTGCGGGGCGCGTGCGGGCAGCGCGCGAACGCGGGCTTCGCGTGCAACGAGCTCGGCGCGTACGGCGAGGCGGCGGCGCTGTTGCGGGTGTCGCTCGCGGACGCCGAGCGGATGGGGTTGCGCAACATCGCGGCCTCGGCGCGGCAGAACCTCGGCGTGGCGCTGGCGCGGCTCGGCGAGCTCGCCGAGGCGCGCGCGGTGCAGGCCGAGGCGGTGCGGTCGTTCGCGGCGATGCGGGAGCCGCGGATGGAGGGTGCGTCGCGCGCGTACCTGGCGGGCGCCCTGCATGCGGCCGGCGACCTTGCGGGCGCCGAGGAGGAGGCGCGCCGCGCGGTCGGGATGCTGGAGCTCGCGAGGCCGCTCTTGCCGTACGCGCTCGCGACGCTCGCCGACGTCCTGCTCGCGGCCGGGAGGCGCGGCGAGGCGCTCGCGGAAGCGCGCCGGGCGGCGGAGATCCTGAGCGAGATCGGCCAGCTGGAAGAGGGCGAGGCGCTGGTGCGGGTGGTCCACGCCGAGGCGCTCTGGGCGGCCGGCGACCGGGAGGGGGCGCGGTCGGCGCTGGCGGAGGCGGAGGCGCGGCTCGGGGAGCGAGCGGGGAAGATCGCGGATCCGGCGTGGCGAGCGAGCTTCGTGGAGCGGGTGCCGGAGCACGCGCGGACGGCGGCGCTGCGGAGGGCGTGGGATGCGGGCGCGCGAGGAGCCTGAGAGCGCGGCGCCCTGGCCGGGAGTCAGCCGGCATCGTGGCGGGGACCGAGCGGCGCAGCCCCCATCGATGCTGGTCGGAATGTGCGCTCGCACCGGCAACATCACGCAGCACCCATCGAGACTCTCCACGCACGACGCGATGAATCGATACTTGATCGACACTTGATCGACACTTGATTGCACGCCAGAACAAAAAAATCCGTCAACGGCGCCAGCCGGCGAATCGGCAGACGCGCTCGATCCGCTCAGGATTCATGCGCCGCAAGGATGCCTCACCCGTTCAAACCCAGCGTCGGACCTGGAGATCTCGGACGGTGCCGAAGCGTGTCTCTGGTCCGTGGCGGCTGGTACCACTACTCGAACGGAGAGGTGTGCGTATTCATCGGCCCAAAACGGTATCGATTTTTCGAGGTTCCACCTCGATGAACCGATGGGCTCCCTCGACAGCCGCTCCGACGATGCGCTTCTCCGGACATCAGTCCAGCGGCGAGCCGCCAGGCTTGTCGCCGTTCACGTCTCCACATCCATCGCATCAGGATGGTTCGAGCGCGTCGAGGAGCTGTGGCAACGGCTCGCCGATAGCCGCCTCGCCTGGTCGGCCGAGGCGTGCAGCGCTGAAGCGCGACGCTCGATCGAGCGCAGCGCTGGATTGGCAGTCACGCCAGCTTTCGGCGGGCTTCCGTCGGCGCTACAAACAGCCGGGGGAGGCTCGACCATGACCAAGGCATCGCGCACACCGCGCATCGACCTGAACACGGCAACGAAAAAAGAGCTCTTGATGATCGAGGGCATCGACGGCGAGCGGGCTCGACTCATCATCGAGCACCGGACCGAGCGCGGTCCCATCCGGAGCTGGGAGGACCTGCACCACGTGCCGGGCATCGACGACGCGCTGCTCGACAAGCTCCAGCGCGGCAGCTCGCTGGGCGGCGCGGCCGAGCCCTCGGCGGAGGCCGCCGCCGGAGAAGCGGCCGAGGCGGCGGCAGGCTCCGCGAAGAGGCCACGCTCCTCGGGAGGCGGCGAGCTCGGCGACCCATCGGGCCTGGAGCAGATCATGGGGTTGATCCTGCTCGACAGGGCGGCCGCCGAGGCGTACCGCCTCGCGATCGACGTGTGCAAGACGCCGGAGATCAAGAAGCAGCTCGAAGGGTTCCGGGCAGATCACGAGCGGCACGAGCGCGAGCTCCTGGACGAGCTCGGCGCCGCGCCGACCGACGAGCCCGACGATCGTGGCCAGTGCATTCGCCGCTATACCGAGCTGTCGGCGCGCGAGGAGCGGACGGCGCTCGTCGCCATGCGCGCCAACGAGGAGCTCACGAACGACGCCTATGCCTCCGCGCTCACGAGCGATCTGCCGGACGAGGTCCGGCGGATGGTGGAGGCGAACTGGCAGGACGAGCGGCGCCATATCCGCTGGATCAACGAGGAGATCCGGACGCGCGGCTGGGAGCTCCCGGAGGTGCCGTCGACGCTGGCCGAGGCCGCCTGAGCGCGACGCCCCGGTGAGAGCGGCTCGCGGCGGAGCAGCGCCAGCAGAAGGCGCGGCTCGCGGCCGCGGAGAGGGAGCGGGATCAGGCGAGCCGCGACGCAGCGCGGGCTGCCAGGAGGAGCCGCGCCGTCCGAGCACCGCTCCCCGGCACCGAGCTACCGCTTCTTTCGCGCCTTCGGTGGGGCGGTTGGCTTGATATCGATGGTCGTGGCCCCCTGGCAGGGCACCTGCGCCGTCACACCTGCGCTGGACCACTCGGGGAACTTCGTCTTCCCGGGGCGGCCGACGCGCACGAAGAAGCGGCCGCAGCGCACCGTCAGCGGCACGTTGACATCCCCCGCGAACTTGCCCGTCACGTAGACGCTCCCCGGCTCGGGGAAACCCACCTTGAGCACGCCCTGCCCCTTGGGCAGCGTGGCGGGGTTGACCCCTGCCTTCGCCGCGGCCTCTTTCGCCGCCGCGGCCTCCTTCGCCGCCGCGGCTTCCTTCGCCGCCGCGGCCTCCTTCGCTGCGGCCTCCTTGGCCGCCGCGGCCTCCTTCGCCGCCAGCTCCTTCGCCGCCGCGGCCTCCTTCGCCGCCAGCTCCTTCGCCGCCGCGGCCTCCTTCGCCGCCAGCTCCTTCGCCGCCGCGGCCTCCTTCGTCGCCAGCTCCTTCGCCGCCGCGGCCTCCTTCGCCGCCAGCTCCTTCGCCGCCGCGGCCTCCTTCGCCGTCAGTTCCTTGGCCGCCGCGGCCTCCTTCGCCGCCAGCTCCTTCGCGGAAGGCGCCTTCGGGCTCGGGGGCCGCTTCACGGAGGGCGGCGCGCTCGGCGCCGGCGCCGCCGTGGTGGCGACGGGCTCGACGATCTGCGTCGCCTGCTCCGCCGACGCAGCGGCGGCCGGCGCGGGCCGCTCCCGCCGCGCGACGTAGATCCAGAGCGCCGCCACCACCGTCGCCGTGATCGCCGAGACCGCGATCGTCCCGACCGGCGACAGCGAGCGCGGCGCCTGCCACGCCAGCGTGGGCGAGCGCTGGCGCCGCATCGGCGCGCCCGCCGGCGACGACTCCGCCGAGGGGCCGTTCAGGACCGCCGCGCTCGGGTACGGCACCCCGCCGGGCGGCGTCAGGCCCGAGGAGCCGTCCATGGGCACCGTCACCCCGGACGGCGTCAGGCCCGTCGTGCCCATGGGCACCGTCACCCCGGACGGCGTCACCGGCGAGCCGGACGGCGGCTTCGGCGGCGGCGGCGCGAAGAACGGCGGCGTGAGATCCGCCGGAAGCGCCGGCGGCGGGCCGAAGCGGATCGCCTCCGGGATCGCGGAGATCGACGGCTCGAAGCGGACCGACACGGCGCCGGTGCCCGGGATCGTCGCGTCGTCCTCCTCGAACAGCGGCTCGACCTCGGGCAGCGTCGCCGGCCCCCCTCCCGGCGGCACCTCCTCGGCCGCCGCCGCGTCGCGCTCCGCCGCGCGCCTCGACGCCTCGTACAGCCGGCCGAACGTCTCGCGATCGGGCAGCGCGGGCTTCCGCCCCTCGACGCCCTTCAGCCCCTCGCCCCTCAGCACGACCGGGGTAGGCGGCGCATGGTTCGCCGGCACCGGGATCGTGATCGGATCGGGCCCCGACGCGCGGGTCGTCGCCCTGCCGTCCTGCCGCGCAGACCCCGCCAGCGCCTCGGACGCCGCCGCCGAGGGAGGCGCGGTCTTCGCCTGCGCGCCGCCGGGCCGCAGCCTCGCGGCCGCGCCGTCCCTCGCGGCCTGATCCTTCGCGAAGAGATCCTTCGCGAGCCGCCTCGCCGCGTCGGCCGCGGGCCTCGCGGTCTGCCCGCCCTTGCCCTTGACCGGGATCGTCGGCCGCCGGTCCTCCTCGGGATCCGCGTCCTCGATCTCGATCGTCGCGTGCGCGGACTGCACGCGCGTCACGAGCTCGGCCTTCCCCTTCTCCGGACGGGCGACCTTCGCGAGCGCCTGCTCGATCTCCTGAGAGGTGATCTTCCGATCGTCCGGCGACGGCGCCAGGGCCGTGTCGAGCAGCGCCACGATCGGGCGCGGGATCTCGGGGCGGATCGACGCGATGCCGGGCGGCCTTGTGCCGTCCGCCGACGGCCGCCGCCCCGAGAGCAGCGACCAGAGCAGGAGCCCCACGCCGTAGATATCCGCCTTGACCGTGACGCGCTCGGCGCGCACCTGCTCGGGGGCCATGTAGCCCGGCGCCCCCTTCACCACGCCCGCGATCGTGTCCGGCGTGCGCCCGAGGATCTTGCCGATGCCGAAGCCGGTCAGGCGCACCTGCCCGTCCCACCCGATCACGATGTTCTCCGGGTGGAGGTTGCGATGAATGACCGGCGTGGGGCTGCCGTGCTCGTCGGTCGCGCCGTGCGCGTGCGAGAGCGCGGCGGCGATGCAGTGGACCAGGTAGTAGACCGCCGCGTCGGCGAGCTTCTGCTGCCGCGCCGCGAGGTGCTGGAGCAGCCGATTGAGGTTTACGCCCTCGACGTGCTCGAGCACGAGCACGAGCCGGCCGGCGTGCTCGAAGAAGTCGAACATCCGCACGATGGCCGGGTGGTTCATCGAGGCGCAGATCGACGCCTCGCGGGCAAGCTCGTCGGCGAACCGCGGATCGCCCTCGGCCGTATTCGGGACGAGCTTCAGCACGCAGACGCGGCGAAACCCCAGCGGGCCGTCCAGCCGCCCGAGATAGACGCTGGTGGGCCCAGAACCGGCCAGGCGCCGGAGGATCTTGTAGGCCCCAATCGTCTCGGGAGCGGGCTCCGTCGGAAACATCCGGGGCCGATCATACCCAAGCGCGGCGAAGCCCCCAAGCCAACGACCAACACGGAACACTTCGCGGCGCCGAGAGGCGTCTCCGGGCGCCTCGGTAAGGCGCCCTGCTCCACGCGCCCTGTACGGTGCGTTGCTCTCCGGCTCGCCGGAGAGCGGTACGGCCGATCAGCAGAAACCCGAACAGCTGTGACGGATTACGGAGCACGGGGCGCCGCGCGGCCCCGCCAAGGGCCCGAGGGCTGCGCGCCCCCCGGCGCCGCGCGGCCCCGCCAAGCGCCGGCGCCGCGCGGCCCCGCCAAGCGCCGGCGCGCTGAAGATACGACGCCTGATCCGTCGGCGCGCGAGCGAGCGCGGTGGAGAAGTCGCGCGCGACCGCGATCACGCGACCGCCCGACACGCTCCCCGGGCCCGCGATCCGCGACGGCGACGGGCGAGCCCGGATCGCGCCGCGCCCCGGAAGCCGCGCCGGCGGAAGCGGCCTCCGGTCGCGCTCGCGCGGCTGCGGATCGGGATCGCTTTCGCCTGGAGAGCGCTCACATGGAGGCGAGAAGGCTGTAAAACATGAAAATCATTGGTCTTTTCTTCCCGCCTTCCCGCCTTCGGGCCCGGATCCGATCACCGCGCGGCCGCGCCTCCGTCCTTCGAGCGGCGCTGGGCCTGGGTTATAAGCCGCCGCGATGAAGCTCCGCGCCTTGCATCGGCTGCTCGCCGTCGTCCTCCTCGCCGGCTGCGAGGCCGCCGTCCCGCCGCCGCCGCCCGCGCCGCCGCCGCCCCCGTCGCCGAGCGCCTCCGCCTCGGCGCCCGCGCCCGCGCCCGCGCCGGCCGCGCCGGTCTCGCGGTTCCCGGCCGGGTGGCCTTACCCCGAGGGCGCGCCGCCGGTGCGGGGCCCGTCGATGGTCTCCAGCGACGCCGCGCTCGCCACGAAGGTGGGCGCGGACGTCCTCTCCTCGGGCGGCAACGCGGTCGACGCGGCGGTCGCGACGGCGTTCGCGCTCGCCGTCGTGCACCCGACGGCCGGCAACCTCGGCGGCGGCGGGTTCATGGTCGCGCGCCTCGGGGACAAGGAGCACGCGCTCGATTTCCGCGAGACCGCGCCGGCCAGGGCGACCCACGACATGTACCGGGGCAAGGACGGCAAGCCCACGGAGAGCTCCCGCGTCGGCCACCTCGCGGTCGGCGTGCCCGGCAGCGTGGCGGGGCTCTGGGAGGCGTACGACAAGCTCGGCTCCAAGAAGAAGACCTGGGCCGAGCTCATCGCGCCGTCGATCCGGCTCGCGAGGGAGGGCTTCCCGGTCGACGAGAACTTCGCGACCACGGTCAAGGCGGCGTCGAGCAAGCTCGCGCGCTTCCCGGCCTCGGTCGCGCTGTTCCTGCCGGGCGGCGCGCCCATCCAGGTCGGCGTGACGTGGAAGTCGCCCGAGCTCGCGACGACGCTCGAGCGCATCGCCGAGAAGGGGCCCGCCGGCTTCTACGAGGGCAAGACCGCCGAGCTCCTCGTCGCCGAGATGCGGCGCGGCAAGGGCCTCATCACGGCCGCGGACCTCAAGGGCTACAAGGCGAAGTGGCGCGAGCCGGTCGTGTTCGAGTACCGCGGACGCCGCGTCGTCTCGATGCCGCTCCCCTCGTCGGGCGGCCTCGCCCTCGCGATGATCGCGCACCAGCTCGACGGGCTCGACCTCGCGAAGCTCGGCTGGCACTCGCCGTCGCACGTGCACGTTGTCGCCGAGGTGATGCGGCGCGTCTTCATCGCGCGCAACGAGATCCTCGGTGATCCCGACTTCGTGAAGAACCCGGTCGAGGAGCTGCTCTCGGTCGCGTGGGCGGAGAAGCAGCGCGCCACGATCGCGCCGGACCGCGCGACGCCGACCGACGCGCTCACCGGCGGCGCGGCCGCCAAGGACTCGGGCGGCCGCGGCCCGCACACGACGCACTTCTCGGTGGTCGACGCGCAGGGCAACGCCGTCGCGCTGACGACGACGCTGAACGGCTGGTACGGCGCGGGGGTGACGGTGACGGGCGCGGGCTTCGTGCTGAACAACGAGATGGACGACTTCGCCGCCGTGCCCGGCACCGCGAACCAGTTCGGCCTCGTGCAGGGGGAGGCCAACTCCATCGCGCCCGGCAAGCGCATGCTCTCGTCGATGTCGCCCACGATCGTGTCGGGGAAGGACGGGCGCGTGGAGCTCGTGCTCGGCGCCGCGGGCGGCCCGACGATCCTCACCGCGGTCTTCCAGATCCTCTCCAACGTGGTCGATTTCGGCTTCGACGTGACCACGGCGGTCAACGCGCCGCGCTTCCACCACCAGGACTACCCCGACAAGCTGTTCGCCGAGAAGGGCGGCTTCCCCGACGAGCTGAAGAGCGCGCTCGGCGCGATGGGCCACACCCTCGACGAGCGCGGGCACATCGCCGACGCGCCGGCGATCGGCCGCGAGGGCGCCGCGTTCGCGGGCGCGCGGGAGCCGCGGCGGCCGGGCTCCGAGGCGGCGGCCGGGAAGTAGCACGGCTGCAGGAAGTCGCCCCGGACCGGTAGAAAGGCCGCCAAGGCCGCCAAAGGAGAGGGGAAGGGCCGTCCCGGTATCTCCCCTCCTGTTCAATGGCCTGTCGACGCGCGAGCTCGCCGCAAACATCAGGACCTTCCCTACGGAATTCCGTCCACCCTGGTGTATCGCGCCGATCCTGGCACCGCGGGTGTGCCCAATGCATCGAGGCTCTCGCATTGTGTGAAGCCGTCATCGCGTGAAGCGCAACGGCGTCGAGCGCGCTGTCGCTGCGGAGTGCCGTGCGCCCGCACCACGAGGACACGCAGGCGTTGCATTCGCTCCAGGCGCTCGAACCGAGTCGCGCGCCGCTGTCGTGACGCGCGGCGTCTCGACGGCGGCGCCACGTGAGAGCGCACGATCCGTGCGGTAGAGAACCGGCGGTTCGACCTTGACACAACGCGCTCGTTTGGATTGCTTACGGTGATGCGTCCCACCGAGCATGGTCGCTCCTCCGGCGGGTCGCGCGTGCTTCCGACGACGCAGCCGATCTCAGCGCCCCCGAGGCGCTGCCGTGTCCCCGGGGCCTGCCTCTCGATACCGACCGACCCGCCGCGCCCAATCGATCGCCTCAATCATCCCAGGGGGTAGCTGTCATGGTGGAACTACTGAATCACGAGCTGCTTGACACGCTGCACGATGGCGCGCGCAGCAGCGTCTACCTCGGCCGGAAGAAGAGCACGGGCGAGATGTGCGTCATCAAGGTCGCCCGCAAGGGTGTCAATGGCACCCGCAACGTCGCGATCCTGAAGCGCCAGTACGAGATCACGCGGAACCTCGATCTGGAGGGGGTCGTCAAGGTCTACGACCTCGAGGTCCGCCTCGATTACGCCGCGCTCATCATGGAGTACTTCGCGGGTCGCTCGCTGCGCGCGGTCATCGACGAGCGCGGCAATGGTCAGGGCGTCGGGCTCGTGCGGTCGGTCAGGATAGCGCTCCAGCTCGCGGACACGCTCGGGGCCATCCACGAGCGGAACATCATCCACAAGGACATCAAGCCCAGCAACATCATCGTCGACAGCGATGTGACCACGTCGAAGCTCACGGACTTCTCCATCGCCTCGCTCCTGCCGGGGGAGCGCGCGGCGGTGGTCGACCCGTGGACGGCCGGCGAGGGCACGCTGCAGTACATCTCGCCCGAGCAAACGGGCCGGATGAACCGCTCGATCGACTTTCGCACGGACTATTATTCGCTCGGCGTCACGCTCTACGAGCTCACGACGAGGCGCCTCCCCTTCGAGACGACGGATCCGCTGGAGCTCGTGCACCATCACATCGCGAAGACGCCCGTCGCGCCGCGCCTGATCCGGCCGGAGATCCCGGAGGCGCTCTCCGGGGTCATCATGAAGCTGCTCTCGAAGACCGCGGAGGAGCGGTATCAGAGCACCTTCGGCCTCAAGGCGGATCTCAGGGTCTGCCTCGACATGCTCGAGCACGGCGCGCCCGCGCTGGACTTCGTGCCCGGGAGGAAGGACAGGCCCACGCGGCTCCAGGTATCGCAGCGGCTCTACGGCCGGCAGGAGGAGGTCGACACGCTCCTCTCGGCGTTCGGGAGCATCAGCAGCGGAGGGCCGGGCGCGGCCGAGGGCGGCCAGTCGGAGCTCGTCCTCGTGGCCGGCTACTCCGGCGTGGGCAAGTCGGCGGTCGTGAGCGAGATCCACAAGCCGATCGCGAAGCAGGGGGGTTACTTCGCCGCCGGCAAGTTCGACCAGTTCACGCGCAACGTCCCGTATTCGGCCGTGATCGCCGCGCTGCGGGAGATCGTCCGGCAGATCCTCACGGAGAGCAAGGAGGAGCTCGCCGACTGGAGGGCGAGGATCCTCGCGGCGGTCGCCCCGAACGGCCGGGTCATCGCCGAGGTGATCCCGGAGATCGAGCTCATCGTCGGCGAGCAGCCGCCCGTCCCGGCCCTGGGCTCGATGGAGACGCGGAACCGGTTCAACCTGACGTTCCGGAACTTCATCGGCGAGATCGCGCTGAAGACGCGGGCGCTCGTGCTGTTCCTCGACGATCTCCAGTGGGCCGACACGGGCTCATTGAACCTCATCAGCGTCCTCCTGGAGGACGCCGACATCCGCCACCTGCTGCTGCTCGGGTCGTACCGGGACAACGAGGTGGACGACGCGCACCCGCTCATGATGATGCTGAGCGCGCTCCGGGGGAGCGAGGCGCGCGTGCGCACGGTCACGATGAGGCCGCTCGCGCCCGAGCACGTGAACCAGCTCGTGTCCGACACGCTCGGCGCGCCTCCGGGGGAGTGTCGCCCGCTCTCGGACATCATCTTCGCGAAGACGGCCGGCAATCCGTTCTTCACGATCCAGTACCTCGAGAGCGTCTCCCGCGACGGTCACCTGCGCTTCAGCTCGGAGACGGGCGCCTGGCAGTGGAGCCTCGCCGACATCGAGCGGATGGACGTCGCGGACAACGTCGTCGAGCTGATGGTCCGGCGGATCCGGGGCCTGGGCGCGTCGACGCAGCGGGTGCTGAAGCTCGCCGCGTGCATCGGCAACCAGTTCGATCTGAAGATCCTCGCCCTCATCCACCGCGAGGACCGGCGCACCACCGACGAGGACATCTGGCATGCGCTGGACGCGGGGCTCGTCGTGCCCATCGACGACGACTACAAGCTCGCGCGCTTCCTCGACGACGAGGACGGGGGCTCGATCAGGCTCAAGTTCCTGCACGACCGCGTGCAGCAGGCGGCCTACAAGCTGCTCACGGAGCTGGAGCAGGAGAGGATCCACCTCGAGCTCGGGCGGCTCCTGATCAGCGAGACGCCGATCGAGTCGATCGAGGAGCGGATCTACGACATCGTGATGCACCTCAACATGGGGGCGCCGCTGATCGTGAACCGGCAGGAGCGCTGCGAGGCGGCGCTGCTCAACCTGAAGGCCGGCCAGAAGGCCAGGCGCTCCACGGCCTACGACCCCGGGGTGCAGTGCCTCCGCGCAGCGGCGGCCTTCTTGCCGGAGGACGCGTGGGAGACGAACCACGATCTGTCGCTCGCGGTGTACACGGACCTCGTCGAGCTCGAGTACCTGACGATCAACTTCGAGCGCGCGGAAGCGTGCGCGAAGATCGTCGAAGAGCGAGCCAGGGACGTGCTCGAGAAGATCCGGGTCTACGAGACGCGTATCCAGTTCTACATATCGCAGAGCCGGATGCAGGACGCCATCGACGTCGCCTTGAGCGTGCTCGCGATGCTCGAGGTTCCGCTGTCCGAGGCACCGCCGGCCGACGTCGACGTGTCCCGCCTTGCGCACCTGCCCCGGATCTCGAACAAGCGGATGCAGGCGGCGCTCCGGATCATGACGACCGTCAATCCGGCCGTGTACCTCGCCAGGCCGGACTTGCTGCCGACGAACGCGTTCACGATGGTCGACCTCTGCGTGAGGCATGGCAACTCGCCTCTCGCCGCGTTCGCTTACTCGATCTATGGCGTCATACAGTGCCTCATGAACAACACCGACCAGGCCTTCGAGCTCGGTCGGCTCGCGATAAACCTGGCGCACACCTTCGGCGCCGTTGAGCTGGAATCCAGGATTCATGCCACCGTGCATGTCCTCATTCACCACTGGAAGCGGCATCTGCGGGAGACGCTGGATCCTCTGCTCCACGCCGTCCAGATCGGCTTGGAGACGGGGGACATCGAGTACGCTGCATATGGCTCGATATTCCACTCGACACATTCCTTCTTCGCCGGCGAGGACCTTGCGACGACCGAGCTGCGGATGAAGAACTCGGTAGAGCTGTCTTTGAAGCTCAACAACCAGTACTCGCTGTATCAATGCAGAATCTGGAAGCAGCTCGTTCACAGCCTCCGGGACCCATCAGCCGCCAAGCTGGGGCTTGTCGGGGATAGCTTCGACGAGACGACGATGCTTCCATGCCTGGGCCAGAGCAGGACATCCATCATGTCACTGCACCTCGCAAAAGGCATCCTGCTGTACTACTTCGGCAACGCGCAGCAGGCGTACACTTGCCTTCTCGCCGGCGAGCAGTACGAGGACGCCGTTGTGGGCATGGTGGCCGACCTCGAGTACAAGTTCTACCACTCGCTCGCGATCCTCGCCGCGCTCGATCACCTACCGGACGGCGAGCGAGAGGCCGCGCTCTCCAGGGTCGACGCATACCAGCGACGGCTCGAGCTCTGGGCTCGATCTGCGCCCGACAACATCCAGCACAAGTACGACCTCGTGAGCGCCGAGCTCGCGCGCGTGAAGCAGACGATGCTCGAGGCGATGGACCTTTACGACCGTGCGATCGAAGGCGCTCGGAAGTATGGATACATGCAAGAAGAGGCGCTGGCGTGCGAGCTGGCGTCGTCGTTCTACCGAAAGATGGGCCGGCGCGAGATCTCTCAGCACTATATGACGCTGGCCTATCGCGGTTATGCGCTGTGGGGTGCGGACGCGAAGTGCCAGAGCCTCGTCTCCACGTTCCCTCAGCTCATCCTGGAGGGGACGCCCGACCAGCGGACGTCGATCACGACGACGTCCACCCACGACGCCGCCGCCCTCGATCTGCTCAGCGCCATCAAGGCGTCGCAAGCCGTGGCGAGCGAGATCGTCCTGGAGAGGCTGCTGGAGAACCTGATGACGATCGTGCTGGAGAACGTCGGTGCACAGTCCGGCGTGCTGACCTTGGCGCGCGGCGATGCGCTCTTCGTGGAGGCAGAAGGGACCGTCGAGCCGAAGCAGGTCAGCGTCCTCAAAGGCGCTCTTGTGAGCTCATTCAGCAAAGCACCAATCACGCTGATAAGCTATGTACAGCGCACGCTGAAGAGCGTGCTCCTGGACAACGCCGCGGATGACGCCAGGTTCTCTGTCGATCCATACATCCGAGAGCGGCGGCCGAAGTCGCTCATGTGCACACCGATCGTGCGCCAAGGCCGGCTGGTCGGCGTGCTCTATCTCGAGAACAATCTCTCGACCGGGGTCTTCACGAAAGATCGCTTGGAGCTCCTGGGGCTCATCTCGACCCAAATTGCGATCTCCATCGAGAACGCCAAGCTGTACGAGGGGCTCGAGCGGGAGGTCGCCGCGCGTACCGACGAGCTTCGAGTCTCCAACGAGCAGCTCCGCTCCGTCAACGCCAGGCTACAGCTGGAGCTGGCCGAGCGCGCCCGCCTGCAGGAGGAGCGAGTCCTGATGCAAGAGGAGATCATCCAGACGCAGCGGGCTCGGCTCTTCGAGCTGTCGACGCCATTCATCCCGATTACCGATGAGATCATGGTCATGCCGATCATCGGAACGATCGATGACAAACGGGCGGCGCAGATGCTCGAGACGGCGATGGAGGGCGTCGCGGCCAGCTCCGCGAAGGTTGTGATCATCGACGTGACCGGGGTCAGGAGCCTGGACACGAGCGTGGCGAGCCGGCTGATGAGCCTGGCGAAGGCGGTGGGGTTGCTCGGGAGCAAGGCGATCCTGACCGGGCTCCGCCCTGCGGTGGCACAGAGCTTGGTCGCGCTCGGCGTCGATCTGGGCCTGATAGAGACGCGAGCCAATCTCAAGGCAGGCATCGCATACGCCATGAAGCGAACTGCGGCCAGGCTGTACGCATGAAGCTCACGAACGCATCGCGGCCGACGGCATGCTGGAACGAGCGGTCGCCGCGTCCCTCCCTTCGGTGTTGCCGCTCCCGCTTGCAGCCCGAGACCTCGCCTCCCGAACGGTTCACCATCCCTCACCCGGCGTGCGCGACGAGACCTCCGAGCTCGGCGTAGCGGAGCGCCGCGAGCGCCCAGCGCTGATGACCGGCGATCATGGCATCGGTCGCGTCGAGGTACTGGCGGATCCCGGCGGACGACCACGACGAAAGCACCTTCTCTTTGACGCTTTGGTACTCTGCGACGCGATCGTCGTGCATGCGTCTGAGCCGCGCGATGGCCTGTTCCAGAGTAAGCCCGTCGTTACTCCGAAGGACGACGATCAGGTTGTGCACCTCGCCCGATCTCAACTCCTTGTCGAGCGAGAAGTAATCGTTGGTCCAGCAGAGGATATCGTTACAGATCTCGCGGATGCTTTGCAGGAGCGGGTGCTGGACGACCTCTAGAGGAAGCGGCTGTTCGAGCAGCAGCTCGATCAGATCACAGTATGGATATACCGCCCCGCTGTAACGTCGCATCATGATGTACTCGGCGACTTCTGGGACCCTTTGCTGCTGGCGATTGTTTGCTTCCCAGAGGTTGGCCTCATAGTAATATTGAAAATGCGAGAGCCAGCGGTTCAGCAGGAAGTGTGGATGATCCATGCGAATGCGGTCACGGATGTTGATCAACCCGCGCGTCAGTGGATCGTCGGTGTCCGCTTCGATGTACCCGAACAGCTCGCCCAGGTACCTCTCGTTGAGCTTCGCGACTGCTTGAGGGTCCGCGCTGAGCCTCCCCTCATCGTACGCGTCGTCCAGGAGGAACAGCACGGCAGTGAAGTCAGACGCCAGCTGCAAAGTCTGCAGGTTGGCCGACGGGAATACCCAAGCAGCCAGATATGCGACGTTCGCCGCCTTGATGCGCGAGAGCGCACGCTTATCGGTCGCGAGGCGTAGCCGACGAACCCATTGCGATGTACATCGCTCGACGGCGTCCGCGTCGACGTGAAGTGACGCGGCGAACGGGTACTCGAAGTAGTCAGATTCATTTTTGCTGACGACAATGCTGCTTCGATCAGACGACATCATGAACTCCATCACAAATCGTGGTCCTCCTGCTCGCGGCATCGAGCATAGTGCGGCGCCCCACGGTGCATAAAGAAAAGATGTTGGTGGTGGATTCTACGGTGCTAACATGTCGCGCCTGCTGCGGCTGGGAACGCGGTCGCGCCCTCGCGAGCAACTCAAGGCCAATCTCGAAATCGGGATTTTGCGTCGAGATGGCAACACAGCAGTGCCGCGTCATCTGCTAGATGAGGCCCCTCGCGCACGGCGTGCACATCAGGAAGGGATCACCTCGATCGGGAGCGTTATCGGGCAGCGGGTGTTGAGGACCGAGTTCCACTCGATTCGCTCGGCGCGGAGCTCGAAGCGGCGACACCGCGGCAGGAGCTCCTCCAACACCACGCGGGCTTGCGTACGCGCCAGCAGCGCTCCAAGACAGAAGTGGGCGCCATGACCGAACGCCAGACCGGTCTGCACGCGGCGCTCTGGGTCGAAGCGGTCCGGGTCTTGAAATCGGGTCTCGTCGCGCAGGCCCGAGCCCAGGAGCAGCGCCACGACCGAGTGCGCGGGGATGCGTACGCCCCCTATCTCCGCCTCTGCAAGGGTCAGCCGCATCGTGGCATGCACCGGCGGCTCGAAGCGGAGCACTTCCTCGACGAAGCGCGGGATGAGCGCTGGCTCTCCTCGCAGACGATCCATCCAGGCTGGGCGCTGCGCCAGGATCAACGCCATGTGGGTCATCAGCGATACCGTCGTCTCCATCCCTGCGACAACGAGTAGGAACAGGAGGGCGACGAGATCCTTGTCCGTGAGCGCGTTGTCGTTCACCTGCGATCGGAGCAGGTCGCTGACCAGGTCATTCTCCATCTGACGACGTCGGCTGGCGAGCAGCTCATGCATGTAGTGCTCCATCTGATCAATAGACTGGCGCACCGCGTCAATCCGCGTGTGTTGCTCCGGGGAGAGGCTGCCGACGCTGACCATGTCCGCCGTCCAGCGACTGAACTGCTCCTCGAGCGAGGGATCGAGACCGATCAACTGGGCGAGTAAGGTGATCTGCGCGCGACAAGCGACGTCAGGAAGAAAATCGACCACGCGCCGCTTCATCACCTCATTGACGAGCCGCGCTGCCGTAGAGCGCATCCGCGGCTCCAGCGAGCTCACCGTGCCGGTCGTGAAGCCTCGGCCGATGAGGTTGCGCAGCTGGCTGTGCCGCGGCGGATCCTCGACGATCATGGAATCGGACAAAGGGTTATAGCGTTGCAGGAAAGGTGGTTCGGTGGCTATGCGCAGCCCCGCCGACGAGAACACCTGCGTGTTCTTCAGCGCCGCGACGATGTCGTCGTACCGGGTGACCACCCACATCCCGTTCGGGTCCACCTGGCACACGGGCGACTCGCGCCGCAGCGTCGCATAGAAGGGGTACGGGTTCTCCCGCACGTCGGGGGCAAACAAGTTCAATCGATTCATTGCGCTCTTCCTGTGAGATGGGGTGGACACGGCCGCAGCGGCACGGCGGCACGGCGGCACACGTCGTTCAACGTGCGGTGCCAGCGCCGTGCTGCCTCAGATGCCCCGATGGGCGACGCTATGGCGTTGGGTCGGCTCTCCTTGGAGAGCAGCTTGCCTGGCGCTGGAGAGAGCACGAACCGGACGCCGCAGGTCGCGCGTCCGCAAGGTTCCGGCGCGTGGCCACCTGGGCGCATCTCTCGCCAGCAAGGCGCTGGGCAGCCGCCGCGCAGCCCGAGCCAATGGCTCGGTTCCCGCACGAAACGACTCCGTTCCTCGGTCGTCGCCGCGCTCGCGATGATGCGAGCGCACGACTCACGATCGCCTGGACTGCTGCGAGGGCATCTCCCGGTGCATCATGAGACCAGAGCAAACGAGAGAGCCGCTAGGCTCTCTTCATCGCTGCCGGCGTCCGATGGTTCATCCGTGCTCCTCCATCTGATGACAGGATGGTATACCATGCGGACGAATGCGCAACTGTATTCTTTGTGCGGAAACTACCCACGCCGTCCTTCGCGTGCTCGGAGCGTCGAGGATACCGAGTCTGCAGACGCGATGGTCATGCCGCGGCACACAACCCGTGTGAACAAAAATACATTCTTGCGCGGCCGGCGCGCGCTCCACCAGCGGGCGTCGAAGAGACCTACTGCACCTGGACGACACTGCAGTGGCCATTCGGTAGAAAGGCGGCGCGTTGGGCGTCCGGTGACCGCCGTAGGATCCGCATGAGATCTCGGGAGCGACTGTGCAGCAATGAAATCTGGAGTCGCCGCGGGTTTCATCTCTGAATGCATGGCGCCCGGCCCGGACGCGACGCCGCGGCGCGCCGGACGGAGCGCGCCTGAACAACGAGAGCGCTCGAAGCATGCGTCGGATCGAACGCTCATGGCTTTCCCGGAGCTGCTGACGGCGAAGTAGTTCAGTAGCGATGTGACGTGCATCGCGGCGACGCCGCACTGCGCGACGATGAGGCCGCTCGCCATGCAAGATGAACGCCTCGCTCCCTCCGGGCGCGATCATCGTTCCTGGACGTGGTCGCCGCGGCGGCCATGGCGGGGGTCGCTCGACCCGCTGCGCCGCGGGCCGCGTCACGTGCCCTGCGTCGATGACGCGGCGGGCCCCGGGACGTCGTGCGACGCCACGGAGGCCGCAGCCCTCGATGGCGGTCGGATTTCAACAGGCCGGCGGGAGGGCGAGAGCAGCGCGGGAACAGGCGAGCATGGATCTCCCCGGCGCCACGTGAGCGCTCATGGAGAAGGCGCGACCCAGACCGGCCCTCAGGCGGTGGTCTTCAGGCACGCGTAGAGCGCCGACGCGAGCGCCTCGGCCCGCGCGTCGGTCGTGAGCGCGAGGATCATCCGGTTCGGGAGGAACCCGAACCCTACCCGGGAGACGGGATCCGCGAAGCCTACCGCGCCGCCGAACCCGGGGTGGCCGAAGGCCTCGTCGTGCGGGCCCATGCCCAGGCTCGCCGAAGGCCGCATGTAGCCGAGGCCGATCCGGACCGGGTTCCCCCAGATGCAGTCGTTCCCGTCGTAGTGGACCTCGGTGTGGCGAGCCGTGGAGTCGGCCGAGACGAGCCGGGTGCCCGCGAGCTCGCCCCCCGAGGCGAGCAGGGCGTACAGCCGGGCGATGCCGCGGGCGGTCCCCACTCCATTGCGGGACGCGAGCTCCGCTCGCCAGAACGTCGGATGGTTCATCCCCTCCCGGAGCAGGTCCCCGAAGCGCCGGCCGGGGCTCAGGAACATCGCCTTGCCGGGCGCCGAGTCGGCGTTGACGAACTTGTAGAACTGGTCGGTGTCCGTGATCGGATCGGGGATCAGCCACGCGACCCGCTGGTGCTCGGCCTCGGGCAGCCCGATCCAGTACTCGGCCCCGAGCGGGCCCGCGATCTCGTCGCGCAGGTAGGTCCCCAGGCTCTTGCCGGTGATGCGACGGACGACCTCGCCAACGATCCAGCCGTAGGTGGTCGAGTGGTAACCGCACTGCGTCCCCGGCTCCCAGACCGGCGGCGCCGCCTCGATGAGCCGCGCGATGACCTCGGCGTCGAGCAGCGTCTCGGGGCGATCCAGGCGCACGCGCAGCTCGGGGTCGGGGAACCACGGCAGCCCCGCCTTGTGGCTGAGGACCATGCGCACCGTGATGCCGCCCTTGCCCTGGGCCGCGAACTCCGGCCAGTACGCGGCGACCGGCGCGTCGACGTCGAGCTTCCCCTGGTCCGCGAGCCGCTGCGCAACCAGCGCGGTGACGCCCGTGGCCACCGAGGCCCCGCACGCGACCGTGTCCTCGGCCCACGGGACGCCGGGGCGGGCCTCGCCACCCCAGAGGTGGGCGACCTCGACGCCGTCGACGTAAGCGCAGAACGACGCGCCGGCCTCGTCCTGTCGCGCGAGGTTCTCGACGAACGCGTCGCGTACGCGCTCGAAGCCAGGGGCCACGCTTCCTTGGATCATCGGCTGGGTGCTGGTCACGGATCGGTCCTTGGTAAGGAGGGGGTGCGCGGGGCGGGATCCGCCCTCACACCGCCATCATCGCCCATCTGGCGGCGCAAGGGATGACGAGCGTCGCTTTCGTGCGCACGCCGCGGCTCCCACCCGCCGCCGGCGGCATGCCTTGACCATGCGACCGACCGGTCATATGACCGATCGGTCGCATGCCGAAGAGCACGTTTTTCGGGCTTCCGGAGGAGCGGCGGGACCGCCTCGTGCGCGAGGCGATCGCGGAGTTCGCCGATCGGACCTACGCCGAGGCGTCGCTGTCGCAGATCGCGCGCCGCGCCCGCATCCCGAAGGGCAGCTTCTATCAGTACTTCGAGGACAAGCTCGATCTGTACCGCTGGCTGCTCACCGAGGAGGCGCCGCGGCGCAAGCGCGAGTTCGTGGGCGCCGCGTGCCTCGAGGGCGACTTCTGGGCTCGCCTCGAGGCCCTGATCGAGCGAGGCATGGCGTTCCTCGTCGAGCACCCGCGCCTCGCCCGCCTGTCGGCCGCGGCCGCCGATCCGACGGCGGACGTCGAGGTGCGCGGCCTGCACCGGGCGATCTGCGAGGCCGGCGTCGCCGAGCTCCGGGCGTTGCTCGCGCAGGGCCTCGCGAGCGGCGCCCTGCGCGCGACCGACACGAGCCTGGAGGTGGCGACCCGCCTCGTCGCCGCCGTCATCGGCCCGGGGCTGACCGATGTCGTGCTCCAGGAGCTCGGGGCCGAGCTCCACGAGGTGCTGGCCTCGGACTCGCCGCGCAAGCAGCTCGGCCCGAGGCGCCGCCGCCGCCTCGCGCAGCAGGTGGTCCGACTCATCCGGGGCGGCCTCGGCGCGGACGCCGCGTAGTTTCACGAGGAAGCCGGCGCCGCGCTGTGGCTCTGCTCGGCGGGCGCGGGCCACGTGACCGGCGCCGCGCTCCCGGTCGACGGCGGCTCCCTGGCCGCGCGAGGCACGGAGTTGCTCCGAGGCCCTGATCTCACCCAACCTCACGACGGAGCTCTCTGGGCCAATGCCCCCACCACCCCCACGGAGCCTCGGTTGCGCGTGCCGTCGCGGCCTGTTACACACTGCCGCTGACGCAAGAGGAGAGTGCTCCGGTGAAGATCAGCTCCTGAATCGGTCTCCGTCGCAGGTCGCGAGCGCGCCAGGTCGGATGAGCCTGCCCGCGCAACGCAGCCTGCCCGTCCCGTGACCGGGCCGCGTGGCCCTCGGATTCAGGAGCTTGTATGTCGTCGTTGCGCGCGCATCGTCTCTCTTTCTGTTATTCCGACGCGTCCCCGGTCCTCGGGGACGTCGATCTGTGCCTGACGCCCGGCTGGTACGGGATCGTCGGGCCGAACGGCGCCGGCAAGACGACGCTCCTCCGGCTCTTCGCCGGCGAGCTCGCGCCCGACGCGGGGAGCCTGCGCATCGAGCCGCGGGGCGCGGCGATCGCGGTCTGCCCGCAGGCCGTGGAGCACGCGGACGCGGCGATCCGTGCGCTGGCCGAGGCCGAGGACGGCCTCGCGCGCAGGGTGCGCGGCGAGCTCCACCTCGATCCGGCGGAGCTCGGGCGCTGGGCCACGCTGTCGCCCGGCGAGCGCAAGCGGTGGCAGATCGGCGCGGCGCTCGCCGCCGAGCCGGACCTGCTCCTGCTCGACGAGCCGACGAACCACATCGACGCGGACGCGCGGGCGCTGCTCGCCGGCGCGCTCGGCGGATTCAAGGGGATCGGCGCGTGCGTCTCGCACGATCGCGAGCTCCTCGACGCGCTGACCGTCGGCACGATCCGGGTCGAGCAGGCCGCGGCGCGGCTCTATCCCGGCGGGTACAGCGCCGCCAAGGAGCTCTGGGAGGCCGAGGCGCGCGGCCGCGAGGAGGCGCACCAGCGGCTGCGCGCCGAGGAGCGGCACCTCCGCCGCCGGCTCGGCGAGGAGCGGCGCGAGCAGGCCTCGGCGGACGCGGCGCGGAGCACGCGGAAGCGGATGAAGGGCCCGCACGACAGCGACGCCCGGGGCCTGATGGCGGACTACCGCGTGTCCTCGGCCGAGGCGCGGCTGTCGCGCACCGTGGGCGTGACGCGGCGCAAGCTCGAGAAGGTGTCGGCCGAGGCGGGGGAGCTCGAGCTCGAGAAGGCGGTGGGGCGCAGCGTGTTCGTCGGCTACGAGCGGTCGCCCGCGCCGTGGCTGTTCGTGCTCGACGCGCCCGAGGTCCGCGCGGGCGGCGGCGATGGCCCCGTGATGCTGCGGGGCGTGCGGCTCGGCGTCGGCCGCGAGGACCGCATCCGGATCGCCGGCCCGAACGGCGGCGGCAAGACCACGCTGGTGAAGGCGCTGCTCGCGAGCGCGCGGGTGCCGCGGGAGAAGGTGCTGTATGTGCCGCAGGAGCTCGGAGAGGCGGAGGAGCAGGCGCTCATCGCCGCGGCCCGGCGCCTGCCCCCGGAGCAGCGCGGACGGGTGATGTCGCTCGTGGCGGCGCTCGGGGTGGAGCCGGGGCGGCTGCTCGCGTCGGCGCGGCCGTCGCCTGGCGAGGCGCGGAAGCTGATGATCGCGCTCGGCCTCGGGCAGCACGCGTGGGCGCTGGTGCTGGACGAGCCGACAAACCACCTCGATCTGCCGTCGATCGAGCGGCTGGAGCGCGCCCTGGCCGACTACCCGGGCGCGCTGCTCCTTGTCACCCACGACCGGGCGTTCGGGAGGAGCTGCACGTCGATCCTGTGGACCGTGGCCGAGGGCGACGTGCGGGTCACGTCCGACGACGCCGGCGCGTGACCCCGACCCTCGGCGCCGCGGCCTCGACGGACGCACGCCCCGCGGCGGCGGCGCCGATCGCGCGCCGCCGCCTGGGCCGCGTTCACTCGATGGCCGGCGTGCCGCCCATCTCCTTGAGCACGGCGTCCGCGCCGGACACCGCGTCCATCACCCACTGCATGTAGCGGTGATCGACGTGGATGGTCCGGGTGATCGACGGCATGAAGAGCCAGTCGGACGCCATCGCCTCGTAGTTGCCGTCGAAGGCGAGGCCGACGAGCTCGCCGCGCGCGTTCAGCGTGGCGGAGCCGGAGTTGCCGTTCGTGATGTCGAGATCGCTCAGGAAGCAGACTGGGACCTCGCCGAGGTCGTCATCCACGTACGGGCCGAACCGCCGCTCGCGCGCGGCCTCGATCAGGGCCTCCGGGGTGTCGAACGGCGGCTTGCCGGTGCTCTTCTTCACGACCTCGCTGAGGGCGGTGAACGGGCGATAGACCGGCTTGTCGATCTCCGGGCGGTAGCCCCGCACGGTGCCGTAGGTGACGCGGAGGGTGCCGTTCGCGTCGGGCGCCAGCATGCCGCCCCGGTACGCGCGGAGCGCCTCGACGAAGCGGGGCTTCACGAGGGTCATCGCCCCGGCGTAGGCCTTGTCCCGGGCCTCGATGGCCTTGTCGACGGGCGCGAGCGAGAGGGCGAGGCGGATCATCGGATCCTGGCTCGCGCCGAGCGCCTCGATCGTCGCCGTCTTGAGCAGCTTGACCCGGGTCGCCGCGTCCTCGAGCGCCGTCTTGGCGTAGAGGGCGTCGACCGCCGCGGCGAGGGCGGCCTCGGTCGGCGCCTGCCCGCCCACGAGGCTGCCGACGAGCGCCGGCCTGTCCTTCGGATCGAGCCGCAGCGCGCGCTTCAGGGCCAGCTTGAAGGCGCTCCGATCGAGGGTGCGGTCGTAGGACTTCTGCAGCGACACCTGCGCCTGCTCGAGCCGCTCCCAGTTGCGCTCCTGGTACCCGGCGTCGCGCTCGGCGTCGGCCTTGGGCCGCTCCTCCGCCATGCGCACGAGGGTGACGGCCGCGTCGAGGAGCCTCGCGGACGAGAGGATCTCGGACACGGCCGCGTCGTGCTCGCGCGTCTTGCTCTGCTCGGCGTGCGCCGCGGCGATCTTCTCGATCGCGCCGCCGTAGGCCGCCTTGCGCTCCGGCTTGGCGTCGATCCAGGCCTTGAGCTCGTCCTCCACCCTGGCCTTCTCCTTGGCCAGGCCGCCCTCGACCAGCCCCTCGAGGAGACCGCGCGTCTTGAGCAGGTAATTGCTGTAGCCCTGGATGGACGAATGCGCCTTGATGCGCACCGCCGGGTCGTTCTTGCCGAGCTCCTCCAGCAGGGCGATCGACTCCTCGTAGAACGACACCCGCTTCGGGTACTGCCATGACACGGCGGACTCGACCTCTGCCGCGGTCCGGAGCCGGCTCGTCGTGCCGGGATAGCCGGCGACCATCACCAGGTCGCCGTGGTTGAGCGGCGCGGAGGCGAGCTTCAGGTGGTGCGCCGGGCGATACGGCACGTTGTCGTCCGCGTGGCCCGCGGGGCGGTTGTCCTCGCCGACATAGGCCCTGAAGAAGGCGAAATCTCCGGTGTGACGTGGCCAGCGCCAGTTGTCGATATCCCCGCCGAAGTTGCCGATGGCCTCGTGCGGGGCATACACGATGCGGACGTCCTTGATCTCCAGCTGCTCGATCAAGGAGACCTGGCCGCCGCCGAAATACTCGGCGATGGAGCAACGGATCTCCGGGCGCCCCTGCTCGCACGCGGCCACGAGCTGCTTCTTGCGCCGCTCGATCTCCTCGTAGCGCTCGAGATCGCCCTGGATCGCCTCGATCTCGCGCCGCACCTCGCCGGTGACGTCGCGGAAGCCGCGGGTGACGAGGACGCGCGCGGTGGGGCCGGCCCAGCGCTCTTCTGCGCGGGATCTCGCCAGGTAGCCGTTCGTCAGGAGGTCCTGCTCCGGGGTGGAGTTGTACTGGAGCGCCCTGGTGGCGCAGTGGTGGTTCGTCGCGATGAGCCCGTCGGGCGAGACGAACGACGCCGAGCAGCCTCCCAGGCTCACCACCGCGCCGAGCGGGGCCGCCGTGGGATCGGTGAGCGACGCCGGATCGATCTCGAGCCCGAGCGCCTCGAGCTTGTCCTTGTGCTGCCCCATCTGCTCGGGCATCCACATCCCGCCGGGGTTCTCGAACGGCGTCCCCTGGCCGGGCCCCGAGGCCGGAGGCTTCGTGTCGCCCGCTTGCGGGCGCTCCGACCCGCAGCCCGGCGCGAGCGCGGAGAGGGCGAAGAGCGCGAAAAGCGCGTTACCACGCAGAGAGGAATGAAACATGCGGTGTTGTTACCATCGACGTTGGACAAAGCAACCACACCGCATCTCTCGAGCAGCCCCGGCGCCGCGTCCCATGAGCTCTTTTCTGGTTTCATGTGAGAAGGAACCATAAAGACACATAGATCCTTTGTTCTCTCCTCTGTGTCCTCTGTGCCTCTGTGATTCAAATTCTTCTACATCACGGAGCCGGGAAAGGACCCACGCGAGGCCCGCCGGCTTCAGCGCGTTTGCCGGAAAGCCCTGTTCTCTGCGTCAGGCGGCCGGACTGGCATTCACGGCATCCCCGCCGATTCGCCCTCGGGGATGACGCCTCGCGCGCCCGCGCCGAGCGCCTCCTCGACGGCGCGATCGATCTCGCGCTGGCCGAGGGCCCGATCGCCGGCGCGGGCGCCGAGCCGCTCGATCGTCTCCAGCGCGGGATACGTGAGCCGCCGGAGGTCGGCGGCGTTCACCTGCGTGTGGCCGCTCCACTGCCGGAAATACGTGTCCACGAGCGTGGAGCTCAGGAAGGCGCGCAGGCCGCGGGCGAGGAGCGGCGGCAGCCCGGCGCCGCTCCGGTGAAAGACGTTGAGGTGGTTCTCGAAGCCCACGCGCGCGCAGGGCACCGTCGCCGGATCGAAGACGGCCGCCGTGATGCGCCGGCGCTCCTCCTTCGAGGAGCAGCGCTTGACGACGACATAGGTCCCGCTCGGCATCCAGAGGTGGGCTGTCGCGGCGCAATCGACCAGGGCGTTCGGCTTCTTCCCGGGCCTCGGCCAGCGGACGACGCCCGCGTCGAGGTGCGCGGGGTAGATCAGCGGCGCCGTGTCCGCCGCGGGGTCCAGGCGGAGCAGCTCGCGGGCGCGGAAGTCCACGACCTTGCCCGTGGAGATCGAGAGGCCGAGATCCGCGAGGCGCGCGGGCAGCCTCGCAAACGCGTCCGCGACGTCCTTGCCTGCCTGATCCGGGACGACGTGGATGAGGCGCTCGGGGTCGCCCGGCCGCACCACCTCGGCGTGGGGGACCTGCCGCGCCACGATCGGCCCGTCGTCCGGGCCGTTGCTCGACGAGATGAGCACGGCGCCCGGCGGCGCGCCCTTGACGCCGCAGAAGACGACGATCTCCTGCAGGATGTCGTCCTCCGCGAACGCCGCCGTGCGCGACTCGAAGACGTGCACCCGGCGGAGTGACATCTCGCGGAGGAACAGCTCGCGGAAGGCCATGAAGTAAGGACCATTACAGAAGCTCCTCGGCGTGATGGCGACGAGCTCGCCCCCGGGCTCGAGGACGCGCACCGCGAGCGCCAGGAAGGCAGCGTAGAGGTTGTTCGCCTCGATCCCGGCGCGGCGGAGCGCGCGCCGGGCCGCCGAGCCGGCGCCGAGCTTCTTGTAGGGCGGGTTCAGGATCGCGTGGGTGAAGCGCGCCCGCGGCCCGGGCAGGGAGAGCTCCTCGACGGCCGCGGCGATGAAATCCGCGCGGACCGCGCGCCCGTCGAACGCGATGCCCGCCGCGCGGCACGCGTCGCGGCAAGCGCGCATGCATTTGGAAAGATGCTTTACCAGCGCCGGATCGAGCTCGTAGCCGACGGCGAGGATGTCTGTCGGCGCGTCGGGCCGGGAGCACGCCTCGGCGACGAGCGCCGCCGTGAGCGAGCCGACGCCGGCGCCGGCATCCAGGACGCGGACCGACCCGCCGAGGCGCTGGAAGAGCGACGCCATGAACGAGGCGAGCCGGGGGGGCGTCAGGAACTGGCCGAGCTCGGAGCGCCGGGCGGAGTCGAGGCGCCGGCAGGCCTGCGCGCGGTGCCGATCGACCGTCTGGATCAGGGACGCCGGCGGCGAGCGCCGGAGCTCTCGGGCTGCGCTCATCGGCTGGACGCCATGGCTACCCGGGGGGGGGGAGCGGATCGTGCCGGGGCGGCTCAGTCGACCTGGTGGGCCCGGAACGACGCCACCGCCCCGCTGGTCTCCAGACAGCGATGGATCCAGGCGGCGTCGCGCGCGCGCACGGCGATGAGCCGGACGTCGCCGGCGCCGTCCAGCGTCTTCAGGCCCTGGAAGCCGACAAGCTCTGCTTCCTGGAGCGTCATGACCTGCGCTCCCGTCTCGCTCATCACCTCGGCGGTGAGCAGGTCGGCGCCGGCTGTCCCCGGGGCGAGGTACACCTCGAACACGGTCATCATGGGGCCATGGTCGCCGGACGGCGCGGCGCCGACAAGGGTCGTCGTGAGCCCGGCGCGGCCGGTCACGCCGGCCACGCCGGTCACGCCTTGCCGGCGGCCTCGCGCTTCGTCTCGAGCTCCTCCCACCGGCTGACGAGGCGCGCGGCCTCCTGCTTGGCGCGCTCGAGCTCCGAGAGCAGCCCCGCGACGTCCGCGCCGCGGCTCGCGTAGAGCGTCGGATCGGCGAGCTTCGCCTCGAGCTCGACGACCTGCTGCTCGGCCACGTCGATCCGTCCGACGATGGCCTCGAGCTCGGTCCGCTCGGCGAACGAGAGCTTCGGCTTGTCCCCGCTGCGCGCGGCGGTCTTTCCCTGCGCCTGCGCGGGCCGGGGCTCCGCCGCCTGCGCCTTCGCGGCCCGCGCGTCGGCCTCCGCCGCGAGCGCGGCGTGAGCGCGCTGCTCGCGGTAGGCGTCGTAGTTGCCGGCGTAGCGCACAACGCGGCCGCCGCCCTCGAACGCGAGGATCGAGGTCGCGACGCGGTTCAGGAACCAGCGGTCGTGGGTCACGACGAGCGCCGAGCCCTCGAGCTCGATGAGCATCTCCTCGAGCGCGGCCAGGGTCATCACGTCGAGGTCGTTCGTGGGCTCGTCGAGGATGATCACGTTGACGCTCTGGGTGAGCATCTTCGCCAGGGCGACGCGCGCCCGCTCGCCGCCCGAGAGCGAGCCCACCGGCTGTCGCGCCTTGTTCGGATCGAAGAGGAACCGCTCCAGGTAGCTGCGCACGTCCATGGATCGGCCGCCGATCTCGACGCGCGTATGCGAGCCCGCGATGTTCTCGAAGATGGACTTGTCGAGGTCGAGCCCGCTGCGGTGCTGGTCGAAGTAGGCGACGCTCGAGTTCTTTCCGAGCACGACCTCACCTTCCATCGTGGGCCCCTCGGCGGCCGCGCCGTCTCCGGCGGCGTCGAGCTGGCCGAGGATCGCCCGGAGCATCGTGGTCTTGCCGGTGCCGTTGCGGCCGACGATGCCGACGCGCTCGCCCTTGGTCAGGGAGAAGTCGAGGCCGCGCACGAGCCATTTGCCGTCGACCGCGAGGCCGAGCTTCTTCATCTCGAGGATGGTCTTGCCGGTGCGCACCGAGTCCACCGAGAGCTGCGCTGTCCGCTCGGCCTTCGGCGGCGGGGCGGATTTTGTCGTCTCCGCGCGCTGGATGCGCGCCTTCTGCTTGCCGGTGCGCGCCTTCGGCTGCCGCCGGAGCCACTCGAGCTCGGTGCGCAGGAAGTTCTGCCGGTTCGACTCGGTGCGCGACTCGAGGGCGAGGCGGTCGGCCTTCTGCTCGAGGTACTCCTCGTAGCCGCCGTCGTAGCTGTAGACCTTGCCCTTGTCGATCTCGAGGGTGCGCTCGGCGACGCGGTCGAGCAGGTAGCGATCGTGGGTGATGAGGAGCAGCGCGCCGGGGTGCTCGTCGACGAGGAAGCGCTCGAGCCACTCGACGGTCTCGACGTCGAGGTGGTTGCTCGGCTCGTCGAGCACGGCGAGGGCGGGCCGCGACACGAGGAGGCGCGCGAGCGCGACGCGCCGGCGGTCGCCGCCGCTGAGCACGCTCATGGGCGCGTCGGGCCGGGTGACGCCGACGTGGCCGATGATGGTGTCGACCCGGTGCATCATGTCCCATCCGCCGAGGCGCTCGATGTCGGCCGCGACGGCCGCCTGCTCGGCGAGGAGCGCCTCGGCGTCCCCGGTGCCGGCCGCGAGCGCCCGGCTCACCTCGTCGTGGCGGGCCTTGGCCGCGTACCACGCGGAGAGCCCGGCGAGCACCACGTCGCGCGCGGTGTCGGACGGCTCGAAGACCGGGTCCTGCGAGAGGACGCCGATCTCGGCGCCGCGGCGGCGCGCGATGGTGCCGCTGTCGGGCTGCTCGAGGCCGGCGAGGATGCGGGCGAGCGTGCTCTTGCCGGAGCCGTTGACGCCGACCAGGCCGACCCGCTCGCCCGTGCGGATGTTGACCGTGACGCCATCGAGGACGGTCTGGGGACCGAAGGATTTGTGGAGATCGTGAGCGGTGAGGACGGGCACAGGGGGCGGAGCTTAGCGCATGGCGCAGTGATCGGGGGGACCGGCTCGGAAACCCGGCGAGTTCATCGCAGACCTCCCTCGCCGGGGCGCGACGGCGGGTGACGCCGGGGGAGCTCGCATGGCCGGGCGACGAGGGCACGAAGCGCGCCTGCGCGCCATCCGCGCCCTCGTCGTCCGGCCTCGCGGGAGGCGACCCGAGAGGCCGCGCGGCGCGAAGGCGGTCAAGCAGCGCTCATTCCTCCGTCGTTGCTTCCGTCGTCGCGACGCCGCGCTCTCCACCGTTTGCCAGAAGAGGCACCTTTTCGGGGTGCTTGCGCCAGAACTCTCTCTGGCACCACCCGGGGAGGAGCTGCTCCACGATGACCCCCTCGGCGGAGAGGGCCTCTTCGTGCTCGTGCCAGTCGGTGTCGCACGCGTTGACGATGGTGCTTCGACCACCGGCCGAACGATGCGCGAGGTGCGCCGCCACGAGCTTCTTGTCGGAGTTGTCGAAGCGCGCGAGCCCCTCGGGAACGACGGCGTACTCTCCGTCGTACTCCACGGAGACGAACGCCGCCGTCCGCAGCTTCTCCATCGCCACGACGAGGCCGTAGTCCTGGGCCGTCAGCTTCTTCTTGTACTCGCGCAGGATGCCGCGGGCGCTGTCAATGATCAGGCCGCGCCCGTGGTCGCCACGGAAATCTTTGAGCCACGCGAAGACGATCCTCCGCTCGTTCGCGGGGACATGGGTGTCCTTGAACGGCGAGGCCGGATCGGCGGCGCTCGCGACGATGAGCACGTTTGTGTCGACGACATGATCAGCCACGTCGCTCGTCCTTCTCCATGCGGTCGAGCATCCGCTCTACCTGCCGCTCCACCTCGCCCACCGTGTCACCGAAGAACTTGTCGGGCCAGTTCGCGACCCGCCCGTACTCGTTCACCTCGAGCGGCTCCAGCACCGATTCTCCGTCATCGCACCTGGCAAAGTACATGGCGCACTCGTCCGGCGTGATGCGCTCTTCGGCCATCAGGGTCTGGATCCGCCGGAAGAGGTGCTCCGAGTGCGTCTCCACAAGGAACTGCACCCTGCGCTCTCGCGTTGCGTCGACGAGCAGATCGCCGAGCGCCGATTGCGCCAGCGGGTGCAGGTGGAGCTCGGGCTCCGACATGATCACCGTCGAGCCCTCGGGCGCGAAGTACGCCGAGGTGACCACGGGCAGGACCTGGGAGACACCGAAGCCGACGTCGAGCAGGTTCGTCCGATGGCCCTGGAAGGTGATCATGACCTGGAAGAACGTCGTCGCGTGGCGCTCGATCTCCATCTTGTCCGCGACCCCGAGCCGCGCGAGCCCTGCGGAGACCTGCTCGACGAGGCGGCCCCGCTCGGACTCGTCGGCGTGGCGGCCGACGAGGCTCGCGATCAGCGCCGGGATCGCGTGCTCACCGCTCGATCCGAGCTGTCCGACCGAACGCCCCGTCCAGGCGTGGTGGCGCGTGGGCACGCTCCGGTGGGGCCCGAGGTAGGCGAGCCGCTGGAGCTCCCGCGTCAGCGCGAGCGCGAGATCCTGCGCGTCCGCGCCCGCGGGGCCCAGGGCAGCGACCGCATCGGCCGAGAAGCCGACGGAGCGCTCGGGCTCGTAGGCTCTCCGGGCCCGCCGGTCGTCTGGCAAGGGGCCGCTCGGCGCGGAGAGCGCGTAGGTGCCGTCTTGCTGGCGTGCGACAGCATAGGAGCCGCCAGCAGTGACGTACGAGAGCCGCTGCACGCAGGGGATTTCATCCTCCGCGGCGCCATAATCCACCTCGTACTCCACGGAATCGAGCGTGCGTGGCTCGGCCCCCTTGCCGATGCTCACCGGGCCGAAGGTCAGGCGGAACCCGAGCTCGGCGCGACGATCGCCCCCGGAGACGACGTCGGAGAGCCTGCCGAGGTCCAGCATCTCACCGGGTTGTCCGCCCAGGTTGAGCGCCAGCGACCGGTCGGGCGACTCGACGGTTTGCTTCAGGAGCAAGAGCGGCTGAAGCAGGCTCGTCTTGCCGGCCGAGTTGACGCCGAGGACCAGCGTGAGCGGCTTGAGGTCGAACACATGTGCGCCACGCCAGGCCTTGAAGTTCCGGAGTCCGAGCTTCGTGAACATCCTCTGCTCCTTTTTTTCACCGAGGGCTCACGCCTCAGACAAACGCCGGGTGCGCAGCTCAGCGGTCGGGCGGATCGGCCCGGTAGTCCGGCCTCGGACCGACCGACGCGGAGGGCACCCGCGCGCCCGGCGTCGCCCGCTCTGCGCTCATCGCGCCGGGCGGCGCCGCCGAGGGCGCCATCGCGGGCGCCGCGCCGGCGTCGCGCGCGGGCGCCCCCGCGCCGCCCGTCTCCCCGCCCGACCCGACGAAGCGGACGCGCCCGAAGCGCCGCGCCCGGTGGAAGTTCCCCTCCCCCAGGATGGGCGACCACGCCGCCCCGCCGTTGTTCTGCATGGCGTAGAAGTTCATCCGCCACGCGTCGCCGGGCGACGGCGGCGCCGCCTTCGCCTTCGCGAACGAGCGCCACGGGATCTTCGCCTCGACCACGTACCCTCGGTCCTCGTCCGAGTCGTCGTCGATCGTCCCTCTCAGCACCACCGCGCTCGCGAGCCCCGCGCTCCACGCCTCATGACCGAAGGGCCCGTTCGCGCCGCCCCTCGGAGCGTTGTAGTCGTCGAACTGCGAGTCGAAGACGAGGTTCTGCGGGTTGATCTGGATCTCGTAATAATCCTTGTTGTCGCCGTCGCCGTCGGGGTCGATCATCACCTCGACGGTGTCCCGCTCCCAGAGGTGCGGATCCCGCGCGTCCTGCGGGAAGCCGCCGGTGATCGTCCCGTCGCTGACGTCGAAGCCGACGTAGAGGAACGCGTCGTCCCAGAGCAGCCGCGCCTCGCCCTGCGTCGGCAGCGACCGGTCCTCGCGGCCCGTGCCCACGTTGACGAACGGGCCAGTCCTCGCCGCGGTCTGCCACGCCGGCTCGTCCAGGCGGCCGTCGATCGCGACCGCCGCGCCGGGCGCGAGCTTGCGCACCGAGAGCTCCTTCACGGCGGCAGGCTGTCTTCCCTGGCCCTGGCCGGCGCCCACGCCGCTGCTCGCCGGCGCCGGCGCCCGGCCAGCGGCCCCCGCGGGCGCCGCCTCCTGCTCGCCCCCGCCGCCCCGGGAGCACGAGGCGGCGAAGACCACAGCGGCCAGCCCGAGGGCCCGCGCGCGCGCAGGGTCGAGAGCGCGCCGCTGACTGCAGGGCCGGCGCATCCGGACCGCCGCTACTTCCGGCCCTTCTTGCGGGCGTCGCGCTCGCGCTTGCGCTGCGACTTCTTGGCGTTGCGCTCGCTGGCGCTGAGCGTCTTCATCTTCGTCATGTTCGGGCCGCCCGCGCCGGCGCCCGGGAAGCCGCCCATGCCCGGCATCCCCATCCCCGGAAAGCCCATCCCCGGGAAGCCCATCCCCGGCATCCCCATCCCCGGCATCCCGGGCATGCCCGGCATCCCGCCGCCGGCCATCATCTGCTTCTGCATCTCGCGCATGTTCTTGGCCATGGCCGCCTGCTTCATGCCGGGGATCTTGCCCATCAGGCCCATGTTCTGGCCGAGGCCGCTCATCATCTGGCGCATGAAGAGGAACTTCTGGACGAGCTCGCTCACCGCCTCGGGCTTGGAACCCGAGCCCTTGGAGATGCGCTCCACCCGCTTCGGCTCACGGACCAGCGCGTACGGGTCGCCCTTCTCGAAGGGCGTCATCGACTGGATGATCGCCTGGATGCGGACGAGCTCCCGATCGTCGAGGTTGACGTCCTGCGGCAGGCCGCCCGGGAACATGCCGCCGATGGGCAGCTTGTCGACGAGGTCCTTCAGCGACCCCATCTTCTGGATCATCCGCACCTGCTCGAGGAAGTCGTCGAGCGTGAAGTCGCCCTGGAGCATCCGCGCGGCGTCCTTCTCGGCCTTCTTCTGGTCGACGACCTCCTCGAAGTCCTGCATCAGGCCGACGACGTCGCCCATGCCGAGGACGCGGCTCGCCATGCCGTCCGCGCGGAACGGCTCGAGCTTGTCCGCCGTCTCGCCGATGCCGCTGAAGAGGACCGGCGCGCCCGTGACCTCCTTGATGCTGAGCGCCGCGCCGCCGCGGGCGTCGCCGTCGAGCTTCGTCAGCACGACGCCGCTGATCGACAGCCGCTCGTTGAAGCCGCGCGCCGTCTTCACGGCGTCCTGGCCGATCATCGCGTCGACAACGAGGAAGATGTTCTCCGGCGACGTCGCCTCCTTGATCTGGGCGAGCTCCTGCATGAGCGGCTCGTCGATCGCGAGGCGGCCGGCGGTGTCGTAGATGATGACGTCGCGGCCGAGCCGCTTCGCCTCGGCGCGGGCCGCGGCGCAGATCGCGACCGGCGACTCGCCGGGGAGGTTGAAGACGGGGATCTTGAGCTGGTCGCCGAGCACCTTGAGCTGCTCGACGGCCGCGGGGCGCTGCATGTCGGCCGCGACGAGCAGCGGCTTGCGCCCCTGCTTCTCGAGGTAGCGCGAGAGCTTCGCGCAGCTCGTCGTCTTTCCGGAGCCCTGGAGGCCGACCATCATGATGCCCGTGGGGCCGCCGTCGGCCCAGGCGATCTCGTCGCCCTCGTGGGTCATCATCGCCTCGAGCTCGTCGTGGCAGATCTTGATGAAGTGGTCGCTCGCCGAGACCTGGTGGAGCTCGCCGGCGTGCTTCACGCGCGTCTCCAGGGTGCGGCCGACCGCGGCCTGCTTGACCCGGGCGAGGAACGCCTTGACCACCCCGATCTCGACGTCGGCCTCGAGCAGGCTCAGCCTCACCTCGCGGAGCGCGGCGTCGATGTTGCTCTCGGTGAGCTCCGTGAGCCCGGCGAGGCGGTTTCTGGCCTGACGAAAGCCCCGTGTCAGCGTGTCGAACATGGCAGGGCGGTCTTAGCACAGGGGACCGCGAGCGCGGATCCCTTGCCCTGCCGGAAGCGATCTCTCTCGCCCGGCGCGGGCCGGCGGCGCGCAACCCCGGCGCGCGGAACGCGGCGCGGGGCAGGCGGCGCGCCGCGGGCGCCGCGGGCGCCGCGGGCGCCGCGGCGCGGGCGGCGCGCGGCCAGGGCGCCGGCGTGGCTGGCGCGCCGCGGCGCGGGCCGTCACATCCCGAGCCGGGCGGCGCGGCGGAGGTTCGAGAGCGCCTCGGCGCACTTCGGCATGATCTCGGCGCTCTCCTTGACCTTGGCGTCGGCCGCGGCGAGCTCGGACAGCGCCCCGGGCCCGGCGGACCCGTCGGGCGCCTCGAGCAGGGCGCGCACGCGCGCCTCGGCGGCCGTCGCGTCGAGCAGCAGGCGGTAGGCCCGCGCGCACGTGTCCCTGGCGCTCGCGGCGGGAGGGGTCGACGCGGGCTGCCGCTCGAGCTCCGCGAGCAGCGCCTCGCGCGCCGCGCGCGGCTCGCTCGGGGCGTCGCGGAGGACGTCGATCGCGCGCAGGAGCGCGTCCGCCTCCTGCCGCTCGGCCGACCGGCCGCACCCGGGGGCCGCCGCCACCGCGGCGAGGGCGGCGAGCGCCGCCGCGATCCGCCGCGCCGCCGTCCCTGCTGCCCCCGCGCTCCCCGTCACGCCGGGCGTCCTCAGTCGGCCGCCTTCGCGGGGGCCGGGCCCATCTGGATGCGCTCGCCGAGGTAGGAGCCGATCAGCGTGAACAGCACGCCGATGAGCGCCATGATCACGTACATGAAGAGCGGCATCGTCCGGACGGTCTGGCTCTGCAGGAGGTAGAAGACGGTCGGGATCGCGACGAGGAACGAGGCGACGACCGGCTCGAGGAAGGTCTTGCCGGGGGAGATCATGCCGAGGAGGACGCCGCCGATGAACCACACCGGGATGGCGACGATCATCCCGTTCGACCCCTCGAAGTCGAGCTGCTGCACGATCATGGGGAGGCCGCCGACGAGGGCCGCGGTGAGCACGCTCTGCAGGACGAGGGCGATGAGGCACCAGAGGATCGAGAAGCCCTCTTGCTGGTAGCGGCGGTGGCGGTCGAGCTCGGAGTCGCGGAAAGGCGGCAGCGAGCCCATCCGGGTGCCGCACGAGGTGCAGCGCCCGCTCGCCGTCACGGAGGCGTTGTTCGCGCCGCACGACGGGCAGACGATGGAGCTGTCGTTCTTCGGGGCCATCGCGGCTAGGCTAGGCAAGCCGCCGCGGGCGGGCAAGCGCGCGGCGACCGGAACCGCGCCGGGGCGGGGTTGTCTTGGACAGGGCGGGCCTGTTCCGAGGCTCTCATCCTCAGCCATATCCATCCCGCTGCATTCCCCCGCGTGGGAGCGGGATGGATGAGGATGAGCGCGCGCGGCGCGGCTCCCTGCACCGCGGCCGGCGCTCCGGCTGTATACTCGACGAAGCGTGCCCACCGACCCGACCTCGACCCTGGAATCCATGACGCGCGGCCCGCGCGGCCCTGGTCTCGACGTGACGGGGCCGGATCCGGAGCTGCTCGCGCTGCCGTCGCCGCCGAGGCAGGAGCGCACGGTCACGGTGGTGCTGATGGCGGTGACCGCGGTGGCCGCGCTGTGGATGGCGATCGCCGTCTTCGGGGAGGCGCGCTACGCGCTGTCGCCCGGTCGGCCCGTCGACGTGGGGGAGCTCGCGCCGCTGCGCCCCACGGCGGATCTCGCGAACCGCTACGTGCGGGCCGTGGCCCTGCTCGGGACGCGCGACGCGATCCGGTATGGCCGGGCCGCGGAGGGCGATTCGTTCCGGCTGGCGCCGGTGGCCGGCAACCCGGGGGTGTGGGTGGAGATCCGGGTGCCGGAGGGGTTCGAGGGGCCGCGCTTCGTGCCGCCGAGCTCGTTCGCCGGGCGGCTCGTGCCGTTCAAGAGCGCGGGCATCCGGCACGCGCGGCTGGCCGCCGAGGTGGAGGAGCAGACGGGGACGGCCGTCACCGGCGACGCCTGGCTGCTCATCGACGGCAGCTCGCCGCGCGCGTCGCGCTGGGCGGTCGCGCTGTTCGCGCTGTTCCTCGGGTTCGCGGGCTGGAACCTGTTCGGGATCGCGCGCGTGCTCCACCGCGTGCGGGACACGAGGGACGCGAGCGCCGGTTCTTGACGCGCTCGTCGCGGGGGGGCAGGACGCTGCCTGTCCACCGATGCCCAGGGTCACCTTCGTCAATGAGCACAGGACGGTCGAGGCCGAGCCGGGTCGGCTCCTCAGCGACATCGCGGCCGAGCTCGGGATAGCGGTCTGCCGCGAGACGTTCCGGGGCACGGGGATCGGCGATTACACGTGCTGGGTGAAGGGGGAGCCCGGCGCGACGTCGCCGCTCACCTTCCTGGAGAAGCTGCTCGGCGCGCGCGGCCAGCGGCGGATGGCGAACCGGACGCGCGTGCTCGGCGACGTGCAGGTCTGGACGCAGGCCGGCCCGGGCAACCGGTTGCGCACGCCGCGACCGATCGCGCCGCCGCCGAGCCCGGCGACCGACCCGGAGGCCCCGCGCAAGCCGATCGACGCGAGCGGCAGCGCGGCGTTCCCGTACGGCGATCCGCGCGCGGTCGGCCACGGCAAGCGGGAGCCGGTCGCGGCGGGCGCGCTCGAGGCGAAGGCGGCGAAGGAGAAGAAGGCGAAGGCGGGCGCGGCGGCGAAGGCGCCGGAGGCCGCGGCGAAGGCGCCGGAGGCCGCGGCGAAGGCGCCGGAGGCCACGGCGAAAGCGCCGGAGGCCGCGGCGAAGGCGCCGGAGGCCGCGGCGAAGGCGCCGGAGGCCGCGGCGAAGGCGCCGGAGGCCGCGGCACCTGAGATTGCGAAAGCGCCGAAGGCCGCGGACCCCGCTACCGCGGCGAAGGTGCCCGACCCCGCAGCGACAGCCGAGGATACCGGTGGAGGGGCATCGGAGTAGGTCGCTGCGCGCTCACACGGCCTGATCGCTCACCCCCTGCCAGCCAGCCGCAGCGCTTCCGCGCACGGCTCCCCGCGGCGCCCAGCGTGCTATGCAAGCGCCGATGAGCGACGTGGTGGTGATCGGGGGCGGCGTGGCCGGGTGCGCCTCGGCGCTCGCGCTCGCGCGGCGCGGGCTCTCCGTTCGCGTCCTCGAGCGCAACCCGGGCGAGGGCGCTTCCTGGGCAGCGGCGGGGATCATCGGCCCCCAGCTCGAGACGGCGGCGGGCGACGGCCCCCTCGCGCGGCTCTGCCTCGCGAGCCGCGCCCTGTACCCGGAGCTCGTCGCGTCGCTCGCCGAGGCGACCGGCGTCGACGTGGGCTTCCGGCAGAGCGGCGCGCTCCGCGTGGCCTTCACCGAGCAGGGCCGCGAGGAGATCGCCCGCGAGGTCGCCTGGCAACGAGAGGCAGGCCTCGCGGTGGAGCTCTGCGACGGCGGCGGGGCCCGGGCGCGCGTGCCTTCGCTCTGCGCCGAGGTCGCCGGCGGCGCGTGGTTCGTCGACGAGGCGCGGCTCGATCCGCCGTCGCTGATGCGCGCGCTGCGGATCGCGGCGGAGCGCGCCGGCGTGCAGTTCCGGGCGGGCGCGGCGGTCCGGCGCATCCTCGTCGATCGGGCGCGGGCGCGCGGCGCGCTGCTCGAGGACGGGACCCAGGTCGAGGCGGACTGGACGGTGCTGACCGCGGGGAGCTGGTCGTCCCTGATCGAGGGGTCCGGCCTCGCCCGCGCCGCGGTGCGGCCGGTGCGCGGGCAGATCGTCGAGCTCACGCCGGCGTCGCCGCCGCTCACGCAGGTGGTCTACGGGCCCGGGTGCTACCTGTCGCCGCGCGACGACGGGCGCGTGCTCGTGGGGGCGACCGTCGAGCTCGTCGGCTTCGTGCCCGCGGTGACCGCCCGGGCCGTGCGCGACCTCCTGACCGCGGCGCTCCGGCTCGTGCCCGCCCTCGAGGACGCGCCGCTCGGCAGGACGTGGGCCGGCCTCCGGCCGCACCCGAGCGACGAGCTGCCGATCCTTGGACAGGGGGAGATCGCCCAGCTGATCTTCGCGACAGGGCACTTCCGCAACGGCGTCCTCCTCGCCCCGGTGACCGCGAAGATCGTCGCGGCGCTCATCGCGGGAGAGCAGCCGCCGCTGGACCTGTCGCCCTTCTCGCCCGGGCGGCCCGGCATCGCCGGCTGAGCGCGGCGGCACGCGCGGGAGCCTACGGACCGCGCGGGGCGCCGGGCCATGCCCGCATCGCGGCCTCCGCGACCGCGCTGAGGCCCTCCCGTGACGCGCCGTCCCGCGCCTGGACCGACATCCCCAGCATGAGGGTCAAATAGAACGTGGCCAGCGCGGCGGCGTCCGTGTCGGACGCGAGCTCGCCGGCCTCGATGCCTCGCTGGATCCGCGCCTGGAGCGAGGCGTGCCAGCCCTCTCGGTGCCCCCGCAGCAAGTCCTGTACGGGCCGGGCGCCGGGGGAACACTGGGTCCCGGCCAGCGCGATCATGCAGCCGGACGGATGATCGGGTCGGGTGAACTCGTCGGCCGCCGCATCGAGCAGCCGCTGCACCGCGCCCCGGGCCGTCGGCTCCTCGGCAAAGATGCGGCCGATGTTCCCGCCCCCCCTGACGAGGTACCGGTCGACCGCCGCCCGGAAGAGCTGCTCCTTGCCCCCGAACGTCGCGTAGAGGCTCGACGGGCTGATGCCCATCGCCGCGCTCAGCTCGTCGAGCGACGTCGCCTCGTACCCCCGGTCCCAGAACAGGACCATGGCCCGCTCCAGCGCCGCCTCCTGATCGAAGCAGCGCGGCCGCCCTCGCCTCCGCTGGACCCCCTCCGCCGCTTTTTTCATAACGACCGTTCCATAAATCGCTTGACGGACAGCAGCAACCTACTTAGCTTCCTTTTCAGGAACGATCGTTCCAAAAAAAAGGAGATCCTCTCGATGGGTACTACGTTGAAGGGCAAGGTTGCGCTGGTCACCGGGGGTTCACGGGGTATCGGGGCGGCGATCGCCAGGCGCCTGGCGCACGAGGGCGCCTCCGTGGCCCTCACCTATGCTGCGTCGCCCGCGAAGGCAGCGGAGGTGGTGCACGCCATCGAGGCGGCGGGCGGCAGGGCGATCGCTCTCCGGGCGGACAGCGCCGACGCCGAGGCGGTGAGGAGCGCCGTCGCCCAGACGGTGAAGATCTTCGGCCGGCTCGACGTGCTGGTGAACAACGCCGGCGTCGCCGCCCTCGCGCCCATCGAGCAGTTCTCGCTGGAGGAGTTCGATCGCCTCATGGCGGTGAACGTCAGGGGCCTCTTCGCCGCCACGCAGGAGTCCGTCCGCCACATGGGCGAGGGTGGGCGCATCATCAACATCGGGAGCATCAGCAGCGACGGAGTGCACATCCCCGGGATGGCCGTCTATGCCGCGACAAAGGCAGCGGTCGCCGGCCTGACACGCGGCTGGGCCCGGGAGCTCGGTCCGCGCGGCATCACGGTCAACAACGTCCAGCCTGGCCCCGTGGACACCGACATGAACCCGGCCGACGGCCCGCTCGCCGCCGAGCTGAAAGGCCAGATCCCCGTGCAGCGCTACGGAAAGGACGACGAGATCGCCGGCATGGTGGCGTACCTGGCCGGCCCCGAGGGCGCCTTCGTCACGGGCGCCCAGCTGAAGATCGACGGCGGCATCACCGCCTGACCGGACAGGTCGTAGGATCGGGAACTTTTCGCGGGCCTCGCCGTGTCATGGGAGTGTCCGGCGAACGAGGCGGGGCAAAGCCCTCCTGCTCCCGGTCCAGCGATGCCCACGTCTCCCCACACCTCGTTCCTCGCTCGGCTCCTCGCCGAGCTCCCGTGCCTCCTGCGCGCGGCGCGTCGCCTGACGCGCTCCGAGCAGGACGCCGAGGATCTGGCGCAGGCGACGGTCGTGCGCGCGATCGAGCGGCACGCCGACCTGCGCGACGAGGATCGCATGCGCGCGTGGCTGCTCCGCATCGAGCGATCGGTGCTGCTCAACGCGACGCGCGGCGCGCGGCAGCGCCTCGAGGTGATCGAGGGCGGCCGCGGCGCCGAGTCGGTGCCGGAGCCGCGGGGCGATCTGGAGGCGGAGCTCCTCGAACGCGGCTTCGCCGACGAGGTCGAGCGCGCGCTCGCGCGCCTGCCCCCGGAGTGGCGCGAGGCGTTGCTTCTACGGGAGGTCGAGGATCTTTCCTACGAGGAGATCGCCGAGCTCCAGGCGTGCCCCGTGGGCACGGTGCGATCACGGCTCTCGCGGGCGCGGCTGGCGCTTGTCGAGGGCCTCTCCGAACGGCACGAGGAGACGTCATGGCAGGGTGCAACCGCGAGTGGTTCGAGAACATTTCGGCGTGGCACGACGGCGAGGTGACGACCGAAGACGCGGCGCGGATCGAGGCGCATGTCGCCGGTTGCGGGCCCTGCCGGCGCGCCGTGGAGGTCGTCGGCAGCGTGCGGCGCGCGCTCGTCGCGAAGGCGGACGGGGAGGTCCCGAAACGCCTGCGCGATCGGGCGGAGGCCGCCGCCGCGCGGAAGGCGCGCGCGCCGCGCCGCGGCCCCTGGGTGATCACGGCCGCCCTCGCCGCGGCCACGGCGGCCGCCGCGTTGCTCGTCGCCAGCCCGAGCCGGGACGTGGGCGCGGCGATGGCAGACGAGCTCGTGAGCCACCACGTGCGTGGCTTCGCGCGCGAGCGCCCGTGCGACCTGGAGTCCTCCGATCCGGGCGCCGTCGCCGGATGGCTCGAGGGGAAGCTCGGCTACGCGGTGACCGTCCCGGCGCTGTCCGGCGCGCGGCTTCTCGGGGCGCGCCTCTGCCAGATCGGGGGCACGCGCACGGCGGCGCTCATGTACGCGAGCGGGGACAAGCCGCTCACGGTGTTCGTGCCGCCGCCCGGCTCCGACGCCGCGACGGCGGCGCGCGCGCTCGCAGGGCGCGGCGTGGGGTGCACCCGGGGGCCGCTCGGCAACGCGATCTGCGCGAGGAGCGTGGAACAGCCGGTGCTCGCGGTCGCCGAAGTGGACGTGGCGGCGCTCGCGCCGGCGCTCGGCAGGCGCTGATCCCGGCCATCACGAGGACCCATGACGCTCGGCTCATTGCTTACGCTCTTTGGCGCAGGGCTCTTGACGTTCGCGTCGCCCTGCGTGCTCCCGATGCTCCCCGTCTACCTGTCGGCCCTCGGCGGCGCCGGGGCGCTCGGTGGTCCAGACCGCGCGGCGGCGAAGCGCAGCGTGCGCCTCGCGGGCGTCGGCTTCGCGATCGGCCTCGCGATCGTGCTCGTCGCGCTCGGCGCCGGCGCGTCGGCGGTCGCCGCGGCGCTCGCGCCCCATCGGCACGCGTTCACCGTCGTGTCCGGCGCGATCCTTGTGCTCTTCGGCGCGAAGCTCCTCGGTGTGCTGCGCCTCCCGTGGCTGGAGCGCGAGGCGCGCCCGCTCCTCTCCCGCCTCCCGGGCGCGGGCGGCTTCTGGGGAGGCATGCTCTTCGGGATCGCCTTCGCGGCAGGGTGGACGCCGTGCGTCGGCCCGGTGCTCGGCGCCGCGTTGACCTACGCGGCCGGCGCGGGTGCCAGCCCGCTCACCGGCGCGATCCAGCTCGGCGCTTACGCCGCGGGCCTCGCCGCGCCGCTCGTCGTCGCGGCCTTCGCCGGGCCCACGGCCGTCGAGCTCGCGCGTCGCCTGGTGCCGGCCACGCCGGTCCTCCAGCGCGTGACGGGGGCGCTGCTCGTGGTCCTCGGCATCGCGTTCGCGACCGGCCGTCTGGACGCCCTCTCGCCGGCGCCCGCGGCGGCCGTGGCTGCAAGCGCGCCCTGCGACGGCGGCCCCGCCGGCGCGTGCGCGGCCCCGGAGAGCGTCGTGGAGCACGGCGACGTCCCGCTGCTCGAGGGAAAGCCCCGGCTTGTCGAGTTCGAGAGCGCGCACTGCGCGGTGTGCGAGCGCATGGCGCCGCTCGTGAAGGAGCTCGAAGCGCGCTGCACCAAGGAGGCCGACACCGTCCTGCGCATCCGGGTCGACGATCCGCGCGGTCAGGCCCTCGCGGCACGTTACGGCGTACGCTTCGTGCCGACGTTCCTCAGCGTCGACGCCGCCGGGCAGGAGGTGGAGCGCGCCGTCGGCGAGCTGCCCCGCCAGCGGCTCGCGAGCCTGCTCGGCGACGTCCGCGGCGAGGCTTGCCCCCCTGCGCTGTGAGCGCCCGCGGCCGGGCTCTCTCCCTCATCACCCCCCGGAAACCACCCAAGCTCCGCGGAGCACCACGTGACCCGATCCGACAGGAGACGCCATCCGGATGAGCCGCGGAACATCGAACACCGAAGAGAGATATAGCCAGTGGGCACCCCTGCTCATGCGCCTGGTCATGGGCTATGGCTTCATCTTACATGGCTGGCGGCGACGGTTGTGGCCGTAGCCGGCTGATGACGTGTGGTAAGTCACGTTGTGCGCATCTCGATGTGGAGGCCTTGCTTATGAGAGCTCGATTTTCGTTGTTGCTATGGGGGATCTTGTCCGCGGCCGCGAGCGGCTGTGGTGACGGCGGCGATCCTGGCGGATCTTCGTCGGAGGGGGGCGGTGATCCGGGCGGCTCCACCGGAGGCCAGATCGCCACGGGGAGCAGCGGCGGCCCGGGCGCGAGCGGGGCGACGACGGCGAGCGGGGCGACGACGGCGAGCGGGGCGACGACGGCGAGCGGGGCAGGGGGCGAGAGCGCGGGCGCAGGCGGCGGGAGCGGCGGAGGCGGGCTCGGAGAGGGCGGGCTCGGAGGAGGGGGCGGCGGGAGCGGCGGGGGCGGCGACCTGGGGATCTGCCCGGGAGGACCGTATGCGGCCGATCCGCTGCCGGCGAACCGCAGGGCGCAGCAGGTGCGCGGCGGGTTCAACTACGTCGAGGGGCCGGTCTGGGTCGCCGAGCTCGGTGCGCTGTTCTTCTCGGAGATTCACCTCATGCAGGAGAACCAGCCGCCGCTCAATGGCCCGCGGGCGACGATCCGCCGGTTCACGCCTCCGGGCTCGTTCGAGGTGTTCGTCGAGAACAGCTCGACGAACGGTCTCGGCCTGTCCACGGACGGGAACCTGATCGCGTGCACCCACGACACGCGCAGCATCTCCGTGTTCGACCTCGGCACGAAGGCGCGGCGCCCGGTGGCCGAGGGCTATCAAGGCAAGCGGTTCAACTCGCCGAACGATGTCGCCGTGCGGGCCGACGGGAACGTCTATTTCACCGATCCGGCGTTCCAGCTCACCGGCCGGTCGGAGCTGCCGACGGCCGTGTACCGCGTGTCGCCGTCCGGCGAGGTGAGCGTCGTGGACACGATGGCCCAGCCGAACGGCGTCGCGCTCTCGCCCGACGGGCGCACGCTCTACGCCGGCGATTTCGGCGGCCAGATCCGGCGGTATGCGCTGGACGACGGCGGCGCGGCCGGCCCCTCCTCCGGGTTCGCCTCGAACCTCCAGGACGCTGACGGCATGGGCGTCGACTGCGCGGGCAACCTCTACGTCGGGTGGCTCCGCGGCGTCGAGGTCCTCGCGCCGGACGGCGCGAGGCTCGGCACCATCGAGGTGGGGGGCAAGGCGTCGAACGTCGCCTTCGGCGGGGCCGATCGGAAGACGCTCTACATCACGGCGGGCGGCTCGCTCTATTCGATCGACGTGAACATCCCCGGGTATCCCTACTGAGGTTCGCGGACGCCCCTCGTCTGGCGGGTCACCCGCCAGACGAGCCCCCCGCGAGGCGCGCGCGCACCTTGGCGAGCACCGCGACGTCGGCGGGCGGGAAGAGCTCGTCCCGGAGCTCGGGCGCCTCGGCCCAGCGCACGGCGGCGACGTCGAGCGCTGCCGGAGCGGGAGACCCTTCGGCGAAGGAGGCCTCGTAGAAGAGCAGCAGCACCGGCTTCGCCGGGTAGCGGTGATAGGTCACCTCCACGATGTCGCCGACGCGGGCCTCCACGCCGATCTCCTCGCGCAGCTCGCGGACGAGGGCGTCCCGCGGATCCTCGCCGGCCTCGACCTTGCCGCCCGGAAACTCCCACGCGCCCTCGAGGTGGGCCCCCACCTTGCGCTGCGTGAGCAGCACGCGGCCACGCTCGATGACGACGGCGGCGGAGACGAGGACGAGGGCAGGCGACGGATCGGACGCGGCGGACATATGGCGCCTAGAATGTCGACCGCGGCGCAGAAGACAAGGCCGGAGAGCCGCTCACGACAGCTCCGCAGCGAGGAACCGCATTGGCTGGATGCGGTCAGCTCCACCGAGAAAGTCACATCGATAAAGGGAATGCGCTGCAAGGGAATGCGCGCCGCGGCGCGGGCGACCAGGCCGCGGCGCGAGGCGCCAAGGAGCGGCCGCGCTCGGGGGGGGCCGCGCGGCGCGGCGCCGTCGTGTGGCGGCGGCGCAGCGCCGCGCGCCTCTGCCGGGATGGCCGCCGCGCTCGCCGGCCGCGGCTCCCGGCGCGGCGGCCTCGCCGGGAGCGAGCCCGCTTCCCTTTGCCGCCGAGGTATGGGATGCGCCTCGCATGAGCGTCACATACCGGGAAGCGGGGGTCGATATCGATGCAGGGGACGCGCTCGTCGAGCGCATCAAGCGGCTCGCGAAGCCGACGCGCATCCCCGAGGTGCTGGGCGATGTCGGCGGGTTCGCCGGGCTGTGCATGCTGCCGGGCGGCCTGTCCGAGCCGGTGCTGGTCAGCGGCACCGATGGGGTCGGCACCAAGCTGAAGGTGGCGTTCGCGACGGGCGTTCACGACACGGTCGGCATCGATCTCGTCGCCATGTGCGTGAACGACGTGGTGACGGTCGGCGCGCGGCCGCTGTTCTTTCTCGACTACTTCGGCACGGGCAAGCTCGACGTGGACGTGGGCGAGGCGGTGGTGCGCGGCATCGCCGAGGGCTGCAAGCAGGCCGGCTGCGCGCTCATCGGCGGCGAGACGGCCGAGCTTCCGGGAATGTACGCCGAGGGCGAGTACGACCTCGCCGGCTTCGCCGTGGGCGTCGTCGAGCGCTCGCGCATCCTCGACGGCAAGCGGATCGCGGCCGGCGACGCCGTGATCGGCGTGGCGTCGAGCGGGCTGCACTCGAACGGCTTCTCGCTCGCGCGGCGGGTGCTCGAGAAGGAGATGGGGCTCCGGATGAGCGACCGCGTGGACGATCTCGGCGCGACCGTGGGGGAGGCGCTGCTCACGCCGACCCGCATCTACGCCCGCGCGATCACGGCGCTCCTCGCGGCCTGCGGCGATGCGGTCCGGGGGCTGTCGCACATCACGGGCGGCGGCCTGCCGGGGAACCTCCCGCGCGTGCTGCCGGACGGGCTGGGCGCGCAGCTCGACCTCGGCTCGTACCAGCGGCCGGCGGTGTTCCAGGTGCTCCAGCGCGGCGGGCCGGTCGAGGAGGCCGAGATGCGGCGCACGTTCAACCTCGGCGTCGGGCTTGTCGCGGTCGTGGAGAAGGGCGCCGCGGACCGGGCCATCGAGGCGTTCGCCGGGAGCGGGGAGCGGGCCTGGGTGCTCGGCGAGGTGGTGTCGGTCGGCGACGTGCCCTTCGAGGAGCGCGTCCGGTTCGGATGAGGGAGCCGGCGAGCGCTGGGCGCGGCGCGCGGGCCGCGACGAGCAAGGGGCCGGCGCGGCCCGCGCTCACCCGTCTTCGAGCCGCGATCTCAGCTTCTTGATCGCCTCGTCGATGGTCCGGTTCGTCTTGTAACAGGGCCTCACCGCCGTCTCGAGCACGACCAGGGTGCGCTGGTCGCCCTCGGAGACGGCGCGATCGAGGAACGGCATCTTCTCGCCGCACGTGGCGTCGCGCAGCTCGAAGGAGATCCGGACGGCGGGCGTCCCGCGGGCTGCGATCTCCGGATCGCGGAGCAGCTTCGCCGCGCGGGTGGCCGGGGTGGAGCGGCCGCGGGTCTCGACGATCTCGTAGAGCACGTCGAGGCCAGCGGCCCCGAAGCGATTCGCGAGCGCGTCGAAGACCTTGTCGGCGAGCTCGCCGCCCGTCTTCGAGATGGCGATGGCGACGTTGCGCGCCGCGATCGCGACCGCGCGCTCGCGCAGCGCGGTCGGATCGCGCTCGGCGAGCAGGTTGAGCGCCTCGGCGGCCTTCACCCACCGGCGCGCCCTGGAGGCATCGGTGAGCGCCTTCCGAGCCGCGTCGTCGGGCGGAGGCTCGGCCGGCGCGTCGGGTACGGCGGTCGTCGCCGGCGCAGCGGCCTCGGGCGCCGCGGCGGCCGGCGCGGGCTCGCTCGTGGCGAGCGCGCTCGCGGGCGGGCTCGTCTGGCCGAGCTGGGGGTCCGGCTCGGGCGGGGCGCGCCCGCCGCCGGCGAGCGCTGCGATGACGCCCGCGGCGAGGAGGACGCCGCCCAGGTACGGGGCGATCCGGCCCAGGCGGCCGCCGAGGCCTGCGTGGCTCGGTCGCGACGCGCGCGCTTCCTGGGCTGCGCGCTTCCGCCTGGCCTTCTCCTCGCGCTCCTTGGCGGCGCGCTCGGTCTCCTCGGCGAGCTTCCGCCTGGCTTCTTCCTCGCGCTCCCGGGCGATGCGCTCCGCCTCGGCGGCCTCCAGCTCCCGCAGCAGCGTCGGGGCGAAAGCAGGCCGCGAGCCGCTCATCCGTTCGGAGGTCGGCTCCGACGCGGGCGCGTCCTCCTCCGCGGGCGGCTCGTCCGGCGGCAGCGACGCCGGCGCAGCCGCCGGAGGCTCCTTCTCCGGCGGCTGCGCCGGCGTCGCTGGTGTCTTCGCCGATGCGGGCTCCTCCACGGAGGGCGCCGGCGGCTTCGAGGGCGCCGGCTCCGCTGCGGGCGCTGACGGCGGCTTCGATGACGCCGGCTTAGACGACGCCCTCTCCGCTGCAGGCGTTGACGGCGGCGTCGACGACGCCGGCTTAGACGACGCCCGCTCCGCTGCGGGCGCTGACGGCGGCTTCGATGACGCCGGCTTAGACGACGCCCGCTCCGCTGCGGGCGCTGACGGCGGCTTCGATGACGCCCGCTCGGCTGCACGCGCTGACGGCTCCTCCGTACCCGGCAGCGACGGTTGCTTCGGCGAGGGCTCCGACGGACCACGCTCCGACGGCTCGGGCGACGGCTCCGCCATCGGCTGCCGCGCGGACGTGGGCCCCGCCGGCTCCTTGGACGCCGGCTCTTCGAGCGACCCTGCCGGCTCCTCTGGCGCCAGAGACGGCGCCTCCAGCGGCAGCGGCGTCGAGACCGGCGGCGCCGGCTCCTGCAACGCCGGCTCCTGCAACGCCGGCTCCTTCGACGCCGGCTCCTTCGACGCGGCTTGCTCCTGCGATCGCGGCGACGGCGGGCCAGCGGCATCGCGGGCGGCTTCCTCCCGCGAGAACGCCACCTGGGCCATGAACGCCGCGCCGCCCACCGCGGTCGGGCGCGAGTCGCTCGACAGCCGCTCCTCCTCGGCCTCGGCCTCGGAAGCTGCGCGGCCGGCGGCTTCCTCCCGCGAGAACGCCACCTGGGCCATGAACGCCGCGCCGCCCACCGTGGTCGGGCGCGAGTCGCGCGTCAGCTCGGCGAAGAGGGTCGGCGTGTCGCGCACCGGCGTCGGCCGCGACTCGCCGGCGGCGTCTTCCTCGTCCTCGGCCGCCTCCACCGGCGCCGTCGCCCCCACCAGCGCCCAATCGCTCGCGCGCGCCGGCTCCGGCGCGCTCCCGCCGCTTCCGGCCGGCTCGCCGGCTGCCCGCTGCGCAGCCGGCTCCAGCTCGTCCGCCACATCCGTCAGCGAGACAAGGCACGAATCCCCGAGGACGATCGCCGAAGCGCCGCTGGAGCCGGCCTCGGGCTCGCGCGACAGCGCGCTGGGCAGGGGCGGCCGGTTGCTCGGCACGCGCGCCGCCTCCGCGATCGCGGGCACCGACGTCATCTCCGCCCTCGACCCCATCTCCGCCCTGGGCTCGGCCATCACGATCCCCGACGCGGCGCACGCCTCGTCGAGCGCCGCGATCAGCTCCGCCGCGCCCTCGAAGCGGGCGCGCGGCTGCTTCTCCAGGAGGCGCCGCACGACCGCCTCGATGGCCGGCGGGACCGCGACGCCGGGCGCATGCTCGGCGATCGCCGGAACGGGCGCGCTGCGCTGCTGGTTGAAGAGCGCGACCGGATCCTTGGCCAGGAACGGATGCTTGCCGGCCAGCATCTCGTAGAAGATCAGGCCGAGGGCATAGAGATCCGCCCGCTCGTCGACGAAATCCATCCCGAGCGCCGACTCGGGGGCGAGGTAGGCGATGGTCCCGAAGATCACCCCGGCCGTGGTGAGCCGGACCGGGAGCGGCTCCCCCTCTCTCCGCACGGACTCCGGCGACGCCGCGGATCGGCGCAGCTCGTCGACGCTCACCTTCGCGAGGCCGAAGTCGATGAGCTTCACGAAATCGCCCTGCGGCTCGACGACCATCACGTTGCGCGGCTTCACGTCGCGGTGGACGATGCCCATCGCGTGGGCCGCCCCGAGGCCCGCCGCGAGCTGCCTGGCGATCAGGGCGGCGCGCGCGGCGGGCATCGGCCCTCGCCGGATGATCTCGTGGAGCGTCGTGCCGCGGACGTACTCCAGGACCAGGAAGAACGAGCCGTCTTCTGCCTCGCCGAAATCGGTCGCGGTCGCGACGTTCCGGTGCTGGATGTGGGCGCCGGCGACCGCCTCGCGCTCGAAGCGCTGCACGAGCTCGGGGAGCCGCTCGGTGTCGGGGTGCAGGATCTTGATCGCGACGCGCTTGTGCATGTGCACGTGCTCGCCGCGGTAGACCGCGCCCATGCCACCCATGGCGATGACCTCGTCGATGCGGTACCGCTTCGAGACGACCCGCCCGAGGTAGGACATCGCGCGGTGCTTCGCGGCCTCGTCGGCGGTCAGGGGCGGCTCGGGCGGGCGTTCCGGCATCGTGGCGGGCGCCACCCTAACCCGAGCGGCGCGGCATTGGTAGGTTGGCCGGCCATCGTGGACCGGCCCCGGGTGAGGCCGGCTCTCGCCGCTCAGCCCCTCCGCGTCAACCGCTCCCAGTAGGCGTCGACAGCGTCGGCCTGATCGGGGATCCGCGCGCACTCCGAGAGCTCTCCCAGATCGAGCTCGGGGAGCATCCCGCTCCGCTCGACCTGCTCGTAGCCGCCCTCCCCCAGCAGGTGGACCGAGATACGTCCATCCTTCCAGATCCACACCTCGGGCACCTCGAGCCCGCGGTAGACGTCGAGCTTGTCGATGCCGCCGCTCGTGATGAACACCTCGATCGCGATATCGGGCCGCTTCTTGTTCACCTTGCCGACGCAGTAGCACTCGTCGGGCTCCAGGCCGCGCTGCCTCGCCTTGCGGCGGTACGTGGTCGAGCCATAGCCGTAGACGCGAACGCGGCGCGCCAGCGCCCACAGCTCGACGAGGCGCCCGATGCGCGTCTTGACATCCTCGTGGTCGGCCGACGGGCTCATGAGCTCCAGCACCCCTTCGCAGTAGGTCATCCGCAGCCCTGGGTGATCGTCGAGCAGCTTGCGCAGCGCGACGTACTCGTCCCAGGAGACGTTGGACATCACGAAGCGCTGCTCGCCCTGGCTGGACGGGGACGTCGAGGGCGCGGACAGCGGGGCGACGGCGACCATGAGCTGAGAATAGGCGGGCGCGGCGAGGCAGCAAGCGACGCTCCGCGGGCCGAGACGCGGCGCGCTCGGGCCGGTCGCACGGCGGGCGGCGCGCCGTGGCTCCGGGCGGGCCCCGCTCCGGAGCCGGACGGCCGCTGCCGCCCCGGATCTCTCCCGCGCCCGCCCCGGCCGTAGTATCTGCCCCCCATGCCCTCCCTCGATCTTGGCGTCCTCATCTCCGGCCGCGGCTCCAACCTCCAGGCGATCCTCGACGCGATCGCCGCCGGCCACCTCGACGCCCGCGTGCGGCTCGTCATCTCCAACCGGCCGGGCGTGGAGGGCCTCGCGCGCGCCGAGCGCGCCGGCATCCCGACGCGCGTCCTCCCGCACCAGGAGTTCGCCGATCGCGACGGCTTCGACGCCGCCGCCGTCGCGGCCCTCCGCGAGGCGGGCGCGACCTGGGTCGTCCTCGCCGGCTTCATGCGCCTGCTCACGACGACCTTCCTCGACGCCTTCCCGCACCGGGTCGTCAACATCCACCCCTCGCTCCTGCCCTCCTTCCCCGGCGTGGACGCCCAGCAGCAGGCGCTCGATCACGGCGTGCGCATCACCGGCTGCACCGTCCACCTCGTGGACGCCGGCACCGACACCGGGCCCATCCTCGCGCAGGCCGCCGTCCCCGTCCTCGAGGGGGACGACCACGACGCCCTCGCCGCGCGCATCCTCGTCCAGGAGCACGCCCTGCTCGTCCGCGCGCTCTCGTGGCTCGCCGAGGGGCGCCTCCAGATCGCGCCGTCCGCCGCGCCCGGCGGGCGGGCGCGCGCGACGATCGCCGGCGTCGACACCGCGCTCGGGCTCGCTCAGGTCGGCCCCGCGCCCGAATCGGTCGGGGAAGGGGCGTGATCCACAAGCACTACGACGTCATCGTCCTCGGCCGCTCCATCGGCGCGCTCACCGCCGCGGCGCTCCTCGCGCGGCGCGACTTCACGGTGATGGTCGTCGGGCACGGCGAGCGCCCGCCCACCTACCGCCTCGACCAGCACGTCCTCCGCCGGCGCGCCTTCACCATGCTCGCCGAGCCCTCGCCGGCGTGGCGCCGCTTCCTCGTCGAGCTCGCCCAGTCGCAGACCTGGAAGCGCCGCATCGTCCCGGCCATGCCCATGCTGCAGGTCGTCGCGCCGCGCCGGCGCCTCGACGTGCCGCCCGACATGGTCCTCTTCGGCCGCGAGATCGACCGTGAGTTCCCCGAGCTCCGGCGCGTCGTCGACGAGCTCTACGCCGAGCTCGCCCACGTCAACGGCGCCGCCGACGACGCGTTCTCGCACGACGCCCTCTGGCCGCCGGGCACGTTCTGGGAGCGGCGCGAGACCGCGCGCTACGCCGCCATGCTCCCCTACGCGCGCGCCGAGCCCGACGCCGACCTGCTCGTCGAGTTCCCGCGCGGCCACCTGTTCCGCTCGATCGTCACGCAGTCCGTCCTCTTCGCCACGGATCTCTCGGCGCTCCCGCCCCCCTTCGCGGTGGCGCGCCTGCACGGGGCGTGGACGCGCGGGCTGATGATGGTCCCGCGCGGCGAGGAGGAGATCGAGGAGTTCCTCGTCGAGCGCATCCTCGCCCACGGCGGCCGCTGTCTCCTCGACGAGCGCGCCGCGTCGGTCCACGTCCGCCGCGGCACCGCGGCGGGGGTCCTCCTCGACGGCGACGATCACCCGAACGGCAGCAGCTTCGTGATCACCGACATGGATGGCGAGACGCTCGCGAGCCTGTCGGGCGGCGAGGGCATCCACAAGCGCGCGCTGCGCGAGTGGCCCCGCATCACCTCCTCGGTCGGCCGCTTCGTCGTGTCGCTCATCGTGCGCCGCGAGGGCTTGCCCGAGCCGCTCGGCCCCGAGGCGCTCCTGCTCCCCTTCCAGTCCGTGCCCGCCGGCCGCTCGCTCGTGCCCCCGCCTCCGCGCGCGCCGGGCGACGCCTCCGGGGGGCGGCCGAGCTCGCCGCGCCACACGCGGCCGGCCGGGCCTTTGCGCCCCGTGATCCACCTCCAGCGCTGCGATCTCCCGCCGCCCTCGACCGACACGCTGCTCGTGGCGGAGATCCTGCTCGCCGACCGGAGCCCGCTGTCGTTGCTCGAGGCGCGCCAGGCGGTGCTCGACGCGCTCACGGCCGAGCTCCCGTTCCTCGAGCGCCACCTCGTGGTCGTCGACTCGGTGCACGACGGCCTGCCCGTGTGGCTCTACGACGGCCAGCGCCGCCGCCTGGTCGAGCGGGCGCTGCTGAAGGGCGCCGCCCCGGGCGCGGAGCCGATGGTGCGCCAGCTCGAGGTCGACCCGCCCGGCTATCTCGGGCTCGCGGGCGAGCCGATCCGCGGTCCCATCGAGCGGACGCTGCTCGTCGGCCGGAGCGTGCTGCCCGGCCTCGGCCAGGAGGGCCAGCTGCTCGCCGCCTGGGGCGCGGCGCGGCTCGTGACCCGGACCGACCGGCGGAAGGAGCGGATGCGGCGAGACATGTGGAGCAAGGTGGAGATCGGATAGCACCGCGTCGCCCGGGCTGTCCCTGGCTTGCTGAGAGAAGGGGCCACAGCGGCACAGAGGAGGAGCACGGCGGATCGAGGCGAGACTCGATGTCTCCGGGGCTCCGTATCTCAGGAGGATCGGGGAAAGACCTGGAAGAATCCGTCGCGCTCGACCACGGAGAGCGGCACGTCGAACAGGCGCGACAGGTTGTCGTCGGTCAGCGCCTCGCGCTTCGGGCCGTCGGCGAAGACGCGGCCTTTGCCGAGCAGGACGACCCGCTCGATCTCCGGGGGGATCTCGTGCACGTGGTGCGTCACCAGGATCAGCGTCTTGCCGTGCCGCACGAGGCGCCTGAGCAGGTCGACGAGCTCGAACGCGGCCTTCAGGTCGAGGCTCGTGGTCGGCTCGTCGAGCACCAGCGCCTCCGGATCGTGCACGAGCGCGCGCCCGAGCAGGCAGCGCCGCTGCTCGCCGGCGGACATCTCCGCGATGGGCTTGTCGCCGAGGTGCGCCACGCCGAGCTCGCGGAGCACCGCCTCGGCCCGCCCGCGCTGCGCGCCCGTCGGCGGCTCGTGCTCGTGCAGCCCGGCGCTCGCGAAGAAGCCGGAGAGCACCACGTCGAGGCCCCGCACCTCCCGCGGATAGGCCATCTGGAGCTCGTACGACACGAGCCCCAGCCGGCGCCGGAGCGCGAAGACATCCCACCTCTCTCGCCCGAGGATCCGCACGCCCGAGCCCTCGCGGTGGACCGGGTAGATCTCCCGCGAGAGCAGCCTGAGCAACGTCGATTTCCCGGCCCCGTTGGGCCCGAGGATCGCGGTGCTCTCCCCCTGCTCGATGCGCAGCGACAGCCCCTCGAAGACGCGCGTATCGCCGCGGTACACCTCGGCGTCCTCGATCTCGATGAGCGCGGGCGAGCTCATCGCTTCACTCCACGGTTCGCGTACATGCGACGCAGACTACTGGAGCGCTTCGCTGGATAAAAGTATTACATTCTACCCGTCCAGGACCGCAATTCAAGCACTTCTGGCAGACAACACACCATTTCGCACATCGGGCCCGCATGTCGGGCTCGCATGTCGGGACATGTCGGACAGAACAACATGTCTCGCACGGGAAGCCGACCTTCCTCGATTCGAATTTTCTTTTGATGCCCTGATGGGCGCGTTCGGCGTCTTGCGCGTCTTGCGCGTCTTGCGCGTCTTGCGCGTCTTGCGTGTCTTGCGCGTCTTGCATGTTTTGCGCGTACCTGCCCGCATTTACCCTTGTTTTCCCTCGCTCTCGGCGGAGGAATCAGGGGATCCGTGGTGGATCATCCGTGCCCCGGATCGGCGATCCACTCCATCGGTCACTCAGCATCTCTCGCGGACAGGCATCGTCGAAATTCTGCCCATGAATCGGCATTCACCGATCTCGAGAGATGATGGCCCGACCGTTGCAGTTGCGCCGAGCACACTTCATCAAGTGCCCCGCGCCAAGCTGAAGCTGGCACTCGGGAGTGAAAAATCCGACGCGGCGCCGAGCCGCGCGGCCACTTGGAGATTGACATAATGACGAGGATCAAGGGTTCGCTTTGGGGTGCTGGAGCGGTGTCGTGCATGGTCGCCGTCCTCGGCGGGTGCATCGTTGCCGCGGATGACGGCTCCAGCGCCTCGGAAGAGAACGAGATTTTCGCCGACGAGGCAGCAGCTGCCGCAGCGGCATCACAGATGCGCTTCGGCGTTGCTCCGCAGTGGAGCCAGACCTGGTCGCCGCCCTCGTCCGGGCCGGCGAATGTCGATGTGGTCGCCGTCGGCGACTGGCTGCAGTCGAACGGTTTCACCTCCACACATCAGAGCAAGCTTCAGCAGATTGTCAGCAAAGGGAAGACGCCCTACCTCTTCGGCTACATCGCCACGGACATGACGAAGAAGGGGCTCGGGTCCGACCGCGACTGCGACGGCGACGCCGGCGCTCCGCTGTGCCAGCGGGGCGCGGCGTACGTGCGCAGCAACATCGGCGCGATGGTGACCAAGTACAGGCAGGCGGCGCAGGGGATCAACACGGCCCTCGGCGGCAGGGCGGTCGAGCCGCTGATCCACATCGAGCCGGACTGGTACCAGTTCTCGCAGACGGCGCAGCAGAACGCGCTCACGGAGACGGAGTCCGACAACTACATCAACCAGATCCTCGGCGCCATCAAGTCGGGCTGCCCCTCGTGCAAGGTGGTCATCGACTTCAGCCCGTGGTTCAGCCCGTCGGCCACCCGGTGGGCGTCCTCGGTCAGCGACTTCTACGACGGCTGGGATCGCAGCGTGGTCAAGTACGTCGGCCTCACGGGCAAGCAGTTCCCGTTCACCGAGGGCAAGATCGACAACTTCACTTACCGCGAGATCACGCGCGCGCTCAGCCTGCCGCTCGTCATCGTCGACGCGTACACGTTCGGCGGCGGCCCGATCAACGTCGACTCCACCTGGCTCAACGAGAGCAACGTCGCCAAGGCCGTCGACATGGGCGTCGCGATCGTCCTGCTGTCGCAGACGGGCGACGTCGCCGGCTACGACAGCTTCATCGCCCGCGTGAAGGGCGACAGCTCCAGCAGCAGCAGCAGCTCCAGCAGCAGCAGCAGCAGCAGCAGCAGCAGCAGCTCCAGCAGCAGCAGCTCCAGCAGCAGCAGCAGCTCCAGCAGCGGCTCCGGCGGCTCCGGCGGCTCCGGCGGCAGCGGCGGCTCCGGCGGCTCCGGCGGCTCCGGCGGCTCCGGCGGCGGCACAAGCACGAGCGGCGTGCGCGCCGAGCCCAGCAACGTGAGTGTCACCATCACCCCCAACTCGACGTGGACGGGCGGCTACTGCAACAACGTCACCGTGACGACGACGGGCTCCAACGTCACGTGGAAGGCGTACGTGCCCTCGAAGGGGGCCACGCTCCGCGACTTCTGGAGCGCCAGCGGCACCACGACGGGCACCGACTTCGTGTTCGTCGGATCGGGCTGGAGCGCCAAGGTCAGCGCTGGAGCGGGTATCTCGTTCGGGTACTGCGCGAACGGCTCGCGCTGACCCCTGATCGACGAGCGACGCGCCGGCCGACGAGGCAAGCAGCGCCTCTCGGCGGCGCGGCGCTCCAGCCCGCATCGATGCGCCGAGCGACACGGAGGGACGAAAGCCCCTCCGGACTCCCCCTCTTCTCCTCCCGCTCCCCGTTGCGCACTCCCGCGCCCCGCGCCTTTTGGTATCCTGGGCGCACCGTGCCCCCCGCCCCGCAGCGCTCTCTCCTCGCCGGCGACGGCCCGGCCACGTCCGCCCAGGCCGCCGCCCCGCGCGCGCGTCGTCCGGTCCGGAGCGCCGCATGCCGCTGAAGCTCCGGGTCACCTGGCGCAACGCGGGCAGCCCGCTGCTGCCGGATGCGCTCTCCGAGGTGCAGGCGACGGCCGACGACGCGCCGCTGCCCCTCGCCGCCGCGGGCCCGGGGCTGCGCGAGTTCGCGATCCCCGCCGGCGCGGCGCGCGTCGCGCTCAACGCGCGCTTCTCCGCGGCCTTCGGCGCCTTCGAGGACGTCCCCGCCCTGCAGGAAGAGGTCCTGTCGGTCGAGCAGGCCTTCGACGTCGCCGGCGGGGGGACGTCGCTCGACCCCGCCCCGGACCCGACGCTCGGGCAAGCGCACCCGCTCGTCGACGTGAAGTCGACGCCGGGCCTCGCGCTCGCGCAGATCAGGACCGATTTCGTCGATATCACCCCGTTCTGGATGGCCTACGCGAGGTACACGGACGAGTACCAGCGCGAGCACCAGCCCGGCACCGAGCTCGTGGCCCTCGGCGCCACCGCGGGAGAGCCGAAGATCTGGTTCGCGAGCATCCCGGAGGCCTGCAAGGCGCCGCCGGACGGCGGGATCTCGGCCCTCGTGTTCTACCGGCCGGAAGGGTACGCCTATACCCGGGTCGATCAGCGCCACGAGATGTTCGGGCTGAATCGATACCTGCTCGGGCCCGACCCGGATCCGGACGCCTCGTTCTGGGCGCGCGACGTGTTCGCGCGCGATCCGCGCGATCAGTCCCGCTGGGTGTATCTCCGCTGCGGCTTCGAGGAGGCGCTCGCCGCGAGCGGCAAGGCGGTGGTCATGCTGCACCCGTGGCCGAGCGGGACGAGCTTCGGCGCCGCGACGACCGCGAGCCTGCCCGGCCTCGCCGAGGCGGCGCTCCGCTTCCTCGGGGGCGCGCAGAAGATCGGGATCGGACCGGGCGGGGCGCGGCTCGGGAAGCTGGGGCTCGCGGGCTTCAGCGCCGGCGGGCTACCCCTGTGGCAGGCGCTGGCCGCCAACCTGGGACGGGTGAGCGAGGTGTTCGCCTTCGACGCCCGCGGCATCGCGAGGAGCGAGGCCACGCTCCTCCGCTGGTACAGCGGCGACGCCTCGCGCCGGCTGCGGATGACCGGCGGGTACCAGCTCGACGCGAACGCGGCGATCCGGCGGAGGCTCGCCGGCAACGCGGACGTGGCGCGCCTCTCGAGCCTGCCGCCCGACAAGAGCGGCTATCTCCCCGGGGTGAGCCCGCGCTGGGATCACGTGTGTTCCTCGCTTGAGGAGAGCGAGAAGGACACCTATCTGAACGCCGAGTGGGTATGGCACCAGTTCGCTGTGTTCGGCGGCCTTCCGAGAGCCGGAGAGCCGAGCGCGTCCACGTTCCTCCAGCGCTTCCTCGAGGAGTCGGACCTCTGATGCGCCTTTGCGTCGAACTCTCCCCTCACGCCGCCGCGATGAGCCGCGCCAGCGCGCGCATGTCCCCGTCGTCGCCGAGCCGCGAGAGCGCCGCGCGCGCCCTCGCCAGCGCGGGCTCGACGTAGCGCAGGTAGCCCGGATCCGCGCCGATGCGGTCGATGAAGACGAAGCGCCCGGCGTCCTTGAGCTTGCGCTGGACCGTGACCAGCTCGAACTCCCGGCCGAGCGCGTCGCGCCCCGGCCGATCGAGCGAGGCGGCCGCGGCGTAGTCGTCGAGGCGCGCCTCGACGAACCGTCGATCGAGGTCCTGGAAGCTGTCGTTGAGGAGCGTCGCCAGATCGTAGGCGCGCGGGCCGAGGAGGGCGTCCTGGAAGTCGAGCCAGGCGACCTCGAGGCCCCCGCCCGGCGCGTCCACGATCATCAGGTTGCGGCTCTGGAAGTCGCGGTGGACGAAGCCCCGCGGCCACACGGCGATGCGGCGGGCGAGGCGATCCGCGAGCGCGTCGAACTCGGCCCGCGCGGCGTCGTCGAGCCGGAGCCCGCGCGCGTCGAGCGCCCAAGCGCGGAAATGGTCGAGCTCCCAGCGCAGCAGCGTCGCGTCGAGCGCGCAGGCGTCGACGATCGAGCCGCGCGGGAGCGCCGCGAGCGCCCGCTGCGCCCGGGCGAGATCGCGCACCGCCAGGGCGTAGACCTCGGCGCGACGGGCGGGCTCGCGCTCGACGAAGGCCGAGAGCGTCCGGTCCCCGAGGTCCTCGAGGAGGAGCAGGCCGTGCTCGCAGTCCTCCGCGAGCAGCGCCGGCACCCGGACGCCGCGCTCGCGCAGCAGCGCGTGCACCTCCAGGAACGGCCACCGCGGAGCAGCGGCGCCGGCCGCCGTGCCCTCCCCCTCCTCGCTCGGCGCGAACATCGCGACCGCCGTGCCGGCCGGCGTGACGACGCGCAGGTAACGCCGGCACGACACGCCGCCGCGCAGCGGGACCAGCGACGACGGCACGTGGCCCGTGGCCCGCTGGACGAGCCGGAGCAGGGCGTCGGGGTCGAGCTCGCGCACGCCCCTTCGTACGCCGGCAGACCCCACGAGCGCCAGCCTTCACGGCGCGATCGGCCCCCCAGCGCACGGCGCAATCGGCCCCCCAGCGCACGGCGCGATCGCCCCCGGCGCCGCGACGTGACCGCCCGCGCGCGCCTCAGCAGGCGCCGGCGCAGCCGTCGGCGCTCTGGAACCAGAGCCCGCCCGAATCCTCGCACGCGCCGCGATCGTACCTGCCCGAACAGCAGCGCTCCTGGCTCTCGCACACCTTCGCGACGCTCTCGCCGCTCCGGAAGCAGCATTTCCGGCTCTCGGGCGGCTCGGGCGCGGCCGGAGCCTCGGGCGCGGCCGGCTCCCCGGGCGCGGTCGCCTTCTCGATGACCACCGGGACTGCGGGCGCGACGAGCGTGGCCACCGTGTCGCAGCCGAACGAGCCAATCATGACGAGGACGACGAGCGCCGATGCCACCGCACGAGCGGTTCCAGCCAGCTTCATGATTGCCGTGGGTGCCATGGTCACCGTGCGGCGGCAAGTTGTTGCGCTCCGCCATCTCGGCAGATCGGCTGGACGCGGCCGCGCGGCGCGCGATCGGTCAGGGTCGTGACGGCGGCTGTGCTATAAACCGGCGCAATGGCGAACAGCACGACCGCGCCGGAGAGGGTCACGCCGCTGAACGGAGCAGCAGCGACCTCGGTGGCCTGGCGGTGCCGGGGCGAGCTCCGCATCACCGTGATCGTCAAGGCCACCTTCGCCTTCGCGGCAGACGCCGAGATGCCGAGGGTCGAGCCGCAGAAGATCCTCCCCGGGGAGGTGCATCACGGCAACAACCCGGGGCGGAGCGTCCGGCTCACGAGCGATCTGGCCCCGCACCTGGACCACGCCGACGTGCTCTTCACCGGTCATGCCCATGCGCCGCCGCCGGGCGCGCCCGTGCACTCCCTGCCTGTGCGACTCACGATCTCCGACGAGAGCGAGGTCCTCCTTGACAAGGAGCTGCTCGTCCAGGACAGGGCCGGGTTCCAGCGGATGCCGCTCGTGTACGAGCGGGCGCTCCGCGGGGAGAACGAGCAGGAGAACTTCCTCGGCGTGCGGGCCACGGGCGACCCGTCCGATCCCGAGGCGAACGTCATCGATCCTCTCCAGCCGGCGCGCGCGGCCGGCTTCGGCCCGATCGCGCGCGCCTGGCCGGCGCGCAAGCGGCTGCTCGGCGCCACCCCGCGCAAGGCGCTCGATGCCGCCATCGCCGAGATCCCCGACGCCTTCGCGTGGGCGTATTACCAGGCGGCGCCGCCCGATCAGCGGGTGCGCACCCTGCGCGGCGGGGAATGGATCGAGCTCCAGGGGCTGCACCCCACGCTGCCCCGCCTCCGGACGCGGCTGCCCGAGGCGCGCGGCCGCGCGCGCATTCACGGCCTCTCGGCCTTCGGCGTGAGCGAGGGTACCCCGCTCGATCTGAGCGCGGACACGCTGCGCATCGACGGCGACGAGCAGCGGTGCACCCTCGTCTTCCGGGGCAGCTTCGCCGTGCCCGACGAGGCTGCGCTCGCGGCGGCCTCCATCGTGGCGGGGGTCGAGCTCCCCGGAGAGCCGCTCGAGTGGCCCGAGAGGCCGGCCGACACGGGCGCCGGGGCCCCCGGCCCCGCCCGGGCGGGCGACGCGGCCGGCCGCGCGCGGGGCGTGGGCGCCGACGGCGACGACACCGACGGCCTCGACGCGACCCAGACCGCTCCGCCCGTCGGTGCGCGCACGATGAGCCTCTCGGACGGCGGCGCGGCGGTGGCTGCCTTCGTCAGGGCGGCGACGCCGTTTCGTCCTGGGCCTCCTCCCGGCGACATCGCCGTGCGCGCGGCGGGCGCGGGGGCGCCGGCACCCCGGTTCGACACCGGGACGCTCTCGCTCTCCTCGGCGGAAGACCCGGAGGGGTCTCCTACCGCGACGCTGGCCTTGCTGCCCGGTCAGGACGACAGCGCGGCGGACCAGCCTGCGCTGCCGTTCCAGCCGGCGCCTCCGGGCGCCGCGCTGCCTCCGTCGAGGATCGACCGTGAGCCGATCACGGCCGATGAGCGCATGAGCTCGGGCACGCTCGCGCTCTCGTTCGAGGACGACTGGGACGCGCGCGCCAGCGCGCCCGGGAGCTCCGGCCCCGCCGCGCCGGCGGTCGACCTGGAGCCCGCGCCCGCGCGCGTGGAAGCAGCGGAGATCGCGCTGGCGCCCGAGCCCGCGCGGCCGGAGCCGCCGCCTCCTCCGCCGCCGAGGCCTGAGATCAGCGCCTCGCCGGCGCGGTCCTTCGAGCCGGACGAGCCGCCGGCGGCCCCGCCGCCCCGGCCGCCGCCGCCTCCTCCGCCGGAGCGCCCGGCGCTGCCCACCCCGTCACCTTCCTTGAGAAGGAGCCTTTACGAACGGTTCGACCGCAAACGATAGCTCGCGAACGAGAGCGCGCCGGACGCCCCGGCGCAGGGCGCCCTGAGGCGGGAGATCCACTCCCACAGCACGATGGATGGAGCTGCGACGATGACCACTCAATCCGATTCGCTAGACATTCGACTCGAGCTCGCCGGCTTCTCGTCCGACGTCCTCCAGCTCAACAGCCTGTCGGGCCGCGAGGCCATCTCGCAGCTCTTCGCGTTCGACGTCGAGGTCGCCTGTCCGAGCGAGGCCGCGGTCGACGGGCAGACGTTCACCGGCGAGGCCGTCGCGATCGTCTTCGAGCGGGACGGGGTCGAGCTGCGGCGCATCCACGGCATGGTCGCCGAGGTGCACGATCACCTCGCGACGCTGCTCGATCACCGGGCGTACCGGCTGCGCATCGTCCCGCGCGCCCACCGGCTGACGCTCGTCGAGACCACGGAGATCTCGATGCACAAGGCCGTGCCGGAGCTCATCCAGCAGAAGCTCGAGCTCGTGGGCCTGAGCGGGAGCGACGTGGAATTCAGGCTGATGGGCACCTACGCGCCGCGGGAGTTCGTCGTGCAGTACCAGGAGACCGATTTCGCCTTCATCTGCCGCCTGGCCGAGCACGTCGGGATCAGCTTCTTCTTCGAGCACCAGGACGGGCAGGACACGATGGTCTTCACCGACAGCGCCAGCGGGTTCAAGCCGACGGCCGGGGCCGAGTCCGTCCGCTTCCGCGAGCGCGGAGAGACCCGGGACGTCTTCGAGATCGCGGCGAGAGCGCGACTCGTGCCGAGCGTGTATGTGGCCCGCGACTACAACTACCGGCAACCGATGCTCGATCTGACGTCGGAGCACGTCTTGCCCGCCGGGTATGCGGGGGGCGTGATCGAGTTCGGCGGGCACTACAAGACGCCGGGGGAGGGCAAGGAGCTGGCGCAGATCCGGGCCGAGGAGCGGCAGGCGACGCAGCTCGTCTACACGGGCAGGAGCGCTGTGTGCGCGCTCGGCGCGGGCGCGCGGTCGATGCTGGAAGAGCACCCGAACCTGGAGCCGCTCGACCTGCTCTTCGTCGAGGTGGAGCACCGCGCGACGCAGGCCGCCGGCGGCCGCGGCGGGGGTGACGCGCCCCAGCGCTACGTGAACTCCTTCCGGGCGATCCCGAGCAAGAACACGTATCGGCCGCCGCGCATCACGCCGATCCCCCGGATCAGCGGCGTCGTCACGGGGATGGTGGACGCGGGGCCGAGCGGCGGGAGCAACGACGCGCAGATCGACGATCAGGGCAGGTACCTGATCCGGTTCCTGTTCGACACGGGGGCAGCCGGCGGCGTGTCGTCCAGGCCGGTGCGCATGCTCCAGAACCACGCCGGCGCGAACTACGGCACGCATTTCCCGCTCAAGCCGGGGACCGAGGTGCTGATTGCCTTCGTGAACGGCGATCCCGATCGGCCGGTGATCGTGGGCGCCGCGCCCAACCCGCTGACGCCCTCGCCGGTGAACAGCGCCAACCGGTCGACCCACCGGATCAAGACCCAGGGCGGCATCGTCTTCGATCTCGTGGACGAGTGAGCCGCGCGCGGAGCCCCCGGCGGACGCGCGCCGGCGGGGGCGACGTTCAGAGGGCCCGCGTCTTGCCGGGCGCCGGATTGGCGGCGAGGGCGGCGCCCTGGGCGCGGGTCATGGTCCGGATGGCGTAGTTGAGCGCGGCGCGCAGGTTGCGCTGCGTGTTGAGCTGCGAGAGATCGAGCCCGAGGGCGACCATGGTCTGGGCGACTGTCGGCTTGATGCCGGCGACGATGCCGTCCGCGCCGAGGAGCCGGATCGCGGTGATGAGCTCGATGAGGTGGCTCGCGACCTTTGTGTCGACGACCTCGACGCCGGTGAGATCGAGGATGGCGAAGCTCGCCCGCTTCTCGACGATCTGCTGGAGCAAGCTGTCCATGACCTCGGCGGTGCGCATGCTGTCGACCGTGCCGACCAGGGGGAGCGTGAGCACGCCGTCCCAGACCTCGATGATCGGCGTGGAGAGATCGCGGATCACCTTCTGCTGCGCGGCGATCTGGTCGAGCTGAATGCGCAGCTCCTTCTCGACGAGCCTGGACTCCGACACGTCGAGCGAGACCCCGAGCACGCCGTCGACGCGACCGCCGGGCTCGCTGCGGAGCGGGATGAGCCAGTTGTCCCAGTCGGCGCCGTGCGCCTCGCCGCGACCGTGGCGTACCTGGCCGTCGTACCATTTCCGCAGCTCAGCGGCGTCCATGGAGGCCCCATAGAGGTCCAGCAAGCTGTGCCCGACGTGCTGCCCCGGCTTCAACCCGGCCTTCGCGACCGCCTTGCCCTGGTGATAGACGTAGATCCCGTCGCGGTCGAGCGCCCATATCGTCATGGGATCCACGTGCTCGGCGATGCCGTCGAGGATGCGCGCCTTGAGCCGGAGCGTCTTCAGCTCCTCCTTGTCGACTGCCGGCTCGACCGCGGCGGCCGCGGGCTCGGCCCGGAGCGAGCCGAGGACGGCGCTGCGATCGGACGACCGTCGGGCGCTGCAGGTCAGGCGCCGGTAGGACCCGCCGCCGTCGCGCAGGCGGACGCTGAAGGAGACGGGCTCATCCGACCCGAGGAGCGCCGACCAGGCCGCCGAGAGCGCGGCGCGATCGTCCGGATGCGCGAGATCCGCGAGGGGCGTGCCGCTGTCCGCCCCGGGGCCCAGCGCCTCACGCAGCCCGCCGCTCCCATGGAGCAGCGCTCCGTCGGCCGAGGCGATGAAGAGCAGATCCGGAGAACGGGCGAAAAACTCGCCGAGCAACGCGCCGGGGGAAGATTCCATTCGTGCCACATCTCCTCGAGTGCAGAGAAGGGGGAATATAACGTGGACGAAGCACCCCGGGGAAGGGCTGCCGGGCGATTCGCGGCACTGGCATGCCGGCTTACGCGACAAGATGGCGGGGCAGCTCACTCCTCCATGATGTAGAGCGAGGTGAATCGGGAGCGACGGTGTTTCGACTTACGTGGACAGGAGCGGCGCAGAGGTGGTGAGAAGGGTGGTGGGGCTCGGGCTCACGTCACGATAGGCTCGTGACGACGAGGCCATGGACGGGGGCGGCTTGGACCAGAGAGCGGCAAGTGACCAGGACCCTCGGATTGAGCCAGATGAGCTCGCGCTTGATGGCCTCGCCAAGCGCTGACGCGAGCGCGGGCTCGGGCGGGCGCTCTTCCTCGAGCCAGAGCACGACGGGAACCTTCTTGGCGCGATCGAGGATCGGTCGCACGAAGCCACGTAGCTCGCCGCCGTCGATCGGCGAGCGGCCGCAGGCCCACACCATGCCCGCGACCGTATCCCGCACCTTGTACGCGACTTCTCGGGCGAGCTCCCCGCTCGACAGGCGGGCTTTGTTCTCTATCCGGTGGCCGCAGAAATCCTTGACCTCGATGAAGTAAGGCTCACCGAGATAGACACCGAAGAAGTCGACCGCCTTGGTCTCCTGAAACCTTTGTAGCCCGCCGACATACGCCCCGTGGTCGTCCCATTTCAGGATCCTCCAGTCGCCGTCGAAGGCGAACCGGAGCTTGCCCTCGTCATGGACGAAGCTCATGCCGCGGAGCCCTCGCTGGAAGCCTCATCGAAGAGCTTGCGCTCGAAGTCGTAGTGGCGCGAGAACTCATCGAGGATCGGGTTGGTCGGCAGATCGGCCAGGGTATCGCCGGCATCGACGAGCGCCGGGCCGTGCGCCTCCTTCCGGTGGAACGCGAAGAACCGGATCGGAACATCGGGCTGTTTCCGGTACTCGGAGAGGAGCGACAGCTTGTGAGACAGCAGGTAATCGTGCGTCGTCACGAAGACCTGGACGCCGCGCTTGCCCAGCTCGAGGAGGATGTCGACGACCAGCGAGACGAGCTGCGGATTCAGGTTCGCCTCGGGCTCATCCCAGAAGAGGATGCCATTCGTCGTCAGCGAGCCGTTCGAGACCATGTGGGCGAGACCGGCGATCTTGCGGAGCCCTTCGGCGACGAGGTGCGCCTCCATGCTCCCGTCCTTGCGCAACAGATAGAAGCGGCCTCCTTGGAGGGAGACCTTGCCGCCGAGCGCGACCTCGATCGGCTCGATCAGCGCCTTCGCCTCCTCGGAGCGGGGTCCGCGCAGCGCCGCCTGGCTGAGCGCGATGCAGGCGTCGTAGTACGTCTCATCGAACGAGAGCTTGCGCTCCTGGTACGCAGGAATGAAGCCTTCGAACATCGCGAGGACCTCGCGCGTCGGGAGGAAGATCGAGGGCGCCTCGGTCTTCCAGGTCGCGCTCTTGACCTCGACCTGCTGCTTGCCCTTCGTGTTCAGCACGACGGCGACGTCGCCCGTCGCGCCGCGGATGGTGATGAACCCCTTGCCCTGTCCCTTGCGGCGGTGGACGAGCCTGCCCATGTACGCGTCGTCCGGTCTGAAGACATTGGCCATCTTCTCGTGCAGTCGCAGATCCAGCGGGATGACGGAGCCCTCCTGCTCGAGGGTCTTGAGCGGGGAGTAGAGCGCCTTCATGGTGTGGCTCTTCCCTGTCGCGTTGGTGCCCAGGAAGACGTTGATGCCCGGTGAGAAGGCGAGCTCGACGTCCTCGAACGCGCTGAACTGCTTCATGTGCAGGTGCTGAACCTTCATGGCTCTCCCCGGCTCCTCGTTGATGGTGCGGAACGGCGACGGCGGCAGGGTAGCTCAGAGGTCGGCGCGCAGGGAGCTCATCACGGCGAGGTGCTCCCGGCCGACGCTCGCGCCCTCAGGTCGACCTCCACCGCCTCGAACTGCTCCAGGGCGGCCCGCAGGTCCTCCACGATCTCCCCGGCGATCACGTCGGGCGCCGGGAGGTTCTCGGAGGCCTCAAGGCTCTCGTCCTTCAGCCAGAAGACATCGAGGCTGCACTTGTCCCGGGCGATCAGCTCCGCGTACTCGTAGGCGCGCCACGGCCCGGTCGGGTTCTTCTCCGACCACGTCGCCCGCCGCTTGTGCAGCTCGCCGGGCTTGTAGCAAGCGACGAAGTCGTCGAGATCGGCGCGCGAGAGCGGGTTGGTCTTCAGCGTGAAGTGCTGGTTCGTGCGGAGGTCGTAGACCCATAGCTTCTTGGTCCACGGCTTCTCGCTGGCGGGCTTCTTGTCGAAGAAGAGCACGTTCGCCTTCACGCCCTGCGCATAGAAGATGCCTGTGGGAAGCCGGAGCAACGTATGGACGTCGCAGTCGTGGAGCAGCTTGCGGCGGATCGTCTCCCCTGCCCCACCCTCGAAGAGCACGTTGTCGGGGACCACCACGGCGGCGCGTCCGTGGATCGCGAGGAGGGTCTTCACGTGCTGGACGAAGTTGAGCTGCTTGTTGCTCGTCGTCGCCCAGAAGTCCTCGCGGGTGACCGTGAGCGCCTCGCGGCCCTCGTCGCCCTCCTCCGTGAGGACCATCACGCTCGACTTCTTCCCGAACGGCGGGTTCGTCAGGACCATGGAGTAGCGGGAGGCCGGATCGGCGGAGAGGCTGTCCCGGGTCTCGATGGGCGGCTGCCCCTCGTCGGCGCTCGGCCCGATGCCGTGGAGGAGCAGGTTCATCGCGCACAGCCGGGTCACGCCGGGGACCAGCTCGACGCCGCGGAGCGCGCCGAGCTTCAGGTGCTTCTTCTGGTCGCGGGTCAGGCTCGGGTGCGTCCGGACGATGCGGTCGTGCGCCGCGAGCAGGAAGCCGCCCGTGCCGCAGGCCGGGTCGCAGATCGTGTCGTCGGGCCCCGGGCGCATGACCTCGACGATGGCCTGGATCAGCGGGCGCGGCGTGAAGTACTGCCCCGCGCCGCCCTTGGTGTCCTGCGCGTTCTTCTCGAGGAGCCCCTCGTAGGCGTCGCCCTTCACGTCGGCGTCGAGCGTCGTCCACTGCTCGCGGTCGATGAGATCCGCGACGAGGCGGCGCAGCTTCGCCGGATCCTGGATCTTGTTCTGCGCCTTGCGGAAGATGAGCCCCAGCATGCCCGGCTGCCGGCCGAGGTGGTCCAGCGTCTTTCTGTACTGGACCTCGAGCGCGTCGCCGTCCCTGGCGAGCAGCGCTGGCCAGTCGTGACCGGCCGGGATGAACGGCTTGTGGTTCCACGGCGGCTGCGTGCGCTCGTGCGCCATCTTGAGGAACAGGAGGAACGTGAGCTGCTCGACGTAGTCGCCGTAGGACAGGCCGTCGTCGCGCAGGACGTTACAGTAGGACCAGAGCTTCTGGACGATCTGAGCGGAGGGGTTCGACACTTTCGGGGGGCCTTGTCTTTCACTCGAAGTAGACGCGCTGGATGAACTCGCCGTGAAGTGGGTCGAAGTCCTTGTCCGTCGTGATCAGGGTAGCGGATGCGGCCCGAGCACATGAGGCGATCCAGATGTCATTGTCGGACAGCTTCCTTCCCTTTCGTACCAGGTATGCGTGCATCGCGGCGTAGCCTTCCAACACGGCCTCGTCGTTGACATCGATCGGCACGAACTGTTCCAGGTAAGCGCACAAACGCCCTGTCTTGTCCCCACCCCAGCCGCGGTACTGCGCGAAGCCAAGCGCCTCGCCCACCGTGACGATCGAGATGAGCGGGCGCTCGGCGCGCTCGCCGAGGCCCATCGCCGCGTCGATCCGTCTGCCAATCTCGTTCCCCCGCACGAGATGGAGGATGATCACAGTATCGAGGAGGACGAGCCCGGTCATGAGAGCTCTTTGATTGCCTGGTCGAACTCCTCGTCCGTCTCGTCACCCGGCCATTTTCCGAAGATCGCGTTGACGCCGGTAGTTGCGGTCTGCGGCCTGTAGAGAGCTCGCTGGTCGATGCGACGACCGAAGATGGGTTTGGGGACCTTCGACCAGAAACCGGAGACCCCCTCCCCATCGTCGATCCTCTCGGCGTCTAGCCGAAGGATGCGCCCGGAAGGGCGGTACACCGCCCGACCATGGACCAGGACTCGACGGTTCAGGAGCACGCCGGCTGCGTCGACGCTCCCCGCAGTGAGCACGCCCCGGATCTCCTCTCCGTCATCGAGCTTGATGGCAAAGGACTGGGTGCTCACCCGAACCATGTCGAGCAGTCCAGCGATCCGCACGGCCTGGGTTCTTGGCGTGGATGCGCTGAGCTTTCTTGCGGTCTCGACGGTGGCCCGGTCCAGCACGGCCTCACCGGGAACGCCCGTCCGGTGCTCCTCGACACGGAGCGCATTGAAGCCGGACTCGAGCAGCCGGCCGAAGTGAACAAGGTGCTGGAGCAGGGGTCGATCGAAGCGCTCGCTGTCGGAGTTGCCGGCGCCGACGTCCTGGAGGACCCCAGCCAGCACGTCGAACCCTGTCCATCCGGGAGGAGGCCGGGTCGGCCACATTTCCGTTTGGAGGTAGAGCTCCGCGGCGGCCTCGCCCAGCTCCGGGGCCTCGAAGTGCAGGGTCGTATCGTCGTTGCCCTCGACATCGACGAGCCGGATATCGCAGGCGGCGTTGAACCAGGCCCGAGGCCGTCCGGTCGTGACGCTCCGCCCCTCGAAGGCCATCAGGACGGAGCGTCGGACCGCAGCGTCGACCTGCTTGAGGGCGACGCCCAGCGGGGCGGGGGGCACGCGATGGCCGAAGCGCTTGGGGCTGGAGAGGCGAATGGCGTGGTGGACGATGGGCACGGCGGGCTCCTTCGGGATCGTGGCTCGGCCGGAACCGGCTGGAGAAGGATAGCGCGAATGGGCGCCGCCGTGCACGGCGGAGCGTCAGGTGTCCGGCTGCTGAGCGAAGTACTCCGCCACCTTCTCGAGAAAGTTCGGCTGGAGGGACGATGCGAGCTGAAGCTTACGGATACCCTCGACGGTTTCGCACAGTTTGTTGAACGGCAGGAAGCCGCACACCTTGGGAAGGGCCTTCTCGCGCAACGAGAAGGTCGGGCGCTGGATTTCCTGCTCGACCTTGTCGCGGCGCTCCTCGGACGCGACAAGGTATAGCTTGATATCAAGGTTCGGCTGGAGGAACAGGAGATCCGACATCCGGAGCAGGCCGGAGTAGACGGACGTGGTGCACTCGACCTCAAAAGCCGCGACGATGGAGTTGCCCTTCAGCCAGAGCACGTCGATGACCTCGATGGTCCGCGTCGTGACCTCGTTGAACTGCGTGGGGAGCTTCTGGGCCATGCGCGACAGCTCGCCGAGCTTCTTGCCCTTCCACGTGCGAGAGCGATCGTTGCGCGCAACCCACACGTCGAGGCCCATCTCGGCGCCGAGCGTAAGGAGCGTCCACTGGATCTCGGTGTGCCGCGTGGTCGCCGTGGGCCCTTCGTCTTCCCTCGCGTCGTGCAGCGGCGCGGGCGGCTCCTCGGGCTCGGGCACGGTGACGTGCGCCTCGATCTTCTGGCCTCCCTCGCCTTGCTCGACGTAATACCGGAGCTTCCGTGCGAGCTTCCAGGCCGGGACGGCTCGAAAGACGGGCTTTTTCCGCGCGCCTTCTATCAGCTTCACAATGAGCGCGCCGTCCTCGTCGCGCTGGAAGCGGTTCGGCGACTTGCGCAGGAAGCCCTTGAATGTGCCCTTCAAGGAGGCGTCCGCGTAGAAGTCCACGCGCCCCTCCAGGTCATCGAGCGGCACGCCATGCTCCGGCTTGAGCAGGATCCGAGGCTGCACGTCGAGTCGAAGGGGGAAGACGTCGTCCTTCCAGATCTTCGCTTTCGCCTTGCTGGGCCCGATGACGTCGAGCACCGCGACCCAGCGTGCGACTCCGGTGATGTAGCCGACGATTGTATCGCCGGGCTTGATCCTCTTGAATGCCGCCTCGTTCTGTGCGCCCGCGCGAAAGCCTAGTACCTTGGCTTCGGCTTTCTGGAACTCTGCGTAGGTGGTACCGTTGAAGCTGCCCAGCCAGTAGGTCAAGGTTCTACCTCCGTCTCCGAGGCACGCCGACGCGGGGGCTGACGCCGCGGCTGTTTGCGTTCGGCCGTGTTCTGAGTGCTACGGATGCGCTCGAGCAGCACGCTCGCCGGCTCGTCGTTCGGATTTTGCGGGACGAGCTTGCCCTCGAAGGCGTGCTTCAGGATGGATTGGCGGAGGCGCCGCCCGCGGGCGAGCTGGGCTCGGACGGATTGCTCGACTTCGTCAGCGACAGAGAGGAGGCGATCGACCTCGGCCAGAATGCGACCTTGTTCCGAGAGGGGTGGAAACGCGACGGGGAGTTCGCGAAGATTATCGAGGTTGAGACCCGGTTTTCCCGCTCCGTATGCAACTCGCTCCAGTCGCCGACGCCCGTGCGCTGGTGACACGATCCATGCATGGAGAAACGCGGCGCTCTCGACCAGAGCTGGCCGAACAAGTCCAACGTGCTGGCTTACGTATGCCTCCCCTAACTCCACGACCACACTGGCTGTCTTCGTAACGTTAGCACCAGTGATGGTGACGAGCAGATCGCCCCTTTTGATACGGGTACGTGTTCCCTCCTCGCTTCCAGTCAGATCCACACGCGCTATATTTTCACGCACCAAACAATCGGTCTTGATATCCTGTGCGCGAATAAAAAGCGGACCGACATCGGAATACCGGTCCCCCCAGCCGCGTGACCCGCTCGTGACCAAGCTCGTGATCTGCCCGAGGCGAGTCCTCGTCCATCCTTCCGGAAGCTCCGGCAATTCGCTCCTGCTCGGCGCCGGCGGCTCCTCATACTTCGCCTTCCATCGCTCGTCGCGAGGCACCTGCCCCTTAGCGCTCATCTTCGCGAGTTGATCCGCCTCCCACCGCGCGCGGCGCTCGTGGAGGATACGCCGGAGCAGCACATCGCCAGGCTCGTACTCGCGCCCCTCCTTTTTCGCGAGCTCGGCCTCGGTGGGCACCAGCCGCCCCTCGCATGCAGCCTTGAGGACGGCTGCGCGGTAGCGCTTCACTTTCGCGAGCACCCGCTCGAGTGAGGCCACCCCGGCATCAACGTCCGAGAGGTGCTGCTCAACTGCTGCGACAACGCTTCTTTGTTCATTCAGCGGTGGTACGCCGATCCTCACGGAAGTGACGTCTTCCTGCGAGAGCTTCCAAATGCCCGCCGTAGTCTTCGCCTTCCGTTCTAGCTGTCCTCGAACTTCGGGCGACGACCATATCGTAGGCACCCATCGAGTCTGCACGATCGGAGCCGCGAAACGAAATCGAATCATCGTGTCAGGAAAGATAACGGCAAACGGCGGCGTACCGGCCAGAGTTCCACGCCCGAGCAGGTGAAGGCTCCCGTTGCCACGCGACACGAAGAAATCATCCGCCTTTACCTGAAGACCCTCGACATCCGCACTCTCCACTGGCAGATAGCGAACAGCGGAGTAATCAAAGCCGCAGTCGCGCATAGCGTTCAGCTTCAGCGCACGCACGCCAGGCGGCTGATCGGCACCTTTGACAGAAAGCCCATTGGATGGGCGCTCCGCCAATAGCTCACCCACCGTGGCCCACGCCCATCCAGGCGGCAGCTTGCTTGTTATCACGCCGCCAGCACCTCGTTCAGCTCCTCCATCACCTTCTCCAGCTCCGCCCCAAACACCCTCGCCGCCTTCCCCACCCCGCCCATCCCGGCGAACGGCGCATACTCGAAATCGTCAACCGAGATCTCCAGGTTCGCCGCCATGTGATCCCGTATCGCCTCCAGCCACGCCCGCTGCTCCGCCGAGAACCGTCGCCCCTGGTTCGCCTGCTGCGTCATCCACCGCTCGAACCGCTCCTGCACCCGCTCGCGGAAGGGCACAAGCTCTTCCTCCTGGTGCAGCGCGAACCGCACCAGCGACACCACATCCGTGAGCAGCCGCCCCGACCCCACCCCGCGGACCTTGTCCCGCTCCAGCGTCTCGTACGCCCGCCACAGCACCTCCGGCGTCCACTGCCGCGGCGGCGCCTTGATGGCGTCGGCGAGCGCCTTCACGTCCTCCGGCTTGAGCCGCTGCCGGTGCGGCCGGCTGTAGAGGATCTGGAGCGCCGTGATCTGGTCCCGGTGCTTCTGGCAGAACGCCTCGAACGTGGTCGTCAGCGCCTTCGCCCGCTCCTTCGCCTCGTCCGAGAAGCCCGCCGCCGTCACCTCGTCCTTCGTGACCGCGTCGATCGTCTGCTCCAAGCTCTTCTTCACGTCGGTGAGCGCCCGGCGCAGCTCCGGGCTCGCGCGGAGCGGCTGCACCGCGTCGCGCAGCATCTCCTTGGTCACCTTCTCCAGGACGCTCGCGGGCGGCGCCGCGCCCGCGGACAGCCCGGCGACCACGCGGGCGCGCTCGGCCTGCGCGTCGGGGTCGAGCGCCTCGACGAGCTTCGCGCTGATCTCCGCCAGGGTGCGGCCCCCGGCGAGCTTCGCCAGCATGGCCCGCTCCTCCGCGCCGATGCGCCGGTCGAGGCGCGCCAGCCGGCCGGCGAGCGACGAGAGCACGTCGGCCTTCGTGCTCCCCTGCGCCGCCGCCTCGAGCAGCTTCTCGAACCCCACCGTGCGGTTCTTCTCGAGCGGGAGCGCGTCGATGAGATCCGTCTCGCAGACACCGACGCAGTCGACCAGCACGAAGCGATCCTTCGCGCGCGCGTCCGGCGTGACCGCCTGGAGATCCGTCGGGTTGATGACGCGCACGCCGCGGCCCTTCATCTGCTCGAAGAAGTTCCGGCTCTTCACCGCCCGCATGAACATCACGATCTCGAGCGGCTTCACGTCCGTGCCCGTCGCGATCATATCGACCGTGACCACGACGCGCGGGTTGTAGCTGTTGCGGAAGGACGAGAGCAAGTCCTCCGGCTTGAGCCCGTTCGACTTGTACGTGACAACCTCGGTCTCCTTGCCGTCAGGCCCGAGCCGCTTCTCGACAATCCGTGCGGTGCCCGTCTTGTAGGTGATCTTCTCGCAGAACTCGTTCCCCTTGCCGAACTCCTCCCGGAGGGTCTGCACGATGTCGTCGGCGTGGCTGTCGTCCTTGGCAAAGACGAGCGTCTTCGGCACCTCGCGCCGGCCGGGGAAGATCTCGGTGAAGAGCCTGTCACGGAAGGTGCGGACCACCGTGCGGATCTGATCGAGGGCGACCACCTGGCGATCGAGCGCGGCGGCGTCGTACGTGAGGTCGTCGTCGAGCAACTCCCACCGGAGCTTGCGCGTCTGCCGGTCGCGCCGGCCGACGACCTCTTCAGGACCGGCCTCGACCGTGGCGCCCTTCTCCGTGATGCGGGTGCGGATCTTGTAAATGTCGTAATCGACGTTCACGCCGTCGGCCACGGCCCGCTCGTGGTCGTAGTCCATGACGAGGTTCTGGCGGAAGAAGGCAAAGGTCTGCTTCGCGGGCGTCGCCGTGAGGCCGATGAGGAAACCGTCGAAGTACTCGAGCACCTGCCGCCAGAGCGAGTAGATGCTGCGGTGGCACTCGTCGACGAAGATCGCGTCGAACGCCTCGATCGGGAGCGCCGGGTTGTAAGCGACCGGCACGGGCTCCCCGAGCATCTCGCTCAGGCTGACGAGGCCGAGCTCCTCCGCTTCGGGCGGGAGGTCCGCCTCACCCTTCAGCATGGAGTACAGGCGCTGGATCGTGGTGATGACGACACGCGCCACCGGATCGAGCTTGTTCGAGGTGAGCCGCTGCACGTTGTACAGCTCGGTGAACTTCCGGCCATCGTCCGGCGTCACGTACTGCTGGAACTCCTTGAGCGCCTGGCGCCCGAGGTTGTCGCGGTCGACGAGGAACAGCACCCGGCTCGCATCGCCGAACTTGATCAGCCGGTAGATCGAGGTGATCGCCGCGACGGTCTTCCCCGCGCCGGTGGCCATCTGGAGGAGGGCCCGAGGCCGGTTGTCCCGGAGCGACACCTCGAGGTTGCGCACCGCGCGCACCTGCGCCGTTCGCAGGCCTGCCTCGGGCACGTCCGGGAACGTGAGCAGCCGCGCGCGGAACGACGCGGGACGCTGGCTGAGCGGATCGGGACGCCCGTCGACGCGCGGCAGAAACACCGGCTCCGACGTGATCCAGCGGCTCAGGGTCTCGGGCTTGTGGAAGTGGAACACGCAGCGGCTGCGTGGATCGGGGTCGAGACGGTTGGTGAACGCCGTCTCGACCCCGGTGGACTGGTAAAGAAACGGCAGAGGCCGCACCGGCGCTGACAGGTGGTCCGGGAGCCCGGCGGAATACTTCTCGGTCTGCCCCTCCACCCCGGTGAGCGTGGTGCCTACCTCCTTCGCCTCGATGACACCGACCGCCTCTCCATCGACATAGAGCAGGTAGTCGGCGAAGCCGTGACCGCGCTTCAGCGGGAACTCCCGGATGGCGACGCCACGCGCCGCATCGAGGTTCATCGCCTGCCTGTCCTGCACGGCCCAGCCGGCAGCGGTCAGCGCTTCGTCGATGGTCTTCCGTGCGGCATCTTCAGGGCGAGTCATGGGCTGGATCGGGGAGCGTAACGAAGGCGGCAGGGCGGCGTCGATGCTTGTGTGTCGGCACACGGCGCTTCGGCAGCGAAGCTGCCGGGAGGATACGCCGGTAGGAGAACGGAGCCGGGACGCACCGCCCGCGGCAGGGGCGCCGGGGTACGGTCGCCTTGACGGTGTGCGAGATTACACGCGATGATGCCCGGTCATGGGGAAGGTGACGGCGCTCGGGCTGGACACGGTCCACGAGGGATCGGGCCACCAGATGACGGGCATGGCGGTGAGCGTGTGCACGACGCCGGCCGCGCCGAGCCCGCTGCCGATCCCTTATCCCACGATGGGCACGGTGGCCGAAGGGGTCATCGATCCGCCGATGCGGACGAAGATCGAAGGAAGGAAGATCCTGACGGTCGGCGGGTGCATGAAAGCGTGTCACGGCAACGAGCCGGGCACGTTGAAGGAGATGTTGAGCCTCAACACGGGCGGTCCGTGCTTCCCGTGGCTCGGGGCGCCCAACGTGCTCATCGAGCTCGGGATGGCCGGGATCACCGGCAGCATGGGGCAGATGAACAAGTCGGTCACCGCCGGCGCCGGGACGAGCGCGAGCGGGGCCGGCGGCGCCGGGGGCGCGGGCGGCGGCGGGGGTGGCGGCGGCGCGGGCGCGCCGGGCGGACGCGGGCCGAGCGCGCCGGGCGGCGGTGGCGGCGGCGGCGGCGGGGGCAGCCACAAGGGGGCGAAGGCGGGGAAGTCGTCGTCGCCGCCGGTGGACCAGTGCACAACCGAGGGGCACCCGGTCGACGTGACGGACGGCGCGGTGGTCGACGCGGCGACGGACATCGCGGCCTCGGGGAGGATCCCGCTCGTGTGGGCACGCCATTACCGCTCGTCGCGTCACGAGGAGCGAGACGCGGCGCTGGGGCCTGGATGGGCCTTTTCGTACGATCAGTGGGTTGAAGAGGGAGAGCGAGTCCTCGCGCTGCGGGATGGCGAGGGGCGGTGGATCTGGTTCGACAAGGTGGAGCCCGGCGAGAGGACATTCCACCGGCGCGAGCGGCTGGAGCTCCATCGCGACGGCGCGCGGGAGTACCGCATGGTGGAGCTCGACACGCGGCTCGTGCGGGTGTTCGCGGCGGAGGGCGGATCGGCGAAGGCGCTCTTGCGTGCGATCCGGGATGTCCACGGCAATGAGATCCGGCTGAGCTACGACGAGGGCGGGCGGCTCGTCCGGATGGTCGACACGGCGGGGCGAGAGCTCAAGGTGCGATGGGAGAAGGGGCGGATCACGCGCCTGGAGCTGTGGGCGGAGCGGCGGCTGGAGCAGTGGGTCGAGTACCGTTACGACCGCGCAGGATGCCTGATCGCGGCGGTCGATGCGATGGGCGGCGTGGAGGCGTACGAGGTCGATGTCCGCCACCGGATGACGGCGACGACGCTGAAGAACGGCGAGCGGTTCTGGTACGCCTACGAGGACCGCGACGGCTACCGTTGCCGGAAGACCGGCGGGCGGGACGGGCTCCACGAGGTGGAGCTCCGCCGCGACGAGCGGGCGAGGACGACCGAGATCCGCGCCGAGGAGCCGCGCGTGTACACCTGGAACGCCGACGGCCTTGTGACGCGCGCGGCGCTGCCCGACGGGACGGTGCTGTGGGAGCGGGCGTACGACGAGGATGCGCGCCTTGTCGCGGAGACGAACGGCGCAGGCGAGGGCGTGCAGACCTGGTACGACGCGCGCGGCAACGCCATCCGCGAGGTGGACGCGCTCGGCAACGAGACGCGGTGGGAGGTCGAGGACGACCAGATGGTGCGGCAGATCAGCCCCGAGGGGCTGGTGACCCAGGTGATGCGCGACGCGCGCGGCGAGGTGAGCGCGGTGCTGTTTCCGACCGGCGAGGCGTACTCATTCGCGCGCGACGGGTGCGGACGCGTCACGGGCGTGTACGGGCACGACGGCCAGCTGTCCGGTTACGAGCACGACGCGCAGCACAACGTCGTCGCCGAGACCGACGCCCGCGGCGCGCGGACTGTGGTCGCGCATGACGGGATGGGCCGGCCGGTGGCGCAGACCGACGCGCTGGGGCGGACCACGCGCGTGACCTACGACCGGATGGGGCGGCCGGTCCGCGTGGAGCGGCCGGACGGGACGAGGACCGTCGCGACCTACGACCGCGTGGGCAATCCGGTGCGCCTGGTGGATGCGCTGGGGCAGACGACTCAGCTCGCCTACCAGGGCACGGGCGTGCTGGCGCAGGTGATCGAGCCCGGCGGGGGCGTGTGGGGGTTCGAGTACACGAGCAAGGAGCGCCTGCACGTCATCACCAACCCCAAGGGGGAGCGGTACGTCTTCCGCTATGACGACGCGGGCCGGGTGGCGCAAGAGGACACCTTCGACGGGCGCACGCTGCGCTACGGCTACCGCAGCTCGGGGCGGCTCGGGCGCATCGAGCTCGCGGCGGACAGGACGTGGCGCAACCTGTTCTACGACCGCGCAGGGAACCTGACGGGCGACGAAACGCCGGACGGCGTGATCGGCTATGCGCGCGACCGGATGGGGCGGCTGCTCGGGGCCGTGCTCGAGGAGGCAGGCGGGCAACGCATCGAGACGTGGTTCGAGCGCGACGGGTTCGGCCGCATCGTGTGCGAGCGGCAGGGCGACAAGGCCGTGCGGTACGCGTACGACGCGCGCGGCCGGCGCGCCGAGCGCGTGATGCCGGACGGGGCGAGGACGCGGTATGCGTACGACGCGCTCGATGCGCTGAGCGCGGTCGAGCACGACGGTCACCGCGTGGCGTTCGAGCGCGACGTGCTCGGGCGGGAGATCCAGCGGACGAGCGGCAAGCTGGGCGAGGACGACGGCGCGGCGGCGATCGCGGTGCGGAGCACCTACGACGCGATGGACCGGCTCATCGAGCAACGCGCGACGGCGCCGGCGCCGGGGGTGCCGAAGGTGCTTGTGGCGCGGCAGTGGCTCTATGATGCGCGCGGGCGCGTCGAGCGCATCGACGACGCGCGCTGGGGGGCGACGGCGTACAGGTACGACCGCGTCGATCGGCTGCTGTCCGCCCAGCGTGGGGCGCGGCGCGAGGTGTTTACATATGATCCAGCAGGGTCGATCACGCGCATGCTCGAGGAACTCGCCGGGCGCGACGACCGGGGGCTGCCGGCGCAAGCGCAGGACTGGATGCAGCCGTCATGGCGGCTTGAGCCCGGCGGCGTGCTGCGTAGGACCGAGACGGCGGCCTACGAGGTCGACGCGCGCGGGCGGCGCACGGCCAAGGTCGAGCTGGCGCGTTACCGAGAGAACCACCCGCACGGCGGGGCCGCGACCGAGCAGGACATGACCCGGTACACCTGGGACTGCCGCGACCGGCTGCGCGAGGCCAGGCTGCCGGATGGCACCCGGGTCGCCATGACCTATGACGCCTTCGGACGGCGGGTGCGCAAGGAGGTGATCACCACGGCCCTGGTGGGCCGACCGCGCGGGGTGGAGTTCGTGTGGGACGGGGATGTGCTCGCGGCCGACGTCGACAGCGAGCGGGGGACGCGGACCTTCGTGCACGCGCCGGGGACGTTCGTGCCGCTGCTCCAGCAGCAGGACGGGCGCGTCCTCACGTACATCAACGACCACCTCGGCACCCCCAAGGAGCTGCTCGATCCACGGGGGCTCGTCGCGTGGGCGGCGGCGCACTCGGCCTGGGGCAAGCTCGCCGACGTGTGGCGCGACTCCACCAGCGTGCTCAACCACAGGACCCCCGTGGAGTCTCCGTTCCGGTTGCTGGGGCAGTACGCCGATGACGAGACGGGGTTCTGCTATACGCGCTTCCGGTTCTTCGATCCCGAGACGGGGGGGTGGTGCAGCCCGGATCCGCTTGGAGCAGCCGGAGGCCGACACCTGTTCACGTTTGACGGAAGCCCGACCACGCATATCGATCCATTCGGGCTTGCCAAGGGCAAGGTCCTCGGAGAGGCAGGAAAGGCGTGGGAGGAAGAGGTCAGAAGAATCAGCGGAGGCACCTCTCAGATCGTGGAGGGGCGCGAGATCGACTCGGTAACATCCGCAGAGTTCATCCAGGCGAAGGACTCACCGACCGCGGTCGAAAAGCCAAAGAACTTCCTCAGCAAGAGCACGAGAAACCAGATCAAGGAAACGGTCCGCCTCGCCGACGAGCACGGCAAAAAGACGGCTTATTGGTTCAAAGAGGAACCACACCCCGAAGTACGGAGCTACATCGAGGGCAAGGGCGCCGAAGTGCGTGTTGGCCTACCCCCATCGGCACAGGGGAAATGCTCCTCTTGATACCGGCGAACCAAACAGAAACTGGCACGAATCAGCGATCCAAGCATCCCTAGAGACGCACCATGTCGTATTTTTACTCGGTTCGTGGCTGGCTAGAAGTATCGCCCAACGACTTCTCGGAGGTTGTACATACCATCACCACTCTTCGCGAACGGTGGCAGCGCCATGACAAAGAGCGGCTCTACATGAAGGGCTGGTGCTGGAGCGATGAGCCCATCAACTGGACACGCTATCTGTTCTATGGCGCCGATGTCACAGAGGAAGGCTTGAGATTGCTCTGCGACACGATCCGCGACCTGGCGCTCCTGAAGGTGGAGCTTTCAGGATATTTCCATGCGCGAGGCGAAGACGGGGAGATCTGCATCATTTACAGGATCGACTCTGACGTATTGACCGAGGAAAGAGCGCCAGCTCCGGACTCACCCTGAGACTTCTTGATGAACCTGTCCCGTTCATCGCGATCGCCCGTCTGCTCCACCTGAGACTGTGCAGGATCATCCTTTCCGTCGATTGCGATCTAGAACGCGTCGGGCGGCGCAGGCGGCGCGGGCGCCTCCGTCACGGCCCTCTTCTTCTTCACCCTGGCCGCGGCGGCGCGGGGGATATGGAGCTCGTCCAGATAGCCGAACACCTGGGCGTCGAGGTCGGACGGCAGCTTCGGGTTGTGCTCGACCTCGTCCGTGAGGCCCGCCCGCAGGCGGGAGAGGAGGCCTATCGTGGCGGCGCGGAGCGCCCCCGCGCCCTTGCGCGAGGTCTCCTTCACGTCCGCACGATCGCTGAGCATGGAGTGGAGCCGCTCGCCGGCGTCGAGGAAGCCGCTGATCCAGTCATGGAGCGTCTCCCCGTCGGCGACAGGGAAGCGCTCCAGATCGGCCTTGTGCTGCTTGAGGAGCTTCTTGCGCTCGATGGCCGCCCTGGCCTCGTCCGCGTAGCTCGCCTTGAGCTCGGACAGCGCAGGGATGAACGCGCGGCGGATCCGCGTCGCCGCGGCGGCGCTCTCCGGCGAGATCTGCGGGTGCCGGAGGTACGCCTCGGTCAGGTGCCAGATCGCCTTGCCGAAGCTGTCATGCTCCACGTCGGTCTCCTCGAGCTCCGCCGCGAGCGCCTTCCCTCCGATCACGACGGGCGGAAGCGCCGAGATCTCCTCCAGCTTCTTCGCGAGCATCGGCTCGTACGTCTTGCCGGAGCTGGAGCGCAGGAGCGCCGATTTACGCTTGTCGAGCAGGTCGGTGAGTCCGAGCTTCAGATCGGACAGCGTGAGTGATTGCATCCGGCCGAGGATAGCCACGCCGGCAGCGGCGTCGAGCTGCCCCGACCGTCGGAAGTGTGCTCCTCGGGTGAGCCGACCGCGAGATGGCGTGGTGCCGACGGCGGCGCGAGGAGCCCAGGAGCCCTCGCCGGCATGCCGGAGCCCCACCGGCGAGGCGAGGAGGTGGCGACGAGCCTCCCTCGCGCCCCGGTGGCGAGGCGAACAGGTCGCGGCGAGCACCCCGGCGCCTCGGCGACGAGACGAGCATGTAGCGAGGAGCATGCCGGAGCCCCGCCGGCGAGGCATGGTGGTTGCGTCGAGCAGCCCTGATGCCCCGCCGGTGAGGCATGGTGGTTGCGTCGAGCAGCCCTGATGCCCCGCCGGCGAGGCATGGTGGTTGCGTCGAGCAGCCCTGATGCCCCGCCGGTGAGGCATGGTGGTTGCGTCGAGCAGCCCTGATGCCCCGCCGGCGAGGCATGGTGGTTGCGTCGAGCAGCCCTGATGCCCCGCCGGCGAGGCATGGTGGTTGCGTCGAGCAGCCCTGATGCCCCGCCGGCGAGGCGCGGTGGTTGCGCCGAGCAGCCCTGATGCCCCAGCGGCGAGGCATGGTGGTTGCGTCGAGCAGCCCCGGAGGCCCACCTCCCCCGTGTGATAGCCTCGCAGGCGCGCATGGACCCGTACCGATCCTTCCGCGCCCCCGACGCCGCGCCCCCGGCGCCGCCCCCTGGCCCCGTGGCGGACATGGTGCAGCAGTTCGCCGACCCGTACGCCTTCCTCCGCGAGCTCGTCCAGAACGGCATGGACGCCGGCGCGCGGAAGATCGCCGTGCGCGTCGAGACGCTGCCCGACGCGTGCGCCACCTCGGTCGCCGACGACGGGTGCGGCATGAGCCGCGAGGACATCGAGGGACCGCTGCTCACCCTCTTCAGCTCGTCCAAGGAAGACGACCCCGGCAAAATCGGCAAATACGGCGTCGGCTTCGTCTCGGTGCTCGCCATCCAGCCAGAAAAGGTCGACGTGGAGACGTGGCGCGACGGACAGGCATGGCGCCTCCGGCTGCGCAGCGACACGAGCTACGAGCTCGAGGACGCCGGCCCGCGCCAGGGCAGCGGCACCCGGGTGACCCTCATCCAGCGGCTCAGCCGGGAGGCGTTCGTGGAACACGCTCGCCGCGCCCAGGCGGCGCTCCGCCGCTGGTGCCGCCACGCCAGGTGCGAGATCGCCCTCAGCATCGCCGACCACGAAGGCAACGCACGCGCAAGCGTCGAGCGCATCGATACCCCGCTCTCCGTCGCAGCGCCCGTCTCCGTGACCGCCGTCGAGGAGGAGACGACCTTCGTTGTCGGCCCCTCCGCCGGCGCTCAGCACCTCGCACAGCAGAGAGGCGGCGAGCCCGCCGCGGAGCACGGCCAGAGCTTCGCCGGCTTCTACAACCGCGGCCTCACCCTGTTCGAGACCACGGACGAGCTCTTCAGCGGGCTCTCGGGCGTGCGGTTCAAGGTGATGAGCCCGCACCTCCAGCACACCCTGAGCCGCGACAACGTGCGCCGCGAGGACGCCTTCTGGGAAGCGCTCGCCCGCGTGCGCGAGCTCGTCAAAGGGCCGCTCCGGCGCGAGCTCGCCGCGCGCCTGCCGCAGGCCGCAGCAGGCGCCGCCGCCGGCGAGGGCGCCGCCGCCGCGTACGCGGCGATGCTCGAGGCGGCGCTGTCGCCGCCGACCGCGCTCGATCCGGACGAGATCCCGTTCCCGCTCGCGAGCGCCGTCGCGGGCGACCGGATACGCGCCGGCCTGCGGGCGCTCGCGCGAGGGCGCGAGCCGCTGCTCGTCGCCGAGCGGCCCGGCGCGCTGACCGAGGCCATGGCGCAGGACGGCCTGCCCGTCGTGCTGTGCAACCACCCCGCCACCGTCGCGCTGCTCAAGCGGTGCTTCCCGACGGCGCGCATCGAGGAGGCGCGCGCGGCCTACCTGCGCGTGCGCGAGGAGCCGGAGAGCGCCCGCGCGGCCGACGCGCCGCTGCTCCAGGTGGTCGCCGACGCGCTCGCCCGCGCCCGGCACGGGGTCGCCCGGGTGAGCCTCTGCCGGATCGAGGGCGCCCTCCGCGAGCGCGGCGGGATCCTCCTGCCCGCAGGCGGCGAGCGCGGCGGGCCCGAGCAGAGCTGCCACGCCGCGCGCGACGTCGTGCGGCGCGCGGCGCGCTTCGGGCCACGGCACGCCCTCTACCTCAACGTCGCCAGCGACACCGTGGCGCTCGCCCGCAGGCGCGCCGCCGTCGACCCCGTGACCGCCGGCAACCTGCTCGCCCGCGCGCTGCTCGTCGAGGCCAAGGGGCCGCTCGATCCCGAGGACAGCGACCGGCTCCTCGACCTCGCGGCGAACCCGCCGCCCCTCGCAGGCGCGCCAAGAGGGCTCCCGAGATGAGCCGCGTCGTCGCCCGCGGCGCGATCCGCGTCGATGCCCGCCGCGCCGTCCAGAAGCTCAGGGAACACCTGCTCGTCGACCTCGACCTCTACCTGCTCGAGCTCGTCCGGGCCGCCGCGGCCGGCGGCGCGACGCAGATCGACCTCCAGTACGACGCCGACGACGTCGTCCTGACCTTCGACGGAGAGCCGCCCGACGCGCCCGTCCTGGCGCGCCTCCTCGACCACGTGCTCAACGCCGCGCCCGACGCGCCGTCCCGGCGCCTCCGGCTGCTCGCGCTCGGCGTGAACGCGGCGCTCGGGCTGCGCCCGGCGCGCGTCGACCTGCTCACGACCGGCCGCGGGCCGTCCGGCGAGAGAGCCGAGGCGACCTGCACGCGCGTGCGCTTCACGCCCGCCCTGCTCGAGGCGCCCGAAGGCGCCCTCGCGCCGGCCGCCGCCCCCGCCTGCGACGAGGTGCCGAGGCCGCCCGGGATGCCCGCGGCCGGCCTGCGCGTCGAGGTGCGGCGGCGGCTCGGCTGGTCGGTGCTGCGCCGGGCCATCACCGGCGACACCCCGCCAGAGCTGGCCCACCTGGCGGCGGCCACCGGCGATTTCTCGATCCCGATCGCCCTCGCCGGCGAGCCGCTCCGCCGCGCACCCCCGGGCGGCAAGCCCGCGGTGCTCATGCGCGTGCCCTTCCACGTGCACGGCGCGCGCCGCGCCGCGCTGGAGATCGTCGCGCTGCGCGATCCCGCAGGCGGGCCGGCCCTCTCTGCGCCTCTCTCGACGCCCCTCTCCATGACGCCCCTCCCCGCGCCCTTCTCTCCCCCCCTCTCCGGCCTCCCTGTCGTCGACTACCTCGAGCACGGCGTGCAGCTCGTCCGCGAGCGCTGGAGCTTCGACCCGCGGTTCCCCTCGGCGCCCTACCAGGGCGTCGAGCTCCCGGTCCGCCTCGTCGTCGACGCGGACGAGCTGCCCACCAACGCGTCGCGCTCGGCGCTGCGCGAGGACGCGCCCCTCCGCGCGCGGCTCCGCGAGGCGGCGGGCGGCGCGCTGCTCGACGCGCTCGAGGCGCTGACCGCCCTCCTCCACGGCGAGGGCGCGATCCCGGAGGGCGTGCTCGTCGTCGACGAGGACCGCGGCCGGCTCGAGGACGCGCTCGCGGCCTTCGCGTGCGTCGCGACCGGAGCGGCGCGCGCAGGCGCCAGGCTGGCCCCCGAGGCGCGGGCCGTGCACGAGCTCCCGCTGCTCCGCGACGGACACGGGCGGCCGGTGTCGCTCGCGTCGCTCGACGCGCGCGACGCGTCGCCCCTCTTCCTCCATCGCGGCGACGCGAGGCTCCCGGAGGAGCTCTCCCCCTGGGCCCACGACGTGATCTGGAGCCACGGGGGGGTCGTCGAGCGCGCGCTCGCCGGGCTCCCGCTCGCCGACGCGGAGGCGATGCTCGAGCAGGCGAAGCTCGGCGCAGGGCGCCGCAGGGCGTTCCTCCTGCACGCGACCGGCGAGCCCGTGGTGCCGCCCGCCCCCGAGCACGCGCTCCGCGCCGCCTTCAACGTGGACGAGGGGACGCTCGCCGGCCTGCGCGGCGAGCTCGCCGTCTTCGCCGACGACGGCGAGCCGAGGAGGGGCGCCGAGGTCCGGGTGTTCGTGGACGGGCGGCACCTCGAGACCGTGGAGCTCGATCCCGCCGCCGTCCCCCTGCCGGTCGAGATCGCGCTCGCGTGGGAGGGGCGCGTGCGGCCGCGCTTCGCGTACGACGGCGTCGAGCGCGACGCGCGCTTCTGGCGCGCGGTCCGCCACGCCCTGGGGGTCGCGCTCGCCGCGGCCGACGCCGAGGCGCGGCGACGCTTCGGTCCGAGGGCCGCGCACCAGGGCGCGCCGCAGCCCGAGAGCGAGCTCGCTCGCCTGAGGGGCCTGCTGCGCGCCGCGATCGGCACGATGTTCTGCGCTCCGCAGCGCCTCGGCGCGCCCGACCGCAGACAGGGGCGCCGGGGCGGCGCCGGGCGGCGCCACGGGCGCGACGTGGACGACCTCGCGCCGTCGCGCTTCGGCGGCCTCCTGGAGGCGCGGCTCTGGCCCACGCTCGGGACAGGCCGGTTCCTGAGCCTGAAGGGCCTCGCCTCGCTCGCCCGGGCGACGCGCGGCCTCTGCACCGCGCCGCCCGATGCGCGGGGGCGCGCGGCCGACCGGCGGCCCGTGCTCGCCGCCTCGCAGCGCGAGCTCGACTGGCTCGCCGCCGCGCTCCCGGGGTGCGAGCTCGTCCCCTACGCGCCGGGGCTCCTCGGCGAGGACGAGCTCGCGGCGCGGGGCCCGGCGCGGCGGCGCGCGCTCGCGGCGTCGCTGGAGAAGGTCGCGCCGAGAGGCGAAGCCCCCGCGCCGGTCCTCGCGGTCGCCGGCCCCGGCTTCCTCGCCCTCGCCACGCCCGGCGACGCGATGGTCGAGGTGTGGCACCACGCGTCCCAGCCGCTCGCCACGCTGGAGGCCGCGACGCCGCTCCTCGGCCCCGCCGCCGTCGCGATCGACGACGACGCGGCGGTGCCGGGCAGGGCCTGGAACAGCCTCCTGTCGCCGCGCAACGACGCCGCCGTCCACGCGATCGAGCGCGCGCTCTGCGAGGCGCTCGTGGCCGCGCTGGAGGGCGACGCCGCGGCGCGCGCGCGGCTCGGCCTGCGCGGCGACCCGCTCCGCCACCGCGGCCGACCGGACGCCCGCCTGATCGCCTACCTCCTCGAGAGCGCGCGGGCGCTCGCGGAGCGAGCCCGGAGCGCGCCCGTCGAGGCGGCCCTCGGCGAGCTCGCGGCGCGCATCCGGCGCCTGCCGCTGCTCGTGATGCTCGATCCGCGCGGCCGGGAGGTCGCGTGCTCGCTCGAGAGCCTCGACAGGACGCACCCGCCGCCGGCGCCGATCCCGGTGCTCGACGAGGCGCCCGGCTTCGAGACGCTCGCCTGGCACCCCCTCGTCGTCCGCGAGCCGCGCGAGCGCGCGGCGCTCCTGCGGTGGGCCGGCGGCCGCGCCCTCCCAGCGCAAGGCGGGCTGCCGGCGCGGCGGCTCCGCGCCTCCATCGAGCAGGGCCGCCTCAAGCGCGCCGAGAGGACGCAGCAGGACCCCAGGGCGCGCGGCGACGCCGCGGGCGCGCCGCGCGCCCCGCCGGCGCTGCCGGGCGCGCCGCCGCACCCGAGCCTGCGGGTGAGCCTCGCCGCGCTCGGCGTGCGGGATCTCGAGGGTGAGCTCGAGATCATCGAAGGGCCGGAGTCGGACGCGCGCTTCATCGACCCCGACGGCGCCGAGCGGCGCGTCGACGTGGATCTGCCGATCCCGCTGCGGATCCTTGCGCGCGCCGGCGCGGCGGACCCGCCGCGGGACAAGGTGCGCGCGCTGCTGGCGCGCCTCGCGAAGGGCGCGGGCCGCCACCTGATCTCGCTCGCGCCCCGCTTCGACGAGCTGCCGCCGTTCGCCCGGAGCCACACGCGCCGCGCGCTCCTGCGGACGCTCGCCCAGGGCAAGCGCGTCGTCGCGGGCGCCGCGGGCGCGCCGCTCTTCCCCGACATCGAGGGGACCCACCGGTCGCTCGACGACCTCCGGCGCGACCCGCGCGCCGAGTGGCTGTGCACCTCGACGCCGCCGCCCTACCCGACGCAGCAGCGCTACGAGCGGCCGGTCCTCACGCTGAGCAGGCCCGAGCGGCTGCAGCTCGCGACGGCCGTGCTCGTCAAGGACATCACCGACACCGTCGCGCGCGATCGCGCGACCGAGGAGCGCCTCGCGGCGCCGCCCCTCACCGTGATCGGCCTCGACGCGGCCGCGCGCGCGGCGTGCTTCGCCGCCTTCCCCTTCGCCCAGCAGGAGGGCGCGCAGACCGCGCACGGCGAGATCGGCCTGCTCGCCCCGGAGCACGCCGGCGCGGCCGGCATCGCGGTGCACGTCGGGCGCCGGCCGCTCTGCGCGATCGGCGCCGGCAGCGGGTGGCCCCTGTGCGCGGCCGTCAACGACGACGCGCTCGAGCCGAACCGCGCCTTCGACGGGCTCAGGACGGGCGCGGACGCGGCGAGGCTCCGGCAGGCGGTGCGCGACGCGACCGCGCGGTGGCTGCGCGGCCGGCTCGCGCCGCCCGAGGACGCGCTCGCGACGCGGTGGCTCGACGCCGCCGTCGCCCGGCCCCGGCCGCTGCTCGTGACCGGCGCGCTCTGGCTGCCCGCGCGGTGGCCCCGCGCGCCGCGGGTGCTCGTCGGCGCGCCCTCCGCGGAGATCCTCGAGGGCGGCGACGTCGCCGCGCCCGGCGGCTTCACGCCGCGCGCGCTGCTCGCCGAGGCGGGGGCCGGCGGCGTCGTCGGGCTCGCGCCGGTCGAGGGGATGCTCCTCGTGTGGCCGCTGGAGGAGGAGCGCTGGGAGGCCGTCGCGGAGCTCGCCATGGAGGCGGCGGCCTCCATGGCGGCCGAGCTCTCGGACGAGACGGCCGCCGCGCCGTACCTGTGGAACCTGCACCTGCTCGGCCGCCTCTCCGGCGGCAGGCTCGCCGCGCCGACCGCCGGCGGGGAGATCGTCGGCCCGGCGGCGGTCCGCGCCGAGCTCGCGGCGAGCGGCTGCCTGTGGATCACCGATCGCCGCGGGAGCGCGGACGGCGATTTCCCGGAGGGGACGCCGGCGTTCGTGCTGCTCGACGACGGCTCGCCGCTCGTCGAGGTGCTGCGCCACCGGGCCGCCCCCGGCGCGCTGCGCGAGCTCGGCGCGCCCGCGGCGCCGCCGGCCTCGGTCGGCGCCGTCGCGGCGGAGGTCGGGGGCGCCGCGACGGCGGTCGGGGGCGCCTCCGGGGCCGCCGGCGACGAGGCTCCGGCGGGCGCGACCGGCGACGAGGCTCCCGCGGGCGCCGCCGGTGTGCGGGCTCCCGCGGGCGCATCCGGCGCCCAGGCCCCCGCGGGCGCGCTCGACGCGAGCGGCGCACGCGCCTGGGTCGGCGCGCTGTGGCGCAGCGTGCGCGGCCTGATCGGCGGCGAGGCGGCGACGCTGCTCGGCGCCGCGGCCGAGCGGCCGGGCGCGACGGCCGAGGGCCCGCTCGCCGCGGCGCTCCGCGAGGCCATCGCGAGGATGGGCCTCGAGGGCTCCCCGGTCCGCGCCGTCGTCGAGAGCCGCTCGGGGAGGCCGGTCCGCTACGAGGCCAGCCGGAGCCACATCGTCATCAACACCGAGCACGAAGCGCTCGCGTGGCTGCGCGCGCGCGGCGCGCCCGATCCCGCGGCCGTCGCGCTGCTGGCGGCGGCCGCCGTCGGCGAGGTGAACCGCGCGCTGAAGTCGGTCACCGACGCGGAGGAGCGCCGGGCGCTCGACCACCTGCTGCGCTCGATGAGGTAGCGCGCGCCGACCGGCGTCGCATGGGCCCGGAGAGAGTTCACATGAAGGCAGGAAGGCGGGAAGATCCCTGAGTTCTTCTTCCCGCTTCAGGGTCGAATTAGGACCACTACCCGCCGCCGAGCGGCAGCCTGCGCTGGGCGCCGACGTCGTAGATCAGGTGGCCGGCGCCGTCGATCCGCGCCGCGGGGTTCAGCGTGTGCTGGGCCCGCGCGCCGGGGCCGAGCAGGTGGACGACCGCGAGCCCGCGCGCGACGAGGGCGTCGGCGATGAGGCGGCGGTGGCAACGCCACCAGAGCGTCTCGGCGCACAGGAGGGCCATGCGCCGTCCCGCCCGGGCTTCCGCCTCCACCTCGGAGAGCGCGCGCTGGAAGGCGGCGGTCTCCATGTGGTCGGCGTAGGCCCGGAAGCTCGCGTTCTCCCAGACGACGTGGGGCGAGCCCTCCCGCCCGATCCGCCGGCCGCCCAGCGAGTTGCCGCGGAAGACGTAGGTCACCCCGAGCGGGGGCAGCGCCTCGGCGAGCGCGGCGCGGCCGAGGTGCGGCGACCGGCGGGATCCCGGGAACCTCCGGACGTCGACGAGCGTGTCGGCCGGCCCCTCGCCGAGCAGCTCGACGAGCTCTTCCAGACTGCGGGTGCCGTGGCCGACGGTGAAGACGGTGTCCACGGGGGAGAGCTTTGCGTCCCGGCAGCGCGCAGGCAACGTGCGCGGGAGGCGCTCGCCGGGGCTCCTGGTCTCCCTGGCCTCGGGCCGTCCCGGCGCCGGCCGGCGCGCGGGTCGTGCTCCTGTTCGACCCTGAAGGCGGGAAGAAAAGCTCAAGGATCTTCCCGCCTTCATGGGAACTCTCTCCGGGCCCATGCGACCCCTGCCGGCCGCCGGGCGGCGTCGTCGGGCTCGCGCCGCGCCCCCGGGTGCATCCGCCCCGGATCCTGTGCTCCACTGCGGCCATGACCCTGGGCGCCGCGTCGCGGATGACGGAGAAGATCGCCACGGTGCTCGCCGGCCGCGAGCCGAGCCTCCCTGCCCGCGCCGGCGAGGCGCTCGCGCGCTGGCTCGAGCTCGTCCAGGGGTGGAACGCGAAGGTCGATCTGACGGCGGCGCGGAGCGCCGACGAGCTCGCCGACCTCATGCTCGCGGACGCGCGGCTCCTCTCGGAGCACATCCCCGAGGGGCGGCGCGTCGTCGACGTTGGCACGGGGGCCGGCGCGCCCGGCCTGCCGCTCGCGGTGCTGCGGCCGGATCTGGAGGTGACCCTCGTCGAGCCCCTGCAGAAGCGCGTCGCATTCCTGCGGACGGCGATAGGCACGCTGGTCCAGGAAGGCGAGCTCAAGAAGCCGCCCCGGGTCGAGCGCGCGCGCGGCGAGGATCTCGTGCGGGCCGGGAGGTCGTTCGAGGTGGCGCTCTCCCGCGCGACGCTCGCGCCGGACGCGTGGCTGCCCCTCGGCGCGGCGCTCACCGCGCAGGAGCCGGCGGATCGGCGCGAGATCTGGGTCCTGCTCGCCCGCGACGAGCCGCCGGCGCACGCCGGCTGGGCGCCCGCGATCGATCTCCGGTATCGCTGGCCGCTCACCGGCGCCGATCGGAGGGCGGTGCGGTATGTGCCAGAAACCACGATGCTCACCGGATCGCCTGGTCGGGTATCGCCTGAGCCAGACCGCCAGTCGTTGGACTGAAATCCTGAGGAAAGCTCCTCCACGGAGAATTATCCGCTTTCACGGAGGCGCGGCGTCGAGGCCCACTCGGCTCGTCCGGTATGGCGAATCAGCACCGATTCCGTTACTGTCCGGAAACCACATGCAGGCGCCCGACGTGGGCAGCGCCTCTTGGCTCCGGAGACAGGCATGAAAATCCAACGCATTTCGGCGGTTTTGCTCACCGCGGTCGCCACCTCGGCAGGATTCATCGGTTGTAGCTCTGACGATCCGGACGATGGCGCTGGCGGGGCCGGGGCCTCGGGCTCGACCACGTCCTCGACCACGGGCACCCGCGCCGTGAGCACCAGCGGCGGCGGCTCGCAGCTCGCGAAGTATCTCGGCACCGCGTGCGAAGCGGACGCTGACTGCGGCCCGGACGGCATTTGCTTTTTGGAGTCATCCACCGACTTCTTCGGCGGCGGCCCTGCGGGCGGGTACTGCACGAAGGAGTGCGGCGGAGACGACGATTGCGAAGGGGATGACAGCGTGTGCAGCGGCGGCATCTGCCTGCTCGGCTGCATGCCGGGGGATCCCCCGTTCGTGGAGGGCGACCCGAGCGTCGATCCGGACAAGTGCCAGGGGCGCGAGGAGCTGCGCTGTGAGGTGTACGACGGCGCGACGGTCTGCTTGCCGGGCTGCGGCACGGACGCCCAGTGCACCGATCGCGCGTGCGATCCCCGGTCGAGCGTCTGCGTCGACGAGCCGACGACGGGGCAGGCCAACGGCACCCAGTGCGAGCGGAGCGCGGGCGGCGAGGATCCCTGCTCGGGGTGGTGCGTCGGCATCACCGAGGAGGTCGCCATGTGCGCCGAGCTCTGCGGGCTCAACGGCGATCCCAACCTCGACTGCGGAGGTCTGCAGGAGGGCCTCTGCGCTTACCCGCTCGATGCTGACGCCGGTCCGGGCGACCTCGGGCTCTGCGTCAATGCGTGCACGAGCCACAGCGGCTGCTTGCTGCCGTACTTCTCCTGCGTGAACCTGGGCACGGCCGCGAACGTCATGGGCTTCTGCCTCTTCGGGCCGCCCGTGTGCGAGGAAGTCGGGGCTGAGTGCAAAGATGGGTCTGTCTGCAGCGAGACGCCGGACGGCCTCTTCTGCCTCGATCCGGCCTTCCCGCTGGACGACGCCGGCACGGGCGGCGGCGGCGGCGGTGGTGGCGCCGGCGGCGGTGACGGCGGCGGTGGTGCTGCCGGCACGGGCGGCGCAGGCGGCACCGGCGGCACCGGCGGCACCGGCGGCACGGGTGGCATCGGCGGCACCGGCGGCACCGGCGGCACGGGTGGCACCGGCGGCACGGGTGGCACCGGCGGCACGGGCGCTGCCGGCGGCGCGGGCGGCACCGGCGGCACCGGCGGCACCGGTGCTGCTGGCGGCGCGGGCGGTGCTGGCGGCGCCAGCGGCGGCTGATCGCCGAGTCACCCGGACCCGGGCCTCTCCTTCCATCGAGCGCTGCGTACACCGCGGATGAGGCCCTCCGGTCCGCACGCTTTTTCCGGCTCCTCGAACTCCCCCCCTCTCGTCGCGTCACCCTCTCTGCACATTCAAGGTTGAGCGCCGGGTTCGAACAGGAGACAGGAAGACGGGAAGGAATGCCCGCGACCGTTCCCGCCTCCTCTCCTTCCACGTCCATTCCTCCGCGCAGATCGGCCCTCGCGCGAGCCCGTCCGTTCGAGGGCTCCAGCGTTGTTTGGAGCGCTCGGACCGTTCAGCCTGTGACGGACCCGCGAGCGTCAATCCCGCCGGCGGAAGAGGAAGAGCGCGAGCACGCGCGGCGGTTTCCCGCGTAGATTGCGCCTCTCAGCGCGAGCACCACGAGGCGCGCCGTCTCAGGCGAGGCAGATCGCCACACGACCCTTCGAGCGTGGCGCGCCGCGCGCGTCGAAGACATCCACGCCGGGAGCGCTCGCCGCGCCGGCATCCCCTTTGCTCAGACGCCCGTGCGGGCAGGAGGACCGCATGAACAAGCTCGCTCTCTTCACCTCGGCCGCCGTCATGGCGGCCGCGACGATGGGTTTCACCGGGACCGCGCACGCTCAGGAAAAGACGCGCGACAAGGTCACCATCACCGATTCCGTGCCGAACCGCGGGCTCATCTGGAGCGGCGTCGCCGTGCTCGGCACCACCTACGGGATCTCGACCGTCGTGGCGACGCTCAGCGACAACCCCGCGGACCGCGCGCTCTGGGTGCCCATCGCGGGGCCCTGGATCGACCTCGGCACCCGCGGCGAGTGCAGCGGCGAGCGGGAGTGCAACGCCGAGACGACCCACAAGGTGCTGCTCGTGGCCAACGGGCTCGGCCAGGCGATCGGCGCGCTGCAGATCCTGAGCGGCTTCATCTTCCCCGCGAAGCGCACGGTGACCGAGGTCGGGACCGTGCAGATCATCCCCTTGGGCAAGGGGCTCGCCGCCAGGACCGTGTTCTGAGCCGACATGCGACGTCGCGAGCCCGCCCCCGCCCCGCCGCGCGCCCGGGGCCTACCCGGCGGCAGACGGCGCGCTCGCCCGGGGCGACAGGCCGCGAACGAGGGCCGCGAGCGTGCGCAGCACCGGGGTGTCGACGCCGGCCCGGCGCCCGCGCTCGACCACGGCGCCCTGGAGGATCTCGACCTCTGTCGCGCGGCCGGCGCGCACGTCCTGCAGCATCGACGGCTCCGTGAGCGGGAACTCCGCGCGCGTGAGGGCGATCATCGCGTCCGCGGTCGCCTCGGAGATCTCCGCCCCCTCCGCCCGCGCGACCGCGATCACCTCGAGCATCGCCGCCCGGGCGAGGTCCTCCATCCGCTCCACGGCCGCCCCGGCGCGCTGGCCGGTCAGCGCGCAGATCGCGTTGAAGGGGGCGTTCCAGACCATCTTCTCCCAGAGCATGGCGCGGTAGCTCGACCCCCGGCGGACCGGGATGCCCGCGCGCTCGAGCAGCGCGGCGATCGCCTCGACCCGCGCCTCCTGCCCGGGCCGGTACGGCGCGAGGCCGGCGCGCGTCGGCGCGAGCGTGTCGATCTCGCCAGGGCCGCTGAGGCCCGCGGACATGTACGCGATGGCGGCGATCACGCGCGACTCGCCGACCTCGCGGGCGACCGCGTCCTCCGAGTCGAGCCCGTTCAGGAGGGGCGCGGCGAGGCCGTCCGCTGCGAGCAGCCCGGGGAGCTCCGCGCTCACGGCGGGGAGAGACGGCCACTTCACGGCGATGAGCGCCAGATCGAACGGCCCGCGCGCCCCGTCGAGCGGGGTCACGCGGAGCGGCGGCGTGCGCAGCTCGCCCGACGGCGTGCGGATGACGAGCCCGCGCGACCGCATCGCCTCGGCGTGCGCGCCCCGCGCGACGAAGGTGACGTCTTCCCCCGCGAGGGCGAGCCTCGCCCCGAAATAGCCACCCACCGCGCCCGCGCCGACTATGAGGATCCGCATCGGCGGCGACCATAGCATGCTCGAACCGGAGCGCAGACAGCCGACATGTGGCCGCCAGCACGGTTTGCGGAGTTGCATGAGCCGAGATGCATAGGCCGGACGCTCCCCCCCTGGCTCAAGCCAGCGCCGGCAGGAACACCGGCGCCGAGCCCAGCACGACGCTGGAAGCCGGGCAGATTCAGCGCTTGCTCGACGCCCTGCCGGCGCTCATCTCCTATGTCGATAACGACGAGCGCTACGGCACCGTCAACCAGGCCTACGAGCGCTGATTCGGTGAAGCGCACGGCTCCCTCGCCGGCCGGCAGGTGCGCGAGGTGATCGGCGACGCCGCGTACGCCGTCGTGAAGCCGCACATCGACGCGGTGCTCCGCGGAAAACCGCAAGATTTCGAGTCGCGGCTCGTTTACCGCAGGGGCGGCAGGCGCCACGTCCGCATCCAGTACATTCCGCACCTCGGCGCGAGCGGCGATGTGCGCGGCTTCTTCACGCTCGTCGCGGACATCAGCGAACAGAAGCGCGCCGAGGAGGCCCGTCGCTTGCTGGCCGACGCGACGGCCCTGCTCGATCCGGTGCTCGACCGCGACACGAGCTACCGGCGCGTCGCCGAGCTCGCCGTCGCCTCGATGGCGGCCTTTTGCTCCGTCCACTCGCTCGATCCGGACGGCACCCTCCGCGCGCGGGTCATCGCGCACGCGGATCCGGCCAAGGCAGCGCTCGTCTCCAGGCTGGCCCAGCGCGGCCGGCGCATGGCCGGCCTCCAGCACATCACCGCGGCGCTCGCCGACGCGCTCACCTGCGACGCGGTGAGCCCCGGCCCCGGCGAGGGCAGCACCCTCAGCGTCTGGCTCCCCCTCGCGGGCGCGCCGGCGGAGAGCGCCGCGGCGCCCGCGACCGAGATCCCGCGCTCCGGGGCGGGCGTCCTCCTCGTCGACGACAACGTCGACGCCGCCGAGGGCCTGCGGCGCATCCTCCAGCTCCACGGCCACACGGTCTCGATGGTGCACGACGGCCCGGCGGCGCTCGAGAGCGCGCGCGCGTCGAAGCCCGAGCTCGTCCTGCTCGACCTCGGCCTGCCCGGGATGGACGGCTACGAGGTCGTCCGGCGCCTGCGCGCCGAGCCCGAGCTCCGGCGCTCCTACATCGCCGCCGTGTCCGGCTACGGGCAGGACCAGGACCGCCGCCGCTCGCGCGAGGCAGGCTTCGACGCCCACCTCACGAAGCCGGTCGCGACGGCGCAGCTGCTCGCCCTCGTCGCCGAGGCCGCCCCGCGCGGGTGACCGGCCCGCCGGCCATTTCAGAGTTGCAATGGTTTCGCTCCGGCGGAGCGACACACACACGAAACAGTCTCCTCCTGTTCCGGGCGAATCGCCCTTTTCCTTTCATTGACGCTGTTCGGATCGCCCTCGCGCGGAGCCCTGTTACGCTCGTTCGCGACCGCGAAACGCGCAGGAAACAGAGGGATTGTCCGGGATCGAGCGCGCCGCTGGGCACACAATTTATTCCTGCGAAACAGTTGTGAAACAGAGCCCACAGTAGACAGTTTCTGGTCCGGGAATATGGCCGGGCGCCGTCGCTCGGACGGCAGTACGGCAGTGACGGTGAGAAGGACTCACCGGGTCCAAAGGTGGGTTTCATGAGCAAGAAGAAGGACCTCCTCGTCATCGGCAACGGCATGGTCGGGCACAAGTTCATCGAGAACATGGTTCTCGGCGGCTTCCTGCGCGAATGGAACATCACGACCTTCTGCGAGGAGCCGCGGCTCGCCTATGACCGGGTGAACCTGTCTGCCTTCTTCAGCGGCAAGTCGGCGGATGACCTGTCGATGGTGAAGCCCGGCCTCTACGAGGAGGCGGGGATCCACGTCCACCTGGGCGACAAGGCCGTATCGATCGACCGGCGCAAGAAGGCCGTGACCTCCGCGAAGGGGAAGACGGTCTATTACGACAAGCTCATCCTCGCCACCGGCTCGTACCCGTTCGTCCCGCCGATCAAGGGCAAGGACACGAAGGGCTGCTTCGTGTACCGCACGATCGACGACCTCGAGGCCATGGCGGCCCACGCGAAGGGCGCGAAGGTCGGCACGGTCATCGGCGGCGGCCTGCTCGGGCTCGAGGCGGCCAACGCGCTCAAGAACATGGACCTCCAGGTCCACGTCGTGGAGTTCGCGCCGCGGCTGATGGCCCTCCAGGTGGACGACGCCGGCGGCACGATCCTCCGCCAGAAGATCGAGTCGCTCGGCGTGGAGGTGCACACGAACACCTCGACCACCGAGATCGTCGCCGAGCGCGGCCGCGTGGCGAGGATGCTCTTCGCCGACCAGACCGATCTCGCGACCGACATGATCGTCTTCTCCGCCGGCATCCGCCCGCGGGACGAGCTCGCCAGGGCGTGCGATCTCGCGATCGGCAACCGCGGCGGCGTCGTCATCAACGATCGCTGTCAGACGTCCGATCCGGACATCTACGCGATCGGCGAGTGTGCCAGTTACAGCAACCAGCTCTATGGCCTGGTGGCGCCCGGCTACCACATGGCCAAGGTCGCGGCCGACGCCCTCACCGGCGGGAAGGAGACCTTCAACGGCTTCGACATGAGCACCAAGCTCAAGCTGATGGGCGTGGACGTCGCGAGCTTCGGCGACGCGTTCGCGACGCAGCCCGGCGCGCGCGTGGTCAGCTTCATGAACGCGGCGTCGAACGTCTACAAGAAGCTCGTCGTCAGCGCGGACGGCAAGCACCTCCTCGGCGGCATCCTGGTCGGCGACGCCTCGAACTACGGGCAGCTGCTCCAGCTCGTGCAGAACAAGATCGTGCTCCCGCCGGACCCCGAGGAGCTCATCGTCACCGCGCGCGACGGCGCGAAGCCGGCGGGCTTCGGGGTCGAGGCGCTGCCCGACACCGCCATGATCTGCTCGTGCCTGAACGTCACGAAGAAGGCCATCTGCTCGGCCATCTGCGACGACAAGCACGTCACGGTCGCCGCCATCAAGGGGCACACGAAGGCCGGCACGGGCTGCGGCTCGTGCACCACGCTGATCACCGACATCCTGAAGAAGGAGCTCAAGAAGGCGGGCGTCGCGGTGACGAACTACCTCTGCGAGCACTTCAACTACTCGCGGCAGGAGCTCTATCACCTTGTCCGGATCCACGCGATCAAGACCTTTGACGACCTGATCGAGCGCCACGGCAAGGGCAAGGGGTGCGAGATCTGCAAGCCGGCGGTGGCCTCGATCCTCGCCTCGACGTGGAACGAGCACATCCTGAACAAGAAGCACCTGCCGCTCCAGGACACGAACGATCGCTTCATGGCCAACGTCCAGAAGGACGGCACCTACTCGGTGGTCCCGCGCGTGCCGGCCGGCGAGATCACGCCGGATCAGCTCATCGCCCTCGGGCACGTCGCGAAGAAGTACAGCCTGTACTCGAAGATCACCGGCGGCCAGCGGGTGGACCTGTTCGGCGCGCGGCTGGAGCAGCTGCCCGACATCTGGGGCGAGCTCATCGCCGCCGGCTTCGAGTCGGGGCACGCCTACGGCAAGGCGCTCCGCACCGTGAAGTCGTGCGTGGGCAGCACCTGGTGCCGCTACGGCGTGCAGGACTCGGTGGGCTTCGCGGTCGCGGTCGAGAACCGCTACAAGGGGCTGCGCAGCCCCCACAAGCTGAAGTCCGCGGTGTCCGGCTGCGCGCGCGAGTGCGCCGAGGCGCAGAGCAAGGACTTCGGGATCATCGCGACGGAGAAGGGCTACAACCTCTATCTCTGCGGCAACGGCGGGATGAAGCCGCAGCACGCCCAGCTCTTCGCCGCGGATCTCGACGAGGCGACGCTCATCAAGTACCTCGATCGGTTCCTGATGTTCTACATCCGCACGGCGGACCGGCTCCAGCGCACGGCCACGTGGTTCAACAACCTCGAGGGCGGCATGGATTACCTCAAGCAGGTCATCATCGAGGACTCGCTCGGGATCTGCGAGGAGCTCGAGAAGGAGATGGCCCACCTCATCGCGACCTACGAGTGCGAGTGGAAGGTCGCGGTCTCCGACGCCGAGAAGCTCAAGCAGTTCCGCCCGTTCGTGAACGCCGGAGAGCCCGACCGGAGCATCGTCTTCGTCAGCGAGCGGGCGCAGCACCGCCCGGCGGCCTGGAAGGAGAAGTCGAACGTCGTCGAGGAGATGATCTGACCGCAGGTCGACAGGCCTTTTCTGAGAGGGATCGTCATGAACGAGCTGCACACGTCGGAAGCGCCCCGGAACGAGGGCACGACCCAGGGCTGGGTCGAGGTTTGCGGGGTCGAGGACATCATCCCGAACACGGGCGTCTGCGCGCTCGTGGGGAGGCGCCAGGTCGCGGTGGTCCGGGTCGGCGAGGGCGAGGAGATCTACGCAATCAGCAACTTCGACCCGTTCAGCAAGGCGTTCGTCCTCTCGCGCGGCATCGTCGGGGACAAGGGGGGCATTCCCAAGATCGCCTCGCCGATCTACAAGCAGAGCTTCGACCTGCGCACCGGTCAGTGCCTGGACGACCCGGGCGTGCGCGTCCCCGTGTACCCTGCCCGGATCCGGGGCGGGCGCGTCGAGGTCCAGGTCCCGGCAGAGCCGTACGTCGCGGCGAGCTGACCCGATGGGCTGGCGAGGCAGCGCCGCTTTTCTCTTCGCGACGGGCACGCCGCCGTTCGCGGTGTGTCTCTTGAAGTCCTCCGGGCTGGGTTTCCGCGCGGGGTAGACAGGGATTATCGATGAGCGTTGCAAAGGTGTCGGACACTCATTTTCGTTTGCCCATCATCAACTCGCCGCCGAAGATCCACGACAGCAACAAGACCCTGCTGGAGGCGCTCCTCGCGGACCAGCAGAAGCTCACGGCGGTCGAGAAATTCTCGAAGATCCACGAGGAGCACGCGCTCCCGGCTCAATCCAAGTACTACCGCGACCTCATCCCCTTCGAGAAGCCGAAGCCGGGGCAGCAGTACGCCTTCGAGGTCGACCTCGACGCCTGCACGGCGTGCAAGGCGTGCGTCACCGCCTGCCACAGCCTGAACGGCCTCGACGAGGACGAGGTGTGGCGCTCGGTCGGGCTCCTCCACGGCGGCACGCCCCAGGCGCCGGCGCAGCAGAGCGTGACCACGGCGTGCCACCACTGCCTGGACCCGGCGTGCATGACGGGCTGTCCGGTCAAGGCCTACGAGAAGGACCCGGTCACCGGCATCGTCAAGCACCTCGATGATCAGTGCATCGGCTGCCAGTACTGCGTCCTGATGTGTCCCTACGACGCTCCGAAGTTCAACGCGGAGCGGGGGATCGTGCGCAAGTGCGATATGTGCAGCGACCGGCTGGCCAACGACGAGGCCCCGGCGTGCGTGCAGTCGTGCCCCAACGGCGCCATCCGCATCACGGTGGTCGATCAGGCGCAGGCCGTGCAGGAGAGCCAGACCAACGTCTTCCTGCCGGGCGCGGCGGCGCCGGAGATCACGATCCCGACGACCACCTACAAGACGAAGAAGTCGCTCCCGCGCAACATGCTGCCTGCGGACTTCTACCAGGTGAGCCGGGAGCACTCCCATCCTCCGCTCGTCGCCATGCTCGTGCTGACGCAGCTCTCGGTGGGCGCGTTCTGCGTGAACCTGGCCCTCAACGAGCTCCTCGGCGAGCAAGCGACCCGGGATTTCGGCGGCCACAGCGCCACCTTCGCGCTCGTCTTCGGGCTCGCGGCGCTGAATGCGAGCCTCTTGCACCTCGGTCGACCGCAGTACGCGTTCCGGGCGTTCCTGGGGCTCAAGACGTCGTGGCTCAGCCGGGAGATCCTCGGGTTCTCGCTCTTCGCCGGCGCCGCGACCCTCTACGCGGCCTCGTTCTGGGTGCCCTCGATCCCGGCGCTCGCGCCGCTCTTGCCGCTCGGCCCGTTGCAGACGCCGCTGTCCTACGCGGTCGCGCTGAGCGGGATGCTGGGCGTGTTCTGCTCGGTGATGGTGTACGCCGCGACCCAGCGGGAGCACTGGCGCGGGGGCCTGACGGGCTTCAAGTTCGCGGGCACGGCGGCCGTGCTCGGGAGCTCGACGGTCCTGATGGTCGCGCTGCTCCTGAGCCGCGAGCACGCGGCGCTGCTCCTGACCCGCGGCTTCCGCGCGCTGAGCGCGTTCCTGTGCGTGTCGATGGCGCTCAAGCTGGCCGTGGAGCTGTCGATGTTCCGGCACCTCCGGCGGCGGAGCCACTCGACGCTCAAGCGGAGCGCGATCCTGATGGCGGGGGAGCTGAAGGGCGCGACGGGCTGGCGCTTCGCCTGCGGCGCGCTCGGCGGCATCGTCCTGCCCGCGCTCAGCCTCTTCTCGGCGCCGAACAGCGGCGTGAGCTCCGAAGCTTTGATGGCCATGGCGGTCGTGGCGTTCGTGTTCTGCCTCGCGGGGGAGTTCCTCGAGCGGTATCTGTTCTTCGCCGCCGCGCCCGCCTCCAAGATGCCCGGAGGGCTCTCCTGATGACCACCGACGCGAGCGATGCAAAGGCAAAGGCAAAGAAGACGTCAGCGGAGCCGAAGAAGGCCGACAACCTCCTCCTGCAGCGCAACGGGCCGCTGACGCGCGACCTGCTGCTCGCGCCCGGCGAGTTCGGCCTCGGGAGGGTGCCTGCGCGGCTGAAGCCGGATCAGACGACCACGGTCGTGTGCGGCTTCTGCTCGACCGGGTGCGGGCTGAACGTCCACCTCAAGGACGGCGAGGCGATCAACCTCTCGCCGAACACCGACTATCCCGTCAACCTGGGGATGGCGTGCCCGAAGGGCTGGGAGGCGCTCACGCCGCTCCGGGCGAGCGACCGCGCCACGACGCCGCTCCTCAGGAACGCGCGCGGGAAGCTGGAGCGGGTGGAGTGGGACGTCGCGCTGCGCACGTTCGTCGACAGGTTCAAGGCGATCCAGGAGGCGCACGGCAAGGCGTCGGTCGCCTTCATCAGCACGGGGCAGATCGTCACCGAGGAGATGGCCTTCCTCGGGGCGCTCGCGAAGTTCGGGATGGGCATGCTGCACGGGGACGGCAACACCCGGCAGTGCATGGCGACCTCGGTGGTCGCCTACAAGGAGTCGTTCGGGTTCGACGCGCCGCCCTACACGTACCGCGATTTCGAGGAGTCCGACGTCGTGGTGCTCGTCGGCTCGAACCTCTGCATCGCCCACCCGATCATGTGGGAGCGGCTGTGCAAGAACAAGAACCGTCCGGAGATCCTCGTCGTGGATCCGCGCAAGACCGAGACGGCGATGGCGGCGACGGCGCACTATGCGCTGAAGCCGAAATCGGATCTGACGCTGTTCTACGGCATCGCGCACATCCTCATCCAGCGCGGGTGGATCGACAAGGATTACATCGACGCGCACACCGTCGATTTCGAGCAGTTCAGGGCGCACGTCGAGGACTTCACGCCCGCGCGGGTGTCCGCGGCGACGGGGCTCGGCGAGGAGCAGCTCGCGTCGTTCGCCGAGACGATCCACAGCGGAAAGCGGGTGTCGTTCTGGTGGACGATGGGCGTCAACCAGAGCCACGAGGGCGTGCGGGTCGCGCAGGCGATCATCAACCTCGCGCTGATGACGGGGAACATCGGGCGGCCCGGGACCGGGGCGAACTCCATCACGGGCCAGTGCAACGCGATGGGCTCGCGGATGTTCAGCAACACGACGGGCCTGTTCGCCGGCCACGACTTCACGAAGGAGGAGCACCGGAAGAAGATCGCCGCGATCCTCGACATCCCGGAGGAGGTCATCCCGACCCGGAACAGCCTGGCCTACGACCAGATCATCGAAGGCATCTTGAAGGGGAAGATCAAGGGCCTCTGGATCATCGCGACGAACCCGGCCCACTCCTGGATCAACCAGGAGGACCTGCACGAGCTCCTCGGCCGCCTGGAGTTCCTCGTTGTGCAGGACATGTATGCCACGACCGAGACGGCGGAGCGCGCGCACCTCGTCCTCCCGGCGGCCTCGTGGGCCGAGAAGGAGGGCACGTTCATCAACTCGGAGCGGCGCATCGGCCTCGTGAAGAAGGTCGCGCGGGCGCCCGGCCAGGCGCTGGCCGACTTCCACATCTTCCAGCTCGTGGCCCAGTACTGGGGCTGCGGCGACCTGCTCGAGGAGTGGAAGAGCCCCGAGGCCGTCTTCCAGATCATGAAGCGGCTCTCGAAGGGGCAGCCGTGCGACATCACGGGCATCGACGACTACGCGATGCTCGACGAGCGCGGGGGCATCCAGTGGCCCTACCCCGAGGGGGCGGCCTTCGAGACGAACGAGCGGCGGCTGTTCGAGGACGGCCAGTACTACCGGCCGGATCAGAGGGCGAAGTTCGCCTTCCAGGCGCCCCGCCAGCTGCCGGAGCCGACCGACGAGCAGTATCCGTTCACGCTGCTCACCGGGCGAGGGAGCTCCAGCCAGTGGCACACGCAGACGCGGACCAAGAAGTCGGCGGTGCTGCAGCGGCTCTATCCGAAGGAGATCTACGTCGAGGTGAGCCCGGTCGACGCGAAGAAGCTCGGGTTCGAGATGAACGAGTGGGTGGTCATCGCGTCGCGCCGCGCCGAGATCAAGGCGCGGGCGTTCGTCACGAACTCGGTGCAGCCGGGGGAGATCTTCATCCCGATGCACTACGAGGTCACGAACAAGCTGACGTTCCCGGCGTTCGATCAGTATTCCCGGCAGCCCTCGTACAAGGCGTGCGCGGTGAAGATGCGGCGCGAGGAAGATCGCGGGTAGCACCGCGCCGGCCACGTATCCCTGCGAGGTGTCGTCAGCGCCGCCGGAGCGGTTTCACGACGAGCACGCCGGTCTGGACGTAGCGCTCGTAGACGGCACGCAGCTCCACCTCGTTGAGCCCCCGGTCGTCGCCGTCGAGGGTGTAGAGCCCGCGCACCGGGTCGCGGTGGGCGTTCGCCTGGAACTCCTCCCAGCTCATGTCGTCGTCTCCGCTCGGCGTGGATCCGTCATCCTCGGATGAAGAGGTGGGATCCATGCCGCCGCAACCGGCGAGCACGAGCGCACAGAGAAGGACAGACAGGGAGCACCTGACGCTGCCCCTGGACAGACGCCCCGAAGACAATCCTTGATTCATTGGAACACCTTTCGCGGTCAGATCACACGTTATTCGCAGCCAAGAGAACCTCGCCGGCGGCGATTCGACAGCCAGCGCCGCGAGCATCGGCCATGATGACACACGAATCCAGGGACATGGAAGTCCCACGCGGGAGCTGCGGTGCACCTGGGTCGCCGCCGGCGGGCGGGTTGCGGTCACAGCGGCGACTGCGCCGTGCGAGCCAGGAGGATAAAGTGGAGCTCGCACCGCACCTGCCACGGGTCGTGCAGATCGAACGAAACCGGCGCGCCTGGGCTACCTCGGCCCCATCTTCCCTCTGCGGAGCGTGGTCCTGGAAGTGGGGGTCGGGTTCGACCGACTCGGCCAGACGAACACGTCCCAGAACGACCACGCCGACCCGTACTTTGCGGCCGAATGGGCGATGCCGTTCTCTTACAGAGAATGGCGGCTCTCGCTGTTCCTCGATGGGGCCGCCTCCACTCCACAGCCTGCGGGGTGTGCTCGAGCGCCGGCGACGGTGGAGGAGCTCGTCCCGTCGCTCGTCGAGCGAGGAAGCGGGCACGTAGCCTGCGTCCCCTGCCGTTGCCGCGCCTTGCCGTTCCGTGTACACAGGTCGGATGATTCGAGCACGAGGCTACGCCACGCAAAACGCACAATCGCCCCTCGCTCCGTTCTCGTTCGACCGGCGAGAGCCGGGCGAGCACGACGTGGTGATCGCGATCTCCCATTGCGGGATCTGCCATTCCGACATTCATCAGGCCCGAGGCGAGTGGGGCAATTCGATGTACCCCATGGTGCCGGGCCACGAGATCGTCGGCCACGTGAAGGCCGTCGGGAAGGGCGTCACGAAGCTCCGCGAGGGAGACCGCGTCGGCGTCGGTTGTTTCGTCGACTCGTGCCGCGTCTGCGGGTCCTGCCAGGAGGGGCTCGAGCAGTACTGCGCGAGCGGGATGGTCGCCACGTACAACGGCATGGAGAGGGACGGCAAGACGCCGACGTTCGGCGGCTACTCCGATGTCCTCGTGACGGACGAGAACTACGTGCTCCGCGTGCCGACGAGCCTCGACCCCGCGGCCGTGGCGCCGCTGCTCTGCGCCGGCATCACGACCTACTCGCCCCTGCGCCACTGGAACGTGGGCCCGGGGCAGAGGGTCGCCGTCGTCGGCCTCGGCGGGCTCGGGCACATGGGCGTGAAGTTCGCCGCGTCGCTCGGCGCCGAGGTCACCGTGATCAGCACGTCGACGCGGAAGGAGGCCGACGCGCGCAGGCTCGGCGCCAATCACTTCCTCGTGAGCACCGACCCGAGCGCGGTCGCCTCGGCGGCGGGCTCGTTCGACTTCATCCTCGACACCGTGTCGGCCTCGCACGACGTGAACGCGCTCATCGGCACGCTCCGGCGCGACGGCACGCTCGTGCTCGTGGGCGCGCCGGAGAAGCCGCTCGAGATCGGGGCCTTCGGCCTGCTCCTCGGCCGCCGTCGGTTCGCGGGCTCCGCGATCGGCGGGATCAAGGAGACGCAGGAGATGCTCGATTACTGCGGCGAGCGCGGGATCGTCTCCGACGTGGAGGTGATCCCGATCCAGCAGGTCAACGAGGCGTACGAGCGGACCGTGAAGGGCGACGTTCGTTACCGCTTCGTGATCGACATGAAGAGCCTCTCGGCCTGACGCTCAGCCGAGCGCGTCCCGAAGCACGATCGTCTCGTCCCGCCGGCCCCACCGACACAAGGAACACCGGCACACCGGCAGATCGAGCCAGCCCGTTCGCCTCGGCCTGCCCGTCACCGAGCCGAGCTCGCCTCCCGCGACCCCAGCGCAGAGCCGATTCGTGAGATTTTCCGTGGGGGGCAGGTTACAGAAGGCGACGATCGCACACTCGCGGGAACGCGAGTAGCCCTGTAATACCCGTAACGTCAGAAGGTAAAGGATGGGTCGTGAGTCCAACTCGATCACGCTGAATCTGGAGTCACTCAGGGCCCTTGGGAGCTGGGCAGCGGATTGCGCTGAGAGGGCGCTGTCCGTGTATGAGACGCATGCTGATTCAGATTCCCGGCCCCGTGCGGCGATTGAAGGCATCCGGGGGTTTGCCCGTGGGGGAAAGCGCACGGCTCAGTTGCGCTCCCTTGCCTGGGAGGCGAATGCCGCTGCACGTGAGATCGGCGATCCCGCTGCAGCAGCCGCCGCTCGCGCCGCGAGCCTTGCAGCGGCGATCGCCTACACGCATCCGCTGGCGACTGTCCACCAAACAAAGCACATTGTCGGTCCAGCGGCCTATGCCGCACTGGCAATCGAGCTCGGCCGCGACGGCGATCCAAGCATCGGTGATGGCGAGGTTCGCTGGGCGATCGAGCACGCCACCTCTGAAGTGCGCGAAGTCTTGCAGCAGATGCCCGCTCGTCAAGCGGGCAACAGTCGATTGGACACGATCCTCTATCAGCTGGATGCGGGCATCCGCAGTCGGACCTTGCCGCAAGACTCGCGCCTTCGTCCGGTGTAGGGCCCGCACGGTCCTGCGCCGGTCTCCTTGACAAGGTGGGGCAGCCTTCGGACACGCTATCTTTCCACGATGCGTGGGGGGGGGCGGCACGAGGGGGTGGGATCGGAAGGTGAGCGCGTCCTGTCGCGAGAGAACCGTGGGAGGTGCTCCGGCCGGCAGGCACGCTCGAGCGCTTCGGGCCGGGGTATCTGCAGGTCGAGGACCCGTTTGTAAAGGAAGCGGAGCGCGCACAGCGCTTCAGCCGCCGTTTTTCCCGGAGATCGAGCTGAACGATCGCTTCATCGTGGTCGATCACGCGGGCCATGTGCCAGAGTCCTCTGTCCGGGGCTTCGCCAATCGCGCGGAACTCAGCGGATGTCGTCGACGCTCACGCCGAGTCGCTCGGCGTGTAGGCCAAGGGTGCGCTGCCACGCCGGGCGGGCCTGACAGCGCTCGTAGTAGGCCTTGAGCCCCGGGAAGGGCTCCATCAGGTCGGTCTTGCGGATGCTTTCGGCCACCACGAAGCCGTCGTCGTCGATGACCGGCGCCTGGTGGAAGGGGCTGATGCGGCCGTAGGCGTCGCTGTCGAGCTCGCCGGCGGTGTGGTCGAGCGCGTGGACTCGATATGGCAGCCCGGTCTCCTCGAGCGCCCACTGCGCCCGAACTTCGCCCGTTGCTACCGCCGCCGCCGCCCCTTGGCCGACGCCGCCTCCGATGCCGCAGGGTGTTTGTCGGTCCCTGGTATCGGCGTACAAGGCATTGACCAGAGGAGAGAACGCGTCGGTCACGCCGTTGTTGCCCGCGCCCTGCCGTCGCCCTCGCATCGCACGGCAAGCCTATGTCCCTGGCCTGCTCGGCGTCAGGATGGGCTTTAGCCAAACGGGTACAGGATTTGCTCCGCTACCTCTGCCCGCGACGGCGCCGCGAGAGGGAGAGGCCAAGGAGCGCCGCGGAGAGGAGGACGACACCGCGGCCCGAGCAGGCTGCCTGACCGACGCTGCACGCGGCGGCGGCCGACGGCGCCTCGTCGGGCGCGCCGGTGCCGGTGTGCGTTGCGGTTCGCGGATCGCGCAATGACGCCGGCGAGACGCCGGGCTTGTGGAGGAGATCCCCCGCTCGCGCCCATGGATCCAGGGGTTCGCCCGGGGCGAGCGCGGTGAGCGTGAGGTCGTACCGCTCCTCGTCCTCGGCGTCGACGGGCGCCGCCTCGCCGGGCGACGCGGCGAGATGGAAGGCCGGCGCCTCTGTGCTCGTCACCTTGAACAGCGTGTCACCGATGGTCACGTACCAGTCCCCATCGAACCAGCGCCCGTGTCCGAGGTCGCTGCTGATCTCCTCCGGGGCGGCCCCAGGCCGCCCGATGTAACGCTTCTCGTCGTTGAGGAACATGACCTCACCGGTATCGCTGATGCCGTCGTGCCCGATGCGCAACTCCTGCTGATCGAACTGGCTCGGCGTTGCGAAGTTGCTCAGCTGGTACTCGTCGCCCGCGGGGGTCCGCAGCCACACCTGGTTGACGGCCCCGTCGCTCTTCAGGTAGCCCGCATACCCTGCGTGCAGCAGCAGCCCTGCAGCATCGCCGGTCCTGGAGTCGCCGAGGAACACCTCCTCGCCATCGGCCTTGTAGAGGTAGCTCGAGCTCACCGGTCCATTCCACCACCGGCCGGCGACGTTCGTCCCATCGGTGATCGGCCGTTGCAAGTAGCCGGGATGGCTCCCGAGGCGGATCTCGCCCGGCCCGTGGATCCAAGGCTCTTCGTACGTGCTGTAGTAGATGCCGCCTGACGCCGCGATGTCCGCCTGGAACTGCGACGCGCTGCCGGGATCGAGCCCCAAGCTCGTCGCGATGCCTGTCGATATCGTGTGCACGATGGTCTCGTCGTCGTCGGCGCCCGTCCACAGAAACGTATCGCCGTCAACCGCGTCGAGCCGCCCCTTCCTGCGCGTCTGGTCCCGCGCGCCGTCTTTCCACATGAAGACGTATCCGTACCAAGCTTGCATGACGACGCCGGACGGCGTGAGCGCCCCCTGACCGGGCTCGTGCATCCACTCATGGTGGAGCGTGAGCTCCGTGAGCCACGTCACCTGCTGAGTCATGCGATCGACGACGCCGACCTGGAGCCCGTGATCGATGAACAGGACGCGCGTCGCGTCGAAATCGATGATGGCGCCGGGGGCGCGCTGGACGGCGGTGAGCTTCGGGCTCCGCTCGACGTAGGCGCGCGGGAGCGACCAGTCGTAGAGGACGGGTCCCCCGCCGATCGGCGTCCCGCTCCAGGCGGGTCCCACGCCGTCCATGGCCTCGAGCCTGACCGTGAGCACCTCGCCCGACTGAAGCGGCGATGACAGGTATTGCAGCACGTCCATCCTCCCTGGCACCGACGACGGGACGCCCTCCAGCACTTCATCGCGCACCTGGCTCCGGACGCGCGCCTTGAACTGCGTGCAGGAATAGGGAGGGATCCCGACGCACGTCGCAGCGATGCGGGTGTCCCCGGTGAGCGTGCGGTTTGGCCGCGGGCTCGTCACCCAGACGCTGGGCGGCGCGTACTTATGCACGGTATACTGCTTCGTCCGCGCTTGTCCGAGCTTGTCGTACGCGACGAACGTCAAGGTGTGAGGGCCGTAGGGTACCGTGCTCGTGTCGATTTTCGCGTAGTAACGATGATTGTAGTCGTTGAATGTGAGCGGGGTCGTCACCCCTGCGTATTCCGCTTCGACGAAGGAGACATCTTCGTGCGGTATCGCAGCGATGCTGACGTCGATGGTGTTGAAATCGGATATCGCGCTCTTGTAATCTTTTCTCCAGGTGGTCCGCCCATAGAACTGGATCTGGTCCAGGACCACCTCTGCCAGCGCGGCCGTGGTCGAGAGGGACATCCACGATGCAACGGCACAGCCGATGAGCGTCCGAGGGGAATGCATGGGGCCTCCATGGGTAGCACGGGGCTCTGATGCAGCCGCGGCTCGCCCCATTCAGCCGGCCGGGCCCGCGACACGGGCGTTACGCCTCGACGGTACGCCGCGTGCCGCGCGCCAGCGTCGCCGCGCTGCTCCGCGCCCGCGGCTTGGCGCAAAGGCCCGGACCGTACGGGCGGAACCTGGAGCGTATCCCGGGGGCGAGGCGGCGCGCTCTGGTGGCCGGGTAAGAAGCCAGGGAAGAGGAGCAACATCGCAGCCATCGTGGATTGCTGCGAGAGGCACGAGGATGAGTGCGGGCTCGGAGTAGACTGGGCGGGAGCGCACGAGCGGGCGTCGTCCAGCGGCGCGGCGTCGCCTCGGGTTTGAACTTCCTTCTCCCAAGGCGAGTCTGGTAAGTTCAGCATCGATGCCTCTGGACCCTGCACGAGCGACGGAGCTTGTCAGCCAGCTCGACGCGGCGCGTGAGCCATGCCAGCTTGAAGTCGTTGGGCGGCCGAGGGGTCCGCACCGTCACAGCGGCTGCGGTTCAGGTCGGGCGACCCACCCGTCCGCTCCGTGCCCACATCGGCCGGCTGAATCTGGATCCTCGCAGGCGGCGCAGGGTTCTCACGGGACATGGAGATGACGGCGCTCATCCGACTATATGACGCGGGACTGGGGCTCATCATCGAGCACGCGAGCGGGGTTCTGTATACGAATCAGACATGCGGCGTTTGCTGCACACACCCCGAGTTGGAGGGCGTCTTCGTCCCGTTCGATGCCGAGGAGAGTCGGCTGCAGCTCGATGCCCACTTCGAGGGCCCCAAATATCGAGGGACTGGCGCCATGCACGGCATCGACGAAGAGGACGCGGTCTTCATCGAGTCGGTCTTGCGCGATGGGCGCATCGAGGTCCCTCTCGTCGTGGATCGCTCCCACCTCAAGAAATCGCACGAGGCCTGGGTACACGTGCTCATCGAGGCTGAGACTGCGCCATTTTCTACTGTTTCGGGTTTCGGCCCGTACCCCCGACGAGGAGTGCTGACATGGCCAAACTCAGATTAGTGACCGATGGCGCGCCGCCCAACAAGCGGCTGGTGCCGACGGCGCGCCGAGCCTCTCGGCGCGGCGCACCGCAGCACACCCGCGGTCGTTAGGCAGACGTGGACATGAGCGAAGCACTGACAGAAGCAAAACGCGAGATTCGCTCTCGGTTCGGATCGAGCGTTCAATGCCGCCAAGAAGGCGGCATGCTCACAATCGGGTTTATCGGTCGCGATGAATCCGTGGGCGTCACGGTGTGTGATGCCGAGCGTCCCTCTTTCAACGTCAGCTACCCGGGCTTCGGACCGGACGCAGCCTCATGGCGGGAGCTGCGAGAGCAATCTGCGGAAGGCGTCCTCCTTCCTGGGGTGCTCTCGATAGTCGAAGCGATCAGGCAGGATGGCGCAGTCCTCCCCGAGTTCCCCAGACCAGGGCTCCGTGGTCGGCCTGCAAGAAGCCCCCGATGAGATCGGTTCTTCCTCGCTAAGCGCGAGGCCACCGCCCGGCACGAGCAGGTGGACGTGGGCCAGGCATGCCGGAAACCGGGTCTGATTGCGCGAGGCGCTGCCGCGGCGTTTGGCGCTAACAACGACGTTACTACCGATGGGCCGTCTCTGGAAGACAGCATCCATTGCCAGCCCACCGCTGCCGCAGCAGGGACAGCAGTGATTGCCAGAGCAGCACCGTCACAGCGGGGACAGCCGCGATTGCCCATGGGAGAGGGTCACAGCGGGGACAGCAGTGATGGCCAGGGCGGCACCATCACAGCCCGGCCCCACCCCGGCGCGCGCCGGGGTCAGACCCCGCGCGGAAAGTCGCCCTGCGGCGGGATGCGCGGGTCCTCGGTGGGGTCGGGCGAGGGCGGCTCGGGTTGCTCCGGGCCCGGGTCGCCCGGGTTGGGCGGCAGCGGGTCCTCGTCGTCGCCGCCGGGTACGTCCGTCTTTGCGAGCTCATGGGCGCGGTTGTTCATGACGTTCTTCAAGTGCAATTCCCGAGCCATTGTAATTTTCGCGCTGGACAACCCGGACAGCGCGCCGCTTGACGCCGCGCCCCGGCATCCGTGATCTGCGGCCGGCGTGCTCTCGATCCGCCACGACCCGTTCCCGCTGGAGGCCGCCCGCGACCTGCTCGGCATCGTGCGCGCGCTCTACGCCGCGGCGCGCGCGCGCGGGGCGAGCGTGGCAGATCTCCACGCCATCGCCGCGGTCGGCGACGATCTGCGGCAGGCGATCGCCCTCGCCGCGGCCCATCCGCCCGGCACGCTCGGCTTCTCGTCGGCGTGGACCCGCGCCGAGCGCGCGGCGGGCCGCGTCGGCGAGCTCGCGGACGCGCTCGCGCCCGCGGCGCCGATCGTCCGCGCCGCCGTGGCGCGCGTCGGCGGCGGCGGCGTCACGCCCGGGTGAGCGCCCCCGCGATGGGGTGATCCGGCGGGATGGGCCAGGCGAGGGCGCGCGAGGCGACCGCGCAGTACGCGGCGAGGCGCTCGCGCGGCACCGGGGCGCGCGAGCCGAGGCGACCGAGGTTGTCGATGAGCAGCTCGAGGCAGCTGTTGCCCACCCGCTCCCCGACGCCGAGCGCCGTGGCGTGGACCCGCTCGACGCCGCACGCCGCCGCCCAGAGCGCGGCGGCGAGGCCGAGGCCGCGATCGTTGTGGCCGTGCCAGTCGAGCTCGATCCGGGCCGCGCCCAGCGCGGCGAGCTCGCGCCGGGCGAACGCGACGAGCGCCGCGACCCCCGGCGGGGTGACATGGCCGGTCGTGTCGCAGAGACAGAGGCGCGCCGCGCCGGCGTCCACGGCGGCGCGGAAGAGCGTGTCGAGCATGGCGGGCGGCGAGCGGGTCGCGTCCTCCGCGACGAGGCAGAAGGGCAAGCCGGCCGCCGCGGCGGCCCGGCCGGCCGCCTCGACGCTGCGGGCCAGGAAATCAGGCCCCCACCCCTCGACGAAGTGCCGGATCGGCGAGCTGCCGATGAACGCGTAGACAACGATCGGCGCCCCCGTGCGGTCCGCGACGCGGGCGACCTCCTCGATGTCCGCGGCGATCGTGCGCGCGGCCGCGGTCAGGGCGAGCGGCAGCCTGGACGAGGCGATCTCCCGGGCGAGCAGGCACGCGTCCTCGAGCTGCCGCGGCCCGGCCGCCGGGATGCCGAGGTTCACCGCGTCGACGCCGATGCTCGCCATCGCGTGGAGCAGCTCGATCTTGTGCGCGCTCGGCGGGTTGACGGTGGAGACGCCCTGGATGCCGTCGCGCAGCGTCTCGTCGAGCACCTCGACCGGCCGGGCTCCCCGGCCGAAGGGCAGCCACGCCTCGGCCTCGGCGCACGCCGCAGCCCAGGCCTCGGCCGGCACGCCGCCCGGCGGCAGCCGGCGCTCCGCGGGCGCGGGCTCGGCGCGATTCCAGTCGAACAGGGCCGCTGCGCCGGGTTCCCGGTCGTCGGGGCTCATGCGCTGCATGTCATCTCGCGGGGGCTCTCGGCGTGGCGCATGCGCGGCGCGCCGCGTCGAGCCGGCGCGGGGGAGAGGTTACTTCATGTCGGCCCTCGGAGCAGGTCCCGATCTCCCGGCCGGAGCCCGCCGCGACCTCGACCTGCGCGCCCGGCCCGCTGCGCGACCTCGACCTGCGCGCCCGGCCCGCTGCGCGACCTCGACCTGCGCGCCCGGCCCGCTGCGCGCACCGGCTCACTGCGCGCCCGATTTGCCGGGTTCGTCGCTCCGGGCATCGACGATCCCATGCGCCTCGAGCGGGCCGCGCTGCGGGCGGCCGGACCAGCATTGCGTGCGGTGAGCGGCAGCGTAAAAAGCTGTTCCAGGAGCAACCTGCTGCTCCGGTACACCTGCCGCTTCAGGAGCTTCGATGACGCACATGCCCCGCTTGACGACGACCTCGCTCGCGCTCCTCACGATCGCGCTCTGCGCCGGCTGCTCGCCCTCCGAGCGCAATTTCACGTCGGGCGTGGGCGGTGAGGGCGGCGGCGCGGGCCACGGCGGCGCGGGGGGCGCAAGCACCGGCGGCGGCGCAGGCGCAGGCGGCGCAGGCGGCCACGGCGACGCGTGCGCCGCGCCGGAGGACTGCCCCGCCGCGGAGAACGCGTCGCCCACGTGCGAGGCAGGCGTCTGCGGCGTCGCTTGCGACACCGGCTTCCTGGACTGCGACGCCGCGGCCCCGGGCTGCGAGGCGCTCTCGCGCGACCTCGATCACTGCGGCGCCTGCGGCAACCGCTGCGCGACGGAGTGCGTGGAGGGGAAGGAGGGCGCCTTCTGCAACGACGTGGTCGAGATCTCGGCCGGCTATGCCCACACCTGCGCGCTCCGGCGGGACGGCAGCGTGTGGTGCTGGGGCAGGAACACGTTCGGCGAGTCGGGCAAGCCGGGGAGCGACCTGGTCTTCCCTTTCCCGGCGCAGGTCGCCCTTCCCGGCAAGGCCCTCCACGTGGCGGCGGGCGGCGGGTTCTTGCGTTCGGGCGACTCCGGCGCGCCCCCTCCCGCGCACACGTGCGCGATCATGGAGGACACGACGGTCATCTGCTGGGGGCACGGAACGACGGGGCAGCTCGGCATCGGCGGCTACCCCGCGTCGAGCGCGCCGGCGCGGGTGCCGAGCCTGATCAACGTCGTGCAGCTCTCGCTCGGCGCGGCGCACTCGTGCGCGGTGAAGATGGGCGACGAGCTGTACTGCTGGGGCTCGCACCAGGAGGGCCAGCTCGGCAAGGGGGAGTCGGGGCAGTCCGAGTACATCACCCCGACGCTCATCCGGAGCGACAGCCGGCAGGTCGCGAGCGGCCAGGATCATACCTGCGCCATCAAGGCCTCCGACGGAGGCCTGCTCTGCTGGGGCCGGAGCTTCGATGGCCAGCTCGGCACCGGCTCGCAGGAGAGCGCCTCGTCGCCGGTGCCCGTCCTCGCGCCGCTCGCCGCGGGCGTCGAGGAGGTGGTCGCGGGCGACCGGCACACCTGCGCGCGCAAGGGCGTGGAGGTCTACTGCTTCGGCAACGATTACAACGGCGCGGTGGGCGCCGATCGGTACGGGCCCGTGCTGGAGCCCACGCTGGTCGTGGTGCCTCGGGCGGCGCACATCGACGTGGGCCGCGAGCGGAGCGGCGCGGTGTCGGGCGAGGCGCGAGCGCTCAAGATGTGGGGGGTCGGCCCCCTCGGCCACGGCGAGGATGGGCTGTCCTCGCAGCCGGTCGACGTGCCCCTCGACGGCGTGGCGCAGCTCGCCGTCGGCTATTACCACACGTGCGCTCTGAGGACGACCGGCGAGGTCCTCTGCTGGGGCGAGAACACCCAGGGACAGCTCGGCGTGGGCCGCGAGGTCGAAGAGCAGCTCTCGCCGGTCGCGGTCAAGCTCGCGCCCTGAGCGCGGCGCTCACGGGCCCGCGTCCTCGGCGCGAACGGAGGACAGAGCTCCTTGGCTCGCCGGAGAGCGCCACGCCGACCGCCTCGACGGTGTTCCTACCAGCTATCTGAGAACAGACAATCGTAGAGCGTGGCCCCTCCCAAGAGGCGGCTGTCGGTTGCCACGTCCGGTATGAACGGTCAATCAACGTACGACCCGGAAATTTGCCATCGATCCGATTTAGCATGCCTTGCCAGCGGTCACGATCGGCTCCGGCGCGACGACGGGCGTCCACCAGCCGTCCATGTTCCTCTGTCCGCTTGTAGCGCGGATCCTCACGCGAGTAATATCGATATACTACTCCCACCAACTCTTCGTTCGAGTGCTTCATGGCTTCGTAACCCTGGCACCGCTCACGGCTCCGGGCATCCTGACCTTCATCTCTTCAGCGGCGCCCGTTCGGCGGCGGTCCCGCCTCCCAGCGAGAAGCCCAGCACGCCCACCTGCGCGGCGTCGGTATGTCGGGCGAGGATGCCGGGAATCCGCGAGGAGGTGGCGCCCGCCATGGTGTCGAGAAGGAAGCGCACGTCGGCCGCGCGGACGCCGACCCAGAACGTCTTGAACGCCACGTCTTCGTCCGTTCCCGGGCCGGGCACGCGCGCCTGGGTTGGCGCGACGGTGCCCTCGGGGAACACCACCGCGGCCGCGTCGTAGGTGTGCTCCAGCGCGATGACCACGTATCCCTGGCTCGCGAGCGGTCGCCGTTGCGGCGCCGGGCCGGAGGTGAATACAGTGGCCGCGTGATCCCCCCTCGCCAGGAGACTGTCTTGCTCAACCGTGCCCGCCACCGCTCGCTCGCTCCAGGTCGCGCCCCCCTCTCCGCCTCGCTCCCTGCGCTCCTCGCCTGCGTCGCGGCCTGCGGCCCTGCCACGCCGGCAAACGAGCCGGCCCAGCCGTCCGCAGATCCCACACCCGCCCCTGCCCCCGCGCTGCCCGCGCCGGCGACGCCCGCCATCGACACGGCGCTCGGCGGCCAGCTCTTCGACAAATTCTATGGGAAAAAGCCCCCGTTTTCGGCCTTCGTCCCCGATAGCTCGAAGACCCAAGGGGCCCTGGATGGTCAAGGCGGTCCCTCGGCCAATGGGACGCTGAAGCTCGGATCCGGGGAGGCGATGAACAACGACGCTGGCCATGACTATCGGCTCAAGAACTTCTTCGGGTGGGATCTCAAGGGGCGCGAGGGCATCTATGGACCGAGCGCGATGGCGAAGGGGTACGCCGTCTCGCGGAACCTCCTCGGGGGACGCGAGACGCAAGAGGATCTCGTCCTCCTGTTCACGAAGGGGGATCGCGAGATCCCCGCGTACGGCGACGTGCTCACGCCCCCTCAGATCGAGGCCATGGCCGCGTTCGTTGTCGGCGTCCGCGACGGCGCGCTCCCCCATCCCGACCAGATCTTCACGCTCAAGCCGCCGGCTCAAGGGCATTACGCGCTCCTGCCGGGCGGCGACGCCGCCCGCGGGAAGGCTCACATCAAGGACCGCTGCTCCTCGTGCCACGGCGACGATGGGACGGAGGAGCTCTTCGACGACGGCGCCTATTCGCTCGGCTCACACGCGCGGCAGAAGGCGTACGAGGACTGGCACAAGATCCTGAACGGGCAGCCGGGCTCGCCCATGGGCCGTCAGGTCCGCGGGAGCACAGGCAAGGAGATGGCGCAGGAGCTCCTCGACATCCTCGCGGCCCTCTGCGATCGCGGCGCGTTCCCTCCAGGAAAGGCGACGGCGAAAGATGTCGATGACGGCGACGGGCGCTGCGGCGCCTATCTGAAATAACCGGTCAGCGCAGCTCGCCCACGAGCGTATCGAGGCGGCGCCGGCATCGCGCCGGCGCCGGGCGGTGCAACCGTCGAAAGGGCATCGTCGGCCGCCGGGCGTGCCTCTTGCAACGCTCGCAACGAACGCCAGCCCGGCCGGCGCATGTGGACCGCCATGCCGAGCGATCCCGAAAGCCCCGAGCGGCGCGGGGCGCGCTTGACAGCTTTCGTACGGGCCACGATAATTTCGGCCCCCGCGACGACTTGGCCTGGGGGGACAGGAGGCGGACGTGGTCTGGACGATTACCGCGGAGAAGAGGTACGAGAAGCAGCTCTCGAAGGCGGGGCTCATGAGCTCCGAGGAAACAAAGCTCAACGAGTGGCTCGCCCTCGTGCCGACCAGAGGTCCGTTCGCCGCCGCCACGGAGCTGCACATCAAGTGCGCGAAGCTCCATGGTGGGGGGGACCAGTGGGAGATCTATCTGGGGAGCTACCACCGCATGTCCTTCACGGTGAATGGGTTCGAGCAGGTCGAGCTGCTATTCGTCGGGCACACCTGAAGCTCCGCGGGCCTCGCCATCGAGGCCGCTGAAGTCGCCGCGCGAGGTCGAATGCGGCCGGCATGTGCCCGCCGCCAGCCTTGCTTCCCGAGGCCGAGCTATCGCCGGCCGGCGAGCTCGTCGGCGCCGTTCCAGGACGACCTTCTCCCGATTGCCGCTCTTCGAGCGGAGCGTCACCCCCACGCACGACGCTCGCCCGCCGTCCGAGACCGTGGAGCGCGACGACGACGCTCGTCTTGCACCACGCCGCGCCCTCGTGTGACAATCCGCTGGGACTATTCGCATGGCCAAGCACGTCGTGCGCGCTGGCGACTGCATCGAGAGCATCGCCGACGCCCATGGTTTCTACTGGGAGGTGGTCTGGAATCACCCAGACAACGCGGCGCTACGGAAGCTGCGCGGTGATCCGGTGACGCTCGTCCCGGGCGACGAGGTCTTCGTGCCCCCGCTGCGCCCGAAGACCGTCGAGTGCGCGACCGAGGCGAGGCATACCTTCCGCCGCAAGGGCGTACCGTCCAAGCTGCGCGTGCAGCTGCTCGACCTCGCCGGACGGCCGCGTGGTGGGGTCGACTACGCGCTGACGATCGCGTCGGACGAGCGCACGGGTTCGACCGACGGCGACGGGTGGCTCGACGAATGGCTGCCGCCCCGAGCGCGCAAGGCAACACTCAGGATCCCGCCCCGGGGTGACGAACCCGAGGAGACCTACGAGCTCGAGATTGGCCACCTCCGACCGGCCGATGATCTCGAGGGAATCCAGGCGCGGCTGCGCAACCTGGGGTGGTACGAGGGCCCCCTCAACGGAGAGCTCGACGGCCCGACCGCCGAGGCGCTCCAGGGCGTCCAGGCCGCAGAGGGCCTCGTTCCAACCGGGGAGCTCGACGACGATACCCGATCCCGCCTGCGGGATGCCTACGGGGGCTGAGCCGGCATGCTGTGGACCGACATCACGATCGTCGACGGCGGGACGCACACCGGCGACCAGGCGCGCGCGTACATGGCGCAGCGGTATCCCGGGCTCGTCGATGGGCCGTCGAACAAGTCGATCACCCTGAAGGTGGAGGGCAAGTGGCTGTTCGGGGTCAAGGCCATCGAGCACCTCGAGTCGCTGCTCGGTCCCAAGCTCAAGCACAACCGAAAGACGACCTACGGCTTCAGCATGCCGGTGCTCAAGCCGGTGCGGCGACGAATGCAGAACGTCATCGCGCCGCCCAGGCCGAAGCTCCAGGTCACGATCGAGATCGGCGACATCGATGGCCTGTTCGAGCCGATGGGCATGGGCTCCCCACCGGCCGACGCGGGCGTGCGGCAGCGCCTGCAGGTGCTCGGCTATTTCTATGCGCCGCTCTCGTTGCCCAAGGCGGGCCGCCTCGACCAGTGGGCGACCGACTCATGGGCCTACTTCAAGCGGGTGCACGAGACCGCGGCAAGAAAGGCGCTGTCCGACGCCGAGCTCAGGGCCCTGCTCAAGCAGGAGATCGAGGCCCACCTCCTCGCCGCCTCGCTCCCGACCAGCGGGCAGATCCTGGCGAAATCGACCCTGCCCCGCAAGGGTTCGGCGGCCGCGATCCGGGTGCCCGGCGGATTCCGCTCCACCAAGGGAGCCGCCTCCGGGCTGTTCACCGGCGACCACGTCTACAACGGCGGAAAGGACTCGGCCGTCGGGGCGAAGTACGAGTACACGGTCGGCGCCGATCGCCACGCGCTCGAATCGCTCGTCTACACCGACAATCCGATGCTCGGGAGGATCCCGCTCCTCGTCAAGGTCACCAAGGTGGTAGGGAGCGACGCCCCCGTTCCCGTCCATGGTGCCAAGGTGATCGTGCAGCTGGTGGATCCAGACCTCGACACCCAGGGGCCCCTCGAGGCGCCGCCGGCCCCGGACAAGGTGATGGATTACGGGCGCGACTGCACGCTGTGGACGAGCTCGGCGCGTCCGCCGGTACCGGTGCAACCCGCGCAGCTGTGGAAGCCACGGATCCCGGATCTCGGCGAGGGGCTGCTGGCGGCGGAGTACACCGCGGTGCACAAGCTCGTCACAAAGGCGGATGCCCAGGCGAGCACCGGCTCGATCAACCCATGGATCGACACCTGGGCTCCGGCGGCGCCGCTCCCCGACGCGCACGCCGACGCGCCCGCGCCCGAGCCGAACTGGAGCGCGGTGAAGGCGTGGTGGACCGGGGAGGCCACGCGACCGTACCCCAGCCTGCGCCCGCACATGAACGCCGCCGCCAAGACGGTGGCGGCGCGCATCCTCGCGTCCAAGCCACCGAGTGAGTTCACTGGCCGGGGGCAGCGCAAGTTCATCAAGGACATGGAGGATGCGCTGGTGAACGCCGCGACGGTTCCCACCGATCCGCAGCGCCGCAACGTGCCGGAGAAGTGGTGTGGCAAGGCGGAGTCGGCCGACGGCATCAAGGCCGTCCTCGACGTGCCGGCGGCCGACGTCGAAGGCTTCCACACCAAGCGCCCGTCGCAGACCGTCGACCATGGGACGATCGCCCACGCCACGCTGCCGGACGATGCGAGGAAGTACCCGCACGCGGTGCAGTGCGTCACGAACGCCAAGGGGCTCGGCGGCACGATCTTCAAGCCCTCGCGCTGCGGCGGCGATCGATACAGGCTGAAGGTGACGCTCGAGGAGAGCTGGCTCGCCGCGCAGAACGCGTCGCCCGACAGCGTGACAACCGCCGAGACCGGCACGCTCATCGTGTGGCGCAACGTGCGGATCTACAAGCACGTCAAGCTCGACCACAAGACGTCGCGCGACTGGAGCGCGGAAGTGCTCGGCCTGGTGAAGCACGGGAACCTGAACCGGCTCACGGCCCCCCTGTTCGTGGCGATGAAGCTCGATGACGCCATGGTCGACGCCGCCATCTTGCCGTCGACCCCGCGCGAGCCGCCGTACCCAGCCACGACCACGGCCAAGCCGGCCAATGCGGCGGCGCCGGCCGCAGAGCAATGGCGCCCGGTCGCCACCGCCAGTTCGTCGTTCCCCGACCAGCTCCGGTGGGCCTACTGCGAGGTGATCCAGGACTGTACGCGGATCGAGACGATCGACCCCGCCCACCTCGACCGCGCGCTGGACGTTGGCGCGAGGTCGTTTGACCAGAGCGGTCGCTTCAAGAAGAAGGTGCACTGGCCGACGATGATCCTCAAGGACGCGACGTCGCCGTTCCTCATCCCCCTGCGCGCCCACACCGACTACAACGCGCGCAAGCCGGGCGGCGCCGGCCTCGCCAACCTCGCCATGGACTACGACGAGGATGGCGAGTACGGGCTCGCGGGCTGGGCCCTCGTGGAGGGCGTGATCGAGAGCCTCGCGGACGGGGGGTTGATGCCCGGGCTCACCTTCATCCAGGCGCCGTGGGGTGCGTCGTGGCATCACAAGCTCCACGACGTGGGGCAGGACCTTGTCACCAGCGGATTCGGGGCGGCCAGCGGAGCTCTGCTCACCTGCACCAGCGGCACCTACTATCCGAACTTCATCTATCCGGCGACCTCCAACGGCATCCACGAGCTCGGTCACGTGCTCATGCTGTGCCACCAGGCCTGGCCCTCGGACACCGGTGGCTCCGATGCCAAGATGCACCAGCCGCCGCCCGCGGCGAAGCTCGCGACGCCGGCTCCGAACGACGTCGTCTGCGTCATGAGCTATGCTGGCTGCTACGGCGAGCTGTGCGGGCGTTGCCTGCTCTCGCTGCGCGGCTGGGCGGTCAAGAGCAACACCTTCGACACCGGGGCTTGAGGCGCAGCGCATGTCGGTCCACGTACGGCTCGATCTCGAACCTCCGGTGCTGCGCTGGCCGCAGCTGCCCGCGTGCCGCGTGACGCTGGTCAACGGCGGCGGCGAGGCGCTGCGGGACATCAACGTCGAGGATCCACGCGGCCGCGCGGCGCTGGAGCTCACCGATCTGGCCACGGGAGAACAGACCGAGATCGCGGCGCCGATCCTCGACCCTTCGGTATTCCTGCTCAGCGAGCCGTGTTCCCTGGAGCCCGGTGCCCAGCTCGAGGACGCGTTCTACCTCGGACGCCGGCTGTCCTTGCCTCGACCCGGGCGCTATCGACTCCGGGCCCGCTTCCGGTGGGACGACGGAGAGGCGCGATCGGACGCCGTGCCCTTCGAAGTACAGGCGGCTCCCGCGGCTGCGCTCGCCGTGGAGCCCGAGCGCGGCGGGCCGATGAGCGCGCTGGCCTGCGCCTGGAACGATCGCGACGCGGGAACGATGCGCCTGACCTCGATCGCCCAGCAGCCCGCGCTGGCCGCCGGGCCTACCGTCGATCTCGCGCGGGCCGCGGCGCTCGCTGTCCCCATCCTCTCGGTGCCCGCCGATCGCTTGCCCGGGCGCCAGTACGTGGCCTGGATCGTCGATCGCGAGCTCGGCTACGCCGTCCACGAGCATGGCGCGATCGAGCGGGGCCAGCTCGACCTGCAGGCCTCCGACTGGCGGCCCATCGGCCCGGCATGCGAGCTCTCCATGGAGGCCCCCGGGGCCCCCGATGCCGAGCTCCTGCTCTTGCGCGACGAGGGCTCCCGGTGGCGGCTACGGGCGATTCGCCTGGTCCAGGCCGCCGTGCTGGGGGCGGACGTGGTGGTTTCCGGGCCGGCCCCCGCCTGGGCGCGCGTGGTGCATCGCCCCGATGGCGAGCGCCGGATCTTCGTGGTGACGAGCACGAGCGGCGCCACCTCCCTGTTGTGGGGGAGCTGGACCCCCGGCTGCGGCCCCACGCGGCTCCGCGCCGCGATCGAGGGCCCCGGCCATCTGCTCGCCGCCGCGGCGCAGCTCGGGGCAGGAGGCTGCTCGGTTGGCGCGGCCCTCGTCGCGGTGGCCACCCCGCGCGGCCGGCTCCACGCCCTGTGGTCGTGGTCGCTCACCGAGGACGACGCGTTCGCCCACCAGACAACGGAGCTGACGTGCCTGGCCGATGCCTCCGTCGACGAGGCGTTCGTCGCCGTCGATCAGCGCGGGAGCGCGGCGGTGCTCGCGCGGCGCGCGGAGGCGTGGTCCTTCGTCGACGCCAGCCGGCCCGACGTGGCCGGCCCGGCGCCCGCGCTGGCATCACCGCTGCAGCTCTCGTTCCTGCGCGGCCGAACGCCGGTCGTCGTGTACGCCGAGCCCGAACAGGGCCTGTTCCTGCGCCCGCTCGTCGACCTGCCTCCCTTCGTCCCGCCCACCTAGCCTGGATCGACGAGCGGGCTGAAGACGCCTGAAGAGAGCAGAATTTCGAGGCGCCGTTGCGCGCCGCGCGCGGGTGCTAGGGTGGCGCTCATGTCGAACGTGCTCCGAGCGACGCTCCTGAGCCTCCTCGGCAGCCTCGCTCTCGGCTCTGCGTCTGCGGGGCCGCCCGCCACGACGGCGACGCCCTCGACGCCCGCAGATCTCGTGATCACGGCCGGCGTCGTCCGGACGATGGACCCCGCGAAGCCGCGCGCCGAGGCGGTCGCCGTGCGCGGCGAGCGGATCGTCTTCGTGGGCAGCGCGGCCGACACGAAGGCCTTCGTCGGGCCGGGGACGCGCGTCGTGGACCTGCCGGGGCGCGCGGTCGTGCCCGGGCTCGTCGACGGGCATGGCCATCTCTACGGGCTCGGGGTCGCGCTGGAGACGCTGAGCGTGCGCGGCACGAAGAGCGCGGAGGCGGCGGCGGCGGTCGTGGCCGAGGCGGCGAAGGCCCGCACGAAGGGCGAGTGGATCACCGGGCGCGGCTGGGATCAGAACCTCTGGCCGGGCGCCGCGTTCCCCACGCACGCCCCGCTCGACGCGGCGGCGCCGGAGCATCCGGTGGCGTTGCGCCGCGTCGACGGGCACGCGCTCTGGGCGAACGCGGCGGCGATGCGCGCGGCCGGGGTCGGCAGAGACACGCAGGATCCACCGGGCGGGCGCGTCCTGCGCGACGCGGCGGGCGAGCCGACGGGCGTCTTCGTCGACAGCGCGATGGGCCTCGTCGAGGCCCAGATCCCGGCCGACCCGCCCGCCGTGCGCGAGCGGCGCATCCTGCGCGCGGCCGAGGAGGCGCTCTCGTCCGGGCTCACGGGCGTGCACGAGATGGGCATCGACGACGAGACCGTGGCGGTCTACCGCGCGCTCGCCGCCGCCGGGCGGCTGCCGATCCGCGTCCACGCGTACCTCGCTGGCGAGGGAAGGCTCGAGGGGCTCGGGGGGCGCGCGCCCGACGTCGACGCGACGGGCACGGCGATGTTCGTGCTGCGCGGGGTCAAGCTCTACGCCGACGGCGCGCTCGGCTCGCGCGGCGCGGCGCTCCTCGAGCCGTACGCGGACGAGCCCTCGACGAAGGGGCTCCTGCTGATGGATCGCGAGGCGCTCGCGCGCGCGGCGCGGCTCGTCGCGGACGCGGGCTTCCAGCTCGCGGTGCACGCGATCGGCGACCGCGCCAACCGCGCCGTGCTCGACGCGCTCGAGGCGCTCGGCCCGGGGCGGGCGGCGGCGCTGCGGTTCCGCGTGGAGCACGCGCAGATCGTCTCGCCCGACGATCTGCCGCGCTTCTCGGCGCTCGGCGTGATCGCCTCGATGCAGCCGACGCACGCGACGAGCGACATGCCGTGGGCGCCCGCGCGGCTCGGCGCCCGTCGCCTGGAGGGCGCTTACGCCTGGCGGTCGCTGCTCTCGTCGGGCGCGCGCGTCGTGTTCGGCTCGGATTTCCCGGTGGAGGAGGTCTCGCCGCTGCTCGGCCTCTACGCGGCCGTGACCCGGCAGGATCTCGCGGGCCAGCCCCCGGGCGGGTGGATGCCTGCGGAGCGGCTCGACCTCGACGAGGCGCTCCTGGCCTTCACCGCGGCGCCCGCGTATGCGGCCTTCGCCGAGGGCCAGAGGGGCCGGATCGCGCCCGGCTACGTCGCCGATCTGACGGTCCTCGGCCGCGATCTCTCGCCCGATCGCTCGCTCGTCGACACGCCGATCGACATGGTGGTCGTGGGCGGCCGCGTGGCGCGCGCGCCGGCCCCGCGGTGAGCGATCGGCCTCAGAAGGTGCCGACTTCGCCGAGCAGCGTCCCGTGCTCGCTCAGGTACACATGGCCCCGAGGGGTCGACTCGCCCGCCTCCCAGCGCGATTCGACGGAGAGCTCGAAGGCGCCGCTGCACCCCGCGCAGCTGTCCCCCGACCCACCACCGGCGTACACGTCCGGGAACGGGTTCTCGTCGAAGGAGAAGAACAAGCGAAGGTGCGTGGCCCCGTCGTCGCCCCGATGGAGCGCCCCGCGCTGATCGTGGTGGAGAATGCCGTCGGCGCTCGATAGATGCCCGAGCACGAGGATCTGCAGATACGCGTCGGCGCACGCGCTGCTGCGGTCGATGTACGCCACAACCGGCGAGCTCTCGGTGTCGGCGGCGAGGGACCAACTCACGGCGCTCGTCGTTCCGTTGGCCCATGCCACGTCGAAGCTCCCGGCCCCGCCTGTCGCATCGATGGCCTCCTGGCCGCTCACACCGAGGGGCGTCGGGTCGACGAGGCCATGCTCCACGAACTGGCCCGCCACCTCCGGGAACGAGTCGCAGGGATCGGCGGCGACCTCCCCCGTCTGTCCCCCGGCGTGAGCGCACCCCACGAGCAGCCCCACCAGCAGCCAGCAAGCCAATCGTACGTTCATCGAAGCCTCCTTCGCCATCCACCTGTCGCAGCGCAGGAGCCAGCGCAAGCGCCGCGTAGCGCAAATACGCATTATCTATCGCGCTATTATGCTAACATCGATGCATATATGCGATACAAGAGCGCGCAGTACGATGAAATCGCAAAGGATTTCTGCCGAGCGCTCCGCGGCCAACGCTCGCAGCGGCAGCTGAGCGTCCGGCTCGGGTACGGCACGAACGTCGCCTTCGGCTGGGAGTCCGGGCGGCGCTTTCCCACGTTCCCGACCCTGCTGCGCGTCGCGGCGTACAACGGCGTCGACGTCCACCGGGCGCTCTCGGATTTCGTGCGCCAGGAGTCGGCCCTCGGCGGGGACGTCGCCGTCTCCGACCCGGCCCTCACGGCCACCCTCTTTCAGGTCGTCAAGGGGGGCCTGAGCAACGCCGAGATCGGCGCCCGTATCGGGCGCAGCGCGTCCCAGGTGTCGCGCTTCATCGCGGGCACATCCCAGCCCCGGCTCCCCGACGTGCTGGCCCTCGTCGACGCGACAACCGACAGGCTCCTCGACTTCCTCGCCCTCTTCGTCCACCCGGGCCAGCTGCCCTCGGTGGCGCGCGACTTCCGTGTGCTCGAGGAGCGCCGCCGGATAGCGACGGAGCTCCCCTGGTCTCACGCCGTCCTGCGCGTCCTCGAGCTCGCGAGCTACGCGGCCCTCCCCTGCCACGACGACGCCTGGGTCGCCGCTCGCCTCCGGCTCCCGGACGACGAGGTGCGCGCGTGCCTCGAAGCCCTGTCGCGGGCGGGTCTGGTCCGATGGCGCGAGGGCCGGTACGCCGCCACGGCCGAGACGGTCGACATGACCCGAGGCGCCGCCGAGCCGCGGCAACGATTGAAATCGCACTGGCTCGACGTCGCCGCGCGCCGGCAGCGTCGCGGCGATCCGGGCCTGTATTCCTACAACCTGGTCAGCGTCGCGCGCTGTGACCTCGAGCGGCTGCGCGCCTTGCATGTGCGGTATTTCCACGAGCTCCGTCAGATCGTGTCGGATTCGCGCGAGCCCGATTGCGTCGCGCTGGTGGCGATGCAGCTCTTCGAGCTCGGCGCGTGAGGCACGGATCGGGGCCCGACATGGCCGAGCCCCCGGGAGCCGCGGGCCCTCATCGAGCGCAGGGGAGCTCCGGCCAGGCCGACGCGGACACGGTTCGAGGCCACGGCGAAGGTGGGCCACGCCATCCTCGTCCTGCTCCTGACGCGGGAAGTGCGTCCCCGCCGAGGTGTCTCCACCATCGTGCCGCGGAATGCAGCATGCCGCATTCTGCGGCGGCTCCGCGCGGTCAGGCTGGATTTTCACAGGAGGAAATCGGCTGACGCAGCGCCGAGCTGGCGTCGTTCGGGGGAACGCGACCTGGAGCGAAGCGGCTTCCCACCCGGGGGACCCGGGGTCAGCGACGGTGTCGCCAGCGAGCTGAAGTGGGGCCATTTTGGTGAAAATCCGGGCTAGCTCGCCGCGCCCGATCTGGGCTAGGGTGCGCGGCATGGAGCTCGCCCGCGAGCCGACCCCACCCGTATCCGGGGTATTCGTCGTGCTCGCGCTGAGCGCGCCACCCAGCGACCTGGGCCCATGACAGCGGCCCATGGAGTCTCGACCATGAACGAACTCTCCGACAACCGAAGCGCGAGGCGCCATCCGGGCCCTCGCTCCTGGCCCGGCGCCCATCGCGTGTCGCGGCGCCCCACGGCCCTCGGGCCTCGCATCGCCCTCGCCCTGCTCGTCGGCGTGAGCCTTGGCTCGGCGGCCTGCGGCGGCATCACAGCGTTCGAAGGGGGACGGGCGTTCACCGTCGTCGGCCAGCCGCCCCCGCCGCCCCCGCCCCCGCCGCCCGAGAAGAAGCGCGTGGAGGTGACGGAGGACAAGATCGTCATCAACGAGAAGATCCTCTTCGAGCACAACAAGGCGGGGATCCGGGTGGAGTCGCACAGCCTGCTCAACGAGGTCGTCGACACGATCAAGAAGCACCCGCATATCAAGAAGATCGCCATCGAGGGGCACGCGAGCTCCGACGGTGCGGACGATCACAACATGAAGCTCTCGGATCGCCGCTCGAAGGCCGTGATGGAGTTCCTCGTCCAGCACGGGATCCCTCAGAGCATGCTCACCGCCAAGGGCTTCGGCGAGACAAAGCCCATCGCGGACAACGAGTCGGAGGAGGGGCGTGAGAAGAACCGCCGGGTCGAGTTCAACATCGTCGAGCAGGACACCGCGAAGGCCGCGGGGGAAGGGCAGTAGATGCTGATCCGGGGTCGATCCACGAACGCTGCTCCCGGCAAGGAGGCGCGCATGAAGCAATGGCTCTTCGGTATGGTCCTGGTCGCCTCGTCGAGCGCGTCCGCAGGGTGCTCCTTCGCCGTGCGGAGCCCGGAGATGTACCGCGACGACACGGCCGCGCTGCTCGCGACGCGAGAGGAGCAGATCCGGTCGTGTTACGACGCGGAGCTCGCCCGGAATCCCGCCGCCGAGGGGAAGGTCACCGTCAGCTTTCTCGTGCTCGAGGACAGCGGCCGCCTCACGGACATCGTCGTCGAGCCGGAGGGCACCACCGCATCGAAGGAGGTGACGAGCTGCGTCGTCGAGTCGATCGATGGGCTCCTCCTGACGCCGGCGGATCAGAACAAGGGCAAGGGGAAGTTCGTCTGGGAGTTCACGCCCCGGGCCCCGAAGGCGTAGCCGCGGGGAAGCCCGAGCGCTCGAAGGCCTGCGCGCCGTCCGCGAGCCCCCCACCCGTGGTCTCGCGGACGTGACGACGGCAGCCAGCAATCACAATCCAGCATTTTACGTCGACGACGCGACGCTCGTGACCGGGGTGCGCGCGCACGTCGAGCTCGTGCTCGCCTGTACGGCGAACATGACCAGGCTGAGCGCCGCGCGAGCCCCTGGCTCGACCGGGCCGGCGCATCGGCGTTGACGGCTCTCTGGTTGAGGGGGGCGTGAAACCTGCCGCCGAAAGGACCGATATATGGCCGAAGATCTGAAGGAAGCGCGAGCGATCCAGAACGTCATCACCCGTGCCGCCCACAACATCGACCGGCGGCGATGGGACGAGGTCCGCAACCTCTACGCGGATGTCGTCTTGAACGATTTCACATCGATCCTCGGGGGCGAGGCGGCCTTGCAGAAGGCGGACGACATGCTGGCGGCGTGGAAGAAATTTCATGGCGCGATCGACGTTTCGCAGCACTTCCTCGGCCCCATCGACGTCGAGGTGAGCGGCGAGGAGGCCTCCGCCGAGTGCCATGTGCGCGCTTATCACCGGTTCGCGCGCGCGCCGGGCGGCGAGGAGTGGATGGTCGCGGGGCACTACCGCTATGGGTTGACCAGGCAAGTGGATGGCTGGAGGATCAAGCAGGTGAGGTTCGAGATCGCCTACCAGACTGGCAACACGAACATGTTCGCGGAAGCTGGTCAGTGATGGCCGCGCGCTAGGGGCGGCGCCTCCGACGGGCCTCCGACGGGCCTCCGACGGGCCTCCGATGGGCCTCCGACGGGCCTCCGATGGGCCTCCGACGGGCCTCCGACGGGGACGAGGGCACGCGCCGGGTCAGACGGGGAGGAGCTCGGCGATGGCGATGTCCTCCAGCTGGAGGACCGAATCGAGGTGGAAGCCGGCCTCCCGCGTGAGCTCCCTGTATTCACCGTCGCTCCGGCACCGGCCGCCGGCGCTGATCGTGAGCATGAGGACGTCGGCGAGGGCCGCCCGCGCGAGGTTGGACGGCTGGAGGATCTGCTCCATGATGAGCAGCCGCGCGCCGTTCGCGTCGCCGATCGCGCGCCGGATGACGCGCAGGATCCGGGAGCACTCGTCGTCCCCCCAGTTCCAGAGGCAGTGCTTGACGATGTACAGATCGTGGCCGCCGGGCACCGCCTCGAAGAAGTCCCCCGGATGGAAGCTCACCCGATCGCCCACGCCGGCCTCTTGCAGGTAGCGCGTGGCGGAGGGCTCGAGGTGCGGGAGATCGAGCACCGTGGCGCGCACGTGGGGGTGGGCCTTCACGATCGCGGAGGCGAGCGTGCCCAGTCCACCTCCCACGTCGAGCACCGAGCTCACTTCCCCGAACCTGGTATAGGCCTGCGCGGCCATCGCCGAGCCCTCCAGCGAGTGGTCGAGCATGGCGCGGTTGAACAGCGCGCTGTCGGCGGCGTCGGCGCGGAGGTGCTCGTAGATCGTCTTGCCGCGGCGATGCGTGAAGCCCGCCTTGCCATCGCGGATCGCGTCCACGAGCCCGCCCCATGCATCCTGCTGGACCGGCGAGCGGAAGAACTCGGCGAGGGCGCGCAGGCTGAAGGGGTGATCGCTCCGGAGGCGCCTCGACAGCTCGGTGTGCTGAAAGCGGCTGTCGCCGAGCTCCTCGAAGATCCCGTTCGCCGCGAGCGCCCGGAGCATGCGATAGAGCGACGGGCCGTGCAGCCCGAGCCGCGCCGCGATGTCGTCCACGCGCGTGGGCGCGTCGCCGATCGCGTCCGCGAGCCCGAGGCTCGCCGCCGTGCACGTCGCGTGAAAGAGATACATGGCATTCGTGATCTCGTTGAAGCGCTGTCGGCCGGTGCTCGAGGGGATCCGTGCTGCTGCATCGTCGTTCATGGTTCCGCTCCCATCTCATCCGATGTTTGTGGCGTCCGTGCGGCTTGCTGACGTCGAGCCCGCGCAATGCGGTGCTCTGTGGGCATTCCCGGCGGGAATGCCCGTAGCCCGCACGTCTGAACCTGGCGCCTTCATTTTGCCACGATTCCAGCGAGGTACCCCGGTTGGATTCGCCAAATTCGTGCCGGGGACGAGGTCGACCCGAGGTGCTCTCCGTCCATGCGCTCCGCGCCGGCGCCGCCTTTCGATAGCCGCGCGACGGCTCCCTGCAGGCCGTCCTGCAGGTTCACGTAGGTAGTCCTACCCCTGCTGACCCGGGGACAAGGTGGAGGTGGCGGGATGACACGGCGAGGTGCGCGGCCGGCGGCGCTCATCGGCGGGGGCATCGCGGGCCCGGTGCTCGGGAGGTTGCTGCGCGACCGAACCAGGCGAGAGCCTCTCCGGATGTTTCGAAGGCGGACGTGAGATCTCTCGATGCACGTCGACTCGAGGAGACGTGCGAGGAGCGAGCAGCCCGTGTAAAAGAGAATGACCGTGAGAAAGTCATCCCCACGTTCCTGGAACTGGACCGGTCCGCTCGCGATGTCCATTGCGCTGCTCGCCGCCTGCGGCGATGCCGCGGAGGATCCCCGGCCGGACGGCACCAGCGTGGGCAGCTCAGGCTCCGGCGGCGACGCCGGTGCCGGCGGCCTGGGCGGCGCGGGCGACGGAAGCGGCGCCGGCGGCGCCGGCGGCGCCGGCGGGGAGGAGCTACCGCCACCGGATCCTGCAGAGCCGCTCTTCGCCGGAACGAGCATCCCGCGGTTCGAGATCGCGCTGTCGCAGGCGTCGATCGATCGGCTCAACGCCACGCCCGACGAGTACGTCGCCGGGCAGCTCACGGTGACGATGGACGGCGAGGTGGTCGAGCTCGCCGACGTCGGCGTGCGGCTCAAGGGCGCCCACGGTTCGTTCCGGACCCTGGACGACAAGGCCGCATTCCTGCTGAAGTTCGACGAGTTCACCGACGACCAGACCCTGCTCGGGGTGGAGAAGCTCGCGCTCAACAACATGGTCCAGGATCGGAGCATGATCCACGAGCGCCTGGCCTACGCCCTGTTCCGCGCGATGGATGTGCCCGCGCCGCGCTCGGCCCACGCGACGGTCTGGCTGAACGGCTCGCTCTACGGCCTGTATGCCACCGTCGAGGCAGCGGATAACCCTCGCTTTCTGGATCGATGGTTCGGCGACCACGGGGGCAACCTGTACGAGGGGGCTTACGGGAGCGATCTCGAGCGCTCGAGCATCGAGACCTTCGACCAGGACAACGGCGATGACGTCGCGTTCGCCGATCTCTATGATCTCGCGGAGGCGCTCGACGACATGACGAGCCCGGACACGTTCCTCGCCGAGGCTTCGCGGCACATCGACATGGATCGCTACCTCGCGTTCGCGGCCACGGAGACCTTCATCGGCCACTGGGACGGCTATGCCTGGCTGCGCAACAACTACTTCATCGCGCGGCGCCCGGACGACGGCCGCTGGACCTTCCTGCCGTGGGGCCTCGACCAGACCTTCACGGACGATCTCTATCCCTTCGGCGGCGAGGCCCGCCTCCAGCGGATGTGCACCGCCTCACCGCCGTGCCGGCAGGCGCTCGCAGCGGCGTTCGAGCGCGTCCTCGAGCGCGCGTCGGAGCTCGACCTGGCGCGCGACGCCGAGGCGGTGCGCACCCTGATCTGGGCCGACGTGCTCGAGGATCCGCGCCGGGACGTGAGCCCCGATGACGTCGGCGAGCACATCGACGCCACCATCGCTTTCCTGAACGACCGTCCTGCCAGCGTGCGGACGCAGCTCGCCTGCGTGGACTCCTCGGGGCTCGACGCGGACGGCGACCTCTCGTCCGGCTGCGACGAGGACTGCAACGACGGCGATGCCTCGGTGTACCCGGGCGCCCCCGAGCTGTGCGACCTGATCGACAACGACTGTGACGGGCTCGTGGACAACGAGCCATCGTGCCCGCATTGCGCCCCGCGGCCGCTTCCGGAGGGCGGCTCGCTGGCGTTCTGCTTCGCGCCCGCGACGTGGGCGGACGCGGAGCTCGACTGCATCGCGCAGGGCGGGCACCTCGTGTCCATCCACGACGAGGAGACGCAGGATCTCGTGGTCTCGAGCGCCGACGCGATCCAGCCGGGCGACTGGTGGATCGGGCTCACCGACGCGGCGTCCGAGGGGGACTTCGCGTGGACCGACGGCACACCGTACGACCACGAGCGGTGGACGGGCGGCGAGCCGAACAACGCCGGCGACGGAGAGCACTGCGTGGAGCTGGCGAGCTGGGCCGGCGGGCAGTGGAACGATATGCCCTGCTACGCCGAGCTGCCCTACGTGTGCAGGCTGCCTTGACGAAAATCGCATGCGCTCCAGCCGCAGAGGCCGACGTGAGGAGCCGACGCCGGACGCAACACCGGCCATGCAGCCCCCCGCCAGCGCGCGGCGCCCGTGCGCATGCGTGATAATGTCGGCGAATGCCGAAGAAGAAGCGGGAGGTTCAGGTCAACACGCTGTCGCGATACGAGAAGTCGTCGGGTCGGCTCGTGCTCGAGGAGTACTCGAGCTGCGAGGTGCCGGCGGGCTGTGGAGGCGCGATCCTGCGGTGGATCGACCCGCTCGAGGCGCTCCCGCTGCGCCTGTGGCTCTGGACGACGGGCGAGGCGGAGCTCTTCTTCGACGGCGCGCCCTTCGCATCGAGCCGCGTCGACGCGCGCGCCGGCCGGCACGTGCTCGCGCTCTGCGTGCGGCCCAAGGGGGGATTGCCGCCGCAGCTCGCGCTCGCGCTCGGTTACTCCGACGACGCGAAGGGGAGCTTCGAGCCCGAACGTTCGCGGTCGATCGGCCGCAAGATCGAGCTCCTCTCCGGCGCGGGCGCCGTGATGGTCGGGGCGACGAAGCCGCCGGAATTCGATGCCTGGCGCCTGCCGGACTTCGACGACAGCGGCTGGCCGGCCCTCGTCCAGGCGAGCGCGGCGATCGAGGATCCCTCGAAGGATTGGCACCTCGGGCAGGTGCAGGAGACGGGCGCCCGCGTCGTGGGTTTGCCCGGACAGACGGGCCCGCTCTGGGTGCGTTGCACCTTCGAGCTCGCGCTGGGAGGTGCCGCGTGAGCCCGCGGCCGCCGCTCGTGCTCGTGCCGCAGTTCTTCGGGTCGACCGTCTTCGACAGGCGAAGCTCGCGGTATCTGCCCTTCGACCACGAGGCGACCGGCGTCCTCCTCCGCGCCCGCACGACCTCGATGGGCGCGATGATCGACGACGCCCCGCCCGAGCGGAAAGACGCGCTCGGCGCGTTCGCCGCCGCGTTTTATCGGAGGGACTTCTTCACCCACGATCTGCGCTTCGACGGCGAGACCCTCGACGTCGTGCCGCCGGCCGATCACCTCGCGGGTCCGCTCGCCGTGCACCTCGAGGTCGCGGCCTCGTGCAACTTGACCTGCTCGCATTGTTTTGCCGGCGAGCTTCCGCGGCGCGAGCCCCCGCTCACGCTCGCCGAGCTCGACGTGCTCTTCGGCACCCTCGCCCGCATGGGCTCGTTCCGCCTCGGCCTCACGGGCGGCGAGCCGCTGCTTCGCAAGGACCTCTTCGATATCCTCGATCTCGCCACCGGCCACGGCCTGCACCCGTGCCTCACGACGAATGCGCTCCTGCTCACCGAGGAGATCGCGAAGAAGCTCGGCGAGCGGTCGCTCGTCTGGCTCAACGTCTCCCTCGACGGGGCGACGGCCGCGACGAACGATGGGGTCCGCGGGGCGGGGACGTTCGATCGGGTGCTGGAGAAGCTCGCCATGCTCCGGGCGCACGCGCGATTCTCGCTCGCGTTCACCGTCATGCGGCACAACGCCGACGAGGCGCGGGCGTTCGCCGAGCTCGCCGCGCGGGCGGGCGCGCACACGGCCGTGTTCCGGCCGCTGTATCCCGTGGGCTCGGCCGAGGCGCGGGAGGAGCTCTGGCCGTCGTTCGGCGATTACGAGCGCGCGCTCGACGCGATCTGGACCCTCGGGGCCGACGAGGCGGGCCGCCCCGCCGAGGCGCGCGCGATCGACCCGTTTTCCCCGAAGAGCCGCCGTGATTCCCAGGCCGTCGTCCACGACAACTGGGGGTGCGGCGCGGGCAATACCGTTTGCTCCATCTCCGTCGGGGGCGACGTCAATCCATGCAGCTTCCTCGGGCCGACGTTCGTCGCGGACAACGTCCGCCGCACGCCGTTCGATCGTATCTGGAGCGAGGGCGAACGACTCCGCAGAATCCGTGGTTTGCCCGGGGATGGCACGGGCACGGCGACGTTCGGCGGCGGCTGCCGGGCTCGTTCGCTCGTCATGGCCGGAGACGTCAATGCCCCCGATCCTTGGCTTGCCGAGCACGAGACCGTGCCGGTTCGCCGCAATCCCCTCACCGTGCTTCGCGCTCAGCGGAGGCTCGCATGACCGCGCTCGACACCGGATGGCTCCTCTCGGCCGATCGTGTTTTGCCCTCGGCCGCCGAGCTCTTGACCCTCGCCGCGAACCTCGCCGCGGCCGGCCAGCCCGAGAGGGCTGCCATAGCCTGCGACGCCGCCTTCGGCCTCGAACCCGCGGATCCCGAGCTCGCCTCCGCGCGTGCCCTCCTGCTCGATCGGCTGCGTATCGAGGAGCATGGCCTCGTGTTTCGATACGTGCCCGCGGGACCGTTCCGGATGGGCGCGGAGGACGGCGACCCCGACGAGCAACCGGTGCATTCGGTCGAGCTCGACGCATTCTGGATGACGGAGGTCCCCATCACCTGGTCCGCCTACAACGCGCTCCTCGGCTGGCCCCCTCCGCCCGATGGTATGCCCCCGCAGAGGCCGATGGAGGGCAAGAAGGCGGGAGAGTTCGACAGGGACCGGTTCGGCCTCAGCAACGATCACAAGATTCGCCGCCAGTATTGTGAAAGCGAGACGATCCGCGCCCGCGACTGGCACGCGCACGCCCCCGAGAAAGAATGGCTGCGCGGCGGGCAGCGCGTGACGTCGACAGAGCTCTTCGGTGATGTCGCCCGGAAGGACGGCAAGCGCCCCTGGACGTACGACCAGAAGCCGATGGTCGCTGTCTCGTGGGCCCAGGCGAACGAGCTCGGCAAGGTGCTCTCGAACGAACGGGTGACCTACCGTTTGCCCACGGAGGCCGAGTGGGAAAAGGCCGCGCGCGGCGGGCTCGTCGGCCATCGTTATCCCTGGGGGGACGACCCGCCCACGGCCGAGCGCTGCGACTTCGGCCGATTCGAGGCCTTCTCGATCCGTCCGCCCCAGGAATTCCGGCCGAACGGGTACGGCCTTCACGGCATGAGCGGCGGCGTCCGCGAATGGACGAGCGACGGATACGACGCCGCGTATTACTGCGAGAGCCCGCGCGTGTCCCCCACGGGCCCCGGCAAGGCGAAGCAACGTGTGCTCCGCGGGGGCTCGTGGGCCGATTGCGCGTGGGCCGTGCGGGTCTCGTTCCGCATGGGGCACCGGCCCGATCGAGCGAGTGATCCGACGATTGGATTTCGCCTGTGCCGGACCTCCCGGTGACGGGTAGTGGTCTCATTTGCCCAGAGAGAGTTCACATGAAGGCGGGAAGGCGGTAAGATCATTGATCTTTTCTTCCCGCCTTCCCGCCTTCCCGCCTTCATGTTCAAATCCGACCACTACCCGGTGACGCGCGACCTCCCGGCGCCCGAGCCGCTGCTGGGGTGAGGACACCGAGGGGCAGCTCGGCGTCGGCCTGGACGTCGCGGAGCGGCCGTCGCCTGTCGCGGTCGAGCGCCCTCGCTGAGCGCGGCTCGAAGCCGCCGGAGCGCATGGGCCCATCCTACGTGCTGGCGGTCCCCAGGGTGCAGGGGGACCTCGCGCGAGGACCACGCCTGTGTCCATCGACCCCAACCGAGCTGCCCACGCGGGACCACGGGCCTCGCGCGGGCGGCCGCGAGGCGCTGGAGGTGCCGCCGGACATGGTCTAGCCTGACAAGCTGTAGCTCAGCCAACCGCCGCGCCGCCGCGGCGCCGAAGGCCGCTCCAGCGTCCCCATGGCGCCCGCAGAGAGGTCCTCCCATGCGCATCGCCCTGATTTCCGATATTCACGGCAATGAAGTGGCGCTCAGGGCCGTGCTGGCCAGCATCCAGGAGGCCGGCGTCGATCAGGTGATCTGCCTCGGGGACGTCGCGACGCTGGGGCCGCGACCTCGAGCCATCCTGGACATGCTGCGGGAGCTCGGGTGTCCGTGCATCCTCGGCAATCACGATGAGTTCATGCTGGATCCGGGGCTGATCCGCGCCTACACCGAGGCGCCCATCGTGGTCGACGCGGTGGACTGGTGCCGTGACCAGCTGTCCGAGGACGACCTCGGCTTCCTGCGCACGTTCCAGGCGCGCCTCACGATCCCGCTCGACGCTCACGCGACGCTCCTCCTGTTTCACGGCTCGCCCCGGTCTCACATGGAGGACCTCCTCTCGAACACGCCGCCCGAGGAGCTGGATCGCCGCCTCGACGGCCACGCGGCGACGGTGATGGCCGGAGGGCACACGCACCTCCAGATGCTCCGCCAGCACCGCGGCACGCTCCTCGTGAACCCGGGGAGCGTCGGGCTCCCGTTCAAGGAGTACGCGAACGGCGGGCCGCCGACGCTGCTGCACCACGCCGAGTACGCGATCGTGGAGGCGCGCGGCGGCGCGGTCGACGTCAGCCTGCGCCGGGTGCCGGTCGACAGGGACGCGCTCCGCGCCGCCGTGGGGGCGTGCGACAACCCGATGCGCGGCGCGCTGCTGCAGCAATACGCCTGAGCGCGCGCGGCCCGGGGCGAGAGGGCGCCCTCGAGCTGCGACGCCCTGGATCGACGAGCGCTGGAGGGTGTCCGGTACAACCCGGAGTCCGGGAACACCCATGACATGAGATCTCACGGGGGCGAGCGCCGTGGCGTCGACTGCCATCGAGGCGATCTCGGCGCGCTCGCGGAGGTTCACGATCTCAAGCCGGTTGGTTGTGTGGTCCTCGGCCTCCCGGGGGTCATGGAGCCGCCGCCGGTGTGGACGGTCGACGGGCTCCGACGCCGCCCCGGGCGCGCGAGCGCCCCGATGAGCGCCTGGCGCGGCGCGGGCAGGCGCGCCCTCGGATCACGCGGCGTCGGCGAGGTCGACAGGCCCGATCTGCGTGCGGCGGGGCGCGGCGTTCTGGTAGCCTCGACGTGCACGCCGGAGAGCGATGGAGTCCCGATGACGAAATACGAGCAGATCAAGCTGTCCTATGAGGCGTCCAAGGCGGCGATCGGCCAGGTCGCGGAGGAGCTCTTGCTCTGGATATACGAGCTGCGGGACCACCTGGCCTGGCCGAGGGACAAGTGGGCGCTCAACCGGATCGCCGGCGATGGCCAGGCCAACGGGCTGCTGCAGCGGTTCATCGTCGAGAATCAGCCCGGCGTCGGCGAGGTCCTGAAGTGCCAGCTGTCCCTCACCGTCGAGGACGAGCTGCCGTTCACCGTCGACTTCTTCGCGGTGGGCAGGACCGACAGGGGCCTCCTCGTCGTCCTCATCGGCGGAGACCAGATCACCGTCAGCAAGGCCTCCCCCGAGCCGTTCTTCGAGAAGGCCGTGGAGCACATCCGGCAGCAGGCGAGGCGCGTGGCCAAGGCGCGCCGCGTAGGAGCCGGCCCCGGCACCCCCTACCGCCCCGCATAGCCCCCGGCACCGCCAGGCGCGAGGCGCCCAGACGAGCGCCGCCGTGCAGATGCGACAGGCGCGCCGGGGGTGCCGTACTTCACCAACGAAACCCGCCCCGGCCAAAACGAAAGCCCGACCCCCGAGAAGCCTGCGCAAACTCACGATGTCTCGTCAGGAAGCCCCTGGCCCAGCTCCTGCTTCTACGGGACACCGAGCGCCTGAGGGACGGTTTCCCCCCCCCCACCGTCGGACGGGCGCTCTTTTTTTTTCCGCGTCGCGCTGCCACGGCGCCTCGCGCGGGCACGGCGCACGAGGCGCCGTGCCCCGGGGCGGTCACGGCGAGACGCAGGGGACGCTCGGCGCGGCCTCCGGCGAGAGCAGCGGCGGCAACCACCGCCGCAGCACCAGGGGCACCATGGCGTCGTGCGGCATGGGCTCCGTCGGCTGGAGCTGCTCGAGCTCGCGGAGCACGCCGGGCGCGGCAGGATGCGCCTCGACGCCGCTCTGGAAGGCGCGGCGGAAGTCGCTGATGGGGCGCCTGGCCCAGGTCATCGTCTGCCACGACACGACGACATGCGTGGTCGGCGACGACCGCGCGAAGGGGAGCGCGATGTCGACATCCATGCACGTGTCGACAACGAGCGCCGCGTGCACGGGCGTGGACGCGCGCAGGGCGGTCGCGACGCCGCCCGCGCTGTTGCAGCCGCCGCCGGAGTGGCCGGCGACGACGACGCGCGTGCGGTCGAGCGTCGCGACGCCGCGCAGCCGCGCGGCGGTGGCGTCGAGGAACACGTCCAGGTCGAAGGCCGGCCAGCTCGTCCGCGCCACCGCCACGGCCGCCGGGAGCACGGCGCTCGGCGCCGCGACGAGGATCGGCGGGATCCGGCCTGCCTCCATGAGCTCCGCCGCGATCCGGCGGAGATCGCCCTCCTGGCCGCCCCCCATCCAGCGGTACTTGATCTGCGCCGCGTTGGTGCCGTGCAGGAACACGAGGATCGGCAGCGGCCGCGCGGGGTCGGCGGCCGCCAGGCGGTGCACGAACGCCCGGCCCAGCCAGCGCTGCTCCGGCGGCACCGCGCTCGCCGCGGCAGCCCCGGCCTGCGCTGCGCCCTGCAGCGCCGCGCCGCTCGCCGGGGCAGGCGGGCGCTCGTAGTCGTAGGTCGCGCCGTCGAGCTGCCCCGCAGGCAGCCTCGGCCCCGCCTTCGCGGGGGCCACCGGCGCAGGCCTCGGCTGCGCCCCCGTGCGGCCCGGGAAGGACGCGGCCGCGAGCCCCGCCGCGAGCGCCAGGGCGGCCGCCCGCGGAGCGCGCCTCCCCCGAGGAGCGCGCGGCCCCCCGCGGCGCCCGGCGGCGGTCACGGCTGCTCCCGCGCCGGGGCCTGCCCCGGAGCGGACGAGGCGCTCGAGTCCCGCGGGATCGTGCGCTTCCGCTCGAAGGCGCGGGTCGGGTCGACCACCTTGACGTCGCCGAAGCGGCTCAGCATCGGGCCGATCACCTCGGCGTCGCCCACGGCGACGATCGCGGCGCGCGACGACCGCACGTGATCGGCCGCGACCTTGCCGGCGAGGGCCGGCGTTATGTCCCGGAGCTCCTTGCGGTAGCCGTCGTGATGGTCGTCCGGCAGGTCGAGCACCTGCAGCCTCGCGATCTCGTCCGCGAGCCCCGCGGCCGTCTCGATGCCGAGGCCGAGGCCGCCCGCGAGCCGCCGCGCCGCCGCGTCGACCTCCTCCTGCGACGGCGCCGTGGCCGCGAGCCGCTCGACGTGCTCGAGCATCGCCTGCGCGGCGAGGCCCGCGCGCGCCGCCGGAACGCTCGCGTGGGCCAGGAGCGGGACCGGGCCGCGCGCGACGTCGAGCGTCGTCGCGGACGCCGCGCGCGCCGCGCCGCGCGGCTCGAGGAGGTCGCGCGAGAAGCGCCCCGAGGGGCCGCCGAGCACCTGGCCCGCGACCGCGAGCGCGGGCCACTCCGGGGCGCCGCGCTCGGGGCCGAGGACGCCGAGGAAGAGCTCGCTCTCGGCGCTCTTCGGGCGATCGATGACCGTGAGCTTGAGCGACCTCGGGGGCATCGGATCGGTGAACGAGAGCGCCGGAGGCTCGCCTTCGCGCCGGTCGGCGAAGGCCTTCTCGACGGCGGCGCGCGCGGCCTCGGGCGTCGTGTCGCCCGCCACCACGACCACGGTGTTCTTCGGGACGTACCACGCGGAGTGGAAGGCGCGGCAGTCGGCGGCGGTGATCTTCGGGAGCTCCGCCGCGGTCGCGCCGAACGAGGCGTAGGGGTGCAGCTCGGTCGGGAGCGCGTAGAGGTCGCGGAAGAGGATCATCATCGCGCCCCAGCGGCCGTCCGCGTGGGCGCGATCCCTCGCCGCCTCGGCGGCGCGGGCCTTCAGCTTGGCGAGCTCCGCGGCGTCGAGGCGCGGCCGCTGCACGACGAGCCCGAGCAGCGCGATCGCCTCGGCGAGGCGATCGCGGGGCGCGCGCAGGCCGAACACCGTCGCGTCGAGGCCGGTGTCCACCCCGAGGGAGGCGCCGAGCGACTCGAGGCGCGCGAGCACCTCGCGGCCGGGGAGGTTGCCGGCGCCGCCGCGCAGGAGGAGCTGGCCGGTGAGCGCCGCGAGCCCCGTGCGCTCGCCGTCGGCCGCGGACCCGCCGTGGACGACCACCCGGACCTCCACGAGCGGCAGCGCGCGGTTCACCGCCGTGGCGACGCTCAGGCCGCCCGGGAGCTCGGCCCAGGCGATCGCGGGCATGCGCGCGGGGCGCGCGGGGCCGGACGGCGGAGGCGGCTCGCGGCGCGCGACCTCGGGCGGCGGCGCCGCCTCCGCGTCCTTCGCCGGCGCGGCCGCCTGCGCGGGCGGCCGCGGCGCGCTCACGGCGGGAGCGCAGCCGCACACAGCGGCCGCGGCGAGCGCCGCCGCCCAGGAGAGCCAGGGGCGCGCCGTCCGTCGCCCGCGCCGTTCGCGTCGGTTGCTTCGCTCGCTCATGACGTCACTTCTTCCTGGGTTTCGCCGTCTTCGCCGGCTTCTTCTTCGCCGCGGGCCGGGCCGCCGCGCCGCGCGGCTTCGCCTCACCCTTGCCCGGCGCGGCCTTCTCCTGGCCCTTGCCCGGCGCGGCCTTCTCCTGGCCCTTGCCGGGCGCGGCGTGCGCGCCGGCCAGCGCGCGCCTGGGCGCCCGCGGCGGCGGGGCGGCTCCCGGGATGGCGGGGGGGTAGATCTCCACGATGGTCCGGCGCGTCGGGCCGAGGTGATCGCGCACGACGCGCTGCACGTCCTCCCGGGTCACCGCGAAGTAGCGGGCGAGCTCCCCGTTCAGGTGGGCGGCGTCCCCGAAGAGGAGCTCGTGCTCGGCGAGCGCCCTCGCGCGCGCGCTCGCGCCCGCGAGGCCCGACACGAACGCCGACTGGAGCAGCCGGCGCGCCTTCGTCAGCTCGGCCGGAGGCGGCCCCGCCGTCCCGAGCGACCGGATCTCGCCCTCGATCAGCTTCTCGACGTCGCCGACCCGGGCGTCCTCGGCGAGCCGCACGTCGATGGAGAAGAGATCGGGCCCGCGGTGGCCGCCCATCGCGACCCGCACCGACCGCGCGACGGCCTTGTCCCCGACGAGGAGCGCCTCGAGGCGCGCGCTGTCGCCGGCGCCGAGCAGGAAGGCCGCGAGCGAGAGCGCGTGGTGATCCGCGTGCGCGCGCGGCGGGACGGCCCACCCGTAGAGGATGGCCGGAGCGCGGGCGGCGCTGTCCCTGACGACGCCGGTGCGCTGGCTCGTCTGCTCGGGGAACGGGACGTCCTTGAAGGGCGCGGCGGAGACGGCGGGGATGCCGTCGAAGTACCTGTGCACGAGCTCCATGGCCTCGCCGGCGTCGAAGCCGCCGGCAATGGCGAGCACCGCCCGGTTCGGGCCGTAGTGGGCGGCGTGGAAGTCGCGGGCCCAGGAGAGCTCGGCGCCCGCGAGGTCGTCCGCGTCGCCGAGCGCCGGGTGCTCGTGGGGCCAGTACCCCTGGAAGGCGAGCTGGCGCAGCCGGATCCCGCCCTGGCCGTAGGCGGCGCCGAGGATCGCGCCGCGGCGCTCCTGCGCGTCCCGGCGCTGGGCCTCGAAGCCCTGCGCGCTCAGGTCGAGCGACCTCATGCGATCGGCCTCGAGCCACAGCGCCAGCGCGAGCTCGTTCGCGGGCAGCGTCTCGGTGTAGGTGGTGCGGTCGACCTCCGTCTCGGCGTGGAGCTCGCCGCCGCGCTCGGCCACGAGGCGCTGGTGCTCGCCCGCGGCCACGTTGCGGCTGCCCCGGGCCATCATGCCCATCACGAGGCGCGCGACGCCGCTCCTGCCGCTCGGCTCGTCGCGCGAGCCGGCGTCGTACGTGACGGCCACCGCGACCGTGGGCGAGCTCTTGTCGGGGCTCAGCACGACGCGCAGCCCGTTCTGGAGCGTGGCCCGCTCGACGGGGATCGCGAGCTCGATCGGCGCCTCCGCCGGGGGTGCCGCGGCGCCCTTCGGCGCGGCAGCGGCGGCGCGCCGCGGGCGCGCGACGGCCCGCGGAGGCTTCGCGGCGGCGGCCCGCGGAGGCTTCGCGGCGGCGGCCCGCGGAGGCTTCGCGGCGGCGGCCCGCGGAGGCTTCGCGGCGGCGGGCGCGGGCTTCGCCTCCGCGGCGGGCGCGGGCTTGCCGGACGGCGGCGCGGCGGCGGCGGGAGGGGGCGCGCCTGCGCTCAGCAGGCCGAGCGCCGCGAGCCCGGCCGTGAGGGCACCGCGGAGCAGGGATCGGCTCACGGTCGTGGACACGGCAGGGCGATAGCACGTCGCCGGCCGGGCGCGCCCGCCGCGCGGCGCTGCGACCGCGCTTCACGCGGTCGGCGGTCTCGCGTAGGCTCACGCCGCAGCCCCCGAGGTCACGAGCGCGCGCCGCGCGCCGCCCCGAGCTCCGAGAGAACCGCCGATGCCCGACGTTCAAAACCTGATGAAAGCCGTAGTCGGCACGCTCGTCTTCGTCGCCGTGGGGCTGATCGTCTTCCTGCTGGCGTTCATGCTGATCACGAAGCTGACCCCGTTCTCCATCCGCAAGGAGATCGAGGAGGACCAGAACACGGCGCTCGCGATCGTGATCGGCTCGGTGATCCTGGGCCTCGCCTGGATCATCTCGGCGGCCATCCACGGCTGACGCGCGGGTCTCGGCGTTGGCCACCGCCGGGCCCGACCTCCTGGGCGCGCTGCCGGCCGGGCGGCGCGGCGCGGCCCGCGGCGCCTTCCTGTGGGGCCGCGGCGTCGACCTCGCGGTGTTCGGCGGCTCCGCGGCGGTCGCGCTCGCCCTCGCGGCGCTCTCCTCGGGGGGCGCGCTCCCGACCTGGGGCTTCCTGCTCTTCGTGGTCGGCGTCGACGTGGCGCACGTGCACACGACGCTCTTCCGCACGTACCTCGATCCCGAGGAGCTCCGCCGCCACCCGGCGCTCTACGCCGCCGTGCCGCTCGCCTGCTACGCCGCCGGTGTCGCGCTGCACCTCGCCTCCGAGCTGACGTTCTGGCGCGCGCTCGCCTACGCCGCCGTGATCCACTTCGTGCGCCAGCAGGTCGGGTGGGTCGCCATCTACCGAGCGCTCGCGGGCGAGCGCTCGCGCGTCGATCGCTTCCTCGACGACGCGCTCATCTACGCGGCGACCGGGTGGCCGCTCCTCTACTGGCACGCGCACCCGCCGCGCGCGTTCCGGTGGTTCGTGGACGGCGACTTCGTGAGCTCCCCGCGGCTCGCGGCCGCGGTGGGCCCGCTCGGCGCGGTGTACGCCGCGCTCGCCGTCGCGTACGTCGCCCGCGCGATCCAGCGGGCCTGCGTCGCGCGCGCGCCGCTCAACCTCGGCAAGCACGTGGTCGTCGCGACGACCGCGGCGACCTGGTACGTCGGCATCGTCGCCACCGACAGCGACTTCCAGTTCACGGTCACGAACGTGATCGTCCACGGGGTGCCGTACATGGCGCTCGTCTTCGCGTACGCGCGGGAGCGGGCCCGCGAGGCGCCGCGCTCGCTGCTCGCGCGGCTCGTCGCCGGCGGGCTCCTCGCCTTCCTCGGGTTCGCGCTGGCGCTCGCGTTCGCCGAGGAGATGCTCTGGGATCGGCTCGTCTGGCACGACCAGCCGGAGCTCTTCGGCGGCGCCGTGGACGAGCCGCTCCTCGGCCCCCGCGCGCGGGCGCTGCTCGTGCCGCTGCTCGCGCTCCCCCAGGCGACCCACTACCTGCTCGACGCGGTGGTCTGGCGCCGTCGCCATACGCGCCCCGCGCAGGCGCGCGCGCTCGGGTTCCGGTCCGGAGCCCTGGAGGGCGCGGACGGCGAGGGTGGCGAGGGCAGCGGGCGCGGCGGCAGCGGCGGCGGCGTGACGGACGCCGTGTCGGTTCCGGCGAGCCGAGAGGCTTGACCCGCGACGCAACTCCCGTAACCCTCGGCGCTTCGCATGGCTTCGCTCGCGGCGCCCGTGCTCCGGCCACGTCCCTCGCCCCCTGCTCGGGCGCGGAGCCAGCGCCGCCTCGCGCAGCCCGGAACCATGGTTCTGGAGAAGATCCGAAGATGCTGAGAGCATGCAATGCGTGCGCGGCCTGCGCCTGCTATCGCTTCGACGTGCTTGCGCAGTCCGGGAGAGGTGACAGAAATGAGTGAACCACGGCCAACCGACGGGCTCGGCGCGCCGCGCCCGACGCCGATTCCCTCGAATCCGCGCGCCCCCGTCCTCCTGGTCGACGACGACGCCGAGCTCCGCGAGCTGCTCCGCGAGATGCTCGAAGCCTCGGGCTACGATGTCTACTGCGCCAGCAACGGCAGGGAGGCGCTCGATCTGCTGCACGAGGCAGACCCGCCGCCCGGGCTCATCCTGCTCGACCTGATGATGCCGGTGATGACCGGCGAGGAGATGCTCGCCGCCTTGAAGCAGGTGCATGCGCTCGCGGCCATCCCGGTGACCATCGTCTCCGGCCACGACGTCCCGCCCGAGGGCACGGCCTACCTGAAGAAGCCCGTCGACTTCGGCGCGCTGCTCGGCATCGTCCAGAAGACCTGCGGCTAGCGTCTCCGCGCGCCGTGCCGAGCTCGCGCGGCAGGCGCGCGCCCACGCACCGGTCGAGCTCGGCGCTGCGCTCGCGCCCCCTCAGGCCGCCGGTGAAGCGCCGCCGTGCAGCACGGGATCGGCGCCGGCCCGCTCGCCGCGCAGCTCGGACGGCGCCGGCGACCGCGGGCTCATCGCCGCGAACGCCAGGAGCCCCACCACGGTCAGCAGGAGCGCGAGCGCGAACGCCGCCGCGAGGAACAGGATACCGAACGACGCGCGGTCCGCTCCACCTTCGCCCGCGCCCTGCTCCGGGTCCTCGTTGCGTCGCTCCGGCTCATCCACGCTTCGCCCTCCGCTCGGTGGTTGTGCTTACCGCCTCGCGCCGGATGGCGCAACGGACGCAGCGAGCACCCGCGGATCGGCCGCGTTCACGCGGGCGCAGCAGCGTCCCCGGCGGACCCGCGGGTGAGGACATTGTCTGTCCGGAAGGCCCATCGCCGTCCGCCTCCGGCGGCGATAGGTTCGCCTCCTCGGAGGGCGAGCGAATGGCAGAAGGCCGCACCAGCGACGCGGTGGAGAAGAGCGGACAGGCGAGCTCCGATCGCCTGTGGATCCTTGTCAACACAAGCCATCGTGAGTCAGCTCCAGAACGCGTGAGCGGCCGACGCCCGCGTGAAACCTTGGTTGTGCGCGACGGCGACAACGTGCTCGTCAGCGTCGATGTGGGCAGGGGCTCGGCGCTCGCCGTGCCCTTCAACAAGGCAGAGCCCGGCTGCCCGGAGACCACGCTCGTCGTGCGGCTCGCGGCCAGCTCGACGCCGTGCGCCCGATGCGTCGACGACAGCCTCGCCAGGGCGGCTCGGGAGCTCGGCGGGCTCGACGCGGAGAGCGTCTTCCGCGCGGTCCGCGCCGCGATCGCCGGCTGCGCGGAGCGCGCGCACGGCGAGCCGCCGGGCAGCTCGACCGACGGCGGACCTCCGCCCGAGAGCTCGGGGCCGCGGTCGTGCGGCGCGCTCCGCCTGGCGCCGGCCAACGCGCCTCACGTGCCCGCGGGGAGCGCGCTCCCGTCGGACAGCGATATCGATGTCATCCTGATCATCTGACCCCCTCCATATTCTTCGCGATTCTTCGCGCTGACTCACTCGGCCGCGAGATCGACGATCCGCTGCGCCGGCCACGCCTGGGGGGGGCGCGGGCGCGCCCGATAGAGAGGCCGACGAGGAGGCCAACGACGAAGACGTCGACGAGGAGCCCGCGGAGGCGTCGCCGTGAACGGCTCGCGACCTGCGGTCATGGTTCCTCCCGCCTGATAGCCCATCACCGGAGCGGGCCGCGCTCCGCCGCCCGCCTCCGCGGCGAGCGCCTTCCAAGAACCAGCTGCCCTGCTCAACGCTGCGGAGGTGGCGCCGCTGCCAGGAGGCCGACGAGCGCTCGCGCCTCGCAGGCCGGTGCGCGATGGCGCACGCTCTGGACGGTACGACCCACGTCCATGGTGGTGTTCTCGCCTGGATTCCGTTTGACGCCCGATCCTGTCATCAGAAGAATGGCCCGCGTCGCCACGTTGGTCGTCGGTTGCGGAGAGGGGAGAAGGGGACGGTGGGCACAGGAAGCCGGCGGATCCCATGGGTGGTCCTGGTCGTCCCCCCGCTCGTCGTCGTACCGGCGCAAGCGGTAGCGTACGAACTGAGCGCCGGTGTGAGCCTCGGGTGGCTCCAGGCCGGTACCATTCCGCGCCTCGCGGTGGGACCGCACGCGGGCATATCGTGGCCCATCCAGCGAGACCTCCTGTTCACGGTGCACGACCTGTGCACGATCCTACCCCCGACCCAGGAGGACGGGCCCGGGGTCTACAACCAGACCTCGGTTGACATCGGGTACGCGTGGAAGGACGGCAACGTCAGCGCGGGGCCGTCTGTCGCGTTCTACGTCATGCCGGCGTGCGGCGTCACCTTGTGCGGCCGCGTCGGTGGCTTGGCCGTAGGCGGCCACGCGCAGACCAACGCGTACGTCGCCGGACCGCTGGGGGTGTCGGTGAGCGTCAACGTGGATTGGGTCGGTCGGGGCAGCCTGGTGCTCCCGGGCCATGTGTCCGTCGTCGTTGTTGCTGGTCCTGTGCTTCGATGGAGTGAGAAATGAACGTGAGAAAAGTTCTATTATTGATCTTGGTCATCGCGGCTTGGGCGCTGGCGGCGTGCAACTGGACGATAGGAGACTGCTATCCTGTCGGGGAAAGAACTTCGGGCGCAGGTGCCGGTCCAGGCTCGGAGCCCCGCCCCATCTACACCTCCGCCGCATCCGGTGACTTCGGGGCCGACCCGCAGGGTGGCGGCGAGCGCAAGATCGCGTGCAACGAGTGGGAACTCGAAGACGAAGAGGAGAGACCGAGCGACAGCGACAGCGCGGAGAGGCCGACAGAGAGCCCGACGAGCCCGCCAGACCCGTGCCCCGAAGTCGGCGACACAGCCGGAGACGGAGCGATCGCCTTGAGCTGTAGCGATGCATGCAGTTCGAAGTGCCCGCCGCCTGGAATGGCCCCTTGGGTATACGTAGACTTCGATCCCGGGGACTTCCCGTTTGTTACCACCGTCAATGACCCAGGCACAGGTAAAGTCGGAGGGTGGCAAGAGGCCAGGGCCAACCTGAATTTCAGGAAACTCACTGTCCCGCATCCGGTCGAGAGCTGGAGCTGCCCTCTCACGATCAAAATGCCGATCCGGACTGAGAAGATGGGGCTAATCGATCCGGGCCTTGCAGCCAGCCTCAGTGAAGAGATTGCGGAGGCGGTCGCGAACGTCATGGATTACGACCTCCCGCAGGGGATCTTCTGCAAAGCGTTTGCCAAGAATGCGGACGCGGCGTTCAGGTCCACGTACCCGGGACTCGGAGCCAGGGTGACGAATCCATGAAGATAAATCGCTCCGAGCTGCTCGACGTCGTCTACCGCTTCTACCCGCGGGGCGTGCAGAAAATCATGCGCATCTATGTACCTTCCAACGAACCCGTCTACGACGACACGGAGGAGCACCGCCGCCTGGTGGAAGCCGCAAACCGCGGGCGAGCAGAGTACCCAACCTGGGAGGCCATGATTGACAGACTGGGGGTTCGATACAGCCTTCAGAACGAGTCGCTCAACCTGTTTGCGGGGGGGATCGACCCGGCGTACTCGGCCCGCATCTATCGCCCCCAGGACTCGGGGCCCGTTCCCTCGCTCAGCGACAGGGCTTCGCTCAGCTTCCACGTGAGCCTCCTCGGGCCCTATTATGGAATCCACAGTCGGGGCGAGCCCGACGAGATACCGGCGGCGGTCGCAGAAGAGATCGAGGCCACGTACCCCGGCTACCAGCCGATCCCGCCGGAGCTCGGGAACGAGGTGGTGCCGGATGTGGACATGGATGGCTTGATGATGGGCGAGGCGACGATCTACGTGTGCCTCTTCTCGGTCGTGTGGACTTGGGTGGATCCGTAGCTGTTCCCCTGGGTTCCCCTGGGTGGATGCCGCCCGCGTGGCCGAGCACGCTATTGGATGGACAGAGCAGACACATCGGTTCCAGGATTGCGAGTCTATGAAACACAACGTTGATGAGCTACTCGATATCGTCTATCAATACTATCCCCGTGGGGTCGGGATTATGGATGACGGCGATATCGATGTCCAGCTATGCGCGGAGACCAAGGAGCACGACCGGCTCGTGCGCGCGAGGATCCAGGCATCGAAGGGCGACCGATGGCGCTCCCTGCGGCGTCGCATCCAAGACGGATTCCCTGGTAGGTTCATGAACCATTCGCTGCATCTCCCCGGCGGAGGCTGCGACGCGTGTTACTCTTTTTCGATCGACATGCCGGAGTCCACGGGGCGAACGCTGTGGTTCCATGTGAGCTTTCTGGTTCCTTACTACATCGTCCATAGCTCGCGCACGATCGACATCGTGAAGCAAACGAGGGACTCGTTCTCGGTCAAGTTTCTAGGCCTACATTTCATCGTTCCGCGCAGCCCGTTCGATCCGAGGTTCGTCGCTCGTCCGGACGATGGACAAAAGTTCGCCATCATCGGGAGGGAATATGCCACCTTCGATCTGTTGCCCGATGAGCAGCCATGCGCGGAGTGGATTTCCGGCGACATCGAAGCGACCTTCGGTTGCGAGCGCATGCCGCCGGAGATCGGGACCGTGCTCGTGCCCGATGTGATGCCGGGCCTGCGTCTCCCCGGGGAGGCCAGACTCTACGACTGCCTGTTCACGGACCAGCACAGGTGGGTGGAGCCATCGCCGTCTGATGAGCCGGCACCCGGTGCGCAGATCGAGGCGAGCAACCTGACACAGCCGCTCATCGCGGTGCTCACGGTGCTCACGGCGCTCTACTGCATCTTGTGGCCCCTGATGCCAGAGCGGCAGAGCGGTTCTTGCTACTGCGTGGTGGAGACGGATGGAGTCCTTCGCAAGGACGAGTTGATCGAGGCGCTCGCGAAGATTCGCGTGCTCCTTGAGCCGCCGATGACTCCATGGGGCATCGCTGCCAAGCGCGAGTTCGAAGCTGCCACGCGCGCGCTCGAAGCGCTGGTCGCCTCGTGGGACGGTGACGGCGAGCCGCCGGCCGCCATGGTCGGCTGGGCCATGAGCTTCCTGGCGAGTTGGCCCGTGAACTCGGAGCCCGTGGCTTCGTCGTAGCACGACGGCTGGAAGTTGCCCCGATCAGCAGAAAAGCCGCCGAGATCGCCAAGAGGAGAGCGGGAGGGCCGTCCCGGCATGTCCCCTCCTACTCCCATGGTTTCCTGGCGTCACGGCCGTTCGCTTCGCTGCCTGCCTTCCTGCAATCGTGGTAGCCGTCGTGGAGGTCCGTGCCGTTCTCCCATGACGTGACTTCGGCTATTCAGGAAACCGAAGCGTCTCGACGGCGATGCCGTCCTCCCCCGTGATCACGTCGCCCGACCAGTCCCAGCTCGTGCCACCCGGGCCCGGCAACCCGATCTCCCAGGTGACCCCCTCCAGCGTCAGCTGGTCCTCGTCGAGGGTTGCGATGCCGATCGAGTCGCCGCCGCGCCCGGGGCCGCCGTAGCCGCCGTCGCCTCCGGGGCCGCCGCTGCCCCCCCTGGCAGGACCACATGCCGTCCCCCAAGGCGCCTCCTGGAGCGCCTCGGCCGGCTTTGCCGCCTTCTTCCGGCTCCCCGCCGTCTCCGCCTTGGCCCCCGTCGTTGCTGATGATGAAGCTATCGCGCACCGTCACCTTCGCGTGGAGCGCCACGATCGCGATGCTCGGCTGCGCGTTCCCGCCCCCTCGGCCGCCCCGCCCCCCGCAACCGCCCGCGCCTCCGGAGCCGCCGCCGGCGCCGCCCTTGGTGCCCTTGGTGGCCACGCCGCACACCGCGAGCCCACCGCGACGCCCGCCGCCCCCGCCGCCGCCTTGGCCCGGCATCCCCCGGGCGCCGTCGCCGGCCCCGTCGCCGTGCCATCCGGTCTCGTCGAGCCGCCCGCGGCCCTTCCCCGCAGCGCCGCGGCGCCCCACATGCCGCTTTTCCCGGTGGCGCCGCTGTAACAATCCCCGTCTGCCCGGTCGCCAGATCCTCCAAGCCCTCGTGCTGTGGGTTCGGCTCGGGTACGGGCTCGCCGTCCTCCCCGTCTCCGGCGCCGTCGGCGAGCCCGTCGCCCCCCTTGCCACCGGCGCGCGGGATCCCTCCCTCGCAGGAGTTCACCGCCCGAACCCCACCCGGGACCGTCGCCGCGGAGCACGCGTCTCCCCCAACCTGCCCGTCCGGCCCCGACACTGCCCGGCCCGGCGATTTGTCTCCATCGTGGCCCCCCAATCCGTAGTCGGATTCGATCCAGCTTCCGACGATCTCCACCGCGGTGCCCGACCGAACGATCATCCCGACATGCATTTGGCTGCTGAAGAACATGTGATCGATGATCGAGACCCCGTCCGCGGCCCCCGTGTCGCCGGCGTGGGCCGGCTCGACGATGAGCGCGATCTGCCCGACCGAGGGAAGGACTTTGCTCATGCCCTGCGACGGGCGTGGAGTGTCCTTCAGGGGTTCCCAATCGACGACATTGAAGCCTCCGTAGATATCCACCCCGGAGGGGAGCGTGATGGACTCCTCGAAGCCATCGCTGGTGGCGAACACGCGACCGCGCCCGGTGCGCGCAAGCTCGATGCCGCGCTGGAGGGAACGAACCGGCCTGTCCTTCGTGCCGGGGTTCGCGTCGTCACCGCCGAAAAACGGATGGTTGACGAACACGCCGCAGCCGTCGACCAGCTGACCCTTCGCAAGCTGCTGCAGGCAGACGGACTCGGGGACCGGATCGCCTCCACACGTCGAGGGTCCGTCGCACGGCGGCGCACCCTTCGGGTCGTCCACCCCCGGTGCGGTCCCGCAGCCGGCCGAGGCGAGCGGCAGAGCAACGACGATGAGGATCGCGGGATTCAGGTTCATGGGCATCCCTCGATGGCCGCGTGTCGCGCGGCGCGATTCAATGGATCGGCTCGCTCGCCGCCGGGAAGGCATACAGAGGAGCTCGTGGGCCGGGTTTCCCTGTGCCCACCTCGTTCTCCGTGCCGGCGTTCCCCGCGAGGCCACCGTTACCGGGGTCTCCGGGGACAATGGTGGTCCCGGGGTCGAACGGCGAAGTTGGGCACCACGTAGGCGATGCCGACGGACGCGCCGCCCAGCCCGCCGCCGGCATCGCCTCCGCGACCGCCGTGACCTCCCGCGCCGCCCTTGCATGCACTCCACATTGCATCAACAAAACCCACGCCTCCGTGAGCGCCCAGCTGACCAGCGCCGCCCGGTTGGCCCGTTCCGCCGACCCCGCCCTGGCCGCCATCGCCGGTGAACACGTCGGTGTTGGCGACGGTCAGGTCCGTGCCCTCCAGCGCGACGATACCGATGCTCGCGCCGCCATAGCCGCCGCCCCAGCCTCCCTTGCCGCCGCAACCCCCGCTTCCCCCCGAGCCGCCGGCCGCACCACTTTGGGGTCGGCTTGTCGGACACGCAAACATCTCCCCGCGCGACTTGCTGCCGCCACCACCGCCGCCGCCATAGCCGACGCCGCCCTTCGTCCCGTCCTTACCACGGACACCGATCCATCCATCGTCGCGGAGGAAGCCTGGACCCAAGGCGCCATCCGCACGACCACCGTCGGCGCCGTCTGCGCCATCGCCAGGGTCGGTGCATCGCGTTTGATCCGCGCCGAGCCCCGCGTGGCTGTCGCGCTTGGGATCCTCCGCGAGCGCCGGCTGTCCCGGTGCGCCATCGCCGCCGGCGTCGAGTCCGCCGTCACCGCCGTAGCCGCCCGTCGACTCGATGCCGTCGCCGCACACGGTGACCACCGGAAGGGCGCCCACGGCGGCGTCCACAGTACAGGCGTTCGCGCCGTTGTTACCTACGACGCCGTCCGTCGCCCGCTCGGTGTCCGCGTCCTCTCCCGGCTCCCCGTCCTTGCCGTCGCCGGCAACGATCACGCTGTCCTGCACGCTCGCCGTGGCTCCCGTGCTCAAGATGACCGCGATCGACGACTTTCCATCCGGCGCCGATGCGTCCGCCGCCCGCGCCGCGCACGCGGTCCTGGCCTGGGCCGCGCAGGTGTACGAGCTCGCGACGAGAGCGGGTGTACGTGGCTAGCTTCGCGGGTTTCCTGCTGCCTTCCACGTCGGTGTGGAGGCCTGCGCCGGCCGCGAGGGCCGGTCGTGGAAGGCGGCTCCTCGCGATCACAGCGGCCGCTTTCAAGGCGTGAAAGCGGTCGCTCGAAATCCGAGCGGGCCTTTTCAAGGCTCGGGGCAGGGTTCCGAGGATCCCAGCAGCCGCCTTCAAGCCTTGAAAGCAGCCACTCGCGCGCCGAGTCGGCCTTTCAAGCGTTGAAATCGCCGACTCGACCTCCGAGTCGCCGTCGCAACGCTTGCAGCAAGCGTTGCGAGGGCCGGATCGCTGGAATCAGGCGTCGGGCTGGGCCGCCGGCGTCCCAGGCGCGGTGGCGCCGCCGGGGGGGGCGGCCCCGGGTTCGGCGGGCAGCTCGTCCGACACGCCGCTCACGCGGTGGACCTCGGCAAGGTCGTCGAAGATCAGCGGGAGCAGCTCGGGCTTGCCCAGGTGGGCGAGCAGCCCCCGGACCAGCAGCTTGTTGGCGTCGTAGACCGCGAGCCACGCCCTGCGGGCGGCGCCGACCTCGGGGCCGACCTCGAGCTTCTCGACCCGGGAAGCCCGCTGCTGCTTCTCGAGACGCGAGAGCTTCTCGTGCACCTCGCCGATCTCCTCGAGCCACATCTCCGCCCCGCGGATCTTCGCCTTCTGTCGCGCGAGCTCCTCCACGATGTGCCCGACGCCGGCGGTGAGCTTGGTGAGCCGGCGGCGCGCGAGGACGCTCGGCACCTCGCCGCGGAAGAACAGCTTCGGGTCGACGGGGCGGCCCTTCAGCGAGTCGAGGTAGGACGCGAAGCGCGTCACCACGTCGCGCGCCTCCGCGAGGACAGCGGCAGAGTCGAGCTCAGGCGCCGGCTTCGGCTGCCGGTCGAGCACGTCCGCCATCGCCTGATCGGCGAGGAGCTGCTTGTCGACGGCGAACTCGATCACACCGTCAAGCGCGGCGATCTTGCCCATCAACACCGAAGCCATCTGCTCACGCGCGAACTTCCCGTACGCCTTGGTCTCGAACGGATCGATGTAGGGGTCTGCCATGAGTACCTCCAGAGGTAGGGTGAAGCGGCTCAGGGTCGCACAGCGCCGGCGAAGGGCGCAACGGCCGCGCAGGGGACCTCGGGCCCGAAATTTGGCCCGCCCTCTCCAGGCGTGCGAACCGGGGGATCGGAGACCTCTGCAAGGATGACCAGCCCTCGCTCCCACGCCGAGCTCGTCACGCTGCGTAAGCTCGCGCAGGACCTCGCCGCCCAGCGCAAGGAGCGCCTGTCGAGCGTGCACCTCCTCGCGGCCATCGCCCTGAGCGGAGGCCCCGCAGCGGACCTGCTCCACGATCGGCGGCTCGACGACGAGGCCCTGCTCAAGGCGACCCGCTCGGTCGACGACGAGGGGCCCGACCCGATCGGCCGGGCGATGGGGGGCGCGCGCGACGTCGCGAAGCGCGCGACGGCGAAGGAGCCCGCGGCGCTCCACCTGCTGCTCGCGCTGCTGTCCGACCGCAGCTCGGCCGCCCACCGGGCGCTCACGCAGTCGGGGGTCGACCTCGCGCGGCTGCGGACCTCCGCGCTCCAGATCGCGCTCGGCGTCGTGCAGGCGCGGCGGACCCCCGCGCGGGGGTTCCACGACGGCGGCGCGCCGGAGAAGCCGGCCGCGCCGGCCAAGGCGTCGCCGGCGCGCCGCGCCCGCGGCGAGGGCGATGGGCCGGAGCGCACGTCGCGCATGCCGGCCGAGCTGCGGCCGGCCAGGGGCGCCGGCGTCGCCGTGCCGGAGCTGCGGCCGTCGAAGCTCGCCGGCGTCGCCGTGCCGGAGCTGCGGCCGTCGAAGGGCGCCGCCGCGCCGGAGCCGCGGTCGTCGAAGGGCGCCGGCCCGGGCGTCACCGTGCCGCTGTTCCCGCCGCCGCGCCCCCGGCCCATCGCGGCCCCGGGCGCAGGCGAGGCGCCCCTCCCCGCCGAGCCGGCCGCGGCCCTCGCGCCCGCGCCCCGGCGCTCGCTCCTGGCGGACGACGCGCTGGCCTCGCCCGCCGTCCCGGCCGCCTCGCCGGCGGGGCGGCCGGTCGCGGCGCTCTCGGCCGCCGCGAGCGCCGTCGCGGCGCGCTTCACCCTCGACCGCGGGCGCTTTCCGGCCCTCACCTCGCTCGGCCACAACCTCGCGCTCGCGGCGGCGCAGGGGGAGCTCGAGCCGATCGTCGGGCGCGAGCGCGAGATCGAGCAGGCGCTCGACGTGCTGGCCAAGCGCAACGCCAACAACCCTTGCCTCCTCGGCCCGGCGGGCGTGGGGAAGACCTCGGTGGCGCGCGGCATCGCGCACCGGCTCGCGTTCGAGGAGCGGGAGCCGCGCATCGTCGTCGAGCTCGTGCCCTCGGAGCTGCTCGCCGGCACGGGCGCGCGCGGCGCGCTGAGCGAGCGCCTGTCCACGCTGCGGGCGGAGCTCCGCGAGGCGGGCGGGCGGGTGATCCTGTTCATCGACGGCATGTCGGAGCTCTTCGGCAGCGGCGCGCTCGACGAGGCGATGGCCGAGCTCAAGCTCGCGCTCGCCCGCGGCGAGCTCACGCTGATCGGCACCGCCACGCCCGAGGAGTACCGGAAGAGCATCGAGGTCGACCCGGCGCTCGCGCGGCGCTTCACGATCGTCGAGATCGACGAGCCCGAGGAGGACGAGGCGTTCCTGCTGCTCCAGAGCGTCGCCGTCGGGCTCGGCGCGCACCACGGGCTCGCGTTCACCGACGAGGCGCTGGCCTCGGCCGTCGCCTGGTCGGTGCGCTACCTGCCGGGGCGGGCGCTGCCGGACAAGGCGCTCTCGATCCTCGACCTCGCGGGCGCGCGCACCCGCCGGCGCGCGCAAGCGCCCGCGAGCGCCCGCGCCCAGCTCCGCGAGCCCGCGCGGCAGGTGGGGCCCGCCGAGGTCGCCGAGGTGGTCGCCGAGCTCGCCGATCTCCCGGTCGAGCGGCTGCTCGAGACCGACCGCGAGCGGATGCTCTCGCTGGAGACGCTGCTCGCCGACCGGGTCGTGGGCCACGGCGAGGTGCTCGCGCGCATCGCCCGGGTGCTGCGCCGGAACGCGGCCGGCCTGCGCGCGCGCCGCCCGATCGGGTCGTTCCTCCTGCTCGGCCCGACCGGCGTGGGCAAGACGGAGACGGCGAAGGCGATCGCCGAGGCGCTGTTCCACTCGCCGGACGCCATGACGCGGCTGGATTTCTCGGAGTACGCCGAGTCGCACGCGGTCGCGCGCCTGGTCGGCGCGCCGCCGGGCTACGTCGGCCACGAGGCGGGCGGCCAGCTCACCGAGGCGGTGCGGCGGCGGCCCTACCAGGTGGTGCTGCTCGACGAGATCGAGAAGGCGCACCGCGACGTGCTCGAGGCGTTCCTTCAGGTCTTCGACGAGGGCCGCCTGACCGACGGCCGCGGCCGGCGGGTCGACTTCACGAACACGGTCCTCGTGATGACCTCGAACCTCGGCGCGGCGGAGGCCGGCGCGCTCCGATCCGAGCGCTCCGTCGGCTTCGCGCGCGCCTCCGCGGCCGTGACGCCCGAGCGCCTCGGCGAGGCGATGCTCTCCGCGGCCCGCGCCACGCTCCCGCCCGAGCTCTACAACCGCATCGACGAGGTCCTCAGCTTCGCGCCGCTCACGCGGGCGGACGTCGCCGAGATCACGCGCCGCCTGCTGGGCGGCCTCGAGCGCGAGCTCGAGGCGCGCGGCGTGGAGCTCGAGGTCGAGCCGGAGGCGATCGACGCGCTGCTCGACGCCGGCGGGTTCGATCCCGAGCTCGGCGCCCGGCCGATGAAGCGCACGATCGGGCGGCTCATCGAGGCGCCGCTCGCGGAGCTGATCCTGCGCGGCCAGCTGGAGGAGGGGTCCGCGGCGCTCGTCGGCGTCGAGCAGGGCGAGGTCGTTGTGGACGCGATCGCGCGGGCCGGCGAGCGGCGTTATGCCGCGTGCTCCAGCTGAAGGGCCCGCCGGCTACGGCGGCCCCGCCTCGATCGCCCGCCTGTACCGCTCGCGCCGGTGCGGCTCGCGCAGGATCTCGTAGGCCTCGTCGAGCACCTCGATGACCAGCCGCACGTCGTCGAGCAGGTCCACGGTCGCGGCCGTGAGCAGGGTGGACGGCTCGAACGCCTTCCTGAGCGCGAGGTACGCGCGGCGGATCTCGTAGTTCGTCGCGTCGCGCGCGATGCCCAGGATCGAGAAATAGTCGCCGTCCTCGACCAGCGCGAGCCGCGCCCGGACGCGCTGCCGGATCGCCTCCTCGTCGAGCGGATCCTCGACCGGCGGGGGCGGCGCCTCGGTGATCGACGGCGGGATGAGGACGTCGAGCACCTCCAGGCAGACGAGCGCGTAGACGACGCTCGCGTTCTCGGGCTCCGCCGCGCCAACGAGCTCGCCGACGCTCCTGCCGCGCGCGGTGCGCACGAGCTCCTCCTCCTCGCGCCGGAGCGCGCACTCGCCGAGCAGGTTGCGCCGGACCCCGTCGTCGAGGCGCGCGCCGGGGCCGCCGAGGCGGCGCAGGGCGACCTCGGGGGCGATCACACGGCGGATCGTCTCCACGAAGACCTCGGCGCCGGTCGCGCCGCCGAAGACGTTCGGCTCGGCCTTGAGGCGGCCCGGCGGCTCGGCCTCCAGATCGCACGTGCCGGCCTCGATGAGCACGACGTGGCCGATGACCCACTCGGCGTGCGCGCGCAGGACCGGCCAGAGGTCGTCCTGGCCGAGGTGGCCGTGCGCGATGAGCGCCGCGCCGGCGTGCCGGCCCGACGCGGGGAGCTTGCCCGCGAGCCGCGTCGCGACCTCGCGCTCCATGTCGCCCCGCCCGACGAGGAAGGCGAGCAGCGTCTCGTCCGGGATGCTCGAGCCGGCCGTGACGAGATCGCCCTCGTGCAGGACGATGCGCCGCGCGCCCTCCTCGGTCGTGATCGCGAGAGCGCCGGAAGAGCGGCTGCCCACCGCGCGGGCGAGCGCGCGCGGCGCGTCGCCCGGGCCGAGCACCGTGGTCGAGGAGGCGCCGCTGGAGATCGGCGCCTCGTCGTCGAGCTGCGGCGGCGGAGCGTGACCGAGCGCGCCCGTGCTGACCGTGGCGGGCGCGGAGGGCACCGCCGGCATGGGGGGCATCGGCGGCGCGGGCCCACGGAAGGCTGCGCCGGAGATCGCCATGGACGACGGCGCAGACAGCGGCATGCGGCCGAACGAGCCCGGCGCGGCGGGCGAGATCGGCGGGAGGAAACCGCGCCCGGGCGTCCCCGCGCCCACCGTGGCAGGCCCGCCGGCGGGCACCGGGGCGCGCCCCGCGGCGGCGGAGCGGACCGGCGCGGGCCCAGGCGGCAGCGGCTCGGGCTCGGCCCCGCCGCCCCCCGGCGGCAGCAGCGCGGTCCTCACCTCGACCGAGGGCGGCGACACGAACGCGACGCCCGGCGCGGGCTGCGGAGGCGGCGGAAAGCCGGGCGCGCGCGGGTCGCGGGCGCCGCGCGACCGGGTCGGCGGCGGCTCGGTGTAGCGCTGGCGGCGGCTCGGCTCGATCCGACCGGACGGGGCGCGCACCCAGTCGAGGTCCTCGCCGCGCGCGGGGCCCGGCGGCGCGCGGTCCCACGCGGGCTCCTCGCGCGGCGCGGGGGAGGGCGACCGCTCCCACGCGGCCTCGGCGCGCGGCGGCGGCGACCCGAAGCCGGGGGGCCGGCCCGCGTCGCGCGGGGTCTGCGGCGCGGCGTCGCGCCCGCCGCTCCGACGCGCGGAGGCGCCCTGATCGCGCTCCTCCCTGCCGAGCAGGTGCCCCTCCCGGTCGATCGAGAACGCCGCGAGCTCGGGCCCGGCGCGCTTCGTCGCGTACGCCGCGTCGAGCGACGGATCGGCGTGGAGCTCGTCGTCGTGCTCGTCCTCGCCCGGCTCGGCGAGCTCGGCGAGCAGGTCGCCGGGCCCGGTGTTCTCGGCGCGCGTGGCCGACGGGTGCGGAGCGGCCGCGGCGCCGTACGGGTCGGAGCTGCCCCTCCGCTGCGAGCCCGAGCCGGCGGGCAGCGGCGCCTGGCCCGCGCTCGCGCCGGTGCGCGGCTCGTCCTCCTCCGGATCGAGCGGCTCGTCGAGGGCCGAGAGCAGCTCCGGCGACAGCATCAGGTCGACGTCCTCCTCGGCCGCCGGGATGCTCGACGGGCGCGCCTTCGCCGTGACCCGCTGCTCGGCGGCGACGAGGATCTCCTCGAGCTCCGGGCTGATCCGCGCCGGCAGGAGCCGCGGACCGACCTCCGCGCCGTCCTCCGGCGGCGGCAGCACCGAGCCGACGTCGAGCCGGTCGAGATCGCTGGAGAAGTCCGGGTTCGACGGGACCTCGTCGTCGAATGGGCCCGGGTAGTCCGCCGCCGCGGCGGCATGCTCCCCGCGGAAGCGCCCCGGCTCCGCGACCGCGCTCACGTGCGCGGCGAGCTCGGCGATGTCGACCGGGCGCTCGAAGACCTGCCCGAACAGCTGCGGATCGAGCTCCGCCGAGCGGACCGGATCGCCCACGAGGAGCACGGACGCGGCGACGCCGCCCGCCCGGAGGTAGAGCCGCTCGAGCGCCTCGATGGTGCCGGGCTCGTCGATGTCGACGATCACCACGCGCGGCGCGTCGCGCGCGAGGCGCGCCTCGAGCTCGTCGATCGGCGCCGCGATCACCTCGAAGCCCCGGCCCCGCAGCGCCGCGCCGATCGCCGCGCCCTCCGCCGAGCCGTCGGCCACGAGGATGGCGCCCGCGCGCAGGCGCGCCTGCACGGCTTCGTGGTCGTCGCGGAGCTCGGACACGGCGGTCATCTCGTGGCGGCGGCCCAGCGGAGCAGCACTCAGGCCCCCGGTTCGCCTGGACTGTCAACGGTCGCAGGCGGGCTGTCAAACGTGTTCGCGGCCCCTCGGGTGTTCCCGCCGCAGGGCGCGCCCGGCGCCGCCGCGCCGCGAGCGCCTGGCCGCGGCTGCGGCCCCGCAGCGCGCGCCGCGTGGTAGACCTCGGCACATGGTGCTCGGCGCTTCCCACAACGAGATCGCCCTGGCGGCCTTCCTGCTCATCGTGGTGCTGCTCGCCGCGAAGATCGGCCGCATCGGCGAGGCCATCGGCGGGCTGTTCGAGCGGAACGCGCCCGCGGGGGACGGAGGCGCGCCCGAGGACAGCGCGGAGCCGCAGGAAGAGCGCCAGGAAAGCTGAGCGCGCCCCCTCGCCGGCGGCCCCGCCCGCGCTTGCGTTCTGTTTTATTGGAATTCATAGTTTTTCAATGGCTGTGCACGAGCCGGCTCCACCGCGGCCGCCGCGGCGCGCGGAGATCGCGGCGCGGATCCCGCGCGGGTACTCCCCGGCGCTCCACCTCGCGGCCCCCACGGCGCTCGGCGCCCTCGTGCTCGCGGCGGCGGTGGGGCTCGTCGACGCGGTCGAGGCCGTCGAGCTCCTCGCGGTTCCGGCGACGCTGCTGCTCGCCTTCGCCTTCGAGTGGTGGGCGCACAGGTCGGTGCTGCACCGGCGGGCGCCGCTGCTCGGCGGGCTGTGCGAGCGGCACGAGCGCGAGCACCACCTCGCCTTCACCGCCGACGACATGGCGCTGCGGAGCGCCCGCGAGCTCTGGCTCGTGCTGATGCCGCCCTACTCGGCGCTCCTGGTCCTCGCCCTGCTGCTGCCGCTCGCCGCGGGGGCGGGCCTCGTGTTCTCGCGGGACGCGGCGCTGCTCGGGCTCGCGACGGCGATGGCGTTCTTCGTCAGCTACGAGTGGATGCACCTCGCGTATCACCTGCCGCCGGACAGCCCGGTGTACCGCGTCCCGGGGCTCGCGCGGCTCCGCGAGCACCACCGGCGGCACCACGACCCGCGGCTCATGAAGCGCTGGAATTTCAACGTGACCGTGCCCGTGTTCGACGTCGTCCGCGGGACGCGCTGGTCGCCGCGGCGGCGCAGCGGAGCGTAGCCGCCGCGCGCCGGGGCGCCCGCGGTGCCCGTGTGCTAACGGGTCGCGCGTGCAGACGCGGACCAGAGACGGCCTCGTCCTCCTGCTCGCCGGGGTCCTGCTCGGCGGCGGGCTCGCCTGGCTCGTCGGCCGGCGGCAGGAGAGCCCCCCCGCCGCGCCCCGCGCGCTCGACGCCGTGCCGGCGGGCGCGCTGCTCGTGGCGACGCTCGATCTGCCGGCGCTGCGCGCCTCGCCCGCGTTCGCCTCGTTCCTGCGCGAGGAGCGCGAGATCCCGGGGCTCGGCAGGGTGCGCGACGTGTGCGGCTTCGACCCGATGGCCGGGCTCACCGAGGTCGCCATCGCCATCCCGGCAGCGGGCGATCCCGGCGACTTCGGGCTCGTCGCGGCCGGCGCCGTTCAGGACGAGGCGCTGCTCGCGTGCGCCTCGAAGGTGATCGATGCCCGCGGCGGGCGGCCCGTCGTCGCCGCGCTCGGCAGCTTCCGCGCGGTGCGGGACGCGAGCGCCGAGGGCCGCGGCGAGATCGCGGTGCGCCCCGGCGGGCCGATCCTGCTCGGCGGCGGCGCGTACCTGCGCGCCATGGTCGACGCGGCCGACGGGCGCGCGGCGACCGTCGGCGCGAGCGCCGCGCACGACGCCATCGCCCGCGCGGTGGGCGATGGCGCGGCGCGCGTCACCGTGGTCCTCACGCCCGAGCAGCGCGCCGAGCTCGGGCGCGAGCTCGCGCTGAGCGGCGCCGGCAGGTCGCCCGCGGCGTCGATCGTCTCCGGCGGCGCCGCCGTCGCGCTCGGCCCCGAGATCGCCGTCCACGCCGCCGTCCTCTGCGACGCCGAGGCCCCCTGCGCCGAGCTCGGCGCACAGCTGAGCGCCGCCCGCGACGCGCGCGCGGAGGACCTCGCGACGCGGCTCATCGGCCTCGGGGGCGTGCTCGAGCGCATCGCGATCGCCGCCGAGGGCAAGGCGCTCCACGCCCGCGTCAGGCTGTCGGCCGAGGAGGCCGGCGCCCTCGTCGACCGGCTCGCCTCGCTGCGCGGCCTGCGCCAGCCGTCGCTCTCGCCAAGAGAGCCGCCTGCGCCCGCGCCGCAGCCGCCCGCGCTCGAGGGCACCGCGCCGCCGCGCGGAGACGCCGCCGCGCCGCCGCCGGACGCGGTCATCACGCCGCGGCAGCGGACGGGGCCGGGCGACGGCGGCGCGCGGTAGCGCCGGCGGCGCGCGAGCAGGTACACCCGGGTCGCAGCGCAGCGACGACCGCGCCGCGCCGCGGCGGAGCGATTCCGTGGTCCGCCTGACGAGCGAGCCGTTCCGTCGGCGGAGCCGCGCGGCGCCGCCGAACGCGGGCCCCACGCCCTGTCCCGAACTCCTGTACGCTGAGCGTTGCCTTCGGACGGGATCGGCGCTCCGGTCCATCCCGCCGCGCAGCAGGTGGGTGGGGGCTTATCGCATGCAGCTGGTCGGGATCTCCGCCTCGGTGGTCGTCGGGACCCTCCTTGTGATCGCCCTCTGGGCGGTCCGCCGGCGGCTCCTCGCCCGCGAGCGCGAGCTCGATCGCAAGGCCGAGGAGCTCGCGGTGAGCCGCGCCGCTTCGCTGCGGCTCGACGAGGAGCTCGTCGAGGCGCGGCGGGCCGAGGAGGAGGCGCGCAGGGCGCGGGCCGAGGCCGAGGCGGCGAGCCGGGCGAAGAGCGCGTTCCTCGCCAACATGAGCCACGAGCTCAGGACGCCGCTCAACTCGATCCTCGGCTTCGCGCAGCTCATGGAGCGCGACCTCTCGCTCGGCGACCGGCACCGCGAGAACCTCGCGGTCATCTGCAAGAGCGGCGAGCACCTGCTCGGCCTCGTGAACGACATCCTCGAGATGGCGAAGATCGAGGCCGGCCGGATGACGCTCGCCGACGCCGACTTCGACCTCCACGCCATGCTCTCGGGGCTCTCCGAGATGTTCGCTGTCGAGGCGCAGAAGCGAGGGCTCACGCTCACCGTGGAGCGCGAGCAGGACGTGCCGCAGCACGTCCACGGCGACGAGGGGAAGCTCCGGCAGGTGCTCATCAACCTGCTCGGCAACGCGCTCAAGTTCACGCCCCGGGGCGCGGTGACGCTGCGCGTGTGGGCGCGGCGCGGGACCGGCGCGCCCGACGGCGCGGCGGCGGCGCGGACGCGGGTGTCGTTCGAGGTGATCGACACCGGCCGGGGCATGGCCAGGGAGGAGATCGAGGAGCTCTTCGAGGCGTTCGCGCAGACGGCGGCCGGGCGGCGGTCCGGCGAGGGCACCGGCCTCGGCCTGCACATCAGCCGGCGCATCGTGCGGATGATGGGGGGCGACATGCAGGTCGAGAGCCAGCTCGGCCGCGGGACGACGCTCCGCTTCGACGTGCGCCTCACGCTGGCCGACGAAGGCGACGCGCCATCCGGCGGCGGGGCGCGCCGTCCGCCGACGCGGCGGGTCGTCGGGCTCTCGCCGGGCCAGCCGAGGTACCGCGTGCTCGTGGTCGACGACCGGTGGGACGTGCGCCACTGCCTGCTGAAGCTGCTCGACTCGGTGGGCGTCGAGGTGCGCAGCGCGACAAACGGGCTCGGCGCCGTGGCCCAGTGGGAGACGTGGGCGCCGCACCTCGTCCTGCTCGACCTCCGCATGCCGCTGCTCGACGGCTACGAGGCGGCGACCCGCATCAAGTCGAGCCCGCGGGGGCGGGAGACGGTCGTGGTCGCGATGACCGCGAGCGCGTTCGAGCAGAACCGGTCGCTCGCGGCGGAGGCCGGGTGCGACGATTTCGTGAGCAAGCCGTTCCGCGACGCGGACATCTTCGACCTCCTGACGAAGCACCTCGGGGCCCGCTTCGACCACGAGGATCGCCCCGCGGAGCGGCGGCCCGCGCCCGCGGCGCCGGCGGTCGACCTCGCGCGCGCGGCGGCCGGGCTGCCCGCGTCGCTGCGCAAGGACCTCCGGCGGGCGGCGACGCGGCTCGACGCCAAGGCCGTCCAGGCGGCCATCGACCGGTTCCGGCCGGAGGACGCGGAGCTCGCGGGGGCGGTGGCCGAGCTCGCGCGAGGGTATCGCTTCGACAGCATCTTGGCGCTATCGAGCGCTGACGAGGAGGAGCCGTCATGACGGACACCGACGCAAAGCCCGCGCCTCGCGGGACGGCCCCGGGCGCGCGGCCGGAGCGCCCCAGGGACGAGCCCGCCAACATCCTGATCGTGGACGACATGCCGGCGAACCTGTCGCTCCTGACCTCGATGCTGACGGCGCAGGGGTACGAGGTGCGGGCGGCGATCAGCGGCGCGATGGCGCTGATGTCGGCGGCGGCGGCGCCGCCGGACCTCATCCTGCTCGACGTGAGCATGCCCCACATGGACGGCTACGAGGTGTGCCGGCGGCTGAAGGGGGACGCTCGGACGGCGGACATCCCGGTCATCTTCCTGAGCGCGATGACCGGCATCGGCGACAAGGTGATGGCGTTCGACGCGGGCGGCGTCGATTACGTGACGAAGCCGTTCGAGCTGCGCGAGGTGCTGGCGCGGGTGGCGACGCAGCTGCTCCTGCACCGGCAGCGCCGGGAGCTCGATCGGCAGCGCAAGGAGCTCGAGGACCGCTACGCGCAGGTCCGCCAGATGCAAGCGGCGCTGCGCGGGTACCTCTCCGACAGGGCGTGGGAGAGCATCGAGGAGAGCGTGTCGTCGAACCGGCCGAGCGCGCCGGCGCGCGAGGTGCTGACGGTGCTGGTCAGCGACATCGAGGAGTTCGTGCGGCTCTCGGAGCAGGAGGAGCCGGGGCCGCTGCTCGCGGATCTCAGCCTGTACATGGCGACGGTGGCGCAGGTCGTCTACGACCACAAGGGCGAGGTCGACAAGTACGTGGGCGACGGCATGCTCGCGTTCTTCCGGAGCGCGCCGGACGCGCTCGCGGCGGCGCAGGGGATCCAGCGGAGCATCGCGGCCTTCAACGAACACCAGCGCTCGCAGGGCCGGGCCGCCTTCCCGACGCGGCTCGGGCTCTCGACAGGGCCAGTCCTCCTGGCGAGCATCGGGTCGAGCGGCAGGCGGGAGTTCACGATCATCGGCGATCGCGTGAACACCGCGTTTCGGATTCAGGCGCACGCGAAGGCCGGTGGCCTGCTGATGGACGAGGCGACGTTCGCCGCGGCCGGGAGCCCGGCAGGGGCGATGCCCGCGCTGGTGCGGATCCGGGGCAAGCAGGGAGAGGAGAAGCTCTATGCCATGGCGCCGGAGGCGATCTTGGTGAGCGCAGACACGGCGCGAACCGACGGCGGCGGGGCCTGAGGGCTCACGCTCGCTGGAGGCAGCGGAGAGGCCGGCTCTTCAAGGGTGCTTCGAGCGTGACCGGGTTGCGCCGCGCCCGCGGGGCCACGCGAGATCGAGCCCGTGGATCGGGTGATCCGTCGAAATCATTCGTTCTTGAACCACGCAAGGCGCTCGTGCAATAGTCGCCGCGGAGGACAGGACGAACATGAAGCTTCGACATTGCATTACCTTGCTGGGCCTGCTCGTGACATCGGGAGTGGGCGCAGCCGCGTGCTCGGATGACGACGGCGACACGACGGGGGCGTCGACCTCGACCGGCACCGGCGCGGGCGGCGACGGCGGCGGCGGCGGCGCGACCACCGGTACGGGCGGCGACGGCGGCGGCGCGACCACCGGTACGGGCGGCGCGGGCGCGGGCGGCGACGGCGGCGGCGACTCGGCCTGTGCCGATGGGGCGCTGCTCTGCGACGACTTCGAGTCGTACGAGGCCCAGGGCGCGCCCGGCGGCAAGTGGGAAGTCTACACGGCCATGGAGGGCTCCGCCGTCTCGGTCGACACGGCCATGGCGTACAGCGGCACCAAGTCGATCAAGGTGACCACGCCCGAGAGCTCGGGAGACAACAACTACAAGTCCGCCATGATCCAGTTCAAGGACGCGACCGCCTTGCCCGTCGAGGGGAACGTCATCCATGGCCGCATGATGTACTTCCTCGATGCCGCGCCTGACACGGACGTGCACTGGACCATCGCCGACGGCGCGGGCGTCGTTCCGGGCAAGGAGTTCGAGGGGATGCCCTACACCGCCGTGTACCGCTACGGCGGCCAGCATCCGATCGATGGCGGCAGCCAGCTCATGGCGAACTACGATACGCCCGGGCAATGGAGCAGTCCGCCGACGGCGCCGGCGACGGACTGCTGGCATCACGCCGAGGGGAAGGTGCTCCCGGTCGGCCAGTGGACGTGCGTCGAGTTCAGCTTCGACGGGCCGAACAACGAGATGCGCTTCTGGCTGAACGGCGCGGAGATCGCCGAGCTCAAGATGTCCGGGACCGGCCAGGGCTGCGCCAACGGGGTGGAGAGCTTCGAGTGGACCGCGCCGGAGTTCACGAGCATCGGCTTCGGCTGGGAGTCCTATCAGGCCGACGAGCCCCGCACGATGTGGATCGATGACGTCGTGATCGGCACCGAGCCCATCGGCTGCCCGCCCGCGCAGTGAGCTCGCGCGGCTGAGCTCGTCAGAGGCGCGGAGGTGGACTCCGCGCCTCGTTCATTTCAGCTCCGGGGCCCGAGCCGGGAGGGGCTCCCCGGGCCTGCGGCCTGCGCGGAGCGTGGGGACGAATCGGGACGGGTGCTCGCGGCGGTGGACGATTGTCGGGCTCTCCGGTTGATCGCTCGCCGGGTCCGCTCTACGAGACGGCGGTGGTTCAACGCCTCACAAACATGGAGGTCTCCGCTGTGATGAAACCGGCCTATCCCCTCTCGCTGCTCGCCTCGTTCGTCCTGGTCGTTGCCGCCTGCGGCGGCGCGCCCGAGCCGGCCCCCGCGGTCCCCGACGTACCCGCCCAGCCGACGCAGCCCGCGCCCGAGACGCCCGCTGCGCCGGCGCCGGCGCCGGAGGCCGCGGCCAGCCCCCCGCAGGGCGACAGCGCCGCGCCCGCGCCCGCGCCGCCCGTGACCGTCGAGGTGCCCATCGAGGCGCGGACCAAGTCGAAGCTGAAGGGCTCCGCGACCTTCACCGAGGTCGAGGGCGGCGTGAAGGTCGCCATCCAGGTCTCGGGCGCTCCCAAGGGCAAGATCGCCGTGCACGTGCACGAGACCGGCGACTGCAGCGCGCCGGACGCGAAGAGCGCGGGCGCGCACTACAACCCCGATAACCACCCGCACGGCCTCCCCGACGCCTCGGCTCGCCACCTCGGCGATCTCGGCAACATCGAGGTCAAGCCCGATGGGACCGGCACCCACGAGATCGTCGCCCAGGGCGCCAATCTCAAGCAGGGCGCCCCGAACAGCTTCCTCGGCCGCGCCATCATCGTCCACGAGAAGCAGGACGACGGCAGCCAGCCCGCCGGCAACGCCGGAGGGCGCATCGGCTGCGGCGTCATCGCGCAGAGCAAGTGACGCGGGCCGCCGCGCTGTACCACTGACACGTTGAATCCATCCTCCGGCGGCGCTCCGCGCCTCGGAGCCCCTCCCCGGCAGCACGGGAGTCGCCCGCTCCCGTGTCACCGAGGAGGAGCGCTGACCAAGTTCCCTTGCCCCCGCGGGGCCGAGCCGGGAGCCGGGAGGCTCCTGCCGCTCATGAGCAGCACGGCGACGATCACCGCCGCCACCGCCGCCAGGACGAAGGGCGCCCGGGGAGGCGAGCGCAGCCGCCGCTCCCACGACACCAAGGAGTCCCTGTCGGGCAAGTCCGGGTCGGCGAGCGCCCTCTCGGAGGCCTCCTCGACCCGCGGCCCCGCCGGCGCGGTGCCCCCCTCCCCCCGCGCCACGGGACCGGCCTCCGCCGGCACGCACGGCCTGTCCCGCACGGTGACGGCCTCGCTCGGCTCCCCAGGACCGACCTCCGCGCCTGGAGCCGAGGGCGGCGGAGCCGGGGGAGACGGCCCCTCCGTTCGCAGCGCGAACGCCACGCCGCCCGGCGACGGACCGGAGCCCGTGGCCACGGAGATCGGGCCGCGCTCCCCCGCGTCGATGCCGTCCACGCCGGCGTGCGCGCCGGCCAGCGAGTCGCGCAGGCCCCCGCGGAGCACGCGCTCGATGCGCTCGACGAGCGGCTGGGCAGCGGGCGGCGCGAACGGGCGGAGCGCCAGCACGAGCTCCGCCAGGTCGGGCCAGCGCCTGTCGCGGTCCCTCTCGAGACACCGCATGATGATCGGATCGATCTCCGGCGTGAGCCCGCGGCGGACCTTCGACGGCAGCGGCGGCACGAACTGGCCGCCGAGCACGAGCGAGACCGTCTGGACCGAGCGGGCGTGCATCGGATACCGGCCCGTGAGCAGGACGTAAAGCAGCGAGCCGACCGCCCAGATGTCCGCGCGCGCGTCGACGTCGCGCTGCCCGCGCATCTGCTCGGGAGGCATGTAGTGCGGCGTCCCGAGCATCTGGCCCGTGCTCGTCCGCATCTCGGCGACCCCCAGCGACGCCGCCTCCGATACCTTGGAGATCCCGAAGTCGAGCACCTTGATGCACGGCATGCCCTCGCGGGTGTGCGTCAAGAAGAGGTTGGCCGGCTTCACGTCGCGGTGCACGAGCCCCATCGCGTGGGCCTCCGCGAGCGCGTCGCAGGCCTGGATCACGTAGAGCGTCGCCTCCTCGATCGGCAGCGGGCCCCGCTTCTTGCGGAGGACCCGGAGATCGCGGCCGTCGAGGAACTCCATCACCAGGAAGGGCAGCCCGCTCTCGAGCCGCCCGACGTCGTGCACCTTGACCGCATGCTCGCTCTTGAGCCGCGCCGCGATCCGCGCCTCCCGGAGGAAACGCCCGCACATCTCCGGGTCGGCGGCGGTGGCCGGCAACAGCAGCTTGATCGCCCGGAGCTCACCGAGCTCCATGTGGGTCGCGGCGACCACCGCGCCCATCGCCCCCTTGTCGAGCAGGCGATCCACGCGGTACTTGCCAGCGATCAGGGTGCCGACCTCCAGCCCTTGGATCTCTTCCAGGCCGCGCATGTCCAAAGCCTCCGACCGAGAGCGCCGCGCCGCAATGCCCACCCTATCGCAATGGCCGGCTCAGCCGCCTCTCTGCACCCCGCTCGCCTTCTTGATCTCAACCGTCCGCCGCGCGCCGCCCGACTCGATCGTGAGCTCGACCGCGGCGTTCTCCTGCGCGTTCAGCAGCCCATAACGCAACGCGTCAAAGTTGGCGAGCGGCCGGCCGTTGACGGCCACCACCACGTCGCCGACGCGGACGCCGGCGGAGGCGGCGGGGCTGCTGTCGTCCACGGCCACCACCACGGCGTCGCCGCTCGTCTTCAGCTCGCCTTCGAGCAGGGGGAAGATGGGCGCCGCCGTCAGCCCGAACGCGCTCACGGTGCGCCGGTAGCTCTGCACGGCCGCGTCGAAGCTCTCCTTGCGCATGCGGTAGCGCGCGACGGCCATCACGGCGCCGTCGCGCTCCTGGAAGCGCGCGTCGACGCGCTCGGGGGTGGCGAACGCGCCGACTTGCTTCAGGTACCGGCTCGCCTCGGCCTCCGCCATGCCGGCCCGCCGCGCGCCGCCGCCGCGCGCCTGGAGGAAGCCATACGCCTGCGACCCCGCGAGCGCGGGCACGACGTTGCTCGCGAGCCGCGAGATCGCGTCGGCGCGCGCGGCCGACAGCGCCGCCTCGCGGGTCTCGCCGGTGCCCTCGCCGACCACGAAGATCGCGTCGCCCTCGGCGGCGAACGGCTGCTGCATCCAGGGAGGCATCTCGTCGGCCGGCGGCGCCGCGCGCCACCCCGCGCTCGCCGCGGGCGCCGCGCGCCACCCCGCGCTCGCCGCGGGCGCCGTGGCCGCCCCGGCGGCGGGGCGCGGGCGGCCCCAGCCGAGGTACGCGAAGCCCACGCTGAGGATCAGCAGCGCCGCCGCCGCCCCGACCGCCGCGAACGCCCACCGCGCGCCGGGGCCGCCGGCCGCGGAGGCGGTCGCGGCCCGCGCACGCCGGCGCGCCGTCGCCACCCCGGACGACGGCGCCCCCGCTGCCCCTGAAGCCAGCCCCCGCGACGCCGGCGCCCCCGCTGCCACCGCTGCCGCCGAAGCCGGCGCGCTCGCCCCCGGCGCCCCCGCTGCCGCTGCCGTCAGCGCCGTCCCCACGGCGGCCGAGCGCATCGTCGCCGCCGCCGGCGCGGGCATCCTGGAGGGCGCGTGCGGCGGCTCCAGCGCGGCGCCTAGCCGCTTCAGCGCCGGCCGGAGCGGCAGGAACGAGAGCGGCGCGTTGCACCGCTTGCACGGCATGTACGGCTCCCGGTCCTCGAGCGCGGCCTGGGCGGCCTCCCTCACGTCGAGCAGCGTCTGCCGGGGCGCATTGCACCGCTCGCAGGCGCCGTCGACGAGCGCCGAGGCCACGACCGCCCGCAGCGGGGGCGCCGCCGAGGCGAGGTGCTCGAGCAGCGCGACAGGACAGCCCTCGATCTGGATCGACGTCACCTCGTCGCCCAGCGCGCGGAGCGACAGCTCGAGCGCCCGCGCCCCCTCGGGCGTCACCCCCGCCCCCCCGGTGAGATCGAGGACCAGATCCCCCTCGATCCCGTCGAGCGCGCGCTTCCACCGGACGTGCGCGTCGAGCTTTCCGCGCACGCGGATGCGCGTCCCGCGCTCGTCCACCGTCTTCTCGATCGCCTCGCGGGTCCCGGCGTCGAGCCGCGCGATCTCGTCGAGCGCGACCCGCACGTCCTCGGGCAGCTGGATCCCCGCGTGGCTGACCGCGAACGCGAAGTAGCTCTCGGCGTCGTCGTCGAACACCGCCGCCCCGCCGCAGCGCGGGCAGGGGCTCGCGGGCGGCTCGTGCGTCCTGACCAGGTGCGCGTCCCTGTCGCAGTCGAACAGCCGATCGAACGCGGCGCCGCAGCGCTCGCACCGGTACGGGCCGTAGAAGGACACGACGCGCCCGTCGCCGAAGAAGCGGCGGATCATGCTGACCTGGTTGACGATCGGCTCGGTACAGCGGCCGATGTAGACCTCGGACGCGTTCAGCGAGACCTCGGCCAGCATCGCCATCCACTCGCGCACGCCGAACGACGTGACCCGCTGCACCCCGCCCAGATCGAAGAGCACGCGGCCCGAGATGCCCCGCGCGACGGCGAGCCCCTGGAGCTCCTCGGTCATCCGCCCCGACAGCGAGACGATCAGCAGGCTGCCCAGCCGGCGCTTTGTCACCGTGAGGGCCCGGGGCCCGTGCGCCCCCTCGGGCTCGGCCCCGGAGACGGCGTCCACGAGCGACGGCGACGGGTGCCTCCGCGAGCGCGGCGGCGGCGAATCCAGGTCCTGCGCGGACCCGAGCCGCGACGCCGCAAAGAGCGGCGCCGACAGCTTCGTGGCGACCCCGCCGGGGCGCTCGGTGCTGAGCGCGCCCTGCGGCGCCGGGGCCACGACGTCCAGCTCGCCCGCGAACGAGTCGTCGTTCTGGATCGACTCCTGCTTCTGGACGATGTGCGAGAGGAGGTCCGCCTCCGAGGAGAGCGCGCCCCGCCACGCCTCCACCCGCTGGCCGAACAGCTCCGCCATGAACGACGATAGGGCCAGCGACGAGGTGGCGAGCCGCTCCTCCCGGGCGAAGGCCTCGAGGTCGATCTGGAGGTCCCGCGCGGTCGCGTACCGCCTCTCCCGGTCCCGCTCCAGGCACTTGAGCACGATCCGCTGGAGCTCCGGCGGGTAGTCGCTGCACACCTGGATCGGCGGCAGCACCGGGTCCTCGACGATCGCCCGCATCAGCTCGAACTCGGTGACGCCGCGCCGGAACAGCCGGCTGCCCGTCGACATCTCGTAGAGCAGGATGCCGACCGAGTAGATGTCGCTCCGGCGATCGAGCTGCTCGCTCGTGCACTGCTCGGGCGACATGTACGGGACCTTGCCCTTGAGCGCGCCGTCGCGCGTCTCGTTGACGCGGTTCGCCGCCTTGGCGATCCCGAAGTCGAGGATCTTCACGGCCCCGTCGTACGTGACGAACACGTTGTGCGGGGACACGTCGCGGTGGACGATGTCGAGCGGCCTGCCGTCGAAGCCGACCTTCTCGTGCGCGTAGTGGAGCCCGGCCGCGACGCCGGCCGCGATGGTGATCGCGTGCTCGAACGGCATCCGCCGGTTCGCCGACCGGAGCGACTTCTTGACCGTCCTGAGGTCCTCGCCGTGGAGGTACTCCATGGCGATCACCGGGACGCCGTCGACCTCCTCGATGTCGTACATCTGGACCAGGTTGGGGTGGTCCAGGGTGGCGGCGATGCGGGCCTCATCGAGGAACATCCGCACGAACTCGGGGCTGTCGATGAGGTGCGGGAGGATCCGCTTGACGACGCAGATCTTCTTCACGCCCGAGATGCCCGCGACGGAGGCCACCCAGATCTCGGCCATCCCGCCCATGCCGATCTTCTTGAGCAGGCGGTACCTGCCGAGCGAGGCGAGGCGGCGCGATCCGGCGCTCAGGGGGCCGGCGGCGTGGCGCTCGGTCATGCGCTCGCCTCCGCCGTGCGGGCCGGCAGCGTCACTTCGGAAGGAGCGCGGCAGGCGATCATGGTGCTCATCGAGGGCCTTCGGCCTGGGACTTCGCGAAGCGGACGGTGCGGCGCTCACCGCGCGACTCGATCTGGAGGGCCATCGTACCATCGGCCGGGGTGCGCGCCCACGCGTCCGCCGCGGTCTTCCCGAAGGCCTCGACCGAGTGGACCGGGCGCTCATCGACCGCGAGCACGATGTCCCCCGCGGCGATCCCCGGCTCCGCGCCGCGCCGCGGGCGCGGAGCGGCGACGACGACGAGCTCGCCGGAGGTGCGCGCGCTCGCCTCGAGCTGGGGGAAGAAGCGCGCCACGGTGAGCCCCTGAAACGTGGCCGTCTGGCGGTAGCTCTCCGCGGCCGCGTCGAAGCTCCGCCGCGGCAGCCTGTAGCGCGCGAACGCGAGGACGCGGCCGCCTTCCCGCCGCACGACGGCGTCGACGCGCTCGGGCGTCGCGAACGACCCGACCTGGGCAAGGAAGCGCCGGGCGATGCGCTCGACGACCTCCGCGCGCTGCTCGGGCCGGGTCTCGGCCGGCGGGTGCAGGGCCACCAGCCCGACAAGGGGTGAGCTCGCGAGCTCGGCGGCGAGGCCGGACGTGAGGCGCTCGATCGCGCTGCTGCGCGCCGCCGCGAGCGCGTCCGCGTCGTCGGCCGCGGGGCCGCCGCGGCCGACGACGAAGACGCTGTCGCCCTCGATGACGAACGGCCGCTCCACCCACGCGGGCGGGAGATCGTCGATGACAGACCAGCCCGCCCGCGCTCGGCCGCTCGCCGAGGGCGCCGGCGCGCGCGTGGCCATCGCGGGCGCCGCCGGGACCGCCGGGGCCGCCGAGGCCGCGGGCGCCGCGGCGGGCGCCGCCGGCGCCGCGACGCCCGCGATCGAGGCGCGCGGCCCGGCGCGCCAGACCGCGAAGCCGGCGGCCACGAGCGCCACCCCGACGAGCAGCGCGACGAACGCCGCGCTGGCGCCCGCGCCGGGCTGCGGCGGCGGCGCCGCCGCAGCGGCCGGCTGCGGCGAGGCGCTCGACGGAGGCAGGGCCGGCGGCGGGGCCGAGGGCGGGCGCGCCGCGTGGGCGGCGAGCAGCGAGAGCAGCGAGCGGGAGCCGTCGAAGGCGAGCGGCGTGTTGCAGCGCTTGCAGGTGACGCGCGGATCCTTGCCGCCGCGGAGCAGGTCCGCGTGCTTGTCGACCTCGACGAGCGCCGTCCGGAGCGCGCTGCAGGACGCGCAGCGGCCCTCGACGACCGCGGACTCGATCCGCGCGAGCTGCGGCCAGGAGGGGCGCGCCACGCGCTCGGCCAGCAGCGGGGGACAGCCCTCGATGCGGACCGCCTCGACGGCGCCCTCGAGCTTGTGGAGCGCCGACTCGAAGCGCGCCGCGCCGTCGGCGGTGACCCCGGGGACGCCGCTGAGGTCGAAGACGACCTGGCCCTCGAGGCCGTCGATGATGCGGCTCCAGCGGAGCGAGGCGGTCAGCGTGCTCCCCACCTTGAGCCGCGTGACGCGCCCCTCGACGGACTTCTCCACCGCGTCGCCGCCCGACGGCTCGTCGCCCTTCTCGAGCTCGAGGAGGACCTCCCGCACGTCCGGCGGGATGGCGCCGGTGCCGTGCTGGGCGACGAACCCGAAGTAGGTCTCCGCGTCGTCGTCGAAGGCGCCGGCGCCGCGGCAGCGCGGGCACACCGCCTCGGGCGGCTTGCCCTCGGCGAGCGCGGCCGCGTCGAGGGCGCAGTCGACGAGCCGCTCGAACTGGGCGCCGCACGACTCGCAGCAGTAGGGCGCGTAGAACGAGACGACCTGCCCGTTCCCGGCGAACCGCCGGATCATGCTGAGCTGGTTGACGACCGGCTCGGAGCAGCGCGCGAGGTAGAGGGCGCGGAGGCGGGGCTGGGCCGCCTGGATCATCTGGAGCCACTCGCGGACGCCGAACGACGTGATCCGCTCGACGCCGGCGAGATCGAGCAGGACCCTGCCGTCGAGCTCCCGGGCGAGCGCCGCTCCCTTGAACGCCTCGGTCATGCGCCCGGCGAGCCGGACGACGAGGACCTCGCCGATCCTGCGCCGGTCGAACACGAGGCTGTCGAGGCGGCCGGAGGCGCCGGCGGGCGGCACGCACCGCGTCGGCGCGACGCGCTGCGACCAGGCGGACAGCGACGGCCGGTCCACGGTGGTGGGCATGCGCGCCGACGAGACAGGCGCCGAGGGGGGCGCGGGGATCAGCGGGCGCGACGCCCGGCGGCCGTTCGGCGCCACGCGGACGGTCGGTCGCACCTCCTCGACGGCCGGCCACGCCTCCGCGACGGCCGGCCGCGCCTCCTCGCCGCCGTCGTGCGCCGCGCGCAGCGTCCCCGGCGCGGCGCGCTCGCTCCTCGGCAGCGGGTCGGGCGCCTCGGAGAGGACGGTGAGGGTCATGGTCTGGTTGTGCAGGTCGCAGTGGCCGGCGGCGTAGGGCGAGATCTCCCCGTACGAGTAGAACCCCGTCACCTGCGTGCCCCGCGGCAGCACGCCCACCACCGCCTCGACCTCCTCCTCGGCCCGGTCGCCCAGCACGATCCGCCGACCCACGCAGCTGATCGCGATCGCCAGCGCGCTCTCGCCCGCCACCGCCGGCGCCGCCGCCCGGCCCGCCTCGCTCGCCGCCCGCGCCGCCTGCTCCGCCCCCCCGATCAGCCGCTCGAAGTCCGCCTTCATCAGCTGCACGAGGTGGCCTTCCGGCACGTCCCCCGCGAACGTCATCGACTGCCGCTCGTGGTCCACCGCCAGCACCGTGCGCACGAGGAACTTCTCGTCCCGCGCCGTCGCGCGCAGCGACAGCGGGAACAGCAGCGCCGACGCCGGCAGCTCCGACGCCTTGTCCCCGAGGTACTCCTTGTACAGCGACAGCGCCGGCCTGCCGTCCACCTCGTACAGCACGTTCCCCGCAGAGCGCGTCACCACCCGCTCCGGACCGAACTTGTCCCAGCCCCCCTTGGACCCGTGCTGGATCACCACGTGCTCGCCGTACAGCCCCACCGCCGCCACGAGCCCGCTCCGCACCGTGTCCCCGATGCACACCCACGTCCGCTGAAACCGCGTCCCGTCCCCGGACAGCCCCCCGGTCACCACCACCGACTCCGGCAGCACCGCGTTCATCCCCGCCACGAGCTGGCTGCCGTTCACCCCCAGCCCCTCCGACAGCACGAGCACTCCGCGCAGCCCCGGCCGGTCCAGCTTGCGCGCAAGCGCCTGCCCCGCCGCGAACGACCCCGACGCGCTCGCCACCTCCACCTGCGCCGCCGACAGCGCCGTCCGCTCGAAACGCGCCACCGCCACCGACAGCGTCCCGTCGCGCACCGACGTGCCCGCGATCTCCCCCGCGCTCGAGCACCCCACCATGTGCGATCTCGGGTACGCCCGCCGCAGCTCACGGATCGCTCCCGGGTCGTCCAGGAACTCCGGCGCGCCGAACACGAGCACCAGCGTCCGGTCGCTGTCGAGCGCGGGCAGCGCCCGCACCGACCACTTGCCGGTCTCGCGCGAGAACGAGAACGTCTCGCGCCGCATCCCGGGCGCCGCGCCCGACGCCGGCGACACGAGCGACAGCGGGTCGAAGTGGGTATCGGACGCGACCTCGAGCTCCTCGAACTCCGCCATCCCGCCCGCCGGCTGCGCGACGACACGGGCGGCCACGGCCGGCGTCCCCTTCGGGGGGCGCGGCCTTCGCTCCCGCGGGCCTTCGCCACGGACGAGCAGCGGGGAGCTCACCTCGGAGAGGACGGTGAGGGTCATGGTCTGGTTGTGCAGGTCGCAGTGGCCGGCGGCGTAGGGCGAGATCTCCCCGTACGAGTAGAACCCCGTCACCTGCGTGCCCCGCGGCAGCACGCCCACCACCGCCTCGACCTCCTCCTCGGCCCGGTCGCCCAGCACGATCCGCCGACCCACGCAGCTGATCGCGATCGCCAGCGCGCTCTCGCCCGCCACCGCCGGCGCCGCCGCTCGACCCGCCTCGCTCGCCGCCCGCGCCGCCTGCTCCGCCCCCCCGATCAGCCGCTCGAAGTCCGCCTTCATCAGCTGCACGAGGTGGCCTTCCGGCACGTCCCCCGCGAACGTCATCGACTGCCGCTCGTGGTCCACCGCCAGCACCGTGCGCACGAGGAACTTCTCGTCCCGCGCCGTCGCGCGCAGCGACAGCGGGAACAGCAGCGCCGACGCCGGCAGCTCCGACGCCTTGTCCCCGAGGTACTCCTTGTACAGCGACAGCGCCGGCCTGCCGTCCACCTCGTACAGCACGTTCCCCGCAGAGCGCGTCACCACCCGCTCCGGACCGAACTTGTCCCAGCCCCCCTTGGACCCGTGCTGGATCACCACGTGCTCGCCGTACAGCCCCACCGCCGCCACGAGCCCGCTCCGCACCGTGTCCCCGATGCACACCCACGTCCGCTGAAACCGCGTCCCGTCCCCCGACAGCCCCCCGGTCACCACCACCGACTCCGGCAGCACCGCGTTCATCCCCGCCACGAGCTGGCTGCCGTTCACCCCCAGCCCCTCCGACAGCACGAGCACTCCGCGCAGCCCCGGCCGGTCCAGCTTGCGCGCAAGCGCCTGCCCCGCTGCGAACGACCCCGACGCGCTCGCCACCTCCACCTGCGCCGCCGACAGCGCCGTCCGCTCGAAACGCGCCACCGCCACCGACAGCGTCCCGTCGCGCACCGACGTGCCCGCGATCTCCCCCGCGCTCGAGCACCCCACCATGTGCGATCTCGGGTACGCCCGCCGCAGCTCACGGATCGCTCCCGGGTCGTCCAGGAACTCCGGCGCGCCGAACACAAGCACCAGCGTCCGGTCGCTGTCGAGCACGGGCAGCACCCGAACGGACCACTTCTTCGTGTCTCGATCGTAATGGAACGTCTCGAGGATCATGGGGCTCGTCCCCCTGAGGCTACAGCACGCGGGCCACGACGAGCGTCATGTCGTCGTCGAGCGAGCGCTCGCCGCGGAACCGGGAGACCGCCCCGACGATCGCGTCCCTCGCCTCCTCGGGCGCGTACGTCGCGACGCTCTGGAAGAGCGCGCGCAGCCGCCTCTCGGTGAACTGCTCGCTCGACGCGTTCTCGCACTCGGTCACGCCGTCGGTGAACCAGAGGAGGGCATCGCCGCCCTCCAGCTGCACGGTGCTCGCCGCGTACTCGGCCGAGCGCGCTGCCCCGAGCGGCGAGCCCTGCGCGGCGAGCTGGCGGAGGGTGTTGTTCCTGACGAGGTACGGGAACGGGTGGCCCGCGTTCGCGAGGGAGAGCGAGCGGGCCGCCGGATCGAAGATGCACGCCGCGCAGGTCATCAAAAACTTCTGCTTCCCCGCCTCGAAGATCGAGCAGTTCATGAGCCGGAGCAGCTGCGCGACGCCGAGCTCCTCCCGCACGAACGTGCGCGCGATGTCGCACGCGGCCTTCGCCGCCCCCGTGATGATCGCGGAGGAGATGCCGTGCCCTGTCACGTCGCCGATGACCGTGAGCAGCTTGCCGTCCGGCAGGTCGTGGAAGGTCCACCAGTCGCCGCCGCACTCCGCCGCGGGCTGGAAGTGGCCGGCGAGCCGCAGCGAGCGCCGCTCGATGACGTCGTCGCTCGGCACGAGCATCTGCTGGACGGCGCGCGCGACCTCGAGCTGCTTCTTCAGCGACGCCCGCTCGGCGGTGTCGTGGAGCAGCTGCACGAGCCGGTCCCCGAGCGCGACGAGCTGGACGCGGACCTCGTGGATCGCCTCGTCCGCCTCGCTCGCCGGGGCGGCGCCCTCGGTGTCGCTGCCCGGCGCCGCGCCGCTCAGGGAGAGCAGATCGCTGAGCTTTGTCGCGAAGCGCCGCTTGGCCATGGAGATTGTCGAGTCGACGTCGAGCGGCCGCGCCGGCTCGACCTGCGAGCTGGCGGCGTCGTGGAAGATGGTCAGCGCGTCCCCGATGGCGACGACGACGCTGCGGAGGCGGTCGCGCTCGGCGAGCAGCTTGCGGTGGAGCGCGCCCATCTCGTTCGTCGAGAGGTCGAGCGAGCGGGTGAGCAGGCTCCTGTCGTCGGCGACGTGGCGGTAATGCTCGCTGATGCGCGCGACGACCTTGTTCCAGGTCTCCCTGTCGGGCGGCTCGCCGAGGTCCTCCAGGCCGAGGCGCCTGAGCTGCCGTGCGAGGAGCGGATCGATCTCAGCCATGGCGTCCCTCTCGGCCGGGCTGCGCTGGGCGCGTGGCGAGCCTGCGCGCTACCACTCGGGCCGCTCCAGCGTCTCCATCGCCGGCGTGGAGCGCTCGAAGAAGTGGATGGATGCGGGGAGGGAGCGGAACTCGCGCGGGTTCACGTCGAGGTCCCAGAACGAGGTGACCAGGGTCGAGGCGGTGGGCGAGACGTCGATGACCAGCACCGCGCCGGCCGCGTAGATCTTGAGCATGCCGAGGCCGGCGCCGCCGCGCGAGGTGTCGAGCACCGAGGCGCGGGTGGAGTCCGCGCCGCGGGCGCTCAGGCCGCGCGTGATGCCCTCGAAGACGTGGTGTCGCCGCAGGCCGCCGAACGGGTCGTGGGCCTGGAGCGCGATGTGGGCGCCGTCGGTGCCGAGCCGCAGCGTGGGGATCTCGTTCTCCTCGAGCGCGAGGTCGCACCGCCGGTCGTGGGTGTAGCGCGGGCGCCCGCGGCCATCGACGGGCGCGTCGTACATGGCGTTCATGAGCAGCTCGTGGGCGAGCGCGGCGAGCCGCTCGGCGACGCGCGCGGGGGCGCCGGCGCGCTCGGCCCAGTGCGCGACCTCCGTGACGGTGCGGTCCCGGTCCTCGCTCGTGCGGGGGCGCCATTTCACGATGGTGGCGCCCCAGGAGAGCAGGTCGGAGAGGCGGGGCGGGAGCGCGAGCGGCTTGACGATGCGGCGGACGGCGAGCGCGATCTCCCACGGCCGGGGCATCGAGGCGAAGCTCGGCCAGCCGACGATGCTGGAGAGCCGCGGCTCCTTCAGGGCGGCGTGGAGGACCGCGTCGGTGCTGCCGGAGGTCCACACGAGGAGCTGCAGGCTGGGGTAGCGCTCGGCCGCCCACTCGAGCGCGAGGTCGAGATCGGCGGCGTCGCAGCCGAGCAGCAGGGGTCGTTCGGACAGCCGCGCGCGCAGCTCGGCGGGGTCGCCGGCCACGGGCACGTCCTGCATGCCGGCGGCGGCCGACATGACGCGGGCGATCCGCTGGCCGACGACGCGGTTCCGCTCGAGCACGGCGATCGTCGCTTTCGGGGCAGAGTCGCTCAAGGGGGGCACCGCGGCGTGGTCCCCGGCAGCCGCTGCCCGGGGGTGCGCACGGCCATTACATCACGGTTCGCGTCCGGGGGCGCCACGGATGACGTCCCGCCGCGGCCCGCCGCGGCCCGCCGCGGCCCGCCGCGGCCCGCGAGGGCCCCCCTCGCCGGAGCTCCCGCGTCTGCTCGGCCGGACGGCGGGCGAGCTCGACATGCCCGCGCGAGCGGTGGCATTCTTCGGTCTGTGAGCGCTGGGCTCGCCCTCGCGCAGCCACCTCGGCGGCTGGCTTCGCCTCCGGGATCCTCTGGTCGGGCCGTTCATGAACGCTTCCTCGGTGATCGCAAGGGTGGCCATGCTGTTCATGCCGCTCGTCGCCCTCGCAGGAGCACAGGCAAGCTGCATGAAGAACACGACACCTTCATCGGAGCGGCAAACCCTCAGCAAGGGCAACCTGGACCGGGTGAAGCGCTACATCCTCGAGTCAGGCGAGCGATGCACTTACGTCAACAAGTACAACAACAACCCGTGTATCAAGCTTCCCCAGCTCCGTCTTTACCTGAATCCCGATCCGGGGCCAGATGGCCACCCGCAGTGGAACATCAACTGCGACATCACGCGTGGCGACTTCAACACCCTCGTGGTCCAAGAGGAGAGCGGCGACTCCGCCTATCACACGGTTGACTTTCGAGACGCGAACGCGATCGCCATCGAGGGCCAGGAGGGCACCGCGGAGCGCGAGATGCTGAGGTCGAAGCGCATCCTGGAAAGAGCGGTCCTCGCCGTCCTCCGGAGGGTGGATGCCGGGGCGAGCAGCCCAAAGGAAGAAGTCGAAGAGTAGGGCTCCACGCTCCCTTCGAGCGATGGATACCATCGCTCGCACCCGCCTGCTCCCGGCTCGGGCCGGGATCTTGTGCCAGACCGTGCCAGTTCTTTCGCCGGATGTCAGGGGTCGGGCGCGCGCGGTGCGCGGCGGCTCGGACGCGCCGCGCGTGTCGCCTCGGAGACACAGGAGCCCGCGTTCGGGGCCGGGGCGGCACGGCGGATGCTCGGCGAGCGGCATGCTGCGAACCCTTCGAACCTGTGCTCCCCCCTTCGTCCTGTCTCTGGCCGCGATCCTCGGTTGCGAGACGACAACCGAGCCGAACGAGAAACCGAACCCCGACCCGGGGGGCGAGGCGTGCCACGACGCCGACAAGCCCGGATGTGTGGTCGCCTCGGACAAACAGCGCATCTCGACCCCGGACGTGCCTCCGGGGGACAGGGCCGCGCTCGTCTCGGGCAACTCCGCCTTCTCGCTCGACCTCTACAAGCAGCTCCGCCAGAAGCCGGGCAACGTCTTCTACTCGCCTTACAGCATCTCGACGGCGCTCGCGATGACGTGGGCCGGCGCGAAGGGCGAGACCGAGGAGGCCATGGCTGATACGATGCACTTCGACCTCGGGCAGGACAGGCTCCACCCGGCGTTCAACTGGATCGACCAGGAGCTCGAGAGCCGCGGTCAGGGCGCCCAGGGCGCCGACGGAGCGGGCTTCCGCCTCAACGTCGTGAACGCGCTCTGGGGGCAGATCGGCTACCCGTTCGAGGCGCCCTTCCTGGACACGCTCGGGCTGAACTACGGCGCCGGAATGCACGTCGTGGACTTCGTGGACCACCCGCAGGACGCGGTCGATCTCATCAACGGCTGGGTCAGCGACAGGACCGAGGGCAAGATCGAGAAGCTGGTGCCCGTCGAGGCGATCACCCCCGAGACAGTGCTTGTCCTGACGAACGCCATCTATTTCAACGCGGCGTGGCGCACCCCCTTCGAGCCCACCGCGACGGAGGACGGCCAGTTCGAGAAGGCCGACGGGACCGACGTGACCGTGCCCCTGATGCACGCCAACCTGGAGATGCCGTACGCCGAGGGCGACGGCTACAAGGCGGTCGCGATGCCCTACGACGGGGGCGAGCTGTCGATGGTGATCCTCCTGCCGGAGAAGGGCACGCTCGACGCGTTCGAGGCGTCGCTCGACGCGGCGAAGGTCGACGGCATCGTCGGCGCGATGAGCGAGCACCTGGTCGACACAACGATGCCCAGGTTCAAATTCGAATACGAGCTGAGCCTCAAGGACACGCTGAAGGCGATGGGGATGGAGATCGCGTTCACGTCCGGCGTCGCGGACTTCACCGGGATCAACGCCACGGGACAGCCCTACATCCAGGACGTCCTCCACAAGGCGTTCGTCGGCGTGAACGAGGCCGGCACCGAGGCGGCGGCCGCGACCGCGGTCATCGTCGGCGACGAGTCGGCGCCCCAGCCGGCGTCGCTCGCGCTCGTGAGTCCCTTCCTGTTCCTCATCCGCGACAACGCGACGGGCAGCCTCCTGTTCGTCGGCCGCATCGCCGACCCCAGCGCGAGCTGAACACCGCGCCTCGGCGCCCGAGCGCCCTGGGCTCACGCCGGGCGCGACCACCGGCAGCGGTGGCACGAATCGACGCACCCCGTCATCGCCCTCCTGCCGAGCCATCTCCCCGGCGGTCGCTCTCCTCTGTGTCCGACCCCACTGTCCCCCCATGCCGCTCCCCTCGAGCCCGTCGAGCCCGCGCCGCAGCGGTGGTAAGGGATCTCTCATGAGCTTCATCGATTCACCCGGCGAGCTTGCGCCGAGCTCGTCCGCTGCCCGCGCTTCCTCTGCTCCCCGCCTGCTGGTCGTCGGCTGCGGCGGGATCGGCGGCATCGTCGCCGCGCACCTCTACGAGCAGGGCCACGACGTCACGGCGTTCACGACGAACCCGCTCATCGCGGACGCCATCAACGCCGGCGGCTTCCGGGTGCGCGGCGAGGCGAGCCCGGGCACGGTCCGCGGCCGCGCGGTGCGCGAGCTCGGCCCGGACACCCGCCCCTTCGATTACGTCGTCCTCGCGACGCAGCCGCCGCAGGTCGAGGAGGCGGCGCGCGGCGTTGTCGCGCACCTCGCCCCGTCGGGCGCGATGCTCTGCCTCCAGAACGGCCTCTGCGAGGAGCGCATCGCCCGCATCGCCGGCCCGGAGCGCACCTTCGGGGGCATCGTCGCGTGGGGCGCCTCGATGGTCGAGCCCGGCGTGTACGACCGCACCTCGAGCGGCGGCTTCGTCCTCGGTCGGCTCGACGGCGCGCGCGACCCGCGCCTCGACGAGCTCGCGCGCATCCTCGAGGCGATCGGCGCGACGACCGTCACCGACAACCTCGCCGGCGCGCGCTGGTCGAAGCTCGCCATCAACTGCGCCATCTCGTCGCTCGGCACCGTCGGCGGCGATCGCCTCGGCGCGCTCCTCAGGCACCGCTTCGTCCGCCGCCTCGCGCTGGAGATCATGACCGAGACCGTGCAGGTCTCGCGCGCGATCGGCGTGCGCCTCGAGAAGGTGGCGGGGACGCTCGACCTCGACTGGATCGCGCTCACGGACGCCGAGCGCACCGCGGCGGGCTCGCCGGGCCTGTTCGCGAAGCACGCGCTGCTCCTCGCGGTCGGCGCGCGCTACCGCCGCATGCGCTCGTCGATGCTCGCCGCCATCGAGCGCGGCCGTCCGCCCGCTGTCGACTTCCTGAACGGCGAGGTCGTCGAGCGCGGCGCGGCGCTCGACATCGCGACCCCGATCAACGCCGCGGTCCGCGAGGAGGTGCTCGCGATCGCCGCCCGCAAGCGCAAGCCGGGCCTCGCGCAGCTGCGCGCGCTGTTCGACCGGACGCGCGAGCTCGTGGGCGCGACGTCATCGTCCATGCGGCCCCCGCCCGCGGATGCGCCGCACGAGCCGTCCATGGCGGCGGCAAGCGCTCGGACGGCCGCATCGGACGAGCCGTCCGCGGCGGCAGCGGACGTGCAGGCGACCGGGGCGGACGAGCAGGCGGCGGCAGCGGACGTGCAGGCGGCGGCAGTGGACATCCAGAACGATCGCGAAGGCACGTAGCGCAGACCGCTGACCCGCCGGCGGCGGCGGAAAAACGAGAGGACACCGGGGGACACCGACATGTGTCCCGGCGTTCCTGGCGTCGTCGCGGATCGCGCTCTCCGCGTCGTCGCGGCGCGATCTCTTTGTCGCGCCGGCGCGTCGAAGTTGGGTAGCATCGGGCGTCTCTTCCTGTGGATCTCGAGCAGGTCCCACGACGAGGAGCCCTCATGACGCACTCCCCGCTTGCTCCCTCCTCCCGGCGCGGCCCCGCGCTCGGCGGCCGTGTTCCCCTCTTGCTGCCCGCCGCGCTCGCCGCGCTCGCCGCGTGCGGCGGCGGCGGAGGCGGCAGCGGGGCCGCAGGCGGCGGGGGTGGTGGTGGCGAGGGCGGCGCCGGCGGCGGCCCCGTCATCGAGGAGCCGAACCGGTTTCGCCTGCGCATCGACGACGCGGAGGTCCCGTCGGTCGTCCTGGAGCTCGACAAGCAGAAGGCGCTCCAGGTCTTCGGCGAGGACGGCGCCAAGCAGATCACGATCCTCAACGTCGACACGACAGGCCTGCTCCGGAGCGCGCTCGATCAGATCCAGAACGCGTGCGGGACCTCGTGGCGGAACGACAGCGCGAGCCCCGGCCACGACTGCGCGCTCACCCCGCTCGGCCAGAGCTTCGGGGCGGCGTGGCGGACGTCGCCGGAGTTCGCGCTCGTCCGGCTGCTCAGCATGACGCCCGCCAACGCCAATGTGGAGGGGACGTCGCTCGAGGAGCTGAGAGCACTCTTTGATGACAACCCCGGCACTTTCGCGTTCGACTTCGCGGACATTCTCGCCGACAGCATCAGCCTCGATCTGGCGGTCCCGCCGGAGCCGACGGCCACGCGCGACAACCGAACGGCCCCGCTCGTGCCGATACCGAAGCTCATCCTCGCCCTCCAGCAGCAGCTGCTTGGCCCGCACCCGGCCATCGCCAGCCTGGACGGCGTGAGGATGCCTGTCAGCCTCTACGAGGCCCTGTTCGATCTTCAGCCGCTGTCCGAGAAGCTCGGGCCCAGCGGGGACCACCCCGGCGTGCTCGTGCCGGACGACGAGACCTTCACGACGAAGAGCGACGTCCTGCTGCCCGACTTCCAGATGCGCGTCGTCGCCGAGTCCGGCCTGCGCAGGGTCACGGGGATCGACCTCTCGAAGGGAGGCGGCGACATGTTCCTCCGGCTCGGCGACGCGCCGCTCCGGTTCGACTTCAACGATCCGGAGAAGCTCCAGATCACCGGCATCGCCCCGACGCCGACGGTCGATATGCGCATCTCGCTGCGCGAGCTGCCCACCACTGTGCCGTCGTGCACCGAGGTGCCGGCCTGCAAGGAGAACTCTCCGGGCATGCCGGTCGGCACCGATACGGTATGGACCGTCCCTCCATTCATGCTCGAGCACATCGTGGGCAAGGCGGCCTACCTCAGCTATGGCGAGCGCGTGCCCTTCACGGGGTGCTACTTCCGGTCTGGCACGACCTGCCGGCTGGGCGTGAACATCGGCCAGGACGGCGAGCCGCCGGGCTGGTCCGTCTTCCTCGGCAACATCGCTTTCCCGCCCGACCCGCCGCCCCGCATACCGGATCCGCAGTTCTTCTGGGAGCTGCTCACCGATGTTGCGCAATTCGCCATCCACGACCCGACCGGCGACGGCATCCCCGACATCGCTGACGGCGCCGCCCAACCGGTCTACGCGCTCCACGGCGTCGGCATCGGCCTCACCGGCGAGCAGATCCTCGCCGACCTCCGCCCGACCCTGCAGAGCCAGGCCAAGGAGATCGCCGAGATCATCCTCGGCAGGTACTGGGTCAACAACGACGCGCTCGACTTCTTCTACGACCGTGGCGCGCCGGGCGGCGCGCCAACGCTCTTCTTCGTTGCCGAGGGCGACCTCCGGCCTTCGGATCAAAGCTCGGAGGCCCCGCGCGCCTACACGTACGAGAGGCCCGGCTTCTTCACGAGCCCGGACCTCGACGAGGCGAGCAAGGTCTCGAAGAAGGAGCTCGAGGGCCTCGCCGACACAGCGCACGAGAAATACAGGCTGCCGCCGGGCGAGACCACGCTCTACATGCAGGACGACGAGGGCGCCGTCCACGAGGTCCGCTTCCACGTGCCCGACAGCGACGATCCGGTGGAGATCACCGCCGACGTGGAGAGGCTCTGATCATGGAAGCGCGAGACAGCATCCGCCCCGCCGCCCCCCCTTGCCGCCGGCTCGCCCGGCTCGCCCCCCTGGCCGCCGCCGCCCTCTCCTGCGCGCTGCCCGGCTGCGTCGACGCCGTCACCGTGGAGCAGCCGCCGCCCCCGGCGGCGCTCGGCGTGGACGAGAGCCGCGCCCTCACGCTCGAGTTCCTGCGGTTCGACGCGAGGGGCTTCGCCAAGACGCTGACGCTCGACGAGCTCAAGGCCATCCCGCGGCCCACGCTCGAGGGGATATGGCTGCTCGATCTCGACATCGCGGCCCTCATCGAGAACGCGCTGCTCAAGGTCATGTACATGCCCCCCGCCGAGATCGACGCGCTCCCGCCCGCGTCGAAGAACCTCGTCGGACTCCTGAACATGACGCCCGAGAACGCCGATCTCCGCGGCACGAGCCTCGAGGGCCTGCTCGGCGTCGGCAACGCCGTCGGGCTCCCGACGTCGAAGATCCTCGCGGACCTCGTGGGCGCGGCCGGCAACGAGCGGCTCATCCCCGTCCAGATCACGGCGCAGGCCGTCCTGGAGAACCTCGTCAGCACCCACCCGAACACCCAGCGCCGCAGGGGACCGCCGAACGACGAGCACCCGGACGGCATCTACCCCGTCGCGCCCCACGCGATCCCCGTCACGCTCTACGACGTGGTCACCGACTTCGCCGGCCTCGCCGAGCAGTTCGGCCCGGCGCCGCTCGATCCGGACGACCCGGGCGGAGCAAAGCACCCCGGCTTCATCAAGGCCGCCTCCGGGGTGAAGGCGGCCCTCGACGACTTCACGATGACGGTCCGGGTCGACGTCAACGCCCTCCCGTACAAGGGAGTCGACGCGACGAGGGCCGACGTCGCGAGCGTCAACAGCACGCCCGGCCAGATAGACACCCTGTTCGATTTCAGCGAGCCGGACTGGCTCGAGCTCGACAACCTGGCCAAGAACCTCAGCATCGGCGAGCTGACCCTGGCCATCCCCGAGAGCGCGACGTACCTGCCGGGCGGCACGAGCCGGGAGCCCGCGCCGCGCGGCGATTCGCCCGTCTGGGAGCGGCCGCTCTGGGAATTCGAGCACATCCTCGCCCGCGCCGGCGAGCTCAGGGCAGCGCGAATCGAGGACCATTGCTCCAGCTACGGGCCCCAGGGCACGTCCACGAGCGACTTCCAGCCGGTGAAGGTCTGCGTCGATGACACCGGATGGACCGAGATCAGCGTCGACAGCAGCATCGTCCTCGAGGATCCGCCGCCCGCGCCGTCCTACTTCTGGGACATCCTCCTCGAGGTGGCCCAGGCGCGGCTGCACGACGGCGGCCTCGCCGAGGGGGAGGCCGACCTCGAGGTGACGCTCCGCGACGTCCCGGTCGGCGTGAAGACCGAGGATCTCGTCGCGAGCATCAAGGAGAACCTCGCGAGGGATCCGGCGGTCCTCAAGGAAATGGCGATCGAGCTCAACGACAACGCCGCCGGCGACGCGGACTTCTACCTCTACCAGCCGAGCACCGAGAGCGGCGTCGCCGGCCAGCGGGATTACCTCTACTTCGTCGCGCCCGACGACATCCGCAAGGACGCCGAGGGCGCGCGCGTGCGCGACTACGCGTACGAGAGCCCGGGCTTCTTCGCCGACGCCGCGCTCACGAAGAAGGTATCGACGACCGAGGAGATCGACGGCGATGCGCTCCACGAGAAGGTGGAGGTCAAGCCAGGAGATACGCTGTATTTCGCGGACGACGAGGGGCGCCGCTACGAGATCAAGATCGGCGACAAGCCGAGCGCCCATCGCCTCTCACTCACCCTCACCCGGATCCAGTGATCGGCCCCCCCACCGTGAGGACCCGTGTCATGACAGGAGCTCTGCCGACCCCGCGGCCCCGCGCGCGTGCGCGTGCGCGTGCGTGTCAATGGACAGGACGTGGACTCGCCGCGCTGGCGCTCGCGACAGGCCTCGTCTGCCGGACGGCGGGCGACGCGCGCGCCTCGGGCATCGACGCGCCCTGGGTGACGAGCGGCGTCTCGGGCCCCACGACGTCCGACGCCGCCGCCGTCTACTGGAACCCGGCTGCCCTCGCGGGCGTCGAGCGGCCGGAGCTCCTCCTCGGCGCGGGGCTCATCGTCGGCCACGCCACCTACAAGCGCGAGCGGCGCGGCGCGTACCAGACGCCGGACACCCTCCAGTTCAAGCTCCCGCTCGATCCGGCGAACGTCGCCCCCGGCAAGGCCGGCGCGGCCGAGGAGGTCTCGACGACGCCAGTCGCGCCGACGGGCAACGCCTTCCTGGCGATCCCGGTCCTCCCGAAGCGCCTCACGGTGGGCGTCGGCCTGTACGTCCCTTATGCCGCGGCGCTCAGCTTCCCGGACGGCGCGCAGCGCTGGCAGCTCCAGCAGGCGTTCATCGTCGCCAGCTCGCTCACGGTGGCCGCCGGGCTCCGGGTGACCGACCAGCTCTCGCTCGGCGCCGGCGTGTCGTACGTCGGCGGCCTGGCCGAGCTCTCGAAGGTGCAGGACTTCGCCAGCCTGAAGGAGTTCCGCGACGGCCTCGCCTACCTCAAGCAGGACAACGACTTCGGCCCGACGACGCCGTCCGAGCTGCGCGAGCTCGACGTCCTCGCGCGCCCCATCGCGCTCAAGCAGGCATTATCGCACGGCGCCTCCTTCCACCTCGGGCTCGCCTTCAACCCGAACAAGGACCTGCGCTTCGGCCTGACGTACCAGCACAGCGCCGCGATGCGGTACAAGGGCAAGTTCGCCATCGACATGAACCACCCGTTCTTCACGCAGGACCTGGCCGAGCAGGGCCTGCGCTACAAGCCCCTCGTCGAGGGCGACGCGGAGCTCTCGTTCACGCTCCCCAAGCGGCTCACCGCGGGCGTCGGCTACCGGGTAAACGACAAGCTCAGCGTCGATGGCCTCCTGTCGTACGTGCTCTATTCGGACATCGAGGCGTTCGTGGTCAAGGCCTCCTCACCGGATCTCGCCCAGCCGAAGCTCGGGATCGCCGATAGCGTCACCGTGACCTTGCCGCGCCGGTGGAACGACACGATGTGGCTGGAGGTCGGCGCCAAGTACCGGCTGAGCGAGGCGCTGCTCGCGACCGCGTCGGTCGGCTATCAGTCGCCGGCCTCGCCGGACAGCACGATCGACGTGGCCTCGCCCGACAACCACCGGCTGATCGGCGACGTCGGCGGCGTCCTCACGCTGAGCGATCGCGTCTCGCTCTCGGGCGACGTCCGCGTGCAGGGCATCCTGCCGCGCACGGTGACCGAGTCCGACTACGACCTCGGCAACGGGACGTACACGCTGGTGCTCACGACGGTGGGCGGGCACCTCAAGGTCGTGTTCTGAGCGGCGACGCTCACCGCGTGCGCGCAGATGCTGTAGACAGATCGCGATCCTCCCGTGAGCTCCGACCAACCCGTCCTCCGCGTCCGCAACCTCCACAAGTCCCACGCGCTCGGCGCGACGCCGATCGAGGTGCTCCGGGGCGTCGACCTCGACATCCACGCCGGCGAGATGTGCGCGATCATGGGCCCCTCCGGCGTCGGCAAGAGCACGCTGCTCTCGTGCGTCGCGGGCCTCGAGTCCCCCGATCGCGGCGAGATCCGCGTCCTCGGCGAGGACATGGCCGCCCTCGACGAGCACGGGCGGACCCTCCTGCGCCGCCGCCGCGTCGGCATCGTCTACCAGTTCTTCAACCTCGTCCCGACCCTCACCGGCTACGAGAACATCGTCCTGCCGTACCTCATCGACGGCGCCGCGCCGGACCACGACGCCGCCTCGCGCATGCTCGATCACGTCGGCATGCGCGCCCGCGCCGAGCACCTGCCCTCGCAGATGTCGGGCGGCGAGATGCAGCTCATCTCCATCGCGCGCGCGCTCGTCCGCCGCCCGGCGCTCGTGCTCGCCGACGAGCCGACCGGCAACGTCAACATCGCGACCGGCCGCCGCATCATGGCGCTGCTCGCCGACGCCCTCCGCGACGCCGGGAGCGCCATGCTCCTCGTCACGCACAACGCCGAGGACGCCGCCCGCGCCCACCGCGTCGTGTTCATGCGCGACGGCCTCCTCCTGCACGACGCCGCCCTCGCGGGCCCCGCCGTGACCTCGGCCGCCGTCCACGATCGGCTGAAGGAGCTCGGCATCTGAATGCTCCTCCTCCGCGCCCTCTTCCAGCCGCTCGTCCGGATGCTCGCCCTGCGCAACCTGCGCGCCGATCGCTTCGGCGCGATGGCCGCCCTGCTCGGCGTCGCCCTCGGCACGGCCACGGTCAACGTCGTCCTCATCCTCGACGTGGGCACGCGCGCCGTCGAGGCGCGCAGCGCCGTCACGAACCCCGATCTCCCCGTCTTCACCGAGCAGACCGTCGCCCTGAGCGGCCTCCGCCCGGACGGCACGCTCATCGCCGCGGCCGACGCCCAGGAGGAGACGCACGAGGACTACGAGATCATGCGGTCGGCGATCCGCCTCGGCTCGCTCTCCGCGTTCCTCGTCGGCGCCCTCATCGTGTTCTTCACCTTCAACGTCGCCGTCGAGCGCCGCCGCCGCGAGATCGCCCTCCTGCGCAGCGCCGGCGCGCTGCCCCCGCAGGTGGCGGCGGTCTTCGTCTTCGAGGCCTTGCTGCTCGGCCTGGCCGGCGCGGCGCTCGGCCTGCTCGGGTCGATCCCGCTCGCGTACCTCGCCGCGAAGGCGGGCATCACGACGACCGGCCGCGCGCGCATCCCGCTCCACGCGATCCGCCTGCCCTGGAGCGCCATGCTGCTCGTCTGCGGCACCGGCGCCCTCACCGCGCTGCTCGGCGTGCTCCGCCCGGTGCGCGACGCGCTCCGCCTCGACATCGCGCGCGCCCTGCGCCCGCGCTTCCTCGAGGGCGGGGCCGAGCAGCGGCGCCGCATGCGCGGCGTCATGCTGCTCGCGCTGCCGTTCATGGTGCTCGTCTACGGCCTGCTCCGCCCCTTCTTCCGGCAGTCCGTGCCCCTGTTCGCCTTCTTCGTCCTCGAGGCCGGCCTCGTCTGCGCGGCGTTCCTCGCGGCCATCGTCTTCGTCCCGGATCTCGTCGCGCGCCTCGGCGCGCTCGCCGTCCGCCTCGCGCCGCGCCGCTGGGCCGCCGAGCGCCTGCTGCTCCGGCGCCGCGTCGAGCACAGCGGCCACGAGCTCGCCTGGAGCGTCGGCGGCGTGATGATGGTCTTCGCCCTCCTGCTCGCGCTGCACATCGCCACGGGGGCGCTCAAGCAGGAGGTCTCGGCCTGGGCGGGCCGCGCCCTCGCGCCCTACGCGTTCCTCTACCCGGACGAGCCGCTCGGCCACGCCGAGCGTCTCCTGCCGAGCCTGCCGCCGCGCCTTGTCGCGGCGCGCTTCTCGAGCCGCACGCCGTGGCCCAACGTCGTCCATGCGGTCCCGGCCGACGAGCTCCGCGCGCTCGCCGAGGCCACCGGCCGCCCCGAGTCGATCGCGCTCGCCCGCCGCTTCGGCCCGGGCAAGGCGATCGTCTCCACGATGATGTCCCGCCGCTTCGGCGTCGGCCCCGGCGATCAGCTCGAGGTGAGCGGCCGCGCCGGCGCGCGGCGGTTCGAGATCGTCGGCGTCACCGACGAGCTGGGCTATGTCCACGCGCCCGGCGCGTACCGCAACCTGCGCACCTACGCGGTCATCGAGGCGGCCGACTTCCCGGTCATCTCGCCATACGTGCTCGCGATCGGCCACACGGTGGCGCTCGCCGATCCGGTGACCGGGGCGGCGGCGGCGCGGGGCGGCCCGGCGACGCCGCCCTGGGGCGAGCTCCTGGCCGACGTGCCGCCCGCGCGCGACATCCGGATGCAGACGGGGGTCGAGCTCGAGGCGGTGCGCCGGAAGGCGACCGGGCGTGACTTCGTGATCTTCGACATGATCCTCGGCTTCACGACGGTGCTCGCCGCGATCGGCGTGGCAAACCAGATGGTCCTGGCGCTGCACGCGCGGCGGCGGGAGCTCGCGCTGCACCGCGTGCTCGGGATGACGGCGGGGCAGGTCCGGCGGATGGTGCTGATGGAGGGGGCGCTGGTGGGCGCGCTGGGCGGCGTGCTGGCGGTCCTGCTCGGGATCCCGCTGGGCGCGGCGGCGCTCGGGGCGCTGCGCACGGTGTCGAGCTTCGACGTCGAGCTCAGCATCCCGCTGGAGTACGGCCTGCTCACGGCGCTCGGGGCGACGGCGGTGGCGCTCGGGGCGTCGCTCTACCCGGCCCGGAGCGCGGGGCGGAGCAACGCGGCGGAGTCGGTCCAGTACGAGTAGGGGGCGGCCGCGGGGGGCGCGGAGGCGGGCGGCGGCGGCCGTGGGGGCCGGGACCGCGTCGCCCAGGTGAGTGGATCCGGAAGCGCAGGCGGAGCGCTTGGCTCCGCAGGAGGCGATCGCCCTCGTCCGGGTAGAGGGATCCTTTCGCCTTGCCGTCACCTGCTTGGGAATGCATTCACGCGGCAAAGGATTACTGGCGATGGTCCTCGCTGGATAGGCTGCCAGTGCCGGTATCGCGACCCAGCTGGAGCCGTTTGCCACGCCACACATCGTCGCACCGCGATCGGCTTTGTCCGTCCACCAAGCAACACCCAACCCTCGAGACAGTGTACGTAGCTTCATAGTATCCTCGATAAATGGATGTATCGGTCACCGTCGCTTGATGCTGACGTGGTGAGCGAGCGCCTTTTGCAGGAGCGGGCCAGGTCGATCGATGGGATCAAGGCCGCAAGAGGTCACGCGGCTCGGCGACCTCTGCCTTCCTCCGCGCGCCGAGGTCAGCAATCTTTGCCGGCGGACCGTCCCGGTCACCGGCGTAGCCCGGTCTACGCAGCGCCGACCCATCGCAGGTCCGCGACGACCGGCAGGTGATCCGAGTCGAGAGCCGGCCCGAGCCAGGCGTACTCGGCCGTCCATCCCCGGAACGACCCGATTCGCTCGATTCCTGAGCTATTTTTCTAGTTTCAGGGTGTATTTATCTTGTTTCTTGAGTCGATTTTCTGGATCTCGCTTTGAATTAGCCTGATTCGAGCGACAAAATTCTGGATGGAGCCCGAATCGACCTGGATCATCGGGCTTATTCTCTAGATTTCGTCGATTTTTGTCTTGTTTTTTGGCCAGGATGTCTCGATCCCCCTGGTCCCCACGCCCCCCGTCGCCCCGCGCGGCTACAGCGCCGTCGCGCTGGCGCGCGCCCCGGCAGGCCACCAGCACAGGCGCAAGGAGGCTCGAATTCAGCGCTACCAGCAGGCCAGCAGCTCCGCCACGCTGGCGACCACCCTGTCGGCGCCCGCCCCCCGCAGCTCCTCCTCCGAGCCGTGGCCCCACAGCACGCCCACGGTCCACGTCCCGTTGGCGCGGCCGCCGGCGACATCGAACCTGCGGTCGCCGATCATCCACGTGCGCCGCGGATCCAGGCCTTCGCGCTCGAGGACATGGCGGATCAGCTCGCCTTTCTCCGAGCGCTCCCCGGACAGCTCGGCCCCGTAGACATCGCGAAAATGACGCGCGAGCCCGAAGTGCTCGACGATCCGCTGGGCGTACACCCCCGGCTTCGACGTCACCACCCAGAGCCGGTGTCCCGCCGCGCCCAGCCCCGCGAGCCCGGCCGGGACATCGGGATACACCTCGTTCTCGAACATGCCAGTCGTCGCGAAGCGCTCGCGAAAATGCCCGAGCGCCTCCTCGATCAGCGCCGCGTCGTCCGTCGCCAGGAGCTCGGCCAGCCCGGAGCGCAGCGGCGGCCCGATGAGGCGCCGCAGGCGCCCGGCGTCCGGCGCCGCCCTCCCCATCTTCTGCAAGGCGTGCTGAAAACAGAGGATGATGCCGAGCGCCGGCTCGGTCAGGGTGCCGTCGAGATCGAAGAGGAGGTCCATCGTCGGTGGTCCGCAGGCGCGAGGGCCCGCGCGGTCATGCCATATCCGGCGCCCGGCGCGCGAGGCTTCTTTCTGGCCGCCCCGGCGGACCACTCCCTCGCGCCATCCACGCTCGTCCTCGCCCTGGATTTCCCCGCCCGTCTCCGATAGACCGCAACCCGCATGACCGCACGTCGTGACTACGGCGCCTCCTGCTTCAACGCCCCCGGCGAATTTACGGGCATCGGCTTTTCGCCCGACTCGCGCCTCCTGGAGGCGCTCGCCGCCGGTCAAGGCGCCACGCGCTGGCTGACCTTCGCCGTCGACACCGGCGCAGTCGCTGCCCGGCGCGAGCTCGACGGCGTGTGGCGAGACCTCCGCGTCCTGCCCGACGGCGGGCTCGTCGTCTCGACGTGGGGCAGGATCCGTCGCCTGTCCGCCGACGCGCAGGTCGTCTGGACCGTGACCGGCGAACAACCGCTGCACCTCGCCGCGGTCAGCCCCGACGGAGCGTCGCTCATCACCGTTGCGGGGTCGAAGGCGGAGGTGCGAGACGCCGCGCGCGGGGCCGTCGCCCGCGCCATCGAGGAGCCGGACGGCGACCTGTACGCCTTCGCCTTCAGCAGCAACGGCCGCATGCTCGCGACCGGCTCGGCCAAGGGCACGGTTCGCCTGTACGACGCGCGCAGCGGCGCCGAGCTGGCCAAGCGCAAGAGCACCAAGGTGCTGGCGCTCGCCTTCTCGCCCGCGGGCGACTACCTGCTCGTCGGTCACGGCGTCGGCAAGGTCGAGCTGTGGCAGCTGCCGGGCCTGAAGCCGGTGCCGCGGTTCGGCGGCCGGCACGAGTTCGCCGCCGGCGGCGACGCGGGTTGTCGCTGGGTCGCCGTCTCGCCCGACGGTGCGCGCGCCTTCTCGCTGGGCAACGAGCACATGCTGCGGGCGTGGCGCGTCGCGGGCGGCGGCCAGGAGCTCGCCATCGCCGTGCCGCTGCGCCACGCCCAGGGCTCGCTCACCGCCCTGTCGCCCGACGGTCGCTGGCTCGCCACCGGCTCGACCACCGGCGCCCTGAGCGTGTGGTCGGCCGAGACCGGCCAGCCGCGGGTCGAGGACGCCGCGCCGGCGCCGATCGTCAGGCTCGCGCTCACGCCTCGCGCCGTCGCGGCCGCGTCACACAGCACCTGCGTCGCCTGGGACCGCGCCACCGGCCGATCGACCGCCATCGCCGCCGGCTTCACCCCGACCGACCAGCGCGGCCTGTCGTCGGGCCAGCTCGTGCGGCTCGACCATCGTCGGATCTTCGTCGGCGACGCGCTCGACGCGGCGCAATCCGCGAGCTTCGAGCTCTCCAACCACGCCTCGGGCCCGCTCGCCCTGTCGCGCGGCGAGGCGCTGCTCGCGGTGCCGGCCCAGGACCACGTCGAGCTGTGGGACCTGCAGCGGGGCGTCCGCCTCGCCGCGCTGCCGCACGCCGGCGAGGCGCGGGCCTGCGCGTTCGGCCCGCAAGACGCCTGGCTCGCCACCGCCGACGAGGCCCTGCACCTGTGGCGGCTCGGCGCCGCGCCGGCGGCGATCCGCGACATCCCCCTCGACAGCGGCGGCTCGACCACGCTCGTGCGCGGGCTCGCGGTGTCCGGGCGCGGCATCCTCGCCGTCAGCGTCGACGCCAGCCTCAATCACTACAGCCCCGAGAGCTCGCTCCTGATCGTCGACCCGCGCAACGGCGAGACCCTCGCCCGCCTCGAGCGCCCGGGCGTGCGATTGGGGCAAGCCGCGTTCGTCGGCGGCGCTCGGCTCGTGGTCGCCGACTCCGCCGGGCGATTGCTGCGGGTCGACCTCACCGACCCGGCCCGCGCGCGCTGGCTCGACTCCGACGACATCGACGTGTGGCCGCCGGACACGCGCAAGGCGCTGCCGCTGGCGACGCTCGGCGACGACGTGGCGCACGTCGGCCCGAGCGGCGACGTCGTGGTGGAGGACCTCGGGCCCGCCCAGCCGGAGGTCGGCGAGCCGATCCTGCTCGCCCCCGATCCCGGCGAGGCGAGCCGGGCGGCGGCGCCGGCCCCCGCGTTCGAGCAGCGCCTCGCCGGGACGCGCTTCCTGTTCGCCGGACGCTTCAAGTCGACCAGCCCCGACTTCCGCGAATCGACGGTGAAGGAGCTCGGCGGAGAGGTAGCGAGCAAGCCGGACGCCCGCGTCACCCACCTCGCGCTCGGCGAGCGGCCCTCCGCCGTGGTGGTCAAGACGCTCGCCGCCAAGGGCGCGACGTTCGAGACGCTCGGCGAAGCCGCGCTCGCCAAGCTGTTGCTGCCGACCCCCGACGAGGCGCGCGCCCTCCTGCGTGGCGAGGTGAAGCAGGCGGCCGCGCGCTGGAACGCCTGGCGCCGGCGCTACGTCGAGGTCCGCGGCGAGGACTTTCCGACCGCGCTGCAGGGCATCGATCTCGCGGGCCTCGATCTGCGCGAGCACCTGATGGCGGTGCTCGACTTCACCGGGGCCACCCTCGCCGGCGCCGATCTGCGCGGCGTCGACCTGTTCGACACCGTCTTCCGCAACGCCGACCTGAGCGGCGCCGACTTCACCGGCTGCAAGTGCCATCGGACGATCTTCGCCGGCGCCCGGCTGAATGGCGCCCGCCTCGGCGCCTACTTCGCCGCCGCCCGCTTCGACGGCGCAGCGCTGACCGGAGCCGACCTGCGCGACGCCGACCTGAGCTACGCCGACCTGCGCGGCGCCGACCTGCGCGGCGCCCTGCTGCCAAAGCAGCTGCCCGACGTAAAACACGACGCCCGCACCCAGTGGCCCGAGGGCGTGCTCCCGAGGTGAACCGGCGGCCGGCGCCGTGCTGCCATCCATGGTGGAACAAGCCAGCTCATGAGAGCGACGATCTGAAGCGCTCCCATTCGTACCGCCAACGACCGCTCGAACGAGCTGAATCGCGCCCGGGGAATGCGTGGATCGAGGGCACGTGCTGGCCGAGATCGAGCAGCGCGTCGGGCGGCCGTTCGAGGCGAACGGCGAGCCGCCGCTGAAGGCGCGCGCGGTGGTGTCCCGGAACGAGCGCGGGGCGTGGGACCTCCACCTCACGACGACGCTCGGCGAGACGACTTGTGTAGATACCGCGTTTGCGATTGCGATGCGTCCGGGGGCACCGTCGATCCGAAGCATGGGCTCAGCTTCGATGTCACCGTCGACGAGCAGGAGGCGAACGGCAGCATCATGTTCGATCTTCTGCGGCTTCGGGGCTTTCACCCCATGGATCCATGATTCGCCGGCACCGGCGCGCCGGGCGAGGAAGCCGGTCGCCCGCTCGCGAGAGACCGGCGGTCACGAGAGCCGGATGACGGGCACGAAGAAGGATGGCGGACGACGGACGTGTGGATCGGGAGGATCTTCGTTGCTCCCGATCGCCGTGCCCGCCGCGGTCGAACACTACTCTACCCGCGCCGCCGGGGCGCCGGCCGGCGGCGCGTCGTCGCCTCGGCGGCGAACGGCGTCTCGCCGAGGCGCAGCGCGCTCCGCTGCTCCGGGCCGAGCCGCTTCACCGCCGCCCGGAAGTCCTCCCGGGCCAGCCGGAGGCGGTTCTGGGCCGTGTTCGCGTTGATCTGCAGCTCCCGGGCGATCTCCACGACCGGGATCTCGAGCATGTCGTGCATCACCAGCATGACGCGCCGCTGCGGGACGAGGCTCGCGAGCAGCAGGTCGATCACCTCGGCCCGCTCCGTCGCTTCGACCCGCTGCTCCAGGCGGGGGCGCCTGTCGACGCCGGCGAAGATCGAGCTGCCGCCCTGCAGGCCCACCGGGATCTCGCGGCGCCGGAACGCCCGCTGCCGGTAGTGGGTTATCTGCCGCCACGCGATCCCGAAGAGCCACCGGTACAGCGGGTCCCACGCCCGCCGCGCCCGCAGGCGGCTCACATAGGGAAGCACCGCGCTGAACGGCACCGGCTGGCTACCGCCCACCTCGTCCTCGTCGCGCAACCCCAGGGCGGCGCGCAGCAGGCGGCTCGCGTCGAACCCCTCCAGACCGCGGTAGGCCGCGAGGAGGATGTCGTGCAGCACGTCCTCGAGATCGTGAGGGTCGACGCCATACCCGCGGAGCGTCCTGCGAAGGAAAGGAACACCTACCTCATGCAGCACAACGAAGCTTTGATGTTTGGCGCGAAGAGCATCGTCGGATTGAGATTCCACATATAATTTTTACGAACCCTCATTCCGAGTCGTTTGGGAACCGGCCCCCTCGCCGCGTAACTGCGCGTTATTGCAGTGTTTTTATGGCAGCCGCGCGACTCGCACCGAGCGACTCCCGCGCGGCCCCGAGCCCGCCCCCGGCGAGCCAGCCCTCCTGTCGCCCCCGGAGATTCGATGCTCCGTCCACACGAATTCGTGATCTGCTGGCGGGGTGTCGTGCAATTTGCGCGTTTTGCCGGCGAAAACGCGGGCGGCGCCCGCCGGCCCGCCCCCCGGGCGCCGGCCTCGGCCGCGCCTTTTCCGCCTCCCCCGCCCCCGGAGCTCGCCCCGAGCCGCGGAATTTCCCTGGCCGACCGGCCGGCGCCGCCGCGGCCGCCCCCTTGCCGACCGCTCTCCCGACCCGTAGGGTGACGGCGCCGTGCCCCTCCTCCAGCTCCGCCGCAGCGCCGGCGCCGCCGCTCGCGACCTCACCGCGTTCCTGCCGACGACCCGCGAGGAGATGCGCGCGCGGGGCTGGGACGCGCTCGACATCCTGCTCGTCAACGGCGACGCCTACGTCGACCACCCCGCGTTCGGCGCGGCGATCATCGGCCGCTTCCTCGAGGGGCGCGGCTTCCGCGTCGGCGTCATCTCCCAGCCCCGCTACCAGGACCCGAGCGACCTGCTGCGGATGGGCGTGCCCCGGCTCATGGTCGGGGTCACCGCCGGCAACCTCGACTCGATGCTGAACAAGCTCACCGCCCAGAAGAAGGTCCGCAGCGAGGACCAGTACTCGCCGGGCGGACAGGTGGGCCTCCGCCCCAACCGGGCCTCGATCGTCTACGCCAACCTCTGCCGCCAGGCGTTCCCCGGCGTCCCCATCGTCCTCGGCGGCATCGAGGCGTCCCTGCGCCGCATCGCCCACTACGACTACTGGTCCGACCAGGTCCGCCGCTCGGTCCTGCTCGACGCCAAGGCCGACCTGCTCATCTTCGGCATGGGCGAGAAGGCCGTCTGGGAAGTCGCCGACCGCCTCCGGCGCGGCGAGCCCGTCCGGTCCATCCGCGACGTCCGGGGCACCGCCTTCCCCATGCGCAAGGGCGAGTGGGAGCCGATCGAGGGCTCACGTTACGTCTCGGACGGAAAAACTGTGCTCCTCCCGAGCTACGAGGAGGTGGCGGCGGACCGGGGCGCGTTCGCCGAGATGTCGCGGGCGTTCCAGTTCGAGACGAACCCCGGCAATGCGCGGCCGCTGCTCCAGGCGCACGGCGCGGAGGCTGTGTACTTCAACCCGCCGGCGTTCCCGCTCGAGACGGGGCAAATGGACGCGCTCTACGACCTGCCGTTCACGCGGGTGCCGCACTGGTCGTACGACGCGCCGATCCCGGCCTACGAGACGGTGAAGCACTCGGTCGTCACGATGCGCGGCTGCTTCGGCGGGTGCACGTTCTGCTCGATCACGGAGCACGAGGGCCGGGTGATCCAGTCGCGCTCGGCGGACAGCATCCTGCGCGAGGTGCGGGCGCTCCGGCGCATGGACGGCTTCCGCGGCGTGCTCAGCGACCTCGGCGGGCCGACCGCGAACATGTACCAGATGCGGTGCAAGGACGAGGCGATCGAGAACGCCTGCCGGCGGCTCTCGTGCGTCTTCCCGGAGGTCTGCGAGAACCTGAACACCGACCACGGCCCGCTGCTCAAGCTGATGAAGGCGGTGCGCGAGGAGGAGGGGATCAAGAAGGTCTTCATCGCCTCCGGCGTGCGCTACGACCTCGCCGAGCGGTCGCCCGAGTTCATCGAGGAGCTCGCCGCGCACCACACGGGCGGCCAGCTCTCGGTCGCCCCGGAGCACAGCAAGAAGGACGTGCTCGACAAGATGAAGAAGCCGGGCATCGAGAGCTACGAGCGCTTCGCCGAGCAGTTCCGGTGCGCGAGCGAGGAGGCCGGGAAGAACCAGTTCCTCGTGCCCTACTTCATCTCGGGGCACCCCGGCTCGACGCTCCGGGACATGGTCGATCTCGCCGTGTACCTGAAGAAGAACGGGATGCGGCCGCGCCAGGTGCAGGACTTCATCCCGACGCCGATGTCGATGGCCGCGTGCATGTACCACACGGGGATCGACCCGCTCACGCGCGAGCCTGTGTACACGGCGAAGGATCTCCGCGAGAAGAAGCTCCAGAAGGCGCTCTTGCTCTACTGGGACGCGGCGCACCACGACGAGGCGCGGGAGGCCTTGATCAAGGCGGGCCGCGGTGATCTCATCGGCACGAAGCCGCACTGCCTCGTGCCGCCGGCGGCCGGCAAGGGCGCGCCGCCGCGCTACCTCGCCAAGGTCCGCGGCGAGCGCCGGGGGAAGCCAGCCGATGCGACACACCGCCGAAATCGATGACGCTCGGGCCTTCGCCGCGAAGCTCGGCGACCGCGGCCTGTTCCCGCACCTCGCGCCGCTCGTCTACGTGAACCACGCGGGGATCTCGCCCCCGTCGCGGCCGGTGCGGCTCGCGATGATGGCGCTGCTCGACGACTACGCCGCGCAGGGGGCGGCCGCGTTCCCGGCGTGGAGCGCGCAGCGGCTCCGCCTGCGGGAGAAGCTCGGCCGGCTCATCGGCGCGGCGGCTGACGACATCGCGCTCGTGCAGAGCACGACGCGCGGGCTCACCGACGTCGCCCTGTGCCTGCCGTGGCGGCCGCGCGACCGGGTGATCCTCTTCGAGGGGGAGTTCCCGGCGAACGTGACCCCGTGGCAGCGCGCGGCGGCGCTCTTCGACCTGGAGGTCGTCTTCCTGCCGCTCGGCGGCTTCGCGGACGGCAGCGGCTCGGGCCTCGCCCGGCTCGAGGACGAGCTCCGGCGCGGCGCGCGGCTCGTCGCGGTGAGCGCGGTGCAGTTCCAGACGGGCCTCCGGATGCCGCTCGCGGCGATCGGCGCGCTCTGCCGCGCGCACGGCGCCGAGCTGTGCGTGGACGCCGTGCAGGCGGTCGGCGCGACGCCGGTGGACGTCGAGGCGGCCGGGGTCGACTACCTCGCGTGCGGCGGGCACAAGTGGCTGATGGGGCTGGAGGGCACGGGTTTCCTCTACATCCGCCGCGAGCGCCTGCCGGCGCTCCGGCCGGCGGTGGCGGGCTGGCTGAGCCACGAGGACGGCGTGAGCTTCCTCTTCCAGGGCCCGGGCAAGCTCCGGTACGACCGGCCGATCCGGCAGCGCGCCGACTTCGTGGAGGGGGGCAACCTCAACGCGGCGGGCTACGCCGGGCTCGAGGCGGCGGTGGACCTGATCCTGCAGATCGGGGTCGAGCGGATCCACGAGCACGCGAACCGCTTCCTGGATCCGCTCGAGGAGGCGCTGCGGGAGCGCGGCTGGGAGAGCCTCCGCGCGGCGGATCCGGCCTTGCGAGGGTGCGCGCTCGGGGTGAGGCCGCCGGGCGGCGCCTCGGTGGTGGAGCTCTACCGCGAGCTCACCCGCCTCGGGATCGCCTGCGCGATCCCGGACGGCGTGCTGCGCTTCGCGCCGCACTGGCCGAACGCGCTGGACGAGTGGGAGCAGGTGCTGCTGTCGGCGGACGAGGCGCTCGGGCGGATCGCGAAGGGGTGAGCGGCGGGGTCCGCGGTGCGATCACGCCATGCGCTGCCAGCAAGACTCCGTGTTCAGCAGATCCACGGCCCACCTGTAGTGACCATCCTGGCGCAACCCCTCCGCGCCGGAGTACAGGTCACATGACATGAGCGCATAGGCCATCGCGTAACGATAGAGCTTCCCCTCTTCATCCGCGCCGACCTTGCGCAACGCGACAGCGATCAGCTCGTCACGGACCGACGATCTCTCAGGTCCGTACATATCGAAGAGCACGCACGCGAGAGAGACATCATACAAGGGGTCACCGAACATGGTGAAGCTCCCGAAATCGATGACGCCGGCCACCCTCTCGGCGTCGCGCATCAGCACATTTCCCGGGAAGAAGTCCCCGTGCACGACGCACAGCGGGCCATCGTACCTCTGGCCGAGGTAGAGCTCGCGGAGCCGGGCCTGCTTGGCGGAGAGATCGACCACGTCGGCCTCCAGGGAAGCCCGCTGCCGCTCTATCTTGATCTCTGCGAGGCGGTAGACGAACTCATACCAGCCCTGCGCCCGCGCGCTGCTCGCCCCGGACGCGTCGAGCAGGAGGTACTGCGACACGCCGTGAGGTGATTTGAGCTCCGCCAGGGCCGTGACAGCGTCGATGTAGCGCTCTCGCGCCGTGAGCGCGGCTTCGGCATCGAGATCAGGGAGCAGCTCGGAGAGCGGCTTCCCCTCGATCCGGCGCTCGATGACGGCCAGCAGCCCTCGAATGGGCGTGACGTCGTATATCCGCGGAAGCGCGAAGGTCAGCCCTTCACCGCGCAGGGAGTCATAGAACCTCCTCAGCACCTCGATCTTGCCGGCCCGGCCGGGATCCGCATAGAGCTTGAGGACGCGCTCGTCGGTCAAGCCGTAGACCTCTGCCTCGGTCCCGCTCGCCAGCCAGGCGCCCGGGTCGACGCCGAGCTCTCGCAGCGCTGCGGCTCTGGCCTCTGGATCGATCGCCGAAGCGTCCGCGCGGCTCAGCTCCACGAGGGTGCGCTCCCTGCCCCGGCCGAGCGATCGCCCACGAGCACCGCGCTCCGGCGGCGCCTGTTCACCGCCCCCGCTCGTAATCGAGCGCCGCCTTCTCCACGACGTCCCAGTCCCGCGCGGCCCGCTCGGCCTCGGCCACGAGCTCCGCCGTGAAGAGCGTGAGCCCCCAGATGCCGTTGTCCCGCCGCCGGAACGGGTACCGCGTGCCGCGCGCCGTCTCGACCGTGGCCCGCTCGCCCGTCACCTCCACCTTCGCGACGCCGGACAGATCGCGCCGGAGGCGCGCGGCGAAGCCCTGCTTCGCGGCGATGTCGACCCACACGTCCGCCCCGTCCTCGGCCATCGCGTGCGCACGGTACTGCTCGAGCAGGCGCGTGCGCTCCGGCTCCGGGTAGCTCGCCTCGATCCGCTCGCTCGCCTTCAGCCGGTAGTCCCGGATGGTGTAGGCCGCGTGCTGCGCCCGGTCCTCGAGGTACGAGAAGCACGTGCGCAGATCGTTGGCGCCGAGGCGGTAAGCGATGCGGAGATAGGCGCCCTCGGGCGTCGTGTCCGGCGGAGGCCGGTTCAGCAGGAACGTGAGGAGCGCGAGGGCCACCAGGGCGACGGCGGCGGCGCCCCAGGCGATGGCGCGGCGACGGGTCATGTTCGAGCCTCCATGACGGCGAGGGGCCCGGGCGAGCGCGCCGGCGGCGCCGTCCTGCCCGACACGGCACCTGTGCCCCTGCAGTTCATCCCTCGCCCTGTCGAGCCGCCCGGCGCGCTAGTCGATGTGCCCACCGAACTGCAGGTAGAGCGACGCCATCCTCCCCCGGTCGAACGCCGGTCCGAGCGGCTCGTCCAGCGCGAGGAGCGCGCCCGCCCGCATGAAGAAGCTCTTCTGGCTGTCATACACGAAATACGGCAGCAGCGAGACCTGCCCCCGATCGCTGTAGATCGAGGACGGGACCCACACGGTCTGGAGCGCCACGCCGCCGCCGAAGCCGGCGCGGCTCTGGAACTCCGGCTCGACCTTCGCCTGGAACACCACGTCGAGATCGTCGGAGTCGTCGAGGAACCCGCGCCGGCCGCGGTCCTGCAGCGGGACGAAGAACGTGAGGTCGCCGCCCGCCCGGAGCACGAAGGAGCGCCCGAAGCGGTACTCGATGCCGCCGAGCCCGCCGATCGGGAGCGCGTCGGCCGCCCAGAGGTGCATATCGTAATAGGCCATCGCCGCCGACGCGTAGCCCGTGGCGAAGCGCCAGTCGTAGTCGTCGACCACGCCGAGCGGCAGCCCGGCGCGGCCGCCCGCGTACCACGTGAGCTTGCGCTTGACGTCCGAGTAGTAGAGCGTGAACGTCGGGTTGCCGAGCCCCGCGCGCGACTGGCCGTCGCGCGGATCCTCGAGATCCCCCGGGCCGTTCAGGGAGAGCGCCAGCGGGAACTTGAGGTTGATGAACAGATCGGGCGTCGGCTCGAACTGGATGAAGGGGACCGCGGCGACCGACGCGCCGAGGACGCGGGCGCTCCACAGGTAGAGATCCACGCCCGCGTCCGAGCGGTGCACGACCGGATCCCAGGCGTGCGCCGGCGAGGAGGCGGCGAGGAGCGGAGCAGCGGCGGAGATCGCCAGGGCGAATGCGTGAAGCCATCGGGGCGTGCTCATCTCGAGATCTGCCTACCGAGATCCTGACCGCGACGTCAACCGCGACGTCAACCGCGTAGCGCCCCCTTCCTGAGAAGCCGGACCGACCCTACGATGGGCCCCATGTCCCGCACGAGACCAGAGGCCCCGCTCCTCGACGCGATCCGGCGCTCGATCCTCGTGTTCGACGGCGCGATGGGCTCGCTGCTCTACGAGCGCGGGGTGTTCGTCACCCAGAACTTCGAGCAGCTCAACGTCGCGCGCCCCGATCTCGTGAAGAAGGTCCACGCCGACTACCTCGCGGCGGGCGCGAACGTCATCGAGACGAACACCTTCGGCGCGAACAGGTTCCGCCTCGAGCGGTACGGGCTCGTCAACGAGGTGCGCAACTTCAACCTCGCGGGCGCGCGCATCGCGCGCGAGATCGCGGGCGGCGACGCCTACGTCGCCGGCTCGATCGGCCCGACCGGGCTCGTGCCCGGCGTGGCCACGCGCGACGACCTCGCCGCCGCGGCCGGCACGTTCGCCGAGCAGGCCGGCGCGCTCGCCGAGGGGGGCGTGGACCTCCTGGTCCTTGAAACATTTCGCCATCTCGACGAGATCAAGCTCGCCATCGAGGCGGCGCGGAGCGCCGCGCCGGGGCTCCCGGTGCTCGCGTCGATGACGTTCGACACGAGCGGCGTCGTGGCCGACGGCAGCGAGCCGGAGCGCGTCGCCCGGACGCTGCGGGACTGGGGCGTCGACCTGCTCGGCGTCAACTGCGGCGACGGCCCGCAGCTGTCGCTCGCCATGGCGGAGCGGATGGCGACCGCGGGGCTCCCGCTCTGCGTGCAGCCGAACGCGGGCTTGCCCCGCACGGTCGACGGCCGCCTGCTCTACATGGCGACGCCCGAGTACTTCGACGTCTTCTCCCGCCGCATGATCCAGGCGGGCGCCGTGATGATCGGCGGCTGCTGCGGCACCACGCCGGAGCACGTCAAGTGGATGGCCAAGTCGGCCCGCATGCTCCGGGGCGGCGCCGTGCCCGAGGTCGCCTCGCGCCCGCACGTCACGATGGACGCGCCCACGGGGAGCGAGCCCACGCCGCTCGGCGAGCGGAGCCCCCTCGCGGCGAAGATCGCGGCGGGCAAGTTCGTGGTCTCCGTCGAGGTGAACCCGGCGCCGGGCCTGAGCCCCGAGAGCGCGCTCAGCGCGGCGAAGATGCTCATCGACAGCGGCGTCGACGTCGTGAACGTCGCCGACGGCCCGCGCGCCACCGCGCGGATGACGAACCTCGCCTTCTGCTCGCTCCTTGTGCAGCGCTACGGCATCGAGCCGATCCTGCATGTCTGCGGCCGCGACCGGAACCTCATCGGCCAGATGGCGCACCTGCTCGGCGCCCACGCGATCGGCATCAAGAACCTCGTCATCATCACGGGCGATCCGCCGAAGGTCGGCGACTACCCGGAGGCGACGGCCGTCTACGACCTCGACTCGATCGGGCTGCTCAACATGGCGAGCACGATGAACCGCGGCCTCGACCCGGCCGGCAAGCCGATCCCGGGCGGCAAGACGTCGTTCCTGCTCGCCACGGGGCTCGAGCCCGGCGCCCCGGACCTCGACAAGGAGGTCGCGCGCCTGGAGCGCAAGCGCGCCGCGGGGGCCGACATCATCATGACGCAGCCCGTCTTCCACCAGGATCTCCTCGAGAAGGTGCTGCGGCGCATCGAGCACCTGGGGATGCCGGTGCTGGTCGGCGTGCTCCCGCTGGTGAGCTACAAGAACGCCGAGTTCCTCCACAACGAGGTGCCTGGCATGCAGATCCCCGAGGAGATCCGCGAGCGCATGCGCAAGGTGCCGGCCGGACCCGAGGCGCGCAAGGAGGGGGTCAAGATCGCCCGCGAGATGCTCTTCTCGGTGCGCGAGCGGGTGCAGGGGGCCTACCTGATGCCGCCGCTCGGCAAATACGAGCTCGCGCTCGAGGTGCTCGACGGCCTCAAGACGACCTGAACCGCCCGGCCGCCCGCTCCGGCGCATGAGTTCTTGCTTGCAGCGCCGGGCGCCGCGCGGGGAAACTCCGCCGAGATGTCCCTAGAGTACCGGCTTCATTCGCGCTGTGCCTGCGGTTCCGCGCTCTCGTCGTCCGAGTTCGCGCTCGCGTCCCGCCCCTTCGCGCTCGCCGGGACGAGGCGCGTCTACGAGCGCTCGCGCCCGTTCACGATCCGCCACATCGCCCTCGATCTCGCGCTCGACGTCGCGGAGCGCTCGATCCGCGGCACGGCGCGGCTCGATGCGGTCCGCGTCGACCCTGCCGCGCGCGAGATCGCGCTCGACGCCGTCGGCTTCGATCTGGAGGCGGTCGAGATCAGCGCCGGCGCCGGGCGCGCGGCGAAGCCCCGGCGCGGCGCGGGCAAGGCGGCGAGCGGCGCGTTCCACCCGGCCGAGCACACGTACGACGGCGAGACGCTCCGCGTGGCCGTGCCGCTCGACGAGGCCGAGGTGTCGATCCTGGTCCGGTACCGGGCGACGCCGCGGCGGGGGCTCTATTTCCTCGAGCCGGACGAGCACGTCCCCGACCGCCCGCGCCAGGTCTGGACGCAGTGCCAGGACGAGGACGCGCGCCACATCTTCCCCTGCATCGACAAGCCCCATATCAAGCAGACGACCGAGCTCCGCGCGGAGGTGCCGCCGGGCTGGTACTGCCTGTCGAACGGCGAGCTCGAGGGCGACGCGAGGTCGCAGAAGGCGGGCGTCTTCCACTACCGGCTGGACGAGCCCCACCCGAGCTACCTGTTCACGCTGGTCGCCGGCGATTTCGCCCGCATCGACGACGCGGCGCTCGACATCCCGCTCGCGTACTTCGTGCCGAGGGGGCGCGAGGAGGACGGCCGCCGCACGTTCGCGCGCACGCCGGACATGATCCGTCACTTCAGCGAGAAGCTCGGCGTCAAGTATCCGTTCCGTCGCTACGCGCAGGTGGTGGTGAGCGACTTCATCTTCGGCGGGATGGAGAACACGACCGCCACCACGATGTACGAGCACATCCTGCTCGACGAGCGGGCGGCGCTCGACATCTCGTCGGACGACCTCATCGCGCACGAGCTCGCGCACCAGTGGTTCGGCGATCTCGTGACGTGCCGCGACTGGTCGCACGGCTGGCTCAACGAGGGATTCGCCACCTTCATGGAGCACGTCTATCGGGAGCACCACCTCGGCGCCGACGAGTACGATCACAGCGTGAAGGCCGATCTCGACGCGTACCTGGGCGAGGCGCGCGGGCGTTACCGGCGGCCCATCGTCTGCCAGGACTACGAGGCGCCGCTCGACGTCTTCGATCGACACCTCTACGAGAAGGGCGGGCTCGTGCTGCACCTGCTCCGCCGGGAGCTCGGAGACGAGCTCTTCTGGCGCGGGGTGAGCACCTACCTGACGCGCCACGCGCGCGGGGTCGTGGAGACACGGGATCTCGCCCGCGCGTTCGAGGACGTGAGCGGCAAGTCGCTGGAGCGCTTCTTCGAGCAGTGGGTCTTCCGCGCCGGACACCCCGAGCTCGACGTGAAGATCGAGCTCGAGGGCGATCAGTGCACCGTCACCGTGAAGCAGACGCAGGCGGCCGGGCAGCACCCCAGCCGGGAGCACGCGCTCCAGCCGGACGCCTCGACGCCGCCTGTCTTCGCGTTCGACCTGGTGCTCGATTTCGGCTTCGCGGACGGCAAGGGCTCGAGCGTGCGCCGCGAGGTGCGGCGGGTGGACCAGCAGGCGCACACCTTCGTCATCCCGCTCCCGCGGCGCCCTCGCTTCGTCGTGGTGGATCCGGACCTCAGGATCCTGGGGGAGGTCAAGATCGACGCGCCGGCCGATCTGCTGCGGGCGCAGCTCGCCCACGCGCCGACGGCGCGCGGCCGCATGCTCGCCGCGAAGCCGCTCTCGCGGCGCGACGATCCGCCGACGACGCGGGCGCTCGGGCAGTCGCTCTCCGGCGCGAGCGAGTTCTGGGGGGTGCGCGCCGCCGCGGCGAGCGCGCTCGCCGCGCTCCAGTCGAGCGCGGCGTTCGCGCTGCTCGAGGGCAACGCGGGCGTCGAGCACCCGAAGGTGAGGCGGGCGGTCACGAGCGCCCTGGGCAGCTTCAGGTCGGCCAGGGCGGCGGAGCTCCTCGGCAGGCTCGCCCTGCGCGACGCGAGCTACCTGGTCCAGGCCGAGGCGGCGCGGGCGCTCGGGGCGACGCGGCAGAGCGCGGGGTTCGACACGCTGATCGACCTGCTCGACCGTCCCTCCTGGGGCGAGGTCATCCGCTGCGGCGTGATCGACGGGCTGGCGAACCTGCGCGACGAGCGCGCCGTGCCGCACCTGACGGCCCGCACGCGCTACGGCATCCCGACGCGGGGGCGCCGCGCGGCGATCCTGGCGTTGCCGAAGCTCTCGACCGATCGGCGGACGCGCGAGCTCCTCGAGGAGCTGCTCGATCAGCCGGATCCGTACCTCCGGGTCGACGTCGCGCGCGCGCTGGGCGATCTCGCCGACGGCCGGTCGCGCGGCGCGCTCCAGCGGCAGCTCGACCGCGATCTCGACGGCCGGGTGCGGCGGCGGATCCGCGAGGTGCTCCGCGATCTCGGCGGGGCGGGCAAGCGCGAGCTGGACCGGCTGCGGGACGAGCTCGAGGCGCTGCGGCGCGACAACGCGGAGATCCGGGCGCGGCTGGGCAAGCTCGAGGCGACGGGGACCAAGGCCAAGAAGGCGGCCGACGCCAAGTGAGGGCGCCTCTTTGCCGCGCCGCTCTCGTCGGCTAGGGAAGCTCCATGTCGGACGCCTCTCCCGTGAAGCTCGACCGGCGCGGCGCGGTCGCGGTGCTCACCCTCGATCGGGCGGATCGCCGCAATGCGCTCTCCCGCGACGCGCTGCTCGCCTTCGGGCGCCTCGGGCGCGAGCTCGTGGACGATCCGGAGGTGCGGGCGCTCGTGATCACGGGCGCCGGGGACAAGGCGTTCTGCGCCGGCGCCGACCTCAAGGAGCGGCAGGGCATGAGCCCGGACGACGTCCGTCGGCAGGTGGGGCTGTACCGGACGGAGCTCGGGGTGCTCGCGCGGAGCCCGAAGCCGGTGATCGCGGCGATCAACGGGGTCGCGTTCGGCGGGGGGCTGGAGCTCGCGCTGCTCTGCGATCTCCGGGTGGCGGCGCCGCACGTCGAGCTCGCGTTGCCGGAGACGTCGCTCGGCATCATCCCGGGCGCGGGCGGCACGCAGCGGCTGCCGCGGGTCGTCGGCGAGGCGCGGGCGAAGGAGATGATCCTGCTCGGCAGGAAGCTCACCGCGGCCGAGGCGCTCGCCTGGGGGCTCGTGAACCGGGTATCGCCCGAGGGGACGCCGGTGGTCGACGACGCGATCGCGTGGATCGAGCCGATCGCGCGCGGCGCGCCCATCGCGCAGGCGGCGGCGCTCCGGGCGATCGAGGACGGCTACGACGTGCCGCTGGATCTCGGCCTCGAGATCGAGCGGGTGCACTACGACGAGACGCTGCGCAGCGAGGATCGGCTCGAGGCGCTGCGCGCGTTCGCCGAGAAGCGGAAGCCGGTGTACCGGGGGCGGTGACGGCCGCGGGCGGCGGTGACGGCCGCGAGTGGCGGTGACGGCCGCGAGCGGCGGTGACGGCGCGCGCTCCGGGAGCGGCCCCGCGGCGCGCGCTGGCGCGGCGGCGAGGCTCGTGGGACCGACGTCGTGCTAGCCTTGTCCTCATGGATCCCAAGCCGACCGGTGCCGCGCTCCTGCTCGCCCCGGCCGCCCGGGGCGGCGCGGCCGCCAAGCTCCCGCCCGCGGAGCCCCGGCGGGCGCATTTCCCGGCCGTGGATGAGCACCTCGTGGCGCCGGAGGTGACGCGCGACGAGCTGATCCGCGGGCGCAAGGTCGTCGCTGCGCCGGCGCTGGAGCCGCACGCCGAGCAGCAGGTGCGGCTGGATTTCCTGATCGCGCCGCACCTTCGGCCCGGCTACATCGGCGCGGCCGATCTCATCACCCGCGTCGCCGAGGGCTCGGATTTCGCCACCGACCTCTCCATCCGCAGGGCGGGGACCGATCCGGCGACGGGGCGCCGGTACCTGGAGGAGCTCTCGTTCGAGATCGTCAACGAGCAATCGATGCGGGACGTGCGCGAGAAGGCCGAGGATCTCCTCGCCCGGGGCGTGCGCCGCGTCTTCGCCCTCTTCGTCAAGCGCGACGAGGTCGCCGAATGGTCGGCGGCCGAGGGGAGGTTCGTGCCGCTCACGCCTGACGCGACGATCGAGGATCCGTGCCTGGTCCGTCCGGTCCCCGTCCGCGCATTGCTCGACGGCGCGGCGGCCGAGCGTGAGGTCGTCCGCGCGCTGGAGCGCAAGGGCAACCCCGAGATCGAGGCCATCAAGGCCCGCGAGCGCCAGGCGGCGCTCGACGAGGGGCGGCGCGCAGGGCTCGACGAGGGGCGGCGCGCGGGGCTCGACGAGGGGCGGCGCGCGGGGCTCGACGAGGGCCAGCGTGCCGTGCTGCTACGCCAGCTCCGGACGCGGTTCGGAGAGGTGCCCGAGGCGAGGCGGGAGCAGATCCTCGCTGCGTCCGGCGAGCGGCTCGCGGTATGGGCCGAGCGGATCCTCGCTGCCAGGACGCTGGACGAGCTCTTCGAGGGCTGAAGCGCCGCACATCGCGAGGCGCTCGCCTCTAGCCCCCCTCCGCGCACGAAGGCGCCCTCCCCCGCAGCGCGTCCCCCGCGCCAGCCCCACCTACAGCCCATCCGTCGGCTGGCGGAGCACCTCGACCTTCCCGCCGAGCCGCTTCGACACCCACACCTTGTTGCTCCGGTCGACGATCACCGCCCCGCAGTCCTCGATCGACTCGACGAGCGCGAGCCCCTTCTCGGCCCCCAGGATGAACACCGCGTCGTCGACCGCGTCCGCGGTCAGCGCGTCCTTCGCCCAGATGGTGACGCTCCGGCTCTCGGACGCCGGGAATCCCGTCCGCGGATCGATGATGTGGTGGTAGCGCCGGGCCTCCTTGATGAAGCTCCGCTCGTAGTCGCCCGCCGTCGAGAACGCGTGGTCCTCGACCTCGATCATCGCGAAGTAGTCGCTCGCGTCCTTGCCGCGCGGATCCCGGACACCCGCCCGCCATGGTGACCCGTCCGGCTTCTTCCCGGCGATGTAGAGGTCCCCGCCTGCCTGGACGAAGAACGACGAGAGCCCCTCCGCCCGCAGCACCCGCGCCGCGGCGTCGACGGCGTAGCCCTTCGCGATCCCCCCGAGGCTCATCCGCATTCCCGGCTTCCCGAGCATCACCGTGCGCTTCGCACGATCGAGCTTGATCTGCCTGTAATCGATGAGCGCCCGCGCCCGCTCGACATCGTCCCTCCGCGGCACGTTGTCGTCGATGTCCTCATCGAACTTCCAGAGCCCGTGCATCGCCTCGAAGGTGATGTCGAAGACCCCCCCGGAGCGCTCGCTGATCCAGAGGCTCTTCTCGATCACGGCGAGCGACTCCGGGCTCACCTCCACGGCGCCCTCCCCGGCCACCGCATTGACCCGCGACAGCTCGCTCTCCGGCCGCCAGGTCGTCATGAGCCCCTCGAGCCTGCGGATCTCGGCGATCGCCTTTTCCAGCCTGGCCCTGATCGCCGCCTCGTCCATCGCCGCGCTCGTGTAGGCGGCGAGGAGCAGGCTCGTCCCCATCGCCCTCGCCTCGACCGCGACGCGGGCGGGCTCTGCCTGCGCCGCCGCGCCCCGATCCGGCGCACGCGCCGCGCTCGAGGCCGCCGGCGGAGCCTCCTGACGCGCGCGCGGGGCGTCGCACGCGGCGAGCGCGGGCGGCGCGAGCATCGCCGCGAGGCCGAGGAGGAGCGAGGAGCAGCGCGGTCCGACCATTCGAGGATCCTGATTCCGTGAGAACCGCGAGGACGCCCGACCGCGCGGCATCGTCGCGGACGGGCGCCGGCGGCGGAGCTCCTCCGCCGGCGCCACCATGGCCCAGGCGAGGCGCGCGGATCCAGGGTAGTATTGCCCGCCCATGAGCCTCGACCCGAGCCGCATCCCGCGTGACATCGACGACCTCTCCCCGGAGCTCCGCGAGATCGCCGCGCGCATCCACGCGAGCCCCGAGCTCCGGTTCGAGGAGCACAAGGCCGCGGCGTGGCTCGCCGAGGCCGTCGAGAAGAACGGCATCCAGGTCGAGCGCGGGCTCGCCGGCATGCCCACCTCGCTGCGCGCGCGCATCGGGCAGGGCCAGGGCCCCCACCTCGCCATCCTCGCCGAGTACGACGCCCTCCCGGAGATCGGCCACGCCTGCGGGCACAACCTGATCGCCGCGGGGGCGCTCGGCGCCTTCCTCGCGCTGGCCCGGCAGAAGGACGCCGTGGCCGGCACCATCGATCTGGTCGGGACGCCCGCCGAGGAGGGGGGCGGCGGCAAGATCCGGCTGCTCGAGGCGGGCGCCTTCGAGGGCGTCGACGCCGCGATGATGTTCCACCCGTTCGACCGCGACCTGCTCGCCCACGACACGCTGGCCAGCACCTGGCTCGAGCTCCAGTTCCACGGCAAGCCGTCGCACGCCGCGCTCGCGCCGTGGGACGGGAACAGCGCGCTCACGGCCTGCCTCGACACCTTCCGGCTGATCGACGGCCAGCGCGTCCACTTCCGCGACGGCGTCCGGGTGCACGGGTTCATCAAGAACGGCGGCCAGGCGGTCAACATCATCCCGGAGGTCGCGGTGGCCGAGTTCTCGGTCCGCGCCCTCGACACCGACGAGCTCGCCCGCGTGCGGGGGATCGTCGAGCGCTGCGCCCGCGGCGCGGCCATGGCGAGCGGCGTGGAGCTCACGCTCGTCGACCAGGGCGGCTACAAGAACATGGTCAACAACCGGAAAATGGCGCGCCGCTTCGGCGAGCACCTGCGCGCCCTCGGCCGCTCGCCGGTCGAGATGGACCCCGCCGTCGGCACCGGCTCGACCGACATGGGCGACGTGTCCCACGCGCTCCCCGCCATTCACCCGTGGATCGCGATCTGCGGCAAGGGAGAGACGACCTGCCACCAGCACGCGTTCGCCGCCAAGGCGGCGAGCGCTTCCGGCCAGGACTCGATGCTGATCGCCGCCAAGGCGATGGCGATGACGTGCGCGGATCTCCTGCTCGATCCCGAGCTGCGGAGGGGCGTGCGCGAGGAGTTCGCGCAGCGGAAGGCCGGCGCGAGCGCGGCCTAGGCCAGGTCAGCCGTCGTCCTGGAGGGGGCTGCCGAGGTCGTCCATCAGCCCGGTCCCCCCCTCGATCGGGATCGCCCGCGCCAGGGCCACCCGCTCCAGCATCACCGACAGCGCGATCCTGTCTCCCACGTCCGGCAGCCAGGTGCGGGACCCGTCCCAGAGATCCAGCCGGATGTTGCTCGCCAGCTTGCCCTCGTTGGCCGCGCCGGCGCCGCCGGCGGCGCGGGCCGTCGATTGCGCGGAGGGCACCGCCATGCGGTCGATCTGCGACCAGGCGAAGCGCCGCACGCGCGGCAGCCCGAACCCGAGCAGCTCGCGCAGCTCGATCCCGTCCGGGTGCACGATCACGCCGCGCATCTGCTCGCGCAGCACCATCGCGAGCGCGCTCACGCACAGGATGATGGCGCACACGCTCGAGGGGACGAGCCGATGGCGATCCCCCTCGACGACGTACTGGAAGATCCGCGAGCTCGAAGGAGCGTTCTGGCCATAGAAGATCACCGCCGAGGCGGTGAGGGCGAAGCCGAGGTAGAGCAGCGCCGGGATGCGCTCCTTCATCGGCGGCCCGAACGCGATGCGCTTCTCGGGCCTGTACGTCATGTCAAAGCCGGGAGGTCTGGAAGGACGCGCCATAGATTCCTAGTCTACACGGCGCAAGCCCGGTGCTTGGGTCGCCCTTTGGCCCGCCCACCCCCGGGTCGGACGCCACGCTCCCAAAAATACACTGTCAGGCGTTCCCGGAAAGCCACGGCCCGGCGCTCCCAGAAACCCGTTGCCGGGAGATGGCTGAACGGACATGAAGGTACGCCCCGAGGGCGCCCCCTCGACCCATCCTGGAGCCTTCCATGCACGATCGCTTCCTGCGCGCCTGCCGGCGTGAGCCGACCGATGTGACGCCCATATGGTTCATGCGCCAGGCCGGCCGGTACATGGCCGAGTACCGCGAGCTCAGGAAGAAATACACGCTCCTCGAGATCTGCAAGACGCCCGAGCTCGCCCTCGAGGTGACCCTCCAGCCGCTGCGGCTCGGGATGGACGCGGCGATCCTCTTCGCCGACATCCTGCTGCCGCTCGAGCCCATGGGCGCCCCCTTCGAGTTCGCGAAGGGCGAGGGGCCGGTCATCCACGAGCCGGTGCGCGACCGGGCCGGCATCGAGCGGCTGCGCGTGTTCGAGCCCGAGGAGGGCCTCGGCTACGTGCTCGACGCCGTGCGCCTCATCCGCAAGGAGCTGGACGGCAAGACGCCGCTCATCGGCTTCGCCGGCGCGCCGTTCACCATGGCGAGCTACCTCGTCGAGGGGGGCAAATCGAGCGATTACCGGCTCACGAAGCAGCTGATGTGGAGCGATCCCGAGGCGTGGTCGGCGCTCATGGGCAAGATCTCCGAGGTCGTCCGCCGCCTGCTGCGCGCCCAGGTCGCCGCCGGCGCGCAGGCCGTGCAGCTGTTCGACTCGTGGGTCGGCTCGCTCTCGATCGACGACTACCGCGAGCACGTGCAGCCGCACGTGCGGTACATCCTCCGCGATCTCGAGGCGACCGGGGTCCCGGTCATCCACTTCGGCACGAACACCGGGGCGCTCCTCGAGGCGCAGCGCGACGCCGGCGGCACGGTGATCGGCGTCGACTGGCGCACGCCGCTCGACAAGGCGTGGCAGCGCATCGGCCACGACCGCGCCGTGCAGGGCAACCTCGATCCGCTGCTGCTCTGCGCGCCGCGCGCCGTCGCCGAGCGCCGCGCGCGGGCGGTGCTCGCCGAGGCCGGCGGGCGCGCGGGGCACATCTTCAACCTCGGCCACGGCATCATCCCGGAGACGCCGGTCGACACCGTGAAGGCGGTCATCGATCTCGTCCACTCCATCCCGCGCGCGTCGCTGCAGGGCGAGCCCGATCGTTGACGCTGCGCCTCACCCCTCCCGGGGTGATATGGTCTCGCTTCGAGCATGTGCGAGCTCCTCGGGATGGAGTGCAACGTCCCCACCGACATCGTCTTTTCGTTCAACGGCCTCCGGCACCGGGGCGGCCGCACCGGGCCCCACGCCGACGGGTGGGGCCTCGCGTTCTTCGAGGGGCGCGCGGCGCGCGTCTTCCTCGACCCGAGCGCCGCCTGCGACAGCCCGCTGGCGCGGTTCCTCGGCGAGACCCCGATCAAGACGCTGCTCGCGATCGGCCACATCCGGCGCCGCACCCGCGGCGACGTCCTGCTCGCCAACACGCACCCGTTCGTGCGGGAGCTCTGGGGACGCCACTGGGTCTTCGCGCACAACGGCACGCTGCGCCGCGTCCGGCGCCGCGCGCTGGGCCGCTTCAACCCCATCGGCACGACCGACAGCGAGCACGCGTTCTGTTACCTGCTGGAGGGGCTCCGCAGCGCGTTCCCCGGCTACCCGCGCCGGACCAGCGAGCTCTGGGAGGCGATCGCGACGCTGGGCGGCGAGCTCGGCCGAGACGGCACGTTCAACTTCCTGCTCGGCGACGGGCGCCACCTCTTCGCCCGCTGCGCGACCCGGCTCTGCTACGTCGTCCGCAAAGCCCCGTTCGGCATCGCGACGCTCGTGGACGACGACATCCGCGTCGACTTCTCCGCGGTCACGACCCCGAAGGATCGCGTCGCCGTGGTCGCGACGACGCCGCTGACGGCCAACGAAGCCTGGACCCAGGGGCGACCGGGCGAGCTCTGGGTATTCGATGGCGGCGAGCTGCGCGCGACGCTCCCGTCGCCCTCGTGACCGACGCCGCCCGGGCTCTCGCGCCGGCACCCGCCCGGCAGGGCTCGCTTCGTCAATACTCTGCTTGCTGCCGAGGTCGGTTTCTCGACGCCTTCTCCGGCTGGGCCCGTTGATGCCTTTCGAGGCAAACCGTTCCAGCAGCGACGGAGCATGATCGCTAGCCGAGGAACGAGCTGTTCCGGGAATCATCCCAGGAAGGAACACGCGGCCGCGCCGGGGGTGGAGATGGCCACGGGCAGCCTGAAATGAAAAACGTCGCGACGGACCTGGGGGGGGAAGGTCTCCGCCGCGACGCAGGTCTATCCTACGCACCCCGTATGCCAAGTCAACCAACCGGCACGGCTCGCAAAGAGGCCCGCGCGCAGCGCGGTCGCGGCGTGCGCAGCGCTCAGTTCAGCGTTGTGATGCGCCCTGGTTTTGAGGCAGAACTCACAGAGCCTCATCCCCGCACGCGGGCATGCCAGCCGAACAGACACATCGTGATCCAGCGAACCATTCTCTCCCTTGCCGGCTCAACGGCTCGCCGGATGGGTGGCGGCGCGCCCGGGAAACGCATAGAGAGAGCCGCATCGACGGCAGCGCGGGCTGCACGAGAGACAGGGGCGGCGCCTCCACTGCGATACAAGCGCACAACGCCCCACAAGGCGCGTCAGCGAGCACAGGCGATGCAGTGCAGAGCAAGCGGCGGCGAGGGGTGGACGGCGTGCGGGGAACAAGCCGAGAGCGTGGAAGGGTACGACGGAGCGCAGAGGGCGACGTGCGCCGTTGTCGGGTCGGGAAGGCGGAGGAAGCATCGAAGACGGCTCCGCCTGGATGGCCGTCTTGACGGGAGTCGGGGCATGTCAGTACGCTTTGACGTTGGGCGAGCTAGGGCATATCGAGCCGTCGGGTCGCGACTGCAGAGCCGCGCCCCGGTAGGTTCCGTCTCGGGAAGAGCTCGAACGATGTCGAGGCTAGGTCGCACGACGGGTTGGGCTGAGCGCGCGTGAGTGACTTCGACGAAAAGACTCGTGTAACGCAGGTGGTCCAGCCCCCACCGGGCGGCGGCAGCAAGAACACGACCGACTGCCTGGTCGTGATCTACACGAAGGAGCCCACGCTGCTCGGCAAGCGGTTCGTGCTGGAGAACAACCCGACGCGGGTCGGCCGGGGGGCGGACAACCACATCGTGCTCGACGGCGACTCCGTCTCACGGCGGCACGCCCATTTCGAGCAGCGGCCGAGCGCCTGGATGGTCGTCGACGACGGGAGCACCAACGGGACGTACTGCAACGATGAGCAGATCTCCCGCGAGGTGGTGCTGAAGAACGGAGACAGGGTGAAGATCGGCCCCACGATCTTCAAATTCCTGTCCGGCGCCGACGTGGAGGCGCAATACCACGAAGAGATCTACCGGATGACCATCATCGATGGTCTCACGCAGATCCACAACAAGCGCTACCTCTACGAGGCGCTCGAGCGCGAGATCATCCGCGGCCGCCGGCACGAGCGGGACCTCGCGATCCTCCTGTTCGACATCGACCACTTCAAGCGCATCAACGATGTCCACGGCCACCTGGCCGGCGATTTCGTGTTGAAGGAGGTCGCGCGCATCGTGCAGAGCCGCATCCGCCGCGATGAGGTCTTTGCGCGGTACGGCGGCGAGGAGTTCGCCATCATCCTGCCCGAGACGTCCATCGAGGGCGCCGCGGCGCTCGGCGAGACGCTGCGACAGAAGGTCGCGGAGCACCTCTTCGTCTTCCAGGCCGACAGCATCCGCGTGACGATCAGCGTCGGCGTGGCGCTGCTGCAGGAGGGCGATCGCACCGCGAACGACCTCATCAAGCGCGCCGACGAGCGGCTCTATCACGCGAAGAACAGCGGGAGAAACCGGGTTTGCGCCTGAGCGCCGGGCCGCGGGCGCGCTAGATCCCGGCGGAGGAACGACGATGCCGAACAGCGAGCTGCCGCTGCCGGCGGCGCCGGGCGCGGAGGGCGGCGCAGCGCTGCCCGAGATCCTGGTGCCGCCGCCTGGTCCCCGATCGCGGAGCGCCCTCGAGCGGCTCGAGCGCGTCGAGTGCCCCGCGTTCGGACGGCGCCGCGAGGCGCGGGCGCAGAAGAGCGGCGCCGATATGCTGACGATCGTGCTGTCGCACGGGCACGGCGCGAACGTGTGCGACGTCGACGGCAACCGCTACGTCGACCTGTGCGCGGGCTTCGGCGCGCTGCTGCTCGGCCACGCGGCGGCGCCCGTGCGGCGCGCGGCGGAGGAGCAGCTGTCGCGGCTGACGCTCGCCCTCGGCGACGTGTACTCGGCCGACGTGAAGATCACCCTGCTGGAGCGCCTCGCGGCGCTGCACCCCGGGCCCGCGCCCATGGCGCTGCTCGGCCAGAGCGGCAGCGACGCGATCACCGCGGCCATCAAGACGGCGGCGCTCGCGACCGGGCGGCCGGGGCTCGTCGCCTTCGAGGGCGCGTACCACGGCCTCGGGTACGCGCCGCTCGCGGCGTGCGGGCTGCGCGAGAGCTACCGCGCCCCCTTCGCGGAGCAGCTCAACCAGCGCGTGACGTTCGCGCCGTACCCGCGCGACGAGGCGGGGGCCGCGCGCTCGCTCGACGCCGTCGAGGCGGCGCTGCGCGGCGGCGAGGTCGGCGCGATCCTCCTCGAGCCGATCCTCGGGCGGGGCGGCTGCGTCGTTCCGCCCGACGCGTTCCTGAGCGCGCTCTGCGACGCGGCGCACCGGCACGGGGCGCTCGTGATCGCGGACGAGATCTGGACCGGCCTCGGTCGGTCGGGGGCGATGACGCGCACGGGAGCGCTCGGGGCGCCGGTGGACATCCTCTGCTTCGGCAAGGGGCTCGGCGGCGGGCTCCCCATCTCCGCGTGCGTCGCGCCCGAGCCGATCATGCGCGCGTGGGCGCGCGAGGGAGAGGTGGTCCACACCTCGACGCACTCCGGATCGCCCCTCGCCTCGAGCGCCGCGCTCGCGACGCTCGACGCCCTGGGCGCAGGCCAGCTGGCGGCGCGCTCGCGCGACGTGGGCGCGCGTTTCCAGGAGATGCTCCGGGAGGCGCTCCGGCGCGGCGCGGGCGTCGTCGACGTGCGAGGCGCCGGGCTCATGGTCGGCGTGGAGCTGGAGAGCGCCGAGCTCGGGCTGCGGGCCATGCGCGGGATGCTGGCCGAGGGCTACCTGGTCCTCACGGGCGGGGTGCGCGGCGAGACGCTGACGCTGACGCCGGCGCTCACCATCCCCGAGGCGCTGCTGTCGGCCGCGGCCGGCGCGCTGGCGCGCGTGCTCTCGACCTAGACGCGGCCGGCGCGTGCTATCCCGGTCCCGTGGGACCGATCGATCAGAGCGAGGCGCTGCACCGCCGCGCGCGGGCGTTCATCGAGGCGTCGCTCCTCCGCGACAGGGCGGGCTCGCCCGGCGCCGGCCGGGCGGCGGCGGCCTCTCCTCGGCAGGGCGAGCGCGGGGCGGACGCCGCGCTCCCGGAGACGTTCGATGCGCTCGCGGTCGCCCTCGCCCGGCACCAGGCCGCGCATTGCGCGCCGGTCGCCCGCCTCTTCAAGGCGCGCGGCGCGGACGTCGACGCGATGGAGCGCGCGGCGCAGATCCCCGCGGTGCCGTGCGACGTCTTCCGGTTCGCGCGCGTCGCGGCCCACCCAGCCGGGGCGGACGAGCGCGTCTTCCGCACGAGCGGGACCTCCCTCGGCGCGGCGTCCCGCGGCGAGCACCCGTTCCGCACCACGGCGACGTACGAGCTCGCCGCGGTCGCCTGGGGGGAGCGCCTCCTGTGGCCCGACGGCGCGCGGCTCCGGGCGCTCGTCCTCGCGCCGCCGCTCGACGAGGTCCCGGACTCGTCGCTCGGGTTCATGATCGATCGCTTCGCCGCGCGCCTCGCGGGGCCGGCGAGCTGGCACGTGCGCGACGGCGAGCTCGACGCCGCGGGGTTCGCCCGCGCGTGCGGCGAGGCGCGCGCCTCGGGCGAGCCGGCGATCGTGCTCGGCACATCGTTCGCGTTCGTCCACTTGCTCGAGGCGCAGCTGCCCGAGGGCGCGACGCTGCTGCCCGAAGGGAGCCGCGTCATGCAGACCGGCGGCTACAAGGGCCGCTCGCGCGAGGTGCCCGCGGAGGAGCTGCGGGCGTCGATCGCGCGGTCGCTCGGGGTGCCCCTCTCGCACGTCGTGGGCGAGTACGGCATGACGGAGCTCTCCAGCCAGCTCTACGAGGGCACCCTCGCGGCGGCGCTCGCCGGCAGACAGGGCCCCGCGCCGGGGCTCTACCTCGCGCCGCCCTGGACGCGGGTCACCGCGGTCGACCCGGGGACGCTCGCGCCGCTCCCCGCGGGCGAGATCGGGCTCGCGCGGATCGTCGATCTCGCGAACGTCGACTCGGCCGTCGCCCTCCAGACCGCCGATCGCGTGCGCGTCACCGACGAGGGCGTCGAGCTCCTGGGCCGCGCGTCCGGGGCGCCGCCGCGCGGCTGCTCGATCGCGATCGACCAGATGCTCGGCGGCGACCCGTGATGGACGAGGGCGCGGCGCGGCGCCGCCGGGTCGAGCGCGTGATCGCCGCGGCGGCGAGGATCGCGGACGCGCGCGATCCGCTGGGCGAGGAGGCGCGCCGGCGGCTGCCTTCCACGAGCGGCCTCTCCCCCGAGGGCGTGGAGCTCGCGCTCGGCCGCCACCTCGAGGTCGCGCCGAGCCGCGGCGAGCTCGACGCGCTCGTGGCGACCTCGGGGCGCGCGCGCCGCTGCTACGTGGTCCTCGCCGCCAACGTCTGCACGGCGCCGCTGCGGGCCATCGCCGTCGCGGCGGCGACGGCGCCGGAGGTCTTCGTGCGCCCGTCTCGCCGCGATCCCGTCGTCGCGGAGCTCCTCGTGCGCGCGCTGCAGGCCGACGAGGGCTTCGGCCGCGAAGGCGGCGCCATCGCGCTTGTCGCGGACGTCGCGCTCGGGGACGCCGGAGCGCAGGCGGCCGGCGAGGGCGCGCCCGGCGATGCGCCGCGCGCCGAGCTGCACATCTACGGCTCGGACCGGACCGTGGCGACGCTGCGGGTCCAGGCCGGCCGCGGCGCGCTCGTGCGCGGGCACGGCGCCGGCCTCGGGCTCGCCGTGGTCGGCCCCGACGCGCGCCTCGACGAGGCGGCGCGGGACATCGCCGACGACGTCGTGCCGTTCGATCAGCGCGGCTGCCTGTCGCCGCGCTTCGCGCTGGTGGAGGGCCCGGCCGAGCGCGCGGAGGCGCTCGCGCGCGCCCTGCACGCGGCGCTCGCAGCGGCAGGCGCGCGCGTCCCGCGCGGGCCGCTCGACGGCGCCGCGCGCGCCGAGGTGGCCATGTACCGGGCGACCCTCGAGGCTGTCGGCTCGTTCTGGGAGGGCGAAGGGCACGGGGTCGGCGTGGATCTGGCGCCGCGGTCGCTGCTGCTACCGCCCGCGGCGCGCGTCGTCCACGTCGCGGCGAGCAGCGCCGAGGCGGCTCCGGCGCTGCTCGCGCCGATCCGCGGCGCGATCACCGCGATCGGCGCGGGCGGCGGCGGGCAGCTCGCGCGCGCCGCGTCCGCCGCGGCGCCGCGCGCGCGGGTCTCGGCGCTGGGGTGGATGCAGCGCCCGCCCCTGGACGGCCCGGTCGATCTGCGGACGCTCTGACGTCCGGTGACCTGCCGCCGGCCGCGCCGAGGCGGGCGGGCGGCACGTTGAAAGCGCGCCCGTCGTGCCGCCGAAGCCGCCTGGACCGCCGCGCGACCCGGGCGCTGGTGCGTGCGAGGTGCGCTCGGGCGACCGTGTGTGATAGCGATCGTCGTATGGATGCCGAGGACGAGGACGCGCCGCCGTCGGTCACCTCCGCCAGGATCCAGGTACGCCGCGACGAGCGCCTGGATCTCGTCATCGAGTACCTGGCCTTCGTGGCGAAGCCGATGCCGCTGTCGCTCCTCCTCGACGAGGCGCCGCAGCGGATCGCCGCGATCCTCGGCGCCGACGTGGCGTCGCTGTACCTCCTCGAGGGCGACGGCGACGAGCTCGTGCTGCGCGGCAACGTCGGCTTCCCGCGCGAGGCGCGCGGCACGGTGCGGCTCTCGGTCGGTCAGGGCATCACGGGCATGGCGGTCGAGTGCCTGCGCCCGATCTCGGTCGTCCAGGCGACCGAGCACGAGCGCTACCGCGCGTTCCCGGAGCTCCACGAGGAGCGGTTCCCGGTCTTCCTGGCGGCCCCCATCCTGGGCAGCGGCCGTCCGCTCGGCGCCCTGGTCGTGCAGCGGGCGGGGGATCGCGCCTTCACGGCGCGGGACGTCGAGCTCCTCATGGCCCTGACGGCGCCGATCGCGGCCGGCGCGCGCCACGCGCAGGTGCTCGACGAGCTGCGCGAGCGGCGGCGGCGCACGGGCGGGGGCACGCGCAAGGTCACGCTGCCGGGGTTGCCCGTCCTCCCGGGTCGCGCGCTCGGGGCGATCGCGGCCCTGCGGCGGCCGGCCAGCTCGTCGCTCGGCCCGCAGCGGGGCCGCGGCGATCCGAAGCTCCTGCGGCTCGCCTTCGACATCGCGGAGAAGGCGCTCGTCGACCTCCACGCGCGCGCGGCGGAGCGGAGGCTCGCGCAGGACGCGGCGTTCCTCTCGACCTACCTCCTGATGATCGGCGACGGCCGCCTGCGCGCGCGCGCCTTCGAGCTCGCGGCCGGCGGGCAGAGCGTCGCGCAGGCGCTCGGGACGGTCGCCCGCGAGGTGGCGCGAGCCGCCAACGGGATCGTCGGCGACCCGTTCTTGCAGGACCGCGCCCGCGACATCGAGGACCTCTGCGACGCGATCCTGATGCTGGCGACCCCGGACGCGCGGGCCGAGCTCCCGTCGAAGGCGGTCCTCGTCGGCGACCAGCTGACGGTGTTCGATCTCCTGATCTCCGCCCGGGCCAACCCGGTCGGCGTCGTGCTCAGCGACCGGTCCGGGCCGCGCTCGCTCGTGCTGCTCCAGCTGCTCGGCGTGCCGTCGATCGTGGACGTGGCGGGCGCGTTCCGCTGGGCGTCACCGGGCGACGTCGCGCTCCTCGACGCGGACCACGGATTTCTGGTGATCAACCCGTCCCGCGCCGAGGTCGCGACCGTCCGCGCTGCGCGGCGCAAAGGGTTCTCTTCGCCCGGGCCGGAGCCGGACGACGACGGAGAGGACGAGCCGGCGAGCTGAGCACCGGCCAGGGCCGGTGCTCGCGGCTCAGCTGCTGGGCTGCGCGGCGGCGGCCGGATTGGCCGGCGCCGTTTCCTGGGCGCTCTGCAGCGCCTTCTTGGCGCGCCAGTTCGCCAGGCGCTTCGTGTCGCGTCGCTTCTTCTTGGCTCTCACTGCGGGCTTTTGCGGCATGGCCGGGGATATAGCCGCTTGAGCCCCTCGAGGGAACCCCGGACCTCGCGCCGCCGCCCCCCGCGAGGCCGCCGGGCGTTGACGCCTCGCTGCGCCCGCCCCATGACCGCTGCTCCAATGAACGTCCGTCTCGTGCATGAGTTCCGCTTCGAGGCCGCCCACCGCCTTCCCAAGGTGCCGCAGGGGCACAAGTGCGCGCGCCTCCACGGTCACAGCTTCAAGGTCGAGGTCGCGATCCGCGGCCCCGTGAACGAGGAGACGGGGTGGTTCATCGACTACAGCCACCTCTACGAGGCCTGGGCTCCCCTCCACGACCTGCTCGATCACCATTACCTGAACGATGTCCCCGGGCTGGAGAACCCGACGAGCGAGGTGCTCGCCCGGTGGATCTGGAGCCGCCTCGCGCCGTCGCTGCCGTCCTTGAACCGGGTCACCATCTTCGAGACCTGCGACGCGCGCTGCGAGTACGAGGGCGACTAGGTCGATGAAGACGCTCGTCTGCCGCTGCGAGGACGTCACCCTGCACGAGCTCGAGGCCGCGATGGAGCGCGGCTACAAGGACATCGAGTCCGTCAAGCGCTACACGGGCTTCGGCACCGGCTGGTGCCAGGGCAAGTGGTGCCTCGCGCTCTGCGCGCGGCTCATCGAGGAGCGCGGGGGCGACGTCCAGAAGCCGATCACGCCGCGGCCCCCGTACCACCCGGTCTCGCTCGCGGCGCTCGCCGGGCTCGACGAGCTCGGCCTCCGCGGCGGCGGGCACGACCGCTAGCGCCGGCCGCGCCTCGATCGCCCGGCCCGGCGCTCGGGGTCGATCGTCAGCCGAGCGGCCGCCGCGCGCTCGCGCACCCGACGTTCACGGTCAGCTCGAACACGCCCTCGGACCAGTACTTCGAGACCGCGTGGTGCAGGTACTTGAGCATCGAGTCGATGATCTGCGGCTCGAGATCGAGCATCGCCGTCGCCTCGGGGATCACCATCAGCCTCGAGATGGGGTCCTCGAGGAACTCGCGTCCGCTGTCGAACGACACCGCGATGAGCTGGACGTCGACCTCGACCTCGTCGAACCCCGCGCCCTCGATCTCCTCGGCGATGGTCTCGAGGGTCGGACGGCTGGCGGAGGCGGCGTCGACCGCCGCGCCGAGCTCCGAGAGGTCCTGCTTGAGCGCGCACTCCCGCGCGATGTCGGCCACCTCCGGGAACGAGCCGCGCAGCGGCAGCGCGATGAGCGCCTGGCCGCCGGGGACCAGGACCCGGTGCAGCTCGGCGAGGAGCTGCGCCCGCTCATCCGGGCGGCAGACCGGGTGCAGCGTGAACGCGTGGCTGAAGCTCGCGTCCGGCAGCGGCGTCGGCAGGGCGTCGGCGAGCACGTAGCTCGCGTTCATCCCGGAGAACAGCGCCGCCTTGGCGCGCGCGAGATCGAGCGCGGCGGCGGACCCGTCCACGCCCACCAGGGTCGCGCCGGGCAGCTTGTCGGCCACGATCGCGTCGGGGAAGCCGCTCCGGCAGCCGAGGTGGACGATGCGCGCCGCCTCGGAGGGCAGCAGCATGTCGACCGCCAGCGAGGCGAAGAACGAGATGTAGCGCGGGACGACCGCGTGCTCGAACAACACGGCGTCCGCCGCGCTCAGCGGCGGGCCGATCATCAGGCGACCCCGTCCTCTTCCTCCTCGTCGTAGGGCGCGAGCAGACCGAGCGCCTCTTCGGCGAGCTCACCGATCGTGACCTCCGACGTCGCGTCTTCGCCGCCGTCGTCCGCCAGCTCGACCGTGCGCATGTCGCCGAGCAGCGGCTGGATCAGCGGCGCGTGCGCCGGGTCGCCGATCTCGACAAGGGTCTCGATCGCCGCCGCCACCGCGTCCGGATCCTTGTGGCCAAGGAACTGGCCGAGCAGCTTCGGCACGCCCGGCTCCGGCACCTCGGCGATGAGGTACGGCAGCTCCGGCAGCGCGGACGACCCGAGCGGCAGTCGCTTGAGCGCCCGCTCGATCGCCTGCGCGACCTCCTTGAACCGGTCGTAGGCGAGCAGCTCGATCTCCTCGCCCGCCGCCTGCCGCGCCTCGGGGTGCTCCGCGGCGAGCACGTCGATGAGGGCGTCGAGCGCGCGCGGGCCCTCGTGCTCGCCGAGCAGCGACGCGATGCGCACCAGCCGGAGCGCCGCCTCGTCCTCATCGTTCTCGCGCGTCGCGCTCGCGATCGCTGCGGTGAGGACGTCCAGCAACGCATCGCCGGGCATGGCGGCCAGATCGTCGTGGAGCCGGCGAGCCGTGCGCTCCGCGTCGAACAGCTTGTTCAGGGTCGTCTCGATAGCTTGGCGATTTTGCACGAAGAGGAGCTATCAACAGCGCGCCGCCTCCGCAAGCTGGCAGGCAGCAAGGGCCTGTTCCCCGCGGATTCCCGTCCACGGCGGGGCACGGCCACGCCGGCCCGGCGGCGCCGTATCGCGCTCGCCAGCCGCGCGCGATACGGTAGACCGTTCGAGGCATGCGCGCGTCCGGCTCACCGCAAGCCCGCCCGACGAGGGCGGCGGTCTCCCCTTCCCCGCTCGTGCGCGGCGCGGCCGCGTCCGCCCTCGTCCTTGCGCTCGGCGGTCTCGACGACCCCGCGCCGCCGCCGCCCGCGATCGTCCCTCCGGCGGCCGCAGCCCGCGGCGCGGCGGGCGCGGCGGCGCTCTGCGGCCCCCGCACCGTGCCGGAGGGCGCCGCGTGCATCCCGCTGCCCGCGCCGGGCGCGCCGCTCCCCGAAGGCGGCGCGGCGGCGCTCTCCGGCCCCGCCGGGGCGCGTCCCGCCGGGGCGGGCGCGCGCGGCCAGGCCTACGAGCACATCCCCCGCCGCCCCGAGCGTCCGGCGAGCGCCGCCGCGTACGCGTTCCCGATCGGCGCGCCGGATCAGCCGCCCGGGTTCCTCCTCGTCGAGGGCGCTCCAGCCCAGGCGGGCGCGCCGCCTCCAGCGGGCCCCGTGGCCGCGATCGGCGCCGCGCGGCCCGAGCCGCCGTCCTGGGCCGGCGGGGTCGAGATCGCGGCGACGCGGGGCGAGCGGGTGGCGGCGCTGAGGCTCGAGGGCCAGGAGGGGAAGGCCGAGGTCGTCTTCGTCGGCGAGCTGTCCGGGATCACGGTCGCCACGGCGCACGACGTGCGCGAGGCGCGCGACGTGGATCGCGTGCGCAGGGTCGTCGTGCTCCACGGCCACCTCGATCGCCCTGGCCCCGGCGTCGTGGCGGGCGCGCGGCTCGACGCGGGGGACGTGGTCGGGTACGCCGGCGAAACCGGCAGCACGGGCCTCGTCCGGCTGCACCTCGAGGCGCGGCAGCTCCGCGAGGGCGCGCGCCTCTCGGATCTCGACCCGAAGCGCATCACCGACGCCGCGGTGACGGTGCCGTGCGACCTGCGCAACGTGCTGCCGCTGCGTCAGGGCGCGAGCTTGTAGCCGAAGCCATAGACCGTGAGGATGTGCTCCGGCTTGTCGGGCGAGCGCTCGACCTTCTTGCGCAGCTTGACGATGAAGTTGTCGACCGTGCGGTTCGACGGCCCGGCCTCGATCCCCCAGATCTTCTGGAGGATCTCCTCGCGCGAGACCGGCTGGCCCAGGCGCTCGTGCAGGAGGCGCAGGAGCTCGACCTCGTAGAACGACAGCTGATCCGAGCGCGAGCCACGCGAGACCGTGTGGGCGGTCATGTTGACCTGCACGTTGCCGATGGTGAACACCTCGACCGGCGCCTCGGCCGGCCGGGCGGCGCGGCGGAAGAGCGCGCGCAGCCGCGCGATGAGCTCGCCCACGCTGAACGGCTTGGTCACGTAGTCGTCGGCGCCCGCGTCGAGGCCGCGGATCTTGTCGATCTCCTGGCCGCGGGCCGTCAGCATGATGATCGGCACGAACGCGTCCCAGCGGCGCAGGTCCTCGCAGACCTTGAAGCCGTTGGTGTCGGGGAGCATGAGGTCGAGGAGGATCGCGTCCGGCTTCTCCTGCCGCGCGAGCTGCACGCCGTCCTTCCCCTTCGAGGCCGATGCCACCGAGAAGCCCTCGAACTCGAGGGCATCCGTCAGCCCCAGCACGATGTGAGGCTCGTCCTCGATGATCAGGATCTTCTTGCGTGCCGCCACGACGGAGTGCGGTCTTAGCACAAACCCGACGGGCCCCGCGAGCGCCCTGCCGGCCGGCTCGACGGAGCCCCTCCGGGGCCACAAAAGGCGGCGCGGGGCGCGATCTCGCGATCGGCCCCGCGCGCCGGGTCAGTCAGCCGTCAGCCTACTCGCCGGAGCAGGTGATGAACAGCGTGGCCCCCGTCTGGGCGTCGCCCTCGTTCGTGAACCGGATCTTGCGCTGCTCGGTCGACGGGCAGTCGGCGACGATGGTCGGCTCGCCGAGCCGGATCGACGGGTCGACGTAGCACCACCCGTGCACCGCCTGACCGCCGGACTCGACGTTCTCGTTGGGGTTGGTCCTGCACTCGACGGCCGGCTCGCCCTCGTTCACACCCTCGAGCTGCTGGATCTCGCACACGCAGTCCCAGCCGGAGACCTTCGCGATGTCGAGGGAGAGCACCTCGTCCTTCGCGGCCTCGCGCTCCGAACCCGGGGGCACCTCGGCGCGCCCCAGCGGCTTGTCGCAGGTGCACTGGCCCTGCGAGTTGCGCGCCTCGAGGATCAGGCAGGGGACCTGCTTTTTAGCGTCGGGGGTCAAGGTGCGCGGGAGGCACTGGCCGCCGAGCACGGTCTTCAGGCGATCGATGATGGCGCCGATCGCCGGCCGGTAGCCGTAGTCGGCCCCCCTGTCGTTGTCGAGCTGGGCCGGGCATACCGAGCCGACGATGCCCTGGGGCCCGAGCTCCCGGATGAGCTGCAGCTCGCGGAGGCCCGGGTAGGCCTTCGCCTTGATCTGCGTCGTCGTCCTGGGCGCCGTGTCCTCCTGACTGTTCGTGCCCTCCGGCTGGCACAGCGGGTTGTCGTTCGGCACCTCGCCCGCCCTGCAGTCGCAGCTCTGGCTGCTCCCCTCGCAGGATTTCGACTGGGGGAGATCGAAGATGCACGCGTACTGGAGATCGCCGCTCTTCGGCGGGATCGTGTACTCCCGGCCGTTGATGCCGTTCCAGCCCGGCTGCTCCGGCGTGACGATCGCGTCGCCGGTGATCGGGTTCATGCCCGAGCGCGGCGCCATCGACTCGACCATGAAGGGATCCTTCGGCGGCTGGTGGTTCGCGGGGTCGCCGAGGATGAGCTCCCAGGTGCTGCTGAACGCGTTGTCGAGCAGCGGGGCGCCGAGCTCGGTCGCGTTCTTGAACCCGCCGACCGGCTCGTTGTTCTCGTTGAGGCCGGCCAGGAGGTCCGGCTCGCCCCGCTCGTTCTGGCGCGCGATGTCCTGCCACGGCACACCGACGATGCCGGCGAAGAAGACGAGCCCGGGATCGCGGACGGAGGAGTCGGTGTCGGTCGGATCGAGATCGCTGAAGATCGGGTTCGGGACGAGATCGCCCTGGCGGTTCTTGACGCGGGCCTCGGTGAAGCCGCGCCGGTAGCGATCGATCGGCTGGAGGAAGTCGAAGCCGAACCGGCGCTTCTGGTCCCAGCAGCGGGAGTTGACCGGATCCTCCTCCTTGCTCAGCAAGGCGGGGTAGCCGTCCGTGCCCGTGCATGCCGGGTCGACCGGGCAGCCTTCCTGTTTCTGGCTACACGACCTGCAGCACGGGTCATTCGGCTTTTCGGCGCACTCGGAGCGCGGCCGCCACATGCGCCCATTGGTCTCGGCGACGAGGTAGTTGCGGCTCTCCGCGCGGATCGAGCAGTCGTTCTCGTCGCTGAGCATGATGATGGCGAGGAGGGAGCTCGGCCGGAGAAACCGGCTGCGTTGCTCGATGACGACCGGATCCGTGCCCACCAGCACGATGTTCTTGCTCTCTTCCTGGATCTCGATCCTCTCGTACGGCTCCGGGTCGACGAGGAATCGGTACACGCTCTCGAGCTGCGCCTCGAAGCCGCAGCCGGACTGCCCCGTGCCCTTGACCATCGCCCTGAGCTGCTCGACGAGCGACGTGTTGTTGAGGTCGGCGTTCGTGTCGCCCAGGATGTCCGCCTCGCCGTCGTCCGGGTCGGGCACGTTCGGCTCTCCACCCTTGCCGCGCTTCTGATCGGGGTCCCAGGCCAGGAAGCCATGGTCAAGGTAGGTCGGGAGGTTGTTCGTGGTGTCGTCCTCGCTCTCGCGCGCGAGGAGGTGCCCCATGTCCACGTTCGAGATGCTCAACGACTTCGGGCAAGCGGCCGAGCCGTAGCCGCCGAGGCTCGAGCTGATGATGCCGATGTGGATGTCCTTGACCGGCTCGAACTCGCGCATGAAGTCCGGATCGCAGTCGTCGTTCGGCGACGAGACCGTCCTGGAAGGCTCCGTGCCGTTCTTGTGGATGCAGCGCGGGTTGACGAGACCCTGCACGAGGTCGGGGATCGCGGTGGCGAGGATGTCCTGCTTGTCGGCCATCGAGCCCGAGTTGTCGATGGCCAGGAGGAGGTCGATCTTGTCGACCGAGCTCTGGGTCAGCCGCTCGACGATCGTCGACGTCGTGCGGGGCTCGTTCGTGGCGATGGGGCGGTTCAGACATCCGAAGGCGCTGCCTGTGCCCGCTACCAGGAGGCCCGCCATGGCGAGCCTCGCCGCGCCCCTCCACGGGCGCCTCCTCTCACGCTCAATCCGCGTCATCATTGGACTTTCCTTTCGACCACCGATCCAGTTGCGCGGCGGTCAAGCCACTGAAAGGGCCCGTCGTCCACGGGCCCACGACCGACTTCCGCAGGCGATCCGCGGCTCGACGGGAGCTCGATGCTAAGGACCCGACCGGAACGCTGTCAATTCGACCTGCCGGCCCGCTCGGACCCGCCGGAGGGCGTCGTAGCAAACGAGATGCCGCCGCCGCGCTTCGAGGATCTCCATCTCCGCGCTGGGCTGCGCCGTCAACTTGATTGCGCGGTGCCAACGCAGTAGGCTACATCCTACCTTTCCATACCTTCTTCCTTGCTCAACCTGGGTCGGTCGGCCGGGAAACGATCGGCTGGCGGCGCCGTGATTGCCTCGGCCGCGCAACCCCGGTCGGCCGCCTCCGCCTCAACCCCGGTCGCCTCAACCTCGGTCGAAGGGAGCGCGCTGGCCTGATCGCGTCCCCCGCGCCGGCCGGGGTTTGCCGCTTCCCAGCAGGGCCGAGTTGTGGTCAGTGCCCGAGCATGTTGCGCGTCGCCGTCGCCATGGTCCCGGAGGTACGGCAGCTCCTTGCCGAGGATCCGGCGCAGCTCGCCGACCTCCTGGACGAGATCCACGACGAAGACCTCGCCGATCTCATCGGCCTGCTGGACGACGCCGAGGCGGCGACGGTCCTGAAGGCGCTCAAGGCCGAGGACGCCGCGCCCATCTTCGAGCGCCTCGACGGCGAGACCCAGGAGGCCCTGGTCGAGCAGATGGGCGTCGAGAGCATCGCGCCCATCGTCTCCGAGATGGCGGCCGACGACCGCACCGATCTCATCGAGGCCCTGCCGGACCAGGTCAGCGGCACGCTGCTCTCGACGCTGGAGAAGGTCGACCCCGAGGCCGCCGCCGAGGTCGAGGAGCTCGCCAAATGGCCCGAGGACAGCGCCGGCGGCCTCATGACCACCGATTACGTGTCGGTGGGCATCCACCTCACGGTCGCCGACGTGATCGAGCGGATCCGCGCCGTCGGCGAGGACGCCGAGACCATCTATTACGTGTACATCGTCTCGGATCGGGGGCACCTCATCGGCGTCGTCTCGCTGCGCGATCTGCTGCTCGCCTCGCCCTCCGAGAAGCTCGCGAACGTCATGACCGAGAACGTCTTCGCCGTCAGCCCCGAGACCGACCAGGAAGAGGTCGCGCGGACCATGGCGAAGTACGACTTCAACGCGCTGCCGGTGCTCTCCGCGGACCGGAAGCTGCTCGGCGTCATCACCGTCGACGACGTGATGGATGTCCTCACGGAGGAGCAGTCCGAGGACATGCAGCGGCTCGGCGCGGTGGGTCCCATCGACGAGAGCTACTTCAAGACGAGCTTCTGGACGTTCATCCAGAAGCGCGCCCCCTGGCTCGCCGTGCTGTTCGTCGGCGAGTTCATGACCGGCGAGGTGCTCCGGCGTTACGAGGACGACCTCAAGGCCGTCGCGACGCTCGCTTACTACGTGCCGCTGCTCATCTCGACGGGCGGCAACTCCGGCTCGCAGTCGTCGTCGCTCATCATCCGCGGCCTCGCCGTCGGCGATGTGCGCGTCGGCGACTGGTCGAGCGTGCTCGTCCGCGAGCTCGGGCAGGCGGTCGTGCTTGGCCTTATGCTCTCCGTCATCGGCATGCTCCGCGTCTGGCTCTGGGGCGACGGCACCGGCTTCGTCCTGACGATCGGCGCGACGCTGATGGCGATCGTCCTCATGGGCTGCACGGTGGGCGCGATGCTCCCGCTCCTGCTCCGGCGTATCGGCCTCGATCCGGCGACCAGCTCCACGCCGTTCATCGCGAGCCTCGTGGACGTCCTCGGGATCCTCCTCTACTTCACGATCGCCCGCTTCTTTCTGGCCGATCTCCTCGTGCAGAGCGGGGCGGGCGGGTGAGCGGCCCCGGGCACCTCGCCGTCCGGACCGAGGCGGCGCCGGCTCCCCCGCGCGGGCGCGCCGCGTGCATCGCCCGTGCATCTGCGCGCGCCGCGAGCCCTTGACGCGTCGGCGCCCATGGGGGAGTGAAACAGGCGACTTTCGTTCAGCGCAACGTGCGCTGAACCGCTCCTACGGAAGGAGTCAAGATGGCCGAAGGCTTGAATCGTGTGATGCTGCTCGGCAACCTGGGCGCCGACCCCGAGCTCCGGTTCACCCAGGGAGGGCAGGCCGTCTTGAACCTGCGGCTCGCGACGACCGAATCGTACCTGGACCGCGACAAGGTCCGGAAAGAACGGACGGACTGGCACAATGTCGTGATCTGGGGCAAGCGCGCCGAGGCCTTGGGCAAGATCCTCAGCAAAGGCTCCTCGATCTTCATCGAGGGCTCGCTCCGCACGTCGAGCTACGACGACCGGGATGGCAACAAGCGCTACAAGACCGAGGTGGTCGCGAACAACGTCCTGCTGACGGGCGGGGGTCGCGGTCGCGGCGTCGCCAACGACGACGCGGGCGGGTTCGGCGCTGACCCCGGCGGCGGCTACACCGGCGGCGGCGCCGGCGGCTACAGCGGTGGCGGCGGCGGTGGCTACACCGGCGGCGGTGGCGGCGGCGGTCGCCCGGCCGGCGGCGGCTACAACCGCGGCGGCGGTGGCGGTGGCGGCGGCGGCGGTCGCCCGGCACCTGCGGCGCCGGATGCCGGCCCTCCTCCGGACGACTTCGGCGGCGGCGGTTACGGCGGCGGCAACGACGACGACATCCCGTTCTGATCCCCGTAACTCCAGGTAAATCCAGCAAAATTCCCGCTGCGCAGAGCGGCGCCCGCCCGCACAGGAGACGGGCCCAGATCGGCGTCTTCGGCGCACAGGCGCACTCCAGTGCGCCGAGCACCGAAGACGTCGAGGTGGGCCCGTATCCGAAGCGGGCGAGCGCCGCTCAAGGGCGGGGGTGAGGGCGGCGCGCCAGCACGACGGCCACGCCTGCCGCCGCGAGCACCCCGAGCGCCGCGATCGCGGTAAGCGGCTCCTCCGCGGCGAAGAAGATCGCCCGCACGAGCACCCCCGGCTCCGGCGGCGCCGTGAACGCGCCCTCGATCTCCGTCGCGCCGAGCAGCGCGCCGCACCGGGCGCCCGCGCCCTGCGCCGGCTCCTCCAGACAGACCACGCTGCAGAGCGCCGCGTCGTGCTCGCTCCCGGCAAAGCCGAGCACGTGCCGCCCGCGGATCGCCACCGCGCGCTCGCCCGCCCTCCCCGCCGCCTCGAACGGCTGCTCGAACCGCTGTGAATGCGCGCGGATCGGCCCCGCTTCCCACCGCTCGATCGCCACCCCGAGGCCGCCGCGCACGAGCCCCGACGCCCGATCGAGCACCAGCTCCTCCAGGCCGGTCACCCACTGCCGCGACGGGGCCGTCGCGCAGACCGCGCGCAGCGAGAGGCCGTCCGCCTCGACGCCCCGCCGGAGCGTCACCTTCGCCCCCGCGATCGCCGAGACGTCGATCGCGGGCAGCACCGCATGCGGCGCATCGCGCGCCCCGGCAGGCAACGAGAGGCGCAGCGCGAGGCCCGGCGCCACGCCGTGAAGCTCAGGCGCGCTCGAGCTCATCCATCAACGCGAGCACCTCGGTGCGGATCTCGACGAGCGCCGTGCGCATCCGCTGCACCTCCTCATGGCTCGCGCCCGCGTCGGGGGGCGGCGGCTCGATGCCGCCCTCGCGCAGCTTGCGACGCGCCCCCGCGATCGTGAAGCGGTGCGAATAGAGGAGCTCCTTGACCTTGAGGAGCGTCTCGACGTCGCGCCGGCTGTAGACCCGCTGCCCCTTCGCCGACTTCTGCGGGCGGACGGAGCGGAACTCCGTCTCCCAATACCGGAGCACGTGCGGCTCGACCCCCACGATGCCGGCCACCTCGCCGATCCGATAGTACAGCTTCGCCGGAAGCTGCTGGCGCACCGCCAAGCGGTCTACTCCTCGGCGGCCGAGGCCGTCTCGCGCGGGTTGAGGGCCTGCTTCAAGATCTGGCTCGCCTTGAAGTTCAGGACCCGTCGCTCCGTGATCAGGATCGGGTCGCCGGTCTGGGGATTGCGGCCCTGCCGCTGGCGCTTGTCGCGCAGCACGAAGTTGCCGAATCCAGAGATCTTGATCTTCTCCCCGCGCCCCAGGGTTTCCTTCATGGTCTCGAACACGAGATCCACCAGATCGGCAGACTCCTTCTTCGAGAACCCCCCCAGGCGGGAGTAGACCGCCTGAACGATTTCGGCTTTCGTCATGAGACCCCCATCGCCCTTGCAGAAGGGGGGGACACGCCGCAACCCCTGAAGACCGTTCAGGAAGCCGCGTGCGGTCCCCCGACCGGCTTGGGGGCAGGATGCCAGCCTGCGTCGGGGAGGTCTAGGGGGTTACGCAGGCTTCGCCCGATGAGCGTCGGGCCCGCTTCGTGCAGTCCTCCAGCGGGCGCGGTGCCCGGAGCCAGCCCTCCGGGGCTCGGAGCCAGCGCCTCCGGGGGCTCGGAGCCCAGCCCGCCACGACGAGACAAGCGCCCCGCGCCGGCCGCCTCGGGGCCGCGGCCGGAAACCCGGCAGGATTCCGGTACGGCCGCGGGGCATGGGGCTCGCGGCGGCGAACCGCTCAGGCGGCGAGGTCGCCGAGAGGCCGCTCCTTCGTCGCCTGCCTGGACCAGGCGCCGACCACGGCCGCATCGCCCGGCCGCGCGTCGTTCCAGGCGGCGACCGGCGCGCCCGACGCCGCGTCGCGGCGGCGCGCGAACTGCTCCTGGGCGACCATGACCGCGACGTAGAAATAGCCGACGGCGAAGAGCACCGCGAACGGCGTGGCGAAGTAGTGCCCCGTCTGGACGGACGCAACCACCGCGCCGCAGGACAGCACGGCGAGCACCGCCTCGGTCAGCGGCAGGTCCGTGCGCACCCTGTACCGGCCCTTGTTGTCGCCCTGCTTCGGGGTCCGCACGAACTCGCCCGACATGCTGCGGATCCCCTCGATCACGGCCTTCGACAGGTGCGGCGCGAGCCCCGTCCCGAGCGCGATGAGCATCGGCAGGCGCACGACCGCGCCCCAGCGCGAGCGGCCCTGCGCCGTCTCGGCCAGCATGTAGAACGCCGCGAGCGATCCAGTCGTCGCCGTGCAGAGCGGCAGGTCGATGGCGACCATCGTCAGCGTGTCGGCGGCGGGGAACAGGACGAGCGCCGGCAGGAGGAGGATGCTCAGCAGGACCAGGAGCGGGTAGGCGAAGTGCGGCGTGAGGTGGAAGAACGCCTCGAGCCGCTGCCCCCGCGAGAGCTTCGCGCCGAGCACCCTCGCCATCAGCTTGCGCGCGGTCTGCACCGTCCCCTTCGCCCAGCGGTACTGCTGCGCGCGCAGCGCCGAGATGTCCTCGGGGAGCTCCGCCGGCGAGACGACATCCTCGCGGTAGATGAAGCGGTAGCCCGCGAGCTGCGCCCGGTACGACAGGTCGAGGTCCTCGGTCAGCGTGTCGTGCTGCCAGCCGCCCGCCTCGCGGATGGCGTCCTTGCGCCACATCCCGCCGGTGCCGGAGAAGTTGAACAGGAGGCCGGCGCCGAAGCGCGCGCGGTTCTCGACGAGGTGGTGGCCGTCGAGCATGAGCGCCTGCACCTGCGTGAGGATCGAGACGTCGCGGTTCAGGTGCCCCCACCGCGTCTGGACCATGCCGACCGTCGGATCCTCGAAGTGGCCGACGATCGACCGGACGAAGCCCGGCTGCGGGATGAAGTCGGCGTCGAAGATCGCGACGAGCTCGCCCTTCGCGACCTTGAGGCCCTCGTCGAGGGCCCCCGCCTTGTAGCCGACGCGATCCGTGCGGTGCAGGTACACCGCGTCGATGCCCTGCGCGCGGAGCCGCTCGACGTGCGCGCGCACGAGGCCCTGCGTCTCGTCCGTCGAGTCGTCGAGCACCTGGATCTCGAGCTTGTCGCGCGGGTAATCCATCCTCGCGACCGCATCGAGCAGCCGCGCCGCGACCGTCGACTCGTTGAAGAGCGGGAGCTGGATCGTCACCGGCGGGAGATCGCGATCCGTCAGGGCCGCGACCTCCTGCGCGCGCACGATCTTCTCGCGGTTGAAGCGACAGAGGACCACGAGGTGCAGTCGGTGCAGGCCGTAGGCGCTGAGACCGAGCAGCACGCCGAAGTAGAGCACACAGAGCAACATCGAGAGCATCGGGAGCACCTACCGCCAGGGTTGCCGGGCAGCCGTGGGATCGGGCGAGTTTGCCGGTCCCCACTCCTGCAGATGCCGGCGGGTAACGAACGCGTACCATCCGCCGAATCCGAAGTTGTCATGCACTTGTAATTCCTTGCAACTCTCTGTCGCGAGACGCGAAAAGTTGACTTGAGGCCGAGTCGTTCCCCCTGGAAAATGACAATCACCGACAATCCCGCTTCGCCCGGGCGCGCGGCGCTGGCCGCAGGTTCGCTGTACGAACGCGCGTGCGCGAGCGACGCACCAGGTACGGTGATCCCCCGATACCGCTGCTCCACGTAAGGTGTTTTTCGTAAGGGCTGCCCGAGGCCTTGTTCAATAAGTACGGCGCTCACCTGATGGGCAGATTCACAGTGCTGTGGGGGTTTTGAGGCCTGTCCAGGAGCGGCGCCGCCGGGGGTCCGGGGTCATCTGCGCCTGGCGCCCGCGGGAGCCCGGGGCTATCGGTTGCCGATGAGCCGCGCGTTGCTTAATGAACTGAAGGCCCGCCAGATCGCGTTCCTCGAGGCGCGGCTCGTCTCGGAGGCCGCCGCGCGGGACTTCCGCGAGCGCCTGCCCGCCGGCTTCGCGGCGCTGCTCGCGACGCCGCTCGGCGAGCTCATCGAGGCGGGGGCGGTCGCGCGGGCGCTCGACGCGCTGGCGGCGGAGGAGTCGCTCCGGCGGGCGGTCCGGCCCGCGGCCGCCGCGGCGCTCGCGGCGCTGGTCGCGGCGGCGCGCGCCGAGCGGCGGCGCGCGAAGGAGCTGATGCCGGAGGGGGCGCGCGACAAGCTCGATCGCATCCTGGAGCAGCCGAAGATCGTCCCCGAGCGGCTCGTGCGCGAGGTGCTCGAGAGCGCGGCGCTCGACGCGGTGATGCGCGACGTGCTGTACGACACGCTGAAGGAGTTCTCCGAGAAGGTGAACCCGTTCTTCGCCGAGTGGGGCCTGCCGGCGCTGCTCAAGCGGATCTCCCCCTTCGGCCTCGGCGGGGTCGGCAAGACGATGGGCACCCTGCGGGGCGACTTCGAGCGGCGGCTCGAGCCCGAGATCCGCCGCTTCTTGCAGGGGTTCTCGCGCACGGCGATGCGCCAGGTGCACGACATCGTCGTCGCCAGGGGCGACACGCCCGAGTTCATCGGCCTGCGCAGGCACGTCGCGACGTGGGTGCTGGAGCAGGAGATCTGCGCGCTCATCGGTCAGCTCGACGCGACGAGCTCGGCGCTCGCCGAGGAGCTCGGGGCCGACGTCGCCGCGCAGGTGCTCCGGGACCGGCCGATCCGGACGCGGACCAGCGAGGCGATCGCGGCGTTCGTCGCCGCGCACGCGCGCGAGCCGCTCGGCGAGGCGCTGGGGCGCCTCGGGATCGCGCCCGCGCTCGACTTCGACGCGCTCGCGGCCGCGCTCTGGCCGCTCGTGCGGAGCCTGTGCGCGACCGGACCGGTGCGCGCCTGGCTCGCGTCCGTGGTGGAGGAGTTCTTCGACGGGCTGCCGGACGGCATCGAGCCGCCCGCCTGAAGCGCGCCGAGACGAGGCGCGCAGCCCGCCCCGGCCCGCGCCGAGCGCGGGCCCATGCGGCGAGCGGCCGCTCAGCCCATGGCCGACGCGTCCGCCACCGCCGACTCGATGTAGGCGAGGCCGCGCGACGGGCACGCGGGCACCGTGGGCGCGAACGCCTCCATGTCCAGGATCAGCTCGGGGCCGACCGCGAGCGTGAGCACCACGACGGGCACGCGCGGCGACATGCGGCGGAGCGCCTCCATCTCATTGTGGAGCTCCGCCTCTTCCCTGGGCACGAGCACCATCACGTGAGGACGCCAGCGGGCAAGCACGTCACGCGCATGGCCGAGCCCGCAGCACGTCTCCACCGTGTAGTCCCGGGATGAGAGGAAGTCGACGAGCGGCAGGGAGTTGCTGGCGTCGCCGTCGATCACCAGAACTCGGGTCGTGCTCTCAATCTCCATAAGGTTCCCCCGTTGGCGGCTGGGTCTGACCGCGACCACGAAGACGAGATCGCCATCGCCGCGCCCAGAGAAACCATACTCCATCGGCGACAAAGCGCGATATCAATCGCGCTTCATCGCATCACGCGACGCGTTGATACGCGCTTGAAACATCAGCGCTTCCCCCCTGTCGTCTCCGCGACCCGCGCGCCATCCGCGCGGGTCCGGCGGGGGCTCAGCCGCCGAGATAGGCCGCGCGGATCTCTTCGTTCGCCGCGAGATCCCTGGAGTCGCCGCTCATGGCGATCTGCCCAGTACGGAGCACGTAGGCGCGCGTCGAGTACTTGAGGGCGAGTCGGGTGTTTTGCTCGACGAGGAGTACGGTAGTTCCTGACGCCGCGATCTTGGCGATCGACTCGAAGATGTCGGCGACGAGCCGCGGCGCGATGCCGAGCGAGGGCTCGTCGAGGAGCAGCATGGCCGGGCGCGCCATCATGGCGCGGCCGATCGCGAGCATCTGCTGCTCGCCGCCGGAGAGCGTGCCGCCGTGCTGGTGCATGCGCTCGCCGAGGCGGGGGAAGAGCTTCACCACGTCATCGACGGTCTCTGCCATGGTGGGGCCGTCCTTGTGGCACCACGCGCCGAGATCGAGGTTCTCGCGGACGGTGAGGTTCGAGAAGATCGCGCGCCCCTCGGGGACGAGCGAGACGCCGACGGCGACGAGCTCCTCGGTCGAGATGGACGCGAGGTCCTTGCCGTCATAGCGGATGCGGCCGGAGGCGATCGGCAACAGGCGGACGATCGTCTTCAGCGTGGTCGTCTTGCCGGCGCCGTTCGCGCCGATCATCGCGACGACCTCGCCGCGCCGCACCTCGAGGCTGACGCCCTTGAGCGCCCGGATGCCGCCGTAGCTGACCGCGAGATCGTCGACGACGAGCAGGCGCTCGCCGGGCGCCACCGAGGGGGGCTGCCGCGTCGGATGCGATGTCTTCATGCGGGCTCCTCTGCCGCCGCAGCGGCCGCGGGGCGGGCCGCGGCCTCGTCTTCGACCTCCTCGCCGAGGTAGGCGGCGAGGACCTTCGGGTCCCTGCGCACGGCCTCCGGGGTGCCGTGCGAGATGGTCTCGCCGTGGTCGAGGACGTGGATCTCCTCGCACACCCCCATCACGACCTGCATGTTGTGCTCGACCAGCACGACCGTGATGTCGAAGGTGTCGCGCAGCCAGCGGATCTGCTGCTTGAGCCCCTCGGCCTCGCCGTAGTTCATGCCCGCCGCCGGCTCGTCGAGCAGGAGCACCTTCGGCTTGAGCATCATCGCCCGGGCGATCTCGAGGCGGCGCTGGTTGCCGTAGGAGAGCGACGTCGAGATCTCGTCGGCCATCTCCTCGAGCTTGAACACCGAGAGCAGCGAGAGCGCGCGCTCGGTCATCTCCCGCTCGTCCTCGTAGAAGAACGGCGAGCGGAGCAGGGCGGAGGTGAGCGTCGATTTGCGCAGGTTCTCGCAGGCGACGAGCACGTTCTCGAGCACCGTGAGCTGGCCGAACAGGCGGATGTTCTGGAACGTGCGAGCGATGCCGAGGCGCGCGATCTGGCTCGGCCTGAGCGGCGCGAGGTCGGTCCCGCCGAAGCGGATCGAGCCCTCGTCGTGCTTGTAGACGCCGGTGATCAGGTTGAACACCGTCGTCTTGCCGGCGCCGTTCGGGCCGATGAGCCCGAAGATCGAGCGATCCGGCACGGAGAACGAGACGCCGCCGACGGCCCGCAGGCCGCCGAACCGCTTGGTCACTTGCTGCAGATCGAGGCTCACTCGAACTCCCTCCCGGTCGGCTTGACCTCGTGCTCGAGGGCGGTGCCGGGCGGCTGCTCCTCCGGCGGGGCGCCCGGGTGCGCGGCGGCCGCCTCGGCGCCGATCGTGGCGGGGACGGGCTCGGCCGGCCCGACCGGAGGGCGCCTCGCGCGCGACGCGCGCCGGCCGAAGAGCTCGCGCTCGCCGAAGAGCCCCTCGGGGCGCAGGATCATCAGCCCGATGAGGATGCCCGCGTAGAGCACCATCCTCAGGGCGTTCAGATCGAGCGCGGGGTAGGCCGCCTTCAGCGCGAGGACGCTGTCGAGGCCCTGGAGCTGCTCGATGAGCTTGACCGTGAAGGTCACGAGCACGCCGCCCACGATCGACCCGGTGACGCTGCCCGAGCCGCCGAGGATCACCATCGTGATGGCGTCGAACGAGTAGCTGAACGTGAACTGGTCCGGCTGGATCGTCGGGTTGCCGTCGCGCATCGAGGCGAGCAGGCCGCCGGCGATGCCGCCGCCGGCCGCGGAGATGACGAACGAGGTGACCTTGTAGCGCGTCGGGTCGACGCCCACCGCGGCGGAGGCGATCTCGTCCTCGCGGAGCGCGCGCAACGCGCGGCCCCAGCCGGAGAACTTCAGCCGCCAGGCGATGAGGGTCGCGAGCACGACGGCGCCGAAGATCCAGAACGGGCCGCCGTACTGCGGGACGCCGGTGTCGTCGGGGCCGGCGTAGCCGATCGGGCCGCCGAGCGCCCCGAGCAGCCTGCCGACCGTCCCCTGCTCGGCGGCGCCGGTCGTCGCCGTGGCGATCGTCAGGCGGAAGATCTCGGCGAACCCGAGGGTCACGATGGCGAGGTAGTCGCCGCGCAGCCGGAGGCTCGGCAGGCCGACCACGAGGCCGAAGAGGGCCGCGACGAGCCCGGACGCGAGGAGCGCCGGGGGCATCACGAGGAACGAGTTGCCGAAGAGGGGATCGCCGCCGCCGAGCTGCTGGTGCAGGTTGCCGGAGACGATGGCCCCGGTGTACGCGCCGATGCCGACGAAGCCGGCGTGGCCAATCGAGAACTGGCCGGCCATGCCGTTGATGACGTTGAGCGAGAGCGCCGCGATGACGTTGACCATCGCGAACAGGGCGAGCTGCCGCCAGGCGGCGTCCGGCATCAGGGTCTCGAAGCCGAACTCGAGGGCGACGACGCCGCCGAGGAGCACGAGCGCCGTGATGACGCGCTTCAACGGTCGAGGCATGGCCGGGCCACAGTTGATTTGGCCGGGCCGTACCGTCAAGCAGTAGCGTTACTTGATGACCCGCAAATAGGGGGGTAGCTCGCGCTTCGGCTTGCCCGCTCCCTGGCGCTGTCGGGGCTCGGGCTCACCGGAGCTACCGGAATCGTCGTCTTCGCTCTCCTCGGTGGAGCGCACCGGCGCAAGGGCCGGCGCGGGCACCGCCGCGAGCGTCCTCACGGGCGCGCCGGCGTCCCGCGCCGAGGGCTCGCTCGCGCCGCGGCGCTCGGCGGGCTCCACGGGCTCGAGCTCGGGACGGCGCACCTTGTCGCGCGCCTCGTCCGCCGCGTCGTCGCTCCGCTCGTCGTCGCCGCTCGGGGGCGCCACGGCGGCGAGCCGGGGGCGCGGCCGCTTGGCGGGCTTCTGCGGCGGGGCCACGCCGGGACGCTGCTGCTTCTGCGCGGCGAGATCGGCCGGGATGTCCTCGGGCCACACCATGCCCCGCTGGTCCTCGCTCACGAGCGCCCAGATCGCGTGCCACGGCAAGCGGCACCAGAACGGCGCGCGGTTGAACGAGAGGGTGCAGCTGATCCCGTCGTCGTCCACCTTCAGGTCGGGGATGGCGATCGCCATGTTCATGCCGACCTGGAGGATCAGCTGCGGCTGCCCCGTGAACCACTTGGGGACGGAGACACCGGGCCGGCGCGGGTCGAGGTGGATGAACACGCTCGGCTCTCGCTCGAGGAGGGCCAGCGCGACGTCCTTCTTCGGCGGAAGCGGTCTCTGCACGTCGGACATCGTACTGCTCTGCCCAATACCCTGGACCGCGCGGCTCCGCCAGCGCTTCGGGCCATCGGGCGCCGGGCGGCGCGCCGGTGAGCAGGCCGCAGGACAAAAGCCGCCAGGCAACTCCAGCAGCTCTGTAGAAAGCTCGCCGTAGAGGCGCGCGCGACGCGGCGGGCGCCGACACGATCGGGCTGCCGGACCTCCTCCTCGCGGCCCGCGCGCCCGCGCGCCTCACGCCGCGGGTCGCCGGCTCAGCTGGATCGGGACCTCCGAGAGGGTGACGCGGTGCTTACCGGCGCTCGTGAGGGGGATGTGGTCGACGATCTGGACGCAGATCTCCGCGCGCTCGCCGAGGTGCTGCCGGACGGTGCGCTCGATGAGCCGCGCGGTCTCGGGCTGGAAGCCCTTGCCGGGCACGAGCCGGACCGTGATCGCGCGCCGCCGGTCCTGGTGGACCTGGTAGCGGGCGATCGTCGGCTGGTCCTTGATGAGGTGCGGGAAGAGCTCCCCCGCGAGCAGCTGGCCGTCGGGGCCGACGAGGAGGTCGAGGACGCGGCCCTCCACCGAGGCGAGCATCGGCAGCCCGCGGCCGCACGCGCACGGCGCGCCGGCGGCGATCGCGACGTCCTGGTTCTTGTAGCGGATGAGCGGCATCGATCGGCAGACGAGGTCGGTCACGACGACCTCGCCCGCCTCGCCCGGGAGGGCGTGCCGCCCGTCGCGGAGCAGCTCGACGTACACGCCCTCCAGGTTGATGTGCTTGCCCTCGTGCCGCTCGCACTCGGCGGCGATCAGCATGAGCTCCCGGCAGCCGTACCGGTCGAACACCGGCGCGCCGAACGCGCGCTCGATCGCCTCGCGCTGGTGCGCGAAGAGCCGCTCCGCGCTCGTGACGATGCCGCGCGGGGCGGGGAGCGCGCGCCCCTCCGCGAGCGCGTAGCGCGCCGCCTGGTACAGCGCGCTCGTGTAGCCGACGATGAGCTGCGGCCGGTACCGCGCGATCTCGTCGAGCAGCGCGGCGAACCGCGCTTCGGACAGATCGAAGGCGCTGATCATCTTCTTGCGGAGGACGGCCTCGTGCAGGGAGCGCTTGGCCTTCTTCGCGAGCGTCTCCCCGAACTGGGTGCTCCACAGGTGAAGCTCCCGGTCGCCGAGCCGGGCGCCCGCCCACCCGTCGGACCGCATGGCGGCCGCGACGCGGCGCTCGTAGGTGCGGTGGTCGAAGCGGAACTGCACAGGCTCCCCGGTGGAGCCTCCCGTGCCGCTCGAGTAGAGCCGGCCGACGAAGCCCTCGGCGAGGAGCTCCGGCCCGTGGGCGCGGAGGTCGGCCCGCGTGAGGACGGGGAGCCGCAGGAGGTCCTCTGGCGCCTTCACCGAGGCGACGCGCACGCCGTGCTCGGCGAACCGAGCCCTGTAGAACGGGACGTTCTGCTCGGCGAAATGGAGGGCCGCGAGCATCCGCCGGAAGCCGAGGTCGCGAACCTCGTCTTCCGAGCGCCACTGGGAGCGCTCGATCTCCTCCAGGTGTTTCAGGGTCTCCCTGCCCCTCAAACGGGTCTCGTAGAGAGGAAACAGGATGTTTCGAAACAGCTCACCGTACATGGGGAGAGCGTTCTATCGAATCATCGACCGTCAAGCGCGCGCCGGCGGCTCTCCTGCGAATCCGCCTCTTCGTGCCGAGGAATCCGACCGGAGCGGCGCGCGCCGGCGACTTCCGTCCTGGCGGAGCCGGAGCGGAGGGGCGCGTCAGCCTGCACTGCCGGCCGCGGGCGGGCTCGATCCGAAGATGGCGACGGTGGCGCCGGCGAGGATGATCCCGGCGCCGGCGATCTCGGCGGCCGTGGGGAGGGCGTCGAGCCACAGGGCGCCGATGACGATCCCGCCCAGCGTCTCGCCGGGGGACACGAGCGCGACGATGGACGGGGACATGCGGCGCGCCGCGGCCTGCACCGCGGTGTGGCCGACGAGGGTGGGGACGAGCGCGAGCGCGACGATGGCGACGGCGGCGTGGGCCGGCGGCGGGGCGACGCCCTCGAGGGCGCCGGGCGCGGCGGGGAGCGCCGCGGCGAGGAAGACCGCGGCGCTCGCGTAGACGAGCGCCGCGTAGCTGCGCGCCGGCAGCGCGTCCCGGAGCGCCCGGGCGAAGGACACGTAGAGGCCGTAGAGGACGGTGGCGCCGACGACCATGAGGTCGCCCGAGAGCCGGTGATCGCCGGCGCCGGACGCGCTCGCGATGACGATCGCGCCGGCGGTGGCGAGCAGCACGCCGGCCTGCTCGGAGCGCGTGGGGCGGACACGGAAGAACGCCCATGCGCAGAGCACGACGGCGAGCGGCTCGAGCGAGATGAGCGAGAGCGCCGCGGCGAGGGAGGTGCGGTCGAGCCCCCAGAGGAACAGCGCGAAGTGGACGGCGAGCAGCAGGCCCGCCGTCAGGACGGCGGCGCGCTGGCGCAGCGAGAGGGCGGCCGCGGAGCGGGCGATCCCGCGCAGGTCGAGCAGGGAGAGCGCGACCGCGGCGAGGGCGACCCGGCCGAAGGCGATGAAGAGCGGGTGGACCGGGCGCGCGTACCGGGCGAGCGGGCCGCTCGAGGCGAAGGCGAGGCTGGCCAGGACGACGAAGAGCGCGGCGCTCCGGGCCGTGACGCGCTGCTTGGCCGTCATGCGGTGCCTGCTAGGTCAGGCGGCAGGGGAAGACAATCCGCGAGGCGCGTACCGGCCGCCGCCGCGGCGCGCCGCCACACCGGGGCGCACCGCGATCTCGGGTCGCAGCTGGACCCTCTCGGGCCGGCGGAGCGACCGACGGTGTCCAGGATCAGTTGGGCGGGGGCGGCGGCGGCGCGATGGCGACGAGGTTGAGCCCGCCCGGGTACTGGTAGCTCGTGTAGGAGCCGTAGCCGATCACCTGGATGCCGACGGGGGCCGAGGCGGTCAGCACGTGAGCGCCGTCGTTGCCCGGGCCGAGCCGGACGCGCGCGACGCCGAAGCCGGAGCCGTTGCCGATCGGGGTCGGCGCGACGTCGACGGCGGCGTCGTCGAGCGTGATCGTGGCGTCGACGGGCTGGATGATGTCGACGTAGCTCTCGTCGTAGTCGCTGGGCGCGAGGAAGATGTACTTGGTGCGGTACTGCTCGACCGCGGTGGCGTGGCTCTGCGAGGGGTCGCCCTTCTGGTCGGGAGCGTCGGTGTCGCGGTCGACGATCTCGGCGCCCAGCATGAACGTGCTGACCGCGAACTCGTGATCTCCCACGATCTCGAAATCGCTCCTCACGACGCTGAGGTCGACGACCTGGCCGGCGTCGATCGAGGTCGGCGCGCCATCCGGCCGGCCGGAGGGGTAGGTCAGCGCCGTGCCGTCGACGTTGCCATAGAGGCGCACGATGTGGCCGAAGACTTTGCCGCCGGGCGAGGTCGGGACCGTGACGAAGTACCGCTTGCCCAGGGTCTCGGCCGGGAACACCGACTCCTCGATGTGGTCGCAGGCCGCGTAGCCGACCGGCGCCTGCGTGCACGGCATGCCCGTCAGCACCTGGACGGGCTTCGTCGCGGTGACGAGGCTGCCGCTGAGATCGTTGTTCGGGTGTCCGAGGACCTCGACGACGTCGCCCTCGTCGAGCTCGACGGTGAAGTTACCGCCGCCGGGCGTCGCAGGGATGCCGCCGCCCGCGATCACCGCGCCGCCCTGAGCGACGCTCACCGTGACGCTGGTACCATCCTGGGTGCCGGTGATGACCATGTAGGCGCCCGATGCCACCTCTCTCCAGCCCTGCTGGCCGGTGATGCGGTAGTTGCCCGTCATCGCGGTGCTCGGCAGGAGCAGCGAGGCGTCGTTGGTGAACGAGAAGCAGCCGTAGGCGTCCCCGCTGGAAGGGCACGCCTGAAGGCCAGGACAGGAGGACCAGTCCTTCCCGTCCGGGCCCCCAGCGCCCTTGTACTCGAGCGCGTTGAATTGATAGACCGTGACCGGCCTGGTCGAGACGAGGTGGTAGGCGCCGCCGTCCACGCGAACGGAGCCGGTGATCGATTTGCCCGAGGCGCACTTGGAGGCGTCGGGGCCCTTCAGCTCGGGGACCCAGGGGAGATAGATCTTGGCCAGGCTGTTGGGCTGGACCTCGGCGTGCGCCATCGCAGCGCCGTCGCGCGTCACCTCGACCTCGGCCACCTCGTCGCCGGCGTTCGCGACGACGACCGCATAGTCGAAGATCGACCAGACGATGTTCGCGGTGACCGTGGGCCAGAAATCGCACCCGATATAGGACTTGTTCGCGGCGGCCTCCGCGCACGTCTTCGGGTCGCCCGTCAGCTCGGGGCCGGGGGCGTCACCGCCGCCGGTACCGATGCCGATATCGTCACCCGTGCCGCTGGTGCCGGCGCTCGTCGAGCCGCCGTCGCCCGGGCCGCCGCCGGTGGTGGTGGTGGTGGTGCTTTCAGGCCCAGGGGGGCCCGCGGAAGAGCCGCTGGCGGAGCACGCGGCCGCGGAGACGGCGCCCACCCACAGTCCTAGGCCGAGAAATAGAGAGTGCTTCGAGATCTGCATGGGCCCTCCCGTCAACGGACTTCGAGCACAGGGGCCTGTGCGACAGCCCGGCTGGCATGAGAATTACAGTGGATTGCTGATTGCTGACGTAAACGGTCGGGCGCGTTCGCACCCCGGGACACGCGGTGTGTATCGATCCCGGCTACGCTTTTTTAGGCTCCGACGCAAGCACGTCGAACAAATCCACTGTAGTCGCCAAACAGGGATACAACGGAGTTCCAGAAGCTTTGGAACGCTGGGATACCCTGATCACACCAGGGACGGTTCTGGGTGACGAGACGAGGTGTTAGCGAGCCGCCAGCAGCGGTCGCAGGAACTGCCCCGTGTACGAGGCCGGGACGTTCGCGACGGCCTCCGGCGTCCCCTCGGCGATGACCTGGCCGCCGCCGGCGCCGCCCTCGGGGCCGAGGTCGACAACCCAGTCGGCGCACTTGATGACGTCGAGGCTGTGCTCGATGACCACCACCGTGTTCCCCGCCTCGACCAGCCGGTGGAGCACGCCAAGGAGCTTGCGGATGTCCTCGAAATGCAGGCCCGTCGTGGGCTCGTCGAGCACGTAGAGCGTGCGCCCCGTCTGGCTCTTGCCGAGCTCGCGGCTCAGCTTCACGCGCTGCGCCTCGCCGCCGCTCATCGTCGGCGCGCTCTGGCCGATCTTCATGTATCCGAGGCCGACCTCGACCAGCGTGTCGAGGACCCGCCGCAGCGCCACGTGGTGCTCGAAGAGCCGCACGCAGTCCTCGATGCTGGTGTCCAGGATGTCAGCGATGCTCTTGCCCTTGTACCGCACCGCGAGCGTCTGCGCGCTGTACCGCTTGCCGGCGCACACCTCGCAGGGGACGTAGACGTCGGCGAGGAAGTGCATCTCCACCTTCACCACGCCGTCACCGCTGCACGCCTCGCAGCGCCCGCCCTTCACGTTGAAGCTGAACCGCCCCGGACCATAGCCGCGCGTCCGCGACTCCGGCAGCTCGGCGAAGATCTCGCGGATCTGGTCGAACGCCTTCGTGTACGTCCCGGGGTTCGAGCGCGGGGTGCGGCCGATCGGCTTCTGGTCGATCGCGATCACCTTGTCGAGCGCCTGGAGCCCCTTGATCGCGCGGTGCGCGCCGACCGGCTCGGTGCTGTTGTGGAGCGCCCGGCCGAGCGCCGGCAGGAGGATGCCGTTCACCAGCGAGCTCTTGCCCGCGCCGCTCACCCCGGTCACCGCGAGCAGCACCCCGAGCGGGAACCGGACATCGATGTTCCTCAGGTTGTGCTCGGACGCGCCCAGGATCTCCAGCCACCCGCGCGGCGCGCGCCGCGCCTCGGGCACCTCGATGCGCGCGCGCCCCGCGAGGTACGCGCCCGTCAGGCTCTCCGGGTGACGCTCGATCTCCTCGGGCGTCCCCGCGGCCATCACCCGGCCGCCGAGGTGCCCCGCCCCGGGGCCGAAATCCACCACGTAATCGGCGGCCCGGATCGTCTCCTCGTCGTGCTCCACCACCAGCACCGTGTTGCCCAAATCCCTGAGGCGCCGCAGCGTCTCGATGAGGCGCTGGTTGTCCCGCTGGTGCAGGCCGATGCTCGGCTCGTCGAGCACGTACATCACCCCCGAGAGCTCGCTGCCGAGCTGGCTCGCCAGCCGGATGCGCTGCGCCTCGCCGCCGCTCAGCGTCGGCCCCGCGCGATCGAGCGTCAGGTAGTCGAGGCCCACGTTCAGGAGAAAGTTGAGCCGGCTCGTGATCTCCCGCCGCACCCCCTCCGTGATCTTCTGCCGGTTGCCCGGGAGCTCCAGCCGGGCGAAATGGTCGAACGCGTCCTTCACCGTCATCCCGGTGACGTCGGCGATCCCCTTGTCCGCGACGCGCACCGAGAGCGACTCGGGGCGCATCCTCCTGGAGCCGCAGGCGTCGCACGGCCGCTCGCTCATGAACTTGCGGTAAGCCTCCCGCGCCGACTCGGACGACGACTGCTGGAACCTGCGCATCAGGCTGGGAATCACGCCCTCGAACTTGATGCCCCAGGTGCCGTGGGTCTCGGTCCCCTCCTTCCCCCACGTCACCGCGATGCGCTTGCCCGAGAGGCCATGGAGCACCATCTCCTGCTTCTTCGCCCCGAGCTTGCGCCAGGGCACGTCGAGGTCGACGGAGCACGCCTTGGCCACGGCGTCGATGATGCGGAACGTCCAGCCCTCGCCGCGCGCCATGGCCGACGCCCAGGGGGCGATGGCGCCCTCCCGGAGCGACAGCGCGGGGTCCGGGACCACGAGGGCCGGATCGATCTCCAGGCGGGTGCCGAGGCCATTGCAGGCGCCGCACATGCCGAGCGGGCTGTTGAACGAGAAGCTCTGCGGCGAGAGCTCGGGGAAGCTCTGGCCGCAGCAGGAGCGCGCGGCGCTGAACAGCAGCGGGGCGCCCGGACGCCGCCGCCGCGCGGCCGGCGCGTCGTCGGCCTGGACCTCGACCCGGAGCTCGCCGCGCCCCTCCTGGAGCGCGAGCTCGACCCCCTCGGTGATGCGCTGTCGCTCGTCCGCCCGCACGACCAGCCGGTCGACAACGAGCGCGATGGTGTGCTTGAGCTTCTTGTCGAGCCGCGGCGCCTCGTCGAGCCGGTGCTGCGCCCCGTCGATCTCGATCCGCACGAAGCCGCGGCCCCGGAGCTCCTCGAAGAGGTCCTTGAACTCCCCCTTCCGGTGCGTCACGAGCGGCGCGAACAGCACGAACTTCGTCCCCTCCGGCATGCCGAGGAGCTCGTCGACGATCTGCTCCGAGCTCTGCGCCTTCACCGGCTTGCCGCAGAGATGACAATGCTGCTCGCCGGCGCGCGCATAGAGCACGCGCAGGTAATCGTAGACCTCGGTGATGGTGCCGACCGTGGAGCGCGGGTTGCTCGATGCGCTCTTCTGCTCGATGGCAATGGTCGGCGACAGGCCGCGCAGGTGCTCGACCTGCGGCCGATCGAGCTGACCCAGGAACTGCCGGGCGTACGAGCTCAGCGTCTCGACGTAACGCCGCTGCCCCTCGGCGTAGAGCGTGTCGAACGCCAGGCTCGATTTGCCCGAGCCGCTCACCCCCGTGAACACCACGAGCCTCCGCTTCGGGACCTCCAGCCGGTCGATGCGGAGGTTGTGCTCCCGCGACCCGAGCACCTCGATGAAATCCGGCTCGCGCGCCGCGTCGAGGAGCTTGAGCGCCGGCCGCGGCTCCGCCTGCCCGAGGTCGGGCGCGGCCGGCTGCGGGCGCGGCGCCCTGCCCTTTCCCGACCTGGCCAGCCCCGCGCTCCGGGAGGTGGAGACGATGGATTGCGACTGTGTGGATCCGTTCGTTCGCGCGCCCATTGGATTGCTCACCGCCATTAACACGGTGGCGCGCTCTCCGGCACGCGATGTTCTATGGAAAAACAGGGAAGCCACGCGCAATGCGCGCGGCGACCCATGTCAGGGGAGCGCGCAGCTCAGCGCCTGGCCGGGCCGCCGGGAGAAGCGCGCCAGCGCACGACAACGCAGGTGACGTTATCGGGGCCGCCGTTCTCATTGGCGCGCTTGACGAGCCGCGACGTGATGTCGGCGAGGTCGGCGCCCTCGTCCAGGATACTTGCGATATCTTGCGCGGACACCACGCCGGACAGGCCGTCCGAGCAGAGCAGCAGGACATCCCCGCCCTCGACGGCGTCGATCCGCGTCTCCACCTCGACCGCCTCGTCGGTGCCGAGCGCGCGGGTGATCACGTGCTGGAGCGGGAACGAGCTGGCCTGCTCGGGGAGGAGGTGGCCGAGCCGGATGCACTCGTTGACCAGCGAGTGGTCCCGGGTGAGCTGCTCGAGGCGGTGATCGCGGAGGCGGTATACGCGGCTGTCGCCCACGTGCGCGACGGCGATGAAGCCGTCGCGCACGAGCGCGGCGGCGAACGTCGTGCCCATCCCGCGCTTCTCCCGGTCGCGCCGCGCCGCGGAGAAGATGCGGCCGTTCGCGAGCTGGATGCCCGCGACGAGCAGCGGGAGCCCCTGATCGATGTAGCGGGCCTCCGAGCCCCGCGTCGTGACCGGCCCCACGCTGACCGCGACAGGCCAGGTGGAGTCCGGATCGTCGAAGAAATCACGCACGGTGTCGATCGCCATCCGCGAGGCGACCTCCCCGGCGGCGCGCCCTCCCATGCCGTCGGCCACGAGGAACAGCCCCCGCGGCTCGAGGAGCGCGAAGCTGTCCTCGTTCGTTTCCCGGACCATGCCAGGGTGGGTGATCCCGGCGGCTTCAAAAACGAGGTGACGCTGCACGGCGCTACCCTCCAGCTTGCTCTCAGGCACGCGCTGCCGAACTGCCGAACGACGGGCGCGCATCCGCCGTCATCCGCGCCCTTCCGGCGCCTGGATCGAACCGATCGCGCGACACAGGACGCATCGTCTGCTCATCTGGCTGCCCGCTTCAACTGCTCTCAGGGAGCCTACGCGGCAAGGATCGGTCGCGTCCACCAGATCAGGCCTCGGGCCGCGCCCGCCCGCGGCTGTCCGGGCGGGGCTCGGCTGTCCCGTGCGCTGCGCGCGCGTTGCCGTTCCGTTTCCAACGTCTCGCACTGCGGCGGCGCCGCCCCGAGGCCGCGCGGAGCCGCGCGGGGCCTGCGGGCTGCCGGGGCGATCGGCGCGCGCCACCCCGAGGCCGCGGCGGGCGCGTCAAGGGACCGCGAACCGATCGGCGCCGCCGCCGGAGCACGCGCTGAGCGCGAAGCCGAACCGGTCCTCGCTGCCCTCCTGCATGATGCGCTCGAGGTTGCGGCAGGCGTGACGGAACACGCCCTGGAGAGCGTAGCGATCCTTGCTGTCCACGACGACGACGACGCCGGTGAGGGTGACCTCGAGGCGGTAGGTGACGGGGTCGCCTTCGATTGTGTACCGCGTCGTCGTGAACTCGGACGGCTCGCGGTTCCTGTACGCCTGCCAGATGCACTCGCGCGCCGCGCCGTTGTAGCCGTTACCGTGCTTGACGACCTCGGTGCCGCACTGCTTGAGCGGCGGCGTCGACGGCCCGCTCTGCACCTTTTCGGGCGCGGACGAGCAGGAGGCGGCGAGCAGGGACAGCGCGAGGGCAGCGAGCGTTCGGCCTGGCGAGCGAGGCATGGCGACTTCTTACCTAACGCGATCCACGGAAAAGAGATTCTTTTTTTCGGGAGGACGGGGCGAACCGGCGGCGCGGGGCGGTATCGCCGGTATTTCGCGGGGCGGCCTTCTTCCGGGTGGACTTTTCGGGCGGCGGCTCGAGCGCGGCGGAGAGGGCGCCGAGATCCTGGAGGCTGGCGACGAGCGCGCGCAGGTAGTGCGCCGAGAGCCGCTCGGCGGCGCAGAGGGCCCGGGAGGCGAGGACCTGGGCGTTGTAGGGGCCGGCGTCCTCGGGCACGTTGTCGGCCGCGCGGGCGACGGCGAGCGTCGCGCGGGCGCTCACCAGCGACTCGTGGAACAGCGCCGTGGAGAGCGCGTTGCTGAGCGCCTGGGCTTGCCGCTTCACCCGGCGCTCGACGACGTCGCCGTCGCACGGGAGCGCGGCGAGCTCGCGCGCGAGCGGCTCGGGCAGGCGCATGTCGCGCGCGGAGGCCTCGCCGCGGAGGCGCGCGAGCGAGGGCACGGCGGTCGTCTGCCGCCCGGCGGCGAGCGCGCGCAGGCGGCGGCGCGCGGCCCTCACGACGGCGGGGAGCTCGCCGAGCGAGAGCGCCGCAGCGAGCTCCCCGCCGTCGGGGACGCCGGCGTCGGCGAGGGCGCGGAGCTCGGCCTCGGCGACGGCGCGCGCGCCGTGGAAGGCGGCCTCGAGCGCCGTGAGCCGCGCAGAGGCGCGGGCGTCGAGGCGCGCGCGGGCGCCGCCGTCGAGGGCGCGGGCGCGCTCGAGGAGCGCCTCGACGAAGCGATAGCTGGCCGGATCGAAGCGGTGGGCGCCGGCGGCGCGGAGGGCCGCGAGGCGCGCGGCGGCGGCGGACGACCCGGGTTGGGGGGCCGCGGCGGCGGGCGACCCGGGTTGAGGGGCCGCGGCGGCGGGCGACCCGGGTTGGGATTGGAGATCCACCGCGAGAGAAAAATTCAACGTGGACGTCATCAGGGCGCGCCGCGCCGCGGGATGGGCGAGATCTCCACGCGACGGTTCTTCGCCCGGTTCTCGCTTGTGTCGTTGGGCGCCACCGGGTGCCGCTCGCCGAAACCGGCCGCGAACAGCGCCGTGTCGGGAACACCGCCCACAGCGAGCGCGCGCGTCACCGTGAGCGCGCGCTGCGCCGAGAGCTCCCAGTTGTCGGCATAGCCACGGGACGAGCTCGTAAGGGGCCGGTCGTCCGTGAAGCCGCTCACCATGATGAGCTCGTCATGGTGGGCCAGGTACGCCTTGAGCGGATCGGCCAGGGCGCGGAGCAGCGCGATGCCCTCCGGTTGAAGCTCGGCCGAGTTGAGCTCGAACAGGATGCTCCCGCGGATCCCGATGCGCCCCTCCGTCAGCGTGATCCTGCCCTCGGCGAGCGGTCCGGCCAGGGCGCGCTCGAGCGTCTCCAGGCGCGCGCGCTCCGTTGCGCGGGTGGCACGCTCGGCGGCCAGATCGCGGGCCAGGTCGACCTGGAACGAGATCGCCCAGACGAAAAAGAGCACGAAGAGGCCGAAGAGGCAGGCCATGAGGTCGCCGAAGACGGGCCACACCGCCGCCTGCTCGGGCGCCTCGTCCTCGGCCGACATCAGGGACATCGCTCGGCTCTCGCGGCGGGCGCCAGGGCGGAGACCGGCGCGCTCTCACGGCAATCCGTGGAGCGGACGACCTCGGGGCGCGAGGCGCCAGGAGCAGACGGAGGCGAGGAGCGGCCCATCAGCTCGTCCTGCTCCTCAGCGCCCGCAGCTCCGCGAAGAGCTCGCGCTGGAACTGCAGCGAGTGATCGAAGACCTCGCGGGTCTGGTCGAGGTAGGCGCCGAGGAGGTCCGTCGCCTCGCCGTGCTCACGTCGCTCGATCGCGTCCTCGATCGCGCCGAGGCTGTTCAGCCAGCGATCGCTGGCGTCGCGGTAACGGTCGACAGCGACGGTGAACATCTCGGCCACGGCCGTCATCTCGGCGCCGCCGGCGCGCACGAGCTCCGACGCCTCGCGCGCCACCGCCGCGGTCGCCTCGAGGCTCTCCCCGAGCCCGCGGGCGTGGGCGCTGAGCCGCTCGGCCAGCCCGTCGGCCGCCTCCCGCCGCGCGCCGTCGAGCCGCTCCTCGAACGCCAGGAGCCGCGCCGCCTGCTCCGCCAGCAGCGCCCGCGCCGCCTCGCCCAGCGCCGCCACCCGCGCCTCGGCCCGCTCCTCGCGCTCCGCCGCGCCCCGCTCCGCCGCCTCCGCCAGCGCCGCCACACGCTCGGCCTGCTCCCGCGCGCTGCCCCACATCCCCGCCGTCGCCTCCGACAGCCTCTCCAGCAGCGCGTCCAGCCGCGCGTCCCGCGCCGCGTCCGCCTCCGCCCGCGCCGACAGCCGCTCCGACGCCTCCCCGATCAGCCGCGCCGCCGCCTCCGGCGCCGCCTGCGCCGCGCGCGCCGCCTCCGTCAGCGGCCCCGCCAGCGCCTCGCCCAGCGCCCTCAGGTGCGCCGCGCGCGCCGCGTCCTGCTCCGCCTGCCGCGACGCCGCTTCCGCGCCCCGCGCCGCCTGCGCCTGCTCCAGACGCTCGATCGCCTCCCCCACCACCCCGGCCAACCGCTCCGCCTGGCCCTCCAGCCGCGACGCCGACGCGGTCTCGAGCTCGCGCCGGCGCGCCGCAGCCTCCCGGTCGAGCCGCTCGAAGCGCTTCGCCGCGCCCTCCTCCATCCGCTCCAGCCGCGACGCGACGCCCCCTTCCGTCCGCTCCAGCCGCGACGCGACGCCCTCTTCCATCCGCTCCAGCCGCTCGCCAAGGCCGCTGGCGTGGGCGCTGAGCCGCTCGGCCAGCCCGTCGGCCGCCTCCCGCCGCGCGCCGTCGAGCCGCTCCTCGAACGCCAGGAGCCGCGCCGCCTGCTCCGCCAGCAGCGCCCGCGCCGCCTCGCCCAGCGCCGCCACCCGCGCCTCGGCCCGCTCCTCGCGCTCCGCCGCGCCCCGCTCCGCCGCCTCCGCCAGCGCCGCCACACGCTCCGCCTGCTCCCGCGCGCTGCCCCACATCCCCGCCGTCGCCTCCGACAGCCTCTCCAGCAGCGCGTCCAGCCGCGCGTCCCGCGCCGCGTCCGCCTCCGCCCGCGCCGACAGCCGCTCCGACGCCTCCCCGATCAGCCGCGCCGCCGCCTCCGGCGCCGCCTGCGCCGCGCGCGCCGCCTCCGTCAGCGGCCCCGCCAGCGCCTCGCCCAGCGCCCTCAGGTGCGCCGCGCGCGCCGCGTCCTGCTCCGCCTGCCGCGACGCCGCCTCCGCGCCCCGCGCCGCCTGCGCCTGCTCCAGACGCTCGATCGCCTCCCCCACCACCCCGGCCAACCGCTCCGCCTGGCCCTCCAGCCGCGACGCCGACGCGGTCTCGAGCTCGCGCCGGCGCGCCGCAGCCTCCCGGTCGAGCCGCTCGAAGCGCTTCGCCGCCCCCTCCTCCATCCGCTCCAGCCGCGACGCGACGCCCCCTTCCGTCCGCTCCAGCCGCGACGCGACGCCCTCTTCCATCCGCTCCAGCCGCTCGCCCAGGCCGCTGGCGTGGGCGCTGAGCCGCTCGGCCAGCCCGTCGGCCGCCTCCCGCCGCGCGCCGTCGAGCCGCTCCTCGAACGCCAGGAGCCGCGCCGCCTGCTCCGCCAGCAGCGCCCGCGCCGCCTCGCCCAGCGCCGCCACCCGCGCCTCGGCCCGCTCCTCGCGCTCCGCCGCGCCCCGCTCCGCCGCCTCCGCCAGCGCCGCCACACGCTCGGCCTGCTCCCGCGCGCTGCCCCACATCCCCGCCGTCGCCTCCGACAGCTTCTCCAGCAGCGCGTCCAGCCGCGCGTCCCGCGCCGCGTCCGCCTCCGCCCGCGCCGACAGCCGCTCCGACGCCTCCCCGATCAGCCGCGCCGCCGCCTCCGGCGCCGCCTGCGCCGCGCGCGCCGCCTCCGTCAGCGGCCCCGCCAGCGCCTCGCCCAGCGCCCTCAGGTGCGCCGCGCGCGCCGCGTCCTGCTCCGCCTGCCGCGACGCCGCCTCCGCGCCCCGCGCCGCCTGCGCCTGCTCCAGACGCTCGATCGCCTCTCCCACCACCCCGGCCAACCGCTCCGCCTGACCCTCCAGCCGCGCCGCCGACGCGGCGTCCGCCTCCCGCCGTGCGCGCGACTCCTCGTCGAGGCGCCGCTCGACCGCCTGCAGCGCGCCGCCCGCCACCGCGCCGGCGCGGTCCACCGCCTCGACAAGGAGGGGCCTCACCACGCCGGCCGCGACGTCGGCTGTCTGCCGGAGGCCCGACGCGATGTCGCCACGGATCTCGGCCGCGGCCGCCGTGAACGAGGCGGCGGCCTGGCGCGCCCCCTCGACCTGGACGGCCACGAGCCGCTCCTCGAGGCGCTCGAGCCGGGAGGTGGCCTCGCGCAGCGACGCCGCCGCGGCGGGGAGCGCCTCGCCTTGCCGCGCGAGCGCTTCCAGCGCCGCGAGCTGTCGCCCCGCGACCGTCAGCGCCGCGAGCGGGCCCGCCGCGTAGGCCTGGAGCGCGGCCACGGCCGCCGCCTCGGCGCGGCGCGCGATCACGGCGCCGAGCCCCAGCGCCCCCGACGCGGACACGCCCGCCGCCGAGGTGCCGAACGCGCGCGACAGGCCCTGCAGCGGCGCGGCCAGGCTCCCCCGCAGCGCGTCGACGTCGGCGCTCAGGGTCAGCGCCTCGCGCGCCCCTTGCAGCGTCTCGAACAGGCCGAGGAACGTGCCGAGCAGCCCGATCATCACGAGCAGCCCGACGAGGTACGAGGCGAACGTCGCGCCGGCCGGAGCCAGCGCCGCGCCGGCGACCCGCGCCTCGAGCATCGATCGGAGCGGCGCGCTGGTCTGCTCGATCGCCGCCCGCGTCGCCGGCCGCGGCAGCGCGGCGAGCTCGCGCTCGATCCGGGCGGCCCGACCCGCGCGCACGAACAGCTCGAGGGTGCCGAGCGCGAGCCCGAGCGCGATCAGCTGCACGAGGCGGTACGCGAGCGGATCCGTCCCGCGGTAGGCGAGCGCCGCGCGCCCCACCAGGGCGAGACCGACCCCCCCGGTGAGGAGCACCAGGAGCCGCGTCGTCCACTGCCGCGCCGTCGCGAGCCGCATCGTGAAGCCCCTCACGGGCTACGCGGGCGCGCCCGCCGCCGCAGCCCCGTCGACAAGCGCGAGCAGCCGGCCCGCCTCGTGCGCGAGCACCGCCTGGACCACGAGCTCCATGCGCTGGAGCTCCCGGCCGAGCCACTGCTCCCGCGCGAACCAGCCCGCCACGTGCTCGATCTCGACCACCTCCGGCAGCGCGACAACGGCCGCGCGGAGGCCCCGCGCGAAGGCGCGCGCGAGCCCGGGGACGAGCTCGGCGAGGGCGCGCTCGCGCCGCTTCTGGGTGGCGGCGGCGATCACCGCGTCGAACCGCTCGAGCCGCGCGGCGTCCGGGCCGAGCGCCCGCAGCGACGGCGCGAGCTCCTCGCGCAGCGTGCGCGTCTCGAGCCGGATGCGGCCGAGGGCGCGGCTTGTGAGCTCGCCGAACGGCTCCCAGAGCTGGCCGACCGCGGACGCGAGCGGGCGTCCGCCGCGCGCCGCCCGCTCGTGCGCGGCGCGCGCGGACAGCACCCCGGTCAGCTCCAGCGTCGCGAGCACCGCCGCCGCGTCGGGCAGCTTGTTCCGCCGGTGGAACGGCGTGGCGAACACGTGGTCGAGCGCCGCCGCGAGCTCACCGAGGCGATCCGCGGCGAGCGCCCGGACCTCGGCGCGCGCGCCTTCGGCCGCCGGCGGGGGCGGCGCGGCGGGGCGGTCGAGGATCGAGAGCTCGCGCGCGAGCGAGACGCTGCCGTGCAGATCCATGAGCCCGGCGAGGACCGCCGCAGGATCGGAGAGCTCCGCGAGCGGCGCGCGCGTCCCCTCCTCCACCAGCGCCGCGACAGCGGCGGCGAGGGGGCGCGAGGTCAAAGGCCCGGGCCGCGAGGACCCGGCTCCGGGGTGAAGCATTCGCACGGCCGGGCGTTGTTAGCCGTCGCGGCGCGGAGCCGCAAGCCTGTCCGTCGGGCCTCACGCCCGTCACGCCTCGCGCCCGTCGCGCCTCATCGGCTCGCCGGCGCCGGCGCGTTCGTGGCCCACAGCGCGAAGGAGAGCTGGTCGGCCCCCTTCGCGACGGCCGCCTTGATGAGGTCCGCGCCGCCGTGCCCGGCGTTCCGCTCGATGCGGAGCAGGACCCGGCCGCCCGAGCTCGCCGCCTGGAGCGCCGCGGCGAACTTGCGCGCGTGCATCGGATCGACCCGATCGTCGCTGTCGGCCGACAGCAGGAGGACCTCCGGGTACCTCGTTCCCGGCTTGATGCGGTGATAGGGCGAGTAGGCGTAGAGCGCCTTGAGCTGCTCCGGATCGTCGGCGGACCCATACTCGCTGATCCACGTCTTGCCGGACCCGAACAGGTGGTATCGGACCATGTCGAGCAGGGGGACGCCGCAGAGGACGGCCCCGAACAGATCTGGCCGCTGGGTGAGCGCGGCGCCGACGAGCAGGCCGCCGTTCGAGCCGCCCTGGATGGCCAGCCGCTCCGGCTGCGTATATCCCTCGCGGACCAGGTGCTCCGCGGCGGCGATGAAGTCGTCGAAGACGTTCTGCTTCTTGAGCAGCATGCCGTCCCGGTGCCACGCCTCGCCGTACTCGCCGCCGCCGCGCAGGTTCGCCACCGCGTACACGCCGCCCCGCTCGAGCCACGGATACATCGAGGCGGTGAACGAGGGGGTCTGCGACATCTGGAACCCTCCGTAGCCGTAGAGCAGCGCGCGCGAGCTCCCGTCCTTCTTCATGTCCTTGCGACGGACGATGAACATCGAGATCTTCGTGCCGTCCTTGGACGGGAAGAAGGTCTGCTCGACGGTGAACGGCGACGGGTCGACAGGCACCTCGATGCGCGCGTAGAGCGCGGCCTGGCCCGTCTTGATCGAGGTCGCGTGGATCTCCGGGGGCGAGGTGTAGGACTCGAACGAGAAATACGCCTCGTCCTCGTCGGGCAGCCCGGACGGGCCGCCCACGGTGCCGATACCGGGCAGCGGGACCTCGCGGACGAGCTTGCCGTCGAGCGAGCGCACCTCGACCCGGCTGGAGGCGTCCTTGAGGTAGCCCAGCGCGAGGTGCCCACCCAGGATGGAGAAGCTGTCCAGGATGGCGTCAGGGCGCTCCGGGACGATCTCCTTCCACGCGGCGCGCTCCGGCCGGGCCGGGTCGACCTCGAAGAGGCGGTAATGGGGCGCGCCCTCGTCGGTGTGGACGTAGAACCGATCCTTGTAGACCTCGACGCTGTAGTGCGCGTCGCGCCCGACGGCGAGCGGCCTGTCCACGGCCTGCCCGCCCGGCCTGCGGAGATCGCGAAAGTAGACGTCGGTCGAGGTCCACCCGTGGGCGACGGTGAGCACGAGGAAGCGGCCATCCTTGGACAGGGCCGCGCCGAGGAAGGTCTTCGGATCGCCCGTCCTGCCGCGCACCACGCGATCCTGCTTCGGATCCTGGCCGAGCCGGTGGAAGCGCACCTCGGCGTAGCCGGGCCGATCGGCGACCGGGATCGACGGGTCGGTGGGGAGCCAGACGTAATAGAAGCCGTCGCCGGAGGGCGTCCACGACGCGTACGCGTACTTGCCCCCTTCGATGACGTCCACCTCGGAGCGCTTGCCGGACGCGACATCCATCACATGCAGGGTCGCTTCATCCGAGTTGTTCTTCTGGATCTTGTAGGCGACGTTCTTGCCATCCCACGAGACTTCCCACCCGCCCAGCGAGACGCTGCCGTCGTCAGACCAGCTGTTCGGGTCGAGCAGCGGGCGCTCCTCGCCGCCCTTTCCTTCCTTCCAGTAGACAATCGACTTCTCTTTCGTCGCGTGCCTCCGGCTCAGGAAGTATCGGCCCCGGCGGTGGCGCGGCGCGGAGACCGTGTCGATGTAGAAGAGCTGCTTGAGCCTCGACGCGATCGCGTCCCGCTCGGGGAGCCGCGCGAGCTCGGCGCGCGTGAACGCGTCCTGAGCCTGCATCCACTCCTTCACCTCCGGCGCATCGCCCTTTTCGAGCCAGCGGTACGGATCGGTGATCTCGACTCCATGGACGGCGTACTTCACCGGAACGGCGCGGGTGGGCGGGTACGCGGGGCGGTCAGGGGCGGCGGGCGGCGGCGCGGCGCTGGCCGCAGCGGGGAGCAGTGAGGAGCTTGCGGTCATGGTGGGACCCGATCGGTGTGCCTCGGAGCCTCCGCAGGCGCCAGCGAGAAGCGCCGTGAGGAGCAGGCAGGGGGAGGCCTTCATGGTGCGACAAGCATACCGTGCCCCGGCCGACAGGGCAGGCGAGTTCGCGGCGTGCTCGGTCGAACGCGCTTCTCATGCGCGACGAGGCTCTGGTATGAACCGTGGGATGCTGCCGGCCATGGGCCGGGAGGTCATGTGGAAGACCTGGAATCTCCGACAGCAGGAGGTGTTCCGCACCTCGTCGACGCCCCTCATCGATGGTGTGGAGCGGCGCGCTCACGCTGCCGATGGTGGGCATCCGGCAGGGCAGAGCGCGCCCGGTCGGAGCGGTCATCGAGAGCAGATCGACGCCCTCCAGGAGGATTCCAGTGGCGCTGAACGACGTACAGCACTTCTTCGTGCTCATGCTCGAAAATCGATCGTTCGACCACATCTTCGGTCTCTCTGGCATCTCGGGCATCAGCGCGACGACCGGGCAGAGGGTCAGCGTCGACGGGCTCATTGGCAAGAGGTTCTTCGTCAAGAACAGGTCGGGCGAGCTGGTTCAGATCGACGAGAACATCAACCGCGCCCTGAACCGCCTGACACGCGATATCCCCCATGAGCTCGGGGACGTGAAGCGGCAGCTCTGTGGGCCGAGCCATCATGGGCCCTACTCCGATCGGAACATCACGATGGACGGCTTCATCGCGGACCGAGACGGCACGGACCCGACCATGGAGGATGCCGTTCGTTGCGTCGGGCCAGGTCACCTCCGGGTGCTGACCTCGCTTGCCAAGGAGTTCGTCGTCTGCGACCGCTGGTTCAGCTCCGTGCCGGGGCCGACGTTTCCGAACCGCATGTTCGCCCATGCAGCCACGTCGGGTGGAATCGCCGACAGCCCGGGCCATGGGCAGATCGCGCTGCGCACCATCGACGGCTACGACTTCAGGAACGGCCACATCTTCGGTCGGCTCCGTCAGAAGCGCATCCCGTGGACCATCTTCGTGCATGATCGCGTCGAGAACATGAGCGTCCTCCTGGATGGCATCTCCGCGTTCGGAGCCGAGATGAAGGAGTTCTCGCAGTTCGCGTGGGAGCTGCAGAAGAGGCCGTTCCTGCCGCGGTACGTCTTCATCGAGCCGCGCTACGACGCCATCTTGAGCGACTTTTCCCGAGGGAACTCGATGCACCCCATCAGCGATATGATGAGCGCCGAGGCCCTCGTGAAGGACGTCTATGAAGCGATCCGGGCGTCGCCGCACGTATGGCAGCGCAGCGCGCTCATCATCGTCTTCGACGAGCACGGCGGGTTCTTCGACCATGTCCCGCCGCCCGCGGCGCCGGCGCCGGAGGATGGCTCCGCGAGCGGCGCGTTCGACTTCAAGCGGCTGGGGCCGCGCGTGCCGGCCGTGATCATCTCTCCGCTCATCCCCAAGAATCGCGTCGATAGCACGGTCTATGATCACACGTCGATCCTGAAGACCCTCGCGCTGCGCTTCGGACTGGCGCACCTGACGAAGCGGGACGCGAGCGCCAATGCGCTGGAGCACCTCTTCACCTTGAGCTCCGCACGACGCGACACACCGGAGCGGCTGCCGGATCCGCTGGCGCCTAGTCCGCGGAGTCGATCCATCCCCGAGATAGCCGCCGGCGCCGGGCACGTCGGAGCAGCCGTCGGACCGTTCGTGCTCGCAGCAGCCGCGGTGAACGCGGAGCTCGAGGGGCCGGACGCGTGGGATTCGATCAAGGACGAAGTGCGCTCGCTCGATGGGCGATCCCAGAACGAGGTCGCCCATTACGTCACACGCGTGAGGAGCGATGCGTCGGTCACCGTGGGAGCGACGGCGCCGCGCGGGACGCGGAGCCGCGGCGTCGACTTCGGGGGCATGAGCGACGTGAGCATGTTCGCGGCCCGGACCGAGGGCTTCACGCGGCGCGACGAGGTCGAGGAACGCCATGCAGAGGCGTGGCGCCTCGGGATCAGCCAGGCGGAGCTCCGCGCGATAGAAGCGCTCCGGGGAGAGGGCGGGCAAGACAGGCACGATGACGGCACCCGAGTCGCCCAGGCAGGTGGCGACCAAGGTACCAGCGAAGCCCGTGAAGAGGTCGGCTGAGGATCGCGCGTGACATGACGGTAGGTGCGCCCGGCGACCCGGCGTGTGGGCGCGCCGGACCGGTGCGCGGGGGCAAGGCGCGACCGCGCGCGCCGAGGGCTCCGCGCCCGTCTGCGATGAACCGCCAGATTGCGATGCCGGGGCCCCCGTCATCGTATAGGAAAGGGAGCCCATGGCGACGCCTCTCCCCCTCCAGCGCGCGGCCGCGCTTCCGGCGCTGCTTGGCCTCAGCCTGCTCCACGCCACCGCCGCGGCGCAGCCGGCGCCGTCCGGAGGGACGCCCGCCGCCGACCCGCTCTTCGCCCCCAGGCCAGCGGTGCGGCGCGCCGGGTTCACCGCAGGGATCGCCGGCGGCCTGTCGCTCGGGAGCGCCGCCGGATTCCCGAACGATGTTCAGAAGATAGGATTCCAGCGACACTACACCGAGACAGGCGTCGGGATCGGCGGCGGGGGTTACGTCTGGCTCGGCGGCGTGCTCGCGGACTGGCTCACGTTCGGCGGCGCGTTCGGCGGGCACGCCCTGAGCGCCGCGGACCATGGCTCCCTGGCCGGCGGGTTCATGTTCCACACCGAGGTATTCCCGCTCTTCTCGCTGGGGAAGCGCTGGAGAGAGGTGGGTGTCATCTTCGACGCCGGCACCGGCGTGGCCTACACGACCCCGGACGACAGCGACACCGACGTCATCGACGGCGCTCTCCCGGCTCGCATCGGAGGCGGCGTGTTCTACGAGGGGATCCGGCTCTGGAAGGTGTCGATGGGGCCGTGGCTCTACGCCGATTACACCTGGAGCACGTCCGTACGCCAGCCAGGCTTCTACCTGGGCTGGCGCACCGCCCTTTACACCGGCCCTTGAGCCGACCGCCGCCGCCACAGGCCGAGCGCTCCTGGCGCCGCGATCGCAGCGCTCCCCGCACCATGCTACGCTTGCAGTTCCGGCGGCGGCCGCCGCACGAGCACCTCCCGCGTCGGCGGCGCCAGCGTGAGCCGGATCCCGCGCCGGATGAGCTGCATCGCCGCGAAGGACACCGCGCCCACCAGGATCTTCCGCCCGATCTCGCGCGGCACGCTCGGCTTCCCGCGCGGCGCCACCCAGTCCGGGTGCCGCCAGAAGCGGACGAGCGCGCGGACCCGCTGGCCCCGCAGCCGCTCGCCGCGCGCCCGCGCCCCCCGGACCAGCGCGATCACCGCCGCGCCGCCCACGATCGCGAGCAGGAGCCCTCCGGTGGCCACCCCGGCGCCGTGCCGGCGCACCTGGGTCTTCACGTCGAGCAGCGCGTGGCGCCGCCGATCGATCACCTCGATCGTGTGCAGCAGCCGGTCGCGCAGCTCGTCCGCCTTCCGCTCGAACTCCTCCCGCTGGCCGTTCAGCCCCTTCATACGACGCGCTCCCGGACCAGCCGGACGTCCGACCCGAGCCGGCCGCGCGTCCGCTCGAGCGGCTTCCTCGGCGCGCGCTCGTAGCCCACGATGCCCACCACGATCGCCAGCGCGATCAGCGCGAGCCCGATCAGCAGCGCCGGGAGCGGCCCCGGCGAGATCGCCAGCGCGATCGCGACGAGCACCAGCGCCACCCCGAGCAGCGCCGCGGCAGCCGCCACGCCGATCGCGACACCCGACGCCTTCGCCCGCGAGATCTCCTGGTTGATCTCGTCGCGCGCCAGCGCGACCTCGACCTCTATCAGCTCCCTGGCCTCGACGATCGCCTCCTTGACGAGATCGGCCGTCGAGCTCTCGGGCCTGGGATCCAACTGCCTCATGGGACACCTCTCCGCCTCACAGGGTGAACGCGCTCGGGAGCGGAGCAGACAGCCGCCGGCACACGGAATGCCGCGGAGCCCCCGCCACCGACCCGCGCCACGCGGTGCATACGGCGCGCCAGCCCCATCCTCGCGAAGGCGCGCGCGCGCTGCGCGGCCGCCGCCCAGTCTCCGCCCCGCCCCGCGCGGCGGGCGATCAGGGCAGGACGCCGGAGACGACGCGCTCGTGCCCGCCGTAGTCGAGGCTCCTCGTGACGTCGACGAGCCCCGCCGCCGCGAAGAGCTCGGCGACCTCGCCCGCCTTGCCGGCCTCGACCTCCACCGCCAGCACGCCGCCGCCGGCGAGCAGCGCCGGCGCGCCCGCGACGATGCGGCGCGTGAAGGCGAGCCCGTCGGGCCCCCCCGCCAGCGCGAGGTGCGGCTCGTAGCCGCGGATGTCGATCTGCAGCGCGGCCACGTCCTGGTCCGGGATGTACGGCGGGTTCGCCGTGATCAGATCGAAGCGGAGGCCGGACGGCACGCCGGCGAAGAGATCCGAGCGCAGGAACCCCGCGTTGACGGCGCCGAGGCGGAGCGCGTTCTCGCGGGCGACGGCGAGCGCCCCGTCCGAGATGTCGATCCCGAGGACGCGGCTGGTGGGCCGCTCGCAGGCGAGGCTCACCGCGACGCAGCCGGACCCGGTGCACAGATCGAGCACGCGCGCGGAGAGCGCGACGTGCCTCGTCCGGGCGAGGCCGACCTCGACAAGGATCTCGGTGTCGGGGCGCGGGATGAGCACGCGCGGATCGACGCGGAACGGGCGGCCGTAGAACTCCCGCACACCGAGCAGGTAGGCGACCGGCTCGCCGGCGCGGCGGCGCTGGTGCAGGTCCCGGTAGGCGGCGAGCTCGTCCCTGTCGAGCGGCCGCTCGGCGTCGATGAGCAGCCCGACGCGATCGATGCCCAGCACCTTGCCGAGCAGGAGCTCGGCGTCGAGGCGCGCCGAGGACGCGCCGCGCTTCCTCAGATCGCCCGAGGCCCAGGCGATCACGCGGCGGATCGTCCAGGGCTCGTTCTGCGGCTCGACGTCGGGCTTTGTCACGGGAGCGGGGCGGCGACGGCGTCGCGGACAGCGGCGGAGACGACGGCCTCGACCTCGGCGTGGACCGCGTCGCGGTCCGCGACCGAGCGGGCCTCGAACCGCAGCACCAGGATCGGACCGGTGTTCGAAGCGCGGCAGAGGCCCCAGGCCCCGCCGCCGAAGTCGATGCGCGCGCCGTCGATGTCCACCACCGGACGGACGCGGCGGAAGTGCTCGGTCACGCGGCGCACGACCTCGAACTTCACGGCGTCGGGGCAGTCGACCCGGATCTCGGGGGTGGCGAAGGTCAGGGGCACGTCCGCGAGCAGCTCGCCGAGCGGCCGTTGCTCCCGGGCCACGATCTCGAGCAGGCGGACCGTCGCGTAGACCGCGTCGTCGAACCCGAACCACCGGTCGGCGAAGAACATGTGCCCGCTCATCTCGCCCGCGAGCACGGCGCCCTCCTCTTTCATCTTGGTCTTGATGAGCGAATGGCCCGTCTTCCAGAGGATGGGGCGCCCTCCGCGCGCGGCGATGTCCGCGTAGAGCGTCTCGGAGCACTTCACCTCGCCGATCACGGCCGAGCCGGGGCGCTCCGCGAGGAGCGACCGCGCGAACAGGAGCAGCAGCTTGTCCCCCCAGATCACCTCGCCGCGCTCGTCGACGACGCCGACCCGGTCGCCGTCGCCGTCCCACGCGACGCCGAGCGCGGCGCCTGTCGAGAGCACGCGGGCGCGGAGCGCCTCGAGGTTCTCGGGCACCGTCGGGTCCGGGTGGTGGTTCGGGAACCGGCCGTCGATGTCGCAGAAGAGCGCGTCCGGCGAGAAGCCGAGCGCCGTGAGCGTGCGGACGCCGAGCGGGCCGGCCGCGCCGTTGCCGGCGTCCACCACGAAGCGGACGTCGGTGCGGGACAGGCGGGCCGCGGCGCGCACCGCGTCGATGTAGTCGGCCGCGAGGTCGACCTCGGTGAGCGCGCCGCCTCCCGCCGCACCTGCGGCGCCCAGGCCCTCCTCGATGGCATCGGCGAGCCCCTGGATCTCCTGGCCGAAGAACGAGGCCTTGCCGCGCATGAGCTTGAACCCGTTGTCCGGCGCCGGGTTGTGGCTCGCCGTGATCATGATCGCGCCGTCCGCGTGCAGGTGGTGCGCCGCGAAGTAGAGCAGCGGCGTCGGCCCGACGCCGGCCGAGATCACGTCGGCGCCGCCCGCGCGCAGGCCGTCCGTGAGCGCGGAGAACAGCCGGTCGCTCGAGAGGCGGCCGTCGCGGCAAACGGCGACCCGAGGACGGGGCCCGTTGGCCGACCGGGTGACGAGGTGCGATTCGAGGGAGGTCTGCAGGAGGCCGGCGAACGCGGCGCCGAGCTCACGGGCAAGCTCGCTGCTGAGGTCGCGCTCGGCGTCGCCGCGGATGTCGTACTCGCGGAAGATGGTTCGGGGGACCTTCATGGACCACGCGGAGGAGCGCCCGTGCCGCGCTGCAGCGCGGGGCCGACGCCAAGGGTGCTCTGACACAGCGCAATCGTGGGTGAAACGAAAAACGCTCGCCACGGCGCCGGCTCGTCGGCTCGTCGGCTCGTCAGTCCGTCCGTCGGTCCGTCGGTCCGTCGGATTGCGTTCCTGGCCGCCGGCCGGGTAAGTTGGGCCCCGTGGAGCCCAGGACCGCATGATGACGCGCGCACAGAGAACCGGCCTCGCTGCCATGCTGGCCGTCTCCGCGTGCCTCGCCTGCAGCGAGGCCGCCCGGGCGGCGGAGCCGTCGCCCGCCGCCCTGCCGATCACCGTCGTCGCCCTCCGGACCGACGACGCGTACGACCAGGCAGGCGCGCTGACCCAGGCGCTCCGCTCCGCCGTCAAGGAGACCCCGGGGTGGTCGGTCGGCGAGGGGGATTTCTCGCTGGAGGTCCTGACGCTCTCGCTGCAGTGCGAAGATGTGCCCGACGCGGGCTGCCAGACGCGCATCGCCGACCAGATCAAGAGCGACCGCTATCTCTGGGGCGTGCTCCACAAGAGCGACACCAACGTGGAGGGCGCCCTGCACCTCTGGACCCGCGGGAAGCCGGTCAGGAGCGTCCCGGTGAAGCACAGCGCGAACCTCACCGAGGCCAACGACGAACCGCTCCGCAAGATCGCGGCGGACGCGGTCGCGGCGCTGACCGGCGGGCAGCCGGAGGGCTCGCTCCGCGTGAGGACGGGCGCCGCGCAGGCGAGCGTCCTCATCGACGGGAAACCGGCCGGCAACGTGCAGAACGGCGAGGCGACCTTCACGGTCACGGCCGGGCCGCACAGGGTGCGCGTCAAGTCGTCCGGCTACCTCGACTCCGAGGCGTCGGTCGTGGTCCTGCCCGTGGCCACGACCGACGTCGCGCTCAGCCAGATGCCCGCCGAGCCGTCGCAGTCCAACTGGAAGCGGATGGGCGGGTTCATCGGCCTCGGCGCCGGGGCGGTGTTCGGGACCGTCGCCGTCATCAGCTCGGTCCAGGTCGCGAGCATCCAGGGCGACCCGCGGTACACGGCCTACCGAGGGCTGTTCCTCACCGAGGTCGAGGACGTGTGCGCGCCCGCGCAGCGCGAGGCCATCCGGAGCGACGTCACCGCCGACACGAGGACGGCCGACGCGGGCATCCGGCTCTGCGAGAGGACGGACACGTTCATGGGGCTCCAGTACGTCTTCTACCCGCTGGCGGTGGTCTCCGCGGGCCTCGGCGCCTACCTGTTCGTGACGAGCGACAGCCGGAGCGGGGAGCGCACCGGCTGGACCGTGCAGCCCAGCATCGGCCTCGACGCGGGCAGCCTCGACGTGACGTACCGCTGGTGAGCCCCGCCCTTCGTTCCGCTCGTCGGGAGCCCGGCCAGAGGCGACGATCATGCGGGTGATCGCCGGCCGGCTCGGCGGACGGAGGCTCGCCGCGCCGCGCGGCGAGGGCACGCGGCCGACCGCGGATCGCGTGCGCGAGGCGCTCTTCTCCTCGCTCGGCGACGTCACCGGCGCGCTCATCTGCGACATCTACGCCGGCACCGGCGCGCTCGGCATCGAGGCGCTCTCGCGCGGCGCGCGGCGCGCGGTCTTCGTCGAGAGCGGCCGGCCCGCGCTCGCCACGCTCCGCGAGAACCTCGCCGCGCTCGGCCTCGCCGAGGCGGCGCGCGTCGTCCCGCTCCCTGTCGAGCGCGCGCTCGATCTGCTCCGCGACGAAGGCCCCTTCGATCTCGCGCTGCTCGATCCGCCCTACGCCGCCCTGACCCAGGCCGCCGCCGCGGCCGCGCGCCTCGCCGGGCCGCTCGGCCTGCTCGCCCCGACCGGGCGCCTCGTCCTCGAGCACGCGCGCCGCGATCCTTCCCCGGAGATCGCCGGGCTCACCTGCGCTGCGGTCCGCACCTACGGTGACACCGCGGTGTCGTTCTACACGCGCTGAGCCGTCTCCAGGCGCTCGACGCGCGCCGAGCAGCGCGCCGGGGCAGCCCGCTGCGCGCACCGGATACCCCGCCTGCGCGCCGAGCAGCCGTCCGCGCGGACCCAACATGTTCATCCGTGGCGCATCCAGTTTCCTGGCGCGCTTCCCTGCCCGCCCTTGTAGACTCGCCCCGCCGGACGCGCCCGCGTCTCGGCTCCGGCACACGATGGCCCCGCCGAAGCGGCCGGCCCCCGCGCGCCTCTCCGGGAGGACTTCTCAACGTGTCCGCATCGATGCCCCCGTCGTCCCAGCAGATCCCGGGCAAATCGGGTAATCCTGGGCCTTACATCGCAGGAATGGTCGTCCTTGCCGCGCTCATGGCGGGCCTGCTTTACTGGAAGCTGCGCCCGGAGCCGGACGCGTCGTCCGCGGCGCCCACCGCCGCTGCCCGCACCGAGACGAAGTCCGCGGATCCGCCGCCGCTCTTCGCGCCCCCCCCGCCGCCGCCCATCGACGAGGTCGAGGATGCCGGCGTGGACGCTGGCAAGGTCGCGTCGGGGCAGGGCCCGGCCACGGCCGGCAAGTCGCCTTGCTCCGGCAAGTGCGGCGACGGCGCCAGCTCGCCCGCGCTCGACTCCGCCGTCCTCGGGCTCGCCCGCTCGGCGCAGGGTTGTTATAACCGCGCACTGCGCACCTCGGAGGTCTCCGGCAAGCTGACGGTGAGCGTGCAGGTCGCCTCGACGGGCGCGGTGTGCAGCGCCTCGATTCTCAACGATACGGTGGGATCGGGCGAGATTGCGTCTTGCGTCCTTGGACGTTTCCGCGGCAAATCACTGCCTCCGCCGCAGAGCGGATGCGTCGTGGTGAACGTTCCGATCAACTTCACCATCAAGCAATAGGAAGCCGTCGATGCGAATGCTCCCCCTCCGGATGGCCAGCTTGCTCCTCCTCGCGCTCGCGCTGCCGAGCGCCGCGTGCCGCGTCGAGGAAGGCACCACCCCGACCTGCACCGACAACCTCGACAGCGAGCAGGGAATCGTGGACGACCCGGATGGGTGCCATCGGCTCCCGTACTGCATGGTGAACGGCGCGCAGGCGGACCCCGCGGAGTGCTGCAAGAACGCAGAGGGCCTGGTCAACCCGGAGTGCGCCAGGGGGTATGCGTCCCTGACCTCCTCGGCCAGCACGACGTCGGCGAGCAGCTCGGGGGGCGACGGCGGCTCGGGGGGCGACGGCGGCTCGGGGGGCAACGGCGGCTCGGGGGGCGACGGCGGCTCCGGGGGCGACGGCGGCTCGGACGGCGGCGGGGGGAGCGGCGGCTAGGCCGCGCGCATCCATCGCGCCGTGGCGAGGAGTGCCGCTTCCAGCCGGGGGATCCTGCTCTCGGTCGCCTATGATGGGCGCCCGTTCGCGGGCTTCGCCCGCCAGCGCGACCAGCGCACGGTCTCGGGAGAGCTGCTCGGCGCGCTGCGCGCCGTCGACCCGGCCATCCGCGAGATCCGCGGCGCGAGCCGCACCGACGCGGGCGTCCACGCCCACGACCAGCGCGTCGCCTTCGACACGGCGGCGCCGCTGCCGCCGCGCGGCTGGGTCCTCGCGACCGCGCGCCACCTCCCGGACGAGATCGTGATCCGGCGCGCCGCCGTCGTGCGCGTCGGGTACTCGCCCCGCTTCGAGAGCCTCCGCAAGCGCTACCGCTACCTGGTCCTCCGGGATCTGGTCCGCGATCCGTTCCTCGTCCGCCGCGCCTGGCGGGTCGAGGGTCTCACCGACGACGCGATCGAGCGGGCGCGCGCAGAGGCGCCCGCCGCGAAGGGCACCCACGACTTCGCGGCGTTCCGGACGAGCGCGGACGAGCGGACGAGCACGGTGCGCACGCTGTACGGCATCGAGCTGTCGCTCGACCCTGCGGACCCGCGCCTCGTCCGGATCGACGTCGAGGGGAACGCGTTTCTGCACAACATGGTGCGCATCCTTGTCGGCACCTTGATGGACGTGGCGCGCGGCTACCTCGCCCCCGGCGCGATCGCCCGCGCGCTCGCGTCGCTCGACCGGCGCGACGCCGGGATCACGGCGCCGCCGGACGGGCTGTACCTGGAGCACATCCACCTGCGCGACGACGGCCAGGATCCCTGGCCGACCGGCCCGTCGGGCGGGTCCTTGGAGGGCGACGCCGCGCCGGAGGACACCATATCAACGGGCGACGCCGCCCCTGCGGAGCCGGGTGCCGAGACGGACGCCGGGGGCGAGGCGAGCGCGCGGCCCGGGGCGGATGCCGGGCACGAGGCGAGCGCGCGGCCCGGGGCGGGAGCGCCCCTTCTGCCCGATCCGTGACCCGCGCGCTTTCCGCGCGCCAGAAGGTTGCGTTCGCGAGCGCTTCCCGTCTTACCTCTCTTGCCTCGCTGCCGGGCACCCCGCTCCGCGGACCGCGGACAGGACCTCTCCCACGCGCTGGAGGAAGCATGAACTCGCGTCGGCTGACTGCATCCCTCGCCCTGCTCATCCCTGCCCTTGGGCTCCCGTCGCTCGCGGGCGCCCAGCCGCCCGCGGCGCCGGCGGCGGCGCCCCTCAGCGCGCCCTCGGCCCCGCAGAAGGCGGCGCCCCCGCCGTCCCGCGCCGCCGCCTCCAGCGCCGGCGCGGCGGACCTGCGCCGCCTCGGCGAGGCCTTCGCCGATGTCGTCGACAAGGTCGGTCCCGCGGTCGTCCAGATCGAGGTCGCCGTCGGCGAGGACGTCTCCTCGCCGCTGCGCTGGTTCCGCGACGGCGGCCAGCGCCGCGGGCTCGGCTCGGGCGTCCTCTTCTCCCCGGACGGCGGCATCCTCACGAACGACCACGTCATCGACGGGGCCCGCGCGATCACCGTCCGGCTCCGCGACGGCCGCATGTTCGCCGGCCGCGTGGCGGGCCGCGATCCCGCGACCGATCTCGCCGTGCTCCGCATCGACGCGAAGGCCCTCCCCACGGCGACGTTCGCCGACAGCGACGCCGCGCGCGTCGGCGCCTGGGTGGTCGCGATCGGCTCCCCCTTCGGCCTCGGCCACACGGTCACCACCGGCGTGCTCAGCGCCAAGGGGCGGGGCGGCGTCGGCGTGAACGACGTGGAGGACTACCTCCAGACCGACGCGAGCATCAACCCCGGCAACTCGGGCGGACCGCTCGTCGACCTCGACGGCCGCGTGCTCGGCATCAACACGATGGTGGTGAGCCGGGGGCAAGGCATCGGGCTGGCGGTGCCGGCGAGCATGGCCCGGCGCGTGGCCGAGCAGCTGCTCCGGCACGGCCGCGTCGAGCGCGCCTGGATCGGCGTCGGGCTGCAGGACCTCACGCCCCAACTCGCGGCGGTGATGCCGAACCCGCCCCGGGCCGGCGCGCTCGTCAACGCCGTCAACCCGAGCGGCCCAGCGGCCAGGTCGAACCTCCAGCCGGGCGACGTGATCACGTCGGTCGCGGCCAGGCCGACGCGCGACGCGCAGGACGTCATCCGCGAGCTCTTCAACCACAACGTCGGCGAGACGCTGCCGGTCGAGGTCGTGCGCGGCGGCCAGCGATACCAGACCCGGGTGACGCTCGCCCCGCGGAACGAGCCGGCGCCGCCGGCGCTCCCGGTGCAGCGCGCGCCCGCCCCGCACCCGGGCCTCGGCCTCACGCTGCACGACGTACCGGCCCCGCGCGGCGAGCGCGGCGAGCGCGGCGAGCGCGGCGAGGGCCGATCGCTCGCGCGCGTGGCCATCGTGGCGAACGACTCGCCCGCCGAGCGCGCCGGCCTCCGTCCGGGCGACGTGATCCTGGAGGCCGACAGCCGCCGGGCGCCGACAGCCGCCGAGGTCGAGGAGGCCGCGCGCGACGGCGAGCTCCTCGTCCGGGTCCAGCGCCGGGGCGCCGCGTTCTACGCCGCCCTCAAGCGCTGACCCGCGCCGGCGCCCCCGGAAAATCCGACGCGGACAAATGGACTACCCGCGCTCGGCTTGGTAGTCAGGGTACCGTGCACATCGGACTCGACCGTCTCCCGGATCTCTCGCAGCTCCAGCGCATCCGATCGGCTCGCCTGGGGGTCCTTGCGCACCCGGCGAGCGTCGATCGCGACCTCACCCACATCGCGTTCGTCCTCGAGCACCTCGGCGTGCGCCCGCGCCTCTTCTTCGGCCCGGAGCACGGCTATGGCGGCGAGGCGCAGGACATGGCGTCGGTGACGAGCGCCGTCGACGCGCGCTCCGGCGCGCGCATCGTCAGCCTGTACGGCGATCGCTTCGAGGATCTCTCGCCTTCCGCGGCCGATCTCGCGGAGATCGACCTGCTCCTCATCGATCTCGCCGACGTCGGCGCGCGCTATTACACGTTCGTCTGGACGGCGCTGCTCGCGCTGCGGGCGGCCCACGCGGCGGGCGTGCACGTCGTGCTGCTCGACCGGCCGAACCCCGTCGGCTGCGCGCTGGAGAGCGTCGAGGGCGCGACGCAGGCGCCTGGATTCCTCTCGTTCGTGGGCCTCGAGCCCGTGCCGATCCGCCATTCGCTCACGATGGGCGAGCTGGTCGCGCTCTTCGCGCGGCGCGAGGGCATCCCGCTCGGCGACGTCGCCTGCGGCCTGCAGGTCGTGGCGGTCGAGGAACATCGCCGCGAGGCGCTCGCCGCCGAGTGGGATCGTCCGTTCGTCCTCCCCTCGCCCAACATGCCGGCGACGGACACAGCGCTCGTCTATCCGGGCGGCTGCCTGATCGAGGGGACGAACCTGTCGGAGGGCCGCGGCACGACGCGCCCCTTCGAGATCGTCGGCGCGCCCTGGCTCGACGGCCGCGATCTCGCCGCGCGCCTCGCGTCCACGGGGCTGCTCGGGTTCATCGCGCGGCCGCTCACCTTCCGGCCCACCTTCCAGAAGCACGCCGGCAAGACCTGCGGCGGCGTCCAGGTCCACGTCACCGACCCGCGCACCTTCCGTCCAGTCGCCACCTACCTCGCGCTCACCGCGTTTGCCTTCAGGCAGCAGCCCGAGCAGTTCCGTTTCCGCACCGAGCGTTACGAGTACGTCGACACGATCCCGGCCTTCGATCTGCTCACCGGCTCTGCTGCGGCGCGCCTCGCCATCGAGGCCGGCGAGGATCCGCTGGCGATCGCCCTGGAGGTGTCGCGCCCGGATCCGGCCTGGTCCGAGGTGATGCGCGAGGCGCAGGCGGCGCAGGCCGCCGCCGGCTGAGCGCCGCCCGCGCGGCTCAACGATCGTAGCGGTCGTAGGGCTCCGGCCGCGAGAGGATGCCGGCCGTGTACCTCGTCGCGAGGACGACGAGCAACAGCGCGAGCCCGGTGACCACGGAGAAGATCCGCGCCGGGCCCTCGGCGGAGAAACCGAACAGCCAGGGCGAGGCGACGAGACCGACACCGAGGGAGGACTCCAGCGCTCCGTGCACCGGAAACGGGATCTTCCTGGCGGCGCCGAACGGTTGGTCGGAGAGCAGCGTCAGGGCGAGGTGCGTCAGGGCGGCGACAGAGGAGACCGCCGTCGGCACCGGCCCGAAGCCGAGCGCGAGCGGCGCGAACGCGAGCAGGACGACGACCGCATAATCGACGTACCCATGGAGTCGCGGAGACAGCAGCTTCATCGGTCCCTCCTTGGAGAGCTCTCGGCACGACGGTGCATCCCATGTGCCGGTGAGCGGCTATCAGCGCGCGCGCAGCCCGCGTCGGGACGCCGCGCGACCCGGAGAGCAGGGCGGTTATTGCTCGTCCGGGACGGCCGGGAAGGTGCTTGTCGTGCTCACCTGATAGGGAGCGCATGGGGGGCGCGCGCTCGAACTGGCACAGGGCGGGGCGTGGGCCCGGCGGAGCTCGACGGTGCCGGCGCGGATCTCCTCACCGTCCATGGTGCGCTCTGGCAGACGGCGGCGACTTCGGCGTCGTCACCTCGTTCACGTTCGAGACACACCCTGTCTCCGAGGTCTCGATCTGCAGGATCTCCTGGCCGTGAACCGACCTCCCGCCCCGGCGGCGGGCCCTGCGCGCGTCGCGCGCTCCGGGGCGCGGGCGCTCAGCCCGTCGACAGGAGCTCGTCGAGCACGGCCTCGTACTCGTCGACGAGCGGGTGCGGCGCCAGCGCTCGGCCCATCGCGCGCAGCTCTTCGAACCTGGCGACCTGCACCTCCCTGCCGCGCTTGAACATCGGCCACGGATCGCCGTGCTCGCGCGAGCAGACGATGATGGACTGGAGGTTGTCTATCTTGTCCGCCAGCGTGATCGCCTGTGCTTCCCAGGGCTTTCCGGGAAACGCCTCGAGATAGAGCCGCTTCCTGTCCTCCCAGGGAAGCGACCTGTCCTGCTCGGTCACGTGGCGGACGAGCGTGGCGACGCGCTCGCCGAAGTGCTGGACCAGCTCGTCGAACGTGACGCCCTGGTCCTCCATGGCGTCGTGCAGCGCGCCGGCCGCGACCACCTCGTCGTCGAAGCCGTGGCGCGCGAGCAGGACCGCGACACCGGCGAGGTGGCTGATGTAGGGGACGTCGGCGTTCGGATACTTGCGCTTCTGTGCTCGGTGCCAGACCGCCGCCTGGTCGAGCGCGCGCTTGAGGAGGATGCCCATCGCGATGTCCCGCCAACCATAGCCGTTCGGCGTCCGGAGCGCAGGCACTCGAACACGAACCGCCACCGCCGGCGGGCCTCGGTCGCGACCGGACCGCGCGCCGCCCGCCCCGACGGAGCGGCGCTCCACAATCCCCGGCGCAGCGACGACCTCCTCCCCGAAGCCAATCGTGGTGCAAATTTCCACCCCACATTGAATCGGTGTTCGGCGCCTCGGGCCCCGCGGCGCGCGACATCGGCTCTTCGACCCGCGTGCGCCGCTCCGCCATCGTGTCTTGTCTTGCTGTGTAGACAGAGGCGTTCGTGAACGGAGAGACATACCTGCTCTGCGGATGTCGCGCCGGCCCTGCCGCCGGGGGACGCGCGCCTGGCGGCGGGCGTCGCGCTGCGCTTCCGGTGGCGGACCGCATGACGTAGCATCGGGTCGTGCCTGCGAGCGGAGCCGCCTCCTTGCCCATCCCGGCGCGGCCACCTCTCGTTCGTTCAGAGGGTCCGGGGAGGTGCGCGCAAGTCCTACGAAGATGTAGCCCACGTCGCTCGTTGCCCAAGACTCCGCAGTTGCCGGCCGGTATACTGGTCCGTGACAGCGGCTTAACTCGTCATGCGAAATTCGCCGACGCAGGGTGTGCCCCCTCATGAGATCTCGGTCTTTCTGCTCGCTGGCGGTCGCGCTGGCCGCCCTCGCCGCCGCGCCCGCCCGCGCGCAGGACGCGCCCGTCAAGCCCGAGGGTATGGCCCTGAGCCGCTTCGTCCCGGCGCCGGCCGGGGACCGCATGTTCAGCGTACCGTCGCCGTTCGCGCCAGGCCACCTGACGCCCCACGTGATGCTGCTGACCGATTACGCGAGCAATCCGCTCGTCCTGCGGCGCGAGCGCGACGGCGCCGAGATCGGCGCGGTCGTCAGCGATCAGCTCACGTTCCGGCTCAACGCGTCGCTCCCGCTCTGGAACAAGGTGAGCTTCGATCTCGACGCGCCGCTCACCGCGCTCCAGTCGGGAGAGAGCCCGAACGGCGGCGGCCGCGAGTTCGCGTCCCCGAGCGGCGCGGAGCTCGGCGACCTGCGGCTCGGCGCGCGCGTGCAGGTCTATGGCACGTACCACGACCCGCTCCAGCTCGCGGTCGGCGCGTACCTCTGGCTGCCCACCGGCGCGGACGACTCGTTCGTGAGCGACGGGAGCGTCCGCGCGATGCCTTACGTCGCCGCCGGCGGCCGCCTGGAGCGGCTTGTCTGGTCGACCTCGCTGGGCACCGAGATCCGGCGCTCCCAGTCGTTCGGCGGCGTGGCGCAGGGGACGATGCTCACCCTGGGCGGCGGCGTCGGGCTCCTCGCCGCCGACGGCCGGCTCCAGGTGGGGCCGGAGCTCAGCACCGCGATGGTGCTCGAGGACATCAGCGCTCGCTCGATCAACGCGGAGCTCCTCCTCGACGCGCGGTATCGGTTCCTCCCGTTCCTGGAGGCCGGCATCGGCGTCGGGCCGGGGCTCACCTCGGGGCTCGGGACGCCCGACCTGCGCTTCGTCGCCATGGCCGCCTTCACGCCGGAGCAGCCGCGGGACGCGGACAGGGACGGCGTCCCCGATCCCGAGGACGCCTGCCCGAAGGTGCCGGGCGTGCGCAGCGACGACCCGCGCAAGCACGGCTGCCCGCCGCCGCCCGACCGCGACAACGACGGCATCGTCGACGCCGAAGACGCGTGCCCGCTCGTGCCGGGCGTGCGCAGCGACGATCCGCGCAAGAACGGCTGCCCGCCGCCGCCGGACCGCGACGACGACGGCATCGCCGACGCCGACGACGCGTGCCCGCTCGTGCCGGGCGTGCGCAGCGACGATCCGCGCAAGAACGGCTGCCCGCCGGACCAGGACGAGGACGGCGTGCCCGACAGCGATGACGCCTGCCCCGAGGTGAAGGGGTTCCGCTCGAAGGACCCGACGAACAACGGCTGCCCGCGCGACACGGACGGCGACCTGTTCCGCGACGACGAGGACGCCTGCCCGAGGGAGAAGGGCTTCGCGGATCCGGACCCCGAGAAGCACGGCTGCCCGAAGGCGGTGCGGGTGACGGACAAGAACGTCGTGATCCTCCAGCAGGTGCAGTTCGACACGAACAAGGCCACCATCAAGCCGGTGAGCGATCCGCTGCTCGACGAGGTCGCGCAGGTGCTGGAGGAGCACCCGGAGATCGTGCTCATCGAGATCCAGGGCCACACCGACGATCGGGGCACCGACGAGCACAACAAGGTCCTGTCGCATAACCGCGCCAACTCCGTCATGGCGGCGCTGGTCCGCCGCGGCATCGACTCGACGCGGCTGACCGCCCTGGGCTACGGCCGGGAGCAGCCCCTCGACGACAACGCGACGGAGGCGGGGCGGCAGCGGAACCGCCGTGTCCAGTTCAACATCATCAAGAAGGCCGCGTACAAGCCGCAGGTCGAAACCGGAGAGGATCGATGAGAAAGCAGTTAGGCGTCACCGGGCTCGCGTCTCTCACGCTGATTGGCCTCACGACCGCCAGCGCGACGGCCGAGCCCAAGCTGCGCGTACAGGTCGATCAGCAGGGCGACTTCGCCCTCATCGGGAGCTCGCTCGGGCAGGAGTGCCGCTCTTCGACGCCGAGGCCCAAGGAGGGCACGGTCGGCGACTGCGGCACATCGATCGTCGAATCGGGGCCTGATCTCTTCTGGCGCTCCGACTCGCCCGCTGACGGCAGGGCGGAGGCGAACCTCGATATCGCCCCGGAGATGGCGCGCACGACGGCGGTGCTGACGCTGCCCGAGGGAGCGACGGTGACGCACGCGTTCCTGTACTGGGCGGCGCGCAACACCGCCGGCGCGGATCCCGACGTCGATCTCCACCACGAGGGCGGCTTCGACGGCACGGTCACCTCGATCGACTCGGTCGAGACGGTGATCAACCAGGGGAAGCCCAACGAGTCGCACAACTACCAGTCGGTCGCCGACATCACCTCGATCGTGAAGGAGAGCGGCGCGGGGGCCTACCGGGTGGGCGGCGTGGACGTCGTCGACGTCAGGAACAGCGACGACGATGTGGTCTTCGTGGCGTGGTGGATGGTGGTGTTCTACGAGGCGCCGAGATCGCCGATGCGCAACCTCGCGCTGTTCGACGGGCTCGACCGGGTCTCCGAGGGGAACTCGCAGCGGGTCGAGCTCTCGGGCTTCAAGGTGCCTGACGCCGGCTTCACCGCGAAGCTGGGCATCGTCGCGTTCGAGGGTGACAACACGAACTCGGGCGACAGCGTGTTCTTCAACCCCCAGAACCCCGGGAAGCCCGACGCGGCCGAGGCGCTGAGCGACGCGATGAACCCCGCGGACAACTTCTTCAACAGCACCCGATCGGCCCTCGGAGAGCCGGTGTCGGTGGAGGGTGATCTCCCGAGGATCGCGGGCACGCCCCAGAGCATGTCGGGGGTCGACATCGACATCGTGGATGTGAGCGCGAAGCTCAAGCCGGGGAACAATCGGGCGACCCTCGTCGCCACGAGCAGCCAGGAGCTCTATTTCCTCGCGGGGTGGGTGACGTCGATCTCCAACTTCGGGCCCGACTTCAGCAAGTCGAGCAAGGTGGCGAGGGACATCGGCGGGCTGCCGACCTACCGCGGCGACGCCATCGAATACGTCATCACGGCGTCGAACACCGGCAATGACGACGCCGTGGGTGCGGTGCTGACCGACGCGCTGCCTCCCGGTGTGACGTTCGTCCCGGGCTCGCTCTCGATCGTCGACGGGCCGAACGCCGGTCCCCAGACGGACAGTCCGGGAGACGACCTCGGCGAGTACGATCCGCAGACGCGGACCGTCACGTTCCGGCTGGGCGAGGGGGCGGACGGCGCGCAGGGCGGCAGCATCCCTGTCGACGGGAGCGTCTCGGTGCGCTTCGAGGTCACGGTCGACGCGGACGCGCCGAACGTCATCAAGAACCAGGCGCGGATCGCCGCGGCGGGCGCGCTCGGCGCGCCGGTCAGCGACGACCCGACCGACGGCAACGGCGCCGGCGCCGGCGCGCCGCCGACCGAGGTCACCGTGGAGCCCGAGGACTTCTATGCTGCCGGGAGCGGCATGTTCGGCGCCTGCGCGACGAGCCCGCGAGGCCGGGATGGGAGCGCCGGCTGGCTCGCGGGGCTCGCGCTGGCGGGGCTCCTCTGCAGGCGGCGCCGGGCGTAGCGCTCCGACGCTGCTGGAGACGCGAGCGGGAGCCCGGCCGCGCGGAGAGCGCTCGGGTTCCGGCCGAGCTCAGTTGATGGTGAACGACTTGCTGACCGCGACCGGCCCGCCGCCGAAGGCGGGCACGCGCGCGCTGCGGAACAACCTGGCCACGCAGCCGCCGACGCTCGTTCCAGCGAACGGCGCGCCCTGAACCTCGGCCGACGTGACATTGCCGCTCGGCGCGAAGGTGACCTTGACCTTCCCGGTGCCCGTCGGCCCGCCGGCCTTCTTGCAGCTCTTGGCAGAGCCCGCTGCCGAGCCGAGCGCCGAGCTCGCGGCGCCGCGGTTGAACTCGCCGCCTCCGGAGGGCGCCGCCTCCGGCGCGGGCTTCTGCGCAGCCGGCTTGTCCGCCGCGGCGGCGGGCGCAGACGCCGGCTTCGCCCTCTCCGCCGGCTTCTCGGCCGCGACGGGCGACGGCTGATCCGGCGTCGGCTCCGCCGCGGCGGGCTCCTCGGCGGCCGGCGCCGCCGTCTCGGCGGGGGGCGGCGTGGCGGCCGCCGTCTCGGTCGGTGTCGGCGCCGGCGCCGGCGTTGCCGCCGGGCTCGGCACCTCGGCGGCGGTGGTGTTCGTCTGCTCCGGCGTGGTCGTGGACGCCTCCTCCTTCGGCGACTGCATGAAGAAGAAGGCGACGCCGCCGATCAGCACGACCGCGGCGACCGCGGCGGCGATCAGGCCCATGCGGCCCTTCTTCGCCGAGGCATCCGGCGCCGCGATCGGGGAGAGCGGCAGGAGCGGCGAGGGCGGCACCGACGCCTTGGCCGGGACCGACATCGACGGCGGTGGCAGCGAGTCCGTCACCGGCGCAAGAAGGGGGGGCGGCGCGAGCATCGGCGCGGAGGCGATCGCGCCGCCACCGAGGTTCAGCAGGTCGTCGTAGCCGGTGCGCCCGTTGTTCTTCGCGGGGCGGCTCGAGGGACGCCGGCCCAGCGGGGCGTCATCGTCCTGCTGCTTGGCCGCGTTCTCGGTCGCGGTGAGCGCCGAGAGCGAGAAGAGGACGGAATTCTCGTTGCGCTCGCCCACCTGACGATCGGCGCCGGGCAGCGGGGCAGGCGCGGCCGACTCGGCGTCCCGCTCGGCGGCGCTGAAGAGATCGACCGCGGCCGCGCGGCCCGGGCGACGCGCCGCCGGAGCAGCCGCGGCGGCTGCGGCCGGCGCTGCCGCCGCCCCGCCGTCCGGCGCCGGAGCTGCCGACGCCGACGGCGCGATACCGAGCTGGTTCAGCGCGCGCTTCGAGTCCTTCATCACCACGGTCCCCTCGGGGCCGAACCTGAGCCCGGCCGGCGCCGGAGCCACGGGGATCGGCGCCGCCGCCGGCGCAGGCACCGCCGCAGGCGCGGGCACCGCTGCGGCCGCGGGCACCGCTGCGGCCGCGGGCACCGCCGCAGCAGAAGGAGCAGGCGTCGCGGCCGCTGGAGCCGCCGCAGCGGCCGCCGTAGCCGACGCCGCATCCGCCTGGGTGGAAAATTGCTCTTTGAGCTCGGGGACGCTGGCGAGCGGCAGCCAGTCGGTCATCCCCTCTTTCCAGACGTAGGTCTCGTTGCTGAGCGCTCCGCGGGCGTACTCGGTCACGAGCTGGGCGGTCGTCATGGTCCGCTCGTCGCCCTCGGCGACGTTGACGGTCCACGTGTCGGGCGCCGCCGACGAGGACGGGCCGCCGGCGTCGAGCTTCGCGTCGGCGTCCTCCGAGAGGTCGCCCTGCTGCCCCACCGTCGCGTCCTGCGACGGGGCCGGGGCCGCCTCATTCGCGGCGTGGACGACCATCGCGTGGTTGCATTTCTTGCATTTGATCTTGACCGTCTTGCCGACGACTTTCTCGTCGGCAATCGTGTACTTGGCCTGGCACGACTCACACGTAATCTTCATGCGACTGGCGCCCTTCCCGTTCCGGCGTGCGGGCATGGGTTCAACGACCACACACGCGCACAATCACGCGGCCCGGTCGGTTGACTGAGGATAGCGGCAGCGCGCGAGACCGATCAAGGAGCCGGCTTTTTTTGTGATCGCCGCCGGCGCGGCGCAGCGGGATGACGCAGCGCGCGCCCATGCCCGCGCGACGCGCAAGGGCGACGCGATCAGTTGAGCAAGAGCAGCTGCGTGCCGTCTTTCCCGCAGAACATCGCCTCGCCCGGATAGCGCTCGCCGCAGGTAGGGCAGATCTTTCCGCGAGCCCGCGGCGCCGGCCCGACCGGCCCGACCGGCCCGGCGCCGCCCGCGGCCGGCGCCGCGAGCGCGGCACCGGAGGACGCGGGCGCATCCTCGGCCCCGGCGCCGCCGCGCTCCCCGCCGAGGGCGCCGCCCGTCGAGGCGGGGCCTTCGAGCTCGCCGCCGGCGCGCCGGCGCCCGCGGCGAAGCAGGATCAACCCCGCAAACCCGAGGCAGGCGGCGACCCCGCCCACGATGGCGACGAACAGGTTCTTGCGCTGGCGCCCCAGGTCCTCGCCCGAGGTGGTGCGCCCGCCGATGGTGCCGGCCGCGATCACCACGACGGCGGCCTGATCGCTCTCGCCGGCCTCGTTGAGCCCGCTCGTGGCGAGGAGCGCGTCGTACCGGTCGGGGCTCGTCACCTCGATCGCGACGGTCACGCCCTTGCCGGCGACGGTCGCCACGAGGCCGAGGGTCCCCTCGCCCGCGTCGGCGCCGAGCGAGAGGGCGCCGGTCGCGTCGACCGTCGCGGCGGACGCGAGCGGCCCGGACGCGATCGACCACGCGGGCCTCGTCGGGAGCGCGCACCCTGCCGCATCCATGACCAGCGCGCGGAACTGGAAGCGCTCGCCCGGCCGCATGAGCTTGCGCGACGGCGTGACCTCGAGGCGCGCCGGATCGCCGGGGGCGTCGCAGGTGCGCGAGGCGGCGGGCTTCTTCTCGGAGGCGGCGGGCGCGGCGGGCCGAGCGCTCGCGATGGGCGGAGCGCTCGCGATGGGCGGAGCGCTCGCCGCGGGGGGCGCCTCGCCCTCGCGCCGGACGAGCGTGTAGGACCGCGTCCTCGTCACGGAGGCGCTGCAGGTCGTGTTCTGGATGATGAACTCGTACTGCCCCGTCTCGACCATGTTGATGCTGGTGTCGGTCGCCTGCGTCGTCGTGGTGACGACCGCCCGGCGGGGGTCGTTCGGCGGCGTCGTGCAGCGCGTCTGCCAGGAGCGCGCGTCGCCGGAGGCCGAGTGCTTGCTGCGCGCGAGCCCGGGCATCTGCTCCCAGCACTCGGCGGTGCTCCACGACCGTCCGGCGCCCGAGATCGAGAGCTCCGAGCCGTGCTGCTGGATCTGCACGCCGCCGCCCGGGGCGCCCTGCGGGCGCGGCCTGGGCCCGCACGCCTCCCCCCACGCGTCGACCGACCACTGTTCGGAGAGCGCGCTCGCGGTCCAGGCCCCGCCCAGCGTCGGCTGGCCCTGCGCCGCGCCCGTGCCCGGAACGACGAGCGACGCGAGCGACGCGAGGAGCAGGGCCGGCGAGGCGAGCAGCGGGCGTCCCACAGCCGAACCCTAGCAGCGCCCGCGCACGGACGGCAGCCGGCAGGCTCGCGGCCTGAGTCGGCTCGCTCGCTCCGTGCGTCCTCGCCCAGGGCGGCGAGGACGCGGACGAGGCGAGAGCGCGGGCGAGAACGCGGCGAGCACCCAACCCGACGCGCGGCAGGGCCCTCCCGACGCAGGCCCCAACACATGAAAAAGCAGCGCGCCTCGAAAAGGGTCTAGACAGGCGAAACAGAGATTCGTTATCTTGAAAAATGGTCCTGTGCGCGCTCTGCATCAAATCTCGTCAGACACCCCCGCGTGCCTGATCCGATCCTGTTCAGCCCCTGGCCGACATGAGGGCTGGAGAGGGCCGCGACGCGCGCGGAGGACGCAGAGCGTGCGAGGTGTGCGAGGTGTCGAAACGCGCCGCCGCACCCGCCACGCACCCATCCCGCGCCCATCAACCCATGCTGCGGATCTCCCTCGTGCCAGCGCTCCTCTTCACGGAACGCAAACGGCCCAAAAGCGTCACCGCACGTCCCAAAATTGTCACTGCGCACCTCGGTGTTTTTCTTGTGTCTCCCAGAAAAAAGATCTGGACACTTCCAGTAGTGAGTTGCTAGTTTGAACACTGTCCCTTTGCGCATCCGCTCTCCGATCGAAGCCAAAGCGCCCGCGTACCTGATCTGATCCTGATCAGCCCGCGGGGCGCAGTCCGATAGGAGCCCGCGAAACCGACCTCGCCTGACCCGTGTGTCATGGTACCTGCCATCCGGATGACGCTCCAGCAATGGTTCACCCGTGAGGACCTCAAGGAGCTACAAATGAAGCAAGTCGCAATCGCCTCATCCGCCGCGCTCGCCACCCTGTTCATCGCCGCCACCAGCCTCGCCAACACCTCTTCGCCATCCCCCACGTGCACCGTGATCAAGCGGGGTGTCCTGGGCGACATCTACAACGCCGAGATCTGGAGCCTTGCCCCGAGCTATCACGTCCCGTCCCCCCATGAAGTGAACACCGGCTACTCCAGCACCGTCGGCGAGAAGCGCGCCCTCTTCCGCTTCGATCTGAGCCCCATCCCCGCCGGCTCGCTCGTCACGTCGGCCAAGTTCTACGCCCTGACCTACACGAGCACGGCCCAGACCGTGTACGTCCACCAGGTGCTCGCCCCCTGGAACGAGGGGGACGTCACCTGGAACAACCTCGGCGGCATCGACCCCACCACGTTCACCTCGTTCGTGCCCAACGTCACAGGATGGAGCTCGGTCGACCTCACCGGGCTCGTGCAGGACTGGGTGGGCGGCGTCTCGCCGAGCTACGGGATCCTCCTCGAGGAGAGCTCCTCCGGAAAGACATCTTACAAAGGCAGCGCCCACACCGACCCTTCGTACCGCCCGCTCCTCGAGGTCTGTTACACGGCGCCAAAGGGCACGATCGGCGACAAGGTGTGGTTCGACGCGAACGCCGACGGCGTCGAGGACGCCTCCGAGCCCGGCATCTCCGACGTCGTCGTCGACCTCTTCGCCGACACGAACTGCGACGGCTCGGCCGACGGCGCCGCCCTCCAGACGACCGCGACCGGCGCGACAGGCGTCTACCGCTTCAGCGACGTCGAAGCGGGCTGTTATGTCGTCGCCATCGACGACGCGACGCTGCCGCTCGGGCACTTCCTTACCACCGACGACGAGCCGCTCGCCGTGTCCCTCGACGCGGGAGAGAACGTGACCGACGCCGACTTCGGGTACGTGACGTACTCGTCGATCGGCGACACGGTCTGGCTCGACAGCGACGCCGACGGGCTCTACGAGCCGGAGACGGGCGAGCTCGGCGTCAACGGCGTCCGCGTCGAGCTGTTCCAGGGCGACCAGCTGCTCGACTTCACCCTCACCGGCAACAGCCCCTACACCGGCCAGCCTGGCTTCTACCTCTTCGACACGCTCTCGGCGGGCACCTACTCGGTGGTCATCACCTCCGACAACTTCATGACGAGCGGTCCGCTCGCCGGACAAGAGCAGACGGCCGACCCGGACGGCGGGCTCGACAACGTCGGCACGGTCGTGCTCGGCTGGGCCCAGGACCTCCTCGACGCGGACTTCGGCTACCAGCTCTCCTGCGGCAACGGCGTCTGCGGCGGCGACGAGAGCTGCTCCACCTGCGCCGTCGACTGCGGCATCTGCCCGCCCGTCTGCGGCAATGGCACCTGCGAGATCGGCGAGGACTGCGGGAGCTGCAGCACCGACTGCGACGTCTGCGCGCCCGTCTGCGGCGACGGCACCTGCGACGCGAGCGAGAGCTGCGGGAGCTGCTCGGACGACTGCGGCGCCTGCCCGCCCGTGTGCGGCAACGACACGTGCGAGGCCGGCGAGGACTGCGGCACCTGCTCGGACGACTGCGGCGCCTGCCCCGCGGTCTGCGGCAACAACGTCTGCGAGAACGGCGAGGACTGCGCGAACTGCGCCGGCGACTGCGGCGCTTGCCCCGCGGTCTGCGGCAACGACAGCTGCGAGGCCGGCGAGAGCTGCCTCGAGTGCCCGAGCGACTGCGGCATCTGCCCGCCGGTCTGCGGCAGCGGCGTCTGCGAGGTCGGTGAGACCTGCGGGAGCTGCGCGGCCGACTGCGGCGCGTGCGCGCCGGTCTGCGGCGATGGAGTCTGCCAGGCGGGCGTCGAGAACTGCTCGAGCTGCGCGGCCGACTGCGGCTCCTGCCAGTGCGCGTCCCCCGGCACCGGCTCCCCCGGCTACTGGAAGAACCACGCGGGCGCGTGGAAGGTCTCGAAGCTGACGATCGGCGGCAAGACGTACACGAAGTCCGAGCTCCTCGACATCATCAGCCGTCCGACCAAGGGCGACGTCACGTACATCATCGCGAAGCACCTCATCGTCGCCAAGCTCAACGTCGGTATCGGCAACCAGTCGAGCTGCATTGAGGACACCATCGCCAAGGCGGATGCGTGGCTCAAGAAGTACCCGCTCGGCGGCAACGTCAAGGACAAGGGTAAGAACTCCCCGTGGGAGATCGGCGAGCCGCTCGCCGAGAAGCTCGACAAGTACAACAACGGCTACCTCTGCGCGCCGCACCGCGATGACCTGGACTGCGACAACGACCGGAATGACCGCGACAACGACCGCGGCTGCCGCTGACCGATAAGCGCCGGCGTCCCTGGGCCAGCGCCCGCCCGAGCGACCTGACTCGAGCGTGACGGCGCTGGCCCCTCCCCCTCCCCTGTTCCTCCCCCTCCCCGCTCCTTCCCACCGAACGAGCCCGTCAACGAGAGGCAGCCTCATCTCTCTGAAGGCGCCCTCGACCCCGCGACCGTTCCGGCTGTTCCAAGGTCGCCGACCTCTCCGGCCAACGGCCTCCGGGCGCAGGTAGATCGCCGGCCCTGACACGCGACGCACCGGCGCTCCCGCTGCGAGTGGAACGACCCTGCGCGCGATGGTGAATCGCGACCACGCCACGACGCACCGGCCCCGTCGGGGCAGGGGACCGGAGTGCCCCAGCGATGGGCGTGTTCTGCCCCTTGCGCGACAAATTGCCCCTACCGCACGGGACGTGGCTCCTGCTGGCACGGCTTACGCCGCGGACAGCGGCGCGCCCCGCGAGCGCGATGACCTCGTCGAGCCCGCTCCACCGCAAAGCAGGACAGCATGGCACGGGCGCTGCAATTCAGGTGGGGCTGAGCTCCGAGGACCGCGGTAGACGGCCCGAAAGGTCCACCTGGGGCGGGCCAGAAGAATGGAGAAGCTGCCATGAACCTGACCGAAAGCTGGATTGGCGATAAGCCCTTGGTCCCGCCTTGCGGTTTGTTCGGTAAAGGCCAGCATATTGTCCTGGCCGAAGACGACGACGACATGCGCTCAACGCTCGCGATGGCGCTCCGCCGCGACGGGTTCGAGGTGTCCGAGGCGCGCAATGGCCTCGAGCTGCTCGACAAGGTGGCGCCCTGGCTCGGTGGGAAGGAACCCCCGGAGCCGATCGACGCGATCGTCAGCGATATCCAGATGCCCTGCTTCTCGGGGATGGAGATCCTGGAGGGCCTCGCCGAGCTGAGACGCCGGCCACCGGTCATCCTGATCACGGCGTTCGGCGATCCCCGCCTCCGCGCGGCCGCACGGAGCCTGGGCGCCTCGGCGGTCATCGAAAAGCCGTTCGAGCTGGATGATCTCCGCAGCGTCCTGTTCAACCTGAAGGACGCGCCCGGCTTCGACGGCGGCTACTGATAACGAAGAGCGCGCCCCGCCGGACGCCGCTCAGCCGTCCGGCCGCGGGAGGGGCGTCGCCGCCGCCCAGCGCGCGACGCAGCTCCGCTCTTCCTCGGTCATCTCCAGCATGTTCGCCACCACGCCGTCCAGGTGGCGCCGCGCCTCGGCCGGCAGGCCTGCGTTCGCCGGGCCGAGCTCCCGCCCGAGCGCGTCGAGCGCGCCGATCAGGTCGGCCCGCGCCGGCGGGGGCGCCGGGATCGCCCGCAGGTGCGCGATCTTCACCTGCGGCATGCCCTCGCGCGCATCCCGGTGTCGGGTGTAATGCCACCAGCGCACAGGAGAGGAGTTGAGGTAGCAGAGCAGCGCGAACTCGCTCCAGGTGGCGTCGCAGAAGCCGGCCAGGATCGAGTTGCGAAACGGGAGGCCGTCGCTCAGCGCGGCGATCGGGTAGCGGGCGGTCTGGCGGATGAGCAGCCGCACCGCCTTCCAGTCCTCGTCCTTCCGGAAGCGGCCCTTCACGCCCGCGCGATCGACGTGGTGGCGCGGCGCGCGCGCGATGAGCTCGCCCACGTCGGTGCCCTCGCGGATGGGGCAGGTGTACGGCGGCACGGGGACGTCCGCGCGCCGGATGCGCTCGGCGTCCTCGGCCGACGTCTGGAAGCCGCGCTCCCCGAACAGCGCGGCCGGCAGCGGGCTGAGCGCGCCGAGCCGCTCGAGGAGCCGCCGGGACACGCCGTCGAGATCCGAGCGCGCGAGCGGCCAGCAGGAGGCGCTCGCCGCAGCCCGGGGGGGCGCGGGCGCGAGGCGGGTCGAGAGGAGGCCCATGCACGGCTGGAAGACGCCCTCGAACGCGTCGCTGCCGAAGCTCGGGAGGTCGGGGTCGACGGCGCAGAGCGCGTCGTGCGCGCGCCGCGTGGGGCGGTATCCATCGAGGTCCGACACCGACGTGGGGATGACGAGGCCGAGCCGCCCGCCCGGCCGGAGCAGCGACGCAGCCCGGTGCACGAACAGGCCGTGCAGCGAGCGGTAGCCGTGGAAGGCCGGGTTCCGCCGGAGGTAGAGGTTGAAGACCTCGGGCGCGATCGGCTGCGCCGCGCGGCCGACGTACGCGACCCAGGGCGGGTTGCCGATCACGGCGTCGAAGCCGGGCTCGGCGCGATCGAAGGCGCCGGGGAACGCGAGCTCCCAGTGCAGGAACCGGCGCTCCTCGGCGATGCGGCGCGACACCGCCGCCCGCGGATCGGCCGGATCGCCCGCCGCGGCCATGTAGCGGGCGAACGCGGCCGGCCCCGGCGCCAGGGCCTCGAGCTCACCTTCGGACGGCCAGAACCACAGGGCCATCCAGGCGTCGAGCGCCGCCTGATCCGCGCCCCCGGCGCGCTCGGGGCCATCGCAGGGCGCCCCCTCGGCGCGCTCGACGCCGTCGCAGGGCGCTTCCTCGACGCGCTCGACGCCGTCGCAGGACGCCCCCTCGGCGCGCGCCGGCGACCGGCGCGCAGGAGCTCGCCGCGGCAGGGACCGCCGCGCGCGGCGCTCCCCGGCGGCGTCCGCGTGCCCGCCGCGCGTCCACGCCGCGGCCGGGAACGCGCCGATCTCCGCGCGCTCGGCGCCGATGAGGCTGTCGCCGCAGCGGAGCTTCCCATCGAGGAGGCTCGGCGGAAGGTCCGCGTCCTGCACGACGAGCCAGAGCGAGAGCCTGGCGAGGTCGACCGCGAGCGGGTCGAGGTCGACCCCGTACAGACAGCGCTCGGCCACGAGCGCCATCGCGCGGCGGAGCGGCGGCTCCCCGGGGGCGAGGCCCGGCGTCGCGCCGGCGCGCTGCCAGGCTGCGGCGAGGTGCGCGGCGAGCTGGCGGCACGCCTCCACAAGGAACGCGCCGGAGCCCATCGCGGGATCGCACACCGCGAGCGCCAGGATGTCGTCCGCCGCCGGCGGCCCGCCGGCCCTCGCGAGCAGCGGCGACAGCGTGCGCTCGACGACGTGGCGCGTGATGTCCCGCGGCGTGTAGTACGAGCCCGCGCGCCGCCGGAGCTGCCCCGGCTGGAGATAGAGCGTGCCCCGCGCGATCCGGCCCGGTTGCCGCGGGGAAGCGCGGCGCGCGAGCGCCTGTGACAGCTCGGCCACGCTGCCCGCCGCGGCCACGCTGGCGGCGAGGCGCGCGCCGAGCCTGAGGTCCGCCACCTCCTCGAGCCGCGCGAGGCGCTCGCCGCCCGGGAGGGCGAGGAGCGCCTCCAGGTCGACGACCGCGTGGGACGGCAGGAGCGCCATCGACTCGCCCTCGGCGATCTCGAGATCGAAGGCGAGCAGGCCCTCGTAGAGCGTGCCGAGGTGCTCGACCTCGAGCTCGCCGTAGCGCACCGGCGCGCCGTCATGCGCGAGGAGCGCCGCGAGCACGCGGTGGAGCACGCCGTCGCTGAGCGAGGGTCGACCGTCCAGGAAGGGGTGCGCGTCCGGGTCGCAGAGGCCGCCGCGCGCGCCCCCGGGACCGCGGTCGAGGAGCGCACGGAAGAGCGCCGCGACGCGCGCCCACGCGCCGTGGCGATGCCCGAGGTCGCCGCCCCGCCGCCGCTCCTCCTGGAGCTCCTCGAAGAGCCGCGCCAGCGGGGCGCCGCCGCCTTCCGCGCCGGCGAGCAGCCCGCGCGCCTCGGCGTAGAGGAGGAGGATGAGCCGCATCAACGCGGTCACGAGGCCGGCGCGGAGGTGCCGCCGGCCCGCGGCGGAGCCGCCGGAGGCCGCGTCGCCGCCCTGCGGATCGGTCGACTGAAAGCCGCGGAGGAGCTCGCCGAGCGCGCCCTGCGCCTGCTCGCGGAGCTGCCTGGCCACGCCGTGGCCAGGCGGCGCGGGCTGGCGGCGGAGCTCGCCGAGCGCGCCCTCCTCCCTCGCGCGGTCGCGCGGGGAGCAGGCGTCGACCCGTTCATGGTCGCAGCGCAGGGAGGCGCCGAGCTGAGGGCATTCCGAGGACACGCGGGATCCGCGCGAGCATTGCGGATAGGACGGGGTGCAGGCAAGAGCCCCGACGCCGAGGCGCGCGAGGGCCGCGGCGGCGGCCCCGGGAGGAGCGCCGCCGCGGCGGGCGACGCGCGGCGCGCTGGAGAGGAGTCCTTCCTCGCCCGGAGCTCCTCCCCCAGCACGCTTTACCGGGATGCGCGTGAAAGGATTCCCGGCGCAGCGCCGCGCGGAGGTACGGTTCGTGCCGTGTGTCCTCGAATGAAGCTCCAGACGTTCGAACGACACGCACTCGCTCATCCACGCAACTCACACCCTGGCTCCGCGGCGCGGCGCGGCGCCTTGATCGCCGCGATCCTGCTCGGGATCTCGGCCTGCCACGGCGCCGGAGAAGAGCCGGAACAAGAGGCCACCGGCGCCGTCAGTACGGGCCTCGACCTCTATTCCGGCATTCCCCAGGACGGCGTCGTCCTCGGGGATCCGGGCGCGCCGATCACGCTTGTCGAGTTCTCGGATCTCCGCTGCTCGCATTGCCGGGATTACGCGCTCGAGGTCCTGCCCGTGATCCTCGACCGCCACGTGCGCACGAGGCAGGTGAAGCTCGTGTTCCGGAACCTCACGTTCCTCGGGCCGGGCTCCGTGCAGGCCGCGCGCATGGCCGCGGCGGTCGGCATGCAGGGCCGGCTCTGGGAGTTCGTCGACCACTTCTTCCGGATCCAGGCGCGCGAGCGCCCGCCGGTCACGGACGAGCTCCTGCTGCGCATCGCCGCCGAGCTGCCGGGCGTGGACGCGGCGCGGGCGATGGCGCAGCGCGACAGCGGGGAGGTCGTGCGGCAGCTGGAGGCCGCGCGGGCCGAGGCCGCACGCCTCCAGGTCCACGGCGTGCCGGCGCTGTTCCTGAGCCGCGAGGGAGAGGGGCTCCGCCGCCTCCACCTCTCCTCGATGTCGCCGGAGCCGATCTCCCGCGCGATCGAGCGGCTCCTGCGCGCGGCGCGCCCGCGCGGGTGAACGCGCGGCGGCCGCGACAAGGGCCGGCTCCCCGCGCGGTTTTTGGTACGCTCGCGCGGGGATGACCGCCTCGCCGCTCGTGTTCCCTCCCCGCCCCTCCTCCCTGCACGGCCGGCGCCGCGAGCTCGCGACGCTCATGGCGACCCTCCGCGCGGCGCGCCCGACGCGCATCGCGCTCGTCGGCACGGGCGGCAGCGGCAAGTCGACGCTCGCGTGCGCGCTCGGGCACAAGCTCGCGGCCGAGCTCCCCGGCGGGATCCACTGGTTCCGGGTCGGCGCCTGGGACGCGCGCACCCTGCTCGGGATGCTGTCGCTCCGCTTCGGGGCCGGGCCGTCGCCCTCGCTGCCGGCGCTGCGGCGCCGCCTGCGGGCGCTCGGCGAGATGCTCATCGTGCTCGACAACCACGAGCACGACCGCGCCGTCGCCGAGCTGCTCGACGGCCTCCGCGACGAGGCGGTGACGTGGGTCATCACGGCGCGGCGCTGCCTCGTGGCCGGCGTCTCCATCTTCCCGGTCATCGCGCCCCTCGTGACCTCGGGGCAGAGCCCCTTCCCCGCGGTCGCCTCGCTGACCCGCCTGCTCCGCTGGAACCCGGTCTCCCTGGAGCTCGCCGACGCCATCGTCGAGGGCGGCGCGGCCGACGTCGCCGAGCTCCACCGCTGGCTCGTGTCGGGCGGCGTCGACCGCGTGCAGGTCATCGATCACGAGGACGACCTCCCCGAGGTCGGCCTGCTCGTCGCCTGGGTCTTCCGCGGGCTCTCGCCGCCGGCGCGGCGGATGCTCGCGGTGCTGGCGCACTCGAACGGCGACCACATCGACGAGGGCTCCCTCGCGCAGCTCGCGCGGGCGGGGCGGAGCGCCGGCGACGCCCTCGCGTCGCTCCGCCGCTTCCGGCTGGTGCAGGAGCCGCTCGCGGGCCGCTTCGCGCTGCACGCGACCGTGCGCCACGCCCTCATGAAGCGCACGCGGTTCGATCAGGGCCGCTTCTTCGAGCACTACGTGGCGCTCCTCGAGCGCTCCCCGGAGCGGCTCGACCTCGAGCAGACCCACCTGTTCGCGGCCATGGACTACGCCCATGACACAGGGAGCGTCGCGGCCGCGATCCGCGTGAACGAGCTGGTCTCGCGGCTGTCGCGCTGACGCCCGCGCTCCCCGCGGACGGCCGCCGCGGCCGCGGTCAACGCGGCGCTTCCGGGCCCCCCGCGCGCGGGCCCCCCACGTGCTCGCGGCAGAGCTCGACGAGGCGCTTCAGCACCCACTGCCCCGCGGGGCCCAGCACGAGCCCCGGCCGGTGGACCACGGCGAGCGACAGGAGGTGCTCGTCATCCCCCCACGCCTCCGGCCGGACGCGGACCAGACGGCCGGCCCCGAGATCGTCGCGGATCATGTGCTCTGGCAGGTTTCCCCAGCCGAGCCCTGCGCACAGGAGCTCTCGCTTGGTCTGGAGATCGACGACGCGCCAGGTGCGGGGGGACAGCACGGCCTGCTCCGGCGAGCGCGCCCCGCCGCGCTCGCTCAGCACGATCTGCACGTGCTCGCGCAGCTGCTCGGTCGCGACGCGCCCGGCGTGCTGCTGCGCGGCGGCGAGCGGGTGCGTCTTGCCGGCGACTGGCACCATGCGCACGGACGTGAGGTGACGGCGCTCGAGACCCTGGGCCGCCGCCGCCGGCCCCACGACCCCGAGCTGGCATGTCCCGTCGAGCACCCGCTCGGCGACGGCGGCCATCGTCTCGGTGTGCACGACGAGCTCCACGGTGGGGTAGACGCGCGCGAACTCGACGCAGAGATCGACGAGCGCGGAGAGCGGAAAGACAGCGTCGACGCAGAGCGAGACGAGCGGGTCGAGGCCGCCGGCGAGCCGCTGCGCGGCGCTGCTGAGCGCGTCCGCGTCGGCGCACACCCGCCGGGCGGCGCCGAGCAGGACGCGGCCCTGCTCCGTGAGCGCCGGGATCCTCGTCGATCGGTCCCAGAGGACGACCCCGAGCTGGCCCTCCAGGTTGGCCATCGCGTGGCTCACGGCCGACTGGACGCGGTGGAGCTTCCTGGCCGCGGCCGAGAAGCTGCCCTCGTCGGCGACCGCGATGAACGTGCGCAGCTGGTCGAGCGTGATGGAGTCGTGCATCGCGCGTCACCCTGCCACGGCTCGCCGCGCCCCGGCGCGGCGGTCGTTCGTCAGCCCGCGGGCGGCGGGCCTCCTGCGCTGGTGAGCTCGACAAAAACAGCGCGGCGGCCGGGACAGGCGAGGAGCGTTTTCCCAAGGGGTCTACCCTCCAGCCGGCCGCGCGGCCCGCGGGCGGGTAGACCCCTTTTTCTACGCTCCTCGCCTGCCCCGGCCGCCGTCGCGCGCTCAGCCGAGCGCGCTCGTCACCGCAGGCTCTGGCCGCTCGCGACGTCGGTCACGGGACCAGAGCCCGGCGCGGACGCCGATCAGAGCGCCGGATTGGCGTTCTTCACGCACTCCACGAAGTACTCGTGGAACCAGTACCCCGCCTGCGGCGCGCGCGTGTCCGCGTTGGCCTTGCCGCAGAACAGGTCGTAGCGCGGCTCGCCCTCCTGGCCAACACCGTCGGAGTCACCCGGCGGCTTGACCCAGTAGAAGGCATCGAGGCGCGTCGCGCCGCCCGGGTTCGCCCTGGGCCGCTCGCCCATGCCGGCGCCCTTGTTGTTGCACCAGAGGCCCCAGTCATCCCGGATGTTGCCGCGGCCGTTGCGGCTCGTGTCGATGATGAAGTGCTTGTCCGCGAGGCCTTCAGCCGCCAGCGCCGAGGCCATGGCATCGACATAGTCGTACTCGCCGAAGCAGGGGTTGTCCTGCTGATCGTAGCTCTCCGAGCTATAGCTGAGCTGCGTGTAGTTCGCGACGTTGGTCGCGAAGCCGCGGACGCCGGACGGGCTTCCGGCGGCCTTGATGACCCTGGCGAAGATCTCGGCGCCCTTCTTCTGGTTGTCCTCCCAGCCGAGCCAGCCCGAGTGCGCCGCGTCGATGTACTGGTACACGTGCGGCATGTTGAGCTCCTTGAGCGCGTGCGCGACGTTCGACTCGTAGGACGCCGCCGTGGCGTCATCGCATCGCTTCCCGCCCAGGTTCGTCGCGATGTTGGGGAGCGAGTCGGGCTCGATGATCGCGATGATGCGCTGGTTCGGGCGAGCGGCGAGGATCGCCTTGATCGGCTTGATGAACTCGTTCTGGTACCGCTCGGTGCCGTTTTCATTGAGCTTGAGCTCGCCGTTCGACGCCTCGGCGAAGCAGTCGCGGTTCGGCAGGTCGTACACGACGATGACCGGAACGACCGGCTCGCAGAGCTGCTCCTGGAGCGCGAGCGCGGCGTCGAGGTGCCCCTCGAGGCGGTCGACCGCCGCGATCCTGTCGAGCCAGAACGCGGTCGGGATCTCCTGGACCTTCTTCATCTTCGCGACGAGGGCCGCGTCCGTCGTCATGTCGATCGACGTCTGGACCTTCGCGACGTACTCCGGGTCCACGAACAGCCGCCCACCGGCGAACGGGTTGCCGGCCACCGGCGAGATGTCGACCGGTCCGGGGCAGTTGCCGCCCGCCGCCGCCGAGCTCGTGGGGGTGCCGGCGCCCGCGCCGCTGCCCGTCGGGGTGCCCGCGCCCGCGCCGCTGCCCGTCGGGGTGCCGGCGCCCGCGCCGCTGCCCGTCGGGGTGCCCGCGCCAGCGCCCGTCGGGGTGCCGGCGCCCGCGCCGCTGCCCGTCGGGGTGCCGGCGCCCGCGCCGCCGTCTCCGTTGCTGCTCCCGTCGCCCCCGTCGCCCGAGCACGCCGCAAAAGAGGCGGTCGTGAGGAGGACCGCAACCCACTTTGCCAACCCGAGCTGATGCGAATTCCTTCTCAGCATATTAAGCCTTTCACCTACGTCACTGAAGAAACCAGGCAAATCCAACGTATCAAAAATAGCGTGCCGAGCCTAGACCAAGGGTTTCGCAGGGGCAAGGACAAACGACGGCTATGCCATGCCAGCGTGGCTCCATCGTAATCTGCCGTGCGGTTATTTTTTCACGGCGAATAGAAATGTCCGCCGCCTCTCGATTTGCGACGTTTTGACGCGCGTCGCGAGCGCGTCGCGAGCGCGTCGGATGGCGCGTCCAACAACGGCCCGTAAGGCTGTTTCGCACGGGGAAACCACGCTGGGAGAGGATGGCCCCCGGCCCCAACGCATCGCGCAATCCACTCGACGGGTCGGCGCGGCCTGGCTGTCAAAGTGACATGGCAGACAACGAGAACTGTTTCGAGTTGATTTCCAGGTACGTCACCGACGGTGAGCTCACCCTCTCTGAACGGCAGTGTGCTCGGGTTGCGCGGCGAGTCACGGTGAGCTCACCCTCTGAGCGGCAGTGCGCTCGGGTTGCGCGGCGAGTCGGACGTGCAGTGACGCAGGGTGGCACTTTGAGACGCACCGCGCCGGGGGCGCGTCGTGCCGTGATCGGGGGGAGAGCGGCGCTCGTCCGCGGCCCGCGCGAGGGCCTTGATGCGGCCGGCGCTCATGACGTGACGGCGAGTGGGCTCGCCGGCCGGCCGCGTCGAGCGGAGCGCGTGTCGAGGGACGCTGTCCGCAGGCGCGCCCGTCGCCTGGCCGTCACCGAGCGGCTTCTGGCTGGTCGCCGCCGATCGGTTAGGCTTCGATCCCCCCCTGCCCCGCAGAGCCCGCCATGCGCTTCGTCGTCGTCTCGCTGATCCTCCTCGTCGTCCTCGGGGCCCTTGGCCTGTACGTGCACCGGCGCGCCTCCGGCCTGCTCGGCCTGGGCCTGCGCGGCCGGCGCGTGCTGGCCTGCCTGCTCGCCACCGGCATGCTCGCGATGATCTCCGCGCGGCTCTGGCGGGGCGTGCTGCCCGAGGGCGTGCTCCGCGGGGTGGTGCTCGTGAGCGGCATCCTCTCGCTCGGCGTCCTGCTCTCCGCGGTCCTGCTCGCCGTCGTGGACCTCGGGCACCTGATCGCGCGGCTCGGGCGCGCGGCGCTCGGGCGCGCCCGAGCCGACGCGCGCCCCGCGGACGTGGCGCACCGCCCTGGCGAGCGAGGCGCGCACGAGGACGGCGGCGACGCGGGCGCGCCGCCCTCGCCGCAGCTCGCGCCGCCGGCGCTCCCCCGCCGCGCATTTCTCGCGAACGGGGCCGTCGGCTCCGCCTTCCTCATCGGCGGCGGCAGCGCGGTGTATGGCGCCCTGGTCGGGCGACACGACTACGTCATTGAAGAGGTCGCCATCCCGATACCGGGCCTGCCGCGCAGCCTGGACGGCTTCACGATCGTGCAGCTGTCCGACATCCATCTCGGGCTGTTCGTGGATGAGCCGGAGATGCGCGCCGCCGAGGATCTCGTGCGCAAGGCGCGCGGCGATCTCGTGGTGATGACGGGCGATCTCATCGATTTCAATCCGACGTATGCGGAGCACCTCGGGCGGCTCACTCGGCGACTGGGCCCGCTCGCCCGGGAGGGGGTCGCGGCGATCCCGGGCAACCATGACCATTTCGCCGGCATCGACGCGGCGCTCGACGCGCTGGAGCGCGGCGGCGCCCGCGTGCTGAGCAACCGGGGGAGCGTCGTGGGAGGGGTCGGCGGCGCCTTCGCGCTGCTCGGCGTCGACGACGTGTGGGCGCGAGGGCGCGTGCCCGGCGGCGGCCCCGACCTCGGCCGCGCGCTCGCGGACGTCCCCCGCGACCTGCCGCGCGTGCTGCTCTGCCACAACCCGGTGTTCTTCCCGGACGCGGCCGGCGAGGTGGCCTTGCAGCTCAGCGGCCATACCCACGGCGGCCAGGTGAACCCGCTCGTCCGGCCCGCCGACCTGGTGCTCCCCCACGGCTATGTGGCCGGGCTCTACAAGCGCGGCAGCTCGCACCTCTACATCAACCGCGGCTTCGGCACCGCCGGGCCGCCCGCGCGCATCGGGGCGCCCCCCGAGGTGAGCCGCATCGTTCTCGTCGCCGCCTGACACCTGACGCGATGCCCGGGGCCGCCGTCGCTGAGCCCGCCTGGCGCGCGTCGAGCCGATGCGAGCACGGGCTCGAGAGCGGCGGTGATCTCCGGCGGCGATCGCGAGCTCCCGAAGGTCCTCGATGATTTTCGGGACAGGGCGTGTCCTCCGGTTCTTGATTCTCGTGTCGAGGGTGTTCAGGCTCTGACGCGCGATGAGCGCGATGAGCGCGACGAGCGCGACGATCCGACGACCGCTGCCGACCTGCGGCCCGCGAGGGGCGCTCTTGCTGGGCCTCCTGCTCACGACCTTCGCCGAGGGGTGCGCGCGCCCGCCGCTCGCCGCCCCTGTCGGCCGGAGCGATGCGCCCATCGCCCCGCCGGAGGGCGGCCCGGGGGACGACGTCGAGCCGGCGCCGGAGCCTCCGCCGCCTGCGGAGGCGCCTGCGCTCCTCGAGATCGAGGTCCCCGGCTTCGGATCTGCGGTGGTCGTGACGCCGCGCGGCGAGGGGCCGCGGCCCGTGCTCGTGGTCGCGCACGGCGCGGGCGATCGGCCCGAGTGGCACTGCGAGCTCTGGCGCCCGATGGTGCGAGGGGCCGGGTTCGTGCTCTGCCCGCGCGGCAAGCCCATCGACGCCCGGGCGCCGGACGGCGGGCGGATCTTCTACTACCCGGACCACCACGCGCTGAGCCGCGAGGTCGCCGCGGCCGTCTCGGCGCTGTCGACGCGCTTCGGGGATCGGGTGGATCTCCGCGACCCGGTCTATGCCGGGTACTCGCAGGGCGCGATCATGGGCGCGCTGCTCTTGCCCGGGCACCCCGCGCGCTTCGCCCGGGCGGCGCTGATCGAGGGCGGATACGGCGGCTTCGGCGAATGGACGCTGGGCACCGCCCGGCGCTTTCGCGGCGGCGGCGGCGCGCGGGTGCTGCTCGCGTGCGGGGGGGCCGACTGCGCGGCGCAGGCGCGCAAGACGCAGGCGATGCTCGAGCGCGGCGGCGTGACCACGCGCGTCCTGCACGCCGAGGGCGCCGGCCACAGCTACGGCGGCCTGATGGAGCGCGCGCTCCACGAGGCATACCCGTGGGTCGTCGAGGGCGATCCCCGCTGGCTCGGCGGCGCCGCGCCCTCGCCCGGCGCGGCCGCGCCCTCGCCGGGCCGCGCCGGCGCCCGCTCAGGCGGACGCGGCGGCGATGCTGCGCGCGCGCTCGGCGAGCCCCTGCACGACCGAGTGGAAGCTGCGCAGCTGCCTCACCTTGCCCTGGCCGAACCGCCGCTCGATGCCGCGCCGGAGGGCTGGCACCCTGGCGGTCCCGCCCGTGCAGCACACGACGTCGATCCCATCGAACGACACGCCGGCGTCCTGCACCGTCTGGTCGAGCGCGCGGAGGATCGCGTCGATCTGCCGCTCGCTCCCGGCGTCGAACTCCTCCCGCGCGATGCGCTCGCGGATGTGCATTGACGGATAATCGAAGCGGAACTCCGTGACCGCCTCGCCGGACAGCGCGCACTTGCTGCGCTCGATCTCCTCGAAGAGCCGGAAAGCGAGCGAGTCTTCCACGAGGCAGAGCAGGTTATCCATGCGCTGCCGATCCTCGGACCCGAGGGACCACGCCTTCACGTCGCGGAGGAAGGTGAGGACATCGCGGTGCTGGAGCACCGTCATGTCGGCCGGGGAACAGAGCTTCTCGACGATGGGCCGGGGCATGGTCAGCTGGTTCGAGCCGAGCGGGACGCGGTAGGTGACCTCCGCGCCGAAGTGGCGGGCGATCTTGTGGCGCATGACGCTGCCGTCGAGCGCGTCCCCCGCGACGGAGACGCCGCCGAGCGAGAGCACGTCGGACGGCGCGAACCCCTCCGGCCGCATCCGCACGATCGTGTAATCGGACGTCCCTCCGCCGAAATCGGCGACGAGGACGACGGCCCCGCGGTCGAGCTCCAGGTGGAAGTCGTGCGCCGCGGCGACCGGCTCGGGGCAGAAGAAGACGTCGCGAAAGCCGGCGATGCGCGCCGCCCGCTCGAGCCGCTCCTCGGCGAGGCGGTCCTCCGCCGGGTCGGTCGAGAACTTCGCCGGCCTGCCCAGCACGACGCGCGCGACGTCCGCGTCGAAGTGGCGGTTCGCCCGCTCGCGCATCTCCCGCAGGAAGCGGCCGATCAGGTCCTCGATCGTCACGAGCCGGTGCCCGATCTGCGTGCCGGAGAAGCTCCGGTCGGGGAGGTACTTCTTGATCGAGCGGATGAAGCGGCCTTGCATGCCGTTCGCGACGAAGTCGCCGATCGCCGCCGCGCCGCAGGAGAATTGCTGCTGCCCGAAGAACAGCAGGCTCCGAAGGACGGTGGGGTCGGCCGCCGCGCCGTCGAGCGGGATGGGCGGGCAGGTCGCCTCCGCGCTGGCCGCCGAGAGCAGCGAGTTGGAGGTCCCGAAATCGACGGCGTACACCTCGGGCCTGAATCGCGCGGACATGATCTCGCCTCCTCGTGGGGTGCCTGGCGGGCACGGGGATCTCGCCGATCCAACCCCGGTTGACAAGCTCGCTAGGACACGCGGGTCACGCGCCGCAGCGCCACGACGAGCGCGACGAGCGCGATCAGGGCCGGCAGGGCGATCGCGCCGATGTCGAGCCAGCCGAGCCAGTCGGTCGGGGCGAGCCCCAGGGCCGGGATCGGCAGCGCGAATGCGTTGTAGGCGGCGACGCCGAGCGCGAGGACGCCGCACGAGAGGAACAGCCACGCGAGCGCGGCCACGAGGCCCTTGCCGAGGCGCTCCATGGCCGGCGCGCTCCGCCAGCGCCCGATGAGGACCCGGATCGTCGCGGTGAACGCGAAGAACGAGAGCGCCCCCGCGACGCCCGCGGCGATGAGCATCTCCGTCTCGCTGAGCGCCCGCCGCTCGGTGACGCCGTAGACCCTGCGGAGGGCCATCGCGGCGCTCGTGAAGACCGCCGCGCCCGCGGCGAGGCTCACCGCGATGGACAGCAGCAGCGCGACCGGCCGCGCGCGCCGCGCCCTGCGCGTCACGTCGTCCGCGCTCTGGCTGCCCTGGGCGTTGGGGATGACGACCGTGGCGATCTCGTCGTTCGGCGCGCCGTCGGTCATGGCCGTGGTGCCGAGCGCGCGCGCGGGCCCGAACGGGTCCTGCATGTCGAAGTCCGCGAGCAGGCGGTCGAGCTCCTGCGCGGAGGGCGGCCGGTCCTCGCGCGTCCGGGCCATGGCGCGCTGGATCAGCGCCTCGATCCCCTCCGGGATGGTCTTGTCGATGTCGCGCGGGCGCCGCGGATCCTCGGTGAGCAGGCGGATCATCGTCCGGGCCGGCTCCTCCTCGGGGAAGGGGCGCTCGCCCGTGAGCATGCGGTACAGCACGGCGCCGACCGCGTAGATGTCCGCGCGGGAGTCGACCTCGGCCGAGCCTCGCGCCTGCTCCGGCGCCATGTACTGCGGCGTGCCGACCACCGAGCCCGTGCGGGTGAGATCGGCGCCGTCGAGCACCTTGGCGACCCCGAAGTCGAGGATCTTCACGTGGATGCTGCCCCCCTCGCGCCGGACGAGGAACAGGTTCGACGGCTTGAGGTCGCGGTGGACGACGCCGGTCGCGTGGGCTGCGGCGAGGCCCCGGCAGACCTGGCGCGAGATGGTGATGGCGGTCGGGAGCGGCAGCTTGCCGACCTGGTCGAGGAGGCCGCCGAGATCCTCGCCGTTGAGCAGCTCGGTCACCATGCACGGGCGCCCGTCCTTAAGGCGCACGATGTCCACCACCTCGATCACGTGCTCGTTGCCGACGCGCGCGATCGTCTGCGCCTCGCGCTCGAAGCGGGCCATCGCCTCCCGGTGGCTGGCGAAGTGCTCGTGCGGCACCTTGACGGCGAAGCGCTTCGGCAGGCGGATGTGCTCGGCGACGTAGACGCGGCCCATGCCGCCCGCGCCGATCACGCCGGTGATGCAGAAGCTCCCGGCGAGCAGCTCGCCGACCATCGGGTCGGTCGCGGTCACGCCCTGGAGCTCCAGCGCGGTCGCGTCGATGGGGCAGACGAGGAAGTCGAGCGGGTACCGGACGGCGCACACGGGGCAGCGTCGGGTAGGTCTCTCCGGGGGTGCCTGCCGCGCCTGGTCCGGGTCGACGTGCCTGGCTAGCTCGACCATCGACCGGCAGTCTAGACGAGAAGCGGGTTCCCGGCGCGACGGATCTCGGCCGCGCCGGCCCTGGCGCCGGCGATCACATCTCCTCGAGCTCCTTGCCCTTCGTCTCGGGGATGAAGGCGATGACGAACACGAGCGAGGCCGCCGCCGCGGCCGTATAGAGCCCGTAGGCGATGCCCAGGCCGGCCACCTTGAGCACGGGGAACGTGGCGGTCACGAGGAAGTTCGCCAGCCATTGCGCGGCCGCCGCGATCGAGAGGGCGAGGGCGCGGATGCGGTTCTCGAACATCTCCCCGAGCAGCACCCACGTCACCGGACCCCAGGACGCACCGAAGCAGAAGACGTAGAGATTGGCCGCGAGGAGCGCGATGGGGCCGGCAGCGCCCCTCAGCACGGGGTTGCCCGCGGCGTCCTCGCCCGCGGCGGCGAACACGGCCGCCAGGGTGCCGAGCGTCAGCGCCATGCCGATCGAGCCCGCGATGAGCAGCGGCCTGCGCCCGACGCGGTCGACGGTCGCGATGGCGAGGAGGGTGGTCACGATGTTCGTGACGCCGGTGATGACCGTGATCGCGAGGGCGCTTCGCTCGGAGAACCCGACCGCCTGCCAGAGGACGCTCGAGTAATAGAAGATGACGTTGATGCCCACGAGCTGCTGGAACGCCGACAGGCCGATGCCGATCCAGACGATGCGGAGCAGCCCTGAGCGCCCCCGCAGGTCCGCGAGCCTGGGCCGGTGCTCGGACGAGAGCGTCCTCTGGATCTCGAGGAGCTTCGCCTGGGCGGCCGCGCCGAGGAGGCCACGAAGCACGACGAGCGCCTCGGTCACACGGCCCCTCGCCACGAGATAACGCGGGGACTCGGGGATCAGCAGCGCGCCGATCCCATAAAGGAGCGCCGGTGGGATGGCGCTCCAGAACATCCATCGCCAGGCGCTGGCCCCGAGCCAGAACGGGTTCGCCGCCGAGCCCGCGGACGTCGCGATGGCGTAATCGCCGAGCAGGGCGACGAAGATGCCGAGCACGATCGCGAGCTGCTGGAGCGATCCGAGGCGGCCGCGCAGGTGAGCCGGCGCGATCTCGGCGATGTACGCCGGAGCGACGACGCTGGCCGCGCCGATGGCCACGCCCCCGAGCACCCTCCACGCGCTGAAGTCCCAGGGCGAGAGCGCCGCCCCCGAGCCCGCCGCGCTGACGACGAAGACAAGCGAGTTCACCAGCATGGTCCGTGTCCGGCCGTAGCGATCGGCCAGCCTGCCCGCGACCACCGCGCCGACGGCCGCGCCGAGCAGCGCCGAGGACACGGACAGACCGACCGCGACCGTGTGCGCGCTGAACATCCTCTCCAGCGCGCCGACGGCACCGTTGATCACGGCGGTGTCGAACCCGAACAGGAAGCCGCCCAGCGCGGCGACGGACGCGATAAGGGCGACCCGTATCGTGGATGGGTGCTTCTCACCGCGTCCGTCCCCCTGCTGCCCCGCTGGCTCTCCCATGGGCCCGGTGAACCACGAAGCGTGCCGCCCGGGCGCCTCGTCAGCTCGAGCGCCGCAGGCGCCCATGAGACTGGGCGCCAAAAGCAGCGGGATGCCAGCGGGGCCGCACGTACATGAAGCGCCCCGGGGTGCGCAGCGTCACGCGCCACAGGATGACCGTCCCGATCGTGGTGAGCACCGTCGAGGCCAGCGCGAGCGCTCCGACATCGCCGATCATCGGGGCCAGCGCCCGGACCACGATCCGGCAGACCCAGAAGTCACCCAGGTACACGACGATCGAGTTTTGGCCGAGGTACCGCAGCGGCCCGGTCCACGACAGCTTCGACAGCATCACCGCGGAGAGGATCACCCCGAGCGCCCCCGCGTAGCCGAGCGCGAGGCTCACGATCGGCAGCTCCGCCCAGGCCGCAGCGACCATGAGACCGTTGATGACGCCCCAGCACACCAGGTAGCCCAACGCCGCGCCCGCGCGCGCATGCGCCCACGCGGCGATCCGGAACACGTGCGGCGCGAGCACGTACCCCGAGTAGAAGTACACGTACCGTGACGCGAACTGGTTGATCACGGTCCACTCGGTCTCGATCTGCGCGCTGTGGAGCGCCACGGCGCCGAGCCACATCCCCCACGGCGGGACCGATCGCGTCAGGCGGGTCACGACGAAGAAGATCGGCAGCATGTGGATGAACCACAGCGTGCCGATCGGATCGATCCAGCGCCGGAAGTAGGCCAGCACGACCCCGCGCGCGGTGGCGTCGTCCGCGCGGACCAGGTGATCGAGGTCCACGACCACGAAGCGCAGCGTCATCCACAGCAGATAGAAGTAGAGGAAGTGCACGACCTTTGTGTCGAGGTAGCGCCGCCACGGCCGGCGCAGCGCGCTCGCCAGGAAAAGGCCGGCGATCAAGAAGAAGTCGGGCATACGGAACGGCTGGGCGAACTTGACGACCTCCTCGAGCCAGCCGATCTCGTGCATCTGCTCCTGCGCGACGTCATTCGCGTGCAGCATCACGACGAAGAAGATGCAGATGCCCTTCGCGTAATCGACCCACTCCACCCGCGGCTTCGGGATCTGCGCGCTCGGCTCGATCGCGGGCGGTTCACCTGCGGCTTGCATGGAGAGGGGAGCCTTCATGTCCGGAACGACCTCGTCGACACCCACCCGACGACACGACCGCGTCATCATGCACGAAATCGGGCGTAATGCCCATCATAGCAAGAAACGCGAGCCTCCGGCGACGAGCTCGAACCCACGTCGGACAGACGTCCGAGGAGTAAAGACGTGACCAAAGTGAGCCTGGTCACTCCGACAGGCAAACCTGGTCGATGAGGTCACGGCCAGTAGCATCATTCGTCGTCGACTCTCGACCGGTGGTCACCCGATCTCGCTCGAGGTGCTCTGCGAGCAACCTGGACGCATCGGCGGGCGATATGGCATGAACGCATCCACGACGTCGGAGATCGTTCAGCTTCCATCTGAGCCGGGTATACGGTGCAGTCCGACGTGACGGACCGGGAAGACTCGGGGAGCCTGGCGCCCTGCCCGTCGAGCTCATGTCGTGCGCGCGCAGGAGATGAGCTCACGAGAGATCGAGAAGCACCGCTGAATCAAGGGAGGAACACATGGCGCACAAGGGGATCACCCTGAGCAAGGCTTTCCAGGACACGGCCAGCGAGGCCCAGAGCTGCCAGTCGATCTGCGTCCAGACGCTCCAGCACTGCCTCCAGGTGGGAGGATCCCACGTGGAGCCTTTTCACATGCGGCTCATGCAGGACTGCGCCGAGATCTGCGAGACGGCCGGGACGATGCTGCTGCGCGGCTCGCCGCAGCACAACCAGGTCACGGCCGCGTGCGCGAGCATCTGCGAGCTCTGCGCCCAGAGCTGCGACAGGTTCGCGGGCGACGCGCAGATGAAGGCCTGCGCCGACGAGTGCCGCCGCTGCGCCGCCGCATGTCAGCAGGTCGCGCAGATGCGGCCAGGCGGGGCGGCCGGCGCGGGAGACCACGGCGTGCCCTGAGGCGGCCGTGACGTCACGGGGGCGCTCGCTTCGAGCAAGGTGCCGGAACGGCGTCCTCGCTGCCGCCGAGATCTCCGTGGCGTCCCTGCGCGCGCGCGACGAGCACGCCGGGGCGCGGCGCTGGCCCCGCGCCCTGCCGTGGGCGTGCCGCCCGTGGAGATGGGCAAAGGACGTCCCCATGCCCGCGCGATCCGGGCGGCGTGGAGGTCCGGGAGCGCTACCGGGCGTGGGCGCAGAGGATGGCGGCGGCGCCGCGGCCGCACACGTCGAGCGCGCCGTCGCCGTCGAGGTCGGCGAGCTCCAGCGTCATCCCGTGGCGGTCGAGGCCCCAGCCCGCGGCGTTCGTGTAGTCCTGCGGCAGGACCGGGCGCACGCGGTCGAAGCCGCTGCCGCTCGACAGGCCGCAGACAAGGCCTGTGGGGCTGCGACCGCACACGTCGGCGTAGCCGTCTCCATTGATGTCGCCGAGGCGGATGGATCCGTAATAGGCGCGCGACGCGTCCCAGCCGGTCGGGGTCCCGGTGTCGGCGAAATCGCTCCGCAGCGACCACCTGCGCGGGTCCTCGAAGCCGCCGCCGCCGGCCTTGCCGGTGGCGCAGATGATCTTGGCGGCGCCGCGGCCGCACACGTCGGCGCGACCGTCGCCGTTGATGTCACCGAACGCGAGGGTCATGCCGTGCCGCTCCTCGCTCCAGCCGAGCGCGTCGAGGTACTCGGTGCCGAGCCACGTGGCGGCGGGCCGGAAGGCGCGGCGCTGGTCGTTGATCGCGCACTGGATGCCGCCGGCGCCGCGGCCGCACACGTCGGCGTAGCCGTCGCCGTCCACGTCCACGAGGCGCAGCGAGCCATAGTACTGCGCGCCGGCCGCGAACTCGGTCGCGTTCGAGAACGACGGGGTCCAGGCGCGGAAGTCGGGCACGAAGGCGGTGCCGGTCGCGTTCGCTGTCGCGCAGAGGATGCCGGCGCCGCCGCGCCCGCAGACGTCGGCGCGGCCGTCGTGATCCACGTCCCCGAGCATGAGCGTCATGCCGTGCATCTCGGTGGCCCAGCCGCGCGCGTCGCTGAACTCGGCTGTGTAGAGCGCGGGGGCGCCGAAGCCGGCGCCGCCCTGGTTCAGGGCGCAGTAAACGCCGTCGGGGCGGCGGCCGCAGACGTCCGCCAGGTGATCGCCGTTCACGTCGCCGAGGCGGACCGAGCCATAGTAGTACGAGAAGGCCCCGTAGAGCCCGGACGCGTCGCCGTCGCTGAGCAGGCCCCCGCTCGTCCAGCCGGTCACCGCACCGAAGCGCGGGGTCCAGCTCTGCTGCGGGACGACCTCCAGACCGCCGCCGCGCGCCGGCTGCGCGACGCAATCCCAGACCTGGACGACCGTACCGTTGGCCGGATTGGCGCCCCTCACGTCGAGGCATTTGCCGTCCAGCCCGCGCAGCATGCCGTCGCTCGTGAGGGTCCATTTCTGGTTGGGCACGTCGACGCAGTCCCAGATCTGGACGGGCGTGCCGTTCGTTGTGTCCGCGCCGCGGAGATCGACGCACTTGTCCGTGCCGGTGAGCTGGATCTTGCCGCCCTTGAGCGTCCATCTCTGGTTGGGCACGCCGGCGCAGTCCCGGATCTGGAGCGTGGTGCCGTTCGTCGTCTTGCCGCCCGGGAGGTCGAGGCACTTGTCCGACAGGCCGGCGAGCCACCCGTCCGCAACCGTGATCTGGGCGCTCTGGTACTGGCTGCCCAGCCATGAGCCGTGCGCGCCGTCGCCGTAGGTCGAGCAGTCGCCGATATGCGTGTCATGCGCCGCGTAGGTGCAGAAGACGTCGGTCTTGTCCGCCTTTTGCTGCGCCGAGAGGTTCTCCTCCTCGTTCGCGATGTTGTAGTCGCGGTGCACGACGAGCTGGTGCTCCGGCGCGTAGGCGTGGTGCGCATTGAACGCGAACTTCGCCGCGTGGACGTGGTCGGAGTGGTCGCCGCCGTAGAGGTCGCTCAGGTCCTGGATGTGCATGCGCGTCGGGGCGAAGCCCTGCACGAGCGAGCGCAGGACCGCGCCGAGCTCGCTCTTCGTGTAGGTGGTGCCGGCGCAGCTGCCCCACGTGCCGAGCACCGGGACCGTGGAGGCGCCCGTTGTATCGTTCCACAGGTTGCGCAGGCTCTTGTAACCCGGGCGGTTACAGTCGGTGTCGCCCGAGGGGGAGGCGAAGCCGTCGCCGCCGCCGCCGTCGGGCAAGCGCAGGAAGACGACCGAGACGCGGCCGTTGCCGTCGAGCGTGAAGCGGTAGGTGGGCTTTCCATTCACCGTATCGACGCTGGCGGTCCAGCGGTTGGCCACGCCGGCCATGAGCGCATACGCCGCGCGGATGCCCACCTCGCGCCCGTCCTTCCAGTAGGCGCTCGTGTCGCCGGCGTCGCCGGCCGTGAGATAGACCGTGCGCACGGTGTGCCCGGCGCGAATGCTCTCACGCACGTCCGGGCTCATGAACAGCAGGTCGTCGTCCTCGTGGGCGACCATGTAGAGGTCGTGAAACTGGCTCCCTGCGGGCAGCGTGAGCGCCCCGGCGGCCTCCCCGGATTCGTCGCCGGGCGCGGCGTCATCGGAGGCGTAGCACCCGGCGGCGAGCCCGCCCGGTCCGAGCAATCCGATGAGGAGAAGGCTGCGCGCTGCGGCGCGCTGCCAGCGAGAGGGAGACTTGGGCTGTTTTGAACTGGACACTTGACACTCCTGCCTTCGAGCCGCGCGGGTCGCGAGGCGAGCCGCGCGCGAGAGCAGGATGCGTGCCCGGGCGATGGGCGTGGAACTGGCGGGGATCCGTCGGTATCCTGCGGAGAGCGGCGGCGAGAGGGCGTGGCCGAGCCGGCCAGTGGCCGGCCGGTGGACCGGCCGCGTCGAAAACGGGACCCGAGCTTCAGCAGCCATCCGAGCCGGGAGAAGGCGGCAACCGAGGACCCGAAGCCAGGACGGACCGGCAGGCCTCGGCACGGGTGCCCGCTTGCTGCGCCGCGTCGTTCGCAGCCGACACGGCGCAGAAGGCCGGGCTCTCTCCGCGCCCCGAATGCTTCGCGCGCTCAGGACCGCAGGCTCCACGGGGATCCGCACCGCGATCCCGTGCCGCCCGACGCCGCCGGACACGCCGGACACGAGGGCGGCGTCGCCCAGCCGGCCCCGGGGGGGCGGCGCCGATGGGCACGCCCCCGGGCACCACACGCCGAGTCCGGTCGAGAGACGCCTCGACACCCCGGTCAACTCCGTTCACAATTCTCTGGATGATGAAATTGATTTTCAATATACTCGAAGACACGTGGTCTCCGGCGGCTCTCCCCACCTCGGTGTGAACTTGGACATCCCCAACCTGGGTTCGGTCGGCGTTGCCGACGGCGTTGCCGACATGGCCACGGCGGCGCACGACGCGCGCGCCGCCGTGGCTGCGAGCCCGCTCGCGAAAGCGAGCACCGGCCAGCGGGTGGTCGTGATCGAGGTCGGCCTCGAGGCGGATCTCGCCGGCTGGCTCGGCGCGATGGGGCTCGGCTCCGGCCAGACGCTCACGGTGATCCGGCGCGCGGCGTTCGGCGGCCCGCTCCATGTGCGCACCGGCTCCGGCGGCGAGCTCGCCATCAACGCGGGGCTCGCGCGCTCGATCCTCGTCGCGCCCCTCGCCGCACCCAGGCGGATCACATGACCGCCGCGCTCGCCGATGCCCGCGCGGAGCGCCCCCCGGCGGCGGCAGAACGCCCGCTCGTCGCGCTCCTGGGGCGGCCGAACTCGGGCAAGTCGTCGCTCTTCAACCGGCTGACCGGCAGCAGCGCGCACGTCGGCAACTTCCCCGGCATCACGGTCGACATCCTCACCGCCGACGTCCGCCTCGCCGGCGGGACGGCCGTGACGATCGCGGATCTCCCCGGGCTTTACTCGATCGAGTCCGTCGTCGACCCCGCGACGGACGAGGGCGTCGCGCGCCGCTTCCTCGACCGCACGGGCGAGGGCGGGCGGCCGCGCCTCGTCGTCCAGGTGCTGGACGCGACGCAGCTCGCGCTCGGCCTGCGGCTCACCCGCGAGCTCGTGCGGCGCGGGCTCGCGCCGCTCGTCGTCGCCACCCAGCGCGACGTGCTGGAGGGCGAGGGGCGCCGGCTCGACCTCGGCGCCCTCGAGCGCGCCATCGGCCTGCCCGTGCTGCTCGTGAGCGCGAGAGACCCGGCCGCGCGCGGCGTCGTGCTCGACGCGATCGCCGCGCGGCTCGACGCGATCGCCGCGGGCGCCGCGCAGGCCCCCGGCGCCGCGACGTGGGACCCGGACGCGATCGCGCGCGACGCGACCCTCGCGGCGACGCGCCACGACGCCGCCGCGGAGCGACGGAGGACGTTCACCGCGCGCGCGGACGCCGTGCTGCTCCACCCGGCGGCCGGTCCGGTCCTGTTCCTCGGGCTCATGGCGCTCCTCTTCGCCGCCGTGTTCCTCGTCGCCACCCCGGTCACCGAGGCGCTCGACGCCGCGATCGGACAGCTCGGCGGCCTCGTGTCCCGCGCCCTCGGCGGGGGGCTCGCCGCCTCGTTCGTCGTCGACGGCCTGCTCGGCGGCGCGGGGACGGTGCTCGCCTTCATGCCGCAGATCGTGATCCTCACGGTCGCCATGGAGCTGCTCGAGGCGAGCGGCTACCTCGCGCGCGGCGCCTTCCTCGTCGACCGCCTCCTCCAGCTGATGGGCCTGAGCGGCCGGGCGTTCGTCCCGCTCCTGATGGGGCATGCGTGCGCGGTGCCCGCCGTGCACGCGACGCGCATCCTCCGCGATCCGCGCGAGCGGCTCACGGCGATCCTCGTCCTGCCGCTCATGGCCTGCTCCGCGCGGATCCCGACCTACGGGCTCCTCCTGACGACCTTCTTCGCCGCCCACGGCGCGTGGGTGCAGGCGCTGCTCTTCGTCGCGCTGTACGTCGCCGGCATCCTCTCCGGGCTCGTCGCCTCGCTCCTGCTGCGGCGCACGGCGACCCGCGGACGTTCGCTCCCCATGGTGCTCGAGATGCCGGCCTACCGCAGCCCCGAGCCGCGGTTCGTGGTCCGCAAGGGGGCCCAGGCGGCGTGGCGGTTCACGCGCGAGGTCGGGACCGTGATCCTGGCCGTCTCGGCCGTGCTGTGGGTGCTGTTGAAGATCCCCATGCCGGGCGCCGCGGCGCCGGAGCCGCCGACCGCCGCGGCCGAGCTCGCGGAGGCTGCTTCGCTCGAGTCGAGCATCGCCGGCAGCGTGGGGCGCGCGCTCGAGCCGGTGACCGCGCCGCTCGGCTTCGACTGGCGCATCAACGTCGGCCTCATCGGCTCGTTCGGCGCGCGCGAGGTCATGGTCGGCACGATGGGCGTCATCTTCGGCGTCGAGGGCGCCGACGACGAGCCCGCGCCGCTCGCCGAGCGGATCCGCGAGGCGAGGCGCCCGGACGGGACGCACGCGTACTCGAGCCGCACGGGGCTCGCGCTGCTCGCGTTCTTCGTCCTGGCCTGCCAGTGCATGAGCACCGTGGCGGCGATCCGCCGCGAGACGAAGACATGGCGCTGGCCGGCGTTCGTCCTCGCCTACAGCTACGCGGCGGCGTACGTCGCGGCGTTCGTCGTCTACCAGGGGAGCGGGCTGCTCGGGCTCCCGTGAGCGGGCACCTGACACCGCCGCGGCACGCCGCACGTGACGACCGTCGAGCGAGGCCGCTGTGCGCGTCGTGCGCGAAGGGGGCGGCGAGTCACGCCTCCCCGAGGATCCTGCGAAAGATGTCCACATAGCTGACGATGCCGAGCAGCGCGCCTTCTGCGTCGACGACCGGGAGCGCGCCGATCTTGTGCTCGAGCATGAGCTCCATGAGCTCGGTCATGTCCGCGTCGGGACCGACGCTCACGACATTGCCGCTCATGATCGTGGATACCGGCATCGTGGACGCCGGCACGCCGGTCTTCTGTCGCGCTGCGTCAACCACGGCGGGGTTCGCCGAGTAGGGCAACTGGAGCCCTCGCAGATCGCGATCGCTGAGCATCCCGACCAGCTCACCCTGCTCGTCGAGGACCGGCAGGTGGCGGAAGTCCGTCGTCTGGAGCACGTCCACCGCCTCGGCGATGGGGTCGTCGACCCGCACGGTCCGGGGATTCTCGGTCATGAGCTCGGCGGCGCTGATCCTGGGTATCGTGAGCAACGACATCTCGCTCCGCGCTTGTTGCAACTCGCGGACCAGTGGAGCCCTCGATGAGGCGCGCCGCCCGCCTCCCGACGTCCCCTCCGCGCCGAGGCCCGCTGCGCGCTCGCGAGCGCGGGTCCGCAGGCTCCGTCTCGCTCGAGGTGCGGATACGCGACGCGCGCGAGCGCAGCTGGCCTGATCCCTGAGGGGTGTTCCACGAGCGAGTTGACGACGCGCGCGGAGGACCGTAGTTTCGGGGCCCAATGGCCCCAAGCGGTTATCTCGAGCGGATCCTGCGCGCCCGCGTCTACGACGTGGCCCAGGAAAGCCCCCTGGAGGATGCGCCGCGGCTCTCCGCGCGCCTGGGCAATCGCGTGCTGATCAAGCGCGAGGATCTGCAGCCCGTCTTCTCCTTCAAGCTGCGCGGCGCCTACAACAAGATCTCCTCGCTGAGCGCGGCCGAGAAGGCGCGCGGCGTGATCGCCGCATCGGCGGGCAACCACGCGCAGGGGGTGGCGCTGGCCGCTCAGCGGCTCGGCATCCGCGCCTGCATCGTGATGCCGACCACGACTCCCCGGATCAAGGTCGACGCCGTGCGTGCGCTCGGCGCGGAGATCGAGCTGATCGGGGATTCCTACGACGAAGCCTACGCCCACGCCAAGGCGCTCGAAGAGCGCGAGGGGCTGACCTTCGTGCACCCGTACGACGACCCGGACGTGATCGCGGGTCAGGGCACCATCGCCATGGAGATCATGCGCCAGCATCGCGGACCGCTGGACGCCATCTTCGTGCCCGTGGGCGGCGGCGGGCTGATCGCCGGTATCGGCGCGTATATCAAGCATCTGTACCCCGAGATCAAGGTCATCGGCGTGGAGCCGGACGACGCCGCGTGTCTGCGCGCGGCGCTCGACGCGGGCGAGCGTGTACGGCTGAGTCAGGTCGGGCTGTTCGCCGACGGCGTGGCGGTCCGCCAGGTGGGCGAGGAGCCGTTTCGCATCGCCCGGCGGTGCGTGGATGACGTGATCGTGGCGGACACCGACGCCATCTGCGCCGCCATCAAGGACATCTTCGACGACACGCGCTCGATCGCCGAACCGTCGGGCGCGCTGGCGGTCGCAGGACTCAAGGCGTACGTCGAGCGCGAAGGCCTGGACGGAAAGACGCTTGTGGCGATCCTCAGCGGTGCGAACATGAACTTCGACCGCCTGCGGCACGTGGTCGAGCGGGCAGAGCTGGGCGAGCAGCGCGAGGCGCTGTTCGCGGTCACCATTCCGGAGCGACCGGGCGCGTTCCGTGAGTTCTGCCAGCTGCTCGGGCGCGCGACCATCACGGAGTTCAACTATCGTTTTGGACGCGGGGACGAGGCGCAGATCTTCGTCGGCGTGGGTCTGGCGCACGGGCGCAAGCAGCGCGACGAGGTGCTGGAGCGCCTCCACGACGCCAAGCTTCCGGTCATCGACCTCAGCATGGACGAGATGGCCAAGTTGCACGTGCGCTACATGGTCGGCGGGCGCGCCCCGACAGCCAACGAGCGGCTCCTGCGCTTCGAGTTCCCGGAGCGCCCCGGGGCGCTGATGCAATTCCTCACGCACATCGGCGGGCGCTGGAACATCAGCCTGTTCCACTACCGCAACCACGGCGCCGCCTTCGGGCGAGTCCTCGCCGCGTTGCAGGTCCCGGAGCCCGAATACGACGAGTTCGACCGTTTTCTCACCGCGCTCGGTTACCCGTTCATCGAAGAGACAAGGAACGCGGCCTATCATCTGTTCTTGAGGTGATGAGCCGCTGAAAGCCCGACACCCCCTGGGTCGTCCGGCCTTCGAGCATCTGTCCCGTGCGGCATCTTCGATTGTCCCGGCCGCTGTCCCGGCTGTCGCAACCGGCCTCTCGGGCTGGCTGCATTCTTCAATCATTTCGGGTGGGCCATGAGGGACTTGAACCTTCAGTCAATGGATGAAGGGACCAGACGGATTGGTTAGAAGCCGCCCGCTCGCCTCGCAACCCCGCCCAAGAACCCGGATCCAAGGCAAAGCCCTCCCGGCAGCCTCCGGGTCGAGTTTCAACTCTCCCGGGAGGCTCTCGACAGCCTCCGGGTTGAGTTTCAACTCTCCCGGGAGGCTCTCGACAGCCTCCGGGTTGAGTTTCAACTCTCCCGGGAGGCTCTCGACAGCCTCCGACCGGCGGCCCGAGCCGAGCCGCACCGCCAGACACGGAGGTCAGGACGCCCAGCCGCGGCGGCTAACCTCGACGAGCCGCGCGGCGTCGGGGGTGTCCTGCGCAACGTGATCATCGTGGGCGTGGACTTCGAGCTCCGCCGCCCGCAGCGCCTGGACGACCAGCGTCCGAACGCGAGGAGGCCCGGACGCGGCTCGGTCGGGCGAGCACGCTGCCCCCGCCGTTCGGCGCCCGTGAGCCGAAGCGGACGGACAGGTAAAAGGGCACCCCAGAACGCCGAAAGCCCGGCGACCCATCGGGTCTCGGGCTTTCGAGCATCTGTCCCAACCGCTTCTCGCAGCGGCCAGGGCTCCTCAGTCATCTCGGGTGGGCCATGAAGGACTTGAACCTTCAGCCAATGGATTAAGAGTCCGGGTCGGCGCTGGCGCCCAAGCGCCTGTAATCGTTCGCTTTTTGCTAGCTCCTGAGGTGGCCAACCCGGGACGCCGTGGGACACGCGTGGACACGGGGGACGCGACCGCCGCTCCGATGCCGGCGAGATGACGCAGCGCGACGAGAACCCGGCGCGACCAGGATCGAACGCGCGAGCACATCCGACGCAGGACGACGCAGAGACGCCAGAGCCGCGTCAGTAACCGGCAGACGGTGAGGGGCCGCCAGGCGCAGGCACGGCGCCGAGCCCACGCTGCGCCAGCCGCTTGACACTCGCAGGTGCTTGTGCCCCGTGGACGGGGATGTCTCGCGTCCGCCGCCCTCCGGCACCTCCGGCGACTTCCTCGCCTGTACTTTGGCGGCGCCTTGGGACTGATCCAATCCCGAGCTCATTCGAGATCCACCGCCAGTGGTCCTGGTGGATCCATGGCGGCGCTTTGGTGATCCAGTCGCGGAGCCGGAAGGCCGATCCCCGAGCGCGCAGCAAGACGGATCCCCCTCCGGTCCGGAGCTCTTCAAACGTCGTCGTCGTAGCGGCGGAGCACGTGGCGATCGCAGCTCGCCCGGTTGCAGGTGTCTCGAGGGGGGTCCAGGGGGGAGACCGGCAAGTTGTGGACGCCGGTGGAGAGCCGGTGGACGGCATCGGTGCCGGGGCGATGGGCGGAGGACCGGCCCCGAAGCAGGCGGGCTTGTTGACGGCATCGGCCGCGCAAGCGACCGCGCGCGCAGCGGAAGCGCGAGAGCCCGCCCTCATTCACGGAGCCCTCCGCAGCCCTTTTCGGCGAGCGAAGGTCAGCCGGATGCGGCGGCGGCCGGCGCGCTCTGGGTGGCGGCGCGCAGCTCGGCGAGGTGCTGGCGATAGCTCGGGCCGTCGATGTCCACGCGGATAGCGTGCATCGCGAGGCGGTCGAGGATGGCCATCGCGACCGTGGTGTCGCCGAGATAGCGCCCCCAGTCGCTCAGCGCGATATTGGAGGTCACCGCGGTGGACGCCCGCCCATGCCTCTTGTCGATCAGATTGAAGAGCGTGTGTGCGGCGGTCGGCTCGTCCTCACGCTTCTTCACCTGCCCGAGCCCGACGTCGTCGATCACGAGCAGCTCGGGGCGCGCCCAGCTCTTGAGTCGCTGCGGGTAGGTCCCGTCGGCGAGCCCGGCGTGCAGGTCGTCGAGCAGGTCGACGCAGCGGGCGTAGCGCATGGAGATCGCCTGCTGGCAAGCGCGCAGGCCCAGGGCCTTGAGGATGTGGCTCTTTCCGGTGCCGCTCTTGCCGGTAAACACGAGGTCATCGCGGCGCCGCACGAAGTCGAGGCGCGCGAGCTCGACGATGAAGGCCTTGTCGAGCGTGGGCTGGAAGTTCCAGTCGAAGGCTTCGAGCATCTTCTGCTCGCGCAGCCCGCTGACGGCTACGCGGCGCGCGACGCGCGCCTCGACCTTGCTGGCGACCTCCGCGCCGAGCACGTGCTCGAGCAGCGCCGTCGCGCCGGGCCGCTCGCGCGTGGCCCATGCGAGCAGCTCATCGAGGCGAGCGAGGCTGTGGGTCAAGCCGAGGAAGCCGAGGTGTCGCCGGAGTCGCTCGGCGACGATGTCGTCGCCGAGGGGCGGGTCGGTGCCGCTGCTCTGCCGTCTGGACATGGTGTCTTCTCCTTGTCGTCGGCGCGGGCGGCGCCGGAGGTCTCGGGGTGGCCGGGAAGGCGGTCGTACTCGACGAGATCGCGCGGCCCAGTGCGCGTCTCGCCGAGGGCTTTGGCGATGCGCCGGACGGTGTCCTCGGCGACGTACTCGTCGAGCGAGCGCGGCGTCGCGCGGGCGGCGAGGATGCGCCCCAGCGCGTGGGAATCGAAGGCGCCAAAGCTCTTCGCGTGCCTCAGCGCCGCGTCGAGATCGGCGGTCGCATATCGCTCGCGCAGGAGCAGGATCTGCCGCGCTTGATGCGCCCAGATCCGCGCCGGACCCGCGCTCATGAGGCGGAAGAAGCCTGCGGCGTCCTCACCCATCTGCTCGAAGGCGGCGCGGAGCATCTCGAGGTCGACGGGGCTCTGGCGCCCAGGCGGCGGGTGCAGGCCGGCTGGATCGAGCTTGAGCCCCTGGCCGCGTGGAGCCAGCTCGTGACGCGCGATGCAGGAGAGGTCGGCGCCATAGACGAAGAGCTCGTGCTGCGTGATGCGGACAGGCAGGAAGTCGGTGATATGATCGTAAGGCACCGCGTAGGCGTTTCCCTCCCAGGCGACGAAGCCATCGATGGAGCAGATGCGGTAGATCACCCGCGCCGTATCGTAGGGATGGCGCGGCAAGGGCACGAGGTGCTCGCGCTCTTCGGCGAAGCGGTCGAGGGGCGTCTTGCCGTGACGGCGGCGCTGGTCGACGATGGCGTCGAGCCATCGAGCGAGCTGGGCTCTGAGGTCGTCGAGGTCGACGAAGGAGCGACCGTTGAAGAAGGAGCATTCGACCTCCCAGAATCCACGCTCGACACGTGGCTTGGCGTTGGGCTCGCCGCGCACGCCGCGCGGCCGAAACTCGTAGTGTGCGGCGAAGGCGAGGAAGCGCGGATTGTAGATGGGCTGCTGCCCCTCCCATCGCAGCACGACGGGCTTCTGGCTGTCATACGTGCAGCACGCGGCGGCGCCCTGGAATCGGTCGAAGGCACGGACGTGGCCATCCATGAGCGCGTGGAGGTCGGCCTGGTGATAGAGCTCCACGAATTTGCGTCTGGAGAAGGGGAGCGCGTACGCGAAGGCCTGTATCTTCTCCTTGTGGCCGTCGACGAAGGCGACCTCATAAGGTGACCAGTCGCTCTCGGCCATCTTGCCGGGGCCGTAGACAGGAGCGACGCGGCTCGGCGCCGGGCGCGGCGGGGGCCGCCGCCGGCGCACGTATTTCTTGACGGCGGTGTATCCGCCGAGATAGCCGTCCTCGCGCAGCGTCTCGAAGATGCGCTGAGCGGTGATGTCCAGGTAGCGAGCCATCAGCTCGGCGACGCGCGCCGCATACGCGTCGACCTTGGACGCGCGCGGCGCTCGCGGCGGCGGCTCCAGGAGCGCCTTGTGCTCCTTGTCGCGCGCGTCCGCGTGGGCCGCGAGCAGCGCCTTGACGGTGTTGCGGCTGACGCCGAGCGCGCGGGCGATAGCTCGGGAGGAGAGGCCCTGCCGGTGGAGTGTCACGAGCTGAAGCACCAGCTCCTCGCGGGTGCGCCATGTCACGGTCATGCGGCGTCCTTGTCTTTCAAAGCGGCGCTGTCGCCGCAGACGAGCTGGATGGTGCGCCCGAGGGCATCGAGCACCGGCACGAGCGCGACGAGGCTGTCTTGCGCGAGCGCCGCGGCCTCGGGGCCGATGGTGTGGAGCGTGCCGCCGGACAGGCGTGCTTCGAGCCGGGCCGCGACGAGGCGCACCGTCCGGAGGTCGCCCGCAAGCCAGTCAAGCTCGCTCCTGGACCGGCGCGTGGGGCGGACACCGGGCTTCGCGCCCGGCGCGCCCTCGCCGAGCCATCGCGCGAGCTGCTCGGCCCGGGCGGCGTCGTCGGTGGCGTCGAGCAGCTCGGCGACGAGGAGCTCGGTTTGCCGCACGGTCAGGCCGCGGCGGATCACGACGCCCGCGGCGGCGTGCTGGTTGCCACGTGGCAACTGGCTCACAGCGACGGCGGCGCGCGGCGCGATGAGGCCGAGCCGCACGTCGGCCTGCACCGCGGGATCCAGCGCCTCGACGAGCAGCAGGCGCCGGAACACCCAGCTCTTGTGACGGCCGAGCCGCGCGGCGATGGCGGGCTGCGACAGGTGGTGGTCGTGATAGAGCGACCGGATCAACCACCCTTCCTCGAGCTCGGTGAGCCCGCGACGGTCGTGGAGCGCGACGAGCAGGATCTTGGCCTCGGCCACGTCGGCGTCGACGACGCGTGCGCGGAGGGTGGGCCAACCGAGAATGCGCGCGGCGCGAGCGCGCTTGAACCCGTCGAGCAGCTCGATCTGGCCGCGATCGGCGAACACGGAGACCGCGTCGAGCTGGCCGTGGCGCGTGAGCGAGCGGCGCATCGTTTCGAGCGCCGCGGTGTCGCAGAGGCGCAGGGCGGAGAGGCCGTCGCCGAGCTCGGCGAGCTCGATGTCGCGGTCGTGGGCGTCGGGGGTGTGCACGCGGTGGACTGCACCACCGACGGGGCATCCGAAGCGATGGTCATGCGTGACGGTCGTCCATGATCACGCCGAATTAGCTCGTGATTCCAGGACCTTGGACGCCGAAGCTGGCGCGTGACAGCTCCTCGGTGATCGCCACGATTTCGCGCTGCTGCGGCCAGATTCTGCGCAGATCGCGAAGCAAGCTGGCGCGTGACCGGTCGACGGCGCGATCCACGAGCTGGGCGATTTCCTCCGGTAATTCCGCGGACTTGGCGGCCGAAGGTGGCGCGTGACACCCGGCGGGAGCGACGGCGGGCGGCGCCGCCGCTCGACCCCAGCGACAGTCGCGCTGACGCCTGCGCTCGTCGGCGCGATGGTCGTCGAGCTCGCGGCAGCGCCGCGCTCGCGCGAGCTTGCGGTCGCGAGCGCGGCGACACGCAGCGCCACAGACGCGCTGGGTGGTCAGGGCACGCGGTGACGGCGTGAAGGAGCAGCGGCACTCAGCGCATCGACGGCGGGACGCCATCCCCGCAGCGTCGCGGGCGGCGGCGGGCCGGGCGCCTTTGCGGCGGAGACGGTCGCGACGCGGCGCGGGTGGAGCACGAAAGCGCCGCGGGCGGCGCTTTCAGACGGCGGCGCCGTGGATCAGTCGGGCGCCGCGGGGTGGATCAGAGGGAGGGCGCCGCTGAAGGTTCCTGCTGATCGACCGCGTCGTGGACTTCTTCCTAACGCTCTCAACGCGGGAAGCGCAGCGCGAGACCGTGAGCACGGCGGAAGCCGCGGCATGCCCCGCAACGTCACCTTGGCGCCGTTCGCGGTCGCCTCAGATGGCACCGTCCTCGCGAACGTGTCACTTGGTGGGCGACGTCGCCGCGACCAAGCTCATCCAGCAGGCGCAGCGTATGGACGGGGCCTGTTCATCAGCCTTGACGCGTCCTGTCGGCGGCCGGGCGGCTGGCCCGGAGGAAGCGGGGGCCGTCGAACAAAGGCACTGGCTTCGTGCAGCCGCTTGCGCCGCACGAGCACTGGCAAATCGACGTCGCCTAGCTGAACGTCGCCGGCACGTTCTACTATCTCTGCTCGCTGCTGGACGGAGCCAGCTGCGCCATCGTCCACTGAGAGATCCGTGCGCAGATGACCGACGTGGACGTCGAATGCATCGCGCAGCGGGCATGCGAGAAATATCCCAACGAGAAACCGCAACTCATCTCGGACAACCGCCCACAGTTTATCGCCAAGGGTTTCAAGGAGCGCATCCGGATCGCGGGGATGACGCACTTCCGCATCTCACCGCATCATCCTCAGTCGAACGGCAAGATCGAGCGGTGGCACAAGACGTTGAAGCGCGATGCGATCCGCGTCACGCCCCCTCGTCGCTCGATGAGGCACGTCGTGTCGTGGGGCACTTCGTCGAGCACTATAACGCCGTGCGGCTGCACAGCATCATCGGGCACATCGCACCGAGCGACATGTTGGCCAGCCGTGCCAAGGCGATTTGGGCCGAACGCGATCAGAAGCTCGATGCCGCGCGCGAGGCCCGTCGCCAGCGTCGCTCCGCTGCAAGGAGAGCCACGTGACCGAACGCTCCCATCCGGAGCCCGCAAAGCCGGCATCCGTCCGCCCATCGCCCGCGCGTGCGCGGCGGCATCGTCGTCTGCGCGATGGGCTCCGGCATCCACCCATGTCGGCCTGTTGGCCCAGCACCCCTTCTACGTTACCGTAACCCTACCGCCGTCACGTTCACGGGGAACCAGTACAAGTCGTCTCCCTTCTGCCATGGCGGGCGGCGGTTGCCTGGGCGCCAACGTCATCGCCCCCGATGCCGCCCGCACTTGCGGCCGTCGGCAACGTGTTCGCGACTCCGAAAAGCGACAGTTTGTACTGCTCACGATGGCCGTTTACAGATGGCTGCCACGGCGAAAGCACCGGGACGGCGCACGTACTCTGCCTGCATCCACACAGAAAAATGGACCATATATGTGAGCAGTGATACAACGTGCTGCATGAAACCATTCCTGACAATGAGCACATTTTCTCTTGTCATCGCATGTAGTCCAACGCAGCGGGACTTTGCTCCTGGAGGTTCCGATACCGTGAGTGATGGCGCCGGGGCGTCTGTGAGCGACGGCGCCGGGGGAGCCGTGGGTGGCGGCGCCGGGGCGTCTGTGAGCGATGGCGCCGGAGCGTCTGGAGGAGGCGGGCCGCCTGGGGGGGGAGGGGCGTCTGCTGGAGGAGGCGGGCCGCCTGGAGGGGGCGGGGCGTCTGCTGGAGGAGGCGGAGGCGGATCACCCCCAGGCGCTGGCTGCATCGCTGGAGAGGTTCGGAACTGCTTCCCCTTCGAGTCTGGCACGCCGGGAAACGGCCCCTGCATGGAAGGTGCCCAGTTTTGTAAGCGGGGCGACGATGGCACGATAGCATGGACGGACTGCATGTCGGCTGTCGGACCTGCCGGCCCGGATTCCTGCGAGCCGGGCGACGATTCGAACTGTAATGGTAAAGTCAACGATTCACCGTGCCCATGCCTTGTCGGCGAGAGCGGGACATGCGCGGAAAAACTTGGTCTACTTGGCAACTGCGCCAATGGATCGACGACATGTGAAGCCGACGGTAAGCAGGCGAAGTGGAGTCCGTGCAGCATCGCTCCAGCAGCTACAGATCAAGATGGTTGCGCTCGCGGTGACGACGCTGATTGCGATGGAACGCCTAACGAAAATTGCCCTTGCTTGCTTGGCCAATCGGAGATGTGCGGACCATGTCTCGACGGCATACGGAGATGCTCTGACAAAAGCGGCCAAGCGCAATGGGGCGCATGCGAAGGCGCCATCGGGCCAACTACATGGTATGTGGATCGCGACGGAGACGGTTACGGCAACCCGTCGACTGCGATGGTCTCATGTGTGCGACCCGGTGGCTATGTAGAAGAATACAAGCGCGATTGCTGCGATTCCGATCCCGCTGTTCACCCAGGTGCAGAACTGGCATCCGTACCGTCCGATGCGTGTGGCCGATCTTGGGACTATGATTGCAATGGGTTTATCGAAGTGGAGTTCGAAACTGTCCAGGCATGCATTGGATGTACGATCGCAACTCAAAATGCGACAGCTTCGTGTGGTGGCTACGGAGAGACCGCTATTAGCTGTTGTTCGGGCATCGCGGCGGAATCATTCATTCAGCGTTGCAGGTGAAGATGGCGACGACGCCAGGCCCAAGGACAGAGACGTTGGGTGGGTCTGTGGCGGCGGGCGCTCCGTAAACGAAGAGGCTCCTGAGCGCGACAGTGGATAATATCTATGCCCAAGGGCTTAGCCGATCCCCTGTGTAGCAAACGCCAGTAGAGACGGAAGGGCACTCTCATCGTCGCTTTGTCGTCGTTGCACCCAGCGCGTGCAGCTTTGTCGCCCACCCGGGAGTGGGCGCAGAGGCGCGCCGGTGGGGGTGAAGGGCGGCTCCACCATCAAAAATGAGAGCTGTGAGTACGTGCCGATAGACGAGGCGCCGTGGTTCGCCCCGCGACCGCTCTTTCAACTCCAGCAACGCTCGGCGGCACCCTCGCGGCCGAGGCTCTCCGAGAGGGTAACGGTCGCCGGGCGACCGACCCGAGCGGCAGGCGAACCCCTGTCCCTTCACAACCCCCCGGCGGCCGGTATCAGGTATAACCTGCGGGCAGCGTAGTCACCTCCGTCAACTTCGAGTTCCTGCGGGCTAAGCTCGCCGAGTTGGGCGCCTTCGTCGAGCAGTACGCCTGGCCCGACCTTTCAAGCGCCCCGGACAAGCTTCGCAATTTCGTGGAGGAGATGGTCAAGACGAATTGCGCGGAGCTGAGCCTCGTCGCACCCGCCTCAACGATCTGCTCAACGAGTCTGCCTGCGAGGGGGCGACACTCCGTGCGGGAGCGGTGGCGGGCTGCCCGCCTTCGAGCCGGCGGCCGACGAGCCGCGCACCGGCACGCTCTTACATCCCTCGCTCGACGCCGATCGCTCTCCGGATGCCAGCGCCGTCGGGCCGCGATCGAGCAGGCCGTCCGCGAGGACAGCGCCAAGAAGAAGGGCGGCGGCCTCGGAGACGAGATGCTCTCCGTCGTCTTGTTCGTCTGCGGCGGACTGGACGGCGAGATGGCCACGAACGCGGATGGCTCGAGCAAGCTCTTCGTACTCAGCGCGGTACGCACGGCATCTTACCGCACCCACACGCACAGACGTACCCCTTCGCGTGCTCGGCGGCGATCCACGCGGCCACCGAGCGGGTCTTCTGTGCCAGTTGAACGCGCTGCTGGAACCCGACCCATGGTTACAAGGCTTGGGCGGCCCCGTAGCGCCCAGGCCGATATGGTTGTGCTAGCCGTCGCGCATGCTCGGCTCGGCGTCGGCCTCGGCGTCGGCCTCGGCGTCGGTGTGCTGGGCGGCACCCAGACGCCGCCGCGGCCATACTGTTGCGACTGCCGTGGACGGACAGCCCCTCGCGGCGCTCGCCCAGAGCACGGGCTGGGCGCCGAGCGTATTCTATTGTCGCGCGATCGATTCCATGGGCGCGACGCTCCGGGGCCTCGCTCCTGGCGGGTGATCGTCCCAGCGGCTCTCGGGCAGTCTTCACTCGCACCGGAGCGACCCGGGTCAAGGACGGAGATAGTGTCCCCTCCGGACATGTCGTCCGGGCAGCGCATCGGGGGCGAAGCGTCGACCGCGCTGCCCGGACCGTTACGCTTGGGCGGAGGTGGGCTTTCTCGATTGAGATGCCTGGCCACCGTGTGGTGCCTCTACCCGACCATGATATCCAGGGCCACGCTGCGACGCATATCGCCCATCCGGAACTCGAAGCCCCACGCGGGCCGATCCGTCTGCCCATCGCCCGCCCCGTCGCGGTCCCACGGCGCGCAGTTCAGGGCAACCGAGCGCCCGCAGCCGCGCGCCAGCGCGGCGACGCCGCAACGTTGCCCGGAGCGAGCGCGGCCGCGTGATCGTCATGCGTGAAGGGCACGCAGCCGTCCCTGTACGTTACCGCTGTCCACGAGCTGTCGCGTTCACGCCGAACCAGTACACGCGCCGCCGTGCACCTATGGGCGCTGCCGCTCGGCTGCCGGTCGCAAGGCTCCAGATTTGTCTTGCCAAGGATTTGCGCGTTAGGATGAGATTCAATCGTGATACGGCAGCCGATATGCGCTACCAGGTTGGCCCTTCGTTTCTGGGGCACAAGGGCCACGTGAAGGATCCGCACGGGCTACCGGAGGAGCCGCTGATCCATGGCGTGTCGCTTGCGCAGTACGCGGGCGTCGAGGCGGGATCGGCGACCGGCCTCGCTCTGGACGTCGTCCTCGCCAACGAGCGGATCGACCCTGCCGCCTGGCCCGATGCGGAAGAGGGCTGGACCGAGCAGATCCTCGAGGAGGAGGACGAGAACGAGCCGCTCCTGCAGGCCTACGAGGAGCGGCTGGCCGAGGCGCAGGAGCGGTACGGCCGGCGCGTTCCGCCGCTTGATACAGACCTCAAGGCATGGCTCGACTTCGTGCGGCGCTGGTCGGCCGACGACGACCCGAACGCCCTCCTCGGCCGCCTCGAGCTCCACGCGTCGGACGTCGTGAGGCTACACCGCACGTGGGCGAAGTTGATGGCGCAGGATCCGGCCCTCGCCGAGCGGGCGAAAGGCATCCTCAGTCAGGAGCCGGGTGACCTACCGGCCATCGCGCCGGAGCCTGTCACGCCGAAGCCGTTCGAGCCGGAATACGTGTGGTCCACCACGGTCCCGTTGCTGGTCGTGTTCGAGCGCAACGACGAGAACGACGAGGACGATGAGGACAACGAGGACGACGAGGACGCGCTCGACGACTTTCCGCCGCTCTTCGCTCCCCTGCCGCAGTGGCTCTCGGGCGGCGTTCGCGTTCAGCAAGCGCCACCGGCGCGCATCGACGGCGGGGAGAGCAGGGCGCCGCCGGAGCGCGCCGCCATTGGCCGGTCCGTGCTCCCGTTCGCGGAGCGCCAGGAATCACCGTGGTCGGCGCCCGTGCCGGATAACCGGCAGGATACGAGCCTTCCCTTCGGTGCGCCGCCTACCATGGCAGCCACCTCGTCTGGCGACGCGCCCGGAGAGACGACGCTCGCCTCGACGCCTTCTCCGTTCCGCATGCCGTTCGCCAGTAACCTCCCGCATGCGGATAAGACACCCGGCGCCGAAACGTCGCCGGCTGCACTCCACGCCGAACAGATTGCCCGAGCAGCAGCCCCTGCGTCGAGCACACTCGACGACGCGTCTGCTCACACCGCCATTCTCTCCATGGCAGGCCCGGCGACGCCATCGTTCGCCAACCCTCTTCCCTTCGTAACTAACCCCGTCGCACCGATGCAAATCCCGGCTGCGGTGCGACTGGACGTGTCGCCTCCCCCGCAACCGCTGCCGAGGCCTGCCCCCGAAAGGGAGCTCGACGCCACGGTCGTAGGTGTGCGCATCTCGCCATTCTCAAACCCACTTCCCTTCGCACAGGGCAGTGCGCTTTCGGCTTCTACACCTGCGCAATCTCCTCCCGTACCGGAGGCGCAGATCCCGCCGAGCGCTCTCGGCGCCCCCGAGCAGGATGGCGCGCAGGACGGAGCACCGGCGCTTTCACTCGCGCAGTATGCCTCGCTGTGTGCGGAGCTCGCCGTCGCGCCACACGCGCGGGACGCCACATTCCGTCGCTACGGGCTAGGCACGCCGCGCCAACAGACCATCGTGGACCGCGCGTGGCAGACGCGGCTCCTGCGCAACCCGGTCGAGTACCGAGAGTGGCAAGCGCTGTATGAGCACTATTCCAGGTACTGGTTGGCACGACGTCTACCGATGGACGAACCTGGTCAAGGAGGCGGTTCATGAGCCATATCGTTCGCCGCCCGGCGTGGGGGGTTGCAAGCTTGAACACGGACACGGGGCATGTCCTCGTGCAAGAAGAGTGGCGTTACAACTGGACCGTGGTCCCTCCCGCATCCGCATGGACGCTGCAGCAGCGGCGCCGCTTCCACAACACCGCCGACCGGCAGATTTGGCGCGCTTGGAGCGGGCGCCTGCGGTTCCGCGTGGCGGGGGCAAACCCAGTCGTTCGCCGCTTCCCGCATGAATTGCCTCCCGTCGACTTCGATATTCGCTGGGTGCTGAGCGGCGGCCAGTTGACAGTGAACGTGCGCAAGCTACCGTCAGGCAGCAGCCCCACCACCTTCATGAGCGAGGTGGACTTTGCCGCGCGCGTGATCCACCTCGACAGCGCCGACCTCGCCTCGTACCGCCCCATCAACGCGGCCGGGCAGAGAGGCAGCGTCTATGCGCTTCCACACGAGTTCGGCCATACCATGGGAGACCCCGCCGGCATCGGCAACCCGGACGAGTACACGGCGGGCAGCGCACATCTGGCCGACACCGACAGCATCATGAACATCGGCCGGCAGGTTCGGGCCCGACACCTCACGGCGCTCCAGGCGGAGCTCAACGCCATGCTCCCCGACTGCACGTTCTCGACATAGCGCTTCAATGGTCCACGTCCGCGACGAGCTCGCGCAGCACATCGCGACCGCGGCCCATGGGGAACGCTTGCCGGACGACGAGCTCGAAGCGCCGCTTCCCCGGCTCGATCAGCAGCGTGTCGGCCGCCGGCCTCACCGCCCGCTTGCCCGAGAGCTCGAAGCGGGCGCGAATCACGAGGGGAAGCGGCGGGATTTCGAAGGCGAGGAGGCCGCCGTTGTCGCACATCCCGAGCACCCCGATGGGATCGCCGGGCAGGAGCGGACCTTCGAGGAGCAGCGAAGGGTGCGCGGCGTTGTTGGCACGTGGATGCCAGTCGACCGGCAAGAGGGGCATGCGCGTCTTCTGCCACGCTTCATCGAACGTGCCGGCGCGCTCGCGACGTGGGCTCCAATGCGGGGGGATGGCGCCGTAGCCCACCGGAGGGTGCTTGTCGCCCGCCCCCTTGTGCGGGCGAAGCGGGTGCTCGATCTGCGGCGCTCGCGAGCCCTCGAGGTCCGACTCCCGCGCGGCCACGCCGACGCCTGCCCAGTTGCGCGGCTCCATCTCGGTCCAGTCCTCGGACGCGCCGCCGTAGGCATTCTCGTAGACGATCGGCATCCGCTCGAACGGCGCTGCAGGGCCGATGACGAGGCCGGCCAGGCGCCTGTAAAATAAGCGCGTGCCGTGAACACGAAGCGGCGCGTTGAGGTCACGAGCCTTCACGGCGACATCCATGACCGTGACGGGTTTCGGCGAGATGGCCTCGCCTACCACGATGACGTCGACACCCCCCTTCACGAGGCAGATGTCCGTCGGGTAGCGGGTACTGCTCCTTGGGTTCTCGGGGTCGTAGGGGACGTCGATGGTCCGGAGCTGCGAGGGCTCCTCGGCCGGGATCACGCGCCCGTCCGCGCGGACCTGGAAGCTCGCCTTGACGACGACCACGACCATGTCGCGCCCCGTGGGATCGGTGAGCGGGACATCGACGGCAGGATAAGGCGTAGCGTTGGCGAACATCGCGGTGATCTCTCCGTCTCGTCCATCTGCTCACCACGCGCCGGGGCGGAAGGACGTGCTGCGCTTCGCGGCCTCGGCGCACCACTGCCGGAGCGCGGGCGCGAAATCGGGATAGAACAAGCGCAGGTCCACACGCGCGCACACGCCAGCCCGGATCGCGAGCTCGTCGATGCGCTTCTCGATCTCGTAGCGCGAGAGGTGACCGGCAACGCATTCGTCGGCGACGACGCGCGGGATCCATGGCTCGCCGCACCGGTAGCGCACGCCGAGCTCGACCGGCTTCGCCGTGATGGCGCTGCGCCAGGCGGCGGGGCACTCCTCGTCGTCCTCGTCGACACAGGCCCCGAAGAGCGTGCGCAGCGCCGCCGATGCGGCCTCGGCGTGGTCGGGGCTCTCGAGGCAGCGCAGCAGGTATGCCCACGCGGCGGGGTGGCCGAAGCGCGCGAGCGCGGAGAGTTGATCGCGGCCGGGCGGCAGCCGGCCAAGGATCGACTGCATGCGCGCCATGTCCGAGGCGTCGCCCACGAGGACGATGATCTCCGCCGCGAGCGGGCCGAGCACGCGTGTGAGACGATCACCGGCCTTCAGCTCGGCATAGGGATCGCGATGGCCCCAGAGCAGGAGCGCGCGCGCAGCCGGCCACGCGATCGACCGATCCGGGACGTGGAGCCAGCGCCGGAGGATGGGCACGAGAGGCTCGGCATCGACGCGATCGAAATCGGCGGCGGCGCGCGCGGCGGCGGCGAGCACGGGGATGTTGGCGTCCGCGAGGTTGCGCTGGAGATCCTCGACCGTGAGCATGCGGAGGCGGGCGAGGACATCCACGCCCACCGCGCGGGCGATGGGGTGCGGCGAGAACGCCAGATCCCGCGCCAGCGCGGCGAGACCGGGATGCGGCGAGACGCAAAGGGCCTCCGCGGCCAGCATGCCCTGCGCAATCGCGCACGCCGGCAGGCGCTCCAGCCCGAAGGTGATGGCCTGGAGCGCGTCCCTACCGTCGAGCGTCCCGAGCAAGAACGCCGCTGCCCAGGTTTTCCAGGGATCCGGCGACTCGATCGACTCTTCCCACCAGGCGAGCGTGCGGGCCACGCAGTCGCGCCCGGTGATCGCGGCCGCGTCGGCGAGCTCCAGCATGCGCATCTCCTCGTGCGCCCGATCCTCGGAGGCGAGCTCCGATCGGTGGCGCGCGAGCATCGCGATCTTGTCCGCGCACGAATCCGTGATCTCCGCGTAATAGGCCGTGAGCGGCGCGGGAGCGCCGACGGCACGATTGGCCCACACCACCGGCTTCTGCGGCAGCATTCGATCCGGATCATCGTACAGCGGATCGCCGCGCTCGGTCGCGCCCTCCTCGCCGATGGCGCTGGCAGCTCTCGTTGCGGCCTCGCCGGCCCCGTCCTCCTCGTCCTCGGCGCTTGCTGGCGGTGCAGCGCCGGAAGACGCGTCATCATCCTCCGCGTCGATCGCGACCGGCGCCGGGGGCCCCTCGGGTTTGACGAAGCGCTCGCGCCTGGGCCGGAGCACGCGCGGCCTCTCCCTGGTCGAGGTGAAGGGTTGGCCGGCAAGGTGCGTGTCACGATCGCGGAGCTCGTCAACCTCGGGGATCCGATCGGCGGTGCGGAGGCAGGCGTTGATCGCGCGTGCGACCTTCTCGACCAGCGCGAGGTCGATCGTCTCGCTGGCGACGAGCATCAGCGCCTGCTGCCCCGCCCGCAGCGCCGAGGCGACCACCTCCAGGCTGCTCGCGCCGCGGGGCTTGCCTGCGAGGCCGGCCGCGGCCGCGAGCGCCTCGCTCAGCGCGCGTTGGTTGGGCGTTGCGGGCAACCGACGCACGGCCGCGAGCGCTGCCTCCAGCGCTTGCACCGCCGGGTGCTCGCCCTCCGACGCCATCACTCCTCCAGCCCGCATAACGCCGCCCCCCGCGTCCCGTCGCGGGAGATCGCCCAAGCGATGAAGGGCGAGCCCACCGCAGCCGGCAGCTCGGCGGTCTCGTAGCGCTGCACCGCCAGCCCGTACACCACGTTGACCGCGCCGGCGGCGGCGCCCAGGCGCCCGATGTCACGCTCCAGCGTCTGGACCTCGCAACCGAGGTCGATCTTGCCGGCGGCACGCGCCGCGCCGAGCTGCCACTCCACCATGCGGAGCCGGTCGAGAGCGAACTGTCCGAAGACGATTCGAGCAGGCGCACGGCCGGACAGCGCGGCCAGCACCGCGGTCAGCGCGCTGCCGTCGGTGGGCTCGTCGTTGTCGTCGTTCGACGGCGCCACCGCGGTCGCTGCGCGATGCACGAATCCGACGCGGTCGAGCCTCGCGCGCCGCGCCCAGCTCCCGCTGCACACGATGAGCGCGGCCGCCGCCTCGGAGGGCGCAGGGACCTCGAAGGACCAGTAACTCGGCGGACGCGCGCACAGCTCGGTCAACGCTTCGAGCGACGCGTACGTATCGACCGCCAGGATGGCGACCGCGCTCGCGCCCTTGCCGACCAGCACCTCCGCGCGCGAGAGCGCCGCGAACGCGCCCGCCGCGCCGGGGAACCGCTCGAGCGTGGCGTTGCGCAGCCGGTCGCGCACCGCGCGCTCCACGTCTGCGCGCTCGGGAGCACGAAATCCAGGCCGATCTTCGGGCAAGCAGAGCAGCACGGCGGAGGGGTTTTCCTGCCCATGCTCGCGCAGCGGCCGCATCGCCTCGTCGAGCGCTGACGTGACGAGCGCCACGGCCCGCTCCCCAGGCGGCAGGTGGGCGCCGAGCCAGGGGCAATAACGTAGGTAGACCGGCTCGTCCTCACCCGTGCGATAGGGCGTGATCGTGGACGGCACCACACCGGCACGCAGGAAGAACGCGTGCTCCGCGGGCGTCAGCCCGGCGGGCGAGACGAGCCCGGCTCCGACGACCGAAAGGGTCATGCGTGCGTCGTCTCCTTCGACTGCTTCGATCCCCGGCTGACCTTGATCTTCGGCGCCTCGAGCACGATCCCGCCCGAAGATGCGATGACCTTGGACTCTCCGCATACGAACGTCACGTGCGAACCGGTCATGGTGAGCGAGCCGCCAACCTTGATCTTCAGCGCCGCCTCGGCCCGGATGACGTGCTTGCCTCCGGCCTTGCTGTTGAGCGCGCCGGCGATGGTCGTCGAGATCGCGCCGGAGACGCTGCGCACGATCTGCCCGCTGGTCTTGATGGACAGGCTCCCGAGGGTCTCGGTCGAGGCGCCGAGCGTGTCGAATGACGCGGTCAGCGCCTTGGTCGAGTGGCTGCCGCCGATCAGGAGTGTGGAGGGGCCGACCGTGCTCCACGAGCTGCTCCCGGGCGTCACCATGGCGTAGTTCGATCCGATGATCTCGGTCATCGCGCCCTTGACGTTCGTGATGCGGTACCCCAGCCCCGGCCCACCCGTGGACGATGACGAGCTCGCGCCCGATCCACCGCCGCCGACCTCCTGCGATCCGGCTGCAGGCGGCGGGTCTTTCCACGGGACGGGCAAGGACGAGTTGATCTGGCTCAAGACCGCCTCGCCGCCCGGGATCATGGCCGCAACCACGCCGGCCGCCGCTCCGCCGACGCCGCGGAGCATCCCGGAGAAGCCGCCTTGTTGGTAACCACGATATCCGGCCTGCGCGCGCGTCGCGCCCTTGGAGACCAGGCCGCCGATCGTGCCGAGCTGGCCCGCGCCGGAGATCGCCGCCGAGACCGCGAGGCTCTTCAAGCCCGAGACCGGATCGCCCACCTTCTCGAGCACCGCGCCGCCGACGAGCACGGTCTCGCTCCCCACGGCGACGGTCATGAAGCCTTTGACCCAGATCTTCTGCATCCCGCCGACGGTCGCGGACTGCGAGCCCACGGCCGAGAGCAGCCCCTGGGTCACCGAGACGTCCTCGCTCGATCCGACGCTCCGCCCCTGCGAGCCCGTGATCACGATGTTCTCGTTCTTCACGGTCTGGGTGAGCATGTTGTTCGCGACCGTCATGGTCTTGTTGAAGCCCGCCGCGATCGCAACGTGCTGCCGGCCCGCCGCATCGTCGAAGGTGATCGCGTTCTGCCGCGCGCCGCCCGGCGAGGCCAGCGTGAGCAGCGCCGTCATCGTCTTGTTCGCTGGCAGGCTCATCGGCGGCGGCGACTTGGCGTTGTACGTGCGCCCGAGCACGAACGGCCGGTCGGGATCGCCATCCTCGAACATCACGAGGATCTCCCAGCCGACGCGGGGAATCACCATCGAGCCCGGCGTGTTGGGTTGCATCACCCGCACTGGGAGGCTGCTCTTGTCGTCCTCGGGCCCCTCGCGATCCCAGGGGAAGCGCACCTTGATGCGGCCCTGCCGGTCGGTGTGGATCTCCTCGCCGGACGAGCCCGTGACCTTGGCCGTGTGCACGCCGCCCATCTGCGCGCGTGGCGACGTACGCGGCAAGCGGAAGGGCACGTCCAGCGGGATGGCCTCGACCGTGAGCCCATAGCGGCGCGAGTCGTGGTGGTGGGTGTGCTTGACGCCCACGACGAGGAAATCGCCCTCGGGCCGCGCGGCCCCGGCGTAGCTCGGCCCGAGCTCCAGCGAGAACGAGCAGCCCGGCCGGAGCCGCACGGCCGTGGTGTGGAACGACAGCACCTTGGCGTCGGCACGGAGGCTCTCGATCCGCTGGGTCGCGCGCGCGGCGCCCTCGCGCTGCGCCTTGAAGCCGCCGGGCGCCTCGTACACCTCGACGGACCTCTCGACATCATTGCCGCCCTGCGCGACCCCCTCGAGCTGCACCGCCGGCCTCTCGTAATCGTAATCGCGGAGCGTGACCTTGCCGGGCCGCCGGCGCAGCGCGAGCCGGCAGTTGCTGACCGCCGGACGATCGCGCTGGAGCTCGGAGTCGTCCACGACCAGGAGGGCATCCTCGTACGCGGGCGGCGCAGATGTCGAGGTGTCCCAGAGCTCGAAGGCGTCCAGGCCGCTGTCGGCGACGCCGAACGAGAAGTAGAGCCCCTCCTCCTCGCAGAGCCGCCGGATGAAGGCCGCGTCGGTCTCGGCATACTGCACCACGTACTCGCGCTCGGGGTGATCGGCCGCGAGCGAGGTCACGATGGCCTCGGCCGCGTAACCACCTTCGCCGAGGAGCTCCTTGATGATCTCGGGTACCGGAAGGTGCTGGTAAACGCGGCTGTTCCGACGCAGATCGCCCACCGCGAGCACCGAGTAGACGCTGGCGCGGTAGCGCCGCGCCGAGGCGGACTGCGAGGTCGCCAGCGCGGACCAGCGCGCCACGACGCCGGCGACGGTGCGGGCGCCGGCGTCGGTCTCGACCCGGATCTGGCACGCCTGCCCCATCACCGAGGCCGTCTCCACCGGCTCGGGCGAGAAGATCTCGACCTCAAAGCGCGCCGGCTCGCCCAGGCGCTCATGGCCGGTGAGTGACCGGCACTCGAGCTGCGTGTCGCCCACGTGGAGCATGACGCTGGCCATCGATCACCCCTCCTTCGATCGCGGCATCGCACTCCTTGCCGCGCTGTCGAACCTCGAATCAGTGCACATCGGCCCCTCCGTCATCCGGCCATCGCGGCCGCGACCTCGGCCATGAACGCGCCGTCCGGAGCCTCGACCATCAGCTCGGTCAGCAACTCCTCGGCCTCGTCGGCGCGACCCAGCCGGATCAGCGCCAGCGCCTTGTACCGGAGGAGCGCCGAGCGCAGATCCCCGGGCGCGGCGAGGCCGGCCTCGGCGTGCGCGAGCGCCTCGGCCCAGCGCCGGGCCCGGTACGCCTCCTCAGCGCGAGTGAGCAGAGCGGCGGGTCGGATGGGGAGGCTCATGTGTAGTTCCAGGCGACACGGCCGTCTTCCAGCGTGGGCAGGCCGGTCGCGGGGTTCATGCGGGTGAAAAGGTAGACCTCACCGCCCCAGAAACCAGCATTGGTGGTGAACTCGTCGAGCTCCAGTTCATTGATCTGGAGGAGGAACGACAGACCGCGCGCCTGCGCCTCTTTCTCATCTCCGGCGATGGAGGTCTGGATCCAGTACGGCGGACCGCCGAGCTTCGATTGCTCGACCCGGGATGAGCCAAATCGCTCGTGAATGCGCTCTTTTCGGAGATGGCCGCGCAGCAGGCGCCGGCCGGGCTCTCCGACGGATCGGGGAGAAGGCTGGTGCGTGATCGCCACTACAGACGGAGGCTCCGCGGCGAGCCCGATGGACTCCAGCCGGCAGTTCGCGTCGGCGCAGGCGAACACGGAAAGCGCCCGCTCGTTCGCGATGTCCGGACCCACGACGTCGGCTTCGATGGTAAGAAAGTAGTCGAGGAGCTTGCCGCAACGCAGGCATTTCGGCGCGCCTGCCTCGAAACACCGCGGGAACGCGCCAGCGATGCGCGAGCCGCTGGGCCCGTCGTCCTCGCCGAGCACGATCGGACGGTAGTAAGTGCGAGCCAGGAACAGCTTCTCCCTCGCCTCGGCTCTGGAAATGCGTTTCATCGACGGTCCTGGCTCCTCTCCACGCCTCAGTTAGCAGGTCAGTTTGTTCTTCTTGATGAATTCGATCGTCTTCTTGTAAAGCTCGGCCACCTTCTTCTTCGCGGCGGCCTTACTCATGCCGTTCTTGCGTAGCGCCTTGTAAAGAAACTGGGCGTTGAGGTGCATGTTCTGTCGTGCGGTCTGCTTGGCGAAGACATTTTTGGCGTTCTTGCCGGACATCCCTGCGGCTGACTGCATCCTCCCGATGTCTTGGTGGTCGCCTGCCTGTTGATTGGCGGTGAGTGCAATGGCCGGGTTCTCACCGCCGTTCGCACCTTGGCGCCCGTCGTACCTACTCCAGTTGTTCTGGAGCCACGACGCATTGAGCAGCTCGTGATGCTGTAACCCGTCATGGGGCGTCGAGGCTGCCTCGAGCGACCTCATCGTCCCGATCTGGCCATGCTGCACCTCGAGCCCGAAGGGATCTCGGTCGAGCACGGGAGAGCCGTTGAAGCCGAAAAGGTTGAGCCCGCCGTCGCTCCCGAGCGGATCGCTCGAGAGCCAGCGGCCGACTGCCGGGTCGAAGTAGCGGAACAGCGTGCAACAGAGCCCCGTCTCCTCGTCGGCGTATTGACCGAGGAACCGTATTGGCGTCTCCACGGGCCGCGCCCAGCACGCCTTGGGGTCGCAGAAGACCCCGACGAGATCGCCCCAGGCGGAGTGCGCCGCCGACCAGGCGACGCGCCCGTCTTCGCCGATCAGCTCTTTCGGTGTCTCGTTGTGGTCGTTGACGTACAGGAACACTGCCCCCTGCTCCTCGTGGAGGACCGGCGCGAGCGTACACTTGTCGAAGAGGTACACGCGGGTCCCGCGCTCGCTGTCGATCTCCGCGGCCAGCGTGTTACCGTCCCACAGGTAGCGTACCACGCGGCTCGGGACGTGCGCGGGAAGGCGCAGATGCGGCGAACCGGCGAGACGGGAGTACGGGGGCAGAGCCTGGCTTGCCGGGTGAGTCCCCATCTCAGGCTCGGGAGGGGTGGGGACGTCGAGCGGCACCGCCGGAGGATAGACCTCCTTCCGCACCCGGCGTCCGAACGCGTCGTACGCGAAGACCACGCGCCCGCCGTCCGGCAGGGTCACCTCGCGGAGACGATCGTGCGCGTCCCAGTAATACTCCGTCACCTCATTCGTCAGCGATCCGAGGCCGATGCGACGGCGGCGGCGTCGGTTCTCGTCGTATTCGTACGCGTACCGGTCGTCGCGGACGAGCACGTTGCCAGGCCGGAGCTTCCAGGGAGTCCCTTCCGACGTCGCGCACGCGCCGGGCCGTTCGCGCTTGGATGCCGAGAGCGAGTCCGCTGCGTCGTACGTGAAGGACTCCCGCGACGCGTTGCCGTGCGCCTCGATCAGCATGCCGATCGCGTCGTGCGCGAAGCGCGCCGCGCCCCAGCGCAGATCCGTGGCGGTCAGAATCCGATCGAGCGGGTCATAGGTCCAGTGGTGCCTGGAGAGAAGCGGACGTGCCTTGTCGCCCAGCGCGGTGACCCAGCGGTCCGTCAGTCGGCCCAGCGGGTCGTAGGCGCTGCACAGGTCGAGCTCGCCCCGGTATGAGTAACGCCGCACCTCGCGCCGGAGCGCGTCGCGCTGGAAGAGGAGCTTGCGCCCCTCGTGATCCAGAGCGACGAGCTGCCCGTTCGCGTCGTAGTAGTAGCGCGTCGTCCGCCCATCCGGGAGGATCCGCGCCACGCGCCGATCGAACGCGTCGTACTCGTGGCGGATGGTCTCTTCGCCCTGGGTCTCGGCGATGAGCCGGCCGTGCTCGTCCCACTCGCGGCGAAGGGCGACCTTGCCCGTCGCGTCCTCGACGACGCCGGCGACAACCTGCCCTATCGCATCGCGCTCCAGCGTGATGCTGCCGTGGGGTGAGACATCGCCGATCAGGCTCCCCGCCGCATCGTAATGGAGCTCGCGCCATGTCCCGTCCGGGTACTCGATCCGGGAGAGGCGACCGGCCTTGGAGTATTGATAGCTCAGCGTGCGTCCATCGAAGGTCTTCTCCTCCACGACCCGGCCTGCGCGGTCGTAGCGGTATTCGAATGTCTCCGCCCTGGGGTTCTTGATTGCGCGGAGGCGGCCGTTGCGATCGTAGAAGAAATCCCACGCTCGCCCGAGCGGATCGGTGAGCTTGACCAGCGAGCGGACGTTCGCGAACTCCATCGTCGTCGTTTGTCCGAGCGGGTCGGTGTAGCGAACGAGGTTGCCACGTGCGTCGTAAGCCATCTCGGCGAACGAGCCGTCCGGGTGGATGAAGAGCACGGGCTGGCCGACGGCGTCGTACTCGAAGCGCATCTTGGTCCCGAGCGGATCGGTCTCGGCCACCACGCGGCCGAGCGCATCGTAGGCGAGCGTCCAGGTGGCGCCGTGGGCGTCGGTGCTCTTCACGATGTTGTGGTGATCGTCGTACTCGGCCCGGAGAAATACGCCTTCGGCAGTGGACGCAGCCGCGAGCCGCCCGTGGCCGTCATAGGCGAGCTCGTATCGCGCACCCGTCGATCGCGTGATGGACGCGACCTCCCCGCGGACATTGTAGCTGAAGGCGATAGTCCGTCCTCCGGGCTCGACGGTTCTGACGTGCCGGTCCTCCTCATACTCGAATACGATGACGTTCCCCGCGGCGTCGACCTGCTTCACGAGGTTGCCGAGCTCGTCGTACGCATAGAGCTCCTCGTCGCCGGCCGCGTTCTTCTCGCTGAGGAGATAGAGATCACCGTCGTATACGCGCTCGCGCACGAAGGCGCCGTCGAACGTCTCCTCCTTGACGATGGCCCCCTGCTTGTTCCACGTGTAGACGCGTGGCTCGAGCGTGCCCAGCGTGGTCGTGGTGCGCGCTGCCAGGTCATAGACGAATTCGACGGCATGGCTCCCGCCGTCGACCCACGTCCGGCGGCAACGCCCGCTGTCGGGGTCGTAGTCGTAATGGACACATACGCCGTCGCCTAGCGTCTTCTCGATCATGCGGTGGTGACCGTCGTACGCGTAACGCTCGCTGTGGCCGAGTGCGTTGGCAGCTGCGGCGAGATCGCCCTCGTCCGTGTATGCATACGTCACGGCCTGGAGCACGCTCCCGTCGACGCGGACCTCGACCAAGAGGATGCGCCCCCGGGTATCGTGGGTCAGCGCGATCTCGCGCCGCGCGGTGTCGAACATCTTCACCAGGCGCTCGCCGTCGTAGACGAGCTCGACCCGGTTGCCCCACCCATCCTCGATCGCCCGCAGCAGCGAGCGGCCCCCTGGCGCGCTCGGCGCGAACGATCGCGTGAGGTGGGTATCGAGGCTGTAGACCTGGTATGCGCCGCCGCCCATCGCGGTGAGCTGGAGGCGCTTGGCACGATGGAACGCCGAGCCCGGCCGCGTCACGATCGGGAACCCGACGTTGCGCCCGTCCTCGTCGTGGAGCACCAGCCGCTCGCCCTTCTCTCGGTGGCTCTCGGCCTCGATCCACTGATGGAAGTTGTGCGTCCAGCCGCCGCGCCCCAAGGGCGTAGCCCTGCGATGGAAGCTCGAGATGTAGAGTCGGGTGAAGAAGAACGGGAAGGCGCCGGGCAGCTCGAGGTCGACCCGCTCGTCCACGACCTCGCCTGTCGCCACCGAGACCGGATCGCCGAGCTTGAGCAGCTCTGCCGAGAGCTCTTCCCACTCGTCATTGTATTTCCCACCATCGACGGCGTCGGTGTACACGCCGTTCGACTGCGCCATCTTGCCGCCCTCGGTGGTGACGTTCATCGCCTCACCATCCATGGTGGCGGCCACACCGTTCTTGTCGGCCTTGACCTTCGACGAGCCGGTCGTGTTCGTCCCCGTGGAGTTGACCTTCATGGTCACCACGTCGTGCGGGGGCACCGCCGGCTTCGAGGGCTGGTTTCCGGGCATCTCCACCGGAGCACTGCAGCCGCTGGTGACCGTCTTCTTCTTAGAGGTCTTGAGCTTCTTTTTCGCGTCCTTCGACTTCGCCGATCGGCAGGCCATTGGGAACGGCGCCATCGCCGGCCCCGTCGGGGGTGGAGGCGGGACTGTGCTCGTCGCCGGCGTCCCCACGGCCGTATGCGAGCTGCCCTTGTGGGCGATGTTCTTCCCGGGCTTCCCGCCGACCGTTGCCTTGCCCATCAGGGTAGCTCCACGCTGGCAGAGAGGATCCGCAGCAGCGCGGGCATGTCGATGACCATCTTTTCCCCCTCGACGCGGACCGCGCCGCTCTCGTGGAGGCGAAGCGACACCGGTCCGGCGTCAATCACTACCTGCTTGTCGGCCCTGAGCCGGAGCTCGCGACCCTGGATCGTGACACAGCCGTCAGGGTCCTTGACGACGGGCGCGCTCGTCTGCAGCGCGCCCAGGATCACGGGCCCGCTCTCGCCATCGGCAAGCACCACGCGCCGACCGGAGCACAAGCAATCCTCGGCCAGCGCTGGGTCGACCTCGTCGTCGAGCGTCGCGGTGACGAGCGCGCCAGCAGCCGTGCGCACCTGAAACGAACGCCCCGAGCGGAGCTCGATCGTGCCGGCGTGGAGCCCCGGCCCGAGGCCCGCGGCGCGGGGGAGCCGGCGCGACGGGCGCGCGGCCGGAGCGGCGTTCCCGGCACTGGCATCGGCAACACGGAAAGACCTCGGCTTCGCCATGTTCGTCTCCATCGATATTGCAGTGGCTACAGCGTCAATCATAGTTCTGTTCGCCTTCATCGACGCTGTTCGATTTGCCGTCGAAGGCCCCGTCAATGGTGATCCCGCCCGGCGTGATCTTCACCGTGATCCCGCTCGCCTTGAGCGTTATCTTGTGCTTGGCCTTCACCACCACCTCGGAGCCCTTGATCTTGGCTGAGCCGCCGATCTTGTAGGTCGCGGCGGCGCCGAAGATCTCGTTGCGATCACCGCCGGCCTTGATTTTGCGCGAGGCGAGCGTCTCCTTGAGCGCGCCGCGCACCCGGACCTCGTACTTGGAGGCCTTGATCGATTTGGCGCCGCTCACCACCTCCGTGGACGCGCCCGCCGTGTTCACCGAGAGGGCGAGCCCCGCCTTCTCGCTCCAGGCCCCGCCGACGAGCACGGTCGCGGCGCCGAGCACCGATCGGGTATGGCTCTCGATCGCCAGCTCGGCCTTGACCGCGCCCACGAGGCGGGTGAGCGTCGCGCACTGCGTGCCGTAATCACCGCCGACGTTGAAGACGCGGAGTCCGCCGACCATCACCGTCTCGGACGCGGCGGAGATGGTCTTGTCTGCGTTCACGTTGACGGTGCGCTTCGCCGCCACCGTGTACGACTGGGCCCCTTCAACCGCCACCTCATGGACCGCGCCGACGATGACCTTGCGCTCGGCGCCCACGGTCCACGTATCGTTCGCGGTCACTTCCGTGACCTTGTCGTTCTCGGTCCGCTCGTTGAAATCCCTGGACGCGTTGAACGTTACCCCCTCCTTCCCGGCGGTGTCGTTCATAGCCACGAGGTTCGCACTCCCGCCGCCGGGGGTCGTCTGCGTCCCGAAGGCGCTCACGACCTTGTCGCCGGGCAGAGCGTTGGGCGGCGGCGTTTCCCCGTTGTAGACACGGCCGAGCGCGATGGGGTAGTCAGCCGAGACGCCCCAGAAGCCGAGGATGATCTCCCACTTCATGCGGGGCAGGAAGAAGCTGCCCGACGTCGGCGGCTGCACCGTTCGCACCCAGGACGAGGCCGTGTCGTCGAACGGTCGTTCGCGATCCCACCGCAGGTGGACCTTGATGCGCCCATGCTTCTCCGTGTGGATCTCGGCGCCACCCGCGCCCGTGACGGTGGCCGTTTGGACGCCGGTCATCCGCGGCGGCGCGAGGCGCGCCGGGCGGTACCCGTCGGCGGCCATGACGGCGGTGAAGCGCGCGACGTAGCGCTCGTCGCCCTCGGCGCCGTGATCGCTCCCGTCGTGATCCACCTCGAGGATCAGCCAGCGGCCCTGGATGTCGTCGCGGGCGCCGCCGCAGAGGCTGATCACGTACCCCGGCAGGAGCCGGCGCGAGCTGCTCTCTGCCTGGAGCACCAGCTTCCTGCCGTGCAGATCCTCCAGCCGGATGCGCGCGAGCGCGCGCCCGAGCCCCGGATCGGCGTAACCTCCTGGGTACTCGTACCGCTCGAGCCTTCCCGAATCCGCCTCGGCCGTGAGATCAAGCGCGGGCCGCTCGAAATCGTAGTCGCGGAACGTGACCTTGTCGGTCACCATCGTTCTCCGGACGCGCGCGCCGTAGACCGACTCGTCGATGTCGAGCCCTCCCCGCTCGCGCACGGGCAGTTCGCCTTCGAGCTCGTCGAAGCCGCCCGCGAAGTCGACGAGCGCCACGACATCCTTTCCTTCGAGCGGCAGGTACCAGGCAATGCCGTCCTCGGCGAGGAGCCGAGAGGCGAAGGCCAGCCCGCTCTCGAAGGCCTGCACGCACTGACTGCGCTTCGGGAGCGATCGCCGCACTCGGACGTCGACGGCGATGTTCTGCTTGCCGAGTACGTCGGTGACGATCGCCACGGTGTCCTGCTCCACGAACACCCGGTGATCTACGGCATCCGCGAGCAGCGCGATCCGCGGGACGATCGAGAGCCGCAGCCCGGTGGCGACGAGCTCCACCTGATCGACGAGCCCCTCGATGATCCGCTCACCGCCGGAGTGCTTGAGGGTGATCTTGGCCGCGCGGGTCAAGAGATCTTCGGGGCGAATCTCTTCGTCCTCCATCTGGCAGACGAGCGCGAAGACGAATGGCGCGTGGAGGCGCTCGCGCCCCGTGAAACGCAGGACGCGAAACGTGCCCGCCGCTCCGTCCACTTCGAGGTTCACGAATTGCGAAAGGCTCATCGCCTGCCCCTCTCGGCTCAACCGATCTTCGAGCCGCCCTGTCGACTGATCGTCCCGTGCACCTGCGTCGAGCCCTTCTTCGCCTTGAGCTTGCCGCCGCCCACGTGCAGCGCCTGCGCCTTGATATTCCCCGACACGTCGATGGTGATCGAGCTTGCCTCGATCAGAACCTCCCCCCCGGCTTTGATGGTGGCGGCGCCGCCCACGTCGATCTTGCCGGCGACCTTGGTGTTCGTCTCGACGCCGGCGTCGGCCTTCTCGCTCGTCGATCCGGCGGTGATCGACTGCGTGCCGATGATCGTGACGCTCGTGCCCCTGCTGGTCTTGAGCGAGCGGGACCCGCCCACGATCTCGGTGCGCGCCGCGGCGGTGGACTCGGTCGCGCCGAGCCCCGCCACGGTCTTCATCGTGGCCCCGATGAGCTGCGTGAAGGCGCCCTTGATCTCGTAGTTCGATTGGTTGCACTGGATGCCGTACGCTGCGCCGATGAGCTCGGTGTACGCGCCCTTCACTTCCACGACCCGGTTCGCCGTGACTTTGAGGAGCTCCATCCCGCCTACCATCTCCGTGCGGCTTCCCTTCACGTCGGTGGATTGCACCGCGCCGATGTTCACCGTTTGCGAGGCGCCGACGGTGTGCGTCTGCGATCCGGAAACGTTCACCGAGAGCGAGAGCCCGACGTCGTGTGTCTCGTTGACGCTCACGCTGCTGTCGGCGCTGCCCCCGACCGTCACCGTCTGATCGCGCACGGCGTGGATGAACATCTCCTGCTTGCCGGCGCTGTCCACCATCCGGATCTCGTTGGTGGTCCCGCCGCCGGGCGAGGTCGCCGACTGGAGCGAGGTGGTCGCCTTCGCGCCCGGTAGGCCGTAGGGCACGACCTGCATCCCGTTGTAAATGCGGCCAAGGACGAACGGTCGATCCGGATCACCGGCGATGTAGCCGACGGGGACCTCCCAGCCCACGCGCGGGAGCAGCATGGATCCGCCCATTCCCATCTGGAGGCAGCGCACCCAGTACGAAGACCTGTCGTCCATAACGCCGGATCGGTCCCAGGCGAAGCGGACCTTCACCCGGCCGAGATCGTCGACGTGGATCTCCTGGCCGCTCGGCCCCGTGGTCATCGCCGGCTCGAGCCCCGGGACGCGCGGCGCGCTCCGCGGCACATCGGGCCGGAACGCCCTAGTCTTGGGCACGAGCAGCGCTCGGGCCTGATAGCCGTGATGGCGCTGCTCGTCGCGCGAGCCGAGCACCACCTCGTGCTCGAGCCCCACGACCAGATATTCCTGGTTCATCCAGTCGTCGGAGCAGCCGTCGATGGTGACGACGCGCCCGGGCCGGAGGCGGATCGAGTTGCCGTGCGCTAGGGCGTGGATCTTCAGGCGCTGGAGTTGCTCGAGCCGCGCCCTTGCGCGATCAGTGGCGCTCGCGGCGGTCAGCACGCTTGCCGGGTACTCGAACCATTCGAGCTCCCCTTCACCTGCCTTGCCCTCGATGAACACGTCGGGCGCGCGGACGTCGTGCTCGCGCAGGTGCACGGCCGTCGGCGTCATCACCTCGACGATCTCAAGCTCCGACAGGTGCCGCCCGCGCACCATCCCGCTCCCGTCCTCGAACTGGATGCTCCCGCCGGGGACTCCATCGTACGAGCCGAGATCGTCGCCGAACACGAGCTGCGCCGTGCCGTCGTCCGTGGCGTCGAACCAGTACGAGATCCCCTCATCGGCGAGGATCCGTTCGATGAACGCCCACTCCGTCTCCCCGTACTGAACGCAGTAGGGGCGCTTTACGTACTGCCCCGTGATTCGCCAGACCTGCCCGTCTCCCAAACCGGCGTCGTTCAAGACCGCCTGTACGATCTCACGGACGTTTTTATCCACGAAGACCCGGTATCCGGCGCGCAACCCGAGGAGCCACTGCGGTGGAGCGAGCTTGACGCGGAAGTGGAAACCTTCACGCCCCTCGGCCTCGAACACGACCTCGGTGACGACGAGGCTCACGGTGCGGGTGACCTGCTCGAGGTCGTCCACGAGCCCGAGCGCCGCGGATGCGCCGATTGCCGCGTCGAGGTCGAGCGCCGCATCGGTGCAAAGAATCTCCACGTCCCACCGGGAGAACGCGTTCATCGCCTCCGTTCCGTGTGCACGGACGACGTTCAGGTCGGTGGGCAGACCATCACACGACAGATGAACGCTGACGGTGTTCATGATGCCGGGGCGATGCTACATCAGCTCCCACGCGAGCACAAGAGCAAGGGCCGTGGACCCGTTGACAATGCGCTCGGCATGCTGGTAACGTGAGAATGCCGATGGCTTTCGAGAGCCCAACGAGTTCCTCGGACGCGGTGGTCGGCGTGCTCGGGGCGCACGTTCGGGACGTTGGTCCATCGGCAGACATCGATGGCGTCGGGATCGAGGACTTCGCCACGATTGGCGCTGCGATCGCCGAAGGCGACCATCCCTTGGAGGACGTGCTCCGCGCGTTCGGCCTGACCACGGCGCAGTGGGATGCGATCTCGGCGCAGCACACTCGCCGGATCGCCGCCGATGCGTTCGAAAACGATCCTTCGACGCTCGCCGATGCCTATGCAGCGGCCTTTGCCCGCGCGCAGGACGCGCTCCGACCCGTTCCAGCGATGACGCCCGAGAACTGGGCCGCGGTCGCGACCGAGGTGGCGGCCCGCGGCGACGAGGCGCTGGTAACCCGGGGTCTCAGGAGGCCGGATTTCCTGCGGCTGTCTCGCCACTGGGCGAGGGAGCTTTCGCGGAGCCCGGCAGTCGCGAAGCGTTATTTCGCTGCCGTGTATGCGGAGGAGCAGCGGCGAAAGGGTTAGACGCCAGAGCCTGCTGCTTGGTGCGGCCGGCCCGTCTCGCTGGCAGAGGCTCTTTCGACAAGCCATCGAGGTCGCTTGCGGTGCGCTTCATCAAGAGTGTCAAGGCTCGGCCTCACGGACCGCAGCTGGGTCGGCCGCGTGGATTCTGTGATCGCGAGCGTCGCCAGCGCCGAGATACGCCCCGGACGCTCCACATTCCGTGCGCCGATTGGTCCTCCCTCGTCGCGATCAACGCGGAGGTATGTCGAACGAGTCGGCGATGCCATTGGCAAGCGCGCTCACGTTGACCTTCGGCGGCGCCCCGGGACTGATCCAATCCGGAGCCTCTTCGAGATCCACCACCCCGGCGCTGTGGTGGATCCACGGCGGCGCTTTCGTGATCCACCGAGCGCGGCGCGCACATGGATCTCGACCGCGACAGGCTGGTCATACCTCGCACCTTTCTGCGAGGTTTGCACTGACCAATCAGTCGCAGTTGGGCGGCCGAGACCCCGAGGCGCCACCACGTCTCCGGCGAGACGGCGCTCCCACTCGCCTCGGGGTCGAGGGCGCAACCGCGCGGCGCACAGGCGTTCTCAGCGAGACAGCGGTCCTGCCGCGCGGCGTGGAGTTCGTCCACTCGCTCAGGTTGCCACGTGGCAACCGCCGCGCGCCCTGCTGCGGCGCTCTCGCGAGATCCACCTTGCTCGGCGGGTCGTCGTGGACGGTGCACGCAGCATGCCGGGTCCGCGGCGCGCGCCCCAAGTGGATCACGAAAGCGCCGCAGGCGGCGCCCTCAGGTGGCGGCGCGGTGGATCAGCTGGGCGCCGAAGGGTGGATCAGAGGTAGGGCGCCGCTGAAGCGTTGACGCACTTCCTCCATCCGGGCGGCACCTTGGTCACCATGGCGGTGCGACTGAGACCTCGACCAAGACCAACCACGGCAAGTCGTCCTCCGCGACGTGGACGAAACGACGGAGGCGAGGCGGGTGGCGCCGTGAAGAAGGGAGCGGGAGCTTGAAGAACGGGTCGAGCCCGTCCTCTTCGCTCACGTAGGCGGCCCGAGCGCGAGCAGCCCGACGAGCACCCGGAGCAGCGAGCACTGTTCCACGAGCGCCCCGGGCTCGACGTCCTGCGTCACGTACTCCGCGTCGCCGTCGGCTGGCCTCGGCTCACCCGGTTGCAAAGATGCACCTTCGTTCCCCGATCACGGCCATTCCGCGGTATTCTCGAGCTTCGCCGCGGAGATATTACATGCGCGGGCTGCGTCGCTGGGCGCGAAGGTTCTCATGACCTCCATGGCAGCGCGTTCCAGCCTGTCGAGCGCCTTCCTCGCGACGGCTGGCATGGGGCCGTTAGGAGCGCTCGCCGCAACCCAGACCATGGCCTGCACAACGTTGGCGATCGTCAGGTAGGTCTCCCGCGCATCCGCATCGACATTGTTCGACCCTTCGAGCACGATGTTCATGAGCTTCACGAGCTGATCGAGGATGCGCTCTCCCGCGACGACGCCGCGGCGCTCCTTCGACAAGAACGAGAGGGGATGCTCAGGGTCGCGCTCGTCTGCCGTGAGCTCGTCGGGGTCGGAGCTGACCGCCTGCGCCGGATCCTTTCCGGGCGCCTTGCGCTTGCGCTTGCGCGTGGTGGATGGCGCGTTCTTCGGTCGCTTGCGTGAATCCATCGGAGGAAACGAAGCCCGGGTTGCAGGGTGCCGAGCGCTGATGCCCCCACCCCCCTCAGCGCTTCACCGTGGGTGTAACACGGGTGCGGCATCGTGGCGGCGTCCCTCACGCGTGCCGCCATGGATCGCCCCGCTCCTCGTCACCTCCTCGCTGGTGACGCCGATGCCTCGACGCTCGGCGGGGAGCGGCTGTGCGCCGAGGAGCCTCGTCCTTCGCGCTGCAAAACTGGAGGGCGCGGCGGGAATAAGAAAGGCGGAGAGCTCGCCCTGCGCAACCACGCGCAGGTACCCGCCGTGCAGCACGGCGCCGAGTTCCTCACGGTGGAGGAGGTCGCACGCGTTCTGCGCGTCGCCACGAAGACGGTGCGTCGGTGGATCAACACCGGCCGGCTCGTCGCCCACCGTATCGGACCGAACACCGTGCGCGTCGATGCCACGAGCGTGACGCGTCTGCTGGCAGCTTCGCCGAGCGAGGCCGCCGACGGGATTTTCATGGCCACGAAGAGGGAGGGCTCGCCCAGCGAGTCGCGACTTCTACGGCAGCGAGGCCGCTCCAAGGTCTGGACCGCGGTCGTCAACAACGAGGAAGTGCCGCTCGGCACGACGGACGAGGTCGAGGCGCGCAGGCGGCTTAGAGAGATCACATCGACGGCGCCCACCGCTCCCCCGTCGACGCAGCCCAGCCGCGGTCGGCGGCCCTGGCGCGTCTACCGGGAAGGCGAGCGCTTCGTCGTGAAGTACTACGACGCGGAGGGGAAGCGGCGTACCCGCCGCCTCGACGAGGACGCCGGCGTGCTCGTCACCACCGAGGCGGAGGCCGAGAAGTACGCCGAGATCTGGTTCCGCGAGAACATCGAGCACTCCGGGCCGGCGCCCGTGTCCGTCACCCGGGTCGTGTCGGGCGACGCAGGGCGCATCACGTTCGAGCAGTTCGGGCGGCTCTGGACGAGCGGCGAGCTGGCCAACCGCTATCCCGACCATGTCAAGCTGAAGCGCACCGCGAACGCCGACGAGGGGCGGCTCAGGATGTACGTCTACCCGATCGTCGGGAATCACCCGATGTCGGACTTCGAGGGACCGGCGGGTGTCACTCTCGCGGAGAAGGTGCTCGAGGCGCTGCCACCGATCGGACCTACGTTCAGCAGAGCCTCGCGTCGCCAGGTGATGCAGGCCGTGAACCGGCTCTTCGTGCTCGCCGTGTACCCCGCGAAGTTGCTGTCGGCGAACCCTCTTCCGAAGGGGTTCTTGCCGAAGGCGGACACGACGAAGGCCAAGTCGTATGTGTACTCCGACGAGGACGCAAAGCTACTCGCCTGTCGCACGATTCCGCTCGTCAAGCGGCTCTTCTACGGGCTCCTGGCGCGCGAAGGCTTCCGCGTCTCCGAGCTGCTCTCGCTCGAGTGGTCCGATCTCGACCTGGAGCGAGGGGCAGTTCACCTCGACCAGAACAAGACGGACGAGCCGCGAACCTGGGCGCTCGATCCCGGCGACGTCGAGGCGCTGCGCCGGTGGAAGAAGCACTTCGCCGGCAGTCGCGCGCCGAGCAAGCCCGTCCTCGTCGACCGCCTTGGCGGCACCGTGAACAGGTTCGGCGCCGCGGAGGACCTGCGCGCGTACCTGAAGGAGGCGGGCGTTCACCGGCCGCAGTTGTTCGAGGCGAGCGGCACACGCATCCCGCTCCGCGCACACGACCTACGGGCGACCTTCGTCACCGTGAACCTCGCCGCCGGGAAGACCGAGGCATGGATCACCGACCGGACGGGGCACAAGTCGTCGCAGATGATCTACCGCTACAAACGACAGGCCCGGACCCACGCCGAGCTCAACCTTGGCACCCTGAAGCCACTGCATGAGGCGATCCCCGAGCTCGCCGAAGTGACGTCGACCTGAGCTGGAACCGAAAGCCCGACGATGTCGCGAGCGTCGGGCTTTCGGGTTCACTGCCCAGGCCAGTACCCTGGCGGTCCCAGCACGTCGAAGCGTCTGGCGATCGTCACCGACACCATCTGGGCGCATCCATCCGGCGACGAGCCTCTCGGCGAGACGCGGCTCGCGTCGCGTAGCAGTTCATCGTACGAGGAAGCCCTGCACGCGCTTCGTGACGAGCGCCCGCCGCTTCTCGACGAACTCGGGGAACTTGTCCTTCGCGAGAAGCGAGCGAGCCTCGATCAAGAAGTCGTCGAGCAGCTCCTGGTCCGAGATGGACGCGAAGTAGTCCAATGGGGCACTCGCGTTCTTGCGGATGTTCCTCAGCTTGCCGAGGTACGCGAGGTTCCCGATGTCGTCGACCATGTCGCCGTAGAGCGGCCGGTACTCCGACTGCGGGAACACGTGGTCCACCTCGGCGCGCTCCTGCCAGGACAGCGTGTCCTTGGCCGCGTTCGGCTGCGCGATGTTGAGCGCGAGCCGCGAGTTCTCGTTGAGCATGTCGGCCGTCGTCGTGACGAAGTGGTGGCGCTGTCGGGCCTTGACGACGTTGAGGAGGTCGTCGAGGGGTAGCGCTCCACCGGCCTTCTTCTGAATCACCTCTCGGAGCCAGCGGATGCGCGCCTCGGGGCTGCGCCCGCCCAAGAACTTGTTGAAGAGCAGGAAGTACATGAGCGATCGAAGGCTCGTGCGATCGGCGTCCGGCACCGAGCCGTTCTTCTGTTTGCTCAAGAAGTAGATGACGGGGAAGAGCGTGGCCTCGGGGTCGATGAGGCTGGCCGAGAGCAGACGTACGTCCGACGAGCGGCAAAAGTCGATCGCGGACTTGAGCGCAGTGGAGAACACGTCGAACCTCGACTGCATCGCGTCCCAGTGCCGATCGATGTTCTCGACCTCGAACGAGGGCGGCGCGTCGGCGACGGTGAGAAGCCCGCGGATAATGAAGTCCTTGTCGATCGGAAGGACGCCGACTTTCTTCTGGATCTCGCTCGCTAGGCCGTCGAACGACTCGCGCGCCCGCGTCCACTTGGTCTTGATCAGGCTGAACATCAGGTCGGAGCGCGTGAGGACCGTGCCTCCGGAGTTCACGCGCACGAAGATGTCGAGGATCTCGTTGATGGTCCGCGCCTGCTTCGCGTCGATCACGTCGTCGTCGATCGTCTCGGCGGGGACGTTTCTGTGGAATACGTCCCGGAGGCGGCGGATGTTCCGCCGCGCGATCTTCGCATCATCCCCGCCGAGCGGAACTGCCGCGACAACCTTGTCGATCTCGTCATCGACGAAGTTCACGTTCCACCCGAGGACCTCGCCCACCGGGACGAAGCGCTTCGGCCGGTTCATCGCGTCGTCTCTCCAGAACTGGAAACTGTAGTTCTTCCCCGTGCCGTCGTCGTCGTTCGGATTCACCGGCGCGACGGCGTCGGGGCCGCTCGTCACGTTGAAGTAGAGCCTGCGATGGTCGTGCGTGCCGAAGACGGCGAGGTAGAACGACTGGAGCCGCTGCTGCCCGTCGAGCACCATCCGCATCTTCTTGCCGACCGGCTTCACCTTCGTCGTGTGCGTCAGCCCCGGCTTGAAGTCGCGGACGAACTCGCGGTACGCGACCTCGAGAAATTGCGTGTTCCAGAGGAGAAGCGAGCCGAACGGGTACCCGCGCATGAGCGAGTCGAGGAGCTGCCGGATCTGCTCCTCCTTCCACACGAAGTCGCGCTGGAGGTCGGGGAGGACGATCTCTTCTTCGCGGATCTCGTTGAGGAGCGTGAGGATCGACTTGGCCATCGCGCCGACGATAGTAGCTGCCGGACGAGGGAGCACGTGCGAGCTCACCGCCACCGGATTCTCGATCGCCCGCCCTTCGACGACGACCGGCTGGGGCCGTGCCCCAGAACGTCGAGAACCCGGCGATCTTGTCGATCGTCGGGCTCTTGGTTCATTGTCCCAGCCGTTGTCCCGGCTGTCGCAGCCAGCCTCTCGGGCTGGCTGCATTCCTCAATCATCTCGGGTGGGCCATGAAGGACTTGAACCTTCAGCCAATGGATTAAGAGTCCACTGCTCTACCAATTGAGCTAATGGCCCGGATGAGTTGTCAAACCGACGGATTCTGAAACAGTCCCGGGATCTGGCCGGATCGCTTGCGTCGTCCGTTGAGCCCGGTACGCCCGGCCTGATTCGAACAGGCGACTTTCGGATTCGAAGTCCGACGCTCTATCCAGCTGAGCTACGGGCGCTCCTGCGCGCCCCTCGGCGAGGCACGCGGAACGCTTCTAACCGCACCGGTGCCGTTGTGTCAAGGCGATGAAGCGACGTGACGCGCAATTCTCAGGCCGCCGTCGCCGCTGAGCCTGGACGGACGCTTCCATGAGCTCGCCCGCGCGGCGCGACGCACCTCCACCTGCCGCAGCCGGCCGAGCGCCCCCCGCGGCCTCGCCTTCCGCCTCGCCTCACCTCGCCAGCGGCGGCTGCGCGGCCGCGAAAGAATTTCTCTGCCCGCCGCGCCGCGGGTAGGGTCCGCCCCCGTCATGCCGTTGCTTCGCCCGCTCTCTCGCCGCTGCTTCGCCTCCCGGGGCCCTGTCGCCGCGCTCCTTCTCGCGCTCGCGCTCTCGGTCGCGACGCCGGCCCTGGGCGCCCCGGCGAGCACACAGCCGGCCTCGGCGGAGCAGCAGCCGGACAGGCGCCCGCAGGGCAAGCGCTCCGCCGCGCGCCGGAGCTCGGCCGGCGATGAAGGCGGAGCGCGGGCGGCACGGAGCGCCGGGGCGAAGGGGAAGGCCGCGGACCGCGCGAGCAAGAAGCGCGCGGCGAAGCGGGACGAGACCTCCCGCGCGGCGCGCGGCGGCACCGCCGCCGAGGCCGGCGAACGCAGGCTGCTGTCGAAGGGGGCGCCCAACCGGGGACGGTTGACCGGCGCGGTGCGGCTCCGGTCGTCGAGGCACCTCAAGACGCGCGAAGGCGCCAGGACATGGGGGCTGCCCGTGCTCGTGAAGGCCCTGCGGCGCGCCGCCTTCCAGGTGGCCAAGAAGCACGGCGACTCCGCGCTGCTCGTCGGAGATCTCTCGGCCAGGACAGGGGGCCCGCTCGACGGGCACAACTCCCACCAGACGGGGCGCGACGTCGACGTCGGGTTCTACGTCGTGAACTCGAAGGGCAGGACGCTGCGCACCGACCGGTTCGTGGCGTTCGACGACAGGGGCAACGCCATCGGCCTCCCCGGGGCGCGGTTCGACGACAAGCGCAACTGGGCGCTCGTCGAGGCGCTGCTCCAGGACCGGCAGGCAAGGGTCAAGTACCTGTTCGTGACCGACGCGCTGAAGGCGCGGCTGCTCGCCCACGCCGCGAAGAAGCGCGTCCCGGCGGAGCTCCGGACCCGGGCCGCCGCCGCGATGATGAGCCCCAGGGACGCCGATCTGCACAACGACCACTTCCACATCCGCGTGATGTGCCCCCCGTCGATGCGCGCCGCCTGCATCGAGGAGTCGCTCGCCCGCCCGGCGTGCGCCGCCGACGAAGCGAAGAAGCCGCTCGACGCCAGCGCGCCCGCCGCGTCCGCGCCGGCAGCGGGCGCCGCCGCCTCGTCCGCGCCGTCAGCGAGCGCCGCCGCCGCGGACGCCCCCCGCTGACGCCCCGCCGCGCTCAGGCCGCCGGCACGGCCCCGGGCGGCGCCGCGCCGTCCGCGAGCTCCACCACGACCGGCGCGTGATCGGAAGGTCGCTGGAGCTCCCGCGGGCGCGTGTCGATCGACACATCGGTGCATCGCGCGGCGAGCGGCCGCGTCAGCAGCGCGAGGTCGATCCGAAGGCCCTTGTTGCGCCGGAACGCGCCCATCCGGTAATCCCACCAGCTGTACGCCGCCTTGGCGGGGTGACAGGCGCGGAACGCGTCCACGAGCCCCCACTCTATCAGGCGGCCCAGCGCCGCCCGCTCGTCCGGATGGAAGAGCACCTGCCCTTCCCACTTCTTCGGCTCGGCGACGTCGATGGCCTCGGGCGCCACGTTGAAGTCGCCGCAGATCAGGATCTCCTGATCGGGCCGGTAGCTCGCCTCGAGCTCGCGCCGGAGCCGCTCCAGCCAGGCGAGCTTGTAGGCGAACGCCGGCGTGCCCACCGCCTGCCCGTTGGGCACGTAGACGTTGATGATCCGGATCCCCTCGACCGTGGCCGACAGCATCCGCCGGGCGACGTCTTCCTCGTCGCCGTCGAGGCCCTTCTTCACGTCGTCCACCGACAGGCCGAAGCGCGCGGCGATCGCGACGCCATTGTAGGACTTCTGGCCGAAGATGACGGACCGGTAGCCCACCTCGGAGAGCGCAGCCTCGGGGAAGCTGCCGTCCTCGACCTTCGTCTCCTGCATGCAGACGACATCGGGCGCGGCGCGGACCAGCCAGCTCGTGAGCTGCTCGAGCCGCGTGCGGATGGAGTTCACGTTCCAGGACGCGATGCGCATGGGTCCCCTCACCGATAATGGATGGACAGCAGGACGGAAAGCCTGGATCCGGGGGCGCGCGCGCCGTTCACCCCGTTCACCGGGGACAGGGGAGCGCCGGTCACAGGGCCGCCCGGATCACGTCGAAGAGGCCGTCCGGATCGTCGACGTGGAGCCAGTGACCGGCGCGCGGGAGGACGTGGACCGAGAGCCAGGGCGCGCGCGCCGAGAGCGCCTCGAAGCGGGCGCGCGACGCCGGCGGGATCGACGCCGACCTGCCGCCGAGGACGACATGGATGCGCCGCGCCTCGACCCCCGGGCCGGGCGGCGCCGGCGGGTCCTCCAGGACGTGCCACAGATCGCGGGCGAAGTAGTCGGTGAGCAGCTCGTTCAGGACGTCGAGGTCGAGCCGGATGCGAAAGCCGTCGCCGTCGCGGCGGACGTTCATCGCCAGCCACTCGGCGATGCCGCGGCTCAGCCCGGCCGCCTGCACCGCCTCCAGGAACGCCTCGCGCGACGCGATCGGCTGCGGGATCGCGCGGAGCAGCTCGAGCACGTCGGGGCTCTCCGAGCCGCTCTCGCCGGCGGGCCTGGCGCTCGGATCGACGTCGAGGAGGAAGCCGCGCTCGAGGCCCTCGGGCCGGCGCTCGAGGTAGGCGAGGGCCACCTTGCCGCCGAACGAGTGGCCCATGACGCCGCGGACATCGAGGCCGAGGCGGTCGCCCAGCCGGAGCAGGTCGTCGGCCGCCGCCGCGATGGTGTGCGGCGCAGGCGGGCTCTGCGACATGCCGTGGGCCCGCAGGTCGACAAGGATGAAGCCCCACGGCCGGGCCGCGGCGCCGGGCGCGCCGCCGGCGGTCTGGGCGTCGGCGAGGCGCCGGACGAAGGTGCGCCAGTTGGCGCCGGAGCCGAAGATGCCGTGCAGCACGAGCATCCAGCGGGCAGGCGCCGCGGCGGGCGCGGTGACGAGGGCGTGGTGGGGCACGAAGGCGGCGTGGGCGTTCATGGCTCTCCGGGCGGCGCGAGCGCGCGGCCTGCGCCTAGCGCTAGCATGGCTCCATGGTCAAGAAGCCCCCCATCGCGCCGGCGAGCGCGGACGCCGCGGAGGACCAGGTCGTCCAGCCGCCGAGGCCGGAGCGCTTTCATGGATCGACGCTCACCGGGGCCGATTTCGACGACGTCGACCTGCGCGGCGCGCGCCTCCACAACGTCGCCCTCACGAAGGCCGATTTCGACGACGTCGACCTGCGCGGCGCACGCCTCCACAACGTCGCCCTCACGAAGGCCGATTTCGACGACGTCGACCTGCGCGGCGCACGCCTCCACAATGCCGCGCTCGCGGCGGCCGAGCTCGACGACGTCGACCTGCGCGGCGCACGCCTCCACAACGTCGCCCTCGCGAAGGCCGAGCTCGATGACGTGGACCTGCGCGGCGCACGCATCGACGACACCGACGCCGCGGAGACCCGGTGGTCCGGCGCGAGCCTGCGCGGCGCTCGGATCGAGGCGTCGGACCTCCGCGACGTCACGATCGTCGGCTGCAAGATCGATGGGCTCACCATCGACGGCGTGCGGATCGATCGCCTGCTCGAGGACGCGAAGCGCCGAGCGAGCGCGAGCTTGGCGCCTCCGGGGAGGCGGAAATCGAAACGCCCCGCTCCCACGAAGTGAGAGGGGGCGCGCGCCCGCGCCGTGACCGCGGCCGGGCTACGCCTCGATGAGCCCGGTGCGGACCGCGATGCGGGTCAGCTCGACCGCGCTCTTACATCCGAGCTTCGCGTAGATGCGCACGCGGTGGGTCTCCACCGTCTTCGGGCTGATCGTGAGCCGCGCGGCCGTCTCGCGCGTCGACACGCCGGCCGCGAGCAGCCGGAGCACCTGGCGCTCGCGCGGCGTCAGCGCGTCGAGGCCGCCGGAGCCCTCGCTCGCCGGCTTGCGCATCGCCCGCACGACCGCGCCCGCGATGCTCGAGGACAGCGGCGCGCCGCCCGTCGCGATCCGGCGGATGCCCTCGACGACCTCCTCGAGCTTCGAGGTCTTCACGAGGTATCCCTGCGCCCCGGCGCGCAGCGCCTCGGCGACGCGGAACTCGTCGTCGTAGCCGCTCAGCACGAGCAGCTTCGCCTGCGGCAGCTGCGCTCTCAGCGCCCCGAGCAGCTCGATGCCGTCCCGGTCGGGGATGTTGAGATCGACAAGCACCACGTCCGGCTTGCAGCTCGCCGTTTCGCGCAAGGCGTCGGCTGCTGTCCCGGCCTGGCCCACGACGACCATGTCGGGCTCGTCCGAGAGCGCTCGAGCGAAGCCTTCGCGGACGACCGGATGATCGTCGATCAGATAAATGTGCAGCTTGCTAGCCCTCAAACAAGCGCTTGGCGACCCTCGAAATGGGCCGAACCGCCGTCTCGAATCGCCGAGCGGATCCGTCCTGCCGGAGAGCCGGGATTCGGTGATCGTCGCTGCGGCTGGTCAAGGATCCCTCGTTTCGTGGTTCGAGGTTGTGGGTTCGCGGTCGGGCTGCCCGTGCCTCAGTGCGTCGGGCAGCCCCGGCCGTCAGAGCGCATCAAGGAAGCGGAAGAAGATGGGCAGCTCGGGACGCCAGGCAAGGAGCCGATAGACGAGAGTTCGACCGGTATGGAGGATCTGCGCCGGAACGAGAATGAAACGCTGCACGAAGGAGCGGAATTCCATGCGCAGAACGCGCTCTCGATCGGCTTGGTGTGCTTCGTGCCATCGCGGCGCCGTGGGCATGAGCAAAGAGAACCAAGCCTTGAGCGACCACGCGAGCGACGCGATCACCATATAGGCCCAGTTCGACTCGAGCGTGTTCAGCGGGGCGCGCAACGCCGGGACGCCGCTCTTCAATTGCGCGAGCAGATTTTCCTGGTTGCAGCGGCAGTTGGCCTCGCGGACGACCTGCTCGCACGTCATCTCGCGATCGTTGGTCACGTAGAAAAAGTAGCGGAAGGTCTGTCCCAGGTACCGCTGGCCCCTTTCCTCAACGATCGTCTTGCGAAGCACGACGAAGCGGTACGATCGCGCCGCCTTGGTGGGTCGATGCTCGAATTCCGCCAACTCCTCACGCTCGAGGCGCATATTACGATACTCGCGCTCACGGACGATCTGCTCCTTGATGCGTGGTTGCTTCGCGCGCCGCTTGCTCTCCTCGAAGAGGGTGTCGGCCTTGCGAACGAGCTCTTGATAATCGCTCACATCGTCACCTTCAGCGCGTGCCACCATCGGCTTGTAGGCATCGTACCCGAACACGAAGCGTACGCCGTCGTCGTGCCAACGGTCGAAGTACGCGGCCTGCGAGAAGGCCGTGTCGCCGCGCAGCAGGATGTCCGTCCAGCCGGCGCGACGGCAGAGCGTGATCGCGCGCGCGAAGAATTCGGGCGCTCTCTCCTCGGAAGGTCGGTTCCCGCTGCGGTTGACGACGAACAGCGGCTCCCCGGTGTTCGCCAGCGAGACCACAAGCGGGTGGTAGCCCCATATTCCGTTGTACGCGATGTCCATGCCCTGCTTGCACTCACCGCTGGTGGCGACGAGCGAGCCGTCCGCGTCGATTCGCGCCGTCTGCTCGAAGAACGCCTGCGACTGCCTCTGCCAGACGCCGACGCGCACGTCGTTCACGACGTCCATCAGGCCCTGGATCTGCTCGGCCCCGAAGCGCCTGCAGAAGTCGCCCGCAGTGGTGGGATCCGGGATCGTACGCGCACCGAGCGCATCGAGGAACGCCCTGTCGTTGCGGCGCACCTCGATGTCATCGAGCACCGCTCCGCCGCACAGGAAATTATAGGCAATGTTGAGAACATGGTCGGCCTCGCTGTACGGGCGCCGGCGCTTCAAGATCGGCAGCCTCGTGTCGAGCGCGGTCACCAGCCCGACCTTCCAGGCCAGTTGATGAATGGCCCCGAGCCCGCCACAGGGGATGGCGTGAACCCGGTCGGACGCCTCGTAACGAATCGTGCGTGCAGCGAACTCGGGACCCGTTCCACGCGGCTCGCGTCCGCCCTCGACGGGCTTCAGTCGGCGCGCGATCTTTCTCGCTTCACTTTCGGCCCAATTTCGTCGATCCTTCACCTGAAAAGCCTCCGGGTGTTTTGTGTCAAGCTTCAGCAACTCGACGAACACCCGGGCTTTTCATTTTGATCCCGCTACGAAGCGATTTCGACGCGCTTGATCGAGGGCTAGCAGGGGTTTCCGCCATGATGACCACAGGGGGATTGGAGTGTCCTTCGGGCCACAATTCGATACCCGCAAGCAGTCCAAGTCAAGCTGCTCGGGTCGTCCTGGGAGGAACCTTACAGGGGTATCAGGTGCTCAACGATCTGCAAGCAACGGCGCGGCGGCAAGCCCAATTGATAAGGAAAACTCCGTCCTGAGCGAGTTTCGGAGCTCAGTGGAGATCTGCGGCGTGGGAGGCGCCACGACGCGACGCCGCGGCATGCCCCATGCCGTCGCGGCGGCCGTCTGTTATCCTTTGCGCGTCTCATGCGCCGAAAAGGCCAGCGATCGAGAGGAATTGGATGAGCTCGCCAGGCCCTTCTCCATGCCTGGCCGGCGCCTCGCCGCTCGCGCGCGCGGAGATCTTCATCGTCGACGACGACCCCGCGCTCGTCGAATCGCTGATGGACCTGCTCTCCGACGAGGGCTACCGCGTTCAGGGGTTCACACGACCGCTGGAGGCGCTCGATCGTCTCGCCCGCGGCGACCGGCCGCGGGCCGTGCTGCTCGACTACGTGATGCCCGAGATGACCGGCGATGAGTTCCTCGCCGCGCTCGCCGCGGCGGGCGTCGAGGTGCCAGTCCTCCTGCTCTCCGGGGTGAGCGAGCCCAGCATTCGTGGCGCCGTGGCCGGCGTGCTCGCGAAGCCGTTCGACGTCGACCGCCTCCTCGTGGTGCTCGCTCGGCTGACCGGCACCGTGCAGCGCTAGCCCACCGCCGCCGCGCCCCTCCCTGCTCCCGGCCTGCACAGGCGCGGCGGCACGCTCCTCGCGTACCGTGGTCCCCGGGGGAAGCCGGGGATGTCGTCACTCCTAGACAGCGCCGCCGGGCCGCCTGCCCTCACGCGAGGCGGGCCGGGCAGCCCGGGCCTCGCGAGCCCGCCGGCGGCCGCGACCAGGCTGCCGGCCGAGCTGCACCACCGCTTCCGCTTCATCGCGATCGACGCGAGCCTCCTCCCGGAGGCGGCCGACGCGGCTGCGGCGCTGCTCGCGGTGGGGGCGCGCGTGGCGCTCCTCGCCCGCGAGGGCGTGCCCCACCTCGCGCGGCGGCTCGAGCGCGTCGTGCGGCCGGAGAACCGCAGGCGGCTCTTCGTCGGCGCGCTCGGGGGCGCGGAGCTCTACGGCTTCGATCGCCGCGGCGCCGCGATCGCGCTGGTCGACAGGGCGGAGCCGCACGGGCGCTCCGCGGTCGCCGCGCTGCTCGCGCAGGTGATCGCGCCGCTCCGCATCGCGCGGCACGACTGGCTCGCGATCTCGCCGGACCCGGGCGGGGGCGCGCCGGCCGCGGACGCCCGCGGGCTGCGCGACGCGCCCGAGCTCGCCGGCGCGATCCACGCGACGGCCGGCGCGCAGCGGCTCGGCGAGATCCTCGCGCTCCAGCGCGAGCTCGACCGGGAGCTCGGCCCGCTCGCGGCGCCGCGCGACGCCGCGTGGTCCATCGAGGAGCCGGGGTTCGACGTGGCGCGCGAGCACGAGATCGAGTCGCTGCTCGCGATCGCCAACGGCTACATCGGCTCGCGCGCGTCGCTCCCGGAGGGCTCGCGCGTGTCGCGGCCGGCGACGTTCATCGCGGGCGCATTCGAGCCCTCGGCCGACGTGAGCCGCGTCCCGGAGCTCGTGATCGCCCCCGACTGGGGCCGGCTGAGCGTCACCATCGAGGGCGAGTCGTTCTCCGCGGAGACGAGCGGCGTGCTGCACCACCTCCGCGCGCTCGACATGCGGCGCGGCGTGCTGCTGCGCGAGTGCCTGCGGCGCGGCGAGGCGGGGCACCTCACGCACCTGCACACGCTCCACGCGGCGTCGCTCGCGAACCGCCACGTCCTCGTCGAGGCGCTCAGCGTCGCCCCCCTGAACTTCACCGGCACGATCCGCGTCGACGCGATCCTGAGCGGCGACGTGAAGAGCGCGAGCGGCGCGGCGCACTGGGAGCGCTTCACGGCGGACGCGAGCGCGGACAGCCTGCTCCTCGTCGGGCACACGCGCGGCGGGCTCGAGACCGCGATGACCTCGCACCTGCGCGTGCTCCCGGGGCAGGCCGCCGAGGGCTCGCCCCCGCCCGAGGCCGGGGAGGGCGCGTGCTGCGAGCGCACCGAGGGCGCGCGCTCCATCGCCGAGCGCTGCGACATCAGCGTCCGCGTCGCCGAGCCGCGCCGCCTCTTCCGGACGACGACGCTGCACACGTCGCGCGAAGCGCCCGCGCCGCGCGAGGCGGGCGAGGCGCTCCAGGCGGAGCTCTCGCGGCGCGCCATGGACGACGTGCTCGGCGAGCACGCGCGCGCGTGGGCAGAACGCTGGCGCCGCGCCGACGTCGAGATCGACGGCGCTCCGAAGATCGAGCGGGCGCTCCGGTTCGCCCTGTACCACCTCATCGGCGCCGCGAACCCGGACGACCCGCGCTGCTCCATCGGCGCGCGCGCGCTCAGCGGGGAGGCGTACCGCGGCCACGTCTTCTGGGACACCGATATCTTCCTCGTCCCCTTCTACACGCACTGCTACCCCGAGGCCGCGCGCGCGCTGATGCTGTACAGGCACCGCACCCTGGCGGGCGCGCGCCGCAAGGCGAAGGCGCTCGGCTACGAGGGCGCCCTCTACGCGTGGGAGTCGGCGGACACGGGCGACGAGACGACGCCGCCGCTCGTCGTCACGCCGTTCGGCGAGGTGACCCGGGTGCTCTCCGGCGAGCAGGAGCACCACATCAGCGCCGACGTCGCCTACGCGGCGCACGCTTACGGCCGCGCGACCGGCGATCTCGACTTCGAGCGCGGCGAGGGGGCCGAGATCCTCATCGAGACCGCGCGCTTCTGGGCGAGCCGCGCCGAGATCGGGGCGGACGGCCTCGCCCACATCCGGCGGGTCATCGGGCCGGACGAGTACCACGAGGCCGTCGACGACAACGCGTTCACGAACTGGATGGCGCGGTACAACCTCCGCGCCGCCGCGGACGTCGTCCGGCGCGGCGTCGCGCGGGGCGACGTGCTCGCGCGGCTCGACCTCCGGCCCGAGGAGGTCGACCGCTTTCGCGACGTCGCGGATCGCATGGTCCTCGGGATCGACCCGCGCACGGGCCTGATCGAGCAGTTCGCGGGCTACTTCCGCCTCGAGCCGTTCTCGATCGCCGACTACGCCGTGCGCAGCGCGCCGATCGACGTGCTGCTCGGGCGCGAGCGGACGCAGGCCTGCCAGGTGGTGAAGCAGGCAGACGTCGTGCAGCTCCTCGCGCTGCTCTGGAGCGCGGTGCCCGCGGGCGCTCGGCGCGACAACTTCCTCTACTACGAGCCGCGCACCGCCCACGGGAGCTCGCTGAGCCCGGGCATGCACGCGCTCGTCGCCGCCCGGCTCGATCTCCACGCGCACGCCGAGCGCTACTTCGACCAGACCGCCGACATCGATCTTAGCAACACGATGGGCAACGCCGCGGCAGGCGTGCACATCGCCGCGATGGGCAGCCTCTGGCAGGCGGTCGCGTTCGGCGTCGCCGGCGTCACGCGGGTGCCGCGGAGCGCGCTCTCGCAGCAGCTCCCTCACGCGCCGCCCAGCGCGGGCGAGGACGAGGCGATCGCCATCGAGCCGCACCTGCTTCCGGGCTGGCGGCACCTCAAGATCCCGATCTTCTGGCGAGGGCGCGCGCTCGAGATCCACGTGGAGGACGGCGCGGTGGAGGTCGCGCTCGAGGGGAGCGCGCCGCTGCCGATCGGCCAGCTGGACGCGGGCGCGCCCGCCTCGGCCGTGCTGGCCGAACCGGGGCGCCGCTATGCCACGCGGCGGATCGGCGGCCGGTTCCAGCCATGGGAGGAGGTCACGACATGCTGAGCGCTGTGCGCGATGGGTCTCTCGGCGAACGCGGGGCGCTGTCCGGGCCGGCCGCCGAGGCCGAGCCGTTGATCGGGGCGCGCGAGGGGGGCGACGAGGCCTCGCCGGAGAGCGGCGCGCGGAGCAGGAACGTGCTCGTCGCGCTCCACGGCCGCCGCGCCCACCTCGACGCCCTCGGGCTCGGGCGGATCATCGCCGGCGCGTTCCAGGCGCCGCTGCACGGGCTCCTCGTCTGCTTCGAGCCGATTGACGCGAGCGAGGTGCCCGCCCACCTCGGGGTCGCCCCGGAGGCGCTGCAGGGCGTGGTGCTGCAGGTCGCGGCGAGCGAGGATCCGCCGGGCGCGCTCGCGTTGGCGGCGAGGGGCCACGGGGCCTCGATCGTGGTGGTGGCCTCCGAGCCGGAGGAGCTCCTGGACGAGCGCCTGGGCGTCGGCCGGCTCGCCGCGCGCGCGCTGGAGGCCGCCGCCTACGGGGTCGTCGTCATCGGCCCGGCGACCCGGTCGTCGTCGCGGCTGGAGCGCATCCTCCTGCCGCTCGACGGGACCCCCAGCACGGCCGCCGCCATCGCCCCCGCCGGAGAGCTCGCCCGCAGGCTCGGCGCCGAGCTCGACATCGTGATGGTCGGCTGCGCCTCGCCGCGGAAGGAGGCCGACGACGACGCACCGCCCGTCTCGGCGCCGGCGCCCTCCGAGCCGGGCGCGATGGTGGCGCCGCTGTACGTCGACCAGCCCCACCATGAGTGGCCCGCGTTCACCGAGGAGTTCCTGGGCCGGTTCCTGAGCGCGATCGGCCACTGCCCCCACGACGTCGCCACGCGGTTCTTCCTCGGCAAGGGCGAGCCGGCGGCCGAGATCCTGCGGTTCGCCGGCCAGCTGGCGAGCGATCTCGTGGTGCTGGTCTGGCACGGGCAGCTCGAGGATCACCACGGCGGCGTCTTCCGCGACGTGCTCTGCGGCGCCCCCTGCCCGGTGATGGTCCTGCGGCGATAGAGCGCGCTCCCCGCGCGCGCTCCGGCGCGCTCGCCGGCGCGGATCGGCGCGCCGGCGCCCCGCCGGTCGGGCGCCACGCCAACGAGCGGCGAAAGGCGCTATCGTGCGCCGCCATGGTCTCCCGGAAGCTGCCCGCCAGCGAGTGCCGCAAGATCGTCGAGCCCCAGAGCTTCCGCTTCTCCTCGACGGAGGAGGTCGCGCCGCTGTCTGCAGGCATCGGCTCGCAGGAGCGCGCCCTCGCCGCGCTCGCCTTCGGTCTCGACATCCGCCAGCCCCGCTTCCACGTCGTCGTCGTCGGCGCGCCGGGCACGGGCCGCACGTTCTGCGCCCGCGCCGTCGCGAAGCGCATCGCCGCGAGCCGCCCCACGCCCGACGACATCCTCCTCTTGCCGAACCCCCACCGCCCGAGCGAGCCGACGGTCCTGTCGCTCCCCCCGGGCGAGGGGCGCCCCTTCGTCGAGGCGATGGAGGAGCTCCACGAGAAGCTCGTCGACGCCCTGCGCGGCGCGACCGAGGGCGAGCGCTTCAAGCAGGCGCGCGGCAAGATCCAGCGCCGGGTCAACGCGGAGGAGCGGCGGCTCGAGGAGCAGCTCAAGTCCGCGGCGCGCGAGCTCGGCCTCGACCTCGTCCGCGGCGACGACGAGGTGCAGATCACCTCGATCCAGGACGCCTCGACCTCGCCGGACAGCGAGGCCCTGCTCACCATCGCCGGCTCCATCGAGGAGTTCGAGATGCGGCTCGCCACGGTGCAGGACGAGGCCGACGTCGAGCTGCGCGGCGTCGTGAAGCAGCTGCTCAGCGACGGCGTGAAGGGCTGTTTCCAGCCGGTGCGCGCGCGCTTCGAGGGGCGCGACGACATCAGCGCCTTCCTCGCGGACGTCGAGACGGTCGTGTCGAAGGAGTTCCGCCTGCTCGTCGACGAGGCGCGCGGCGAGGAGGGCGGCGGCACCCTGCCGCGCGGCGTGGTCGTCCCGACGCTGCTCACCGAGCACACGCCCGACTCCGGCGCCCCCGTCGTGGAGGTCCCCTACCCCACGCTGAGCGCCCTCTTCGGCCGCACCCACGCGCCGCCCGACTCCGGCTTCCCGCCGGAGCCTGGCTTCGCCGTCGCGGGCGCGCTCCACGAGGCGGCCGGCGGCTTCCTCATCCTGCCCGCGGGCGCGCTCCTCAAGAACGAGGCGCTCTACGAGCAGCTCAAGGCCTGCCTCCTCGCCGGCAAGTTCATCGTGCCCGAGCACAACCCGTCGTACTTCCGCGGCACCTCGGAGGAGCTGCTCTTCCCGCCGATCCCGATCGACGTGAAGGTCGTCCTCGTCACGAACCCGCAGCTCTACCAGGACCTGCACGACGCCGATCCCGAGTTCTCGCAGCTCTTCAAGGTGCAGGCGCGCTTCGAGACGACGATCTCGCTCGACCAGGCGCTGCTCACCTACCCCGTGTTCCTCGCCGGCTTCGCGCACGATCGCGGCCTGCCGCCGATCACGGCCGACGGCGTGACCGCGCTCCTCTTCCACGGCGGCCGGCTCGCGGAGAGCCAGACCAAGGTGAGCGCGCAGCTCGGGATCATCGCCGAGGTCGCGACCGAGGCCGGCTACCGGGCCCAGCGCCGCGGCCGCAAGGTCATCGACGGCCCCGAGGTCAACGAGGCGCTCGAGTCGGCCCGCCGCCGCGGCAGCCATTTCCGCGACCACGTGCACGAGATGCTCTCCGACGGGACGATCCGCATCGACGTGACCGGCCGGCGCGTCGGGCAGGTCAACGCGATCTCGGTCCTGTCGGACGGCCCGCAGACGTTCGGCCGCCCCTGCCGGGTGACGGCGGTCGTCTACCCGGGCCGCGAGGGCCCGGTGAACATCGCGCGCGAGGTCGAGATGTCCGGCCCGCTCCACAGCAAGGGCGTGCTCGTCCTCACGGGCTTCCTCGCGGACCGGTTCGCCCAGCGCCGCCCGCTGTCGTTCGGGGCCTCGCTCGTCTTCGAGCAGACCTACGAGCCGATCGAGGGCGACAGCGCCTCGTCGAGCGAGCTGTACGCGCTCCTGTCGGCGCTCTCCGGCGTCCCGATCCTGCAGGAGCTCGCCGCGACGGGCAGCATCGACCAGCAGGGGAGCATCCAGCCCGTCGGCGGCATCAACGAGAAGATCGAGGCCTTCTTCGATCTGTGCGCCGCCAAGGGCCTGACGGGCGAGCAGGGCGTGCTGATCCCGAGCGCCAACCGCGACGCGCTCATGCTGCGGGGCGACGTCATCACGGCGATCGAGGCCGGCCGCTTCCACGTGTTCGAGGTGAGCTCGGTCGAGGAGGGCATCGAGATCATCACCGGCGTCCCGGCGGGCGTCGCCGACGCGGAAGGGAGGTATCCGGAGGGGACCGTATTCCACGCGGCGGACCAGCGGCTCGAGCGCTTCCACCAGGCGATCGCCGACACGATGAGAGGGGGGCCGAGCGCGGATCCCCGGAGCATGCTCCGGGGTCGCTGAGGAGGCCCCCATGCTGGCGTCGTCGCAGCGCTTCGAGCCGGCCGCGGTCCGCCCCGACCAGGTCGCGCGCGCCGCCGGTCCGCCCGATGAGCCCGCCGGATGATCGGGCTCATCGACGAGAAGTGACGGACTCTCGCTCTCCGGGCCGTCTCTCGCCGACCCCCGCAGCTCAGCGCTTCACCCGAGGCTCCGGAGAGGCGGTGAGCTCCGCCTCGCGCCGCGCACTCGTCGAGGCGCGCGCAGCGCCGTGGAGCCGCGATTCTCCAGAAGGCATCGAGTCGGCCGACTGGGCACCAAATTCAGCCGACTGGGCGACTGTCAATCGCCATTTGCCTGATTCACCGTACAGAAACGCCCGTATGCTGCTTGTGGGCAGCCCAGCCCGCCCGGACGATCGGGTGGGCTCGTGGCTGGGATTCCGGTGGACCGTGGGGGGTGCAACGTTGCGAGCGGTTGGCGTCTGGTAGAAAAAGGATGCTGTACGCAAAATGCATCGGGCCAGGTAGGCTTCTCACGACGGCCGGGGGAGAAGGCATGCCAACCTGCACGGGTGGCCAATGAGGGTGGGGGCGCCGCGGGGGGGCATCGGCGGGTGCAGCGCCGGTTCAGCCACGACCGTGCGGTCCGCCGTGGCGGCTGCCCTCGCTGACCGGAGCCTGCCTGGGAGGCTCCCATGATCCACCCGTCGGACAACCCGCCTCATCGCATCCTCATCGTGGACGACAGCCCCACGTACCTGCACCAGGTCGCGGCGGCGATGCGCGACGAGGGCTACGTCGCGGTGCTCGCCCACTCGGGGGAGGAGGCGCTCGCGCGGCTCACGGCGGCGCGCGTCGACGGGATCCTGCTCGACATGGTGATGCCGGGGCTGTCGGGTCCGGCCACGTGCCTCCGCATCAAGGCGAACGCCGCGTGGCGGTCGATCCCGCTCCTCATGCTCACCGGCCGGGACGACCACAAGGCGATCCTCGACGCCCTCTCGGCCGGCGCCGACGACTTCGTCACGAAGACGGGCGAGCTCACCGTGCTCAAGGCGCGCCTGCGCGCGCAGCTGCGCCGCAAGCACTACGAGGACGAGAACCGCAGGATGCGCGAGCTCCTCCTGCGCCGGGAGATGGAGGCGGCCGAGGCGCGCGCCGACCGGCGCCTCAAGCAGAGCGAGGAGCGGTTCCGCCTCATCGTCGAGGGCGTGCAGGACTACGCCATCTTCATGCTCGATCCCGCGGGCCGCATCGCCAGCTGGAACCCGGGCGCCGAGCGGATCAACGGCTACCGCGAGGACGAGATCCTCGGCCGTCACTGCTCGGTCCTCTTCCCGCCGGAGGACATCGAGCTCGGCAGGCCCGCCGCGGAGCTCGAGTGCACGGTGGAGACCGGCCGCTCGGTCCAGGAGGGCTACCGCGTCCGCAAGGACGGCACGCGCTACTGGGCGAACGAGGTGATCAGCGTCCTCTTCGACGAGGCCGGGCGCCTGCGCGGCTTCGCGAAGGTCACCCGCGACGTGACCGAGCGCCGCCGGGTCCACGAGGCGCAGCGCATCCTCGTCTCGGCCGGGCAGATCCTCGGCGAGTCGCTGGACTTCGAGGAGACGTTGCGGCGCGTGGTCCGCGTCGCGCTCCCTGATTTCGCCCAGATCTGCGTGCTCCTCCTGCAGGACGAGTCCGGCGCGCTCGAGCGGCAGGTGACCGCCCACGCGGATCAATCGATGGCGGCGGCGACCGAGCTCCTCGGCAAGCTCACGGCCGACTCCGCCGGGCGCGGGATCGGCAAGGTCCTGCGCACGGCGCAGCCGGAGCTCATCCCCCGGGTGACCGACTCGTTCGTCCGCGCGATCTCCTTCGATCAGGCGCACTACGAGGCGCTGCGCTCGCTCTCCCTCGCCTCGCACCTCGCGGTCCCGCTGACCGCGCGCGGCCGGACGCTGGGCACGCTCTCGTTCGCCTCGACCCACCGGCGCTACGACGCCGTCGATCTCGATCTCGCGCAGGATCTCGCGCGGCGCGCGGCCCTGGCCGTCGACAACGCCCGGCTCTACCGCGAGGCGAAGCTCGCCGTGCGCGCGCGCGACGAGTTTCTCACGATCGCCTCCCACGAGCTCCGCACGCCGCTCACGCCCATGCAGCTGCAGGTCGACGGCCTGCTGCGCGCCGGCAAGCGCGGCGATCTCACGGCCGAGCGCGCGACGCCGCGGCTCGAGATGATCAAGCGGCAGGTCGAGCGGCTCGCCCGGCTCATCACGAACCTGCTCGACATCTCGCGCATCTCCGCGGGCCGCCTGCAGATCGAGCTCGAGGACGTCGATCTGGCGGCCACGGTGAACGATGTGCTGGATCGGTTCCGCGACGAGCTCTCCGCGGCGGGCTGCCCGGTCGACCTGTCGGCCTCCGCCTCGATCGTCGGCCGGTGGGACCGCCTGCGCCTCGATCAGATCGTCACGAACCTCCTCTCGAACGCCATCAAGTACGGCGCCGGCAAGCCCATCGACGTCGCGGTCCGGGACCTCGGGGATCGCGCCCGCCTGGTGGTGCGGGATCGCGGCATCGGCATCGCGCCGGACCAGCAGGCCCGCATCTTCGAGCGCTTCGAGCGCGCCGTCTCCAGCGAGAACTACAGCGGCTTCGGCATGGGGCTGTGGATCGTGCGGCAGATCGCCGACGCGCTCGGGGCGACGATCGAGGTCGACAGCCGCCCGGGCGACGGGGCGACGTTCACCGTCGACCTGCCGAAGACGCTCGCCTGACGCGCCCGCGCCGCGCGCGCTACAGCACCCGCCGCACCCGGCGGCGCTGCTCGATCATGTGCTGCGTGATCTGCTGCCGGCCCTCGGCGCGCTCGACCAGCGTCCACACGTTGTCGCCGCGCTCCCTGCCCGCGCAGTCGAGGAGCGCGTCGGCCGCCTGCTCGGCGGGGATGAGCCCGTCGTGCCGCCCCGGCAGCTCCACCACGGCGACGCGCGTGCAGAGCCCGCCCATCGTCGCGAGCATCCGGCGCACGACCTCGCGGAAGATCGCCTCGTCGAACGCGTCGCGCCGGCCGGCGCCGAACAGGACGAGCTTGTCGAAGGCCATGCGCGGCTTGCACGGGATCATCACGACCTCGCCGAGCTCGCAGGTGATCAGGCCCTGCCGCCTCAGCTCCGAGAGCCGGCCGCCGAGCCGCCAGTCGCAGAGGCCGGCCACGCCGTGGGCGGGCAGCGCGTCGCTGAAGGGGGCGCACGCGAGCACCTCGGAGTCGAGCTCGTCGAGGCTCTGCAGGTCGGGGGAGATGAACCGGAGCTCCACGGGATCAGACGCTGATGGCGCCCTTGCGGAAGTCGCTCTTCGCGATCTTCACGTTGACGCACGCGGGCCTGCCGCACCGGAACGCCTCGTCCAGCGCGGGCCCGAGCTCCTCGACGCGCTCGACCCAGGCCCCGAAGCCGCCGAGCGCCTCCACCACGCGGTCGTACCGGGTGAGGTCGAGCGACGTCGCGGGCGCGCGGCCCTCGCCGTAGATCTCGACCTGCCCGCGCCGGATCTGCGTCCAGGCCGCGTCGTTCCCGATCACGCTCACGACGGGGATCCCCTGGCGCACCATCGCCTCGAACTCGAGCGCGTGGAACCCGAACGAGCCGTCGCCGTACACGAGCACCACGTTGGCCTCGGGCCGCGCGAGCTTGGCCGCCATCGCGTAGCCCGGTCCGACGCCGAGGGTCCCGAGCGGGCCTGGGTCCATCCAGAGCTGCGGCCACTCGAGCTTCAGCACGTTCGCGGCCGTGGCGACGAAGTCGCCGCCGTCGCCGATGACGATATCGTCCTTGCCGAGCCGCTTGCCGATCTCCGCGCAGACGCGCAGCGGGTTCGGCGGATCGCCGTCGCTCGCGATCTCGGCCAGCATCTTCGCGCGCGACCGCTCCTCGGCCTCGCGCACGGCCGAGAGCCACGGCTCGGCCGACTTCTCGGTCACCTCCGCGAGCAGCTGCTCCAGCACGACGCCGCTGTCCCCGTCGATCCCGAGGTCCACGCGGCGGTTCCTGCCGAGCTCGCTGCCGTCGAGATCGATCTGGACGACCTTCGCGGCCGGGCCGATCGCGCGGCCGTACTCGAGCCGGAAGTCGAAGGGCGTGCCGAGCACCACGCAGAGATCGGTCTGCGAGAGCGCGAAGCGGCGCGAGCGGCTCATCAGCCCCGGGTGGGCGTGGGGCAGCGCGCCGCGGGCCATGCCGTTCAGGTAGAAGGGCGCCTTCACGGCGTCGGCGAAGCGGCGCAGCGCGTCCCGCCGCGGCGACCAGCGGAGCTGGCTCCCGACGATGAACATGGGCCGCTCGGCCTCCCTCAGCAGGGTCGCGGCGCGCGCGACGGCGGCCGGGTCGCCGCCGGGGCGGGCCGGGGCCATGGGCGCGGTGGCCGGCGCCTCGTCGCCTGCGAAGCCCATCAGGAGGTCGAGCGGCATCTCGAGGAAGACCGGGCCTGGCACGTTCGCCTGGGCGACGCGGAAGGCCGAGTCCACGTACTCCTGGATGCGGTCGGTCGAGGGGACGGCGGCGCTCCACTTCGAGATGGGGCGCATCAGCTCGACGTGGTTCATGTCCTGCAGCGAGCCCATGTCGGCGAGGGCGCGCGGGCCGGCGCCGCCGATCACCACCATCGGGATCCCCGCGCGCTGCGCGTTGGCGACGGCCGTCACCACGTCCGTGACGCCCGGTCCCGCGGTGACCGCGCACACCCCTGGCCTCCCGGTGACCCGCGCGTACCCGTCGGCGGCGTGGCCGGCCGTCTGCTCGTGCCGCACGTCGACGACGCGGATGCCGTCGTCCAGGCACCCGTCATAGATCGCCTGGATGTGTCCGCCGCACAGGGTGAAGAGGTGGGTCACCCCGTGTCTCGCGAGCGCCTTCGAGACGAGCTTGCCGCCGTGCACCTGCGCCATGGGGCCGGCATATACCATGTGCGCCCCAGCGTCCTCCCGGCGAGCGGGCCGTTCTCGAGCCGCCGCGCTGCCGCCGGCGCCGCGCGCCGGGCAAGCCGCCTCACCGGCCGGGGCGCTCGCCTTCCCGGGACCGACCCCGGCGGCTTCCCGGGACCGACCCCGGCGGCTTCCCGGGACCGACCCCGGCGGCCGCGCGCGCGGCGCCGCTGCGCTCGGAGCTCCACCCCACGACGGCGCCGGCGGGTCGTGCCCGCCGCGGGGGTGCCGCCTCTGAACCGCCACGAGCGGAGGATGAGGAGAAGGCTCGGTGTTCTTCCCAACCTCTCGATCTCCTTCGAGCGTGCTCCGGGGCCAGCGCACCACGCTCTCGGCGCGCGCGCCGCCTCCCCGGCCCGCATAGCCACGCTGTCGGCGGACCTGGGCGTCCATGCCGCCCCCGGGGAATACCCCGCTTGCAGCGGACAGTGCTGTAAAAATCCAGCAACGCTACAGGATCGACTCCGCCCCTGCCTGCGAGATTGTCGTCCACCCGGCGCGACCGGCGCCATGATGTCCGCTGCCAGGCGCTGTTCTCTCCGGGCGATGAAATGATATAGTTGGCCTCTTATTGCAGCTGCCAGCTCGACACCGCCATCTCTCTCGACCTCTCGCCGGTGCCCCTGCCCCGCAGCCGCCGGCCTGGGGACGGCTCCGGACGTTTCGGACGAGGATTGCTCCCACGGCGCGCCACCGCCGCCCGCGCTCCCCGCAACCTGGTGGAAACATTCGGGCGTGGACCGGACCCACACGCGAGCATCTGTGAGCAAGTTAACCGGTTCAGTCACCGGGAGCTCAGCGAGCACATGGTGGTTGGTGAGAAGGAGCATGTCCTGCTGGCTGCCCCGAGCGCGGCGCGCGGTCGAGAGCTCGGGGCGCTCGACGAGGGCGGCGGGCCGTGGCGGCGGGGAGGCGACCCGGGAACATGGCCGCGCTGGCGCGGCGCGCGCGCCGCATCGCGACGACACGCGATCTCCTTTACGTATGCGCGCCAACTTCCTTGAGGTGCGGCAACCTCGGCGGGCTCGAGGCGCCGTCGCGCCACGACGACCGTTTCGCCGGCGTGACGGGTGAACGCAAGCCATCCTGTACGACGCTCTCGTGGACGCTGGCTTCACATCCTACGTCCCGAGCGGCGTCTACTACGTGCACGCCGACTTCATCCGTCCGGGTGTGCCTCAGCCACCGGGATGGACTCCGTCCTCGGTACATCATTTCATCGACGCGCGATCGGTCAGGGCATCACTCGCTGAAGATGGGCCAACTTTCTCGACGAATTTGCGCACCCGGCCGCGTGGGCAGCCGTGCGCAGGGTCCTTCCTTCTCGCAGCGTTCATTTCAAATATCCTGCTCTCACAGAACGTTATCCAATACACCAAACGAACGCGTGACTGCTTACATGAGCTGGCGACCTTGTTGTTTTCTATTTCGGGAAAGCTCTGTATCGGTTATGCGGGATAAGAGGACGCGCAATAGCGCTTCGCTGGAGTAGCATCTTCCTATGTCGGAGCCCCCTAGTAGCAGCAGTCAGTTGATCCGGATTCCCATCGTACTGGCGCTCGACTGCAGCCCCGGTTTCCTGGTCCGTTGCCGCAGGGTTGCGGCGCGCGCTCGTTTCCTTGTCCGCTCCTGCGAGGCGGCGTCGGCCTGGGGGATCGCGGTCCGCCTCCGCCCGCTGGCGATCGTCCTGCCGAGCCACCTGCACGACCGCGCGCCGCGGACGTTCGAGCTGCTCGCGGAGGACGCGGGAGCGCGCCTCGTCGTCGTGGAGTCCGAGCAGCTGCCCGCGGGCGAGCTGGAGGGGCACATCACCCACGCGATCGGCGAGGCGACGCGCGCCCGAGGCGCGTAGCCGGGCGGCAGCCGCCGCACGACTCGACAGCCGCCGCACGACTCGACAGCCGAGGGCCTCAGTCCGTGCGGACCCCCGCGGTGAAGTGGAAGCCCCAGGTGTGGTCGAGCGGCGGGCCGAGCTCCTCGTCGAAGGGAAGCAGCAGGCCCGCTCGGACGAACGCGGCCTTGCGCTCCATCGCGAGGAAGGGCTCGAGGGCGAGGACGTAGAGATTGCGCGCGACGGCGTGCCGGATGTCCACGTTGTCGAACGTGACAAGCGCCATGCCCTGCACGCGCACGCCGCCGCCGATCCCATGGCCGATCTGGAGCTCGGCGGCGTGCTGGATGGCGACCTCGTACTCGTCGTTGCGGCCGAGCGGGATGTAGAGCACCGGCTCGATCTGGGCGCGCGCGATCAGCGGGCCGACGTGGGCCTCGGCGCCGAGGCGCGCGTGGATCGGGAGGATGCTCGGGAAGTATTCGTGGAGGTCCCAGTAGGCCCGGCTCGCGCCGACCGGCTCGTAGCTGTCGTGGTCGTGGGTCTGGCCCGAGAGCGTCGCCAGCCCGACGGCGCCGCCCACCGTGAGCCAGAGCGTCCGGCCGACGCGACCGACGTGGTGGGCACCGAGCATCACGTTGCCGAGCACGGCGTCGGTCCGCTCATCCATTGCGAGCCCGAAGGGGACGCGGACGTCGAGGAACGTGTGCTCGGCGAACGGCACGCGGGCAAAGAGGGCGATCGCGAGCCCGGAGACGTCGCTGTCGCCGCCGGTGAACGACGAGGTCTCCACGCCGATCGCCCCGCGCCGGCCGCGCGGGACGCTCCCCCCGTCAAGCGCGCGGGCGGGGTCCGGCGCGGGAGCGGGCGGCGGCCCCAGCTCGGAGTTTGAGAGGGACGTGGACCAGGTCTCCGTGCCGCGCTTCAGGGTTACCGCGGGCTCGGCCGGCGCCTCGGCGGGCGGCTCGGCGCCCGCAGGCAGCTCGGCGCCCGCAGGCAGCTCGGCGCCCGCGGGCAGCTCGGCAGCTCCCGGCGCGGGCAGTGATCCCTCCGGCCCAGGTGCGGCCGCTGCCGGCGCCCCGGGCGCTGCCGGCACAGGGCTCGCGGGCGGCTGCGGCGCGCCGGGCACCAGGACGGGCGGCTGCGGCGCGCCGGATGCTGGCTGCGGCGCGCCAGGCGCCGGCTGCGGCGCGCCGGATGCTGCGCCAGGCGCCGGCTGCGGCGCGCCAGGCGTCGGCTGCGGCGCGCCAGGCGCTGGAGGCGTCCCCGCTCGCGCGGAAGGACTCGGCGGCGCTCCCGCCGGCGCCGAGGAGGTGGGCGCCGGGCGCGTCGCCGGGCGAGGCGTCGCGGGCTGCGCGACGGTCGGCGCGGCCGCGAGGGTCGCCGCCGCCAGCCAGGAAAGCGAGGACAAGACCAGGATTCGACGTTGCATCGTGTCTCCTTGGAGCGCGCATCCTATCGTCTCGGAAGGCGCGCGCGGTCGGCTCCGACGAGCGCCGCGCGCACGAAGCGCGGCCGCGCCCGGGCAGCCCGCCGCGGCGTCGAACCCGGGCGATGCCTCGAGAACGAGGCGAGCACCGCGCACACGCCGCCGTGGAGCGGCGGCCCGAGACGCGGCTCCACACGGCGGCGTGCGCGCGGCGCTACAGCAGCGCCGAGAGCGCCGCCGCGAGCCGCTCGTACTGCGGCCTGTCGTTGTAGATCTGCGCCGAGATCCGGAGGAACCGCCGCGGGGACGCGGGCCAGGCGAACACCGGCACCTCGATCCCCCACCGCTCGAGGAGCGCGTCCTGGAGCGGGTCGAGGCGCAGCGGCGACGACGGCGCGTCGGGGAGCGGCACCGTCGCGAGCGCGCCGATCATCGCGTCGGGGCTCGGCGGCGGGCAGCCGAGCGCCCCGCAGAGCAGGTCGCGCGCGGCGAGCGCCGTCGCCCGGTTGTGCGCCCGGAGCGCGGGCCAGCCGCCGGGCAGGAGCGCTCCCATCGCGCGGATCGCGTCCGCGATGCAGAGGGCCGCGCTCGGATCCCAGGTGCCCGTCCAGTCGAACTCGAGCAGGAAGCGCGACCGGTCAGCGCGCGGCGAGTTGGCGCCGTGGCTGATGCAGAGCGGGCGAACCGAGCCCTGCCTGTCCCGCCGCACGTGGAGGAACGCCGCGCCCTTCGGCGCGCAGATCCATTTGTGGCAGTTGCCTGTGTAATAGGCCGCCCCGAGGGCGCGGAGGTCGAGCGGCAGCATGCCGGGCGCGTGCGCCCCGTCGACGAGGACGTCCACGCCGCGGCCAGCGAGCTCGGCGGACAGCGCGGCGACCGGGAACACGAGCCCGGTCGGGCTCGTCACGTGGTCGACCAGGACGAGCCGCGTCCGCGGCCCCACCCGCGCGAGCACCGCCTCGACCACCCGCTCGGGCGCCACGATCGGGAACGGCACCGGCGCCACAACGACGCGCGCCCCGGCGCGGGCCGCGACGGCCTCGATCGCATTGCGGCAGGCGTTGTACCCGTGATCGGTGACGCAGAGCTCGTCGTCGGGACCGAGCGAGAGCGACCGCAGCACCGTGTTGACCCCGGCGGTCGCGCTGGGCACGAACGCGAGGTCGTCCGGGTCGGCGCCGACGAACGAGGCGAGCTCCCCTCGGGCCGCGTCGAGCAGCGGCTCGAGCTCGCGGAGAAAGAAGCGGACCGGCTCGCGCTCGAGCTGGTCGCGGTAGCGCTGCTGCGCCGCGAGCACCGGGCGCGGGCAGGCGCCGAACGAGCCATGGTTCAGGAAGGTGACGGCCGGGTCGAGCGGCCAGAGCTCACGCACGGCGCCGGCGCACGACTCCGGGAAGGCGTTGGGGTTCATGGGGGGTCGAGTGCCCAGGGAGGTGAGATGTCGGACGGCCCGGGACAATGTCGCGCGCGACCCCCCGTGTCGAGGGCCCACGCGAGGTGTATCAACATGGATCCATGGTGTACTTAGCAATCAACGTTGATTGGCTCATCAACCGTGATCGTCTGCCGGGGTGTGCGCAGAGCTCGGTCAACCCATCCATGATGGACACCTCGACGGTCCATCATGGATGGGAGTGGACACCTCGACGGTCCATCATGGATGGGAGGGCGCAGACGGCGCTCCGATCGCCGCTCAGCGGCCCGCCCAGACCGGGGAGGCGCCGTTCATCTGGAGGGCATCCATGCGCCGCGCCGCCGGCGGGGCCGCCGCGGCCGCGCGGGCGGTCTTTCGCGCGCTCGCCACCGCCGAGGCCGCGTCGGCGGCGCGCGCCTTCTCCTTGGCCGACCGCGCGCGCGCAGCCTGCTGCCGGAGCCGATCCTCCGCCGCGGCGAGCTTCGCCTCGGCCGCGCCGAAGTCGCCCGAGCTCACGTCCTGGGCCGCGTCGAGCTGCATCATCCCCGTCTCGATCACCGCGGCGAGGGTCTGGGTCCTCTCGTTCTCGTGCGCGGCGACCAGGGCCGCGTCGCTCGTCACGTCGTAGCGGGCCACCACCTCGTGCACGCGCGGGACGTTGCCGTTCTCGGGGTCGCGGAAGTGGAGCCGCACGCTCGCGAGCGGGTGGGAGCCGGCGGCCGGCGCGGTGACCCGCACCCGCACGAGCATCTCGCGGTGCTGCCCGCCGAACATCGTGCCGAGGAGCACCCGGATCGTGTCGCCGGACCGGTCGGTGCGCTCGCTCGGGACGCCGATCAGCTCCACGCCGGGCGCCGGGACGATCTCGACGAAGGCGCCCGTCGCCGCGGTCGTCTGGAGCAGGGCGAGCTCGCGCTCGAGGACGGAGGACATCTGGCGCGCCTCGGTGAGGTGGTACAGCCGGCCGCTGGAGCCGATGGCGAGCGCGTTGAGCGTGCGCTCGTCGTAGTCGGCGCCCACCCCGATCGACGTGATCTGCACCCCGTGGGCCGCGCCGCGCTGGGCGAGCGCGCCGAGGATGTCGGGGGACGAGGGCCCGATGTTCGCCTGGCCGTCCGAGATGAGCACCACGCGCCGGACGGCGTGCGTCGACGGCGCCGTGGCCGCGTGCCGCTCCGCGAGCCGGAGGCCCTCGAAGAGGTTGGTGCTGCCCTCGGGGCCGAGCGCGGCGATGGCGCGCGCCACCGCGGGGCGCGTGGCGGGGCCGAGCACGGTGGGCGCCACGCGCTCCCGCGCGGCGTCGGCGAACGACGCGAGCGAGACAACGTCGCCGTCGGGCAGCCGGTCGACGAACGCCTGCGCCGCGGCGCGGGCGTGGTCCATCTTCGCGCCTTGCATCGAGCCGGAGGCGTCGACGAGCAGCGCGATTGCGGCCGGCGCGCGCGCCCCGCGGCGGATCGCCGGGACGTCGACCCACACCCCGAGCTGCGTCTCGCGCGTCCCCGGCAGCACGAAGTCGCTCGCGCCCGCGGCGCCGATCCAGACGCCCCGGCTCGCCTCGGCCCCCTCCGGCCGGGACGCCGGCGCCTCGACCGCCGCGGGCCCGGCCGCCACCGCCGCGGTGGGCCCGGCCGCCCCCGGGGCCGCGGCGGCCGCCTGCGCGCCCTCCAGCCGCGCCTCCATGCCCGGCGCGACCCCCGCGGCCGCAGCGCTCGTCCCCGGAGGCGCCGCCGCGCCGGCCGCGCAGCCCAGAGCCGCAAATCCCATCAGCAATCCCGCGAGCATCGTCCGCATCGAGAAGCTCCTTCCGCCGCAAGCCAAGGCGCCGCCCACGGGGGACTCGCGTCCTCCGCCGCGATCTCCTCGACCCCCGCAGCGCGCGACTTCTACGGACCTGCCCGAAAAAAGATCTCAGGGAGAGCTCGCCCCGGCGCCGCCTCCGCCCGCCCTCACCCGGCCGCGAGATCCGCTGCCCGGCCTCCGGAGCCCCCTCCGAGCACACCTCATGGGTCGTCCGTGCCTGACTCCAGGGCACATCTCGAGATCTCGCGAGCGCCGCGACTCCCAACGTCCCTCCGCCGATGGTCCGGGTCTTGCTCATTCACGATGACGATTGGGCGAGCGCCGGAGCGCGGCGCCCGGACACGATGCGCCGCGCCGCGCGGCGATGCCGGAGGAGGTCGATCCGATGAAACTCGCACGTAGCAAGTCTCCAGCTTTTCTCGCCGCGTTCGCGGCGATCTTCCTGGCTGTCGCGAGCCTCTTCGCTTTACCGGGCTACACGCTCACGGGCACCGGCGTCCGCGTGAAGACTGTCGGCACGGCCAGCATCGACGTCTATCGGATCAGCCACTACATGGATGAGCTCCCGGCCGCGAGGTCCACGCAGGCCGTCATCGACATGGATACGGGGAAGAAGTTCGTCTGGACGATGCTGCGCGACGTCGACCGCGAGAGCACGGTCAAGGCGCTGACGGACGCCTATGCGTTGAACGGTTATGCCGATCAGGCGAAGGTCGCGAGGTTCGTCTCGGCGTTCGAGGGCGGACTCAAGGCGGGAGCGGAGGTCACCATCGAGTACGACGCGCGCGCGAAGGCGACCACCATCAAGGTCGCCGGCGGCGGGACCGCGACGGTGGGCGGCATCGATTTCATGAAGGCCACCTGGCGGATCTGGTTTGGCAAGATCGACCAGCCGAAGCTGAGCGAGGAGCTCATCGCCAAGCTCCCTTGAGGCCGGAGGCCTCCTCAGTCGGACGGCTTGTCGCGCACCACGAGCACCGACCGGCTCGTGTGGTTCACGACCTTCGCCGCCGTCGTCCCGAGCACCTTGTCGATGCCCGAGTAGCCGTGCGACCCGATCACGATGAGGTCCGCGTTCTCCTCGTCGGCCGTCCGGCAGATGACCTCCCAGGCGACGCCGACGTGGACCACGATCTTCGCGAGGAGCTCGGGCGGCACGTCGCGCGCGAGCTGCGCGAGCTCCTCCCGGTCGCCCCGCTCCAGGATCTCGGGGACGCGCGTCGGCGACTCGTTCAGCGCCTCGGCTGGGAGGGTGTGGTGCAGCCCGATGCCGCGGACGAGCACGAGCTTGCCGCCGAGCTTCTGCGCGAGATCGACGCCCTCGGCGAGGATGAGCGGCGCCCTGGGAGAGCTGTCCAGTGCAACGAGGAGGGTCCGGGGGTGCTTGAGGCTCATGGCGTCCGCCTTTCGTGCGGTGGCGTTCCCGGATCTCTTTAGCCGACTCCGCGCCGGGCGCGCAGCACGTCCCGCGCAGGCGCCGCCCCGGCCGCCCGCGCGCAGCGCGCCGCCCAGAGCGTCCGGCGCGGATCAGGCGCGGATCGTCACGCCGTGGTTGCGGTCGTCCGTGAGGATCTCGAACGCCGCGCGCCGCGCCGTCGTCAGGGTCTCGCTCCCGACCTCGCGGCCCAGGCTCTTCCGCCGCAGGGTGACGCTGCAGGCCCCGATCTTCGTGTTCAGACAGTGCTTCACGCCGCCGGGGGGGTTCCTGTAGGCGAGGCCCACGACGTCGCTGGCGCGCGCGGTGATCTGCCCCTCGACGCTCAGCCGATCGGTCTCGGTCCGGAAGCGCCAGGTGAAGTAGTCGAATGAGGCCTCGGCGCGGACCGCCTGGACCAGCGAGCTCAGCGCGATCTCCTCGCCCCGGTGCCGCAAGACCAGCGGCGTCATGCTCGGCGTCCAGAACGGCCCGACCTTGAGGCGGGCCGTGGCGACCTCGAGAAAGCTGTCCGGGTGGCTGTCGAACCCGGCGACCTGCCCCCAGGCGTAGAGGTCCGTGTGCTTCGTCCCCCAGTTGTGGTTCTGGCTGCCCACCCACCCCGAGACGTCCACGTCGCGCCCGGAGGCCCGGAGGACGCCGCTGTAGACGGCCAGCGGCGCCCCGACAAGCGCCTTCGCCTTCGGCAGCGGGGCGTCGTAGAGGGCCGCCGGGAGCAGCAGGAGCGGCTCCCCGCCGCCCTCGTACGCGAGGTCCCAGGAGATGGCGTCCTCCCCCTCGCCCGCCGCGCCGGCGAGCCTGCCGGGGCGCAGCCGGGCGCCGTCGATGTCGACCGACAGCGCGTCGCGGGCGAACGAGCAACGCCCGGCGAACGGGACCTCGCGCTTGGCGACCGCGTGGCGCCCCGACTCGCCGTCGAAGTAGATGGCCCAGAGCTCGCCCTCCGCGGCCTCGGGCCGCCCGGCCGGGCTGAAGAGCGTGTACCGGATCCAGAAGGCGAGCGGCCGCGTCGGATGGTTCGCGCGCAGGAAGAAGCTCTCGTAGAAGCCCTCCCGCTGCCCCGGCCGGTAGCGCGCGTGGTTCGCCCGCTCCCGCATCGCGCTCGCCTTCGCGCCCGCCACCTAGTGCCCCCGCTTCTGCCCGCCGCTGAGGAGATCGGCGATCACCCGCTCCAGGTCGTCGAGCGAGATCGGCTTCGCGATCTTCGCGTTGTCCACCCGCTCCACGAACGCGCGCGCGGTCGGCGTGAACGCGCCGCCCGACATGAAGGCCATCTTCGGCTGGAGCTGCGGGAACCGCTCGCCGATCTCGTCGTAGAGGGCCATCCCGCTCATCTGCGGCATCAGGAGATCGCAGACGATCGCGTCGATCCGGCCGCCGCGGTCCCGCAGGAGGTCGAGCGCCTCGTGGCCGCTCTTCGCCACGAGCACCTCGTGCCGCTCCTCGAACGCGCGGGCGAACGCGTTGAGGAGCATCGGCTCGTCGTCCACGAACAGGATCGTCCCGCGCGACGAGGCGCGCGGCGGCTCCGGCGGCGGGCGCAGCGCGGGCAGATCCGCGGGGTTGAGGCCGGTCAGCCGGATCGTGAAGATGGTGCCGATGCCGGGCTTGCTCGACACCGTCATCGTACCCTGCTGCTCCTCGACGATGTTGCGCGACACCCAGAGCCCGATCCCCGGGCGGGCGCTCTCCTCCTTCGTCGTGAAGAACGGGTCGAAGATCCGCTCGACGACCTCGGGGGTCATGCCGCGCGCGTTGTCCTCCACCTCGACGTGGTGGACCCCGTCGTCGAAGCGCGCCGTCACGCGCACCATGTTCTCGTCGCGCGGGCGGTTCGGCATCGCCTGCGCCGCGTTGATGAACAGGTTCACGAACACCTGCGAGAGCTTGCCCGGGTAGCCGACCAGCGGGGGCATCTCGCCGTAGTGGCGCTCGATGCGGCAGAGCTGGCTGAGCTGCGGCCCCGTCATGCGCAGCGCGAGCTCGATCACGTCGACCAGATCGACCCGCTCGGGCTTGCGCTCGCTGCTGCTCGAGAAGAGGTTGAGGTCGGTCACGATGTCGCGCATCCGCTCGACGCCGGCGAGCGCCTCGTGGCAGGACCTGTCGATGAGATCGATGGCGCGGAGCAGGTCCTCGTAGGAGCCCGACGCGACGGGGCGCGCCGCCGAGACGAGCTTGTGCGCCCCGCTCCGGATCTGCTCCAGGTTCGCCATCACCCACGCCATGGGGTTGTTGAGCTCGTGCGCGACGCTCGCCGCGACCTGGCCGATCGAGGCGAGCTTCTCGCTGTGGAGGATCTGCGCGCGGCGCGCGACCTCCTCGGTGACGTCGCGCATGAGCGCGAGCGAGGCGTCCTCGCCGTAGAGCCGCGTGATCCGGACCGTCATCACCTTGGTCAGCCCGGCGCGCGTCGCGCAGCGGATGGCGGCCTCCCGGGGCGCCTCGGACCGGGACGCGGACATCACGAGGGCGCGCAGCGCCGGCACGTCCGCCGCGACCGCGAGCGCGGTGATCGGCCGGCCGATCCACGCCTGCCGCGAGTGCCCGAAGAGCACCTCGAACCGCACGTTCAGCCGCGTCAGCATCCCCTCCTGGTCGATCGTCGCGAGGACGTCGGACGAGAGCTCGACGATCTCGCGGTAGCGCTCCTCGGAGGCGAACAGCGAGCGCTGGGCGTACGCCTCGGCGAAGCGGTGCTCGAACTGGAGCAGCAGCGCGTCCACGGCGCGGAGCACGTCGATGGAGGACGTGCCGTCCGCGTCGTCGTGCGTCGTGTCGAGGACGCCCGCGACCGCGGTGCGGAACTCGGAGGCGGCGATCAGCGGACCGCTGATGGAGTACCCGGTCGCGTAGCGCTGCTCGACGAGGTGCGTGATGAACTCGTCGAGCAGGGTCTCGCTGCCGTCCTCGAGGATCCTGGTGAAGGCGGCGAGCCAGGAGCGCACGTTCTCCGTCACCTCGCCCACGGGCCGGTCGGTGTACCGGCCGCGCTCCGGCGGCAGCGCCAGCACGTTCTCGATCCAGTCGTCGATCAGCTCGTCCTTGTGCCGCTTGCAGAGCTCGAGCAGCCGCCGGCGCGCGAGCGCCATGGACGTCTCCGCGTGGCTCGGCGGCGCGTGGACCTGCGAGCGGCGCTCGCCCTCGCCCCTCGACTCCGGGACCTGCGAGCGGCGCTCGCCCCTCGACTCCGGGACCTGCGAGCGGCGCTCACCCCTCGACTCCGGGACCTGCGAGCGGCGCTCGCCCCTCGACTCCGGGACCTGCGAGCGGCGCTCGCCCTCGCCCCCGTCGCGCGCGCCCCTCGACTCCGGGAGCTCGCGCTTGGCCTCCTCGTCCGCTGCCATCGCTGCTACCTGCCGCGGAGGACCTCGCAGCCCATGAACGCCCGGAGCGGCTCCGGCACGACCACCGTCCCGTCCGCCTGCTGGTACTGCTCGAGGATCGCGATCACCGTCCGCCCCACGGCGAGCGCCGACCCGTTCATCGTGTGCACCAGCCGCGGCTTCGCCTTCGGCTCCGGCCGGTAGCGGATCTGGGCGCGGCGCGCCTGGAAATCGCCGAAGTTCGAGCAGCTCGAGATCTCGCGGTAGCCCCCCTGGCCGGGCAGCCACACCTCCAGGTCGTACGTCTTCTGCGCGCCGAAGCCGAGATCGCCGGCGCAGAGCGCGGAGACGCGGTAGTGGAGGCCGAGGCGCTTCAGCACCTCCTCGGCGTGCGAGGTGAGCAGCTCGTGCTGGCGGGGCGAGTCGTCCGGCGCCGAGAACCGCACGAGCTCGACCTTGTCGAACTGGTGCTGCCGGATGAGCCCCCGCACGTCGCGCCCGTGGCTGCCCGCCTCGCTGCGGAAGCACGGCGTGTACGCCGCGTAGGCGATCGGCAGCGACGCGCCGTCGAGGATCTCGTCCGCGTGGAGGTTCGTGACCGGGACCTCCGCCGTCGGGATGAGGTAGAGGTCGTACGCCCGCTCCGGGTCGCTCTTCTGCGTCTTGAACAGGTCCTCGGCGAACTTGGGCAGCTGGCCCGTGCCGAACAGGGCCGAGTCCTTGACCAGGAACGGCGGCAGCACCTCGAGATAGCCCTGTTCGCGCGTGTGCAGGTCGAGCATGAACGAGATGAGCGCCCGCTCGAGGCGGGCGGCCGCGCCCATCAGCACCGTGAACCGCGCGCCCGAGAGCTTCGCCGCGCGCTCGAAGTCGAGGATGCCGAGGGCCGTGCCGATGTCCCAGTGGGACTTCGGCGCGAACGAGAAGCTCGGCTTCTCGCCCCACGTCCTGACGACCACGTTGTCCTGCTCTCCGGCGCCGTCGGGCACCGACGGATCCGGCAGGTTGGGGACGCCGGAGAGCAGCTCGGTCATCCCCTTCTCGAGCTCGGAGACGACCTGCTCGGCCTCCTTGATCCTCGCGGACAGGCCCTTCAGCTCGTCGCGCTTCTGCGCGAACTCCGGCGATTTCTTGTCGAGGCGCGCCATCGCGTCGTTCGCCGCGTTGCGCTCCGCCTGCCACCGCTCGAGCTCCTGGACCTTCGACCGGCGCGTGCTGACCGTGGAGGCGAAGTCGTCTCCGAGGGTGGCGGCGGCGGCGGGCGAGCGACGAGCAAGCGCCGCGCGCACCTCACCGAGGTGATCTGCGACGTAGCGGGGATCGAGCATGCCCCAGGGTCTAGCCGAAGCCTGCACGCGCGTCAGCAGCCGCGACGCGCCGCTCCGCATTCGGGAGGGGGTCCGCTCCCCGCCGGACCGGGTGGGCGGGGAGCGGCGTGTGAGGCGGCGCTAGGCCGTGGCGCCCAGGCTGCGCAGCACGAACTGGAGGATGCCGCCGTGCTGGTAGTAGTCGACCTCGTTCGGCGTATCGATGCGCGCGGTGACGGTGAACGTCGTCGTCTTCCCGCCTTCCCCGATCGCGACGACGCTGAGCTTCTTGCCCGGCGTGAGGTTGTCCGAGATGCCGTCGATCTTGAACACCTCGCGCCCGGTGAGCCCGAGCGTCCCCGCGTCCTCGCCCGGCGCGAACTCGAGCGGGAGCACGCCCATGCCGACCAGGTTCGACCGGTGGATGCGCTCGAAGCTCTTCGCGATGACCCCGCGCACGCCGAGCAGCTTCGTCCCCTTGGCCGCCCAGTCGCGCGACGACCCGGTGCCGTACTCGGCGCCGGCGATCACGAGCAGCGGCACCTTCTCCGCCTTGTACCGCATGGCCGCGTCGTAGATCGTCGTCTTCTCCCCGTCGGGCAGGTGCACGGTGATGCCGCCCTCCTCGCCCGGGCGCAGCAGGTTCTTGAGGCGGATGTTCGCGAACGTGCCGCGCATCATCACCTCGTGGTTGCCGCGGCGGGCGCCGTACGAGTTGAAGTCGGCGGGCGCGACGCCGTGCTCGCCCAGGTACTTCGCGGCGGGGCTGTTCTTGGCGATGTTGCCGGCCGGCGAGATGTGGTCGGTCGTCACCGAGTCCCCGAGCAGCGCGAGCACGCGCGCGCCCTGGATGTCGTGGAGCGGCTCCGGATCCTTCGACAGCCCCTCGAAGAACGGCGGCCTGCGCACGTACGTCGAGGCCTCGTCCCACACGAACGTCTGGCCGCTCGGGATCGAGAGCTTCTGCCACTCCTCGTCGCCGGCGAACACGTTCTCGTACTGCGCCTGGAACTGCTCGGGCCGCACCGCCGTGCGGATGGCCTCGTTGACCTCGGACGAGCTCGGCCAGATGTCCTTGAGGTACACCGGATCGCCGTTGCGATCGGTGCCGACCGGCTCCTTGAAGAGGTCGGCGTCGACGTCGCCGCGCAGCGCGTAGGCGACGACGAGCGGCGGCGAGGCGAGGAAGTTCATCCGCACGTGCTGGTTGATGCGGCCCTCGAAGTTGCGGTTGCCGGAGAGGACGCTCGCCACGACGAGATCGTTGTTGCGGACCGTGTCGCCGATCACGTCCGGCAGCGGCCCGGAGTTGCCGATGCACGTCGTGCAGCCGTAGCCGACAAGGTGGAAGCCGAGCGCCTCGAGGTACGGCAGGAGCCCCGCCTGGCGCAGATAGTCGCTGACGACCTTCGACCCGGGGGCGAGCGAGGTCTTCACCCACGGCTTCACCGTGAGCCCGCGCTCGACGGCCTTCTTCGCGAGGAGGCCCGCGCCGAGCATGACCGCCGGGTTCGAGGTGTTGGTGCACGACGTGATCGCGGCGATCACGACCGAGCCGTGGCGCAGCGTGTAGCGCGTGTCGCCCTCGGTGATCTCCGCCGGACGCATGAGCTTCTCGAGCGCGGGCGCGCGCGCGGCGGCGGCGCCGGTGTCCTCCTCGAGGAACGCCTTCACCGCGGTCGCGTCGACGGCGGCGAACTCCTTCTCGAGCATGCCCTGGAGCGAGGCGCGGAAGGCCCGCTTCGCGTCGCGGAGCGGGACGCGGTCCTGCGGCCGCTTCGGGCCGGCGAGCGACGGCTCGACGTCGCCGAGGTCGAGCGAGAGCGTGTCGCTGAAGACCGGGTCCGGGGTGCTGTCCGTGCGGAACAGACCCTGCGCCTTGTAGTAGGCCTCGACGAGCGCGACGAGCGGGGCGGGCCGGCCGGTGAAGCGCAGGTAGGCGATCGTCTCGTCGTCGACGGGGAAGAAGCCGATGGTGGCGCCGTACTCGGGCGCCATGTTGGCGATCGTGGCGCGGTCCGGGAGCGAGAGCGCGCTCAGGCCGGGGCCGTAGAACTCGACGAATTTCCCGACGACCTTCCTCTGCCGCAGCATCTGCGTCACCGTGAGGACGAGATCGGTCGCGGTGGCGCCCTCGGGCAGGCTGCCGTGGAGCTTGAAGCCCACGACCTCGGGGATGAGCATCGAGAGCGGCTGGCCGAGCATCGCCGCCTCGGCCTCGATGCCGCCGACGCCCCAGCCGACGACGCCGAGCCCGTTGATCATCGTGGTGTGCGAGTCGGTGCCGACGAGCGTATCCGGGTAGGCCAGCGAGCCCTGCCGCATGACGGCGCCCGCGAGGTACTCCAGGTTGATCTGGTGGCAGATGCCCTGGTCGGGCGGCACCACGCGGAAGTTCGTGAACGCCTGCGCCCCCCAGCGGAGGAAGGCGTAGCGCTCCTCGTTGCGCTCGAACTCGAGCGCCGCGTTGACCTTCAGGGCCGTCGTCGACGCAAACTTGTCGACCTGGACCGAGTGGTCGATCACGAGGTCGACGGGCTGGAGCGGGTTGATCTTGAGCGAGTCGCCGCCGAGCTTCGCGAGCGCCTCGCGCATGGCCGCGAGGTCGACCACGGCCGGGACGCCGGTGAAGTCCTGGAGCAGCACGCGCGCGGGGTGGAAGGCGATCTCCTGCGAGGGGCCGGCCTTCGGGTCCCAGTTGAGGACGGCCTCCACGTGCTCCTTGCGCACGACGCGCCCGTCCTCGTGGCGGAGGAGGTTCTCCAGGAGAATGCGGAGCGAGAAGGGGAGCTTGTCGAGCGAAGCGCCGCCCTGCGCCAGCGAGGTGAGCTTGTAGTAGGTGTATGTATCGGCTTGAACCGTCAGCGTGCTCTTCGTGCCAAAGCTGTCGACCATGCGGCCTCCTCCAACGTCCGAAGCGCCTTGTAGGCGCGCCGAAGGCGCTAATCTAGTGTTATGTGCGCGCGTTTCACTCTCGCCGTTCCGGACTTTGCGTCCCTCGTGGCGATGCTGGAGGCGGCCGTCGGTGCAGGCGCCGCGGGCGGCGGCACCGCTCGGGTGATCGTCGCCGACCCGAGGGCGGCCGCGCTCTACCGGCCCCGGTACAACATCGCTCCCTCGACCGTCCACCCTGTGCTGCGCGCGCAGGGCGGCCAGCGAGAGCTCGTGCCGGGGACCTGGGGCTTCGCGGGGCGCTTCGCCAGGGGCGGCGCGGCGCCTTCGCTGCTCGCCAACGCGCGGGCCGAGAGCGCGCGGACGAAGCCGACGTTCCGCGGGGCGTTCGCGGCGCACCGCTGCGTGGTGCCGGCGGACGGCTTTTACGAGTGGACCGGGCCGAAGGGCGCGCGGCGGCCGACGTGGTTCCACCCGGCGGGGGGCGGGCTGCTGCGCCTGGCCGGGCTGTACCAGCCGGCGAAGGACCCCGACACGGGGGAGCTCGACCTCCGCTTCACGATCCTGACCACCGAGGCGAGCGCCGACGTGGCGCCGGTCCACGACCGCATGCCGGTCCTCCTGGAGCCCGAGGACGTCGATCTCTGGCTCGGCGCCGGCGAGGGCGCGGACGCGGAGCGGGCCGAGGCGTTGCTCCGGCCGGCGCCCCGCGGCTCCCTCGCGGCGCGCGCCGTGTCGCCGCGGGTCAACTCGGTCGGCCACGACGACCCTGCCCTGCTGCAGGAGGTCGTGGCGGAGGCCGCTGCCCCGAAGGCCAGCCCCTCGAAGGCCGCTGCCCCGAAGGCCGGCGGCACGCTGCCGCTCTTCGACCTGGATCGCGCCGCGGGGCCCGCCGTCTCCCCCGGACGGACCCCGCGTCGCTGACGTTCACCGGCATTCGCCGGTGCACGGCGATCTCAGCGCGCGGAGGCGCTGCTCGTGCGACCGCCCTTGCGGCCCGTGCGGCTCGTCTTTGCAGGCCGGCTCGTCGTCGGCCGGCTCGCCTTGCGCGTGGGCGCGGCTCGCCCGGTCTTCGCCGGCGCCGCGTCCGCCGCCTTCTTCCGTCCGGTCGCGGCGCCGCCGCCGCGACGGCCCTTCTGGGCGCCGCGCGCCGGCTCGGCGCGCTGCGTCGATGCGCGCTTCGCGGGCGGACGCTTGGTCGCCGCCTTGCGCGCCGCCGGCTTCGCCGCCCGCGTGCGGCGGGCGGTGGCGGCGGGCATGCTCTTCGCGACGAGCTTGCTCAGGAGCGCCTCGACGTCGCCCTCGCGCACCTGGTCGAAGCGCGCCTCCAGGCGTGCGCCGAGCTCCTCGAGGCGCTCGGCGCCCATGGCGTTCTCGACCTGGGGGAAGAGCTTCTTCTCCTCCTCCTCGACGTGGTGCTGCACGAGCTCCTTGAGCACACTCAGCCTGGCGTGAAAGGTTTCGTCACCCGGCTTGGTGCTGAGCAATTTCTGCAACATGATCTCGACGAGGGAGTGCTCCTCGTACGAGGTCGGGATCAGGGGGGAAGAGCCGAGCGCCTCCCGGGCCTGGGGGTAGAAGAGCTCCTCCTCGATGGCCGTGTGGCCGACGAGGCTCGCCACGAGCTCGTCGCGGAGCGCGCTGATCTCGTTGCTGTCAGCCTGTGCGATGCGCTCGAAGAGCTCGTCGACTTCCTGGTGCTGCTCCTTCAATAGGTCGGTCGCCTTCATGCGGGGACTCCTCTCACGGAAAGATGAAGCGCCATCGAGGCGCTTTGCCTGTGCGGTCTGCGGCGTTTGCGCGAAGCATGCCAGGCGCCCGGCGCGCGCGGAGCGAGCGCATCACGCGCACGCTGACGCACGCGCGGCGGGCGCATGACGCGCACGCGCGGGCGCGGGCGTACGTCGATCTCGACCCCGCGCGCGGGCGCCGCCGGGAGCGCGGAGCGGGGCACGCTGCCTCGCAGCGGGGCATCATGACGTCGCGGAGCGCGATCGCGCGCGGCCTGCGCGATGTCGCGGACGCCCGCGCCCGGCGCCGGCGCGCCGCCCGGGCGCCGTCAGCGGGCTGTCGTCTGCGCGCGGGCGCTGCGTCGCGCGGGCCTCATTGTGCGCCCCATACGTTGAGCACGGCCGCCGTCTCCGCGTCGATCGTGGCCGGCTCCCGTTGCGCCGCGGGCGCGCGCAGGGACAGGTCGAACGTCACGGTGCGTCTGAAGAGCGACACGGTGGCGAGCGGCATCACCTCGCGGCGGTTGAAGGCGCAGGTTGGGTCCACGTCGAGGTCGCAGAGAAAGGGTGGAACACCGAGCCGCCCCGAAAGCACGAGGTTACCCCAGCGCGTGGAGTAACGATCGCCGAGGGCGGCGATCTGGGGGTCGCGCTCGACGCCCTCGAGGCCCGAGGCGACGGCCGCAAGATCCTCCCCGAGCTGTTTGCGGGCGAACGAGAGGCCGAGGGAGGCGACCGCGGTGCGCGCGATGTCGATGATCTCGGTCGGGGCAGAGACGCGCTGGCCGGCGTAAAGGTCGCCGGGAAAGTGGACATAAAGCGGGAGCGCCAGGACCGGCTCCTGGAGGTCGAGGCTCTCGGCGTAGAGCGTGGCGTCGGAGCGCCCGCTGGCCAGGTCGCCGGTGACGATGAAGAGGGTCTCGTCCCACAGCCCGGCGGTCTTGAGGGTCCCGATGAGGTTGCCGAGGGCGCGGTCCTGGCCGGCGAGCGCGATGGAAAAGAGGTCGCGGATCCGGTCCCGATCGTCGGGGCTGAGGACGTCGCGGCGCCGGTTGCGCAGCCTGGCCAGCACCTGGGCGGCGCGGCGCGGCTCGATCGGGCCGGCGTAGTCGGCGGGCTTGAGGGCGTTCAGCTCCTTCGGACCGACTTCCCAGGGCGGGTGGCCGCCGCGCGCGTGGACGAACGCGAGCAGGCGGTTCCCGGCGTCCTGGCGGACGGTCTCGCTGATCCAGGCGGCGGCGGCGTCGATCGGGGTGGTGGCCGGCTCGCCGCTGGTCGGGGGGTGCTCGAGGACGCGGGACCAGCCGGGTCCGAAGCCGAACGCCCGGAAGGTGGTGGGGACACCGGTGAAGAAGCCGGTCCGGATGCTGCTGTCGCTCGCGATGGCGCCGATGGTGGTCATGCGGCCGGGGAGGCGGGCCCCTGTATCGGTGACCGTATGGGCTGGCGGCGGCAGTCCGGTGAGCAGCGACGCGATCACGGCGGACACGACGGTGCTCGGGCCCCGGTGGTGATCGAACGTCGTCGCCGACGTGGCGAGCTCGGACAGCGTGGCGAGGTGCGGCTCCGGGCGACCGCTCCAGGGAGGCAGATCGGGCCGCTCGACCCCGTTCAGGGCGACGATCACGACGGCGCGCGCCGCGGGCACCGACGGCGGGGGCTCCGGCGATCCGGCGAGGACGGGGTCGCCGAAGAGGATGCGTCCGCCGCGGGCCGCGGCGGCGGCGCGGAGCTCGAGGGAGATGAGGGAGCCCGCGAAGGGCGCGAGCGGCAGCTCGATGTCGGTCCAGGTCGCCTTGTCGCCGCCCTCGACGTGGACGCGATGGATCACGAGGGGCTCCTGGCCGTCGCGCAGGACGCGGATCTCGGCGTCGCCTTCCGCGGAGCCCTGCGCGCCGACGGCCGTGCGGAGGCGGGTCAGCCTGGAGGGGCGGAAGGCGCAGCGGACGGCGCCCGGGGCGCGCAGCGCGATGGACCGGTGCGGGACGCCCGACAGCGCCGCGGCGGGCGCGACGACGTCGCGCAGGGTCGGAGGGCCGTAGGTGCTCGGGTCCTCGTCGGGGATGCCCACGCGGACCCAGTCGACGTCGGCAAACGCCTCCCCTGCGCGGAGCCGGCCGGAGAACCGGATCGTGAGGGTGTGCAGGCCGGGGTCGGCGGGGAGCGTGGTGGTCGGGGTCGAGGCGATCCGGATCTGGTCGCGCTGGAAGCGGAGGGTCCCGAGGAGCTGGTCGTCGAGGGAGATGGTGGCGTACCGGGAGGCGAGGCCGACCGCGCGGGCGGACACGAAGATGGGGCTCGCGGACGGCAGGACGAACGTGAGCTTGATCTGTCGGTTCGAGATGCGCGCCCAGGTGGATCCAGCGTGCTCGACCGCCTGGATGCCGGTGGGCACGGTCCCCTGCCAGGCGAAGCGGCCGAGGAGGGCGCCGACGCCTGTATCGAACAGGAGCCCTCGGTGCTCGATGTCGCAGTTGGGCAGCTCGTCGACGAGGTGCACGAGGTCGCGGGCCGGGGGCAGCTGCGGCGCTGCGGGGCTCGCCGACGCCGCGGCGGCGCCGGCCGGAAGATCGCGGGTCGACGTCTCGCACCCGGTGCAGCCGGAGAGGAGCGCGGCCGCGGCGGAGAGGAGCGTGAGCGCGGCAGAGGGGTGGCTGGGTCGGATCACGCGGGCGCGCACGGGGCGTGCTCTACCACGAGCGGCGTTTCCTGCCTCTGGTTGGGCACCCGGGGCAGCGCGAGCTGATTCGACGGCGGGGGCGGCGCCTCCGGCGCGGTCAGCGGCGCCACGGCGGCGCGATGCGGAGCCGGGTGAGGCGGCCCGCCTTGACGAGCGCGAAGCGCACCCGCTCCTCGTCCCGGAGCTTCGCCCGGATCTCGTAGACGCCGTCCTTCGGCGCGAGCGGCAGCTTGGCGCTGCCGGTGCCCACCTTCCGCCCGTCCACGAAGAGCGTGTCGCCCGACCCGGCGATCACCTCCAGCATGCCGTGTCCCGCGGGGACCTTGTGCTCGGCGGCGAGCGGCAGATCCTCGGGGAGCACGGGGTTGGCCGTCGTCTCGCCGATCGGTCCGGCGGCCGCCACGGCCGGCGGCGCTGCGGCAGCGCTCGCCGTGGCGGCGGCGGCCGCCGCGGCAGCGCCCGGCGTGGCGGCGACCTGAACCTCTGCCGCTGGCGGGCTCGGCGGCTGGGCGGGCGGCGGGGCGCTCTGCAGCTCGTGATCGCGCGATAGCCGCGCGGCCACCGCGAAGACGAACGCCGCCACCGCGAAGAGGACCCACATGGTCATGCGGTTGTCGCGGGCGGGCGGCGGCGGCGTGGGCACGTAGGCGGACGGCCGGCGCACCCGGCGCGGCGTGGGCGACTCGTCGACGGAGGGCGCGGGGGCCGACGCCGCGCCTCGCGCTGCGGAGGGCACGGGCGCCCTCAGCGCCGTGGGCGCCGGAGCCGGCTCCTCGGCGACCGGGGGCGGCGGGAGCGAGCCGAGCGTGACGAGCCGCTCGGGCCTCGGGTACTCCAGCGCGGGCAACGTGGCGTCCGGCTGGCGCGGCGCCGGCCGGACGCCCGCCACGGCCGGCGTCGCGCTCGCGAGGGTCGCGGCCTCGGCCGGCGGGGTCCATGTCGCGCGCGCGCTGACCACATCGCCCTGGATCTCTGCGAAATCACTCGGAATTCTGGCGCTCGCCAGCGCCCTCGCCTCCGCCCTGAGCACGCTCGCAACCGCGACGGTCTCGTCGTCGCCGTCGACCGACACCACCGGGATGGACGCCGCCGAGCCGGGCGCTGACACCACCGACATCACCGGGATCGAAGCCGCCGAGCCGGGCGAGGACACCGCCGAGATCGGCGCCACCGAGCCGGGCACCACCGTGAGCTGGTCCTCGGCGAGCTCGACCGGGGCGCGCGATGACGCGGCGGCGTCGCCGCCGAGCTCCGGCAGCAGCGCCACGACCGGAGCAGCCTGCTCCGGGGCGCGTCGCACGCCGCGGAGCGTCTCCTCCTCGTGGATCACGGCGGGCGAGAGCAGGTCCTCTCCCTCGCGGCCGATCACGCGCCGCACGCCGCCGCGCGCCGCGACGTCGTTCAGCACGTCCTCGACGAGGCTCGCGGCGAACTCACCCGAGGTGATCACCGATCGCGGCGAGGTCCCCCGGGCGAGCGCCTTCAGGAGCGCCCGCGCCGGCTCGGGCGTCGCGTCGATGGTGGCGCCCATCCCCTCCAGATCGAGGATGACGCGCTCGGCTCGCATGAGGGGCGGCCCGTGGAGCAGCCGCTGTGCCGCCCGCGCCGCGGCGATCGCGGGCACGAGCTGCTCTGCGAGCGTCCCCTCGAACCCGGGGCGCGGCGGCGCCTCGAGCTCGCCCTCCGGCGCGGACGCCACCGCGAAGCGGCCGGAGCCGACGCCGAGCAGCGCCGCGAGCACCGCGGGGCCGCGATGGAACGTCCCGTCCTGCGCCGTCCGGGTCGCGCCGGCGGGGCGGCCGTCCTTGATCAGCACCTCGTACAGGAACGCGGCGTCGCGCACCGACACGAGCGCGTCAGGCCGGCGCGCGCACGCGAGCGACAGCAGCGTCCGCGTCGTCATGCCGTCGAGCCGCCCGCGGACCTCACCGCCGGTCGCGATGCGCTCGGCCACGCGCCGCCTGCCCCGCAGGACCTCGTTCACCCGCTGCACGAAGGCCGCGGCGCTCGCCTCCTTGCGGAGGTAGCCGTCGGCCTGGGCGCCGAGCTCGCGGAGCCGCTGGAGCAGGTCTTCCTTCCAGGACAGCAGGATGACCGGCACGTCGCGCAGCGCCACGTCGCGCTTGAGCGCCCGGCAGAGGGCGAAGCCGTCGAGGCGCGGCATGAGCACGTCGCTCACGACCAGATCCGGCGTCGTCTGGTACGCGAGGTCGAGCGCCCGCGCCCCGTCGTGCGCCTCGTGCACGTTCGCCCCCGCGGCCCGGAGCACGCCGGCGAGGAACCACGTCACCGCCGGATCGTCGTCCGCGACCACGATGTCCATCGCGTCGAGCGCCGCGTCGACCGGCGCCGCGGCGGACGCGGCGATCCCGCGCGCCGGCGCCTTCGCGCGGATCTCGCTGTGCAGCCTCGATCGGTCGCCCTCGGGCGCGCTCGGCGCGGTCATCCACGGCGCGAGCGGCAGCGCGCCCTCCGGACCGTTCGACGAGAACCGCACGCCGCCGTGCGAGCGGATCGTCACGAGATCGCGGATGCGCGCCACCGCGCCCCAGAGCGCCGCGAGGACCTCGGCGCCGTCGCCGAGATCCACGTGCTCCCCGCGGCTCCTCGGCTCGGCGGCGTCGCAGAGCCCGCGGCGCAGCTCCTCGGCGAGGCGCGCCCCGAGCTCGTCGAGGCTGACGGCCCCGAGCGGCCCGCGCGCGGCGCGCGTGTCGTCAGAGCGCACGCAGATCGCCGCGGCCTCCGCGGCGGCGCGCCGGAGCGCGTCGGGTGACGCCGGCTTCGCGAGCGCGCGCGCGGCGCCGAGCGCAATGTACGGGGCCGCGTCCTCCGGTCGGGCGAAGCGCCCGACGGCGACGACCGGGCAGAGCTCGGTCAGCGGGTCGGCGGCGAGCGCCTCCGCGAGCCCGCGCGCGCCCGGCAGATCCGCGTCGAGCAGGACCACGTCCGGCGCGAAGGCGCGCGCCAGATCGATCGCCGTGTCCACGTCGTCGGTGCGCTCCACCTCGAACGACGGCCCGGCGCCGGCGCTCCCCGGATCGAGCGCCCCGGCGAGCGGCGCGCCGCCCACGACCAGCACCGTGATCGACGCCGCGAGCGACGCGGCCTCCGGCGCCTCGGCGGAGAGCGCCTGCTCCGCGCTGCGCGGCGAGGACGCGCGCGCGCTCGCCTCCTCGTCGTCATCGAGCGTGAGCGGCTCGGCGACGAGCGCGCGCCCATGGCTCACGCCCGCGATCCAGGTCGTGCTCTTGCCCTGCGCGGCGCCTGCGTCCGCGGCCTCCTGCCCGGCGCAGCGCGCGCTCGCCGGTCCGGCAGCGTGCGCGCGCTGCGCCACCGCCTGCGCGCGCGGCGCCTCCACCTGCTCGCCGATCGCCGACTGCCCCCATGCCAGGGCGGGCAGCTCCTCGAGCATCTTCCGCAGCGCCGCGGTGACCTCGCCGCTCGGCCGGCCGCCGCTCGGGCCGATGAGCTGCGACTCTCCTTCGGCGAGCCGCTCGGCGACGCGCGCGAAGCGCAGGAGCCGCGCCCCGGCGCTGAGCGAGTGCAGGCGCCGCTTCAGCTCCTCCGCGAGCCGCGGCGCATCGTCGTCCGCCTCGATCCGCCGGACCATCGTGCGGAGCTCGGCCACGCGGCGACCCAGGTTCGCCACGAACTCGGCCCGCGCCCCGCCCAGCCGCTCGTGCCGAGCCTCGCCCGCTGCATTGCTCCGCGGCCCCGCGTGCTCCACCGCCCTCGATCCTACGCCCATTGGCGGTCCCGTATCACAGGAGGATCGGACACCCGAACTTCTCGGCGATCGAGCCCGCGCGGTCACCGGGCCAGGGCGCCGGCGTCACCTCATTGAACGCCCAGCTCCGCGGCGATCTGCTCCCGGACCCAGGCCCCTGCGGCCTGCGTGCCGAGCGTGCCGCCGACATCGGCCGTGCACTTCCCCTGGTCGAGCGCCTGGGAGACCCAGCGCTCGATGCGGCGCTCCTCCTCGGGCCACCCGAGGTGGGCGAGGAGCAGCCCGGCGGTGAGCATCGCCGCGAACGGGTTCGCCACGTCCTTGCCGGCGAGCGGCGGCGCCGACCCGTGGACCGGCTCGAACAGCGCGACCCGCGCCGGATCGGACGCGTGCACGTTCGCGCTCGCGGCCATGCCGAGCCCGCCCTGCAGCGCCGCGCCGAGATCGGTCACGATGTCGCCGAACAGGTTGTTCGTCACGATCACCTGGAACTGCGACGGATCCTGGATGAGGTACAGGCACAGGGCGTCCACGTAGACGTGGTTCGACTGGATCTCGGGGTACTGGGCGCGCACCTCGTGAAAGACCCGCAGCCACAGCTCGTGCGCGTGCCGCATCGCGTTCGACTTGTCCGCCATCGTGACCCGCGTCCGCCCGCTCGCGCGCGCGTAGTCGAAGGCCGCGCGGATGATCCGCTCGACCCCCTTCCTCGTATTTACGTCCTCATTGATCGCGACCTCGTCGGGGGTACCTCGCTTGAACTGGCCGCCCATCCCCACGTAGATGCCCTCGGTGTTCTCGCGGAACACGACGAAGTCGATGTCCTTCGCCGCGCGGCCCTTGAGCGGGACGAGCCGGTCGGACAGCGCCCGGACGGGCCTCACGTTGGCGTAGAGATCGTAACCGAAGCGCATCCCGAAGAGGATGTCGCGCGCGTGCTCGAGGTTCGGCACGCGGGGATCGCCGAGCGCGCCGAGGAGCACCGCCGAGCACTCGCGCTGGATCGCCACCTGGATCTGGTTCGGGAAGGTCGTCCCGTCACGCAGGTACCTGTCGGCGCCGAGGTCGAGCTCCCAGAGGTCGATCGGCAGCCCGGCGCGGGCCTGGTAGAGCTCGAGCAGGAGCCTGGCCTCCGCGGTGACGGACGGGCCGATGCCGTCGCCGCCGATGATCGCGATCTTCTTCTTCTTTCCGGTTGCCACGGGGTTGCGTTCCAGGCTCAGCCGAGCGCGCGTTCGACCGGCACGTACTCCAGCCGGTGGGTTGCGGCGACGGGGCCGTAGGTCACGTGTCCGCCGTGGGTGTTGATGCCGAGCGCCACCGCCTGGTCGGCCCTGGCGGCGGCGGCGATGCCCTGGTTGGCGATCGCCACCGCATAGCCGATCGTCGTGTTCGTCAGCGCCCAGGTGCTCGTGTGCGACACCGCGCCGGGCATGTTGGCGACGCAGTAGTGGACGACCCCGTGCACCTCGTAGGTCGGGTTGTCGTGGGTCGTCGGTCGGCACGTCGCGATGCAGCCCCCCTGATCCACGGCGACGTCGACCACGACGGTCCCCTTCTCCATGCAGCGGATGTGGTCCTCGGTCACGAGCAGGGGCGCCTTGGCGCCGGGCACGAGCACCGCGCCGATCACGAGATCGGCCCGCTCGCACATCGTCTCGATGTTCTCCGCGTTGGAGTAGAGCGTCTCGATCGCACCGCCGAACACGTCCTCGAGGTAGCTCATCGTCTCGGCGCGCACGTCGAGCACGGTGACCTGCGCCCCCATGCCGACCGCGATGGTCGCCGCGTTCCGCCCGACCACGCCGCCGCCGAGGATCGTCACGCGGCCGCGCCGCGTCCCCGGCACGCCGCCGAGGAGCACGCCCTTGCCGCCCCGCTCCTTCTCGAGGCACGAGGCGCCGACCTGGACCGCCATCCTGCCGGCCACCTCGCTCATGGGGCGGAGCAGCGGCAGCGAGCCGTCCTCGTGCTGGATCGTCTCGTACGCGATGCCGGTCACGCCGCGCCTGGTGAGCTCCCTCGTGAGATCGGGCTCGGCGGCCAGGTGCAGGTAGGTATAGAGGAGAAGACCCTGGCGGAAGTGGCCGTACTCGGAGGGGAGCGGCTCCTTCACCTTCACGACCATGTCGGCGCTCCACGCCTCCGCTGCCGATCGTGCGATGACGGCGCCCGCCCGCACGTAGGCTTCGTCCGAGAGCCCGCTGCCCTCGCCGGCGCCGGACTCCACGAGGACCCTGTGCCCGTGCCCCACCATGGCCCGGATGCCCGCGGGGGTCATGCCGACGCGGTACTCACGTGTCTTGATCTCCCTGGGGACTCCGATAAGCACGCTCGCTCCTCTCCTCGCCGAACTGCGGAGCGAGGCGTCTGCGACGATAGCAGAAACGCGCCCTTGCAACCCTGCAAGCCACCGATACGGAGGCTGTTTTCGAGGCGAGAAACCTCGGAAGATCCGTTCGAATCGACCCTCGTGTCAGCTGTTCACACCCCTGCGGCGGCCTCGAGCGCGGCGCGCACCAGCAGCGTGATCTGTCCTGGAGAGGCGAGATCGAGCGGCCCCAACATGGCTTCTGCGTCGAGCAGCAGGAGCTCCAGCGCCTCGCAGTGCGCCGCCAGCGCGTCCTCCCTGGCGTCCCCGAGCCGGACGACCGCGGCCGCGCCGTGCAGGGCGAGCGCCCAGGTGGGGGCGAAGCTCTCCTCGGTGGGGAGCCCGATCAGGGCGAGCTCGACCCCGTCACCGAGCCGGATCACGCCGAGCGGCCTCGGGAGCGGCGCGTGCGGCGGCGGCTCGGCCGGGACGACGGCGTCCGCGATGCGGCGGACGGCGTGGGAGAGCATCGTCATGCGGCGCGCGCTCGCCGCGATGACGAGGTGCGGCGGCGGCGCGAAGCCCGGCCGGGCCAGGCGCGTCACAAGGGACCGGAGCACCGGAAAGTGCTCCGGCGGGGCGAACGGCGTTGTGAGGTCGGCGAGCGAGATGCGGCGGATCTTCCCGGCCGCGGTGAGCTCCATCAGGACCTCCAGGATCAGCAGATCCGGCGCGCCGATCTCGTCGAGCAGCTCGTCCAGGTTGTGCGGCATCTGGAGCAGCGCCGTGAGCTTCTCGGCCACGACCCCGCGCTCCGTCGGCTCCCCGAGCGACGAAGGCGGCGCCGTCGGGAAGCGCATCGCCTCGAGCTTGAGCGCGGTCGACTCGGCCGCGCGGAGCGTCGGCGGCGGCGGCGGCATCGATCCACCGCGGCTCCCGCGCGCCGCGCTGGTCGGCATCGGCGCGGTGATGTCGGGCACCGAGGTCGCGGCGCTCGCCTCGTCCGCCGCGACCTCGGTGCCCCCGGAGGCCGCGCCGACGTTGAAGGTCTCGTGGCTGTGGAGGGGCGGCAGGTCGAGATCGTCGCTCGACGGCTCGGTCACCAGGAAGGCCTCGCCGGCCGGCGCGAGCTCGATGCGCCGGCGCTGGACCTCGTCGACCTGGTGGAGCGCCTCCATCAGGAGCCGCGATGTCGGCACCATGAGCCGGCGCGCGCTCGTCGGCTCGCCGGGGGAGAACGCGAAGTGGCCGTCGCGCTCCCCGAGCAGCCGGTAGAGCGCCTTCTCCCCTTCGAGGAGGCGGTAGACGGCGTCGATCACCTCCCCCGCCGAGAGCCGGAGCTCGCCGGCGCCGATCGGCGTGGTGATCCCGAGGACGCCGCTCCGGCGGTTCATCGCGAGCAGCTGGAGCAGGTCGACGAGCGGCACCTGCTGGAGGTCGCCGCGGATCTCCTGCAGCGGCGTCGGCTTGGAGCCGCGCGGCGAGGCCTCGGTGATGCGCGAGACGATGTGATCGACGTCGCCACGCAGGACGTCGTCGGGGCCGAGATCGCCCTCGGCGCCGTCGACGACGAACAGGATCGGCGTGTCGGCGAGGTCGGGGACGGCGGCGAACGCGTCCGCGAGCGCGCTGTCCTCGTCGATCGCCCTGGCGGCGAGCACGACGTCGGGCCGGCGCTTGAACGCCTGCTCCACGGCCTCGAAGGCGCCGTTCGCGTTGTTCACCGTCAGGCCGCGCGCCCTCAACGCCGACGCGAGCGCGCCGAGCGCGTCCACATCCGAATCAACCAACAGCACCCTGCGAGACACTGGACGGCGCCCTCCGAGTCAGCCGAAGACCCGCAGCCCGGCCGCGCGGCCGAGCCGCTCGGCGAGGAAGTCCGCGAGCAGCGGATCGGCGGCGTGGATACCCTTCACGAAGCCCCCCTGGTTCCGCCCGACGAGGGCGTACGCGCCGTGCTCCGCGAGGACGCAGAGCGCCTCGATGTCGTCGCATCCCGGCGAAGATCGCAGGTCGAGGGCGTGCACCACCACGTCGTCGCGCGGCGAGGCCAGCAGCGCCTTCACCTGAGCGCCGAGGCTGAGCCCGTCGTGATGGGCGACAAGGATGAACACGGCCCCCCCGCGGAGCGCGTTGCGGACCACCGACGTCGTGAGCAGGACCGTATCGGACACCGACAGGTCGAGCGCCCTGGGCGCCGAGATCGCGGAGGGACCCTCGGCGCTCGGGGCCTCGCGCACGAGCAGGCTGAAGACCTCGCCGATGGTCCGCCGATCCTGGGGGATGCGGTGCATGATCGAGGACTTTGTGGCGTCGGCGCGCCGCCGGGCGATGCGAAGCAGCTGCGCGAGCCCCTGGCCGTCGTGCGGGAACGTGGCGACCCCGACGAGCAACCCCTTCGGCAAGTACCCGGCCCGCTTCTCGCTCCCGGCGACGCGCGAGAGCATCCGGCGGTGGCAGGCGTGCGCCTCCAGCCCGGCGGTCTCGGGCATGAGCAGGTGGAACTCGTTCTCGTCGACGCGGGCCAGGATGTCGGTGTCGCGCACGGCGCGGAGCAGGTGCTCGGCGACTTGACCCGGGTTGAGCGTGTTCGAGGGGGGCGGCGGCGTGGCCCGCCAGAAGGCGAGGTCGTCCGGGCGCTCCGGTACGGCCGCCGCGTCGGGCTCGATCACGATGGTGGCGATCGTGAACCGGCGGCCGTGCCGCTTGGCCTTGTCGATCTCCCGGCCGGCGACGTCGACGTAGTAGGCGAACGAGTAGGCGCTCGTCGCCGGATCCTTCATCGCGGCGCCGCCGGCCGAGCGCTCGCGTTCGCCGAGCAGGGCGAGCGCCGTCGTCGCCTGCATGGCGAGCAGCTTGACGAGGCCGTCGAGGAGCGGAGCGCGCCGGGACGTGGAGGCGCTGCTGTCCGGGCGCCTGACCGAGGGGAACGCCGAGCTGCGACCGGGCTCCTTCTGGAGCAGGAGGTGCCCCGCCGACACCCTGCGGAGGGCGAGCGGGACGACGACCAGCTGCTCGCGCCGGGCGAAGTCGAGGATGTCTGCCTCGCTCCCGTAGGCCGGCGCGCGGTCGAGGGGCCCGGTCAGCGCCGAGCGGGCCAGCTCGGTGGAGCGCTCGCCGACCGTCAGGTACACGGCGGCCGCGGCCGCGGCGGTCGCCTCGACGAACACCTCGGCGAGCTGCTGGGCCGCCGCGTTGCGGTCGCGCGCGTCGGCGAGCTCGGCCACGCGGGCGATCCACCCGGCCGCGCGCGCGCTGCGCGCCGACTCCTGTTCGAGCTGCATCCGGAGGGCCCGCTCCGCGAAGCGCACCCGCACCGAGCCGACCGCGTTCAGCACCTCGTCTCCGCCGAGCGGCAGGAGGAAGAGCCCGGCGCCGCCGAGCGCGACCGCGTGGGCGCCCGCCTCGAGCTCTGCCCGCGTCGCCAGCGCGAAGACGGTCGCCTCGGGCGCGAGGGCCTTCAGATGGTGAACCATGGCGAGGCCCGCCCCGTCGCCGAGCCCGACATCGATGAAGGCGACGTCGGGCGCGCCGGCCTCGGCCAGGGCGATCCCCTCCGAGAGCTCGCTGGCGAGCATCAGCTCGTCCGACGTGACGACCCGCGAGAACAGCGTATGGGTCGCCTCGTCGGCGATGACGGCGAGCACCTTGAGCGAGATCTCGTGGACCGGCGCCCGGTTTGGGCTCCAGACCCCCTCGAGCGAGGTGGTCACGCGATCACCACCTCGCCCGAGAACGCCCGGCGCGCCGGGCCTTGCATGAGCAGCTCCAGGGATCCGGCGGCCACGGTCACGCGCAGCGAGCCGCCCGGCAGCACCACGCGGACGGGCGATCCGTACGGTGCGCGGCCCTGCGCGCACGCCGCGGCGGCCACGGCGCAGGCGCCCGTGCCGCACGCCAGCGTCCGGCCCACCCCGCGCTCCCAGACGGTCACGTCGATGCACGCCGCCTCGCCCGTCTCGGCCGGTCGAACGCGGCAGAACTCGACGTTGATGCCCTCGGCCGGCGTGGTCGCGACGATCGGCCCGAGCGCGTCGATCGCGTCCTCGGTGTAGGGATCGAACGTCACGGCGTGCGGGTTGCCGACGTCCACGGTGGCGAACCGGTGCTCCGCGCCGAGCGCGGTGACCGCGAGCGGCTCGCCCATGCGGGCGCGGCCCATGCCGACGAGCACGTCGAAGCGATCGCCTGCCCGGGTGACCTCGCAGCGCTTGTCGCCGGCGTCGGTCGCGATGGTGATCGCCTTCTGGGGTGTCCCTCGGGAGACGAGGTAGGCCGCGACGCAGCGGATGCCGTTGCCGCACATCTCGGGGCGGCTCCCGTCGGCGTTCCAGACGTGCATGCGGGGTCGCTCGCGATCGATGACCAGCACGCCGTCGGCGCCGACGCCGAACCGCCTGTCGCACAGGCGCCGCGCCGCCTCGGCGGTCATCGGGACCGCCTCGACGAGGATGAAGTCGTTGCCAAGACCTTCCCACTTCTCGAACCGGACGACGTTGTCCCTCATCGCTTCGCTCCGGAGAGCCGCATTCGCGCCTCGGTCTCGTTGAGCCCGCGGACGGCGACGACCTTGCTCCTGCCGCTCGCGCCGAGGGCGATCTGGATATCGCTCTGGCGCACGTCGAGCGCGCGCGCGAGCAGCTTGACGAGCTCCGCGTTGGCGGCGCCGTCGACGGGCGGCGCGGCCAGCGACACGTCGAGCGCCCCCTCGCGCACCCCGGCGATGGCCGAGCGCGACGACCTGGGGCGCACCTGGACCGAGATGCGCACGCCTTCGGCGCGCTCGGTGATCGCGAGGCGACTCCATGAACCGACGGGATCGCTCTCCTCGGGTTTGCTCATCTGGCCGTTGCCATCGTAGCGTATCTGGAGCTCACGCGTGGTTCCCGCGAGCCGCGGCAGCGTCGCTCGGCGGACGGCCACCGCGAATTTGCCGCTCGGCGGGCTGACCCGCTACTCTTTTCGACCAGGTCGTGGGCGCGGCTCGCGCAACACGATCCGGCAGGGGCGACTTGCGCCGGCGGTTCTCGATGGTCGCCGCTGATGCTCATTTCCGCGGTGGAGGCGTTTGCCATGACTGATGAAGGACAAGGGTCGGTGGCCGCGACGTCCGGCCTTGCGAGGAGGTTGTGTGCGCTCGCGCTGCTCGCGGCGTCGGGTGGTCTGCTCGCGTCCGCATGCGCCAGCAACGAGAGCAGCCTGTTCATCCGCATGCGGATGGCGCCGACGGAGGACTGCACGGTGGCCTGCGGCCCTGGCGAGGAGTTCATGACCGAGGACTCCGTCGATGCCGCGTTCAATTTAAGCCACTCGGCGACGCTCCTCGTGGGCAACCAGATCGTGCAGCGCGGCGACTCGGACGTGCTCCGCACCGAGACGTCGCGTGTCCAGCTCTACGAAGCCGAGGTCCGCGTCGCCGACCTCGCGGGCAACCCCGTGACGGAGGGGTACGTGGTTCCGATCACGGGCCTTGTCGACCCGGGGACGGGTGACGACCCCGGCTACAACTGCACCCAGGTCCTCCTGATCGACGGTGCCACGATGGATAGCCTGGGCCGCCGGTCCGCGGAGCTCGGGCGCCGCGACATCGAGGTCGTGGCGACGGTGGTGGTGCGGGGCAGGACGCTGGGCGGCCAGGAGGTCGAGACCGCCGAGTGGTCCTACCCTGTCCGGGTCTGCTTCGACTGTAGCCCGTGCGTCACACACCCGGAAAACTGCTGCACAGGCTCCACGGAGAAGGTGTGCCAGGAACTCGACGAGATCGAGCGTACCTGCTCCGGCAGGCGGGGCCCGATTGACTGCCGCGACCTGGGTACGACCTGCGAGGCCTACAAAGCCAGGCGCCTGTAGCTCCGTGCCCCGGCGATCCCGCCGGGGATGGCTGGCGGGCGGAGCCAGGACGCCCTCCCCCGGGCGCTGGCTCGAGGCGCCGTCACGGCGTCGCTTCAGCGCGGCGCACCGGGGCCGCCTCGGGTGACGGTCCCTTCATCGCATTGAACAGATAGACGAACGGGAGGCCGAGCAGCGCGAGGTCGACCTGGGCGGCGAGGACGACCGCGGTCTCCTTCGAGTCGCCGAGCCCGAGCCGCATCTGGGCGAGCAGCCCTGTGCTCATCGCGTAGCGCGAGTGGAAGTTGTAGCTGCGGACCCCCCAGAAGACGCCGGCGGCGATCCCCGGCTCCACGGCCTTCGCGTCGTCGCTCCACCGGCCGTACATCCCTGCGGAGAGGACCAGCGGGAACGAGTCGAGGACCGGAACGAGCGCCGAGACGCCCGCGCCGGCCTGGAGCTCGTCGAAGGCGTGGGTGAGCACCTCGGCATAGGGTCCGACGCCGAAGTCGTCGTTGGCGGTGCGGCCGAACAGGACGTCTCCTCGCAGTCCAGCGTGAAAGACGGTGGTGTCCCACAGCCGCCGTTCGAGGCCGGCGCCGGCGAGGCCGAGGGTGACGCCGGCGCTCGCCTGGGGTTCGGCGCGGGCAGTGCCGTGCACGAGGACGACCCCCAGGAGGGCGGCAATCAAGGCAGCTGGGCGGCCCGCCGTAGCCATGATGGGGCGATGCTACAGGGCGCTGCCGGGGAGCGCGCTCGAATTCTGCGATCGGCGCTGTTCAGCGCGGTTGTCCGGGGCTCGTCTTCGGGGTTTCCGGCCAGATCTCGGCGCGGGTCTCGCGGTTCGCCGGCGCTCGATCCGGCGCTCGATTGCCACGTTGGTCACGGCGCGGATCGCCCCGTTCGCACATCGCACAGTGCATGCCGCTCTGCGCGTCTGGCGGGGTTCGTGGTAGCGTCCGGGGGCTATGGCGCGCCGCACCGTGCAGCTACGGGTGGGGGGTCAGACCTACCGCGTGGTGACTTCCGCGAGCGATGAGGAGCTCCAGCGGCTCGCTGCTGTCGTGGATCAGAAGCTCGCCACCGTTGTGCCCGCCGGCCGCTCTGTGACCCCCCAGGCCATGTTGCTGGCCGCCATCGCGCTCGCGCACGACCTGGAGCAGGAGCGAACCCGGACGGCCCTGGTCGCCGGGCGCGCGCGGGATGCGTTCGGGCGGATCCTGCAGCGGGTGGACGCGGTGCTCGGCGCCGGCCCGGAATCGCCGTCTTCGGGTGAAGCGAACGGCAGCACGCCCTGAGCCGGAGCCCCTTCAACCGCCCGGGCGTCCCTGGTGACGGCCCTGCTGCTGACTGGAGATGGCATGCCTGCATCCATGGATGAAGCTCCCCTTCCCCACGCGTCGACGCCCGATGGTGTGAATGCCCTCCGGCACCTGCAGGACGAGCTCTCCGAGCTGGAACGCGCGGGCTTGCTGCGCACGCCTGCGGCCGCCCCGCCTGTCGCCGGGATGCTGGTGCTGTGCTCCAACGACTATCTCGGCTACGCCGCTCTCCCCTGGTCCTCGGAAGGCGGGGCCGCGAGCGGTGCGGGCGCGTCCCGCCTCGTCAGCGGGACGCACGAGGCCCACTTGATGGCCGAGCGAGAGATCGCTGCGTGGCTGGAGATGGACGCGGCGCTCCTGTTCTCTTCGGGGTACGCGGCCAACGTCGGGACCGTCACCGCGCTGGCCAGGCCGGGGGATGTCATCGTCTCGGACGCCCTGAACCACGCGTCGCTGATCGACGGCTGCCGTCTGTCGGGAGCGGCGGTCGAGGTGGTTCGCCATGTTGACGTCGAGGCGGTCGAGAGCGCTCTCGTGCGCAGCCGCGGCGCTCGCTGCCGGTGGGTCGTGACCGAATCGCTCTTCAGCATGGATGGCGACAACCCCGACCTGCGCCGTCTCCGCGCGCTGTGCGACCATCACGACGCCGCGCTGGTGGTGGACGAGGCGCATGCCCTTGGCATCTGTGGGCCGCGCGGCGCTGGCCTTTGCGCCGAGACTGGCGTTCGCCCTGACGTGCTCATCGGCACGCTCGGCAAGTCGCTCGGGCTCCACGGCGCCTTCGTCGCGGGCTCCGCGACGCTGCGGACCTACCTGTGGAATCGCGCCAGGAGCTTCGTTTTCTCGACCGGCATCAGCCCCATGGTGGCCCTGGCGTCGGTGGACCGCGTCCGTCGTGCCTCTGCTGACGATGCCGCTCGGGCGCGCCTGGCCATGATCACGCGCCAGCTCCGCGCGGGCCTGCACGCGCTGGGCGCCCCGCTGCTCCCGGGTTCATCGGGCCCTATCCTGCCGTGGATCTTGAAGTCGCCGGGTGCCGCGGTGGAGATGTCCCAGCGCCTCGCGCGGGAGGGCATCCTTGTCCAGGCGATCCGACCGCCGACGGTGCCGGCGGGCACCTCGCGGCTCCGCATCACGGCCAGCGCGTCCCTGTCGGAGGTCGACGTGGAGCGCGCCCTCGCAGGGTTCCGCGAGGCGCTCCGATGAGGGGCCGTCCTGTTTCACGTGAAACAGGGCAGCTCCGGGTCGCGGTGGTCGGAACGGGGACCGGGGTAGGCAAGACGCACGCATCGGTGGCGCTCGTCGCCGCGCTGGCAGCTCGCGGCGACAAGGTCTGCGGCTTGAAGCCCATCGAGTCGGGCGTGAACGGCCTCTCGACGAGCGACGCCGATCAGCTCGCCCTGGTCAGCTCGGTCCAGCCCGAGCCGGCGCCGTACCGCTTTCTGGAGCCGCTCTCGCCCCATCTGGCGGCACGCCGCTGCGCCCGAGGCATCTCGTTGGATCTCGTGGCCGCGTGGGTCGACAGGCAGCAGGCTCCCTTGGTGATCATCGAGAGCGCCGGCGCCCTCCTCTCCCCTCTGGGGCCGGGCGTGACGAACGCAGATCTCGTGCGCGCGCTCGCTCCTGACGCCGTCGTGCTTGTCGGCCTCGACCGGCTCGGCATCCTTCATGAAGTGGCCAGCTGCATGCTGGCCCTGCGCGCGCTCGCCCCTGGCCTGCCGCCAGCCCTGGTGGTGCTGAACCCGCCGGCAGCACCTGACGCATCGACCGGGACCAACACGGGGGAGCTCGAGATGCTGGGCATTGCTCGGGATGGCGTTGTGATGCCGCGTGCCCTCCCCACAGCGCCGGCGTCGCTTGCTGCCGCCGCGCTCACCTTGGCGCGACTCGGCATGTAGGAATGCGATCGCGCTCGGAGCTGCGGACGAGCGTCTGGTTCGACGTCCGCCGGGTCTCGGCCGAGGACGGTTGAATCACCCTGCTCTCCGAGGTCATCAGGCCTGCCGTCAACCTCGGGTCGAGCATGCTCATGTCGCCCAAGCTCGTCGCGGGGTGCGGGAACCCCGCCGGACTTGCCTGAGCCCCCGGCTTTCCGGCAGACGAAGCGATCGAGCGGCTTGACCGGACCGAGCGTCGCGTCCTTGGTGCGCGCCGCGAGGTTTCTCTGGTCGCGCTCGCGCTTGTCGAGCGTGGCCAGTTCCAGACAGAGCTCTGCGGGCGACATCTTGCTCCTCGTCGCGTGCGTGATGAGCGCACGGATGGCCTCCGCGGAGGCGCGGAATCCCAGGGCGCGGAGCGCCTCGGCGGGGTCATTCTCGGTCGTCATCGTAGCTTCCGAGATCGTGGGGGATGACGTCACGGTCGACGACGTGGGGCCCGAGCTCGATTGGCAGCACAGGGCGCGGGCGCGCGCGGCTCTGTTCGCACAAAATGGCCAGCGCGCCGTAGTCGTGGCTTCCCTTCTTGAGCAGGTCTTCGACCGCGACCGCGAGCACGCGGGCGCCGTAGAGGTCGAGCAGCTTGGTTGTCCGCGCCACCAGCGACCCGACATTGCGTCCGTCGGCGAGCCAGAGGCGCATGAGCGCTTCGACCTGGGGGACCTCGGCGCGGAGCCGGTCGCGCCGCTTGCCATCGCGCGCCCCCGCCTTGATGGCGAGCAACGCGGCGCGGTGCTCGGATGCTTCGATGACCTGGCCTTTCGCCCACGAGCGCGCGTGCTGCCCGACGACGCGGCCCTCGTCGAGCAGGCGCACCTCGACGTCGGTCGCGACGAGCCGCAGGGTGCGATCCGCAGCCTCAGGAAGGACCGAGTAGCGGTTGCCGTCGAAAGACACGAAGGCGGTCTTGTCCGCGGGCACGCTCGTCACGAGCTCGGTCGGGATCGTGGCGCCCGGCAGCGGCAGCAGCCGCGCCTTCTCCTCGGCGAAGACCTCCCCGACGGTCCGGTCCTTCTGGGTCGGGTGCCGGCGCTGCATCGCGACCGTCTCGAGGAAGTGGAGCAGCGCCGCGTTGCCGCTCTCGATCGAGGGGATCGTGCGCGCCGGAAAGAAGCGTGTCTTCAAGTAGCGAATCGCCCGCTCGACGCCGCCCTTGTCGGTGGGCTTGCGCACCCGGCAGGCGCGCAGCGCGACGTGCAGCTGCGAGGCGAGCTCGATGAGCTCGGTTTGGAAGCGCAGCGCGCTGCCCTCTCGCGCCGCGACGATGCTCTTCGGATTGTCGAAGAGCCACTCGTGCGTGACACCGCCGAAGTACTCTGCCGCGCGCACGAGCGAGCGGACAAGGCTCGCCGTCGTCTGCTCGAGCACGAGCTCTGCCCAGATCGCGCGCGAGTAGCGCAGCAAAAGCACGAAGCAGTAGAGCGGGCGCACCCCGCCGGCGACGCGGAGCTTGCCGACGTGGGCCCAGTCGATCTGCGACTGCTCGCCCGCAAGCGTCTCGATGCGCAGGTAGACCTCGTGCCTTGGCGCCGGACGATTCAGGAGCACGAAGCGCCGGAGCGTCCGGATGCTGCCGGTGTAGCCGCGCTCGACGAGCATGTCGTACAGGCGTGTCGCGACCAGCGTCGGATGAAGATCGAGCGTGCTCAGCACAAAGCCCTGATAGGCGTCGAGCACGCTCGGGCGCGGCCCCCCGTCCTTCGGCGAGGGGCCGTGGGGACCGACAACACGGTCCACCACGTCGTGGTGCAAGCCGAGCTGCTCCGCGATCGTGCCCTTCTTCCAGTGCTCGCTGAAGTAGAGACGGCGGATCTCGGCCTCGGTCTGTCGATCGATCGTCATCGCGACCACTCCCACGACAGTTGCCTCAGGTCACGGAAGTCGCCCGGCAGCCGCAGGGCGCGCGCCGCGCGACGACGGGCGGGTGACACGCGTGCAGCCACGCCTACCTCGTAAAAGACGTTGCGCTCGCCGTAGCCGAGACCGTCGAGGAGGCCGAGCTCGCACGACGAGGTCGATTGCTCGTCCACACACAGCACAACGCAGAGCCGCTCTCCCACAAAGAGCGAGAGCCCTTCGAGCAACGTCGCCGCCGCGCGCGGGTGGACGAGCGGCGCCGGCGGCAGGATCACCTTGCCGATGTCCTTCGGTCCCTGCGTGATGAGCAGGCGCGTGCGCGTCGGCTCCGGGGACAATCTCACCATCGTCGTATCCATCGATTGCATCTCCTGCCGAGTGCGACGCGGCCGGTGTGTCTGCGGTGGGCGCGCTCTCGGGCGGAGCGACGGTGACCGCAAAGGCCAACTTCTCGGCAGCCTGATCCGTCACGCAGCGAGGCGAAGGCGGCGGGGTCTCGCTGCCGCCTTCGCGCGCGGCGGCGTGCTCGGCGGCACGCTCGGCCTCGCGGCGCCTCTCCCGGTACACCCGGTTGTGGTCGCGATGATCGGCGCGCCCCCACGCGCTCTTCTGGTGGCGCGCGTTGCTCCGCCGGCGTGATGCTCGGCGCCCGGCGTCGCGGTGCTCGGGGCTGCAGTAGACCTGCCCGCGATCGCAGCACGCGCACACGAAGAACACGCCCATACACCACGGGCAGCGTGCTTCCCGACCGATCTGCGCCCCGCCGTCGTGCACCGCCTCTCCGGCGGCGTGACGATTTCTTGCCCTCCTGGTCGGTCTGGGCAAAGCTCCGGCGCGTCGCGCACCGTCACGTCGCGCCGACCGAGGGCTCAGGCTGCAACCTGGGCCCTCTTCCTTTTTGTCACGCCGACGCCCGCAATTTTACGGGCGGGCTATCTCCGGGGGCCAGTTCGCGTCCAATTTCCGCGGATCCGGGTGGCCACCTACAGGGTCCGGTTCTCACCGCGCGCACTCACCTGCCCCGCCTCCTCGCTGCGACCGAAAGACTCCGCCGAGCGCACGGGATGAGCTTGCTCTCGACGCCGAAAGCTCTCGCGCACGTGTCCGGGTGGCCAACCCCGAAGCGGCCCTCTCACCGGGACGAATCGGCAGAAGTGCAGCCGAGCCCGGCGGTGTTGCTGCTCCTCGACTGAAAGCGTCGACATCTCGGACGCTTGCCTCTCACGAGCCCGGTGCGGCGCCCCGGCTCACTCATCGTTTCAGCGCGAGTCGCCGCTGTCGGGCACGATGGGCTCAGCAGCCAGCAGACGAGGGCGACGACCTTGTTTCACGTGAAACTGCCCGGGCTGCTTCCTCGCCGGCTCAGGTCGACTCGGTGACGACCCGACCCCGCTCCAGCACGAGACGAGCGGCAGCTCGATGCCGGAAGACGTCCGGCTCGTGCGAGACCACAACCACAGCGGCGCCCCGCGCGACCTCCGCGTCCACGACCGTGAGGAGCCGCGCGACACCAGAGCGGTCCAGGCCCGTCGTGGGCTCGTCCAGCAAGACCAGGGAGGGATGGTGAACCAGCGCTCGCGCGAGCGCGATGCGCTGCCGCTGGCCGCGCGAGCACGTGCGCAGCGGTCGCAACGCGAAGGTCCCCAGCTCGAAGCGCTCCTCCGCGCGGCGCCACGCCTCGTGCGCGTCCAGACCATGGAAACCGGCCGCCAGCTCGACGTTCTGCCGGCCGGAAAGATCGGGGTACGCCAGCGACTCGTGCGACAACCAGCCGATGGTGCGGCGAACCAGCCCCGCGTCGTCCCCCAGCGGCTCGTAGGTGACAGCACCCGACGTGGGACGAATCACGGTGCCCAGGATGCCGAGCAGCGTCGACTTGCCTGATCCGTTCGCCCCCTCGATGAGCGTCAACCGCCCCGACTCGACGGTCGCGCTCACGCCACGCAGCGCCGCCGTCGTTCCGTACGTCTTCACGACGCCACGCGCCACCACGCGCTCGATCGCATCCACTGCGCTCACCTCGCTTCTGCGCTCCACACCGCGGTCAGCTCTGGCCGCCGCCTCGCGTGCGACCTTCACCCCGAACGACGGTGGTCATGTCCTCCGGGAACGCAGGCGGATCAACCAGGGTCGCCTCCGTATCGTCCGAGAGATCCGTGCCCCGATCGAGCGGGGGCAGCGACGGGATCGTCGGACGATCCTCCGCCTCGTCGTCCCGGAACTGTCCGTCCACCACCTCGGCGACCGGCTCGCTCCGCCTGCGTACAGCGCCCCGGTCGCTCGATGCGCCGATCGCCGGTGGCGACCACGCGCTGTGACGCAGCTGGACCCCGTTGCCGCCGTCCGTGACTCGAGGTCCCTTCCTCGCCGCCTCCGGCTCAGGGTGAGCGCCCGCGACGACGAATCGACCAGGCTCGCCGGTGTCCTGCTCGCCCCCAAGCCGCGCGAACGTCATCGTCCCATCGTCGTTCCGATCCTCGACGATGCTCTGGACCGCCACGCCCTCCAGCCGGCGCTTCTGTGACATAGGGACCTGGTTCTTGAACCGCCGCAGCGCCATCTGGAACTCCCGGGCGCTCTGGAAGCGCTCCTCGCGCTCCTTCGCCAAGGCGCGATCCACAAGGCGCGAGAGCCCGGGCGGCGTCGTCGGATCGAGCGCTGTCACAGGGCGGTGCCAGAGCGTCAGGATCTGGACGAGCAGCGCGTTGTAATTGCGCGCCACGAACGGGCGCTGGCCGGTCAGCGCCTCGTAGAGGATCACGCCCACAGCCCATAGATCGAGCCGGTGGTCAAGCTCCGCGTCCCCTCGAGCCTGCTCGGGCGCCATGTAGTACGGCGTGCCCATCACCATGCCGGTGCGGGTCAGATCCATCGCCATCCCATCCATTCCGGACGCCCGGGAGATGCCGAAATCGAGCAGCTTGGCAACCGGCAACATGCCGGCACGCTCCGAAAGGAAGATGTTCTCCGGCTTCAGGTCACGGTGGACAATCCCCCGCTCATGTGCCGTCACCAGCGCCGAGAGCACCTGAAGCATGATGTCTACGAGCTCGCTCGGCGGCACGACCCGGCAGCGCTCGAGACGCTGCGCCAGGGTCTCACCGTGCAGGCGTTCCATCACAAGGTAGGGGCTGCCGTCATAGAGCCACCCCATGTCGTAGACCTCGCAGATGTTCGGATGACCGATCCGCCCCGCGACCCGCGCCTCGTGCTCCAATCTGGAGATCGCCTCGTGCTTCTGGGTCTCCCGCGGATGCATCACCTTGACGGCAACCAGCCGACCGATCTGGAGGTGCTCGGCCTCGTAGACCGCGCCCATGCCGCCCTCCCCGATGATGGCGGTGACCCCGTACTTGTCGCCGATCACGTGGCCGAGCAGCGAGCGCCCCGACGACGCACCCACCCGATGGCTCTCCGACCACGCTTCGATCCGCGCGTCATCCGCACGGACAGGCGGCGGTGCGCGCGACGCCACGGCGCGCTGCTCGGGACGCGGCGCCGGCGCGCCGCGCGTGGCTGAGCTCGGCCCCCCCCTCGGCGACGGAGGCGCCGACCTCGATGAAGGCGGCGCTCCCCCCGGGGGCGGCAGTCCGCTCGATGCGGGAGCCGCCGATCTCGGCGGCGCAGCCGGCCGTGGAACGGGCTGCAACGGAGCCGCAGCAGCCCGCCCACCGGACGACGAGGGCGCCTCGCACGACGCAACCACGAGCCCGGTCGCCGGACACACGACCGCCGCACCGTCGTGGTGGTTACCGCAGTGGATGCACCGCACCGAACTCAAGTCCGTACATTTTGCAATACTCCATCCGGGTGCTGCTCGGAACTGCACAGCGCATCAGGTCAACGCGTGCCCCGTCGCGCTCGGTTCTACATTCCCGCACCCACCCCGGGGATCTTGGGGATAACCCCGTCGGGAACCCTGGGGGCAAAACGGGGGAGACTCGCCGCCCGCCAGCTCTCCCCTGTCCACCTACCCCTGAGCACGGTCCATTTACCCCAGGGCGCTAGCTTCTAACTGTTCGTATTTATTGTGAAATCTGAGTTATCCCCGCCCTCCACAGCACCTACGACGAAGACGTTGTCTTTATTTATCTATTTCATGGAAGAGAGAGGCGTCCCGCAAGGTCACGGGAGCGCTCATTTCCGAGGCACGCCCGGGCGATAACCCTGCTAAAGGGAGCAGCTCCGGAGTCGGCTATGGACCTTGTGATCCCCAAGAAAGATCTGCTTCGCCTCGTTGCACGCTGCCAAGGCGTGGCGGACAAGAAGAGCGCCATGCCGGCGCTCGCCAACGTCCTGCTCGCCGCCGAGGGCAACGCCGTCCGCGTCGCCGCGACCGACCTGTACATCGGGGTCACCGGCCAGACGCACGCGGACATCAAGACCGGCGGCACCGTCGCGGTCCCGGCCAGGGACCTGCTCGAGCGCGTGAAAGCCATGCCCGATGGCCCGATCCAGATCACCACCACCGAGGGCGCGCACACGTCGCTCAAGGCCGTCGGATCACCCCGGCGCTACACGCTCCCCGGCCTCCCCGGCTCGGAGTTCCCGCAGCTGCCCGTCCCGGCGCACGACGCGCCCTCGCTGGAGCTCCCCGTCGAGCAGCTCGCGCTCCTGATCACCAGGACGCACTTCTCGATCTCCACCGACGAGACGCGCGCGCACGTCAACAGCGCCCTGTTCGAGTGGGCCGGCGACCGCGTCAGGATGGTCACCACCGACGGCCACCGCCTGTCCAAGATGGAGGCGACCGTCTCCGGCAGCTCCGCCACGGCCACCATGCTCATCCCGCTCAAGGCGATCACGGAGCTCCGCCGCCTCGCCGAGGAGGCGCGCGCCGAGAAGGAGACCCCGATGGTCGCCATCACCCAGAGCGGGCCGAACGCGTTCTTCAACATCGCCGGGATGCAGTTCTCGGTGAAGCTCGTCGACGCGCAGTTCCCCCCCTACCAGCAGGTCATCCCCTCGGTCACCGAGCGCTCGGTCCGCGCGCCCCGCGTCGCGTTCGCCGAGGCCCTCCGCGCCATCGCGCTCGCCGCCAACGACCGCACCGGCGGCGTCAAGCTGTCGATCGCGCCCGGCACCCTCCGGATCACCAGCGAGAGCCCGGACACCGGCGCCGGCTTCGACGAGCTGGCCGTCGACTACAACGGCCCCGAGGTCACCATCGGCTTCAACGCCAAGTACTTCCTCGACGTCCTCGCCTCCATCGACGACGACGAGGTCGTCCTCGGCATCTCCGGGGAGCTCGACCCCGCCGTGCTCCGGCCCGGCAGCGAGTCGAACCAGCAGAGCTACGTCGCCGTCATCATGCCGATGCGGATTTGAGCGCGCCCACCGACGAGCTCCAGGGACGCCTCCCGAGCCTGCTGCTCGAGCGGCTCCAGATCCGGGAGTTCCGGAACCTCGGCCGCGTGGACGTCGAGCCCGCGCCGCGCCTCAACGTGATCGCCGGCAACAACGGTCAAGGCAAGACGAGCCTGCTCGAGGCCATCTACTTCGCGGCCACCTCGCGCAGCTTCCGCACCCACCGCGCGGCCGAGCTCGTGCGCCACGGCGCCGACGTCACGAGCGCGCGGGCGCGCTTCGTCGAGCGACGGGACGCGCTGCCGCCCCTCGGGCGCGAGCAGACCGCCGCCGTCGAGCAGAAGCGGTGCGTCGTGCGGATCGACGGCAACCGGCCCCCGAGCCTGGCGAGCTTCGCGACGCGCTCGCCGGTCGTCGCGTTCCACGCGGAGGAGCTCGCGCTGTCGACCGGGCCCGCGAGCGCGCGGCGCACGCTGCTCGATCGGCTGGCGCTCTTCATGGATCCGCAGAGCGCCGACCACCGCGCCCGCTACGCGCAGGCGCTCCGCGCGCGCCACGAGGTGCTCCAACGCGGCGGGAGCGGGTCCACGCAGGCGGGCGCCGAGCTCGACGCCTTCGAGGAGCTCTGCGCCGTCCACGGCGCGGCGCTGACCCGCGCCCGCGAGGCCGCCGTCGAGGCGCTGGCGCCGGAGCTCACGCGCGCCTTCACCCGCATCGCCGCGCCGGACCTGATCCTGGCGGCCCGCTACGCGCCGGGAGGCACCAGCGACGCCCAGCAGGCGCGCGAGACGCTGCGCGAACACCGCCGGCGCGACGCCCACCGGCCGAGCGCCGGCTTCGGTCCCCACCGCGACGACCTGCTGCTCGAGCTCGATGGGCACCCCGCCCGCGTGGTCGCCTCCCAGGGGCAACACAGGGCCCTCACCCTCTCGCTCAAGGCGGCCGAGACCGCTGCCATTGCGTCCGTTCGGGGCGTAGAGCCCATTCTTCTGCTGGACGACGTGTCGAGCGAGCTCGATCCCGACCGGACGGCCGCGCTGTTCACGTTCCTCGGAATGGCGCGTGGACAGGTGTTCCTGACGACCACGCGGCGCGATCTCATCGTCACGCCGGGCGTCGCTCCGTCGGAGCGGCGCGATTTTCACGTTGAAGGCGGCGCGCTCAGCTGACGTGCGTCGAGGGCGCGCGGGCGCTTACCGAGCGGACGCTGAAGGGCGGATGCGCGCCAAGTCCCGCCGCGACCCATGAGCGCCGCCAGACGCGTTGATCGCCCCCCCAGCCCACGAGTTGGGGCGCTCCGGACGCGCCCGCGCCGGGCGCTGAAAATACGGTGTTACGAGGCTTCCGGACTCGGCGAAACGCTTGCCCGAGCCGCTGATTTCGGCTACATTTCCGCAGTCTTTACGGGGCATCGACGAGCGGTCCGCGCATGATCGTTCGTGCCCTCGGAACCGATCCGGCGCCGCGGCCGCGGCACCCCGGGTCCCACCTGACGAGCTGCCACCGAGCCGGCCCCTCCACTGCAAGAAACCCGGCAATCCGAGCGGCCTCCGCCGCTCTGCGCCCCCGGTGAGAGGCGGCGGGCGCGCCACCAGGACCGATGATGACGGAACCCACCCTGAGCCAGCCGACCGACCTCACCAAGGCGTCGTATGACGCCCACAGCATCACGGCGCTCGAAGGCCTTGAAGCGGTGCGAAAGCGCCCCGGCATGTACATCGGCGATGTGCATGACGGATCGGGGCTGCACCACCTCGTGTGGGAAGCCGTCGACAACGCCGTCGATGAGCACCTCGCCGGCGCCTGCACGGAGATCAGGATCACCGTCCACTTCGACGGCTCGGTGTCGATCGAGGACAACGGCCGCGGGATCCCGGTCGGGATGCACGCCAAGGGCGTGAGCGCCGCAGAGGTCGTCATGACCGTCCTCCACGCCGGCGGCAAGTTCGACAATTCCAGCTACAAGGTCTCTGCGGGCCTGCACGGCGTCGGCGTGAGCGCCGTGAACGCCGTCTCCGAGTGGCTGAAGCTCGAGATCAAGCGCGAGGGAAAGCTCTGGTTCCAGGAGTACGCCCGAGGCGTGCCGAAGGCGCCGCTCAAGCCGATCGGCGTGACGGACAAGACGGGGACGAAGATCACCTTCAAGCCCGATCCGGTCATCTTCAGCGCGGTCGAGTTCAGCTTCGACATCCTCGCGAGCCGCCTGCGCGAGCTCGCGTTCCTGAACGCCGGGCTCGTCATCCACCTCCACGACCAGCGCCCCGACGGGAGAGTCGAAGCCTACGAGTACAAGGGCGGCATCGCGGAGTTCGTGGCGCTCCTCAACAAGACCAAGGAGCCGATTCACGAGGAGGTGATCAGCTTCATCTCGCAGCATGAGATGAGCGCCGGGAGCGAGGCCACGAACGGCCGCGGGAGCCCGGGGGCGCCGCCGGTCGGCGTGGAGGTCGCGCTGCAGTGGAACGGCTCCTACACGGAGGCGATCTTCTGTTACACGAACAACGTCCACAACAGGGACGGCGGCACGCACCTCACCGGGCTCCGCGCCGCGCTCACGAAGACGATCAACAACTACGGGAGCGCGCACAACCTCTTCAAGGAGCTGAAGCAGGGCCTGCAGGGCGAGGACGCGCGCGAGGGCCTGACGTGCGTGCTCAGCATCAAGCACCCGGACCCGTCGTTCGACTCGCAGACGAAATCCAAGCTCGTCTCCAGCGAGGTCAAAGGCATCGTCGAGGCCGCCGTCAGCGACAAGCTCGGGCAGTACTTCGAGGAGAACCCGCAGAGCGCGAAGAAGATCATCGAGAAGGCGGTCGTCGCGGCGAAGGCGCGCGAGGCGGCCCGCAAGGCCCGCGAGGTGATCCGCAAGGGCTCGCTCGACGTGACGTCGCTCTCGGGCAAGCTCGCCGACTGCCAGTCCAAGGACCCGGAGAAGAGCGAGATCTACATCGTCGAGGGCGAGAGCGCCGGCGGCAGCGCCAAGATGGGGCGCGACCGGCACTTCCAGGCGATCCTCCCGCTGAAGGGCAAGATCCTCAACGTCGAGCGGGCGCGGCTCGACCGGATGCTGAGCTCCGCCGAGGTCGGCACGCTGATCACCGCCCTCGGCTGCGGGATCAACGACGCCGGCGGCTTCGAGATCGACAAGCTCCGCTACCAGAAGATCATCCTGATGACGGACGCCGACGTCGACGGCTCCCATATCCGCACGCTGCTCCTGACCTTCTTCTTCCGGCAGATGCCCGAGATCATGGAGAAGGGGTATCTGTTCATCGCGCAGCCGCCCCTCTACCGCGTGCGCAAGGGCAAGCGGGACCTGTACCTGAAGGACCAGGCCGCGCTGGACGAGTTCCTCGTGGGCAACGCCGTGGACGGGCTCGAGATCGTCGCCAGCGGCGCGCAGACGGGCATCCTCGGCCAGCCGCTCTACCGCCTCGCGCAGCGGCTGAAGCGGTTCCGCGCCGTGCTGTCCAACATCGACAAGCGCTGTGACGCCCGGATCGTGGCCGCGGTCCTGAGGTCGAGCGGGCTCGGGCGCGACGACCTGCGGGAGACAAAGAAGGTCGCCGCGGCCGCCGACGAGCTCCGGGCCTACCTGAAGCAGCGCTATCCGGACCTGTTCCCGCTCACGCTGGCGACGCCCCGGGACACCGAGCACGGGACGAGCCGGATCGAGGTCGTGCCGCGACCCGGCGCGAGCGCTCGAAGGAGCGTCATCGACTGGGAGCTGGTGAATTCGCCGGAGTACCAGGAGGCCTGGTCGATCGAGCAGGACCTCCGGTCCATCGGCGCGCCGCCGTACCGGGCCCGCACCTCGAGCGGCGAGGAGACCATCGAGAACGGCGAGACGCTGGTCGAGTACATCGAAGAGCGGGGCAAGAAGGGTATCGCGATCAGCCGTTACAAGGGCCTCGGCGAGATGAACGCCGATGAGCTCTGGGAAACGACGATGAACCCGGACGCGCGGACCCTCCTCCAGGTCCGCATCGACGATGCGGTGAAGACGGACGAGCTCTTCACGATCCTCATGGGGGATCAGGTCGAGCCGCGGCGCAACTTCATCGAGCAGAACGCGCTCAACGTGAAGAACCTCGACATCTGATCCTGCATCCGGCGCGCGGTTCCTGCGCGGCGCCGCGCGGTTCCTGCGCGCGCCGCGCAGGAACCGCGCGGACCTGGGGTTGACGCGGCGCTGGCGCTGCATCGATCACCGGATGCGTCCGCTCGGTATCTCTGGCAAGCCCCTTGCCTGGTCGGCCCCTTGCTAGCCAAGGCGCGCGCCTTAGCTTCGAGGGGCCATGAGAATCGAGCGAATGACGACGAAGGCCCAAGAGGCCATACGAGAGGCTGTCGATTTCGGCAGCCGCCGGGGAAATCCCGAGCTCTATCCCGAGCACATCGTGCGGGCGATCGTCGGCCAGGACGGCGGCGTCGGCGCTCCCCTTGTGCAGAAGGCAGGCGCCGATCCGGCAGGGTTGCTGCGCCTCCTCGACGCGAAGATCGACACCTACCCTCGCGTGAGCGGCGGCGCCGAGCCGAACCTGTCGCGGCGCGCGCTCACGGTGCTGCAAAAGGCCGAGGACGAGGCGAAGGCGCTCAAGGACGAGTACATCTCGACAGAGCACGTCCTGCTCGCCGGGATCAAGGCCGACAAGGAGATCCAGTCGATCTTCGAGCGAGCAGGGCTGTCGTACGACAAGCTCCTCGCGTCGCTCGCGGCCGTGCGCGGCAACCAGCGCGTGACGGACCGGGACCCCGAGGGGAAGTTCCAGGCGCTCGAGAAGTACACGCGCGATCTCACGAAGCTCGCCCGACAGGGCAAGATCGATCCGGTGATCGGCCGAGACGAGGAGATCCGGCGCGTGATTCAGGTGCTCTCGCGGCGCACAAAGAACAACCCGGTGCTCATCGGTGAGCCCGGCGTCGGCAAGACGGCCATCGTCGAGGGCCTCGCGCACCGGATCGTGGCGGGAGACGTGCCGGAGTCGCTCAAGGACAAGACCATCGCCGCGCTCGACCTCGCCGCGATGGTCGCAGGCTCGAAGTTCCGCGGCGAGTTCGAGGACCGGCTGAAGGCGGTGCTCAAGGAGATCGAGGGTTCGAACGGGCGCATCGTCCTGTTCATCGACGAGCTCCACACGCTGGTGGGCGCCGGCGCGGCGGAGGGCGCCATGGACGCGGCCAACATGCTGAAGCCCGCGCTCGCGCGCGGCGAGCTGCGGTGCATCGGCGCGACCACCCTCGACGAGTACCGGAAGCGGATCGAGAAGGACGCGGCGCTGGAGCGGCGGTTCCAGCAGGTGCTCGTCGCGCAGCCCAGCGTCGAGGACACGATCGCCATCCTGCGAGGCCTCAAGGAGAAGTACGAGGTCCACCACGGGATCCGCATCCAGGACGCAGCGCTCGTGGCCGCCGCGGTGCTGTCGAATCGGTACATCACCGAGCGGTTCCTGCCCGACAAGGCGATCGACCTCGTGGACGAGGCGGCGTCGAAGATCCGCATGGAGATCGACAGCCTGCCCACGCCGATCGACCAGGTGGAGCGCGATCTGCTCAAGCTGCAGATGGAGGAGCAGGCGCTGAAGCGCGAGAGCGACAAGGCGAGCAAGGCGCGCCTCGACGAGGTGCGGCGCGAGATCGCCGATCTCCAGGGGCAGCGCGACGCGATGCGGGCGCAGTGGATGCGAGAGAAGGAGCTCATCTCCGAGCTGCGCCAGCTCAAGCCGCAGATCGAGGAGCTCAAGCTGGAGGAGGAGCGCCTGAAGCGCGCCGGCGACCTCGGGCGCGCCGCGGAGATCCATTACGGCAGGATCCCGGAGATCGAGAAGAAGCTCGAGGCGATCCGCGCCACGCTCGCGCAGGTGCAGTCGAAGGAGAGCTACCTGAAGGAGGAGGTCACCGACGAGGACATCGCCGCGGTCGTCTCGAAGTGGACCGGGATCCCCGTGTCCAAGATGCTCGAGAGCGAGATGCAGAAGCTCCTGCGCCTGGAGGACGAGCTGCGCCGGCGCGTCGTCGGGCAGGAGGACGCGCTCCGCGCGGTGTCGAACGCCATCCGGCGCTCGAGGGCAGGCCTCGGGGACGAGCGGCGGCCGATCGGGTCGTTCCTGTTCCTCGGGCCGACCGGCGTCGGCAAGACCGAGCTCGCGCGCGCGCTCGCCGAGATCCTCTTCGACGACGAGCGGGCCATGGTGCGGCTCGATATGAGCGAGTACGGGGAGCGCCACGCGGTGGCCCGCCTGATCGGCGCGCCGCCCGGGTACGTCGGCTACGAGGAGGGCGGCCAGCTCACGGAGCCGGTGCGCCGGCGGCCGTACAGCGTGGTGCTGTTCGACGAGATCGAGAAGGCGCACCCGGACATCTGGAACACGCTCCTCCAGGTGCTCGACGACGGGCGCCTGACCGATGGGCAGGGGCACACGGTCGATTTCAAGAACACGATCATCATCCTGACATCCAACCTCGGGACGCCCGCGGCCGCGGCCATCGAGGAGCGCGCGAACCTGCCGGCGGAAGAGAAGGCCGAGCTCGTGAGGAGGGCCGTCGTCGAGGAGGTGCGGAGGCACTTCCGCCCCGAGTTCCTGAATCGCCTGGACGATCTCATCGTGTTCCGGCGGCTGGAGCGCGAGCAGATGGAGAAGATCGTCGATATCCAGCTCGGTCTGCTGCGAAGGCGCCTGGATCGGCGCGGGCTCCTGTTCACCATCTCGTCGGAGGCGAAGGGCTACCTCATCGAGCAGGGGTGGGATCCGCAGTACGGCGCAAGGCCGCTGAAGCGCGCCATCCAGAGGAGCATCGAGGACGAGCTCGCGAAGCGGATCCTCGGCGGCGAGTTCAAGCAGGGCGACACGGTGCAGATCGACCGAGCGGGCGGCGCGCTCACGTTCACGCGCGCGGCGCCCAACTGACGGTCGTCAGCCCGCGTCAGCGCTCGGGGAGATTGCCGGCGATGCGGCGGAGGAGGTCCAGGACGGCGTAGGCGGCGCCGAGCTGGACCTCTTCGCGATCCCCCGAGAACACGCGGTCGCGCACGACGAGGCCGCCGGGGTGCGACACAGCCCAGTAGCAAAGGCCGACCGGCTTGGTCGCCGTGCCGCCGGTCGGTCCGGCGATGCCGGTGACCGAGATGGCGACGTCGACCTCGCAGAGGCGGCGGACGCCCTGGGCCATCTCGGCGGCGACCTCGGCCGACACCGCGCCGTGGCCGCGCAGGGTGTCCTCCGCGACGCCGAGCAGCCGCGTCTTGGCGCTGTTCGCGTACGTGACCGCGGCGCCGACAAGGTAGTCGCTCGCCGGGTAGCTCGTGAGCAGGTGAGAGATCAGCCCGCCAGTGCACGACTCCGAGACGGCGAGCCGCCAGCCGCGGGCGCGCACGGAGCGCCCGACCATCTCCGGGAAGGCGTCGTCCCCCTCCCCGTACACGGCCGTGCCGAGCCGCCCACGGACATCGGCCGTCGCCCTCAACGCCAGCTCGTGCGCCATCGAGTGCGTGGCGGCGTGAGCGTGGACCTTCACGTCGACCTCCGGGTAATGCACGCGGTAGCCAAGCGTGATGCCGGGATAGGCCTCCTCCACGCCCTTCAGGAGCTCGCCCAGCGCGGACTCGGGCAGACTGTAGGTGCGAAGGCGGACCTGGAAGGTGTTGTTCGGAGCGGCCGGCCGCACGCGCGGCAAGATCTGCTCGGTGAACATGCTCTTCATCTCCCGCGGCACGCCCGGCAGGAAGAAGACCGTGGACTCGCCGAGGTGGATCCCGAAGCCGGGCGCGGTGCCGGACGAGTTCGGCAGTATCTCCGAGCCGGAAGGGACGTCGGCCTGCTTCTCGTGACCCGCGTTCATCGTCTTGCCACGGCTCTCGACGCGGCGGCGGATGGCGAGCAACGTGCTGTCGTCGCGCACGAGGTCGGTGCCTGTCGCGCGCGCTGCGGCGAGCGGGGTGAGGTCGTCCGTGGTGGGACCCAGACCGCCGGTGGCGATCACCAGCCGGTGCGCGCCCGCGAGCTGGCGGACGGCGGCGGCGATGCGATCGACGTCATCGTCGACGGTCGTGGACTCGCTGACCGTGAAGCCCGCTGCGGTGAGCTCGGCAGCGAGCCAGGCCGCGTTGGTGTTGAGGATCTCGCCGCGGGTGAGCTCGGTGCCGATCGAGAGAAGCGCGACAGCCATTGGGAAGGGGAACTGTAACCCAATCCGGACCAGACGGAGCGCGTTTCCGGACTGTTTTGAGATCGGTCGTCGGCCTCCTCCCCTCTCCCCCTCCAACGCGGCGCGCGAGGGGCGCGGCGTGCGCTCAAGGAGGATAGACGCACCGGAAGCCGAGATCCGGCGAGCGAGTGAGTACCGGAACAAGCTGCCGATTCCAGGTGCGGAGCGCCGCAGCTGCCTCGTCGGCCCACGATCCGCCGTGAGCCCCCGAGACCCCGTCCTCGGGCCGATCCGGGGCCGCCCACTCGGCGACATTGCCGGCCAGGTCGAACACGCGCCCGCCCGCGTGCAGAGCGGCGCCGTCAGGGCGCGAGCCGGCGAGCTCCGGGCCCGTCGCGCCCCATCCGCATGGGCCCGCCCGCAAGCCGAAGGCGACGCGCCGGCAGACCGCGCCCGTGTCGCCCCACGGGTACCGCCGGCTCGAGGGGCCCGCCGCAGCGAAGGCCAGCTGATCCCGCGAAGGGAGCGCCCCGCCCGCAAAGGCACAGTAGCGGGCGGACTCCTCCAGGGTGATCCTCGTCACCGGGAGGCCTGGCTCATCGCGCAGCGCCAGCGAGGCGCACGCGCCGGCCGCAAGGCAGGCGGCGTAGCGCTGCTCGGTGACCTCGAACGCGTCGAGCGCGAACGCCGGGACGAACACCTCGCGCGCCTCGACGACGCCCTGAGCTTCCCAGTCGCTCGGACCGAGCCGCAGCGTCCCGGCGGGGATGCGTACGGTCGCGCTCGGCGCGACGCAGCCGGCGGGGGTCGGCGCGAGGCCTGCGCCGCAGCGGCTCGGCGCGCCGGCGCAGCGGTCAGCCTCGAGGCGCTGGCCCTCGCCGCAACACCGCGGGCCGAGCGCGACCATCCCCGGCGCGCAGCGCGCCGGCGGTCCGGCGCGATGGCGGGCGAGCGCGGCGATGCCGACGATCAGGAGGGCTGCGCCCGCAGCGAGACCGGCCTTCCAGCCGGCCGCCCCTCCGGCACCCGGTGCTGCCCCCACCTCAGGGGGGCGGCGACCCGGCAGCGTCCGCCTTCCGCCGCGCGCCGGCCGGCTCGCGTGAGCCGGCGGCCTTCCCGTGCGCCGGCTTCGCTTCGATCATGGCCACGAGGCGCGCGAGCGCGTCGAGGAGCGCCCCCCGGATGCGATCGTACGTCTTCGGACCGACGTCGCCCCGCTTGCGCGCGCGCTCGAGCTCGACGAACTCGTCGAGCAGCGCGTCGCGCGCCTCGATCAGCTCTCGCCGCTCCTCGTCGTCGGGCCCGCGGTCTTCGTCGCGCCGACGGGCCAGGTTCATCGCGGCCCCGCCGATCACGGCGGCGCCGGCCAGGAGGAGCGCGATCCATCGGCCCACGCTGGGCGTCGGCAGCCCGCCGAGCGTGATCTCGAGGGTCTTCAGCCCGCCTTCCACGCGGGTGCCCTGCCGCTCGGTGATCAGGATCTTCTTGCCGTCCCGGTTCTGGGTGCGCTGCGCCGCCGGGAAGCCGGCGACGTTCAGCGTCATCGACTTCGACGCCTCGGCCATCACGCGCATCTGGGCCATGCGCGGCGGCAGCTCGATGCGGATCGTCTGGCGCTCTTCCATATTGAGCGGGACCTGCCAGCGGAACTGGCCCTCGTGCCGGCCGGGGCTCACGGTGCCGCGCAGCGCCGCACCGGTGCCCTTGACCTCCTCGAAGCGCACCTCGTCCATGCTCTCGGTCTTGTTGAACGCCTTGTAGTCGGGCGGGAGGGCGAACGTCTCGTTGGGCAGCCAGGCGACGCGGCCGAGGTTGTAGACCTGGAACAGCTGCTCCACCGAGATGGAGTCCTGCCGGAGCTGGAGGTAGATGATGCCCTGCGTCCCGACCAGCAGGTTGTTCACGTCCGACGTGGCCTCGTAGACGTGGAGCACGGCGCGCTTGCCGGCCTCGGCGCTGAGCCCGAAATGCGGCAGCGAGAACGTGCCGCCGTCGCGCGTGACCGAGATGCCGTAGCTCGTGCCGCCGCCGATCGTGAGGTTCTCGAGCCGGACGGTGCCCGCGTCGTCCGTCTCTCGCTTCACGCGCTCGCGCGAGTCGCCCTTCGTCACCGAGCTCTGCATGATGTCGACGTCGACCGGGATGCGAGGGACGGGCCTGCCGTCCGCGTCCTGCACGGTGAGCACGAGGACGCCGGGCGGGAGGGCGGCGTCTTCCCGGGCCGTGTCCTCGGGCGCCTCGAACAGGCCGGTCGCCGCCTCGGAAGCGCGCCGGGATGCCGCGTCTCTCGCGGGAGGCTTTCCCACCGGAGGGTGACCGGAAGGCAGCTCCTGCCCGACCTCGGGATGGCCCGGCGGGAGAGCGCCCGCGGCGTCGGGGGCGCCCGCGTCCGCCCCAGCCGTCGAGGCTGCAGCGGGGCTCGCGCTCCCGGCAGCCGCGGCCCCCGCCGGCGGCTTCGCCGCGCTCGGCGCCAGCGTCTTCGCATCCTGCTTGGGCGCCGCGGGCTGCGCGGAAGCCGCCTTGCCCGCCGCGGGCTGCGCCGAGGCGGCGGCCGCCGCGGGCGGGGCCGGAGCAGCCGGCTGCGCCTGCGCCGCGTGCGCGGCGGTCATGCTCAGCGAGGCGATCGCGGCCAGCGGGGTGTACCTGGTCCAGCGCATCACAACGCCCTCCTGCTGTCGTTCTCGTCGACGCCGGCCACGGCCTCGTCCGTCGCAGCCGGGTCGGCCAGCGGCGCGCCGGCCGCGCACTTCGTCCCGCACTTCTTGCAAAACACGGCGTCTTCGTCGTTCAGCGTGCCGCAGGCCGCGCACGCCAGCGCCTGCGCCGCCTCGCGCTCCTCCGCCGCCGCGGCCAGGTCGCTCTCGCCGTCCGCCGCCGGCTCCGGAACGCGCTCCTGCTTCGCCGGTCTGGCCTCCGTGACGGCGCCCTCCGGCGCGGCGGCGGCGCCCTCCGGCGCGCTCGCGGCCGCGTCCTCGCCCTGCCCCGGGGCGTCCACGCCGCCGTCGTCCTGCAGCCCGGCGCGCCGGAGGTGGCTCGCCACGAGCGCGGCGACCTGCTCGCGCCGCGGCTGCGCGTCGGTGTCCAGCACGCGGAGCAGCCGCTTCGCCTCGGCGCGGTACTTCGCGACCAGCTCGGCGTAGTCCTCGTCGCTGATCTTCCCGACGCTCCGCTCGAACTCCAGGTCCTTGAGCGCGCGCAGGACGGCCTGCTTCTGCTCCTCCTCTGCGCGCGGCGCGCCGATGGCGTACGCGTCGGCGCCGCTCAGCGGCGTCTCCCCGAGCAGCACGCGCAGGCTCGCCCAGAAGATGGCGATCACGGCGACGAGCGCGCCGCCGGCGAGCACGAGGATCGCCGCGGGCGGCCCGGCGACGAGCCCCGCGACGCCGGCGCCGACGAGCGCCACGAGCGGCGCCCCGAAGCGGGCGTAGTGAACGATTTGCCGCTCGAGCGGCGAGTCAGAGCCCCGGATCACGGCCGCGTGGGCCGTGGCCGTGGCGGCGCTTTTGGCGGACGTTTCGGCACTCATGCGCGGTCTTCGCGGTCGAGGTTCTTGAGCTCCTCGTCGAGCTTGTCGTCGTAATCGTCGCGCGCGCCGGGGACAACGCCCTTCCGGGATCGCTCGCCGGCGGCGCCCGCCTCGTCGCTGCGCCGCTTCCAGCGGCGCAGCGTCATGATGACGACGCCGGCGCCGCCCAGGATAGCGCCGAGCGGGAGGAGGTAGATCAGCCGCTGGCTGCCCTTGTTCGGCGGTACGGACAGCGCCTCCGCCCCGAAGCGCTCGGCGTAGGCGGCCTTGATGGCCTCCACCGAGAGCCCCGACGCGAGCGCCGCGCGGAGCTCATCACGGCGCTCGTGGGCGAAGCCGCAGGTGCACGTCCCGAGGGTCTCACGCGGGCAGCCGCACGTGCAGATCACGCTCCAGAAGAGCTTGCGCTCGTCGTCGCTCTGGATGCCGACGGTGCCCGAGCGCTGCATCCCCTCCCCGAGCTGCTGGCCGTGAGCGAACTCCGGCGAGCGCAGCAGGACGACGAGGGCGATGACGCCTGCGGCGAGGAGGGTGATGCCGTGGATAAGGTGTCGTGTGCGGCTCATTCGAAGGCTGGCTGCCTGGGCTCGGCAGCGGTCGGGAGCATTGCACCGATCGCCGGCGCCCGCCCGGGATGAACGGACGCGCCGGAGGCGGGGGCGCGGGCGTCGTCGTCGTCGACGTCGCCTGGCGCCTGCAGGATCGGCGGCCCGAGCCTCTCCTGGATGGGGCGTCCGTAGGCCTGCGACGGGCCGCCGGCGAGCAGGAAGGCGAACACGACGGACGCCACGACCGACCCTCCCGCCCGGACATAGCCGAACGCGCCGGCCTCCTCGAGCACGATGTCGGGCCACATCGCGATGAGCGCCCCGAGGACGAGGATCCCCGCGCCGAACCACATGAACGAGATCAGGTTGTTCACGTGCAGCTGGAAGGAAGCGACCTTGGTCTGGGGGTTCGCCATCCCGATGATCACGTAGAGGTCGTTCTTGAGCGTGATGTGCCGGGCGACCTCGGTCGACGGCGCCTCGGGGGTCGCCTTGTAGATGTACTTCGCCGGGCTGATCCGGCCGACCGGCGTGCCGTGTCGCTCGACGTCGAGGTCGGCGAAGACCATCCGCTTCTCGCTGTCGACCTCCATGCGCGGACCGGCGTAGACGAGGCGGTACTCCTCGATCTCCACGGCCTCGCCCGGGCGGAGGCTGATCTCCTTGTCGACGCCCCACGCGCGGCCGGCGAACCCGATGAACATCACCGCGATGCCGACGTGCACGATGTAGCCGCCGTAGCGGCGCCGCGACCTGGCGATCAGGTTGTAGAACGAGGTGAAGAGCGACTCGCCCCCGCGCTTCTGCCGCGCCGCGATGCCGCGGGCGAACTCCTGGATGACGACGGCGACGTTGAACGAGGCGATCGCCACCGTGATGAACGGGTAGGTCGACGCGAGCTTCGCGAGCGCGGCGCCGAGCTGGCCGGGGTAGATCGGGTCCACGGCGACGAACGGGGCGAAGCCCACCTTCTTCCCGAGCGAGAGGTGGAGCGCCACCGTGACGACCGTGGCCAGCACCGGCCAGCGGAAGCTCTTCCGGAAGAGCTCCGGCGACGTCTTCCGCCACCCGAGCAGCGGCGCGACGCCCATCATCAAGAAGACCACGAGGGCGACCGGAGGGAGCCACATGTTGTAGAACGTCGGCCCCAGCGTCGACTTCTGATCGAGCAGCCACTCGCTGATGCGCGGCCATACGGTCGCGACCGCGATGAAGATCATGATGCTGAAGAGGCCCCAGTTGTTGAGGAGGAACGCGGCCTCGCGCGACAAGAGCGACTCGAACTGCCCGTCGCTGCGCAGCCGTGGCAGGCGGTAGACGATCAGCGCGGTGCACGTCGCCAGGATCACGGCCATGAAGCCGACGAACCAGATGCCGATGCCGGACTGGGCAAAGGAGTGCACGCTCGCGATGAGGCCCGACCGCGTGAGCCAGGTGCCGAAGATGGTGAGGAAGAACGTCCCGCAGATGAGCGAGACGTTCCACACCTTCAGCATGCCGCGGCGCTCCTGGATCATCGTTGAGTGCACGTAGGCGCTCGCCGTGAGCCACGGGAGGAACGCGGCGTTCTCGACCGGATCCCACGCCCACGGGCCGCCCCAGCCGAGCTCCTCGTAAGCCCACAGCATCCCGAGCACGTTGCCGATGGAGAGGAACAGCCAGGAGAAGAGCATCCACTTCCGCGTCGCCACGATCCACTCGCTGTCGAGCCGGCCCGTGGCGAGGGCGGCGATCGCGAAGGCGAACGGGACCGCCGCGCTCGTGAAGCCGATGTAGAGGCTCGGCGGGTGGATGATCATGTAGAAATTGCGCAGCTGGTAGTTCAGCCCGTTGCCGTCGATCGGGGCGCCCGCCACGCTCGTGCGGAACGGGTTCACCGCGAAGATCATCAGCGCTGCGAAGAAGATGAGGACGCTCATCAGCGTCGCGATGACGTAGGGCTGGAGCTCCAGGTACCGGCGCTGCAGCCAGACGACGCAGCCTCCCGCGAACAGCGCGGTCAGGAACATCCACCAGAGCAGCGAGCCGTCCTGCCCGCCCCAGAGCGCCGCGATGAGGTACGGCGTGCTCATCGACCGGTCGCTGTACTGGGCGACGTAGGCGATGCGGAAGTCGTGGCTGACGAAGGCGTACGCCAGCACGAGCACCGCGAGGCCGACCAGCGCGATCGTGCCGTACGCGCCGAGCCGCGCCGCCTGCAGCAGCCGCGGTCGCCCGCGCGCCGACGCGAGCCCGACGGCGAAGGTATACGCCGCGGTCACCAGAATGGCGTAAAGGACGCCGGTCCCGAACTCAGGGAGGGATTGCCACATCGTTGTGGCCGGAAGCTTAGGCTTGCCAGGCGCGCAGGGCCAGCGCACCGCGCCCGCCAATTCAGCCTTCACCGCCGCTGAACGCGCGCTGCTGTGCGCGTGGCGCTCGCGAACGTCTGCCCCGTCCTGGCCCCGGCGCTTTTTCTGACGGGGCTGCACCCTGCCCCGCCGGCGTCGATGCCGGCCTGCGCGCTCGCAGGCGCCGGCCGCGCTCGTCGTCGCCGCCGGCCCGCGTGCTCGGATCCTCCGCGCGACCGCGATGTGACGGAGCATGCATCACGGAGTCACCAGCGTCGTTCTCCGCGTCTTCGCCTGCGCCGCGCGTCATGTCGAGCGCGCCGGAAGAGCTTCGTTTCAGGCTCGGCGTTGAGAACGGCGCACTATACTCAGAGCATGGCGATCGCTGCCGCCGCTATCCGCCCGACCGATCTCATCTACGACTGGAACGAGGTGGGCCGCGTCGGGCGCGTCATTCCGAAGGAGATCGGCTTCTTCGACGAGACCCTGCGCGATGGTCTGCAGAATCCCTCCGTCGCCGACCCGAACATCGAGAGCAAGCTCAAGCTGCTCCACCTGATGGCCAAGGTCGGCATCCAGATCGCCGACGTCGGCCTGCCCGGCAGCTCGCAGCGGGCCTTCGAGGACGTGCTCCGGATGTGCAAGGAGGTGGCAGACAACCACCTGCCCCTCCGCATCGCTTGCGCAGGCCGCACGGTCGTCTCGGACATCACGCCGATGATCGAGATCTCGCAGCGCGCGGGGATCCCGGTCGAGATCTACGCCTTCATCGGATCGAGCCCGATCCGGCAGCTCGCGGAGGCATGGGACGTCGACCTCATCGCCCAGCGCAGCGCCGACGCGATCGACGCGGGCGTGAAGGCCGGGCTGCCGGTCGCCTACGTCACGGAAGACACGACGCGCTCGCGCCCCGAGGTGCTGGCGACGCTCTTCAAGGTCGCCATCGACCACGGCGCGTCCCGGCTGTGCCTGTGCGACACCGTCGGGCACGCGACGCCCGACGGGGTCCGCAACCTCATCAACTTCACGCGCGCCATCGTCGCCGGGGCCGGGGCCTCGGTCGGCATCGACTGGCACGGCCACAACGACCGCGGGCTCGCGCTCGAGAACGCGATCTGGGCGCTCCAGTTCGGCGCGGACCGGGTGCACGGCACCGCCCTCGGCATCGGCGAGCGCGTCGGCAACGCCGCCATGGAGCTCATCCTGCTCAACATGAAGCTCCTCGGCCTCCTCGAGCACCAGGACCTCACCCACCTCCTCGAGTACTGCACGACGGCCGCGCAGGCGGTCGGCTGGGACGTCCCCATCAATTACCCCCTGGTCGGACGGGACGCCTTCCGCACGGCCACCGGCGTGCACGCGGCGGCCATCATCAAGGCCGAGGCGAAGGGCGACTCCTGGATGGCCGACCGGATCTACTCCGGCGTCCCGGCAGGCATGTTCGGCCGGAAGCAGGAGATCTGCGTGGGCTACATGTCCGGCGCCTCCAACGTGAACTACTGGCTCAGGCAGCGGAAGATCGAGCCCTCGAAGGAGCTCGTCGACGCCATCCTGGTGAAGGCCAAGGCCACGGACCACATCCTCGCCGAGGAGGAGATCCTGGCCGTGATCGAGCAGCACCGCGGTCGCCAGGCCTGAGCCGGCGACATCGACCGGGGGCGGACCCCGCCCGCGGGAACGGTCCCGGGAGGTTCGGCGTTCTCGCGGATCCGGAGTAGAGATCCAGGCCGTGGCCGAGCAGGACAAGCAACCCGCAGCCGAAGCCGACCGGCCCGAGCGCCGGTCGCGGCTCGATGCCGTCCTGGCCGCGATCGCCGCGCTGGTCTGCTTCCTCGCAGCGACCACGCTGCGCGACCTGGGCCCGCGGTTCCTGCCGCAGGCGTCGATCCCCGCGCCGCCGGTGCCCGCCTGGGTCGAAGGGCGCGCGGCCGATCTCACCGCCACGGTGCGCGACGAGCAGGGGCGCCCGCTCCAGGACGCCACGGTGCGCGTCTTCGCGCTGCGCGAGGACCGGGCGTACTTCGCCGGCGAGCAGAGGACCGATTTGGCGGGCGAGGCTCGCTTCGCCGGGCTGCCGTCCGGGGAGGCGTGGATCATGGCGTACGGCGCGGAGCGGGCTCGCGCCTCGACGCGCCTCGCGCTGGAGCCGGGGCCGCGCGCCGTCGACCTCGTGCTGCGGCCCGCGAAGGTGCTGGACGTGCTGGTCGTCGACGAGGCGGAGCGCCCGATCGACGGCGCCGAGGTCACGGTCGCGACCGCCGATCCCCTCCCCTTCGTCGCGACGACCGCCGAGGGGGGCCGCGCGCGGTTCGAGCGGCTCGGCGCGGCGCCCTACGTCGTCCGCGCGTCGGCGCTCGGCTTCGAGGACACCGTGCGGACGGGCATCGTGCCCGGGCCGGTGCCGCTCAGGCTCCGCATGGATCGGCTCGGCGCGCTCACGGTCCGGGTGGTGGACGCGGAGGGGCAGCCCGCAGGCGGCGCGACCGTGCTCGCCGCCGGCACCGGCCTGTGGCCGGCGCGCAGCACGACCACCGACGCGACCGGCGCCGCGAGGATCGCCGGGCTCCGCGACGGGGTGTACGATCTCAAGGCGCGGCGCGGCGCCGCCGTGAGCGCGACCGCGCTCGCCGTGCCCGTGAGGCGCGGCGAGGGCAAGGAGGTGAAGCTCGTCCTCGGGCCCGGCCGCCACGTGCGCCTCCTCGTGACCGACGGCGACGGCGAGGACGCGCCGGCCGTGAAGGGCGCGAACGTCGTGCTCGTCGAGCAGGGCCTGTCGGCGTTCCCGCTGCACGGGCGCACGGGCGACGACGGATCCGTGACGCTCGGGCCGATCGCGCCGGGGTACGCGAGCGCGTCGGCCCTGGCGGCCGGCTTCGTGCCGAGGAACGCCGTGCAGGTCGACGCAGGCGCCGCCGAGGTCCGCATCCCGCTGCTCCGCGGCGGCGCGCTCGTGGGCGAGGTCGTGGACGACCGCGGCTACCCGGTCCCGGGCGCGACCCTCGAGATCGTCGGGGCCGACGCCGACGGGATGCCCATCGACGAGACGACCGCGATGTCCGAGTTCAGGGACGAGCACTTCGAGCGCGCCCTGCCCGGTCCAGCGCCGCTCATCCCGGCGGGAGAGCTCGGGGTCATGCCCGGCCCCATCCCGGATCTGCCGCGCGGCGACGCGTTCGTCCCGGCCGCCGCGGCGCGGTCCGGCGACCCGTGGGTCACGCGCGCCGACGGCACCTTCCGGGCCGAGCCCGTCACCCCGGGGCGCGTCCACGCCATCGTCCGCCACCCGGAGTACGTGGAGACGTCCAGCGAGATCGTGACGCTGCAGCCGGGCGGCGAGGCCCATGTGCGCGTGGTGATGCGCCAGGGCGGCCTGCTCGAGGGCCGCGTCCTCGAGGAGGACCGCAGGCCGGTCGCCGGCGCGCGCGTCGAGCTGGCCGCGACCGCCGGCTCGCTCGAGCGGGTGACGTACTCCGCGGACGACGGCACGTTCGCCTTCGCCGCGGTCCCCGACGAGGTGCTCGTCTCGGTCTCCCGGCCCGAGTCGCCCGGCGACGTCGTGGCGCGGCTCGTCGTCGAGGTCCCGGAGCGCGATCGCAAGGAGATCGAGGTCGTCCTCCCGAAGGTGCGCGAGGCGGTGGCCCTCCACGTCACCGACGATCGCGGCTACCCGATCGACCGCGTGGAGGTGCGCGTCCTCTCGCTCGACGTCGCCGTTCCGCTCCGCAAGACGCTCTTCACGGACGACGACGGCGACGCGAGGCTGCCCGACGCCGCCGGCCTCCCGCTCCGGATCAGCCTCGTGCGCTCCGGCAGGTCCTCGCGCGTCGAGCAGGTCGACGCCGCGCCGAAGGCGCTGCGGCTCGAGATGAGCGCCGCCCTCAAGGCCACCGGCACCGTGACCGGGCGCGGCGGGCGCGAGCGGCTCGAGGGCGCGCGGATCACGCTGTTCTCGCCGACCGGGCCGCGCCGCGCCACGAGCGACGCGGAGGGCGCCTTCACGCTCGGAGACCTCGCGCCGGGCCAGTTCCGCGTGACGGTGACCCGCGACGGGTTCGCGCCGGCGACGCTGCGGGTCACCCTCGCCGGCGATCCCGATCGCCCCACGGACCTCGGGCGCATCGACCTGTTCGAGGCAGGAGAGGTCGCCGGCCAGGTCGTCGATCAGCGCGGCGATCCGGTCGCAGGGGCCCGCGTCGCGCGCGACCGCGTGCCGACGTACCTGCCGCTCGGCCCGCTGCCGCCGGGCGTCGTGACCACCGACCGGGACGGGCGGTTCCAGCTCGGCGGCCTGCCCGAGGGCACGGCGGTGCTCGAGGCGTACAGCGCGGAGCTCGGGCGCGCCGAGTCGCAGCCGGTGCAGGTCCGGGCCGGCAGGACGATCGACCGGGTCAGGATCGCGCTGCCGGGCGGCGGCGCGCGGCAGGACCCGAAGGGCGCGGGGAGCCTGGCGGTGACGCTCGGCGAGGCGCGCCGGACCGTGACCGTGGTGTCGGTGCCTCCGGCGAGCGAGGCGGAGGAGGCCGGGATCGAGCCCGGCGATCGGCTCCTGTCCGTGAACGGCGCCGAGGTGCGCTCCATCGAGGAGGCGCGGCGGCGCCTCACCGGGCCGCTCTCGGAGGACGTCGTGGTGCTGCTCGCGCGCGACGGCGAGCGCGGCGAGACGCGGTGGCTCACGCGGGTGCGGCGGGAGCGGGTACGGCGGTAGGCGGCCGCGTGGCAGGGCCCTCGGCCGGCCGAGGGGCCCGGCAGCGGCTCAGGAGGGGGCGCGGCGCGGGGGCGCGGCGGCGCGCGCCACCCGATCTCAGTTCTTCGCCTTGGCCAGCACGATCGCGCGGCCGTCGCCGATCTCCCAGCGCAGCGTGTGATCCGTGGCGAAGCGGAACTCCGCTTGATCGAGCCCGCCCTCGGGACGGAGGAACGCGACGGTCACCTGATCGCCCTCCGCCTTGGCCACCTTGAAGGTGCCGCTGCGCGGCGTCTCCGCGGGCACGGTCACCGTGACCTTGCTGCCGTTGAACTCGAGCGCCGTCCCCTTGACCCATCCGGTCGCCTTCGTGAGCTGTTCGACGGGGGCGTTCTCGATGGAGTCGCCATACCAGCGCCCCTGAAGGCGATCGCGAGGGGTCTTCGAGCAGCCCGACACAGCGGTCAGCGCCATCGCCAGGGCCAGAGCGGTCATGATGCGGTTCTGCATGGGCCTTCCTTCGGGGGGTCTCGGGGTCCCCGGTGTAGAAAATGCTACGAAAAGCGGAACAGCGGGGCCAACAATGTAGGATATTTCTGCACACTTACGGACATAACGCGCTCCGGCCACGGGGGTGGATGCCGCGGCTTCTGGGGAGGGCGAGTTCGCGCTAGGGTTCCGCCGGAGGAGCAGCGCGGAAGACGCGCTCCTTCGCGGCGCGACGACCTTGAGCACGCTGTTCCACGAGAAGCGCCTCGTCCCCCTCGAGCGGACGCGGCTCCTGAACTCCATCGTCGAGCGGGCGGCCGACCGGTCCGAGGGGCCTCCCGTGATCGTCTTCGATCTCGACGGCACCCTCATGGACAACCGGCCGCGGGTGGTCGCGATCCTCCACGAGCTCGCGGAGGAGTGGCGCCGCAAGCACCCGCACGCCGCCGCCCTCCTCGAGCACGCGGCGCCCGAGGGCATCGGGTACGGGTTCCAGGACAACCTGCGCCGGCTCGGCGTCGACGACGAGTCGCTCCATCTGCACGCCTTCGAGTTCTGGAAGGCCCGCTTCTTCAACGATCCGCACATCCGGCACGACGTCGAGGTGCCGGGCGCGAGCCAGTACGCGCGCGACTGCCACGCGGCGGGGGCGACGCTCGTGTACCTCACCGGGCGCGACCTCCCGAACATGGCGCTCGGCTCGTTCGCGAGCCTGCGCGACCTCGGCTTCCCCATCGGGGTCATCGGCACGGAGCTCGTCGTGAAGCCGAGGTTCGAGATGCCCGACACCGAGTTCAAGCGGAGCGTCGCCCCGCAGCTCTCCCGGCTCGGGCGCGTCATCGCGGTGTTCGACAACGAGGCGGCGAACTGCAACCTGCTCGTGGCCTGCCATCCCCGCTGCACCGCGGTCTTCGTGGACACGCAGTACGCGCCCGACCCGCCGCCGCTCGACCGGCGGGTGCAGGTGATCCACACCTTCGAGCGGGAGCCGTGATCAGCGCGCGCGTCGCCGCCGTCGGCCTGCTGCTCGCCGCCGCCGGGTGCGAGCCGTCGCGCCACCAGCCCGCCGATCTCGTGGAGGCCGGGGCGAGCCCGAACGCGAGGATCCTCCCCGCGCCGCTCGCGAACGAGACGCCGGACTTGCTCGACGCCTCGGCGGCCGAGGCGAGCGCGAAGCTCGTGTCGGACGACTACGGCCGGATCATCATGTCCGAGGCGAGCCAGCAGTCGCCGCTGCCGCTGCCGCTGCCGCCCGCGACCCCCCTGCCGGAGGACACGCTCTCGTCCCGCGAGCTCCCGGGCGTCACGCTCGCGGCGGCCTTCCGCTGGCGCGACGTGCCGCAGCCCCCCAAGGCGCCCGAGGTGGCTGCCGCCGGGATCCACGCGGCGCAGCGGCTCACCGAGCTGACGTGGAAGGTCGATCTCGCCGAGACGGGGCGCATGCGGGTCCAGTTCACGTCGCGGGCGCTCCCGTTGCCCTCCGGCTCGGAGCTCCGCGCCCGCCACGACGTCCACGGGGAGGTCCTGCTCTGGCCGGCCTTGACCCAGTACCGGGTCGTGCCGCCGGGGGCGCTCCGCACGCTGCTCGGCGAGCGGCGCGTCGACGTGACGCCGCTGTCGGCCGGCTCGGCGCGCCCGGTCGGTGAAGGCAAGCGGCTCGAGATCGACGTCCGCAAGATCGAGATGCACGCGAGCCTCGGCGCGCTGTACCTCGAGCTCGGCAGGGTGCCCGAGGCCGGCGAAGGGGGGCCCCTGCTCTGCCGGGCGCTGCTGGAGATCCTCGGCGTCGACCCGAAGTCGCCCGAGTGCGTGGCCGGCGAGGTGCCGCTCTACGCGAACTACGCCTGGCAGAGCGGCGGCGGCGTCGCGTTCGAGGTCACGTCGGTCGACCGGCGCACCGACCTGATCTCGACCGACATGCTCATGCCGCCCCCGGGCGCGGCGTACGCCGCCGCGGGGCTCCCGTCGGCGCAGGGCGGCGTCTTCCTGACGCGCGACGAGCTCGCGGCCATCCGGGAAGAGCCGCTCCCGCTGCCCGCGAGCGTCGACCCGGGCGCGCCCGGCGAGGGCTTCGTCGCGGTCAATCAGACCGACGCGCTGTTCTACCTGCTCGTCGACGGCATCCCCGCGGTCGCGGTGCCGCCGATGAGCGAGCGCTACGTCGCCGGGCCCCTGCGCGGGCGCTACGTCGTCCAGTGGCGCACGTTCCTCGGCGAGAGCATCGAGCCGCCGCAGACGGTCGAGATGCCGGCGCGCCTCGTGCGCAGCGGGGCCGACGCAGGCGCGGCGGAGGGCGACTGAGCGGACGCCGCTAGCTGCCGGTCGTCGTCTCGGGGCTCGACAGCAGCGCGGCGATGTCGTCCGGGATCCGCGTCAGCGTGAGGCTCGATCCGAGGCACGCGAGGAGGATGTCGCCGTCGCAGATCACCTCCTCGCCCCGGAGGACGCGGTAGCTGAAGCGCGCGGTCACCCTGTGGATCTCGCGGCAGGTCGTCTCGACCACGAGGTTGTCGCCGAACCGCGCCGCCTGGCGGTACTTGATCCGCAGCTCCGCGACAGCGAGGTGAAGGTCGCGCCGGACCATCTCCTCGTAGGAGATCCCGCGGCGCTGCAGCCAGTCGATGCGGCCAGCCTCCAGGTAGACGAGATAGTTCGCGTGGTGGACGATGCCCATCAGATCCGTCTCGCAGAAGCGGACGGCCAGCGGGGTGCGCGAGGTGAGGTGCGGGGGCGCATCGGGCGGAGGAAGCGGAGGAAGGGGCGGCATCGCGGGAGGCACCGAGATTAACCCACTTTCGACCGGGGCGGCGGAGCGGCCGCGCGACCTGGAACGCAAGGGATGGGGAACGGTCGGCGGCGCGCAGGTGACGAGGGACGCGCCTCGGCGCTGGTGGCGGGGGCGCCGCGATGCTAGCGGGCGCCATGGCGAACGTCCGGACGCTCCTGTCCGCCGAGCAGATCGGCGCCCGCGTGCGCGACCTCGGCGCCCAGATCACCAGCGACTACGCGGAGCGGCGGCTCGTGCTCGTCTCGGTGCTCAAGGGGAGCTTCGTGTTCACCGCCGACATCGCGCGCCACATCGACCTCCCGGTGCGCATCGAGTTCCTCGGCGTGCGCAGCTATGGCGAGGGCACGGCCTCCACCGGCGTCGTCCAGATCACGCAGGACCTGACGCGCCCGATCGAGGGCGAGGACATCCTCCTCATCGAGGACATCGTCGATACGGGCCTCACGATCTCGCACCTGCTCCAGCTCTTCCGCACGAGGATGCCGAACAGCGTGAAGGTCTGCGCGCTCCTGCACAAGCCGGCCCGCGCGCGGGTCGAGGTGCCGATCGACTACCTGGGCTTCACGATCGAGGACAAGTTCGTCGTCGGCTACGGGCTCGACTGGGCCGAGCGCTATCGAAACCTGCCGTTCATCGGCGTTGTGGAGGCGACGTGAGCAAGCGGCTGCTGATGCTCGAGAAGATGACCCAGGGCGGGTCGAAGGACCCGTTCCACTGGTACGCGCTCGCGCTGGAGTACGCGGGGCAGGGACGCCACGACGACGCGCTCGCGACGTTCGGCGCGCTCCGGGCGATCGACCCGAGCTACGTGCCGATGTACCTCATGTGCGGGACGATGCTGGTGAAGGCAGGCCGCCGCGACGAGGGGCGCTCCTGGCTGAGCGACGGCATCGGGGTCGCGCGCAGCAAGGGAGATCAGCACGCGCTGAGCGAGCTCCAGCAGGCGCTCGACGGCGACGACGACGCGTGACGCCATGAGGGCGGCGGCGCGCGCCGCGCCTCAGCCGCCCTCTCCCCCGCCCTCGCCGCGGATCCGGCGGAGGCGCTCGCCGATCGTCCGCTCGTAGCCGCGGTCGGTCGGCTCGTAGAACCGGCTGCCGGCGATCGGCTCGGGCAGGTACGCCTCGCCCACCGCGACGCCGCCCGGCTCGTCGTGCGCGTAACGGTAGCCCTCGCCGTAGCCCTCGTCGCGCATCAGCCGCGTGACGGCGTTGCGCAGCGTGAGCGGGACCGGCAGCGCGCCGTGCTCGCGTACGGCGGCCTGCGCCGACTGCCAGGCCGACTTGCACGCGTTCGATTTCGGGGCCGTGGCGAGGTACAGCGCCGCCTGCGTGAGCGGGTAGAGGCCCTCCGGCATCCCCATCCGCCGGAACGCGGCGTCCGCCGCGACGGCGAGCTCCAGGGCGCGCGGGTCGGCGTTGCCGATGTCCTCGGAGGCGAAGATCATCATCCGGCGCAGCAGGAAGAGCGGGTCGTCGCCGGCCTCGATCATGCGCATCAGCCAGTAGACGGCGGCGTCGGGATCGGAGCCGCGCATCGACTTGATGAAGGCGCTGATGACGTTGTAGTGCTCCTCGCCGGCCTTGTCGTAGAGCAGCGTCTTGTGCTCGCTCGCGCCGGCGATGAGCTCGCGCGTGATCGTGGCGGCGCCCGCGCGCACCGCCTCGTCCGCGGCGACCTCCAGCGTGGTGAGCGCCCTGCGCGCGTCGCCCTGCGCGAGCGCCGCGATCGCCGAGAGCGCGTCGTCGTCGGCCGCGACCGCGCCGGCGAGCCCGGTGGGCGCGTCGATGGCGCGGCGCAGGAGCTCGACGAGCTCCGGGGCCTCGAGGCCCTGGAGGCGGAAGACCTTGCAGCGGGAGAGGAGCGGCGCGTTCACCGCGAACGAAGGGTTCTCGGTGGTCGCCCCGATCAGGGTGATCGTCCCGTCCTCGACGTGCGGGAGGAACGCGTCCTGCTGGGCCTTGTTGAAGCGGTGGATCTCGTCGACGAACAGGATCGTGCGCTTGCCCTCGTACGAGCGCGCGGTGCGCGCCTGGGCGAGGATCTCGCGGAGCTCCGGCACGCCGCCCAGCACGGCGTTGAAGGGGACGAAGCGGGCGTTCGTCGTGTGCGCGACGACGCGCGCCAGCGTCGTCTTGCCGGCGCCCGGCGGGCCCCACAGGATCATCGAGGGGATCCGGTCGGCGGCGATCGCGCGCGCGAGCAGCTTGCCCTCGCCGAGGAGGTGGCCCTGGCCGATCATGTCCGCGAGCGAGCGCGGGCGCATGCGCTCGGCGAGGGGCACCGTGGCCCGGAGCTCCGGATCGCGCTGTCGGGCGGCGTCGAAGAGGGTCGGCTCCTCGCCCGCGGGCCGCCGCCGCGGGCCGCCGCCTCCCCCGCCGCGGGGCGCGCTCATTCGAAGGCCGACCGCGCGCGCGGGTTGGATGACCGTTCCGAGAGCAGGACCTCCACGGCGCGGCGCGCGCTCGCCGGATCGCGCCCGACCCAGCGCACCGTGCCCGCGCCGTCGACCACGAACGTGAGGGGGACCTGCGCGACGCCGTAGGTCCCGCTGAGCCGCTGATCGAGGTCCGCGACGATGGGGAACGTCGCGCCGAGCTCGTACGCGGCCGCCTCGGCGGCGGCCTCCGAGGCGTCGACGTTCACGCCGATCATCGCCACCCCGTCCGCCTTGCGGTCGCGCCAGAGCTCGTCGAGCGCCGGCATGGTCCGGCTGCACGACGCGCACCAGGACGCCCAGAAGTCGATCACGGTGACCCGCGTCCTCCGGGTGCCGGGCACGCCCACGGTGACCGCCGCCGTCGACTCCGCGTGGAACTCCGGCGCGGCGCTGCCCACGAGCGGGTGGCGCACCGAGGCAGGCATCGCGCCCGGCCCGCACCCGAGCACGAGCGGCGCGCAGGCCGCAGCGCTCGCGAGGGCGCCGATACGGACGGCCGCGCCGAGGCGCGACGGCGCGGGCCGCGCCGTCGCTGCGCGGACGCCGCCGCTGACCGAGGAGGGCTTGCTCGCCGCCTTCGCCTGCAACACGCGGGGAGCTTAACGTCCCGGCGCGCCTTGTCCGAGGGGCGCAGGAGGAAAAAGAGCGCGTGGTCGGCGGAATGAGGCCGCTGCGGCGGGCGCGGGGAACCAGCCCGGGGCCGGCATGCCGCGCCGGGGTTGCGCCGCGCGCGGCGCGCCGGCGCTATCCGCGGGCTCCGAAGATGGCGGTGCCGACGCGGACGAGCGTGGCGCCTTCGGCGATGGCTGCCTCGAAATCGTGCGACATGCCCATCGAGAGCTCGGGCAGCACGGCCTGGCCGCCGTGCGCGTCCCGCAGGGCGCGCAGCTGCGCGAAGAACGGGAGGACGTCGGCCGGGTCGTCGAGGAACGGCGCGATGGTCATGAGGCCGACCGGCCGGAGGTGCGCGCACCGGGCCACGGCGCCGACGAGCGGCGCGAGATCGCCGGGCGCACAGCCGCCCTTGGAGGCCTCGCCGCCGACGTTGACCTCGAGCAGGACGTCGAGCGTCCGGTTGAGCGCGGCCGCGCGCCTGTCGAGCTCGACGGCGAGGTCCTCGCGATCGACGGAGTGCACGACCTGCGCGACGCGCACGACGTGCTTCGCCTTGTTCCTCTGGAGCCGGCCGATAGCGTGCCACACGAGCCCGTCGAGGTCGGCGAGCGCCTCGGCTTTCTCGACGAGCTCCTGCGCGTAGCTCTCGCCGAAATCGCGCTGCCCGGCGGCGTAGGCGGCGCGGATGGCCTCCGCGGGTTTTCCCTTGGACACAGCGATGAGCCGGACCTCCTCGGGCCCCCGCCCGGCGCGCGCAGCGGCGCCTGCGATCCGGCGCCGTACCTCTTCGAGCCGCGGTGCGACGTTCTCCAGGTCTTCAGAAATCACGCCCCACGATACCGCGAGCTGCTGCTCGCGGACACGAGGGCGCGCCCTGCACCGGACACGGCAGCGCGGGCCGTGGCAGAGGCCGGCGCAAGGTGTCGGATCCACCCGCCCGGGCGGCGTGCCAGAGTGTGCCTGTGGACCGCGTCAATCACCCCCGGATCGCAGTACTTCCAGGGGGTTTCTCGTGGCACGTGAGTTGCTATACGCGTGCGTACCCGCCATGCGAAGCCTGCTGTTGTCTACCCTGCTCATCGCGGTTGGATGCACGTTCAACCCGCAGCCCGAACCGCCGTTCCAGGACCCCGATCCGCCGGGGTCTACCGTCACCGGAGCCGGCAGCACGGGTGCAGGTGGCAGTGACGCTGGCGCTGGGGCTGGCTTTCCCAACCCATCGGGCGCCGGAGGAGGGGGCGGCTCCAGCGCCGCGGGTACCACCACCGGCACGGGCACGGGCGGCTCTGGCGGCGCGGGCGGCGCGGGTGGCGCGGGCGGCGCTGGCGGCGAGGGCGGCACCGGTGGCGCGGGCGGCGGAGGCGGCGAGGACGGCACCGGTGGCGCGGGCGGCGGAGGCGGCGAGGACGGCACCGGTGGCGCGGGTGGCGGAGGCGGCGAGGACGGCACCGGTGGCGCGGGTGGCGGAGGCGGCGAGGACGGCACCGGTGGCGCGGGCGGCGAGCCCTGCGGCGAAGGGGGCGCTGGAGGTGTGAACTGCGGCTGAGCTAGCGCGCCGCCCGACCTTGACGGCGGCGCCAGCCGGGTGGCAGGCGGCGAGCGACAGCAGACGGCTGATCGCGCTCGACGCCGCGCTCCCGCGGACGAGGGCGCTGCGCAAGCGGCAGGGGACTGCGCAGGGTGCTATGAGGAGAGAGCTTATGCGCAAGCTTGTCGTCCTTTTGTTCGGGGTGGTGCTCGCGGGCTGTGGCTTCAACCCGCAGCCCGAGCCTCCCCTCTCGGGTATCGGGTGCGCGGACTGCGATGACCTCGGCGCGACCGGGGCCGGAGGGGGACGCGCCGAAGACGACCCCCATGATGATGGCGACGGGGGCGGTCTGAGCGCCGGCGAGGCCGGCTCGGGCAACGCCGGTTCAACCGGTGCCGCTGGCACGGGTGCATCCGGCACCGGCGGCGCGACCAACTCGGGCGGCCACGCCGGCGCGGGTGCCGGAGACGGCGCGGGCGGCGGAGGCGGCGCGGATGGCGAAGCCGGCGCGGGTGGCGCGGGCGGCGAAGGCGGCGAAGGCGGCGCGGATGGCGAAGCCGGCGCGGGTGGCGGAGGCGGCGCCGGTGGCGAAGCCGGCGCCGGTGGCGCGCTTGGCCAGGGCGGCGCGTGAGGCGACGGATGGGCCAGGCGCCACGACGTCGAGCGCTCGACGCAGCCTCGTAGCCTGGCGGCGGCGCTGAGCTCCGAGGTACGCCCGGCAGCGGGCTCTTGAAACGTTCTCCCCGCGCCCTCAGCCGCCACCGCACGCCGTCAGCTTCGCCCTGCGACGCCGCGAGCGCGTGGCGGCTCGACGCCGCGAGCGCGCGGCTCAGATCCCAGGTCGCCGTGGCCGCGTGTACTCGTCGAGCATGTTCGCGACGAGCTCGGCGAGGAGGCTGTCCGCCACGCGAAGGCGGCGCGACATCTCGCGCGCAATGTTCAGCACCAGGAGGGTGTACGACTTGAGATCGCGCCGGTAGAGCGCGTCGAGATCGTGAGCGGTGATGCGCATCAAGCGCGACGGGGCGATGGCTCGCACGGTCGCCGAGCGCGGCATCACGTCGAGGATCGACATCTCGCCGAACCAGTCGCTCGGCCCCAGGACCGCGATCCGCGACTCGACGTCGCGCTTCGACCGCTTGAGCACTTCCATCTCCCCCGCGAGCAGCACGAACATCTCGCGGCCGCTGTCGCCCTCGCGAAAGGCGACGGCCCCCGGCTGCAGCTCGAGCAGCTCCAGCGAGTCGGCGAGTCCATGGAGGACGTGATCGCCGAGGCCGCCGAACAGGCCGATCTCGCGCAGCTGCGCGATCAAGTCAGCGCTGTGGTTCACGGGGTTGCACCGAGGGCGACCGCGGCGGCCGACCCGACAACGCCCACCAACACCTCGCGAACATGCTCGCCTACTCGCATCGCTCCACCTCGCGGCCCCGAGCCGATGTACCCACCGAGAGCGTACGCCGCAACATGAGGACGTCAACGCTAGCGCTCGCGACGCCCTGCCGGCTCGCCGGCCGTCTCGTCGCCGCGGGATGCGCCCCCCCGAGCCCCGTCCCCTCGGTCACGTCGCCACGTCGCTCCGAGCCGTGCGCCCGTCTCGCGGCCGCGCTGCCGCCGGGCGCACCTGGCGCGAGCCGCGCTAGAGATCCTTGGTGAACACGATCCGCGGGCGCCCAGGCCCGGCGTAGTCCTCGACCTCGGCCGCCGACCAGCCGACCGCCGCGTGGAAGCGCACGGAGCCCTCGTTGCCCAGGGTCGTGATCGCCTTGAGCTGCCGGCAACCCTCGCGGCGGCAGTCCTCCTCGAACGCTGCGTAGAGCATCCTGCCGACGCCGCGGCGGCGGTAGTCGGGATGAATGCCGACGAGGTGCACGTACCCGATCGCCGCGTCCGGACACCTGAACCCGAGCAGGAAGCCGACAAGCAACCCGTGATCCTCGACGACGCGGGCGAGCCGCCCGAGCTCGTAGAAGTAGATCGGGTGCGCGAGCGCGCTGGTTGGGCCTGCCCACCACCGATCGATCTCGCCCACGATCCGGTCGTAGTCGGGCTTCGTCAGCGGCCGTGTCTCCATGCATCACCTCACTCGAACGGTTCGGGATCCAGCCTTCGATCTGCAGCGTCGCCGCGGATGGCACGAACATCTCGCGCAGACCTGCGCAGCCTAGCAGCCGCGCCGGCCTCCTCGTAAGCACGCTCGTGATGCCCCGCTAGCCGCCGCGCGTCACGCCTGCTAGCGCTACACCGTGCGTCACGACAAAATCATCGTCGCTCCGTCGATCCTGTCGGCTGACTTCGGTCGTCTCGCGGAGGAAGTGCGAGCCGCCGAGGCCGCCGGCGCCGACTGGATTCACGTCGATGTGATGGATGGCCGGTTTGTGCCAAATATTACGATCGGACCGCTAATCGTTCGCGCGGTCCGCGCCGCGACGCGTCTTCCTCTCGACGTGCACCTGATGATCGTCGAGCCCGAGCGCTACGTGGACGAGTTCGCGGCCGCCGGCGCCGACCGGATCTCGGTCCACGTGGAGGCGTCGCCGCACCTGCACCGGACGATCCAGCAGATCCGGGACGCGGGAGCGCGCCCCGGCGTCGTGCTGAACCCCCACACCTCGGAAGAGTCGATCCGGTACGTGCTGCCCGACCTGGATCTGGTGCTGGTGATGAGCGTCAACCCCGGGTTCGGTGGCCAGCGGTTCATCCCGGCCACGCTCCCCAAGCTGCGGAGCCTGCGTCAGGCGATCGATCAGGCGGGCCTGGACATCGCGCTCGAGGTCGACGGCGGCATCGCGCCGTCGACGTCCGGGCAGGTCATCGCCGCCGGGGCGACGGCGCTCGTCGCCGGCTCGGCCGTGTTCGGCGCCGCGGCGCCGGGCGAGGAGCTGTCGTTCGACGCGCGTGTGGCGCGGTATGCGGAGGCGATCCGGGCGATCCGCGCGCCCGCCGGGGAGCAGCTTTGACCCGGCGCAACGCCCCCGCGGCGAGCGCTGCGCGCTGCGCGACGTCGAGGGCCGCGGCGTGCGCGGCGGCGGCGCTCGTCGGGACGGCCGTGCTGGCCGGCTGCGCGCAGCCGGCTGCGCCTGCAGCGCCGCCACGAGCGCAGGCCCCGGACGCGGCGCGCCCCGCGGGATCGGCCGCGCTCCCGCCGGCCGAGGGCGCCAATCCGGTCGGCGAGGGCGAGCTCGACGACGATGCGGCCAGGCTGACCAAGGAGGAGATCGCGCGCGTGCTCGCCCGCCTGGCGAAGGCGCGCGGCCTGCCGGTGCTCCGCGAGGTGCGGAGCCGCGTGCTCACCCGCGGCGAGATCCTGGCGCGGGTGCGCGCGCACGTGGAGCGCGAGATCCCCGAGGGCGTGCTGGATCATCAGCGCGAGGTGCTCGCGGCGCTCGAGCTCATCCCGGCCGACTACGACTTCACCGCCGGGATGTACCGCCTGCTCGAGGGACGCATCGCGGGCTTCTACGAGCCGGACGACGCGACGATGTACCTCGTCGACGATCTCAGCGAGACCGAGGCCGAGGAGACGCTGGCGCATGAGCTCGTCCATGCGCTCCAGGACCAGAGCTTCTCGCTGGGGAAGCTGCTCCAGTTCAGGCCCGGCGACAGCGATCGCCTGGCGGCCACGCACGCGCTCATCGAGGGCGAGGCGATGAGCGCGATGTTCGATGTGCTGGTCGGCTCGGCGTTCCAGATGGACGAGTCGACGCTCCGGAAGCTCGTGGCGATGTCGACGGCGCTGTCGTCCGTGGGCGATACGCCGCTCGTGCTGCAGGAGTCGCTGGGCGCGCCGTACACAGACGGCTTCGCGTTCGTGCAGGCGCTGCGCAGGGACGGCGGCTGGGCCTCGGTGGACGCGGTCTGGCGCGCGCTGCCGGAGACGACCGAGCAGCTGCTGCACCCCGAGAAGCTCGCCGCGCGCGAGCCCGCCGTCGAGGTGGCGGTCCCGACCGCCGCGGCGCTCGGTCCAGGGTACCGCGTCGTGTTCGACGACGTGATGGGCGAGCAGGCGCTGCGCATCGCGTTCGCGGCGTACGCGCACCGCGAGGCGGCCATCGGCGCGGCGGCCGGGTGGGGCGGGGACCGGGTTGCGGTGGTGCAGCGGGACGATCCGCAGGACCCGACGCGGCGCGCGTTCGCGCTCGCGTGGCGGATGCGGTTCGACAGCGCGGGCGACGCGGCCGAGGCGCGGAAGGTGCTCGAGCGCCGCTTCGGGAAGACGTGCCAGCAGCGCGCGTCGCTCGGGCCGATCGCGTGGACGGGGCGCGGGGGCGACGTGGCGGTCGTCGCGGGGCCGTACGAGCGGCGCGGGGGAGGGGAGGCCAGCGCGGTGGGGACGTGCGCGGGGGCGAAGACGTGGCTGGCGGAGGTGATGAAGGGCGAGGTTGGGGGGAAGGCGACGGGGGGAGCGGGGGCGGAGAGCCGGGGACGGAAGTAGCCGCTCTGCTCACGCGTGGGGGCTGGGCAACGTCGAGCGGTGCCCCGGTACGTCCGTTGCGCCGCACAGGCCCGGAGGTCGACGGCGCTGCAGAGAGCGCGCGTTCGGCCGCATCGGCGACGGCTGCGCCGGCGCCACGCTCACGGCCGAGCGCGTGAGAGCCGTTTGTGGAGCACATCGTACGCGAACGCCAGGATCACCGCTCCCGCAAGCGCGGGGAGCACCGGAATCCCGCCGGCTGACGGCCCGACAGGCCCGAACAACAGGCTGCCGAGCCAGCTCCCGAGCAGCCCCGCCACGATCGCGCCAAGCCACCCATAGGGCAGCTCGCCGGGCACGAGCCGATCGGCTACCCAGCCGACGATGCCGGCGACGACGAGCGTCACCGCCATCCCGAGCAGGCCGAATGTCACCCAGATCCCCGCCATGAGCAGCGCGAGGAGCAACAGACCGACAACGAGAGCAGGCATCGCTGAACCTCCTTGGATTTCCCCATCGACCGGATTTCGACGAGGCTGGCCCGCGCTCACGCGAGCGTCCGTCGGGGAGCTGAGCAAGCACCACGCCCACCTGCGGCCCGCCTATCGCAGCGCCCAGAAGGCGCATCCGCGCCCGTCGAGCTCGTCGCTGCACGGCGGTCCGTCGAGCGGATCGGGGGTGGCGGCTCGCAGAGCGTCGGGAACTTTCCCCAGGCGTTCAGCCATGTCGGGCTCATCGCCAGCGGCGTGAGCCTCGCGCGTGCGCTCGGCCAGCGCGCGCGAGAACAGGAGAGCGGATGACCCCGCCGCGTGAGCCACCACATCACGTCTCATCTCGCCTCCTCGCAGGAAACGTCCGCGCCGCTCGCCCGGCGATCCCGGAGCGGACGACATTCACCTCGGAGAGGTGTTGCTCCCGCTCGCCCCGCTCGGTCAGAGAAGATCGTGGCGATGACGAAGCCGCGTGGCGCTTCACGTCCCCAGGGAAGACTGCTACGGTCGCGCCATCGCGCGGTAAAGAGCAGCGCGGACCGGGGGCCGCATGAAGTTCTTTCACGCAGCGGACATCCACCTCGATAGCCCCCTGCGGGGCCTCGATCGGTACGACGGGGCGCCGGTGGACAAGCTTCGCGGGGCGACGCGGCGCGCGCTCGAGAACCTCGTGGCGCAGTGCATCGAGGAAAAGGTGGCCTTCCTGCTCATCGCCGGCGATCTCTACGACGGCGACTGGACCGATTACAACACGGGGCTCTTCTTCGCGAAGCAGATGTCACGCCTGCGCGAAGCGGGTATCCGGGTGTTCATCGTGCGTGGCAATCACGACGCGCGGAGCAAGATCCTGCGGTTGCCGGAGGGCGTGCGCGAGCTGTCGGCGAAGAAGCCGGAGACGATCACGCTAGATGATCTCGGCGTGGCCGTGCACGGTCGGAGCTACGAGAAGGCCGATACCACGGAGGACCTCTCCGTCGCCTATCCCGCGCCGCGGGAGGGGTATTTCAACGTGGGCTTGCTGCATACGTGCGCGAGCGGTCGCGAAGGGCATCAATCGTATGCCCCGTGCTCGGTGAGCGACCTCGTGGCGAGGAGATACGATTACTGGGCGCTCGGGCATGTGCACGCGCGCGAGGTGCTCCACGAGTCGCCGTGGATCGTGTTCCCCGGGAACCTGCAGGGCAGGCATGCGCGCGAGACGGGGAAGAAGGGCGCGACGCTGGTGACCGTGGACGAGGGGCGGATCGTGGGGGTCGAGCCCCGGACCCTGGACGCGCTGCGCTGGGTGCGGTGCGCGGTGGACGCGCGCATGGCGTCGTCGGTCGATGATGTGATCGAGCTGTGCCGCGAGGCCCTGGCGCGCGAGGCGGACGCGGCGGAGGAGAGGATCGTGGCCGCGCGGATCGAGGTGACGGGGGCGACGCGGGCGCACGGGGCGCTCTCGCGCGAGCCCGAGAAGTACCGGAGCGAGGTGCGCAGCGCGGCGAGCGACGCGGGCGAGATCTGGGTCGAGAAGATCAGCTTCCGCACCCGGAACCCGCTCGATGCGGAAGCGAGCCTCGGCGATGAGGCCGTGGGCGGGCTTTACCGGCAGCTCCGCACCCTCTGCGAGGACGACGCCGAGATCGACAGGCTGCTGAGCGGGCTCGAGCCCTTGCGCAAGAAGCTGCCGGCGGAGCTCGACCACCTCGAAGGCGGAGGGAAGCTCGATCGGACGGCGCTCCGGCAGCTCGTCCGGGAGCTGCCCGATACCCTGCTGCCGCTGCTCTTCGCAGGTGAGGACGCGTCGTGAAGATCCTCTCGCTCGATCTCCTGAGGTACGGGCCTTTCACCGGGCTGTCGCTGGATTTCTCGGCGAAGCCGCGCGCGCTGCACGTGATCTTCGGGTCGAACGCGGTCGGCAAGAGCACGACGCTGCGGGCGGTGCTGGGGTTTCTCTTCGAAATGCCCAAGGACACCCAGGACGCGCACGATCGAGACTACAAGAAGCTCCGGGTGGGCGCGCTCCTCGCGGCCGAGGACGGGCGGACCTTGCAGCTCGTCCGGCGCAAGGGGCTCAAGCAGACGTTGCTGGATCCCGCCGAGCAGCCGGTGGACGAGGGGCAGCTGCAGGCGTTGCTCGGCGGGGTGACGGAGGAGCAGTACAAGGTGATGTTCGGCCTCTCCCACGGGGCGCTCGTGGACGGCGGCGAGGCGCTGCTCAAGGGAGGCGGCGATCTCGGAGAGAGCCTGTTCGCGGCCGGGCTCGGGGGCACGCGCGTGCACGCGGTGCTGGAGAAGCTCGACGCGCAGGCGGACGAGATCTTCACGCCGCTCGGGAAGCACAAGAAGAAGCTCAACGCCGCGCTCGAGAGCCACAAGAGCGCGAAGAAGGGAGCCGCGGATCGGTCCCAGCCGGCCAAGGAGTGGGAGCAGCTCCAGAAGGATCTCGCAGGTGGGCAGGCGCGCGCCGCGACCCTGGCCAGGGAGCTCTCCGATCTCCAGGCGAGGCACAGGCATCTGTCGCGCACGGCGCAGGCGCTGGTGCCCATCGCGGAGCGGGACAGGATCCTCGGGATGCTGAAGGAGCATGAGGGCGCGGTGTTCTTGCCCGAGACGGCGCCCGAGGCGCGGCGGAAGGCCGAGAGCACGCTCGCGGAGACGGAGCCGCGCGAGGAGCGGCTCGGCCGCGAGATCGCGGATCTGACCGCGCAGATGGACCGGTTGCCGGTGCCGGAGGCGCTGCTCGCGCAGGGGGCGTCGATCACGGCGATCCAGGACGGGCTCGGCAACCACAAGAAGGCGGCGGGGGTGGATTTGCCTCGGCTCCGCGGCGAGCTGCGCCAGATCGAAGACACCATCGAGTCGCTCCTCGGACGGCTCGGGCGGCGCGTGCCCGTGGAGGAGGTGGGGAGCCTCGCTGTGCCGTCGAGCATGGAGGCGCGGGTCCGGGCGCTGCTCAAGCAGCGCATCGGGCTCGAGCGCGACCTCGCCGGGGCGGCGAAGGGGCTCTCCGAGGCGGAGGACAAGCTCGGGGGCGAGCGGAGCAAGCTCGCGGCCCTGCGCGCTCCGGTGGATGTGACGGCGCTCGTGCGCACGCACGAGATCGCGCAGCGAGACGGGGATCTGGAGAAGGTCCTCGGTGAGCTGCGCGGCGAGGCGACGGCGATGGCGGCGCGGCTTGAAGCCGGGCTCTCGGCGCTCGGGGTGGCGCGGCTCTCGCTCGAGAAGGTGGGCGCGCTGCCGGTGCCGATCCCCGAGACGGTGGAGAGGTTTGCTCGTGACTTCGCCGCTCGGGACACCGAGCGGAAGTCGCTCGCTCACTCGCTGGCAGAGCGCAAGGAGCGCTTCGGGGAGCTGGAGCGCGAGATCGAGGCGTTGCGGCGCGGCGAGGAGGTGCCCATGGAGGGGGACCTGGTGACGGCGCGGCGCGAGCGCGAGGGGCACTGGAAGCGGGTGCGGCAGGCGTGGCTGGGGGAGCCGGCGGAGGAGGGGGCGGCCGGGGCGGGGCTCTCGGCGAGCGAGATCGCGCATCATCACGAGGCGAGCGTGCGGCGGGCGGATGAGCTGTCGGATCGGCTCAGGAGAGAGGCGGATCGGGTGGCGAAGTTCGCGACGCTCTCGGCCGATCGCGATCGGGCGGCGCGCGGCATCGAGGAGTCCGTGACCGCGGCGGAGCGGGCACGGACGACGGAGGAAGAGGAGCAGAGGCAGTGGCAAGCCGCCTGGCTGGCGGCGGGGATCGCGCCGCGCTCTCCGGGGGAGATGCTGGCCTTCCTGGGGCGCTACCAGAAGCTCGTGGAGGACAAGGCGAGGCTCGAGGAGGTGCGGCGGCGGGAGCAGGCCCAGAGGGAGCGCATCGAGGGGCATCGGGAGGCGCTCGCTGCGGCGCTGGAGGCGCTCGGCGTGGCAGCTGGGCCGCGGGACGGGTTGCTCGCGCTCGTCGCGCATGCGCGTGAGGTGGTGGAGCGGGAGGGGAAAGCGCAGCGGGAGCGGGAAGCGGTCGTGAAAGAGGTGCGCCGGGGGGAGGTCGAGCTCGAGGGGCTCTCCGGCGCGCTCGCGCGGCTGCAGCGGGAACAGGCGGCGTGGGCCGAGCAGTGGTCGGCGGTGATGCTGGCGCTCGAGGTGTCGGCCGCGACCGGGATCGAGGAAGCCGAGGAGGTGCTGAAGCTGCGCGCGGAGCTCGCCCGACAGGGGGAGGGGGCCCGGGACCGGCGGCGGCGCATCGCGGGGATCGAGCGCGATGCGGCCGATTTCAAGGTGCAGGTCGAGGGGCTGGCGCGGCTCACGGCGCCGGATCTCGCGGGCATTCCGCTGGAGCAGGCGGCGGCGGCGCTGCTGGAGCGGTCCAAGGATGGGGAGACGAACCGGCAGCTCAAGCAGGCGCTCGAGAAGGAGTCCAAGGAGAAGCAGCAGGACCTGCTCGCCACGCGGGAGAAACGGCGAGGGGCGGAGCGCGCGCTCAAGCAGCTCATGGAGGAAGCCCGGGCCCAGGACGTGTCCGAGCTCGTCGTCGCGGAGGATCGATCGGCCGTGGCGCGGAAGCTCCGGCAAGATCGGGAGATCGTCGAGACGCGGCTCTCGACGATCGGCGAGGGGCTCAGCGTGGAGGCGCTCCTGGAGGCGTGCCGCGGGACGAACGCGGATGCGCTTGCGCAGGATCGGGTGGACGTGGAGCGGCAGATCGCGGACCTGGATCAGGAGCGGACGCGGGTGAACGAGGAGGTGGGGCAGCTCCGGCAGCGGCTGCTCTCGATGGATGGGAGCGACCTGGCGGCGGAGGAGCTGACGCGGGCGGAGCAGCACCTGGCGTCGATCAGCGCGCTGGTCGACGACTATGCGCGGGCGAAGCTCGCGGCGGACCTGCTACGGCGGGCGATGGAGCAATACCGCGAGAAGAACCAGGGGCCGCTGGTACGGCGGGCGAGCGAGCTGTTCGCGAGGCTATCGCTGGGTACGTTCTCGGGGCTGCGGGGGGATCACGACGATCACGATCGGCCCGTGCTCCGGTGCGTGCCGAGGGCCGGGGATCCGGTGGAGGTGAGGGCGCTGTCCGACGGGACGCGCGATCAGCTCTTCCTGGCGCTCCGGGTGGCGAGCCTGGAGCAGTACTTCACGAGGAGCGAGCCATTGCCGCTGGTGCTCGACGACGTGCTCATCCATTTCGACGACGCGCGCGCGCGCGCCGCGCTCGAGGTCCTCGGGGAGCTGTCGCAGCGGACGCAGATCCTCTTCTTCACCCATCACGCGCGGCTCGTCGAGCTGGCCGAGGCGACGTTGCCGGCGAGCGCGCTCTGCAGGCATGACCTCGATGATCTCGTGGCGAGGGCGGCGGTGAACGTCACGGGGCCATGATGGATCCCGATCGACGCCGCGGCGCTCGCGCTGCGCTGCGCTGCGCCCCAGAATTCGCGCAGCCTCCACGGCGCCGAGGAGGTCGAGCTCGTGCTCTCGCTCGCCTACCCGGCGGCGAGGATCGTGCTCACGGAGAAGCTGGCGCCCTAGCCTGGCCCGGCCGGCGCTCTGGCGCGAGATGGGCGCGAGATAGGCAACGGCCGGCACGGCGGCGTTGACAGGCGGCGCCAGAGGAGGCACAAAAGTAAGTCGTTCTGAGTATTTGGAGGAGTGGCCGAGCGGTCGAAGGCAGCGGTTTTGAAAACCGCCGTTGGGGCAACTCAACCAGGGGTTCGAATCCCTTCTCCTCCGCTGGTTTCTGCAAGGATGTCGGGTAGTTCACGCGGTCCAGGACGTGGACGGGGGTGGACAGGCGCGGACAGGTCTGGACGCAGGTTCTGGCAAATTTCTGGCACGGCAGGTTCCTGGTCCCGGGCTTAGACGTGAGATGGCTCGCGATGTTTGCGTCCAGGGATAGGCCTCGTCAAGGCGTCAAGCAGCGCGGGCTTGCCGCCGTCGTCCGTGATGACGGTCCGCGTCGTTGTCGGTCGAGTCGTTGCCCACGGATGCGAAGCCGAGCCGTCTATGCTCGAACAGAACCTGCACCGTCTCGCGCCGCTCGATGCCGTTGCCGTCAGCGCCGAAGAGGGCCGCGACGAGGTAACGCCGCTCGTAGGCGCCTATGCGGCTGCTCGGGCACATGCGCGCGCCAGCGCCGAGGAGGGTGCCGCGCCGCTTCTGCTGCTGCGTGCCGCCCTCGAGCGCCCAGCCGACGACGTCTTCGTCGATCACCTTCTCGAGCTGGCTCGCGAGCTGCTGTCCGCGGTCGGTGAGGCGCAGGCCGAGGCCCAAGCTCGCGAGCGAGGTGCGGTAGAGGCGCAGCGCGCCGTTCGACACCTGGTTCTTGAGGACACGCGTCGGCAGCTCCCACAGCCCCGCGCCCCTGCGCTCGGAGACGAAGCGGCGACCGCGCCGACGGCCGATGTAGCCGCACGTGAGAGGATCGTCCTCGTGCTGCAGACCCTCGCAGAGGACGAGGAGGCGCTCTAGGCGGAGTACGCGCTCGAGGTGCGCGCGCGGCGACGCATCGGCCTGCGCGCGCGAGAGAGCCCAGCAGAGGAAGGTATAGTAGCGGGCTCGCGAGGTGAAGACATTGAGACCCGGCAAGGGCCGATCGGCTTGCACCATGGCGTGCGCTTGCAGGCCCCGAGGGTCACGGCTCGAAGGGGGTGCGTCGAGGCGCACGAGCCAGGACGGGAGAAACGGGGCGATGGATTCGTCCAGCATCCGGGATGGGCGAAGCTAATATGAACACCCTCTCCCCGCGTCGAGCAGGGGCGCGGGAGTGGGCGTGTCGAGCGCTGATGGCGTCGGTGCACGTTCTGCCTCACACCCCGTCCAGGAGCCCATCCACCACCGCCTCCGGCACCCACTTGCTCCACCCCACCGCGATGACATCATCCCCCAGCCGCACCGCGCCCGGCACATCCGCCGACGTCACCAGGATCGCCTTCGGCCACCCACGCAGATCCCCAGCGTATTCCCATCGATACACGATGGCCTCGTGAAAGCCCTGGAGGATGTAGCTCGAATCTTCGGTCAGCTTTATCTCGACCACCGCGGCCCGCCGCCGTCCATCCTTGTCGACGACCACGGTGATGTCAGGCCGCAGGCGTCCGGCACGCCCGCCCATGTAGTGCCTCGCCCCTTGATCACGCGGGCCTGGGTCGAGGTGACATTGATTGTAGTAGACCCGCACGCGCGCGCCGTCGCCTCGCTCGAACGACGCCACTTCGTCGCGCTTCGCATGCACCAGGGACCGATGGAACTCAAAGCGCTCGCCCTTCGGCCCCTGCGCCGCCTCAAGCTTGTTCCAGAGCGCCTGCAGGAGCCGAATCACCACCGCAATCTCGAAGCGCGTGTGCTCCTCGATGGGCGTCAGCGCGCCCTCGGCGAGCATGGCGGCGATGGCAGTCGCGTCGGTCGCGTCGAGGCCATTCCGCAGCGCCTTGTGCCACGCGAGCGCCGCGCCATAGCCGCGGTGCACCGCTGCCTGCGCGCCGAGCTCGTGCTGCGGCGTGATGGGCTCCGAGGGCACCTCACGCAGCGCGGTCGTGTTCAAGATCCGCCTCAGCTCGCCCTCGGCTCCCTGCGCGTCGGCGCCCCACCCGTGCTTCGCTAGCACCTGCGCCTTGCGCAGGTCGACCAGGAGCCGGAGCAACCGCTCGGCCACCGCGCGAACGAGGATGTTCTCGGGCAGGGCGAAGCTCGGATCCCGCGCCTGCGTCACGTAGCGCGAGCGATCTCCGCTGGCCTGTTGATAGGAAGTCCGCCGGACGTCGAGCCGGCCCCGAAAACCGCCTCGCCAGTCGCGCGTCGTGACGTCGACCCGGGAAGGCAGGTTCCGCGCGAGGTCGGGCAAGAGCTGCATGGCGAAAGCGCGCAGCTCGGCGATCCGCGGCGCCAGCGTGCCCGCGGCGCGGAGCAAGGCGAGCTCATGGTTCCTTCCCGTGAGCCGCGCGAGGAATCGCGCCGCCTCCTCGACCGTGATGGCCTCGACCCGCGAGCTCGGCAAGAGGTAGCCCGGGAAATGGGCGCGGACGAACGCTTCCCAGGCTCCGTTGCTCATGGCTCGCCGAAGGTCTGGTGCGGAAAGAGCTCCTCATAACGACGCCGCAGTCGGGCCGCTGCCTCCGACGACGTCCAGCCCGTGAGGCTCGAGAGAAGGACCCGGAGGACCTTCGCCGCCGGTTCCTGCGGTAAACCCTCGAGCTGCGGCAAGAGATACATGGCCATGGCCTCTGCGAGCCCATCTCCAGAGGCCTGTCGGCGCCGCATGTAGTGCACCATGTCGAGCGCCACGGCGGGGCCGATCGCGCGGTGGGCGAGCAGGCCCGATGCGCTGAATAGCCGCGTTAGCTGCCCGAGGGCGCCCTCGGGCAGCGGCGGCGCGACGCCCTCGCGGCGCGCGTGCGCCTCGAGCAGGCGCGCATAGGTCGCCTCGTCGGGGGCGTCGACGTGGATCATCGCGAAGCGCCGCTGCACCGCGTATGACAGGCGGAAGAGCGAGGTCTTGTCCCAGGTGTTCATGGTGGCGATCACCCGGAATGTCGGCGACACGCGATAGATGTGGGACTCGCTTGACCCGATCGATATGGTTCTGCCGTCCTCGTGAAGGAGGGCGGTGTCGATGGCGTGCCCCGACAGGACCGTCATCAGCTCACCGAAGGCGCGGTCGACATCGGCCCGGTTCAGCTCGTCGATCACGAGCCACTGATATCGCTCGACGGCGCGGAGGAACACCCCCGGCCGGAAGGTCAATGTGTTGTTCTGCTGCAGCGCATAGCCGCCGATCGTGTCGAACGTGGTCCAATCGGCCGACGCCGTGGCCACGAAGGCGCCCGTGCAATAGCCGTCGTTCGCGGCGGCTTTCACGAGCGACTGGGCGAGCTGCGTCTTGCCCGTGCCGGGTGGGCCGACGAAGAGCAGGTGCTTGCCCGCCGAGAGGGCAGCGCAGGCCTGGGCGAGCAGGCCGGCCGGAAGCTCGAGCGTGGAGGCGAAGGGACCGGCGAGCTCGGTCGTCAGATCGAGGGTTTCATCAAACCAGGCCGAGGGCGCCGTGCTCGCATGCGGATCGGGCAGCGGGGGCGTGGTCGTCCCTGGCGCGGTCACCAGGTCTTCGTCCACGTCGCCTCCGGTCACGACGCTGTCGCCGAGGATGCTGCGATCGGCGAGCAGCTCGTCCAGCCGCCCCCGAATGCGGGCCTCTTCTGCCGCGTGATCGGCGAGAATCTGGCGGCCGAGATCCGTCAGCGCGTCGCCGTCGCCCTGACGCTCCGTAGCCCCGAGCGACAGGAGCCAGTTTCGGCGGAAGGATACCTGGTTGTCCGTTCTCCAGTCCTTGTCGAGGAGCGCCGTCAAGAGGTTCCTCGCGCTGGTCGTGTCCATCCGACCCAGGGTCTTCGCGATGATGAGAATTTCCAGAAATCCGGTGTACGTCGCGTGAAGGCGCTCGAAGAGAGCCCGTGGCTGCGGGTCCTCCAGATACGACTCCCCTTCGGGCGTGAGCTCGAGGCGGTCGTCGGAGAGCCTTACGACGCCAAGGTAGAGGAGCAGATTGATGTAGCCTCGCCGCGCCGCCTCCCCCGTGGCTTCGTACCGATCGCGCAGCAGCGCGAAGAACTCCGCCTCCGGCAGCCGGCGGTCGCGCAGCTCCGAGAGGAGCGTGTCGAGCGTCTGCTTGTAGTGTCGAACCCCTCCCGGCAGCGGCCAGATTCCATCGCGCCGCGCGTCGTCGGGTGGCCTGCGCGCGGGCTCGACGACCTCCGCGACGGCCGGGTCTGCGGCGGGCTTGCCCTGGCGCTCGCCGTGCGCGGCGGCAAGCGCGGCGAGGTCGAACGGAGGGTTGCCTTCGATGCCTTCCTCGCCGTCGCGGAGGAAGAAGGGCAGCTTGAGCAAGGCGAGGTGCGCGAGCCGTCGAAAGCCCTCCTCGGGCGAGGGCAGGACCTCGCCGCCGGGCAGGCGAATGGAGAATACCTCCATGTTCCAGGGCGATACGAGGGGCAATCCGGCGCGCTCGACGGCGGCCTTCAAGGGCAGGCTCCTCTGGCGGAATTTCTCCTCGAAGTCCTCGTCCTTTCGCCGCCAGGTCGCGAACAAGGCGGGAACGGGCACGACCTCGCCGTTCAGCCGATCGCGCAGCCGGAGCGCCACCGTGGTCCACACGATCTCGCGGTTGGTCGACACGACGTTGATCTTGATGCCCACGAGGTGCCGGTAAGCGCCCTTCGTCTGCCACCAGGCCGCGCTGAAGAGCAGCTCGGTGCTGCCGCCCGGCCAGGTGCACCTCAGGCGCACGGCGCGCGGCAAGGGCCCGTCGGCGTCTTGGTCGAGCCCCTCCAGCCCTCGCGCCGGCCACGGCGCGGAGGGGAGGCGTTCGACTGCAATGTGAACCGGCGCTCCCTCGACGGTGAGATCCATCGGCGCGGCGGCGTCGAGGAGAGATCGCAGCGCGCGCAGGGCGATGCGGTTGGCATCGGGGCGGTCGGTCGTCGCCTCGGTCGGCGCGCGCGCCGTCCCGGAGGCTGCCAAAGGTTCTGAGGAGCTCATCGCTCGTTTGCTCCTGGCCGGAAGGGGTGCACGCGGGCGTCGGCGCGTATCGAGAGCGGGGGCACGATGGAAGGATCTACACAGATCCGGGGTTGCTGTCAGGGTGGCCCCGCCGCCCCCGCGCGCGGAGACCACCGCGCCGCGCTCACGCCCGCGCCCAGGGCCGCGAGCGCCGACGCGGCGAGCATCGTCCCCCGGAACGCCGCGCCGAGCGCGCCGCTCTCCGCCGCCTCGACCGGCTCCCCACCGCCGAGCGCGGCGAACATCGCCCCGGAGGCCGCCACGCCGCACAGCATTCCCACGTTGCGCGCCTCGGCGAGCAGACCCGCGGCGGTGCCCTGCTGATCGCGCGGCGCCGCGCCCAGGATGCGGCTGTTGTTCGGCGCGGTGAACAGCCCCGAGCCGAGCCCCACCAGCCCGAGCGCGGCGAGCAGGCTCACGCGCTCGGGCCGGGGGCCGAGCAGGGCCACGCACGCGAGGCCCACGGCGAGCGCCGTCATGCCCGCGAGCGCCGGTCCGCGCGTGCCGATGCGGTCCGAGAGCCAGCCGCTCGTGGCGGTGATCACCGCCATCACCGCGGGCTGCACCGTCATCACCAGGCCCGCCTCCGCGGCGCGCATCGCGAGCTGACCCTGCAAGTAGAACGGCAGGAGGAACAGCATCACATACACCGCTGCGTACTGGAGAAAGGCGGCGACGAGCCCGCGCACGAGCGCTGGCTGCGCGAGGAGGGCGCCCGAGATCAGCGGTGCGGGGCTGCGCCTCTCCACCCGCACGAACGCCGCGGCGAGCACCGCGCCCAGGGCGAGGAGGCTGACGACCCTGGGGCTCTGAAAGCCCCAGCGCTGGCCGCGCGTGAGGGCGACGAGGAGCACGGCGATCGCCGGGCCGAAGAGGAGCGCGCTCGCCCACGGGAAAGGCCGCCCGCGCGCGTCGAGCGCGGGCCGAGCCGACGCCGCGCCCGTGGCCGCAATCGACGCTGAGCCCGCGCCGCGGCCGACATCCCCGATGCCCAGCGTCGCGCCGGCCGGTCCGCTCCACACGAGCGACCGGGCGAGGTGCCCTCCCGCAAGGGCGATCGGCAGGTTGACCCAGAAGGCCGCATGCCATCCGGCGTTCTGCGCGAGCCAGCCGCCGATCGACGGTCCAAGGGAGAGCCCCAGGTACGTCGCCGTCGCCTGCAAACCGAGCGCGCGGCCGCGCTGCGCGGGCGGGAACGCGGCGGTGGTGAGCGCCGGGCCGTTCGCCATCAGCATGGCGGCCCCCGCGCCCTGGAGGGCGCGCGCGGCGACGAGCGACCCGAGCGTGGGCGCGAGCGCAGAGAGCGCCGAGCCCACGCCGAAGACGCCGAACCCCACGGTGTACACGCGCCCCTTGCCGTGACGATCGCCGAGGCGGCCGAACGGCAAGAGCAGCGCGCTCACGGAGAGCGAGTAGGCCGCGAGCACCCAGCTCGCGGCGCCGATGTCGACCCCGAGGTCCCGGCGGACGAGCGGCACCGCGACGTTGATCAGGCTGCTGCCGAGCGCGGACATCCACGTGCCGACGGCGACCACGCCGAGCACGGCGTAGGGCCTGGCCGCGCGGGAGCTCAACGGGGCGCGCCGCGGTGGACCTGGGGCGCGCCGCGGTGCAGATAACGAGGCTCCCCCTGCGCCGAGGCAGCCGAGGCGGCGCGGAGCCGGGCCTCCTCGACGACCCCGTGCGCCGGCGAAAGCGAGCAGGCCGGGTCCGTCGCGGCGGCGTCCCCGGTGAGGTGGTAGGCCTGGCAGCGGCAGCCCCCGAAATCGACCTCGCGGCGGTCGCAGCCCCGGCACGACGGCGCCATCCACGCATCGCCGCGGAAGCGGTTCATGCTCGGCGCCTCGCGCCAGATCCAGCCGAGCGACCGCTCGCGCACGGTCTCGAAGCGCAGCCCCGGGATCGTGTGCGCCGCATGGCAAGGCAGCACCAGGCCGTCCGGCGCAATATGCAGGTAACGGCGCGCCCAGCCGTCCATGCAGGCCCGCGGCCATGCGGCGTAGTAGTCCGGCGTGACGAAGACCATCTCCATCCGGCCGAGCAGCCGTTCGCGCGCCGCCGAGGCGACGGCGAACGCGCGCTCGAGCTGATCCCGCGTCGGCAGGAGCACCTCGCGGTTCGCGAGCGCCCAGCCGAGGTACTGCGTATTGGCGAGCTCGAGCCGGTCGGCCCCGAGCCGCTCGGCGAGCGCGACGATCGCCGGGACGTGCTCGATGTTCTCCCGGTGCAGCACAACGTTCACCGTGAGCGGCAAGCCCTCGGCCTTGACCCACCCGGCCACCGCGAGCTTGGGGTCGAAGGCCGCGTACCCGGCGATGCGGTCAGCGCGCTCCGCGTCGGCGTCCTGGACGCTGAGCTGCACGTTGTCGAGCCCCGCCGCGCGCAGCGCCGCGAGGCGCTCGCGCGCGAGCGGGACCCCGGAGGTGATGAGGTTCGTGTACAGCCCGGCGCCGCGCGCCCCGCGGACGAGCGCCTCGAGGTCGCGCCGGGCGAGCGGCTCGCCGCCCGTGAGGTGGAGCTGCATCACCCCGAGCTCGGCGGCCTCGGCGAAGACGCGACACCACGTCTCCGTCGAGAGCTCGCCGGCGGCGCCCGAGAGCTCCATCGGGTTCGAGCAGTACGGACAGCGCAGCGGACAGCGGTGGGTGAGCTCCGCGATCAGCGTATAGGGGCGGTGCAACGCGGCGTCTCCCGCCGCACCGCCCAACGCGGCGTCTCCCGCCGCACCGCCCAACGCGGCGTCTCCCGCCGCGCCGCCCTCAGGAGCGGACACGGCCTCTGCCCCTGGCAGCGCGCCGCGCGCGGCGGCGTCCTCGACGACGGCCCGCGCGGCGTCTCGCTCCTCGAGCAGGCCGCGCACCGCGAGCTCCTCCAGGAAGGCGAGCACGTCGCGCTCCACCTCGTCCGGCCGCGCGGCGGCGAAGGAGGCCGCCACCTCGGCGGCGATCGCGGCCACGGTGCGCGCGCCGTCGAGGCGCACGGCCACCGCCGCGGCCACCGGGTTCAGCGCGAGGCCGCGCTCCGGATAGAGCACGATCTCGCGGCCCGAGGAGCGGTCCCGCACGAGCCGCGCCTTGCTCGCGAGGATCAGCCGGTCGCCGGGCGCGAGGGGCATCTCGGCCTCACGCTTCGGGCTCGTAGGCCGCCGCGATGGCATCGAGCATCGCCCAGAGGATGTCGCATTTCGTGATGAGCGCAGCGACACACGCTTCCTGGGCGGCGCGCGTCGTCGCGCGCGCCGTGACGTAATCGATCGCCTCGGTCGAGTCGACGCGGGCGCGCGTCACCCGGTCGCGGAAGTAGTCGAGCGTGGCCCTGTCGACCCAGGGATAGTGTTGCTCCCAGGCGACGACGCGCCGGGACATGAGATCCGGCGCGAAGAACTCCGTGAGCGACGAGGCCACCGCCTCGAGCAGGCTGCGCTCGCGCACAAGCGTCACGTAGGCGTCGCAGGCGAAGCGCACCGCGGGCAGCACCCGGGTCAGGCGCGCGACCTCATCGCGGTCGAGCCCCACGCCCTCCGCGAGCCGCAGCCACAGCGCGAGCCCACCCTCGCCCTCGCGCGCGCCGTCGTGATCGACGATGCGGTGGATCCAGAGCCGCCGGAACGACGGGTCCTCGCTCTTCGAGAGGAGGAGCGCGTCCTTGATCGGGATCCGCGTCTGGTAATAGTAACGGTTGAGCACCCATCCCTGGATCTGGCGGCGCGAGAGCTCGCCGCGGTGCATCCGCTGGTGGAAGCTGTGGTTGTCGTGGTAGCGCCGGGCGCCCTCGTCGCGCAGCCGCGCAATGAACGCTTCCCGGGAGAGCGGCTCGTCGTTCATAGGTCGATCACAAGGCCGTCGGCGGCCACCTCCCAGCCCGCCTCCTCCACGGCGCGCCGCTCGGGCGAGCCCTCGACGAGGATCGGATTTGTGTTGTTGATATGGGTGTAGATCTTCCGTCGCGCGGCGACGCCCGCGAGCAGCCTCAGGCTCCCGCCGTCGCCGCCGATGGGCAGGTGCGCCATGTCCTCGGCCCGGGCCTGGCCGAGCCCGAGGCGCACGAGCTCGTCGCTCGACCAGAAGGTGCCGTCGAAGAAGCAGACGTCCACGCCGTCGAGGCGCGGCACGTAGCCGCCGGCGGCCCCCACGGCCGTCGCGATGGCGGCAACGCGCCCGCTCGCCGCGTCGCGGACCCAGAGGCCGATGTTGTCCTCCGGCGAGGGCGGGGCGAGGCCCTCGAGGTGCTTTGGCGCCTTGCCCGGCAGCGCGACCGGGACCACCGTCACCCCGGCCTTCGCGCCGTCCGGCCCGGTGAGCTCCGCGGGCTGCTCCAGCTCGAGGCGCCGCCACGTGGTCTGCCCGGGGAAGCGCTGGAGCGTGCGGAAGAGGGCGTTGCCCTCCGTGAGGCCCCGGTAGACGGCCTCGGTCGCGTAGATCACGAGCGGCGTGTTCTCGCGCAGGGAGAAGAGGCCCAGCGCATGATCGAGATCGCCGTTCGTGAGGATCACCCCCGCGATGGGCGAGGCCCTGCCCGCCCGCGGGTGCAGCGGCGAAAAGGCCTCGATCTGCCGGTGAACGTCGGGGGACGCGTTGACGAGAAACCAGCCGCCGTCGCCCACCCCGAGCGCGAGCGCGTCCTGGGTGCGAGGGCGGACGCGCGCGGAGCCGCGGCGCGCCTCCACGCAGTTCGCGCAGGCGCAGTTCCATTGCGGCAGGCCGCCGCCGGCGGACGAACCCAGGACGCAGAGGCGCATTCCAGTGCTCGCTGCGGAGCCCTTACTCCGCCTTGCCCTCGGCGCCTTGGCGCTCGGCCGGAGCCGGGCGCGTGAAATTGACCGGAACAGGGTCGAAGTCGCTCTGGTACGAGCCGATCTCCGCGTCCATCTTGATCTCGACGAACTCAGGCTTTTCGTAGCGCATCGGGGACCTCCTGTTTCCTCGGGTATGAACGACGTTGTTCGCTGACGCAAACGCAGGCTTCTGCTCGCCTGCTTCACAGCTCACTGCATGAGATTCCGCGCCAGGGAGCCTCACGTCAAGGCTGGGAGGGTCGAGCAGAGTTCATTTCATTTACGCATGAACGCGACTGGTGCACCGCGCCTTGGCCTCGGTTGCCTGGCCACGCCTCGCCCTTGAGCGATCCAGCGTCGAACGCGCCATGGAGCACGACGCCACGGAGCGCGCAGTTAATGCAATTTGGTTGCATCAACGGCGAGATCGAGGTAACGCTGTCGCATCCAGCAGGCCCGCCGATCCGCCGCCATCGCCGCGGACCGGGGCCTGCCGCCTGGCGGCCACAAGGAGGCACCTCGTGCGCGATACCATCAAGCTCGTCTCATCTGCGGGGACCGGTCACTGCTACTACACGACGAAGAACAAGCGGACGATGACGGAGAAGATGCAGATGAAGAAGTACGATCCCATCGCCCGCAAGCACGTGGCCTTCACGGAAGGGAAGATCTCGAAGGGAGGCGGCAAGTAAACACAGCCCCGGCGCTCGCGGTCGTGCCGTGAGAGCGGGCGCGCTGCGCCGTAGCGAGCCCGCCGCCGAGGGATGAGCCGGTCACCCAGCCTGGAGCGCCTCACGACACGAGGAGCTGCGCCGGCTCGGCCTCTCTCTCTTCCTCTCTCTCTTCCTCCTCTTCCTCCTCTTCCTCTCTCTCGTCCTGCCACGCCGGGAAAGGATCCTCGAATCGGCTCCAGCCGGAGGGCCCCGCGGCCATCTCTTCGGGGGTGAGCAAGCAGGCGTCGAGGCCGCGCGTGAGCGCCTCTCGGGTCATGTCGACGCCGATGAAGACGATCTCCTGCCGCCGGTCGCCCCAGACCGGGTGCCACACGGCACCCCTCTCGTCGTCCTCCGAGCGCAGCTCCTCGGGCAGGGCCGCGTACCAGCGGCCCGCCGCCTCGAACGAGGCGGCGCCGCCCGCCTGCGACCAGGCGCCCGTGATGTCCACGCGGGTTGCGAGCCAGAAGAACCCCTTCGAGCGGAGCACTCCATCCCAGGCGGCCGCGCCGTGGATGAACGTCCAGAGCCGCTCCGGGTGCATCGGGCGGTCAGCGCGGTAGACGAAGCTCTCGATGCCGTACGCCTCGGTCTCGGGCACGTGCTCGCCGCGCAGCTCCCGCATCCAGCCGGGCGAGCGCGCCGCTGCCTCGAAGTCGAAGCGCCCGGTGCCGAGGATCTCGCGAGGATCGATCCGGCCGCGGCAGGCCCTGACGATCCTGGCGCCGGGGTTCAGGTGCAGGAGCATCGCCGTGAGCCGCTCGACCTCGTCATCGCTCACGAGATCCGTCTTGTTGAGCACGAGCACGTTCGCGAACTCGACCTGCTCGACGAGCAGATCCGCGACCGTGCGCTCGTCGTCGTCGCCCAGCGCGGCCTCGCGCGCGCGCAGGTCGTCGGCGCTCGTCCAGTCCGCGAGGAACCGCTGCGCGTCGACGACGGTGACGAGCGTGTCGAGCCGGGCGACCTCCGAGAGGCGCTTGCCCGTCGCGGGATCGTCGAAGGTGAACGTCTCGGCGACCGGGAGCGGCTCCGAGATGCCCGTCGACTCGATCAGCAGGTAGTCGAAGCGCCCCTCCGCCGCCAGACGGGCCACCTCGACCAGGAGATCCTCCCGGAGCGTGCAGCAGATGCAGCCGTTCGACATCTCGACGAGCCGCTCCTCCACGCGGCGCAGCGCCGCGCCCCCGCCCCGGACGAGCGCGGCGTCGACATTGACCTCGCTCATGTCGTTGACGATCACGGCGACGCGCAGCGCGTCGCGGTTCGCGAGGACGTGGTTGAGCAGCGTGGTCTTGCCGGCGCCCAGGAAGCCGGACAGCACGGTCACAGGGAGCTTTCGCGTCACGTCGAGTCCTCTCTCTCCAGCATCGGCGCGCTCCAGCGCGGGCAGGGGCGCCTGCCCACGTGGGGCGTGGGGGTGATCGAGATGCCTCCGCGGTCGCGGCGCATCGGCCGGGCGCCGGGTTGGCGCGCGCTCGAATTAATGCACAATAATTGCATTTGCAACAAAATGTAGACTGGAGAGGGCGTGCGTGCCGGACGCCTGCGCCTCCTTGCGCGCTCGGGATCATCGCGGACGGGCGCGCGCCGAGACCGCCCCGACCACCGCGCTCGGGCTCGGGTCGCCCCGAACAACTCAGTCCGTCCGGCGCGGCGCACGGCCTTCGCCCGCCTCGCGTCCTCGTCGGGTGGAGCGCACCTCGGCAGGTGATATCCACCGAGGCGGCGGGGCGCGGCTGAGCCCGGAGGATCGAACTTCTCGTGACAAGCGAACCGGAAGGCGCGGCGCTGACGGGCCAGGTGTGGCGGCTCGCCTGGCCCGCGATCGCGCACATGCTGCTGCTGACGCTGGTCTTCCTCGTCGGGCGCGGCATGGTCGGGCGCTACTCCACGACAGCGCTCGCCTCGATGCAGATCTGCGGGACGCTCACGTGGACCATCGTCTCCGTCTTCAGCGCCACCTCCGCCGGCACGCTCGCCGTCGTCGCGCGCAGCGTGGGCGCCGGCGACCGCGCCGCCGCCGCCGCCGCCGCGCGCGCGTCGCTGGTCTTCGCGCTCGCGCTCGGGGCGGCGGTCGCGCTGCCGCTGCTCGTCGCCTGCGGCCCGCTGCTCCGCGCGCTCTTCCCGCACGCCGGCGCCGAGGTCGTCGAGCAGGCGATCGCCTACCTCGAGATCGTGCTGCCGGCCCTGCCGTTCGCGTTCGTCGAGGCCGCCGCGGCGTCGGCGCTGCAGGGCGTCGGCGACACGAGGACGCCGCTCTCCGTGGCCGCGATCGGCAACGTCGTCAACGTGGCGGTCAGCGCCGTCCTGATCTTCGGCCACCTCGGGCTGCCCGCGCTCGGCGTGCGCGGCGCGGCCGTCGGCGTGGCGTGCACCATGGCGACCGAGGCGCTGCTGCTCACCGCGGCGCTCGTGTCGCGCGCGAGCCCGCTGCCCCTGCGGGCAGCGCCGGCCGCCGACGCGCGGGCCGCCCGGCAGGCGAACGCCGCGGCGCTCGCGCGGGTCCTCCGGGTCGCGCTGCCGGCGTTCGCCGAGCGCTCCGTCTACCACGCCGGCTACACGGGGTTCGTCGCCATCATCGGGCTGCTCGGCGCCACCGCGATGGCCGCGAACCAGGCGCTCATCGCCGTCGAGTCGGTCTGCTTCCTCTCCGCCGAAGGGTTCGGCATCGCCGCCGGGGCGCTCATGGCGCAGCGCCTCGGCGCGCGCAGCCCCCGCGACGCGGCGCGGGTCGGGCTCGTCGCGGCCCTCATGGCCATCGTCGTCCTCTCCGCGTTCGGCGTCCTGTTCGTGCTCGCCCCGCGCCCGCTCCTGCTCGCGTTCTCCAGCGACCCCGAGCTCCTCGCCCTCGGAGAGCGCGCGCTCCCCGTGGCCGCCGTGGCGCAGCCGTTCATGGCGTTCGCCACCGTCATGGGGACGGGGCTCCGCGGCGCCGGCGACACCCGGACCGTGCTCGCCGTCACGCTGGTCTGCTCGTTGCTCGTCCGGGTCGGCGGGACGTGGCTGTTCGCGGTGACCCTCGGCCACGGGCTCGCCGGCGTCTGGATGGGCAGCACCGCCGACTGGATCTGCCGCAGCGCCCTCCTCGCCGTCGCCTTCGTGCGCGGCCGCTGGAAGGCCCTCGCCGTCTGACCCGCCGCCGCGCGCGCCGCCCCCGCGCCCGGACGGCTCAGGCCTGCTTCCGCCTCGCCGGGCGCAGCACCCCGAGGAGGATCACGTCGACGACGCGCGCGAGCTGCGCCTCGTCGACGCCCGCGCGATCCTCGATCATCTTGTGCTTGAGGTAAGCCGCGAGGAGCTCGCACGGGAGCATCGGCTCGTCGCTCGGCGCGAGCTCGCCCCGCGCGACGGCGCTCTCGACGATCGCCCGTATTCCGCCCTCCTGGACGGCGCGCAACGAGCGGGCGATGGCCATGAGCTCCGAGTCGAGGCCCTCCGCGAGGAACACGTGAAAGAGGCTCTGCCCCACCGCTGACGTCTGGATCTCGACGATCGCGCGCCCGAGCGCGATGAGATCCCCGCGGATCGAGCCCGTGTTCGGGGGGATGATCTTCTCGTCCGTGATCGACAGGAGCGCGGCGCGTACGAGGTCCTCCTTCGTCGGCCAGCGCCGGTAGACGGTGGTCTTGTTCACCCCCGCGCGCGTCGCCACGTCCTCGATCCGGAGCGCGCGGTAGCCCGCGCTCGCGAGCTCCTCCAGCGCGGCCGCGAGGATGCCGCGCACGACCGGCTCGCCGCGCACGAGCGCGCGCCTCTTCGTGGAGACCCGCTTCGCCGTCCGTTTCGCCGTCGCCGCCTGCATCGACCCTTCATTCAAGTTCCGTCACGCGGCACACGCCAGCGCAATTTTCATGACGCGGCCCGCCATCGCCTCTCTTGGTTGCGATGATGGCAACTGGTTGTTGCGGTCGGTCCCGGCCGTGTTATACCCACCGCAACCATCGGTTGCGATAATCGGGGTGCCGCGCGGCCGCGCCGCGGGGCCGAGGTCCGGGCGACGGCGGAACGCGCGGACGGCGCGGCGCGCTGTCCGCGCGCGACGTCGTGCTCCGCCCGAGCGTGAGGCCGCCCCGTGACCGATCCCTCCGCGAGGAATCCTTGAACCACGCCACGACGAAACGCCGCGCCGAAAGCTTCCTTCTGCTCGCCGCGCTCGCCGCCTCCACGGCGGGCTGCGCGTCCAAGGCCAGCGCCGAGAGCGCGACCGAGGCGACCGCGCCGCCGCTCCGCGTCGAGACCGCGGCGGTGCGCGAGGAGCCCATGCCGCGCACCCTCGCGCTCACCGGCACGCTGCGCGGGGAGCGGCAGACCGACCTCGCCGCCAACGCGGCCGGCCGCGTGCTCGAGACCTTCGTCGAGCGCGGCGACGAGGTGAAGAAGGGCGACCTGCTCGCGCGCCTCGACGTCCGCGCCGCCGCGCTCACCGCCGCGGAGGCCCAGGCGAACGTCGCCCTGACCCGCGCGCAGGAGGAGACGGCGAAGCGCGAGTGCGAGCGCTACAGGGCGCTGGTCGAGAACGGCGCGATCTCCCGGGTCGAGCACGACAGGATCGCCGACCAGTGCCGGAGCGCCCCGCTCTCGGTCGCGGCCGCCGCCGCCCGCGCGCGCGCCGCCGCGCAGAGCGTCGGCGACGGCCAGATCCGCGCGCCGTTCGACGGGAGGGTCACCGAGCGCTTCGTCGACGTCGGCGAGTACGTCCGCCACGACTCCCGGGTCGTCGCGCTCGTCTCGAAGGGCGCGCTGCGCCTCTCGTTCACCGTGCCGGAGGCGAGCCTCGCCGCCGTCACGACCGGCGGCGCGCTGACCTTCACCGTGCCGGCGTACCCGGGGCGCTCGTTCCCGGGCACCGTGCGCTGGATCGGCGCCGCGGTCCGCGAGGCCACGCGCGATCTCGTCGCCGAGGCCGAGGTGCAGGACCCCGACGGCGCGCTGCGGCCGGGGATGTTCGCGTCGATCGCGCTCGCCACCGGCGAGGCGTCCGGCCCGGTGGTGCCGCGGTCCGCCATCGTCTCGAAGGAGGGGCGCGCGCACCTCTTCGCCGTCGTCGATCGCCGGATCGAGGAGCGCGTCGTGCAGATCGGCGTGGAGAAGGGCGACGTCGTGGCCGTCCTCCGCGGCGTCCGCGCGGGCGACGCCATCGTGATGAAGCCGTCCGAGGAGCTCCAGAACGGCCAAGCCGTGGAGTGAGGTCGTCATGCAGTGGCTCGCCCGTGTCTGCGTCAAGAGGCCGGTCTTCGCGTCGGTCCTCATGCTGGTCATCGTGGTCCTCGGCGCCGCCGGCTACACCCGGCTCGGCCTCGACCAGTTCCCGAACATCGACGTCCCGTACGTCGTCGTCACGACGCGCCTCGACGGCGCGGCGCCCGAGGAGGTGGAGACCGAGATCTCCGACCGGATCGAGGGCGCCGTGAACACCATCAGCGGCATCGAGGACCTCCGCTCGACGTCGACCCAGGGCGTGAGCCAGGTCGTCGTCGGCTTCGAGCTGGAGAAGGACGCCGACGTCGCGGCCCAGGAGGTGCGCGACAAGATCAACGCCGTCCTGCCCAGCCTGCCCAGGGGCGTCGATCCGCCGATCGTGAGCCGGATCGACCTCGGCGCGGCCCCGGTCCTGCTCGTCTCCGTCGAGTCGGACCGGCCGATCCGCGAGCTCAGCGAGATCGCCGACAAGCAGGTGCGCCGGCAGATCGAGGGCATCTCCGGCGTCGGTCAGGTCAACCTGATCGGCGCGCAGAACCGGCAGATCAACGTCTGGCTCGACCCGATCGCCCTGCGGGCGCAGGGGATCACGGCGGCCGAGGTGCAGCGCGCGATCGCGGCGCAGAACCTGATGACGCCGGGCGGCAGCGTCGAGACCGGCCCCGAGGACCTCACGCTCCGCGTGATGGGGCGCGTCGACTCGCCCGAGGCCCTCGGCCGCATCGTCCTCCGGGAGCAGGACGGGCACGCCGTGCGCCTCGCGGACGTCGCCCGCGTCGAGGACGGCCGCGCCGAGGAGAAGACGTGGGCCCAGCTCGACCGGCGGCGCACCGTGCTCCTGTCCATCGTCAAGCAGTCAGGCCAGAACACCGTCACCGTCGTCGACACCGTGAGAGCGCGCCTCGCCGAGGTGCAGCGCTCGCTGCCCGAGGGGACGAAGATCGAGGTCGTGCGCGACGGCTCGCGCGTGATCCGCACGGGCATCGCCGCCGTGAAGGAGCACCTCGTGCTCGGCGCCCTCCTCGCCGCGGTGGTGGTGCTCCTCTTCCTCGGCAACGCCCGCAGCACCCTGATCGCGGCGCTCGCGATCCCGATCTCGGTCGTCGGGACGTTCGCGGTCATGTGGATCGCCGGCTTCACGCTCAACTTCCTCACGCTCCTCGCGCTCGCGCTCGCCGTCGGCATCGTGATCGACGACGCCATCGTCGTGCTCGAGAACATCGTCCGCTACATCGACGAGAAGGGCATGAAGCCGTTCCCGGCCGCCGTCCTGGCGACGAAGGAGATCGGCCTCGCGGTGCTCGCGACCACCCTCTCGCTCATGGCGGTCTTCATCCCGGTCGCGTTCATGCCCGGCATGGTGGGGCGCTTCCTCAAGAGCTTCGGCCTCACGATGGCGTTCGCCATCGGGGTCTCGCTGATCGTCAGCTTCTCCCTCACGCCCTCGCTCGCCGCGCGGTGGCTGTCGGGGCACAAGCGAAAGGACGCGCACGCGAAGCCCCCGATCCTGGAGCGCGCGGTCGACGTCTTCTACCGGCCGATCGAGCGCGCCTACATGGCCGCGCTCGCGTGGGTGATGGCGCGCCGCTGGGTGATCGTCGTCGCGTCCGTGGCGGTGCTCGGCTCGTGCGGCCCCATCGCCAGGACGCTGCCCGCCGGGTTCCTCCCGGAGGACGATCAGGCGCAGTTCGAGATCAACCTGCGCGCGCCGGAGGGGACGAGCCTCACCTCGACCCGCCTCATCGCCGAGCGGATCGCCGACGACGTCCGCCGGCTCCCGGGCGTCACGAGCACGCTCATGACCGTCGGGGAGGGGGAGCAGCAGGCCGGAAACGTCGCCAAGATCTACGTGATGCTCGTGGACCCGGAGCAGCGCGCGCTCGGGCAGCTCGAGATCATGCAGAGGGCGCGCGAGGAGATCCTCGCGAAGCTGCCGCCCGAGCTGCGCGTCACGGCCGGCGAGGTGCAGGCGATCTCGTCCGGGGGCCAGTCGTCGGCGCGGATCCAGGTGGCGCTCCAGGGGCCGGATCTCGACCGGCTGGGCGAGTACGCGACGCGCATCACAGACGAGCTGCGCAAGGTCCCCGGCGCCGTGGACGTCGACAACAGCCTCGTCGTCGGCAAGCCCGAGCTCCGCGCGATCATCGATCGCGACCGCGCCGCGGATCTCGGCGTCCAGGTGGCCGACGTGGCCGGCGCGCTCCAGCTCTTCGTCGGCGGGCTCAAGGTCTCGACGTACTCGGAGGCCGGCGAGCAGTACGAGGTCCGCATGCGCGCCGACGCGAAGCACCGCGAAGGCGCCGAGAGCCTCTCGTTCCTCACGGTGCCCTCGTCCAAGCACGGCGCCGTCCCGCTCCACGGCGTGGTCGCGATGGAGCCCGACAGCGGGCCCTCGTCGATCGGCCGCCTCGGCCGGCGCCGGCAGATCACGATCAGCGCGAACGCCGCGCCCGGCGTCGGCGACACGGCGGTGCAGGCGGCGCTCGACAGGATCATCGCCGAGCAGAAGATGCCGGCGGGCTACTCCACGCAGCCGGTGGGGAGCTCCAAGAACACGGCGAGCACGGCGACGAGCTTCGTCGTCGTCATCGGCCTCGCGTTCGTGTTCATGTACCTGATCCTCGCGGCGCAGTTCGAGTCGTGGCTCCACCCGATCACGATCCTGCTCTCGCTGCCGCTCACGGTCCCGTTCGCGCTGCTCTCGCTCAAGCTCTTCGGCCAGTCGCTGAACCTCTTCTCGGGGCTCGGCCTCCTCGTCCTCTTCGGCGTGGTGAAGAAGAACGCGATCCTCCAGATCGACCACACGAACCACCTGCGGGCCGAGGGGATGCCGCGGCTCCAGGCGATCCTCCAGGCGAACAAGGACCGGCTCCGGCCGATCCTCATGACGACGATCGCCTTCGTCGCCGGCATGATCCCGCTCGTGCTCTCGCACGGCGTCGGCTCGGGCCAGAACCGGACGACCGGGGCCATCGTGCTCGGCGGGCAGTCGCTCTCCCTGGTCCTCACGCTGCTCGCGGTGCCGGTGGCCTACTCGCTCTTCGACGACGCGGGCGAGTGGCTGCGCCGCCGGTGGGGCAGGGGAGCGGAGGACAGGGGCGAGGCCGAGCTGGATGCGCTGCTCGGCAGGCCGGAGGCCGGCGCGGCGGCGGGCGGCGAGTGAGCGTCGCGCCGGCGCCACCGGGCAGCGCCGGGTGATGCTCGGCTGCCAGGGGCGGCCAGCGCCGCTCCACGCGGCCGGCCGTTACCGGGGGCGCCGCTGGGTCTCGGACCGGGCGAGCCGCGCGTCGAGCGAGAGCCCGCCCGCACCGACGAGCAGCAGGAACAGCGCCCCGAGCAGCATCGCCCAGTCGGTGCGCGACTCGTGTGCCATGGCCCAGAATCCGCGCTTCAGGAGGATAGGAACCTTCGTCGTCGTGATCGCGACCAGCATGGTGACGATCAGCGGCACGGCCGCGAGGCGCGTCGCGAGGCCGACGAGGACGAGCGATCCGCAGGCGATCTCGACGGCACCGACGAAGGGGCCGAGGACCTCCGGCGCGGGGAGGCCGATCTTGGCGAAGCGGCCGGCGCCGATCTCGGCCGGGAAGAGGAACTTCTGGATCCCTTCGCACAGAAAGACGCTGCCCACGGCGAGGCGGATCAAGACCGCCGACGCAGGGGCGCTCGTCTCGGTGATCCGGCGAAGCAGACTGCGGGGGGGCGCGGCGCTCATGCCGGCATCGTACCCCAGGCGCCGGGGGCTCGGGTCATCCCGAGCGCTCGGGCCACGAGCCCCGGCGCAGCCGCCCGGGCGGTGCGCTCCGGCGCGCTCGCTGTAATGCGCGGGGCGGCCGTGCGTCTGCCGGTCGACAGCGAGGTGATCATGTCGACCGCATCCGTCTCCGTTCCCGCCCCCCAGGACACCGAGGACGCCGCCGCCCGCCGCGTCGACCTGCCCGTCGAGGGGATGACCTGCGCCGCCTGCGTCCGCCGCGTCGAGCGCGCCCTGCTCGCGACAGGCGGCGTCCGCGACGCGAAGGTCAACCTTGTGACCGCTACGGCCACAATCACGTTCGATCCCGCCGCCGCGCCCGCGGAGGCGCTCGTCGCCGCCATCGAGCGCGCCGGCTACGGCGTCCCGGAGCGCCCCGCCGAGCCGGCTGGCGCCGCCGTCGCGCTGGCCGGCCGGGCGGACGCCGCCGAGGAGAGCCTCGACCGCGAGCGACGCGCTCTCTGGCGGGACTTCCTTGTCGCGCTCGCCCTGTCGGTCCCGCTGCTCGTCCTCGGCATGTCGCACGGCCGCATCCCGGGCGCGGAAAGCGCGGGCGGCCGCCTCCTCCAGCTCGCCCTCGCGACCGCGGTGGTCTTCGGCCCGGGACGCAGGTTCTTCCGGCTCGCCTGGGCCGCGCTCCGGCACCGGGCGGCCGACATGAACACGCTCGTGGCCCTCGGGACCGGCGCCGCGTGGGTCTACTCGGCGATCGCGGTCGTCGCGCCGCAGCTCTTCCCCCACGCCGGGCACGGCGCACAGCCGCACGTCTACTTCGAGGCCGCCGGGGCCATCATCAGCTTCGTCCTGCTCGGCAAGCTCCTCGAGACGCGCGCCCGCAGGCGGCTCACCGACGCCGTGCGCGGGCTCGTCGCGCTCCAGCCGAGGACGGCGCGGCGCCTGCGCGGCGACCTGGAGGAGGAGATCCCGGCCGCCGAGCTCGCGCCCGGCGATCTCGTCCGCGTCCGCCCGGGAGAGCGCATGCCGAGCGACGGCGAGGTCGTCTCCGGCGCCTCCGCGGTCGACGAGTCGATGCTCACCGGCGAGGGCCTCCCCGTCGACAAGGGCGCGGGCGCGCCCGTGGTCGGCGGCACGCTCAACCAGAGCGGGCAGCTCACCGTGCGGATCACGAGGACCGGCGCCGGGACCGCGCTCGCCCGCATCGTCGAGGCGGTCGAGCAGGCGCAGGGCTCGAAGGCGCCGATCGCGCGCCTCGCCGACACGGTGAGCGGCGTCTTCGTCCCGGTGGTCCTCGGCATTGCCGCCGTCGCGTTCGTCGCCTGGCTGATCGTGGATCCGAGCGCGGCGGGGCTCGCCGCGGCGGTCGAGCGGTTCGTCGCCGTCCTCGTGATCGCCTGTCCGTGCGCCCTCGGCCTCGCGACGCCCGCGGCCGTGGCCGTGGGCACAGGCCGCGGCGCCGAGCTCGGCGTGCTCGTGAAGGGCGGCACGGCGCTCGAGGCCGCGAGCCGCGTCGATACCGTCCTCGTGGACAAGACGGGCACGCTCACCGCGGGGCGGCCGCAGCTCGCGGCGGTGAAGGCGCTGGCGGGCATCCCGGAGGACGAGCTCCTGCGCCTTGTCGGGTCGGCGGAGCTCGGCAGCGAGCACCCGGTCGCCAGGGCGCTTGTCGAGGGCGCGCGCGCGCGTGCCAGAAGCCTCCCGCTCTCCGCGCCCGAGGGCTTCCGCGCCGACGCCGGCCGCGGCGTTGTCGCCCGCGTCGACGGGCGCGAGGTGCGCATCGGCACCGCCCGGTACCTCGCCGAGCTCGGGATCGACGCCGCGCCGCTCGAGGAGCTCGCCCAGGGCCTCGCCGGGCACGGGAACACCCCGTCGTTCGTCGCCGTCGAGGGCCGGCTCGCCGGTCTCGTCGCGGTCGCCGACCTGCCGATCCCCGAGGCCGCGGAGGCCGTGGCCGCGCTGCGCCGGCTCGGCGTGCGCGTCGCCATGGTGACCGGCGACCGCGAGGCCACGGCGCGCGCGGTGGCGCGGCAGCTCGGGATCGACGAGGTGTTCGCCGAGGTCCGCCCCGAGGACAAGGCGCGCATCGTGCGCGAGGAGCGGGAGCGCGGGCGCATTGTCGCGATGGTCGGCGACGGCATCAACGATGCGCCCGCCCTCGCCGGCGCCCACGTGGGGATCGCTGTCGCGAGCGGCACCGACATCGCGGTCGCGGCGGCCGACGTGGCGCTGCTCCGCGGCGGCATCGCCGCCCTGCCGACCGCGCTCGGGCTCTCGCGCGCGACGCTGCGGACCATCCGCCGGAACCTCTTCTGGGCGTTCATCTACAACGTGGTCGGCATCCCGATCGCCGCCGGCGCGCTCTACCCGCTGACCGGCTGGCTCCTGTCGCCGGTCCTCGCGAGCGCGGCCATGAGCCTGTCGAGCGTCTCGGTGCTCCTCAGCTCCCTCCGGCTGCGGCGGTTCGGGCAGGCGGGCTGAACGCCGCTCGCCGAGGGCAAGTGTGACCGATCGGGTCACAAGCGCCCTGACGTCGATCGAACGGTGGGTCGATCGGTCGAGCGCTTACAGGATGGGATCGATGCGGTAAACGCGGCTCGACAGCAGATCGGTGAAGTAGATCTTGCCGTCCGGCCCGAAGGTGAACCCGGCGAGCGACCCGGCCGGCAGCCCTGTATCCAGGGTGCGGACCAGCTGCCCTGTCAGGTCGAAGGCGTAGAACCGGCTCGTGGCATGATCGGTGGCGAAGACGAGGCCCTCGTGGACCTCGATCCCGCTCGGCACCTCGAGCGTCCCCGGGGGGACGAGCTCGACCAGCGTGGCCCCATCGACGTGCCTGCGCGCCTCGACCGGCTCCTGCCCGTCGAAGTCCGCTCCGCGCGTGCCGCTCGCCGTATCCAGCTTCAGCAGCCGCCGGTGGCCGGTGTCGGCGACGTAGAGGTGCCGGTCCTCGGCGTTGTAGAAGACGTGGCTCGGCGCCTCGTCGATCCCGAGCACCTCGCCGGCGGCATAGCGGTAGATCTCGCCGTCGGCGTGGTCGTCGTGCCCGGGGCCGTGATCGCGGGCGAAGTTGTACCGGTCGAGCGCGAGGTCGTGGCCGTTGAAGACCCAGTAGACGTTGAACGCCTCGTGCGCGATGCCCTTGCAGAAGGGGGTGGAGTGGAGCATGTCGAGGTGCGAGCCGAGGCCGTCGGGCGTCGCTTCCGCGAAGATCGTGAGGTCCGACGAGAAGAGCGACGGACCCATGAAGTCATTGCCGCCGTTGTCGTTGTCGCCGCAGACCCCGAACGTGCCTGCGTGGCCGAAGGCGATCGCCGGCGGGCGGTCCATGAAGTGCGTTGCGGCGGGGTCACGGAGGCGGATCGACGTGCTGTCCGGCGCGCCAGGCCTCGTGATGATGATCACGCTGTCGTCCTTGCGGTTGACGACCCAGAGCTCTTCGGGCCGCTCAGGGTTGAAGTCGAGATCGGTCGGCTCACGCTGCCTGTCCGGCTCGTGGACGGGCACGAGCGCGACCGAGGACGGACTGCCGTCCTTCACGCCGATCGGGGATCCAGGCGGGAGGGCGACGCACTTGCCGCGCACCTGGTCGCACAGGGGCGTTTCGGGCGCAGGGGCGCAATCCGGCGAGGCCTGACAGACCAGCGCGGACGTCGGCGCGACGTCCGGGTCTGCCCCGGAGCAGGCCGACACAAGTCCCACGCTGGACAGGACGAGCACCCTCTGAAGCATCACGTCGACCTCCAAGTTCCTGGTGAGGCGGACATTGTGACCCGGCCGGTCACGCCGGCCATCCCTTTGTGACGCGGCTGCCGGGGTGCTCGCGTCGCGTCGCGGTGGCGGGGTGGCGCGGAAGGCGCGGTGGCGGCGGGCGCGGTGGCGGGGTGGTGGGTGGCGGAAGGCGGGCCTCGAGGATAGCCTGGTGCGCCATGAGGGAGCCCGAGCGAACCCCGGAAGGCGCCGAGCCTGCGGGCTCGGCAGAGGTCGTCGCGACCCTTGTCGAGAGCCATCGGGAGTTCCTGCGTTTCCTGGAGCGCAAGGTCGGCGACCGGGCGGTCGCCGAGGACATCCTGCAGGACGCGTTCGTGCGGGGCATCGGCCGCATTGACAGCCTGCGCAATGACGAGTCCGCCACGGCGTGGTTCTATCGGACCCTTCGGAACGCCGTGGTGGACTATTTCCGGCGAAAGGGGGCGTCGGAGCGGGCGATGGCCGCGCTGGCCGCCGAGCTCGACGAGGTGGCCGAGCCCCAGGTGGAGCACCGCACCGTGTGCCAGTGCGTCCGGACGCTGGCCACCACGCTGAAGCCCGAGTACGCCGCCGCGCTCCAGCGCGTGGAGGTCGACGGGCTGTCGGTCCAGGCCTTCGCCGAGGAGGCGTCGATCACCGCGAACAACGCGGCGGTGCGCCTCTTCCGCGCCCGCGAGGCCCTCCGCAAGCAGGTGGCCGCGTCGTGCGGGACCTGCGCCGAGCACGGCTGCCTCGACTGCTCGTGCGGCCCGGCACCGCCGGCACCGGCGAAGGGCGAGCCGGCGCCGAGGCCAGGCTGCGGGCACGGGGCGGGGGGGCGCGGTCCGGCCGGGTGACGCGGCGGATCAGCGCGGCGCGGGCGAGGTCAACGGGTTCTCACGACGGGCTCTCACCGGCGAGGTCTTTCTCATGATCGAGGTGCTGGCGCCGCGGCCGTTCGACGGCGCGACGACTCCGAAGCTCTTTCTCGCCGGATCCATCGATAACGGCCAGGCCGAGCCGTGGCAGGCGGACGTCGTGCAGGAGCTCGCCGACCTCGACGTGGTGATCCTCAACCCGCGGCGGGAGCGGTGGGAGCCGGACTGGGCGCAGAGCCTCGATAACCCGAGCTTCGTCGAGCAGGTGGCGTGGGAGCTTCGCGGGCTCGAGGAGGCGGACGTCATCCTGATGTACCTCGCGCCGGGCTCGAAGGCGCCGATCAGCCTGCTGGAGCTCGGCCTGTTCGGTCGCACCGGGAAGATGCATGTCGTCTGCCCGGAGGCGTTCTGGCGCAAAGGCAACGTGGATGTGGTGTGCGAGCGGTATGCGATACCGCGCTACGCGAGCTTGCCAGAGGGGCTGCGCGCGGTGCGCGGCGCGCTCCTGCAGAGGAGCGGCGGTTAGCGCGACGGAGCGCTTCGCGGGATCAGCTCCTCGCTTGGCCCCGAGAGCCCTCTCGTGGAGCTCGGTGCTCGCCGTCGGGGCACACGCAGGTCACATGTCGTGACGAACCCACCGGTCTGCTCGGAATTTAGAACTGGGAGGTGGCTGCTCGGGCCCCTGTGGAGCCGTCCACAGGAGCCTGAAAGGCTGCTTGAAATCCAGTATGACTGCAAATGACCGAGAGACTACCGATGCCCTCAGTGACCCACGAAGCCCTGGTGGAGCTGTTCAAGAACCGGCCGACGCTGGCCGCCGAGATGCTGCAAGACGCGCTCGGCCAGCCGGTACCGGCCTTCACGGAGGCGCGCGTCGAGTCCTCCGACCTGACGGAGGTGATGCCCTCGGACCGGAGGGCGGACGTCATCGTCGTGCTGCTGGTCGGCGAGCAGCAGCGGCCCGCGATGGCGATTGTCGTCGAGGTCCAGCTCGGCGTGGATCCGGACAAACCGTATGTCTGGCCGGTGTATGTCACGCAGACGAGGGCCCGGCACCGTTGCCCGACCCGGCTGCTCGTCGTGACGATCGACGCGGTGATGGCGCGGTGGTGCTCGCGGCCGATCGACACGGGGCACCCCGACTGGACGTTGAAACCGCTGGTGCTCGGGCCAGCGGGCGTTCCGGTCGTCACGGACGCCGAGCAGGCGAAGGCAGCGCCCGAGGTGTCCGTGCTCTCGGCGATGGCGCACGGGCAGGGTGATGCGGCGGAGGCGATCGGCGTGGCGTTCCTGGCGGCCGCAGCGGGGCTGGATGAGGAGCGCCGGGCCTTGTACGGGGACCTGGTGCTATCCTCGCTGAACGCAGCGGCGAGGCGGATGTTGGAGGCGATGATGAAGAGCGGATACGAGTTTCAGAGTGAATTCGCGCGTAGCTACGTGGCGAAGGGTAGGGAGGAAGGGATGCGCGAGGGTACCCTGAAGACCAAGGCACACGATGTGCTCACCTTCCTCGAGGCCCGCGGCCTGGAGGTCCCCGCCGAGGTGCGGGAGCGCGTCCTCGCGAGCACCGACATCGCCGAGCTGGACCGCTGGGTACGCCGCGCCGCCGTCGTCAGCGACGCCCGGGAGCTCCTCGCCACGACCGGCTCCTGAGCGCGCGACCGCGTGGTGACGAGAGCCTCAAGGCCCCTCGCACACAAGCCGAGCTCCCACATCAGCCGAATCGATCCACGAGGAAATCGAGCTCGGCGAGCTCCTGGAACCCCACGCGGCGCAGGATCGAGCGCGACATCGGGCCGGCTCTCGTCACGATCCTCGGCGTTTCACGGCGGATCGCGCGGACTCCGCTCTTGTTTGATCACGCCCCTCCTTTCGCGCATCCCTGTCGCTCCAAGGCACAGAATGCGCCGCAAGCCCGGTTCCGCCGTGCGCCACCGTGTGCCATGAGGCACGAGGCCTCGCGCTCGGCTCGAAGCCAATTCGAAGCCCCGCAAGCCCAGGCCCCGTGCGCTCCGCTGCTCCCCTCACTGGCTCGGTCGTTGCAGCGGGAGCAGGTATGCGAACGAGAACCTGTCTGTGCGCGATGGCGCCTTTGCTCGCGACAACGCTCGGCGCCTGCGGCTCGGTCGAGATCGACCGGGACCCGGGCAACACGGGCGGCTCCGGCGGCTCGGGCGGAGCCGAGCCGTTCCCCGACACCTGCAGCGCGCCCGAGCTCTCCGCTGTATGCGATACCGACGCGCAGCGCTGCGGCAATGGCGTGAAGGATACGTGCGAGGTTTGCTCGAGCTCCGACGGCAGCCCGGTCCAGTGCAGCGACGTGACCGAGGCGTGCGACGGCGACGTCAGCGAGACGTGCAGCTCACTGGGATACGCGGGAGGCCGCGTCGCATGCAGCGACGTCTGCTCGATCGATGTCCGTGACTGCGACTCTTGCCTCGGGGCACCCCACCAGCTCGCGTGCGCGCGGCCGCGCATCGACGGGTACAACGTCGGCGATATCGCGATCGCGAGCGACGAACAAGGCCTCGCCGCGGCATGGCTGAGCTTCCACGACACGATCCACTTCGCCCGCTTCTCGACAGGCCTCGATCTGGAGCGCCGGTGGGATTGCGTGGACGCCCCCTCGGCGCTGCGCGTGGCGCTCGCGCCGAGCCCCGGAGGCTTCGTCATGGCGATCGGCGGCGGGGGCGACGGCCCCGCGCTGCGCCTCCTCCGCCTCGATCGGGACGGAAACGAGCTTTCGTCGCGCACCATCGCGAACGCCACGTACCCGGTGCTCGCGGCGAGGCCCGGCGCAGCGCCGCTGCTCGTCTATGCGAGCACCGATGTCGCGTCGGCGCCGGCGAAGATCGTCGCCGAGCTGCTCGACGAGGCAGGCGAGGCAACATGGCAATCGACCGTCGCCGACGTGGCCTACGGCGAGATGACCGCAGCAGCCTTCGCGGATCCGGGGTTTGTCGTGTCCGCCGGGGCGCTCGCCAGCGACGGCGGCCAGGGCGCGCCGACGACCGTCCTCGTGCCGATCGACGCGTCGGGCACGGTCGGCGCGGCGCGCGAGATCCCCGGCATCCGTGACGTGGCGCTCGCGCCCGCCGGGGCCGGCCGGGTGGGCGGCGTGTGGCACAACGGCGAGCGCTTCGAGGTCGGCTGGCTCGACGGACAGGCGGCGCCGGCCGGGACCCCCGTGACGATCGCGACGCGCGACGCGGCGAAGGCCACGCAGGAGCACGCGATCGCCGTGTCGAACGGCCGCGCCATCGTGGCGCTGGTCGAGGAGGGCGCGACGCAGGTGAGCCTCTTCCACGTGGACGCCGATGGGTCGCTCGCCGTCCCTCGGTACGCCTTCGCGCGAGAGCCGACCGGGCTGTCCTGGCTCGAGATCGCGCCGGCGGGCGACGGCGCCGCGCTCGTGTGGACGACCTTCTCCGAGCCGGCGAGCAGCCGGTTCGTCCTCGGCCGCGCGCAGCGCTGAGACGCGCGGCCTGACACCCGCGGCCGATACGCGGCCAGACACGCGCGGTCTGACACCCGCGGCCGACGCGCGGTCCGACGCCCGCGGCCCCGGCCCCTCCGCCCCAGGAGAAGGCCCCGGGCAGCTACAGGCAGGACGCCGCGAGCGCCTGACCGAAGAGCCTCGCCACCTCGTCGATCTGAGCCGCCGTGATGATGAGCGGCGGGAGGAACCGCACAACGCTCCCGTGGCGGCCGCCGAGCTCCACGATGAGCCCGCGCCGCAGGCACTCGCGCTGCACCCGCGCGGCGAGATCGGGGTGGGCAGGGCGCGCCCCGAGCGCGTCGGGCATGGCCGCCACGTCGACGAGCTCCACGCCGATCATCAGGCCGCGCCCGCGCACCTCGCCGATGCACGCGAGCTCCTTGCCGAGCGCGGCAAGCTGCAGCTGGAGCCGCGCGCCGAGCTCCGCGGCCGCCGCGTCGAGGCGCTCGGCGCGCAAGACCGAGATCGTGGCCGAGCCCGCCGCCATCGCGAGCTGGTTGCCGCGAAACGTGCCGGCGTGGGCGCCCGGTCGCCAGGTGTCGAGGCGCTCGTGATACACCACCACCGACATCGGCAGCCCGCCGCCAAGCGCCTTGGAGAGGACCAGCACGTCCGGCTCGATGCCGGCGTGCTCGAACGCGAACATGCGCCCGGTGCGGCCGAACCCCGACTGGACCTCGTCGAGGATCAAGGGGATGTCATGGCGCGTCGCCAGCCCCCGCAGCCCCTTCAACCAGGCCGGCGGCGCCGGGATCATGCCCCCCTCGCCCTGGATCGCTTCAAGAATGATGGCCGCAGGCTTGGGCACGCCGCTCTCCGGATCGGACAGCAGGTTCTCGATGTACGCGAGCGAGGCCGCGATGCCAGCATTGCCGCCGAGCCCGAACGGGCAGCGGTACTCGTACGGATACGGCAGGAACTGCACGCCTTGCAGGCTGGAGCCGAGCGCGACCTTGGGCCCGAGATTGCCCATCAGGGTGAGCGCGCCGTGCGTCATGCCGTGGTACGCGCCCTGAAATGCGAGCACCGTCCCGCGCCCGGTGGCCGTCTTGACCAGCTTCAGCGCGGCTTCCACGGCGTCAGCCCCGGTGGGGCCGCAGAACTGGATCCGCGCATGGCGGGCGACGCTGGCCGGCAGCACGCCGAGCACGTCTTGCATGAAGCGGTCCTTGACCGGCGTGGTGAAATCGAGCGCGTGCAGCGGCAGACCGGAGCGCAGCGTGCTCTCCAGGACCTCGATCACCGCCGGGTGGTTGTGCCCGAGCGCCAGGGTGCCAGCCCCGGCCAGACAATCGATGAACACGCGCCCGAGGACGTCCTCCACGTACACGCCCTGCGCGCGCGAGAGCGCCAGCGGCAAGCGCCGCGGGTACGTGCGGGCGTTCGACTCCCGCTGCCGCTGCCGCTCGAGCAGCGGGTGATCGTCGAAATCGTACAGGGCGCGCCGCCGGTGGCGCTCGGCCAGCTCGGCGGCGAGGCTCGCCATGTGCGTCGGTCTGGACGACAGCGGCGACGGGTCGAACGCAGGCAAACTGGATACTGTCGACAAGCTCATCGGATGCTCCCTAGGGAGAAGGGTTGTTTGATTCCGAGCGCTCTAGGGCGCGTTCATCGATGTCCAGGACCTCCAGGGCCGCGCGCACGCGCGCATGCACGTCGGCCCCCTGCACGGCGGCGATGTGATCGCCGGGGAGAGCCGCCGTGTGCACCGCGCCCGACGTGGTGCGCTGCCAGTCCATGGGCGGGCCGCCGTGGTACGCGAGCGTCTCGGCGCTCCACCACGCATGGATCGGCGCCGCGACGCACCGCGGCGGCAGATCGTTCGTGAGCAGGGCCGCGCCTCGAAGCAGCGCGTACCGGTGGTGATAGGCGGCGGGCGGGATGTCGCTCGACGCGAAGCCGCGGGCCTGCGCCCAGCGCACGGCCTCCGCCACCCGGTCGTCGTCGCTCAGCCCCTTCAGCCGCGCCCGCAGCGCGTCGAGCTCCGCCGGCGCGAGCGCGAGCAGCTCCGCGCTGCGGCCCTGATCGATGTACGCCGCCAGCTCCTCGACGACATCCGGCTCGCCCGCCGCGTAGAGCCGCGTGCGCGGCTGCGTGTCCAGCAGGCCGAGGAAGGCGACCCGCTCGCCCTGCTCCTCCAGCGCCCGGGCGATGGCGAGCGCCAGCACGCCGCCCACCGACCACCCGAGGAGGCGATACGGCCCGCGCGCCTGCCGCTCCCGGATCTCGCGCGCGAGCCGCTCGACGATCCGAGGGAGCGAGAGCGCCCCGGCCTCACGCGCGAGCGATGGGCCCAGATCGAGCCCGAGCACGGGCTGCTCGTCGCTCATGGCTGCGGCGAGGCCCTGGTAGGCCATGACGTGCAGGCCCGAGGAGTCCACGCAGAAGAGGGGAGGGCGCGACCCGCCCGCGCGGAGCACGACGACGCTCGACGCCGGGCGCCCGTCCGCGAGCAGGCGGGCGAGCCCCGCGACGGTCGGCGCCTCGAAGATCGCCATCAACGACAGGGAGCCGCCGAGCGCCTGCTGGATCCGGTGCATCAGCGGGATCGCCATCAGCGAGTGCCCGCCGAGGTCGAAGAAGCTGTCCTCGACGCCGATCTGCGGGCGCCCCAGCACGTCGGCCCAGATGCGCGCGAGCGCCTCCTCGACCGGCGTGCGAGGCGCGACGTGCTCGCGCCGCCGCCGCGCGGCAGGGCTGGGCAGCGCCTTGCGATCCACCTTCCCGTTGGCGGTCAGGGGCAGCGCGTGGAGCAGCACGACGTCGCTCGGGTGCATGTACTCGGGGAGCCGATCCCTGAGAAACCCGCGCAGCGCGGCCTCGTCGAGCGCCCCCTCCCGGGGCACCACGTACGCGACGAGGGTCGGCCCGCCCGCGCCGTCCTCCCGGGCGATGACGACCGCCTGCCCCACCGCGGGGTGCTCCCGGACGCGCGCCTCGATCTCCCCGATCTCCACGCGATAGCCGCGGATCTTCACCTGGTGATCGCGCCGGCCCATGAACTCGATGGCGCCGTCGGGCCGGTACCGCGCCCGATCGCCCGTCCGGTAGAGGCGCGCGCCCACGCCGAAGGGGTGCGGCACGAACCGCTCCGCGGTCAGATCCGGCTGGCCGAGGTACCCGCGCGCGAGGCCGGCGCCGCCCAGGTAGAGCTCGCCCACCGTGCCCGCCGGCGCCGGCTCGAGGCGCTCGTCGAGGACGTACGCCTCCGCGTTGGCGAGGGGGCGGCCGATCGGCACCGAGGCGCACCCGCGCCGGTCACGCAGCGCGCCGAGCGGCTGCACGAGCGCGCCCACCGTCGTCTCGGTCGGCCCGTAGTGGTTCGCCACAGCGCAGCCGCTCGAGAGCGCCGCGATCCGCTCGATGAGGGCGAACGGCAGCGCCTCTCCGCCCAGCACGAGGAGCCGCCGCGGCAGCACCGCCGCCCCCTCGCCGGTGTCGAGGAGCGCGCTCAGGTGCGACGGCACGATCTTCAGCACGTCGATCGGCCAGCGCCGGTAGTACTCCGAGAAGAGCCTGCCGTCGGTGGCCGTCTCGTAGCCGATCACGTGGAGGCACCCGCCCGAGGCGAGCGCGCCGAAGAGGCTCGTGTTGCCGAGATCGGCGCTCAACGTCGAGACGGTCGCGAAATGCAGGCCCGCCTCGATCCCGAGCGCCTCGCACACCGAGCGGGTGTAGCTGGCGATGCCGCGGTGCGTCACGGCGACGCCCTTCGGCTCGCCGGTCGAGCCCGACGTGAAGACGACGGACGCGATGTCGTCGAGCAGCACCGGCGCGGCCGGGTCGGCGGCGGGCTCGGCGTCGAGCAGCGCCGCGTCGTCGAGCGAGAGGACGGCGCAGTCGGTGTCCGGCAGCCGGGCGCGGGCAGGCGCGTTCGTGAGCAGGACGGAGAAGCCGGCGCGCCGGATCTGCTGGGCGAGCCGCTGCGCGGGGGCGTGCGGGTCGAGCGGCACGTAGGCCCCTCCGGCCTTGAGGATGCCCAGGAGGCCCGCGATCATGTCCACGGATCGCTCGCAGCAGAGGCCGACCGGGCTGCCGCCGCCGACGCCGCGCCGGCGGAGATGGTGGGCGAGCCGGTTGGCCTGCCGGTTCAGCTCACCGTAGGTCAGCCGCCTGTCGCCCGCGACAACGGCCAGCGCATCGGGCTGCCGCGCCGCGTGCGCCTCGAACGATGCATGCAGGCACCGCGGCGGCGCGGCGTCGTGCGCCGCCCCCCGGCCCGCCGAGAGCCGCCGCGCCCGCTCCGAAGGGCCGAGCAGGCCGAGGCGCTCCACGGGCGCCGACCAGGCCCCGGCCGCGCTGCCGAGCAGCGCACGGTACTGCTCGGCCAGGCCCACGACGCCTTCCGCCCCGCACCGGCGCGCGTCGTGCCAGAGCGAGAGGCGCACGCGGCCTCGCCCGCGCTGGGCCGAGAGCGCGAGCTTGAGCCCGCCCGCGCCCGTGCACCGGCGCGCGACGTGCCACGCGAGGCCCCCCGCCGCCCGGGGCTCCGGGAGCGAGGAGAACTCGAAGCCGACGGTGCTCCCGGGCCCCGCGCCGTCCGCCGGCAGGTCGGGGTTCCAGCGCTCCTCTGCTTCCTCTGTCGCCTCCTCGACGCCGGCTTGAGCCCGGCGCACAAGCTCGGCGAACCGCTGCGCGTCGTCCACGCGGCACGGCACCGGGAGCCACCTGGCCACCGGGCCCATGACCTCCTGGACGTCCTCGATCGTCCGCCCGGCCGAGGCCACGGCGACGACGAGCTCCCGCGACCCGGTGAGGCGCGCGAGGTGGACCTGGAAGGCCGCGAGCAGGACCGACGAGAGCGAGGCGCCCTCGCCGCGGGCCAGCGACTCCAGCCGGTCGAGCAGCGCGGCGTCGACGTCGATCTCGACGGCCTCGCCGGAGGCGCCGCCCTCGCCGGCGGCGCCCTCGAAGGGGAGGACGACGGGCACCCCCGGAGGCGCCGGGGCGCCCTCCGCCGAGCCGACGAGATCGTTCTGCCACTCGGCAAACTGGGCGTACTGCACCGGCTCCTCGCCGCTCGCGCCTCGCTCGCCGGCGCCGGCGTAGGCCTCGGCCAGCTCGCCGAACAGCAGGTCCATCGTCCACGCGTCGGCGCAGAGCGCGGGCGCGGCGACGAGCAGGTCGTGCAGCCGGTCGGCGCGGCGCACCAGCCAGACGTGAAGCAGCGGCCCGCGCTCGAGGTCGAGCTCGAGCCGCGCGGCCTCGCGCCAGAGCCCATCGACGTGCGCCTGCTGCTCGCCGGCCGCGCGGCCGCCCAGATCCACGCGGTGCCACGCGGGCGCCGCCCCGCAGGCGGCCTGCAGCGGGAACTTGAGGCGCGGATCCCGGCGGAACGTCGTCCGCAGGATCTCGTGCCGCGCGACGACCTGCCCGAGGGCATCGGCCAGCCGCGTGGCATCGAGGTTTCCCTCCAGCCGGATCAGCCCGCGCGTGCACACCGCGGTCCCGCTCCGGTGGAGCGCCCACAGGCGCCGCTGCTGCGGCGAGAGGCGCACGCCCTGAACGGTCGGCCCGAGCTCCGTGACCTGCGTCGTCATGTCGCCACCGCGCCCTGGGCCGCCTGCGTCGCCCGCTCGGCCGTCATCATCTCGCCCATGGCGACCACGATCTTCCGCGGGCCCGAGAACGGGTCGCGGGCGTGGGCCACGAGCATGTTGTCGAGCAGGATGACGTCGCCCTCCTGCCACGGGAACCGCACGGCGCAGCGCTCGTAGGCCTCGCCGAGCGCGCGGGTCGTCTCCGCCTCGATCGGCGCGCCGTCGCCGTAGACCACGTTGCGGGGCAGCCACTCCTCGCCGAGCATCGCCAGGAGCGACTCGCGCACCGGCGCCTCCAGGTACGCCGGGTGGTGCAGCTGGACCTGGTTGAAGAACACCTGCTCTCCCGTCTTCGGGTGCGAGAGCACGGCCGGGCCGCGCTGGCCGATCCGCAGCCGGCCGCCCGCGAGCCACGCGCACCGCATGCCGCCCGCGCGGCAGCGCTCCTCCACGACCGCGGGATCCGTCGTGTGGAAGAAGTCCTGCCAGCTCACGTCGAAGCCCGGCGTGAAGTTGCGCACGTAGAGCAGCCCCGTCCGCCGGAAGCGCTCGCGGACGTCCGGCGCGAGCGCCTCGTAGAGCCGGCGGCAGTCGACGATCGGCGTCGCGCCGCCCTCCGGCGCGGCCTGCACGCAGTAGAACCACTGCTTCATCGGCCAGCGCGGGAGGTGCGAGCTCTCGTTGTGGAACAGGATGGCCTTGTCGGCCGGGTACGGCGTCGAGCTGTAGATGTGCTGCCCGGTCTTCTCCCGCGGAAGGTCGCCGTACTCGCCGAACAGCTCGCCGCAGATGGCCTGCGCGACCTGCTCGAATTCCGGGACCGACCGGATCGGGAAGCCGCGGAACAGGACGGCCCCGTGCCGGAGCAGCTGCGCCTCGACGAACGCCCGCTCCTCGCGGGCCCAGGCCGCGAGCTCCACGTCGTCCACCGCCGGCTTCACGACCAGCGGCAGCGGCCCGGCGTCCATCGTGCTCGTCGCGACGAGCGCGCTGGGACCCACGTCCACCTTGCGGGGGGTGATGCGCTTGAGGCTCCGGAGCCGGCCCTCGTCGCGCGCGCGTCCTTCCACGGTGCGCTCCTTCCTCTCGGCTGCCGCGAGCGCCGTCACGCGGCGGTCGGGGTCGTCCACGATGGCCCGCAGCACGGCCATGAAGTGGGCCGCCATCGCTGCGATCGTCGGCGGCTCGAACAGATCGGCGCGGTACTTCCACGCGCACGTGAGCCCCTCGTCCGTCTCCTCGACGAACACGCCGAGGTCGAACCGCGACACCTCCCGGTCGAGATCCACGGGACTGATGCGGATCCCGGGCAGCGAGATCTCGGACGCCGGCACGTTCTGCAGGACGAACAGCGTCTGCACGAGGGGGTGGCGGCCGGGCTCGCGGGCCGGCCGCACGGCGTCGACGACCTGCTCGAACGGCAGATCCTGGTGCGCGTACGCGTCGAGCGTGACCTCCCGGACCCGCTGGAGGAGCTCCCGGAACGTCGGCAGGCCGCCGAGATCCGTGCGCAGGACCAGCAGGTTGACGAAGAACCCGATGAGCCCCTCGGTCTCGGCGCGGTTGCGGCCCGCGACGTCGGTCCCGACGAGGACGTCGCTCTGGCCCGTGCGCCCGAGGAGCATGACCTTGAACGCGGCGAGCAGCGTCATGAAGAGGGTCGCGCCCTCGCGCCGGCCGAGCGCGCGCAGGGCGTCGGAGAGCGCGCGGTCCACCGCGATCGTGTGGCGCGCGCCGCGGTAGCTCGGCGCGGCGGGGCGCGGGTGATCCGGGCGCAGATCGAGCGCCGGCGGGTGCCCGGAGAGCCGCTCGCGCCAGGCGCCGAGCAGCGCCTCGCGGGTCGCGCCCTGGATCCACTGCCGCTGCCAGACGGCGAAGTCCGCGTACTGGACCGGCAGCGGCCGCAGCGCCGGCGGGCGCCCGACCCTCGCCGCCACGTACAGCTCGGCCAGCTCCGCGACCAGCACGTTCAGGGTCCAGCCGTCCGCCACGATGTGGTGGACGACGATGACCAGCACGAGCTCGTCGTCGCGGAGCCTGATCGCGGTCACCCGCAGGAGCGGGCCGCGACCGAGGTCGAACGGCCGCTCCGCGCGGTCCGCGGCCAGGCGCTGGACCGCCGCGCCGTGCTCCGCGGCGGGCGTCGCCGACAGGTCCACCACCTCGAACGCCGGCGCGCCCTCGGGGGCGATCACCTGCACCGGCTCGCCCGAGGCCACGCCGAACGTGGTCCGCAGCGACTCGTGGCGCCGGACGAGCGCGGTAAGGCTGTCCCTTAGCCCCGCGACGTCGAGCGCCCCCTCGACGCGCACGGCGGCGGTCATGTTGTACCCGGCGCTGTCGGGCTCGAGCTGGGCCAGGAACCACAGGCGCTGCTGCGCGAACGAGAGCGGCAGCGGCCCCTGCCGCGGCGCCGGGACGAGCGGCGGCGCCCCGGCCGCCGGCGCGCCGGCGCGCGGGCCGCGGCGTCGATCGACGTCGCCGGCGAGCTCCGCCACGGTGGGGTGATCGAACAGGCTGCGGAGCGGCAGCTCGACGCCGAGCGCCTTGCGCACGCGCGACACCACCTGCGTGGCGAGGAGCGAGTGCCCGCCCAGCTCGAAGAAGCCGGTGTGGACGCCGACCCGATCGAGCCCCAGCACCTCCGCCCAGATCCCGGCGAGGGCCTCCTCGGTCGGCGTCGTGGGGGCGCCGCTCGCCGCGTCGCTCGCCCCGGCCGCGGGCGCCTCCGGCGCCGGCAGGGCCTTGCGGTCCACCTTGCCGTTCGGGGTGAGCGGCAGCGCGGACAGGGCGACGAACACGGGCGGCACCATGTAGTCGGGCAGCGTCTCCTTCAGGAAATCGCGCAGGCGCTCCGGCGCCGGGGGCGCGCCGCCTTCGCCGACGACGTAGGCGACGAGCCGCTTGCCGGAGGAGCGCTCCTCCCGGACCGCGACAACGGCCTCGCGGACCTCCGGGTGCTGCGCGAGGCGCGCCTCGATCTCCCCGAGCTCGATGCGGAAGCCGCGGATCTTCACCTGGTGATCCCGCCGCCCCGAGAACTCGAGGGTGCCGTCCGCGAGGCGCCGGCCGAGATCGCCGGTCCGGTACATGCGCGCGCCGGGCACGTCGCCGAAGGGGTCGGGCACGAAGGCCTCGGCGGTCCGGGCGGGGTCGTTCAGGTAGCCTCGCCCCACGCCGATGCCCGTGACGCAGATCTCGCCGGTCACGCCGACGGGCGCGAGGTCGTCGCCCGTCACGACGTAGAGCTTCACGTTGGGCACGGGCCGGCCGATGGGCACGTGGACGAGCTCGGGCCCCGGGGCCGCCGTGATCGCGTGCAGCGCGACGTCGTCGGCGCACTCGGCCGGCCCGTAGGCGTTCATGAGCGGGACGCGGGGGTACCGCGCGAACCACCGGCGGCAGAGGTCGGGCGTCAGGGCCTCGCCGGTGGGCAGCATCCACCGCAGGCGCGCGAGGCGCGGCGCGTCCTCGTCGGCCCCCACGAGCTCCCGCAGGAGCGACGGGACCAGCTCGAGGACCGTGATCCCCTGCGCCTCGGCCTCCTCCAGCAGGCGCCGCGGATCGCCCACGATCTCGTCGGGGACGATGTGCACGCGGCCGCCGCAGAGCAGCGCCGTCAGCAGCTGCCACACCGAGATGTCGAAGCACTGGGACGCTGTCTGGCCGATGACGTCCGAGGCGCCGAGCTCCAGCGCGGGGATCTTCCCCCACACGTTGTTGAGCATCCCGGCGTGCTCGACCATCGCCCCCTTCGGCGCGCCGGTCGATCCGCTCGTGTAGATGACGTAGGCGAGGTGGCCGGGGCCGGCGAGCCGCGGGAGGTCTTCGACAAGCACGGGCACGGGCGCGGGCCCGCGCTGCGCGGCGAGGCGCTCGCGCGTCACGAACCGAGGCCGGGCTGGCTCCGGCAGGTGCGCGAGCGCCTTCGCGAGCCGCGGGACCCACGCCTCCGAGGTCACGACCACGGGCGCGCGGCTCGCCTCGACGACCCCGGCGATGCGCTGCTCCGGCTGATGAGGATCGAGCGGGAGATACGCGCCGCCGGCCTTGAGCACGCCGAGCAGCGCGACGACCAGCTCGATGTCGCGCGACTCCAGCACGGCGACGATCGTGTCCGGACCGACCCCCTGGGCCCGCAATGCGTGGGCCACCTGGTCGGCGGCGCGGTTCAGGGCCGCGTAGGTGAGCCGGCGTCCGCGGCACGTGACCGCCTCGGCGTCGGGCGTCCTTCGCGCCTGGGCCTCGAACAGCGACACGTAGCTCGGCGCGGCGGGCTCCGCGCTCCTCGTGCTGTTCCACTCCAGGAGCAGCTGCCGGCGCTCGCGCTCACCCAGGAGCGCGAGGTCGCCCAGCCGCGCCTCCGGGCGGCGGGCCATCTCCGAGAGGAGCTGGACCAGGTGGCCGAGCATCCGCTCGACGGCGTCGTGATCGAACAGGCGCCGGTCGTACGAGAGCCGGATCCCGAGCCCCGCGCCCGGGTAGGCCACGACCGTCATCGGGTAGTTCGTGTGGACCCGGTCCTGCTCGTAGGAGAGACGGACGTCGCCCACCTGCTCTCCGAGGCGGGGGTCCTTCGGCGCGTTCTCGAAGACGAGGAGGCTGTCGAAGAGCGCCTGTCCCTTGGGGAGCTCGCTCCACCGCTGGATCTCCACGAGCGGCGGATACTCGACCTCGCGGATCCGGTAGTTGTGGGCCAGGAGGCCCTTGAGCCACGGGAGGAGCGGCTGCTCGGGCGAGACGCGCACCCGCAGCGGCAGGCTGTTGATGAAGAGGCCCACGATCGTCTCCACGCCGGGCAGATCGGTCGGGCGGCCCGCCACGGTCACGCCGAACACGACGTCGCGCCGGCCGCTGTAGCGGCTCAGGAGGAGCGCCCAGGCCCCTTGCACCAGGGTGTTGGGCGTCAGCCCGTGCTTGTGCGCGAGGCCGAGGAGCGCCTCGGTCAAGGCCGGCGGCAGCTCGACGAACGCGTCGCTCACCCCGGCCCCCGCGGGCGGCGCGGCCCCGTCGGGGAGGATCCGGTCCACGCCGAGGGGCGTCGGCTCCGCGAAGCCGCGGAGCTCCTCGCGCCAGAACCGCTCGGCCGCCGGGAGGTCCTGCCGCGCGAGCCAGGCGATGTAGTCCCGGTAGGGGCGCGGCTCGGGCAGCTCCAGCGAGCGGCCCTCGATCAGGGCCGCGTAGTACGACAGGCACTCCATCATCAGCACGGAGAAGCACCAGTCGTCCGTGAGGATGTGGTGGAAGCTCCGCACGATGCGGTAGGCGTCCTCCCGCACGCGGATCAGCCGGAGCCGCAGGAGCGGCGCGCGCGTCATGTCGAGCCCCTCGGCGAGCTCGGCCTCGAGCGTCTCGGTGAGGCGCCGCTCCTGCTCGGCCTCGGTCTCGTCGCGCCAGTCGAGGACGTGGATGACGTCGGAGAGGTCGACCTGCCGGTGGACGATCTGGAGCGGTCGCTCGAGATCCTTCCAGACGAAGGAGGTCCTCAGGATGGGGTGCCGCGCCGCCACCCGCCGCCAGGCCTCGATGACGAGGCCGGCGTCGAGCGCGCCGTGCCACACGTAGTGCTGCTGCATCAGGTAGATGCCCGAGCCCGGGTTCAGCAGGGTGTGGAAGAGCATCCCCTCCTGCATCGGCGAGAGCGGGTAGACGTCATCGAGCCCCGCCGGGTCCGGCAGGTTGCGCGCGAGCTCGTCCTGCGTGAGGCCGCTCAGCGCGAACCGCGGAGGCGTCGCCCCGGGCGGCTCTCCCTGCGGCGCGCAGGTCGGGTCCGGGCCCGCGACGGCGGCGGCGCCCGCGGCCGCGACCGGCGCCGCGGCGGAGCGCGCGACCGCCGCGGCGCCGGCCACGGTGGGGTGGTCGAACAGATCCTTCGGGCTCAGCTTGACGCCGCGCTGGTTGGCGCGCGCGATGACCTGGAGGCTCCGGATGGAGTCGCCGCCGAGGGCGAAGAAGTTGTCGTGGATGCCGACCCGCTCCACGCGCAGGATCTCGGCCCAGATCTGGGCGAGCGTGGCCTCGACCTCGCTCCGCGGCGCGACGAAGCCGGCGGCCTCCGGCGCGCCCGCCCGCCCGGGCTCGGGCAGCGCCGCGCGGTCGATCTTGCCGTTCGCGGTGAGCGGCAGCGCGGGCAGCGCCACGATCACGGCGGGCACCATGATGTCGGGGAGCCCCAGCGCGAGCCGGCCGCGGAGCGCCGCGACGTCGGGCGCCGCCGCCTCCCGGCCGACGACGTAGGCCACGAGGCGCATGGTCCCGCCGGCGTCCCGCGCCGCCACGACCGCCTCGCGCACCTCGGGCTGCTCGCGCAGGCGGGCCTCGATCTCGCCGAGCTCGACGCGGTGGCCGCGCAGCTTGATCTGGTGGTCGGTGCGCCCGAGGAACTCGATCGCGCCGTCCGCCCGGAGGCGCGCCCGATCCCCGGTGCGGTACAGGCGGCCGCCCGGTGCGCCCCCGAACGGATCCGGGACGAAGCGCTCCGCCGTCAGCTCGGGGCGCGCGTGGTAGCCGCGCGTCACGCCGGCCCCGCCCAGGTAGAGCTCCCCGGGCACACCCACCGGCACCGGCTCGAAATTTACACCAAGGACATACGACTGGGTGTTCGGGAGCGGCCGGCCGATGGGCACGGTCGCTGCGGATCGGCCGCCCGCGGCATCGATCTGCCATGTAAGCGAGCCCACCGTTGTTTCCGTGGGACCGTAATGATTCAGGACGGTGCACCCCGGCGAGAGCGCGCGGATGCGGTCGATGAGCTCCCAGCTCGAGGCTTCCCCGCCGAGCACGAGGCAGCGCGCGGGCAGCACGCGCTCGGGCTGCGCGGCCTCGAGGAGCGCGGTGAGGTGGCTGGGGACGATCTTGAGCGCGTCGACCCCGTGGCGGCTCATGTACTCGGCGGTGGCGTCGGGATCGAAGATCCGCGCCTCGGACAGGACGTGCAGCGCGCGGCCCGAGCAGAGCGCGCCGAAGAGCGACGTGTGCCCGAGGTCCGCCGCCACGGTCGAGACGAGCGCCATGCCGCCGCCCTCGGCGAGGGGCAGCCGCGTGAGCACGCCGCGCACGTAGTTCACGAGGTGGCGGTGCTCGACGGCCACGCCCTTCGGGCGCCCGGTCGAGCCCGAGGTGTAGATGAGGTAGGCCAGGTTCTCCGGCCGGGCCGTCGCGCCGAGCGGCCCGTCCGGCTCGGCCGCGAGGCTGACCGCGTCGCGGTCGAGGAAGAGCAGCGCCGGCCCCGGCCCGTCGAACGCGCCGGCCCATGACGCCTGGGTGATCACGACCTTCGCGCCGCTGTCCTCCACGACGGCGCGCAGCCGCTCGCGCGGGAATTTCGGGTCGACGGGCACGTACGCGGCGCCGGCCTTGAGCACGCCGAGCAGCGCGAGGATCAGCTCCGCCGAGCGCTCGATGCACAGGACGACCCGGTCCTCGGGCCCGACGCCGAGCGCCCGCAGCCTCCGCGCCAGCTGGTTCGTCTTCCGGTCGAGCTCCCGGTAGGTCAGCGCCGTCTCCTCGCAGACGACCGCCAGGGCGTCGGGCCGCGCGGCGGCGTGCGCCGCGAAGAGCTCGTGGACGCAGGCCGGCGGGAAGTCGGCGGCCGTCGCGTTCCACTCGGAGAGCAGGCGCCGCCGCTCCGCGCCGCCCACGAGGGGCAGCTCGGCCAGCCGGGCGTCCGGCCGCGCCGCCATCGCCTCGAGCAGCGCGCGGCACTGGCCGAGCAGGCTGGCCGCGGCCTCGTGCGTGAGGCGCCGGCGCTCGTAGCTCAGGATGAGCCCGAGCTGGCTCGACGGCTCGACGATGAGCGACGCCGGGTAGTTGTTGCGCCCGGCGGTGAGCAAGGCGTCGCCGACGCGCCCGCCGCCGGGCCTGGGCAGGGCGCGGACGCGAACGTCAGATTGCACGCCGCTCACGTCCTCCTCGGGGTAGCTGTCGAACACCACCAGGGTGTCGAAGAGCGACCGCCCGCCTGGCACCTCGCTCCAGCGCTGGACGTTGGACAGGGGGGTCCACTCGTACTGGCGCAGCTCGCTGTTCCGGTCCTGCAGCCGCGAGAGCCAGGCGGCGAGCGGCTCGTGCTCGTCCACGCGGACCCGCACAGGCAAGGTGTTGATCATCACGCCGACGATGGTCTCGGAGCCGGGGAGCTCCGGGGGGCGGCCCGACACCGTGGAGCCGAAGACAACGTCGGCCTCTCCGCTGTGCCGGGAGAGCAGGAGGGCCCACGCGCCCTGCACGAGGGTGTTCAGCGTGACGCGCAGGCGGCGCGCGCAGGCCGCGAGCGCCTCCGTCTCGGCCCGCGAGAAGCGGAGCGCCTGCTCGGCGCAGGGGAACGCGCCGTCGCCCGCGGCGGCCGCCGGCCCGGCCTCCAGCGGGAGCGGCGTCGGCGCCCGGAACCCGGCCAGCGCGCCGCGGAAGAACCGCTCGGCGGCGCCTTCGTCCTGGGCCTGCACCCACGTGAGGTACTCCCGGTACGGGCGCGGCCGCGGCAGCTCGGGCACCGCGCCCCGCGCGAGTGCCTGCTCGGGCACCGCGCCCCGCGCGAGTGCCTTGTAGACGAACAGCGCCTCTCTCAGCAGGAGGGCGAAGCTCCACCCGTCGAGCAGGAGGTGGTGATGGCTGTTGATGAAATAGAAGGCCTCCTCCTCGGCCCGGGCCACCGTGAGCCGCATGAGGGGCGCCTTCAGCAGGTCGAAGCCGGCGCGCCGGTCCGCGGCCATGAGCTCGACGAGGGCCTCCTCGCGCTCGCGCGCGGCGAGCCCGCGGAGGTCGTGCCGCGAAAGCGGGATCGTCGCCCGCGGGCGGACGACCTGCACCGGCCTGTTCACGCCCTCCCAGACGAAGCCGGTGCGCAGGATGGGGTGCCGCTCCGCGAGCACCTGCCAGGCGCGCTCGAAGATGTCGAGATCGAGCCGCCCCTCCAGGAAAAAGGCCGTCTGGACGAAGTACGGGTCGGCGGCTCGATCCGAGACCGCGTGAAAGAGCAATCCCTGCTGGAGCGGGGAGAGATAGTGAATCGACTCAACGTCTTTCTTCTTGTTCGTCATGGCGTCAGTCCAGGGCTTGCAGGATGGAGTCCAGCTCGTCCGACGCGAGCGCGACGTCGGTGAAGTCCGACGGCGTGTAGCCGCCGGCGTCAGGAGACAGGCAGTGCGCGATCAGCTCTCTCAGCGCGTCGCGCCACAGCGCGCTGACCGCCGCGACCGTCTCCTGCCGGTACCGCGCGGCGCTGTAGCGGAAGGTCGCCTCGAGGCGGCCGTCGTACACCGCCGCGTCGATCTCGAGCTCGTACGCGAGCGGGCTGCCCGGGTCGTGCTCGGCGCCGGGCGACTCCGCGGCCAGGGAGAACCGCGCGCCGGCGCCCACCACCTGGTCCCACTGCCCCAGGTAGTTGAACCCGACGCCGGGCGTCGGCAGGCGGCGCAGCCGGTCCGCGATCGCTCCCTTCCCGAGCTCCCGCACCGCGCCGTAGGGGAGGCCGCGCCGCGGGATGCGGCGGAGCTGCTCCTTCACCGTCTTGAGCACGGCGCCCGGCGCCGCGTCCGGCGTGACCTCGAGCAGCACCGGGTAGGCGCTCGTGAACCAGCCGACCGTGCGTGACAGGTCCAGGTCTTCGCCGTCGAGCGCCTCGCGCCCGTGGCCCTCGACCTCGATCGCCGCCACGCGCTGCCCGGTCCACCGCCCGAGCGCCAGGGCCAGCCCGGCCAGCAAGACCTCGTCGACGCGTGTCCGGTACGCGTCCGAGACGGCCTCCAGCAGCGATCGTGTCTCGGCCCCGCTCAGACCCGCCTTGACCGTGGCCATGGCCGTCTCCGCGCGATCCCCCGCCGGCGTGTCGACCGGCAGCGGCGCCGCCCGGTCCCAGGGGAGCCCGAGCCAGAAGGCCGCTTCTTCCTGGAGGGCGGCGTCCTGCGCCGCGGCCTCCAGGCGCTCCGCCCACCGCTTGAACGAGGTGGTCCTGCCGGGCAGCTGCGCCGGCGCCCCGCGGCGGGCCTGGTCGTAGGCGGTCTGGAGATCGTCGAGGAGGATCCGCCACGACACGCCGTCGACGACAAGGTGGTGCGCGGCCAGCAAGAGCCGTCCCGGCCGGCCGGCGCCAAGGTCGAACCCGACCACGCGGAGCACCGGCCCCGCCGTCAGGTCCAGGCTCGCCTGCCAGCGGGACGCGTGCGCCTCGATCACCCGCGGCAGGTCGGCCTCGGGCACCCTGGAGAGGTCCGCCCGATGCGCGACGGCCTCGGGCTCGCCGGGCGCGTGCGTCTGGCGCCACGCGTCTCCCTCGGGCACGTAGCGCAGCCGCAGGGCGTCGTGGTGGCGCAGGAGCGCCTGCGCCGCCGCCTCCAGGGCCGGCCAGTCGAGGGGCTCGTCGACCGTGAGCAGGAGCGCCTGGTTCCAGTGATGGGGGTTCGGCAGATCGCGCGCGAAGAACCGCCGCTGGATCGGGGTCAGGGGCACGTCGCCCGTCGCCGGCTCCTCCCCGGCCGCCGCCGCGGCCGAGGCGACGCCCGCGGCGGCCGAGAGCTCCGCGAGGGTCTGGTGCTGGAACATCTGGCGCGCCGTCAGGCGGAGGCCCGCCTGCTTCGCGCGCGACACGACCTGCAGGCTCAGGATCGAGTCGCCGCCGAGCTCGAAGAAGTTGTCGTCGCGGCCGACGCGCTCGCGGCCCAGCACCGCGGCCCAGATCTCGGCGAGCTGCGCCTCGACCTCCGTGGCGGGAGCGGCGTCCAGGGGCGCTCCTCCCGCGCCCGCAGGCGGCGCTGCCTCGCGGACCGCGTCCGCCGGCGGCGCCGCCTCGCGGACCGCGCCCGCCGGCGGCGCCGCCTCGGGCGGCTCGGGCTGCGTCGGGGCCGGCGCCGCCGGCAGCGGCAGCTCGCCGAGCCGCGCGGTCGGCCGCGCCACGATCGCCTCCAGCACGGCGCGGAGGTCGTCCGCCATGCGGCGGATCGTGCCCTCCTCGAAGAGCTCCGTGCTGTACTCGAACGAGCCGCTCAGCCCCTCCGGCGCGGTCGCCATGTGGAGCGAGAGGTCGAACTGCGCGCTGCCCGGATCCACCTCGACGGGCCGGAGCTCGAGGTCGGCGAGCGGGAGCGCGCGCCGCGAGGCCTCCTGGAGCGAGAACATCACCTGGAACAGCGGGGTGCTGCCGAGATCCCGCGCCGGCCGGAGCGCCTTCACGAGCTGCTCGAACGGCAGGTCCTGGTGCGCCTGCGCGGCCAGCACCTCTTCCCGCGTCCGCGAGAGGAGATCGGTGAAGCGCGGGTCCCCCGCGAGGTCCGCCCGCAGCACGAGCGTGTTGACGAAGAGCCCGATGAGCCCCTCGACCTCGACGCGCGTGCGGCCCGCGATCGGCGTCCCGATGCAGAGGTCCGTCTGGCCGCTCCTCTGCGCCATCAGCGCCTGGAACGCGGCGAGGAGCAGCATGAACGTCGTGACGCCCTGGCCGCGCGCGAGCGCGCCGAGCGCGGCGGAGAGCTCGCGCGGGAGCGCGAAGTCGAGGCGGGCGCCCCGGTAGGACCGCGCGGCGGGGCGCGGCTTGTCGGTGGGCAGCCGCAGCGCCGGCGGCTCCGCGCCGAGCCGCTGGCGGACGTACGCGAGCTCTCGGTCGAGCGCCGTCTCCGTGAGCCACCCGCGCTGCCACCGGGCGTAGTCGGCGTACTGGATCGGGAGCGCCGGGAGCGCCGCGGGGCGCCCCTCCGCGTCGGCGGTGTAGAGCTCCGCCACCTCGCGGACGAGGACGTTCATCGACCATCCGTCCGACACGATGTGGTGGAGGACGACGAGCAGGAGGTGCTCGCGCTCGCCGAGGCGCGCGAGCGCGATCCGGAGCAGCGGCCCGCGGCGGAGGTCGAAGGGCCGGCGGGCTTGCTCCTCGAGCAGCCGCAGCGCCTCGGCCTCGCGCGACTCCTCGGGCACGGCGCCGAGGTCCACGGCGGAGAACGTCACCGGCTGCTCTGCGTGGATGACCGCCACCGCCCGGCCGTCGCGCTCCTCGAACGTGGCGCGCAGGGACTCGTGGCGGCGGACCACCGCGGCGAAGCTGCGCTCGAGGCGGGCCACGTCGAGCGGCCCGAGCAGGCGCACCGCCGCCGGGACGTTGTAGGAAGCCGCGGTCTCCTCGAGCTCGGAGAGGAACCACAGGCGCTCCTGCGCGAAGGAGAGCGGCGGCGGGCCGCTCCGCGGCGCGGCGAGGAGCGGCGGCGCCGGCGGGGCCAGCGAGCCGCGCCGGGCCGCCTCGACGGCGCGCGCCTGGGCGGCCACCGTCGGCGTCTCGAAGAGCGCGCGGAGCGGGAGCTCGACGTCGAGCACGCGGCGCACGCGCGAGAGGACCTGCGTCAAGAGCAGCGAGTGGCCGCCGAGGTCGAAGAACGAGTCCTCCGCGGAGACCCGCTCCACGCCCAGCACCTCGGCCCAGATCCCGGCGAGCAGCTCCTCGGTCGCCGTGCGCGGCGCCACGTGGCTCCGCGCGTCGCCGGACTCGGGGGCGGGCAGCGCGCGCCGGTCCACCTTGCCGTTCGGCGTGCGGGGGAGCGCCGGCAGGAACACGAAGGCCGCCGGCACCATGTACTCGGGCAGGCGCTCCGCGAGCCACGCGCGCAGCGCCTCCGCGGCCGGCGCCGCAGCGCCTGCGGCCGCGTAGGCGACGAGCCGCCGCACGCCCGGTCGGTCCTCGCGGACGAGCACCGCGGCCTCCTGCACGGCGGGGTGCTCGGCGAGCCGCGCCTCGATCTCGCCGAGCTCGATGCGGTAGCCCCGCAGCTTGACCTGGTGGTCCCGCCGGCCGGCGAACTCGATCGTGCCATCTTCTCGGTAGCGACCGAGATCCCCGGTCCGGTAGAGCCGGCGCCCCGGCGCCTGGCTGAAGGGGTCGGGGAGGAACGCGGCGGCGGTCCGGCCCGGCTCGCCGAGGTAGCCGCGCCCGACGCCGATGCCGCCCACGTAGAGCTCGCCGCTCACGCCGACCGGCGACGGGGCGAGCAGGTGGTCCAGGACGTAGAGCCGGAGGCCGTCCACCGGCCGCCCGATCGGGACCTCGGTCTCGTGCGCCGCGGGCGGCGCGGTGATGGGGTGCAGCGCCACGTCGTCCGAGCACTCCGCGGGCCCGTACGCGTTCATGAGGGGCACCGCCGGGTAGCGGTCGAGCCACGCCCGGGCGAGCGCGGCGGGGAGAGCCTCGCCGGTCGGCAGGATCCAGCGCAGCCGCGCGAGGGCCGGCGGCGCGGGGCGCTCGAGGGCCGCGTCCAGCATGCCCTGGAGCACGGCGGGGACGACCTCGGCGACGGCGATCCCCCGGCGCTCGACGTGCTCGAGCAGGCGCGCCGGATCGCGCGTGATCTCGTCGGGCACGATGTCGACCGTGCCCCCGAAGAGCAGGGCGGTGAGGAACTGCCAGACCGAGATGTCGAAGCACGGCGACGCCGTCTGCGCGATGACGTCGCCCGCCGCGAGGCCGAGCCGCGGGATCTTGCTCAGCATGTTGTTGAGCATCCCGCGCCGCTCGACCATCGCGCCCTTGGGCACCCCGGTGGAGCCGCTCGTGTAGATGACGTAGGCGAGGTGCCCCGGTCCGCCGCGCTCCTCCGGGTCCTCGTCGGACGAGGCCTCGTCGAGGGCGCCCTCGAGGGTCGCGATCGCCGGCCGGCGCGCCTCGGGCAGCATAGTAATTGCTCTTTCCAAAGCGCCGCGGTGCCGATCGCGCGTCAGCACGACGCGCGGCTCGCTCGACGCGAGGATCTGCGCCACGCGCTCGGCCGGGTAAGCGGGATCGATCGGCACGTACGCCCCGCCGGCCTTGAACACGGCGAGGATCATGGTGAGCAGCGGGATGCCCCGCTCGTCGAGCAGCGCCACCCGCTGCTCGGGGTGGATGCCACGCGCGCGCAGCCCGTGCGCCGCGCGGTTGGCGTCGCGGTTCAGCGCGGCGTAGGTCAGCCGCCGATCCGCGCAGGACACGGCGACGGCGTCGGGGGTCCGCGCGACCTGGGCGCGGAAGCGCGCGGCGTAGGAGGAGAGGTCCTCCGGGGCCGCGGGCGTCGTGTTCCACGCGACGAGCGCCTGCTGCCGCTCGGCCGGCGTGAGGTGCGGCAGATCGCCGAGGCGCGCGTCGGGCCGCGCGGCCATGCCCTCGAGGAGCGCGCCGAGGTGCCCGAGCAGGCGCGCGGCGAGCTCGGGCCGGACGCGCGACCGATCGTAGGAGAGCTTGAGGGGCAGCTCGGCGTCGGGCCACGACATGATCGTGAGCGGGAAGTTCGTGTGGACGCGGTCGCGGACGTCTCCGACCCGGAAGACGATCCGCCCCTCGCGGAGCGCGGGGTCGACCGGCGCGTTCTCGAACACGAAGAGGCTCTGGAACAGCGGCTGTCCGCGCTCGATCGCGCTCCAGCGCTGGATGTCCACGAGCGGCGTGTGCTCGTGCTGCCGCAGCGCCAGGTTCCGATCGAGGAGCGCGGCGAGCCACGGCAGGAGCGGCTTGTCCGGGGGGACCGGGACGCGCAGCGGCAGCGTGTTGATGAAGAGGCCCAGGATGGACTCGACCCCAGGCAGCTCCGGGGGACGCCCGGCGACGGTGACGCCGAAGAGCACCTCGGGCTCGCCGCTGTAATGGCTGAGGAGCAGGGCCCAGGCGCCCTGGACTATCGTGTTGAGCGTGAGGCGATGGCGCGGGGCGAGCGCGCGCAGCGCGGCCGTGGGCGCCGCGCCGAGCCGGATCACGAGGTCGTCGATCTCGCCGTGATCCGCGGCCGCCGCGTCGGCGGAGCGCTCCTCGAAGCCGAGCGGCGTCGGGGCCCCGAAGCCCTCGAGGGCGCCCCGCCAGAACGCCTCTGCGGCCTGGACGTCTCGCCGCCCGAGCCAGTCGATGTAATCGCGGTAGGGGCGCGCGGGCGCCGGGCGCGACGCGTCGCCCCGGACCAGCGCCTCGTAGTGTGCGAGGAAGTCCATCATCAGGAGCGACGTGCACCACTCGTCGAGGAGGATGTGGTGGAAGCTGTGGACGAGCTCGTGAGTCCGGTCGCCCAGCCGGACGAGGCGGAGGCGCATCACCGGCGCCTTGCCGAAGTCGAGCCCTCCGTCGAGCTCGTCGCGGAGCTCCATGGAGATGCGCGCCTCCTGGGCCTCCGCGGTGAGGCCCCGGTAGTCGAGCACCTCGAACGGCAGCTCCACCGCCTTGTGGACGACCTGGAGCGGGCGCTTCTGGCTCCTCCAGACGAAGGAGGTGCGCAGGATCGCGTGCCGCGCCACCACCTCTCGCCAGCCCCGCTCGAACGCGTCGTTCTGCAGATCTCCCTCGATGCGATAGCGATTCTGCATGAGGTAGACGCCCGAGGACGGGCGGAGGAGCGTGTGGAACAGCATCCCCTCCTGCATGGGGGAGAGGGGATAGACGCTTTCGATGTTGGCAGAGGGATCAGGCTTGGTAGACACGGTTCACCTTTGGAGCTCGTCGAGGAGATCGCTCCACTCTTCCGCGGAGAGGCCGGCATCGGGGGACTCGGGGGCGGGCGGCGGCGCGGGCGGCGCCTCCATCGGCGCGGCTGTCACGGTCAGCTGCGCCGCGGCCTCGGCCACGGTCGGGTGCTCGAAGAGCAGCTTGGGCGAGAGGCGCAGCCCCCGCTGGGCGGCGCGCGCGATGACCTGCAGGGTGACGATCGAGTCGCCGCCCAGCTCGAAGAAGTTGTCCTCGACGCCGACCTGCGCGCGGTGCAGCACCTCCGCCCAGACCTCCGCGAGGATCCGCTCCGCCTCGGTCCGGGGCGCGACGTAGGGGCGATGGCCGAGCGCCGCCGCCTCGGGCGCGGGCAGGGCGCGGCGGTCGACCTTGCCGTTCGGGGAGAGCGGCAGTCGCTCCAGCGCCACGATCTGCGCCGGCACCATGTACGCCGGGAGCGCCTCGCCGACCCACCCGCGCAGCGCCTCCGGGTCGAGGGCCGACCCGTCGCGGCCGGCCACATAGGCGACGAGGCGCTTGCCGCCGTGGGCCTCGTCGCGCGCGACAACGACGGCCTCCTGGACCTCCGGGTGCTGGAGCAAGCGCGCCTCGATCTCGCCGAGCTCGACGCGCAGGCCGCGGATCTTGACCTGGTGGTCGAGGCGGCCGAGGAACTCGATGGCTCCGTCGGGCCTGTGGCGGGCCAGGTCTCCTGTCCGGTACAGCCGTCCGCCGGGCGTGGACCCGAACGGATCGGGCACGAAGCGCTCCGCGGTGAGGGCGGGCCTCTGGTGATAGCCGCGCGCGAGCCCGACGCCGCCGATGTACAGCTCCCCGGCGACGCCCACCGGCGCCGGGTGGCCGTGGCGATCGAGCAGGTAGACCTGCGTGTTGGCGATCGGGTGTCCGATGGGCACCGAGGCCGAGGCGTCGTCTCGCCGGCAGGCCCAGGAGGTCACATCGATGGATGCCTCGGTCGGTCCATAGAGGTTGTGGAGCTCGGCGCCCAGCCGCTCGAAGAACCGCCGCGCGAGCTCCGAAGTCAGCGCCTCGCCGCTGCAGATGACCCGCCGCAGCGACAGGCACGACGCCGCCCCGGCCGTCTCGAGGAACGCCTGGAGCATGGGGGGGACGAAGTGCAGCGTGGTCACGCCGTGGCGCGTGATCAGCTCAACGAGCCGCTCGCCGTCGCGGTGGTCGCCGGGCCTCGCGACGACGAGGCCCGCGCCGGTCATCAAGGGCCAGAAGAACTCCCACACCGAGACGTCGAAGCTGAACGGCGTCTTCTGCAATACGCGGTCTTCCGCGGTCAGCCCGTACCGCTCCTGCATCCACTGCAGGCGGTTGAGCAGGCCACGGTGGCTGTTGCCGGCGCCCTTGGGCCGCCCGGTCGAGCCCGAGGTGTAGATGGTGTAAGCGAGGTTGTCCGGCGACACCGGGGTCGCGAGATTGCCTGTCGGCTCCCTGTCGATCTCGGCGCGGCCTTCGTCCAGGCAAAGCACCTCGGCGCGGTGCGCGGGCAGGCGCGACGCGACGGGCCGCTGGCTCAGCAAGACCGGCGCTCCCGCGTCCTCGAGCATGAAGGCGATCCGATCGGCGGGATACTCCGGGTCGATCGGCACATACGCCCCGCCCGCCTTCAGGACGCCGAGCAGCCCGACGACCATCTCGATCGAGCGCTCCGCCGCGATGGCCACGAGCCCGTCCGGCCCGACCCCGCGCCGCCTGAGCGCGCGCGCCACCTGATTGGCGCGCTCGTTCAGCTCTCGATAGCTCAGCCGCTTCTCCTCGAAGATCACGGCCACGGCGTCCGGCGCTCGCTCCGCGTGCGCCTCGAAGAGCTCGTGGACGCGCCGCCCGTCCGGATACGCGCACTCGGTCGCGTTCCACTCCGTCACGACGCGCCGGGACTCCAGCTCGCCGGGGAGCGAGAGCTCGCCGACGGGCGCCTCGGGGCGGCGGGTGAGCTGCCGGAGCGCCCCTTCCACGAGGCCGAGCAGGCGGGAAGCGGTCTCCTCGTCGAATCGCCGCCGGTCATAGGACAGGCGGAGCTGGAGCTGGCCTCCCGGCAGGACGCCCAGGGTGAGCGGGTAGTTTGTCTGGTCCGCGAACGAGACGTCGCGGACGTCGAGGCCGGGCAATCCCTCCTGGGTCCGAGGATCGGTGGGATAGTTCTCGAAGACGAGCAAGCTCTCGAACAGCGGCTGTCCCGCCGGGATCGCGCTGTACGTCCGCGTCTGCGCGAGCGGCGTGTGCTCGTGGGCGCCGAGCTCGGTGATCGTCTTCTGGAGATCGCGCAGCCAGCTCGCGACGGTGGCGGCCTGCGGCACGGCCACGCGCAGGGGCAGGGTATTGATGAAGAGCCCCACCATGGCCTCGATCCCGGCCAGCGGAGCCGACCTCCCGGCCACCGTGATCCCGAAGAGCACGTCGTCGCTGCGGGCGGATCGGCTGAGCAGGAGCGCCCAGGCGGCCTGGACGAGCGTGCTCGTCGTCACGCGGTGCTGCTGCGCGAAGCGCACGAGCCGCGCCGTGGCCGACCCGGACAGCGCGACGATCTTCGCCCCGTACCCGGGCGCCTCGTCGGTCGACGCCTCGCGCGTCACGCGGTCGAGGGGCAGCGGCGTCGCCGCGCTGAAGCCCGAGAGCGCGCCTCGCCAGAACGGCTCCTCGGCGCTGGCGTCCCGCTCGCGCAGCCACGCGATGTGCTCGCGATAGCGCCGGCGAGCCGACAGCGCGACCGCGCGGCCGCTGCGCAGGGCGTCGTAGGCGACGAAGGCGTCCTGCAGCACGAGGGACGCCGCCCACCCGTCGAGGAGCAGGTGATGGTGGCTCCAGAGCACGTGGTACGCCTCGTCCCCGAGGCGCAGGAGCGAGACGCGCATCAGCGGGCCCCGCGCCAGATCGAAGCCCCTCGCGCGATCCGCGTCGACCCGGGCGGCCACCCGCGCCAGGTGCTCCTCGTCCCCGGCGCCGCGGAGGTCCTCGATCTCGATCGCCACCGCCTCCACCGCGCCCCCGCGCCGCACGACCTGGAGCGGCTCGTCGGCCCCTTCCCACGCGAAGGTCGTGCGCAGGACGCCGTGGTGGTGGACCACGGCCTCCCAGGCCCTGCGGAACGCGTCCACGTCGAGCGCGCCCTCCAGCCGGCACGTCACCTGCTCGACGTAGACGCCGGAGCCGGGCTCCCACAGGCTGTGGAAGAGCAGCCCTTGCTGGAGCGGGCTCAAGGGATAGACGTCCTCGACGTCGCGGCCGGCCCCCAGCAGGCGGTCCAGCCTGGCCTGGTCGAGCCGCGCGAGCGGGAAGTCCGAGGGCGTGTACCCTCCGCTGTCCGGCGCCAGGCAGTGCGCGACGAGGGCGCGCAGCCGCGCCGCGAAGTCCTCGCTGAGCCGCGCGATCGTCTCGGGCCGGTAGCGGGCTCCGCTGTGATTCCACATCACGCGGAGGCGCCCGTCGACGATGGCCGCGTCGACCTCCAGCTCGTAGCCCCGCGGCGTGCGCAAATCCTGGGTGCGCCCGACGTCGCCCTCGGCGTGCGCGAACAGCGGGCTCGACGCGAAGAGGTCGTCCCACTGCCCGAGGTAGTTGAAGCTCACCTGCGGCGCGGCGTGCTCGCGCAGCCGCGCCGCGCGCTCGTCCTCGCTCAGGTACCGGAGCACCCCGTACGAGGCGCCGCCCCGGGGGACGGCGCGGAGCTGCTCCTTCGTCGCCTTGAGCACGCCGTCGGGCGCCGCGCCGGCCGGGACCTCCAGCCGGACGGGGTAGATGCTCGTGAACCACCCGACCGTCCGGGAGAGATCCACGTCGTCGAGCGCGTCGCGCCCGTGCCCCTCCAGGTCGATGCGCACGGCCGGATCGCCCGTCCACCGCGAGAGCGCCCCGGCGAAGGCCGCGAGCAGGATCTCGTCCACGCGCATCCGGTACGCGGGCGTCGCCTGCTGCAGCGCGCGCGTGTCCTCGGCGGCGAGGAACTGGGTCAGATGGACGGTCTCCGCCTCGATCGACCCGCCGGCCGGATCGTCCGCGGGCAGCGCCGCCGTGGGGCGGCTCGCGGCGAGCCACGCCTCGGCCTGCCACGCCGCCGCCTCGGATCGGGCGTGCGCGCACAGGCGCCGGGCGAACTCGCCGAAGGAGAGGGTCTCTTCCGGCAGCCGGATCGCCTCGCCGCTGCCGAGCTGCCGGTAGGCGGTCTGGAGATCCTCGAGCAGGATCCGCCACGAGACCGCGTCGACCACGAGGTGGTGCGCGACGAGGAGGAGGCGGCCCGGGCGCTCCGGGCCCAGATCGAACAGCACCGCGCGGAGGAGCGGCCCCTCGGCCAGGTGGAGCTGGGCCTGGTGCTCCCCCGCCGCCCTGGCCAGCGCCGCGGCCTGCGCCTCGGCGGGGAGGTCCGACAGGTCGACCCGCGCGACCGCCGCGCCAGCCGATCCCGCGGTGCGCTGGCGCCATCCGCCCGCCTCGCGCGTGAACCGCAGCCGCAGCGCGCCGTGGTGGTCGGCCGTCGCCTGGACCGCGGCCGTGAGCGCCTCGACGGAGATCCGCTGCCGCAGCTCGAGCAGCACGGTCTGGTTCCAGTGGTGCGGGTTCGGCCCGCCCAGCTCGAAGAACCAGCGCTGGATCGGCGTGAGCGGCGCGTCGCCGGCGAGCTCCGCGACCGGCGCCGGGGCCGGCGCCGCCACCGCGGCCGGCGCCGCCATCGCGGCCAGATCGACGATCGTCTGGTGCTGGAAGAGCTGCCGCGGCGTGAGCGCGAGGCCCGCGGCCCGCGCGCGGGAGACGACCTGGAGCGCCAGGATCGAGTCGCCGCCCAGCTCGAAGAAGTTCTCCTGGACCCCGACCGCCGGCCGTCCCAGGAGCGCCGCCCAGATCCCCGCGAGCGCCACCTCGGCCTCGGTGCGCGGCGTCGCCGCCTCGCCGCTCGGCGCGGCCGGCGCCGGCAGCGCGCGCCGGTCGATCTTCCCGTAGGGCGTGTGCGGCAGCTCCTCCAGCACCACGAACGCCGACGGCACCATGTAGTCCGGCACCTGCTCCTTGAGCGCGCGTCGCAGCTCCTCCGGCGCCACGTCCGCGCTGGCCGCGACGTACGCCACGAGCCGCCGCTCCTCCGGCCGATCCTGCCGCACGATCACGACCGCCTCGCGCACCCCGGGCTGCTCGCCGAGCCGCGCCTCGATCTCCCCGGGCTCGATCCGGAAGCCGCGCAGCTTCACCTGGTGATCCACGCGGCCGGCGAACTCGAGCTGCCCGTCCGCGCGCCACCGCGCCCGGTCCCCCGTCCGGTAGAGCCGCTCTCCTGGCCGGTCCGCGAAGGGATCCGGGACGAAGCGCTCCGCGGTCAGATCCGGGCGCGCCCAGTACCCGCGCGCGAGCCCCTGGCCTCCGAGGTACAGCTCTCCGACGACGCCGGCCGGCACCGGTTTCCCGGCGGGATCGAGCACGTACGCGCGCGTGTTCGCGAGCGGCCGGCCGATGGGGACCGCCCACGCCTCGCGCGGGTCCACGGCGGCCGACAGGTTGCCGACCGTCGCGGTCACGGTGGTCTCGGTCGGGCCGTAGGCGTTCAGCAGGCGGACGCGCGCGGCGTCGGGCGACGCCCGCCAGGCGCTCACCCGCTCGGGCAAGGCCGCCTCGCCGGTGATGACGATCTGCCGGAGGCACGGCGGCAGGGCCGCGCCCTCGCCGAGCTCCGCGACGATGCGGTGCCAGTACATGGTCGGCAGCACCGCCGCGGTCACGCCCCACGCGCCGCACGCCGCGAGGAACCCGGCGACCGACTCGAGCATCGCCTCGGTGCGCAGCACGAGCGTCGCGCCTCGCGCGAGGCACGGGAAGATCTCCTCCGCGCTCGCGTCGAAGCTCAGCGACGCGAACTGCAGCACCCGGTCGCGCGACGAGATCTCGTAGACCCCCGCCGCGACGTCGACGAAGCTCGCGATCGCCCGGTGCGGGACCACGACGCCCTTGGGCGTCCCGGTTGAGCCGGACGTGTAGAGAATGTAGGCCGTCTGCTCGGGCGCCGGCTCGCCGGCCGGCGGCGCGGAGGGCTCGAGGCGCACGCACGTGAAGGAGGCGTCGAGCCGGATCACCGCCACGCCGGGGGGCTGCTCGGCCGCCGCGTCGCCCTGGGCGATCACCACGCGGATCCCGGCGCCGTCGATCATCGCGGCGACCCGCTCCCGCGGGAGGTTGGGATCGAGCGGGACGTAGGCCCCGCCCGCCTTCATCACGCCCAGCACCGCGGCGATCATCTCGATCGAGCGCGGCAGGCAGAGGCCCACGCGGACCTCCGGCCCCACGCCTCGCCGCCGGAGGAGCTGCGCCAGCTGGTTGGCCCTCCGATCGAGCTCGCCGTACGTGATCTGCTGCGCCTCGTGGACGACGGCCGTCGCCTCGGGCGCGCGCGCGGCCTGCTCCTCGAACATCCGGTGGACGGCGCGCGGGGTCGCGCGGAGCGCCCCTGTCGTCCTCCACCCGAGCACCTGCCGCTGCTCCTCGGCGGCGAGCATCGGCAGCTCCGACAGGCGCGCCCCGGGGCTCGCCGCCGCGCCTGCGAGCAGGCGCAGGAGGTGGTCGGCCATCCGCGCGATCGTGGCCTCGTCGAACAGGTCGGTGTCGTATTCGAGGGCGGCCGCCAGCCCGTCCTCGTCGGGCGCGACGTCGAGCGACAGATCGAACTGGGCGCCGCCCACGTCCAGATCGAGCAGGCGCACCCCGAGGCCCGGGATCTCGAGCGTCTGCCGGAGCACCGGCTGGAGCGCGAACATCACCTGGCAGAGCGGCGCGTGGCTCAGGTCGCGGACCGGGCTCACGGCCTCCACCACCTGGTCGAACGGCACCTCCTGGTGCGTCTGCGCCGCGCGCACGGTCCGCGTGACCCGGCCGAGCAGCTGCGCGAACGAAGGATCCCCGGACAGATCGGTGCGGAGCACGACGGTGTTGGCGAAGCAGCCGACGAGCCCTTCCAGCTCGGCCCGGCTCCGGTTCGTCACCGGCGTGCCCACGCTGACGTCGGAGGTCCCCGCGTGGCGGGCGAGGAGGGCCTGGAACGCCGCCGTCAGCACCGCGAACAGGGTCGTCTCCTCGCGCCGCGCCAGGGCGCCGAGCTCCGCGGCGAGCGCGCCGGGCACGCGGAAGAAGCGCCGCGCTCCTTGGTAGCGCTGGGTCGCCGGCCGGGGGCGATCCGTGGGCAGCTCCAGCACCCCCGGCTGTCCTGCCAGCTGCCTCGTCCAGTAGGCGAGCTGGGTCTCGAGCAATCCGCCCTCGACGCGCTGGCGCTGCCAGTGCGCGAAGTCCGCGTACTGGAGCGCCGGATCGGCGAGCGGGGCGGGCCGGCCCGCGACGAACGCCGTGTAGAGCGCGGCGAACTCGCCGAGGACCAGGCTCGTGGACCACCCGTCGAAGACGATGTGGTGGACCACCCACAGGAGGACGTGCTCTTCCGATCCGAGCCGCAGGAGCGTGAGCCGGAGGAGCGGGCCGCTCGTGAGGTCGAACGGCCGCCGCGCCTCGCGCTCGATCAGGCGCCGGACCTCCGCGTCTCGCTGCGCCGGCGGCAGGACGCCGAGGTCGAGCCGCTCGAGCCGCGCCGCCCCGTCGGGCTGGACGATCTGGGAGGGCTGCCCGTCGACGACGGCGAACGTCGTGCGCAGGATCTCGTGCCGGCGCACGATCTCGGAGAGGCACCGCTCCACCGCGGCGACGTCGAGCGATCCGGTGAGCCGCACGGCCGTGGCCAGGTTGTAAGAAGCGCTCTCCGGCTCGAGCTGGGCGAGGAACCACAGCCGCTCCTGGGCGAAGCTCATCGGAAAAACGAAGACATCCTCACGCATGAAAGAACCTCAAGAGGCTTTGGCCCGGTACGGCTCGGCCATGGCGACAAGGACCTTGCGCGGGCCGCGGAAGGGCGCGCGCCCGTGGGCGACAAGCATGTTGTCCGCGAGGAGCACGTCCCCCTCTCGCCAGGCGAACTCCACGGCGAGCTGCCCGTACACCTCGCGGATCTCGTCGAGCGCGGCGCCCTCGATGGGCGATCCGTCTCCATACAGCGCGTTGCGGGGCAGGTCTTCCTCGGCGAAGATCGAGAGGAGCGCCTCTCGCGCGGCCGGCTCCAGGTTGGAGACGTGGAACAGGTGGGCCTGGTTGAACCACACGTGCTCTCCGGTGCGCGGGTGGGTGGCCACGGCCTGGCACACCTGGCGTGTGCGCAGCTCGCCGTCGGCCTTCCACACGCACTCGATGCCTGCCGCCCGGCAGAAGCGCTCGACCTCGGCCCGGTCGTTCGTGCCGAAGACCTTCTGCCACGGCAGGTCCAGGCCGTTTCCGTAGTTGCGGACGTACATCACCTTCTTCGCCGCAAAGCGCTCCCGTATCCGGGCCGGGATGCGCCGGAGGACCTCGCGGCTGTCCGCGAGCGGGGTGCTGCCGCCCTCGAGCGCGGCCTGCGCGCAGTGAAACCAGATCTTGAGGGGCCAATCGAGCGTGTACGACTGCTCGTTGTGAAGGGGGATGTGCTGGTGAGCGGGGTACTCCGTCGACGTGTAGATCCGGTCCTGCACGTGGGAGCGCGGCGTCGACCCGAACGTGTAGTCGAGGAGCTCCGGCGTCACGAGCCGGACGAAGGCGTGAAAATCGGCGAGCGATCGGACCGGGAAGCCGCGGAACAGCACCGCTCCGTGCCGGGTCAGCTCCTCGTCCGCGCACGCCCGGATGGCCGCGGCGAGCGCGGGGACGCTGGACGCGTCGCCGCGGCCGAGCGGGCTCACGACGAGCGGCAGCGCGCCGCCGGGGAAGCAGGACCGCGAGAGTCCCGCCGCCTCGCCCCGCGCGGCGCCCTCGGGCGTCGCCTCGGGCGTCGCCTCTGACGTGGCCAGCGCGCTCGAGTCGCTCACGACCCCTGTCCCTCTTCCATCTGCTTGCGCAGGCTGAGCGGCCGCATGTCGGTCCAGACCTCCTTGATGTGATCGAGGCACTCCGCCTTGCTGCCGGTCTTGCCCGCGTCGCGCCAGCCGACCGGGTTTTCCCGGTACTCGGGCCATATCGAGTACTGCTCCTCGTGGTTCACGACGACTTTGTAAATGGTGCTGTCTTCGTGCTCTTCGCTGGCCATGGACTCCTCCGTTCGAGATGTGGTGTTCGATGTCATCGACGCTCGGGAACGAGCGTGATCGTGTGCGCGGCCGGGCCCGCCAGGAGCGGCAGCGGGCGCCCGTCGACCCACGCGCGCTGCTGATCGCGGTAATGGGGCGACGTCGGGTCGCCTGATTGCCCGGCCGGCATGTGCAGGATTCCCTCCGTCTCGTGCCCCGGCGAGACGACGAGCCGCTCGCTGGCGCCGAACCTGCGGCTCGCCAGGCGCACGCAGGAGCCGCACCCCGGGAGCGGCTCGTCGGGCATGTTGAGGCGCGCGGCGAGCTCCGGGCTCGCGCCGAGCGGGTGCGCGATCCGCACCCGGTTCACCGCGCCCCACTCGAGCTGATCGAGGGGCCGTGCGCCGTGCTCCTGCCGGAGCGTCGTCATGGCCCTCTCCAGCGCCGCGAGGACGAAGGCGTCCCAGCCGCCCTCCGGCGCCGGCACGAGATCGGGCGACCGCTCGTCGAGCGCGCGCTGCAAGGGCGTGTCGATGTCGGGCAGATCGAGCTCCAGGGTCGGCTCCGCGGCGCGGCTCGGGGCGAGCCACGCGGCGAACACCTCGTCGGCCAGGGCGCGCCGGAACCGCGAAAGGAGCGGCAGCCCGACGCTGGACGCGTCCGCCCGGCCGTCCCACGCCGTCAGCGCGCGCCGCGCCTCGGCGAGCGCCGGCCGCCTCGACGCGGCCTCCTCGCCGAGCGCGCGCAGCGCGAGGTCGCGGTAGAAGCCGAAGTGCTCGGCCCGCGTATCGAGCTGCACCGCCAGCAGGTCCGCCTCGGCGACAGGGCGCGCCTCGCGCAGGCGTTCGGTGATGCGGTAGGCGCGGTAGCCGTGCGCGTAATCGCGGCCGAGCACCGGCGCGCCCTCGGCGAGCGGCATGCGGTGGTTGGCGTTGACGACGAACCCCGACGGCGGATCCACGACGCGCGGCAGCGCGGCGGGGGGCAGGTAACCGTCCCAGCCCGCGCGCCCGTCCGCCCAGGAGACGCTGACCGCGCCGTCGAGCCCGCGCCGCCGGGGCATGCGCCCGGTCACCGTCCACGCGACGCGGCCGCGCCGATCCGCGAGCAGCACGTTGCACCCGGGCCCGCCGGCGGCGTTCACCACGTCGGCCGCCTCGTCGACGCTCCGGGCCCGATCCATCTCGAGGAGCCCGAGGTCGACCCCCTCCGGATCGAGCGCTGTCCAGCGGATCGCGACCGGCCCTCCGAGGAGCGGCCGCGGCGCGACAGGCCCCCAGATCGTCCTGCGGACCGTGACGGTTGTGTCGGGCCCGCCGCGGACCTTGATCGTCTCCTGCGCGACGTCGAACCGCTCCCAGCCGGAGGGCGTCCGGTACGCGTCGGGGCGCTCGGGGTGGACCTCGATCCGGACGAGGTCCATCACGTCGCCCATCAGGTTGGTCATGGCCCAGGCGACATGGCGGTTCGTCCCCACGATGAGGACGGGCACGCCGGGCAGCACGACGCCCGCGAGCTCGCTGTCGCCATAACGGAGCTCCGCGCGATACCAGATGTTGGGAACGCCGAGCTCCAGGTGCATGTCGTTCGCGACGATGGCGCGGCCGTCTCGCGTCCTCTGGCCGGCCACCGCCCAGCCGTTCGAGCCGACCGGCGCCTCGCCCGCGTCCTCGCCGAGCACGCCCGCGCTCGGCGCCCGCGTCCTCCGGCTCTGCGCCACGAGCGCCCGCAGCTCCTCGACCGGCAGCGGCGGCGACGCCGGCGCCTGCGCGCCGAGCAGCGCCTTCGTGTAAGGGTCGGTGTCCTCGAGCAGGAAGGACGTCACGCCCTTCGGGAGGCTGCGTGTCAGGACCGTGTGCATCCGCTCCGCGTCCTCGGTCGCGCTGAGGGCTCGAAACATCTCCAGCACGACAAGGACGCTGTCCTCGGGGCGCCACGGCTCGGGCCGATAGCCCAGCTGGCGAAACTCGACAGGCAGCGTCTGCGCGCCGCGGAGATAGGCGTTGACGCCCTCGGCGTACGCGTCGAGCGCGGCGCGCTGGCTGCCGGGCAGGCGCGCCAGGATCGCCGCCGCGGCCTGCGGGACGCCGTACAGCCGCTGCCGGGTGTCGGCCTCCAGCAGATCGCGCCCGAGGACCTCCGCGAGCCGTCCTCCGCTGCTCCGCCGGAGCAGGTCCAGCTGGAACAGCCGATCGCGCGCCGTGACGAAGCCGAGGGCCCGGAGGGCGTCCTGCCGCGAGGCGGCGCGGATCGCGGGGATCCCCAGGCGATCGGACGCGATCGTCACCGCGTCCTCGAGGCCGGACACGGTCACCGCGCTGCCGGCGCGCGGCGCCGGGGCGCGGGTGGCGCCCTGGGGGGCCTCCGCGCAGCCGGCGATCGCCAGCGGGATGAGCGCCGAGAGGAGGCGTGAGCGGACGTTGCGCCTCATACCTCGTGCTCCGTCGCCTTCAAGGCCTCGTGACCGCGGACGCCGGTCTCCAGCGCGGCCTGCTGCTCGAGCTGGAGGCGGAGAGCCTGCGCGGATCGGGCCCGGCCGCCCTCGTCGACGCGGGCGCTCGCGGCGTGCGCTTCCCGCGCCGCTCGCGGCTCCACGCCGGTCACGGCGGGGGCCGCGGGCAGCTCGGTCAGGCGGCCGAAGTCGAGCCGCAGGCAGCGATCCGCGAGCGCGAAGTACTGGTCGTCGTGCGTGATCACGAGGACGGTCTTGCCCCTCGCCCGGAGCTCCGGCAGGAGCTCGGTGTAGAAGATCTTCCGGAACTGCGGGTCCTGGTCGGAAGCCCACTCGTCGAAGACGTAGAACGGCCGGTCCTCCAGGTAGGCGGTGAGCAGGGCGAGGCGCTTGCGCTGCCCCTGCGACAGCCCGCTCACGCGGAGGGCGCCCTCCTCGACGCGCACCCGGTGATCGAGCTGCAGCCGCTCGAGATAGCGGCGGGCGCGCTCGTCGACGCCGGGGCCGCTCAGGCCGAGCAGCTGCTCGAAGAGGTAGTATTCCGCGAAGACGACCGAGAAGAGCTGTCGATACGGCTCGCGACGCGCGTCGTCGACGGGCACGCCGTCGAGCCGGATCTCGCCGGACTCCGGCGTGTAGAGGCCGAGGAGCAGGAGGGACAGCGTCGTCTTGCCGCTGCCGTTGCCGCCCACGAGGTACACGATCTCGCCGGGCTTGAAGGTCAGATCGATGGGCCCGAGCTGGAAGCTCCCGTCTTCCTTCTCGCGGTAATAACGGTGCGTGACGCCGCAGAGCTCGATGCGCTCCCAGGCTGCGCGCGCGCCCTCCGCGCCTGCCGCGCGCGGCGGCGCCTGCGGTGCTTCGATCTCCGGCGTCAGCGCGAGGCCGAGCTCGCTCACCTTCGAGAGCGCGATGCTGGCCCGCCCGACGGCCGGCAGGAGCTCGACCGTCTGCGCGAACGGCGTCAGCAGGAAGAGCATCGCCAGCACCACGCCGGACATCGCCGGCGCCGTCAGCCCTGCCCAGGCCGGGAGAGCGAACAGCGTGAGCCCGAGGACGGCGTAGAAGAGCAGCGTGCCCCAGCCGATCGCGATGGAGAACTCGGTCGTGCCCGCCACGAAGTCCCGCTGGTACGTCGCGAGGCTGCCGCCGAGGGCGTCGTAGAGGAACGCCCGCCCGCGCCCGCCGTGCATCTTGAGCTCCTTGATCCCGCTCGTCAGCCCGCGGAAGTGCTGGAACAGGGCGTCGCTCGTCTCGCGGGCGCGCGCGAAGGAGCGGATCGCGCGCCGGTCGTGCGCCCGGAAGAGCACGGCGCCGATCCCCATGGCGCCGAGCACGATCCCCAGCGCCGGCCACGAGATCCGCCCGATATAGGCCAGGCAGCCGAGGACGGTGGCCACGTTGACGCACAGGAGGGGCAGGACGACGTACGCCTGCGTGATGACGGCCGGATCGTCGTTGAGCGCCGCCAGGAGCCGGTGGGGGCCGAGCTGCTCGACGCGGCGCAGCGGCGCTTCGAGGATGCGCCGGCTGAGCTGCATGCGAAGCTCCGCGATCATGGCCTGTCCCAGCCGGGTCAGGAGCACCTGGGAGACGGCCTTGCTCAGCACGCCGAGGGCGGCGAGCCCCGCGAACGCCCACGCCAGCTGCGCGGCGGGGCGGCCGTCTGCGGAGAGCGCGTCCTGGACGAGCGCGATGATGCCGGCGCCAGAGAGCCCGCTGATCACGCCTGTGGCGATGGCGAGCAGGAGGGGCCGGAAGGCGCGGCGCACGAGGAAGCCGAGCACGCTCATCACCCGTTCTCCTTCGGTTCCTTCGAGGGGACCGGCTCGCCGTCCGGGCGCGCCGGCGCCTGCGCGCCCTCGGCGCCTGGGCGCCGCCGCGCGGTCCGGGGCAGCGCGATCAGCGCCGGCTCGGGGCTCGCGGGCGCTTGCCCTCGCGCCTTGTGGACGCGCTCCGCGAGCGCGGCCACCGTCGGCCGCTCGAAGAACTCGCGGAGCGGCACCTCCACCTGGAACGTCTCCCGGATGCGGTTGAGGATCTGCAGGGCGAGGAGCGACTCGCCGCCGAGCGCGAAGAAGTCCTTCCCGGGGTCGATGGGATCGAGGCCGAACGCCCGCGCCCAGATCGCCGTCACCTGCGCCGTCACCGCCTCGGGCGAGGGGCGCTCGGCGGCGCTGGCGGTCGCTGCTCCGGCGCGCCCGGGCGGCTCGCGGCTGCGGTCGGCCGCGGCGGCGTTGCCCGCGCCGAGCCGCCTGGCCAGTGCGGCGCCCTCGTCGTCGCTGGGCAGGCCGTGGAGCGGGCGGACCGAGACGATCACCTGCGGCAGCGCCGCCTGGCTGAGGACGCGGTGGAAGACCTGCTGCCCTTCCTCCGGGCTCATCCCGTCGAGGATCACGTCGTCGAGCCCCAGGGCGAGGAGGCGCGCTTCGGCGCGGGCCGCCATGCCGACGTTTCGCCAGCGATCGAGGTTGACGGAGACCGTGTACGGCCCCGCGCGGCGCGCGCAGGATTGCGCGAACGCGTCGAGGAACGCGTTGGCGGCCGCGTAGCCTGCCCGCGCGAGGCCGCCGCTCAGCGCGGTGACCGAGGAGCAGAGCAGGACGAAGTCGGGCTGGAAGGAGCGCGCGATCTCGTCGAGCGCGAGCGCGCCGAGCGCCTTCGGGGCCAGCTCCGCGTCGAGCGCGTCCGCCGTGAGCCGCTCGATGAGCCCGCCGCCCGCGACCCCGGCTGCGTGGATCACGCCGTGCAGGGCGCCGAACCGATCGATCGCCTCGCGCGCGGCGGCGCGCATCTGCGCCGCGTCGGTGACGTCGGCGCGCAGCGCCACCACCTCGGCGCCGGCCTGCTCGAGCGCCTGCAGCCGCAGGCGCTGTTCGTCGGTGGGAGCCGAGCGGCTCGTGAGGATCAGCCGTGCGCGCGTGGTGCGGGCGAGGTAGTCCGCGAGCCATAGCCCGACGCCGCCCAGCCCGCCGGTGATGAGGTAGACGCCGCGCTCTCGCAGCAGGGGGGGCGTTCCCTGCGCCGCCTTCAGCGGGACCTGCTCGACGGTGGGTATCCAGCGGTGGGGCCCGCGGTACGAGACGACGGGGTCGTCGGCGTCGGATCGCGCCTCCGCGAGGATCCGCTCGACGACCCCATCGACCTCCGCGGCGTCTGGGCGGGCGGCCTCGAGGTCGATCATGCGGCAGCGGACGAGCGGGTACTCCAGCGGGATGCTCCGGCAGATCCCGAGCAGCGTGGCGTGCTCCGGGCGCAGGGTTTCTCGTCCGGTCAGGTCGTGCAGGCCGCTGGCGAGCGCGACCAGGTGGGCGCCTCCCGGCAGCTTGCCCAGCGTCCGCGCGAGCCAGAGCAGGCTCATCGAGCCCCGGCGCTGCGCATCCTGGAGCGCGCCGGGGTCGAGCTGCGCGTCGCGCGCGCCGTCGAGGCTGAAGGCGTGCACGATCCGCGCGGGCCGCCCTGCGCTCGTACCGAGCTCCCGGGCCAGCGCGGCGTAGTCCTCGGGCTGATCCGGGCGAAGCGTGAAGGCGTGCTCGGTCAGGCGTTCGAAGCGCTCGCCGCTCCTGACCCGGGTGACCCGCCGGCCGGCGCGTTCCAGCCGCTCCACGATCCGGAGGCCGATCTCCACCTGGTCCGCGAAGACGACCCAGTGCGCCTCGTCGCCTCCGGGCGGAAGCGGTTCCAGCGGGGCGCGCTTCCACGAGGGTACATAGAAAAATCCGCCCAGATCAGACGTCCGGGTTGAGATTGGCCCGACCGAGGTTGAGCCGACCGAGGTTGAGGTTGGCCCGACCGGGGTTGAGGTTGAGCCGACCGGGGTTGAGCCGACCGAGGTTGAGGTTGAGCCGACCGGGGTTGAGCCGACCGGGGTTGAGGTCGAGCCGACCGGGGTTGAGGTTGGCCCGACCGAGGTTGAGGTTGGCCCGACCCCTCGCCCCGTCGTCTCGGGGCGGTCCAGCCAGTACCGCTTTCGCTCGAACGGGGTTGCCGGCAGCGCCACGCGCCGTCGGCGCCGTCCCGCCTGCAGGCCGGCCCAGCTCACCGGAGCGCCGGCCACCCAGAGCTGCCCGACCGTATCGAGCAGCGCCGCGCCCGCCGCTCCCGGTTCGCGGACCGCGGGCAGCGACGCCAGCGCCAGCGACCCCGCCGCGAGCTGCCGTCCCAGCGCCGTGAGCGTCTGCCCCGGCCCGACCTCTAGAAAAATCCGCTCCGGCTGCTCCCGCAAGGCCGCCACGCCCTCCGCGAAGCGGACCGTGCTCCGCAGGTGCCGCACCCAGTAGCCCGGGTCCTGCGCCTCGGCCGCGCTGATCCAGGTCCCGGTCACGTTCGAGACCCACGGGATCCGCGGCGCGCGCAGCGTCACCCTGCCCACCGCCTCGCCGAACCCGGCGAGGGCGCCCTCCATCAGGTGGGAGTGGAACGCGCGCGACGTGCGCAGCCGGCGGACCTCGATCCCGCGGCCCGCCGCCTCGCGCTCGACCCGCTGGATCGCCGCCGCCCGGCCCGACAGCACGCACTGCCGCGGCCCGTTGACGGCGGCCAGCGCGACCTCGTCGCCGACCCAGCCCGCCACCTCGGCCTCGGACGCCGACACAGCGAGCATCGCCCCGTCCGGCGTCGCCTCCATCAGCCGCCCCCGCGCCGCGACCAGCGAGAGGGCGTCGTCGAGCGACAGGCACCCGGCCACGCACGCCGCCACGTACTCGCCCACGCTGTGCCCCAGCATCGCGTCCGGGGTCAGGCCCCAGGCCATCCACAGCCGCGCGAGCGCGTACTCGACGACGAAGAGGGCCGGCTGCGTCATCGACGTGCGGTCGAGGCGCTCCGTGGCGTCCTCGAGCTCCGCGGGCGCGGGGAACAGCAGCCCCCGGATGTCCGTGCCCAGGTGGCGCTCGAGCCGCGACGCGCAGGCGTCGACCTCGGCCCTGAACACCGGCTCGGTCTCGTACGGATCGCGCCCCATGTCGGGGCGGTGGGTGCCCTGCCCGGGGAACAGGAACGCGACCGGCCGCGGCCCGGCCACGGCCTCGCCCGTGTGCAGCGCGCCGCTGCGATCGCGGAGCGCCCGCGCCGCCTCCTCCCGCGAGCGGCACACGACCGCGCGGCGGTGGGCGAAGGCCCGGCGCCCGAGCTGCTGCGTGTGCGCGACGTCGCCGAGCTCGAGGTCTGCGTGCGTCGCCACGTGCTCCGCGAGCGCGTCGGTCAGGCGCTCGAGCGACGCGCTCGACCGGGCTGACAGCACGAGGAGCTCGCACGGCCGCGGCGGGTCCGCCTCCGGCCGGGGCGGCGCCTGCTCGAGGACGACGTGCGCGTTGGTCCCGCCGAGCCCGAAGGCGCTCACCCCGGCGCGGCGCGGCGCGACCGTGGGCGTCCACGCCGTGAGCTCGGCGGCCACGTAGAACGGGCTGTTCTCGAGGTCGAGCGCGGGGTTGGGGGCGCGGAAGTGCAGGCTGGGTGGGATGCGCCCGTGCGCCACGGCGAGCGTCGCCTTGATCAGCCCGGTGACGCCCGCGGCCGCGTCCAGGTGCCCGACGTTGCTCTTCACCGAGCCGATCGCGCAGAACCCTCTCCGGTCGGTCGTGGCCCGGAAGGCCTGGGTCAGCGCGGCGATCTCGATCGGATCGCCGAGCGGCGTCCCGGTGCCGTGCGCCTCCACGTAGGCGATGGAGTCCGCCTCGACGCCCGCGGCCGTGTGGGCGGCGCGGATCACGCCGGCCTGGCCCTCGACGCGCGGCGCGGTGTAGCCGACCTTGGCCCGGCCGTCGTTGTTGACGGCGGACCCCTTGATCACCGCGACGATCGCGTCCCGATCGGCGATCGCGTCGTCGAGCCGCTTGAGGAGGACCACGCCCACGCCGCTGCCGCCGACGGTGCCGCGGGCCTCCGCGTCGAAGGCGCGGCAGTGGCCGTCGGGCGACGCGATCGCGCCTTCCTGGTAGAGATACCCGACCTTCTGCGGGACGCCGATCGAGACGCCGCCGGCCAGCGCGAGATCGCACTCGCCGGTGAGCAGCCCCTGGCAGGCCAGGTGCACGGCGACGAGCGACGTGGAGCAGGCCGTCTGCACCGCGATGCTCGGCCCCTGCAGGTTCAGCTTGTACGACACGCGGGTCGTCAGGAAGTCCTTGTCGAGCGCGAGGAGCGCCGCGACGTCGGCCGCCGACTGCAGCCGCGGCCCGTCGGGGAAGAGGTGGGCCAGGTACCCGCTCAGGCTCGATCCGGCGTAGACGCCGACCGGCCCGCGCGCGCGCTCCGGGTCGATCCCGGCGTTCTCGAACGCCTCCCACGCGCACTCCAGGAACAGCCGGTGCTGCGGGTCCAGCGCGGCGGCCTCGCGCGGCGTGAACCCGAAGAGCTCGGCGTCGAACAGGTCGATGTCGCCGAGCACCGCGCGCGCCCGCACGTAGTCGGGCCGCGCGATCAGCGCCGGATCCACGCCCGCGGCGAGGAGCTCCTCGTCGGTGAGGATCGCGACGGACTCGACGCCTGCGCAGAGGTTTTGCCAGAAGGCCGCCACGTCGCGCGCGCCCGGGAACCGCCCGGCCATGCCGATGATCGCGAGCTCCAGGCCCGTACGGGATTCGCCGCTGCTCGGTGTCATTTCTTTGTCTCCTGCTCGCCGCGCCCGCCGCGCCGCCGCGCGAAGATCTCCCCGCGCCGCTGCTGTCCGGCGCTCGCCCGCTCGGCGCTCCGCTCTCCCTCCTCGGGCGCCGGCTCGCTGGCTTCCTGGCTCAAGGCCGCTGCGAGCGACGCGATGGTGGGGTGTTGAAACAGGACGAGCATCGGCAGCGCGCGGCCGAGCTCCTCGCGCAGGCGGCTGTGGACCTTGGCCAGCGAGAGCGAGTGTCCGCCCAGATCGAAGAAGTTGTCGTCAACGCCGACCTGCGGGGCCGAGAGGACGTCTCTCCAGATCGCCGCGATGGCGCGCTCGAGGTCGGTCCGTGGCGGCGTCGTGACCCTGGCCGGCGCGTCGACCAGCTCGGGCGCGGGGAGCGCGCGGCGGTCGACCTTGCCGTTCGGCGACAGCGGCAGCCGCTCCAGCACGAGGATGGGCGCTGGCACCATGTAGGCCGGGAGCGCGTCGGCGAGAAAGTCCCGCAGCGACGCCGGCTCCGGCGCGGCGCCGCCCTGGCCGGCGACGTAGGCGACGAGGCGCTTGCCTCCGTGCGCTGTATCGCGGGCGAGGACGACGGCCTCGCCGACGCCGGGGTGCTGGAGCAGGCGCGCCTCGATCTCGCCGAGCTCGACGCGCAGCCCGCGGATCTTGACCTGGTGGTCGAGGCGCCCGAGGAACTCGACGGCCCCGTCGGGCCTGTGTCGAGCGAGATCCCCGGTGCGGTACAGCCGCCCTCCGGGCGCGGCGCCGAACGGATCGGGCACGAAGCGCTCGGCGGTGAGGGCGGGCCTCTCGTGATAGCCGCGCGCGAGCCCGACGCCGCCGATGTACAGCTCTCCGGCCACGCCCACCGGGACCGGCTGACCGTGGCGGTCGAGCAGGTAGATCTGGGTGTTGGCGATGGGGGTCCCGATGGGCACCGAGGCGGATGTGTCGTGTGGCTGGCAGGCCCAGGCGGTGACATCGATGGACGCCTCCGTGGGCCCGTACAGATTGTGCAGCTCGGCGTCCGGCAGCCGCTCGAAGCACCTGCGCGCGAGCTCGGCCGGCAGCGCCTCACCGCTGCAGACGACCCGGCGCAGCGACCTGCACGAGGCGGCGCCGGGCGTCTCCAGGAAGGCCTGGAGCATGGGCGGGACGAAGTGCAGGGTGGTGACGGCGTGGCGGGTGATGAGGTCGATGAGCCGCTCGCCGTCGCGGTGATCGCCGGGCCTCGCGACGACGAGTCCCGCGCCGGTCATCAAGGGCCAGAAGAGCTCCCAGACCGAGACATCGAAGCTGAAGGGCGTCTTTTGCAACACCCGATCTTCGGCGGTGAGCCCGAAGCGCTCCTGCATCCACTGCAGCCGGTTGAGCAGGCCGCGGTGGCTGTTGCCTGCGCCCTTGGGCCGCCCGGTCGAGCCCGAGGTGTAGATGGTGTAAGCGAGGTTGTCGGGCGAGAGCGTCACGGCGGGTTTGGCGGCGGGCTCTCGGTCGATCTGGGCGCGATCGGCGTCGAGGCAGAGCACCTCTGCGCGGTGGGCCGGGAGGCGCGAGGCGACGGGCCACTGGCTGAGCAGGACGGCGGCGGCGGCGTCGTCGAGCATGAAGGCGATGCGGTCGGCGGGGTAATCCGGGTCGATGGGCACGTAGGCGCCGCCGGCCTTGAGGATGCCGAGTAGCCCGACGACCAGCTCGACCGAGCGCTCTGCGGCGATGGCCACGAGCACGTCGGGCCCGACGCCGCGGCGCCGCAGGGCGTGGGCCACTCGGTTGGCGCGCGCGTCGAGCTCTCGATAGCTCAGCCGCCGCTCGCCGAAGAGGACAGCCACCGCGTCGGGCGTCCGCTCGGCCTGCGCCTCGAACAGCTCGTGCACGAGCCGCTCGCCCGGGTACGCCCGCTCGGTCGCGTTCCAGCCGCGCACGACCTGCCTTTGCTCGTCCGCATCCATCATCGGCAGATCGGACAGCCGGGCCTCCGGCGCGGCGACGAAGCCCTCGAGGATCGCGACGAGGTGCCGCGCCATGCGCGCCACCGTGGTCCTGTCGAAGAGGTCGGTGTTGTATTCCCAGGCGCCGCGCGCTCCCTGGCCGTCCGGGGTCAGGTTGAGCGCCAGATCGAACTGGGCTGTCCCCGTGTCCACCCGCTGCGCGCCGATCGACAGGCCGGGGATCTCCGCCGCCTGCTCGGGCGCCGGATCCATGGCGAGCATCACGTTGAACAGCGGTGTGTGGCTGAGGCTCCGCTCGAGGGACAGCGCCTCCAGCACCCGCTCGAACGGCGTCTCCTGGTGCGCTTGCCCCTCGGTGACCGCCGCCCGGACGCGGGCGATGAGCTCCGCGACGCGCGGATTCCCGGTCAGGTCGACGCGCAGCGCCAGCGTGTTAAGGAAGCACCCGACGACGCCCTCCAGGGCCGCCCGCGGCCGCGCGGCGACCGGCGTGCCGATGCAGACATCGCGCTGGCCCGTGTACCGGTGCAGCAGCGCGAACAGCCCTGCTGCCACCGTCGTGAACAGGGTCGCGCCCGCCCGCCGCCCGAGGGTGGTCAGCCGCGCCACGAGCTCCGGCGGCAGCGCGAGCTCCTCGCGCGCGCCCGCGTAGGTCTGGACCGAGGGTCGCGGTCGATCCGTGGGGAGCTCGAGGGGCGGCACAGGTCCCTTCAGCCGTTCGCGCCAGTACGAGAGCTCCCGTTCGCGCGTCGCCCCCTGCTCCGCCCGGCGCTGCCACAGCGCGTGATCCGCTGGCTGGACCGGGAGCGGCGCGAGCTCCGGAGAGCGCCCCGCCGAGAAGGCGCCGTACAGCGCCCACAGCTCCCGCAGGAGCACGTTCATCGACCAGCCGTCCGCGATCAGGTGATGGCAGGTGAGCGCCAGCGCGTGCTCGCGCTCGCCCTCGCGGACGAGCGTCCAGCGCACGGGCGGCGCCTCGGCGAGGTCGAACGCGCGCCGCGCCTCCTCGCGAAGGAGCGCTTGCAGCGCCGGCTCCCGGTCCTCCTCGGCGAGCGCGCTCAGGTCGTTGATCGGCAGCGCGACCTTCCCGGGCAGCGCGATCCTCTGGACGGGCTGCCCTGCGACCGACGGAAAGCTCGTGCGCAGCGCCTCGTGGCGGGCCGCGAGCGCGGTCACCGCCTGCTCCAGGGCGCTCGTATCGAGGGCACCGGAGAGCCGCAGGGCCGCCGCGATATGGTAGACGGGCGCCCCGGCGACCAGGTGCTCGAGGAACCACAGGCGCTCTTGCACGAGGGACAGCGGCAGTCGCTCCGGCCGGTCACCCGGCGTGAGCGGCGCGGCGCCGGCCGTCGATCCGCCCGCGGGCGCGGCGCCCTGCCTGGCCTCGATCCAGGCCGCCAGCGCGGCGACCGTCGTCGACTCGAAGAGCTGCGCCGGCCCCACGTCGATGCCCAGGGCCTCGCTCACCCGGCCGCTCACCTGCATGGCCCGCAGCGAATCGCCGCCCAGGCTCAGGAACTCCTCGCACCGGCCGACCCGCGCGCGTCCCAGCACCTCGGCCCAGATGTCTGCCAGCGTGGTCTCCAGCGCGGTCAGCGGCGGCTCGGCGATCTCGGCCTCGGCGCCCGCCGGCGCGTCGAGCGTCGATCGCCAGACGGCGTCCAGGGAGCCGTCCAGGAACCGGCCGCGGCACGCCCTCCGTTGCACCTTGCCGCTCGTCGTCCGCGGCAGGCTCCCCGGCTTGATGAGCACGACCGCGTGGACCGCGACCTCGTGCCGATCGGCCACCGCGCCCTGGATCGCCGCGCCGAGCTCCGCCGGATCCGTCGCCGTCGAGGCGCGCCGTCCGAGCTCCTGGACGATGACGACGCGCTCCTCGCCGTCCACGTCCACGGAGAACGCCGCGCCGCCGCCGGCGCGGAGGCCCGGATGGCTCCCCTCGGCGGTGAGCTCGATGTCCTGCGGGTAGAGGTTGCGCCCGCGGACGATGATCAAGTCCTTGAGCCGGCCGGTCACGTAGAGCTCGCCGCGCGAGAGGAACCCGAGATCGCCGGTCCGCAGGAACGGCCCTTCTCCCGTGGACAGCCGCGCTTCGAACGTCGCTGTCGTGTCCTCCGGCCGCTCCCAGTAGCCCTGGGCCACGCTCGCACCGGCCACCCAGATCTCCCCGACCCGCTCGCCCTCGCAGGGCCGGTGCGCCTCGGGATCGACGATCAGCACCGCGTCGTCGGCCGGCGAGCCCCCGCAGCCCACCAGGGTGAGACCGGCTTGCGGATCGCGCGGATCGAGCACGGCGCGCCCCTGCTCCAGCGCGGCGCGGTCGACCGCGCGCACGACCGGCGGCGCGTCCGCCGCTCCGCCGCTGACGAGCAGCGTCGCCTCGGCCAGCCCGTAGCAGGGATAGAACGCGGCGCGCCGGAACCCGGCCGGCGCGAACGCCTCGGCGAAGCGGTCGAGCGTCGCTGCCCGGATCGGCTCGGCCCCGTTGAAGGCCACCTTCCATGATCCGAGGTCGAGCCCTCCCCGCTGATCCGGGGGGATCTTGCGGAGGCACAGCTCGTACGCGAAGTTCGGTCCGCCGCTCGTCGTGGCCCGGTAGCGCGAGATCGCGTCGAGCCAGCGCCGCGGCCGCATCAGGAACTGCTCGGGCGAGAGCTGGATGCACGGCGCGCCCACGTAGAGCGGCTGCAGGATGTTGCCGATGAGCCCCATGTCGTGGTGCGGCGGCAGCCACCCGACGATCACGCTCTCCTCGGTGTGCGCGAACGCGCGCTGGATCAGGAGCTCGTTGCGCAGCAGGTTGCCGTGCGTGAGCACCACGCCCTTGGGCGTCCCGGTCGAGCCCGAGGTGTACTGGAGGAACGCCACGGTCTCGGCCGTCACGCGCGGCGCTCGCCAGGCGTCTTCCTGGCCGTCCCGGACCGTGTCGACGGCCATGCAGCGCAGGTGGCTCAGCTCGGCGAGGCTCGGATCGTCGCGGAGCATCGCCACGGCGCCGAGGAACGCCTCGGTGGTGAGCACGACGCTCGGGCGGCAGTCGCGCACGATGGCCAGCACGCGGAGCAGCCCGCTCTTCCGCTGGGGCAGCGGGACCGGCACCGCGATGAGCCCCGCGTAGAGGCAGCCGAAGAAGGCGGCGATGAAGTCGAGCCCTGGCGGCACCAGGAGCAGCGCGCGCTCCCCCGCCTGCGCGCCGGTCTGGAGCTCCGCGGCCAGCGCGCGCGCCCGCCGATCCAGCGCGCCGTACGTCATCGCGCGAGCGTCCGTCTCCCCGTCGAGCAGGAAGGTATAGGCGTGCGCGGACGGGCGCTGCTCCGCGCGACGCCGGAGCAGCGCGACAAGCGTCGCGGGCTCGGCCGCGCCGCGATCGCTGATCGCACGCTCATGGGATCGGTTCGACTCCATCGCCACCTCAGCTCCAGACCGAAAAGAAAGCCCGACAGCGGGGCAGGCTCGCTCACCAGACCTGGCGGCCCGCGCTGATAACGCGTTGTGTCATCAGCGCGGGCCGCCAGGCCTGGCGCCGCGGCCGCCTCACTCGCCTGTCGTCTTGTTATTGAAAATGAAAACGATTATTAATTTCTCAGCGGCGGTTGTATGGAACACCGATCCAGGGTCCGTCAAGAAAAAACGCCCGAAACGGCGGTTCTGCGGTGAAGATGAAATTGATTTTGGTTTTCAGCTCGGGTACCGGAGTCTTCACGGCCATGGACGCCTGCCCGGTTCCTCCACCCCCGACGCACCGCAGCGCGCTCGAGGCCGAAGGTTGATGCGGTGACGCGACGCTCTCTCGTTCTTCGAGGCTTCCTTGCAGGCCTGATGGCCTTCCTGCTGCCGGGCGTGCCTGCGCCGGCGCACGCTCAGGAGGGCGGCGTGCCGGACGGCCCTGGACGCGCGGAGAGCGGCCGTGAGGCGAGCGCGCGCGCGCCTGCTGCCGGCGCGGCGGTGGACGAGCGCTCGCGGTCCGGCGCGGGGGACGGGCGGATCGAGCCGCCGCAGCTCGTCGGGGGCGCCGAGGCCGAGGTCCCGCCGGAGGCTCGGGCGGCACGGCAGGAGGGCAGGGTCGTGCTGAAGCTCCTGATCGATGCGGCGGGGCGCGTGGCCGAGGCCGAGGTCGTGGAGCCGATGGGCCGCGGCTTCGACGAGGCGGCCAGGGCCGCGGCGCTCCGGTTCCGCTTCACGCCGGCGCGCCGGGGCGGCACGCCGGTCGCTTCACGGATCCTCTACGCCTACGAGTTTCGTTTCCCCGAGGAGTCCCCGGCCGAGCCCTCTTCCTCGGCGGAGGGGGGCGCCGGGGTGGCGGCCACGCGCACGGAAGGGCCCCGTCCCGCGCCGGCCGCGAGGCCCGGCCAGGCGAAGGACGCTGTGCCCGTCGAGGTGACCGTGCGCGGCGGTGCCATGGCCGAGCGCCTCCGGCAGTCCGCGCAGGCGATCAAGGTCATCGAGACCGGGCAGGCGAAGCAGAGGACCGCCGACATGGGTGAGGTGCTCGCCCGCACCGAGGGCGTCGGCGTGCGGCGCAGCGGCGGCCTCGGGTCCTCGACGCGCTTCTCGCTCAACGGCCTCTCGAACGACCAGATTCGCTTCTTTGTCGACGGCGTGCCGCTCGATTTCGCCGGGTTCCCGTTCGGCATCGCGAACGTGCCTGTCAATTTGATCGACCGCGTCGAGATCTACCGCGGCGTGGTCCCGGTGCGCCTCGGCGCTGACGCGCTGGGCGGCGCCGTCAACCTGGTCACCGACCAGGACGTGCGCGGCACCCACGGCGCCGCGTCCTACGAGGTCGGGTCCTTCGACACCCATCGGCTCGCCGCCACGGCGCGCCACCTGCACGAGCCGAGCGGCTTCCTTGCCCGCGTGAGCGGCTTCCTCGACTACGCGCGGAACGACTATCCCGTGACGGTCGACGTGCCGGACTCCGATTTCGTCGAGCACCCGGCCCGCGTCTACCGCTTCCATGATGCCTATCGGGCGGCGGGCGGAGGCGTCGAGCTCGGCTTCGTGAACCGGTCCTGGGCGCGGCGGCTGCTCCTGCGCGCCTTTCTCACGGCGTACGACAAGGAGCATCAGCACAAGCTCGGCGTCATGAAGGTGCCTTACGGCGAGGTCACGAACGGCGAGACCACGACGGGTGTGGCGCTCCGGTACGAGCAGCCGCTCGGCCGCGGCGTCGCCATCGAGGCGATCGGCGGTTACGCGTACGGGCGCGCCACCTTCCTCGATGTCAGCGAGTGCACCTACGACTGGTATGGTCACTGCAGCCCCGGCGGCAAGCCGGGCGAGGATGACACAAAGCCGCGGGACCAGGTGTTCTGGGAGCACAGCGGCTATGGACGGTTGAACCTCCGCTTTCGGCCCCACCCCGAGCACGCGCTGCAGCTCTCCGTCTCGCCGATGTTCGTCACGCGCACGGGAGACGAGCGCAGGCAGGCGAACCCCGAGGGCCGCGACCCGCTCACGGCCGATCGCGGGCTCGTCAACTGGGTTCACGGCGCCGAGCACCAGCTCAACCTGCTCGACGACCGCCTGGAGAACGTCCTCTTCGTGAAGCAGTATGTGCAGTTCTTGCGCCTGGAGGAGAGCGTCCAGGGGCTCGCCGACCGCTTCCGCCGGCGGGATCGCGACACCCATCGCCTCGGCGTCGGCGACGGCCTGCGCTACCGCTTCGGCGAGTGGCTCTATGCCAAGGCGTCCTACGAGTGGGCGAGGCGGCTCCCGCGCCCCGACGAGGTGTTCGGCGACGGGGCGCTGATCCGCGCCAAGCTCGATCTCTTGCCCGAGGCGAGCCACAACGGGAACATCGGTGTCACGTTCGACGCCCCCGACAGCGCGACGGGCGCGTGGCGGCTCGAGGCGAACGGCTATCTCCGCGCGGCCGAGGACCTCATCGTGCTGCTCGGCAACGGGAAGATCTCCCAGTACGACAACGTCTTTTCGGCGCGGGCGCTGGGGGTCGAGGCGTCCGCTCGCTGGACGTCGCCTGGCGAGCACGTCGTCCTCGACGGCAACGTCACGTACGATGACCTCCGCAACACGGCCGAGGAAGGGACCTTCGCCCGCTATGCGGGGCAGCGGATGCCGAACCGGCCGTGGCTCTTCGCCAACGGGTCGGCGCGCGTGCAGCTCCGCGAGGTCGCCGCGCCGCGCGACGAGCTCGCGCTCACCTGGGACACGCGTTACGTGCACGGGTACTTCCTCGGCTGGGAGAGCAACGGGCGGCGCGAGGACAAGGCGAGCGTTCCCTCGCAGCTCCTGCACTCGCTCGCGCTCACCTACGTCGCGCGCCTCGCGCCGCGAACCCTGAGCTTCACCGTCGAAGCCCACAACCTCACCGACGAGCCCGCCTTCGATTTCTACGGTGTCCAGCGGCCCGGACGGGCTTTCTTTTCCAAGGCAATGCTGGAGATGTGATGGAGACGTAGGAGAATTCATGAGAACGATCTCGAATAGCAGGCTGGCATCGAGGCGCGCGAGCGCCGCGCTCGGCGCGCTCGGGCTCCTGGCCGTGGCGCTCGGGAGTGGCGGCTGCGGGGACGATCAGCCGAACCCGGCCGGCAGCGGCGGTGGTGGAGGAGAGCCGAACCCGAGCGGCGGCGGGGGCGCGGGCGGGCCAGCGTTCGTGGTGGGGACACGCGTCTGGGACGACACCTCGACGACGGCTTATTTCCACGTAGTCCCGTCGCTCGATCAAGGCACGGAGATCGACCTGTCCCAGGCGCTCGAGGTTCCGGGCTCGGCCAAGCTCTACGGGTTCGAGGACCTCGACTGGGTCGCCATCGGCGGCGGCGACGCGCCGACGATCTCGCGCTACACGCTCGACGAGCAAGGCGCGCTCGAGGGGGGAACGAGCGTCAGCCTGCGGCCCCTCGGCGTGCAGGATCTCTGGCCCACCCTGTACTTCGTCTCTTCGACGAAGGCGTACTATCCGGACCGCCACAACGAGCAGCTCATCGTCTTGAACCCCACTGCGATGAAGATCGAGGGGACCATCGAGCTGCCGGAGACCGCCCGCCAGGGCTACCTGGCGCTGTACAGCTACGGGTCGATCCTGCGCGGGGACAGCCTCCTCTTCTCGGTCGGATGGTTCGACTGGGAGCAGAACGACACGATCCTCGAGGAGACTGGGCTCGTCGTGATCGACACAAAGACGGACACCGTCGTGCGGGTCGACGTCGACGAGCGTTGCGGCGGGATCACGCAGCCCGTCGAGACCGCCTCGGGGGACGCCTATTTCGTGAGCTCGGCGCTCGCGGGGGCGGCCCACCTGCTCGAGCGGCTGCCGACCGAGCCGTGCGCGCTGCGTGTGCAGGAGGACGCGGACGCCTTCGACCAGGACTACCTCATGGCCCTGGGCGAGCTGACCGACGGCGCGATCGCCGGCGAGCCCATCCCGGGCGGCGGCGACAGCATCTTCCTCCGGGTGTTCGACGAGAGCGCCGCCACGGTCGAAGCCGACAGCGTGACCTCGGATCTCACGAGCCAGCAGGTGTGGCAGTGGTGGCGCTGGGACACCGCCACGGGTGAAGCGGCTCGGATCGACGAGCTGAGCCCCATGACCTCGGACGTCCTCTGGTTCCAGGTCGATGGCCGGGTCTTCGGGACCGAGACGACGGACGACTACGCCGAGAGCACGCTCATCGAGCTCACGGCGGAGGGGGGCCCCAGGCGCGCCATGACGGTGCCGGGATTCCTGCACGGTGTATCGAAGGTACGGTAAAGGACGCGCGCTCACGCGAGACAGGAGACCCCGACATGGCCAAGAAGCTCTCCCGCCATGCCTTCACGACCTTCTGGGACGTGCACGCATGGGCCGGCGTGATCGGTGGGCTCTTGCTCTACGTCATGTTCCTGTCGGGGGGGATCACGCTCTTCCGGAGGCAGCTCGCGGTGTGGGAGGAGCCCCTGACCCAGCAGCGCTCGTCCGTCGAGCAGGTGGGGCTCCAGGCCACGCTCGAACAGGGGCTCGCCGCCGCTCCCGCCACGCCTGAGGAGCTCTGGCTCGATCTGCCGCAGGATGGACTGGGCGCCGCGCGGATCCTCTACCGCTCGCAGGGCGAGAGCGTCCTGTCGTGGATCCACGAGGGGCTCGTGCCCGAGCGCGAGCGGCTGTCCGACTTCCTCTACGACCTGCACTACCTCTGGCATCGAGCGACCGGCATGTGGCTGTTCTATGTGGCCGGTATCCTGTGCGTCGCGCTCCTGCTCGCGCTGGCGACCGGCGTGCTCATCCACCTGAAGGACATCGTCCGGCAGTTTCATCGGTTCCGGCCGGACAAGACGCGCCGTGTCCTGTGGTCGGACATGCACAAGGTGCTCGGCGTGATAGGGCTGCCGTTTCAGGTCCTGTACGCGTACACAGGCGCGTTCTTCATTTTCCTGGGGGTGCTCGTGCAGGTGTTCACGGGTCCCGTGTTCGGCGGGGACGCCGCGCGGGCGGACCGGGTGGCCTGGGGGGCGTCGTACGTGGACGAGCCGGCGCCAGGGGCGCCCGCGCGCGGCCTCACCCTGGACGAGCTCACGGCGCGCGCGCGCGCGGCGGAGCCCCGGTTCGTGCCCGAGAGGTACCGTATCCGGCATCACGGCCTCGATAGCGGGACGGTCGAACTCCGCGGGCCGGTCGAGGGGGTTCCGTTCGGGAGCGGCATCGTGCGCCTGCGGGCGACCGACGGCGCGGTCCTCTCCCTCGACATGCCGGGCGCCGAGGGCGCTCGCAGCGACGTGATTCGCTGGATCTACGGCCTTCACTACGCCGATTTCGGCGGCGTCGCCCTGCGCATCCTGTTCCTCGTGCTCTCCGTGGCGACGTGCGCCACGATCCTCACCGGCAACTGGATCTGGCTCGCGCGACGGGAGGCGCGACGCGAGAGCCTGGGCAACCGCCTCCTCGCGCGGCTCACCGTGGGCTTCGGCGCGGGGACCCTCGTCGCGATCGCGGCGCTCTTCCTGGCGAGCCGGGCGCTCCCGCTCGACTGGGCGGGCCGCATGGCGGCCGAGGAGCTCACGTTCCTCGCGGCGCTCGGGCTCTGCATCACGTGGGCGCTCGCCGCGCGCGACGGCGGGCGCCTCTGGTGGCGGCAGATCGGGCTCGCGGGGCTCCTGCTGCTGCCTGTCCCCGCGCTCGCGGCGCGCTGGTCGGGCGCGGGGCTCTTCGGCGCGGGGCCGAAGCTCGGGGCGGTCGTCGCGGTCGACGTCGCGCTCCTCCTGGTGGCTGCGGCGCTCTGCGCCTCGGCCTGGGCGCTTCGCCGGGCGGCCTCGCGGCGCGCGGCGCCCCGGCAGGCGACGCAGGACGAGCCGCGGGCGTCGCTGGCCCATGGCGGGGCGGGGCTCATGGCCAGGGGCCAGACGGCGTCCCATGGTTGAGATCGCGTCGCTGCTCGCGGCGTATCTCGCCTTCGCCTTGCTCCACGCGGCGCGGCCGGAGCGCGTTCCGTTCGGCATCGCGTCGCGGCTGCGCGGGAGGCGCGCATGGCGCATCGCGGCCCGCGTCCTGGCCGCCGTCTCCTTCTCGCTGTCGGTGGGGCTGTGGCGCCGGATCGAGGCCGGCCCCGCGGCGTACCTCGTCCCCTTTGCCGCGCTCCTCTGCGCCGCGAGCCTGTTCGTCCTGCTCGCGCCCCTGTGGCCGCGCGCCGCGTGGGGCCTTGCGCTCCTGTGCCCTCCCGCGGTCGCCGCGCTGTCGTTCGCAGGAGCGTGTCATGGCTAGCGACCGGCTCGCCCGGCGCGACGCCACCCTGCGCCAGCTGGCGGCGCTGGTCGGGACGCTCCCGGTCGCCATCCTGGCGAGCGCGTGCGTTGCGCGGTTTGCGCCGCTCCCCGGGGACACGCCGGGCGTCCTCGGCTTCGCGCTCGTTGTGCCGCTCTGGGTGACGGCGATGTGCGGTGCCTTCCTGGCGCGCAGCGCGACCCGGGCGTGGGGGGTCTGCGCGGCGCTCAGCGCCGTGCTGTTCGTCCTGACCTACGGCGTGCCGCAATGACCTTGACGGCGGGCGCAGCCGCCGGGCGGACGCCTGCTCCGCTCCGGCCGGTGGGTGGTCGGGCTCGGCCGAAAGGCGGGAGAATTGGTAAAAATACAAGTGATATCATGTAGTTGAGCTGCATGGCGAGCTCCCTGGGCAGGTGCGGCCCCCCTCCTCACCTGGCTGGCCCGAGGACCTCGGGTCGAGCCCGGCAGCTCGCCGTGCCGGGCCGCCGTCCCGTCCCGTCCCCTGGAGGTATCGGTCGCCGCCGACGCTTCCCAGCACGATCTTCTGTGCACGACGACAGGCTCTTTGGTATGTTGCCGCTCCCTCGACGGCCCGCGCCGAGCGTCTGTCGAGTCAACGTTCTTTTTACTGTCGAAGCTTCGAGGTCCGCACTGGGCCCTGCGCTGAGCGCTGGCCGGGCGGATCCTCCTGGAGACCAGGAGAGGTGGCCGAGTGGCTGAAGGCACACGCTTGCTAAGCGTGCGATCGGGAAACTGATCCGCGGGTTCGAATCCCGCCCTCTCCGCCGCGATCCCGCTCAGCGCTACGCCCGTTGTGAGGCGGCCTGAGCTTCGCGTGCGGACGACTCACCGGCGGCGGATGCCGCCGCGCTGGACGCGCCGCGCCGAGGCGAGCAGCGCGCCGGAGCATCGCAGGCGGAAGGCCGGCGCGGGCGACGCGCGCCGCGGGGCCTCGTCAGGGCGCGCCGCGCGGTGGCGTGTCCGGATGTGTTGCGCGCGTCGTCCAGATGCGCCGCGCGCGCGTGGCCCCGCCGCCGGCGCTCGCCTCAGGCGGCCCGGGTCCTCAGCACGCGCGACTGCAGGAACTGGTAGATCGTCTTGATCGCGTCGAACGAGCCGACCGCGCTCTCCTTGATCACCTCGTTCACCGTGCGTGAGCCGTTGACCGCCCCGAGCACGAGCTCCTCGGTGCGCGTCAGCTTGCCCGAGCCGACGCCGTCGAGCGCGACCTGGTCCACGACCACCACCTGGTCGAAGTTGATCGTCCCCTCCATGAGCCGCCACTCGTCGACGCGCCGGAACCCCTCGAGCACCAGCGCGGACACGGCGAGGCCGAGGCGCGCCTGCTCGACCTCGGGGCGGAACGGCTCGCGCGTGAACGAGAAGCGCCCGTAGGGCCAGCGCAGCACCTCGTAGATCAGCTCGCTCGACTGGCGCTCCAGCACGGCGATGAGATCGTCGTTCGTCGCGACGTCCGCCTCGACGAGCACCTGGCCGAGCAGCGTCTGCGGCATCTTCACGCGGAGCAGCGCCTCGAGCCGCTCCCGCGTCACGAGCCCGCGCTCGATGAAGTAGCGCCCGAGCTTGAACTCGTCCGACGAGTTGCGCGCCTGCACGAGATCGATGAGCCCCTGGCGGATGGAGATCGTGACCGACGCGCGATTCGTTGCCACCCGGAGCACGCCCGTCTGCCGCTGCATCTGGAGCAGCTGGAGGATCTCGGCGAGCGGGATCGCCGAGACGTCGCCGCTCATCACCTCCTTCGCCTCCGGGGGCGTGTCGAGGTCGCGGAGCGTCAGGGTCAGCCTGGAGACCACCTCGTTCGTCATCACGCGGGCGACCGCCTGCATCACGGCCGCCTCGTTCGTCCGCGACTCGGGCGCCAGGCTCATGATCGCCGGCGTCATCACCGTCGCCAGCTGCTGCGCGAGGTCGACCCCGGTGCGCTGGCGCATGTTCCGGGCGAGGAGGCTCGGCCGCACGCTCTCGGCGATCATGTCCTCGTCGGGCATCTTCGCGCCCTCGGGCACGGGCCGCGCGCGCCCCTCCGCCGTCTTCGCGAGCGCGCCCTCGATCACCGCGACCAGCGCGCGCGCGTCGAACGGCTTGGTGATCGCGTCGACGGCGCCGGTCTGCTGGACGAACTGCCCCCGGATCTTGTCGCCCTTGGCGCTCATCAGGACGACGGGGACCGTGCGGTGCAGCGGGTTCGACCGCAGCTCCCGGCAGAAGGCGTAGCCGTTCATCCTCGGCATCACGAAATCGAGGAGGACGAGGTCGTATTTCGGCCCCTTCTTGATGAGCTCGATCCCCGCGAGCCCGTCGCGCGCCACGGTCGGGTCGAACCCATGGCGGGCCAGGATGGCGCTGACGACCTTCAGGATGGTCGGGCTGTCATCTACAACGAGGACGCGCGCCGGGGAGGCCATGGTGAAGGATCAGGCCCTACCCTACCAGAAGTGCGCGGCCTGCAAACATAAAGGCCAGGGGGCGCGGCGGCGCGGGGCGCGCGGCGAGGCAGAGCACAGTGATCGCGTCGACGGCGGCGCGCCGGAGCGCCGCCGTCGACGCACCGGATCGCGCTCGCGTCCCCCGGCCCGGCATCAGGCGCCGGCGCTGCCGGTGCCCGTCGCGCCCGGCCGGGTGTCCGCGGGCGCGACCGCCTTCACGTGCAGCTCGGCGAGCTGCGCGGCGTCGACGAGCACGGGCGCGCCGGTCATCTGGTCGGTGCCCTGGTTTGTCTTCGGGAACGGGATCACGTCCCGCAGCGTCGGCGCGCCGCTGAGCAGCATCGCGAGCCGATCCATGCCGAGCGCGATGCCGCCGTGCGGCGGCGCGCCGCTGCGGAGCGCGTCCAGGAGGAACCCGAACTTGTCGCGCGCGTCGCGCTCGTCGATGCCCAGCGTCTGGAAGACGCGCGCCTGCACGTCGGGGTCGTGCAGCCGGATCGAGCCGCCGCCGACCTCGAACCCGTTCAGCACGAGATCGTAACGATAGCACTCGACCCGCGCCGGATCGCTCTCGAGCAGCGCCACGTGCTCGTCGATGGGCCGCGTGAACGCGTGGTGCGCGGCGGACCAGCGCCCCGTGTCCTCGTCGTAATCGAACAGGGGTGGGTTCGTCACCCAGAGGAACCGCCACTGGTCGCCATGCCCGTACTCCGGGATGAGCCCGATCTTCTTGGCGACGTCGACGCGGAGCTTCGCCATCACGGTGTGCACCACCGCGGCGTTGCCGAACTGGAAGCAGAGGATGTCGCCCGGCTTGGCGCCGAGCGCCGCGTTCAGCTTCTGCCGGAGCTCCGGCGTGATCGACTTCGAGAGGGGTGACTGCGTCCAGGAGCCGTCCTCGGCGAGCTTGGCGCGCGCGAGCCCCCGGAAGCCCTTCACGTCGCGGAGCCCGCGCTCGAGCTCCTCGGTCTGCTGCCGGGACAGGTTGGCGCTCGCCGGGATGACGAGCCCCTTCACGATCTCGGCCGGCAGGTCGCGCCGCAGCTTGCCCGACCGGAACTTCTCGGCCAGCTCCACCCAGAAGGGCACGCCGCCGCCGCCGTGCTCGATGATGAGCTCGGTGAGGTCGGTGTGCTCGATCCCGAAGCGGAGGTCGGGCTTGTCGTTGCCGAAGCGCGCCATCGACTCGGCGTACGGCATCTGCGGGAAGCGGCCCGTCGGGTAGAGCTCGGCGAGGTCCTTGCCGAGGGCGGTCTTGAACACCGCGAAGACGAGCCCCTCCATCAGGCGGAAGACGTCGTCCTGGTTCACGAACGACAGCTCGACGTCGATCTGGGTGAACTCCGGCTGCCGGTCGATGCGCAGGTCCTCGTCCCGGAAGCACTTCACGATCTGGAAGTAGCGGTCGAAGCCCGCGACCATGAAGAGCTGCTTGTAGAGCTGCGGGCTCTCGGCGAGCGCGTAGAACTTGCCGGCCGAGATCCGCGAGGGGACGAGGAAGTTGCGCGCCCCGCCCGGCGTGTACTTCACGAGGAAGGGCGTCTCGAGCTCGATGCAGCCCTGGTCCGACAGGTAGTTCCGCGTCGTCCGGTTGACCTCGTGGCGCATCCGCAGCGCCCGCTGGAGCGGGGCCCGGCGGAGGTCGAGGTACCGGTGCTGGAGCCGGATCTCCTCGTCGGTTCGGATGTCGTCCTCGATCGAGAAGGGAGGGTTGTCGGCGCGGTTGAAGGCCACGGCCTCGGCCACGCGCACCTCGACATCGCCGGTCGCGAGCTTCGGGTTCACGTTCTGCTCGCCCCGGTGGACGACGACGCCGCGCACGCCGATGACCCACTCGCGGCGCACCGTCTCGGCCAGCTTCAGCGACGCGGCGAGCTGCTCCGGCGTCGAGTAGGGCTCGCCCGACCCCTCGAGCGCCGGCGCGCGCTTCACCGACCCCGCGTCGTAGCCGGCGTCGAAGACGACCTGCGTGATCCCTTCGCGATCGCGCAGGTCGATGAACACGCAGCCGCCGAAATCGCGGCGGTGCGCCACCCAGCCGAAGAGGATGACCTCCTTGCCGATGTCCGCCGTGCGCAGATCGCCGCAGCGGTGCGTCCTCTTGAGCTCATCGATGAAACGGGACACGAGCCGACCTCCGAGTTTCCGTGGGAAGCGGCGACTCTAGCCCAGGTCGACGTTGCCCGCCTCTCCGTATGATCGCGCGTCGGCGACGCGCGGGATCGGCCCCGCGCGCCGCCGCCGCCGCGCGGCCAGGCCGCGCGCCGGAACTTGGCCCGCGCGCGGCCGATCTGGCATGGCCGCCCGGTGAGCTCCGAGGAGAAACGCTGCTGGCTCGATCGGTCGCTCGCCTTCGTGTCGGCCGCGCTGCCCTTCGGGCTCTCGCTGGCCCGCGCCGCGTCTTCAGGGCAGTGGCGCGAAGATCTCACGGCCGTCCGGGACCTCGGCCTCGTCGCGGTCGGGGTGGGCGGCGGCCTCTCGACGGCGCTCTCGCAGGCGCTGAGCCTGCTCCCGCTGGGGCCTCGCACCTTCCGCACCGCCCTCGGGTCGGCGCTCGCGCTCGCGCTCGCGTCGCGCCTGCTCTACGAGATGGTCCGCCGGCTCCTCCTGGAGTCCGCGCGGCCAGCGCCCCTCCCGGGTCTCGCGCTCCTCCGCAAGCTCCGCGGCGGCGCGGCCGACGCGACCCCCGCCGCGGCGCGATCGGCTCCGGGCGCGCCCGGCGGCGCCGTGAGCCCGCGGCTCGCCTCCGTGCTGTCGGCGATCGCCGTCCTCACGGCGGCGCTGTCGCCCACCTGGCAGCGGGAGGCGACGGTCGGCGGCGGCGCCATGCTCGCCACCTGCTGCGCGCTCGTGACGCTCGCGCTCGCGTCGAACTGCGCCGAGCAGGCGCGGCACGCGGGGCGCGCGTGGATCGGGCTCGGCGCGCTCCTCGGGGCCACCTTCGCCGAGAGCCCGCCCGCGGGCCTCGCCGCGCTGGCGGCGTCGTACGCGATGTTCCTCGCCCGCCGTGGCCTCGGCGGCCCCTCCCCCGCGGCACAGGCCGCCGGCGGCCCGCCGCGGCGCATGCTGGGCGCCGCCGCCGGCGCGGGGGTGCTCACGGCCGCGCTCCTGCTCGCGCCGCTCGTGCTCCGGCCGCTCGCGCCGCGCGCCTGGACCGACATCGGCCGCGCGCTCACGACCGGGAGCCTCGCTGCCCTCGACGTCGCGAGCGCGCGCACCACGGCGCTCGCCGCGTGGAGCCGCGAGATCGGCGTCGTCTCCCTGCTCATCGCCGCGGCCGGGCTCGCGCTCTCGCTCCTGCGCCCGCGCGCGCGGTGGCTCGTCGCGCCGTTCCTGGTGCTCCTCGCGCTCGACACCCTCCTGCCCGCGCGCGCGGCCGGCGTGCTCTCCGCGGATCCGCTCACCCCGCTGCGCTCGCTCGCGGTCGCGGCGATCGCCGTCGGCTCGGCGCTCGGCGCGCACGCGGCGGTCCGGGCGCTGCTCGACACGCGCGTGCCGTTCTCGCGGAGCGGCGCCGTGCTGCTCGTCGTCTTCCAGCTGACGCTCGTCGCGCTGACGAGCGAGGAGGCCGGCTTCGCCGCCGACCGGAGCGAGCAGACGGCCGCCGAGGTCTGGACCGACGAGGCGTACGGGAGCCTCGATCCCAGCTCCGCGATCCTCGTGCGATCGCCGGCGATCGCATGGCGGGTCTGGGCGGCGCGGATCACGCGCGGCGAGCGGCCGGATGTCCTCGTGGTCCCGATCCCGCTGCTCGATCGCGGCCAGGTCGCGGCGAGCCTGCTCGCCGACGAGCGCAAGCTCGCGCCGCTCCTGCGCGACTTCGCGCTCGCGGGCGAGCCCAGCGAGTTCGCGCTCTCGACGCTGGCCGACGTCCGACCCCTCTACGTGGAGCTCGATCCGCGCTGGTCGAAGAGGCTCCTCGGCCACCTGAACGTCGCCGGGATCTGGCTCGAGTACGCCCCGCAGCCGCTCGGCGCCTCGGATCGCAAGCTGGCGACCGTGCAGTCGATCGTGCCGATCCGGCGGGTGCTGGAGTCGCTCTCGGTCGCCGCGGTGCCGGACACGTCGACGGCGGCCGTCCTCGCGTCCACGATGCGGGGCCAGTCGAACGTCGTCAGCCTGCTGGGCGAGCGCGTCGTGGCGCAGTCGTTCATGGATCGGCTGCGCGAGCTCGCCCCCGGGGACCCGTTCGTCTCCGGCGGTCCGAGCCGCCGCGCCGTCACCGGCATCCGCCAGGCGTTCATCGCGAAGCGCCCCGTGCGGCGCCGCTGAGAGCAGGCGTCCCGGCCGCGATCAGGGCGACGCGTGGAGCCCGCTCGCCGAGAGCGCGCGGCGATCGGCCAGGCGCAGCGCCTTGACCCGCCGCTCGAAGTCGCGGCTGTCGTCCTCGGTGAGCTTCGCCCCGCCGAAGCGGGCGTGCAGGTAGACCTGCGTGAGCAGCAGGATCTCGCGCGCCAGCGGGTGGTCCGTGAGCTCCAGCGCCTCGGCGTGGCGCAGCGGCGGCATGCTGGGCGGGCGCGGCACGCCCTGCGCGAGCATGGCGGCCTCCAGGCTCTCGTAGAGCGCGATCGCCAGGATCGCGCTCGGGGTCCGCCCCCCGTCCCCGCGCGACTCCTCGCGCCCGCGGCGCCCGCGGCGGAAGCGCCAGTAGAGCAGGCCGCCGCCCAGCGCGAGCGCGACGGCGGCGACGGCGAGGAGCCGCGGGCGCGACAGCGCGACGTCGCCGCTCGAGCCGGACCTCCGGTAGCGCGACGTGAGCGTCTGGAGCAGGCTCACCTGCTGGTTCAGGTCGTAGCCGACGATGTGCCTGTCCCAGCGCTGGCTCGTCGCCTCGATGAAGTCGCGGAGGTACGCCCAGACCCCGACCAGCTCGCTCTTCGGCGCCGCGTCGGCCGGCGGGGTCGGGTCGAACGTCTGCCACCCCTCGCCGTCGAGGTACACCTCGACCCACGAGTGCGCGTCACCCTGGCGCACCGCATAGAACCGGCCGAAGCGGTTGTAGGTGCCGCCGACGAAGCCGGTCACGTTGCGCGTCGGCACATCCACCGCGCGCAGCAGGATCGCCATCGCCGTCGAGTAGAACTCGCAGTGCCCGCGCTTCGACTCGAACAGGAAGTGATCGAGCGGATGCGGGTCCGCCCCTGACGGCGACGCGAGGTCGTACCGGTACTCCGTGCGCAGGCGCTCCTGGATCGCCCGCGCCTGGTCGGCCGGACGCTCGATTCCCTGCGTCCATTGCTGGGCGAGCTCGACGACGCGCGGCGGCAGATCCTTGGGGAGCTCCAGGTAGCGCCGTCGCTCGCCCCCCGGGAGGCGCTGGAACGTCGGCGACCGCTTTCGCGACAGGAAGACGTCGTAGACGAGCCCACGGTCGTCCAGGGGCTGGTACCTGAACTCGCCCTCGGGCCCGCGGTGGGCCAGCGCGCTCACGTCGACCCCGAGCTGCCCGCGGTTCTTGAACCGGAGCCCCGTCGCGTTCGGCGGGAGGAAGATCACGGGCGGATCGATCGGCTCCAGATCGATGCGCATCACCGGATCGACCGTCGGGTCCGGATACCGCTCGAGCGGCACGAGCCCCCCGTCGCTCTCGGTCGGGCGCTTGAACGTCTCGCTCTGGGTCCAGGTGCGGCCGTCGTACGCGTCGAGCGCAGTGCCGCGCAGGTGCATGGTGAGGCGCGGCGGCGGCGGCTCCGGGAGATCGGGGATCTCGACCCGCATGGCCAGCTTGGGATCGCTGCGCAGCACGCCGACCGCGCCCAGGTCGACCTTGCCCGAGAAGCCGATCATCCGCCCCGTGTGGCCGCGGTTCAGCAGGAGCAGCGAGAGGCCGACGCGCGGGAAGATGACGAACAGGAGCGCGGTGAAGACGAAGATCGGGATCGAGAGCAGGCAGGTGACGGCCAGGAACGAGCGCCCGACGACCCGCCTGGAGCGCAGGATGCGCGGCACGTCCACGGGCAGCCCGGTCCGGTCGCGCGCCCCCTGCCGGTAGTTGCCCTCGACCTCGCGCCGCAGGTGGCTGAGCACGAGCGCGCCGGGGGCGACGACGAGCACGCCGATGAAGCACAGCCCGTAGCCGAGGCCGCCGCCGAGGACGGTCCCGGCGATGAGGTGCAGGAGCGCGAGCACGATGACCTGCTGGTCGTGCGCCGCCCCCTTGCGCGTCGCGAGCCGGATGATCTGCAGCGCCGCGGCGAACTCCACGAGCACGTCGAGCACGCTCGCGTCGGTGGCCACGATGCGGACCACCTGGACGGCGATGACGACCAGGAGGACGCCCGTGTCGAGGTGGCGGAGCGCCGGGTGCCGCTGCCACGACTCGCGCACGACGAGCGCGAGCGCGAGGCCGATGAGGATGGCCCAGCTCACATAGCGGTTGAACTGCCCGCTCGCGACGAGGGCGATGACGCCGAGCGCCGCGAGCGCGTCGGTCATGACCCGGTGCACCAACCCGAATCTCATGGGGCGCTCCTCGGCGTGCCGGCGCGGCGCTCGCCGCTGGTGGGGCCCGGGCTGGAGGCCTGCCGCAGGGATGTCCGGGCGGCGCGCTCGGCGCTGAGCTCCGACACCCGCGCCTCGTCCACCGCGTCGAGCAGCGCCAGGAACCTGAGGATCCCGTCGGAGCCGAGGTTGCGGTCACCGCGCACCCGCTCGCCCAGCGTCGTCGCGACGACCACGGCGTCGCCGCGCTTGATGTGGGCGACGGCGCGCGAGGCCGCCTCGCGGATCCTGCGCTCGAAGGCCTGCGCGAACCCGTCGCCTTCCCCGGTCGGGCGCACCGTGTCGATGACGATCTGCACGTCGGGCCGCGTCTCCCGGGCCCGCTCGCGCAGCACCAGCTGGTCGCGCATCGTGCTCTTTTTCCAGTAGATATCGCGCGGATCGTCCCCGTCGCGCATCGGCCGCAGCCCGAAGGTCTCGTCGCCGCCCCCGCGCCCGCTGAGGCTCGCGCCGCCCTCGCGCCGCCCCGCGTCCTCGACCGGGAGCCGCACCGGATCGACGGCGGGATAGATGATGAGATCCCCCTCGGCCTCGACCTCGCGCGACTTCTCGAACAGCCCGAAGGGAAAGCGGGTCGCGATGCGGAACCCGGTGTGCCGGTCGCGGCCGCGCTTCGCCGGCGTCCGCCGGTAGGCGGCCACCTGCGCGCTGGACGGGCTGATCTTCAGGAAGAAGCAGCGCTTATCGGCCGGCTGACCGGCGCGCAGGTCCTCGACCTCGATCGCGTACGACGGCACGCGCTTCTTGTGGTTGTAGACCTCGATCTCGACGAGGTGCGCCCGGCCTACCTGCGCGCGGGCCGGGAGCCGCCGGGTGACGGTGAGGTGTCGGAGCGACAGGTCGCTCATCACGCCGGAGACGACGATCAGCGACAGCAGCATCCCGAGCAGCAGGTAGAGGAGGTTGTTGCCCGTGTTGATCGCCGCGAAGCCGACGCCCAGCGTGATCCCGAGGTAGTACTTCCCCTCCCGGGTGAACTTGAGCTTCCGGGGCGGCCGCAGGGCGAACAGGACCTTCGCCCACGACGACGCCGCCTCCTCGCGCGAGGGCCGCAGCGGGCGCTGCTCGAGCAGGGGCCGGTCGCGCCTCGGCCGGCTCGGCCGGACGGCGCTGCGCACCGCGGCGTCGGCACGGTCGGCGCCGCGGGAGCTGCCGCTGAGAGATCCCCGCTCCCGGTCTTCTGCGCCCATCGCCCCCCTCAGAGCGGGACCGGCACCCGCGCCACGAGGTCGCGCACCGCCGCCTCGCACTCGTCGCGGGTCGGCATGTAGCCCTCCGCGTGAGCCGAGAGCCGGACCCGGTGCGCCAGTACGGCGACCGCGAGGTCATGGATGTCGTCCGCAATACAGTACGAGCGCCCGCAGAGGACGGCGCGCCCCCGGGCCGCGCGGGCCAGGTTCATGCCGGCGCGCGGCGACGCGCCCAGCGAGAGGGTCGGGCTCGATCGCGTGGCCGCGAGTATCGCCTGCAGGTAGGTCGCGAGCGACGAGTCGAGCTCGACGCGATCGACCTCGCGCTGCAGCACCACGAGCTGGGCGGGATCGATGATCTGCGGCACGTTCCGCGCGCGATCGGGCTCGCCGCCCTGGAGGAGCAGCCGCATCTCGACCTGCGGCGGCGGGTACCCGATCCGGATCCGCACCATGAACCGGTCGAGCTGCGACTCCGGCAGCGGAAAGGTGCCGGCGAAATCCTGCGGGTTCTGGGTCGCGAGCACGAAGAACGGATCCGGCAGCGGCGTCGCCGTCCCCTCGATGGACACCTGCCCCTCGTTCATCGCCTCGAGCAGCGCCGACTGGGTCCGTGGGCTCGCCCGGTTGATCTCGTCTGCGAGCAGGACGTTCGCGAAGATCGGCCCCTGGCGGAAGACGAACTGCCCGATCCGCTGATCGAAGACGCTCACCCCGAGGACGTCGCTCGGCAGGAGATCGCTGGTGAACTGGACGCGACGGAGCTCGCCCCCCACGGCCTTCGCCAGCGCGCGTGCCAGCGTCGTCTTGCCCACGCCGGGCACGTCCTCGATGAGGACATGGCCCCGGGCGAGCAGCGCGATGAGCGCCAGCTCGACCGCCTCGGGCTTCCCTTCGAGGGCCTGCTCGACGGCAGAGCGAAGCTTCAGAAGAATAGGCGAAGCTTCACGCGCGACCGAGAGCGCTGATGTCATCACGGGCGATGGTAGCACGAGGTTACGGCCAGCCTGCGCGGATGCGCATTTTGCGTTCCACGGCGTTCCACGAGCCGGCGTGGCCGGTGCGAACTCGGATTCGCCGACGCGCGTCGCCGGCCCGCGGGGCCCGGTGCGCTGCGCCACGTTCGCTGCGGGTTCGTCGCCTGAGCCAGGGGGCAGGGCCTGTCGCCGCCGCTCGGTTCCGAGCGTCCACGTTCCTGCTCTTTTGCCTGCCGCGGAATGGCCGGGACCGGTGCTCCCGGGTATGCTCCGGCCGCCGTGACCGCCTCGGGTCCCCTTTTTCGCCACAGTGCCCCGGCCTTCCCTGCGCAAGAGACGCCGGGCGCCGATGCTCGCCCGGACGCCGGAGCGCTGGACCAACAGGCGCCGGCTGAGCAGGGCGCCTCACCCGCCGCGATGAGCTCCGTCCCCGCCGGCAAGCCCACATCGTCGCCTCCACGGAGCGGCGTGCCGAGCTCTCGTCCGGGGGGGCCGAGCTCCCGTCCGCCGGAGAGCGGGCCCCCTTCGGGCAGCCTGATCGCGCAGCCGCCCCTCCTGCCCGACTCGCCGAAGGGGACGCTGCTCTGGCGGGTGCGCGGGATGATCCGGGCGATGCGCCCGCACCAGTGGGTGAAGAACCTCTTCGTCCTCGCCCCGGTGGTGTTCGCCAAGCACCTGACCCACCCCTCGATCATCACGAGCGCGATCGGGGCGTTCGCGATCTTCTGCCTGCTCGCCGGCGCCGTCTACATCCTGAACGACATCGTCGACGCCGAGGCCGACCGGGTCCACCCGGTCAAGCGTTTCCGGCCGATCGCCTCGGGGCGCGTGCCGATCCCGGTCGCCAAGGCGATGGCGGTCGGCCTCGCGGTCATCGCGCTCGGGGCCAGCTTGCTCGGCCCGCCGCTCTTCGCGCTTGTCGCCGCCAGCTACTACGTCCTCAACGTCGCCTACTCGTTCCGGCTCAAGAAGGTCGCGTACCTCGACGTCGGCTGCATCGCGGTCTTCTTCGTGCTGCGCGTGCTCGCCGGCGGCTTCGCGACGAGGACGCCGCTCTCCGGCTTCATGATCGCCTGCACCGCCCTGCTCGCGCTCTTCCTCGGCTTCGGCAAGCGCCGCCACGAGCTCGCTTCCGTCAACGCCTCGAAGCAGCGCGCGGCGCTGGACGCCTACACGCCCGGCGCCCTGACGGCGGCGCTCGCCGTGACCGGCGTCGCCACCATCGCCACCTACCTCGCGTACACGCTCGATCACGACACGCAGCGCTTCTTCCAGAACCCGTACCTCTGGCTGACGACGATCCACCCGCTCTTCGGGGTGATCCGGTTCCTCCAGCTCGTGGCCGGCAGCGGCAAGGCCGAGAGCCCCACCCAGGAGATCCTCCGGGACACCCCCTTCGTGCTGAACCTCGTCATGTGGTCCGCCGAGGTGCTTGTGATCGTGTATCGGCTGAGGCCGTCCTGATGCTCGGCGCCGGGCCGGAGCCCGCCCGGCCGGGGGCGGCCCCGCCCGGCGACAAGCCCACGGCGAAGAGCGATGCGCTGACCGACCTCGCGCTGACGATGCCGATCTTCGTCCTCTACCACCTCGGCGTCGCCTTCCTCCCCATCCGCAACGCGGCGGATCCGGTCACCGCCGAGCTCCGCGCGCTCGCCAAGCACAGCCTCCCGCTCTACGCGGGCCTCACGGTCGCCGTCGGCGCCGTGTTCGTCATCGTCCTCTCCGTCCTCGGCCGCGGCCACGCCCTCCAGACGAGGCGCTTCGCGCTGCTCGCCGTCGAGGGCGCGCTCTACGCCATCCTGATGCGCTTCGCCGGCTCGTACGTCGTCGGCTCCCTCCGGCTCGGCCCGCCCGTGGCTTCCAACGACATCTTCATCGGGGTCGTGATGTCGCTCGGCGCCGGCTTTTATGAGGAGATCGCCTTCCGGGCAGGCCTCTACGGGCTGGGCGCGCTCGCGATCAAGCTCCTCTTCGGCAGAGGGGTCCAGGGGGTGGTGCTGCTGGTCGGGTGGGCGGTCGTGGCCGCCGCCGTCTTCTCCGGCTGGCACTACGTCGGCTCGATGGGCGATCCCTGGAACCTCCCCTCGTTCGTGTTCCGCATGGTGTGCGGGCTCGTGCTCACGGGGATCTACGTCTTCCGCGGCTTCGCGCCGGCCGTCTGGACCCACGCGCTCTACGACGTCTGGGTCCTCGTGCTCCGCTGAGCCCGGGGCCGCGTCCGTGCGGGCGGGGCCGCGTGCCGTATTGCCGGGCCGTTCTGGCCGTGCTTTGGAAAATCGGTGTCCCTCGCACAGCAGATCTCCTCTCTTCCTGCGCCTCTCCTGAAGCGCTTGCATGACCGAGGCTTCGACGGGTCCCGCCTGGTGCGGTGGGCGGCGACCCTCGGCGTGGAGCGGGACGCCCGCAACCGGCTGCCCGGCCGCGTCGAGCCGCCGGCCCCGGGCGACCTCTCGTCGGCGCCGGCCGAGGGGACGGCCGAGCACGGGCGCCTGCGCGAGCGCGGGCTCGCTGCGCTCTCGGCGGGCGAGGTGGCCCTCTGCGTCCTCGCCGGCGGGATGGCGACCCGGATGGGCGGCGTGGTCAAGGCGCTCGTGGAGGCGCTCCCCGGCCGGACGTTCCTCGACCTCCGGCTGGGCGAGAACGCGCACCTCGAGCGGCTGGCGAACCGCCCCGGCGCCCACGTGCCGCTCTGGCTCATGACGAGCGAGGCCACCGAGCAGCCGATCCGCGACGCCCTCGGCCCGCGCCTCGACGGCGCGCGGTGCGCCACCTTCGAGCAGGACGTCTCGCTCCGCCTGACGCCCGAGGGCGCGCTGTTCCTCGACGAGCAGCGCGAGCCGAGCGTCTACGCCACCGGCCACGGCGATCTGCCGGACGCGCTCCGCCGGAGCGGCCTGCTCGCCCGCTTCCTCGAGCGCGGCGGCAAGACGGTCTGGATCGCCAACCTCGACAACCTCGGCGCGACCGTCGACCCGGCCCTCCTCGGGTGGCACCTCGCCCACGGCGAGCCGCTCACGGTCGAGGTCGTCGACAAGGTCGGCGCGGACCGGGGCGGCGGGCCCGTCCGGTGGAACGGAAAGCGCATCATCACCGAGGAGTTCCGCCTCCCCCGCGGCTTCGATCCGGACGTCGTGCGGGTCTTCAACACGAACACGTTCATCGCCAGCGCCGCGGCGCTCGACGCGCTCGCGATGGAGTGGACGTACGTCGAGGTCGAGAAGAAGATCGGGGAGCGGAAGGCGATCCAGTTCGAGCGGCTCCTCGGCGAGGTCACGGCGGCGCTCGAGCCCCGGTTCTTGCGCGTGCCGCGCGAGGGGCTCGCCTCGCGCTTCCTCCCGGTCAAGGACGTCCCGGAGCTCGAGCGGCGTCGCCCGGAGATCGAGGCGATCGCCAGGGCGCGGGGGTTGCTCGGCTGAAGCCCTCCGGGCGCCTGCGTGCCACGCCATGCGTCATCGGCTCGCCGGGGGGACCTTCCCCCGGACCGCCGCGGTCCGCGCGCGCCCCGGCGTGAGGTCGGCGCATGCGGCGGACGCGCAGCGCGATCGGGGCGCGGCTGCATCGCGATCGGCGGTCGTTTGGCGCTATGCTTTGCGCCTCCACGCATGCGGCTACCTCCCTTCCCGAAGCTCGCGCTCAGGCTGGTCCGGACGATCCCCTCGCTGGACGGCCCTGGTTTCCTCAACGTGCGACGCCAGGTGTTCCGCGTCGAGTTCCCGGACGGCTCGCTGAGCGACCCGTTCACCTACGACAGCGTCGATCGCGAGCGCCTCGATGCGGTGGTGATCGCCCCGCATTACCGCGACGCGGACGGGCGCCGCCATGTCTATCTCCGCTCGGCGCTCCGGCCACCGGCCGCGACCCGTTCGCCCGAGGTGTGCCCGTTCCCGGAGGCGCCGACGCTCGGCGCGCTCTGGGAGCTGCCCGCCGGGCTCGTCGAGCTCGACGAGCGGAGCCCCGAGGGCCTGAAGCGCTCGGCCGCGCGCGAGCTGCTCGAAGAGGTGGGCTTCGACGTGCCCCCGTCGGAGCTCCAGCCGCTCGGTCCATCGTCGTTCCCGGCGCCGGGCATGGTGGGCGAGCGGCACTTCTACTTTCACGTCGAGGTCGATCCTGCGCGCCAGGGCGCGCCCCTCGAGGACGGCTCCCCGCTCGAGCGGTTCGCCGCCATCGTGGCCGTCCCGCTCGACGCGGCGATCGAGCTCACCCGGCGCGGCGTGATCGAGGACGCGAAGACGGAAGTGGCGCTCCGGCGCCTCGCGGAGCTCTGATGCCGGAACAACCTCTCGCGCCCGCGCAGCGGCGTCCACCCCGCGTCGCGCTCGTCGTGAAGCGCTCTGCCTGGAGGATCTACCGCGAGGAGCGGAAGGACCCGCGCATCACGCGGCTCATCGAGGCCGGCGACGCCGCCGTCGGGCGCCTCAAGGCGTCGCACGAGGCGCACGAGCAGACGGTGCGCGAGGTCAAGGCGGCGCTCGACGATCTCGGCGTCCACATCGAGGTCCTCGCCGGCGCGGGGCAGTCCTTCGAGGCGGGCGAGCTCGACCTCGTGATCACGGTCGGCGGCGACGGGACGCTCCTCAGCGCGTCCCACAACGTCGGCGACGTGCCGATCCTCGGCATCAACAGCGCGCCGGGCCACTCGGTCGGCTTCTTCTGCGGCGCGACGAGCGGCGACGCGGCGGACGCCATCGCGAAGGCGCTGCGCGGCTCGCTCCGCCGGGCCGTGCTCGCCCGCATGCAGGTCATGGTGAACGACAAGCTCGCCACGGCGCGCGTCCTGAACGACGCGCTCTTCTGTCACAGCTCCCCCGCGGCCACGTCGCGCTACGTGATCCGGCTCGGCAAGGCGGAGGAGGAGCAGAAGTCGAGCGGCTTCTGGATCGGCCCCGCGGCCGGCTCCACGGCCGCGCAGCGCTCCGCCGGCGGGCGCGTCCTGCCGCTCACCTCGAAGTGCCTCCAGCTCGTCGTGCGCGAGCCCTACACCCCCCACGGCGAGGCGTACCGCTTCCGCCACGCGCTGATCCAGCCGGGCTCCTCGCTCGTCGTGCGGAGCAAGACGCACGACGCGAAGCTCTTCTTCGACGGGCCGATCCACTCGGTGAACGTCGGCTTCGGCGACGTCATGGAGTTCGCCCAGGCGCCGCAGTCGCTGACGATCCTCGGGCTCTCCACCAAGCGGAAGTGGGGCGCGGGCTCGGCGGTGAGCCGCCGCTAGGCGCGTGACGCGCCGCGGGCAGGCCCGGTATCGGCGGGTCGGCGCGGCGCGGCGCGAGCGCGCGCGCGGGGCGGCGTGAGGTGGAGGAGGGCTATCGGCCGAGGGCGCTCGACTCGACGAGGGTGCGCGCGCGCGACCGGGATCGCCTTCAACGGAAGGGGATCGGGTGATCTCCTACCCCGAGCGCCCGGCGTCGGGCCGCCCTCGCGGCGGGCGCATGAGGCCTGAAGAAGGGGCGATCTCGGCCGTTTTACTGGGGTTTTGGCGACCCGCCTCAGGGCCCCCCGGCGGTCCTTCCGCCGGAGCGACGCGCCCCCCGGGGCAAGAAACCCCTTTTTTTGTAGCTCCGATCGATGATTCGACACTGGATCTGCGGCGGCCGTTGTGTTTCCTTTGGCGCGCAAGAGGCACAAACCTCAGGAGGAATGAACATGGCGGCGAAGAAGACCGACGGGAAGAAGAGCGCGTCGCTCAGCAAGAGCGCGCTGATCAACGCGGTGGTCGAGGCGAACGAGAACGAGGTCTCGCGCAAGCAGGTCAAGGCGATCCTCGAGTCGCTGACCGACATCGCGTACAAGGAGCTCAAGAAGAACGGCATCTTCACGATGCCCGGCTTCGCGAAGTTCCGCGTCATCAAGAAGCCCGCCACCAAGGCGCGTGAGGGGATCAACCCGTTCACGAAGCAGCCGATGACGTTCGCGGCCAAGCCGGCCAGCAAGTCGGTCCGCGCTCGCCCCATCAAGGCGATCAAGGACTCGCTGTCCTGAGCCGATCCGGCTCGCTGGAGGGCTCCTGGACGCGGCGAAGGCCCGCGGCGGCCCCCTCTCCGGGACCCAATCGTCCCCGGGGAGCGAGCATGGCTGGCCCCGCGCAGCCCCTGCGGTAGCATGGTGCGGCTGCTCTGCCGCACATGACGCTCGCCGTCCGACTCCTCCGCGCGCTGTTTACATTCTCGGTCATCCTGACGAGCTACCTGATCCAGCTGGGGCTCGGGCGGGTGTTCGCGATGCGCCTCGGGCGTGGCCGCGCCGCGCGTGAGCTGCCTGGCTGGCTCACCGCCCGCCGCGCCCGGGTCGATCAGAACAACGCCCGACGCCTGCTGCGCGCCATGCTCAAGCTGCGGGGCGTCTTCATCAAGCTCGGCCAGGTGCTGTCCATCATGGGCGGCTTCCTTCCTCGGGCCTACGGCAAGGAGCTCGAGCAGCTCCAGGACCAGGTCCCGCCCCACCCCTTCAGCGATCTCGAGGCCGCGCTGCGCGCGAGCTTCGGTCGCTCGGCGAGCGAGCTGTTCGCGTCGATCGAGCGCGCGCCGCTCGCGGCCGCGTCGCTGGGGCAGGTCCACGTCGCGCGCCTCCGCGACGGCCGCAAGGTCGCGGTGAAGTTCCTCTACCCGGGCATCCGCGGGATCATCGCCGTCGATCTGCGCGTCCTGCGCCTCGCCATCCTTGTCTACAAGCGGTTCGTCCCGGTCGGGCGCATCGAGCGGGTGCACGAGTCGCTCGTCGACCTGCTCCGCCGCGAGACCGACTACCTGCACGAGGCCGCGTGCATGGAGCGGATGGCGGAGAACTTCGAGGGGGACGCCGGCGTCGCGTTCCCGGAGGTCATCCACGAGCTCACCACGCGCGACGTGCTCACGATGACGTTCATGGAGGGCATCAAGATCACCCGCCTCGACGCGCTGCGGAGCGCGGGCGTGGAGCCCTCGGACGTGGCGCTCCGGCTCGTGCAGGCCTTCTACAAGATGCTCTTCGCGGATCGCTTCTTCCACGCCGATCCGCACCCGGGGAACTTCCTCGTCGCCGCGCGGAGCGCGGAGGAGGGCGGCGGCTTTCGCCTCGTCGTCCTCGACTTCGGCGCGATCTGCGAGGCCCGGGGCGAGCTCATCGACGGGCTGCTCGACATCCTGAAGGGCATCTTCGCGCAGGACGACGCGGCGGTCGTCCGTGGCTTCCGGCGGATGGGCTTTGCCGCGCCCGGGGGCAACGACGCGCTGCTCGAGCGGACCGTGAAGGCCTATTTCGCGAAGCTGCTCAAGATCCGGGATCGCACGCCGGCGGCGCTGATGCGCGCCCGCCCCGAGCAGCTGGAGAAGCTGGCCGATCCCGAGCTCGAGCGCGGTGAGCTCCAGGAGCTGATGCGCTCGTTCGAGTACCCCGAGGACTGGTTCTACGTCGAGCGCGCCTGCGTGCTCCTCTTCTGGCTGGCCGCCCAGATCGATCCCAACCTCGACACGATGGCGGCCGGCTTCCCGTATCTGATGCCGCTGATGGCCGAGCGCGAGGCCAGGGCCGGGTCGGAAGGGCCGAGCCCGCCGGCGCGCCGGACGCCCGAGCGCTAGCGAGACGGGGGGTCGAAGCGCGGGCCGGGGCGGGCCAACCCGAGCCGCGCCAGGAAGGGCGCATAGCTCGCGTCGCGATCCGCCATGATCTCGGCGAGCCTGGCCTTGACCTCGGCGATCCCTGCCCCTTGAAGGCGCCGGTAATTGTCCTCGGCAGGGTCGGCCACAGGCTCGACGCCCGCCCCGGCGAGGACGGTCCCCGAATGGTTCAACCCCTCTGGAATCATCTGCACGAACGGGTCCGGCGCGTGCCGGAGGAGGCCGACGAGCCGGTGCGAGTTGGTCTCGTCCCCCGCCATCTCGGGGTGGAACGCGGCCAGCACCGGCGCGGGGTTGCGCAGCCGCCGCAGCTGTTCACCCAGGCGCGACGCGAACCGCTCGAACTGGGGCGACGGAGTGTGGATGCACGGGAAAACCAGGTGGACGACCGCGGACTCGGCCTCCAGCACGGCCGCCAGCGCCGTCTCCAGGACAGGCTCGCGATCGATCAGGACGTAAAAGCGTCCGAATCCGGTTGCGGCGTCGCGCATGAACGGGCAGAGCCGGTGACGAGCGATGACCTCGTCGGCGTAACGCCCGTGGACCCGCCGCACCTCGGCCGCGAGCCGAGGCGCCTCCGGGTGATGGACCAGCTCCCCCCGCACGACCGTCTCGTTCAATCGCATCACCTCATTTCTTGAGGAAGAAATCTGCCCTCAGCTCGTGATAGCTTACGCCGCGCTGCGGCGGAAGGAGGAGGCGTGCAGGAGACCGCGAAGTTTACGCTGAATAAGAACGGTGTGGAGCAAACGATCGAGCTGCCTGTGATCACGGGCACCGAAGGGGAGAAGGCGATCGATGTCGCATCCCTTCGCTCGAAGACCGGGTACGTCTGCATCGACCCGGCCTTCGTCAACACGGCCTCGACCACCAGCTCCATCACGTTCCTTGATGGGGAGAAGGGCGTCCTCCGCTACCGCGGCATCCCGATCGAGCAGCTCGGCGAGAAGTCGACCTTCGTGGAGACCTCGTACCTCCTGATTTACGGCAAGCTGCCGAGCAAGAGCGAGCTGTCGCGGTTCTCGACGCTGCTCACCCGGCACTCGCTCATCCACGAGGACATGAAGCGCTTCTTCGACGGCTACCCGTCGACGGCGCACCCGATGGCGATCCTGTCCGCGATGGTGCTCTCCCTGTCGAGCTACTACCCGGAAGCGATCGACGTGAAGAACACCGACCACCTCGACATCACGATCGCGAGGCTGCTCTCCAAGGTGCGCACGATCGCCGCGTTCTCGTTCAAGAAGTCGATCGGCCAGCCGTTCGTCTACCCGCACAACTCGCTCTCGTACTGCGCGAATTTCCTCAACATGATGTTCTCGGTCCCGGCGGAGCCGTACGAGATCGACGAGGACATCGTGAAGGTGCTGAACCTGCTCCTCATCCTGCACGCCGATCACGAGCAGAACTGCTCGACGTCGACGGTGCGCCTCGTCGGCAGCTCGAAGGCGAACCTCTTCGCCTCGGTCGCCGCGGGCATCTGCGCGCTGTGGGGCCCGCTCCACGGCGGCGCGAACCAGGAGGTCGTGACGATGCTCGAGGCGATCCGCTCCGACGGCGGCGACGTCTCGAAGTTCATCAAGCTCGCGAAGGACAAGACCTCGGGCTTCCGCCTGATGGGCTTCGGCCACCGCGTCTACAAGAACTACGACCCGCGCGCCGTCCTCATCAAGGCGGCCGCCGACAAGATCCTGGCGAAGCTCGGCATCAAGGATCCGCTGCTCGACATCGCGCAGCGGCTCGAGGAGACCGCGCTGCGGGATCCGTACTTCGTCGAGCGGAAGCTCTACCCGAACGTCGACTTCTACAGCGGCATCATCTACCGCGCGCTCGGCTTCCCCACGAACATGTTCACCGTCATGTTCGCGCTCGGTCGCCTCCCCGGCTGGATTGCCCACTGGAAGGAGATGAACGACGATCCGAGCGGCAAGATCGGCCGCCCGCGGCAGATCTACACGGGCGAGAACGCCATCGACTACACGCCGCTCGACGACCGCGCCTGACCGCGGCGGGGCCCCCGCGGTCCCGCCTGCAGCCCCCGAGCCCTGCCTGCCACGCGAGCCGCCGCGCTTGCCGGCGGCGGACCCCTCGCGGCCCGTCAGCAGCTCAGCAGCAGCAGGACGACGATCACCGCCACGATGACGCCCGTGGCGAGCGAGGCGCTGCCGACGAGCAAGAGCAGCTTGCCCGTCGACCATTGCGTGAGCGGCGTGCCGGCGCCGCGGGGCACCGTCGCGCTGTCGTCGAGCGTGCGCTCCGGCCGGCTCATCGAATGGACGGGGGGCGCGGCGGGCTCCACCACGGTCGGCTGCGGGCGAGCGCTCGGCGACACGCCGCCGGGCGAGGGCGGCGTCAGCGGCGGCGCCGGCTGCGACAGCGGCTGGCCGGCGCGGATCCGCCCCTCGAGGACGGCCTGCGCGTACGGGGGCGGCCGGCCGGCGAGCACCGTACGGACGTCCGCGCGCATCGTCTCGGCGTTGGGGTAGCGGTGGAACTTGATGAACGCCAGCGAGCGATCGACCACGGCCGCGACGGCGGGCGAGATCCCGGGCGTCACCGAGGCGAGCGGCGGCGCCGGCTCGGTCGCGGCAGCGATGACCTCCATCGCCTCCGTCACCTCGCCGTGCACCTGCCGGCCCGAGAGCAGGCGGAACATCGTCGCCCCGACCCCGAAGAGATCCGTCCGCCCGTCGATGTCGTGGATGAGGCCCGTCGCCTGCTCCGGCGCCATGTACGTCGCCGTGCCCATGATCATGCCGGTCTTCGTCGCGGTCTTCTCGGGCAGGCCGGTGAGCCCGTCGACGACGCGCGCGATGCCGAAATCGAGCATGCGAACGCGGCCGTCGTTGCCGAGGTGGATGTTCTCGGGCTTGAGATCGCGGTGCACGACGCCGCGCGCGTGCGCGATCGCCAGCGTCTCGAGGACCTGGTCCGCGAGCGCGAGCACCTCGCCGGGCGGCATCGTCCCGGTGCGCGCCATCCGATCGAAGAGCGTCTCGCCCTGGAGCGCCTCCATGGTCAGGTACGCGAGCCCCTCCGGCGTCTCGCCGGAGCCGAGCACGCGCACCACGCCGGGCACCGCGTCCGCTCCGCCGAGCGTGTTCCCGATGAAGCCCTCGCGCAGGAAGCGCTTCCGCACCTCCGCTATCGCGTTGAGCTCCGGGTGCAGCACCTTCAGCGCGACGTGCGAGCCGTCCGCCGCCCGTCCGAGCAGCACGCTCCCCATGCCGCCGGTGCCGAGCACGCGCTCGATCCACCACGTTCCAGCGAACGTCTTGCCGACCCAGTGCTCCGCGTCGTCGTCGTACACGCCAGGCGCCCTCGTTCGACCCGCCGCCATCCGAGGAGAGGGATGCTCGGCGGCGAAGCAACTGGTAGGCCGCTCCGCGGCAGGCGCGCAAGTTAATTGATGGCGGTCGTGCCGAAACGGGGGTCGTCGTCAAGCCGCTCGGCCGCCGCCTTGACCCCGGAGGCGACGCCGCGGAACGCGTCAGCCGGCATGCGAAACGTCACGCCGGGGCCGAGGAGTGTCACGTGGACGGTACCGCACCCGCACCGGGTGACGCGCGTCGCCTCATTCGAGGCAAGCTCCGTGTGTGGACCGCATTTCTTGGGCGCCGCCATGGTTGAACCTCTCCCACATCCTAGCAGCTTCTGTCCCCGTTCAGCCACGACGGCCTGGCCCCCGTCGGAACCCTGCTGGCCTCGTGACATCAGGGTCATGAAATTGCCCAACGGTGTATATCTCCATCATTGCTGCTGCATTGCCTGGAGGGACTCATGGCTGCTCGACCGCTGACGCTTGGTTTGCTTGTGCTGGGTGCTGTCGCCTGCATTGACGACCGCCCGAGCCCCGCCCCGGGGCCGGCGGTGGACGAGTCGCTGCTCGATCCGCCTCCGGCGGGCGAGGGCTTCCAGATGCAGACGGAGGACATCGAGGTGCCGCCGGGGGTCGAGCAGCAGGACTGCTATTTCTTCAAGGTCCGCGACCTCGCCGCGTCGAACGGGCTCGACCCGGACGCGCCCGTGAACCTCCACCGGGTGCAGATCGCGCAGCGCGACGGCTCGCACCACATGAACATCTTCCGCGTGCGGACCATCAAGGGGTTGGGGCCGGAAGGCGGGCTCCTTCAGAAGAACCAGGACGGCGTGGGGGAGTGCTTCAAGAGCCCCAACTGGGCCGACTGGCCGCTCCTCGCGAACTCGCAGCAGGACGGGCGGCTCGACTGGGAGTTCCCCGAGGGCGTCGCGAACGTCCTTGGGCCCGACGAGTGGCTCATGCTGCAAACGCACTACGTGAACGCGACGTCGCAGAAGACCCCCCAGGCAGTAGGCCGCGTCCGGGTGAACTTCTGGGCGCTGCCCACCGAGGAGGTGACGGCGGAGATGGGCACCGTCTTCGCGACAAAGCAGTCCATCCGTGTCTGCCAGTCGAACCCGCGGCCCACGTTCGAGGGCTCCTGCCAGATCAGCAGCCCATCTCCCGTGAAGATCATCGGCGCCAACGGCCATTTTCACAGCCGGGGCACGCGCTTCGACATGTACACGTGGGATGGCACGACGATCGGCACGCCCCCGGCCTCCGATCTCTTCTACACCTCGAGCTCGTGGGACGACCCGCCGATGCTCACCTCACCGGAGCTCGACCTGGAGCTCCCGAAGAACGGCGGCGTCTGGTACGGCTGCACCTACGAGTGGCAGCCGCCGGACCCCGCCGTGGGGTGCAGCGGCCTCGACGAGTACGACGTGACAAAGAACGAGACCTCCGAAGAGCAGCTCGATTGCTGCTACACGTTCGGCCCGATCGTCGAGAAGAACGAGCACTGCAACATCTTCGTCTACTACTATCCGAAGCAGGACGACGTGTTCTGCAACTGAGCTCCCGGACCGCCGCGCGCGCTCAGCGCGCACCGACAGGATCGCTCGAGCTCGCTCCAGCCTGGTCTTGACCCCGATGCGCACCTGCCTGCACCCCGTTGTCGCGATGGCGCTCGGGGCGGCCGCCCTCGCCGGCTGCCCCGACAATCCTGTGACGCCGCCGCCGGATGACGGACCGCCGGCGTGGCGCGTGCTGCTCGACGAGGGCGATCTCGATCGGGCGGTCCTGTCGATCTGGGGGACGGCGCCGGACGACGTGTTCGCCGTGGGGGGGCCGCTCGGCAACACGGGGCTCGCATCGCTCGCGCTGCATTACGATGGGTCGACGTGGCGTGAGCTCCCGGCGGGCGGAGAGGAGACCTTCTGGTGGGTGGCCGGCTCCGGTCCGAAGGACGTCTGGATGGTCGGCGAGCTCGGCCGCGCCGTGCGATGGGACGGCGAGGCCTTCACGAGGTACGAGACCGGGACGGTCGCTACGCTGTGGGGCGTAATCGCGTTCGCTCCCGACGATGCCTGGGCCGTGGGCGGCACGCCCGGCAGCAGCGCGGCGGGGGAGAAGGATATTGTCCTCCACTGGGACGGCAGCGCATGGTCGAGAGAGGCGTTGCCCGAGGAGCCCGGCCGCGCGCTCTACAAGATCTGGGGCGAGTCGTCCGACGACCTCTATGCCGTCGGCGAGTTCGGCGTGATCTGGCATCGCGCGGGCAAGACCTGGGAATTGCAGTCCGATCCGCCGATCGCGCAGGGCACCTTGTTCACGGCCGCCGGCTGCAGCCGTGACGAGGTGTACGCCGTCGGCGGGAGAGACGTGCTCCGCTCGGACGGCGAGGCGTGGCGCCGGCTCGAGATAGAGCTCACCAACGACGTGAACGGCGTCGCCTGCGGCCGTCCGGGCGAGGTGGCGATCGTCGGCTACGGAGGCCTCAAGCAGCGCCTCGTCGGCGGGGCCTGGATCGACGAGTTCACGGACGAGCCGTATGCCGACCTCCACGCCGTCTGGGCCGACGGGAAGGGGGCCTTCTGGGCGGTCGGCGGGGACTTCCTCAGCCGACCGACGCCGGGCAGGGCCCGCAAGGGCGTGGTGGCGCGCTACGGAGCCGGGCAGATCGCCGACACTGTGAGCCGATGATCACCAGGCCGCATGTCCTCTCACCAGCCCGGACATGCGCGCAGTATGGCATGTCGCCTCGGCGCGCCGTGAACTCGGCGACACGCCACGGCGGGGCGAGCACGACCGTAGAGACTTTTTTCCTGGGAAATGCTTCAAGGGGTGGTGCTGGTCGTCCGATTGCAATACCCGCGGAGACCACACGCGGATCCCGCGCTCCCAACCCAGGAGAATTGACATGCGACGGACTATTGCTCAGCTTGTTGTAAGCGTATTTACTTTTGCTGTTCCCCTGGCCATCACTTCCACCGCGTCGGCGGCGCCCGGCCCGGAGGCTTGTGGAAATGTCCAGCTCGCTGCGAGCGCAGCATGTGAATTTCGCACCTCGGGCGGGTGCACCGCGAGCTGCGAGCCGGTCAACCTCACGGCGGCGTGCGCCGGGAAGTGCGAGGGCGATTGCAACGCCAGCGCGACCGCCGAATGCAACGTCGAGTGCTCCGGGGATTGCTCCGCCAAGTGCGAAGTCGATCCCGGGAAGTTCGACTGCAGGGCGAGCTGCTCGGCGAGCTGCAAGGCGGACTGCAGCGGCAAGTGCTCGGCGGAGGCCAGCGGGGGCAGCGCGCAGGCGGAGTGCGAGGGGGCGTGCAAGGCGAGCTGCGACGGCGAGTGCAGCGCGAGCTGCGAGGTGACGCCGCCGAGCGCGGATTGCCAGGCCAAGTGTGATGCGAGCTGCTCCGGGGAGTGCAAGGCCGAGGCGAACTTCAAGTGCGACATCGACTGCAATGCGGAATGCACGGTCGATCTCAAGGGCGGGTGTGAGGCGCGGTGCACGCAGCCGGAAGGCGCCCTGTTCTGCAACGGCCAGTATGTCGATGTCGTCGGGAGCCTGCAGGACTGCCTGGAGTACCTGAGCACGCTGGAGATCGAGGTCGAGGCCCACGCCGAGGCCGAGGCCAGCGTCTCCTGCGCCGCCGCGCCGGGGTCGTCCTCGTCCGCGCCGTTCGCGGGCACCGGGCTCGCGGCGCTCGTCGCGGGCGTGGGCGTGGCCGCCGCGCGCCGCCGCAAGCGGTCCTGAGCGAGGGCCGGCGCACCTGACGGCGCAGGCGAGGCCGTGGAGGCGCCTCCAGACGGAGGCTCCTCCACGGCCTGTCGCGCGCCGCGGGGGAGCGCACCCTCGCCTCGTGCATCCATCCTCCAGGCCGGGGCGCCCCGCGCGGCCGGGCCTGGGTTTCTCCGGCACCGTAGTAGATTCGCGCCCACCTTGATGACCCTGCATCGTCGTTCGAGGCCGCGCTGGGTGCTCGCCCTCGCGCTGCTCGCCGGCTGCGAGGCCCGCACGCCGCCCGCCCCACCCGCGGCGGCGCCCGCGACGTCCGCCGCGCCGGCCCACGCCAGCGCCGTCGCGGCGCCGAAGGCCGCGAGCGCCCCGGCGCCGCCGGCGGCCGCCGTGGCGGATCCGGCGCCGTTGCCCCCGGATCCGCCGATCGCGCTCGCCTCGGGCGGCGCGCGGGCGGTGCGCGGCGACGCCGGGCTCGTGACCTCGGTCGAGGAGCACGCGACGCGCGCCGGCGCCGACGTGCTGCGGCGCGGGGGCAACGCGATCGACGCGGCGGTCGCCGTCGCGTTCGCGCTGGCGGTGACCCACCCGAGCGCGGGCAACATCGGCGGCGGTGGCTTCATGATGGTCCGCCTCGCGACGGGCGAGACCCAGGCGATCGACTTCCGCGAGGCCGCGCCCGCGTCCGTGACCACCGCGTCGAACATGGCCATGGTGCGCGCCGGCGCGTACGGCTACGCGTCGGCCGGCGTCCCGGGCTCGGTCGCCGGCCTCGCCCTGGCGCACGAGCGGTTCGGCACCCGGCCGCTCGCCGAGCTGCTGGCCCCCGCGATCTCCCTGGCGCGCAAGGGGCACCGCCTCGGCGCGCGGCAGGAGCTGACGCTGCGCTGGTCCTGGCCCCGGCTGAAGACCGACCGGGCCGCGAGCGCCATCTGGGGGCGGGGCAAGGCGCCGCTCGCCCAGGGCGAGCTGGTGCGCCAGCTCGATCTCGCCCGCACCCTGGAGACGCTCGCCACCGAGGGCCCGCGCGCGTTCTACGAGGGCGCGATCGCCCGGAAGATCGCCGCCGCCATGCGCGAGCACGGCGGCCACATCAGCGAGGGCGACCTGCGCGCCTACCAGGCGAAGTGGCGCCCGCCGCTCCGGTTCTCGTACCGCGGCTTCACCGTCGACACGATGCCGCCCCCGTCGATGGGCGGCGTCGCGCTCGCCGAGATCATGCTCACGCTGGAGAGGCTCAAGGCCCACGAGGCCCCCGCAGACTCCGGGCTGTCGCTGCACCTGTTCGTCGAGGCGGCGAAGCGAGCCTACGCCGACCGGCGAAAGGTGAGCGCCGACCCGGATTTCGTCCCGCCCGAGACGGCGCAGCTGCTCGCGAGGCTCCTCGACGGGAGCGCCCTCATGCGCCGCACGCCGCCCATCGACCCGGAGCGCGCCACGCCGGCGGGCGAGATCGCGAGCGCGGCGGGCGCGCTCGCGCCGGAGTCCCCGCAGACGACGCACTTCTCGGTGATCGACGCGCAGGGCAACGCGGTCTCGTGCACGACCACGCAGTCGGCGAGCTTCGGCGCGAAGATCGTGATCCCCGGGACGGGCATCCTGCTCGGCAACGCGATGGGCGCGTTCTCGGAGACAGGCATCAACGCGGTCGCGCCGGGCAAGCGCATGGCGAGCTCGATGACGCCCACGCTCGTGAGCCGGGACGACAGGGTAGCGCTCCTCCTCGGCTCGCCCGGCGGCGATACCATCCCGAACACCGTGGCCCAGGTGCTCCGCAACCTGGTCGACCACGGGATGACCATCGACGAGGCGGTCCGCCGCGCGCGCATCCACCACCAGTGGCTGCCGGACCGGGTGCGCGTCGAGCGGCTGACGCCGCCGCCGCGGGCCGCCCTCGACGACCTCGCGCGGCGCGGGCACGCGGTCGTGCTGGACCCGATGCCGATCGGCGACGCGAACAACATCCTCGTCGACGCCGCCGGCGTGGCGTGGGGGTACGCCGACACGCGCGAAGGGGGCACGACCGAGGGGGTCGGCGCGCCCGACAAGCTCGGGCCGGCGGCGCAGGCCGGCGCGTCGCCGGCGTCCAGCGCGCGGTAGGTCGCGGGCGGGCGGCGACGTCGAGCGCGCCGCCGGCGTCCAGCGCGCGGCGGCGTCAGCGCAGCCTCGGGTCGTACTCGGCCGCGTCGGCGTCGTCGTCCTCCTTGGGGCGCACGACGACGACCGGGCACGGCGCGTTTCGCACGATCCGATCGGCGGTCGAGCCGCCGAACAGCCGCTGGAGCGGCGACTGCGGGTGCGTGGCCACGACGATGAGATCGGCGCTGAGCTCCCGGGCGAGCGAGACGATGGCCCGGTCGGGGCGGCCCGTGCGGAAGTGCATCGCCATGAGCCGGGCCTGGCCGTCCGCGAAGCGGTGCTGGAGCACCCGGAGCGAGGGCGGCGGCGACGACGCGCCCGGCACCGTCACGTCGCGCACCGCGGGGGCGACCTGCCGCGGGCCGACGACCACGGCGTGGATCTCGGTCTCGCCCCGGAGCGCCGCCAGGTCGAAGGCGAAGCGCCACGCCCGCCCGCCCGGCTCCGACAGGTCCATCGCGACCACCACGATGTACGGCTTCAGGAGGCGAGCGGCGCGCGCGGTCGCGCGGGCCGGCTCGCTCACGGGGGCGGCGACCTCGCCGGCGCGCCCCTCCGGCTCGCCCCGGCCAGGCTCGCCCGGGTGGCCCGCGGGCGCCCTGGCGGTTCCGGTCGGCTCGCTCGCCCCCGCGGGCAGCGTCTCCGGCGCGGCGTCGCTCTCCCGGGGCGGCGGACAGGCGACCGGCCTGCCCAGGTGGGCGTGCGCGGGCGCCGGTGCTTCGGTCGGCATCGCGCGCAAACGTTTGCAACGCGCCGCGCGACCGCAAGCGCCGTACGGCCCGTTGCGACGGCGAGCGCGTGCCCCGGCCCACTCCATCCTTGACGCACCCTCCAGACCTTCGCAGCGTCCCGCCCATGATCCCCCGCTACACCCCGTCCGAATTCGAAGATCTCTGGTCGCCCGCCACCCGATTCTCGACCTGGCTCGAGGTGGAGCTCGCCGCCTGCGAGGCGATGGAGGCCGAAGGGCTCGTGCCCGATGGCATCGCGAGAGGGATCCGGGCGAAGCAGCTCTCGCTCGATCCGGAGCGGATCGAGTCGATCGAGCGCACGGTCAAGCACGACGTCATCGCCTTCCTGACGCACGTCGAGGAGCTGGCGGGCGAGGGAGCGCGGTGGCTGCACCGGGGGATGACCTCGAGCGACGTGCTCGACACGAGCCTCGCGATCCAGCTCGTCCGCGCGGCGGATCTGCTCTCGGCCCGGCTCGACAAGCTCTGCGACGCGCTCGCGCGGCGCGCCGACGAGCACCGGCGCACCCCGATGATCGGCAGGAGCCACGGCATCGCGGCCGAGCCGGTCACGTTCGGCCTGGCGCTCGCGGGCCACCTCGCGGAGATGAAGCGCGGAAGGGCGCGCCTGCTCGCCGCGCGCCAGGCGATCGCGGTCGGGAAGATCGCCGGCGCCGTCGGGACGTACGCGCACCTGTCGCCGCGCATCGAGGAGCGCGCGCTCGCCGCCCTGGGCCTGCGCCCCGAGACGGTCTCGACGCAGATCGTCGCGCGCGACCGCCACGCCGAGTTCTTCGCCGCGCTCTCGCTCATCGCGGCGGGCATCGAGCGGCTCGCGACCAACGTGCGGCACTGGCAGCGCACCGAGGTCCGCGAGGCGGAGGAGCGCTTCTCCGTGGGCCAGAAGGGATCGAGCGCGATGCCTCACAAGCGCAACCCCATCCTCAGCGAGAACCTGTGCGGCCTCGCGCGCATCGTGCGCGCGGCCGTGATCCCCGCGCTCGAGAACGTGTCGCTGTGGCACGAGCGCGACATCTCGCACTCGTCGGTCGAGCGGATGATCGCGCCCGACGCGACCTCGACGCTCGGGTTCATGCTCGACCGCGCCGCGGGGCTCGTCGACGGGCTGGTCGTCTACCCCGAGAGGATGCGCGAGAACCTCGACCGCACGGGCGAGCTCTTCTTCAGCGAGGCGGTGCTGCTGTCGCTCGTCCAGAAGGGCAGGCCGCGGCAGGCGGCCTACGAGCTCGTGCAGCGCTGCGCGATGCGCGCCATCGCGGGCGAGGGCCGCTTCCGCGACAACCTCGCCGCCGACGCCGACGTCGCCGCGCTGCTCGCCCCGGACGAAATCGCGCGCTGCTTCGACCTCGACCACGCGCTCTCGCACGTGGACGCGATCATCGATCGAGCGCTCCGCGACTAGCCTGCGCCGTTGACCAGCACAGGCCGGTTTGACAGGCTCACGGCCCGTGATGGCCGCCCCTGCAACCCCACCCGTCTGCCGCCCGCGTCGCCTCGCGGCGCTCGCCGCGCTGCTCGCGCCGCTCGCCGCCTGCAGCGGGGGCGCCTCGGCGCCGCCTCCCTCCACGGGCGCGAGCCCGCCCGCCGCCGCGCCCCCGGCGGCCGCGGCGCCCGTGGAGCCCGCGCGGCCGCTGGAGGCGCCGCGGGAGCCGTTCGCGGCGCTGCGCGACCGGATCCTGCGCGAGTGGGTGACGGACGAGCCGGCGTTCGCGCGCTCGCGCGGGCTGCACGACCAGGACGGCAAGGTCGGCGACTACTCCGCCGCGGCGATCGAGCGGAGGCTCGCGCGCCTCTCGCGTGATCGCGCGGCCCTCGCCGCGATCGACGCCGCGGCGCTCTCCCCCGACGAGGCGCTCGACCGCGCGCTCATCCTCCAGCAGATCGACCTCAAGCTCTTCCACGGCAGGGACCTCGAGGACTGGCGCCGGCAGCCGCAATTCTACGGCGAGCTGTTCGGCGTGAACCACTACCTCGATCGCGCGTATGCGCCGCTGCCCGAGCGCGCGAGGCGCCTCCTCGAGCACGAGAAGGCGGCGCTGGCCCAGGTGCCGCGCATCCTCGAGAACCTCGCGAGCCCGCTGCCGAAGCCGGTGGTCGAGGTCGCCGTGAAGATCTTCCGGGGCTACGCCGAGTACCTGCGCGGCGACGTCGTGAAGCTGCTCGAGGGCGCGGGCGACGCCGCCTTCCAGGCTGATTTCGAGGAGACGAACGCGGCGCTCGCCGGCGCGGCGGAGGGGCTCGCCGAGCACCTGGCCAGGGTCGAGCTGCCGAAGGGCGACGCGAGCCACGTGCTCGGGGAGGCGCGGTACAGGAAGCTCCTCCTCGCGCAGGAGGGGCTCTCGATCCCGCTCGCCGAGCTCAAGAAGATGGGCGAGGAGGACCTCGCGGCGAACAAGGCGGCCTACCAGGAGCTCGCCCGGAAGGTGAAGGCCACCCGGCCGAGGGCGGAGCAGCTCCTCGCCGAGGCGACGCGGGTGATGGAGGCGTCGCGCAGGTTCGTCGTCGACCGGGGGCTCGTGAGCCTCCCGTCCGACGAGCGGGCGCTCGTGAAGGAGACGCCGCCGTACATGCGCTGGAACTCCGCGTTCCTCGACGCGCCGGGGCCGTTCGAGCGGAAGGGGCTCGAGGCGTTCTACTACATCACGAAGCCCGACCCCTCCTGGCCCAGGAAGGAGCGGGAAGAGTACGTGATGTCGCGCGGGACGCTGGTCTCGACGACCGTGCACGAGGTCTACCCGGGGCACTTCGTCCAGGGCCTGTGGGAGAACCGCGCGCCGACCGAGGCGCAGAGGATGTTCGGGAGCTACTCGTTCGTCGAGGGCTGGGCCCACTACGCCGAGCAGATGATGATCGAGGAAGGGTTCGGCAAGGAGGACCCACAGAGCCGGCTCGGTCAGCTCACGGACGCGCTGCTGCGCAACTGCAGGGTGGTCGCGTCGCTCGGCGTGCACGCCGAGGGCATGGGGCTCGACGAGGCCGAGCGCCGCTTCGTCGACGACTGCTTCCAGGATCGCGCGACGGCGCGGGAGCAGGCGGTGCGCGCGACGTTCGACCCCGGCTACTTCGCCTACACGCTCGGCAAGATCCAGATCCTGAAGCTCCGGGAGGAGGCGAAGGCGGCCCTCGGCCCGGCGTTCTCGCTTCGCCGCTTCCACGATGCGCTCCTCGCGCACGGTTCGCCGCCCGTGCCGCTCCTCCGCGAGCGCGTGCTCGCCGAGCTCAGGGCCCCGGAAAAGAAGCCGCCTTGATGGAGGCCCGCGGGCCGCGCTCCGCTCACGCCTCCGGCGCCCAGCGCGTCGGCCGCGACCTCAGCGTGCGCACGTCCATCGCGTCGCACCACGCCTCGAAGCGGCCGCGCGGCACGCCTCCTCGACCGGATCGAACTGCCCGCGCAGCACGGGATCCATGCCCTCGTCGCTCTTGTACCCGGCGAACAGGTCGTTCCTGAACGAGCGGATCGGGTTGTCGAAGGCGACCGCGAGGTGCGTGACCTCCTCGTCCGCCTGGTGCACGAGCGCGAGGAGCGAGGCGACGACGCCCACCGTCGCCTTCGCGTCCCAGCCGGTGGGCGCGCGGTGCCCGGGCCGCTTCGAGAAATGGGCCCGGAAGAGCTCGTACGTGCCGTCGATGAGGTGCAGCCGCATGGTGGCTCCTCCCGCGGGCGGCGCGCCCGCTACGCCGTCATGTCGGCCATGAAGATCGGCGGGCTGTGGAGGGCCATGATCTCCGGCGTGGCCGGGGCCGACTGCTTCGCCATCCGGAGCGCCTCATCCATCGTGCGCGCCGTCTCCCAGCCGAGCAGCTGCGGGATGTACTCGTTGTCGGCGCCGACCACGATCATCCGGCCGATGTGCTGCCGGCCCGCCTCGCCCCAGTACCACATGAAGAACGGGTGGGTCGGGTGGTACGCGTGCCCGAAGCGGTACATCTCGATGTACGCCGGGTTCTCCGAGAACTTCTTCTCGTACCGCTTGTGCAGCTCCATCGCGTCGCGCGTCTCCGGCAGCAGCCGGTGGACGAACTCGATGTACGGGGCGTGGTGCTCGTTGTCGAACAGGTCGGTGCAGGGGTGGAGGATGATCATCGTCCCCCCCTTCTTGAGCATCGGCGCGCCCCGGTAGAGGTTGAACATGTAGCCGTTCGCCATCACCTGCACGAGCAGCGGGTTCAGGAACGAGTTCACGTTGTACGGGCTGATGTACGGGATGCCCGTGACCAGGATGTCGGCCTGGCCCGTGACCGGGACGAGGTACTGGTCGAAGCTGCGCTTCAGCGTGTGCTCGTGGACGGCCTCGGTCTCGCCGGCGAACACCCCGGTCACGCCGTACGGCGACGGGACGCGCTGGAAGATCGCCTGGCGCGCGGGCTGCGGCACCTTCGACAGCGTGAAGCGGAGGGCGCGCAGCGCGCTCTTCTCGCCCGCGCTCAGGTCGTCCTCGTTCCGGGCGAGGAACTCGAGCGGGCGATCGAACATGCGGTTGTTGATCGTCGTCTCGATCGTGAAGACGTTGAGCTTCTTGTTGGCCAGCCGGCCCATGCGCTCGACGCTCGTGTGCAGCGCGGAGCTCTTCGGATCCATGTACGAGTAGCAGTCGCGCATCACCCGCGGGTTGTGGTGCGCGCGCAGGCTCCTGTACCCGCACAGGCCGACCGAGACCGACTTGTGCCCGCCGTCCATCGGCACGAGGTTCAGGTTCACGTAGATCACGAGATCGCTGTCGACCGCGCGCTTGTTGAGCTCGACCTCCTCGCCCATGTCGGTCGTGCCGATGTGCTTCATGTTGGCGAGGTTCTCGGCGTCGTGGTTGTAGAGCTTCTTCGGCCAGTAGGCGTTGAAGATCCTGTCGCCGACGATGTGGCGGACCTCCCAGTCCTTCATGCGCCGGTGGACGCTCGTGGCGATGATGATCTCCACGTCGTCGACGCCGTAGTCCGAGAGCAGGTCGAGCACGATGGTGAGCACCCGCTCGCGGATGTCAGGCCGCTTCATCGGGGGCAGCGGCAGCGAGATGTCGTCCACCGCGATCGTGACCTTCATCCCCGGGCGGAGCTTTGCGTAGAGCGGCTCCGAGTTGTACGGGTGGTTGATCGCGTAGCGGATCGCGGCGTCGACGTCCTTCAGCGGCTCGATGGGCGGCTTCGCGTAGAGCACCCGGGTGCCGGTGGGCAGGTCGACCTCGACCAGCTGGTCGCCTGAGAAGAGCACCCGGGGGGCGCTGCGGCTGTCTAGCGTGACGACGCAAGGATGGCTCATGGGGCTTTCAGAGCAGGGGGTGCGACGTGTTGGGCTGTGGCGTGGCTCCCCGCCGTCCGGCGGGGGCCGGGGTCATGCGGCGAGGTGGAGGATCGGCCAGTGGTAGGCCTGCGCGAGCAGCTTCAGCTTGCGGTCCGGGTTCACCGCCGCCGGGTAGCCGACGACCGAGAGCATCGGGACGTCCGAGTAGCTGTCCGAGTAGGCGAAGCACTCGTCGAGGTCGTGCCCGCGCGCGTGCGCGTGCTCGCGGATGAGGCGCGCCTTCTCGGGCCCGGCCACCACGGGGCGCAGGAGCTTCCCCGTCGCGAACCCGTCCTTCACCTCGAGGCGGTTCGCGATGATGCCGGTCGCGCCGAGGTGCTCGGCGAGCCGCTGCATCAGGAAATCCAGCGCGCCGGAGATCAGGACGACCTCGTGCCCCTTGTCGAGGCTGCACTTCACGAGGTCCCGCGCCTTGCCGTAGATGGCCGGCTTGAGCACCTTCGCGAACGCCTCCTCGGCGAGCGCGACGAGGCGATCCTCGGAGACGCCGTCGAACGAGCTGAAGAGCAGCTCGTTGAAGAGGCGCCGATCCTGGAGCTCCGCCATCGCCATCCAGGGCGCCTTCACCAGAGCGCGGCCGAGCTTCGCAAGGCTGTGCATCGGCGTCGGCTGGTTCAGCATGTAGAACACCGTCGGGTGCACGAGGTTGGTCGTGACCAGGGTGCCGTCTACGTCGAAGTAGCTCGCCGGCATGCAGGGCAAATCTCCCTGCATCCCGTTTGAGTCAAGATCGAGCTGCCGCGAACCGGTGTTCGCAGGCGAATCGTCACGTCGCGAAGAGGCGCTCGTACCGGTCGTCGAGCTCGATGCCGCCGTCGGTCTCGCCCCGGTCGACCGGGTTGATCCCGCAGTATTCGACGCTCGCCAGGTGGCGCCAGCGCCCGGCGCGCTCGGGCTCGTCGGGCAGCACGGGCGTCGTGCACGGGAAGCAGCCGATGGTGCGGAAGCCCATGGCGTGCAGCGGGTTCTCGATCGCGTCCGGGTGCGCGGCGAAGTGCGCGTCGAGCGCCTCGCCGCTCAGCGAGGCGAACGGGTGGACGCGGAGCACGTTGTTCGCCGGGTCGAGCCCGAACGGCGCGACCTTGGCGCGGGCGCCGCCCTCGCCCCGCCGGAGCGCCGCGACGAACGCGTCGTAGCGGTAGCGGATGGCGTTCAGCGGGGCCGACTTGCGGAGGTCGCAGCACCGCTCCTGGCCCTCCTTCGAGAGGTAGAGCAGCCCCTCCTCGCGCGTCTGCTGCGCGAAGGTGCGCTCGGGCGAGAGCGTCACGACGCGCAGGTTCGGGTGGGTCCGCGCGAGCTCGTCGCGGGTGGCGAGCGTCTCGGCGTGGAGCACGCCGGTGTCGACGAAGATCACGTCGAAGGCGAGCCCGGCCCGGTCGGCCATGTGGCACAGCGCGGTCCCGGCCCGCTGCATGCTGCTCATGATGGCCGCGCGGGGGCCGAAGGACTCGCGGACGAAGCGGAGGAGCTCGACGGGCGACGCGCCCTGGAAGCGTCGGTTCAGCGGTTCGAGGTGTCGCTCGGTGATGCGCATGGGCGATGGATAGCAGAGCCCGTTTCCCTGATCCGGGTTGCCTTCGCCTGAGCTTGCGCCTAACTCCGCTGACGCGGAAATGACCAGCGCCCATCTAGCCTTGCAAGCGGGCGGGCTCGGCCAGGATCTGCCGGAGCTCGAGCGCCGGCGCTTCCTGTTCGTGACCGGCAAGGGAGGCGTCGGGAAGACGACGATCTCCGGCGCCCTCGCCCTCGCCTTCGCCGCCCGCGGCAAGCGCGTCCTCGTCGCGATGTGCAACACGAAGGAGCGGCTCTCGGCCATCCTCGGCACGAAGCCGATCGGCCAGGAGGTCACCCAGGTGGCCGAGCGCGTGTGGGCGGTGAACATCTCGCCGGACAAGGCGCTGCGGGAGTACGGCGAGATGGTCCTCAAGGTGCGGGCCGCCGCCGATCTCGTGTTCGACAACAAGTACACGCGCACCTTCTTCCGCGCGGTGCCCGGGCTGTTCGAGTGGGCGATGCTCGGCAAGGCCTGGTTCCACACGACCGAGCTGCTCCCGGACGGCTCTCCCCGCTTCGATGTGGTCCTGCTCGACGCGCCCGCGACCGGGCACGGCATGGACATGCTGCGCGTGCCCAAGGTGATCCTCGACGTGGCGCCGCCGGGCATCCTGCGCCGGGACGCCGAGGCGGCGTGGACGATGTTCAGGGATCCCGCGCGGAGCGGGGTCGTCGTGGTGACGCTCCCGGAGGAGATGCCGGCCACCGAGACCGTCGAGCTCGTGGCGGAGATCCGGGGCGAGCTCGGCCTGCCGGTCCACCGGCTGATCATCAACAGCGTGCTGCCGCCGCTGTTCTCGCCCGAGGAGCGGCGGGCGCTGCTTGTCGATCCGGAGCGGCTCGACATCGCGGCGCCGGCGCGGGCGGCGGACACCGCCGAGAGCGCGATCGTGGCCGGCGCGCGCCGGGCGATGCGCGAGTCGGTGCAGCACGAGAGCCTGGCCCGCCTGCGCCGTGATCTCGACCTGCCGACCGTGATCCTGCCGTTCCTCTTCGACGAGGCCTCGACGGTCGCCGGCACCCGCAGGCTGGCCGCGCGGCTCTGAGCGGGGCCCGATGCCGGCGGCGATGCTGCGAGCGAGCCCGCTGCTCACCGACGGACGCGCGCTGCTCGACGCCGATCGCCTGCTCCAGGCGGGGGTCGCCGAGCGGCGCGCGAGCTTCGAGCTCGCGTTCACGGCGATGCCGCCCCACGCGGGCTTCCTCGTGGTCGCCGGCGTCGAGGCGGCGCTCGAGGCGCTCGCGCTGGACGGGGCGCGCCTCGACGCGGGGGCGGTCTTCGCGGCGCGCGAGGTCTGCGGCCTGAGCGACGCGCTCGTGGAGCGGCTCGCCGACGCGCCGATCTCGATCGACATCGACGCGATGCCCGACGGGACGATCGCCTTCCCGGGCACGCCGGTGGTCACGGTGGAGGGGCCGTTCATCGAGGCGCTGCTCGCCGGCGCGCTGCTCGTGCCGGCGCTCGGCCGGGGCACGGCCGTGGCGACGCGGGCGGCGCGGCTCCTCGTCGCCTCGGACGGCGGCGCGGTCGTCGACGGGTCGTCGGCGCGGGTGCCGTTCGCCGACGAGGCGCTGGCGCTCGCCCGCGCGGCGCACGTGGGCGGCGCGTCGGCGACGACGAGCGCGCTCGCGGCCACGGCGCTCGGCGTCCCGTTCCGCGGCGAGGTGGGGATCGATCTCGGCGAGCTCGCGCCGCCGCCGTCGCCGCTCGAAGGCCGCTGGCCCTGGTACGCCGACCGGATGGTCGACCTCGGGGGCCACGAGGAGGAGGCGACGCTCCTCGAGGCGAGGCGCGTGGGCACGAGCGCCGGCGGCTGGATCGCCACGGGGCTCGCCGAGCCCGAGGGCGGCCTGCCGGCGGTGCGCTACGAGCTCGTGGCGCTCGAGGAGTCGGGCGCGTGGGCGCTGCGGCAGGGGACGAGCGATCGCGGCGACGTGATCGCGGGGCGCAAGATGGTGGCGCGCTACTACGACGAGGCGGGGCGCGCGGCCTGCGACGTGATCCACCTCGCGCACGAGCGGATGCTGGCGCCGCGCGCGCTCGGGGCCGCGAGGCTCGCGCCGCTCGCGCGGGCGGTGATGCGCGGCGGCCGCGCGCTGGAGTCGCCGGAGGCGCCGAGCGCCGGGCGCGAGCGCTCCATCGCCGGGCGCGAGCTGCTCCCGCACGGGGTCGCGCACCTGCGCGCGCCGGCGCGGTACCCGGTGCAGCTGTCGCCGGCGCTGATTGCGCTGCGGGAGCCGGAGGCGCCTGGCTCCTGGAGGTAGGGACGCGCCAGCCGAGCGCGGGGGTGGATCCGGCGGGGAGGCTCGCCGAGGTGGCCGGCCCCCGGAGAGGGTGTGCGTCGCGCGGGGCAGGGACGGGCAGAACTCGCCTGGGACGTCCTGTGCCCGGCCTGCGCAGGCCGGACACAGGACGTCAATTGGGCTCAAACATCAGCCCGTCCCCACCCCGCGCGACGCACACCCTCTCCGGGGGCCTACCGTGGATACCAAGGGGGGCGTGATCGACCGCGAACGTCAGCTCTTTTCGAAGCGCGCGCCCGACCAGAGGCCCAGAAGGCCAATCGCCGTGAGATGGGAGCCGAGGCGTGCGCGCAGGGGCGTCGGACGCACGCTTTCGGCGACGGAAGCCTCCGGAGCGCGCCGGAAGGTCTCGTTGGTGTGCCGGGGTACTCCAGGTCGGTCGTGTCGGTGTCGTCGGCCGGATCGGCGGGCGCGGCGGGCGCGGCGGGCGCGGCGGGGGTCTTGTGCTGGGGCACCTTGCGGGTCGCGAGGAGAGCGACGGCCTTCTTGTCGCTCTGCTTCGTCCCGGCGTGGTCCGCAGCCGAGCGAGCACGCGCCAGACGGCAAACCCCCTCCCCGAGCGCGCGGCGCGCGCGACGAGGGAGGGGCGGGCCGCCTCGGGTCACATGTCGAGCAGCAGCTGCGTCAGGATGTAGTTCGTGACGAGCACGGTGACGCAGCTCTCGACGACCGCCCGCGTGGTCGCGACGCCGACGCCGCGCGCGCCGCCCGAGGCGAAGAAGCCGTGGCGGCACGAGACCGACGAGACGATGAAGCCGAAGACGCACGCCTTGATGAGCCCCATCGAGATGTCGCTGGGCAGGGCGAAGTCGCGGACGCTCTGGAAGAACGAGCCCGCGTCGCCGCCGAGCCAGAGCACGGCGACGAGGTACGAGCCGCACATGCCGACGCTCGTGTACAGGATGCAGAGCAGCGGCAGCATCACCGTCGCGGCGAACAGCCGGGGCGAGAGCAGGTACTGCACCGGGCTCACGCCCATCGTCGCGATCGCGTCGATCTGCTCGGTGACGCGCATGTTGCCGAGCTCCGCGGCCATGGCGCTGCCGGCGCGGGCGGTGACCATGATCGCCGAGAAGACCGGCGCGAGCTCGCGGGCGAGCGAGACCGCGACGAGGCCGCCGACGCGGCCCTCGGCGCTGAACGCGCGCAGCGCGTAGGACGTCTGCAGCGTCACGACCATGCCGCTGAAGACGCCGGTCAGGCCGACGATGAAGACCGACTGCGCGCCCATGAAGTCCATCGCCGCCAGGAACTGCGCGGGGCGAAACGGCGGGCGCACGAGCCAGAGGAGCGTCTGGAACGTCAGCGTGACGATGTTGCCGATGTTGTCGAGGAACGCGAGGACCGGCTCCAGCGCCTTGTTGAGCAGCTCGCTGCGGCTGGTTTCCGCGCCTTCCTTCACCGTGCGCTCTTGTATCATGCAACGCCGCCGCGCACGGGGTCGGGCGCGCGAGGTGCGGCGCAGCCCGCTTGCCCCCTGGTGCCGTCCTGTCCGCCCAGGAGACGCCGGTAGCAGAGAGCCGGCTGCGGAGCGGACCTCGGGGGCAGGCGTCCGGCGGTGGCGGCTCCGGGGCGCCGCACGGGGCCGGGCTGCGCCGTCGCGGCGGTGCCTTCGTACCCTGCGGTGCTGCCTTCGCACCCTGCGGTGGTGCCTGGCTCCGCCATGGGTGGAGGCGTGGCACACCGGCGAGAGGCGATGGAGGACGCGGTCATCTCGGCGCTCGACCTGCCCGGGGTGGCGACCAGCGAGCTCGGCGATCCTGGCGAAAACCGCTAGCTCCCCGAGTTTTCAGCGCGTATCACCCGTCGAGCCTCGATGCGAATCGACGAGATCCGGCTGACCAACTTCCGCGCCTTCGAGCGGTTCGCGCTGCACCTGGAGCCGCGGCTCACGGTGCTCGTCGGCCGCAACGGGACGGGCAAGACGACCGTGCTCGAAGGGCTGTCGGTGGCGCTGGGAGCGTGGCTGAGCTTCTTCAAGGCGAGCCGGGACGATCGCGCGATCCCGAAATCGGCGGCGCGCTTCGTGACCACGATGCACGGCGGCGTCCCGAGCATGACGACATGCTACCCGGTGCGCGTCGAAGCGGGCGGTGAAACCCCGCTGGGCCGCGTGGCGTGGGCGAGGGAGCTCGGCGGTGCAGACGGCCGCACGACGACGAGCGTCACCCAGTCCGGTCGGGTAGGTCCACTGGAGGCGACCCGATTCATGCCTCGTGGCATCGAGGATGCGATATCGGGCGCCGAGCCCATCGCGCTCCCGGTGCTCGCCTACTACGGAACAGGTCGGCTCTGGCACCACAAGCGGGACAGGAACCCCGAGAAGGCGAGCCTGAAGTCCAGGCTTCAAGGCTACCGGGCCGCGCTCGAGGCCGCGTCCGACCAGAAGGGGTTCGAGGCCTGGATGGCATGGCGCGAGGAGGATCGCGTCCAGCGTCTCGCTCGCGCCGCGGAGGAGGGGCGCCCGCTCACCGAGGTGCGAAGCCCCGAGCTGGAGGGGGTGAGCGCAGCGGCCTGCGCTTGCCTCGAGGGCGCTCGCCGGATCTATTACAGCGCCAACCACCAGGAGCTGCGCATCGATTTCATGGACGGCTCCTCCCTGCCCTTCGGGGCCCTCTCCGATGGCCAGCGGAACCTCATCGCGGTGGCGGCGGACATCGCGTGGCGCGCAACGCAGCTCAACCCGCAGCTCGGCGCCGAAGCCCCTGCGCGGGCGACAGGCGTCGTGCTCATCGACGAGGTGGATCTCCACCTCCACCCCGCGTGGCAATGGCGCGTGCTCGACGATCTCCTTCAAGCCTTCCCGGGCCTCCAGTTCGTCGTGACGACGCACTCGCCTCAGGTGATGTCCGCAGCCCCGCGCGGCTCGGTGCGTCTCCTCGACCCGGATCACCAGGCGCACCGGATCGAGAGGATCGCGGGCAAGGACGCCAACACCATCCTGGAGGACATCCTCGGCGCCCCGTCACGCCTGAAGGAAACGCGGGAGAAGCTCGACGAGCTGGCGCGGTTGATCGATGACGGCCAGCTCGTGGAAGCGAAGTCGCTGCTGGCGGAGCTGTCGGGCCTCCTCGGCGAGGACGACGCTCAGATCGTCGCCGCGCGATGGGAGCTCTCCATGGCGGAGACCGGCGATGCGCCGGATTGAGAAGGACCGCGAGCCTGCTTGCCTGGCCGACCTCCGGGGCACGCCCGGCGCGGCCTGGAGCTCGGTGTACGGGGCGCAGAGGCAGCAGATGCGGGAGCACGCGTTCAAGGAGCAGCACGGGCTCTGCGCGTACTGCATGTCCCGGCTGCCGGGACCGCCGAGCGCCGAAGGCATGAAGATCGAGCACTTCAAGACGCGCGCGCTGTCGCCGGAGCTGGTGTTCGACTGGGACAACCTCCTCGGGGTCTGCCTGGGCGATGTGGGCATCCACGATGGCGGAGGAGATCACCGCGATCGCTATCACTGCGACACCTATCGCGGACATCTCCCGAGAGAGGAGCAACGGCTCGAGCTGAACCCGGCGGCGTCTCCGCCCGACGTCAGATCGATGTTCTCCTATACGAACCAGGGGGAGATGCGACCCGCGCGCGGCCTGGAGCCCGCGATGCGCGCCAGCGCTGAAGCGCAGATCGAGCGTCTGAACCTCAACATCGCGCGCCTTCAACGGAACCGGAGGGCCGTGATCGATGCTCTCCGGTCTGAATTTCAGAAGAAAGCGCCGAGGGCCGCATGCGTGAAGGCGCTGCTGGAGCTTTCGTCGACTCCGGAGGGTACCGGTCTTTTGCCGCCCTACTGCCAGGCTGCAGCCTATTACCTGGAAAAGAAGCTCCGGCAGCTCGGCTGAAGCGGCGCCTGAGAATCGCCCTCGCCCAAGGCGCATCGCGCCTTCGACCCACGCGGCGGCACCTCGACCGAACCGCTTGCCTGCGGCCACATCGCCGCCGAGCCTACGGGAGCAGCTCGACCTCGAGCGCCGCGAGCACCTCGCCGCTCCGCGCGCCGGTCGCCCTGATCTCGGCGGCGCGGCCGGGCGCGCCCGGGTCCTCGGGCGCGGCGAGGTGGATCAGGAGCGCGTCGCCGCCGAGCGCCTCCGCGAACGGCTCGCCCCACTCCACCACGACGAGCGCCCCCTCCGCGCGGCGCTCGCGCAGCCCGAGCTGGGCGAGCTCTTCGTCCGCGGCGCCGCGCGCGCCCTCCGCAGGGGACGCGCCGCCGAGGCGGTAGGCGTCGGCGTGCGCGATCGGGACGCGGCCGTCGTGCTCGTGGACCAGCGTGAAGGTCGGGCTCGTGACCGGCAGCTCCGACGGCACGCCGAGCGCGCGGCAGAGGGCGCGGGCGAAGAACGTCTTCCCGGCGCCCAGGTCGCCGGCCAGGATCACCAGATCGCCGCCCGCGAGGCGGCCGGCGAGCGCGCGCGCGAGGCGGATGGTGCTGCGGCGGCTCGGCAGCTCGATGCGCATGCGTCAGAACCGGGCCCCCGCGCCGAGCGTCGCGCCGAGCAGGAGCAGCGAGCCGTCCCCCGCGGGGACCCACCGGAGGTTGCCGAGCTGGGCCTCGAGCTGCACCGAGGAGCTCAGCGCGAGCACGACGTCGAGCGACGCCCCGATCACCGGGCGCACCTCGAGGTCGCCGCGGTACGTCGCGCCGCCGGGGCCCACGACGCCGGCGCCCGACCGGAAGAACGCGCCGGCGTGGAGCGCGGGGCCGACGTGGAGCGGGAACGCGCGCCACGCGCCGCCCTCGGGCGTCAGGCTGGGCGTCAGCATCAGGCGCGCGCCGCCCTCGATCCAGGCGGCGAACGGGCCGGCCAGGTTCCCGCCGCCGCCGGCGAACAGCTCGAGCCCGCGATCCGAGGCCGCGTAGGCCACGCGCGCCGTGCCGACCAGCGAGGCCGCGCTGCCGCTCGCGCCCGGCAGGCGCGCCGCCGCCACGGCCGCCCCGAGCGACGCGGAGAGGGCGAGCCGGCGCCCGCCCGTGTACGCAGGCCAGACGCGATCGGGCCCGAGCGGGTACGCCATCTGCACCTCCTTCGCGGGCGGCGCCGGCGGCGGCGCGGGCACCGGCGGCAGCACGGCGGACCCGCCCGCGGACGGGGGCGCGGCAGGAGGCGGCGCGCCCGCCGGCGTGGAGCCCGCGGGGCGCTCCCAGGGGAGCTCGCCGATGCCGACGCCCTCGGGGCGGAGGAGCACCGCCAGCATCTCCTGCGTCTGCTGGGCCTCCTTCCCCCGATCGACCTCCCGCGCGACCGACTCGACCCGGCCCGTCGAGGCGAGGTACGCGGTGAGCTCGACCCGGGAGGTCGTGACCGCAGGCTCGACGGTGCCGCCCAGGACCCAGTCCGCGCCCGTCCGCGCGCCCACGGCGCGGTACTCGTCCGTGGTGTCGGCGATGCCGTCGGCGACGCCCTTGAGCGCGGCCGCCACCGCGCCGTCCGGCACCGGGGTGTGGCCGAGGGCGGCGAGCCCGCGCGCGACCTCGGCCTGAGCGGCGCTCCGGGCGGCCTCGTCGGTGCCTCCGCGCGCGGGGAGCACCGCCACGCGGTCGGCGAACGCGGCCGGGGCGATCGCCGTCAGCGCGGCGGCGGCGGCACAGGAGAGGGCTCGGCGGATCATGCGGCGCCATGCTACGCCCGCCGGGACGCCGGAGCAGCCCCAGGACGACGCGGCGGCACGCTCTCCACGCCGCGCGGCGCGAGCCCCGCGCGGCGGCCAGGCGACGTTCCGGCGGCTCGCTCCGCTCATCGCGCTTTCTCGATCTCGCGGTACACGACCCCCCTCGGCAGCACGCGCTTTCCGCCGAAGCCGGTCGCCGTCGTGGTCCAGAGCTCGGCCGTCGCGTGGCTCACGGCGGTCGTCGCCGCGAGGCGCCGCGCCTTCACCTCGGCCGGGTCCTCGGTGCCCGTCTTCGGCAGCCGCTGCACGCCGGCCCAGGCGAGGACGCCGGCGTCGCGCCCGAGCGCCGCCCAGAAGCTCGGCGGCGACGGGTGGGTGGCGAGCCACACCCCGAGCGCGGCCGGCGGGCCCGCGGGCGCCCCCGGATCGCCCGCGCGCGGCGGAGGCTGCGCGCCCGCGGGCGCCGCGACGAACGGGAAGAGCCCCGCCGTCGCGACGAGCGACCCCGGCGGCGGCGGCACGGCCGCCTCGAAGCCGAGCGCGATCGTCACCGTGCGCGGGGCGGCGCGGAGCGCCTGCTCTGCGCAGGGCCCGTCCCCGGCCAGGATCACCCCTCGGATGGCCGGCGGCCGGAGGGCGCGCGGATCGAAGGTCCCGTCGCAGGGCAGCGCGAGCGCGATGCCGCGCTCGGCGAGCGCTGCGGTCGGAGCGCCCCCGGCGGCCGCGCCCGGCGGCGAGGCCGCCGCGTCCTTCCGGGCGCCGGCCTCGCCGCCCACGAGCGCCACCGGCTTCGCGCCCCGCTCCGCGAGCGCGGCGACGAGCACCTCGATGCCCCTCGCGGGCTCCTCGCCCACGACGAAGACGAACGCCCCGTCGAGCGCCGCCGGCTCCGGCGGGTGCACGAGCAGCACCGGGATCGCGTTCGCCCGCGCGAACCTCGCCGCCGCGGTCGCCTGATCTCGATCCGAGCCGGCGATGAGCACCGCGGCGCCCTCGGCGGTGAGGCTGCTCAGCGCCTCGTCGACGCTGCCCTCGCCGCCGTCGTCGCGGCTCACGAGCCGCGCGTCCGACCCCGGCCGCAGCAGCCCGAGCCCGTGCGCCACGCCGGCGGCCATCTCGACGCCCCGCCGGCGCGACTCGGACGTGCGCGTCGAGAGCAGCAGGCCGACCGTGGGGGGCTCGACGCGCGCGGTCCCCGCGCCGGCCGCGAGCTCCGAGATCGCGTCGCCCTGGCTGCCGAGCAGCGCGCCGGCCCGGTCGAGCAGCTCCTTCGCGAGCGCGACGTCGCGGCGCTCGCGGGCGACGATCGCGAGGCGCTCGGCGACCAGCGAGCGCAGGTCGACCTGCGGGTCCACGACCTCGCCGGCGGCCTGGCCGGCGCGCATCGCGCTGACGAGGTGGGCGATGGGCACCTTGCGCAGGAGCGCCCCGATCTGCGCCCGGACGGCGGCGCGGTCGTCGTCGTCCGCCTCGCGCAGCCAGACGCTCATCAGCTCGACCGCCTGCGTCCACGCGCCCGCCTCCATCGCGGCGGCCGTGACCTCCTCGTTGAGGAGCGAGCGCACGTACGCGTCGATCATCTTGCTCACCAGCGGGCGCAGCACCCCGAAGGCGGGCCTCGGCTTGCCGGCGCGCCGGAGCGCCGCGCCGCGGAGCACGCGCGCGAGGTCCGCGGTCGGACCCGGCCCCCCGGCCTCGACCTCGGCCGCGAGCGCCTCGGCGCGGCGGAGGTCCCCTCGCTCCAGCGCGATCCACGCGAGGTGGGCGGCCGCGACGCGCGCGAGATCGTCGCCCGCGTAGCGGTCGCGGAAGGCGAGGAGCTCCGGCTCGAGCGCGATGCGCTCCGCGCGCGCGCCGTTCTCGAAGCGCGCGAGGACGCGGTGCAGCTCCGCCTGGGCCGCGGGCGACCCGCCGAGCGCCGGGCTCATCGCCGCAGCGCCGTCCTGCGCGCCGCAGCCGGCGACGGCGATCGCCGCCGCGAGCAGCGCCGCGCTCGTGATCGCCGACACACGCGCGAGCAGCGGTCGCCGCGCGGCGCGCCCGGACTCCGCGCTGACGGTCGGTGCGCCGAAGGCAGCGGGAAATCGGCCCGAAGTGTCGACTGCGTTCACCTTGACGTCACCCGGGGCATCCCATACACCGGCGGCGCCCGCCTTCCATCGAGGTCAGCGTGTCCGAGGCAACCCCCGCCAGATCGCTCTTTCACAAGAGCCGCCGGTCCTTTCTCCTTCGCAAGCTGCATTCTCTCACCGGCGCCCTCCCCGTGGGCGGTTTCCTGCTCTTCCATTTCTGGACGAACGCGAAGGCGCTCCAGGGGCAGGAGCGGTTCGACGCGGCGGTCGCCGAGATCTCGCACATGCCGTACCTGCCGGTGCTCGAGCTCGGGCTCGTCGTGCTGCCGCTCGCGTTCCACGCCCTCTACGGGGTCAAGCTGGTGCTCGAGGGCAAGCCGAACGTCGGCAGCTACACGTTCTCGCGCAACTGGATGTACACGATGCAGCGGGTCACGGGGGTGCTCGCGTTCGCGTTCATCGCGTTCCACCTCTGGCAGTACTGGGCGCAGAAGTGGCTCGGGCGGATGGCGCCCGAGGAGTTCTACCCGCGGCTGTGCGCCGACATGGCGTCGACGGTGAGCGGCGTCCCGGTGATCGCGCTCGTCTACATCTTCGGCATCGCGGCGAGCGTGTTCCACTTCGCCAACGGCCTCTGGGGCTTCTGCTTCTCGTGGGGGGTCACCGTGTCGCGGCGGGCGCAGCGGATGGCCGCGGTGGTCTTCGGCGCGCTGGGCCTCCTGGTCTTCGTGCTCGGCGCCAACACGGTCATCTACTTCGCGACCGGCGCGCCGTTCCCCGGGACGCCGAGCCCGGCCGCGGAGGGGGCCCGCACGTGCGCCGAGATCGCGTCGGCCGGGCCCGGGCGCGCCGCGCTGGTCGCGCCGGCCTCGCACTGACCATCGTATCGGCCGCGCCCCGGTGGGGAGCGGCGCGGGAGCATCGAGAGCGAACATGGCCGCGAAGAGCACGACGAGGAGCGAGGGGGGGAAGGTTCGGCGCGTGATCGTCGTCGGGGGCGGGCTCGCCGGCCTGATGACGGTGATCAAGCTGTGCGAGGCGAAGGTCCCTGTCGACCTCATCTCCCTCGTGCCGGTGAAGCGCTCGCACTCGGCGTGCGCGCAGGGCGGCATCAACGCCTCGGTGAACACGAAGGGCGAGGGGGACAGCCCCCAGGTGCACCTCGAGGAGACGGCGTACGGCGGCGATTTTCTCGCGAACCAGCCGCCGATCAAGGGGATGGCGGAGGCCGCGCCCGGCATCGTCAACATGCTCGATCGCATGGGCGTGCCGTTCAACCGGACGCCCGAGGGCCTGCTCGACTTCCGCCGCTTCGGCGGCACGCTGTTCCACCGCACGGCGTTCGCCGGCGCGACGACGGGGCAGCAGCTGCTCTACGCGCTCGACGAGCAGGTGCGGCGCTTCGAGCTCGCCGACGTGACCGACGAGCACGGCGTGTCGATCCCGGGCGAGAAGATGGTCCGGAAGCACGAGTTCTGGGACTTCATCGAGGCGATCCTCGACGACTCCGGCACGTGCGTCGGCTGCGTCGTGCAGGACCTGAAAACGATGCAGATCCGCGCGTTTACCGGCGACGCGGTCGTGCTCGCGACGGGCGGCAGCGGCGTCGTCTTCGGCCGCTCCACGCTGAGCGTCATCTGCACGGGGACGGCCGCGTCGGCGGTCTACCAGCAGGGCGCCGTGTACGCGAACGGCGAGTTCGTCCAGGTGCACCCGACGGCGATCCCTGGCGCCGACAAGCTGCGGCTCATCTCGGAGAGCGCGCGCGGCGAGGGCGGCCGCGTCTGGGTGCCGAAGGGCAAGACCGACGCGCGGAGCGCGCGCGACATCCCCGAGAAGGAGCGCGACTATCTCCTCGAGCGGATGTACCCCGGCTACGGCAACCTCGTCCCCCGCGACATCGCGGCGCGCGCGATCTTCCGGACGTGCTTCCACGAGGGGCGCGGCATCTGGAACGCCGCGACGGGCCGGAACGAGAACGAGGTCTACCTCGACCTGACCCACAAGGACGAGAAGTTCCTCCGGGCGAAGCTCGCGGGCATCCTCGAGATCTACGAGAAGTTCGCGGGCACCGACCCGTACAAGAACCCGATGAAGGTCTTCCCGGCGGTCCACTACACGATGGGCGGCCTGTGGGTCGACTACGAGGCGGACGCGCGGGGCTCGCTCAAGGTGGGGTCGCCGCGCAATCACGCGACGAGCATCCCGGGGCTCTACGCGGTGGGCGAGGTGGACTACCAGTATCACGGGGCCAACCGGCTCGGCGCCAACTCGCTGCTCTCGTGCGTCTACGGCGGCCTCGTGTGCGGTCCGGCGGTGGCGAGCTATCAGCGGAGCATCAAGCGGAGCGCCCTGGACCTGCCGCGCTCGATCTTCGACAAGGCCGAGAAGCGCGCCGAGGCCGGCTACCAGCGCATCCTGACGCAGAACCAGGAGGCGAAGCAGCCGGAGAACGCGTACCGGCTGCACCAGGAGCTCGGCGAGATGATGCTGCGCGACTGCACGATCGAGCGCGACAACGCCGCGCTCGACCGGGTGCTCGAGAAGCTCGGCGAGCTCGAGGAGCGGGCGGGGCGGATCAAGAGCACGGACACGGCCTCGCGGGTGAACCAGGGGGCGCAGTTCGTGCGGCACCTCGAGAACATGCTGGTGCTCGCGCGGGTCATCGCGCAGGGGGCGAGGAACCGCGACGAGTCGCGCGGGGCGCACTACAAGCCGGAGTTCCCGGTGCGGAACGACGCCGAGTGGCTGCGCACGACGCTGGCGCGCCACGAGGAGAAGGGCGCCGTGAGGTTCCTCCGCGCGTTCGACACGACGTGCGCCGGCCAGTCGGTCCACGTGACCGACGCGGTGGACACGTCGCTGGTGGCGCCGCGGGAGCGCAAGTACGAGCAGGCGGGCGCGGCGAGCGCGCAGGCGACAGGGAAGCTGTCGCAGAAGAGCGTGTAGGATGGCCAAGGCGAGCGGAGACGAGGCGAACGGGGTGGCGGCGCAGGCGCGGGGCGAGGGCCGGCTTGTGCACCTGCGCGTGCGGCGGCAGGACACCGCGGATCGGCCGGAGTCGCGGCGCTGGGAGGAGTTCAAGGTCCCCTACCTGCCGCAGATGAACGTGATCAGCGCGCTGCAGCAGATCCAGCGGGATCCGCGGACCGTGGACGGCAAGGAGGTGGCTCCGGTCGTCTGGGAGGCGGTGTGTCTGGAGGAGGTGTGCGGCGCGTGCACGATGGTGGTCAACGGCCGGGTCCGTCAGGCCTGCTCGGCGCTCGTCGACCAGCTCGCGCCGAAGGGCGAGGTGATCACGCTGGAGCCCATGTCCAAGTTCCCGCTCGTGCGCGACCTGCTCGTCGACCGGAGCCGGATGTTCGAGGACATGAAGCGGGTCCGCGCGTGGATCGACATCGACGGCACGCACGAGCTCGGCCCGGGTCCACGCGAGTCGCCGGAGCGGCAGGAGGAGCGGTATTCGCTCTCCCGCTGCATGACGTGCGGCTGCTGTGTCGAGGCGTGCCCGCAGTACAACGACGGGACGAAGTTCGTCGGCGCCTTCGCGATCAACCTGGTGCGGCTCTACAACATGCATCCTTCCGGGGCGATGCGCGAGGGCGAGCGCCTGGAGTCCGTGATGAGCGAGGGCGGGATCACCGATTGCGGCAAGTCGCAGAACTGCGTCGAGGTGTGCCCGAAGGAGATCCCGCTCGTCGACTCGATCGCCGCGGTCGCCCGCGACACGACGAAGAGGATGCTGTTCGGCTGGCTGCTGAAATAGAGCGGCGTGTACCCGACGTCGCCGAGGACCGCGCTCAGGGGAAAGGCGATCCCGCCCCGAACCCGAGCCCGAAGCCCGACCCGAACCCCACGCCCACCGGCGCCGTCGTGGTCTGCCGCTCCAGCTTGCGGATGCGCATCCCGAGCAGGTGCGTGATCAGCGTGCAGGTCTGGTGCGCGCGCGGCGTCACCTCGCACCCCAGCCAGACGCCGAACGGCTCCCGCTCGCCCTCCTCGGCGTAGCGGATCACCGGGCCGTTCTGGGCGACCGTGAGCCACGCGTTCGCCTCGCCCGGCAGCGACGCGTGCAGCACGCCGACCTGGCCCAGCGCGTCGTCGTTCGGGCCAATGACCCGGCCGTCCGGCTCGAGCAGCGCCAGCGGCTCGGCCTCCAGGCCGAACACCCGCCCGCCGCGATCCACGCTCAGCTGGTGCTCGCCGTTCACGAAGATCTTGCCGTCCGGCGCGATGTCGACCGCGAGGCTCCCGTGGACCCAGCGCGCCCGCGGGATGTCGAGCAGCGCGCCGCCGCGGGCCCAGTTGGCAGGGGGCGTCGCGGCGCACGCCGCGAGCAGCGAGAGCGGCACGACGAGAGCGAGGCGTCGCATGCGCCGAGCATACCGCAGCGACGAGCGGCGCGCCGGCGCGTCGGCCGATCGCCGGCCGACGCGCCGGCGCAGCGCTACACCTTCTCGGTCCCGGTCGTGCCGAGCAGCCCGGTCGGCTTCACGAGCAGCACCGCGATCAGCACCGCGAACACGAGGACGTCCTGCAAGCCGGAGTAGGGCGTGAGCTTCGTCATCTCGCCGATGATCCCGATCAGCATGCCCCCGAGCATCGCGCCCGTGATGTTGCCGATACCGCCGATGACCGCCGCCACGAAGGCGCGGTTGCCGATCACCACGCCCATCGTGGGGTACACCTGCGACTGATCGAGGCAGTAGAGCACCGCGCCCACCGCCGCGAGCATCGAGCCCGTGACGAAGGTGAGCGCGATGATGCGGCTCGTGCGGACGCCCATCAGCCGGGCGGCCTCGACGTTCACGCTGAGCGCGCGCATCGCCTTGCCCGTCCAGGTGCGCCGCACGAGCACCTCCAGGCCGATCATCACGAGGATCGAGGTGACGAAGATCACCTTGCGCGTGTGCTCGATCGGCAGGAGCTGAGGATAGCCGCGGTAGCGGGCGGTGAAGAGGAGCTGCGCCAGGTTCTGGAGGAGGACGCTCATCGCGAGCGCCGTGACGAGCGGCGTGATCCGGGTGTTCGCGAGGCCCCGCCCCCGGGATCGCAGCGGCGCGTAAGCCACCTTCTCGACAACGACCCCGAGGACCGCCGTGAAGGCCATCGCGAAGAGGGTGCCGGCCACGCCGGCGACCAGCGGCGCGTCCTGGGCGCCGAACGCCGTGATCCCGAAGAGCCCGGCGAAGGCGCCCATCATGAAGACCTCGCTATGAGCGAAGTTGATGAGCTTGAGGATGCCGTAAACCATCGTGTAGCCGAGGGCGACGAGGGCGATCATCGACCCCTGGGCGAGCCCCGTGATCAGGGCACTCACGATCTTCTCCATGGAGACCCCTTCACCGCGCGCCGAGCGAGCGCGCGGGCACGAGCACTACTGCTTCGCGCCCTTCTCGTTGACCGTGGCGTAGTAGGTAAACTGCTTGTCCTTGATCCGGACAATCACGACCGGCTTGTCGGCGTTGCGATTCGCGTCGATGGTGATGACCCCCGTCGCCCCCTGGAAACCCTTGGTGTCCTGGATGGCCTGCCGGATGTCGTCCGGCGTCATCGCCTTGGCGCGGCCCATCGCGTCGGCGAGCAGCCCGGCAGCGTCGTAGGCCTGGGCAGCCATGCTCGACGGCGTGCGGTTGTAGCGCTCCTTGTACTTCTTCACGAACGCCTGCGAGTTGGGCCAGGGGACGTCCGGCGCGTAGTGGTTCGTGAAGTACGCGCCTTCCAGCTCCTCCGCGGCGTCGCGCAGGAGCTCGTTCGCGTCCCACCCATCGCTGCCGACGAACATGTTCCCCGGCACGCCCGCGGCCTTGGCCTGCCGCGCGATGGGGGCCATGCTCGTGTAATAGATCGGCGCGTAGATCATCTCGGGGTTCGCCGACTTGAGCTCGTTGATGTACGTCGTGAAGTTTGTCTCCTTCTTGAGGAAGCTCTTCTCCATGACGATCTCGCCGCCTAGGCGCTTCACCTCGGCGCGGAACTCGTTGGCGAGGCCCGACGAGTAGAGGTCGTCGGAGGCGAAGAAGAGCCCCACCTTCTTCTTGCCGAGCGTGTTCACGATGAACTGCGCGCCCATCTGGCCCTGCACGTCGTCCGTGAAGCAGGCGCGGAACACGAAGGGGCCGACCTTCGTCACGTCCGGGTTCGTGGACGACGGCGAGATCATCGGCACCTTCTTCTTGTTGGCGACGATGCCGCCGGCGCGCGACCGGGACGAGGCGACCTCGCCGAGGAGGGCGAGCACGTGATCCCGGTCGATCAGCTGCAGGACCTTGTTGGTCGCCTCCTCGGGCTTCGACTTGTTGTCCTCGTAGAGGACGTTGATCGGCTTGCCCTTGACCCCGCCCGCCTTGTTGATCTCGTCGATGGCGAGATCGACACCCTCCTTCGAGTCGACGCCGAACGCCGTCTCCTCACCCGAGAGGCTGAAGTAGGCGCCGACCTTCCACTCGGGGTCGTCCTTCGCGTGCTTGGCCGGGTCGCCGCCCGAACCCTCGCTCGTCTTGCCGCAGCCGAGCGCCATCGCGCTCAGCGCGAGCGCCCCGGCGATCATCCTCACCAAACCCCGTCGTCCGAGCATATTGTCGTCCTCCCTGTCGCCGGGCCGCCTCGCGTGTGGGTCGCCCGCCGGTGGCCATGGCCGCCCACGCAGCGGCCCAGAGCGCGTGTACTCATCGCGTCTACCATTGTCTACGCGGCACGTCAGCTATGTCGGGCCGCGGTGCGCCGGGCGCGGGGCATCTCAAGTGTTCGATTCTCCACGGATTCCGGCGGTCGAGCCCGCGCGGGGGCTAGCCCGCGCAGGGGCTAGACGGCGCGGGGCGGAGCGAGGCTAGCCGGCGCGGCGCGCATGGACGAAGTGCTCGACGTTCCCCTTCGGCCCGCGCACCGCGCTGTCGGCCTCGCCGACGACCGAGAAGCCCGCGGCCTCGATGGCCTGGCGCGCCTCGGCGATCGCCGCGAGGCGGGTCGCCTCGTCACGGATGACGCCGCGCCCGCGGGCGGCGGCCTCGCGGCCCGCCTCGAACTGCGGCTTGATGAGCGCAACGAGGTCGCCCGAGGGGCGGAGCAGGCGGGCGATCGCGTCGATGAGCCGGGAAATGCTGATGAAGGACGCGTCGACAACGACGAGATCGATGGGGCTGTCGAAGTCCTCCCGCTGGAGCTCGCGCGCGTTGACCCGATCGCGCACCTCGACGCGCGGATCGGCGCGCAGCTTGCTGGCGAGCTGGCCGTAGCCGACGTCGACCGCGAACACCCGCGCCGCGCCGCGCTGGAGCAGGCAGTCGGTGAAGCCCCCGGTCGAGGCGCCCACGTCGACGCACGTCTTCCCGGCGACGTCGAGGCCGTGCGCCGCGAAGGCCGCGAGCGCGTGCTCGAGCTTGTCGCCGCCGCGCGAGACGAACCGCGGGCCCGAGGCGACGTTCACCTCGGCGTCCTCGGGGAGCAGCGTGCCCGGCTTGTCGATGCGGCGCGGCCCCGAGGTGACCTTGCCGGCCATGATCAGCGCCTGCGCCTCGGTGCGCGAGCCGGCGAGCTTCCGGGCGACGAGCAGCGCGTCGGCGCGGACGCGGGTCACGGCGCGCTCGGGGGCGAAGAGGGCGAAGGGGGCGCGGGGGCCGCGCCGCCGTCCCGCGAGCCGGGGACGGCCGCCGCGTCGTGGAGCGCCAGCGCGTCGCCGTGGAGCGCCCGGGCGACGGCGGCGAGCCCGTCGCCGATGCGCGGCCCCGGGCGCAGCACGACGTCGGTGCGGAGCGGGCGCACGCGCCCCTCGCGCACGGCGCGCAGGGATCTCCAGCCGAGCGCGTCCCGGAGCATCGCCAGCCTGGAGGCGCCCAGCCCGCCGGCCTCGCCGGTGCCGTCGAGCAGCACATCGGGATCCAGCGCGAGCAGGTGCTCGACGCTGATCGACGGATAGGCGCCGCCGCGGGTGATCACGTTCTCGCCGTCGGCGAGCCGGAGGAGCTCATCGGCGAAGCTGCCGGGACCCGCGGCGAAGATGGGTGAGGTATCGAACAGCATGGCGACCCGGACGCGCGGCATCTCCTTCACGGCCTGCTCGACCGCCTGGCGGCGGGCGTGGATCCGGCCGATCGCTTGCTCGGCGCCGGGGGCCGCGTCGAGCCGCCGGCCGAGCTCCGCGAGCATCGCCTCGATCTGGGCGAGCGACTCGGTCTCGGGGAAGCAGGTCGCGATCCCGTGCCCGCGCAGCGTCTCGTCCAGCGCCGGCCCCGCGGGGCCGCGGGCGCCGACGACGAGGGTCGGCGAGAGCGCGATGATCGCCTCGATGCTCGGATCGGCGTAGCCGCCGACGCTGGGCAGGCGGAGCACCTCGGGCGGGTGGTCGCAGTGGCGGGAGCGGCCGACGAGGGCCGCGCCGGCCCCGATCGCGCAGACCGCCTCGGTGGTGCTCGGCGACAGGGAGACGACGCGCGCTCCGCCCTGCGCCGCCGGGGCCCGGCGCCCGCACGCCGCGAGCGCGACCGCGGCGAGCGCCGCGAGCGCTGCTCGCCGCCGGAGCACGGTGCCCTGCGCGCGAGAAGAAGACGCGCTCCGCCCTTCAGCCAAGCCGCTCCCGGCGGCGCCGCCGCAGGCCCGCCACGGCGCCCAGGCCCGCCGCGCCGAGCAGCCAGGGGACCGGCTTTGTCGGGTCAGGCCTCGAGTGGATGCTGCACGACCCGCTCCATGCGTCGTCCTCATCGGCACCGTCGTCCTCGAGCGGCGGCTCCGGGAGCTTCGCGCAGAAGCCGGGCTCTTCGTTGCAGCTGTAGCCGCTCGGGCACGTCGCGACCTCGCTGCACGGGCGGGTGCAGTAGCCGTCGAGGCAAGCGTTCGTCAAGCACTGCTCCGGCTGCGTGCAGGCGGCGCCGACCTCCGCCGAGTAGACGGGATCGGTGGGGAAGCCGCTCGCCCAGCGGGGCGCCTCGTACCCTCCGAGCCTGGCGGCATGCAGGGTCGCCTCCTTGATCCATTCCGCCCAGCCGTACACATAGCCGTAAATCGGATACTCGCAGCGCTCGGCCCCGCGCGAGGTCACGCCGATCACGCGGTGCATCAGATCGAGGCTGGGCCCGCCCGAGTCCCCCTCGCAGATGCCCGTGTCCCCGACCCACTCGGTCGGCTTCACCACGGACGCCGGGCAGCCGTCGGACACGCAGTCGATGAAGAGGTTGTCGCGGCGTCGCCGCAGGCCCGCGCCGGTGCTCATGTCGTTCGTCGCCCCGAAGCCGACCGCATAATACTCCTCGCCCTTGGCGAGCGGCACATCGACGCGCGGCACGAGCGGCACGGCCTCGCTCTCCGGGACCAGCTCGTCCAGGATCAGGATCGCCTGGTCGTTGCCGCAGAACCTGTCCGCCCCGCTGCCGGGGAGCAGCACGAGCTCGCTGCCGCCGTAGTAGCGTGCGGACGTGCCGATCTCGGCGTCGGTCGTCGCGAAGATCCGCCGCGCCAGGTGCGTATCCGTGAACGTCGTGGAACGGCAGGTGATCTGGCCGTCGAGCTCATTGGCCATGTCCGAGACGCAGTGCCGGGCCGTCAGCACCACGTTCGGGGCGATCAGGCTACCGGTACATATCGCGCCGATCTCAGCGTTGTAGATGCCCACGACGGCCCTGTCGCCGCTGTCCAGATAACCGTCCTGGATGGCATCACGCGTCTCTCCGATCTCGTCAGGGGGCTCCTCCAGGGCCGAGCTGCACGCTGTTGAAGCGAGTCCCAGGGCAAGAATCAAGGTGACTCTGGGCGAGCAAAACGACATCGAGAGCCTCCAAGTACTGCAATGTAGGTGCGAGCCGCGAGGCGCCGCGCCGAGCAGATGATTCTAGAGGGGAATGTGCGGTCATGCACGCGCGCCCGGCGCGATGAGCGATTCGGCTCGTTGCATGCACTACATCGAGAGACCGTTCCAGAGGCCTTTCAGATTCATCAGGTAACGGACGAGCCCCGGACCGCCATGGCGGCGCCAGGGGCGCGGCGACCGGCTCCGCCGTGAAAAGCCGTGGAAACGTGCGCGGTCCGGGTGTTGCGGGGCGGTGCGGTCGTGATCGATCCGGTCCTGCTCTTCGGGCTCGCGCTCGCCGCGGGCGCGCCGCTCGCGCTCTCTCCGCTGGCCACGGCGCTCGGCGCGGCGCTCGCCGCGGCGGCGCTCCGCCGTCGGGCCGGCCACGCGGCGCTCGCCGCCGCCGCGGTGGCGCTCGTCGCCGGCGGCCTCCGCGCCCGCGCGCTGCTCGACGGCGCGGGCGGCGTCTACGATGGCGCCGCCGCGCTGCTGCATCCGCCGGCGCGCTGCGAGGTGACGGCCGCGATCGTCAGCTCGCCCGTCGTGGTCGGGGCGGCGCAGCGGCAGGCGGGCGAGGCGCCGGCCTCGCGCATCGACGTGGAGCTCACCGGCGGGACGTGCGGCGGGCGAGCCCTGCCGGGGCCGCTCCGGGCGCGCCTCTACGGGGCCCCGCTGGATCTCGCGCGCGGAGACCGGCTCGAGATCGTCGTGGATCTCGCGCCGATCCACCTGTTCCGCAACGAGGGGCTCCGCGACGCGACCGCCGCGATCGCGCGGAGCGGGATCGTCGCGAGCGGGACGATCGTCGACGCGCGGCGGACCGTGGAGGGGCGATCGATCGGGGCCGCCGTCGACCGCGCGCGGGGCCGCGTGCGGGCGCGCATCGAGGCCACGTTCCACCCCGACGCTGTCGCGCTCGGGCGCGCGCTCGTGCTCGGCGAGACCGACCTCGCGCCCGAGGACCAGGACGCCTTCCGCGAGAGCGGCCTCGCGCACCTGCTCGCGGTGTCGGGGACGCACCTGATCCTCGCGGTGGCGGGCTTCGCCGCGGTCCTGCGCGCGATCCTCGTCCGCGTCGGCCCGATCGCGGCGCGGTGGGACGCGGGCCGCATCACCGCGGCCCTGTGCGTGCCGGCCGCGTGGCTCTACGCCGACTTCGCCGGCGGCGGCGGATCGGCGATGCGCGCCGCGGCGATGCTCAGCTGCGCGATGGGCGCCCGGCTCCTGGGCCTCCGTCCGGTGGGCGTCCGCAACTTCGCCCTGTCGCTCGCGGGCGCCGCCGCGGTCGATCCGCTCGTCGCGTGCGATCTCTCGTTCGGCCTCTCCGCGGCCGCGACAGCCGGGCTGCTCTGGCTGCAGCGGCCGCTCGCCGCGGCGCTCGTCCCCGGCGAGCGAGGGCGCGGCGACGGCGGCGCCGAGGGCGGGGGGCTCGGCGCGTCGCCGCGCGCGCTGGCGCGCAAGCTCCTCGCGCCCCTCGCGACGACGCTCGCCGCCATGTTCGGGTGCGCGCCGCTGCTGCTCATGACCGGCGAGACGTTCCCGCTGCTCGGCGTGGCGGCGAACGTGGTCGCCGCGCCGATCGGCGAGCTGGCGGCGCTCCCGTTCTGCCTCGCGCACGCGGTGCTCTGGTGGGCGCCGCCGGTCGAGCGCGGGTGCGCGCTCGTCGGGTCGGGCGCGCTGCTCGCGGTGCGCGCCGTCGCCCGCGCCTCGGCGGAGACCGGCGCGGTGCTGCGCCTGCCCGAGCCGTCGCCCGCCCAGCTGGCCGCGCTCGCCGCCGCGATCGCGCTCGCGTGGGCCGCGGAGCGGCGCGGCCGCCGGCTCGCCGCGCTCGCGGCCGGCGCCGCCGCGTGGCTGCTGCTCGAGGTCGTCGCCGTGCGCGCCGGCGCGCCGCGCGGCGCGCTGCGCGTCAACGTCCTCGACGTGGGCCAAGGCGACGCCATCCTGATCGACCTGCCCGAGGGCGGCGCGATGCTCGTCGACGCGGGCGGCTTCGTGGGCAGCCCGGTCGATCCGGGCGCGCGCGTCATCCGGCCGCTCTTGCGATCGCGCCGCCGCGCGCGCCTCGACGCGGTCGTCCTCTCGCACCCGCACCCGGATCACTTCGGGGGCCTGCCCGCCGTGGTCGAGGGCGTGGAGGTCGGCGAGCTCTGGGACACCGGCCAGGGCGAGGCCGAGGGCGCGGGCCCCGTGTACGCAAGGCTGCTCTCGGACCTGCGCCGGCGCGGCGTGTCCATCGTGCGTCCCGCCTCGCTGTGCGGCAGGCCGCGGGTGCTCTCCGGGGCGACGATCGAGGTGCTCGCGCCGTGCCCCGACCTCCACCCCGACCGCGGGGCCAACGACAACTCCTTCATTCTGCGCATCACCTACGGGGCCCGTTCCGCGCTGCTCGTGGGCGACGCGGAGCACGAGACCGAGGACGCGCTCGTGGCGCATCACGGCGCCGCGCTCCGCGCCGACCTGCTCAAGGTGGGGCACCACGGCAGCCGGACCTCGACCGGCGCGGCGCTCCTCGCGGCCGTCGACCCCTCGGTCGCCGCCGTGTCCTGCGGCGTCCGCAACCGCTTCGGGCACCCGAGCCCCGAGGTGCTCTCCCGCCTGTCGGCCCGCGGCGTGGCGATCGCGCGCATGGACCGCGGCGGCGCCCTGGTCTGGGAGACCGACGGCGAGCGCGTCCTCTGGTCCCGCCCAGGCCAGCCGCCGAGCCCGGCGCCGGACCGGGCGTCCTTGCGCCTGAACGGCCCCTGAGGGACGCTCCGTCGATGTCTCGTAGCGCGATGACGACAACGATCCGCCGCCGGCTCGCGAGCGAGATCGGTCGTATCGACAAGCAGGCGCCCTTCCGCGTCGCGCTGTCTTACCCGTCCCCGTACCGGGCTGGCATGAGCTCGCTCGGCTTCCTCCAGATCTACAAGATGATCCAGGCCGAGCCCGGGATGGCGTGCGAGCGCGCCTTCCTGCCGGACGACGAGGGCCCGGGCGCCTCCGGCGTGGAGAGCGCTCCGGTCACGTACGAGGGGCTCCGCCCGCTCTCCGACTTTCCGGTCATCGCGCTCTCGGTGGCCTACGAGCTCGAGCTCGCCGGGGTCGTCCGCCTGCTCGAGCTCGCGGGGCTGCCGGCGCTCCGGGACGAGCGCGACGGCCGCCACCCGTTCGTCCTCGCGGGCGGTCCGCTCACGTTCTCGAACCCGCTGCCGCTCGCGGTGTTCGCCGACGCGATCCTCATGGGCGAGGCCGACACCCTGGCGGTGGACGTGCTCCGCCTGCTGCGGGAGGCCCCCTCGCGCGAGGCGGCGCTCGACGAGCTGGCGCGCGTCCCCCACGTCTTCGTCCCCGCGCGCCACGGCGCGGAGATGCCCCCGGTCGCCCAGTGCGACAACGCGCTCCTGCCCGCCTGGTCGCCGATCCGCGCCGAGGAGACCGAGCTCTCGAACATGTTCCTCATCGAGGCGGAGCGGGGCTGCTCGCGCGGGTGCACCTACTGCGTGATGCGCCGCTCGACCAACGGCGGCATGCGCATCGTCCCGAAGGAGCGCCTCCTCGAGCTCATCCCCGAGGACGCGCGGCGCGTCGGCCTCGTCGGCGCCGCGGTCAGCGATCACCCGAAGATCGTCGAGGTGGTCCGGTCGCTCGCCGAGCGGGGCTGCGAGGTCGGGCTGAGCAGCCTCCGGCCGGACCGGCTGACCGACGAGTTCGTCGGCGCGCTGCGGCTCGCGGGCTACAAGACGCTCACGACGGCGATGGACGGCACGAGCGAGCGCGTCCGCGAGACCCTCGAGCGGCGCGCGCGGCCCAAGCACCTCCAGCGGGCGGCCGAGCTCGCGCGGCAGCACGGGATGAACCGGCTCAAGCTGTACCTCATGGTCGGCGTCCCCGGCGAGACCGACGACGACGTCGACGAGTGCGTCGCGTTCGTCACGGAGCTCTCCCGGATCGCGCCGGTCGCGCTCGGGATCGCGCCCTTCTGCCCGAAGCGCAACACGCCGCTCCACGGCGCGCCCTTCGCGGGGATCGGCGTCGTGAACAAGCGGCTCGACCGGCTCCGCCGTGGGCTGCGCGGCCGCGCCGACGTGCGGGCCACGAGCGCGCGCTGGGCGTGGGTCGAGGCGGTGCTCGCCGCCGGCGGCGAGGCCGAGGGGCGCGCGCTGATGCAGGCGGTGCACGCGGGCGGCTCGTTCCGCGACTACGAGCGCGCGTTCGAGAAGATCAAGCGGCCGGAGCCGCCGCGCCGCCAGAGCCTGCCGCTCCTCGCGGCGGGGTGAGCGGGGCGGCCACCGCCCCGGAGGAGCCGATGAAGAGGCTGACGCTGTTCACGCGCGAGCGCTGCCACCTCTGCGACGACGCCCACGCCGCGCTCGAGCGCGTGCGCGCCCGCCTCCCGTTCGAGCTCGCCGTCGTCGACCTGGACCGCGAGGCCGGCCCGGAGAAGCGAGCGCTGTACGACTGGGAGGTCCCCGTTGTCGAGCTGGAGGGGCGGAAGATCATGAAATACCGCGTCGACGAGCAGCGGCTCGAGCGGCTGCTCTCCAGCCCGGGGTGACATTCTGTCGCGCCGGGACGGTTCGGCCGGCTTTCACCCCGCGTCGCGCTAGGCTATGGCCACCCTCGTGAAGTGGACGACAATCGCGCAGATCCTCTTCATCCTCGTCGCTGCCGTGGCCGTGTACGGCTTCGTGCACGCGGCGCAGAATGACCAGCGCAGCACCGGCTGCAAGGCCATGTGTGCGCTGCGCCCCGCGTACGCCGGCCGCGACCGGCTCGCGCCGGACTTCGAGCTGCCGGACATGAACGGCAAGCCCGTCCGCCTGTCGTCCTTCCGGGGCAAGACGGTCTTCCTGAACTTCTGGACCAAGACCTGCGGCCCGTGCCTCGAGGAGATGCCGGCGCTCGCGGAGCTCGGTCGGATCGCCCGGTCGCGCAACGATATCGTCGTCCTCACGGTCTCGACCGACGAGGGGCCGGACGACGTGCGGGACGCGCTCAAGGTGGCCCTGAACGGGGATCCGCCGTTCCCGGTCCTCTTCGACCCCGAGTCCAAGGTCGTGCTGGACAAGTACGGCACGCAGCTCTTCCCGGAGACGTGGATCATCGACCCGAACGGGATCATCCGGGCCCGCTTCGACGGGGCGCGGGACTGGTCGAGCAGCCTGGCCGTCGACGTGGGCGAGATGGTCTCGCGCTGGGGCGGGTGCCCGGTCGAGATCTTCAAAGGGCAGCCGCGCGGCGGCTTCGCGGGCCTCTGCACCGACGATTCCTGAGCGGGCTCCGGCGGCGGGGCAATCGGGCAGGGACGCGTAGGGCGCGCGCGGGACGCGGCGCAGGGGGCGCATGCGGGGCGCGTACCGGGAGCGCGGGGCACGCTCGCCGCTTGGCGCTTTCCCGAAAGATCGTTATGTGAGTCACCCATCATGACCGCCCGCAGGCCGACGTCGCCGACCGCGCATCCGCCGCAGCCGCCCGCAGCGAGCGAAGGGGGCGACGGCCGAGCCTCGGACGAGCGGGTCGCGGCCGCGCGACAGGCGCTGCTCGAGGGGGTCGGCGCCGAGATCGCGGCCTCGTTCCCCGGCATCACGCGGCTCGGAGGGCAGGTCGTCGCGGCCCTCTACCTGGCGGACGTGCCGCGCTCGATGGATGAGCTCAGCCAGGAGCTCGGCCGCTCCAAGAGCAACATCTTCGCGAACCTGCGCGGCCTCGAGGCGGCCGGGATCATCGAGCGCCGGCGGGAGTCGGGCGCGCGGCACGACTCGTTCGCGCTGCGCGGCAAGTACCCCGACGTGATCGTCGGCGCCTACCTCGGCCGCCTGCGCCGCGTGGTGCAGGACAAGCGCTCCCTCGCTCGGCGCGCGCTCGCGCTGCTCGGCGACGCGGAGGGCCCGGAGGCCGACGCGATGCGCGCGCGGCTCGACGACCTGTCGCGCAAGTACGACCTGTTCGCCGAGCTGATGGAGCAGCTCCTGCCGTCGATCGACGGCCCCGTCGATCTCGAGCGGCTGATCGCGCAGGTGCCCGAGGCGGTGGTCCGCTCGCTCAACGCGGCCGCCCGCGTCGCCTGGGCCGCGGGCGACGCGATCAGCCGGCTGAGCAGCCGCGCCACCCGCAAGCGCTGAGCGCCGCTCGGGTCGCCGGGGGCGCGCGCGGCGTCATCCTCGCGGCGGGCAGTCCCTCATCTCGATGAGGATGCCGGTCGACGTCTCGATCCGGTGCATCAGGCTCACCTCCCGGGTCACCGGCGACGGCGTGATCGGGTTGGGCGCGGCGCCCACGATCATCGGCCGATCGGGGTCTCCGTCCACGAAGACCATCAGCACCTCGATCCCGGGCTTGAGCGGGAAATGGACGCCGTAATTCGGCCCGGCGTGCGGCTGGATCATCCGCACGAGCCGCGAGGGGAACGCGCGGGACGCGGGATCCCCCGCGTCGAAATGGAAGCGCACCCGGTAGCGCCCCTGCTCGTCGATCGGCGACGTCTGCCCGATCTCCCCGTCCGGGAGCGGCTCGACGAGCGCCGTCACCACCCCGTGGATCTTCGGCCGCGGCGTCGCCCGCGGGGGGCGATAGGCCTGCTCGGCGCGCACAAGCCGCGCGCGATTGACATACTCCTCCTCGCGCCCGGCCCCGCCCTCGATGGCCACCGGCTGCGCCGCGCGGTGCTCCACCTCCACGACAAGGAACCGCTGCCCGTCGAGCCGCGGGTGGCCCTCGAGCGCGAAGACGGCCCCCGGGATCAGCCGCAGCTCGTCGCTCCGGCACTCGAAATAGCGGCCCGATGAGGCGCGCTCCTCGGCGCGGATCTGCGCCAGCAGCTGGCCCTCCTCCGGCGTCTTGTGATGGGCGCCGACCTCGACGACCCCGCCCCCGAGGCCCGCCGCCGACTCGTGCGCTCCCGTGAGATCGAGCCTGGGAGTCCGGTAGTTGTACTCCTGCATGACGTACGTCGCGGGGAAGGCCCTGGCCTGCTCCTTAAGCTCGAACACGTCGCGCCGCTCGCCCCGCGTCCGGAACACCACCGCGTCGCCGCCCGGCAGCGGCTGGAAGCCCGTCTGCTCGTCGGTGAAGACCATCACGTCGCGCCCCGACTCGTGCTCGAAGAAGAAGGAGATCCCGAGGTGCTCGGCGAGCCGCGAGATGAAGGCCAGATCCGTCTCCTTGTACTGGACGATCATCTCCCGGTCCGGGTGAGCGCGGTAGAGGCGCATCATCACGTCGTCGGGCCCGAGCCCCACCATCGCGAGCTTCTGCTGGATGAGCTCCGGCACGCTGATGTCGAGGAAGACCTGCTGGAGCTCCACCAGCGTCGCGCGGAACGCCCGCGGCACGAGCCGGAGCCGGTAGGAGCGGTAGGCGGTCTCGGTCTCGTGCCCGTCCTCGATCGCGGCGATCATCCCGTACACGGTCCGTTCGTCCGCGCCCTGGACCTCGAACACGAGCGACGCTGTCGCCCCGAGCACCTGCTCGATCGGGAGCTCGGCCTCGTCGCTGCACACGACGTCGATGTCGAACGAGAAGAGCTGGCCGACGGCCTCGGCGCCGCGCACCTCGCGCACCCGGACATGGCCGCAATCGAAATCCGGCGAATCGAGCCGCAGGACGGGGCTTTGCCGCGCCCGGTCCCGGAGCGCGGCCCTCGCGTCCTGCAGCGCGGCCCTCGCGTCCTGCAGCGGGTCGATCGGCCGGAGGTGCGCCGCGCGGAGCGCTGATTCCGCCGCATCCAGCGCCGGGAACGGCAGGTGATCCGACGTCGGCAGGCCGCCGGCGGGGGGCGGGAGATCCCTCGAGCCCGAGACGCTCGCCCTCGGCGACGGCGAGACCTCGCCCGGCCCCGCGCCGCGCGCGCGCGCCTGGGCCACGGCGACGCCCTCGTCGCTCGCAGGCGGCGGCGCAGCGGCCTCTTCCGCCCCCGGCCCGGGCGTCTCCGCCCCCGGCCCGGGCGTCTCCGCCGCCGGCCCGGGCGCCTCCTCCGGTCTCGCTGCGCACGCCGCGGGCGCGCTCGGCTCCGTGCACGGCGGCCCTGCGCCGGGCGCCTCGCGAATGCGGGCAGCGGTCGACTCCGGGCCGATCTGGAGGGCGCTCGGCGCGCGGTGCGCTGTCGCGGCCGTCGGTTCGCCGCACGGCCGGGCGTCGCTCGGCTCGCTGCACATCAGGGTTTCGGTCGGCTGCCCGTTCATCCTTGCGCCTCCTCCGCGGCTCGCTTGTTACCGTACCCGATGCGGAGGCACGCATGGGTACGCGCGAGGGTGACGGTATCAGCGGGAAGTACCTCCTCATCGAGGTCCCGAACTTCAACAACGCCGGGGCCGAGGCCGAGGCGATGGGCTCCTACCTGCGCCTCGGCGCGGTCAAGGACCCGGGCCTCGCCGCCAACCCGGGCGCGCCGAAGGCGAGCGGCGAGGACCTCGCCGCCCTGGTCACGTCGTTCATCGACGACACCCGCACGCGCGACGGCTGCCCGGGCTTCATCCCCGAGGCCGAGCGCCAGGCCGAGACCGCGAAGCTGCACTCCAAGGGCGGCTGGCGCGACCACTCCGACGGCAATCGCATCACCACCACGCGCGGCGACAAGGTCGAGGTCATCCAGGGCAACTACCGCATGCTCGTCCTCGGCCGGCAGGACGACAAGGCCGGCTGGGACGTCTCCGGCGGCCATATCCAGGACGCCACCGATCTCTGGACCGCCGCCACAACCATCGAATGGGTCCAGAACTACAACGGCACATGGAAGGTCACCGAGAAGACCGAGAAGGGCGACGTCGACACCACCTACCACGGCGACACGTTCGATCGATTCTACGGTAACAAACAGACCAGCGTCACCGGCTCCGAGGCCCCCACGGCCGAGCGCCCGAACCCCACCTGCCTGAGCTCCACGTGGGCGCAGCGGATCGAGTCGTACACCGGCTCCGCCGCCTGCCCGGTGCCGCAGATCCTCGACGAGACGTGGGCTGATACGATCGCCAGCAAGACGACGGCGACCTCGATCGCCGACGAGACCACCGCGCAGACGATCTCCAGCACCACGACCGCCACGACCGTCAGCGACGACACCACCGCGAGCACCGTCTCCAGCACGACGACCGCCGCGCTGGTCTCGGATACGACGATCGGCAGTGTGCAGTCGGTGACCATCGGCGATGTAAGCGACATCACCATCGGCAACGCGGCGTCGATCACCATCGGCGCCACCGAGGAGGTCACGATCGGCGGCCTTGTCGAGCTGACGATCGCGGCCCTGCTCGAGGTCTCGCTCACCGCGGGGGTCTCGATCAACATGGGCCCGAAGGCAGAGCTCAACCTGACCAACCGGCAGGAGCTCTCCCAGTTCCGCACCAACGTGAAGAACATCTGCTCCAGCGTCTCGTCGGCCGAATCGGTGAGCACCGGGGCGTACAACCTGATGTCCGGCGTCATCAACCTGTTCTGATGCAGACCCGGAATCTCACGCCCTTCCTCTTCGGCACAAAGATCTGCTCGCGCAGGCCGCCGCAGCCGGAGGTGGTCCTCATCGTCCGCGGCCGCTTCTCGCTCCGCCCGGGCGAGCCGCTCGCGCCGGTGGAGGGCCCGCTGGCCCAGGGAGCGCTCACGGCCGAGACCTTCGAGGGCGAAGGCGGCGAGCGCGAGGGCGAATGCACCTATCCCGGCGATTTCGCCGACTGGAAGCCGGCCGCCGATCTGCTCCTCCGCGGCGCATGCCGCCCGCCTGCCGGCGACCTGCCCCGCGAGCACCCCGTGGGCTTCGCGATCGGGACGTGGTCGAAATCGCAGATGGTCCCGGCGCCGCGCGAGGGCCGCCCGGTCCCCGCGCCCTTCGGGCCGCTCCACCCCGACGCGCCCGAGCGCCGCCGCAAGCTCGGCAAGGAGTACGGCCCCTCGTACAAGCAGACGCGCGCCCCGTGGACCGCCGAGGACTTCGACTGGACCTATTTCCAGGCCGCCCCGCCGGATCAACGCCTCCCGGGCTACCTGCGCGGCGACGAGGAGGTCACGCTCCTCCACCTCCACCCCGCCGCGCAGACCGCCTCGTTTCGCCTGCCTGGCCTCCGGATCCGCGTGGTCGTCGAGGACGCGCGGGGCCGCGTGCAGGACGCTGCGATGAGCCTCGACACCCTGTTCGTCGAGCCGGACGCCGGCCTCGTGACCCTCACCTGGCGCGGCCACGCGGAGGTGGCCGAGGACGACCTCACCGATCTGCGCGCCGCCGTCATCGGCGCCGAGCCGCTCTCGGCCGCGCCGCTGCCGCTCGAGCAGTACCGGGAGGAGCTCGCGCAGCTCGCCCGCGATCCGCGCGGCCTCGAGGATCTCCCGCCGGAGATGCGCGAGGCCTACGATCTCGTCCGCGACGGCGCGCCGCCGCCGGCGCCGGCGGTCGAGGCGGATCCCGTGACCCGGCTCCTCGCGGAGCGGCTCGGCGGGCTCCACGCGCCCGAGCAGGAGCGCGTGCGACAGCTCGTCGCGAAGCTCCGGGCGCTGCGCACCCCCGAGGGCGTGGACCTCGACCGCAGCATCGCCCAGGCGCTCGCGCGGCTGCCCGCCCAGCGGCAGGCCGCTTACCTCCCGGCCACGCCCGCGGGGACGCCGCGGGTCCCGATGGGGGGCGCGCTCGCCGCGCTCATCGAGCGCGTCGAGAAGCTCAAGCAGGACGCGGCCGCGCGCGGGACGAAGCTCGAAGGCGTCGAGCGCCTCGACGCGCTGCTTCGCGAGCCCCGCCTCCGCGAGATCGTCCCCGGCTACCGGCTCCCCGGTGAGCCCGCGGCGCCGCCGCCCGAGCCCGGCCCCGGCGTCGATCTGTCGGGGCAGGACCTCTCGGGGCGGGATCTCTCGGGCCGCGATCTCTCCGGGGCGAAGCTCTCCGGCGCGCTCCTCTCGGGCGCCGACCTCTCGGGGGCGAACCTCTCGGGCGCCGACCTCTCGCGGGCCGTGCTGTTCGAGGCGAACCTCTCGGGCGCCGATCTCTCCGGCGCCGATCTCTCCCAGGCCAACCTCACCGGCGCGCGCGCCGCGGGCGTCGATCTGCGCGGCGCCGCCCTCGACCAGGCGATCCTCACCCGCGCCTCGCTCGCGCGCGCCCGCCTGGCCAGGGCGCGCGGGCGCGGCGTGCTGCTCGACGAGGCCGATCTCCGCGAGATCGACGGGGACGAGCTCCACCTCGAGGGCGCCGTCCTCCAGGCGGCGAAGCTCGATGGCGCCTCCTTGCGGGGCGCGGCGCTCGTCGGGTGCATGTGCGCGGGCTCGTCCGCGAAGGGCGCGGATCTCACGGGCGCGTCCTTGCCGCGCACGAGCTTCTCCGACGCCGATCTGGAGCGCGCCACGCTCGTGGAAGCGCGCGGCGAAGGCGCGGCGCTGCTCCGGGCGAAGCTCGACGGCGCCGACCTCCGGTACGCCGTCCTCCCCCGGGCGCACCTCTCCGGGGCCTCCGCCCGGGGCGCGCGCTTCGCCTGCGCGGTGCTGCGCGAGAGCCGGTTCTACCGGGCCTCCCTCGAGCGCGCCGATCTCGCGCAGGCCGACCTCTTCGGCGCCGACCTCGGCAAGGCCCGCCTCGACGGCGCCTCCTTCGCCGGCTCCAGCCTGTACGGCGCCCGGCTCGACGGCGCGAGCGCCGCCGGCTGCGATTTCACGGGGGCGAACCTGCGGCGCTCCAGCCTGGAGCGCGCATGAAGACGGCCAAGGAGCTCTTCGAGCGCATCCGCGCCGGCGCGCCGCTCCACGGCGCCCGCCTCGACGGCCTCGACCTCCTGGGCCGGGATCTCACGAACCTCGATCTCTCCGGCGTCAAGTTCCTCCGCACCAGCCTGCGCGGCGCGCAGCTCGCGGGCAGCGCCCTCTCGGGCGCGCACTTCGTCGAATGCGACCTGCGCGAGGCGGATCTCGAGGGCTGCGCGCTGGACGGCGCGCTCGTGCTCGGCTCGACCCTCGAGGGCGCGCGGCTCGCCGGCGCGCGGATCACCCGGGCGAAGCTCTCTTACCAGCGCCTCGCCCGCGCCGATCTCTCCGGCGCGACGATCGCCGAGGTCGAGGCGGTGGGCTCGGACTGGTCCGGCGCGCGGCTCGCCGGCGCGACCCTCTCGGGTTCGCGCCTCGACCTCGCCAACCTCGAGGGCGCGGATCTCACGGAGGCTCGCGTCGCCCGCGCCTCCTTCACCCGCGCGAACCTCCGCGGCGCGCGCCTCACCCGCGCCCGCGTCGAGGCCAGCGCCTTCGTCGGGGCCGATCTCGGCGGCGCGGACCTCGAGGGCGCGGAGCTCGATCGCGCGGTCTTCGTCAGGGCCGATCTCCGCGGCGCGCGCTTCCCGAGACGCATGCACGGCGTGGTCCTCGACGAGGCCAGGCTCGGCCGGCCCGAGCTCGCGGGCAAGGACCTCGCCGGGAGCGACCTCGAAGGCGCGGACCTCTCCGGGCTCGACCTCGCGGGCGCCGACCTCTCCCTCTGCTCGCTGCGCGGCGCCGATCTGCGCGGCGCGAGCCTCCGCGACGCCCGCCTCGAGCGCTCCATCCTCTCGGACTGCGATCTCACCGGCGCGGACCTCCGTGGCGCGAGCTTCCTCGGCTGCGATCTCTCGCGCTCGATCCTCCGCGGCGTGGATCTCTCGGGCCGCGATCTGGAGTCGGTGATCCTCATCGAGGCCGATCTCGAGGGGGCCGATCTCACGGCCGCGCGCCTCGTCCGCTGCATCCTCGACCGGGCGCGGCTCTCGCGCGCGAACCTCACGCGCGCGGTGCTCCAGCAGGCGCTCCTGCGCGAGGTCGCGCTCGAGGGCGCCGTGCTCGACAAGACCGTCTTCGATCGCGTCGATTTCACCGGCGTGGATCTGCGCGCCGTCTCCTTCTCCGGCCTCACCGTGCACCGCTGCGCCTTCATGGAGGCGAACCTCGAGCGGATGAGCCTCCGCGATTGCGATTTCATGGGCAGCGATTTCTCGAGAGCGAACCTGCGCGGCGCCGATTTCGAGGGATCCATCCTGACGCAGGCCAGGCTGCGCGAGGCCGCGCTGGACGGCGCGAGCCTGGCCAGGGTCGTGGCGAAGGCCGCGTATTTCGGCGGCGCCTCGCTGCGCGGGGCGAAGCTCTCGCAGGCGATGCTCCGGTACGCCACGTTCACCCGGGCGGATCTCGAGCGCGCGAACCTCGCCGCCGCCGACCTGCGGGACGCCATGCTCGACCACGCCGAGGCCCGCGGCGCGCTCTTCCTCTCGGCGCGGCTCGAGCGCGCCAACCTGTCGCACGCGCAGGTGGAGGAGGCGGATTTCAGCGAGGCCGATCTGGGCGGCGCCAACCTGCACAACCTGCGCGACAGGGGCGCGCGCTTCTCCGGCGCGAAGCTCCTCGGCGCGCGCCGGACGGACGTCGATCGGCTGGAGGCGGAGGCGTACGCGCCCCCGCGAGCGCCCCGGTAACAGCGGGGGAAGGAGCGGAGAGAATGCTGCCTGCGAGCAACAACGGCGCCGGGATGAGCATCGGGTTTCCGGACGTGTGCCTGACGCCGGTGGGGCCGGTGGTGGTGCCCATTCCGTACCCGAACTTCGCGCTCAACGCGATGGCGGTGAATTTCTCGGTGAAGGTGAAGGTATCGATGATGAACGCGCTGAACCTCGGCACGACCATCCCGATGACCTTCGGGATGGAGCCCGGGGTGGCGCACCCGCTCTACATGGATGTCGGGGCCTACGTGACCGGCAATGCCAAGGTGATCATCGAGGGGCTGCCGGCGATCAACCTCACCTGCCCGACCACCGGGAACGCCGGGAACAACGCGGTGGGCGCGGTGCTGGTGCCGAGCGCGGTGAACGTGTTCTACACCTGCGCGGCGACGCCGGAGGCGGTGCTCCCCGGCGCAGGGAACGTGGCGCACGCGCTGCTCGGCGACGGGATCGGGCGGATCCGGATCCGGGTGTTCTCGCTGGACGTGCCGGCGCTCGTGTACCGGGCGATGCGGGCGCTCGAGGCGGAGGGGATGCGGGAGCTCGTGATCGACCTGCGCGACAACCCGGGGGGAGAGCTGCGGGCGTTCGTGGAGCTCGCGGGGGATTTCCTGCCGGCGGGCAGCGTCGTGGCGACGGTGACGGACGGCGACGGGGACGAGATGGTGTTTCGGTCGCGGCAGGAGAGGCCGTATGCGGTGCCCGTGACGATCCTGGTGAACCGCGGGACCGCGTCGGCGGCGGAGCTGTTCGCGGGGTGCCTGCGGGCGCACGGGCGGGCGGTGATCGCCGGGGAGAGGACCCACGGCAAGGGGGTGGGGCAGGCGCTGTGCGCGGGCGAGGGGGGCGCGCGGATGGCGGCGGCGGTGCGGGTGACGCTGCCGGGCGGGGTGGAGGTGCAGGGGGTGGGGGTGGGCCCGGAGCGCGACGAGGCGGCCGCGGGGGAGTAGCCGTGGGGAGGAAGAAGAAGAAGCAGAATAGCCCGGGCGGCACATCGATACCGTGCAACAGCGCGACGGCTGGTGGGGGAATCGCTGCCACCAGAACGCTTTCGGTCACCGCTCACCTGCCCTCCACGCAGACGGCGGTGACCCTGGGGACCCCCGCGACCGTCCTCGGGGTCGTGGGGGCGATGGTTGCGGGCCCGGTCGGCGCGGGCCTGGGCATGCTGGTAGGAGGTGCCGGCGGAGCCTTGGTCCGTTGGTATTGGGGAGGGGAGGCTTCTCAGCCACCGGCCCCGGCGCCGATGCCTGCGCCGGCCCCGGCGCCAATGCCTGCGCCTGCGCCGGCCCCGATGCCTGCGCCTGCGCCGGCCCCGATGCCTGCGCCTGTCCCGGCCCCGGCGCCAATGCCTGCGCCTGCCCCGGCGCCGATGCCTGCGCCTGCCCCGGCGCCAATGCCTGCGCCTGCCCCGGCGCTGTCGCCGGGAGAGATCGAGTATCAAGCTCTGGTTGGGTTGGCTAACCACCTGAAGCGTGAGCTCGCGAGGGCGATGAGATCCGCTGATCCTCAGCTGCGCGACTGGGCCAAGGACAGGCTCGCCCGCCTCAGCGCCGCTACAGAAGCCCACTTCCGGGGCAGTGGGCAACAGGCTCGTACCAGGCAAGATCTCCAAGGGTTGCAAGCTGCCCTCGCGGTCGAGCAAAACGCGGCGAACGCGCGCGCTCAGGCCATCGTCGTCCGGCGCGCTCGCTTCGACCCGAACAACTCTGGCACCTGGGATATGAACCCGGTGCAGTACCTGAATGGGATCACCGAGGACGATGTCGGGGTGTCACCCGAGGGCGAGCGGATCCTGAGAGAGCTCGCGCTCGGCCAGCTCAATGACCGGCATCGTCGCGCCGCCGAAGGACATATGTCGCACCAGCACCTCTCGGGCGGATCGCGGGGCATTGGATTCATCTATGTCCAGCAACCCGACGGCAGGGTCACGCCCTACGTGGTGGACCTGGGTAGCAAGCAGTCCGATAACAAGTACAAGTGGGATCACGGGGGAACCGACTACGTTCCCCCCCGTCCAGGAAATCTGTAGGACCCGGCTGCTTGGCGGGTGCCGGCGCTGAGCGCGGTGAGCGGCAGGCCCGCCTCGCCAAGCCGGCATGTGCGTGGCAACCGTTGCCGTCCGCGAGGGTCGCTGCCGGCGCATCGACGTCCGCCACGCGCGCGCCGCGCGCATCTCGGGGGCTACCCCAGGTGGATCTCCTTCCCGTTGATCGTCATCGTCTCCTCGGTCAGCACGGTCGCGCGGCGCGCCCTGGTCGTCGCGGACCCGTCCACCACCGTGTGGCTCTCCCGCGCGTGCAGGCTGAACAGGTCCGTGACGCGCTGGTAGAGCGACGCCGCCTTCTGCACCAGCTCTCCCGCGAACACCCGCACCTTGTCGCCGTAGAGGTCCACCTCAGGCCCCCGGAGCTCCACCCCACGGTCTCCGGAGAGCCGCAGCGCCCCGCCTGCGGCGCGGACGTCGACGTCGCCCTGGAGCTCCAGCGTCACCTTGCCCGTCCCGTGCAGGACGCCGATGACATAGAAGCGCGCGCCGCGGCCGATCACCAGGAGCACGTCGCCCACCGCTGCTGCGTAAGGGATCGCCAGCGCCATCGTCGCCTCTGCGCTCTCCCCTTCCGGCAGCTCGACCCTCACCGTCTGCCCGTGGACCTCCAGCACGTGCGCTGGCCCCAGGTACTCCTCGGCGCGCACGGACGCGGCGCGCTCCCGAACCACGGCTCCCTCCGACATGCTGGTCCCTCCATCCATGTTCCGGCTCAGTCCTTGCGGAAGCGCCTGTACAGGCTGCCGACGAGATCGGGCCGCTCCTGCTTCCGCACGGGCTCAGGCGCCGCGACGGGCGCAGGCGCTGCATCCGGCGCAGGCGCCGCGACGGGCGCGGGCGCCGCGACGGGCGCAGGCGCTGCATCCGGCGCAGGCGCCGCGACGGGCTCAGGCGCCGCGACGGGCGCGGGCGCCGCATCCGGCGCAGGCACAGCGACGGGCGCAGGCGTCGCATCCGGCGCAGGCGCCGCGCTCGGCACGCGCAGATCGACCGTGCCCTCCAGCGGCGACGCGGGCACCGGGATCGCCGTCGCGCTGCGCTCCGCCCACGGCGCGCTCTCCCGCTCGCCGCTCTCCCGCTCGCCCCGCTCCCCCGCAGGCGCGATCGGAAACGGCGCGTGCACCGCGTCGTGATGGCCCTCACCCCGGATCCGCGCCGCGGGCGGGAGCGCTGCCTGCGCCGCGCGTGAGCGCGCCTCGCTCCCCGGCGGCAGCGTGTCATCGAGCGAGAACGTGCGCTCGAGCGGGTGCGTGCCCGCGACCGGCTGCGTGCTCCCGAGCGGATGCCCTCGCGTGGCCGCCACGCTCTCCGGCGCGTCCACGATGTCCTCGTCGGCGAGGGTCACCGTCGTGCTCCAGTCCGTCAGCTTCACGGTCTCCGGCGCCGCCTCCGCGAGCGGCGCGCCCGCGAGCACCTCGGCGAGGCTCGGCCACGGCACCGGCTGGCCCCCTACCTCCACGCCCACCGAGACGCGCAGCGCCGAGAGCGCCTCCTCCGAGGCCACCTGGAAGCTCCCGCGGAAGACAACCGCGCAGCGCTCGGCGTCGGAGTGCACGATCAGCATGTCGCCCGCGAGCGACAACCACCGCTGCGCGCCGTTCGGCAGGTGAATCGTCGCGAGCGCCCGCAGCGCCGGCAGGCGCGTGGCGAGCGTCGGGTGACGCGGGCTCAGGCCCTCCAGCACGATCTCCTCGCCGCCGAGCACCCGGTCGAACCGCTGATCCAGAGGCGCCGACTGGAAGTACGACCAGTCGAAATCCTCGGGGATCGACGCGATCCCCTCCAGCCCCCCGCGCGCCAGGCCGCGGAGCAGGCGTGCCCGGCTCGGCACGATGGACGGGATGGGCCCGAGCCCGATCGACGCGCGCCGCCCGCCGGGCGGCAGCAGGTTGGGCAGCGCGATCGCGCCGCCCGTGTCCTCGAACGCGCCGACGCCGAAGGGGTTCTCCGGATCGCCGGGCCCGCCCCAGGCGCGCTGGTACTCGATCGGCATCTTCAGGAACGGCTCGGGCTCCGGCGCCGGCGACACAATCGAGGCCGCCCGATCGCCCACGACCTCGAGGCGCTTGTCGACGAGCGCCGCCGTTCCGCGCAGGACCGCGAGCCGCACCGGCATCCGCCGCGTCGGCGCCCCGCCCGGCGCCCACGCGTGCCCGGTGAGCACCACCTCCGCGCGCTCCAGCCACGGCGCGAGCTCGCTCGCCGCGAGGAGCGGCTTCATCGGGTGGCCCCGCGTGTAGGCCTCGCTCCGGATCACCTCCAGCGGCTCGATCCGCCGCGCGTCGCCGCCGGGCACCATCGCGAAGGTGGCCTTGGCGATGAGCGTCACGTGGAGCTGGCCACGGCTGCGCCACAGCTTCGCGCCCGCGGCGACCGGTCCGGCGCGGAAGACGTCGAGCGGCCAGCGAGCGGAGGTCACGGACGAGACGCCCCCCGGAGGAGATCGCTCCGGTGCGGCCGCGCGCGGGCGGCGAGCACTAGTTCGTGTTGAGCTCGACGCGCAGGAGCTTGCGGCCGATGAAGAGGTAGTCGCCGTGGGCGAGCTCGCGCTCGCTCTTGATGCGCACGTACGTGCCGTTGCGGCTGTTGAGGTCGGTCAGCGTGAACTTGCCGTTGTGCTCCTCGAGGCGGCAGTGCGAGCCCGACATGTACAGGTCGACGGGGAAGTTCAGGTCGCCGCCCTCGCGCCCGATCTGCAGCGAGCTGCCGCGCGCGCAGACGGTCATGCCGACCGCGCCGCCCTGGAGCACCTGCGTGAGGCGGAACGGGCTCGGGTGCTTGGGCGAGGAGTAGAAGAAGGTCCCGTCCGTATCCTGGCCGTCCGAGGCGCGCGGCGTCGGATCGAGCCGGAAGAGCTGCTCGCCCGCGAGGAAGGTGTCGCCCGGCGTGATGTCGATCGTGCCGCGCACGCGGATGTACACGCCGTTCAGCGAGCCCTCGTCGCGCACGACGAGCTTGCCGTCGCGGTAGAAGAAGTTCGCGTGCTTCGGCGAGACGAACGGATCGTCCGGGAAGACGAGCTGCCCGTTGCGGCCGACGATGTGCTGCTCGGCCTTGAGGTGGAAGGAGAGGCCGTCCATGCCCTCGCCGCGGATGAGGATCAGCTTCGCCTTCGCCGGGTTCTGCATGTCCCCGAAGAACAGCGTCTGCGCGTTGAGGATCTCGGGCGGGACCGCCGTTCCGCACCTCCCGCAGAACTTGTGGCCCGAGGGAACTCCGCTCGAGCAGGAACGGCAGACGTAGTTACGGGCTTGCTCCATCAGCTCCTCCTGGGAGAGTTCGGCGAATTCGCTCTTGGACGAGGTGGTCTTGGGGCTCCGCCCCGCGCCGCGCGAGCCCGTCGGATCGAGCCGGGCCTCCGCCTTCACGCTTCCGCTGCCGGCGGCGGGCGTCGGAGAGCGCCGGCCCGATGCGGCCTGCGCGCCCGCCCGGCGCGGCGTGAACAGGGCCAAGTCGTTCGCGCACTCAGAACAACGCGCGGTGCCCATCGGGCACCACAGGTCGCACTGGCCACAGACGATGCCGATCTCGTGCTGTTCTGTGTGCAAACGTCTCCTCGGTGCATTGGAGGACCGCGGATCGCGGTTCTCCGACCCGCGCCAGTGGAAGGCCGCCTGGGCGGACCTCCGACCGATGAAGCGAGCCCGGGCGCGGGACCCGGCCCGCTGCTCGCGCTGGATCCATGACCCGGGTGGAGAGAACCACGGTTCTAGACGTCGGAGAGCGGAGGGGTCAAGCACGAGCTGACGCAGAGCCAGGGCTTCCGCCTGGAAGACGGTCCGTTTCGCGGCCGCCGGCGCTCTCGCGGGCCGCCGGCGCTCTCGCGGGCCGCCGGGGCCGTCAGCGCACGAAGGTGAAGCGGCGCTCGTCGTCGCCCCAGCCCCCGGCGCCCAGCAGACGGAAGACGATCCGCTGGCTGCACGCGGCGCGCGGCTGCAGGCCGAAGTCGCGCGAGTCGTCGTGGTAGCTCCGGTTGTCGCTCAGGAGGAAGACCGTGTCGGGCCGCACCTCCACGCGGTGGCGGCGCTCGCGCGGAGGCCTGCGTCCGGTCGCCCGCAGGTGAAGGCCGGGGCCCATCATCACCATGTCGCACGAGATCGGGACCGCGTTGCCCGTGGCCGGGTCGTTGATCTTCAGCTTCGGCTCGGTGCACGCGACCTCGGCGTCGTAGCGCTGCCCGTTCACGACGAGGGTGCTGTGGTCGACCTCGACCGTGTCGCCCGGCACGCCCGCGATCCGGCCCACGATGTGGCTGCCGGGGGTCTCGGGATCCGGGCACCGCACCAGCTCGCCGAAGCCGGGCGTGCCCCGCGTCAGCACGACGACCACGTCGCCCGGGGCGAGGCTCGGCGCGATCGAGGCGCCGAGGCTCGGGTCGTCCGGCACCCTCCAGACGTCGAGGACGAGCGCGCGGAGCACGACGCCGATCACCAGCAAGGTCCCCAGGATCCAGAGCAGCCCGTTGAACAGCTTCCGCATGCGGCCCCGCAGCCTAGCGCAGCGGCGGCCGCGGGCGGCGAACAAGGCAGGCTCGCGGACGCCGCGGCCCCGTCAACGCAGGCAGCTCCGGTACGGCGGCAGCTCGCTCGGGCTCGCGCCCGCCGCGATCTCGCGGGCGGCGGAGAAGAGCTCGGGCCACACGTCGAGGCGGCTGAAGTACGAGGTGCCGGTCGTGGTCTCGTCGCCGTCCATCACGCTCGACGAGATCACGCCGACGACGTCGCCCCCCATGTCGCTGCGCGCAGGCCCCCCCGAGTCGCCGGGGCAGATCGAGGTGGTCGCGACGAAGTGCCCGGGGCCCACCGTGTCGATCGTGCCGCCCGGCCGCGGCACGAGGTGGACCGGGGAGCGCGAGAGCGCGCAGCGGCCGAAGCCGTAGGGCGTCACGTGCTCGCTGGACCCCGGCACGGCCTCGATCCGCGGCGCGAGCGTCGGGATCCCGAGCAGGCGGCGCGACAGCACGAGGATGGCGATGTCGCCCTCGCCCGACGTGTACCCGCAGTCCGGCGACACAACCGCGCGGACCGTGACGTCGCCCCAGGGCAGGTGGTCGCCCCCGAGCTCGATCGAGATGGCCTCGGGCTCCTGATCGCGGCGCAGCGTCCTGCCGTTCTCGTCGCGCGCCGCGACGCAGTGGTGCGCGGTGAGCACGAGGTCCTCGGTGATGAGCGTCCCCGTGCAGGTCACGTCGGTGACGATCCGCACGATCGCGTCCTCGTTCGTCGCCAGCTCGAACGGAGGCCGCAGCTGGAACGGGCGCTGCTCCTGGCCCGGCTTCGCCGCGGGGATCGGCAGCCCCGCGTTGGTGATCGGCGCCGCGCAGCCCGCGGCGGCGGTGAGGGCGAGCGCGGCGGCGACCACGGCGCCGCGTCGGTACAACCCTGCCCATGCGGCCGACGAGGCGCCCAGCGTGCAAGCTTGCGGCTGTTCCACCTGAGGGAGACCCTCCCAAGCGCAACCGGTTGTTCAATCGGACAGCGCCCCCGGTGTCGACGCGCCGAACAAGACCCAAGGCTACGACATGAGAAGGTGACCGTCATTCGACATCGACAGGGTTTCCAAGCTTGGATACGACCTCGACGATCGTCGATCTCGCCGGCGCTTCGCGGTCGCGCCGCCGCGCTGTTACAGATGCCTTCCGCCCGACTGCCACCCTGTCCAGCCAGACCAAATAGATTGGTTCCGGGCAGAATCATTCCGACGCGCGCGTCGAGATCGTGTCGCCTCGGCCGTCGTTGACGTGCCCTCGGTGCGCTGCGTTCAGCGCATCGCGACGAGGCGCACCTCGCTCGCGCTGCGCTCGTAGGCGGCGCGCACGGTGGTCGCGTCGATCTGCGGGTCCTCGACGCCCGCGGCGACGAGCTGCTCGAGGAACGCGCGCTGGCGCTCGGACTTCGCCTCGAGCCACGCGGGACAGCCGCCGTTCGCGCAGGCCGCCGAGGCCTGCTCGGCCGCGGCGAGCGCGTCGCTGACGCGACCGCGGCGGAGCAGCGCGCGCGCCGAGAGGTGCGCCGCCTCCGGGAGCTCGCGCACCTCGCGGGGGGCGGCGTCGAGCGCGGAGGAGGCGAGGCCCGGCTGCTCGCGCTCGAGGTAGGCCGCGGCGAGCGCGGTGACGCTCGCCGGCGTCCGGCCCTCGGCGTAGCGGGCCTCGAGCGCCGCGAGCTCGCCGAGCCCCGCCGTGGCGCGCGGCGGCAGCAGCTGCGACGCCTTGACGCTCGGCGCGAGCCCGACCGTCCAGATGACCCCCGCGAGCACCACGCCATTGGCGACGAACAACCCGAAGCGCATCACCCGACCTCCAGGAAGCAGACTGGAACTGCTGACAAGACCGAGCGACAGCCGGGCGGCGCGAAGGTTCCCGCGAGCTGCGAAGGACGCGCGATCGGGGGGGGCGGCTCACCCACAGGGCGGCCTGGACGGCGGCGGGGCTACTCGCTCGGGAGCACCACGAGGTCGTCGCGGTGGACGACGACGTCGTCGCCGGACTCGTCGCGCTTCTTCCGCGCGATGCGCGCCGCGTCGCCGGCGGACATCCGCGCGAGCCCGCGCGCGATCTCGGTGCCCTCCGGGTCGAAGACGGCCACGGCGTCGCCCGGGAGGAAGGTGCCGCGCACGCCGAGGACGCCGACGGCGAGGATGCTCCGGTTCTTCGAGGCGATCGCCTCGGCGGCGCCCCGGTCGACGAGGATCGCGCCGCGCGGGCGCAGCGTGTAGGCGATCCAGTGCTTGCGCGCGTTGAGCCGCTGCGGCACGGCGGCGAAGAGGGTGCCGACGTCCTCGCCCGCGAGGATGCTCGTGATGATGCCCGGCTCGCGGGCGGCGGCGATGACCACGTGCGAGCCCGCGAGCGTGGCGCGGCGCGCGGCCTCCACCTTGCTGGCCATGCCGCCGGTGCCGACGCCGGAGGTCGAGGCGCCGGCGAGGTGCCGCGCCTCGCGGGCGACGCTGCGCACGAACGGCACGCGGCGCCCGTCGCCGTCGAGCAGGCCCTCGACGTCCGAGAGGAGGATCAGGAGATCGGCCTCGCAGAGCGGGGTCACCATCGCGGCGAGCTGGTCGTTGTCGCCGAACTTGATCTCCTCGACCGCGACGGCGTCGTTCTCGTTGATGATCGGGATGGCGCCCGCCTCGAGCAGCGCGGCGAGGGCGTTCCTCGCGTTGTTTGTGCGGGTGCGGTCCGCGAGGTCGGCGTGCGTGAGGAGCACCTGCGCGACGAGCAGGCCCACCTTGCCGAAGGCCTCCTCGTAGCGCTGCATCAGCACGCTCTGGCCGGCCGCGGCCGCGGCCTGGAGCCAGGCCATGTCCTTCGGGCGCGCCTTCAGCCCGAGCTTCGCCACGCCGAGGGCGATGGCGCCGCTCGACACGATGACGAGGCTCCGGCCGGGGCGGGCGCGGAGCGCGGCCACCTCGACGGCGAGCCGGTCCCAGGCGTCGCCCGACAGGCTCTTCGAGCCGATCTTGATGATGACGCGGCGGCAGCGCTCGAGCGCGGCGCGCGCGCCCTCTGGGTCGGGCTCGGGCGCGGGCGCGGCGATGCCCGCGTGGCGGGCTGCGGCGTCGGCCGCGTGGCGGCCCGTGGCGGCGCCCTTCGCGGCGGTGCGTTCCTCGTGCTCAGTCATGGGGGAGGCCGGCGGCGGCGATCTCGTCGAAGGCCGCGTCGAGGCGGCGCTCGATGTACTCGGGGGCGGCGGCGCCCGCGAGCAGGAACGCGTCGATCCAGCGCGTGAACTCGTCGCGCAGGTCCTCCGCGCCGCTCGGCAGGATGGTGACGCTCGCTCGGAGCGAGGGGGACAGCGCGCGCCGCACGGCGCGATCGACGGCGTCGCGGATCCAGCGCGCCTCCTCGGCGTGGATGCGGACGGCGCTGGTCCGCCGGACGCGCGTAATGTAGCGGTTCAGGAGGTGGCCGAGGGCGTAGACCTCGAGGCCGCGCGCGGCCGCCGCGAGCGCGAGGGCCGGGTTGAGCCGCCGGAGGACCTCCTTCGTGACGAGCTGCGCGGCCTTGCGGAACGGGGTCTGATCCGCGCCGGGCTGGGTGAGCAGGGCGCGCGCGTCGGTGGTGAGGCTGAGGCCGTGGCGGGCGACCGTGTCCTGGACGATGGCCCCGCGGATGCGCAGGAGCATCCGATCGGGGAGGACCGGGACCGGGATCCACGAGGCGCCCACCGCGAACGCGGTGAGCACGGCGAGTCGACCTCCGGGAGGCGGGCCGCCCGGGGTGACCTGAGCGGCGGACGGCGGGTTCGCGGCGGGTTCGGATGACATCGCGCGCACGGTACTACGGCGCCCGGCGGGTGGCGAACGCGTGGCGATGCCGGCGCGCGGCGGAGAGAGCGGAGAGAGCGGAGGCGAGGGCGGGTGAGCCGGCGGAGAGGGGAGACGGCGAAAGGGCGAGGGCGAGCCCGAAGGCGTCCCCCCCACGCTCCCCCAAATCGCGCTGCCACGGCCGGGAAACGCGATGATCCCGCGGCGAGCCGCGTTCCGAGCCGTTCCCCTCGGCCGTCGCCGCGGGCGCAGCGGTTCCGAAGCGTTCGGCGGCGCCGGCGCCGCCGGCTCTCGCCTTTCCGACGGCCCGAGCGCCGTCTCGCCCCGGGATCGTCGCCTGCGGAGCGGCTGCTGCGCCGAGCACCACAGCCGCTGCTTGGTCTGCGCTCCGGTGGACGCTCGACCCGGGGCCCTCAGAAGAGGGGGGTGAGCTCGACGATCGCCGCGCGGCAGCGCGTGGCGGCCAGGACGACGTCGCGGGTCGTCGCGCCCTCGGGCAGCGCGGCCGAGAAGCGCGCCGGCCCTCCCCGCAGCGCGATGCCCCGGGCGGCGAGCTCCTCGCGGAGGAGCTCCGCGTTGCTGCGGACGGTGAGGGTGTAGACGCGGCCCCCGGCGGCGACCTCCGCGAAGGTGCCCGAGAAGGCGAGCTCGCCGCCGGCGAGCACGAGCACGTCGGTGGCGCCGCGGACCAGGACGCCCCGCGGGCCCTCGACGTCGAGGCGCGCCGCCGTGAGCAGCGCGCCGCGGCCCTCGGTGGCGCCCGCGAGCGCGGCCAGGACAAAGCCGGCGGCGCCGTCGTCGAGGCCGACGAGCGGATCCTCGGCGATCAGCACGGCCGGCGCCGTCACGATCGCCTGGGCGAGGACGAGCGCGCGGCGCTCGGGCAGCGCCAGCGAGCGGAGCGTGCGCTTGCGGGCGGCCGCGAGGCCGACCCGCGCCAGGGCGGGCGGCGCCATCTCGGCGGCCGCGCGCGCCGAGGCCCCGGAGAGCCGCGCGCTCCAGGCGACGTAGGCGTCCGCGGTCCACGCGAGCGGCAGCGGCGGATCGAGCGGCGCCGCCCCGCTCGCGGCGCGGTGCGCGGAGCGCGCGACGTCGCGGCCCGCGACCTCGAGGCGCCCGGCGACGACGCGCGCCTCGCCGGGCGCCGCGTCGGTCGCGTCGTCCGCCGCGGCGCCCGGCGCCGGCGCGCGGACGGCCGAGAACGGGATGCCGGTGAGCGCCGCGAAGAGCGCGCCGGCGTCGCCGGCGCAGAGCACGCGATCGCCGCGCGCCTCGGCGGTGAGCGCGTCGATCGCGACAACGTCGTCGACGGCGATGCGCGCGGCGCGGGCGTCGAGGAGCGGCGGGCCGGCGGCCTCGGCCTTCTCCATGGGCTCAGCGCTCCCCTAGCGCACGCGGCGCGGGCTGCGCGCGCGGCGCGGGCCCTCGGGGCGCGTCCTCGCGGGCCGTGGTGGGGGCGCCGAACGAGATCTCCCCGGCGAACTCGCTGCGCGCGAGCGGCCTGTCGGCGCCGAACACGAGGAACGGCGTGAGGGCGCGCGCTGCGTCGAGCATCACGGGCGGGAGGGTCGCCGTCGCGAGCTCGCCCTGGGCCTGCGCCGAGAAGCCGACGAGGCTGAGGGCGTAGCCGAGGAGCGACGTGTCCTCCTCGGGGAGCGACAGGACGGGCGCGTCGTCGGGCAGCCGGCCCAGCCGGCGCGCCTCGGCGAGCGCCTCCCGGAGCCCGCCGATGCGATCGATGAGCCGGCGCTCCAGGGCCTGGGCGCCGGTCCACACGCGCCCGCGCGCCAGGGCGTCGACCTCGTCGGGCCGCATGCGCCGGCCCTCGGCGACGCGGGCGACGAACCGGTCGTAGAGCTGCTTGACCTTGACGCCGAGCTGCTCGCGCTCGTCGTCGCTGAACGGCCTGTAGAGCGACTCGGCGTCGGCGCGCGGCGACGAGCGGAACGTCTCGAGGCCGACGCCGAGCTTCTGCAGCAGCCCGGTGACGTCGACCTTCCCGTAGAAGATGCCGATGGACCCGGTGATCGTGGAGCGGGTCGCGAAGAGGGTGCCGCCGGCGACGGACGCGTAGTAGCCGCCGCTCGCGGCCTGCGAGCCCATCGAGACGATGAGCGGCTTCACGCGCGCCGTGAGGATCGCCTCGCGGAGGATGACGTCCGCCGCGAGCGTCGAGCCCCCGCCGGTCTCGACGCGGAGCACGACCGCGCGGACGTTGCGGTCCTCGCGCGCGCGGCGCAGCGCGCCCGCGACCGTGTACGAGCCCGCGAGCTTGACGCCGAGCAGCGGGATCGACCGGCTCTCGCCGTCGATCATGTCGCCGTCGAGGTAGACGAGCGCGATCTTGGGCGAGTAGCCCCAGCGCTCGGGCGCCTCGTCGCCCGGGTCATCGTCGACGACGCGGGAGGCGCGCCCCATCACCTCGTCGACGACGCGGCCGAGCTCGTCGTCGTAGGCGAGCATGTCGACGAGGCCGCTCTGCCGCGCCTCCTGCGCGAGGAACGGGCCGCGCGCGAGCCGCCGCTCGAGCTCCTCGACGGGGATGCGGCGCCCGGCGCTCACCGCGCCGAGGAAGGCGCCGGAGAGCTGATCGATCAGCGCCTGGTGGTCGTCCTTGCCGACCTGGGTGCTGCTCTCGCGGGCGAACTGCTCGGCGGCGAGCTTGTGCGCGCCGATGCGGACGATGTCGGCCTGCACGCCGAGCTTCTTCAGGAGCCCGCCGAAGTAGAAGTAGCTCGACGAGATGCCGGAGAAGCGCAGGCCCCCCGCGGGGTTCATCGCGATGGCGTCGGCGTGCGAGCACACGTGGAGCGAGCGCCCGCCGGCGTCCTCGAGGTGGCAGAGGACCTTCTTGCCGTGGCTCCGCAGGTTGCGGATCGCGTCGGCGACCTCCTCGGCGTGGGCGAGCGAGCTGGCCGGCTCGGCGCGGAGCACGAGCGCGACCCCGGAGACCTCCGGGTCCTCGGCGAGGCGCCAGAGCTTCTGGAGGAACCGGGTGTGCCTGCGGACGCCCGGGGTCGAGTCGAGGCGGACGCGGACGACGCGGGCCGGCAGCTGGACGCCCGGCTCGGAGAAGCTGCGGAGCGCGACGCCCGTGTAGAAGCCGGTGCCGTTCTTCGTGACGGCGTCGCCGAAGACGCCGCCGGCGGAGACCTGCAGCTCGCCGACGTTGACGTCGAGCCCGGCCATGGCCGCGATGTGCGGGCCGCCGTCGGCCGCGAGGTCGCGCAGCGTCACGTCGCCCCGGAGCGTGCCGACGTAGGGCACCCGCAGGCCGAGCGTGGCCCGCGGCGTCCAGGCGCCGCTCTCGTCGGGGTCGCTGTCCTCGACGTAGGCGGTCTCGAGCCCGATCTCGAGCGCGCGCCGGCCGCCCACGGGTCGCACGGCGATGCCGAGATCGTAGCTGCGCTCGATGGCCACGCGGAGGCGGCTCTCGGGGCGGTTCCAGTCCCGCGCGACGGCCGAGAGCGAGAGCCAGGTGGTGGGCCGGAGGGTGACGCCGCTGGTGAGCGAGAAGTACCCGTCGAGCGCCGGCGCGTCGGAGCTGCCCCAGCCGAGCGTCGTCCCGAACGCGAAGCCCGGGCCTGTGTCGAGCGCGAGCCCCCAGCGGACCCAGCGCGCGGCGCTGTCGAGCGGCGCCGCCGCGGCCTCGGGCGGGTCGAGGAAGTCGAAGCGCAGGCCGGTCGACACGTACCAGAGCGGCACGCCGAGCGCGATCGAGTGGCCGCGCGCCGGCAGCGGCGAGGCCGAGCCCGTGGAGACCCAGGTCCACCGGAGCTCGGTGCCTGGCAGGAAGGAGAGGTTCGCGGGGTTCACCGCGATGGCCGAGGTGTCGTCGCTGCTGGCGACGGCCTTGCCCGGATCCGGGATCGGCTGCGAGGGCCCGTCGGTCGGCGCGGCGAGCGCGGCGGTCGGCGCGGCGAGCGCGGCGAGCGCGGCGGTCGCGGCGGTCGCGTACACGCCGAGGAGCGCGGCGGCGCGGGCGAAGGGGGCACGGCGGGCGGGGCTTTGGGGGCGGGATAGGTCGTTCATGCGCTGACGAGCTCCCGGAGCGTATCCGCTTCGGCGTCGTACGTCCGCTGGACCTCGGCGAGGGCGAGGCGCTCGACGAGCGGGCCGAGCAGGCGCAGCCGGATCTCGATGTCGCCGTCGACGCGGCGGCGGGTGCGTCCCTCGGGCAGGCGCTCGAGCTGGTATGTGCCCGCGGAGCGGAAGTAGCTGCGCCACTGCTCCTTCGGGCTCACCTGCCAGGTGGAGGCGTGATCGGAGAGCCGGTAGGTCGAGCGCTCCTCCCAGGACATGGCGTCCTTGGCGACGGGATAGCCCTTGAAGATCGGCAGCGGCGCGCTCGCCTGGAAGCGGAGGACGCGGAGGAGCTCGCCGTCGTGGATCGCGTGCTCGATCGTGACGACGCTCTCGATGGAGGCGACCTTCCTGGCCAGCCGCGGCCCGAGCTCCGGCGAGAGCACGGCGAGCTCGATGGCGTCGAGGGGCGCGTCGAGCTCGTGACAGATGGTGAAGTGCACGCGGCCTTCTAGCACGCCCCCTTCGAGGACCGGGCGCGGGGGCGGGAGGATCGAGCGCGGGGGTGGGAGGATCGAGCGCGGGGGTGGGAGGATCGAGCGCGGGGCCCGGTTATGCTCCCGGGCCTGGCTCCGGGACGGCGACGGGCGCGGTGGTCAGGATCTGTCAACAGCGTTCCGCGTGGGCCAGACGTCCGAATGCTGCTGCGACGATCGGCGTGCGCAGCTGTCAGGGTTCCAGGAACAGGCGGCTTGCGCCCATAGAAGAGGGCGACGCGCTTTTATTGCTTTCTTCGATTGCGTGTTGACACGGTGTGTTCGGCCGTGGATCCCTGTGCGCCAACCAACAGACATTGCGTGGGGGGATCTCGAATGCGACAGGCGCGCTGGCTTGTTCGTCTCGTGGTGTTTTGTGCTGTGATGTTGCTGCTCGGGCGGGGGCACGAGGGCATTGCGCTGGCCGGGCCTCCGGAGCCGCGGCTGTTGCCGCTGTCGCCTCCGGGCGGCAGGGTGGCGCTCTCGGCGATCCCTTTGCGGCTGCCGAGCGACGGTGTCGGAGGCCTGTTGCTGGGGCCTCGGTTCGACGCGCCGCTTGTCGAGGACGTGGGGGCGCCCCATGGCGAGGTGGTGCTCCCCGACGAGGCGCGGGTGGTGGCGTTCGCGGGGGCTGTCCTGGAGATCCCCGAGGGGGCGGTGGACGAGCCGGTGCGGATCACGATCCGGCCGCTGCCCGAGGGCGAGGTGCGGCCGATGGGGCGCGCGATGGTCAACGTCACGCCCGGAGGGAGGGCCTATCGCTTCGGGCCGCATGGCCTCAGGTTCAAGAAGCCGGTGCGGCTGACGCTGCCGTATGACGAGCACGCCATTCCACCGGGGATGACGGCGCAGCACGTGACGGGCTTCTATTTCGACGAGTCGCTCGGCACCTGGCAGGGCGTCGAGCGGGCCGGCGTGGCCGCGGAGGGCAAGCTGGCGAGCCTGACCGACCACTTCACCGATTTCATCGGGGCGACGCTGGCGATGCCCGACGCGCCGGGGGCGCGCTCGTTCGATCCGAGCAGCATCAAGGGGCTCGCGCTCGGCAGCCCGCTCGCCGGGGTGACGCTGATCGCGCCGCCGGAGGCGAGCTCGAGCGGCTCGGCGCACCTGAGCCACGCGATCGAGGTCCCGCCGGGGCGCAACGGGCTCCAGCCGGCGCTCGCCATTCGCTACGACAGCGAGCACCGCAACGGCTGGCTCGGCGTGGGCTGGGATCTGCGGCTGTCGCGGGTGGAGATCGACACGCGCTTCGGCGTGCCGACGTACGCGACGGAGGAGGAGCGGTATGCGCTCGACGGGAGCGAGCTCGTGCCGGTGGGCGGCGCGTCGAGCGAGTCGCAGGTCTACCGGCAGCGGGTGGAGGGGCGCTTCGCGCGGATCGTGCGCCACGGGACCGGGCCGGATAGTTACTTCTGGGAGGTCACGGACAAGAGCGGGACGACGTATGTTTACGGGCGCAGCGCGACCGCGCGGCTCGACGATCCGGACCCGGGCCGACCGCGCAACGTGTTCCGCTGGTACCTGGAAGAGGTGCGCGACCCGTTCGGCAACCAGATGTTCTTCCATTACGCGCATCGGGTCGAGCCCGCGGGCCCGGCGCCGCACATCGAGGTGCACCCCGAGCGCATCGAGTACACGGCCAACACGTCGCAGGGCGTCGAGGCGGCGTATGCCGTCGACTTCATCTCGGAGGACGGGCGCCCGGATGGGATGCTGAACGGCAGGCCGGGCTTCCTGGAGCAGACAAGCGAGCGGCTCCGGCGCGTGGACGTGCGGTTCGGCGAGACGATCATTCGCAGCTACGCGCTCGAATACACCCGAGGAGATTTCGGCAAGAGCTTGCTCCAGGCGATCGCGGTCTCGGGCGAGGGGAGCCGCGACGGCGAGGGGACGCTCGCGAGCGAGGAGCTCTATCGGCACACGTTCGAGTACTTCACCGCGCCGCGCTCTGCGTCGGGGCAGCCCGGGGCGTTCGCGAGCGACGCCGTGACGTGGGGCCAGGTGGGGTCGCAGAACGGGCTGTCGCGCACGGAGGACTCGACCTTCGGCGGCAGCGTGTCGGTGGGGCTGCTCGGCATCGTGAGCGTGGGCGGCGGCGGGTACGGCGGCGACCAGACGACGCGCGCCAGCCTGCTCGACCTCAACGGCGACGGATTGCCCGACTTCGTCGGCGACGGCGGGGACGCGCTGCGCAACCTGCTGCGCCTTCCCAGGGAGAATCACCTCGATCCGTTCCACCTCGGCGGGCTCGACCCGGGCGATCTCGGGCTGACGGACACCTCGGGATGGAGCATTCACGCGGGCATCAACGTGGGCGATGCGCTCAGCGCGTCGGCGGCGTACACGCGCAGCCGGGCGGAGGACGAGCGGGTCGCGTCGGATCTCGACGGCGACGGGTTCCCTGATCTCGTGTCGGTCGGGGACCTCGGGCAGGTCCAGGTCGCGATCAACGATCGACGCGGCGGGTTCCAGGACGTGCAGGACTGGGGGACCGCCGGCGTCAGCGCGCCGTCGGGCCGCCCGGACTTCGCGCTGGCGTCGCGCGCCGACTTCTATCCGGCGGACCCGATGCTCCGGTGGATCGCGCCGTTCGAGGGGGACGTGCGCATCGGGGGCGTGCTGCAGAAGCAGGAGGCGGGGGGTGACGGGCTGCGCGTGGAGCTGGTGCGCAACGGGGAGCTGCCGCCGCTGTTCGGCCACGTGTTCGGTCCGGACGAGCTCGGGCCGTGCGCGATCGGCGCGGGCGACTGCGGTGGTGCGCCGCTCACGACACACGTGCTCGCGGGCGATCGCCTCTACTTCCGGGTGAGCGCGGCGCCCGAGATCGACCCGGAGCGGGCGGTGAACACGGCCGCCGACCTGCTGTCGTGGAGCCCGTCGATCACCTACGAGGTCGGCGAGGAGCTGCTCGGGCAGGTGGGGCCGGACGGGCGGCCGATCCATCGATTCGAGTATGCGCAGGACCATCGCCTCGGAGGGCGGCCCGAGGTGCCGTGGGTCGCGTCCTCGGATGGCCTCGTGAGCATCACGGGCGATCTGGTGAAAGGGTCGACGAGCGATCAGCTGAGGGTGTCGATCGCGCGGGAGAGCGAGGGCGCGTTCTACAGCGTCATGGATGAGGAGGTGGTGAGCGCGGAGGCGGGGGTGCTGGCGCTCGCGGGACGGTTGCACGGCGATGCGAACGGGCTGATCGGGGTCAAGGAGGGCGATCGGCTGTGGTTCCGGGTGAAGTCGGACGTGCCCGACGACCCGGCGCGCGTCGCGTGGGCGCCGGCGGTGGAGTACAGGACGTACTGCCGCGCTGACCGGCAGAGCGGCGAGCGTCGGTGCGGGCCGGTGCAGTGCGGGGTGCAGCCGAACGGCCGCGCCGGCTGCACGCTGGACAGCGACACGGCCGAGGACGCGCCGCTGCCGGTGGCGCTGATCCAGCAGCAGCCGTACGTGGCGATGCCGGTGCAGCGGTGGACGCCGGGGGCGCGCCGCGCGCCCTGGATCGCGCCGGAGACGGGGACGGTGCGGTTCGAGGGGTTGCTGATCGTGCCGGGGACGACGCCGGTGACGCTGCTTGTGCAGGGGGTGCATCGGCTGCTGTACAAGCAGCTGTACGTCGCGCCGAGCAGCGCCGGAACCGCGCTGCCCGTGGCGGTGGACCTGGAGGTCGAGGCCGGCGAGCCGATCTACGTCGCGCTCTACGCGAAGGCGGCGCCCGAGGGTATCCCGCTCCCGGGCAACGCGAACATCGATGGGGCGCCGGTGTGGGTCGCCCGGCTCGTGCCCGACGCGGCGTCCGAGGCGCTGGTCGACGGGGCGCCGCAGGATCCGACGGCGGGGGGGTTCCGCGGCTGGTCGATCGGCTTCATGAACGGAGACCGCGTGTTCTCCGAGGCAAACATCCTGTTCCCGACGCGCGATCCCGAGCGCGGCTTCACGCTCGCGGTGCCGCTCTCGCCGGAGGAAGGCGCGCCGATCTGGGGCGCGGCGGCGTCGGAGGCGTTCGTGGGCGGCGATCGGGTGTTGCCGTCGGTGGTGGGGCGGCTGTCGGGGCAGCGGCACCGGGGCAGCGTGCGCTACGCGGAGACGTGGAACGCGGAGCTCACGGCGGGCGCGGGCCCGGTGGGAGGAGGCTATAGCTTCGGCAGCACGACGACGGATCTGGAGCTCGTCGATCTGAACGGCGACCGCTTCCCGGACAGGGTGACGCGCGAGGGCGCGGTGCTGAGCACGGGCCGGGGGTTCGGTCCGAGCGCGTCGTTCTCGCTGCCGGAGGCGCTGCGGCGGGTGGAGCACCGGACGGTGCGGCTGAGCGGCGAGCTTGCGTCGCTGACGTTCAGCGCGGGAGACGAGGAGGAGCAGACGCTCAACAAGACCGACAGCAAGGGGCGTTCGCAAGGCTACCTGCGCACGAGCTTCAGCGCCGGGACGAGCTACGGGCTATCGGCGGCGCACGTGGAGCTGCTCGACATCAACGGTGATGGGCTTGTCGACCAGGTGGCGCAGAACCCCGAGAGCGGGCAGATGACGGTGGCGCTGAACCTGGGCTACCGGTTCACGGCGCCGGTGCCGTGGCAGCGGGACGCGTTCATGAAGGCCAGCTTCAACGCGGGCGCGCTGAACGATGCGCTCGGCGAGGTGCTGGGCTTCTTCTCGGACGCGGCGGGCCCGGAGGCGGTGCGGCTGGAGGACACGGGGGCGCAGAGCATCGGATTCGGGGCGAGCGCGGGCGGCTCCAGCGGCGGGGTGAGCGCGAGCGTGGGCGCGGGGATCGGCTACACGCGCACGACGGCGCGCACGATCGTGGACTTCGTGGACGTGAACGGCGATGGGCTGCCGGACAAGGTGATGAAGGCGCCGGAAGAGGCGTTCTTCCGGGTGCAGCTGAACCTCGGCGCGCGGTTCGCGGCGGAGGAGCACTGGCCGGCCGGCGACTGGGGAGTGAACCTCGATCCGCTGGAGTACGCGTTCATGGGGAGCGGCGACGCGGTGGGCTTCCGGCGCTCGGAGAGCCACGACGGCAGCGTGTCGCTGCAGGTCTGTTACTTCGTCTGCGTCGGCGGGTCGGTGTACTACTCGGAGGGAACGGGCGCGTCGCACCTCGGGTTCGAGGACATCGATGGCGACGGGCTGGCCGATCACGTGCTGAAGCGGGACGGCGACAGCGCGGTGCGGACGCGGAGGAACGCCATCGGCAAGGCGAACCTGCTGTGGCGGGTGCACCGGCCGCTGGGCGGGAGCGTGGAGATCGACTACCGGCGCGAGGGCAACCTGGTGGTGCCGAGGGAGGTCGCCGGGAATGCGCCGGTGGACGAGAGCGACGACCGCACGGCGGTGGTCGACATGCCGTCGAGCCAGTGGGTGCTGAGCGATGTGGTGGTGCGCGACGGGGTGGAGGGCGTGAGCGGCGCGCACGGGGTGCACACGTACCGGACGCGGATCGAGACGTACGGAGATGGGATCTATCACCGGGACGAGCGGATGGACCTCGGCTACAGGCACGTCACGACGACGGTGCTGGGCGAGGATGAGGCTGGGGTCTCCGCGATGTCGGTCGAGGAGGTGGAGTACCGGAACGAGGACATCTACCGGCGTGGGCTCGTGGCGCGCTCGGCCCTGCGCGACGGCGAGGGGATGCTCTACAGGGTGGAGGAGGTCGAGCACCTGTCGCCGGACCTGGGACAGATCGAGGCGAACGGGTGGTTTTTTCCGAAGGAAACGGCGCGGACGAGCGCGTTCTACGAGGGGACGACGGACGACCCGGGGGCGGTTCACAAGAGCGCGCTGGAGACGCGGTTCTATGACGAGGACGGCAACCTCACCGACGTGTTCTCCTATGGCGAGGAGGGGAGCGCGGTGGACGATGTGCACCACCACATCGACTACGAGAAGGACGACGCTCCCTATTTCGTGAAGCCGAGTCTCGTGCGGACGACCGACGCGGAGGGCCGCGTGCTGCGCGAGCGCACGGCGACGTACTGGCCGGGGACGGGCGCGCTGGCGACGCTCACGAACGTCATCTCCGGGGGCAAGCGGCCGGACGGCTCACCGTATGCGGGCGACCAGGCCACCTGGCGCTTCAGCTTCGATGAGGTGGGCAACCTCGCGACGTTCACCGATCCGGCCAGCTACAAGCTGACCTACGGCTACGATGCGCTGACGCGCAGCTACCGCACGTGCGTGACCGACAGCTTCGGATACCGCTCGATCACGGTGCCCAATCCCCTGTTCGGGACGGTGGCGCAGGAGACCGACGTCAACGGGCACACGATGGTCCATCGGTACGACGCTTTCGGCCGGCTGATCGGGGTCTGGGGGCCGAACGACCTCACCGAGCCGCAGGCGCTTCCGGTTGGATGCACGCCGAGCAAGATCTGGAGCGAGGAAGACCTCGACGGGGAAGGCGAGCCGGCGGTCGGGTTCGAGTATGCGCTCCAGCCCGATCAGTCCGCCGCGCTGCCGGCATGGGCGAGGACGAGCCACAAGGACGCGGAGCACGCGGACGATCCGATCGTGACGGTGACGTTCGCGGACGGGCTCGGGCGGGTGCTCCAGACCAAGAAGGACCAGGAGCGCGACACGGGTACGGGCACCGAGGTCGGGATGACGGTGAGCGGGGCGGTGCGGTTCGACGCGCTCGGTCGCGTGGTGGAGCAGGGACAGCCGGTGTTCAGCGTGGAGCCGGATACGGCGTTCACGGCGGTGGAAATGGTGCGGAGCACGCACTTCCAGCACGACGTGCTGTCGCGGACGCGGCTTGTCGAGATGCCGGACCCCAAGGCGGATACGACGGACGGGTACGCGCGAACGTGGGTCGAGCACGACCTTGTGCAGCTCGACGGGCAGCTCATGTTCCAGGAGACGGTGATCGACGCGAACGGCAAGTCGCGTAACACTTACCGGGACGTGGGCGGGCGGATCGCGGCGGTGGAGGAGTGGAACACGATCGACGAGGTGGGGCAGCCGATCGTGACGCGGTACGAGCACAACCCGGTGGGCGAGCTTTTGCGGGTGACGGACGCGCGCAACAACGCGACCACGGCGACGTACGACACGGCGGGCCGGATGGTGGCGCTCGTGAGCCCCGACGCGGGGCGCACGGAGTGGCGGTACGACCTGGCCGGGAACCTTCGCGCGAAGCAGACGGCGGAGCTTTCGTTGCGCGGGCACCTGATCCGGTACGAGTACGACCACAACCGGCTGTGGAAGATTGACTATCCGGTGACGCAGGACGTTGTGTACACGTACGGCGAGGCCGAGGAGGCCGGCGACGCGAACGGCAACCGCGCGGGGCGGATGAAGCAGGAGACGAGCGCGGCGGGGACGCGGAGCTACCGGTATGACCGGTTCGGCCATGTGGCGGAGCTCGTGGCGGAGTTCCCGCGGCTGCGCGAGCCACACCGGGGGCCGTACGAGGCGACGCTGAAGTACGTGTTCGATTCGCTGGGTCGGATGCAGGAGCTGCACTTCCCCGGGTCGGGCGAGGAGATCGTGCGCTACGGGTACGACCGCGGCGGCGCGGTGGTGTCGGTGGTCGGGGAGAACCAGCGGGTCAATCCGCAGCACCCGAATGAACCGATGACGACGGAGTACCTGAGGCATATCGGGTACGACGAGTTCGGGCAGCGGGTGCGGGTGGTGGCGGGCAACGGGATCGAGACGAAGTACCGGTACGAGGCGTCGACGCGGCGGCTATCGGAGGTGGACGCGGACCACCGGACGCCGCAGATGCAGCAGATGGGGCGGCCGCCGAGGGCGTTCCAGCGGCTGCGGTATGACTATGACCTCGTGGGCAACGTGCTCGCGCTCGACAACGAGGCGCCGTTCGACGCGTCGCTCGGTGGGGCCGTGATGGTCGCGACGACCGAGCAGCGGTTCGCGTACGACGACCTCTACCAGCTGACCGAGGCTTCGGGGACCTACCAGGAGCGGGGGAACGAGCAGCAGGGATACACGCTGGACATCGCGTATGACGTCCTCGGGAACGTGAAGAAGAAGGGGCAGGAGGTCGCCCGGTACGTGCCGAAGTGGGGTGCCCCGGGGGAGTGGCAGAAGCAGGAGCCGATCCGGGAGAGGACGTACCGGAACGAGTACCGCTATGCCGGTCCGAGGCCGCACGCGGCGAACCAGGTGGACGAGTTCGTGGTGGCCGAGACGCAGCCGCGGCTGCGGGAGCTGTTCTACGACGCGAACGGCAACCACAAGGAGTGGAGATACCGGGGTAGCCCGCAGCGCACGTTGAGCTGGGACGAAGACGGGCGGCTTGTGTCGGTGAGAGAGAACAACCAGGAGATGTCGCGGGCGCTGTACGACGGCGCCGGGGAGCGACGGGTGCACCTGCACCGGGTGGCCGGCGAGGAGGAGACGGCGTACGTCGACCAGCACCTCGTGGTGCGCAACGGGGTGGTGGCGACGAAGCACCTGTTCGCGGGCGAGACGCGGCTCGCGAGCAAGATCGACGCGGACTGGTTCCAGAAGCCGCCGGTGTTGTACTACCACCCGGACCACCTCGGGAGCACGCAGTACGTCACCGACCAGGACCAGCAGCTGAGCCAGCACGTCGAGTACCTGCCGAGCGGAGAGCTGTGGACCGACCAGACCGACTCGCAGTTCCAGAACCGGCAGCCGTACCTGTTCAACGGCAAGGAGCTCGACCTGTCGACGGGGCTCTACCACTACGGGGCGCGGAGCTACGAGCCGCGGCTCGGGGTGTGGATGAGCCCGGATCCGGTGCTCGCCCAGTACATGGCCGGCAGGATCAACGGCGGGGTGTACCGGCCCATCAACCTGGGGCTGTACACGTATGCCAGCAACAACCCTGTGGTCCTCGTTGACCCGACCGGGCAGTTTGATGATGCGACCCGGAAGTTCCTAGCCACGGCGCTTGCAGCGGCACTGGTCGAACCGACGCCTGTCGGAGAGCTGGTCGTTGCTGGTGCGGTCGTTGTAGGATCCATAGGCTACGCGGGCTACCTGATCTATGATGCTGCCGCCAATGGGAACCCTCCCAAGCCCCCCGAGTCGTTTCCTATTCCCGAGGACACGCCCAAGGAGACCGCAGCGCCCTCGCCGCCGTCACCGCCGCCGGCAGCGGGTGGGGGAGGGGCGAAGGAGCCTCCCAAACCTGCTGTAGCTGCGGCAGCGGAGCCGCCGAAGAAGCCGGGGATGCCTGCAGGGCGGGAAGGCGGGACGCCGTCCCCTCGCGATCTCGCTCGACAAAAAGGCCGCGAGCAGCTCGAGGCGTACAAGCGAGAGGGGCTCGGTCAGTCAGCAGGCCGGTCTGGCGGCCATGGTACTCCGCACAAGCGAGCGGGGGCCGAGCTGATTCGTGAAGCGAACAAGCTGCCTAAGAACAACCCGCTTCGGGAAGCCCTCAAAACGGAGGGTGAACGGCTGATTCACCAAGGTAAGGGGCATAGTCATAGGTGATTCTATGTCAATAGATACACGGTTCGCATTGGAAGCGTTCAGAATGGCGGAGGAGCGTGGTCAGGCGAGGGAACTCTCCGACGCACTCCAGGATGAGATTCTTCGCGATCTGCACGCTGTTATCGAGCCAGCGTTTCTAGAAATCGTGGAGAAGTTAAGGGGGCTTGGTCATGATCTAAAATCGTACACGCCGACCGTGCCCGGAGATATGAATTACCGCGACGACGGGGAAACCGCGGAGGGGTACCGTTGCAGGCTGCGGGTCGGGGTCGATACGATTACTTCCGTCGGCTACGCGGATACGACGGCGCCAAGGGATGATGATGAGCCGAAATGATGTGAATTCCTGGTGGTAAGCGGCCTTCAACACGCGTGCGCGTCGACCCGCGCGGGATACGCCGCACGACCTGGCTCGCGACGGCGCCGGGACCGTGCGGCTCGATGGGACGCTGGTCGTGCCGGGGGCCAGTACGTTCGACCAGCCGCGGACGCTGCCGTGCTGTGCTGCCGAGCCGCTCTCTCTTCCGGCATCGATCGCCGTCGCAGTCGAAGGACAGGCCACAAAGCGGCGAAGGCCGCCCGGCGGGTGCCAGGCGGCCCTGGCGGGCGCGCTTCCGCGGCGCTGGATCAGGCGCCTTCGCGCGCGAGGACCGGCGACGGAGAGGGCGTGGAGGAGGAGGAGCACTGGCCGGCCGGCGACTGGGGAGTGGACCTCGATCCGCTGGAGTACGCGTTCATGGGGAGCGGCGACGCGGTGGGCTTCCGGCGCTCGGAGAGCCACGACGGCAGCGTGTCGCTGCAGGTCTGTTACTTCGTCTGCGTCGGCGGGTCGGTGTACTACTCCGAGGGAACGGGCGCGTCGCACCTCGGGTTCGAGGACATCGACGGTGACGGGCTGGCCGACCACGTGCTGAAGCGGGACGGCGACAGCGCGGTGCGGACGCGGAGGAATGCCATCGGCAAGGCGAACCTGCTGTGGCGGGTGCACCGGCCGCTGGGCGGGAGCGTGGAGATCGACTACCGGCGCGAGGGCAACCTGGTGGTGCCGAGGGAGGTCGCCGGGAATGCGCCGGTGGACGAGAGCGACGACCGCACGGCGGTGGTCGACATGCCGTCGAGCCAGTGGGTGCTGAGCGATGTGGTGGTGCGCGACGGGGTGGAGGGCGTGAGCGGCGCGCACGGGGTGCACACGTACCGGACGCGGATCGAGACGTACGGAGATGGGATCTATCACCGGGACGAGCGGATGGACCTCGGCTACAGGCACGTCACGACGACGGTGCTGGGCGAGGATGAGGCTGGGGTCTCCGCGATGTCGGTCGAGGAGGTGGAGTACCGGAACGAGGACATCTACCGGCGTGGCCTCGTGGCGCGCTCGGCCCTGCGCGACGGCGAGGGGATGCTCTACAGGGTGGAGGAGGTCGAGCACCTGCCGCCCGATCTAGGGCAGATCGCGGCCAGCGGGTGGTTCTTCCCGAGGGAGACGGCGCGGACGAGCGCGTTCTACGAGGGGACCACGGACGACCCGGGGGCGGTTCACAAGAGCGCGCTGGAGACGCGGTTCTATGATGAGGACGGCAACCTCACCGACGTGTTCTCCTATGGCGAGGAGGGGAGCGCGGTGGACGATGTGCACCACCACATCGACTACGAGAAGGACGACGCTCCCTATTTCGTGAAGCCGAGTCTCGTGCGGACGACCGACGCGGAGGGCCGCGTGCTGCGCGAGCGCACGGCGACGTACTGGCCGGGGACGGGCGCGCTGGCGACGCTCACGAACGTCATCTCCGGGGGCAAGCGGCCGGACGGCTCACCGTATGCGGGCGACCAGGCCACCTGGCGCTTCAGCTTCGATGAGGTGGGCAACCTCGCGACGTTCACCGATCCGGCCAGCTACAAGCTGACCTACGGCTACGATGCGCTGACGCGCAGCTACCGCACGTGCGTGACCGACAGCTTCGGATACCGCTCGATCACGGTGCCCAATCCCCTGTTCGGGACGGTGGCGCAGGAGACCGACGTCAACGGGCACACGATGGTCCATCGGTACGACGCTTTCGGCCGGCTGATCGGGGTCTGGGGGCCGAACGACCTCACCGAGCCGCAGGCGCTTCCGGTTGGATGCACGCCGAGCAAGATCTGGAGCGAGGAAGACCTCGACGGGGAAGGCGAGCCGGCGGTCGGGTTCGAGTATGCGCTCCAGCCCGATCAGTCCGCCGCGCTGCCGGCATGGGCGAGGACGAGCCACAAGGACGCGGAGCACGCGGACGATCCGATCGTGACGGTGACGTTCGCGGACGGGCTCGGGCGGGTGCTCCAGACCAAGAAGGACCAGGAGCGCGACACGGGTACGGGCACCGAGGTCGGGATGACGGTGAGCGGGGCGGTGCGGTTCGACGCGCTCGGTCGCGTGGTGGAGCAGGGACAGCCGGTGTTCAGCGTGGAGCCGGATACGGCGTTCACGGCGGTGGAAATGGTGCGGAGCACGCACTTCCAGCACGACGTGCTGTCGCGGACGCGGCTTGTCGAGATGCCGGACCCCAAGGCGGATACGACGGACGGGTACGCGCGAACGTGGGTCGAGCACGACCTTGTGCAGCTCGACGGGCAGCTCATGTTCCAGGAGACGGTGATCGACGCGAACGGCAAGTCGCGTAACACTTACCGGGACGTGGGCGGGCGGATCGCGGCGGTGGAGGAGTGGAACACGATCGACGAGGTGGGGCAGCCGATCGTGACGCGGTACGAGCACAACCCGGTGGGCGAGCTTTTGCGGGTGACGGACGCGCGCAACAACGCGACCACGGCGACGTACGACACGGCGGGCCGGATGGTGGCGCTCGTGAGCCCCGACGCGGGGCGCACGGAGTGGCGGTACGACCTGGCCGGGAACCTTCGCGCGAAGCAGACGGCGGAGCTTTCGTTGCGCGGGCACCTGATCCGGTACGAGTACGACCACAACCGGCTGTGGAAGATTGACTATCCGGTGACGCAGGACGTTGTGTACACGTACGGCGAGGCCGAGGAGGCCGGCGACGCGAACGGCAACCGCGCGGGGCGGATGAAGCAGGAGACGAGCGCGGCGGGGACGCGGAGCTACCGGTATGACCGGTTCGGCCATGTGGCGGAGCTCGTGGCGGAGTTCCCGCGGCTGCGCGAGCCACACCGGGGGCCGTACGAGGCGACGCTGAAGTACGTGTTCGATTCGCTGGGTCGGATGCAGGAGCTGCACTTCCCCGGGTCGGGCGAGGAGATCGTGCGCTACGGGTACGACCGCGGCGGCGCGGTGGTGTCGGTGGTCGGGGAGAACCAGCGGGTCAATCCGCAGCACCCGAATGAACCGATGACGACGGAGTACCTGAGGCATATCGGGTACGACGAGTTCGGGCAGCGGGTGCGGGTGGTGGCGGGCAACGGGATCGAGACGAAGTACCGGTACGAGGCGTCGACGCGGCGGCTATCGGAGGTGGACGCGGACCACCGGACGCCGCAGATGCAGCAGATGGGGCGGCCGCCGAGGGCGTTCCAGCGGCTGCGGTATGACTATGACCTCGTGGGCAACGTGCTCGCGCTCGACAACGAGGCGCCGTTCGACGCGTCGCTCGGTGGGGCCGTGATGGTCGCGACGACCGAGCAGCGGTTCGCGTACGACGACCTCTACCAGCTGACCGAGGCTTCGGGGACCTACCAGGAGCGGGGGAACGAGCAGCAGGGATACACGCTGGACATCGCGTATGACGTCCTCGGGAACGTGAAGAAGAAGGGGCAGGAGGTCGCCCGGTACGTGCCGAAGTGGGGTGCCCCGGGGGAGTGGCAGAAGCAGGAGCCGATCCGGGAGAGGACGTACCGGAACGAGTACCGCTATGCCGGTCCGAGGCCGCACGCGGCGAACCAGGTGGACGAGTTCGTGGTGGCCGAGACGCAGCCGCGGCTGCGGGAGCTGTTCTACGACGCGAACGGCAACCACAAGGAGTGGAGATACCGGGGTAGCCCGCAGCGCACGTTGAGCTGGGACGAAGACGGGCGGCTTGTGTCGGTGAGAGAGAACAACCAGGAGATGTCGCGGGCGCTGTACGACGGCGCCGGGGAGCGACGGGTGCACCTGCACCGGGTGGCCGGCGAGGAGGAGACGGCGTACGTCGACCAGCACCTCGTGGTGCGCAACGGGGTGGTGGCGACGAAGCACCTGTTCGCGGGCGAGACGCGGCTCGCGAGCAAGATCGACGCGGACTGGTTCCAGAAGCCGCCGGTGTTGTACTACCACCCGGACCACCTCGGGAGCACGCAGTACGTCACCGACCAGGACCAGCAGCTGAGCCAGCACGTCGAGTACCTGCCGAGCGGAGAGCTGTGGACCGACCAGACCGACTCGCAGTTCCAGAACCGGCAGCCGTACCTGTTCAACGGCAAGGAGCTCGACCTGTCGACGGGGCTCTACCACTACGGGGCGCGGAGCTACGAGCCGCGGCTCGGGGTGTGGATGAGCCCGGATCCGGTGCTCGCCCAGTACATGGCCGGCAGGATCAACGGCGGGGTGTACCGGCCCATCAACCTGGGGCTGTACACGTATGCCAGCAACAACCCTGTGGTCCTCGTTGACCCGACCGGGCAGTTTGATGATGCGACCCGGAAGTTCCTAGCCACGGCGCTTGCAGCGGCACTGGTCGAACCGACGCCTGTCGGAGAGCTGGTCGTTGCTGGTGCGGTCGTTGTAGGATCCATAGGCTACGCGGGCTACCTGATCTATGATGCTGCCGCCAATGGGAACCCTCCCAAGCCCCCCGAGTCGTTTCCTATTCCCGAGGACACGCCCAAGGAGACCGCAGCGCCCTCGCCGCCGTCACCGCCGCCGGCAGCGGGTGGGGGAGGGGCGAAGGAGCCTCCCAAACCTGCTGTAGCTGCGGCAGCGGAGCCGCCGAAGAAGCCGGGGATGCCTGCAGGGCGGGAAGGCGGGACGCCGTCCCCTCGCGATCTCGCTCGACAAAAAGGCCGCGAGCAGCTCGAGGCGTACAAGCGAGAGGGGCTCGGTCAGTCAGCAGGCCGGTCTGGCGGCCATGGTACTCCGCACAAGCGAGCGGGGGCCGAGCTGATTCGTGAAGCGAACAAGCTGCCTAAGAACAACCCGCTTCGGGAAGCCCTCAAAACGGAGGGTGAACGGCTGATTCACCAAGGTAAGGGGCATAGTCATAGGTGATTCTATGTCAATAGATACACGGTTCGCATTGGAAGCGTTCAGAATGGCGGAGGAGCGTGGTCAGGCGAGGGAACTCTCCGACGCACTCCAGGATGAGATTCTTCGCGATCTGCACGCTGTTATCGAGCCAGCGTTTCTAGAAATCGTGGAGAAGTTAAGGGGGCTTGGTCATGATCTAAAATCGTACACGCCGACCGTGCCCGGAGATATGAATTACCGCGACGACGGGGAAACCGCGGAGGGGTACCGTTGCAGGCTGCGGGTCGGGGTCGATACGATTACTTCCGTCGGCTACGCGGATACGACGGCGCCAAGGGATGATGATGAGCCGAAATGATGTGAATTCCTGGTGGTAAGCGGCCTTCAACACGCGTGCGCGTCGACCCGCGCGGGATACGCCGCACGACCTGGCTCGCGACGGCGCCGGGACCGTGCGGCTCGATGGGACGCTGGTCGTGCCGGGGGCCAGTACGTTCGACCAGCCGCGGACGCTGCCGTGCTGTGCTGCCGAGCCGCTCTCTCTTCCGGCATCGATCGCCGTCGCAGTCGAAGGACAGGCCACAAAGCGGCGAAGGCCGCCCGGCGGGTGCCAGGCGGCCCTGGCGGGCGCGCTTCCGCGGCGCTGGATCAGGCGCCTTCGCGCGCGAGGACCGGCGACGGAGAGGGCGTGGAGGAGGAGGAGCACTGGCCGGCCGGCGACTGGGGAGTGGACCTCGATCCGCTGGAGTACGCGTTCATGGGGAGCGGCGACGCGGTGGGCTTCCGGCGCTCGGAGAGCCACGACGGCAGCGTGTCGCTGCAGGTCTGTTACTTCGTCTGCGTCGGCGGGTCGGTGTACTACTCCGAGGGAACGGGCGCGTCGCACCTCGGGTTCGAGGACATCGACGGTGACGGGCTGGCCGACCACGTGCTGAAGCGGGACGGCGACAGCGCGGTGCGGACGCGGAGGAATGCCATCGGCAAGGCGAACCTGCTGTGGCGGGTGCACCGGCCGCTGGGCGGGAGCGTGGAGATCGACTACCGGCGCGAGGGCAACCTGGTGGTGCCGAGGGAGGTCGCCGGGAATGCGCCGGTGGACGAGAGCGACGACCGCACGGCGGTGGTCGACATGCCGTCGAGCCAGTGGGTGCTGAGCGATGTGGTGGTGCGCGACGGGGTGGAGGGCGTGAGCGGCGCGCACGGGGTGCACACGTACCGGACGCGGATCGAGACGTACGGAGATGGGATCTATCACCGGGACGAGCGGATGGACCTCGGCTACAGGCACGTCACGACGACGGTGCTGGGCGAGGATGAGGATGGGGTCTCCGCGATGTCGGTCGAGGAGGTCGATTACCGGAACGAGGACATCTACCGGCGTGGCCTCGTGGCGCGCTCGGCCCTGCGCGACGGCGAGGGGATGCTCTACAGGGTGGAGGAGGTCGAGCACCTGCCGCCCGATCTAGGGCAGATCGCGGCCAGCGGGTGGTTCTTCCCGAGGGAGACGGCGCGGACGAGCGCGTTCTACGAGGGGACCACGGACGACCCGGGGGCGGTTCACAAGAGCGCGCTGGAGACGCGGTTCTATGATGAGGACGGCAACCTCACCGACGTGTTCTCCTATGGCGAGGAGGGGAGCGCGGTGGACGATGTGCACCACCACATCGACTACGAGAAGGACGACGCTCCCTATTTCGTGAAGCCGAGTCTCGTGCGGACGACCGACGCGGAGGGCCGCGTGCTGCGCGAGCGCACGGCGACGTACTGGCCGGGGACGGGCGCGCTGGCGACGCTCACGAACGTCATCTCCGGGGGCAAGCGGCCGGACGGCTCACCGTATGCGGGCGACCAGGCCACCTGGCGCTTCAGCTTCGATGAGGTGGGCAACCTCGCGACGTTCACCGATCCGGCCAGCTACAAGCTGACCTACGGCTACGATGCGCTGACGCGCAGCTACCGCACGTGCGTGACCGACAGCTTCGGATACCGCTCGATCACGGTGCCCAATCCCCTGTTCGGGACGGTGGCGCAGGAGACCGACGTCAACGGGCACACGATGGTCCATCGGTACGACGCTTTCGGCCGGCTGATCGGGGTCTGGGGGCCGAACGACCTCACCGAGCCGCAGGCGCTTCCGGTTGGATGCACGCCGAGCAAGATCTGGAGCGAGGAAGACCTCGACGGGGAAGGCGAGCCGGCGGTCGGGTTCGAGTATGCGCTCCAGCCCGATCAGTCCGCCGCGCTGCCGGCATGGGCGAGGACGAGCCACAAGGACGCGGAGCACGCGGACGATCCGATCGTGACGGTGACGTTCGCGGACGGGCTCGGGCGGGTGCTCCAGACCAAGAAGGACCAGGAGCGCGACACGGGTACGGGCACCGAGGTCGGGATGACGGTGAGCGGGGCGGTGCGGTTCGACGCGCTCGGTCGCGTGGTGGAGCAGGGACAGCCGGTGTTCAGCGTGGAGCCGGATACGGCGTTCACGGCGGTGGAAATGGTGCGGAGCACGCACTTCCAGCACGACGTGCTGTCGCGGACGCGGCTTGTCGAGATGCCGGACCCCAAGGCGGATACGACGGACGGGTACGCGCGAACGTGGGTCGAGCACGACCTTGTGCAGCTCGACGGGCAGCTCATGTTCCAGGAGACGGTGATCGACGCGAACGGCAAGTCGCGTAACACTTACCGGGACGTGGGCGGGCGGATCGCGGCGGTGGAGGAGTGGAACACGATCGACGAGGTGGGGCAGCCGATCGTGACGCGGTACGAGCACAACCCGGTGGGCGAGCTTTTGCGGGTGACGGACGCGCGCAACAACGCGACCACGGCGACGTACGACACGGCGGGCCGGATGGTGGCGCTCGTGAGCCCCGACGCGGGGCGCACGGAGTGGCGGTACGACCTGGCCGGGAACCTTCGCGCGAAGCAGACGGCGGAGCTTTCGTTGCGCGGGCACCTGATCCGGTACGAGTACGACCACAACCGGCTGTGGAAGATTGACTATCCGGTGACGCAGGACGTTGTGTACACGTACGGCGAGGCCGAGGAGGCCGGCGACGCGAACGGCAACCGCGCGGGGCGGATGAAGCAGGAGACGAGCGCGGCGGGGACGCGGAGCTACCGGTATGACCGGTTCGGCCATGTGGCGGAGCTCGTGGCGGAGTTCCCGCGGCTGCGCGAGCCACACCGGGGGCCGTACGAGGCGACGCTGAAGTACGTGTTCGATTCGCTGGGTCGGATGCAGGAGCTGCACTTCCCCGGGTCGGGCGAGGAGATCGTGCGCTACGGGTACGACCGCGGCGGCGCGGTGGTGTCGGTGGTCGGGGAGAACCAGCGGGTCAATCCGCAGCACCCGAATGAACCGATGACGACGGAGTACCTGAGGCATATCGGGTACGACGAGTTCGGGCAGCGGGTGCGGGTGGTGGCGGGCAACGGGATCGAGACGAAGTACCGGTACGAGGCGTCGACGCGGCGGCTATCGGAGGTGGACGCGGACCACCGGACGCCGCAGATGCAGCAGATGGGGCGGCCGCCGAGGGCGTTCCAGCGGCTGCGGTATGACTATGACCTCGTGGGCAACGTGCTCGCGCTCGACAACGAGGCGCCGTTCGACGCGTCGCTCGGTGGGGCCGTGATGGTCGCGACGACCGAGCAGCGGTTCGCGTACGACGACCTCTACCAGCTGACCGAGGCTTCGGGGACCTACCAGGAGCGGGGGAACGAGCAGCAGGGATACACGCTGGACATCGCGTATGACGTCCTCGGGAACGTGAAGAAGAAGGGGCAGGAGGTCGCCCGGTACGTGCCGAAGTGGGGTGCCCCGGGGGAGTGGCAGAAGCAGGAGCCGATCCGGGAGAGGACGTACCGGAACGAGTACCGCTATGCCGGTCCGAGGCCGCACGCGGCGAACCAGGTGGACGAGTTCGTGGTGGCCGAGACGCAGCCGCGGCTGCGGGAGCTGTTCTACGACGCGAACGGCAACCACAAGGAGTGGAGATACCGGGGTAGCCCGCAGCGCACGTTGAGCTGGGACGAAGACGGGCGGCTTGTGTCGGTGAGAGAGAACAACCAGGAGATGTCGCGGGCGCTGTACGACGGCGCCGGGGAGCGACGGGTGCACCTGCACCGGGTGGCCGGCGAGGAGGAGACGGCGTACGTCGACCAGCACCTCGTGGTGCGCAACGGGGTGGTGGCGACGAAGCACCTGTTCGCGGGCGAGACGCGGCTCGCGAGCAAGATCGACGCGGACTGGTTCCAGAAGCCGCCGGTGTTGTACTACCACCCGGACCACCTCGGGAGCACGCAGTACGTCACCGACCAGGACCAGCAGCTGAGCCAGCACGTCGAGTACCTGCCGAGCGGAGAGCTGTGGACCGACCAGACCGACTCGCAGTTCCAGAACCGGCAGCCGTACCTGTTCAACGGCAAGGAGCTCGACCTGTCGACGGGGCTCTACCACTACGGGGCGCGGAGCTACGAGCCGCGGCTCGGGGTGTGGATGAGCCCGGATCCGGTGCTCGCCCAGTACATGGCCGGCAGGATCAACGGCGGGGTGTACCGGCCCATCAACCTGGGGCTGTACACGTATGCCAGCAACAACCCTGTGGTCCTCGTTGACCCGACCGGGCAGTTTGATGATGCGACCCGGAAGTTCCTAGCCACGGCGCTTGCAGCGGCACTGGTCGAACCGACGCCTGTCGGAGAGCTGGTCGTTGCTGGTGCGGTCGTTGTAGGATCCATAGGCTACGCGGGCTACCTGATCTATGATGCTGCCGCCAATGGGAACCCTCCCAAGCCCCCCGAGTCGCTTCCTATTCCCGAGGACACGCCCCAGGATGTCGCGGTGCCATCGCCGCCGCCCGCGGCGGGAGGGGGCGGGGCGAAGGAGCCTCCGAAGCCCTCAACGGCCGTTGCTGCCGAGCCACCGGAGGAGCCGGCAGGCCGGGGAGACCAATTCTTCAAAGGAAAAGTCGATCCGTTCTCATTAAACCCAACGCACGAGCTGACGCATAGCAGGCGAGTGTACGGTAAGCTCAAAGGCGATATTTCGAAAAACGGAATCAGTGAGTCTATAAAATTCGTTGAGCATAACGGAAGGCGATATGTTGTGGATGGACACCACAGATTGCGTATTGCGAAAGAATTGAAAATTCCCGAGGTTCCTGCTGAACAGGTTGGTTTGCCGTATCGCGGCTATAAAACAACCAGTGACCTTGTGGGGTACTGATCATGGCTGTTTGGCAATGCTCGTTTTTACTTGTGCCAGACACGGAGCGCGAATGTGACTCCGGGACTCTGGTGGAAAAGTTGGAAAAAGGAAGCTTCTGGGCAAGCGAGGTGCCTGACAGAGAGATTCGGCGAACGGCGGAAAATGTCCTGGGAAAGAGTCCAGCTTGGTCTACAGAGGTGGACATCTGGGGAGACGAGAGCTCGACCTGCCTGAAGATGATCCAAGAGGATGGAAGAGTCGTCGAAATAATATTTCGTGTCGATCTGAGAAACGTACAGGAAGCCGACTTGGTACGGCTACTCGATGGTTTTCGCCAGGCGCATGTTATATTGATCGATGAGGGTGGGCGGCGATGCGAGCCAACGCTCCCGTCCGTTCGCGATGCTCTGGCCGCATCCGCGGCTTGGAGTTATGTTCAGGATCCAGGAGCGTTTATCGCGTCGTTGCCGGTGTCAGGAGATTGAAATTGATGCCAGTCGGCACGCTGAGTCCCAGTGTCGTGAGATCTCTACGATTATGACCTGGTGGGCAACGTCCGATCCGGGAGAGGACGTACCGCAACGAGTACCGCTACACCGGGCCTCGGCCGCACGAGGCGAACCAGGTGGACGAGCTCGTGGTGGCGGAGACACAGCCGCGGCTGCGGGAGCTGTTGTATGACGCGAACGGCAACCACAAGGAGTGGAAATACCGGGGCAGCCCGCAGCGCACGTTGAGCTGGGACGAAGACGGGCGGCTTGTGTCGGTGAGAGAGAACAACCAGGAGATGTCGCGGGCGCTGTACGACGGCGCCGGGGAGCGACGGGTGCACCTGCACCGGGTCGCCGGCGAGGAGGAGACGGCGTACGTCGACCAGCACCTCGTGGTGCGCAACGGGGTGGTGGCGACCAAGCACCTGTTCGCGGGGGAGACGCGGCTCGCGAGCAAGATCGACGCGGACTGGTTCCAGCGGCCGCCGGTGTTGTACTACCACCCGGACCACCTCGGGAGCACGCAGTACGTCACCGACCAGGACCAGCAGCTGAGCCAGCACGTCGAGTACCTGCCGAGCGGAGAGCTGTGGACCGACCAGACCGACTCGCAGTTCCAGAACAGGCAGCCGTACCTGTTCACCGGCAAGGAGCTCGACCTGTCGACGGGGCTCTACCACTATGGGGCGCGGAGCTATGAGCCGCGGCTCGGGGTGTGGATGAGCCCGGATCCGATCCTCGACCAGTACATGCGGGGGGCGCCGAATGGCGGGGTGTACGACCCGATTCACCTGGGGCTGTACACGTACACGCGGAACAACCCGCTGAGGTTCGTTGACCCGACGGGGCTGGCCGAGGAATGTGTTGACGGCGGTTGTCAGTCGTTCGTGGGGGCTGTGGACAGCCCAGAGCAGAGCATCGCTCCGGATGATACGATGTGCGCCTCTGGGGTCTGCGTAAGCAGCGGTCCCGCGGAGCGGCTCGCCTTTTACCAAGCGCAGGTTGCGAGAGAAGACCTGCCGCTGGAAACATCGGTGGTCGACCCGATCGATGCGGTGTTCATCGGGGGCACAGCCGTGACGCTGTTCAAGGCTGGGGGCACGGCCCTAGGTAAGATGGCCGCGCGGAAGGCCGCCGCGAAAGCGGAAGCCTTGGCAGCGAGGGGAGCACCGAAGCTGTTGCCTGCGTTTTCGCAGACAACCCGCGAGGCTGTACTTTCCAGCTCCCAGCTTGCAAAGGGAGCAACCACGCGAGGAGCATCGCTCTTGGAGAAGCGTGTGGCAGAGGGGGTGATCACAGGAATCAAGCCGACTCAGGCAAACGCGGTGCGTATTATTGAAGATGTGCTTGGGAACCCCCTCCGAACACAGGCAACAGGCCGGTTCGGACAGGTTGATGTGATAGGTCGCAGCTTCGGGCAGGAGGTCAGCATCCGCATCAACACGCAGACCGGAAATCTGATCGAGTTCCGTCGTGTTGACTTCTGAGGAAAAATCATGGCAGCTCATGGTTTGAGCAAATTATATAATACCATTGGTAAGCGGCTAATTCATGCCCGGCGCTTTGTGCTCGGTCTCGGTCGGACTAATGACGCATTCGGGCATGGCATAACAGAGCTTGTCTTCAGCGGCACGCTGCTCGTGGTGCGTCCAGGGTCCAATGAGGACTATCTCGTCATCGAGGATGGGCCGGTGGACCCGAGTGATCTGGACATGTCGTATTGGAGCGAGGTGAGCCTTACCAGCGAGTTTCACTGGGGGCCTCGCGGTCAGCTCGAGCACGTTGATGTTTTCGCAGCCGACTCGGAAGATGTTGCTCTTGTGTTCGAATTTAGCGGCGGCGAAGCGTTCTCGATTGTCTTGTGTGATGGGGACGTGGCGATCGGCCGACGTCTTGAGCTATTTGTCAGCGATCCGAACCATGTGCGACCCGAGTTTCAGGCGCGAATTCCGGGTGCTCCAGCTGAATAGCCTCGACGCCGGCCCGCTCGTGCGGGGTCGAAGGCGTTTCGGTTCGTTCGTCGTAACCTTGTGGAACACGCCAAGTTTCGATTTTATTGCTCCCGCCGTGTCTTTCGCGTGGCCAAAGTCAACGCCTTCAGGAGGACAATATTCTCGCATTCGTCGAGTGTCGGGGTTGGCCCCTCGTGGACACCTTAGATCACGGCCCGCGAATGCGATCATGTTCAACGATAGATGACTCTAATGAAACCCGTCGAGATGCATGTGAATCGCCGCCTGCGACAGCGGGGTCTGTCGAAGGGTAGTCGAAGGATGATTGACTGATGCCCTCAGTCGGGTGCAGCTGAACCTCGGCGCGCGGTTCGCGGCGGAGGAGCACTGGCCGGCCGGCGACTGGGGAGTGAACCTCGATCCGCTGGAGTACGCGTTCATGGGGAGCGGCGACGCGGTGGGCTTCCGGCGCTCGGAGAGCCACGACGGCAGCGTGTCGCTGCAGGTCTGTTACTTCGTCTGCGTCGGCGGGTCGGTGTACTACTCCGAGGGGACCGGGGCGTCGCACTTCGGTCCCGTCGGTCATCCGGACCGGCGCCCCGGGCAGCTCGCGCGCTGGCAGCTGCGCCGTCGCCGAAGAAGACGGCGCCGGCCGGCGAGAGGACGCCGCCGTCGCTCGGCGACGTCAAGACCGCGCGGAACCCGAGCGGGGGTAGCCCGCCGCACCCCTCATGCGCTGGCGTCGCCCCCGGCCGCCCCGACGCTTCCTTGCTCGGCCAACCGGAGCCGCGCTACGACCGCCGCAGGACATCTCGCATGCGACCCCCGCGCTCGCCCCGCGCCGCCGCCCGCGCCCGCGCGCTCGTCGTCGCGGCGGGCACGGCGCTGGCGGCGCTGTCCGTCGCCTGCGGCGGCGGACAGACGCAGGGCGAGGCCTTCGACCCGCGCTGGAAGGACGACGGCGGCGCCGGCATCGCGGCCTTCCAGCAGCGCTTCGCGGGCAGGCCCGTTCCCCTCGGCGCCGACGTGGCGGTCGGCGTCGTCGCGGGCTCAGGGGCGCGCCAGCTCGTCGGGGTGCCCCTCGGCGGCGGCCCGGCGTGGACCTTCACGCACCCGCTCGACGCGCGGCCGGCCGTCGCGGGGAGCGTCGTCGTCGGGCTCGGCCAGGGCGAGCTGTTCGCGCTCGACGCGCGCACAGGCCGGCTGCTCTGGACGCGGAGGGCCGGCGGCAGGCTCCGCGGCGCGGGCGACGACGGAGAGACCACCGTTGTGTCGCTCGTGTCGACCACCGGCACCCTGAGCGTGGTGCTCGCCATCGGCCACGACGGGATGGTGCAGCGCCAGATCGAGGACTCCGCCACCATCGGCGTGCCGGCCGTCGTGGGGCGCTACGCGTTCCTGCCCTGGCAGGGGCGGTACGTCACCGTCTTCGACCTGCAGACGGGCGGCGAGGTGGCGCGGGCGCTCGTCCGCACCGAGGTGAGCCGCGCCTTCCTGCTCGGCGGCGCCGTCTTCTTCGGCGGCGGCGCGGCGGCGACGCGCCTCGACGAGGCCATCGGGCTCGGCGCGGCCGGGCGCGCGTCGACGGCGCGGCTGCCAGCGCGCGAGCTGCCCGGGGCGCCGGTCTGGATGACCGACGGGACCGAGGTGCTCGCGCCCATCGGCTCGGCCGAGGACAGGGCGCGGCTCTATGCCCGCCCCCGCGCGTCCGGGCCGCCCGGCGTCGAGGCGGAGCGCTTCGCGGCGACGTACTACCGGGCCGCCGTCGGCCTCGACGCGCGCTCGGGCGAGCTCGCGTGGGCCCACGCGGGAGAGGCGGACTTCCTCGGCGGGGCGGCCTATGTCGGCGGCTTCGCGCTGTGCGACGCGCGCGGCGGGATCTCGTTCCTCGACGCGCGGCGCGGGGCCGTGGCGGGGCGCGCGTCGCTGGGCCGGCCGGTCCAGGCGTGCGTGGTGCAGGCCGACGGGCTCACCGCCGCGGCGCTCGCCGCGCAGCGCCCCGAGCGCCCCACGACCGCGCCCGACCCCCCGTGAAGCCGCCCTCAGCGGGGCTTCTCGTCCTTGTCCTCCGGGTCGACAGCGATGCGGAACCCGGGATCCTCCGGGGTGGGTCCGGTGGGCCGCGCCGCGGGGGCGTCGGGCCCGACGCCGCCCTCGGGGCGGTCCTCGCGTGGCGGCGCCGGCGGCGGCTCCTTGCTCAGCTCGGCGCCGAGCCGGCCGACCACGTTGGACGCCGCCCGCACGAGCTCGCGCCCGGCGTCGTCGATCGCCTTGCCGACGCTCGTGCGATCGATGTCCTTGCGCAGGTCCACGGCCGTCTTGCGCGCCGCGCGCCAGAGCAGGCTCAGCCCCTGCTTGAGATCCTCCTTCGGGTCGTCGCGATCCGGGTCCGAGCTCATCGCGCCTCCTTGGCTTCGCCTTGCCGCGCCGAGGTGGCTTATGTTCCCGCCGCGCTGGCGCCGCAAGCGGCGCGCCCCCCTCAGGCCGCGGTCTTCGGCTTGCTCGTGGGATCGACCTCACCGGGCGTCCTGGCCGGCGTCGGCGAAAGCGAGGCGGTCGCGGCGCGCTTCCCGCCGGGCGGTGCGCCGTCGTGCCCCGCGGGCGCCGGGCCGCCGCCCGCCGCAGACGGCCTGCGCTGCGGCGTGCTCGCCGGCGCCGGTGGCCTGACCGTCGTGCTCGCCGGCGCCGGTGGCCTGACCGTCGTGCTCGCCGGCGCCGGTGGCCTGACCGTCGTGCTCGCCGGCGGGGGCCTGCTCGTCGTGCTCGCCGGGGCCGGTGGCCTGACCGTCGTGCTCGCCGGCGGGGGCCTGCTCGTCGTGCTCGCCGACGCCGGCGGCCTGACCGTCGTGCTCGCCGCCGGTGGCCTGGCCGTCGTGCTCGCCGACGCCGGGGGCCTGACCGTCGTGCTCGCCGACGCCGGGGGCCTGGCCGTCGTGCTCGCCGACGCCGGGGGCCTGGCCGTCGTGCTCGCCGCCGGGGGCCTGGCCGTCGTGCTCGCCTCCGCCGCGGGCATCGCCGGCGCTGTCGCCTCGGCCGCGGGTGGGTGCCCGCTGCCCGACCGGATCGCCGGCGACCACGCCGTGGAGCGGTTCCGGCCCGACCGCTTCGAGACGTAGAGCGACTCGTCCGCGGCCTTGAAGAGCTCCTCCCACGTGCTGCCCGCCTCGGGGTAGGTGGCGATCCCGATCGAGCAGGTGACCTGGCACTGCACCGGGCCGCCGCTCCCGGCCGCGTGGAACGTCGTCCGCTCGAGCTCCTCGCGCACGCGCTCGGCGAGCAGCATCGCGCCGCGCGCGTCCGTCTCCTCGCAGATCACCACGAACTCCTCGCCGCCGAAGCGCGCGACCGCGTCGGTCGTGCGCTTCGCGCGCCGGAGCACGTCGCCGAGCCCCTTGATGATCACGTCGCCCACGTCGTGGCCGTACGTGTCGTTCACCTTCTTGAAGTGGTCGATGTCGGTCACGAGCACCGAGAGCCGCCGCGAGAACCGCCGCGCCGCCGTGATCTTCTGGTCGGCCACCTCGAGCATCGCCCGCTTGTTGAGCAGCCCGGTGAGCCCGTCCATCGTCGCGAGCTCCTCGAGGCGCCGCATCATCCGCGCGTTCGAGAGCGACACGGCCATGTGGCTCGCGAGGACCTCGAGCGTGCTCCGCACCGAGTCGGTGAAGGCCGCGCGCCGCCGCGAGCCGAGGACCAGCGTGCCGAGCGGCCGGTCGTGCACGACCAGCGGGAGCACGATGATCGACGGCATCGACGGCGGCGTCACGCGGCGGGTGAAGACGATCTGCCGCTTCTCGTCGTACTCGCCGCGGTACGGCAGCGGGTGCCGGTTCTGCAGCACCATCGAGACGAGCCCGGCGTTGTGGCGGAAGCGCTGCCCGGTCAGCTCGGCGACCCCGTCGCCGCTCACGGCGCGGATCTCGTGGACCTTCTGCGCCTCGTCGTACAGCGTGACCGCCGCGAAATCGACCGACGTGATCTCGCGGGCGCTCGTGACGCCCGCCTCGATGACGCCGGGCTCCGTGGTGGCGGCGCCGAGCGCCTCGGCGGCGCGGTAGAGCTTGCCCTGCTCCACCTTGGCGCGCTCGAGCTGGACGAAGACGCGCTCGTTCTGGATGGCGCGCACGGCGTAGCGGCACGCCTCGTCGATGAGCTCGAGCTCCCGCGGCGAGAACGGCCGGTCCTCGACGCGATCGACGACGAGCACGCCGCGGAGCTTGCCGTGCTCGAACACCGGCAGCGCGCAGACGGCGCGCACCGGGGAGGGGCCGACGTAGTAGGGGATCTTGTAGCCGGGCTTGAGGCCCCCGATGACGACCGGCGCGCGCTGCGTGATCGCCGCGCCGAAGACGCCGTCGCCCGAGAGGAACGGGCCCTCCGAGAGGTTCGGGGCGTCGCTCGCGAGCTCGCTGATGCGCAGGTGCGTGCCGGCGTCGTTCTGCCAGAGGAGCATCGCGGTGTAGAGGTCCAGCGACTCGCGCAGGAGGCGGAGCGCGAAGAGCACCGACTGGTGGATCTCCTCGACGCCGGAGCGGGCGAGCCGCTCGTCGTCGCCCTTCTGGGCCACGCCGCGCGCCTGGGCCGGGGCGGAGAGCAGGCGGTAGCTGCGCGCGTCGTCGCGGAGCCGCTCGATCTCGGCCTGGAGGCGGGTGTGGGAGGCCTTCCGGACGCGGCTGATCTCGGCGCGGAGGACGGCCGCGTTCAGCAGCGAGAAGACGGCCATGAAGCCGATGTGCGGCGCGGCGGCGCCCCAGGCGATCGGCGCGCCGCGCGCGGCCATGGCCGAGCGGACGGCGATCTCGAGGGCGGCGGCGGCGATCGCGACGAGGAGCGACGCCGCGGGGCGGGCGAAGGCGCTCACGAGGGCGATGACGACGTAGAGGGCGGCGTGGGCGTCGCCGTCGAGCGAGCCGTCGAGGCGGAGGACCGCGGCGAACGTCGCGACGACGAGGAGGGCGCCGACCTCGAGGTCGAGCAGCGCGCTCGCCTCGATGGCGGCCGCGCGCCGCCACGCCCGCTGGACGAGCGCCGCGACCAGCACGAGCAGCGCCGCCGCGGCCGCGACCTGCGGCAGGCGCTTGGCCGCGTCGAGGACCACGAGCCCTCCGAGGGCCAGGGCGCACGCGAGCGGCGCCGCGTTGCGCGCGATACGGCGGGCGGTGAGCACGGCGAGCACCAGGTTGGCCATGGGCTCGCATGCGGCTACCAGAGGCCGATCCCGAGGGCCCAGTTCTCGGCTGCGGGCGGTCGGCCGGCAGGGGGAAACGGGCGAGAGCCGGGGACAAGGTGCGTCCTTGAGCGTGTGGGTCGTCGAGAGCGGAGCACGAGCGTGATCGGCGTGGGTCGTCCGCTGGAAGGCCGCGCGGGAGGTCGCAATCGTGCGCCGACCCACCAACGATTCGCCTCTGTCTACCCGCCCTCCGGCCCCGGCGCCGGCGGCATGCCGCCCTCCGCCGGCGCGCCGGCCCCCGCGACGGCGCGGGGCAGCTCGACCGAGAAGGTCGCGCCGCGCCCCGGCGCGCTCTCCACCCGCACGGCGCCCCCGTGCTGCTCCACGATGAGCCGCACGATCCAGAGGCCGAGGCCGAACCCGCCGTAGTGCATCACCGACGCCGCGCGCTGGAACCGCTCGAAGATGCGCGCCTGGTCGCCGGTCGCGATGCCGATGCCTCGATCCTGCACGTCGAACCGGATCCGCTCCGCGTCGGCCTCGACGTGCACGTCGATGGGGGCGCCGGCGCCGTACTTCACGGCGTTCGACAGGAGGTTCGTGACCACCTGCTCCATGCGGGCGCGATCCCAGCGCACGAGGACCTCCGGGCTCCCGAGCAGCCGGATGGACGAGCCCCGGCGCGCCACCTCCTCGAACCGCTCGATGCTCTCGCGGAGCAGCGCCACGAGGTCGAAGTCCTCGACGTGGAGCGGCAGGCCCCGCGCCGAGATCCGGGAGACGTCGAGCAGCTCATTCACGAGATCGCTCAGCCGGAAGACGCTCCGGTGGATGGTCGAGAGCTTGGCGTCGAGCCGCGCCGTGTCCTGGGGGAACTGGCCGAGCCGGATCGCCCGGCGGAGGCTCTCCACCTGGAGGAGGAGCGCGGTGAGCGGCGTCTTGAGCTCGTGCGACGCGATGGAGAGGAACTCGTCGCGCACCTGGACCGCCTCCTGGAGGCTCCGGAGCAGCCGCTCGCGCTCCTCCTCCAGCCGGAGCTGCTCCGTCTCGTCGCGGGTGTTCATCACCGCGCCGGCGGGCGCGCCGTCCGCGCGGCGCAGCGGGGACGCGCTCGCGGAGAGGACGCGCGCCAGGCCGTCCGGCCGCCGGACCTGCCAGCGGACGCTCTCCACCTTCTCGCCGTGCAGGGCGCGGTGGAGCGGCGTCTCCGCGGCGGACATCGGGGCGCCCTCCGGCGTGGAGATGCCCGTCGCCCGCGCCCACGCGTCCAGCGGGAGCTCCGTCGCCGGCCCGAGCTGCCGCTCGGCCTCCGGGTTCATCAGGCGGACGACGCCGTGCTCGTCCACCATGACGATCCCGTCGCCGCTCTGCTCGATGATGCGCCGCAGGACGGCGTACTCGGCGGCGCGCCTGGCCTCGCTCTCCTGGAGCGCCTCCTCGGCGCGCTTGCGCTCGATCCCCTGGGCGACCATGTCGGCGATCGTCCCGAGCGCCTCGAGCACCTGCTCGTGCAGGGGGCTCCGCGCGAACATCGCCATGACGCCGATGAGTCGATCCTCGACGACCAAGGGGTAGCCGGCGAAGGACACCATGCCCTCGCGCCGCGCCCAGTCCTTCTCGCTCACCTGGGGGTCGTGCAGGACGTCGTTCGTCATGTGCGGCCGGAGCTCGCTCGCGATGCGGCCGATCTTGTAGCTGCCCACGGGGATGCGGCTGTGGCGCCCGTCGAGGTGCGTGTACATCCCCGCGCTCGCGTGGAGCTCCAGCACCTGCTCGCGCTCGTCGAGCAGCCAGATGCGGGCGAACGCCGCGCCGAGGTGTCCCCGGATCGCCTCGGCTCCGCGCTGCAGGAGCTCGCGCATCGTGCCGGGGTGGGACAGCGCCGCGCCCACCTCGGCCCGGAGCGCGCTCATGAGCGCCTGGGCGGCGAGCAGCTGCTCGCTCCGCTTCCGCTCGGTGATGTCGACGAACGTGATGATGGCGCCGACGGTCTCGCCTTGCCGGCGGACGGGGCGGGACCAGCACTCGACGGGGAAGGTCGTCCCGTCCGCGCGAAAGAGCAGCTCGCCGGCGAGGTGCGTGGGCTCGCCGCTCCGGAGCGTGTGGCAGATCCGGCACTCCGACTCGGGCAGCGGCGCGCCGCTCTCGCGCGTGTGGTGGACGAGCTGGTGCATGGTGCGCCCGGCGAGCTCCGCCTCGTCGCGGTACCCGAGCAGCCGCACGCAGGCCCCGTTGGCGAACGTGCACCGGCCCGCGCGATCGAGCCCATAGATCCCCTGCTCGGTCGACTCGAGCAGCGCCTGCGCCCGCTCCTCGCTCTCGCGGAGCGCCTCCTCCGCGACCTTCGCCCGCGTCACGTTGGTGGAGAGGCCGCGGGCGACGGGCACCCTGCCGGCGGGGGCGTCGCGGCGGGCGAGCTCGCTGCTCAGCCACACCGTGCGGCCGTCCGCGGCGATGAAGCGGTGCTCGATGCGCTCGGTCCCCCCCTCCGCGAGGACCTTGCGCGCGATGGCGAGCAGCCGCGGGCGGTCTTCCGGGTGCTGCTGTCGCCAGAAGAGCCGGTCATCGGCCGCCCAGCGCTCGGCGGCGTGCCCGAACAGCTCCCTCGCCGGCGCGCGCACCACCGACAGCTCGAGCGCGTCGCCGGAGACCTCCCAGGCCAGCGCGTCCAGCGCGCCGAGGAGCGCCGGCGTCCACGCGTCCTCGGCCGGCGTGCCCGGCTCGTCCTCGGCGCGCGCCGGGCCCTGATGGTCTGAGACCGGTTGCTCCCGAGGCCCGTTCCTCGTCTGATCCTGGACGTCGCTCGCTGGACAGCCCACGTGTCAGGCTAGCATGGGCGCCGCAGCGCGCCGGTGCGGCGGCCGCTCCCGGAGCCTGCGCAGGTCTCCCTCGGCGCACGGCAGATCTGGCCGGGGCTCCGTCGCGGCGGGCGGGCGGCGGGCGGCGGGCGGCGGGCGGGCGGCGATCGACAGCCCAGCTCACCCGGGCGGCACCGCGCCGGATCTCCCCGCGGCGCGCGTGCGGCGTGGATCCGCGCCTGCCGGGTGCGATCGGGGGCGACCTGGGCGAGGATGGCGCCGAGGGGCAGGGACACACGTGCGGCTCGGGATCCGGCTTCAGCTCTTGTTCGCGCTCGGCGCGCTGCTCGTGCTCGCGTTCGTGCCGCTCTTCTTCGCCGTCGCGAACCTCACGCGGGCCACGATGGGCGGCGCGCGCGCGTCGAGCGCCCGCGCGATCGGCCGCGCGATCGCCGGGCACGTCGCCGCGGCGCGGGTGAGCCGGTCCGCGCCGGAGCTCTCGCTGCTGCTCGAGGCGCAGCTCGGGCCGGATGGAGCGTCGGCGATCGGCGTCTACGACGCGGCGGGCGCGCTCGTCGACCGCGCCGGCGAGCCGGAGGCGGCGGCGGCGCTGCCGGCCTCCGTCGAGGCGGGCGCGGAGGTGCTGAGGGCGGCGCGCACCGCGCGGGGCGGCGCGATCCTGGTCATCGTCCCGGAGCAAGCGCGCGAGGCGGCGCCGCGCGCGGATCCGGCGCGCGCGCCGGAGGCCGACGCCGCGCGGCCGCCGCAGGTGGGCTCCGTGGCCGTGCTTGTGCCGACCGACCCGTCGACGGTGCCCGCCGCGCCGCTCGTCCGGATCGTGGCGCTCTACACGGGGGTGGTGGCGCTGGCGCTGCTCGTGTTCGCGTACATCGCGATGACGCGCCTCGTGGTGCGGCCGGTCGACGCGCTGTCGGAGGCCGCGCGCCGCGTGGCCGGCGGGGCGCGCGACCTCGAGGTGCCGCGGGCCGGCGCGCGGGAGCTCGGGGAGCTCGGGGCGAGCCTCGCGCTCATGACGGGCCGCCTCCGGGCGGACGAGGAGTCGCTGCGGGCGAAGATCGCGGAGGTCGAGCGCTACGCGGCGGACCTGAAGAGCGCGCAGGAGCGGCTGGTCCGCTCGGAGCGGCTCGCGTCCGTGGGGCGGCTGGCGGCGGGGCTCGCGCACGAGATCGGCAACCCGATCGCGGCGATCCTCGGCTTCCAGGAGCTGCTGCTGGCCGGGGGCCTCACGCCGGACGAGGAGCGCGAGTTCGTCGAGCGGATGAAGCGCGAGACGGAGCGCATCCACAAGATCCTGCGCGACCTGCTCGACTTCGCGCGGCCGGCGGCGCGCGGCGCGGAGCAGGCCGGGGAGGAGCCCTCCGGCTCGGTGGCGGAGGCGATCGAGGACGTCGTCTCGCTCGTGGCGCCGCAGAGGGAGTTCCGCGCGGTCGAGCTCCTGCGGGACGTCGCGCCCGACGTGCCGCCCGTCCCGCTGTCGCACGGGCGGCTCGTGCAGGTGCTCCTGAACCTGCTCCTGAACGCGGCCGACGCGGTGCCGCGCGCCGGGGGGCGCGTGGTGGTGCGCGCGTCGCGGGGCGCGGGCGGAGGGGCGCGGATCGAGGTCGAGGACAACGGGCCGGGGATCGCCGAGGCGGTGCGCGAGACGCTGTTCGAGCCGTTCATCACGACCAAGGAGGTCGGCGAGGGGACGGGGCTCGGGCTCGCTGTGTGCCGCGGGCTCATCGAGGTCGCGGGCGGCTCGATCGGGGTCGAGCCAGGGGCCGACGGCGGGGCGCGGTTCGTTGTGCTGCTGCCGGGGGTGGGGCCGCGCGGAGGGTGACGCGGCGGGAGAGCGCTACGCCTCGACGGCGCCAGGGATCCACCACGAGGCGACCGCGAGCTCTCCGTGGAAGGGCGGCAGCACGAGGCCGTGCAGGCAGAGCCTGACCGCGCGGCGGTGGCGCTTCTGGTCCAGCTCCTTCCGCAGCTCCTCCAGACGTCTCGGAGACGTCAGGGCCTTCACGACCCACCTCCGCGCGGCCGGCAGGTCGGCCCGGTCGGCCTTTTTTTGAAAATGAAAGTGAATTTCATTTACATCCTGAAGGGGCCAGTGCTACTCCGGATGTCCCGTCGAGCCTCGCTCGCCGGGACATCCGGGGATTGAGGCAGGATGACCAGGAGCTTCTTGGCGTGTGCGCTGGTGCCGACTCTGGTGCTCGCTGGGAGCGCACCGCGCCCGGAGAGCCGCTGAGGCCGTCCTCTGGCACGGCCATGGCGGCGAGGCCGAACCCTCGCGCGAGGCGTTCCGCGCGCTCCCTGCCGCCGATCGCGCCTCCGTGCTCGTTTTCGTGAGCTCGCTCTGAGCCGGGATGAGGTGATTCGATGACCCCTGTCTTCGCCGCCGCAGATCTCCTCTCCACCGACGCCTACGGCATCGTGCGCGCCAGGTACCGTGGCCGCATCATCGAGCTGAAGCGCCGGCGCCGCGTGGCCGTCGGGCTCCACGTCTCGGTCCTGTTCGAGTCGCGCGAGACGGTCCTCTACCACATCCAGGAGATGCTCTGGCTCGAGCGCCCCGTGAGGCCCGAGCGCGTCGAGGAGGAGGTCGCGGAGTACGACCGCCTCATCCCGAGGGCCGGTGAGATCACCGCCACGCTCATGATCCAGGGCGGCCCCTGGGTCGCGGGTCAGGCCCTGATCGAGGGGCTCGTCGCGGGGCAAGCCGTGGTGCTGCTGATGCTCGGCGAGCGAAGGGTCGCCGCCGAGCTGCTCTCCCCCGTGCACGACCCCTCTTGCCCCGTGCAATACCTGCGGTTCCCGCTCGACCGCGACGCCGCCCGCGCGCTGCTCGAGCGGAGCGTGGATGTCCACCTGGGCGTCCACTACGCGGGCGAGATCGAGACCGTCGCGCTCCCGCGCGAGACGGTGGACGAGCTTGCCCTGGGCCTCGGCGCGGACAGCGCGCCGGCCGCCCGCGCTCCGATGCTGTCGTCTGTCGCCGATCTTCGATGAAAGGAATGGATATGACCGTGCTGGTGGGGAAAAAAGCCCCTGATTTCTCCTGCGCCGCTGTCCTGCCGGACGGCTCGATCACCGCCGCGTTCCGCTTCTCGAAGGCCATCGAGTCGAGATATGGTCTCCTCGTATTCTATCCCCTCGACTTCACCTTCGTCTGCCCCTCGGAGCTGATCGCGCTCGACCACCGGGTCGAGGCGTTCCGCGAGCGCAACGTCGAGGTCATCGGGGTCTCGATCGACTCTGAATACACGCACCACGCCTGGCGCGAGACCCCCGTGGAGCGCGGCGGCATCGGGCCGGTCCGCTTCACCCTGGCGGCCGACGTGAAGCACGAGATCTGCCGCGCCTACGGCGTCGAGAACGACGACGGCGTGGCCCTTCGCGCGGCGTTCCTCGTCGACCGGGACGGCGTCGTGCGCTCCGCGATCGTCAATGACCTGCCGCTCGGGCGCGACATGGACGAGCTGATCCGGCTGGTCGATGCGCTCCAGTTTCACGAGCAGCACGGCGAGGTCTGCCCGGCCGGATGGCGGAGAGGCGAGCGTGGCATGACGGCCTCGACCGCGGGTGTGGCCGCCTATCTCTCCGAGCACGCCGAGCAGCTCTGACCGGCTGCGGGGTCGGGTCTGTCATGCCCCTGCGCACGGGGCGCCACGCGCCCATGAGCGCCTGCGGCTCCCCGTCCTCCCGCCCCGTCGCCCCGTCAGTTCACCCCGCGCCCCAGCGTCGGCCACGGCCGCTCGCCGCCGAGCTGATCGAGCTCCTTGCGCAGCTCCTCGGTCGGCGCGAGCACCTGGATCCGCTCGAGCACGCCGCGCAGCCGCGCCGCGTCCGAGCGGCTCGAGTAGATCGAGCGCAGGTTGTTCAGCATGCGCACGAGGATCTGCCGCTTCTGCGCCGGCACCAGCAGCCGCGGGTCCGGTTCGCTCTTGGCGCCGGTGGTGCGGGTGTGCAGCGCGCGCAGGTCGTCCCGGCCGAGCAGGCGGCCCTCGAACGGATCGATGAGCAGCATGCCGCCGCGGACCGGCGTCCTCACCAGGAAGTGACCCGGGAACGAGACGCCCTGCGCATCCAGGCCCGCCCGCCAGCACACCTCGAGGAGCACGACGGCCAGCGTGATGGGGATGCCCGTCCGGCGATCCAGGACCTCGTGCAGGTAGCTGTTCTTCGGGTCGTAGTAGTCCCCCGCGTTCCCGTGGAACCCGAGCTCGCCGTAGAACCAGCGGAGCAGCTGCTCGCTCGGGCCGCTGCCAGGCGTCGCCTCGGCGGCGCGCAGGGGGCGCTCGAGCGCGCGGCGCGCCTCGCCGCCGAGCTGGTCGAGCACGCCGAGGTAGCGGGGGATGTCGAGCCCCGGGTACGCGGCGTCGTCGATGAGGAGCGCCGCCTCGGCGAGGTCGAGCTCGTCCTCCGGTCTGGCGACGATATGCGCAAAAAGCGTCAGACTCACCGGCGCAGCCATCGGACGGAGCGTAGCGCCACCTGAGCGAAATGGTCTAGGGCGGCGCGTCGTCCCCGGCGCCTTCGTCGAGCCAGGCGTCGACGCGGACCCCGACCAGGTTGCGCTGGCTCATCGCCGCGAGGATGCGCGGGAGCGCCGCGACCCCCGCGGGCGCGTGGTCGTCGCGCTCGGCCGCATCGTGGAGCAGCACGATGGCCCCGTCGCGGAGCCCCGGGATGACCCGGGCCGCCACCGCCTCGGGGGTCGCCCCGGCGAGCCCGTCGAACCCCCGCGCCGACCAGCCGATTACGTCGAGGTCGAGCGCGTCGACCACGCGGGCCATGCGCGGGCTCGTGTGGCCGACAGGCGGCCTGAACAGCGCGGGGCGGGCGCCGGTGATCCGCTCGATGACGTCGAGGCCCCGCCGGAGGTCGCGCTCGACGTAGCGGGCCGAGCGCAGCGAGAAGAGCCGGTCGTGCGCGTGGCTGTGCAGCGCGACGGCGTGGCCCCGCGCCGCGATCTCGCGGACGAGCTCCGGGTGGGCCTCGGCCTTGCGGCCGATGACGAAGAACGTCGCCTTCACGCCCGCCTCGTCCAGCAGCGCGAGGACCCGCGGCGTGTGCTCCGGGCTCGGCCCGTCGTCGAACGTCAGCGCGACGCCCCGCGCGCCGGGCGGGCCGCGCTTCACCACGTCGACGAACATGCCGAGCCCGAGGAAGAAGACCCCGCACAGGACGAGCGCCAGGTACCCGACGGCCGCCGCGCAGGCGACCGCGATGGACACCGGCGCGACGAGCAGCGACCGCGCGACAAGCGCGAGCGCGCCGAGCGAGGCCGCATAGAGGAGCGCCCGCGCGACAGGCACAGGCTACTTCTTCGAGCGCTTCTTCTCGGGCTCGACGTCGACGTCGTCGTCGACGTCGACGGCCGCGGCGGACGCCGCGATGCGCTTGTTGTTGCCCGCCGCCTTCACCTCCGGCGTCGCGCCCGGCTTCTCCTCGTCCGACGGGCCGTTGTCGGCCTCGTAGAAGCCGCCGAGCAGCGCGGCGATCGCGGCGAGCGACGTGATCGCGAGGCCGCCGAACGTGCCGGCGCTCCCCGCGGCCTCGCCGAGCGACAGGTTCGCGCCCCCGAGCTCGCCGAGCGGCACCGGCACCGGGAAGGTCAGCCACCGGCGCGCGGCGTACATCAGGCCGACGCCGAGCAGCGCCCCGACGAAGGCCTTCATCCCCGCCTCGATCTTCGCGTCCTTGGCCCAGATGGGCTTGCCCGCGACGAGCCCCACCAGGACCCCGGCAAGCGCCGCGGCCACGTAGGCGACGATCGCGATGGGCGCCGCGAAGCCGAGCTTGGCCAGCCCGAACCCCAGCAAGCCCCCCACGATGAGCCCCTTCACAACCCCGAGGATCAGGCGACCCAGCATCGGCTCCATCCTTGGCACGACGCGGGGCCCCGTTCAACATCGCGTCGCGCCGCAAGCTCAACCGCGCGGCGCGCCCCGTGGTAGACGGCGCTCCGCCGCCCGGGCGCCCGGGTAGCCCGCCCTGCGACAACGCGCTCGGCCCTGCCGCGCGCCGCGCCCCCTGGCCCCCGCCTGACCCGGGATCCGACCGGCCGTGCTCTTCAATACCCTCCGCTACGCCGAGTTCTTCGCCGCCGTCTTCGTTGGATCGTGGGCGCTCGTGCGGTTCGCCGGCATCCGGGCGCGCCTCGTGTTCCTGCTCCTCGTGAGCTACGGCTTCTACGCGGCCTGGGACTGGCGCTACCTGCCGCTCATCTTCGCCTCGTCCACCGTCGATTTCCTGCTCGCCCGCGCGATCGCCCGCGAGCCGAGGCCCCGGGCGCGGCGCGCGATGCTCATCGCCACCGTGGCGCTGAACCTCGGGTTCCTGGGGTTCTTCAAGTACTGGAACTTCGCGATCGAGAACGTCGAGGCGCTGCGCGCCCTGCTCACGGGCGAGCCGGCGAGCGTCGGTCACGCGTTCCGGGTGCTCCTGCCGCCGGTGGGCATCTCGTTCTTCACGTTCGAGTCGATGAGCTACGTCATCGACGTGTACCGGGGCGAGCTCCCGCCCCACAAGAGCTACCTCCGCTACCTGCTCTTCGTCGCCTTCTTCCCGCACCTCGTCGCCGGCCCCATCGTGCGCCCGCGCGACCTGCTCCCGCAGTTCGAGCGCGCCCCGAGCCTCACCCGCGACGAGAGCGGCGAGGGGCTGTTCCTCGTCGCGCTCGGCCTCGTGAAGAAGGTCGTCCTCTCGGACCAGCTCGCGCTCAACCTCGTCGACCGCGTCTTCGAGCGCCCGGAGAACTACTCGGCCCTGGAGGTCCTCGCGGGCGTCTACGGCTACGCCGCGCAGATCTACTGCGATTTCTCGGGCTACACCGACATCGCGATCGGCTCGGCGCTGCTGCTCGGGGTGCGGTTCCCGAAGAACTTCGACGCGCCGTACAAGGCCCGGAACCTCGCCGATTTCTGGCGCCGCTGGCACATCTCGCTCTCCACGTGGCTCCGCGACTACCTGTACATCCCGCTCGGCGGCAACCGCGGCTCGGAGCTCGCGACGTACCGCAACCTGATGATCACGATGCTGCTCGGCGGCCTCTGGCACGGGGCGTCGTGGAGCTTCGTCTTCTGGGGCTTCCTCCACGGCCTGGGCCTCGCCGTGACGCGCGCCTTCCAGCGCGCCGTGGACCGCCGCCGCCCGGGCGGCGAGGGCGCGCGCGAGGGGTCGACGGCGTCGCGCGCGCGCTCGTTCCCGGTCCACGTGCTGTGCGTGCTGCTGACGTTCCACTACGTCTGCTTCGCGTGGATCTTCTTCCGCGTGCCGACCTTCTCGCAGGCCGTGCTCATCCTGCGGCAGATCGGCACGCTGACGACCTTCCACCCGAACCTGCCGCCCGCGCTCGTCGCGCTCCTCGGGGTCGCGCTCCTGTCCCACTACGTGCCGGAGCGCCTCTACGAGCGCGCCCGCGGCGCCTTCGTCGCGGCGCCGGCGCCGCTCCAGGGCGCGCTGCTGTTCCTCGTCGCGGTCGGACTCCACGAGGCGGCGAGCGCGGCCGCCGTGCCGTTCGTGTACTTCCAGTTCTGATCCGTGGTTCATTTCTGGGGATTTCAGGCGGATCGGTGGATTACGCTCAGGCCGTGCGCCCTTCTTCCGTCGCCGCCCTCGTCCCCTTCGCCGCCCTTCTCGCCGGCGCGCTCTCGCCAGCGTGCAGCGTGGCCAACGTGCCGTCGAACGCGATGCCGATGGTCCGGGCGCGCGCCACGTCCGACCTCGACTGCGCCGACAAGGACGTCCGCATCGAGGAGCAGATCGGCGGCCAGTTCAAGGCCGTCGGCTGTGGCCGCAAGGCGTACTACCGGGCCGCGTGCGAGGCGCTCCGCTGCGTGGTGAGCGGCGAGGGCGAGGCGGCCGTCCCCTGGAGAGACCGCCCGGAGCCCATGGAGGTCGACCGGGACCGGAACCGGCGGTAGGCCGCGCCGCGCCGGCCGATCCCGTGTTTTCCTGGGCTTTTTTGGGGCACGCGGGCCCGGGTTCCGGTAGCCTGCCGCGTCTCGACAATCCGCCCAGGGGTTCGGCCATGGCCTTCATCACCACCGAGAGCTGCACGTGACGGACAGGGCGCCGGCCGACGCCGACGGTCCAGAGCCGGCCGACGCCGACCGGCCTGCGCCGGCGGATGCCGACGGGCGCGAGCCGGTCGCCGCCGACCGGCCTGCGCCGGCCGAGCCGGAGCCGGGCTCCCCGCCGGGCGGGTCCGCCGACGCCGAGCCGCGGCGCCGGACGAAGAAGCGCGCGAGGCAGCGCGGCGCGGCGGCGTCGCCGCCGGGCAGCGCCGCGCCGGCGATCCCGCGCGATCCCGAGCTCGAGCGCCTCGAGCAGGCGTTCGAGCGCGGCGACTACGCGCTCGTCCGGGCCGGCGCGAAGCGGCTCCTGAGCGGGGCCGAGCCCGACGACCTCCGCGGCGTGCCTTCGGCGAAGAGACATTCTTCCCGGCCTCCCGGCGAGAGCCAGGCCCAGCGCGACGACGCCGAGGACGCCGAGGGCGAGCGCGTCCGCGTCCGCCGCGCAGCGCGGGCGCTGCTGCGCCGGATCGACCCCGACCCGCTCGCCGTCGCCCTGCTCCTCGCGGCCATCGCGCTGCTCGCGTTCCTGTCGCTCTGGTACTGGTCCCACAGCCACGTGTCCCCGTGACGACCCCGCCCGTGACGGCCGGGGAGGCAGCGCGGTGAGCCCCGAGATCGATCGCCCCTCCGGCCGCCCCGGCCCGCGGCGGCTCGCCGCCCTCGCGCTCGCGCTGATCGGCTGCGGGGGCGCCGCCGGCCCGGCGCGGCCCGCGGCGTGGAACGCGGCGCCCGACGGGCAGAAGGGCGCCACGTCGGGCACGCCGGCCGAGCGCTACTTCCCGCTCGTCGACGGGCATATCTACCACTACGCGACCCTGAGCGAGCGCGGGGAGCAGGGCCTCCTCGTCGCGCGCGTGCACCGCGCGGACGGGCGCCGCGGCGAGCTCCGGTTCCCCTCGGGGGCGAAGCGCTTCGAGTTCACCCCCGAGGGCGTGATCCGCAGCGACACGGGCGTCTTCGTGCTCAAGGAGCCGATCGCGCCCGGCACGACGTGGACCGGCGAGCACGGCGGCCGCGCCCGGATCGCCGCGGTCGACGCGGCGATCGAGGTGCCCGCGGGCCGGTTCACGGGGTGCGTGCAGACCGTCGAGGAGCGCCTCGGCGACAGGCCGGCGCGCTTCGTGTCGACGTACTGCCCGGACGTCGGCGTGGTGGCGATCGAGGCCGCGAGCGGCGCGAGCTACGAGCGGGCCGAGCTCACGAGCTATGCGCCGCCCTTCGACATGGGCCCCGACGGCCTGCGGCGCGCGCCGGCCGAGCCGCCGCCCGCCGAGCCGCCGGCCGAGCCGCCGCCCGCCGAGCCGCCGCCCGGCCCCGCGGGCGCGCCGTGAGCGCGCCGGGCATGGACCGCGCCGGTGGAAGGCGCGCCGTGCCCGTGAAACCGCCCTCCGGACCGGGCGCGCTTTCCGTGCGCGCGGCGCCGGCGCACTTCCGTTTCCGGGGGGGCGGGAAGTAGACTCCGGGCGCCGCTCGTGGAGCCGGCGCAGGATGCGCCGCGGGCACGCCGCGCGAGCTCCTCCGGCGGCACGTCCAGCGATCGCCACCGACATGAACTACTGGGAATATATCCACGTCGAGGAGCTGCTCGCCCTCCAGGGTGGATTCGACGACGACGAGCAGAAGGTCGGCAACGACGAGGCCCTGTTCATCGTCGTCCACCAGATCTACGAGCTCTGGTTCAAGCTCATCCTCCGGGAGCTCACCTCGGCGCGTGAGCTCTTCCGCCAGAACCCGGTGCCCGATCAGAAGCTCGCCTCCGCGGCGCGCTCGTTCAGGCGGGTCGTCACCATCTTCGAGCAGGCGATCCAGCACTTCCGGGTGATGGAGACGCTAACCACGCGTGATTACCTGGATTTCCGGGATCGCCTCATCCCCGCGAGCGGCTTCCAGTCGGCGCAGCTGCGCGAGATCGAGGTCTTGATGGGGCTCGACGACGAGGTCCGGATCCCGCTCGGCCGGGAGGGGAGCTACAAGGAGGCGCTCAAGACCGCGGACGGCTCGCCGTCGTCGGCGACGCGCCGGCTGGAGGCGCGGCTCGCGAGCGGGCCGAGCCTCAAGCACTACCTGTACGAGTGGCTGTCGCGGACGCCGATCGACGGATCGAGCGAGCCGGGTGGGGTCGTGTGCTTCCTGCGCAGCTACATGCGCTCGATGCGCGAGGAGAACGAGCGCCGGGTCCAGATCGCGATCGACAAGGCGCTCACCCCGGCGGACGTCGAGCGGCTCCGCGCGCGGTACGAGGCCGAGAACGCGAACGCCGAGGCGTTCCTGCTCGCCGAGGACGACCCGGGCGCCGACGCGGCCACCTGCGAGAGGCGCCGGGCCGTCCGCGCGGCGATCGTCTTCATCGAGAGCTACCGCGAGCTGCCCCGGCTCGCGTGGCCGCGCGAGGTGCTCGACCGCGTCCTGGAGATGGAGCAGGCCATGCTCATCTGGCGGCAGCGCCACGCGCGGATGGTCGAGCGGGTGATCGGCCGGCGCACCGGCACGGGCGGCTCCGCGGGCGTCGACTACCTCGACCAGACCGCGCTGCGCTACCGCGTCTTCGGCGATCTCTGGACAGTGCGCTCCTTGCTACTTCGCCAGCCGAGCGTCCCCGAGCTCGAGCATGCATCGGATTACGGATTCCGGGTCGAGGACTCTCCGTGAAATCACTTCGCGATCACTTCTTGCGCATCGACGCCCGTTCGCTCGGGCTGTTTCGCATCACCTTCGGGCTGGTCCTCATCGCCGATCTCCTCGCGCGGTGGCGGTGGGTGCGGGACTTCTACTCGAACGAGGGCGTCCTCCCGAACCACAACCACCTCTTCAACCTCCGCGGAAAGGAGCAGGTCTTCAGCCTGCTCCACGCCTTCTCGACGGTGGGAGAGGCCCACTTCGCCTTCGCGCTCGCGCTCGTCGTCTACGCGCTGTTCCTGCTCGGCTACCGGACGCGCGTCTTCCACGTCCTCGCGCTCGTCACGCTCACGAGCCTGACGTCGAGGAACATCCTGCTCGAGAACGCCGGCAACTACGCGGCGATCGCGCTCCTCGCGTTCACCGCCTTCCTGCCCTGCGGGAACCGCCTCTCGCTCGACAGCCTCCGCGCCTCGCTGGCGCTCCGGGACGAGCAGCGCGACACGGAGCTGAACGACCGGTCGAGGGCCTCGGAGGCCGAGATCGAGGCCGGACGCCTGCCGGGATGGTCGCCGACGTCGCTCGCCGCGCTGGCGGTGCTGCTGCAGCTCGCGCTCATCTACCTCTGTACGGCGCTCCAGCAGCGCGGCGAGGCGTGGCGCGACGGGACGGCGTTCTACTATGCGCTCCACGCCGAGCGCCTGGCGAGCGACGCGGGCATCTGGCTCCGCGACGCCCTGCCGCTCGGCACGCTGCGCGGGCTCACGTTGGGCACGTGGGCCATGCAGCTCGCGATCCCGGCGCTCCTCTTCGTCCCCGCGCTCTTCCGCTGGACGCGCGGGGTCGCCGCCGCGCTGATGCTGGTGCACGGGCTGATCCTCGGGATCTTCTTCGATCTCGGGATGTTCGGCTGGGCGCTCGCCGCCGCTGCGCCGCTCGTCCTGCCGGGCGAGCTCTGGGACGTCTACGAGCGCTCGTGGAACGAGCGGCGGGCGCGCACGCTGGTGTACGATGCCGACTGCGGCCTCTGCCTCATGCTGTGCCGCCTGATCAAGCGGCTCGATCTGCGCGGGCACGTGGCCTTCCAGGGCAACGTCGCGCTCGACGAGCTCTATGTCCGCAACCAGACGGGCGCCACGGAGCTCGTGCCGATGCCGAAGGAGGTCACGGCGGAGCTCGTCGAGCAGACGGTGCTCGCGGTCGACCGGAACGGGCGCGTGTACGCGAAGGGCGCGGCGGTGACCGAGGGGCTCCTGGCGTTGCCGCTCGGCTGGCTCGCCTGGCCGCTCAAGCTGCCGGGCATCTCGCACCTCCTGGACGTGCTCTACGAGGTGGTCGCGAAGCGCAGGCACCAGATCAGCGTGCTCCTCGGCAAGCAGGCGTGCGGGATGCCGCTGTTCGACGAGGGCCACGCGGACGGCGACGATGAGGGCGCCGCTCCGGGCAGGCCTGCGCCGGCGGTGCGGGTGGCGCGCCTCGTGCTGGGGTCGCTGCGCGAGGTGGCGGTGCTCGTGGTGCTCGCCGCGATGCTGGCGCAGACGGCGAAGGAGAACCCGTTGCCCGGCGCGGCCGCCGTCCCGCAGGGGAGGGTGCTCGCCGGCGTGGCGTCGTGGCCGCGCATGATGGCGCGGTGGGACGTGATGGCGCCCGAGCCGCCGCGGAGCAACGCGCTGCTGGTGATCGACGGCCAGACGCGCGCGCACAAGCCGATCGATCCGCTGACCGGGGAGGAGCCGCGGCTGCAGCCCGCCGGGCACCCGGGGGCGCGGCTCGGCCAGCTCTGGTCTGATTACCTCGATCGCGTCCGGCGGCCGGAGTATTCCGATTTCCAGCGCGCCTTCCGCGACTACCTCGCGAAGGGCGGGCCCCTCGCGGCCGGCGGGGCGCGCGAGATGGCGCTGTCGGGCTACGATGCGTACTGGGTCTCGGCGCTGACCCCCGCGCCCGGCGCGCCCGCGTCAGCCACCTTCGAGCGGGAGAAGCTGTTCTCGCACTCGCGGGGAGGCACGGGGAAGCTGGGCGAGCGCATGCCGCCCCTCGCGCCGGGCCTCATCCGACCGAACAAGTCGAACTGAGGCGCTCGCATGCGTGGGCCTGACGAGGACCCGAGCGCCGCGGATCGCGGCGCGGCCGAGGAGAGCGCGCCGGCGGGCGAGGGCGCGGCCGAGGAGAGCGCGCCGGCGGGCGAGGGCGCGCCGGAGGAGAGCGCGCCGGCGGGCGAGGGCGCGCCGGAGGAGAGCGCGCCGCCCAGGCCGCCCGCCGGAGCCCCGAAGCCGACGGCCGAGGGGCGCCTCCGGCGCGTGGGGCGCTGGATCAAGGAGCACTACTGCACAATCGACGTCCGCACGCTCGGCCTGTTCAGGCTGGTGCTCGGCTTCCTCCTGGCGAGCGACTGCGTGCGCCACTGGGCCGAGGCGAGCTGGATCTACAGCAACGACGGGGTGCTCACCAACCACTACCACCTCTTCCACCCGAGCAGCGGATTCAACTTCAGCCTGTATCACGCGTTCTCGTCGATAGAAGAGGTCCACGTCGCGTTCGCGCTCTCGCTCTTCTGCTTCCTCTGCTTCTTCGTCGGCTGGCACACGCGGCTGTTCTCGATCCTGTCCTTCCTCCTCGTGACGAGCAGGGACAACCGGATCGTCATGATCGAGAACGGCGGCTATGTCGTCGTGAACCTCATCACCTGCTGGGCGATGTTCATGCCGACCGGCAGGCGCTTCTCGGTCGACGCGCTGATCCGCTCCTTCCGCGAGCGGCGGGAGCGAACGGCCGCGGATCTCGCGGACAGGAGCCGCCCCGCGTGGGCCGAGCGCCCGTACGTCTCGGGGATCGTGCTCCTCGCGATCCTCAACCTGGCGACCATCTATTATTTCAACGTCGTCAACAAGTCGGGCCAGATCTGGCGTCGCGGCGAGACGGTGCATTACGTCCTGCACCTCGACCGCATGGTGACGGGGCTCGCGGTCGTCGCGCGGGAGTACATCCCTCTCTGGGGGAAGCGGGGGCTCACCTGGGGAGTCCTCGTGGTCGAGGCGCTGCTCGTGGCCTGGATCCTCTCGCCCTACGGCCGCCGCTTCACGCGCGCGCTGGCGATGCTGGCGATGTGGGGCCTGCACGGCTCGTTCGGGGTGATGATGCGCCTCGGCCCCTTCTCGTGGTTCATGATCGGCTGGTCGTTCCTCTTGCCGACGTCGCAGCACTGGGACGCTCTCGAGCGGTGGTATCGCCGCCGCGCGGCGCAGAGGGTCGTCGTCTACGACGGCAGCTCGCCGCTCGCCTTCGCGTTCATGCGGCTCCTTGTCCGGCTCGACGGCCTCGAGCTGCTCCGGTTCGAGGAGGCGCGCGCGGCGGTCGCCGCGGACGCGGAGGCGGCCGGGGGAGGAGAGCCCCGGCCGGAGCTCTTCGAGGTGCGCGAGGCGGGCGACGTCGCGCACGCCCGGGTGTTCCGGGGGGCCGCGGCGCTGCGCGAGATCCTGCAGGCGCTCCCCGGAGGCCGCTTTGCGCGCCCGCTGGTCTGGGCGCTCTGCCTCGGCGCGCCCGGCGCGCTGCTCGCGGTCGCATCGCGGCGGCGCGACGCGATCGCGAGGTTCTTCGGCCTGACGCGGCCGCCGCGCGCGAGGGCGGCGGCGATGGAGGGCCCGTCGCCGCTCTCGGAGAAGCTCGCGCGCGGCCGGGTGATCGCGCGGGAGGCGCTGGTCGCGTACCTCGGGCTCTGCGCCGTGAGCCAGGCCATCAACGAGAACAAGAGCGTGCCGGCCTTTCTCAAGCATCCCCAGCCGAAGATCGTGCAGGCGACGATCGTCTATCCGCGCCTCCTCCAGGGGTGGGGGATGTTCGCTCCGAATCCGATCACCGAGGACGGGTCGATCAGCGTCGACGCGATCACCGTCGAAGGCCGGCACGTGGATCCGTTCACGGGGCTCACGCCCGATCTCGATCTCTCCGACGCGCGGGGGCTCGGGCTCGGGCAGATCCAGCAGGACTATTTCAACCGGATCCGGCTCGATCGGAACAAGGCGTTCCGCAAGCCCGGGCTCCAGGACTACCTGCTACGGTACCACGAGCGCACCGGCCGGCCGGAGGACGAGATCGTCGCGTTCGATGTCTACTGGGTGCGGGATCAGTGCCCGAAGCCGGGGGAGAGCGCGGCGTACAAGAACGAGGCGATCCCGATCATGTCGTACCGTAAGCCGGGGTATCGGCCGCCTCCAGGGCTGCCGCGGCTGCCGCCGGCGCGGAAAGAAGAGAGCGCGGGGAATTAGCGCCCGCGGGAGGGGTTGCCGGGCAGCCCGGCTCCCCGGGGGTCTGACATGGACGGCCGGTCCGCGAACCAGCGAATTCACTGCCGCGATGAACACTTATGTTTTCGACGCCTGTCGTTGATCGAGGCACGACATTCGATCTGCTCGCCTGATGGGATGATCATGGAATCTCGTACTTGCCCGGTACGGTGAGCGTAAGTCACTTTCGGATTCGCTACATGTCGCGAAGATACCGAAAGGTCTTGCCATGAAGACGTATCTCACCACGCTGTTCGTGCTTGCTGGAGCGACAGTTCCGTTCGGCCTGGCCGCGTTCGCTTGCAGCTCGGCCGACCGGGAAGAGGGAACAGAGCACGTCGCCCCCGCCGGGGACGATCTGCGCCACGCGCGGTTCGGCGACTTCGACGCCATCACGGAGCGAAACGCGCGCAGGATGCTCGAGCGGGGCCGGGAGATCTTCCGGTTCGACACGTTCGGGGATGAGCAGTTCTGGGGCGGCCAGCTCCGGTTGCACGAGACGATCGCCGGCGTGACGCCGGCTCAGGCGCTCGAGCTCGGGCTGAAGGTCGACGCGGACGCGCTGCCGTCGCGGCTCCGGGACCAGATCGCGCGTGGCCGGGTGAACCTCGACGATCCCGCTGTCACGCTGCGCCTCCTGCGGCTCGACGCGATCGTCGGGGTGACCGGCTTCTTCGACCGCCGCGGCGATCTGATCTCGATAGGCCTCCAGTGCGCCTTCTGTCACTCGACGGTCAACGACTCCGTGGCTCGCGGCGTCGGCGAACGACTCGACGGCTGGGCCAACCGCGACCTGGACGTCGGCGGGATCATCGCCTCGGCCCCGAACCTCCAGCCGTTCGTCACCCTGCTCCAGGTGGTGGACTCGAGCATCGACGACGAGGACGTGAGGACAGTCCTCCGCAGCTGGGGACCGGGCAAGTTCGACGCCCAGCTGATCCTCGACGGAAAGGCGTTCCAGCCCGACGGAAGGTCCGCGGCGACCCTGCTCCCCAACGCCTACGACATGGCCGGAGTCAACGAGCACACCTGGACGGGCAACTGGGGGTCGGTGCCCTACTGGAACACGTTCGTCGCCGTGAACGAGATGCATGGACGAGGCAATTTCTTCGATCCAAGGCTCGACGATGAGGTCAAGTACCCGATCGCGGCGGAGTTCGGGCTCGGGCACGTGACCGTCGATCCGGAGGACGATCTCGTCACGTCGAAGCTCCCGGCGCTCCACTTCTACCAGCTCGCCCTCCCCTCGCCGAAGCCGGCGCCGGGCATCGATTTCGACCCGCGCGCCGCCGAGCGCGGTCACGCGCTGTTCACCGGCCAGGCCGACTGCGCCCGCTGCCACAACGAGCCGCTCTGGACCGATGCCGGCTGGAACCTGCACACGCCCGAGGAGATGCGCATCGACGCCTTCCAGGCGAACCGCGCGCCCGGCAACTCGTACAAGACAATGAACCTCGCCGGGCTCTTCATCCGGGAACGAGGGCTGTTCATGCGGCCGGAGAACAAGGGTCGCTTCTACCACGATGGTCGCTTCGCGACGCTGCTGGACGTCGTGCAAAGCTACGACGAGCGCTTCGCTCTGGGGCTCACTCCCCAGCAGAAGCGCGATCTCGTGGAGTACCTGAAGTCGCTCTAGCGGGTCGAGCAGACCGGCGCGCGCTACCCCCTCGACCCACCTCGGGCCGATCGGAGCCGTCATCGCACACGCTCGCACGCACAAACCGTCCGATGGTCGGCCTGCTCCGCGGTGCGTCGGGGGCTGGACCGACGGGATAGCCACCTCTACCTTCGGCCGCCATGATGTCGTGACCGATGTGCCACCGAGACGTCGCCGTCGTCCCCGACGGCGACACGGTGGCTCGTACGGGCGCAGCGCGGGGGTCGAGGTGGTCCAGCGATGAAGAGAGAGCCGAGCGTCAACGGAGTCAGGTTCGTGGCCCCGGGCCCGGGCCCCTGGGAGATCGAGCGGGCCCATTTCCTGCGGCCGGTCACCCGGTTCGCGGTCGAGCCGTTCACGCGCGGGATGCCGAGGGGCTTCGCCGAGGGCTCGGCGCGCTACGGGCTCCTGTTGAGCCACTTCAAGCCAGCCGTCGTCAACGGCTTCATGTACTCGCAGCCCGTGATGCACGGCGCGTCCGAGGGGGCGAGCGGGCCGCCGCCGAAGCTCGCGCTGTGGCTCCTCCTGCGCCTGCACCCGCGCATGCGCGCGCGCATCCGGCAGAGCCGCCGGGCGTTCGAGGGGAAGCTGTGGCGCGAGGACCTCGACCGGTGGGACCGCGTCGACCGGCCGCGCGCCACCGACAAGAACCTCGCCGTCCAGGCGATCGATCCCGCCCAGCTCGACACGGACGCGCTGATCGCGCACCTGCGTCGCGCCCAGGCGCACATGGAGGACATGATCGCCCTGCATCACCGCTACAACTTCGCCGGCGTCCTGCCGGCGGGCGACTACCTCGCGCACGTCGGCGCGTGGACCGGCGCGAGCCCCGGCGAGGCGCTCGCGCTGCTGCAGGGGAGCACGCCGCTCGCGAAGGGCGTGGCGACCGAGGAGCTCGAGGCCCTCGCCAGGGCCCTGCGCGCGAGCGCGGCGGGCCGCGAGGCGCTCGCCAGGAAGGGCGACCCGCAGGCGACGCTCGACGCGCTCGCGGCCCTGGACGGCGACGTGGGGCCGGCGACGCGCGCTTACCTCGACCTCGTGCGCTTCCGCACGGTGGGCTACGACGTGTCCGACAAGACGGGCGGCGAGCTGCCCGACGTGCTCGTACGGGCGATCCGGGCGGCGGTCGAGGGCGACCGCGGGGCCGGGTCGCGCGCCGCGCGCGAGGCCAAGGAGAAGGCGCTGCGGGAGCGCGTGCCCGCGGCCCACCGCGCGCAGTTCGACGAGCTGCTCGGCGAGGCGCGCCTCACGAACCGCCTCCGCGACGAGCGGGCGCTCTACTCGGACAGCTGGGGCACCGGGCTCGCGCGCCGGGCCGTCCTCGAGGCGGGGCGCCGCCTCGCCGCCGCCGGCAAGGTCGACGACCCCGAGCACGCCGCCGATCTCGCGCTCGAGGAGATGATCGGCCTCCTGCGCGACCGGCGGGCGCCGTCCGCCGCGGAGATCGCCGCGCGCGCGCGCTGGCGCGAGACGGCGACCCTCGCCGACGCTCCCCCGTGGCTGAACGTGCCCCCCGCACCGCCGCCGCCGCTCGACGTCTTCCCCGCCCCGGCGCGCCGCGCGGCGAGGGCCGTCGACGCGATCACGCAGAGCGTGTTCAAGGACGCCGAGGCCAGCAACACCGACACGGCCGTCCGCGGCCTCTCCATCAACGAGGGCGTGTACGAGGGCACGGCGCGCGTCGTGATCGGCCCGGACGACTTCGAGAGGATCCAGCAGGGGGACGTGCTCGTGACGCGCGCGACGTCGGCGTCGTTCAACGTCGTGCTCCCGCTGCTCGGCGCGATCGTGACCGATCGGGGCGGGCAGCTCTGCCACGCGGCGATCGTCGCGCGCGAGTACGGCATCCCCGGCGTCGTCGGCACGCGGGAGGCGACGGTGACGATCCCGGACGGGGCGCGCGTGCGCGTCGACGGGGCGGCCGGCGAGGTGACGATCCTCGGGCGGCCGGCGGAGCGCCGCGCGCAGGAGGCGTCGCCTTGATCGCGCGCCTCGACGAGGAGCTGCGCGAGGAGGACTTCGGGGGCAAGGCGGCGCAGCTCGGGCAGGCGCGCCGGGGCGGCCTGCCGGTGCCGCCGGGATGGGCGCTGTCGGCGGCGCTCGTCGAGCGCGTCGTCGCCGGGGAGGCCGCGGCCGTGGGCCGGCTCGTCGAGGCGTTCGGCGAGCTCGACGGGCCCGTGGCCGTGCGGTCGTCCGGCATCGGCGAGGACGGCGTCTCGGCGAGCTTCGCGGGGCAGCACGCGACCGAGCTCAACGTGCGGACCCGCGAGGGGCTGCTCCAGGCCGTCCACAAGGTGCACGGCTCGGCGCGCACCGAGGCGGCGCTGGCCTACCGGCGGCGGCTCGGGCTCCCGCCGGAGCCGCGCATGGCGATCGTCGTGCAGCGGCTCGTGCAGGCCGATTGCGCGGGGGTGCTGTTCACGCGGAACCCGGTGACGGGCGCCGACGAGCGCGTCGTCGAGGCGACCTGGGGCCTCGGCGAGGCGGTGGTCGCGGGCCTCGTGACCCCGGACAGCTACCGGATGGCGCGCGGCGGGCGCGTGCTCGAGCGGCGGGCGGGCGAGAAGGATCTCGCGATCCTGTGGGCCGAGGAGGGCGGCACGAGGGAGGTCGCGGTGGAGCCCGCCCGTGCCGCGGCGCTGTGCCTCGACGACCCGCGGCTCGCCGCGCTCGAGGCGCTGGCCGCGGCGTGCGAGGCGGCGTTCGGCGGCACGCAGGACATCGAGTGGGCGTTCGCGGGCGGCCGCCTGTCCCTGCTGCAGCGGCGGGCCATCACGCGCGGGTGAGCCGTCTTGCGCTGCTCCGCCCAGCGGCCTGGGCACCTGCGGCCGGCGCTGGAGCGCACCGCAGGCGCGCGACGGCGCTCACCGGAAGCAGGTTTTGTCAGGCCATTCTCGTCGAGATGCCGTCGCGCACGCGGCAGATACCATCCTGTAAAATTCTGGTGTAGGTAGATGTCCGGTGCCATGGCACGGTGCCAGAGCGTGAGAAGACGCTCTGCGGGAGCGGCGGTGTTCGCCGTTTCGTCCGAGTCGGAGCAGCGTAACCGTTATTGTCAGGAGCAATCTCGATGAAGAGCCTCAACTTTGCAGCGATTCTGGTCACGGTGTGCGCGGTGGCGGCCTGTTCGGATGACGGCGGCTCGGGGGGTGACGGCGGGGCGGGCGGTGGGGGCGGAGCGTCCGGCACCACCACCACCTCCTCCTCCTCGTCGGGGCCGAGCTCGACGGGCACGGGCGGCGACGGCGGCGGCGGCGGCGAGGGCGGCGAGGGCGGCGGCGGCGACTGCCCCACGCAGTGCTTCGAGGACCACACGGCGGGGGCCCTTGAGTTCCTCCAGCTGACGCTCGACACCTGCGGCTGTGCGGAGGGCGCGACGTGCGCCAGCGCCTGCGACACGACGGATCCTGAGACCGACGTCTGCGGGGACGATGGATCCGGCGACCTGCGGGCGATCGAGGGGAACGAGGCGTGCCTGAACTGCGTTGACGGGCTCGAGGCCGAAGACGCTTGCATCGGGACGGTCGAGACGGGATGCAGCGCCAGCGAGGGGTGCGCCGCGTTCGCCACGTGCGTGGCCGCCTGCCCGTGAGACCGTAAGGGCGGTCTCGCCCCCGGCTGCGCCGCTCCGGCGCAGCCTCGATTCATCGCCCTCCCTGAACGACAGCGCGCGAGGCCGGCGACGACCTGGCTGAGCTCGAAGCGCCCCTTGCGCCGTGATCACAAGGGCTCGCGCCGCGACTGGGCGAGCCCGCGTCGATGTGCTCGAGCACCTTGCGGAACCTGATGTGGTAGGCGTCCGTGGCTGCTGTGATCGATGACAACCCTCCTCGGCGATGGACAAGCTAGCCTCCTCGCTACGACACCGCCCGTCTGGATGCCGGACGCTGGCAGTGCAGATAGACGTACTTCATCAGCCGCGGCCGGTCCTCGAGCAGCTTCAGGTGATTCACGATATGCAGGATCGACGCCATCACCAGGTCCGCGGCGGTGAAGTGGCCCGCGGCGAGGAAGTCGCGGTCTTCGACCTCAGCGTCGACGACATCGAGCAGCGCGCTGAGTCGAGCGTGGTGCTTGGCGAGCGCCTCCTGCGCATGCACGGCGGTCTTCTGCTCCTCGGGCAGCTGCGCGTGCCCGTGGAGCGCCATCACCACGGGAGCGAGGGTCGCCTCGGCGAAGAGCAGCCATTGATAGTACGCGCCGCGCTCGGTCGAGCCCGGCGGCGGCGCGAGCTGTTTCTCCGGGAAGCGGTCCGCGAGATAGAGGCAGATGGCCGACGGCTCGAGGAGCGTGAGCTCTCCGTCGACGAGCGCGGGGACCTCGCCGAGCGGGCTCACGGCGAGATAGTCAGGCGTCTGGTTCTCCTGCTTCGGGAGGTCGAGCCTCACGAGGTCATACGGCACCTCGAGCTCTTCCAGCAGCCAACGGGGGCGAACCGAGCGGGTGCGAGGCGCAAAATATAGCTTCATCGCACGGGAGGGTAACTCCATCCGGGCGTCTTCGACCCGCCTTCCGCGGGAACGATCCATCCCCTATGCCGCGCCTCGGGTGGGCGCTCTGCGCTGGCGCGCGCCGCGTCCGGTGTCGCCCTGGACCGAACCGCGGGATTGGCCCGCTCATCTCATTGCCGGCGTACGGCGGTGGCGCGTGCTGTGCGGATCAGACGCTCGAGACGGCGGAGCAATCTGTCCTCGCCGAGGGCGGCCTCGATCTCGCCGAGGAGCTCGCGGATGCGATCGAGGTCGAGGTCGTGCTGCTCGAGCAGCACGCCGCGCACGTCCTCGAGGTCCTTGGGGCGGCCGGCCAGGACCTTGGTGACGACCAGGTCTTCCGGGCTGATCATCGGCACGCGCACGCCGCCGAGGTCGATCAGCCTGCGGCGCGCCAGGAACTCGATGTGCAGGCTCGACGCCGCGATCACCACGTCGATGGGCATGCTGGTCGAGCGGTGCACGAGCGGGAGCAGGCGGGCTTCGCGGAGGAAGTCCTCGCCGAGGTGGATCCGCAGGTCGAAGCCCGCGCGCGAGAGGTCGTCCACGAGGGTGAGCGCGCTGGTCTGCGCGAGGTCGATGGTGACGTCGACGTCCGCCGTCATGCGGGGCCTGCCGTAGGCCACGGCGGCCTGCGCGCCGAAGACGTACCAGCGGAGGCGGCGCCGCCGCAGCGCCGCGGCGAGGTCAGCGAGCAGGGCGACGGCGGCGGGGCGGGACGCGGTCGAGGGCCTCGAGGACGCGGAGGTGCGTGGCGAGGTCTTCGCCGCGTTCTTCTTCGCCCGGCCAGCCGGGCTTTTGCGCGAGGACTTGCTTGCGGAGCTCATCGGCGATCCGGATCCCGGCGGCTGGGCCGTGCTGCCTCTTCCAGTCGCGCCAGTAGAGCTCCTTGTCGCGCTGGGCGGCCGCCCAGCCCTGGCGAGCGAACCGCCGGAGCTCGTCAGCGTTGCGCATCGTGACCAGGCTACCACGACGGCAGCGCCGGACCGAGGCGTGCCTTGCGATCACCAGGTCGGGCCGGCGAGCGGGTGGCGGCGGATGCTGAAGTCGAACTCGGCGAGGGGGTCGAAGGCGTCGTCGCCGAGGGGGGGCCGGCCGTGGCCCTGGGAGAGCGCGAGGAGCAGGTCGGCCAGGTCGGCCGCGTCGGTCCAGTGGGGCGGGTCGAGCGGCCCGGCAGGTCGCGGTCGTCTTCCTTGAGGGCGTTGATGTGGCGGGCGATCTTCTCGAGCCTCTTCATGGCGCGGTCGTCGACCTGCATCCGCTGCTCGAACAGGCTGCGGTAGACGGAGTGCGCGATGGCCTCGCGCGACGTCGTCGCGGAGCGCGAGGCAGAGCGGACGAGCCGCACGCGCGGGCCACGGGGCGGTGGGTGACGTGCCCAGGCGTCAGAGCGCGCGCAGGTCACACGGCGTGACCAATCGAGGGAGGTGCCCGGAATTGAAGAGGTGGAGGCGGCTGCTCCGGCCCCTGCGGCCCATACGCATGGGCCTGGTGCGCCGCTCGAGAACTCAGCATGGCTGCAACCACCCGAGAGACGACCCGATGCCCTCTGTGACCCATGAAGCCCTGGTGGAGCTGTTCAAGAACCGGCCGACGCTGGCCGCCGAAATGCTCCAGGACGCGCTCGGCCAGCCGGTGCCGGCCTTCACGGAGGCGCGCGTCGAGTCCTCCGACCTGACGGAGGTGATGCCGTCGGACCGCCGAGCGGACGTCATCGTCGTGCTGCTGCTCGGCGAGCAGCAGCGGCCCGCGATGGCCATCGTCGTCGAGGTCCAGATCGGCGTGGATCCGGACAAGCCGTACGTCTGGCCGGTGTACGTCACGCAGACGCGGGCCCGGCACCGCTGCCCGACGTGGCTGCTGGTCGTGACGATCGACGCCGGGATCGCGCGGTGGTGCTCGCGGCCGATCGAGACGGGCCACCCCGGCTGGACGCTGATGCCGCTGGTGCTCGGGCCAGCGGGCGTCCCGGTCGTCACCGACGCCGAGCAGGCGAGGGCGGCGCCCGAGGTGGTGGTGCTCTCGGCCATGGCGCACGGGCGGGGCGAGGCGGGGGAGGCGATCGGCGTGGCGTTCCTCGGGGCGGCAACCGGGCTCGATGAGGAGCGCCGCGCCGTGTACGGGGACCTGGTGCTATCCTCGCTGAACGGTGCGGCGAGGCGGACGTTGGAGGCGATGATGAAGAGCGGATACGAGTTTCAGAGTGACTTCGCGCGCAGCTATGTGGCGAAGGGCCGCAAGGAGGGCATGGAAAAGGGCCGGGAGCAGGGGATCCTCGAAGGCAAGGCGCAGGCCGTGCTCGCCGTCCTCGAGGCCCGCGGGCTGGAGGTCCCTGCCGAGGTCCGGGAGCGCGTCCTCGCGTGCACCGACGTGGCCGAGCTGGACCGCTGGATCCGCCGTGCTGCATCCGTCGGCGACGCCAGGGAGCTGCTCGCGACGACCGGCTCCTGAGCGCGCACGGCCTCCGGAAGCCGTCCAAGGACTCGGTGTCCTGCAGGACGCATCGCTGGCTACGGTAGCCACCGGCCCACGTCGGCGATGGCGCGGGCAGCGCCCACGAGCGCCGCTGTGCCACCCAGTCGTCGCAAGAGCGGAGAGAGCTCGGTGAGGCTGCCGAAGCCCACCAGCATCCCGGGATATTCATCTGTCCAGTCGTTCCCGAGCTCGTTGCAGAGGACCCTGGCTGCATCGGCAAGGGCCATCCAGGGCGCGCACGCCGCCAGAATGTGCAGCGCCAGCCGGTCGCCGTGCGCGCAGTATGCGGTCATGACCTCTCGTACGGCCTTCTCGCGCATCTCCTGGGGAAGATCGGGCAAGATGCCCGCGAAGGCGACCATCCGCGATTCCCCTTCTCGGCTCTCCGCCAGGCCCCAAGCTTCCTCGGGCGAGAGGTCCGTGGGCCGAATCACCAGGTCTCGCGACAGGTACCCGTCGACCTCCTCGTGCATCGCGCCCGCGCGGATCCGACGGGTGCGCTCAGGGTCCGCTGCGCTCTGGTCCGTCGCCACGCAAGGGATGGGCCGGGGAACGATCTCGCCAAGACCTGCGCACGCATCTGTCGCCCACCGCTGAACCAACTGCTGCTCCGAGCCTGTCAACGCGGAAGCTAGCGTCACCAGCGCCTCGGCACGCTCGCGCGCAGCTCCAGCCGGCTTCTTCAGATCGACCGATGATTCAACATAAGGTGTTGTTCGGTAGCCTACTTCCTCGTGACTTCCCTCTTTCGCGAACAAAGCTCCTTCGACCAGCGCGCATCGAACAATGGCGCAGACCAGCGTTGCCCTTTCGTGCTCGGCTGCTCCAGCGCACTCTGGACTGCACGCTTCGATGAGCGCGTCCTCGGCGGCGTAGCGTGCGCGACGAGCGTCGGTGGTGAACCCGACCAAGCCTCCGGGACGGTTCATCCAGACCTGTAGCCACTCGAGCGACACAAGCCTCATCAGTTCAGACACAGAGACAGAGCGCCGCTTCATATGGGCGCCCAGATACTCCACGAGATACGGCGGCCACGCATCGGGCAAGACCGCTCCGCGCGTGAGCGTCGCCAGACCCCTCCTGATGATAGTATCTTCAATGGACGCGACCTTGTCCGCGTCAATCATCCAACTTGCACGGCTCGCATCATCGCGGAAAGAATATTTTCCATCGTCGCTCAGCAGGACGAGCCTGTGGGCAGAATGCGGCCCGTTCTTGAAAGCTTCGAGCCCGGTCGCATCCAAGCCGACTGCCGAGACGAGATCATCGTTCGATACGGGAGCGAGCACCGTCCCAAGTGCATCGAAGAAGCGGATCAACGAGGGTTCCATCTCGCCAGCTTTCTCAGCGATTGGCCGCGCCTGCGTCGATCCTTCCGACGCGTCGCTCTCGCCGGCAAGCAAGAAAAGGCTCGTCTGCTCCGGAGACCAGGCGAGGCGTTCATGCAGGCCCAGACCGCGCGCGGAAGAACTCTCCGGGCTGGCGGATACAAGGATGTGCGCCCCATCGTAGGCTTCACCCAAGAAGGGCATTCGCCTGAGCGGCCAACCATCTGCCGCCCGCTCGACCCCGTCCACGATCACGAGCAACTGGGGACACTCCTCGTTGGGAACCGAGGAGACCGAGTCGACGCTCCGCAGCGCCATTCGGATTGACAGCATCAGCTCCTCGGGACTCCGCGGCCGACTGAAGACCGCCGTTGTTGAGCTCCGAAATAAGCCGAAGAACAGCTTCAGCATGTCGCGTTCGATCGCGGTCCCAAAGCACGGACTTACCGGCACAAAGATCACCTCGGCTGCCTTGCGCTCGACGATCGATATGGCCCACCGCGCCAGGAGGGCCGTACGTGCCCCCGGATCGGCGCTCGCCATTAAGGCGCAGACAGGCCCGCCGGCAAGCCAGTCGTCAAGTTGTGCGAGCAACGAGAGCATCTCCGGCGGAGTCGGCCGCACGAGAACCTCTTCCGCGATAGTCCGCCAGAACGCGGCAAGCCCGCGATGCGACCGCGCGTAGCCTCCCTGCGGACCGCGCAAGGATTCGAGGGCACCCCGTCTCGCAGCAAGCTCCGGACCGTCAGCCGAGTCGTCGATCCCCTCCGCCCCCTCCGCGCACGTGCGTGTGCTCATCGTGCTCCATTGAAAATCTTCGCGGTGGCAGGATTATAGGTCGACTCGCCGTTCCAAGGAGCGGTTTTCCCAGGTCGGGTCGGCGGGTGTCCCTGGACAGAGGTGTGTGGGATCCCCATCTCTTTCAGCATCGCGTTGCAGACGGGGCAGGGATTGGCTGCCACTCGCCACGTCGACGGGATCGCCGCGCGACATCTTGCCGCTCGTACCGGAGCCATGATGGTTCGGGCACCCACCGCCATCGGTCGAGCCGGTGCCGCACGAGCCGGCGCCCTTGCCGCCACCGTCTGCGCCATCGCCTCCGCCACTGCCGCTGCCGCCCTGGCCGTCGCCCGCGCCGTTGCCTTTACGGCCGCCGGAGCCTCCGCCTCCGCCCCCATCACGAAGACGCCGGGGTTCATGCCGGGAATGGCAGGGATGTTCGGGACCGGGGCGGTACGGGCCATACGCCGACGATACATCAGCGGACCGGGCGTGCGGAGCGGCTGCGGCAGGAAGGGACGCCGGGAAAGCCGGGGCGCTCAACCCGGGTCGGGTCGCCCCAACCCGGGTCGGGTCGCTCGGGTCGCGCTACGCGACGGCGGCCGACTCGGCGGCGGCCGGCTCGGCGGGCTGCGGCTTGCGGGCGCCGCCCTGGCGGAAGGTCCCGAGGAAGTCGAGCAGCAGCTTCCAGCGGCCCGGCAGGTCGCGGTCGTCTTCCTTGAGGGCGTTGATCCGGCGGGCGATCTTCTCGAGCATCTTCATGGCGCGGTCGTCGACCTGCATCCGCTGCTCGAACAGGCTGCGGTAGACGGAGTGCGCGACGGCCTCGCGCGCGGCGAGGTACTTCTGCTCGGCCTGGGCCGCGAGGAGCGCCTCGGGGGTGACGTCCGGCAGGTTGAGCGCGCCGGCGTCCTCCGCGAGCAGCGCCGCCACGTCGTCCAGGATGCCCGCATAGCCGGGCAGCGCCTTGCGCAGCCGCGCGGTCTGCTCGGGCTTGAGCGGCGGCGAGAGCGTCACGCCCAGCATGTCGGCCACCTCGCGGGTGCTCGGCGGCCTGGCCGGCCTGGTGCTGCTCGGCTTCGTGGTGGGGCTTGGGCTCTTCTTCTTCGTCGTCTGCTTCGTCGTTCGGGGTGCCATGGAGTCCTCCTGGCGGGTTCAAGGTCGATGATGGCTTCGTCAGCAAGGAATGATGGGTCAGCCATCATTCCATCCTGGAGCGTTCATCGTCGAAGCCTGCTGGGTCAACCCCGGAGCAAGGTCCGGTCGACCTCCAGCACGAATTCAGCACCCTCGCGACGGGCGCGATGGTGCGCGTCCGCCGCGACGCCCGCCTGAAAAGCTCCAGCGGGCGTCCATGGTGATCCGGGGAAGTCCGGGGAAGACGCGATTCGGGACGTCGTCGCGGAGCGCGAGGCAGAGCGGACGAGCGGCACGCGCGGGCCACGGGGCGGTGGGTGACGTGCCCAGGCGTCAGAGCGCGCGCAGGTCACACGGCGTGACCACTCGATGGAGGTGCCCGGAATTGAAGAGGTGGAGGCGGCTGCTCCGGCCCCTGCGGCCCGTACGCATGGGCCTGGCGCGCCGCTGGAGAACGCAGCATGGCTGCAACCACCCGAGAGACGACCCGATGCCCTCAGTGACCCATGAAGCCCTGGTGGAGCTGTTCAAGAACCGACCGACGCTGGCCGCCGAGATGCTCCAGGACGCGCTCGGCCAGCCGGTGCCGGCCTTTGCGGAGGCGCGCGTCGAGTCCTCCGACCTGACGGAGGTGATGCCGTCGGACCGGAGGGCGGACGTCATCCTCGTGATGCTGCTCGGCGAGCAGCAGCGGCCCGCGATGGCCATCGTCGTCGAGGTCCAGCTCGGCGTGGATCCGGACAAGCCGTACGTCTGGCCGGTGTACGTCACCCAGACGAGGGCCCGGCACCGCTGCCCGACGTGGCTGCTGGTCGTGACAATCGACGCGGACATCGCGCGGTGGTGCGCGCGACCGATTGAGGCGGGCCATCCCGGCTTGACGCTGACGCCGCTGGTGCTCGGGCCGTCGGGCGTCCCGGTCGTCACCGATGCCGAGCAGGCGAAGGCGGCGCCCGAGGTGGTCGTGCTCTCGGCGATGGCGCACGGGCAAGGCGAGGCAGGGGAGGCGATCGGCGTGGCGTTCCTGGGGGCGGCAGCCGGGCTCGATGAGGAGCGCCGCGCCGTGTACGGGGACCTGGTGCTATCCTCGCTGAACGCAGCGGCGAGGCGGACGTTGGAGGCGATGATGAAGAGCGGATACGAGTTTCAGAGCGAGTTCGCGCGCAGCTATGTGGCGAAGGGCGTGGAGAAGGGGCGCCTCGAAGCGAAGGCGCACGACGTGCTCGCCTTCCTCGAGGCCCGCGGGCTGGAGGTCCCTGCCGAGGTCCGGGAGCGCGTCCTCGCGAGCACCGACCTCGCCGAGCTGGACCGCTGGATCCGCCGCGCTGCATCCGTCAGCGACGCCAGGGAGCTGCTCGCGACGACCGGCTCCTGAGCCACCGGCGCAGGCAGCGTCTTCGATGCCCGTCGGCTCGCCGTTGGCGGCGATGTCGTCGTCGTGACGATCAACTTCCGGCTCGGCATCTTCTATCCGGGCCTGCCCGCGCTGCCGCCGTTCTGGTCGCCGCTCGCCGACCAGCAAGCGACGGGGGGAGGCGCTCGCGGCCGAGCGGGGGTGGGTCGAACCGGCGAGCGAGCCGGCCGTCGCGCTCGAGCGCTTGCGCGGCGTGCCGGTGGACGAGCTGATGCCGCACACGGCGCGCTTCGTCATGCCCGCGGTCGGTGACACCGTGCTGTCCGAGAGCCCGGCCGACGCGCTGCGAGCGGGGCGATTCCATCGCGTGCCGGTTCTCTCGGGCGCCACGCAGGACGAGGGCCGGCTGTTCGGCATCCGCGGCGTCGATGTCGAGGTCGCGCACCAGCTCGACTTCTGGTCGACGCTGTGAGGCGCGCTCGGTGAGCACGGCGGACGTCGTGATCGTGGGATCTACGTCCCATCGTGCTGGCGACGTGTTCTGACTCCGTTACCGCGTCGAGCCACGGGGCGAGATCCGGTAGCCGCGCACATGCGAACGGCCGCCGGCTCGGCACCGGTCGGCTCGGCGGGCTGCGGCTTGCGGACGCCGCCTTGGCGGAAGGCCGGAGGAAGTCGAGCAGCAGCTTCCAGCGGGCCGGCAGATCGCAGCGCTCGCTGCCTGCCACATCGACGTGAACAGAGCTACTTCATCTGCTCGAACCCAAGGCGACTGTACGAATATGTGTGCTGGTTCAGGATCTTCGCTCCGAAGGCGTTCTTTCCACGAACTTGGCAGCTGAAGACCCAGCAGTTCTGCTCAGTCAAGATCGGCTGGGTGCAGTTCTCTACATCAATCGAGTCGGGATCGTGAGCCGTCCTTCGTATCACCGACTCGAGTCCAACTACCTCGCCGTTCCACGCGCTGACCATGGGTGCCTCGCCGCACAGCGCGCGATAGGCCGCTGCCTTTTCCTCTTCTTCCTTGCGCTTAGCCTCGGCACGCTCGATTTTGGCTCGCTCTCTTGCGACGGCGCCCGCGATTCCTCGTTTCAGAGCTTCGACTCGACGACGCTGACCAGCCAGATCGAAGCCTGCGGGGACTTTCGAGCGCATTGGTTCGCTCAATGACTCCAGGTATCCGATGCTCGATAGCGCCGAGTTATATGACTCATCGGCATTGAGCCATTGCTGCACTGCGGCTGATTTTTTCGCCTTTTCAGTGTCCACTGGAATGCCGGCGAGCGCTTTCGCTAGGCCAATGTAGCCTTCGATATCGCCCTGAATCTTGCGGGCGTACTGACCGATTTCGGTGAGTTCCGTGGGTGTCGGATTGCCGAGCTGAATCTGCTCATCGGCGATCTCTTTCGCGATCGCCTTGGTGCGCTCGATGGCGGAGGCGGAATTTGTTTCCGCCTGAACCAAAGCCTTGTCGAGCTCCTCCCTCCAGGTCTTCACCAGTGTCGGGGTTTCAGCGCGCCGTTTCTGTAGTGCCTTCTCTGCAAGTTGCGCCTGCTCGGCTTTTGCCGCTTCTACCTGAAGCCTCTGATCCTCCTTCTTGGCAGCCTCGTGACGTTCGCCAATCCCGATCACTCCACAAGACCCGAAGAGGAGCCCCGATAGAGCGGTGACACCGAGAATGGAGCGTTTCTTTCCGGCATCCTCCGGAATGAATTTGGGGAGTCGGACCTTGCCCATCCACGCCATGATGGCGAACGCCGCGATCGCAAGACCGAGGACAAGACCTACCCAAGCAAGGGCCATGAAAACCCGAGCGACGAGGATTACACCGAGCAGGAGCAGCAGGTGCCTCCAGCTCAGCCCTCCTTTCTTCGGCGCCTTCTGTGATAACGCGTTAGTTGATCCCCGCTGGACCTGCGGGGCGTGCGGCAACGACCCTGGGTTCTGCGGAAAATAGTCCCTGAGAAAGGGGGTCATTTCAGCAGGGGCGGGATGTTCCCATGAGTCGTGCCGGATCAGCGTGTCCGCACGAACGCTTCCCGCACCCACGAGGTTCTTCAGCTCGTCATCGGACGCGGGACGCCATTGCGCGCCCCACTGCACGTACCACATTACTCCGCTCCCTTCGCAAATTTACCGAAATACTACGCCAGGTCGACCTGGCGCGTAAGCAAAAGAAGACCGGTCGCGGCGCGACGAGGTGCGGCGCAGCGAACGGATGAGTAGGGCCTCGGGCATCGCAGCACGACGTACAGGGGGTCGTCCGCCCTTACGGCTGGATTTCGCTGGCAGCTCGGCGGCCGCTGCTGCGCGGATGTCGAGGTCGCGCACCAGCTCGACTTCGGGTCGAAGCTGTGAGGCGCGCTCGCTGAGCACGGCGAACGTCGTGATCGTGGCACGCACGTCCCATCGTGCTGGCGACGTCCTCTGGCTGCGTTACCGCGTCGAGGCACGGGGCGAGCGTAGGTAGCTGCGCACATGCGAACGGCCCCGGCGCCAGTCGCGGGTGCCTATGGAGGGCACCTCGGCCTGGGTGGCGGCGAAGGGGCCGGACATCGCCGACAAGCGCCGCGAGCACGAGCGGACGGCCGCGACGTACGGGGGGACGCTTGAATGTGCGGCCGCATCACGAGGGAGCCGCTCGCCGACGCGCTCCGCGACGCCGACAAGCGAACGAGATCGACGGTGACCACGTCGTCGCCGTCCTCACCGACCGCGCGTCGGACGACGACCTCGCGCACTTGCGGGAGCGCGGCGTGTCGTACCTGTTCGCCGGCGGGCGCAGGAGGGACGGAGCGGACCGCGAGGGCGGTGGCGACGTGGACCTCGCCACCGCCTGCTGGCAACGGTTCCGTTATCGGCAATTTTTGATGTGTCTAACGCTTGATTCAACTGCAAAGACGGAAAGCAAGGGCAATGGACGAGATGCCGGTGCTCATCAGCTGTATCCAGATATTGGGCAGCTCATGTGGAGTCGTGCGGCTCATGTCGAGGTCGTCCGATACTGCTCAAGCTTGTTGAGCAACGCAACGAGATCGCTGGGGATCTCCTCCCGGTGGATGGCATCAATGATGCGCGCATCTGTGAGTGCAATGCCGAGATTCTGGTAGTGCTCGCGCAACGCGCGTAGGACATCCTTGCCGCCTACGATTTCCAATCGATAGTTGAGAGTGTTCCACTTCGCTGCGACCGCGGCAAGAGTCTCCCGTGTGATCTCGGAGAGGTCCTTCCGCTGGTTCCGGAGATACGTTACGCGCCTCGCAATAAGCTGAGCCTGCACGTCGTCCCTCATACCATCGGTGATGTCACGCAACACCTGATCCGCAGGCGGAGGCTTTACAGGCGTACTATTCGTACGCGTCGCACGGTCTGCGGCAGCGCGTTGCGCGGCGCGATCGATCGCCGCCGGGATCAAGAGGTAGTTCTCAATTTCCTTTCTCTCATGGACGTGTGCCAAGGCCAGCGCCGTGCTTAGAGTAGAATGTACATGACCAATTTCCTCTTCACAGAAGTAATCACGGTCGTAGACGGCCGCGATACGAAGCTTCGCACCTAGGGCGTCCTCAATACCTTCAGCAAGAGTGGTGATCTTTTGCCAAGATCCGAAACCACCGGAGTCAAGGCTTGTAATTCCAATTCCGGCGGACAATTCGCTCAAGCCAAGTCGCTTAGCGAACCGGCGGATGAGCCGGAAGTCGTCATCGCCTTCGACGAATAGGACCCGGCGATTGCGTGCCAGCCCCGTTAGCGTGATGTTCTGCACGGAGCCGACGGCGCCAAGAGCTCGCTGTACGCCTGCAACGTCACGAAGTCGCTCGGCTGCGTGCTTCCGCTTGTCGATCAATAGAAGGTCGCTCGGGTCAGCCTCCGCCATGATCTCAGTGGAATGCGTGGCCAAGAGAACGTCAGGGCCAGCATCCTTTAGCAGACCGAGCAACTGCCGCTGCACGTCAGGGTGAAGGTAAACCTCGGGCTCGTCCACGATCACGATCGTGTCATCCTTTGTGCGCGACAGGTGCGTAAGGAGCTGACACCACACCTGGAACCCGAAACCAGCCCAGTAAAGCTCCCTGGTCATCCTGTCCTCAAGGCAGAACATCGCGAGTTCCCCCGTCATATGATCGCTGACCTCAGGAGCCTGGATGTCCATGCCAGGCCATGTAGCTCGGACGGATGCGGAAAACTCCTCGAAGCCATCTCGGAAATAATGCCAGTAGTTACGGAAGTGACGGGACGCTCGATGAGTGTTTAGTCCAGCGACAACTGTTTCCTTCTCGCGGCGGACCTCGCGGTGTTCGACCGGCCCGAGGACGGGCACGACCGCGACGCTAACGGGAAAATACTTGCGAAAGACGGCTGGGGACGAGATTGATGTGCCCTCGCGTGTCTCCGGGAGAAGATAGCAGCCACCGTTGCGCGGGAAGAGCAAACGAAGCCTGGAACCCGTGTTGAGGTGAAATGCAACATGGGAATCCATCTGCGAGTAGTCTGTGTGAACATTCTCGAGCGAGATTGGTAGTGTGTCCTCGCGGATGCTATAGCCGGCTTGGAATCGCCCATCTGGAAGCACGACGCGTTCGGGAGACTTCGCACGCGCGTTCCGCAGACCAGTAGCCAGTGCCCGAAAAGCCCCAAGGATCGTGGACTTGCCACAATTGTTGGGACCGACAAGGATGTTGAGGCGGTCGAGCGATATTGTATATCGGGCGAACGCCTTGTACTGCTCGAATGTTACGGACGAGATGCGAACGTCAGCCATAGGTCGAATTTCCTTGAGAGATGGATGTAGCTCATGCCCGCCCCGGTCCGATCAGTGTCAATGCGGGTCCGACGAACCGCCCCTACGCACTCAGGACCATCCATATGACCCTCATCGAAGCCGCAAGCGCCACCATCCGACGTCTGCATTGCTCTCCGCGCACTGAAGAGGCGTATGTTAATTGGATTCGGCAGTTCATTCGCTTCTGCGGCGGCAAGCACCCACGGCAGATGATCGCGGAAGACATCACGGCCCTCCTCAACGAGCTTGCGGTTGCGCGCCGCACCGCGGTGTTCACGCAGAACCAAGCGCCGTGCGCGCTCCTCTTCCTTTACAAGCGGGTCCTTGAGCTGCAGGTACCCCGGCTCGAAGCGACTTGAAGTCGCCCGCCGGCTGGAGCTCCTCCCCTCGGTCCTCTCGCGGCAGGACATGCTCACCTTGCTCGAAAACCTCGTCCCGCCTTTTCCGCTCATTGACGATTTCCTCTACGAAAGCGGCCTCCAACTCCTCAAAGCACTTTCGATTCGCGAAGGCGTCGACCTCGATCGACGGCAAATTATGGTGCGCCGTAGAAAAGGACAGCACGTTCGACCGGCCTTGCTCCCCACTCGAGCTCGCGAGCTGCAGTCCCAGCTCGACGCCATGACGCGGGACTGGTCGACAAGTCCTCTACCACCTGCATGAATCGGCAGTGTGGAGGGTCGTGTACGATGCTGGACGCGCGGCGGGGCTCACCAAGCGCGCGATATGCCATACCCTCCGCCACAGCTTCGCGACCCACCTGATCGAGGCGGGCGCCGACATCCGGACGATTCGGACACTGCTCGGCCACAAGGATGTGCGGGTCACAATGGTCTACACCCACTTCATTGACCGCGGCCCTCTCGGCATCATCAGCCGTCTCGAACGCTGACCGCCGCCTCCGCGTGGAGCGCCTTGACCCCCGACCCCACCGCGTCGTGCCGCCTCCACGCATCGTGAAAAGATAGCATATCCGAGGCCTACCCCGCCTTGTCAAGGAGACCAGCACAGGCGCACGCGGGCTCCGCCGCAGACTCGAGATGGTGCTCGGCCTCCCCGGTGCCGGCCGCGCATCCTCGGCGCGGCCGCCCTGCCGTGGGCGCCCAGGCTCCTCGCTGCCAGGCTCCGCGGAGATTATGCTGCGCCGCCATGCGCGTCCTCCAGCTCGTCCTTCCCTCCTTCCTCGCTCTCCACACGCTCGGGTGCCTGGGATCGTCCGGCGCCGCGTCCTCGCATCCCTCGGCGTCGACGGGCTACTCCGCGTCGGTCGGATCGTCCCTGTCGAGCGGCATGGGCGCCGTCAGCGCGGTGTCTCCGAGGGCGAGCCCGGGCGGCTTCGTCGTCCGGCCCGATACGATCGAGATCACGTTCGTGCTCACGGGCCGCGGCGCCGATCCGCGCGCGATCCTGGCGGATCTCAAGACGCGCGCGCAGGCGATCACGCAGCGGCTCGGGGAGGCCGCCGGCTCCCCGGTCACGAGCAAGATGCGCGGAGTGTCCACGTCCGCGGACGGGAGCGAGCTCGCCGAACCGGCCGTCTACGTGGTTCGCGTCGACGGCTCGATCGACGTCGCTCTCGCGGCGGAGCAGGACTACTGGGCACGGAGCGGTCTATGGGTGTCGCTCGTTGCGGCGACGCGCGATCTCGTCGCGGCTACGAAGTCCTCCGACACGAAGTCCTCCGAGACGGGCGTCGACCTCGGCTTCTCCGCGCCGCGTCCCCTGCTGAAGGACGCCCAGAAGCTCCGCCCGAAGCTCCTGGAACTGTGGACGGAGAGGGCCCGTCAGCTCGCGAAGCTCGCCGAGTCGGACAAGGCTCCTCTCGCGATCGTGGACTGCGCGCCTCCGGGCGACATCGACCAGCGCGTCGTCTCGCTCGAAGAGATCTCCCTGAGCGTGCCGGTGAACTGCAAGCTCAGCTCCACCGCCGCCGCGCTCGCGCCGTGAGGCGCTCTCCGATCCCTCAGCTCCCCGGGAAAACGATGACGGCGTACTCCGGGGCCATGACGCCGCCCGCGGAGAGCACGGGAGCAGCGGAGTCCACCGCGGAGTTGTCGCGGCGATGCGTGAGCCACGCGGTACAATTCCCCCGGTGAACCTTCCCGAGCTGGAAACCGAAGCCCTGGAGCTGCCCGTCGCGGAGCGCGCCCGTCTCGCGGAGACGCTTCCGGTAAGCTTGGACGAGCTCTCCGCGGAGAAGCACTGGCGTCTTCTTCGTCTGGGTTCAGGGGGCCATGGAGTCCCCCTGGCGCGTTCAAGGTCGATGATGGCTTCGCCACCATGGAATGATGGGACGGCCATCATTCCATCCTGGAGCGTCCATCGCCGAAGCCTGCGGGGCCAACCCCGGAGCAAGGCCCGGCCAACCTTCCGCATGGGTCAGCAACGTCGCGAAGGTCGCGAAGGTGCTGGAGGGGTCCAGCCTGCGGGAAGTTGCTGAAGCCGCGCGAAGGCGCTTCAGCGCCAGACGAAGCGGTAGCGCTCGGGCCCACCGTAGATGCACAGCTCGCGCTCCGTCTTGTCCCACGTGTCGCCCCAGAGCCGGGCGCGCACCACGACGGGCTCCTCCGGCGCGGGCGGCGACGGATCTCCCTTCACACCGAACACCGCGACGGCGGCGTCGGGAGCAACCTGGAGCGCCACCTGGAGGGCGAGCACCAGGTCTCCCTCGCTGCACGCAGCGACCGTTGTCCGTGGCTCGCGGTTGTAGGGGTCTCCCGCGACCTCGTTCACCGAGACGCCGTCGCCGTACCACATCGAGGCATGCTGGTCCGTGCCCTCCGGCACCGGCACGGCACCCAGCGCAGCCGCGACCGCCAGGCCGACACACGCCTTGATCTGGCAGGAGCACGGGAACTCGTCCTCGTCCGCGCTGGCGGCGCCGAGGCGCTCGAGGCACACCCGCCAGGACCCGGCGATCGGCGTGGGCTCCAGGTGCTCGTCCTCCAGGTGAACCGCGCCCTCAGCGTCGACGGCGTAGCTCACGCTGCCCAGGATCTCGGCGCCGATCGGGACGAGCTGGCCCTCGTCCACGCTCTCGGCCTCCTTCGCCGCTGGCCGGTCCGGCCACGCGCCGACGATGCCGAACGGCCCCCACTGCAAGTTGGCGAAGCGGAGGCCGCCCAGGCGCTCTTCGAAGTCGAGCGCCGCCTCGTGCGCCGGCAGCTCCCAGCAGGAGAGCAGGTGCTCGAGCGAGGCCCGCTTGCCCTGGCGCCGGGGGTCAACGCGCGCGCTGAGCCGCAAGAGCCCACGGACGGCGCGCGGCGTGAGCAGCGGGCGCAGCATGTCCTCGGCTCCGGTAAAATCACGGATGCGCGCACCGCGAGCGTCGACCGTCTCCCAGGACAGCAGCGTGCCCGCGAAGAGCCGTGTTTGCTCCAGACGCGGAGGCCCTGGCGGCGCCCACACATGGCCGGAGGTGCCCTCCTCCCCAGCGCCCGCGAGGAGCGCGACCGCGCCGCCTTCGAGGAGCACCTCGGGGGACGGCGCCACCGGCGCGCTCCTCGGCGGTTCGATCTGCAGCTCGGCGGCGGCTGTCGTGAGCTCGGCGCCTATCGCTTTGCACGCCGAGCCCGCGGCGCGCAGCGCGGCGACCGCGTCCTCCAGGACGGGGGTCCACACGAGCGTGTCGCTCTGCCCCTCGTCCCGGAGCGGGTGTCCGTCAGCGATGACGAGCGAGCCGCGGCGGAAGAAGCGGTGAAAGCCGTCCGTGGCCTCGACGGCCGGCTTCGCCCCGAGCGCTCCTGCGAGCGCCGCACCCACGTACGGCCGGAGTCGCAAGCGCAGCACCCCTTTCGCGAGCGGCTCGACGCTGGCGAGAAGGGCGATCTTCTCGAGCAGCGTCCAGGAGCTCGTGGCCACCGGGGTGAGCTCCTTGTCTCGCGGCGCGGCGCGCATCCGGTGGAGCACGCCGCGGGCATCGATGAAGTACACGGCTCCTCGGCTGCAGCCGACCGGGACGGCAACTTCTCCGTCGGGCGTTCGCCTGGCCGGCCAGTGCACTATCTGGCGCGCTGACGAGAAGGTGAGCGAGAGCCCGAGCACAGAGAGGCCGCCGACGTCACGGTGAAACTGGAGCGCGGAGTCGAGCTCCGGGAGCCCCTTGCCGCGCAGGACGGCCCGGAGCGATGCTTCGTCCACACGGCCAGCCTCTTCGATATGCGCGCCCCCGGCAGTCAGCGTGCGCCGCGCGTGCTCGGACAGCTTCTCCAGGATGATGTTCAACACATCTGCCATCCGCGTGCTCATATCACACGGGCCTCTCGTGGTTTTTGTGACGCTGGTAGCTCACGCCCTCGGGAAGCGAGCCTTTGATCCAGCTCGGATCCTTCGAGCTCGAGAAGGTCGCGCGCTCGCCGATCCCCCTCTTCGCCCCCTTCTTCCCGGTCAGCGCAGGATAGCCTTCTTGGATCGTATCCAGTGTAGGCCCACCCCACTTCGGGTGCAGATTCGCGAGGAGCTGCCTGCAATCGGGGCACCGGGCGCGGTCGACGGGGCGCGGGGCCCTTCGCTCCGGGCGCGGCTCGCGGTGTCGCTACGACGGCGTTTCAGGATGCGACAACAGCTGCCACGAAGCGGCTTCGTCCAGTGCGCCCAGCATGGGCATCGACTCGGAGGTGAAAGTCCTTCCTGAAGCAGGTCACAGCGACAGAAGCGAACCACAAGGGCGGAACCGTGAGGAACCGTCTGGAGGAAGTGGGGAGCGAACCCGCGGGCCGACGTACAGAAACCGGATCCGAGGCGGAGCCGAGCAGGGCGAGCGGGCTGGATTCCGCAAAGCTCTCGTGACCAAAGCTCGGCGACGTATATCCGGCGGTCGTGCGGTGAAGGTCGATGCTCTTACCTGGGGAGATCTCGCCTCACGCCTGAAAGGGCGACGCCGGACTGGAGTCCCCCCCGGCGGAGCGAGAAGTCAGCAGAGGCCGTAGTAGCCGGGCAGCCAACGGCGAAGGGCCGAACGGAGAGGAGGGCGAAGCGCCCGTGGATCTCGACAACGCGAAGCCGCAGAAGTCCAAGAACCTGGAGGTGCCGCCTGCGGTCCGGGGTGAAGCCCCGAGAGCCGGACGGACCGCGGAAGCGGGGTCGGCGACCCTCGGAACGGAGCGCCCAAGAGCGAGCGGGCTGATGGAGGCGGCGCTCGAACGCCGCAACCTTCAGATCGCGTTGAAGCGAGTGAAGCAGAACAAGGGCAGCCCCGGCATCGACGGGATGACGGTGGAAGATCTACCGAAGCACCTTCGCGTGCACTGGCCGTCCCTTCGTGAGCAACTGCTCGCAGGGACGTACCAGCCGCAGCCGGTGCGACGGCACGTGATTCCGAAGAGCAGCGGCGGCGAGCGCGAGCTCGGCATCCCGACGGTGCTCGACCGATTCATCCAGCAGGCCCTCCTGCAGGTCCTGCAGCCTCGGTTCGACCTGACGTTCTCTCAGCACAGCCACGGCTTCCGGCCGAGGCGCAGCGCGCACGATGCTGTGCGTGAGGCGCAGCGGTACGTGCAGCAAGGGAGGCGGTGGGTGGTCGACGTGGATCTCGAGAAGTTTTTCGACCGCGTGAACCACGACGTGCTGATGGGGCGACTGGCCAACCGGATTGAGGATCGTCGCGTGCTGGTTTTGCTCCGTCGCTACCTGAACGCCGGCGTCATGGCGAACGGCGTGGTGACGGCTCGGGACGAGGGCACACCGCAGGGCGGTCCCTTGTCTCCCTTGCTCGCGAACGTGCTCCTCGACGACGTCGACAAGGAGCTGGAGAAACGCGGACACGCGTTCGTGCGCTACGCCGACGATTGCAACGTGTACGTGCGGTCGCGGCGTGCGGGCGAGCGGGTCATGCAGGCGTTGAGGCGTCTGTACGCGAAGCTCCACCTGAGGGTCAACGAGTCGAAGAGTGCGGTTGCACCCGTGCAGGACCGAAAATTCCTCGGATACACCTTCTGGTTGTCGCCGAAGAACGACGTTCGCTGCACGATCGCGCGCAAGGCCTTGGACGTGATGAAGGGCCGCGTGCGGCACATGACGAGCCGCATGCGTGGTCGGAGCCTGGCCCAGATCTGCCAGGACCTGCGGGCGTACTTGCCGGGCTGGAAGGCCTACTTCCGGCTCGTCGAGTTCCCGACGGTCTTTCGGGAGCTGGACGCATGGATCCGCCACCGCCTCCGTGCACTGCAACTCAAGCAGTGGATGCGAGGCGTGAACATCTTCCGAGAACTGCGAGCACGGGGGCTCTCGCCCCGTGACGCACGCCGCGTCGCGGGGAATGCTTCCCGCTGGTGGCACAACTCGGGGATGCGCCTCATCAACATCGCGCTGCCACCCTCGTTCTTCGACAAGCTGGGTCTTCCCCGACTTGCCGCGTGACCTCAACTCTTCGAACCGCCGGATGCGGACCCGCCTGTCCGGTGGTGTGGCAGGGCCCGCCGGGGAAACCCGGCGCCCCTATGCCGATACCGGTCACGCGCCGCGCTCGCCTCCCGCCGCGGCGCTGCCCCTCGCCGCCCTCGCTCAATCCGCCGGCGCCAGGACCTCGATCGCCTTCGGCTCGATCGTGACCGTGAGCGGTAGCCGTCCGAGCGGCTCGCCGTCCACGTCGAGCAGGAACGCCCGCTCGACGTCGCGGTTCAGGAGCGTGAGCTCGATGCGATCGCACTGGAAGTGGCGGACGTCCGGGTGGCGGATGTGCGCGCCCGTGTACATGCCGGTCGACACGGCGGCGAAGCGCAGGTGGGGCGCGCCGCCCAGGTCGATGACGTCGAACACGCCGTCGTCGGCCCGCGCCATCGGCGCGATCTGCATGCCCGCGCCGAAGAACCGGCCGTTGCAGATGCCCACGGTGCGCGTCGTGAGCTCCATCTCGCGCCGCTCCCCGCGCAGCGTCGCCACGCAGCGCACCCGGCCGACGCGGCTGCGGACGAGGCCGCGGAGCGAGGCCATCGTGTACGCGAGCGAGTTGCCGAGCACCCGCGTCGTCTCGCTGACGATCTGATCCACGAGCCCGCTCATCCCCGCGGAGAGCACGTTGACGAAGAACGCCTCGGCTCGCCGGCCGTCGTGCGTCTCGTACGAGAAGCGGCCCACATCCATCGGGCGCGCGATGCCGCTCGCGATCGCCGTGCAGTAACGGTCGAGCCGGTGGTTCAGCTTCAGCGTCCTGCAGAGATCGCCGCCCGTGCCCGCGCCGATGATCCCGAGCCGGGTGCCGGCGGCGCCCACGTCCCTCGCCTGCATGAGGCCGTTCACCACCTCGCTGACGCTGCCGTCCCCGCCGACCGCCACGACCGTCTCGCGCCCGTCGAGCGCGGCCTCCCGCGCGAGGTCGACGGCGTGGCGCGGGCGCTCTGTGCGCACGATGTCGACCTCGCCGAGGATGCGCCGGATGGGCGTCTGCATCCCGTCGAAGAGCTTGCCCGTATTTCCGCCGCTGGACTGGGGATTCACGATGAGGAGGGGGCGCATGCGGGCCCCGATGCTAGATGCCGCAGGCCGCCCGGCGCGAGGTGTTTTTGTGGAGCGACGCGCGCGCCGCCCGCCAGCAGGTAGGTAACGCCGCGCGCGATCTCCGCCGTGGCCCCGCGGGGGCTCGCCCCGGATCACGGCTGCTTCGTGCAACCGCAGCCGCAATCGTCGCTGAAGTAGGTCCAGCCCGGCTCGCAGACGAAGCGCATCCGGGCGCACTGGTCCGGGCTCTGCCCCACATACTTGAGGAGCGGGCCGTCGATGCAGCCCTGCTGGCTGCCCGTGCCCGGCGCGCCCCCGGCGCCGACCGGATCGCTCCCCCCTGGGCCGACCTCCTGGTCCGGCGTGCCGACGGCCTCGGCGCCCCTGCCGGCTCCGGCCGGCGCCGGGGTCGTGGGCGCGCCGCTCGGGGCGCTCTGGCAGCCCGCGGCGAGCGAGCCGATCAACACGAACACGAACAGCGACGTGGAAGCGATGATCCTATGCGGCATGCAGGAGGCTCCGGTGAACAGGGGGAGACCCGAAGGGCGGGCCCCGGCGGCCGCGACGGCGGCAGCCGAGATGAAGTGGCGGCCGAGGTGCAATCACAGCCGAGGTGTCGAGGTGAATGCCGAGGTGAATGCCGAGGTGAATGCCGAGGTGAAGAGGAGAGGCGGCGTCGATTACGCCCTCCCCCGATGGAGCTCCGAGCGGCCCGAGCGGACGGGGTCGGGGAGCGCGGCGTCGCCGCCAGCGCCCGTGTCGCGCGGGGGACGGCCGGCGCTGGCCGGGAGCGCGGTCCCTTGGCACGCCTCCTTCGCGGCCTCGGGGATGTCCACCCCCGTGTCGCTGGCATCCTTGGCGCCGGTGCGCTTCCCGTCCGGCGAGCGGTGCTCGATGATGGCGTTGATCTCGGCCCCGAGGAGCACCGCCATCGAGGAGATCCACATCCACATGAGGAGGATGATGACGCCGCCGAGCGCGCCGTAGCTCACCTCGTAGCTGCCGAACCGGCTGACATAGAAGGAGAAGCCCAGGGAGGCGATGGCCCAGATCACGACCGCCACGACCGACCCGGGCGTGATGAACTTGAACTTCTGCTCGACGTCGGGGAGCACGTAATAGAGCGCCGCCAGGACGGCCATCACGATGAGCGCCGAGACCGGCACGCGCAGCCAGAGGATCGGCGTCGCGAGGGGGCCGAGGTGCTCGGTGACCGCCGGCGTGGCCACCGCGATCGCCGAGGCGACCGTCAGCAGGACGGCGCCGCCGAGCGTGACCAGGAGGGCAATCCCGCGGCGCTTGAAGAACGACCGGCTGTCCTCGACCCCGTAGGCGGAGTTGAGCGCGTCCATGAGCGCGACAACGCCGCCAGAGGCCGCCCAGACCGCGCCGAGCGCGCCGACCGTCAAGATCGCCGGGCTCTGCCCCTCGGTGAGCGCCTGGATGCGCTCGCCCAGGATGTTGGCCACGGCGGGCGGGGCCATCTGGTAGAGCTCGCGCACCAGCCGCGCGGACTCGGCCGGATCGATGACCAGACCGGCGAGGGCGACAGCGAAGAGCAGGAACGGGAAGATCGAGAGGACGCCGAAGAAGGTCAGCGCAGCAGCGACGGTGTCGATCTTGTCCTTGACCCATTCCTGCTTGAGATCGTTCAGAAAATCCTTCCAGCGGATCTCTTTTCCGGGCAGGTACATGACGGACCTTCACTGCAGGGGCGCACGAGGCGCCGTTGCGTTCTTCCTGGGCAGCATGCGCCGGGGTGGCCGCCCGTGAGAGAGCAACGCGAGTGCCAGGCCGGGCGCCGGGCGGGGGGACGGGGCAGGGGAGCTGCCAGCCCGCCCGCGTCCTCGCCCGGGAATACCGCTCGCGCCGGGCGCGTGCCGGCTCCACCTCCGCGCGTGGGGCGAATTGCCACACGCGGCACAAAGGCCACATCACGACGCGCGCGGTCTGGCCCCCCGCACGGCGCGTACGGTCGCGACGCTCAGGCGAGCGATCTATCGCATCGCCTTGCCGATGAACTCGTGCAGCTCCGGATCCATCCCGTGCTGGTCCCTCATCGCCGGCTCCTGCTGGCGCATCCGGTTGAGCGATCTCTCGATCTCGGGGTTCTTCCCCGTGAACGCGTCGATGAGGACCCGCATGCGCTTCACGATCTGCTGCACCGGCTCGCTCTTCGGATCGGAGCCCCTCTGCATCTCCGCCCGCATGTCATCGTAGATCGTCTTCCACGCGCTCTCCGCCTCGCGCATCTTCTCCGGGCCGATCGCCTCCGCGCGCTGCTTGAGCTCCGCGAGCTGCTCTGGGGTGTAGTACTTCTCGATCATGGTCATCACCTCGATGGTTTGAAGGAGCTGCTCCACAGAGACGTCCTCTCCCGCGCGCAGCACGTGCGCCAGCCCCTCGAGCCGCGCGCAGAGCTTCTGCTCCAGCGCGATCTGCTCGCGCAGCCGCGACAGGTGCAGCTCGATGGTCTGCAGCGGTGAGAAGCCCGGCTCGTCCAGACACGCGGTGATCTGCTCCAGGCTGAAGCCGAGCTCGCGCAACGACTTGATCTGCTGGAGCCGGGCGACGTCGCCCGCCGCGTACATCCGGTGCCCCGACGCCGTGCGATGCGACGGGGAGAGCAGGCCGATCTCCTCGTAGTAGTGGAGCGTGCGGACGGAGAGGCCGGTCTGCCTGGCGAGATCGCCGACTTTCAACGGTGCTGAACGCATGATGCTTCCCCTGTTTCCAGGGCGGGGGAGGACGTCCATGCCCCGGAGGCTAGGTCCTCACGTAGCGTGAGGATCAAGGCCCGGCCTCGACTTTTTCTGGCGCGATCCGCCGAGCCGCGCGGCGGCGCCCCGCGCGGTGAGACCTCGCCCCGCGCAGGTCACCGCATGCGGAGCGTGTACCTCTCGACCGACCGGTACTGAGGCGGCCACTCCAGGTCGAACCCCTGCTCCGCGGCGGCGTGCCGCGTCCAGTACGGGTCGTAGAGGTGCGCCCGCGCGAGCGCGCACAGGTCGGCTCTCCCGGCCGCGATGATGCTGTTCACGTCCGCGTAGCTCTGGATGTTGCCCACCGCGATCGTCGGCACCTTCGCCGAGAGCCGCACGAGCTCCGCGAGCGGCGTCTGGAACAGCCGGCCGTACTCGGGCTTTCCGGAGGGGTCCGTCTGCCCCGCCGACACATGGAGGATGTCGGCGCCGTGCTCCCGCAGCATCGTCGCGAGCGCCACGAGATCGTCCGTCGTGAGCCCGCCCGGCGCCCAGTCTGTCGCCGAGATGCGGACGCTCATCGGCTTGTCCGCCGGCCACGCCGCCCGCACCGCGTCGAACACCTCGAGCGGATAGCGCATCCGGCGCTCGATCGGCCCGCCGTAGGCGTCGTCGCGCCGGTTCGTGAGCGGCGAGATGAAGCTCGCCAGCAGGTAGCCGTGCGCGCAGTGCAGCTCGATGAGGTCGAACCCGGCCTCGTCCGCCCTCCTCGCCGCCTGCACGAAGTCCGAGATCACCTGATCCATGTCCCCGCGATCCATCGCCTTCGGGACCTGGCTCTCCGGGAGGTACGGGATGGCGGAGGCGCTGAGGAGCGGCCACCCGTCGCGCTCGAGCGGCTCGTCCATGCCCTCCCACATCCGCTTCGTCGCGCCCTTGCGCCCCGCGTGGGCCAGCTGGACGCCGATCCTGGCCCGGGAGCGCGCGTGGACGAAATCGACAACGCGCCGCCACCCCTCGGCGTGGTCGGGGCGGTAGAGCCCCGCGCAGCCCGGCGTGATGCGCCCCTCGGCGCTCACGTCGGTCATCTCGGTGATCACGAGCCCCGCCCCGCCGAGCGCCCGGCTGCCCAGGTGCACGAGGTGCCAGTCGTCGATCCGCCCGTCCTCCGCCGAGTACTGGCACATCGGCGACACGACGACCCGGTTCTCCAGCACGAGCGACCGCAGCCGGAACGGCGTGAACATCGGCGGCGGCGGATCGCCGCCGCCGGCGGCGACGCGCACCCCCGACTGCGCCTCCGCCTTGCTCGCGACGTGCGCGTCCACCTCGCGCACGAACGCCGGATCGCGCGCCTTCAGCCCCTCGTGCGTCACCCGCAGGCTCCGCGTCAGCAGGCTGAACATGAGCTCCACCGGGTCGAGCGCCATGTAGCGCTCGGTGTTCTCGAACCACAGGAGGCTCACCTGCGCGGCCCGCTGGAACGCGAGCACCTTGGGCTTGCGCTCCGCCTCGTAGGCGGCGAGCGCCTCCGGCACGCCCGGGCTTCGCCCCAGGCTCTCGGCGAGCGCGATGGCGTCCTCGAGCGCGAGCTTCGTCCCCGAGCCGATCGAGAAGTGCGCCGTGTGCGCGGCGTCCCCGAGCAGCACCACGTTGCCCGCGCTCCAGCGCTCGTTGTGCACCGTGGGGAAGCTCCGCCACACGCTCCTGTTCTTGAGCAGCCGGTGCCCCCGGAGCTTGTCTTCGAAGAGCTCCTCGAAGTACGCGATCGTCTCGTCCTCGCTCGCGCGGTCGAGGCCCGCCCGCCGGAACGTCTCCTCGCGGCACTCGACGATGAACGTCGAGCGGTCCGGCTCGTAGCGGTACGCGTGCACCCGGAAGAGGCCGTGTCGGTTCTCCTCGAAATAGAAGGTGAACGCGTCGAACGGGAACGTCGTGCCGAGCCAGACGAAGCGGTTCGGGCGGACGTCGATGCGCGGCCCGAACCGGTCGGCGAAGCGCTCGCGGATCCGGCTGTTCACCCCGTCGGCGGCGACAACGAGATCGCTCCCGGCGAGGGCCTCGGCCGCGTCCGTCACCTCCTCCTCGAAGCGCAGGACGACGCCGAGCTCCCGCGCCCGGTCCTGGAGGATCGCGAGCAGCTTCCGGCGCGACAGGCCGCTGAAGCCGTGCCCCGTCGAGACGAGGACGCGCCCGCCGATGTGCGCGTGGAGCTCGTTCCAGTGGGCGAGGCTGCTCCGGATCGCGTCGTAGCTCGGGCGGTCGGCGCCTTCGAGGCCGTCGAGCGTCGCGTCCGAGAACACGACCCCGAAGCCGAAGGTGTCGTCGGGCCGGTTCCGCTCCACGACGACCACCTCGCGCCGCGGGTCGCGCTGCTTCGCGAGCAGCGCGAAGTAGAGGCCCGCCGGCCCGCCGCCCACGCACGTGATCCTCATCGCCCTGCCCCTCCGCACCCGCGCCTCTGCACGCGCCGGAGCCTACACGAGAACGCCCGGAGTGCAGCGCCGCTCCGGCGGACTATAACGGTGGACATGAGCGAACAGCGAAACTTCCCGGACTGGCAAGAGCTGTATCGAAGCACCCCGGCAGAGAGCCTGCCCTGGTACCACGCGGGCCTGGATCCCGATCTCGGGCAGGCGCTCGAGCGCTGGCAGGTCGCCCGCGGGCGGGCGCTCGATCTCGGCACGGGCCCGGCCACGCAGGCGTTCGCGCTGGCCGAGCGCGGGTTCGACGTCACCGGCACCGACCTCTCGCACGCCGCCATCGAGCAGGCGGCGGCGCAGGCGGCGCAGCGAGGCGCCGCCGTGCGTTTCGTGCAGGACGATATCCTGGACAGCCGGCTCGACGAGCGGTTCGATGTCGTCTTCGACCGCGGCTGTTTCCATTGCCTCCCGCCGGCCCGGAGGGGCGATTACGTGCGCGCGCTGAAGCGGCTCGTCGCGCCCGGAGGGCTCTGCTTCCTCAAGTGCTTCAGCGTGCTGGAGCCGCGGGAACAGGGGCCGTACCGGTTCTCTCCCGAGGAGCTCCGCGAGATCTTCGGGGCTGATTTCGAGGTCCTCTCCAGCGTCGAGACCGTCTACCAGGGGACGCTGGACCCGCTCCCGCGCGCGCTGTTCTCCGTGCTCCGGCCGCGGTGAGCGCTGCCCCTCGGGGCATCTCTCGTCCTGGTTGCGCCCAACGATTTACCGGCTACCGGTGTGCCGCGGCGCGAAGCGCCGTCGGCACCAGTGGCCTGTTGGGCAGCCTTCAAGCTTCAGGATGCGAAAGCGTAGTATCCGTGCAAAACCGGCCTCTTGCCCAGTGTCGTGATGCCGACATGACGCAAAACTTCGGCATCCCAGATTGCCGATGACTCGAACCGAAGCTCTTGGCCAGTCGTAGGATTTTCCAGCACGATGACGAGTCGAACAGTACGCTTCAGCTTATATGCGAATTCGACCTCCGCGATATCCATGCCCCGTAGAACGCAGTACGCCATGGCACGCATGCGCGGCGCCGAGATCGCCCTCGATGGCCTCGCCGGCGATGTTCTTTCTTCAGGGAGTGATCGGCGGTTCGAGCGTACCGCCCTCATCTTCCGCTCGGCCGCGGATGTACTTGGACGCATACTGAGCAGCCAGCTCCACAGCGTGGAGCGGATCCGCGCCGGCTAGCGGGTGATCGAATGCGATCTCTGCTCCCCACGTGATCGTTACGCCGATATCCCAAGGCGCGGAATCGTCGGCATCGCGCGCCTGCTTGACATCGAACAATCGCACAGTGATATCCCGCGATACGTCGCCATTAAATCGATACTTCAGCTCGATCATGTTCATCTGCGCTTTCTATCGCAGTTGCGATTACAAACACTGAGATCGTTCGTGCATTCAGCCAGGCAATTTTTGTCCCCCCTGGGGCAATCCTTGCGGCAACTTTCCCATACCTGTAAGCAGAGGTCCTTGCAGTGCTCCAAACAGTCATTCCGCGCGCCGGTCGCCCACCGACACGAGCCGCACGACTGCGCACCGGAGCTGTTTCGCACCCCAGAGGCGTCTTCGCATCGATCCTCGGCCTCGTCCAAGCTCGCGTGCTCGCCCTGATACAGTGTCGTGCAGCTACCTGACGCGCCCTGGTTATTGCAGACAGCCGAACCAGCCTTCCACGTGACCGTGCACTCCACTGTTTGCGAGCACGGATCCCCACCGAGGCCCGTGTGACTTTGCGGCTCCAGCGGCACATGCCCGAAGCCTCCAACCCCTCCTGTCGGGGTGATGATGCTGCCCCCGGCACCTTCGTTTCCCTCACCCCGGACATAGCACTCTCCCACATCGTAATTACACGCCGTGAGACCGAAGCAGAGAACAAAAAATATCCTGTTCATCTTGACTTTACCTCAAATCTCCAAATGGGTCCAGCGGTCACCATCACGACCAGACTTCCAGGAAGAGCGCGACTACTGCCGCCAGCCCAGTCCACATGGACGCTGGTGGATACGCCCAAGGGCCCGGCGAAGTACCAGTCGGACTGGGCGCGGCCGCCTGGAGCAACCCCCACCACGCGGTCACAGATCACGGCACCACATACCGGCATCGAGTAGATCGCCAGGGACGGCCCGAGGCTGACGGTGGTTGTCTTCGTGGCATACCCAAGAGTGACTGCCGTTCGGTCGTAGACCCCGACACCTGCCCCCGGAACGATGCTGAGCATGTTGTGGACTTCGAGCCGGAAGTCCCCCTCGCGGCGCCAGAGCCACGCGGCGAAGGGGCTCACGGCAATCTTGGGTTCGATCCCGACCTGGATCCCGCCCACGCTCACGCCGCCGTTGAACTCGAGCGCCTGTGCTGGCGCCGGAACCACGACGAGCGCACCGAGGTAGAGCAAGCCGATCTTGCCGAGTAAGCGCATGGACATGGTGGAAGCCCTGGCCGAGCCGCGACACGCGATGTGAGTGCGAGCACGATCTTTCTGGGCATGACGTGGGTATCAATGAGAAATTCGGCGATCAAATCACAATGCACGTGGATCGACGCGTCCCGGGCGGCGCAGGTGCGCATACGTCTACGCGGCGCGAGTGTTCGTCAACCGGATGGTTGGCGAACAGCCCTCGCGAACAAACCCGCAGCGCCGCGACGATTCAGCTTGACTGATGCGACAGTATCGCCCTTGCGCGGCGTGCGCTTCGACCTCTGCGACCCGAGCGGCGGAGAGGGGCCGCGCCGAGCTCACGCCTGTGCTCCTCGTCGTCGGCACCGCGCCCGAGCTTAGCCAGATGGACGAGGATGACGGCACCGCGCTCGTCCGACGCACACCTTGACCAGGTGGACATCGCCGCGGACGCTCCGCGCTCGACGCCGGCGCGATCCCGAGCTCGCCGACGTTCGCCTTCACCCGCGTCGCTCCTCCAAGCTCGACGAGGTGGACAACGACGGCCTCGAGCTCGCCGGTGTCCGCCTCCACGCCGCGGACGCTCCACGCTCGAGGACCCCAACACCGCGCGCCGACGCACCTCGACCTCCGCGGCGGCGCGGCGGGGGCAGAGTTTACATGAGTGAGGCGCGCGACCCGGGTGGGAGCACCGTCTTCGCCGCCCGAACGACGGCTGCGCGCACATCTTCACTCCACGTTTGCGAGTCAGGATGATTGAGGATGTACTCTCCCCGATCGAGCTCTACGGTAAACCTGTCAGGCGCAAGGTGCGCCGCGTCGGCCATGGCCTGGATGACACGTTCGTTCGTTCGGCTGGTCATCCCGGCCGTGTAGCACCGACGCGACGACAGAGCATGCTTGGCAGTGAAGGCTAACCTCCCCTGAGGGGATGTTTTCGCCCCCCGCTGGGAGGTTCTTGCCCGCGTCGGGGGACTTGAGGCTCCCCGCTGGGAGGTCAATGCCCGCGGCACGGGCCTCAAGTCCCCGGCGGCCGGGCGGAGCGCCTCCCTGACTTCCTGGACGGCTTCCGTTCGGGAAGAATACCATCGTCCACCCCGAGCAGCACAGCATCGGGTCGAGGGAGGCGGAGATGGCAACCATCAAGAAGGCGACGGCAGCGGGGAAGAAGAACGGCGCGGCGGCGGCGGCGAAGAAAGCCGGCGCGGCGCGGGCGGCGACCGCAGCGGGGAAGAAGAACGGCGCGGCGACGGCGGCGAAGAAAGCCGGCGCGGCGCGGGCGGCGACCGCAGCGGGGAAGAAGAACGGCGCGGCGCGGGCGACGAAGAAGGCGAAGGTGATCAGCGCGGGCGAGCTCGCCGCGCTCGTAGGCGTCGCGTACAAGCCGACGCTCAAGACGTCCGAGGTGCAGCGGCTCCGCCGCGCGCTCCCCGGCTACATCAACCTGCTCGATGACGTCGCCGAGCTCGTGGAAGAGGACGCCGACGTGCTCCGGGTGAAGGACGTCGGCCCGGACGACCTCCTGCGCGTGCAGGCGGCGCACAAGGAGCTCTCCGCGCGCGAGGCCGTGCTGGAGGCGGTCTACATGTCCGCTTACCACCAGCGGCTCGTCCTCGACCACGAGGGGATCGGGATGCTCCAGAAGATCGCGCGGCGCATCAGCGCGCTCGCCGAGGATCACCCGGAGATGCCGCTCCGCTACAAGTCGCTGCTCGACTTCCTGTCGACCTTCCGCGGCGGCGGCCGGCCCGCGAAGGGCGCCGCGCCGAGCGAGGCGGCGCCGGCCGAGGAAGGCTGAGGCGGCGAAGCGCCGGGGCGTCCGCGGCCGCGGGCTCGCCCGCGCCGCGCTCGCCGCGGCGCCCCTGCCTCCGGTTCAGGAGAGCGCGCGTGCCCCGCCGCGGGCGCACGGCGTGCCCGAGCCGGCGGTGACCTACTCGTTCTCGCACTCCTTGACGTGAAACAAGGCGGAGACGAGCAACGCGGGATGGCCGTCGAGGGCCCGCTGGAGCTCGCAGTCGGCCGCCGAGAACTCCACGTCGTGCGGATCGCTGCCGACCGTCGCCACGACGTCGCAAAACCCGGCATAGCGCTGTTTTTTCAGCTCTGCGATGACGTTCGGAGCGAGCTCTCCATCATCTCTCTCCTTGCTGACGAGCAGTGCGACCATCTTGAGAGGCGGATCGCCATTGCGCGCGCGCTCCAGGGTCATCGACAACCCGCCGTATTTCACATTGCACGCAGTGGACCACTGCTCTCCCGTTTTCGCGAACCGCTGCCCATCATCGCCGGTGTCTAGAGCCAGGGTTTCTTCGTCGAGAAGGACGGACGCTTTCCCTGCGATGTCCGGATAGTTCTCGCATGCCACCGCAGGAAGCGATAGCATGAGCAGGAGCGTGCGCCGGATACTCAACATGCATGTCCTCCTAGGCCGCATGGACTGCCCTAGGTTTCGGGCAAGGAGCATACGACGTGAGGCTCGCGTCGCTCCAGGGTGCCGATGACGGCCGGAACGCTGGGGGAGCAGGCGCCTGGCTCCGCCTCCACGAGCGAGGCGCGCACGGCGCTGAGCGGCACGGACGAGCGGATGTCCGCGCAGGGCATCTCCCCCAGGCTGGCGGAGAGCGCCGCACCCACGCGGTCATTGCACGCGCTGTCCCCGTACAAGATGAGCTCGGCGACGCACGTGCCTCCCGCCGGCGGACCGCACTCACACGGAGCGCAGGCGCGGTCGTCGATCAGCTCCTCGAAGAACTCGTGTCGGGTATATCCATCCCAGCACGTGCCGTCGCTGGCGGCCTGCATGCAGGCGATGAACCCCGGCGGCTCGTGGTCGGTGTCGCCGGCGCACACCCGGACGAACCTCGCAGCGACCGGCGGCGGCTCGGGCGTCTCCGAGGGCGTGCACGGCGAGAGCGCCGGCGGGTCGTAGAGAACCGACGCGAGCTCATCGGGCGCGACGGGCGATGGCAGCGCGGCGCACGTCCCATCCCATCCGTTGCCGGCATCGACACTCACCGAGCTCCCACCGCCGGGGCAGCTCAGGGCGTCCGCGCTCAGCTTGAAGGGCAGCTCGCACGCGGCCGGGCCGCAAGCGCACTCGTCGCATGGTTCCAGCGGCTCTTCGGGCATCCATCCCTCCCACCGGGGCGGCTGGCCGTCGGCGCAGGGTGGCGCCTCGTCCTTCGGCCCAATCCACATCCACAGCACGGGGATCGTGTAGGGTGGCGGGGTTATCAGCGGGACAAATGATTCGTTTTCACACGCGAGCAGCGTCATCGCGGAGAGAGCCAGGCAGATCATCGGTCGCATCAGTCGATCCCCCGTGCGAGCTTCACGAGGCACACCGAGGATGTGCACGCAGTGGCGTAGCCGGCGCTCACCATCGAATCCGTACCGCTGCGCCGTGGGTTCCCGCCCGGATCTGCGTGTCGTTCGGCAACCAGACGTACACGACGGTGGCCACGCCCGCCATCGCCCCCGCGACGAGCGCGCTGGTCCCGAGGACGCTCATCAGCTTCCCGGTGGCGGCCTTGTCAATGACTTCGTTGTACTCAGGCCGAAACGTCGTGTCCTCCGTCTGCCCGCTGTCAGCTCGATCCCAGGCCGCCATCGCCTCCTGCTTATACCCCTGCGCGCTCTGCAGGCACACAGCGCCCGTGACCATCAACCCAGCGGAGGCCATCGTGCCTGTGACGACCATCCGGAGATCCGGCCCTGGCCGGGCTGCCCCCTGCGGCGGTCCCTTCGGCGGCGCCGCAGGTCCTGGAGCCCGAGGCCCAGAAGCCCCCTTCGGCGCCTGCGCGCGGTCCTCCGGGGCCGGCGCCGGCTTGTCGAACGTGAGCGGCACCGGCTTCGACTCGCCCGCCTCCACCTTTACACTCGCGCGCGCGACCTGCCCATCCTCTCCGACGGCTGTCACCTCGTGCTGGCCGGGCGCCACGTAGACGCGGCGGCCGTCCTTCACCCCGCGGCCGTTCACGAGCATGCCCACGACGCCGGGCGGCGGCACGAGGACCACCTCGCCCACCCGCCGCCGGGCACGGGCGAGGTCGGCGTGACGCTGCTCGTACAGGCTCCGCTCCCTCTTCGTGCGCGGGGCCGGCATCTGGTCGACGCACTGCGACAGCTCCACCATGGCGTCCGCCCAGCGGCCCATCCGCGCGTCGAGCTGCCCCAGGGTGCACATCGCGACGTTCGACCGCTCGATCTCGTAGACCTCGGCCCACAGCTCCCGGGCCCGCGCGATATCGAGGCGAGCCACTGCCGCGTCGGCCTCACGGATGAGCTCTTTGACGGGCCGGGAGCGTTCGCGAGGCCGCTCGGGAGGGTCCGCCGCGTGCGCGTAAGCGGTCGCGAACAGCCCAAGGAACAGCGCCACCCACGACAAAACATAAGTTGCAGATCGAGGACCGCGCATACGCCACCCTGGTCATGCGAGCACACCCGACACACGCGGAATCGTGCCACGGCGCCGTAACGGTTCCTGTCTATACATCATCCGGGCGTGCTTGGATAGCGCTCACCGAACGCCCGCGACCCAGACAGTCGCCGGGTTGCATTGTGCCATCGCGACCAAAATTCTCACACAATCCAGAGGGTCGGAGACAACGTGTTCCGGCGGCGTCACCGCTGGCCCCAGGCCGGCGAGCAAAAGCCCGAATACCGCTTCTTTCATCGCGCTCAGCGTACACTCTCTCTCACGCGGGGACGAGACGGAAGACATGGCGGCTCTTGCGGACGGAGCGCGTGGTTGTCGAGCCACCCATCCCGCGCTTCATGAGACACACCGGCGATGGCCCGCGGCTGCGTCGCCGGCGCTCACCATCGCACGCGAACCCCCACGCCATGCGTTCCCAGCCCGAACTGTGTGTCGTTCGGCAACCACACGTAGAGAAGGGTGCCCACGCCCGCCGTCGCGCCCACGAGTAGCGCGCCGGTCCCGAGAACCCTCATCAGCTTTCCGTTGGCAGCATGTTCAGTTCGATCGCTGAAGTCGGGCGGAGGCGTTGCGCCGTCCGTCGCCAGCTGACCTTCACGATGCCCAGCCGCCATGGCCTTTTGCTCATACCCCTGCGCGCTCTGCAGGCACATGGCGCTCGCGACCAGCATCCCCGCCGAGGCCATCGTGCCTGTGATGACCATCCGGAGATCCGGCCCGGGCCGGGCTGCCCCCTGCGGCGGCCCCTTCGGCGCCGCCGGCCCAGGAGCCCGAGGCCCAGGGGCCTCCTCGGGCGCCTGCGCGTGGTCCGCCGGGGCCGGCGTGTCGAGCGCGAGCGGCACCTGCTTCGACTCGCCCGCCTCCTCCTGCACGCTCGCGCGCGGGACCTGCCCATCCTCCCCGACGGCTGTCACCTCGTGCTGGCCGGGCGGCACGTAGGCGCGGCTGCTGCCATGCTTCACCCCGCGGCCGTTCACGAGCATGCCCGCGACGCCGGGCGGCGGCACGAAGACCACCTCGTCCACCCGCGTCCGGGCACGGGCGAGAGCGGCGTGACGCCGCTCGTACAGGCTCCGCTCCTCCTTCGTGCGCGGAGCCGGCATGTGGTCGACGCATTGCGACAGCTCCACCATGGCCTCGGCCCAGCGCTCCATCCGCGCGTCGAGCTGCCCCAGGGTGCACATCGCGACGTTCGACCGCTCGATCTCGTAGACCTCGGCCCACAGCTCCCGGGCCCGCGCGATATCGAGGCGAGCCACTGCCGCGTCGGCCTCACGGATGAGCTCTTTGACGGGCCGGGAGCGCTCGGGAGGCGCCGCCGCGTGTGCGTAGGCGGTCGCGAACAGCGCGAGGAACAGCGCTGTTCCCAACGGAAAACAGGTTGCTGGCCGAGGACTGCGCATGCACCACCCTGGTCAACCGACGGCGCCCGGCGCACGCGACAGCGCACGGTGGCGGGAGGTCCCTCTTACCATCGTCCGTGCGTGCCTGGCCAGACGTTTCTGGATGCCGGAGGCTCCGCGCGACATCGAGCGTTGCATTGTATCTTGGGGACAGAAATTCTCATCCGACGCGCATCGACGGCAGTCCCGTGATGGCATCACCGCTTGTTCCGGACCGGCGAGATCGTGTACGCTGGGACGCGACGGGAGGGAGCGCCCAGAAGGGACGGGGAGGATGGGGGCTGCGAGCCCCCGCGCGCGGCGAGGTTCGTCGAGCGACCGGCTGGAACCGCTCCAGACGTCGAAAGGTGGAGGCTGCCATGAGAAAGCCGCTTGGCGTCACGATGTTGATCTGCGCCGTTTCTCTTCATGGGTCAGGCTGCGTTGCGCCGTGCCCGGTGGTAAAGGAGCCAGGCTGCGACCAGACGGATGCAGACCACGAATGTCGCGATGTCTGCGTGGGTGAGGTGCGAATGGACGATCATGAAGAGGACGAGGACGCGCGGGAACCTGATGCCCCTGCAGAAGAAGACGGTCAGGCGGGAGGTCAACCGTCCGACGAGGCCGCGGAAGCAAACAAGGGATGAAAAGCAGACGAGCGCGGCTCAGCGGGCGTCGCCGGCCGAAGTCTGGTCACCCCGCGGCAAGTGCGCGCTCGACGGGGAGCTTTGCCCCGACGTCACGTCCCGAACCCATGCCAAGAGATCTGGATACCTACGATATTTACCGTTCCGTGCCACCTCTTCTCCATCCTTGAGGAGAACCAGCATCGGGAAGGTCGTGATTTCAAACCTCTCGATCAGCTCCCGGTGCCGATCGGCGGTCAACCTCCCCACCCGAATCTCGCCTCGATGATCACGCGCGAGCTTCTCCAGCTCGGGCGCCATGATTTTGCAAGGACCGCACCAGTGGGTCATGAAATCCACCAGAACAAGCCCGCGGCTGGTTTCAGCGTCAAAGTTCGACTGAGTGAGGATCGAGACGTGATGTTCCTCCCTCGCGTCGCGGGGTTCTGCGCCCGTCAGGCTACGAACACACTCCAGCAGACCCTCGAAATAGTACCTCCTTAAATAGATCGCCGGCAAGAGCTCCTCCGGCGTCCCTCTCTGCAGCAGACCGTAATATTTTCCGTCCGCGGACTGCTTCTGCGGGTTTCCCATCATGAGCTTGAACGCCAGCATCCGGGACAGCACCTCGCGATCGCCGTCAGCGCAACGATCGCGCGGATTGCCGGGAGCATCGGAGGGGGAATGAGCGTAAATCTCGGCCTCGAGCAGGTCCAGCCGGTGCAGCTCCTCTTCAAGCTGCATCTCTCCCACCACTTCGGCGCTCGCTGCGGGATCGGGCTGCCCGTGCCGAGATCGCGCGCCGGTAGAGGTGCAGCCCACCACCGACATGAGCAAGAGCGCGGTTGTCACTGCTTTCATCATGCCCAGCGTACACTGCCTCTCGCCCGGCACCCAGAGGAAAGACCTGGCGGCTCTTGACGGCGGGACAGCGGTCGCCGGCCGAGAGCGACATCGGATCACGAGCGCCTTGCAACGAGCAACGCGACAGCGCGAACGATTCTTGTGATGATGGGATTCGATGCCAGACGGAATTCAGGTCAGAACTTCCTCATGACGTGGGTCGGACCGCCCAGCGCGTGCACGGTTGCGCACCAGCCTGCGCGGGGCGCATGCTTGTCAACCCCCTGGCTCCGGCTGCCTGTCCACGCCCGCGTCGTGGCGCGGCCGCGCGCGCTGTTCTCCGTGCTCCGGCCGCGGTGAGCAGGCTCGTGCCCGCCAGCCAGATGCACGCTTCGCACGCGGTGGCACCCTGATTGCTTCAACCCTGCTTGCATCAAACGGCAAGGAAACGGCGAGGTCAGGTGCAGCCATGGCGCAAGAGGTCCCCAAGCCGCCCGAGAAGAGACGGCCAAAGCACGTACGCAGCCCCCTGAAAGATGCTATGCCGAGCCGTCCCAGGGGGGCGCCTGCGCAGGATGATCGAGAGCAGATGCCGAGGGCCGAGAAGGGCCGCTCGCCCGCGCCGCCCGGCGAGAGGTCGACCCACGTGCCCCACGACGCGCCTCCGCGTGAGCACGGATCGCGCGGTGGAGACGACCGGACCGGGGAGCGACGCCGGAGGAGCACCGAGCAGGCGCACGATCCTCGTGAGCTCGCTCAGCAGCTTCGCGTCGATAGCCTCCGCGCCTCGACGAGGGCCGGCTCCGGTCACCCGACCTCCAGCCTGTCGGCGGCCGATCTCATGGCGGTGCTCCTCTGCGACTACCTCCGCTGGGACCTGGGCCATCCGGAGAACCCGAACAACGATCACGTGATCTTTTCGAAGGGTCATGCCTCCCCTCTGCTCTACGCGATGTTCAAGGCGGCGGGCGTCATCTCGGACGCGGAGCTCCTGTCGTTCCGGCGCTTCCGGAGCCGGCTGGAAGGGCACCCGGTGCCGACGCTCCCCTGGGTCGATGTGGCGACCGGCTCCCTGGGTCAGGGGCTCCCCTTCGGCGTCGGGATCGCGCTCTCCGGGAAGTATCTCGAGAAGATCCCCTACCGTGTCTGGGTGTTGCTCGGCGACAGCGAGATGTCCGAGGGATCCATCTGGGAGGCCTTCGACCACGCGCGCCACTATCAGCTCGGCAACATCATTGCCATCCTCGACATGAACCGTCTGGGGCAACGCGGACAGACCCCCCTCGGCTGGAACTCCGCGGCCTATGCGGAGCGTGCCCGCGCGTTCGGCTGGCGTGCCCTGGAGATCGACGGCCACGATCCATCCGCCATCTCCGCCGCCTATGCCGAGGCCCTCCGCGCGCCGGATGCCCCCGCGCTGATCGTCGCGCGCACGATGAAGGGAAGAGGCGTGTCCCTCGTCGAGGACAAGGACGGCTGGCACGGGAAGGCGCTCGACGAGGCGCAGTGCGCGAAGGCGATCGAAGAGCTTGGAGGTGTGCGCGACATCGTGATCGAGCCCGAGGCGCCGGCGCCGGGTCAGCCTGCTCCGCGGCCCACCACCGAGCCTCTGAGGCTCCCCACTTACGAGCGCTCCACGGACGTCGCGACGCGGAGAGCCTACGGCGACGCGCTCAAGGCGCTCGGCGCTGCGCGCGCGGACATCGTCGCCCTGGACGGCGAGGTCAACAACTCGACCTTCGCCCAGGAGTTCGCGGAGGCTCACCCCGACCGCTACTTCGAGATGTTCATCAGCGAACAGCAGATGGTGGCCGCCGCCGTCGGGATGAGCGTCCGGCGCTGGTCGCCCTTCGCGTCGACGTTCGCCGCCTTCCTCTCGCGCGCCTACGATTTCGTCCGGATGGCCGCTGTGTCGAGGGCCGATATCCGCCTCTGCGGCTCGCACGCGGGCGTATCCATCGGCGAGGACGGCCCGTCGCAGATGGGGCTCGAGGATCTGGCCATGATGCGCGCCGTCCACGGGAGCACCGTGCTCTATCCGTGCTGCGCCAATCAGACCGCGCGGCTCGTCGCCGCCATGGCCGACCAGGAGGGCATCGTCTACCTCCGAACGACGCGCGAGAAGACGCCTGTCCTGTACGGTTCGACCGAACCGTTTCCCATCGGGGGGAGCAAGGTGCTGCGCGAGGCGCCCCACGATCACGTGACGATCATCGCGGCCGGCATCACCGTCCACGAAGCGTTGAAGGCCCACGCAGCGCTCGAGGCGAGCGGGCTCTCCGCTCGAGTCGTCGACGCCTACTGCGTCAAGCCGATCGACGCCGCCGGCATCCGCGCGGCGGTGCGGGCGACGGCTGGAAACGCCATCGTCGTGGAGGATCACTGGGCCGAGGGCGGCCTGGGCGACGCCGTGCTCGAGAGCCTGGCTGGCGAGGAGCCTGTCGCCGCGCGCGTCGTGCACCTCGCCGTGAGGGAGATGCCCGGCTCGGGCAGCCCAGCCGAGCTCCTGCATGCGGCGGAGATCGATGCCTCCTCCATCGCTGGCGCAGCGAGGCGCCTTTGCGCGCTCTCGCCGTCTTGAGCGCGGTCCTCCCGGCTTTCGCGCTATAGTCTCGGCCGTGACGCACGACGCTTCCCTGGATCGGGCGCCGGCGGGCGGGATCGTCCTCCGGTGGCTCGTCGGATTGCGCTGGGCGGTGTTCGCGCTGCTCGCGGCGACCCTGATCGTCGACGAGGCGCTGTTCGGCTACCACGTCCGGTACGGCATCGCCGTGCCCATCCTCGTGCTGGCCGGCGGGCTCAACCTCGCCCTCGCCCGGCGGGTGCGGTCCGAGAAGGGCGCGCAGAGCGCGCTCGTCGCCGGCGTCGTGGCCCTCGACCTCGTCGCGATCGCGGGGGTCCTCGCCGCGTCGGGCGGCGCGGGCAACCCGTTCAGCGCCCTCTTCTTCGTGCACGTCGCGCTCGCCGCGGCGCTCCTGCCGGCGCGGACGACCTTCGCGCTCGCGGCGCTCGCGGCGTGCCTGTTCGCGGCGCTCTTCGCGCTCCCCACCGGCGCGTGCTGCCCGAGCCACCCGGAGCACGGCGCCTTCTCGGCCCACCTCTACGGGATGCTCCTCGCCTTCGTCCTGAGCTCGTCGCTCGTCGCCTACGTGCTCCTCAAGGTCCGCCGCGCGCTCGACGAGAGCGCGGCCGAGAACGCGGCGCTCCGCCGGCGCGCGGAGGAGGCCTCGCGCTTCCAGGCCCTCGGCGCGCTCGCCGCCGGCACCGCGCACGAGCTCGGCACCCCGCTCGGGACGATCGCGGTGCTCGCCGGGGAGAGCCTCCACGACCCGGAGGCGACCGACGCCGCGAAGCGTCGCGCCCGGACGATCGCGGAGCAGGTCGAGCGCTGCCGCGTCGTGATCGCGCGCATGCGGGCGGACGTCCGGGCGGACGAGCTGCGCGCCGGGGTCGAGGTCGGCGCGGCGGCCCTGCGCGGCGTCGAGGCGTGGCGGGCGGCGCACCCCGGCGTCGCCGTCGAGGTGCGCGGCGACCTCGCGCCGCGGCGCACGGTGCCGCTCGACGCGGCCGACATCGAGGCGGCGCTGTTCGCCCTGCTCGACAACGCGCTCGCGGCGCTCGGGCCGGCCTCCGCGGCCGCGGGGCCGATCGTTGTCACCGTCGGGGACGAGGGCGGCGCGCCGGTGATCAGCGTCGAGGACGGGGGGGCGGGCGTCCCGGCGGGCCTGGAGGGGCGGCTCGGCGAGCCGTTCGTGACGACCAAGGCGCCCGGCGAGGGGATGGGCCTCGGGCTCTACCTCGTGCGGACGCTCATCGAGCAGGTCGGCGGGCGCCTCACGGTGTCGGCGAGGCAGCCGGCCGGCACGCGCGTCGCCCTGCGCCTCGCGCCGGTGGACCCGTGAGCACGGAGCCCGCCGGCGAGCCGACGCTGCTCATCGTCGACGACGACGCGACCTTCCGGTCGGCGCTCGGGCAGGCGCTCGTCAAGCACGGGTTCGCGGTGTTCCTCGCCGGCAGCGCGGAGGAGGCCGCGGCGATGGCGCGCGAGCACGTGTTCGAGTACGCGCTCGTCGACGTCCGGATGCCCGGGCAGAGCGGGATCGACCTCGTGGGGACGCTGCGGAGCCTGGATGACGGCATCCGCATCGTTGTGTTCACGGGGTACGGCACGATCGCGAACGCGGTGGCGGCGATCCGGGCGGGCGCCGTGGATTACCTGACCAAGCCGGTGGACGCGGCCCGGTGCGCGCGGTCGCTGCTCGGCTTCGCCCCGACGGCGAACGGCGACGAGGACCTGCCGTCGCTCGAGCGCGTGGAGTGGGAGTACCTCCAGCGTGTGCTCGCCGACAGCGAGGGGAACATCTCGGAGGCGGCGCGCAAGCTCAGGATGCACCGGCGCTCGCTCCAGCGGAAGCTCTCGCGGCTGCCGCCGCGGTCGTGACGGCAGAAACCGCGGATGATCGCGGCGGGGGCTGTTCCTCTCGGCCGGGCCGGCGCTATGAACAGGCGATGCCCTACAAGCCCATCGAGTCCTACGGCATCATCGGCGACCTGCACTCTGTTGCGCTGGTCGGGATGGATGGCTCCATCGACTGGTGCTGTCTGCCCCACTTCGACTCGCCGAGCGTGTTCGCGGCCATCCTGGACGACAAGCAGGGCGGCAGCTTCGCGCTCGCGGCGGCGCACACCACGTCGCGCAAGCAGATGTACATGCCCGACACAAACGTGCTCCTCACGCGCTTCCTCGACGTGGACGGGGTCGGCGAGGTCTGCGATTTCATGCCGATCCATCGGGACACGTACGGCGACTACCGCCGCGGGATGCACCAGATCGTCCGCGTCGCGCGGGCCGTCCGCGGCGCGGTGCGCTTCCGGCTCTCCTGCCGCCCCGCGATGGACTTCGCCCGCCGCCCCCACCGCCTCCTCCTCGACGATCCGCGCGGCGCCGTCTTCGACTCGGATGGCCTCGACCTCGCGCTGATCAGCCCGGTTCCCCTGACGAGCGACGGCGCCGGCGGGGTGACCGCCGACTTCGTGCTGCAGCCGGGCGAGTCGGCCACGTTCGCGCTGCGCCAGGTCGAGGACTGGACGGCGAGCGACGGCCTCCTCTCCATGCCGATCGACGGCGAGGACGCCCTCCGGCGCACGGTCGATTTCTGGCGGAAGTGGCTCGGCAAGTCGCGCTACAAGGGGCGCTGGCGCGAGATGGTCGACCGGTCGGCCCTCGTCCTCAAGCTGCTCACGTTCGAGCCGACAGGCGCGATCGTCGCCGCGGCGACCACCAGCCTGCCCGAGGAGATCGGCGGGGCCCGCAACTGGGACTACCGCTACGTCTGGGTGCGCGACGCCGCGTTCACCCTCTACGCCTTTCTCCGGCTCGGCTACACCGAGGAGGCCGCGCGCTTCATGGAGTTTCTGAGCGCCCGCGTCTCCGAGGAGGACGGCCCCACCGGGCCGCTCCAGCTCATGTACAGCATCGAGGGGCGCCACGAGCTGCCCGAGCTCGCGCTGACCCACCTCGACGGCTACCGCGGGTCGCGGCCGGTCCGGGTCGGCAACGGGGCGACAGCGCAGCTCCAGCTCGACATCTACGGCGAGCTCATCGACTCGGTGTACCTGTTCGACAAGTACGGGTCGCCCATCTCCTACGACTTCTGGCGTGAGCTCCAGCGCATGGCGACCTGGGTGTGTCAGAACTGGGAGCAGACGGACGAGAGCATCTGGGAGGTGCGCGGGGGCAAGCGGCAGTTCGTCTACTCGAAGCTCCAGTGCTGGGTCGCCCTCGACCGGACCCTGCGGCTCGCCGACAAGCGCTCGCTGCCGCTCGATCGCCCGCGCATCGCGCGCACGCGCGACGCCATCTACGAGGCGATCATGACGCACGGCTGGGACGCGGAGCGGAGGACGTTCGTGCAGTCCTTCGGCTCGAAGGCGCTCGACGCGAGCAACCTGCTCATGTCGCTCATGCGCTTCATCTCTCCCACCGATCCGCGCATCCTCGGCACGATCGACCGCACGCTCGGGGAGCTCGCGAGCGACACGCTCGTTCACCGCTACGAGCTCGGCAAGGGCGCCGGCGACGGCCTGAGCGGCAAGGAGGGCACGTTCAGCATCTGCACCTTCTGGCTCGTCGAGGCGCTGGCGCGCTCCGGCCGCCTCCACGAGGCGCGCTTCATCTTCGAGAAGATGCTCACATACGCCAACCACCTCGGGTTGTACTCCGAGGAGATCGGGCCGAGCGGAGAGCTCCTCGGCAACTTCCCGCAGGCGTTCACCCACCTCGGGCTGATCAGCGCGGCGTTCTACCTGGATCGCGCGCTCGGTCAGGGCGGCTGAAGGGGTCGGGGTCTCGCGCGCTCCCCACCGGCGAGCGGTGGGGCGGCTCCTGCGCGAGCGGTGGAGGGGAGAGAGCAGCTACCGGCAGCCTGGGATATCCAACCCCAGGCTGCCGGCGCCCGGGAGCAACAGCGATTGAGGAGGGCCGGAGCGGCGCCGCGGGATCCAGAGAGGCGGAGCCTCCGGCGCCGGCCGGCGCGGTGCGGTCAGAGCGAGATCAGATGCCGAACCCGCCGAACCCGCCGAACCCGCCGAACCCGCCGCAGCAGCCGCCGAACCCGCCGAACCCGAAGCTCGGGATGAAGCTGGTGATCGACGTCGTGACCGCCGTCAGCCCGCAGCCGCAGCCGCCGAAGCCGCCGAAGCCGCCGAAGCCGCCGAAGCAGCGCTCGCCGTCACGCTGCCCGGTCTCCTGCCCCACCATGCCGCCCGTCTGCCCGACGCCCAGCTGTCCGATCTGCGCCTGCGCGCCGGGGCCCAGCTGGCCGATCTGCGCCTGCGAGAGGTCCTGCAACTGGCCCACCGCGCCCTGGCTGATCTGCGCCGGGCCTTGCGTGGCATAGCCGCCCTTGCCCGGGAGGCCCTTGCTCGGCAGGCCACCCTTCGTCGGGAAGTGACCCTTGCCGGGCAGGAGCTCGCCCTTGCCGAGCAGCTCGCCCTTGCCGGGCATCGGGACACCCTTCGAGGGCAGACCCTTGCTCGGGGGCAGACCGAGCTTGCTGGGCCCCATCTGGCCGACCTGCGCCTGCGACTGCGACGCGTACCCGCCGCGCTCGGCCTCTTCCAGCGCCTCGCTCGTGGCGTCGACGCTATCCTCATCCAGGTCGAAGTCCTCATCCGAGCCGACCGCGCACCCGGCCCCGAGCGTCAGCACCATCGCGAGACCCATCATCTTGCCGTGAATCGAGATCATTGGTCCTCCCCGGTGTCCCTGATGAGCCTTGCGGCCCCCGAACACCTTGGCTCACCTCAGAGCAGGCTGTGTGCCTCGCACCTCTGTGCAGAGGCTGCCGCTCCGAAATCGCATGAATTCGCGGATGGCGTTCGCGAATTAGGCGCTCCTCGGATCTGCGCTCCCTTTGTATTTCTCCACGATTCGATCTCGATGGGCCCGGTCGAGGCGCGCCGCGCGCGCGCCGCGGCAGCCGCGCGGCGCCGCTTTCGCGATGGAGGAGGGGATCGATGCCCCTCGTCGCGGGCCTTTGCGCGGGAAGAGAGCCGCGCGCCGAGGCCCTCGCGCGCGGCGCACCGCGATTGGCGCGCCGTGACGCGGTCGCGCGCAGCGGCCGCGGCGAGCGCACGTGTTCTCAAAATAGATGGAACCTCCCGCCGGACCCAGAGAAACCACGGGCTCCGCGCAGCGCCGACGCAATCGATCGCGCCGTCCGAGGGAGACGTGCGCGCTGCGCCCTGCCTGCTCAGCGCCGGGCGTTCCGACACGTTTGTGCATCCGTTTACCCGTGAAAGCGGAGACCTCGACTCCGGTCGGAAACGTCCGCCGTCGTCACCCTCGTTCCCTCCGCGACATCATCGCACCGGCGTCGCGGCGCCCTCGGTTCGCGTCGTTGCGCGCTTCCGTTCGCGCGCCAGCGTTTCCGGCCCGGTCGCGTGTCCGCGGCAGCCCGCGCGGGGCGCAGCGCGGACGTAACCTCCCGGGCGGCAGGCGGTGAACGGCGTCAACGCGTCAGGGCGTGAAGCGCTGTTTGCCGCCCGGCGCTCGAGACGCCCGTCGCGCGCGCCGGGCGGTCGAGCTACGGCGAACTACGGCGAATCAGCGCGCTCGGCGCTGGCCGATCGGCGGTGGTGGAGCGTCGGCTCGAGCTGTCTCGACAAGGGTTTGCAAGGGCGGCTCAGGCGAACCGCGGATAGACCGCCTCCTCGAACAGCGCCTTCACCTGGTCGAGCGGGGCCTCGGCCACGAAATCCTCGTAGTCCTCGCGCACTGGCACCTTGTATCCAGCTCTCCACGGCGGGGCCGCGTTGAGCCACGCCGTGTGGAGCGTGAGCCCCGGCCGGAAGGCCGGGTGCCCCAGCTTGCAGAGCGGCCCTCGCGCCAGGTTCGTCGCGTCGAAGATCCAGACCTCCGCGCGCTGCGGCGTCGTGACGAGCGCGACCACGTACCCGTCCGTATCTGCCCCGCTGCCGCCGCGCCGCGGCACGAACTGCAGCGAGCTGAGCCAGCACCCCACGGCGCGCTGCGGGAACTCGTAGCGATCCTCGATCCGCATCGCGCGGTGGTTGAACCGGAACAGGCTGTCGGGGTGCCCGCCCTCCGCGCGCATCCGCCGGAGCGCCGCCATCGGCAGCGATCTGTGCGGGTGCGCCGCGTAGAGCCGGTCGATGAACTCGGTCGAGAGCTCGTCCCAGATGCCGCAGCCGCGCCAGTAGACGTTCTCGATGCGATCGGGCGGCATCCACGACGGGCCCGCCTCCCGGTACGCGTAGAGGCCGAGGCCGAGCGCCCGCGCAGGATCGGCGAACACCGCCTGATCCACGACGCGCTCGGCCGCCGCGTCCAGGGTGTACCGGCCGATGCGGTTCACGTCCGCCTGCCCGGTCGGGGACAGCCCGCGGAGCCGCGGCGGCGCCGGCGTCCTGTCGGCCGCGTGCCGGTCGTAGGGCCGGAGCCACTCGGCGTGGTCGGTCGCGCAGTTGTGCGCCGCGTGCACGGTGATGCGGTCGCCCGCGTCCTCGTAGTCGACGAGGAAATGGAGCGTCTCCAGCGGGACGACGACCTTCTTCACGACGACGGATCCGCCGCCCGGCCGGAGCGCGTCCCGCCGGACCAGGTAGAACGTCGTGCTCGGCTCGTGGGGCATCGTGAGCAGCGACCGGAGGAGGCGATCGACCCCGGGGCTCTCCCCGGGGCTCTGGCAGGCCACGCTCTCCAGCCCGATCCGGAAGGCCGTGTCCGCCAGCACGACCCAGCGCCGCGTCAGTCCGAGCTGGTGCACGCTCTGCTCGATGCGCACCGGCGCGCCGCCCGGCAGGAGGAGCGCGTGCCGCTCCGGCTCGTTGTGGCCGTCCCAGCGCAGGAGGTGCACGAAGTCGCCCGCCGCCTCGTCGAGCGGGACCCCGCCGAAGCGCGCCGCCTGCCGCGCGAGGAGGTCGCCCGGGCCGGGCGGCGCGCTCGGGCGGAAGCGCGCGGGCAGGAGCTCGAGCGCGCGCTTCGCGAAGAGCTCGAGCCGATCCGCGCTCGGCCGGAGCAGCTGCTGCTCGACCATCGACGCGGCCGCCGACGCGAGTCGATCCCAGGAGCGCGGCAGCGCGGCGAGCTCGTCGAGCCGCGGCAGCGACGCGGCGAACAGGTGGAGGAGCGAGCGGCCGTAGTTGACGGTGAGGAGCTCACCCCGCTCCGCGTCGAAGCACGGGTGCGCGGTCGCCAGCGTCATCGGAAAGGGGTGATCGACGGGCGCCGCCGGGTACCACGTGCTGTTGCGCCCGACCGGCGTGACGAGCTCGAGCGTCGCAGGGTCGATCTCGTAGGGCCTCCCCGTGTCGCCCGTGACGAGGAGGCGTGCGGGCGCGCGGGGCGCGTGCATCGGCACGAACGCGTGATTGAGGTGGTTCCGCTGGCCGAGGTGGGGCGAGAAGCGGAGCAGCCCCGCGTCGCGGAAGCCGAGCGCCTCGAAGCGCGTGCCGGGGCGCGAGGCGGCGTCCGCGTGGTGGCAGGGGGATCGCGCGAGCCTCGAGGTCAGCCGGACCGCGCTGCCGCCGCCGAAGTCGAGCCGATAGATCATCCCATTGCCATTGAGGATCGGCGCGCCGTCCGCCCTGGGCAGTCCGCCGTCCACCGAGCCGACAGGACCGATCGCGAACACATGGCCCGTGAGGTCCCTGGGCACGCCGCCCGAGATCGATGATTCCAGGACCGTGAGCTCGACCCGCGTGAGCTCTTTGGTGCTCGCTGCCATCAATGCATCGGGGACACGCTGGCGCATGACGACCTCGGTCACACAAAGCTACGCCAATCCGCGGCCGGTGGGGGCGCCGCGCTGCGCTGCGCGTCCTCGAATGCGTGCTCCTCGCGCCGGGTCCCGCCTGGGACGGACGCGCGCGTGCGCTGGAGTCCGTCCAGGCGCTGCGTGGGCCTCTGCATTGCGCCGCGCATCTGCGAAGAGGCCCTGATTTCCATGCGCCGGCGCCGTCTCGGCGGCTTGCGAAGGTGCTTGTCGGCCCCATCTGTACCCGGGATCAGGAGGCATATGTTCGACCAGGGGCTGACAGTCCTGCGCATCCGAGGAATCCCGATCCGGCTGCACATCTCCTTGCTGATTTTCCTGCCGTTCGTCGCGTACGTGGCGGCGTCGCAGTTCTCTTTCATCGCGGCGTCGCTCGAGATCCCGCGCGAGGCGCTGCGCCTGCCGCCGCTCGCCTGGGGGGCGATCCTGGCGGTCGGCCTGTTCGTCGCCGTGCTGGCGCACGAGCTGGCCCACTCGCTCGTCGCGCTCAAGAACGGGATCCGGGTGCGCTCGATCACGCTGATGATGCTGGGCGGCGTCTCGCTGATGGAGCGCGACGATCCCGAGCACGAGGCGTGGATGGCGTTCGCCGGGCCGCTGATGAGCTTCGTAATCGCGCTCGGCAGCTACGGCGCCTATCGCCTGCTCCCTGCGCCGGCGGAGGTCGGCGTGGCGCTCCTGGCCTTCGCGATCATGAACGCGATCCTCGGCGCGTTCAACCTGCTGCCGGCGTTCCCGATGGATGGCGGCCGGGTGCTGAGGGGGCTGCTCCTGCGCCGCATCGGGCGGGCGCGCGCGACGCGGGTCGCGACCACGATCGGCAAGATGATGGCGGTGGTCTTCGGGCTCTTCGGCCTGCTCTCGTGGAACGTCATCCTGGTGCTCATCGCCGTGTTCGTCTACATGGGCGCCTCGGCCGAGCAGGTGCGCTCGAGCACGCACGATCTCCTCCGCGGCATTCCGGTCCTGCGTTTGATGACCGATCGGATCGGCGACGCGTATGCGGACGAGAGCCCTCGCGCGGTGGCGGAGCGGCTCTTGCGCCACAACCTGGTCGGCGCGCGGGTCATCGACGATCCCCGGGAAGGCGAGGGGCGCCGGGAGATCGGCGTCGTCACGGTCTGGGATCTCGCGCAAAAGCTCGGGCGCGGCGTCGCGCCGGAGACGGTCGGCGCCGTGATGTCCGTCAATGTGCCGAGGGCGCGCGCCGGCGACGACGCGTCCCGCTCGTTCGACGCGCTGGCGAGCGGCGAGGCGAGCGCGGTCGCGGTGCTCGACGAGGGGGAGCACGTGATCGGCCTCGTGACGTCGGCGGAGATCCAGCGCGCGCTCGCGCTCGCCGGCGCGCTCGGCGCGCCCCGCTGAACGCCCGTCGCCGGAGGTGCCGAGTCGCGCTGGCACTCGCGTTGCTGATCTGCGGTCCGAGGAGCAATGACGTGAAGCAGAGCAACAACGTGACTTCGCCCGTGCGAAGGCGGCCCAGGTGTCTCGCGATGATGAGGTCCGCGCTCGCGCCGCTCGCGCTCGCGGCCGGCGCCTCGCTGCTCATGGGATGTCTGGGCACGATCGCGACCGAGGGGTTTGTCGTGTCCGGCTACCCGGCGGTGCGCGCCGAGGTCGTCCCGGTGGAGATCGCGGCCCATCCGCGCGTCTTTTTCCGCGGCACCTATGCGTATCTGGTCGACGGCCGGTGGTTTTACCCGACGAACCGGGGCTGGGTCGTCTTCGAGAGGGAGCCGCCGGAGCTCAGGCGTTACCGACAGACGTTCCGGACGTCGCCGCGGTATGTGCCGGAGCGTGAGCTGAGCTATCCGCGCGAGCGGGGGCGCCGCTTCTACACGCCGCGTTGATGGTTGTGCAGCTGTGAAAGGACGGGTTCGAGGATGAATCAGGAGAAGAGCGTCTTTCCCCTCTGCGGTCTCGCGCTGTCGAGCTTTCTGGCCCTGGGGTGCGTCTTCGACGTGAGAGAGGATGCACGACCCCGGCCGCGTCCGGACGTGGGGAGCCTGACGGTGCAGTGGACGGTGAGCCGCCAGAGCGAGGCGCGGGCCTGCGACCGGCATAGCCGTGGTGGCGCCGATTTCGAGCTGATCATCTACCGTGGCAGCCGCGAGGTGGCGAGGGAGTATGCGCGCTGCGAGGACTTCATCATGACGGTGGATCTTCCGCCCGACGAGTACAAGGCGTATGCGACGCTCGTTGCGCGGGGCGACGACCGCCCTGTCACCACGACGCTGCCGCTGGAGGAGATCGACATCGTGAGGGGCGCTGAGCTCAACATCGACGTCGACTTCCCGGCGAGCTCGTTCCTCAGATGACGGCCCGCTCTCCACGAGACCCGTATCGCCCCGGCCCGTCCCCGACCAAGCCAACACAGAAGCGACGCCATCCGACTCGATATCTCAGACCGTAGGCGCTCGGAGCCCCTGTTCGCCGCGCGGCGCGGGGAGGGCCGATGTCTGAGCCCATTTGCCCTCACTCGTCCGGCGAAGCCGGAGGAGTGAGGGCTCAGGCGAGTCCGGCGGGGCCCCCGCGCCGCGCGGCGAACAGGGGCTCCGAGCGCCGGGCAGTCCCGGAGCTAACCCGCCCTCGGGATCGTGAGCCGCACCCGCGTCTCCCCCCGCGGCCCGTCCTCGATGACGATTCCGTAGCTCGTGTGCGCCGCGATCGCGTGCGCCGCGATGAGCGGCACCGCCGGCGGTCTTCCCTGCGCGACCGCCTCGAAGTCGCGGCTCAGCACCACGCTCCGCGCCGCCGCCGGCAGCGGCGGCCCCGCGTCGTCGAATGTGATCTCGACCCCGCCCGGCCCCTCGACGAGGGTGACGACCACCTCGCTGCCCGGCGGGGACGCGCTGATGGCGTGATCGAGCAGCGCGTGCAGCAGCACCGTGAGCGCGCCCTGCGGCACCACCTCCTGCGCGCTCTCCGGCGCCTCGACCACCACGCGCACGTCGTGGCGGGCCGCGCGCGCGAGGTCGTCCTTCACCACGTCGCGCAGCACGTCGGCGACGTCGCAGTGGCGCGGGAACTCGTGGAGCGGACACGAGCCCAACCTGGCGAGATCACTCACGATTTCCGATGCCGCCGTCACGTGGCGCCCCACCGAGGACGCCGTCTCTCCGGCGTCGCCGCCGTGCGACCGGAGCGGCGCGATGTCCCGCCCGATCGCCGACAGGATGCCGCGCAGCTGGGTCCCGAGCACCCGCACCGCGGCCACGAGCACCGCGAGGCTGTCGCCGCTCGGCGGCAGGTGCGACACCGGGTCGCTGCCGCTCAGCCGCGACACGACGCCGGCCAGCGAGCCGCGCTCGCGCTCGCCCTCGACCCGCGAGAAGACCGCGGCGAGCTCGCGCGCGTAGGCCTCGCCCTGCGCCTGCGCCGCGGCCAGCTCCTTCTTCAGGCTCTCGAGCTCGAGGCGCTGGAGGTCGACCTCGGCGGGCAAGGTCAGCGTCTGCATCAGCCCGTCGAGCTCCATCCGGCCGCCGTAGCGCAGCGCCATCCGCGACAGCCACACCCGCTCGGTCTCGCAGTTCACCGGCGTCTCCGGCCCGAGGTTGACCCGCACGCTCACCTCGGCGCCGACGCGCTGGATGCTCACCTCGGGCGCCCCGGTCTGGCTCGTGGGATCGCCGCCCTGGGCGATGAGCACCTGGAGCATCCGCCGGAGCTCGGTCTCGTCGCCGAACACCGTCGTCCCTTCGCCCATCTCGATCTGCACGCGCGCCTCGGGCGCGACCTCCCAGAGCAGCGCGGTCAGGTCGACGCGGCCGCGCCGCCCGCGGGGCATGGGCCGGCCGTGGAGCGAGGCGAGCATGGTCACGGCCTCGTCGAGCCGGTTGAGCGTGCTCTCCACGCCGCCCGCGCTGTCGTCCGGCGATGGAGTCGGTGGCGGCGAGGTCTCGGTCGCGATCATCCCCACGCCCTGGCGGAGCTTCTGGGCGGCGCTGCGCGCCTCCTGGGCCAGCAGCCACGTGAGCTCGGGTCGGGTCAATCTGTCGCTGGTCACCCTGTTTTTCCCTCTATCCGCCACGCTCCGCGGAATCGCGCGACATGATGCCAGACGTGGCGGTGCCCTGCTACGCTCATTGCCGCTCACCTCGTTCGATGCGGACTCGCACTTCTTCCTCCTTGACGCGTCTTGTTCTCCTCTGTGGCGCCGCCGCGACGGCGGCGCTGGCGGGCGCCGCCTGCGGCTCGAGCGCCCCGAGCCCCTTCCCGTCGGCGGGCGGAGCCGGCGGGGCCGGCGGCGAGGGCGGCGCGGGCGGCGCAGGAGGCGGGCAAGCTCCTGCGGACCCGACGCTCGGCGGCCCGTGCGTCGACGACGACCAGTGCGAGGACGGATTTCCCTGCACCTTCGACGCCTGTGACACCTCCGCAGGCCGGTGCCGCTTCACGCCGGACGACAGCGCGTGCCAGAACGACGTCTACTGCGACGGCGTCGAGCGCTGCAACCCGCGCCTCGGCTGCTTGCCCGGCGAGCCCATCGCTTGCGGCGACGGGAGCACCTGCACGATCGACGCCTGCGATGAGCCGACCAGGACGTGCTCGAGCGCGCCGCGCGACGCCGACCTCGACGGCGATCCCGACGCGCACTGCGGCGGGGGCGACTGCGACGACGCCGATCCCGCGGTGTCCTCGTCGCAGCCCGAGGTCTGCGGGAACGACCGGGACGACGACTGCGACGGGCGCGTTGACGAGGACGACTGCGTGTCGCCGGAGCACGACACGTGCGCCGACGCGCTGGAGATCTCGGCGCCGGGCTCGTACGCGATGACGACCGCGGGCGCTGGCTTCCATTACGCGAGCTCGTGCGGCCTGCCCCGTCCGATGAGCACGCACGACGTCGTGGCCGCGGTGCTCCTGCCGCCGGGGCCGCCGGTCGACGTGCAGGTGACCGCGCGGACCGAGGGCACCGACGTCGCCGTGACGCTCGCCGGCCAGTGCGGCGACGCCGCGACGGAGCTCGCGTGCGGGCGCCCGCTCCCCGGCGCGGACGGCGGCAAGCTCGCGAAGCTCCGGGGCCGCGGCCTCGGCGATCCGGAGCGCGCGACCGCGCTGCCGGTCTACGTGACGACCGCGGAGGGCGCGCCGGTCGTCCTCGACGTCGCCTTCCTGCCGCCCTCGCCGGCGCCCGAGAACGAGACGTGCGGCACCGCGGCGCTCCTCGAGCCGGGCGAGCCGGTCCTGGCGACGATCCTCGACGCCGCCCGGGATCTCGGGACCGCGTGCGAGACCGACCTCGGGGAGCTCGTCTACACGTTCGAGCTCACGGAGCCCCGGGACGTCGACCTCTACGCGATCTCGACCGACGGCGACGGCGAGCCCTCGCTCTCGCTGCGGTCCGCGGCGTGCGCGCTGCCCGAGGACGAGCTCACCTGCCAGACGGCGGCGGCGCCGCACCTCTTCCGGCGCGCGCTGCCCGCGGGGTCCTACGCCGTCGCGGTCTCCGCGACGGCCCCCACCTCGGCGCTCGTCACGCTGGAGCTCGCGCCGCCGACCGATCCGCCGCCGGACGAGGCCTGCGCGGAGGCGGCCGTGCTCGCGCCGAACCGGACGGTCTCGGTCTCGCTGCTCGGCCACCAGGACGACGTCGATCTCGGCTGCGGCCCGTCGGCCGTCGACGCCGTGTACGCGCTCGAGCTGCCGGTCGCGTCCGACGTGCTCCTCGTCGAGCGGCTGTCGGCCGGCGACACAGGCTCGATCGCCCTGTCCTTGCCGGCGTGCGGCGGCGCGGACGACCGGCTCGCGTGCGGCGAGGGCGCCGTCAGCCCGCTCCGGAGCGCGCGGCGCGGCGTCGCTCCGGGCTCGTACCGCGTCGTGGCGGAGGCGCAGCTCGGCCAGCCCGTGAGCGTGACGGCCTTCGTCCGGCCGGCGGCGCCGCCCACCCTGGTCCCCTTCTCCGACGCCTGCGAGGGCGCGCTGGAGATCCCGGAGACGGGCGGCTTCTTCCAGGGCAACACGACAAACGCCGCCGCGGACTTCGACGCGGGCTGCGACCGCGCCGGCACCGACGATCGCGGCGCCCGGGACCAGCTCCTGAAGCTCACGCTCACCGCGCGCAGGCGGGTCGTGCTCGACATGGCCGGCTCGGCCTACGAGACGCTGCTCTCGGTCCGCCGCGGCCCGGGCTGTCCCGGCACCGAAATGCCGCTTTCCTGCACCATCGGTACGGACCCCCAGCGCAGCTTCCTCGATCTCGTGCTCGATCCGGGCGTCTATTACCTCCAGATCGACGGCCACGCGCTGGCGCATGGCCTGTGGTTCCTCGACGTGAGGGTCGTCGACGCCGTCGAACCCTGACCCGCGGCCCTTTGCAAGCTCCCCCTCACCCTTGCTAACGTCGCCCCGATGTTCGGCCGCATCTCCGCGATCGCCCTCAACACCTACCGGGAATCGCTTCGTGCGCGCATCCTCATCGGCCTTGCGGGCGTCGCCTTCGCGGTCGCTTTCTACTCGATCATCGTGGGCGCCTACACGCTCCGCAACGGGGCGCGCGTCGTCAGCGACCTCGGCGTCGCGTCGATCTCGCTGTTCAGCATCGCGGTCGCGGTCATCATCGGCGCGACGTCGCTGTACCGCGAGCTCGAGCAGAAGACGATCTTCCCGATCCTGGCGCGCCCGGTCCGTCGCGGCGAGTACCTCGTCGGCAAGTACCTCGGCACGTTGCTCACGCTCGCGGTGTTCATCCTGGCCGACACCGGGCTGGTGCTGCTGATCAGCGCCGTCCTGGCCGGCCGCCCGCTTGCGCTCGTCGCGGGCGCCGGGGCCGCCTCGCTCGCGGTGCTCGGCCTCGCGGCGTGGCGTTCTCCGCGGGCGCGCACGTACGGGTTCATCCCGTGGTCGGCGGTCTTCCTCGTCCTTGGCGTGCTCCTCTCGGCCGGCGTCCCCACGGAGCGGCGGGTCGTCCTCGCCGGCAGCGCGCTCGCGTTCCTCGAGATCGGCATCGTCGCGGCCGTGGCCACGCTGTTCTCGTCGTTCTCGACGCCGTTCCTGTCCTCCTTGCTCACGCTGGGCGTCTTCCTCGTGGGGCGCAACGCCGACTCGCTCGCCCGGCTGCCGGTGAAGTACTTCGGCCCTCAGATCAGCGCTGCGGGGCGCGCCCTCTCCAGGGTCGTGCCCAACCTGCAGATCTACGTGCCGCCCCGCCCGCTGCTCGCGGGCGAGGTCGTCGACGCGAACCTCCTCGTCTACCTCGGCTGGGCGGCGATCACGTGCGCCGGCTGGGTGCTCGGCCTCCTGGCGGTGGCGGCGTTCGTCTTCAAGAAGCGCGACTTTCTGTGAAGCTCTCGGTCGTGCTCGGCGTCGCGCGCGGCTTCGCTGTCGCCGGTTTCCTCCTCGGCGCGGCGTCGCTGCGCGTGGTGGTCGCGGGCGAGGGGGAGATCGCCGAGAGCACGGCCGCCCTGCGCGCCGGCGATCCGCACGCGGCGGCGCTCCACGCCCGGCGCGCGGCGGGCTGGTACGCCCCCGGCGCCCCGCACGTCCGCGTGGCCTACGAGCGGCTGATCGCGCTCGCGACGGCGGCGGAGGGCCTCGGCCGGGCCGACACGGCGCTCTTCGCCTGGCGCGCGGTGCGCACGGCCGCCCTGGAGACGCGGTGGCTCACGACGCCGCACGCGGAGGAGCTGGAGCAGGCCAACGCGGCGATCGCCCGGCTCTCGGCGGCCGCGCCGCGCCCGCCGGGCACCCGGACCGAGCCTGCGGCCGCGATCGCGCGGGAGCACATGGCGGCGCTCGCGCGCGACGACGCGCCGCGGGTCGGCTGGGTCGTCGCGCTCGTGGCGGCCTTCGTGGCGTGGGTCGCGGGCGCCATCTGGGTGGTGCGGCGCGCGGTCACCGTGACGGGCCAGTGGGTGTGGCCGCGGGCCGCGCCGGGGCTCGCGGTGTGCGCGGCCGGGGTCGCGGTCTGGCTGCTGGCGATCTGGCAAGCCTGACGGCGGCGGCGCGCCGCGGGCCAGGTCGCCCGAGCGGGGCGAGCGGGGGGGGCTGACCGCGATCAGGGTGAAATGGGCGGATCGCGATCAGGGCAAAATAAGGCGATCACGGCGAAACGCGGCGGATCGAGGTGAAAGGGGGTGGGCGGTCAGGACAGCCACACCTGGGAATCCACGGGAGGCGGCGTCTGCTGCTTGGCTGGCACGCGGCATTGTAAAGCCGCGATGCGCAATACATCGATGCTCAGGGAGCAGCGTTTGCAGCGCTCCGTTCCGAGGAGGTGGCCAAGAACCGCACCGGACTGGCGATTCACGCGCGGGGGGAATACCGTCGCTCGGGCCACGTCACACGGGCCGAGCGCGCGGCCCCTGGGGGCCTCGGCTCGTGGACGCGACCCGATCTCGCACCGCACGGTGTCATCTCGAGAGGCAGGATGATGAACAAGCTCGCTCGCATCGCATCAACGCTCGCCGCGCTCGCCGCCCTCACGGCGGTCGCCGCCCCGGCCGCCGCCGCTGCCGAGGAGACCACCGCGGCGGCCGCGAAGGCGCCGCGTCACGGCCGGGGCAAGGGCGCGCCCCGGTTCCCGCAGGACGCTGCCAGGTTCAGCAAGCGGGTCGACGAGAAGATCGCGAAGCAGCGCGCGAAGGCCGAGGCGAAGATGGAGAAGCGCGGCGTCCCGGCCGCGCGCCGCGCCGAGGTCCGGAAGGCGCTCGACGACGTCCAGGCCAAGGTGCGCGCGGCCGTGGACAGGGCTGCCAAGGACGGCGTGATCACCCAGGAAGAGGCGAAGCAGGTCCGGAAGCTCGCGCGAGAGGCGCGCAAGGCGATCGGGCGGCAGCTCGGGCTGGAGAAGAAGCCGAAGCGCGAGAAGGGCACGAAGCGACCCGCCGGGGTCCAGATCCTGTAACGCCACCGAGGGCGGGAGACCTGGACGTCGGCCGGCGGCGTGCCGTCCCCGGGTCAGACCGCGGCGCGCGGCCGCGCCAGCGTGTCCCAGGCGGCCATGGCGCAGTCGACGATCGTCTCCAGGGCCTCGCGCGAGGCGCCGTCGCGGGCCTGGATGGAGAGGCCCTGGAGCACCGTGGTGTAGAAGGCGGCGAGCGCCGCCGTGTCGGTGCCCGGCGGCAGATCGCCCTCGCAGACGCCGCGATCCAGCCGCTTGCGGAGCGCGTCGAGCGCGCCCCGCCGGCACGCGGCGAGGTGGCCGCGCACGCCCTCGCTCTCCGGCGTGCCGAGCGTCGCGGCGAGCACGATCATGCAGCCGCTCGGCTTCTCCGGGTGCGCGTACGCCTCCACGTTGCTGCGCAGCATCGCCTCGACCGCCCTGCGCGCCGTCGGCTCCTCGCGGAGCGCGCGGCTCGCCGCCGCGCCCTCGACCTCGTCGTAGAGCGCCACCGCCTCGCGAAACAGCGCCTCCTTGCAGCCGAACGCAGCGTAAAGGCTCGGCGAGTTGATGCCCATCGCGGCCGTGAGATCGCTGAGCGACGTGCCCTCGTAGCCGCGCTCCCAGAACACCTCCATCGCCCGCCGCAAGGCGGCGGCCCGATCGAAACCGCGCGGGCGCCCCCGTCTGGCCATCACGCGGACCTTTCTGTGCCGATCGGTAAATAAATCGGTTGACGTCCGTCCGCCCTGCGACGTATACGTTCTGTGCTGATCGACACAGAAATGAGGTAGACATGCTGGAGCTTGCTGGCAAGGTGGCGCTTGTGACCGGAGGCAGCCGCGGGATTGGCGCGGCGATCGTCAAGCGGCTGGCGCGGGACGGGGCGGATGTGGCGCTGACGTACGTGAGCGCTCCCGAGAGGGGGCGCGGGGTGGTCGCCGAGGTCGAGGCGGCTGGCCGGCGGGGGCTGGCGATCGCGGCGGACAGCGTGGATCCGGCGCAGGTCGTCCGCGCCGTCGAGCGGACGATGGCCGAGCTTGGCCGGCTGGACGTCCTGGTCAACAACGCCGGTATCGCCCTCATGGGGCCGCTGGAGGCCGTGACGCTCGAGGACGTGGACCGGACGCTGTCGATTCACGTGCGGGCCGCCTTCCTCGCCGCCCAGGCCGCGGCGCGGTACATGGGGGCGGGCGGGCGCATCATCAGCATCGGCAGCTGCCTCGCGGATCGGGCGCCGGGGCCGGGCACCACCCTGTATTCGATGAGCAAGGCGGCGCTGGTGGGCCTCACAAAGGGCCTGGCCCGCGATCTCGGGCCGCGCGGCATCACAGCCAACCTCGTCCAGCCGGGCCCGATCGACACGGACATGAACCCGGCTGACGGCGCGGGCGCCGACAAGCAGCGGAGCCTGCTCGCCGTCGGCCACTACGGCACCAGCGACGATATCGCCGCCACGGTCGCTCACCTTGCCGGGGAGAGCGGGCGTTTCATCACCGGCGCGACGATCTCCGTCGATGGCGGCTTCACGGTCTGAGCTCGCCACGGCCTGGGCTCTGCTCATCGGCGCCGGTCTCCTGGGGACGCTTTGCGGCAAGCGCGTATTTCGATATCCGAGAGACTTCGGTCGAGAGAATCCTGTGGCTCGATTGTGACAGGCACCGACGCTGACCACCGCCCTTCGCGGCGCGTCGCTCTCGCGGCCCCCCGGCGGTCGCGCTCGCGCCGGGCGCGCGGGGCAGCTCGTGGTCCCGGGCTGTCGCACCCCCGCCGGGCACGCGGCGCAATTCACCCTGCCCCCCGCCGGGCAAAGCGGTGCCGCCCCGCCGCATCGGCCCCGCTCGTCCGCTAGGACGCCGCGCGCGGCGCCTCGCCGAGCAGCTCGAGCCTCGCCAGGCTCGCGCACGTCTCCGACAGGGCGCGCATCAGCCGCAGGCGGTTGTCCCGCACGGCCGCGTCGTCGGTCATCACGAACACGTCGATGAAGTACTGGTGCAGCAGCGGCGCGAAGTCCGCCACCGCCTTGAACGCAGCGTCGTACGCGCCGCTCTGCACGTCCGACGCGATCTGCTCGCGCAGCTTGAGGTAGCCCGCGAAGAGCGCCGTCTCGCTCGAGTGCACGTCCTGGCCGAACGGCGCGACCGGCTCGCCGGGCGGCGCCTTGTCGGCGATGTTGGTCGCCCGCTTGAACACCTCGCCGACCCGGGCGCGGGTCTCGGGGCTGAGCGCGTCGATCGCGCGCACGCGCGCCCGGAGATCGAGCGGGCGATCCGCGGCGACGCGGAGACACGCGAGGACCGCGTCCTGCGGGAGCCGATCGGAGAGCAGGCCCCGCAGCCGCTCGGCGAAGAACTCGCCGAGGCGCGCCGCGAGCTCCTCGCGCGCGACGTCGAGCTTCACGCCGGCGTAGCCGTCGTACGCGGCGCTGAACGCGGCGCCGAGGCGCAGATCGAGGTCGCGATCCAGGAGCGTGCGCAGCACGCCGAGGCAGGCGCGGCGCAGCCCGTACGGGTCGGCCGTGCTCGTGGGGATGAGCCCGACCGCGAAGCAGCCGACGAGCGTGTCGAGCCGATCGGCGATCGCCACCAGCGCGCCGGCGTGCGTCGGCGCGGTCGCGTCCGCGGCGCCCTTCGGCAGGTAGTGATCGCGGATGACGTCGGCGACGTCGGGGCTGACCCCCTGGGCCAGCGCGTAGGCGCGGCCCATCTCGCCCTGCAGCTCGGGGAACTCGCCCACCATCAGCGCGACGAGATCGCACTTCGCGAGGTGCGCGCCCGAGGCGGCCGCCATGAGCGTCGGCTCGGGCAGCATCAGCAGCAGGCCGAGCTCGCGGGCGAGCCGCTCGACGCGCTCGGCCTTCGCGAGCACGCTGCCGAGCCGCTTCTGGAACACGATCCCGCCGAGCTTCTCGCGGCGGCTCTCGAGCGGGAGCTTGACGTCCTCCCGGTAGAAGAACTGCGCGTCCGAGAGGCGCGCGCGCATCGTCTTGTCGTTGCCGCTCTTGATCTTCTCGGGCGCCTCCGCGGTGTTGACGACCGCCAGGTACCTCGGGAGCAGCGCGCCCGTCTTCGCGTCGCGGACGCCGAAGTAGCGCTGGTGCCCGCGCGCGACCTCGAGGATCACCCGCTCCGGCAGCTCGAGGAACCGCTCCTCGAAGCTGCCGACGATGACGTGGGGCTCCTCGACGAGGGACAGGTTCTCGCCGATGAGGAAGTCGTCCTCGATCAGCACCCCGCCGGCGTCCCGCGCCGCGGCGAGCAGGCGCTCGCGCATCAGGCGCGCGCGCTCGCCCGGGTCGACGAGCACGTGCGCCGCGCGCATCGCCTCGACGTAGTCGCTGGCCGCGCCGAGCGCGATCTCGCCCGGCGCGAGGAAGCGGTGGCCGCGGCTCGTGCGCCCGCTGCGGACGCCGGCGATCTCGACGGGGATGAGCTCGGCGCCGGAGAGCGCGACAAGCCACTGGATGGGGCGGCCGAACGCGAACTCACCCTTCCCCCAGCGCATCGACTTGCGGAAGGGAATCGCCGCGATGAGCGACGTCAGGACCTCCGGGAGGAGGTCGGCCGCGGGCCTGCCAGCCTCGCGCCGCGTGCCCGCGAGGTACTCGCCCTTCGGCCCCTGGACGCGGCGCAGATCGGCGACGGCGCAGCCGAGCTTCTGCGCGAACGCCTCGGCCGCCTTCGTGGGGGCGCCGTCCTTGAAGGCCGCCTTGACCGGCGGGCCGGTGACCTCCTCCTCGAGGTCGGGCTGGCGCGCCGCGATCCCGGAGACGAGCAGCGCGAGCCGCCGCGGGGTGCCGAGCGCGCGCATCGCGCCGTGGCGGAGCCGGAGCTCTGCGAGGCGCTTCGTCGCGAGATCCGGGAGCGCGCGGAGCGCGGCCTCGACAAACGACGAGGGGAGCTCCTCGACGCCGATTTCGAGCAGGAGATCGCTCGCTTCGTTGGACATGGGACCGCGGACGCTAGCCCAGAACCGCCCGTCCGGCGAGGCGGTCGAGCGATCGGGCTGCGCTGCGCGCGCCCGGCTGGTCCGGTCCGGTCTGGTCTGGCCGCGCGCGGGCCGAGTCGCCTGGCCGCGCGGCCCGCCTGCCCCCACCAGGCCGAGCGCGGCTCAACCTGACTTGCGCGGCTCAGCGGTCCTGAGCCGCGCGCCGGAGAGCGCGCGCGAGCACCTTCTTGAAGGCGGTCACCTCTCCTCCGTTCGGCTTGTTCTTGCGGCCGTACCAGGTCGCCGCGCCGACGCGCGCGACGCACTCGGCTGCCCGCGTGTACCGCCGGGTCGCCTTCGCGACCGCCCGATCGTCCGGCGCAGACGCGGACGCGACGGCCGCGCCGAGGTCGTTCAGCGCCTTGTCGAGCGGGAGGCAGCCCTCCGGCGCGCGCGGCAGCGCGAGGGGGGGCGGGGCGTGACAGCAGCGGGCTCGCAGGGCGGCGAGGGTCGCCATGTCGTGCCAGCCGAGCACGGCCCATTCCTTCGTCGCGTTCGACGCTCCCTTGGCCCCGGCGGCCCTGGCGAGGTGGCCCTTGAGCGCCGCGACGCCCTTCATCGGGTCGACCTCGGTGCAGAGGAACGACAGCTGGCCCGCGATCGCGGCGTCGACGCTCTTGCCCGGAAAGAGCGTCGACGCGCAGACGGCGAAGTCCGCCGTGTCTGCAGCGTCCGGCGCCGCGCTCGCCGCGCCGGCGTCCACCGGCTCCGGCGCGGCCGCGTCGCCCGGGGACGCGTCGCCCGCGCCCTCGGCGGCGGGGGCGCTCGGCGCGGCGGGGGCGGCGCAGGCGGCAGGAGCGGCGTCCGATCCGGCAGCCACGGCCGGAAGGGACGGCTGTGGCGGCGCGGCATCGCGGTGGCGCAGCCAGGACCAGGCCGCCGCGACGGCGCCCGCGAAGAGCACGGCGCACAGGGCCAGCGCGGCCACCCGCCGCGCCGCGGAGGGCGTCTTGCGGCGTGCGCCTGGATGGGGCGCCGGGGCGCGCGGCGCATCGGGCACGCCGACGTGCGCGCCGGCGCCGTCGGTCGTCCGCGCGGACGGATCCGGCGGCAACTCGTCGTCCACGAGCGCGGGCCGATCGCGGACAGGCTGCAGGTTCTCCGGTTCGTCTGCGTCGGCGAACGGCGCGGGCGAGAGAGGCGGTCGTTTCGCGTGCGCGGGCGGGAGGGGCGACTGCTCCGTCAGCGCTTGTACAAGGGGCGACTGCTCCGTCGCTGCGGCCGGTAGGGGCGGCTGCTCCGCGTGCGCGGGCGGGAAGGGTGGCTGCTCCGGCGGCATCGGAAGGGCCGGCGGCATCGGAAGGGCCGGCGGCATCGGAAGGGCCGGCGGTGCGGCCGGAACAGCCGCCTTGGGCGGGCGGCTGGAGGCGTCCGTCCCTGGAGCGCCGGCGTGCCCCGGCGACGCGGCAGGCGAGGCCGCTGGCGCCTTCGAGGCGCGATCTGGCGCCTCGGGAACCGGGGTGATCGGCGTGCCGACCGTCGACCGGAGACCCAGCGTCGCGAGTCCGTGGAGCGGCACCGGCGTCCGGCGCCCCGTCGAGTTCGCGCTTGTAGGCGGCAGCGAGCTCCTGCGATGCGGCGGCTGCGAGCTGGAGCTCCCGCGCGGCGGCGAGCTCCCGCGCGGCGGCAGCGAGCTGGAGCTCCCGCGCGGCGGCGAGCTTTCGCGCGGCGGCGAGCTCCCACGCGGCGGCTGCGAGCTCGACGCGCCCCGCATGCCGCTGCTCGACGGGCGCGGCGCCGGCACGGTCCTCGCCGGCTCCACGACCGCGTGCTCATCGAGCGGCGGCAGCTCCCCCAGGCCGTCGCTCGGCCGCGCCGCCTCCAGCGCGTGACGGAGCGCTGCCACCTCGACGATCCGCTGCTCCGCGTCGCGCGCGAGCGCCTGATCGAGGACGCGCCACAGCGCGTCGCCCGCCGCGCCCGGCGGCGTCACCCGCGGCGCGGCGCCCTCCCTCTGCTTGCGGCGGAGCTCCAGGTCGCTCTCGGCAGGGAAGGGGAGCGTCCCCGAGAGCGCCTCGTACAGGGTGACCGCGAGCGCCCACGTGTCGTCCCGTCGCGACGGCCCCTCTCCCGCGGCGCGCTCCGGCGAGCGGTAGCTCACGAAGGCCGGCGTCTCGAGCGGATCGGAGAGCCATCCCCGCGACGCGCACCGCTCGTCCTCCATGATCACGCACGCGGCCGACAGGCGGCCGTGCACGGTCCCCCGCGCGTGCAGGCTCTCGACGCGCTTCGCCAGGCGGACGACCCAGCCCACCGCGTCCCTGTCCGGCAAAGGACCGGCACGTGCGATCCGCGCAGCGAGCGTCTCCATACGAGCGCGGCAGCCTAGTGCGGCGATACGCCGCTGACCACCTTGTGGCTGTCCGCGCGGCGCGCCGGAGCACCGATCGCCGGTCGTCGGCCCGGCAGCGCCCCGGCGGCGCCGCCGTCAGCCTTCGATCACGTCGGCCATCGTGTACCGGCCGGGCGGCTTGCCGCGCAGGTGCCACGCCGCGCGCAGCGCGCCGCGCGCGAAGAGGTCGCGGCTCGTGGCGCGGTGCGTGAGCTCGATGCGCTCGCCGGGGCCGAGCAGGTGGACCGTGTGGTCGCCGATGACGTCTCCGCCGCGCACGGCGAAGATCCCGAGCTCGTTCGCCTTCCGGGGGCCGACGTTGCCCTCGCGGCCGTGCACGTCGGCGAGCGCCGTGGCCGCCTCGCCGGCCCCGCCGCGGGCCGCGCGCAGCGCGTCGGCGAGCCGCACCGCCGTGCCGCTCGGGGCGTCCACCTTGGCGCGATGGTGCACCTCGACGATCTCGATGTCGTAGCCGGGCCCGAGCCGGCGCGCCGCGCTCGCCGCGATCTCCGCGAGCACGTGGATGCCGATGCTCGTGTTCGGCGACCAGAGGACCGGGACGTGCTGCGCCGTCTCGTCGAGGAGCCGCTCGCACGTGCTGTCGAGCCGCGTCGTGCCGCTGACCACGGCGACCTTGGCCCGCATCGCGAGGTGCAGGAGCCGGGGGAGCGCCTCGGGCCGCGAGAAGTCGATGACCACGTCCGCGCCGAGCAGCCCGGCGCTGGTGTCGTCGCTCATCGCGACGCCGAGGTTGCCCGTCCCCGCGAGCTCGCCGACGTCGCGGCCGACGCCGGAGGAGCCGCGCGACACGATCGCGCCCACGATCTGCGCGCGCTCGTCCGCGGCGAGCCGGACGATCGCCTGCCCCATCTTGCCGCTCGCGCCGTGGACAGCGATCTTCAGCAAGCGGGCCTCTTCTTCCCGGGCAGCCTCCATCAGCGCGCCCATCGTTACGCCTCGATGATCGCCGTTCGATTTCACGTCGCCTCGCGCCTCGCCTCGATCCGCTTCATCGCGTCGACGATCTGCTGCCGTGTCGCCTCGCCGGCCGGCGAGAGGGGCATCCGGACGGCGGGGCTCATGCGGCCCAGGGCGGCCAGCGCGGCCTTGGCCGGGGAGGGGTTCGGCTCGAGGAACATGAGCCCGTGCAGCTCCAGCAGCGCGAGGTGGGCCGCCCGCGCGCCCGCGGGGTCGCCGGCCAGGAACCGCCGGGGCACCGCGCTCGTCTCGCGCGGCAGCACGTTCGACGTGACGCTGATGACGCCCTGCGCGCCGAGCGCCATCATCGCGAGCGTCAGCGCGTCGTCGCCGCACAGGACCGTGAGCCGGTCGCCGAGGCGCCGCACGAGCTCCTGGCAGCGGAGCACGTTGCCCGTGGCGTCCTTGATCGCGACGACGTTCGGCGCGGCGGCGCAGATGCGCTCGGTCGCCTCGGCGGAGAGATCGACCCCCGTTCGCCCCGGGATGTTGTAGAGAACGATCGGCCCCGAGACGGCCCTGGCCACGGCCAGCACGTGCTCGCGGAGCCCGTCCTGCGAGGGCTTGTTGTAGTACGGCATCACGATCATCACGGCCCCCGCGCCCGCGGTGAGCGCGGCGCGCGAGGCCTCGATCGTCTTCTTCGTCGAGAACGAGCCCGTCCCCGCGATCACCGGCACGCGGCCGCGCGCCGCCTCGACGACGCGCGCGATGACCGCGGTCGTCTCCGCTTCGCTCAGGGTCGGCGACTCGCCCGTGGTCCCGCACGGCACGAGCCCGCTGACGCCGCCCGCGATCTGCGCCTCGACGAGCGCATCCAGCGCTTCGAAGTCGACGGCTTCGCCATCGGGCGTGAAGGGCGTGACGAGGGCGGTGAACGTTCCCGATAAGGGGAGCTGCGTCATCACACGACCATGATCGCCACCCGGGGGGCGCGTCAACAGGAGAGGACAGGTCCTCCGCGCGCTCCACGCTCTCCGCGGGTTCCTGCCCGGCGCGACGACGATCGGACGCGACCGTGGACGCAGTGCGGCGCCGTCGGCGGAGGTCCGGAGCGGACGGCGTCGCGCGGACCGGACGCCGCGAGCCGGGGATCTGCTAGCCTGCTTGGCGTGGCGCCCCGCTCCTTCGGGCGGTGTGTCCGAGCGCGTCAGGTCCCGGAGAGGCACCGGCCATGGATCTCGCCCAGTACATCAAGAGCATCTCCAGCGCGGCCAATACCATCCTGGAAGGGATGGCGGTCACGTTCTCCCATCTGTTCCGGGAGCCCATCACCGTCCAGTATCCCGACAAGACGGATCGGCCCGTGAGCGAGATGCTCCCGCCGCGCTACCGCGGCTTCCTCGAGGTGCAGATGGACATCTGCACCGGCTGCAAGCGCTGCGAGCGCGCGTGCCCCATCGAGTGCATCGCGATCGACCTGGAGAAGGACCCGGCGACGAAGAAGCAGGCGATGAGCCGCTTCGACATCGACATGGGCAAGTGCATGTACTGCGGCCTCTGCGTCGAGGCGTGCAAGAACGAGTCGACCGGCGCGATCCGCCATACCCGCGAGTTCGAGGGGGCGGCGCCGACGCTCGACCACCTCACCTTCCGCTTCATCCCCGAGGGGCTGGTCCCGCTGTACAAGGCGCCGAAGGACCTCGGCGAGGTGCCTGTCGGCGAGTACGGGCCTCACGCCCGCGAGGCCCGCGAGCGCGCCATGCGCGACAACCCCGCCGCGCTGGAGGAGCTGCGCGCCATCTGGCGCCGGGAGCGCGCCCGGAAGAAGGGCGCCGAGGACCCGGAGGCCGCGGGCGCGGAAGCCGCGGGCGGGGAGGCTGGAGCGGGCGCCTGAGCGAGGGCGTCGCGCATCGAGGGGCGTCGCCCTTGAAGGGCGGTGGGCGGCGGTCTAACGTCGCTGCCCTCACCACATGCCCTCCCTGAGTGCACTCGTCTTCCTCGGGCTTGCGGCGCTGACGCTCGGCTCCGCCGGGTTCGTGGCGTTCTCCAGGAACATCATCCACTCCGCGCTGGCCCTGCTCGGCACGTTCCTCGGCATTGCGGGGCTCTACGTCACGCTGTCGGCCGATTTCCTCGCGGCGACGCAGGTGCTCGTCTATGTCGGCGGCACGCTCGTCCTGATCCTCTTCGCCGTGATGCTCACGAGCCGCATCGCGGAGATGAAGGTCTCGAACCCGCGCGGCCGGCCCGCCGTGGCGTTCGTCCTGGTCACGGCGGTGCTCCTGGTGCTCGGCCGGGTGGCGACCCAGACCCCCTGGCCCGCCGAGGCCAAGCCGGCGATGCCGTCCACCGCCAAGCTCGGGCATGCGTTCCTCGGCGAGTACCTGCTCCCCTTCGAGCTCGGCTCGATCATCCTGCTCGGCGCCATGATCGGCGCGGTCGTGCTCGCGCGCCGGGCCGTCCGGCGCGGCTGGGAGAGGGAGTAGGCGATGGAGGAGATCGGGCTCATCCATTACCTCAGCGTCGCCGCGGCGCTCTTCGGCCTCGGGCTGTTCACCGTCATGACGCGGAAGAACGCGGTGGGCATCCTCCTCGGGGTCGAGCTCATCCTCAACGCCGCCGCGCTCAACTTCGTCGCGTTCGAGCACTTCGTCGCGGGCGGTGTGTCTGGCCAGGTGTTCACGGTCTTCATCATCGTCCTCGCGGCGAGCGAGGCGGCGATCGCGCTGGCCATCGTGCTCCAAGTCTACCGCAACCACCGCAGCATCATGGCCGACCAGCTGACATCCCTGAAGAACTGACGCGAGCGCGGTCATCCGTGCGGAAGCGCGCGAGGCGCGCGACGGGCGAGACGAGCATGGCGGCGCGGCGCCGGGGCCGGCGCGCACCGCGTCGCACGCCGCGCGTCGCGCGTCCGCTGTCCACATCGCTGCCGACGGCGCCCAGCGGAGGTGCTTGACGAGTGCGTGCTCCGCCCCTTCAGGTGGAGCTCAATCCCACCGACAAGCAGGAAAAACCTGACCTTGCTAAGCCCCTGCGGACGACTCACGTTCGAAGCATGCAGAACCTATCCAAGTCGGAGCTGGTGGGGTTCGTGGAGCTCGAGGTCGGCTCGCTTGCTGTGCAGGTGCCGATCCGCGCTGCAGAGGCGGCGACGGAGCTCCCCCTCGCATCATTCGAGGCCGAAGGGGACAACTGCGCCATCCTCGTGCGCGGCGACACGTCCTCCAAGGCGGTTGAGGTCGCGCTGCGAAACGCGGCGCAGGAGGCGGTCAAGCACCTCTCGAAGAAATTGCTCAACTAGCGCCAGACGCCTCGGCGCCGCTCTGGGCGCGTCGGACCACTTCCACCCGGAGACCGGGCCCACGGTAGGGGTAGGCTGCATGGCGGATCTGCGCGTCGGGAATGATGGTCCGCAATGGCGTCAGCGCACAGCAGAGCGGGCGACCTGAGGATGCGTGGGGGTCCAGGAGAGCCGAGAGCACGCCGACGTTCTGCAACCCTTCGGATGGCGGGAAAATCGGCTCGAAGCACCACATCTTCAATCGGTCACGATGGCATTCCCCTGACGCCGCGAGTCGCTCCGTTCGTGGTTTCAGGGGTTCGCTGGGGCGGGCGGGATCCGGTAGAGATAGATGTGGTGGTTGATCTCCACGTCCGGCTCGCGTCCGCGGATCACCGTGTAGCATTTCTTTGGCGCGGTCTTGAGCGTTAGGGCGTGCAGCGCGACCCATGTGCCGGGTTTGGGCACCGTCTCGCAGCCGAAGCGCTTGTACGGAACGCGGAAGTACTCCCACTCGAGGCGGCGCGTGTCGCTCTGGTAGTTGTAATAGAGCGGCTGGATGTCGTGCTCCTTGGCGTACTTCGCCAGCGCGGCGCGATCCTGCCCCCAGTCCTCGCCGTAGATGCTGATCTTGTAGCCACCGAGCGCGCCGCCGACGAACAGGTTGAAGTAACCGAGGAAGTGCGGTGCGGCGAGGAGCGCGCTCAGCGCAGTGCTCCCCACGAGGCCCGCGAGCGCGAGCTGGGCAGGACGGCGCGAGGAGGTGAGCGCCCAGAGCCTGTCGAAGGCGCGCGCCGCGAGCACGGCGAGGAGCGGCATGATCGGCATGGCGTGCCGGACGCCCATGCTGAGGTTGGCCCGCATGAACGAGGCGAGGAGCAGCAGTGCCGTCGCCCCGGTGGCGATCACCTCGACGGAGACGGAGCGGAGCGAGAGGGAACGGGCGTGCCGCAGCGCGAGCGCCGCCCCGGCGAGCAGCAGGAGCAACGTGGCGGGCGGGTTCTTGATGAGGAGCATCACCGGGAAATAGGCCCAGCTACCCATCCGGACGACCTCGCCGAGGAAGTACGACGTGAACCCGCCGGCGTTGAGCGCGGTCACGGACGCCATGCCGAAGAGATACGTGTACGGGAGCGGAATCCGCAGGTCCGCAGGCAGGAACCGCACGAGCGAGTGCCTCTCCATCAGTTGCTGCTTGTACCGCTGCGAGACCTGATATTGCGGCTCGATGGCAGCGAGGATGTCCCGCACCGACATGCCCGTATCGTCGAACTTGTAAATGGCGTTGATGACAAGGAGCAATCCCACGCCCGCCACGAGGGCGTGGAGGCCGAGCTCTCTGAAGCGGCGGGCGGCGGGCTTCCCCTCGAACCGGCCGCGGCCGGTCGCGGCCAGGAGGACCCCGATCGCGCCCAGGATCGGCACGAGGAGCAGGCCGCTGTACTTGGTGACGGCGGCCGCCCCGATGGCGAGCGTCATGGTCACGAGCGACCACCTGCCGGCTCGCCCGCTCGCATACCGGGCGAACTCGCCCACGGCGAGCATCGTCGCCAGCCCCGCCGGGAGATCGGTGGTGACGTACCGGCCCTGGGCGATGATCGTCGGGTTGAACGCGACGAGGACCAGCGCGGCCAGCGCGGCCCGCTCGCCCCAGAACCAGCGGCTCCAGAGCCACACGTAGGCGGCGAGGGCCACGGCCATCAGCATGATCATGAGCCGGGCCCGGAAGAGCTGCTCGCGCGCCCGCGCGTAGTCCTGCTTGATGTAGTCGAGGGCGACGCGCCCGGTGTTCGCGTCCTTCCAGTGCCGGAACGACGTGACGTCCGCGTTGCCCTTCATGAGCGCGAGGGGGATGGCGGTGATCGCGTTCCCGAGCGGCGGGTGGGCGTAGTTGAGCCGCATGTCCGAGGTCTGCCACCAGGCGATCCCGCGTATCGTGTGCGCCCACTCGTCCTCGGTGGGCGAGTCGTCGCGGTGGCCCCACTGCAGCAGGCCGAACATCGCGATCAGGATGGCGAACGGCGCGAGGCGGGCAGTCCAGCGCACGGCTTTGCGGCGGGAGGCGGCGGGATCAGCGGGCGTCGCGGCGTCTTGCCCAGTCATGGCGCGCACCCGTATCACGAAGCTATCGAGGCGTGGCCGCCAGAACCGTGCGGCTGGTGCCGCGTAGCAACGCGTCGCCCAGGCTCGTCCCTGGTTGCGCGGGAGGTCTTGTCGAGACGCTCGGCCCGCACGCCTCCACGTGGAAGCCGGAAGGCAGCGCGTCGCGGAAGCTCCTCACGGTGTATCGGCGGAAATGCTGGAGCGCCCGGTCGTGATCGCTGAACAGCCACGGATAGGCGGGCGCCGTGGCGACGAAGAGCCCGCCGGGCTCTTCACTCTGCCTGCGGGGCCGGTTCTTCCTGGGGAGGCGACGCGGCCGGAGGCGGCGACTCCGCTGGTGACGTCCGCTCTTCGTCGGACGGCTCCGGGGGCGGCGTCGGGATCTCGATCGTCAGGTCGTCCACCTTGGCCGGCTCTTTCCGCGGCTTCTTCGGCGGCGGCGGCGGGCGCCGCTTCCGCGGCGGCGCCGTCGCGGTGGCGCTGGCCGAAGGCTGCGCCGTCGGGGCCGCCGACGCGGCGGGCGCCGTGGCGCTGGGCTGGGGCGCCGGCTCCTGCGGCGGCGCGGGCTCCGTCGCGACGGCGGGCGGCGGGGTCTCGCTCTCGGCTGCCGGCGTGCTCTGCGGCAGGCGCTGCGAGCGGAGGACCTGCCACGCGACGACGCCCGCGACAGCGACCAGCACGATCGCTGTCCAGCGAACGCGCCGGCGCCGGTGTGAGCCAGGGTCGAACTCCGGAAGCTCCCCCTCATGCGCCAGCCCGCTCACGCTGGAGGCCTTCATCCAGTGTTCCGGCGTCTGGCCGGAGGGCACGGCGCGATCCGGCGGGGCAGCGGCAGGCGCGACCGGCTGCTCGAGCGAGCGCGGCGCGCGCAGCGATGCGGGGGGCGCGGACGCCACGGCCGCGGCTTCCCCGACGGCGGCTCGCCCGGCGCCGTCGCGGGGCTGCTCCGGCAGCTCGTGGCTCGGCGGCGCCTCGCGCTCGTGCGCCGTTGGGTGGGCCTCCTGCGGCGAGAGCGCGCGCGGCGTCTGCGCGGCGAGCGGCGGCTCGGCCGGCGCGCTCGGCGCGAGGGGCACGCCGCTCTCGTGCGCCGGCATCGCAGGCTCGGCCGGCGCGCTCGGCGCGAGGGGCACGCCGCTCTCGTGCGCCGGCATCGCCGGCTCGGCCGGCGCGTGGGCTGCTGCGGGTTCGGCCGACGCGTGGGCTGCGGGCTCGGCCGACGCGTGGGCTGCGGGCTCGGCCGTTGCCTGGGGGGCGGGCTCTCCGGAGGCGGGCGTCGCGTCGGCTCGTGGACCGAGCGCCGAGGCTACGGCCGGCGCCATCCAGGGTTCGTCCACGTCGGTGTCGATCGGGTCTTCTTCGAACTCCTCGATGTCGACGTCGACGAGCGAGGGCGCGCTGTCGGCTGCCTCCCGGGGCGTCTCGCTGCGCGCCAGCGCCGGCGGCGAGCCTGAAGGGGCCTCGACGCCGTCCGCCACCGCGGGCGACGTGTTGCCCGGCGGCGCGGAGAGCGGCGTGCCCGTGGAGCGTGGCGTGCCTGTGGAGAGCGGCGGCCTCTGCGACGCGCTGTCGCTGCGCGGCGGCGCCGGAGGTCGATCGCCGCGCCGAGGCGACAGCGGCGAGCGCTCGCTGCGCGGCGGCCGCTCGCTGCGGTGGGACGAGGCCGGCGGCTGCTCGCTCACCTGAGCCAGAGGCGACGCCTGCGGCCGCTCGGTGGCCCGCGGCGGCGCCGGAGGCGGCCGCTCGGTGAGCCGCGGCGGCGCCGGAGCAGGCCGCTCGGTGAGCCGCGGCGGCGCCGGAGGCGGCCGCTCACCGGGCCGAGCCGACAGCGGCGAGCGCTCGCTGAGCGGAGGCCGTTCGGTGAGCCGCGGCGGCGTCGGAGGTCGCTCGCTGGGTCGCGCGGGGACCCGCGCGCTCGGTCTGACCGACAGCGGAGCAGCCGCCGTGTCGGTGGCGTGCTCGCTCGGCCGTCGCTCGAACGCTCGCGTCGAGGCGGCGCCTGCAGGGTCGGCCATCCGGGGAAGCGGCGGCGCCTTGGGGATCGTCGAGCCCGTCGCCGGCCGCGGCGGGGCCGCCGGAGGGCGCGTCGGCGAGGCGCGGGGCGGCATCGGCGGCGGCCGCGGCGAGCTCGGGCTGCTCGCCGTCTCGGCCGACAGCTCGGCGATGCGGGCGAGCGACTCCGCGAGATCGCGCGCGCTGCTGAAGCGCCGTCCCGGCTCGCGGTCGCACGCGCGCGCGAACCACGCGTCGAAGCTCGGCGGCAGCTCCGGGTTCACCCTCGAGGGGACCGGGATCTCGCCGAGCGAGATCTTGATCAGCAGGTCGCCGACCCCCTCGCTGTCGAACGGGAGCTCGCCCGTCACGCACTGGTAGACGATCACGCCGAGCGCCCAGAGGTCGGCGCGGTGGTCGACCTCCCGGAGCCCCTTCACCTGCTCCGGGCTCATGTAGTGCGGCGTGCCCATGAGCGTGCCGACCGTGGTGCGCTGGGCGGCCCGCTTCCCGTGCCCCACCTTGGCGATGCCGAAGTCGAGGATCTTGACGACCTCGTCGTCCTCGTTCGCGCAGAGGTAGAAATTCTCCGGCTTGAGGTCGCGGTGCACGATGCCGGCCCCGTGCGCGCGGGTGAGCGCGCGCGCGACCTGCGTCACGATCTTCGATGTCTCCTGGAGCGAGAGGCGGCGCCGGCTCGCGAGCCGATCGAAGAGGTCCTCGCCCTCGAGCAGCTCCATCACGATGAACGGCTGCTCCCCCTCGATGCCGTGATCGAGGATCTGCACGACGTGCGTGCTGCGCAGCTGGGCTGCAGCCGTCGCCTCGCGGCGGAACCGCTCGCGCGCGTCCTCCTGCTTCGCGAGCTCGGGATCGATGAGCTTGACGGCGACCTGGGTGCCGAGCGCCAGGTGCTCAGCGACCCACACCGAGGCTTGCGCGCCCTGCCCCACGGGTCGGATGAGGCGGTAGCGCTCGCTCAGCACCTGACCTGCTGCGGTAGACACGACGGCAAAAGCCTACGTCGAGGGGAACATCCGTGTCGAGTTCCTGCGTGCCACCTCAGATCCCCTGACGAACGGTTTCCTTCATCAGCTCGCGCCATTCGTCGCGGGTGAGCTCCGGATAAATGTAGTCGCCCTCGAAATTTGTATGGTGCAGGAGCAGCCGGGCGACATTGACGATGCTCCTTGCGACGTCGGCCTGCGCGACGCTCGCCAGCGCCTCGGTCGCCTCGCGCACGGCGGCGTGCTGCTTCAGCGCGACCTGGACCTCCTCGGTGAGCCCGCGGGCCTGGAAATGGGGGAAGATCGAGGCCTCTTCGTAGCGCATGTGCCGCTCCATCGGACCGCGGAGGAACGCGAGCAGGCTCCCGCGCTCGGCGCTCGCCTCGTCCGCGGAGCGCTGCGCCATCGCCATCAGCTTCCTCGCCATCTCGCGGGCGAGCTCCTCCTCCTGGAAGAGCTCGCTCACCATCCGGTCCAGCTCCATGATGTGCGGGCCGTGTAATCCAGATCCCGGGGGAGGTCGAGCGCGACGCGGCGGGACCTCGCGCGCGGGGCCGGTCGGCTCAGTCCTGCGCCTCGGCGCGGGCGCGGACGATCGAGGCGAGCCTGCCGACGACGCCGTTGGCGACCATCGTGAGCACCTGCTTCTCCAGCGCCTGTCGCTCGGATGGCCTGCCGCCGAACGAGATGCGCGAGCGGGCGGTGGGGCCGCCGACGACGCGGCCGACGATGGTGCAGCTCACGCGGTGGACGTCGCCCCGCGTGGTCGAGGTGAACTCGACGACGCGCGCGCTCAGCACGACCGAGCGCGCCTTGCCGAAGTCCGCCTTCTTCGCGGCGCTGGAGAGCATGCCGCGCAGCGAGCGCGCCCGCCGGGCCTGGCCTTCGCCCACGGTCACGTCGACGCTCTTCCACTCGACCTTCGTGTCGCGGGCGAAGGTCGACGCTGGCAAGACCGTGAGCGTGGTCAGGGCCATCACCGCCGAGAGCACCCATCGTGACGCACGGCGCATGCGAGCAGGCTAGTGGGCCGCGCGCTCGCCGGCCAAATTCGCGTACGGCTTCACGCCGGGGGGCGGCCGCTCCGCGCAACCCAGCGCGCCGATCGCCGCGCTCGCGCCGCGATCGGGCACGCGCTATGCCGTGGCCTGGAAGCGAGGATCGATGGAGCGGAGCTCGCCGGGGGAAGATCGACGCGATCGACGCGATCGACGAGGACGAGATCGACGCGGGGGGCGCGCGGCGCGCCGGGGCGGATGCATCGCGGCGCTGCTCGCGATCTCCGTCGTTCCCGCGGCGGGCAGCGCGCAGGCGCCGCGCCCGGGCGGCGCGAAGGTCGACCCGAGCGCCCCGGCGGCGGGCAGCGCGCCGGCGCGGCGCCCGAGCGGCGCGAAGGTCGACCCGAGCGCCCCGGCGGCGGGCAGCGCGCGCGCGACCGAGAAGCGCTCGCGCATCGCGCCCGCGCTGCGGTGGACCGCCGCGACGCCCGACGAGATGCTCGGCGCCGCGCTGGCCCGGGCGCGGCGGGGCGGCGAGGACGCGCTCGCCGGGCTCGTGATCGCGGCGGCCCTCTCCGATCGCGCGGCGCAGGGCCGCGCGCGGGAAGGCCTCGAGCAGATCGCGGCGTCGCCCTCGGCGCTCGCCGACGAGGCGCGCTGGCTCGCGGCCTCGCTCGCCCCCGCGCCTCCGGCGCCGACGTGGCCCGGCGCGCGCGCCGTCTCGTACGACGCGCCCCCGGACCCTTCGGGGCTCGTGAAGGCGTTCGCCATCCTCGGGCCGTTCCAGGACAACTCGGGCGGCGGGCTCGCGCGCCGCGAGGGGCCCGAGGCGGAAGGCCAGCGCTTCTCGGACATGAGCGCCCGCTACGCCTGGGGCGTGTACGACGTCGCGTGGCGCCGGGTGCTGCCCGCCGCGGCGACCGCGCGCGGCGTGCCGCTCGACCTCTACATCCATCCCCGCGCCGAGAGCTGCACCTACCTCGCCTCGCGCGTGACCGTCCCCGCCGCGCTCGATCGCAAGCCGATCCTCGCCCACGTCGCCGCGACCGGCGCCGTCCGGCTCGCGTGGAACGGCGCCGACGTCGCCGCGAGCGACGCGGCCCACCAGCGGCTCGTGCTCGACCGCATCGCCGCGCGGATCGAGGCGCCCGCGGGTGATCACCTGCTCGCCCTCAAGGTGTGCACCGGGGCCGTCTCCGACGAGGGGCGCGTCCGCGTGCGCTTCACCGACGAGCAGCGCCGGCCGGTGGCGCTCGCGACCTCGTCGGACCTCACGAAGCTCGCGCTGCCCCCGGCCGCGTCCCCGGCCGTACGCTTGGCGACCGCCGTCGCGACGGCGCTCGACAGGGCGCTCGACGCGGGCGCGGCGCAGCCCCTGGATCAGACCCTCACGTCCGTCGTGGCGCGCACGCTCGGGGGCGCCGACGATCAGCGCTCGCCCCGCGCGCCCGGCCTGCTCGACCGCGTGACGCGGGCTCCGGGGATCTCCGCCGACGCGCTCGCCCTGGCGGGGTGGGTGTCCCCGTTCGGCGCGAACCGCAGCGGCTGGCTCGAGGCCGCGCGCGCCCGCGGCCTCGCCGAGAAGGACCGGGCCACCGCCGCCTTCGCGCAGCGCCGGCTCGTCGCGGCGCACCTCGCCTCGGACCGCGTCGACTGGGCGGCCGCCGCGCTGCGCGAGGACCCGCTGCGCTCGGCGCGCGACCCCGAGGCGCGCGTCCTCCGCGGGCTCGTCGAGAAGAAGCTCGGGACGTCGGGGTTCACGCGGGCCGGGCTCGAGGAGCTGCTCGCGGTCCTGCGCGAGCAGAAGGACCGGACGCCGGTCGTCGTCTGGCAGGAGATCGCGGCAGCGGCCCGGCTCGACCCGGCGCTCGAGCTGCAGGCCGCGCGCCGGCTCGCCGAGATCGCGCCCGAGTCGCGGGGCGCGCGCTACGTGCTCGCGTTCGAGCCCGAGGGCGGCGCCGCGCTGGAGCTCTCGGCCGCCGGCGCGCTCGCGCAGCAGACGTCGGCCGAGGACGTCATCCGCATCGGCCGCGCGCTCCACGACGCGGGTCGCGTCGCGTGGGCGCGCGAGGTGCTGTCGTACGCCGCGCAGGTCGCGCCGAACCAGCCCGCCGCGTTCCAGGCGCTCGCCGCGGTCCGGCAGGGCGACGCGAGCGCCGCGGCGGCCGCGCTCGCCCACGGCGCGCTCGCGCGGGCGCGCGATCTCGCGCCCGGCGATCCGTTCCTCAAGGCCGAGCTCGCGCTCCGCCTCGGCGAGGGCGCGGCCGGCGCGCCGGACCGGCGGCGCATGCGTGACGAGCAGCACCTCGTCGCGCCCGGCGTCTTCATCACGCGCGCGCGGCAGACCCCGGCGCGGAAGGGCGAGGTGGCCGACCGGCAGCTCCACTGGGTGCGCGTCGTGACGTACCACCCGGACAAGCGCGTCTCGCAGCTCATGCACTACGCGCGCGAGATCGTCATCGAGCCGCGCACCGATCAGGACCTCTACGAGCGCGACATCCCCGCCGAGGCGGAGGACACCGAGCTCCTGTTCGCGCGCGTGCACCGCAAGGACGGCACGGTCTCGCCGCCGGACGAGCAGGGCGCGGGCGGGCAGCGGCCGTTCGTGCGCTGGCCCAAGCTCGAGACCGGCGACGTGGTGGAGGTCGCGGTGCGCGCGTGGACCCCGGGCCCCGTCGGTCGCCGGGGCGACGCGCCGTTCTATTTCATCGACTACGTCGGCTCGACCGACACGCGCCCGATCCTTTACAACGAGGTCGTCGTCGACTCGCCGAAGAACGATCCCCTGGCGATCGACGTGCTGAACGGCAAGGCGGAGCGGGTGCTCCGGTCCGAGAAGGACGGCCGCCAGGTGACGCGGTTCATATGGGACGACCCGCCCGAGGTGCCCGAGGAGCCGCTCGCCCCGCACCTCGCCGAGGTGCTGCCGGTCGTCGTCGGCTCCACGTTCCACGGCTGGCACGACTTCCGGGAGTGGTACCGGGGCGCGATCGCCGGCTTCACCGAGCCCGACGATCAGGTCCGCCGGCTCGCCGCCGAGCTCACGAAGGGCAAGACCACGCGCGAGGACAAGCTGCGGGCGCTCTTCGACTTCGTGGCCGACGACATCCGCTACGTGAACTTCGTCTCGGGCGAGTGGTGGCTGCCGAACCGCCCGCAGGAGCTCCTGGCGCGGCGCCAGGGCGACTGCGACGACAAGGCGATGCTGCTCATCACGCTGCTCAAGTCGATCGGCGTCGAGGCGACGGAGGTGCTGGTGCAGACGCGGTACACGGGCCAGCCCTCGCTGCTCCGGAGCGAGGTGGCGGCGATCCCGGTGTTCGATCACGGCATCGCGTACCTCCCGGGCACAGGCGGCGCGCCGGGGCTGTGGCTCGACGCGACGAGCCCGCAGAGCCGGCTCGGGCCGCTGCCGGCGATGGATGCGCGCACGCTGGCGCTGTTCGTCGACGATGGGCCGCCGAAGATCGTGGAGACGCCGGCGAGCTCGCCGGCCGATCACGGCGTCGACGCCGCGTGGACCATCGCGCTGCTCCCCTCCGGCGCGGGCGAGCTCGTCGCGAAGGAGCGGCACATCGGCGACGCGGCCTTCGAGCTCCGGTCGAACCTGGCGGAGGCCGACGCGCGCGCGCAGTGGGTCGAGCAGTACCTCGCGTACGGCTGGTTCCCCACCGTCGACGTGAAGCCCAAGGTGGCGTTCCAGGCCGATCTCGCGCACGGGGCGGCGTCCCTCGAGTACGAGGCGCGCTCCGAGGGGCTCGCCCGCCGCGAGGGCGCGGAGCTCGCGGTGCCGCTCTCGGGCACGTCCACGATGACGTCGCAGCTCGCGCCGCTCGTGAAGCGCACGCTGCCCGTTGTCCTGCCGCCGAGCATCGCCCCGCGGCACCACAACCGGACGATCACGATCGTCGCCCCCGCGGGGTACGCGTTCGCCGAGCTCCCGCCGGGCGGCGACGAGGACGGCGGCGAGTTCGGCCGCGCGACGATCTCGTTCGCGAAGGTGCCGGGCAAGAACGCGGTGGTGGTGAAGGAGCGGGTGATCATCGACCGCTCGACCCTCCCGGTGGCCCAGTACGCCGCCTGGCGCAGCTGGCTGCAGCGGGTCGACGGGCTCCTGCACCGGATGGTGAGGCTCGTGCCCGTCGCGCCGGCGGCCAAGCAGGCGCGCTGAGCGCCGGCGGCGCGGGTCGGCGCGCCGCCGGCAAGCCATTTACTAAATAGTATTTACAAATCGACGAGGGCACGCACGACCGCCGGGCGAGGGCAGCCGCGCCCTCTCGGTTGGTACCGTTCTGGCTAGCTGTGTCCTCGACGCACGCGCGCACGCGCGCATGCTCACACGAGAAGATGCTGCCCAGGGGAGGGACTCGCCATGTCGCTCGAAGAGTACCGACGCCCGCGGATGATCGTTCTGAGCCCGCGCTCGACCGCTTACGACGCCGTGAGGGCGATGATGGACAACCACGTCGGCTCGGTCCTGGTCCACGATGGCCAGCGCCTCACCGGCATCGTGACCGATCGTGACATCGCGCTGGAGATCGTGGCAGGCGACCTCGACGCGCGCAGCACGATGCTGCGCGACATCATGTCGGACGAGATCGCGACGGTCGAGGTCGACGCATCGATCGACGACGCCGTGCGCACCATGCGCGAGCATGCGTGTCGCCGGGTGCCGGTGACCGAGCAAGGGCGACCCGTCGGCCTCGTGACCCTCGACGACCTGCTCGCCGACGGGGTCATCGACGCCGCGACCGCCGGCTCGATCGTCAGGGCGCAGCTCGAGGTGGCCGCCCGGTTCAAGGCGGAGGGCGCGACGCACCCCGAGGGGACCGCGCGCCCGGAGCGCTCGCACGGCCGCGTGCGGGCCCTCACCCGGCGCAAGGCGCGCGCGGACAGCGCCTATGGCCGTCTGCTCCACGCCGTCGAGCGCCACAGCGGCCTCCAGCAGCGCGACCGCGCCGAGCTCGCGCTCCAGATCGCCCTCGGCTGCCTCTGCCGCCGGGTGACGCCCCAGGAGGCGCGGCACCTCATCGCGCAGCTCCCCTCCAGGCTCCACCCGTCGCTCGAGCCGTTCCTCGACGGGCCCGACAAGCGCATCACGACCGCGACCATCGAGGCCGACGTCGCGCGCGAGCTCCGCATGGACCGCGAGGCCGCCGGCTTCGTGCTGCAGGCGATCTGCGAGGCGGTCGCGGACAGCGTGTCCGCCGGCGAGATCGAGGGGTTCCGCGGTCAGCTCCCGCTCGACATGAAGGACCTGTTCCCGCCGACCCCCCTGCGCCGGGCCGTCTGAGCCGCGTCCGGCCGCCCGATACGAGGCCGCGCCGCCTACGCCTGCGGCCAGACCACGCCGCGCGCGCGCAGATCGGCGACGGTGTCCGCGAGCGTCTCGAGCGGGTCGCGGGGCGTCCAGCCGAGCTCGCGCCGCGCCTTCGTCGCGTCGAGGTACCAGAAGTGCTGGCCCATCGCGGCCGACACCGGGTCGACCGGCAGATCGAACGGCAGCCGCTTCCGCGCCCGCTCGATGAGGTGCGCGCCCGCCTTGGCGAGCGCGATGCTCCGCGGCAGCCGCAGGGCAGGGGCCGGGACGCCCGAGATGCGCGAGAGGCGGCGGAAGAAGACGTCCAGGCTCATGTTGGCGGCGCCGAGCAGGTAGCGCTCGCCCGGGCGGCCCCTCTCCATCGCCAGCGCCATGCCCTGCGCCGCGTCGCGGGCGTCGACGAAGGAGAGGCCGCCCGCGGGGGTGAAGGGGAGCCGGCGCTCGAGGAAGCTCACGACGTCCCCCGTCGACGCGCCGTGGACGTCGCCCGGACCGAGCAGGATGCTCGGGTTGACGGCGACGACCTCGAAGCCGGGCCCGTTGCGATCGAAGGCCGCGCGCTCGGCGTACAGCTTCGAGCGGTAGTAGGGCCAGCCGGCGATGAGCTCGATCGGCGGCTCGGCCGTCTCGTCGCGGACGTCGTTCGGATCCGTGCTCACCGCGACGACGCCGCTCGTGCTCGCGATCACCGCGCGCCTCACCCCCGCGTCGCGGCAGGCGTCGAGGGTGATCTTGGTCCCCTCGACGTGGGTCCGGTAGAGCACCTCGGCGTCCTCGCGGCGCCGCGAGACGCGCCCGGCGCAGTGGAAGAGCCCCTCGCAGCCCTCGGCGGCGCCGCGGACCGACGCCGCGTCGAGGATGTCTCCGCGGCGGAGCGACACGCCTTGCTCGGCGAGCGCGGGCGCCTCCGCCCGGCAGAGCGCCACGACGTCGTGGCCCGCCCCGCGCAGCGCCGAGACGAGGTGCGAGCCCAGGAAACCGGTCGCGCCGGTGACGAGATAGCGGCTCATGCGAGGTCGAAAACCTTCTGGAAGGTCTGGAGGAGGGAGATGTCGTTCGATTTCACGAGGCCCGTCATGAACTCCATCGGGCTCGGTGTGTAGGCCTCGCGGACGATCTTGGTGAAGATCTCCGGCGTTGTTTTGAGGACGCAGTCGGCCTGCTGGCTCGGCTTGCCGATCCGCGCCTCGCAGCTGGCCGGGTCGATCCGCAGCGTCCACTTCGCCTCCTCCTCCGCCCCGAGCGTGACGTAGTAGGTGAGCGGCTGGGTGACCCGCCCGGCCACGTACTTCGCCTCGAGCTCGCGGAACAGGACCGTGAGCGGGTGCTCCTTCGTGGTGGCGGCCTGATCGATGCTCTCGACCCGGCGCAGGTCGAGCGCGCCGCCGTCCCTGAGCTTGATCACGGCGAGCTGCGTGAGCTCCGCGACCCTGCGGCAGGCCACCGCGTACTTCATCCCGGCGGTGAGCCGCCGGAGGTCGCCGATCTCGAGCGGCGGCCCGATGCGCGCGACGAGGTCGCGGCGGATCGGGACGCTGCGCCCCTTGGGGAGCGCCTCGAAGGTGCCGCCCAGGTAGAGGGGCAGGATGTCGACGTTGTGCGTGAGCGCGAGGTGCCCGATCGCCGGCTTGAACTCCAGGATGCTGCCGTCGGGGCTGCGCGTGCCCTCGGGGAAGAGCAGCACGGTCCGCCCGCGGTCGAGGATCTCGCCGGTCTGGCGCAGCGCCGTGCGGAGGCCGCCCTTGCGGTCGAAGGGCGCCAGGTTCGTGAGGTTCTCGAAGTAGGCGCGCCGCCAGCGGTTGCCCTCGAAGAAGTAGTCCTGGGCGGCGAGCGAGACGATGCCGTCGCCGTAGCTGCCCAGCGCGAACTTCACGAGCCCCATGTCGAGGTGGCTCGCGTGGTTCGAGATGACGATCGTGTTGCGGTTGTGCGGGATGAACGCGCGCCCGTAGACCTTCGGGCGCATGAGGTTCCCGTAGAAGCCGGACTGGACCTTGTTCATCCAGTGCTTGGCGAAGTCGGCCACGGGGCGGGGGATGTGGAGGGGCTCCTCGCCCGGCTTGTGCGCGTTCGGCTCCGCGATCGCGGCGCCGGCGGCGTCGTGCGCGAGCGCCCCCGCGCCCGCCTCGGACGCCGTGGCGGCCTCGGCGGCGAGGTGCGCGACGATCGCCTTCACCTCGGAGCGCTTCACCTGGCCGGACGCGGTGCGCGGCAGCTCGGCGTCGTGGAGGTGCAGGGCCATGGGGTGGCACGGCTTGGGCAGCGCCTGGATCGCCGTGCGGAGCGCATCGAGCGCGCGCTCGTGCTGCGCTGCCCACGCGAGCGCCTCGTCGCCGCCTCCGTCCTTCGCGCTCGGCGCTGTGGGGACGGCGAGGCAGGCGACCTGCTCGCCGCCGCGGCCGTTGTCGATCCCGACGATCGCGAGCTCCTTGACGTGCTTGACCTTGCCGAGCAGGCGCTCGACGTCGGCCGGGTACACGTTCTCGCCCTTCGCCGCGGTGATGACCTCGCTCTGCCGGCCGACGAGGACGAGCCGCCCTTGCTTGTCGAGCTTGCCGAGATCGCCCGTGTGCAGCCACCCGTCCGCGTCGAGCGCGGTCTGGGTCGCGCCGGGGTCGTCGGCGTAGCCCTTCATGACGTTGGGGCCGCGCGCGAGCACCTCGCCGACGCCGTTCGCGTCCGGGTCCGCGATCTTGATCTGCACGCCGGGGATCGGCTTGCCCACGTTCCCAGGGCTCACCGTCGGCGACGGCTTGGCGACGGTCAGGAGCGGCGCCGCCTCGGTCAGGCCGTAGCCCTCGGCGAGCGGCAGGCCGAGCCCCTTGAACACGGCGGCCGTGTCCCTGGGGAGCGCCGCGCCGCCGGAGATGAGGAACCGGACGTTGCCGCCGAGCGCCTCGTGGACGTTGCCGAAGAAGAGCCGCCCCATGTTCAGCCCGAAGCGCTTGCCGAGCATGCGGTTCAGCTCCATGGCCCAGCTGAACGCGGCGGCCGCGGCGGGCCCCTGCTCCTTCGCCCGGGCGACGATCTGGCGCTCCAGCATCTGCCAGAGCGCCGGCACGCCGACCATCGCCGTGATGCGGGCCCTCTTCAGCCCGTCGCTCACCCCGTCGGCCGAGACCTCGTCGAGGTAGATGATCCGCGCGCCCTGCGACAGCGGCAGGAGCAGGCCGCAGGTGACCTCGAAGGTCTGGTGGAGCGGCAGCACGCTGAGCACGCGGTCGCTCGCCTTGAGCGGGAACAGCGGGGCGAGGGAGGCGAGGAGCGCCGTGAAGTTGCCGTGCGTGAGCAGCACGCCCTTCGGCTCTCCGGTCGTGCCGCTCGTGTAGACCATGCTCGCGACGTCCTCGCTGCCCACGCGCACGTCCGGGGGCGCGAGCCCCTCGCCGGACGCCGGTCCCAGGCCGGCCACGCGGCCCTCAGCGAAGCCGACGAGGTCGAAGGCGTACAGGTTCGGCAGCGCCGCGCGCACCTCGGCGCCGAGCTTCTCCTCGACGTCGCTGTCCCAGAGGACGACCTTCGCCGTCGACGAGCGGACGATGGCCGCGAACGCGCCCGCGTCGAGCCCCGGGTCGAGCGGGACGGCGACGGCGCCTGCGCGGAGGATGCCGAAGAAGGCGACGGGCCACGACGGCTGGTTCGCGCCGGAGAGCGCCACGCGATCGCCGCGGCGGACGCCGAGCGCGGCGAGGCGCGCGGCCGTCTGGCAGGCCGCGTCGCGGAGCTCGCGGTAGCTCGTGCGCGAGAGCCCGTCCTGCTCGATCCGCTGCAGGGAGAGCGCATGATCGAAGCGCTCGGCGACCTCGTCGAGCAGGTCGACCAGGCTGTCGTAGGGCCGGAGCGCCTTGATCTCCCGGCGGAGCATGTTCTCCATGAGCGGGAAGGCCCACTTCTCCAGGCCGGGCAGGTGGACGTTCCAGATGTAGTCGCGCCAGTCGATCTTCTCGGGCGCCCAGACGAAGCGCGCCCGCTCCTCGGGCGGCATGCGGGCCATCGCCGCGCGCGTGTTGGCGCAGGAGTAGACCCAGTCCGCCTCCGCGACGAACGGCATGAAGACCTCGAGGAGGGTCGCCGTCTTCTGCTCGGTCCTGGCGGCGTTCTCCAGCGCGGCGGCGGCCGGCTTGAGGAGGGCGGCGGCGGGGCCGACGCCCGCCGTCTTGAGCAGGCTCCCCAGGCCGCGGAGCGCGCCCTCGATGGCGCGCGCGCCGTGCGCGTTGTACTGCTGCCGGCTCAGCCCGCGCGGCTCGAAGCGGGAGGACACGATGTCGAAGAGTGAGGTCTTCTTCCCCTCGAAGACCTGCCGCCGCTTGTAGAGCCCGGCGAGCTCCAGGTAGCGGTCCACGCGGCAGCCGTTCGTGTCGGTCGTCCCGTACTGGTACACGGCGGCCGCGCGGCCCTCGATGAGCTCGCAGAGCGAGGCGATCATGCCGCTCGCGGTCATGTCGACCGGGATGAGGTCGAGCCGCACGTCGTGGTCGCCGGGGAACTGCACCTGCCCCTTCGAGGCGAGGTAGAGGTAGGGCGCCGAGGTGTTGATCCCCTCGTTCCAGCCGCAGAACGGGAACTCGACGGCGGTCTCGACGACGGCGGGGCGGACGATGGTGAAGGGGAGCCCGGAGCTCGCGAGGACCTGCTCGCCGATGCTCTTCGTGTAGGTGTAGATGTTGGTCCACCCCCAGAAGAGCGCGCGCTCCTTGCCGGCCTCGACGAGCCGGTCCTTGATGAACTTGCGCTTCACCCTGGCGAGCTCGTTGTCGAGCGCGCTGCCGCGGCCCGGCTCGCCGCGCGCGGCCAGGTTGGCCTTGGCCTCGTCGAGGAAGGCGCTCTGCCGGAAGGCGTCCTCGCAACGCTGGCGCGCCTGCTTCACGAGGTCGAGGCACTCGCTGATCTCGCGCTGCGGGTCCCAGTGCGATCGATCGAGCGTGCGCTTCGGACAGGCGGCGCCGAACCACGTCTCGCCTGCGGCGCGGGGGAACGGGATCTCGGCCGGGTGGTTCTCCTCGATGAGCCCGGAGCGGTACCCTGCGACGAAGCAGGTGCTCGTGTGCATCACCTTGGCTCCGAGGGTCCGCGCGAGCTCGACGATGTTGCTGATGCCGAACGCGTTGACCTCGAGCGCCTCGTCGAGCGGGGGGTTGAAGTCGACGACCCCGGCCACGTTCACGACCGCGGCGATCTTGCCCGTGAGCTCCCCGACGCGGGCGTCGAGCCCGAGCAGCGGCAGGCCGACGTTGCCGTTCATCGGGGTGATCTTCTGCCGCAGGTACGCCTCGAAGGCGGGCCCCGGGTGCTGCTCGCGGATCGGGTCGAACACCGGCGAGGTCGCGATCTGCGACCAGAAGCGCTCTTCCGGCGACTGGTTCTCCTTCGATCGGACGAGCAGGTAGATGTGGTCGATCTCCGGGAACCTGGCGAGCAGCATGGCCAGCCAGACCTTGCCGAGGAACCCGGTGCCTCCGACCACCACGAGCCGCTTGCCGGCGAACACCTGAGACGGCACCAGCGGCGGGACCACCGCGGTTTCCTCGCCCTTGGCTCCACCCGGCGACCCCGGCTCCGCCCCTCGGGCGCCGGCTCCGTTCGTAACACCCATATGGCTCATCGAGACTCCAGGAAGGCCGCTCAATTCGCGCCTGGGCCGGAACGCGTCAAGGGTGAGGTGCCGCGAACCGGGGTTCGCGCCCTCCGGGCACGGGGTTTGCTCGCACGTTTGCTCGCAGAATTGGGGTCGTTGCGGAGGATCGGACGACGTGCTCCGGCGATCGCATTCGCGCGTGGCCGGCGGAAGCCGTGGCAGATCGGGCGTGTTCGGCGGAATGTCTTGCCGTCGCGGGGGACGCGACCCAAGCAGTGCGGCCGATGATCTTCGGGGCGCATGAGTCCGTGGCCGGCGGCCTTTACCGCGCGATCGCGCTGGCGGGGGAGGACCGCTGCGAGGCGCTGCAAATCTTCACCAAGGTCTCGGGCCAGTGGCGGGAGCCCGCGCTGAGCGCGGATCAGATCGCCGCGTTTCGCGCCGCACGCGCGGCGTGGGCCGGCGCGGGCCCCACGCTCGCCCACGCGAGCTACCTCATCAACCTGTGCGCCGACGACGCCTCGATCCTGGAGCGCTCGCGGGAAGCGCTGTTCCAGGAGCTCGCGCGGTGCGACGCGCTCGGGATCGACTTCGTGGTGTTCCACCCGGGCGCGCACCGCGGCCTCGGCGAGGAGGCCGGCCTCGACCGCATCGGCGAGAGCCTCGCGATCGTGCTCTCGCGGGGGAAGGGGCTCCGCGCGCAGCTGTGCATCGAGAACATGGCCGGGCAGGGGTCGACGCTCGGCGACCGCATCGATCAGATCGCCGCGATGATCGAGCGCGCCGGGCCGGAGGGGGCGCGGCTCGGGGTCTGCATCGACACGCAGCACGCCTTCGCGGCGGGGCACGATCTCCGGAGCGAGGCCGGCTACGAGCGGTTCTTCGGCGACTTCGACCGGCTGCTCGGCATGGATCGGCTGCGGTGCATGCACGTGAACGACTCGAAGGCGGCGCTCGGGCAGCGGGTCGATCGGCACGAGCGCATCGGCGACGGGGAGATGGGGCTCGTGCCGTTCTGGCGCCTCGCGAACGACGCGCGGCTCGCGCGCGTGCCGGCGGTTGTCGAGCTGCCGCCGCTCTCCAGGGAGCGACGCGGCTACACGGAGGAGATCGCGCGGCTGCGCGGCCTCAGGGGCGCGCCGGAGCCGGCGGGGGCGTCGCCGCTCCCCGTCGATGCCCGGCCGCCGAGGAAGGGAAAGCCGCGCACCTCGCGAGGCTGACGCCCGCGCGAGAGCGGAGCGCCTCGGGGCGATCGTGGCCCTGCGGCATGGCTCGTATGCGCCGCGCTGCTCGGCGCGCTCACCTCGCCCGGTGCGGCACCCGTACGCCCTTCTCGTCTGCAACGCGGATCGCCGTCTCGTATCCCGCGTCGGCGTGCCGGATGATCCCCATCCCCGGATCGACGGTGAGCACGCGCTCGAGCCTCCGCCGGGCGGCCTCGGTGCCGTCGGCGACGATCACCATCCCGGCGTGCAGCGAGTTGCCGATCCCGACGCCGCCGCCGTGGTGGAAGCTGACCCACGACGCGCCGCCGGCCGTGTTCGCGAGCGCGTTGAGGATCGCCCAGTCGGCGATCGCGTCCGAGCCGTCCTTCATCGCCTCGGTCTCGCGGAACGGGGACGCGACCGACCCGCAGTCGAGGTGGTCGCGCCCGATCACGAGCGGCGCCTTCACCCGGCCGGTGCGCACGAGCTCGTTGAACGCGAGCCCGACCTTCGCGCGGTCGCCGTAGCCGAGCCAGCAGATCCGGGACGGGAGCCCCTGGAACGCGATCTTCTGCTCGGCGAGCTCGATCCAGCGCCGGAGGTCGGGATCGCCCGGGACCGCCTCGAGCACCGCGCGGTCGGTGGCGAGGATGTCCTCGGGATCGCCCGACAGCGCGACCCACCGGAACGGGCCCTTGCCCTGGCAGAACAGCTCGCGCACGTACGCCGGCACGAAGCCGGGGATCGCGAACGCGTCCTGGCAGCCCGCCTCCATCGCGCAGGTCCGGATGTTGTTGCCGTAGTCGAAGACCTCGGCCCCGCGCTGCTGCATCGCGAGCATCGCCTCGACCTCGATCCGCATCCCCGCCTTCGCGCGCGCGACGTACGCCGAGGGGTCGCGGGCGCGCAGCTCCGCCGCCTGCTCCAGCGTGAGCCCCGGCGGGACGTAGCCGACGAGCGGATCGTGCGCCGCGGTCTGCTCGGTGACGAGGTCCGGCGTGACGCCGCGGCGGACGAGCTCCGGATAGACGTCGGCGGCGTTGCCGCAGAGGGCGATCGAGCGCGGCGTCCCGCGCCGGACGCTCTCGAGGACGGCCTCGAGGGCGCGATCGATGTCGTCGATGCGCTCGTCGACGTAGCGGGTGCGGAGCCGCTTCTCGATGCGCGCCGGGTCGATCTCGACGCCGAGGCAGGCGATGCCCGCCATGGTCGCGGCGAGCGGCTGCGCGCCGCCCATGCCGCCGAGCCCCGCGGTGAGCACCCAGCGGCCGCCGCCCGGGGCGCGCGCCGCGTGCGCCTTGCGCGCGGCGACGAACGTCTCGTAGGTGCCCTGCACGATGCCCTGCGAGCCGATGTAGATCCAGGAGCCCGCGGTCATCTGCCCGTACATGGTCAGGCCGAGCGCCTCGAGCCGCCGGAACTCGTCCCACGTCGCCCACCGGCCCACGAGGTTCGAGTTCGCGAGGAGCACGCGGGGCGCGTCCGGGTGCGTGCGGAAGCGGCCCACCGCCTTGCCCGACTGCACGAGGAGCGTCTCGTCGTCCTCGAGCTCCCGGAGCTCGCGGACGATCACGTCGAACGCCTCCCACGATCGCGCGGCCTTCCCGGTGCCGCCGTAGACCACGAGGTCGTCTGGCCGCTCCGCGACCTCCGGATCCAGGTTGTTGTGGATCATCCGGAGCGCCGCCTCCTGGATCCACCCCTTGCAGCTCCGCTCGCTCCCGCGCGGCGCGCGCACCCTCCGGGCCCCTTGCGCTCCCGTCGTCATGCTGTCGTGTACTCCAGCCGGCGCGGCTCGACCAGGCGGCGCGGCGTCCGTCGCGGCGCGCGACGCTGTGCGCCGACGCGTGACGTAAGCCTGCTCTGCGCGCCCGACGTCTCTCCAGGACAGCCGGCTTCGTCCGAACCGGAGTATGCTCGCCCGCGGCGCGAGCAGCGCCCGACCCCGGGAGAATCCATGATCTCGACGATCCGTTCGGCCCTCGCGCGTTGTCCGGTCCGGGCCCTTCCGCTCGCAGCCCTGGCGCTCTCCTTCGCGGCGACGGGGTGCGACAAGGTCGGGTGCTTCGAGTGGACCGAGCTCGAGGGGGAGTGCCCCGCTCAGGAGGAAGCGCTCGACTACTTCGGCGGCTCCACCTGCGGCGGCGAGGTCCAGTCGGTCGACAGCGAGCCCGACTTCGACGGCGACTACTGCTGTTACGACATCACCAAGCGAGCCGACGGCGAGTACCCCACCTGCGCGTTCTAGGGCTCGTCCAGCGCGTTCCTGTCGAGCTCCTCGAGCGCGGCGAGATCCCGCGCTGCCAGCTCCTCCACGCCGCCGGCAGCCTCGCGCGGGTAGGCCAGCGCGATCTCGCCGTCGTGCAGGTAGAGGTGCTGGCCGTCGATGCACCCGTGCGCGCCTCCCGCCGCGTGGAGCGCCGCGATGGCCTCGCCGAGGCGCGCCCGCTGGCCCCTGGTCAGGGCGCGGCCCTCGTCGGCGAGCGCGCGGCCCTGGGGCGGCGCCACCCAGACCTCGCCGGCGGCGAGGTCGACCCGCAGGACGGACGGCAGGGCCGGGTGGCCGGCGCGCGCGAACGCCCGGGCCCGGGCGAGGGTCGCGTCGTCGAGCTGCAGCACGAGCACGTCGCGATCGAGCCAGGCGTCGCGCCATCGCCCCTCCGTGTCCCGGCCGTCGCCGACCTCGAGCGTCGCCGCGAGCCGCGTCGTCGTGGGGGGCGGCGCCTCGCTCGACCGAGGCCGGGCGCTCGCGCGCGACCGCCGCGGCCGCGGGCTCTCCGGCCAGGGGAGCGCGGTGATCGCGCGCCGCGCCTCGAACGCGTCGGCCGGGCGCGCGGCGGGGTCCTCCGCGAGCAGCGCCGCCACGATGGCGTCGTGGGCCGCCGTGAGATCCGGGTGGACCTCGCTCGGCGCCGGATCGAGGTGCCCGCCCACGGCGGGCGCGGGCGGCTCTCCGGTGAGCAGCTCGGCGAGCACCGCGCCGGCGCCGTACAGATCGCTCGCCAGCGTCGCCGGCCGCCCCATCCGCTGCTCAGGCGACATGTACGCGAACGTCCCGATCGCGCCCGCCGTCGCGGTCGTCGAGAGATCGCCGAGGTGCGCCGCCCCGAAGTCCGCCAGGTGCGCCGTCCCGATCTCGTCGAAGAGCACGTTGCTCGGCTTCACGTCGCGGTGAAGGATGCCGAGCCGGTGCGCCTCGCCGAGCGCGGACAGGAGCGCGCAGGCGATCTCGACGGCGCGCGCGGGCGCGACCGGCTCCCCCCGGAGCCGCTCGATCAGGGAGCCGCCGGCCATCCAGGCGAGCACCATCGCGGGCCCCTCGGGGTGATAGGCGCGGAGCGCGACGACGTTCGGGTGCCGGAGCTGGGCGAGGGCCCGCGCCTCGCGCTCGAACCGGAGCAGCGCGTCGCGGCCCGCTCCGAACGCCGCGCCCGCGAAGATCTTCACGGCGACGCGCTCCGCCGTGATCCGGTCGCGCGCCTCCACCACGCGCGCGTGATGCGTGGCCGTGACCTCGCGCAGGGTCTCGTAGCGCCCGAAGAGGAGCGGTCCTGCGGGCGCGGCGCCGGCAGGAGAGGGCGCCGCCGCGGGGTCACCGGGAGCGACGGCCGGCGACGAGCGCGCCTCCTGGCCGCGCGGGTCGAGCCGGGAGAGCTCGTCGCGCACGGTCTGCGCGGCGTCCTCGAGCCCGAGGTCGCCCAGGCAGCGGCAGAGCAGCGGCAGCGCGCGGGCGCGCTCCGCGGAGGCGGGGGGCAGATGCTGCAGCGCCCGCACCGCGGCCTCGGCGCGGCCGTGGCGCGCGAGGAGCTCGCCGAGCGCGAGCCACGCCGCCGCGTCGCCCGGGCGGCGGCGGAGCGCGGCCTCGAGCACGCGCGCGCCGTCCGCGGGGCGGCCGGCGAGCTCGAAGCTCTCGGCGGCGCGGCGCGCGTCCTGTGCCGCGGTGAACGCCTCCGCTGCCGCGGCGTGGTCGCCGAGCGCCGCGAACAGCGCGCCGGCGTGGCGGGGGAACCCGCGCGCCGCGAGGTCGGCGGCGACGCGCAGCGCGGCGTCCCGGGGCGCTGTGATCGAGAGCTCGTCGAGCGCCTCGCGCGCGAGCGCGTCGTCGCCGCCGAGCGCGGCCATCAGCGCGGCGCGGGCCGGGTCCTCGGCGGCGAGCGCCTCCCTGGCCGCGCCGGCGAAATCGCAGACCCGCTCGAGCAGCTCCGACGCGCCCGCGCGATCGCCGGCCGCCACGAGGAGCGCGGCGCCGCGCTCGCGCTGCCCGATCGCGGCGAGCTCGTCCGCGCGCCGTCGCAGGTCCTCGTACGCCACCCCGAGGTCGGCCGCCCAACCGTCAGCGCGCGGCGATGCGCGCGCGGCCGTTCACGGAGAGGTCGAAGCGCACCTCGCCGAGATCGATCCCCGAGGCGCTGAACGGCACCTGCCGCGTGCGGTGCACGGCGAGCGTCGCGCTCGCGGGCAGGGGGCCGAGCGTCGACGGATCCAGCAAGGAGCCCGGGATCACGCCCCTCCCCGTGTCCTTGAACGCGCACCGCACGGTCGCGCCGTGCGCCGAGGTCACGTCGATGTAGATGACGTCGCGCGCCCGGTCGGCCTCACCGCCCTCGTCCGGGCGCCACTGCACCACCGCGCCGACCCCGGCGTCGAGCTCGACCAAGTCGGCCAGATCGGCGTCGCCCACCCGCACGTCCTCGGGACCGGCGGGGGCGTCGGCCTCGAAGGCGAACCGGTCGAGCTGCCCCGAGCCCGAGCTCTCGAAGACGTACCGCGCCGGCGCCGGCAGATCGCTGGTGGCGTCGCGCGACGTGTAGAACACGCCGAAGACCAGGGCGCCCACGTCGGGGAATGCGCGGGCGGCGAGCGGCATTTGGGTGCTGTCGGTCCGCATCGTCACGTCGCCCGCGTCGAGGAGCTCGATCGGGCTGAGGGAGCTGAAGCTGCTCGCCGCGTCATCCTCGGCGGCGGGCGAGAGGACCATGCAGCTGCCGGCGGTCGGGAGGACGAACGCCTGGCCGACCGCCCCCTCGGCGAGCTCGGGATCCATCGCGGAAGAGAGGCGCATGAACTTCGCCAGGACGTTGGTGACCGACGACGCGCTCTCGTCGGCCGCGACCGGCAGCGCCGCCTCGTCGAGCTCGACGGGGGCGGTGGCGGCGTCCCGGCTCAGGTTGATCGCGCGCTCGACGCGCACGACCCCCTGGGTGACCACCCCGCTGACGTCGGCCGCGTCGCCCGCGACAGGCGCCGAACAGCCGACGAGAGCCGCAACGGCGAGGAGGCATGAGGTGGAGAGGGCGCCGTAGGGACGCATAGATCCGAGTCTAAGGCCGGTCCTCCGGCCGGGCAAGCACCTGCGCTGCCCACAGAAAATGCAAGAAATTCGATTTTTTCTACGGCTTTACGGCCAGGTCAGAAGGTGACCGTGAGGCCGCCGCCCGGGGCGACGGTGCCCTGATCGAGGGCGACCGGAACCCCGCCGATCTCGCCCATGGCGTGATGGTACGTTGCTGTAGCCTCCAGGGCGACATGTACGTGTCGGAACCCGGCGCGCACGCCCAGCACGAACCCGACCCGGAGGTGCTGACCGGATGCGTCGACGAGGGGCCCCTGGGTCGCCGAGCCGGCGGGCAGCCGCACCTCGCCGCTCAGGAGATCGAGCCCGAGCCGCGGACCGAACCAGAGCGCAAAGAGATCCGCGTCCGAGCGGAAGCCGAGCAGGAGCGGGACGTCGATCCCCGCGCCGTAGACGTCGCTCCCCGCCGCGATCGAGCCCGCGCTCGGGCTCGGAGCGCCCGCGAAGAGCGCCGAGGCGCCGAGCCCGAGCGACAGGGCCGCCTCGCCGAGCGGGAACGCATGGCGTCCGTCGAGCCGGAGGGCGCGCCCCGTGTACGTCAGCCCGGCCTCGTTCCCGCCGTCGATCCCGACGCGGGCGCTGGCCCAGGGCGCGACGCCCGGCGACACCGTGATCTCGGAGAGCTTCCGCCGCGCGGCGCCCTCCGTCGCAGCCGGGTCGCCGGCGCTCGCGCCTGCCTCCAGCGGGGCGACCGTCGCTCCGGCGACGATCAGGTCGCCCGACAGGCCCGCGCCGAAGCTCACGTTGCCCGGGCGGAGCACGTGGGCCGGATGGAGCAGCGGACCGCTGCCATGGCAGCCCGCGCAGACGCCTGCGAGGAGCGTTGCGACCCAGCGCCGGATCACGGTATGACCCGGGCGCCGCATTGAACCGACGGTGCCGGCGGAGACATGGGGAGCGCGGCCCGAGAGGCGACGCGAAGGGGCTCGAAAAGCTGCTCTACTTGCGGAAGCGCGAGGGGTAGTCGTTGGCGGCAGCCCGCTTCTGCAGCTCGGCATCGTCCGGGTGCAGCTTGATGGCGCGCGCGATGAGCGCTTCCTCGGTCTCCACGATTTGCGGATTGGGCAGGCAGCACTCGACCGGGCACACGGCCTGGCACGCTTCGTGGTCGTAAAAGCCGACGCACTCCGTGCAGAGCTCCGGATCGATCACGTAGATCTCGTCGCCCTCGCTGATGGCTTCGTTCGGGCATTCCGGCTCGCAGGCGCCGCAGTTGATGCAGTCTTCGGTGATGTAAGTCGCCATGGCCTTTGCTTCATTCTCCGGGTCAACCCCGGTCCGCTCGTTTCTAGAGGCCTGACCGCACGGTGTCAATTCGGGCGGAAGCGGGCGCAAGTTCCGCGCGATGGCGCCCGCGCACGCTTGCGCGCGGGCGCCCCTGCCGGTACTAAGCGGCCCTCCTCGATGCTTCGCCTCACCGGGCCCGCCCTCCTGCTCGTCGTCCTCGGCGTCTCCTCGCTGCTCGCCGGATGCGGCCCGCAGATCGGCGATGCGTGCATCACGTCGCTCGATTGCGTGCAGAACGAGCAGCAGCTCTTCTGCGATGGCACGCAGCCCGGCGGCTACTGCACGGTCTTCAACTGCGAGCCGGACAGCTGCTACGGCAGCAGCGTCTGCGTCGCGTTCAACCCGGTGCTGGATCAGGCGTGCGACGAGCTCGAGAACGTCCGCTGGCCGCGCTTCGAGCGCACGTTCTGCATGGCCACCTGCGACGACGACGACGACTGCCGCAGCGGCTACTCGTGCGTCGCGCTGCGCGATATCCGGGGCGCCGCGGCGATCCCGCCGGGCGAGCGCAACGCCGCGATCGTCGACTCCGAGCCGGAGAGCTCGAAGGCGTGCCTGCCGGATCCGTCCTCTACCCCGAGCGCGCCCGGCGAGCCGCTGGACGATGGCGAGAGCGGGCCCGGTGTCTGCAGGGCCGCTCCTGAGCAGCCCGCGTGGACTCCCTACACGCCCGGGGGCGAGGGCGGCGCCGGCGGCTCGGGGGGCGAGGGCGGCTCGGGCGGCGCTGGCGGTGAGGGCGGCGCCGGCGGCTCGGGGGGCGAGGGCGGCGCTGGCGGTGAGGGCGGCGCCGGCGGCTCGGGGGGCGAGGGCGGCGCTGGCGGAGGCTGAGCGCTGCGCCGTGCGGTCCGGCGTCGCGCGTCGACCGTGCTAGCGTGGGCCGCGTGTTCGGATCGGCTCCCGCGAAGAGGACGTTCGAGGCTGCGCTGCGCGACGTCGCCTCGCAGAAGCCCGCTGTGCGCGTGGGGGCCGTGAGCGACCTCGTCCCATATGCCGCGGAGGCGCGGGAGCAGGTCCTGTGCGCGATCGAGGGCGCGCTGCGCGCCGATGGGCACGCGGCGGTGCGCGCGGCAGCGGCCATCGCCCTCGCCGACACGAAGGCCGTCGAGGCGCTGCCCGCGCTGCTCCTCGCCGTCGAGGACGTGGATCCCAACGTCCGGCAGATGGCGATCACGGCGCTCGGCGAGATCGGCGACGCGCGCGCTACGGGGCGGCTCCGGCGCGCCCTCTCGGACGAGCGGCCCGAGGTCCGCTTCCAGGCGGTGATCGCGTTCCCCCGCGTCTGCGCCGAGCCGGCCGATGCGCTCGACGCCGTCATGCAGGCCTCGCACGACGACGATCCGCTCGTCTGCCACATCGCCCTGCGGATGTTCGAGGAGCTGGGGGAGCTCAACGGCGAGCTCCCTCCGGCGAGCCTGGCGCGGGCGAGCGCGCTGCTCGGCCACGCGTCGCCGCTCGTCCGGGCAGCGGCGGCGGTCGTCACCGCGCGTTTCGGCGATCCGGCGGGCCACGCGGTGCTCGTCGAGATCGTGGGTGGCAAGCTCCGCGGGGTCGACCACGAGGACGAGGCCGCCGCGATCGAGCTCTGCGGCGAGCTCGGCCTCTCCGGTTCCCGGAGCGCGCTCGAGCGGCGCGTCTTCGGGCTGAGGCTCGGCCTCGGTCGGGACCCGCTGCGCTGGCACGCGCGCGTCGCGCTCGCGCGGATGGGCCACGAGCGCGCGATCCGCGAGATCTTGAGCGAGCTCGGCGCGTGGGACCGCCACCGGCGCACGCTCGCCGTCGCGGCCGCCGGTCGCGCTCGCCTCGCGACCGCCCGCGCGGCGATCGCGGCGATGCGGGGCGACGCGCGGAAGGCCGATCAGGGGGCCGTCGAGGAGGCGCTCGCCGCCATCGCTTCCGAGGTGGATGCATGAACGATGAAGCCCAGTTCAGCGAGGCCGACCTCGCCCCGAGCCCCGAGGAGCGCGCCGCGTCGCGCCGCTTCTTGATCGATCGCGCGGCCGCGAGCGTGGCCGCGCTCGCGGCGGGGGCCTGGGCCGGCGGCCTCGTGGCGCTGGGCGCCTGCGCCGCGCCGTTCGTCTTCCGGCTCACCCCGACCCCCTTCTCCGGTGACGCGATGAGCGCGGCCTTCTCCCGCTTCGATCAGCTCGCGCTCGGCGCCGCGGTGATCCTCCTCGGCGCGGAGGTGGCGCGCACCTGGGCGGCTGGCCGTCAGGGCGCGAGCCGCGCGGCCCGCGTGCGCCGGGTCATCGCCATGGTGATGGCCGGGTGCGCCGCGTACGTCGGCCTGGCGCTCACGCCCCGCATCGCGGCGCTCCACCGCGAGGGCGCCCGGCGCGGCGAGGGGGAGCTCGGCATGGAGCTCGAGCGCGCCCATCGCCGCGCCGAGCTCGTGGGCCGGTCGGAGGTGTTCCTCGGCGCGAGCCTGGTCGTGCTGCACGTCTTCACGCTCGGCGCGCGTCGCCCCGAGCAGGAGGACGACGACGAGGACGCGGCCGCTCCGCTGCCGCCCGGCCCGCGGTGAGGACATCGACGCCCCCGACCTGCGCCGTCGCCGCGGGCGCCGGTGCGAGGGTGCCGACCCGACGACCGCAGCACGAGGCGCCGCCGCGTCGCGACCACGACAGGGAGAACCCAGATGCCGCGTGACAACAAGCTCTATAGCGGCTTCGTCAACCACGATTACATCCTCACCTTCTCGATCGCCGACGAGGCGAACCGGGCCCGCCTCGTCGCGCTGTGCGCCGGACCGTGGCAGGGCGACGAGGTCACACCCAGCACCTGGGAGGTGTCCAACACGCTGAGCCCGGATCAGATGGAGCGCGCCATCCTCGATCTGATGGGCGACGCCGACCGCGCCGCCTATTACTACCTCTCCGACAGCAAGCGGATGTTCCGCGTCCTCCTCGCCTGAGCGCGGCGCGACGCGTGTGAGCCGCTTCGCTCCGGCGGGCGACCGGGGTGAGCGGGCTCGCGCCGGCGAGCCGAAGGGGCCGCGATCGCCGCCATTTCGCGGTATGGTCCGGTCATGAGCGAGCTGGAAGCCACGCCGCCCGGCGCCTCGACCAGGCCCGCCGCCGACGCGCCGCCGCCCCGCGCGGGGGAGGGCGACGACGAGGGCTTGCTCAGCGTCCTTCGCGACGACGGAACGCTGGATCCCGCGACCGATCCCGGCCTGACCGACGCGCTGCTGTTGCGCACCTACCGCGAGATCAAGCGCCTCAGGCTGCTCGACGCGCGCATGCTCCTGCTCCAGCGGCAGGGTCGGGTCGGCTTCTACGGCGCGTGCACCGGCCAGGAGGCGACGCCGATCGCCACCGCGCTCGCGCTCGATCCGACGGACTGGATCTTCCCCGCGCTGCGCGAGAGCGTGATGATGCTGGTGCGCGGCTTCCCGCTCCGCACGTACGTGGCCCAGATCTTCGGCAACTCGGGCGACCTCCTCAAGGGGCGCCAGATGCCGTCTCACATGAGCGGCCGGCAGGTGAACCAGGTGTCCTGGTCGAGCTGCATCGGCCCGCAGATCCCGCAGGCGGTCGGCGCCGCATGGGCCGCGAAGCTGCGGCGCGACAGCACGGTGGTGGTGGGGTTCATGGGCGACGGCGCGACGAGCGAGCCCGACTTCCACAGCGCGATGAACTTCGCGGGGGTCTTCAAGGCGCCCTGCGTGATGATCTGCCAGAATAACCACTGGGCGATCAGCGTGCCGACCGACCGGCAGACGGCCTCCAGGACGATCGCCATCAAGGGGCGGGCCTACGGCGTCCCGTCGGTGCGGGTCGACGGCAACGACGTCATCGCCGTCTACCGCGCCGTCTCCGAGGCGGTCGCGCGGGCCCGGGCCGGCGGCGGCCCCAGCTTCATCGAGGCGCTCACTTACCGCGTCGGCGCGCACTCCTCGAGCGACGACCCGAGCCGGTACCGGTCGCAGGAGGAGGTCGATCGCTGGACGCAGCGCGACCCGCTGCTGCGCCTCGGGCGCCACCTCGTCGTCCGCGGCCTCCTCGACGACGCCGCGGAGGCCTCCCTCGAGGCGGAGCTCAACGCCGAGATCGCCGCCGCCGTCGCGGAGGTCGAGGCGATGGACCCGCCCGCCCGCGAGACCCTGTTCGAGGACGTCTACGCGGAGCTGCCCTGGCACCTGCGCGACCAGCGCGCGGAGCTCCTGCGCTCCCCGAAAGCGCCCGCGCACGGCGGCGGACGCTGACCACGGGAGGGATTTCCCCTCGGTGCGAGGTCGTGTAAGCCCCGGGCACCCAGGGTACGGCTCGCGGTCGCGGGCGCGGCCTCCGGGCTGGTCAGCGAGGGGCTTGCCTGACGGACCCCGGCGCCCCTAATCCCAGTCTCCGAAGCGCACAACAAGGACAAGGATGAAGACCTACGACGCAATCGTGATCGGAGCCGGCCCCGGCGGTTACCCCTGCGCCATCCGGCTGGCTCAGCTCAAGCAGAAGACGCTCTGCATCGAGAAGGAGCAGCCCGGCGGCGTCTGCCTCAACTGGGGCTGCATCCCCTCCAAGGCGCTCATCGCCGCCGCCCACCTCTACGAGAAGTCGCAGGCCGGCGCCACGATGGGGATCAAGGTCAGCGGCGTCGAGCTCGACGCCAACCAGATGCAGGACTGGAAGGAAGGCATCGTCAAGAAGCTCACCGGCGGCGTCAGGTCGCTGCTCAAGGGCAACGGCGCCGACCTGCTCGCCGGCACCGCCACGATCGTCGGGCCGAAGCGCGTGGACGTGACCTTGCCGGACGGCTCGGTGGAGCAGATCGAGGCGACCAAGGGGATCGTCATCGCGACCGGCTCGACCACCATCGAGATCCCGACGTTCAAGTTCGACGGCGACGCGATCATCGGCGCGAAGGAGGCGGTGAGCCTGCGCCGCATCCCGAAGCGGCTGCTCGTGATCGGCGGCGGCGTCATCGGCCTCGAGCTCGGCATGGTCTACCAGGCGTTCGGCTCCCAGCTCACCGTGGTCGAGGCGCTGCCGGAGCTGCTCACGGGCGTCGACCCCGACTGCACAAAGCTCGTCGAGCGCAAGATCCTGAAGCGCGGCGGCACGATCCACAAGAACGCCAAGGCGATCGGGTACGAGAAGCAGAAGGACGGCTCGGTCGGGGTGAAGATCCAGATCGAGGGCAAGGAGCAGACGATCGTCGTCGACACGGTGCTGGTCGCCGTCGGCATGAGGCCGAGCTCGAAGGGGCTCGGCCTCGAGAAGGTCGGCGTGACGGTCGATCAGCGCGGCTTCATCCCGACGGACAAGACGTGCCGCACCAACGTGCCGTCGATCTACGCCGTGGGCGACGTCAGCGGGCCGCCCCTGCTCGCGCACAAGGCGACGAAGGAGGGCGAGATCGTCGCCGAGGTCATCGCGGGGCACAAGGCCGCGAAGGACTGGGTCGCGATCCCGGGCGCGATCTTCACCGATCCGGAGATCGCGACGGTGGGGCTCACCGAGGCGGAGGCGAAGGCGAAGGGCATCGAGATCGTCGTCGGCAAGTTCCCGTTCTCGGTGCTCGGCAAGGCCATGGCCATGAACGAGACCGAGGGGTTCGCGAAGATCGTCGCCGACAAGAAGACGAAGCAGGTGCTCGGCGTCCACATCGTCGGACCGGAGGCCAGCACGATGATCAGCGAGGCGTCCCTCTCGCTCGAGATGGCGGCCTTCCTCGAGGACATCTCGCTCACGATCCACCCCCACCCGACCCTCGGCGAGTCGCTGATGGAAGCCGCCGCCCACGCCATGGGCACGGCGATCCACATCGCGAACCGCTGAGCGACGGTCACCCGCTTCGGATACGGGCCCACCTCGGCGTTTTCGGTGCTCAGCGCACCGGGGTGCGCTTGCGCGCCGAAAACGCCGATCTGGGCCCGTCTCCTGTGCGGAGGCCCGCCGCTCCGCTCTGCACGGAGCAGAGGTGGGCGGAAACCGCTGTCGCGCAGCGGACCGCTCGAAACATTTCACGGAGGCGTGGAGCTCTCAGCCTCCCCGCCACCCCTCGATTTTTTGCTGGTTCTTGACGTGATGACGCTCTGCGTCAATCGCGCATGTAATGGCACGTGTACCCGCCCGGGGACTTCTCCAGGTACTTCTGGTGATACTCCTCGGCGCGGGTGAACGGCCCGGCCTCCACGATCTCTGTCACGAGCGGCGCGCGCCACTTGCCGCTCTGCCCCACGCGCGCCTTCACCTCCTCGGCGATGCGGCGCTGCTCGGGCGTCGTGACGAAGATGGCCGAGCGGTACTGCGTGCCGACATCGTTGCCCTGGCGGTTCTGTGTCGTCGGATCGTGCATGCGGAAGAACCATTTCTCGAGCAGCTCGGCATACGACAGCTTCGCTGGATCGAAGACGATGCGCACCGACTCGGCGTGGCCCGTCACTCCGGTCTTCACGTCCTCATAGGTCGGCTCCTTCGTCCGGCCGCCGGCATAACCGACCTCCGTCTCGAGGACGCCGGGGATCTGCCGGAGGAGCTCCTCCATCCCCCAGAAGCAGCCGCCCGCCAGGATGGCTGTCTCCAGCGTCGTCTCGCAGCCGGCCGCCTCTCCAGGCGCGGGGAGCGCGCAGGAGTTCGCGCCGGCCTGCTCCGCCGGCGCGCCGCTCCGACCCTCGAACAGGGCACGGTAGGCGCCGTAGCCCTCGGCCTCGAGGCGATCCAGCGGGATGAACCGGAGGGACGCAGAGTTGATGCAGTAACGCAGCCCGCTCGGCCGGGGCCCGTCCTCGAAGACGTGCCCGAGGTGCGAGTCGCCGGCCTTGGAGCGCACCTCCGTCCGGACCATCCCGTGGGCCCTGTCGGAGCGCTCCACGACCCGCTCCGGCGCGACGGGGCGCGTGAAGCTCGGCCAGCCGGTGCCCGAGTCGAACTTGTCGACCGATGAAAAGAGCGGCTCGCCGCTCGCGACATCCACGTAGAGGCCCGCCTCGTGGCTGTTCCAGAAGGCGTTGCGGAACGGCGGCTCGGTCGCGTCGTGCTGGGTGACCTCGTACGCGAGCGGCGTGAGCCGCTTGCGCAGCTCCTCATCCGACGGTTTGCGATAGCTTCTGTCCGACATCGTCACAGCCTCCTTGGATACCAGGGCAGTCTTGCTCGCGTCCCCCGCAGCGCCCGTGCGCCAGCACGCGATCAGGGCGGCGGACGCGACGAGCATGAGCGCGAAGAGCAGACGAGCAGCGCGGAGCCAATTCATCTTCCACCTGGCCGGTCGAGGGTAGCGCATCCACCCCTCCTACGCCGCGCGGGGCCGCCGGTTTCGCGGGCGCGGCGCGCGCCGCCTGGCGCAGCGCCCGCCTAGCGCGGCGCCGGACTCGACCTCACGGGCCGCCGCGCTCGAGCGAGGCGTTCCCCTCGGCGGCGCGCCGCTCGAAGCAGTCGTCGGGGATCTCGCGCGCGCGACGGACGAGCCGGGTCGCCCCGATGAACGCCGAGGTCACCGGATCGTGGTAGCCGCTCGCTCCGTGCAGGCCCGGGACCGCGCGCTGGTAATGGCGCGCGACCCGCTCCATCAGCGCCTCGCGGACGTACTTGCCCACCATCGACGCCATCGCGACGCAAAGATCCGAGGCGTCGCTGTCGCGGACGAACGCGATCTCGCCGAGGCCGGGAAAGTGGTAGGCGCTGCGGGCGCGGCCCTCCTCGAGCACGAGGTGCAGCCTCCCGGCGAGCGGGCCGAACGCAGACCCGTATTTGCCGAAGCCGCCGACCTTGCCGCACACCGCGAAGACCTCGGCGCCGGCGAGGCCGCCGAGCTCGAGGATGAGGCGCTCCATCGCGTGGAGATCGAGCACGAACCGGTTCTTCCCGGCGCGTACCCCGTCGTTCATCCGCTTCACGCAGAGCAGCATCGAGCGCACGGCGACGATCTCGACCCCCTTCCCCGCGAGCTTGTCGAGGTCGCGGCAGACCGTGCGTAGCAGCTTGTCGGGCGCGGTGAACGCCTCGCCCTCCGTCGACCAGCACTGCGCCTCGACGTGGCCCGGGCAGAGCGCGCGCAGCGCGGCGCGGTCGTCGAGCGAGACGGCGTGGAGCAGCTCGTCGACCGACGACGGGTCGCCGGCCGTCGCGGTGCGGCCGCAGCCGCGCGCGACAAGCGCGCGGGCCCACGCCTCGCCGAGCGAGACGTCCCCGTGCGCGACGAGCTGCTTCGAGTCGCCGAGCCGCTGCGCGAGGGCGCCGCGGGGCGCGCGGCCGGCGGTCTGCCAGCCGGCCTCGGTGACGCGCGAGAGGACGGCCGTCACCACCATCGGACCGAGCCGCGGGCCGAGGCCGTTCTCATCGACGCCGATGCGGTAGCGGACAGAGGGCTCGGCGGACGCCATGCACGGCCCCTCTGCCACACGACGGCGCGCGCGTCACGGCGCGAGGCGACCCGCCAGCGTTATCCTCCCGCGCGCGGATCCGATCGAGGTCGACAAGCGCGCCCCATCACGTCCTCTTGAACGTTCTCTTTACGTTCTCTTTACGTTCTCTGCCCCGAGTTTTTCACAGGCTCCCCGCATGCGCCGCACTATATTTCTCGCCCATGCGCATCCTCACCGTGCCCTGCCTCAGCGACAACTACGCCTACCTCGTGGCCGCGGACGGGCGGCGCGAGGCGATCGTCATCGACCCGTCGGAGGCCGAGCCGGTCGTCGCGGCGCTCGACCGCGAGCAGCTCCGCCTGGTCGCCATCGTCAACACGCACCACCACCACGATCACGTCGGCGGCAACGAGGCGCTCCGCCAGCGCTACGGCGACCTCCCCGTCTACGCGCACGCGAGCGACGTCGGGCGCGTGCCCGCGCAGACGGAGCACGTCGAGGAGGGCAAGCCGGTCGAGATCGCCGGCCTCACGCTCCGGCCGCTGCACGTCCCCGGCCACACGCTCGGCGCCGTCTCCTATTGCGTCGAGGACGTTGTGTTCACCGGCGACACGCTCTTCATCGGCGGCTGCGGCCGCATGTTCGAGGGCACACCCGAGGTGATGCACGCCTCGCTCTCCAAGCTCGCCGCCCTCCCGGTGCACATGCGCGTCTTCTGCGGTCACGAGTACACCGTGAACAATCTCCGCTTCGCCGAGACGGTCGAGCCCGAGAACGAGGCCATCCGCAAGAAGCTCGCGGCCGCCCGCGCGGCGCGCGAGCGCGGCGAGCCCACGGTCGGGAGCACCATCGCCGAGGAGCTCGCGACGAACCCGTTCCTGCGCTGCAGCGAGCGATCCGTGCAGGCCCGCTTCCCGGGGCCCACGCTGCCCGACGTGTTCGCCGCCGTGCGGCGCGCGAAGGACGATTACCGCTGACTGACGACGTCGCGCACGGCCGCATTCCGCTCGCGCCCGCGGCCTGATTTCTATACGACTAGGCCCATGGACTCCCGCGCTCCCATCTTCGGGTTCAACGACGCGCGCGACGAGATCGTGCGTACCGTGGTCGATCGGGTCCTCGGCGCCACGAGGGATCCGCTGCTCGCCATGAACGAGGCGGCGTACCAGGAGACGAAGCGGCTCGAGGGGTCCCGGAAGCCGCAGGACATCCGCGAGCTCGCCGAGTGGCAGCGGCTCGCCCGCTCGCTCGGCCGCATGCACGACGCGGAGCGCCGCCGCCGCCTGCGGGAGCTCGCCGAGGAGCACGCGTGGGACATCGCGGGGAACTTCGACCCGCGCGTCTACCAGCTGTCCTCGCGGCTCCTGCCGCCGGTCGTGAGCGCCCTGCTCGCGCCGCGCAAGCTCGTGACCGTGGTCCGCGACCCGCGCAAGCTCATCAGCCTGGAGCTGCTCGCCGACCGGGTGCTCGTGCAGGGCCCGCTCGCGAAGCTCCGGTCGCTCGTGCAGCGCGGCACCGCGGTCTACGTCCCGACGCACCTGTCGAACATGGACTCGATCGTGTTCGGCTACGCCCTCGAGCGCGCCGGCCTGCCGCCCGCCACCTACGGCGCCGGCAAGAACCTGTTCACGAACCCGGTCCTCTCGTTCTTCATGCACAACCTCGGCGCCTACCGCGTGGATCGGCGCATCCGGCACAACCTCTACAAGGACGTGCTGAAGACGTACTCGGGCGTGCTCCTGGAGCGCGGCTACCACTCGCTGTTCTTCCCCGGGGGCACGCGGTCGCGCTCGGGCGGCATCGAGCGGAAGCTCAAGCTGGGCCTGGTCGGCAGCGCCTTCGAGGCCTACACGCGGACGCTGCTCAGCGGCCGCGAACGCCGCGTCTTCTTCGTCCCGGCCACGATCAACTACCTCATCACGCTCGAGGCCGAGACGCTCATCGCCGATTTCCTCTCCGAGGCCGGCAAGGGCCGGTTCATCATCGAGGACGATGAGTCGAGCCGGATTGGCCGGATCGCCTCGTTCCTCCGCAAGCTCCTCGCGATGAACGCCGCGGTGGTCATCCGCTTCTCGGAGCCGCTCGATCCGTTCGGCAACCGGGTCGACGAGCTCGGCCGCTCGTTCGACGCGCGCGGCCGCGAGGTCGACCCGGCGAGCTACGTGAAGAACCAGGACGGCGTCGCGGTCATCGACGCGGCGCGTGACGTCCAGTACGCCCGCGAGCTCGGCGAGGAGATCTGCCGGGCGTACGCGCGCGACACGGTCGTCATGGCGACGCACGTCGTCGCGGCGGCGAGCTTCGCCCGGCTTCGCGGCCACGCGCCGGCCGCGGATCTCTTCACGGTGCTCCGCCAGCGCGACGTGCTCACGGTGCCGCGCGACGACCTCGCGGCCGACGTGATGGCCCTGTGCGAGCGCCTGCGCGCGCTCGAGCAGAAGGGGTGCATCGTGCTGGGCGAGGACGTCCGGCTCGGCTCGGGCGGGGACATCGTCGAGCGCGCGCTGCGCGCCTTCGCGGGCTACCACTCGTCGCCGGTGCTCGACTCGCGGCCCGACGGCATCGCCATCTGCGACACGAACCTGCTCTTTTACTACCAGAACCGCCTCGCCGCCCACGGGGTGGCGTGGGACGTGATCGCGCCGCCCGGCGTCCCTTCCGGCCTGCAGGTCCAGCCGCCGCTCCCGCCGCTCCCGCCCTCCTCGCTGCCGCCGCCGCTGGACGACCGCGGCGCGGCCTCGTCGCGCGGCGGCGCCGCGGGCGCGCGCGCGGGCTCGATGAACGGCGCCGGGGGTGGCCAGTGAGCGCGCGTCCGGCGCCTTCGGTCGGGGTCATCGGCGGCGGCTTCTGGGGCGTGGCGCTGGCGCTCGCGGCGAGCCGCACCGGGGCCGAGGTCCTCCTGTTCTCGCGCCGCGAGCACCCGCAGATCAACGACGGCCCGCGGATCGTGCGGGACCACGCGGAGGTCGCCCGGGCGCGGCTGCTCGTCATCGCGGTGCCGTCGAACGCGGCCCGGACGGCGCTGCGCGCGCTCGGCGATCACATGGACGGCTCGCACCTCGTGATCCACGGCGTGCGCGGCCTCGAGGGCGAGGCGCTGAAGACCGTCTCGGACCTTGTGCGCGAGGAGACCCCGGCGCGCCGGGTGGGCGCGCTGGGCGGCCCGATCCAGGAGGACGAGCTGCGGGAGGGCCGCCCCTCGGCGATGGTGTGCGGCTCGCGGTTCCCCGAGGTGCACGCCGCGGTGACCGCGGCGTTCCAGTCCGACGCGCTCCGCGTCTACACGACGCCGGATCTGCAGGGCCTGGAGTGGGCGTCGGCGCTGGTCGGCTGCGTCGCGGTCGGCGTCGGCTTCGCCGAGCAGGCGGGCGCCGGGCCCGGGCTGCTCGCCGCGCTCATCTCGAGGGCGGTCGACGGCGCGGCGCGCATCGCCGCCGCGGCCGGCGCCGAGGAGCGGACGATGCTGGGGCTCGGCGGCTACGGCGACCTGCTCGCCTCGATCCGGCTCGAGAGCCGCCCCGAGGTGATCCTCGGCAAGGCCCTCGCGCGCGGGCGGACGCTCGACGAGGCCGTCGCGGAGGCCAGGCTGCGCGTGGAGGCGATCCCGCTGATCCCGCGCGTCGTGGCGTTCGCGAGGGCGCGGAAGGTGGACGGCGGCGTGTTCGAGGCGCTCGAGACGATCCTGCAGGGCGGGGCGCCGAGGACGGTGCTCGACCGGATGTTCGCGGCGTGAGGTGGAGCGGGCGCTGCGCGCCTCTCCCGTCGTCACCGCCGCGCTCGTGGTCCTCGAGAGGGCGGATATCTGGAGGAGGTGCCCTGTTTCTGTCGTGGCTTGAGGACAGCCGCCCCGTCAGCCGCCGTCGCGCTTGATCGCACCGCCCGACTCCGGCGCTGCCGGCACATCGACGCTGTCGCAGCAGCGGAATCCCGTGGAGTAGTCGTGATAGGCGGGCTCGTGGGCGATCGTGGTGAAGTAGCACCCGGGGCCGAGCTCGCTGGTCGTGCTGAAGAAGCCGCCCATGAACACGCCGCCGCCCTCGTGCCAGGGCTGGTCGCGGCGCGCCACGCCCTCGGTCTGCATGCGCATCACGAGCTCGTGATCGACCATGTCGCTGACCCACTCGTGCAGGTTCCCGACCATGTCGTGGACGCCGAGCTCGCTGGCGCAGCCGGCGTGATCGCCGCTCCGCGCCAGGAAGCCCGGCTTCTGGTCGAGCTCGGGGCTGTTGAAGTGCCGCTCGTAGCTCCACCCGCCCGGCGGGTGGTCGCCGAAGAGCTCTCTCAGGAGGTGGGGTTTGCCGGTGTTGCACCGCCCGCGCTCGCCGTGAGGGCCGTAGGGGTAGCGGTGGACGCCGTTGCCGCGGCAGGCGCGCTGCCACTCGCGCCGCGTGCAGAGGCGCTTGCCGGCGGCGGCGCACGCGGCGGCGGCCTCGACGCGGCTGATGTACGCCTGCGGAAAGACGCCGGCCTCGCTGCGGGCGACGTAGCGGACGCCCGCCTCGGGCCGCTTGAAGTGCGGGTGGACGGCGAGCTCCCCGCCGGCGTCTGTGACCAGGTGCGCCTCGTACCGGTCGATGCAGAAGCCGCCGACGAGGGCCATGTCGGCCGGGCAAGGCCCGAGCGCCAGCGGGAGCCCGAGCGGTTGCGGAGGGAAGACGGCGGGCGCGGCGCCGGCCGGGCCGGGCGGAGGCGCCTCGGCCGGGGCGGCGCTCGCGCTGCCGGCGATCGGCGCGGGCTCGGGGGCTGCGCCGCCCAGGATGGCCGCGCCGGCGTGCGCGCTGCTTGCAGGCGCCGGCGCGGCGTGCGCGCTGCCGACAGGCGCCGGCGCGGCGGGAGCCGTCCCCTCGGCGGCGTGCGCCGCGTGCACCTGGCCAGGGGCGTCCACCTTCGTCGCCGGGCTGTCGCCGCCCTCGCCCGGCCCGGTGCACGCGGTGAGCCATGCCAGGGCGGCGAGCAAGCCTGGATTCGCGCGTCGTGACCGAGAGCGCCGGGGGAGCGAGGACCTCGTCGACAGGCAGGCCCGGAGGCGAGAGAGGCGATCCCGGAGGCGATCGCGGCGCGGCGCGGACGGCACGAGGTGGAGTGTACACGCGCCCGGCGCGCTGCTGCGCGCGATCGGCGGTCGCGCTCATCGCCTCGCCCCGCCGGCCGCGTCGTCAACGGCCGCCGGCGGCCCCCGCCGGCCGCGCCGCCGCGCCCCTCAGGGCGGCCCCGGCGACAACGCCCCGAGATCCGCGCCGCCGCGCTTCTGGCCGAGCAGATCCCGCGACGGCACCTCGCGCGCGTCGCCTTGCCCGAGCAGCATCTTCGACGACCGCTTCGGCCTGAAATCCGGGCGGCTCGGGTTGAGCTTCCACCAGCTCCCCTCCACGATCACCCACGGCTCCTCGCCCGCGCGCACCACCTCCGCCGCGAGCCGCGCGCGCGTGATGCCCGTGATCGCCCGCGTCTCCGGCAGCGCCGCCGCGAGGCGCTTCAGCCCGTTCGGCATCCCGCCGTAGCTCACCTGGGTCACCACGTTGTGGCCCGCGTCGAACCGGTAGATGCTCGTGCTCAGCACCTCGATCGAGGGCGAGTCGTCGCTGACGAAGATGTTGTTCCGCAGCCGGCAACCCCAGCTCCCGTTGCCGCACTGGAGCGCGGGCCGGCCCCTGCTGTTCATGACCACGGTGTTGTTGCGGATCAGGTTGTTGTGGCAGCCCCAGAGCGGCAGCGCGTCGGGGCCGCTCACCTGCTCCGGAGAGCGCGGGCCCGGCTCCACATAGGCCTGGTCGAACGGGTTCCCGTTGTCCCACTGCGCGATCCCGCTGCCGAGGTTGCCGTAGATGAGGTTGTTCTGGATGACGGAGTCCGACGCCCCGGCGAGGTTGATCGCCCCGCCGCCCAGGCGCCCGTTGCCGTTGATGACGTTCTGCTCGATGATGAAGTTCACGCCCCGGCCGTCCGGAAACCCGTGCTCGCCGAACCGGTCCGTCGCGATCTTCATCAGCCCCGCGGCCCAGGCGCGGGTCGGCTCCCTGCGCGGATAGCCCCGGAACGACGGGTGCTCCAGCACCGCGTCGAGCGAGGCCTCCGGATCGAGGTTCGCCTGGAACCCGCTCGCGCTGTTGCCGAAGAACACGTTGCGACGAACCACGTAGTTGTCCGAGCCGTCGGACACGTAGGCGCCGTGCTCGGCGGCAGAGAAGGCGAACAGGTTGTCCTGCAGGAGGACGGTGTGGCTGTCGGTGGAGTGAAACCCCCATGTCCGATGGTGATGAGAGAAGTTCCCGACGAGCGCGATGTGGTGCGCCAGCCTGCCGGTCTCGCCGAACGCGCCGTCGATCATGATCCCCGCCTTCGGCGTGCCCGCGCTCTGCCTGCCGGGCCCGCTGCTGCCGGCGAGGCGGAAGCCCTCGATCACCACGTGGTGCGCCCTCTTCAGGTAGATCATCCAGTTCGGGTCGGCGGCGCATCCCCGGTGGATCACGACCTCGCCCGGGCGCCCCATCGCCTTGAAATGGATGTAGCGCTCCTGACCGGCGCTCGGCTTGTCGCCGAGCGAGAACCCCGCGTAGGCGCCGGGCAACACCGCGATGAGGTCGCCGCCCCGGGCCGCGTCCGCGGCGTCCTGGAGCGTGGCGAACGCGCGCGTGACCGCGAGCTCCTGCGGCTCGGCAGCGGCGTCGCGCGCGTTCAGATCGAGCGAGGCGACGCGGATCACGGCGGGGGCCGGCGCGCCGACGACGAGGACGCGCTCGTACCGTCTCTGCAGCTTCAGCGTCTGGCTCACCCACGCGTCGGAGTCCTGCGTCTTCACGAACGGCTCGACAGCCGCGGGCAAGGGCGGCTCCGGCGGCGCGGGGGCCTGGGCCGGCGCGGGCGGCTTCTTCTGCGGCGCCGGCGGCCGCCCCGGCTCCTCGGACGGCGGCCCCGCGACCTGGATCGTGGCGCTGCAGGCGAGCGCGGCGGCCGCGACGAGCGCGCCGCCGATGCGCGCGCACCCACGGGCCAGCTGGATGACGCTTGTCGTTCCTCTCATCTCGACGCTCCGGGGAAGGCCGCGCCCGCCGCAGCACGCGGGCTGATGCGGCGCCGCGCTCTGTTTACTCCGAAGCGCGCGGCTCAGCTAGACGTGGTCGCGTGGCGTCGAGGGCTCGCGCCCGGCGCCGCGGCGCGCTCCGCTCGGGGCGCAGCGCGCCGCGCGAGGTGCGACATCGCCTCCCAGCGGCGGCTGTCATGACCCGGGCCCGTGGCCGTTCGCTTCCTTCGCTGCCGTTCCTTTGGTACGAAGAGCTCATGAAAGCGCTCCCCTCGCTCGTGAGTGTCGCTCTCGCTGGCGCCACCCTCCTGACGCTCGCGCCCGAAGCGCAGGCGAACATCAAGAATCCGAACGATCACCCCGATTACGCGGCCGAGCTCGAGCCGCACGGGAACTTCGTCTTCTTGCACCGCGACTACGGTCTGCGGCGCGGGTACAACAGGTACTACGACAACTTCGGCGACCCCGAGTTCGGCCTCGGCTTCAGGGCCACCATCGAGCTCGCCGATCCGGCTTTCATCCCGAGGCTCAACAACACTGTCGGCATCTCGTTCGGCCTGGATTTCACCAACTGCACGTACTGCCGCCGCGACTTCACCATCTGGAGTCCGGTCACCATGCAGTGGAACTTCTTCTTCAACGATAAGTGGAGCGCGTTCGCGGATGTCGGCGCTGTCATCCGGACCGATGGGTTCTACAACGACGTGTGGCTCGATTTCGTCACCATGGTCGGCGGCCGGTACCACTTCAACGACAACCTCTCGCTGACCATGCGGATCGGCTATCCTTTCTTCAGCGTTGGCGTGTCGTTCTTCGTCGGCTGAGCTGCTCGGCGCCGGTCCTCCGGCGGGCTGGGCCGCCCCGGCGCTGCCCTGCTGCTCGCGGGTCCGAGGGGCGGAGCGCCCGGACTCCGCCGTGGGCGGCAGGATCTTGCCGGGGTAGGCGTACGGGGCGGACATCGCGCACGTGCGGATGGGGCCCACCCTGGTTAGACTAGCCGGAGATGGTCGGCTGGTATTTCGTAGGCATCCTCGGGCTCGCCCTGCTCATGGTGGTCCACGAGGGAGGGCACTATTTCGCCGCGCGCGCCTACGGGATGCGCGTCCTGAAGTTCTCGATCGGCTTCGGCCCCACCTTCTTCAAGGTTGTCCCGAAGGACGGGTACTTCTGGTTCACGACCGCCGCGGACAAGGTCCGCGTGCGGCTCTGGCGTCACGACCCGGTGAAGCACGGCCCCACCGTGTTCCAGGTCGCGATGATCCCCTTCCTCGCGTACGTGCAGATCGCGGGGATGAACCCGCTCGAGGAGATCGACCCCGAGGACAAGGGCAGCTACGCGAACGCGAGCCTGATGGGCCGGATCGCCGCGATCTTCGCCGGTCCGCTCGCCAACTACCTGTTCGCGTCGGTGCTCTTCTTCGCGAGCCTGATGACGGGCGGCAAGCCCTACCGCCTGACGGACATCGGCGTCGTCGCCGGGATGCCGGCGGCGGCGGCCAACCTCAAGGACGGCGACCGCATCGTCGAGATCGACGGGACCCCGGTCCAGGACTGGGAGAAGATGGCGGAGATCATCTCCCACAGCCCAGGCCGGCCGCTCGACATCGTCGTGGAGCGCGCCGGCGAGCGCGTCCAGGCCAAGGTCACCCCGACAAACGAGAACGGCTCGGGCAAGATCGGCGTGATGTCCATCGGGCCGACCCGCTCGGCGCCGGTGACCGCGAAGGAGGCCGCGCTGCTCGCCGTGACGAAGCCGCCGAAGGTCGTGCAGAGCCTGGTCGTCGGGCTCGGCCAGTACCTGACGGGCAAGGTCGAGGGTGAGCTCGGTGGCCCGAAGCGGATGATCGAGGAGACGGCGTACGCGGCCAAGCGCGGCTGGGCCGAGGGGCTCGAGTGGCTCGGCCTGCTCTCGGCCTACCTCGGCGCGTTCAACCTGATCCCGTTCCCGGCCCTGGACGGCGGCCGCCTGATGTTCCTGTTCTACGAGGCCGCCACGCGGCGCCGGCCGAACGCCCGCATCGAGGCGCACATCCACCTGGTCGGCGTGTTCATGCTGATCGGGCTGATGCTCTACGTCACGGCGAACGATTTCGGCCTCGGGTCGAAGTAGCGTCGAGCCGCGTTTCCTCGTGGTATCGAGGCTGCCCGCGCGGGTTCGGGCGTCGGCCGGGCGCCTCGCCCGCGCGGCGGCGTGCCTCTCGTTCCTCGCTCTGGCCGGCGGGACGGGCGCCGCGCTGGCTGCGCCGCCGGGCTCGGGCGGGTGGTCCGACGAGGAAGAGCAGGCGGTCTTCGACGTCCCCGCGCCTCCGACGCTCCCTGGGCTCACGCTGCGCGACCCGACCTTCACCTTCGAGTACACGGCGGCCGTGATCGAGCCCGAGGCGACGAGCCGGGCGGGCGGCAGGAACGCCTACGCCTGGTACTCGCACGGCGAGATGGAGGTGCCGCTCGTTCCCCGCAAGTGGTTCGTCGGCGCGGTGCATGACAGCGCCGCCGCGAGCGTCCCGGGGGTCGAGCGCTCGATCCTGCTCGGGAGCCCCGAGCTCTACGGGCGGGGCGTCTGGTCGAGCGTGCGCGGGCTCGCGTCCGGGGGAGGCTTCGGCATCGTGCTCCCGGTCCCGCGCGACGTCTCGCCCGCCGAGGCCGAGGTGCTGCGGACGGCGCGCGTGGTGCGGCCGTGGGACGAGACGCGCTTCCGGGAGCTCACGCTGACGTTCCGCCCCTGGTTCGACATGCGGCACATCACCGGGCCGTTCATCTTCCAGCTCAGGCAGGGCATCGACTGGTCGCTTGTCGTGCGCGGCCTGAGGTCCGGCGAGCGCCGCACCGACCTCACGGCGCACACCGCGTTCTACTTCGGCTACCGGCTCGCGCGGCCGGTCGGGGTGGGCCTGGAGCTGTGGGAGGTCTACCAGCTGACGCAGGACCTGCCGGACGACAAGCGCGCGACGTTCGCGATCTCGCCGAGCATCCGCTTCATCCTGGCGAACGTGCAGCCGGCGCTGAGCGTGCTCCTGCCGGTCGCGACCCCGCTGCGCGGCGACGTCGCCTGGTACTACGCCGCGCGGCTCAGCGTCGGGTTCACCTTCCCGACGGATGCGCCATGGGCGCCCCGGTGAGCGCGCGGCGGGCGCGTCCACGCGCGTCCACGCGCGAGGGGGAGCTCGCCGCGCGCTCCCGCGGGCGACGGCGCGGGGATCTCGTTCGAGTGCGTGCATCCAGCGCGGCTGCTGGGTACCCTGGCCGCGTGGTCACTGCAGCATGGCTCCGGCGCGGTCTGGTTGTCGCGGCGCTCCTCGGATCGACCGGCTGCTCGACCCAGCTCGTCAGCCTGAACGAGGGGCCCCGCGAGTACGTCGCGACGGACTACGAGAACGTGCTGCGCACGTGGACGCGCACGGAGCACCTGTTCGCGCTCTCGGAGCTCGACAACTTCCTCACCGCCACCGCGACCTTCGAGTCGTGGGACTTCCGCTGGGCCTACGTGGCCCGCTACGCGCAGGACTACCGGCTCACGATCGAGCAGCGGCAGAAGCTCCTCGAGAAGACGCTGGAGGAGACGCGCCAGCGCCACCAGTTCTTCGTCGCGATCTTCGGGGGCGAGCGCAAGCACAACGACCTCTCGACGCCGAACAGCGCGTGGATCGTCCGGCTGATCGACGACACGGGGAACGAGACGGCGCCCGAGGAGATCGTCGCGATCACGAAGCCGAACGCGCTCGAGCGGACCTACTTCCCGTACAATACGGTGTGGCGGCAGGCGTTCCGCATCCGCTTCCCGCGCGCGACCGCGGAGGGCAGGCCGACGATCTCGCCGAGCGCCAAGTGGTTCGGGCTCCGCTTCGCCGGAGCGCAGGGCAACAGCGAGCTCGTCTGGCAGCTCAACGAGGACGAGGAGCCCACCGAGGCCGTCGAGCTGGAGCAGGAGGCCGCGCGCGCACGGCCGCTGCGTCCGGTGAGAGGCCGAGGCCGACTCTAGGCGCGGCTCGGGCGCGGCTCGCGGCCCTCGGGCAGCCGTGCCCACGTCGCGCCTTGGCGCGCGGGCGTGCCGCCGGCGACGCGGCCGGCCTGCCCACCCGTGCACGGCGTCGGTTCTCCTGCCGTTTCAGCTGCCCTGGGCGTTCAGCGAGATGGACTGCGCGAGGATGGAGAGCAGCTCGGGCGTGCTCTCGAACAGCTCGCGCAGCACGGGGTGGTCGGCGATGAGCACGAGCGCGCCGCATCCGGCCGCGCGCGCGATCGTCGGCGCTGGCTGGCCTCCGAGCAGCTCGGAGGCGAACAGGAGCTCACCGGGCCTCGTGGTGCCGGCGATCGCCTGCGATCGCTCCGCGACCAGCTCCAGCGCGCCGGCGCCGACGATCACGAGCCCGGGTATGGGATTGCCGGCGTGGATCAGCTGCTCGCCGGGCTCCAGGTTGCGCAGGCGGAGCCGGTCGAAGACCCGGCGCAGCAGCGTCTCCTCGAGCTCGCCGAGCGGCCCCATCGTAACGCCGGCGAGCGACTGGAGCCGGTCTGCGACGGTGCGCAGCTCGTCGACGACCCAGGGGCAGGTGCGGAGCGCGTTGTCGATGGTCGCCTGGTCCCAGATCGCCACCCGCGCGCCGCCCGCGCCGGCGACCACGCGCAGCGGGATGCCTTCCTCGAGCGTGCCGCGGGACGGCACGAGCGCCCTGATGGCGGCGCGCTCGGCGGGCGTGTCGACGATGTTCGCGCACACGGCGGCGCTGCCGCTGAGCACAAGCGCTGCGCCGTAGACGGCGAGCTCCTCGTCGGACGCGAGGTCTTCCACGTGCGCTGCGAGCGCGAGCTCGTCGTGCGTCTCCTCGGGTAGATCGGCGAACGCCTCGATCTGCTCGAGGTCACGGCCGGTGAGGGCCGCGGCCCCGGCGGCGGCCCGCGCGGCGCTGGCCGCGTCCGGCTGCGGCAGAGCCGGCGCGATCTCCGGGTCGATGTCGAGGGCCGCGATCGTTCCTGCGTCCGGAGGCGCTCCGTGCGGTGCGTCGAGCGCCACCCCGGCGAGGTCGACGGCCTCGCCTGCGTCCGCTCCGGGCCCCTCCATCGCCGGCGCCTCGGGCCGCGCCGCGTCGGTCGCGAGGGGGGCGTCGACCGCCGCCGTCGCGCGGGCGTCGGCAGCGAGCGCCGGCAGCGGCTCGCCAGCGGCCGCCTGGGCCGCGGGCTCCTCCTCGAGCGCGATGTCCGCGTCGTCGAGCAGCTCTTCTTCCGCGTCGGGCTCGGCGGTCGCTGCATCGAGAGCGAGCGGGCGCTGCGCCGGGTCCGCGGCGCCGCCGGAGGTGGGCTCGCCGAGAGGCAGGCCAGCCGTCGCCAGCAGGTCGCCGTCCTGCCCCGCTGCCTGCGGCGCGGGGAATGGGCTGTCGAGCCGCGACGATGCAGGAGCGTCGAGATCGTGGTCGGAGAGCTCGATGATGACGGTCCCGTCGGGCGTCGAGGCCGGGAGAGGCGCTTCCGTGCTCGCAGGAGGCTCGAGCTTCCCGGCAGGGATCGCGGGCGCGCCGGCGCCCTTCGAGGGAACGTCGTGGGCGGAGGCTCCGAGGTGTCCGGGCGGCTCGCTTTCGGTTGGCGTCGCTGCGCGGGGGCGTGGCGCTGCGGGCGCCGGTGGCGCGGGAGGTCGCGCGGAATTCGGTTTCCGCTTGAGCGTCAGATCGAGCGGTGCTGCCGAGGTGATGACCTCCTCCTCGTCTCCGGCCTGCGGCGTCGAGGGAGGCCTGCGAGCCACGAGGTACGTGTCGCCGCTCGGCGTGATGGTTTCCTGGGGAGGCCGAGGTGGCGCGGCTGTCTCCGCGTCGTCGGACCACGGATCGAGGATCGGCTCCCGGGGCTTCCTTTTCGAGCCAGCCGTTGCGAGCGCCGGAGCGGCCGTGTCTGTGCGGGCCGGGGCGGGCGTCGGGACCTGATCCTCGACGAGGATCTCGCCGACGACGTCGTCGTCCGGCGCGTGCTGCTCGGTGGGCGCTGCCGGGCTCGGGACGTGCGGCGATGTCGAGAGCGGCAACGACGCGGTGGAGGCCGGAGGCGCGGCGGGCGGCGGCGCGGACGGCGCGGCGGCGGACGGCGGCGCGGCCAGCGGCTGCGCCACGGGCGCCGGAGGCGGAGGCGCAACGGATGCCGGCGCAGACGGCGACTGCGCCACCGGCGGCGGAAGTGGCGCCGCAGGCGGCACAGGCGCGGCGGAGGTCAGCGTGGGCGACGGCGGCGGCACCGACGGAGGCAGCGTCGGCGGGTGCGGCGGCGCGGCGGGCGGCGGAAGCGGCGGTGCAGCGGGCGGCGGGTGCGGCGGCGCAGCGGAAGCGGTTGTCGCGAGCGGGGGCGGCGCCGGCGGAGGCAGCGTCGGCGGGTGCGGCGGCGCGGCGGGCGGCGGCAGTGCAGCCGGCGGCGGCAGCAGCGGCGCGACCGACTGCGGCGACGCTGGCGGGGCCAGCACCTGCGGGTGCAGCGACGCAGCGGGTGGAGGCAGCGGTTGCGGGCGCGGCGCGGGCGGAGGCTGCGCGCGCGGGGGCGCGAACGACGGTGGGTGCGGCACCGGTGGAAGCCCGACGGGCGGCGCCGGCGGCGGCCCGATGGGCGGCGCCGGCGGCGGCCCGAAGGATGGCGGGTGCGGCGGTGTCGACGCGGGCGCGGCGCTTCCTGGCGCTGGCGGCGAATGCGGCTCCACGATGAGCCTCGGCGGTTGTGGCGCGGCGAGAGCTGCTGCCGGAAGCGCGGAGGACGTTGACGGAGGCAGCGGCGCCGCGGGCGGCGGCTCGCTCGTGGCGCGTGCCCCGGCGCGGCGCGGGGGCGGCGGGGGGCTCATCGCGGCGTCGGCCCGGCCGCGCTCCGGCAACGAGGCCAGGGCGGCCGGCGGCTCCTGCAGCACCGGTGCCGGGGAAGGGCGAGGGGGGGCCGACGATGGCCGCAGGGATGCTCCCCGCGGTACGGCCGGCGGCGGTACCGGGGCGGGCGGCTGCGCGCTCTGCGCCTGGGCCTGCGCGGCGAGCCAATGCGGGTCCGCGGTGATCTGCGGCTTGAACGACGGAGACCCTGGCGGTGGAGGCAGTGGCGGGATGGCGTTCGCCGCCGGCGCGACAGGTAGCGGAGGTGCCGGCGGTGGTTGACTCCGATAAAGGGCGCCGGCCTGGACGTTGGGCGCCGGCGGCGGTGTGGAGGGGGCGACCCGCGTCGGCGGCTGCGCGTACGGCGCGGCCTGCGGCTGCGCATACGGCGCCGCGGGCGGCTGCGAGCGCGGCGCCGCCGGCGCGAAGGGCGTCGGCTGCTGCACGGGCGGCGCAGGCTGCGGGAAAGCACCGCCCGGCGGCTGCTGTGTCGGCCGATGCGCCATGGGCGGCGGGGGAGGCGGGGGCTGCGACGCGCTTCCCTGCGAATGCCCGGTAGGCGCGGGGGGAAACGGCGCGATCGGTCGGCCCGCGGCGGCCGGCCCTTCCGTCGCGCCCGGATGAAGCTTCGGCGCCGGCCGCGACGGCGCCGGCGGGCGCTCCGCTTCGGCGGCCAGCTCCGGCTCCGACAGCGGCTCGAACAGGTCGATCTCGATCGAGGGCATCGACGCGCGCAGCTCTGCGCCGAGCGAGATGCGGCGGCGCCAGGTCTGCTCATCGGACGGAGGAGCTTCGTCGGCTTCCTCATCGGAAGGGGACGGTTCGTCGTCGTCCTCGCCGGTGATCGTCTCCAGGAGATCGGGATCGCTCGGCTGCCCGACCTCCGAGGCCATCACCTCCTCGAGCGCCGTCGCGCACAGCCCGAGCTCCGAGGCGCGGAACGGCTGCCCGACCGCCCCGGCCGCGTCGGCCGCGCGTCGCAGCCACACGATGGCGTCGCGCCGCTCGCCGCGCGCCCACAGCGCGCTGGCCGTGGAGATCCCCCACACGACATCTTCATCGTCATTCGGGTGCGGTTCGGGGAGGGCGACCACGCGGTTCGCCATGAGCAACACCACCTATCACAGGCCCCACTGCGGCCGTTTACCCATGATACCGAGCGAGCCGACGTCCAGGTTCGAACGTCGCGCGAGCCCCACGGCGCGGAAAGCCGCGCCACCAAGAGCTTAGCCGCGCTCGATACGGCTCGTACAAATTACGATACTGATGTCGCTTTCGGTCCTCTCGTCGCCGTGCGCGGCCGCCGGCCCCCAGGGCGCTGGCGCGTACCCGCGGGGCCGGCGTGATGCCCCGTAAACTCAAGGCGAGCGCCGCGCTCCCGTAGGGGCAGTCGGCCAGATCGCCGGCAGGATCCGCGCCGCGTACGGCATCTGAGCGCGCGGTGCCTGTGGCCCGCTCAGCGCCGCCCGCTCAGGTGGACCGCCGCCCGCCCATGCGTCGCGGCGGGCAGCTCAGGACCGCTGCGCGACGGCGCATCTCCTCGACACCGTCCCGCGACGCCGCCTCTCCGGGCATGCGCCTCGCAAGCCAGCCGATGAGCGTCAGCCCCGCTGCGCGGGCGTCTGCGGGCATCGTCCCTTCTTTCAGGAGGCTCGCGATCTGGGCGATCAGACGCGTGCGCGTTTCCTCAGGCGCCATCCTGCGTGCTCCATGAAGCATTCGAACGGGAAAGTCAAAAGAACCGCTACGCCGGCGCGCAGCCTCGGCGGCGGAAAGGCCGGCGCTGTGCTCTCCTCAACATCCGATCTGGACCGCGCGCGCAGGTCGACGGCGTGCCAGCACGCGTTACGAAACGGCGTCAAGAGCAATTGCACAAGGGTCAGATCGGCGCGATCAGCACCTCGCGATCCTTGGCGCCGTTCGCCGGTCCGACGAGCCCGCGCTTCTCCATGGCCTCGACCAGCTTGGCCGCGCGGTTGTAGCCGACGCCGAGCTTGCGCTGCAGCCACGAGGTCGAGCAGCGCCGGGTATCGGCCACGATCCGCACCGCGGCGTCGTACATGGGATCGGCCTCCGCGTCGGCGGTGTCGGGCTCCTCGCCCTCGTCGTCCCGGGGCCGGAGGATCGCCTCGTCGTAGACCGGCTCGCCCTGGAGCCGGAGGAAGTCGGTGATCTTCTGGACCTCCTCCTCGGAGCAGAACGGGCACTGGACGCGGCGCGTGTCGTTCGAGCCGTTCATCTTGATCAGCATGTCGCCGCGGCCGAGCAGGTGCTCGGCGCCCTGCTCGTCGAGGATCGTGCGGCTGTCCACCTTCTGCGCGACCCGGAAGGCGATGCGCGTGGGGAAGTTCGCCTTGATCATGCCGGTGATCACGTCGACGCTCGGCCGCTGCGTCGCCAGGATCACGTGCATGCCCGCGGCGCGCGCCTTCTGCGCGAGCCGCGCCACGCTCGCCTCCACGTCCTTGCCCTGCTGCATCATCAGATCGGCGAACTCGTCGACCACGATCACGATGAACGGGATCTTCTCCGGCAGCGCGGCGTCCGACCCGTCCTTCGCGGCGTCGATCTCCACCTCGAGCCCGTCTGCGCCGATCGCGCTCACCTTGGCCGGGGGCCTCGGCGGGCGCGCCTCGCCGCGCTGCACGCGCTCGACCCAGGCGTTGTAGGTCGTGATGTTCTTCGTCCCCGCGTTCGCGAAGAGCTGGTACCGGCGCTCCATCTCGTCGACGGCCCACTTGAGCGCGTTCGCCGCCTGCTTCATGTCCGTCACGACCGGCAGGAGCAGGTGCGGGATGCGGTCGAAGGGCGCGAGCTCGACGACCTTGGGATCGATCATCAGGAGCCGGAGCTCGTCCGGCGTCTTGCGGAAGAGCAGGCTCACCAGCATCACGTTGAGCCCGACGCTCTTGCCCGCGCCGGTCGCGCCCGCGACGATGACGTGCGGCATCGACGCGAGGTCGGCGAAGTACGGCGTCCCGATGATGTCGCGGCCGAGCACGCACGGCAGCGGCGCCTTCATCTCGAGGAAGCGGCGATCCTCGACGAGCTCGCGCAGGTTGACGGGCTGGCGGTGCTCGTTCGGGATCTCGAAGCCGATCCGGTTCTTCCCGGGGATGGGGGCGACGATGCGGACCTTGCGCGAGAGGCCGAGCGCGAGGTCGTCCGCGAGGCCTGCCACCTTCGAGACCTTGGTGCCGGCGGCGGGCGAGACCTCGAACGTCGTGACGGTCGGACCGGGGTGGATCTCCTCGACCTTCCCGCTGACGCCGTAGTCGGCGAGCGTCTTCTCGAGGAGCTGCGCGGTCGCCTTGAGCTGATCCGCGTCGAGCTGGAGGCGTCCGCCCGCGGCCGCATCGAGCATGTCCGTCATCGGCAGGCGGAAGCCCGCCCCGGCGGCCGGGACGACCTTCACCACGGCGGGCTTCTCGCTCACGAGCTCGCGGCTCGTATCGACGATGGTCGGGGCGCGCGGCGCGGCGCCGCGCGGTCGCTCCGGCCCGCCGGCGAGCGGCGGCTCGCGGTGCGCGGGCCTGGCGTCCGGCTCGCGCAGCGGCAGCTCGCGCGGGGGCAGCTCGCGCGGGGGCAGCTCGCGCGGGGGCAGCTCGCGGTGCGCGGGCCTCGCGTTCGGCTCGCGCGGGGACAGCTCGCGCGGAGGCAGCTCGCGGTGCGCGGGCCTCGCGTCCGGCTCGCGCGGGGGCAGCTCGCGGTGCGCGGGCCTGGCGTCCGGCTCGCGCAGCGGCAGCTCGCGCGGCCCGCGCACGGGCAGGATGGGCGACGGCGTGGGCACGTCGAGCGCTTCCGGCTCAGCGAACGCGGTCGACATCTCCTCGTCGGCCACAACGAGCGCCGCGTGATCCACCGCGTCGTCCTCGTCCAGGTGCGCATCCCCATCGAAGAGGTGAGCCTCGCCTCCGAACGGCGAATCGTCGTCCTCCTCCGGGACGGCGGCGCCGCGCGGCTCTCTCGGGGGCGCGGCTCGACCCCGCGCAGCCCGACGCTGCGCACCCTCGCGCGGCTCGGCGGCGCGCCGTGCACCCTCGCGCGGCTCGGCGCTGCGCATCACCAGCTGGCGCGGCTCGTCGACCTGCTCCGCTGCGTCGAGCGGCTCGTCGACCTGCTCCGCTGCGTCGAGCGGCTCGTCGACCTGCTCCGCTGCGTCGCGCGGTTCGGCGCCGCGCAGCACCACCTCGTGCGCCTCGCCGCCGTGGATCACCACCTCGTGCGGCTCGGCGCTGTACGGCACCACCTCGCCGCCGTGGATCACCGCCTCGCTCGCCTCGGCGTCCTGCTGCGCCGCCTCGCGCGGCTCTTTGGCCTGCGCCTTCCGCCCGCGTCGCGGCTTCGGCGGGGCCGCCGGCTCCTCGGGGGCAGCGCTCGTCGGCGCGCTCTTCCAGAGGTCGAGCGCCGGCGCCTCGACGTGGGCCGGCTCGACGGGCGTGCTCCTCGCGGCGGGATCCGAGAGCGGCTCGTCGGCGTCGTCCGCCAGCGCGGCGATGATCGCGTCGGGGCTCGAGTTGCGCGCGATGATCGGCGGCGCTTCCTTCGCCGAGGCGCCCTCCCGCCGCTCCAGGTCGCGCGCCGCGGCCCACGCCCCGAAGAGCGCGCGCGCCCAGCCGGCGACGCGCGCGGCGATCACCACCGCGAGCTGCTCGGCCCGGTGCGCCAGCTCGATGAACGAGAACGTCGCCCGGCCCATCAGGATGAGCGCGACGACGGTGAGCCCGATGATGTATGATCCGATGTTCGAGAAGAGCGCGCGCAGCACCTCCCCGAACAGCTCGCCCACGGCCCCGCCGAGCGGCATCGCGCCGAACGCGACCGCCAGCGGGAACGCGACGTGCGCGAGCGCCGCGAGCACGATGACCACCACGATGTCGCCGCTCAGCCGGAACAGGCTGGCGATCGAGCGCTTCGCCCCGAGCAGCGGCATCGCGAGCAGCGCGAGCTCCAGCGGGACGAACCACGCGATGACCCCGACCGCCTCGACCGACGCCCCCGCGAGCGCCGCGCCTACCGGCCCCACCCAGTCGTCGCCCGAGACCTCCAGGCGCAGCGGATCCGCACGAAACGAGGCGAGCGCCAGCGCGCTGTACAAGGCGGAGACCAGAAGGACCAGCGCCGCCGCATCGCGGGCATAGCTGTGCCCCTGCGGCGCCGCAGGCCCCGCGACCCCCGCCGGGCTGGTCCGTGCGGCGCCACGCGCCCCGGACCGCAAGGGCTCGCCAAGGCCGGCGACGGGCTGGGCACGGCGAGGAGCGAACAAAGGGACGTTCATGCCTACCTAAACCTACCTTGCTCACATATGCGCACTCCACCCCGGGGGCAAGAAGTCTGGGAGGCCTGTCAGGGAGCGGAGGGCGCCGCCGCGCTGGAGTTCTGGCCGGATTTCGCGCAAACTTTGTTCGAGCTCCCTTCTTCCCGGCCTTGAAATTCTTTCAAACAGAGCGCTGCGGGCGGTACCATCCCGACCCTCCTGGGACGTGCATGGAAACTGTCGAACGAGCAGGGCGGCGCGGCGGCGCTGCAGGCCTTCTTTTGCTGTGCCTCGCGACCGCTGGCGTGGGGCTCGCGACCAGCGGGTGCCGCGTCAACGAGAACGACATCCATCGGTGGGAGTCGACGGCGCACGGGCCGGACAAGCTCAGGGCGGTGCTGTTTCACGACAAATACGACGACTCGCTCCGCATCGAGGCGGCCACGTCGCTCATCCGCATGAAGCCGCGGCAGGGCCGGCGCGTGGGCATCGGCATCATGGTCGAGACCCTCGCGACCATGGCGCCGGAGGCCCGGCAGTCCATCGTGGCCGCGCTCGTGCCGTCGATCATCGCCGAGCTGAGGAAGCCGCCGCCCGTCGCGCAGCCGGGGCAGGCGCGCCCGCCGGACACGTCGTTCCCCTACAAGGACGCCGCGTACGCGATGCTCACGTCGGATCGGACCGTGATCATCGCGGACGAGGCGCTGAAGGAGGGGCTCAAGGCCGCGCTCATCGACTGGGCGATGGCGGACTTCGAGCACCGGCTCGAGGACCGCTCGCAGGCCTACGGGATGGAGCAGCTCCTGCGCTTCATCGGCCCCCCCGCGGTGGCCGGGCTGCCGAAGCTCATGACCCGCGAGGCGAAGCGGCTCGACCAGATGGCGTCGCTCGTGGCCGAGTACGGCGACCCGCCGACGAAGGAAGCCGCCTCGGCGAACCTCGTCTCCATCGCGAAGTTCGTCACCTCCAGCGAGTGGGTCGACGCCAAGAAGCCCGAGCTCCAGGCGGCGAACGCCGCGTCGAAGCTCGCGCCCACCGAGAAGCAGTTCGAGGCGCAGCTCGCGCAGTACCAGGAGGAGGAGCTCTTCCGGGTCTTCGGCTCGATGAAGAAGCTCGGCGGCAGGCCGTCGGTCGACTTCCTCCTCGGGTTCGCGGCCAACAAGGAGCAGCCCGAGAAGCGCCGCCAGGCCGCCCTCGCCGCGCTCGAAGGCCGGCTCGACCGCAACAACCCGAGCGACATCCAGCGCATCCTCGAGATCGCCACCGCGGACGCGCCCGACGTGGTGCTCGACCAGGCCTTCCGCCGCGTCGGCGAGATGCCGCGCGAGCTCGTCGTCGAGAAGCTCTACGGCCTGTTCAAGACCGACAAGTGGAAGATCCGCCGCGCCGCCGCCGCGACCATCCTGAAGATGTCGACGGTCAAGCACATTGACGAGTTCATGAGCAGGCTCCCCGACAGCAAGGGGTTCGCCATGCCCGAGGCGCTCACGTACGGCGCGGCGTTCGGCGATCTGAAGGAGGGCTCGCCCCTCGAGGCCCTGAAGAACCACTTCGCCGCGGGCTCGGCGCCGGCGCGCACGAGCGCGATCGCCTACTACTTCACGTTCGGCACGATCGCCGATCTCCCGGCGGTCAAGGCGCTCGAGGGCGACACCACGCGCGCGCCGGTCTGCGAGGCCGATCCGGACTGCAAGTGGGCGTGCGAGGTGTCGAAAGAGGGGTCGAACGAGCGTGAGCTCAGGGAAGTGAAGACCGTCGGCGAGTTCGTTCAGTACTGCATCGAGCCGGCCATGCAGGAGCGGAAGCCGGAGATCGAGAAGGGCGAGAAGAAGTGACGCGAGCGCCGGCGCAGCACGTGGCATCTTCGGGCGATCGCGCCGCGATGCCAGCGCGGCCCTTCGCGCCGGGCCCGCGGCGCTTCGCCCTCGCCACGAAGGGCGGCCGGGACGCGGGTTTCACGGCGGGCTGCGCGGGCTCTCAGCGGATCTCGCGCGGACATGTTTGCGGTCGCAGCGCGCTTTCGGCGCGGTCCAGCGCCATCAGGTGCTTGCAGGGAAGAGGCCGGGAGGAGGCTTCCCAGCGCAATTCATCCTCCGATATCGTTGGGTAGAGATGAGCGCGGATCCGAACAAGAAAAGCGCACGGACGTTCCAGTGTCGCGATGTCCTTTGGGAGACGTTCGAGCAGATGGCGCGCGAGCTCGAGTGCTCCATCGACTACCTCATCAACGAGTCGATGAAGCAGTACGCGCGGCAGCGAAGCTACAGCCCGCGAACGCCTTTTCCGCCGCCCGCGAGGGTCGACGCGGCGCCCGGCTCCGGACACCAGGCGGTCCCGCACGCTCATCAGCCCAGCGCGGTGCCTCCGGCCGCGACGCCCCCGCCGCCCGGGCTGGTGACGCCCGGCTCGCCGCCGCCCTTCGGACCGGGCGGGCCTTCGATGGTCGCCCTGCAGCAGCAGCCGCCCGCGGGGGCGGCCTACGGTGCCCCGGCCATCGCGTCTGCCTATGGCGCGCCGTCGCCGCCGTACGGCGTGTCCCCCGTGGGGCCGGGGCCGACGCCGGTGCCGGCGCTCACGCCGCCGCCGCCACCGCCGGTCCGACCGGGCGCGCCGCCGCCGCCGCCGCCGCCGCCCGGCAGCAGCAGTGCCGGCGGGAAGCGGCCCAGCTTGCCCGTTCCGCCGCCCATCCCGGGCCGCATCGGCGGCCCGCCGCCGCCGACCAGCGTGACCCGCCTCGGCGCGCCGCCGCCGCTCCCGTCGCAGGCCACGAACCCCGGCGGGCGCCCGAGCATGCCCGGCGGCTCGGTGAGCCGCTCGGGGCCGCCGCCGCCGCTGAGCAGCGCCGCCGGGTACGCCTCGCCCATGGGACCACCGATGGCGCCGCCGCCGTACGGCGTTCCGCCGCAGGCAGCGAGCAGCATGCCGGGCCCGCCGCCGATGGCCATGGGGATGCCGAACCAGATCCCCGCCGGCCCGGCGCTCGCCGCGTTCTACGCGGGGCAGCGGTTCGTGGTGAACAAGGACCGGTTCATCATCGGGCGCGGCAAGCAGTCGAGCGATCTGACGATCAAGGACCCGAACGTGTCGCGCCAGCACGCCATGGTCGAGTTCCTGAACGGCCAGTACTACATGGTCGACATGGGCTCGACGAACGGCGTCGAGTACAACGGCCAGCGCATCGCCCGGAAGGCCATCGTCGAGGGCGACCTCTTCCGGATCTGCGATCACGAAGTGCGCTTCTCCTACCGCTGACCGCGGCAGGCCCGTCGTCTCCGCCGGATCTCGCGAGATGGTGAAGCGTGGAGGCGCCGCGGCGGGCTTGCGGGAGCTGCGCCGCGGCTCGCTGCGGCGCGAGCGCCGCGGCGCGCTGCGGGTCGGCGCGGCGGGGGTCCTCCTCGGCGCGGCGATCTGGGGCGGGGCGGTCCTCGCTTCGCAGCTGCCGCCGTGGGTCCCGGCGGGCGACGCCCCGCTCCCGGCCTGGGTCAAGAGCGCGCGCGTGCTCAAGCGCGATCAGCCGCTGTTCGACGCGCCGGGCGGGAGCCCGCGCCGGCGCGGCTCCGTCGATCGCAACGTGCAGCTGCCCCTCTTCGCGGCCCGGCGCGGCGACGGCTGCCTCGGACGCTGGCTCGAGGTCGGCGCCGCGGCCTGGGTCTGCGACGACGCCGTCGAGCTCTCCGCCGCAGCCCCGATCAGCCCGTTCGTGCGCACGTGGCGCGAGGTGCCGGACGGGCTCCCGTACCGCTACTACTTCGTCGGCCCCGATGGGTCCTTCGGCTACCGCCGCGCCGACGCGGCCGACATCGACGCGCCGGACGCGCAGCTCGAGCCCGGCTTCGCGGTAGCGATCGTCGAGGAGCGGGCCCTCGGCGGGGCGCGGTACGGCCGCACGAACAGCGGCTTCTGGGTGCCGATGCGCGATCTCGGCCCGGTGCGCGCCTTCGCCTTCCACGGGGTGGACGTCCCTCCGGACGCCGCGCAGATCGCGATCGCGTGGGTCGTGTCCGAGAGGGCTCCGCTCTTCACGCGGGCCGGGGCGGGCTTCACGCGGACCGAGCAGAGCAAGGCGCGGTTCGACGTCGTCTCCTATCTCGAGGAGGCGCAGGGCGCCTCGGGCAAGCTCGCGCGCATCGCGGACGGCGACGCGGCGGCGTGGATCTCGATCCGCGATCTCCGGCGCCCGTCGGTGGCGCCGCCGCCGCCCGAGGTCGACGCCGATGCGGGCGAGCGCTGGATCGACGTCGAGCGTTCGACGCAGACGCTCGTGGCCTACGAGGGGCGTCGCCCCGTGTTCGCGACGCTCGTCTCGACCGGCAAGGGCGCGCCCGGGTCGTCGCGCGCCACGCCCGCCGGTACGTCCCGGATCTGGGCCAAGCTGCTCACCTCGGACATGGACAACCTCGAGGACGAGGGCGCCGATCGCTATTACCGGATGGAGGACGTCCCCTACGTGCAGTATTTCTCGAAGGGGGTCGGTCTGCACGGCGCGTTCTGGCATCGCTCGTTCGGCCAGGTGCGGAGCCACGGCTGCGTGAACCTGGCCCCGCTCGACGCGCAGCGGCTGTTCTGGTGGACGTCGCCCCGGCTCCCCGCCGGCTGGACGGCCGTCCTCCCCACGGCGCACGAGCCGGGCACCGTGGTGCGCGTGCGATAGCGGCAGGCCGCGACCGCGCGCGCGCGAGACGGGTCACGTAAGCCGCGGCGAGGCGGGCCCGTGCGGGGCTCGCTGCCATGCGCACGGGCCTGGCAGCGAGGGCGATGGGTCTGTGCGCGGGCGGGAATGCGCGCGCTGGCGAGGCTCCATCGAAGGAGCGCTCGGCCGGCGCAGCAGGAAGGGGCGGGAAAGGAGCAGCGGAGCCGGACCCAGGGGGCGCGGCCAGCGCTGGCTCAGGGGGCGATCTTGCCCTGGAGGAAGAAGGCGATGACCCAGGAGAGGAGCACGAGCGACTCGATGAGCGCCAGGCCGAGGATCATCGGGGTCTGGATCCGGGCCGCAGCGCCCGGGTTCCGGGAGATGCCCTCCAGGGCGGCGGCAGCGGCACGCCCCTGGCCCATGGTGCCGCCGAGGGCAGCGATGCCGATCGCGAATCCGGCAGCGACGGCGAGCCACGAGTTCGCGTCGTACTTGTTCGACGCCGCGCCATCCTGCGCCAGCGCCATAGCGGGAACCAGTACCAGCGCAGTGCCGACAACGGCGGACAGCGACAGCTTGCTCTTCAGCGACATCCGAATCTGCTCCTTTCAAGCCACACAGCCCGCGCGGGGCTGCATGCGTAACATCTGCGTGGGTCGGGGGCCGCGCGGGCGGTACCCCCTCGAGAACCGGGGATCTCTCCCGGGACCTCTTCGACTGCTCGGTAGGGGGTGCGCTCGCGCGATCCACCCACCGCTCTGGGGCAACCCATCGACAGCGGGGCCCCTCTAATCCGATTTTCGAGGGCTGGCTAGCCTTCTCTTCATCCTCCAGCGCCGTTCTCCGCGGCGCCGGGTGATCCCTGAGCGAGCGATCAGGCGCAGCGATCAGTGATGGTCCGCCTTCTCCGTTGCGAGCCCGATGTAGATGCAACTCAGCAGACAGAACACCAGCGTCTGCACGACGATGATGATGATCGCCAGGAACATGAGCGGCACCGGGACGAGCAGCGCGATGAGCCCGAGGAAGATGCTCGCCACGAGGTGGTCGACCCCGATGTTGAGCATGAGCCGGATCGAGAGCGTGACCGGGCGGACGCAGGTGGAGATGACCTCGATGGGGAAGACGAGCGGCGCCAGGTACCACTTCGGCCCGGCGAGGTGGGCGATGTAGCCCCAGCCGTTCTCCTTCAGCCCGTAGTAGTTGAAGAGGACGAACACCACGACCGCGCACCCGATCGTGACGTTCAGGTTCGAGGTCGGCGGGTTCACCCCCGGGATGAGCGCCGACGCGTTCGAGAAGAAGATGAACGCGGCCGAGCCCCCGATGAGCGGGAAGTACCGCTTCGCGTTCTCGGGCCCCATCACATCCCGAGCCATCCCGTAGAAGTAGCCGAAGAACGCCTCGAAGAACGTGCGCAGCGTGAGCTTGTCCTCGGGGACCACGGACTCGTTCAGGCGCCGGTACTGTCCGCGCACCTCGCTGGCGAGCAGCACGAACAGCACCATGATCAGGAGGCTCATGAAGATCGGCTCGGTCCCGCGGTAGTCCACCGTGTGGTGACCGATGAACGTCTTGCCGATGTTGCGAGCGTTCTCCCGGAGTCCGGGGAGCTGCGCCAGGAGGTACGTGAGGAACCCTGTGTGCTCAGGCATGGCTTTCGTCGTCGATGCGCCGCGCTGGCAGCCGCGCGGCTGTGCCGGCACGGCCGCGCGCGCCGGCGCGCCTTGGGGGAGTCCGCCCTCGGTCGAGGGGGCCTCGCCTCTACCACAACTCCTTCACGGTGGGCACCCCGGAGCGCGCCGAGTCGCCGTCGCATCGCGCGCGGGTCGCTCGCGGCGGCGCCGGTCGCCGCGGGGGCTCAGCGGCGAGCGCTCGGCGGGGCCCCGTCTGCCGGGGGCTTCGGCCCGAACAGGGTCCCGAGGCTGATGCCGACCACGAGCGAGGCGTAGCCGACCATCAGGGCGACCCCCGAGACGAGATCGCTCTTCAGGATGAGCCAGACGCCGCCCATCAGGCCGGTGAGCTTCACCATCGCGATCAGCGTCCACGAGACGGTGTGGCCCCTGCGCGAGAGGAACGCGTCGACGATGCGCGCGAAGACGTACAGGTTCGCCGTGGCGATGGCGCCCCCGATGCCGACGCCGAGCGCCGCGCGCGCGCCGTACGCGAGCAGCGCGGCCACGGACAGGACCGCGGCGGTGCCGGCGACCCAGCGGAGCACGGCCCGCATCGTCGCGTCCCCGAGGCCGGGCGGTCCGTCTGCGTCGGGCTCCTCGTGCGGCGGCTCGCCGTCGCGCGTCTCGGGTCTTCGCTCAGCGCTCATCGTGCTCCTTCGCGGGCGGCCGCTCGTCGGGGTAGGGGACGACATCGCTCGAGTCCGCCCGGCGGTCGCCGTCCGGCGCGCGCTCGTCCGGTCGCGCCTTGCGGTCGTCGAACATCGGCGCGGGGTTCCCTTGCTCGCGCTCCTCCCTCGCAGCAGCGATCTGCATCTCCTTCCACGCCCGGTGGACCGCCTTGCCGGCGGCGCCGAGGCCGAAGAAGAACCAGAGCACCGAGAGGAACGGATCCGTCCCGAGCTTCGCGTCGAGCCAGCGGCCGACGAACAGGCCGAGCATGATGCAAAGCACCACCTCGAGACCGACGGTCCCGTAGCTTCCGACGGCCTTCCAATCCTGCTTCATCAGGGGATCCGATCACCCGGTGGTACCTGGGTGCCTCCGGTCGCGATTACAAGCGGTCCCGGACGGGGTCAACCGCCGTCGGGCGCCTCCGCCTACCGCCGCGCGACAAGCGCCTCGAGCGCGGATCGCATCGCCTGCGCGGCCCTGCCGCGGTGGCTCACGCGGTTCTTCTCGGCCTCGTCGAGCTCGGCCATCGTCCGTCCGTACGCTTCCACGACGAACAGCGGGTCGTAGCCGAAGCCGCCCGTACCCCTGGGCTCTCGGCCGATCCATCCCTCGCAGCGCCCTTCGGTCACGACGGGTTGCTCTTCCGACCGCGGATCGAGCAGCACCATCACGCAACGGAAGCGCGCTCGACGGGGGTCGTCGGCCATGTGCGCGAGCGCCGAGAGCAGCGCCTCGTTGTTCTCCGCGTCGGTCGCGCTCTCCCCCGCGAAGCGGGCGGACCGCACGCCCGGCCGGCCGCCGAGCGCGTCCACCTCGAGCCCCGAGTCCTCGGCGAGCGTCACCATCTGCGATCGGAGCGCGCCGGCGCGCACCTTGAGGAGCGCGTTGTCCAGGAACGTCGCGCCGTCCTCGACCACCGGCGGCGCGTCCGGCAGCACCTCCGCCAGCGAGAGCACCTCGATCGGGAGATCGGCGAGCAGCGATCGCAGCTCGGCGAGCTTCCCCCGGTTCGAGGTCGCGGCGAGCAGGCGCAGCGGCTCCCGGCTCACGCGACCCTCCAGTGGTCCGTCTGGAATAGCGCGGAGAGCTCGACGCCGGCGTCGCTCAGCGCGCGGTGCTGCGCGCTCGCGAGCGACGCCACGCCCGCGAGCGCGAGGTCGATCATGCTGTCGAGCTCCGTCCGGGGGATGGCCTCGTCCTCGGCCGTCGCCTGGACCTCGACGACCGAGCCGACCGCCGTCGCCACGACGTTCATGTCGACGCGCGCCGCGCTGTCCTCGGTGTACACGAGATCGAGGGCGAGCCCGCCCGGAAGGTGGCCCACGCTGATCGCCGCCACCTGATCGCGGAGCACCGGCCCCTCGAGCGACCCGGCCGCGCGCATCCGGTCGAGCGCCAGCGCGAGCGCCACGAACCCGGCGGTGATCGACGCGGTCCGCGTGCCCCCGTCCGCCTCGAGGATGTCGCAGTCGATCGTGATCGTCTGCTCGCCGAGCTGCTTCGGATCGATCGCCGCCCGGAGCGCGCGCCCGATGAGCCGCTGGATCTCCTGCGTGCGCCCGCTCGGGGCCTTGCCCCGCCCGTCGCGCGGCTCCCTGCGGACCGGGCTCGATCGCGGGTGCATCTGGTACTCGGCCGTGAGCCAGCCCTTGCCCTTGCCCATCATCCAGGCGGGCACCGTGGGCTCGACCGACGCCGTGCAGAGCACGACCGTCCTTCCGGCGCGGTAGAGGACGGAGCCCTCGGCGTTGCGGTGGAACCCGAGGATCATCTCCACGGGGCGGTGGGCGTCGAGGGCGCGGCCGTCAGGGCGATTCACGAGGGCCGCCTTAGCACAACTCGGGCGACGCACGGGCTCGCCTCGCGGCGGCGCGCGAGGCGCCCTGCGGCCCGGCGGCGCTACATCCCGAACCAGGGGCCCGGGTCGATCACGTCGGCGCCGCGACGCAGCTCGAAGTAGAGCTTCGCGCCGTCCGGCCCGCTCGCGACCTTGCCCACCCGCGCCCCGCCCGGGAGCTGATCGCCGGCGCGCACGTCCACGGCGCCGAGGCTCGCGTACACCGAGTAGTGCCGCTCGCCGTGATCGACGATCACGGTGAGCCCGTAGTCCGCGTAGGTGTCGGCGAAGGCCACCCGCCCCGCGGCCACGCTGCGGACCGGCGCGCCGTCCAGCGCGGTGAGCTCGACGCCGGGCCCGCCGGCGCCGCGGCGCGACACCTTGCGCACCTCCGCGCGGCCGGCGATCGGGAAGGGGAGCCGACCCAGGAGCGAGCGGAAGCCGGCGCGGCGATCGAGCTCGGCGGGCCCGGTGTCCGCGCCGTAGATCGCGAGGTAGTCGGGGCGCACGCTCGTCTCGAACGCGCGCCCGAACGCGGCGCGGCGCTCCTCCTCCTGGGCCAGCGCGACCCGCGCGCGGTTCATCGCCTCGCGGTGCACCTCGAGGGGCGCGCGCTCCGCGCCGAGGTGCGTGAGCCGATCCGCGAGCTCGGCGCTGCGCCGGGTCAGCTCGGCCTCGCGGGCGAGGTCACGCTCCAAGGCGAGCCGGGTGCGCTCCACGCGGGCGGCGTGGTCGACCAGCGCGTCGAACCCGCCGCCCACCGGGAGGAAGCCGGCGCGGATGTGGCGGTAGTATGCGCGGCCGCGCGCGACCATCCGGCGGCGGGTGAGATCGAGCGCGGGGCCGATGGAGTCGAGCTCCGCGCGCAGCGCCTTCTCCTCGGCGTCGAGCTTCGCGAGCAGCCGGTCGAGATCGTTCTCCGCCAGCGCCGAGCTCGGGCGCGCCGCCGGCGCCGCGGCCCGCGTCCCCACGGAGGACGGGGGGGCCGCCGAGATCTCGGCGCCGCTGGTCGCCGCGCCGGTCAGGAGCGCCAGCGCGATCGGCGCGAGCCGGGCGCGGCGCCTCACACGGCCACCATCTTGCGCAGCGTGAGCACCGCGGTCGCGGCGCCGAGCGTGGCGCCGAGGCCGACCATCCCGAGCGCGACCGGCCAGGGCAGGAACGACGGCGAGACGCCGAGCAGGTTGGCGAGCTCGTGATCGAAGCGGCCCCGCACCATCATGAACAGCGCGCCCAGCATCAGCAGCGCGCCGGCCGCGCCGGCCGCGCCTTGCGTCGCGCCCTCGACGATGAACGGCCGACGCACGAAGCCGTCGGTCGCGCCGACGAGCTTCAGCACCTCGACCTCGATCTTCCGGCGGTGCAAGAGGAGGCGCATCGTCGAGCCGATGACGCTGACGACGGCGCAGAGGACGATCGCCGCGAGGCAGGTGCTCGCGGCCACGCCGCCGCCGAGGAGCGACGAGAGCCGCTCCGTCCAGCGCTGGTAGGTCTCCACCGTGTCCACGGCCGGCAGGGCGCGCAGCTTCACGGTCATCGACGCGAGCGCCTCGTCGGAGATCTCCTCGGTGAAGCCGACCTCGAGGGACGCGGGGAACGCGCTCAGGGGCAGCGCGGCGAGGGCCTTGTCGCCGTCGTCGTGCACCACCTCGCGGCGCGCCTCGGCGCTCGTCACGAGCCGGACCTTCTTGACCCCCTCCGTGCGCTCGAGCGCGCGGGTGAGCTCCGCGGTCTCCGCCTCGGTCGCGCTGTCGAGCAGGTAGATCGTGGCGCGGCCCGCGCGCGACCAGCGATCGCGCACGGCCATGAGGTTCGTGACCACGAGGAGGGCCGACGCGAGGCAGACGAATGCAACCGCGAGCGAGAAGATCGACAGCGCCTGCAGGCGCCAGTCGCTCCTCCCGGCCCGCCAGGTGCGAAGCCATCTCCGCCCATCGTCACGCTCGCTGGTCTGCATCCCGTTCCCTTTATCCCCGTCGCATGAGGCGGAGCGCTCGGCGCTACGCAGCGCCGCGCACGCCGCTGTCCATCTCGTCCTCGTCGTCGCCGCCGCCGACGAGCTCGCCGCCGGACCCGAGGCCGTGCGGCACGTCCGTCGCCTTCCCGTCGTCGAGCACCACGACGCGCCGCGGGCGCACGTCGAGCAGCGTTCGGTCGTGCGTCGCGAACAGGACCGTCGTGCCGATCTCGTGGATGTCCTCGAACAGCCCGAGCAGATCGATCGCGAGCTGCGGGTCGAGGTTGCCCGTGGGCTCGTCCGCGAGGATCAGCGCCGGCTCCCCGACGATCGCCCGCGCGATCGCGACGCGCTGCTGCTCTCCGCCGCTCAGCACCTGCGCCCGGTCACCGCCGCGTCCCGACAGACCGACACGCTCGAGCGCCTCGCCTACCCGGGTCCGGAGCAGGCGCGACGGGAGGCCGAGCACCTCGAGCGCGATCGCCACGTTGTCGAAGACCGTCCAGCTCGGGACCAGCTTGAAATCCTGGAACACGAAGCCGATATTGCGCCGGAGCGCGGGGATCGACGCGTCGGTCAGGCGCGCGATGTCCCGGCCGAGGAACAGGATCCGGCCGTCGTCGACGCGCTCGGTGCGGTGCACGAGCCGGAGGAGCGTGCTCTTGCCCGAGCCGCTCGGGCCGGTGATGAACACGAACTCGCCTCGCTCGATCGACAGCGACATCCCGCGGAGCACCGGCTGATCCGCGCGGTAGGACTTATATACGTCCTCGAAGACGAGGATTGGCCGTCGCGCGGCGGACGCGTCGTAGCGGTGACCGGGCCGGAGCGCCGGACGAAATGAGCCTTGCGGAGGGGGCGCCGCCATCGGACCCTTCACCTATCAGCCTGCTCGGACACGGAAAACTTTTCGGCCGACGCCCGGGCGAGCGTCCTCTCCGGGTCGTCTTTTTCGGCCTCCCGCTGGCCGCGCTGCTGCTCCACGGCGACGGCCACGAGATCGCCCTGGCCGCGATCAGCCGCGCCGACGCGGTGGGGCTCCGCCGCGCCCGACGGCTCTTCGGCGCGCGCCTCCTCTTGCGCCCCGACGTCGGGCGCCCCGAGCTCGGGTCGCGCGTCGAGGCGCTCGCGCCCGACCTCCTCGTCAGCTGGTTCTGGACCACGCGCCTGCCGATGTCGCTCGTGACGGCGGCGCGGCTCGGCGGCATCGGCGTGCACCCCTCGCTGCTCCCGCGTCATCGCGGGCCGGATCCGACCTTCTGGGCGATCGCCTCGGGCGACGCCGAGAGCGGCGTCACGGCGCACCGGATCGAGGCGGAGTACGACACCGGCGACATCCTGGAGCAGGAGAGGCTCCTCATCGATCCGGCGTGGACCGCGTGGCAGCTCGCCCGCGCCCTGGACCGGCCGAGCCTGCGCGTCCTGCGACGTACGGTCGCCCGGTTCGCGCGCGGCGAGGAGGTGGCTGGCGTCGCTCAGGATCCGGCGCTCGCGACGGAGGCGCCCGCGCCGGACGACGAGGCGTGCGCCATCTGCTGGACCTGGCCGACCGAGCGCGTGCTGCGGCACGTCCGCGCCCTCGCGCCGGCGCCGGGGGCGTGGACCGAGATCGAGGGCGTCTGCGTCATCGTGCTGCGGGCGGCGCCGGCGCCGAGGTTCCCCGAGGCGCTCGCGCCGGGCGAGGCGGTGGCTGAGGGCGGGGTGGTCCTCGTGCGGACCGGCGACACGGCCGTCGCGCTGCTGGAGGGGGAGATCGATGGCGAGCCGGCGTCGGCGGGCGAGCTCGCGGCGCTCGTTTCGTCGGGCGCGTCGGGGGCGCCGAGCGGGTGACCGCCGGCCGGGGCGCGCTCGGCAGGCGGCGTTGGCGCCGGCGGGGTCGCCTGGCCGGCGCGCGGGCCATCGAATCCTGAACCTACGCGCGCGCGACCGCGTAGGATGCGCCCCTCGGAGGATTCATGTCGGAACCCGCGCAGCTTGCGAAAAGCGCCCGCGAACTGCTTGCATCGGCGCTCAATGCGCTCCAGTCGAACGGGGGAGTGTCGCCGGAAATCGAGGCGCTCGCCGAGCCGATTGCGCAGGCGATGGGCATCATGCACCGCATCGAGCGCTCCGGGGGGCAGACCCTCGACGGCAGCGAGATCGCGCTCGGCCACGTGCGCGACGTCCTGAACCGTCTGCAGGGGATCACGGTGGCGGATCCGGTGATCGATGTGTTGATGGATCACGTCGCCTCCTCGCTGAGCAAGGTGCACGCGCTGAGCAGAGCGCAGGCCGCCGCAGCGCCGGCTCCGGTGGCCGCCCCTGCGCCCGTCGCGGTGGCCGCCCCTGCGCCCGTCGCGGTGGCACCGCCGCCCGTCGCGGTGGCCGCCCCTGCGCCCGTCGCGGTGGCCGCCCCTGCGCCCGTCGCGGTGGCCGCCCCTGCGCCCCTCCAGCAGACGCTGCCCTCGCCGCAGCCGTCACGGCATGTGCCGGCGCCCGCCCCGCCCGCTCACCCGGCCGCCTCCCGCCCGGCTGCGGACGCGCGCCGAGCACCGCCGCCCCAGGCCACGCAGCCGTCTGTCGACAACCGCACGCCCGCCGCCGTCGTCGACGTCGAGCTCGGCGCTTTGACCCCGTCGAATTTTTACAAGGGCCTCGCTGGCAACGATGTCATCGAGCACGGGGGCATCTTCGTTGCGACCTACAAGATCCCGCCGACCGGCTCCGTCGTGAGCCTGCGTGTCCGCCTGCCGGGCGACTACGAGTTCGCCGCGCTGGCGACGGTCCGGTGGACGCGCGAGGCCGGCGGTTCGAAGGACTCGGCCGAGCCGGGCTTCGGCGCCAGGATCACGCAGATCTCGGCGGAGGGCCGCCAGCTCGTCTCCCGGTTCACGCGCAACAGGGAGCCGCTCTTCTACGACGACCTCTGACGCCGCAACGTCGCCTCGATCTCTGGTGAATCGTTCTACCGCGCGCCCCGGCTCGCGAGCGAGCCGGTCGCTCCACCGCGTAGCCTCCGTCCTCTCCTCCGTCGCCCTCGCGGCGCTGCTGCTCCTCGCGCCGCGTCCTGCCCGGGCGACAGGCGACCCCGATCTCGCGTTCTGGACCTTCGAGACCGCGCACTTCCGCGTGCACCATCCGCAGGGTCTCGAGCCCATCGCGGCGCGCATCGCCTCGCTCGCCGAGACGATCTACGGACGCGTCGAGCACACGCTCGGCTACGCCCCGCAGGGCCGCACCGAGATCGTGATCACCGACGACTCGGAGAACGCGAACGGATCGGCCGGCACGCTCCCCTACAACGCGATCCACCTCCTCGTGTCGGGGCCCGAGGACATGTCGACGCTCGGCGACTACGACGACTGGTACCTCGACCTGCTCACGCACGAGTTCACGCACATCGCGCACATCGACAACACCTCCGGGATCCCCGCGATCCTGAACGCGATCGTGGGCAAGTCGTTCTCGCCGAACCAGGTGCAGCCGCGGTGGATCATCGAGGGGCTCGCCGTCGTGAGCGAGAGCAACCACACGAGCGGCGGCCGGATGCGCTCGACCACGTTCGACATGTACCTGCGCGCCGACGTGCTCGACGACAACATCGCGGGGCTCGATCAGATCTCGAGCTCCCCGTTCCGCTGGCCGCAGGGCACCCTCTGGTACCTCTACGGATCGAGGTTCCTGGGCTGGATCATCGACGTCTACGGGCCCAACACGATGCGCGCCGTCTCCGCCGACTACGGCGCGTCGCTCATCCCGTGGGGGATCAACCGCGCCGTCCGCCGCGTGACCGGCAAGACCTACGTCGAGCTCTACGAGGGCTGGAAGGACCACCTCCGCCGGCTCTACCGGGAGCAGCTGGCGGCCGTCGAGGCGCGCGGCCTCCGCGAAGGCACGCGGCTCACCCATCACGGCCGCACCGTCTATTACCCGCGGTTCGTTCCGCCCGTCGCGCGCCGGACCGCGGCGGACGAGATCGTCTACTTCCGCGACGACGGCCGCACCCGCCCCGGCATCTACCGCCTCTCGCTCGCCGCGCCCGCGCCCGGGGCCGAGCGCCAGGAGGCGCTTGTCGCGCGCACCAACGCGGCCTCGCGACCGGCGTTCACGCCGGCCGGCGACCTGATCTTCACGGCCCTCATGCCGTGGCGCAATCAGTACTATCGACACGACCTGGTCTTCCTCCCGCGCGGCGAAGAGGCGCCCGACGGCGACGAGCCCGCGCGGCGCCGGCTGACGCGCGGCCTCCGATCCTCGGCCCCCGACGTGAGCCCGACCGGAGATCTCGTCGCCTTCTCGCTCAACAGCAAGGGCACCCGCTACCTGGAGATCGCGCGGCTCTCCCGGGACGGCACGCTCTCGGAGCGGCGCGATCTCGTGCCGAGCGCACGCTTCGAGCAGGCCTACTCCCCGTCGTTCTCTCCCGACGGCAAGCGCCTCGCCTACAGCGTCTGGACCGCCGGCGGCTACCGCGACATCCGCGTGGTGGACGTCGCCACAGGCAGCTACCGCCAGGTGACGCGCGATCGCGCCACCGAGATGAGCCCGGTCTGGTCGCCCGACGGCGAGACGCTCTATTTCACCTCCGACCGCACCGGCATCCACAACGTCTACGCCTACGCGCTCTCGGCCGGCACGCTGCGGCAGGTCACCAACGTCAGACTCGGGGCCTTCCATCCGGCGATCAGCCCCGATGGAAAGACGCTTGTCTATGTCGGATATACCTCCCGCGGCCACGACCTCTTCGTCATGCCGCTCGACCCGGCGCGCTTCCTCCCGGCGCCGCCGCCCCCGACCGACCGCCCCGATCCCGCGACCGAGCCCTCGGCGGTGCGGCTCGATCGCTCCCCCTACAGCCCGTTTCCGACGCTCGCGCCGCGCGCGATCACGCTCGACTACGCGCCCGGGAGCTATGGATCGAACGCGCTGACCGTGAGCGTGACCGGCTCCGACATCGTCGGTCGCCACGGGGTCTTCGGCGAGCTCACCGTGCAGCCGGACGCGCCGGCCCCGACCGTCCTCTTCGGGTACACCTACGGGCGGTTGCCCATCGATCTCGGCGTCCGCGCGTACTACGCCATGTCGCCGCGCAGCGGCTACCGCATCAACGGCCGCAACGTCACCTACGACGAGCGATCGATCGGGATCGTCTCGGGCGTCAGCTACCCGATCCGCGGCGAGTTCTCGCGGCAGAACCTGAGCGCATCGTTCAGCAGCGTCGCCTTCAAGGGGCAGCTCCCCATCGGCAACAAGCTTGACCCGTACGCGCCCCGGACCGTCCTCCCGCCGCAGGGCACGCTGAACCTCGCGCACATCGGCTATGGGTTCTCGAACGCCGAGGGCTCGATCGACGCTGCCGGCGCGCGGCGCGGGCTCTCGCTCAACGCTGGCCTCGATTACGCCGGCCCGGAGACGGCCAGCAGCTATACGACCTACGCGTTCTCGACGGCCCTCAGCGCGTACGTCGCGATGCCCTGGTCCGGCGACCACACCCTCGCATTCCGCGTCGCCGGGGCGGTCTCCGGCGGCAACTTCTCTCGCGGCGCCACCTACGCGGTCGGCGGGTACGATCTCGAGAACCTCACGCTCGTCGACACCCTGCTCACCGGGGTCACGAATAGCTCGTTCACGCTCCGCGGCTATGCGCCGGGCGTGATGGCGGGTCGCTCGTACTTCTCGCAGACGTTCGAGTACCGCGTGCCCCTCCTGCAGCCCGATCGCGGCCTCTCGACGCTGCCGCTCTACCTGCGCCGCATCGACGCGAGCGTCTTCCTCGACCACGGCGGCGCATTCAACCGCTTCGAGACGGACGACATCGCGCTCTTCACGCAGAAGAGCCTGCTCTACTCGCCGCAGCTGCACACCTCGATCGGCGGCGAGGTGTGGCTGAGCCTGACGCTCGGGTACTTCCTCTCTTCGCAGCTGCGCTTCGGGTACGCGTACGGCCTGAGCCCGCTCGCGATCCCCGGCGGCCAGCTCTACTTCGTCGCGACGAACTCGTTCTGAGCGCCGCGCGCCGGCCGGAAACTTTGCCCGTGCCGACCCCTTCGCCCACGGTGCTCGGCCATGCGCCGCTTCCTCCTCGCCCTGAGCCTCGTCCACCTCGCCGGCTGCGGCATCGTCCCGAGCAGCTCCCAGCGCCTCACCGAGGCGGCGCTCGAGATGAACACGGCGGCCCGGTTCGGCCGCATGGATGTGGCGCTCGAGCGCGTCGGGTCGAAGGCGCGCCAGGACTTCATGAGCCGCCACGCGGACTGGGGCACGCGCCTCCGGGTCGTCGACGTGGAGTTCGGCGGCTTCGAGATGACCCAGCGCGACGAGGCCGAGGTCTACCTCGATGTCCTCTGGCTGCGGAACGACGAGGCCACGGTCCGCGCCACCCGGGTCGCGCAGCGCTGGCGCGACGAGCGAGGCCACTGGGAGCTGGTCGGCGAGGAGCGACGCAACGGCGACACCGGGCTCCTCGGCGAGCCCCCGCCGCAGGAGAAGGCAGCCGGCGAGGCGACGAGCGCGAGCGACCCGGACCGGCAACCCGGCCTGAGCCTCCACACGCGTGTCATTCGTGATGAGTGAGCGCCGCCGCTGGACCGGGCGACTCTAGGCCGTGCGCTGGGACAGCGCGGCGCGGGCGGGACATCGGTGATCGCTCGGGCCGCTCCGCAGCGGCGGCCCCGCGTGTGGCCGGCGGACCGGCCATGCACCCGTCAGGAAGCCGGCGAAGGGCTCGCGGGAGCGGCGGCGCCCTTGGAGGCGCGGGGCTTCTTCGCCTTGCCGGCGACCTCGGTCGTGGCCCGCGACAGCTTGCTGCGCTTGGCGCGTTCCTTCTTGGCCGTCTGCGCCTTGCGGCGCTTCATCTTCATCGACTGGCGGCGATCGCGCTTGCCCATCTGCTTCAATCTCCTCACGGTCGGGGCGCGGGCGCGGCATCGTGACGACAGCTCGCCAGGCGAGCCCCATCCTGCACCGGTGGATGGCCTACCGCGGGGCCCCTCAAAGGGAGCGGGACTTTGCCCAAGCGCGAATGGAAGCGCAAGGGGCAATGCGCTCGGAAACGCAGTTCTTGCGCTAGACGAGTGTGCAGTAGGGTGCTCCGGCAGGCCGCCCGTTGGCAAGCCGTGGTTCGCAGGGCGCAGGGCTGCGGGCCGTTACATCAGGCGCAGGGTTCGCGCGGCTCCAGGCGCATCCGGCTGCGCTCAGCCGCCGACCGCGCCGTCCAGCGCGACCTCGCGGCCGCGCACCTCGAGGCGGTACCGGGAGTTCACGGTCTCTATGTAGAAGACTTCGCGCCCGGCGAGACGCAACACGCGCTTGACCGGCGTCGTCACGTATTCATGCATTCCGTCGGAGAACTCGATGACGATGACCGAGCCTTTCCGTGGTGCACGGACGAGCCGGCCAACGACTGCGCGCGATCCCCGGCCGAGCTTGCGGAGCACAACCTGCACAACAGAGATGCTAGCACGCAGATCTCGGCCGAGCACAAGCTGCACAAGCAGCAGCCCTCGCAACTAGGTCCCACCCTGGCCCAGGGTGTCCGGCTGCATCGGAGCGGCCCGGACCTTCGCACCGCGGACGGCGAGCAGGTGGTGGGGGGCCGGTCCTGGGCGGAAAAGTTCTATAAATCGATCGTCCTCGCGGGCGTACAACGGTCCTGCAAACCCTGCCAGCCGTCGAGCAGGCACATCGACCGCGCGTCATCATCGCCGGATCGCGCTCAGGGCGGAATTCTGGCGAACGATCTCAGCCTTGAGGCAGGGTCACGCAGCCCACGGCGTGGTTTGTCTGACATCCAGCCCGGTCGGGCCGCGCTGGCGGTCGCGTCGCCTCGGTCCGGGCGCTCCTCCCTGTGCTCGGCCGCTGCTGCGCCGCGTAGCGCGCCAGGTCGGGCCTGGCGCACCGCGGCTCAGCGGCTCGCCCAGGTGTCCGCGTCATCGCCGATGGGCGGTGGAGCTGGCCCGGTTGCTCGGATCGGTCACGCCGGGCGCGCCCTTGTCCGCGAAGTAGGTGCGGAGCATGTCGCACGCGACGTTTGTCGCTTTCACTCGCCATTTCGGGGCGTTGGCGACCATCACGGAGATCGCGACCTCCGGTTTGCGGCTCGGGGCGAAGCCGACAAACCAGGTGTAGAAGGGCCCCTCGGGCCCCGGCTTCGTGAGCGTCCCGGTCTTGCCGGCGACGCGGATATCCGGGAGGTAGGCGCGACCGTTGCGATCGTGGAACGAGCGGTAGCTCGTGCCGTTATCCACCGTCGCTTCCATCATCGCGGTGACCGCGCTCGCCGTGCTCTCGTCCATCACCCGCTTGAGCACCTGCCGCTCGCTCGCGCCCTGGTAGATCTCGCCGATTTCGTCCTTCACGCTCGACACGACGTGGAGGCGGATCATCTCGCCGCCGTTGGCGACGATGGTCGCCAGGTTCGCCCCCTGGAACGGCGACAGCGTCGTGTTCCAGAAGCCGGCCGCGGTGCGCGCGAAGCCGAGGTCGTCCTCCGGCAGCGAGATCGTGCTCGCCGCGATCTTGACGTCGAACGGCGTGTCCTGTCCCCATCCGAGCTTCGCGGCCACGGCGCCGAGCTTCTCGTGGTCGAGGTTCTTGGCGGCGAGCCGCGCGAACACCGTGTTGATGCTCCGGCCCATCGCCTGCGTGAGCGTCGCGCAGTACTTGTCGCGTCGCTTGTTGTCGATCATGTCGGCCGGCCGGATCGAGTGCTCGCCGCCCGAATAACACTGCTTCGTGCTCGGGCTCAGGCCGGCCTCCATGAGGGCGGTGCCGGTCACGACCTTGAAGATGCTCGCCGACGGCGCGGTGGCCTCGGCGGCGACGTCGTGCAGCGCGCCCTCGTGCACGTAGCTCGCCCAGACGAGCACCTTCCCGGTGCGGATATCGGTCATCACGACCGCGCCCTCCGGGACCTGGCCTGCCCGCAGGAAGCCGATCGCCGCGCGCTGGTACATCGGGTCGAGGGTCAGCTCCGCGACGCGGCCGGTGTGCGCCGGCGCCGTCGGCGGGCTCCTCCGGTCGTCGATGCGCGTGAGGTCAAGGTCCGTGAGCGGCGGCGGCGTCACGGTCCGTGTGATCTTCGGCGCGCCGGCGATCGTCTTCTTGGCGAGCAGCCCTCCGAGCTCTACGTCGTGCTCGCGCAGCATGGGGAGGGTCACGGCCACGAGCCCCACCGCTGCACCGACGGCGATCCACTGACGCATCTCGCGCATGGCCCGACGGGTACCCTGCTGCGGTGCCCTGGGCCAAAATTGAGGCGCCCCATCCGCCTGCCTGCGTCCCGCGGGCCGCGCGCCCAAGATGCCCTGGCGGCAAATTTCGTTTGAGGGCAAACGATCGAGGGCCGCGGCCGGAGCGCCGGCCGCGGCGGAGAGGGCGGCGCTGCGGGGCTAGAACGACAGGCCGAGCCGGGCGCCGAGCTCGTGCAGCGCGTGCGCGTCGGCCCGCTTCAAGGTGTTGCCCGGCACCCGGAGGAGGTTCTCGTCCGAGCCGCTGCCCGGCGTCAGGTAGGCGTTGTAATTCACGCTGAGCCGCACGTTCTTTGTATGCCAGTAGTTGGCGCCGAGGCCGAGCTGCATGACCTTGAGGTCGGTGCCCGGCCCGCCCTCGGCGCCCGGCGTGTTCTCGTCGTGCGTGCTGCCGTGGCGGGACGCGCCGTCGTACGTCGCATGGATCCCCGCGAGCAGCGCCGCGACCTCGAGCCCCGACCTCGGCTTCTCGGGCTCCTTCGCCAGATCGACCTTCGCGGGGCGCGGGCTGTACCCGGGGTCGCCGGTGACGAAAGCGTCGCCCACGGGCCATGCGGACAGCTGCACGTACCACGCGAGGCCGTTCACCTGGCCGAGCCGCTCGGTGTTGGTGAGCTGATAGCCCTCCACCGCCTCGCGGGTGTTGTTCGCGAGGTAATACGCCTCGGCCCGGAGCTCGACCCACTTGATGGGCAGCCGGAGCTCGCCGCCGATCGCGTTCTGCGCCCCCGACGGGATGACGTGGACCTGCCGCTGCAGCGAATCCCTGTAGCCGCCGCCCCAGAGCGTGTACCCCTGCCCCGTCCTGATGGGCGCGTAGTCGTAGCCCACGTAGCCCTGGTCGCGCTCCCCGTGCTGTGCGCTGACGCCGATCTGCGCCTTGGCGAGCAGCCCCTTCTTGTCGCCGGCGAACGGGCGGGCGAACACGCGGCCGATGAAATCGGGCGGCGCATCGACGCCCGGCCGGTTCTGGCCGTCGCCGGCGACCACGCCGATGCCGTAGGAGAACATCTTGTCGGCGACGTCGCCCCACGCCATCAACCCGATGCTCTTGCCCTCCGGGTGGGCGAAGCTGCGCATCGCGATGTTGCGCTCCATGAACGTGATGCTGTTGCTGCTCGTCTGGATCTCCATCCCGAAGGGGGAGTTGAACTGTCCGAACATGAAGTTCAGCGCCGGCATGACCGAGTAGTTGATCCAGACGTCGGCGAGCGAGGCGCTCGCGCTCGTGCTCTGGACCGCGGCGAAGCGCGCCGTCTCGGCCGTCGGCTCGGCGCCCGCCGGCGCGGCGGAGGTCTCGCTCCTGCCGTTGGCGTTCCCGAGCGGCTGGCCGGCGAAGTCGACGTCGAGCTTGAACGACCATCGTTTCAGGAATTCGCCGTCGAGCTCCAGCCGCGCACGACGGACGAAGAAGCGCGGCTGCAACGCGTTCCCGCCGTCGGCCGCCTTCACGTCCGAGACCCCGCTGCCGAAGCTGCTGGCGAAATCGAGGTGGATCCGCCCCTTCGGGTACAGCCGGAAGGTGTCGCTGGCGTCCCGCAGGAAGAAGCCGCCGTGCCAGCCGGCCAGCGGCTGCTGCTCCGTCACGACCGCGGCCTCGGCGGTCGGCGCGAACACCTGCGCCGGCGGCGGCGGCACCGCGGCGGCCGCTGCCGCTCCAGGAGGAGGCGGAGGCGGTAGCTGCGCTGCCGGTGGCGGCGCCGGATCCGGCGGCGGGGCGGTAGCGGGCGGCGGCGGCACCGCGTCGGCGGGCGGCACCGCGTCGGCGGGCGGCACCGCGCCGGCGGGCGGCACCGCGTCGGCGGGCGGCGCCGGCGCCGGTTGCGCTGGGCCCTGGGGCCCAGGCTGTGCTAGCGCCGAAAGGCCCGACAGCGTAACAGTCATGCCCAGCAGCGCCGATGTAGCTAACCTCATGCAGTTCTCCCTGTGCGCGGCTCGCCCGCGCGCCCGATACCACTCGCATTTCACCGCGAGATTATGACCAGGACGTTACGATTCCGTGTAGGTCACAGGGCGAGCGGGCAGGACAGTCGCGTGAGAGATGGGTGTAGTCAAGGGCCCGTTCATGGGAGGACGGCACGTACCGGCGGCGGAGCGCCGGGGCAAAGGCGGGGAAGGATCACGCGATGACGACCAGCGTGCGGATCACGGCGGATGTCGAGGTGCTCGACAACAGCACCTTGGTGGCCCTCGCCGGGCCAGGGAACGAGAATCTCAAGCTCATCGCGCGCACTCTTGGCATCGAGTCGGGCGTCCGCGGCAACACGATCCGGCTCGCCGGGGACGCGGACAAGGTCGCGCTCGCCGAGCGGTGCCTGGCCGAGGCCGCGCAGATGTTGAGGAGCGGCGTGGTCCTCGACCCGCAGGACTACGTCCGCGGGGTGCAGGCGCTCCGGGACGACCCGGGGATGACCCTGCGCGATCTGTTCGAGGACGTCGTCCTCATCTCGGCGCGCCGCCGGCCGATCTCGGCGAAGGGGCTGGCGCAGAAGCGCTATATCCAGGCGATCCGATCGCACGACATGACGTTCGGCATCGGGCCGGCGGGGACGGGCAAGACGTACCTCGCGATGGCCATGGCGGTCCACGCGCTGCTCGAGCGCCGCGTCAAGCGGATCATCCTGACCCGTCCGGCCGTCGAGGCGGGAGAGCGGCTCGGCTTCCTGCCCGGCGATCTCGCCGAGAAGGTGAATCCTTACCTGCGCCCGCTCTACGACGCGCTCCATGACATGATGGACGCGGACAAGGCGCAAGGCCTCGTGACGCGCGGTCAGATCGAGGTCGCCCCGCTCGCCTTCATGCGCGGCCGCACGCTCAACGATTGCTTCGTCATCCTCGACGAGGCGCAGAACGCGACGAGCGACCAGATGCGCATGTTCCTCACGCGCCTCGGCTACGCCTCGCGCGCCGTGGTGACCGGCGACGTCACGCAGGTCGATCTCCCGCACGGCGCGCGCAGCGGCCTCGCCGAGGCGCGCGAGCTGCTCGCGGGGATCGAGGGGATCGCGATCTGCTCGTTCACCGAGGTCGACGTCGTGCGCCACCCGCTCGTGCAGCGGATCATCGTGGCGTACGAGCAGCGGGACGCCGAGGTGGCCCGCCTGCGCGAGGAGCGACGGAGCGAGGCGGGTCGCGGCCGCGGCGGCGCCGGCGGCGAGGCCGGGGCTGCACCGCAGGGCCGAGCGGCGGGCGAGTCGGGCGGAGCCGGCGGAGCGAGCTGACGCGCGACGCCGCTGGACGAGACGCCGGCGCCGGCGTTCTCATCCAGCGGAGCTGATCATTTCTTCTTCAGCTCCACGGGGGATTCCCGCACGAGCATGGCGTCGGGCCCGGTCACCCGGAGCCGGCCGTCGATGACGTTCTCCTTCAGCTCGCCGACGAGGATGCCGGTCATCGCGTTCGGCGCGCGCGGATCTTCGGGGAAGACCGAGGCGCGGACCATGCCGTCCTCGACCTTTCCGACGATCGTCGCGTCGCCGAGCGCGCCCTTCGCGGTGCCCTTCAGCTCACCGCTCGGCTCGACGGTCAGCGTCACCGTTCCTGGGCCGGTGGCCAGCTTGCCGTCGTCCTTCTGGCGCACGGCGTCCTTGACCTTGGGGGGCAGCACGACGCTGCCTTTCTTGGCGTCGTAGCGCCCTTCCCACGTCCCCTGCCATGCGGGCGCGCCCTTGGGATCGCCCGCGTCTCCCTCCGCGCCTGCGCTCGGCAGCTCCGCGGCGGCCGAGCTGGCCGCGGGCGGCGCGGCCGCCGCGCTCGGCTGGGGCGGCGGGGGCGCTGGTCGCTCCGGTTCGCCCGGGCGCGGCGGGCTCTCCTCGCAGGCCGCGAGGAGCGCGATGGCGAAGGACAGGAGGAGCGCGGGGGCACCGCCGCGCGTCCGGCGGGCTCGTGTTCCGGTGGCGTTCACGCGGACGCTTTTATTACGTGCCGGGCCGGCCGTCCCGTCGATTTGACGGGACGGCATCGTCGAGGCGCGGCGCCTCCGGATCAGGGGGCCGTGCGGAACGCCAGGGTCCAGTGCCGGTCGCTCGTCATCTGCGCGCATGCGGGGGGAATCCCGAGCGAGCGCAGGATTGCCCGGACCTCCACGAGCGAGAGCGCGGCGCGCAGCGATGCGTCGAAGAGGGCCCGCTGGTATGCCGTATCGTTTGCTGCATACGCACCGACGAGGGCCGCCACCGACGCCTCGTCGTCCGGACGGACCAGATCTCGCACGAACAGGACCCCGCCGGGTCGGAGGACGCGGAGCATCTCGCGCATGACCCGCGTCGGCTCCGGGATGTGATGGACGATGCTGTTCGAAAAAACGGCTGAAAAGGTCGCGTCCGGTTCGGGCAGCGCCGTGGCGTCCTCGAGGGCGAGCGCGATCGCGCCGGTGAGCCCGGCCTGCTCGACGTGGCGGCGCCCGAGATCGAGCATCGAGGCGGAGAGATCGATCGCCTTGATCCGCGCTGTCGGCACGCGCCTGCAAAGCTCGATGGGCAACAGGCACGTCCCTGTGCCGACGTCGAGGGCGTATGCGAGATCGGGGACGTGGGAGAGGAGAGCGTCGCAGAACGCCGTGTTCACGGCGGCGTGGTCCATGCTGTCGTAGGCCCGCGCGTCCTCGTCGGTATCCATCACCTCGGGTTCGAGCACGCGTACCAGCGCCATGCGCGCATCGTTCTCCGCGGCGGACGCGCATGTCAACGGATTGTCGGCGGCTGGGCAATCTCGTCCGACCGCCGGGCCGGCGTCGACCGGGGCCGGCGTGGATTCTGGGTCGGCGTGGATTCTGGGTCGGCGTGGATATGGACAGGAAGGCGTTTGAAGAAGTCGAGGCGGAGCGGGCCGGCTCCCCGCCGTCCCTCCTACTCCTCCAATTGGGGCGGGCGCCAATGTCGTAGAGGACGTGCACCCCGGGGTGCGACCCGCGCGCCGCGCTCGAAAGCACCGGGCCGAAGGCTGAGCTCTCTCGAGAGAGCTCGAGCGGCGAGGCCGAGCAGGGCGATGAGCTCTCCTCGGCGCTCTCCTATGTAACGAAAGGTCTGCCGACCGGCCGCGCGTACACGCGCCGGCCGGCCGGGCGCGACGGGATCCATGTGGCCACCTCGCGCCGCCCGCGGGCCGAAGCTGCGCGGGTTGATGCCGAGATCGGTGCTGCGCGAGAGAGCGTGCCTCGGATCGGGGCGACGCCGACGTGGAGTCGTCAATCCGAAGAGCTCGGCGGGTTGGCTGTCGATCGGGACGCGGCCGAGCACGGGGGCAGCGCTATCCCGCGGAGATGAGCGGATGTCGTGCGAAGAGCTCGACCAGCGGCTCGCGGCGCGCTGTTGGCGACTTGCTCCGGCGCAGCGGGGCTCGAAGCAGGCGCGCGAGCATAGACGCCGGGGTCGCGCCGCGGGCGGACAGGAAAAGTGGTCTCGGCGAGAGCACGTGGCCCCGTGGACCGTGAGGCGAGGCGCTCACGGGTCGACCCTGGTTCCTCCCCCTCCGGCGCTCATAGCGAAGCCCCCCCGCCGCGCCCTCCCGCGGGCGGCATCGTATCACGCCCCTGCATAGGTCAGTCGTGCGCCCGGGGCGTGCAATGTAGCCACGCGCTGGCCGCCTGTGTGTGGCCGCCAGGCGCTCGCACCCGGCTCCGGGCGCCTCAATGATTGGGGTGGGCAGGCCCAGGCCGGGGTCGATGCGCCTCGCGGTTGTGCGCGTGCCCGCATTGCCGCCCGTGACGGGCCTGATCGAGGGAGCGGGGTTGCTTGGTTCTCATACAGTGCTTACCCGACCTGCCGCGAGCACCCGAGACACGCAATGCCGCGGTGCATCGTGAGCGGGGCTGAGGGGATTGGCGCGGCCCGGGCCGTCCTGCGCGGGGGAGGGGTCTCGGCTATCAATCGACGCGCGTGGGGCGCTTCGTCGCTCGGCTCGTGTCGAGCAAAGCAGCCCAGCCGTTCGTGGCCGTCCAATGAGCTCTCCGATTGAGCCCGCCCGCAGCGCCTATTGAAAGAAAAGACGGCCGGCTATCCTCAATTCGCTTGACCAGGCAAGTGGCAACGGCATAGTCGTACCCAACCGCCGAGCTGGATTCGGCGACGAGGGAGAGCACATGGCGACCGATGCCTTTTCACAGCAGATTGTAAACCTCGTGCGGAAAATGCCGGACGAGGCGATCCTCGCGCTCGTCAAGAATCAGCTGGGCGCCGTGACGGGGGGAGCGCCGTTGGTTCCGGCTGCGGCTCCGGCGCCGCGCCGCAGCCGTTCGCGTGCCCGCCCTGGAGCGGTCCAGTCCAAACCGTCTTCCGTCGCGGCCAAGCGTGGCGCCGCGCCGAAGCGCCGGCCTGGCCGCCCGCGCAAGTCGCCGGCCGCCTCGGCGGAGCGTCAGGAGACGCTTGACGCGGTCGAGCGCGTCGTCAAGGCGAGCTCGGGCGTCAGCGCGAGCGAGGTGGCGAAGCAGGCGGGTATCCCGCAGACGCGCGCCGCCGCAGCGCTGAAGGAGCTCAAGCTGGAGAAGCGGATTTTCCAGGGGGGCGATCGTCGCTTCGCCCGCTATGCAGGCGACGCGAAGACCGCCGAGCAGGCGAGCGCGAACGCGCGCAAGACCGCGGCGGGACCTGCGCCTGTGAAGAAGCCGAGCGTCAAGGGACGCAAGCGCGTCGCTCAGGCGGCCGCTCCAGCGAAGTAGGTCTGGAGACCGCTGCGCACGCAGCGGTCAGATCGGATGGAGGCTTTGCTGACGCGCCGCGTTCAGAATGGCTATCCCGTTCGAGACGGAGCTCAGGGCGGGCTCCAGGTGAGCCCGCTGTCCTCGGAGGCCGTGACGTACCATCCGCGACGCGATGTCCCGGTGACGTCTGCCTGGAGGAGCATCAAGAGTCGATTTCCGAAGGAGAGGAGCGCTCCGAGCTCGATACGGCCGCGCTCGCCCGTGTCTTCGCCGATTACCCTGGGGACGTCGTAGATATTACCTCCTTCCGGCGATTGCGCGATATGGATCCCCCATCGCGCTGCGGCGCGGGACGTCAGCACCGCCACGACTCCCTCGCGTGTGGGCGCCAGAGCGACAGACCGTTCGTGCGGCTCCATCCAGGGGCGAAATGGCGGCTTCTCGGCGAGGACGCAGGTCCCTTCGAGGGTGCACGTCGCGAGCGTGTGCGCTCCGGTTGTGGGTGCGATGACCTCGACCATGATCCGATCGGCTGCACAGCCGACCGCGGCTCCGGGTGCGGCTTTCGCCGGGAGCTTCAGCACGGCTGTCTGCGTCGCCGAGATGGCGACCACGGCGGTCTTGTCGGGCGGCTGAGGCACGAGCTGGATCGACCACCCGGCGAAGTCGCACGCGGGTATCGCGGAGAGCGCGGCCGTAGCCGCTGGGCTCATCGCGAGTCCCTCGATGATCCGGGGCGCGTCAAGCGGCCTCCCCGGTTCGGGGACGGGTCGCGCGAGGAGGCTGCGCCCGCGCACCGACAGGATCGCCGGCGGGCGGCCATACGGCACGGGCAGCGCTTGTTCCTGCGCGGGGAGCTGGACCGGCGGCACCGGCGCGGCGCCGGGCGGCCCCGCATAGACGAGGGTCGCGCGCCGGGGCTTCGGCTCGACGAGCAGCACGGCGCTCTCGGCCGACAGCACCGCAGGCACGGAGCTCGCCAGCGGCCGCGCTCCGCGGCCCATCTCGGGCAGCGCGACCGGCGCGGGCGCCGAGAGCTCGTTCGCCTCGAACGGCGCGAAGAAGAGGCTTGGCGGGTCCACCGCGGGCGGCGTCCCTGCAGCGCCGCGCGCGCCCTTCGGGGGAGCCTGGCCGCGCGGGCCGGCGGTGAGCACGGTGGCGCCGTCGGCGCCGACCGACCAGGTGGACCACCCCTCGCGGAGGCGCCGCAGAGAGCGCCAGGTCCTGCCTGCGTTCTCGGTCACGAGCGCGATCGCCTCGTTCTCGACTTCTCCTGTCACCACCGCACGCTTGTCGTCCAGCACGAACACCCGTCGCCATCGGGTCGAGGACGGCGCGAGCGCCGAGTCGATGCCACGTGCCTGGCCAATGGCGGTGGTGAGCTCATCCGCGGACGCCGCGCCCGGGGGCGGCTGGACGTTGATGGGCTCTGCTTTTTCTTTTTTCCTGCACCCGATCGCCAGAAGGGCGGCAAGGGCGGTCGCGGCAGCGCGGCGCCGCGCCGCCGCGCTCACTCCGGAGTCGAGCATCGGCACTCTCTTCGCTTGTGTCGCCTTGGATTCCTGCGCTGCATCGCCGGGCTGCCGTTGACTCGCGCGCTCGCTCGCGCCGCGCGCGAGCGGCCCAGCCGGAGCGCGGGCCACCGCTCCGGGGCGGGACGCGCGCGGGGCGTACGCCTGGATTCTCCGCCGCGTCGCCCCGAGCACCGCGTCCGCCTCGCGGCCGCTCTACCGTCGGCCGCACGCCGTGCGGCCAGCACTAATCAGCCGGCTCCGGATCCATGCAGCAGCGGAAGCCGGTCGAGTAGTCGTGGTAGCCGAAGGAGTGCGCGGTTGTCGAGTACTTGCACCCCTCGCCGTTGCGCGTCGTGTCCATGAAATAGCCGCCACGGAAGGTGCCGCGCGGATCATCGACCCACTCGTGGAGGTTGCCGACCATGTCGAACACGCCGTAGCCGTTGGTGCACCCCGCGCGCTGGCCCGTCGGGAGCAGCGCGTGGGACAGCTGGTTGATGAGCGGGTTGTTCATCGCCGTCGTCCAGAGCTCCTCGGACTTGATATCGAGCAGCGCCGCGATCTCGGCGACCGGGTGCACCGGTCGCTCGTCGTCGTTGCACACCCCCAGCTGGCGGCTCGTGCCGTAGGGAAAGATCGTGTCCTCGGGGCCTCGGCAGGCGCTCACCCACTCGTTCGATGTGCACAGGCGCTTGCTCGACGCCGCGCACGCCCGCTTCGCCTGCATCCCGCTGATGTAGCCCTGCGGGATGACGCCCGGCCAGGACACGGCGCGGACGCGGCGCTCGCTGCCATCGATCGGATCGAAGGGCGACCAGGGGCGCTCGCCGCTGGGCGTCAGCTCGACCAGAGAGCCCTCCCAGCGGTCGACGCACACGCGATCTTCGACGAGGGCCATCTCGGCCGGACAGCGCGCGCTGTCGGTCGACGAGGACACCTGGGCGGCGCCGGTCTCGGGCTCCATCACGGACGCGATCGCGGCGCTGTCCTTGACGGTCGCGAGCGTGCTCCCCTTCGCCTTGACGGGCCGCTCCGTGAGGACGGCGGCGGTGCCTTCGAGCGGCGCTCGCGCCACCACGCGCGGCGTGATCTGCTCCGCTGTCGTCGAGCCCGGCGCGCAGCCAGCCGAGGTGACCACCAGAAGAAGGAGGGCGCCGCCGCGGTATGGACGCGCCCCCGACGAACGCGGAAGGGAAGTTGCCACACGCGGGCGGGAGAGATCCTTGGCCACGGCGGAGCCGAGGATCCCTTCCCGTCATCTTTTTTGCAACCGAATACCGCCCTCAGGGGTCCCCCGAAGGCGCGTACAGGAGAGGGGGCGTACGCCGGGGCACTAAGGTGGGCGCGAGCTGGGGAGAGGCCCAGAGTTCAGCTGGTGCACGTTGGATGTCGCAGGAAAAGAACCGCGAGAGCAAAGCGGGCCGGGGCCATGTCCTGGCCTCGCCTCCGCGGCGGTGACCCGTTCACTCCACGCTGATGACCTCGACGAGGCACCCGTCGTACGCTTGCTGGCAGGTGACGTCGAGGTTGTCGTTCATGCACTCGACGAGCTCCGTAAAGCCGGCCTCGCTGATGGGGTTCAGCTGGGCGGCGCACGTCGCCGCGTCGAACGGGTCGGTGCCGCAGGAGCTGGCGATAACGTCGCAGTCGCCGACGGACTGGCCGGTGCAGGCATTATCGTACATGCGCTTGACGCACGCGTTGACCGGCGGGTCGTCGCACGCGCGCTCCACGCCGATGTCGCTCAGGCAGTCCAGGAGGTCCTCGACGTGGCTCTCGGCGTAGATGGCGAAGGCGCGCTTGCAGACCGCGTAGCCGAAGGGGACCTGGTCGCGGGTGTCGCCGCACTGGCTCGTCGCCCCCTGGGCGGGCGCGATGTTCAGGTCATCGCAGTCGGCGACAGTGACTGCAGCGTCCTCGGCCTCGACGCATGCGCCGGTGCCGCCCTGGCCGCCTTCTCCTCCGTCGCCGCCGTCACCGCCCTGGCCGCCTTCTCCTCCGTCGCCGCCGTCGCCGCCCTGGCCGCCTTCTCCTCCGTCGCCTCCGCCAGTGGAGGAGCTGGTGCTGACGCCGGAGCCGGTCGCCTGGTCCACGTCGTTGTCGGTGTCCTCCGTGGTCACGACGCAGCCGCCGTAGAGGGCGGGCAAGATCAAGGTAAGCGCGAGGAAAGAATGGCGATGACGAGCAAGCATGGTCACGTTGCCTCCTAAAATGTCAGGGAAGAGCCCCCCGGCCTGGTACGTTCGACGGAGCCTGGTGCTCTCCCACTCCCCTCGCAATCCTGTTCTTCGCCCTGGTCGAGCCGCAGGACGTCGAAACATCGCGGACCCGCCCGGTCCTCGCCGGCTCATGCCGCGGGGGACGGCTTGTTTCATCGATGTTTCTTCCATGTCAAGAACAAGTTTCGAGACCGTGAGCGACCGCGCCCGCTCCAGGCGGCCGGCCGGACACGAGGGCGACGACTGGGCAACGGACGACGCGCGACGCGCGGCGGCGCCCCCGGACGTCCGTTCAGGAAGATCTGAAAAATTGCTCAGGTCGATCGAGCGCGAGAAACAAACTGAAAGGATGCGGAAGGATCGCGCTTGCGTGCGGAGCCTCCCGCTGGTAATCACCGCGCTCCGTTTTCCCGGGCGATCGGGTGTCCTCCCGGTCTCCCAGTAGAAGAGCCGTAACGGCGCTTCGATCTCAGCTCCGCCCCTTCGGCCGCCGCGGGAACCCCCCCGGTGACGCGAAGGGGGCTCACGTCGATGGACGTCGGGATGGGACCGGAGGCGTACGACGGTGCAACCGGTTCGAAGAGAACCGAAACCCGGTACGGAGTAACTCCGCCCGCCGGTGTCGCGAGGTATCTCGAATGGTAAGCAAAGCCAGTGCGATGTTTTCGCGGATTGCCCCGCGCAAGGCACGCATGATCGCCGATCTCGTCCGGGGTCGCGACGCGGACGAGGCGATCCAGCTGCTCTCGTTCACGCAGAAGAGCGGCGCCCCCGTCCTGCGGAAGATCATCGAGAGCGCGGTCGCGAACGCCCAGCAGGCGGGCGCCGACATCGATGCGCTCTTCATCAGCAAGGCCACCGTCGACAAGGGGCCCAACAAGTTTAACCGCCGCTGGCGGCCGCGCGCGATGGGCCGTGCGACCCGAATCACCAAGGGCGTGTCGCACATCGTCATCGAAGTCGACGAGAGAAAGTAAGTAGAGGACCTGCCGATATGGGACAAAAGACCCATCCGTATGGCTTCCGCGTCGGTGTCATCAAGACGTGGAGCAGCAAGTGGTACGAGGACGGCGCCGCGTATCAGAAGTGGCTCCACCAGGACATCCGCATCAAGCGCGCGATCAAGCAGTACCTCTACAACGCGAACATCGCCGGCGTGGAGATCGAGCGCGCCGCGAACCGCGCGAAGGTGATCGTCTTCACCGCCCGCCCCGGCATGGTGATCGGCAAGGGCGGCAAGGGGATCGAGACGCTGAAGAGCGGCAACGTCGGCACCGCCTCGAAGGGCGAGACCCTCTTCCCCGGCGTGTCCTCGTTCACGGACAACGAGGTGTTCATCGACGTGCAGGAGGTCCGGAAGGCCGAGACCAACGCGCAGCTCGTCGCCGAGAACATCGCGACGCAGCTCGAGCGCCGGATCGCGTTCCGCCGGGCGATGAAGAAGGCGGTGGCCACCGCGATGAAGTTCGGCGCGAAGGGCATCCGCGTGCGCTGCGCCGGCAGGCTCGGCGGCAGCGAGATGAGCCGCGTCGAGACCTACCGCGAGGGGCGGGTGCCGCTGCACACGCTCCGCGCCGACATCGAGTTCGGCCTGGCCGAGGCGAAGACGAAGGTCGGCATCATCGGCGTGAAGGTCTGGATGTTCAAGGGCGAGGTCCTGCAGCGTAAGGCGCGCCGGATCCAGTAGAGGGATTGCAGAATGCTGTCTCCGAAGCGAACCAAGTTCCGCAAGATGCAGAAGGGGAACAACCGCGGCCTCGCCATGACGGGCAGCGATGTCTCCTTCGGCGACTTCGCGCTCCAGTGCATCGAGCCTGCCCGCGTCACCTCGCGGCAGATCGAGGCGGCTCGTATGGCGATCCAGCGGCACGTGAAGCGCGCGGGCAAGCTCTGGATCCGCATCTTCCCGGACCGTCCGGTGACGAAGAAGCCGCTCGAGGTCCGCATGGGCGGGGGCAAGGGCGCGCCCGAGGAGTGGTGCGCCGTCGTGAAGCCGGGCCGCGTGATGTACGAGATCAGCGGCGTGACCGAGGAGATTGCGAAGGAGGCGTTCCGCCTCGCGTCGCACAAGCTCCCGATGCAATGCAAGTTCCTCGTCCGTGGGCTGACGTGAGGTAGGCGATGAAGGCGAAGGATTTGCGTGAACGCACCACCGAGCACCTGCGCGAGCTCGAGAAGTCGCTGGCGGCGGGCCTGTTCGAGGCGCGGTTCAAGAATTTTACGAATCGGCTGAACGACACGGCGACGATCCGCAAGGCGAAGCGGGATCTCGCGCGGGTGAAGACGATCCTCACGCAGCGCACGCGCGCCGAGGAGAAGGCGTAGCCATGGCGAAGAAGAAGGCAGAGAACCAGCAGCCGGTCGCTGCGGCGCCCGAGCTGGCAGCCGCGGCGCCTGCGCAGGCCGAGACCGAGGCGAAGGCGCACGGCTTCCGGCGCAAGCTGGTCGGCAAGGTCACCAGCGACAAGATGAACAAGACGGTCACCGTCGAGGTCATCCGGAACGCGCTCGACCCTGTGTACAAGAAGTACGTCCGTCAGCGGGAGCGCTACAAGGCGCACGACGAGACGAACCAGTACAAGGTGGGCGATCGTGTCGAGATCATGGAGCACAGGCCGATCTCCCGCGACAAGCGGTGGCTCGTGACCAAGCTCGTTGCACGGCCGGTGGAGGAGTAACGCCATGATCCAGGTGTCGACGCATCTCGAGGTCGCGGACAACTCCGGCGCCCGAATCGTGAAGTGCATCAAGGTGCTCGGCGGCTCGCGCCGCAAGTACGCCGCCCTCGGCGACGTCATCGTCGTCTCGATCAAGGAGGCGTTGCCGGGGACCAAGGTGAAGAAGGGGGACACGGCGCGCGCCGTCGTCGTCCGCACCGCCCGGGAGTACCTCCGCTCGGACGGCAGCTACATCAAGTTTGATGGGAACAGCGCGGTCCTCATCAACAAGGAGAAGGAGCCGATCGGCACCCGCATCTTCGGGCCGGTCGCTCGCGAGCTTCGCGCGAAGAAGTTCATGAAGATCATCTCGCTCGCGCCGGAGGTCCTCTGATGAAGCGCCTCAGGGTCGGTGACCTCGTGCAGGTCATCAGCGGCAAGGAGCAGGGGAAGCAGGGCCGCATCACCAGGATCCTCGCCGACGAGGAGCGCGTGGTGGTGGAGGGCCTGAACACGGTGACCCGCCATCAGCGGCCCACGCCGCGCAACCAGGAGGGCGGGAAGATCGTCAAGGAGGCGCCGATTCACGCCTCGAATGTCATGCCGGTCGATCCGGCGACGGGCAAGCCGACGCGTGTGAAGGTCCGCGTCGGTGAGGACGGCAAGAAGACGCGCGTCGGCAAGAGCGGCAGCGCGATCGGTGTGGGCTAGCCATGGCGGACAAGAAGGACAAGGACAAGGCGGCCAAGGACGGCGGCAAGGGCAAGGACAAGCCCAAGCAGTCGCAGCAGGCCAAGCCGCAGGCGCCCGCCAAGAGCAAGGAAGCCAGGGGCGCCAAGAGCAAGGGCGCGGAGGCCGAGGCCTCCGCGCCGGCCGAGGTGCGCCCGCGCGACCCGAACTACACCCCGCGGCTGCGCGCGCACTACCAGAAGAGCGCGACGGCCGCGCTCACGAAGCGGTTCGGCTACAAGAACCCGATGATGGTGCCCCGCCTGCAGAAGGTGGTGATCAACATGGGGCTCGGCGCCGCGGTGCAGAACCCGAAGATCATCGACTCGGCTGTCGAGGACATGCGGGCGATCTCCGGCCAGAAGCCGGTGGTGACCCGTGCCCGTAAGTCGATCGCGACCTTCAAGCTGCGCGAGAACCTGCCCATCGGGGTGATGGTGACCCTGCGCGCCGAGCGGATGTGGGAGTTCGTGGATCGCCTGATCGCGTTCTCCCTGCCGCGCGTCCGCGACTTCAAGGGCGTCAGCCCGAAGGGGTTCGACGGCAAGGGCAACTTCACGATGGGCCTGCGCGAGCAGATCATCTTCCCCGAGATCGACTACGACAAGATCGATGTCGTGAAGGGGCTCAACATCTCGTTCGTGACCACGGCGAAGACGGACGAAGAAGGACGCGCGCTCCTCACCGAGCTTGGCATCCCGTTCCGGCATTGAGGGATTTTCGATGGCCCGTGCAAAAGAGTTTGCGAAGCTGAACCGTCCGCCGAAGTTTTCTACGCGGCAAAAGAACCGTTGCAAGGTGTGCGGGCGCTCGCGCGCTTACTACCGCGACTTCGAGCTCTGCCGTGTCTGCCTTCGGCTGTTCGCGCTCCGTGGTGAGCTCCCTGGTGTGATCAAGGCCAGCTGGTGATTCTATGATGACCGATCCCATCGCCGACATGCTGACCCGCATTCGCAACGCGGCGCTCGCGCGGCACGACCGGACCGAGGTCCCCGCGAGCCGCATCAAGGCTGCGGTTGCGGAGATCCTCAAGTCCGAGGGCTTCATCGCCGACGTGCGCGAGACCGAGGGCGAGGGTCCCAAGAAGCTGACGATCGTGCTCAAGTACGGGCGCGACCGCCAGAGCGCGATCGACGGCGTGCGCCGCGTCTCCCGCCCCGGGCGCCGCGTGTACGTGCGCCACGACAGGATCCCGCGCGTGTTCAGCGGGCTCGGGATCTCGATCCTGAGCACGTCCCGCGGGCTCATGAGCGACAGGGATGCGCGCCGCCTGAAGATGGGCGGCGAGCTGCTCTGCGAGGTGTGGTGATGGAAGCTCAGGCGAACGCAGCCCAGCCCGCGAAGGGCAACGCGAACGGTGACAGCCGCCTCGCGACGAAGACGTCGCGCGTCGGCAAGCGTCCGATCGATCTGCCGAAGGGGGTCACCGCGACCGTCAGCGGCCGGAAGATCGACGTCAAGGGCCCGAAGGGGCAGCTCTCCCGCGCGTTCACCGACAAGGTGGACGTCAAGCTCGACGGGGGCAAGCTGCTCGTGAGCTCAGCGGCGCCTGGACGCGACGGATCGCGCCTCCAGGGGCTCGCGCGAGCGCTCCTGGCCGCGATGGTGAAGGGCGTCGCCGAGGGGTACGAGCGGACGCTCGAGCTCAAGGGGACCGGCTATCGCGTCGAGCTCAAGGGCACGACGCTGAACTTCGCCCTCGGCTTCTCGCATCCGGTGACCTTCGCGGTGCCGACGGGTCTCACCGCGGCGATCCCGGCGGACTCGAAGGGCACGGTCCTCGTCCTGGCGGGTGCGGACAAGGAGCTCATCGGGCAGACGGCCGCTACGATCCGCGGCTTCAGGCCGCCGGAGCCGTACGGCGGCAAGGGCGTGCGTTACCGCGGCGAGCGCGTGCGGGAGAAGGCTGGCAAGGCCGGCAAGGGCGGCAAGAAGTAAAGGCGAGCAGCGGCGGGTACGCCGCTGCACCGAGGGACGAGACGGTCATGGGCATGAAAATCGTCGGTCGGGAGCGCCGGAAGCTCCGTATCCGCAAGAAGGTCGAGGGGACGCCGGAGCGCCCGCGCCTCAGCGTCTTCCGCAGCTCGAAGCACATCTACGCGCAGGTCATCGACGACGTGAGCGGCAAGACCCTCGCCCACGCTTCGACGCTGTCGAAGGACCTGAAGGGCTCCCTCGACGAGGACAACAAGGTCGAGGCGGCGAAGAAGGTCGGGGCGCTGCTCGCGAAGATCTGCAAAGAGAAGCAGATCGGCAAGGTGGTCTTCGACCGCAACGGCTATCTGTATCACGGGCGCGTGAGCGCCCTCGCCCAGGCGGCCCGCGAGGCAGGTCTCGATTTCTGACTCCCACAGCCGCTGCCCTGATGGTGAAGGGTGGCGGGCGCGGTCAACTGCCGCGGCGGAGAACGTGATAGAGGACGGGTTATGGCGTTCGATCATGTCGACGAAGAGAAGCTGAAAGAGCGAGTCATCCACATCAACCGCGTCGCCAAGGTCGTCAAGGGCGGCCGGCGTTTCAGCTTCTCGGCGCTGGTCGTGGTGGGCGACGAGGCGGGGCACGTGGGCGTCGGCCTGGGCAAGGCCAACGAGGTGCCGGAGGCCATCCGCAAGGGGAACGATCAGGCTCGCAAGAACCTGTTCCGCATCCCGCTGGACGGTGTGACGATCCCGCACGACTCGTTCGGTCACGTCGGGGCGGGCAAGGTCCTGCTGAAGCCGGCGAGCCCTGGGACGGGCGTCATCGCCGGCGGCGCGGTTCGCGCCGTCGTCGAGTCGGCGGGGATCCACGACGTGCTGTCGAAGTCGCTCGGCACGAGCAACCCGCACAACGTCGTGCACGCGACCGTCGCGGCGCTCCGCGGGCTGAAGAGCCCGGAGAGCGTCGCCGGGAAGCGGTCGATGCAGCTCGACTCGCTCGACTACCAGCGCCGCGGCGGCACGAACACCGCGGGCCGCCGGCGCGCGAGCGTGGCGCCCCCCGGGGGGCCGGGCGGCGCGGCGCAGCCGCAGGCGCAGGCGCAGGGCGGTGGTGGCGAAGGAGGCTCGCAGTGAAGCTCCGCGTACGCCAGAAGGCCAGCAACATCGGCCTGGTCGAGCACACCCGCAAGGTCATCAAGGGCCTCGGTCTGCGTGGGCCGGGGTCCGAGGTGGTCGTCGCGAACACGCCCTCGTTCCGTGGCATGGTGAAGAAGATCCTCCACCTCGTCGAGGTGGAGGAGGTCGCCGACGAGGCAGCCTCCCCGAAGTCCTGAGAAGCGAGATCGTCATTCCAGCGGAGTTGCCGCGTACGGAAGTGTGAAACATGGACATCCTTTCTAAGCTCCAAGCCCCTGAGGGCGCCGTAACCAAGAGGCTCCGCGTTGGCCGCGGCGTGGGGTCGGGCGTCGGCAAGACGTCTGGCCGCGGACAAAAAGGGCAGAAGGCTCGGGCGGGCGGCAACATCAACAAGAAGCACTTCCAGGGTGGACAGACGCCGATCCAGCGTCGCCTCCCGAAGCGTGGCTTCCGGAATCCGCTCGCGGACATTGTGGTCAACGTCAACGTCGGCGCCCTCGAGGCGTTCGACGACGGCGTTCAGGTCGATCTGATCGCGCTCCATGCGAACCGCCTCGTGCAGGGTCGGTTCGACGTCCTGAAGATCCTCGGCAACGGTGAGCTCACGAAGAAGCTCACGGTGATCGCGCATCGCTTCTCCAAGGGAGCGATCGAGAAGATCGAGAAGGCGGGGGGCAAGGCGGTCGTGCTCGCGTCGCCCGCGTCCCAGGACAACGCGACGGACTCCTCGTCCTCGTAGCCAGCGCGCAGGCGCACTCTTCAAGCCGGAGTCCAGGATCGCCTATGGCCAGCCTCGCGGGAATCACCAACTTCCACAAGATCCCCGAGCTCCGGCGACGCGTGATCTTCACGCTGGTGATGCTCGCGGTCTACCGGGTCGGCGTCTTCGTGACGACCCCGGGTGTGGACCGGAACGCGATGCGACAGTACGTCGCGAAGCAGTCCGGCGGGCTCGTCGGCTTCCTGAACATGTTCTCCGGCGGAGCCCTGGAGAACCTGTCGATCTTCGCGCTTGGGATCATGCCGTACATCTCGGCATCGATCATCATGCAGCTCATGGGCATGGTGTACAAGCCCATCGACGAGCTGAGGAAAGAGGGCGAGCAGGGGCGTCGCCGGCTCGATCAGTACACGCGTTACGGCACCGTCGCCCTCTCGCTGTTCCAGTCCTTCTCGATCGCGAAGATGCTGGAGGGCCTGTCGAGCAGCGAGACGGGCGCCGGCATCGTGAACCACCCTGGCATCGGCTTCCAGCTGATGACGGTCATCACGCTGACGACCGGGACCGCGTTCCTGATGTGGATCGGCGAGCAGATCACCGAGCGCGGCGTCTCGAACGGCGTCTCGCTCCTGATCTTCGCGAGCATCATCACCAGCATCCCCGGGGAGATCGGCAACTACTTCGCGCAGAACGCCGGCGATCTCCAGCCGCTGTCGATGGCCGCGATCGCCACGTTCATCGTGCTCGTCATCGGGGTCATCGCGTTCTTCGAGAACGGCAGGCGTCAGATCCCGATCGTGTACTCGCGGCGCCAGGTCGGCCGCCGCGTCTATGGCGGGCAGACGGCCCACCTGCCGCTCAAGGTGAACACTGCGGGGACCATCCCCCCCATCTTCGCGTCGTCGCTGCTGATGTTCCCGCAGACGCTCGCGAACATGAACGTGCCCGGAGCCGAGCAGATCCAGGCGATCATCAACCGGGGGGACTGGGTCTTCAATACCGGTTACGCGCTGCTCATCATCTTCTTCTGCTTCTTCTACACGAACGTGACGTTCCAGCCGGTGGACGTCGCCGAGAACCTGAAGAAGCAGCAGGCAAACATCCCCGGGATCCGGCCAGGCAAGCAGACGGCGGACTACATCCACCGGGTGATCCAGCGGATCACCGTGGGCGGCGCGCTCTACGTCGCCGCGGTGTGCGTGGTTCCCTCGATCGTCGGCAACCTGCTGCGTATCCCCTTTGGCTTCGGCGGCACGTCGCTCATGATCGTCGTGGGCGTCGCGCTCGACACGGTGAACCAGCTGGAGGCGCACCTGATCACGCGGAGCTATGAGGGGCTGACGGGCCCCGGTGCCACCCGTATCCGGGGCCGCAGGCTCCCGGAAGCGTGATGGAGGGCAAATGATCTTGGTTCTGGTGGGGCCTCCTGGAGCTGGGAAGGGTACGCAGGCGAAGCTGCTGTGCGCACGCTTCGGTATCCCGCAGATCTCGACCGGCGACATGCTGCGTGAGGCGAAGCGGGCAGGTACGCTGGAGAAGCGTCACCTGGACATCATGGACTCTGGCGGGCTCCTGCCGGATGAGGCCGTCATCGGCCTCATCGCTCGGCGGACGGCCGAGCCCGACTGCGTCGACGGTTTCCTTCTGGACGGATTTCCCAGGACTGTGCCTCAGGCGAACGCGCTCGACGAGCTCCTCGCCAGTCAGGGCGGCAGGCGGATCGACGCGGTGCTCCAGCTGGACGTTCCGCGCCCTCTGCTGGAGGAACGGCTGATCCATCGCCGGACTGACAAACGCAGTGGACAGATATATCATCTCGTTTATAATCCGCCGCCCCCCGGTGCGGAGCTAGAGCATCGGGCCGATGATCGGCCCGAGGCTGTTACCAAGCGTCTCGATGCCTACGAGGCGATGACGGCTGCCCTGCTTCCGTTCTACGAGCAGAAGCAGCTGCTGCATCGCGTCGACGGGGTCGGGAAGCCAGACGAAGTTACGCACAGGGTACTGTCGGCCATCGGCCGATCGGGCTCGGGTGGAGAATGAGGCGTAATAGACAGACCAGACCGCCGAAAGAACCGAAGGGCGACAAGCTCGAGTTCGACGGCGTGGTTCAAGAGGCCCTGCCGAACGCCATGTTTCGCGTGAAGGCGGACAACGGCCTGGGCGTCCTCGCGACCATCAGCGGCCGGATGCGGCAGTACTACATCAAGATTCTGCCGGGCGACCGCGTGACCGTCGAGGTCTCGCCGTACGACCCGAGCCGAGGCCGGATCACGTACCGGCATAAATAACGTATTCTGAGGAATCTGGAGGCTCCCCGTGAAGGTGCGCCCGAGCGTCAAGAAGATCTGCGACAAGTGCAAGGTGGTGCGGCGGCGTGGTGTCGTTCGGATCATCTGCGAGAACCCCCGCCACAAGCAGCGCCAGGGGAACTAGCTCTTTCGGCGGAAGCCCGCCCCCGTTTCGGTTTGGAGTAACCATGGCTCGTATCGCTGGTGTCGATCTCCCGCGTCGGAAGCATGTCGCCTACGCCCTGCCGTACCTCTACGGCATCGGGCGGACCCTCTCGTTGCGAATCTGCGAGAGGACCAACATCCCGCAGGACAAGCGGGTCGAGGAGCTCAGCGACGCTGAGGTGAAGGCGATCCGCGACCTCTTGGACGCCGAGTACAAGGTCGAGGGCGACCTGCGGCGCGAGGTGCAGCTCAACATCAAGCGGCTCATGGACCTCGGCTGCTACCGCGGGCTTCGCCACCGGCGCGGCCTCCCGGCGAACGGGCAGAGGACGCACACGAACGCGCGCACCCGGAAGGGTCCGCGCAAGGGCATGTTGCAGCGGCGTCCGGCCGCGGCCAAGTGACGAGCGGGGATTAGGACGCCATGGCGCAAGCGAAGACGGCTGCCACCAACACCAAGACCAAGCAGAAGAAGAAGGTCAGGAAGAATGTGTCCGCGGGCATCGCGCACATTCAGTCGACCTTCAACAACACGGTCGTGACGATCACGGACATCAACGGCAACGCGATCGCGTGGTCGTCCGCTGGCGCTCGCGGCTTCAAGGGATCGCGCAAGTCGACGCCGTTCGCCGCGCAGCTGGCGGCGGAAGAGGCCGCGCGGCGGGCGCAGGAGCACGGGATGCGCTCGGTCGCCGTGTTCGTGAAGGGCCCGGGGGCCGGGCGCGAGAGCGCGCTCCGCGCGCTCCAGACCGCGGGTTTCAAGGTGACGCTGATCCGCGACGTCACGCCGATCCCCCACAACGGTTGCCGGCCGCCGAAGCGGCGCAGGGTTTGAGGTAATTCACGATGGCTCGCTACATTGGTCCGGTCTGCAAGCTCTGCCGCCGCGAGGGGATGAAGCTCTACCTCAAGGGAGAGCGGTGCTATTCCGAGAAGTGCGCGTACACGCGGCGCCCGTATCCGCCCGGCCAGCACGGCCAGGGGCGCATCAAGCTGAGCGAGTACGCGGTGCGCCTGCGCGAGAAGCAAAAGGTGCGGCGCATCTACGGCGTGCTCGAGCGGCAGTTCAGCGGGTATTTCCAGGAGGCCAACCGGCGCAAGGGCCGGACGGGCGAGGAGATGCTCGCGCTGCTGGAGCGGCGCCTCGACAACGTCGTGCACCGGATGGGCTTCGGCTCGTCTCGCGCCGAAGCGCGTCAGCTCGTCCGGCACGGGCACGTTCATGTGAACGGCAAGCGGCTGGACATCCCGAGCTACGTGGTGCGGGCCGGTGATCGGATCGACCTCACCGAGGGGGCGCGCAAGTTCAAGAGCGTCCTCGCGTCCGTCGGGGGCGCGGACAAGCGCCCGGTCGCGAGCTGGATCGAGGTGGATCGCGCGGCGTTCACCGGAGCGGTCAAGGGCGCTCCGATCCGCGAAGATCTCAACGAGCCCGAGATTCGCGAGCAGCTCGTCGTCGAGTACTACTCGCGCTGATCGCGAGGGCGGCGCGGGGGAGGGCAGCGTCACGACCGCACCTTGCAGGGGGCGGTCGTTCGCTGCGGGCTCCCCTCCGCGTCGCTGTCCTGCGCGCGGGCGCGCAGGCGAATGGAGCCACGAATGCGGGCAGGAGGCGACGCCGTCCGGTCGAGTGCGGCCGCGGCGTGAGACCTCCGCGCAAACCTCATGAAGGAAGGAGATCGCCATGACGATGAACAACCCGAATCTCACGATGATCGCCCGTAACTGGCGCGATCTGATCCGGCCCAAGGGCATCTCGATCGACGCGGACAGCGGGACCCAGTTCTACGCCAAGTTCACGTGTGAGCCCCTGGAGCGCGGCTTCGGGATCACGATCGGGAACTCGCTGCGTCGCGTGCTGCTCTCCTCCCTCCAGGGGGCGGCTGCGACGGCCATCCGCATCGAGGGCGCGCTGCACGAGTTCACCACCGTGCCGGACGTGGTCGAGGACGTCAGCGACATCATCCTCAACGTGAAGGAGGTCGTCTTCAAGGCGGCGACCCCGAAGACGTACTCGGTGCGGATCGATCGCGAGGGGCCGGGGCCCGTGTACGCGCGCGACATCCAGCTGGTGGATGGGCTGTCGGTGCTCAACCCCGACCACCTGGTCGCCGTGCTCGACAAGAAGGGCCCGCTCTCGATGGAGCTCACGGTGAACGTGGGCCGCGGCTACGTGCCCGCCGAGCGGAACAAGACGCCGACCATGCCCATCGGGACGATCCCGATCGACGCGCTGTTCTCGCCTATCCGCAAGGTGAACTACACCGTGCAGAACGCCCGCGTCGGGCAGGTGACCGACTATGACAAGCTCACGCTCGAGGTCTGGACCAACGGCTCCGTCTCGCCGGCGGATGCGGTCGCCTTCGCGGCGAAGATCCTCAAGGAGCAGCTCTCCATCTGGGTCAACTTCGAGGAGAGCGAGGAGACGAGCTACCAGGCCGTGATGAGCGACGACGAGCCGCTCAACGAGAACCTGTTCCGCTCCGTCGAGGAGCTCGAGCTCAGCGTCCGCTCCGCGAACTGCTTGCAGAACGCGAACATCACGCTCATCGGCGAGCTGGTGCAGCGCACCGAGCAGGACATGCTCAAGACCAAGAACTTCGGCCGCAAGTCGCTGAAGGAAATCAAAGAGATCCTCGCGAACATGGGGCTCTCGCTCGGGATGAAGATCGACAACTGGCCGCAGCTCCTCGAGCGCTGGAAGGCGCAGCAGGCGCAGGCGTGAGTCGGTACTGAGGGAACGTCATGCGTCACAAGAAAGCGGGCAGGCAGTTTGGTCGGGATACCTCCAGTCGCAGGGCGATGCTTCGCAACCTGACGGCGAACCTGATCACCCACGAGCGGATCGAGACGACCGACGCCAAGGCGAAGGAGCTGCGGCGCGTGGCCGAGCGGCTCATCACCAAGGCGACGCGGCTCGGCAAGGTCGCGTATACCGCGCACACGGAGCTCAGCCCCGGCGACAGAGCGCGCCGGCTTCACGCCGAGCGGCTCGTGGGCAGCTACATCCCTCGCTGGGGGGTCGAGACCGATGGCAAGAAGGTCGATATCATCGCGAAGGTGATGATCGATCTCTCGAAGCGCTTCGAGGGGCGGCCGGGTGGCTACACGCGGATCATCAAGCTCGGGCCGCGTCGCGGCGACAACGCGCCGATGAGCCTCATCGAGTTCATCGACGCACCTCCGGTGGAGGACGACGCACCCGCGCAGGCGGCCGAGCCGGTCGCCGCAGCGGAGCCGGCGACCCCGGCGACGACCGCCGGCTGAGCCGGATACAGGCTGGCGCCCGGTAGCGCCGGCGCAGTTGCAGAGACGCCGGGGGAGCCATGAGCTCCGCCGGCGTCTCTGCGTTGTGGGCCGATGCGCGAGCAGCGCGCCGGCCTCTCGATGTCGCGAACTCGCTCGGAGCGGTCCAGGTGAGGTGCCGCGACTGCACCAACACAATAAAATTATTGCACCAGTGTCAAGCGGGGCGCGTACCGTGGCTCAGCGGTTGAGCGCTCCGGCTTCAGGTGCGTCGTCGTTTCGCGGTTCTGCCGGCTCGATCTGTTCGACCGGAAGGGCAGGGGTTGCCTCCGAGGCGGCGGCAGACGGCGCCGGGTCAGCCGGCAGCGCCGGATCGGATGACGCCGGGGCATCCCGAGGTGGGGCGCCGTCCTGCCCCGGGGACAGCGCCGGTTCGGCAGGCGCCGGCGGTTGCGGCGGTGCCGCGCAGGCGGGCTCTCGAGGCGGCTCCGGGCCGGGAGACGCCGGCGGTTGCGGCGGAGCGGAGCTGGGCTGCTGTCGAGACGGCGCCGGATCGCTCCGGCGTCGGGCAAGGAAGAACATCGCGAGCAGGGCGACGAACCCCACCGCTCCCGCGGCGATGTAGCGGTTCTTCTGGCTCTTCCGCTCGGCGACCTTGTCCCCGAGGGACACGAGCGCCGCCCTCGCCCCGGCGTGGCCTGGGTCGAGCTCGAGCGCGCGCTCGAGCACGAACTTGTCCGGCGTGCCGCGATCGATGAGGAGCACGCCCTCGTGGTAGGCGATCTCGGCCTCGATCTTCCCCGCGTGCTCGCCGGTCGGGTCGAGGCGCAGCGCCTTGCGCAGCATCGTGAGCGCGTCCTCGCGCCGGTCGGCCGGCAGCGACTTCGCCCGCTCGACGTAGGCCCCCACCATCTCCTTGCGGCGCTCGAAGAGTGGCGCGCGGGCGAGGACCCGGTCGAACGCGTCGGTCGCTTCGGCGAGCTTGTTCGCGCTCGCCGCGGCGACACCCTCGTCCATCAGGTTGTACACCTCGGCGAGGCGAGCGCGATCGTACGTCGCGAAGAGCTCGCGCGCGATCCGGTCCCACGACCAGTCGCGCGGCGGCTTGTCGCCCGTGAGGTTCAGGTAGGCGTCGCGGAGCTGCCAGACGCCGGGCTCGCCGATCGCAGAGATGGCCTCGCGCGCAGCGTCGCGCAGCCGCGCGCGGTCGCTGTTGCAGAAGCTCAGGATCACGCGCATGGCGTCCACGTCCCGGACGCGGCCGTACGCGCGGAGGACGTCGGCGAGGATCTGCGTGTCGTTCGACGCGATCGCCTCGCCGGGGATCGCCCGGCCGAGCAGATCGAGCTGCTTGTTGGCCCAGCGCTGGACGATCTTGGCGTCGTGCTGGCGCGCCTCGATCAGCGCGGGGACCGCCTTGTCGCGCAGCTTGGCGATCTGCCGCTGGAGATCGATGCGGAGCAGCTCGCCGAAATAGGCGTGCAGCGCGATGAGCTCGCGGATCGCCGGCGTCGTGCCCGCAGCGACGAGCATCCGCTCCATCGCGAGCAGCTTCACGATATCGCGCCACGCGCTGTCGCGCGGCCGAGGCACGGCGAGCATGAAGTCCAGCCAGTCGCCCTCGGCCTCGTCCTTCTCGTCGCCGGCGCCCTTCTTCGCGCCCTGGTCGGCCTTGGCGTCCTTCTTGTCGTCGCCGCTGCCCTTCTTCGCGCCCTTGGCGTCCTTCTTGTCGTCGCCCGCGCTCTTCTTCGCGCCCTTGGCGTCCTTCTCGTCGCCCGCGCTCTTCTTCGCGCCCTTGGCGTCCTTCGCGTCCGCGCCCTTCTTCTTGTCGTCGCGCGCGTCATCGCCCTTGTCGCCCTTCAGCGCCTTGCGCCCCTCTCTGCGCGCCTCCGCGAGCACGCGGGGCGCCGCGTTGCGATCGATCGAACCGCGGATGTCCTGCACCCGGAGCCGAACCGCATCGACGATGCCGGAGATCGGCTCGTCAAGGGACGCGCGGACGCTCTCGCGTGAGCGGGCGTCCTGCGACGTGATCTGGTCGAGCACGCGATCGAGCTCGCGGACGGCGGTGATGTCGGGCTCCGGACGGGCGATCGGGGCGAGGCGCGGGAGCTCCGGGAGCGCCGACGAGGCCGGCGCGGCGGCGCCAGCGTCGCGCTGCGCGGCGGCGTGCGAAAGGGGCGGCGCGAGCGGCGCGGCCGCGATCACGCTGAGCAGGATGAGCCACGCGCACGCCGCGCCGCCTCGCCGCGACGGCCGCGCGCCTGCGCTCCTCGGATCCGACGAGCTGCGTGCCAAGCGCCTCAATCCGTGATGCGAAAGTCGAAGAAATCGCCCGAGAAGCCGCGCCACCGGACATCGACACGCTCGACGCGCGCCGCGCTCGGGCCGCGGTTCGCCCACGCGATGAGCTCCTTGAGCTCGTCCTCCTCCCCCTCGGCGAGCACCTCGACGCTGCCATCGGAGCGGTTTTTCACCCAGCCGGTGAGGCCGAGCCGCTTGGCTTCGCGCTGCGTGGAGGCACGAAAAAAGACGCCCTGGACGCGACCGCGGACGAACAGCTGCACCTGTTTGAGCCCCATGGAACCAGCTTGACTTAGCCGCGCACTCCGGGGGAGGCAACCTCGGGCAGCGCCGGGGCGCCACAGGCAGTTCGCCCCCGCCGTTCCGTGCGCGCGGCGTGGTCGACCCCGCGTCCGTGGTTCCCGGCGCGCATTGACAGAGCAAACGCGCTTGATAGAGTCGCCGCCCGATCGGCAAGCGCAGCCCGCCGATCGAGCGACATGAACGTGAGGGGCGCCGGTTACGAGGCGAGCCCTCTTCCCCCTGGCGACCCGCCGACATCGACGACATGCTCGGCCCCGCCTCGGGCTCGACCCGCTAGACCCCTCAAACAGAAACCATCGACCGACGGCCTCCACGGCCCTTGACAGGGCGCGCGCTGTCGCATCCTGGAGCTTTCCGACTCATGCACCTCAGGGAACTGAAGCAGAAACCGATGGCCGAGCTCGTCCAGATGGCGAAGGGGCTCAACATCGAGGGCGCTGCCGGGCTGCGCAAGCAGGAGGTCATCTTCGCGCTCCTGCAGGCCCACGCGGCGCAGGACCAGCCGGTCTACGGCGAGGGCGTGCTCGAATGCCTGCCCGACGGCTTCGGCTTCCTCCGGGCGCCGGACTACAACTACCTGCCGGGCCCGGACGACATCTACGTCTCGCCGTCCCAGATCCGGCGCTTCAACCTCCGCACCGGCGACAGCGTCAGCGGCTCGATCCGGCCGCCCAAGGAGCGCGAGGCGTACTTCGCGCTGCTCAAGGTCGACAAGATCAACGGCGAGCCCCCCGAGGTCGCCCGCGACAAGATCCTGTTCGACAACCTGACGCCGCTCTATCCGCAGCAGAAGTTCAACATCGAGAACGGGACGAAGAGCTTCTCGACGCGCATCATCGACATGCTCTGCCCGATCGGCAAAGGGCAGCGCTGCCTCATCGTCTCGCCGCCCCGCGCCGGCAAGACGGTGCTGCTCCAGCAGATCGCCAACGCGATCTCGGCGAACCACCCGGACACGACCCTGATCGTGCTGCTCATCGACGAGCGCCCGGAAGAGGTGACCGACATGCAGCGCACCGTGAAGGGCGAGGTGATCAGCTCGACCTTCGACGAGCCGGCGACGCGGCACGTGCAGGTGGCCGAGATGGTGATCGAGAAGGCGAAGCGCCTCGTCGAGCACAAGCACGACGTCGTGATCCTGCTCGACTCGATCACCCGCCTGGCGCGCGCCTACAACACGGTCGTCCCGCCGAGCGGCAAGATCCTGTCCGGCGGCGTCGACTCGAACGCGCTGCACAAGCCGAAGCGGTTCTTCGGCGCCGCGCGCAACGTCGAGGAAGGCGGGTCGCTGACCATCGTCGCCACCGCGCTCGTCGACACGGGCTCGCGCATGGACGAGGTCATCTTCGAGGAGTTCAAGGGGACCGGTAACAGCGAGATCCACCTCGATCGCAAGCTGATGGAGAAGCGGATCTTCCCCTGCCTCGACATCAACAAGAGCGCGACCCGCAAGGAAGAGCTGCTGCTGCCGGAGTGGATCCTCCAGCGCGTCTGGCTGCTCCGCCAGCTGCTGCACCCCCTCAACGTCATCGACTCGATGGAATTCCTCCTGGACAAGGTGAGCCGCACCGAAACCAATCAGGAATTCCTCGAGAGCATGAACCAGTAGCGGTTCGTCCTAGGGGCGCTCCCGGCCGTCGTAGGGAGCGCTCTCTGCGGGACGAACGGATCGCGCAGGGGACCGCGCGCGCTTCTGCGGACGAAGTCGTGTTAGCGTCTCCTGGTGACCGCGAAGGCGGAACAACGCACGAAAGCGCTTCAGGCTCGGATACAAGAGCTCGAGGCGCGCCTTGCCCAAAGTGACAAGACCGTGCAGGCGCTCCGGGATGTCGGGCTCGCGCTCGGCAGCACCCTGGATCTCGACCAGCTTCTCGCGCTCATCCTGAACAAGATCACCGAGCTGCTCGACGCGGACCGGGCGACCCTCTACCTGCTCGACGAGCAGCGGCAGCGGCTGTTCTCGCGGATCGTCATCGGCGAGGAGGCGCGCGCGATCGAGCTGCCCGTCGGCGCCGGGATCGCCGGCCACGTCGCCAAGATCGGGCGCACCGTCCGTGTGAAGGACGCTTACCGGGACCGCAGGTTCCAGCGCGAGTGGGACGAGGTGACGGGGTACCGCACCCGCTCGATCCTCGCCGCGCCGATGAAGAACCACGTCGGCCGGACCATCGGGGTCATCCAGGTCCTGAACAAGCACGGGGAAGGGGAGTTCTCGGTCCACGACGAGGAGCTCCTGAGCGCGCTGGCGACGCAGGCGGCCGTCTCGATCGACAACTCGCGGCTGTTCCTCTCGGTGATCCAGAAGAACACGCAGCTCGTGGAGACGAAGGAGCAGCTCGAGCACCGCGTGAGCGACCTCAAGCTGCTCTTCGAGCTCGAGAGCGCGATGGGCCGCGCGACCACGATGGAGGACCTCGCGCGCGCGGTCATCACGGAGGCCGGCAGGGCGTGCGAGGCGCGCGCGGGGGGCATGCTCGTCGACGAGATCGAGGGCGGCCTGGCCCTCTATTTCTTCGACTTCACCGCGTTCGAGGACGGCGGCCCGCCGCCCCGCTCGTCCGCGCCGGACGAGGAGCCGGAGGGCGTCGTGGGCGCGGCTCCCCGGCGGCCGGCGGTGAAGCGCATCGCCATGCGCCGCGGCGAGGGGGTGGTCGGGCACGCCATGGTGCACAACGAGGCCGTGTTCTTCTCGCGCGAAGGCGCGGGCGACGCGCTGGGCGACACGCCGGTCTCGCCCCGGCTCGCCCAGCTGCTCGGGGCGGACCTGCGAACGGCGATCGCCGTGCCGCTCGAGGGCGAGGACGCGGTGCCGATCGGCGCCATGGCGCTCTACAACTCCAGGAAACCCCACGGCTTTTCGAAGGACGAGCGCGCGCTCTTGCGGCTCGTGTCGGCGAACGCGTCGACCGCGCTGCGGCTGTTCCGGTCGCGCCTCGAGCGGGAGCAGAGCGAGCGGCTCACCACGATCGGGCGCCTGCTCTCGGGGGTGATGCACGACGTGCGCACGCCGCTCACGGTGATCAGCGGCTACGTCCAGCTCATGGCCAGCGCCCCCGACGCGGCGACGAGGGAAGATCACGCGCGGCTGATCCTGAAGCAGTTCGACGTGATCAGCGCGATGCAGCGCGAGGTGCTGGAGTTCGCGCGCGGCGAGCGGAGCATCCTGGTGCGCAAGGTCTACCTGACCAAGTTCTTCGGCGACATCGAGAAGCAGCTGGAACACGAGCTCGCCGGGACCGGCGTGAGGCTCTCCCTGGAGCTCGAGGACCGGGGGACGGCGCGGTTCGACGAGGCGAAGATGACGCGGCTCCTGCACAACCTGGTCCGCAACGCGGTCGAGGCGATGCGGCCAGGCGGGGGCACGGTGACCATCCGCGCCTACCGCGACGGGGGCGATCTCGCGATCAGCGTCGCCGACACGGGCAAGGGGATCCCCAAGGAGGTCCAGAGCCGGCTCTTCCAGTCGTTCGTCACATCGGGCAAGCGCGGCGGTACCGGGCTCGGGCTCGCGATCGTGAAGAAGATCGTCGACGAGCACGCGGGGACCATCGCGGTCGCGTCGTCCGACAAGGGCGCGAAGTTCACGATCCGCCTGCCCCAGGAGAGCGCGCCGTTGCGGCCTTCGGCCGCGGCGGGGGGGCAGCCCCAGCTGGCCTCGAGGGACGGCAGCCCGGCGCCCAAGCAGGGCGGCAGCCCGGCGCCCAAGCAGGGCGGCAGCCCGGCGCCCAAGCAGGGCGTGGAGGCCGCGCCGGTCGTCCACGAGGGCATCCCCCGCCGCAGGCCGGCGGGCTCATCACCACCCGTGAACGAGCGAGGTCGACGCTCGTCCAGCAACGGCTCGGGCGCCTGACGCGCCCTCGCCGCTTGCGCGAGGCGCATCCCATGGAGAGACTCGAACGGTGTCCCAGCTCCGCCTGAAGCTCCTCGAGCCGCACCGGACGTCGCTCGAGAAGTGCGTCTACTGCCCCAAGCTCTCCCGCGCCGCCTGCCCCGTGTCGAACGTCGAGGCGAACGAGACGGTCACGCCGTGGGGCAAGATGTCGATGGCGTACTTCGCCGCGCGCGGCGATGTGCCGCTCGACGCGCCCCACGCGGATCCGGCCTGGGCCTGCTCCGCCTGCTACGCGTGCCGCGAGCGCTGCGATCACAAGAACGAGGTGGCCACCGTGCTGACCGACGCGCGCGCGGAGTTCTTCGCGCGCGGCCTCGCGCCGGAGGGGGCCAGGCGCGTCGCGGAGCGCTTCCTGGCCCGCGAGGCCGGCCGGGCCGGCGAGGCCGATGCGCGCTCCCGGGCGGCCGCGGCCGCGCCGGCTGCGGTCCACGTGCTGCTCGGCTGTGGCTACGAGCGGCACGCGCCGGACGTCGCCCGCGATGCGCTCGAAGCCACCGAAGCGCTGACCGGCGCCCCGGTCCGCCCGGTGCGCGCCTGCTGCGGGTTGCCGCTCCTGTACGCCGGCGACCGGCCGGGCTTCGAGGCCGCCGCGCGGCGGCTCGCCGCCGAGATCGCGCCGGGAGAGCGCTTCGTCGCGGTCGACCCCGGGTGCGCGCGCGCCGTGCGCGTCGAATACCCGCGCGCGGGCGTGAGCGTGAAGACCCCGGAGCTGTTCGTCGATCTCGCGCTGGCGTCGCTCGACCGGCTGCAGCGGTCGACGTCGGAGCGGCGGGTGCGCTACCACGACCCCTGCCAGCTCGGGCGCGGCCTCGATCGCTACGACGCGCCCCGGGAGATCCTCGCCCGCATCACGGGGCGGCCGCCCGAGGAGTTCATCCACCGCCGCGAGCACGCCGACTGCAGCGGCGGCGGCGGCCTCGTGCCCGCCACGCGCCCCGCCTCGTCCGCCGCCATCGCCGACGGCAGGATCGCGGAGCACCGCGCGCTCGGCGGCGGGCTGCTCGTGACCCACTGCGCGCAGAGCCTCCGGCGGTTCAGGACCCGGGGCGAGCCGGCGGAAGACCTCGCGACCCTGATCGCGCGGGCCGTCGCGCCGCGATGACCGCGCCGGCGCCCGCCGTGGACGAGGCGCGCGGCGGCGCGGCGGGCCAGGACGGGCCGGCGCCCCGCAAGCGGCGCACCGTCGCGGGGAGGCTCCTCGCGAGCTACCTCGTGGTGCTCGCCGCCTTCGCGTTGACCGTCGGCTGGAGCGTCCAGGCGCTGCGGGCGGCGTCGCGCGACGCCCAGCTGCTGCGCGCCGGGTACGTCCCGCTGCTGCTCCGCATCGGCGAGGTCCTGGCCGAGCAGAACGTCTTCAACGCCCAGCTCAACCACATCACCGCCGCCAAGAACCCCGGCGACGTGCGCGAGTGGATCGAGACCGCCCGGCGGACCCGGCCGCTCGCCTTCTCGATCGTCAAGGACGCCGCCAGGGCGCTCGCCGCCGACGAGAAGGCGGCCGGCGGAGACGCCGGCGTCGGGCAGGCGGGCGCCTCGTCGGGCGTGCGCCGGTTCAGCGACGAGATCGCGGTCGAGGTGACGGCGATCGAGCGGCTCGTGGGCGCCAGCCCGGAGCGGTTCTCGCAGCTGTTCCAGGCGCTCGCCGTCGGCAACCGCGAGCTCGCCGAGCGCACGCGGGACGAGCTGGTCAAGCGCGAGGTCGAGGGCGCGCAGCGGCTGCGGGCCATCAAGAGCCGCGTCGAGGAGCAGATGGAGAGCCTCACCGTCGAGGCGAAGCGGCGGGAGGAGCGCTCGATGCACCTGCTCCTCGGGCTGGGCGTGCTGACGCTGCTCGTCGGCGCGGTGATGTCGCTGTACGCGCGGCGCGTGCTGGCCCCGCTCACCGCGGTCACCGGGCGGGCGAACGCGGTCGCGCGCGGCGACCTCACCCCGAAGCAAGTGCTCGCGACGAACGACGAGATCGGCGAGCTCGCGACGACGTTCGAGGGCATGGTCGCCGCGATCCGTCGCGCGCGCGCCGAGCTCGTGAACGCCGAGCGGCTGGCGGCGATCGGGAAGATGGCGGCGCACGTCACGCACGAGATCAGGAACCCGCTGTCGTCGATCGGGCTGAACCTCGAGTTGCTCGAGGAGGAGGTGGCGCGCGCCTCCGCCGCGGGGACGCCCGACGCGGAGCTCAGGCCCGTGATGAAGGAGTCGGCGCAGCTCGTCGCCGCCATCCGGGCCGAGGTCGACCGCCTGTCGCGCATCGCGGAGCAGTACCTCAGCGTCGCCCGCCGCCCTCGCCCGCGGCTTGTGCCGGAGCGGGTGGACGATCTGGTGCAGGAGCTCGTGGCGTTCGTGCGGCCCGAGCTCGACCGCGCCGGCATCGCGGTCCGCGTCGAGGTGGAGGAGGAGGGGCCCGAGATCCTCCTCGATGAGTCGCAGCTCCGGCAGGCGCTCCTGAACCTGCTCCGCAACGCGCGCGAGGCGATGCCCAAGGGCGGCGAGATCGTGGTGAGCGTCAGCTTCTCGAGCGGCGCCGCGAGCATCGCGGTCGACGACATGGGCCCCGGCGTGCCGGAGGAGCTGCGAGCGTCCATCTTCGACCCCTTCTTCACGACCAAGCAGCGCGGGACGGGGCTCGGGCTCGCGGTGACGCGGGACATCATCGAGGCGCACGGCGGCACGATCTCGTGCGAGCCGCGCGAGGCGGGGGGCACGCGGTTCCGGATCGTCCTGCCCGCCGGCGGCGCGCCGGCCCAGGGCCGCGCCGCGGACGCGCTGCTCTGAGCCGCTCCGGCCGCGGCCGCGCGGCGGCGCCGGACAGGCCCGACGCGGAGCCCCGGCGCGCCGACTATTTCGGCATGTTCATGTACTCGAGGGCCATCCCCATGAGGAGGAAGCCCACGACCGCAAACAGGAGCGCCGCCAGCACGTAGACGATGGTCCGAAACGTCCGCGGCGGCGGGGTCGCGGCCGGCCGCTGCTCGATCGACTCCGGCTCGCCGGGGGCAGGGAGCCCCGAGCCCAGGGTCGGCCGCATGGGCTTGTAGACGAGCGTCGGACCCTGGCTGCTCGACCCGGCCGAGCTGTCCTCGGAGAAATCCGGCAGCGTCCGCGGCGACACGGGGGGAGATACGATCGGGGGCAGGAGCTCTCCGGCCGCGTTGTTCAGCACCATGGTGCCGTTCGGACCGGTCCATTGCATGGACGGAGCCACCGGCTGCCCGACGGCCGCGTAGGACGGGCGCTGGACCTCGCCGTGCGGGAGCGCCGGCTCGCCGACGGGGTGGTGGGTCGCGAGAGCAGGCTCGCTGGGCTGGCGCGCGACGGCCTCGAGCGGCGGCTGTGCCCCTGGGTCGGTGGCCGTGCGGATCAAGATGGAGTCGGCCGGCGGCACCGGGAGCCTGATCGCGCCGGAGGACGGGGGTTTGTAGGTCGAGTGCGGGGGCGGGAGGGGCGTACCGAGCGCATGGCCCGATGCGTTGCTGCTGGGCACCCTGGAGCTGCGGGGGCTGGTGGTCGGCTGGCTGGCGCGCTTCGCCGGCCGCAGCTCCCGCCACGCGGTGAGCCCCTCGATCGCGCTCTGGAACCGGTCCGCGGGCTCCCGCGCCAGCCCCTTGGCGAGGAACGCCTCGAGCCGCGGATCGACCGGTCCGTCCATCGCCTCGGCGAGCCTCCGCGCGTCGGCCTTCTGCTTCATCTCGACCATGATGAGCAGGTTGCGCGCCTGGTACGGCAGCTGACCGCTCATCGATTGGAAGATCATCGTGGCGCAGGCGTAGATGTCCGCGCGGTGGTCGACCGTCTTCGCCTTGCCGATCTGCTCGGGCGGCATGAACGAGAACGTGCCGAGGCTCTGCCCCATCTCGGTGAGGGTCTCTCCTCCCATCTCCCGCGGCAGCTTGGAGATGCCGAAGTCGAGGATCTTGACCCGCGTGGATCCGTCGGGTCGCGCCTCGAGGTACACGTTCGACGGCTTCAGATCGCGGTGGATGATCCCGGCGCGGTGAGCGTCGGCGAGGCCCATCCAGACCTGCTCGATGATCGGGTGCAGCTCCTCGAACCTGATCGGTCCCGTCCGCTTCAGCCGCTCGATCAGCGACTCGCCTTCGAGCAGCTCGAAGACGAGGACGATGCCGTGATCGAGGTCCTCCTCGACGTCGAGGATCTCGGTGACGTGGTCGCTGTTGATGGAGCCCGCGGCGCGCGCCTCGCGCCGGAACCGCTCGGCGGCGGACGACTTGGCCTTGGAGTCGGCGCGCAGGAGCTTGATCGCCACCTGGCGGCCGGTGCGGATGTTCTCCGCGGCGAACACCTCACCCATCCCGCCACGGCCGAGCTGGCGGATGATGCGGTACCGGTTCGCGACGACGGTTCCAGCTTCGAGCTCCAAAAGCGCCTCACCACAGATTATCCTCCGCGCCGATGCGGGGGATCAAATTCTCCGGCGCGAACGAGGTGAGTCGAGCATGGGCGATGGGTCGCCGGCCGTAGGCCGACGTCGCCGTGCCCTGGCCGAGGACGGGGGAAGAGCCGCAGGATCGAGCTCTTCCGTGGGCACCCCGCCCCCTCGCTGGTGAGCCAGCGCTTCCCCCCTCACGCGCGGTGCGTCGCGCCGGTCGCAGGGGCATGACCGTGCCCCTGCGCCGCCGCGGATCTCACTCGTCTTCCTGCTGCCGGAGCTTCGCCATGACGTTCAGGTCCTCGAGCGTCGAGGTGTCGCCGGTCAGCTCCCGGCCGGCGGCGACGTCCTTCAGCAGCCGGCGCATGATCTTGCCGCTGCGGGTCTTCGGCAGCGCGTCCGCGAAGCGGATGGTGTCGGGGCGCGCGAACTTGCCGATCTCCTTGGCGACGTGCTCGGCGAGCTTCGCCTGGAGCTCCGGTCCGGCCGTGGCCCCCGGCCGGAGCGAGACGAACACCACGAGCGCCTGCCCCTTGAGCTCGTCCGGTCGACCGACCGCGGCCGCCTCCGCGACGGCGGGATGAGAGACGAGCGCGCTCTCGATCTCGGCCGTCCCGATGCGGTGGCCGGCCACATTCAGCACGTCGTCGATGCGGCCGACGACCCAGAAATAGCCGTCGTCGTCGCGGCGAGCGCCGTCGCCGGTGAAGTAGCAGCCCTCGACGTCGCTGAAGTACTGCTTGCGGAAGCGCTCATCGTCGCCCCACACCGTGCGCAGGATCGACGGCCACGCCTGCTTCAGGACGAGCAGCCCGCCCTCGCCCGGGGCGACCGGTTTGCCGTCCTTCGTGACGACCTCGGGCACGACGCCGAATATCGGCAGCCCGGTCGACCCCGGCTTCGCGGGCGTCGCGCCGGGCAGCGTGGTCATCATGATCGCCCCGGTCTCCGTCTGCCACCAGGTGTCCACGATGGGGCAGCGGCCGCCGCCGATGGTCCGGTGGTACCAGATCCACGCCTCGGGGTTGATCGGCTCGCCGACCGAGCCGAGGAGCCTGAGGCTCGACAGATCGCTCTTCGCGGGCCACTCGTCGCCCTGCCGCATGAAGGCGCGGATGGCCGTGGGGGCGGTGTAGAGGATGGTCACACCGTGCTTCTCGATGAGCCGCCAGAAGCGGCCCCAGTCGGGGAAGTTCGGCGCGCCCTCGTACATGAGGCACGTCGCGCCGTTCGAGAGCGGGCCGTACACGATGTAGCTGTGGCCCGTCACCCAGCCGACGTCGGCGGTGCACCAGTAGACGTCGTCGTCGCGCAGATCGAAGACGTACTTCGTCGTGACGTGCACGCCGACCAGGTAGCCGGCGGTCGTGTGGAGCACCCCCTTGGGTTTCCCGGTCGATCCGCTCGTGTAGAGGATGAACAGCGGGTGCTCGGCGTCGACGACGGTGGGCTCGCAGGAGGGCGCGGCCTGGGCGAGCAGGTCGTGCCAGAAGACGTCGCGGCCCTCGGTCATCTGCACCTCGCAGCGCTCGCTGCCGAGGTGCTGGTACACGACGACGCGCGTCGCGCTCTTCGCCTGCGGCTGCGCGAGCGCCTTGTCGACGGTCGCCTTCAGCGGCACGACCTGCCCGCGCCGGTACGCGCCGTCCTGCGTGATGACGAGCTTGGCCTGGCAGTCGTGGATGCGGTCGCGGAGCGCGTCCGCGGCGAAGCCGCCGAAGACCACCGTGTGCACCGCGCCGAGGCGCGCGCAGGCGAGCATCGCGACGGCGACCTCGGGGACCATGCCCATGTAGATCGCGACCCGGTCCCCCTTCTCGATGCCCAGCCGCTTGAGCGCGTTCGCGAGCAGCAGCGTCTCGCGGTGGAGCTGGGCGTAGGTGAGCGTGCGCGTGGCGCCGTGCTCGCCCTCCCAGATGATCGCGGCCTTGTTCTTGGTGGCGGTCGTCAGGTGGCGATCGAGGCAGCTCTCGGTGATGTTGAGGGTCGCGCCGAGGAACCACTTGGCGTGCAGCAGCGACCCGTCGCTGATCTCGGTCCACGGTGTGCGGAACACGAGGTCGCCCGTCTCCCGGCGCCAGAACGCGTCCGGCTGCTCGATGCTCTCGCGGTAGAGCGCCTCGTAGGTCTCCTGCGCGCCGACGCGCGCACGGCGCGCGAACTCGGCCGGCGGCTCGAACCGGCGCGTCTCCTTCAGCAACGACGTGATGGCATCCTGCGACATGGTCACCTCTTGAGGGGACGGCGAAGGCCGGTCCCCGACCCATGTTGAAGGAGACGGCGAAGGCCGATCTCCGACCCCCGCTGGAGAGGACGGCGAACCGCCTCCGACTCACCGCGAGGGGGTGCGAGGATACATCCGCCAAGCGACGGAACAAGGATGGAACGGGCAACCGCCCGGGCTCGGGCCGGCCCGATCACCAGAACGCGTAGCCGGCGTGCAGGCTGCCGCCCAGCTGCAGCAGCAAGGCCGAGTAGAGCGGGATGTCGTCGTCGCCGTCCTTGTAGCTGATGCCGCGCGACGACTGGAAGTAGCTGTCCAGCGAGAACCCGAGGAGCACGCCGCCGAGGTCCAGCTCGACGCCGACCTCGGAGAACACGAACGCGTTCACCCCTGCAGCGGGCTGGCACCGGCCCTCGCAGATGTCCCCCGCAGGCGTCTTGATGCTGTCGAAGCTCACGTCGTCGTAGGTGAGACCGCCCCCGATCGAGCCCACGAACCGCCAGGTCTGCCCCGGGGTCATCAGGCGGACGTTCAGCCCGACGCGCGTCGAGCCGAGCGTGTAGCTCGCGTTCTGGTAGCCGGGGTGGTCCGACCCGGTCGCAATGTTCGCGTACTGGAACATCACGTCGAACGCCGCGGGGGTGTTCACGCGGTAACCCACCCGGATCGAGCCGGCGCCGCCGCTGTTCGCCTCCGGCATCGGGAACGCGCGCGGATGGCCGATCGGCCAGAGCAGCGACGCCGCGCCGATCACGTAGTACCCCTGCGGCGCGAACGAGAGGGGCACCGGCCGCGGCGGGGGCGGGGGCGGGGGAGGCGGCGGCGTGAACGGCTGCGGCGTCGCGGTCACGGGGGTCTTTTCCGGTGCCAGCGTCAGCTTCACCTTCTTGTCGCGCTCGCCGCTCACCACGGTAATGCTCTGATCGGCGCTCGCATGGCCCTTGGCCCGCGCGCCGATGCGGTGCACCCCCGGCCCGAGCTCCACGACCCGCGTCCCCGAGGACGAGGGCGGTTGCTCCTCGCCGTCGATGATCAGCGTGGCGTCCGGCGGGCTGAGCTCGATCGTGAGATGGGCGAGCAGCGCGCGCATCTCCTCGATGGCGCTGCGCGCCGTCCGCTCGTCGCCCTCGTCCATCGTGTCGCGGTGCTGCGCGAGCGCGCGCTCGAGCGCCGCGATGGCCCTCGGGTAGTTGAAGATGGCCTTCTCGGCGAGCGCGATGTTGAAGAGCGGGCTGGCCTTCGGCTTCTCCTTGTAGGCCGCCTCGAACTCGGCGATCGCCGCCCGGTAGTTCCGGTCCTGGAACAGCTTGATGCCGTTCTCCATGTGCTGCCGGTACGGCTCGACCTGCGCGAGCGCCGGCGAGAGCTGCGCCGCCAGGCCGAGGATCGCCGCGCAGAGCGCGAGCGGGAGTCGTCCGTGCGATCTGCGCAAGCCCGCCTCAGTCGACCTTGAGCTGCAAACCAGCCGCGACCCCCGCGGGCTTCGAGGTCGCGACGTCCGGCGCGACCTGACCCGGCGCGGCGGTCTTTGCGCCGGTGCCCGTGGTCCTGGGACGCGCCGCGAAGGGGAGCGTCGCCGTCTTCTTCGCGCTCGGCGCGGCCTTGGGCGCCGGGGCGGGCGCGGTGGGCGCTGGCGCCGGCTCCGCGGCCGCGGTGGGCGCCGGCTCCGCGGCCGCCGGCAGCGGGTGGAGCAGGACCTCGATCGGGGCCCTGCCGGCCTGGAGCGTCACCTCCTTGTCCACGGGCGTGTATCCGGAGGCCTCGATCCGCACCCGCTTCGTCTCGCCCGCGCGACCGCGCAGCGTGCGATCGGCCAGCGCCACGCCGTCGACGGTGAAGCGCGCGCCTTCGGCGTTCGTCAGGAGCTCGACGGAGACCTGGGTAGGCGGCGCCGGCGCGGCGGCCTCCGTGCGCGCCGCCGGCGAGCGGCGCGCGTGATGGACCGCGCCGGCGAGCCCGCCGACCAGCGAGACAAGCGCCACCGCTGCGAGCGCGAGCCGCCGCGGCCCGCGCGCGCCCGTGCGCCCGTTGCTCGACCAGCCCACCTTCGAGCCGCTGCCGTGCACCTCGAGCGTCGGATCCAGCGCGATGTTCGGGTCGCCCGGCGTGTGCTTCACCGGTGTCTGCCCGGGCATGCCAGGAGCGCTCGTCGTGTGCGCCCCGAGCTCGTCGCTCGAGCTGCGCCGCGCCCCGAGGAGCCCGCCGGCCCCCGCGACCAGCGCGTCCAGGAAATCCCGCGCGGAAGAGAACCTCGCGTCCCTCTCCCGCGTGAGCGCCCTCGCGATGACGCGCGCGATCGGCTCGGGGACGGCCGGGTTGCTCATCCGCACATCCTGCGCGTCTTTCATGCAGATGTTGACGATGACCTGCTCGTACGAGCTGCCGCTGTGCGGCGGGTGCCCGGTGAGACACTCGTAGAGGATCGCGCCGACCGCCCAGAGATCGGTCCTGCCGTCCACGTCGGGCAACGCCTGCGCCTGCTCGGGCGACATGTAGAACGGCGTGCCGAGCACCGTGCCCTGCCGGGTCAACGTGTGGGCCGGCACGCCATCGGTGCGGCGCACCTTCGAGATGCCGAAATCCAGGATCTTGGCGAAGTTCGGGTCGTCGTCGCGGTCGACGAGGAAGATGTTGTCCGGCTTGAGATCGCGGTGGATGATGCCCGCCTCGTGCGCTCGGTGGAGGCCGCGGAGGATCTGCGCGGTCACGTGGAGCGCCTCGCCGAGCTCGATCCTGCCGCAGCGCCGGATGCGGTGGCCGAGGTCCTCGCCGCGGAGCAGCTCCATGACGAGGAACGGGACGTCGTCGGCGAAGCCGGAGTCGAAGATCTCGACGATGTGCGCGCTCTCGACGGCGCTCGCCGCCTGCGCCTCGCGGTGGAACCGGGCGACGGCGTCCTTGTTCTGCGCGAGCTCGGCGTCGACGAACTTCATCGCGACGCGCTTGCCAATGGCGGTGTTGAGCGCCTCGTAGACCATGCCCATCCCGCCACGCCCGATCGTCCGTACGATTTCGTACTTCTGGACCCGCTTTCCGACGAGCGCGCCCTCGACCGGCTGAGTCGCTGCGGCAGGGGTGTCGGTGCTGCTAGGCATGGCGGTTGCGGCTCGGGGGGTGGGCGAAGGGGCGGGCGACGCCCATGAGGCCCTATGGACGAACCGTATCAAAGAAAGCTACGCCCCGTCCCCGCGCGGCAGCTTATCACCTACGCCATCCAGGGTGCACCCTCGCCAGCGGGGGCGGCCAGGGGTGCGCCCGGCGCCGGGCGCCGTCGCACATCGGAGCCCTCGCCCTTCAGCGCGGCATGGCAGGTGCGTCCGCGCCCGGCGCCTCGCCAAGGCGCGGATCGAGCTCGCCCTGCTTCTCCAGGGCCGAGAGCTCGCTGAAGCCGCCGACGCTGACGCCGTTGATGAAGATCTGGGGAACCGTCCGCTGCCCGGAGGCCTTGACCAGCCAGGCGCGGAGGTCGTCGCGATCCTCCACGTTGATCTGCGTGAAGCTCACCTGCTTCTGGGTCAGCAGGCGCTTCGCCATGGTGCAGTATCCGCAGTAGTCGGTGACGTAGAGGGTGACTTCGGCTGCTTGCATGGGCATCTCGCCCTCTTTCCTTTCTCGGAGCGGCCAAAGATGCAAGCGCACAGGGCTCCACCTTGCGGTAGGCTGCGCGCATGGCCGAGAAAGAGGGGACGATTCACCTCGATCGCTATACCAGCGACGCGAAGCAGGTCGTCGCCGGCGCTCAGCAGATCGCGGACGAGCGCCAGCACGCCGAGGTCACGCCGCTGCACCTGCTGATGAGGTTGCTGGAGCGTGACCGGGGGGTATCCGAGGTGTTTCGGCGGGCCGGCGCCGACCCGAACGAGGTGCTCCAGCTCGCCGAGAACGCGCTGAAGAAGCAATCCAAGGCGGGCAGCGGGGTGGCGTACGTGAGCCCGCGGCTGCTCGACCTCCTCGGGCGCGCCGAGCGGGAAGCGACCCGGGACAAGTCGGCGAATGTGGGCATCGAGCACCTGCTCCACGCGCTCGCGCAGGAGATCCGCGGGCCTGCGGGGGAGATCCTCTCCTCGTTCGGCATCGGCCCCGGCGCGTTCCGGCCGCACCTCGGGGCGCTGGAGGCGGCCTCGCGGGAGCCCTCGCCCTCACCGTCCAGCGCGTCCGAGCCCGGGCAGCCCGCGCCCTACACCCGCGACCTCGTCGCCGACGCCCGCGAAGGGCGCTTCGATCCGGTCATCGGGCGCGACGTCGAGGCGCGCCGCCTGCTGCAGATCCTCGAGCGACGGTTCAAGAACCACCCGCTCATCGTCGGTGAGCCCGGCGTGGGCAAGACCGCGATCATCCGGGGCCTGGCCGACCGGATCGCCCACGGCGACGTGCCCACGAACCTGGCGGGGGCCCACCTCTACGAGCTCGACACCGGCGCGCTCGTCGCCGGGGCGAAGCTCCGCGGCGAGATCGAGCAGCGCCTCAAGGTCCTGGTCGACCGCCTGCGCGGCGAGCAGGACGCCGAGAGCATCCTCGTGGTCGAGGACCTCGACGCGCTCTTCGGGCAAGGGGTGCAGGGCGCCGGCGTCGGAGAGCTCCTGAAGCCGCTCCTGTCGCGCGGGGAGATCCGGATCATCGCCACCACGACGCCGGAGGGCGTGCGCAAGATCAACGAGCGCGACCCCGGGATCATCCGGCGGTTCTCGACGATCACGCTGGAGGCGCCGAGCATCGACCAGGCGACGGAGATCCTGCGCGGGATCGCGACGAAGTACGAGGCCCACCACCGCGTCCGCGTGGGGGAGAGCGCCATCGCCTCGGCGGTCGCGCTGGCCAAGCGGTACATCTCGGACCGCGCGCTCCCCGACACCGCCGTGGATCTGCTCGACGAGACGTCCGCCCGAAAGCGGGTGGAGGTCGACGGGGTGCCGGCCGAGGTCGATTCGCTGCTCCGGCGTGTCGACGCGCTCCGCGCCCAGATCGCCGCGCTCGCGGACGACGACGACAAGCTCAGCGTCCAGACCCGCGCGCGGCTGGAGGCGGAGCTCGCGGAGATCGAGCCGAAGGCGTCGTCGATGCGCAGCCGCAATGCGTCGCGCCGCGGCGTCATCGCCGCGTGCCAGGCCATCCGCCGGGAGCTCGTCGCCGCGACGGACGCGCTGAAGGCCGCCCAGCGCGACAAGGCGTTCGCCAGGATCGGTGAGCTCGAGCACGTCACCATCCCGGAGCTCAAGCGGCGGCTCCAGGCCGCCGAGGAGGCCGCGCAGCGGGAGGGGGTCGCGCCGACCTCGAACGTCGTCAGCGAGTCGGACGTGGCGGCGACGCTCAACGACTGGACCGGCATCCCGGTGGCCAAGATGCTCGAGGGCGAGGCCGAGAAGCTCCTCAAGATGGAGGAGCGCCTCGCGCAGCGGGTGGTCGGCCAGGACGAGGCGGTGCGCGCCATCGCGAAGGCGGTGCGCCGCGGGCGCGTGGGCCTGCGCGATCCGGGCAAGCCGATCGGCTCGTTCCTGTTCCTCGGACCGAGCGGCGTCGGCAAGACGGAGCTCGCGAAGGCGCTCGCCGAGTTCCTGTTCGACGACGAGCAGGCGCTGACGCGCATGGACATGAGCGAGTTCATGGAGCGCCACATGGCCCAGCGCCTGATCGGGGCGCCCCCGGGCTACGCGGACAGCGAGCAGGGCGGCTTCCTCACCGAGGCAGCCCGACGCCGGCCGTACAGCGTGCTGCTGTTCGACGAGGTCGAGAAGGCGCACGCGGACGTGTTCAACCTGCTGCTCCAGATCCTCGACGACGGCCGGCTGACGGACGGCCGCGGGCGGCTCGCCGACTTCTCGAACACGGTCGTCATCATGACCTCGAACATCGGGTCGAAGCGCGTGCTCGAGACCGACGCCAAGCTCTGGACCACGGAGGACGGCCGCGAGGCGATCCGCGACGTCCTGCTCGAGGAGCTGCGCGGGTTCTTCCGGCCGGAGTTCCTGAACCGGATCGACGACATCGTCGTCTTCAAGGCGCTCAGCAAGGATGATCTCCGGGGCATCGTGGACATCCAGCTCCGCCGCCTGGAGCAGCTGCTCACGGACAAGGAGATCCGCCTCGCCCTCACGGACGCCGCGAAGGCGCGGCTCGTCGACCTCGGCTACGAGCCCAGCCTCGGCGCGCGCCCGCTGAAGCGGGCGATCCTGCGCGAGCTCCAGAACCCGCTCGCCGAGACGATCCTGGCCGGCGGATACCAGCCCGGTCAGACGATGCAGGTCGACGTGACCGACGAGACGTTCGTCTTCACCAAGGCGTGAGGGAGCGCACCAGGGCGCGAGGCGAGCGCGACCGTGACCGGGCGCGCGATCCGGGCCGCGCGGGCGCCGCGTTCTTGCCGGGCTCTGCCGCCGCGAAGGCGCAGGGCTGGCCCTCCGGGCGAAGATCCTGGCAGGCGGCGCTGCGAACCTCTTGCCAAGCCGGAGAAGGTCCGTATACTGCCGCTCCCTTGCTCACCGGGCCCTCAATTGAGGGTCATTGCGTGGCGTAACGTGAGGGATCGCGGTCCCCAGGTTGAGGAAGACGCACCATGTACGCGGTCATCAAGACGGGCGGCAAGCAGTATCGGGTCGCCGAAGGTCAGAAGCTCCGGGTCGAGAAGCTTGCCGGCAATGCCGGCGACAAGGTCACCTTCAGCGAGGTGCTCCTTGTCGGCGGTGACGCCCCCAAGATTGGCAAGCCCCTCGTGAGCGGCGCCTCCGTCGCTGCCGAGATCACCGGGCAGGACCGCGGCAAGAAGATCGTGGTCTTCAAGTTCAAGCGCCGGAAGAACTACCGCCGCAAGAACGGTCATCGTCAGCCGTACACCGAGCTCAAGATCACCGGCATCACCGCCTAGCAGGAGAAGTAGACATGGCTCATAAAAAGGGCGGCGGCTCCTCCAGGAACGGCCGCGACTCGAACTCGCAGCGTCGCGGGGTGAAGGTGTATGCCGGTGCGCCGGTGCGCGCTGGCAACATCCTGGTCCGGCAGGTCGGCTCCTCGATCCACGCCGGCCAGAACGTCGGCACGGGCCGCGACTTCACGCTCTTCGCCCTCGTCGATGGCGTCGTGAAGTACGAATGGAAGTCCAACACCAAGAAAAAGGTGTCGGTCTACCCGGCTTCCTGAATTCTCCTCCCGGGGATGGCCTCTTGATCCGTCCCCTCGCGTCCCGCCTGCTGCGCTCCGCGCGCTCACGATCCATTCAAGCGCGGTGACGATCTACAAGCTCCTCGCCCTCGACGTCGACGGGACCCTGGTCCGTCGTGATGGCTCCATCCACGAGGAAGATTTCCTCGCCATCCAGCGGCTCCAGAGCGCGGGCATCCCGGTCTCGATCGCGACCGGGCGCCTGTACTCGGGGACGCGCGAGGTCGCGCGGCGGATCGGCGTGGTCGGCCCCATCGCGTGCGTCGACGGCAGCCACATCGTGCACACCGAGGGCGATGCGCACCTGTACTCGCGCACGATCTCGGGCGCCGAGGCGGCCGTCCTGCGCTCGATCACCGAGCGGCACGCGACGGCTTCGTTCCTCTTCGCGCAGGACAGCATCGTCCACGACGCGACCGGCACGCCGCACCTCCACTACGTCCGAGGCTGGTCGAACGCGATCGCCGAGGTCGAGCGCGTCTCGTCGCACCCGTACTGGGAGCACGAGCATGGGCTGCTCGCGCTGGTGGCGATCGGGACCGAGCTGCAGGTCAGGGGCGCCGTCGAGGAGGTCCGCTCCGAGCTAGGTGACTCAGCCTTCGTCGTCTCGTTCCCGCTCCTGCACGACGGCCACACGAGCGTCTTCGCCATGCTGGTCCGCGCGGCGGGGCCGACGAAGGGGACGGCGATCGCGTGGCTCGCGGAGCACTATGGCTGCTCGACGTCGGACGTGGTCGTCGTCGGCGACTGGCTCAACGACCTGCCGATGTTCGAGGTCGCGGGGCGTTCGTTCGCCATGGGACAGGCGCCCGAGGATGTGAAGCGGGCGGCGACGGACCGCCTGGAAGCCGACGGCCTGCGGGGCGGCGGCATCGCCGAAGCCATCCGCCGCGCCTTCGGTCGCTGAGCGCAGGAGGGACGGCGAGCGCCGGCGGGCAGCGGAGGAGCGCCGCGCAGCGCTCCCCCGCGCCTTTGCCTGTCAGCTCTTGCGCTGCGCCGGCTGGGCCGCGGCGGAGAGCTGCTGCTGCTGCTGCTGCAGGTACTGCGCGACGGCGCGCGAGCGCTCGATGGCGAACTGCTTGACCTCCTTGTTCGGAGAGCCTGCGAGCGCATTCAGCAGCTTGGTCACCTTCTCGAGCTGGCGCGACTGGAACAGCGCCTCGAAGTAGTTGTTGGCCAGGCGCACGTCGCGGCTCATCTTCGCCTCGTGCGGCTGGAGCAGGCGGACCACCGCCTCGAGGTCGTTCTTCTGCCCGTACAGCGCCGACAGGCAGAGCAGCGCCAGCGGGCTGTCCGGGTTCTGCGCGACCGCCTTCTTGGCGTACTCGACCGCCTTGTCGCGCGTCTCCTCGCTGCTCGCGTAGAAGCCCTGGATCGCGATGTACGGCGCCGGCGTCTTCTTGTCGGCCGAGAACTTCTCGATCTCTTCGACCGCGCTCGCCTCGTCCCCGCGCTGCTTCAGGTACTGGAAGAGGTAGGCCCACGCGTCGATACACTCGACGTCGATCGCGATCGCCTTCTCGATGTACTCGCGCTCCTTCGCGTCGTCCTTGCGCGCCTGGTAGAGCTTCGCGAGGTGCAGCGAGGGGTAGGGGTTGTCCTTGAGCAGGTTCTGCGCGCCCTTCAGCGTCCCCTCGGCCTTGTCGTGCTTGTCCTGCGAGAGCTGCGCGATGCCGAGCGCGAGCCAGTCGTCGCCCGTGCCGCCCTTCGCGACCACCTTCGAGAGCACCTGCTCGGCGCGCTGCACCCGGTTGTGCTTGAGGAGCTCCTGCGCGTAGATGCGCCCGCGGTTCAGGTCGTCAGGCTGCTCGGTCCAGTGCTTCTCGAGGCCGGCGAGCAGGTCCTCCAGGCCGATCGCGATCGGTCGTCCCTGATCGTCCTGAACCTGCACCGCCGGCCCGTTGAAGCCGAGGAGCTGCCACATCTGATCGAGGGTCACCGCCGCGGGGCCCTTCTCGATCATGCCCTTCAGCTCATCGGTCGGCTTGTTCACCGGGATGACGATGAGCGCGTTCCCCGGCACACCGTTCGGGAACGCGCTCACGGGCGCGACGATCGCTGCCCCGCCGGTGATGTTGAGCCCAGCCGCCTGCTGCTGTCCGTTGGTCGTCATCGTCGATGCTCCGAGATCTCTCCCCCACGCGCGCCGAGGCGCAGGAATCACCCAGCCTCGCCCCGGTACCCTGCGCGCCGAAATGATGGGGGCCGTAGTTCGTGTAGAAGGGGCGCGAACGCTAGCAGGGAGGGCCCAGCCGGGCAACGGGGGAGCTCGCAGGGCGCGGCCCCTCGCCGCGCTGGGTCCGCTCATGCTTTCACCCGTGATTCCAGTGAATTTTACCGCGCTTGCCGCGCTCCGAACCAGCCGCGCTGCGGCCTGCGTCGCCGCCGCTGTCGCGGTGCCGCGCGGCTCGCGGTCGCTCGTGTGATCGCTGTCCTGCTCGCTGTCGCTGTCGCCGTCACGGACGCCCATGTCGCTCGCCCTCTCCGCGCGCCGTCCTAGTCGAGTCGCGGGCCGGCGGCGAGGGCCGGCTTGAGCTCGCGCGCCGAGCCGGAGCGCTCCGGCGTCGCGCTGCGCAGCCGCTCCGCGAGGTGGGTGCGGCGCTCCTCCTTTCGGGTCTCCGCCAGCGCCAGCGACACGGCCCGCGGATCCGCGACGAGCACCACGAGCCGCTTGCCGCGGGTCACCGCCGTGTAGATGAGGTTCCGCGAGAGCATGACGAAATGCTGGGTGAGGATCGGCACGATCACCGCCGGATACTCGCTCCCCTGGCTCTTGTGGATGCTCGTCGCGTAGGCGAGCGTCAGCTCGTCGAGCTCCGCTTCCTCGTAGCCGACCTCGCGATCGTCGAAGCGCACCAGGAGCTTCCGCTCCTCGGCGTTCACGTCCGTGATGAACCCGACATCGCCGTTGTAGACCTCGCGGTCGTAGTCGTTGCGGAGCTGCATCACCTTGTCGCCGAGCCGCAACGTCCGCGCGCCACGCGTGACGCTCGGGCCCTCGGGGTTCAGCGCCGCCTGCATCCGCGCGTTCAGGGCGATCGCCCCGGCCTCGCCCTTGTGCATCGGCGTCAGCACCTGCACGTCCCGCCGCGGGTCCAGCCCGAACCCCTTGGCGATGCGCTCCGTCACGAGGTGGAGGATCAGCTCCGCCGCCGCCTCGGCTTCGGTCCGCTCGATCACATAGAACTCGCCGCCGGGCCCGCGCGCGCCCTCCGGGGGCAGGCCGTCGTGGATCCGGTGCGCGTTCTGGACGATGAGGCTGCCCTCGGCCTGCCGGAAGATCTGCGTGAGCCGCACCGTCGGCACCTGACCCGAGGCGATCACGTCCCGCAGCACCGCGCCGGGCCCGACCGACGGCAGCTGATCGACGTCGCCCACAAGCACGAGCCGCGCCGCGTCGGACGTGGCCTGGAGGAGCGCGTCGGCGAGCGCCAGATCGAGCATCGACGCCTCGTCGACCACGATCGCCCCCGCCTCGATCGGGCGGCCTCGCTGGCGCCCGAACTTGCGCTGCTTCGGATCGAACTCCAGGAGGCGGTGGAGCGTGACCGCCTCGCGACCGGTCGCCTCGCTCATCCGCTTGGCGGCGCGGCCCGTCGGCGCGGCGAGCCGCACCGGGAGCCGGGCGCGATCGAAGAGCGCCAGGATGGCCCGGACGATGGTCGTCTTGCCGACGCCCGGGCCGCCCGTGATGACCAGCACCTTGTTCCGCGCCGCCTGCTCCACGGCGTCCCGCTGCGCGGGCGCGAGCGACACGTTCGTCTTCGCCTCGAACGCGGTGATTGCCCCGTCGATGCCCTCCACGAGGCGCGCGTCGCCCGCCGCGTCGTCCTCGTCGCCCCCCAGCAGCGAGCGCATCCGCCGCGCGAGCCGCACCTCGGCCTCGTAGAGGTCCTTCGGGTAGACGGCCACCTCGCCGGTCGGCAGCGTCTCGAGCCGCGCGTGGCCGCTCGCCACGAGCGCGTCGATCGCGCTGTCGGCCTCGGCGGCGTCGCGCTCGAGCATCGCCGCGGCGAGCTCCGTGAGCTCCGGCCGCTCCGCGAGCGTGTGCCCGCGCGTCGACAGATCGACCAGCGTCTGCAGCACGCCCGCCTGCGCCCGCTCCGGCGAGTCGGCCCGGATGCCGATCGAGCGCGCGATCCGGTCGGCGGTCTTGAAGCCGATGCCCCACACGTCGAGCGCGAGCCGGTACGGGGAGCGGGAGACGATGTCGATCGCGTGGGGGCCGAACCGCCTGTAGATGCGGCTCGCCAGCGCCGGGGAGGCGCCGTGCGCCTGGAGGAAGATCATGATGGCCCCGATCGCCCGCTGCGCCGCCCACGCCTTCGCGACCGCCTGCGCCCTCCGCTGGCCGAGCCCGGGGACCTCGGCGAGCCGCTCCGGCGAGCGGTCGAGGATCTCCAGCGTCTCGGTGCCGAACGCCTCCACGATCCGCTTCGCGTAGGCGGGGCCGATGCCCTGCACCATGCCGGACCCGAGGTAGCGCTCGAGCCCATCGAGCGTGGCGGGGGCGATCGGCAGCAGGGTCTCGACCTTGAGCTGCTCGCCGTGCTTCGGATCGCGCGTGTACCGCCCCGTCGCGCGCACGCGCGTGCCGGGGCCGACCTGCGGGAACACCCCGACCCAGACCTCCGGCGCGGCGCCGGCGGTGACCTCCACCCGCAGCACCCGGAAGCCGCTCGACTCGCTCTCGTAGGTGACGCGGACGACCTCGCCCTCGACCGTCGCGGACCCGTCGCCCGCCACCTCCCCGGCCGAGAAGAGCCTCTGCTGGCCCCCGCCGCCCGGCTGGCGCTCGCCGGGCCCGCCCGGGCGCTCGTCGGGCCCGCCCGGGCGCTCGCCGCGGTCGTGCGGACGCGGCGCGTCGTCCGGCGGCGGCGCCGGCGCGGCTGCCCCCCGGGCTGCCCGATCGGGGCCGCCGCTCCGCTGGGACCGTTGCACGAGGGCAGCATGTAGCCGCCGGCGCGCCGGCGGCAACGCCCTCGTGCGCGGGCGCGAGCAGGGCTGCGCAGCGCCCCGGCGCTGAACACACGTCGCGCGAAGGGCGCTGCGCGCCGCGTGGCGCGGTTGGCGTGACTTCTTCGTGCCGGTATAGTGGCCCCGCGATGGGCCGCAGCAGCATGGTTTCCGTCCTCTGCGCCCTCGTTCTCGCGGGCTGCGCCGGGAGGGCGCCGGAGGCGGCGCGGTCCAAGGACAGCCTGCTGCGCGTGGTCGCCGCGGCCTCCGCGGAGCCGAGCTCCGGCGCGCCGGCGTCCGGGACAGCGGCGGGGGAGGCCGCGCCCGCGCACGAAGACGAGGTGGACGACGACGACGGGGAGAACGACGACGGCCTGGACCTGGCGGCGGAGCCGGGCACCGGCGCTCGTGCGCACTCGCCGCTCGCGGCGATGACCGAGGCCCAGATCGAGGAGCTGCTCTCGAAGGACCCGGCGGCGCTGGGGCCGATGTCGGTGGGCGCCACCAACGCGGGCGCGCTGTTCAACGGCATCCGGATGCCCGAGAGCGACCGGTGGGAGCTCGTCGACCCGGGCCATGCCTGGGGAACGCGCGAGACGGTCGACGCGCTCGACCGGGCGATCGGGGAGGTGCACCGGCAGTTCCCGGGGAGCCCGAAGCTCTACATCGGGCACATCAGCGACCGGGACGGCGGCCACCTCTCGCCGCACAAGAGCCACCAGGCCGGGCGCGACGTCGACATCAGCTATTTCCTCGACGCGCGGCACCGCTGGTACCAGCGGGCCACGGCGGCGAACCTCGATCGAGAGCGCACCTGGGCCTTCGTCCGGGCGCTCGTCACCGAGTCCGACGTGGAGCTCATCCTCATCGACACAAGCGTGCAGCGGCTGCTCAAGGAGCACGCGCTGAAGATCGGCGAGGACAAGGGCTGGCTCGACGACGTCTTCCAGTACGGGTCGAGGAAGCCGCGCCCGCTCATCCGTCATGCCCGCGGGCACGCGAACCACATCCACATCCGGTTCTACAGCCCGATCGCGCAGGAGTCGGCGGTGCGCGCGTATCCGTTGCTCGTGAAGCGCGGGGTGATCAAGCCGACGGCGTACTACGTGCGTCACACCGCGAAGAAGGGGCAGACGCTGGGCTCGCTGGCCCGGAAGTACGGCACCACCGTGGAGGCGATCAAGCGGGCCAACGGCCTGCGATCCACGGCGATCCAGGCGCGGCGCGTCTACAACATCCCGCGGCCGTCGAGCGGTCCCGCCGCCCCGCCGAAGCACGTCGTCGTGCCGCCGCGCCGGCTGCCCCCGCCGAGGGCGGCGGAGGCGTCTCCGCCGGTACACCACGCGGAAGCCGGGCCCGCGCTGGGCGGCTGATCGGCGGACGGCGCGCCGCCGCCGGTGCCGGCCCGCCGGCGGCGCGGTGAGCCCGCGGGCGCCGCCGCCGTCCTCGTCAGTGCTTCACGTCGACGACGAGCCGCGCCGGCTTGGTCAGCTCGAGGACGCGGTACTTGTTCGGCGACGAGACCCCGAGCACCCACGTCACCTCGGCCTCGAAGTCGCACGTCCGCTCGAGCTCCAGGGCCACGCCGAGCGCGAGCTTCCTCTCGCGGAACGGGATCGTGGCCTTTCCCGCGTCCGTATGCGCCGCGGCGGGGGTCATGCGCACGGCGAGCCATCCGTCGCCGGCGATCTCGGTCGCCTCGCCCGAGCCGCACTGCCGCACCGGCTTGTCGATGTAGTCGACGTGGTAGCCCGGCACCGTGTCCCCCTCGAACTCGAACACGACGCGGTCGTAATGCTCGTGCCGGGCCGCGCGCACGTCGCGCAGGATCGCGACCTTCGCGCCGGCGCGCGGCTTGTCGGTGGCGCCCGCGGTGCCTTCGAACGTGTCGGTGCTCGTGGGATCCGCCTCCTTCGGGGGCCGCGGCGTGGGCGGCTCGTCGTCCGCCGCCGGCCCTTCGGGGGCGCGCGTGTCGATCGGCGTGACGTGCGGGATAGGCTGAGCAGGCTCGCTGCCGGCGCCGCCGCGGCAGCCCGCGGCGAGCGACAAGGTTGCGGCTGCGAGCAGGAGGTCGGCGGTCCTCATGAGGTGCTTCCATGGCTCCACGGCCGCCGAGCGTCCACTGCGACGACACGATGCACCGCGACGACACGGGGCACCGCGAGGGACGGCCTCCGCCAGCGCCTCAGGGCAGCACGAGCTTGATCGAGAACACGTAGTCGACGTTGACGGGCCGGCCCTGGTAGGTGACCGGCTTGTAGCGGCTCGCCGCGAGCGCCTCGAGGACCGCCTCGTTCATGTGGGGCACGCCCTTGACGATCCGGCAGCCGGTGAGGCTGCCGGCCGTCGTCACCACACACTTGGCGAGGACGGTCCCCTCGACCCGCGCCTGCCGCGCCTGCCGCGTGTAGACGACCGCGGGCGCGGTGATCGGCGCGGGGCGCGTCATCCCCTCCTGGAAACGCAGGATCTCGGGGGCGGCAGGCGCCGGCGCAGCTGGCACCGCGCCGGGCGCGGTCGCCGGAGGCTCCGGCAGGGCGGCCGCGGTCGGCAGGGCGACGCTGGGCTCGGCTGCGCTCGGCGGCTCGGTGCTCGGTGGCTCGGCGCTCGACGGCTCGGCCGGCGGAGCCGGCTCCGGAGGCGCGCTCGCCGTGGCCTGCGGGCTCGGCGCCGAGGCCGCCGGGGCGGCGGCGAGCGCCTCGAGCTCCGCCGAGGCGGCCTCGTCCTCGGGACGGACGGCGAGCACGGTCGACCTGTAGCCGGGCTTGGTCAGCGTGAGCTGGTACTCGGCCGTCGTCCCGGCGCCCTGCAGCACGAGCCGGCACGGGGTCGCCAGGCAGACCTCCGTCCCGCGGTCGGACACGCGGGCGCCGGGCGGGGCGCTCTCGATCCTCACGATCCTGAACTCGGCCGCCGCGCCGGGCTCTCTGCCCGGCGCCTCGGCGGGCACGGCGAGCGGCACGGGGGCGGGCTGGACGGCTGCAGGGGCGCTCGCGGCGTCCGGCCCGCGGCCGCGCACGTGCCCGGTGAGCGCCAGCACGATGCCCCCGCCCACGAGCGCTGCGACGAGCGCCACGAAGTAGACGGACACCGGCGGTTGACGAGGAGGGCCGACGGACCCGCTGAAGGTCGGGGGCGCCTGCGGAGGAGAGAGCGAGTCGCTCTGCAGCGAGCGAGGCGGCGCGGCGGGCTCGCTCGGCGCCGCGCGAGGCGGCGCGCCCGGCTCGTTCGGCGAGGGAGAGGGCGCCGGGATGCGCGGCGCCGAGATCGACGGCGCCGAGGGCAGCGCGCCGCCGGGCTGCGAGGCGGGCAGGCGATCGGGCACCGAGGCCCGCGTGAGGTCGATCGGCTCGCCCGCCGCGCTCTTCAGCGCGGTGAGACACTCCTTCATCGACTGGAAGCGCCTGTCCGGGCTCTTCTCGAGACACCGCATCACGAGCGCTTCCATCGCCGGCGACACGGCCGCGGCCTGAGCGCGCCCGGCGAGCGGCGGAGGCGGCTCGCTGACGTGGGCCATGAGGGTCGCCGTGGGCACCTTCTTGTCGAACGGCACCTTGCCGCAGAGCATCTCGTAGAGCAGGACGCCGAGCGCGTAGATGTCCGCGCGCGACGAGAGCTCGTGGCCCATCGCCTGCTCCGGCGCTGTGTACTTGGGAGAGCCGATGAACAGGCCCTTCTGGGTCAGATCGTCCTGCTGCTGCCCCGAGACGTCCTTGACCAGGCCGAAGTCGAGCACCTTCACGAAGTCCTTCTCGTCTCCCTGGTCGACGAGGAGCACATTGCTCGGCTTGAGATCGCGGTGCACGAGGCCGAGGCAGTGCGCCTCGGCGAGCGCGCGGCAGATCTGCCGCGCGACGCGGCTCGCGCGGGCCTCCGGGAGCGCACCCTCGTCGTGGAGCACCCGATGCAGCGTGCGACCGGCGATGTACTCCATCGCGATGAAGTAAATGCCGCGCGGTTCGTCCCGGCCGTAATCAAAGACGGTGACCGAGTTCGGGTGGGTGAGCCTCGCCGCGGTCGCGGCCTCGCGTGAAAAGCGCCGGAAGAACTCCGGATCTTGCTCGCGGCGCTCGTCGGGAACGAGGAGCTTGAGGGCGCAGATCCGGCCCAGCGCCGATTGCTCGGCCCTGTAGACCTTCCCCATACCCCCGCGCGCGATGAGCGAGACGATGCGATATCGATCGGCGATCGTGGCGCCGATGAGCGGGTCTTGACCGCTGCTCCTGGTCGCACCCATGCCGTTCATCATACGCACGAGGGCGGGGGCGCGGCTACCCCAACTCCCGTGTCCTGCCGATTGCACGGCTCGGGATCCCCCCGCGCATCCCGTTCCGTCCGGCGGCGCGGAGCGACGGAGTCTGGTGCGCTGTCGGCTGCTCCACCAGATCGCCTCTTCACGCTTCAGCGCCGGCGGGCGCGGCGCGGTTAAGCGGAGAGCAACGGAACATGACGACTCTGTTTCGCGGCGACTCCATGCCTGTTCCGCGCCTCACCGAGGTGTTCTCCGCACGCACCCGCGGCCCGGACGTCGGCGCCTGCCCCTCAAGGGGGGGGGCTCGACGAGGGCGGGGGCAAGCCGGCGTACCGGGAGGCGCGGGGCCGGGCCGGCAATCTGGAATTTATTCAACGCCCTGGGCGCGATCTCGCCGCTGAAAATCGCGTTGCGGGTCCGGAACCCGGGGCCGGGCGCGCTGTCGATCCCGGGCGTGGACGCGGTGCTCCGCGGCGCACGCAGAGAGCGGTGAAGCTCGCCGCGCGTGCGCCGGGGAGCACCAGGGCGCGGGCTCTCGCGGGCTCGCTGCATTCAGACCGCTCGCTGCGCGGTTCACGCCGCGCGCGGGAGCAGGGAAAGGGCTGGCCTCAGATGGATACGTTCAAGTTGGCTCCGAGCATGGCATCGCCGAATCCGTTTCTCGGCAACCTGCCCTTCAGCGCGTCTCCGGCCTGCGATCCCGAGGTGCCCGCGGACGCGCCGGAGGGCTCGTATACGTACGCGCTGGTCAAGACCGCGCCCGAGGTGCCCGCCGCGGAGTGCGAGACCGAGGCGCTGTCCGTCGAGGTGCTCATCCGGTGGGGGAGCAACCTGCTCCACGTGGCGCACCTGACCCCGCCGCGTTCCTTCTATGTGGGCGAGCAGGACGGCGCCGAGGGCGCGTGCGACTTCTTCGTCCCGGCGGAGCGGCTGGGCGCGGCGAGGGCGCCGCTCGTGCTCGTCGGCGACGACGGCGAGGTGAGCGCCGTGATCCCGCCGGGCACGTCGGGGATGGTCGAGATCGGGAGCTGCAAGATGACGGTCGCGCAGGCGATCGCGACGGGCCGCGCCGCGCCGTGCGCCGCGCTCGACGGGGCGCGGCGGATCGCGCTGCCGCTCGGCGCGCGCGCGAGGCTCGATCTCGGCGGCTTCGGCTTCGAGGTCGCCGTGGGCGGGGCAGGCCGCCGCGTCGCGGGCAACGCGAGCCTCGACCGCAGGAGCTTGCCGTTCACCGCGCTCTCGACGCTGCTCCACGTCGGCCTGCTCGGGACCATGGCCGCGTTCATGCCCCCGCTCGCCATGGCCGACGACGGCGGCGTGAGCGCGGAGCAGGCGTACCTGATGGCGCAGGCGCTCGCGGCGACCGCCGAGCGGGAGCAGCCCGAGGCGAACGACGGCGCCGAGGCGACCCGCCCGAGCGAGCGGGAAGGTGGCACCGGCGCGGCCGCGATCGGCGAGTCGGGCAAGGCCGGCAGCGCGACGAGCCGGAAGACGGGCGGGCGCTTCGATATCGAAGGTCCGAAGGACAACGCCGACGTGCGGATCTCGCGGGCGCAGGCGCTCGACGACGCGGCGCGGTTCGGCGTGATCGGCCTGCTCCAGGCGGGCCTCGGCGGCGATCCGAACGCGCTATCGGCGCCCTGGGGCGGCGTCGACACGCTCGGCAACGGGGCGAAGAGCGTGATCGGCAACCTGTGGGGCGAGACGATCGACGAGTCGGGCGGCGTGGGCGGCCTCGGGCTGAGCGGCGTCGGCGAGGGCGGCGACGGGCGCTTCACGGGCATCGGGATGGGGCCCCTCGGCACCATCGGCCACGGCAACGGCCTCGGCGACGGGCAGGGCTTCGGCCCGGGCACCGGCGCCTCGCGCTTCGTCAACGGCCCTGGCCACAAGGTGAGCGCGCCGCGGATGCGGGTCGGGTCGCCCTCGGTGTCGGGCCGGATCCCGCCCGAGGTCATCCAGCGCATCGTGCGGCAGAACTTCGGCCGCTTCCGGCTCTGCTACGAGAACGGGCTGCGCAACAGCCCGAACCTCACCGGGCGCGTGTCGGTCGGCTTCTCGATCGGCCGCGACGGAGCGGTCTCGAGCGTGCAGAACGGCGGCTCCGATCTGCCGGACGCCGGGGTGGTCTCCTGCGTGGTGCGGTCGTTCTACGGGCTGTCGTTCCCGCCGCCGGACGCGGGCATCGTGACCGTGACCTATCCTATCCTCTTCAGCCCTTCCGGCAGCTGATCGGACGACGGCCGTCACCGGCGCCCGCATCCCCCGCTGCTACCCTCGCCGCCGATGTCCGGAACGACGACCTGCCCGCTCTCGCGCCGGCGCGCGCTGCTCGGCCTCGCCGCGCTCGCCGCGCCCTCGTGCCGGCGCAAGAGCTCGCCGCCCCCGCCGGAGCCCGCGGCGGCGGAAGCGGCCCCCTCCCGCTGGAAGGAGCTCGCCTTCGAGCCGGCCTCCGAGGGCGAAGGCCCGCAGCGCGCGCTGCTCCTCGCGCCCGAGGCCGCGGCGCCGCTGCCGCTGCTCGTCGCGCTGCACGGGCGCGGGGAGGCGGTGCGAGGCCCCGAGGCCGGCGCGCGCGGATGGCGCGACGACTACGGCCTCGACGCGACCCTCCAGCAGATCCTCTCGCCGCCGCTCACGCCGGACGACCTCGGGCAGATGGTCACGCGCGAGCGGCTCGCGCAGCTCAACGCCTCGCTCGGCGAGCGCCCCTACCGCGGGCTGTGCATCGCCACGCCGTTCACGCCCGACCTCCGCGACCGCTCCGCCGAGGGGGCCGCGGCCTTCGGGCGGTTCGTCGTCGAGCGGCTCCTGCCGCGGGCGCGCGCCGAGAGCGGCTGCCAGGCGGCGCGCGAGGCCACGGGGATCGACGGCGTGAGCCTCGGCGGCCGCCTCGCGCTGCTCGTCGGCCTGTCGCACCCCGAGGTCTTCGGCGCGGTCGGCGCCCTCCAGCCGGCCGTGCGGGCGAGCGAGGCGGAGATGTTCTCCGCGCTCGCGCGCCGGGCCCTCACGCGCCGCGCGGTCGCGCTGCGGCTCGTGTCGAGCGAGGCCGATCCCTTCCTGCCCGCCATCCAGGCGATCAGCGATCGGCTGCGGCAGGACGGCATCGGCCACGAGCTGCGCATTGTGCCCGGACCGCACGACTATGCCTGGAATCGTGGGCCTGGCGGCGTGGAAATGGTGCTCTGGCACGAGCGCGTCCTGCGCGGGTTGCGCGCGCCGTGATCGTGGCGGTCGGGGCGTCACAAGCCCCTGACCCAGGCCGCCGAACCGTGTTACTTCCTCGGCAACGACGTGGCCGACCCGACACGCATCGCCCGCGCCGACAGCGCGACCGACCCGCCCTCCGTGCGCGAGTGGCTGAAGCCGCTCGAGAGCGCCGGCCAGCGCCGTAGCACGAGCGCGAAGCGCGTCGGCGGCAAGGCGGCCTCGCTCGGTCGCCTGCTGCGCGACGGCTTCCCGGTGCCGCGCGGCTGGGTGCTCGACGCGCGGTGCTTCACGGAGCTCGTCGACCGGCAGCTGCCGCGGGGGCACGACCTCGCCACGCTGATCCGGCTCTCGGGCACGAAGGTGGGCGTCGACAGGGCGGCGCGGGCGCGCGACCGTATCCTGAGCGAGCCGCTGCCCGAGACGCTCTCGGCCGCGCTGGGGGCGCTCTGGCAGGCCGTCGCGCCGGAGGCGCCGTGGGGCCTCGCGGTGCGGTCCAGCGCCACGTGCGAGGACAGCGACGAGACGTCGATGGCGGGGCTCGCGACGTCGGTGCTCGGCGTGCGCGGCGACGCCGAGCTCGACGCCGCGATCCGGCAGGTCTGGGCGAGCGCCTTCCTGCCGCGCGCGCTCGCCTACCTCGCGCACGCCGGCGTCCGCGACGCCGCGATGGCGGTCGTGCTGCAGGTGATGGTGCGCGCCGAGGCTGCGGGCGTGCTCTTCACCGCGCCCCCGCCCGGGCTCGAGGGCGAGCACTGGCGCGCCGGCGAGCGGCTCGTGAACGCCACGCTCGGGCTCGGCGCGCCGGTCGTCGACGGCGCCGTGGCGGCCGACACCCTCCGGGTCGCGCGCGACGGCGGCAGGGTCGTCGCGTCGGCGGTGGCGCAGAAGCGGCGCGCGCTCGTCGTGGGCGCGACGGGGCTCGAGGAGGTCCCGGTGCCCGCGGCGCGCGCCGAGCAGCCCGCGCTCGGCGAGGCCGCGCTGCGGCAGCTCGTCGAGCTCGCCGAGCGGCTCGAGCAGGGCGGCAAGGGCCCGTTCGACGTGGAGTTCGCGGTCGAGGGGGAGGACCCCGGCCGCCCGCCCGCGGACGCCGCGGCGGACGGCTCGCCCTCGCCGGCGGACGGCTCGCCCTCGCCGGCGGACGGCTCGCCCTCGCCGGCGGACGGCTCGCCCTCGCCGGCGGACGGCTCGCCCTCGCCGGCGGACGGCTCGCCCTCGCCGGCGGACGGCTCGCCCTCGCCAGCGGACGGCTCTTCCCCGCCGGCGGCGCCCTCGCCGGAGGCGCGGCGGGTGTGGCTGCTCCAGGTGCGCCCGGTGAGCGGCGGCGGCTTCCCCGAGGGGGGCGGCGCCGACACGATCTGGTCGCGCGCGAACGTGGGCGAGGCGCTCCCCGGGGCGGCGACGCCGCTCACCTGGTCGGTGGCGCGCGCGTTCTCCGACCGGGGCTTCCGCGAGGCGTTCGCGGCGCTCGGCTGCCGCGCGCCGCGCGGCGCGCGCCTCGTCGCCAACGTGTACGGGCGCTTCTACCTCAACCTGACCGCCTTCATGCAGATCGCGGCGCAGGTCCCGGGGCTCTCGCCGCGGGCGCTGCTCGGCATGAGCGGCGGGGCGAGCGAGCAGCTCATCGCGCGGCTCGCCCAGCAGAGCGCGGGCGTCTCGCGGCGCCGCTTCTATGCGCGGCTGCCGCTCACCGGGCCGCGGCTCCTCCTCCGGCACGCGCGGCTCGAGCGCGAGGTCTCGGCCTACGAGGGCGAGGCGCTCTGGGCGCAGCGCGCCCTCTCCGAGCTCGACATGACGCTCCTGCCGGACGACGCCATCGGCACCACGCTGCGCAGCGTCTTCCTGCTGCTCGAGCGGACCGGCACGCTGATGCTGCACTGCGCGTCGGCGTCGCTCGCGAGCTACCTCGCGCTGTGCAGGGCGCTGGAGCGGGTCGCGGGCCGCCGCGCCTCCGCGCGCTCGGCCTCCGGCGAGGCGCCCTTCGACGATCCGGCCGGGCGCGCCGAGACCAACGTCGAGCACCTGGCCCAGGTGCTCGCGGGCGGCGTGCGCGAGCTCGACAGCGCGGGGCCGGGCATCGAGCTCGCCCGGGTGGCGGAGCTCGTCATGCTGGATCGGGCGTCGCGCGAGCGGCTGCTCGCCGGCGAGGTGAGGGGGCCGCGCGATCTGCCCGAGGGGCCGGCGCGCGACGCGCTCGCGCGGTTCCTCGACGCGCACGGCGACCGCGCCGTGCGCGAGGCGGAGCTCGCGACGCCGCGCTGGCGGGAGGACCCGGCGCCGGTCATCGCGATGCTCACCGCGTCGCTGCGCGGGGCGCCCGGCGATCCGGAGCGCGCGCTGGCGCGTGCCCGCGCGCTCGCCGACCGCGAGATGGCGATGCTCGAGACGCGCATCTCGCGGGTGGAGCTCGCGCTGCTGCGCGCGCTGGTCGGCCGCGCGCAGCGCTACGTGCGCCTGCGGGAGCGCATGCGCACGTGGGTGGCCCGCGTGCTCGGCATGCTGCGGAAGGTCGCGCTCGACATCGACCGGCGGCTCCGGCGCATCGAGCCCTCGCTGCTCCCCGGGAGCGTCTTCTTCTGCACCTACGAGGAGCTCGTGACCGCGCTCTCCAGCGGCCGGGCCGACGTGGGCCACGTCGTGCGGCTGCGCCGCGCCGAGCACCTGCGCGACGCCGCCCGCCCCGATCCTCCGGCCACGTTCATCGGCCGGCCGCCGCCGGTCGTGCTGCCGCCTGCGTCGGGGGTCCGTCTCCTCGGGCTGCCGGCGAGCCCTGGCGTCGTCGAGGGCCGGGCGCGTGTGCTCGAGCCGGGGGCGCCCGCGCTCGACGCGGTGGAGCCGGGCGAGGTGCTGGTCGCGCGCACGACCGACGTCGGCCTCTCGCCGCTGTTCCTGGTGGCCGCCGCGGTCGTGACCGAGCTCGGCGGCCCCATGTCGCACGCCTCGATCGTCGCGCGCGAGTACGGCATCCCTGCGGTGGTGAACGTGCCCGGCGTGACGCTGGCGATCAAGACGGGCGACCGGCTGCGGGTCGACGGCGATCGCGGCGTGGTCGAGCGCCTCGACGAGCGCGCCGCGCCGCCGTCGTCGAACGGCGCTGCCGGGGGCGCGCTGGGCGACGGCGCGGCGCGGCTCGCTGCGCGGCCCGGATGACCGCGGCGCGCTTCCAGGTCGGCCCGTCCGACGGCCCCACGGTGGCGGACGTCCTCGAGCGCATGGGGGGCGCCTCCCGGGGTTTCGCGGGCGCGGCGGCGGAGGGGCGCGCCTTTTTGAACGCGCGGCGCGCGCGGCCTGACGACGCGGTGGTCCCCGGTGACGAGCTCGCCGTGTGGCCGGCGCGGCGCGACGCGCCGGGGGCGCCGCCGGTGGAGGTGCTGGCGCGCTGGGGGGAGATCCTTGTCGTGTCGAAGCCGGCGGCGTTGCCGACGGCGCCGGAGCGCCGGGGCACGCGGTCCTTGATCACGGAGGTCGCCGAGCTGCTCGGCCTGCGCGCGCCGCCGCACGCGGCCTCGCGGCTCGACGTCGGCGTGAGCGGCGCGGTGCTGTGCGCGACGGGCCCGCGGGGCCAGCGGCACCTCGCGGCGATGCGCGAGGCGGGGCGCATCGCGCGGGTGTACGTCGGCGTGGCCGGGGGTCGAGTCGAGGGGGCGGGCACGTGGGATGCGCCCATCGGCGCGGCGCGGTCGCGTGGCGGGCGCAGCCTGCCTGCGGTGGGCGGCGCCGGCGCGAAGCAGGCGGCGACGCGTTATCGTGCGGTCGCCTCGGCCGGCGGCGGCGCGGCGGCGGCCACGCTGCTCCGTCTGGATCCGGTGACGGGCCGCACGCACCAGCTCCGGGTGCATGCGGCGCATGCGGGGGCGCCGCTCCTGGGCGACCGCGACCATGGCGGCGCGCGGTCCTTGACCACGGCGCGGGGCCGCGTGCTCCCGCTCTCGCGCATTGCGCTGCACGCCTTGCGCGTCACGGTGCCGGACGAGGCGGGCGAGGAGCGCACGGCGCTTTCGCCGGTCCCCGACGAGCTCCGGGATCTCTGGGGGGCGCTCGACGGCGACGGCTCCGCGTGGGAAGAGGTGCTGACTGCGACGCCCGAGGCGGTCTTGCCGCCGGGGGCTCCTTCCGGTGCCCGATGACCTCGTCTCGCCCTCTCGCCCGTGCCGCCCTGGCGACCCTTGCCGGCCTTGCGCTTGCTGCCGCCGGCGTGATTGCCGTGGCCGAGCCCAAGGCGCCGCCGCCCCGCGCCGGGTATGCGCCGGATCCTGCCGTGCGGCCCAGCGCGAAGCAGTGGGTCTTCGAGGTGCAGTACGCGAAGGGCAGGAGCTCGGTCTCTCGTGTGCGCTCGGTGACGCTCGACCGGCCTGCGGCGACGGCGCGCGTGATGGGCCGGTTTGCGCTCGAGCTTCACGTCGGTCAGGAGCTGCTCGATCGGGTCCGCTTCGACGTGCCGCTCACGGGCGACGCGCCCGAGCGTCCGACGAGCGTCCTGCTGCGCCGGCCGACGTTCGATCAGGGGGTGACGGCGCGGCTCCGCGTGCAGATGGCGGACAACCCGCGCGCGAGCTGGGCCAGGCTCGTGGACCGGAAGACGGGCGTGGAGGAGCGTTTCCTCTGGCCGCCGGGGCCTGACGGCCGGCTTGTATCGCTGAGCGCGCCGAGCCCGGCGGCGGTCGACGGGGGTCTGCAGGCGGATGCGGGGAGGTCGCCGGCGGACGCGGGGGGCTCTGCGGACGCTGGCGGGTTGCCGGCGGACGCGGGGTGGCCGGACGCGGGCTGGCCGCCGGCGGATGCGGGTCCGCCGGATGGAGGGTGGCCGCCGGTGGATGCGGGGCGCCCGGATGGAGGGTGGCCGCCGGCGGACGCGGGGTGGCCGGACGCCGGCTGGCCGCCGGTGGACGCCGGGCGCCCGCCGGATGCCGGGCAGCCGCCGGACCCGTTCAGGCCTCGGCGGAGGTAACTGGGGCCGCGGCATCGACGGCGCGCCGGCCGGTTTCGCGCGGTCGGTGGCGTGTCGCGCCGGGGTGCCGCCGCGAGCCTCCCTGCTCCCGGGGCGGCGGAGACCGTCGCTGGCCTGTGCAGCAAGGTTTCCCCTCCGGGCCGTGGCTGCGGTACCTTGGCGGGCATGCAGGACCGCTCGCTTGCTGTCATCGCGTCGCTCGCTCTCGCTGTCGTCGTCTCTGTGGCACCGGTCGCCGCCCAGCAGTCGCCGGAGGCTGCGCCTGCCGCTTCCTCGCCGCCGCGCAAGGATCCGAGCGGGCGCAGCGGTATCAGCCCGTACACGGAGCAGATCCTGAAGGGTCAGGCCTCGTTCGTGGCGCGCGACATCCCCGGCGCGATCGCAGGGTTCCAGGAGGCGATCAAGCTGGATCCCTCGAAGATGCTCGGCTTTTACCGTCTCGGCGAGGCGATGCTCGAGTCGGGCAATGCGGCGGAGGCCGAGGCGGCCTGGACGACGGCGCTCGGCAAGAAGGGTCCGGACGAGCTTCAGGCCAAGGTGCTCTTCTGCCTCGCGGATCTTCGCGAGCGTCAGAAGAGCTGGCAGGCGGCGAGGGAGGCGTGGGGGGCCTACGGCGCGTTCCTGACCAGCAATCCCAAGGCGGGCGGTTATCCGGCGACGGCGACCGAGCGGCAGAAGCAGATCGACCGGCGGGTGAAGGACGAGAAGGACTACGTCGCGGTCAAGGAGCGCATCGTCCAGCGCGAGGCCGAGCGCCAGAAAGAGGCGGAAGAGAACGCCAAGAAGGACACGCGGAACCGGTAGCGCGTCCTCGGCTGCGCGCGGCGGGCGCCGCGCGTCGCGCGCGCGTTGGATGGCCTGCGCTTCCGCCGGGGCAGGCGCGGCGCGCGCGAGGTGCCGGTATGGGGGGTGGAGGCCCGTCGTTGCGTGCGCGAGGGCCTCGATGGTACGCTAGAGGGGTTCGGACGCGCACGCAAAGGTCTCCGCCGCCGGATCTCGCGCGCGCGCCGGCGCGCAATCTCGGGGAGCTCGGTTTGCTCGGGAAGAGGGGATGTCGGGCCGAGCGCCACGTCGACAAGGCCTCTGAGGCGCTTGCGCTCGTCCTTGTCGAGGCCGCGGGTCGCGAGGAAAGTGACGGCCTTCTTGTCGCTCTGCTTCGTCCCGACGCGGTCCGGGCCGGCGCCGCTCTCGAGGGCGTCGAGCCGCGCGAGGAACGTGGCCACTCCAGATCGAGCAGGCTGCCTCCGTTATCCTCGCAGAGTCGCATTGAAACAGGGGACGCGAGGCGGCGCGTGAAGAGGATGAGCGAATCAAGCGGTCATCGAACTTCGGGGGAATCAACCTCTTCCTTCTTCGCGTGGTGTGGCGAGCCGGACGCCACCCCCGCTGCCCTCTCGACCACCCTCCCTTTACTTTAGGAGCTGGCGCCGGCCGCCGCCCTCGACGGGTTGGGCCCCCGCCTCGGTCCACCGGTAGAACCCCTCTCCCGTCTTCTTCCCGAGCTTCCCCGCCCGCACCATCTGCCGCAGGATCACCGGCGGCCGGAACTGCTCCCCCACCTCGCGGTGCAGGTGCTCCAGGATCGCGAGCCGCACGTCCAGCCCCACGAGGTCCGTCAGCTTCAGCGGCCCCATCGGGTGCCGGTACCCGAGCTCCATCGCGCGATCGATGTCGATCACCGACGCCACCCCGGACTCGAGCATCCGCATCGCCTCCGCGCCGAGCGCCACGCCCAGCCGGCTCGTCGCGAAGCCGGGCGTGTCGCTCACCACGATCGGCGTCTTGGCCAGGCGCCTCGCCACCGACACCGCCGCCGTCACCGTCGCCTCGTCGGTCTCCAGCCCCCGCACCACCTCGAGCAGCTCCATCACCGGCGGCGGGTTGAAGAAATGCAGGCCGACCGTGCGCGCGCCCGCCCCGAGCCGGCGGCCGAGCTCCGTGATGCTCAGGCTCGACGTGTTCGAGCCGAGCAGCGCCCCCTCCGGCGCCGCCGCCTTCGCCCGGCCGAGCACCTCCACCTTGAGGTCCATCCGCTCGGGCACCGCCTCGATCACGAGATCGGCGTCCGCCGCCGCGCGCGCGAGATCCGGCGACGCGACCAGCATCCCGATCATCTCGCTGCGCGCCTCGTTGAGCATCTTGCCCTTCTGCACGAGGCGATCGGTCGCGCGCTTGATGTCCTCGATCGCCGCGCCGATGCGCGCGGCGTCCACGTCGTGGAGGCGCGTCACGTAGCCGGCGATCGCCGTGACCTGCGCGATCCCCTGGCCCATCGTGCCCGCGCCGAGCACGAGCACCGTGCGCATCCGCGCGGCGGCGGTGTCCACCACCGGCTCGCTCACTTCGGCGGAGCCGGCGGCGGCGCCTTCGCGGCGTCCTTCTGCCGCGCATCCATACGCTTGCGCACGGCGTCCACCTCCTGGGGCGTCAGCTTGCGCAGGTTCGCCGGTCCCGGCGCGGCGGGGGCCGCGGCGCCGCCTTCCCTCGCGCGCTCGGCCGCCGCGCGCAGGGTCTCCGCGGCGGGCCCCGACGCGGGCCCGGTCGGCGCGACCGGGCGCGCTCCCGCCGGGCGCGCGTCGGCTCCAGGCGCCGGGCGCGCGTTGGCCCCAGGCGCCGGGCGCGCGCCCACCGCGGTCGCCGGGCGGGCATCGGCCGGCGCCGGGCGCGCGCCGGTCGGTGCGGCCTGATCCGCGGCGCTGCCGTCGCTGCTCATCACGAGGAACGTGACGCCCGCCACCGCGAAGAGCGCGAGCCCCAGCGGGGGGAGCCAGCTCGGGGTCGGCGGCTCGTCGGCCGGCAGCGCGCGGGCGGGCTCCCCGTCGAAGCCGTGGTGGTCGCTCACGTCGTGCGCCGCGGCCGCGTGAGCCTCTTGATGGGCCGTGCTCATGCGCAGACCGTTGCCGCACTTCGCAAGCGGCGTCGAGGGGGTTCCACGCGCCGCTGGCCAGAGCCGCCGGGCGCGCTCAGCCCGCGAGCTTCCGGTGGCTGTCGAGCGCCGCGCGCTGGTCCTCGAGATCGTCGCCGTACACGGCCTCGATCGCCTCGGCCGCGAGGCGGTGCTGCCGCTCCGCCGCCGCCTTCGGCTGCATCCCGTACGCCGCGTCGCGGATCAGCACCGTGCAGAACTCGAAGCGGTGCTCCCCCATCCGCGACCAGATCCGCTGCGCCTCGCCGAAGCGCAGGCCCTCCACGAGGGCCGAGGCGTCCGGGATCATCCGGGCGAGCACGCGCGTGTCGAACTCGCGCCCCAGCACCGCCGCGGAGATGACCGTCTGCCGCATCCGCGGCTCCAGCCGATCGAGCCGGGCGACGAGCAGGCTGTTCACGGTCCGCGGCGGCATGAACCGGCTCGATCGCGCGGCCTCGTGGGTCGACCCGTAGCGGCCGTCCTCCAGCCAGTACGCGAGGATCTCCTGCGCGAAGAACGGGTTGCCGCCCGCGGTCTGGCCGAGCAGCGACTCGAGCATCGTGGGGATCGGGCCGCCGAAGAACGGCTCCGCGAGCGCGTGCAGCCGCTCCTGCGGCAGCGGCGCGAGCTCGATGACCTGCGACGGGATGCCGGCGTCGAGCGGGATGCGGACGTCCCCCCCCTCGCTCGCTGGCCGCGCCGAGCAGATCACCGCGAGCGGCAGATCCCGGCAGGCGGACGTGATCGCGCGCACCGCCTCGAGCGAGGTCGGATCCGCCCACTGCGCGTCGTCGAGGTGCACGACCACCGGCTGCAGCGAGCTCTCGGCGACGAGCAGCGCGGAGAGCGCCGCGAGGGCCTCGTCGCGCCGCCCGGCCTCGGCCTCCGGCGTCGCCGGCTCCTCGCCCCGCAGCCTGAGCAGCCGCGCGAGCGCCTCGCGCGACCCGTCGATCCCCTGCCGCACCTCGGTCCAGGCCTCGGGCAGCCGCTCCAGGAGGAGCTGGAGCGCGAGATCGAGCCCCGCCTGCTTCGCGCGCTGGCCGATCTCGGACGAGATGCCGAGGTACTCCTTGAGCGCGAACTCGAACGCGTAGAGCGGGGCCTTCAGCGTCTGATCGCAGCGGGCCTCGATCCACAGGAGCGGGCGCATGTCCATGAGCTGCGAGCGCTGGTGGCGGTAGCTGTGCACGAGGTAGCTCTTGCCGATGCCGGCCTCGCCGAGGATGTACACGACCCCGGCGGAGCGCCCGGCGAAGGTGGGCTCGAGCGCGCGCGTGAGCCGGTCGAGCTCGGCCTCGCGGCCGATCGGGCCGAGATCGTAGAACTCCTCCTGCACGGCGATGCGCCGCCGCTCGAGCGAGTAGACGAGGATCGGCAGGTCGAACCCGTCGAACCGGAAGATGTTCTCGGTCGACCACTGGTGGCTCGCCTCGCCCGCGAGGAACGCGCGCTCGTCCGCCCAGATCGACGACGGCGCGCCCTTGCGCGCGATCTGCGCGGCGAGGTGGACGGCGCGGCCGAGGCAGGCGAACTCGCGGCGGCCCCCGGCGCCGAAGAAGCCGACCAGGCAGCGCGCGCGGGTGATGCCCACCGCGAGGCGGGGCACGCCGAGGCCGTTGCTCTTGAGCTCGAGCGCGAAGTCGAGGGCGCGATCGTGATCGCTCTCGTGCGCGACGGGCACGCCGAAGTAGAACAGCGCGCCGAAGCCGCGCTCCGTCACCTTCATGCCGGCGAACGTGGCGCCGTACATCGCCGCGATCTCGTGCAGCTGTTGAATGAGCTCCGTCGGGCTCGCCACCCGATCGAGCGAGAGCGAGACCGTCGTCACCTCGCGGATCTCGCCCTGCGGGGCGAGATCTCCCGCGCCCGGCGGCAGGAACGCCTCGGCGTCCGCGTCCGTCGGGGTCGCGTCGACCGTCAGCGAGGGGGGCTCGGTCAGGAGATCCGCCTCGTCGAGCTCCGCCACGCTCTCCCGGGCCGAGGGGAGCCGCTCGCGGAAGCTGCGATCGAGGTGGAGCTCGCTATCGTCCACCCCGCGATCGGTCGCCTGGCAGGCCTCGACCGCGGGGCCGTAGAGCAGGAAATAAGCGCGATCGTGGGCGATCCGCACGATCGTCCAGTGGACCGAGCCCCACGCGAGCCCGATCCTGAACGGCATCTGCGCGCCGCCGGCGCCGAGCGCGCGTCGCGCGGCGAGCTCCAGGAGGTTGCGCCGCATCGCGAGGGCCGCGCTGCGCGCGTGCCGGGTGACGTTCCGCCCCGGCCGATCGGGGAAGAGCGCGGTGAACCCGCCGCCGGGCGAGAACGCCGCGACGAACCCGCCCGACTGGTGCACGGCCTCGAAGAGCGGATCGAAGAGCGCGCGCAGCGCGTCCGGATCGATCGCCTGACGCGCGATCATCTGCTCGGCGAGCTCCACGACGGCCGGCAGCGATACATGCAGGACCGCCGCGTCAACGGCTCCCGCGTATTGCCCTTCGGCGTCCTGTTCGAGGATGAAGTCCGGGACGAGCGGATTCATGTCGAAACTGTATCGGGGATCTCCTCGCGACACGAGCGCGGCGGGGGATCCTTTCGATCCCCGGGCGAGCGCGCCTGGGCGTGCGCCGGAAAGGCTGTTCAGGCGATGCGTCGGGAGGGGTGTTCAGACAAGGGGGCAGCGCGTGGGCGGGGGTCACTCCCGTCAGAGCGGCGCGCTTGTCAGTCGTCGACCGGCACCAGGCGGGAGGTGAAGAAGACGCGCACCGTGCCGAGCTCGACGCGCGCGCCCTCGAGCGTGAAGGGCACCTTGCGGGTCTCTCCCGCGAGGCGAAGGGTCAGCTCGCCGCGCACGGCGCCGAGCGCGCCGGAGAGGGCGGACGGCGAGGCGCCGTCGCCGGCCGACGCGCGCGCGATCTCGACGATGTAGCTCCCCCTGGGGAGGCTCCGCAGCGCGAGCGACTCCGAGCGCGTGCTCGTCGCGTCGCGCGAGCGTACACCCAGCGGCCCGAGGGGGGAGCCCATCCAGGAGAGGCGCCGCCCCTGCGCGTCGATGAGCGCGAGGTCGAGGTCGGCGCCGCCGGTCCACTCGGCGCTGAGCCGCACGTCGCCGGGCAGGTCCGCGGACGGCGGCGCGTCCGGCCGCGCGAGCCGGCTGTCGACCGCCGCCCGGACGTCCGAGGTCAGGTCGAGGCGGAGCTGGCCCGCGAGCTCGCTCATGCCGCCCTCGCCGGCGCACCGGACCGCGGCGGCGACGAGCTTCGCGTCGGCGGGCGCGAGGTCGGCGAGCGCCACCCGGTGCTGGCACGCGTACGCGGGCCGGCCCGCCGCGTCCCAGAGCTCGGCGAGGCGCGTCTGGATCGCCCGGTCGCCGGGGCGCACGTCGGCGAGGCCCCCGAGGATGCGCACGGCGCGATCGCGATCGCCCTGGCGAGCCGCGAGGTCGGCGCGGGCGATGAGCGCGTCGGGGTCGAGCGCGTCGCGCCCGCTCCAGCGCGCGGTCAGCTCCTGGGCCTCGCCGAGCCGGCCGGTCGTGGCGTAGAGCGCGTAGAGGCCCGCTGTCCTGTCGCGGCTGTCTGGGGCCGCGGCGAGCGTCGCCTCGGCCTCCGCCGTCTTCGCGGCGCTCCCGGGCGCGAGCGTGTTCGTCGCGTCGAAGCTCACCTTGCGATCGAACACCCGGCGCATCGGGATCATCCGCCGCGGCCGCGGGCGCGACCATTCCTCGGCGTCATCGCGCGCGGCCTTCCGGGCGCGGTCGCCGGGGAAGGGCTCCGCCGACGGCGGCACCGTGGGGGCGGCGGTCGTCGGCGCCGGCGCCGGCGGGGCGCCGTCGAGCGGGGCCGAGAGGGGTTCGAACGGGTTCGCGGGCATGTCGGGGAGGGGGCGGGCGGGCCGCGAGGGTGCGGCGGCGCCAGCCGACCTGCGAGCCGGCGCTGCGTTCCCCTGCGCCCAGCCGCGGCCGCCGCCGCCGAAGCCGCTGCCCGACAGGCCGAGGTCCCCCGCGTGCCCGGCCCCTTTCCTCTCCTCCGCAGCGCTCTCGTCCGCCGCGTCGTCGGGCTGCTCCCCCTCGGCGCCCGCGCTCACGCCCTGGGCCTGCTCCTCGCCCGTGAAGGCGGAGGCGATGCCGTCCCGCTCGAGGCCGAACGCCTTGAACATCGCCTCGCTCTCCAGGACGAGCAGCGACGTGAACCGGCTCGCCACGGAGAAGCGCCGCGACAGCTCGATGATCGCGGGCTTCTGCGCGTCGCCGCCGGTCTCCTCGAGCTCCGCGATCTTCGCCGCGGCGTAGAGGCGCGGGACGAAGGCGTTGCCCGCGCCCGTGCCGGCGACGATGCTCACGGGGTAGGTCTGCTCGAAGCGCTCGCCCGAGACGCGGCCCCGGAGGCGGATCGCGCCGGTGACGTCGGCGCCGGAGCTCATCCGGGCCACGACGAGCGCCTCGCCGCCGGCGCGGATCGGGTCGAGCCGCGCCGGCGTGACCTGGGTGAGGCCGGGCGGCAGCTCGAGCTCCGGATCGCGCAGCGCGAGGCCGTAGGCGGCGCCGAGGACCGACTGCGCCGCGCTCGCGACCTTCTGGCCGGGCACGTAGGGGACCATCACCCCGCCGCCGCCCCGCGCGAGCGCCCTGAGCGACGTCGTGTCCGCGTCGCTCCCGAGCGCGACCGCGATCACGGCGGCGCCGTCCGCGGGGACGGCGCCGCGCACCGCGGCCTCGATGTGGAGGGGGCGCGTCGGGCCGACCGAGGGCGTGCCGTCGCCGAGGTAGAGGATCCGGAGCTCCTTGCCGTCGAGCGGGCCGGCGGCGGCGCGCGCGGCGATCATCGCGGCGGCGAGATTGCTGCCGCCGTCGGGCTCGATGCCCCCGAGGAAGCGCTCGACCTCGCCCGCCGACGCGGCGCCGGGGGCCATGGGCCGCGCGGCGCCGCCCTGGCCGCCCTCGCCGAGGGAGCGGCAGAGCGTGTCGCACGCGATCACGACGACCTCGTCGCGCCGGTCCATCTCGCGGACGATCGACGAGGCGAGCCGCGTCGCGCGGGCGAAGCGCTCGCCGACCATGGACCGGCTCGAGTCGACGACGATCGCGTGGCGCCGCGAGGTCGTCTCCTCCCAGCGGGGGAGCCGGGGCCGGATCGCGATCGCGACGTAGGGCGACGTGTCGCTGGCGATGGCCCGCGCCGCGGCGAGCGACGCCTCGTGCTCCGCGCCGTCGCCCTTCGCCGCGCCGGCGTTCTTCGGCGCGCCCGCGGCGCGGAGCGCGGGCGGCTGCGGCGCCGCGGCGGGAGGCATTCGGTAGGCCCACGCGGTGACCGGCCGAGCGCGATCGGGGAGCGCGTACTCGACCGTGAGGTCGCCGGCCGGCGTGAACCCCTGGGCGTGCAGCGCACGCCGGTCGGCCGCGCCCTCCGCGGGCGCGGCGGCGAGCTCGTAGCCGCGCGTCTCGACGCCGAACGCCCGGTCGTGGCCGAGCACCTGGAGGTCGAGCGAGAAGTCGCCGATGTTCGTCGTGCCGCTCTGGTCGTGCGCGAGCGGGTAGGTGAAGCGCCGGACGCCGCCCGACTGCTCGACGAGCTGCGTGTAGGTGAGCACGACGCGGCGCGAGCCGCGCTTCGGGATGGGGAAGATGCGGAGCTCGAACCGGCCGCCGCGCTGCCACTCGAGCAGCGCGGGGTCGCGCCACGGGCCCGGGACCCAGATGATCTCCTCGCGCGGCTTGGGCGCCTTGGGGGCGGCGTTCTGGAGGACGCCGCGCCAGATCGCGGCCCCGCGGTCGCGGTCGACGAACGCGCCCTCGATGAGCTTGCCGTCCACCTCGAGCGCGAGCCGCTCGATCTGGGCGCCCGGCGGGAGCGGGAAGCGGAAGATGCCCTCGAGCTCCTCGTCGGTGTCGTTGGCGAAGGTCTCGTCGATCTCCGTCCGGGCGACGACGTCGACGATCCGCACCTTGACCGCGTGCTTCGCGAGCCGCACGGCCCGCTCCTTTTCCTGCGTCGCGCCCGGCTTGCGCGCCCTGAGCTCGCCGAGGCCGCGGAGCGCCGGCGCGTCGGCCTCCTCGGCGGAGCGGTCGCTCCACGAAAGCGTGTCGGCGATCGAGGTCGCGATCGCGACCTCCGGCGCGGCGCCCTTCGCGAGCGTCGCCTCCTCGCCGGCGCGCACCTCGACGGGCTCGCCCTGCTCGCCGGTGACGCGCACGGCGCCGCGCGCGACCTCGACCGAGGCGCGCCCGGCGCTCGCGGTGACCGCGAGCTTCGTCCCGAGCACCTCGATCTCGCCGTGCGGCACCTGGATGCGCGCGGGCGGCGCTCCGGGGGCCGGGGCGACGTCGAGGACGACGGCGCCGGCTTCGACCCGCGCGCGGCGGGCGTCGCCGGCGACCCACACGCGCGAGCCGCGGTCGATGGCGAGCGCGGAGCCGTCCGCGAGCGCGAGGTGCGCGCGCGTCCGCGTGTCGGTGCGCAGGATCGCGCCCTCCGGGAGCGCCGCGCCCGCGGCGAGCGGCGCGCAGGCGCCCGCGGCGTCGCACGCCTCGAGGCCGCCCGACTTGTCGGCCGACGCGCGCGAGACCGAGGCGACCTTGCCCGACCACGGCGCGCCCGCGGTCACGGCGACGGCCGGCGTCTCCTCGCCGCTGCGCAGCAGGACGACCCCGGCCGTCATCGCCGCCGCGGCGGCCAGGGCGGCGGCGCCGATGGCCGAGCGCCGCCCGAAGACGGCGCCTCGCGCGCGGCGCGGCGCCGGTGCGGCCCGCTCCGGGCTGGAGGGGCGCGCTCCGCCGGCGTGCGCGCCGGCGGGCGAGCTGCCCGTGCGCGCGTCGGTCATGTCGGCGGTGCGCGCGTCGGTCATGACGGCGGTGCGCGCGTCGGTCATGACGGCGGTGCGCGCGTCGGTCATGTCGCCTGCGCGCGCGTCCGCCAGCGCCTCCCCCGCGCGCATCTCGCCCGTGCGCGCCTCCCCGGTGCGCGCCTCGGGCACCGCCTTGAGGACGGCGCCGCTCGACGCGCCCTCCGGGGGCCGCGCCGCCTCGAGCCGCCGGAGCAGCGCCTCGGCGAAGTCGCCCGCCGGCCGGAAGTCCGCGCCCGCCGCGGCCGCGAGCTCCGCGGCCCGCGTCGCGTCGTGGCGCAGGTCGCGGCACGCGTCGCAGCCGGCGATGTGCTCGTACAGCGCCGGCCGCGCCGTCCCGTCGAGCACCTCCGCGAGCTGCTCCTCGACCTCGCCGCACAGCCCAGCCGAACCCGTTCCTGTCGCGCTCATCGCCCTCACTCCTCGCCCAGATCGGCCCTGAGCCGCACCAGCGCGCGGCTGACCCGCTTGCGCGCCGCCGCCTCGTCGATCCCGCACGCGATGGCCACCTCCTTGAAGGAGAGCCCCGCGTCGAACCGCAGCACCACCGCCTCGCGCTCGCTCGGCTTGAGCCGCGAGAGCGCGGCGCGGGCGCGCTCGGCCCGCTCGCGCTCCAGCGCGAGCTCGCTCGCATCCGGCCGCGGCCGCGTGTCGTGCACGAGCCGCAGCCGCGCCTCGCGCCGCGCCCTGAGCTCCGTGTGCCGCCCGCAGATGCGCCGCGCGATCCCGAAGAGCCAGGCCCGCACGCTCCCCTCGGCGCGGTACTGAGGGAAGGCATCGAACGCCGCGAGCAGCGTCTCCTGCACCAGCTCCTCGCTCTCGGCCTGCGACCCGGTGAACGCCATGCACAGCCGGCCCAGCGGCAGGGCGTAGGCCCTCGCACACCGCGACAGCGCTTCCCGGAAGTCGCCTGCCCCGATCAGCCCCTCGATCGCCCGAGCCTCGTCCGCCCGCGCGTCGCCCTCGGTCCGCGTGTCGCCCTCGGTCCGCGCGTCGACCCCCGCCCCTACGAGCGCTAACCCAGCTGCCATCGCTGCCTCATCGCCGGCCATGTGCCCCCGTCCCCCGCGTTCGTGACCGGATTTTTTTCGCCCCCGCCCCCGGCGGGCTCCGGTGCCCGATCCCACCGTACCGGGCGGTCCGGCCTTTGCCTTTTGCAATACGATCCCAGCCGCAGCAGAATCGGCAGGTCGCCTCAGGAGCCGCGCTTATGAATGAGACAAGCCCGTCTGTTTTCGCGAAGGCCACCGTGCCCGGGGGGGCCGGGTCGAGCGCTCCCGTTGACACGTCGCCTGTGAAGCGATGGAGACGGTCGCTGGCGTTCGCCCTCGCCGCGTCGTTCGCCGGCGCGCTCGCCTCGCCCGCGGCGCTCGCGCAGGGCGCGCCGGACGAGGAGCCAGCTCAGGAGGAGGCGGAGGACGAGGCGCCGCCGCCGGCCCAGAAGGCGCGCAATCGGGGGGTGCTCCCGGCCCGCGCCGACGTGGGCGTGAAGGAGAGGAAGGCGGCCCCGGTGGATCCGAAGCGGGGCCCGGCCGAGAAGGACAGGGACCGGGACAAGGCGGAGCCGTCGGTCGAGGAGCGCGCCGCGCGCGGCGTGGCGATCGTCGAGCGGGGCGGGCAGGTCCTCGGCCTCGGCGCGGTGCTCGCCGGCGACGGGCGTATCCTGACGGCGCTCTCGCCGCTCGGCGCGGGCAACGACCTCACGGCGCGCCTCGCCGACGGGACCACCGTCCGGGTGAAGCTCGGCCACCACGACCGCGTGTGGGATCTCGCGCTGCTCGTGCCGCAGACCGGCAGGTGGACCGAGGGGCTCACCGCCTCGTCGCGCGATCCGGTGCGGCCGGACGCGCAGATCCGCTCGTTCTCGGCGGCGCGCGGCAAGGTCGCGGCCGTCCCGCTCGTGCTGCGATCGCGCCGGACGCTCCTCGGCGGCGACGACCGGCAGCTCGACGACGCGATCGAGCTCGGGTCGCGCATCTCGCCGCTCGATCTGGGCGCGCCGATCCTCGACGAGGACGGCCGCGTGGTCGCGGTCCTCGGGCGCGGCTGCGCTCCGAACGAGGGCAAGCCCTGCACGCCGGTCGCCTTCGGCGCGCCGATCCGCGCGATCCGGGGGTTCCTCCGCGCCGTGCCGAAGGCGGCGGTGCAGCCCGCGGGGTGGCTCGGGATCCAGGGGATCAGCGAGGCCGCGCCGGTGGCCAAGGGGGTCAGGGTCACGGTGGTCCACCCCGGGAGCCCCGCGGACGAGGCCCGCCTGAAGGGCGGCGATCGCGCGACGAGCGACATGATCCTCGCGGTCGGCGGCGTGCCCGTCACCAGCCCCGAGGCGCTCGCCGACGCGATCCGCACGCACGCGATCGGCGAGAAGGTCCCTCTGACCTTGCTGAGCGGCGGGAAGTACCGGCAGGTCACGGTGCTGCTCCGCGCCGCCCCGGACCCGAAGGCCGCCGCGACGAGGATGCCCGAGGCCGAGCTGCCGCCGCCGAGCTCGAGCGGCCGAGCCACCGAAGAGTACCGCAAGTAAGCGAAAAATGATGTGGGCCCCCGCCGGGATTCTATAAGCTCGGCGCTCGGGCGCGATCCGGTTGACACTGCGTCAACCGAACCTCCAGGATCGGGCTTGAGCGGCTCTATCGGGGCGCTCGCGGTTCTCATTCGGCCTCGCGCCTCGCGCGGGGCCTTCGATCGGGTGATCCGTGTCCCAAACGTTTCGAATCGAAGTGGCCGGCGAGACGAACGTCGGGCGCAAGCGCAACCACAACGAGGACAACTTCGGCATCATGGTGGAGTACGGCCTCTTCATGGTCGCCGATGGGATGGGGGGGCATGCGTCGGGCGAGGTCGCGTCGAAGATGGCTGTCGAGGCGATGCAGGACTTCTTCGCCCAGACGCAGGACGACCCGGAGCGGACCTGGCCCTACAAGATGGACAGGTCCAAGGGCTATGAAGAGAACCGCCTGATCACGGGCATCAAGCTCGCCAACCTGCGTATTTACGAGACGGCGCAGCGCGAGGCGAAGAAGCGGGGAATGGGGACGACGTTCGTCGGCATCTTCACGGCGAACGACGGCGTCTACGTCGCCCACGTCGGCGACAGCCGGGTCTACCGCTTCCGCGAGGGTCGGCTCGAGATGCTCACCGAGGACCACTCGCTCCTCAACGACTACATCAAGATGAAGCGGCTCACGCCGGAGGAGATCGCGAACTTCCCGCACAAGAACGTGATTGTGCGCGCGCTCGGCATGAAGGACACGGTCAAGGTCGACACCCGCTTCGAGGTGCCGCAGCTGAACGACACCTACATCCTCTGCTCCGACGGTCTCTCCGGCCCGGTGAGCGACGCCGAGATGGCCCACATCCTGATCGAGCACCAGGACATCCAGGTCGCGACCGCGAAGCTGATCGAGCGCGCGAACGAGAACGGCGGCCCCGACAACGTCACCTGCGTCCTCGTCCGCTGGACCCAGTGAGCGGCGGTCACCCGCTGCGGATACGGGCCCACCTCGACGTTTTCGGTGCTCGGCGTACTGGAGTACGCCTCCGCGCCGAAAACGCCGATCTGGGCCCGTCTCCTGTGCGGGTGACCGCCGCTCGGCAAACGGCGGTCCGGGGGAGCGGCGCTCAGGGGAGGGCGCCGCTCAGGGAAGAGCGCCGCCGCTCCAGGGGACCAGGACGAGGAAGACGAAGGCGATGAGGCCAAGCATGAACAGGCTCGTCATCAGGTAGGTCGAGCGCGGCGAGCGCGCGGTGCTCCAGCCGTCCCCGTAGAACTTGCCGCGTGAGCGCGTGCGGATCCGCCGCTGCACACCGCGGAGCAAGCCCGGCGGCGCCGCAGGGGGCGCGCGCATGGCGCCGCGGACCAGCTCGCGTAGATCGATCTCGTCGACCAGCGGAAGATCGCCGTCGTCAGGCAGATCAGCGTCGTCGGGCAGGTCGCGCGGCGGCGCGGAGGTGTCGCGCGGCGGCGCGGAGATGTCGCGCGGCGGCGCGGAGGTGTCGCGCGGCGGCGCGGAGGTGTCGCGCGACACCTCCGCGGGGGGCGGCGTGGGATGGCTGCCGCTCTCCACGCCCGAAGCGGCCGGCTCCTCGGCTTGCCCCGTACGCCTGGGGTCGTCCGCTCCGCTCATTTCCCGCCTCTCACCTTCTCGCCCATCACCTTCTCGACCAGCGCGCGGAGCTGCCCGCGCGCGCGATGGATCCGGCTCTTCACAGTCCCGTCCGGTAAACCCGTCACCGAGGCGATCTCTTCGTAGGACATGTCCTCGACGTCGCGAAGGATGAGCGCCTCGCGGAACTCGGGATCGAGCTGGCCGATGGCGTGCTTCACGACCGCCTCGAGCTGCATCCCCTCGACGAGCTCGTCGGGGCGGCTCACATCGCCGACGCTCACGCCCTTCGCGGCGGACAGCGGCACCCGCTCGGCCATGGCGTCGACGTCGTCCTGGGCGTCGGCGTGCCGCCGCGAGAGGTACTTCGTCCGGTTCTTACAGAGGTTCACGGCGATGCGGTAAATCCAGGTCGAGAGCTTCGATTCGCCGCGGAACTGGTCGATCGCCTTGAAGACCTGCACGAAGACTTCCTGGGACAGGTCCTCGGCCTCGTCGCGCCGGCCGAGCATGCGGTAGACGAGCGCGAACACGCGGCGCTCGTACATGATCACGAGCTCGTTGAACGCGCTCTCATCACGCGCGACGAGCCGCGCGATGAACTGGGCCTCGTTCACCTCGACGGGCGCCGTGGGCTCGCGCTCGGGCTCCACGCCCACAGGAATCGGGACGCCGCGAGCCGCGCCTGCACGGATCGAGGCGCCGCGGTCCGCATCTGCACGGGTCGACGCGCCGCGTACGCGGTCCGCATCTGCATGGGGCGACGCGCCGCGTACGCGGTCCGCATCGGCATGGGGCGACGCGCCGCGTACGCGGTCCGCATCTGCACGGGGCGACGCGCCGCGTACGCGGTCCGCATCTGCACGGGGCGACGCGCCGCGTACGCGGTCCGCATCTGCATGGGGCGGGGATCCGCGTACGCGGTCCGCATCTGCATGGGGCGGGGATCCGCGTACGCGGTCCCCTTCATCGCTCGCCACGCCGTCCGGTCCTCCAGGATCCAGGGTCTCGCCCCCGCCCCGCGGCAGGCGCAGAGCCTTCGGTGAGACCACGGTAAACAACCCCGGCTCGACCGCGCCAGACAATAGCGAGCAGGCAGCGGCGCCCGACGCGCCAGCGACGCCGTGCGGCCGCGCCGGAGGCGCTCCCGTGCGCTCGATGGAGATCGCCCATCACGATCCCCCCTCAGAGAGCGCGGGCGCTCGATTGGTTCCGGCGCGTGGATTCGAACCACGATTAGGGGATTCAAAGTCCCCCGTCCTGCCCTTGAACGACGCCGGAGTGCCGCGGATCGGAGCTGACCGCCGCGCGGCGCGCACCTTAGCGCGAGTCGCGCAGAATGGCACCCGTCCCGACCGACGAGCCGGGTGCGCGGCCCGGACGGCCGCCGCCACGCGCGGCGTCCCCCTCGGACCGACCTCGCCGCAGGCGGAACTGCCCGCGCTCACGGCGACCCACGGGCGCCGGCTTCGCGCCGGCCGGAGGAGCCTTCTCCGTCCCCTGCGGCGGCAGCGCTGGCGCATCGGCGCCCCCTTCCAAGGCCGCGCGGGCGCCCTCGGGCACCGCGGTTACCGGGGTTGGCCCGGGCGCCGCGGCAGAAGGGGCCGCGGCGCGGGCCGCCCCGGCGAGCTCCGGGGCAGGCAGGAAGGCCTCGGCGGCGGCCGCCGCGACGCCCTGGGCGACGCCGAGGCGCGCCGCCGGCGCGACCGCGGCTCTCGAGGGCGCGGTCGCGGGGGCGAGCGCGCTCAGCACCGAGAGGCCCAGCACGAGCACGCTCGCCGCGCTGCCCGCAGCGAGCGAGACCGCGCTGCGAGAGGCGCGGGCGCGCCGCGCGAGCCGCGACCAGGTGCCCGACGCGCGCCCGCGCGGCGCCTGGTCCGCGTCACGCCCGCCGCGCGCCGGCCCGGACCCGAGCTGCGCGGCGCCAGGCACCGGAGCCCCGGGGCTCGGGAGCGTGTCGGGCGGAAACGAGGGGACCGCCGGGAAACACGAGGGGATCTCGAGCGAAATCGGCGGCGGAGGGGTCTCGTGCCGCGCCGCCGCCTCGGCCAGCGGGAACGGGCCGAGGGGGAAGGCGTCCGCGCGCTCGTCGCGAGGCCTCGCAGGGCCGCCCCGGTGGTGGCGCGGCGCGACCGACCGGAGATCGTCGGGGGTCAACGCGAAGCTGAGCGGGCCGGTGGACTCGGGCCCCTCGCTCGCGGCGGAGACGGCGGGCACCTCGTGGGGCGGGGGCGGCTGGGAGATGGTCCAGCCGAGCGCCTTCACCTCGCCGGCGGCCGTCCAGCACTCGAGGCCCTCGCGCCACACGCGCGTGCTGTGGGCGAGCTCCCCCACCTCCAGCGCGCGCCACAGCGCGACCGTGCTCATCGCCTCGAGCCAGCCGCCGTGGTCGACACACCAGGGCCTCGACTCCGTCGGCTCCTCCACCACGAGGCTCGGGTGCGAGCTGAACGGCATCGTGGGCGCGTTGCAGAGGCTCTGATGCTCCTGTCTGCGCCCCTCCGCGCCGCTCGGCGCCGGCACCCCGTCGCAAAGCCCCTCCACCTTGTACGCCGCGCTCGGGCCCATCGCTGTCTCCCTAGCGAGCCGCGGCGATTCACCCGATACTTCCGGGTCCACCTCCGCTGCTCTCGTGCGTCGGTAGCGGATGCTGGGGAGGTGGGCCAAGAAAGTGCGGGATCGGGCCGGGCGCCCGGGCCCGCCGCGGCGGGCCGCGTCGACTGCGCGGCCCGCCGCCTTCCGTCAGAGATCCGTGTAGCTGTCCGAGAACATCGCGCGCTGGCCGAGGAAGCTGATCTCGAGCATGCCGCCGACATCCGTCTCGCCGGTCGAGCGCCGGATCACGCTGAGCGCCGGCATCAGCCGGATGAGCCCGCGGTACTTCGTCCCTTCCGGCGCGCGCGCCAGCGTCACGTAGACCGGGGCACGCAGGCTGATGCGCACGTCGGCGGGCGCGTCGTCGTTGAGCGCGACCGCGACCCGCGTGCCGAACGCCGCGCGGAACGTGGCGCCCGCTGCCTTGTCGACGAGCCCGGCGTGCGCCGCGACGGTGAGCTCCTGGCTCTGCCTCGGCGCGCCGAGCACCTCGCGCTTGCAGCGCGAGGCCGGGGCGAAGGTTGTCGACTGGGTGACCGGATCGAGGCCGCGGACGACGTCGCCCGCGGGCTCGCACCACTCGAGCGTGTCGGTCGACGCGCTCCAGCGCGACGCGAACGCGATCTGCCCCTCGATCGTCGGGGCGAGCTTCTTCCCGCCGTCGCCGACGTAGACGGCCGCGGCGCCGACGCTCCAGGGCACGGCGGTGAGCTCGCGCGGCTCGTAGGTCGGCGGCAGGCTCGTGTCGCGCCGCTCGGGGCCCGGGCCGAGATAGCTGAACCGGGTGCGGCCGACCGCGCCGCCGACGTAGAGGACCAGCGGCGGATACGCCGAGCTGCCCTCGCCCTCGAAGTCAAGGCGCGCGAACGAGGCCGACAGGCGAAGGCTCCCGATCGGCGCCTGGGCCGTCTCGTCGGGGTTCGAGAGGCCGATCAGCGTGGCCAGCCCGTCCTCGGTGGCGACCTCGGCCTCGAGCACGGTGCTCACGTCCCACGCCGTCGGATCGGTCACCTCGCCGAAGCCGGCCAGCACCCCGAAGCCGACCCGCGCGACCGCCGCGCCCCCGGAGCTGCCCGTGACCTCGGCAGGCACGAGATAGACGAGCTCGCGGCCCGTGTCGGCCGGCGCGATGGGCGAGATGGGCGCGCCGGCGGCGGGCGAGACGGGCGAGATGGGCGCGCCGGCGGCGGGCGAGACGGGCGAGATCGGCGCGATGGCGCGGCCCGGCTGCGCGGGCGCCGGGGCCGCGCCGGCGTCCGGCGACGGGGCCGCGGGCGCGCTCGGGGCGGCGGCGGGCGGGGCGGGCGGCGCGGGGGCGACAGGCGCCGTGGGGACGGGCGGGGCGACCGTCGGCGCCGGCGCCGACGGCTGCGCCACGCCCTGGGCGCGCGCGGGCGCCGCCAGCGAGAGCGAGAGAGACAGCAGCGCTGCGGTGCGCTGGAGCAGCAGGGATGTCCTCATGGCGCCACCGTGAACTTGAACGTGAGGGCCTCGGCGCCGGTCGACGTGTCGTATTCCGCGCGGGTGCTCTGGTTCGTCTTGGGGTCGAAGGCGAAGATCTGGAACTTGCCGCTGCCGTTCCGGATCCTGAAGCGGAATACGTAGTTACCCGGCTCCAGATCGAACTCGGGGAAGACCGTGTTGCGGATCGAGAACGGCCGCACGCCGGCCGGATCCCCGGCGGGCGCGGGGTCCTCGAACAGGTAGCCGACGGCGCTGAGGTGGTACTCGTCGCTGTGAAGCTTGAGCTTGATCCTCTTCATGAGGAGAGCGATCCTCTCACACGCGCGCGGCACGGTACAGCGCTGCGATACTGGCGTGCTGCGACAGCGTCATCGAGACAGCAACGTCTGATGTGCTGAAGCGCCGCGGCCGGGAACTCGAGGCATGGCGCGTCACCGCCGCCCTCGCCGGCGCGGCGGCCTCCTACGTCGCCCAGAGCACGGAGAGATCGAGCTCGATGGCATCGAACGGCTCGGCGCGAACGCGCGCGGCGTCGCGGTGGACCACCGCGGGCCCCCAGCGACGATCCTGGCCGAGCACGTACACCTCGAGCGTCCGCGCGATCGGGTCGACAAGCCACGCGTGCCGCACCCCCTCACGCGCATAGACGGGCATCTTCGCGTCGCGGTCGACGCCCTCCGTGGATGCGCTCAGGACCTCGCAGATCCAGTCCGGAGCGAGCGAGAAATAGGCCGTTTCGGGCAGCTCTGGCATGCGTTCGCGGCGCCAGCCGGCGAGGTCGGGCACGAGCGCGTCGATCGCGCCAGGCGCCGCGGGGTCGGGGAAGTGCAGCTCGGGTTCGACCAGGATGAGCCAGCCGCCAGGCCCGTCGCGCCCGCGGTCGAACGGGCCGAAGAGCTCCCCCTGCAGCGCGCTCTCGGCCCTGGAGTGCCGCGGCGCCGGCCGCGGGAACACGTGCAGGGTGCCGCGGATGAGCTCCGCCACCCTGTTCGGCGGCACGGCTTCCAGGTCGGCGTACGTGGCGCGGCGCTGCTTCTCGGCGGGCTGGCCCATGACCGGAGCCTGCCCGGAGGCGTGCGGCGGGGCAAGGCGGTGAGCCCCGGCGGCGCGCCGGCCGGGGCGTTCATCGGCGCAGGGCCACGACCGCGATCGCCAGGACCAGCGCGAACGCGTCAAGGCCCGGCGGTGAGATGCGGTCCACCTCGGGACGCGCGTCCGAGGCGACCGTCTCGAGGCCCGGATTGGGCGGCGCGATGCAGGCGATACCGGGACGCGGCGGCGTGAGGCTCGCGGCGGCGCCGGGGCACGGCGGAGCGATGATCTCCGGGGAGACAATGGGCTGCCGCGGGGAGACAACGGGCCGTAGCGGGGAGACAACGGGCCGTAGCGCGGCCGGTTCCTGGTGGCGGGTGTTCGTCAACCACGTGGCGGACGACCATTCCCGTCGCGCAACCGTGCGCACCAGCGCCGCCCGGGACGAATCGATGCACGCGCATCGCGATCTACCCGCCGACGTTGCTCTTGACGCTCAAGCCACGCCCAGAAAAAATGCGCGTCGTCACGTCGCGGGTCGCGACTGGGGCAGGGCTTCCGTCATGTCAATCGGCATCCACGGCAAGCTCTGTCTGCTGCTCTACGCCTGTGCGCTCGTCGTTGTTCCGGCGTCGGCGCACGCACTCGAGTTCAGCGGCGGAGTGAGCGTGGGCGGGATCCAGGTCGGGTTCGAACCCAGGCTCGCGGTGAGCCCCTTCGCCGGATGGGTCTGGCGCGGCGAGGGGGACTTCCGGCTCGAAGTCCACAACATGCTCAGCATCGTTCCAGGGGCAGGTGTAGGGGTCTACGATCGAACGGCAGTCACTCTTGGGTACGCCACGAAGACAACGACCATCAGCCTCGGGCCGTCCCTGGCGATCTACTCGATGCCGGTGTGCGGTGCCGTGATCTGCGACCGCGTGGTGGGGACTGCCCCATGCGGCCGCGCCCAGTCCGATTGATACTTCTCCGGGCCCTCGGGCGTGTCCACCAGCGTCCATGTGGACTGGGCTGGCGGCAGCAGTCGCGTTCTTCCTGGAAGTCTGGTCGTGATGGTGACCACTGGACCCATTTGAAAGTTCGAAGTAAGCCGAGATGAGCAAGCTATTTGTCGTTCTGTGCTTCGGTCTCGCCGCGTGCAATTACGATGTAGGAGAGTGCTATGTTCGAGGTCATGGAAACGAAGGTGCCGGCGGCGGCATCATCACTCCGATTGGAGGGGTCGGGGGCTTCGGGTATGTGCCGCTGGAGCCGCAAAATCACACGGGATTCGATGGGGATCCGTGCTCACAAACGGTGGAATGTACGGTCGCGTGGACGGCCGGCTCGGCTGCCTGCAACAACCAGGGCGCGGCAGGTAGCTGCACGACGCGGTACCAGGGCGAGCACGCGAGTCTGGACGAGGCCAAGGATCGGTGTGAAGAAGCTTCTGGGGTTGGAAGGGGCTCCGGCGCGCAGTCGTGCGGCTCGTGTCGGTGGGTGACGAGCTCAAGCTCGACCAGCAGCTCTTGTTGGCAGCATTGCGAAGAAATCAAGTGCATCAAAAGGTGTAAGGACTAGAGCAATGAGTACTCACGCAGCCACCAGAGCGCTAAAGCGCACCCTCGAAATGACGCTGCCCGGCTCGAACGACGTACACGACGTCGTTGTTCGCATCGGGCTTCCAGAGCCCGATCCCCTTCCGGGCGGAGACTTCCGTGCGCTGGTTGAGATCAGTGGATTCGACGAGCCGTACTCTCGCCACTCTTACGGTGTCGACGAACTGCAGGCGTTTCTCGCAGCATGCTGGATCGTGCCGCCAATCCTCGCCACGCTTGCCCCCGCCGGAGCCAAGTTGAGATGGCTTGGCGACGATGACCTCGGGTTCGGGACGTCCGCTGCAACTCCCTGAAAGAGCGCCGAAATTTGCGGCGGCGAAATCGGCGTAGCGATCGCGTGGGGAGCAGAGATCGCATTCAATCGCTCGTTAGCTGGCGCGGGATGGCCACCAAGAAGACATCCTCGAAGGACGCGCACCACGCCACGCTCGATGATGAGGACGAGCACGCGACCCATGCGCTCGAGCTCCTCGCTGGCAAGATCGGCGAGCATGCAAAGGAGCTCGCGACCGCGGCGAAGGACGTCCGCAACGCCGAAGGACGGCGGACGCGAGCGCGCCGTCACCGCCGCACGATGAACATCGCCGCGAAATACCCGTCCGTGCCGTGCACGTGCGGCAGCAGGCGGAACGCGTCCCCGCCGCCCGAAAGCTCCCGCGCGATCTCCGCGTCGAACGGCGCCGGCTCGAGCCGGACGCCGAGGTCGTCCTCCGCCGGGGCCGCGAGCCGCGTCGCCACGGCCTCGCACTCCTCGCGCAGCACGCTGCACACGGCGAACACGAGCCGGCCGCCGTCCCGGGCGCGCGTCGCGGCGCGTCGCGCGATCGCGACCTGGAGATCCGCGAGGCGCGGAAGGTCGTCCGCGTCGCGCCGGAGCGCGATCTCCGGGCGCCGCCGCAGCGTGCCGACCCCGGAGCAGGGGGCGTCGACGAGCACCCGGTCGTAGCCCTCGGGGACGTCGCCCGCGCCCACCGTCCAGTCCACGGCGTAGGTCTCGCGGACGAACGCAGCGGCCCGCTCCAGCCCGCCAGGCGCGCCGGCCTGCGCCCCGCTGGGCTGCGCATCGAGGGCCGGCGCATCGCCCACCTGCGCATCGCGGGCCTGCGCATCGCCCACCTGCGCGCCGGCGCCCTCCGCGCTCGCCGGCGGCGCGCTCAGCGTCGCGCGGAGCTGCGAGAGCTTCGCGGGATACAGGTCCGCCGCGTCCACGGCGCCCCCGGGGAGCACCGCGCGCGACAGGATCCACGACTTGTTGCCCCGGCCGGCGCAGGCGTCGAGCACCCGCTCGCCAGGGCGCGCGCCGAGCGCGAGCGCGAGCGCCTGCGCCCCCTCCTCCTGGCCGATCCACGCCGCGCCGAAGCCGGGGAGCCGCCGGAGATCGCCCGCGCCGCGCGCGACGATGGCGGCCGGCGAGACGCGCCCCGCCTCGAACGACGCGGCGGGCGCGGCGCCCCGCAGCGCCTCGAGCCACGCGTCGCGGTCCTCGCCGGGCGCAAGGCAAAGGCCGGTCGGCGGCGGCACCGGGCCGGCCGACAGGAACGCCTCGGCCGCCGCGCGGCCGAGCGAGCGGCGCAGGGCCCCCCGCAGCCACCCCGGCGCCGACGCGACCACCGCACCCGCGAGCGGCGGGCGACCGCCGGCCTCCATCGCCGCGGCGAGCCTGCGCAGCACGGCGTTCGCGAACGCGCCGACGCGCGGCCCGCCGGCCGCCTGGGCGCCGTCCACCGCCTCGGAGACGGCCGCGAACGGGGGGACTCGATCGAGGAAGCACAGCGAGTACGCGCCCATCAGCACGTGCGCGCGCACCAGCGGATCCGTCGTCCAGCGGCTCTTCGCGGCGAACTCGGCGATCCGCGCCTCGAGCGCCACCTGCGCGCGCAGGACGCCGTAGACGAGCTCGGTCGCGAGGCCCACGTCCCGCGGATCGAGCGCCGGGGCGCGGCGCAGCTCGGCGTCGAGGGCCGCCGAGGCGAACGCGTCCGAGGCCCACACCCGCGCGAGCACGCGCGCCGCGACCGCGCGCGGCGCGCTCTCCCTCGGGCGCTGCGCGGCGCCGCCGCCGTCACGCCCGTCCCCTTTTGTCCGGTCAGTCAACGAGCTCCTTGAACTGCCCCTGGATCACGTCCCAGCGGCGCTCGACGTCATTCTTGAAGGCGATGCCCATCAGGCCGATGAGCACAACGAGCCCGACCAGGCTCGCGATCTCGCGGACGCGCAGCGGCAGCGGGCGCCGCAGCACGGCCTCGAACGTGAAGAACAGGAGATGACCGCCGTCGAGCACGGGAATGGGCAGCAGGTTGATGAGCCCCAGGTTGATCGAGATGACCGCCATCGCCCAGACGAAATAGCTGACGCCCTTCGCGCCCTCCTCGCCGATGACGTCGTACACCGTGATGGGGCCGCCCAGCGTGGAGATGCTGACCTTGCCCTCCATGATGCGGACGATCCCGACCACGATGAACCGGATGACGTCGTACGTCTCGTCGACGGCGCTCTCCAGGGCGAACCGGAACGCGGACGGGCTCTCGACATAAGGCTCGGCCACCATCGGCGACCAGTTCGACGCGCGCAGGTAGAAGCGCGGGCGATGCTGGCCGTACTCGTCGACCCAGTCCTCGCGCCGGAGCTCGATGGTGCCGCTCTTGCGCTGGCCCGAGCGCTGCCACGTGATGACGTGCGGCCGATCGGGCGCCGCGAACAGCAGCTCGACGAACGTCGACCAGGCGGTGACCTCGACCCCGTCGACCTCGGTGATGCGATCGCCCGGCCGGAGCTCGGCGTCCCACTCGGCCGAGCCCTGGGGCACCTCGGCGACGTAGAGATCGGCCGGCTCGATGCCGGTCCGCGCGAGCAGGTCGCCGTGGCCGGCCTCCGGGGTCAGCGCGGCGACGCCCGACTCGTAGACGGCGAGCTCGGCCAGCCCGCCGAGCGCGCGCGACACAGGGACCGGGCGCAGGTACGTGACCGGCACCGTGGCGCCGCGGTTGTCCTCGAGCGCGCGCTCCACGTCGCCGAAGGTCTTCACGGGCGTGCCGCGCACCTCCGTCACCACGTCGAACGTGCGCAGCCCGGCGCGGAACGCCGGCGAGTCGGGCCGCGAGACGCCGACCACGGCGGCTGGGCGGCTCGGCTTGATGCCGATCTCACCCACCCGGTCGACGATCTCGAGCGGCTTCTGGACGACCTTCTCCTCCGGGACGACCGTGACCTCGACGTGCTCCTTGTTGCGGAACACCTTGAGCCGGAGCTCCTGGTTCGGGCTCTTGGTGACGATGCGGTGGAGCTCGGCGAAGGTGCTGACGCGCTCGCCGTCCACCTCGAGGATGCGATCGCCCGGGAGGAGCCGGCCCTCGGCCGGGTGCCCCGGCAGGACCACGCCGACCGTCGGCGGGACGAAGCGGGTCTCCCCGATGAAGACGGCGAAGTAGAGGAGCACCGGGAAGAGCACGTTCATCGCCGGGCCGGCCATGACGATGATCACGCGCTTCCAGAGCGCCTGGGACTCGAAGGTGCGCTTGCGATCCTCGGGGAGCACGGCCTCCTGCCGGTTCTCCTCGAGCATCTTCACGAAGCCGCCGAGGGGCAGGAGCGCGATGCAGTACTCCGTCTCCCGGCCCCGCAGGCGCAGCACCCGGGGGCCGAAGCCGATCGAGAAGGTGAGGACCTTCACACCGAAGATCTTCGCGCACACGAAGTGGCCGAGCTCGTGCACGAAAATGAGCACGGAGCAGAGCAGCGCGAAATACAGGAGGTCCACGGCGGCGGTTGTCTTTACGCGAGGCCGGGCGCGGTGACCACTGGCCACTGGAGGCAGACCGGGGCGGGGCGCGCTCCGGCGTGGAGGGCCGGCTCAGGGGAGCGACGACCTCGGCTGGCCGCCGTCGGCGCCGCTCGCGCGGGCGCGCGCCCGGATGACCCGGTGCCGGGCGCGGCGGAGCTGGACCTCGGCCGCCTCCTCCTCGGCGCGGAAGCGATCCTCGAGCGCCGCGAGGAGCTCGTCCGATCAGGGCTCGCGTCGGCGAGGTGGCCGATGCGCGAGCGCAACGACCCGCCCCGCGCGCCGTCCCGCTGCTGTGCACGAGCCCACAGGCACCTGCAATTTCGCCTCGTGGCGAAATGCCACAGAGCACAGAAGTGAGTCATCGCGTGCCCCGGAGGGCCGCGAGCTCGGCGCATCCGTGATATCTCACCGATGGAAATCGGCCGGGCGCCGAAGCTGCGAGCGGACGCCCGCGGCGGAAGGTCTCCTGGCCGATTCTCGCGATGTGCCCCCATACGAACTGCGAGGTCCCATCATGAAGCACACGATTGAGCACGACCTGAACGACGGCGAGGCGAAGGTGGCCACCGAACGAGCGATCGCGCAATACCGAGAGCGGTACGCGGAGTTCGAGCCCTTCCTCGTGTGGCGCGACGAGAAGCGCGCCGAGCTCGGCTTCTCGGTGAAGGGGGTCAAGCTGAAAGGCAGCATGGAGCTCCGCCCCGGCGCCGTGGACGTCGATCTCGACGTGCCGTTCCTCCTGCGCCCCTTCAAGGGAGTGGCGATCGCCGCCATCGATAAAGAGGTTCGCCACTTCATCGGAGAGGCGCACAAGGAACGGGCGGAACGGGGACAGGGAGCCGGCAAAACGGCCTAGCGAGCGGCCTGCTCCGCCGTGGACATGACCGCGGGCCGGCGCTACCTTGCGGGGACAGGTTTGACTTCGCCGGCCGAAGCACGCCCCGCGATATGACTCACTCCAGTGCTCGGCCGGCAGGGGCTGTCTCCTCGACGCGCTCTCTCGCCGCCGCGCTCACGGGGTGAGCGGCCTCACGGCCGTCAGCTTGCGCGAGGCGAGCACGACGTGGATCTCCGTGATGCGGCCGCGCGCGTCGACGTCGCAGCGGAGGACGTACCTCGGAGCCAGCCTGTCCGCGCCGGCCCGGCGCTCGAGGACGAGCGCCGGGAGGCCGTTGAGGAGGCGGATGTCGTGACGGGGCTCTCCGCCGCCCTCGTGCCGCAGCAGGCCGATGAAGAGCCGCGCGACCCGGTTCGGGCCGGCGACGATCCGGCGCGCCGCCTTGTACTCGCCGTCCGCGTCGTTGAGGACGCGGACGCCCTCGCTGAGCAGGGCCTCGACGGCGGGGATGTCCTGCGTCGCCAGGGCCTGCAGGAAGCGCATGAGCGCCGCGCCCGACCGCTCGACGAGCTCGGGCGAGGGGCGGCAGCGCTCGCGCTCGTACGGCTCGAGCGCGCGGCGGGCGCGGTGGTGCGTCGTCTTCACGCTGGCCTCCGACAGGCCGAGCGCGTCGGCGGTCTCCTGCACCGAGTAGTCGAAGACGTCGCGGAGCAGGAGCACGGCGCGCTGCCGCGGGGTGAGCGCCTCGAGCGCGATCAGGAAGGCGAAGGACGCGCTCTCGAGGAGATCGTAGCGGCCCTCGGTGCCGTCCTCGCCAGGGATCTCGAACGACGGCGGCTCGGGCTCCGCCTCGATCGGCGAGGGGAGCCACGGGCCGTCGTAGGCGCAGCGCTTGCGGCGCCGGAGGGCGTCGCGGCCGAGGTTGAGCGCGACGCGCGCGAGCCACGGGCGCACAGGCTCGTCCGTGCGCGCGGGCGGGCGCTCCAGCGCGCGGACGAACGTCTCCTGCACGATGTCGTCCGCGTCGGCGGCGCTGCCGGTGAGCCGGTAGGAGAGCGCCCAGAGGAAGCGCTCGTGCTCGCGGTAGCTCGCGGCGACGAAGCTCGGGGGAGGGGCGAGCGCCGCGCCGGGGGCCGAGGAGGCGGAGGAGGCCGTGGAGCTGCTCATGGAGCGCCCGGGTAACCCCGTCACGCCGCGCGGTCGAGCGCCCGGCGCGCGAGCACGGCCGCGGCGGCGTCCCGCGCGCTGCCGAGGCTCGCGTCGGCGAGCATGCCCGTCGATCCGACCCAGTCGCCCGCGAGAAAGAGCCCGTCGACCTCCGGGACGCGGACGCCGGGGCGCCCCGCGTAGCCGCCCCCCTCGGCGGCGACCACGGCGTTGGAGACGACGAGCGAGGGCAGGAAGCGGCGCTCGACGAGCACGTCGCGGTAGCCCGGCTGCGCGCGCTCGAGGAGGTCCTGGAGCTCGCGTTCGGCGTCGCCGCCGGCGAGCTCGGGGCCGTACTGGGCGGCGTGGAAGACGGCGCCGCCCTCGGGGGCGAGCCGCGCGACCCCGGAGTGGAGCGACAGGTAGAGGGGGCGGTCGATGCCCATCACGAAGCGGAAGCGCGGGCGAGGCAGCCGGGACAGCGCGACGTCGAGGCACGCGGCGCGGACCGGGACGGCGCGCTCGGCGTGCGCGGCGAGCGCCGGGACGTCGGGCGCGAGCGCGGCGGCGGCGCGCGGGCTCGCGGCGAGCAGGACGGCGCCGGCGCCGAGGCGGTCGCCGTTCGCGAGCTCCACGAAGGAGACGGCGCCGCCCTCGGCGGCGACGCGCGTCGCCCGCACGCCGGTGAGGATCTCGACGCCGGCCGCCTCCGCGGCGCCGCGCAGGCCGTCGACGAGCGTCTGCCAGCCGCCGTCGAGGTAGAGCACGCCCTGGCTCAGGGCGATCTGCACCTGGGCGAGCGCGGCGCCGGCGCTCTGGCGATCGGCGTCGGCGCAGTAGGTCGTCAGCCGGACGAGCATGCCGATGAAGCGGCGCACCTCGGGCGTCCGGAAGGCGTCGCGGAGCCAGGCCGAGACAGAGACGGCCGCGAGCGGCGCGGGGCTCAGCGCGGCGAGGCCGCCGAGGACGCGGCCCATCTCGAGCTTCGCGGCGAGTCCGAAGAGGCCCGTCGTGAGGAGCGACAGGGCGCCGGACGGCAGGGTGTGGAAGGCGCCGCGGTCGAACGCGAACGCGCCCGACGCGGGCGGCGGCGCGCCCGTGTACCGGACCCCGAGCTCGCGGAGCACCTCCTGCGCCGCGCCGCCGCGGTAGAGCGCGTGGGCGCCGAGGTTCAGCGAGAAGCCGTGACTCTCCTGCGTGACCGCGCGGCCGCCCGGCGCGTGCGCCTTCTCGACGAGGGCGACGGACCGACCCGCCCGTCCAAGGTACGTCGCCGCCGCGAGGCCCGCGAGCCCGCCGCCGACCACCACCACGTCTTTTGTAGTTCTCATCACGATTCCCCTTTCCTGGCGGTACCACGATCGGGGGCCCGGAAAGGTTACGCGCGCCCTGTCGATTTCGAGGGAGGGTCGGAGGCGTCGGCGGGTGGAGGGGGTCGGCGGCGGGCCCGCGCGAGCGGTCTGGCCGGTTGCCTGTGTGGCGCGGGCGAGGGCGGGCCGGGGCTCAGGTGGCGCGGACGAGGGGCGTGTCGACGAGGTGCTCGGACAGGAACCACACGTGCATCTCGTTCGTGCGGAGGACGTCGCTCATGAGCAGGTCGGCGGTGCCGTCGTCGCGGTTCTCGGTCGTGAGCTTCACCGCCTCGCGCGTCTCCGCGAGGATCCTCTCGTGCGCGTCGAGGAGGCGCGACAGCTGGGCGGGCACCTGCTCGCGGCCGCGGGGCGGCCGCTCGACCTTCGTCATCTCCGCGACGTCGTGCGCCATGGCGACGGCGATGCCGCCCAGGGTCTGCACGCGCTCGCCGAGCAGGTCGATGAGCGCGGTCTGCTCCTTGAAATGCTTGTCGAAGAGCAGGTGCAGCGGGTAGAAGGTCGGCCCGGACACCTGCCAGTGGTGCTTCTTGTAGAGATCGCGGAGGACGAGGGTGTCGGCCAGGATCTGATTGAGCATCTTGACGCTCGCCGCGCGCTTCTTCGCGTCGAGCGATAGCGGATACTCCACGATCGTCCCGAAAGGCTGGATCTCTCTGCTCCGCTGGCGCAGGAGGGGCTGGGCCTCCAGCGCCCGCGTTTCTCCGCGCTTGCCACGTTGTTGCTGCTGCTGGCGCTTCGATGTCATGGTCCCCTCCACGTCGCTCGGTTCATCGGGTATCTAAGGCGGTTGCCCGCTCCGTCCAAGGGTGGAGGCCCGGAGTCGCCTCCGCGCGGGGCGGCTCGGCCAGACGCCGGCGCGCCGCGCCGCATCGGCCGCTCGCATCCGGCCGGGATCTCGTGCAAAGTCGAGCGCAGCATGAAACGGCTCCTGCTCACCAGCGCGCTCCCCTACGCCAACGGGCACATCCATATCGGCCACCTCGTCGAGTACACGCAGACCGACATCCTCGCGCGCTACTGGCGCATGATCGGGCGGAGGTGCATCTACCTGTGCGCCGACGACACCCACGGCACGGCCATCATGATCCGCGCGAGGCAGGAGGGGCGGAGCGAGGCCGACGTCATCGCCGGCATGAGCGCGGCGCACCAGCGTGATTTCGCGGCGTTCCAGATCCGGTTCGACCATTACGGCAGCACGAACTCGCCCGCGAACCGGGCGCTGTGCGAGCAGATCTGGGCGTCGCTGCGCGAGCGCGGCATGGTGACCACGAAGGACGTCACGCAGCTCTTCGACCCGAAGGAGGGCATGTTCCTGGCGGATCGCTTCGTCAAGGGCACCTGCCCGAAGTGCGGGGCCGGGGACCAGTACGGCGACAGCTGCGACCGGTGCGGCTCGACCTACGCCGCCACGGATCTCGTCGAGCCGAGGAGCGCGCTCACGGGCGCGCGGCCCGAGGTGCGCAGCGCGCAGCACCTCATGGTGGCCATCGAGCCGGAGCGGCCGTTCCTCTCGACCTGGACGCAGGGCGAGGGGCGGATGCCGAAGGAGATCGCGAACTACCTCGCGGGCCACTTCCTGTCGGAGCCCCTGCGCGACTGGGACGTATCGCGCCCTGCGCCGTATTTCGGGTTCGAGATCCCCGACGCGCCAGGGAACTACTGGTATGTCTGGTTCGACGCGCCGATCGGGTACATGGCCGCGAGCAAGGAGTGGTGCGACCGGGAAGGCGAGGCGTTCGACGACTGGTGGCGATCCGAGGAGACCGAGATCGTCCACGTCATCGGGAAGGATATCGTCTATTTTCACACGCTCTTCTGGCCGGCGATGCTCAGGGCCGCGCGCTTCTCGCTGCCGTCTCGCGTGCAGGTGCACGGGTTCCTGACGGTCAACGGAGAGAAGATGTCGAAGAGCAAAGGCACGTTCGTGCTGGCCTCGACGTACCTGAAGCACCTCGACCCGGCGTACCTGCGTTATTACTACGCGAGCAAGCTGAGCTCGAAGGTCGACGACATCGACCTGAACCTGGAAGAGCTCGTGAACAAGGTGAACGCCGAGCTCGTGAACAAGGTCGTGAACCTGGCGAGCCGATCATCGCGCTTCGTGGCCCAGACGGGCCTGTCGGCGGCCTATCCGGACGACGGGGGGCTGTTCGCGGCGGCCGCGGCGGAGGCGGACGCGATCGGGGCGGCGTACGCGGCGTTCGACTACGCGAGGGCGACGAGGATCATCGTGTCGCTGGCGGATCGGGCGAACGAGTATGTCGACCGGATGCAGCCGTGGGCGCTGGCGAAGCAGCCGGAGAAGGCGGCCGAGGTGCAGGCCGTGTGCACCGTGGCGCTCAACCTGTTCCGGCAGATCGTGATCTACCTGGCGCCCGTGGTGCCGAGGCTCGCCGACGGCGTCGCGCGGCTGCTCGGGTGCCCGATGGACCGGTGGGAGCTCGCGAAGACGCCGCTTGTGGGGACGCCGGTGGCCGCGTATGAGCACCTCATGAAGCGGGTCGATCCGGCTGCAGTGGAGAAGATGATCACGGAGAGCCGCCCGGCCGAGGAGGCGGCGGCGGGCGGGGCGGGGACGCCGGCCGCGGTCGTGACGGCGGAGACGCCGGCTGCGGGCCAGGCGGCCGGCGGGGGCGCGGCCGCCGAGGACGACGGCGCGGCGCTCGCCAGGGAGCCGCTCGCGCCGGAGTGCACGATCGACGACTTCACCAAGGTCGACCTGCGCGTGGCGCGCATCGTCGCGGCGGAGCACGTGCCCGAGGCGAAGAAGCTGCTCAAGCTGACCGTCTCGCTCGGCGGAGAGGCGCGGCGAACGGTGTTTGCCGGGATCAAGGCGCACTACAAGCCGGAGGACCTGGTCGGGAGGCTCGTCATCGTGTGCGCCAACCTGGCGCCGCGGAAGATGAAGTTCGGCCTCAGCGAGGGGATGGTGCTGGCGGCGGGGGACGAGACGGTGCACCTCCTTTCGCCCGACTCGGGGGCGAAGCCGGGGATGCGGGTGCACTGAGGCGAGGCGGCGAGGGCGCGACAGCCCCTCTCCGATACGGCCCCGCCGAGGGGGCGCCCGGCGCGGCGCCGGGCCGCCGTGCCCAGGTCGTGGGCACGCGGCTGTCCACGGCGTGGATACGTCGCGCGGCCGCGGCGTTCGGCGCTATCGTCGGGGCCTCCCGATCGCCGAGGCCCCCGTGAGACCCCTTGTCGCCCTCGCGTACTACCCGCTCTGGGCCGTGGCCGTGACCGTCGCGGTCACCGCGCTGCGCCTCGGGCGCAACGTGGGCCGCGGCCTCGTCGCCCTCTGCTTCTTCCTCGCCTTCTGGGTCACAGGGCTCATCCTGCTCGAGACCGAGGGCACGGTCGCCCTCGCCGAGCACGTCCTCCCGAGCGGGATCATCGTCGCCGCGGGCCTCGCCCACGCTTACGCCGACGTCGCCGGCGCCTCGCGCCGCCCCGTCGCCGCGGCCTACGCCGTGAGCGCCGCGGTGACGCTGCTCGGGGCCGTCTCCCCGCGCCTGCTCTACGGCCCTGCCGCCCGCTCGCCGGGCCCGCTGTTCCTCCCGCTCGCCGTCGTCATGGGCCTCGCCGCGGTCGCGGTCGGCGTCCGGCTCGGGCGCGCGGCGCTCGCGGCCCGGGGGCTCCAGCAGCGGCGCATCGCCGCGCTCTTCTTCGGCAGCGTGCTCGCGACGCTCGGGGGCGGCTTCCTCGTGGTGCTGCGTGTGCATGGGCTCGGGGACGTGCTCCTCGGCGCGCCGGTCCTCCTCCTCGCCATCCTGCTCGTGGCCTACGCGGTGCTCATCGGCGAGCTCGGGCGCTCCCGCCGCGTCTTCGCGCAGGGGCTCGCCTACGCCGGCCTCACGGCGTTCCTCTCGTCGCTCGGGCTCGTCGTCCTCTTCAAGATCCTGCCCGCGCTCGCGCCCGGCGGCGGCGCGTCGCTCGCCTGGCTCGTCTTCGTCACCTTCCTCGTCGCGCTCCCGTCCGACCCGCTGCGCTTGCTCGTCGTGGAGCACCTCGGGCGCCGGATGTTCAAGAGGCCGATCGGCGTCCGCGATCTCGCCGAGGAGATCGAGCGCGTCGAGGTGCGCGCCGACCAGGCCGAGCGGCTCGCCGAGCTCGGCCGGCTCGCGAGCGCGGTGGCGCACGAGATCCGCAATCCGCTCGGGGTCATCGCCGCCCAGACGAAGCTGCTCGAGCGGCAGGGCGCGAAGCCCGAGACCGTGGCCTCGCTGCGCGGCCAGGTCGACCGGGCCAAGCGGTTCCTCGACGATCTGCTCCGCTACAGCCGCCCGCGGCCGCTCGAGGTGAGCGAGGTCGACGCGCTCTCCACGCTGCGGCTCGCGGCGAGCCACGTCCGGCAGATCGTCGGCGAGGGCGCGCCGCCGATCGAGATCGCGCCCGAGACGGGCGGGCCGATCTTCGTCGAGGCCGACCGCGGGGCCTTCCTCGACGTCGCGACGGCGCTGCTGCAGAACGCGGCCATCGCGCTCGAAGGGAGCGCCGAGGGGCGGATCCGGGCGGTCGTCACGCGCGGCGAGGGCGGCTTCGTGGTCGTGCGCGTGGAGGACAACGGCCCGGGGGTGCCGGCCGAGATCGAGGCGATGCTGTTCCAGCCGTTCGTGACGGGGCGGGGGCGAGACGCGAGGCACCCGGGCACGGGGCTCGGCCTGGCCGTCGCGGCGCGCTGGCTGGAGCGGCACGGGGGCACGCTGCGCCACGAGCGCGTCGCCCAGGGAGGCGGAGGCGGCGCGCGCTTCGAGGCGCGGTGGCCTGAGAGGGCGGCGGAGGCGGCGGGGTGAGGTGGGGCCGCGCCGCTCGGGCTCGTCCCGGGTTGCGCGAGAGAGAGGTCTGACCGGGCTTGCCCGGCCCCCGGCGGCGAGGGGGACTCGCCGGGGCCGCACGGCGCGCCAGGATCCGGGTTGCTCCCGACCGTCTCGGCGATTACCCTCGAATTATTTGTGCTCGTGAGGAATCTTGGTCAAGGCGCTAGCTCCGTCCGCGTTCTCTGACTTCGTCCTGCTCCTTCTCTCGGCAGCGCCCAAGCTCGGTCTACCGATCGACGCGGTCCTGCGAAACTCCGGGCTCCCGCCGGGGGCGCTCCGCCAGCGCGGGCTGCCGATCTCGCTCCGCGCGGCGCGGCAGATCTGGTCCTCCGCCGAGGAGGTGAGCGGCGATCCGCTGATCGGGCTGCACGCCGCGGAGCAGCTCGACGTCGGCTCGCTCGACCTCTTGGATTATCTGACACGGAGCAGCAGCAGCTTCGGCGAAGCGCTGGACCGCTTCATCCGCTTTGCGCCGCTGCTCGCCAATGCGGGCGTCCTGGGCCTGCAGGTGACCGGTCGCCGCGCGCATTTCCGCCATTTCTCGCCGGACGGCGTGCCTGCCGTCGCGGATCTCCTCTCCAGCTTGATGGTGCTCCGGGCGCGGACGTTCTCCGGTGAGCACATCCGCCCGCTGGCCGTGCGCTTCCGGCACGGCCGCGAGCGCGTCGGCGGCGAGTACGAGCGGATCTTCGACGCGCGGGTCGAGTTCGATGCCCCCTGCGACGAGCTGGTCTTCGATCGGGAGCTCCTGCAGCTGCCCTTCCATTCCGCCGAGCCGCGCCTCTGTGAGGTCCTCGAGGACTGCGCGGAGGCACGGCTCCGGGCGAACAGCAAGGTCGGCGAGACGCCGGCGGCGGCCGCCGCTCCGTCGAGCTTCGTGAACGACGTCCGACTGGCCCTCCAGATCTGCGTCGCCGCGGGCAACCCGAACATCGATCGCGTCGCCGAGCACCTCGGCGTGAGCTCGCGGACCGTCCAGCGGCTGTTGCGAGAGCAGGGCACGTCGCATCGCGCTCTCTTGATGGAAGTACGAACCGAGCTCGCGAACCACTATCTGGCCTCGTCGAACCCCACGAGACGCACGCTCGCCGCCGGGCTTGGCTATGCGAGCGCGCGCTCGGTGTCCCGCGCGCTGCGCCGCCGGTGAGCCGGAGCGCACCGGCGGTCCTGAGAGAAAGGGACTCTACGCCCGCGCGCGGGACATGATCGATCGAAGGCGCGTCGCGCCGAGGCCGTCGCGCAGCGTCACGGATACCATTGAATCTGAAGCTGCCTGTTGCCCGTCGTGTTCACCTGATAGACAACGTCGTTCGCGGTGCCCGGGAACGGGATCGTGGTCAGCGCGGACCAGCTGTTCGCCGGGGCGTTCTGGGGCGCTCCGCCGTTGGCCGACACGCTGACGCCGTTCAGCGGGACGCCGTCCGCCGGGCTCATCTGCAGCGTCAGGGTCGCCGGCGTCCAGGTGGTCGGGAGGCTCGCCCGATCGATCTGGAAGCACGCTGACCCGTTGATCGAGGTGACGATCGCCGTGCTCATCGCCCCGAGGCTCTGGCAGACGGGCGTGGACGGCGTGGGGTCCTTGTAGAAGCCGAACGTGTGCTGCCGCGTGAACATCGGCACGGTGGCGCTGCCGACGTAGTCCGCGAACACCGTGACGTCGTGGCTCCCCGTCTCGGTGAACTGGTCGACCTTCATCGAGTAAACGCCGTCCTGGTGCGTCGTGTCGCCGTGCACGGCGGAGCCGTCGTCATGGAGCGACAGGATCGTGACCGCGCCGCTCGGACCGGTGATCTCCGCTCTGAGCGCGGCGCCCACCAGCGGGCTGCCCAGGTGGCTCACCTCGGCCTCCACGATGAGCGGCGCCGCCCCGACGTTCAGCGTGCTCGCCGTGACGTCGAGCGTGATCGGATCGGCCAGGGTCGACACCGCGGAGTAGAGGTAGAGGGGCTGATCCGAGCTGTTGACCGCGCAGAACTGCCAGAACCCCTCCTCGTAGGACTCGGTCAGGTTCAGGGAGAAGCGCTTGAAGCTCTCGGCCGAGAAGAAGGTCATGTCGGAGCCCGACGTGGCGAAGTTCGTCTCGGTGATCACGGGCGTCGGGTGCCCCTGCGGGGGCTGCAAGTACACGTCCGGCGCGGCCGCGCCGACGAAGATCATCGTGAAATCCACGATCTGAGCCGCCGAGACCAGCGTGTCTGCGCACGACGTCGACTGCGGCGGGACCTGCGTCAGCACCTGATCGATCATGCCGCCGTCACGGCAATCGTTCGCCATGCGGTTGAACGCGCCGATCAGCTCCAGCTGGTCGATCGCGGTGTCGCTGTCGGCGCGCAGGTAGACCCCGGGCGAGAACCCGTAGTTGGCTGCGATGTCGCTCATCATCGACTCGTCCGCCCCCGACCCGAGCGCGATCGAGTGGACCTCGTCCACGCGGCTGTAATAGGCCGTGTAGAAGTCGCTCGGGGCCGGCGGCGTGTTGTGCTGCCCGTCGGACAGCAGGATGACGCACTCGCGCGCGCTCTTTGTCGGGCTCTCGGCGACCAGCATGCCGAGCGCCTCCTCCAGGCCGGACCCGATCGAGGTCACCCCGCTCGCGACGAGCGCGTCGACCGCGGACTCCAGGCCGGACGCCGGGAGCGCCGTCATGGGGTACGTGATGGACGAGGTGTCGGCGTAGCTCGCCACGCCGAGCAGCTCGGTGAACGACTGCGACGCGGGCACGTTGCTCGATACGAGCGTGTTCCAGTAGATCTTGGCCGCCTTCTTCGCGAGCTCGATGCGGTCGCCGGACATGCTGCCGGACCGGTCGATGACCAGCACATGGTTTGTGTCGAGCGGGGCGACCTGCGCCCGCGCCGTGGACACCCCCGCCACGCTCGTGAGGAGGCCGCCGGCGACGGCCGCGAAGATTCTGAATGACGTTCTCATGGTCTCCAATCCTTCTGCAATCTTGATCAAAACCAAAGGTTGAGCGCGCCGGCGATCAGGGTCTCCGGAACACCACATCGAGCTTGGGGAGCCGCGCGGCGTTCGCGTTGTCGCTCGACATGAACGAGACCTCCCGGTAGTTCACCACCTCACTCTCGAGACGCATCAGGAAGCCGTGGTTGCTCGCGGGCGCGCTCAGCATGTCCCGCACGAGCTCGGTCACGTCCACGCCCGCGTAATCCTGACCGTTCGACGTGCTCTGCGGCAGGAGCACTTGGTGAAGCGACGTGGCCGTGGGCTGGTTGGCCCAGGTCACGGTGTTCTCCTGCCACGCCGAGGTGACGCGCTGGAGCAGGAAGGCGTTGGAGCCGCCATACGTCGAGTGCCCCGGGAGCAGGCCGTTCGCGGTGCCCTGGCCGTAGATGCGCGCGTCGGGATCGGCGTAGAGGCTGAGGCGCGCCCGCTCGATCGTGGAGCCCGCCGGGATGGTCGACAGATCGAAGCGGAACAGGCTCCGGTTCACGTAACTGGTACCGCCGGCGGTCCACACCCCCGCCGTCATGTTCGGGGAGCTCCCGTTGTTGGTCCCGACTCCCCCGCTCAGGCTGGTGATTGTCGCGTCGATGCCGGCGCTGCCGGGCTGCAGCGTCACCCGCTCCGGCTCGTTCTCGCAGTGGCCGCCGACGACGAACACGCCGCTCACCGCGTCGCACTGCGCCTCGTAGGTCGGCGTGTGACACGTCCCGTCGGGCTCTGTGCAGGAGCCGATGGGCTCGGCCCCGCAGGCGTCGATCTCGGCGCAGGTGTGACCGCTCACGAAGTAGCCGCCGGCCTCGCGGCAGCTCGCGCTGGAATTGATGCCGCCCGTGCCGAGATCGGTGCAGGCCAGGGACCGGCAGCACGCGCCCTTCGTCTCCGGCTTGCAGCTCGACGAGCAGCCGTCGCCGTTCTGCGCATTGCCGTCATCGCACTGCTCGGACGCCTGCTGCACGCCGTCGCCGCAGCAGCGCTCGACGGTCACGCCCGCGTTCTTCACGACGGAGCACTGGATGACGTCGTCCTCGGGGCCCTGGCACGTCCCGCTCACGCAGGTCTGCCCCGGTCCCGTCGTGCAATCCGCGTCGTCGATGCACGTGCAAGGCACAGTGTCCTCGGAGTGGTCGTCGAAGCAGGCCTCCACCTCGGCGAGCCACGCCTCGGCGAGGGCGCTCCGGTGCACGAGGTTCGACGCCTCGAAGCCGTCGCTCGTGTTGTACAGCAGCGCCGCCGGGTCGAACGTGGGCGTCGGGTTGTTGATGATCGCGCCGCTGAAGGCGCCCAGCCGCAGCTGGTTGGAGATGGCGGAGCGCTGCGTGTCGAGGCAGCCCCAGTGCATGAGCAGGTACAGGTGCGCCTCCTGGCACGGGAAATTGAGGTTGCCGCGCAGGCCGCTCACCAGTCCGACGTAGGAGCAGGTCCCGGTCACGAACGCCTCGGCGAGCGCGTCCTGGTCCTGCAGCCACTCCATCATGGGCCGACCGTCGATGCAGAGGTTCTCCATCGTGGACACCTGCTCTCCCAGGTTGAAGCCGAAGTCGATGACCTCCTGCACGCTGCCCGTGACGGCGTCCGTGGTGGGGGGCAGCGGGTCCTCGGGGTAGAGCGGCAGCTCGTCCTTGCACCACGAGAGGAAGTCGCCTGTCTCCGACGTGACCGTCGCATAGCGGGTCACCTCGTCCGGCTGGTAGTTCGTCACCTGGCCGAGCGACGTGCTGTCCCACTGGTACGTGGCCTCGAGCCCGGGCTGGAACCAGGCCTTCTCGACCGAGCCGATGTCCCAGGAGCGGCGCCAGTCCCAGAGCGTGAACTTCTTCGGCTTCTTGAACAGCTTCACCTCGAGGCCGACGTGGATGCCGGCGTTGAGCGCGGCGATCAGCTCGATCTCGCTCATGCCGTAGGTGGCGATCGCGTGGGCGGGCGCCTCCTGGTTCTTCATCCCCCAGATCACCTGCTCGGCGTACTGGGCGCCGGCCTGCGGCGCGCACGCGCCGTCGGGCGTGCAGACCTGACCGTAGCCGCAGGCGGTGTCCGCGGTGGCAGCGTTGTAGTTGCAGCGGCGGGTGCACGCCCCCTCGACGCACGTGCGGCCTGGCTCGCTCGCGCAGGTCGGGTTCGGGTTCGCGCTGCACAGGCACTCGACCGGCGTGCCGCCGACGGCGCACAGCTTCTTCACCGTGTCGCAGGTCTCGCCGCTCCCGCAGTCGGCGTCCGACGCGCAGCCGCACGCGGACTGGAAGCCGGCGTGGAGCGGATGGCACCCGGGGCCCCGCCACTCGACGACATCGCTCCGGGTCTCGGTCACGCAGCGGTACGCGCCGAAGGTGCCGGGGCACTCGGCCTCCGTGAGGTCGTACTCGACGGCTCCCGGGACGGACGCGTCGCAGTCGCTGGCGATCTTGCGGACCGTCGACGGCAGCGTGTCGCTCACGTAGATGTCGCCGGAGGGCAGCACGGCGACGCCCCCGGGCAGCTCGAAGATGGCGTCCTCGGCCAGCCCGTCCAGCCACACGGTGCCAGGCGAGCCGGCGATCGTGGCGGTGGCGCCGAGCGCCGGATCGAAGCGCCGGATGCGGCCGGGCCTGTTGCCTTCGCCGATGAACACGCTGCCGGAGCCGTCGGTCGCGAGCGCCTGCGGGGAGGTGAGCCGAGCGGCCGTCCCCACGCCGTCCGCGGAGCCCGCGGTGCCGTTGCCGGCCACGGTGGTGACCGTCGCGGTCGCGACCTCGAACCGGCGCAGCGCGTGGTTGAACGCGTCGGCGATGTACAGGTTGCCGCGCCCGTCGGCGACGATGCCGGCCGGCTCGGCGAACCGGGCGGCCGATCCCACGCCGTCGACGTTTCCGGACGACGAGGGCTGGCCGGCGACGACGGTGGCGGCGCTCGTCGCCAGATCGATGCGGATCAGCGTGCGGGCCCCGCTGTCGGTGACGTACAGGCCGCCTCCGTCCACGGCCACGTCGCGCGGCGTGCCGAGCACCGCGCGGTCGACGACCGTCGTGACCTGGCCGCTGCTCAGCGTGAGCTTGCGGACCGTGCGGCCGCCGCGATCCGCGATGTACAGCGCGCCGTTATGGAGCGTGATGCCCGAGATCGTGTTGAACCGCGCGGCGGTGCCCACGCCGTCGGTGGAGCCCGAGGCGCTCGATCCCGCGATCGTCGTCACCGCGCCGCTCGCCAGGTCGATGCGGCGAACGGCCGTCCGGTCCGCGACGTAGAGCAGGCGCGTGGCCGGATCGTGGGCCAGGTCGCCGGCCTGGAGGAAGCGGGCCTGCGTGTACGTGCCGTTCACGAGGCTGCGCAGCCCGGCCTGGCCGAAGGGCGACGACGTCACGGGGAGGCAGCAGACGCCGTGCTTCTGGCAGCCCGAGATGTCGCGGAGATCGTCGCTGCGCACGTTCGTCGTGCAGGTGCCGTCGCTGTTGCACTCGTCACAGGTCTTGTTCGCGTTCCACTGGGCGGTGAAGCCTTGCTGGAAGGCGCTCTTGAGCTGCTTGGCCGTCTTCTCCTTCAGGAAGGTCGAGAACAGCTCGTACGAGAGCTCGCCCGGGTCGCACAGCGCCTGGGTGATGCCCGTCCAGTCGTCGATGCAGGCGCGGCCGCCCGCGACGAAGGAGATGCAGCAGGAGTTGTTCGTGTCGAGCGGGGAGCAGCCGAGGTTGAGCCCGGACTCCTCGACGAGCCGGTTCGAGCAGTAGGTCTGATCTTTGTAGTTGAAGACGGGCTTGCACTCGAGGTCCTCGTCGGGGTTGCTGTTCACCAGCGCCTGCTCGAGCGCGGTGTTGAGGTCGACCACGCCGCCGGAGCCGCTCGGCTTGAGATCCACGGAGAAGCCGATGCTCGCCTCCACGCCGACCTTCAGCCGCTTGCCGAGCGGCACACCGAGGAAGAGCTTCGCGCCGATCTCCGGGCGCACCGAGACCTCCGTCCCCGCCTCGGCCGTCACGTCCGGCGCCTGGAACGGGTGCATGTTGCGATCGAAATCGACGTTCTCGATCTTGTGGTTCGTGTGCTTGTTGAGCGCCTCCTGCAGGCGCTTGCGCATGAAATAGGCCTCGTCGTACCACTTGACCCCGGCGCCGAGCCGGAAATACGGGATGAGGAACGCGCCGGGGACCGGGGGGAGCGGGATCTTCGTCAGCTCCTTCTCGATCGGCTTCATCTGCAGATCCAGGTTGAGCGCAGCGGCCATGACGGCGGCGGAGCGCCCCTCCCAGCCCTCGACCGGCTCCGCCGCGTCCCTGGGCCAGGTGGCCGGGCTCGGAGCGCCGCTCGGCGTGTAGTCCGCCGTGTAGGAGAACGGCATGTAGGTCCCGATGAGGAACTCCTGCGGAGACACCCGGCCGTCGTGGTCGGTGTCGAGCGATTCGGTCTGATCCTCGTCCGCGAGGTAGAAGACCCCGTTCTTCTTGGCGGCGGAGAGGCTCAAGCCCCCGCCGCCCGAGTGGCCGAAGGCCGCGATGCCGAGGGGGGCTTCGCGGTTGAACCACTTGTAGCCGTCGAGCTGCATGTCGAACTCCATCCCCGGGAGGATGCTCAGCGTCTCACCGAACGCCGTGACGGCGAAGCCGCCGGTGCGCATCTGGGCGCGTCGCTCCTCGCTCAGGTTGTGCGACGTGTAGCGGCCGCCGATGCCCCACTTGCCGTTGCCGCTCTCGGCCAGCGTGGCGTACGCGCCGTGCCCGGCCCAGGGGATGCACATGTGCAGATCAGGCCGCTGCTCGGAGTAGCTGCCGAGGTGGTATCCCTCGGTGTACAGGTCGATGTAACACTGGATCTTCGCGAGCAGCTCCGTGGCGTTCGAGAGCTCGCCGCCGAACTGCTCCAGGAAATCCGCGAAGCGCCCGTCGGCGATCTCGCCGGCGATCTTGTCGAGCCACTTGATCGTGCTGAGGGCCCATTTGGCCTTGCCCGCTTCGCTCTGCTGGATGTCGTTGGCGAGCCAGACGAGCACCCCGGTGCTGCAGTCGTTCGCCGGCGTCGTGACCGGGTCGCAGAAGTCGGAGCACTCCTCGTAGGTCGTCTTGTCCTGCTGGATGACGTCCAGGCACTCGGCGGCCACGCGCTGGGTGCAGATGCAATTGCCCTTGTCCGCGTCCTCGATCGTCTCCGTCTCGAACTTGTTGATCGCCTCGGACGTCTTGTTGACGATCGACGAGAGGAGCTGCATCGACTGCAGGACGTGGAAGTTCGTCGTGATGTTCTGCAGGTCGGCGCCCTTCGGGTTGGGGCTCTCCGGCATCTTGCCGAGCTGGTTCGGGTCGCACGCCTTGACCTTGAACTCGACGCCGGAGCCGCCGCCGGCCCCGCTCGCGCCGGTGGAGGCGCTGCTCGACGCGCTGCCGGTGGAGGCGCTGCTCGACGCGCTGCCGGTGGAGGCGCTGCTCGACGCGCTGCCGGTGGAGGCGCTGCTCGACGCGCTCCCGGCGCCCGAGCCGGTCTCGAACTCCTGGAAGACCGGGTCCGGCCGATCGGGCTGCTGAGACCACTTCGGCCAGCTCGGGGCGCCGTTCTGGCAGCCCAGATCGTCGGCTGCGCAGAGCGCTTGCTGCGCATCGCCAATGGGCTCGCTCGGGTCGTCCGCGCCGCCCTCGCAGGCGGCGGCGACGATGCCCAGGCAGAAGAGGAGTGGGAGGCGCCCTGCGCGACTGGAAATCACGAGGGCGTCCCGTGATTGAATGAGCTGACGTATCAGCACGGACCTACGAGCTGTCATTGAATCAACCCCGACGGCCTGGTCGGCCGAGATGAGCGGACGTGACGCGGTCGTCCGCCGGGCGCGCTCGCGGAGCGGCTGGCGGTCTCCCGTGATGACCTGGACTAGCTGCCTTCGGGCGGGCCGCGAAGGCGACAAAGCGCGCCAGGGGGTGACAAAACCCGCCAGGCGCCGCGCGCCCGCGCGTTCCGCGGTGACGCGGGATCAGCGCGTCGGGCCTGCCACGGCGACCGTCACGCGCCCGCCGGCGGCGCGGGCGGCTCCCCGGCCCCCCGCTGCCTCTTGCCGCCGCTCCGTCCCGCCGGCGGCGAGGCGCCGCCCTCGGCCGCGGCGCCGGGGGTCAGCCCCGTCCACCGCTTGAACGCGCGGTGGAAGGCGCTGGGGCTCGAATAGCCGAGCTCATGAGACACCGCCTTGAGCTGGGCAGCCCCCAGCGCTTGCCGCGCCCGCTCCAGCCGCAGCTGCTGCAAGAGCTCCCGGTGGCTGACGTGCGCCGCGGCCAGCCGGCGCTGCAACGTCCGCGCGCTCATCCCGAAGCTCTCGCCGATGCGCGCCAGGCTGGCGTCGCCCGCGTCGAGCGCCAGCGCCAGGGCGTGCCGGAAGGCAGGGACAAACTCTTCATCATGCGCGACTCTCCCGCAGACGTCAAGGCGAGAGAGCGCTTCCTCCGCCTGCGCAACAAGGATGCACCTGAGCTGCGGGTCCTGGCTGGCGATCGGCGCCCGGGCGATGTCGCGATCGAAGACGATCTCGTCGAAGCGGCCCCCGAACTGCACCGGGACGCCGAGGACCTCTTCATACCTGCTGGCCGCGGCGAGGGGAGCGTGCGCGAACTGGACCCGGCGCGGCGCGTGGGCCGGCCCGAACAGCGCGTGGGAACGCGCGACGACCAGCCCGAGCAGCAGCTCCGCCAGCGAGGGGACGCCGCCGGGCGCATCGTGACGGAACCGGAAGCTCTGCCCATCGGATTCGGTCCAGACGCGCCCGGCATCCGCGAGCAGCGGCAGATAACGTGTCAGGTGCGAGAACGCTTCTGCGCCCGTCGTGCTGGCCATCGAGAGGTAATCGAGGAGGTCGAGGCTCCCCAGCGGGAGCTGCCGGGCGGCGCGGAGGCCCAGGAGAGGACCGGCCGCCCGGGGGTCCGTGAGCCCGCTCCACACGCGGCGGACCATGGCGATGGACACGCGAGCGCCCCGCTTCTCCAGGAAGCCGCTGGGGAGCGCGATCACGCGCCGAACGTCCTCGGCCTCGAGCCCGTCTCGCGCTGCCGCTGTCACCAGGGCCCGCAAGAACTCCGTGGATCCCGAACCTCGAGCCGGCACGATGGCGCATTATGAGAGCGTGTCGCAAAATGTAAATCTGTCGCGCGCTCGACCCGGCGATACCTGAGCTAACTTGGCGCCCTGAGAGCCTGGGACACCCACAACCGAACCCCCCGGGCTGCGCCACCGATGACCTTCCTTGACCATTGCGTGACACGTGCTCGATCGCCTCGACCCGACCCGGCGCCCGACCGGCGTCGCGGGCGCGGCGCGCGCCCCTTCGCGACCGCGGCCCTGGCCGCCTTCGCCCTCATGACGTCCGGGTGCGACTCCGGAACGACCCCGCCGGCCAGCGGGCAAGACCCCACGGACGATCTCGGGCGTCCTGTCGTCTGGAGCGGCCTCTCCGCCGGCGTCGCCGCGTCGAGCCCTGTCCCCGCCCCGGCCGCGCTCGGCTCACCCCCGGTGAGCGGGTTCGCGGACCTGCACTTCCACATGATGTCGGAGGAGGCGTTCGGGGGCCGATGGCTGCACGGCAAGCACGACGGCGCCCTGGAGGATTGCGACGGCGGCATTCCAGGGAGCGATCACGCCCGCGTGCGACAGGACCTCAGCGCGCTCCTGGACCGGTGCCCTCAGTCGGCGATGCTGGATCTCGCGAGCAGCGGCGCGCTGTCGGCGCTGCTCGGGCTGGGCGGCGGCGTCCTCGGCTCGGAGGCGATCGGCAAGACCGAAGGGACGGAGGGCGACACAGGGCTTCACCTCCAGCGAAAGCACCTCTCCGAGGGGTGGCCGCGCTGGGACACCATCGCTCACCAGCAGGGTCATGTGAGCTGGCTGCGCGCGGCCCACGATCGCGGGCTGAGCCTCATCGTCATGTCGGCGGTGAGCTTCGACTGGCTCTGCTCGATTTTGCCGGCGCAGAACGGCGCGCGGGCGTGCGACGAGATGGTCGACGTCGACCTCCAGCTCCAGATGACCCACGCGCTTGTCGCGCGAAACGCCGGCTGGATGGACGTCGCGCTCTCGCCGGCGCACGCCCGGCAGATCATCGGGGCGGGCAAGCTGGCCGTGGTGCTGTCCATCGAGGCAAGCCACCTGTTCGGCCGCGACGTCGACGCGGCGAAGATGCGCGCGCAGCTCGACAGGTACCACGCTCTGGGGGTCCGGACGCTCCAGCCGGTGCACCAGATGGACAACGCCTTCGGCGGGGCGGCGCTGCACAACCCGATCTTCCAGTTCGCGCAGTACACCGAGAACTGCTTCATCGACACCGACTGCGACGCCACCCTCGCGGGGGTCACGCTGGGCATGGATGTCGACGCGAGCTGCCGCAACATGCGCGGGCTGACGCCGCTCGGCGACGCGCTCGTCGGCGAGATGATGGACCGGGGAATGCTGATCGACGTCGCGCACATGGCGGAGCGGGGCGTGGATCGGGTGTTCCAGCTGGCGCAGGCGCGCGACTATTACCCGATCTATATCTCCCACGGTCACTTCCGGGAGATCATGGGCCCGGCGGTGGCGGAGAAGGAGAAGTCCACGCCGGCGCGGGTGATCCGGATGCTCCGGCAGACCGGCGGCATCTTCGGCCTGCGCACCGCGCACGACGAGACCCGGCAGTACACCCGCAGCTCGGTCGAGAACAGCTGCCAGGGCTCCTCGCGCTCCTTCGCCCAGGCCTACGAGTACGGGCGGCTCGGCCTGAAGGTCCCCATGGCCTTCGGGGCCGATCTCAACGGCTTCATCCAGCAGACCCGGCCGCGCTTCGGCGAGGACGGCGCCTGCTCGGCGGCGTTCCAGGCCGAGGCCGATTGCCAGGCCTGGGACCAGCGCGCGCAGGGGCCCGGCCCCCTGGGAACGGAGTTCGACGAGAAGGGCCTGGCTCACGAGGGGATGCTGCCCGACCTCGTGGCCGACCTGGATCGCCTGGGCGTGGACACGACGGGCCTGAGATCGTCGACCGAGTCCTTTCTCCGCATGTGGGAGCGCGCGCAGGGGCCGCGGGCCGGGATGGCCGATCCCGCCACCGATCTCGACGAGAGCGGCGTCGCCCCCTTCGCGACGTCGGAGCAGCGGGAGCTCGCCTACCCAAGGAAGTGCGGCGCGGCCTACTGCCCGGGGTTCCAGGCGCTGGGAGGGAGCTGCCGGTTCGATGAGGAGTGCGAGAGCGGCCAGTGCACGGCCGTCGCCTGCAACGCGATCCCGGGGCGCTGCGTCTGCAACGACGACGCCGATTGCGGCAGCGGCCTCCGCTGCGCGCGGAAGACGCCTGGCATCGGGGGCGACAACGCCTGCGAGCCGAAGAAGGCCGATCATCAGATGTGCACGCGCGACGGCGAGTGCGCGTCCGGCCGCTGCGGGGGGCTGATCGCCGGCGCGGGCTGGTGTTACACGCCTGGCTCGAAGACCATCGGCCAGGGGTGCCGGGTGAACGAGGAGTGCCCCAGCAACCGCTGCGGCGATCTCACCCAGACGTGCCTTTGCCGCTCCGACGCGCACTGCGCCGCGAACCAGTTCTGTGGCTGGGGCACCAACGAGGGCGAGTGCGTCAACAAGCGCAGCCGAGGCGCGGCGTGCACAAAGGACAACCAGTGCGCTTCCGGGAACTGCAGGTTCCTCTTCTGCCGCTGACCGCCCGAGCTCGTCGCAGTGTGGTTGCACATTTGCGTTGCCACGGCACCCTGGCGCATTCTGTACATCGCCTGTCGCGAAGTGGAACTCGGGCTTTCGCGAGCGCGTGTTACACGCTCGTCGTAGCGCTGTTTCGGCCTGACAGGCCACGACCGGTTGCAGGAGATCCAGATGAAGAAGAAGCTCGCACTTGCCCTGACCATGCTGATCGCGACGCTCTCCGCCGCTTGCGGCTCGGGTGACGCCACGGAGACGGAGAGCGACCCGCCCGCGCCGCAGGTCGAGGCGTCGGCGGCCGTCACGCCGGCCCTGTTGCTGCGGACCGTGGAGAACATCGGCGTCGAGCTGGAGGCGCGGCTGGCCTCGGGGACGCTCTCGGCCGAATGGGCCGAGGCCTGGTCCAAGGCGCAGCCGATCCGGCAGCAGAGCCAGGTCCAGACCTTGATCGAGCTCCTCCAGGAGGGGGCCGCCTCCGGAGACCTGCTCGCGGCCGGGTCGGACGCGATGGAGCTCTACTTCCAGTCCTACGATCCCGTCCTGCTCGAGATGGAGCGGCAGCACGCGGAGGGGACCCTCGACGCCCGGCTCACGGAGCTGCGCTCGAGCTGGCTCTCGGCCGCCGAGCGGGTCTCCGAGTCCGGCGACTCGTCCCAGAGGGCGTCGACGTACTGCTGTCGCGCGAGCGTCTCCTTCTCGGCGAACTGGTCGTGCCACACGTTCAAGACGATCGGGATCTGGGCGGCCGCGAAGTGCTCGGCGTTCTTCGCCGGGGTGCCGGTCGTCGACGGCATCCGCCTGTCGAAGCAGTCCTGCTCCGACGTCCCGGAGTGCCAGTAACCGATCCCGACGGCGCGGCGCGCCGGGCATTCGAGCCCGGCGCGCCGTGAGCCCGGAGCCTGCGTGACATGAGCCCACGCCTCGTCGCTCTCGCCTGCGCGGCCCTCGGCGGGTTCGCGGGGTGCTCGCACGCCCTGCCCGGAGACCCCGTGGAGGAGCAGCCTCTCGCGATCAAGGACGGGAGACCGGCGACCCCCGACGCCCTCTTCGGCGCCGTCGCCGTGCTGGACAGCGAGGGTGTCCAGGAGTGCTCGGGCGTCCTCATCTCCCCGAGCTGTGTCGTCACCGCGGCCCACTGCGTCGTGCTGCAGGACGAGGTCACCGGGGAGGTCCTCGCCGAGCTCGGGTCCGCGAACCTGCGGGTGGCGGCGGGCGCGCTCGACGTGACCGACGCGTCGCCCGAGCAGATCTTCCGTGTTCGCAAGGTCGTCCGACACGAGGACTTCCCGGCGCCTGGCACGATCGGCGCGAGGAAGCTCGCCCGGGCGGAGGACATCGCGCTCTTGCTGCTGGAGACCCCGGTGACGACGATGAGCCCGGTTCCGCTGGTCCCGCCCGGGGCGCTGGACGGCCTGCTGGACGAGGGCGCACAGGTCGTGATCGCCGGCTACGGCGCCCGGGGCGAGCCTGGCCAGCCCTCCGGCGCGCTGTACGTCGGCGAGACGCCCTTCCAGGAGCGGAACGCGACCGAGCTCTCGGCCGGCGCTCCCGGGTCGCCGGACAGCTGCTCTGGGGATTCGGGCGGGCCTGCGTGCCTCATGATCGCGGGAGAGCCGCACCTCCTCGGCATCAGCGTTCGCGCGCTCGGCTCGCCCGCCGGCCCCGACTGCGGAGACGGCGGGATCTACACGCTCGTGCCCGCATACGGCCGCTGGATCGAGGAGAACGCCGACGGAGAGGTGCCTGTCGCGGGCGAAGGCGCCACGCCGGCGGCGGGCTTCGACGGCGACCCGCCGGGCGGATGCGCCGTCGGCCGCACCGGGCGCCCCCTGGACCGCAGGGGCATCGGAGCGCCAGGTGCCTTGATGGCGAGCGCCATCGTGATGTTCCTGCGACGATCCAGGGCACGCCGAGGAGGGCGGCCTTGGCGCGAGCACCCCGAGCACGGCGCTCGGCGACCTCATCCAGGACGAGCTCGATAACCCCCCGAGGACGGGCGTCTGCCTGGCGTCAGCCTCGGGCCCGATCGCGATGAGCCGCTCGCCCCGCCGCGGATCGGGTAGTGTGCCCTCCGTGCCGACGATCTTCACCAAGGGCGACATCCTCCACACCGACGGGGTGCGCGCCTACGCCCACGGTTGCAACTGCGCGGGGACCATGGACGCGGGGGTCTCCGTCGCCTTCAAGAAGCGGTGGCCGCGGATGCTCGAGGCTTACGCCCAGCGCTGCGCCGAGCGCAGGCCGGCGCTCGGGGACGTCTTCACGTGGAGCGAGGGCATGGACACGGTCTACTGCCTGGCGATCCAGGAGAGCGAGGCAAAAAAGGCGACCCTGCCGGCCCTTTCGCGATCCCTGAAGACGATGGTGGAGCTCGCGGCGAAGGCGGGGATCGACCGGATCGCGCTGCCGCGCCTCGGGGCCGGGAGCGCCGGGCTCGACGGGCAGCGGGTGAAGCGCGTCCTCGCGGAGAGCGGCGCCCACACGAGCGTCACGCTCCTTGTCTTCGAGCAGTTCGTGCGCGCGCGGACCGCGTAGCCGCAGGCGCGGCTCGCTTCGCGAGTCCTTGCCTCTGCGCGGTGCGCGCCGCGATCGACCGAGGAACGTGGGGCGCGCCCTGCCGGGGAGCGCGCGGCGCGCCGCGGCGTCACTGGCTCGCCGTCATCGCGCTGTGCTTGCGGCTGTAGCCGAAGTAGACCGCGAACCCGAGGAGGAGCCAGATGGCGAGGCGCAGCCAGTTCTCGGTGGGCAGCGAGAACATGAGGAGGAGACAGATCACGATCCCGAGGATCGGGGTGAGCGGATAGAGCGGCACCCGGAACGGGCGCGGCGCGTCCGGCGCCGCCCGGCGCATGACCAGGACCGCCGCGCAGACGAACAGGAACGCAAGGAGCGTCCCGATATTGACGAGCTCCGCCAGGATCCGCAGCGGGAGGAGCGCCGAGAGGGTGGCGACCACGAACCCGGTGACGAGGGTGGACTTCCACGGCGTCTTGAAGACCGGGTGCACCGCTCCGAAGAATCTCCTGGGCAGGAGCCCGTCGCGGGCGATGGCGAGCAGCACGCGCGGCTGGCTGTTCATGAGCACGAGCAGCACGGAGGTGATCCCCGCGACCGCCCCGAGAGAGATGATGAACTGCGCCCACGGGAGGCCGACGCGCGCGAAGGCGTCGGAGACCGGCGCGTCGATGCTCAGCTCGGTGTAGGGCACCATGCCCGTCAGGATCGCCGCGACGGCGACGTAGAGCACGGTGCAGATGATGAGCGAGGCCACGATGCCGATGGGGAGATCGCGCTGCGGGTGCTTCGCCTCCTCGGCGTGGGTCGAGACCGCATCGAACCCGAGGTAAGCGAAGAAGATGGTCGCGGCGCCGGCGAGCATCCCGAGCGGCTCGCCCCCTTTGCCGACCTCGCCGAAGATCGTGTGACCGAAGAAGCTGAGCCCCCCGAACCCGAACGGCGCGAACGGCCGCCAGTTGCCCGGGTCGACGTGGAACGCGCCGACGGCGATGACGAAGAGCACGACCGCGAGCTTGAGCGCGACGATCACGGCGTTGAAGGTCGCGCTCTCGCGGATGCCCTTGAGCAGCACCATCGTGACCCCGGCCGTCACGAGGCTGGCGGGGAGATCGAGGATCGACCCCGTGGACACGAGCTCGCCGAGCGCTGGATCGTAGTCGAACGGCGCGCTCCTGAGCTCCCTTGGCAGCGCTACCCCGAAGATCCCGATGAAGTCCTGGAAATAGTGGGACCACCCGTGCGCCACGGCGGCGGCGCCGACGGCGTACTCGAGGATGAGGTCCCACCCGATGATCCACGCCGGCAGCTCGCCGAGCGTCGCGTACGCGTACGTGTAGGCCGAGCCCGCGATCGGCACCATCGCCGCGAACTCCGCGTAACAGAGGGCCGCGAACACGCAGGCCATCCCCGCGACAACGAAGGACAGCATCAGCGAGGGACCTGCCTTGTCGTGCGCGGCCTGACCGGTGAGTACGAAGATGCCTGTCCCGATGATGGCGCCGATCCCGAGGCTCGTGAGCTGCAGCGGCCCGAGGGCGCGCTGGAGGCGGTGCTCCCCCTCCAGCTCTTTTTTCATGACCGATATCGGTTTGCGGACGAATAGCCGGCTCCCCATGATCTTCGGTGTGCTGGCTCTGCGGCCCGGCCGTCGGTACGTCAAGCCAGAGGCACGTCGCAAGGAGGCGATGATCTCGGCACGGACATCGCGCGGGCGCAGGGGGTGGTGAGCCGCCGTTCCCTCGACGGCGCGATGGCCGAGCAGCTCGGCAGCTCGCCGGCCGCGCCCAAGACAGGCCTGGATCCGCGCCCGGGCGACGCGGTACGGTCACCCGTGACCGACACTGTCCTGCTCATCGACGACGATCCGGGCTTCCGCGACGCCTACCGCGAGCTCCTCTCGCTGGACGGGTACGCGGTCGCCGAGGCCGGGGCCGCCCCGAAGGCCCTCGCGGAGCTCCGCCGCACGAGCGCGCGCCTCGTCGTGCTCGACCTGATGCTGCCGCCGTCGGGCCGCCCCGAGGAGGGCGCCGCGCTCGCGGAGAAGATCCTCGCCGAGCGGCCCGCGGCCAAGGTGATCGTCGTCTCCGGCGCGGGCGAGACCCCGCTCGCCCTGCGGCTCGTCGAGCGCGGCGCGTATGACTTCCTGGCCAAGCCCGTCGACCCGGACGTGCTGCTCGCCGTGGTCGCGCGCGCGGCGGCGCGCCTCGCGCTGGAGGACCGGGTGGCGGAGCTGGAGCGCTCGCTCACCGCCCGCGAGGGCGACGCCTCGGCGCTGCTCGGCCAGTCGCCGGCGTTCCTCGAGGCGAAGACGCTGTGCGAGCGCGCGGCGCCGACCGACGTGCCGGTGCTCATCACGGGCGAATCCGGGACGGGCAAGGAGGTGTTCGCCCATTACCTGCACGCGAGGAGCCGGCGGAAGGGCAAGCCGTTCATCGCGGTCAACTGCGGCGCGCTCGCGCCGACCCTGCTGGAGTCGACGCTGTTCGGCCACCGCAAGGGCGCCTTCACGGGCGCGATCAAGGACGCTCCCGGCCTGTTCGTCGAGGCGGACGGAGGGACTCTGTTCCTCGACGAGCTCGGCGACATGGATCCGGCGCTGCAGGTGAAGCTCCTGCGGGTGCTCGAGACGGGGGAGATCCTGCCGGTCGGCGCGGCGCGCCCGGTGACCGTGGACGTCCGCATCGTGTCGGCCACCCACAGGGCGCTGGAGTCGATGGTCGCGAACAAGACCTTTCGCGACGATCTCTACTGGCGCGTGCGCGGGATCGAGATCGCCTTGCCGCGGCTCGCGGATCGCGTGGGGGACCTGCCGCTGCTCGCGCAGCATTTCCTGAACGTGTCGCGCGCGCTCGTGCCGCGCTCGCCCGTGACGGCGATCTCGCCCGGCGCGATGCGGCGGCTCGAGGCCTGCGACTGGCCCGGCAACCTGCGCGAGCTCCGGCACGAGATGCAGCGCGCGCTCGTGATGGCCGGGGGCAGGGGAGAGATCCTCGAGGAGGACCTCTCGCCGGCGCGGCGAGGCGGCGCGCCCGCGGCGGCGGCGGGCGACGAGCCGGCCGAGGGGGCGGCGCTCGAAGAGAAGATCGCGGCGCTGGAGCGGCGGGAGATCGCCGCCGCGCTCCGGGCGACCCAGGGGAACAGGAGCCAGGCGTCGGTGCGGCTCGGGCTGTCGCGCCAGGGGCTGCTCAACAAGATGGATCGGTATGGACTGAAGTGACCTGGGTCGCTCGTGCGATGACGAAGGAAAGATTCACTCGGCCGGGAACGAGCTTTGATCTGCAGGCGACAATAAAAACATGAGCCGCGCCGAGCTCAGGCCGGCACTGAAGGACCGAGAGCGCGGCTCGTCACGACTGTCGCTGGTTCAATCCGATCGAGGTCGTGGTCCCCGTCGATCGGGGGCCGCCGGTGCCTCCCGATCGGCCCGACGCCGGCCGCTCTGCACGCGCGATGTCGGTGGTTTGCTCCTCGCGAGGGGCGAGCTTCGCTGATGAGTAACTTCAGGAGGACGCATGACGCTTGGCAGGATGATGCTTGTGGGCTGTCTGTCGCTGGTCGGAGCCGCCCTCGCCGGCTGCGGGCTGGGCGCCACCGATGGCCTCGCCGAGGGGAGCGCCAACGTGGTCGTGAGTCAGCCCACGCCCGAGGGCGACGGCTGCACGCTCACCCAGGGTTACTGGAAGAACCACGAGGAGAGCTGGCCGACGTCGAAGCTCACCCTCGGCGGCGTGGAGTACTCCCAGGAGGAGCTGCTCGAGCTCTTCCGGACGCCCCCGAAGGGCGACACCAGCCTGATCCTGGGCCACCAGCTCATCGCCGCGCGGCTCAACGTGGCGAGCGGCGCGAGCGACGCTGCCCTCGACGGGGCGCTCGCCGACGCCGAGGCGTGGATGGCCGCCAACAAGGATGCTGACGGCAAGCTTCCGTACGGCGTGAAGCGCGGCGCCGCGGCCGACGAGGCCGTCTCGCTGTCGGGCAAGCTCGCCGACTTCAACGAGGGCGGCATCGGCCCCGGCCATTGCGATGACGGCCCCGGCAGCGGCTCCGGCGACCCGGGCGGCAGCGACGGCGGCGAGGGGGGCTGCGGCGGTCACGACGGCGGCACGGGCGAGAGCGGCGAGGGCGGCTCCGATAGCAGCGGCGGCGACCCCGACGGCGGCACGGGCGAGGGCGGCTCCGACGGCAGCGGCGGCGAGGGCGAGCCTGACCCGACGTGCGCGGAGCCCTGCAGCGCCGGGTGCTCCGACGGCTACACCTGCGTCGTCGGGTGCTGCGTGTTCATCCCCAGGTGAACCGCCTCCCGGCAGGCGCACCGCTCGCGGCGTGCGCCTGCCGGCGATCCCCGCGCGACGGCGACGCGGGCCACACCGCTCATCTCCTTCCCGTCACGCCGCCGCCAACGCCCCATCGAGTTGCTCAGCTCGCCCGAGCCAGCGCCACCGCGTCGGGCCCGGCCGGGAACCGGAGCTGCCCCGATGCGTCGTTCGCGGCGCGCCACACCGCTTCGGCCACGTCGGACTCGCTCGTCACAAGCGCCGGCTGCCCGAAGGAGGCGAAGATACGCTGTGCGAAGGGCGCGTAGGCGTCGGGAATCAGCCCTTCCATGCGGGCTCCCCCGTTGCTCGTGAAGCGCGTCGTCGGGGCGTAGCCCGGCTCGACGAGCTTCACGCGCACGTCGAAGGCCTCGAGCTCGAACGCGAGCGACGCGCTGAACCCCTCGATGGCCATCTTGCTCGCGGTGTACACGGCGACGAGCGGCATCGGCGCGAGCGTCGCGCTCGAGGTCACGTTCACCACCACGCCCGATCTCCGCGCGCGGAACCCGGGCAGCACGGCTTGCGTCATGGCCATCACGCCGAGGGTGTTTGTCTCGAACACCTCGCGCACCGTGGTCATCGGCGTGGCCTCGAAGGCGCCCATGAGCCCGATGCCGGCGTTGTTGACGAGAACGTCGATGGGCCCGCTCGCCTCGAGCGCGGCCGCAATGCTGGCGGGCTTCGTCACGTCGAGCGCCACCACGCGCAGCCGGTCCGACCGCGGCAGCACGTCCTCGCGCGGCGTTCGCATCGTGGCGACCACGTTCCAGCCCTGCGCGTGGAAGTGGCGCGCGGTCTCGAGGCCATAGCCCGAGGAGCAACCAGTGATGAGCACGGTCTTCATATCCATTCCTTTGCCGCGACGAGCGCGGCGTTCATGGGGGGAACATAGCCGCGGGGCGCTGGACTATCTACAATTGAGAGTCCACATTTCGTTTGCTAGAGTCCGGACATGAACGACCCTCTCTCGGAGGTCATCGCGCTGCTCCAGCCGCGCACCGTGCTCTCGAAGGGCATCAGCGGCGCCGGCCGCTGGGGTGTTCGCTACTCGGACTTCGGCCAGCCGAGCTTCTGCGCCGTGGTGGAGGGCAGCTGTCGTCTCGCTGTCGACGGCGAGCGCGCCCTGACGCTCGAGGCGGGCGACTTCGTGCTCCTGCCGGCGACGCCGGGCTTCACCCTGTCGGGCTTCGAGCCGGTGAGGCCGGAGCGCATCGACCCGAAGGTGGCGCCCGCGCCGACGGGTGAGGTCCGCCACGGCACGCGCGGTGGACGCCCCGACGTGCGGCTGCTCGGCGGCTACTTCATCTTCGACTCGCCTGACGCGGCGCTGCTCGTGTCGCTGCTGCCGGCGCTGCTGCACGTGCGCGGCGTCGAGCGGCTCTCGGCGCTGGTGCGGCTCGTAGGCGACGAATCGAACGAGCAGAGATCGGGTCGCGACCTCGTCCTCACGCGGCTCGTGGAGGTGCTGCTCATCGAAGCGCTGCGGTCGACCTCGGCCGAGGACGCGCCTCCGGGGCTCCTGCGGGGGTTGGCCGATCCGCGGCTCGCGTCGGCGATACGGCAGATGCACGCTCAGCTCGCGCGTTCGTGGACGGTGGCCGAGCTCGCGAAGACCGCGGCCCTCTCGCGCTCGACGTTCTTCGAGCGCTTCACCCGCACCGTGGGCCAGCCGCCGATGGAATACCTGCTCGCCTGGCGCATGGCCGTCGCGAGGGATCTGCTCCGCCGCCAGGATCTCGGGATCGCCGAGGTCGCCGAGCGCGTCGGCTACGGCTCGGCGAGCACCTTCAGCACCGCGTTCAGCCGACACGTCGGCCAGCCCCCGAGTCGCTACGCGCGCGCGGGCTAGGACGTCGCGTCGAGCGAGACGTCGTTGCCGACCCCGACGTGGTACGCGCTCACGCAACGCAGATCCACGCTCCCCCCGCAGCCTGAGCGGGGCCTGCCCCGTGCTGGACCGCGGTCGACGCTCCTCGCCGTCGACGCTCGCTGGACAGCGCCGCGCGAAGCGCGACGACCTGGGTTCAGTATCAGTTCGGTATCGGGGACGCCGCCCTGTGGCTCAACGGCAAGCTGAACGTCAGCATCGATGTCTACGAGGATCCGAGCGAATACTACGGTGGGAGCGGAGAAGGCGGCGCGGGCGCAACCGGGGGCTGGCAGACAACCGGAGGCCAGGGCGGAGCCGGGGCCTGGGGCGGAGACGGGGGCGTCGGGCTGGGGCCCGACACGTCGAACGGCGGCTCCGGCGGTTAGTCAAGGAGATCTGTCGATGCACTTGGAATCTTTGGCTACAATCGCCCTCTTCGGGCTTCTTCTTTGTGCCTGCGGAGATGACGGAGGCGGCTCCACGCCCGGAACGGGCGGCGCAGCGGCCACGAGCTCGAGCGTCAGCGCGGGGGACGCCGTCAGCAGTTCGATCACCAGCACAACGGAGTATTGCTATGACGATCCCGACCTGTCCGCCGCTTGCGCGGTCGATCACCCAGAACACCCGGAAGGCTGGTACTGCGCACCCAGTGCGAGTCCGTTTGGGATGGGTCCAGATTGCGTCGACGGTCGGAATGAAACCGAGCTCTGTTGTAGCCTCCCTGGGGCCGGCGGCTCTGGGGGCGGAGGCGGGAGGGGCGGAGGCGGGAGTGGCGGAGGCGGGAGTGGCGGAGGCGGGGGTGCCTGATCGAGGCGCTCTCGGCGGTTGTGCTTCTCGTCCCAGAAGCGCTGCACTCCCGTCACGAGCGCGGGGTCGTCCTTGCACCCGCCCGTGGTCCGCCGGTACGCGGGCTGGCTCATCATCCAGCTGACCACGCTCTCGTTCGCCCCATCGGGGTCCGGCCCGCCGTTCGCGAACGAGAGATAGGCGATATCCATCTCGGGGTGGTGCCACGCGGCCATGACACCGCGCCGTCGCGCTGGTACACCGCCGTGACAGCGCCCGCTCAGCAGCTCAGCTCAGCACCCCACGGGCCTTCAGCCTTCAGCGGCGGCGGGCGTGAGCGCGGCGCGGCGGTCGTCCGATCGAAGAGCGGCGCGCCGAGGTCGGGCAGGCTCGCGCGGGCGGGGGACATCGGTCGAGCGAGCATCGTTCGGCCCCGCCGAACAATACTATGCTGAAAGTTTCGATTCACAGGACGCGAGATGGCCTTCATGCTGAGCGTGTCACGACGCGCGGAGCGCCGGGCAGCGGCGCGACGGTCCTTCATTGTGTCTTGCTTGATCTGGAGGGTGTGATGAAACTCGAAAGACTTTTCAGCGTGGTGGTCCTCGGTGGTGCGTCGCTCGGCCTCGGGGCGTGTGGGCAGCAGGCCGGCGGTGGGAGCGGCGGCGACGGCGGCGGCGCGCCGGGGGCGGTGAGCGGGGCGGGCGGCCATGGCGGCGAGGACGCGGCGGGCGGCTCGGGAGCCCAAGGCGGCGGCGGCGCGGGGGCGACGGCGGGCAGCGGCGGCCATGGCGGCGAGGACGCGACGGGCGGCTCGGGAGCCCAAGGCGGCGGCGGCGCGGGGGCGACGGCGGGCAGCGGCGGCGGCGCGACGAGCGGGACGGGGGGCGGCGGGGGCGGCCCGCAATGCACCGTCCTCGAATTTCCCGGCGAGCCGAAAGATCCTTGCGGCTGCCCGTGCTGCTGGATGGACGGCTGCAACAACGACGAGCCTTGCTGCGCGCCGTTCTGCGCCGCTGCGAACGACGGAGTGGGGTGCTGCGGTGACTGACGTGGATCGCGCGGCGGTGCGCGCCTCGGCGGCGCGGGTCTGGCGGCGGAGGGCGCGCGCCGAGCTCGAGGCGGCGTCGCGCTTCTCGCGGCTCGGGGACGAGCTCGCGGCCGTGGGCGCCGTGGGCCCGGTCGTCACGATGGCGCGCGACGCGGCCTCCGACGAGCGGCGCCATGCAGAGCAATGCGCGGCGCTCGTGCGCGAGCTCGGCGGCGAGCCGGTTGCGCTCGGCCCGGCGCCTCCGGCGCGGGAGGTCGGGCCGCGCGGGCTCGGGGCCCGGGAGCGTGTCCTTTACGAGGTCGTCGCGATGTCGTGCATCACCGAGACCCTCAGCGCGGCGCTGCTCGGCGAGCTCGTCTCGCGGGCGGCCGATCCCGTCGTGCGGGAGAACATGCATCGCATCCTGCGCGACGAGATCGACCACGCACGCCTCGGCTGGGCGCACCTCGCGGCCGAGCGGGAGCGCGGCGTCGGAGACGTGATCGGCGCGTACCTCCCGGCGATGCTCGCGGGCACCGTCGCCGCGGAGGTGCTCTTCTCGGCGGAGGCCGAGGATCCGGCGCAAGATGCGCTGTCGGGCCTCGGCGCGCTCGGACGCGGCGAGAGCAGGCGAATCTTCAGCGAGACGATGCGGCTCGTGGTTCTTCCTGGGCTACGGCGATTCGGCGTGGATACGGCGCGCGGGGAGGCGTGGCTCGGGGAGCATGAGGCTCGCCTTGGACCCACGGTGTGATCGGCGCGCAAGCGCGTTTGGGATCCCTGGGCGGCCTGCTCTTCGGAACGCGCGACTGGAGGGCGGCGCCTCTGGCACCGGCGGAGGCCGGCGCCGTCGCTCGGCTTGACGGGCGCGCCGCGACCAGCGATCCTCGCAGACATGCGATGCGCCGCGTTCGGGTTGATCCTGCTGCTCGCGGGCAACGCGCAGGCCGAGCCGACGGCGCCGGCCGCCCCCATCGACGCCACCCGGCGCGACGTGGGCACCGGTCTCGCCGTGGGTGGGCTGGCCCTGGGCGCCGTGGGAGCAGGCATGTACTTCCTCACCCGACCGGGCGACGACGATCTCTGCGACTGCTCGTCTCGTGCGTGGGTCTTTCCCACCGTGCTCATGGGCCTCGGAGGCGCCATGGCCGCCACGGGCGTACCGCTCTGGATCACGGGTCAGATCAACATCGATCGCGCAAAGGCGCAGGCTCAGCTCCAGATCGGCCCGCTCGGCGGTGGCGTTCGGCTGCTGTTCTGACGGTCCGATCCTCGGCGCCGCGGAGCTCGCGTTGCGCTGTCCTCTCGCTGGTTCGTGGCGCGGCGACCCGGGATTGCCGCCCACCCTGCTCTCGGTCAATCCGTCCAGTGATGGGTCTCGTCGGGTGCCTCGGCGGCGGATCTTCGGCGAGCAGGGATGAAGGCCCACGATGACGGTGCGAGTCGGATACGTCGACCCGCGAGCGCATTTCGAGCTTCCGCCCGCCACGTCCTTCCAGGCATCCTGCGCGCCATGAGCGACCGGCAGAAGCCCTTGCTGATGCCGCGGCCGGATCTCGGCCTGCGCGCGCTCCTCCCGTCATGGCGCGAGGCGTCTCACCGCGCGACGCGGTGGAGCGACGCCGTCGCGGGCGCCGCGGCCCTCGGCCCCTCGTTCGCGCTGGCCCTGCTCACCGCGCACCACGCCGGGCTGCCCCCTGCGGCCGCGCTGACCTGCGCCGTCGTCGGCAGCGCCGTGGTCGCGCTCCTCGGCGGCACGAGGCTCGGCCTCGCCGGGCCGGGCCTCGCGATGGGCTTCGCGCTCGCCGACATCGCCCGCGACTACGGGGCGGCCACCCTCGCGTTTGCGGGCGCGATATGCGGCCTCCTGCAGCTCCTCCTCGGCATGCTCGGGGTCGGCCGCTTCGCTCGCCTCGTGCCGCTGAGCGTCGTGCACGGCTTCGTGCTGGGCCTCGGCGCGCTGCTCGTCCTCCAGAGCCTGCCCGACGCGCTCGGCTTCGCGACGTCCACGGACCTCGACCCGCTGCGCGTGCTCGACCGAATCGGCGCGCACCTCGGCGGCGCGCGCGCTCCGGCGCTCGCGATGGCCGTGTTCGCGGGCGCGGCCACGTGGCTGGGGGCCCGCTACGCGCGGCGCGCCCCTGTCGCGCTGCTCGCGATCGCGGCGTGCGCCGGGCTCACCCACCTGGCGAAGCTGGATCTCCCCACGCTGTCCGATATGGCCTTCGCGCTGCCGCTCGGTCCGTGGCCCAGCGAGCCCGCGCACGGCATGGCGCAGTTCGGTCGGGCCGCGCTCGTCCTCTTCGCGCTCGCCTCGATGGAGACGCTGCTCTCGGCGAGCGCCGAAGAGGAGCGCGTGCCCGGCGCGCGGCCTGACTTCGATCAGGAGATGGTCGGCTACGGGCTCGCGAACATCCTCCTGTCGCTGCTCGGCAGCGTCCCGGCGGCCGGGTCTATCGCGCGCTCGTCCGTTGTGCGCGCCGCGGGCGGCCTCCACCGCGCCGCGGCGCTCTTTCATGCCCTCTTCGGCGCGGCGCTCGCCGCGGTCGTCCTGGTGGTCGATCGCCTCGTGCCGCTCGCCGCGCTGGCCGGCGTCGTCATCGCGATCGCCGTGCCGCTGCTCGATCTTCGGCCGCTCGTCGCCGTCTATCGCATCTCGCGCTCCGCGGCGGTGGTGCTCGTGGCGACCGCGCTCGTGATGCTCTTCGGCGGCCTCTTGCGCGGGATCGAGGTCGGGCTCCTGGCGACGCTGGCGCTGGCCTTGTGGCGCATCGCTCGCTTCCGCGCCGCGGTTCACCAGGGCAGCGCGGGCGCTCCGCACCAGGTCAACTTCAGCGGCCCCATCACGTTCCTCGTGGTGCTCGAGCTCGAAGCGACGCGCCGGCGCCTGGCCACGCTCGACCCGACGGCGGGCGTGATCCTCGATATTCGCGGGGTGCAGGTGATGGACCTGACCGGCTGCGAGCGCTTCCTCTCGCTCGTGGCCGACCTGGTCCTTCGCGGCGTTCGCGTCGTCGTCCTCGGCGCCTCTCCGGCCTGCCGCGACAAGCTGCTCGCGGCCGATCGCGGGGATCTCCTCGCCGGACGCCTGGCCGTCACGGACCGAGATGTCGATGCGGTCCTCGGGCAAGCGCGCGCGTTCGGGATGCGCGCGCAGGTGGTCGCGAACCTCGAGCGGTTCCGGATCGAGGTGCGCGAGCATTACACGCCGCTCTTCGACCAGCTCGCCGACGGGCAGCACCCGCACACGCTCTTCGTGACGTGCGTCGACAGCAGGATCACGCCCTCGATGCTCACGGGCACGCACCCGGGCGAGCTATTCATCGTGCGTGCCCTCGGCGCGATGGTGTCGCCCCCGAGCGAGTCGACGCGGCCGGGTGAGGGAGCGGCTGTCGAATATGCGGTCGGCGTGCTGGGCGTGCGCAATATCGTGATCTGCGGGCACTCGTCCTGTGGCGCCGTCAAGGCCGCGAAGAGCGGGCACGTGCCTGACGAGCTGCCGACGCTCAAGCGCTGGCTCGTGGAGATCCCGGCGGCGTCGGGCGATCTGTCGGGGCACGCCGACGTGGACGACGCGGCGCGCGCCGCGACCGTGCGCCAGCTCGACAATCTCCGGCAGTTTCCGCTGGTGCGCGAGCGGCTCGCGAGCGGTGAGATCGAGCTTCACGCCTGGTTTTATGACGTCGGTCAGGCCGAGCTGTTCGAATGGGACGAGGCCAAGGGGGCGTTCGCCGTGATGGCCGGTCGTCGGGAGTCGTCCGGCTAGATTCTCCGGCGCCTGAAGCGGCTCACGCCGGCATGGCCTTGGGCCCGAGCAGGCTCCGGTCGCGTGCCCGCGCCGGACCCGGCCGACCGCCCGGCGGCGCGCCCATTGACCGGGACCTTCGCCGGTGCGAGCTACCCGGCATGAAGGCACCGACGTACGAGCTGTATTACTGGCCGGGTATTCAGGGTCGAGGCGAGTTCGTGCGCCTCGCGCTCGAGGACGCCGGCGCCCCCTATGCCGACGTCGCCCGCCTGCCCGCGGCGAAGCACGGCGGCGTCGCCGCCATGCAGAAGCTCATGAAGAGCCACGCCCTCGCGCTCGAGCCCTTCGCGCCGCCGTTCCTCCGCGCAGGGGACCTCGTGATCGCGCAGGTGGCCAACATCCTCTTCTACCTCGGCCCGCGCCTCGGCCTCGCGCCCGACGACGAGGCGAGCAGGCTCGGCGCCCACCAGATCCAGCTCACCATCGCCGATCTGGTCGCCGAGGTGCACGACGCCCATCACCCCATCTCCGTCGATCTCTATTACGAGGACCAGAAGCCCGAGGCCCTCCGCCGGACAGAGGCCTTCCTCGCCGAGCGCATGCCCAAGTTCCTCGGCTATTTCGAGCGCGTCCTCGATCGCCACGGCGGCCGCCACCTCCTGGGAGGCGCGATGTCCTACGTCGATCTCTCGATGTTCCAGATCATCGAGGGCCTCCGCTACGCGTTCCCGCACGCCATGGCCGCCTTCGCGCCCAAGATCCCCACGCTCGTCGCGCTGCACGACCGCGTGGCCGAGCGCCCGCGGATCGCGGCCTACCTGGCCTCGGATCGGCGGATACCGTTCAACGAAGACGGCATCTTCCGGCGCTATCCGGAGCTCGATCCGGCGCCGTCGAAGAGACGATGAATGGGCGCGCGACCCGCTCCCCCGCGCTGAGCGAGGGGAGCGAGGAACGCCGCGCGCCGGTCAATTTTGATTGACGCCGGCCGTGCTACTTATCGAGCGTCAACAGTCCGAGCTTGTAGGGCAGGCGGCCGTACTCCCCACCAACGCTCGGATCTCTCCCCTGGTAGAGGAACCGCAGGTCGCACGGATCGAGGGTCATTTTCTCGTCGTGCCCGGAGCGGACCAGCTCGCCGTGACTGATGTCGTCGGTCCAGTCGCCGCCTTCGAACGTCACGTTGGCCGGGCCGGCGAAGGGCTTCGCCTTTGTATCCGCCAAGGGGGCCCAAGGCCCATCGAGGCTCTCGGAGGTCCACGACCTGAAGAAGCGAGGGCTGTTGTCGAACGCCTCCACCAGGAGCAGGTACTTGTTCGAACCGTCCACCTTGTAGACATTGCTGGCTTCGAACAAGAGCCCCGAGCTGGGAGCCGTCATGACGACCTCATAACCATCGAAGTTCGGGAACTTGTCGATGCTGACCTTGGAGCGGTAGAGCTTCCCGTCGTCCCGCGAGAAGAAGAGGTGGCAGTTGTCGTCGTCGCAGATGACCCAGAAATCCAACGCGCCGAGGGTGTTCCCCATCTGACCTGGCTCGCCTCGGAGCAGCGTTTGGGGACGACTCCAGCCGTTCATGTTGTTGATGTCGTCGTTGGTCGAGTACCGGCCGTTCCACTGGTAGATGAGGTACCACTTGTTGTGCGGCCGGAAATAGAAGACCTGGGGAGCGACCGTGCTGCCGGTGGGCCAGCTCCCCATGTAGTTCTGCGTAGCGGCGTTCGCCTGAGAGAAGTCCGTGAAATTCAGGTACACCGACTGCCACCCGCCGTTGCCCGACGTGGTGTCGAAGACGGTGGCAAATACGTGGTACTTGTTCTCGAAGAACACGATCGTCGGGTCCTTGACGGAGGCGAAGGTGCGGCCAGCAGGCGGCTTGGGGCCGATCACCGGCGGCCCCGACTTCCACTTGTACGTGGTGGGCAAGTCGCAGGTCACCGTCGGGCCGCCTCCGCCACCGCCGCTACCGGCCGCCGGAGAGCCACCGCTCCCGGTCGCCGTCATGTCGCCGCCCGTGCCCGTCGCGCTTGCCGTGCTCGTGCTGGGGATCGACCCGCCTGCGCCCGTCGTGACGCCCGCGCCCGTCGTGACGCCCGCGCCCGTCGTGACGCCTGCGCCCGTCGTGCCGCCGGCGCCACCCGTCCCAGGGGGCTCCTGCCCGTCCGACGTGTCGCTGGCGCAACCGGCGAGCGCGGCGAGCGCACAGCCGAGGGCCGAGAATCGAAGCATGGAACGGCACGGGGTCAGCGGTCGGCGGGGCAAATCGAGGGGATTGATCATTGCTAATCTCCAGAGGGATGCCCAATCGGGCCAGCGAGCTCCGCAGAGCCCGACCGTCAAGGTGAACGCGCACGAGGACGCAGGCCCGGTGCAGATGCCGGCCTGTCCAGAGCAAGACGAAGGAATACCTGGAACCCAGATTGTGAACGTTCACATGGCCGACGTCAATCAGAAAAGCGGCGCGCGGCTATCCTCGATCCCGAGGGGGGCGCAGCGACGGCCAGCTCCGCGGCGGCTTGAACAGGTACGCCGGCGCGGGGCCGTCGACGATGTGCTCGACCTCGTCCAGGCGGCTGCCAGGGAGCAGCGCCCCGCCCAGCGACTCGCGCACGAGCGGTATCCGCGCCGGATCGAAGCCCATCCCCTGCGACGCGATCCCGTCGACCACGCTCGGGTCGAACCCGCCGATCAGGAGCCCTGCGCGCACCGGCGTCGCGCCGAGCGGCCCCTCGCCCTCGCCGGCGACGATGCCGTCCACGATCGTCAGATACCGCCGCTGCGGCTCGCCGCGCAGCGCGCCCTCCCGGTCCGCGAAGAACAGGATGCGGTTGAGATCCAGGATGGTCCGCCAGAGCGTGTTGTTCCCCTCCCAGCTCCCATCGATGACCTTCGGCGGCGCCCCGAGCCGCGGCGCGCGCGCGACGAGCGAGTGATCGCCCGGGAGCGGGAGCCGGCTGAGCTTGTTCTCCACCGCGTCGCCCATGCCCTGCGGCCGATCGAACTCGTCACCGCCCACCGACGGATCGCCCTCGGTGAAGTGCGGGAGCCAGTACTTCTCGTTGGTCAACCCGATCACGCTCTTCAGCGAGAGCGTGACCCCGGTCTTCTTGTGCGTCTTCAGCTTGGGCAGGTTGATGACGACATCGGCGTCGAGCAGCGTCTGGGGAATGCTGTACTCGTGCCGCTGCTCGGTATGGTGCGGCACCGGCGTCGTGTAATGGCTCCGGTGGAACCGCAGCGCGCCGGGGCGCGGGGCGCCCGCGCCGGCGAAGAAGCTGCCGCGGCCGAGATCGACCACCCGGTAGCCCCGGGGGTCGCCGGGCAGGCGGCGCCGGAGCAGCAGCCCGAGGTTCCACGAGCGGCCGAGGCGGCGCACGTCGTCCAGCGCGAACACCGGCGCGACCCGGAAATACCGTAGGTCGATGAAATCGACGTCATGGCCCTGGGCCTTCAGGTGATCGATGACCTCGAAGATGCCGAGCGGGCCGGCCACCTTCTCGATCTCGCACCCCTCGACCGGCGAGTCGACGACGCGCACCCGCCCGCGCGGACCGGCGGCGCGGAGCGCATAGTCGAGCACCGGCCGGAGGAGCGAGCCGTGCGTGCTGGAGGCGGCGAGCCGCTCGCCCGTGATCTTCTGGTGCAGGTTCTTCGACGAGACGAGGTTCGGCTTGATGATGACGCGGTCGCCCGGCGCGATCAGGTCGCCGAGCGGGTTCCACGCCGGCGTGCCGGCGCGCGCCGCGTCGAGGCCGAGCCGGCGGAAGAGCGCCTCGACCGCCTCGTAGACCGGGCCCGGCGGGCCGTACGGCGCGCGATCGGCGTAGCCGAGGCCCGGCCTCGATACGGTCACCACGCGGTTCATCGTCGGTGCCATCGGCAGCGCCCCTCTCAGCCGCCCGCGCCGTTCTGGCTGGACGACAGGATCTCCACCGGCGCGGCGCGCTGGAAGTCGACGTTCAGCCGCGAGACGCTCGCGAGGTGCTTGCCCGTGCGGACGAGCGCGATGTCGTCCGCGAACTCGACCTCGATGCGCATCCGCTCGCCCAGGTAACGGCGGAACACGGCGAGCACCTCGTCCAGCACCTGCGGCGAGTACCGCCCGCCCTTGACGACGCGGAACGTGATGGCGTCGCGCTCCTCCTGCACCACCTGGAAGCGCTTGATCGCATAATCGAACTCCTTCAGGTAATGCGCGAAGAACGTGCCGGGGAGATAGCGCCCGTCCGTCCCACGGATGATGGACTGGACCCGCCCCTCGATGCGGCCCACGCGCGGCGCCCCGCGGCCGCAGGGGCACGGCACGGCCGGGTCCATCGCCTCGGCGAGATCGCCGATGCGATAGCGGACGAAAGGCATGCAGAAGTTGTTGAGATCGGTGATCACCACCTCTCCGATCTCCCCGGGCTCCGCGGGGCGCCCGTCGCGGAGGATCTCGACGAGGTACCCCTCGGCCACCACGTGGTGGCCCTCGTGCGCGTCGCACTCGTACGCGATGCCCGAGAACTCGCGGCTGCCGTACTTGTCGAAGACCTTGCAGCCGAACGCCTCCTCGATGAGCCGGCGGCTCGGCAGCGGCAGCGTCTGCGCGCTCGACATGATCGCGCGCGGCCGGGCCGCGACCTTGCCGGTGCTCTTCACGTAATGCGCCAGGAAATCGAGCGCCTCGGCATAGCCGTCCATGAGCACCGGCTGCACGCCGGCGATCCGCTCGATCATCTTGCCCAGGTTGTCGTCGGACAGCTCGAAGATGGGGATGAACGTCCGGTTCGACAGGATGGCGTCCGCGCGCTCGCGGGCCGCCTGCCACCGGGTCATCCCGATCGTCTGGTGCCACAGCCGCACCGTCGGGTCGCCGAAGCGGTAGCCCGTCCACTCCTGCGCCCGGAGCGTCGCCGCCCAGCGGAACTCGAGCTGCGCCCGGTCGGCGTAGCAGACGAAGGGCTCGCCGGTGGAGCCGCTCGTCGTGATCTTGAGGACCTGCGACTTGTCGTGGTTCTCCGACATGATATCGAAATAGAGGTGCCGCCGGATATCGGCCTTGGTGAGGAACGGCAGCTTGTGCAGGTCCTCCTGGCCGCGGATGTCCTCGGGCCGGAGCTTGAGCTCCTGCATGCGAGCGCGGTAATAGGGCACGTTGCGATAGCAGTGGCGGAGCAGCCGCCGCAGCTTCTCGTCCTGGAGCTCGCGGGTCTGCGCCGGCGTGAGCCACTGCGTCTTGCGGAGCGTATCGTAGTAGTGCTCGACGTCGCGCGTGATCATCCAGTGGGTGTGGTTGAACGCGCCGAGGTACGCGCGCCACTTCGCCGTGGTGAGCGGATCGCGCTCCGGCGAGCGGTCGACCACCGGGTGGAGGCGGAGGTACTGCGTGGCCACGTCCGCCGGGATCCGGTCCACGCGGTACTCCCAGACCGCCTTGCCGAGGTCGTAGAACGACTTGGCCACGGCGCTGGCCGCCTGCTGGTCGAGGAAGGAGACGCCCTGACGGCGCTGCTCGAAGAGCGTCTCGACCTCCTTGTACGAGTAGCCCTTGGCGTGGGCGGCGACCAGGATGAACGACTGCCAGTAGAAATAGCTGCCCTTGTACGTCAGCAGATCCTGGAACACCTCGCGCGCGCACATCACGAAGCCGCTCTTGTTGTCGTGCAGCGACATCCCGAAGGTTGTGTTCAGCAGGGTGTTGAACCCGCGGCTCAGGTGGTAGCGGCGGTCCATGCGCCGCCCGACGGCGCTCCTCCAGCCCTGGACGACATCGACGCTGTGCTCGTAGAGCTCGCGCCGGAGGCGCAGGAGGTCCTCGGGCTGGTACTGGAGATCGGCGTCGATGATGGCGACGAGCTTGCCGCGCGCGGAGGCCGCGCCGGTGCGCCACGCCGCGGTGATGCCGCGGTTCTGCGGGTGGAAGCACCCCGCCACGAGCCCGGGGTGCGCGGCCATGAGCGCGCGGATCGTCGTGGCGGTGCCGTCGGTCGAGCCGTCGTCGACGAGGAGGAGCTCCCCCGTGAGGCCCCCTTCGCGGAAGACGCCGAGGACGCGCTCGGTGAGCTCGGGGATGTTCAGCTCCTCGTTCAGACAGGGCACGATGACGGAGAGCTCGATCGGGGTCTCCGGAGGAAGCTCGGATCGGGGGTCGGACATGGGGTGTTCGCCTATCTTGCCTGGAAGGGGCGCCCGCAGCAGGGCGACGGGCGCTCGGGGCAGCCCGGATGCACGGCGGGCGTCACGGGGGGACGCAGCGGAAGCACGCGCGGATCGGCAGCGCGCCGTGGGGCGCCGCGCGGCGCTCGGTCACGCGCAGATGGCGCGCGAGGAGGCGGCCGAACTCGTCCGGAGTCCACGTGTGCAGGTGGTAGACGTCGCCGCCCCACTGGATGCGGTCGCGCAGGAGGTAGCCGACGGGCGTGCGGCGGACGATGCCCTTCAGCCGCGCGATGAGCGGGTCGTTCGGCACCGTGATCGCGGCCACCCCGCCGGGGCGCAGGAGGCGGGCGATCTCCGCGAGGACGGCGGCGGGATCGACCGTGTGCTCCAGGACCTCGGTGCAGATGATGCGGTCGAAGCTCGCGGCGGGCAGGTCGAGCGCTTCGACCTCGCCCTTGAGGAAGCGGGCGTCGTAGCCTGCGAGGTTCTTGCGGGCGGTGTCGAGGAAGACGTCGGAGACGTCGATCGCCGTGATGCGCGCCCGCGGGAACATCCGCAGCACGTGCCCGCCGCCCGAGCCGACCTCGGCGAGCTCGAGGCCTGTGCAGTCGCCGAGCATGTCGCGGATGATGGCGAGCCGCTCGCGCTCGATGAGCCGGATCGGCAGCGGGGCGCGGTCGTAGTAGTCGTCGATCGGGTGCTCCCGGGCGAGGCGGTCGTTCAGCGCCTCCACGTCGATGTCGCCGGCGGCGTTCGGCATGGCGGCCCTCATAGCACGGGGTCGCCCGAGCCTCACCCGCGCCGCGCGCGGCCGGCCTGAGCAGGAGCACGGCTCCGGCGGTCCGCCAGGATCGCCGCCGCTCTATGGCGGTCTCGCGCTCCGCCTTCATGTTCAAATTTGACCACTACCCAACAGGGAGGGGGGCTTGTGGTCAGGGCTCGACGCGACACCCTGCGCTGCACCCGTCGCCCCCTGTCGTGTTGCCGTCATCGCACGACTCGAGCCCTCCGACGTCGCCGTCGCCGCACACGATCGCGGGATCGATCAGGGTGCGGCGCAGCTTCAGGGCCTCCCGGAGCGCGCCCGCGTGCTCGGCGAACTCGCGCAGATCGTCCCGGGTCGCCTCGCCGGCGCTGGCCGCGCCGATCAGCTGCGCCGCCTGATCGATGGCCGCGAGCGCGGCGGGCTCGTCCCACGCCGCGCTCGCGATGCGGGCGAGCTCGGCGCGGAATCGCTCGTCGAGCGCCGGTATCTCGCGGATCCGGCGCGGGAGCACGGCGACGGGCGCCGTCTCGGTATCGAAACGCGGGTCGTCCAGGATGCGATCCATGCCATGGGGCATGAACACGAAGCGCCCATCGGCCGGGTTCTTGTACATGTAATAGTTGTTCGCCCGGTACGCGTAGCCGTCCCAGTGGCCGACGAGCGCCTCGAGGGCGAAGCTCGTGATGAACCGATCCAGGTCGAGGTGCTGGCTCAGCTTCGCCGCGAGCTGCTCGTCCGGCGTGTCGCGGATGGCGGCGGCGAGCGCGCGGAGCGCCGCCGCGCCCTTGTCTTCCCCGCCGTCGAGCTCGGCGGCGCCGAGATCGTCGACGAAGTCGCCGCAGCACGGCCCCTCGTAGAGCGCGCCCTCGTCGTTCACCTCGCCGAAATGGCGCCTCAGGAACCGCTTGTCGAGGGCCTCGGTGACGACGTAGATGCCCTTGTCGACGCCGTTCAGGCTCACCACCGCGTGCGCGGTGCGCGCGGCCGGCACCCCGGCGCGGTCGTGCAGATCCCCGCCGATCTGCTCGCGCAGAAAGGCCGAGTCCTGCTTGGCGTTGTTCAGCAAGAGCTTCTTGAGCCCGTCGAGCTCCGCCTCTTCATCGAACTCGTCGATCTTGATGCTGAAGCTCGGCTTGTCCTCGAGCTCCACGAGCTTGTTGCCCTTCTGCCGGATGCCGGCGCCGCGGACGACCTCGCCGTCGTAGCTCAGCGTGCACGGGACGCGGGCCTCGAGGTCCGTGGCGAGCTGGTTCAGGTGGGCCCCGTCGACGGTGATGGCGATCGTGTGCAGCTTCGTCCGATCGAAGACCGCCTCGCCGGTCTCCTTGTCGACCGGACAGCCGCTCTGGCTCGCCACGACGAGGAGGAGGGAGAGGGCGGCCGTGGGAGCGCGCCCCGAGCTCATGGTTCCCGCTTCTGTGTGAGGCATCCCTCGTGATACCGCGTTCCCGCGGCGTCCGCCCGCCGTGACGCGCGCGCCCGGGTCACGGCGCGGCGGCGGCAGCCCCGCGGCCGGGGTAGGGGCGCGCTTGCTTGACGTAGAGCGTCGGCGGCTCGTCCGGGCTCGCGTCGTCGTCGAACTTGAACTCCACGTCCATCGCGTACCAGCCGTTGTTGCCCCCCGCGGGCCCGTAGGCGGGAGAGAACCGGGTGTGGATGGCGTCGAGCGCCACGCCGAGCTGGTGGACCTGCGCCGCCGTCAAAACCCTCTGGCCCTCGGGCATGAGGCTCGAGTGCGTCATGTAGGTGATGGGCTGGTTCGGCTGGCCGAAGAAGTAGAGGAACGCGTCGTTCGTCACGCCGGCGGGCGGGGCCACGACCTCCACGTCGCCGCCCGATTGCACGTTGACGTAGAAGGCGGGCTGGACCCCGGTCGTGTCGAACGGGTTGTTCGTGATGGCCACGCCGTTCGCCTCCTCGTCCGGGAAATTGTGGTGCACGAGCAAGGCCATCGCGATGGTCCTGTGATCGATGCCGTAATAGGTGCGCTCATCGAAGGTGCGGAGCTTCCAGGCGCTCGCGTACGTCTTGCGGATGGCGTCGAGGACGTCCTCCCAGTCGGTCGGATCGCCCGTGTTCGAGTCGTAGCAGCCGGCGCACGGGAACCCGTCGAGATCCTCGCTGTTCGTGCTGGTGCGGAAGCGCACCGGGTGCCCGGCATACTCCGCCTCGATCTTCGCCTTGAGGAGGTCCTGGAGCTCGACGTCGACGGGGGCGCTCTTCATCGCGTCGCGGAGCGCCTTCAGCGCCTTGTCGCGGACCGCCGGGTCGGTGTTGAACTGCGCGTCGGCGAGCAGCGCATCGATCTGCTCGTAGAAGCCGTTCTGCTTCATGAACAGGTCGTAGTAGTAGACCGGGATGGAGAACGCCTTCTGGATCGGGACCTCGGGGATCCTCGCCAGGATCGAGTAGTGGGCCGCCTTGCCGCCGAAGGCGAGGACGGCCTTCTTGATCGCGTCCCGGAGCGGCTCGCCGTCCGGCGGATCGGGGGTCACCTCCTTGATGTCGCGCAGATCGGTGACCGTCAGATCCAGCTCGGGGAGCGTGACGGGCTCGGGCTTGTGCGCCTCCCAGAACGCCTCGGCCTCCGCCTCGGTGACCTCGCGGACGCTCCAGGACGACGGCCCCGCCGTGAGCTCGACGAGCTTGTCCTTCAGCGCGAGCAGCTCCGGGTGGCTCATCGCGTCGCGCAGCCCCATGTTGGGCGTGCGCCGGTTCTGGGAGAGCACGTTGACGTGCGAGAGCGGCGTCTGGAACGCCTCGGTGATGATCCCCTGGACGACCGAGATGTCGTTGGGCGCCTCGTCGAGCACAACGATGTCCTGGTGGGACAGGTACTTCGCGCCGAGCTCCGCCGCCCTCGCGAAGCGGAGCCGCCCCATCGCCGTGCCCAGCGAGAGCGGCTGGTAGTCGATCCCGGCGTAGAGATCGCCGGTGCTGACCACGGGGATGTCGGCGGGGAGCTTCTTCGCCTCGGCCGCCACGGCCTCCGACGTGGGGTGGAAGGCGAGCTTCGATCCGAAGAACGAGGCCCCCTGCACCGCCCTGAACAGGGTGGTGATCATGTCCGCAGACGCGGTGTCGTAGGGGGAGAGCTCGAGCGCCCACACGCCGGGGCCCGCGTAATGCGTCACCGCGCCGAGGACGAAGCGGCGGTCCGGCGTGAAGTACTCGGTCGTGTTGAACTCGGAGAGGGGAGGGACGTAGGGCAGCTCGCCGCCGGAGAGGTGCGACGAGATGAAGGCGTAGTGGACCTCGTAGAGCACGCTGTTCTGGAAATACAGCGCGTTCTGGTCGGCCATATCCATCACCACCTTGACCGACCGCGCGCCGGGCAAGGTGGCGTCGATGGGCGCCGACGCCAGCGCCTCGAAGTCCGCGGCGCACCCCACGCGCTTCAGGAACTCCGTCGAGCCGTCGTCGCTCTTGCGTTCGCAGACCTCCCCGGTCACGCCGACACCGTCGGACGAGCCGCCGCACGCGCCCGGCAGCACAGCGGAGAGCAGGGCGAGCGCGAGGAGCGACGAGATGCGATTGCCTTGAACCATGAATCCTCCTGAGACAAGTAAGGTGACCGAGGGGCGGCGCGCGCTGGCAAGCTTGCGTCAGGGCGTCAGGGCGAAGCAGTAGATCCCGCCGTAACCGCCGCCGGATCCGACGCTCGTCGCGCCCTGCGCCGGTCCCCCTGCGTCCACGAGGTTGACGCCCGGGGTGCACCCCGCCGCGTCGTGGGCCGACATCCAGTGGGCCATGTTGAACCCGCCGCCGCCCGGGCCGCCGGGCCCGCCGCCGCCGAAGTTCCTCGGCCACGAGTGTCCGAGGCGCGGTTTCGAGTTCCTGTCCGCCGCCGCGCTCGTCCAGTCGCTGCACGTGGCCGTCGAGCCATAGAGCCGCCCCTTGTCGTCGCTCCCCGTCAAGGTGTCGTGGTTGTCCACCTCGGGCTGGCTCGGATCGGGCTGGTGGTTGGGGACGCCGTCCTCGTTCGGCAGATCGTCGGCGAGCCCCTCGTCGGCCCCGGTGGGGCGCTCGTCGAGCAGCGCCTCTTTGTTGCTGGCGATCAACCGTCCGAGCCGGTCGTACCAGGGCCCCTCGCCGATCCGGTCGATCGCGTCGACCCGCTTGCCGTCCTCCCCTGCCGTGGCGCTCAGGAACGCGCGCCACGTCTTGCCCCCCGCGCCCGGAAGGCTCTTCTCGGCGATCGTCGCGCAGATCTTGTCCGCGCCGCGGAGACCGGCGCCCGGGCCCGTCTCCCCGAAGCGGAGATCGCCCCCGAAGCCGTCCTGGGAGCCCGACAGCTCCTGCATGGCGACGATGCTGGTCACGAAGAAGCTGAATTTCTCGGTCGTCCCGCCGCCGGTGGTCGCGGTGGTGCCGCCGCCGGTGGTCGCGGTGGTGCCGCCGCCGGTGGTCGCCGTGGTGCCGCCGGTGGTCGCGGTGGTGCCGCCGCCGGTGGTCGCCGTGGTGCCGCCGCCGGTGGCCCCGGAGCCGCCGCCGGAGCTCGACGATGTGCTGGTCGCTCCGTCGCTCGAGGCGTCCGTGTCGCCGCCGGAGCAGCCGAGCACGTGAGGGAGCAGCGCCATGGTGAGAGGGAGCAGCACGGGGTGATAAGCGCGTGTCATGGTCTCGTTTCCTTGTCTTTGTAAGCTGGACTGTCGGTCGCGCCGTGATCGGCGAGGCTCATTGGCAGGTGAGATCGCTCTGGCAGGTCTGGCCGTCGGGGCACTGCGAGCTGTCGTTGCACGAGGTGAGCCCCACGACCTCCACCGGTCGCTCGATCTGCGATGAGATGACCAGATCGACCCGGCCGGGCGAGATCGTCGTGGAGCCCACGGACTCGCGCGTGGCGACGATCGACGGGAAGCCCGCCACGCCGAGGTCGAGGAGCTGCGTGACGAGCGACGCCGGCAGATCGAGCGAGCCGGTGTCCTCGGCGACGCACTCGATCTTCCCCTTCGTGCCCCCGTGATGGCTGATATCGAGCGTCACGCGGAGCGTGGAGATGCCGGCCTGCCCCGGCGGCGTCCACGTGAGCTGCACGGCCTTGTCGGGCTCGATGCGGATCGTGTCGTTCAGGAGCTCGAGGGGGCTCACGCCCTTGGCCTCCACCGCGAAGGCGTTGAAGTAATCGCCGCTCGCCTCGAAGCGGACCGCCTGTCCCTCGTCGGCAGGCGGATAGCCGAGCTTCGCGCCGGCGGGCGGCTGGTAATTGTTCGCCACGGGTTTCATGACGAAGGCCGCCTCGCCCGACTCGAGGTTCAGGCCGGTCACCGTCATGTCTCCGGCGCTGTGCGCGGCCGGGTAGGCCTGGCACGTGTCGTCCTCCACGCACACGGCGCTGCCCCCGCAGGGCTCGTTGCAGAACGGGACGCGCGGCGTGAGGAGCCGGCAGCTCCCCTCCTCGGTCGCGAGCTCCCAGACGATCTGAGAGGGCGTGGGCCCGTCGTAGATCTTCCCGAGCACCGACGCGCTGCCGGGCGTCTCCGGCGCGTCGCCTGGCAGCGAGCGCACCTGGAAGGCGCCGACGAGGCGCGTGGGGTCGCCGGTCGCGCCGTCCGACCCCCCGGATCCGCCGGAGCCCCCAGGGTCCGGCGGGTCGCCGGTGCCCGCCGCCGAGGACGAGCAGCCGAGAGACAGGAAGCTCATGAGCCCGACGAGGACGCCGGCGCACCCTCTGCATCGGGACGGGAATTTTACAATATTGCGGACTTTTTGCGACATTTTGATGGCCTGGTGGCGATGTCGTAGGATCGGGGGTCAATCTTTTTTGCGGACGTCGCGCCCGCGCTCACTTGCCGCCGAGCTCGGACAGGCGTGCGCGCAGCCGCGGCGCGTGGACGCTCTCGCCGTGCCGGGCGAGGAAGTCGGCGATGGCCGCGCGCTCGTCGGCCCTCCGCCCGAGCCGGCGCAGGCAATGCACCCGCCCGACCCGGGCCTCCGCCGCGAGGGGGCCGCCGGGGCCGGCGAGGTAGCGTTCGAAGTGGCCGAGCGCCTCGGCCGCCTTGCCCTGGTGGAGCGCGAGCTGGCCGAGCGACACGAGCGCCGCCCGCGCCTCGGGGCTGGACGGGTGCTGCGCGAGCAGGGCGCGGTACGCGGCGCTCGCCTCGGCGTTCTTCCCCTCCCCGAGCCGGGCCTGGGCGCGCAGGAGCAGCGCCTGGGGGCCCCCCGTGGGCCCCTCCGCGCGCGGCCTGGGCGGCTGCGGGGCGCGATCCCGGGCCTCGCCGGCGCCGGTGGCCGCGGGCTCGCTGGCCACCACGGCCGCGCCGGGGGGCGGCTCGCTCGGGGCGGCGGCCGCGCCGGGGGGCGGCTCGTTCGGGGCGGCGGCCGCGCCGGGGGGCGGCTCGTTCGGGGCGGCGGCCGCGCCGGCGCCCGGCGAGGGCTCTCCCGGCGGCGTGGGCGCGGGGGAGCCTGGGGCGGGCAGCGCGCCGTTCGGATCGAGCGCCTCGCTCCCGCCCGGCGCGGGCGGCGGGGGCGCCTGCGCGGGCCCGTCGATCAGCTCCGCCGCGAGCGCGACAAGGAGGGTCGCGGCGACGGCCACGCCTGCGATCGTCCCCGCGAGCCCTCGCCGCAGCGTCGGCCGCGGCCTCGCCGTGCTCCGGGGCGCGGGCTCCATGTGGGCGCGCGCGAGCACCCGCTCCAGCATGGCGGCGTCGCTGAGCTCGTGGCCGTCGCCGCGCTCGTCGCCGAGCTTGCCGATCGCAGCCCAGAGCCGCGCCTCGCCGCGGAGCTCGGGGTCCTCCTGCTCGGCGAGGCGGAGGAGCTCCGCGTCCTCCGGGCGGATCGGCGTGCCACGCGCCTCGGCGGCGAAGATGGCGGGCAGGCGGTCCAGATCGATCTCGGGCTTCTGGGTCGCTGTCATGATGCTCTCTTCCGGCCGACGGCGATGTCCTGGCGCACCTGCTTGCGGAGCGCGCCGATCCCGAGGCGCAGCCTGCTCTTCACCGTGTCGGGGCTGACCTCGGTCATTCCGGCGATCTCCTCGATCGAGTAATCGAGCGCATGGTGCAGGAGGATCGCGTAGCGCTGCGCCTCCGGCAGCTCGTCGAGGTACGCGCGCGTCTCGCGCGGGAGGGCCTCGAACGGGGGTTGGTGCGGCGCCTGGGCGATCTCCTCGTCGATCGCGCTCTCCGGCGCGACAGGGGCGCCATCCCGGCGCTGCTGCTTGACGTAGCGAAGGATCGTCCGGACGGCGACGCGCCTGGCCCAGGCCTCGACGGCGGCCTCGCCGCGGTAGGTCGAGGCGCTCTCCAGGATCGCGAGCAGGGCGAGCTGCGCGGCGTCGTCGGCGTCGGCCGAGCTGCGGAGGAACGTCCGCGCGATCCGGCGGACCCGCGGGATCACGCGGGCCATGAGCCAGGCCTGCGCCCGCGGATCGCCCGCGCCGGCGTGGCGCATCCGGTCGAGGTCGAGCGGCTCGGGCACGGCGGGTGACGGGCAGGGAGGGGGGCGGGTCATGGAGCTGGCCAGTCGCGGCTCGGAAAACGGTCCGAGGCTCGCGCGAAGAGCTCGTGTGCGCTCAGCGTCCATCGCCGTGACCTGGTGCGGCGCCCGGGCCGAACCGGGTCAAACTTCTTTCGCTGTCGCGTCACGCGGCGCGGGCGATCATGGCCTGACCACGCCCTCGGCCGCCGGCGGGGCGAGGCCGAGCTCCAGGCCGAGGCCGGCGAGGAACCGCACCGGGTCGGGCTGGAGCGCGAGGTCCGGGTGCACGGAGGCGTCGGGCCGCGTCAGGAGGAAGTCCACGCCCAGCATCGTCTTGAGGCGAAGCCACCCGGTGAGCGGATACCCGAGCTCCGCGACCGGCGCGACGCTGAAGAGCACATCGGTCCGGGGCTCCGGCGGAGGCAGCTGCTGCGGAGCCACATGCGGCCACTGCCAGGGGGGGAAGCCCGGCAGCGGCCCCTGGCCCCGCCGCCGCGGCGGCGGCGGCGGCCGGGCGGGCAGCGACCGGGCCGGCGGCGGCGGCGCGGTGGGCTGCGTGGAAGGCCTGGGGATGCGCTCGACGATATCGACGCTGGCGCGCGCTCCGAGCTGCAGGTCGAAGCCGAGCGGGAGCCTGAACCGGAGCTGACCCGAGGCGATCACGGGGTGACGCACGAGCTCGAACGCCGCCCGCTCGTCGCCGAGGGTGGCCGGAGGGATCAGGTCGTAGCCCAGGCCGATCACGGCCTGATCCACCGGCGCCCAGGAGGCGCGGAGCGCGGCGGCGCTCTGCCAGGGCGCCTCGCCGCTGAAGCTCGCGCCGGTGTAGCCGACCTGCACGGCCAGCGCGGGCAGCCGGGGCGCTTCGGGCTGGGCGCCCGGCTCGACCGCGGGCGTTCGCGGGCGCGGCGCTGCGTCTGCGGGCGCTGCGAGGGGCGCCGCGGGCGCAGGGGCGGCGGGCTCGGGCGGGGCCGCCGGCGTCGCTGCGGCCGCGGCGACGCCCACCTCGACCTCGGTCAGGCCGGCGACGCGCCCCTCGCGGAGCTCCTCGGCGACCGCGCCGGCGATGCTGGCGAGCGACTCGAGGGCCGTCGCTGTCTGCCCGGGCGGGACCGGGATGCGGCGGCCGTAGACCTGATCGCCGCCGCGCTCGACCACGTACAGGGCGAGCTCGCCGCTCGACCCGGCGTCGATCCAGAGCACGCCCCGCGCGTCCCATGCGTCGGCGAGGGCGCGGGCGTCGGGGAGGAGCGTTTGCAGCGCGGACCTCGGCGCGCCGGGGCGGATGACCTGGAGGCGGACGCCGAGCGGGCGGATACGGGCCGCGACGAGGGCAATGGCCCGCTGGTCGATGCTGCCGGCGCCGGGGAAGGCCGCGAGGACGAGCACCGGCCCGCGGGCGGCGCGGGGCGCGGCCGCCGCCGCCGCCGGCAGCGCGAGGAGCGCGCACGCGACCGCGCTGCCGGCCATTCGGGCAGCGCGGAGGGCGAGCGCGAGCGACGCAGCCGGCACGGGCTGCGGAAAATATCATCGTTCCCTCCGGGGCACCATCCCCCTGCCGGGCGGGCCCGAGCAGCGGAGTCGAGACGAGCACAGCAGGGCTGAGGCGTCGGGACAGCCGCCCTCGGGGCCTCAGCGCGTTCCGGCCGACCGGGGGTAGCTCCCGAGCACCTTCACCATCTCGCAGCGGGCGCGCAGCCGCTCGACCGCCTCGGCGACGCGCGGGTCGCTCCGGTGCCCCTCCAGGTCGACGAGAAAGACGTAGTCCCAGTGCTTTTGCCGGCTCGGACGAGACTCGATCCGGGTCAGGTTGATGGCCGCGTCGTCGAAGATGGCGAGCACCCGTCGGAGCGCGCCGGGCTCCTCCTGCACGGAGAAGACGATCGATGTCTTGTCCGCGCTGGTGGGCGGCGCGTCGACCGGGGCGATGACGATGAAGCGGGTCGCGTTCTCGGGGCGGTCGTGGATGCGCTCGCGGAGGAGCGGCAGCCCGTAGAGCTCGCCCGCGCCGCGGTTGCCGACCGCCGCCGCGGCCGGGTCGCCGACGGCCTCGTGCGCCGCCGCGGCGGCGGAGACGGTCTGGATGATCTGCGCGCCGGGGAGGTGCTTCGCGAGCCAGAGGCGGCACTGCGAGAGCGCGTGCGAGTGCCCGTGGACCCGGGTGACGCCGCTCAGCCCCTCCGCCTTGCTGAACAGGCAATACGCGACGTCGAGCACGAGCTCCTGCCGGATCTGGAGGTCGCTCTCGATCAGGGCGTCGGCGGTCAGGGTCACCGAGCCGTCCGTCGAGCTCTCGACGGGGACGACGCCGCAGGCCGCCTCGCCCGCGCGCACCGCGTCGAAGACGCCCTCGATGGTGCCCGTCTCCCGGTAGCGCGCCGCCAGCCCGAAGAGGTGGCGCGCGGCGACCTCGGCGAAGGCGCCCTCGGTCCCTGGAAAGGCCACCTTCATGGGTTCTTCGAGCGCCAGACAGGCGCTCATCACCTCCCGGAAGACGACCCGGATGGCGTCGCGCGGGAAGCGGCCCGCGCCCTTCGCCTGGAGGCGGTCGAGCACGCGCCGCTCGCGCTCTGGATCGTGAAACTGCGTGGCATTCGCTGCGCGCTTCGCGTGTGCGACCTCGACGGCCACCTCGGCCCGCTGGGCGAGGAGATCGAGGATCCGATCGTCGATGCTGTCGATGCGCACGCGAAGCTCGCCAAGGGTCGTCATGTACAGTTCACCTCTTATGGGGCCGGCGGCCATCAAAGCGCAGGGGAGGCCGCTGCGCAAGGCTCGCCTCGGCGCCGGGAACGCGCGCGACGGAGGCGCGCGTCGGGGGCGAAGCGGCGCCCGTGCGGGCTCGACGCGTCGAGCGGGGGAAGCGGAGGGGAGCGGAGGTGAAGAAGAGAAGACCGCCGAGGATGTGACGAGAGGAGAGCGCGACAGGGGCGGGCGCGGGAGCGACAGGGGCGGGCGCGGGAGCGATAGGGGCGGGCGCGGGAGCGATAGGGGCGGGCGCGGGAGCGATAGGGGCGGGCGCGGGAGCGATAGGGGCGGGCGCGGGAGCGATAGGGGCGGGCGCGGGAGACGCTATATTTCCGGGGCGGCGAGGGGCTCGGCGGCCTTGGCCTTTCGGCGGGAGCGCCGGTTCAGGGTCGTCCGGTGGCGCGACACGAACCTGGCCGCGATCTTGGGCTGATCGCGGAAGGCGTAACGGCCGCCTTCGCGGATCTCCTTTGCGAGCTCGTCGGCGGCCCAGAAGCAGCGGTTGCGGAGCTCCAGCGCGTGCGCGGCGCTCGCGTCGGAGGCCTCGTTGGCGGCGGCGTCTTCGAGCGCATCGGCGAGCGCCTTGGCCCTGTCGAGATCCTTCCTCGTGATATCGGTCACGCCGAGCGCGCCCTCGTGTTCGTCCCAGAAGTCGACGAGATCGCGGAGGTCCTGGATGATATCGGCCAGGCCGGAGCCCTCGGCGATGCGCGAGAGCTCGGCCTGGGCGGCGGCGTCGTTCCGGCAGCCCCAGCGGCCGCCGGCCACGAGCTTCGCGTCGAGCGCCTCGGCCTCGTCGCGGAGCCTCCGCTGCGCCGACGTGAGCTTCACGGCGCCGCGCGCCTTCTGCCAGGCCTTCTCGAGCGCGCCGAGGCGTCGGGCGAAGCGCGCGAGGAGAGCCATCTTGTCGGCGGTGATCCCGATCCTGGAGAGGCGCGCCTCTTGCGCCTGCGCGAGGCGCGAAAGCGAGGTGAGCTCGCGCTCCGCGACGCTCACCGGCATGTCGGGACCTGTCGCGTAGATCGGGTCCAGCGCGAGGAGCGCCTCCTCGCTGGTGGGATCGTGGGCCGGAGAGGCCGGGCGTTTCGTCCTGGGGGCGGGCGTCTTGCTCGACGACTGGACCTTGGAGGACGTGGGCTTGGATGAGTTCTTCACGGTGCGTCTCTGGGGCATGAGCTCCCTCCTGGTTGAGCGTAACCGGGTGATGGTGGCGAATGGGGAGGCGATGTCAACAGCGTTCCGCGTGGGCCAGGCGTCCAAATGCTGCTGCGACGATCGGCGTGCGCAGCTGTCAGGGTTCCAGGAAGAGGCCGCAGGTGCCCATAGAGGAGGGTGGCGCGCTTTTATTGCTTTCTTCGATTGCGTGTTGACACGGTGTGTCCGGCCGTGGATCCATGTGCGCCAACCAACAGACATTGCGTGGGGGGGGATCTCGAATGCGACAGGCGCGCTGGCTTGTTCGTCTCGTGGTGTTTTGTGCTGTGATGTTGCTGCTCGGGCGGGGGCACGAGGGCCTCGCGCTGGCCGGGCCTCCGGAGCCGCGGCTGTTGTTGCCGTTGTCGCCTCCGGGCGGCGGGGTGGCCCTGTCGGCGATCCCTTTGCGGCTGCCGAGCGACGGCGCAGGGGGCCTGTTGCTGGGGCCTCGGTTCGACGCGCCGCTGGTCGAGGACGTGGGGGCGCCCCATGGCGAGATGGTGCTCCCCGACAAGGCGCGGGTGGTGGCGTTCGAGGGGGCTGTCCTGGAGATCCCCGAGGGCGCGGTGGACGAGCCGGTGCGGATCACGATACGGCCGTTGCCCGAGGGCGAGGTGCGGCCGATGGGACGCGCGATGGTCAACGTCACGCCCGGAGGGAGGGCCTATCGCTTCGGGCCGCACGGCCTCAGGTTCAAGAAGCCGGTGCGGCTGACGCTGCCTTATGACGAGCACGCCATTCCACCGGGGATGACGGCGCAGCACGTGACGGGCTTCTATTTCGACGAGTCGCTCGGCAGCTGGCAGGGCGTCGAGCGGGCCGGCGTGGCCGCGGAGGGCAAGCTGGCGAGCCTGACCGACCACTTCACCGATTTCATCGGGGCGACGCTGGCGATGCCCGACGCGCCGGGGGCGCGCTCGTTCGATCCGAGCAGCATCAAGGGGCTCGCGCTCGGCAGCCCGCTCGCCGGGGTGACGCTGATCGCGCCGCCGGAGGCGAGCTCGAGCGGCTCGGCGCACCTGAGCCACGCGATCGAGGTCCCGCCGGGGCGCAACGGGCTCCAGCCGGCGCTCGCCATTCGCTACGACAGCGAGCACCGCAACGGCTGGCTCGGCGTGGGCTGGGATCTGCGGCTGTCGCGGGTGGAGATCGACACGCGCTTCGGCGTGCCGACGTACGCGACGGAGGAGGAGCGGTATGCGCTCGACGGGAGCGAGCTCGTGCCGGTGGGCGGCGCGTCGAGCGCGTCGCAGGTCTACCGGCAGCGGGTGGAGGGGCGCTTCGCGCGGATCGTGCGTCACGGGACCGGGCCCGACAGTTACTTCTGGGAGGTCACGGACAAGAGCGGGACGACGTATGTTTACGGGCGCAGCGCGACCGCGCGGCTCGACGATCCGGACCCGGGCCGACCGCGCAACGTGTTCCGCTGGTACCTGGAAGAGGTGCGCGACCCGTTCGGCAACCAGATGTTCTTCCATTACGCGCATCGGGTCGAGCCCGCGGGCCCGGCGCCGCACATCGAGGTGCACCCCGAGCGCATCGAGTACACGGCCAACACGTCGCAGGGCGTCGAGGCGGCGTATGCCGTCGACTTCATCTCGGAAGGCGGGCGCCCGGATGGGATGCTGAACGGCAGGCCGGGCTTCCTGGAGCAGACAAGCGAGCGGCTCCAGCGCGTGGACGTGCGGTTCGGCGAGACGATCATTCGCAGCTACGCGCTCGAATACACCCGAGGAGATTTCGGCAAGAGCTTGCTCCAGGCGATCGCGGTCTCGGGCGAGGGGAGCCGCGACGGCGAGGGGACGCTCGCGAGCGAGGAGCTCTATCGGCACACGTTCGAGTACTTCACCGCGCCGCGCTCTGCGTCGGGGCAGCCCGGGGCGTTCGCGAGCGACGCCGTGACGTGGGGACAGGCGGGGTCCCAGCAAGGCCTGTCGCGCACGGAGGACTCGACCTTCGGCGGCAGCGTGTCGGTGGGGCTGCTCGGCATCGTGAGCGTGGGCGGCGGCGGGTACGGCGGCGACCAGACGACGCGCGCCAGCCTGCTCGACCTCAACGGCGACGGATTGCCCGACTTCGTCGGCGACGGCGGGGACGCGCTGCGCAACCTGCTGCGCCTTCCCAGGGAGAATCACCTCGATCCGTTCCACCTCGGCGGGCTCGACCCGGGCGATCTCGGGCTGACGGACACCTCGGGATGGAGCATTCACGCGGGCATCAACGTGGGCGATGCGCTCAGCGCGTCGGCGGCGTACACGCGCAGCCGGGCGGAGGACGAGCGGGTCGCGTCGGATCTCGACGGCGACGGGTTCCCTGATCTCGTGTCGGTCGGGGACCTCGGGCAGGTCCAGGTCGCGATCAACGATCGACGCGGCGGGTTTCTGGGCGTGCAGGACTGGGGGACCGCCGGCGTCAGCGCGCCGTCGGGCCGCCCGGACTTCGCGCTGGCGTCGCGCGCCGACTTCTATCCGGCGGACCCGATGCTCCGGTGGATCGCGCCGTTCGAGGGGGACGTGCGCATCGGGGGCGTGCTGCAGAAGCAGGAGGCGGGGGGCGACGGGCTGCGCGTGGAGCTGGTGCGCAACGGGGAGCTGCCGCCGCTGTTCGGCCACGTGTTCGGTCCGGACGAGCTCGGGCCGTGCGCGATCGGCGCGGGCGATTGCGGGGGCGCGGCGCTCTCGGTCCACGTGCTCGCGGGCGATCGCCTCTACTTCCGGGTGAGCGCGACGCCCGAGATCGACCCGGAGCGGGCGGTGAACACGACATCCGACCTGCTGTCGTGGAGCCCGTCGATCACCTACGAGGTCGGCGAGGAGCTGCTCGGGCAGGTGGGGCCGGACGGGCGGCCCATCCATCGATTCGAGTACAGGGAGGACCATCGCCTCGGAGGGCGGCCCGAGGTGCCGTGGGTGGCGTCGTCGGACGGCGTCGTGAGCATCACGGGCGATCTGGTGAAAGGGTCGACGAGCGATCAGCTGAGGGTGTCGATCGCGCGGGAGAGCGAGGGCGCGTTCTACAGCGTCATGGATGAGGAGGTGGTGAGCGCGGAGGCCGGGGTGCTGGCGCTCGCGGGACGGCTGCACGGCGATGCAAACGGGCTGATTGGGGTCAAGGAGGGCGATCGGCTGTGGTTCCGGGTGAAGTCGGACGTGCCCGACGACCCGGCGCGCGTCGCATGGGCGCCGGCGGTGGAGTACAGGACGTACTGCCGCGCTGACCGGCAGAGCGGCGAGCGTCGGTGCGGGCCGGTGCAGTGCGGGGTGCAGCCGAACGGCCGCGCCGGCTGCACGCTGGACAGCGACACGGCCGAGGACGCGCCGCTGCCGGTGGCGCTGATCCAGCAGCAGCCGTACGTGGCGATGCCGGTGCAGCGGTGGACGCCGGGGGCGCGGCGCGCGCCCTGGATCGCGCCGGAGACGGGGACGGTGCGGCTCGAGGGGTTGCTGTTCGTGCCGGGGACGACGCCGGTGACGCTGCTTGTGCAGGGGGTGCATCGGCTGCTGCACAAGCAGCTGTACGTGGCGCCGAGCAGTGCCGGAACGGCGATCTCGGTGGCGGTGGACCTGGAGGTCGAGGCCGGCGAGCCGATCTACGTCGCGCTCTTCCAGAAGGAAGCGACCGGGAGCAGCGGGGCGCTGGGCGGCGCGAACATCGATGGGGCGCCGGTGTGGGTCGCCCGGCTCGTGCCCGACGCGGCGTCGGAGGCGCTGATCGACGGGGCGCCGCAGGATCCGACGGCAGGTGGGTTCCACGGCTGGTCGATCGGCTTCATGAACGGAGACCGCGCGTTCTCCGAGGCGAACATCCTGTTTCCGACGCGCGATCCCGAGCGCGGCTTCACGCTCGCGGTGCCGCTCTCGCCGGAGGAAGGCGCGCCGATCTGGGGCGCGGCGGCGTCGGAGGCGTTCGTGGGCGGCGAGCGGGTGTTGCCGTCGGTGGTGGGGCGGCTGTCGGGGCAGCGGCACCGGGGCAGCGTGCGCTACGCGGAGACGTGGAACGCGGAGCTCACGGCGGGCGCAGGCCCGGTGGGAGGAGGCTATAGCTTCGGCAGCACGACGACGGATCTGGAGCTCGTCGATCTGAACGGCGACCGCTTCCCGGACAGGGTGACGCGCGAGGGCGCGGTGCTGAGCACGGGCCGGGGGTTCGGTCCGAGCGCGTCGTTCTCGCTGCCGGAGGCGCTGCGGCGGGTGGAGCACCGGACGGTGCGGCTGAGCGGCGAGCTTGCGTCGCTGACGTTCAGCGCGGGAGACGAGGAGGAGCAGACGCTCAACAAGACCGACAGCCAGGGGCGTTCGCAAGGTTACCTGCGCACGAGCTTCAGCGCCGGGACGAGCTACGGGCTGTCGGCGGCGCACGTGGAGCTGCTCGACATCAACGGTGATGGGCTTGTCGACCAGGTGGCGCAGAACCCCGAGAGCGGGCAGATGACGGTGGCGCTGAACCTCGGCTACCGGTTCACGGCGCCGGTGCCGTGGCAGCGGGACGCGTTCAACAAGACGAGCTTCAACGCGGGCGCGCTGAACGATGCGCTCGGCGAGGTGCTGGGCTTCTTCTCGGACGCGGCGGGCCCGGAGGCGGTGCGGCTGGAGGACACGGGGGCGCAGAGCCTCGGGTTCGGGGCGAGCGCGGGCGGCTCGAGCGGCGGGGTGAGCGCGAGCGTGGGCGCGGGGATCGGCTACACGCGCACGACGGCGCGCACGATCGTGGACTTCGTGGACGTGAACGGCGATGGGCTGCCGGACAAGGTGATGAAGGCGCCGGAAGAGGCGTTCTTCCGGGTGCAGCTGAACCTCGGCGCGCGGTTCGCGGCGGAGGAGCACTGGCCGGCCGGCGACTGGGGAGTGGACCTCGATCCGCTGGAGTACGCGTTCATGGGGAGCGGCGACGCGGTGGGCTTCCGGCGCTCGGAGAGCCACGATGGCAGCGTGTCGCTGCAGGTCTGTTACTTCGTCTGCGTCGGCGGGTCGGTGTACTACTCGGAGGGAACGGGCGCGTCGCACCTCGGGTTCGAGGACATCGACGGTGACGGGCTGGCCGACCACGTGCTGAAGCGGGACGGCGACAGCGCGGTGCGGACGCGGAGGAATGCCATCGGCAAGGCGAACCTGCTGTGGCGGGTGCACCGGCCGCTGGGCGGGAGCGTGGAGATCGACTACCGGCGCGAGGGCAACCTGGTGGTGCCGAGGGAGGTCGCCGGGAATGCGCCGGTGGACGAGAGCGACGACCGCACGGCGGTGGTCGACATGCCGTCGAGCCAGTGGGTGCTGAGCGATGTGGTGGTGCGCGACGGGGTGGAGGGCGTGAGCGGCGCGCACGGGGTGCACACGTACCGGACGCGGATCGAGACGTACGGAGATGGGATCTATCACCGGGACGAGCGGATGGACCTCGGCTACAGGCACGTCACGACGACGGTGCTGGGCGAGGATGAGGATGGGGTCTCCGCGATGTCGGTCGAGGAGGTCGATTACCGGAACGAGGACATCTACCGGCGTGGCCTCGTGGCGCGCTCGGCCCTGCGCGACGGCGAGGGGATGCTCTACAGGGTGGAGGAGGTCGAGCACCTGCCGCCCGATCTAGGGCAGATCGCGGCCAGCGGGTGGTTCTTCCCGAGGGAGACGGCGCGGACGAGCGCGTTCTACGAGGGGACCACGGACGACCCGGGGGCGGTTCACAAGAGCGCGCTGGAGACGCGGTTCTATGATGAGGACGGCAACCTCACGGACGTGTTCTCCTTCGGCGAGGAGGGGAGCGCGGTGGACGATGTGCACCACCACATCGCGTATGAGCAGGACGACGCTCCCTATTTCATGAAGCCGAGCCTCGTGCGGACGACCGACGCGGAGGGCCGCGTGCTGCGCGAGCGCACGGCGACGTACTGGCCGGGGACGGGCGCGCTCGCGACGCTCACCAACGTCATCTCCGGGGGCAAGCGGCCGGACGGCTCACCGTATGCGGGCGACCAGGCCACTTGGCGCTTCAGCTTCGATGAGGTGGGCAACCTCGCGACGTTCACCGATCCGGCCAGCTACAAGCTGACCTACGGCTACGATGCGCTGACACGCAGCTACCGCACGTGCGTGACCGACAGCTTCGGATACCGCTCGATCACGGTGCCCAATCCCCTGTTCGGGACGGTGGCGCAGGAGACGGATGTCAATGGGCACACGATGGTCCATCGGTACGATGACTTCGGCCGGCTGATCGGGGTCTGGGGGCCGAACGACCTCACCGAGCCGCAGGCGCTTCCGGTCGGATGCACGCCGAGCAAGATCTGGAGCGAGGAAGACCTCGACGGAGAGGGAGAGCCGGCGGTCGGGTTCGAGTACGCGCTCCAGCCCGATCAGTCCACCGCGGTGCCGGCATGGGCGAGGACGAGCCACAAGGACGAGGAGCACGCGGACGATCCGATCGTGACGGTGACGTTCGCGGACGGGCTCGGGCGGGTGATCCAGACCAAGAAGGACCAGGAGCGCGACACGGGTACGGGCACCGAGGTCGGGATGACGGTGAGCGGGGCGGTGCGGTTCGACGCGCTGGGCCGGGTGAAGGAGCAGGGACAGCCGGTGTTCAGCGTGGAGCCGGACACGGTGTTCACGGCCGTGGAGATGGTGCGGAGCACGCACTTCCAGCACGACGTGCTGTCGCGGACGCGGCTTGTCGAGATGCCGGACCCCAAGGCCACCGCGACGGCTGGGTACGCGCGGACGTGGGTCGAGCACGACCTTGTGCAGCTCGACGGGCAGCTGTTGTTCCAGGAGACGGTGATCGACGCGAACGGCAAGTCGCGTAACACCTACCGGGACGTGGGCGGGCGGATCGCGGCGGTGGAGGAGTGGAACACGATCGACGAGGTGGGGCAGCCGATCGTGACGCGGTACGAGCACAACCCGGTGGGCGAGCTGGTGCGGGTGACGGACGCGCGCAACAACGCGACCACGGCGACGTACGACACGGCGGGCCGGATGGTGGCGCTGGTGAGCCCCGACGCGGGGCGGACGGAGTGGCGGTACGACCTGGCCGGGAACCTTCGCGCGAAGCAGACGGCGGAGCTCGCGTTGCACGGGCAGCTGATCCGGTACGAGTACGACCACAACCGGCTGTGGAAGATCGACTATCCGGTGACGCAGGACGTGGTGTACACGTACGGCGAAGCCGAGGAGGCCGGCGACGCGAACGGCAACCGCGCGGGGCGGATGAAGCAGGAGACGAGCGCGGCGGGGACGCGGAGCTACCGGTATGACCGGTTCGGCCATGTGGCGGAGCTGGTGGCGGAGTTCCCGCGGCTGCGCGAGCCACACCGGGGACCGTACGAGGCGACGCTGAAATACGTGTTCGATTCGCTGGGTCGGATGCAGGAGATCCACTTCCCCGGGTCGGGCGAGGAGATCGTGCGCTACGGGTACGACCGCGGCGGCGCGGTGGTGTCGGTGGTCGGAGAGAACCAGCGGGTCAATCCGCAGCACCCGAATGAGCCGATGACGACGGAGTACCTGAGACACATCGGGTACGACGAGTTCGGTCAGCGGGTGCGGGTGGTGGCGGGCAACGGGATCGAGACGAAGTACCGGTACGAGGCGTCGACGCGGCGGCTGTCGGAGGTGGACGCGGACCACCGGACGCCGCAGATGCAGCAGATGGGGCGGCCGCCGAGGGCGTTCCAGCGGCTGCGGTACGATTATGACCTCGTGGGCAACGTGCTCGCGCTCGACAACGAGGCGCCGTTCGACGAGTCGCTGGGCGGAGCCGTCATGGTGGGGAAGACGCAGCAGCGGTTCGCGTACGACGACCTCTACCAGCTGACCGAGGCGTCGGGGACCTACCAGGAGCGGGGGAACGAGCAGCAGGGATACACGCTGGACATCGCGTATGACGTCCTCGGGAACGTGAAGACGAAGGGGCAGGAGGTCGCCCGGTACGTGCCGAAGTGGGGCGCCCCGGGGGAGTGGCAGAAGCAGGAGCCGATCCGGGAGAGGACGTACCGGAACGAGTACCGCTACACCGGGCCGCGGCCGCACGCGGCGAACCAGGTGGACGAGTTCGTGGTGGCCGAGACGCAGCCGCGGCTGCGGGAGCTGTTCTACGACGCGAACGGCAACCACAAGGAGTGGAAATACCGGGGTAGCCCGCAGCGCACCCTGAGCTGGGACGAAGACGGGCGGCTTGTGTCGGTGAGAGAGAACAACCAGGAGATGTCGCGGGCGCTGTACGACGGCGCCGGGGAGCGACGGGTGCACCTGCACCGGGTGGCCGGCGAGGAGGAGACGGCGTACGTCGACCAGCACCTCGTGGTGCGCAACGGGGTGGTGGCGACCAAACACCTGTTCGCGGGGGAGACGCGGCTCGCGAGCAAGATCGACGCGGACTGGTTCCAGAAGCCGCCGGTGCTGTACTACCACCCCGACCACCTCGGGAGCACGCAGTACGTCACCGACCAGGACCAGCAGCTGAGCCAGCACGTCGAGTACCTGCCGAGCGGAGAGCTGTGGACCGACCAGACCGACTCGCAGTTCCAGAACAGGCAGCCGTACCTGTTCACCGGCAAGGAGCTCGACCTGTCGACGGGGCTCTACCACTACGGGGCGCGGAGCTACGAGCCGCGGCTCGGGATGTGGATGAGCCCAGATCCGGTGCTCGCTCAGTACATGGCCGGCAGGATCAACGGCGGGGTGTACCGGCCCATCAACCTGGGGCTGTACACGTATACGTGGAATAACCCGGTTGTGTTCACGGATCCGACGGGAAGATGGCCCACAGCGGAGGACATCGAGGCAGGCCTGGCGCGCGCAGAGGATACCGTTCTCGGATTCTCGTACGGATTTGTACTCGGCGCGACGCCTGTTGTTGGCAACCTGCTCGGCTTCTTGCCGCCTCCAAAGGATACGGAGTCGTTTCAAGTCGGCATGGGAGCCGGGCAGATGACCGGCGGTGTCGTGCAGATGGCTGTCGGCGGAGCGATCGCGGGCGGTTCAGCTGCAGGCGGCGTGGCGGCTACCGCCGGTTCGGGCGGCGCAGCGGCTCCCGCGGCCGTCCCGGTCGCTGTCGCGGGCGTCGAGGTGGGGGCGGTGCTTGTGGTGAGCGGCCGCGCCGCTGTGATGCAGGGCGCCATGACCATGCAAATGTCGGCGACCGGTGGGGATAGCAACGGCGGAACGACAACAGCGGGGGCCGCGACGGGGGCACCGGATTCTCAAGTAGGCAGTCATGTCGCCGGGAAAGCGCCCAAACAGGTGACGCCGGGGACGCGGACGCTTGATGGACAATACGTAAATGACCAAGGTAGAGTAGAACCCTGGAAAGCTCACTATGACGAATATGGACGACTGGTTGGACGGACCGACTACAATGCAGGTAACAAGGTGCAAGGAATTCCGGATACGCACCATCATGTATATGACTGGTCGAAGCCCGGTGCCGCCGGTCAAGAGGTCAAAAGTCACGTTCCTGGGGAGTATAAGCCACAATGACGAATGAATTGTTGTCATGGGCGATTGCGCCAATGGGTTATGTGGCGCGGCTATGGCTCGAGCGAGAATATGGGGAGGGCAAAAATTCAGATTTGGTGCTGATGGTTCGGCTGCGCGATCCGGAAATCGGTAATGAGATCGATGTTGTGTTCGGCGGTGTCGCGCAGCTTAGGTTTAGGGGTGAGTCGGTTGCGCTGACGGAATTGGTGCTGCTCATCGCCGAGGATGTAAGCGATCGCGGCTGGGAAGGTCTATCTTACAGGGTGACCGATGCAGAAGAGGAATTTGTCTGCTTCCTGTGTCGTAGCATCGAGGTCAAGGGTCAGGTTTCCTGAACAATTGAGTGCACGCACAAGAATCGAGGGCCTTTCTAGCAAGATGGTGGAGAGCCCGCCCCGTCAGCGCGGCGCGGATGCGCCCGTCGGCCCATGAAGCGATCGCGCGAGCGGCCGGGCGTTGTAGCTCAGAAGCGCAGCTCGTCGTCGACGCCGGGCGAGGAGCATCGGGGGCGATCCGGGCAAGATCTGGAGCGAGGAAGACCTTGACGGAGAGGGAGAGCCGGCGGTCGGGTTCGAGTACGCGCTCGAGCCTGATCAGTCCACCGCGGTGCCGGCGTGGGCGAGGACGAGCCACAAGGACGAGGAGCACGCGGACGATCCGATCGTGACGGTGACGTTCGCGGACGGGCTCGGGCGGGTGATCCAGACCAAGAAGGATCAGAGCGCGACACGGGTACGGGCACCGAGGTCGGAATGGCGGTGAGCGGTGCGGTGCGGTTCGACGCGCTGGGCCGAGTGAAGGAGCAGGGACAGCCGGTGTTCAGCGTGGAGCCGGACACGGCGTTCACGGCGGTGGAGATGGTGCGGAGCACGCACTTTCAGCGCGATGTGCTGTCGCGGACGCGGCTTGTCGAGATGCCGGACCCCAAGGCCACCGCGACGGCTGGGTACGCGCGGACGTGGGTCGAGCACGACCTTGTGCAGCTCGATGGGCAGCTCATGTTCCAGGAGACGGTGATCGACGCGAACGGCAAGTCGCGTAACACCTACCGGGACGTGGGCGGGCGGATCGCGGCGGTGGAGGAGTGGAACACGATCGACGAGGTGGGGCAGCCGATCGTGACGCGGTACGAGCACAACCCGGTGGGCGAGCTGGTGCGGGTGACGGACGCGCGCAACAACGTGACCACGGCGACGTACGACACGGCGGGCCGGATGGTGGCGCTCGTGAGCCCCGACGCGGGGCGCACGGAGTGGCGGTACGACCTGGCCGGGAACCTTCGCGCGAAGCAGACGGCGGAGCTCGCGTTGCGCGGGCAGCTGATCCGGTACGAGTACGACCACAACCGGCTGTGGAAGATCGACTATCCGGTGACGCAGGACGTGGTGTACACGTACGGCGAAGCCGAGGAGGCCGGCGACGCGAACGGCAACCGCGCGGGGCGGATGAAGCAGGAGACGAGCGCGGCGGGAACGCGAAGCTATCGCTACCCTCTGTGCCAACGTCGGGTGAGACAGGCTTCCCCTGGAAATCTGTGGTGAGAGGGCGGAGAATGGACCTGACCCGTGCCGAAGCCTTCGCATCTCCGATCCGTCGATCCTACCCCCGCCCCAGCGGCGCAGGGCGCTGCTCCCCGCCCGAGTGGCGTCGCCGTTGAGAGCGTGCCGAAGCCGGGCAAGAGGCGGAAGTTCTCGGCGGCTGAGAAGCTGCGCATCGTTCGCGCGGCGGCCGCGTGCACCCAGCGCGGGGACATCGAGGCGCTGCTGCGCCGCGAGGGCATCTACAGCTCCCTCCTGACGGCGTGGCGCAAGCAGTTCGCCCTTCATGGCAGCGAGGCTCTCGCGGGGCGCAAGCCCGGCCGCAAGCCGAAGCACGACGCGAAGGACCGGCGCATCGCCGAGCTCGAGAAGCGCTCGGCACGGCTCGAGGAGAAGCTCGCGCTCGCTGAGAAGCTCATCGACCTCCAAAAAAAAGTCTCTGCCATTCTGGGCGTCAATCTCACGAGCGACGAAGAGCGCTGATGGACGTCATCGAGGAGCTCGATGACCCGCACGTCCCCATCGCGCAGGCGTGTGCAGCGCTCGGCGTCAGCCGCGCCACGCTCTACCGGCAGACCCAGCCCGCGAAGCCGCCGGCGCTGCCCGAGCCCGCTCCGAGCCCACGCCGGCTCAGTGACCCCGAGCGGCAAGCCGTGCTCGGCGTGCTGCATAGTGAGGAGTTCGTCGACCAGCCCCCGCCGGAAGTCTACGCGACGCTGCTGTCGCGCGGCGTCTATCTCGCCTCCATCCGCACGATGTACCGGCTGCTCGCCGCCTCCGGCGAGAGCGTGGAGCGGCGCGCCTAGCGTGGACCGATGACGCATGCCAAGCCGACGCTCACCGCCACGGCTCCCAACCAGATCTGGACGTGGGACATCACCAAGCTGCGCGGGCCGCTGCCTGGGGTCTTCTACTGCCTGTACGTCGTCCTCGACCTGTTCAGTCGCATGACCGTCGGCTGGCTGCTCGCCGAGCGCGAGAGCGCAGAGCTCGCCGAGCACCTGTTCGCAGAGACCGTCGCCCGCCACGGCGTCGAGCCCGGCTCGCTCACGGTGCACGCCGACCGCGGCTCCGCGATGCGGTCGGAGGGGCTCGCTCAGCTCCTCGGCTCGCTCGGCGTCGTTCGTAGCTTCAGCCGGCCTCACGTCAGCGACGACAACGCCTTCTCCGAGTCGCAATTCAAGACGCTCAAGTACCAACCCGACTATCCGGACCGCTTTGCCTCGCTCGCTCACGCACGAGCGTGGTGCCAGGAGTTCTTCACGTGGTATAACGACCTTCATCAGCATTCTGGACTTGCGCTTTTCACACCTGCTGATGTATTCTACGGCCGAGTCGAAGATATCGCGGCTCGGCGCCAGGTCGCCCTGGACACGGCCTACGCCGCGCATCCGGAACGCTTCCCGAACGGTCCGCCCGTCGTGCGCAGGCCGCCCGCTTCGGTAGCCATCAACCCGCTGTCCGTCGACGACGCCGCCTCTGAGGCCGCGGCGCCGACGCACACGGCCACGACCAGCGCCGCGCCCGAACCTGGAGCCACGCCCACCGCCGTGCCGCTGCCGTCCCGACCTCGACCGGATGCTGCCCAGAGCCGGAACGCGCCCCTGAGCGAGATCCACTCATAGGATTCTCGTCCGGCCTGTCTCAATCCTGTTGGCATTCTCCGCTATGACCGGTTCGGCAATGTGGCGGAGCTGGTGGCGGAGTTCCCGCGGCTGCGCGAGCCGCACCGGGGGCCGTACGAGGCGACGCTGAAGTACGTGTTCGATTCGCTGGGTCGGATGCAAGAGCTGCACTTCCCCGGGTCGGGCGAGGAGATCGTGCGCTACGGGTACGACCGCGGCGGCGCGGTGGTGTCGGTGGTCGGAGAGAACCAGCGGGTCAATCCGCAGCACCCGAATGAACCGATGACGACGGAGTACCTGAGACACATCGGGTACGACGAGTTCGGGCAGCGGGTGCGCGTCGTGGCGGGCAACGGGATCGAGACGAAGTACCGGTACGAGGCGTCGACGCGGCGGCTGTCGGAGGTGGACGCGGACCACCGGACGCCGCAGATGCAGCAGATGGGGCGGCCGCCGAGGGCGTTCCAGCGGCTGCGGTATGATTATGACCTCGTGGGCAACGTGCTCGCGCTCAATAACGAGGTGCCGTTCGACGCGTCGCCGGGCGGAGCCGTGACGGTCGCGACGATCGAGCAGCGGTTCGCGTACGACGACCTCTATCAGCTGACCGAGGCGTCGGGGACCTACCAGGAGCGGGGAAACGAGCAGCAGCGGTACACGCTGGAGATGGACTACGACGTCCTCGGGAACGTGAAGAAGAAGGGCTCTCTTTTAGGTTTGGTGGAAGCGTGGCCACGTGTGAACAGGTTGCAGCGAGAGACCTGAACAGCAGAGATGAATCAGCGCGATGAGGGAGGAGGCTCCGTGGAGGCCGTAGGACCGTCGCGTGATGGTGCGCACCTTGCCATTGGTGCCTTCCGAGCGTGCGTTCGACAGCCCGCTCGCGACGTAGGCGACGATGCCGTCGAGATGGTGACCAATCGTTCGCGCCGCTTTGGCGAAGGGCTTGAGACCCGAGTGCGTGGCCCACGACATCCACTCTTCGAGTTTCGCCAGTACGACATTCGGCTGACGCCGATCGAGAATGGCTGCGAACGACTCCTTGAGCAGGTAGGCGCGGTAGAGCGTCGCGTTCGTCTTCGGCAGTTCCGTCAGCTTCGCTTGCTCGATTGCAGTCAGATTCCAAGGGTTCTTCTGCAACGCGAATCGGGTATGCTTCAGCGCGCTGCGGTCTTCGGGGTCTTCGATTGTCCTCACTTCTGCACGGCGTACTTCGTCGAGCGCGTCATGAACCAGCCGCTGGACATGAAAGCGGTCAAAGATGATCTGCGCGTTCGTCGCCGACTCCGAGACCGCCGAGATGTACGCTTTCGACATGTCGATCGTGACCGCCTGGATGAGCGCGCATCGCTCCGAGCCGAGCTCTTGGAAGAAGGCCCGGAGCGTGTCGGCGTTCTTCCCCTCTCGCGCCCAGACCACGCGCCCGGTGACGTGGTCGACCACGATGGTCACGTACTTGTGGTGTTTCCTGTAGGAGAGCTCGTCGATGCCGATGTGCGTGAGCCCGTCGAGGATGTCGCGGGGAAGCCGCCGCTCGACCACGCGACTAATGATTGCACCGACCGTCGCCCACGCGACGCGCATCATCGTCGAGACGACGGTCTTCGAGGTCATCTGCGCCAGGTAGCCGACCGTCTCCTCGAAAGCGTGCGTGAACCAGCTCATCGGGTCGGCCCACGGCACCATCTCGGTAGTCACTCCGCACCGCGGGCAACGCAACCGCCGCGGCGAGTACCGGAGCTCCAGCGACATCCCCGCGAGGTCGAGGTGACGCCAGCAACGCGGTTTCCGCTGGTCGTACACCTTCCTCACCGGGCGACCGCACCCTCCGCAGCGAGGGATCTCCGTGGTCGGCTCGACGTCGCAGACCAGCCCGTCCGCCGTGAATTGCGCGCCCGTGACGCGAGTGAACTTGATTCCGAGGACATTGTTGAGCAGAGTGGTCGCGCGCACAGCCGATCGGGCTCCAAGGGTTGGTGTCGTAACCCCCGAGGTAGCCCGTCGGCTGTGCGCGTTCCATCCCCAATCGCACCGCGCCATTCCTGCGCCGAGCTCGCCCGCAACGCCGCGGGGGCCGGGACCAGGTCACGCAGCCGCGCTTCCACCAAACATCTCGGAGAGCCAGAAGAAGGGGCAGGAGGTCGCCCGGTACGTGCCGAAGTGGGGCGCCCCGGGGGAGTGGCAGAAGCAGGAGCCGATCCGGGAGAGGACGTACCGGAACGAGTACCGCTACACCGGGCCGCGGCCGCACGCGGCGAACCAGGTGGACGAGCTCGTGGTGGCCGAGACGCAGCCGCGGCTGCGGGAGTTGTTCTACGACGCGAACGGCAACCACAAGGAGTGGAGATATCGAGCGACGATCACCGACGAGGAGCGCAGGTCCAGCCGCGGCCTCGTGCGGCAGGCCATCGAGACGCGGCAGATCGTCCGCCTGTCCCGGGAGACCGACGCGCCGCGCTTCACGCTCCTCGAGAGCCTCGAGGCGTCGGGCGCGTCCACCGGGCTCATGGTGCCCCTCGCCCACGGCCGCGAGGTCTACGGCACCGTGTACGTGGAGTACGGGACCGACGGCGCCGGGGGCGAGGCGCTCCGCCTCGTCGCCGAGTTCGCCGATCTCGCGGGAGCTCAGGGAATGCGACCTCGCCGTGTACAATGGTGAGGGCTTCACCGGGCGGCAAGAGTCGTGCATCGCCCACATCTACTTCACGATCCGCGTGGGCTCGCGGATCAGGTCGCTCGTCCTGAAGCCGCGGTGAACGTCACGGAACGCCCGTTTCGTGGCATGATGCGCCGACCATGCCCGTCCCGGATCGGCTGAAGTTCACGACCATCGCCCACGCGACGCACCGCTACCTCTCCCCGCTCTCGGCGGAGAAGGCCGCGCGGCTCGTCGACGGGCTCGCGCTCCGCGAAGGCGCGGAGGTGCTCGATATCGGCTGCGGTCGGGCCGGGTTTCTCCTCGACCTGGTCGAGCGCTCTCCGGCCTCCGGCCTCGGCGTCGATCTCAACGGGGCCTTCATCGCCGCTGCGCGCGCGGAGGCTTCGCGACGTGGCCTCGATACGCGCGTGCGTTTCGTGGACAGGGCGCTCGCCGACGTGGTGGGCGACGTGGCGCGCTTCGATGCCGTCGTCTGCATGGGATCGAGCCAGGCGGTGGGCACGTTCGCGGAGGCGCTCCGCTGGGCGTACGCGCGCCTCGTTCCCGGCGGCGTGGCGCTGTTCGCCGACGGTTTCTGGAGGCGACGGCCCGAGCCCGGCTACCTCGAAGCGCTCGGCGGGGCGACCGAGGACGAGATGACTACGCACGCCGGAAATGCACGCGTCGCGCGGGAGGTGGGCTTTCGTGTGCTGTCGACCGCGTGCGCGAGCGACGACGAGTGGGACGAGTACGAGGGCCGTTATTGCGCCGCCGTCGAGCGGCACGTCGAGGCGAACCCGACCGACCCGGATACGCCGGCGATGGCCGATCGCGTTCGCGCCTGGCATGACGCGTACCTCACGTGGGGCCGCGACACGCTGGGGTTTGGCTTCTATACGTTGCTGAAGCCCGCCGCGCGAGAGCCGTAGAACACCTGGGGAATCCCCTGCTGCCGCAGCGCGGAGATGTGGGACCCGCTCTCCGTTTCGATGATGACGGACAGCGTGTGTCGACCCATCTCGCGGCTGTCGCTTTGTCTTGACTTTCAAAACGTTGAGGCCGCTATCGTCTGGCATGCGATCCGTCTCACTGTTACGCCGCCTCGCCCCCGTCCTCCTCGTCGCGCCGCTCGCCGCGGCGCTCGGATGCACTGGCGCCGATGTCCCGCGAAGCCACGCAAAGGAGCACGGCATCGGGGCGGCCGCCGCCGCGCTCACGGCGCCGCGCTGGGACGTGGCGCCGCCGATGAACGTCGGCCGGAGCGGGCACACGGCGACACGCTTGTTCGACGGGAAGGTCCTCGTGGCCGGCGGAGCGAGCGCCACGGCGGAGGTGTACGACCCCGGCACGGATACATGGACGCTCGTCGCGCCGATGAGCACGCCGCACACGGGCCATACCGCGACGCTCCTTCCGGACGGCAGGGTCGTCGTGGCCGGCGGCATGACCGACGCCGTCGAGATCTACAACCCCACCACGGGCACGTGGACGCTCGCCGCGCCGCTCCTCACGCCGCGCGAGCGCCACACCGCGACGCTCCTGCCCGATGGCCGGATCCTCGTGGCCGCCGGCGAGTTCGAAGAGTGGGTGATGAGGTCGAGCGAGATCTTCGATCCCGTCACGAATACGTGGACCGCCGCGGGGTCGATGGCGCAGGTGCGCTCCTCCCACACGGCCACGCTCCTGCCGAGCGGCAAGGTCCTCGTGGTGGCCGGGGTGGACGCCTCCGGCGACCCCATCGGCAGCGCGGAGCTCTACGATCCGGCCACGGGCACGTGGACCGCCGCGGGCTCGATCCAGAATCGGGAAGGGCACACCGCGGCGCTCCTCGGGAATGGCAAGGTGCTCGTGGCCGGCGGCTACACCGATTACGGCGGTGAGGGGTTCTCCTCCACGAACCGCAGCGCGGCGCTCTACGATCCGGCGAGCAATACCTGGACGACCGCGACGCCGATGAACGTCGCCCATCACAAGCACACGGCCACGCCGCTCGCCGATGGCCGGGTGCTTGTCGCCGGCGGCGGCGCGCTCACGGAGGTCTACGATCCGGCGAGCGGGAGGTGGTCGCTCGGCAAGTTCCTGAACGCGGACCGGAGCGGCCACACCGCCACGGCGCTCGCCGATGGCCGGGTGCTCTTGGCCGGCGGCGGGAGCACGAGCGTCGAGCGGCTGACCCTCGCGGCCCCGGGCGATTCTTGCCTCTTCGCGGGCGAATGCGCGAGCGGCTTCTGCGTCGACGGGGTCTGCTGCGATGCCGCGTGTGACGCGGGCTCGTGCGACGCGTGCGCGGTGAGCGCGGGCGCGTCGGCGAATGGCACCTGCACGCCGCTGAGCGGCGCCGTTTGCGGCAGCGCCGACGGCTGCACGGCGAACGGCGTCTGCCAGGCGGGCGCTTGCGTCGGGGAGTCGCCCGTCGGCTGTCAGCCCGCGTGGACGCCCGCCGGGAACATGCCCGTGCCGCGGCACGACGGCACGTGGGCCGAGCTCGCCGATGGTCGCGTGCTCGTGGCCGGCGGGTACGACAACGACTGGAACGATACGCTGTCCGCCAACCTCTACGATCCGGCGACGAACGCCTGGAGCGACGTCGCGCCGCTCTCGCAGGCGCGCCGCAAGGCCGCGTCGATCCGGGTCTCGACCGGCGAGATCCTCGTCGTGGGCGGTGATTCTCCGTCGACGGCCGAGGTCTACGATCCGGTGAGCACGACGTGGACGCTCACCGGCACGATGGTCGCGCACCACGATCCGAGCGTCGTTCTCGTGGGGCTCCCCGACGATCGTATCCTCGCCGTGGGCGGCGGGACGGCGGTCGCCGAGCTTTACGATCCGACGACGAGATCCTGGTCTGCGACGGGCTCGCTCGGCGTCTCGCGCTCGCGGCATTCGGCGGTCCTCTTGCACGACGGGAAGGTGCTGGTGAGCGGCGGCGCGGGCAATCCGGCGACGGCGGAGCTTTTCGATCCGGCCACGGGGACGTTCTCCCCGGCCGGGACGCTGACCTTCGCGCATTCCGGGCACAAGGCGACGAGGCTGCTCGACGGCGGCGTGCTCGTGGTGAGCGGCGACGGCGCCGATCGGTATGACCCGGCCACGAACACCTGGACGCCCACGCAGGCGTTGCTCATGCCGCCCGCCGATTTCACGGCGACGCTGCTCGGCGATGGTCGGGTGCTGGTCACGGGCGGACGGAACGTCCCGCACGCGCAGGTCTACGAGCCGGCGACGAATGACTGGACCGTGACCGGGCCCCTGGACGTCGCGCGCCGACGTCACACGGCCACGCTGCTCGGAAACGGAATGGTGCTCATCGCGGGCGGCAAGGAATGGACAGGAGGCAACGAGTGCACCCTCCGCAGCGCCGCTGTGTACAACCCCGTGACGAATGGCTGGTCGACGGTGCAGAACCTGAGCAGGCAGCGCGACGCTCCGTGGTCCGTGCTGCTCGATGGCAATCGCGTCCTGGTCTTCGGGGGGTTGCGGGCAGGTTGTTCGTCCGGAGACGGCGACCCCGAGGCGCATGAAAGCGCGGAGATTTACGAGGGCGGCGTCACCCCGGAGGGCAGCGGCGGAAGCGGCGGCGCGGGCGGCGCCGGCGGCCCCAGCGGAAGCGGCGGCGCGGGCGGCGCGGGCGGAATGGGCGGGGCCGGCGGAGGCGCTGGCGGAATGGGCGAGGCCGGCGGCGCGGGTGGCGCCGGCGGAATGGGCGGCGGCGGCACCGGCGGAATGGGCGGCGGCGGCGGCACCGGCGGAATGGGCGGGGCCGGCGGAATGGGCGGGGCCGGCGGAATGGGCGGCGCGGGCGGCGGCACCGGCGGAATGGGCGGCGCGGGCGGCGGCACCGGCGGAATGGGCGGCGCGGGCGGCGGCACCGGCGGAATGGGCGGAAGCGGCGGCGGAATGGGCGGGGCCGGCGGAATGGGCGGCGCGGGCGGCGGCACCGGCGGAATGGCCGGTTCCGGCGGTCAGGGCGGTATGGGTGGCGTGAGCGGCACCGGCAGCACCGGCGGCGGCGAAGAGCCGGGCGGCGGCTGCAGCGCCGCAGGCGGATCCACGGAGAACAGCGGACGCGGCTTCGCGGCCCTCCTGGCCCTGGGCGTCCTCTTCGCGCGCCGCCGCGGGCGCTGAAACGCAGAAGGCCCCGCGATGGCCCGCAGCCGCGGAACATCGCGGGGCCCCGGTCGCCCGTGGGCCCCTCTCGCAGAGCCGGACGCGGGTGGCGGGGACATTTGAACATGAAGGCGGGGAGGCGGGAAGAAAATCATCAATGATCTTCCCGCCTTCCCGCCTTCATGTGACATCTCTCCGGGCCAATGCGCCCACCACCCGGACGCGCGGACGCTGCTCACCGTGCTCGGCCGCTCAACCCGCCGGGTCGGCCGCGTGGGCGCCGCTGGCCAGATCGTCGGTCTCGCCGGGCGCAAACCCCACGAGATCGGGCTCGGCCGAGAGCGCCACGCCGAACCGGTCGAGCACCCCGCGCCGCACGCGCCGCGCGAGATCGAGGAGCTCGGCCGCGGTGGCGCCGCCGCGGTTGACCAGCGCGAGCGTGTGGCGCGTCGAGATGCCCGCGGCGCCGTGGCGCGTCCCCTTCGCGAAGCCGGCGCGCTCGATGAGCCAGGCGGCCGACAGCTTCACCCGGCCGCCGCCCGCCGGATACCGCGGGATCGCCTCGCCGGGCGCGAGCACGCCCGCCGCCTCGATGCGCGCGAGCACCCCCGCCGCCGCGCCCGCATCGAGCGTCGGGTTCATGAAGAACGACCCCGCGCTCCGGCCGTTCTCGTCCCCCGGATCGAGCACCATCGACTTGCCGCGGCGGAGCGCGATCACCGCGCTGCGCACCTCGGCGAGCGGCGGCGCGGCCCCCGCCGCAGGCGCGGCGAGCGCCCGCTGGAGCTCGGGGTAGCGGATCGCCGCGGCGCCCCCGGGGCGCAGCGCGAACGTGACCGCCGTGATGACATACCGCCCGCGCCACGCGCGCTTGAACCGGCTGTCGCGGTACCCGAACCCGCAGTCCGCTCCGGAAAGGACGGCGGCCGCCCCCGTCGCGCGGTCGATCGCCCCCACCTCGGCGATCGTCTCGGCGACCTCCTGGCCGTAAGCGCCCACGTTCTGGATCGGCGTGGCGCCGACGTCCCCAGGGATCCCCGACAGACACTCGACCCCCGCCCAGCCCTCGGCGACCGCCCGCGCCACGAGGCCGTCCCAGCCCTCGCCCGCCCCCGCGCGCACGAGGAGGCTCGGGCCCCGCCCGCCTTCGCCGCCCTCCGCGCCCACGACCTCGACCCCGCGGACGCGGACGCGCAGCACCAGCGCGTCGACGCCGCGGTCGGCGACCAGCAGGTTCGAGCCACCGCCCAGCACGAACAGCGGCACGCCGCGGGCCTCGGCGAAGCGGAACGCCTCGACCACCGCGGCGCCGCCTTCGGCCTCGGCGAAGAAGCGCGCCGGGCCGCCCACGCCGAGCGTCGTGAGCGGGGCCAGCGGGACCGACTCGCGGACGTCGAGGCTCAGGGCTTCTTCTCCGGTCCCTGCGGCCGCGCCGCCGGCTTCTGCGCGCCGCTCGCCGGCGGCGCCGGCCGCGCCACCCGGATGCCCGCCATGAAGCCGCTGTCGACCGCCTGCACCCGCTCGACGAACGCCTTGTACTCGTCGGTCGACACCGTCCCCGTCGGCAAGCTCATCGCGAAATCCTCCTCGATCACCGCGCCGTAGCTGCCCTTGCGCGACGCCGCGAGGCCCGCGTGCTCGACCCGCACGCCCTCGGGCGCGCGCAGGACCGCGTAGCCCTCCGGCAGCTCGATCCGGCGGCGCACGTGGTACTGGAGCGCGGTCTCGATCGCGAGCGCGCTCTTGCGCGCCCCGCGCGAGGCGTACGTGGCGCCGAGCGTGCCCGTGAACGCGCGCGGGAACACGAGGTGCACCGGCTCCAGCCCCGGCAGCGTCCACGCCGCGGCGTCCTTGCCCTCCGGCCGCGCGAAGCCGTGGATCGTCACGGCGGCGCGGAGCGCGACCTCCCACGAGCCCTCGGTCGACGAGACCGTGACGTCCTCGACGTCGGCCCACGGGAGCCAGCCGAGCACGACGCCCCGGAGCATCTCGCGCCGCGCCGTGCCGACCACCGTCTCGAACGCCTCCGAGAGCGCCTGCGCCGCCCGGCCGTGCAGCAGAATCGTGAGCGATCCCGAAGCATTACCCTGCGTGTCGACGGTGAGCCGCAGGTCGACCTCGTCGCCGGTCTCGCCGCTCGTCCCGGCCACCGTGACGAGCTCGCCGCCCGGCAGCATGGCGGCGCGGCCGCGCAGCTCGGGGCTGATGCGCCCGGGCGGGAGCGGCGGACCCTCGACGTCGGCGTCGATCCACACGTCGCCGCCCGGCAGGCGCGCGATGACGAGCGGGTGGCGGAAGCGCCCGGCGTGCGGCGGGAACTCGGCCGACGAGCTGAACGGCTCGGTCTCGGCGATCGCGAGATCGGCGCGCACGCCGAGCTCGCGCAGGGCGCGGTAGACGACCCACGACCGGCTGCCCTGGCCGAGCTCGATCATCGTGCGCGCCGTCGTGCGCTGCGGGCCGCCGCCCATGAGCGCCGCGAAATCCGAGAGCTCGGCGCCGCCGGCGACCTTCACCGCCTTGCCCGCGGCCGCGACGACGCGCTCGAGCAGCGCGGGCGACGGCGCCCGCTCGGGGCCCGCCGCCTCGCGCGCCCACCGGGTCATGGTCGGGTCGCGGTCCGAGAGCGCGCGGAGGTTCTCGTCGATCGCCGCGGCCACGTGGCTCCAGGTCTGCGTCCCCAGGCTGACGCCGACGCCCATCTCCATGCGCGGCACGCCGTCCTCGATGCGCCGCGGCGGCTGGTCCTTGATGCGCCAGACGCTGACCTTGGAGGCGCCCTCGACGCGCTCCTCCGCGGCGCCGAGCAGCGGGTGCGACCAGACAGCGAGCGGGAGCGACGACGGGCGGCGGACCTCGATCGTCGCCTCGCGGACGCTCGTGCGCTCGGGGAGCAGATCCCACGTGTCGATGACGAGCTGGCCGCCGTCGCCCGGCAGCGCGTACCCCTCGGTGATCTGCTCGACGTAGTCGCCCTGCTCGAGCTGCGAGAGGTCGCTGTGCTCCTGCGCGGCGTTCGACGCGGCGTCGGGCGCGAGGATGCGGCCGTCGCGCTTGTGGATGCGGCGGCGCAGCAGCCGCGGCATGCCGCGGCCCTCGATGAGCGGGCCGTAGGCGACCGCGCCCTGGGCCACGTCCGTGGTGCCGGAGACGCGCCGGAGGTCGTACGTCACGTAGTGGACGAGCCCGTCGGGCGAGATCGTGAACCGCTCGACGTGGCGGAGCACCGCGGTCGCGGCGCCGGGCAGGAACGCCTTCGCCTGGTCCTCCAGCACGAGCTTGCGCCCCTCGACCTCGAGCGGCGGCGCCGGGTCCGGCGTGAGGCCGAGCGCGCGGGAGATGGGGCCGATCCCGGCGGCGGCGTCGCGCGCCGTCATGCGGTCGCGGGCGAGGCGGCCCCGCACCGCGCGGCCGTCGCCGCGGCCGGCGGCGAGGCCGAGCGCCTCCAGCATCACGCGCTCGCCCGGCGGCATGGCGTCGTACACGGCGAGCGCGCCGCGCAGATCGCCGCGGGCGACGCGCTCGCGCAGCTCGACCTCGCGCAGGGCGCCCGGCGCGCGGCGGAGCCGGCGCAGCCGCTGGATCTCGGCGAGGACCGCGGGGCGGTCGCTCGCGCCGAGGAGCGCGCCCAGGCACGCGTTGCTCGAGCGATCGAGCCCGCCGCCGCAGGCGGCCTTGACCGCGTCGACCCCGGCGCGGCCGTGGATGCGGTCGTCGACCGCGGCGAGCAACGCCGAGCCCGGCGCCGCCGCGGCGAGCCTCTCGTACGCGGCCTCGGCGACGTCGGTGACGCCGGCGCGGCGGGCGGTCACCGCGAGCTCCGCGAGGACCATCCGATCGGCGTCTGCGACCCCGGGCGCGCTCGGGCCGGCCGGGCCGGGCGGGGCGACCTTCACCCCGAGCTCCCGGAGCGCGTCCATGGTGCCCTCGCCCTGGCCGCCGCGGCGCTCGGCGAGCTCCGCCCTGTAGAGGCGCGCCTCCCACGACGCGGGCCACGCGGCGAGCACGCGCTCGACGGCGGCGCGGGTGCGCTCGACGACCTTGGTCTCGGGCAGATCGCCCACGCGGCGGATGGCGCGCGCGTAGAGCAGATCCTGGCGCGGCGAGCGCGGCGCGGCGGCCGGCGACGAGCGAGGCGCGGAGGCCGGCGAGGGCGGCGCGGAGGCCGGCGAGGGCGCGCCGCCCTGGCGGAGGCGGCCGTCGCCGTCCGGGTCGAGGAGGTGCTCCGCCGCGCGCGCGTCGCCGAGCGCGAGCAGCGCCGCGGCCGCGACGTCGACGCCCGCGGGGCCGAGCCGATCGCCGGGGGCGCCGCCCGCCGCCGGGGCCGGGACGAGGCTCACCGCGGCGGGCCGCGCCGCGGTCGCGGACGCGGCGGCGCCGGGGCGCGGCGCGCGGGCGCGGAGCGGGAGGCCGTTCTCGCCCCACGCGCTGAGCTCGACGTCGCTGCCGTCGCCCTTCTGCGCCACGCGCACGACGACGCGCAGCGTCCCCGGCTGGGCCTCCACCGTCGCGAGGCGCGTGACCTGCGCGCCGCCCGCCGCGTAGTCGCGCTGGAGGGCGAGCACGCCGCCCACCTCGAGCACGGCGGCGGACGACGAGGCGAGCGCGAGGCTCACGCGCTGGGCGATCGGGTTGTGGAGGTCGACGACCACGGCGCGCGTGCCCTGGAGGGCGCTCACCGCGTCGACGGGGATCGCGCAGGCGTCGGCGCGGACCACGATCGGCGAGGTGGCCCTCGCGAACGGCGCGATCCCCGGGTAGGACCGCGCGAGCGGCGCGCCCGGCGCGGAGCTCACCGGCGAGGGGCGGGCGAGGCTCTGGAGCGGGGTCGGATCGAGCGGGCCTATGAGCGCGGCCTCGCCCGCGCAGCCGCGGCGCGCGCTCCACGTCGCCGCCGCGGCCTCGTCGCCCACGTGGAGGGCGATGCGGTGGAGGGCGGCCGCGAGCGCGCCGCGCACGAACGGCATCTCCGGCGCGCCGCGGCCGGCGACGTCGGCGAACGCCCAGGCGCGCTGGAGGCGGCGGGTGACCTCGGGCAGCGCCTCGCGCGAGCGGAAGGCGATCGCCGAGGCGTCGGGGGCGGGGCCGCTCGCGGTGCCGGCGCCGAAGACGAGCGCGTCGAGCGACGCGATCACGGTGGCGAGCGCGCCCTCGTCGCTCGGCGCGTCGACGGCGCGCTCGATGGCGGCGAGGTACGGCGCCGCCGCGGCGGAGCTCGCGATCTCGGCCTCCAGCGCGGCGCCGAACGCGGCGGGGAGCGGCGCCTCGACGGCCGCAGGCGCCGCGGCCCCCCGCGGCGCGCACGCGGCCGGCGCGGCGCCGGCGAGCGCCAGGGCGAGCGCCAGGGCGGCCTGGCGCGCGACGGGGGCGCACCCGGCCTGGCGCGCGACGGGGGCGCACTCGGCCTGGCGCGCGACGGGGGCGCACCCGGCGCGGCGAGGGCTGCGAGGGCTCGTTGCGCGCTGGCCGACGTTCCTGGGGCTGCGGGGCTGGGTGGTCACGATCGGCGTCTCCCGGCGCCGCGCGCGGCGGTGCCTGTCCGCCGTTCCTTACGGGCCTGGGATCGCCGACGCAAACGCGAACTTCGAGGCGGCGGCGCGGTCCGCCCGACCCGCGAGGCCGGCCTCCTGCCCTCGGCTTCAGCCTGTGCCGCCCGCCGCGGGCCTCGGCGCGGCGCCTCCGGCGGGGGTGCGCGCCGGCGCGCCGGACGACGCCGCGTCGCTCGCCGAAAGGCGCTTCATGCAGAGCTTGAGGCCCGCGCGGAGGTTCCCCACGGTCGCGATGCCCGACAGGTCGAGCCCGAGGGAGACCATCGTCTGCGCCACGCTGGACCGGATGCCCGTGATGACCCCCTCGGCGCCCAGCAGCCGGATGGCGCGGACGAGCTCGATGAGATAACTCGCTGTCTTCGTGTCGACGAACTCGACCCCGGTGAGGTCCAGGATCGCGAAGCGGGCCTGCTTGTCCACGATGGCGGCCAGGAGGTCGTCCATCACATCGGCGGCCCTCTTGCTGTCGACGACGCCCACCATCGGGAGGGTCAGCACGCTGTCCCAGACCTCGATGATGGGCGTCGACAGGTCGCGGATCACGTTTTGCTGGCGCTCGATGATCTCGAGCCGCGACTTCAGCTCGTCTTCCCTGAGCTTCGCCTCCGTGCCGTCGAGCGTGAAGCTGACCGCGCCGTCGGGCTCCCCGCGGGCGTCGCGGACCGGGATGACCCACGTCTCCCAGGCCATCTCGAACGCCTCGACGTGGGTGCGGACGAGCTCGCCCCGGACCGCTCTTCGCATCGGCTCCATGTCCATCGGCGTGGGAGGCTCGTCGAACACGTTCATGCCGATGAACTGGCCCGGCTTCAGGCCGAGGGACTGGAGCATCTTGCCCTCGTGGAAGGTGCAGACGCCATCCCGATCCATCCGGGTCACGGCCGTGTCCACGGCGCCGAGGATGGCCCGGAGGATGACGTCGCTCTCCCTCAGCACCTCGACGGCCTTGACCTGCTCCGTGACATCCTGCCCGAAGCAGAGCAGCCGAATCGGCTTGCCGCCGTCGTCGACCACGGGCGCATGTCGCCACTCGCACACGATGGTGCGCCCGTCCTTGCGGGCATGGGTGCAGCGCAGCGGGGCGCTCGCCTGCCCGAGCGAGCGTCGCCAGGCCTCGGCGTCCGGTGCGCTCAAGATCATGTCCGTGAGGCGGCGGCCCACCGCTTCGTCAGCGGTAATTCCAAAGAGGCGTTCCGCCTCGCCATTCCACGCGACGACCACGAGATCGTCGAGATCTCCCGCGCACTCGATCACCGCGAAAGGCGCGCTGCGGACAGCGCTCATGTAGCTCGTGGGGAGCCCAGGGGATCCGGGGGCAGTCGCTGTGCTCGTCATCGTTCGTCCTCAAGGTAACGTGGGCCGGCGGCCGGTGTCGAGGACGACCGACGAGCGGTCAGCACGGGGGGAGAGGGCTGAGCCGAGCGCGTGAGGTGGAATTCAATCGCGCTGACGGGCCCCGGGGATCAGGAGCGCTGTTCACATGTCGTGTAGGGAAGGGAGCTCCCTATCCTCGCGTCGAGGCGCCGGGCGGGCTCAGCCGACGAGATCGATCCTGGGCCCCGCCCGCGGGGCGAGGGAGCGGTCTCACGCTGCACGTCTCCAGCGGGGGCGAGCCCCGCCCGGGTAAGCGCGGGAGCGCCCGGTAGCAGGCCCCAGGCTCGCGGGGGAGACCCCGTGGCCCGAGCGGGGCGTCGAAAGCCTCCACGGAGGGAGCAAGAACGCGGGTCGCACATGAAGTGAAGCCTGCCGCCGCTTGGACTTCCTTCTATGAAACGCCTTATGCTTGCCGCTCGAAGCTCACTCCGAATCCAGATCCCCCACACAGGCCCACCCGGCCGACCTGCCGTCGTTGACCTTGATTCTCCAGGGACCCGCAAACCCCTCAGCCTCGGTGGGCGGCTCGATCACGGCGCCGTCGTCCCAGCCCAGCGCCGGCTGGAGACGTGCGTGACCATACCTCCCCGAGATCCTGGTGAGCGCGCACGCCCTGGCGCTCAGCTCCGAGGCGATTTCGAGGTGGGTTGTGAAATCGGGGTTGGAGCCCGTCGAGCCTGTGACGATCTCCAATTCTGACGGGATGGTGACGCATGCGGCATTGACCTGCACGTGCCCAGCCTGCACGCCCGGGTTGCCGCTAATGTTATCAAAATGCCCGACGTTGGACTCGACATACCAGCCAGGCGTCGGATACGTCGAGCTTGGCTGCGTGATCTCCCTGACGCGCGCATAGCTTGAGGTTGCAGACCATGTGTAATAGCTGCCGATCACACCCGTGAGGAAGCATTGTCGCCGGTGCAAGGTGTCCAGTTCGGCGATCTTGACGGGAGGCGCGATGCTTCCATTGCTTAGATTGCTTACCCAACTTCCACTTGTAAAGTTTGAGCCGGGAAAACAGGTTGTGCTAGCGAAGACAGGGTTGTTTCTCCAGACCCTCGTGTTAGAGCTGCTCACCGCGGCGCCCCCATGTCCCTTGAGGAGATAGAGACCAAACCCGTTGAGACCCACCGAGGCGGTCGACAGCACGCCAGGGGCAGCAGCGTCGCCATGGCCGAGATCCCCTGCAACACCACTGAGGAAGCATCTGTGACTATTACTGGCGGGATATAAGAGCACCCCATTCAAGTCCGTCGTGGTCCCGTACCCCCACCAATACCAGGAGCTGAGCGCCTGTCTCGCCTCCCCCACCGCCTCCTCCTCCAGCTGCAGCTCGCCCTCCTGACCGGCGACGCACGCGAGGGGAAGCGCGCACAAGAGCAAGGGCGAAACGGCGTGGGCGAGGCGACGGAACATGGAAGCGGTCAAAATGTGACTGGTCGTCATGGATTCACTTTCGTGGATTCTGAAGATGATGTTGTGCCGAGAGTCAGTAGAGGATGTGCCCCTGTGCGGATCATGGATGAGACGAGAAGCGGCGTTCGGTTTGCTGGCACTCCTTGAGATTGGTTGCGAAAGCTCGCGCGCGTCGGTCCCACTCCGCCAAGAGCAGTTGAGTGGACAGCCGTCGGCATGACGGCGGCGCTCTCCGGCCCTGATGTCGATGCACCCGAGACGCGGCCGTGACCGGACAGTGGAGCGTCCAGAACGTACCGCCTTTAGCAACACATACTTTAGCAATACATGTGCCAGATCGCGGCTTTGCTGACCCACCGCCCGTGCAGCCGTGCTGATCTGGCTAATCCGCAGCGCCTTGGGGCCGGGATCGCAGCGACGAGTGCTCGCTCATCGCCGGCCTTGGAATCCCCCTGGCACCGCCGGGGTTTTGATGAAGCTGCAAAATGTCACGGTCGATCCGTGACATGTCACGGTCGATCCGTGACATGTCACGTGACATGTCACGGTCGATTCTTGGCGGCACGGTGGGCGTCGAGCAGGTCGAGGGAACGGGCCGCCCTGCCGCCGCTGGATCGACGAGCGCACCAGGGGAGAAGAAGAATCAACGGATGTGGGGAGGCCATAGGTGAATCGCGGCGCCTATGTCGGGCTGACATCTGACGCCGCCGCTACCCCAACCCGGGTCGGGTCGGATTGGCGGATTGATGCCTGGCGTGAGAAATCGCTGTCGCTGGGCGTAATGGCAGGGTGGGAGGCGACAGTGCGCATGGCGCCGCCCGGCTACCTCAACTTGGGCCCGGCTACTCCAACCTGGGTCGGGTCGCCACCCGCACACGATGGTGCGTCCGTCCTTGCGGGCATGGGTGCAGCGCAGCGGGGCGCTCGCCTGCCCGAGCGAGCGCCGCCAGGCCTCGGCGTCCGGTGCGCTCAAGATCGTGTCCGTGAGGCGGCGGCCCACCGCTTCGTCAGCGGTAGTTCCAAAGAGGCGTTCGGCCTCGCCATTCCACGCGACGACCACGAGATCGTCGAGGTTTTTCGCGCACTCGATCACTGCAAAAAGGCGCGCTGCGGACAGCGCTCATGTAGCTCGTGGGGAGCCCAGGGGATCCGGGGGCGGTCGCTGTGCTCGTCATCGTTGGTCCTCAAGGCAACGTGGGCCGGCGGTCGGTGTCGAGGACGACCGACGTGCCACAAGCAAGGGAGGGAGAGGGCTGAGCCGAGCGCGTGAGGTGGAATTCAATCGCGCTGACGGGCCCCGGGATCAGGAGCCCTTCCGGGCACACATGGTGGTCGTCCGCCGTCCGCTCGACGCGGACCTCTGTGACAGCGCGGGCTGGGTCGAGCTGTCACAGAGGTCCGCAATTTCCCGAGCGTCCCTGCTCCACATGGCCGGGGGCGGTGGTCAGGCGACCCTGGGCGCTGGCGAGACGCAGCGGGCTCGACCGCGCTCTGCACGCGCCAAGCGCGACGCACGCGAAGAGGCGTGTACGATGGACTTCATGCAGAGAGAAGGGAAGATGTCATGAAAAAGGGAGCACAGGAAGAGGCGAAGAAACGGCGAAGCGGCGGGACGCGTGCTCCGTCCACCAGCGAACACGATGACTCCGCCGCAGTGACGGCCTACCTGGCTGCGCTGGAGCACCCGCTCAAAGCCGTGGTCGTGGCGATTCGGAGCGCCATCCTCGGGGTCGACCCGGCGATCACCGAGGGGATCAAGTGGAATTCAGCGAGCTTCTATTGCCACGGATGGTTCGCCACGGCCAACGTCCGGGCCAAAGGCGCGGTCCAGGTCGTGCTGCACCACGGGGCCAACGTGCGTGCGGAATCCTCCCTCAGCCAGTCGATCGACGACGCGGCGGGCCTGCTGAAGTGGTTGTCTGCTGACCGGGCGATCGTCACGTTCACCAGCCTCGATGACCTCGAGGCCAGGCGGGGCGCCTTCGTCGCGATCATCCGACAGTGGGCGGCATACCAGGTGAAGCTCGCCAGCATGGCCTGATCGGGCGCTGCGCCGGGAGCGGGAGAACGACCGAAAGAGGCGGAAGCATTCGGGCTATTCATGGACAAGAGGGTCGGTGCTGATTTCGAGAAGGGGCTCGGCGCGATGAAGCAGAACGTGGAGTCGAAGGCCGCGCCGCCGAGCTGACCGTCGGCGGGGAGCCCTCCGCTCGATCAGCCGTCGTTCTGTACGATCGCCCATCCGGGCTCGGGGGCGAGCCTGGCCGCTGTCCGCCGCACCTGGGCCTCGATGCCCTGCTCGCCCGGGGCTCCGGCTCGCCCGCTCGCCCGAGCCGCACGCTTCCGGTGCTGACGAGGCGCCGCGGGCGCACGCGAGGTGCCCTCCCTCGCGCGCGCCGGACGCGCATCTGGACAGGGTGTCCTCATGGCGCCCAGGTGACGTGGGGGAAGAGGATCGTCCGGCCCGAAAGAGAGCTGAACTACCTCTTGCGATGTGCCGGCCAACCCATCGACAGCACCCAAAAATCGACGCCGGCGTAGGGGATTCCCTTCCGATGGCGGTGCAGCAGCCGTGTGGGCGCTTGCAAGAAAGTGGACCGCGCCGCGCAGGTTCTGCTAGGGGGAGGACTTATGATCATCGCGCTCACCGGACAGAAAGGTGGGATCGGCAAGAGCACCACGGCCGTGAGCCTCGCCGTGGCCGCGCTGGCGAACGGCCGCCGCGTGCTGCTCGTCGACGCCGATCCCCAGGGGACCGTCCGCACGTGGGGCGACGTGGCCGCCGAGGCGGGGCACGAGATCCCGACCGTCATGGCCATGGGGGCCTCGATGCACAAGCCGGGGCAGCTGCCGGACGTCGCCGCCGCGTACGACCTCACCGTCATCGACTGTCCCCCGCGTCACGGCGAGATCGCGCGGTCGGCGCTGATGGTCGCCGACGTGGCCATCTACCCTTGCGGCCCCACGGCCGCGGACGCCTGGGCCCTCACCGCCGCGATCGAGGTGTTCCGCGAGGCCGCGGCGCTGCGGAGCGCGCTCAAGGGCTGCATCCTCATCACGCGCAAGCAGGGCCGCACGGCGCTCGGCAAATCGGCGCGCGCGGTGCTCGAGACCTCGGGCCTGCCGGTGCTCTCCACGGAGCTCGGCTATCGCATTGCCTACCAGGAGTCCCTCGCCTGCGGGCAAGGGGTGACGGGCTACGCGCCGCGCGACGCCGCGGCCAGAGAGATCACCCACCTTCTCGAAGAACTGGAGAAGCTTCATCATGGCGAAAAAGCAAGTCGCGGTCTCGCTAAGAAAGCCGCCGTCGCCTGAAAAGGCCGACGCGTTCGTCGCAGGCAGCACCGACGGCAAACCGGCCCACGACGCCCTGAAGTCGCGGCCCGCCGCAGACAAGCGAGCGCACGACGACGACAGGCCGGCCGAGGCGAAGCAGGAGCGAGCGCCGGAAGCGCAGCCGGCCGCCGAGCCGCCCGCGGCGCCACTGCAGGCGAGCGCGGCCGCCGAGCCCCAGGCGCTCGCCACAACCTCGGAGCCGCCGGCCGTCCCGGCGGTGCTCGTCGGGAACGACGGCCGCGCGCGGCGCGCGGTGACCGTCTACCTCCCCGATCCGCTCGCGGACCGGCTGCTGCTCCACTGCATCGAGCAGGACCGCGACGTGAGCAACCTGGTCGGCGAGGCGGTCGAGGTGCACCTCGACAGGCGCCTCGGGCCGGCGTCGGTCTCGGCATCCCCGGCCTCGGACGGCGCAGCCGCCGCGCGAGAGGCGGCGCCGCCAGGCCCGGCGTACCGCGCCGAGCCGTACCGCGCCGAGCCGTACCGCGCGGCGGACACGAGCCCGAACGGGCGCGTCGGCCGCATGGTCCAGGTGGGGCGGGTGCTGATGACCCTGTGGCGACAGCGGCCCCGGGCGAGCTGACCCGAGCGCACGAGCGAGCGCGGCAAGACACAACCGCTCCCGAACGAACCCCGGCGCGAAACCTCGGCGCGACCGGAGCGCCCGGGGTGACCGGACAGCGGCAGGAAAGCGAGCGGGGGAAGATCAAGGATCTTCCTGCCTTGGCGCGCTCCCTCCTCACCTGCGAGCCTCTCCGGGCCCAAACAGGCCATCACGCGTTCTGCCCTTCAATTCCCGGAGCGCAGGCCTTATCCAGCCTCCAAACAAGAGGCGACCACCAGGACGAGCGATGACCCAGCATGTTCGGGACGAGGGGACGGTCGCGCCCTTCATGAACCCGGCGGCCGAGAAGATCACCGGCTTCCTTCCGCTTCACCTGGCAGAAGCGTGATCCGAGCGACTCCTGAAGCCCGGCGCTGCCGCGTCCGGCGAGCGCCACTGGCAAGCTCAGCAGAGGTACGGAAGCTCCTTGCTGGAGTTGAACCGGGCGAAACGGCGGTCCAAGCTCGAGCGATGGAATATTTCGAGGAGCCCGCGCGGGTGCGGGCAGGTCGGAGCGCGCCCCGGCACACCGGCGGCCGCGAAACCTCCGCGGCCGCCGCCGTCTTGCCATGATAATTGCCGCGGCGGCCATCGCGCGGAGGTTGACGTTCACGCCCTCCTCGCCAAGGAGATCCAGGAGACAATGAACGTTGAAGAAAAGCTCCTCAACATCCTCCTCGTCGAGGATGACGAGGTCGATGTGATGAACGTCCGCCGGGCGTTCCAGCGCAACAACATCTCGAACCCCCTCTGGATCGCTGGCAACGGGGTCGAGGCCCTCGAGATCCTGCGCAGCGGCGTCATCCCGGTGGAGCGCCGGCTGATCCTGCTCGACCTGAACATGCCGAAGATGAACGGCATCGAGTTCCTGCGCGAGCTGCGGGCCGATCCGGATCTCGTGGCCACGTCGGTTGTCGTGCTGACCACCTCGAACGACGACCGTGACAAGGTGGGGGCCTTCAACCTGAACGTGGCCGGCTATCTCCTCAAGCCCGTCACGTTCCTCAGCTTCGTCGAGCTCATGGCAGCGCTCAACAAGTACTGGAGACTCGTGGAGCTACCTTAGCGAAACTCGCCGGCTTTCTGGCCGCCTTCACGGTGGGGCGGAGAGGCGGCGAGGCGCGCAGATCGCGATGTGGCCTGGCGGAGGCCGGCCACGCGCCGAGCTCTCCGTGCAGATCGCGATGTGACCGGACGGCGGCCGGCTACTTGCTGCGCTTGACGACGCCGAGGGCCCGCTGCGCCGCCTTGACGGCCGCCTGCGCCTCCTTGCCGTCCACCGCGGCGAGCGCCGCCGTGATCGCGGTCGCGACCTCGCGCCGGCTGTGCGGGTGCACGTCGGCGAGCTTCAGGTAGAGCTGCGCCTTCTCGGCGAGATCGGCGCCGCCGCGCCGCGCCTCGATCCGCTCGAGCAGGCAGCCCGCCACTGCGGCGTCGTCCATCTTCTTCAGCGCGTCGAGCGCCGCCGCCCGCTTCGCGAGCTCCGGCCGCGCCTCGATGAGATCCACGAGCGGCGCGAGCGCCACGGGGCCGAACGCGCGGATCGCGTCCGCCACGATGCCGGGCTTGTACCCCTCGGCGTAGGCCGACAGGAGCTCGCTCAGCCCGCGGACGTCGCCCAGGTAGCCGAGCGCGTACGCGGCGATCTTCGCCTCCCGCTCGTCCTTGCCGCGGCCCGCCAGCATCCGCACGAAGGTCTCGACCATCTCGACGTCGCCGAGCTGGGCGAGCGCGTAGGCGGCCTCCTCGCGCACGTCGCGGGAGGCGTCCGCGTAGAAGGCGCGGCGGAGCGCCGGGAGCGCGGCGAGGTCGCCCAGCTCGGCGAGCGCCTTGAGCGCCTCGCCCCGCTCCTCCTTTGTCGGCGCCGCGCCGAGCGTCTTCGCGAGCTCCTGCACCCGATCCACCCGCGCGGCGCGGCGCGCGCGCACCGCGGCGCCGCCCGACCCGGCCGACGGCTCCGCGTCGATCGCGTCCAGCGCGTCGCGGGCGAGCGCCCGCAGGCCGGCGTCCTTGGCGTGCTCCGCGACCTTGCCGAGCATCGCCGCCGCCTCGCCGCGGGCCGGGCCGCCGTGCTGGACGACCGCCTGCAGCACCCGCACCGCGGTCAGCTTCGCCACGCGGCCCGCCTTCACCGTGAGCGCCTTCTCGGCGGCGGCGATCGCCTCGGCCCCGAGCGGCGCGAACGTCCTCGCGATCGTCGGCGTCGCGGTGCCGTCGGCCCAGATCGGGAAGATGCTCTGCACGAGCTCGCTCGCCGGCAGCGACGCGTAGTAGCGCGCGTGGTGGACCGCGGCGACGTAGCGGCTCATCGCGCCCGCGGCCCGGCGCCGCGCCACCTCGTCCGGGGGGAGCGTTTCGTCGGGCCGCGCCACGACGACGCTCTCGTAGGTCGGCACGCGCTCGATCGCCTTGCCCTCGCCGGCGCGATCGATGTGGGTCGCGCCGGCGAGGCGCACGAGCGCCATCTCGAGCACCTGGTAGAGCTTGATGAAGTCGTCGAGCCGGTCGGCCGGCTCGGGCTTCTGCGGCAGGCTCTGGAGCAGCGCGGCCTGCTTCTCGAGGCGGAGGTCGCGGAGCCGCTCGGCGAGCGGGTCCGTCACGCGCGCGCTGAGCCCGGTCAGGCCGGTGGCGAGCGCCTCGGCGAGCTCCTCGCGGACCTCGCCGAGCGCGATGGCCGCGGGCGAGGCGCCCGCCTCGCGGGCGGCGGCGTTCCACGCGGAGCCCTCCAGCGGCCCGGTCCGCGCCGCGGTCCCCTGCTCGATGACCGGGAGCAGCGAGAGGCCGAGCGGGCCCTCGACGATCGCGGCGAGCGGCCACAGGACGGGCAGGGCGGCGTCGATCCCGACGTCGCCGAGCAGCGCGCGGAGCCGGGCGTCGCGGAGCGAGCCGGCGAGCCGCTCCTCGAGCGCCGGGTCGTCGGGCAGGTGGAGGGCCTCCCCCTTGTCGTCGACCGCCGAGAGCCGCGCGCCGCGCGCGAAGAGCGTGTCGGTGAGCACGGCGACGGGCACGAGGTCGGGCGCGAAGACGTCCTTGCGGTGCTCCTGGAGGGCCGCGAGCGCCGCGCCGACGTCGGGCAGCGCCCGCGCGAGGACGGCCTCGAGGGCGCCTGTGTCGAGCGGGCGCTTGTCGCCGAGATCGGTGAAGTCGAGGCGGAGCGGCGGGTAGCCGGGGTAGGTCGTCGCGCGCGCCCCGGCGAGCACCTCGCCGGCGAAGCTCCGCTTCGGGTCGCCCCGCTTCGCCATGAAGGCGGGGAGGATCTGCTTTTCGCTGAAGTGCCGGCCGGACTCGAGGTCGATGAATCGGCTCTCCCGGATGACGAAATCGTCGCTCGTGGTCCGCGTCGAGAAGGCGTACTCGACGAGCGTGAGCCCGTCCGCGGGCATCCGGTCGGACGCCTTCCACGTCTTGCCGACGAGCTCCTCGACGTGGCGGTCGTCGAGCGGCTCGCCCGCGAGGTGCTTCTCGAGCTTGCGGGCGGTGAGCAGGAGGTCGGCCATCAGGTTCGCGTAGGCGACCGCCGGGAGCGCGTGGCGGCGAGCGCCCGCGGCCTGTCGAGCGCCCGCGGCCTGTCCGGCGCCCGCGGCCTGTCCGCGAAGCAGCGCGGCGAGGTCGAGCGTCCGGGCCGAGAGCCGCCGGAGGCGGTTCTCCCGGAGGCCCTCGGCGAGCTTCTCCATCTGCTCGATGCGGTCGGCCCCGATCGTCGCGACGCCGGCCACGCCGAGCTCGCGCACGAGCGTGCTGACCTGCTCGACGCCCGACTTCATCAGGGCCTGCGCGTTCGCGGCCCCCTTCTTCACGTTCTTGCGCGCTCTCTCCCCGCCCGGGGCGCCGGGGGGCGCCGCGTCGCTCACGACGAACGACTCGGGCGCGCGCGCCCAGGCGACGAGCAGCGCCGCCGCGTGCTTGCAGAACGCGGTGCTGAAGGCCCGCGCCGGGCAGGTGCAGCGCCCCTTGAACGCGGGCGCCGGCGCGTCGCTGTAGACGAGCGTCACCTTGTAGGGCGAGGCCCCCGAGCCCCTGGCGTCGCAGAACAGCTTGTTCTCGTGGCGCGCCAGGTTCAGGAGCTGCCCGCCGTCGTAGAGCAGCGTGCCCTTCTTGAGCTCCCCCGCGTCCTGGATGAACGCCCGGAGCTCGGCGGCCCCGATGCGCTGCACCTCGCCCGGCGCCGCGCTCACGGGGCCTCCGCGGGCGAGCGCGCCGGGCAGAGCGCCAGGTGGATCTCATCGTCCGGGAGCAAGGGAGCGGCGGCCGACATCGGCCTGGAAGCCTATCATGGGCAGCGGCGCGGGGGCTCCTGGCCCTCGCTGCCGATCGAGAGCGCGGTTCTCGGGATCAGGTCATCTGGCCACGGCGTCCTCAGGCCATCAGGTCAGCTCGCGGCGCTGGCCGCCTGCGCCTCGCCGAGGCGCGGGTAGTCGACGTAGCCGCGCGGGCCGTCGGAGTAGAAGGTCGCGACGTCGGGCGCGTTGAGCGGCGCCCGGCGCGACAGGCGCTCGGGCAGATCGGGGTTGGCCAGGAACGGCACGCCGAAGGAGACGAGGTCCGCCACGCCGGAGCGCAGCGCTTGCTCGGCGGCCTCCCGCGTGTAGCCGCCGTTCACGACGATGGCGCCGCGGAACCGCTCGCGCAGGAGGGGCGTCACCCGCCCCGGGGCGTCCGGCGGCTCGCCGGAGGTCGGCTCCACGACGTGCAGATAGACGAGCTTGCGCGCGGAGAGCTCGGCGGCGACGTGGCCGAAGAGCGCCTTCGGATCGGAGTCGCTCATGTCGTTGTAGTCGCCCGTCGGCGAGACCCGCACGCCGACCCGGTCCGCGCCGAACACGCCGGTCACGGCGTCGGTGACCTCGAGCAGGAACCGCGCCCGGTTCTGGATCGAGCCGCCGTACCGGTCGGTCCTCCGGTTCACGCCGTCGCGGAGGAACTGATCGATGATGTAGCCGTTCGCCGCGTGGAGCTCGACCCCATCGAAGCCGGCGGCCTTGGCCTGGCGCGCCCCGTGCTCGAACTGCGCGACGACGCCGGGGACCTCGTCCGTCTCCAGGGCGCGCGGGGTGCTGTACGGCTGCGGGCCCTCGGCCGTGTGCGCATGGCCCTTGCGGATGGCGATGGCCGAGGACGACACCGGCGCTTGCCGGTTCGGCTGGAACGAGACATGGGACGACCGCCCGACGTGCCAGAGCTGCGCGACGATGCGCCCCCCAGCTCGGTGGACCGCGTCCGTCACGAGCCGCCACCCCTCGACCTGCGCGTCGGTGTGGATGCCCGGCGTGCGGAGATATCCGATGCCCTGCGGGCTGACCTGCGTGGCCTCGGTGACGATGAGGCCTGCCGAGGCCCGCTGCTCGTAATACCGCGCGTGGAGCTCGGTCGGCACGTGGCTGTCCGCGCGGCAGCGCGTCATCGGCGCCATCACGAGGCGGTTCGGCAGCGACAGGGGACCGAGCGCGAAGGGGCTGAACAGCAGGTCAGAGGCGGTGGTCACGATCGATGCTCCTTGCAAAGAAGATGTAGCTTCCGAAAGGGAAGTAGCATCCGTTCGGCGAGCATCATGAATCCATACTACCTCGTGTCAAGGGGCTTCCTTTTTGGTAGTGAAGCGGTCATGCTGTGGCAAGGGTCGTGGAATGAAGCACTCTTGCCAGCACCTCTGCGACAGGTTCCAGGCGGCGATGGCCGTGCTCGCCAAGCCCTGGAACGGCCTCATCATCGCGACGCTCGAGGAGGGCGCGCTCCGCTTCGGCGAGATCGGCGAGCGGCTCGACGCGATCAGCGATCGGATGCTCTCCAGCCGGCTGAAGGAGCTCGAGGCGCTCGGCCTCGTGGTGCGGCGCGTGCTGCCGGGCCCGCCCGTCCGCGTGGAGTACGAGCTGACCGACGCCGGGCGGGGGTTCGGCGATGTGGCGCAGGCGATCTCGCGGTGGGGGGAGCTGCTCGAGGAGAGCGCAGCGCGCGGCGGCGGGGCGAAGCGCGCGCGGCCGCGGGCCGCGCCGGTACGCAAGGACGCGTGACCGATGTCACGGAGGAGTCCGCCAGATCCAGTGCTCCGCTCAGGGAGAGCCTGATGTCGAGCGCTCGTGTGGCGCGGTCGCGCGATGAATGCCTCTGTCGAGCGCCAGGAAGGCCTTGCCGATCGGGGCAAATGGTGATGTGATCCGAGGGCTTCGCACGATCGGAACCCGCCGATGACGCGGAGCGTCAACGCGGTGGCGTCCTCTGGGCGCCGCGGGGGATCGTCGTATGGCCCTGCAGCACCAGCGCCGACCCGCGGGGATGAGGCTAGCGCACCAGGTCTGGTTGTCGCTCGTCGTCCCTATCGCGATGGCGATCCTGCTGTATGGCGTGTTCGCCTCGGCGCACCGCAAACAGGTCCTGCGGGACGAGGCCACGGCGGAGCTCCGCAACTACGCCACCCTGCTCCAGGCGTTCGTCGAGAGCGCGCTGCAGCGCAAGGACATCGCGCTCGTCCGGCGGCGCGCCGAGCACTTCGCGAGCGCCGAGCGCATCCTGGGCGTCGCCGCGTTCACAAGGGAAGGCGAGGCGGTCTTCATCACGGAGGGGGTCAAGCGGGAGGCGGAGCGCCTCGAGGCGTTCGCCTATCGGTCGTTCCGCGAGGGCGGAGACATCGAGGAGCCTGCCCGTCTGGTCGGACAATCGGTGCTGATCCGCACCGTCTCCATCCAGCCGAGCAACGCCAATCCGCCCCTGGTCGCGGTCCTGGTGCGCGACCGCCACTACATCGAGGTGCTGGAGGACACGTTGAATCAGGGCCTGGCGGCGACTGGCGTCGTGCTGCTGCTGATCAGCGCGATCGTGGCCGGGCTCGTGGGGCGCTTCACCGTCGCGCTCCCGGCGAGGGCCATCCTCTCCGGGGCCGAGCGCGTGGCCAGCGGGGATCTCGACGCGGCCGTGCCCGAGAAGGGCGCGGAGGAGCTGTCGCGCCTGGCCCATGCCTTCAACACGATGACGTGGTCGCTGCGGGAAGCCCGGGAGCGCGCCGAGCGGGAGGAGGCGGCGCGGGTGAACGTGGAGCGCAGGTTGCAGCAGGCGCAGGCGCTCGCCGCCGCGGGGCAGGTGGCGACGTCGCTCGGCCACGAGATCGGGTCGCCGCTGAACGTGATCCAGGGCCGCGCGCGCCGCGCGGCCGACCTGCCCGGGTGCCCGGAGCACCTGCGCGCCGAGCTGGAGACGATCGCGCGGCAGTCCGAGCGGATAACGCGCGTCGTCTCCCGCCTCGTCTCCCTCGCTCGGCCGTCGCGGTCGCAGCAGGAGGACAGCGATCTCCGGCGCGTGATCGACGACGTTGTCGCCTTCCTGGGCCCGGAGTGCAGGAAGCGCGACGTCGAGACGAGCGTCCTGTGCCCGCGCGACCGCGGCGCGTGGGCGCGCGTCGCCCTCGACTCCGATCGCCTGTTTCAGGTGGTGTTCAATCTATGCCTGAACGCCATCGAGGCTCAGGACGGCGGAGGCGAGCTCGTGGTGCGCGTGCTCCACGAGTGCGAGGGCCCGGCGGGGTCTCGCGCCGTGTGCTTCGAGGTCGAGGACGCGGGGCCCGGGGTCCGCGCGGAGGACGCGGCCCAGATCTTCGAGCCGTTCTTCACGACGAAGGCGACCCGCGGCGGGAGCGGCCTTGGCCTCGCCATCGTCCACGGCATCGTCGAGGAGGCGGGCGGATCCGTCGAGGTCGCCTCCTCGTCGACCGGCGGGGCGCTCTTCCGGGTCATCCTGCCCACGATACCCTCCGGCTCGCCGGAGAGCAGGAAGGCGAGCGCAGAGGCGAGCTCGGCAGTGGACATGAAGACGAGCTCAGCAATGGACATGAAGACGAGCCCAGCAGTGGGGTTGAAGGCGAACCCCGAGATGAATCTGGTGGCGAGCACAGGGGGCATAGAGGAAGGACAGAAAGGATGAGTTCGAGCTCACCGAACGTGTTGATTGTCGAGGACGACGATGACCTTGGCCGGTTCGTCGTTGACATCGCAACGGACCACGGTTATCAGGCGACGCACGTCGCCGATGCTCTGTCGGGCCTCCGACTGCTCCCGTCCGGCAAATTCGAGCTGCTGATCACGGATATCCGCATGCCGGGCATGGACGGCATCGAGCTGATCGCGCGAGCCAAGGAGCACGACCCGTCCCTGGCGATCATCGCCATCACCGCGTTCGGCTCCGTGGAAACGGGGATGCGCGCCCTCCGCGTCGGCGCCTCCGATTACCTCTCGAAGCCTTTCCGTTCCGATGAGCTAAGCTCTCGCATGCGGCGCGCGCTCGAGCGCCGCGCTCGCGACATCGAGCACGCTCGTCTCCAGCGACAGGTCGAAGAAGTTCTGCGCCGCGGCAAATCGTGAGAGCGCGGCGCACAAAGGCCTCGTGACGCCGCCCTTCCCCGGCCTCGTCGAGGCCCGAACAGCCCAGGCGGGATCGAGATTTCCAGGCGCGCACTCGTCCTCAGGAAGGTATTCATGCAACCGAACAACATCGCCGCGAGCTCGAAGGACAAGAGCGGGAGCGGCGCGAGCAAGAAGAAGCCGCCGTCCCGCAAGGGCGGCGCCGTCGGGACCCACCTGGATGTGCGGGAGATGCAGCTCCAGGCGATCCTGGAGGTGCTCAAGGCGGTGAAGGCGGGCAACTTCTCCGCGCGCGTCGGCATCGGCGAGGTGCCGGGGACGATCGGTCAGATCGCCGACGAGGTGAACGACGTCGTCCAGCAGCTGCAGACCGTCGGCTCGGAGATCACGCGCGTGGCGCGCGAGGTGGGCACCGAGGGCAAGCTCGGTGCGCAGGCCGAGGTGCAGGGCGTCAGCGGCACGTGGAAGGACCTCACCGACAACGTGAACGTCCTCGCTGGCAACCTGACCAACCAGGTGCGCAACATCGCGGTCGTGACGACGGCGGTCGCGAACGGCGACCTGTCGAAGCAGATCACGGTCGAGGCGAAGGGGGAGATCCTCGAGCTGAAGAACACCATCAACAAGATGGTGGAGCAGCTGCGCGCGTTCGCGTCGGAGGTGACGCGCGTGGCGCGCGAGGTGGGCACCGAGGGCAAGCTCGGTGCGCAGGCCGAGGTGCGGGGCGTCAGCGGCACGTGGAAGGACCTCACCGACAACGTGAACGTCCTCGCGGGCAACCTGACCAACCAGGTGCGCAACATCGCGGTCGTGACGACGGCGGTCGCGAACGGCGACCTGTCGAAGCAGATCACGGTCGAGGCGAAGGGGGAGATCCTCGAGCTGAAGAACACCATCAACAAGATGGTGGAGCAGCTGCGCGCGTTCGCGTCGGAGGTGACGCGCGTGGCGCGCGAGGTGGGCACCGAGGGCAAGCTCGGTGCGCAGGCCGAGGTGCGGGGCGTCAGCGGCACGTGGAAGGACCTCACCGACAACGTGAACGTCCTCGCTGGCAACCTGACCAACCAGGTGCGCAACATCGCGGTCGTGACGACGGCGGTCGCGAACGGCGACCTGTCGAAGCAGATCACGGTCGAGGCGAAGGGGGAGATCCTCGAGCTGAAGAACACCATCAACAAGATGGTGGAGCAGCTGCGGACGTTCGCCGCGGAGGTGACGCGCGTCGCGCGCGAGGTCGGCACGGACGGCAAGCTCGGCGGTCAGGCGCAGGTGCCCGGCGTCGCCGGCACGTGGAAGGACCTCACCGACAACGTGAACCAGCTCGCCGGCAACCTGACCAACCAGGTGCGCAACATCGCCCTGGTGACGACGGCCGTCGCCAAGGGCGATCTCTCGCAGAAGATCACCGCCGAGGCGCGGGGCGAGATCCTCGAGCTGAAGGACACCATCAACAAGATGGTGGAGCAGCTGCGCGCGTTCGCGTCGGAGGTGACGCGCGTGGCGCGCGAGGTGGGCACCGAGGGCAAGCTCGGTGCGCAGGCCGAGGTGCGGGGCGTCAGCGGCACGTGGAAGGACCTCACCGACAACGTGAACGTCCTCGCGGGCAACCTGACCAACCAGGTGCGCAACATCGCCCTCGTCACGAAGGCGGTCGCGAGCGGCGACCTGTCCCAGAAGATCGCGGTCGAGGCGAAGGGGGAGATCCTCGAGCTGAAGGACACCATCAACAAGATGGTCGATCAGCTGCGCGCGTTCGCCGCGGAGGTGACGCGCGTCGCGCGCGAGGTCGGCACGGACGGCAAGCTCGGCGGTCAGGCGCAGGTGCCCGGCGTCGCCGGCACGTGGAAGGACCTCACCGACAACGTGAACCAGCTCGCCGGCAACCTGACGAACCAGGTGCGCAACATCGCCCTCGTCACGAAGGCGGTCGCGAGCGGCGACCTGTCCCAGAAGATCACGGTCGAGGCGAAGGGGGAGATCCTCGAGCTGAAGGACACCATCAACAAGATGGTCGATCAGCTGCGCGCGTTCGCCGCGGAGGTGACGCGCGTGGCGCGCGAGGTGGGCACCGAGGGCAAGCTCGGCGGCCAGGCGCAGGTGCCCGGGGTGTCCGGGACCTGGAAGGACCTGACCGAGAACGTCAACGTCATGGCCTCGAACCTCACCTCGCAGGTGCGCGGCATCGCCAAGGTCGTGACCGCGGTCGCGAACGGCGACCTGCGCCAGAAGCTCGCCCTGGAGGCCAAGGGCGAGATCGCGTCGCTGGCCGACACCGTCAACGACATGACCTACACGCTGCGCGTCTTCGCCGAGCAGGTGACGACGGTCGCGCGCGAGGTCGGCATCGAGGGCAAGCTCGGCGGCCAGGCCAAGGTGCCCGGCGCGGCCGGCACGTGGAGGGACCTCACCGACAACGTGAACCAGCTCGCCGGCAACCTCTCCACGCAGGTGCGCGCCATCGCCGAGGTCGCGACCGCCGTGACCAAGGGCGACCTGACGCGGGCGATCTCCGTCGAGGCGCAGGGCGAGGTCCTTCAGCTGAAGGACAACATCAACCAGATGATCTCGAACCTGCGAGACACGACGCGCGCCAACCAGGAGCAGGACTGGCTGAAGACGAACCTGGCGCGCTTCTCCGGGATGATGGCCGGGCAGCGGACGATCGAGGCGCTCTCCCGCCTCATCATGTCCGAGGTCACCCCGCTCGTCTCGGCGCAGCACGGGGCCTTCTACGTGCTGGAGTCCGAGGACAAGAACCCGACGCTGAAGCTCACGTCGAGCTACGCATTCCAGAAGCGCAAGGGCATCTCCAACCGGTTCGCGCTGGGCGAGGGGCTCGTCGGGCAGTGCGGCCTCGAGAAGAAGAGCATCGTCGTCACGGATCTGCCGGACGACTACATCCGGGTGAGCTCGGGCCTCGGCGACGCGCCGCCGCGCAACATCTGCGTCCTGCCGGTGCTCTTCGAGGGCGGCCTCAAGGCGGTCATCGAGCTGGCGAGCTTCCAGAACTTCACGCCCATCCACCTCACGTTCCTCGAGCAGCTCACGCAGTCGATCGGCGTCGTGTTCAACATGATCGGCGCCAGCATGAGGACGGAGGAGCTGCTCCAGGAGCTCCAGCGGTCCAACACCGAGCTCGGCTCGCGCTCGCAGGAGCTGGAGGAGAAGGCGTCTGAGCTCGAGATCAAGAACCGCGAGATCGCGCGCGCCAGCGCCTCCCTGGAGGAGAAGGCCAGGGAGCTGTCGCGCACCTCGAAGTACAAGTCCGAGTTCCTCGCGAACATGTCGCACGAGCTGCGCACGCCGCTCAACAGCCTGCTCATCCTCGCCAGGATCCTCGCGGACAACGAGGAGCACACGCTCACGCCGAAGCAGGTCGAGTACGCGAAGACGATCGCCGCCGCGGGGCAGGACCTCCTCCAGCTCATCAACGAGATCCTCGATCTGTCGAAGATCGAGGCCGGCAAGATCGACGTGAAGACCCAGCGGGTGTCGCTGTCCGAGCTCGCGGAGTACGTCGAGCGGAGCTTCCGGCAGATCGCGGAGCAGAAGGAGCTCGAGTTCTGGGTCCGGGTCGCCACCGGCGTGCCCTCGACGATCATGACCGACCTGCAGCGGCTCCAGCAGATCCTGAAGAACCTCCTGTCGAACGCCTTCAAGTTCACGTCGTCCGGGCGCATCTCGCTCGAGATCGAGCTGGCCAGCCGGGGGCTCACGTTCAAGCGGGAGACGCTCATCAAGGCGAAGACCGTCCTGGCGTTCGCCGTCACCGACACGGGCATCGGCATCCCGACGGAGAAGCAGACGCTCATCTTCGACGCGTTCCAGCAGGCCGACGCCTCCACCAGCCGCACCTACGGCGGCACGGGCCTCGGCCTGACGATCAGCCGCGAGCTGGCCAGCCTGCTCGGCGGCGAGATCTCGCTGAACAGCACGCCCGGGCTCGGCAGCAAATTCACCCTCTACCTGCCGGCGGAGCGGCCGGAGCAGAAGGTCATGAAGCCGGCGCGCCCCGAGCTGCCCGAGCCGATCCCGCCGCTGCTCACGAACGGCTCCTCCTCGGTCGCGCTCACGGGGCGGAGCGTGCTCGTCATCGACGATGACGCGCGCAACGTCTTCGCCATCACGAGCCTGCTCGAGAGGCGCGGGGCGCAGGTGCTCCTGGCCGAGAACGCGCGGCACGGCATCGAGCTCCTGCGCGAGGCCGAAGCGAGCATCGATATCGTGCTCATGGACATCATGATGCCCGAGCTCGACGGTTACGAGGCGACGCGCGAGATCCGGAGCGATCCCCGCTTCAACGAGCTGCCGATCATCGCGGTGACGGCCAAGGCGATGCCGGAGGACAGGCAGAAGTGCCTGGACGCCGGCCTGAACGACTTCGTGGCCAAGCCCGTGGACGAGGGGCGGCTGATGTCGGTCATGCTGCACTGGCTGCAGCCGGATTGAGCCACGGAGCCGCACGGTGTCCTCCGCGCCAGAGACGACAAGCATCCTCCTCGTCGACGACCAGCCCGAGAACCTGGCGGCGCTCAAGGCGATCCTTGTCGACGAGAGCTACCGCCTCGTGACCGCCGCGAGCGGGAAGGACGCGCTCCTCAGGATCCTGTCCGAGGACTTCGCGGTCCTCCTGCTCGACGTGCGGCTGCCCGACATCGACGGCTTCGAGGTGGCCTCGCTGGTGAAGCAGCGGGAGCGGTCGCGCCACACGCCGATCATCTTCCTGACCGCGGCGACGGACGACCTCTCGGCCATCTACAAGGCGTACGCGGTCGGCGGCGTCGACTACCTGCTGAAGCCGCTCGAGCCGGAGGTCGTCCAGGCGAAGGTCGCCGTCTTCGTCGAGCTCCACCGGCGCGGCGAGCAGATCAAGGAGCAGGCGGAGCTCCTGCGCAAGGCGGAGCAGCGGCGGCGCGACGCCGAGGTCGAGGACCTCCGGCGCGCCGCCCAGGCGAGGTACCAGAACCTGGCCGACGCCATCCCGCAGTGCGTCTTCACGGCGAAGCTCGACGGCGGCGTCGACTACGTGAGCTCGCGCTGGCTGGAGTACACGGGGCTCGCGTTCGAGGCGCTCCGCGGCTGGGGCTGGCAGGCCGCTGTGCACCCGAACGACCTGAACCAGTTCGTCAGCAAGTGGCGGCGCTGCGTCGAGTCCGGCGAGCCCCTCCAGGGCGAGTGTCGCCTCAGGTCCCGTCAGGGGGCCTACCGGTGGCACCTTTGCCACGCGGTCCCGGAGCGGGATGTCTGGAAGCGCGTGGTCGGCTGGCTCGGCAGCTTCACCGACATCGACGACAGCAAGCGCCACGAGCAGGAGCGCATTCACCTCCTGACGCGCGAGCGGGCGGCCCGCGCGGAGGCCGAGTCCGCGGTGCGCCGCTCGGAGCTGCTCGCCGAGGCGTCGAGCTCGTTCTCGGCGTCGCTCGACGAGGACAGCGTCGCGACGGCCCTTGTGCGCCTCGCCTCGGAGCGCATCTGCACCTGGTGCGTGCTCGACCTGCGCAGGGAGGGCGGCGCGCGCAGGCTCGCCGCCGCGCACCGGGGCCGCGAGGCGGCGCGGTTCGCGGGGCGGTTCGCCCCGCGGGAGCTCCCCCTGACCGAGGAGGGCGTGGGCGCGGTGCTGACGAGCGGCCGCCCCGATCTGCGCGTCGAGTGCGCCCCGCGCGACGTCGCCAGGGCGCTCGACATCGACGATCCGGCCGTGATCCAGGAGATCGGGGCCATGAGCTACCTGTGCGTGCCGCTCGTCACGCGCGGCAACGTGCTCGGCGCGCTCAGCATGGTCTGGGTGGAGCCGAGGGAGCGCTTCGAGCCCCCCGATTTCGCGGTCGCCCTCGACGTCGCCCAGCGCGCGGCGCTCTGCCTCGAGAACGCCCGCCTGCTGCGGCTCACGCGCGAGGCCGTGCAGATCCGCGAGGATTTCGTGGCGGTCGCCTCGCACGAGCTCAGGACGCCGCTCAGCGCGCTCATCTTGCAGGTCCAGGGCCTCATCCGCGCCCTCGGCCGCTCGGACGGCGGGCTGCCGGCGGAGCAGGTGCTCGCGAAGCTCGCCCAGGCGGAGGGGCAGATCGAGCGGCTCACGCGGCTCATCGACACGCTGCTCGACGTGACGCGCATCAACAGCGGCCAGCTCGAGCTGAGCCTCGAGGACGTGGACCTGTGCGACGTGGCGCGCGACGTGGCGAGCCGCCTCGAAATCGAGCTGGAGCGCGCCGGCTGCTCGCTCGACCTGGACATCCCGCAGGCGGCGGTCGGCCGGTGGGACCGCCTGCGCATCGATCAGGTGATCACCAACCTGCTCATGAACGCCATGAAGTACGGCCGCGGCAAGCCGATCCAGCTGCGGATCTCGGTCGACGGCAAGTCCGCGGTGCTCCAGGTGATGGATCAGGGCATCGGGATCGCCCAGGAGTACATCGCCCGGATCTTCGGCCGCTTCGAGCGGGCGGCACCTACAAGCTCGTACGGGGGCCTGGGCGTCGGCCTGTACATCGTGGACCAGATCCTCAGGGCCCACGGCGGGAGCATCCAGGTCGAGAGCGCGCCGGGCATGGGGGCGCGGTTCCAGGTGGCGTTGCCGCTCCCGCCCCGCGCGGCTGGATCGTCGGGGCCGCTGGGCGAGCGCCCTGGATCATCGTTGACCGGTCCTGCCGGCTGAGAGGCACTCTCCTGAGGGCGCCAGGCGCCCCCGGAGGCAGGCACGCCGCTCCGTTGCGCCATGGTTGCAACCGGTGGTTTCAACCATGAAAGGCGGCCCACGGCCGTCGCGGGAAAACGGGCGACGCCGGCATCCCGCGATGGTTGGCCTGCATCGTGCAACATGTTCGTGACAGAGCGCCCGGTGCAACCTCCCGGGGCAGTCCCTTGCCGATCACGATGGAGACACGGAGGCACGGAGCGAACCCAGACCCGTGCCTTCGTGCCTCCGTCGTGTGTGCGTACGTCCGCCGTGAGACGGCGGAAGGCGAGTGGATCTCCCGGGTGGACAGTTTCACGTCCGGACGGGCGCTCAGGGCTCGTGATCTCCGCACGGTGACGCTGCGTAAAAGATCGAAACAGTTTATAGGTTGACGAGCCCTCCGCTGAGCGACGTGATCGGTCTGCCACCACATCGGTAGTTCAAGTGAAACTTTCTATCAGCCTAGTCGGCCCCTCGATCAGCACTGGTTCTCTCATGGGCCAGTCATCCTCGCTCGAAGCGGTGGTTCGCGCGGCCGGTACCCGCCGTCGGGTCTCCGCGAGCGCTGCCCGGGGCGCCACGCCGCGAAAGCGCGCCGCCGCCCGGCGGGCGGACGAGCGCACCGCCAACGCGGTCCGTCGCGCGCGCTGACGCGGCCGACGCGGCCGCGGATGTCCAGGGCGCGGCGTCGCTGACGTCGCCGGCGTTCGCAGCCGCGCCGGTCGGTTTCGGGCCCTTGAGGGGCGGCCACGGAGGCACAGACGACGCAGAGGAGAGACAAGAACCTCTGTGTCCTCTGTGCCTCCGTGCTTTCAGCGCGCCTCGGCGTCGAGCAGCGCGCCGAGGTCCTGTCCTCTCATCAGCCGCTCCACCACCTTCACGAGGAGCTTCGGCGTGCAGCCGAAGCAGGGGGTCCCGAGGGCGGCGAGCTTCTGCGCCATCTCGTGGTCGTACGAGGGCTTGCCGCTGTCGGACAGCGCGAGCAGGCAGATCGACTTCACCTTGCTGTCGGCGAGCTGGCGCATCCGGGCGACGAGCTCCTCGGCGTTGCCGCCCTCGAAGAGGTCGGTGATCAGGATGAGCAGCGTCTTCTCGGGGCGCTCGATGAAGTTCGCCTGGGCGTAGGCCACGGCGCGGTTGATGTCGGTGCCGCCGCCGAGCTGCGCCGTGAACAGCACGTCGACCGGATCGACGAGCATCGGTGTCACGTCGACGACCTCGGTGTCGAAGAAGAGGAGCCGTGTGCGGAGGACGTCGAGCGACGCGAAGATCGCGGCCATGATGGAGCTGTAAACGACGCTCTCGCCCATGGAGCCCGACTGGTCGACGAGGATGGCGACGTCCCACTCGTGTCTTCGCGTCTGGTTCGCCCAGAAATAGAGCTTGTCGGGGACGATGCGGCGCCGCTCCGCGTCCCATCCTTTGAGGTTCTTGCGGATGGTGCGCTTCCAGTCGAGGTTCCTGAGCACGCGCAGCGGGCTCGTCGTGTTCCGGCGCAGCGCGCCGAGGACGGCGGTGCGGACCTCGGACTCCAGCGCGCGCCGCACCTCGTCGACGACCTCGCGCACGATCTGCCGGGCGGTCTCCCGGGCGGCGTCGGGGATGAGGCCTCTCGCGCTCATGAGGGTGGCGACGAGCTCGACGTTCTTCTCGAGGAAGGGCAGCGTCTCGGGCTCGAAGAGGAGCTGAGTCAGCCCCTTTCTCTCGATGGCGTCCTTCTGGACGAGCGCGACGATGTCGTGGCTGAAGAACTCGCGCACGGCGGACAGCCACTCGGGCACGTACGGCCGCGAGCCGCCGAGGTTCCCGGCGCGCTCGTCGTAGATGAACGAGAGGGCCTTGTCGAGATCGCCGAGCCGCCGTGGGTCGACGTGGAGGGCGGGCGCCGCGCCGCCGAGCGCGCCGAGCGAGAGGCGCGGGTCGACCCGCTCGGCCTCCGCGCCGAGCGCGAGCCGCCAGCGCAGGAGCGCGTCGCGATCGCTGTCGGTGAGATCGTCCGGCGCGCCTGCGGGGCCGGCGGGGGCGGGCGGCGGTTTGCGGGGGGGGCGGGCGGGCATCGCGGGCAGTGTCGGGGAAACGGGGAACACCGTCCAGTGGACCGAGATAGACCCCGCGGAGAGGCGTTCGAGGCGCTCGACAGCGTCGAGCCCCCACGGTCCGCGTCAAGGGACCAGGCCGGCGGCCCGCGCCGCGTCTCCCATCGAGGAGTCCGCGGGGATCCGCAGCACCGAGCGCGCCGCGCGCAGGTACTCCGCGAGCGACGTCAGCGCCTGGAGGTCGTGGGGAGAGAGGCCGTCCGCCGCGGAGTAAAGCTCCTGGCGCGCCGAGTCGACGGCGCGGGAGCTCGGCGGCCCGGCGCTCGCGTCCGGCGAGGCGTGCTCGAGCGGGACGGGGGTCAGGCCGCGGGCGTGGAACCACCGGACGATGGCGACCCGGATCTGCTCCTTCCGGAAGGCGCGCCAGCGGCGGAGATGCTCCGGCCTCGCCGCGAGCGCGGCCTTGAACCGCCGGAACGATCCCGGGCCCTGCATGCCGTGGAGCAGCGCCCGCCGGAGCTCCACGTCGTCCACCGTCGGAATGAACGCCTCCAGCCACCGGTACTGGTCCCGCGCGGCGATGGCCTCGATGACCACGCACCCCGGGGCCTCCTCGATGCGCGCGCGCGTGGCGGGGTCGACGAGCCGCTCGTTCAGCCGGATCACGGCGCCCGTGTCGAGGTGAAGGAAGTGACGCACGCCCCGGGCGATGTTGTCGAACGCGTTCGCGAGCGCGATCCAGTCGACAGGCACCCTCCGGCCCGGAGCAGCCGACTCCGCCGTGGTGTGGCTCATGTTCGCGCCCGGCTTCAGGCAGGCCTCATGCCATGAGCGCAGATCGCGTGTGTTCGCGGGCCATCTCGCTCGCCGCGCGGCGCCATGGGTGTTGCGTTCTGCGACAGCGCGACGAGCGAGCGGAGTCGACGCCGCGAGGCGGCGCCGGCGATCACCGCCCTCGCGACGCGGGGCGGGTCACGGCTTCGGGTCGCTCGCGCGCCCTGTGCGCATGCCGTACCGCTCGAGCTTCCGGTACAGGGTCGCCCGATCGAAGCCCAGGATCTGCGCTGCCTGGCTCTTGTTTCCGCCGACCACCTCCAGGACGCGCAGGATGTAGCGTCGCTCGACCTCCTCCATGGGCACGAGCTCGGCCGGGTCGTCGCTGGAGACCAGCACGTGAGAGCGCCGGTAGGTGCGAATCTTCTCGGGGAGATCGTCGACCGTGAGCTGGTCGTACCGCGCGAGCGCGACCGCCCGCTCGATGCAGTTCTGGAGCTCGCGGACGTTGCCGGGCCACGCGTAGGCCATGAGCCTCTCGGCGGCGGGCGCCGAGAGGCCCTGGATCGGCCTCGCCTTGACGGCCGCGAAGTGCTCGAGGAAGTGCTGCGCGAGCAGCAGCACGTCGGCGCCGCGGGAGCGGAGCGGCGGCAGGTCGACGTGAACCACGTTGATCCGGTAATAGAGATCCTCGCGGAAGCGGCGCTCCTCGATCGCGGTCTCCAGGTCGCGGTTTGTCGCGGCGATGAGCCGGACGTCCACCGGCATCTCCTCATCGCCGCCGACGGGCCGGACGACGCGCTCCTGGAGGGCGCGCAGGAGCTTCGGCTGGAGCCCGACGGGCAGCTCGCCGATCTCGTCGAGGAACAGGGTCCCGCCGTGGGCCCGCGCGAACAGGCCGCTCCTCGCGCCCTTGGCGTCGGTGAACGCGCCCCGCGCGTGGCCGAAGAGCTCGCTCTCGAGGAGGGCGTCCGGGACCGCCGCGCAGTTCACCGCCACGAACGCGCCCTCGCCCCGCCGGCTGCGCTTGTGCACGGCGCGGGCGACGAGCTCTTTGCCGGTCCCGCTCTCTCCCGTGATGAGGATCGATGTCTCGGAGTCGGCGACCCGATCGAGCAGGTCGAACACGCTCCTCATCCCCGGGCTGCCGCTGAGGATCTGCTCGTAGCCGCGGGGGTCGGCCACGGCGCGCCGCAGGCGGCGGACCTCCTCGCGGAGGGCGCGGTGGCGCAGGGCGCGCTCGACGGTCAGCCGGAGCGCGTCGAGCTCGAACGGCTTTGTCACGAAGTCGTACGCGCCGGCGCGGATGGCCGATGTGGCGGTGTCGAGGCTGCCGAACGCGGTGATGACGATGACCGGCAGATCGGGCCGGTTCTGGACGATCCGCTCGCAGAGCTCGAGGCCGTTCATGCCGCGCATGGTCATGTCGGTGACCACGACGTCGAAGTCCTCGACGCCGAGGAGCTCGAGCGCCTCGGCGGCCGACGTGCGCCATGCCGTCCGGAACCCCCGCTTCTTGAGCCCGGCGTCGAGGAGCTCGCAGACGCCGCGCTCGTCGTCGACGATCAGGACGCGCCCGCTCATGGCTTCCCCTGCGGCAGGACCATCGTGAAGCGGCTCCCGGAGCCGACCTGGCTGTCGACATGGATCCAGCCGCCGTGCTCCTTGATGATGCCGTAGGCGACCGACAGGCCGAGCCCGGTCCCTTCGCCGACGGGCTTTGTCGTGAAGAACGGCTCGAAGATGTGCTCGAGGACGTCTGCCGGTATGCCCACTCCCTCGTCGCAAACGGACAGCGCGACGTACTCGCCCTCTGCACCTCCCGGGTTGTCGGGGGGACTGGCGCGCTCCGCCCGGACGCCGACCGCCAGCGTGCCGCCGGACGGCATGGCCTGGATGGCGTTGACCACCACATTCGTGAGCGCCTGCTGGAGCTGGTCGGCGTCTGCGTGGACGACAAGCTCCGGCGCGTCGCCTTCCTGAACGATCGTGACGCCCTGCTTCTCCGCCAGCGGCCTCAGCATCGTGAACGTGCTGCGGAGGACGCTCCTCAGCGGGGTCTCCTGCATCTGCGCGCTGCGGCGCCGGGCGAAATCGAGCAGCTGGCGGATGATCTGGGTCATCCGCTGCGACTGCTCGAGGATGATCTGTCCGTTGGCCGGCACCTCGTCTCCCGAGACGTCCCCGTCGACCAGCATGCGTGCGCGCCCCGCGACGACCTGGAGGGGCGCGCCCAGCTCGTGTGCGATGCCGGACGCGAGCTTGCCGACCGTGGCGAGCCGCTCGGCGTGGCGGAGCTGCTGGAGCGCGGCGAGCCGCGCCGCCGCCTCGGATTCGAGCTTCTGATTCGCCGCGGCGAGGCGATCGCACATCGCGTTCATTTCCCGTCCGAGCTCGCCGATCTCGTCTTTCTGGTGCAGCGACAGGCGTCGGGAGAGATCGCCGGCGCCGATCCTCCGCGCCTGGTCGATCAGCGTTCGCATGGGACGTCCCACGAGCCCGACGCCGAGGGACGTCGTAAGCAACCCGCATACCAGCGTCAGGGCGGCCGTCGTGACGGTCGTGCTCAGGATCATGCTCCGGATGGTCTGGCGCGCTCCTGCCAGCGACTCGGAGAGCTCCAGCGCGCCGACGCGGTCGCCGGGCACCGGCACGGGCACGCAGGTGACGAGCATCTCCACGTCTCCGCGGGGGATCCTGTGCACGACCGCTTGCCCCTTCGAGGCGGGGGCGAGCAGCTCGGGCGAAAGGCGCGGTCGATGGGCCTCGTCGGCCTGCTCGTCGAGCCAGACCCACCGGACGTCCACCTGGCGCTCGCGCTCGTTGGCGTCCTCGACCAGGCGCAGCGCCCGCGCCGACCCCTCGGAGCGCCACACCTCCGTGACGGCCGCGGCGAGCGCGCGGCCCATCGTGTGGTGGTCCCGCTGCACGTCCTTCTCGAAGATCCTGGCCTCTTTGCGGACCTGGACATAGGCGCTCAGCGCGAGGACAAGGAAGACCCCGAAGACCAGGGCGAGCGTCAGCTTGCGCGCGAGCTTCATGCCCGACGTCGTAGCGCAGGCGGCGCGCGCCGAGCCATCCGCTCGAGGCCGCCGCAAAGTACGACATGCTGCATTTTGCGGCACCGGCGATGGCCCCCATGGCGGGCCGGCGGGTCTCCCTGCCCTGCCGGGCAGGTGGGGCCGCTTCGGTGTGCTGCATCACATCGGCTTCTCGGGGATCTTCTCCGGGCAGCAGAACAGATGATCTGGCACGAGCATGGCGCAGCCGTCTTTCCAGGGGTCGTCAGGCGCGTAGTCCGTCCGGTTCTCCGCAGGATAGAAGTACGCCCTGGGCTTTTCTGGATCCGCGCAGGCGCCGTCGCGCTCCGGCGCCGCCTCGCGTCCCTTCGGCGCGCCGGTGCCCTTCGCGCAGGCAGCGAGCGCGGCGCCCGCCACGAGGACGATGAGGAGAGCCGTGGCGGGCTCGCGTGCCCACGGCGACGAGCGCCTGGGCTGTCGCCGCGGAGAGGGCTGCAGGGGAGAGCTGCCCGTCCTCGGGCCCTCTGCGTGCGTGGAGATCAGCGGGTGCATTGGGCCTGTGGGTTAGCATCGCGCGATGGTTCGCGCGAAGCCAGGAGCGCCGGACGCCCGCGATCTTCGTGAAAGAGAGGCTATACCGACGCCTGGCGCGCACGACGCGCCTTGTCCCGTTCTCTCTTTGGGCGGGTGCATGGATAGTATCGCGCAGCTGAGAGGAACGTCCTTGACCATGCGGGCGAGCGGCTGCTCGATTTCTTCGAGGAGCACCCGAGGTGACGACGATGGGCAGGCTGGGTCGTGACGAGGCCGGGCCCGTGATGGGGCCGGCCTGCCACGCGGCGTGGGCCTGCGACGACACCTGCCGCAGGCGCGGCCCGGGCTTTCCAGGCGGCGCTCCGCGGCACGCGCCGTGCTCCTCCGGGCTGGCATGCCGTGCTCTCGATCCGCTGCGCTGATCGCTTTGCTGACGCTGTTCTCCGGCTGTGCCGCCCGGCCGCAGCCCGTACTTCCCGTTGCCCTCGAGATCCCGCGCGCGCCGGCCGCGCGCCCGTCCGAGGCCCAGGCGGAGGGGAACGCCGCGTCCGGCGGGGTGGTCCTGGTCTGGGGCAGCGCGCGCGATGGGGCGCCGCGGACATGGCATGTCGCGGAGGGCGGCGCGGTGATCCGCGAGGAGCCCGGGATCGTCGTGGCGACCCGGCGAGGGGAGTGGCAATGGGAGGTGCGCGAGGAGCAGGTGGCGACCTCGGCCTGCGAGCTCGGGCTCGGGGGGATGCGCGAGCCGGGCGAGGGCACGGCGATCCGCGGGGAGCTCGTGCTGCGCGGGAAGAGCGAGCGGCAGGAGGTGATCACGCCGCCGGACGGGGACGAGAGCAACGAGATCCACCACACGACCGCGCTGGTCGGGAGCGTGGGGCCGTACCTGTTCATCGAGGAGCGGACGTACACCGACCTTTGCGGGGCGCACGGCTTCGAGGGCGTGGCGTTCGTGGCGTGGGACGCCGAGAAGGGCGCGGCCGTCGACCTGCTCGCCGAGGTGTCCGACGCGCCTGCGCTGCAGAGCGCGGCCGAGGTGCTCCTCGACCAGAACGAGCACGACGTGGAGGTCGCGTGGCGAGAGCGGGACGCCCCGGAGCTCGTGCAGGTCGCGCCAACCTACAACGCCCGGGGGGCGCTCCGGCTGACCGCGCAGCTCGCGCGAGCCGTCTGCTATGCCTGCAGTGACGGGGAATGGAGCTCCTACACGCGCTCGGCGGTGGTGCCGATCGCGAGGACGCCGGCGCGCCTCGCGGCGTGGGCGTCCCCGCCGCCCGGCGTGCGGGCGTTCCTGGAGCGGACGCCTGGCGTCAGGCTCGGCGGGTGGTCGCGGTCCGGCCAGGAGGAGCGAGCCGACCGCGCCCGCTGATTCATCGGGAAAGAAAGCCGGAGCGCCCGAGGAAGCGCGGCGTGGGCCCACGCAGGAGCACCGCAGGGTCAACACGGCTCGCCTGGGGTGACGTGTGCCTACGGACCCAAACTGCGCTGCGGGCTCGCTCGACGTCGCGACGTCAGTCGACTGCGATCGCGACCGCCGTGTCGTCCGGGTACGTGAAACCCTGCTCGACGGTGAACGGATCGATGGGGGACGCGCACGAGCCGTCTTCACACGTGGCGGCGCCGAAGAGCTCGAGGGCGAACTCGAACGCTCCGGGCTGTACGGCGACGGCGCGCTGGCAGTTCTCGGCGAATGGAGGATGGTCCGGGTGCACGCAGGCGATGGGCATCTGCTGGGGCTCGTACAGCAGACCGGCCCAATGGAAGATCGCGCTCTGTCCGGCGGCGATCTGGATCGCGGTGTCGTCGTCGCAGTCGTACGGCCAAGGGCCCTCCGTCTGGGCCGCTTCGCAGGTCAACTGAAGGTCCCGGAACTCCGCCGTTCCGAGGCGCCCGCCCTCGGGACCGATGCGGAAGCGCTCGAAGCACTCGTGATAGCGGTAATAGAGGGGCGTCGCGCGGTGGTTGGTCACCGTGAACGTCACCCGGGTTCCCGCCTCGTCGTTGTCGAACGCCGAGCAATCGACGTCGCCGCTGCCGCCGCCGCCGCCGCCGCCGCTGCTGCTGCCGTCCGGCCCTCCGTCGGAGCCGCCGTCACCGCCCTGGCCGCCGCCGCCGCCGGCGGAGCTGCTCGTGGAGCCGGCCGGGCCCGCCGCCGTCCTGTCATCGCCGCAGGCGGACGCCAGTAGACAAACGCAAACCATCGCCAAGTATCTCGACATGAGCGCACCTCTCGGGGGCGCCGAGCGCAAACGCTGGGCCAAGCTCGTGGATCCCGCGGATCGCGTGGTTTCGCCGCGTCGCTGAAGGTCGCGTGTGCATCCCTGAGCCTTTCTGTGCCGGAGCGCTCAGCTCCTCTCGCGCCCTTGCGGTCTCTCTCCTTCCCGCGCTCCGTGTCCTTCCAGCTCCTCCTGCGAAGTCACCCCCGGGTCGCCGACGCAGCCGCGCAGCGCGCCGCGCCGGAGGCGGGCCTGGCCCCGGCCCTCCGCGATCCGCAGCGAGGCCCCTCCCTCCGCCGGCTCCTGCGCCGGTCCTCTTCCTCGTCACCCTTCCTCGCGCTCACACCCGTACGTCTCGCGGATCTCCGTCGCCATCCGGTGCACCACCGCGCCTGCGTCCGCGCGCACGTGCAGCTCCAGCCCCGGCATCAGCTCCACGCGCCGCCACGCTCGACCGAGCTCCGCCGCGTCCGCGTGCTCCCCCGCGCCGGGCGCCGCGCTCGCGGGCGGCTCCGGCGGCAGCACCTCCTTCGCCAGCTCCTCGAGCGGGATCTCGGCGAGCTTCCGCTTGATCTCCGGGAGCAGCAGGTTGTGCTCGCGCAGCTTCTTGATCGCGAGCGCCCGCACGAGGTGCTCGCGGCCGTACGTCGTGCGACGGCCGCGGAACGCGGGCTTGTCCATCAGCCCCTCCGCGAACCAGTGCTTGATCGTGCCTGTGCTCACGCCGGCGGCGCGCGCCAGCTCGACGGCGCTGTAGCCGCGCGGGGCGACGGGGGGCGTGGGGACCAGGGGCATCGAGACATCCTGGGCAACAAACAAGACAAAAGTCAACGTAATCTAGAGAATATGACCTGGTTTCTGGAAAGAAACGAGCTTCATCCAGAAAATTCATGCTGAAATCTGGTTGTTTCAAAGCTAAATCTAGAGAATTGACTCAAATAACAAGATAACAACGAGCTAGATCCAGAAAAACCACTCAGGAATCAAGCGAATCGGGCACGCTCCGGGCTCCTCTGTGGAGTCCGTGGGGGCATGGCTCGAGCAAACAACGACGCTGTCTCCTTCTCGTTCATTTCCCCTTCGTCGTTTCGCGCCTTGCCCACGGCGCGGGAGCGCTCACGCGCAGGGCGATCGACCTCTTCGCCTGGCGGGTCTCGCCACGCGATGCCCGCGACGCGGATGGGCCCGTCCGCCGCGCCACGCCTCCTCGCCCCGCGATCGGGCTTGTTTTGCCTACATAGGCCGAGGTCGCCGGTCCGTTTGACTTCGCGCGTGATGTTCCTCGACGATGGTCCGGCGCATGGCACGCACGGCCCCCGCTCCGAATACCCCGGCGATTCCTGGCATGAACCCCGGCACGTTCCTCCTGGGAGGCGGGGCGGGGGCGGTCGCTCACGTCGAGCGACGCTGCTCGTCGGAGGCGAAATCCTGATGCAGCGATGGCCTCCTGTCACGTGCGAGCAGCTCCGCCAGGCACCCGTCGTTCCCGGCGTGGGCCCTCGACCGGACTCGCTGACGCCCGCGGAGGACGAGGAGCTCCTCGAGCTGACGGGTCGCCGCGGGTTCCCGATCCTCGCGGGGGTAGCGTTCGGCTACCCTGCCGCCCGCGCGCTCGCGCCCAGCTCGGCGCCTTCGGAGCGCCGCGACGACCATCGCCTCTTCGCGTGGGATCGCTGGACGGGCGCTCGCTACCTCGACAGCTACGGCCACCTGGGCTCCGGTCAGTGGCGTGAGCACGTGACGCTGATGGCGCACGTGAGCTCGTTCGATGCTTTCTGGCCTCGGCTCGTCGTGGGATCTCGATTGTCTACATCAATCGAGTTCTGGGGACGGCTGAACGGGGAATTCTCGCTTTCTCCATCGAGCGAAGAGGCGTGGTTTCGTTGCTCGGTCGATGTCGTCCTCGCGGATGCGCGCCGCTTCGAGCGTGCGCCTCCCGTCATCGAGGGGCCGCGCCTCTTCGCGCGTACGCTGCCCGTCCTCGCGGACGTGCTTCGACTCTGTGACCATGAACGCGGCCGAGCGGCGTTCGACGTGGGCCACGGCGTCGCCGCGCGCGCGCACTCTGAGATCTCGATACCCGCCGGCGCCCCTCTGTACACGGACCCTTCGCCCCTCCTGTCGCGCCGTGTGTGGGTGGCGGACGATCGCGTGATTCAGTGCGAGTTCGCGCTGGGGCAGGTGGTCTCGCGCCTCGACGTGACGCGCACGGAGGCGATACTCCATCGCTCCCCGTTGCCACCGCTCGGTTCGCCTCGGCTCGAGCGCTACCTGGAAGCGCAGCAGGCCCGCTGCGTCGCTGCTCCGCCGGTCTCGGGGCCACCGGTCTATCTCGACCCCGCGCGCGAGCTGCTGAACGGGCGCTGTATCGTCATGCCCTGGGAGGACGCGCAGCCAGACGCGGTACGGTGGCTCGGGCTGCTCCCACGGGAGGTGCTGCCGCTGCGATTGCAGTGGCGCCTGGATAAGCTCTATCCCGGCTTCGAGACGGTCACGACCGGCCTCCACCTCGTGGACTGGCCCCTCTGGTCGTGGAGGCGCTGGGGGTTCGTCGCCGTCGGAGCATGGCACGACTGGATGCTGCTGCTGTGGTCCGGGGAGCTAGGATTGTGGTCCTACGCGCGCAAGGTCGACACGATGAGCTTCGTGGCAGGCGAGATCCGGACATGGCTCGAGATCCGCGCGGCGGAGGACGCCCTCGCGGAGGCGAAGCAGCTCGACCTAGAGCTCGCTTTTCCGCTGGATGTGCCCGTGCGGCGAGGGCTCATCGCAGAGCGGCTCGGGCTTCGACCCGTCCGCGAGTGCACGGACCACCTCGTGTCGAGCTTCGAGGGCGAGGGCCTCTGGATCCGCGAGATGGCGCCGCCGATCGGAGCGCCGTTCTGTGTGGCTCGCTGCGACACGAGCGAGCGGGCGCTCGCGCTGGTCGAGAGAGCACGAGAGGCGATGGGGCTCGATGTCGTGGCCATCGGCTCCCTGGGCAGGCGGCTCTCGGAGGCGCTCCAACGTGCTGGCTTCCAGACGATCGCATCGCACGGGCAGTGGTGGTCGGATTTCAACCCTCCTCCCACGTGGGACCCGTGATGTCGAGGCCCGGGTCGGCGACCTCGTGGGCGGGTCGCGTCGCTAGAGCCCGCCGTCAGAGCAGATCGTCCAGGTCGTCCATCGCCTGGGAGAGGTCCGCGCTCATCTCCTTCAGCTTCTCGCGATCCTTCTCCAGCAGCACGGCCTGCGCGGCGCGGGCCTTGTCCCCGAGCTTGCGCGCCGCGAGCACGTTCTCGAGCAGGTACCGCCGCTCGGTCGCCCCGAGCGCCGCGAACGCGCGCCGCAGGACCGGGAGCGTGTCCTTGAAGCGCTCGGGCGCGATGGCCCCGAGGAAGGCGTCGAGCGCCTCGACAACGGGGCGGCTCTTCACGAGCACGAGCGCGTTCACCTCGAGGAAGCCGGCCAGGAACGACGCCGCCGCCTCGGGCGGGGTCGCGCCCCCGAGCCGCAGGCCGACGATCCGCGCCACCTCGGCGTCGTCGATCGCCTGCGCCAGGTAGAGCAGCCCGCAGGCCATGCCGGACGCCGACGGGTTCACCGCGTCGCTGTCCACGAGCCCTCGCGCCGCGGCGAGCCACGCCGCGCGGTCGACGATCGGCTGCGACAGCGCCACGTCGTGCAGCGTGCGCAGCGCGTCCTTGGCCGCGGCGACCGCCTCGTCGCTGCCCGTGCAGCCCCCGTGCACGCGCAAGACCGCGCGCGCGAACGTCTTCTCGAGCATCGGCGCGATCACCCCGTCGCCGAGCGACGACAGCGACCGCGACGACCCGAACGACGCGAGCCCCGCGAAGGCGCGGCACGCCCGGGCGAGCGACGGCAGATCGCTGTCGCCCGCGGCGAACTGGTCGCACGCCCTGAGCGCCGCGGCCACCGCGCGGGCGCTGGACGCGAGCACGCCGTTCAAGAGCACGTCGGCGGCCTCGCCGGTCGTGTGGCACGCCGCGAGGTCCTCCTCGAGCAGCCGCGTCGCCACCTGCTCCAGCGTGTCGCCGAGGACGATCTTCTCGACGAGCGCCACGTCGGTGGACGGCGTCCACTGCGCCTCCCAGGTCTCGCTGAGCTGCCCGAGCAGCTCGTCCGGCGGCGTCTCCTGCGCCGCCTGGCCCCGCCGCCTGGCCCCGCCCCCGGCGCGCCGCGCGCCGGCGTAGGCCGCGTAGGGGATCTTCGCGATGCGGAGCCGGTGCAGGAGCACGCTCGTGTCGACCTCCACCGCGTTGGTGAGCGACAGCCGGAACGACTCGGGCGCGTCCGTGGCGGGGAGCCTGCGCTCGCGCACCTCGCGCCAGAACTCCTCCTGGAGCGAGTTCTTCCCGATGCCGCCCCCGACGCGACCCACGTTGCGCCCGATGACCGCCGGCCACAGGAATCCGTCGACGTGCGTGGCGTCGCCGCGGCACATCGTGGCGATCGTCGCCTCGCGCACCTCGTCGAGGCCGGGCTCCGCCTTGCCGCGGAGCTCGGCGAGCGTGACCGCGAGGCGGAAGGCCTCGATGGTGTCGGCGAGCGAGGCCATGAAGCCGCGGAGGCGGAGGTGCTCGGTGAAGTCGATCAGCACCTCGAGGGTGGCGCGCCGGAAGTCGCCGCCCGCGTCGTGCGCGCGCTGGTAGTACTGCGGCGCCCGGTTGCCCGCGCCGTAGCCGAGCTGCTCGGAGAGCCGCGGAAAGCTGAACGGGATCAGCGTCACGGCGCACGGCACCGGCGCCGGCAGCCGCGCCTCCAGCGCGGGATCGACGTCGCGCGCCACGAACGCCGCGGCGTGCGCCGCGCCGAGCACGGCCGCGACCTCGTGCGGGGCGAGATCCGGCCCCATGCGCTCGAGGATGCATCGCGCCATGTACGCGTCGCGCGCCCGGTGGACAAGCCGGTCTCCGTCGCCGCGCACGAGGTCGGCGTACGCGAGGAGCGCCTCGCGGAACGGCCCGGGTTCGTAGCGGGGCGCCTCGAACGAGGCCTCCCAGAACTCCTCGAACGAGCGGAAGCCCCGGGCCCTCGCGCACGCGTCGTAGAGGCTCTCCTGCGCCCCCGCCGCGCCGTCGTCGCCCTCGCCCTCGCCGTCCCCGTCTCCGCCGCGCTCCGCCTCGCTCCCGCGCTCGTGGCCGCCGGGATCCTCGACGTCGTCGTGGCCGACCGTGGCGCCCTCGAACGGCGCGAGCGTCATGCCGACGGGGACGTCGATGAGCTCGACGCGCACGCCGTGCTCGAAGGCCCATTTCACGGCGACGTACTCGGGCGAGTAGGCGGCGAACGGCCACAGGGACGACGCGGGCGTCCCGTCGGTGCGGTAGCCGAGGATCGCGACGGGCGGGACGGTCTTCGGGTCGACGAGCGCCTCGAGGAGCGGCGTCGCGTCGCTCGGGCCCTCGACGAAGATCGCCTTCGGGCGCACCTCGTCGAGGTAGGCGCGCAGCGTCGCGCTGGAGCGCGGCGAGTGGTGACGCACCGGGAAGAGGTGGACGGCGGCGAGCCGGGCCAGGTCCATCGGGGCTCCTTCAGGGCGCGAGGCGCTTCCTGGCGGCGGCGTAGAACTCCTTCCAGAGCCCGGTGCGCCCCTTGGCGACGGTCTCGCAGTACTCGCGGACCGCCTTGAGGTCCTCGCCGCCCTCCTTTGTCACGGCGCCGAGGAGCGAGCGGGAGAGGTCGTCGGCGGTCACCTTCCCGGTGCCGAAGTGCTGCGCGAGGATGCCGCTGTTGAAGAGCACGCTGATGGCCTCCGCGGTCGACAGGACGGAGCCCGGGGCCTTCACCTTTGTCTTGCCGTCCTTCGTGACGCCGGCGCGGAGCTCCTGGAACAGCGTGACGAGCAGCTTGGCCAGCTCGGCCGGCGGCTCCACGCCGACCTGGTAGTCGCCGCGGAGCTCGGCCTCGCGCTTCTGCACGATGCGGATCTCCTGCTCGAGGTCGTCGACGACCGGGACGGTGATGAAGTTGAAGCGGCGCTTGAGGGCGGCGCTCATCTCGTTGACGCCGCGGTCGCGGGTGTTGGCGGTGGCGATGAGGTTGAAGCCGCGCTGGGCGGAGGCCACCTGGTCGAGCTCCGGGACGGCGATCTGCTTCTCGGACAGGATGGAGATCAGCGCGTCCTGGATCTCCGGCGAGGTGCGGGTGATCTCCTCGAAGCGCGCGAACCGCCCGTCGCGCATGGCGCGGAGGATGGGCGAGGGGACGAGCGCCTTCTGCGACGGCCCTTCGGCGAGGAGGAGGGCGTAGTTCCAGCCGTATTTGACGTGCTCCTCGCTGGTGCCCGCGGTCCCCTGGACGACGAGCGCGCTCGTGCCGCTGATGGCCGCCGAGAGGTGCTCGGAGAGCCAGCTCTTCGCGGTGCCCGGCTCGCCGACGAGCATCAGGGCGCGGTCGGAGGCGAGGGTCGCGAGGGCGACCTGCACGAGGGCGCGATCGCCGATGTACTTGGGGGTGATCGCGACGCCGCCGACGGGCTTGTCGCTCCCGAGGATGTAGGTCTCCACGGCCCTCGGCGAGAGGCGCCACCCGGGCGGCCTCGGCGCGGTGTCCTCGGCGGCGAGGGCGGCGAGCTCGTGTTCGTACTTTGTCTCGGCGGGCTGGCGGAGGTCGCTCATGGGGCCGGGAGAGGCTACCGCAGATCGGGGCGGCGCGGGGGGGCGCGGCGGGAGGGCGGCCAGGGCGGCGTGGGGGTCGACCGAGGGACCAGGCCACCTCCAGCAGCGGTTCGATAGATGCTCGGAGCCACCTGTGGAACAACGCGATGCCGGGAAAGCGGGCGTCATGGCCGTCTCCGCGCTTCGTGCAGCGTCGGGCTGGGCGCCCTCTGCTTACGATCGAGCCGAGTGCTTGCTGCAAGTGTCATGGACACCGGCAGGGCGGCGCCCGCGGAGCCGCTTCCGAATCATCGTGTCCCCCGCACAGGCGAAACTGTCGCGATCGTGAAGGCCTGGCTTGTGAGACGAGACGGTGGCTTTGGTGGCCTGATGCTTCATGACTCCTTTGGAGAGATGTGGCAGCGTCTGTGACGCCGGTCTCGGATGGAGCTACGAAAAGCCTTCCGACACGTGGGTGACGTACCCGAAGTTGGAACGCCTGCTGCCAGCGAAGGTGGTTGCTCGTCCAAAAGGGGGGAAGTCGTGGTGCTACAAAATTCCGAACACGACGGCGCGCTCGGAGGCGAGCGTCGCGCGTGCGACAGGGGGCCCGTCGCTCGGCGCGCGCTCCCGATCTGTCAATATGTGTCAAAGTGAGTCAACCGGCGAGCGGTCCGATCTCGCCGAGCTGTGTGCTCCGGGCCCTTGCTCCACGCTGGCGCATCTCGTGGGCAGCGCCAGATCGAGTGCGGCGGCGTGATCGCGATCCCCTGGGGCAGACGAGCACGCAGTTTGCAGTGACCGCGCTCGAGGGCGGCTCCCCACTTCCGGACGGATCCGCCACTCATTGGAAAGATGAGGATCATGAAAGCACATCGACTCGCCTGGGTCGCACTCTTGCTGGTCGCCGCACAGATTCCGTTCGTCACCGCCTGCTCGGGCGCAGTCGACGGCTCGGGCGATCCCGAGCCGGATACCGGGACCGAGCCCTCCGGCGAAGGCGGCGGCGACGTGAGCGCGCCCGAGACAGCGCCCGACCTGTTCGCATGCGGCCTTGAGCCGAGCTGTGACAAGATCTCGCGGCACCTCGCCGCGGAACCACGAGATGCGCTCGAGTGTGCGGCCAGGCTCCTGCTTTCGGGCGGCACGGGCGTCCTCGAGGCGCTCGATACCCCCGGACCGTACATCGACGAGACAGAGTCGCTCATCGTGGTGCTGGGCGACGGCACCGCGCTCGTGCAGACCCGCGAGAGGCACTGCGGAGCCCCCGACGAACCGCCCTGCCAGGCCGACACGTGGGAGGCGCCGTCTCCGCATCAGATCTGTGATGTCGAGATCCCTGCGTCCATGGAAGAAGCGTGCGAGGAAGACTCCGAGGAGGGGTGTGTCTGGGTGCCGTGGTCAGGGCTGAGCAACTGCCAGGCCGTGGACGACGCCACGTGCACCGACATCGCTGACCGGCTCGCACCGAGGTGATCGCCCGCCTTCCCGCCTTCCCGCCTTCATGTTCAAATTAGGCCACCACCCGGGAGAGGCTACCGCAGAACGGGGAGGCGGGAGAGCGCGGCGAGGAGCGCCAGGGGCGGAGCGCGGGAGCGCCGCGGGCGAGCGCGGGAGCGCCGGACCTGCGGCCGCGAGCTCCGAGCTGGCGCTACAGGCAACCGCTGGGCACGCTGCCCCAGTGGCTCTTGGCGACGACGAAGCCGTCCGGGCCCGACGTCGCGTGCGAGCCGCACAGGCCGTCGGCGTCGGAGATCACGGAGTCGATGCCGATGCCATACTCCCAGTATTTGACCTCGAGGCTCGAGTCGTGGGTCGAGCCGCTTCGCTCCGGAATGGAGGGGACGAGAATGGCGCTCGACTCGAAGAACTCGAAGCCCGCGATGGAAATCGAGAGCGTCACGTTTCGCACCTGGCCGACGCAGGTCGTCCTGCACGTGGGGTAGCCGACGGAGCTCTCTTTCGTGAAACCCGAAGGGCAGCCGGCCGAATAATAGCAGGAGCCGTTGCAGGTGACGGGCAGGGGCCCCGGCAGGTCCACGCACTCGTACTCCCCGGTGCCCTGGAGGGTCTTGCGCTGGGTCTCGAACCCCCCTGACGTCACCGAGGTGCGGCTGCCGAGCTCTCGATACACGAAGTAGTCGTTCTTGAACGATTCGTCCTTCGTGCAGAGGCCGCCGTTGCAGAGCGCGGCCGCCGCGACCCCCACCTCGGACTCAGGGTCTTCCAGGAGAAAGCGCTCCCCCGCGATCTCGACCGTGTGGTCGGCGCCCCCCAGCTCGCCTATCAGTTGCGCCTTCGTCAGGGCGATCTCGTCGGGCGAGCCGATCGACACGCCGGCCACCCTGATGATCCGGCCGCCTTCGTCCCGTTCGACCGTCGTGGTGCCCATCTCGAGCTCTTCGGCCCGCTGGGCGACCCACCCGAGGGCGGCGTGTTCGCTCGCGAAGCGCAGCCCGCCGGCAGCCAAGGGCTGGTCGAGAGGGGTGGCGTCGTCCGCGTCGGTCGACTCGGCGCTGCAGCCCATCATGAACGCCGCGGTGAGCAGCGACGCGGCGCGGTACGTTCGACGAGGATGGTTGGTGAGGAGCCGGTGCATTTTGTCGGTCATGGTGCGATCCTTTGTGGCCCCAGGTGTCTGAGGAGACCCATCTTGACGCTGATCCCCCCGGGCCTGACTCGGCGCAGGGCCGTAGGGGTTGAAGCGACTGGGACACCCAGCTGCGCGTCGCGAGACGTCGCCCGGGGATGCCCGCTTGCCCCACGGCCGGCATCTAAACACGCTCCGTGCCACGACGCGCATCGACGGCCGGACCTGGCGAAGTGCTCCGTGGCCGCGGTGCCGAGAGGCGCGAGCGCGGGCCGGCCCTGCGCCAATTGCGCAGGAACCCGCGCAAGCTGAGCAGCGCCTTGCGCAATGCGCAGCGTCCCGGGCCTCGGCACCGGCCTCAGCCGATCCGCGAAGCTAGCCACGTACACCCGCTCTCGTCGCGAGCTCGTACACCTGCGCGGCCCAGGCCAGAACCGCGTGCGCGGCGCGGGCGGCGGGGTCCTTGGCGCCCATCGTGTCCAGGATTGTAAGTACGCGCCGTCGCCCTTCCTCGTCGCCACAGGCCCAACGGTTCATCGCTTCCTCGAGCGGTGAGATGCGGCAGATCGGCGCGCGGTCTTCGGGAGCTTCAGGCTCGCTCTGCCATCCAGGCGTCGCCTCGTCCAGGACCGATCGAGCGAACGCCAGGAGCGCCGTCGCCACCTTGCCTGCTGGAGCGCTGTGGTACGCGTTGAACCCCTCTTCGACGAGCGCCTGCACATGCCCCTTGCTCAACGGAACGACACGCCATTCCATTCGTTGCACCAATGACTTGAGCTTCGATCGCTGGTCCTCGGATTCCACTCATCCTCCGCTTCCCACGCCCGGCAGGGTCGTGTTCAGTGGTGAACGCTCGACGTCCTCCCACTCGGATCCGCGTGCAGGGCTGGAACCGCCCTCTTCGTGCTGTAGCGGGAAGCTCGTCAGGTTGGCAGCGCGACGCGCGAGCTCGGCCCCCGCCCCGGCGCGAGCCGGGAGCGGCGACCGCAGCCGCGGCTCTGGCGGCTGCGGGAGCTTGGCCCGTGGGCTCCCGGCGGCGAGTTCAGGAGATGGCACCACGGGTGGAGGAACATCGAGCGCACGACGGGGTATCGCCGGCGAACCTGGCGGTGCCGACATCGGCGCGGACGGAGCCGCCGGACGCGCCGAGCTCTCGCGCCGGGTGATGGGCTCGCCGAGCTGGATCACCACGGTGTCGTCCGCGTCCGTCCGGTGGTCATCGTGCAGCCGCCACAGGCGCTCCCAGTACCGGGCAGGCGTGGCCGTGAAGGCCTCCAGCTGCGCGGCCAGGCCGGGGGTGATCGCGAGGTCGCTGTTCAGCAGCCGCTCCACCTCCTTCGGGGAGAGCCCCGTGTTGTTCGCCAGTTTCCGCTGCCACGCGGGTGTCGTCGCGCAGAACGATTCGACAACCCGGCCAGGCCGCGGAGCGGGGCGCGCGTGGAGGTCGGTCGTCGCCGCGATGAGCGCGTCGACATGGCAGTCCAGCAGGCGTCGGGTTCGGTCCCGCTCCCGCTCTGCCTTCTCCTTCGCCTCGGCGAGGGCTGACGCCTCGTCCTGATGCGCCTCCTCGCGCGCCTCGCGCAGCCCTCTTTCGCGGCCCAGCGCCTCGCGCGCCGTGACCGCGTAACCGATCGCGACGCAGGCCATCATCGCGAGGACGATCGGCGAGACGAGCCACATAGCCCCCAGCATGTCTTCCATGAACTTTCGCCTCCTGGACGTGACCATTCCTGTACAACGCAAGGCGGATCTCGGCCGCGTGCTGTCCGAAGACATCACCGGCGCCGCCGCCTGCTCACCTGTTGATGGGCAGCCGACGATTCAGCGAAGCTGCCTGACCATCTCCTCGCGCTCCGCGGCGAGCCGCCCGCGCGGGAACTCTCGTGCGTGGGCATCGAGCAGCCGGCGCGCCTCGAGGTCCGCCTCCGCTGTGTGGGCCTCGATGGCCTTTCGGGCCTGGCCGATCAGGCTCCTCTCGCGCGCGCTGATCGTCGGCGGCACGGGCCTCGCCGAGGACGCGGCATGAGGAGCGGTCGTCACCGACGGAGCGGGCGTCGTGTTCACCTCTGCGCCGGGCTGCCCGGCGCTGCGCTCCGCGGGGAGCGGCGCAGGGGCCTGCACGGGGGGCGACGCGGTCGACGTGCCGGCCTCCCCGGGGTGGCGCTCGGCGGGGACCGGCGCAGGAGCCTGCCCCGTCAGCTCGGTCCAACGATCACCGAGGGCAGATCGGACCCACGACTCCAGGGTGGATGAGGAGGTCACCGCAGCGAGGATGGCGCTCATGACCACGACGGTCGCGCCCTGCACCAGGATCCTCCAACTCCAGCGGAACAGAGAGCTGATCCACCCCTCGCGGCGATAAAGCCCGAACGGAACGACGCAGGCGGTCTCGTCCCATCCGCGCGCGCGTCGCTTCGCCTTCCAGCGTTGCGCCGCCACCTCCAGCTGCTTGAGGGCTCGGCGGTGCTGCGTCTTCACGGCGTCCGGGTGAAGACCCAGCTCCGCGGCGATCTGGGCAAGCGGGATCTCCTCGAGGTCGTGCTTGATCAAGACCTCCCGGTACTTCGGGTCGACCCCCTCGATGAGCTCGCGCACCAGGGCCTCCCGCTGCCGCCACAGGAGCAGCTCTTCGGGCGTGGCGCGCTCGTCGTGGAGCTCGGGGCCGTCACACGGCGTCAGCACCTCTCCCCGACGGCGCGCGTTCCGAACATGGTTGCGTGCCTGGTTGGCCGCGATCGTGACGCGGTACGGCGCTGGGTCCCCGCCGGCCTCCATCCGCCGGTCCGCGTCCAGGCCCCGCAACAGCGCGTCCTGCGCGACGTCCTCGGCGTCTCGCGCCGGAACCCCGAAGCGCCTCGCCAGGCGCCGGAAGAGCTCGAAGCTGCTGAAGGTGCCCGCTGGCTTGCCCATGCAAGTAGCACGTCTGAGCGGCCCTCTCGGGGTCAGAAAAGTGACCGGTCTCGGTCGTTTTGGTGGGATAAAGTGGCACGGCCTACCACGTGCGCGCTCGCGCAGCCTCGGTGCCGAGGACCGACGATTCCATTCCCGGAACGCGCTGACTTTTCTCGTGTCAAAGGCGAGCACACGACGATTTCTTCGTCGATTGACGGCGGGCGGCTGGCGCGCCTAGTGTCGCGACATGCGTTGCGTTCCACAGTTGCTCTCGGTGCTGTTGACGCTCGGGGCATCAACGTGCCTTGCTCGCTCGGCGAGCGCTGGGGACAGCTCACTGAAGACGAGGCCGAGCGGCAGTTCGACGGTGAAGGACCATGTTCGCCGTGGCCAGAGGGCGCGCGCAGCGGGGGATTGGACTGCGGCACACGCCGCCTACAAGGCGGCTCTCGAGGCGGCGGATCCGGCGTCCAGCACGGAGCGGGAGCGCGCGGAGCTCGCCGGCGAGCTCGGCATTTGCGAGGTCGCGCTGCGCAAATACCGCGACGCGGCCGAGCACCTGGCCTGGAGCCTCGAGCAGCGTGTGGCGCTGCCGGTGGCGCTGCAGAGACGATTCGAGGATGGTCAGCGCAAGGCAACACCGCACGTCGCGAAGCTCTTGCTCTCCGCCGACCCGCCGGACGCCGAGGTGATCGTCGACAGCGAACCCATCGGCCGCGTCGCGCGCGTCTACATGCTGTTCTTGGAGCCGGGCCAACACATGGTGCGGGGCCGTGCCCCGGGTTGTAAGGACGCGCTGCATACGTTGCGCGCCGTGGCGGGCGCGGAGCACGAGTTCACGTTGCCGTTGGCTTGTGCGGCGGCGAGCAGCGCCAAGGAGGCGAGCAGCGCCAAGGAGACCGCGCCGGCGACGCCGGCCCCCGTCCGCGCTTTGCCCGCTCCGCGCGCGCAGGCCCACCGCCCGTGGGCTTCCTGGCCGGGGACGCTGCGTATCGCCGGCATCGGCCTGACGACGGCGACCGCTTCCGTCGGCGCCCTGTTCATGCTCCGTGCGCGGGCCGCCGACGGCGATCTGGACGACCGCAACCGCAAGCTCGACGCGCTCGGAGCCCCGTCGTGGGCGTGCCGGGAGCCGTCGCCACCTGCAGTGTGCGCCGAGCTGGCGAGCCTCCGGCGACAGCGAGATCAGTTCGCCGCGCTGGGCACGGCGATGGTGGTGGCAGGCGGCGTGTTCGGAGCCGCGACGGTCGCTTCGTTCTTCACGGATTTCTCGTTTCTGCAATCGGAGCCGACGCGCGCCCGCGTCGCGCTGTCGCCGGCCGCAACGCCACAGCACATCGGTCTGGTGGCGTACGGGGCGTGGTGACCCGAGGAGCCAAGGACATGCGTTTTCTCCGGTGGCGAACCGTGTTGCGGCTGTGTGCCTTGGCTGTCTTATCGACGAGCGGCGCGGGGGGGCTCTCCGGCTGCGCGTACGTGGAGGCGTGCGGCGACGAGCGGATGTGTTTCGCACCCCCGCCGTCGCCCTGCGAGGTGCTCGAGCCCGGCGTGGATCGCGTGATGGACGAGTGCGGGGTGTTCGCCAGCGCCAGCGCCGGGGGGGGCGCACCGCGCGCCGGCACGCGGCGTGAGCCGTTCGGCTCGCTGCAACGGGCGATCGTGGAGGCGCAAGCGCGAGGCCTGCGCCACGTCTACGCCTGCGGCGAGATGTTCGAGGAAGAGGTGACCCTGGTCTCGGGTGTCCACCTCTGGGGCAGCCGTCGCTGTGAGGACGATGCCTGGTGGTACGGGCTGTCGGTCGACGGAGCCGAGGCTCGGACCACCATCGCGCCGCCGGCGGGGATCCCGCTGCGGGTCGTCGGGGAGGAGGGCGCGACGTCGGTGATCTACGGCGTGCGGGTCGTCGCGGCGGATGCCTCCGCGGACGATGGCAGATCGTCGATCGCGATGATCTTGAGCCCGGGGGCCAGGGCGATCGTGCGGGACAGCGTGGTCCTCGCCGGCGACGGCAAGGACGGTGAGCCGGGGGAGGACGCGCCGAGCTTCCGCGCGAGCTCCGGCGTGGTGGGGAACGACGGCGCGGACGCCTGCACCGCGGACGCAGCGCTGGGCGCCCTTCCGGTCGTGACCGTGTGCGACGATGGGATCGAGTCGACGGCTGGCTATGGGGGCGTTGGCGCCCTCGAGACGGGCCGCGATGGCGCCGCAGGGCTGCCGGAGCCGGCCGGGAATCCGCCCAACCTCGGCCTGGGTGGCGCCGGCGCGGTCGGCATGGACTGCAAGGATGGCGAGAGCGGAGCAGTCGGCGCGGATGCAGAGCGCGCTGCCGGGGCGCTTGGCGCTGGCCTCCTGGGTCTCGACGGATGGGTCGGCGTCCGCGGAGTGGACGGGAAGCCGGGCGGCGTCGGCCAAGGCGGTGGCGGAGGTGGCGGCGGCAAAGGGCGCGACCCCACCAGGAACGCGTGTCCGACAGGTCGGCCCCAGGCCGGTGCGGCCGGCGGATCGGGGGGAAGCGGCGGCTGCGGTGGCAAGGGGGGCCAGGGGGGCGGCTACGGCGGCGCGAGCATGGCGATCGTGGCCTTGCAGGGGAGCGCCCTCACGGTCGATGCCAGCACGGTCCTCGGGGCCAAGGGCGGCGATGGCGGGGTCGGCGGAACGGGCCAGTGGGGAGGCTTTGGCGTTGACGGCGGTCTCGGGGGCCACGGTCTTTTGACCGCGACGTCGCGCGGGTGCCGCGGCGGCCTTGGCGGCGACGGCGGCCGCGGGGGCGATGCCGGCGGCGGTCTCGGTGGCCACTCGCTCGGCATCGGCTCCGTGGGCGCCTCCGTGGCCATCTTGGAGAGTGCGACGGTCTCGCCCGGACAAGCCGGCATCGGGGGGCTCGGCGCCAATGCATCCGCCGAACTTACGCCTGGCCAGGGGCGAGAGGGGATTGCGCTGTTCTGGTACCGGTTCGATGCGCCAGATCCGGAGCCGCCTCAATGAACCGCCCCGTGCAGGCGCCACACGCCAGGAGACGCACATGAGAAAGAGCACCGCGGCTGCCTTGGTTCTTCTGCTGTCCCCGTGGGCGACCGGTTGCGGAACTGCGCCCGGCGTGAACGACCCTGGCGTGACGCCTTGTGAAGGCACCGCGTGCGAGGACGAGCCACCTCCGGAGTCGGTCTGCGTGAAGCACGTCGCCGCCGACATCCTCGACGACGGCTGCGGCGTGTTCCTCGCCGGAAACGTCGGTGGCGGCGACGACAGGAACCCCGGTACGAAGGCGAAGCCGGTGTACACCGTCGCGCGCGCCATCGAGCTCGCGCGCGCTGGACGAGGGCGCGTGTTCCTCTGCAACGAGGGATTCATCGTGGATCAGATCCGGGTGCCCTCCGGCGTGGATCTCCTCGGGGGCTTCCACTGCCAGAAATGGGAGCGCGATCCCCTGCGCCCGTGGACCCTGTTCAATGTCCTGCCGTTCGAGGGCCCCCTGGTGATCGTCGAGCCCGCGGGCCCCGAGGACAGCGGCGCCGCGGATGGGGTGTCGACGCTCGCCGACCTTCACTTCACCTCGTGGGGCCCGACCAGCGTGCTCGCTCAGTCCAACACGGCAGTGGAGATCCTGCGGAGCGAGATCGGCGCGGGCGGTGCATTGGGAGGCCCCGATGGCGAGCAGTGGCCGACCCATCAACCGGACGGACCGGATGGCAATTTCGCTGGCGACCCGTGCTCGGCGACCCTCGTCCCCGGCGGACCTGCGGCGGTGAACCCGTGCGAGAGCGGGCACACGAGCATCGGTGGCAAGGGAGGGGATGGGCTGCCGGACAGCGCCGGAGATGGAGGCGAGGGCGAGCCCGCCTACGCTCCCCCCGCGCGCGGCGGTAACGGGGAGCGAGACAACCTCAGTTGCGACAGCGGATTCACTGGGGGCCCCGGGGCTCCAGGAACACAGGGCGCGCCCGGCGAGGGCATCGGGCGCCTCACCGAGGGAGGGTGGGTGGGCGACACGGGGGGCGAGGGGACGTGGGGCACCCCGGGCCAGGGCGGCGGCGGCGGCGGCGGTCGCCGGGGCGGGCTCGCCGTGTGCGGCGCGGCTTCCAAGGGAGGCGGAGGAGGAGGCTCGGGCGGTGCCGGCGGCTGCGGAGGCCGGGGGGGCCGAGGGGGAGCGAACGGACATGCGACCATCGGCGTCCTCGCGCTCCACGCCCGGTTGACCGTACGCGACAGCGTGATCACGACGGTCTCCGGTGGCTCTGGCGGCGACGGCGGGCCGCCCCAGGAAGGCGGTCGAGGCGGTCGAGGCGCACCGGGCGCCGCCGACGTGGACGTCGTCCAGGGCTGCCGGGGCGGCCGGGGCGGCCAAGGAGGGCACGGCGGCTACGGCGGCCCTGGGCGCGGCGGCGACTCGATCGGCGTCGCCTACCTCGACGAGGGCCAGCTCACGCTCGAGGGCGTCACCTTCGAGATCGGACGGCCGGGCAAGGGGGGCACGAGCTGGAACCACGATAGCAGCACGGCGGTGGGAGAGAGCGGCGAGGCCCACGAGACGCTTCGCTTTCCCGAATAGCCGCAGTCACGCCCCGGGAGGACGGCACGGATCTCCACGACGGCTACGAGGAGGCTCCCGGATCTGCGTCCACGAGCCAGCTATCCAGGAAGCTGGAGGCCCAGCCGATCATGGCTGAGGGCGGCGCGCCCCCACCGTCCCACGAAGCGACCAGCGCTTCGAGCTCGCGCGTGGCGGCTTCGAGCTCACGCTTCGCAGCGATGCCGCGGGCAGTCTTCGGCGGCTCGATGCGCAGCCGGATCCTCGCAAGCACGTCCAGCACCTCCTCTTTGCGAAGGATCCCATCGGTCCGCACCACGCAGTAACAAGAACCGCTCTGCACCTCCGGCGTCAGAGTCCACAAGATGTGATAGAGCGCCGCAAGCACGCTGAGCACCGCGACAAGCGACTCCGTCAGGTTGCTCGCCTCGACGCCTATGCCGGGTGCCGGCACGTCGAACGGCAATGGATTCACCCACGCATGCTGCTCTGAAAACAGGCAATCGTAGAGCCTAACCTCGCCGGGAAGCCCCAGGCCCGCTGTCACATCCGGCACGAGCACGGTCCCGATCTCCGGCGGCATGCGCTCACAACCGAAGGTCGCTTCGATGTCGCGGGAAATCCACTCCGCATACGGCAGCTCCTCGGGCAATAGATCGAAGCTGGCGTATCCTTTGCTGATGGTGACGAACCTTTGCCTGTCGTCGGGACGCAGCACAAACCTCGGATCGAAGGGGCTTCGCGGAACGATAAAACGCACGTCTCGGAATTCGACCACGAACAAGTCCCTTGTCTGTTTCACGATGTCGATCGTGCGCGAGCTATGGACGATGTAGTATGGAGCCAGAAAACTCACTTCGAACCACAGCGTTCCACCGGTGACCTTTGACAGATCGATCGTGAACGAATAACAGCCGTCGCAACCGCCAGCGGGCAGATGCAGCGACTGGTTCATGAGCATGGCAGGGAATCGTTCTTCGATGCGACGCCGCATCGAGTGCCAGCGCTCGTCCTTTGAAGCCTCGATCCGCGCGGCCACGAGCCGGGTGTGCTCTTCCGTACCCAAGCAGAGCTGATCGTCGATGTCACCATCCTCGGTGATCCCAACCCCACGGGGATAGTACCGATAGACGATGTCGAGTAGCTCGTCGATGTTGTGTTTCATAGATTCAGAATCATGGAGCCGGTGTGCGTGTGTTGTCATCCAATAGCGGGCGCTGCAACAAGCGGACGGCGGCGCGGATCAGCGCGACGGCGACGAGGAGGCTTCGGGCTCCGAGTCCACGAGCCAACTCGCCAGGAACCTGGAGGCCCAAGCGACCATGGCGGCCGGCGGCTTGCCTTCACCGTCCCACGAAGCGACCAGCGCTTCGAGCTCGCGGATGGCAGCTTCAAGTTCGCGTTTGGAAGCGATGCCGCGGGGAGTCTTCGGCGGATCCATGAGCTCCCGAATTTGTGCAAGCACCAATAACACCTCCTCTCTGTGCAGGACCCCATCCGCTGTCACCCCCCCGTAAAAAGCTCCCCGCGCTTGAGCTTCCTGTACCTCTGGCGTCAGCGTCCACAAGATGCGGTAGAGCGCCGCGAGCACCTTAAGCACCGCGACGAATCGTCCTGTCAGGTTGCTCGCATCGACCTCTACGCCAGGCGTCCGCACTTCAGACGGCGAAGGCGGCACCCATTCTTGACCGGCCGTGAACAGGCAATCGTAGAGTCTCGCCTCCCCGAGAGTCCGTGGGTTCACCGCCACGTCCGGCACGAGCACGATGCCGACCTCAGGCGGCATGCGTTCACAACCGAATGTCGCTTCAATGTCGCGGGCGATCCACTCTGCGCACGGCAGCTCGTCGGCCGATAGTTCGAAGTCGATGTACGACTCGTTGAACGTAACACTTTTTAGCCTTTCATCATCGGAATTTGACACGAGCTTCGGATCGCGCGGACTTCGTGGAACGAAGAAATTGATGCCGCCAAAGACAACCCTAAATCTCTCTGGCCGCTTCACAAACTGGACCAAGCGATAACAATAGACGAGATAATAAGGAACGATGAAGCTAATTTTAAACCACAGCGTTCGGTCGTCGGCTGTGTCTGGTAGAGAAAACGAAAAGGAGTAGGAGGCGTCCAAGGACCCCGTAGGCAGGTGCAACGAGTCGTTCGTAACAATGCTAGAGGGAAATCGTTCTTTGATCCGATGCAACAAGGCAGGCCAACGTTCGTCCGTGGCCGCGCGCCGCCGCGCGGCCACCATACGGACGTACTCCTCGGTTTCCTTGTAGCGCTGAATGTCGGCTTGCTCGATGACATCAGTTCCACGTGGGTAATATCTGTAGATGACGTCCAGCAGCTCTCTAACACTGTGCTTCATAGCCGTACCGCCTCCGCCTTGAGTTCGGGCGTGAACGCCCTCCTCCGTCTCCGTCCAATCCCTGCCTCCGTCCGACCTCGGGGGTGTCCAGGGAAGCGGGGGAGGATCAGTTCATAAGCCTGGTACCGAGGCCCTTGTAATCTTCAGCCTTCTCGAACCGGTGGCGCATCTCTGCCTTGAATTTATCGCAGAATATACCAGGCGGAAGATCGGTAAGCCCTTCTTCGTAAAACTTTGCAGCTATCCGGTTCACCAGATCGGAACTAATGAGCGCTGCCCTCTCCGCCGAGATCTCCCCCCAAGCCACAGTTCGCAATGGCATCCCGATGTGAACCATGCACGCGTCGACGCCTCGGCCACCTCGTCTGAACACTAGCCCGGCCTTCGCCTCCTGCCAACCGCCCGCTACGGTCCCGTCGTCGGCTACGATCGTAACAAACTGAAACATCGACGGTTCGAACACCGAAATAATGTTGCAACCCATTTGCGGAGCGCCGCTCTGCTGGCAGGGATCTGGCGGGCTCTCCGGGCTAGCTGTCGGCCTCTCCGAACTGTCGCTCGGGCTTTCCTCTTCGTCTTCGTCCTCCGTTTTGTTGCACTGGATCTTCTCCTTGTCGCCATCCTGGGGGCCATCCGGCGGCGCAGCCCCGAAGTCCCCCGATGCGCCGGAGCTGAAGATGGGAACGGGCGGCCCGACTGGACCGCCTGCACCTTCACCCTTCTCCCACTCCTCACGGGGATAGCAGTCTCCTACCGTCCAGTTGCATGCCGTTAGCGTGCAGATGGCGATACCCACAATCATCAGCAGAATTCTTTTTGCGTTCATTTTATGCTCCATCGAAGCACGGGACCGACGGCAACAAGCACCGACGCGTAGCCTGGGAGCACAAGGCTGCTCCCGCCGACCCAATCCACATTGGCGCTCACCGACACGCCGAGCGGTCCTGCGACGTACGCGTTGGTTTGCGCATGCGCCCCCAGCGCCATCCCGGCAACGTGCCCACACAATGTACTTCCGCAAGCCGGCATGAAGTAGATCGCTACCGATGGGCCAGCGCTAAAATCGCCATTCTTTCAGCCAAATCCGAGAGCAGCGATGGCGCTATTGTAGACACCAGTCCCACCTGTCTGGATTGGGGGCACGACGCTGAGCAGATCGTGAACCTTTAATAGAATGTTGCCGTTGATGCGCCACGATATTCCCGCATGCGGACTCACCGCGAGGCGCGTCGCGGTGCCAGCCTGGATCCCCCCGAAGCTAATTCCGGCGCTCACCTCGGATGCGTCTGCCTGCGTCGGAACGACACTGAGCAGGAGAGCGAACACTGCCGACGAGATCTGCCGGTCTGTCGTCGTCATCGTCTCCCTCCCCTTCTTCCGAAACCCGCGAGCAACGTGGCGACGCTGGCCATTCTTCGGATGACAGGATCGGGCGTCAAACGGAATCTAGGCGAGAACACCACCACGGACGTGGGTCGTACCGTCCAGAGCGTGCGCCAGTGCGCATCTGCCCGCGCGGCTCGAGTGTTCGTCCACCTGCTGCACCGGCTGCCGGTCCAGCTCGCCGTGAGAGCGCGCTAGCCGCCGCGCGGCTTGGGCTGCACGACGTCGCCTGCGAGCGCGACCCGACGCGCGCCGCGCGCACACCGAGCCTTCACGCGGGGGACAGCGCCCCTCCTTGAAGAACACGGGGAGCGAGGGAACCTGGGGGACGCCGGGCCAGGGCGGCGGCGGCGGTCGCTGGGGCGGGATCGCCCTGTGCGACGCGGCCTCCAAGGGAGGCCCAGGAGGAGGCTCGGGCGGGGCCGGCGGTTGCGGAGGCCGCGGGGGAGCGAACGGACATGCAACCGTCGGCGTCCTCGCGCTTCACGCCCGGGTGACCGTGCGCGACAGCGAGATCACGACGGCCCACGGCGGCAAGGGCGGCGACGGCGGGCCACCCCAGGCGGCATCGCGCTCCAGGACGAGCCGGCCTTCGAGGCGACGCGGAGCGTGTCGTGGGTCGCGTCGACGTAGAACACGTGGGGCGCCTGAAAGCCGAAGCGGGTCTCGGCGTAGCTCACCGGGCCCGCGCCGGAGACGATAACGTGCTTGTCGTGAGCGCGGCTTGACGCCGCATCTCCTCGCAGGGGATCCTGCCTTCTGCCCGGCAAAGGAAGGTTGCGCCGACCATGGCGCAACGGCGGAGCGGCCGGACGGGAGGCAGCGGGTCATGAGGCGCAAGAGCCGTGGACAAGGCACGTGGGTCGGGGTCATCGTCGCGGTCGTCCTCGCCGGTAGTTGCGCAGCCGCATGCGGCGCCGATCCGGAAGACGACCCTCCCGGCGAGGGGGGCAGCGGCGGGGCGGGCGGCGGCGGGGCCGGCGGGGATGCGACGGGCGGCGGCGGGGCCGGGACGGGCGGTGAGGGCGCCGGGGCGCCGGCTGGGCCTCGGAGCTGCGGCTCAGGAGAGCTGGCGAGCGAGGTGCTGTGCGGATCCGAGAGCATCAGCTGCTGCGACAGCAGGCTTGTTCCAGGCGGCACGTCCCAGCAGACGACGGTGAGCAGCCTTCTCCTGGACACGTACGAGGTGACGGTGGGGCGATTTCGCGCGTTCGTCGAGGCCGGACAAGGAACGCGGGCGAGCGCACCCGAGGCCGACGCGGGGCAGCTCCCGAAGATCCCGGGGAGCGGCTGGTCTGCCGACTGGAAGGGCTGGCTCGAGGAGGACACCGCGGCGCTCAAGGCCGCGCTCCGCTGCCGTTCGGAGTACGAGCGGCCGACGTGGACCGATGAGGTCGGGCCCAACGAGGACCTGCCCATCAACTGCATCACGTGGCCAGAGGCCTTCGCGTTCTGCGTGTGGGACGGGGGGCGCCTCCCCACAACGGCGGAGCTGAACTACGCGGCAGCCGGCGGCGACGAGGAGCGGGAATACCCGTGGGGCGAGGGGCTCGACCCGAGCTACGCGAGCTACGCCTGCAGCGGCGATGGGAGCCCCGCGGGCGAGTGCGCGCAGAGCGACATCCTCCCTGTCGGATCGAAGCCGGCGGGAGCAGGGCGATGGGGACAGCAGGATCTCAGCGGAAACATGACGGAGTTCACGCGGGACTGGTCGGGCCAGCTCCCGGTTCCGTGCGTCGACTGTGCCATTCTGGAGCAGCCCGGGGAGGGCGCGTACCTGCTGACCCACGGCGGGAACTATCTGCAGGCCGAGGAGCATCAGCATGCGACCAGGACCGGTATCTATCGAAGCCCGGGTCGCGAAGAAGGGGTCGGGGTCCGGTGCGCGAGGAACCCGCCACCTGCGGAGTGAGAGCGCTGATGTGGAGCGTCCGCCCGAGGCAGCGAGGCGAACCACCATGGCCGCTGACGTCGACACATCGAGGCGGCTGAGCGGTGGCAACGCCGCCTCCCTCTCGCCGCGCACCAGCGGTGCCCGAGCGGAGCGTGCGTCGGCCACCTCCGCGCGCCGGTCACGCGGATCTCGAAGTAGTCCATGTACGTGATGTTGCCGGAAAGCTCGAGACCAGCTCCGGTCCGACGTGCTGCGCGTCGCGGGGGGTGAGCCACAGGGGCCGCGGGCGTGGGAGGATCGGTCGTGCCGTCAGGCGGCGGGCCAGGCGCGTGTCTGCTGGATGTGCTGGCGCAGCGCATCCAGGCCGGCGAGCGACATTCCCTCCAGGGCCGCCGCGCGCTCATCGGGCACGGGGGATCCCGGCGCGCGCCCATCCTCGTGGACCTGAGGGGGTCACGATCTGGGGTTTGGTAGAATTTTGAAGGAGCGCCCAGATCCGGACCTGGGGGCTGCGTCGTGGCGCGTGCCCCGGGGGAGGTCGAGACCTCTGGGGCGGGTCCGAGAGGAGGACTCGGCCAGGTCGAGACCTCGGCGGCAGGCGGCAGAGGAGCGTTTTGTCAGGTCGAGACCTCGGCGGCAGGTGGCGGAGGAGGGCTCCGCCAGGTCGAGACCTCGGCGGCAGGCTGGAGACGAGGGGCTGGTCAGGTCGAGGCCTCCGGGGCAGGGGAGAGGCGAGGGCTTGGCGAGATCGAGACCCTGGCGGCTGCGGCGATCGGGTCGACGGTTGAGCCATGGGCGCCGCCAGCCGCCGCGAGCCGGGGGCGCCCTCCGCGGCGGGGCGCGCACCGCGAGCGTCCCCAAGGTCTGGCCGCCGACCGTCGCCGCGGGCGCGCGGAGAGGAAACCGGCGGCTCCTCCACGCATCCACCCCCGGCGCCGCCGCCGCCGCCTCCCGCGCCCCCGACGGCTGGTCAGTTCGTGGCGAATTCTCGCACCTTCACCCCATGGCCATTTCCGGGGTAGGCGTCGTCGTAATGCTCGACGCCATAGACGATCATTCGACCGTTGCCGGCGACGTAGGCGCCGCCACCCGCGCTGAAGTTGCAATAGCGGGTGTTGCCGGTGTTGGCGCTGCGACAGAAGACGTTCGCGTTCGCGACCTTGGTGAAGGTGGGGTTGTAGTTGCCGTCTGTCGACAGCGTCACCTGCCAGAGGTCCGCCCAGTCATCGCTCCCACTCTGGTTGTGCGTCCCCAGCGCGTAGAGCCGGCCGTCGCAGCGTGTGACGAGCTGGATGTTCTGATAGGATGGGAAGTTGCCGGGCGTCGTCTCCCGCCATTTCGACGTCCAGAACGACGAGGTCAGCGACATCGTGGTGCCATTGGACACGAACACCTCCACGTCGTTCGCGCCGTAGCCGAAGACCATCGTCATGTAGGTCCCGTCGTTGAGCCGCGTCATCGCCACGCTCCCCGCTTCCTTCTTGTCCCCGCGCTGGCGGGTGATGAGGGGGCCCCGCGTCGGGCTCGCCGGATTGGCGAGATCTGCCACCAGAAAACCTGCGTTGTTATCGTTGCTGATATCCTCCAGCGCGACCGCGGCGTAGCGGCCGAGGACTTGAAGCCCGCCTGCGTGATCGCGCAGGTCAGGATAGGGATAGCCTGTGTGGCTCACGACGTGATCCGCGCAGTTGGGCGCGGTGGTGGGTGTCACCCCGCCGGATCCAAGGGCCGCGTTTCCGACCCGCGAGCCCATCTCGACCACCTCGAAGCCCGCCTCGACGCCGTCGCGCGTCGAGGCGCTGACGAGGAGATAGTTCTTCCCGTCCCGGTGGAGCCGCTGGATTCCCTGCCGGTGGATGAGCTCGCCGTCGTGGTTCGTCGGCGCGGGGACCCCGCAGGCGGACTTGCCACTGCGGTACGCGACGACGTAGTTCGGATTGAGGGCGAGCGCGACGTCGATGTCATAAACGGGATCGAGCGCGCATCGGTTCGCCTCGTCCGTGGGCGCGGAGACAACATAGCCGGGGTGGGTCCCGCTGATGGCGGCAGGGAACAGCGCTGCAGTCGCTGCTTCTGCGCTCTCGACCTCGATCACGTCCTCCGGCGCCGTGCCGTCGGGCGCGACGCAGGCGACGAGGGCGCCGCCGAGCGCGGCGAGGAGGCCCAGTTTCGCCAGCTCGTTGGGAGCACATGCCGTCTTGCGGTAGAACATTTCGGTTTCCTGCATGGTGGGTAGAGCAGAGGTGGTGCCGGTCGCCCGTCACGGGTCGTTGGTTCAAGCTGACAGAGCAAGTCGTGTGCCGCGCCAGCGCGAGAGCGCGGCGGCAAGGCTCAAGTGGCTGCCTGACGTGGGACGCGAAGGAGGGGGCTGCGCAAGAGCTCACTCAGGTTGCGCGAGGATCCGCTCAACTGAGAAGACTCGGTGCCATCGGCGAGCCGCTGCACCCCGGTGGACGCAAGGAGTTCCGCCCCGGCGGTGCGCGACGCTCGGCCGGGGCGTCTCCCGCCGCCTCGGCTTCGATGGCGGCGCGCCGGTCACCCCCGCGCGCCGGCTACTTCCGCGCGCCGGTCACGCGGATCTCGCGGAGGCGCGCCCGCGCCGCCGCGTAGTACGGCTCGATCTCCTTCGCCGCCGGCGTCCCCCAGAGGTTCTTCCGCTCCTCCGGGTCGCCCGCCAGGTCGTAGAGCTCGAACCGGGCGCCGCCCGAGATCGTCAGCTTCATGTCGCCGCGGAGGAACGACCGCCGCGCGTCGTTGTACGGCCCGGCCGGCATGTCGATCAGCACGTCGCGCGCCGCGGCCTGCTCGCCGGGGGCGAGGAACACGTCGGGCAGGAGCGACGCGCCGGACAGGAAGTCGGTCGCCGGCGCGCCCTCGGCCGGGCCAGGGACCCGCGTCACGTCGAGCAGCGTCGGCGCGACGTCGATGAGGCTGCGCCGCGCCGAGACCCGCGACGGCGCCGCGCCCGGCACATGGACGAGCAGCGGCACGCGCACGAGCTCCTCCCACAGCTCGAAGCCGTGGCGGAACATCTTGTGCTCGCCGAACGCCTCGCCGTGATCGCTCGTCACGACGATCGCCGTGCGCCCGCCGAAGGGCGCCGCCGCGATCGCGTCGAGCAGCCGGCCGATGTGCCTGTCCGTGAACGCCACCTCGCCGTCGTAGAGGTCCCGCTGCGACGCCGCGCCGAAGTCGGGCACGTCCTTGTGCCGGAGATAGTCGGCGTGCGGGTCGAGGTAATGGACCCACAGGAAGAAGCGCCCGCCCGTGTTCTCGGGCGACCCGAGCAGCCGCAGCGCCGCGTCGGTCAGCGCGGGGCTCGTCGCCTTGTTGTCGACGTCCCACGGCGCCCCCTCGGGCGGCGCCGCGGACATGTCCACCACGTCAAAGCCGCGATCGAGCCCGCCGAAGCTGCCGAAATAGCGGTGCCCGTGCACGCTCATCGTGCGCACCCCCGCCCCCTTCAGGCGCTCGGCGACGAACGTGTCCTCCTCGCCGAACTTGTTGAAATGACCCCAGTTTCTGTGGGTCTCGCTCCCGTACTTGCCGATGAGCATCGGGCCGATGCTCTTGCCCGTGTACGACGCGAGCGCGTACGCGCGCTCGAACACCGTGGAGCGGGCCGCGAGGGCGTCGAGGTTCGGCGACACGGGCCGCGGGTTGCCCGCATAGCCGAGGTCCCAGCGGAGCGTGTCGATCGTGATGAGCACGACGTTCAGGTCCGCCGGCAGGCGCGCCGCGGGCGCCTCGGCGCGCGCGGCCGCCTCCGGGGCGGGGGCGAGCGCGGCGAGGGCCGCGGCCGTCAGATCGCCGCCGGAGCAGTCGTCGTCGATGCCGTTGTCGAGGATCTCCTCGGCCAGCGGGTGGACGCGCGCGTCGCGGTCGTCGCAGTCGCCGCCGCCGAAGAGCGCGGCCGAGCGGTCGCCGTCGCGGTCGGCGAGGCGGCGCAGGATCGCGAGGCTCTTGCCCCCGACGGGCGCGCCGCGCTCGAGCGCCTGGCCCACCGCGGGCTCCGCGTTGAGCGCCGAGGCGGCGCGCGCGGTGAGCGCGAGCGGCAACAGCGCGACGAGGAGCGCGACAGGGGCGCGCACCGTCCGGACGGCGGCCGGCGCGAGGAAGGCGGCGAGCGCGACGACGAGCAGGAGCGCCGGCGCGCGGAGGTCGAGCTCGGGGCGCTTGAAGACGCCGTAGATGCCGAGGAAGCCGCCCTCGCCGGAGACGCCGCCCGTCGCGACCCCGAGCGCGAACAGGGACGCGGCGATCCCGAGCGCGACGCCGCCCGTCACCGCCGGGTCGACGCAGGCCGGCCGCCCGTCGCTGGCGTTGGCGAGCGCGCGCCGGAGCGGCGGCGTCAGGGCGAGGACGGCGAGGCCGGCGATGAGGCCGAGGCCGAGCGAGCCCGCGGCCACGGCGGTGCCGACGAGCAGCGGGGCGGCCTCGAGCCCGAGCACCGCGCGGGCGAGGTGCGCGCACAGGGTCATCCAGAGGAAGGCCGCGAGCACCGCGAGCGGCACGAACGCCGCGATGTCGGCGGGCCGGCCGATCGCCCGCACGCGAAGCGAGCCGACGAGCGTGGCCGGCGACGGCGGGTGCGACGGGTCGACAACGATTGCGCCGAGGCCGCCGAGCAGGCCGACGGCGAGCGCGACCGGCGCGAACACCCCGACGTCGGCGAGGTAGGTCGCGAGCTGGAAGGCGGGGTCGTCGCCGGCGCCGGTCAGGGCCCACCCGGCGTCGAGCGACGCGGCCAGGACGCCGAAGACGCTGGCGCCGAGGGCGCTCCTGGCGAGCCGTCCTGCCCACGCGCGGGCCAGCGTCGGGACCGCGGGCCCCGGCGAGCTGGGGGGGCGCGTCACGCCGGGCTCCGCTTCCGCGCCATGGGGTGGGCGGCGTCGTAGACCTTGAGCAGGTGATCGATCGACACGTGCGTGTACCGCTGCGTGGTGGCGAGCGAGGCGTGCCCGAGCAGCTTCTGGATGGCGCGGAGGTCGGCGCCGCCGTCGAGCAGGTGGGTCGCGCAGGTGTGCCGGAGCGCGTGCGGGTGCAGGTCGGCCCGGCCGGCGCCGAGCGCGCCGTAGCGCTGGACGAGGGCCTGGACGCGGCGCACGCCGATGCGCGCGCCGCGGCGGGACAGGAAGAGCGCGCGGGGGTCGCGGGCGCCGGTCGTCGGATCGGCGAGCTCGTCGCGCCGCTGGAGATAGCGCTCGATGGCGGCGAGGGCGTGGGAGCCCAGCGGGACGATCCGCTCCTTGTCGCCCTTGCCGATGACGCGCGCCGAGGCCCTGTCGGCCGACTGCCGATCGACGTGGGCGAGGTCGAGCCCGCAGAGCTCGGAGACGCGCAGGCCGGCGCCGTAGAGGGTCTCCAGGATGGCGCGGTCGCGGAGCCCTTCGGCCGTCTCGGCGCCGGGGATCTCCATGACCTCGGCGGCGGCGTCGACGTCGAGGAAGGTCGGCAAGGGGCGCCGGACCTTGGGCAGGGCGAGCTGGGCGGCCGCGTTCCTGTCGATCTCGCCGCGCCGCTCCAGGAACCGGAGCAGGGAGCGGGCGGCGCCCACCTTGCGCGCGATCGAGGCGGGCGCGTGGGTGCGCGCGAGCGAGCCAAGCCAGCTGCGCAGGAGGAGCACGTCGAGGTCCTCCACCGCCGTCTCCTCGCTCGCGGCCGTGTCGTCGCGCGCGGCTGGAGCCTTGCGGGCGGCCGCGGTCTTGCTGGCGGCCAGCGCCTTGCCGCGCGCCGGCGCGGGGCGGCGCTCGGCGTTCGCAGCCGCCTTCTCGCGGGCGAAGCGCGCGAGCTGCTCGAGATCGCGCCGGTAGGCGGCCACGGTGTGGCGCGACGCCCGTCGCTCGGCCGTGAGGTAGGTGAGGAAGCGCGCAATCGCCTGCTCCAGCGCGGTCTCGCCGGATCGATCGCCGCTTCGCCGCGCGTGCATCACCGGTTTGCCCTACCACCAGGACGCGGCGGCAGGCAAAGACTCGCCGGCCGTCGAGCTGGAGCGCCGCGCAGCGGGCGCCTGCCCTGCGGGCGGTCTGCGAGGCAAGCCGCTGGCTCGAGGAGGGGGCGGCTGCCCGATCCCGGGGCAGGTGGCGGTCGTGGAGCGCGCCGCGCCGCGGCGATGCACCCGCTCGCCGCGGATCGCGAGGGATACGGCCCGGTGGCGGCCGGACTTGAACATGAAGGCGAGGAGGCGCGAAGAAAAGATCAATAATCTTCCTGTTTTCCCGCCTTCATGGGGATCACTCCGGGGCCAATAGGGCCACCACCCACGGCCCGCCGTGACGAACACGGTCCGGCCCCCGCTTCCACGGTCCAGCCTGCTCGATGAGCTTCAGTGTCGATTCGTGAATTCAATTACCGATCCTCTCCGGGGGTAGCTTGGTCATCGTCTGCGACGGAGGGCAGCGGATCGCGCTCGTGATCCCGATATGTGTGCCGCTTTCGGTGTGGTACGAGGGCTGGCGCGCCGCCAGCGGCGCGTGGGGCGTGAGGAGCATGAAATGACGAATGCAGTCGTGAGCGAGCCGGCCACCGAGGTCCCGCCGAAGCTCTCCTTTGCTCAGACCATCAGGAGCTTGCCGCGCTCCTTCTGGATGGGCTGCACCATGGAAATGTGGGAACGGCTCGCTTATTACGGCGTGCGCGTGGTCATGCCCATCTACATCGCCCAGGCCGACGAGCCAGGAGGGCTCCACTTCAGCCAGCAGGACAAGGGCACCATTTACATGGTCTGGGCCCTCATCCAGTCCCTGCTCCCGATGATCACCGGCGGTTACGCGGACCGGTACGGCTACAAGCGCACGATCTTCATCACGGTCTGGCTGAAGATCATCGGCTATCTGCTGATGGCGACGCAGCGGAGCTTCACCGGCTTTCTGCTCGGCGTGGTCGTCCTCGCGACCGGCACGGCCCTGTTCAAGCCAGGGATCCAGGGCACGCTGGCCCAGTCGATGGACAAGTCGAACTCGTCCGTCGGCTGGGGGCTCTTCTACTGGCTCGTGAACGTGGGCGCGGCGATCGGCCCGCCGCTCGCCGGCTATCTCCACGGGATGGGCTGGCCGTGGGTGTTCTACGGCTGCGCCGCCATCATCTCCCTGAACTTCCTGATGCTGTTCACCTACCGGGAGGTCGACTCCGGCGCCGACAAGACCGCCGATGCGTGGCGGGTCTTCAGGGACACCATCAAGAACATCTGGGACGCGCGGCTCATCACCGTGATCCTGCTGCTCTCGGGGTTCTGGTTGATGATGTACCAGCTCTGGGACCTGATGCCGAACTTCTACACGGACTGGATCAGCAGCACCTCGTTCGTGCAGAACAACCCCTGGCTCCCGTCCTCGTGGCTCGACGTCAAGGATCCGCGCGGGGTGCAGCTGAAGCAGGAGAACGTGCTCAACGTGAACGCGGTGTGCATCGTCCTCCTCCTGGTCCCCTTCTCGTACCTGGTGGCGAGGATGAAGGTGCTCTCGGCGATGACGCTGGGTATCCTCGTCGCCATCGGCGGTATCCTCGTCTCCGGGACCGCGGCGTCGCTCTATGTCCTCTTCCTGGGCATCCTGCTCTTCTCCATCGGAGAGATGCTGACCGGCCCGAAGAAGAGCGAGTATTTCTCGCTCATCGCGCCGAAGGGGAAGAAGGCGCTCTACCTCGGCTACGTGAACATCCCGGCGGCGATCGGCCCGGCGATCGGCGCGCAGATGGCGGGGATCCTGTATGGCACGCGCGGCGAGAAGGCCACGCTGGCCCTGCGCTATCTCGCCGAGAAGACCGATTTCGCCAGCGGGAAGTCCTGGAACGGCGACGTGGCGTCGCTCCCGGAGCTCCTCGGGGTGTCGCGCCAGGAGGCCTTCCGGAAGCTCCAGGAGGTGCTGCAGATCGACGCGACCGAGGCCACGCGCCTGCTCTGGGACACCTATCAGCCCTACGAGATCTGGTACTCGTTCGCGGCGGTCGGGGTCGCGTCGCTCGTGGGGATGCTGCTCTTCTCGCGGCGATCGAGGCGGTGGAAGGACCTCGACGTGTAAAGCGCGGGGGCTGCGCCGTCACGCGCGAGATCGACGCCTCGCTCGTGGCCGGCGCGGCCGGTCACCCACGCGGACTCCGCAGCTGGCTCCGCAGCGCGACGGCCTACCCGCACGCCTCGCCGAGGATGTACCCGTGTTTGCAGATGCAGCGGCACTCGACCTCGAGCTCGGGCTCGTTGCACGCCGGCCGGACCCGCAGGGTCTGCCGCGCCGTCCGGCCCTCCCCGTCCTTCACCTGCACCACGATCTCGTGGTCCTGATCGAAGATGTCGCGGCCCGACCAGTTGTTCGGGCAGACTCCAACGTTCGCGAACGTCGAGATGTCGGCGTCGACGCTCCCGCCCCAGCCGTCGCCGGTCGGCTTGAGGTTGACCGTCCTCGACTCGGACATCACCCGTCCGGACTCGATGTCGCGCAGCGAGCCGGAGAGCTGGACGCCGCAGGCGCTCAGGTTCGTCGCGCGGACGCCCAGGAAGATCACCCGCCCGCCCTGCGGCGGCATGACGATGTCCACCCCGTCGCCGTCGCTCACCGGGCGCGCCGCGCCGCTCGAGTCGAGCGCGATGACCTCGATCCGGGGGGGCGCCTCCGCCTCGCCCAGGTACCCGAGCTTGCACATCCCCTCGACCGGCGGGTCAGGCCCCACCGGGGGAGGCTCCACGTCGTCGCCGCACGCCGGCGCGACGAGCAGCAGCGCCGCGAGCGCAGGGCTCGTCGCGGCGCGCCAGGCCTGCCAGGCCGTCACCGGTCCGGACGCTCCGGCGCCGGAGGGCTCTCGTCGTCGTCCGGCTCCTCCCGCGGGATGGGCGCGCGCGGCGGGCGCCTCGTCGCGCCGAAGGGGCTCGAGCTGGCGGGCGGCGTCGCGCGCGAGTCGGGCGGCGCGTGCTGGGAGGGCGAGCCGCTGCGCCACAGGCCGCTCGCTTCGGGATCGGCCGGCCACGGCGAACCGCCGGACGCCGTGCCCCCCTCGTGCAGCCCCACCTGCGGGAACGGCGTGCGCTCGGCCAGGTAGGCCGCGAGCAGCCGGTCGCGCTCCAGCTCCTCCGTGCTCGGCGGCGGGGGATCCAGCGTCGGCAGCTCGTCGGTCCAGGTGAGGTCCGCATCCTCCAGGCTCGGGCCGGACCCGGCGCCGCTGGAGAACCCCCGCGATGCGTTCCGCTCGGTCGGGACAGGCTCCGGCGCGTAGCTGGGAGCAGCACGGTCGAGCCCGTGGCTGGACGCGCGATCCGGCGCAACCCCGGGGGTACGGTCCAGCGTGTGGCTGGACGCGCGCTCCAGCGCAGGGCTGGACGCACGGTCCGGCGCAAACCCCGGGGGACGATCCAGCGTGTGGCTGGACGCGCGGCCCGGCGCATGGCTGGGGGCGCGGCCCGGCACGTTGCTGGGCGCGCGACCCGGCGCATTGCTGGGGGCGCGGCCCGGCACGTTGCTGGGCGCGCGGCCCGGCGCATGGCTGGGGGCGCGGCCCGGCACGTTGCTGGGGGCGCGGCCCGGCACGTTGCTGGGCGCGCGGCCCGGCGCAGGGCTGGGCGCAAGCTCGGGCGTGTAGCTGGGCATGCGCCCGGCCGCGAAGGAGGGGCTCCTCGAGGTCGGCGGCGGGGGCGGGGGCGGGGGATCGATGGTCGGCAGCTCGTCGTCCCAGTCGCAATCCTCCGGATCGACCCGGGAATCCGACCGGCGCGCCGTCGGACCGAGCCGGAGATCGCCCGGCCTCCGCGACACAGGGAACCCCGCCGGCGGGCCGATCGTCGGCAGCTGGCCCACGCCCGGGTCCCGCGGGGGCGCATCCTCCCGGCGCTCCGTCCGCCGCGACGGGCGCGTCGGCTCGGGCACCGGCACGGAGTACCTCGTCGACGCGACCTGCCCGAACGGCCGCGAGTCCCGCGGCAGCCGCGGCGGAGGAGGGACCGCCATCGCCGCGCGCGCAGCGGCCGTCGAGGGAGGTGGCTGCGTCGAGATGAGGTTCTCGTCGCGGCCCCGCTCGACCGGCGGCGGGCGATCCGCCGACACGAGCTGCCGGGGCTGCACGCTGGTCGGGGACGACGCGGCCTGCGCGGAGCCCGGAAGCGGCCTGCCGAGCCAGGCAGCGTCCTTGCGCCCCTGCGACGAGCGCACGCCCTCCTCCGCCGGGCGCACCGCGCGCGGCGCGAGCGTGTCGCCCGGCTCGGTCGGCGGGATCTCATCGCCGAAGAGGACCGGCGCGGCCCCGGTCACGCGCGACTCGACGCCCGCCGCGCCCCTCGCGGAGCGGAAGCCGAACGCCGCGCGGATCGCCCGCTCGTGGTGGGGCTCCACCTCGACGGGACGGACGATGAAGCACGGCTCGGCGCCCGGCGCCCGCAGCGAGAGATCGACGTCGAACGGCGCGCCGAGGAGGTGACCCCGCTCGTCGAACAGGATGCGCACCGGCGGCTGCGCGAAGTACGCCGGCGACGACGGCGTCGCGAGGACGACCCCGAGCTCGCCGGTGCTCAGCTGGACGAACGTCCCCGTCGGGATGATGCCGAGCGCGCCGATGAGCAGCTTGCCGATCGCCCTGTCGGTCGCGCTCTCGGCGCCCGAGAGCATGCGCTGGAGCACGGCGTCGAGCGACGAGCCGCCGCCCGACGACCCCTCGAGCACCGGGAACGGCGCCGCCCGGAGCTCCGTGAACTGGCGGGCGGCCGCGAGGATCCGCGCGAGCACCGTGGGGCTGCGCCGGCCGCCGTAGAGCGGGCCCTGCCGGCCGCCCGGCCGGAGCGAGAGCGCCTCGTAGGCGATCACCGTGCGCGTGATCGACGGCGCGTGCAGCTTGCCGAGCGCCGTCAGCATGACCGCCGCGCTCGCGGACAGCCGCTCCTTCTCGTCGTCGCTCAGGCTGCGCTCGAGCAGCGAGCGCGCGGACGGCTCCTCGTCGCCGGCCGAGCCCGCGAGCGCCCCCGTGAGCCGCAGCCTGCTCACGTCGTAGAGGAGCGCCGCCGTGACGAGGCTCCCGAGCATCCGCCGGTCGGTCGTGAGCTGGCGCGCGATGCCCAGCGCGACGATCGCCGTCGACACGCTGAGGCCCGCCTCGTCCGGGTCGGCGACCTTGCCCGCGGCGACCGAGAGCAGGAGGCGGGCGTCCTCCTCGGCCGCGGCGACGAGCTTCTGCGCGACGCGCTTCACCCGCTGCGGCAGCGCCGCCTCGGACGAGCGCAGGGCGGCGTAGAACCCGCGCATCACGAGGATCGCCGCCGCGTAGGTGCGGCTGATGCGGCCGATGCGGGTGCCGTCGCCCTCGATGGCCCCGCCGGGGAACGGGTTCGTGAGCTTGCGGACCCGGACGCCGCGCAGGCTCGACTGGAGCAGCCGCGCGGCGATGCTGCGGTCGCGCTGCGCGTCCGCGAGGAGGCGGGCGAAGGCGGCGAGCTCGGCGCGGCGGACCGCCCTGTCGAGCACGAGCTCCGAGACGTCGCAGGCCTCGAAGAAGCTGCCGAGCTCCAGGGCGACCTCGTACGTCTCGCGCGAGGCGCGGAGCATCTGGCCGTTGATGAAGAGCGTGTTGCCCGCGAACACGAGCGTCGCGGCCTCGCTCCCCGACAGCTCGCAGAACTGGACGATGCTGTCGATCGCGGACGGGACGAGCGACAGCACCGCCTGGTTCGAGTCGCTGTGCAGGAGGCACGCCTTCGCGAGCCGGTAGATCATCTGCACCAGGCCGAGCGCGGCGCGGCGCCGCCCGTCGGCCTTCACGCCCGAGATCGCCGTGTCGCCGGTGATCTCGTGGAGGTTGGCCTTCTCCTCGCTCACGGCTTCCTCCCGCCCCGGGGCGACGGCGCCGGCTTCGTCGACGGCACCGCGCTGCTCGGCGCCGGCTCGATCGCGGGGCGGGCCGGCGGGCCGAGCGTGAACGGCGCGGGGCCTTGCCGTGCGCTGTACGGTGGGGCGCCGGCGCCGGTGGGCGGGGTGGGGGACCGCGGCGGCGAGGCCGGGCGCGGCATCGACGGCGGCATCGGGGGCGGCGCGGCGGTCGGGCTGGACGCGGCGGCGGCGGAGGGCGGCGGCGGCCCGCGCCTGCTGAACGGCGCGGAGGTGGGGGGCGCCGAGGCGGAGCTGCTCGAGGAGGGCACCGACGAGACCATCGGCGGCCTGTAGGCGGGCCGGCCGGCGTCGCCGCCCACGGAGCCCGGGCGCGGGGTGCTCCACGGCTCGAGCTGGTCCGGCAGGCTGAGCGGTCCGCCCTGGCCCGCGCGCCGGACCGAGAGCGGCGAGCGCGAGCGCGCCGCGCGGGAAGGCGGCGCGCTCGCCTCGGGGGAGCGCGGCGACGGCAGCGATGGCAGCGGGCGATCGCTCGGGCGGGTCGGCGCGACGAGGCGCGCGGCGATCGCGACCGCGGCGCGGGCGGCGGCGTCGCGCACCGGCGGGGTGTTCCACCAGCGCGGCTTGGTGGCCTCCTTGACCGCGCGGAGCGCCTCGTAGCTCCGCGCCTGGCAGAGGAAGTGCGCGGCCAGCTCGCGGGTCTGCTCGATCGCCTCGGAGGGGATGAGCTGGCGCTTCTCGAGCAGCTCGATCGCGAGCTTCTCCGACCGCGCGGGGTTCAGCTGCGCGACGGTCTCGAGCCACTGCCGCCGCTCCGACCCCGGCAGGTCGTGGAACGACGGCGCGACGATCCGCCGCACGAGCGTCGGGCCCGCGGCGAGGACGCCGAGCTTGCCGATGAGGCGCAGGGCCTCGCGGCGCACCGGCGGGGCGGGGTCGTCGAGCAGCTTCTGGAGCTCCTCCCGGACGCGCTCGGCGGCGGAGCCCGGGCCGGTCGCGCCCTCGCTGCCCGCGGCGTCCGGGAGCTCGGCGAGCGCGCTGATGCGCACCTCGACGTGCGGGCTCGCGAAGCCGGCCTCCAGCGCGGCGAGCGCCTCGAGGGTCTTGAGCTGCGCGAGCAGCTGGATGAGCGTCAGGGCGAGGGGGGCCGGGGCGCGCGAGACGAGGTCCCCGAGCTCGGCCTCCCGGCCGGGCGCCCACCGCCGCATGTACGCGAACAGGACCTCGCGCAGGCGCTCGGACTGCATGGCGCCGTGGCACTGGCAGGCCGCGCTGAAGAGCGAGCCGTCCTCGAGCGCGTCGAGCGCGTGGGCCAGCCCCTCGACGATCGCCGGGTCGAGCGGCGCCACGCTCCGGCCCGCGCCGGGCTGCGCCGCGACGGTGGCGGCCGCGGCGCCGGTCGCGGCCGGCTCCTCCGGGGGGGTCGTCGCGAGGTCGTCGAGGATCGCCTTCAGCGCCTCGACCGGGAACATCGCCTGCGCGAGCGCCCTGTCGATCGCGCGCGGCGAGAGCTGCGGCAGCGCGGGGCGCCGCCGGCTGCTCGCCGCGCCCGCCCCGCCGCGCTGGACGCCCTCGAGCCGCGTGGAGAACGCGCGCCGGAGCATCGTCTGCACCTCGAACGCGAGCTCGTAGCTGTGCAGGACGATCTGGTCGGCGGTCCACGCGGTCAGCGCCCCGGTCATGCGATCGGCGTCGCCGTGCCGGACGGCGTCGACGTAGCCGTCGACGAACGCCTCCATGTAGCGCTCGGTCCACTGCTCCGACGGCAGCGCGATCTGGGCGCCGAGGGTGCTCCGGGTCAGCGGATCGACGGCGAGCGCCGAGGCGGCCGCGCCCGTCTCCGCCAGCGCGGCCTCGACGTTCCTCTGCAGCGCCCTGCCCGCGAGCGAGCTCTCGTCCCAGAGGCTCTCGATCTGCGCGAGGGCGCGCGCCCCGACCGCCATCTCGCGGCACTGCTCCTCGAAATCCTCCAGGTCGACGTCGCCCTCGGCGAACTGATCGATCGCCATGTAGGCGATGTGCTCGAAGCGGCGGTCCCAGAGCGCCGTCACCGCGTCGTCGTCCTCGCCGATGCCGAAGCTCTGGTCGCGGAGCAGGATGGCGGCGAAGTCGCGGAGCTCGGCCTCGGTGATGCCGGCCTTGATCTGGATCCTCCGGACGCCGTCGGCGAAGAGCTGGTAGGGGATGCGATCGAACGGCGGCCTGTCCGGCTGCCAGATCGGCTGGCCGCCCGAGGTGAACGCGCTCGGGGTGACCTCCCAGCGGACGCCGAGCGGGTTCTGCGACAGCGTGCGCGTGATCTCGTCGAACGCGAAGTGGATGCCCTTGTTCACATGCGGGTGGTTCCACCCGTACTGGCGGATATTGCTGAGCACCAGCGCGAGCTGCTTCCAGACGCCGACGAGCCGCTGGCAGGTCTGCTCGACGACGGCCGTCGACGGCGGCTCCTGCTCCTCGTCGATGGCGTCGTTGCCGCGGACGAGCACGCGCGGCGCCTTCTTCTCGCGCGAGGGGGTCAGCTGGCCGGCGGCGTTCGCGGCGCTCAGCCGGCGGAGCTCGGCGCGCATCGCGGCGGCGCTCTGGAACCGGCTCCCGCGCTCGAAGGCGAGCGCCTTGTCGACGAACGCCACGATCTCGACCGGCAGGTCGGCGACCTCGGTCGCGATCGACGGCGCGGTCTGCGTCGCCGCGAGGAAATAGGACTCGGACTCGCTCCGGCCGCGGTTGAGCCGCTTGCCCGAGAGCAGGGTGAACAGGCTCGCGCCGACCGACCAGAGATCTGACCGGCCGTCGATGCCGGACACGCCCATCGCCTGCTCGGGCGACATGAACGCCGGCGTGCCGAACGTGAGCCCCGCGCGCGTCGCCTGCCGCTCGGGGTCGCGCATCCGGGCGATGCCGAAATCGAGGACCTTCACGTGGCCGGCGCTCGTGACGAAGATGTTCGCCGGCTTGATGTCGCGGTGGACGATGCCGATCGAGTGGCACTTCTCGAGCAGGTCGAGCACGACGTCGAACACGGGCAGCACCTGCGCGACGGGGAGGGTGCCGCCATGGCCGCTCGCCAGCCGCTGGAGGGTGGTGCCCGTGAGCAGCTCCATGACGAGGAACGGCTCCCCGCGGTCGCTGAGGTCGTCCTCGACCACGGCGACGCGCGCGGGGTGATCGACCCGGTTCGCGATCTTGCCCTCGCGCAGGAAGCGATCGCGCAGCTCGGCATTGCGCGCGAACTCGATGTGGAGGACCTTGACCGCGGCGCGCGAGCCCCGGCGGTGGGTCGCCGCGAACACCGCGCCCATGCCGCCGACGCCGAGCAGATCGTTGAGCCGCCACTTGGCGTTCAGGGCGGTCCCTATCCGCGCAGCGGCGGTATCTACGAGGTTCGGCTCCTCGGCGTGCGGGTCGAGCGGGGCCATAGACCGGGCGGCGGACAGGGGCCGCGCCGTGCGCGGCAGAGGGCGAGTAAGCCAGGCCGAGCATACATGGTTCCCGGTGCAAGCGCGAACCAGGACACAGTCGTCCGCCCCCACGGAACAAAGGTGGGCGAAGTGTTCCCGAGGTGGCAGCGAGGCTGCGGGCGACTCACGTGTGCAGCCGACAACGGACGAACTCGGTCCATTCCGGACAACCCCGGACCGCCACCCACGATACCCGCTTCAGCGCACGCTCGGGCGCGGCGCGGCGCCGGCGTCCGGCTCGGGGGCGCCGGGCCACTCGGGGCAGGTGACGCGGTAGTCGATGTCGGGCATGAGCAGCGCCCATTCCTCGCGCGTGAAGTTGCGCCCGGCGTAGGCGCACGCGCGGGTCATCAGCGGCTCGGCCGCGATCGTGAAGACGCGCGCGGCGCCGTCGTTCGTGGCGGTCACGACGCGGGTGGCATCCGGGCTGAACACCGCGTCCGTCAGCGTGACCCCCTCGGCGCGGAGCGTGATCGGCTCGCCCTGCCCGTCGACGGGGAGCACCCGCGCGATGCCGTCGCTGGAGACGGCCACCACCCGCGCGCTGTCGCTGCTGAACGACACGGTCCGGACCGACGCGCCGAGCCCGCTCAGGACGAGCGGCTGGCCCTGGCCGTCGGTGCGGAGCAGCCGCACGACATCGTCGAGCGCCGCGATCGCGATGTGGCTCCCGTCCGGGCTCACCGCCAGCGCGGCGATCGCGCGGTCCTCGTTCCCCGACGGGAGGACACGAGCGACCCCACGGCCGTCCGCCGGCCACACCTTCACGTTGGGCCCCGACGTCGCCACGATGTGCTTGCCGTCCGGGCTGAACGCCGCCTTGAGCAGCCCCGCGCGCTCATCGCGCAGCTCGACGGGCTTGCCCGGGACCCCGTCCTCGAACACGCGCAGGATGCCGTTCCACGAGGTCGTGACGATCCTGGTGCCGTCCGGGCTGAACGCGACGCCCACCACCCGGTCGTCGTGGGTGCCGAGCGTGACCGGCTGGCCTTTCCCGTCGGTGCGCCACACCCGCGCCGTCCTGTCGGCCGAGCCGGTGACCAGGCGGTTGCCGTCGGGGCTGAAATCGACGCTGAGCAGGTGCTCCTCGTGTCCGCGGAGCACGACCGGCTCGCCCGAGCCGTCGGCGCGGAAGATGCGGACGGTCTTGTCGGTCCCGCCGGTGGCGATCTTGCTGCCGTCGTGGCTGACGGCGATGCCGGTCAGCGGCCCTGTGTGGCCGTGGAGGAGCAGCGGCTCGCCCGGCGCGTCGAGGCTCCACACCCGCGCGGTGCCGTCCTCCGAGGCGGTGACGATGCTCCTGCCGTCGCGGCTGAAGGCGGCGCTGTTCACCGCCCCCTCGTGGCCCTGGAGGACCGTCGGCGTGCCCTTGCCGTCGGCGCGGAAGATGCTGGCCATCCCGTCCGCCGAGGCGGTGACGACCGACGTGCCGTCGGCGCTGAAGGCGGCGCTGCGCACGCCGCCCTGGTGCCCGCGGAGGACGAGGGGCTCGCGGTGGCCGGGCCCGAGGATGCGCGCCGTCCCGTCGCCCGCCGCGAGGACGATGCGATCGTCCACGGGGCTGTAGCTCGCGCTCTCGACGCCCAGCCCGTGCCCCTTCAGCGCCGCGGGGGCGTCGTGCCCGTCGGCGCGGACGACGTAGACCGTCCCGCTGATGGCCGTGGCGAGGATCCAGGTGCCGTCGTGGTTGAAGACCGCGCGCCGGATGTGCCGCTCGCCCAGGGGCACGACGAGCGGCGGCTCGTCGCCCATGCCGGGGCGCCAGACGTAGATCGCGCCGTTCGTGGTCCCCGCGACAACGCGGCTGCCGTCCGGGCTGAACGCCACGCTGGCCGGCGCGGCGTCCCGGGTGTGGAGCGCGCCGTCCTGGCGGCCGTCGGGGTGCCACAGGCGCACCGTGCCGTCGGTCGACGCGGTGGCCAGGCGGCTCCCGTCGTGGTTGAAGGCGACGGCGACGACCCCCCCGGGGTCGTGCGCGCGCAGCACGACCGGCTCGTCGCGCCCGCCGCGGCGGAAGAGCCGCGCGGCCCCGTCCGCCGAGGCGGTGGCCACGAAGCGGCCGTCGGGGCTGAAGGTCGCGTCGTGGACCGCGCCGCCGTGCCCGCCGAGCACCTCCTGGCGGACGGCGGGGCCCCAGACAGCGTCGCCGAGCGCCTGCACCACGGTGGCGCCCGCGGGGCGGCCGCTCGCCTTGGCGGCGAGGCCTGCCTCCACGGCGAGCAGGCGCGCGCGCGCCTGCAGGCCGTCGGACAGCTCCTTCGCCGACTGGGCCGCGAGGCGGCGGGCGTCCTTCTCGCGGGACTCCTGCTGCGCCCGGAGGAGCGCGTGTTCCTCCGCTCCCATCTGCCAGAGGAGCCCGAGGATCAGGCCGCCGAGCAGCGTGACGGCGACGGCGAGCACGGTGACGAGCCGCCGCATCGACCGCTTCTGGCCCTCGGCCCGCGCGCAGGCGGCGAGGAACGCCCGCTCCTCCGCCGAGACGTCGCACCGCCCGTCGCACCACGACGTGAGCTCCGCGAGCGCCGCCCCGCCCACGAGGAAATCGTCGTTCCGCCCGTTCGAGAGCCAGCGCGCGAGCGGCTCCGTGACGCCCCGCTCCGCCTCGCGCGACCCGACCCACGCCCGGTCGAAGACGCGGCGGAAGATGCGGTTGCGCACGTCGAGGGACGGCGCGCCCGCGGCCGTCGCCCGCTCGGCGGAGAGCCCCGAGAGCCGCAGCAGCGCCTGGACCGGATCGCCGCTGTCCACGGGCACCGGGGGGCCGTCGAGCAGCTGCTTGTACAGGCGGAGGAGCTTCGGCGCGTGCGCGTGGTGGGGCCCGTGCGCCTCCAGGCACCGCGCCGCGTGGCGCAGGGCCGGGTCCTCGGTCCGCCCCGGGTCGAGGAAGCGCCGCTCCACGGCCTCGTCGACGCCGAGGCCGCGCCGCTCTCCGACGAGATCCGCGCAGAGCCGCTGGGTCATGTAGGGGTGCCCCGAGGTCCACGCGAAGATCGCGTCGAGCAGCGCGTCGGGGTCGGGCACGAGCCCCTCCAGGCCCGCGCGCAGCTCCCGCACCTCGGCGCGGGTGAAGTCGTCGAGCCGGATCGAGCGGCCGATGCTGAACGGCGTGCGCGCCGGATCCGAGACGAGCTCCGACGGCGCCGCCACCCCGAGCAGGCAGAAGGTCAGCCGGGCGTTGGCCGGGCGCTCGGCGCGCCGGTTCACGCAGGCCCGGATGACCGCGAAGAAGTCGTCCCGCGAGAACGGAAGAGACAGCGTGGCGTCGACCTCGTCGATGAACAGGACGATCGCGGAGGAGATCTCCACGAGCACGACGTCCTCGAGCCAGCGCAGCCAGCAGTGCACCGGCCCGAGGTGCCAGTGCGCATCCCAGAACTCGTCCGGCGGCTCCAGCCCGAGCTGCTCGGCGATCTCCGAGGCGATCCCGAGGTACCAGCCCACCGGCGTGGTGGTGTCGGTGCCGAGCGCCCCGAGATCGACGCTCGCGCACTCCGCCTGCTCGGCGCGGAGCCGCATCGAGACCCGGAGTCGCAGGCTGGATTTCCCGGTCTGCCGGGGCGACAGCACATAGCAGAGCTCTCCGCCCAGCAGCGCCTCGAAGAGCTCCCTGTCCGCGGAGCGCTCGATATAGATCGCGCCGTCGCCTACTGTCCCGCCCGCCTGGAACCGGCGCCCGTGCTCTCCGGCGCTGGCCTTCGCCAGATCGAGGTCGGGAGGCGCCGAGAAGGTCACGATTAAGACGGTGCCACGCTGCGCGGGGACCGTCAACGGAACGACATTCCGCGTCGCTGGTGTCCGTGGTGAAACAACAGGGCTCGCAACGGCGCCATGGACTTCACGAGCGTGTTGCGCGACAGGGGGCCAGAGCACACGCGAACGGGCGCGCCGGCGGCCTCTTTCGGCGGTCGGCGCGCGCGCGACGCGTGATTCGGCACGTGGCCGTGCGCCTCGGCTCATTCATCGCCGCGCGGCGATGGCGTATGCGTCCGTTGTGTTGCGTCGCAAAACCCACTTGCCAGGTCCATAAATCGTGGACCCGGCCACTGCTGCTGGTGTAGCGTTCGCGCCGTGCGAGGCGCGTTGAGGGCGGGGGAGCATCGCGTCGTGGCCGCGCCGGTGGCCATGTCGCTGCTGGGGTGCGCATTGCGCTCTGCGGCTCAGCAGAATCCTGCCGATACTACGGCTTTGCCTGATACGCCGGAAGCTCCTGCCGTAGAGACCCAGAATCCTCCGCCGCCGCCAGCCGCAGCGGCGGCCTCTCCGCCGACGGCGGCCGCCCGGCCCGGGCTGCCCGATGAGGCCGCGGCCATCTCGGCGTGGTGGTTCAACACCGCGAGCTAAGGTTTGTCACGATGGACCCGCAGCGATCGACACACCTCAGCTCCGCCCTTCAGGAGTCCGGCCAGGGAGCGCTGAAATACGGAATTGTCTGGCGAATCGCGCGAGCGGCGCGAACGGCGGCCCTCGCCCGGCTGGCCGGGGCCGCGCTCCTCGCGCTCCCCGCGGCGGGGTGCATGCAGCTCGACGAGGAGCTCGCGCAGCAGGTCTCGCTCGCGGTGCACGTGAGCGACTGGCGGGAGGAGATCATCTATCAGGTGCTGATAGACCGCTTCGCCGACGGCGACGCGGGCAACAACTACGGGGTCTCGTCGGCGCCCGGCCGGTGGCACGGCGGCGACTGGAAGGGGCTCGAGGATCGGCTGCCCTACCTCGAGGAGCTCGGCGTCACCGCGCTCTGGATCTCGCCGATCGTCAAGAACGTCGAGACCGACGCCGGCTTCGACGGATACCACGGCTACTGGACGCAGGACTTCACCGCGCTGAACCCCCATTTCGGCGACCTCGCGTCGCTGCGCCGGCTCGTCGCCTCGGCCCACGGCCGCGGGATGAAGGTGATCCTCGATATCGTGACGAACCACGTCGGCCAGCTGTTCTTTTACGACATCAACCAGAATGGCCTCCCCGACGACGCCGTCCATGGCAGCGGCAAGGGCGGGCAGTCGCAGATCGTGCACGAGAGCGAGTACGACCCCGATTTCGATCCCCGCGGCGTCCAGGCGCGGACGTCGCTCGGCGCGTCGGGCCCGGCGCCGATCGTCTTCCGCCACGAGCCCGCGACAAACCACCTCCCGCCGCAGCCCGAGCTCTTCCAGGACCCCGAGGTCTACAACCGCAAGGGCCGCATCGTCGATTTCGACGACGTCGACCAGCTCGTGCACGGCGACTTCCCGGGCGGGCTCAAGGACATCGACACCGCCCGCTGCGACGTGAAGCGGACGATGGTCGACGTGTTCGTTCGATGGGTCGAGCTCACCGACGTCGACGGGTTCCGCATCGACACGCTGAAGCACGTCGAGCACGAGTTCTGGCGCTATTTCACGCAGAACGTTCGGCTGCGGCTGAAGGAGAAGGGCAAGACCCGCTTCTTCATGTTCGGCGAGGCCTTCGACGGCAGCGACGATCTCATCGGCAGCTTCACGAGGCACGACGTCCCGGCCCACCCGCACGACGAGGCGCTCGGCGGCGATCTCGACCGCGAGAACGGCAGCGAGGCGGAGGGGGGCTGTCCGGGCGCCGCGCCGATCACGGGGGACATGGTCGACGGCGTCTTCTATTTCTCCCAGTACTACCAGGTCTTCCGCGACGTCTTCCGGGACGCGCAGGGCACGCGGCGGATCGAGCAGCTCTGGGCGGAGCGGGAGGCCAACTACGGCGCGGAGCCGAACGCGAACGGCACGGGCCTGCCGCCGCTGAAGACGCTCGTCAACTTCATCGACAACCACGATGTCCCGCGCTTCCTCTATGACGGCCCGGGCGTCTCGCCCTTCCAGGCCGACCCCGAGGCGGCCCTGAGGAACGCGCTCCTGTTCCTCTTCACCGAGGACGGCATCCCGTGCCTTTACTACGGCACCGAGCAGGGGTTCAGCGGCGGTAACGACCCGGCCAACCGCGAGGATCTCTGGACGAGCGGCTACGACACCGAGCACCCGCTCTTCCGGTGGGTCAAGCGGCTCACGGCGCTGCGCAGGGGCTACCGGGCGCTCACGGTCGGCGAGCAGACGGTGCGCTGGTCGACGGAGCGGACGGGCGAAGGGGACGAGGACGCGGGGATCTTCGCCTTCGATCGGGGCGAGCCCGACGGCGATTACGCGCTCGTCGTGCTGAACACGCACCCCTGGAAGCAGAGCTCCACGAGCTTCGAGGGGGCGGCGATGACGACCGAGCTCCGGCCGGGGACCGTGCTCGTCGACGTGCTCTCGCCCGGGAAAACGACATATAGCGTGGGCGCGAACGGCGCCGTCACCGTCGAGCTGCCGCCGGTGAGCGGAGCGGTGCTCATCCCGGAAGACCAGGTCATCCAGGGTCTTTGATCCCCAGAAGCCCTCCTCCCCCTTCGAGAGTCTTTGAATATGGCCTCTGTCAAAGTGCGCGGACTCAACAAGCGATTCGGCCAGACCCACGTGCTGCGCGGCGTCTCCGTCGACGTGCCCGACGGCTCGTTCGCCGTCCTCGTCGGCCCGAGCGGCTGCGGCAAATCGACCTTGCTCAGGCTGCTCGCCGGGCTCGAGGAGGCCGACGACGGCTCGATCGCGCTCGGCGGGCGCGACGTCACGCGGCTGGAGCCGCGCGACCGCGACATCGCCATGGTGTTCCAGTCGTACGCCCTCTACCCGCACCTCACGGTGCGCGAGAACCTCGCGTTCGGCCTGAAGCTCCGGAAGACGCCGCCCGCCGAGATCGAGGCGCGCGTGAAGGAGGCGTCCGAGATGCTCGGCCTCGGCCCGCTCCTCGACCGGCACCCCCGGGCGCTGTCCGGCGGCCAGCGCCAGCGCGTCGCCATGGGCCGGGCCATCGTGCGGCGGGCGCAGCTCTTCCTGTTCGACGAGCCGCTCTCGAACCTCGACGCCGCCCTGCGCGCGCAGGTGCGGGTCGACATCCGCAAGCTGCACGACCGGCTCGGCGCGACGAGCGTCTACGTCACCCACGACCAGGTCGAGGCCATGACGCTCGCCGACGAGATCTTCGTGCTCAACAAGGGCGTCGTCGAGCAGTCGGGGCCGCCGCTCGAGGTGTTCGCCCGGCCGCGCACCCAGTTCGTGGCGAGCTTCCTCGGCAGCCCGGCCATGAACTTCGTCGACGCGCGCATGGAGAGCCGCGAAGGCCGGTGGTTCGCGGCCCAGGGCGACCTCGCTGTCGAGGTCGACCCGGCCGAGTTCCCTGGCGCGCTCTCGTCCGGGCGGCGGGTGACGGTCGGCGTGCGCCCGCACGAGGTGGATCTCGCCTCGGGGGAGGGCGGCGCCCCGTTCGAGGTGACGATCGTCGAGGCGCTCGGGGCCGAGTCGTACGCTCACGGCACCGTCGCGGGGGCGCCGTTCGTGGCGCGCCTCGACCCGGCGACGCGCGTGGCGAAGGGGGACACCGTGGCGATCGCGCTCCGCCAGGTGCACCTGTTCGATGCGGACTCCGGGCTGACCCTCCGGGATGCGTGAGGCGACCCATGCCGAGCCGCCGCCGCCGCCCCGCGCTCGCCGCGCTGGCCCTTGTCCTCCTCGTGCCCGCGCTCGCGGTCGCGGCGCCGATCCGGCTCTGGCACGCCTACCGCGACGACGAGGCCAGGGCCCTCGGCGCCATCGTCGCGGCCTTCCAGGGCGAGGAGGTCGAGCTCCTCGCCGTCCCGTTCGACGCCTACGCCTCGAAGCTCCAGGCGGCGATCCCGAGGGGCCAGGGGCCCGACCTGTTCATCGACGCCCACGAGCGGCTCGGCGACTACCGCGCGCGCCAGCTCGTCGCGCCCGTGGGCGACGCGCTCGAGGCGGACGGCGAGGCGGTGTTCCAGGGGCCGGCGCTCGCGGCGGTCCGGCAGGGGGGCGAGATCCTCGGCCTGCCGATCAGCCAGAAGTGCATGGCGCTCTACATGAACACCGCGCTCGTCCAGGAGGCCCCGGCCTTCCTCGAGGACATCGCGGCGCTCGCCGGCGCCCTGCCGCAGGGCGCGTACCCGCTCGTGTACGAGGCGTCGAACGCCTACGCGCACATGCCGATCCTCGCCGCGTTCGGCGGCGCGATGCTGGACGAGGACGACCAGTTCGGCCTCTTCGGCCCGGGGCCGGAGCGCTCGCTCGAGCTCGTCCGCTCGCTGATCGCGCGGCGGGTCGTCCCGGAGGACGCGGACGGCGCGCTGGTGACCGACCTGTTCAACGCGGGCCGCGCGGCGTTCGTCATCAGCGGGCCGTGGTTCGTGGGCGGCCTCACGGCCGAGGCGAAGCGGAGCGCGCGCGTCGTCCCGCTCCCGAAGGTGCGCGAGACCGGCCGGCCGATGCGGCCGTTCATGACCGTCGAGGCGGTGATGCTCTCGCCCCAGGGCGCGCAGCGCGCCGAGGCGCGGGCGCTCGCGCGCCACCTCGCCGGGGCGGCGGCCGCGGGGACGCGGATCGAGTTCGCGCGCACGCCGCCGGTGCGGAACGACGTCGCGGTCCCGGCCGACGACGCCTTCATCGCGGCCTTCACCGAGCAGGCCAAGGCCGCCATCCCGATGCCGACCTCGCCCGCGATGCGGTCGACCTGGGAGCCGTCCACGCGCGCGATCCGCAAGGTGCTGCGGGGCGACGCGCCCCCCGACGTCGCGCTCTCCGAGGCGAAGCGCCGGTTCGACGACGTGCGCCGGCCGCTGCCCCCGCCCGCCTCGCCGGCGCCGCTCCTCGTCGCGCTCGGCGCGCTCGCGCTCGTCCTCGTGCTCCGGTGGGTCTCCGCCGCGAAGGGCGCGGCCCACGGCCCCACCCTCCGGCAATCGCTCCCGGCCTACAGGTACGTCGCGCACGCCGTCGTCGCGATCGGCGTGCTCGTGCTCGTGCCGCTCGTCATCGGCGCGGCGACGTCGCTCTTCGCCGGCAGCGGCGAGGGCCTCCGGTACGTCGGCCTCGCCAATTTCATCAGCATCCTCACGGCGCGCGGCGGGCCGCTCTTCGCGAGCGGCTCGTTCTACCTCGTGCTCGCGGTGACCGTGCTCTGGACGGCGGTGAACCTCTTCTTCCACGTCGTCCTCGGCGTCTCGCTGGCGCTGCTCCTGCACCGCCCGACGCTGCGCCTCCGCGCGCTCTACCGGGTGCTCCTCATCGTGCCCTGGGCCGTGCCGAGCTACGTGACCGCGCTGTCCTGGAAGGGCATGTTCCACCGCCAGTTCGGGGCCGTGACCGGCCTCATCGAGGCGGTGAACGCCGCGTTCGGGACGAGCATCGCGCCGATCGCCTGGTTCTCGAGCTTCACGACCGCGTTCACGGCCAACGTGACCACCAACGTCTGGCTCGGCTTCCCGTTCATGATGGTGGTCACGCTCGGCGCGCTCACCGCCGTGCCCGAGGAGGTGCTCGAGGCCGCCGAGGTCGACGGCGCCTCGCGCTGGCAGCGTCTCTGGAAAATCACGCTCCCACTGATCGGGCCGGTGCTCGCGCCGGCGGTCACGCTGGGCGCGATCTGGACGTTCAACATGTTCAACGTGGTGTTCCTCGTGTCCGGCGGCGATCCGGACGGCACCACGGACATCCTCGTCTCCGAGGCGTACCGGTGGGCGTTCACCCGCGAGGCGCAGTACGGCTATGCCGCGGCGTACTCGGTGCTCATCTTCCTGCTGCTCACCCTCGCCACGCGGGCCTCGGGCTGGCGGCGGCGGAGGCCCGGGTCGATCCTCCCGCGGGGCGGCGGGGCGGCGGATGGGTCGGCACCTGTCCCGGTGGCGGCGACGGAGGCCGTATGACGCGCAGGCCTTCTCCGGTCGAGTCGATCGCGGTGCACGTCGCGCTGCTCGCGGCGGTCGCGTTCGCGCTGTACCCGGTGCTCTGGGTCGCCTCGATCGCCTTCTCGGGGGTGCGCCCGCCGGTGCCGGAGGTGCTGCCGATCCCGAACCAGCCGACGCTCGAGCACCTCGAGGCGGTGGTCACGACGTCGCAGAAGGTGGGGGGCGAGCCAATCTGGCTGTTCCCCCGCCAGCTCGCCAACTCGGTCGTCGTGGCGCTCGCGACGGCGGCCGTCGGCGTCACCATCGCGGTCCCGGCGGCGTATGCGCTCGCGCGCTTCCGGTTCGCCGGCAAGGACCGCGGCCTGCGGGCGCTGCTCGCGACGCAGATGTTCCCGACGGTGGCGAGCGCGATCCCGCTGTACCTCCTGCTCGACGCGCTGGGCCTGCTCAACTCGCGGACGGGGCTCGTGCTCTGCTACGCGTCGACGGCGGTGCCGTTCTCGATCTTCCAGCTCCGGGCGGCGTTCGAGGCGATCCCGGTCGACCTGGAGGAGGCGGCGATGGTCGACGGGGCGACGCGCTTCCAGGCCTTCCTCCGGGTGGTGCTCCCGGCGGCGCGGCCGGCGATCGCGGTGACGACGCTGTTCGCGATCATGACGGCGTACAACGAGTTCATCCTCGCGGCGACGCTGCTCTCCAAGGAGGAGATGTTCACGCTGCCGGTGGTGCTGCAGCGGTACATCGGCGAGCACGACGCGCAGTGGGAGCGGTTCGCGGCGGGGGCGCTGCTCGTGTCGCTGCCGGTCATGGGGGCGTTCTACCTGGTGCAGCGGCACCTCGTGGCGGGGCTGACGACGGGCGGGGTGAAGGGGTGAGGGAGGGGTGAGCCTCCCAGCGCGCGACCCGGCCGCGCCTCTGCGGAGCGGTCCGCCGGCGCGACCCGCGCTGCTCGGCGGCGTCGCGGCGCTCGGGGTCGCGCGGCACCCCCCCGCCTACCCTCTGCCGCCCCTGCGCACCCGTCCGCTTGACCCCACCCTCGCGCCCATGGACGCCCGATCGCGACCCCGCTATCTCCAGGAGGCCATGCCCAAGGCCGAGGTTCCCTCGCCAGCCGCCGCGCCGGGGACCCCCCACGCGGAGCCCCGCCCCTCGCAGGGCGGCGAGGCCCGGCCCTCGCAGGGCGGCGACGCTCGCCCGCCGCTCGGCGGCGACGCTCGCCTGTCGTTCGGCGGCGATCTCGACGGCCACGGCACCTTCCTGCCGGCCCCCGCCGTGCTGCAGCGGCGCCTCGGCCGGCCCTCCTGGGAGAAGGTCTGGCTCCCGCTGCTCGGGCCCCTGCTCGCGCTGCTCGTCATCGTCGCGGTCGCCACGCTCGATGCCGCGCTCGACTGGAGCGTCCCGAACCCGCCGGCGATCCTCTCGATGGTCATCGTCTTCGCGGCGTTCAGCGGCGGCATGTGGAGCGGCATCGTCTCCGCGCTCGTCTCGTGCGTCTACTTCGCGCTCTACTTCTCCGAGCCCGGCGCGCCGCTCTCGTACCAGGAAGACAACCTGCTCCGCGTCATCGTCTTCGCCGTCACCACGCCCGCGATGGCGGTGATGGCGAGCATCGCGAAGCGCCGCGCGGACGCCATGGGCGAGGCCTCGCTCGAGAACGAGCGCGAGCACTCGGCGAGCCTGCGCGCCCTGCTCATGCAGCGCCAGGCGGTCGAGGCCGAGCTCCAGCAGGCCAAGGAGGCCGCCGAGGCGGCGAGCCGCGCGAAGAGCGAGTTCCTCGCCAGCGTGAGCCACGAGATCCGCACCCCGATGAACGGCATCATCGGCATGACGTCGCTCGCGCTCCAGACCGAGCTCAGCCAGGAGCAGCGCGAGTACCTCGAGATGGTCAAGATCTCGGCCGACGCGCTCCTCGCCATCATCAACGACGTCCTCGATTTCTCGAAGATCGAGGCCGGCAAGCTCGAGATCGAGCCCGTCGTCTTCGACCCGAGCGAGATCATCGGCGACGCCGTGAAGACGCTCGCGCTCCGCGCGCACGAGAAGCGGCTCGAGCTCGCCTACGACGTCGGCTCCGACGTCCCCGAGGCGCTCGTCGGCGACCCGCTGCGCCTGCGCCAGGTGCTCGTGAACCTCGTGAGCAACGCGGTGAAGTTCACCGACGCCGGCGAGATCGTCGTCCGCGCCGAGGTCGACTCGCGCGCGCCCGTCACCGCCGAGGAGGACGCCGGCGCGGACCGCCAGAGCGCGCCCAGCCTCTACGCGGGCGAGGCGCTCGGCGACGCCCTGGTGCTCCACGTGCGCGTGATCGACACGGGCATCGGCGTCGCCCCCGACAAGCAGCGGCTCGTCTTCGACGCGTTCGCGCAGGCGGACGGCTCGACCACCCGCAAGTACGGCGGCACGGGGCTCGGCCTCACGATCTGCGCCCGCCTCGTCGAGATGATGGGCGGCAAGATCTGGATCGAGAGCGAGGTCGGCAAGGGCAGCGTGTTCCACTTCACCCTCCAGGTCCGGGCGCTCGACGGCGCCGCCCGGTCGCGCCGCCTGCAGATGCCGAGGGATCTGCTCGGCACGCGGGTCCTCATCGCCGACGACAACGCGACCGCGCGGCGCATCCTCGCGGAGACCATCGAGGGCTGGGGGATGAAGCCGGTCCCGGTCGACTCGGGGGCGGCGGCGATCGCGGCGCTCTCCGAGGACTCGGGCGTGTGGGCGCTGCCCTGGGGCAAGCCGGGGGGCAACGCGGTCGGGCCGAGCTCCTCGTTCGGCCTCGCCATCGTCGACGCCCGCATGCCGAAGGTCGACGGCTTCGCCGTGGTCGAGCACTGCCGGCGGCGCGAGATCTTGAAGGGGCGCACCCTCATGATGCTCAGCTCCACGTCCGCGCAGGCGGACGCCGCGCGCTGCCGCGATCTCGGCGTCTTCGCCATGGTCACGAAGCCCGTGAAGACGTCCCTCCTCCAGGAGGCCGTGTTCCACGCCCTCGGCGTCCCGACGCGGAGCGCGCTCCGGTCGGCCGACCTGCGCCGCGCCGCGCCCGGGCCGCGCGCCCGCGGCCTGCGCGTCCTCGTGGCCGAGGACAACGCGATCAACCAGAAGCTGATGCGCCGCTGGCTGGAGCGGCAGGACCACCACGTGCACATCGTCGAGAACGGCCGGCTCGCCGTCGAGAAGATCGCGACCGGCCAGTACGACGTGGCCCTGCTCGACGTGGAGATGCCCGAGATGGATGGCCTCCAGGCCGCGCGGGTCGTCCGCGCGCGCGAGCGGCGCGAGGGCGGGCACATGCCGCTCATCGTCGTGACCGCGTACGCGATGAAGGGCGACCGCGACCGCTGCCTCCGGGCGGGCTTCGACGGCTACGTGTCGAAGCCGGTGCAGGTCGAGGAGCTCTACGACATGATCGACCGGCTCGCCGCCGGGCCTTCTTCCCTGGAGGTCGAGGACCCGGCGCGCCTGTCGCTCGGCGCGCCGGGCTCGTACTCGCCGGTGCCCTCGTCGTCGCTCGACAGCGGGCCGCCGAGCGCCCGCTCGGACGAGCGGCCGCAGGGCACGCCCTCCTCGATCGCGAGCCGGCCGATGTTCGACCGCACCCGGGCGCTGGAGCGGACGGGCGGCGACGCCGACCTGCTGCGCGAGCTCGCCGAGGTCTTCCTGGAGGAGTGCCCCCGGTGGATGGCCGACATCGACGAGGCGGTGACCGCCGGCGACGCCCGCAGGCTCCAGCGGGCGGCGCACAGCCTGAAGGGCGGGGTCGACAGCTTCGGCGCGCGGGGCGCGTTCGAGGCCGCCTTCGCGCTGGAGAAGATGGCGCGCGCGAACGAGCTCGGAAGCCTGGCCGAGGCGCAGTTCGCCCTGCGGGCGCAGGTCGATCGCCTGATCCCCGAGCTCGCCGCGTTCGTGCGCGAGGGCTCGCCGGCGGACGCCGCGCCGCCGGCGGACGGTGCAGCATGAGCGGCGCTCTGAGGGCGAGGTGACGCGATGGTGAGGGTGCTCGTGGTGGACGACTCCCCGATGGATCGGCGCCTCTCCGGGAGCCTGCTGAAGAAGCGCGCCGGCATGGAGCCCATGTACGCCGAGAACGGCGTCGAGGCGCTCCAGGCGATCGCCAAGGTGATGCCCGAGATCGTGCTGACCGATCTCCAGATGCCGGAGATGGACGGCCTGGAGCTGGTCGAGGCGATCCGCCGCGAGCACCCGTACCTGCCGGTGATCCTGATGACGGCGCACGGCAGCGAGGAGATCGCGGTGCAGGCGCTCCGGCGCGGCGCCGCGAGCTACGTCGCGAAGCGGAGCCTCGCGGCGGAGCTCGTGAGCACGGTCGAGAACGTCCTCGCCGTGGCGCGGCTCGATCGGCGCGAGCAGCAGCTCCTCTCGTGCCTGACGGTGACCGAGTCCCATTTCGAGCTCGACAACGACGTGGCGAAGGTGCCCGCGCTGGTGGGCCACATCGAGCAGAGCCTGGGCCGGATGCGCCTGTGCGACGAGACGGGCCGGATCCAGGTCGCGGTGGCGCTGCGCGAGGCGCTCGTGAACGCGATCGTGCACGGCAACCTCGAGGTCAGCTCGACGCTGCTCGACGAGGATCCGAGCGCCTTCTCGGCGCTCGTCGAGCGGCGCCGGACCGAGAGCCCCTACCGGGACCGGCGCGTCCACGTCATGGCGCGGGAGACGCGGACCGAGGCGACCTACGTGGTGCGCGACGAGGGCCCCGGCTTCGACCCGCGCGACCTGCCCGACCCGACCGACCTCGCCAACCTGGACAAGCCGAGCGGCCGCGGCCTGATGCTGATCCGCACCTTCATGGACGAGGTGCGGCACAACGAGAAGGGCAACGAGATCCACATGGTGATGCGGTGCCGCTCGGGGTCCGACCATGAGCCGAGCGATCCGGGCGGCTGAGCACCGATGCGCTCGCCAGCTCGCGGCGGGCAGGAGGACGCCGCTTCACCTTGGCGTGCACGCCTGCGAGAGCTGCAAGAGCGGTCCTGGCGTGCAGGTGTCGAGACCCAGCTTGAGCTCCTTGACCAGGCGGTCGAGGTCGGCCAGAGGCTCCGGCGCGTTCGGGAACTCATACTGGTGCGATGTCAAGAGGCCGTCGCGCTGCAGGCTCACGCGGGTCGCGCCGCCGTCCGCGCAGTCGGGGCAACCGTAGCGCGCGTCGAGGGGCATTCTGCCCAGCGCGCCCTCGACCTCCGCGACGTGGCGCGAGCCTTTGTCCGTCAGCGTCGCGAAGTTCGAGCGGCGGCAGTCCCCCTGGTGCGCGCAGGCCTTCAACTCGAGCGCCGCACCGTCTCGGGACACCGTCGTGATGCACTCGCCGGCGCAGAACCCGAAAGAGAACTCCGTGGAGAGCCACACCCCATCGGCCCCTGGCGCGGCGCCTAGCTGCTGCTGCCCATGCGCCAGCTCCTCTCCGGAGCTGGCGACGCAACCGGCGCCGAACGAAAGACCCAGGACCAAAGCAACGACGCTGACCATCGTGGATGTTTTCATGCCAGACACAGAGGCAACCACCATGCCCGAGCGGGCACATCTCCAGCGATCAGCGCTCCGCCGGACACCCGAGCAGAGCAGCGGCGGAGTGACTCCCCTGAGCCCAGGAGGATGTCGGAGAGGTCGACTTGTGGCTCGGTTCAGCACATCTCTTGCGGCCTTGCACAGGCCTTCAGGCCTCCACCTCGCTGTCGCCGGGGCCTCGCTCCAGCGGAAACGCCTTCGCTCCAGGGCGGCAATCCCGTGGTAATTTCCGCTCGCCCGGCGCTCGCGCCGAACTAGACTCCCGGGATGCAACTGCGAATGGATGGGGATCGACTGACCCTCACGCTGGAGGGCGTCGAGCGCCTCTGGGCGGTGAAGCTCGCGCCCATCGTGGTGCCGCGCGAGCACGTGACGCGGGCGGAGGCGACGCTTCCGCCCGCCACGTGGCGGCAGATCCGCGCGCCGGGGACGGCGCTTCCCGGGCTGATCAAGGCGGGGACGTACTACACCGATCGCGGTAAGGAGTTCTGGTACACGGTGCGGCGCCGGAAGCACAACCCACTGACGATCGAGCTCGAGGGGGAGTCGTACCGGCGGCTCGTCCTCACCATCGATGATTCCACCGGCTGGGTCGCGCGGATCAACGCCTGGGCAAGAGGCTGAATCGCTCGAGCCCGAGCGCTGAGCCGGCGCGCCCCTCGCCGCCGGCTCCGATCGACCCGGGCCTGAAGGGCTTCGGCAGCGTTGGCGGCGCCCTCGGCGATCCGCCCGTCATGCCCCACGCCGGAGCCGACGTAGAGATCCAGGCATGGCTCGCCGCCCCGACGCGGAGGACCACCCGGGGCACATCGTCGACGCAGCGCGGGACGGGGCACCGAAACTCTGGCATCTACGGTGTGCCATGTCCGCCGCTCGCGTCCCCGCACGCATCTCCCCGACGAACGCACCGCTGCGCGCCGTCGCACGGCAGACCTTCAGTCGCGTCGCCGGCGCGCCGCTCATCGGTGGTAACGCGGTCGAGCTGCTGATCGACGGGCGAGCGAACTTCGACGCCTGGCTCGCCGCGATACGGGTCGCGCACACCTCGATCCTGCTCGAGAACTACATCTTCGACGACGACGCGCTGGCGCGCGAGCTCCGCGACGCGCTCAGCGAGCGCGCCGCGGCGGGCGTCCACGTCAGCGTGATCCGCGACTGGTTCGGGTGCCTGGGCGCGTCGACGGACCAGTTCTGGAGCGAGCTGCGCGCGGCGGGCGGGGAAGTGCGCACCTACAATCCCTTCAGCTTCACCAGCCCGTTCGGGTGGGTGGCGCGCGATCATCGCAAGCTGCTCGTCGTCGACGCCGAGGTCGGCTTCGTCTCCGGCGTCTGCGTCAGCGGCAAATGGCTCGGCGATGCGGCGCGCGGCGTGCCGCCGTGGCGCGACACAGGCATCGCCGTGCGGGGGCCCGCGGTGCGCGCGCTCGCCGATGCCTTCGCCGACAACTGGGCGAGCCTCGGTGAAGGCCTGCCCGCCGAGCTGCCCGTCCTCACCGGGGTTCCGCCGGCGGCCGGCCCCATGGACCTGCGCGTGGTGGCGAAGTTGCCGAGCACGACCGGGCTTTACCGGCTCGATCAGCTTGTCGCCGCGCTGGCGCAGAGGACCCTCTGGCTGACGGATGCGTACTTCGTCGGCGTCGCGCCGTACGTCCAGGCGCTCACGGCGGCGGCGCGCGATGGCGTGGACGTGCGCCTGCTCGTCCCGGGCACGAGCGATATTCCGGCCGTCGGCACGCTGTCGCGGGCCGGCTATCGACCGCTGCTCGAAGCCGGGGTGCGCGTCTACGAGTGGAATGGCTCGATGCTCCACGCGAAGACCGCGGTGGCCGACGGCCGCTGGGCGCGCGTGGGATCGAGCAACCTCAACGTCGCGAGCTGGCTGGAGAACTGCGAGATCGACGTGACGATCGAGGACGAGGAGTTCGCCGGGCGCATGCAGGCGCAGTACGAGGAAGATCTCCGCGGCGCGACCGAGATCGTCCTCCACGCGCGGCGTCGCGCGCGCCACGACAGAAAGCGCCGCCTGCAGGGGGCCGGGACCGGGCGCTCCGCCGCGGGCGCCTTGCGCCTCGCGAACACCGTGGGCGCGGCGATGACGAACCGCCGTGTCCTCGGCGCGGCCGAGGGCGCGATCCTGCTCGGCGGAGCGCTCTTGCTCCTCGGCGGCGCAGCGGTGGCGCTGTGCTTTCCGCGCTTGCTCGCCTGGCCGCTCGCCGTGCTCGCGCTGTGGTCAGCGATCAGCCTGCTCATCAAGTATGTGATCCTCGCCCGCAGGGCCAGGGCTGCTGCTTCATCGTCGCGCGCGCACTGACGCGGTCGAGCTCGCCAGCGTCACTGTCGTGCCTGCTGCGCTCCGGCGGGCCCACGCGACACGCGGGCGGTACGGGATGTGCATTCTCGCGAAACGGGAAACGCGAAACCTGGCTGGTGTAGCCTCGAACGGTCTCTCCTCTTCACCGGGGTGTCGTGGGAATGAGCATCACGCCGCCCGTTGGCTCGATCGGAGAGGGGGCCATTGCCTGGAGCGCAGATATGCTGAAGGTGGCGATCATCCTGGGGAGCACGCGGCCGGGCCGCAACGGCGAGGCCGTCGCGAAGTGGGTGCACGGCGTGGCGGCGAAGAAGGGCGGCGCCGACTACGAGCTCGTCGATATCAAGGATTTCGACCTGCCGCTGCTCGACGAGCCGGTGTCCCCGTCGATGGGGCAGTACACAAAGCCTCACACAAAGGCGTGGGCGGCAAAGATCGACCCGTTCGACGCCTTCGTGTTCGTCACGCCCGAGTACAATCACGGCACCTCGGGCGCGCTCAAGAACGCCATCGATTATCTGTACAAGGAGTGGAACAACAAGGCGGCTGGCTTCGTGAGCTATGGCAGCGCGGGAGGCGTCCGCGCCGTCGAGCAGCTCCGGCTCGTGATGGCCGAGCTTCAGATCGCGGACGTGCGTGCGCAGGTCACGCTCTCTCTGTACGACGATTTCGAGAATTTCAGCGTGTTCAAGCCCAACCCCCGCCACGAGGCGTCCGTCGGCAAGCTGCTCGACCAGCTGCTCGCGTGGGCCGGCGCGATGAAGACTCTACGTAGCAAGTGAGCGACACGCGCTCGCGGCGCCTCGCAGCCCGCGCCGCCCGCGGCTTCAAGCAGACCGCGTTTCTTCTTCGAGCGACGCGCACCAGGGCTCAGAGACAGGAGTACACCGCGTCGATCAGCGCCGGCCACCGCGGGTCGCCGCCCTCGCCGCTGGCGATGGGCTGGTTCGGCGTGTAGCCGAACCCGAGCCCCGCGTCGGGGTCGGCGAAGCCGAGCGCGCCGCCGGCGCCGGGGTGGCCGAAGGTCCGCGCGCCGCGGCCGAAGGGGCGCAGGGCGCTCGGGAGCATGAAGCCGAGCGAGAACCGGCTCTCCGCGAGGAGGACGGCGTCGGGGCCGCGCGACCGCTCGGCGAGCGCGGCCTCGATCGCCTCGGGCGAGAGCACGCGCGCGCCGCCGGCGGAGGCGCCGCCGTTCGCGAGCGCGCCGTACATCCGCGCGAGGGCGCGCGCGTTCGCGTGGCCGTTCAGCGCGGGGATCTCCGCGCGCCGGGCGCGGGCGGTGTTGACGAGGCCGGGCGACACGAGGTCGCGCGGCCTGGTGAACGCCATCGAGGTGAGCGACGCCGGGTCGCGGAAGCTCGCGGCGAACGCGCCGCCCAGGCCTGAAGGGCACGCGAGGGTCGGCGCCACATCGGCGATCCGCCCGTCGTGCTCGGCGCCGGTGCCGATGTGGAAGTCGAGGCCGAGCGGCCCCGCGACGGCCTCCCGCAGGAGCGCGCCCACGCGCTGGCCGCTGGCGCGCCGGATCACCTCGCCGACGAGGAAGCCGAACGTGACGGCGTGGTAGCCGTGCCGGGCGCCCGGAGCCCAGAACGGCTCCTCCGCGGCGAGGGCGCCGGTCATGGCCTGCCAGTCGTAGAGCGCGCCCTCCGGCGGCTCCGCGCGGAGCGCCGGGAGGCCGGCGCTGTGGTCGAGCAGCTGGGCCACGAGCACGCGCTCCTTGCCGGCCGCGGCGAACTCCGGCCACGAGGCGGCGACCGGCGCGTGGAGGTCGAGCGCGCGCCGCTCCGCGAGCGCGTGGGCGCACAGGGCGACAGCGCCCTTGGTCGCGGAGAAGACGTTCACGATCGTGTCGCCGCGCCACGGCGCGGTCCGCGCCGCGTCCCGGAAGCCGGCCCAGAGGTCGACGACCACGCGGCCGCGCGCCGCGACGCACACGGCGGCCCCGAGCTCGGGAAACCGCTCGAAATTCGAGGCGAACGCCGCGCGCACGGGCGCGAACGCGGGGTCGCAGGAGCCATGGAGCGCGAGGTGCACCGCTCGTCCCTTCGTCCCTTCCCCGGAGCCGCACGGATCGAGGCGCGCCGGCGATCCTCGGCCCGGCCCTCGGGCTCGACCCCGGATAAACGCACTGTTGGTTGCTCAACTATGATTGCACAACCTTGGTTGATGAATAGAGCCGCCGCCCGGGGCTGTCAACGTCATTTGCGCAACCTTGGTTGTGGGGTACAGGCTCCCGCCGTGAAGCCTGCGCGCCCGGACGAGGACCTCGTGCTGCTGTTCGCCGCCATCGCGGCCGCGAACAGCGACGAGGTGATGCGCCGCGTGGACCGGGCCGGTCACGGCGATCTCCGCCCGAGCCATGGATACGTGTTCCAGCACCTCATCCCGGGCCCGGTGAAGGTGAGGGAGCTCGCCGAGCGGCTCGGCATCACGTCGCAGGGCGCCTCCAAGGCGGTGGCGGAGCTGGAGGAGCTCGGCTACGTGCGCCGGCGCGTCGCCGAGGACGACCAGCGCAACCGGCTCGTCGAGCTCACCGATCGCGGGTGGGCCGCGGTCGAGGCGGGGCGCGCCGCGCGGGCCGCGGTGAACAGGCGGCTCCGGGCGCTGCTCGGCGAGGAGCAGGCCGGCGCGCTGCTCGCGTCGCTCCAGCGCGTCGCGGAGCACGCGGGAGGGATGGAGCTCCTGTCCTCACGGCGGCTCCGCCAGCCATAGGCGGCGGTGGTGTCCTCCCCGGATGCCGCCCCACCACCTCGCCCAGGTCAACATCGCCTTGCCGCCGGAGCCGCTGGGCTCGGCGCGGGCAGCGCGCCGGCGGGTTGCGCCACGTGAGCCGTGGGTCGATCTCGAGCCTGGTAAAGCCCTCTTCCAGAAGGTGCCCTGTCATGACGCCGGCCTCCGCAAGTCGCGCCTCGTGCGATCCGCGCGTGCGTGGGCGCGTGCCGACAGCCTACGACGGAGCGCGCCGCTACTGCGGGCGCCCCTGCGCGATCCAGGTCTCGACGAGCTGGATCTCCTCCGGACCGAGCGCGGGCAGCCCGAGCGGCATCCCGCGCACCGCCGGATCCTCGCGGCCGGCCTCCTCGGCTTGCCGCGAAAGGAGCGCGGCGACGAGGCGCGGGACGCCGTCCGGCCCGCGGGCGAAGACGCTCCGCCGCTCGCCCTGATCGTCGACGTAGCCCGCCGCGATCCCCTCGTAGGTGGCGAGGTTCAGCCCGCGCGGCTTGAACCCGAATCCGCCCGTGTTCCCGGGCCCGCCGTCGCCGAGCGCATAATCGGGCTCGGAGTGGCAGTGCCTGCACGTGCCGCGAAACACCCTGCGGTCCACCTCGCCGTAGGTCACCCGCCGCGACAGCGGCGGCAGCCTCTCCGGCGCGCTCGCCGGCGCCCGCGGCGAGAGCTGTGCGGTCACGAGGAAGGCCGCGATGTCCCGCGCCTCGGCGGGCGACATCGGCACCTGGGGCATCGGCGTGCCCGGCTTGATCGCCCCGGGATCGAGCACCCACGCGACGAGGTCCGCGGGCTCCACCCGGTCGCGCGCGTGCCGCAGATCCGGCGCCAGGGCGACCGCGGCGCGCGTCTCCTTCTCCATCGCCTTCACCGGCGCGACCGCCGTCAGCCCGGCCGCCCCGGTGAAGGCGTGGCAGGTCCCGCACCCCTTGGCCTCGTAGAGCTCGCGCCCCCGGGCCGCGCTCGCGTTCTCCAGCGGCTCGCGCGGCCGCTCGCGGCGATCGCGCGTGAGGTAGGCCGCGATGTCGCTCGCCTGCTCGGGCCCGATCGCGAGCCGCGGCATCGTCGCGTGCAGGCGCGGGCGGAGGTCGTGCGGCGAGAGCAGGAACCCGCGGATCCAGTCGCGCCGCAGCCGGTCGCCGGCGGCGGCGAGCGACGGGACGTCGCGCAGCTGCACGAGGTTCTCGTTCCACCGCTTCATCGCCGCGGCCGGCGCCTGGAACCGCCCCGCCGCGATGTCCTGATGGCACTGGACGCAGTGGGCGTCGCGCGGCGCGGGCGCCTGCCCGGTCCCGTCGTGGCAGCGGTTGCACTGGTACTCGGCGACGAGCCGCTGCCCGCGCGCCGGGTCGCCGGCCGGCGCCGCGGCGACGGCGGACGCGCCGGCGGCAGCGGCCGCCGCAAGGCCGCCGCTCGCGGACAGCGGCGCGGCGGGCTCGGGCTCCCGCGCGTCCTCGGAGGTGCACGCTGCGGCGCCCGAGGCGAGCGCCACGAGCGCGGCGAGCAGCGGACGGGCGCGCATCGGCGTCAGCTCTGCGGGCGCGGGTCGATCGCGCGGCTCGTTCTACAGAGGGCCGTGTCCTTCGCCATCGCCTCGCACCGGCTGGCCGCCGCGTCGTGTCCCGCGCTGTCCCCGGACAGCGCGCGCAGCCGCGCCAGCGCCGCGTACGCCTCCGGGCTCGCCAGGAGGTCCTTCTCCGCCAGGCCGGCGAGCAACTGCAGCGCCTCGCCGCGGTGCTCCGGCGCCCTGGCGAGCGCCTCGCCCAGGTCGGTCTGGAGCGCGGGCTCGTTCTTCCGCTGCTCGTTCAGCCGGCGCAGCGCGCGGATCGACCAGTCGACGTTCGCCTTGCGCTCCTCGGCCGACGCCCCGCCCCACGTCTCGAGCAGCTCGCGCGGCACCTCCGCGCGGACCTTCAGCGCTCCATCCGCGCGCGCCGTGGCCACGGCGAGGACGCGGAAGGCCCGGTTGAGCAGCGGGTCCCTGTCATGGGAGATCCGCCGGATCTCGGGGAACATCCGGATCACGCTCCCCGCGGCCGCCGCGACCCGGCCGTCGCGCAGCGCCTGCTCGGCCTGGGCGACCCCCATCACCCGGTGATCGATCGCGGGCATGATCTCCTCACCACCGCAGGCCGACGCGTCCCCCGAAGGGACGAGGGCGGACGCGATGAGCGCACAAAAAAGCGTGAGTCGAACGGCGGGACCATTCATGGAAGGACCTCCTCGGGCAGGCTGCGTCGGCGCGCCCCGTCGCATGTCGGGCGCCGCCGATCGGCTGTGACAACGCCCCGTAAAAAAAAGTTGCTCCTCGATCGCGCCATCTTTTGCGCACATCGGCTCGGCCCGCCGGGTCGATGTGCGCAAAGGTGCGCGCATGAGCTCGATCGCCGGGTTGCCTTGGTGCGCTGCCCGGTGTCCAATGCGGCCTCCCACAAGGAGATCCGGCATGTTGAAGAAGCGGCGCCTCGCGATCGCGGTCCTGCTGGCCCTCGCCAGCGCGCTCCCGGCGTGCACCCGCAGCAAGAGGGCGGACTGCGCGAGCCCCGAGGTGTTCTGCGTGGGCCTCGTCACCGACATGGGCAAGATCGACGACAAGTCGTTCAACCAGTCGGCCTGGGAGGCGATCCAGCGGGCGCAGAAGGAGCTCGGCGCCACGACGCAGTACATCGAGACGACGGATCCGAAGGATTACCCCAAGAACATCGGGACCTTCGCCGAGGAGCAGTACGACGTTGTCGTCACGTCGGGCTTCGGGCTCACGGAGGCGACGCACGCCGCGGCCGATCAGTTCAAGGGCGTGAAGTTCATCGGCATCGACCAGTTCCAGGCGACCTCCAAGCCGAACGTCGTGGGCCTGGTCTTCCCGGAGGACCACGGCGGCTTCCTCGTCGGCGCGCTGGCCGCGATGATGACAAAGTCGGGGAAGATCGGCGCCGTGCTCGCCACCGACGCCGTCCCGCCCGTCTATCGCTTCGGCGAGGGCTTCCGCGCCGGGGCGCGCCACGTCAAGCCGGACATCGAGATCAGCGTCGTCTACCACAACGACGTTGGCTTCGATAAGACATTTACCGATCCCGAGTGGGGAAAGACGACCGCCGTCTCGATGATCGACAAGGGCGTCGACATCGTCTTCGGCGGCGGCGGCAAGACGGGCAACGGCGCGCTGCTCGGCGCGGCCACGAAGGGCGTCTACGCCATCGGCGTCGACACAGATCAGTACTACACGGTGCCCGAGGCCCAGAAGGTCCTCCTCTCCAGCGCCGTCAAGCTCATCGCCGAGGGCACCTTCGACCTCATCAAGATGGCCAAGGAGGGCAAGCTGCCGGCCGGTAACTTCGAGGGCAAATCGGGGTACGCGCCGTATCACGATCTCGACAGCAAGGTCCCGGCCGAGGTGAAGGCGAAGATGGAGGAGCTCCGGAGAGGGCTCCTCGACGGGACGCTCAAGACGACGGTGCCGCCCACCAAGGACGCCAAGGCGCAACCGTGATCGCCCCGAGCTGCCGAGGATGCGAGAGAAGCTGAACCGGCTGTTCGCGCCGCTGCTCCTGCCGGCCCTCTCGGTGTTCACCGCGATGGTCCTGGGCGGCGTCCTCATCGCCCTCGCCGGGGGCAACCCGCTCGAGGCCTACGCCGGCATGCTCGAGGGCGCGTTCGGGTCGCCGCGGGCGGTGAGCGAGACGCTCGTGTGGGCGACGCCGTACATCCTGGCCGGCCTGTCGGTCTCGCTGGCCTTCCGAGGGGGCCTGTTCAACATCGGGGCCGAGGGGCAGCTCGCGTTCGGGGCGCTGTCCGCCGCCTGGGCCGGCCACTGGCTGCCGCGGCTCGTGGGCGGCGGCCTGCCCGCGGCGCTGCACGTCCCGCTGACGTTGCTCCTCGGCGCGCTGGCCGGCGGGCTGTGGGCCGCGGTGCCCGGGTGGATCAAGGCGCGCGCCGGCGGACACGAGGTGATCAGCACGATCATGCTCAACTACGTCGCCCTCAACGCGGTCAGCTTCCTGCTGAACGGCCCGATGAAGGATCCCACGGCGGCCAACGTGCTGTCCCGCACGCCCCTCATCGACGAGAGCGCGCGCGTCCCCGCGCTCGTCGACGGCTTCCGGCTGCACTGGGGCTTCCCGCTCGCCCTGCTCGCGGCGGCGCTCGTGGGCTGGGTGCTGCAGCGGACGGCCTTCGGCTTCGAGATCCGCACCGCCGGGCAGAGCCCGGACGCCGCGCGCTACGCCGGCGTGCGGGTCGGCCGCACCGTGATCGTGACCATGGCGCTCTCGGGCGGCCTCGCCGGGGTGGCGGGCGCGATCGAGGTGAGCGCGCTGCACCACCGGCACGAGCTCGGGTTCTCGCAGGGCTACGGCTTCGACGCGATCGCCATCGCCCTCCTCGGCAAGGCGCACCCCGGCGGGACGGTGCTCGCCGCCCTCCTGTTCAGCGCGATGCGCAGCGGCGCGACCCGGATGCAGTACCTCACGCAGGTCCCCATCGACGTGATCTCGGTCATCCAGGCGCTGATCCTGCTCTTCGTCGCGGCGGACACCCTGGTCCGCCGCATCTACCGGATCCGCGCCCGCGGCGAGCGGCTCGTGCTCACGCGCGGGTGGGGCGGCTAGAGGGCGAAGATGGTCTATCGACGCTACGCATTCATCGCGGTGGTCGTCAGCGTGCTGGTCCTCGTCGTGGTGCTCGTCGGCGCGTCGAAGGTGCCGCCGCTGACGATCGTGGCCAGCATGGCGGCCACGACCCTCGCCGTGGCCACGCCGCTCACCCTCGGGGCGCTCTCGGGCGTCTTCTGCGAGCGCTCCGGCGTCGTGAACCTCGGCATCGAGGGGATGATGCTCGCGGCGGCGTTCTCGGGCTGGTTCGGGTCGATCTACGCGAGCGTGGTCCTGGGCTTCCCGCCGCTGCCGAGCCTGCTGCTCGGCGTCGTGATCGCGGTCGCGACAGGCGCGCTGCTGGGCCTCTTGCTCGCCGCGCTGGCTGTGACCTTCTCCGTGGACCAGATCCTCGCGGGGACGGTGATCAACTTGCTGGCCGTCGGGCTCACCGGCTTCTTCAACCGACAGCTCTTCTTCGGGCCCGCGAGCGCGTTCGGCGGCCAGGTGCCCCACGCGCCCGGCGTCCTGCCGCGCCTCCACGTCCCGCTCCTCGCGGACATCCCGGTCGTCGGCCCCGTGTTCGAGCAGCAGCCGATCGCCGTCGCCGCCGTCGTGCTCGTCGGGCTCACGCACCTCGTGCTGTTCCGCACGCGGTGGGGCCTGCGCGCGCGCGCCGTGGGCGAGCACCCGCGCGCCGCCGCCACGGTCGGGATCGACGTGGTCCGCGTGCGCTACGTGAACGTCGTCATCGGCGGCGCGATCGCGGGGCTCGGGGGGGCATATTTCACGCTGGAGTCGGTGCCGTCCTTCGAGCCGATGATGACGAACGGGCGCGGCTTCATCTCCCTCGCGGCGATGATCTTCGGCGACTGGACGCCCTTCGGCTCGTGGGCCGCGGCGCTCGTCTTCGGCGCGGCGCAGGCGTTCCAGATCAACCTCCAGCTCTTCCGCGACCAGATCCCGCCGTCGTGGTCCTTCCTGCAGCAGTCGTCGGTCGTCGGGCTTGTGCCGTATCTCTTGACGCTGCTCATCCTCACCGGCGTCATCGGCAAGACCACGCCGCCGGCCGCCGACGGCCAGCCCTACGAGCCGGAGGGGCGGCGGTGAAGGCCGTCCTCGAGGCCAAGGGGATCACGAAGCGGTTCTCCGGCGTCCTGGCGAACGACCGGGTCGATCTCGACCTGCGCGAGGGCGAGATCCACGCGCTGCTCGGGGAGAACGGGGCCGGCAAATCGACCCTGATGAACATCCTTTACGGGCTGGTGCGCCCGGACGAGGGGGAGCTCCGCCGGAGCGGGCGCCCCGTCTCGCTGCGGTCGCCGAGCGACGCGATCGCGCTCGGGATCGGCATGGTGCACCAGCATTTCATGCTCATCCCGGTGTTCACGGTCGCCGAGAACATCGTGCTCGGCGCCGAGCCGTTGCGCCGCGGCCTGCTCGACCGCGGGCGCGCGAGCGCCGAGGTCCGCGGGCTCTCGGCGCGCTACGGGCTCGACGTCGACCCGGACGCCCGCGTGGAGGACCTCCCGGTCGGCGTGCAGCAGCGCGCCGAGATCCTCAAGGCGCTTTACCGCAAGGCGGAGATCCTGATCCTCGACGAGCCCACGGCCGTGCTCACGCCGCAGGAGGCCGAGGAGCTGTTCCGCGTGCTGCGGGGCCTGACGGCGCGGGGCGTGTCGGTCCTGTTCATCACGCACAAGCTCCGGGAGGTGCTCGCGGTCGCCGACCGGGTGACGGTCATGCGCGCGGGCAAGGTCGTGGGCGCCGCGATCCCGGCCGAGACCGACGAGCGCGGCCTGGCGGCGATGATGGTCGGCCGCGAGGTGGTGCTCCAGGTGAGCAAGGCCCCGGCGCGCCCCAAGGCGGTCGTGCTCGAGGTCGAGCGCCTCGGCGTCGCGGGCCGCCGCGGGTCGGGCGGCGACGCGGTCCGCGAGGTGAGCTTCTCGGTGCGCGCCGGCGAGATCCTCGGGATCGCCGGCGTGCAGGGCAACGGCCAGACCGAGCTCGTCGAGGCGGTCACGGGCCTCTCGCCGGCGCGCGACGGGCGCGTGCTCCTCCGCGGCCGCGACGTCACCGGCGCGCTGCCCCGCGCCCTCATCGAGCGCGGCGTCTCGCACGTGCCCGAGGACCGCCAGCGCCACGGGCTCGTGCTCTCGTACTCGATCGCGGACAACCTCGTGCTCTGCACCTACGACAGGGCCCCGTTCGCCGTGCGCGGCGTGCTCCGCGACGACGCCCGCGAGGAGAACGCGCGGCGGTTGATCAAGACCTATGACATCCGCGCGCCCGGCCCGGGGACGCCTGTCTCGGCGCTCTCGGGCGGCAACCAGCAGAAGGTGATCCTCGCCCGCGAGCTGAGCCGCCCCGTGGAGCTGCTCGTGGCCAGCCAGCCGACGCGGGGGGTGGACGTGGGGTCGATCGAGCACATCCACCGCGAGATCGTGGCGGCGCGCGACGCGGGGGCGGCGGTGCTGCTCGTGTCGGCGGAGCTCGACGAGATCCTGGCGCTGTCGGACCGGATCGCGGTCATGTACCGGGGCGGGATCGTGGCGACGCGGGACGCGGGCGCTGTCTCGCGGACCGAGCTCGGGATGCTGATGGCCGGGGTGCTCCCCGGCGAGGCGGCGCCGGCGCCCGGCGCCGGCGAGGAGGCGACGCCGGCGAGCGCTGCGGGCGGGGCGGAGGAGGGATGAGGGGGCTCGGCGCGCTTGCCGGGGCGGCGCTGCTCGCGGCGGCGGCGGCGGCCTCGTTCGCGCCGCCTTCCGCCGCCGCGGGGGGCGCCGCGCCGACGCTGGAGCAGTACCGGTATTACCGCGCGCTCTCGCTCGACCTGAAGGGGCGGCTCCCGACGCGCGAGGAGCTCGCGGAGCTCGAGTCGCCGGGCTTCGACCTCGACGCCTGGATCGAGCGCCACCTCGACGGCCCGGGCTACGTCGAGCGGCTCACGCGCCTCTACATGGATGTCCTGCGGCTGGAGCTCGGCCCGGTGGGGCTGTTCGCGCCGCCGGAGACGACGCTCCGCCGGGCCGAGGTGCTCGGCCCGGACGGCGAGCGGCTCTACGTCTATTTCCGCTACAACCAGCGCCGCCTGCTCCCGCTGATCGACGGCGATTTCTGCTTCTCCGAGGCCGAGAGCGGGCTCCGCGGGAGCTTCGCCGGCTTCACGGGGACGCCCAGACCCATCTCCCAGCGGCTGCTCGACGAGCGGACCACGGTCGTGCGCCCGTTCTGGCTTTACCGCGATTACCTCTCGGTCGTGCCGACGCAGCGTTACGGCGCCGGATGGAATGACCCTGACAGCGCCTATGTCCCGCTGCCGCAGCTCCTTGTCGAGCCCGACGGCAAGACGCCGACGGTCGAGGTCCGGGTCTGCAAGGAAGAGGCGCAGACCGCCGAGGTCGGCCGCATCTACGCGAGCGACATCCCCCCGTTGCCCAAGGGGGCTCCGCTGCCTCCGGGGCGCGCGCGCCCGCCGGTGCCCGAGGATCGCTATGCCAGGGAGCACCGGGGCGAGTCGATCTCGTGCCGGAGCGCGCTCGCCTTCGCGATGAGCGTCGACTGCGGCTGCGGCATCGGCCTCGAGCACTGCCTGCCGGGCGACAACTCCGGCAGGGATCCGCGCGCCTTCGCGCTGCCGGCCCATGTCCCGCTCGGCATCGAGGCCCCGATCGGCGCCGCGCCGCACACCGCCTCCGGCTGGAACAGGTTCTGGTGGTCGCAGGAGGCGATTCACCTCATGCAGCACGTCTTCCGGGCCGACCGCGACTTCCGGGAGATCCTCACCGGGCGTTACACGTTCATCAACGGGCCGCTCGCGCAGTTCTATCGATCGAGCGCGCCCGCGGCGTGCTGCGGGCTGCACAGGTCCTATGGAATGCGCGAGGACGAGGCGCCCCTGTTCTTGCCGGGCGCGGTGCCGCCGGTCGTCGCGCCGCACGACGTCTCCGACTGGACGTTCATCCCCGATCGCGGGCTGCGCGCGGCGGGGATCGTCACGACGCCTGTGTTCCTCACGAAGTATGCCTCGCGCCGCGCGCGCGCGGCCGCGCTCTACAGCGCGTTCCTGTGCAAGAGCTTCGCGGCCGAGCACGCGGAGCTCCCGCCGTCGGACGAGCCCGATCTCATGGTCCGGCCGGGCTGCTCCAGCTGTCATGCGACGCTGGAGCCGCTCGCGGCGTATTTCACGCGGGTGGAGGAGACGACATGGACCTATCTCCCCGCCTCCCGGTTCCCGATCGAGAACCCTGTTTGCAAGCTGAACGCCGAGGGCAAGACGGGCCAGTCGTGCCAGCGCTTCTACGACCCTGATTTCTCGAGCCGGGAGCGCGGCGTGCTCCGGGGCGCCTATGCCGCGCCGGCCCACGCCGAGCGCGGCCCGGCCGGCGCTGCGGCCGATCTCACGCGCATGCCGGGGTTCGCGTCGTGCGCCGTCGAGCGCGTCACCGAGTCGTTCCTCGGGCGGCCGCTGCGCGACGAGGACGGGGCCCTGCTCCGCGCGCTGCGCGAGCGGTTCGTGTCGCGTGGCTACCGGATGCGGCCTCTGGTCGAGGCGATCGTCCGCTCGCCGGCCTATGCGCGCGCGAGCAACGTGCGGCCTGCGCTCGAGCGCGGCGGCGCCGAGCGCGGCGGGGGCGCGCGGTGATGCGAGGCCGGGTGAGGGCCTTCGCCCTTGCCGGGGTGGCCGCGGTGGCGGGCGCGTGCGCCCCGCCGGAGGCGGTCGCGCCGCGGCCTGCCGCGCCGCTCCGGGAGACGGGGCGCGTCGCGCAGAGCCGTGACCCGAAGCAGGATTTGCGGCTCATCCCGGCCGAGGCGTACCTGAGGACGTATCTCCGGCTCTTCGGCGGCCTGTCGCCGGCCGAGGTCGAGCGCCGCGCGCGGGGGGACGACAAGTCGGCGCTCTTCGACACCTGGGAAGACTACCTCACGGCGCTCGGGCTCCCCGATCACGGCCTGGATCTCCCGCGCGGCGCGCAGACGAACGCGCTCATGATGGCGGCGTTCGAGCGGCTCGGGATCGCGCTCTGCGACCGCGCCCTGGAGCACGACCTCAAGGCGAGCGCGCCGGTCCCCGTCGAGCGCCGGCTCATCTTCGCCTTCGACCTCCCCGCGCAGGACCTCGACGCGGCGGCCTTCGCCCCGCGCTTCGACGTGCTGCACCGGACGTTCCTGAGCTACCCGGCGCGCCTCGCGCCGCCGGACCGGGAGGCGAGGTTCTTCGCGCTCTACGAGGGCACGGTCGCGCGGCACCGCGCGAAGGGCGCGCCGAAGTCGCGGTTCTCGCCGGGCGAGGCGGGGTGGGCCGCGGTGTGTTACGGGCTCGTGCGGCACCCGGAGTTTCACCTGTATTGACGCCCGGCTGGCACGAGGGCGCGCCGCGGGCTCTCCTGTCGTCCTCGACGTCCAGCTCGATCTCCAGCAGCGCGCCCGCTCCCTCTGGCATGGCAGGGACGGAAACTCCGCTGGGTCGGCAGAGCGCGCTGGGCGCCTGCTCGGCCAGGGTCGTGAGCACGACGCGACGCTCTCGCGAGCGTCGACCTCGACCACCGAGCCGCTCGCGCCCGGCGCCGAGACAGCGCGCGGCGTCGAAGCGGCTCGGGCCGGCTTGCGCACGGGGGGCATCGAGGGGCATGTTGCTCACGAGAGGCATGGACTGGAGCCGGTTCGACGCGCACGGGGAGGACAAGGCCGAGGCCTTCGAGGCCTTCGCCGGCCAGCTCTTCGAGCGCTGGTGCCGGAAGGAGTACGCGGGTGAGCTCCGGGAGGTCCGGATCCCCGACGGGCGGGGGGGCGATGGCGGCGTGGACGCGTACGCCGTGCTGGCGTCCGGGAAGATCGTAGGCCTGCAGGCGAAGTGTTTTTCCGGACGTCTCGATCGAAACCGGATCGATCAGATTCACGACTCCTTTCAGCGGGCGCTCAAGGTACGCCCGGACCTTGTGCGCTACTGTGTCGCCATGCCCCGTGCTCTGACCGACGATCGCGGAGGCAAGGAGGAGACAGAACGGGCGCGGTGGAGCGGCTGGATCGCCAAGGCGACCGCGATTGCGCCGAACGTTGAAGTCGCTCTGTGGGACAAGGCAAAGCTCGAGGAGCTGCTCAGCGAGAGCGAAAACGAGGGGCTGCACGCGTACTGGTTCACCGACAGCGTCCTCACACTGAAGGACCTGACCCGGCGCTTCGATGCTGCCGGCCGTGGTTGGCTCAACGTGCGCTACGATCCGGACCTGCACGCAACCGGTTGGCTGGAGGAAGATCTCGCGCTTCGTTTGGGGGAGCCCGATGCGCGCGCGAAGATCCTCCGTCATGTGAAGGAGGCAACGACCAAGCTGGAGGCGCTTCGCGAGGACGTGGCTCGCCTGGAGCGGTTGTCGACTTTCCGGCGCGACGTCCCCGACGCGGAGCAGCTCCGCGGGGCAGCCCTCGGCGCCTTGGACCGCATGGTCGATGCGGGTAAGGCGCTGGCGGACGCGCTCTATCACGCCACACCCCTCCCGGAGGACATGGAGCCGAGCGAGCACGACGAGGAGCATCTCCGGCGGCTCGCCACGGTGCTCGACGATCTCGAACGCGACCGCTTCCACATCCCCACGCGCGGCATCCGCGAGCGCCTGGAGCGCTGCGTGGACGAGATAGGGTATCCATCCTCGCTACTTCGCGCCGCATGGGCACGCTGGCGCGGAGCGCGGCTCCTCGGCGCCTACGTCGGTGCGCCGGGCGTCGGGAAGACCCATGGCCTCGCGCATGCGGTCGAGCAGCGGCTGAGCCGCGGTATGCCGGCGGTGATCCTCCGCGCCAGGGATTGCCCTGTTGAGGAAGGGTGGGAGGTGATCCTTCGTAAGGCGCTGGATCAACCGTGCTCCCGGCTCTCCGAGATCCTGAATGCGATGGAAGCAACGGCGACGCGCGCGGATGTGCGACGGGCGCGGAGGTCGGTGCAAACCCCGTATGACGCCGCTGACGTCCGGGGTTCGGTCCAACCGTCCAGCTCCGCGTCGGGCCACGATGACGGGGTGGAGCCCGAGCCGGTCTGCTTTCTGCTCGCGATCGACGGTCTGGAGGAGTCGGGGAAGCACCGCCGCTGGGCCGAGCGGCTCGGCGAGCTCTCGACGCACCTCGAGCGCCATCCGCGCCTGCGGGTCGCGGTCACCCTGCGAACGGCCAGCCGCGAGGCGATCCTGGGTCGTCTACGCGTCGACCTCTTCCACGAGATCGCGCTCCCCACGGGCGGCGAGGTCGAGACGCTGCTGCGGGAGACCTGTCGAGCGATGAAGATAGCGCTCCCGGACAGGCGAGTTCGGTGGGCGATCCGGGAGCCCCTGAGCGTGCGGCTCTACTGCGAGCTCCGCCGCCGGATGCCAGCGCACCCAGCAGCCTGGGGCTCTCGTCCCCAGGACGTGTCCCTCACGGCGCTGCTCGGCGAGAAGCTTCGGCGCATCGAAGAAGAGCTGCAAGACAAGCGCGGGTGGAGCCGGCGCGTTCCCCTGCGAGAGGCGCTCACGGCGCTCGCCGAGGCCAGCATGGGGCGCGGTGCCATGAGCCGTGACGACGCTGTCGCAGCGGTTTACGCAGCGGTCCCGCCGGCGCAGGGGCTCTCGATCATCGACGCCCACTGGCTGCTCGATCAGGCCAAGGAGCACGGCCTCGTGACCGAGTGGGCGGCCGAGTCGGGCGATCTCCTTCCGCCGGTCCAGCATATCGAGCTGGCGTTCGAGCCCCTCGTGGACCACCTGATCGCCCGCCGCGCATGCGACGCGGCGCAGGACGCGCTGGCGCGAGGCGAGACGCCGCCGCTCCCCGAAGTGCTGCGGGATCGGCGCGACGCCTTGACGCAGGCGGCGATCCTGCTCGCGCAGAAGGGCATCAGCCTGGTTCGCTCGGGCCTCTGGCGCGATCATCTGCCGCGCGAGGAGATCGAGCGCCTGGAGCTGCGGGCTATCGCCGCGCTGGATGACGGCGCGGCCCGCACCTACCACGGATGGGTGCTCGAGCGGCTGCGGGCCAGCATGCCCTCGTGCCGGCGGGTGCTGGTCGAGCTCTGCGTGCCGGTGGCTCGGGACGTGACGCACCCTTTTGGCCCCCGCTTCGTCCATGAGGCGCTTTTGCCGCTCTTGCCGGCGAGGCGTGACCAGTTCTGGTCGGGTCCGCGGCATCTGCCCGGAGACAGCGGGCAGCCATGGGAGGGGAGCGGCGATCGGGCCTTGGAGGAGCTCACGCTCGAGGAAGACGACCCGGCGGACGGTCCGCCGCTGCTCCTCGCCTGGGCGCTCACGTCGGTGGTCACGGCCTGGCGCAGAAGCCTCCGCGCCGAGCTGGCGCGTTGGGCCTCGAGAGAGCTCGGCGAGCTCATCCGGTGGCTGGATCTGGTGATTCGCACCAATGATCCTCAAATGGCCGAGGACGTCTCGATGGTGGCCTTTGGGGCCGCCTGCCTGACCGGCGCTGATCCGAGCCTGGCGCGGCTCGTCGGGTGGGTCGACCAGCACTGGCTCGCCCCGGACGCCTCACATCGCCGCGACGACCTCGCGGTGGTTCATGCAGCGCGCGGCATCGTCGAGCGCGCGCGTGCCGTGGGCGTCGTCGTGGATCCTGTCATCCTCGAGCGCGCGCGTCGGTTCTATGCGCCGACCGGGGAAACGCTCCCCATTGACGTCGAGGCCGCACGAGCGGCGAGCGACCATCACGGGGTGGAGCCCGTCTCGACGAGGTTCGCCTGGTATATCGTGCCTCCGGCCATCGATCCGTTCTTCCGGTATGCGGCCACGATGGATCTGCACATGTGGTCGCCGGAGCAAGCAGAGCGCCTTGACCCGCGCGCCTCCCAAATCCTGCGCGCGCATGCGGAGCAGGCGGAGATCCCCGCGCTCTCTCCGCTTCGGTTCGCGTTCGGCGCGCTCGTGGCACACCTGCGCGCGGTGGGTTGGAACGAGGCTGAGTTCTACGGTGACTCGCGTGACGAGGGGCCGGTCGCGACCGTCGGGATGGATGTGGCGATCGCGCGGTACCACGGCGATGCCAGGGTACGTGCGGAGGTGAGCCCGGTGTGTACGGTGGCCGAGAAGTACATCAGGACCGGCTGCCGTCAGCTGCAAGCGTATCTCGCGGCGCGCGCGCCTGCGGACGTGCTCGGCGGGACCAACGGGTTGATCGAGCCGCCCGTGGATCCAGTGCTCATCGACCTGCTCGATCCCAATCCGTCGAGCGACGCCGCCCTGCAGTCCTCCAGCGATGACGTGCCATGGATGTTCTGGGCGGATGACGGCCTGGTCTCCCCGTGCGCTCTAGGCTCCCAGGACCAAGCGGATCGAGCCATTGAGTGGGTGAGTACGGCCCCGCCTCCCGTGATCGAGCCGTGGCTTCGCATTCCGAGAGGCGCGGCCCCGCGCCTTGGACGGGACGAGGAAGACGAGTGGATCACCCTCTGGGGAGAAGTTCGCGCACGTGAGCGGGAAAGTCAGGCCGACTCCACCCTATGGATCGGATCCGCCGTGGCGGCAGAGCGCGACACCGGGTTGCTCGCGGCTCATGCGCGCTTCGTGGACTCATCGACTCTCGTTCGCCTGTGCCAGGATGACGAGTCGGGATGTCATGGTGTCGATCCTGCGGAGGCCATGTGGGCTCCCTGGGCGGAAGAACGCATCGGAACGTACCAGATCCCGGTGAGCGGTCGAACGGTCGAGCTCATGAGCGCCTCCGTTGAGGCCGGCTATCATGGGCCTCGCGGCATCGGGAGGTCCTGCAGGCTCCCGGCCGGATGGCTCCGCAGCCTCCTCGGCCTCGTCGGCGCCAAGTCCCTCGGAGGAGGAGCGAACTGGTGCTTCATGGATCGCGAAGGGCGGGCACAGGCCATTTATTCTCATCATTCCACGGAACAAATCACGTGGCAGAAGGCGCTGGTGGTCAGGCGCCGCGCCCTTGAGCGAGCGCTGGACGCCCGGAGTCAACGCCTCGTCTGGAGCGTCAGGCTGTTCCGTGAGCCCGCCCCCGGGATCATCGACCATCTCTCGAGGGACGCGCCATCTGCGCTTCGCTACTGGCTCTGGCTCGCGGTCATGCGCGGATGGAGCGGCAGCGACCTGAACATCGACATCGTACCCTTGCCCGGTTCAGGCAGCGTCATCGGGGCCGACGAGCCCGAACCTGCAAGCCCATCAGCCCCGGATCGATGCCGCCCTTCCGAGGCTCCGACGGGTCCCGGCAACCCGGAGCTGGCCACACCGCTCTCCAGCGATCTCGATGACGATCAGGCCATCCCGTATTTCCTCTGGGACGATCCCATCCCCGTCGGCGAGGTTCGACGTCGGCTGAGCAGCGCCTCACCGCCCGAGCGCGACCGTCTGCTGGGCAAGATCCTGCGCGAAGCCCAGGATCCCGACGTCTGGCGGTTCACCACACCCGAAGAGGTCGCAGCGCGGTTCAGTCAGCTGGCCCGGCATCTCGGGCGACGCAGGCGCTTCTGGGAGTTTCTGCTGAAGCTATGGCACAAGGAGGGTCTACTTGAGCAAGAGCCTGCTTAGCCCGCTGCAGGAGGAGGTGCTTGCGGCCTTCTTCCGTCGCGAACGCCGGTTCTTCGTGACGGGCGGCGCGGCGCTCGCCGGCTTTCACCTCCATCACCGGCGAACGGCGGATCTGGATCTCTTCACGACCTCGGTAGATCTCGATCATGCAGATGAGGCGCTGCGAGCGGTTGCGCAGGAGATCGGCGGTGCGATCGAGAACAAGGAGACAGCGCCCAGTTTTCGCCGCCGCCTGGTGAAGCGGGGCAAGGACCGGGTCATGGTCGATCTGGTCGTCGATCGCGCCTTCCAGGCCTACCCGGAGAAGCGCCTCTTCGGCGACATCCGGGTCGATCCGCCGGAGGAGATCTTCGCGAACAAGCTGTGCACGCTGCTATCCCGCTCGGAGATCCGCGATCTGGTCGACGTGTATGCGCTGGAGCGTGCCGGCTACAAACTGGAGGACGCGCTGCCGCTCGCCAAGCAAAAGGACGGTGGTGTGACGCCTGCTTCACTGGCATGGATCCTGTCGGAGATCGAGATCGGCGATGATGCCTCCATCCCGGGCGACATCCCGGTCCCGGAGCTGCGGGCCTTCCTCCAGGATCTCATCTCTCGTCTGGGGCGCTTGGCCTACCCCACGCGGAGCGACGACGCCTGAGGAGCCTGTCGTGCGGCCCGTGGCTGGGGAGGCCGGATGTCGGCACCCGCGGTCCGCCGGACGCGGTGGCGCGGCATCAAGCGAAGGGGGACACCAGCGCACCTTCGAGCTCGCCAGCCGCCCGGGAAGTTCCGGGGAACACGCCCAGCAGCCCCGGGAACGTGTCCAGCACCGGCGAGGAGCGTGCCCAGCAGCTCCGGGAACGTGTCCAGCAGCGCCGAGGAGCGTGCCCAGCAGCTCCGGGAACGTGTCCAGCAGCGCCGAGGAGCGTGCCCAGCAGCTCCGGGAACGTGTCCAGCAGCGCCGAGGAGCGCGCCCAGCAGCTCCGGGAACGTGTCCAGCAGCGCCGAGGAGCGCGCTCAGCAGCTCCGGGAACGTGTCCAGCAGCGCCGGGGAGCGTGCCCAGCGACCGCTGGCACGCGCGCCCGAGCCGCTGGCGGGCGTCCGGGATGGGCTGGCATGCTCCCGAACGCTGCTGGGCGCGCTGGCCGGCGCGTTCGTGGCAGGATCGTGCGGTCGCGGGCGGCGCCAGCAGATATCTTGAGGACCCCCCGCGATGCCCCGTCATGACCCCTGTCCCCGCTGTCATGATCTCCCGCGCCGCGCGCTGCTCCAGGCCGCCGCGGGCGCGGCGCTCTCCGGCGTCCTCGGCCTGCCGGCGCGCGCGCTCGCCGCGCAGGGCAAGGCGGCGGAGGACGAGTTCTTCCTCTTCATCCACGCGTCCGGCGGCTGGGACGTGACGCTCTGGGCCGACCCGCGGAACGAGAGCAAGGGGCTCGTGATCCCGGCGACGACCGACAACACCGACACGGCGCCGCTCCGCCTCTGGGTCGACGCGCCCGCGGCCGGCGGCGCGAGGAGCTTCGCGCACGTCACGCCGAAGGGCTCGAGCCTCGCCTTCGGCCCGGGCATCGGCGGCCTCGCCGACCTCCACGACCGGCTGTGCATCATCAACGGGCTGGCGATGAACACCGTGAGCCACCCCGACGGCACCGCCTTCGCGACCACCGGTCGGCACCTGAGCGGCGGCCGCGTCGTGGCCTCGAGCGTCGACGCCATCTGCGCCAGCGCGCTCGGCGCCGGCCAGACCTTCCCCGTCGTCTCCGTGCAGTTCCCCTCGGCGTTCGTCGGCGACCGCCTCGACCGGCGCGCCGCCCCGCTCATGGTCGGGGACGTCGGCGCGATCAGCCGCTCGCTCTCCCGCGCGCGCCAGTACGACACCGACGAGGACCGCGCCGCGGTGACAGCGCTCCTCTCCGAGGAGGCCAGGACCCTCGCCGCGCGCTCGAGCTACACCGACGCCTTGAACGGCTTCGCCATCCAGGCGGAAGGGCTGGGCAAGATGCTGAGCGCCGAGCTCCAGGAGGTGTTCTCCAGGGGCAAGCTCATCCAGGCGCACCCGGAGTTCAACCACAGGGCCCGCTTCGCCAGGCAGGCGGCCGTCAACGCCGCGTTCGCGATCGAGGCCATGCGGCGGAACGTGGTCCGCTGCGTGAGCTTCGCGAGCAGCGGGTTCGACACGCACACGAGCAACTACCGCCAGCACGCGGCCACGCAGCAGGAGCTCTTCGACCTGATCGCCGCCCTCCTCGGCTCGCTCGACAGGACCCCGCACCCGACCCGGGCCGGCAAGAAGCTCTCGGATCACACCCACCTCCTCGTGACGAGCGACTTCTGCCGCACGCCCCAGCTCAACACCGCGATGGGCCGCGACCACTACCCCAACAACTCGGCGATGGTGATCTCCCCGCGCTTCCGCGGGGGCTTCTCGTTCGGCAAGACCGACCCGGAGCAGCTCCTGCCCGCCCCGGCGAAGGCGTTCCAGGCCGGGCCGAGGCCGATCGCCCCGCCGGACCTGCTCGCCACCTTCCTGTTCGCCTTCGGCATCCCCCCGCGTGAGCACCTGCGCGACGGCGAGGTGGTGCCGGAGCTGCTCCGGCAGCCGTGACGCTCCTGCGCCGAGCGGCGTCCCTCGCCGCGCTCACGCTCGCCGGCTGCGCCTCGCTCGCGCTCACGCTCGTCGCGCTCGCCGGCTGCGCCTCGCAGGCCGCGGCGCCGCGCCCGCCGCTCGTCGTGCGCCCGGTCGCCTGGCCCGCCCCGGGGGGGCTCGGGCCGGTCCGCGCGGTCGCCGACGCCGGCGACCGCGTCGTGCTGTTCCACGACGGCGCCGCGGCGGTCTTCGTGAACGGCGCGCTCGACCGGGTGGAGCGCGCGCCCCACCGCTGGGTGAGCGCCGCGGCCCTGCCGGCGCCCGACGGCCACGGCACGTGGATCGTCGGCGTCGACGCCGAGGGCCGGCTGCTCAGGCTGCCGGGCCAGGGGGCGCTCGAGCTCGTCTCGGATCGCTATGGCCTCGAGCGCGCCGCGGTCCGGGCCGCGGCCGGCCTCGGCCTCGACGGCGGCGCCGCCTTCGCGCTGGACGGCGAGATCGCTGTCGCGGACGGCGAGAGCGTCACGCGCTACGCGACAGGGCCGCTCGCGGCGTTCGCGGCGGGCGGGCGGCGCGTGGCCTTCGCGCCCGGCGGCGACGGGCTCCTCGCGCTCGACGTGGCCCCGAGGGCGCTGCGATCGTACCCGCTCGCGGCAGACGGCCCCGCGCCGCTCCTCGCCGTGACGGGCGCGGGCGCGCTGCTCGTGGCCACGCCGGCGGCGCTCTACGCCGAGGACGGCGCCGGCGTGCTGCGCCTCCGGCTGCGGGCGAGCGCGGCGCTCCACGGGCTCGCCGTCTCCGGCGATCGCGTGTGGTTCGCCGACGGCGGCGAGCTCGGCGTGCTCGACGAGGCCGGCGCGCGCGCGACCCGCGGCGCGCGCGTCCCGCAGGTCGCAAGGCTCGTCGGCTCGCCGAGCGGCGACGTCTGGCTGCTCGCGTCGGGCGCCCTCCGGCGCTTCGCCGCGACCGACGACGGCGCCCGGCCCGCCTGGGACGACATCGCGCCGGTGTTCGACCGGGCGTGCGCGCGCTGCCACCTCCCGCGCGGCGAGGGCGGCGTCGACCTCTCCACGCGCGCGGCGTGGGCGTCGCTCCGGGAGGCCATCGCGCGCCGGGTCGTCCACGAGCGGACCATGCCGCCCCCGGGGCACGCGCTCTCCGAGGCCGATCGCGCGCGGATCCACGATTTCGTCGAGCGCATCGGGCCACCCGCGCGGCCGTGATGCGCCCGCCCGCGCCGCCGCGACGCGCCCGCCCGCGCCGCCGCGACGCCCGCTCGTACAGCCGTGTCGCGCGCCCGCCCGTACGGCCGTAATGCGCGCCCGCGGGCCGTGTCGCGCGCCCGCTCCTGCGCCCGTGACGTGCGCGCCCGGAGGCGCGGCGCGCTCGTCTTGCGCTACCCTGGGGCCCCACCGCGAGAGGAGAGCTGCCTGATGATGTCGTTCAGCCCTGATCCACGCATCGCCGAGCAGCAGATGCACGCCATCATCTATTATCTCACGGGGTTCGGGTACATCGACGGCGAGCTCGATCCGACCGAGAAGTCCTTCATCCGCGGCTACATCCAGGAGCTCGTCCAGCAGCGCGCGCGCGACGCCCTCGGCGAGGCCCCGGCGGACAAGGACGTCATCGCGCGGTGGACCACGCACTTCCACGAGGTGTTCTCCGAGATCGATCACCAGATCCAGAGCCACTTCACCGAGAGCGTCTCCGACGGGGAGGACCCCAAGGACTTCGTCCTCGCCAAGGTCAAGCTCCGCTGCTTCGAGCTCCTCGACGGCTTCGACGAGGTCAACCGCGAGGCGCTGCTCGCGACCGTCGACGGGCTCATGCTCGCCGACGGCGTCGTCCACCCGAGCGAGCAGAAGTTCCGCGACGAGCTCTCCGCGCTGCTCTCGACCCCCACCGAGATCGACGACGTGGACATCGAGACCATCGAGCAGGGCGCGGTGGTGATCGATCCGGCCACGCGCAAGCAGGCGCGCGAGGTCGATCACCCGTTCTTCAAGGCGTTCGAGTGGGACTACGCGACCGACGCGGCCACGTTCGCCGAGCAGTCCAAGGTCGATCTCGACCTGATGCGCCGGTTCGAGGAGAAGCTCGCGGAGCAGCGCGCCCGCGGCGCGGGCCGGCTCGACGGCGCGGCGGACCTCGCGGGCTTCGCCGGGCAGGCGCCGTTCCTCGACGGCCACATCTACGTCGCCTCGCCCGACCCCGCGCACGAGGTCGAGCTCCTCGTCATCGGCGATCTGCACGGCTGTTACTCGTGCCTCAAGGCGGCGCTGATGCAGGCGGATTTCTTCGCCAAGCTGCAGGCGCACCGCGATGACCCCGCCCACAACCCGCGGATCCTGCTCGTGTTCCTGGGCGATTACATCGATCGCGGCAGGTTCAGCTACAACGGCATCCTGCGCACGGTGATGCAGCTCTTCCTCGCCGCGCCGGACAACGTCTTCGTGCTGCGCGGCAACCACGAGTACTACGTCGAGCTGAACGGCCGCGTGCTCGCGCCGGTGCGGCCCTCCGAGGCGATGAGCTCGCTCGCGGCCATCGCCCCGAACGAGGTGTTCGCCGCGTACATGCGCCTCTTCGAGGCGCTGCCCAACATGCTCGTCTTCGATCGCATCCTCTTCGTCCACGCGGGGATCCCCCGCGACGACACCCTCGCCGCCCGGTGGACGTCGGTGTCGTCGCTCAACGACCCCGAGATCCGGTTCCAGATGCTCTGGAGCGACCCGAGCGAGGTCGACGCCATCCCCGCGGAGCTCCAGAAGTCCACCGCCCGCTTTCCCTTCGGCAAGCGGCAGTTCAAGAGCTTCATGCAGAAGCTCGGCTGCACCACGCTGATCCGTGGCCACGAGCGCATCCCGGAGGGCTTCCGCGTCGTCTACGACGACCCCGACGGCGTGCTCCTCACCCTGTTCTCCGCGGGCGGGAAGACAAACGACGACCTGCCGAAGGCCAGCAACTACCGCGAGGTCACGCCGATGGCCCTCACCATCCGCTACAAGGGTGGAGTCAGCCAGCTCACGCCCTTCGTGATCGAGTACGAGCGGTACAACGACCCCAAGTACAACGCGTTCTTCCGGGAGCAGCTCCCGTCGCTCGACGTCACCGTGTGACGGGGGCGTCGCACCTCGGACGACGTCGTCACGGTGTGCCGCGCCGCCTGGCACACCGCCACCTGGCATGCCATCGACGACGGATGACTACCCTACGATCGATTGCTCTTTCCTCGGGCGGCCGAGGGCACGCCGATTGCAACGCCTCTGGAATGCATCGGCGCTTATCCCTCGGTCTTGGCTTGCTTACCTCTCTCCTGCTCGCGGCGGGCTGCATCGGCGCGGAGGACGGCGGCGGCTCGGGCGGCGGCGGCGGCTCGGGCGGCGGCGGCGGCGGCGGCTCGGTCGCGGGCAGCGGCGGCGGCTCGGGCGGCGGCGGCGGCGGCGGTTCGGTCGCGGGCGGCGGCGGCGGCTCGGTCACGACCAGCACGGCCAGCGGCGGATTGCCGAACCGGTGTGCGCTGCCGCAGGAGACCGGGCCCTGCGACGCGGCGTTCCCGAGCTACTGGCACGATCCCAGCACCGGCGTCTGCGTTCCGTTCTCCTATGGTGGTTGCGAGGGCAACGAGAACCGCTTCGAGTCGCTCGAGGCGTGCCAGGAGGCCTGTCAGGACACCGTTCCGGACATGGATACCTGCGAGGCGGCGGGCGATTGCGTCCTCGCCTCGCCGCGCTGCTGCGCCGCGTGCGACCCGCGGGTCGACGCCCAGGCGTTCGTCGCCATCCACCGCGACGCGACAACGGACTTCTGGAATGCCACCATGTGCGTGGACGTGTCGTGCTCGCCGTGCCAGGAGGTCAGCGAGGCCGAGCGGACCTCCCAGTACTTCACCGCCGCGTGCGAGAGCGGGCGCTGCGTCGTCCTCGACGTGCGCGAATCCCCCCTGACGGAGTGCACGCAAGACACGGACTGCGCCCTGCGCGACGGCCTCGGGTGCTGCGAGGAGTGCGGCGGGGAAGGCATCGTCGCCCTCAACCAGAGCGCGGATCTCCGCGCCATCGTCTGCCCCGAGGGCTTCGGCGCCTGCCCTCCCTGCGCGCCCGTGTTTCCGGAAGGAATGAAGGCGGTCTGCTCGGAGGGCAGGTGTCAGCCGAGCGCGCCCGCGCCGTGAAGGCCGGCATTCCCACCCTGCGCCAACAGGCGCCACCTCGTGAATCGTGGATAGAGCTCTCCCCGGCACCCACCCGCGGCGCCCTCCCGGGCGCGGCGCGTCATGGCCACGCCGAGCTGTCGCCGCTGAACGGATCCAGAAAATGCGTGGGGAACGTGGGGAACACCCGTCACACGGTCGCCTCGCGTTGACGCTGGACACCTGCGCCCGATAGGCTTTCCCCTTGAAGAGCTTGTAACTTCTTACATCCTCGAGCTCTTCACGAAGGGAGCTGCCCGTGAACCGAAGCACCCCGAGGATGCTGCTCGTGGCCCTCGCGCTCTCCAGCGCGGCCGCGTGCTCGGGATCGACTGGAGATGGCGGACCGGACCCGGTCGATGAGCCCGGCGTCGAGGTCCAGTGCGCGCCCGGCGTCACCGCGCCTGGCCCGACCCCGCGCCTGACGCGGCTCACGCACGCGCAATACGACAACACGATCCGGGATCTCTTCGGCAAGGACATGAAGGCCTCGGCGTCGTTCCTCGCGGACCCGGCGTTCGAGGGGTTCGACAACAACGCCAAGGGGCTCATCGTCTCCGACCGCCTCGCCCGCGATTACCGGCGCGCCGCGGAGGCCATCGCGGCCGACGTCGTTGTCGACCAGGCCGTGCTCGGCAAGGTCCTGCCGTGCGCGCCGGAAGGCGACGGCGCCGCGTGCGCCCGGCAGCTCATCCAGGCGCTCGGCAAGCGCGTCTACCGGAGGCCGCTCTCGGCGGAGCAGGAGGAGGCGTACGTCGCCGCCTACGCGCGCGGCGATGGCCTCTTCGAGTCGGGCACGCCGTTCGAGCAAGGGATCCGCCACGTCATCGAGGTGATGCTCCAGTCGCCGCATTTCCTCTACCGCGTCGAGCTCAGCGAGGCGCTCGACAGCGAGCAGATCATCCCGCTCGACGGCCACGAGGTCGCGACCCGGCTCTCGTACCTGCTCTGGAACAGCCTGCCCGACGACGCGCTCCTCGCGGCGGCGGCGGGCGGCGCGCTGGGCACGCCCGCGGGGATCGAGGCCGAGGCGCGGCGCATGCTCGCCGACTCCAGGGCGGTGAGCGCGCTCTCCGACTTCCACCGCCAGTGGCTCCACATGAGCCGCTACGCGGATCTCTCGAAGGATCCCGCGCTCTACGAGGGCTTCGACGCCAGCGTGTCCTCGGCCATGCTGGCCGAGACGCAGGCGTTCATCCGGCATGTCATCCTCGAGATGGAGGGCGACTACCGGACGTTGATGACCTCGTCCGTCGGGTTCGTGAACGACAAGCTCGCCCCGATCTACGGCGTGGAGGGGTCGTTCACGGGCGAGCTCGTGGAGACGCCGCTCGACCCGGCGGTGCGGGCAGGGCTCCTCACGCAGGCCGGCTTCCTGAGCTCGCACGCGTTCTTCGACAAGACCTCGCCGATCCACCGCGGCGTGTTCATCCAGCGGCAGATCCTCTGCGCGGACCTCCGGGACCCGCCGGCGAACATCAACACGGAGCTGCCGCCCCTCCAGGGCGAGATCAGGACGACGCGCGACCAGGTGGAGGCGCACACGTCGCCGGCGTCGTGCAGCTCGTGCCACGACATGATCAACCCGCCGGGCTTCGCGTTCGAGCACTTCGACGCGGTCGGGCGGTACCGCGCCGACGAGGGCGGAGAGCCCATCGACGCGACGGGCACGATGAAGGTCGGGGAGACCGAGATGCGCTTCGACGGCGCCATCGACTTCGTGACGCAGCTCGCGGAGAGCCCGGTCGCGCAGCGGTGTTATCTGACGAACTGGTACCGTTACGGCAACGCCCGCCAGCTGTCGCGCGAGGACGCGTGCACGATCGACGACCTCGACGCGAAGCTCGCCGCGTCCGGGTACAACATCAAGGAGCTGCTCGTCGCGCTGACGCAGACGAAGACGTTCAGGTATCGAGCCGTGGAAGAGGTGGACCAATGAATCGCAGAACGTTCTTGCGAGGCGCGTGCGGGGTGATGCTCGGCCTCCCGTTCCTCGAGTCGCTGCGCCCGCGCGACGCCAAGGCCGATCCGGCGACGGCGCCGCGCCGGTTCATCGCCTTCTTCATGTGCAACGGCGTGAACATGGGCAGGTTCTTCCCGAGCACGCGGTACGGCGCGCTGACGGCCGCGTCGTTCGGCGCGGACCGGGCGATAGCGCCCCTCGCCGCGTACAGGGACAGGCTCCTGATCCCGCGGGGGATTCACATGGTGCCGCGCGGCTTCGGGTGGGATCCGAGCGCGGGCGACGATCATGCGAAGGGGATGGGCTGCAAGCTCACGGCGCAGCCGCTCGTCCAGGGCAGCCAGTACGCCGCGGGGATCTCGCTCGATCAGTTCATCGCGAACAGGATGAACCCGCCGGGCACGCCCGCGCTCACGCTGATGGTCGGCGCGAAGACGCCGAACGTGCGCGGGCACATCTCGTACACCGGCAGCGAGCAGCCCGTCAGCGGCGAGAACAACCCGTGGCTCGCCTACAAGGACCTGATCGGCGTGACGGACCTCGACGAGGAGGCGCTCGTGCGGCTCGCCAGGCGGCGCGAGAGCGCGCTCGACCTTGTCGGGGCCGAGTACGAGGGCCTGCTCAAGAAGAAGCTCAGCAAGGCCGATCGCGAGAAGCTCGAGATGCACTTCCAGACGGTGCGCGACCTCGAGGTGGACATGGGCAACGCGGGGGTCATCCCGCGCGAGCTCCCGCCGGAGCGGACGGCGGAGATGGAGGGGATCGACCCGGCCACGGTGTCGTTCGACGCCGAGTTCAAGAAGATCGGCCGGATGCAGATGGACGTCCTCGCGCTGGCGATCGCGACCGGCGCGACGCGGTCGGCGACGCTGCAATGGGGCTCTGGCGCGCACGGGCCCATCTTCAAGTGGGACGGGATGAGCCACGAGTACAATCACCACAAGCTCTCTCACGGGAACACGAAGGACGACGACTCAGGGAGCGTCGTCGACGGTTACGAGGAGATGATCCACGACATCGATCGCTGGTACATCGGCGAGTATGTCTATCTGCTCGACCGGCTCGCGGGCTACGACGAGGGCGGGGCCTCCGTGCTCGACAACAGCGCTGTCGTGTTCATGAACGAGGTCTCCAACGGCAAGATCCACGATTTTCGCGACCTGCCGTACATCATCGCGGGGAGCTGCGGCGGCTACTTCAAGATGGGGCAGTACATCAAGGTGACGCGGGAGCCGGACACGCTGCAGGACGAGGACGCGCCTCACAACAAGCTGCTCACGACGCTCGCGAACGCTGTCGGCTGCACCGAGGAGGGCGGGGGTCCGATCACGAACTTCGGCTCCTTCGGCCAGCCCGGCGAGCTCGACGACCTCAAGGCCTGAGCGGCGCATCTCCCGTCCTGGGCAGGGGGCCTCAAGCCGGGCGCGGCGCCAGACGGTGAGCCGCGCCCGGGCCGGGTGGCACACCGACTGCACATGGGCTTCGTCTTCAAAAGGAGCGTTGCCTTTTATGACGAAGCAGCCTTCCCGGCGGGCATTTCTCCATACCGTGGGTGCAGGCGTGGCGCTCGGCGCGTGCGCAGGAAGCGCGCAGGTGTGGCAAAACGCCACATCTCCTGGGGAGGGCTCCCAGGAGCCTCCTAAGGGGCCTGCGCCCGGGGCGCCCGGGGGCGAGGACGTCGAGCTGCCGTCCGGCGGCGTGATGCCGACGAGGCCTCTCGGGCGGACCGGCGTGAACGTCAGCCTCATCGGCCTCGGCGGCTACCACATGGCGATCCCGGAGGACGAGCAGGAGAGCCTCCGACTCGTCCGCTTCGCGATCGATCATGGGGTCAACTTCCTCGACAACTGCTGGGACTACCACGCGGGCAAGAGCGAGGAGCGGATGGGCAAGGCGCTCCAGGATGGATATCGCCAGAAGGCCTTCCTGATGACCAAGCTCGACGGCCGCGACCGCGCGTCCGCCGAGGCGCAGCTCGAGCAGTCGCTCCGAAGGCTGCGCACCGACGTCATCGATCTCGTGCAGATGCACGAGATCATCCGGATGAGCGATCCCGAGCAGATCTACGGGCCGGGCGGCGCGATGGAGGCGCTCGTGGCCGCGAAGAAGGCCGGCAAGATCCGGTTCATCGGCTTCACGGGCCACAAGGACCCGGACATCCACCTCGCCATGTTGAAGATGGCGGAGCGGCAGGGCGTCCCGCTCGACACAGTGCAGATGCCGCTCAACGTCCTGGATCCCCATTACCGGAGCTTCGAGAAGAGGGTCCTCCCGGCGCTGACGCAGCAGGGCATCGGGGTGCTGGGGATGAAGCCGTTCGCCGGCGGGGAGATCGCGAAGTCCGGCGTGGTCTCGCCGGTGGACTGCCTGCATTATCCCATGAGCTTGCCGACGTCGGTGGTGATCACCGGCTGCGACACGATGGGTGTCCTCAAGCAGGCGATCAAGGCGGCGTACACGTTCCAGCCGCTCAGCAAGGAGCGCGTCTCGGCGATCCTCGTGCGCACCGCCCCGCTCGGGGCCAGAGGGGAGCACGAGCAGTTCAAGACCACGGAGCGGTTCGACGGCACGACGAAGAATCCTCACTGGCTGACGAGCGCGAAGATCTGAGCGGCGCGGAGGGTGGCTGGTACCCCAGTCAGCGCGCCGGCCCGGCTGGGCGCCACGGGTGGACCCTGCGTTCGCGCCTGGAGGAATCCGCTCGGAACCAGCGCGCGGGCACGGGTCCGGTGCGGTGTCCCATGGAGAGCGTGCCACGCGACGTACCTCGACTCACTCGCACAGCCTCCGATACCAGGGACCGACAAACGCTTTACGGCATCGGATTGTCTTTTCTCATCCGAAGCGCCGGTTTGTGGCGATCTCTACCCCGTTGACGCCGTGCGGCTCGCGTACGTACCGTCCGCGTATGCGTGTCGTCGAGCCACCGCTGGACGTCTGCGTGACGCTCGGCGGGACCGCGCCGTCCGCCGAGGGCGTCCGCGCCTTTCCGGTGGCGGTCCCCGAGCAGGAAGGGGCTCCTCCGTCGGGGCGCGGGGCGAGGCGGAGGGGAGCTCGTGCGTCGTAGGCTCCAGGATCGATGCCGGGGGGTTGCTCGTCGCATCGCGGTCCTCGCGCTGAGCGCCGTGGGGGCCGCGGGCGTGTCCGGGTGCTACGCCGACGACTGCGCGAGGACGTTCACGTGCGAGCCGCTCCCCGGCGAGAAGCCGCCGGTGCTGCCGGCGTCGCCGTGCGACGGCGATCCTGCGGCGAGTCCGGCGAAGGACGGGTGCGGGGTGTTCGTCAGCGCGTCGTCAGGCGACGACGGGAACCCTGGCACGAAGGGCGCGCCGGTGAAGACCTTGCAACACGCGATCGGGCTCGCCGCGCACGGACGAGGCGACGGCAAGCCGCCGACCCGACGCGTGTACGCGTGCGGCGGGTCGTTCGAGGAGGAAATCACGCTGCCTTCCGGGGTCGATCTCTGGGGCGGCCGCCGCTGTGAGGACGGCGACTGGTCGTACGCGTGGTCGTTCGACGGGCCGGACGAGCCCACCGTCATCGCGCCGCCTAAGGGGATCCCGCTGCGAATCGTCGAGGGAGACGACCTGCGGAGCATCCCGTGGGACGACGCGACTTCCATGGTCTTCGGCGTGCGCGCCGTGGCGGCGGACGCATCGGCGCCGGATGGCAAGTCGTCGATCGCGATGATCTTGAGCGCGGGGACCCGGGCGATCGTGCGGGACAGCGCGATCGTCGCGGGCAACGGCAAGGACGGGGAGTCGGGCGAGGACGCGCTCAGCGAGCGGGCGACCGACGGGGCGCCGGGGAACCACGGCGCGCACGCCTGCACGGCGGACCTCGCCACGGGTGCCCTTCCGGTCGTGACCGTGTGCGACGATGGAACCGAGTCCATTGGAGGCTACGGGGGCGACGGCGGGCTCGACGCGGGGGGCGGCGGGGAGCCGGGCCAGCCGGAGCCGGCGGCGAATCCGGAAGGCAAAGGCCTCGCGGGGACCGGCGCGGGCAGCAGCGCGTGCACACCGGGGGCACGGGGCGCCGAAGGTGCCGACGGCGGGCGCGCTGCCGGCGCGGTGGGCGCGGGCCACCTCGGCCGCGATGGATGGATCGGCGTCCGAGGCGAGAACGGCAAGAGGGGTGGCGTCGGTCAAGGGGGAGGCGGCGGGGGCGGCGGCAAAGGGCGAGACGGCACGATCGCGTGCCGCGCGGGCAGACCGCAGGGCGGCGCGGCCGGCGGATCGGGCGGGAGCGGCGGTTGCGGAGGTCGGGGAGGCAAGGGGGGCGGCTACGGCGGCTCGAGCATCGGCATCGTCGCGTTGCAGGGGAGCGCGCTCACGCTCGAGGCGACCGAGATCACCACGGGGAACGGGGGTCAGGGGGGCGCCGGCGGAAGGGGCCAACCGGGGGGAATCGGTTGGGTTGGTGGCGCCGGCGGGGGTCTCGAGGGCACGGACATGTTGAACGCGTGCGGGGGCGGGGGCGGAGGCCGTGGAGGCCGCGGCGGGGACGCCGGCGGCGGCATCGGGGGCTCGTCCTACGGCGTCGCGTTCATCGGTGCCTTCGTGAGCATCGATCCGGGCGTGATCGTCCAGTTTGGACGGGGGGCCGACGGCGGCCTCGGAGGCAATGCGGCTCCTGACGACGACCGGGGCCGGGGCGAGCCTGGCGACGGCATGGCCTACCGTCCGTTCGATGCGCCTGATCCAGGCCCCCCCAATTGACCGTGGCGGTGCGCGCCGTGCGGCGCCGAGAGAGGACCATGAGAACGATCCGAACGACCTGTCCGGTTCTTGCACTGCTGTGCGTCGTGGCCGGGTGCGGCACCGCACCGGCCGCGAGCGACGTCGGCGGGGCACCGTGCGACGGCTCCGCGGCGTGTCACGACGAGGCGCCGCCGGAGTCGGTCTGTCTCGAGCGCCTCGCCGCCGATGAGCTGGTGGACGGCTGCGGCGTGTTCGTGACCAACGAATTCGGAGGCGGTGACGACGCGAACCCCGGCACGACGAAAGACAAGCCGGTGCGCACGCTCCAGCGCGCTGTCGAGATCGCGCGCACCGGGCGCGGGCGCGTGTTCGTCTGTGCCGATGGGTTCTTCGGTCCGCTGGTGCTGCCCTCCGGGGTCGATCTGCTCGGAGGGTTCCATTGCTTCCAGTGGTGGCGTCAGGCAGGGAGCAGCTCCCAGCTTCAGACCACCCACGATCAAGCGATTGCCCTGACCATCGTACCGGCGACCGCCGAGGACACGGGCGCCGCGGACGGGATATCGAGAATCGTCGACATGGGCATCACTTCATCGGAGCCGATTGGCATGCTCGTCCAGTCGAACACCGAGGTCGAGATGCTCCGAGGCTGGCTTCGCGCCGCCGCCGGGTGGGGGGGGTATCACGGCGAGGACTTGCCCGGGCCGAGCGACGCCCCCGACGGCCCCGATGGGATGTACGGCGGCGACGCCTGCTCGGCGGAGACCGTGGCCGGCGGGGCTGCCGTGGTGAACCCGTGCGAGGGCGGGCTCCCGAGCGTCGGCGGCAAGGGCGGTGACGGATTGCCCGGCGGCGCGGAGGACGGGCGCGACGGCGAGCCGACCCCGACGCCGAACCCCAGCAACTACGGACGGCGAGGAAGCGGGGACGTGGCCGACGTGGGCTGCACGCACGGGAACTACGGGATCTATGGCGCGCGAGGCACCGCCGGCGCACCCGGCCAGGGCATCGGGCGCATCAGCGACGCCGGCTGGGAAGCGGACTGGGCCGGCGACGGCGGCTGGGGTACGCCGGGCCAGGGCGGCGGCGGAGGCGGCGGCCGCAGGGGCGGGCTCGGCGTGTGCGGCGCGGCGTCCAAGGGGGGCGCCGGGGGAGGCTCGGGCGGGGCCGGCGGCTGCGGAGGCCGAGGCGGCAGGGGGGGCGGGAACGGGTACCCGAGCATCGGCATCGTCGCGCTGCACGCCAGGGTGACCGTGCGCGACTGCGAGATCCTGACGTACAAGGGCGGCGAGGGCGGCGACGGCGGCGAGCCCCAGCGAGGCGGACGAGGCGGTCGGGGCGCACCGGGCGGCGTGCTGGAGGACCGCTCGGCCTATTCCTGCAACGGGGGCCCCGGGGGCTACGGCGGCGAGGGCGGCTACGGCGGTCCGGGGCGCGGCGGCGACTCGATCGGCATCGCAACCCTCGACGAGGACCGGCTCACGGTCGAGGGCGTCACCTTCACGCTGGGGCCGCCGGGCAAGGGCGGCATCAGCTGGGACGACCAGGGCAAGATGATCTCGGGCGAGGACGGCGTCGCTGTGGAGACGCGCCGGTTTCCTGAATAGCTGGATTGGACTGGATTGTAGCTCGCCCAGCGAACCGCGTCAGAGGAAGCCGGCGCGTCCACAGGCCCGGGTGCAGCGGCGGCCATCGGGGTGATCGGTCGAGCAATTCAAGCTCCCCCCACCACCCGGGCCGCCCGTCAGCGGGGCGCGCCGGCGGGAGGCGTCGGCACCTCCTCGAACACCTCGCCGTCAGGCAAGGAGAGGACCTCTTGGCTGGCCGCCGCGAGCTGCGCTCTCGGCACGTCCCGGAAGCGCGCGTGGAAGGCGGCCGACGGGCGGAGGGTCATGGCCTGTCCGGTCCACCTGCGCTGGTAGGTGGTCTCGATGCCGGCGTCGCTCGCCGCGACGAGGCTGATGTTGAGCTTCCCGAGGCTCGCGCCCGTGGCCGCGGCGGCGCCGTCCGCGATGCAGGAGAAGTGCACGCTCCGCGGGCTGTGGTGGACGACCGACCGTGCCGCCGCAATGGAGCGAAGAAACGGCGGCGAGGAGCAACAATGCCGCGCAGCTCACCGTCTTCCGCGTGCTCAATCCCTGTGCGGCAGGCGAAATGTCCCCGATCCCTGGCGACGTCGAGGGGGTCGCCCCCCGGCGGCCCGCGCCGCTCCGCCCGCGCAACGCCATGCCGGTGTGCTGCGGGGCGCGGCAGCGTGACCCGTCAGCACCAGCGGCTGGTTCGGCGGCTTCCCCGGCGACGCCCTCATCAAGACGCTGGCACCAAGGGCGCCGAGTCGTCCTGATCCAGGGAAACGTGCGATGCTTGACCTGTGTCCCGCGTCGCTCTTATCTCCGACCTCAACCGTGCCTTCGATGCCCAGGCCGACCCCCGCAACATGGCCATGATCCGGCGTCGCCATGGGTTCTGGGCCCAACTCGCCCGCCTTCATGGCTGGGACCTCGCGGTCTGCGACGTGGCCTTGCTCGACGCGCCGCAGGGGGTCCGCGGCAGTGTGTCCTGGATCGATCTGCCGATGCTCCCTCACACCGCCTACAAAACCGTCGTCGCTCGGGCGGTTGCTGCCGGCGCCACGTGCGTGCTCGACCTCCCCGACAATGTGGAGCGGGTCCTCGGGCTCGATCAATTCTACTCGGTGCTCACGAACGCTGGTGTCCCCACACCACGCACCGCGTTGCTGCCCGTCGACGCCGCCGTCGCTGCCGCGATCGACTCTCCCGCGGCTGTGCGCCGTCTGTTAACCGAGGCGTTGGACAGCATCGTACATCGAGAAGAGCACCTTGGCTCAAGGTGCGTAGCCATTTAGCCATTAATTCGAAGGCACAGTTGCAGCGCTGTGATGCTTCTATCATCGATACGAAACGCATCGTCGACCCGACCACATTCGATGAAGCTGTGCTTGTCATAGAGGCACAGGGCTACGTGATTGTCAGAGAAGACCCCGAGATCGATCCAATGAATTGACGCCTCCGCTCGTGCCCAGGCAAGAGCCGTCTCCATCAACCGTGTTCCGATGCCTGCTCGCTGAAAACGGCGCTCCACGCCCATGCCCAGCGTAGCGCGATGAAGAGCTGCCCTGTACGTCGCCCCGCGCAGTTCTATATGTGCAACAAGGGCTCCGTCCACCCAGGTACCCCACGTTCGCAGCCAACAGGGATCCGACACTGGCTTGCTCCACCCGTCCGCGCGCTCAGCACGCAGTCTCTCCGCCGTTGGTATCTCGTCGGCAGTGAAGAAGTGCGACGGTGGCGTCCCACCCTGACCGGACTCGCGCGATTGGCGGATTCGATGGTCCACGTACGTAGCCAAGTCTGAGGACGTGAGCAGCGTGATTCCGGCCTCCATCAGCGCCTTACCTCGCTCGAAAACATGCTGTCCAACGCCTTGGGGCCTCAGCCGCCGCGCGAAGCGCGGTCGGGTGCAGGCCCTCGTTGGTCGGCTCGCTACACACGGCGCTCCGTTACGCCCGTCATGGCGCGAACCTCGATCACATCCCGAACCAGCTGCCGAAGCGCAGATGTCGCACGGGTCAGCCCCGTGTCATCGTCCCCGCCCCTCTTCCACCGTGCGCGTGTGTGCCTCGAGAACGCGATGCAAAACGTGGCGTATGCGCCAAGTTCGGCTACTGGGAACGGTCCAGCGCCGTGAATATTGGTAATGCCATCGCGCGGCAGAGAGGAGGCTGGGAAGAGGGCACGCGCCACCTCTGCGCCGGTATTGCCGCAGAACACAACGAGACGAGGGGCCAGCTGTTTAAGCTGTGGGAGCAGCCATTTGCGTGGACATTGCGCTTTGATGGTGGCCGCATTGCCGAGAGCTTTCAAGGACCCCTGGTGCGACGTGGCGTGCTTGAACGATTCCACGAAGACGAAGTGGTCGGCAAGTTCGCTGCTCGTCACCGACAGCAACTCGGCAACCATCGGGAGCCACCTGTTCAAACCATCGTGCTCGCAGTAAAATTTCTCATCAAAGACCCGCTTTATGGGTCGGCCGGCAAGCCAGTCAAGAGCGTGATCGCCGAATGCTAGCTTGAGTTCGTTGGACGCCTGCTCGAAGCGTCGGTACTGGGTGTTGTCCGGGTGTGCTTGCGGGTTGATGCCCACCACCACGATCGCGTTCTGCTTGTAACCACCCACAAGATCCTCGTGGTGAGCACATCGTCCTCCTTCGGAGAAGCAGTGTTGACACTCAAGAATAGATCGCCGAAGGTCGTCTGGTGCCAGCAGCAGGCTTGCATGCGCAGGCGGCACCGCTGATGGCGCACTCGTCGCCGGCGGTGCATCCTCGCAGGGAAGAGTCCATTCAAGCGCAAGCTTCGCGAGTACGGAGCGGTCAGCGTCCGTCAGCCTGACTGGGCCAGGGCCATGCTCGTCGCCATCCGTACACGGTCGAAGTCCCGTGCCGGGCACACGGCACGCTGGGTTCGCGGATACATACCACAATGCGCCGGAAGGTCCGTGTTTGCGACCTCCGCGGCCACCCCATGGGGCTCGACCAATCTCAGCAATTTCTTCGTCTGTCAGCGGAAGAACGAAAAGGTAGTGACCGCGGCCGCTGCACCCGCAGCGGATGCCGCTATATGATCGTCCGCGGTGGACGACTTCAGGACTGGTATCGGTTGCGACGATGCTCAGGGGCACGACGCCCTCCTCTCCGGTTCGTACAATCCGCTCGACGGCTGCGTCATGCCCGCCGAACGACTTGGGGCTGTGCCGCGGCTGGGTGCGCTACGCGCACCCAGCCGTCGGTCACCAGCCCCTTGTTGGGCGGCACAGATCGAGCTCACGTTCGTCGCTGCCGTTCTGGGATCCCATCCTCTATGACTCTACGCGATGCTCATCGCGCGCAGGAGCTCACGCTGGGTGGCGTTCAGCCGAATACCCGGACGACATCGGCGGAGTTGAGCCTCGGCTCGGCCTGCACCGCGTCGGTCGCCCGCCCGCGATCGAGAAGCAACGCGGCCGCGACCATCGCCGAGCGGCCGTGGCCGGAAGCGCAGTGGAGCAAGATGCCGTCCTCGCCGCGCGAGCAGGATCCTCGAATAACATCAGATCGACATTCCTGCGCGGTGATTTAGGACTTCTTATGGGTGGCTCGCATCTTTTGCAGCGTCCGGGCAGTGCGCCGCATGAGAGGCTTCGAGGCGTCGGGCTTCAGGGCTTCGTCGATGGTGGAAACGAGCTCCGCTGGCCAAGGATCGAGCCGGTCAAGCGCGTTCGCCGCGGCCACGGCGACGCCGTACTCAGGGTGGTGCTCGTCGCCCCACCCATGGCCCATGCGAGCAGCCTCGGAGGTGTCCGTCCTATCGTTCAGGAGCTCGAGGAGGGCCTCCCATGCAGCGCGCGCCGGTCTACCCGAGAGCGCGTTCGCGGCTTGGATACGTACGCTCGCCACCGGGTCAAGCGCCGCCTGGACGAGGGCAGCCGTCGCGGATTCATCCGCGTGCGCTTCAAGCAAGGAGATCGCGTGTTTCCGGACGCGGGCCCGGCGGTGCTGGATGCCATGGGAGAGCAGCCGAACGGCATCGCTCTGTGGGAGGACAGCCGCGGCGTCGAGCGCGGCGGTGCCCCGACTGACGACCGCGTCCGGCGCGAGCCACTGCGTGATCCTGCTGTCCACCGAGTGCCCTGCCGCCGCGAGCGCGCGCAGGGCCGGGCCAGCCGCATCCGCGGGTGAGTCGCAGATCCTCTCAAGGAGCGTGGCGGCCGCAGGCGAGAGATCGCGTGGCCTCGCCGCTCCCAGCGCGTCGAGGGCGTCGCGCGCGTCCACTTCCAGGTAGCCGCAGATTTGCCGGGCGAGCTCGCTGGTCGCCTCCGACGTCGAGACATCGAACGCCACGATGATCTGCTCCTCCGGGGTCAATCGCTGGGCAGCAGGGAGTACGACCTCGCGCCAGCGGCGCTCCTGGTCATCCGAAGGGGCAGCGTCGTCTACCCCGAGCCCGTCACGGACGATCCTTCCCCAAGTGTGCGGCGGAAGGGACGGGAGCGCCGCAAGCGCGACGTCAAGGAGGCGAGCCTGTTGCAAGACCGCTTTCACGATCTCGGCCTTGCCGTCGGCAGGGCAGGCGGCGATCACGTCCGCCACGACCTGCGCGGCACACACCTTGTCTGACTTGATGCGTTCGGCGAAGCGCTCGAACACGAGAGGCTCGGTCTGTCTCGCCGCCCAGTCGTGTGCTCCGCGGCGCGCGTGCTCGTCTAGGAGCGCGTCGATGAGGGCATGGGCTGGTTTGATGCGGCGATACCACTCGTCCGCCAAGTAGTCGTCCTCCGCGTACGAGTCCTCGTCGGACGGCTCCGTGGTCCGCGCCCACTCTTCCGCCTCCTGGTGCAGAGTGATCGCCTGGGCAAAGAGCGCGCCGAGGTCGGCGGTTCTCGATCGCACCGCGCCCTCCGCAATCACATCGGAGATGAAGTCGCCCTCGATGTCCTCCACCAGCCGATCGAACTCGTGGGAGACATCGGCGAGCTGATACAGGAAGGTGACCAGGGCTCTCTCGGAAGAAGTGACGAGGAAGCTTGGCATGGTGGGAAAGCCCTGGCGCATCCATTCGCGGACGATCGCCTCCGTCGCCGGCTCTCCCTTGACCGCCCGCCATGTCTCCGCGTCCCAGGGCGGCGCCCTCCAGGTGTGCCCCCAGCCGGAGCTCTCGCTGTCGTCGGAGAACGTGAGCGCCATGACCAGCGCGTCCACGGGGTGCCCGATGTCGCCGTGAGCGCCGAGCAGCGTGAATGCGGACACGAAGATGTCCGATCCCATCACGCCGTCCGAGCCCGCCCTCAGCAGGGATCGGGCAACGTCCCGGATCTTGCGGGTGAACGTGTTCTTGAGCAGCTCTCGACCGTCGAGCGCCCGCCACATCGACGAGACGGCGGAGAGATCCCCGCGTCCGAGGAGCGCGTCGAGGAGGCGCTCGGCGACACGGCGGACGAGTTGGCGGCGCGACTTCAGGGCCTGAAAGCAGCCCTCGAGGTAGACGGGGTGCATCTCCCAGCGGTCGCCGCGGATGCGCAGCCAGCCGTGCGCGCGAAGCTTGGTGGAGGCTCCCGTGACCTCGGCTCCGAGGTCGGAGAGATCCTCCTCGAGGCAATCGAGGTGGCCCTTGAGGTCTCCCGCCTGCTGGCCCCACGTCTCCAGGGCGAGCCAGACGGCGGTGAGACCCATGAGCACCTCATTCGACTCGGCCTCGAAGGTCTTTATCAGATCCTGACCGAGCTCCGCGTTGGATGCGGCGCGAATGATCTCGGCGATCCTCTCCTCGGTCCTCGATTCGGAGTCGACCTCCCGGGCGAGATCGATGAGCCGTTGATAGGACAGCGGACGGGTGAGCTGGCGCGCGATATCCAGCGCGTGCTCCTGGAGCCAGCCCCGCGTCGAGCCGTCGATCGACTTGTCGTGATCCAGGTGCGCCCGGAGCAGCGCCGCGGGGTCGAAGTCCTTCTCGCGGAGCACGACGGCGTGCTTATGCAGCCACAAACCACTCTTTTTGTCCTCGAGCGGCGGCTTGGCGAAGCTCGTCCTGGAGGTGACGATCACGCGCAGATCGGGGTGGACAGCGCCCAAGAGCGCGTCGAGCTCCCGGAGCCAGTCGTTCGAGCGCGGATCCTGCTGGTATCTGCCGAAGGGATCGGAGACGAAGAGGAGGTGTGGCTCGGTCCTGCTCCGATACTCGCGCAGGGTGGTCGGGGAATGGTTCTGGTCGAGCCTGATGACAGCGAAGGACTCCGCGCGGGACCTGTGCTCGAGCACGAGCCGCTCCGCCGCCCTCGTCTTGCCGACTCCCGGCGCGCCGAGGAGGAAGATGGCGTGGCTCTTCTCCAGGTGCCGCCGGACCTCGTCGAAGCTCTTCGGCTCCACGAAGGGCTCGCTCTCGGTGGGCAGGGCGTGTGCCGCCACCATGGAGCGGAGCTCGGCGGCCGTGATTTGCGCCTCCTTGCGATCGAGCATGGCCCGGCGCACCCGGCCCAAGATCGCCTCCAGACAAGCCTCGCGCGCCGCGTGAGGGACGTGGAGGCACCTCTGGAGGATCTCCTTCGCTTCCGTCTGGATGAGCTTCAGCGGGTGCTGTTGCAGAACCCCGACGCGCCCCGCCACCCCTTCGCTCGCGTGCTTCAAACTTCGCGGCATGTCCTCCGGGTTCAGCGCCCGTGGCGCGAACCAGGGCTCCTGTACGCGCAGCGAGGAGAGTCCCTTCCCCAGGACACCGTCCGTCAGGAAGAGGAAGCGAGCCTCCACGTCGCTCTCCAGGAGCGCGAGCGGACGAACACGGCCGGTGAGAGGTGAGTTCGGCGCGCTCTCCTCGTCTTCGGAGGAGCTGGCGTCCTCGCCCGAGAGGATGGCGTTGAGCTCACTCTTGCCCCAGTCACCGGCGCTGCGGCCCTTGATCTGCACAATGTAGCGGGACGCCCCGCCTTCGGTGTGGAGCGCCGTCGACCTGTCGCCGAGATCGAGTGTCGGCTCATCAGCGCGCAGGAGCTCGAGATCCTCGCCGGACAGGGGCTCGACTTCGATGACGGCGCCGAGCTGATGATCGATGAGCCACGAGAGGAGGAGCCACGCGGTCGCGTGGATCTGGTACTCGAAGCCGCGGTATGCGATCCGACCCGGGTCCACCATGGGCGCGAAGGTACCACAACGCGCTCCTTCCAGCATCTGTGGCGCGCGCCCGTCGCGCAGGAACGTCTGCGCCTGCCCTCCGGCTGCCGAGGTACCAGGTAGGCGCTCAGCATCTCCAGGTACGCGGCGGCGGCCTGTGGATCGCCGCCCTCCAGGGGATCGCCCGCTCCGCGGGAGTCGAGTTTCGCCCTCTCTCGCTCATGAGCGCACGCTACCACGACTCGCCAGCCGGAAGTAGGTGTCAACCGACTGTAGGACGAGGCTCGCGTGCCGCCCGCCCAACGTCGCAATCAGCTGTGCTGCGCGACATATCTTCGTGTTTTCGCATGTAGGCTGCGAACAGTGGCGCCCTATCCCCGTATTCTCGCAGATGAGTCGCGGCGCCCCATGGCAGATCTTCGTATTCCCGAGGATAGGTCGCGATCTTCCGCAGGCTATCTGCGCATCTCCGGAGATAGGCCGCCGCTGCATAACTACGTATCCCCGTTGATGGGCTTCGGACGGCGACGGCGCACCGCGAAGCAAACTGCGTGCCTGTAATAAATTGCCGCGGGCGACTATGGAAGCGGCCTCCGCCTCCTCGAAGCGCTTTCGATTCGCGTCAAAGACGTCGATCTCGATCGACGGCAAATAACTCCGACCCCACCCCCACGTGCCGCCCCCATGCATCGTGGAAAGGTAGCGTATCCGAAGGATGCCCCACCTTGTCAAGGAGGCCGGCGCAGGACCGTTCGGTCGCTACACCGGACGAAGGCGCGAGCGGGCCCTCGATGCCCTACCCCTCGGAAGCGAAGGAGTGCCCCTGCAACGACCCGGCCGATCAGCGGCGGTGCTGTTCAGGTTGCCGCGGCTTGCCGAGTTCTCCTCCACGCGGGACGGCGCCCGAAGCCGCCCCCCATCGAGACCGCGGCCGAGCTGCCAAGCGCGACCGAGGCCGCCCTCCTCGAGATGGTGCTCGGCCTGCCCGGCGTCGGTCCGCGCATCCTCGGCACGGCCGCTCTCCCCTCCCTCGGCCGCCTCTCTCCCGCCGCGCTGGCCGAGCGCACCCAGATCGCCCTCTTCGACGCGACCCGGCTCGCCGCCGCCTTCGAGCTCGCCCGCGGTTCCGACGACGCCCTCTACGTCGGCCGCTCCACCGTCCTGCGCACGGCGCTGGACATGGCCGCCCACAGCTTCGTCCTGGCCCATGACCACCCGAGCGGCGACCCGACGCCGACCCGCGAGGACGAAGCGATGACCCTGGAGCTGCGCCACCTCTCCGCGGAGCTGGAAGCCCCGCTCAAGGCCCACGTCATCGTCGTCACGCCCAGCGGCCGCTACGCCGCATCAGGCAAGCCCCAGACGCCCCAGACCTCACACAGGGTGGTGTCGAAGCCCAGGGCCGCCATGCGATGGCAGCTGCGGCGAGCTACTCTCGCCAGCGGTCGAGGAGCTCGCGGGCGGAGCCGCCGCGCTCGAGGCGGGCGCGCGTCACCGCGCCGTCGGGGGCGATGTCGACGATGAACTCGAGCGTCTGCCGGCGGCGTAAGCGTCCTCGTGCGTCGCGATGAAGCGCCATGTCGTCACGCCGAGCATCGCGGGGAAGACGGCGACGCGCTGCGCTTCGGGGTGGGCGGCGGCGACGCGGGCGACGAGGACCTGCTGCGTCGCGATCCGGCCGCCGACGTACGCGGCGGCGACGGAACGGTGGCCGAGGACTGCGCTGTGAGCCTCCGCGAGCTGCTCGACGCGTCGGTCTGCACGCAGCCCCGGAAGCCGGCGAACAGCGGGGTCCCGGGCATTCGTCTCGTTCAGAAGCCGAAGGTGGGATCCTTCTCGGTAGCGCCCTTGTTGGAGGGCGCGGCCGGGGAGGGCCGCTTGGCGGGCGGGCGAGCCGGCTTGAGGGTGGCCTTCGCGGCGCCGGGTGGGGGGGCCGGGGAGGAGTCGGCGGCGGTTGGGGAGGGGTCGGCGGCGGCCGGGGAGGGGTCGGCGGCGGCCGGGGAGGGGTCCGCGGCGGTCGGGGAGGGGTCCGCGGCGGTCGGGGAGGGGTCGGCGGCGGCCGGGGCCGCCGATGCCGAAGCGGTGGAGAGCGCGCTCGCGCTCGGAGGGGGCGCGGGCTCCTCCGCCACAAGGGCGGGCGGATCGGCGGCTACCGTGGCGCCCAGCGGGGGCGCCGTCGCCGGCGTGGCGGGCGCCTCCGGAGCAGGCGAGAGGAGCAGGACGACCGCGGCGATCCCCACGCCGACCGTCAGGACGCTGGCAGCCACGGCGAGCAGCGTCCGCGACGACGAGGAGCGGCGGTCCACCTGCAGGGGCAGAGCGCCTCCCACGGCCTCCAGCGTGCCGCCCGCCGTCAGCGTGCCGCCCGGGCCTGGCATGCCGCCCGGGACCCGCATGCGGTCCGCGACCACCGTCCCTCCTCCCGCCACCACCGTGCCGCCGGGGACCACCGCGTCATCGAGGGCCACCGTGCCGCCCGAGCCCGGCGCGCCGCCCGAGCCCGGCGCGCCGCCATGAGCCGGCACGCCGCCATGAGCCGGCACGCTGCCGTGAGCCGGCACGCTGCCGTGAGCCAGCAGGCCGCCCTGTGCCAGGGCCTCGGCGGAATCCAGCGCGTCGCGCGCATCCGGGACCGCCGTGCGCTGTACGGCCGAGGCGAACGCACGGGCGAGCTCGTTCGCGCTCTGGAAGCGCTCTGCGGGCTCGCGCTTGAGCGCGCGCTCCAAGAAGCGATCCAGCTCGGGCCAGAGCTCGGGCGCGAGCTGCGACGCAACAGGGATGTCGCCCGTGCAGATCTCCACGAGCACGTCGCCGAGCTCCTCGCCGGGGAAGGGCAGCTGGCCCGTGAGGCATTGAAAGATAATCACGCCGAGCGACCAGAGATCGCTGCGAACGTCGATCGTCTTGCTCCGGCGCACCTGCTCCGGGCTCATGTAATGCGGCGATCCGATGAGCGTGCCAGTCTTCGTCGCGTCGGCGGCCAGCCCGGTGCCGATCGCCTTGGCGACCCCGAAATCGAGGATCTTGACGATCTCCTCGCCCTGGCGCGCGAGGAAGATGTTCGCCGGCTTGAGATCGCGGTGGATGAGCCCCACCTCGTGCGCGCGGCGGAGGGCCTTGCACACCTGGCTCATGATGCCGAGCGTCTCGGCCGGCGTGAGGCGCCCGCGGCGCTCGAGATACGCCGCGAGGTCCTCGCCCTCGAGGAGCTCCATCGCGAGATAGGGCGTGTCGCCCTCGAGCCCATAATCGTAGACGTGGACCACGTGGGGCGTCCGGAGCTGGGCGGACGCCTTCGCCTCACGCTCGAACCGCGCGCGCGCGACAGGGGAGTCGGCGTGCTGCGGCATCATGAACTTGATCGCGACCTCGACCTCCAGCTGGAGGTGCCGCGCCACCCAGAGCAGGCCCATGGCGCCGCCCGCCAGCGGCCGCTCCAGGCGATACTTCCCACCGACGACGCTCCCCGCTTCAAGCGACAGCATGCGTTCGAGCCTTCCGCGTCCGAGTGTCCATGCGTCCGGGCCCCCGGGGTCTAGCAGAGGCGGGGCCCAGTGTCGCGATTCTTACAACGGCTGGCATCTCGCCCCATCATGCCACGGGCACGGTGACGCGACGAAGACCGAGCGCGAGCGGTCCGCTGTCGCGGTACTAAGCTGCGCGCGGCATGGTGGACGCCTCTCCGATCACCGCGGTCCTCGGCCCGACAAACACCGGCAAGACCCACCGAGCGATCGAGCGCATGCTCGCGCACGACTCGGGCATGATCGGCCTGCCGCTGCGGCTGCTCGCGCGCGAGGTCTACGATCGGGTGACCACCCGGGTCGGCGAGGCCCGCGTCGCGCTCGTGACCGGCGAGGAGAAGCGCGTGCCGAGGCGGCCGGATTACTGGGTGTGCACCGTCGAGGCGATGCCGACCGATCTGGAGGTCGACTTCCTCGCCATCGACGAGATCCAGCTCGCCGCGCACGACCAGCGCGGCCACGTGTTCACCGAGCGGCTGCTCCTCTCGCGCGGCCGGCGCGAGACGTGGTTCCTCGGCGCCGACACGATGCGGCCCCTCATGGCCGAGCTCGTGCCCACCGCCAGGCTCGTCCAGCACCCGCGGCTCTCGCGGCTCGCGAGCGCCGGCGCCGGCAAGCTCTCGCGGCTGCCGCCGCGCAGCGCCGTCGTCGCGTTCTCGACCGCCCAGGTCTACGAGATCGCCGAGCGGCTGCGCGCGCAGCGAGGCGGCGCCGCGGTCGTGCTCGGCGCGCTCTCGCCGCGCACGCGCAACGCGCAGGTCGCGCTGTTCCAGTCGGGCGAGGTCGACTACCTCGTCGCGACCGACGCGATCGGCATGGGGCTCAACCTCGACGTGCGCCACGTGGCGTTCGCGGCGCTGCGCAAGTTCGACGGGCGCGACGTGCGCGACCTCGACCCCGCCGAGCTCGCGCAGATCGCCGGCCGCGCGGGCAGGCACCTCGCGGACGGGACCTTCGGCACGGTCGCGCCGCTGTCGCTCCCCGACGGCGTCGCGGCCGCCATCGAGGCGCACCGCTTCCCGCCGCTGCGGCGGCTGCTCTGGCGCAACAGCGAGCTCGATCGGAGCTCGATCGACGCGCTCCTCGCGTCGCTCCGGCAGCGGCCGCGCGCCCGCAGCCTGAAGCTCGTCGACGACGCCGAGGACACGGCCGCCCTGACGCGGCTCGCCGAGGACCCGGCGGTTCGAGCCCGCGCGCGCGGCAGCGAGGCGGTGGGGCTGCTCTGGGAGGTCTGCCGCATCCCCGATTTCCGCAAGCTCCTGTTCGAGTCGCACGTCGCGCTCCTCGCCGAGATCTACGGGCAGCTCTCGGGCCCGAGCGCGGCGCTCGACACCGACTGGATGGCCGCGCGGGTGGCCGAGATCGACGACGCGGGCGGCGACATCGACACGCTGATCACGCGGATCGCGTCGATCAGGACGTGGACCTACATCTCGAACCACGGCCGCTGGGTCCGCGACGCGGCGGCGTGGCAGGACCGCACGCGGGCGATCGAGGACCGCCTGAGCGACGCGCTCCACGAGCGGCTCGTGCAGCGCTTCGTCGAGCGCGGCGGCGGCGCGGCGCGGGGCCCGCGGACCGCAGCGCGCCCCGCGGCGCGCCGGGCCGGGGCGGAGCCGCCGCCGGCGGTGGAGGCGGGGCACCCGTTCGCGCGGATCGCGGCGCTGCGGGCGCTGCTCGCGCCGGGGCCGGCGGCGACGGCGCCCGAGGACGACCGGGCGCGCTGGGTCGAGGCGATCGTGGGGGCGCCGCACGAGCGCTTCTCCGTGGACGTGGGCGGGCGGATCGCCGACGGCGAGCGGCCGCTCGGGCAGCTCGCGCGCGGCCCGACGCTGCTCCTGCCCGACGTGCGGCTCGCGGAAATCGAGGACCTCGGCGCGGGGGCGCGATCGCGCGTCCTCCGGCGGCTCGTGGCGTTCGCGCGCGATCTCGTCGAGGAGCTCCTCGGGCCGCTGCGATCGCCCGAGGTGCGCGCGCTCCCCGGCGCGGCGCGCGGGATCGTCTACCAGCTGGAGCAGGGGCTCGGGACGGCGGCGGCGCGCGACGCGGAGGAGCAGATCGCGGAGCTCGCGCCGGAGGACCTCGCGCTGCTGAAGGCGCGCGGCATCGAGGTGGGCGAGCGCGTGATCTACGTGCAGCAGCTGCTCCGGCGCGGCGCGCTGGAGCGCCGCCTCGCGCTGTGCGCGGCCTGGTTCGGGCGGGGCTGCGTGCCCGCGTGCCCGGCGCCCGGCGCCGTGTCGGTGCCCGCCGCGCGGGGCGTGGATCCCAGGGCGTACGCGGCGATCGGCTACCCGGTGTTCGGGACGCGGGCGCTCCGCGCGGACGTGGCCGAGCGGGTGCGCCGCGCGCTCGCGAGCGGCGAGCCGGCGGAGCGGCTCTCGGGCTGGATGGGGTGCCCGGCGCGGGAGGCGCCGCGCGTCGCGGCGTCGCTGCTCGGGTAGCCGCGGAGGCTCACGCCCGGCTCGGAGCTCCTCGATTCGATCCATGAGCCAGGACAGGGGATGCCGAACGCGAGGATGGACTGCAGGTACAGGCCCGAGCGACGGTCCCAGAGGTCGGCGGCGTGCGCCGCGCCTACGGCCGGTCCGTCGGGCTCGCCGCCCGCGTCGGTTGCGCGGCGAGCGTGAGATAGCCGAGGATCGCGTCGGAGATGGCCCGCCGGAGAGCGCCGGCCGCCGCGCCGACCTGGTCGAGGATTCGCAGCATGTGGCGCACGTGGCGCTCGTGGAGCGCGGTGACGAGAGCGTCCTTGTTCGGGAAGTACTGGCAAACCGACCCGACGCTCACCCCCGCGACCCTGGCGACCTCGTTCGTGTTCGCCCCGTCGTAGCCGTGCGCGTCGAAAACGCGAGCTGCGGCCTCGACGATGGTCTCGACGAGAATGCATTCCCGCGCAATCTGCTCCCGCCGGTCCTCCTTGTCCTCGTGGTGGCGGTCATGTGGCTGACGCACGCCCTCCTGCCGCGCGCGTCGGTGCTCCCGGCGCCGTATCGACTGCATCGCGTTCGAGGAGCGGCGAATGCGCGCCCGGTTCGGCGTTGCATACGAGACCTACGCTCGGTCGACGCGGCGCTGGGTCTGACGGCGCGCGCCGCCGGAGGGGCCGTCCCTCGCCGCTCACGTGGATGCGGGCCCGGATTTGAGTGTGGCGGCCGAGCGAAAGGAAGTAGAAGAGGCTGCGAGGGGTCAAGGGGTGAGAGAAGGAAGAGAGCGGCGCTGGATGACAGGCATGCTTCGCGAGGTGCTGCGGCTCGGTTGCGCGGCGACCGTGGTGTTCACGGCGGCGCAGCAGGCGGCCGCCATGCAGCCGGCGCCCGGCGCCGCGCCGCCGGCCGGCGTTTCGCCGCCCGGACCTCCCCCGCCGCCCCCGGCGTGGGCGAGGAGCCCGGCCCCCTACCCGTGGCAGCCCGGGAGCGCTCCCGCGCTCGAGCAGCCGACGCCGAAGCGCGCCTGGTACGGCTGGCAGCACCTCATCGTGCTCGGCGGGACCCTCGGGCTCGTGCCCCTCGCCGTCGCCACGGAGAACGAGCCGCTCGCCTGGCTGACCGCCGGCGCCTTCGTGCTCGGCGGTCCGGTCACCCACTGGGCCAACGGCCACCTCGGCAAGGGCTTCGCCAGCCTCGGCCTCAACGCCGGCTGCACGCTCGGCGGCGGCATGGTCGGCCTGCTCATCGGCAGCTCTTCGGACTCCCGCGGCGGGTGGGACGCGCTCGCTGGCATGCTCATCGGCAGCAGCCTCGGGCTGCTCACGGCCAACATCGTCGACATCGCCGTCCTCCAGTACGAGGAGCCCCCGACGACCGAGAGCTACGACTACATCCGCCTCCGCTCGCCGCGACTCCGGCTCGCGCCGCACGTCGGCCTCGCGCCGGACCGTGCCACCTTCGGCCTCGGCGGCGCCTTCTGAGGGGGCTTCTTGAGGGGGCAGCGGCGCCGGGCGTGCGCCGTGAGCGCCGGCGGGTGAGGCGCGTGGGTCCCAGGCGGCGCTTCGACCTGGCTCGGCCGCGGCGGCGGTGTAGCATCCGCGCGTGTTCATTCCGAGATCAGGTGCACGACGGCTCGCGCTCGCCGCGCTCGCCGCGCTCGCCGCATGCGGCGGCGCGGAGCGGCAGGATCCCCAGTTCGCGGATTCTTCCTCGGTTCCGCTCCCCGGCCCGCCCGGCGCCGCCCCGCTCGACGCTCCCGGCGGCGAGCCGGAGGAGCTGCCCGGCGTGAACACGACCGAGCTCGTCCGCCGCGAGCGCCACACGTGGTGGCAGCTCGTCTCGCAGCTCTACGCGCCTTGCTCCGATCAGGCGGTGTCGCTCGCGCAGTGCGTCCGCGAGTCGCGCCCCTGCGCGGCCTGCGTGCCGGCCGCGCAGCTCGTCGCCGACAAGATCCGCGGCGGGGCGAGCGCCGCCGAGGCGCAGGCCGCGTACGGTGTGCGGTTCGGTCCGAACGTGAAGAAGATCGACCTCGCCGACTCACCGTCCCGGGGGCCGGAGCGCGCGCCGGTCCAGATCGTCGTGTGGTCGGATTTCGAGTGCCCCTCCTGCGGCCGCGCGGTCCCGCTCCTCGACGAGGTGTTCGAGCGCCACGCGCCGAACGTCCGGCTGGTCCACAAGGTGTACCCGCTCCGGTCGCACGCGCACGCCGAGCCCGCGGCGCGCGCCGCCATCGCGGCGCACGCGCAGGGCCGCTACTGGCAGATGGAGCGCCTCCTGTTCGAGAACCAGCGGCGGCTCGAGGAGAAGGACCTGCTCGGCTATGCGCAGAAGGTCGGCCTCGACATGGCCCGATTCCGCGCCGACATGGCGGGCGAGGCCGCCGCCCGGGTGATCGCGCGCGACAAGGCCGAGGCCGACCGCGCCGGGCTCTCGGGGACGCCGTTCATCGTCGTCAATGGGCGGGAGTTCGATCTGGCGCTGTTCAGCCTGCAGGGGGAGCTCGATCGGTGGATCGAGACGGAGCTCGCGATCCTCGGCCGGGGAGCGGCGGCCGCGGCTGCCGGAGCGCCGGGCGCGCCGTGAGCTCCGCCGGCCCGCCGCCGGCGTCACCTCCTCGATCCCGTTTGCCGAGGGCCGCATGGGCGAGAGATAGGGCGGACGCCGCGTAAGGCATCGGAACAGTGTCCGAGACCATCGAAGGCTCGATTCCTCTCGTATACCCGGAATCCCTCTCGTTGAGCCCCGTGCCCTGATCTGCTGCTCTCCCTCTCATGTGCGCTCTGCGCCGCATCCTGCGTCCTGAACCCGGAAACAAACCACTAACGACTAACGAATTTTCATTTGGGTGCGGCTCTTCTGGAACGAGCCGATTCCTCAGCGATCGAGCCACTTGCTGCTACTTGACCGGCCACTGGATGCGCGAACCAATTACTGAGTGCTACCCGCCCCGAACCGCCTGCATTTCGTCGAGAGCCGGGCTGTGATTGCGCATGAGCAATCAGATCCGGCGCGTGAAGCCTTTCCGGCGTGTTTACGATGACCTTCCGATCGCCTCAATGCTCGCGATGAAGCACGTGATTTCAGGCACTTAGCTGTCGTCGCAGAAGAGCCGCACCCAAAGGGCTTTCTCACTGGTGCCCCCGTCGGTTTTTTGCTGCCTCGACCTCGGTGAGGTCCGTGCCTTCCCCGCGCAGCCCACCGGTGCCTCTCCGCCAAGGACGGATGGGTGGATCTCGGGGCGCGCTCCTCGGCTGAGCAATGTCCTATCGCTCCCATCATGGCGCTTGTAGCCGTGGAATGAGCGGGCGAGCGTGCGCTGGTGAGAAAAATCGCAGGGTGGAGGGAATGGGGATGAGGACGAGAAGGAGAACGAGGTCACGGCCGACGCCCCTTGTCGCCGCCTTCGCCGCCCTGGCGCTCGGCGCCATGGCGTGCGGGTGCTTGTGGGATCGCGATGACGACGCGCGCGGGAGCTTCTGCGCGCAAGCCGACACCAGCACTGTCGAGTACTGCGTGGACGCGAGCGAGGGCCCGGGAAGCGCGTGGCGCGAGGCCGAGAAAAGCGGCGCGCTGCCGATCCAGATGTGGGCGCCGCGGCCGAACGGCGTGATGCTCGACGATCTCGTCGCGAGCGAGGCGGAGCTCACGGCCTGGTTCGACAACCTCGATCGGGCCGTGGCCTACGTGCGCGACGAGGAGAAGAACGCCGAGTCGCTCCGGGCGACCCTGCACGGCGAGCTCCGCGGGCTGCTCGCGGTCGTCGGGCATCACCAGAAGGAGGTCCTCGAGGAGGAGCCGGTCCGCGCGGCCGACAACTTCAAGCAGGCGATGGCCGACAAGGCGAGCGCCGAGAAGGAGCCGCTCGCCGGCAGGATCGCGGCGGACAAGCAGGCGATGGCGGTCGTTCAGGCGATCTTCGACCAGGCCAGGGACGACGCCGCGCCGCTTCGATCCCGGTACGCGGCCGCCGCGGTGCGCTTCGCCGCGTACCGCGCGACCGAGGCGGTGGAGACGGCGGCGTACGCGGCGCTCTCGGCGGAGGCGTCGCGGTCGGACATCCAAGGTCTCGGCGGCGCGGAGCAGGCGGTGCTCGCGGCGGCGCGCGAGGCGAGCCGGGCGCCGAACGAGCTCGCCGCGGAGGTGATGACGCTGTCGGCGGAGCTCCAGGCGTTCGCGGTCTCGTTCGAGGAGGAGATCGCGCCGCACAAGGAGGTCCTCGCGACGCACGGGGCGGTGGTGCCGGACATGACCTCGGGGGCGCTGCGCTCGCTGAGCGCGATGCTGGGCTATGCGCAGCGGCGCGTCGCCCGGAGCGACGCGACCGCGACCGGGCTGCTCAGCGGCATCGCGCTGCGCCGGCAGGCGCTCGAATTACTCCAGGCGGATGAGGGGGCGCGCGAGGCGATCGCGCGGTCGCGGATCCGCAAGGCGTCGGAGGGGTTCAGCGAGGGAGCGCGCGCGCGGGCAGCGGCGCTGTCGGCGGCGCCGCCGGTGAGCGAGAAGCTCGGGCTGCCGCTGCTGGCCGAGCGATGCGGGGAGCTCTTGGCGCTGGTGCAGCTGCGGCCGCTCTGCGAGGCGGCGGGGTCGTCGTGGCGCGAGGCCGGGTGCGCCGCGCTTCGCGGGCGGTTCGACGCCGCGGAGGCGGAGCTCAGGACCGGCCTGCCGCGGGAGATCGCGGCGGGCCTCGCGGCGCTGCGGGAGAAGGGAATGGCCGCGGCGGCGCTCGACGCCGCGCAGGCGAGGCTCGACGCGGGCGACGTGAAGGGCGCCGCGCTCGCGTATGACGCCGCCGTGCGCGGCGCGGAGGGGCCATGAGAGGCTCGAAAGACGTTGCGCGGCATGGCTTCTGCGCCGCGGTGTTCCAGAAGGTTGTCGCGCTGATGACGGCGCTGGCGGTGCTGGCGCCGTCGCCGGCGTGGGCTGGCACCCGCACGCCGTACACCGTGCTGTGGAGCAGCCACGGTGATGCCGATTCGTGCGGTTCTACCGAGCTGGAGACGGAGGGCAGCGCGATGTTCGAGGTCAACCAGACGCCGCTGCCCACCTACGGGGTGCCGGGCGCGCTGCAGATCCACGGCGACGGCTCGCGGAGCAACACGCTCGAGGCGGAGTTCGACTCGGTGCTGCTCCGCATGGGCAGAAACGAGTTCCACTTCGGGGTCCACACCGTGAACGGCGGCAACTGGTGTACCCACGAGCAGGAGGTGGTGCACCTCGTCTCGGAGCCGCTCGGGCTGAACAAACCGCTCTTCAACCTCCGCCGCGATGGGACCGGCTTCGAGGGCAGCACCGACGTCGACCTGCGCCTCGCCGAGATCAACCCGGCGCTGGCGCGCGACATCGCCGAGCTGGAGGTCGTGCTCGCCAGGCTGATGGTGGCGATCCTCCGCGACGCCGCCAAGGTCGCGGACCTCCGGGCGAGGATGGATCTGCTGCGGCAGCTCGACACCGAGCTGCACGACCTGGTGAGCCGGCCGCTGGCCGAGATCTCGCGGACCGACCTCGACGCGATCCTCGACCGGTACAAGGACGTTGTCGACGCGGAGACGCGGGCGGCGATGGAGCAGCTCGTCGACGACCTGAAGAAGAGCGTCCGCGATCTCGAGGACGAGCTCGGGCGATTGCTCGACGAGTTCGGCGCGCAGGCGGACGAGGTGGCGGACCTGGCGACGCAGGACGCGCGCGACGAGGGGTGGAACCCGGATGACCCGGGGGCGTACGCGCTCGGGGAGAGCGAGGTGCCATGGGTCGAGGTGCCGGACATCGCGGAGGTGGACGGGGCGTTCGACGAGGGGAGGGATCCCTATGCGGCGTACGCGGACGCGGTGATCGCGGCGCTGGAGGCGGACGTGAGCGGCGGGGTGGTAGTCCTTCGGGCGGACTTCGTGGCGAACGTGAGGGCGTGGCGGGCGAACAGCGCGGCGCTGGAGATCGCGCTGCGCGACCGGATGGGGGTGTCGCTTTCGGAGACGAACGCGTTCCTGAAGGCGCAGAACCGGATCGCCGGGGTCGTGCGGCGGTTCATGGATGCGTCGGACTGGTTCGAGGACTCGCCCGTGCCGCCGGACCTGCGGGCGCAGGTGGACACGGTGCTGAAGCCGCGGTTCGACGCGCTCGCGGACCAGATGAAGGACAGCCTCAACCAGTGGACGGGGGACGGGCTCGACCTGGAGCAGACGCAGCTCTACCAGACGATCAGCGCGTTCGCGGGGGCGATGTCGACGGTCGGCGAGGGGTTCGAGGCGTACGCGGAGGTGATGCAGACGCTGGTGCACGCGACGACGCGCATCGGGGTGGGGTTCGTGCCGGTGGTGGGGCCGGCGCTCGACCTGTGCGAGGCGGTGACGGGCAAGGAGTGGTGCCTGCCGTCGGGGCAGGAGCTCAGCACCGAGGAGCGGATCTTCTCAGGGGTAGGATTCGGGCTCGGGGCGGTCGGGCCGATGTGGCGCGTGGTCAGTCGCGCCGGCGGGCTCACGCCGGATGCGATTCGGGTTGCCGAGGAGATCTCGCAGTTTGGCGAGGAGCTTGCCACTGCGTTGCGTGCACCGCGGCGCACCCGGTACAAGGCGCTGCGTGGTGCTGTCACGACCGGAGTGATGAATGATTTCGAGAAAAAGGCAGCGCTCTACCTGATAAAGGGGGAAGGGCGGGCACTGATCGGGGTCGGCGACGATGGGGTGCGCACGGTGCTGGGGATCCTCAAGGATGCCCCGGGTGACCTGGCGAAGGCTCCCGACTTCGTCTCGGTGACCAAGGGGAACAGGCTGGCCGTGAGCGAGGCGAAGGGCATTGAATCGGATACCGGGAAAGTCGATGCTGGCAAGGCGATAAAGCAGCTGATGAACGCGATGAAGAAGCTGAAGAGTCTTGGGCTCGCAGGAGACGTCGACAGGGTGGAAATCATTATGCCCAGGGGTGCGCCGTTCAACAATCCCAATTTCGGCACCAAGGACGGCTACTTGTTCAACAAAGTCGAAGGCAAGACCGTCGAGATCCAGGGCTTCCCGCTCCTCTTCATCAAGGTCGTCCAGCTATGAACGAATCGGGCCCTGATTTTTACGCGTGGTGCGACGAAGCGGACAGGCTCGACGCTTTCGCGGAGGCGCTGTCCGCGCTCGTCTACCCGGGTGGAGTGTGCAGCCTCAGCCTCTCCACGCTTGGAACATCCGAACGCTTGTGGCGCGACGGGGTTCTCGTTGAGGATGTCATCGAGATGATACGTGCCGCCTTCAAGTCGGGCTCACAGGTGGACGTGGATTTTGGCGCCCGGTGGCGGTGGTTGTCCAGGACGGGCTTGAACCTGGAGTGCTATGGGGAAGCACGGGCCCGTTGGTATCCGTACAGCCCTTTGCGCGTAGGGACGGGCGAGCGGAAGGATGTGTTCCCCGACTGCCTCGAAATCGCCGTCGGCCTGCGCTCCGTGGAGGTCGAGGCGGCGATCGCTTCCATGGAGCTCCAGCAGGAGATGGAGGAGATTTTGGTCGGCCTGTGCGCGCCGGGCGCGCACGCCCACGTGACGACCGGCATGTGCACGGCGGCCTGGGCCCAACCTGCCCCGATCGAGGCGTGCGCGACCTACCATGCGGACGCCAGGGTCGCCCGCGATCTCGCCCTGTCGTGGGTGCACCTCCATGACGGCGACATCGTGGGGCGCGCCTCGGGCCTATCGTTGGACGCGCTCGCTGCCCGCGTCGACGCCGCTCCACGAGGGGCTTGTGTTGGCGTCGCCAGCGACGTCGAGCGCGTCGACCAACACCTTAGCCTGGACCGCGCCGCGTCCCGATCGAGGGACGAACGGCCTACGCATGTCGGCGCTGTACGACGCGGCCCGCGCGCCCGTCTCCCAGACGACGCCGAGCTCACACGGGAACAAGTTCTCGCGGCGCTCGCCACTCCGCCGGCTACGCTCATCGAAGCGCTCGAAGTCTCCGCCGTATCAGACGACGAGTGGCGCGCTGTCGAGCCTCGCGCGCTCGAGTTCATCGATGCGGTGAAACAGGGCGCGCCCACTTCCGCAGTCAACGTGCGCACGGGCAGGCACGTCCGGTTCATCGAGCGCCATTCCCCGTACCACGTGCAGGTCCTTCCGAACGGGGGCGTAATGCTGGCGACCCATCCCTACCGCACGCTCTGGCCGCTTTGGGCGGACGCCCTCGTCTTGCTCGGTATCACGTCATGACGTGAAGGATCTGTTCGCTCTGCGTCGCGGCTCGCGGTATTCCATCGAGGCCGCCATCAGCCATCAGAATCGGGACACATCGTCTATGAACAATGAACATGGCGAAAGGATGGGCGAGCTCTCGCGTCTCGTCGAGCTGGTACTCGACGTCGCAAAGAGTGCTCTGGAGCAACAGGGAACATTTCTCCCCGGTTCCATCGCGGTCGACGCCGCCGGGAAGTATGCCATCGGCGTGGCGCCGGACGGCGGTGTTGACGGCTGGACGCTCCTCACGACCGCGTTCCGGCAGCGCGCGGCGGCCGAGAAGCTCCGAGCTGTCGCGCTCTATCGAGACGTACGGGTCCGCGAACGAGGCGCATCGGAGGACGTGGACGCCATCCATGCCGTCGTGGAGCTCGCCTCGGGGGGAGCGGTCCAGGCGTTCCAGCTCTATCGCAGGAACGACACGGGGCAGATCGTCTACGACAAACCGCAGATCGAGCAGGCTGCCTCCGCTATCTTCGCAGAGTCGCATTAAAACAGGGGACGCGAGGCGGACGAGAAACCGGCGGCGATAGCAGAAGAGATCGCGGCCACGTACCCCGCTGACGTGGCTTCGGCTATTCGGGGAAGCGAAGCGTCGGGTGGGCCTCACCGCTCGGCCCCATCGTTGTCGTGCCATCGTGGTTCCAGCTGGTCCCGCCCTTGCCCGGCTGTCCGGTCTCGATGGTGACGCCCTCGAGCGTGAGCTTGTCCTCGTCGAGGTAGGCGATGCCGATCGAGTCGCCGCCGCGCCCTGGGCCGCCGTAGCCGCCGGGCCCTCCTTGGCCGCCCCGGCCGCCGAAACAGGCGGCGAGTTCATCCGCCAGCACTCCGCCCGGCGCGCCTCTGCCGCCTCGGCCGCCGTCCTGGGGCTCCCCGCCGTCGCCGCCCCAGCCGGCATCGTCCGCCGTGATCTTTGTGTCGCGCACGGTCACCCGGGCGTGAAGCGCGACGACGCCGATGGACGGCAGTCCGGCCGCTCCCCCGCGGCCCCCGCGGCCCCCGCAACCGCCGGCCCCGCCCGAGCCTCCGCCTGGGCCTCCCTTGGAGGCCACGCCGCACAGGGCGAGCCCGCCCCAGCGACCGCCACCGCCGCCGCCGCCCTGGCCCGGCGTGCCCCAGGTGCCCTCGCCCCCCGTGTCGCCCTCCCATCCTGTCTCGGTGAGGCGCCCGATGCCCTTGCCGGGCGCACCCTGCGTTCCAGGAGCCCCCGGGCCCCCAGTGAATCCGATGGAGCAACTGACGTTGTCCCGCTCCCCGATACCGCCGCGCGAGGGCGAAGCGTAGGCGGGCTCCCCGTCGCCTCCATCCTCGGCGCTGTCGGACAGGCCGTCCCCTCCCTTGCCGCCGACGCTCGTGAGCCCGTTCTCGCACCGGTTCACGGACGCAGGCCCGCCGGCGACGCGTGTCGCCGAGCACGCGTCCCCACCGAAATTGCCATCCGGTCCGTCTGGTAGCCTGGACGGCCACTCCTCGCCATCGGCGCCTCCCGATCCATTGCTGACGGAGATCTCGCTCCGCAGGATCTCCACCACCGTGTTGGACTGAGCGAGCACGCCGGTCGGTCCCCAGGCCTGGATGTAGAGATCGGCGAGCGTCGACACCCCGTCCGCGGCCCCCCTGTCCTCCGGGCCCGCGGGCTCGATGATCACCATGGGAGTGGGGACCGGATCGTGAAAAAACGAGGACCGCTTGGGTAGATCGCTGCGCACCCATTTCCGGCAGTCGAAGCCCCCGAGGAGATCCACGCCGGAGGGCAGCCTGACCTGATGCAACCGGAATCCGTCGTTGCAGACGAACACGCGCCCTCGTCCAGCGCGCGCGAGCTCGACGGCGCGCTCGACGGTGAACACCGGCTTCGCCTTCGTGCCGGGGTTCCCGTCGTCGCCAAAACCGTAGGCTCCGGCGACGAACACGCCGCAACCGTCGTCGAGGATATCGGCGGCGACGTGCTCGACGCAGACCGACTCCGGAGGCGGCTCGTCCTCGCACGATGCGCCTTCGCAAGGCATCACGCCAGCGTCGTTCACGTCGGGCACGGTCCCGCAGCCGGTGGCCCACGGCGACAACAGAAGGACGAAGGGTGCAGCGGAGGTCTTCTTCATGTGCGTGTCCTGACGTGCGCCGCCTGCGCAGGCCGGCTCATCGAGGCGCTTCCGGATCTTGCTCATCGAACCTGTACCAGAAGAGCGCAGCCCCGTCGTTCCCCTTGCCGAACAGGACTTCCGGGGTTGCATTGCCGCCGAGCCCCCCGGTGCCGGCTTCTCCGGGCAAGACCGTTGCATCCGGGAGAAGGGTCACGGAGGCGCCCACGGATCCGATGCCGAGCGAGTGGCCCCCGAGGCCGCCGCCGGCATCGCCCCCGCGGCCGCCTCGGCCGCCATCGCCGCCGCGGCACCCAACCGACTTGTCGGCCACAAGACCGCGTCCGCCGTGTCCGGCGGGAGCGCCCGGGCCTCCCCACTGGCCCGTTCCGCCGACCCCACCATCGCCGCCCTTGGCCCCGAGGACCTTGCTGTCCACGACCGTGAGGTCGCTCCCGTACAGCGCCACGATCGCGATGCTCGCGCCGCCGTAGTCGCCCCCCTTGCCGCCCTCGCCACCGCACCCGCCGCTGCCGCCCGATCCGCCGGCCGCACCGCCCTGAGGCCGACCGGTCGGACACGCGTTCATGAAGTCGCCGCGCCCCTTGCCGCCGCCACCCCCGCCACCGCCCTGCCCGACGCCGCCCAGCTTCCCGTCCTTCCCGCGGACGCCGACCCATCCGTCGACGCCCAGGAGGCCATCGGCAAGCGCTCCGGCAGCGCGCTCCGCAGGGGCGCCGGCTGCCCCCGGCTCGCCGTCCTTGCACGCCATGCTGGACGCGCCGAAGCCGCCCAGGCCGCGCTCGTCCGGATTCCCGACCGGTTCCGGCAGTCCTGAAGCGCCATCGCCGCCCGTCTCGAGGCCGCCGTCGCCCCCGTAGCCCCCCGTCGACTCGATGCCATCGCCGCACACGGTCACGACCGGAAGGGCGCCCAGCGCCGCGTCCGCGGTGCAGGCGTCCGCGCCGTTGTTCCCCACCACGCCGGCGTTCGCGCGGAAGCTCGGCGCGTCCTCGCCCGGCTCTCCATCCTTGCCGTCGCCTGCGAAGATCTCGCTTGCCCGCACGATAGCCCTGGCCCCATGGCTCAGGACCATCGCGATCGACGACTTGCCGTCGCTCGCGGAGGCGTCGGCCGCCACGGCGCGCACGCCGAAGATCACCGACGTCGCGTCTTCCCCCGCGAGGACCGCGTCGTCCCCCCCGAGGACCCGCACCGGGATCCCCACGGGCGGCGCGATGACGGTCAAGGCGTGCTGCCCGTCGAGCGGCCCTCCGTAGGACCAGTCGCCGCCGGCACACAGACGGCCGCCCCAGAGGTCGACCCCCTGGGGGAGCGAGATGGCCTCCTCGAACACCCCGCCGCACGCGTACACGCGCCGAGTCGGCGCCTGGCCGTTGTCGCGAACCTGCGCGGCGAGGCCGGCCGCGTGTTGCAAGGTCTTCACCGGCGCGTCCTTCGTGCCAGCGTTCTTGTCGTCACCTTGCTCGCTGACAAACACTCCGCACTGGTCGAGCGCTGGCGCTGTGCCGGGCACTCCCGCGCACGGGTCGGGCGGAGGCTCCGGATCGGGAGAACACGCCAGCTTTTCCGCGCAATCATCGGAATAGCTAGCGCAAGCTGTCAGCGTGCTAGCCGCCCACACGCAGACCGCGAGAGCGACGACCGACGTCACGGCGCCTCGGTCTACCAGCGAACTCATTCTCTCGGCCCCCCGCGTGGTCACCATGCCCCCTCGATTCGCGCCCCAAATTCGTTCCCATTCGCCACGGGAGAGACATTGACCCGATCCCGCGCCGGCTTGAATGCCAGGAAAGAGAAGTCCGTGAAGAGCGACGCGGCGGTCACGGCACCGACGACACCGCCCGTGATCGCCGCGGCCAGGCCGGCGCGACCGAACAGGTTTCGCGCGTCCTGCAGGCGCGCCAGCTCGCCACACGGCGAGCTCCGAGGCGCTTGCCAGCACATCGACGCGCTCGATGACGGCTCGCTCTGGAGCCGGTTTCGCCGGGCGCTCAGGTCGTCATCGAGCTTGCCCGCGTGGATCATGAGGAGGGTGCCCACCGTCACGCCGGCCGTCGTGACGGCGATCCCCGTGATGCGCAGCGTCCCCGGCCAGGAGGCCCACGGGCTGGGAGCCTGCGCGCGCAGCGGGGAACGTGCGCGAGGGGTCGGCGTCGCCGGCGCGGTGCCCTTGGCGCTGCTCGCCTCCTTGGCGCTGCTCGCCGCCGCACGCGGCAGCTCCAGCGTCATCTGGTGCTCCGCGCCCACCACGCCGAGGAAACCCTGAAACGCGTCTGCGTGGCCCGGTGCCCGAGCCCGCACCATGACGTGTTTGCCCGGCTCGAAGAAGAGCGTGTAAGTGCGCGCGGTCCTCCCGATGCGCTCGCCACCGATGAGCACCTCGGCGTCAGGCGGATCGACCGAGAGCGCGAGCGTGGCGACGCGCTTCGCTGCCTCGCGCTGTCCTGCCTCGAATCGCCGCTCGAGCGCTTCCGGCAGCGCTTCGCGCTGTTCGAGGCTCTTGGCAAGGTGCTCGGCCGCGTCGCGGTACCTGTGCAACGCGACCTCGCAAAGGCCGAGCTCGCCGGCGATCTCCGCCCGCTCTCGCTCGGTGCTGGTCGTCGGGTCCGCGGCCTCGAAAGCAGCCTTGTAGGCAGCGTGTGCCTCGATCCAGCGCCCGGCATTGCGCGCTAGCCGACCACGGCGAACAGGGTCCTTCACCGATGAACTGTCCCTCGCCTTCGGGGCGGACACCGTCGGCGCTGGCAGACTTCGTGAAGCCTGTCGCGCCTTCGGGGGGACATCGTCGGCGCTGGCAGACTTCGTGAAGCCTGTCGCGGCCCCGAGCGCGAGAAGAATCGAGAGCGAATGCGCAATGTGACGCATCCAGTGACGGTACTGACGCCGGCCGCTCGGCGTCAACCGGCGGAAACCCCGACGTCTCGACCGTTTAGGCGAGAATTGGCGGCCGGACGACGGAATGCGCTCAGCCGTCCGCGAGCCCCGAGTTGTGTAACTGATGATGCTACCCTGGGGCACATCGTCCGACCAAAGTTGCTCCTCGGTTCTATTTTTTTGAAGCGTTTGGGCCGGCTCAAGTGTGCTGCTGACCGTGGACAAGCCAGCGACCGTCTCCCCCGGCTTCGAGCTCTTCCGGCGCCTCGCCCGGCGCCACGGTGTGCCGGCGCGAAACGCCGAGGATATCGCTCAGGAAGCGCTGCTGCGGGGGCTGGAGGCCGACAAGCGGCTCGACCCGGGGGGAGACCCAGCCCCGTACCGCGTCACGATCGCCATCAACCAGGCGCGCAATCACGTCCGTGACGCACGCTGCCGCGGCGAGGTGCTGACGTCGTTCGATGAGTGCGAGGTACGAGACGAGTGCCCCACGCCGGAAGAGCTGCTGCGGAGACGGCAGCGGGAAGAGTTCACGCGGCAGCTGATAGACCAACTCGATCCCAAGTACCGGGATCTCGTGATCAAGCACGATCTGCAAGAGGTCCCGCTCGCCGAGATCGCCACCGAGCAGGGACTCCCGCTGGCCACGGTGAGGACGCGACACTGGCGGGCGCGCAAGGCGCTCCGGGTGCAGCGGGAGCGGTGGCAGGATCAGCAGCGCTCTCAGGGAAGGGACGACAGCGCCTGCGTGCCGCTCGCGCTGGGCTTCGGCCGTCGCGCGTCGTGGGTGGCCTCGCTGCGCCGTCTGGGCGTGAGGATCCTCGTTCAGGGCGCGCTCGTCGTGCTGGCCGGCGCGGTCGTCTCGTCAGCGCCGCCCCAGGCTGACCTGCGATCGTGGCTCGGGGCGGTGGCGGTCCCTGCCACCCGGCCCGCGGCGCAGGACACCGCGGCGTCCCCTGCGCGAGACGGCGCGCACGGCGCCGCGGCGCCCGCCGGTGGAGAACGCGCGCACAGCGCCGCGGCACCGGCCGCGCCGATCGCGCGCGAGATGTCGTCGCCGAGGCAGCAAGGAAGCGCGCGCGCGCAGGCGGTGGCGAGCAGCACGCCCGTTCCCTCGACGACGACCGCTCGCCGGCCCGCATCTCCGGCGAGCGTCGTTCGACCGACTGGGAGCGAGCGCGAGAGGAGCCTGATCAACCAGGCCCGCAGGGCCATCGAGGCCCGCAACGCCACGGCCAACCTCGAGGCGCTCCGGCTGCTGAACACCCACGCGCGGGAGTTCCCCCGCGGGCGGCTCGCCGCCGAGCGCGAAGCACTCCTCCGGCAGATTCGCTGAATCCTCGGCTGTCCTTCGGCAGCTAGCAGGCGGTGACCCTGGTGATGTCTTCGGACAGCACAAGGCGAAGATCCGCCTTGTTCCCGACAAGAACGATCACGTCCAGGAGACGAAAGGCGATGAATACGACGGAGGATCTACTGGGTGCGATGTGGCTCATTTCGCCGCTCGGGCTCGCGATGATAGCCTGCGTGGCGATCGGCTTCGCGGTCACCGCGCGCGAAGCGCTGGGACGCGAGCGCGGGCTTCGCGAGGCGCGCGAGCACGCGCATGATGACGAGGAGGCAGCCCTCACCGATGCGAAGGAGCAGGCCGCGGGGGAGCGTGATCGATACCGGCGCCTTCTGGACTGTCACGTCGACGCGGCGCTCGCGGAGCTGACAGACGCCCGCGCGCGCCCCGTCCCCGGGCCAGGCAGGGTCCTCGAGTCGTTCTGCGCGACGATGCCTTCGTGGAGGAGAAAGCTGGCCGAGAGCACGGGGTTGGAACCAAGGGAGGTGGAGCGGCTGCTGAGGAGCGACCTCCCCGTGACGCCCGGCCTCGCGCGGCAGCTGGAAACCTTCACCGGCACGCCTGCGCGGTACTGGGAGCGCCTGTGGCGGCTGCGCGACGACCGCCGAACGGACGCGGAGGAAACGGTGGTGATGCGGATCGGTGAGCCCAGCACCGAGCGCGAGAGCTCGACGCGTCCCGCGGCGTCGCCGGGGACGAGCTCGGTGCCGCCGACTCGGCCCGCGATACCTCCTCGCGCGCTCGACGTTCCTCCGCCCGTGGTGCCGCCTCCTGATTTCACCGCGAAGAGCCCGCGGGCGAAGCTCCCGCCGCCTTCACAGCCGCGAGTTCGGTCGCCGCTCGCTGCTCGCTCGGCGTCGGGAGCTGAACTCGCGCGTCGCGCCGCCGCTCTGACGAGCTTCCCGCTACAGGGTGACGAAGGTGGGTCCAGCTCGGCGAACGCTCCCGATTGGGAGGACGTCGAGCGCTCTCCGCTGAACACGACACTTCCAGGAGTAGGGAGCCATGGGTGAGCGCGGCCTTGGCTGACGTTTCGGCGCGGCGGCGAATACCCGCGGGAAAGCCCGCTGACCATCGACAGCCGCTCAACGCCTCCGTTGGCATGGGCCGAACTATCATCATAGGGCGCCGGATCGCCCACGGGGGCAAAGCCATGGAGCGTCTGAATGAAGACGAGCGCGCCGCCGCGCACGCGCGCTTGTTCTGCCCGATGCTGGTCCGTGCCGTGCCGCGCTGGCTGGCGAGGCTGGGGGTCCCTCGGTGCCATCGTGGCGACGTCGCGGGCCAAGTCTGGGTCAACGCCTGGGAGAGCTGGCCCAGGTTCGACCCGAAGCGCGGCAGGCCGGAACGCTGGTTGAACGCGATCACTGTACACGTCGCCGCCCGCTACCACGAGCGTGCGCGGCACCGCGGGGAGGTGCTGGTCGATCTGATCGAGGTGTTCGACCCAGCGCCGGATGCCGCCACCGCGATGGAGTCCGACAACGTCAGGGCCAGCACCATGGACGCAGTGAACGATCTCGATCCGGATCTGCGCTTCGTTCTCGTGGCACACGACCTGCACGGCGTCCCGATGGCCAAGATAGCCGAAGACGCAGGGCTACCTCTCTCCACGGTTTACAAGCGACGCACAAAGGCCATCGGCGCGCTGCGTGACGCCATGAGGCTTCGGGAAGTCGGGGAGATCTCTACCCAGAGAGTGGGGTCGTGGTGAGCATCAAAGGCCTGCTCGCGCGCTTCCGGCGCGACTTGGAAGACGATGAGGCAGAGCGAATGATCGACACCCGAACCCGCGCTCGAGCGCGGCTCCCGCCAGCGCGCGACGCGCCCGTGCTCGGCCAGTGGCCGACGCCGTGCCCGGCGCGCGGACCGTTTGAACGTCCAGGCGGTCGAAAGGGGGGCGAGAAGGCGCGTCCGCCCGCGCGTCTGGTCGCGTCCGCGCGGCGTCGGGATCGTGCTCGGCGGTTCCCCACGGAGCCACTTCGCCCGTAGCCTCGCTTGATCATGGCTACCAACAACAAAACCTCGCGCCGGCAAGGCCCGGCGTCCGTCTTCGTTCCTGGCACCGACCCGCTGGCGTTCGCGCCGTCCGCGGTCACCACCCTATCCGCCCAGCTCGCGGGCTTCGTGGCCGAGCCCCACGGCTACGATCCCGAGCTGGCCGAGGAGCTCGTCGCCGCGTATCGCCCGCGCCTCACCGCCATCACGCCGGATCGACTGGAAGTCCCGCGCCTCGACGTCGAGTCGGCCAGCCGCGCCCTCCTCACCGTGCACGCGCTCACGCAGGCCCCGCCGCTCGTCGCGCTGTACCGAGGCGCGGCCGCGCAGGGGGAGTTCCAGCTCGATAACCTCGAGCACCTGAAGGCGCTCGCGCTCATCCTCCTCCACGCCTATCGGCAGGCGGACGCCGCGGGCGCGTTCACCAGCGGCGCCAAGCTGTCGGCGGCTCTCGACAAGGAGTCGGCGGAGGTCGAGTCCCGCCTGCAGAAGGTCTGCGAGCACTTCTTCGGCGACGGCCCGGAGCTCGGCCCCGTCCTCCGCCGCCTCAGCGCCGGCACCGGCTACCTCGATCGCGCGTACGACCTCCTCGGCTACGCGGACATCTACCAGGCCCAGCATGACATCGTGTCCAAGGACCCGATCCATTACCGCGCGACCGACCTCGCCGATGCCCGGCGGCTCGCGTCCCAGATCCTGACCGTCCTCGGCGCGGCGCTGAGCCCCAAGGCACGCGAGGCCTACGACCTGCTCCAGCGCGCGTGGACGCTCGCCAAGCCGCTCTATATCGAGGTGCAGGAGCTCGGGCTGCGCTTCCTGCGGTATGATCCCCAACGGGAGGCCCGCTTTCCGTCGCTCTACGTGGTCGGACGGGTCGGCCAGGGCCGGAAGAGGACGAAGAAGGAGCCGGCGGCGCCCGCGGGTGGGGATGCGGCGCCCGGCGCGGGCGGCGGGGCGACGCCCGGCGCGGGTGGCGGGGCGACGCCCGGCGCGGGTGGCGGAGCGACGCCCGGCGCGGGCGGCGGGGCGACGCCCGGCGCGGGTGGCGGGGCGCCACCGGCGACCCGGGGCACCGAGACGCCGCTACCGGTGTAGCGGACGGCACATCCGTGGATAGTATCCACCTGTTCAGGTCCGGGATGCTCGAACGAGGCGATCTGGAGTTGCAACTCCCCCCGCGGCTTCGTTCGAGGTCCTGGCCGGAGTTGCAACTCCCCCCGCGGCTTCGTTCGAGGTCCTGGCCGGAGTTGCAACTCCCCCCGCGGCTTCGTTCGAGGTCCTGGCCGGAGTTGCAACTCCCCCCGCGGCCTCGCTCGAGGTCCCGGCCGGAGTTGAAACACCGCCGGCCGTCCCGGCGGACGTCCTAGGCCGAAGTCACGGCTCCCGATCGGCGCCTTGGAGCTCCGTGCTTCACGCCTCGTCCTGGGACCCGGCTCCCGCTAGGGCACCGATCACGTTGATCAAGCGAGAAATAAACCGCCAAGACACCAAGGACGCCAAGATGGGATTCTCTTTTCGGCGTTCTTGGCGTTCTTGGCGGTTCGAAATTCTGCGCCTTTCAGGCACTTTCAACCCGTTTGTCGCTCGTGCGCCAGGCCAAGCCTGGGCGAGGAGGATGCGATCAGCTGAAACTTCGCGAAGAAACCCGGCGGGTGAGAGTCCCGCCCGGCAAGGTTGGCCCACCAGCCGGAAGCGAGTCTTGCGTGGCGCTGGGTGACCGGCGGCGCGAAGCGTAGACAGCGAGCGTGCGGGCCGTGGGATAGAGCCTCGAAAGAACGGAAGTCGTGGGGCCGACGTCGTGAGCGTAGCGGAAGGCAACATCGTCGCGTCAAGAGCGAGCCCGGGTAGCCCCCACTCGCAGGGCCTGGCGCGGCGACCCACCGGGGTCAGAGACCAGGGCACGTACGCAAGGGTTTCCCGAGGAACCTGGGAGGTCCCGCCGCCTCCACCGAGAGGTGGAACCGCCGAGCGGAGCGCAAGCGAGCGGAGCGGGGGCGACGGGAAGTCGGAGTGCACTCGTAGTACCGCGGAAGCGGGGGAACCAACCCGAGGGACCCCGTGGAGGGAAGGGGAGCACCGGGGCACGGGATCGTTGGAGGGAAAGATGAAGGAGACATCGGGCTCCGAAACCGTCTGCACGAAACTCGAACGAATAGCGGAGCTGGCGCGGCAGGCACCCACCATGGTGCTGACGACGCTCGCCCATCACATCGACCTGGACTGGATGCGCGAAGCCTACCGGCGAACGCGCAAGGACGGCGCGCCCGGCGTGGACCGGCAGACCGCGGAGCAGTACGCGGAGCAACTGGAGGACAACCTCCGGTCGCTGCTGGAACGAGCCAAGGCGGGCACGTACCGCGCGCCGCCGGTGAGGCGGGTCCATATCCCGAAGGGCAACGGGGAAACACGCCCGATCGGCATCCCGACCTTTGAGGACAAGATCCTGCAGCGCGCGGTGGCCATGGTGCTGGAGGCCGTCTTTGAGCAGGATTTTCTTGACTGCTCGTACGGTTTCCGGCCCGGCCGTTCGGCACACCGAGCGCTCGCGTCGTTCTGGGACAAGGCGATGGAGATGGCGGGCGGATGGGTCATCGAGGTCGACATCCGAAAGTTTTTCGACACGGTGGACCGTCAGCACCTGATGGATGCGCTGCGCCGCAGGGTACGAGACGGCGTGCTGCTCCGTCTCATCAGCAAGTGGCTGCACGCGGGCGTGCATGAAGACGGTAGCCTCAGCTACCCGGAGGCCGGCACACCGCAGGGCGGCGTGGTTTCGCCGATCCTGGCGAACATCTACCTGCACGAGGTGCTCGACACGTGGTTCGAGCGCGACGTCCGACCCCGGCTTCGAGGCAGGGTACACCTCATCCGCTACGCGGACGACGCGGTGCTGCTGTTCGAAGTGGAAGAAGACGCGCGCCGGGTGATGGCCGTGCTACCGAAGAGATTCGGCAAGTACGGGCTGAGCCTGCACCCGGACAAGACGCGCCTGTTGCCGTTCCAGCGGCCGCCGAAGAGACCCCCGCCGAGCGGCGGGGCGTCGCCGATGTGGCCGTCGACGTTCGAGCTGCTCGGCTTCATGCATCACTGGGGCAGGTCGCGGCGAGGCAACTGGGCGATCAAACGCAGGACCGCCAAGGACCGCTTCAGCCGCGCGCTGCGGCGCGTGGCGGAGTGGTGCAGGGACCACATGCACGATGAGCTGAGCAGCCAGCAGGAGGGCCTGGCCATGAAGCTGCGGGGTCACTACGAGTACTACGGGATCACCGGGAACTCGGAGGCGCTCCGTCGCTTCGCCTGGGAGGTCGTGGCGGTGTGGCGCAAGTGGCTCGATCGCCGCTCGCAGAACGCCAAGATGACCTGGGAGCGGATGCACCGATCGCTGGAGAGGTACCCCCTTCCGCGGCCGCGCATCACGCACCCCGCTCCTGCCCGCTCGTAGCGAACCCGTGTCCCGAAGAGCCGGATGCGGGAATTCCGCACGTCCGGATCTGTGGGGGGCCGGGGGGTAGTCGACCCCGGCCTACCCGACTAGGGATGATATCCACGTGCTGCCAGTGCCGGATGGCCGCCCCGAGCCCTAGCGCGTAGATCGCGACTGCTTACGCGTCGAGCCAGAAGACGGGCATGACGGTGATGATACCCCGCGGGAAGGGGGCGGCGCGCCGCCGCCCCCCGGTGAATGACGCCGGCCCAGATCAGCTGGGCCGATTCGACTTCTCGGACGCCTTCTCGCCGCCGCCCGCGCTCGTCCCCTGTCCGCCGGCCATCTGCGCCGTGGACCCGCCGCCGGTCTTGATCTCCACCGTGCGGCCGCGCTGCTGCTGTTGAGGCAGCTTGAGGCAGACCTCGAGGACGCCGTTCTCGAACCTGGCGTCCACGTCGTCGGGCTGCACGCCCTCGGGCAGCGGGATGGAGCGCATGAACGAGCCATAGCTGCGCTCGCTGTAGCTCACGCCCTCGCGCTGCTCCTGTTGCTCCTGCTGGCGCTCGCCCTCGATGATCAGGGCGTCGTCCTCGAGCGCCACCCGGATGTCATCCTTCGTCACGCCCGGGAGATCGGCCTTCACGACGAGCTGCCCGCCGCGCTCGCCCACCTCGATGCGCGGCGACCAGAGTCCGCCACCGAAGGACGAGAGAGCCCGCTCGCCGCCCTGCTCGATCGCACGGGGCTGCCTGAACGGCGACAGAATCCCCCCGATGCCGAAGTCCTCGAACATGCGATCCATGTCCTCCATCACCCGGCGCATCATCGTGAACGGGCTGAAGACCCCGCCCGCCGCGCCGTACTGCCCCAGCTGACCACCCCCTTGCTGGCGCTGCAGCCCGGTGGACTGACCACCGGCCCCCTGAGACGATGTCTGGCTCGTCGCCTGGCTGCCGGGCTTGCCCTGCTGCGACCTGGCCACAGGAACTTCTTGACCCGCCTGCTGACGCTGCTGTTCCGCCATGGGAACCTCCTTTCAATCAGGAACCATCCAGTAGCCATCACAAATGTAATGCCGCCAGCGCCCTCGCGAAAGGGCGCGCCGATGCGATGCGCCCCTCCCACCTTCATGTTCAAATCCGGCCACCGCCGCGCCCGGGAGCCCGGCTATCGCCACCGCAGGACGATCTCGACGAAACGGTTGAGGCTGTACGGCTTCTGCAGCACCGGACGGCCGAGATCGGACTCGCGCAGCCCTGCCTTGCCGTACCCGGTCATGAAGACGTACGGGATGCCTCGCTCCCTCAGGATGTCGGCCACGGCATAGACCTTCTCGCCGGCGATGTTGATGTCCAGGCTCGCCCCGTCCATCTCCGCCTCGCGGGCCAGGCGGATCGCGTCCCGCATGTTCAACGCCGGGCCGATCACCACGCAGCCGAGATCGGTCAAGACATCTTCCAGCGATGAGGCGATCATGGGCTCGTCCTCGACGATGAGGATACGCAGCCCCTGCAGCTCGTTCGGGCTCTCCGGATCCGGGGTCATCCTGCGACCACGCGCTCCAGCGGCAGGTACATCACGCAGCGCACGCCCTCGGGCAGGAAGTCGAGGCGCACTTCCGTGGTGAGCTGGCGCTGTAGGTCTCGCTCGATCAGGCGCGAGCCGAAGCCCCTGCGGCGCGGCGGCCGGACAGGCGGTCCGTTCGTCTCCTGCCATTTCAGGCAGAGCAGCGGCTCGTGCCCCTGTGCGCTTACGTTCCATGTGACCGCCACGCGGCCGGACGGCTGCGACAGCGCCCCGTACTTGGCCGCGTTCGTCGCCAGCTCGTGGAAGGCCATGCCGAGCGTCACCGCCGCCTCCGGCCGGAGGCGCACGTCCTCGCCGGTCACACGGACGCGCTCGGCGTCGCAGTCGGCGTGCGGCGCCAGCTCGGCGCACACGATGTCGCGGAGTCCGGCGCCCAGCCAGGAGGTCTCATTCAGCAGGTTGTGGGTCTGGGACAGGGCCAGGAGCCGGGCCAGGAACGCGTCCGTGAACGCCCTGGGCGAGTCCGCCATGCGGAGCGTCTGCACGGCGATCGCCTGCACGATCGCCAGCGTGTTCTTCACCCGATGGTTCAGCTCGTTCAGCAGGAGCCTCTGGCGCTCCTCCGCCTGCTTGCGCTCGCTGACGTCGAGGACGAACGCCGCCACCCCCTGGTCATCCGACCCCTCGAATCGCGCCCCGCCGAGCAGCACCGGGACGCGGCTGCCGTCCTTCCGGAAGAGCTCCTTCTCGAAAGGCTGGAACTGACCCGTCGAGCGCACCTCGTCGAGCTCCTGCTCGGTTATCGCCTGAGACTCCGGCGGCGTGCTCGCTGATCACTGGATCTTGTGGCCGCCGACTCCTCGGCTCGCCCGGCGGCCTGGAGGTTGAGCCTGGTCGACTCGATGCGCTCCTGCGGGGCATGGATCAGCTCGCCCGCGCTGTTCAGGTGATTGACGACGTCGAACAGGTCGTGCCCCGCGTCGGAGCGCAGCTTGCCGAGCAAGAGCCGCCCGATCCGGTAATGGAACGCCGGCCTGTCGCGCTCCGGGATCAGCGAGTACGCGGCCTCCTGGATCTTGTCGTGCGCGAAGCGAAACTGCTCGTTCGCGCTCACGATCAAGCCCTCGCCGAGGGCGTGGTCGAGGCTCGCGTACGTCTCCTCGGGGGCGCGCTCGCTGACGGTGTTCAGGACGTCCAGCTCGAACGTGTTCCCGATCGCCGAGGCCAGCCGGAGCACCCGCTGCGTCGCCTGCGGCAAGCGCCGGAGGGTCTCCGTCATGAGGCTCAGGACGTTGTCGGTGCACTCCAGCCGCTCGATCTGCCGCAGATCCCAGCCCCATCCGCTCGCCGGCTCGAAGACAAGCACCTGCGCGTCGTAAAGGTGCCTCATGAACTGCTTCACGAAGAACGGATTGCCTCCGGTCTTCTTCAGGACCGCGCCCGCGAGGGCGCCGCCGTCGCCGATCTGGAGGCTGTCGTTGACGAACTCGATCAGGTGGGCAAGCCCGAGGGGCTCGAGGACGATGCTCCGCACCCCGAGGCCGCTCCTCTCGAGCTCCTCCAGCGCGACGAGGAAGGGGTGGGTAGGGCTCACCTCGTTGTCGCGGTACGCGCCGCAGAAGAAGAGCGACTCCACGCTCCCCTTCGCGAATCCAGGATGGCGCCGCGCCACGTCGTGATCCGCTCCTCGCTCTCGGAGAGGAGCTGCTTGATGAGCGCGTCGAACGCCTGGACGATGGCGCTGTACGGCGTGTCGCGGTTGTACTGATGTGCGTATGAGCCGTCCACACGCCCTGTCAACCGGACGAGCGGCGCTGGCGGCCCTGCTGCGGGCGGCGCTCCGCCTCAGCAGGCGCGGCGCGGAGCGCGGGGCCCCCGAGCCACGCCGGTCACCCCAGCTGGCGCAGGATCAGCTCCGTCACCCCCGCCGCCAGCAGCAGCAAGAGCCCGCCCACGAAGCAGAACAGCGTGAACCGGTCGTCCCGCCACCGCGGCCGGAGCGGCACGATGTCGCGCTCCGGCAGCACCACCGCCCTCATGGTCGCGTGGATCGGCAGCCCCCCGGGCCGCGGCGCGACCGCCGCGTTCGGCGGCTGCGCCAGCCCCATGTTGATGAACCGCGTCACCCCCGCGCGGAGCCGGTCCCCCATGCCGGGCAGCGCGCTGCCGATCGCCACCGCGCGGAGCCACGGCGCGCGCTCGAACGCGTTCGCCATCGCGAGCGCCCCGAACAGCTGCCGCAGCCGCGCCATCAGCGCCCGCACCTCGGCCAGGTGCTGGAACGCCCGCATCCGCGCGTCGGGCGGGTCCTCCGAGCTCACCCGCGCCAGGCAATACGACTCCAGCCGCGCGTTCAGCCCCTCGAGCTCCTGGAGGATCCGCGGGACCGCGTTGTCCGGGCTCGTCTCGAGCGGGAGCGTGAAGCCCCACGGCTCCTCGCGCCCGCGCTCGTGCGTCCACTGGAACACCTCGGCGAAGCCCCAGAGCGTGTCGTAGCGCGACAGCACCACGTAGGCCGGCACGTCGGCGCGCAGCGCGCGGCCGACCTCGATGAGGTACGCGCGCATGCGGTTCGCGTACGCCTCGATCCCCGGCTCGTCGAGCTCGATGAACTCCGCGATGCTCAGGACGAGGAGGATGCCGTCGATCGGCTCGCGCTTCCGCGAGCGGAGCAGCTCGTCGCAGAGCTGCGCGAGCTCGGCCGGCTCCCGCCGCGGGCCGAGCACCGACGCCTCGGGCTCGATGAAGAGCGCCTCCTTCGCCAGCCAGTACGAGCACCGCGCCCCGGGCACGCCGATCGGGAGCGGGGCGCCGCCCGGGGACCAGGTGAGGTTCATCGAGCGGATCACCGTGGAGCGGCCCGAGCCGGGCTCGCCCAGCACGAGGTAGCAGGGGACCGCGTAGATCCCCTGGTCGCTGTCCGGGTTCGCCTGCTGGACCAGCGCGTGGACGCTCGCCAGCTCGTAGACGAAGGAGCCGCTCATCCGACCCTCTGGGCGATCGTCCACGCGATCGCGGCCGCGCCGGCGACGGCGACGAGCGCCGCCAGGGCACGCCCGACCAGCGCGGACTGCCAGAGCGGCAGGTTGGGGAGGTGCTGGACCGCCACGCCCTCGACGCTCACTGGCCGGAGCACCCCGCCGCTCCAGTCCCGGTCCGGATCCACGCCCAGGCTCAGCGAGAGGTCGCGGCGGATCCGCAGCAGGTCGTCGGGGCTCTGCCCCGGCAGCCCGTAGCGGCCGCGGAAGCCGAGCCCGAGCACGCAGGCGTAGGTCGCCATCACCACGAGCGGGCCCTTGCGGACGCGCTCCAGCCGCTCGAAGAACTCGACCCCCGCGTTGTTCGTCATCCACCGCGCCGCCTGGAGCGGGCGCTGGGCCCAGACCGGCCGCAGGTCCGGCAGCGACATCCCGAGCTCGTCCGCGAACGCCGCGAGCGCGAACATGCCGTCGTCGACCGAGGCGATCGGCATCTCCCGCGCGAGCTTGGACCCCTTGAGCTCCTCGAGCAGCAGGTTCGCCTGCCGCAGCACGTGATCGGCCGGCGGCCGCCGCGGGGATTGGCGGAGCATGCAGAGCCAGAGGAGCATCTCCTCACCGAAGACGCCGATGGAGGTTTCCACGCGGTCGCGAGCTTACGCCAGGCGCGCACCGACCGTCGACCCGGGCGCGCGTGCGCACCTGCGCTCGCGCCCGGATCGACGGGGCGCGGGCCCCGTCCAGGCGCGTGTCGGCCCCGCGTCAACGGCGAGGCGCGCCCTGCGGCCCGGCGGCGCCGTGCGCCGCGGGTGCACCGGAGCGTCGACAACCGGGGGGGCGCGCGCCTATGCTCCCGCCGCTTCTCGAGCCCCCTCGAGAGCTGCCGGGGTCGCGAGGAAGCGGTCCCTTGAGGAGAGGTCATGTCGGAGATCCAGAGCGTCATCGCGCGCGAAGTCATCGATTCGCGCGGCAACCCCACCGTCGAAGCCGAGGTCACCACGCTGAGCGGCACCGGCCGCGCGGCCGTGCCGAGCGGCGCGTCGACCGGCGAGCACGAGGCCGTCGAACTCAGGGACGGCGACAAGAAGCGCTTCCTCGGCAAGGGCGTGCTCACCGCGGTGAAGAACGTCGAGACCGTCCTCGGTCCGGCCGTCCTCGGGATGGATGCGCTCGATCAGGCCGAGCTTGATCGGGTGCTCATCCAGGCCGACGGCTCCCCGAACAAGTCGAAGCTCGGCGCCAACGCGATCCTCGCCGTCTCGATGGCCGCCGCCCGCGCCGCCGCGGACACGGTCGACCTCCCGCTCTGGCGCTACCTCGGCGGCGCCTCGGCGCGCGTCCTGCCGACGCCGCTGATGAACATCCTGAACGGCGGCATGCACGCCGACAACGGCCTCGAGATCCAGGAGTTCATGATCGTCCCCTACGGCGCCGCGTCGTTCGCCGAGGCGCTGCGCACGGGCACCGAGATCTTCCACACCCTGAAGGGGCTGCTCAAGAAGGACGGCATGGTCACGGCCGTCGGCGACGAGGGCGGCTTCGCCCCGCGCCTCCCGTCGAACCGGGCGGCGCTCGAGTACGTCGTGCGCGCCATCGAGGCCGCCGGCCACCGCCCCGGCGAGGACGTCGGCGTCGCGCTCGACGCGGCGCTCAGCGAGTTCTACGACGCGAAGACCGAGCGGTACACCTTCGACAAGCAGCAGAAGACCCGCGAGGAGATCGTCTCCATCTACGAGGAGCTCAGCAAGGCGTTCCCGATCGTGTCGATCGAGGACGGCATCGCCGAGAACGACGAGAAGGGCTGGCGGCTGCTCACGGAGCGGCTCGGCAAGAAGGTCCAGCTCGTCGGCGACGACCTCTTCGTGACGAACCCCGCGCGCCTCGCGAAGGGCATCGAGGACGGCCTCGCGAACGCCATCCTCATCAAGCTGAACCAGATCGGCACGGTCACGGAGACGCTCGACTGTATCCGCCAGGCGGGCGAGGGCGGCTACCGGTCGATCATCTCGCACCGCTCGGGCGAGACCGAGGACACGTTCATCGCCGACCTCGCGGTCGCGACGAACGCGGGCCAGATCAAGACCGGCTCCGCGTCCCGCTCGGATCGCGTCGCGAAGTACAACCAGCTGCTCCGGATCGCGTACGCGCTCGGCGACGGCCAGGTCTTCGCCGGCCGCTCGCCGTTCCGCCGCCCCGCGGCGCAGCGCGCCAGCTAGCTCGGCCCGTCAGGGATCCCGCAAGGGATCGCTGACGCGCGGCCCCAGCGCGCGCGGCGGCCCGAAGAGACAGCGCGCCGAGGCGCCGGGAGCGCGAGAGGTCCTCGCGTCTCCTGGCGTCCCCGGGGCGCCTCTCCGGCCTGGCCGTCCCCCGCGTCGTCGATGTTGCCGATGATGTGGAGGACGCAGCACGGGCCCCCGCGGCGGTGCGCCGGGGGGCCCCTATCGCGCTGGGGCTACCAGCGGTCGCGCCCGCCGCCGCCGCCGCCGCGGCCACCTCCACGACCGCCGCCGCCGCCACGGCCGCCACCACCCCCGCCGCCACCGCCACGGAAGCCGCCACCGCCGCCGCCCCCGCCGCCGGGGCCGCCGGTGCGCTCGCGCGCCTCATTGACCGTCAGCGTGCGGCCGTCGAGGTCTTTGCCGTGCAGCGCGGTGATGGCCGCCTGCGCCTGGGCATCGCTCACCTCAACGAAGCCGAAACCGCGAGACTGCCCGGTCATCCGGTCCGTCATCAACTGAATCGACAGAACCTCGACACCTGCCGCCTCGAACGCGCTGCGTAGGCTGTCTTCCGTCGAATGGAACGCCAGGTTCCCCACATAAAGCCGCTTGCTCATGTCTGCCGCCAATCCCGTTGCACGATCCCCGCTTCCCTCGCGAACGGCCCGGATCGTGCCGCGGGCCGCACGCGAAAACACTCCCCGACGACCAGCCGTCACCCCACGTTCGGAAGAGGCAACCACGTTGCAGCAGGCGGCCGGATCAGAGGTCGAGGACGAACGAGCCTTGAGGCGCTTCGGAAGCTACCGGCCGGCGACGGGGTACGCAAGGTATTCCCCCCGGCTGGCCGCGTCTGCCTGACGATGATCGAGCTCGGGCTCGCGTCCGGCGCCGGGCGTGCGCGCCCGAGGACGCGCGCGCCCGGCGCCGGCGGGGGCGCTCGATGAGGCGGCGCGCGGGCCTCGCGCCCGCGTTTGCGCCCTCGCGAGGCGATCGCCGATGTGTCGTGGGCGCACGGTTCCGGGGGCCTCCTTGTGCCGCCCGTGCCGAGGCTCCGCCGGGGGGTGCCGGCAGCCGGGCGGGGTGGCCTGCCTGTCCGGCGCTCGACCTGGAGGGTCGGCGCGCGCTGCGGCCGGTGCCGGGCGGCCCCGCTCAGGCGGCGCGCGCCGCGGCCACGGCCGCGCGGGGCTGCACGACGCCCCAGCCTTGCCGCTCGAGCGGGATGCCGGGCAGCCCGCGCGCGGTCTTCATCAGGATGCGCCGGCACTGCTGCGGGGAGAGGCGCGGGTTCGCCTCCAGCATCTGCGCCACGACGCTGCTCACGATGGGCGCGGCGAAGCTCGTCCCGTCCACGTGCTTGTAGTGGCCGGAGATCACCTTCTGGTCGCGCAGCTTGGCCGCCGCGAGCTGGCGCACGAGGTACGGCTCGCGCCCGGCGACGGCGTCGAGGTCCGGATCGACGCATGCGTGCTCGACGAGCAGCGCCGGCAGCTCGTCGTCCGGCGCGCCGTCGAGCCGCGACAGGAGCTGCGCCTGCGCCGCGGTCGGCGTCCCGGGCAGGATGGGCGCCGCCAGCCAGATCGCCGGCGCGATGAGCTCCGGCTTCTGCAGCCCGTCGAGGGTGAGCCCGTACGACGAGTGGTAGTGCCACGTCCGGTCCCCGGCGCCCCCGTCGTCGAGCCCCCCGACCGCGATGACGCTCGGCGCGCTGGCCGGCGGGAGGACGCTGTGCGCCGCATCGTGCCCGGCGTTGCCTGCGGCGGCGACGACCACGATGCCGTCCCGGGTCGCGTCGTCGGCCGCGCGCGACAGGCTGCCGGTCAGGTACGACTCCTCGTAATCGCCTCCGCACGAGATGTTGAGCACGCGGATCCCGTACTGCTCGCGGTGGGCGATCACCCACGCGATGCCCCTGCGGATGTCGTCGTGGACGATGCGGTGCGCCGAGCCGACCTTGACCAGCACGACGTTCGCCTCCCAGGCGAGCCCGCGGAAGCGCCCGTCCGAGAGCGCGCCGTTCCCCGCGGCGACCACCGAGGTCATCATGCCGTGCCACGACGAGACGTCAGGGCGCTCGAGCGCGGAGATGTCCGCTTCGGGGGCGAAGATGTCGTGGTAGGCGAGGATGCGGCTGCGCGGCGTGACGAGATCCGGGTGGGCGTAAAAGCCGGCGTCGAGGAAGGCGATGGTCACATCCCGGCCTGCATGGCCGGGCTCCGCGTGGAGCCGGTCCGCGATGGGCAGGATGCGCCGGGGGTCGAGCGACATCGGCGCCATGGTAGAGCACCGATCGCGTTGAAATCCCGAGAAAATCAGCAGACGGGAAGAGGACCGCAAGGGCACAAGGGACGCAAGGGGCCGTGTGCCCCGACATCAGGGCACGGGGCTCCACGAGAGGGCTCTCGAAGGTACGGGGCGGGAGGCGCGCTCGACGCCTTTTCCTGATGCCTGCGCGCTCAGGAGGCGGTCGTGGCGAGGAGCTCGCTGGCGTTGCTGACGACCGCGGCACGACGGAGCAAGCCATCGAGCTCGGCGAGGTCGGTGCTCGCGGGGACGCGCTCCCGCACCTCGGCGGGCACCTCCAACCCGCGGGCCTCGAGGACGGCGAGCACGTCGTGTGCCTTGGTCTCGACGCTCCCCTCTTGCCGACCCTTCTCCACGCCCTTCGCCACGTAGCTGCGCGCGAATTCACTCTGAAACTCGTATCCGCTCTTCATCATCGCCTCCAACGTCCGCCTCGCCGCTGCGTTCAGCGATGCTTCGTTTACGTTGAACATCGGCCCGTTGGCCAAGGCACTCCCACGCCGCTCTCGCTGCGACCTACCGCCTACCTGTCGCGCCCGACCTCGTCCTGGAGCTCACATGCCTCGCGGCAGGCGTGCCTCGCGCCGCGGCGCTGGTCCAGCGAAAGCGCAGGTGCTCCGGATCGAGCACCAGCGTGACCAGGCTGGAGGAAGCGAGCGCGGCGAGGCGTTCATCAAGCATCATGTAAATGCAGGCGCAACATGGCCGCTGGCCATCACCGCATAAGCGCGCTCACGCTCGGACGCAACCAGGCGCTCAACCGAGCTGAACAGCCGCCGCTGCTCCAGCCGCCGCTCCAGCCGCCGCGCGCGGGCCAGCGCCTGCCTCCTGGACGGGCCGGCCCCGCTCCGGCAGGCTCGGGCGCATGAGGTCATTCATCGCGACCATGGTCTACGAGCTTCACCCGGACACCCCCGCGGACGCGCGGAAGCTCCTCCGGGCGCACCTCGTCGGCAGGCGCTGGCAGGACAGGCACGAGGGCGCGGCGATGCCGTCGACCGCGGTCTGGATCCGCCGCTCGGCGGAGGATCACGAGACGAGCGACGACCTGCACGCCGCGTGCGCGCGCGACCTCGACGCGGCGGCCGCCGCCGTGGCGCGGGCGGGGCGCCCCATCCAGGTGATGCGCGCGTGGATCCAGGTGAGCGGCGCAGGCACGTACGGGCTCGCCCCGGTGGCGCGGCCGGCGCAGCCGGCCGACTGAGCGCCCGGCGCGGCCTGCCGACGGAGCGCGCGGCCCCGAAAGCCGCGCCCCACCGCGGCATTTCGGTTACGCTCGGGGAGCTCGAAGGGAGGCGACGATGGCTCGAAGGCTGGGTATTGGCGCGGTGCTGCTCTCGCTTGTCACGCTCGCGTCCGGCTGCGGGGGGCTCTCGACGGAGGACTCGCAGCAGCGCTGCGATCAGCTGCGCGCCGCGGTGCCGTCCTGCGCCACCGACGAGAGCCATGACGCGTGCGTGAGCTGCTACGAGGAGTGCGGCGACGCCTGCGAGCCGTCGGGGGCCTGCCCGCAGACATTCACCTGCGCAGAATGAGAGGGAGCATGATGAGCAAGAGCAGAGCAGATTCGTGGGTCGTCGCGGTCCTCGTCGTGGGCGCGCTCGGGGGCGCCGCGCTCGGCTGCGGCGGCGGCTACGACAAGGAAGAGGCGAGGGCGGCGTGCGACGCCCTGGTCGGCCAGGTCGCCACGTCCGACCAGGCCGCGTACGACGACTGCATGGACTGTCACCTGGAGTGCGGCGACGACTGTGCCGTGCTCGAGAGCTTCCCCCCGCAGTTCGCCTGCCAGGACTAGTACTCCAGTTGCACTTACTCAGCTGCCGGACAGGCTCTGAGCGCCTCGCGTTGTCTTGTGGTGAGCCGGTCGGGCCTGGCGGTGAAGGTGTAGGCGCCGGGCTCGGCGCGCTGGAGCGCGACAGGGTCGGTGATGTCGGGGCGTCGTTCGGCGTCGTGCAGTGCGTTGGTGACGCGGTTCGGCGGCCAGCCCAACGCGGTGGCCAGCTGGTCCACGGTGAGCGCTTCGCCGGCGTGCACGAGCGCGGCGAGCACGGTGCGCGAGTCGTCGATGGCGACTTCGGTGGGGCCGCCGGCCATGTCCTCGCTGAGGCGCGCGAAGAACTGGCCCATATGGTTCAGCCGCGCTCCGGCGCGTGTGCCGGCGCCGTAGATCGCGGCTCCCTGCTCCGCGGCATCGGCCCACATGGCGTTCGTTCGAGAGCTCGTTATCCACGTCCGGAGCCAGACGTCGTCGTCGATGATGTAGCGCTCCCGCCGCCGGGGATCGCGTTCGCGCCGGACCAACGAAAGCCCCTCGAGATAGCCGATGGCCTTGGACACCGACGCGGGGCTGACCCACAGATGCTGAACCAGTTCGGCGGCGGTCAAGGCGCCAGAGTCGGTCGTGACCAGACAGGCGAGCACCCGGGCCGCCATCCGTGGAAGCCCTGTCTGGACCATCAGCGCCGCGAACTGCTCCACGAAGCCGCGCGTTGCGTCCGGGTCGCGGCCGTAGATCTCGACCGCGGCCGGTAGCTCCTGGGTCGGGGCCTGCTTGCGTCGGCGGGCGCGCCGCCCGGTGGCCTGGTGGGCCTGGTCTGCCCGGTAGCCGTCAGGTCCGCCGTTCCGGGCCACCTCTCGGCTGATGGTGGATGTTGGCCTGCCCAGCTGCCTGGCGATCTCGGCGTACCCGAGCTCTTCGACCAATCCCGCGGCGATGTGCTGGCGGTCCTGGTGGGTCAGCCTGCCTCCCGGCATCCGTGCCTGCCTCCTGCGGCCCAAGGGTCGGTCCAGTGTGCGTTCACGCTCAGCACATTGCAACGACCGATGGGACCGAGGTTGCGTTTGCTCCCATATCATTGCAACGACGTCGATATTTGCCTGTGGTGCAAGCAGTTATGCGGGCCGATGGCGTTGACGTAATGAAAAACGCAACGTAGCGTTCACTCCTATCTGAAGACCTACGGACGAGGGAGTTGACTCGGTGCAGGTCAGGTCTTTGAGCGAAGGGAGCGGGCGGATGAGCGCTGTGGCGAACGGGGGGACGGGGGACGCCCAGGTCGGGGGGCTTGCAGGGCATTGGATGCGTACGCAGCACACGGTCCCGCTCTCCGTGGCCCTGCACCTCGTCCCGGGCGTCCTGATCGGGGCGGCCTGCATGCTTGTGGCGGCCCCCGTCGCGGACGCCCTCGGCTACCCTCCGCTGCTCGGCATCGTGGTCGCCATGTCCTTGGCGCTCGTGCCGGCGGAGCTCGGGCTGCTCCTCTACCTGGGATGGAAGAAACATGGGCGGCCCTCCCTCGAGGGAGTGGTGCTCTACCGCGGGAGCCCGACGCGGCGGGGCGTCCTCGTCGCGCTCGTGGCCGCGCTCCTCGTCTGGACGTTTGCCGTCGGGGCAAGCCTTGCCCCGCTCGACTTCTGGCTCTTGGAGAGGCTCTTCTTCTGGGTGCCGGAGCGGTACTTCGTCGGCGTCGGGGGGACCGGGGAGTTCCTCGCGGGCCACGCATCCTCCGTGGCGGTCACGACGCTGCTGGTCTCCCTCGTCCTGAGCGGGCTGATCCTGCCTGTGGTCGAGGAGCTCTACTTCCGGGGCTACCTGCTGCCCCGGCTCTCACACCTCGGAAGGTGGGCGCCGGTCCTGAACATGGTCCTCTTCGCCCTCTACCACCTGTGGTCGCCCTGGCAGGCGCTCTCCAGGATCTGCTACTTCCTGCCCACGGTGTGGGCCACGTGGCGCAAGGAGGACCTGAGGATATCCCTGTGGGTCCACTGCCTCGCGAACACCGCAAGCCACCTGCTGATGCTCGCGGCGGTCCTCGGGTCGAGCTCGGTCCCCGGCGTCACTTGACCACGACGCCGCAGTCGATGAACTCGATCGACGTGTCGATCCGGAAATGGGAGTCGGTCACGTGGCGCTCGGCGAAGAAGAAGTCGAGCTGATACTTCTTCCCGACCTCCAGCCCGAGCGTGTCGAGGTCGACGACCTCGGTCTGCTCGACGTGCACGCCCCCGAGGTCGACGACCTTCTTCCCGTCGATGAACGTGAACACGTCGTCGTCGCCGGCGAACGTGAACCGCTCGCCGCCCTTGTACTCGAAGCCCATGTGCATCTCGAAGGTGAAGTGGTAGTTGTGCTGCAGCCCCTCGTTGCCGAACAGCGCATCGTCGATCGGGAAGAACGCCCGGTTGTTGTACGTCCACACGCCGTCGTTGTCGGAGTCCGTGAACTGGAGCGTGATGTTCGTCGCCATGTTCTCCCCCTCCACGTCGCGGAACCACATGTCGAAGGCCGCCTTGCCGGTCGTGCTCCTGGTGCCGTCGGGCCCGCCGGCGTAGACGGGCTTCTGGTCCTCTCCAAGGGCGTCGGTGACGATCTCGTGGTCGTTGCAGCCGACGCACTTGCCGGAGTCTTGCGGCTCCATGTCGGGGTGATCGACCTTGAAGTCGCGCACGCGGCCGGTGAACCTGCCGTCGCACGACTCGCCGTTTGCCTGATCCCCCTCGTCAGGGGTCCCGCCGCCGCCGCTGCCGGTGGTGGGATTGACCGAGCCGAAGCTGTCATCGAATCCAGTGGTCCCCCCGGGCCCGCCAGATCCCCCCGGACCGCCGGAGCCGTTCGACGACGTGTTGCCTCCGCTGGTCTCGCCGTCGTTCACCGCTCCGCACCCACCCAGCAAGCCCACAAGCGCAAGTGCCACCAAGCAACCAAGTGTCTTATTCATCGCCAACCTCGCGTTAAGATGCCGTCCCGATGCCCCGATCTGCAAAATAGCACGATGGCACGCTGGTTGTGCGCTGACGTGATGCGTCATTCGGTGGAATCTTACGCGGCAAAGGCGCATTTTTATGTGCTGCGACTGGCATTTTCTGCCATCACCGCTCGCCGAGCGATCGTCGCCAGAGGGCAGCGCGACCAAGGATCAAAATTGTTTGATCTAATACAGTCGTTTCTTCTCATGGCTCCCGGCGACGAGGACCGGGGGTGAACCGGTTCATTCGATGACACCGATGTTTCGGCGATCCAGCGGCCGCTGGTCGACTCCTGAGCTGGCGGCCACAGCCACGCTCGCCTGAGCCCCCTGCGACCCTCGTCGCGCCGCGGGCCTTCCCGGCAGCAGCGCGATTTCCCCACGACCGTCCTCCCGTTCGCGGCGGCGGGCGCGCGTCGCCGCGCCGGCTGCGCCGCCACGAGGGGCTCGACATCCGGGCACGCTCGGAGTACGCGGGGGGACCGCTCGTCACGGAAGAGACGCAGGTAAGCAGTGGATCATGAGACGCGGAGCGATATCGAGCCTGGCTCCAGCGCCGCTGACGCGCAGGAGGCCTTCCACGCCGCCGAGGCGAGCCCGCTGCCCGCCCAGTGGCTCGAGCCGCCGTCGCGCCGGTCGCCCGCCGCCGGCGAGGCGAGCTGTCCAGTCTGCCTCGAGCGCATCGCCGCCGGGGTCGTCCTCTGCCCGGAGTGCGGGGAGCCGACCGACGGGCCGAAGCCATCGGTGCGGGCCCCCTCGATCCCCGACGCCCCCCCGGACGCGAGCTGGCTCTCCCTGCACTGGCGCCCGCTCGTCACGATCGGCGCCATCCTCGGGCTCATCAGCACCGGCGGGGCGCTGCGCTACCTGGCGCCCCACCGGTTCGCGCCGTCCCGGGCCGCGACGGCGGTCCCTCCTCCGACCCCGGTGTGCGGGGCGCCGTGCTGGAGCGGCGAGTCGTGCCAGCTCGGCCGCTGCGTCTGGCAGCGCCCGAACGACGTCGGCCACGTCGTCGACGCGCCCTCGATCGCCGGGCCCTTCTCGCTGCCCAAGGACGCGTTCGACGCGCTCCCGCTCGACCGTGACCGCTTCGCTGTCGCGCTGTCCTCCGGCCTGGAGGTGCGCAGCTCGCGGACCGGCGAGGCGCTCAGCCTCGTCACCGAGGCGCCCAACGTGCGGCGCCTCCACCGCGTGGGCGAGGTCGTCTACGCGACGTCGCCCTCGCGCATCTACGTGATCGACGCCGCCACGACGCGGCTGCTCAAGACGATCGAGCTCGGCGAGGCCGTGGGCGACATCCAGGTCGGCGCCTCGGGCCGGCGCGCGCTCGCCTCGCTGCCGGAGGCGCACGCGGTGGCGATCCTCGCGACCGAGTACCACGCCGAGATCGAGCGCATCCAGTTCGGCGACGACGCGGTGGGCCCCGTGGCCGTCGACGACAGCGGCACCCGGGCGATCACGACGACGGGCCAGCTCCCGCTGCACGGCCAGCGCGAGCCGTCGGGCGGCGTCGCCTATCCGTTCGACCCGAGCCGGCTCGGCTCGGAGCAGGATCGCGTGCGCACCTCGATGGTGGGCAACCCGGTCGGCGCGCTCATGACCCCGGACGGCTCGGCGGGCTTCGTCGCCCTCCGCGCCGCGAACACCCTGGTGCCGCTCACCTGGCTCCCGTCGGGCGCGGTGCGGCAGGAGGCGCGCATCACGACGTGCCGCGAGCCGGAGCAGATCGAGCTCGTCCGGATCGACCGGCGCGCCGTCGTGCGGTGCAACGAGGGGCGCGCGCTCCAGATCTTCGACCTGTCGAAGCGCGAGCTGATCCGCGCTGTCACGTTCCCCGGCCGCGCGCTCGACATGGCGATCGCGCCGGACGGGACGCAGGCGGTCGTGGCGCTGAGCGGCGACGGCGGGGGCTCGGTGGCGCTTGTCGATCTGAAGAGCTACGCGGCGAAGGTCCACCCGCTCGGCGGCGAGCCGACGCGCATCCGGCTCGCCCCGGACGGCGGCTCGGCGCTCGCGCTCGGCGATCGCGCCAAGGTCGCGTGGGTGCTGCAATGAGCGAGCGTCGCGTCCCGTGCCCGAGCTGCGGCGCCCGCATCGTCGAGGGCGCGCGCAAGTGCCGCGCCTGCAAGGCGTGGCTCGGCGAGCGTCCCCGCGGGTCGTCCGCCTCGCTCTCCGGCCGCGAGCCGCGCCTGGCGCGGGCCGCGGTGTCGGTGGCGTGCGGCGTCGCGGCCGTGATCATCGCCACCCTGACCAGCCTGAAGTCGCCCGTCGGCGAGGCCCCGCCGCTGACCGCGCTCACGCCGGAGGGCGCCGGCGCGGTCGACGCGTCCGACCAGGCGCCGAACCCCGCGGCGTTCGGCCCGGACAGCCCGGAGCCAGCGCCGCCGCCGCCCCTCGATCCGAAGGGCCGCTGGCGCGCCCGCGAGATCCGGATCGGGGACGTGCACCCGCTCGACATCGTCTTCAACCCGAGCGGCACGTCGATCTACGTCAGCGCCGACGACGCCTCGCTGCGCGAGTACGCGCTCCAGAGCGGCGAGATCGCCCACAAGGCGTCGATGCCGGCGCAGGGCGACCACATCCGGCTCCTGTTCGACCGCTACGTCGCGGTGCTGCGGCACGTGGACGCCGCGCGGATCCCGGTGATGGACACGACCGCGTGGGATCGCGATCCGGTGCTGCTCGACGTCGGCCGGACGCCGGGCGACATCGTGGCGTTGCCGGACGGCAGGACGGTTGTCGCGGCGACGACGGACACGAAGCGCGTGATGAAGTTCGAGCTGCCGACGGGGGTGCGGCTCGCGAACATCACGCTCCCGCACGCGACGGGGCAGCTGTTCCTCGTGCAGGCCGAGGGGCGCCCCTACATCGCGGCGCTCGGCGCGCTGACGCACGCCGGCCGGCCGGCCGGCGCCTGGATCGACCTGTTCGACCCGAGCGAGTCGCCGTTCGGCGCGACGCGGCGGAGCATCGCTGTCGGGCGCGAGCCGCGCGAGGGCGACATCACCCGGGATGGAGGCGCCGTGTTCTTCCCGGATCGGCTGTCCAACACGGCGATCCTGCTGCGCGTCGCCGGGGTGACCGAGACGCGGAAGGCGCCCGTCGGCGTCGGGCCGACAGCGGGCTTCCTGCTCCACGACGACCGGTACGGCATCACGCTCAACGCCGAGGCGCGGACCGCGAGCGTCATCGATCTCTCGACGATGACGGTGAAGAGCACGCTCCCGCTCGGCGGGGTCCCGCGGACGGGCGTGACGTCGCCCGATCGGAAGACGCTCTTCGTGGCGCTCGGCGGGACCCAGTGGCCGCCGGTCGGCAGCGGCGTGGCGGTCATCGCGGGCGATCCGCCGCAGGTTGTCGCGTCGCTGCCCACCGGCAAGGGCGCGTGCGCGGTGGCGGTCTCGAAGGACGGCGCGCGGGCGGCGGTCGCGTCGTACTGGGACCGGTCGATCACGGTGCTCGAGCAGTAGGTCCGGCACATGCTCGGCGCGGCTGTCAGGATAGCGCGTCTCCACATCATGGTCGCGGGCCTCCACCTGTCCGGGGAACATCCTGGCGCTGCTCGGCGTCGGGCTGCGGTGATGAGCTCTCCGCCCCTGCGCGCGTGCGCGCTCGTGCTGGCAACGCTCGCCGCCTGTCGTGGGGGCTCGGGCGCGCCGGGCGCCGGGCCGGCGCCGGACGCGGGCGCTGCCGGGCCGCCGCCCTCCGTTGCGTCCACCGCGAGCCCGGCGAGCGCGCTGTCGCTGGACGCGGGGGGGGTGGATGCGGCGGCACCGGACGCGGCAGCGGCGGACGCGGCGGCACCGGACGCGGCAGCGGCAGATGCGGCGGCACCGGACGCGGCAGCGGCGGACGCGGCGGCACCGGACGCGGCAGCGGCGGCTCCTGGCGCGGGCTGCAAGCTCCTGCGGGGGCCGCTCTCGCTCTCGCTCCGCGGGCCGGCGCTGCTGTGGACCCCGGACGAGGCGGCGCGCACCGACTTCCGGGTGATCTTCAACCGCGACGGCGTGGCGCAGCACGTGGCGCCGGCGCTCGGCGGGCTCGCCGCGCCGTCGTTCGGGCTGGCCGCGGGGGCCTCGCCGCCCCGGGACGCCGCGCCGGCGCTCGGCGCGCTCGCCGCGCCGGCCTCGCCGCCCCGGGAGGCCGCGCCCGACGCCGGGGCCGCCGGCGGAGAGCCGGCGCGCGCCTCCTGGCCGGCGTGCGCGGTGGCCTCTCGGTTCGTGTTCTGCATGGATCACGGCGGCACGATCCGGAGGACCCCGCTCTGGGGCGCGGAGGGGCCGCCCATCGGCGCCGGGCGCCGCGGCACCGGGATCTCCGCCGTCTCGCTGCCCGGAGGGCACACGCTCCTCGCCTTTCTCTCGGATCGGAAGACCAGCGAGGGGGTCGTGACCCAGGCCTTCGCGGGGCTGGACGACAGGCCCGCCGTGCCGCTCTCCGAGGAGGGCAGCGGCGCGACCTTCGTCGCGCTGTCGCCGTGGAAGGGCGGGGCGCTCGCGATGTACATCGACGCGCGCTCGGCGCTGACGCCGGTGCACGCCCGCACGCTCGGCCTCACGCCGGAGGGCAAGATCGAGCTCGGGCCGGACGCGGTGCTGTTCGTCGGCGACGCGGGCGAGTCGCGGATGGGCGGCGCGCTCGCGGTCGGCGCCGGGGGCCCGGCGTACGTGCTCCTCCCGGCGGCCAGGGACATGTCGGCGTTCGGCATGGCGGCGATCCGCATCGACGAGGCGCCGCGCGACGACATGCCGGCGGCCTGGTCGCTCTACCCCAACGGGCTGAGCCCCGCGCCCATCGCGGCCACGCAGGGCGTCTCCCCGATCCACGTCGCCCGGGTCCGGCCGATCGCGCGCGAGCCCGGGTCGCGGCACGCGATCGAGCTCGGCCAGCTCGACGGCGAAGGGCGGTTTCAGCCGCGCTGCCTCGCCGTGGAGGGCACATCGTTCAACCACGTCGCGATCGAGGCGGAGCGCGACGGCTCGCTGTGGATCGCGTACACGACGGACGCCGGCACCTTCATCGAACAGCGCGCCCTGGGGCCGTGAGGCTCGCTGCCGCGTTTGAACATGGCAGTCCGCCAGGCCGGTGCCCCGCATGTTGCGCGACGTGCGTCAGGGCCCTTTTCCCATCGGGCGGCGGCGCGCCGCGGCTGTTGCACGGTTGGCCCGCCTGGCGTAAGCCAGTCGCGTCGACTCGCGGATCCATCCCTATCATAATTCTTAAGGAGCCGAGATGAAGCTGGATTGCGTGCCCACGGGCATTTTATGGCCGCTCCTGTCGCTGAGCGCGCTCGGCGTCGCCGGCTGCGGCGGCGACGGCGGCGGCGACGCCGGCGGTGGCGACGCCGGCGGTACGGAGAGCACCTCGACCGCGGCCGGCGGGGAGGGCGGCGCGGGCGCGGCCGGCGCCGGGGGCGCGAGCGGCGCCACGACGGGCATGGGCGCTGGCCCGAGCAGCTCCGCGACGACCGGCAGCGCCTCGACGAGCAGCGGCGATCCCGGCGCCACGACCACCGCCACCACCACGACGGGCGCGGGCGGCCCGTCGGTGAGCTGCAACTATCCCGCGGAGGCCGCGAACGGCTCCATCACCTTCTACACGCTCGACATGGGCTCGACCGAGGTGAACTGCAGCTACCAGATCACCGGGCGGAACCCGGACGTCGTCGCGCACGTCCCCTTCGGCGGAGGCCGGTACTTCGCCGCCATGAACACCACGGACTACGACAGCGCGGGGATGTGCGGCGCGTGCGTGGAGGTCTCCCGGGACGACGGGCGCAAGGTGCAGGCCATGGTCGTCGACCAGTGCCCGATCGCCACGAACCCGAAGTGCGTGAAGGGCCACATCGATCTCAGCAAGAACGCCTTTCTCCAGATCGGCGCCGAGCACGAGGGGTATCTCGGGACCACAAACGGCGGCGCCGCCGGGAAGATCTCCTGGCGGTACATCCCGTGCCCCACGACGGGTCCCGTCACCTTCCGACTCAAGGACGCGACAAACCGGTACTGGAACGAGATCGTCGTCGAGGGCCACGCGCACCCGATCGAGAAGGTGGAGGTGGAGATTAACGGCACGTGGCAGACGGCCACGCGACAGTCGTACAACTATTTCCTCGTCGGCGACGGGGACATGGGGTCTGCGCCGTACCATGTCCGCGCCACCGACATCAACGGCTCCACCGTGGAAGGGATGCTCGACCTCAAGGGCGGAGAGCAGCCCGCGAGCGCTCAGCTCCCCGCCTGCGACTGACTGGACGCATCGCCGGGCTCTCCAGGAGATCACCGTGCAAGACCCTCCCCCCGCCCCGTCACTGCTCACCGTCGACGACTTCGAGCGCGCAGCGCGCGCGCGCCTGTCCAAGATGGCCTATGACTACTACCGATCCGGCGCCGACGAGGGCAGGACGCTCCGGGAGAACCGCAACGCCTTCCGCCGCCTCGAGATTCATTATCGCGTCCTCGTCGACGTGGCCGAGCGGGACATGAGCACGACCCTGCTCGGCACGACGGTGCCGTTCCCCATCCTCGTGGCGCCGACCGCCTATCAGCGCCTCGCGCACCCCGACGGCGAGCTCGCCTCGTCGCGGGCGGCCTCCGAGCTCGGCACCATTTTCACGCTCTCCACCCTCTCGACGACGAGCCTCGAGGGGGTCGCGGAAGCGTCTCCGGGGCCGAAGTGGTTCCAGCTCTACGTCCACAAGGACCGAGGCCTCACGCGCGCGCTCGTCGAGCGGGCCGAGTCGGCCGGCTACCGGGCGCTGATGCTCACCGTCGACACACCGCTCCTCGGCCGCCGGATAGCGGACGTGCGCAACGGCTTCGCGCTGCCCGAGGGGCTCGTGATGGCGAACCTTTTCGACGCCGCGGCGGCCGCGCCGGCCGCGGAGCGGGGCTCTCTGCTCGCGGCCTACGTCGCCTCGCGACACGACGCCTCGCTCACGTGGCGCGATGTCGAGTGGCTCGGCTCGATCACGCGGCTCCCTCTCCTGCTCAAGGGCATCGTCCGGCCCGACGACGCGGTCCGCGCGCTCGGCGCCGGCGCGGCGGGCGTCATCGTCTCCAACCACGGCGCGCGGCAGCTCGACGGCGCCCCCGCCACGATCGAGGTCCTCCCGGCCATCGCCGATGCGGTCGCCGGGCGGTGCCTGGTGCTGATGGACGGCGGTGTCCGGTGGGGTACGGACGTGCTGAAGGCGCTCGCGCTCGGCGCCCGCGCGGTGCTGGTCGGGCGGCCAGTCCTGTGGGGTCTCGCCGCGCTCGGCGGCGAGGGGGTCGCGCGCGTGCTGGCGGGCCTGCGCGACGAGCTGTCGATCGCCATGGCGCTCGCGGGCTGCCCCACCCTGGCTTCCATCGATCGCGACCTGATCCGCCGAGCTCAGGCTCGGTGAGGGAGGCCCGAGTCGCACGAGCGCGGAGTTTTCCAAGGTTGACGCGGGCGGGCGGGCAGGCAGCGGACGGGCGGATTGCTGCGCTGCCAGCATCAAGGCGTCTTCGACGAAAGAAAAGGTGGCGGCCACTCAACCTCACCCGTACACTCGGCGACGGTGAGCGACGCAGTACCTGCCAGGGATGCAAGGGAGCGGTGGCGTGGGCTCTTCAGGCGAGGCGCGGGCGCCTCGGGTGGGGTGCCGGATGCCGGGGAAGCGGACCCGACCCTGGGGATTCGCCTCCGGCGCTTCGCGGGGCCGGCGGCTTACCTGGAGCAGCTGTCGTCGCTTCGCATTGCTCACCTGACGGACCAGCACGTCGGCCGGGTGACGCCGGTGCGGGTGCAGCGCGCGGCCGTGGCGCTGACGAACCAGCAGCGGCCGGATCTGGTCGTGCTCACGGGCGACTTCGTGTGTCACAGCCAGCTTTACCTCGATCAGCTGGAAGAGGTGGTGCGCGGCTTCGAGGCGCCGGTGATCGCGGTGCTGGGGAATCACGATCACTGGTCGGGCGCCGACGCGGTGAGGCGCGCGCTCGAGCGGGGCGGCGTCGCGGTGCTCTGCAACGCGAGCACGGTGATCACGCTGGGCCACGAGCGGCTCCAGGTGGTGGGGCTCGACGACGCCTATACCGGCCACGCGTCGCGCGAGAAGGCGGTGAAGGGAATGCGGCGCGACCTGCCGACGCTGGGCCTTTCGCACATCGCCGAGGAGGCGGACGGCCTCTGGCGTCACGGCATCCCGCTCGTGCTCTCGGGTCACACGCACGCGGGCCAGGTGACGGTCGCGCGCCTGCACGAGCTCTCGATCGGCAAGATCGCGGGGCACCGGTACATCCACGGCCTCTACGGCACGCGCCAGCGGGGGGAGCCCGGCCAGGGGGCGGTCTACGTGGGGGCGGGGATCGGCGCGGCGGTGATGCCGCTGCGGCTCGGCGAGCGCGGTCAGCGCGAGGTCGCGATCTTCGAGCTCGGCAGCGAGCCGGGGTCGTTCGACGAGCACCACGCCGAGCAGGCGCCGCACCGCGGGCGCAAGCCGTCGCCGGAGCTCCTGGCGAGCCGGGCGGCGCGCGTGGCGAAGAACCGGGAGCGGCGGGCGCGAGCGCACCGGCACGGCGAGGGGAGCGCCGGGGGAGAGCTCTAGCTCATCCCGGTCGCGCGTCGCGCGGGAGGTCTCGTCGAGGCGCCGGCCCCGGGGCCCATCCTGGGCGCCGAGTCGGGGACGAGCCTTGGGCGATCTCCGCGCTGCTCCGCGCCAGCCCGGGTGCAGCGCGCGGCTCGGCGCCCCCTCGAACGCGCTGCGATCGTGGCGCGGAGGGCGTTTACAGACGCGCCGTGGGCCTCTAGCTTCGCGAGCAGCGAGGTGCCCATGTCCCTGTCTACCCAAGGTCCGAACTCCGATGAACCCCTCACCCCCGTGCGCTGGGGCGTTCTCGGGGTGAGCCACTTCGCGATGAATGTCAGCCTGCCCGGCATGAAGCGGGGGCCCCTGACCCAGCTCGCCGCGCTTGCATCGCGCGACCTCGGCAAGGCACGCGCCGCCGCGCAGTCGCTCGGGATCCCGAAAGCGTACGGCAGCTACGAAGAGCTGCTCGGCGATCCGGAGATCGATGCCATCTACAACCCGCTGCCCAACCACCTGCACGTGGAGTGGACGGCGCGCGCGGCCCGCGCCGGCAAGCACGTCCTGTGCGAGAAGCCCATTGCGCTCAGCGCCAACGAAGCCGAGACGCTGGTCGCCGTCCAGCGCGAAACGGGCAAGCGGATCACCGAAGCGTTCATGATCCGCAACCACCCGCAGTGGCAGCAGGCCAGGGAGTGGGTGCGAAGCGGCCAGATCGGCGACCTGGTCAGCGTCCAGATGGCGCTCTCGTATTTCAACCGCGACGCCGCCAACATCCGCAACAGGAAGGAAGTCGGGGGCGGCGCGCTCTACGACATCGGCTGCTACGCGGTGAACACGTCGCGCTTCCTGTTCGGGCGCGAGCCCGCGCGGGCGATGGCGCTCATCGCGCGCGATCCCGACTTCGGCACCGATCGCTTGACCTCGGGCCTGCTCGACTACGGCGGCGCGCACGTGACGTTCACGTGCAGCACGCAGGCGGTGGCTTACCAGCGCGTGAACGCGTTCGGTATCAAGGGCCGCATCGAGATCGAGATTCCGGTCAACGCCCCCGCCGACCAGCCGTGCAGGCTCTTCCTCGATGACGGCTCGACGCTGAACTGCAGCTCGGCCCAGGTCACCTCGTTCCCCGCCGTCGACCAGTACCACCTGCAGAGCGAGGCGTTCTCGCGCGCCATCCGCACGGGTGGCCCCGTCGAGAACTCGATCGAGGTCGCGGTCGGCAACATGCGGGTCATCGACGCGCTCTACCGCTCCGCCGAGAGCGGGCGCTGGGAGACGATCTAGCGGCGCGCTCCTCGCCGCCCAGCGCGCCCGGCGTCGTCGCGCTGGGCGCCCGGCGTCGTCACGGCCAGGCGTCCGGAAGAGTCGCGTGATCGGGCGGGGAGAGCGGCGCGCCGATGTCGTTCACTCCACAGGTGCGCTGTCGCACGCGCCCCGGACATCGACGGACATGCCGCTCGCGGCCGCGATGCAGGCGTTGGAGTAGGTCTGGCCATCGCAGCCGCACACGGGCGCGAGCTCCTTCGTGCAGACCTCGGGCCTGTCCGCGCAGCTGCCGGCCGCGTCCGCGCGCCCGCAGATCGCGTCGGGCGCGTACTTGCAGTAAAGCCCCTCGCCGCACACGCGCAGCCCGCCGAGGGTGAAGCCGCCGCAGCTCTCGCCGAGCCCCACCACCGTGGGGCCGCACTCCCCGAGGCTCCTCACCGAGACGCCGGCCGTCGCCGCTACACAGTCGTTGCCGTACGTCCGGCCATCGCATCCGCAGACAGGATCGTAGTCCTCCCTGCACGCCTCGGGCACGAACTCGCACGTGCCGCTGCGGTCGTACGCGCCGCAGTTCGCCTCGGGGGCGAAGTCGCAATACAGGCCCTCGGCGCAGCGGATGCCCGCGATGCCGGCGCACATGTCGCCCGGCTGCGCCACGGGCGAGCAGACGTCGGCGCCGCAGGAGAGCCGGAGCTCCACCTCGACGAGCGTCCGCGGCGAGAGGATCTGCACGACATACGCCCCGGTGCCCCGGCTCTCCCACGTCGAGATCGCCTGCCCGCGGGGGCCCCTGGTCCGCCGGACGTGCCTCAGCCTCCCGTCGCGCGTGACCTCGTGGAGCCTGAAGTCGACAGCGGCGTCCCTGCCCCCGGCGATCGACTGCAGCTCGAGCGTGATCGTCCTGCCCGGGTGGCTCGTGAAGTGCGCATGAACCGATCGCCCGCGGTCCACCGTGAAGCGGTTCTCGTGATCGAAATATGCCGGGACGAGCGCCACGTCGCTCAGCCTGATCGCACCCTCGACTGCCCCGGTCTCCTCCAGCGCCTCGGCCTCGGCATGGTCGTATGATGCCGTGCAGCCAGCGAGTGTTACAGCGAGAACAGCACCCAGAACATCTGCCATCTTCATGATCGTGCAAACTCCTCGTGAAGAGACAGGCCCAGCGCTCCGGGCGTCTCCTCGGAAATGCGAATCGCGTGCGAGCAGGGCGACGCCAGCGCAGCCGCCGGGCGAGCTGCCTCGGCCTGCTATCCCAGGCAGGCGGTTGCTAGGACCCGGTCAAGGACCCGTCAATCGCCGCTGAGAGAGCGGGCCGACCGGCCCTCGCGCCAGGGCTGCCCTGCGTCTCGCGTCTCTCTGCGATGTCGCCGTATCCTCCATGTCGTCGAGCCCACGCCCGACCTGGGGCGGTAGTGCGTCGGTACGTCCGCACTCCAGCGCCTTGACGATCGCTCTCCTTCGGTCATCCACGTCGTCAGCAGCTCTCATCGACTCAGCGTCTGGTCGCCTCCCGCATGGGCCGTTTGCAATCAGCGTTCCCCGCGAGAAGAGATGAGCCCGCTCGTCGCTGAACTTTGCAACGTCACGGCAGCGCGGAGCGCGGCGATCGTCGGATCCGGACGGGTCGGACGGGGAGGAGAGCGCGCGCACACCCTGTTCCCACCTCACACGCGAGGATGAGGCGTTCCGCCACACGGGGGTGCTCATCGTACGATTCCTTCCCTTCCTGCGAGGCAGTTTGCTACGCGCGAGACCTGGAGGGGCGCCGCCGAGGCCGTGGTCGTTCTCCGGGTCACAGCGTGTGTGATGCTGACATAACTGCTCCGGCGATCCGCGGGCGTCCGGGGCGTGGAGCGCAGTGGTGCGCGGTGAGCGAGGAGGAAATCAACGGAAGTAAGCCGGTGGAGAAGGGTGGAGAACGCCGCGGGGAGGCGAGGGCGACAAGGAGCGCCCGCGCGCGGCCTGGCGGATGATGATGCCCGGCGGGGCGCCGCGCGCGTTTCCTGGGCGCGCGGCGGTGACGCCCCTTGCTTTCACCGCGTGAGAACGGCTAAGTCTCGGTCTGCTCGATGGTCCGTGCGAACGACAAGACGGCTAGCAACCGCACCCCTCGGGAGCTGAACCGCTCCCTCGTCCTCGATCTCGTGCAGGAGCACGGCCCGATTTCCCGCACGAACCTCGCGCGGCTGAGCGGCCTGACCAAGCCGACGGTCTCGGCCATCATCGAGGAGCTGCTCGAGAGCGGCAGCGTCCGCGATGTCGGGACCGAGTCGCGCGGCGGGCGCCCGGCGCGGCTCCTCGAGTTCAACGATGATAGCGCGGCGTTCCTCGGTATCGAGATCGGCGTCGAGCAGACGGCCGTGGCCGTGGCCGACGCGCGCGGGCGGATGCGGGCGCGCCTGGAGCAGCCCACCGTCCTGCGCGATCCGCACCGGACGGTCCGTGACATTGTCGAGCTGTTGCCGAAGGTGCTGCAGCTGAGCGGGGTGCCGCGGAAGCGGCTGCGCGGCGCCTGCGTCATCATGCCCGGGCTCATCGAGCGGCCGAGCGGCATCTGCGTGCTTGCGCCCAACCTGGGCTGGGAGCGGTTCCCCGTGCGCGCGGAGCTCAGCCGCGCGCTCCGCATGCAGGTGTCCGTGTACAACCTGCCTCAGGCGGCGGCGGTGGCGGAGGGGGAGCTCGGCGCCGCGCGGGGGCTCGCGTCGTACGTGTGGCTGTACGTCGGGCTCGGCGTGGGCGCGGGCCTCGTCGTCGATGGGCGCCTGTTCTTCGGAATGCAGGGGTACAGCGGCGAGATCGGCCACTGCCGCATCGCCGACGACGGCCCGCGTTGCGGCTGCGGCCGCCGCGGCTGTCTGGAGACGTTCACCTCGGTCATGGCGCTCCGGCGCGCCGCGGAGGAAGCGTCGGCGCGCTCTCCCCACCTGGCCGCGCTCTCCCGGCCGCACGCCGTCGGTGACGTCGCGAGCGCGGCGCTCGCCGGCGACGAGGGCGCCCGCGCGATCTTCCGCGAGGCGGGCGCGCAGCTCGCGCGCGGCATCGGGGTCCTGCTGAACCTGCTCAATCCCCAGCTCATCGTGCTGGGCGGCGAGATGCTCGCCGCGCCCGACATCCTGATCGACGGTCTGCGCGAGGAGCTGCCGCGCCACGCCGTCCGCGCCGGGGAGGTGCCGGTGGTCGCCTCTCCGCTCGGCAGCGAGGCCGGCCTGCTCGGCGCCGTCCTGCTCGCGCGCGAGGGCGCTGTGCGCTCGCTCCGCCTCGTGCCCGACGGCGTGCTCCAGGACAGCCCGCCGTAGCAGCGCCGCTGCGGCGCGTGCGCGCCCGCCCGGGAGAGACACAGAGGGAGAGGACAGGAGATATTAAATCTCTCTCACTCCCTTCCTCTGTGCCTCTGTGGTTGCTCTCTTCACGCTTCTCTCCCGGGCGCCTCGGCGCTACACGGGCGAGGCGCGCGTCGCGCTGTTCACGGGGGCGGTCGATCCGGAGCGCCCCTCGGCGAAGAGCGGCGCGAACGCGCGGCGATCGTGCCAGGTGAGGGCGCCGAGCAGGCCGAGCAGGATGACGGCGTTGATGCCGGCGCGGGGGTCGAGCAGCAGGTGAAACAGGGCGATGTTCACCACGACCGGCCAGAGCAGCGCGAGCGCGAGCGGGCGGCGCCGGTCGAGGAGGAGCAGGACCGCGGCGGTGATCTCCACGATCTTGACGGCATGGATATAGCCGCTGTCGACCAGCAGCTGGACGAACGGGTGAAGCGGCTCGGGGACCGGCACGATGCGCACGAATCCGTTGATGCCGCCGAGCAGGACGATGAGGCCGAGGGCGACGCGGGCTGCGCCGAGAGCGCGAGGGGGCATGGGTCCTCCTGGGGTTCAGGGGATCATCCTGGGCCCGGCTGCGGCCGGCGCTTGTACGAAGTGGCTGCGCGCGACCGAGCCCGGCGTGCGGCCCAGCGTGGCGGCGACGGCGCGCGCCAGGTGGGCCTGGTCGTGGAAGCCGCCGGCGAGCGCCGCCCGGGCCGGCGGTGCCTCCACGAGCGCCCGGACGGCCGTCATGACGCGCAGGAAGGTCACGTAGTCGCGCAGCGGGTGGCCGAAGGCGTCGTGAAACAGGTGCGAGAGCCGCGAGCGCGAGAGGCCCTCCGCGGCGGCGAGCGGGCCCAGCGCGGGGCGACCCGGCGCCTGCTCCGCGAGGCGGCGCATCGCGCGCAGCACGCGGCGATCGAACGGCGGGCCGCTCGGCGCGAACGCGGCGGCGCACGCCCTCATGAGCTCGTGCGCCGCCGCGTGATCGAGCCGGCCACGGAGCACGGCGCGCGCCGCCGCGCGCACCCGATCGGCCTGCGCACCCTCGAGGACCAGCACCCGCCCGCGGGCGACCGCCTGCGCGCCGGCGCCGAGCCCATCGGGCGGCAGGAAGACAGTGACCGTCACGCCCGGCGCGCCGACGGAATGGACGACCCCGGCGCCGGTGAGCACGGGCGCGCGCACCCCGAACGGCCGCCCGCCCTCGACATCGACCTCGAGAGGACCGTCGACCGGCACCATCACCTTGACCAGGTGGAGCGCATGGCGGCGCGTGCCCCCGGCGCCCTCGACGATGTGCACGCCGCCGTGACCGACAAGCGCCGTGTGCTCACGAGCCGTCACGCGCAGGAGCGAACCACTCCGGCGCGGGCGGCGCAAGCACGCAGCCGCGGAGAGCCGCCACGAGCACCTGAATCCGAAATGGACGAGGCGCGCGCCCGTAACCACGTCGGAGCCTCCTGCTCGGCAAATCCGAGGTGGCGAAAACTGTCGTCAAGACTGGCAGACCTGCGCCGGGTCCGAGTAGGATCCTCGCCCGTTGGAAGCGACATCACGGCGGATTGGGGCCGCCGGGGTGTTGGCGCCATGGCCTCGTGCCGGAGGACTGGACGCATGAACAGGTTTCTTAAGCATTACATTTTCGCATCCGCTTTTCTCATCGTCGTGGCGATTTCTTCCTGCGAGCGGATGAGCCATCTGGGAGGGAGGTGCGAGTCGACCGCCGATTGTGAGTCGGACACCGAGTACGCGCCCGGCACGGAGTGCACGGACAACGAGTGTACCTGCGTCCAGGAGGGCCACACGCTGTGCTGCGGGCCCGAGGACACGTCGCCTGACTGCTTTCTCGCCTGCCGCCCGTGCAGCGAGTGCCAGGAGGGCTGGTTCAGCTGCGCGCCGGGGACGGCCGGGACGGCGTGCGACAACGACGCGAAGTGCGCCGGCCCGCCGGACTCCCGCTGCGGCGTCGGGCAGTGCGTGGACAGGGTGTGCCAGGTGGAGATCTACCCGGGCCCGCTGTTCTCCCAGCTGCGCGGCGACTGCGCGCAGCTGGAGTGCACGCAAGCGGGAGAGGTCGTCTCCAGGGCGGATCCAGCCGACTTCTACAACGACGGCAACCTGTGCACCTCCGACGTCTGCTCGGCGGAGAACAGGCCTGTCCACGTGCCTTTCGACAACGGGATCAGCCTCATGGATCTCTACAAGGTCGACCAGATCTGCTACGAGGCGCAGCCGTTCGACTGCATCGTCGAGGACGACCAGTGCGGGCCCCGCCGCATCTGCGTCCCGACCGTGGGCGCGCAGCAGGGCGGGGGCTTCTGCGCGCCGAGCCACTGCATCAACCTGCGGCGCGACCCGGACGAGGCCGACGTCGACTGCGGCGGCATCTGCAGGCGACCCTGCGAGAGCGGGTCGCTCTGCGCCGTCCCGCAGGACTGCATCTCCGGCGTGTGCCTCGGGAGCCCGAGGACCTGCCAGAGCCCGTCGACCTCGGACGGCGTGCGAAACGGCTCCGAGACCGGCGTCGACTGCGGCGGTCCGTGGTCGCCCTGTCCGCCCGGCGAGGGCTGCGCGACCGGCGCGGACTGCGAGACCGGCGTCTGCTGGGCGGCCGTGTGCGAGGAGCCGACGTGCATCGACGGCCTGCGGAACGGCGGCGAGCTCGGCGTGGACTGCGGCGGGCAGGCGTGCCCGGCGTGCCCGCGTTGACCTCGCCGCGCCCGCGTTGACGCTGCTGCCTCGCGCGGGCATAGGGGGGGAGATGCGCAGACTTGCTATCGAAGGAATGACCTGCGGCCACTGCGTCCAGGCGGTCTCGAAGGCGCTCGCGAAGGTCCCCGGCGTCACGCGGGTGAGCGAGGTGAGCCTCGAGCGTGGAGAGGCGGTCGTCGAGGGGAGCGCGGCGGCCGAAGCCCTGCTCGCGGCCGTGCGCGAGGCCGGCTACGAGGCGCGAGACGCTGGCTGACGTCGTGGTGCGGCGCTCGGCCGCCTTTGATAGGGTGATGGCCACCATGACGCGAGCACAGAGCGAAAAGGGCTTTCCGGAAGGGTTCCTGTGGGGCGCCGCGGCGGCGTCGTACCAGATCGAGGGCGCCGCGTACGAGGACGGCAAGGGGCCGTCCGTGTGGGACATGTTCTGCAGGAAGCCGGACGCGGTGTGGAACGGCCACACCGGCGATGTCGCGTGCGACCACTACCACCGGTATCCGGAGGACGTCGCCCTCATGCGCGATATCGGCCTCCGCGCCTATCGACTCAGCATCTCGTGGCCGCGCGTCTTGCCGGAGGGCACGGGCGCCGTCAACGAGCGCGGGCTCGCGTTCTACGATCGGCTCGTGGACGCGCTGCTCGAGGCGGGCGTCGAGCCGCACGTCACGCTGTTCCACTGGGACTTCCCGCTCGCGCTCTACCACAAGGGCGGCTGGCTGAACCGCGACAGCGCCGAGTGGTTCGCCGAGTACACGAGCGTCGTGGTCAAGAAGCTCGGCGACCGGGTGAAGGACTGGATGACGCTCAACGAGCCGCAGGTGTTCGCCGGCGCCGGCCATTACGAGGGTCGCCACGCGCCCGGCGACCGGCTGCGCTTCGCCGAGGTCCTGCGCGTGTGCCACCACGTCCTGCTCGCGCACGGCAGGTCGGTGCAGGCCATCCGCGCGGCGAGCCCGGGGAAGTGCAACGTCTATTATGCGCCGGTCGCGCAGGTCAAATACCCCGCCAGCCCGTCACCGGAGGATCTGGAGGCCGCGCGCGCGGCCACGTGGGCGGTGAACGCCCGCACCACGTGGACCAACACGTGGTGGATGGATCCCGTGTTCCTCGGCAGGTACCCCGAGGACGGGCTCCGCCTGTTCGCGAAGGAGCTGCCCGAGGTCCGGAGCGGCGACATGGAGATCATCGCGCAGCCGGTCGATTTCTGCGGCGTGAACGTCTACTGGGGAGTCCCGGTGCGCGCCGGGGCGAGCGGCGCCGCCGAGGTCGTGCCGCACCCCGTGGGACATCCGATCACCGCCTTCGAGTGGTCGGTCACCCCGGAGTGCCTCTACTGGGGGCCCAGGTTCTTTTACGAGCGGTACAGGCGCCCCATCGTGATCACCGAGAACGGCCTGTCGACCCGGGACTGGATCTCGCTCGACGGCAAGGTGCACGACCCCCAGCGCATCGACTTCATGGTGCGCCACCTGATCGAGCTCCGCCGGGCGATCGCCGAGGGCGCGGTCGTGAACGGCTATTTCCACTGGTCGATCCTCGACAACTTCGAGTGGGCCCACGGCTACAAGCACCGCTTCGGCCTCGTCTTCGTCGACTACCCGACGGGAAAGCGCGTGCTCAAGGACTCGGCGCACTGGTACCGCGACGTCATCGCCTCGAACGGCGCGACCCTCGCGGGGTGAGCGGGCGGCGGCTCCCGGCGCCTGCCCGGGAGGCGCCGCAGCGCGATGGGAGGCCGCGGCCGTGGAGGCGCGGCTCAGGAGGCGATCGGCTCGTCGCCGTCTTCCTCGTCGTCGAGCGGCTCGTCGTCCTCCCCGCTCGCCAGGTCGTACCCGTGCGGATCGAACTCGTCGAACATGGCCTGCAGGCGCTCGGTCAGCGAGTCCCACGTGTCCGGCGGCTCGCCCGCGTGGCGGTCGCGCTCCGCGAGGGCGAGCGCGGCGGCGACCGTCGCGGTCAGCGGGCGCGCGTCCTGGAGCACCGCGACCTTCGAGGTGTCGCCGCTGCACGCATAGGCCAGCAGATAGGCCCTGTAGATCTCCTCATTCGTCTTGTCGCTCATTCCTCTTCCTTCGTCCTCGTCGTCCGCGCCGCGCGTCCGCTGCCGTGCTCTGGCCTCCTGCTGGGCGCTCGGGACCGGGGGCGCGAGCGTAGCCCATCTCGGCGGCCGTCGGGGAGGGTCCGTGTCCCGCCGGGAGCCCGGGCCGCGCGGGCGCAGCTGGATCCGCGCGGGCGCAGCCGGATGGTGGGGTCATTTGAACATGAAGGCGGGAAGGCGGGAAGAAAATCTCAATGATTTTCCTGCCTTCCCGCCTTCATGTGACATCTCTCTGGGCAAATGCCCCACCACCCGCAGCCGGGGTCAGTGGCGCAGCCGGTCGCGCAGCGCGCGCACCGCGCGCTCCAGCCCCGCGTGGTGGTGGAAGCAGCATTGCCCGATGCGCGGCTGGCACTGCGACGAGCGGAGCATCTCCAGGAACACGAGCGCGCGCGCGTCCCCCTCGAGCGCCGCGCGCTCGAAGAGCGCCGGCTTGCGACGGCAGGGGGCCTCGCGCAGCGCCACGGCGATGCGCAGCGGGACGCTCGCGCGCTCCAGCACCTCGGGGCGGCGGAGCAGCGCGGCCGCGCGCTTTCCGCCCTGCGTGCCGCCGTAGCCGCTCACGATTTCGTAGGCGATGTCGAGGCCGTCCTCGCCGAGGCGGCTCTCCAGCGCCTCGAAGATCGCGTCCGCGCGGCCGTCGATCCGGTACGAGCTCTTCACCGTGACGGCGGCCGCGGCCGTCATCACGTCGCGCTGCTCGAAGGCGGAGCGATCCTCCTCGAGCAGCACGAAGAGCGCGCTCTCCGCGTCCTGCCACCGCTTCGCCTGGACCGCCCCCACGAGGCGCTCCCGCTCGGCCGGCAGCTCCGTGCGGTCGAGCGGCCCCGGATCGGCGAGCGCCGCGCCTGCAACCGGCGTCGCGCCTGCAACCGGCGCCGCGCTCGCAACCGGCGCCGCGCTTGCAACCGGCGCCGCCCCGGAGTCGGCCAGCCCGGGGGCCGATGCGCTCGCGGCCGGCATCGCCGGGGGGGCTGGCGGAGGGGCGCCGAGGGCCGCTGGCACCGCGGCGGCCGGCGCTGCGGCGGCCGGCGCGTGCATCGCGGCGGTCGCTTCCGGGAGCTCCGGGGGGGCGGCCGCCGGCGCCGGCGCGCCCGCCGGCAGGCGGCGGAGGAGCGCCGCGCCGGCCGCGCCGGCCGCGACCACCGTGGCCATCGCGACGAGCCAGCCCCGGGCGCCCCTCCGCGGCCGCGGCCGTCGCTCCGCCGCCCCGCGCGCCTCGTTCCCGGCCGCGTCGAAGCCCGCGCCTGCGGTCGCGCGCGGCGCCCCGAGCGCCCCGGTCGCGGCGCCTCCTGCCGCGGGATCGCCGGCCGCCGCGCCTCCGGCCGCGGCGGCTCGGTCCTGCCGCGCCGGCGGCTCGGGCGGCGTGGCGGCCTGGAGCGCGCGCAGCGGATCGCCGAGCGGCCACGCCCCGCTCGAGAGCGGCTCTTTCCACGGGAGGAGGCCGAGCGCCTCGGACCTCGGCACGGCCGCGTCGAGCGCGGCGAGCAGCGCGCGCGCGGTCGCGGGGCGCTCCGCCGGGTCCTTGCGCAGGAGGCGCATCACGACCGCCTCGAGCTCGCGCGGCACCGCCGTGCCGGGAGCGCGCAGGCGGAGCGGCGGCGGCGCCGTGTTGCACTGCTCGCGGAAGAGCTCGACGGGCACGATCGCGTCGAACGGGTGCTTCCCGGCGAGCATCTCGTAGAGGATGAGCCCGAGCGCGTAGAGATCGGAGCGCTCGTCGACGGCCTCCATGCCCTGCGCCGCCTCCGGCGCCATGTACGCGAGCGTGCCGAAGACGATGCCGCTCAGCGTGATGCGGGCGGGCTCTGGCCGCGCGTCGCCGCTCTGCGCGTCGGTCGTGGAGAGGCGCTCCAGGGGCACCTTCGCCAGCCCGAAATCGATGAGCTTCACGGCGTCGGTGCCGTCCTCGACCAGGACGTTGCGCGGCTTCAGATCGCGGTGGATGACGCCGCGCTCGTGCGCCGCGGCGAGCGCCGCCGCGATCTGCCGCGCGATCTCCGCGGCGCGCGCGGCGGACACGGGCCCCTTCTTGATGATGCGATCGAGCGTGGTGCCGCGGACGTACTCCAGCACGAGGAACCGGGCGCCGTCGGGGAGGGTCCCGAAGTCGGTCGCCGAGGCGATGTTCGGGTGCTGGATGTGCGCGCCGGCGATCGCCTCGCGCTCGAAGCGCGCGGTGAGCTCCGGAGAGCCCTGCGCTGCGGGCAGGAGGAGCTTCACCGCCAGCCACTTGCGCAGGAGCAGGTGCTCGGCCTTGTAGACCGCGCCCATCCCGCCGGTCGCGACGAGCTCCACGATCCGGTACCGGTCCGAGAGGATCGCCCCCACCATCTGGGCCGCCGCGCTCTCCGCGGGCGCGTCGCTCGCGGCGGGGGGCGGATCGCCGGGGGCAGGGGGCGGGGAGGCGCTCACGGGAGGCGTGAACTGTCCGACCTTGCCCGATTTTTGTCAAAGGGGGATCGCCGCCGCGCGCCGCGCCTGCGCGCGCGCAGGTAAGGCCCGCTTCGATCGGTGGATCCGTCGATTGTCGCGCGGTCGACGCGCATCGACCGCGCGAGGATTCGAGCGCTCGGCCGAGGCGGTCGCGCCGGGGCTCGCGTCGCGCGCGCCGCTCCGCGGGGCGGCCGTGGAGCGCCGGCTTGCCTATTGAATTGGCCGCGCGCCCGGGCCAAGGATGCGCCATGGCCGATCCCGTCCACGCCCTTTCCCGCGCTTTCCAGGAGGCGATCACCGCCGTGTTCGGCGCCGAGCACGCCGCCACCGATCCCTCCCTGCGCCGCTCCAGCCACGCCGACTACCAGGCGAACGCCGCCATGGCGCTCGCCAAGCGCCTCGGCAGACCGCCGCGCGAGGTCGCGGCGGCGATCGTGGGGGCGCTGCAGCTCGGCGGGATCTGCCGGAAGGTCGAGATCGCCGGCCCGGGGTTCGTGAACCTGACGCTCGAGGACGCTTACCTGACGCGCGAGCTCGCCGACACGGCGGGCGGCGGGCGGCTCGGGATCGCGCCCGCGGCGCAGCCCGAGACGGTGATCGTCGATTACTCGGGCCCCAACGCCGCGAAGGAGATGCACGTCGGTCACCTGCGCAGCACGATCATCGGCGACGCCCTCGCGCGCGTGCTCGAGGCGCTCGGCCACCGGGTGATCCGCCAGAACCACCTGGGCGACTGGGGCACGCCGTTCGGCATGTTGATCGAGCACATGCTCGATCTCGGCGAGGCCGCCGCCTCGCAGGAGCTCTCGGTCGGCGATCTCGACGCGTTTTACAGGCAGGCGCGCGCCAAATTCGACGGGGATCCGGCGTTCGCCGAGCGCTCTCGCCGGCGGGTCGTGCGGCTCCAGGGCGGCGACGAGCAGACCCTCGGGCTCTGGCGGCAGCTCGTCCGCGAGTCGACGCGCTACTTCGAGTCGGTCTACCGCCGCCTCGGCGTGACGCTGACCGAGGCCGATTTCGCGGGTGAGAGCTTCTACAACCCGATGCTCGTCGATGTCCTCGCGGAGCTCGGCCAGAAGGGGCTGGCGCGCGAGAGCGAGGGGGCGCTCTGCGTCTTCCCGGCGGGCTTCACGGGCAAGGGCGGCGAGCCGCTGCCGCTCATCGTGCGCAAGCAGGACGGGGGCTACGGCTATGCCACGACGGATCTCGCGGCGATCCGCCACCGCCTCACGACGGTCGGCGCGCGGCGGCTCATCTATGTCGTCGGCGCGCCGCAGAGCCAGCATTTCGCGATGGTCTTCGCGACGGCGCGGGAGGCGGGCTGGCTCATGCCGCCGGCGCGGGCCGAGCACGTGGCCTTCGGGTCGGTGCTCGGGGCCGACAAGAAGATGTTCAAGACGAGGAGCGGCGACACGGTGAAGCTCTCGGATCTGCTCGACGAGGCCGTGGAGCGCGCGACGAAGGTGGTGCGGGAGAAGAACCCGGAGCTCGACGTCGAGGCCGCGGGCGCGGTGGCGCGGGCGGTCGGCGTGGGGGCGGTGAAGTACGCGGATCTCTCGAGCGATCGGATCAAGGACTACGTGTTCGACTGGGATCGCATGCTGGCGTTCGAGGGGAACACGGCGCCTTACCTGATGTATGCGCACGCCCGCATCCGGTCGATCTTCCGGAAGGCGGGCGTGGAGTCGCCGCGCGGCGCCGGGATCGCGCTGGGCGAGCCGGCCGAGCGGGCGCTCGCGCTGGAGCTGCTCCGGTTCGGGGCCGTGCTCGAGGACGTGGCCGCCACGCTCGAGCCGCACCGGTTGTGCGTCTATCTGTTCGAGCTCGCCGGTTCGTTCACGACCTTCTACGAGCGCTGTCCGGTGCTCCGGGCCGAGACCGACGAGGTGCGCCGCTCGCGCCTTGCGCTGTGCGATCTCACGGCGGAGGTGCTGGCGAAGGGCCTCGGCCTGCTCGGGATCGAGGCCCCGGAGCGGATGTAGCGCGGCCGGGGGTGGGCGGCCGACCGGGGTTGAGGCCGACCGACCGGGGTTGAGGCCACCCGACCGGGGTTGAGGCCACCCGACCGGGGTTGAGGCCGACCGGGGTTGCGCTCGGGCTCGAGGCCGACCTCGTGGCAAAGTGCAGCATGACTGAACGACGGCTCGCTCCCCCCGCTCCCGGCGTTGCCGCCTTGGCGGCGCTCCTCGTCGCGCTCGGGTGCTCGGCGGTCGGGGGCTCGCCTGCGCAGGGCGGCGCGGGCGACGGGCGCGCGGAGCCCCCGGACGCCGGCGGCGAGGACGACCCCGGCGGGCTCGATGAGCCTGGCGGGCCCGGGTCGGTCAGCGGCGGCGCCGGCCCCGTCACCGACCCCCACGCGGACAGCGACGGAGACGGGTTCACGCCCGCGGGCGGCGATTGCAACGATGCCGATGGAAATGTGAACCCCGGCGCGATCGAGGTCGAGGTCACCGAGCCCGACGCGAGCGGCCAGATCCCCGCGCCGGCGGACGAGGACTGCGATGGCGCGATCGACAACGTCGCACCTCCCTGCGACGACGGCCTCTCGCTCGAGGATTTCGATCCGGCGAACGGGGCCAGGGCGATCGACCTCTGCGCGTTCGCCTCCCGCGAGGACGTGCGCTGGGGCGTGCTCTCCGCGAGGTACGTCCGCGGGGACGGCTCGCCCGCGGCGCGATCGCCCGCCGTCGGCCTCTTCGACGGGTTCGGGCCCAACGTGCGCGTGCAGGGCGGCGCGCGCCTGCTCGCGCTCTCGACGGGGCGCGCCCGCCTGCCCGACCACCCGGACGCCTGCTGGTCCGAGAGCTGCTCGAGCTACGGCGCCGGCGCCGCGCCGCCCGGGTTCCCCCAGGACAACCCCGACTGTCCTCCCTCCGATTTCATCAACGACGACATCGGCCTCGAGGTCGTCCTCCGCGCGCCGCGGAACGCGACCGGCTACGAGTTCCTCTTCAAGTTCTATACGTACGAATATCCGGAGTGGGTCTGCGAGGACTTCAACGACCAATTCGTCGCGCTGGCCACGCCGGCGCCTCCCGGATCGTACAACGGCAATCTCTCGTTCGACGGGGAGGGCAGGCCGGTCAGCGTCAACATCGCGTTCTTCGATGTCTGCGACGGATGCCCGCTCGGCTCGGGCGAGCTCGTGGGGACGGGCTTCAGCCCGCGCCACGACGGCGGCACCCGGTGGCTCAAGACCCGGGCGCCGGTGCGCGGCGGCGAGGAGATCTCGCTCCGGTTCATCCTCTTCGACACCGGCGACGATCGCTTCGACTCCACCGCGCTCATCGACGGATTCCGCTGGATCGCGACCGGCGGCACGGTGAGCCTGGAGACCGCGCCCGCCGTCGATCCCCGCTGAAGCAGCAGGCGCTCCCCCGTCGCGTCGACCTCTCGCCGCGCCGCGAGCGCCGCGGGGCCCGGTCGCCTCGCCGCGATCCCCGCGCTACCGGCAGGCCCGACACGCCCCGCCGCAGTCCACGCCGAGCTCGCTTCCATTCAGGACCCCGTCGTCGCACGAGGGCTCCTGGCAGACACGCTCCCTGCACACCCCGGACCCGCAGTTCTCCCCGGCGAGGCACCCCTCGCCCGCGGGGCAGAGCGGGCACGAGCGCGTGCCGCAGTCGACGCCGGTCTCGAAGCCGTTCGCCACGCCGTCCACGCACGTCGGGGCCTGGCACACCCCGAGGCGACAGACGCCCTCCTTGCAGTCGATTCCCGTCTCGCAGGAGCCTCCGAAGCGGCAAGCCCCGCACGAACCGCCGCAGTCGGTGTCGGTCTCGCCTTCATGATCATCCTGGATGCCATTGCTGCAGTGAGGCGGTATACAGGCATTCTCGGTGCAGGTCCAGCGCTCGGGGCACTCGTTGCAATTCCAGATCATGATGGCACCATCCTCCCCGCACGACAGGAAAAAAGGCGCCGTCAGCCCCAATGCAATGACGCGTCGAAGCATGGTGCTCGCTCTTCTCGTAGTTGATGGTCTGGTGACGACGACAGTACATCATGCACGGCCATCGAGGGCACCGATCTGGCCATTTGCGCGCGGATTTCTGGCATTCCGGACTGCTGGATCAGATTGCCAAATAATCGACATGGAGAGATTTGCCGGCGGCGCGGAGTCTGGCTCCGACGCGCGGAGATGGGACATACGGAGATGGGACGTGCAGAGTAAGGGGAGGGGAGGGGAGCTCATCGGCGCGCAGGGCGCCGCCGCACCGGCCGTTCTCTACGGATTCGACAGGAGCCGATCGTTCGGTGGAGCCGGTGGAGCCGGTGGAGCGCGCGGCCGACAGGATCGCTCGGAGCGCTCTGGCCGGGGGGTGAGGGGGGAGAGGGGTTCTGCGAGGGCGCCTGGGCTCCCGGCCCAGGCGGCGCTCTCGGGGGGGGGCGCGCCGCGCTCAGGGGCGGGCGGTGGCGCGGCGCGCCGCGACGAAGGAGCGCACGCACAGGGCGACGAAGCCCGCGGACAGGACGGCCATCAGGGACTGGGCGATGACGGCCGGCGGGCGCGCCACGTCGCCGCCGGAGAGCAGCGCCGGCAGCTGGGACAGGCCGCGGATGGAGCCGAGGAAGCCGAGGATGCCGATCAGCGCCGACGCGTGCATGGCGTGCATGCGGTACTTCTCGTTCCTCGCGAGCAGGCCGAGCCCGAGCGCGACAACCCCGAAGCCGGCCGGGATGAGCGCCGTCGGCGCGCTCGTCGCCGCGAAGCCGCCGACGCCGAGCGCTGTGAGCAGCGCTCCGTAGCCTATCGTCAAATTGGACATGCTCGACATGAAGAACCTCCTGGTTCGGAGCCCCCGGGATACCGCGCCCGGCGCGCGCCCGCCACCGCGGCCGTCCGCGCGCTCTCCCTGCGGCGAGGCGCGACCGGCGGCGCGGGCCTGTGCGGGCGGAGCGCGGCGGCGTGGTTAGAATCCGCCGTCATGCTCGGCCTCTCCCGCCTGCGGGACAGCTTCGCCTACACCCCGCGGACGCTCAAGCTCGTCTGGCGCTCGTCGAAGGCCGCCAGCCTCGTGCTCGGCGCGCTCACGCTCGCGGCGGCGGTGCTGCCCCTCGGGGTGGCCTACGTGGGCAAGACGATCGTGGACGCGGTGGTCGCCCGCGAGGAGCGCGCGACGCTCGTGTGGGTCTCGGTCGAGCTCGGCCTCGTGGCCGCGCTCGCGCTCGCGCAGCGCGGGCTCTCGCTGACGCGGCAGCTGCTCGGCGCCAGGCTCTCGAACGACATCCACGCGATGATCCTCGAGAAGGCGCTCTCGCTGGAGCTCCGCCATTTCGAGGACTCCGAGTTCTACGACCAGCTCACCCGCGCGCGGCGCGAGGCCTCGTCGCGCCCCGCGTCCATCGTGACCGAGAGCTTCTCGCTCGTGCAGAACCTGATCACGCTCGCGGGGTACGCCGCGATGCTCGTCAGCTTCAGCGGCTTCGCGGTGCTCGCGCTCGTCCTCGCGGCCATCCCCGCCACGGTCGCCGAGGCGCGCTTCTCCGGCGCGGCGTTCCGCCTCCGGAACTGGCGCTCTCCCGAGGCCCGCCGCCTCAATTACCTCGAGTACGTGCTCGCCAACGACGGCCACGCCAAGGAGGTGAAGCTCTTCGGGCTCGGTCCGATGTTCCTCGAGCGGTACAGGGCGCTCGCCGCGTCGTTCTACCGGGAGGACAGCGCCCTCGCGGTCCGCCGCGCCGGGTGGTCCTATGGCCTGTCGCTCCTCGGGACCGCCGCGTTCTACGGCTGCTATGGCGCCATGGCGGTCTCCGCCGCGGCGGGGCGGCTCTCGCTCGGCGAGATGGTCCTCTACGTCGCCGCCTTCCGCCAGGGCCAGCAGGCGTTCCAGGCCGTCCTCGCCGGCGTCGGCGGCATGTACGAGCACAACCTCTACATGTCGAATCTCTTTCAGTATTTGAGCATCCCGACCGACGGGCCGCCCGCGTTGCCGGGCGGCGACTCGCCCTCGGTGTCGCCCTCGGTGTCGAACGACGGCGCGCTCGAGCGGGGCGTGCGGTTCGAGGGCGTGGGCTACCGGTATCCCGGCCAGTCGCGCTGGGCGCTCCGGGGGATCGATCTCCATATCCCGAGCGGGCAGAGCCTGGCGCTCGTCGGGCACAACGGCGCTGGCAAGACGACGTTCATCAAGCTGCTCACGCGGCTTTACGAGCCCACCGAGGGGCGCATCCTGCTCGACGGCAAGGACCTCCGCGCCTGGGATCTCGACGAGCTCCGCCGGAGGATCGGTGTCGTGTTTCAGGACTTCAACCAATACCAGCTCACGCTGCGCGAGAACGTGGGGCTCGGCAGCCTCGAGCACCTCGCCGACGAGCCGCGCATCGAGCGCGCGGTGTCCGAGGGCGGCGCGGAGGAGGTCGTGACCGCCGTGCCCGGGGGCCTCGACGCGCAGCTCGGGCGCTGGTTCAAGGACGGCGTCGAGCTGAGCGGCGGGCAGTGGCAGAAGATCGCGCTCGCGCGCGCCTTCATGCGCGAGCAGGCCGACATCCTCGTGCTCGACGAGCCGACCGCGGCGCTCGACGCCGAGGCCGAGCACGCGGTCTTCCAGCGGTTCCGGTCGCTGTCCAAGGGGCGGACGACGATCGTCATCTCGCACCGCTTCCCGACCGTGCGCATGGCCGACCGCATCCTCGTCCTCGACGGCGGGCGCATCGTCGAGGAGGGCACCCACGACGAGCTCGTCGCCCGCGGCCAGCGCTATGCGCGCATGTTCGCGCTGCAGGCCGAAGGGTACCTGTAGCGCCCCCGGGTCCTTCTCGCCGGCTCGGGCGAGCTCTGCCTGCTAGGCTCGCGCGCATGCGCGATACGCTCCCCAGGGAGGTCGGTCAGGCGATCCACATCCTCCGGAGGCTCCGCGGGCTCAGCATGCAGGAGTTCGCCGAGCGCGCGCAGCTCTCGGCCACGTACCTGCGGCAGGTGGAGCGAGGCGAGCGGGATCTCGGGATCGGCGCGCTCGGCCTCATCGCCCAGGGGCTCCAGTGCGAGCCGCGCCTCCTCCTGCCCGGCGACGGGCGCAGCCCGGTCGCGTCCGTCGTGGCAGAGCTCTTTGACCAGGCCGAGGAGACGCTCCAGAACGCGATCCTCTTTCTGCTCATGGAGCCTGACGATTCGACGAGAAAGCAAGCAATGCTCGCCCTGGCCGGCGAGGATCCCGAGCGCTCTCGCCTGGCGGCTCCGCCCAGGTCGCGCCCGCCGGAGCGGGCCGCTTCCGGGCGTACCCCGTCGTCGAGCCGTCGTTCCGGAAAGTGAGCCCGCCGTCTCGCTCGCTTCGTGATCCTCGATCCGCGCTGGCGACGGCTTCCGCGCGCCGGTGACCTCTGTTATCCTCGCGCCAATCGATGTTCCCCGAGCCGTATCCGGGGGTGTCATGGACTCGAACCTCGTGCCGGAGGTCCGACGCAGTGAGCAGAACTTCTTGGGTTGATTCAACATCGCAGGTCGCGCTTCGCTCTGCTGTCTTTCCGCGCGGAAGCCTGGAAACCGCTGCGTTCGAGGGGCTCGCGGCGGAGGGCCCATGGTGATCCTGGGCCAGGAGTTCGCGGGGTACACCATCGTCGCCAGCCTGGACTCCCCGGCTCCGGCCGAGGCCTATCGCGCGCTCGACGCGGACGGTCGCGAGGTGACGCTTTATGTCCAGGAGGATGTCGGCCTCGACGCGGAGGCGTTCCGCGGCGAGCTCGATCGGCTCCTCTCGCTGCCTCCGGCGATGCACGGCATCGTGCCTGGGATCGCGGGCGGCATGGAGGGCAATGCCGGGTGGATTGCCGCCCAGCCGAGCGACGATCCCTCGGTGGAGGATCTGCTGCCCCGGCTCCGCGCCGTCGTGTACGACATCGGCGTCGACGTCGCGCGGACGCTCGGCGCGGCGCACGAGCTGGGCCTCACGCACGGGGATGTCGGCCCGCACACGGTGGTGATCACCAGCCAGGGAGCCGCCGTCCTCAGGGCTTTCGGGCTGCACCGGCTGTTCGGGTCGCCCGCGGACCCCGTGGCGGATGCGGCGCGGTACCGGGCGCCGGAGCTCTTCGACGACACGCGCGCGCGTGGGTGTGGGATCGACCAGCGCACCGACGTCTACGGGCTCGGGATGCTGCTGTACTGCGTCCTCGGGGGCCGGCGCCCCTTCGAGGGGCGCGACGACCTGGATGTGTGCGCGCTGGACGAGGTGCCGCCGCCGCTCCAGGGCGTGCCGGCCCCGGTGAGCGAGGCGCTGGCCCGAGCGCTCGCGAAGGATCCGGACGCGCGCTTCCAGACCGTCCAGGAGCTCATGACCGCCGTGCGACCGCTGCTCTTCGCCGACCCGGCGCCCCTCGCCGGCGGAGCGCCGCCGCCGGACACCGAACGGAGCGTGCCCGCCCCGGCGTCGCGCAACACGCTGCCCACCGGCACCCTCCCCCCCGAGGCCATGCGGCACCCCGCGGTCCAGGTCGCCGCCCCGCGCCGCCGCCTCCTGCGGCTCGGCGGGGCGCTCCTGATCGTCGCGCTGGCGAGCGCCGGCGTCGCGGCGACGCTGAGCTCGTACGTCGCCCGCCGGGAGACGCCGTCCCCGCAGCCGGCCGATCCGTCGGCTCATTCCGGTGATGTGGAAGACGTTTCCGTGCTGGCCCCACCGGTGCACTGCGATCCCGGCGCTCCCGAGGCGGTGAGCCCTGCCGTCGAGAGGCCAGCCTTCAGGTCCCGCGTGACACGCCGCGTCGGGCCCGCGTCCATGGCCACGACCCCGGCCGTGGAGGTCAACCGCAGCCCCCGGCAGCGGTGGTACGGCGACCAGCTTTTCTGAGGCGAGCCGCAGCCCAGCTGGCAAACGACACCCCGGCGGATTGGGGCCGCCGGGGCGTCCGCGCCGCAGACCTCGTGCCGGAGGCCTGGACGCATGGCTACCCTACTAAATGCATTCCCTCGATCGATCTAGATTTCTCACGTTGCCGATATTTTTCTCCTCGTTGCCGTCGACGCGGATGCGTCGGCCGCTGGGAGCAGACCTCGGACGGTCCAGGACATCGGACGGCAGGTTGAGCGCGCAGCTCGCCTCCCGGGTGGGCAGGTCGAGCGCGCAGCTCGCCTCCCGGGTGGGCAGGTCGAGCGCGCAGCTCGCCTCCCGGGTGGGCACGCGGAGGGCTGCGTGCGGGGAGGCGGGCTCGGGGATGCGCTCGCGATCGAGCGCATGGCGGGTCGCCGTGCCCGCTCAGCGGAGCTCGCCGCCCGGGAGCGGCTGGAACACGTTCGCCCGGTACCACCTGAGCTCCTCGATCGACTCGCGGATGTCGTCGAGCGCGCGGTGGATCTCGCGCTTCTTGGGCGCGGAGCGCGTCGGGTACCAGCGGCGCACGAGCTCCTTGAGGGTGGAGACGTCCACGATGCGGTAGTGCAGGAAGGCGAGGAGCGCCGGCATGTAGCGCTGCAGAAAGGCGCGGTCCTTCCACACGGAGTTGCCGCACAGCACGGCCGTGCCCTTGTCGCAGTGCGCCTCGAGGAACGCGCGCGTCTCGGACTCGGCGTCGCCGACGGAGAGCGTGGCGGTGCGGATGCGCGCGAGGAGCCCCGAGCGCTCGTGGAGATCGCGGACGAAGTCGCTCATCCCTGCGAGGACGTCCTCGGGCTGGTGGATGACGAGGCACGGCCCCTCGGCGACCACGGTCAGGTCGGGCTCCGTGACGATGGTCGCGATCTCCACGATCGCACACGAGCTCTCGTCGAGCCCCGTCATCTCGAGATCGACCCAAACCATGCGCTGCGAGCGGTCCGTCATCGGCGGCGAGCATAGCCGATCCGCGCCGGTTCAGGTCCACCGAGACCCGGCGCGAGCGGGCTGCCCCGGGAACGGGTCGTGTGCTAAGGACGGGCCGGACACCGAGCGCGGGAGGCCTGACATGCGAGACGTTTTCATCGTGGATGCCGTTCGCACGCCGCGGGGGCGCGGCAAGGCAGGCAAGGGAGCGCTCTCCGGCGTGCATCCGCAGGAGCTCCTCGCGCAGGCGCTGAATCGCCTCGCCGAGAAGACAGGGATCCGCAAGGACGACGTGGAGGACGTCGTCGTCGGGTGCGTGACCCAGGCGGGCGAGCAGGGGGCATGCCTCGCGCGCGCCGCCGTCCTCGCGGCCGGCTGGCCGGACGGCGTGACCGGCGTGACCGTCAACCGCTTCTGCGGCTCGGGCGCGCAGGCGGTCAACTTCGCGGCGATGGGGGTCATGTCCGGCCAGCAGGAGGTCGCCGTCGGCGGCGGCGTCGAGAGCATGTCGCGCGTGCCGATGGGCTCGGACGGCGCGCCCCTCGACGGGAACAACCTCGCCCTCCGCAAGAAGCTGGCGATGGTGCCGCAGGGCATCTCGGCGGACCTCATCGCGACGATCGAGGGCTTCTCGCGCGAGGACGTCGATCGCTTCGCGCTGGAGAGCCAGCACAAGGCCGAGCGGGCCGCGCGCGAGGGGCGGTTCGCGAAGAGCCTGTTCACGGTCGTCGATCTCGACGGCAAGCCGCTGCTCGACCGGGACGAGCACCCGCGGGCCGGCGCCACGATGGAGGCGCTCGCGAAGCTCGAGCCGGCGTTCGCCGGCCTCGGGGCGACCCCGATGGGCCCCGGCGGCGAGACCGTGGATGCGCTGGCGCTCGCGCGGTACCCGCAGGTGAGGTCGATCCAGCACGTCCACACGGCGGGCAACTCGAGCGGCATCGTGGACGGGGCGGCGGTGGTGCTGCTCGCGTCGGGCGACTACGTGAAGGCGCACGGCCTCAAGCCGCGGGCGCGGCTCCGCGCCGCGGCGACGGCCGGGGCGGAGCCGGTGATCATGCTGACGGCCCCGGCGCCCGCGTCGGAGCGGGCCCTCAGGAAGGCGGGCATGCAGGCGCGCGACATCGATCTCTGGGAGATCAACGAGGCGTTCGCGGCCGTGCCGCTGCAGACGGCGCGCAAGCTCGACATCGAGCTCGACCGCGTCAACGTGAACGGCGGCGCGATCGCCCTCGGCCACCCGCTCGGCGCGACCGGGGCCTGCCTCATCGGGACGGCGCTCGACGAGCTCGAGCGCGCCGGCAAGGGGACCGCGCTGATCACGCTGTGCATCGGCGGAGGGATGGGCGTGGCGACCGTCATCGAGCGGGTGTGAGCCGCGCCGGCGCTGCGATGGAGGTGCCCGACGAGCACGAGGGCGTCGCCCACGAGCACCCGCACGGGCACGGCGACGGACACGGCCATCCCCGCGCGCCCGGTCACGACCATGATCATGACCACGGCGACCCGCGGCACCACGGCCACGACCACGACCACCGGGGCGCGCCGCTCCGGCGGCTGATCGCGGCCTTCGCGCTCACGACGTCGTTCCTTGTCGTCGAGGCGGCGGTCGGGTGGTGGTCGAAGAGCCTCGCCCTCCTGGCCGATGCGGGGCACATGCTCGCCGACGCCGCGGCGCTCGGGCTCGCCATCATCGCGCAGCGCATCGCCGCGCAGGCGCGGACGCGCGCGCGGACGTACGGCTTCCGGCGCGCCGAGGTGCTCGCGGCGTTCGCCAACGGCATCGCCCTGGCGCTGACGGCGATCTGGATCTTCTTCGAGGCCGTCCACCGGTGGCGCGAGCCGCAGGCGGTGCACGCCGAGGCGCTGGCGATCACCGCGGCGCTGGGGCTGCTCGTGAACGTTGTCGCGGCGGTGCTGCTCTCGACCGGCGAGGGCGGGCACAACATCAACACGCGGGCCGCGCTGGCGCACGTGCTGTCGGACGCGCTCGGCTCGGTCGGCGCCATGGCGGCCGGCGTGCTCATCCTCGCCTTCGGCTGGACGCGGGCCGACTCGGCGATCAGCGCGGGCATCGGCGCGCTCGTGCTCTGGGGCGGCTGGCGGCTCGTGCGCGACACGTCGCGCGTGCTGATGGAGGGCAGCCCGATCGAGATCGATCTCGCCCACGTCGAGGACACGATCCGGAGCGTGCCCGGCGTGCTCGACTTCCACGATCTGCACGTCTGGTCGATCTCCGACGGCTTCAACGTGCTCACGGTGCACGTGGTGCTCGCCAAGGGGCACCACGGGACGGACGTGGCCGCGGCCGTGAGCCGGCGGCTGCGCGAGCGGCACGCGCTCACCCACTGCACGATCCAGCCCGAGCCGCTCCAGGAAGAGCGCCTTGTGACGCTCAGGCGGCCGCGCGCCGGGGCGCCGGCCGGCGACGCGCCCGCGGGCGACCGGAGCGGCGGGTGAGCGGGGCGGGCTCGCGCCGGCCCGTCAGAGCCCCCGCAGCAGCGCCTCCGCCACCTCGGCGGGGGACTTCCCCTGCTCGTCGACGGCCACGTTGAGCTCCCGCATCCGCTCCGCGTCGATCTTGCCCTCGAGCCCCCGCAGCGCCTCGATCACCTCCGGGTGCTCCCGCGCGAGCCGGGCGCTCGCGAGGACGACCGCGTCGTAGGGCGGTATCGCCCGCCGGTCGTCCTCGAGCACGCGCAGGTCGAACGACACGATGCGCCCGTCCGTCGAGAACGCGCTGATGACGTCCACCTCGCCCGCCCGCACGGCCTCGTACATGAGCGAGGGATCCATGCTGCGCTGCTTCGCGAACGCGATCCCGTAGCGCTGCTCGACCGTCTTCCACTCGGCGCGCTGGAAGAACTCGTAGTCTGCCCCGATCGACAGCGATCGCGCCGCGGGCACGAGATCGCTGAGGGTCCGCGCGCCGAGCCGCTCGGCGAGCTCGCGCCGCATGGCGAGCGCGTAGGTGTTCTCGAAGCCGAGCGCGGCGGCGACCACGATCCCGTGCTCCTCGAGCAGGTACTCCTTCACGCCGCGGAGCACCTCGGCCCGGTCGGTCGGGGCGTCGCTCCGCTTCATGACCGCCGCCCAGAGCGTCCCGGAGTAGTCCACGTACGCGTCGATCTGGCCCGTCCTCAGCGCGTCGAACGCCACCATCGACCCGAGCGACTCCACCGCTTCGGTGGGCAGCCCCGTGTCCCGCTCGATCTTCCCCGCGAGGACGCGGCTCAGGATGTACTGCTCGGTGAAGGTCTTCGATCCGATGGCGATCCGCCGCGCGCCGCCCCCGAGCGCCCCCCGCGCGAAGCCGACCGCCGCGATCGCGTAGAGCAGGACGAGCGCGCCGATCGCCGCCGCCACGAGCCCCCGGCGACGCCGCCGGAGGCCGATCTCGAGCGCCCTCACCGTGCCGTCCAGCACCAGCGCCAGCGCCGCCGCCGCCACGCACCCGACGAGCACGGCCGCCGTGTTGCGCGTCTGCAGCCCGCTGAAGATGTAGTTGCCGAGGCTCTCCGCGCCGATGGGCGTCGAGAGCGTCGCGGTCCCCACCGTCCACACCGTGGCCGTCCTGATGCCGGCGACGATCACGGGCATGGCGAGCGGCAGCTCCACGCGGCGGAGCCGCTGGCGCGGCGTCATGCCGACGCCCTCGGCCGCCTCGATCAGGGCCGGATCGACGCTGGAGAGCCCCACCACCGTGTTCTGGAGGACCGGGAACACGCTGTAGAGCACGAGCCCGATGAGCGCCGGCAGGGTGCCGATGCTCGGAGCGCCGATCGCGGCGAGCGCGGGCACCATGAACGCGAGCAGCGCCAGGCTCGGCACGGTCTGGATGACGCTCGCGACGGCGAGCACCGGCGGCTCGAGCCGGCGCGTGCGCGAGATCAGCACGCCGAGCGGCACGCTGACGCCCGTCCCCACGAGGAGCGCGACGAGCGTGAGCTCGAGGTGCGCGAGGAGGCGCCCGGGGAGCAGGGCGAGCTGCTCGTTCACGGCCGGCGCTCCTCCTCCAGGAGCAGCGAATCGATGACCGCCGCCTGCCGCTTCGGCGTCCCGACGAGCTGCGCCACGTACTCGCCCGCGGGGGCGGTCATGAGCTCCCGCGGCGTCCCCACCTGCGCGACCCGCCCGCCCTGCATCACGGCGATGCGGTCGCCGAGCAGGAGGGCCTCGACGAGGTCGTGGGTCACGAAGATCGCGGTCAGGCCGAGCCGCCGCCGGATCGCCAGGAACGACTGCTGGAGCCGGTCGCGCGTCAGCGGATCGAGCGCCCCGAACGGCTCGTCGAGGAGCATCACCCTGGGCTCGGCGGCGAGCGCCCGCGCGACCCCGACCCGCTGCTGCTGGCCGCCCGAGAGCTCCTCGGGGCGGCGATCGCGCACGGCCGCCGGATCGAGCTCGCAGAGCTCGAGGAGCGCGTCGACGCGCGCCCGGATGCGTGCCGCGTCCCAGCCGAGCAGCGACGGCGTGACGCCGATGTTCTCCGCCACGGTGAGGTGCGGAAACAGCCCGAGCCGCTGGAAGACGTAGCCGATGCGCCGGCGCAGCGCGTGCGGCGGCTCGCCGGTGACGTCCTTCCCGCCGATCCGGATCGCGCCCGACGTGGGCTCGATGAGGCGGTTCACCATCTTGAGCGTGGTCGTCTTGCCCGAGCCCGAGCCGCCCAGGAGGACGAGGAGCTCGCCCTCCTCGACGCGCAGCGAGACCCCGTCGACCGCGATCGTGCCGCCGTAGCGCTTCGTGAGCTTGTCGAGCTCGATCATGCGGTCAGCCCGGCTGCGCCGGAGGGGTTCGCCCGCGCCCCGGCGCGCGGCGCGGGCGTGACCTCCCGCGTCACACCCCGCACCCGACGTTGGCGCGCTGGAGCCCCGCGAGGCGCGCGTCCTCGAGCGCCTCGGCCTCGGCGAGGAGCCACCGGAACATCGCGTTCGCGATCGCGCGCTCCTTGCGCGTGTTGAACAGCCAGACGGCCGCGTGGCAGACGTCGGCGTGCACCTTGGGGAACGCGAGGCGGCGGAGCTCCGTGCCGACGAGCTCGGCCGCGGCCTCGTACTGCGCGCGCAGCGAGGTCCACTCGCGCCACTCCGAGAGCGCCGGGAGCTCGCGCCTCTCGTCGACGCGGCGGCGCAGGGCGTCGCACGCGAGCTCCACCTCGGACAGGAGCTCGTCGCGGAGGCGCCGGCGCGTGCGGCCGAGGGTCGCGCCGAGGTCGTCCCACGCCGCGTGCGGCACGCGCGCCGCCCGCAGCGCCGCCGCGAGGTCCTCCTCGACCGCGCGCGCGAGCGGGCCGAGCGCGGCCTGCGCGCCCGAGGCGCCGAGCGACAGCGCGCGCTCGCGGAGCTCGGCCTGGGCGCGCTCGTCGTCGAGCGCCGCGTCCCACGCGCCGGCCAGGCGCCGGAGCTCGTCGCCCGAGACCTCGCCGCACGGCCGGAGCAGCAGCGTCGCGTGGCGCAGCACCGCGCGGCTCCACAGGTCGCCCTCGGCCACCTTGGCGGCGCACGGCTCGGGCTCCTCCGGCTCCGGGCGCGCCGCGCCCTCGCCCGCGGCCAGGGCGCGGCGCAAGAGCGGGAGCGTGGCGCGGCGGCGGGGCGCGGCGAGCCAGCGGAGCCACAGCGCGAGCGCGCCCGGCGCGGGCTCCTCGCCGAGCACCCGCGCGGCGACGGCGCCGAGCAGCGACAGCGCCCGGCCGCCCCCCTCGCGCGCGCGATCGTGCACGGCCGTCCAGTCGCCGCGGGAGGCCGCGTCGGCGGCGAGCCAGCCCGCGGCGATGCGGCGGGCCTCGCGGGGGCAGGCGCGCTCATCGAAGCCGGCGACGCTGTCGAAGAGCGCCCGCGCGCCCTCCAGGTCGCCTCGGCGCGCCGCGAGCAGCGCGCCGGCGGCGACGCCCGCCCCGCGGAGCGGCTCCGGGCGCGGCGCGGCAACCGCCCCGCCGCGCTCGTCGGCGCCCTCGATCCGCTCGCTGACCCAGGCCTCCGTTGCGGGGTCCGGCCTCCGCGCGCGGCAGAGCGCCCACGCGGCCGCGAGCGCCGCGCCGCCGCTCCGGTCGGCGCGCCAGGTCCAGTCCGAGAGCAGCGTCACGTGGTAGGCGACGCGCGGCAATCCCAGCGGAATGAACGCGTATCGCGCGACGAGCCAGGGCGCGATGAAGGGCACGAGCGGCGCGAGCAGCAGCGCGCACCAGAGCTGACCCGCGGCGAGGCCGATCGCGAGGACGACGGCCGCGGGCGCGAGGACGAGCCGCACGGCGGCGTGCCAGGTGCCCGCGCCGAGCGCGCCGGGGCGCGGCGGCGCTCCGGGCGAGGCCTTCCGCGCGGCCGCCTCGCTGATCATCCGCACGGCGATCGCGAGGGCCAGGAGGAGGCCCCAGCTCATCGCGACCTCCAGCCGAGCGCGGCCAGCGCCTCCGGCCACGGCGCGCGCGGATCCTCGCCGGGCGGCTCCGGCGGCGGCAGCTCGCCGAGGTCGTCGTCGAGCTCGTCCACCGGCGGGGGCCTCGGATCGAGCCGCGCCCACACCTCGTGCGCGAGGCGCCGCTCCGGGTCGCGGAGGGCCGCCATGGCCTGGCGCACCTTGTCGGCCGTCCGCGCGCCGGGGCCGACAGGCGTCGGGTAGGTCGCGGCGCTCGCGAGCTCGAGCTCGAGCATCCCGAGCAGCTTCTGCCCCTCGCGCTCGACCTCCGCGCGGCTCGCGCTCGGCCGCAGGCCGAGCACGTAGAACGGGTTGTCGCGGATGCGCCCGAGCGCGCCGTCCATCACCGCACCCCCGACTCGTGGCCGAGCCTGCGCTTCTGCGCGTCGACCGGCAAGAGCCGCCAGATCTCCTCGGTGATCGCCCGCAGCGCGGCCGTGTCGCCGCGCTCCGCCGCGCCGCGCCCGTCGCGCACGAGCCTCTGCGCGCGGACCAGATCCGAGGCCTGGTGCGCCTCGGAGGCGGCGTCCTCGAACATCCACACCCACGCCTTCGGGTGCCGCTGGAACGCCGCGCTGCTCAGGTTGCGGACGAGGCGGAGCTGCCGCTGGAGCTCGACCTGGTTCTTCTCGGCGCGCGCCCGCGCCACGCCCTGCGCGGCCTCCTCGAGGAGCGCCTTCTCGGTGCTCGACCCGAGCTGCGAGATCCACGCCGACGCGTTCGCGACGGAGGCCTGCGCCTCGGCCTCGAGCTCCGGCCAGCGCTTGTCGGCCTCGGCCTGCTCGAGCAGGACGTCGAGCTCGAGCAGCGCGCGGCGCGCCTTCTGCCCGGCGTCGGCGTCGCCGCCGCGCGCCGCGGCCGCGTCGCGCTCCACCTCGACGAGCGCGCACTCGACGTAGGTGACCTTGCCGAGCGCGTGCGGCGCGTCCCTGCGCAGGGCGCTCTCGCGCACCGAGGCGAGCCGCTCGCGCATGGCGGCGAGCGAGGCGTCGAGCACCTCGGGCGCCGCCTCGGGCACGAGGAGGTGCGCGACGCGCTCGAACACGAGCCCCTGCGACGGGATCAGCGCGCGCGCCGACAGGTGCCCGCCCCGATCGAGCTCGAGCGTGAGCTCGATCGCCGAGCCCGCCGGCAGGGCCTGGGTGAGCCCGCTCCCGTCGATCTCGAGGTTCCCGACCACGCGGCAGAGGTGGGCGACGTCGAGCTCGCCCTGCACGATCGGGATCTTCAGCACGCACGCGCCGGAGCCCTTCGGCACGCTCTCCACGCTGTGGTGCACGAACGTCCGCCGGGCCGGCAGCGGCGCGCCCCGCTCGAAGTAGACCCGCACGGAGTTGTCCGCGAGCGCGACCCCGACGGTGCGCGACAGCGGCGGATCGCTGATCGTGAGCCCCTGGACGATGGTGATCGCCTGCGGGTGGACCGGCACCGTCGCGCCGCCGGCCGCGGTCGCCTCGACGCGGAACACGTTCGGCCGGCGCGGGAGCAGGTCGACGGTGACGACGAACGCCCCCTCGGCGTCGAGCGGCGCCTCGGCGCTCGTCCAGCCGTCGCCCTCGCGCGCGAGCCGGATCCGCTCGGGCGCGGCCCCCGGCCCCTCCATGACGCGGCCCACCACGTGGGGCGTCAGGTCGGACGACATGGCCGGGTACTGGAGCCAGAGCCGCCGGCCCTCCTCCTTGCCCTCGTTCGCCCCCGCGCGCGAGGCGGATGCGCGCGCGTCGAGCCCGGCGGTCGCCGCGTAGATGGCGGCCCCCTGCGCGACGAGGGTCATCGGGTCGAGCCCCTCGCCGAAGGGCGCGCCGAGCGCGTCCCTGACGCGCGCCCGCAGCGCCGGCATCACGGTCGGTCCGCCCACGAGCACGACGCGCGCGAGCTGCGACGCGTCGAGGCCGTGCGCCGCGAGCAGCCGCCTGCAGACCTCGATCGAGCGGTCGATGATCGGCGCGCAGAGCGCGTCGAGCGTGGACCTCTGCAGGACCAGATCGACGTCGACGGGCGCGCCGTCCACCTCGAACGCCGCGGGGATCGCGAGCGCCGCGTCCTCGGCGCGGGTGAGCTCGATCTTGACGTCCTCGACCGCGAGCTTGAGCTTGCGGAGCGCGGCGGCGTGCCGCGGGTCGGCGCGGCTCACGGTGACGCCCTGGGCGCGCGCGATCTCGGCGAGCGCCCAGTCGACGATGGCCCAGTCGAAGTCGCGCCCGCCGAGGAAGTTGTCGCCGTCGTGCCCGACGACGCGGAGCAGCCCGTCGCGCGTCTCGAGCAGCGAGACGTCGAAGGTCCCGCCGCCGAGGTCGTAGACGAGCCAGCTGCCCGTGGACTCCTCGACCGTCCAGCCGGCCGCGAGCGCCGAGGCGACCGGCTCCTGGATCAGCTCGACGCGCTCGAACCCCGCGAGCCGCGCCGCCTCCGAGGTCGCCGAGCTCTGGGGCAGCTCGAACAGCGCGGGCACCGAGATCACCGCCGACGAGGGCAGGGCCCCGAGGTGCTCGGCGACGTCGGCGCGCAGCGAGCGGAGCACCTCGGCGGCGAGCTCTTCGGGCTTCCTCGTCACCTTCGCCGCCGCGAACTCGATCGGCTGGGCGGTCCCCATCAGCCGCTTGAACTCCGCGCGGGTGTTCTGCGGATCGCTCTCGAGGAACCGGCGCGCGCGCGCGCCGACCGTGGTCGCCCCGCGCGCGTCGATCCGCACGACGCTCGGGGTGAGCGTCGCGCCCTGGGCGTTCCTGACCAGGGTGACGTTCTCGCCGTCGAAGGCGGCCGCGGTCGAGTTCGTGGTGCCGAGGTCGATACCGACGTAAAGCGGGCGTGCAACCATCGCGTGCAAGGATACACGCGCGGAACGGCGGCCGCCCGGGCGAGCCGACCGAAGGCCGGGTGAGGCCGCGGGCCGGCGACTCCGGGCTCCGGGCGCCTGCTCGCCGTGGAAGCGGTGGAAGCCGCGCGCCGGCTCGCGGACGCGCTGGCGGCGCTCGGCCGGTTCCGTCGAGAGCATCGGCGGCGCCAGACCCGGCGCTGCCGCCGCCTGACGGCCGCGATCACCCCGCGAACAGCTGCGTCACCCAGACCCGGCCGCCCGGGTCGCGCACGACGGCCACGCCGGTCCTTCCGTAGCGCCGGTCGAGCAGGTTGCCCCGGTGCGACGGGCTCGCCCAGATCGCGCGGTGCGCTCCCGCGGTCGTGCTCGAGCTGGCCACGTTCTCGCCCGCGATCGTGGCCTGGTAGCCGGCCGCCTTGAGGCGCGCCGCCGGGTCGCCCGAGCCCACGTCGTGGCCCACCATCTTCGCCTTGATCATCTCCTCGGAGTGCGCCCGCGCCAGCGCGCTGAGCGCCGCGTCGCGCGCGAGCGCCGGCAGGTGCTCCGAGGCCCGCGCGGCGTTCATCATCCGCAGCATCGCGTGCTCGTCGCCCTGCGCGCCCTTCGCGGCCTCCTCGCCGGGCGCGGTCGCGCGGACGTAGCGGCCCGGCGGGGCGCTCCCCGCGAAGATCATCGCCTCCAGCACGGGCCTCGGCCCGGTCGACACCGTGGCCAGCACCTGCACGAGCCAGCTCCCCGGCTGGTCGAGCGCGAAGCTCGAGCGGAGCCGCGCGCCCGACAGCGAGCTCACCACCGTCTTGGGCCCGCCCCGCGGCCCCAGCAGCACCACCTTCGCCGCGGTCGCCGGGACCCGCATCGTCCCCTCGAGGGTCACCCACTGCCCCACCCGCGCCTTCGTCGGCAGCGGCGACAGATCCGCGAGCGCGTCCACCCCGACCGCGGCCACGATCATCGTCCCATCCGGCTTCTTCGCCTGGGCCACCCCGCATCGCCGCACCCCGAGCGCGGTCCAGCCCGCGATCCACCCGTCGAGCCGCGCGCCGACGTCCGCCGGCCCGAGCCCTCGGCCCGAGATGGACCAGCCCCGCGGCCAGGCGTGCGGCGCGCCCGCGGCGCGCAGGGCGAATGCGAGCTCATCGGGCGGCATGATCTCCCCTCCCTGGAGCTGCCGCTCGACGTTGCGCCGGGCGACGGCGGCGAGCGCCGTGTCCGCGCTCCCGCAGCGCGACGCGAGCGCGGCGATCTCCGGCGCGAGCGCCGCGGTCGGCTGCGGCGATCGCGTGGTCGCCGCCCACGTGAGCGCCGGCGGCTCCGCGGCCGTCGCCCCGGCGAAGGTGAGCGACGCGCCGAACACCCCTGCGGCCCACCACGACCTCATGCGCCTCGGCTAGCAGATTTCCCGCCCCGGCGCCTCTTTCCTGCCGCCCCGGTGCGCGCGCGCGATGCGCCCGTTGGCCGATGCGCCCGCTGCGCGCCTGTCGGATGCGCGCCCGCTGCGCGCCTGTCGGATGCGCGCTTCCTCGCATCGAGGCGAAAGCCGCGCAGTCTCGCGGTCGGCTCGTGCTACCGTGGCCGTCGCGCAGGATGGCTGAGGTCTCCAGGGCCGCGAAGGTCGGCGTCATGACGATCGTGCTCGCAGGCGCAGCCTACGGCGGGTATCGCTTCGTCTCGCGCGATGTGGGCGGCGGGAACGGCTACCGGGTCTGGGCCACGCTGCCGGACGCCATCGGCGTGTCCCCGCAGTCGCGGGTGATGATCTCGGGCATCCAGGTCGGCGTCGTCGACAGGATCTCGCTCTACAACGGCCAGGCGCGCATCGACATCAAGATGAGCCCCGACGTCCCGCTCTACGAGGACGCGGCCATCGGCAAGCGCGCCACGAGCCTCATCGGCGAGTCGTTCGTCGTGCTCTCGCCCGGCACCGAGGGCAAGCCGCGCATCCCCGACGAGGGGAGGGTCCTGTTTTACATCGACGAGCCGACGATCCAGTCGATGCAGGGGCAGGTCGCCGAGATCCTGAAGGACGTCAAGACCGTCACCGAGACCCTGAGGAACACCGTCGGCTCCGAGAACGGACAGGAGCGGCTCGCGCAGATCCTCGACAACCTCGCGGACGTCACAGAGCAGATGAACGCGACCGTGCGCGAGAACCGCGCGGGCGTCACGCAGACGATCAGCAACATCAACCAGATCACGGGCGAGTCGGGCCCGCGCCTGCGCGAGATCCTGCGCAACGTCGAGCAGGTGAGCCGCGACATCCGCACGATGACGGCGGCGGCCGAGGTGCCCGGCCGCGACGGGAAGCCCGGCGAGCTCCGCAGCGCCGCGGAGCGGGTGGGCCGCGCGACCGAGAACCTCGAGTCGGCGCTGAAGCACGTGGACAGCATCGCCGCGCGCGTCGACCGCGGGGAGGGGACGCTCGGCCGCCTCACCAAGGACGAGACGCTGATCAACGAGGTCGAGACGGTCGTTCAGGACGTCGGCGAGCTCGTCGGCGGGATGAGCCGGTTTCAGACCGTCGTCGGGCTGCGGACCGACTACAACTTCCTGGCCAACACCATCAAGAGCTACGTCGAGCTCAGGCTCCAGCCGACCGAGGACAAGTACTACGTCGTCGAGCTGGTGAACGACCCGCGCGGCAAGACGGACTTCCAGCAGATCGACGTCGACACGACAAACCCGAACGACCCCGCGCACTACCGGGAAGTCCGCACGATCACGACGAACGCCTTCCGCTTCTCGTTCCAGTTCGCGAAGCGGATGGGCCCGTTCACGGGCCGGTTCGGCATCAAGGAGTCGACGGGCGGCCTCGGCCTCGATCTCCACCTGCTCGACGACCGGTTCGAGCTCCGTCAGGACCTCTTCGGCTTCGGCGAGGAGCTGTCGCCGCGCTGGCGGGTCGCGCTCGCCTACGAGTTCATCCGCAAGCTGTGGCTGCTCGGCGGCATGGACGACATCCTGAACACCGATCGCCGGGATTACTTCATCGGCCTGCAGCTCCGGTTCAACGACGCCGACCTGAAGACGGTCCTGCCCTTCGCGCCGACGAGCTTCTGAGCGCGTCGCCGACGTTCGGCGCGTTCTTCTGGGCGCGTCGCCGGCGTTCGGCGCGTTCTTCTGGGCGCGTCGCCGGCGTTCGGCGCGTTCGGCGCGGCCTCCGCCGGTGCGCCTGGGCCCGTGTGCTATAGCGCGGGCATGAAGCGCTCGCTTCTTCGCAGAGTGCGTCGGGGATACGCATTCTTGATTCCTTTCCTCGCGATCGCCGCGGCCGCCGGCGTGGCGGCCTGTCAGGGGTGCAAGCCCCCTGCGACGGGCGCCGCGAGCGCGGAGGCGGGCGCCGATGCGGACGCGACCCGGCCGACGGTGCGGCTCTACGTGCTCAGCACCGTGGCCGGCGCGCTGGAGCCGTGCGGCTGCACGAAGGACCAGCTCGGAGGCATCGACCACCTCGCCGCCCTGATCGAGAGCCAGCGCGACGAGGCGCCGGATCGCCTCGTGGTCGGGGCGGGGCCGATGCTCTTCATGGAGCCCGAGGTGAAGCCGGAGCGCCGCTCCCAGGACGCCTGGAAGGCCGAGGCGATGGCGCTGGCGGCGAAGGAGATCGGGCTCGCGGCGTGGGCGCCCGGCGAGAACGACTGGGCGCTCGGCGCCGAGGCGCTCGCGAAGTACAAGGCGCAGGCCGGGGCGGCCCTGCTCGCCAGGAACCTCGAAGGCGCGGGGGGCGTCCAGGGCGTCGTGGTGCGCGACGTCTCCGGCGTGAAGGTGGGCCTCATCGGCGTGAGCGACCCGAAGGGCCGCACCGGCGCCTATCCCGAGGGCGTCAAGGCCGGCCCGGCGATCGACGCGGTGAAGGCGGGCGTCGAGGAGGCGAAGAAGCAGGGCGCGACGGTGTTCGTGGGGCTCGCGGCCCTGCCGCGGGGCGAGGCGCTGCGGCTCGCGGACAACGCGCCGGAGCTGCACGTGCTCGTGCTGGGCAAGCCCAGCGAGCGCGGGGACATGAACGACGGCCCGAAGCCGCCGGTGCTCATCGGAACGACGCTCGTCGTGGAGACGCCGAACCACCTCCAGTCGGTGGCGGTCGTGGATCTCTTCGTTCGCGGTCAGGGCGACGGCCCGCTCGTGTTCGCCGACGCGGGCGGCGTCGCGAAGGCCGAGGAGCTCATCAGCCTGTCGGCGCGGATCCGGGAGCTCGAGATCCGCCTCAACGGCTGGGAGGGCAGCAAGACGGTCGCCGAGAAGGACATCGCCGATCGGAAGGCCGATCTGGAGAAGCTCCGGGCCGAGAAGGCGAAGCTCGAGGCGGCGGAGACGAAGGTGACCGGCAGCTTCTTCCGCTACAGCTCGGTGGAGGTGCGCGAGAAGCTCGGCGCCGACAAGGAGGTCGCCGGGCAGCTCCTCGCCTATTACAAGCGGGTCAACGCCCACAACAAGGAGGCCTTCGCGGATCGCGTCCCCGAGCCGCCGGCGAAGGGCCAGGCCAGCTACATCGGCATCGACGCCTGCACGAACTGCCACGAGGAGGAGCGCAAGGTCTTCGACGGCACCGCGCACGCGCGGGCCTACGCGACGCTCCAGCAGGACTTCAAGGAGTACAACCTCGACTGCGTGAGCTGCCACGTGACCGGCTACGGCAAGCCGGGCGGCTCCACGGTGACGCACAACGCCTCCCTGCAGAACGTGCAGTGCGAGGAGTGTCACGGCCCGGGCTCGCTGCACGCGAAGGACCCGGAGCAGAAGGGGCTCATCGTGCTCTCGCCCGCGCCCGAGAGCTGCGTCACGCAGTGTCACCACCCGCCGCACGTGGAGGGGTTCGAGCCCATGTCCAAGATGCAGCTCATCCTCGGGCCCGGGCACGGCCGGTACTGACGCAGGGGCGGCGCGCGGCGGCGGCCCTGCGGGCTGCAGCATTTCCGCGCCGTATCGATCGCGCTACGGGGAGCGCCCGTGACGAATGTCCACGCCGTCGTCTCCCGCCTGGGCCCGGCCGAGAGCGCGATCCTCGCGGAGCTCGCCGCGGGCGCGCCGCCGTTCGCGGTGCACCGCCGCGCCGCGCTGAGCTCGGCGCTCCGCTACCTGGAGGGCGGCCACGGCTCGCCGGTGGTCCTCCTGCACGGCCGCGGGAACGCCGCGACGACGTGGTTCCCGCTGCTCCCCGAGCTCGCGCGGCGCCACCGCGTCGTCGCCGTGGATCTGCCGGGCTTCGGCCACGCCTCGTCGCCCCCGTTCGAGGGCGGCGGCTTCGAGGAGGGCCTCCGCTTCTTCGCCGATCCGGTCGAGGAGCTGCTCCTCGAGCTGGGTCTAGGCGACGCCGCGCTCGTCGGTCACTCGCTCGGCGCGCTCGTCGCGGCGGAGATCGCGCTCCGCAGGCGCGTGCGTCCGCGGAAGCTCGCGCTCCTCGGCGCGATGGGGGTCGGGCCGGTCATGACCGCCTGGAGCCGCGCCTACTTCCGCGCCCCGCCGGAGCGCCTCGCGCGGGTGCTCGGCGCCGCGCTCTTCCGCCGCATCCACCCGCCGCGGCCCACGCCGCTCGGCGAGCGCCTCGCGGCCCTGCACGGCGAGCTCTACGCCGTGCCCGACGGCCGGGTCGCGCCCGTCGCCGCGTTCAACGCGCTGTTCCCCGCCGTCGGCCCCGTGCCCCATCGCCTCGCGCGGCTTGGCGAGATCGACGCGGAGACGCTTGTGCTCTGGGGCGAGCGCGACGACGTGTTCCCGGCGCCGCTCGGCATCGCCGCGGCCGCCGCGATCCCCCGCGCCACGCTGCGCATCGTGCCGCTCGGCCACGCGCCGCACCTGGAGGACCCGGCGCTCGTGCTTCCCGAGCTCATCGCGTTCCTCGCCCCCGGAGCAGCCCCCTCACCGTAGCCCTCGTGCGGCGCCGTGACACAGCCGTGGCCGTCCAGGAAGGGTGGGGGGCCGTCCAGGAAGAGAGGGGGGCCGTCCAGGAAGCGAGGGGGGCCGTCCAGGAAGCGAGGGGGGCCGTCCAGGAAGGGTGGGGGGCCGTCCAGGAAGGGTGGGGGGCCGTCCAGGAAGGGTGGGGGGCCGTCCAGGAAGCGAGGGGCGCCGTCCAGGAACGAAGAAGGCGCTCGGTCCGGCCGCGGCGGCCCTCGGCCATCTCGATGCTGCTGGCGCATTCTCGACCGGCCCGTGAAATTTTGGGGAGGGTCCGCGCGAATTGTCTGGGTCCAGCATGATTCCAGCCACCACGCCGCCGTCTCCCCAAGCGTCCGACGGGCTGCCCGCGGCGTCGCTTGTGACGGTGGGGGCGTCTCTCGACGAGACGGCCGCCCTGCGGCCGGTGGTGCGCGCGGCGATCGCCTGCGTGCTCGGTGAGCGGGCCGACCACCCCGACGTCGAGGATTGCACCCACGAGGCGCTCGCCCGGGCCCTCGAGGGGCGCAGCCGTCTCCGCGACGGCGAGCCGCTGCGCCCCTGGGTGCTCGGGATCGCGCGTCACGTGGCGCTGGACGTGCTGCGCCGCCGCCGCCGCACGCGGCGCGCCGAGGCGCTCCCAAAGGCGAGCGCCGAGGAGCAAGGCGAGCTCCTCGATTCGGTGGCGGATCCGGCGCCCGGGCCGGAGGAGCGCGCCGCGCAGACCGAGCGCGCCTGCCGGATCGGGCTGGCCCTGCAGACGCTGGCCGAGCCCCAGCGCCGCGCGCTCCTGGCCTTCCATGTCGAAGGGCTCAACTACCAGCAGATATCACGCCGGCTCGACATCCCGCTCGGGACGGTGGCGACGTGGATCGCGCGAGGCAGGCGCTGCCTGGCCGAGGCGCTCGGGGAGTGATGATGCAGAATGACGACAAGCTCGCGCCGGACCTCGTGTGGCAAGCCGACGGCCATCTGACCGAGATAGCGCTCACCGCGCTCGGCGACGGCGAGGAGGCCATCCTGCCCGAGGGCGCGCTCGCGCATGTCGCTCGCTGCCCGTGCTGCTCCGCGGAGCTCGGCCAGGCGGCGCTCCTGTCGCTCCGCGCGGGGGAGCTGCTGCGCGCCCAGGCGGCGCCCGGCGGCGCGAGGGAGCCCGCCGCGGCGCGCGCCCCGCTGCCGGTCCCCGCGCTCGCCTTCGCCCTGGCGATCTCGGCGCTCGGCGCGGTGCCGTCGCTCGTGGCCGGGGTGGGCGGCCTGCGGGAGGGGTGGGCGGGGCTCTGGCACGCCTGCTCGGTGGTGGTGAGCATCGGCTGCGCCTTCGCGGGGAGCGGGGCCCTGTCCGGGTGGCTCACGGCGCTGCCGTGGCTCTCGGCGGCGCTGCTCCTGATCGTGGGGGTCTATGTCGCGTGGACCAGGGGAAAGCAGCTCTCGCTGAACGGAGGGATGTGATGCGCATCGTCTCGACTCGTCTCTTTTCCTCCTCGCGCCTCGGCGCCGCTGCGCTGGGCGCCGCGCTGGGGGTCTCGACCAGCGGCGCGGCCACGGCGGAGATCCTCCGCAAGGGGTCCTGGCCAGACGTCGAGCCGAAGGTGAGCGTCGAGCTGAGCAACGAGCCGCGCAACGAAGCGGTGAAGCGCGTCGCCCAGGCGGCCGGGTGGAGCCTCGTGCTCAACGCGCCGCCCGGCGACGCCGTCGATCTCCACGTGAAGGACCAGCCGGCGGACCGGGTGCTGGAGCTCCTGCTCGCCGACGGGAGCTACGTCGCGACCCGCGACGGCGACCTGATCGCGATCGCCCCGGCGACGCCGCAGCCGACGCTTGCGCAGGCGGCGCCCGCGCCCGGGCCCCCGGCGGCGCTCGCGCCCGCGGCGTCGCCCGACGACGCGGAGGACGAGGACGCCGAGGAGGCGCCGCCCTCCTCGCGCGGTCGGGATCGGTTCGTGACCGGGGGCAGCCTCCGGGTCGAAAAGGGCGAGGTGGTCAACGACGTGTCGGTGATCGGCGGCTCGCTCGACGTGTGGGGCACCGTCACCGGCGACATCGACGTGATGGGCGGCTCCACGCACATCCACGAGGGCGCGCGCGTGCGCGGCGACGTGTCGACGGTGGGCGGCCCCCTCACCGTGGCCGACGGAGCCCGCATCGACGGCGACGTCGACGTCGTGGGCGGCCCGCTCCACCGGGGCGAGCGCGCGCGCATCCGGGGCGACGTGAACAACGACCTGAGCCCCGCGGGAGGCGACGGAGCGAGCGCGCAGGGAGCGTCCACGCTCGCGCGCAGGGCCGGCCACGCGGTGACGCGCACGGCGTTCCTGTTCGCGTTCGGCGCCGTGATGCTCGCGCTCTGGCCGAGGCGCATGGAGGCGCTCAAGGTCGAGATCGTCGCCCGGCCCATGCGATCGTTCGCGCTCGGCGTGGTGGGCGTCCTCGGCGCCCTCGCGATCGCCGTCGCCCTCTGCGTCACGCTGATCGGCGTGCCGTTCGCGGTGCTCGGCCTGCTGCTCGCCGTCGTCGCCGTGGTCGCGGGCGGCTGCGCCGTGCTCGAGACGGCGGGGGCGGGGCTCTTCGGTCACCGGACAAAGAACCCCTACGCTCACCTCGCGATCGGCTGCCTCGGCCTGCTGATCGTCAGCGCGATCCCGTACATCGGCGGCGCGCTCTGCGCGGCCGTCGCGCTGATCGGTGCCGGGGCGCTCGTCGCGACCCGCCTCGCGGGGCTGCTCCGCCCGAAGGCGCGGAGCGAGGGGGCGGCGGGCCCCTACCGCACGTCGCCCTGACGGGCCCGCGCGGCGCGCCGGCCAGCGCCGGCCGCGCCGGCACGGATCGGCCTGAAGCGGCTGTCGCTCAGTGCACGCCGCCGACGAGCCACGCCTGCGCCGGGACGAGCACCTCTTCCGGTGAGCCTCCGCCCTGCGACGCCGGGCCGGTCGCGCCGCCGTCTCCCATGGACGTCATGCGGAACCCGTGGTCGCCGAACACGAGCAGGAGGGTCCGCGGCGGCAGGCTGGCCATGAACCGCGCGACGACGTCGGCGACCTCCTCCGCGATGGCCTCGATCCGCTCGGCGAACGGCGGCCCCGCGGCGCGCAGGCGCGCCTCCACGAGGTCGAGCTTCATCAGCTCGCGCGACCCGACCCGCTCGCGCCGCAGCGTCGCCACGGCGCGCCCGCGGGCGATGGCGGGCTCCGCCTCGGTCGGGGGCATCGTCTCGCGGAGCCCGTCCGGCCCGCGGGCGAGCAGCGACATCTGCGTCGTCGTCGTGGGCGGCAGCGCCGCCCAGAGCAGCGAGCGCTCCACAAGGATGGCCCGATCCATCAAGATCTCCTTCAGGTGGGCGGCGACGCGCTCACCGAGGTCGAAGCGCATCGCGTCGACGAGCAGGAGCTTCACCCCGCGCGCCCCGTTGAGCCGGCCGATGCGGGCGGCGATGTCCGGCGCATCGAACACCATGGGCGGCCGCTTGCCGGTCACGCGCAGCGCCGAGAATGCCTCCCGGTAGCTGTGCTCGAAGCTGGTCCTCCAGCTGTCGACCACGCCGCGCACGGCCGCGTCCGTCTCGCCCGCGAGCGTCGCGCCGAGCAGCGGCGTGTAGTGGGTGGCGAACAGCTGCTCGATGACCCGGACCGGCTTCGGGCCGCGGGCGTTGTCGAGCTCGACGGCGAGCGCTCGCCACTCGGCCGCGCTGAGGACCCGGTTGCGCGGCGCCTTCCGCTCCGTCCGCGCCGGCGGCATCGCGTCGGCGTCCGCCTGGACGGCGTCGAGGATCGGCGCGGCGTGCGCGCTCGGCGCGGCGGGCTCGGCCTCGGGCGCGGCGCGCGGCGGTCTGAGCGTCGTTGCCGCGCCGCGCTCCTCGGCCGCCGCGCCCGGATCGGCGGCCGGCGCGCCCGGAGCGGCGCTGGCCAGGGCCATCGCGAGCGTCTCGTTCGCGGCGGGCGGCGAGCCCGCCCCGTGCGCCGGCGCGGCGCCTGGGCCTCTCCCGGCGGAGAAGACGGCCGCCGGTGCGTCCGGGCGGCGGATCCTCGACGAGCGGGGGGGCAGCACGCCGCGCGGCCTCGCCTCCGTCCGCCCCTCGGCGGCGGAGGGCGACGCCGGCGCTCCGGGCGCTGCCGGCTCGGCCGGGAGCGCCTCGTCCGGGGCGAGCGCTGCGGCGCCCTGCTGCGCCGGCCCGACGGGGCGCTCCGGTTCGCGCGCCGCGAGGCTGCGGTCCGGCTCGCGCGCCGCGAGGCTGCGGTCCGGCTCGCGCGCCGCGAGGCTGCGCGCCTGCACGCGCAGGTGGGAAATGGCGCCGGGCCCCTCGGGCGCGTTCCTCGCGACGAGGTCCGCGAGGGGCACCGGCGCGAGCACCTGCGCGGACCTGTCGTCCTCGTCGAAGACGAGGGCGACAGGCGCCTCGCGCGTCGCGCTGAGCCAGGCGAGGAGCGTCGCGCTGTCGTCCGGAGGGAGCGCGCCCCGCGCGCCGCCCGCGAGCCGCGGCAGGGCGACGGCGAGCCCCGCGGCGCCGAGCGCCTTCGCCCGGAAGATCTGGTCGGCGATCACCGCCTCGAGCGGCTCGCCTGCCTGGACCCGCGGCGGCAGCGCGCCGCGCATCGCCAGCGCGAGCTCGATGGCCTCGTCGAGCGTCGCGCGGAGCTGCCCGTCCGGCGCCGCCGGGGCGCTCGCCCAGAGGAAGCGCCGCGCCCTGAGCTCGCGCTCGGAGTCGGCGCCCTGCCCGCTCGGGGCAAAGCGGGTCATGCCGGACGGAGGCACAGGGGGGGACGGCGATCGGCCCTCCTCGGAGGCGGCATCGAGGCGGGAGACAGGATCGAGGCGCATCGCGCGGCAACCTGGCAGAACTCGCCGAAACGGGCCAAGTTTCGGCGATCGGGCGGGCGGAGGCCGCCGGGGGACGCCCGCGGGGGCGCGGGCTCAGCGGGACTCGCGCGCTGTCTCGGCCATGAGCGCGAGCAGGGCGCAGGCGATGGCGAACCGGGCGTCGACCCTCCCCTGGTTCATCGACAGGTCGAGCGTGAACTCCTTGACGAAGAACCGGAACACCTGAGTCACCTTCGCGACCTCCTGCTGGTGGAGCTCGATATGCCACTTGCCGGTGAGGAGCGGGAACATGCGGCGGAGCAGCGCGGCGCCGTCCTCCTGCATCAGCCCGACCGGCTGATCCGAGGGGTCGAGGATGTCCCAGGTGTCGCGGAGGAGCGACTTGAGGCCGCGCGAGCGGAGGGTCCCGACCCGCTCGCCGGTGCGCGCGTCGAGGACGTCCAGACACCGATTGAGGGCGACGACCTGCCGCGAACGGATCGTGAGCAGCGGCTGCGACTCCGACTCATCGGCGAAGAGGGTGAACTCCTGGCGCAGCTTGAGCAGCGGGTGCTTGACGAAGCACACGAGGGAGCCGTCGGGCGCATAGACGTGAAACTTGCGGCCGAGCAGCGACCAGAAGGGCCGCTTGATGGTATAGGTGGGGTGCGCGAAGGGTTGAACCGCGAGGCCGCCGTACGCGGCGGGGTCCATGGGGGTGGCAGGCTGCATCGGGGCCGAGTAGGCCGGAGCGGAGCGCCTCGGTCAAGCGACGTCTACCGCGCGCTCGGGGCCCTTCCGCCGGACATGCTCGCCGCGATCGCCCTCGCGATCTCCGGCTTGACGACCTTGCCCATCGCGTTGCGCGGCAGGCTCGGTACGACGATCGACTCGCGCGGCACCTTGTAGGGCGCGAGCCGCTCCTTCGCCCAGGCGCGGAGCGGTCCGGTCGCGCACTCCGCCTCTCGCCCCGGCGCGGCGACGACGACCGCGACGACGCGCTCGCCCCACGCTTCGTCGGGGACGCCGATCACCGCGACCTCGGCGATCGCGCCGTGCTCCCGCAGCGCCTCCTCGATCTCGAGGGCGGACAGCTTGTACCCGCCGCTCTTGAGGATATCGACCGAGGTCCGCCCGAGGAGGCGGAAGCACCCGTCGCTGGAGCGCTCCGCGACGTCGCCCGTGCGGAACCAGCCGTCCTGGAAGGCCGCGGCGGTGGCGTCCTCGCGCCCGAGATAGCCCTTGAAGACGCTCGGCCCCCGGATCCAGAGCTCACCGCGCGCGACCGCGGCGTCGCCGCGTCGCGCCACCGCCTCGCCCGACGCCTCGCCCGGCGCCCATTCCGACGCGTTGCCCGCGTCGTCCGTGATGCGGGCCTCGACGGTCGGCAGCGGAGAGCCGACCCAGCCTGCCCGCCGGCCGCCCGGATCGAGCGGGTTGCTCATGCCGACGCCGATCTCGGTCATCCCGAAGCGCTCGAGCGGGATCGTGCCGGTGAGGTCGCGCCAGCGCTCGGCCAGCGTCACCGGCAGCGCCGCGGAGCCGCTCGTCGCCAGCCGGAGGGCCCGCGCCCCCGCGGCGAAGCCGGGCGCGTCGCCGCGGTCGAGCTGCTCGAGCAGCCGCTGGTACATGGTCGGCACCGCCATGAACGCCGTGGCGGAGCGGCGCGCGATCTCGGCGGCGACGCGCTGGGCGTCGAAGCGCGGCAGCATCCTCGTCGCGCTGCCCGCGAGCAGCGACGTCGTGAGCGCGATGGCGACGCCGTGGAGGTGGTGCAGCGGCAGCGCGTGCAGCAGCACGTCGTGCTCGGAGAAGCCCCAGGCGGCGCGCAGGAGCTCCGCCTGCACGGACAGGTTGCGGTGCGTGAGGAGCGCCCCCTTCGGCTTGCCGGTCGTGCCGCTCGTGTAGAGCAGGAGCGCCGGATCGTCGGCGGCGATGTCCGAGATCGCCCCCTCCGGCCGCGGGGCGGCGCGCTCGAGGTCCTCCACGCGGAGCACGGCGCGGCCCTGCGCGATCGGGGCGACAACGGCGGCGAGCTCGTCTCCGGCGATGATCCGCCGCACGCCGGCGTCGCTCGCGAGCCACTCGAGCTCGGCCGGCGGATAGAGGGGCGACAGCGGCAGCGCGATCCCGCCGGCGAGGATGACGCCGAGGAACGCCGAGAGCCACGCCGCGCCGGGCGGCACGAGGAGCAGGATCCGCTCCCCGCCCAGGGATTCCGGGGAGCTCGGGCTCGCGCGCTCGTCCACGCCGCGCCGCCGGCTGCCGGCGAGCAGCGCGCCGCGCACGCGGAGGGCTCGCTCCGTGAGCGCCGCGAAGGTCGTCGGCCCCCGGTCGTCCTCGACGGCGGTTCGAGCGGACGATCCGAGCTCAGCCAGCCGTTCGACGAGCGGTGAAGCCATCGCGCGAACTCTCGCACAGCGGAGGTGCGCGGAGCCAGGCCGGTTGGTTACACTGCTGCGCCATGCGAGCCTCCTGCCTCCGTTCCGGCGCCTTGCCCCGCCTCGCGGCCGTCGCCGGCTTGATCCTGGCCGCGGCGGCGTGCGAGAGCGCGCCGAAGCCGTCCGAGCCCGGCGCCGCCGCCACGGCGGCCCCGGTCGTCGCGGCGCCCGCCGAGCCGCCGAAGCCGAAGGGCATGCCCGAGCTGCTCGTCGATTCCATGGGCCCCTACCTCGGCCAGCGCGTGGATCTGGCGCAGAAGGACGGGGCCGAGAAGCTCGCGAAGGTGGTCCGCGCGCTGCCGATCGACGGCAAGCCCGTCACGTTGCTGGCCGACAAGAGGGCGAAGCCGAGCGCGGTCGCCGCCGTCGTGACGGAGCTCGGCGCGGCCGGCGCGCCGAAGGTCATCATCAAGACCGACGGCCGCGACGACCTCCCGAAGGAGATCACGGTGGTGCCGGAGGGGCGCGTGTCGAAGCCCCCCGCCTGCGCCGTCAGCGCGATGGTGCTGAAGGACCTCGCGACGGCGATCTGGCCGTTCGGCGGCGGCATGGGCAAGCGCCAGCGGAAGGGGCTCGCCGGCCCGGATCTGTCGCACACCGGCGAGCAGCTCACGAAGGACATCGCCGCGTGCAGCGCGACGGTGGCCTTCTTCTCGGCGGATGACGATGTGCCCTGGGAGATGGCGCACAACCTGGCGGGCACGGTCATCGGCTCCGACGCGAAGAAGAAGCTCGACACGCTCGTCCTGCTCCGCGCTGCCCCGGTCGCGGGGCGGCCGGTGCAGCTCGGTGGAGGCTGACGTGCGCGGCGCCGGGGGCTCCATCACCCTGGATCGCCGCACCCTCAGGGGCGCGTCCGCCGGAAGGAACGTCCGGTGCGCCCGGCGCCCGGCGCGCGCCGTTGCGAGAAGACCATCAATTTCTGGTGGGGAGAGGCTCGGTGGGGTCTCATCGAGCGCGGGCATGGTGGGGCATGGCCGCGCGGCACGATCCGGCACACGGGGGGTGCTGCGAGCGCACGGAAACCGCGGGGGGGCGCTCGCCGTTGGGGCCGGCCTGGATCATGAATAGGGCGAGTCGCCGGTCCCCTGCGCCATCGGGGGCGTGACGATCACGGGAGGATGGTTCGGACATGTCGAAGCGACTTCTTGCATCGGCCCGCGCGAACAGGGGCCGCAGCCTCCGTCCCCGGGCTTCTCAGCCCCGCAGGTCGGCGGCGCTCGAGGGGCCGACCTTCGCGACCCAGGATCCGGCGCAGCCGGTGGCGAGCGGCCAGGACGTCGCCGGGGCGGCCGAGGAGCTCTCCGCTGCTCCTGCGCCGGCAGCCGAGGTCTGTGCGACCGCTGCGCCGCCGGCCGTCGAGGCGCCCGCAGCCCCGTCGGCAGCGCCGGCGCCCGCTGCGCCGCCGGTTGCCCGGGTGGCCGCTGCTCCGCTGGCCGCGGAGGCGCCCGCTGCTCGGAAAGAGGCGCCCGCTGTTTCGAGGATCTCCGAGGCGCCCGCCGCGCCGCCGGCCGCTCCACGCAGCACGAGCGACGCGGCGCCTCTCAAGGCGCTGGATTCCGACCCGTCGACAGCGTCTGAACGAGCCGGCGCCTCGGAGCCGCCGGCAGGCCCGGCGTCCTCACCCGACGAGCCGTCGCCCGACTCGGACGCGCTGGATCTGATGGACCCTTCCTCGCCGACGGCGGCGTTCTTCCGGCGCGAGGAGGAGTCGTTCCCGCCGCTCACCGAGGTGGCCAATCATCCCGACGAGCACGCTGACGAGCGCCTCGTGGTGGTGCATCAGCTGTCGCCCGAGACCCTCGCCCGCCGGGCGCGCCTTCGCCGGATCGTCGCGGCGGTCGCGGGGCTCGCCGGGGTGATCTCCGTCGCGGTGGTCGCCAAGTCGGTGCTCTCGGGCAAGCCGTCCTCGCAAGCGCCGGTCGCGATGGCAGCGCCTGCTTCGAAGCCGGCGCACAGGGAAGCGAAGCTCCTGGCCGTGGCAGGGAATCCTGCGCCTGCACGGGAGAAGGCGCCTGCGCAGGCCGAGCCGGCGCGGACGGAGGCCGCGGCAAAGGGGGCGGAGGCCGCTCCCGAGCCGCTGAAGGCGACCGCGGAGGCGGAGAAGGCAGCCGCGGAGAAGGCCGAGGCGGAGAAGGCAGCCGCGGAGAAGGCCGAGGCGGAGACGGCTGCGGCCGAGACGGCTGCGGCAGCCGAGGCCGCGGAGGCCGCGGCGCCCGCGGTCAGCCCTGAGGACGCAGGCAAGCTGAAGAAGGAAGCGCTGAGCTTCCTCAACCGCGGCAGGTACAAGGACGCGATCGAGGCGTCTCGCGCCGCCATCGCGGCCGATCCGACCGACGCGCTGCCCTATCTCTACCTGGGCTCGGCGCTCCAGGACACGGGCAAGTGGAAGGATGGCGTCGCGGCGTACAGCGAGTGCGTTCGCCATGCCACGAAGGGCCCCGTGCACGAGTGCAGGGCCATGGGGGGCCGCAAGTAGCGCTCGGCCCGGGCGCCAGGCGAGCTGCGTTCAGCCCGGGCGGCGAGCGAGCTGCGCGAGGAACGCCGCGGCCACGGCGTAGCCGAAGGCCAGGCCTGTGGCGAGGCGGGTGGCATGCCAGACCGGGCGCAACCCGAGATCCTGGGTCGCCACGTCGAGCGCCATCAACGCGCTGAGGCCGATCAGGATCGGGCGCCACGTCGTCATCGCCAGGCGAGGCCGCGCGATCGCGGCGCCCGCCGCGACGCCGGCGAAGATGCCAGCGCAGCGGCTGCAGAGCGGCATCACGACGCCCTCGAGCGCGAGGGACCGCCCGGGCATGCGGTGGCATATCGGCACGAAGAGGCGATCGAGCGCGGCGCCGAGCTCTCCGAGCGGCAGGTGGCTCCGCGCCAGGGCGATGCACCAGGGCAGGATGCCGAGGAGCGCCAGCGCGCAGCGCACAGCCGAGAGCAGCGATGGCGGCTCGGCCGGAGGCGCCCCGCCGGACGCCCGCGCCGCCGGGGTCTCGCGCCCGGAAGCGCAGGCGGTCACGTCAGCCTCGGTCGGGCGCGCTCTTGCCGAGGTGGCGCATCACCTCTTTCAGGTCGCTCCAGACCTCTCGCTTCGCGCTCGGCTGGCGCAGCAGGTAGGCCGGATGGAACGTGGGCATGATCGGGATCGAGCCCTTGTAGAGCTTCCAGGTCCCGCGGAGCTTCGTGATCCCCTCGGTCGTGCCGATCAGCCCCTGCACCGCGGTGGCGCCGAGCGCCACGATCACCTTGGGCTTGATCAGCGCGAGCTGGGACGCGAGGTAGGGGCTGCAGGTCGCCATCTCGGCCGGCTCGGGCTTGCGGTTCTTCGGCGGCCGGCACTTCACGATGTTGCAGATGTAGACCCCGTCGCGCTGGTACCCCATCGCCGCGATCATCTTGTCGAGCAGCTGTCCGGCCGGGCCGACGAACGGCTCGCCCTGCAGGTCCTCTTCCGCCCCGGGCCCCTCGCCGACGAACACGATCTCGGAGAGCGGGCTGCCGCGCGAGAACACGGTGTGGGTGCGGCCCTCGTGGAGCGGACACTTCTGGCAGGTGCGGACCTCTTCCGCGAGGAGCGCGAGCCGCGTCACGCGCTCCTCTGGCGTAACCGGCTGCGGTGCGTTCGCGCGCGCAGCCGGTTCGGCGCGCGGCGACGAGGCGGCGCTCACGGCAGGGCGGGACGGCTCGGGACCCCGCTGCGCCTGCACCGGAGACCGCGCCGCCTGGGCCTCGGCGGAGCGCTGCTCCGGATGCGGCGGGGAGACGGCGGCAGCGGCGGGGCGCTGCTCCGGATGCGGCGGGGAGACGGCGGCAGCGGCGGAGCGCTGCTCCGGCGGCGCGAAGGCCGCGCCGCTGCCCCCGCGCGATGCCGGCGGTGAAGGCGCATCCAGCCCGGCGAAACCCCGCTCCGCGCGGCGAGGGGCCGGCGGACCGCCGTCCGGAGACGACGCGCCCAGCGCCTCGTGGAGCGCTGAAGGATGGCCCGGCAGCCCGTCCGCGCCGGTCGCTGCGTGCCATTCCAGGAACGCCCGGACCGAGGCGGTCAGATCGGCGAGCTCTTCGCGCAGCGCTTCAACCATCGCCGTCCCTCAGTGGCCGCCCTGCTGCGCGAGCCAGCGCTCCGCGTCGAGCGCGGCCATGCAACCCGTGCCGGCGGCCGTCACGGCCTGGCGGTAGTTCCAGTCCTGCACGTCGCCCGCGGCGAAGACGCCGGGGATGTTCGTGCGCGTCGAGCCCGGCACCGTCTTCAGGTAGCCGTTCGGGTGCGTCTCGAGCTGCCCAACGAAGAGATCCGTCATCGGCGTGTGGCCGATCGCGACGAACATGGCCGCCGCGGGCACGAGGTGGCTGTCGCCCGTCTTCGTGCTCTTGACCCGGACGCCCGTCACCATGTCGGCCTTCACGTCGAGCACCTCCTCCACGACGTGGCTGTAGAGGATCTTGATCTTCGGGTTCTCGGTCACGCGCTGGATCATCGCCTTCGACGCCCGGAACTCGTCGCGGCGGTGCACGAGCGTGACGCTGCTGCAGAGCCCGGACAGGTAGGAGGCCTCCTCCATCGCCGTGTCGCCGCCGCCGACGACCACGACGTCCTGGCCGCGGAAGAGGGCGCCGTCGCAGACCGCGCAGGCGCTGACGCCCTTGTTCTTGAGCTTCTCCTCGCTCTCGAGGCCGAGGTAGTTGGCGCGCGCGCCCGTCGCGATCACCACCGATTTCGTCAGGTAGAGCGTGTCATCCACCCACACCTTGAACGGGTGGCCCGTGAGCTCGACCCGGGTCACGTCCGCCGTCACGATCTCCGTGCCCTGATGCGCGGCCTGGTCGCGAAAGCGCTGCATCAGCTCCTGGCCGGTGACCTTCTCGGGAAAGCCGGGGTAGTTCTCGACATCGGTCGTGAACATGAGCTGGCCCCCCGGGATCAGGCCGCCGGCGCTGAAGCCCTCGATGAGGAGCGGCTTCAGGTTGGCGCGCGCCGCGTAGATGGCGGCGGTGAGCCCGGCAGGACCGGAGCCGATGATGACCAGGTTACGGACGTTCGATTCGCTCATGGTGGAGCCATCTTATAGGCGCGACCGCCTTCCGCGTCGACCGCCCCGGCGCTCCGCCGCGCCCCCCCGCCGCGCTGTAGCGCGGCGCGTTCTGCCGCCTCCGCGCCGAGCGGCCGCCCGCTCAGAAGCGCATCGTTCCGCTCAGACCGAACTCGTCCAGGCTGCTCTCGAAGCGGCCGCCGTTCACGCTCTGGATGCTGCGGTAGCCGCTCGGGACAGCGCCGGAGACGGCCTTGATGCGCCCCTTCCCGCCGTTGTCCAGCGGGCCGAAGGACGTGTGCTGAAACGCCGCCGAAATGTCGACCGGGCCGACGCGCGCGGTCACGCCGGCCCCGACGCCGACCCGATAGCCGAGGTGGAAATCGAGGTTCAGATCGGCGTCGTCCTGCCCCTTCGTCTCGAAGAAGCCGCCGGCCCTCAGCGCGAGGAGATCGGGGAGCACGACGAAATCGCCGCCGAGCCGGACTCCCAAGACGTCGCGCCAGCGGTGCGGGACGTCGGCGTTGGGCGGCACGGTGCCCACGACCGTGCCGCGCACCGGGATGCCCTCGCGGAACCGGACCTCGATCGCATCGACCGCGCTGTTGTTGGCCCAGGTGAAGTCGAGCTCCACATCGAACAGGTCGTCGACCATCGGGTCGCGGACGCGGGGCTCGGCGGCGGAGGACCGCGCGGCCCGCAGGGCGCCGGCGCGCGGCCTGTGGTACCGGAGGCCGAGCTTCGCCTCCATGGGGATCGGCATCGTGAGAGAGCCCGCGCTCCGCTCCTCGGTGACGTTGCACCCCGGCGGCTCGCCCCTGCAGGGGTCCTCGTTCTTGACCCCGGCGGGCGTCCAGTAGCGCGACTCGATCGTGAGGTCGGTCTCCGCGCGCACCGCGTCCTGCCACTTGAACCACGCGCCCAGGTCGAGGTGCGCCGTCGCCGCCCAGCGCGCGCCGAGGACGAAGCCCGGGATGAAGAGATCGTCCGCCTTCGCGCGCGTGCGCAGATCGCCGCGCGCGCTGAAGTCGTCGCCGCCCGCGGCCGAGGTCGCCTCGGCGAAGTTGACGAAATCGAGGACCGCCATGCCCCAGATGAAGCCGGCGCCGATCGAGACCCCCTCCGCGGGGGTGAAGCCGACCGAGAGCGTCGGCATCAGCATCAGGGCGTCGAGCGACGTGAGCAGGTACCGCTGGGGCGACGGCTGCGTCATCTCGCCGAAGCTCGGGTGCGTGTACGGGAGCGACTCGGGCCAGGACCGCTCGCCGACGCCGTGCGGGCCGAGCACCGCGACGCCGACGGCGAGCGCGTCGCTCACGCGGAGGGTCGCGGCGAGCTGGGGGTTCGGGAACAGGCCGCCCTCGGCGCACACCTCGGGGTCGGGGCCGCCCTGGCTGCCGGGCGCCGGGATCGCCGTCGTGTAGCTCGGCGGGACGGGCCGCCCATCGGGGCCGAGGCGCGTGAAGCACTGCGCGAGCTGGATGAAGTGGACGCCGCCGTGCGCGCTGCTCCTCTGCGCGGCGAGCCCCGCCGGGTTGAAGTAGGCCGCGAGCGGATCGTCGGCCCGCGCGACCCAGGCCCCGCCGCGACCGAGCTGGAGCACCCCGATGTCCGGCGAGTCGAGCCCCGACGACGCGCGCGCCGCGCCGGCGGCCACCATCGCAGCGAACGCGACGCCCGCGGCGCCCGCAGCTCCTCGTTTCATGGGCCTCCGTCTCCGCGCGGCGATCCCCGGCGGCTACTTCACCGGCGACGCCTTGAGCGCCGCCTTGCCGTCCTTCACGTAGACCGTGAAGCGCACCCGCGAGCAGTTGTGGCGCGCCACGAGCGCGTCCTTGTTGCGCTGCAGCGTCCCCTTGAACTTGTCGAAGGTGAGGGCGTTCGTGGGCTCCCCGCACTGCTGCTTGACCGACAGGAACTCCTCGTAGACGGCGTTCCATTCGGTGAGCTCGTCCGGATCTCCGGCGCCGTCCTGCCGCGCGGCCGGCGCTTCCGGCGCGCTCGTCGCTTCGGGGAGCGTGTTCGCCAGGGCGGGCGCGGCCGGCGCCTTGGGCGGCGGCGGCGGCGGCGGCGGGCGCCGCGGCGGCGGGCGCCCCGGAGCGCCCGCGGGGCCTTGGGGGGGGAGCGCGATGTTCGCGTCCGAGACCTCCTCGATCGCCTCGACCTGCTCCTCGGCCTCGCGGGCCGGCGGCGGGCCGCTGAGCGGGTGCGAGCCGGGCCGCCGCGTCGGGCTGCGCGGGCTCACCATGGGCTTCGGGTACGACGGGCGCGAATCGGGGCGCGGCTCGCCGGGGCCGAGCGGCACCGAGAACGCGCTCATCGCCGGCTGCGCCGGGATCGGGCCGAGCACCTGCTCGAGGTCGGCGGCCTTCCTGGGCGCGCCGCCCTTCGCGGCCACCTTCTCGACGCCGTCGTTGATGTCCGCCGCGATCTTCCGGTAGGCGCCGCGGAACCGGCTCGGCGCCAGCACGTCGACCTCGCCCTTGGCGAGGCGCGTGGCCTCGTTGCGGAAGACATTGAGCGGCCGCGTGTGCTCCAGGAACGAGAACACCAGCCCGATCGCGGCCAGGGCGAGGATGCCCGCCAGGATCAGCGCCGTGGGCACCTGGCTCTTGTCGTCGTTGTTCGCCTTGTCGAGGAAGTTGAGCGGCGAGTCGACCGACGCCGCGAGGCGGCCGACCGCGTAGCCGGCGCCGAGCTCCCACGCCTCGCCGGGCAGCCGCGCGTACACCACGCCGAGGTGCGTGCCGATGACGCGGACCTCGGAGCGCCCCTTCTCGACGTAGTCCTTGTTGTTGTCGAGCAGCTTCAGATCCTGCGTGATCTGGTCGAGGTTCGACTTGTCGAACCCCTCGGGCGCGCCGGAGGCGACGCGCGCCCCCTCGGCGTAGAAGCCGACGGCCGCGCCGGTGCGCTTCGTGACCGCGCGGGCGAAGGTGTCGTCGATGATCTTGGCGCCGATCACGGCCCCGACCGGCTCACCGTTGACGTCCTGCTCGACGGGGCGCGCCACGACGCGCAGGATGCGGCCCTTCCAGACCCAGGCGTCGTCGCGGATCCAGCCGTGGAGGGCGTCGGCGACGACCGAGTAGCCGCCGAGCTCCCAGTCCTCACGGTGCTCGAAGTCCACCGACGCGACCACCCGGCCGGCCGCGTCGACGGCCCACACGTGATCGAACTTGAGCTCCGGCGGCACCTCGGCGACCGCGCTGCGCAGCGCGGTGCGGGCCTTCTCGCGCAGGTCGGCGCCCGGCTTGGCCTCGGCCGACGACTTGGCGAGCGCCGTCCGCAGGGCCGGGGTCAGCGCGACGCGGATGAGCGCGCTCGATCGCTTCCGGGCGTCGTCGTTGAGGAACCACTCGACGGCGCTGGAGTCGGCGCTGAGCGACTCGCTCATCGCGCGGTGGCTCGAGCGGTTGTAGAGCTGGGCGGCGACGAAGAGGATGAAGATCGCGGCGCCGAGCGCGAGCGCGAGCACCCCGTACCAGAAACGCGACAGCAGCATGGTCTACTTTCCTGCCTCCGCGCTCGGTCCACCGGCCTCGCCCACGACGACTGGCTCCCTGAGGAACTGCTGCTCCGGCCCGGGCTTCACGACGGCCTCGACGGCCTTTCCGACCGGCTCGCCGTTGAAGTAGCCCTGCAGCGTGTACGTTCCGGCCTCGACCTCGATGGCGAAGCTCCCCTGACGATCCGGGTAGGCGCTCGCCACGGCCTTCGGCTCGACGACGATCCACGACCGGACGCTCGGGGCGAGCTGATCGCGGATCTCGTACTTGCCTGGCCCCGGCGGCGTCCAGGCGCGGGTCTTGGCGGCGGCGATCTCGACCGGCGGGAGCCCCTTGTTGCCGACGTCGTAGATCTTGTGCGGGAACGGATCGTGGTTCTCGAACTGGATCCGCTGTCCCGGGGCGACGACGAGGGTCACGGGCGTGGTGCGGCCGCCCGAGATGACGACCGTTCGCGGCGTCTGCTGCGGCTCGCCCTTCTCGCCGAGCGCGACGACGCACAGCTCCTTCGGCATGTAGCCGACGAGCGCCCGGACATCGGCGCGGACGGTCGGGGAGGGCTCGCGGAACGTGTACCGGTTCGCCTTCGGATCCTTGGCCTCGTTCCAGACCGGGTTCAGGAGCTTGGGCATGCCCGTGGTCCTGCCCTTGATCGTCACCGCGGCCAGGGCCGCCCCGGGCACCGTGAGGATCGCGAGCGTCAGGGCAAGGCGCCGCACGAAGCGCGAGCGGCCGGGGGTGCGGCGCCCGCGGTGGCTCGACGACCCAAACCGTGCTGCGCCGGCGAGCGGGCCCTGCTCGTCGTGCTGCGCTCCTGCAGATCGAGGGGATCTCGTGTCCATCGCGGGCCCGAAGCTACCGGAAGGGGGATGAGAACGGAAACAAAAGCCGGGCCGTGGTCCGCACGCCGGCGCCGCGCCCCCCGGCGACGCCGCGGTGCGGCGACCGCTGGACCCATGTCGAGGGCACAGCGCGTGTCGCGCGCACAAAAAAACTGCGGGCCGCGTGGGCGGCCCGCAGGGGAGAGATGTTCCGTACCGCCGAGGACGTGGGCAGAAGGACTTGAACCCCTAGCATAGCTGCTAGGTGGGAGCCTAAGTACCGCTTCAGGCTTCCCGGTGAATGGTTCCGGGCCTAGCTCACCACGGTATCGTTGTTGGCTCCCTGGTTCTCGCTTACTCGGGATTCAATCGTCCAACGCCTCACGAAGTCGGCAGAGGGAACGACCATAGAATAGTTCCCTGGGCGGCTCAGTCAACCGCTCCTCCGCACGGTTCCGACGTTTTGCGTTTCTCGCCTCGCGAGCGTCGCTGTCGTTTGTTGTTGCGCTTGCTGCGCCTGTCGCCCCGCGTGTTGACGCCGCTCGTGCGCGAGCGCCCCACGGCTGGCCCTGAGCCGGCCGTCGAGCCGCCTAGCGGGTCGGCGGGCCGGGATGCGAGAAGAGGGCAACGATGGGATCGTGGACGAGGCCGTTCGACGCCATGATGTCGCCTACGTGGTAGTCCGGCGGACCGCCGTCGAGCGCGGTGATCACGCCGCCCGCGCCGCGCACGATCGCGCTCCCGGCGGCGACGTCCCAGGCGTGGAGCCGGCGCTCCCAGTAGGCGTCGTAGGTCCCGTCGGCGACCATGCAGAGATCGATCGCCGCGCTGCCGCAGCGCCGCACGGCCTGAGCGTTGCGTTTGACGCTCATGAAGGCGTCGAAGTTGTTGTCCGGAGCCCGGTCGCGCACCGGCGGGAAGCCGGTCGCCACCATCGCGTGCTCCAGCGACGCCGTGGCGCTGACCGTGCAACGCTCGCCGTTGCGGCGCGCCTCTCCGGCGGTCGCGGGCCGCTCCGGCGCGGCGCCGAGCGGCTGCGGCTCGCGCGACCGGAAGCCCGTCCAGCGGATCCCGAGCACGGGCGCGACGACGGCGCCGGCGACGGGCGTGTCGTCCTCCATCAGGCCGACGGAGACGCACCAGAACGGGTGGCCGTGGACGAAGTTCGTCGTGCCGTCGAGCGGATCGACGTACCAGACGAGCCCGCCGCGCGGCTCCGTGGCGCGCGCGGCGCTCTGCTCCTCGCCGACGACGGCGATGCCCGGCGTGAGCGCGCCGAGCCGCGCGACGAGCAGGTCCTCGCTCGCCTTGTCGAACTGGGTCACGAGATCGCGCGGCGCCTTCTCCTCCACGCGCAGGCCGCGCGGGCCCGCGCGGAACCCGGCCTGCACGAGCGCCGCCGCCTCCTCGGCGACGCGGAGCGCGATCCCGGACAGCTCGAGCAGCTCCGCTGGCCCGCGCCCGCTCATCGCGACCTCGTCGACAGCGCGCCGCGGAGCTTGTCGTAGATGCCGCCGAACGCCCCGTTGGACAGGAGCGCGATCGTGTCGCCCTCCTGCGCGTCGCGCGCGATCGCGGCGACGATCTCGTCCACCGAGCCCGCCGCCTCTGCGCGCCTGCCCGCCTGCTCCAGGTCGCGCACCAGCCGGTCGAGGTCGAGCCGCTCGCCCGCGGCGATTTCCGGCCGCCCGAGCGGCGCGAGCACGACGCGGTCGGCCGCGCCGAAGGCGCGCGCGTAGGGCTCCTGGTGGAGGGCGCGGCACGCGGTCGCGCTGCGCGGCTCGAACACCGCCCACAGCGCGCCTTCCGGGTGCCGGGACCGGAGCGCGCGGAGCGTCTCGTCCACGGCGGTCGGGTGGTGCGCGAAGTCGTCGTAGACGCGGACCCCGCGCGCCTCGAACAGGAGGTCCTGCCGGCGCCGCACGCCCTCGAAGCTGGCGAGCGCCGCGGTCACGGTCGAGAGCGGCACGCCGAAGCCCTGCGCCGCGGCCGCGATCGCGGCGACGGCGTTGCGCACGTTGTGGTGCCCCGGCATCTGCAGGGCGACGCGCCCCGCCATGACGCCGCCGGCGTACAGATCGAACGACTGGCCTTCGGCGCCAGCCTCCGCGGGCGCGGCGAGCCAGTGCGGCGGCTTCCCGTGCGTGTCGTCGCCCTCGAGCGCGAACCAGGCGACCTCTGCGCGCGCCGACCGCGACACCACGTCGACGACCCGCGGATCGTGCGCGGCCGCCACGAGGAGCCCCGTCTCCGGGATCCGCTCGACGAAGCCGCGGAACGCCGCCTCGTACGACGCGGCGTCGGGGTAGATGTCGACGTGATCGTGCTCCATCGACGTGACGATGCCGACCTCGGGGCGGTAGTGCCAGAACTTCGGGGTCTTCTCGAAGAAGGCGGTGTCGTACTCGTCGCCTTCGACGACGAACGGCGTCCTGCGGCGATCGGCGCCCGCCTCGTTGAGGAGCGGCAGGCCGCGGCGGTCGCTCGCCGAGGAGGCGCTCCGGGGCAGCCGGAAGCTCGCCTCGAAGTTCTTCGGCAGGCCGCCGATGAGGAAGCCGGGGTCCCGGCCGGCCTCGTGCAGGAGCCACGCGCACATCGAGCTGGTCGTCGTCTTGCCGTGCGTGCCGGCCACGACGAGCGGGGAGCGGCCGGCGAGCATGTGGTCCGCGAGCGCGTGCGCCATCGTGGTCACCCGCATGCCTCCGTCGATCGCGGCGCGCGCCTCGGGGTTCGTCGGGCGGCAGACGTTGCCGATCACGACGAGATCGGGCCGAGGGTCGAGGTGGGCGGGGTCGAACCCGGTCATGAGCCGGATGCCCCACCGCTCGAGGGCCGGTCCCATGGGCGGGTAAAAGGAGACGTCGGACCCCGAGACCTCGTGTCCCGCGGCCCGGAAGAGCCCCGCCAGCGCACCCATGCCGGTGCCCGCGACGGCGACGAAGTGGACGTGCATCGCGGCGCAGTGTGCCCGAGCGCCCTCGGAGGGCAAGGGGGCTCCCGCGCGAGAGCTCGGCAGGCCGCGGCTCCCGCCGTGTCCGCACGGGGCCTCCGCTCCATCGAACATCGACTCTGCGCAGCCCAGCGTGCCTGCAGGTCATGAGTCCGGAGCCGCCCGCGGGCGCCATGCGGGGCTCCGCGCAATCCGCCGCTCGCCGCGTTCACCGATCCTGGCAGGCTCCTGCGGTGCACGAGGCGCCCGAGGTGCGTGCGACCGGGAGAGCGAGCCGCGTTTCGATGCAGCAACGTCCAAATCAAGGTGGCCAAATCAAGGTGGCCAAATCAAGGTGGCCAAATCAAGGTGGCCAAATCAAGGTGGATCGACGAGCAGGAGCGGCCTCAACCGCTTCAGGGACCGCCGGCCCAGCCCCTTGACCCGCAGCAGGTCGTCGACCTTCCGGAAACGCTTGAGCTTGGCGCGGAGCGCCAGGATCGCCGCTGCCTTCGCCGGACCGACGCCCGGGAGGCGCATGAGGTCCGCCTCGGTCGCGAGGTTCAGCACGACCTTTCCGTCCGCGGTCACGCCGCCGCCCGCCGGAGCGCCCGCCCCGCCATCGCCGGCCGACGGCGGCTCTGCCGCTGCGGCCCCCGCGTCGGCGGCAGGCTCGGCGGTGGCCTGGGGCGTCGAGCTCTCGGCGGCGCCGAACGGCGCCGGGTCGCCGGCCACCATCGCCAGCCCGGCGGCCGGGTCTGCCGGGCGCTCCGGGAGCAGGCTCAGCGCGTGCCCGGAACCCACGAGCGCAAGCGCGAAGAACCCCGCGACGTACGCCGCGACCTTGCCGCCCAGCGCGGTCCAGGCCGAGTCCCTCAGCGCTGCCAGCGCCCGCTCCCGCCACGGGGGACACGCCTCGGTGTCCTGCCCTGGTTCAGCCCGCCCGCCGGGCGAGCCCGTCCCCTCCGATGTCGCTTGCATCGTGCCGCGCCTCCTTCCTTCCTGGTGCAAAGGACGTCGCCTCCGCGCACGCGAACGGCGTTCGTCTCCTCGGCGACGCCGCCAAGCGAGCGGCATGCCGGGGCGCGATCGCCTGAAACCCTGGGCAAATCGCGGGCGTCCGGCGCTCCCCGGCGTGGCGCCGCCATGGCGGAGGCGCAACGGTACGGTCGATCCCGCCTCCCGGGAGCCCGGGCGGCCCCCCGGGGAGGACGGGCGCCGCCGCCGGCAGGCCGGCGCCCCCGGGGGGGAGGACGGGCGCCGTGTCTCGAGCGCGAAGCTCGGCTACCATCAGCGCCCCGGGCGCCCGGCGACCCGGCGGCATCCACCCCGCCGCAAGGCGCTCACCACGAGGTCTCATGCCCCACGATCCCCGTCGCTTTGTTGATCCCGGCCCAGCGGGTCGCTCGCGCCGAGCCTTCCTCGGCGGCCTCGCTGCCGGCACCGCGGGCGCCGTGCTCCTGGGCCCGACCGCAGCGCTCGCGGACGCGCCGCCGAGCCTCGCGGCCACGCCGCCTCCCGGCTTCACGCCGCTCTCCATTCCCGGGAAGATCGTGAAGGTCACGAAGTCGAACTCGATGCAGCCGAACGGCCTGTGGCCCGAGGCGTCCGCGGCGAAGGTGATGCTCGAGCGGGCCATGGCGGAGCTCACCGGGAGGAGCGATCTCGGCGCCGCCTTCGGCCGCTTCGTCCACAGGGACGACCGCGTGGCGATCAAGGCCAACGGGATCGCCGGCCAGAAGGGCGCGACCATGGCCACAAACAAGGAGCTCGTGCTCGAGATCGTGCGCGGGGTGATCGCGGCGGGCGTCCCCGCGGAGAACGTCCTGATCTTCGAGCAGTACCCCTCGTTCCTCGCCGGCACCCGCTGCGCCGACCGCGCCGCCAAGCCGGCCGCCGAGTTCCCGGCCGGGATCCGCGCCGCGGTGCACGAGAACAAGGACGCGGTGATGCCGAGCATCTCGGTCTTTGGCATCCCCACCAAGTTCGTCCGCCCCTTCACCGAGGCGACCGCGGTGATCAACGTCTCGCTGATCAAGGACCACTCGATCTGCGGCTACACCGGCTGCCTCAAGAACATCACCCACGGCGCGACCATCAACCCGCACTCTTTCCACCAGCACACGGCGAGCCCGCAGATCGCCGAGCTCTACGCGCAGAATGTCGTGAAGAGCCGTGTCCGCCTGCACATCACGGACGGCTTCAAGCTCATCTACGACCAGGGCCCGCTCGACAAGAACCCGAAGCGGCGTGTCCTTCACGAGTCGGTGTATGCCACGACCGATCCGGTCGCCATGGATGTGATCGGCTGGGGCGTGGTCGAGACGTGGCGCAAGGAGAACGGGCTGCCCACGCTCAAGGAGGCGAGCCGGGAGCCCTCGTACATCCGCATCGCGGGCGAGTTCGGGCTGGGCGTCTTCGACAAGAATAAAATCGCGATGCGCGAGGTCCGATTGTAGCGGCGCTGCGGGATCCGCTCGCGGGACTGCCGTCGCTGAGAACCGCTTGCCGAGGCTCGTGTTGCCCATGCTCTGCTCCAGGCCGACTGCGCGCTCTTCCACAGGCTGGGGGATCGCGTCGGCGGTCCCTCTCCTCGCATTCCTCGCCGTCACCGCCTGCAGCAGCACCCCCCCGTCGAGGCCGCCGGGGTTGCCCCCGACGCCCGGGTCGATCACCCGCGAGAACCCGGGGGGCGACGCGGCCGACCCCGAGCGGGCCGCGCTCGAGCGGCTGCTGGCCGAGCCGTGGGGGAGGCGGCGGGACCGGTTCAACACGCTCGAGGTGCCGCTCGTCGACTGGCAAAGCTGGCGCCGGGTGCGGGTCTGGAGTCATCCGACGCGGGCGACCTTCCGGTACGGCGACGAGCACTACGCCGCCCTGACGGTCCTCTACTCGAGCACCGCGGGGCCGAGCGATCCCGACAGCTGCCTCGACGAGTTCTGGGCGAAGAACGCGGCGCTCGCCGACGGCTATGGCGTGCGGCTCGGGGAGGCGCAGATCATCCGGACGACGCAGGAGATCGACGGCGAGGTGCGGCCGCTCGTGTTCAAGGTACTCGACGGCAGCATCGCGTCGGTGTTCGCGAGCGACGAGTACGCCGGAGCGATCGCCGTCTACGAGTCGTGGCCGGGGACGTGCCTCGTGTCCGTGCTGGCCGTGAAGGCGAGCGAGCACCCCGAGCTCGCGCGCCGGGTGCGCGACCGCTGGGTCGACGAGGGCGCCCCGAGGCTCCGGTGGATGTCCGGCATCACCGAGGCGCCCAGGATCGACGCGCGCTAGGCGCGGTCGTCACGACCGACGCGCGCTAGGCGCGGTCGTCACGCGGGTCCGACAGCGCCTGGCGCTCCGCGTCGCCGTCGCGAGGTCGGCGCGGCGACCGCCGCGACGCCCCGCCGGGTCACGGAGCCATCGACGCCGGGCTCTCCGCGGTATCCGGCGACCAGGACGCGCCCTGGGCCATGCTGTGGCAAACGACCGAAGCGGCCGCGAGGAGCAGCACGATCGCGACCAGCCACGGGACCCGAAGCGGCGGCAGGACACGGCTGTCCAGCACGACCTCGCTCTGCCGGTCATCCGGGGCAGGGTCGGCTTCGCCCGTCTCCGGCGCACCGCCGAGATCGTTCGCCGGCGTCGCCAGCATGGCGGCCATGGTCGTCTGATCCAGGGCGCAGCGAGGCGGGGCCGCGGGCGCGCCCAGCGCAGCCCGCTTGATGATGGCGCTCCGCTCGGACGGCGGCGCGCCGGGGATCGCGCGCAGCGCCTCCAGCGACCGCATGGAGGCCAGCGTCTGCGCAGGGAGGAGCGCGGTGAACGCTTCCATCATCTCCCTGCCCGACTGGTGCCGCGCGTCGGGATCGAAGGCGAACGCCCGGGAGAAGAACGCATCGACCCCGGGGGGGAGCTCCGGCGCGAGCTCGGAGGCCCTGGGGAACGAGGTCTGGCAGATGTGCCTGACCAGCTCATTGATGTTGGTGCCGGCGAAAGGGCACTGGCCGGTGATCGCGCGGTAGAGGATCACGGCCATCGACCAGAGATCGCTCCGGTAATCGACCTGCCTGGGCGCCATGGTCTGCTCGGGGCTCATGTACCGGGGGGTCCCGAGGACCATGCCTGTCTTCGTGATCCGGTCGCGCGAGCAAGACGACTTCGCGACGCCGAAATCGAGCACCTTGAGCAGCTCATCGCCGCCCGAGCACGTGAGGAAGATGTTCCCCGGCTTCAGATCCCGGTGGATCACCCCCGCGGCGTGGATCGCATCGAGGGCCTTGCCGAGCTGCGTGAACAGGAGCGCCGCCTGCGCGAGCGGGAGCTTCGGCTCCCGTTCGAGGCGGCGGTTCAAGTCCTCCCCCTCGAGGTACTCCATGACGATGAACGCGCAGCCGCGATCGACCCCGTAATCGTACGTCTCGATGACGTAGGGGCTGCGGACGCGGGCGGACGCGCGCGCCTCACGCTCGAAGCGGGCGACCAGCTCCGGCTCCGTGGCGGCGAAGCTCCGGATGAATTTGATGACCACCCGCCGCCTGAGCTTGATGTCAAAGCCCAGCCAGAGGTCGCCCATGCCACCGCCGCCGAGCCGGCGCTCGAGGCGATACTTCTCCATGACGGCCCGACCTTCAGCAGTCTCCTTCATGGCTCCGCACCTGCCACCCGATGCCCAGGCCTGGGACAAGTGATCACCCGATTCCTGTGAAGGGTCTACGCCAACGCTACTCCCAGTAGATGATATCGCAATCCGTCCAGGTCGTGCGGTGAAAACTTCCTGAAATGGAGCGTGTCGTTTGGACTCGATCGATACGCATCTTGCGTGTGACGCGCGGGCGAGCGCGTCGACGGCGTGCGCCGGAGCGGCGCGGCGCTCGTGTCCCTGGAGGTGACTCCGTGTAACTGGATGTCAGCCGAGGTGCGCCGGGGGGCGATCAGAGAATATCGAACGGGTAGGCGCGATCCGCATAGGCGCGCACCGCGATGGCCTTGCGCAGCTCGTCGTCGTTCTTCTGGAAGTCCGCGACATGCTGCCTGAGCCGCTTTTGCGCCATGCCGATGAACACGGTTGTGAGGTCGATCTCACGCCGCGCCCCCTCCTCGCCGCGCCGCTCGATGGCCCGGGTCGTGCGTGAGATGCACGCGGCCATACAGTAGAGGTCGATGGCCATCTCCGCGATGCGGCGCTGCGCATACTGCATCTCGGCGATCTCGCGCCCGTGCTTCCGGAGCATGTCCTCGCTGTGCGTGGCGAGCTCGGCCGTGTAGTCCTCGAAGATCACCGCCTCCCGGCTGAGCAGCGGGTGCGCCTTCGACATCCGCTCGCGCCCGAGCACCGACCGCGCCTTGCGGAGCGCGAAGTCGCTGAGCAGGCCGAAGCCCTTGATGGGCTCTCGCATCGCCTTCGCCACGTCCGCGAGCGCCTTGCCCGGGCCGCTCATCCCGGAGAGCGCCATGAAACAGCGCAGGATCTCGTTCGTCCCCTCGAAGATCATGTTGATCCGCGCGTCGCGCAGGTGCCGCTCGTAGGGATAATCCTGCATGTATCCGATGCCGGCCGCGATCTGGAGCGTCTCGTTGACCACGAACCACAGCGTCTCACTCCCCATGACCTTGCAGATCGCGCTCTCGATCGAGAAGTCCGGGACCTTGGCGTCGACGAGGCTCGCCGTCAGGTAGGTGATGGACTCGAGCGCGTACGTGTGCGCCAGCATCGTCGCGATCTTGTCCTTGATGAGCCCGAAATCGCCGATGCTCCGGCCGAACGCGCGCCGCTCCTGGACCCTGTCGAGCGCCAGGCGGATCAGGGTGTTGCACGCACCCACGCACCCCGCCGAGAGCCCGAGCCGCCCGTTGTTGAGCACCTCGACGGCCACCTTGAAGCCCTTGCCGACGTCGCCGAGCACGTTCTCGCGCGGCACCCTCACGTCGTCGAAGAAGAGCTCCGTCGTCGACGAGCCCCGGATCCCGAGCTTCTGCTCGTCCGGGCCGTTCTTCACGCCCATGCCCCGCTCCACGATGAAGGCCGTGAGCTTCGGCTTGTTCCCCTCCTCGAGCGCGGAGGTCCGGGCGAACACCGTGAAGACATCGGCAAAGCCGCCGTTCGTGATCCAGATCTTCGACCCGTTCAGCGTGTAGTACGAGCCGTCGGCCGACACCTCGGCGCGCGTCCTGATCGCCGCCGCGTCGGAGCCGGCGCCCGGCTCCGTCAGCGCGAAGGCCGCCATCCACTCGCCGGTCGCGAGCTTCGGGAGGTAGCGCTGCCGCTGGTCCTCCGTCCCGAAGAGCTGGATCGCCTTGAAGCCGATCGACTGGTGCGCGCCGAGCGTGACGGCGATCGACGCGTCGAGCCCGCCGACCTCCTGCATCACGCGCGCGTACGCCATGTTGCTGAGGTCGACGCCGCCGTGCTCGGACGGGATCTGCAGGCCCATCAGGCCGAGCTTCTTCAGCTCGGCCAAGAGGCCGGGGTCGATGGCGTGCTCCCGATCGATCCTGGCGCTGTCGACGCTCGACGCGAAGAACCTCCGCACGCTGTCGAGCATCATCGACGTCGCCTCCCGCTCCTCGGCGGGCAGCTCGGGGTACGGGAAGATGATGTCCTCGGCGATGATGCCGTGGAAGAGGGCCTTCATGAAGCTCTGCTCGATCGTCGGGGGCATCGGACCGTCCTTTCAAGGGGCAGGCCGTCGCGCCTCCGCGTGAGCCGCGCGGCCTGCTCAGTGCGTCTTCTTCGGCGTCCGCACGGACTCCGCTGGGCTCTCGTCCTTCGCGGCCCCCCCGGCGTCGTCTCTGACCGCGGGCGCCGCCGCGGCCGCGCCCCGCGCCGTCGAGGCGGGCGGCGGGGCGGCGCTCCCGTCCCGCCCCACCGCGCCGGAAGACGGCACGGGCGTGGCCGTCGCGGGGCGCGGCGTGACCGTCGGCGGCGCCGGCGTGTGCCCGGCGCGATCGCTCTCGCGCTGCCAGGGGTACTTGATGCGCCCGTGGTACATGTTGACCAGCGTCGACGCCATCCGGCTCGTCATGATGCGCAGGTCCTCGATCGTCAGCCCGGACTGATCGAGCTGGCCGGACGCGAGCTTCGAGAACATCACGCGCTGGATCATCTCCTCGAACTTCTTGTGCTCGGGCGGCCAGATGGTCCGCGACGCCGCCTCGATGGAGTCGACGAGCATCAGGATCGCCGTCTCCTTCGTCTGCGGCTTCATGCCGGGGTAACGGAAGTGCTCCTGCGTCAGGTCCTTCGGGTTCCCCTGCTCGACGCACTTGTGCCAGAAATACTCGACGACCTGCGTGCCGTGGTGGGTGTACGCGAACTCGACAACGGGCTCGGGGATGTTGCCCTCCCGCAGGATCTTCGTGCCCATCACGACGTGCGCCATGATGGCGTCGGCGCTCACCTCCGGATCGAGATCCTCGTGCGGCGAGCGCTCGCCGGGCGCGAGGTTCTCGATGAAATACTTGGGCTGCACCGTCTTGCCGAGGTCGTGGTAGTAGGCGCCCACGCGCGTCAGCAGGGCGTCGGCGCCGATCGCCGCGGCCGACGCCTCGGCGAGGTTCGCCATCGCGCGCGCGTGCTCCCAGCTGCCCGGCGCCTCCGCCGCCATCTTCTTGAGCAGCGGCTGCTCCAGATCGGTGAGGTCGAGCAGCTTGTCGCGGGGCACGTGCCCCATCGCCCGCTCGGCCGGCTCCCTGAGGCCCCGCCCGAGCACGCCGACGAGCAGCCCCCCGCCGATGCAGGCCAGCACGTTCGACCCGAACCCGCGCTTCAGATCCGCGACGAGGTCGAAGCTGCCCTCGAACAGCACGGTCAGCGCGACGAACCCGATCGCGCCGGCGAGGCCCGCGAGGCTGCCCGCGACGAGCAGCTGCCGCGAGCCCTTGCGCTTGAAGAAGAACATGGTCGCGGCGATGCCGCGCACGAGCAGCACCGACAGGAGGACCACGTCGAACCGGAGCAGCGACGCGGCGATGAACGCGACGCCCACCTCGACGAGGAACGCGGTCCGCCGATCGAACGCGATCGCAACCCAGAGCGGGAGCGCGGCGACGGGCATCCAGAACTCGGGAAGCGCCGTGAAGAGCAAGAGGAGCTTCGCGACGATGAGCGAGCCCGTCATCAGGACGAACATGCCCACCTGCGTGCGCAGCAGCCGCACCCGGTTCTGCCCGAAGCGACGCAGGTAGACCGTCAGCATCAGGCAGACGATGAGATAGATGACGTACGTGCTCGCGACGCGCGCGCCGAGCCCGGGCTGGCGCATGCGCCGCACCGTCTCGTACGCCATCGCGGCGTCGTGGTCCTCGTTGTGCTCCGACAGGACCGTGCCGCGCGGCACGATGACGCGCGCGTGCTCGTACGAGAGCGTGAAGCTCCCGTCGTGCCTGTCGCGCACGATCCGCGGCCCGTACGGGACCCGCAGCGTCAACGGCGCGGGCTCGCCCATCTCGGGCGCGAGCGACGGGATCAAGAGCTCGCCCACGCAGAGCACGGCGAAGAGCGCCGCGAAGAGGACGCTCAAGACGAAGCCGGCGAGGGGACCTGCCCGGATACGCGTGCGCAGCATGGAACCGCTCGGTCTCGTCCGCTGGATACAGCTTGAGAAACGGTTGACGGGGCGCGCTCGCGCGTCGCCCCGCCGCCACCGACGGCCGCGGGCGGTCGCCGATGTCAAGGTGTGGGCGGGACCCTAGCAAAGAAGCGCGGCCGAGTCAGCGTCGCGCGGCGCGCGACCCGGGCGCGAATGTCGGCGCCGGCGCGCCGTCCAACGCCGGCGCGCGCCCGCCGGCCACGCCGGCGACGCCGAGCGTCGGCGCCGGATCACCCTCGCGATGTTCCAATTGCTCCCGGTAAACATCGATTCGAGCAGACAATTGCCGTTCGGCGCAAAAGTTGCTACCCACAGGAAATGTCCCCGCTGCGCATGCTGCTCGAACGCCGCGGGTGCGTGGTGATCATGGGGGTACTGAACCGCACGCCGGACTCGTTCTCCGACGGCGGTCGCTTCGCGGATGAAGGGACGGCGCTCGCGCAGATCGATGCGATGCTCTCCGAGGGGGCGGACATGATCGACATCGGCGCGGAGTCGACGCGACCGGGTGCGCAGCCCGTGGCGGACGACGAGCAGATCACGCGCATCGGCGGGAGCGTCCGCGCCGCGGTGAGGAGGGGGGCCGTCGTCTCCATCGACACGACCTCTCCCGTCGTCGCGGCGCGCGCGCTCGACGACGGCGCGGCGGTGGTCAACACGATCTCGCTCGACAGCGCGGCAGAGCTCGGCGCGCTCTGCGCGCGCCGCGGCGCGTCGCTCGTGCTCATGCACAGCCGCGGCTCGATGTCGGCGATGGCCGGCTTCTCCGCCTACCCGGACGACGCCTACGGCGATGTCGTCGCCGACGTGGCGCGCGAGTGGTCGCGCGCCGCCGAGCGGGCGCTCGAGGCGGGCCTGCCGAAGGGCGAGCTCGTCCTCGACCCGGGCCTCGGCTTCGCCAAGAACGCGCGGCAGTCGCTCGAGCTGTGCGCCAGGCTGGACGAGCTGTGCGCCCTCGGCTTTCCGGTGCTCGTCGGGCCGAGCCGCAAGTCGTTCCTCGCGCGCGCCGCGGCGGCGGAGGCCTCGGCGCGGGGCGACCGCGCGGGCGCCCCGCCGGCGTCGCCCCCGGAGCGCCTCGGCGGCACCGTCGCTGCCGCGCTCGCCTGCGCCGCGCGCGGCGCCGCGGCGGTGCGCGTCCACGACGTCGGCCCCGTGCGCCAGGCGCTCGACGTGATGCGCGCGATCGAGCGCGCGGGCCCGGGCGACCGCCGCGGCGCCCGCGCACCCCTCGCCCTGGGGGCGCGCGGCGATGGTTGATGGGTTCCTCCGCCTCTTCTCGGCGAGGCCGGTGACGCAGGTCGTCCGGGACCTCGTCGACATCTTCATCGTCGCCTACGTCGTCTACCGCGCGCTGCTCGTGCTGCGCGGCACCCGCGCGATGCAGATGGGCCTCGGGCTCGGCATCGTCTTCCTCATCTATCTCGGGGCGAAGGTCTTCGGCCTGACGACGCTCCTCAACCTCCTCTCGTGGCTGCTCTCGTCGATCATCCTCATCGTGGTCGTCGTCTTCCAGAACGACATCCGCCGCGCCCTCATCCGCGTGGGCGGCAGCAACTGGTTCACGAGCGGCCGCGAGCAGCAGTCGCGGGTCATCGACGAGGTCGTCGCGGCCGCGACCGAGCTCGCCCGTCACCGCATGGGCGCGATCATCGCCTTCGAGCAGGACGCCAACGTGCTGGAGTTCGTCAAGAGCGACGGCATCCACATCGACTCGGTGGTGACCCGGGAGCTGCTCGTCTCGCTCTTCGTCCCCGAGTCGGTGAACAAGCTGCACGACGGCGCGGTGCTGATCCGCGACCTCAAGATCGCGCGCGCCGGCGTCTTCTTCCCGATGCCGGAGACCAAGATCCTCGACGCGAGCCTCGGCTCCCGGCACCGCGCCGCGCTCGGCATCACCGAGGAGACCGACGCGGTCGTGGTCGTGGTCAGCGAGGAGCGCGGCACGATCAGCTTCTGCTTCAGCGGCAACATCGTCTCGAACCTGGACGGCCAGTCGCTGCGGCACGCGCTGCTCGGGCTCTTCGGCCGCTCGTCGCGCAGGCGGCGCTTCGCGAAGAAGGTGGCCCAGAGCGGCCGCGCGAGCCTGCCGACGCCGCCGGCGCGCGGCCCCGCGGTGAGCCCCGCGCAAGGCGCCGCCGCGCAGGGGCTCGAGCAGCCCGGCAAGCCCGCCGCCGCCGCCGCGGCGAAGCCGGCGCCGATGGAGGCCAAGCCCGCGGCGCCGATCACGAAGACATCGTCGATGATCAAGCCGCCCGGCGAGGCCGACGCGCGGCTGGCGGCGCGGATGACGACGACCTCCACGCCGATGCGCTCGGGCGCCGATGCGCGCACGACGCCGGGGTCCAGCGCCGACCTCCGCGCCGCGGCGGGGCCCGGCGCCGACGCGCGGAGCCCGGGGAGCACCACCGCCTCGCAGGACGGGGATCGCCCGTCCGAGCGCGGCCGGCCGGCGCTTGTCGACGCCACCGCGGCGGCCGCGACGGACTCCCCGGTTCCATCGCAGCGCACCTTCGTTCCGACGGGGCAGGTCGCGACGGCCGCCGCGTCCAAGGGGAGCGCGGAGGGGATGCCTCCGCGAGATGAGCCATGACGCTCGCCGGCATCCGTGAGGCGCTCCGCTCGGCGCTGTTCGACAACCTCGGCCTCAAGCTCCTCTCGATCACCTTCGCGCTGTGCCTCTACGCCTTCATCCACGGCGCGGAGAACGCGCAGCGCACGTTGATGCTCAGCGTCGTCTCGATCCTCCCGCCCGAGTCGAGCAACCGGCAGCTCATGACGCAGATCCCGAACGAGGTCGCGATCACGGTGCAGGGCCCGCGGACCCAGCTCGACGACCTGCGCGCCGAGAGCCTCGGGACGCTGCGGCTCGACCTCCGCGACGGCACGGTGACGCGTTACGATCTCGAGCCCTCGGATTTTCACGTGCCCGCGGGGCTGGTGGTCGAGCAGATCTACCCGTCGACGATCGAGCTCAGCTGGGACGACGTGGTCGTGCGGGCCATCCCGGTGCACGTGCCGCGCACGGGGGACGCGGCGCAGGGGTTCCTCGTGAAGGGGATGGTCTCGGTCGAGCCGCCGGCGGTCAACGCCCGCGGCCCGCGCTCGGTGGTCGACGTGATGCAGCTCGCGCGCACCGCGCCGTTCGACATCAGCGGGCTCACCGAAGGCACCTACCAGCGGCAGCTCGCCCTCGATCGGCCGCCGAAGCTCGTGACGTACGACGTCGACAGTGTGATGGCGACGCTCGAGATCGGGCGCGAGCTCGCCACGCGGACCTTCGATCGCAAGGTCGAGGTGGTCGGGATCCCGCGCGCCACGGTCACGCCGGCCGTGGTGCAGGTGAGGATCACGGGGACGCCGGAGGACGTGAGCGCCGTCAACCCCGACTCGATCATGGCGCGCGTGGAGCCCAAGGCGGCGCAGCTCGACATGAGCCAGCCGGGCAGCGACTTCCTCGACGTGCTCGTCGACGTCCCCCGCGTCACCGCCGAGGTCAACCCGGCGAAGGTCATGGTGAAGTGGTGAGCGCGGCGCGCGGACGCTCCGCCCTGGCGGAGGTCAGCGCGACGGGCATGGGCTCGAGCGGCGACGGCGGCGCCGCGCGGCGGCTCAGCCGGGCGGCCCCTCGTCGCCGTCGCCCCGGGATAGCCCGAGCTCGCCGAGCAGCGCGCGCAGCTTCTCGGGCCCGCGCTTCGGATCGGCGAGCTTGACGATCGCGTAGCGCTCCTCCTCGGTCAGCCCCGCCAGCCGGCCGAGCGCGGCGTCGTCGAGCGCGCCGTCCGGGCCGAGCCGCTCGCGCAGCCGCGCGCTGACGCTCTCCGCGTCCCAGGCGGCGCGGCGCACCGGCGCGCCCGCGAGGGGGGTGAGGTCGACCCCGGCGCGCGCCGCGAAGCCGCGGAGCACGTCGGCGTAGACGGTGAGCTCTTCGTCCGTGTCGACCGGCAGGTGACACAGGGCGAGCCGCTCCGCGCGCGACAGCGCCTGCCATCCCGCGAGCGAGATCTTGAGCTCCGCGAGGTCCAGCTTTCGCCGCACCGAGAGCGGCACACAGTCGAGCGAGGCGTGGACCTCGCCCTCGAGCGCGAACTGCCTGTACATACTTCCCTTCTATAGCTGCGCCCCGATCCTGCCGCGAGCCATGGTTGCGCCTGGCACGCGCGGCGCGGTTCGCGCTAGCCTGCCGCCGTGCGCCGCCTCGGGCTCCTCTCGACGCTGACCGCGCTGCTCGCGCTCGCGTCGCCGGTGCGGAGCGCCCACGGCCAGCCCGCCGCGGCCGCGCCGCCGGCGCCCGCGGCGGCTCCCGTGCCGCTCGACCGCGTCGTCGTGCGCTGGCATGCGCCGGAGACGGGCGGCGTGCGTCGTCCTCAGTTCATCTTCGAGCGGGAGCTCGCCTTCGAGGCGCGCATCGAGGCGCTCGCCGATCCCGACGCGGAGCCCGGGCTCTACCGGGACCGGCACGTCCGGGCCGCGCTCGATCGGCACATCGCCGAGACGCTGCTCGCCAGCCTGCCGATCTCGCCGGCGCCGACCTCGGTGGAGGTGGCGCAGCGCGCCGAGGCGGCCCGGTTCGCGCTGGAGCAGCGCGCCCGCGGCCGCGCGCGCCTCCTCGCCGCGGCGGTCGCCGAGGGGGTGAGCTCCGACGAGCTGGACGCGCTGCTGCGCCGCCAGGCGCGCGCGAGCCTGTACCTCGACCGCATGGTCGCGCCGATGCTCGAGCCCAGCGATTTCGAGCTCAAGCTCGTCCTGCGCTCCGGCGCCACGCCGTTCAAGGATCAGCGCTACGAGGACGTCGTCCCGGCGCTGAAGCGCTGGTACGTGGCGCAGCGGCTCGCCCAGGCGCTCGACGCGTACTACCAGAACGCGCGGGCCCGGGTGTCCCTGAGCATCGTGTCCGCGCGCTGAGCACGCGAGCGCGTGCGCGCGAGTGACGCGTGAGCGAAAGGACGCCGCGTCGACGGAGCGCCTGCAGCGCCTGCGGCGGGTACAGAGCCAGAGCCCACGGGCCGGGCTGCCCGAAGCCAGCAGAAGCGATAACGCAGGTAGACTCCATCCCTCGAGATCGAGGGACAACCCGTGAGCCGCCGGAAGGCGCGGTCGCCAGAGCCCTTCGACGAGATCGGTTGGAGCCGCCTGCTCGACAGCACCGACGTGAGCGTCGCAGTCGCCGACCCGTGCTGAGCGCCCGGCGCGGACCGCGACCGGCTCTCCCGACCCGCGATCCGCGCCAATGCGCCTCGCGCGCCAGGGACCGTGCCTGTCCTCCGAGCGCCGCCGCCCGCACGCGGCGAGCGACATGACGTGTATCGAGGCGACCGCGTAACGTCCTTCCTGGACAGAAACACGTCCACCCCACGGTACACTGCAGTCGCGACTGACCCGCTCGCGATCTGCGTCGCGCGCTACGCTGTTGCGGCGCATTGCGTTATATTGGGTACCCAGGCGGGCTTCTCCCGCGGCCGCGCGGCGCCGCCCGGCCCTGCGCGCGCGCGCAGGGGCCTCTCGCGGGCGCGGCGCGCGGCGCGCCCGCGATCGTCAATGACGGTCCTCGGCGCCTCGAAACGAAAAACCAAGTTCGAGGTCCCGAAACAATCCGCGCCAGGGCGCTCGACGTGGCTCCGCCGCCGCACGAAAGCCCAGCGTCGCCGAGGCTCGCGAATGCAGCCTTCCAGTCCGCATCGCGCGCGCCGCACTCGCCGCAACGTGCGAGGCGCCGCGTAAATTCTTTCGGCAGCACTTCATCCAGATCGAGCTGCTTTTGGCGCGATGCGTCATTTGGCGCCTCGGCTCCTGGCCCAGGGAGCGGCGAGGGTGGGCGAACACAAGTGATTTCGGTTACTTAATAATAACGCATCGCGGAAGGCAACAAACTGCTGTGGGTGCTTCGGAGACCTTTGACATGAACAGAACGTTCCTGTTAACTGTGCCCCCCGCGAGCCCCACGTGTGTGGCAGCGGGCGGCTCTGTCCCACAGAGCCAACCTTAGATTCTCTTGATAGGCCGCTTCCTCTGCCGCGCTGGCCATCTGGCCAAATCACCTCCCCATCACCACAAGCACACTCCAGAGACATGGATAGGAGCGTCGTTCGATGACATCACTTAAGAGAGACAGGTCGTCGGTTCCCAGCATGCGAATCGCGGGTCGGCGCGCCGCAGTCCGAGCCCTCGGGCTGGTTACCGTCTCCGCTATCTGCCTCACGGCGGCGCCGAAGTCGGCCCACGCCGTGGGCAGCGAGAACTTCGAGTGGCACTGGTACTCGCGCCTCGGCATGGCGTGGTCGCTCCACGGGCAGAAGGCCCAGGGCCAGTCGTTGAACCTGCTCGGGTTCGGCATCGGCGGCCGCTACGAAGAGGATGACTACTCCGAGCCGTCGTTCGTCGCGCACGTGGTGAAGGGCGCGACACCGCAGGACTTCTTCGTGAAGTCCGAGATGACCTTCGCCATCTGGCGTCAGTACGGCGGGCAGTTCATGCAGCCGGGCTCGAACGACGGCCAGGCGATCACGATGCAGTTCAACCAGGCCTACATCGAGGCCGGTAACTTCCTCGTCCCGGGCCTCAGCGTCTGGGGCGGCGCGCGCTTCTTCCGCGAGCAGTACGCGCCCATCGGCGACTACTTCTACCTCGACGACCTCAGCGGCCAGGGCGGCGGCATCACCTACGAGAACCTGAAGCTCGCCATCCTCGGGTACCGGCGCTCGGCGGACGAGGCCCTTGGCGGCCCCCCCGTCTACAACTTCGCCAACGGAGTCGAGCGCTTCCGCACCATCTTCGCCGGTAACTACAAGTTCGAGTTCGGCGGCGAGGCCAAGCACCACGTCAAGGTCCACGGCGAGTTCCACGTCCTGCCGGCCGCGACGCGGGGGCCGGATCAGGATGCGCCCGACAACGGCAAGGGTGACGTCGGCGGCGTCATCGGCGCGAAGCTCCACCTCGGGCTCGGCCAGGGCAACTGGAGCGATACGTCCGTGCGCTTCGGCACCGGGATCGCCAACGGCGCCGCCGGTGGTGGGAAGACGTACCAGACCTGGGGCGCTCCGAACGACGAAGGCACCTACGCGGGCTCCTTCGCCATCGAGGCCGTCGAGCACGTCGGCTTCCGGATCGGCGACATCGCCGCCCTCGAAGGCCTCGGCACCTTCCACTACACGAAGGCGGCGTACGAGGCCACGGGCGCCGCGGTCGCCGCGGGCCCCCACGAGAAGCAGATGGACTTCTCGGTCCAGGCGAACGCCACGATCTTCGCGCACAAGAACTTCCACCCCGTCGTCGAGGCCTCGTTCCAGGGTCGCAAGGACGGCGAGCAGGATCTGGGGACCGCGATCAAGCTCTCGGTCGTCCCGACCCTCGTGCCGACGGGCGAGCTGAGCACCGGCGCGCGGCCGCACTTCAAGCTCATCTACACGGCCGCCATCTACAACGATGCGGCGGTCCTGAACGGGCAGTCGCCCTACATCCGCGCCTTCGGCCTCGCGGATGCCACGGACCCCGCGAACGTGAGGGTCCGCTCGACCGTCGGCCACTACATCGGCGCGCGCACCGACTGGTACTTCTAGACCGCTCGGCGATCGAACCCGCCGCTCCCCTCCGTTCCTTCCGTCCCACCCTCAGGCCAGCGCCCCGGCGCCGCGATCGCGGCGCCGGTGGCGCGCCCTCACGCCGTGTCGCTGCGCGACTCGCTCGCGATCTCCTGCGAGGCGGGCCCGGACTCATCGTCCGCCGGGCCCTGGGCCTCGTGGTAGTGGTGCGCGAACGAGCGCGCCGCGCGGCGCGCCTTCAGGAACTCCGCGAACGCGGTGAGCGTGTCGAGATCCCGCGGGCCGAGCGCCTCGGCGATGTCGCGGAGGTTCTTGCGCAGGCTCTCCACGCTCTTGCCGCGGCGGGGCTCCCGCACCTCCTCGCGCTCGCGCTCGCGCTCGCGCGGCGGCGCCTCGACCGCAGGGGTCGCGGGCGCGGTCGCCTCCGGGCGAGCCGGCGCCTCCGGAACCCAGAGCGGGCGGGGGACCGGGTTCAGCGCGTGGGCGCTCAGCCACGCCTCCATGAAGATGCGCAGCCGCTCGCTCCGGAACGCGAACCAGCGCTCCCGCTCGGGGCCGTAGGACATCAACACATCCTTGAAGCGCCGGAACGCGCCCTTGCCGTCGATCGCCTGGCTGAGCTTCGCCTGGAGATCCATGTCTTCCACCATCGGGATGTAGCGCTCCATCCACCGGTACTGCTCGCGGGAGCTCACGGGATCGATCCGGAGGTAGTTGGCATCGGCCGCGATGCGCGCGTGCATCTGCGGATCGGCCACGCCGTCGACCACTCGCAGCACGTCGCCCGTGCCGAGGTGCAGGTACGAGTGCACCTCTGGGGCGTTGTTCTCGAAGGCGTCCTCCAGCGCCTCCCAGTCGATCGGGATGTCGCGAACGGCCGTCCCGCCGGCTGAAGCATTCTCGGTAGTCGACATGTCCTCCTCGTCTCCATCGAAAGCAGCGAGGCGGCGGTGGGCTGGCCGCGCGCCTCGGTTCAAGTGCACCAAGTTTGAACGGAAATGCGCCGTCGTCATAGCACTCTACGCTGGTTGGGGGCTTCTGGGCCTAACTCTCGCAACCTAGGGTTGATTCCTTGATCCGGAAGCCCGTTCGGCCGCCGAGCCGGGGCGCGACGGCGGCTCGGGAGCGAGCTTCGGAAGACCTGGTTCAAGCGGAAAACAGCGTGGAAATTCGGAGAATCGGCGCGTGATCATCCGTGCTGCGAGCGCGCGCGGGCGACGGCGTCGGACCAGCGGCGGAGGTGGGAGGAGCGATCCGCCTCGCTCATCGCGACCTGGAAGCTCTGCCCGACACGGGACATGCGGGCCGAGTCCTCCTTCGTCCGGAAGAGGCCGGCGCCGACGCCGGCGAGCATTGCGGCGCCGCGCGCCGTCGTCTCCAGGTCGGCGGGGCGCTCGATAGCGACGTTCGCCACGTCCGCCTGGAACTGCATGAGCAGGTCGTTCACGGCGGCGCCGCCGTCCACGCGCATCCGGCGCACGGGGTGGCCCAGGTCGTCGGCCATGGCCTGCACGAGATCCGTCACCGAGAGCGCGATTCCCTCGAGCGTCGCGCGGGCGAGGTGCGCCGCGGTCGTGCCGCGCGTCACCCCGGAGATGATCCCGCGGGCGTCCGGATCCCAGTAGGGCGCGCCGAGGCCGGAGAGCGCCGGGACGAACGTGACGCCCTCGCTGGAGGGCACGCTGCGGGCGAGCGCCTCGACCTCCGCCGCGCTCTTGATGAGGCCGAGGCCGTCGCGGAGCCACTGCACCGCGGCCCCGGCGATAAAGGCGCTTCCCTCGAGCGCAAAGACCACCTCGGCGCCGATCTTCCAGCCCACGGAGGTGAGCAGGCCGAAGCGGCTCCGGAGCGGGCGATCGCCGATGTTGGCCAGGACGAAGGCGCCGGTGCCATAGGTGCACTTGGCGTCGCCGGTCGCGAAGCAGGCCTGGCCGAAGAGGGCCGCCTGCTGGTCGCCGGCGATGCCGGCGATCGGGATGCCGTCGGGCAGGTGCGGGAAGCCGCGAGTCGCGGCGACGCGGCCCGCCGAGCCGACGATCTCCGGCAGGAGCGGGCGCGGGATCCGGAGCATCGCGAGCATCGCGTCGTCCCAGCTCAGCGACGCGAGGCTCATGAGCAGGGTGCGCGACGCGTTTGTGACGTCGGTCGCGTGCACCGGCGAGCCGCCGGCCACGTCGCCCGAGAGGCGCCAGACGAGGAAACTGTCGATCGTGCCGAAGCAGAGCTCGCCGCGCTCGGCGCGCGCGCGGGCGCCGACCACGTTGTCCAGGATCCACTCGAGCTTCGTGCCGCTGAAGTACGGGTCGAGCACGAGGCCGGTGGTCTCCTCGACCGCCTGCTCGTGGCCCGCGGCGCGGAGCTCGGCGCAGCGCGCCGCCGTCCGGCGGTCCTGCCACACGATCGCGCGGTGGATCGGCCGGCCGGTCGCGCGGTCCCAGACGACCGTCGTCTCGCGCTGGTTCGTGATGCCGATGGCCTTGATCGCGCTGCCGTCCACGCCCGCCGCCCGGAGCGTCTCGCCGACGGCGTCCTGAACGCTCTGCCAGATCTCCTCCGGGTCGTGCTCGACGAGCCCGGGCTCCGGGAAATGCTGGTGAAATTCGCGCGTGGCGCGGGCCACCGTCGCGCCCGCCGTGTCCATGAGGAGGGATGTCGTTCCGGTGGTGCCCTGATCGATCGCGAGGAGGTACGCGGAATCCATGCGGCCGACTAACGCGGCGGCCCGTGGGCGCATAGCCGTTCCAGGCGACACTTCCACACGGATCTCGGCCTGGAATACTGATCTTTTGATCAGTTCTGGCCACCGGAGGCCGCCCTGGGCGATCGCGCTGGATTCCGGGCGCGTTCTCGCAGATCCGCGCGGTCGCTCACCTTGGCCGGTGCTGGACTCCGGCCGGAAAGATTGTCGGTCCGTGCCCGGCTGAGTAATCTCCCAGGACCGATGGCCCGCCTCATCCTGCAGACCGCCGAGGGCCAGCAGGCGATCGAGCTGCGGCCCGTGAACTCGCTGGGGCGCCACCCGAACAACTCCATCCAGCTGCTCGACAAGATCGTCTCGAAGGAGCACTGCATCATCGAGCAGCGGGGCGATCACTTCGTCCTGCGCGATCTCGGGAGCCTGAACGGCACGTTTATCAACAGCGAGCGTGTCCGGGGCGAAGCGCCGCTGAAGCACGGGGACGAGATCGCCCTGGGGTCCACGCGCGGCCGGTTCGACGACCCGGGTGCCCCGGTCGCTTCGCCGCTCGTCCCGGGTTGGCCTCCCGCGGTCAACCACCAGGGCGCGATGCCGGCGCAGCCTCCGGGGGCTTACGGACACCCGCCGCGCGAGGGAGCCTCCTATCCGGCGCCGGCGCAGCCTCCGTACGCGCGTCAGCAGCAGCCGGCGCCGCTGCCGGGCACGCCGGCGGCGCCGCCGGTGACGCGGCAGCCGCCGTACGCGCCGCCGCTGGTCGCCGGGCCGGGCGGGACCGCGCCGCTGCCGGGGCGCTCGGGGGCGCACGGCGGCTCGTACGTCGCGCAGGGCACCCGCATCGACGTGAACGATCAGGCCCGCCAGATCGGGACGCAGATCGCCGCGGTGGACAAGGGGTTCCTGGCGTTCGACCGGATCGCCAACGACATGAACCAGCTGCGCGCGGACTACGAGCGGCTGCGGCTGTCGCACGAGCTGTCCCGCGAGATCGCCGCCGAGCGCGACACGACGAAGCTGCTCGAGAAGATCCTCACGAGCGTCTTCAAGTTCATCCGCGCCGACCGCGGGGTGATCTTCCTGCGCAACGAGAGCGGCGAGCTCACGCCGCAGGCCATGCAGCGGCGTGACGGGACGACGGCGCCGATCAGCGTGTCCTCGACGATCCTGAACCACGTCGTGCACGAGCGCGCCGCGGTGCTGACGCACGACGCGGCGATGGACTTCGCGGCGTCGAAGGGCAAGAGCATGATCCTGAACCGGATCAGCTCGGCCATCGTCGCCCCGCTCGTCGCGCCGCTGCAGCACAACAACGAGGTGCTCGGCGTGCTCTGGCTCGACTCGGAGACGCTCGCCCAGTTCCAGCCCAAGGACCTCGAGCTCGTGACCGCCATCGCCTACCAGGCGGCGATGTTCATCGAGATCAACATCCTCGGGAAGAAGATCGAGAACGAGATCGTCACGCGCGAGCAGCTGCGCCGGCTGCTCTCGCCGAACATCGCCGAGCGCGTCCTCAGCGGTCAGCTCGCCGTGAAGCAGGGCGGCCAGCACGTCGAGGAGTGCACCGTCTTCAACAGCGACATCCGCGGCTTCACGCGCATGGCCGAGAGCAAGAAGCCGGAGGAGCTGGTCGTGATGCTGAACCAGTACTTCGAGCGGATGGTCGACACCCTCTTCCAGTTCGAGGGCACGCTCGACAAGTTCATGGGCGACGGGATCATGGCGCTCTGGGGCGCGCCGGTCGCCCACCGGGACGATGCGGTCCGCAGCGTGGAGTGCGCGCTGAAGATGGGCGAGGTGCTCGGCGAGTTCAACCGCGAGCGGCTCGAGCGGGACGAGCAGCCGCTCGCGGTCGGCATCGGGATCCACACCGGGCCGCTCGTCGCGGGGTACATCGGCAGCTCGAAGGCGCTCAGCTACACGGTGATCGGCGACGTGGCGAACACGTCGGCGCGGCTCTGCTCGATCGCGCTGGCCGGTCAGATCGTCATCAGCGAGACCACGTACGCGCAGCTCGGGGGCAGGTTCGAGACCGAAGAGCTCCAGCCCGCCAAGGTCAAGGGCAAGGACAAGCCGATCCCGATCTACAACGTGATCCGGAGCCGGCCGATGGCGCAGGTCCCGGCCAACGTCGAGCCGGCCAACGCCGCCCAGGAATGAGCGCCATGGTCGCGGCGCCTCCGCCCCGGGCGGGCGCGGCGCGCGCGTGGGTGCCCGCGAGCGTGCGCTCTGCGAGCGTGTGAGCGTGAACGACGTGATGCGGCGCGGCAGCACAGCCCCGTAGCCGTCCGCCCGCTGCAGCGTTAGGGTCCGCGCCGTGGCTGCTTCGATTCTACCTTTTGAGAAACCTGTCGCAGAGCTCATCGAGAAGGTGCGGGAGCTGCGGTCGCTCGCCGCGGCCGACCCGCGGTTCGAGCCGGAGCTCGCCCAGCTCGAGGACAACACGGGCCGGCTGGCGCGCGAGATCTTCGCCGGGCTCACGCCGATGCAGAAGGTGCTGCTCTCGCGGCACGCGAACCGGCCGTACACGCTCGACTACATCAAGCGGCTCTTCACGGACTGGGTCGAGCTGAAGGGCGACCGGCGCTTCGCCGACGACTGCTCGATCGTCGGCGGGCTCGCGACGTACCACGGGCGGAGCGTGGTGGTCGTGGGCCACCAGAAGGGGCGCGGCGCGAAGGAGAACGTGAAGCGCAACTTCGGGATGCCGAACCCGGAGGGCTACCGGAAGGCGATACGGCTCTACGAGATGGCCGACAGGTTCGGGCTCCCGATCCTGACGTTCATCGACACGATGGGGGCGTACCCGGGCATCGGCGCCGAGGAGCGCGGTCAGAGCGAGGCGATCGGCTCCGCGCTCGCCGCGATGGCGCGGGTCGGGGTGCCGATCGTGGCGACCGTCATCGGCGAGGGCGGCTCGGGCGGCGCGCTGGCGCTCGGCGTCGCGAACCGCGTGCTGGTGCTCGAGTTCAGCTGCTACTCCGTCATCTCACCCGAAGGCTGCGCGGCCATCCTCTGGAAGGACGGGAGCCGGGCCGACGAGGCCGCGTCGCGGCTCAAGATCACCGCGCCGGACCTCCTGCAGCTCGGCGTCGTCGACACCATCGTCGAGGAGCCGACCGGCGGCGCGCACCAGGACCACGACGAGGCCGCGGTGCGGCTCGACAAGGCGCTCTGGGCGACGCTCTCGTCGATGGACGGGCTCAGCCCGGAGGAGCTCGTGGACGACCGGTACCGCAGGTTCCGCGGGCTCGGGTCGTTCGTGGGTTGAGCGGCGCGTCGCCCGGGCGCTCCGGCTGGCTCTCCCCGGGCGCCGGGGCTATACGGCTCGCGGATGGACTACGGCAAGGCGATGCGGACGCTGCTGCTCGTGGGCACCAGCGCCGTCGCCGCCGGCGTGGTCCTCCAGGTGCAGTCGCGGTTCAACGCCTCGGATCGCAGGGCGGCGCTCGGCGTCGTGCAGCAGTACCGGCCGGAGGGCGGCCGGAGCGTGCCTGAGGCGATCGGCGCGCGGCACCCGGGCAAGGCGCCTGTGTGGAGCACCGCCACCGAGTCGGCCTGCTTCCAGCACGTCCGCGTGCGCGCGACGATCGAGGGAGAGCCGAGCGCGGCGTACGACTTCCTTGTCGACATCAACGGTCCGTCGATCCACCCGGGGAACCGCGAGGGCGAGGCGATCCTCGGCGAGCTCACCCGTCTGCCGGCCGAGCCCGCCGCCGCGCGGGGGGCGCCGTGAGCGTCCGCGTGGCGCTTGTGGGCTGCGGGCGGTGGGGGGAGAAGCTCCTCCGCGCGCTGTCGGAGAACGCGCGGGCGCGCGTCGTCGCGGTGGCGGACGTCGACCGCGGCCGCCTCGCGCGGGCGGGCGCGCTCGCGCCGCGGGCGCGGCTCGTGCGCACGGTCGACGAGGCGCTGGCCGCGCGCGTGGACGCGGTGCTCGTCGCGACGCCGCCGTCGAGCCACGGCGAGCTCGCGCTGCGCGCGCTCGAGGCCGGCGCCGACGTGTTCGTGGAGAAGCCGCTGGCCCTCTCCGCGGCGCAGGCCGACCGCTGCGCCGCGCGCGCGGCGGCGCTCGGCCGGATCGGCATGGTCGGCCACCTGCTCCGCTATCACCCCTCGGTCGTGCACCTCGTCGCGCTCGCGCGCGAGCGGCGCCTCGGCGATCTCGTGAGCTTCAGCGCGGCGCGCCTCTCGACGGGCGGCGCCTCGGGCGGGGCCCGCTCGGCGCTCTGGACGCTCGGGCCGCACGACCTCTCGGTGCTCTCGGCCCTCGACCCGAGCCCGCTCGTCGAGGCGCGGGCCTACCTCTCGCCCGGCGGCGAGCACGTCACGCTGGCGGCGCGCCTAGAGAGCGGCCTCGCCGCGCAGATCGAGCTCTGCTCGTCGAGCCCGACCAAGGAGCGGCGGCTGCGGCTCGCCGGCAGCGCGCGCGTCGCGGTCTTCGACGACGTGCGCGCGCCCGACCGGCTCGTGCTCCTCGACGGGCGCGGCGCGGCGGCGGGCACGGCGGTCGGCGATCGCGACGCGCTCGCGCCGGCCGGGCACGAGCTAGAGGTGCCGTGGCGCGAGCCGCTCTCGGTGGAGATCGAGCATTTCCTCCGCTGCGTCGAGGACCGCGCGCCGCCGCTGACGCCGCTCGACGAGGGCGCCGCGGTCGTGAGGCTCCTCGAGCGCGTCGAGGCGACGCTCGCGCCGGTCGAGGCGCGGGCCGTCGCCGCAGGGTAGCTGCGAGGACAGGCGATCACAGGCGAGGACAGCGAAAAGCCAGCGCGAAAAGGCGCGCGGCGCGCGGCCGGGGCCCCGCTGCGCTTTGCAGCGCCGGATCGGCGTGGTACTGCCTTCCGCTGGAAGGATATGATGCCGCAGGATCCGAAGATCACGCCCACGCAGCTCAAGGCCCCGCACGGAGCACGCGTGATGGAGATCCACTGGGCTGACGGCCACCGCAGCGTCCTTCCGCACGAGATCCTGCGCGGGTACTGCCCGTGCGCGAGCTGCCAGGGGCATGGCGGCACGATCAACTTCGTGCCCGGAGGCGATCTGAACGTCCGCGAGATCGAGCAGGTCGGCAACTACGCGATCCAGTTCACGTGGGGAGACCAGCACGACTCCGGGATCTACACCTTCCGGTACCTGCGCTCGCTCTGCCAGTGCGACGAGTGCAAGCCGCAGTTCCAACCGCCCCGATCCAAGTGACCACCCGCCGCGCACACAAGCCTCAAGCTGCTCCTCCGCCGGCGCGCGCCGAGCGGCAGCTCGATCCGTTCCAGATCGTCGACGCCTCCTTCGTCGCCGGCGCGGGCTCGCTCGCGTCGCTCCCTCCGCCCGTCAGCGCGGAGGTGGCGTTCGCGGGGCGCTCGAACGTCGGCAAGTCGAGCCTCATCAACACGCTGGTCGAGCGCAAGGGGCTCGTCCGGACGAGCTCGAACCCCGGCTCGACGCGGCAGATCAACCTCTACGAGGCCCGGGCGCGCGACGGTGTTGTGTTCCAGCTCGTGGATCTGCCGGGGTATGGCTTCACGAGGCGCTCGAAGTCCGAGAAGGCGGTGTGGGCGTCGCTGATCGAGGGATACCTGCGCGGGCGCGTCACGCTCGCCGCGGTGCTGCTCCTGGTCGACGCGCGCAGGGGCATCGAGGAGGACGATCTCGAGCTCCTCCGCTTCGTCGAGGCGTCGCGCGACGTCGCGCGACGGCCCGTGGAGCTGCTCCTCGTGGCGACGAAGATCGACAAGGTGCCTCGCTCGTCGGTCCGTCGCGCGCTCGACCAGGTGTCCGCCGCGGCGCCGCGGACAGCGGGCGGCGCGCTCCGCCGCGCGGTGGGCTTCTCGTCGATCACCGGAGAGGGCAGGCGGGATCTGTGGCTCGCGCTCCGGCGCGCGACGCTGCTCGGCGGCGCGGCGCCGCCGCCGAACAGCGGCGCGGCGGGCGAGGACGAGGACCGACGGACGACCGACGGATGATCTCGCCGGGGTGCGAGACGCGCGGAGAAACGGCGCATCTCGCCCCGATGCGGGGCCGATGGAGGTATTGACCCGCCCTCTGGCCCTCCATTAACGTGCGGCTCCTCCGGCTTCGCGGGGGAGTCACAAGAGCCGACAGTCCCGCTGTCGCGCCGCGTCTCGCAGCGCAGTGCGCGCGCGCCAGCCCACGTTCTCACCGGCTGACCCTACGATGCCCGACTACTCCGGCCAGGTCACGCACGTCCACGCGTCGCTGACGCCGCTCTGGTGGATCCCGCTCCTGCCCTTGCTCGGCGCGGTGATCAACGCGCTGTTCGGCCGCGCGCTGCAGCGGAGCGCGTTCGGTCGTGGCCTGTCGAAGCGGCTCCACATCGGGAGCTTCGGCGTCACGCTCGTCGCGGTGGGCGCCATGCTGGGCGCCTTCGCCCTCGGGCTCGCGAACTTCATCCAGCTCGCCGGGCTCGCTCCGGGGGAACGCGCTCTCTACAGCTTCGCCTGGCAGCTGGTCCGCATCGGGTCGTTCGACGCGAACTTCGCGTTCTTGATGGACCCGCTGAGCGGCCTCATGACGCTGATCATCACCGGCGTCGGCGCGCTCATCCATGTTTATGCCGCGTCGTACATGGAGGCGGACCCTTCGTACTGGCGATTCTTCACGTACCTGAACCTCTTCGTCTTCTCGATGTTGCTCCTCGTCCTCGGGGACAATTTCATCGTGATGTTCTTTGGCTGGGAGGGCGTCGGCCTCTGCAGCTACCTGCTCATCGGGTTCTGGTACAGCGACTACAAGAAGGCCTCTGCCGGCATGAAGGCCTTCGTCGTGAACCGGATCGGCGACTTCGGCTTCGTGTGCGGTCTCATGCTCCTCTTCTGGGGCCTCGGCGCCAGGTGGCTCGACGACGGACGGTTCCTGTCCGACTACCGGGCGCGCTTCATCGCGGTGGCCGCGGAGGCGCGCGGCGATCACGGCGCCTCGGCCGGGACGAACGGCGGGCCGACGGGCAAGCCGGGCGAGCGCAGGGCGCCGCGCGCCGGCGCGAAGGGCCATCTCACCTTCACCGGTCACCCCGGCGCGCGCGTGTACCTCGGTATCGCCGACGCCGCGCAGCTCGCCTCGAACCCGCGGCCGTTCGGCGTATCTCCCTTCATCCGGAGGGAGATCGACGCCGGGGTGCACTCCGTGGTGATCGTGCCGGGCGACGGCGCCGTCATCGGGGGCGACGGCATCGAGATCGCCGCGATCGAGCGGATGCGCGTCGAGCCGGGCAAGGAGGTCGTGCTGGCGACCGTGGGCTCGACGGTCACGTTCCGCGAGATCCACGACCAGCTCGTGATCAAGGACGCGGGCGGCAAGGCGTTCCTGAAGGATGCGCTCGAGTCGAAGACGGTGTGGGGCGTCGCGCTGATCACGCTGGCCTGCCTCTTCTTGTTCGTCGGCGCGGCCGGCAAGAGCGCCCAGATCCCGCTCCACGTCTGGCTGCCCGACGCGATGGCCGGCCCGACCCCCGTCTCCGCGCTGATCCACGCCGCCACCATGGTCACGGCCGGCGTCTACCTGATCGCGCGCCTCAGCTTCCTGTTCTCGCTGAGCCCGGTCGCAGGCGGGGTCGTCGCGCTGATCGGGGCCTCGACGGCGCTCTTCGCGGCCACGATCGGCTTCTTCCAGTACGACATCAAGAAGGTGCTCGCCTACAGCACGGTGAGCCAGCTCGGCTTCATGTTCATCGGGGTCGGCGTCGGGGCGTACTGGGCCGCCGTGTTCCACCTGATGACGCACGCCTTCTTCAAGGCCTGCCTCTTCCTCGGCTCCGGCTCGGTGATCCACGGGATGCACGCCGTGGAGCACGACGAGGCCGCGGCGCAGGACATGCGCAACATGGGGGGCCTCCGCCGCGTCATGCCGCTCACCGCGCGGACGTACCAGGTGGCGTGTTTCGCCATCACCGCCGCGCCCATCCCGTTCTTCGCCGGCTTCTGGTCCAAGGACGAGATCCTCTGGAGGGCGTTCGGCACCGAGAATACCGGCCCGATCCCGGGGCTGCTCATCTACGGGATGGGGCTCGCGGCGGCGCTCTGCACCTCGTTCTACATGTGGCGGAGCTACTATCTGACGTTCGAGGGGCCGCACGCCCGCAAGGAGATCGAGACCCAGGTCCACGAGTCACCGCCGGCGATCACCTGGGTGCTCGCGGTGCTGGCGGTCCTGTCGACGTTCGCGGGCGCGGTGTTCGGCTTCTCCAGCCACTTCGTCGGCGGCCACGGCGAGCCCCTGCTCGAAGCGTGGCTCCATCCGGTGTTCGCCCACGCGGACGTGTCGTTCCGGCGCCACGGGCTGGGGCTCGAGCTCGCGCTCATGGCGCTCTCCGTCGGCGGCGCGATCTTCGCCTTCTCGCGCGCCCGCGCCCGCTACGGCGAGCGGCGCTCCGCGCGCTGGGCGGAAGAGGAGCGGCGGTTCCCGGGCTTCCGGCTCCTCTCGAACAGGTACTACGTCGACGAGATCTACGACGCCACGGTGGTGCGCGCCGTCCTCTCGCTGCGCCTCTTCTTCGCCGAGATGGACCGGTGGATCGTCGACGGCATCGTCAACGGGGTCGCGGTCCTGGCCCGGGCCGCGGCCTGGGTCACGGGCGCCATCGACCGGTACCTCGTCGACGGGGTCGTGAACCTCGTCGCCGAGGGCACGCTGAGCGCGGGCGCGAGGCTCCGCACCCTGCAGACGGGGCGCATCCAGAGCTACGTCTACTTCCTCCTGGGCGGGGTCGCCTTGATCAGCATCGTTCATTACTTCCTGCGGTGAACGGCGGATGTCGAACCTCTCCTTCGTCAACACGCGCCGTGGCGTCGCCCTCGCGAGCCCGGCCAGGTCCACCTCGATGAAGCTCCTGATTCCCCTCCTGGCCGCGCTCTCCCTCCTGCTCGGCGCGGCGCTGCCCGCGGCGGCGCAGACCCTCGAGGCGCCGCGGGCGCTCGAGCCGCGCGGCCAGATCGCGCTGCGCGCGGAGGCGCCCGGCGCGCCGGTCGAGCTCGCCGCGAGCGGGCCGGACTACGCCGGCTCGTTCACGATCGAGAACCGCGGCGACGGCCCCCTCAAGGTGACGCGGGTGATCGTGCGCACGTCGCCCGAGGACCCGCGCGTCCCGCCGGGCGTCAGCGCGGAGCTCGAGGGCGGCGGCACCGCGGCGAGCCTCCCGCCGGGCGCGCGCCGGAAGGTCGTGGTCCGGTGGAGGACCGAGGGCGTGCGCGCGCGCGAGCTCTACGGGCACGTCATCGTCGAGTCGGACGCGGTCGCCGCCGGCGCGGTCGCGCCGGGGCGGACGCTGGCGATGGGCATCCACGCGGAGCGCGGGCGCGGCCTCGGCTTCGTCGGCGACCACATCCTGTCGATCCTGACGTTCCTGCCGCTGCTCGGCGTGGTCGCGATCTTCCTCGCGCACCTCCTGCGCTACAACGACGACCGGAAGCTCCGGCTGATGACCGTCGTGCTGATGGGCGTGAACCTCGTCCTCGCGGGGTGGCTCTACACCCAGTTCGACCGGAGCTTCACGCGCGCCGACGGCAATGACGGCTACCAGTTCATCGAGCACGGCGTGTGGATCCGCTCGCTGAACGTCGAGTACTTCGTCGGCGTCGACGGCGTGTCGATCTCGATGGTCCTGCTGACGGCGCTGATCTCGTTCGTGGGCGCCATCGCGAGCTACAGCGTCCATGACCAGCTCAAGGGCTACTTCGCCATGTACAACCTCCTCGTCACGGGGATGTTCGGCGTCTTCATCGCCCTCGACCTGTTCCTCTTCTTCGTCTTCTGGGAGGTGATGCTCCTGCCGATGTACTTCCTCATCGGCATCTGGGGCGGCCCGCGGCGCGAGTACGCGGCGATCAAGTTCTTCCTCTACACGCTGGCCGGCAGCGTCTTCATGCTGCTCGCGTTCATCTGGTTCTACCTGAACGCTGGCCACACCTACCTGGTCGACGGCCAGGCGACCGAGCGCATCTTCTCGATCCCGGAGCTCTCGCGCGTCGCCTGGGCGGCGCAGGGCCTCGAGATCCTCGGCGTCGCCGCGGTGAAGGTGGCCTGGATCTGGCTCTTCGTCGCGTTCGCCATCAAGATCCCGATGTTCCCGTTCCACACCTGGCTGCCGGACGCCCACGTGGAGGCGCCCACGGCGATCAGCGTGATCCTCGCGGGGGTGCTCCTCAAGATGGGCACCTACGGCATCCTCCGCATCAACTTCACCCTGCTGCCCGAGGCGACGCAGTGGGCCGCGCCAGCCATGGCGACGTTCGGGGTGATCAACATCCTCTACGGCGCCTTCTGCGCCATGGCGCAGAGCGACCTGAAGAAGCTCGTGGCCTACTCCTCCGTCAGCCACATGGGCTTCGCGCTGCTCGCGCTCGGCGCGATGACGCCGCAGGGCATCCAGGCCTGCCTCGTCCAGATGTTCAACCACGGCCTGATCTCCGGGATGCTCTTCACCCTGGTCGGCGTCGTCTACGACCGCGTGCACACGCGCGACATCGACAAGTTCGGCGGCCTCGCCTCGGAGATGCCGCTCTACACGGCGTTCATGGGCTTCGCGTTCATGGCGTCGCTCGGCCTGCCCGGCCTGTCCGGCTTCTGGGGCGAGGCGTTGACCTTCATCGGCGCCTTCCCGCGCTACCGCGCCCTCACGATCCTCGCCGCCGTCGGCGTCATCCTCACCGCGGCCTATCACCTCTGGGCGCTCCAGCGGATGTTCCTCGGCACGTTCCGCGCCTCGTGGCGGCAGAGCAAGTACCTCGAGCCGTTCGGCGGGAAATTCCCGGAGATCAGCGGGCGAGAGCTCGCGTCGATCGCGCCGCTCGCGGTGCTGGTCCTCCTCCTCGGCTTCTGGCCGCGCCCGCTCCTCCGCCTCATCGATCGCGGGGCCCTCGAGGTGCACCGCCTCGTCGACAGGCCGGGGCCGTCCCAGATCGCCGGCGCGCCCGGCGTGGACAGCGGCGCGCCCGCCCGCGCGGCCGCCCCGGAGGAGCGCGCGGCGGCGGGCCGAAGCGTCCTCGCCAGCGCCAGATAAGCCGTGGAAACCCGCACCTTCGACAACGTGGCGAGCCTCGCGTACTTCGCGCCGGAGCTCGGCCTGATCGCCGCCGTCCTGCTGCTCGTCGTGTGGGACCTCGCGTCGCCGGCGCGCCTCAAGATCGTCGGCCTCGTCGTCATCAGCCTGGCGGCGCTCGCCTGGTCGGGCGGGATGGGCGCCTACTTCCTGGCGAAGGACGCCGGCCCCCACGAGCTCTTCCACGGGCTGCTCGCGTTCGATCGCTTCTCCAACCTGTTCCGCGTGATCTTCGCGTTCGTCACCGGGGTGATCGTCCTCTTCTCGGTGCCCCCGCGGGGGCCGGGCGTCGCGCCCGAGCTCCGCCGCGACCAGGGGGAGTTCTTCGCGCTGATCCTCGTGCTCTCGCTGGGCATGAACCTCATGGCGGCGAGCCGCCACCTGCTGCTCATCTACCTGTCGATCGAGCTCGTCAGCGTGATGAGCTTCGTGCTGGCCGGCTTCAAGATCAACGACGCGAGATCGAGCGAGGGGGCGCTCAAGTACGTCATCTTCGGCGGCGTCGCGTCGGGGATCATGCTCTACGGGATGAGCTGGATCTTCGGCATCACCGCGTCGATGCACCTCGGCGAGTGCGCGGCCCGGATCGCCGCGCTGACGGCGCAGCAGGGCAAGGTGCCCGAGGTCGTCTTCGTCGGCACGGCCTGCATGCTCGCGGGCTTCGGTTACAAGATCAGCGCCGCGCCGTTCCACATGTGGACGCCGGACGTGTACGAGGGCGCGCCGACGCCGGTGACCGCGTTCCTCTCGGTCGGGCCCAAGGCGGCCGGCTTCGCGGTGCTGGTCCGCTTCTTCTCGGACGCGCTCGGCGCCGGGGGCGCGTCGCCGGCCGTCGCGACGCCGTGGCCGGTGCTCGCCGGGTGCCTCGCGATGGCGACCATGACCGTCGGCAACCTCTCGGCGCTCGGGCAGGAGAACGTGAAGCGCATGCTCGCCTACTCGAGCATCGCGCACGCCGGCTACATGTTGCTCGGCTTCTCCGTGTTCAGCGACGCCGGCGTCGCCGCGATCGCGTTCTACATCGTCACCTACTGCTTCATGAACCTCGGCGCGTTCATGGTGGTGATGGTCGTGGCCGAGCAGAGCGGCGGAGACGAGACGCTCTCCGCCTTCCGGGGGCTCGGGCGCCGCGCGCCGCTCGTCGCCGCGGCGATGGCCGTGTTCCTTGTCTCGCTCACCGGCCTGCCCCCGACGGCCGGCTTCGTCGGCAAGTTCTACCTCTTCTCGGCGCTGCTCACCGCCGGGGGCGCGTGGCCCTGGGTCCTCGCGATCGTCGGCGTGGTGAACAGCGTGATCTCGCTCTTCTATTACGCGCGCGTCCTCCGCGCGATGTACCTCGAGAAGGGCGAGCGCACCGAGCCCGCAGCCGTGCGGCCGCTGCTCGGCGCGACGACATGCGCGCTCGCGGTTCCGACCCTGCTGCTCGGCGTCTACTGGGGGCCCGTTTACGATTTCGTGGCGAGCTCGCTTTCGATGCTGCGCTGACCTGCGCGCCGAGCGGCGACCGCCCTCCTCGACGGGCGCGCGCTCGCCCGGCCGCACGCGGCGGTATCGATCTCCCTGCGATCCTTGCTAGTGTGCGCGCGCGTGGCGACGACGCAGGACTCGAGCTCTCCAGAAAACCGTTTCACGCGAGGGGTGCGCCTTGTCCCGGGCGGCCTGGACATCGGCGGCAAGCTGGTCCCGCTGTACGCCGGCAGCCTGCATTACTGGCGCCTCGATCCGTCGGACTGGCGCGCTTGCCTCGAGGCCACGCGGGCGCTCGGCGTTCACCTGATCGACATCTATGTGCCCTGGGCCGTTCACGAGACCGGTCCGGGCCAGTTCGATTTCGGCCAAGTCGATCTGCGCCGCGACGTCGGCGCCTTTCTCCGTCTCGCGCACGATCTCGGCTTTTACGTCATCGCCCGCCCGGGCCCGCACATCAACGCGGAGCTCACCTGCTTCGGCATCCCCGAGCGCGTCATCTGGGACCCGAGCTGCCAGGCCCGCTCCGCGCGGAACAACCCGGTCGTGCTCCCGATGCTCCCCTACGGGTTCCCGGTCCCGAGCTACGCGAGCAACGCATTCCACGACGAGGTCGCCCGCTACTTCCACGCGCTCGCCCCTGTGCTCAAGCCGTACCTCTATCCGGACGGGCCGATCGTGCTCCTCCAGATCGACAACGAGGGCGCGCTCTACTTCCGCGACGGCGCGTACGACCAGGACTACCACCCGGACGCGATCTCCCTGTACCGCGACTTCCTGCGCGAGAAGTACCGCACGATCGAGGCGCTCCAGCGCGTGTACGCGCGGCGAGCGGATCCCCCGCCGGAGGGCGCCGCGGTCGAGGACGCCGGCGCGGCGCTCCTGCGCGCGGTGGCCCGCGAGCGCGCGCCCGTCGAGGAGGGCGGCCTGCGGTTCGCCACGATCACGCCGCCGGTCGCGTTCGACGCCGAGGCGCCGGCCGAGCTCGCGCGCCACCTCGACTGGAGCGAGTTCCACGAGCACCTCCTCGAGGTCGCCATGGGCCGCTTCGCGAAGGCGCTCGCCGCGGCCGGGCTCGACGGGCTGCCCACGATGCACAACTTCCCGATGGGCCAGGATGCGACGCCGCTCAACCCGGCCCGCATCTCGCGCGTCGTCGACCTCGTCGGCCTCGACTACTACAGCGTCGCGAGCCCGAGCAGCCGCCAGATCATCGCCCGCCGGACGAGCGAGCTCGCCGTGCGCTGCGAGGCGCTCTCCCTGCCGCCCTTCGCGTGCGAGATGGGCGCCGGCTTCCCGCCGTTCTTCCCGCCGCTCGATGAGCGCGACAGCATCTTCGTGATGATGGCCGCGCTCGCCTACGGGCTGCGCGGGTACAACATCTACATGGCGGTCGAGCGCGATCGCTGGATCGGCGCGCCGATCGATCCGCACGGCCGCCCGCGCCCGTTCGCCGCCTTCTGGCGGAAGCTCTCCACGGCGCTCGAGGCCACGAGGTTTCACGCGCTCCGCCGCCCGGCGCCGGTGCGCATCGTCACGCCGCGCACCGAGCGCCGGCTCACCCGCGTGATGCACGCCTTCGGTCCGCTCACCGGGGCCTTCTTCTCGATCATGAACTTCGGCGCGCGCGACCGCTGCCTGGAGGACGATCTCGGGCTCGGCTACCCGCTCGCGGTGGAGCCCGACACGTTCGTGCGCGCGTTCGAGGAGGCGCTCGACGCGCGCGGCGTCCCCTACGCCCACGTGGGGGGCGAGGATCGCGACATCTCGCTCGTGGGGGCGCGCTGGGTCATCTGCGCGACCTCGGGCGGCCTGAGCCCGGAGCTGTTCGCGTGGCTCGAGGCGACGGCGGGGCAGGGGACGCTGATCACGCTCGGCCCGCGCGAGCCCGTGTTCGACGGCGCCTTCCGCCCGCTCCCGCAGCCGTACGACCTGCGGCGTCTCCTCGCCCCCGGGCAGAACCTGCCGGCGCTCCTCCAGGACGACCCGGCCGCGGCGGACTCCGCGGTGTCGCGTGCCATCGACGCGCTCGGCCTGCCGACCTTCGCGTGCGATCCCGACAGCGTGTTCGCCACGCTGCACGAGGACGCGTCCGGCACGCCGCGGGTGCTTTTCCTGCTGAACCCCGGGGACGCGGACGTGGTGGCGCGCGTCACCGTGAGCGCGTCGCGCGCGCGCGACGTCCTGGACGACGCGCACTTCGAGGCGCGGCGAGGGGCGCTGGAGGTTCGGCTCGTGCCCCGCTCGGTGCGGATGCTTGCGCTGGAGTGACGGCGCGCAAGGGAGAGAGCTCGCCGTCTCGGCTCAAGCGTATCGCATCGACCAAGCTCGTCCCTGGTTTCGTGAGAGAAGAAGCCACAGAGGGCACAGAGGAGAAAATAAAGAGGCTCTGTGGTCCTGATTCGTTCCATCAGGGAACCGGGAACGAGCTTTGGTGGCGCGCCGCCTCGTGGTCAGCGCTCGAACCGCAGCGAGTTGCCTTCGGCGTCGCGGAAGCGGCCCATGCCGATCATGAGCATGTCGATCAGCGACCAAATGCCGAATCCGCCGCACGTCAAGAGCTTGGCGATGCCGAGCCCGGTCTGTCCCAGATAGAAGCGATCCGCGCCCAGGGTCCCCAGGAAATACGAGAGCAAGAAGAGCGTGGACTGGCTCTTGGTCGGATAACCGACGGGCGTGTCGCGCTTGAGCACGAGGCCCTGGGCGTCTCGCATGGATCCGGTGCCGATGAGGACCAGATCGATGAGGGTCCAGAATCCGAAACCGCCGCAGGTGAACAGCTTCAGGAGGCCGAGCCCGGTCTGGCCGAGGTAGAGGCGATCGGCGCCGAAGATCCCGAGAAAGGCCGCGAGCAGGAAGGCTGTCGCCTGATCCTTGTCGGAGTAGGGCTGCATCGCTCCGGGGTGCGGCGGCCCGCCGCCGTACGCCGGCGGCGGCCCCCAGCCGCCTCCGGGCGGCCCGCCCTGTCCTCCCGGCGGTGCGCCCCATCCTGCGCCCGGCGGCGGGTATCCTCCGCCGGGAGGCGGGTAGCCCCCACCCGGCGGCGAAGCTCCCCCGCCCGGCGGCGGGTATCCGCCTGGCGAGGGCGCGCCCCCGCCCGGCGCCACGCCCTGGCCGCCCGGAGGGCTCGAGCCCCAGCCGCCGCCGTTTCCCCAGCTTCCACCTCCGCTCCCCCAGCTTCCGCCCCCGGGCGGAACCCCGCCACCGCTCGTGCTCATGCTCGCTCCCTCCAGCTGACGCGGCGGTGAAGGCTGCCGAGAGCCTCCGCGGTCGTCGGCCGAGCTTGACTGTATCCCGGAACCGCCGCGCTGCGCTCGCGCAACGCGGAAATCGCTGGTGGTCGCCGGAGGCCCACCCTACCTTGGCCCCCAGCGCGCCGCTGAGCGCGGCGTACCAGGCGAACGCTACCGGCGATGAACCAAGATACCCTGTCCGATCGATGGCTGTCGTTCTCCCTCCGGGCGGGGCTCATCGCGCTGTTCTTCTGGATGGTGAAGGGGCTGCTCGTCCCCGTCCTGCTCGGCGGCCTGGTCGCGCTCCTCGTCTCCCCGCTCCAGCGCCGCCTCGCGCCTCGACTCGGCCGCTTCCGCCAGCTCGCGCCTGCGATCTCCACGATCGGCGTGGTGATCCTCGTGTGCATCCCGCTCGCCGTGATCATCATCGAGGCTTCTGCCTCGATCAGCCGCTTCTTCTCCCGGGACTGGTCGAGCACCATTGAGGGCGTCCAGGGCCTCCTGAATGACGGGCGGCTGACGGGGCTCCTCAACAGGGCCGGCCTGTCCGGGGACGACGTCCGCACGTACGTGAGCAACCTGTTCCAGCGGGTGGGCAGCTCGATGGCGGGCTTCGCGGGGGGCATGGTCGCCGCGGTGCCGCAGACGATCGTCGACGCCTTCCTGTTCATCGTGGCGCTGTACTACCTGCTCCGCGACGGCGGCCAGCTGCTGCGCTGGCTGCTCAAGCAGTCGCCGTTCAGGAACGAGGAGACCGACGTCCTCTTTGCGTCGATCCAGGACACGGTGAACGGCGCCGTCCTCGGCCTGCTCGCGACGGCGGCCGTCCAGGGGACGCTGACGACGATCGCGCTCTTCGTTTGCAAGGTACCGGGCGCTTTCCTGCTCGGCCTCCTCGCCACGCTGCTCTCGCTCGTCCCCATGATCGGCACCACGCCGGTGACGCTGGGCGCGGCCATCTACCTGTTCGTCATCGGGCGCATCGGCGGGGGCATCGGCATGTGCGCCGCGGCCGTCCTCGTCGGGCTCTCGGACAACGTGATCCGGCCGTGGGTCCAGAGCTCGCACGGCGGGATGCACCCGCTCATCGCCCTGCTCTCCATCTTCGGTGGGCTCGAGCTGTTCGGCGCAGCAGGCATCTTCATCGGTCCGGTCGTCGCCGCGTTCGTCATCTGGGCGGTCAACACCCGCGCGAGCCTCCCGGTGGGGCCGCACACCTCGCAGCCGCCGCCCTCGATGGGCTCGCCGACATCGCGGCCGCCGCCGGGCTCTCGACCGCCGCCGGGCTCTCGACCGCCGCCCGCGTGAGCCGACGGCGCGCGCTGCGAGCGAGCCGCGCGCGGCGCCCTCACCAGCGCTCGATGCGGTAGCCCCGCCGCTCGGCGACGCGGCGCAGCCGCGGGTCGGGGTTCACGGCGACCGGCTCCGCCACGAGCTCGAGGAGCGGCAGATCGCTGATGCTGTCCGTGTAGAACGTCGCGTCCTCCAGCCGGAAGCCCTGCGCATCGGCCAGCGCCCCCGCGCGCGCGACCTTGCCCTCTCCGAGGCAGAGCGGGGGCGCGGCGCGGCCGGTGAAGTGACCGCGCTCGTCGATCTCGAGCTCGCTCGCGACGAGGTGCTCGATCCTGAGCCGCCTGGCCAGCGGGCGCGAGGCATAGAGGGTCGCGCCGGTCACGATGGCGCAGAGGTCTCCTGCCGCCTGGTGCCGCCGCACGGCCTCGCGCCCCGCGTCGGCGATGTGCGGCTCGACGTGGAGCCGGAACCAGTCGTCGCAGCGGGCCGCGAGGACGGTCTCGGGCACGCCCCGGAGCGCGATCAGCGCCCGCTCGACGACCTTCTCGGCGTCGAGGATGCCGAGCGTGTATTGCCCGACCCAGTAGAGGGTCCTCAGGAGATCGCGCGTCGTCGCCTCGCCGATCTGGCGCTGGTACTTCACGTAGAGGCTCGCCGTCTCCTTGCGCAGCAGCGTGCGGTCCATGTCGAACAGCGCCGCGCGCCGGCGCGCCGCGCGGCCGTCCCGCGGCGCGGCGCCGTCCTGCAGCGGCGGCGGGCCGGCGCTGCGCGCGGGGCCCGGCGCCGTCTCGTCGAACGAGGTGCTCACGGCGATTGAACGTAGCCGTTGGCGAGGGTGAGGGAGAAGAGATTGCACGCCGCGTGGAACAGCAGCGGCGCCCCGATGCCGCCGGTGCGCGCCCGTAGCCACCCGAAGAGGAGCGCGGGGAAGAACACGGCGAGCCGCGCGGGGTGCAGGATCGTGAGCACGTGGCCGAGCGCGAAGATCGCCGACGAGACGAGCCACGCCGGGCCGAGCGTCGCGCCGAGGACGCGGACGCGCGCCGGGAAGACGCGGTCGAGGGCGCTCTGGAGGTAGCCGCGGAAGAACGCCTCCTCGGGCAGCGCGACCACGAGCAGCTGCGCGGCGATCTCGTCGGCGGACGGCGGGCGCAGCACGAACGGCGAGGTCACGCCCCAGTACATCCGGTAGCCGAGCCAGAACGCCGGGAAGACGAGCGCGGCGGCCAGGGCGGCCCAGGCGACGGCGTGGAGCGCGGCGCGGGCGAGCCGCTCTGCCGACAGCGGCACGGGCTCGAGGATCCCCCCGAGCGACAGGCCGTGGGCGCGGATCGTCGCCTCGTCGTACCGCAGCACGAGCCAGAACGTCGCCGCGAGGAACGTGAGGCCGACGAGCGTGCCGGCGTAGCTCTTCGGCGCCGCGTAGGACACCGCCGTCACGGCGGCGGTCGTGATGGCCGCGGCGAGGAGCGTGCGCGCGGCGGTCGGCTCGGGAGGCCGTGGGCGCTCGCCGTGGAGCGCGCCCGCGGCGTCCACCTCGGCCGGCGCGCCGGGCGCCTCGGCGCCGGCTCGGGGGTGCACGTCGCGGCTCGGTTCGATGGGCGTCGGCGGTTGCAAGGCGTGTTCGTCGCGGAGGGATGCGCGCGGGGATGGCGGCGCCGCGGGCGTCGCGGCCGCGCGCGCCCAGCGTAACCGCGAGCCCGGCGCTGCGCGACGGCCAGCGCGGCGGGCTCGCGAGCCCGCCGCTGCTCACAGGTCCAGCCATCGCCCGTTTTCTGGCCTTCCCGCCCAGTCACGTTAGAGTGCGGCCGCTGTGGCGTTTTCCCGACTTCGCTGTCTGCTGAAGCCGCTGGCCTGCGCGCTGCTTGCGTCCTCTGTGGCGCTCGGTCCGGCGCCCGCGCTGGCCGCTTCGCCGTTCCTCATGACACCGGCGGCGAGCGTCGCCGAGGCCTCCCCGGCGTACCGCTACGCCAACATGACGGACGACGAGGCGATGGCCGAGCTGGATCGCCGGAAGATCCTGTACCTCAGGGTCGACCGCGCGCCCGGCGTGCGCGCGCCGATCCGGCTCACGGGCCGGCTGAACGGCGTGTACTTCCATTCGGTGCTCCCGCCCGAGCAGCGCGTGGCGAGCATGTTCGAGATCCTGGACGCGCGCCTTGCGCTCGCCCTCGACGATTTCGCGGTCGTGCTCTCGCGGCACGATATCGACGAGGTCGTCCATTACACGATGTATCGACCCAACGTGCCGATGCCGGGCCGCGGGGGGGGCGACGACGAGGCAGCGCACGGGCACGGGCACGGGACCGCGCAGGCAAAGGCCGCGGACCGCGACGTTCGCAAGGAATCGACGAGGTCCGCACCGCCGGTCGAGCTGGGCAAGAAGGGCGCGCTCGACGGGACGTCGAAGGCGCCCGAGGAGCGCCCGCGACGCCTGAAGGAGAAGGGCGCGGCGGAGGGCGGCGCGAAGGAGAAGGGCGCGAAGGAGAAGGGCGCGAAGGAGGGCGGCGCGAAGGAGGGCGGTGCGAAGGAGAAGGGCACGGCGGAGGGCGGCGCGAAGGAGAAGGGCGCGACGGCGGCCGCTCGAAGCGCGGCGTCCAGCGCTCCGGGCAAACCGGCGCGGACGACCGCAGCGCGCAGTGCGCCCGTCAAGGCCGCTGGCAAGACCGGCGCGCGCCGCGCCGCCCATCGCGAGCCCGTGACGTCGACCCGGGCCACGGCGTCTCCGGCCAAGCGCCGCGGCGGCGTCGCGCTGCGCAGCGACGCTGGCCAGAAGCCCCGCGGCGACGTGGCGCCGCGCAGCGACGCTGGCCAGAAGCCCCGCGGCGACGTGGCGCCGCGTAGCGACGCTGGCCAGAAGCCCCGCGGCGCGTGGGCGCCGCCCGGCACGCGTCACCCCGCGGGCCTGGCCATCGACGTCGGCGCGCTCAAGAAGCGCGACGGCACCTGGATCAGCGTCGCTCGCCACTTCCACGGGCGCATCGGGGACAAGACCTGCGGCGAGGGGGCGCCCCAGCCCGAGCTCCCCGAGGCGCGCGAGCTCCGGTCGATCGTGTGCGAGGCGGCGGATCTCGGGATTTTCACGTACGTGCTGACGCCCAATTACAACGCGCCGCACGCCGACCATTACCATATGGAGATCAAGCCGGGCGTCCGGTGGTTTCTCTATCACTGAGCGCGCGCCGCGCCCCTGTACAGCCCTGAACGGGGCGCCGCGCCCCACTGCACATCCGTTGATTGCGCGTTTTTTGATGAGCTGAGCGGTTTCTGCGCGCAACTCCCGCCCCGAGAGCGACGATTCCCTTCCCGAACGAAGGCGCCGGCGCTCCGCCGCGCGCCCCCGCGAGGGAGGTCGACGGACATGGTGCAGAAGAAAGACGGACAGCCGCTCCCGGGGACTTCCTACCGCCTGCTCCGGAGGATCGGGGCAGGCTCGTGCTCCGAGGTCTTCGAGGTGACGGGTCGCCGCGGCCAGCTGCGCGCGCTCAAGCTGCTCCGCGCCATGCACGAGGGGTCGAGCGAGGTCGGCGCGCGCCTCGTCCAGGAGGGGCGCGCGCTCTCGACGCTGAGCCACCCGCACATCGTGAAGGTCGAGGAGGTCGGCGTGACGAGCGACGGCCGTCCCTTCCTCGTCATGCCGCGCCTCTTCGGCGAGACGCTGCGCGAGCGGCTCGACGCGCACGGACCGCTCGCGGCGCCCACCGCCGTGTGCATCGCCATCCAGGTGCTCGGCGGGCTCGCCGCGACCCACCGCGCCGGCATCGTCCACCGCGACATCAAGCCGGCCAACGTCTTCCTCGCGCAGGCGAGCGGCGCCGAGCAGGGCGCGGCCGGCCTGGAGAGCGCGCCCGGCGCGCCCCAGGCCGAGCACGCGGTGCTTATCGACTTCGGCATCGCCAAGGTGAGCTGCGAGGCGCTCGGGCCGTCGACGGGCTCGAACGTCCTCGGCACGCCGCGCTACCTGTCGCCCGAGCAGATCCGGGGCGAGGAGGTCGACGCGCGCACCGACGTCTACGCGGTGGGGCTCCTGCTGTTCGAGGCGATCACCGGGCGAGGGCCGTTTCCGGTGGTCGACTCGATGGCGGTGATGCGGGCGCACCTCGGCACGCCGGCGCCGCGGCTCCGCTCGCTCCTCTGGGTACCTCCGGCGCTCGACCACGCGGTCGCGCGCGCCCTCGAGAAGGACCCGGGGCTCCGCTGGCAAACGGCGGACGCGATGGCCGCCGCGCTCGCGGAGGCGCAGGGAGAAGACGGAGGCAGGGAGACGCCCGCTCACGACGACCCGGGGCGGGCCGCCCCGCCCGGCGGCGCGGGCAGCGCGCGGGCGCAGCTCGCGGACGGAGGGGCGCGATGAACGGCGCGTCCGCTGAGGGCCGCACGCTCCTGTACGCGGGCGGCGCGCTGCTCGCGCCGCAGGCTCCTCGCGCGCGGCCGCTCCACGCGCTGGGCGAGGTGGAGCCGTCCGAACGCGCGCGGCTGCTCCACGCGCTGGGCGAGGTGGAGCCGTCCGAGGAGGCGTGGCCGCTCCGCGCGCTCATCGAGGGCGAATCGCTCCCCGGTACCCCGTACGTCGTGGTGCGCCTGCTCGGTCAGGGCGGCATGGGCGAGGTGTACGAGGTCGAGCACCGTGAGCTCGGCCGCCGGTTCGCGGTGAAGCTGCTGCACCGCATCCACGCTGGCCGAAGCGATCTTTCGGCGCGCATGCGCGCCGAGGCGCGCTCGATCGCCCGCCTGCGCCACCGGAGCCTGCCCGAGGTGTTCGATCTCGGCACCACCGAAGGCGGCCGCCCCTACTTCGCCATGGAGCTGCTCGAGGGGCGCGACCTCAGGACCGAGCTCGCGCGCCTCGGCGTGGTCGCCGTCCCGACCGCGCTCCGCCTGGTCCTGCAGGCCCTCTCCGCGCTGTCGCTCGCCCACGCGGCCGGCATCGTCCACCGCGACCTCAAGCTGGAGAACCTGTTTCTGTGCGACGACGGCACGCTCAAGGTCCTCGACTTCGGCATCGCCAAGCTCCTCCACGCCGGCGCCTCGCTGACCGCCCCGGACGCGGTCATCGGCACGCCGAGGATGATGGCGCCCGAGCAATGCGCCGCCCGGCCGATCGATCCGCGCGCGGACATCTACGCGATGGGCCTCGTCCTTTACGAGCTCGTCGCCGGCCGAGGCCCGTTCGACGAGCTGCGCGGCCGGCGCGATGAGCTCCGCTTCGCCCACTGCGAGCGGGAGCCGCCCCCGCCGTCGCGCTTCGCGCCGCAGCCCATCCCGGCCGCCCTCGATACGCTGATCCTTCGCGCCATCGCGAAGGCGCCCGAGCATCGCTTCCAGACGGCCGCCGACATGGAGGCCGCTGCGCGCCGCCTGCACGACGGAGCGCCGTCGTGCGCGGCGCTCGCGGCCAGCGCGACGGAGCTCACCCCGACCGCCTTCGACGCCGTCGCGGCCGGCGCGGGCGCCCGCGCCGTCGCGCCCGCCGCCGCGCAGCGCACGACGGCGCTCGCCTCGCCGGGCCGCCGCAGCGCCGGAGCCGCGCTCCTCCCCCGCCGCCCGCGGGCGCGCTCGAAGCCGCGCGCATGGCCCGCGCAGCACGTCGCCCGCGCCGCGTCGCGCGCCGCCGCCCTCGGCGTCTGCGCGCTCGCCCTCGCGTCCGCCGCGCTCGGGCTCACGCTCGCGCAGCGCTGGATCGTGGCGGGCGATCACCCCGCGCCTTCGCCGCGGTCCGCGCAGGCCGCGGCGCAGGCGCGCTCGGCTGTAAGGTAGCCTCGTCGAGCCCGTTCTCCTGTCGACGCCGCAATGCGGAGTGGAGGGACCATGAACCGGACGCGACGAATCGGGCTGGCTTGTTTGGCGATATCGCTCCTCGCGGGCGCCGCCTCGTGCGGCGGCAGCACCGCGACGCGGCCGGCGGACTCCGCGCCGAAGGGCGCAGGCGCGACCGCCAGCGCGCCCGGGTTCGCCGCCTCCGGCGCACCCGGGCTCTCGGACGGCGCCGCCTCCGATCCGGGCGCGCCGGCCCCGCCGCCGCGCGAGGCCTCGCCCATGGCGCCCTCCGCCGAGGTCGAGCGCCCCTCGTCCACGCGCGACGAAGGCCGCGCCGAGGGGGCGGCGCGCAAGGCGCCGAGCCGCCAGGTCGCCCCGGAGCCGATCGACCGCCCGGGCCTCGGCACCGAGTGGGGCGAGACGCGCGTGTCCCGCATCTCGACCGCGCCGTTCGTCCGCGCCGACGCCGCGCGGCCGTTCGTTGTCGCGAGCCTGTTCTACAACGACGCCGAGGGGGCCCGCGCCATGGCGAGCGCGTCCGGCTTCCGCCGCACGTCGCCGCAGGCCTTCACGCTCGCCGGCGGCGCCGTCGCGATCGGGCTGCGCGGCGAGGGCCGCGGCTTCCTGAGCGGCTTCGTCGCCGGCGAGACGAGCCACGTCGTCGGCGAGGCCGGCCAGCGCTACAGCATCGTGCTGCGCAACCTCACGCCGAACCGGGTCGAGTGCGTCGTATCGGTCGACGGCCTCGACGTCATGGACGGCCAGCCCGCGGCGTTCGGCAAGCGCGGTTACCTGGTCGATCCCCACGGCGAGCTCGAGATCGACGGTTTCCGTCAGAGCCTGGACACGGTCGCGGCGTTCCGCTTCGGCTCGGTCCGCGGCTCCTATGCGAACCAGAAGCACGGCGACACGAGGAACGTCGGCGTGATCGGCGTGGCCCTCTTCCACGAGCGCGGCACGGCGCCCTGGACGCTCGATGACGTCCGGCGCCGCCGGGAGGCGAACCCGTTCCCGGGGCAGTTCGCCACGCCGCCTGGACATTGAGCCTTTCCAGCCGCATTCCGCGCCTGCGCTGCGCTCCGGTAAAATCAAGCTCCCGCTCCGGCGCCCTCCGGGCTAGTCCACGGCACGGTGTCGAGCTTATTGAACCCGTCTCAACGTGCGGCCGTCGAGCACGAGCTCGGGCCAATGCTGGTGCTCGCCGGCGCCGGATCCGGCAAGACGCGGGTCGTGACCACGCGGATCGCCCGCCTGCTCGATCGCGGCGTCTCGGCGCGCTCCATCCTGGCGATGACCTTCACCAACAAGGCCGCCGCCGAGATGCACGAGCGCGTCGGCAAGCTCGTCGGCTCGAAGGTCGCGCGCGAGCTCAAGGTCTGCACCTTCCACCGCTTCGGCCTCGACGTGCTCGGCGCGGAGACCCGCGCCCTCGGCCTGCGAGGCGGCTCCTTCGCCATCTTCGACCAGTCCGACGCGCTGGGGGTCATCCGCGAGATCCTCCGCGAGCTCCGCGCCGGCAAGAGCTACGACGTCGGCGCGATCCTCTCTCGCATCTCGAACGCCAAGAACGCGTTCCTCGACGCCGAGACGTGGGCCGAGGCGCAGCGGCAGGGCAAGGGCATCGACGATTACGACGAGATCTCGATGCTCGTGTACCCGCGCTACATCGCGGCGCTGCGCTCGTTCCAGGCCTTCGACTTCGACGACCTCATCTGCGAGGTGGTCCGCCTCTGGCAGGCGCGCGCCGACGTCCTCGAGCGCTGGCGGATGCGCTACCGCTTCGTGATCGTCGACGAGTACCAGGACACGAACCGCGCCCAGCTCGAGCTGCTGCGCCTGCTCTGCGGAGAGCACCGCAACGTGTGCGTCGTCGGCGACGACGACCAGTCGATCTACGCCTGGCGCGGCGCCGACGTGCGCAACATCCTCGATTTCGAGGAGCATTTCTCGGGCGCGAAGGTCGTCAAGCTCGAGCACAACTACCGCTCGCGCAAGCCCATCCTCGACGTCGCCAACGCGGTGCTCGCCAAGTCCGGCGCCCGGCGGCACAAGAAGTCGCTCATCGCCACCCGCGAGGAGGGCGACACGGTGCGGTCCATCATCTGCGCCGACCCCGACGTCGAGGCGAGCTTCGTGGCCACGGAGGCGCAGCGCCTCCTGGAGCGCGAGGCCGCGCGGCCGAAGGACATCGCCGTGCTCTACCGCTCGAACCTCCAGGCGGCCGCGATCGAGTCGGCCCTCAAGGAGCGGCAGATCCCGATCCGGATGATCGGCGGCCAGCAGTTCTTCGAGCGCAAGGAGGTCAAGGACCTCATCGCTTACCTGCGCGTCGCGCTGAACCCGAACGACGAGATGTCGCTGCGGCGCATCCTGAACTACCCGGCGCGCGGCGTCGGCGACGCCGCGGTCGCCAAGCTCGGCGCCTACGCGACGGCGCACGACACCTCGCTCTGGACGGCGGTGTCGCGGCCGCACGCCATCCACGAGCTGAGCTCCGCCGCGATCGAGGGGTGCCGCCAGCTGCTCCGGATCATCGAGGCCTCGCGCGCGCGGCTCGAGCGCGGCGAGCCCTCCGCGGCGGTCGCCCGCGCGCTCCTCGACGACGCCGGCTTCAAGGAGGACATCATGACCGGCTCCTCCACGAACAACGCCGCCGCGCGCCGCTGGGGCAACCTCGAGGGCCTGCTCAACGTCTTCGGGCGCCGCGACGAGAAGGGGAAGGGGGACCGCGCGAGCTTCGCCGAGTTCCTGCGGCTGCTCGCCCTGCGGCAGGACTCCGAGGAGGACGAGGCCACCGATCGCGTGACGCTCACCACGATGCACGGCGCGAAGGGCCTGGAGTTCCCTTACGTCTTCGTGATCGGCCTGGAGGAGGGGCTGATGCCCCACCAGCGCAGCCTCGACGAGCGCGCCACGGACGCCGCCCCGATCAGCGCCGAGGGCGGAGAGGCGGGCGGGCACAGCATCGAGGAGGAGCGCCGGCTCTTCTACGTCGCGGTCACGCGGGCCCGCGATCGGCTCTACCTCATGCGGGCCAAGCACCGCGGGTCGCGCGGCAAGATGGTGCCGAGGACGCCGAGCAGGTTCATGCTCGACATCCCCCCCGAGCTCCTGGACGAGCGCGAGGAGCTCGCGCCCGTCGCTCCGGCGATGGAGAAGGTCAAGGCGGGGGCTGCCGGCGTGCTGGCCGCGCTGTCGATAAACCCGTTCGCCGGGGATCCCCCCGTCGTCCCCCGCCGCCGCATCTGAGCGGGCGCCGGGGACGGCGGGGGGCGGGGGATCAGATGGCGGAGCCCTCGGAGGCGGCAGCGAAGCCGGCGCGGGTGATCTCCTGCACGCCCTTGCGCGTGACGAAGTCGCGGAAGCTCTCGCCCTCGGCGCGGCCGGCCATGTAGTGCCGCGCGATGGCGGCGATCACCTTGGGCGTCTCCTCCTCGGGGATGCGGCCGTCGAGGCGCTCGCCGATGCGCGCGCTCGGGCCGCAGCAGCCGCCCACGCGGAGCGAGTAGTGCGGGCGCTCGACCCCGTCCTTGCCCTTCACCATCAGGCCCGTCATCCCGATGTCGGCGACGTGGTGCTGACCGCACGAGTTCGGGCACCCCGAGATCTTGATGTCGAACTCGCCGAGGGCGCTCACGAAATCGTCGGCCTCCTGGCGGCTGCCGTTCGGCACCAGGTGCTCCCGGATGCGCGCCCCGACCTGCATGCTCTTCGTGATCGCGAGCGTGCAGTAGTCGCCGCCGGGGCAGGCCACCACGTCGGTGATGTGCCCGGCGTCCGCCTCGGCGAGGCCGAGCTGCGAGAGCTCGCGGTGCAGGTTGAGCAGCTGCCCCTCCGGCACCCAGCGCAGCACGAAGTTCTGGGTGTTCGTCGCCCGCACCTCGCCGTTGGCGTAGCGCCGGGAGAGGTCGGCCAGGCTCTTCAGCTGCTCGCTCGTGATGTCGCCGAGCGGCAGCTTGACCGTCGCCACCCGGTAGCCGGGCTGCGTCTGCGCGATCGTGTTGGTCCGCTTCCAGCGCGCATAGGCGCCGTCGCCCAGCGTCTCTCGCGACGGCGTGAGCGGGGGCGGGTCGCTCTCCCGGTACTCGGACACGTACCGCGCCACCTCGGCCGCGAGCGCCTCGCCCCGCGCCGCCTTGATGCGATCGAACTCCTCGTCGAGCCGGCGCAGGAACTCGGCCTCGCCGAGCTTGCGGATCAGGAACTTGAGCCGCGCCTTCTTCCGGTTCTTCCGCTCGCCGTCCCGGTGGAACACGCTCACCACCGCCTCGCACACCAGCAGCACGTCCGAGACCGGGATGAACTCCCGCCAGAGATGGGCGATCTCGGGCGTCGAGCCGAGCCCGCCCGCCACGTAGACGGTGAAGCCCTGGCCGAGATCGCCGACCTTGGCCAGCAGGCCGACGTCGTTGATCATGAGCTGCGCGTGATCGCGCGCGCTGCCCGACAGGCTCACCTTGAACTTCCGGGGCAGGCGCCGGTTGTGCTCGTGGAAGAGGAAGTGCTCCGTGACCGCGTGCGCGTACGGCGTCACGTCGAACACCTCGTCCTCGACGACCCCCGCGAGGTGCGACGCGGTGACGTTGCGGAGGGTGTCGGCGCACGCGCCGACCGTGGTCACACCTGCGCGCGCCAGCGCGTGCTGCAGGTCGATGGTCTCCTCGATCTCCAGGTAGTGGAGCTGGATGTCCTGGCGTGTTGTGACGTGCGCTAGCCCGCGACCCCACCGCTCGGTCACTTCGGCGAGCGCTTCGAGCTGCGCTGCCGTCAGCTGCCCGCCCGGGATCTTGATGCGCTGCATGTGCTTAACGTGCGCGAGCTGCGCGTAGACCCCCATGGCCAGCCGAAGCGGGCGGAACTGGTCAGGGGTCAGCTCACCACGTTTGAATTTGGCGACGTTCTCGGCGTGTTCGTCGATGGCCGCCGCAAGGCGCTCGACTGGTTGCAACATGACCGATGGTATTCCCTATATTTCCGACGCGTCAAGTGCGACAATTATCAAAGCCGGTGCAAGGGAAGCACCGGGCCCCTTCCTGCCTCCCATGAAGACCGATCTGCCGACCTCGACCGATGCTGTGCACGCGGGTGTGCTCCGCGAGCGTCCGTCCCACACCCTCGCGCCCGCGATCGCGCAGACGGCGACGTACACGTTTGCGAACACAGCGGATCTCGAGCGCTACTTCGCCGGGGGCGACGTGGACCCGGAGCGGCAGGAGTACGGCCGCTACGGAAACCCCACCGTGCGCGAGGTCGAGCAGCGGATCGCGGCGCTCGATCGCGCCGAGGACGCGCTGCTCTTCGCGAGCGGGATGGCGGCGGTGACGACCACGGCGTTCGCCCTGCTCAAGGCGGGCGATCACGTCATCCTGTTCCGCGACGTGTACCGCCGCACGCGGCAGTTCGTGATCCACGTGCTCTCGCGGCTCGGCGTCGAGCACACGCTGATCGATCCGGGCGCGTTCGACCAGCTCGAGGCGGCCTTCAGGCCGCGCACCCGCTTCGCGCTGAGCGAGTCGCCGACGAACCCGTACCTGCACTGCATCGACCTCTCCCGCTTCGCCGAGATCTGCAAGAAGGCGCGCGTCAAGACGATCGTCGACGCGACGTTCGCGACCCCGTACAACTCCGACCCGATCGGGCGCGGCATCGACCTCGTCGTCCACAGCGCCAGCAAGTACCTGTCCGGCCACAACGACGTCCTCGGCGGCGCGGTGTCCGGGTCGAACGCGCTGATCTCGCTGGTCCGCGACATGCGCAGCGTCCTCGGCGGCATCATGGACCCCCACGCCGCGGCGCTGGTCGGCCGCGGGATGAAGACGCTCGCGCTCCGCGTCGAGCGGCAGAACGCGACGGGGCTCGCGGTGGCGCGCGCGCTCGAGGCGCACCCCGCCGTGGAGCGGGTGTTCTACCCGGGGCTCCCGTCGCACCCGGATCACAAGGTCGCGGCCGAGCAGATGCGCGGCTTCGGCGGCGTCGTGAGCTTCATCGTGCGCGGCGGGCGCGAGGCGGCCGCGCGCGTCGTCGACGGCACGCGCATCGCCGCGATCGCCCCGAGCTTCGGCGGCGTGGAGACGCTCATCGAGCAGCCGTGCATCATGAGCTTCCACGAGCTGAGCGACGAGCAGCTCGCCGCGATCGGCATCTCCCCCGCGCTGATCCGCCTGTCGGTCGGCGTCGAGGAGGCGGAGGACGTCGTGAAGGACGTCCTCGGCGCGCTCGACGCGCTCGGCAAGGCCTAGCTCCCGAGCTTCCGCAGCTTCCGCTGCAGCGTCCGCCGGTCGATCCCGAGCAGCTTCGCCGCGGTGGCCACCACGCCGCCCGACTCCCGGAGCGCGGCGCGGATCGCCTCGCGCTCCAGGTCGTCCAGCTTCAGGCTCCCGGGCGGAGGCGTCGGCGCCGCCGAGGACGGCGGGGGCCGCTGGCGGTCGCGCAGGCTCGCGGCCTCGCGCAGGTTCGCGGCCTCGCGCAGGAGCTTGTCCGCGTCGACGGGCTTGCTGAGCAGCGTGTCCGCGCCCTCGCGCATCGCCGCCACCGCGAGCGGGATGTCCCCGAACCCGGTCAGCATCACGATCGCCGCGTCGGGCTGCAGCTTGCGGTACTTGGCGAGCGCGCTGAGCCCGTCGCCGCGCGGCATGCGGTAGTCGATGACCACGAGGTCCACCGGCTCGTACTCGAGCGCCACGAGCCCCTCGTCGATCGTCGCCGCGGTCCTCGCCACGACGCCGCGGCGCCGCAGCGCTCCCTGCAGGGTCGTGCGGAACGCGTCGTCGTCGTCCACGAGCAGCGCAGTCTCGATCCGTCGCGCCATCTTCACCTCAGGCCGCCCCGGCGCGCTTCAGCGCGGGGGAGAGATCTGCGTCCATCGGGCCCGGGGTCCCGTCGAGGCGGAGGCGCAAGGTCGCCTTCGCCCCGCCGGTCTCGACGCTCTCCATGCGCAGCACAGCGTTCATGCGCGAGGCCATCATCGAGCTGATGTAGAGCCCGAGCCCCATCCCGCCCTGGGACATCTTCGTCGTCTGGAAGGGCTCCCCGAGCCGCCCGGCGATCTCGGGGCTCAGCCCCGGCCCGGTGTCGGAGACCGCGATCTCGCAGACGTCGCCGCGCTCGACGACGCTCAGCTCGATCCGCTGCTCGGCCCCGTCGGCCGTCGCCTCGGCGGCGTTGGTGAGCAGGTTGACGAGCACCTGGCGGAGCGCCGGCTTGAGCACGTTCGCCTGGACCAGCCGCGGCGTGTCGAACGCGAGCTCGCCCCGGTAGCCGAGCCGCGCGAGCTCGGCCTTCGCCAGGTCGCGCACGAAGCGGGTGAGCTCCAGCGGCTCGAGCCGCTGGTCGAGCCGGATCTGGCCGCGCATCAGGCTGATGATGTCGCTCGCGCGCCTGGCCTCGCCGGCCACCGTCTCGGCCATGCGCGCCGCGTCCTCGGAGCCCGTCTCGCGCGCCACGTCGACGAGGTCCTTGCTCGCGAGGAGGATCGTCGCGAGCGGCGTGCTGAGCTCGTGCGACATGCCGCCGACCATGCGCCCGAGCATCGCCAGCCGCTCGTTGCGCTGGCTCTGCTGCCGGAGCTCCTCGAGCCTGTGCGCGTAGACGACGACGAAGAAGCCGAGGAACACCGTCAGCGACGTGAGCGAGACGAGGTCGCCGAGCTGCCGGATGCGGTCGCCGCCGAGCGGCGCGGAGTCGAGCGGCAGCGGCGCCGCGTGGGTCAGCACGGCGATCGCGGTCAGGGTCAAGAGGCCCAGGAGCACGGTCGTGCGCCGCGGGCAGAGCAGGCCGGAGAGGGCGATGTGGAAGGCGAGGAAGACGGCGAACGGGTTCTCCAGCCCGCCCGAGAACCAGAGCATCCAGGCGTTCGCGACGACGTCGCCCACGAGCTGGGCGCGCGCGAGCTCCTGCGCGGGCGCGGGCTCGCGCGTCGAGGCCTCGGCCGCGTCCAGCCGGCGCGCGCGCCGGACCCGGAAGGTCCAGGCGAGGTTCGCCACGGTGATGGCCGCGACGCCGAGGATCAGCGGCCCGAGCCTGAGGTCGGGCACGAGCTTCCTGCTCGCGACCGTCGTGGCGATCATCCCCGCGATCGCCACCCAGCGCAGCTGGATCAGCCACCGATCGGCGGTGTCCCACGACGGGGGCTTCGGCCCGGACAGCAGCACCGCGAGCCGCCGCCGCGCCGCCGGCGGCGCGGCGCTCTTGGCGGGGTCGGGACCTGCGTCAAACGACCATGGTTGGAAGGAGGATTGCATCCGCGCGCGGACAGGGGGGCTTTCCAGGGTGCGGTCGAGGTGCCCGGCGTTCAGCCCGGAGCCACCTTTCGACGTTGCCCTGCATCCGCCCCCTTGTACCGCGCACGAAAGCCGCGAGCACGCGCGAGGTGCGTCCGTGCCCACTCCCGGGGGGTTGGCACGGAAAACTCCCGTGATTCCCGCGACTTTTGATTGTGATCTTGCTTACATTCGACGCGTGCCGCGGGGCGCTCGGCCCCGCAGCCGGTCACTCGGTCCCCTGATGGACCTGCTTGGGCGGCGGGGCGACCTTGTGCGGTCGCTTCACGTTCCAGTTGTCGACGGCGCGCTTTCCGTCGAACGGCGCCTTGATGTCCGCCGGCCGCTCGGCCTCGATCCGCTCGGCTCGCCCGCGGTTGTTCGTGTCGAACATGGTGAAGCCGATGAAGATCGCCAGGAAGATGAGCGACGAGGCGAAGATCAGGGCGTGGAACTTATGGTCCCACTTCAGGTGCATGAAGATGAGCGCCACGACGCCCGCCTTCACCGTCGCGATGAGGACCGCGATGGCCAGGTTGGCCGCGCCGAGGTCGACGTAGCTCGCCCCCACGGTCACGACCGTGAGCACGAGCAGCGCGAGCCACGTGACGATGTAGACCTTGAGCGGCAGGACGTGGGGCACGTGGTCTGCGCCGTGCCCGTGGCCATGGCCGTGCTCGTTTCCGTGCGCGCCGGCTGCTTCTGCGTGTGTCGACATGCTGTCCTCTAGACCTCAGCCCACCAGGTAGAGGAGGGGGAAGAGATAGATCCAGATGAGGTCGACGAGGTGCCAGTACAGCCCCACCCCTTCGACCGGCGAGTAGTAACGGCTCGAGAACTCACCCCGCGTGTTGCGGATGAGGATCCACGTGATGAGCCCCATCCCGATGATGACGTGCACGCCGTGAATGCCGGTCATCATGAAGTAGATCGCGAAGAAGATCCCCGCGTGGGCCGTGGTGAAGCCCTCGGCGGTGAAGTACTTCCCGGGCAGGAGGCCGTCGTGGAACTTGTGCTGGTACTCGAAGTACTTGATGACGAGGAACGCGGCCGCGCAGAGCAGGGTCACCACCAGCAGCCGGGTGGTGGTCTTCTGGTCGCTCTTCTGCGCTGACCGGACGGCGAGCGCCATCGTCAGGCTGGAACAGATGAGCACGAGCGTGTTGATGCCGCCCATCACCCTGTCGAGGTGGTGGTGGGCTTCGACGAAGGAGTCGAAGAACCAGGTCCGGAAGACGGCGAACGCGCAGAACAGCCCGCCGAAGAGGAGCACCTCGGTGACCAGGAAGAGCCAGATGCCCATCCTGCCGGCGTCGAACTGCGTGTCCGCGGAGTCGAAATGATGGGCGACGTGGAAATTCGGGGACAGGACCGCCCCTGCCTTGTTCGGCCGATCGGCGGCCTCGGCGTGCGCGCTCATGAGTTCTCCGTGTTGAAGTCGTATGCGCCCTTGGTCACGATCGGGGTGCGGACGAAGTTCTCGGTGATGGGCGGGGAGGCGGTTGTCCACTCGAGGCTGAGCCCGCCCCAGGGGTTCACCGGCGCCGGGGCGCCGGACCGGAGCGAGCGGATGAAGCAGACGAGCATCACGGAGACGCCGGCGCCCAGGATCCACGAGCCCACGGTCGAGAAGGCGTGCAGCGGCTGGAACTGGTCCAGGTAGTTGTAGTAGCGCCGCGGCATCCCGCGGCTGCCCAGGACGAACTGCGAGAAGAACGTGACGTTGAACCCGATGAAGACGAGCACGCAGGCGATGGCGGCGAGCCTCTCGGAGTACATCTTCCCGGTGATCTTGGGCCACCAGTGGTGGAGCCCGCCGAAGAAGGCGATGACGGTGCCGCCCACCATCACGTAGTGGAAGTGCGCGACAACGAAGTACGTATCGTGGAGGTGCAGGTCCACGCTGAGCATCCCGAGGAAGACGCCGGTGAGGCCGCCGATCGAGAAGAGGATGAGGAACGACAGCGCGTACAGCATCGGCGCCTTGAAGCTGATCGAGCCGCGCCACAGCGTGGCGGTCCAGTTGAAGACCTTGACCCCGCTGGGGATGGCGACGAGGAAGGTCAGGAACGAGAAGATGATCGCCGCGAACTCGCTCTGGCCCGAGGTGAACATGTGGTGGCCCCACACGAGGAAGCCGACCAGGGCGATGGCGACGCTGGAGAAGGCGATCGCCTTGTAGCCGAAGACCCTGCGCCGCGCGTGGACGGCGATGAGCTCGCTGATGATGCCCATGCCCGGCAGGATCATGATGTAAACGGCCGGGTGGCTGTAGAACCAGAAGAAGTGCTGGTAGAGCACCGGGTCGCCGCCGAGCGCCGGGTCGAAGATGCCGATGTTGAACGCGCGCTCGGCGATGAGCAGGAGGAGCGTGATGCCGAGGACGGGGGTCGCGAGGATCTGGACGATGCTCGTCGCGTAGAGCGACCAGAGCATGAGCGGCATCTTGTACCAGCCCATCCCGGGCGCCCGGAGCTTGTGCATCGTGACGATGAAGTTCAGCCCCGTGAGCACGCTGGAGAAGCCGAGGATGAAGACGCCGAACGTGACGCTCAGGACCGAGGTCGTCGTCACCGTGCTCGAGTACGGGACGTAGAACGTCCAGCCGGTGTCGATGCCGCCCGTGACGAGCGACGACAGCGTGAAGAGGGCGCCGATCCAGTAGAGGTACAGGCTGAGGAGGTTCAGCTTGGGGAAGGCGACGTCCTTCGCGCCGATCATGATCGGCAGGAGGAAGTTGCCGAGCGCGCCGGGGATGCTCGGGATGATGAACAGGAACGTCATCACCGCGCCGTGGAGCGTGAACATCTGGTTATAGGCGTTCGCGCTGATGATCGTCGCCTTCGGCGTCAGGAGCTCGAGCCGCAGGATGAGCGCGAAGACGCCGCCCATGAGGAACGCGATGAAGGTGCTGGCGAGGTACATCAGGCCGATCCGCTTGTGATCGACCGTGGTGAGCCACGACATGATCCCGCTCTTGGCCCGGATGTAGTCCACTCCGTGGCCGGCGTCGGGCGCCGTATTGACATCAAGGGTTGTTACGGTCTGCGACATGGCTGCTTCTCCCCGGCGCTCACTTCACCGTCTTCAGGTAAGTGATGAGCGCATCCACTTCTCTGTCCTTGAGGAGCCCCTTGAACGATGGCATCACCGGCGGGTAGCCGCGCACGACCTGGCCGGCCGGGTTGAAGACGCTCTCGCGGAAATAGTTCTCGTCCGCGATGACCTTGGAGCCGTCCACGAGCTCCTCCTCGCGGCCGAACAGTCCCTTGAGCGACGGGCCCTGGAGACGCGTGCCGTCGAGCGAGTGGCAGGTCGCGCAGCTCCGCTTGACGAAGAGCGCCTTGCCGAGCTCCTCGGGCGGGAGGTCGCTGTTGTTGTTGCCCTCGAGCCACTTCTCGAACTCCGACGGCTCCAGCACCTTGACCGTCGCCATCATGTCGGAGTGGCCGGAGCCGCAGTACTCGGTGCACAGGATCACCGTCTCGCGCGTCTCCGTCGCCTCGAACCACACCGACGTGTACGAGCCCGGGACCATGTCCTGCTTCACGCGGAACTCCGGGATGTAGAGGCTGTGGAGGATGTCCTTCGAGCTCAGGATCAACCGCACCGGGCGACCCCGCGGCACGGCGAGCTCGTTCACGGTCGTCGTCCCGTCGGGGTAGGTGAACGTCCACAGGTACATCTCGCCCGTGACGTTGATCTCGTAGGACTCGGACGGGGCGACGGAGGCGTGCACGTAGCCGCGCATGCCCACGAAGAAGAGGCCGATGAGGATGCCGAGCGGGATCAGCGTCCACACGACCTCGACGACCGTGCTGTGGTCGACGGGGCTCGTCTTGTCGTGCTCGCCGCGCCGCCGGTACCTGACGGCGAACATCACGACCGCCCCGAGGACCAGGAAGAAGAAGAAGACGGAGACCCAGTAGGCCGCGTCCCAGCCGGCGTCGATGTGCTCAGCGAGCGTCGAGCCCTGGCGGGGCAGCCAGAATGAGCCGAGTTCGATCGGGTTATTCATCACCATAGTTGTGGCTCCGCCACCTTGTGTCTTAGGAAGCCTCGTTTACGCGCGCTCTGCGGGTGCGTTCAGTCCGCCAGAAGCGTATGAGCCAGAGCCCGATCAGCACGACGGTGACGGCGCCTGACGCCTTCATCAGCCGCTTCGTCGCCAGGACGTACCCCCGGGCGTTGGGATCGTAATGGAAACAGAACAGCAGCACCCGATCCCAGGCGCTCCCGACCAGCCCGCTGCCCGCTTCGCGCAGCGCGAGGCCGAAGTTCTTCTGCGGGAAGGAGATGCCGTACAGGGTGCGCGATAGGCGTCCGTCCGGCGTGAAGACGAACGCGCCCGCAGCGTGCGCGTACTGCTTCGTCGTCTCGTCCCATCGGTAGCCGAAGCCCACGGTGTTGGCGAGCGTGCGCACCGAGGCCTCGTCCCCGACGAGGAACTCGAAGCCGTCGCCGAGGATCGGCCTGCCGTAAGCCTCGATATAGTTCGCCCGCTTCTTGCGCGCTGCATCGGGCGTATCGCGGGGATCGAAGCTCACGACGAGGGTGCGGTACTCCTTGCCCGCGCTCCAGTCGCTCTCCTTCATGGCCTGGAGCACGCCGTTGAGGACCAGCGAGCACAGCATCGGGCACTCGAAGTAACCGAGCACCAGGACGAGGGGCTTGTCGCCCGTCGCGTACCGGCCGAGCTCGACCTCTTGCCCCGACTGATCGCGGAGCCGGAGCTCGCGCGGAAGCATGGCTCCCGGCCGCTCTTCGATGTCGACGCCGACGAGCTCAGTTGGAATGGTTGTGTCCGCCGCCCGCGCGCTCCGCGCCGGGGTGACCGTGGCCACCACCAGCGCGAGCACAGCGAGCAAGGCGTACAGCGGGCGAGACATCACTGCACCGGAGTGGACGGCGCCGGGCTGGTGGCGGGCTTGGGCGCCGCGCCTCCAGATTGCGCGGGCTGGGCGGGCTTGACTGCGTCGGCAGGCTTGGCCGCGTCGGCGGGCTTTGCCGCGTCGGCGGGCTTTGCCGCGTCGGCGGGCTTGACCGCGTCCTTGTCGCCCGGCTTCGTTGCGTCCTTGGGCGGCTGGCCGCCCTCGGCGCTCGGGGGCGAGGCCTCGCCTGGCTTCGTGTTGCTCTCCTCGGGCTGCGCTGCCTGCTCGGGCGTGGTCGCAGCGGGAACGGCCGCGCTCCCCACGCGCTTCTCCTGATAGTCCTTCAGGGTGAGCGCGACGGCCTGATCGATCGGGATGCGGACGACGCCGTCCTTCTCGTTCGCCCACTGGTAGTGGCCGAGGCGCTCCTGCTCCATGGCCCGCAGGCCGCGGAGCGCGCTGCTCGGCGGCTCGAGCACCTTGCTCGAGATCTCCCGCTCCATCGTCGACTTGAAGATCTCGTTCACGAAGAGCACGGTCGCCACGAGGGACGCCAGCGTGGCGATCACGATCACGAAGATGAGCGAGTTGTTCGGCCGATCCGCCTCGGCGTGCTCGGTCTCGGCGTGCTCGGTCGCGGTGTTGTCAGTCGCTTCGCTCATGGCCGGCTCCTTACGGGTTGTCGATCCGAGCCGCTTCGGCAAGGTGAGGGTCATTCAGAGGATACAGCGGGCTCTTGGCCGCTTGAAGCGAGAGCACCCAGGCTCCCACGCCCAGCGGGCCGAGCAAGCCGGCGAGGTCGATCCAGCTCAGGTGCGCGCCATGGTGATCCACGTTCGGCATGACCAGCCAGTAGAGGTCGACGTAGTGCATCACGAGGAGGAGCACCGACGCCGCCCCGAGGACCAGCGGGCTCCGCTTGGCGTGCCGCGACAGGAGGACGAGGAACGGCACGACGAAGTGCCCGAACAGCAGGACCAGGCTCACGACCTTCCACGAACCCTCCCAGCGGTGATGATAGAAGATCGTCTCTTCCGGGATGTTGGCGTACCAGATGAGCAGGAACTGCGAGAACGCGATGTAGGCCCAGAAGATCGTGAAGCCGAAGAGGAGCTTGCCAATGTCGTGCTGGCGCTCGACGTTGCTCACCTTGCGCAAGAGCCCCGCCTTGTGGAGCGCGATCGTGATCAACGCGAGCGCCGAGAGGGAGCTCGTGGCCGCGCCGGCGAACACGTAGACGCCGAAGATCGTCGAGTACCAGTGCGGGTCGATGCTCATCAGCCAGTCGAACGAGGCGAACGAGATCGTCAGGGCAAAGACGATGACGGCCGGCGCGCTGGAGGCCCGCAACCTCGCCGTGGGCCGGAAATCGGCGCTCTCGTCCTGCGCGCGGGAGGTCTTGATGAACCACAGCGACAGGCCCGCCCACGCCGCGAGGAACACCCCGGCGCGGATGTAGAAGAAGGTCGGGTTCAGGTACGGCGCCTTCTGCTGGAGCAGGTGGTCGTTCGCGGCCTGGGGCCCCATCCAGTGATGGTAGATGTCGTGGGCGAGCACCGCGACCGGGAGGAACAGCACGGCGCACGCGGGCAGGACGCCGCTCATCCACTCCATGTGACGGCGCGCGGCCGCCGACCAGCGCGCGCGCGTCAGGTGCTGGATGATCACGAAGAACAGGGCGCCGAGCCCGATCGTCACGACCCAGGTGAAGCCGGTGAGGTACGAGAACGCGAAACGCTTCGTGTCGACGACCGCCGCCAGCGCCGAGAGCGCCACGCCGGCGATGGCGAGCACCATGCTCCTCGAGACGAGCCGCTTCGCGACCGCCCGATCGAGGACCTTCGTGTCCTCGGCCAGAGCACTTCCGTGAGACTTCATGGAGTTCCGCTCTCCTTCGCGATGTTGCCCCGCTGGGCCTCCGGGACGTCGTCGATGCGCCCGTGCTGGCTGCGCTGCAGCACGCGCACCCAGGTGACGATCGCCCACCGGTCCCGGGCCGGGATCTGCTTCCGATAAGACGGCATGTTCCGGACGCCGTTCGAGATGACGTGGAAGATCTCGCCGTCGGGCAGGCCGCGCGCCCGCTCGGACGCGAGGTCGATGGGCGGCGGGTACCCGCGCTTCACCACCATGCCCTGCCCGCTGCCGGCCTGGTCATGGCAGGGCGCGCAGTAGATGTTGAACCGATCCTGGCCGCGCCGGACCACCGTCTCGTCGACGGTGACAGGCGCCATCGCCAGGAACGTCTCGCCGTCCTTGCCGGTGCGGTAGGCGTCGCTCTCGTCGAGCGCCCCCTGGTGCACGGTGCCCTGCACGAGGGGCCGCATCGACCGGCCGTCGGGGAACAGGCGGTTGCCCTCCTCGGGCTGGAACTTGGGCTGCCAGTCCATGTCCCCGAAGACGTGGATCGGCGGGTCGCTGCTCGCCTGTCCGCGACAGCCTGCCAGGACGACGAGGAGGGGAATACACCAGCGTTTCACGAGGAGACCTCCCTGATGCCCTGCGCGCCTACGCGCTGGAGGAGGCTGCGCGTCTCCGAGGCATCGAACTTCGGGTCGCTCACCTCGACGCTGATGAAGAAGGCGTCGTCGGTCGCGCGCGGAAATGAGGGGTGCGTCATGGTGGGGTGGAAGAAGGACGGCAGGCGCCCGAGCGCGAAGAGCCCGAAGAAGCACGTGAGCGCCGCGACGAGGACCGTGAGCTCGAAGAAGATCGGGATGAAGGCCTGGTACGAGAAGGCCGGCTTGCCGCTGATGATGAGCGGGTAGTCGTAGAACTGCGTGTACCAGGCGAGCAGGATGCCGCCGCTGAGCCCCGCCGCCCCGCCGCCGAGCACGAGCCACGGCAGCGGCGACGCCTTGAGCCCCATCGCCCTCTCCAGCCCGTGCACGGGGAACGGCGTGTGCGCATCGAAGCGGCTGTACCCGGCGTCCCGGAGCGCCTCGCACGCGTGATAGATGTCCTTCGGGGTCGTGAAGTAGCCCATCAGCGCGAACGGGGACGCCGCCGCGGCCGCCTCCTCCTCGGTCCGGTGCTCCAGCTTGCGCTCGATCGCGAGCACCGCTCTCCCGTGCGGCCCCTCCTCGTGGGGCTTCTCGTATTCCGCCTCGTCCGCGGGCACGAAGCCCTGCGGCTTGTCGTCGGGCGGGCTTTCGCGATCGGAGTCCTTGAGCCCTCCTGCCTCCTCGGTCGAGGCAGGCTCCCCGGAGCGCTTCCGGCTCGGAGGGTCGCTGTCACGCTGCATGATGAGCCTCGTCGTTGCTGTGCGAGCCGTGAGGATCGGCCGCCGCCGTGATCGCCTTCACCTCGCTGAGCGCGACCATCGGGAGGTAGCGGACGAACAGCAGGAAGAGGGTGAAGAAGAGGCCGAACGAACCGAAGAACGTCGATATGTCCCAGATGCTCGGGCGGAAGTAGGTCCAGCTGGACGGGAGGAAGTCGCGGTGGAGGCTCGTCACGATGATGACGAAGCGCTCGAACCACATCCCGATGTTGACCAGGATCGAGATCACGAACATCGCGGGGATGCTGGTGCGCACCTTCTTGAACCAGAAGAGCTGCGGGAAGATGACGTTGCAGCTCACCATGGTCCAGTAGGCCCACGAGTACGGGCCGAGGATGCGGTTCGCGAAGGCGAACCGCTCGTAGCCGTTGCCGCTGTACCACGCGATGAAGAGCTCCATCGCGTACGCGTAGCCGACCATGGTGCCGGTCGCGACGATCACCTTGTTCATGTTCTCGAGGTGCCGGATGGTGATGAGGCCCTCGAGGCCGAACGCCTTGCGCGCGAACACCATCAGCGTGACGACCATCGCGAACCCGCTGAAGATGGCGCCGGCGACGAAGTACGGCGGGAAGATGGTGGTGTGCCAGCCGGGGACGATCGAGACGGCGAAGTCGAACGACACGATCGTGTGCACGCTGAGCACGAGCGGCGTCGAGAGCCCGGCGAAGATCAGGTAGGCGCGCTCGTAATGGAGCCAGTGGCGGTGCGAGCCGCGCCACCCGAGGCAGAGGATCCCGAAGACGATCTGCTTCGTCCGGCTCGTGGCCCGGTCGCGGATCGTGGCGAGATCGGGGATGAGCCCGACGAACCAGAAGAGGGCCGAGACCGTCGCGTACGTCGAGACGGCGAAGACGTCCCAGAGCAGGGGGCTCTTGAAGTTCGGCCAGATGCTCATCTGGTTCGGGATCGGGAACAGCCAGTGGGCGAACCAGATCCGGCCCAGGTGGGCCACCGGGTAGATGGCGGCGCACGCGACGGCGAAGATCGTCATCGCCTCCGCCGCTCGGTTGATGCTCGTCCTCCACTTCTGTCGGAAGAGGAAGAGGATGGCGCTGATGAGCGTGCCGGCGTGGCCGATGCCGACCCAGAACACGAAGCCGGTGATGTCCCACGCCCAGTTGACCGTGGTGTTCAGCCCCCAGATGCCGATGCCCTTCCCGACGAGGTGGACGAGCGAGCCGCCGAGGACGAGCAGGAGGCTGATGGCGAGGCAGAACAGGATGAGCCACCCCGAGGGCGGCTTGGTGAGGACGATCCCCGAGATCTTGTCGGTGAGCGAACGGAAGTCGTCCTTCCCCTGCACGAGCGGCGCCTCGTCCAAGAGGGCGGCGCGGTCGGAGACCCGGGGGGGGTCGACCTGGAGAGGTGCTGTGGCGCTCATGCGTCGGCGAGCTCCGGGTTCTTGTTGCGGATCTTGGCGAGGTAGGTGACCCGCGGCTTGGTGTTGATCTCGTCCAGCATCCTGTAACCGCGCGGGCTCGCGGACGTCACGGACACCTGGCTCGTCTGGTCGTTGAGGTCGCCGAAGGCGATGGCCTGCGTCGGGCAAGCGCCCTGGCACGCGGTCACGACCTCGCCGTCCTTGACGTGCTCCCGTCCCTCTTTCTTGGCCTCGATCTTGGCGGTGTTGATCCGCTGAACGCAGAAGGTGCACTTCTCCATGACGCCCCGCGATCGGACGGTGACGTTGGGGTTGAACTGCATCTTCCGCGACTCCGAGTCCGGCTGGCCGTATTCGAAGAAGTTGAAGCGACGCACCTTGTACGGGCAGTTGTTGGCGCAGTACTTCGTGCCGACGCAGCGGTTGTACGCCATGTCGTTCAGCCCCTCGGGGCTGTGGGCCGTGGCGGCGACCGGGCACACCTGCTCGCACGGCGCGTTCTCGCAGTGCTGGCAGGGGAGCGGCTGCTGGATGCTCTCGGGCTCGTTCGGGTCGGTGCCCTGGAAGTAGCGATCCACCCGCAGCCAGTGCATCTCGCGCGTCTCGCGCACGCCCTCGATGCCCACGACCGGGATGTTGTTCTCGGCCTGGCAGGCGACAACGCACGCGTTGCACCCGATGCAGGCGTTGAGGTCGATGCTCATGCCCCAGGCGTGTCCCTGCCGGCGGTTCGGCTCCTTGAACAGGCTGAGGAGCGGCGGCACGTGGACCTGCTTCTGGGCGAACGTCGGGTCCTTCTCGAGCTCGGCGAGCGTCCCCTCGCGCGCGAGCGGGCGGCCCTCCATGACGAAGTGCTCCTGGGTGCGCGCGAGCTCCGCCACCGCGCCGGTCTTCTCCAGCGAGAAGCCGCCGGCGAGCTCGAAGGCGTCGCTCTTGCGGAGCGGGGTCGTGTCGACGCCGACGCCGCGCCCGACCCGGAGCTCTGCGCGCCGGCCCTGGCCGACGCCGATGGCGACCGAGTCGTCGGCCTGCCCCGGCGCGACGACGACGGGGATCCGGACCGAGGCGCCGGCGCCCGACAGCGTCACGACGTCGCCGTCCTTGAGGCCGAGCCGCGCCGCCGTCGACGGCGAGAGGTTCGCGCCGCTGCCCCAGGTGAGCTTGGTCATCGGGTGGGGCAGCTCCTGGAGCCACCCGTTGTTCGCGAACCGCCCGTCCCACGCGTGCATGTCGGGCCGGAAGGTCACCTCCAGGCCCTCGGCCGCGGCAGGCGCGAACGCCCGCAGCGCGTCGATCGCGGCCCGCGTCGTGGCGGTCACCTGCTCGTCGGCGAGCTGGCTCCCGGCGAAGAGGCCGTCGTGCAGCGCGCGGCGGAGGTCCTGCTCGGTCCGCTTCGCGCCCTCGGCGTTCAGCCAGGTCGCCCTCACCAGGTCGTAGGCGGTCCGCGAGCCGCCGAGCAGCAGCTCGATGACCTCGGCGTCGGTCCTGCCGCCGAAGAGCGGCGCGATGAGCGGCTGCCCGATGCTGGCCGTCCCGTCCTCCGCCCGGACGTCGCTCCACGACTCCAGCGGGTGGGCGCGGTTCAGGTGCCAGCGGGAGCGCTCGCTCGTCTCGTCGACGTGCGTCGAGACGTGCACGCTCACGGGCACCTTGGCGAGCGCGTCGGCGAAGCGCGCGTCGGCGGGCGCGTCGAAGGCCGGGTTGCCGCCCAGGATGATCAGCGTCTCGACCTCGTTGCGCTCGATGGCGCCCGCGAGCTCGACGAGCGCCTCGGGGCCCTCGCGCGACTCGTCGAAGGGCGCGACGAGCCGGACGGCCCTGCCGGTGTTGTCGAGGGCGAGGTTGATGAGGTGCGCGACGGCGTGGACCTCCTTCGGCAGCGAGCGCCCCACCACGAGCGCGCCCAGCCCGCGGTTCGCCGCGAGATCGGCGGCGATGGCGGCGACGTGCCGGGTCGCCTTGGCGTCGAGCCCGTCCGACTTGTCCTCGAGCGTCTTGAGCAGATCCGCGTCGAGCGCGACCCCGCGCTTGCCGAGCTCGGTCGCGAGCGCGAAGGTGAAGGCGGGGATCTTGCGGCTCTGGATCCGGAGCCGGTGATCCGCCGCCGCGCCGGTGATCGTGAAGGTGCTCTCGACGGCGTAGAGGCGGTTCATCGCCTTCGGGTCCTTGTCGACCGCGCGGCCCGCCGCGAACGCGCGCGCCTGCTTGATCGGGCTGCCGTCGGTGCCGAACAGGTCGGCGTCGAGCGCGACGATGACGCGCGCCTTCGTCAGGTCGAGCGTCGTCTCGAGCGGCTTGCCGAACGCGAGCCGGGCGCCCTCGCGCGCGGCGTCGCGGGAGAACGGCTCGTACCGGACGATGCGCGCCTCCGGCAGCGTCTTGCGGAGATCGGCGAGGCGCGCGGCCAGTGTCGGCGACCTGTGCGCCTCGGTCAGGATCGTGAGCCCCTTGCCGCTGCGGCCGCGGAGCTTGTCGCCCTCGGCGCGCAGGAACGCGGCCGCGTCGTCCCAGGACTTGGCGGCCGCGCCCTCGCGCGGCGACTTGCTGCGGTCGGGATCGTAGAGGTCGAGGACCGCGGCCTGGGTGTAGAGGGTGGTCGCGCCGAGGCTCTCGGGGTGCTTCGGGTTGCCCTCGATCTTTGTGGGGCGCCCCTCGTGGCTCTCGACGAGGACGCCGAAGGCCGTGCCCATCATCGGCAGCGCGGTCGCGAAGAACAGCGGCTGGCCGGGGATGACCTCCTCCGGGGCGCGCGAGTACGGCAGGATCTGCTCGACGGGCCGGCGGCAGCCCACGAGGCCGCCGAGGGCGAGCGACGCGCCCATGAGGCTGAGGAACGTGCGCCGCCCGACGCCCTCCGGCGGCTCGAACGCGGCCGGAGGGAACTCGCGCCCGAGCGCGTCGACGAAGTCGGGCGAGCCGGCGAGCTCGCTCAAGCTGCGCCAGTAGGTCTTCCCAGAGATGTCCTGGGCGAGGGGGAGAGGAGTTCGTTTCATCGGTGGCACCCCGAGCAGTGGAGCGGCGCCTGCACCTGCCGCCCGGAGGTCGTGACCGCTGGCACACGATCGTTGTAAGGTTCCCCGGTCGCGGGGACCCCGGCGCCCGCCATGACGGCCGTCGATGGCGCCATATCCATCTTGGTGACGTCGGCGGGATTGCGGAGGTGGGGACCCGGATTGCGGTGGCAGTCCAGGCACCATCCCATCGAGAGCGGCTCGACCTGTCGGACCGTGTGCATCTGGTCGACGCGGCCGTGACAGCTCACGCAGCCGACCCCTGCAGCCAGATGGGCTGAGTGGTCGAAATAGGCATAGTCGGGCAGGTTGTGGACGCGCACCCAGGGGATGGGTTGATCGTTCGCCCAGCTCTCCTGCACGAGCAGAAGCATTTCGCTGTCCCTCCGCACCTTGGCGTGACAATTCATGCACGTCTCGGTGGGTGGAACGGCGGCGAAGCCGGATACCTCCACTGTGTTGTGGCAGTAGCGGCAGTCCATACCGAGGTCGCCGGCGTGCAGCTTGTGCGAGTAGTCAACCGGTTGATCCGGCTGATACCCGACCTCGAGATGTTTGTTGGTACCGTAGTACCAGAATCCGCCGATCACAGCGGTGCCGAGGGGCAGGACTCCGAAGAGCAGCCCGAGCGGCACCACTTTGTTGGCCCATCGTGGGAACAGGAACCGAGCCATAGGGTTGTGTGGGGCGTCGGAGGGACGCGCGGGCGCAGTTATGGCTTGCTGGCGGGGTGCGACAAGACGGCAAAGTGCCGCGTGACCGCGGCAGATTGCCGCGGTGGATAACTGAAGCCCCGTGGCGCGGCAAATCGACGCTGGGCGCGGCAACTTGCCGCGGCTGCCGGCGTTCGTCCTTACGATGCGCGGGTGAACCCGGCCCGGCGCTGGATCGAAAAAAATCGGCCGAATCGTCGACCTCGGCCGAGCGCCTGGCGAGGCGCGTGCCGCGGGAGAGGGCGGGGGGCCCGTCGCGGGAGCGATCCATGCTGCCGCCGGGCCCGCTCTCCCGGGGGTGAGCTCAGAACACCGGGGTGAACGCGCGTGGCGCCTTTTTCTTCCTGAGGCAGCGGGTCGCCCTGCTCATGTAGCAGACGGTGAGGGCTCGCCGCGGCTGGCCGCTCCGGTTCACGGCGGAGCAGTGCCAGAGGTAGTTGTGGATCAGCAGCGCCTCGCCCGCGCGCGTCGGCAGCGCGATCTTGCGGGTGTCGGCGTTGGCCGCGCGCACGAGCGCGCCCGGAACGACGCCGCCGAGCGGCGTCGCGAGCCCGCCCAGGTGGCTGCCTTCCAGCACCTCCACGCAGCCGCCGCCGGCGGGGGCATCGTCGAGCGCCGTCCAGATCTGCAGCTCGGGGTCGCGATCCAGCCCCCAGTAGCTGCCGCCGTCCTGGTGCCACGGCAGCGCCGTCCCACCGGACGCGGCCTTGTTGAAGAGCACGGCCCGGTAGATGGAGATCTCCCCCTGGATGAGCGAGCGCGCGACCCTCTCGAAGAGCGGGTTCTCGATCCAGGCGAGGAACAGCGGGTCCTTCTCGAGCTTCTCGAGCTTCCGGTACGACGTGCTCGGCCCCTGGTAGCCCTTGCCGTAAGGCAGGTCCTCGTAGCGGCCCGACGCGGCGTCGTGCTGGAAGAAGAGCCCGGGGTACGTCACGCGCCCGAGCATCAGGTCGTCCGAGCGCGCGCGGAGCGCCGCGAGCCCCGCGTCGGTCATCACGCGACCGAGCCTGGCGGTCCCGCGGGCGGCGTAGTCGGCGAGGGGGCCCGCGAGGTCGAGCGCCCTGGCCTCGGGAAGCAGGAAGTCGTTCATCGCGCGGCCGTTCATCGCGCCGTCGTTCATCGCGCCGTCGTTCATCGCGCGTAGCTCGCGTCGGTGCCCAGGTGGTCGCGGTAGAGCGCGTCCATGCGCCGCGCCGCCTCCGGCGAGAGCGGGCGCTGGAGCGCGTCGGCGGCCGCGTCGAGGTGCTCTGCCCGCGCCGGGCCGACCAGGATGGAGTCGACAACCTCCCGCCCCGCGAGCCAGGCATACGACAGCGAGAGCAGGCTCATCCCCTCGGCCGCCGCCACGGCCGCGTAGCTGGCCGCGAGCTCGAACATGCGCGCGCTCCAGTACCGGCGCTGGTAGAGGCGGTTGCCCTCGAAGCGCGAGCCCACCTGCGCCGCCTCCGGCCCCGCGTGCCGCCCGGTCAAGAGCCCGCCGGCGAGCGGGTTGTACGCCGCGGTGGCCACCGAGTACCGCCGCGCGAACGCGGCATACTCGAGGTCGAGCTGGCGGATCAGCGCGTTGTAGAGCACCTGCGAGACGGCGGGGCGGGCCTTCCCCTCGGCGTCGCGGCGCGCGATGATCTCCAGGATCTGCCACGAGGCGTGATTGCTGACCCCGTAGCGCAGGATCTTCCCCTGATCGAGCAGGGCGTCGATCGCCGCGAGCGTCTCCTCGACGGGCGTCTCGGGATCCGGCGCGTGGAGATAGCAGACGTCGACGCGGTCGGTGCCGAGGCGCCCGAGGCTCTCCTCGACGGCGCGGATCACCTGCTCGCGCCCGAGGCCCTCGGCCTTGCCCCGGACCCGGCGCAGGCCGACCTTCGTGGCGATCTGCGCCTCGGCCCGGCGGCCGCGCAGCGCCCGGCCGAGGAGCCGCTCGGACGCGCCGTCCTGGTAGAGGTTGGCCGTGTCGAACGCGGTGATCCCTCGCTCGAGCGCGCGGTCGACGATGCGCTCGGCCTCCTCGGGCGGCGTGCGGCCGCCGAAGTTCATCGTGCCGACGACGACGCCGGGCGGCGCGCCCGGGCGCCGCTTCTCCGTCATTCCAGCCTTCACATCGGACGTCACGCCACGCTCCTCACGCCCGCGCGACGAGGAGCGCGAGCACGTACACGATGAGCCACACGAGCCACAGCGTGCTCATCCGGCGCCACCCCTGCCGGAAGCCGTACATCGGCGCGAGCGGCGGCACCACGAGCGCCACGAGCCCGCGCCATCGGGGCTCGCTCCGGAGCATGAGCCGCGCTGCCAGCGCGACGTGGGTGGTCACCCAGGTGGCGAACGCCAGGATGAGCGTCGCGGTCGCCGCGATATCCTTCACGGGGCGCAGCGTAGCGTCGCCGGCGCGCCCCGCCCCTGGAAATCAGCGACCCCGGGCGGCGCGGCGACCTTCCCGCGCTCGGCGAGCCCCGGCTCTGTCGCGCTGCCAAATCCGGGCTAAGCTTGGGCCCGTGCCTCTGCGCGACACACCGTGTTTTCGTCCGAATTCCTTCTTCGCCGCGCGCGCCGTCCCGCTCGCGACCCGCTGCGCGACAGCGCTCGCGGGCGCCGCCCGCGCCCTCGTCGATCGCGAGGGGCGCCTCATCCCCCTGAGCCTGCTCGCCGGCGCGGCGTGCAGCCTCGCTGTCGGCCTCGGCGCGGCTCACGCGATCTCCACACCGCCCGATACGCTGCCGATCGCCGAGGTCAAGCCGGGCATGAAGGGATACGGCCTCACCGTCTTCTCCGGCACCACGCCCGAGAAGTTCGATGTCGAGGTCATCTCGACGCTCCGCAATTTCCGCCCGAACCAGGACCTCATCCTCATCAAGACCCAGCACCCGCGCCTCGAGATCGCCCGCACGGTGGCGGGGATGAGCGGCAGCCCGATCTACCTGAACGGCAAGATGATCGGCGCCTACGCGTACGGCTGGCTCTTCGGCGCCGAGGCGATCGCCGGCGTCACCCCGATCAAGTCGATGCTCGACGAGCTCGCGCGGCCGCTCCCGCGGGGGATCGCCCCGAAGGTCGGCGGCCCGCTGCCCGCGCCGGTGAGCGGCATCGGCGGCGCGCCGCCGCGCGCCGCCGCGCCGGCCCGGCTGCGCGGCGGCCGCGGCTTCGTGGGGCCGGTCGACGCCTACGATCTCGCCGGCCACGCCAGCCAGCTCGCCGTGCGCGTCGCGCCGGCGCTCGCCCCGCCCCAGTCGACGGGCCTCGCGCGCGCCTCGACGCCGGTGATGCTCGGCGGGCTCGGGGGCACGTCGCTGCGCATCGCGAGCGACCTGCTCGGCCCCATGGGGCTCGAGCCGATGCAGGCCGGCGGCGGCTCGTCGGCGAACCCGGAGCCGGGGGTGCCGACCCGGTACGTCGACGGGGGCGCGATCGGCGTCGAGCTCGTGCGCGGCGACATCTCCGCCATGGGCATCGGCACGGTCACGCGCGTGTCGGGCGACAAGCTCGTCGCGTTCGGCCACCCGATGATGAACGGCGGCGTCGCCAGCCTCCCCACCGCGATCGCCCGGGTCCACTGGATCCTCGCGAGCCAGAACCGCAGCTTCAAGATCGGCGAGGCCGTGCGGTCGGTCGGCTCGATGGTCAACGATCGGCAGGCCGCGATCGTCGTCGACAGCGCGGCCAGGGCGCCGGTCTTCCCGATGCGCGTCCAGATCGACGGCGTGGAGGGCGCCCCGCACCCGACGTGGAACGTCGAGGTCGCGCACGATCAGTTCCTCGCGCCCTCCTTCGTCTCGATGGCGCTCGGCAACGCCGTCGAGGCGACCACGGCCGAGCGGCGGGACATGACCTGGCGGGCGGTGAGCCAGCTGAGGATCGGGCGCTACGGCACGATCTCGCTCGTCGACTTCGGCGCCGGCAACGGCACCCCGCTCAGCGCCGACGACTTCGTCCGCAGCCGGCTCGTCCGATCGATGGGGGCCCTCCTCAACAACCCGTGGGAGGACGTCTCGATCGAGCGCGTCGACTCCCGCGTGAAGGTCACCTTCGACCGCGAGGTCGTCCTGCTGCGCGGCGCGAAGGTGCTCGAGCCCGAGGTCGACGCGGGCGCGCCCGCGCGCATCCGCCTGGATCTCCAGCCCCACCAGGGCCCCATGGAGTCGCGCGTCATCGAGGTGCCGATCCCGCGCGAGCTCGCCGGCAGCCAGGTGGCCATCGATCTCGCGCCCGGCTACGAGGTCGAGCGCCCGATGGCGACGCCGAACAACGTCGCGGAGCTCGTGGCGATGCTGCCGAACCAGAACCACGACGCGGAGAGCGTCGTCGCGACGTTCAAGCTCCGGGAGAACGGCGCGGCGTACCGCGGCAAGGTCGCCTCGCGGCTCCCTCCGGGCGCGATGGACACGCTGCGCCCGAGCTCCGACTCCGACGCGCCCGAGACCTTCGGCGCGCAGGTGCAGGTGCCGATCTCCCTCAAGCGCTTCCTGGTCGGGAAAGACACCGTGAGCGTCACGGTCCGGCCTATCCTTCGCTGAGCCGCGCCGGCTCTCCCCGCCGCCGCCTCCTCCTCCCTGACCCCCTCCTCTCTGCGACCCCATGAGCACAGATCGCTCTTCTGCCCGTTCCCTGTCGTCTCGCCCTCACGCCGTCCCCTCGCCGCGCCGGCTCCTCGCCGCCGTCCTCGCCGCCGCGGGGCTCGTGGCGCTCCCGGCCCACGCGGTCGGCACGCGCAGCTTCGAGCTCAAGTCGCTCGAGGACCTGAAGGGCGGGGATCTCACCGGGGTCAGCGTGGACTCGAACGGCGCCGTGCGCGCCGGGCTGACGCTCGGCGCGACGCCGCTGCCGGACGCGACGTCCATCTGGAGCTCCGTGGTGCTGCCTGACGGCACGGTGCTGCTCGGCACGGGCAACGAGGGCAAGATCTACAGCGTCGCCGGCGGCCGGGTGACGCTCGCGGCGACGACCGGGCAGATGGCGGTCAGCGCGCTCGCGCTCGCGTTCGATGGCGACGTCATCGCGGGGACGTTCCCCGAGGGCAAGCTCTTCCGCTTGCCGCGCGGCGTCGGCAACGGCGGCCCGGCGAAGCTCTTCGCCGAGCTCCCCGAGACCGAGGACGTGTGGGGGCTCGCCTACGACCCGAGGGCGAAGGCGCTCTACGCGGCGACCGGCTCCGAGGGCAAGCTGTTCCGCGTCGACGCCGCGGGCAAGGCCCAGGTGTACTTCGACAGCGACGAGCCGCACCTCATGTGCGTCGCCGTCGCGGACGACGGCGCCGTCTATACCGGCTCGAACGGCAAGGCGCTCCTCTACAAGCTCACGGCGCCCGGCCGCGCGACCGTGCTCCACGACTTCGACGCCGACGACGTCAAGGCCATCGCCATCGCGCCGGGCGCGAAGGGCGGCGCCATCTACGCCATCGCCAACAAGTACACCGAGGCGTTCGCCCCCCCGAAGCGCAACCGGAGCGGGCCGCCGTCGCCGCAGCCGGCGCGGTCGCCGAAGCCCGGCAAGGGCGTGCTCGTGCGCTTCGATCGGAGCGGCGTCGCGGAGAAGATGATGAGCGACGACGACACGCACTACGTCTCGCTCGGCCTCGGCGACGATCTGATGCCCTACGTCGGGACCGGCGCGGAGGGCCAGCTCTACACCGTGAGCGACAACCACGTGGCGCGGCTCGTCGCCGACACCGACGAGCGCCAGGTCGGCGCCTTCATGATGGCCGGGAGGCGCAGGTTCGTCGCGACCACCGACCCCGCGGTCTTCCACGAGGTGAAGGGCGTCGGCGGCGCCTCGGCGGTGTGGACGAGCAAGGTGCTCGACGCCGGGCTGCGGGCCACGTTCGGACGCCTGACGTGGCGCTCCGACGGCGCGCTGGAGCTCGAGACCCGCAGCGGAAACACCGACGCGCCGGACAGCACCTGGAGCCCGTGGTCCCCGGCGCTCGCCGCCCCGGGGGACGCGAAGAGCCCGCCGGCGCGCTTCGCGCAGATCCGCGCGCGCTTTGGCCGGGATCCCGGCGCCGTGCTCCGCGAGGTGAAGCTCTCGTTCGTCACCGACAACGCGCGCGCCGTGGTCACCTCGATCGAGGCGGCGCCGAAGGGGCAGACGAAGCCCCCTCGCACGAGCCTCCCGTCGTCGGGCGGGGAGGCGCCGAAGCCCGTGAGCTCTCTCCAGCTGACGTGGAAGGTCGACAATCCAGATCAGGACGACCTGCGCTATCGCCTCTCGTACCGCATGGAGGGCCAGTCGACCTGGCGCAGCCTGCTGAAGCCGGGCGAGAAGGTGACGCGCGCCGAGTACGTATGGGACACCACCGCCCTCCCCGAAGGCGAGTACCGCCTCCTCGTCGAGGCGAGCGACGAGCTGGCGAACCCGCCCGAGCGCACGCAGCGCCACAGCCTCGAGTCGGGCACCGTGCTCGTCGACAACACGCCGCCGGTGTTCCGGGCGCTCGCGCTGCAGGGGCGCCGGCTCACGGGCGAGGTCGCGGACGGCCTCGGCCCGGTCGGGCGCATCGAGGTCTCGATCGCCGGCCTGGAGGAGTGGCGCCCCATCTTCCCGAGCGACGGCATCTTCGACGAGCCGGTGGAGCCGTTCGAGGCGGACCTCGGCTCCATCGTGCCGCCCGGCTCGCATCTGCTCGCGGTGCGCGCCTACGACAGCGCGGGCAACGTGGTCACCCGCGACATCGAGGCGCGGTAGCCGCCGCCACCCACCGTGGCCGCCGGTCGCAACGCCCGGCGCTCGGCGCGACACGGGCGTCATGCTTGCGCCAGGAGCTCCGGCAGGCGCGGCGCACCTGCGTTCTCCCCCCCGCGCGCGGAGCATGCAACCTGACGTCCCCGGCCGCAGGGGCATCGGTGCCCTGGGAAACACACGCCGGGACGGCACATTCTGTGGATGTCCGATGGCGACATGATAAGCTCACTCCACTTGTTCTTTTCCCGTGTTTCTGGAATGAGCTCACCCCGCGCCGTTCTGCATTGGGGTCTCGCAGCGATCTCGGCCTTCGCGGTCTCCGCGTGCGGGATGTCCGGCAGCGACTCCGCCGGTGGGATCACCCCGGGCGATGGGGCGGAGACATGGGGTGGCGGGGGTGCGTCGGCCGCATCGACTGGAGGGGGCGACACCGCTCCGTTCGCGAGCGGCGGGGGCGGTGCCGTGGACGAGAGCGTCGACATCCCGGCGCCCACGGACTCGCCGGACCCCACCACGCGCTTCGCGCACCTGTGCGGCGACGGCTGCACGCCAGGGGGCGATCCGACCGAATGCTCGTCCAGCGACGCTGCAGGGTCGGGCACGGGGGGCCCCGTCGCGCAGCCGATGCATTGCCAGCTCGTGCTCGGCGAGGGCGACGCGATCCCGAGCTGCCGGCCGGTGGGCCGCTACCAGGCGGGCGGCCCGTGTCACCGGGGCATGGATTGCGCTGCCGGGCTGGGGTGCGCGGCAGCCGACGGGCAGGGCGGCGTGTGCCGGCAGTACTGTTGCGGCAACGTCGAGAGCTGCGCGCCTGGAACGTACTGCGATCAGCGTCCGATGGCCGAATCGCTCGCCGAGGGGAGCACCCCGCTTCCGATCCCGGTCTGCGTCCCCGCGGTGAGCTGCGAGCTCCTGGACGACAGCGTGTGCCCAACGGGCCTGACCTGCACGATCGTCCGCGAGGACGGCACGACGAGCTGCGTTGTGCCCGGCGACGGGCGAGCCGACGGTCCTTGCCCGTGCGCGCCCGGCTTCGTGTGCTCGATGCTGACCAACCAGTGCAAGCAGCTCTGCCGGATCGACGGGGGGGCGCAGGACTGCGGCATGAACGCCAAGTGCCAGGGTGGCAGCACGATCTACCCCCCTGGGTTCGGCGTATGCGTCAGCACGTCGTAGCCCGGGTCGCTTCGTAAAAAAGTGTTGGCGTGTCCGGCTCCGGCGCGAATCGGAGCGGCGAGCGCACGCGGCCGTGGTCATGCTGGACGCGTGCAGCGCCCCCTTCTCACCTTCGTTCTCTTCATCGCGATTTTCAGCGCCATCGTGGCAGGCGTTCACTACTACCTCTGGCAGCGCCTGATCCGCGCGCCCGAGCTCGGCCCGCTCTGGCAGCGCGTCGGCAGCGTGGCCCTGGTGGTGCTCGCGGTGCTGGTGCCGGTCGGCCTCTTCGTCACCCGCGCGCTGCCCCGGCACATCGGGGGCATCGTCGCCGGCGTCGTCTACACGTGGGTCGGGCTCGCCGTCCTGCTCTTCTTTCTCCTGCTCACCTCGGAGGTCGTTCGCCTCGGCGCCCACGGCGTCACGGCGCTCCTGAACCAGCCGCTCGACGGCGATCGCCGGACGTTCCTCTCACGCGCCATCGCGGGCACGGCCGGAGCGCTCGCCGTGGGCTTCGGCCTCGCCGGCGTCGCGAGCGCCCTCGGCGAGGTCGCCGTCCGCCCGGTGCGCGTCCGCCTCCGCCGCCTCCCCGGGGCCATGTCGGGCTTTCGCGTCGTCCAGCTCACCGACCTTCATATCGGTCCCACGATCGGGCGCGAGTGGCTCGAGCGCGTCGTTGCGCGGGTGAACGCCCTCAAGCCGGATCTCATCGCGATCACGGGGGATCTCGTCGACGGCTCCGTGGAGGAGCTCCGCGAGCACACCGCTCCGCTCGCCGATCTGCGCGCCAGGCACGGTGTCTTCTTCGTGACGGGCAACCATGAGTATTACTCCGGCGTCGAGGCGTGGATCGCCGAGCTCGGCCGGCTCGGCGTGCGGGTGCTTCGCAACGAGCGCGTCTCGATCGGCGACGGCGATCACAGCTTCGATCTGGCCGGCGTCGACGACTGGAGCTCCCGCGGCATGGGCGGCGACCATGGTCCCGACCTCGCGCGCGCGCTCGCGGGGCGGGACCCTTCTCGAGAGCTCGTGCTGCTCGCGCACCAGCCCAAGCAGATGCTCGAGGCCGCGGAGCGGGGGGTGGGCCTCCAGCTCAGCGGGCATACCCACGGCGGTCAGATCTTCCCCTGGGGGCTCTTCGTGCGGCTCGACCAGCCCTACGTCGCCGGGCTGTCCTCGCGCGGCGAGAGCCAGATCTACGTGAGCCGCGGGACGGGCTACTGGGGTCCGCCGATGCGCGTCGGCGCGCCGTCCGAGATCTCGTTGATCGAGCTCGATGGCGCCGCCGTGACGGAGGCCTTGGCGTAGCGCGACCGGGCGCTCACGGGAGCGGGCGCGCCGGGTCCTTCTTGCAGTTGATGACCGCCGCCGGGTAGCTGCTCGGGTCGGTGATGCGCTCCATGGCGAAGGCCGAGCCCCTGAGATCCAGCTGGACCGGCCTCGCCGCGGTGCCGGTCACATCACCACAGACGAAGTCGGCGGGCGCGCAGAGCGTGCCGGCCAGCGTGATGGTGGCCTCGAGCTCGCTGCCCGAGAAGGGGTTGGCGTTGCCCGGCACGACGATCGTGGGCAGCTCCGCGGTGAACGTACCGTCTTCGGACAGCTCGTAGGGGCCCACGTCGAACGGCGAGCCCGTGGGCGTCCGGCGATCGGCGGACTCCAGTGGCTGGAACGTCATTGAGAAGCTCAGGCCGCCGTCGCTCGCCTCGGTGGTCAGGCTGGCCACGAAGACGATAGGCGCCTGCGGGGCGAGATACACCGATAGGTTGAAGAAGAAGTCGCCGTCCACGGCGCCTGCCTCCGGCAGGCAGCCGTCCCCACCGCCACTCCCGCCGCCACCGCCAGTTCCGTCGCCACCACCGTCGCCGCCGGCCTGGCTTTCACGGATCGCTGTATCGCGAGCTTCGAAGTCATGGAATCTGCCCCCCGGGTCGGCGCATCCGATGAGGAGCGCAGCGGATGCGAAGCAGGGGAGCGCAGCGGATGCGAGCGTTGTCCGGGTGGAGCGGGAGAAAAGCATTTGACACCGTGCGAGAGGTGACATTTGACTTGAGCGGGTCGAACATCCCGCGACCTGGCAGGTGATGCAACCCTACCATGCAGGGTCTGTCGCAGGCGCCGTATTCCTCCCCCCAGAATCGAGAACACCGGCAATGCCCATCAACCGCCCCTGTCTCGCGCTCTCCGTCGGCCTCCTCGGCGGCCTTGTCTGGACCGGGCCTGCGCTCGCCGGCGGCTTCGCGACCGCGCGGTTCGGCGGTGAGCACGGCAACCCGATCACCAGCAATCCGACCGCGGTCTACTACAACCCCGCTGGCATCGCCGAGAGCGAGGGGATTCACCTGTTTCTGGACGGAAATCTGGCGCTGCGCGCCGCCTCCTACACACACACGCAGGCGGCGTCCGATGACGTGACGGTGCCGGAGGCGAACACGGGGCAGGCGAGCCTGCTCAACCTGGCTGCCTCGCCGATGCTCGGCGCGTCGGCCAGGCTCGGCGACCTGGCGCTCGGCGCCGGCGTCTACGTGCCCTTCGGCGGCGCCGCGTCCTGGGACACGAACAGCGCCTTCGAGGAGAATGGCGAGCTCGCCGGGCCGGTCGACGGGGTGCAGCGCTGGCATTCCATCGAGTCCTCGCTCCAGGCGATGTTCTTCACGCTGGCCGCCGCCTACAAGATCCCGGCGCTCCCCCTCAGCCTCGGCGTCTCGGGGAACCTGATTCGGGCTCAGGTGAGCACCGTGCGCGCCCGCAACGCCTCCGGCGACAACGCCCTTGCGACCGAGGGGCGCTCGCTGCTCGAGGTGAGCGGGCTCCACGCGAGCTTCGGCGTCGGCGCGTTGCTCGAGGCGATGCCGGAGAAGCTCTGGATCGGCGCGTCGTACCAGTCACGGCCGAACGTCACGGGGGGAGAGACGCTCGAGGGCACGCTCACCAACCGCTTCAACGGCGTGTCGAGCGGCGCGACCGACGTCGAGCTGCACCAGGACCTGCCCGACATCGTGCGGCTCGGCGCCCGCTTCGTCCCGGCGGAGCGCCTCGAGGTCCGGCTCTTCGGCGACTGGACGCGCTGGAGCTCGATGGAAAACCAGTGCCTCACCCAGGTCGGCGCGGCGTGCGAGATCCGGAGCGACGGCTCCGCCGCCGACCCTGCCACCGTGGTGCAGAACATCGTCCGCCGCTGGCGCGACACGTTCGGCGTGCGCGCGGGCGTCAGCTACTGGCCGCAGCCTGCGATCGAGCTCCTCGGCGGCGTCGGGTACGACTCCAACGCGGTTCCGGACGACACCCTGGATCCCTCGGCCACCGATTTTCACGATGTCTCGTTCGCCGCGGGGGGACGCTTCCAGGTCGCGAAGCAGCTGCACCTCGGGGCGTCGTACACGCACCTGTTCTACGTCAGCCGGGACACCACCGGGAGAGGCATCACCGCGGGCCTCTCGGGCAACTCGCGGGCTCCCGACTCCGGCGGGCTCTACACGCAGACCATCGGCGTGCTCAACCTCAACGTGGATGTCGGCTTCTGAGCGCGCCGGGCGTCGCCGCGGAGAGACGCGGAGACCCGGCGAGGCGGCTCAGGGGGCGCTGCGCCGGGTCCGGCGGAGCAGGCTGAAGATGCGCGCCCCCAGCTCGGGGGCGCGGAACGGCTTCACCATGTAGTCGTCGGCGCCGCTGGCGAACGCGTGGACCATGTCCTGCGACGAGGCGTTCGCCGTCAGGAAGAGGACCGGCAGATCGCGGAGCTCGGGGTCCTGCCGCAGCGCCCGGCAGAGCTCGATGCCGGTCATCCTCGGGAGGTTCCAGTCGAGGACCACGAGGTGGAAAGGCGAGCTGCGGACCCGCTCCAGCGCCTCCTCCGCGCTCGCGACGGCGACCGCGACGAGCCCGACGGCCTCGAGCATCGTCGTCAGCATCTGGCGGATCTGCGGATCGTCGTCGACCACGAGGAGCCGCGAGCCCTTGCCCTTCAGCCGAGGGGGCGAGGTCCTGCCCGTCGCGCCGGCGCCCTGGGTGCCGGGCGGCGCGGCGGGCAGGACCTCGCCCCCGGCCCGGAGGAGCGCCGCCGCGTCGGTGTCGGGCATGGAGCCGGGGCGGGGCGCCTCCGTCCGCGCGAAGTCGGCGAGGCGGCGCCAGTCGCGCGGCTCGAACGTGAGCCGCGCCCCCTCGGGCGAGACGGAAGCGCACGCCGCGGCCGACGTCGCGCGGCGGTTTTCGCCCAGCTCGAAGATGGCGAGCACCCACTCGCCATCCGCGACGACCTCGGCCGCGGGCAGCCCGAGCTCGAGGTCGCCCTCCTCCGGATCGCCCACGATTTGCTCGAACTGTTGCAGATCCGGGAAGCGGTAGAGGACGCTCCGCACACCTTGACGCTACACCCGCGCTAGCATCTCGCAAAGGGTCCGACTAAGCTCGCGCCGCGATGTCATTCCTGCGCTGGATGCCGCCGATCCTCGCGTTGCTTTCGATCGGCGTCACGGGTTGTCCTGGGAACTCCGGCTCGAGCGAGCCCAAACCGGCCCCGAGCCCCGAGGTGTCGGTCTCGCTTTCCGGTGTGGACACCTCCGCGCTCACGCCCCGTGAGCGTCGAGAGTGGGCCGCCCAGGTCTCCGAGCTCCTCTCCCCCTGCCCGGACACGCCCGTGAGCATTGCGCAGTGCGTGAAGGAGGAGCGCCCCTGCAAGGCGTGCCTCCCTGCCGCGCAGCTCCTGCTCAAGCAGGTCAAGGAGGGCCGGTCGAAGAAGGAGCGCGAGGACGCGTTCCGCATGCGCTTCGACGCGAGCAAGGTAAGGACGCTCGCGACCGACGGCTCGCCGGAGATGGGGCCGCCCGACGCGCCGATCACGATCGTCGAGTGGGCCGACTTCGAGTGCCCGTTCTGCCGGCTCATGTCGCCGCTGCTCGAGGGGCTCGTGAAGCGCTTCGACGGGCAGGTGCGGCTTGTCTTCAAGTTCTACCCGCTCGCGGCGCACGTCCACGGCGAGTCCGCCGCGCGCGCGGCGACCGCCGCGCTCAACCAGGGCAAGTTCTGGGAGATGCACCACCTCATCTTCGAGAACCAGGACAGGCTGGAGCAGGCCGACCTCGAGCGTTACGCGCAGCGGCTCAAGCTCGACATGGTGAAGTTCCGCGCCGATCTCGTCTCGCCCGAGACCAAGGCGCGCATCGAGAAGGACAAGAAGCAGGCCGAAGAGGTCGGGCTCGAGGGGACGCCGCTCATCTTCATCAACGGCCGCGAGGTCGACCTGCAGCTCCTCACGAACCCGGGCGACGATCTCGAGGCGTGGGTGAAGCTCGATCTGGAGCTCCTCGGCAAGGAGCCGCGGCCCGCGCCGCCGAAGCCGGCCGACGCGCCCGCCGCCGGCAGCACGACCCCCGCCGCCAGCGCGATCCCCGCCGCCAGCGGCAGCGCGCCGGCGGGCAGCGCGGCGCGCCCCGCGGCCTCCGCCGGGCCCGCTCAGCCGAGGACGCCTTGAAGGTCGCCGACCCGTGCGGCTGCTTCCCGACGGGCCGGCACTACCCTGGGATCGCGCACCTCCTCAAGGTGCGCGCCATCGGCGTCGCCTCCGAGATCGACGCGGGCAGCGCCTGGATCGATCAGCCCATCGCGTTCATCGACGTCGAGACGACGGGGCGCGATCCGGCGGGTGACCGCATCATCGAGCTCGGCATCGTCATCGGCCGCGCCGGGGAGATCCTGACGCGCTACAACTGGCTCATCCATCCGGGGCGGCCGATCCCGGCGGAGAGCACCGCGATCCACGGGATCAAGGACGCGGACGTCGAAGGCAAGCCGTCGTTCGCCGAGGTCGCCGAGGAGATCCTCGCCTGCTTCAAGGGGATGATCCCCGCCGCGTACAACGCCTCCTTCGACCGCTCGTTCCTGCTTGCCGAGCTCGAGCGCGTGGGCATGCGCCCGCACGAGCCGCCGCCCGCCATGCGGCGGGAGGTCGACTGGATCGATCCGCTCACGTTCGCGCGCGAGCTCTACAAGAACGAGGAGAGCCGCGCCCTCGGCGACATGGCCGCGCGGCTCGGGATCACGCTGGACAAGGCGCACCGCGCGACGGACGACGCCGAGGCGGCGCTGCAGGTCCTGTACGCGCTGGCGAAGGATCCGCGGGTGCCCCGCGCCTACGGCGGCCTGATCCAGGAGCAGCGGCGCCTGGTCCGCCTGCAGGACGAAGCGCGGAAGCTCTGGCGGAAGGCTCCCGCCGCCGCGGCGCCGCAGACCCCGAAGCCCAGCTGACGCCATGGTCGACGGGCCGAAGCGGCGCCTTCCGGTCGTCGTCGGCGGCGGGCCCGGCGCGGCGCCTCCCCGCGGCGGGACGGCTGGGCCGGAGAAGCGCAGGCTCCCGGTGCTGCAGAGCAGCGGCGATGACGAGGGCGAAGAGCGCCCGCCGTGGCACTGGATCGCGCTCGGCACGGTGGCGACGTTCATCGCGTGGCTGCCGCTCGCTGGGCTCGCGAACACGCTGCTGCGCCGGATGATCGAGCGCGCCGGAGACGCCGGGGCGCAGGGCTCGGTGCGGCTCGCGATGGTGGGGCTCAACGCGCTTGCGTTCGCGCTCGCCGGCGTCGCCGGGGGCTACCTCGTGGGGCGCTTCGGCGGGCGCGCCGGGCGGCGCGAGGCGGCCGCGAGCGGGGCCGTGGTCGCGGCGCTCGCCTGGGCGCTCGCCCTCGCCCAGGGCGCGCCGGCGGGCGCGCTCGGTTGGGCGCTGCTGCTCGCCGTGATGGTCGCGATCGGCGGCGCGGCGTCGTACGCCGGCGGTCGCGCCGGCCTCCGGGCCCGCTCCGCCGGAGCGCCTCGCTCGAGCTGAGCGTCGCGCCTCGTGCAGCCGCGGCGCGCGGCGGGCCGTTCAGATCGGATCGAGCCGGCGAATGGGCGCGCGCGCCTCGGGGAGCGAGGCGTACGCGACGGCGGTGCGCGGATCGCGCGCGTCGGGGGCGACGTCGAGCAGCGGCCTCAGCGCGAAGGCGCGCTCGCAGAGCCGCGGGTGCGGCACCACGAGGTCCGGCTCGGCGACCGCTTCGCCCTCGATCCAGAGCAGGTCCAGATCGATCGTGCGCGGACCCCACCGCACCGGATCGGGGCGCGTCCGCCCGAGCGAGCGCTCCACCGCGAGCGTGCGCTCGAGGATCTGGCGCGCGGGAAGCGAGGTGGCGACGAGCACCGCGGCGTTCACGTAGTCGCCCTGCGGCGGGCCGCCCGCGGGCGGCGACTCGTAGCGCGACGACTCGCGGACCACGTCGAGCTCGCGATCGGCGCCGAGCGCCTCGATCGCCGCGCGGAGGGTCGCCAGGCGATCGCCCAGGCTCGACCCCAGCCCGATGACGACGCGCCGTCGGGACGTCATGGCGAGGCCCTGCCACGCCGCTTCCGGCGGCTCGCGGCACCCCGCGCCGCCGGCGAGCGCCGCGCCGCGGATCGGCGCGTGCCGGGCGCCGGTGCGACCTTCGCCATCACTCCGCTGGATCCGTCGTGCGGCGCCCTACGCCGAGCCGCCTGCCTTCCGGCCGCGGGGGAAAGACGCGCCGATCGTCGGGGTTGCGGCGCGGGATGGGCGAGCGTCGCTCGATGGACGGATCGCGCGGCGACGGCTGCGCGCCGCGCTGGAGCCCCACGAAGAGCTCGCGCATCTCCTCGAACGTCTCCGGCATGGCGGCGGCCACGGTCGCAGCGTGCGTCCGGCACAGGCTCAGCGAGCGTCCCTGGATGACCACGCGCGCCATCCTCGTCCTCGCGCGAGGATCCCCGGGCGCACCGCGCTCCCGATCGCCCAGCTCGCCGTCCTCGCATACGGCACATCGCTCGAATGAGTCGCCCATGGGGGAGCCTTCGCAGACCCGGGGCCTCCGGGCCAACTTCCGGGAGCGCGGCGGGTCACGGCGCGGGGCGGGTCACGCGCGGCCGGCTCGGCCGCGCGCCCGCTCCTCGGCCCAGGCGATCACCGTGTCCGCGGGATCCGCGCCGGTGAAGCGCCCGAGCTCCTGGATGCCCGTCGGGCTCGTGACGTTCACCTCGGTCAGGCGCTCGCCGATGATGTCGAGGCCCACGAAGTGGAGGCCGTCGGCGCGCAGGCGCGGCGCGACCGCGCGGACGAGATCGAGCTCGCGCGGCGTCAGCTCGGTCGAGACCACGCGCCCGCCGACGTGGATGTTCGAGCGGTGATCGTCGTCGCGCGGCACCCGGAGGATGGCGCCGAGCGGCTCGCCGTCGAGCAGGAGGACGCGCTTGTCGCCCTGGACGACGGCGGGGAGGTACTCCTGGATCATCGCGAGGCGGTGCCCCTCGCTCGTCATCATGTCCGCGATGGCGCGCGCGTTCTTGTCGCGCTCGTTGATCTGCAGGACGCCGAGGCCGCCCGCGCCGTCGAGCGGCTTGATCACCGCCAGGCCGCCGAGGGCGCGCACGAACGCGTGGATCTGCTCGCGGTCGGCCGTGACCAGCGTCCTCGGCGTCCACTCGGGGAAGTTCAGCGCGTAGAGCTTCTCGTTGGCGTCGCGCAGCCCGCGCGGATCGTTGACGATGAGCGGGCAGCGCCGCGCGCGCTCCAGGATCAGCGTCGCGTACAGGTAGCTGCGATCGAACGGCGGGTCCTTGCGGATGAAGATCGCGTCGACGTCCGCGAGCCGGAGCCTGCGCGCGCCCCCGGCGAGGTCCAGCGAGATGAACGGGGGCGCGTCGCCGATGATCACCGGGGTCGCCGACGCGTGCGCCTCGCCGCCCTCGATCGAGAGGTCGCGCGGCAGGCAGTGGTAGCTCTCGTGGCCGCGCGCCTGCGCCGCGCGGATGAAGGCGAACGACGTGTCCTTGTCGTGCGCCACGCGGCTCAGCGGATCCATGACGAAGACGAAGCGCATGCGGTCTCTCGCGGGGTGGGGGTGTCGAGGGGAGGGCCGGGAGGGCCGGGAGGGGAGAAACGGGGCGCCGCTCGCGCGGGCGCGCTCACTGCATCGCAGCGAGGACGAGCTGCGTGCTGAGGTCGTCGCCGAGGTCCGAGGCGAGCGCGTACCCGACGCCGCTGTGCTCGGCGGCGACGACCGAGTAGCCGTTGATCTTGCCCACGTAGACGGGGCGCTCGCGCACGACGCGCGGCTTCAGGATCGGCTGCGCCTTCTGCACCGGGACCGCGCGCGAGTTGAAGAGGTAGACCGTCACGCGGTGGTTGCCCCTCACGACGTACTGGAGCAGGGCGGCGCGCCGATTGCGCATCGTGTGTACGCGGGCGCCCATGAAGTTCGCGTGCATCGACTGGAACTCCGGCCTGCGGACCGGCACGCCGACGAACGGATCGAAGCGCGGCAGGTCCGCCGGGTCGGTCGTCTCCGGCGGGAGCGGCTGCGCGTGCTGCGTGACCAGATCGTCGAGCAGGACCTCGACGCTCTCGCCGCGCGCGAGATCGACGTCCAGCTTCGTGTCCACCTTCGCCGTGTCCGCGGGGGCGGCGGTCCGCTGCCGCGTCACGCCCATCATGAACACGACGCCCGCCGCCACGGCGAGCGCGGCGGCGTACCCCTTGTGCACGAGGCGCGGCCTCGCATCGGCCGCCTGCGCCGCCTGCGCCGCCTCGCGCGCCGCGCCGCGCGCGTGCTCGTGCGCCATCGCCGCGGCGACGCGCGCCCGCAGCAGGTCCGGACACGCCGCCGGCTTCGCCCGCCTCAGGCTCCCCCGCAGCGAGCGCAGCAGCTTCACCTGCTCGAAGCACGGAGGACACTGGACGAGGTGGGACTCGAGGTCGAGCGCGTGGTCCGGATCCAGCTCGCCGTCGGCGTAGGCCGACAGCGCGTAGTCGAACCGCGCACAGCTCTCGATCGACTTCGCGGCGCTCATGCGACACCCCGCTTTCGCTTGCGGTACGCGTCCAGATCGGCAGGCGCGTCCTTCGCCGGGTCGGCGCTGACGATGCCCATCAGGATCGCGTGCTCGCGCAACGTCTTCTGGAGGAGCTTGCGGCCGCGGTGCAGCCGCGACATCACCGTGCCGATCGGGCACCCCATCGCCTCGGCGATCTCCTTGTAGGAGAGCTCCTCGATGTCCGACAGCACCACCGCCAGGCGGAACTCTTCGGGCAGCTCGTCCAGGGCGCGCTGCACCTCCGCCTCGACGAGGGGCGTGAGCGCCTGGGTCTCCGGATCGCGCATCGCACGCATCGTCGTCGCCCCGACCCACCCGTCGGTGAGCGGCTCGGCGTCGGGCCCTTCGAAGATGCCCCGCTCGAGGCCCCCCCGGCGGTACCGGTTGATGAACGTGTTCGTCAGGATCCGGAGCAGCCAGGCCTTGAGGTTGGTTCCGGGCTCGAACTGATCCCGGGCGCGCATCGCCTTGACGATGGTGTCCTGGACCAGGTCTTCCGCCTCCGTCGAGCTCTTTGTCATCCGGCAGCTCACGCCGTAAAGCGTGTCCAGATGACCGAGGAGCTCGACCTCGAAGGCGTCAGCGCGGCTTCCCTCGCTGCTGGCCAGCGACAGGTCCTGCGCTACGGACGCAGGTTTCTTGCTGAAGAAGAACGGCATGGGCTCGACGGGGGCAACAGGGGAGCGGCCAGGGCTATTCCAGCCTGCTCTCGCCCCCCTGACCCTCGCCCGCGGATTCGTCCGCGGCAGAGCCAGCCTGGAGAGGAGCGGCGCCCTCGGTGGGTTCCCCGCTGTGTCCCTGGAGCTTCGCCTCCAGCTCGTCAATGCGCTGCGATAGACGCTTGACATCGGACTGAAGATCGCGGACCAGGCCGAGCCCCGGGAGGATGGCGCGGATGCGCTCGTCGACGGCATGCTGCCACTGATCGAGCGTCTGCTTCGAGCTCTCGACGATCCCGCTCAGGCGCCCCTTCGCGTGGCTCGACTTGTCGGCGTCGAGCGGCGGGGGCGGCTGCGACGGCGACGCGGACGCCGCGGGCTCCGGCGCGGGGACCTGCGCCGTGCCCGGCGCCACCGTCCCGCCCTCCCCTGGGACCGCGCCGGGGATCAGCCGGCCGATCGGGCCCTCGCGCAGCTGCGAGAGCAGCCGCTCGCCGCGCTCCTGGATCAGATCTCTCAGCGTGCCGAGCGGGACCGAGCGCGGCTGCGATTTGAGATCTTCCGAGATGATCAGCGCCAGCGTGACCTCGGTCTTGTCCTCCTTGGTCGCGTTGTCGATGATCTGGACCTCTTCGCCAGCCCGGACCATCTCCCCGATCTGCTGCAGGGTGACGTAACGACTGTCCTTCGTGTCGTAGAGCTTCCGATTGGAGTAGCGCTTAATAACGCGACGCGGTACCTCGCCGCCTACCAGAGTCTCCTTCGCCGTTTCCATCTCCTCTACGCCTCGAGTTGATTGGACCACCGCTAGAAACCTCGCGCAAGGGAAGATCACTCGATATCACTCGATAAATTGGACGACGTGCAGGAGCCGGCGATCGAGCTGCGAAACGTGGCCGCGAGCTATCCCACGGGGCGGCTGGCGCTGGAGGGGATCGACCTGGAGGTGCGCGCGGGCGAGCTCTGCGCCGTCCTGGGGCCGAACGGCGCCGGCAAATCGACGCTGGTCCGGGTCCTCTCCGGGGCCCTGCGGCCGGCGCGGGGCGGGGCGACCCTGCTGGGGAGGCCCCTCGACGCCATGGACCGGCGGGCGATCGCGCGGTGCGTGGCGGTCGTGCCGCAGGGGATCGCCTCGGCGCCCGGCTTCACGGTGCGGGAGGTCGTCATGATGGGCCGCGCGCCCCACCAGGGCGCCTGGATGCGCCCCTCCGGCCGGGACGAGGAGGCGGTCGCCCGCGCCCTCGGGGCCTGCGATCTCGTGGAGCTCTCGGGGCGGCCCGTGGCCGAGCTCTCCGGCGGCGAGCAGAAGCGGGTCGCCATCGCGCGGGCGCTCGCGCAGGAGGCGCAGGTGCTGATCCTCGACGAGCCCGGGGCCCACCTCGACATCCGCCACTCGATCGAGATCCACGAGGTCGTGCGCCGGGAGGTCGCCGAGCGGCGCCTCGCCTGCGTCGCGGTGCTGCACGACCTCAACGCGGCCGCCCAGTACGCCGACCGCGTGGCGCTCCTCAAGGCCGGGCTGCTTGTCGCGCAGGGCACCGTCGAGGAGGTGATGACCTACCGCCGGCTCAAGGACGTGTTCGAGGCGGAGCTCTACGTGGGGGTGAACGAGCTCGACGGCAGCCGGTACTTCCTCCCCGTCCGGGGCGCGCGCGAGCCGCGGGGGTAGGGAGGAATCGCCGCGGGGCAGCGCGGGCAGGGGGCGGCGCGGGGCGACGTTCTCCGCAATCTCGACCGCCCGCGCGGCGCGGTTTATAAGCGGCGCCATGCGCGGATCTCCACCCTGGAGAGCTCTCTCTCGAGGCTTCCTGCCGTGCCTCCTGGCCCTCCTGGCCCTGCTCGGCGCGGCCGGCTGCGGCCAGAGCAGGACGGCGCCCGAGCTCCTGAGCGTCATCGACGTCGTGCCGCGCGAGGTGGACCTCGGCGATCGCATCGAGATCCTCGGGACCAACCTGCCCACGGCGCAGGCGAAGGAAGCGGTCGTCACGTTCCGCGGGACGCTGAGGCGCCCCGGCCAGGCGCCGCTCACCGGCCAGAGCATCGAGATCGACGGCGCGCAGCTCAGCAGCAACAAGGTGTCGCTCGTCTTCTCCGACGGGCTGCAGGCGCGCTTCGCCGGCCGCGGCGACGACGCGGTGCACACGACCTTCCACGGGGACGTGACCGTCGAGATCCCCTCGGCCACGCAGGGAGGGCTCCCCGTGTCCGGCACGGTCAGGGGCGTCACGCTCGACTTCATCCCGCCGACCCCGCGCCGCGCCATCATCGAGGCGCGCGAGAAGGAGGGGGCGCGCGCGCTCGCGTTCTTCGGCATCGAGGTGGCGGCCGAGTCGCCGCCCGCCGGCGGGCTCGTCGTGACCGGCGTGCGCGACGGGAGCCCCGCGAGCCGGGCGCAGCTCCTCGCCGGCGACGTCATCACGAGCTTCGAGGGCGTGAAGGTCCTGTCGAAGGGCGACGTGAGGCCGGGCGGCCACGAGCGGCTGTCGCCGGTCGGGATCCGGCGGGGCGCGGCCCCGTCCGAGGTCAAGCTCTCGACCGAGGGGTTCCACTCGAGCGCCCCGACCGATCTGCTCGGCGCCGGGATCCTCCTCGGCGTGGCCGCCGCGATCATCCTGCTCTTCATGGCGCCGACCGCGGGGATCATCACCTGGGTCGAGCGCCGCGTCTCGGCGCGCATGCAGTCGCGCATCGGGCCGAACCGCGCCGGGCCGCAGGGCTTCCTCGTGTGGATCGCCGACGGCATCAAGTCGATCCTCAAGGAGGACGTCATCCCGGCCGAGGCCGACAGGGCGCTCTTCCGGCTCGCGCCCTACCTCGTCTTCGTCGGCGTGTCGGCCACGTTCGTGGTCATGCCGTTCGGCCAGTACCTCATCGCGGCCGACCTCGACATCGGCATCCTCTTCGTCATCGCCGTGACCTCGCTGGTCACGATCGGGCTGATGACCGGCGGCTGGGCGTCGAACAACAAGTGGTCGCTCCTCGGCGGGATCCGCTCGGCGGCGCAGATCATCAGCTACGAGATCCCGGGCGCGGTCGCGATCGTGTGCATCGTGATGATGACCGGCTCGCTGCGGCTCCAGGACATCATCGCCGCGCAGGGCGGCACCGGGGCCTCGTTCCTCGACGTGGGCGGCTGGCCCTGGCACTGGTTCGTCTTCCGCAACCCGATCACGTTCGCGCTGTTCTTCCTCTACTTCACGACGGCGCTCGCGGAGGGCAACCGCGCGCCGTTCGACCTGCCCGAGGCGGAGAGCGAGCTCGTCGCCGGCTACTCGACCGAGTACTCGGGGATGCGGTACCTCTTCTTCTTCTTCGCCGAGTGGGCGAACGTCTTCGTGATGTGCGGCATCGCGAGCGCGCTCTTCCTCGGCGGCTGGCAGATCCCCGGCGTCTCGCCGTCGCAGCAGGAGGCGAGCTTCGGTCTCCAGCTCCTCGGCGTCTTCCTGTTCCTGCTGAAGAGCTGGTCGCTCGTCTTCGTGGTGATCTGGATCCGCTGGACGCTGCCGCGCGTCCGGATCGACCAGATGATGAACCTCTGCTGGAAGTGGTTCGTCCCGCTCTCGTTCCTCGCCTTCCTCCTGACGGCGCTCTGGATGGTGATCGGCGTCAGCAAGACGGTCCAGCTCGTCATCAGCGTTGTCACCTTCGCCGTCTGGGCCTACCTGCTCATCCACTTCATCCGCAGGGTCCAGTACAACCTGCGGCAGGCCAAGGTCGCGCTCCACCTGAATCCGTTCCTGTGACAGCAAACCCCGGTGCCACCTCGGCCTTGCGCTGAGGTATGCTGTCGGCGTGGCGGTCCCCTCGAGCCCGGCCTCCGACTTCTGCGCAGCGTGCGGTTTCCCGCTGCGCGGGCCGCGGTGCGAGGCGTGCGGGGTCGACCGGTCGCCGGCGCTCTCGCTCTCGCGCAGGCCGCCGCCCGCGGACGCCGACTGGGACGGCAGCTCGATCGATGCGTGGCGCACGCGCGACCCGGTGCGCTTCGTGGCCCACTGCGCCTCGGCGGAGGCCGGCACGAACGTCCAGGCGACGACGCTGCAGGAAGGCGTGGGGTGGATCGTTCCGTTCGGGGCGACGACGCTCTTCGTCGCGCTCGACGCGGCGAACGAGCGGATGTCGATCGACGTGCCGGTCGTCCGCGTCGCGGAGCGGCAGCGGGTGCCGCTCCTCCGGACCGCGCTGGAGCTCTCCGGCGGCCCCGAGCCGTTCCGGCTCTGCCTCCGGGACGATCTGCTGCTGCTCCGCCGCGTCGGTCGCGTCGCCGCCTTCACGCCGGAGGCGCTGCGCGGCGCGCTGCGCGAGAGCGGCGAGGCGGCGCAGCGGCTCGCGGCGACGATGACCGCCTGGTTCGACGCGCGACCGCCGTTCTCGGAGGAGCAGCGGGCGAGCCTGACGTGGGCGTCGGCCGGCCGCGCGCGGCCGCTCAAGAGCTTCTCCAGCCCGCCGGCGCCTGGCCGCCCTCAGGGCGCTCCGTCGGTGCGGGCCGCCGGTCCGCCGACGCCGGCCTCGGCGGCGCGGGCGCCGCTCGAGGAGCTCTCGGCGTGGGCGGCGCCCCCGTTGCCGCGCCTGCCCGAGTCGGTCGCGCGCACGATCCGCGACGCGGACGTGATCCCCGACATCCTGTCCCCCTCGCTCGTGTCCGCTCCGGCGTCGCCGGGCGTCGCGTCGGGCGCTCTGTCGGTGAAAAACGGCGGCGCGCTCACGCCCAAGGCCGGCATCTTGCCGCCGGCCCACGACGGCGGCGCCGCGTCCAAGGCGCTCAGCAGCCTGGCGATGCCGGGGCCCGACGGCGGCGCCGCCAAGCCGGCGGCGGCGGGCCCGGCGGCGGCGGCCCCGCTGTCGGGCGAGCCCGCGCCGGCCGCGGACACGCCGGGGCAGGCCGGCGATCGCCGCAGCGCGCGCACCGTCCCGTTTCGCCGCTCGACCTCCTCCGTCATGGCCGCCGTGACGACGCCGTTGTCGGTGCGTCCGCCCGCGCTGCCGGAGGTCGAGATCGAGCCTCCGTCGCGCCAGAGCATCCCGTCGCGCCCCGAGGCGCCGAACACGCCGGCCGATCGGCTCTGCCAGCTGCTCCGGGACGCGCAGGTGCTCGGCGCGGCGCTCAGCTTCCAGGAGCGGCCGGGCGTCATGGTGCTGCTCATCCGGTGCACCGTGTTCCGGGCGATCTACGAGCACGGCGAGGCGATGCCCGACGCGGTGGCGCACCTCTACCGCTGCACGGCGGCCGCGACCCGCGAGCTCGTCCAGGCGGAGGGCGGCTCGCGCCGCGCGAACACCGCGGGCGTCGCCGAGCCGGCGTTCCTCGTGATGGAGCGCCTCGTGACGCTGCGCGGGCAGGTGCCCGAGGAGAAGCGGCTGCACATCGATCCGCTCACCACGGCGGCGCTCGCGCGCGAGCACCTCGGCCGCTACCTGCGCGAGATCGAGCGCGCCCCGGCCGATCCGGTGCTCCGCCACTTCCTCGCGCTCGGCGCCCTCTCGGAGCTGCTCGTGCGCACGAAGCTGCCGGCCAAGACGGAGCAGCGGCTGCGCGACATCGTCGCCTACGCGCAGCGCGACGGCGCCAAGCCGGGCACGATCGAGCTGCTGATGACGGCGCTCTCGAGGATCGTCGCCCAATGACGTCGCAGCTCGCGGCGCACGGCGACGGCGATCTGGCCCTGCTCCACGAGCGCGTCGCCCGCGCCCGCCGCTCGGTCGTGGCGATCCGCGCCGGCGCGCTCGTCACGACCGGCTGGGTGGCGCTCGGCAACGGCGTCGTGGTGACGAGCCGGCGGGGGCTCGGCTACCCGACCGAGGTCACGCTGACGTTCGAGGACGGCCGGAGCATGGCGGGGCGCGTGATCGCGGTCGACGTGGGCCGGGACGTGGCGCTTGTCGCGCCGGGCGAGCCGCTGGGCGTCGCGGCGCTCGCCGTCCGCGCGCCGGCCGAGCCGCGGCTCGGCGAGCGCGCCGCGGTGCTGAGCTGCCTCCCGGGGCAGAGCCTGCGCCTCGCGGTCGCGCGGGTCTGCCACGCGGCGCGCAAGGTCGACGGGCAGCTCCCCGGGTTCGAGCTCGACGTGGCGGCGCCGCTCGGCGCGCCGGTGCTCGATCCGGAGGGGCGCGTGATCGGGGTTGTCGCGGCGGTGTCCGGCGCCCTGGGGGAGCTGCCGGGCCACAGCGCCGTGCTCCCGGCGGGCGCGTTCCAGCCGCTGCTCGCCTCGGTGGATCGGCCGCTCGCCGAGCTCCGCGACCGGGCGCCGGTGTACCGCTGCCCGGTGTGCGAGGAGCCGTTCGACATCGAGAGCGACCGCTGCCTGGGCTGCGGCCGGCTGCTGCCGCACGCGTTCGCGCCGTCTCCGGCCCGCGCGGGCGTCGAGCGGGTGATCCGGCAGGGCCTGTCGGCGCTCGGGATCATCGCCAACCGGGCGCGCGTCGGCCCGAGGGCCTGGCGGATCGCGCAGCGGCCGTTCCCGGCGGCGGAGACGGCGACGCAGGTGGACATCGAGATCGACGAGGCGGGGGGGCTTCTGTCGCTTCGCGCGCCGGTCGTGGGGTTGCCGGCGGCGAACCACGAGCCGTTCTACCGGTTCCTGCTCACGATGAACGACCAGACCACGGGGGAGTTCCGCGTGTCGATCGCGGGCGACGAGGTCGCGGTGTCGTGCGTGGCGTCGCTGGAGGGCTTCTCGGATCACGATGCGGCGCTGCTCATCGACGGGCTCGTGCAGATCGCGGACGAGTACCGGCGGACGCTCGCGGAGAGGTTCGAGGCGGCGCCGAGGTTCGAGTCGGCGGGGCGCTGAGTCGGCGGCGCGGGAAGGCGCGCTCTGGAAGGCTTCCCGCGCGCTCCGGAGGTTTCCCGCGCGCTCCGAAGGCTTCCCGCGCGGGGGCGGTAGGCAAAATTCCCCGGGAAATTCGGCCCCCGGCGCGCGCCGGACGGCGCCGGGGGCACGGCGGACGCTGCTAAGTACGCGAAATCTCGTGTTCCGGAGCGCGCGGGAAGCTCTCGGAGCGCGCGGGAAGCTCTCGGAGCGCGCAGGAAGGGCTCGGACGCGCGCCGGAGGTGTGGATGGGTGTTGTGGGTTACTCGAAATCGGTCTCGCCGGTCACTTCGCCCGGCGCTGCCGGACTGGACGGCGTGGCGCCGGGCTTGCCCGGGCTGGGCGGCGTGGCGGCGGGCTTGCGCTGGCGCACCTTGCGGTTCGCGAGGCCGAGGCGGATGAGATAGCCGCGCTTCTTGATGACGGCGCGGGCCGTGGTCGCCCACTCGTCGAACCAGGCGCGCAGCTTGACGAGCGCCTCGCGCCGGTGCGCGGCCTCCGGGAGCTCGGTGGGCGCGGGCAGAGGCGATGTCGGGCCGAGCGCCACGTCGACGAGCCCTTGGAGGCGCTTGCGTTCTGCCTTTTCGAGGCCACGGGTGGCGAGGAAAGCGACGGCCTTCTTGTCGCTCTGCTTCATCCCGGCGCGGTCCGGAGCGGCGCCATTCTCGAGGGCGTCGAGCCGCGCGAGGAAGGTGGCCACTCCCTGGACGGAGGCGGTGCCGGTGGAGGGCGCGAGGTCCTTGAAGACATGAGCGTGCACCTCGGGAAAACGCCGGCGGAGCGCGGCGGCATAACGGGCGAAGTTGGGCTCGTCCCACTGGTCGAGCTCCCCCGTCGCGGCGCGCTGCGCCCTGGCATCGTCGGTATCGGCCGACGCGCCGGTCTTGCGGGGAGCGGCGAGGACATCGAGGAGGAGCGCACGGCCCTCGATGATATCGTCATCGGTCATCCCCGCCCCGGCCATCAACGTGCGAATCGCGGCGACGGCGCCTATCCCCATCAGGAACTTTGTCGCGCGCTCCGGCGTGGTCTCCAGGACCGCATCCGAATACTCCATGCTGATTTCCTCCCTGCCGGCCGGGAAATCCGGACGGCGGCAATGAGATAGAAGTTACAAGGGTAGTTTCGGGGATGGGAAGAGGGATTTGAGCTCTCGCCGTGCTCCGGCCGCCGGATTCTTGCTCTCCCGGCGGGGCGCTCCGGGGCGGTGGCCTGTGCGCTGAGGACGGACGGAACGGAGCTCGGGGCGCGCGCCGGCGCGATGCTCGGCTGAGCCATGTCCGAGCACGCCCGTGTGGACGCTTGTCTCTGGGGGTCCTGCGGGCGAGCGTGCGCGGGCGAGAAAAATCGCGGGGTGGAGGGAATGAGCATGAGCGAGAGATCGAGACCGTGGCGAGGGAGGACGATTCTTGTCGCCGCCTTCGCCGCCCTGGCGCTCGGCGCCATGGCGTGCGGGTGCTTGTGGGATCGCGACGACGACGCACGCGGCAGCTTCTGCGCGCAAGCCAACACCAGCACTGTCGAGTACTGCGTGGACGCGAGCGAGGGCCCGGGAAGCGCGTGGCGCGAGGCTGAGAAAAGCGGCGCGCTGCCGATCCAGATGTGGGCGCTGAGGCTGAACAGCGTGATGGCGGAGGATCTCGCCGCGAGCGAGGCGGAGCTCACGGCCTGGTTCGACAACCTCGATCGGGCCGTGGCCTACGTGCGCGACGAGGAGAAGAACGCCGAGTCGCTCCGGGCGACCCTGAACGGCGAGCTCCGCAGGCTGCTCCGGAACTTCAGCGATTACCAGAAGAAGCTCCTCGAGGAGGAGCCGGTCCGCGCGGCCGACAACTTCACGCAGGCGATGACCGACAAGGCGAGCGCCGAGAAAGAGCCGCTCGCTGGCAGGATCGCGGCGGACAAGCAGGAGATGGCGGTCGTGCAGGCGATCTTCGACCAGGCGCGCAGCGACGCCGCGCCGCTTCGATCCCGGTACGCGGCCGCCGCGGTGCGCTTCGCCGCGTACCGGGCGACCGAGGCGGCGGAGACGGCGGCGTACGTGGCGCTCTCGGAGCAGGCGTCGCGGTCGGACATCGAAGGCCTCGACGGCGCGGAGCGGGCGGTGCTCGCGGCGGCGCGCGAGGCGAGCCGGGCGCCGAACGAGCTCGCCGCGGAGGTGATGACGCTGTCGGCGGAGCTCCAGGCGTTCGCGGTCTCGTTCGAGGAGACGATCGCGCCGCACGAGGAGGTCCTCGCGACGCACGGCGCGGTGGTGCCGGACATGACGTCGGGGGCGCTGCGCTCGCTGGGCGCGATGCTGGGCTACGCGCAGCGGCGCGTCGCCCGGAGCGACGCGACCGCGACCGGGCTGCTCAGCGGCGTCGCGCTGCGCCGGCAGGCGCTCGAATTACGCCAGGCGGACGAGGGGGCGCGCGAGGCGATCGCGCGATCGCGGATCCGCAAGGCGTCGGAGGTGTTCGGCGAGGGAGCGCGGGCGCGGGCGGCGGCGCTGTCGGCGGCGCCGCCGGTGAGCGAGAAGGTCGGGCTGCCGCTGCTGGCCGAGCGGTGCGGGGAGCTCTTGGCGCTGGTGCAGATGCGGCCGCTCTGCGAGGCGGCGGGGGCGTCGTGGCGCGAGGCCGGGTGCGCCGCGCTTCGCGGGCGGTTCGACGCCGCGGAGGCGGAGCTCAGGACGGGCCTGCCGCGGGCGATCGCGGCGGGCCTGGCGGCGCTGCGGGAGAAGGGGATGGCCGCGGCGGCGCTCGACGCCGCGCAGGCGAGGCTCGACGCGGGCGACGTGAAGGGCGCCGCGATCGCGTATGACGCCGCCGTGCGCGGCGCGGAGGGGACATGAACCGGTCGAAGGATGTCGCGCTGCGCGGGCGGAGCGCCGCGGTGTTCCAGAAGGTTGTCGCGCTGATGACGGCGCTGGCGGTGCTGGCGCCGTCGCCGGCGTGGGCTGGCACCCGCACGCCGTACACCGTGCTGTGGAGCAGCCACGGTGATGCCGATTCGTGCGGTTCTACCGAGCTGGAGACGGAGGGCAGCGCGATGTTCGAGGTGAACCAGACCCCGCTGCCCACCTACGGGGTGCCGGGCGCGCTGCAGATCCACGGCGACGGCTCGCGGAGCAACACGCTCGAGGCGGAGTTCGACTCGGTGCTGCTCCGCATGGGCAGAAACGAGTTCCACTTCGGGGTCCACACCGTGAACGGCGGCAACTGGTGTACCCACGAGCAGGAGGTGGTGCACCTCGTCTCGGAGCCGCTCGGGCTGAACAAGCCGCTCTTCAACCTCCGCCGCGATGGGACCGGCTTCGAGGGCAGCACCGACGTCGACCTGCGCCTCGCGGAGATCAACCCGGCGCTGGCGCGCGACATCGCCGAGCTGGAGGTCGTGCTCGCCAGGCTGATGGTGGCGATCCTCCGCGACGCCGCCAAGGTCGCGGACCTGCGGGCGAGGATGGATGTGCTGCGGCAGCTCGATACCGAGCTGCACGACCTGGTGAGCCGGCCGCTGGCCGAGATCTCGCGGACCGACCTCGACGCGATCCTCGACCGGTACAAGGACGTTGTCGACGCGGAGACGCGGGCGGCGATGGAGCAGCTCATCGACGACCTGAAGAAGAGCGTCAGCGATCTCGAGGACGAGCTCGGGCGATTGCTCGACGAGTTCGGCGCGCAGGCGGACGAGGTGGCGGACCTGGCGACGCAGGACGCGCGCGACGAGGGGTGGAACCCGGACGACGCGGGGGCGTACGCGCTCGGGGAGAGCGAGGTGCCGTGGGTCGAGGTGCCGGATATCGCCGAGGTGGACGGGGCGTTCGACGAGGGGAGGGACCCGTACGCGGCGTACGCGGACACGGTGATCGCGGCGCTGGAGGCCGACGTGAGCGGCGGGGTGGTGGTCGCGCGGGCGGACTTCGTGGCGAACGTGCGGGCGTGGCGGGCAAACAGCGCGGCGCTGGAGATCGCGCTGCGCGACCGGATGGGGGTGTCGCTGGCGGAGACGAACGCGTTCCTGAAGGCGCAGAACCGGATCACGGCGCACGTGCGGCAGTTCATGGATGCGTCGGACTGGTTCGTGGATACGCCGGTGCCGGCGTACCTGCGGGCGCAGGTGGACACGGTGCTCAAGCCGCGGTTCGATGCGCTGGCCGACCAGATGAAGGACAGCCTCAACCAGTGGACGGGGGACGGGCTCGACCTGGAGCAGACGCAGCTCTACCAGACGATCAGCGCGTTCGCGGGGGCGATGTCGACGGTCGGCGAGGGCTTCGAGGCGTACGCGGAGGTGATGCAGACGCTGGTGCACGCGACGACGCGCATCGGGGTGGGGTTCGTGCCGGTGGTCGGGCCGGCGCTCGACCTGTGCGAGGCGGTGACGGGCAAGGCGTGGTGCTTGCCATCGGGCGAGGAGCTAAGCACCGAGGAGCGGATCTTCTCGGGCCTCGGCGTGGCGGCGGCCGCCATCGGGCCGTTCTGGCGCGGCATTCAGCGCGCCGGCATCAGCCTCGACTCGGCAGTGGTCGCCGAGAAGGTGGCGGACCTCGATGAAGTCTTTGGCAGGAGCTTCCGCGCGAGCCTGCAGCACGGGTACAAGGGGCTACGCGGCGCGGTGGCGACGAAGAGACTCTTCCCGTTCGAGAAGACGGCGTTGAGCTTCCTGATCCGTGACGGGCGGGCGCTTCTCGGGGTGGGCGACGACGGGGTGCGCTGGGTGCTCTGGCGTGAGTTATCGGACGATGCGCGCGCCGCGTTGAAGGCACCAGACTTCGTGACGGTGTCCGCGCGGAACAAGCTCATCCTGAGCGAGGTGAAAGAGGGCCGCAACGTCGAGGGGGACAGGGTGATCGAGCAGTTGTCGAGCGGCATGGAGGGGCTACGGCAGAGGGGGCTCGTGGGAGATGTCGAGGAGGTCGAGCTCATCATGGAGCGGGGCGGGAAGTTCGGTGGCGACACGTACATCGAGAAGGACGGTTATCTCTTCGACAAGAACAAGGGCAAGAGGGCGACCCTGAACGGCTTCAACAAATTTATCAAGGTGATCCGGCTATGAGGGAATCAGGACCTGAATTCTTCGCATGGTGCGACGAGCCAGAACGGCTCGACGCGCTCGCGGAGACACTATCGGCTCTCATTGTCCCGGGCGCTCTCATTCATGTGCTGATGGACGAGGACTTCGAAGCGGGCTCCGTGGACGAGGCGCTCGCGATCGCCCGTGCCCGCTTCGGAGGACAGACGAGTGCTCGCCTGTCGTTTCGAATGATGCTGAGCGGCTCCAAGCGCGCCCTCATCGACATCTGGTGCCACTCCGAAGAAAGAGAACGTCACGTGCCGCACGGCCCCCTCACGTTGAATCCATGGGGAAAGCAGGATTTTCTTTCCTCTAACTTCGACCTCGCCTGGGGCAGAGGCCCGCGCTCGATCCAGGTCGAGACCGTGGTCGCGTGGCAGCTCATCCGGGACGACCTCGAGGATCTCCTCGTCCGCTTCTGTGCGCCGGACGCGAGCGGGCGCATCCCGACGGGCGCGTGCGCGCATGGACGGCACTGGAACGCACCGGTCGATATGTGCGCGACGTACAACGCGACGGCGGAGGAGCTCGGCCGCGATCTCGCCTTGTCGTGGGTGCACCTCCACGACAAGGACAGCGTGTCGCGCATCGCGGGCATGTCGCGGCAAGCGCTCCACGCGCGCGTCGACGCCGCACCACGCGGCGCGCGCGTTGCGATGAAAGGCAAGAGCGAGCACTCACGTTCGCTCTCCCGCGAGACCGTCCTCAAGGCGCTGGCAGCATCGCCCTCCGCGCTGCTCGACGCGCTGGAAGCCTCGACGGCGCCCGACGACGCATGGCGCGCGGCCGCGCCGCGCGCGGCCGAGATCTTGGACCTGACACGCCAGATCGCGGAGACCGGCGAAGGGCCACCCACCTGGCCGGTCTGCACGTCCACGCACGGTCACATCCATTTCGTGAAAAAGCACCCCCCCTTCCACGTGCGCCGCCTCCCGAGCGGCGGCGTGGTGCTGGCAACCCACCCGTACTGCTCCCTCTGGCCGCTCTGGGCCAACGCGCTCTGCTCGCTCGGCCTCATGTCCTGACAAGGAGCTTCATCATGGTGATCCAGGTATGAGATCAGGACCGTATTTCTTCGCCTGGTGTAACGAGGCAGCTAGGGTCGACGCGCTCCGCGCGGCGTTCTCGGCGCTCGTCCACGACCCGCCGTACTGTATCGGCGTGGACATGCACCCCAACGTGAGTTTCGGCGCAACGTCCGTCGACGAGGCGGTCGCGAAGATCCGAGCCCATTTCGGACACGCCGATGCTGAAGCCTACATCGGCACCTCGTTGAGCTCCGGAGAGTCCGTCGATCTCATTCTTCGCTGCTACTCCGACAAGAGCGAACGCATCACGCCGAGGGGCCCCATCCACATGCACCCCGGCGACTACGAGGACCTTGGCCGCATGCGCATGGACCTCGCCTTGGGCAGCGGCCCGCCCTCGGTGGAGGCCGAGGCGGTGCTGGCGTGGCACATGGTGGTGGCCGACATCGAGGACGTGCTGCTCCGCCTCTGCGTGTCCGACGCGACCGGACGCGTCTCGACCGGCGGCTGCACGAGCGCGTGGACCTGGCTCGCGCCGGTCTCGATGTGCGTGACGTGCCACGCGGACGCCCGCGACATCGCGCGCGATCTCGCCCTGTCGTGGCTCAGCCTCCACGACAAGGACAAGGTGTCGCTCATCGCGGGCATGTCGCTGGAGGCTCTGCATGCGCGAGTGGACGCCGCGCCGGCCGGGGCGCACGTCGTTCCGAGAGACAACAGCGGGCGAGCGATCTCCCTCTCCCGCGAGACCGTCCTCAAGGCGCTGGCCATGCCGGGCTCCGCGCTGCTCGAGGCGCTCGAAGCCTCGGCAGGGATACCCGACGACGCGTGGCGCGCCGCCGAGCCGCGCGCGAAGGAGATCTTATGCCTGACGGCGCAGAGCAGGGCGAGAGGCGAGCGGGTCACGGTGACAGGCAAAGGCCCACCCCTCTGGCGGGTGGAGATGACGGGCGAGCACGTCTACTTTCTCGTCGACCACGCCCCGTTCCATGTGCGCCGCCTGCCGAGCGGCGGTGTGGTGCTGGCCACGCACCCGTACCGCACGCTCTGGCCGCTCTGGTCCGACGCGCTCTTCGCGCTCGGCCTGATGTCCTGAGCCAGCGACGTAGCCCATCCCATTCCGCCCGTAGAGCGCAGGAGCTCGCCAACCGCGCCGGTGCACGCGTCGCTGCTTCGCCGCGCGCGCCGATGCGAGACGGATCGTCGCGACACCCTCGGTGCATGGCCCGGCGCCTGCTATAGGGCGCTCTCGCTTGGCAGACAGGCACTCCGGCGAGGCTGGGCTCCCGGGGCGCCTGCAGCCCTCGTGCCGAAAGACTGTACCTATGGTTCACGCGAACCTGCATTGCGTTGTCTCGTCGCTTTTTCTCGCGGACGCGGTGCTCTTCTGCCTGCGCGCACGGGGTCTACAGGGATGGGCGCTGCGTCGGGACGGACCCTGCTGGTCGGAGGTTCAGGAAATTCCGGGCGGCGATCTGCGTCGACTGGCGCTGCCAGGCGAGAAGGCGGCGCCAGAGGGCTTGGGTGAGCTGATCAAGGTGATCCGGCTATGAGCACTCCGGGCCCTCGCTTCTACGCCTGGTGCGATGAGGCGTCGCGGGTCGACGCGCTCGCGGCGGCACTGTCGACGCTCGCGCGCCCAGGGGGGTTCGTGGATGCGTGGGCAAACTTCGACGTGAGATGCGCCACGAAATCCATGGAGGCGGCCGTCGCCATGATCCGCACCCAGTATCCATGCACCGGCACTGCTCACGCCACGTGCAGCACGATCCTTCCCGGCGTCCAGCGCTTGGCCTTTCCGGACCAGCGTGGACCCGACTCCCCTGCCATGCGCAGCATCCTTGTCGATCTTCAGTGTTTCACCGAAGCGTACGAGCTTCGCTGGTCGCTGCGAGGCCCCCACGAGCCGCGAGGCCCCCTCGAGATGTACCCGGAGAACTGCATGCACTTTTTCGGCTTCATCCTCGAGCTCGCCTGGGGCAGGGGACCGCGCTCCTTCGAGGTCGAGGCCGAGCTGGCGTGGCACCTCCTGCAGATCGACCTCGAGGATCTCCTGCTCCGCCTCTGCGAGCCGGACGGGAGCGGGCGCGTCCGGACCGGCGCGTGCACGAACGCATGGCACTGGCACGCGCCGGTCACCACGTGCGCGACGTACAACGCGGACGCCCGAGAGATCGCGCGGGACCTCGCCGTGTCGTGGGTGCACCTCCACGACCAGGACAGCGTGTCGCGCATCGCGGGCATCCCGTTGTCCATGCTCCACGCGCGCGTCGACGCCGCGCCGCGCGGGGCGCGCGTCGCCATCGCGCCGCCGCGCGGGTCGCGCGTCGCCAGGAAAGGGGGCGGCGCGCGGGCGTGGTCGCTCTCCCGCGAGACCGTCCTCAAGGCGCTGGCCGCGCCGCCCTCGGCGCTGCTCGATGCGCTGGAAGCCTCGGCGGTGCCCGACGGCGCGTGGCGCGCGGCCGCGCCGCGCGCCGCCGAGATCCTGGAGCGGACACGAAGGCTCGCGGAGACCGGTGACGGTCCACCGACCTGGCCGGTTGACACAGACAAGCACCGTCACTTCCGCTTCCTGAAAAAGCACCCGCCGTTTCTCGTGCGCCGCCTCGCGAGCGGCGGCGTGGTGCTGGCGACCCATCCGTTCTGCTCGCTCTGGCCGCTCTGGGCCGGCGCGCTCGACGCGCTCGGCCTGATGGGCTGACAAGGAACGTCGAGAGATGAGAGCAGGACCTTACTTCTATGCCTGGTGCGACGAGGCCGCGCGGGTCGACGCGCTCGGCGCGGCGCTGTCGGCGCTCGTCGACGACCCTCCGTATACGGTCGGCGTTGGCCTGTGCCCTGGCCCGGAGCCCCACGAGGCTTCTGTCGACGAGGCGGTCGCGACGATCCGCGCCCACTTCAGACACGCCGATGCGGAGGTCGTCCTTTGCTCGACCTTGAGCTCCCGACAGTTCGTCCGTTGCATGCTTCGCTGCTTCACCGACAGGAGCGAACGCTCCACGTCGTGGGGGCCCCTCCACCTGCACCCTGAACATCTCCAGGAATTCGCCCCCAAGTACATGATCCTCGATTTGGGCAGCGGCGCGTCCTCGGTCGGGGCCGAGGCCGTGCTGGCATGGCACAAGGTCGTGACCGACATCGAGGACTTCCTGCTCCGCCTCTGCGCGCCCGACGCGAGCCGGCGCGTCTCGACCGGCGGCTGCACGACCGCCTGGACCTGGCTCGCGCCGGTCTCGATGTGCGCGACGTACCACGCGAACGCCCGCGACATCGCGCGCGATCTCGCCGTGTCGTGGGCCAGCCTCCACGACGGCGAAAGCGTCTCGCGGATCGCGGGCCTGTCGCTCGAGGCGCTGCACGCGCGTGTCGACGCCGCGCCGGCCGGGGCGCGCGTGGTTCCGACGGACAAGAGCGGGCGCTCGATCCCGCTCTCCCGCGAGACCGTCCTCAAGGCCCTGGCCCTGCCGGGCTCCGCCCTGATCGAGGCGCTGATGGCCGCCGCGGACGTGCCCGACGAGGCGTGGCGCGCCGCGGAGCCGCGCGCCGAGGAGATCCACAACATGACGGTGCAGGCCAAGGCGCGCGGCGAGGAGCTCCCCGAGAGCCTCAAGGGGCCACCTCTGTGGTACGTCGAGATGACGGGCGAGCACGTCTACTTCCTCGTCGACCACGCCCCGTTCACCATTCGCCGCCTCCCGAGCGGCGGCGTAATGATGGCGACCCATTTCTACCGCACGCTCTGGCCGCTCTGGGCCGATGCTCTCCTTGCGCTCGGCCTGATGTCCTGAGCCAGAGCCTCGGGGACCATCGGCGTCGACGGGTACTGCAGGGCAAGAAAGCCACACCAAAGGGCTTCAACAAGTCCATCAAGGTGATCCGGTTATGAGCGAATCAGGTCCTCGCTTCTACGCATGGTGTGACGAGACCGCGAGGGTCGACGCGTACGCAGCGGCGCTCTCGGCGCTCGTGTGCCCCGGGGCTCTCATCAGCGTGGATTGCGGCACGGAACTCCGCACGACCTCGATGGACGAGGCGGTTGCGCTGATTCGCGCCCACTTCGGAAGCGGCCGCGCGTACGTAGGGTCCCGCATGCTGCTGAGCTCTTCGAACCATTTCATCTTCCCGGATCAACGCGGACCAGATTATTCTCTCGGCGTACCGATCGTCGATTTTGGCAGTAGCTGCTATACCGAAGCGTACGAACATCGCGATCCGACGGGCCCGATCGAGATGTCCCCGTCCGCCAGCGAGGACTTCTTCCGCTTTAACCTCGACCTCGCCTGGGGCAGGGGTCCGCGATCACTCGAGGCCGAAGCCGAGGTGACGTGGCACGTGATCCAGGTCGACCTGGAGGACCTCCTGCTCCGCCTCTGCGCGCCGGACGCGAGCGGGCGCGTCCGGACCGGCGCGTGCACGAACGCGTGGCACTGGGACGCGCCGGCCGCCATGTGCGCGACGTACCACGCGGACGCCCGAGAGATCGCGCGCGATCTCGCCCTGTCGTGGGTGCACCTCCACGACAAGGAGAAGGTATCGCGCATCGCGGGCATGTCGCAGGAAGCGCTCCACGCGCGCGTCGACGCCGCCCCGCACGGGGCGCGCGTAGCGATGAAGTATGGTATTGACTTCGCAGAATCGCTCTCTCGCGAGACCGTCCTCAAGGCGCTGGCAGCACCGCCTTCCGAGCTGCTCGAGGCGCTCGAAGCCTCGGCGGTGACCGACGACGCCTGGCGCGCGGCCGCCCGCCGCGCAGGCGAGATTTTGGAGCTGACAAGCCAGATCGCGGAGACCGGTGAAGGCCCACCTACCTGGCGGGTCTACACGGCCACGAGCCGCCACACCCGCTTCCTGAAAAAGCACGCCCCGTTCAACGTGCGTCGCCTCCCGAGCGGCGGCGTGCTGCTGGCGACTCACCCGTACCGCTCGCTCTGGCCGCTCTGGGCCGACGCGCTCTTCCTGCTTGACCTCATGCCCTGACCCGGCAAATTCATCAGGGGATCCGGTATGAAATCAGGGCCTTACTTTTTCGCCTGGTGTGACGAGGCAGACAGGGTCGACGCGTTCGGTGCGGCGCTGTCGGCTCTCGTCAAGGTGGAACAGTACAGTATGGGAGCGAACATGCGCCCCGAGGCGGAATGCCACACGACTTCCGTCGGCGAGGTGGTCGCGAAGATCCGCGCTCACTTCGGCCGCACCGACGCTGAAACCTACTTCGTCGCGTCGTTGAGCTACGAACACTTCGTCCATTGCATCATGCGCTGCTACACCGACGAGAGCGAACGCATCAAGCCGTGGGGACCCATCCACATGCACCCCCGCGAGATCGAGGACTTTACCCCCATGCACATGGACCTCGCCCTGGGCAGCGGCCCGCGCTCCGTGAAGGCCGAAGCCATGCTCGCGTGGCACATGGCCCTGGAAGACATCGACGACGTCCTGGTTCGCCTGTGCGCGCCGGACGTGAGCGGGCGCGTCTCGACCGGCGGCTGCACGACCGCGTGGACCTGGCTCGCGCCGGTCGCCATGTGCGCGACATATAATGCGGACGCGCGAGAAATCGTGCGCGATCTCGCGCTGTCGTGGGTCAGCCTCCACGACGAGGACAAGGTGTCGCTCATCGCGGGCATGTCGTTGGAGGCGCTCCACGCACGCGTCGACGCCGCCCCGTCAGGGGCGCGCGTAACGATGAGAGACGGCAGCGGGCGCTCGAGCTCGCTCTCCCGCGAGACCGTCATCAAGGCCCTCGCAACACCGCCCACCGCTCTGCTCGAGGCTCTCGAAGCATCGGCGGAGGCGCCCGACAACGCGTGGCGCGCCGCCGAGCCGCGCGCGAGGGAGATCTACGAGCGGACCCTCCAGAGCAGGGAGAGCGGCGAGCAGGTCCTCTCTCGGGTGGAGTTGACCGGCGACCACGTCTACTTCCTTGTCGACCACGCGCGGTTCTACGTCCGGCGCCTGCCAAGCGGCGGCGTGGTGCTGGGCACCCACCCGTACCGCACGCTCTGGCCGCTCTGGGCGGATGCGCTGTTCGCGCTCGGCCTGATGCCGTGAGTGAAAGCAATGGCTCCCCGCCATTCAGCCAGGGCACTCCGCGTCGCACTCGCCACCGCAATCGACGCCCCGCTCGCCGCCGTTCTTCACGGCGTCGGTGCAGGTGGGCGGCATGCAGGCGCCGGCCCAGCAGACGCCGCTCGTGCAGTCCGCGCCGGTCGTGCAGCCGCCGTCCGGAGCGCAGCGCGGGCACGGCGCGCCGCAGTCGACGCCCGTCTCGGCGCCGTTCTTCACGCCGTCGGTGCACGTGGGCGCCCGGCAGATCCCGGCGTCGCACACGCCTTCGAGGCAGTCGTCCCCCGTCGCGCAATCGAATCCCATCGGGCACGGCTTGCACGGGCCCCCGCAGTTGTAATCGGTCTCCCCGCTGCCCGGATCGTGCCGATTGTTCACACAGTGGTTTCGCACGCACAGCGTGCCGTCGCACACCAGACCGTTCGGGCACGGCATCGTCGGATCGCTATCAATGCACTCGACACACTGCGCCTCATGACAGCGCCCCGCCCCCGAGATGGGGCAGAGCACGCCGGTGAGCTGCGCATTGATCGGCGTGTCGTAATCGCAGAGGTCGTTCGTGCACTCGTTCCCATCATTGTAGACGTCGTACGCCGCCACGCTGACCACACGGCCGTCCTTCGTACACTCGTCCTGCTTGCAGTCGCCGCGGATCTGCGAGACCAGCGGTCCCACCGCGATCTCGACCTCGCACGCGCCGTCCACGCACCGCCCCGCGCCGCACCGCGCATCCGGCGGACCCGGGCACGCCGCGTCGCTCTTGCATCCCCCTGACGGCTCGGGCTCCCCCGAGCACTCCGCCGGCCTGTCCTCGCCGCACTCGTCACACGGACGGCACTGGAGGATGCACCCAGGCTCCTTCTCGCCGCGCGCGCAGCAGACGACCTTGCCAGGCTCCCAGCACTCGCACAGCCCATCGACGCAGATCGTGCCCGGCACGTTCTGGTGCTCCGACTGGCAGTCGTCCGTGACCTCGCAGGTCGCTCCCTGGTAAGGCCCACCGCAGGCGAAGAAAAGTGTCGAGCTGCTGAGAAAAAATGATGCGGTAATGTAATGCGTGAAACGCGTCGTCATGCGTCCAGTCCTCCGGCACGAGGCTGAGTCGCGGACACCCCGGCGGCCCCAATCCGCCGAGGTGTCGTTGGCCAGGTCGTTCGACCTCCCGACTATGCCGCGCCGGGCGCGCGTTCGTCACGCAAGTTTTCGCCAGCGCCGCCGCGGCACCGCCGGCGCGCCGTCACGGCAGGGCCGGCCGCGGGCCGCGATCAGAAGACGCCCGTCACCGCGATGCCCTCGGCCGACACCGTGAGCTCGGCTTGCCCGCGCGGAACCAGGGCGTAGGTGAGCGTGGCGCCCAGGGCAGCGCCCCCCGCGACGAACGCGGCGACGCCGACGGTCCGGAAGGCGCGCATGTCGCCGTAGGCCGAGGCGGAGTCGCGGCACATCGGCCAGGTCACCCGGAAACATCCGCTCGGGCCCGCGGCGCGGGCCGCCGCTCGGCCTGCCGCTTCCTTCTTCTCCGCGGCCATCATCATCACGCCCCCGAGCGCGGCGAGCGTGACGGATAGCCCCACGCCGCCGACGATCACGTCCGGCCGCGGTCCGGGTCGGGGAGGCAAGGGGCTCGGCCGCGGGCCGCCCGCCCCCACCGCGGCGCCAGGCTCGGCCGCGGCGTCAGGCGCAGCGCCAGTCCCGCCCGCGGCGCCAGTCCCGCCCGCGGCGCCGGGCTCCCCGGAAGGCGCGGCGAACGTGAGCGTCACCTCGCGCGTCCCGCCGCGCGGGACGTCGATCTCCGCCACCGCTGCCCTGCCGTTCAACGACGCCCGCACGACGTGGCGCCCAGGCAGGACCGGGACGGGCTCGCCGTCCTCGAGCTCGACGGGCTCGCCGTCGATCGTGACCGCCGCCCCCGCGGGCGCGACGACGCGGAGCTCGCCGACGAGCTGGCGCGCGCGGGCGAGATCCGCGAGCCGCGACTCGTAGAGCTCGCGCTCGCCGGGGGTCCTGGGCTTGCGCATGATCTCCTTGCACAAGGACAGCCAGCGCACCGCGGCCGGCGCCTCGCCGAGCCGGAACGAGAGCGCACCGAGGTTGCAGGCGGCCACCTGGGAGCGCTCGACCTTCCATACCGCCATCCACAGGTCGCGCGCGTCGGCGAGCCGCCCCTCGTCGACCGCGGCGTGCGCCTGCGCCATGAGACGAGCGCTCGTCTCGGAAGGACGCTCGGCGACTGCCCCCGGCGCGAGCGTGAAGAGCGCAAACCCGAGCCCCAGCCGAATGCCAAGACGAACGTTCCCGTGCACAGGTGTGACCTCCCCGCCCGGAGCCCGGGCTCTGGCGCGCGCCAAGGCCAGCTCGAACCGCGCGCCGGCAGCCTCCATGAACAGACCGAGCGTCCTCGCGAAAGCAACGGCGGCACGGAGAGGCGCTCCGCGCAAGCCTCGTATGCACAGCAATTGAAGGGTGTCAAGCCGTGCACGCCCGCGCGGCAGGAAGTCAAGCCGCACGCCCGCGCGCGACGTCGCCGCCTGGCCCCACCCCTCTCCGCGGCGTCGCTGTGCCCCCGCGCGCATCGCCGCGCCCCCGCGCAGCCCGCCGGCGCCCGCGCCGCGCGACGCATGATAGCGTGAGCCGCGCCAGCACGATCCGTGCGGTCACCCCCGTCCCCGAGGAGATCATGAAGCGAGAAAAGCGACTGACCAAGCGCGAGCGGAAGGCGCTCGCGCCGGCGCGCCCGGCGGCGCAGCAGCACGGGCATCAACACATCCACTGCGTCGCCTGCGGCAAACACCTCGATGCGGTGGAGTTCGGGGTGCAAGGGACAGCGACATGGATCCAGTGCCTGCACCGGTCGCGCTTCGCCTCCTGCACCCAGTGCGTCGAGATGTCGAAGCGCCTCCTGGCCGAGCACGACCGCACAGGACAACCGGTGCAGTCCGCCCAGGCCTGGCACTGAGCGCGAAATCACAGCGCTCCAGCTCGTCTGGTAACTCCAGAGGCAACGCCAGAGGCAACGCCTGAGGTCGCTCGCACCACAGCGCACCACAGACGGACGGTCTGGACAATCGTCAGCACACATCCTCTCCAGCTCACCCCGGCGGCCGTCCACCCCGGATACGCTTGCGCTCGGCGCCCTTTGCGCCAATGGTTTGCGCCCCATTCATCTCGGAGGATCTGCATGACGAAACCAATCCGCCGCGCGGGCGTCATCGGCGCGGGCGTCATGGGCAGCGGCATCGCCGCCCACTTCGCGAACGCCGGCATCGAGGTCCTGCTCCTCGATATCGTGCCCCCGAACCTCAGCGACGCCGAGCGGAAGGACCCGGCCGCCAGGAGCCGGTTCGCCGCAGGCGGGCTCGAGAAGGCCCTCAAGGCCAAGCCCGCCGCCTTCTTCCACCCGTCCCACGCCCGCCTCGTGCGCACCGGCAACACGGAAGATCACTTCGCCGAGCTCGCCCAATGCGACCTCGTTATCGAGGCGATCATCGAGAAGATGGAGCCGAAGCGCGCCCTCTTCGCCCGCCTGGAGCAGGTCATGCGGCCGGACGCGATCGCGGCGTCGAACACCTCCGGGCTGCGCATCGAGGAGATGATGCAGGGGCGCTCCGCGGACTTCCGCAAGCGATTCCTCGTCATGCACTTCTTCAACCCGGTCCGGTACATGAAGCTCCTCGAGCTCGTCACCGGACCCGACACCGACCCGGCCGTCGTCGCCCGCGTGCGGAAGCTCGGCGAGGACGTGCTCGGCAAGGGCATCGTCTTCGGCAAGGACACCCCGAACTTCGTCGGCAATCGCATCGGCACCCACGCGATGCTCACCGCCATCCACCTCATGCTCGAGGAGGGCCTCGCGCCCGAAGACGTCGACGCCATCACCGGCGTCGCCATGGCGCACCCGAAGAGCGCGAGCTTCAGGACAGGCGATATCGTCGGGCTCGACACCTTCGCCCACGTCGCCGAGAACTGTTACACGGCGCTCGATCGCGACGAGGACCGCGACGTCTTCAAGGTGCCCGCCTACATCCGCAGCATGATCGAGGCGAAGCTCCTCGGCGACAAGACCAAGGGCGGCTTCTACCGCAAGACAAAGGAAGGGCTCGAGACGCTCGACCCGGCGAAGCTCCAGTACCGCCCGCACGGCGGCGACGAGGCGATCAAGAAGGCGACGCGGTCGTGCGAGAAGATCGAGGACCCCGCCGCGCGCGTGAAGAAGCTCGCCAGCGACCCCGGCAAGGCAGGGCAGTTCGCGTGGAAGGTGCTCTCCCGCTCGCTCGCGTACACGGCGCGGCGCGTGGGCGAGATCGCCGACAGCATCGTGTCCATCGATGACGCCATGCGCTGGGGGTACAACTGGGAGCTCGGGCCGTTCCAGACCTGGGACGCGCTCGGCTTCGCCGAGACCGTCGAGCGCATGCAGAAGGACGGCATCCAGCTGCCCGAGTCGATCGTCCGCATGAAGCAGAGCGGCGCGACCTCGTTCTACCGCGCCGACGGGGCGGTGTTCGATCTGCTCAAGGGAGAGTACGTCGCCCGCCCGATCGATCCGCGGAACGTCACGCTCGCCGGCGCGCGCCGCGGCGTGAAGGCCGTGCTCGCCAACGACGGCGCCGAGGCGTGGGACCTCGGCGACGGGGTGCTCGGCGTCACCTTCAAGACCAAGGCGAACAGCCTCGATCCGGACTCGATCGGGATGCTCTCGCTCGCCGCCGAGAAGGCCGAGCAGGACTTCCGCGCGCTCGTCGTCTTCAACCAGGGCGAGCACTTCTGCGTCGGCGCCAACCTGTTCCTCGTGGCGATGGCCGCGGGCAACCAGGACTGGGACGCGATCCGCAAGATGGTGAAGGCGTACCAGGACGCGACGCAGCGGCTGAAGTACGCGAGCGTCCCGGTCGTGGCCGCGCCCTACGGGATGACCCTGGGCGGCGGGCTCGAGCTCTGCTTCGCCTGCGACGCGGTGCAGGCCGCGGCCGAGACGTACGCGGGGCTCGTGGAGGTCGGCGTCGGGCTGATCCCGGGCGGCGCAGGGACGCTCAACATGCTCTGGCGCGCGTTCGAGGGGATCCCGGAGGGCGTGCCGGTGAACTCGTACGACCTCGTGACGCAGGTCTTCAAGAACATCGCCCTCGCCAGGGTCGCGACAAGCGCGGACGAGGCGAAGGCGCTCGGCTTCTTCCGCAAGACGGACGGCGTCTCGTTCGACCGGGCGCGCCAGCTCCACGAGGTGAAGGCGCGCGCCGTCGGGATCGCCGAGGCCGGGTACCACGCGCCCGTGCCGCGCGCCTACAAGCTCCCGGGCGAGAGCGGGATCGCGACGCTGCAGATGATGATCGACACGCTCGTCGCCGGCGGCCACGCCAGCGAGCACGACGCGAAGATCGCGCGCAAGCTCGCCGAGGTGCTCTGCGGCGGCGTGGGCGGCGCGGCGCGCGAGGTGACCGAGGACGAGATCCTCGAGCTCGAGCGCGAGGCGTTCGTCAGCCTGTGCGGTGAGCCCAAGAGCGCTGAGCGGATGCAGTACATGCTGATGAACAACAAGCCCCTCCGGAACTAGGTGAACGCCATGGTCGACGTCGTAATTGCAGAGGCCGTCCGCTCGGCCGTTGGCCGGGCCCACAAAGGGTCGCTCGCGAATAAGCGCCCCGACGAGCTCGCCGGCGAGGTCGTCGCCGCGCTGCTGAAGCGCGTCCCGCAGGTGAAGCCGGAGGACATCGAGGACCTCGTCCTCGGCTGCGCCATGCCGGAGGGCGAGCAGGGGCTCAACGTCGCGCGCGTCGTCTCGCTCCTCGGCGGGATGTCGCAGGACGCATCCGCGATCACCATCAACCGCTTCTGCTCGAGCGGGCTCCAGGCGATCGCGAACGCGGCGGGCAGCATCGCGATGGGGTCGCTCGACATCGCCGTCGCCGGCGGCGTCGAGTCGATGACGATGGTCCCGATGACCGGCAACAAGCTGAGCGCGTCGCCGGAGGCGATGGAGCGCTGTCCGACGGTGTACACGCCGATGGGCATCACCGCGGAGAACGTGGCGAACAAGTTCCAGGTGAGCCGCGCCGACCAGGACGCGTTCGCGCTGAAGAGCCACCAGAAGGCGGCGGCGGCGCGCGCGGCCGGGCGCTTCGAGGACGAGATCGTCACCGTGAAGGGCGTGCGCTACGAGAGCGGCAAGCGCGTGACCTTCGACTTCCGCACCGACGAGCTGATCCGCAAGGAGACCACGGTGGAGGCGCTCGCGGGGCTGAAGCCGGCCTTCGCGGCGAAGGGGAGCGTCACCCCGGGCAACAGCTCGCCGCTGTCGGACGGCGCCGCCGCCGCGCTCGTGATGAGCAAGGCGAAGGCGGACGCGCTCGGCGTGAAGCCGCTCGGGTACTTCCGGGCGTTCGTGACCGTGGGCGTCGACCCCGCCATCATGGGGATCGGCCCGGTGCCCGCGGTGCGGAAGCTGCTCGCCAGGACGGGGCTGAAGATGGCCGACATCGATCTGTTCGAGGTCAACGAGGCGTTCGCGTCGCAGGCCGTCTACGTGCAGCGGACGCTCGAGATCCCCGAGGAGAAGCTCAACGTGAACGGCGGCGCGATCGCGCTCGGCCACCCGCTCGGGTGCACCGGCGCGAAGCTCACCGCGACCGCCCTCCACGAGCTCCGCCGGCGCGGCGGCCGGTACGCCATCGTCACGATGTGCATCGGCGGCGGCATGGGCGCGGCCGGCCTGATCGAGCTGGCCAGGGCGACCGCGAGCGCCTGATCCCGGCGCGCTGACCCCGCCCCGCGCGTCCCGTCCACGGCCCGCCCCGCGCGTCCCGTTCACGGCCCGAGCGCCGCGCTCCGGCTTTCCTGCGGCGGGGCGATGGCCTATAGATCGCCCATGCCGAGCCACCTGACGACCTTTGAAGGGTCGATCCCCGAAGCCCTGAAGCGAGCCATCGAAGCGAAGATCGAGGGCTCCACCGCCGAGGTGACCGGCGGCGGAGGGCACTTCAACCTCGTCGTGACCGCCCCGGTGTTCGCCGGCAAGAGCATGCTGGAGAGCCAGCGGCTGGTCTACGGCGCGATCTCCCACCTCATGGCCGGCGACCAGGCGCCGGTCCACGCGATCGACAGCCTGAAAACGCGCACTCCCTGAGCGGGGGGCTGGTGGGGGTCGCGCGCTAGCGCCGCTCCTCCTCGCAGGTGCTGCTGCAGCCGTCGCCGCTCACCGTGTTGCCGTCGTCGCACTCCTCCCGCGCGGTCTGGATGGCGTCGCCGCACACGGAGACGCAGGTGCTGGGCTCGCCGCTGCAGATGTAACCGTACGTGACCTCGCAATCCGGGCTGCAGCCGTCCGCCGCGGCCGTGTTGCCGTCGTCGCACCCCTCGTTGCCGATGAGCAGGCCGTCACCGCAGGCCGGACCGCAAGCGCTCGGCTCGCCGGCACACTCGTAGCCCGCCTCGACCACGCAGACCGGGCTGCAGCCGTCCTCGCTCATGACGTCGCCGTCGTCGCAGATCTCGGCGCCGCGCAGGAGGCCGTCGCCGCACATCGTCGAACAGATGCTCGGAGCGCCGGAGCAGGTGTAACCGGGCTCGAGGGCGCAGTCCTCGCCGCACCCGTCCTCCGCCGCGGTGTTGCCGTCGTCGCAGCCCTCGGCGCCGGCCACCGCGCCGTCGCCGCACACGCCGCCGCCGGCGTCACCACCGCCATCGCCGCCGCCACCGCCTGCGCTCGTGGTCCCGCCGGTGCCGGCCGCCGTCGTGCTCGACACGGAGCCCGACCCGGCCCCGCCTGCGCCCGACCCGGCCCCGCCTGCGCCCGACCCGGCCCCGCCTGCGCCCGACCCGGCCCCGCCGGCCCCACCGCTGCTGTCGTTCGGGGCTTCCTCCCCGCACGAAAGGAGCGCCACGGCCGCGAGCGCCGCGACCAACCCAGTCCACCTCGTTAGCAGCATCTGTCCCTCCAGCAGCGAGGTCCGCGAGCGCCGGTGGCCTCCCCCCGACTCCGCACCGAGCACCTGTCGCCGCAACCTCTCACGGAATACCCGTCTGCAATCGCCAGGACAATTCTAGCGCCACTGACGCGCTCGGCTCCCGCCACGCACGGATCGCGCGGGCGAGGGCGGGCTTCCCCGGCAAATCGCAGGCGCTCCGGCGACGGGTGGCGGCGCTCGGCGCCCGTCGCCGGAGCGCCGCGGGCGAGGGCGCCCCCGCGCCGGAGGGGCCCCGCGCCCGCCAGCGGCCGAAGCCCGCAGCGCCGTCTGTTTGACACCGGAATTCACGCGGTGGTACGTGGCGCCGAGCGCCAGCTCCAGGTGCGCTTGCCCCACCGCGACCTCACCAGCCCGAGGACCCTGCCATGACGCCTCGCTCTCCGTTGCTCCCCGCCGAACCGCGCCCGGGCGCCCCCGACACGCCCGACGACCGGCGCGCGCTGCCCGCCCGCGGTCGGACCGACCGGGCCCGCCGCCCGGGCGCCGCGCTGCTCTCCCTCGCCCTCGGCGCCGCGATGACCGCCGCCGGCGCCGGCGACGCCGCGGCCCAGACGCGCGCGGGCGGCACCAACGGCGACGGCATGGACCTGCACCTGTTCCGGCCGGCGGTCGACTCCAAAGGGCTCTTCTCGGTCAACGGAGCCGACGTCCTCGGCGCCAACGATATCAGCCTGGGGCTCGTGCTCGATTACGGGCGCAACATCCTGCCGATCACCGACAACGGCACAGAAACGAAGGTGATGCTGAATCACGCGTTTCAGGGCACGTTCCAGTTCGATTACGGCATCGCGAACTTCCTTGTCGTCGGGCTCTCCGCCCCGGTGGTGCTCAACGCGGCCGACCCGATCAACGACATCGGCCCGGGCCCCGGCCAGAACTACGACGACGACTCGCTCGACGCCCAGTCGCTCGGCAACCTGGCGGTCCACGCCAAGGTGCGCCTGCTCCGCCCCGATCAGGACGTGATCGGGCTCGCCCTGATCGCCCAGATCGGCGTCGGCGTCGGCGGGACCGAGGACTTCGCCTCGGATCCGGGCTTCTTCTTCTGGCCGCAGCTCGTGCTGGAGAAGCGGTTCGGCATCACCAACCCGTTCCGGATCGCGGCGAACGTCGGCTACCGCGGCCATACAGGGGAGAACCCCGCGTTCGGCCTGCGCTCGGACAACACGACCTTCCAGCTGAAGCACGGGGACTTCAAGTACTCGGACCTGCTCACCGGCGGGTTCGGGATGAGCTACCGCGTCCTCACGCCGCTCGACCTCGTGGCCGAGACCTACCTGACCCAGCAGGTCGGCGGCGGCGAGAGCAGCAAGCAGAAGCTGTCGGCCGAGGCGGTCGGGGGCATCAAGCTCTTCATCGAGCGGAACAGCTTCCTCATGCTCGGCGCCGGGGTCGGGTACACGCCCGGCTTCCAGGCCGCGGAGCAGCGCGCGACCATCGGGTTCGTCTTCGAGCCGTCCATCGGCGACCGCGACGGCGACGGCATCAAGGACGATCAGGACGACTGCCCCGACGAGCCGGAGGACTACGACGGCTTCCAGGACACAAAGGCCGACTCGCCCCCGGGGAAGTACGGCTGCCCGGATCCGGACAACGACGAGGACGGCATCCTCGACGTCGACGACCGCTGCCCGAACAACCCGGAGGACCGCGACGGCGACGAGGACGACGACGGCTGCCCGGAGGGGAGCGACGGCGATCGCGACGGCGACGGCATCCTCGACTCGCGCGACAAGTGCCCGGACGAGCCGGAGGACCGCGACGGCTTCCAGGACAAGGACGGCTGCCCCGACCCCGACAACGACAAGGACGGCATCCCGGACAAGGCCGACCAGTGCCCGAACGATCCGGAGGACAAGGACGACTTCGAGGACGAGGACGGCTGCCCCGACCCCGACAACGACAGGGACGGCATCCCGGACGTTGTCGACAAGTGCCCGAACGAGCCCGAGACGTTCAACGGCCTCGAGGACGAGGACGGGTGCCCGGACAAGGGCAGCGTCGTGATCGAGGAGAACAACATCGTCATCCTCGAGAAGATCCAGTTCGCGACCGGCAGCGCCGAGATCCTCCCGGAGTCGTTCGGCATCGTGCAGGCGGTCGCCGAGACGCTCAAGCACCACCCGGAGTTCTCGCTGATCGAGGTGCAGGGGCACGCCGACGAGCGCTCGGCCGACGCGTACAACCTCAAGCTGACCCAGGCCCGCGCGGACGCGGTCGCCGCGGCGCTCGTGCAGCGCGGCGTCAACAAGAACGCGGTGCGATCGATGGGCTACGGCGAGTACTGCCCGCTCGATCCGGCCCACAACGCGGCGGCCTGGGAGAAGAACCGGCGCGTCGAGTTCAAGGTCGTGCGGACCGACAAGGGGCCGACCAACGTGGAGCTCGGCTGCGACACGGCCCGGGCCAAGGGCGTCGTCCCGCCGCCGCCCTGAGCGGAGCGCGCCGCGCGCGGCGCGGGCGTCAGCCGCGCGCGGCACGGCCGATCTGGACAGGACAGGTCGGCCCGGGGGAGAGTGACCCCATGAACGCCCGCGCCACGCTCTCCGCCGCCGCGACGCTCGCGGCGGCGGCGCTCGCCGCCCTGGCGAGCGGCTGCATCGACACCGACGCCGCCGTGTTCGTCGATCCATCCATCGCCGCGCCCGAGGCGACCGTCTCGTCGAGCGCGCTCGGGACCGGCGTTCAGGCGAGCTTCGCGCTGAAGCTCCACCTGGGCCCGCGGGCCAGCGGGCCCAGCCGCGTCGCGGTGCGCACGTTCGAGATCGTGAGCGCCGATCGAACGACGGCGATCGTGGCGCCGCTGCCCGTCAAGACCGCAACGGTGCTGCCGGTCGAGGTCGCTCCGGACAGCGACGTCACCGTGGCGTTCACCGTGGATACGAGCGCCGGGGGCGCGACGCTCCCGGGCGACGCCGCGGCGGCGCTCTGCGCCGCGGAGGGGATCCGGATCACGGGCGCGATAGAGGACTCGCTGGAGGACGGGGCGACGCCGGTCGCCTCCGAGGTGTTCCACGCGCGCTGCCCGTGACGCGCCGCCTGCGCCGGCGATCTCGGCGTTCACCGGCGCCATCCCGCGCGCGCCGCGCTAAAATGCGGGCCATGGCGCACCGAGAGCCCACCCCCCCTCCGGAGACCGAAGCGGATCGCGCGCTCGGGTCACCGGGCCACGCCGACGAGAGCCGCGCCGACGCGCCCCGTACCACGAACGGCGGAGGCGGCGAGGGGCTCGGGCTCGACGAGGACGGGCTCGCGGCGCTCCGGCGCGCGGTGGCCGCGTGGCGCGAGGGCCCGGTCGCCGAGGCGTCGGCGCGCTTCCCGCCGCGCAACGAGAGCTTCACCACCTGGAGCGGCGTCGACGTGCCCGACCTCGCGACGCCGGCCGACGCGCCGGTCGACCACGCGGCCGACCTCGGGCTGCCCGGGGAGTACCCGTTCACGCGGGGCGTCCAGCCGACGATGTACCGCGGCAGGCTCTGGACGATGCGGATGTTCGCCGGCTTCGGCACGCCGGAGCAGACGAACGCGCGGTTCAAATACCTGCTCGCCGAGGGGCAGACGGGCCTGTCGACCGCCTTCGATTTCCCGACGCTCATGGGCTACGACTCCGACTCTCCGCGGTCGCTCGGCGAGGTGGGGATGTGCGGTGTCGCGGTCGACACGCTCCGCGACATGGAGGTGCTCTTCGACGGCATCCCGCTCGACCAGGTGACGACGTCGATGACCATCAACGGCCCCGCCGTCGTGCTGCTCGCGTTCTATATCGCGCTCGCCGACAAGCGCGGGATCCCGCGCAAGCGGATCGGCGGGACCGTGCAGAACGATTGCCTGAAGGAGTTCATCGCCCAGCACGCCTGGCTCGTGCCGCCGCGCCCGGCGATGCGCATCGTGACCGATATGATCGAGTTCTGCGCGCGCGAGGTGCCGCGGTGGAACTCGGTGTCGATCAGCGGATACCACATCCGGGAGGCCGGCTCGACCGCCGCCCAGGAGCTCGCGTTCACGCTCGCGGACGGGCTCGCCTACGTCGAGAGCTGCGTCGAGCGCGGCCTCGACGTCGACTCGTTCGCGCCGCGCCTGTCGTTCTTCTTCGATGTCCACAACGACTTCTTCGAGGAGATCGCGAAGCTCCGCGCCGCGCGCCGCATGTGGGCGCGGTTCCTCAAGGAGCGCTACGGGGCGAAGCGGGCCGAGAGCATGAAGCTGCGCACGCACGCGCAGACGGCCGGCGTCTCGCTGACCGCCCAGCAGCCCTACAACAACGTCGTCCGCGTCTCGCTCCAGGCGCTCGCCGCCGTGCTCGGCGGCACCCAGTCGCTCCACACGAACTCGCTCGACGAGACCTACGCGCTCCCGACCGAGGAGAGCGTGACCATCGCCCTCCGGACGCAGCAGATCATCGCCCACGAGAGCGGGGTCGCGAACACCATCGATCCGCTCGGGGGGAGCTACTACGTCGAGTGGCTCACCGATCGCCTGGAGCAGGAGGCGCTCGCGTACATCCAGCGGATCGACGAGATGGGCGGGATGGTGCCCGCCATCGAGAAGGGATATCCGCAGCGCGAGATCGCCGCCTCGGCCTACCGGTTCCAGCGAGAGCTCGAGTCGAACGAGCGGATCATGGTGGGCGTCAACCGCTATGCCGGCGCCGCCGAGAAGACGATCCCCCTCCTCCGCATCGACGAGGAGGTGCAGCGGGTGCAATGCCAGAACCTGGCCCGGGTCAAGGCCCAGCGCGATCAGGACCAGGTGCGAAGCGCGCTGGCCGAGGTGCGAAGCAGCGCGCGCGGTCGCGATAACCTCATGCCCCCCATCATCGCGGCGGCCAGCGCGTACGCGACCGAGCAGGAGATCTGCGACGTGCTGCGCGACGTCATGGGAACGTACAGCGACCCGGCGGAATTCTGAGCTCCCGAGAAGGGCCCGGAGCGCCGCCCGCCCCGGCGTGCGCATCCGATCAGGTCGCGGCCTCACGGTGGCCCATGCAACCCCGCTCCTCGTCAGGTTGACACTTCTCTACCTCGGCCGGTAGAGTGCGCCGGCGTCAGGGTGCCGCAGTCGCGGCTCATCCGTGGCGCCGCCGTACGGTCTGCTGTTGTCGCTGCGCTGCGGCGCTGCGTGCTGTCGGTCGAGTGAGAGGATCGTCGCGGGCGACCGAGGTCGCCGCGAGGGAGCAAGCTTATGAAGAGTCGATCCATGTCGCGCCGCATTTTTGCCCTTTCGGCGCTCGTCCTATCCGTCGGCGCCACGGCGGCCTGCGACAACAAGGGTTCCGAGACCGCCGGGAAGGACTCGGCGGGGGCTGCGTCGGGCACCCCGGGTGCCGGGGCCCAGGGCGGGGCGAAGGGCGGGACGAAGTTCGTCACCATCTCCAGGGAGCAGCAGGCGTCCTGGGTACGCAACTTCAACCCCCTGCTCGGCGAGGGGGCCACGCGCTTCCCCACCGTCGCGGGCATCTACGAGCCCATGATCGTGTACAACACGATGAAGGGCGAGTTCGTGCCGTGGCTCGCCACGAAGTACGAGTGGAGCGACGCGAACAAGAAGCTCACCTTCACGGCCCGCACCGAGGTCAAGTGGTCTGACGGACAACCCTTCTCGGCGAAGGACGTCGCCTTCACGTTCGGGCTCCTCAAGAAGTTCCCGGCGCTCGATCAGACGGGCGTGTGGAAGTTCGTCGAGTCGGTGGAGGCCAAGGACGCCACCACCGTCGAGTTCATCTTCAAGGAGGCCTTCGTCCCCGGGCTCCACTACATCGGCCACCAGCCGATCGTGCCGGAGCACACGTGGAAGGACGTCGCCGACCCGGTCACGTTCACGAACGAGAACCCCGTCGCGACGGGCCCCTTCACCGAGGTGAAGACGTTCCAGAACCAGATCTACGAGCTCGGCAAGAACCCGAACTACTGGCAGAAGGGCAAGCCGGCGGTCGAGGGGCTGCGCTTCCCGGCGTACCCGGGCAACGACCAGGCGAACCTGGCGCTCATCAACGGCGAGGTCGACTGGGCCGGCAACTTCGTCCCCGACATCGACAAGACCTACGTCGCCAAGGACCCGGAGAACAACCACTACTGGTTCCCGCTCGTCGGCGGCACCGTGACGCTCTACCCGAACGCCACGAAGAAGCCGTTCAACGACATCAAGCTGCGCAAGGCCATCAGCATGGCCATCGACCGGGCGCAGATCGCCAAGATCGCGGTCAACGGCTACACGGTCGGCGCGGACGGGACCGGGCTCGACGACGCCTACGGGCGCTGGCGCAACGAGAAGGCCGCCGCGGCCGGCGACTGGACCACCTTCGACGTGGCCAAGGCGAACGCCCTCCTCGACGAGGCCGGCTACGCCAAGGGCTCCGACGGGATCCGCGCGAAGGACGGCAAGCCGCTGAAGTTCGACATCAACGTCGTGACCGGCTGGTCCGACTGGGTGCGCGCGGTCCAGATCACCACGCAGAGCCTGAAGGCCGTCGGCATCGAGGCCACGCTGAAGACGTACGACTTCAGCGCGTTCTTCGAGGCGCTCCAGAAGGGCACGTTCGACATGTCGATGGGCTGGACCAACACCGAGCCCACGCCGTTCAACTACTACCGCGATCTCATGGCCCCGGAGTTCGTGAAGCCCGTCGGCGAGGTCTCGAACCGCAACTGGCATCGCTTCTCCGCCAAGGAGGCCGAGCCGCTGTTCAAGAAGTTCGCGGCCGCGACGGATCCGGCGGAGCAGAAGAGCATCGTCGACGAGCTGCAGATGATCTACGCGCAGCAGGTGCCGGTGATCCCGCTGTTCAAGAACCCGTCCTGGGGCGAGTACAGCACGAAGCGCTTCGTCGGGTGGCCCAGCAAGGAGAACCCGTACGCCAAGCTGTCGCCGAACAACTCGCCGGACTACCTCATCGTCCTGACCGAGATCAAGCCGAAGTGACGTTCCCTGTGCAGCGCGCCGGACACCCGGCGCGCTGCGCGCGTCTCCCGGCCTAGCTCTTCCCCTCCATCTCAGCACAAACCTTGGCCGCAGCCGGCGCCGGTGCGAAGATCGCACCGCATGCTCCCCTCGGCCGTCCAGATCGCACGGTTTGCTGCGCTCCTCTCCGGAGCCGTCCTCGCCGCCTGCGGCGGCAACCAGCACGCAGGCGCCGCGGCGTTCTGGCAGGGCGACACCGTCGACCCCGCCAGGCCGGTGGACCCTGAAGCCGCGAAGCTGCAGGCGTCGCGCCGGGCGTTCGGCGCGCCCGACGACTTCGATGGCGCTCCCTCCACGCCGCAGGAGCGAGGCCCCTCGTCGTGGGTCGGCGTGCGGCACGACCTCGCGCTCGCGCGCGCCGCGTCGCGGACCGAGCGGTGCAGCTGCCTGGCCGTGGAGGTGGGGGGGGCGCGCGATCCCAGGTTCCAGTGGGCGGCCGGCGCCCCGGAGAGCACGGCCGACAACACGCTCGCCGTCGCGCTGAGCGCGCGCGGGGTGCCCTGTCCGGGCGGCCCCGCCGACGAGGAGAGCCGGCGGCCTTCGATCTCGGCGGTCGATCAGGAGGGGAACGACATCATCATCGAGGTCGAGGAGCTGCCGCCCGGGCGGCCGCTCGCGACCGGCGCCGTGATCCCGAAGCCCGCCTCGGGCGGGGCGGTTTACGTGAAGGGGCGGAGCGCGAAGGTCCCTTACGCGCGCGCCGCCGGCGGCGCGCGCTGCAAGGTGTACTGAGCCCGGCGGCCGAGCTCAGATGCCGGGAGCGCCGGCGCAGATCCAGTCGTTGATCTTCTTGAGGCTCGCCTCCGGCAGGCTCGCGTCCGGGGGCGGGGGCATGCGCTTGCCGTCCGCGCAGAGGTCGACGTTGCGCAGCTTGTTGATGAGGTAGCTCTCGCTCGGCTTGCCCGGCACGACGAGCACCCGGCTGGCGCAGGTCGTGCTGTTGCGGTCGACGAGCCTGCCATGGGACCCGTTCCCGCGGAGATCGAGGCCGCCGGACGGCGGGCCGGCGTTGCCGTGGCACCCCGCGCAGGTCGCGGTCAGGATCGCCTGCACGTCGGCGAAGGCCGCGGTGTCCGCGCCGCACGCCGGATCGCCGGGGGCGGAGCCACCCTCGCCGGTGGAGCCACCCTCGCCGGTGGAGCCGCCCTCGCCGGTGGAGCCGCCCTCGCCGGTGGAGCCGCCCTCGCCGGTAGAGCCGCCCTCGCCGGTGGAGCCGCCCTCGCCGGTGGAGCCGCCCTCGCCGGTGGAGCCGCCCTCGCCGGTGGAGCCGCCCTCGCCGGTGGAGGCGCTGCTGGTCGAGCTCGTCGTGCCGCCGCCCTCGCCGCCGGGGTCGTCATCGGAGCAGGCAGCCGCCGATAGCCCGACGGTCAAGCAGAGGGCCAGTTGAAGTGTAGTTTTGTGAAAAAGCATGGAAGACCTCATCAGTCGCTGGACTTGCGCGGCGCTCGCCGCGCCATGGACGCGCCGGTAGCCTAGATGGCCCTGTGGGTGTTCACAACGCATTTCGCGAGAAAGGCGGATGTCCACGCATCGCGAAATGGCAGCACTGCAATGCAATGGCAGCGCTGTACTGCGCTGTTCGTCGCGCGCTATCCCGCGAGCGCCTTCGAGGAGAGGAGCTCTCCCGGATCGCGCTCTGCCATGTCCTCGAAACGCGGGAGATCGGCGAGCCGATGCGCCGTCGTGGCGCAGGTCTCGGGGTCGCGGTCGAACGCGATCGCGCGGCTGAGGCCCTGCTTCGACACGCCCCTGAGCAGCGCGGGCGAGTGCGTCGTCGCCACGATCTGGCAGACGGAGGGCCGCGCCGCCCCCTCCAGGAGCTGCGCGAGCAGGCCGGCGCGATCGGGGTGCATGCCGGCGTCGGGGTCCTCCACGAGGAGGAGCGAGCCCTCCGGCGCGGTGAGCACGCCGGCGATCTTGCCGAGCACGCGCAGCGCGCCGTCCGGGAGGCTCGGCGCCGGGACGCGGGTGCCGTCCTTCTCGACGAGCACCATCATCACGTCGCCGAGGCCCGTCTCCGCAAATTCGATATCGCCGATCTCGGGCGCGAAGATCGAGCTCACCCAGCCGAGCACGTCGGCCTTGTGATCCGCCTCCTGGCAGAGCCAGCGGAGCACGGCGGAGAGGTTCTGCCCCCCGGCGCCGAGGTTCTCGATCTCGTGCGGCACGTAACCCCGCATCCGCGAAGGATCGATGTCGAGCGACAGCGTGCTCCGCATCGCGACCTGGAGCGCGTTGCAGAGCGCGATGACGTCCGAGAGGCTCACGTCGTCGCCGCGCCCGCGGTGGTGCTCGATCTGGCCGAGCAGGCTGCGCCGCCCAGGGTTGCGATCCATCGAGGCGAGCCTCATCGAGCGGCCCTTCTTCGACGCCGCCTTCATCGCGCCGCCCGTGGAGAACCCCTCGAGGCCCCTCAGCGCCGACGCGGGCGTGTCGAAGAGCAGACCCCCCGCCGACTTCGCCTCGAGCGACTCGTGCTCGACGATCACGTCAGGCTCGACCTGACACGTGAGCTTGTGTGTGAGCTCCTCCTTCCCTATCGTCCATCGGCTCTCGATGGTGAACGATTTGGCGCCCCTGTACGTGGCCCCCTGCGTGCCGCCGCGCAGGCCCGGCCAGACCTCGCGCCTGCCGTCGACGCGGCCGCGGAAGATGTCGCACAAGGGGAGATCCAGCCCTACGCCTTGCAAGAAGCGCAGGGCGTCGAGGAAGTTGCTCTTGCCCGAGCCGTTGGCCCCGAGCAGCAGCGTGAAGGGGGACAGCTCCACCGTTTGATCGGCGAAACTCTTGAAGTTCTTGAGTCGAATGGATGTCAGCATGCCTGGCCGCTCGCAGCTCTCCATGTAGCCAGGCAGTCGGCCGGATGTAAAGCGCCGGCCGACCGATCAACGAAAGTCGATGAGCTCGATGTCGAACACGAGCATGCCGGAGGGCGCGCCGGGGCGGGTCGGCTTCTCGCCGTACGCGAGCTCGGCCGGGATCCAGAAGCGCGTCTTCTCGCCTTTCACCATCAGCTGTACGCCCTCGGTCCACCCCTTGATCACGCCGCCCAGCGGGAAGGTGACCGGCTCCTCGCGGACGATGGAGCTGTCGAACATCTTCCCGTCGGTCGTCCAGCCCGTGTAGTGCACGGTGACGCGGCTCGTCGGCTTGGGGTGCTCCGTGCCCGTGCCCTTCTGCTGGACCTGGTACGCGAGCCCGGAGGCGGTCTTCTTCGCGGTCTTCGGCGCCGCCTTCACGTCCTTCGGCACGGGCGGAGGCTGCGGCGCGGGCGAGAAATCGAGCAGCTCGACGTCGAACACGAGCATTCCGGCCGGGGCGCCTGGGCGCGTGGGCCGGTCGCCGTAGGCGAGGCTCCCCGGGATCCAGAGGCGGCGCTTCTCACCCTTGCTCATGAGCTGGAGCGCCTCCGTCCACCCTTTGATCACGCCGCCCACCCCGAAGCTCGCCGGCTCGCCGCGGAGGACGGAGCTGTCGAACATCTTCCCGTCCGTGGTCCACCCCGTGTAGTGGACCTTCACCTTGTCGTCGGGGCCTGGATGCGCCTTGTCCGTGCCCGGCGTCAGCACCTTGAACGCGAGGCCCGAGGCTGTCTTCTGCGCGTCCGCGGGCGGCGCGGCGACGTCCGGCGGCGCGGGCAGGGCGGCGGGCTCAGGGGGCGCCTGCTGCTCGGCGGTGGGCGTCGGCGGCGCGGCAGGCTCGGCCGACGCGGGCGCCGGTGCGTCGGCGATCGCCTGTGGGGCTGGCTTCTGGTCGCAGGCGGCGAGGGGGACGGCAAGCATCGCAACAAGGACGAGGTATCCGCGCTTCATGCGCCGCTTCATAGCTCGTCCGCCGTCGAGGGCTGGTATTTTTGTGAGGTGCGCACCGATTCCGTCGGTCGCGGATCCAGCGTCGCCGCAGGCCGCCCGTGTGCTGCGTTCGAGGGATCTCGACCCGACTGCGCGGACGGTCTAGCGTGTGCCCGCCATGCGGAAACCGATATACTTCTTCGGCGGGGGGCAGGCGGACGGGGACGCACAGCAGAAGGAGCTGCTCGGCGGCAAGGGGGCGGGGCTCGCGGAGATGACCCGCCTCGGCATCCCGGTGCCGCCCGGCTTCACGGTCACCACCGAGGTCTGCAACGCGTATTACGCCGCGGGGAGGGTGCTCCCCGCCGGCGTCGAGGACGAGATCAAGGCGGCGATCGGCCGGCTGGAGTCGCTGCTCGACGCGAGGCTCGGGAGCGTCGAGGCGCCGCTGCTCGTGTCGGTCCGCTCGGGCGCGCGCGCGTCGATGCCGGGAATGATGGATACCATCCTGAACCTCGGCCTGAACGACGAGATCGCGCGGGGGCTCGCGCGGCGCACGGGCAGCGAGCGATTCGCGCTGGACGCCTACCGGCGGTTCATCCTGGCGTATGCCGATATCGTGCTCGGCGTGCCCCGCGACCGCTTCGAGGAGGCGCTCGGCCGCGCGCGCAAGCAGGCCGCCGCGCGGCTCGGCGTCGACGCGACGCGCCTGAACGCCGCCGAGCTCGAGCGCAAGGTGCCCGACTCGCTGCTCGATCCGGAGTCGCTCGCGGCGCTCATCCAGCGGCAGAAGGACATCGTCCTCGGGGCGACGGGGCGGCCGTTCCCCGACGATCCCTACGCGCAGCTCTGGGGCGCGATCCGGGCGGTATTCGATAGCTGGAAGAACCACCGGGCCGAGGTGTACCGCAAGATGCACGATATCCCGGAGGCCTGGGGGACGGCGTGCAACGTCCAGGCCATGGTGTTTGGCAACCTGGGCGATGACTCCGGCACGGGCGTCGCGTTCACGCGCGATCCGTCGACCGGGGAGCGGCGCTTCTACGGCGAGTGGCTCCCCAACGCCCAGGGCGAGGACGTCGTGGCGGGGGTGCGCACGCCGCACCCGCTGTCGAGGTCCGGATCGGGCGGCGCGAACGAAGAGGACGACTGCTCGCTCGAGGCGAAGATGCCCGAGGCGTATGCGGAGCTCGTCGAGGTGCAGGGCAAGCTGGAGCAGCACTTCCGCGACATGCAGGACCTGGAGTTCACGATCCAGCAGAAGAAGCTCTATCTGCTCCAGTGCCGCACCGGAAAGCGCACGGGCCGGGCGGCCGTGCGCATCGCGGTCGAGATGGCCAAGGAGGGCCTGATCAGCGAGCGCGAGGCGATCTTGCGGGTGGACCCGGGCTCGATCGATCAGCTGCTCCATCCGAGCATCGACGGGAGCGCGCCGAAGAAGCTGCTGGCGCGCGGCCTGCCGGCGAGCCCGGGGGCGGCGACGGGGCAGGTGGTGTTCAGCGCGGACGAGGCGGAGCGGCGCGCCGGCCAGGGCAAGGCGGTGATCCTCGTGCGGTCCGAGACGTCGCCGGAGGACATCCACGGCATGAAGGCGGCGCGCGGCATCCTGACGGCCCGCGGCGGCATGACGAGCCACGCGGCCGTTGTGGCGCGGGGGATGGGCAAGAGCTGCGTGGCCGGCTGCTCGGCCGTCAGCGTGAGCCAGGGCCAGATGGCGGTGACGATCTACGACGATCACGGGCACCCGACCGACACGATCACGGTGAAGGCCGGGGACGTGATCACGCTCGACGGCGGCACCGGCACGGTCTACCTCGGGGCGGTGCCGACCGTCCCGGCGGCGCTGAGCGGCGAGTTCGAGGAGCTCATGGTCTGGGCCGACGCGGTCCGGCGCCTGCGCGTGCGGTCGAACGCCGACACGCCCCACGACGCGAGGACGGCGCGCAACTTCGGCGCGGAGGGCATCGGGCTCTGCCGCACCGAGCACATGTTCTTCGACGAGGAGCGCATCCAGGCGGTGCGCGAGATGATCCTCGCGGACGGCGAGGCGGGGCGGCGGCGCGCCCTCGCGAAGCTGCTCCCGTTCCAGCGCAGCGATTTCGTGGGTGTCTTCCGCGAGATGGCCGGTTTGCCCGTGACGATTCGCCTGCTCGATCCGCCCCTGCACGAGTTCTTGCCGCAGGACGAGGCGCAGCTCCAGCAGCTCTCGAGGGCGATGGGCGTCCCGGTGAAGGAGCTCCAGCGCAAGAACGAGGAGCTCGCCGAGTACAACCCGATGCTCGGCCACCGCGGCTGCCGGCTGGCGATCACGTCGCCGGAGATCTACGAGATGCAGGCGCGCGCCATCCTCGAGGCGGCGTGCGAGGTCGCGGCGGCGGGCATCGAGGTCGAGCCCGAGATCATGATCCCGCTCAGCATGACCCGGCGCGAGCTCGCCATCACGCGCGCGCTCGTCGAGGGGGTCGCGGAGAAGGTGTTCGCCGAGAAGGGCCGGAGGGTCGATGTCCGGTTCGGGACCATGATCGAGCTCCCGCGCGCCGCGATCGTGGCCGGCGAGCTGGCCGAGGAGGCGGAGTTCTTCAGCTTCGGCACGAACGATCTCACGCAGACGGCGCTCGGGATCTCGCGCGACGACGCGGGCCGGTTCCTCGGGGCGTACGTCGAGGCCGGCATCTTCACGAAGGATCCGTTCCAGTCGCTGGACGTGGTCGGCGTCGGGGCGCTCGTGGAGATGGGTCGGGATCGGGGGCGCGCGGCGCGGCCCGGGCTGACGCTCGGTATCTGCGGCGAGCACGGCGGCGATCCGAGCTCGATTGCGTTCTTCGAGCGGGCCGGGCTCGATTACGTGTCTTGCTCGCCGTTCCGCGTCCCCGTCGCCCGCCTCGCGGCCGCGCAGGCGGCGCTCGCGGCCGAGTCCTCGAGGGGTCCGCGCGCGACGGACTGACCATCTCCTTTCCAGGACATACGCCGATCGGGCGGCGCGACATCCGTTCTCACAAGCGTGCTTTGCGCGTTTGCGAGCGTACTTTGGTGTCGCGCCGGTTCTGCTAAGACACGCACCTCGCTGTTCATCGCCGGTGTCCGGCTTGGCGCGCCTGAGCGCCCAAGCTGCTCCGCCGCGCGCTGGCGACTGGAGGTCTCATGCGTCATCTCGGCGTCTCCTCTGCGCTCCTCGCTGTTCTGGGGGCCGCGGCCTCGGGTGCGTTCGTCGCGGTCGGCTGCCATGCTTCGGGTTCGCGCGACGATCCCGGCGCGGGCGTCGCGGCCGCCGGCGGCGGAGGACGCGGAGGAGGTGGAGGAGGAGGCGACGGCGGCGCCGCCGCCGGCGACAGCGGGGGCGCCTCTCCGGAGCCCGGCTTCGGCGGGACGATCTCCTCCGGCGAGGACGCCGGGGTCGTCGATGGAGCCGTGAACCCGTGCGGGACCGAGTGCGGACCGGAGGAGCTCTGCGATCTCAACCACCTCGGCCTCGACGATGACTGCGACGGTCAGGTCGACGAGACGTGCTCCTGCGTCGCGGGGCAAGCGCACGCGTGCTTCATGGGCGATCCGTCGTACCGCGCCGTGGAGGGGTGCTTCTCGGGGACCGAGCTGTGCAACGAGGTCGGCGTGTGGGGGCCGTGCATCGGCGGCCGCCACGCGACCGAGGCCTGCTTCAACGAGAGCCCCGCGGGCTGCCACGCGCTGCAGGCGCCGCCGTTCGCCGACGTGGACCTGAAGGAGGGGACAGGCACGTTCAGCGTGGACGCGGAGCCCGGCTCGGAGACGTGGTCCGTCGTTTGCCCGGCGGGCATCGAGCCGTGTCCCGCGGTGTCTGGAGCGGACCCGGCGGATGATTACAAACCGCTCCAGTCGGGGGAGTACAAGGTCGTTTACACGAAGCGCCTCGCGGACGGCACGACCGGCTCCTGCGAGTATGCCCTTTACGTCGGCGCGCCCGGCCTGCGGGTCGAGCTCGAGTGGGAGCACGACCTCGGCGGCGACGGGGTGGATCTCGATCTGCACCTGCACCAGCCGAACGATACGCAGCCGTGGAGGGTCGGGGGCTCGCCGAGCGATTGCGGCTACAACAACTGCACGGTGCAGATGCTGGAGTCGGATCCGGAGATCCGCTGGTTCAGCGACACGGCGTCGCCGCCGGAGCCGGTGAGCTGGTTCCTGGACCCGGTGGAGGCCAGGAACACCTGCTATTCCGCCCCTCGCGACGCCGGGGAGGCGTGGCGCACCCTCGGCCGGGGGTGCCACAACCCGCGGCTCGACATCGACAACATCACGTGCGATCCCGGCGTCACGGACCCGAACAGCGACGACTTCTGCGCGCCCGAGAACATCAACGTCGATTTCCCGCCGCTCGGGCAGTGGATGCGGATCGGCGTCCATTATTACTCGAGCCACGGCCGGGATTACGCGGTTCACCCGCGGGTCAAGATCTTCTGCCACGGCGCCCTCGGGGCAGATCTCGGCCCGACGGGGTTCTACGACCCGGAGGCGCCGGTCACGTTCTCGTCGAGCGACGGGAGCGTCCGGTACTGGCTCGTCGCCGACGTGGCGTTCGTCGACGGGGGCGAGTGCGGGGAGGACACCTGCGTGGTGAGGCCGCTGTACGAGGACGAGGCGGTGAAGATCCCGCTGCTCACGACGCGGTCGTTCGTGGAGTCGAGCGTCGGTCCGGCGTACCCGCCCCCGCCCTGAGCGCCGGGCCCCGGCGCGGGGCGGCGGGCGCGCTCGGAGGGGGCGCCGGCGGGCCGGCGCGGGGCGCCGGCAGCGCGGCGCGCGGGCGCTTTACAGGGAAGGCGGGGCGGTGCACGCTACCGGCATGGGCATCTTCGACCGGATGGGAAAGGTCATCTCGAGCAACGTCAACGCGCTCCTCGACAAGGCGGAAGATCCGAAAAAGTCGCTGGATCTCATCGTCGAGGAGATGAAGGACCAGGTCCGCGCGGCGCGGAAGGAGCTGGTCGACGCGGTAGCGGCCGAGAAGGTGCTGCGCAAGAAGGTCGACGAGCTCGACGCCGAGGCGGAGAAGTGGGAGAAGCGCGCCGAGCTCGCGCTGAAGGCGGACGACGAGAAGCTCGCGCGCGAGGCGCTCGTCCAGAAGAAGCGGGTCGTGGGCGAGCGCGACCGGGCCGAGGCGATGCGCGCGGAGCAGCGCTCCGCGGTCATCTCGATGAAGACCGAGCTCGAGCGCATGGAGGCGAAGCAGGAGGAGTTCCAGGCGCGGAAGGGCACGCTCGCGGCGCAGATCCAGCAGAGCCGCGCCGGCGGCGGCGCCGAGGGGCTCGGGTCGCGGAGCGGCCAGAGCGCCTTCTCCGAGTTCCGGCGCATGGAGGAGCAGGTCGAGGGGCAGGTGGCGCAGGTCGCGGCGTCGCGCGAGGTGGAGGAGGCGATCTCCGGCGGCGGACTGTCGGCGGCCGAGCTGGAGGCGAAGTTCGCCCAGCTCGAGCACGGCCGCGGCAGCGCAAGCAGCGCCGGCGGCGCGGACAGGCCCGGCGGCGCGGCGGTCGATGATGAGCTCGCCGCGCTGAAGAAGAAGATCCGGATCGGGTCCTGAGCGGCTGAGGGGAGAGCCGGGGGGCGGCGGCGTGGGCGGCCATGCCGAGGGCGGCGGCGGCGCAGGCGTGGGCGGCAGCCCTGCCGAGGGCGGCGGCGGCGCGGGCGGCAGCGGCCTCGGCTCGGTGGAGCTCGCGATTGCAGCGGACGAATACGCGACGGCGGGCTGCGCGACGTTCGTCGCCGGGGCCTGGGGCGTGGGGGAAACCGACTTCATCGACGGCGAGCCCACGAACGGCGAGTGCGCCCTGGTGCCCGTGATGGCGGACGGGGAGCCCTCCTGGATCTCGTCGCGCGAGTTCGAGGGCGACATCCATTTCGAGAGGCTGGAGCACAGCTTCTCGACCGCCGCGGCGTCGATATACGAGACGAGCTACTCGCTCGTCCTCCTCAACTTCACCTTCGAGGAGATCTTCTCCGGCAGCCTCACCGTGACGCACCAGACGGGCGATACCGTCACCCTCTCCATCGAGTAGAGCTCGTCCTCCGAGGAACGGGCGGCGGGAGCGGCGAGCGACGAGGTGTCCCCGTGCTCACCGCGACCGTCGAGAGCCGCGAGGGCTACGAACGATGCTACTCGTACGCCCACAGGACGAGGAACTTTGTCGTGTTGCTCCCCGGATCGAACGCGTTCCCCTCGTGGATGCTCGCCGTGAAATTGATCGCTCGGTTGTTGTCGATCAGCGACGCACTGTGCCCGATAGAGCCATTGTGGCCATCGATCTGGACGGAGACCGTGCCGGGGATGATTTTTTTCCCATCTCCGAGCCGCTTGTAGCAGCCCCGCGTACCGGGCCAGCCGCTGTTGCAGGTCACCGGCACGACAGCGATGCTGAACTCCTGCTCCGCCTCTCCCACGGGCTCATCGCCCTCCTGCGCGAACTCTCCCAGGGCCTCGTCGCCCTCCTGCGCGATGCAGCCAGTGAGCGCCATGGAAGCGGTGAGGGCGAGAGCTCCGCTCGCTCTCATGAGAAGCAGCATGCCTCGCCCCTTCCCGCTCGACCGGGCTACGGTGAGACCGTCCTGGCCTTCGAGGAACATGCCGTTTTTGCTCTTGATGTCGTGTGTCATGTGCTGTCTCCGTTCATGTTGACTGCGTTTTGTGAGTCGCGAAGGCGATGACGAGGGCGATGTGGCTCGAGATGGGTCGTCGCGAGCTCATGGCTTCTGTCCCTTCGAGTTCTGACGAGACGTCCCGCCGCGAGCGGGGGGCGTGGCTGTCGTGCGCCGGGCGTGTACGGATCAGGGGACGGAGCGGCCGACCGCCTCGGCCGTCGCCCACATCTGCGCGACGCCCTCGGCCCCGTTGTAGAGCCCGTCGATGAGCTGCTGCCCACCCGGGAGCGCCTCGACGTGCTTGAGGAAATCCGGGAAGAGCCCGATGTGGGCGACCCCCTCCTCGTTGTAATTCCACGAGCGGCTCCCCATCCGGGCCCTGGGGAAGCTTGCGTAGTCGACGCACGCGTCCGCGGCCGGATCGACACATCGGTAGACGATCTCCATGGCCTGCGTGCAGAACGTGCGCGTCGCGGTCCGGACACCGGCTCGGCTGTATTCGGCGGGAGTCGGAGCCTTGTAAGAGCAGGACGGCCTGCCGTCGCAAGCCTGGCCGACGAGGCCCGTGAGGTTGCCGCTGGTCTGGATGTCGAGGCAGCCGAGCCGCGCGGAGCGCACGTCGATCTCGCGGCCTGTGCACCGGAGCTGGGCGGGCGGGTGCCCCCAGGCGTCGCCAGGCACCATCACCACCTGGTTCCGGGGCGCCTGGCACTCGGGAGAGCGCGGCATGACGACCATCCCGTTGATGTCCGAGCCGAGGGTGATCTGGAGCCGCTTGCCGCCCGACGTGATCGCCGCCACGGCGGCAGCATCCCGCAGGAAGCTCCGTGCGCTGGAGCCGCCGAAGCCGACGCCGGCGAGCCCGCCGCGCGCGGCGATCTCCGTGTACTGGGCGTCCGTGCGGCCGTTCTCGTTGCCGCTCGAGCCGCGGAGCCCATTGTGACCCGAGACGAGCGGATACGCGCCGCCGGGCGTCGATCGGGTGAACGCCAGCACGTCGCCCACCATCCTCTGGGACATGTGATCGATGTCGATGATCATCCCGAGCTTCATCATCTCGTTGATGGCGACGCGGCCCAGGGGCAAGAGCCCCAGCCGGTTCTTGTGACCTTCACTCTCGCGGAGCTGCGCAAGCCGACGCGGAGGGGGCGCCGCGTGACGAGGAAAGCCGCGCAGGCGGTGGTCAGGAGCAGCATCAAGAACAGCGAGGCCATTGCCCAGAAATTGTCGCGGCCGCCGTTCAGCACGCGGTCGACCACGAGGAGCACGACCGCGGAGAGCACAGCTGGGCGAGGCCCTCGAGGTGCGCGGCGTCGAGGTCGTCGCCTGCGCGTCGGTGGCCGAGGCGTATCGCGCGCTCGCGGACGGGGCGTTTCAAGGGATCATCGCCGACGTGACGCTCCCCGACGGGAGCGCCGTCGACGTCGTGGAGCGGGCAATGGCCTGTGCTGTCGCGCCGGCCATCGTGGCCATCAGCGGATCGGCGAGCCCGGCGGTATCGTTCCGCCTCGCCCAGATGGGCGTGCGCTCGTTCCTGGCCAAGCCGCTGCGCCTCGAGGAGCTGGATCGCGCGATCGACGACGCGCTGGCCCGCCCGCCCGATCTCCGCCCGCAGGTGCGCGCAGCCGTGGGGCAGACATCGATCCAGGAGGTCGAGGAGCAGGTCCGCACCATCATGGTCGACGAGGCGCTCGCGCGCGCCGGAGGGGGCCGGCGGAAGGCGGCGCAGCTCCTGAACATCTCGCGCCAGCTGCTCCAGCACATCCTCCGGCGGCGGTCGTAGGAGGAGACTCGCGCTCGGTGAAGTCCTGTGACCCGGGCGTCCTTCCCAGGTGGGTACAGGGATCCATCACGACGTGATCGGCGTCCCGCGGATGAGATAGGTCGCTGACGGCGGCTCAGTTCGCTGAGGAGACCCGCGCCACGAAAGGAGACCCGCGCCACGAAAATACGGCGATGTCCGACGCGTGCTTGTGCTACAGCGCGAAAGCGCCGCACGAGAACGCCGGACGGAGCGGCGCAAAAAAGACGCAATCCACGCTTCAGCTCGACGCTCGGCCTCGGCTCACGCAAGTTCACGCAGATTCGAGAGGGACATCAGGCGATGACTCGAACACGAACCACGACCGGCGAAGTCGCACGTTCGGTGACGTGGGGCCTCGTCGCGACGACCCTGCTCGGGGTCCTCATCCTGGTGGGCTCCCGCAACCTCGCCCACTTCGATGCGGCGCTCGTGGCCTACACATTCTCGATCCTCTTCGCGACCTTCGGCCTCACGTACCGCTACGCGATGTGGCTATCGCGTCCACCGACCGCGCTCTACTGGCGGCGCGGCTGGCAAGCGTTCCTCCGGCGCGGCTTCCGGCTCCGCAACGCCCGCTTCTGGCTGTCGCGCTTCAGCCTGGACGTCCTCCTGAACCGCTTCATCGTGCGGCGCGGAGGGCTGCGTGGCTTGACGCACCTGCTCATCATGTGGGGCTGCACCCTCGCCGTGGCGATCACGTTTCCGCTCGTCTTCGGCTGGCTCCACTTTCGCCCGGTGCCCTCCGATCCAGCGCTCTATGAAGCGGTGGTCTTCGGATTTCCTGCGTTCCAGTTCCCCCACGACTCGGCGCTGGGGTTCTTCCTGTTCCACGGCCTCGTGTGGGCGTCGTTCCTCGTGATCGCGGGGGTCATGCTGGCCATGCGGCGCCGGATGCGGGAAGAGGGCGCGGGCGCGCTGCAGCGGTTCGCCGAGGATCTCATGCCGCTCCTCCTGCTGTTCGCCGTGAGCGTCACGGGGCTCATGCTGACGGCGAGCTATACGTGGATGAAGGGGTACGGGTTCACGTTCATCTCCATCCTGCACGCCGTCACCGTGATCATGACGTTCGTCTGGCTGCCGTTCGGCAAGTTCTTCCACATCTTCCAGCGCCCCGCCCAGCTGGGCGTCGGCTTCTACAAGGACATGGGGCGCGCCGAGGAGAAGGCGCACTGCCGGCGCTGTGGACACGCCTTCACCTCGCGGATGCACGTGCTCGACCTGATCCAGGTGGAGCGAGAGCTGGGATACCGCTACGAGATCCCTGGCAGCGAGGCCGAGCACTACCAATGGATCTGCCCGCCCTGCCGGCGCGCGTCGTTCGCGCTGGCGCAGGGGTTGTCGTGGCATGGCCGCCGCGGCGGCGCGCCGCTGCCGGGCGAGGGGCCTCTCCCCATGCCGGTGTATGCCAATCCTGGGCTCGGCGAAGGCCCCCTGGACACGGAAGACGCGGAGAATTTTCACCCATGAACGGATCGAAGGACACCTCCGGAAATGCTGCGGCGCGGCCCGCCTTGCCGACGCCGGAGCTGGATCTCGGCGTGATCCGCGAGTTCGGGCCTCACCGGGCCTATGCGAGCGACCTCCGCGTCGACAGCGGCGTCGAGCCCGACAAGCTCGTGAAGACGCATTGCTGCTTTTGCGGTCAGCAGTGCGGAATGCAGCTCAAGGTCAAGGACAACACGATCGTCGGGATCGAGCCGTGGTACGAGTTCCCCTTCAACCGCGGCATGCTCTGCCCGAAGGGGGTCAAGCGCTACCTGCAACAGGCGCACCCCGATCGCCTGCTCTCCGCCTACGAGAAGGACCCGGCGGCGCCTTCGGGCTTCCGGAGGCTCGCTTATGAAGACGGGATCCGCCGGGTCGCGGACGCCATCGAGCGTATTCAGCGGGAGCACGGCCGGGACGCGTTCGCCCTCCTGTCGGGCGCCAGCCTGACGACCGAAAAGACGTACTTGATGGGCAAGTTCGCCCACATGTGCCTGCGGACGGCCAACATCGACTACAACGGTCGGCTGTGCATGGTCAGCGCGGGGGCGGGCAACAAGAAGGCGTTCGGCGTCGACCGCGCGGCGAACCCGTGGAGCGACATCCTGGGCAGCGAGGTGATCCTCGTCGCCGGCGCCAACGTGGCAGAGTGCGCGCCGATCACCACGGACTACCTCTGGCAGGCGCGCGAGCACGGGGCGAAGATCATCGTCGTCGATCCGCGCATCACGCCGATCGCCCGGACGTGCGACCTGTTCCTCCCCGTCAAACCGGGGCGCGACGCCGCCCTCTTCAACGGCATCTTGCAGCTGATGATCGAGAACGACTGGCTCGATCACGACTTCATCCAGCAGCACACCGTGGGCTTCGACGCGGTGGCCGAGCTGGTGCGCGAATGGACGCCGCGGAGGACCGCGGAGGTCACCGGGATCGCGGAGAAGACGATCCGGCAGGCCGCCGAGTGGTGGGGCACGGCGAAGACGAGCTTCTTGCTGCACGCCCGCGGGATCGAGCACCACAGCCACGGCGTGCAGAACGTCCTCAGCACGATCAACATCGTCCTTGCCTCGGGGCGCATCGGGCGGCCGAGCTCTGGCTACGCCACCATCACGGGTCAGGCCAACGGGCAGGGCGGCCGCGAGCACGGGCAGAAGTGCGATCAGCTGCCGGGCGGCCGCGATCTCGGGAATCCCGAGCATCGGGCGTACGTGGCGAGCGTCTGGGGCATGAGCCCCGACGACCTCCCGCGGCCCGGCGTCGATGCGTACGAGATCATGCGCAAGGCCCACGCCGGAGAGATCCGCGGCCTGCTCTCCATCTGCTTCAACCCGGTCGTGTCGCTCCCGGACAACAACTTCGTCCGCGCAGCGCTCGAGAAGCTCGATTTCTTCGTCGCGATCGACTTCTTCATGAGCGAGACGGCGCGCTACGCGGACATCGTGCTGCCGGGGTCGCTCCAGGAGGAGGACGAAGGGACGGTGACGCAGGTGGAGGGGCGCATCGTTCGCATCAACAAGGCGGTCGATTGTCCCGGGGAGGCGCGGCAGGACTGGCGGATCATCCAGGACATCGCGAAGGCCCTCGGCCGGGAGCGCGGGCTCACCTTCGAGAGCCCGCGGGAGATGTTCGATGAGCTCCGGATCGCCTCGAAGGGTGGCGTCTGCGACTACTCTGGCGTGACGTACGAGCGGATCGAGGAGAACTTCGGCGTCTTCTGGCCGTGCCGGAGCGAGACGCCGGAGGGAGCGCCCGACCCCGGCCCCCAGGGGACCGTGCGCCTGTTCGAGCCCGGTTCGTGGAACCCCGTGGCCAAGGGGAGCGGTCCGTTCTACTTCCCCGACGGGAAGGCTCGCTTCAACCCCACGCCCTACGTCGGGCCCGCCGAGGACGTCGACGACGCGTACCCGGTCATCCTCACGACCGGGCGGGTCGTCAGCCAGTTCCTGTCCGGCAACCAGACGCGCCGCATCGGTCCGCTCGTCGATCATTGCCCGGAGCCGCGCGTCGAGATCCACCCGCGGCTCGCCGGGCAGCTCGGGATCGCCGAAGGGGACTGGACCCAGGTCGAGAGTCGTCGAGGGAGCGTCACGTTGCGCGCGTCCGTCGTCAAGACCATCCGGCCGGACACCGTCTTCGTCCCCTACCACTGGGGCGGCCGGAAGAGCGCCAACCAGCTCACCATCTCCGCTCAGGATCCGATCTCGAAGATCCCCGAATACAAGGTCTGCGCCGTCCGGGTGAGCAAGGCCGACGCTCCTCCGAACCACGCAATGATCCTCGAACCCCAGCAGTGAGCGGAGGCTCCTCGTACGATGCCCGTCCCCGAGACGCACGAATTCTTCGTCGACCCCGGCCGCTGCATTGGCTGTCAGTCATGCATCCAGGCCTGCACCGAGTGCGACACGCACAAGGGGCAATCGATGATCCAGCTCGACTACGTGGATCGAGAGCGCTCGACGCAGACGCTGCCGGTCATCTGCATGCACTGCGACTCGCCCACCTGCGCCGAGGTCTGCCCGGCCGACGCCATCAAGCGCACCGAGGACGGCGTCGTCCAGACGGCGCGAAAGCCGCGCTGCATCGCCTGTAACAACTGCGTGCTCGCGTGTCCGTTCGGTGTCCCGAAGATGAACACCCGGATGAACCTGATGATGAAATGCGACATGTGCTACGACCGCACGTCGGTCGGGCTCAAGCCGATGTGCGCCTCGGTGTGTCCGAGCCAGGCGCTCGCCTTCGGCACGCGCGAGGAGATGGCCAGGCTCCGCCCGCGCGCCAGGCCGGTGAACACGTTCCGCTTCGGGGCGCAGACGATCCGGACCAAGGTGAACGTCATGGTCCCGGCGGATTCGGCGCAGGAGATCATCGACGTCACCGCGGCGATGTACGAGCCCACCATCGGCCATGACGTGCTCGACGACGTGTTCGCGGGCGAAGGGGGAGCATGAGCCAGCCCATGACCGGCGATCGAGGCCCTCTCGAGCCGCGCTCGGTGCCGCCGGACCGGGCCCCGGACACCCAGCAACCGCGCTGGCGGCGCGACTTCCCGATCGACTGGGCGGAGGACGACTATGTCTCGCGCCGCGATCTGATCAAATACGTCGTGTTGACGAGCGGCGCCTTCGCCGTGGGGCAGCTCTGGCTCGTCTACAAGAGCCTGTTCGGCCGGCGCGAGGCGAGGGCGCCGGCGCTCCCGGTGGCCTCCGTCGGCGAGCTCCCCGTGGGGGGGGCCAAGACGTTCACCTATCCCGAGGGCAGCACGCCGCGGCTCCTGGTGAAGACGGGGCCGCGCGCCTTCGTGGCCTACGATCAGCAGTGCACGCACCTCCAGTGCCCGGTCATCCCCGCGGTCGCGCAAGGCAAGCTCCACTGCCCCTGCCATAACGGCTGGTTCGACCTGCACACAGGGGCTCCACTCGCCGGTCCGCCGCAGCGACGGCTCCCCCGCGTGCTGCTCGAGGTGCGCGACGAGACCGTCTATGCGACCGGCGTCGAGGACTCGGCGACATGAAGCCGAGGAACCGCATCGCCCGCGCCCAGCGCATGACGATCATCAACGGAATGCTCGTCTTCGTGATCTTGATCGTCGTGCTCCAGCTCTGGCTCCTCACGGCGACGGTGAACGCGACCCTGGGCGGCGACACGACGGTCGCGCTCCCCGCGGCGCTCGTGAGCCTTTTGTGCCTGGGTCTCAACATAGGACTCCTCCGGTACCTGGTCCGGTTCGAATAGATGGACGGCTCAGGCATGACGACGCTGACCCGCCGGATCGCGCGCGGTGTCGAGGACCTGTATCCCGGCTATTTCGCGCTCGTCATGGCGACAGGCATCGTCTCGATCGCGTGCGAGCTCGTCGGTCTGTCATGGACCGCCCGCGCCCTGCTCCTGGTCAACATCGCGATCTACGCGCTCCTGAGCCTGCTCCTGCTCATGCGCCTCGCCGTCTACCCCGGGCGCGTGCTGGGCGACCTCCGCGATCACGGCCGCGGTCCTGGGTTCTTCACGCTCGTCGCCGGGACCTGCGTGCTCGGAACGGAGCTCCTCGTCGTCGGCGGTGAGCCCTCCGCCGCGCGCGTGCTCTGGTTCGCGGGGATCGCGCTGTGGGGGGTCGTCATGTACAGCTTCCTCACCGCGGTCATCGTGCGCGAGCAGAAACCCTCGCTCGAAGAGGGCATCAACGGCGCCTGGCTCATCGCGATCGTCGCCACGCAGGGGGTCTCCGTCCTCGGCTCGCTCCTCGCTCCCGGCATGACGGCGCCCGCCCCGGTGCTGTTCTTCGCGCTGTGCATGTTCCTGCTCGGCGCCCTGCTCTACCTCACGATCATCACGCTGATCTTCTACCGCTTCACCTTTCTCCCGATGACGATGGAACGGTTGACGCCGCCCTACTGGATCAACATGGGGGCGGTGGCCATCACGACTCTCGCGGGGTCGACGCTGCTGCTCGCTCGGGAGGCGTCGCCGCTGATCGCGAGGATCGAGGCGTTCCTGACAGGCTTCACGCTCTTCTTCTGGGGCGCCGCGACCTGGTGGATCCCGCTCCTGATCATCCTGGGGATCTGGCGCCACGCCGTCCGCCGGTTTCCCTTCCGTTACGATCCCCAGTACTGGGGAATGGTGTTCCCGCTGGGGATGTACACCGTCTGTACGATTCGATTGGCGCGGGCCGTCGATCTGGATTTCTTGCTGATCATCCCCCGCTACTCGAGCTACGTGGCGCTCCTGTCGTGGATCGTTGTCTTCGTCGCGATGATCCTCTCGCTGCTGGCCTCGGCTAAGGCGCAGGCCCGAGCGCCATCCGCCTGAGGACCGCAGGCGCGGGTCGCGCTGTCACGCGGGCGGCGCAGGCCGGCCGAGGACGGCGGGAGCCCGCTCCTACTTCGGGCTCGCCCTGCCGATCGCGATGACGTTCTGCGCCGCCGGCTTGCCGCCCTCGTGCGCGGACCCGCCGACGCGCGGGTGCGCCCTGAGGAGCGTCACCGTCAGCGTGATGCCCCAGCCGTCGTTCGTCTTGAGCTCCGCGTGCCCGTGGCTGTCCTCCACGGCCAGGATGAGCCGGCCGAGCGGCTCGAGCCCGGCCGGCGCGGCGCCGGGCGCCGTGAGCACGCGCTGGAGCGCCGACTCCGGCAGCCCCAGGCCGAAGCCGACGTCCAGGATCGACAGCTGCACGCCCTGCGGCGCCTCGCGCACCGACACCACCGGGCCGTGCCCAGGGAGCCCGCGGCCCGCGACGTCGGTCAGGAACGCCTCGAGCACCTGCCCGAGCTCGCCGCGGTGACCGAGGGCGTGCGTCGCGCCGCGGATCGGCTCGAGCCGCACCGCCCGGCCCGTGGCGCGGGCGGCGCTCGCGACGGCGTCGGCCACGACGTCGCCGAGCTGGAAGGCGCAGAGCGGATCGGTCGCGTCGCGCGCCGCGAGCGGCCGCACGTTGCCCGAGCCAGGGGCCGGCTGCTTCACCGGGATCAGCGCGGCGACGTAGCCCGCGATCCACGTGGAGCCGTCGGACTCGCGGCGGAGCGGGCGCACCGAGAGCACATACGGCTCGGGCGCGCTGACGCTGAGCTCGATGCCCTCGTCGCTCGCCATCACGCTGGAGAGCGACACCGCGGCGCTGCCGGCCGACGTGGCGCCGAGGACGTCGCCCAGCGTGAGCGAGCCGGGCGGGAGCGCCGCGCTCGCGCTCTCCGCGGGGACCACGACGTCGCGCGCGCGCAGCCACTTCGCGAACTCCGGCGCGACGAAGCGGACGTCGCCGAAGGCGTCGGCGTACAGGAGCCCGACCGGCGCGCTGCGCAGCATCGACCCGAAGAGCTGGAGGTCGTCGAGCGCGACGCGCGCGCCCTCGACCAGATCGTCCTCCGGCGCACGGCCGGCGCGCTCGTCGCCCGCGCCGCCCGCGTCGGCCTCCGCGGTGCGCGCGAGGCGCTTCCGGCGCAGGAGCAGCGCGAGCTCGCGGCCGACGTGCTCGGCCCGCTCCGGCTCGCGCGAGAACGTCTGCTCCGCGACCGGGCCGCAGAAGAACACGTAGCCCTCGATCTCGCCGAACGCGATGAGCGGGACCACGACCGCCGGCATGTCCTGCTTCGTCAGGAAGCGGCGCGCCAGGCGGATCGCCGGCACGCCCTGCTCGCTGCTGTACGGCGGGCGGCGGACGTCGTGGCGGCGCTCCGCGACGAGGCTCTCGCCGCCGCGAGGGTCGCTCCGATCGTTCCAGAACCTGAGGTGCCAGCTGCCCGCGGGCAGCTCCGCGATGAGCACGAGATCGGCCGGGTGCGCCTGCTCGGCGAGGCGCGCCACGCGCGGCCAGAACTCCTCGTCCCGCAGCGTGTGGACCCCCTGCATGCGGAACAGCGCGGCGCGCTGGATGAGCTCCGCGGCGCGATCGACCGAGCGCTGGACGGCGAGCCCGCGGAGGATCATCACGCCCGCGAACGCGACGGCGAGGCCGAACAGGGTGCTCGGCAGCGGGAAGAGGCTCGCCTCCGCCCGCGCGGCGAGCACGCTCTGGCCCGCGGCGAGCGCGAACGTGGCGAGGAACAGCGCGGTCGTCGCGACAAGGCTCCCGTGGCGGCGGCGCGCGAGCCACACGAGCCCGCCGGCGAGCAGGACGAAGAGCGCCGGCGCCCAGATCGGGGCCGAGGCGCGCCGGCCGCCGTCGAGCAGCCCGCCGAGGACCGCGGCGATGCCCTTCGCCGGCGGCAGCGCCGACGTCGCGACCGCCTGGGGCGCGACGCCCCCCGCGCCGACCCCGACGACCGCGACGCGGCCCTCGAGCGCGGCCGCCGGGACCTGGCCGTCCGCGAGATCGCGCAGGCTGACCGCCGGGACGCTCTGCGGCGCCTTCTTGAGCACCCAGGGCGCCGCCGAGACGCCGAGCGCGCCGAGCTCCGCCGCGCGCTCCTCGGCGGCCAGCGGGAAGAAGCCGACGACCTCGCCCGCGCTCAGGCGCAAGAGCCCCGGCGGCATCCGGACGACGGGCGCCGCCCCCGCGGCGCGGCCCGCGGCGTCGCCGCCGCAGAACGCGTCCGCCGGGGGGACCAGCAGCGCCCCGCGCGCGCGCCCGCGCTCGAGCAGCCCGGGGAGCGATCGCGCGCAGAGCCCGTCGCGCAGCGCCTCGGGCGAGGCCGTGACGAGCAGCACCTGCGTGGAGGGCGCGGCGTCGGCGAGCGCGGACGCGGTGAGGCCGCGCGCCACGTAGTCGAACCGATCGAGCGGCGCCACGGCCGCGATCAGCGCGCCCGCGGCGATCGAGAGCACATCGGGCCGGAGCCAGCCGAAGCGCGCCGCGTCCCCCTGCGAGGTCATCGGTCGCGGGATGCGAAAGGGCTTGGGGATCCGCGGACGGTAAGTCTTCGCCATAATCGCTGAAGAACGCAGCGCGCCAGGGGGCGCAGGACGCCCGGGCAGCCGGAGCGTCGCATCGTGGTCGCATCGATACAATTGTCTGGCGAGGTCCGCTGCGCCAAAAACATCTGCTGTTCGAGAAGAAGGACGCCCCCTACAGCGCGCGCCCCGAGCGAGCCGCCGCGCCGCGCCCCGAGCGAGCCGCCGCGCCGCGCCCCGAGCGAGCCGCCGCGCCGCGCTCCGACCGAGCCACCGCGCCGCGGCGCAGCGGCGGATCTGTTCGAGACAAGGTGCGATGTGGTGCTCCGCACCCTCCGCCGAGGCGCGTTGTGTTGCGGGCGGCGCCCGTGTGATGCCACGTCAGCGCACCCTGACGATTGGGCTGGATCGGCCTGTCGGAAGGGGTTTGAATCCCTCCTGGGTATGCGCCGCACTTCATCTGTTCTCCGGGCCGCTCCTGTCCTCGGGTTGTTCGTTCTCGCAAACAGCGTGGCCTTCTCGGCCTCGAGCTGTGGCTGCGAGTCGGATCCACAGCTCGCAAATCTGTCGGGCGGCGGCGGGGCCGGCGGCGCGACGGGGAGCGGCGGCGCGGGCGGCGCGACAGGGAGCGGCGGGGCCGGCGGCGCGACGGGGAGCGGCGGGGCGGTGTCCGGGAGCGGCGGCGGGGGCGCGACGGCGGACGGCGGCGGCGGGGCCGGCGGGGTCGCGCTGCCGGACGAGCTGCCCGACTTCACCGAGGAAGAGATCGAGCCCGCCGAGGCCGTGGACGGGATCCCGAGCCCGCTGCCGGGCGTGTACGACGACAAGGGCACGGCCGGCGGCGACGAGGTGGTCCGCGCGCTGATGGGCTTCCCGATCCGCAACGCGGGGCTCCTCGACGTGGCGATCGAGGAGATCTACGACCCGGCGAGCCCGCGGTTCCGCCAGTACCTCACCCCGGAGGCGTGGATCGCGGCGTACGCGCCGCGGGAGCTCGACGTGCACCTCGTGAAGCTCTGGCTCGAGGAGCAAGGGCTCACGGTGAACTTCACGGCCACGAACCGGCTGCTGATCCAGTTCACCGGCACGGTGGCCCAGTTCAACGAGGCCTTCAAGACGGAGCTCAGGGTCTTCGAGCGGGAGAACCCGCAGGCGGGCAATCCCCCGTTCGACGTCTACGGCACCCTCGGCAAGCTCACCGTGCCGACGTGGGTGTCCGACCGCACGACCGGCATCATCACGGCGGATCTCGCGGCGAGCACCAAGCCGCTCCCGCCCGAGGGCGGCAGCATCGAGCCGGATCCGCCGCCCGACGTCGATCGGGGGATGACCCCCGCGCAGATCGCGGGCGCGTACGACCTCGACGACCTCTACGAGCTCGGGTTCACGGGCCAGGGCGTGAAGCTCGGGGTCACGGTCGGCGCCACCTTCAAGTACAGGGACCTCCAGTCGTTCTGGCGCGCGCTCGGCGTGCAGCGGGCGAACCCGGCGGTCGTCGTGACGATGGAGCCTGTCGCGACGCGCTACCTGGAGTCGACGCTCGACGTCGCGTGGTCGGGGAGCCTCGCGCCGGGCGCGGAGCTCGTTGTGTATCAGGGGCCCGACGCGCGCAACACGTCGATGGTCTACACGTTCAACGAGGCGATCGCCCGCGGCGAGGTGTCGGTCATCACGGACTCGTTCGCCCACCGCGAGGACTCCGAGCCGCCGGCCGTGCGGCTCCAGTACCACCACGCGGCGCGGATGGCCGCGGCGCTCGGGATCACGGTCGTCGCGGCGACGGGCGACTCGGCGCAGACCGACACGCCGTCGGCGAGCCCGTACGTGACCGGGGTCGGCGGGACGTCGCTCTGGCTCACCCGGAACGGCGAGGTCGAGAGCGAGGTCGCCTGGTCCGGCTCCGGCTCCGGCCCGACGCTCTCGTTCCCGATCCCGTCCTGGCAGGTCGGGGTCGTGGAGGGCTCCGGCGGCAAGCGCGCGGTCGCCGACGTCGCGATGCACGCCGCGCTCTCGCCGGCCCCGTACTGGGTCTACTACCTCGGCGAGTGGAAGCGCTACGGCGGGACGTCGTTCTCGGCGCCGGCGTTCGCGGGGATCATCGCCGTGGTGAACAGCTACCGCGAGGCGCAGGGCCTGCCGCGCGTCGGGTTCCTCAACTCGATCCTCTACACGACCCCCGACGTGCAAGCGACGTTCCGCGACATCGTGAGCGGCGAGACGGAGTTCTTTGCCGCGGGGCCCGGCTGGGATTACCCGACGGGCTGGGGCGCGCCGAGCGCGATCGGCCTCGCCACCACGCTGCCGTAGCGGCGCGGCCCGCCGGGCCGGGCGGCGCCGCGCGCCGGCTCGATCCGACCGCACGCCGCCGCTGTCCCGCCGCCCCCGCCGCATGCTCGAGAACCTGCCGCTCTTCCCACCGAACGGGCTCGATCGGAGCCTCCATACAGCGGTCCTGATCGGGCTCGTCTTCGGGACGCTCTTCACCGAGACGCTCGGCTGGACGTACGCGGGGCTGGTCGTGCCCGGCTACCTCGCGACGGTGTTCTTCGCGGCGCCGGTCACCGCGGTGTTCATCATCGCGGAGTCGATCGTGACGTACCTGTTCGTCGCGCTGATCGGCCGCTGGATCACCCGGACGGGCGCCTGGTCCACGGCGTTCGGGCGCGAGCGGTTCTACCTGTTCATCGTCGGCGCGGTGATCGTGCGGCTCTTCGTCGAGGGCCTCGTCGTGCCCGAGGCCGCGGCGCGCTACGACTTCGTGCACTCGCGGGAGCTCTACAGCATCGGGCTCGTGCTCGTGCCGCTCATCGCGAACGCCTTCTGGAACAGCGGCCTGCTGCGCGCGGCGCCGCGGCTCGCGGCCGTCACGACGCTGACGGCGCTCGTGCTCGGCGTGCTGCTCCGGACGACGAACCTCTCGGTCTCGCGCTTCCAGGTCCTCAACGAGAGCCTGTCGCTCGAGTTCCTCGAGCTGCCGAAGGCGCACATCATCCTGGTCATCGGCGCGCTGCTCGGCGCCCGCAACAACGTCCGCTACGGCTGGGACTACAACGGCATCCTCGTGCCCGGCCTGCTCGCCGTGGCCTGGTACGAGCCGACGAAGCTGCTCACGACGACGATCGAGGCGCTTGTCGTCTACTACCTCTCGCGCTGGATCATCTCGGTCCGCCCCTTCTCCCGGATGCTGCTCGTGGGGCCGAGGCGCATGATCTTCGTGTACGTGCTCGGCTTCGTCCTGAAGATGGCGCTCGGCTTCGCCATGGTGCGGTTCGCGCCGGGGCTGCAGATGGTCGACTACTTCGGGTTCGGCTACCTGCTCCCGAGCCTTCTCGCCGTGAAGATGTGGAACAAGGAGCACGTCGGCATCGTGATCATGCCGACGCTCCAGGTGTCGTTCACGGCGTTCCTGGTCGGCAACGGGGTCGGCTACGCGCTCGTCGCGCTCGGGTGGGGCAGCGCGCCGCCGCCGCCCGCGGCCGAGGCCCGTCCGCCGCCGCGCATCGAGAGCGCCGCGCTGGCGCTCGTGCTCTCGGACACGGCGCCGCGGCCCGGCCCGCGCCCGAGGGCGGCCGCGATCGCCGCCGACATCGAGTCGCGGCGGATCGCCCACCGGCTCGCGCGCAGCGTGCTGCACGACGGCCGGCCGGAGGACGAGGTCCTCGGCGTGGCGGAGCGCGCGCGGCTCTCGGTTGTGCGCGAGGGCGACGGCGAGCGGCCGTGGTACGTCCTGAGCGCCCGGTTCGACGACCCCGAGGACACGCCGAGCGCGCCGCGGGCGGCGATCCGCAAGCGCGCCGGCCGGAGCCCGGGGTCGGCGCCCGAGTGGCTTGTGCTGGCGGCGCCCACCGAGGTCGGCTCGGCGCTGCCGGCGGTGGCGCTCCGGGTCGCGGAGCTGCTCGACGCCGCGGGGGTCGTGCTGCTGTCGCGCCACGGCGCGATCCGGCGGCACGACGAGGCGTTCGCGGCCTCGATGATCGAGGCCCTGGAGGGCCCCCAGGTGCTGATCGTCGAGCCGGGCGGCGGCGACGGGCCGGAGCTCAGCGTGGTGGGCACGCCGGCGGGGCTGCCGGTCGTGTCGATCGGCGAGGGGCTCGGCGCCGAGACGGCGATGAGGTTCCGACCGGCGGCCGAGCAGCACGCGCTCCTCGCCGACGCGCCGCGCCTCCGGGTGCCGCGCCACGTGGCGGAGGCGGTCGGCGCGCGCATGCTCGGCGCGCCGGAGGTCGTGCGCTGGAGCGGGACCCTCGAGGAGGAGCTCGCGAAGCGGATGGTGTCCCTGACGGAGGTCCAGCCGGGCCGGTTCCGCCCGCCGTCGCTCGAGGAGCTGCGGCTGTTCGACAGCGTCGTGGCGCCGCGGCTGATCGCGGCGGCGACGCGCCCCGGCGACGCCGCCAGCGCGACGCCGCCGACCGCGTGGGAGCGGGCGCTCCTCGGGCGCCTCGGCTTCCGCGAGATCCGCATCGGCGGGAGCGACGCCGCGCCTGCAGTGTGGGGCATCGCCGAGCCTGGGCCGGCCGAGGGCGGCCCGGAGCGCCGCGGGAACCCCGCGTGGCTCGTGCTGGCGAATCAGGCCGCGGTGCCGCCGCGCGCGGGCCCGGCGGGCCCGGCGTCATCGATCGGCGGCGTCCTGCCCGTGTCGCCGTCGCCGGACGCGGTGAGGTCGCCGCTCACGGGCGCGATGCTCGTGGAGGTGCCCGCGCCGCGGTGGCAGATCGGGGCGTTCGGCGCGGGGCTCGCGCTCGCCGACGCGCTCTCGGCGCAGTCGCTCCTGCTCGCGGGGGCGGTGCCCACGGCGGAGCCGAACGGCGCCGCCGACGTGCGGCGCGCCGAGGGGCTGCGCAGCTTCTTCCAGCGGGCGCACGAGGTCTGGATCGGGGACGGCGGCAACGCGCTGTCGGTCCAGGCGATCGAGGCGGATCGGACCTACGAGCGGGACGCGGTGATCTCGTTCGGGTACGAGGTCGTGCGGCCAGAGCACGTGCCCACCTTCGCGGGGCCGCTGCTGGAGACGCTGCGCGATCTGGAGCTGCGCGTGGGGATCTTCGACGGCACGCGCGAGCAGGTGCCGTTCAGCGGCGCGACGGACATGGCGATGGCCTACGCGAAGCGGTTCGCCGAGGGGCGGTTCGCGATCGTGTACCTGGGCAGCGCGATCCGGCGCTTCTTCGAGCTCCGGCGCTTCGCTGCGCCGGGGCAGGGGGAGACGCGCCTCGAGGCGCGGCTCACGCGGCTCGGCGTGGCGCCCGCGCCGCTCGACGTGGCCGGGCGCGCGCAGGCGCTCGCGACGTGCGCGGGGAGCTCGGGCGCGGGCGCGAGCGGGGACGAAGCGTGCCCGACCCGGGGCGTGACGGCGGAGTGCGATCTTTTTTCTGCGATGGAAATTTTCCGCCGCTACACGACCGAGCGGAACCCGTATTACCTGAGGGAGCACTTCTCGGCGCGGGTCGAGGCGCGGTGTCATGTGGAGTTCGGGCGCGACGTGATCACGGGGCGCCCGTGGGTCATCGCGGCCCGGCCGGGGGAGGCGCAGCTCCTGCCGATCGACGGTGCGCTCGTCGCGATCCCGGGCGTTGCGGTACCCGGCGGCGTGCGGCTGCGGCGCGCGGTCACCGTCGGCACGAGCGCGCTCAGGGTCGAGGCGGCCAGGGCGGCCTCGCCGGGCGCGGCGGCCTCGGGATCGCCTGCGTCCGGATCGGCGGCGCCTGCGTCCGGATCGGCGGCGCCTGCGTCCGGGTCGGCGGCGCCTGCGTCCGGGTCGGCGGCGCCTGCGTCCGGGTCGGCGGCGCCCGGCGCGGCCCCGCAGGAGGCGACCCCGTGACCGCCCCGGCGAAGCGCCGCGAGCCGCCGAGCCACGACGCGCCCGCGCCGCCGCGCCCCGCGCGGCCGCCGCTCCGGGCGCGCTCGGCGACGGGGGGCTTCCGCGCGCGGGTGGGCGCGCCGCGCAAGGCGCTGAACCCGCGCTGGCTCATCGCGATGGCGCTGCTCGGGGTGACGGCGTTCGCGCTCTCGCTCCTGCCGGGCGCGCCGCCGCTGGGGAGCTCGCTGCCGGCCGAGGACGAGATCCTCGCCTACCACATCGAGCCGGAGCGGGACCTCGCGATCAAGATCCCGGCCGAGATCGACGCGGTGGAGGTGACGACCTGGGCGGCCGTGAAGGCCGACATCTGCGACTCGGCGAGGCGCTATCCCTACGGCTTCGTCGCCGCGTTCGTGAACGAGCGGGGCAAGGAGGTCGCGCGGCACGTGTACGACCTGGAGAGCCGCGTCAGCTGCGATCCGGATCGCCCGCTCGGCGAGGGCGAGTACGCGGCGCGGCTCGAACGCGGCGGCGGCGCGGTGACGGATCCGCGCTCGACGCTGCTCATCACGCACGACGTGCTCCCGCAGGGCGGGCAGGTGCGGCTCCGGGCGAAGCCCGCGGTGGGGAGCGACGGCAAGCCGATCGAGCTCACGATCCTGTCGCGGCTGGAGGGGCGCTACCAGCGCAGCGAGACGTCGCGCGCGCTCTACGAGCAGAGCCTCGACGCGGAGGAGCGGCGGCAGCTGGGGCGCCGGGTGTCGGCGCTCGGCTTCGCCGACCTGCCGGAGCCGGCGCGGAAGGAGCTGCTCCGGGGCTGGGCGCGCCGGCTCGAGGCCGGGGGCCGCGAGGGCATCGACTACGAGATGTCGCGGCTGCTCCTGCGGCGGTTCCGGATGCCGTTCCCGCGGGCGGAGGGCCGCGGCGCGTCCGAGTTCGTGATCGGCGAGCGCCACGCGGCGGCGCTGAACTTCCGCGGCCCGCTGTCGCTCGACATCGAGGGCCCGCCGGGCCGCACCGTGCGCGTCGCGGACGGCGCGAGCGCGCCCGCGAGCGTCGAGCTCGGCCCGCTCGGGCGGGCGACGGTGCGGCTGTCGCGGGAGGACATCCGGACGGTGGTGATCGACGGGGTCGGCCCGGATTTCGGCGTGCGGTTCGGCGCGCCGGAGGCGCACGCGATGCAGCAGATCGGCGAGATCGTGCATCCAGCGATGCCCCCGCCCGCGGGCGCGGGCGGTCCCGGCGCGGCGCCGGAGCCGGCGGCGGACGCCCCCGGCGCGGCGCCGGGGCCGGCGGCGGACGCCCCCGGCGCCGCGCAGGCCGCGCCGGTGCGGCTCCAGACGCCGCCGGACGTGCGCATCGTGCGCTACCTGGTGCTGGATCCGAGCGATCCGGTCATCGCGCGGATGGCGCCCGGGCAGGAGCTCCTCGGGCTGCTGATCCGGACCGAGATCGAGACGGGCGGCGGCGCGAACCAGGGCGAGGCGACGGTGGTGGCGCGGTGGGGGCCGGGCCCGTCCGAGCGCGCCGAGCTCAAGGTGACGCTCCCGCGATCGCGCTTCGAGTGGTGGAACGACGGGCTCGACGCGTCCGAGCCGCGGCTCGCGATCCTGCGGCCGCCGGCGGGGGTGGAGCGGATCGAGATCACGGGGGACGCGAGGACGCGCATGCGGCTGCGCACGATCGAGCCGGGCGTGAACGAGACGCTGTACCGGCTGCCCTACCGGGTGACGCTGGCCGAGGACGAGACGTGGCGCTACGCGCCGTTCGACGTGAGCACGTGGACCGACGTGCGCGCGTTCAACCTCGACGATCTGGAGCGGAAGGAGCGCCTCTCGGATCTTCGCGAGCAGGTGCGGATCGAGCGCTCGGGGGAGGGCGCGAGGTCGGACGCCGATCGCCCGGAGCGGATCCTCACCCCCGAGCATGCGCCGGTGCGGCGGCGGCTGCTGATGCCGGCGTGGCAGTCGGCGGGGGAGCCGTCGCCGGGCGACGCGTGGACGCCGCTGCTCGTGGCGAAGGACGTGCGCGTGGACGGGGAGGGGGCGCGGGCCGGCCGGCTGTCGGTCATCTACCGGGCCGCGCGCGCGTCGCTGGGCAAGGAGGTCGCGGTGCGCGTGGACGGCGAGGTGGCGCTGAAGGAGCCGATCGTGGCGCTGTCGGGCGCGCTGCGCGTGGCGGCGCCGGCGGGCGCGCGCCGGGTCGAGATCGAGGGGCTCGGCGACGCGGGGGCGGCGTACACGGACGCGCCGCCGGCGAACGGCGGGGCGATCGTGCGCCGGCGCGACGTGTTCGAGCTGACGCGCGCCCGGCCGATGACGTACCGGTTCAAGCAGGGGGCGGGCGAGACGCTGCACCTCGTGCTGTTCGTCGTGACGCCCGGGGAGAACGCGGACTACCGCATCCGCTACCGGCTCGAGGGGGCGAGGCCCGCGTCGCGGGAGGCGGCGTTCTTCCGGCGGGTGACGATCCTGGACGGCGTGCTGGCGGGCCGGGGCGGGGATCTGACGCGCGCGACGCTGTGGGAGGCGGCGACGGACCGGCGCGGCACGGACGGGGTGGGGCGCGGGGTGATCCGGCTGGGCGACGATCTCGCGCCGGGAGAGCGCGTTGTGCGGCTGTCGCTGCTCGGGCCGCAGGCGGGCGACGCGGGCGAGCCGGCGAAGGCGGTGTGGGTCGGGGCGGTCCTGGTCGGGCAGCGGGCGCCGGGTCGGGACAACGGACCGCGGCTGTGGGTGGAGGACGATCCGTGACGAGGGAGCGGGTGGGAACGGGGGGCGCCGGGGCGCAGGGGGGCGCCCCGTAGGGTAGGTTTCCCGTGTGCGCCGTGAGGCGGTCCCTTCCCTCGAGTGGCGTCGAATCCGATGACGTCGAGAGTGGGCGTCCGAATCTGGCGGCTGCGCTATGCTCACTCCCGTGACCAGCCGCCCGGCCGCGCTTCGCGTCCTCGCCGCACTCCGGCAGACCCCGGTCGGCGACGATGCCGTCCTGGTCGGTTCTTCTGGTCTTTTCGGCTTCGACACGCGCGTCCCGGCGCTGACCGAGGACATCGACATCTCGATCCCTGAACCGCTGGTAGAGCAGCACGGGCGTGACATCGTGGACGCGCTCGCGCAGCAGGGCTTCGCGCACGAGGCGGGGACGGCGACCTTCCTGGGCCCGGACGGAGACGTCTTTGACCTCCTGGGGCACGGGGAACCGGAGGCCGGCGATCACATCGGAGGGAGGGGGCTTCTGCGTGTCATGGTGTTCGAGGACCTGTCTCGCGTCGTCGGCGAGCTGAACGCGACGACGGCGCTGCCGCAGGGCGGCCGAGCGCTCACACCGGCGGGCTTCGTGGTGACCAAGCTGCTCACCGAGCGCGCGCACAAGGGCACGAAGGACAAGATCCAGGCGCTCCTGGTCATCGCGGAGCGCGCGGGCGACGAGCGGTTCGAGGCCGACGTCGTACGCCTCCTGGGAACCATCGAGCCAGTACGCCTCGAAGATGTCCGCGGCGCCGCGCAAGACGCCCTGATAGCCCTGGCTCATGATCCTCTCTTTTCTGACGCCGGAGCCGAGGGGTATGTCTCGACGAAGCGTGAAATCGAGATAGGGCTCGAGCGTCTCGAGGCCATGCTGGCGCGGATCCATGCCTGAGCCGCGGAGAGCCCTCACCGCGGAAGAGCGCCTCGCCGAGCTGCGGCGCGCGCGGGTCCGGCTTCGCAGGGAGCGCCTCCAGCGCGAGCTCGCTGGCCCCCTGTGGAATCGGATGGTTGGCATCGTCCCCATCGCCTTTCGCCTCGAGGGCACGTTGGCGGCGCGCGTCATGGTTGCTGACCGGGAGACCGTCATCGATGCGTTACGCGATGACGCGGCGTTCGCGCTCGACACGGCGATGCGCCTCTCGCGCGGGCATGGCTTCCTCTCGAGCCAAGACGTCCAGGCCTACCTGCTCGACACCGCACCGCTCGACCGCCTCGCCGCGGCTGGGCTCGTCAGCGCCGAGCCTCACCGCGATACCGTCCTGATTCGCCCTTGGCCGGGCCCGCCGCGCCTCCTGGCGTGCATCGTGGGCGAGCTGCCGGCGTCCCGCATCGTGAAGGGCGGTTATCGCGTGGTCACGGCGGAGCGACTGAAGCGCGAGCTCGTCGGCGCGGTCGGTCGGCGCGCGGATCTGTTCGCGCTCCTGGAACGCGCGGAGCGTGGGGATCTCTGACGCTGCTCCACTTTCTGTGGCCGAGCGGGGGCGGCGGGCACGCACTTTGCTGGCGCTCGCAGAGGCGGCAAGCCGCTCACCTCGCCGACGTCTTCCTCGCGGACGGGGCTCTTCGCGTCAAGCGAAACCTCGCTGGATCATTGGCCGGTTGGTGATTCGGCGGCGTTTGCTGTAGGGTTTCCCCGCGCGGCCCCGGGGTCGCCGCAGCGGAACGAGCACACATGGCGGAAACGACAACGAGCCCGCTCGGGAGAGGCCTCCTTTCAGCGGCGATCCCTCAACTCGCCGACACTCGCCGTGGTGCGGGTCTCACGCCGGGCAGGAGCGCTGTCGCCGGGCTCGCGTCGGCCGTGGCGGTCATTCTCGGCGGCTCGGCGGCGCGCGCGCAGGAGCCCGCGCGTGACCCGGTGGCCGCCGAGGCGCTCTTCAAGGCCGCGCGCGCGCTGGTCGACAAGGGCGATTATGCGGCGGGGTGCCCGAAGTTCGAGGCGAGCCTCGCGCTCAACCCCTCCGCGAGCACCATGATCAACCTCGCGCGGTGCCACGAGCGCGAAGGCAAGCTCGCGACGGCGTGGCACGATTACAATCGCGCCCTCGTCCTGAACCGCGAGACGGCGGGGGAGCAGCGGCGGCGGAGCCTCGAGGAGATCGCGCAGAAGGAGATCGCGGCCCTCGAGCCGCGCATGCCGAAGCTCAGCATCGTGGTCGAGCGCGCGCCCTCCGGCGTGGAGGTGCAGCGCGACGGCACGACGCTCCCGGCGGCCGCGCTGGGCGAGCCGCTGCCCATCGATCCAGGCCCGCACGAGATCCGCGCGAGCGCCCCCGGGCACCAGACGGAGGCCCGCGCGATCACGCTCGCGGAGGGCCAGACGGAGACGGTCGCGCTCACGCTGCGGCCGGTGGCCGCGGCCGGGGCCGCGGCGGCGCCCGCGAAGGCGAGCGAAGCGCCGGGGGGCGGGGGCGTCCCGGCCTGGGCCTGGGCCTCGGGGGCCGCCGGGATCGCCCTGGTCGGCGCGTCGGTCGGGTTCCTGATCGATGATCTGTCCGCGATCAGCGCATTGCGCGAGAGCTGCCGCGAGGTCCCGGGCGGGACGTACTGCAAGCCCGGCTATGACTTCGCGGCCGACAATGCGCGCAAGAACCGCGATCTCGGCCTCTTCGTCGGCCTCGGCGGCGCGGGGCTCGTGGCGATGGGGGTTGCGGTCTACGGGATCGTCCGGTCGGACGGCGATAAGGAGTCTGCGCCGGCGCAGGGAGCCGTCGCGCTGCCCTGGATCGCGCCGTCCGGCGCCGGCGCCAGCATCTCCGGGAGCTTCTGATGCGCACAGGGGAGGGCGTGCGAATGCATTTCTTCAGGTCTCTGGTCGCGATCGCGATCTCGCTGGTCGCCGGGGGCGCGTGCATCCCTGACGTGGAGCCGAACGTGTTCGTCCTGCCGCGCTGCGAACAGGTCGCGCCCAGCTGCGGTCCGGAGGCCGGCGAGAGCTGCTGCGCGGAGAGCGAGGTGGTGGGCGGCCAGTTCAACCGCCTGAACGACGCGGGCTTTCCGGCCACGGTGGCCGATTTTCACCTCGATCGCTTCGAGGTGACGGTGGGGCGGTTCCGGCAGTTCGTGGAGGGGTATCCGGCGGCCCGGCCGAAGGCGGGCGCGGGCGCGCACCCGCTCATCCAGGGCAGCGGCTGGGACCCGGAATGGGACGCGAAGCTGCCCGCGGGGAAGGGCGAGCTGCGGGCGTCGCTCCAGTGCGACGCCAATTTCCGGACGTGGACCGACGAGCCCACCGGCAATGAGGCGGCGCCCATCAACTGCGTGAGCTGGTATCTCGCGTTCGCCTTCTGCGCCTGGGATGAGGGCCGGCTGCCCACGGAGGCGGAGTGGAACTACGCTGCCGTCGGGGGAAACCAGCATCGGGCTTACCCGTGGGGAGAAGAGGCCCCGAGCCAGGAGCTGGCCGTGTTCGGCTGCGAGACCACGACGACGGTGTGCCCGATCCCGGGTGTCGGGTCCAAGTCCCCGGCGGGGGACGGGAGATGGGAGCAGGCCGATCTGGCGGGGAGCTTGTTCGAGTGGGTCCTCGATTACCACGCCGATCTGACGGGGGCGTGCAGCAACTGCGCGGCCCTGAGCGACGGAGGCTTCGGGAGGGGCTCCCGCGGAGGAGCGTTCTCTCACACCGAGGAGACGCTCAGCCCGACGTACCGCATCGGCGAGCTGCCGGAGAGGACGTTGTCCTTTTACGGTCTCCGCTGCGCGCGAGACGAGTAGCGGGCTCACTGCATCAGCGCTCCTGCCGGTACATCGGACAGGGCTAGTAGGCAGCCTGGCCGCCACATGGGCACGCGGCTGAGATCACTGGCCAGGTGCGCCTGCGGCAAAGTCAAAGCGGGAGCACGGGCAGAGCGAAGACCATCCAGGTCGTACCCGCCGCCCGTTGCCAGCTCGGAAGGGCGGTCGAACCGGTCCCTCGCGACCGTTTCCGGTGCCCTGATGGCGGTCGAACCGGTCTCTCGCGGCCGTTTCCGGTGTCCCGAGGGGGGTCGAACCGGTCCCTCGCGGCCGTTTCCGGTGTCCCGAGGGGGGTCGAACCGGTCTCTCGCGGCCGTTTCCGGTGTCCCGAGGGGGGTCGAACCGGTCTCTCGCGGCCGTTTCCGGTGTCCCGAGGGGGGTCGAACCGGTGATGTCCGGAACCACATCGGCGCCACCCGCAATCCAGACACTCGCCCGCCGCGGTCCCTTCATCGCCTCCGCAGGTGCAACCTGCCGAGAGCAGCAGCCCGAAAAGCGCGATGCCGACGGTGTGGTAACGACGGGCAAGCGACGTCACGGTTCGTCCATTGAAGCGCCTCATCATCGACCCTCTTCGCCACGGGGCTTCGCCAGCGGAGCGCGCGCCCCTCCGCATGGCGCGCGCCCGTCGACATCGCAGCTCGGTTTCGCTCGGCCTGTGCTCCGATCAGCCCCCGAAGAATGCCTTTGCCTGCTCTCCCAGCACGTCCTCGCCCTTCGGGCTGCTGGCGTGGCAGCCGTCGCTGACTTCGCCCGCGTCATTGTCGAGGATGAACTTCCCGAGGTAGCTCATGTTTTCGTTGATCGTCGAGTCGTTGGCCAGCTCTCGTGCCTTCATGTCAGTCCAGTCGGCGCCGCCTGCTCCCGCGATGAAGCAGTCGTGTCCTGCATTGTAGACTGGCTGACCCACGATGTAGATATGCGTGCCCGGGTTGACGTGCTGGCGCGCCGCGTTGACCATGTCACGGAGCTCTGTGTCGGTCGCCTTCTGGGACAAGATGCAGATCTGCACCATGATGGCTTTGACGACGTCTTTCCCTCCAATCGACTCCATCTTCCGGTCGAAGAGCTGCCAGGAAGAGCTGTTGGGGTTCGTCCAGTTCTGGACCACCATGGCCCCCGTTTGATAGCTGTCAGCGTTCCACATGACCTTGCCGCCAACGCGCTTGTAGCCAGTGCCGATGTTGTTGGCCATCGAGCAGCCAGTGTACGCGACCGAGTTCTCTCCCGTCGGAGGCAGGTCGTCACCCCCTCCACCCGCTCCGGCGCTGCTGCTCGTTGTCGCATGGCCACCCGTCGCTGCTCCGCCCTCGCCTGCGCCACCGGTGCCACCTCCGCCGGTGCCGCCGCTCAGGGCTCCTCCCGAGCTCGCTCCGCTGGTGCTGGCGCCTCCGACACCTGTCCCACCACCCGTCGAACCTCCGATCGCGGGACCGCTGGTGCCCGTCGTCCCTCCGGTCGCGGCGCCTCCCGACCCCGAACCGTCGTCCGGGTCACCTTCCGAAGCGCAAGCTCCGAGGTAGAGCGCGGCTATCCCGAGAGCGCAGCGGGCCAACAATCGATAGGAAAGAACAGGAGAATTCATCGTCGTCACCTTCTGTTAGGGGGCGTTGGTCAGGACCTGCGAGGACCCTCGGCTCGCGTCCGACCGTCCTTGTTCTATTGCCGCTGCGACCCGCGCGAATAGACGGCGAGATCGTCGTCGCCCCCCTTGGACAGATCTGTCACCCCCCCTCGTCGACCTCGAGAGCCATCACGATGCCCGCTTCTCCGAGGGGAGCGTCGCTGAAAAGTTCTGTTCGGTCTGACTCGGCGTCTGGCCAGCTCGCAGCCTCATGGGGTCACCTGACGGCGTTTTTCGCAGGGTCATGGGGCCACCCCAATCCTCTGCATCGCGCCCCTGCCCGCTGCCCGCCAGCACCCCGCCGAGCCCGCCGGAGGGCGAAACCGTGACCAGCCCTCCGGGGAGCCCGGAATCCACTGCATGCGACCCAAATATCCCGTGCAAGCTCCAGAGCTCCTCGCGCCTCCGCCCGACCCCGCAGCGACCCGAGCCCCCGCGCCGGTCCACCTCGATCCCGCGCCGGCCCCGGCGCCCCCGCCTCGCCTGGACACCGCGGCGCCGGACCTCCCCGCCGGGCGCCCCGACCCGCGCGGGCCGTTCCGCGCCGCTCAGGTCCGGCCAGGCGACCCGTACGAGCTGTCGCACGGACACCCCATCTTCTGCTCGCCCAGCGGCGGACGTGCCTCGGTCGCCCACCTGCTCGGCGGCGCGGTCGTCGCCTGGGATCCCGCCGTCCGCGAGGCGGGCGTCGACACGGGCTACAGCCCCGCGCCCGAGCAGCTGCGCGCGCCGCACGTGGCCGTGGGCAACGTGCCCGAGTCGCCGGGCTGGGTGGCGGGCGCGCCGGCGCTGGCCATCGAGTACGCCGACCTCGGCGAGGACGAGGCGAGCCTCGCGCAGAAGATCCACGACCTCCTGGCCGCCGGGACGCGCTGGGTCTGGGTGGTCCGCCTCGAAGCCCCGCGCCACGTCGAGGTGCACGCGCCCAGCGCGCCGCCGCGGCGCGCGCTCCCGGGAGAGCTGCTGCACGCGCCCGGCGTGCTGCAGAACCCGCTGCAGGTCGAGGCGCTCTACGAGCGGGCCGCAGCGCAGCAGGCCACACTCACCAACCTGCTGCAGCGCGAGGGCCACGCGAGCCTGGAGTCGCTCCGCGACAGAGGCCTCCGCGAGGGACGCAAAGAGGGTCTCCAGCAGGCCGTGAGGGACGTGTGCGACGTGCTCGGCATCACACTGTCGCTCGACGAGCAGGCGTCGCTCATCGAGCTCGACGGGACGGCCCTCGCAGCGCTGCTGGAGCGGCTGAAGCGCGAGCGGCGCTGGCCCCTGCCCTGACGCCCGGAGAGCTGCCCCTACAGCGAGTGCGGCGCGCCCCGCCACCGCGAGGGGCGCGCCGCGCGCTCGTCGATGGCGCGCTTGCGCTCGATGCCGGAAATCGGTTAGCCCGATAGCTCACGGCGCACGGGGCGCACGGTGGGCATGGTGCAAGGGTAATCGCCGTGGATCTCGACGCCTTGGCCGCGTCCGCCGCCCGCCGCGCGCTGCTCGGCGCGGCGCTCGCGCTCGCCCTCGGCATGGCCCCGGGCGCACGGGAGGCCGCGGCCGCAGAGCCGCTCGCCTGGGTGACACCCGACAGCGCGCGGGTCGTCTCGTGGACGGATGGCCCGGAGCAGGGCGCGCCTGCTCCGGAAGGGACGCGCGCCGCGCCCGTCGCAGCCGACCCGACCAGGCCGGTCGCGCTCACCCTACAGCAGCTGCTCCTCGTGCCCGTGGAGCCCGGCGACCGGCTGGAGGTGCGCGGAGAGGTCGCGGGCATCGGCCTCGGCTCCGGCGTCGGGGACACGCCGGACGTGATCACGTGGATGCCGCTGCCCCCGCTCAAGGGGGGGGCGCGCGACGTCGCGGTGCCGGCCTGGTCGAGCGCGCGCTTCGTCGCCGTGCGCGCGGCCGTCCCGCGCGGCGCGGAGAGCTCGCCGGTCGCGGTGCGGGTCGCGGCGCGGGAGAGCGCGCCGCTCGCCTGGTACCGCCTCGACGAGGACGTCGCCGCGTGGCTCGGCGGCCGCGCGCCCGCGCCGGCCACCGCGCCGGGCGAGGCGGGCGCGCTGCTCCGGTGGGTCGACGCCGCGCGCGCCGCGCTGTCGGCGCCGGGCGCCGCGGGCGCGCATGCCGCGCCGGCCTCCGCGCGCCTCGCGCCCGCCGCGGCCGCATGGCTCACCGCGCGCTACCTCGAGGAATCGCTGCTCCTCCGGCCGCTCGTCGAGCCTTACTTCATCGCGCGGGAGGTCGAGCTGCGCGGAGGCCGCGCAGGTCCCGATCTCCCGGCCGTCGAGCGCGCCACGCCATGGCGCTCGCTCGGGGCCGGGGCGCGGCTCGGGCTCCACGCGCCCGGCGCGGACGTGCTGCGCATCGCCCTCCGGCCGCGCGCCTACGGGGCGACGCGCGTCGTGATCCGCGCCGGCGGCGCCGTCGTGCGCGAGATCGCCTGGCGCACCGGGCCGCGGCTCGCGGACGCCGCGCGCTGGCGAGAGCCGCGGTGGATCCGGGTGCCGCTGCCGGTCGACGCGCGCGCGGCGACCGTCGACGTCGTCGAGGGAGAGATCGCCGTCGCCGCCGGCGGGTACCGGCAACGCGCCGGCGTCGCCGAGCTCCTCGCGCCGCAGCGCGACCGCGCCGCGCTGCTCGATCGCGCGGCGCAGCGCGAGCCGGCCGGCGATCGCGCGGCCCACGCCGAGGCGCCGCGGCTCCTCGCCGCCGCAGATCGGGCCGCCGCGCCGGACGCCGCGAAGGCCGCGCGTTATCTCGCAGCCCGGCCGGCCGTGCCGCCGCCGCTCCGGGCGCTGCTCCTCGCCGAGGCGGTCCGGTGGGCGCCCTCTCCCGCCGCGGCGTTCGCGCGCGCAGCGCAGGCCTACGCGGCGGCGCAGGGCGTGCCGGCGGCGAGCGCCGCTCCCCTTCAGCGCGCCGCCCTCGCGCGGCTCGCCGCGGCGCACGCCGACCCAGGCGCCGGGGCCGCGCCCTGGTCGGGGGCCGCCGGGGGGGCGGCGCGCGCGAGCACCGGCGCCGGGGCCGCGCCCCGGTCCAGCCCCGCCGGGGCGGCCGCGCCGCGCGAGCGCGCCGGCGACCGCGCGCACCCGGACGACGCCGCGGCCGTGTCCGCGCTGGGCGCAGCCCTGTCGCCGCCGCTCGATGGCCGCCGGCCAGCGGGCGCGCCGCTCGCGGAGCGCTACGCGCTCGGCCACGGCGACATCGAGAGCGCGGCGCCGCTCGCGCGCACCGCCTGGGCGCGCGAGGCCCCGTGGGACACGCTCGAGATCCCCGAGGGCGTCATCGCGTGGAGCTCGATCGCGCCGCCGCGCGACGCGCCGCCGCCCGGGGGAGCCGGCGCATCGCCGCGCGCCGCCGCGGACGCGCTCTGCGAGGCGAACGCGGCGTCCGGGCTCCGCTGGACGCTCCTCGACGCCCCGCGCGCGCAGCTCGACGTCGAGGCGCCGCCGGGCGCCCACGCGCGGGTGCTCCTCCGGAGCGCCGCGAGCGAGGTGGTCCGCGAGTCGTCGGTGCTCATCGACGGCACGCCGGCCGCGGTGCACGGCGGCGCCGGCCTCACCTCGGTCGTCGCGGTGGCGCCCGGGGTGCGCACCTTCGAGCGGCCGGCGGACGCGCCGCCGGTGCTCGCGCGCATCCCGCGCAGCGGGCGAGCTCCCTGCCGGTCGCTGCGCGAGATCGTGCAGTGGGCCCGGGTCGATGGGGCCGTGACCTTCGCGCTCCCCGACCCGGAGCGCGCCACGGTGGCGCGCGTCGTCCTCGCGCCGGCCGCCGTGATGAGCGAGGCGGCGCGAGCGCCCGGAGCGCAAGGGCAAGGCGCCACGGGGGGAGCTCCTCAGGCCGCCGGCGCGCCGCCCGCAGGCACGGGGGCGCCGTCCGCAGGCGCCGGCGCGCCGCCCGCAGGCACGGGTGCGCCGCCCGCAGGCGCCGGCGCGCCGCCCGCAGCCGGCGGCGCAGCGCGCGTGCTGCGCGTGAGCGCCGGCGCCGTCGTCCACGAGGCCTGGGTGCGCGCGGGCGCCACGGGATCCATCGAGATCCCGGTCCCCGTCGGCGCGGGCGAGCTGCGCGTCGAGACCGCCGCGCCGGCGCTGCTCCGCGCCGCCGTGCGCCTGCACCCTGCCGCGCCCGCCGCGCCGCGCGTCGTCAGGCCGGCGCGCCCGCCGCCCGGCGCGCCCGTCGACGGCACGCTCGATCAAATCCGGAGCGCCACGCGCGCCCTCCGCGCCGCGCCTTCGGCTGCCCGCGCGCCGCTCCACGCGCAGCGATCCGAGGCGCTCGATGTGCTCGGTTTCCCGGCGCTCGCCGCGCTCGATCGCGCCGCCGAGGACGACCTCGGGGACGCCGGGCAGCTCCCCGGCGCGCCGGCCGCGGGCGCGCCGCCGTCGACCGTGTTCGCCCTGCCGCCGGGCAGCCCGCCGGCGGTCGCGCTCGGCCTGCTCGCGCGCGTGCCGCCGCTCCCGCTGCCCGACGACCGCGCGCCCCTCGCTACCGCGCGCGCGGCCGGCATCGCCGGCGACCCGCGGCGCGGCGTCGCGCTGCTCGCCGGCCCCGCGGGCGGCAGCTCGGGCGCGGACGCGCTCCTGCTCGGCCTCCTCGCCGAGCGCTCCGGCGAGGCGCGGATCGCCGCCGACGCCTTCACCCGGATCGGGCTCGCCCACGGCTCCTCCGCCGCGCTCTCCCGCGCCGCGAACCTCGCCACCGACGTGGCCGCCGCCGCGCCGGCGCCCGATCGCCTGCTCACCCTGCGCGCCTTCGCGCTCGCCGAGCTCGCCGTGCAGGCGGCCGCCCGCGAGGCCGACGCGGGCCAGGGCGCGGCGCCGGCGTCCTCCGGGAACACCGCGCTTGCCGCCCCGGGCGCGGCGCCTCCCGCCGGCTTCGCGCCGGCCGCGACGTCGCCGCCGCTCCAGCTCCCGCCGGCCGCCCTCGCGCGGCTGGCGCCGGCGACCGGCTGGGCCGTGCCGCCGCGCGCCGACGCCACGGCCGGCACCGCCACGCTCGAGATCCGGGCCAGGGCCGAGCGCGATCTGCCGCTCCGCGTGCGGGTGCGCCGCGCGCTCGTCGACGCGCCGGAGGCGTCGCTCCTCATCACCGACGGCGCGCGCGCCGAGTTCCGGCTCGACCGCGCCGCCCCGGGCGCGATCGTGCTCGACGGCGTCTGCCGGGCGCTCGACCGCGAGGAGACCCCCTGCGCGTTCTCGATCACGCTCGACGGCGCGCCGGTCGCGTGCTCCGCGGCGTCCGCGCCGACGGCTGCGTCCGCGCCGATGACCGGCCGCTGCGTCGTGCAGGTGCCCAGGGGCAGCCACCGCATCGAGGCGCGGCCTCCGGCGGATCGGAGCGTCCTCGGCTGGATCCGCGCGACGGCGGCCGGTGCAGCGCAGCCCTACTCGGGCCGCGTCCTCTCGACCTGGAACGACATCGACCCGGCCCGCCCCCTGGAGCTCGCGTTCGTCGGCCCGACGGTGGTGCGCATCCGCGCCCGCGCGGCCTACGAGTGCGCCGCCACGCCCCGCGCGCGCGCCGCGCTCGCGGACGGCGGCGACCCGGCCTGCCATCCCGAGGTCGCCGCCGCCACGCCCGCCGGCCAGCTGCGCTTCTCGGTGACACCGTTCGACGTCGCGGCCCCCCCCGGCGCGCCCGGTGCGGCCCCCCCCGGCGCGCCCGGCGCGGCCCCTCCCGGCGCGCCCGGTGCGGCCCCCCCCCGGCGCGCTGGAGGAGGGGACGATCGCGCTCGACGCCTCCGAGGACCGCGAGGCGCGCCGCCTGGGCGTCACGCGCGAGCCGTTCTTCTGGCTCGGCGGCGAGGTCGAGTCCCGCGTCGCCGTCCTCCCCGAGGGCCCGCACGTGCTGCGCGTCGCCTCGCCCGGCGGCAGGGCGCTGCTCCGCGTCGAGCTCGCCGTCGCCAACGGCGCGCCTCGCCCGCGCGTGCCGCCGCCCGCGCCGCCGTCGCCCGCGCCCTTCGCGCCCGCCGACGAGCCGCTCCGGCCGGCGCCCCCGGTGGGAGAGGACCCGGACGTGGGGCCGCTCTCCGTCGGCGCCTACGCGCGCCTCGTCGACAGCGAGCTCACGGAGGAAGATCTCCGCCTGCCGCTCCGCTTCCTCGAGCTCGGCGTCGACGTGCACCGCGAGCTCATCGAGCGGCGCGCCTGGGTCGCGGCCGCGGGGTTCGGGCGCCTGCGCGACGGGCCGGAGAGCGTCGGCGCCGAGGCGCGCTTCGATCTCGGCTCGAGCGGCTGGGTCCCCGGCGTCGCGCTGAGCGGTCGCCTCGTCCTCCAGCCGGGCGCCGGGGGCGCGCTGGGTGGCAGGGCGAGCGCGAGCGCGTTCTGGTCGATCCCGCTGGGCGAGCTCACGCTCTCGCCCTGGGCAGGCTTCACGCTGCTCGCGGTCGACGAGTCGCTCCGCGGCCTCCCGGGCGCCGACAAGGACATCTTCACCCCGTACGCCGCCGAGCACCGGACGCAGGCCTCGGTCGGCGCGCGCCTGCGGCACCGGCCGTTCGTCGACGCGCTCGTCACGGCGGGCACGTCGCTGCGCCTGAGCCCGGTGCCGTCGACGCTCGACCGCATCGACGCGACGCTCGATCTCGATCTGCTCCCCGGCCGCGGGCTGTTCCCGTGGATCCAGCTCGGCTGGCTCGCGAGCTACCGGCCCGAGAACGAGACGCGCGACGAGGCGTTCCTGCGTGACGCGTTCACCGCGGGGCTCACGTTCTGGAGCTGGCTCTCGCGCGGACACCGCGTGTCGCTGGGCGCGGAAGGGACGTTCCTGTTCGACATCCCGAGCCCCGCAGAGACGTCCCCCCGCCTCTCGGCGCTGCTCTTCGCCCGCTACGACACCACCGCCGGCCGCGGCCTCCGCGACTTCCCGCCGCGCGTGACCCCGTTCCGCGACCGGCAGGAGGAGGGGAGCGGGAGCATCGAGCGGGAGCGGCCCGCGGTCGAGCCCTCGTGGGAAGACCCATGAGACATGTCGTGAAGTAAGCCAGGTGTGCAGTCCACGTGTTCCTGCGCAGCCGGCGGAGCCGGCGTCGACCCCTCTCCACGCCCGGGGGGCGTCGGGTTTGTCACTCCCCAGCTGTCCGGCGCCACGATACTCTCGGCGAGCTACGAGGTTTCTCGCCGGAACGTATGACAGTCGAGCTGATTCAGGCAATTGTTCGCCAGACCACTGTCCTCATCGCTCAGCTGGCGACCTCGGGGGGCTGGCGTGCCCCCCTGGCCCAGCTCGCGGACCAGGTGTTCCAGGACCTGGCGACCGAGCTCGAGCGACAGGGAGTCAGCCGCAAGGTGGGCGCCGACATGTTCGGCATGGGGCTCCGGAGCTATCAGCGACGGGTCCGGCGGATCACCGAGAGCTCGGTCGAGCGCGGCCGCTCGCTCTGGGAGGCCGTGCTGGACCACATCCGCCGCCGGGGGATCACGCCGCGGGCCGAGATCCTGCGGGCGTTCGCCGCCGAGGATGATGTCCTGCTGCGCGGGGTGCTCTTCGACCTCTGCGAGAGCCGCCTGATCTTCCAGGCGGGGCAGGGAGCTCAGGTGGTGTATCGCGCGGTGTCCGACGACGAGCTCGGCGCGCTTCGCGCGATTCGCTCCGGCGAGGGCGTGGACGAGCTCGTCGTGGCGATCATCTATCGGGAGGGCCCGCTCACGCGCGACGATCTGGCGCAGCGGACGCACATCGATCGTTCGGAGCTCGATGGCGCCCTGAAGCGCCTGGTGGAATCGGCGCGAGTCGAGCGGACCGGTGAAGATGCCGGAGCGACGTACAGCGCCGCGAGCCTCTACGTGCTGCTCGGCTCGCCCGTGGGGTGGGAGGCGGCGATCTTCGATCACTACCAGGCGATGGTGAAGACCATCCTGTGCCGGTTGCGCGAGGATCGCACCGCGCCCGGCCTCGCCGACCGCGTCGGGGGGAGCACCTATACTCTCGACGTGTGGCCCGGCCATCCGCACGAACAGCGGGCCTACGAGACGCTGGGGCGCCTGCGCGCCCAGCTTGTCGAGCTGCGCGAGCAGATCGAAGCATTCAACGCGACGCACGAGACGCCGGACAGGTACACGCAGGTCGTGCTGTACGTCGGACAGTGCTTGATCCAGCAGGACATGGGGGGCGGCGATGAGGCCTAGTGGGGTCGCGACGGCGTGCCTCCTCGCGGGCGTGACGGGCGCGGCGCTGCTGGCCCCGGCCTGCAAGGGCGTGGGCCCGCAAACCGGGAGCGAGACCAACTTTCTCACGAGCTGCGATGCCAGCTGCGGGGACGGTCTCGCCTGCATCTGCGGCGTCTGCACGCGCGCCTGTTCGGTCGCCGACGAATGCACGGGGCTCGCCTCCGGCGCCGAGTGCGTGGCCGTGGCGGAGCGGCCTACCGAGGCGGCGTGCGCCGCGACCGAGAGCGCTGCGTTCTGCGATCTCTCCTGCAGCGATGATGCCGCCTGCGAGTCGCTCGGTGAGCCGGGCGGCGCGCCGTTCCGTTGCCAGGGCGGCTTCTGCCGAGCGCCCGGCGGTGGCGGCACGGCGACCGCCTGCCCGGTCACCACCCTCGCGCCCGGCGACAACGACCGCACGGTGACGGTCGGGGACACGACCCGCAGCTACGTCGTTCGCCTCCCTGCGAGCTACACGGGGGCGAGCCCCATGCCGCTGGTGCTCGATTACCATACGCTCGGCGGGACCCCGGCGGCGGAGGCCGAGGCCTCGGGGTACCGCGAGCTCGCCGAGAGCGAAGGATTCATCGTCGCGTGGCCGCAGGGCATCGACGGCGCGTGGAACATCGGTCCGTGTTGCACGACGTCACGCGACGTCGACGACGTGGGGTTCGCGCGTGCCCTGGTCCAGCAAGTCCAGACGGAGGCGTGCGTCGACGTCAAGCGGGTCTATGCCGTGGGCGTCGCGAACGGCGGCGGGATGGCCTACCACCTGGCCTGCAACGCGGCGGACGTCTTTGCCGGAGTCGCTCCCAGCGCCTTCGACCTTCTGGCCGAGTCGGAGCAGCCCTGCCAGCCGGCGCGGCCGGTGACCGAGATCTCGTTCCGGGGTACCGCGGACGTGCTGGTGCCCTACGAGGGCGGAGCTCAGCAGGCGCCGAACGGCGCGAACATCACCTTTCTCGGCGCCGTCGGCACCTTCGAGCGGTGGGCCGAGCTGAACCGGTGCACGGGAACCCCGAGCGCGGCGGACAGCAACGGTTGCTCGACCTACTCGAGCTGCGCGGGCGGCGCGGAGGTGACGCTGTGCACAACGCAGGGCGGCGGCATGGCCTGGGGGAGCCCCGAGATCGGGTGGGCCACGCTGAAGCGGCATTCGCTGCCGTGAGCGCGTAACGGACGACATTTCCCTGCCTCTCCTCTGTGTCCTCTGGGGTTCATTCTCGCTCTTCGAGCGGATCGGTGCCCCCTTCAGAACGGCACGCACGGCGTGACCTCCCTCATCAACGGAGCCGCTCGAGCTCGCCCTTCACGGCCGCGAGGCGCGCCTCGCGCTGCGCCCCGAGCTGCTCGACGCGGCGCCGGGCGCCGGACAGCTCGTCTTCCAGCGCGAGGATGCGGACGACCAGCGGATTCGCGCCCGCCGGCGAGCCGCTCTTGTCGCCGAGCGCCTCGAGGTGCTCGCGCAAGCGCGCGAGATCGCTCTCGATCCGGTCGATGCGCGAGCGCTCGGCCGCCGTCTCCTTGTCGGTCCGCTCCACGTCCTCGAACAGCCTCGCCGCGGCGCCCAGCGTGACGCGGTCCGCGGCGGACAGCGCGGTGACGTCGGACTTCTCCCGCAGCACGCGCGCCGACAGCGAGCGCACGCTGACCGAGCGCTGGAGCGCCTCGTCGAGGGTCACCTCGCGCTCCAGCTTGCTCCGCGGCGCGACGCGCAGGACGCCGAGCGGCTTCTCGCTCGCCTCGTCGAAGTCCACCGCGTCGAAGCCGCGCACGCTGGCGTTCTTCACGATGTCGAGCGCCACGTAGACGCGCCGCTCCTGGCCGCCGCGGTTCTCGACCACGTACCTGCGCCTGTGCTTGCGGACGAAGTGTTCCTTCAGGGCCTCGCCCTGGAAGACGAGCTTCTGCGTGACGTCCTCCGCGCGCCGGTCGGCCGCCCGGAGCTCGACGTCGAGATCGGCGCCGAACAGGAGGAACGTGCGCTCGCCCGGCTTGAGGCGGGGGAGCCCCGTCTCCCCGGCGAAGCCGCTCGCCTCGTAGACGGCGATCGGCCCCGCGGGCAGCGTCTGCCGGGTCGTGTTCGCGAGCCGCGCGCCGCTGCGGCCCCGCTCCTCCTCGCCGCCGAACCACGTGAGCCGCTGCGTCTCGACGTCCTGCTGCGTGAAGGGGACGAGCGCCGAGCCGTGGGGGCGCAGGTGGAGCCCCCCGGCCAGCCGGTACGTGAACAGCGCGCCGTTCTCGACGCCGGCCGCCTGCGCGAGGTCGGCGAGGTTGCCGATGCTGAGGACCTCGCTCTCGCCGGTGCTCCCTCAAGGGGAGCGCCGGCGGCGCGTCCGGCGAGGCCGCGGGCGACACGTGACATCCGGCGCTCAGCGCGAGAATGCAGAGCGCGACGGCTCGACGGCGAGCCGGGGTCAGACTGACCAGCATGCGTGTCATGACATCTCGGGGGGCGTCGAGGTTCCCGGGCGCCGGGTCGACGCGCCTTCCCGCGGCGGGAGCGCTCCGGGGGCGCTCCTCGGGCCGGGGGGCGGGGCCATTTGACCGGGGAGGCCTGCGCGTGGGAGAACGCCCGGTCCTCGGCCGATGACGTTCGTCCCGCTGCAGCCGCCCGATCTGCCCCCCATCCGCGCGCGGGGGACGCCGCGCTGCCGCGGCTGCGGTTTGCCGCGATCGATGTGCCTCTGCGCCGCGCTGCCCCGGCTCGCGGTGCGCACGCGCGTCGTGCTGCTCACCCACCGGATCGAGCGCACGAGGAGCACCAACACGGGTCGGCTCGTCGCGCGCCTTGTCGAGGGCGCGGAGGTGCGCGTGCGCGGCGAGATCGAGCCGCGGCCGCGCCTGCCGCTGCCGGAGGGGCGCCGGCTCGTGCTGTTCCCGTCGCCCGGGGCGCGCGCCCTCTCGCCCGACGACGCGCGCGGCGAGCCGGTGGTGTTGCTCGTCCCGGACGGCAGCTGGAACCAGGCGCGCCGGGCGGTTCACCGCGATGCGGACGCGCAGGGCGCCGAGCCGGTCACGCTGCCGCAGGGCGCGCCGAGCCGCTACGGGCTGCGGCGCGCTCCGCGCGAGGGCGCCCTGTCGACGCTGGAGGCCGTCGCGCGCGCGCTCGGCGTGCTCGAGGGCGCGGCGGTCGAGCGGCGGATGATGGAGGCGTTCGACGTGTGGGTGCACCGCGCGACGCGCGTGCGGCTCACCGGAAAGCTGGAGGACGGGGCGGCGGGCCGGGGAGAAGGCGACGGCACCGAGGTCCTCGTGGGGCGGGAGCTCGACGGCTCGGAGAGCGGGTGAGCGTTCGCGCGCCGGTCACCGGAAGTTCTGCACCGCCCAGACGCTGCCATCCGGGAAGGTGTGGAATCCGCAAGCCACCTTTGTGTACTCGGTGTTGCTCATGTTGAGGTAGTGGCCGTGGGCATTGAAATCCTCGCCGGGCCCCTCGTCCCACATGAGCTGCAGGCACGGGACGATCATGGATTCGGGGGGGCCGCCCCAGCCGGGGCATTCGTTCTGAGCTCGCTCGTCGCAAGCGCCGAACGCGCCGTGCGGCTTGTTGGCGTTCCCGTCGGACTCGGACTCTCCATCGGAGCACGACTCCGCCTCGCTCCAGCGCGCCAGGGGAGGCAAGCCGAGCGTGGCGCGGTGCTGGTTGATCGTATCGACGCACAGCTGCGCCGCGCCGGTCGAGCCGCCGGAGCCGCCGGAGCCGCCGGTGCCGCCGCCGCCGGAGCCGCCGGTGCCGCCGCCGCCGGAGCCGCCGGTGCCGCCCGCGGGTGAGCCGCCGGAGCCGCCGGAGCCGCCGGAGCCGCCGGAGCCGCCGGTGCCCGCGGTGGTCGAGCCGGCGCTGCCCCCGGCGCCCGCGGTGCTCGAGCCGGCGCTGCCCCCGGTGCCCGCGGTGGTCGAGCCGGCGCTGCCCCCGGTGCCCGCGGTGGTCGAGCCGTCGCTGCCCCCGGCGCCCGCGGTGGTCGAGCTGGCGCTGCCCCCGGTGCCCGCGGTGGTCGAGCCGGCGGTGCCGCCGGCGGGTGAGCCGCCGGTGCCATCGCTGTCTCCGGAGCCCGCGGCGGTCGAGCCGCCGGTGCTGGTGGTCGGCCCGCCGCCCGGCGGTCCGTTATCGCTGCCGACACCGGCGCCGCTCGTCGGGCCGCTCTCTTCGCCCTCGGTCAGCACGCTGCCCAGCTCGCCAATGCAGCCCGACAGCACAGAGGCAATGAACGTCGCGGCGAGCGCGATGGTGCATGAGCGCGTCGAAGTATCAAGCATCTGTCGATGCTATGAGGCTTTGGATTCACGCTCAACGTATACCGATCATGCTGCACTTTTGCATGCTGAGAGCGGTTCAGGCGCAGTCGGTGAGCTTGCAGCGTTTCTGTGCGGAGAGAAGCGTCGGTATCGCACAGGGGTGTGTTGGCCGGCTTTCAATTCCAGTCGGACGGGATAATGCCGACTGGCTGAGGCGAAGAGAAACGCGCCAAGATGCCAGGAGAAGAGATCTTTCTTCTTCTCTTGGCGTCCTTGGCGCCTTGGCGGTTCAATCCGCTTCCGCTGGAGGATGACGAGCGCACCACGACGCCCATCACGGCGCGCCGCGCCTCCGCTGGAGAAAGACGATCAGCGCCCCGGCGAGCGCGTTCGCCACCATGAGCGAGTTCGTCGCCACGAAGACCCAGTTCCCGACAAGCCAGCTGTAGACGACGAACCCGGTCGAGGCGGCCAGCTGGCCGAGGAAGAGCCACCTGGAAACACCCTCGCTCGTCTTGCTCTTCCACTGCTTGTGGACCTGCTTGCCGACCGTCAGGACGAGGATGACGGAGCTGATCCAGCCGATTGCTTCCACCATGGTCGACCGCCGAACTGCCGCTCGCGGGTCCCGGGTCGGCGCGCCGCGCGCCGCCGCGAACACAAGAAGAAGAGCCGCGAGGGCTGGGAGGGCACAGGGCCTCCGCCGCCCCGCGCCCTCGCCTGCCTCCGCGGCTCAACCCCGGTCTATCGCGCTCCCGCTCTCCGCCAGAGCTGGCCCCGTCAGCCCAGGTTCGCGCCGTTCGCGCGCCTCGCGTGCCTCGCGTGGCTCGCCCTGTCCGCGGATGTCTTCTTGTAACCCGCCGGGAGGAGCGCCTCGTAGCCCTCGGCCAGCCGCTGCTCGAACTCCGCCTTCATCTCCTTGCCGAGCTCCGTGAGGCGCTTCTCGTCGATGGCCTTCTCGACCTTGGGGAAGAGCTCCTTCTCCTCCTCCTCGACGTGGTGCTGAATGAGCTCCTTCAGCGTCGTCACGCGAGCCTTGAACGAGATGTCCTCCGGGTCCGTCGCGAGCAGCCGCTTCAGGGCGAGCTCGGCGATGGCGTGCTCCTCGTAGCTCTCGAGGATCAGGTCCTCCTTGACCTGCCGCACGGCGGGATAGAAGCGCTCCTGCTCGATCGCCATGTGCGCGACAAGCTCGTTGGCGAGCTCGGCGAGCAAAGGCGCCGGCTCCGACTTGCCGCCCTCGAGCTGCTTGAAGAGAGACTCCACCTTGCGATGCTGCTTCTCGAGCAATGACGTTGCTTTCATCTTCCTGCCTCCACCTTGCGAGCCGCGCCTCGGCGCGGCCGGGTCTTTGGGGTTCACGAAAGGCCGCGGAGGATCTCGTGCATCTCGCGCGTGGACCCTCCGGTCGGATCTCCTCGCAGCGCAGCGCAACGCGCGGTGGGGGCGAGCGGCCTGGCCCAGCCGCCACCGCGCGAACAGCAGGAGACCACCTCGGCGCTGCGCGCCCCTCTGCCGGCGCGCCGGTCCTCGACCAGCGCGCCGGCAGACGAGGCCGGCCCTGCTAGTCCGTCTTCTCCTCGACCTTGTCGCCCGCCTCCTCGGCGGCATCACCGGCCGACTCCGCCGCGTCCTTCGTCTCGTCCTTGACGTCGCGCGCAGCGTCGTCCACAGCCTCGCCCGCCTTCTCGGCCGGCCCCTCCGGCTGAGGCTTGCTGCCACCGCAACCCACGATCACCATGCCGCCCAAGAGCAGCGACAGATACACTGTTTTCACGGTACCATCTCCTCCGAGATCGAGCGCGACCGGCGGCGTCTACCCCCGGGCGCGTTCAGCGGTTCTCCAACGACCCTCGACGCTTGCTTCAGCTTCTTCCGCCCAGCAATGCCCGGGCCAGCAAGGATCAAGCCCCCGCGCGTACTCCTCCGCGCCGCGCCCGCGCTCCGGAGCGAAAACCCTGAGACATATCGCCTCGACCGTGGCGTCCTGCGACGCGCAACGGCCGCTCGCTCGCCGGGGGCGCGGCGCCCCGCGAAGGCGTTCAGCGCAGGCGCCGGCGAGGTCCCGCGCCGCGGCGCGGGCGCATTCGCTTGGCCTCGGCGCGGATCGGCGCAAGACTCCGCCCTGGAACGCGACATGATCCACGACATCGCCCGCGCGCTCAGCGCCATCTTCACAGGCGAGCGAGCCCGCCTGCTGCACGTGATCGTTCCGGCGCACGTGCACGGGCACACGCTGGCGCTGCTGCGGGCGCTCGGCGAAGCAGGCCCGGCGCCCCGTCCCGTGTGGGTCCTGGCCGACCCCTTCTACGGGCCCAGCCAGGGCTGGGCCGCCCGCGAACGCGCGCTGGCGCGCGAGCTCGGCGCCCCGGCGATGCCCGGTGATCCCACGGCGACGCCCGAGCCCGGGCCCCTGCGCGAGCCGCTCGACGCGTTCGCGGGCGCCCTCGCGGCCCACCTCGCCGCCCGCGCGCCGGACGCGGGCGCCGTCGTGGTGCTCGCGCCACAGCACATCGACGATCCCCGCGCGTATGCCCGCGACGTCCTCTGGCTCGCGCAGGGGCCCGAGCTCGCGCTCGTGCGCTGGGTCCTCGTCGATCCGGTCCACTCGAGCGTCGGCGACCTGCTCGCGCGCTTCGGCGACGGCGCGTCCCGCGTCGTGTGGCCGGAGGCCGACAGCGCGGCCCTGGTCGATCTCGAGCGCCTGCTCACCGATCTCTCGGCCCGCGGGCAGCGCCTCCCCGTCGACCTCGAGAACCGTATCGCGCCCGACTCCCCCCTTCGCGCTCCGGAGCTCCTCCAGGCGCGGCGCCTCCTGCATGAGGCCGACAAGTGCTTTCACGCGGGACGGCACACCGAGGCTGCGCAGCTCCAGCAGCAAGCCGAGGAGATGCTGATGGGCCGCGGGCTGGGCGAGGAGGCGATTCACGTCGCCATGCAGCGCGCGCGCTCGCTCATCGGCGCGGGCGTTGTCGACGAGGGACATCGGGTGTTCATCGCCGCGCTGAAGGAGGCAGAGCGGCGCGGGCTGTTCGCGATCGTCCCCGAGGCTTATGCCTCGCTCGGCAGCCTGCACAGCAAGCAACGCCGCTTCCTCGACGCGTCGGAGGCGTACGCCCGCGCCGGAGACCTCGCGGACCGCCGCGGCAGCCACCAGTTCGCGGCGGACATGCACCGCTGCTCCGGGCACGCGGCGCTGAACGCCGACATGCCGGACGCCGCCGCGAAGTCGTGGCGGCGGGCCTTCGAGCTGCTCGGATCCGCGGCGCCGACCGTCGGCGCGCTGGAGAAACCCCAGCAGATCGTCATCCTCGGGCTCGCCCTCGCCGACGTCTTCGAGACGCACGGCAACCTGCCCGCCGCGCGCGGGCTGCGGGGCCACGCCGAGGCCATCGAGACCCGCAACCCGCGGCGCTCGGAGACGTGGAGCTGACGCCGGGCTCCGCCTGACGAGGTGCGGTCTCCTGACGAGGTGCGGTATCCACGGCGCTCCCGCGAGGGGAGCCGCGTCGCTGACGCGGCGGGCTCCGGGGCTCGTCGGGCGGTGACGCGCGAAGGAGAGCCCGGGGTCAGCTCGCGCCGGAGCGCTCGGCGACGAGGAGCCGTGTGTTGGCGGCCGGGTTGGACGAGGCGATGGGGGCTCCGAACTGCCGGGCCCAGTCCTCCCCGCCGGTGTCGCGCAATGCGCGGAACCCGGCCCGCTCGACCTCGGCGAGCATCACCTCGCGCCGGCGGAAGCCGACGAGCGGCTCGCTCCAGATCCGCGCGATCAGGCTGCCAACGAGGCCCAGGCGGCGCCGCGCCTCGGGCTCCATGTAGTTCACGAGGAGGACGCTGCCCGGCGCCGAGGCGTCGGCGAGCGACCGCAGCGTCGCCCGGAGCGCGTCGTCCGACAGGTACATCACGACCCCCTCCCATATCCACACGGTGGGCTCGTCCGGCCGGTGACCGGCCGAAAGAAGGCACGTGGCGAGCGCGTCGCGCTCGAAATCGACCGGCACGTACGTCAGCTTCTCCACGACCGGCGACAGCCCCGCTGCCTTGCTCTGCTTGAACGCCTGTGTCGCCGGGTGATCGATCTCGAAGAAATGAGTCGCCGAGAGCGCCTTCATCCGGAATGCGCGCGTGTCGAGGCCGGCCCCCAGGCTCGCGACCTGCCGGCACCCGAGCGCCACGGCGCCCTCCAGCTCCACGTCGATGGCCCGCACCCGCAGCGGGACCGAGGAGAGCCGGGCCAGGATGCGCGCGCGCTTCGCGGGGGCCATGCGCCGGAGCTGCCGCGCGATCAGCGTCAGCGCGGCGCTCCACCCGCGCGACAGGAGCCGGTGCACGACGGGGTCCTCGAAGCCCGGCACATCGGTGAGGCCCTGGTCCGCGAGCGCCCGGATGAGCGCGACAGTGGCGGCGGTCTGGCTGGGACGACGCTCACGCATGCCTCGTGAATAGCGTCAGCCGCCGACATTTCAATGCGCGAGCGACGCCGAGCGACGCCACGGAAGCGCGCTGCCGAGACGTGCGCGGTGATCCGACCCGCACGTGATGCAGCCTCGCGCAAGTCCCGCTAGGCTGCGCCCCCCCCATGACCTCTGAGGCCATTCTCGCGCTCGTCATTCTCGGGTTCGCGATCGTCCTGTTCGTGAGCGATCGCTTGCGGCTCGACGTCGTGGCGATGATGTCCTTGCTCGCGCTCACGATCTCCGGTGTCAGCACGGTCCCGGACGCGCTCGCCGGGTTCTCGAACCCCGCGGTGCTCATGATCGCCGGCCTGTTCATCGTCGGGGCCGCGCTGACCGACACGGGGGTCGCCGACTGGCTGGGCCAGCGCCTGGAGCGCTTCGCCGGCGGCGGGGAAGCTCAGGTGACCGTCGTGGTGATGGGGGCGACGGCGCTCCTGTCCGCCTTCATGAGCTCCACGGGGACCGTGGCGATCCTCCTGCCGGTCGTCGGGACGCTCGCGCTCCGCCGCGGGATCGCGCCGGCGCGGCTCTTCATGCCCGTCGCGTTCGCGGCGCACCTCGGGAGCAACCTGACGCTCATCAGCACCCCGCCGAACCTGCTCGTGAGCGAGGCGCTCCGCGAGGCGGGGCGAGCGCCGTTCCGCTTCTTCAGCTTCACCGTCCCCGGACTCGTCGTGCTCGCGGTCGGCGCGGCGTACGTCGTCGCGATCGGTCGCCGCGCGCTGCCCAGCAAAGGAGACAGGGGCGAGGCGGGCGCGCCGCGAGCGCTCTCGCTCGACGACCTCTCGATGGAGTACGGGCTCGGCAGCGCCCTGCGCGCCGTGCGCGTCGCGCCCGGCGCGAACCTCGCCGGCCTCACGCTCGGAAAGGCGAACCTGCGGGCGGACTTCGGCGCCACCGTGGTGGGCATCGCGCGCCCCGGGCCCCACGGCCTCGAGGCGCAGCGCGTGGTGCCGCAGGCGGTGTTCGCCGTCGGCGACGAGCTGCGCCTGCTCGGGAGCGACGCGGCGATCGCGGCGATCGCCGATCGCTTCGGGCTCGAGGCGCTCTCGGCGCGGCCCGTCTTCTCGCTGCCGCCCGAGGAGTCCCTCGCCGAGGTGGTGCTGCCGCGGCGCTCCGGCCTGACGGACAAGACCCTGAGGGAGGCCAGGTTCCGCGACCGCTATCGCGCGAGCGTGCTGTCGATCCGGCGGGGCGACGGCTGGCTCCCGGTGTTCGATGCCACGCCCGAGCTGCGCGATCTCAAGCTCCGCGCCGGCGACACGCTGCTCGTGAAGGGGCGGCTCAAGCACCTGAAGAACCTGCGCGACGAGCGGCGCGATCTCGTGCTCGTCGCCGAGCCCGACGCGCGCGGCGACGTCCTCGTCGATCGCGAGCGCGCCGTCGTCGCGGTGTGCATCACCCTGGGCATGCTCGTCTGCATGGCGTTCGGGTGGCTGCCCAACGTGATCGCCGTGCTGCTCGCCGCGCTCCTCCTCGTGCTCGCGCAGTGCGTGCGCCCGGTGGACGCCTACCGCGCCGTGAACTGGGAGAGTGTCGTGCTCATCGCCGGCATGGTCCCCCTCGCCGCCGCGCTCGAGCGCACCGGCGCGATGGGGGCCGCCGTCTCCGCCGCCGAGGGGCTCCTCGCGGGGGCGCGCCCCACGGTGGTCCTCGGCGTGCTCATGCTCTTCACCTCGGCCATCGGCATGGTCCTCTCGAACACCGCGACCGCCGTGCTCATGGCCCCCCTCGCGGTCCGCCTGGCCGGCGCGCTCGGCCTCACGCCGGAGCCGCTGCTCATGGGGGTCGCGTTCGCGGCCTCGGCCGCCTTCGCGACGCCGATCGCCTCCCCGGTGAACATCCTCGTCATGGGACCCGGAGGCTATCAGTTCAAAGACTTCACCCGGGTCGGCCTGCCGCTGCAGCTGCTCGTGCTGGCGACCGCCTTGATCGTCGTCCCGCTCGTCTGGCCCTTCTGATCGCGGGTCAACGCTCCTCCGTCGCGCTTCGCCGGGGGACTGCCGCCCGCGGAGGACGCGAGAGCGTTGCGGCTGTCGTGTCATGTGATCTCGGACATCTCCCCGCTTTCCGGGCACAGGCACGCTCCCGTCTCGCCTGCCTTCGCACGGCGCCCGCCCGACGGCTCCGGCGGCGTCTCTCCTATCTTGCGGATCCCGGTGCGATCCTGTAGCGCAGGATCTACGGTGATGGCCCCTAGAGACCCCACGCACATCGCGGCGTGCCCGCCGCGTGCGCCGGTTGCCATCGCCCTCGTGTCGCCGCCGCGAGGAGACGCATGAGGGAGCGGCTCGAGAGCCTGCTCCTCGTCCTGGCCGTCGGCTCCACCGTCGCGATCGGCGCCAAGCGCGTCGGGATCCCGTACAACGTCGCGCTCGTGCTGGTGGGGCTCCTCCTCGTCGTCGTCGACGTGCTGCCGAACACGCCGATGGACCCGGAGGTCATCCTCATCGCGTTCCTCCCGGTGCTCGTCTTCGAGGGCGCCCTGTTCGCCGACGCGGACAGCCTGCGCGCCGCGAGCCGGCCCATCCTCGCGCTCGCCGTGCCGGGGGTGCTCATCTCGCTGCTCGGCACCGCCGCGGTGGCGACGCTGGTGCTCGATCTCCCGTTCGCCGCGGCGCTCCTCCTCGGCGCGGTGCTCTCCATCACCGACACCGTGAGCGTGCTGCTCGCCTTCCGGAGCGTCCACGTCCCGCACCGGCTGGCCGCCATCATGGAGGGGGAGAGCCTCTTCAACGACGGCACGGCGCTCGTGCTCGTGGTGCTCGCCTCGCGCGTCCTCGCGAGCGGCACGTTCGACGCCATCGAGACCTTCCGCCAGCTCGCGATGGGCGTGGCCGGCGGCGCCGTCCTCGGCGGGGCGTTCGGCGCCGTCGGCACGGCCCTCCTCCGCCGCACGCCGGACCACCTGACCGCGATCCTCGCCTCCCTCGTGCTCGTGTTCGCCACGGCCCTGGTCACCGAGCGGCTCCACGCCTCGCCGGTCATCGCCGTCGTGGTCGTCGGCGTCGTCGTCGGCAAGGCGGCGCGCCGCCACCTCGAGCCCTCGCGCGTGCTCGCCCTCGAGGGGTTCTGGGAGACGGGCGGCTTCGGCCTCAACGTGCTGCTGTTCCTGCTCGTCGGCATGCAGATCCACGCGGAGATGCTCGTGCGCGAGGCGGCCTCCATCGGCCTCGCGCTCATCGCCCTGCACGCGGGCAGGGCGGTGGCCGTTTACGGCTGCTTCGGCGTGCTCCGGGCCATGACGCGGGAGGTCGTGCCGCTCCGCTGGCAGCACGTGATGCTGGTCGGCAACATCAAGGGCGCGCTCTCGATGGCCGCCGTCCTCAGCCTCCCGCACGACATGCCGTACCGCGACCGCCTGGTCACGATCGTCTTCGGCGTGACGTTCGTGACGCTGGTGGTGCAGGCGCTGCCGTTCGCGCGGCTGCTCAAGTTCCTGGGGGTCGCGACCCCGAGCGCCGACCCGACGCTCGACGCCGCGAAGGCGACGCTCATCGCCGCGCGGCGTGGCCAGTCGGAGCTCGACGACCTGCTCGCCTCGGGCCTCCTCTCCCGCAAGGAGCACGCGGAGCGCCGGGCCGCGTTCCAGCGCCGCGTGATCGCGGCGGAGGCGGCGCTCCAGTCGCCGCGGGGCCAGGAGGTGCGCGACCACCTCACGGACGCCGCGCTGCTCACGGCGCAGAAGGCGGCGGTGCTCGACGCGGCGAGGCGCGGGCTCATCGACTCCGAGACGGCGGACGCCCACGCGAACGAGATCGACCGGGAGATGGTGAAGCTCTCGGCGCACGAAGGAGGCGGATGACATGCGCGTTTTCATCGCGGGCGCCGGGCGCGCAGGGCTGAGCGTCGCGGTCCACCTCGCGAAGACGGGCCACGAGGTGACCATCATCGATCGCGACGAGTCGATCGCCAACAGCGCCTTCGAGCGCCACGGCCTCGTCTCGCTCGTGGGGGACGCGACCGACGCCGGGCTCCTCAAGGAGGCGGAGGTGGGGCGCGCCGACGTGGTCGTGGCCATGCTCCGCCGCGACGCCGACAACCTCGCCGTCGCGCTCCTCGCCCAGGCCGCGGGCGCCAAGCGCGTGATGGTGCGCATGCGCGACTCCGACTACCGGAGCGTCTACGTCAGCGCGGGCGTCCACCGGATCCTCTCCGAGATCGACGTCTTCATCGGCGCGATGGCCACCGCCATCGAGCACCCGGGCGTCCGCCACGCGATGGTGCTCGGCGCCGGCGAGTCGGTGGCGTTCGAGCTCGACATCCCCGTCGACTCGATGGTCGCCGGCCGCTCCGTGAGCGTCATCGCGGGCAGCGCCGGCTTCCCCGCGTCGTGCGTCTTCGCCGGCGTCTACCGCCCCGACGGCCGCGTCGAGGCGCCGCGCGGCTCCTCCATCGTCGCGGGGGGCGCCACGGTGCTCCTCGTGGCCGCGCGCGACGAGCTCGCCGAGGTCATCGCGTTCTTCCTCCGGCGCGAGCCGGCGACGAACGGCGGGGTTCACGAGCGTCGCTGAGGCGAGGGCAGGTGTTCCTATGATGAGGTGGGCAGGCTATATGGGCGCATCGGCATGGGTGGGCGTGGCGCTGGCCGTCGTCGTCGCCGGGTGCGGCGGCGACGACGACGCCGGGGGGGCGGCGGGCGGCGGCGTCCAGGCCGCGGTCTCGTACTACCGGGACGTCAAGCCCATCTTCGACGCGAGGTGCGCGGGGTGCCACAGCGGCAGCGGCATCGCGCCGTTCTCGCTCGAGGGGCCCGAGGCGGCGGTGCCCTGGGCGCCGCTCATCCAGCAGGCCGTCGTCGAGCGCACCATGCCCCCCTGGCCGGCCGACAGCGCGTGCGCCGAGTACGTGGGCGATCGCTCCCTGTCCGAGCAGCAGATCCAGACCATCGCCGCCTGGGTCGACGGCGGCGCGGCCCTGGGCGACCCGGCGGAGGAGGGCGCGCCGCTCGATCCGCCGGCGAGCAACGAGCTCGCGCGGGTGGACCTGACGCTCGAGATGCCGGTCGAGTACACCCCGCAGGCGGGGCCCGACGATTACCGCTGCTTCGTGATCGACTGGCCGGAGGAGAGCGCGCGCTACGTCACCGGCTTCGGGGTCAGGCCCGGCGAGGAGCGCATCGTCCACCACGTCATCGCCTACATCGCGGCGCCGGAGCTGGTCGCCGACGTCGAGGCCCTCGACGCGTCCGACCCGGGCCCGGGCTATCCCTGCTTCGGGGGCCCGGGGATCAGGCCGCGCTGGCTCGGCGGCTGGGTGCCCGGCGGCGGGAGCATGACCTTCCCCCCGGGGACGGGCACCCGGGTCGAGCCAGGCTCCCGGCTGGTCGTGCAGGTCCACTACAACACGCTGGCGGCGGGCAAGCTGCCGGATCGCTCCGCGATCGATGTGATGCTCGAGAGCTCGGTCGAGCGGGAGGGCTCCACGCAGCCGTGGACGAACCCGGCCTGGCTCGTCGGCGACGCCATGACGATCCCCGCCTTCGAGGGCGACGTCGTGCACCGCTGGGGGGCGCAGCCCACCCGGGCGCTCGCGGGCGACGCGCCGATCGAGCTCCACGTCGCGGGCCTCCACATGCACACGCTCGGCACGCGCGCGCGCCTCGAGATCGAGCGCGCCGACGGCAGCTCGGAGTGCGTGCTCGACATCCCGCGCTGGGATTTCCACTGGCAAGGGAGCTACAAGCTCGCCCAGCCCAAGGTGCTCAATCCGGGCGACAGGCTGTCGCTCGAGTGCCACTGGGACAACACGCCCGAGAACCAGCCGATCATCGACGGAAAGCCGCGGGTCCCCGGCGATGTCGTGTGGGGAGAGGGCACGAACGACGAGATGTGTCTCAGCACCTTCTACATGACGGAGCGCTGACCTCCGGCCGCTGCGCCTCTGACGCGACCGCTCGCCATGACGCAAGCGTCGCGATGCCGCGGGCCGCCGGCGAGATCCTGCTCGTGCGCGAAGGCTGCCGGCGAGATCCTGCTCGTCCGCGCGTCAGCGTCGCTCCTCGACGACCCTTCATGGTCCAATCTGACCATCACCCCGCGCGTCGGGAGCTCTCGTGTCGCGTTCTCGACGGAGGGCGTTGCGACCTGCACATGCTGTATACACGAGCATCCATCGGGCCCTCTCCGTGAGCATCGCCAACCAATCCCCCTTCACCGTCCAGCCCGTGCCGCTCATCGACCGCGACGGGAACGACGTCCTTGTCGCCATCATCAAGGGCACCTTCGTGCTCGGTCGGAGCGGGAGCTCGAGGCCCGCCGACGATCCGGCCCCGGTCCGCATCGTCGACGAGCCCTGGGATCCCGAGAGCCCCCGGAGCAGCCTCCGCGTCCCGTCGGATCTCGGGGTGGCCAAGCTCGGCACGGACGTCGTGGTGATCGGCGACGCGATCGCCCCGGAGAAGGTGCGGGTGCTCGACGTCGCGGTGAAGGTCCGGGACCGGCTGACGCCGCTGCGCGTCCACGGAGTACGCGTCTTCTTCAAGGGCGCCTTTGGCGTCGCGATCGGGCCGGCGGCGCCCTTCGAGCGGATGCCGATCGTCTATGAGCGGGCCTATGGCGGCATGTCGGAGGACCTCTCGGTGGTCGACCTCCGGAACCCGGCGGGCGTCGGCGCGGCGAAGAGCGCGGCGGATCTCGTGGATCGGCTCGCCCCGCAGATCGAGCACCCGGAGCGGCCTCACACCTCGGCCCTGGATCGCCACCCGCCGGTGGGCTTCGGCGCGATCATGATGCACTGGTCCCCGCGCCTCGAGTACGCCGGCACGTTCGACGAGCGGTGGAAGGCGACCCGGATGCCGATCCCGCCCGCCGACCAGGACCTTCGCTTCGGCAATGTCGCCCACCCGTCGCTCCAGTTCGAGGAGCACCTCGCGCCGGGCGATCCGGTGGGCATCCACGGTATGTCGCTCGATCCGCTCGTGTTCGCGCTCCCGGCGCTCCCGGTGGCGGTGAGCGCGCGCTACGACACCGGGGAGCGCGTGGTCGCGCGGCCGTCGATCGACACGGTGCTCATCCAGCCCGAGGCGCGGCGGGTGGACCTCGTGGCGCGCGCCGTCTTCCCGATCGGCCGGGGCCGGCGGGTGCTGCGCGAGGTGGTGGTGCGCGGCGATGTGTGAGGCGGGCGGCGAGCGGGCGGAGCCGTCGGACCCCGAGGTCGCGGGCGTGCCGCTCTCGGCCTATGCGGCCGTGCTGGCGTACACCGCCGAGGGCGTTTCGCTGGACGAGAGCCTGGCCCACGCCGCCATCCCGGCCGGGGTGTGGCCGGCGGTGGAGGAGGCGTGGTCCGCGCGTCTCGCCGAGAGCGCGATGGGGGACGGGGCGCTGATGGCGACCTGCGACGAGCACCGCGTCGCGGCGCAGGCGCACGTGAAGCGCAAGGTGCCTCCGCTCGATGAGGAGCTTGGCGCCTGGCTCGATTTCTTCCGCGCCTTCACCGCGTCGGGGGATCCGCTCGGGTTCCTCGGAGCGCGTGGGCTGGGCGAGGGCGACGTCTTCCGCCTGCTCGGCTTCTGGCAGGCGCGAATCATGGCCGACGACGGCGTGCGCGGCGAGGCGACGGCGATCCTCGCCGCGGCGCCCGGTCCGGTGCCGGAGGTCCGGCCGGAGCCGCCGGTGCTGGAGGCGCCGGCGCGGGGGCCTCGCGGCGGCGCGGCGGCGCCCGCGAAGAAGGGACCGGCGGCGGTGGTGGGCGTGCCGGGGGAGACGGCGGATCTGGCGGATCTTCCGAAGCTGATCCTGCCTTTCGTCAAGCCGGGGAGCGCGCCGGTGGTGGTGTTGTCCGCGCCCATCGTGCGGTTCGAGCCGCTGCCGGTGCAGCCTGCGCCGGTGATCCCGCCGAGGGAGATCACCGAGACGGCGCCGATGTTCTCGACGCCGAGCGAGCCGGCGCTGCCTTTCTCCTCGCGCGCGGGCGAGGAGGTTGCGCAGCGCTCCCGGCTGCCGGCCGCGGCGGCGCCGCCGGGGGGCGCTGGGGCCTCGAAGCCGCCGGTCACCGGGACGGCGCCTGTGATGTTCGAGGGCGTGAAGCCGTCGCTCCCGTTCGCCCCGTCGCCGGGCGGCGCTGCGCGCTCAGCGGCTGCTTCCGTGCCGCGGCTCTCGCTGGAGGACTACGCTGCGATGCTCGCGGAGATCGCGGCGAGCCCCGCGACCGCGACGGAGATCATCGCGCGGCACGGGCTCACCCGCGAGGCGAAACGCGTCGAGGACGCGGCGTGGCAGGCGAGGTTCGCGGCGGAGCCGGCGCTGCGGATGGAGTGGATGCGGGAGCTGGTCGCGGCGGGCGAGCGGGTCCGCGGGAAGCGGTGAGGGGGCGAGGGGGCGAGGGGGCGAGGGAGGAGAAGGAGTGGAGCACGGTATGTTCACGGCCATCGCAACATCGCAGCAGCGCATCCGGCTGCATCGGCTCCAGGGAGCGGTCATCGCCTCCACGGGGGCTTACATCGCGCGGGCCCAGGGAGGGCTGCTCCAGGATCAGCGGAGGACGGAGGCGGTGGGCGCACCAGATGCCCAGGGGATGTTTCCGTCGCCCATGGTCCCAAGGGATATCGCCACTCTGGAGGGCCGGTGGCCCGACTGCGCCTGGACTGTCGCCGAGGTGGGATGGGCGTTCTCGGGAACCTCGCCTTATCCACGGCAAGGGGTAGCACGCTGGGATGCGGAGCGCGGCCAATGGGTCGAGCAGCCGGGGATCTCGTCGGTCCATGGGTGGGCGGACGGGGTGCTCGCCGGGGGCGCCGACGGCACGAACAGATGGGTGGATGGATCGGACAGGCCTCTCCCTCCCGTGCTCGTCCAGGGGCTCCTGAACTCGACGCATATGCCCTTCCACAAAGTGTCGAAATCCGGCGACGTCATCGCGAAGGTGCAAGGATCCCCGACTCTGGAGCCTGGGTGGTGGATATTCCCGCGAGGAGAATGCGAAGGGGAGAGGTTTGCATGGCCACCCGAGCTGGATGAGTCAAGCATCTCGCTGAGCATCGGTCACGCGCCCTATGACCTGATCGCAGAAGGTGAACTGAAATCCGGGGAGCCCTTCCGCGCTTACCGTGTCGAGGGGAGATGGCAGCCGCTTCCGCCATTTCCGACAAAAAACAAATGGGAGCAGCTCGACGTGAGAGTCACGCCATCGGGCGAGCTTCTCATGATCTCATTTCACCGCTTGTCTTCGTTCTCCATTTGCCGGCTGGTGCGAGGAGATGCGTGGGAGCCAATTCCCATTTTTTTGTATCCGAACCGGTGCTTTCCATCCGATTACACCTTCGTCGCCGGCGAGGAGGGAGAGCTCTGGCTCGCCCTCGACTTTGGCATCGGTCACAAGAATGATGTCATCCTTTACCACGCACGCAGCTGACCGGGAACGGATCACCGAAAGGGGAGTGGATCTTTCAGCGGCGGCACGTTGATGGGCTGCGTCCTGGTCAGCCCCGTGTGCTGGTCGTACACGTTCTGGCTGGCCGCGTGCGGTTTGCCGTCTCTGAAATAATTCCACTGGCCGAGGCGCGTTTGATCGGGTTTGCTGTTGCTCAACTCATCAGGAGTCGGCGCCCAGGTCACGCTGTTGGCTACCCCCACGGGAGGTGCGATGTACTGGCCGACCCCCCAGACGAGATCGTTCGGGCCGCGGACGTCGCGGTTAGGAAAGGCGGCGGAGACCTGCTGGACCACGCCGTTCTCCATGCGGCCGGTGTTGCACGAATTGAGGGTGATGAGCTGCGCGCCGTTATAGTTCCCAGCAGCGTGGATCATTTGCACGAGCTGAGCTGGCGTATGCCTGGTGTCCATTCCGTTCACGTCCGACGACCCGACGTGGCCGGGCTCGCCGTGGATCATGACGCGATAATTTTGCGGGTTCGGCTCCATGTGCAGAATGCCATAGCGGACGGCAGCGTCGTGCAGCGGGTTGCCGATGATCAGACAGGAGAGGCCCAGCGGGTCCGCATGGGTGGTGGGGCTGCCATCGAATGCGAACAGGTTGCGGCTGCCGAATAGCTCGAGCGGATCCGGGCTCAAGAAGCGCGCCGTCTTCGGATCGAAGTAGCGGTAACGGACGTAGCAGAGCTCCGTCTCCTCGTCGTGGTACTGCCCGAGCAGCCGGAAGGGGGACGCCACGAGCGGGCCACCCTCGGGCCGCGCGGCCTCGACGATGATGCCGAACGCAGAGTGACGCGCTGACCACGCGACCTCACCCTCCGGACCGATGAGCTCGGTTGGGGTGCCGATGTGGTCTGTGATCACCGCGTACGTCACGGCGCCCTCCTGCTGGAGGAGTGGGCTCATCGTCCCGGGCTCGTGCACGAAGACGCGTGTGCCGCGCTCGGAGTCGATCTCGGCGGCGAGGCAGAGGCCGTCCCACAGGTACTCGACGACGCGGGGCTTCGGCGCCTCTGCCGAGACGAGCGTGCTCGGGTCGGCGGGCGGGACGATCTCCTTTCTGATCCGGCGGCTGAATGCGTCGTACGCGAAGAGCACGCGGGTGCCGTCTGGGCGTCGGACCTCGCGGAGCTGGCCGCGGCAGTCCCAGAGGTACTCCGTCTCGCCGTCGGACCGCGTCTCGCGGGTGCGTCGATTCGCGGCGTCGTAGCCATATGCGGCCTGCTCGGTGCGGAGCAAGAACCCGCCGGGCCCTATCTCCCAGGCCGAGCCCGCGGGCTTCAGCGAGCCTCCCGCGTCGTACGCGAAGGACTCACGCTTCCTCAAAGAGCTCGCCTCGAGCAGCATTCCGAGCCGATCGTAGCGGTAGCGCGCGATGCCCCAGCGCAGGTCGTTGCGCTCGACGAGCGCGCCGGAGGCATCGTAGGCGTAGAGGCGATCCACGATCGTGCGCTCGGCAGTGCCGACCCAGTCACGGGTGGGGCGCGCCATCGGGTCGACCTCGCGCCGCGCTTCCACGCCCGCGCTCGCGAAGACCTTGCGGACCACCGAGCCGGCGAGATCGCGTTGGATCTCCACGCGGTGGCCGTCGTGATCGAGCGACGAGACGTTGCCCTCTTCATCGTAAACATAACGGGTGACGTGCCCTGTCGGGAGATGGCGCGCGATGCAGCGGTTCTGCGCGTCGTACTCGTAGCGGATCGTCCGGCCGTTCTGCGCCTCGGCCACCACGCGGCCGAGCGGATCGCGCTCGACGCGCAGGCGGACCTCCCCGGCTGGATCCTCGAAGATGTACTCGACTGTGAGGTCGTCGGGCGTCTCGACCTTGACGGCTCCGTGCGGCGTCTCCTCGGTGAGGATCCTTCCCGCCCCGTCGTGGCGGAGCGCGCGGAAGGAACCATCGGCGTTCTCCACCCGCGCCAGACGGCCGTTCTTGCCGTGCCGGGCGCGGGAAATGCGGCCATCGTACGAGCGGTACTCGCGGAGGTTGCCGGCGCGGTCATAGCGGAAATCGAACGTCTCACCCTTCGGGTTCTTCACCTGCTGGAGACGCTCGTTGAGATCGAATGACAGGGACCAGAGTCCGCCGTCGGGCTGGGTCACCTCGACCGGGGATTTCAGGCCGGCGTAGCGGAACGTCTGGACGCGTCCGAGCGCATCGGTGCGGCGGGTAAGGCGTCCAAGGGCGTCGTGCTCGAAGCGCAGCGAGCTCCCATTGGGCAGATGGAGCGCGACCGGCTGGCCGAGGGCGTCGAGCTCGCGGCGCGTCATCCGGCCGAGAGGATCGACGTAGACCACCGGCCGCCCGAGCGCGTCGTGGCGCCAGCGGCGCACCCCACCGCGGGGCGTGCGCTCCTCGATGACGTTGTGCTGCTCATCGTAGACGAAGCCGCCGCGGAGCCCGTCCGGCCCGTGCACCGTGGCGAGGCGCCCATGCTCGTCGTACGTCAGCGTGAGGAAGGCGCCGGACGCATATTTCACCGAGGTGAGTCGGCTCTGGTGGTCATAGCCGAACTCGGTGACCAGGCCGCCGGCGCGGCGCCGCACCTGGAGATTGTCCACGTACTCGATCTCGACCAGCGGGCCGAGGGAATCGGTGACGCGCGTGAGGTTGCCCTGCATGTCGCGGGTGAAGGTCATGGTGTCCCCCGCCGCGTTCTTCGCCTTGAGGAGAAGGCCGTCGGCGTCGAACTCGAGATCGCGCACGAAGAGGCCGTCGGTCGAGGCCTCGCGTACCACCGAACCGTCCTCGGGCCGCCACGTGAAGACGCGGGGCTCGGGGTTGCCGGTGAGATGCGTGATTCCCTGTCCGGGATCGTACATGAGGTCGCCGGCGTGGAGATCGCCGTCCCCCCAGGCACGGACGCAACGGCCGGACTCGGGGTCGTAGAGATAGTGGAACGAGAGGCCGGTCGGCAGCGTCTTGCGATTGAGGCGGCGTTGCTCGTCGTAGCCGTACGTTTCGGCGTTGCCGAGCGGATCGGTCACCCCCACGAGCTGGCCGCCGTCGCTGTACGCGAACGAGACGGCGTGGATTGGAGCGCGCTTCTCGCCGCCCGGAGGGAAAACCTCGAGGCGCACGATGTGGCCGTCTCCGTCGTGGGTGAGGGCGACCGTGCGATGGGCGGTGTCGACGATCCGTGCGAGCCGCTCCGCTTCGTACTCGAGGACGACCTTGTGCCCGGATTCGTTGGAGATCTCGCGGAGGAACGCGCGGCCGCCGCTGGTGGGACGAAACGTGCGGGTGAGGCGCGTGTCGAGCGAGAAGACGGTGGCGCCGCCGCGGGCATCGCGGGTGATCACGAGGCGCTTGCCGCGGTGGAAGGCTGGCTCGCGCGGCCTCGTGTTGTGCACGGTGATGGTCGCGCCGTCCGCGTCCCGGAGGTGCAACGCGTCGCCGTGGATCTCGGTCCACTGGTGGTACGCATGGGTCCAGCCGCCGCGCCCGAGCGGCGTGTGCTCGCGGGCGCGCGCGGAGCTATAAAGTCGCTTCCAATCGATCGGAATGAGGCCTGGGATCGAGAGATCCACGGTCTCATCGACCATGGCGCCGGACGCGACGGAGATCGGATCGAGCACGACCGTCATGTTGACGGTGGTGTTGTCGGCCGTGGTGGCCCGGATGATGTCCGCCGCCAGGAGCACCCCGCTGACCTGGGCGATGTTTGCTTTCAGGCCTTTGATGTTGAGCCATACGTTGTCGCCGGTGCAGATGAGCCCACGGTCGCTGGATATTACCGCTATCGACGAGGTGTATACATTGCACCCCCCGTTCACGGCTGTCGTCACCACATCGCCGCCGGTGGACTGGCAGGGGATGTTCCCCGGCTTGTCGATATCCAGCGCGCTGTTTTGCAAGAGCACCGGCGCGCCGCCGATCTCGACCCGCTCACCGGTGTTCGTCGCGGTCGCCGAGCGCGCAACGTACGGGAAAGGGGCCGGTACCGGCCCTGTTGGCGGTACTGGCGGCGCATGGCTCAAACCCGGCACCAAGGCGGCGCAGAAGTGATTGCTCCGCGTCGTCGCGATGTATTTGTAGTTGATCGTCGCCACGGTGATCTCTCGTCTCCGGGTCGGCCCCGGTGCTCAGCTTCGACTCCGCGCCAGGTTCAGGAAGGTCACGAGGTTCGCCTCGGCGCGCGCCCAGAAGCCGCTCAGGTCGACCGGCTCCGGCAGGCGCAGGCGTGCGCGCAGCTCGTCGATGCGCGCCTCGACGGCGAGGCGCGAGAGCTCGCCCGAGGCGCACTCCTCCACCACCACCGCGGTCGAGAACGCACGTCCCCGGCGATAGCGCGCCTTCGGATCGAGGCGTCGCGCCGCGATCGCATCCCGCCAGGCGCCAGCCTCCAGCTCCTGCGCCTCTGGAACGAGCGACCCGAAGAGGGTGCGCAGCGCCTCCGCGGCGTCGTCGGCGAGCGCCTCGTCGTCGAGGCGCTGGAGGATCCAGGCGGCGCTCGCAGCGCAGCCGAAGCGCGCCACCGCGGCGAGCGCCGCGCGTGTCGGGCGATGGCGGCCGAGCAGCGCCTCGAGCCGGGTCCAGTCGGCCGGCTCTCCGGCGAGCGCGAAGAGCTCCGCGGCGAGCGGACCGAGGCGCGCGCACAGGGCCTCGTCGCGGAGAAGGTCCGTCTCGCCGCCGATCACGAGCACCCGCGCGGCCGACCAGGCCACCGCCGGGGAGGCCGCGCGAGAGCGCTCCCGGAGGCGCTCCGAAAAACGGGCGCGCTGCGCTCCGGGCAGGCGCTCGCAGGCCCAGATCCCGGCGCGCACCACCGCGTCGTGATCCTCGGCGAGCACGGCGGGGAGCGCGTCGACGGGCAGCTCGCCGCGCAGCGAGCGCAGGGTCACGCCGATGGCGCGCGCGATCGGGTGCGCCGACGCGGAGAGCGCGCGCGCGAGGCCGGCAAGGCCGGGGCGATCGACGAGCGCGAGGGCCTCGGCGACGGCGAGCACATGGTCCTCGGCGTCGGGCGGGAGGAGGTGCGCCGCGCGGTGGATCGCCGCGAGGGCGTCGTCACCCGCGAAGGCGGCCAGCGCGAGCGCGCTCGCGAAGGACTTCCAGGGATCGTCGAGCCAGCGCTCCCAGAAGGCGGCCACCTCGATCAGCGCGCGGGGGCCCGCGGCGACGATCGCGTCGATCCGGCGCAGCAACCGCGCCTCCGTCTCCGGGAGCCAGGCGCGCCGGCCTTCGAGGCGGTCGCGGGCGAGCGCGGCGGCGAGCTCCGCGCAGTGGTCCACGACCGAGGCGTAGAATCCGGGCAACGTGAGCTCGATCACCCGCTCCGCATCGAGCCGCACCGGCGGCGCGAGGACGCCCTCGCGCGGCAGCGCCGGGAGCGGCGGCGCAATGTCATTCGCGGCGCCCACGGTCGCCGGCGTCCCCGCGACGTCCTCGTCGATCCACGCCTCGTCCTCCGTCGCTTCCGCGTCGACCGGCGGAGGCACGAAGGGCTCTCGGTCCACACGCCGCGCGATCACCGCGCCCGAGAGCGGCGTGAGCACCGGAAGGGACGCCGCTGATCCGGCCGCGACCTGGCTCGCTCCCGCGCGAGGCGCGGCGCCGAGGGCGATCCCGCGGGTGCCGTCGCGGGAGATGGCCCAGGCCACGAAGGACCTGCCCGCATCGGGCGGCGTCGTGCCGTGGCGGAACGCCGCGAAGGCGCAGGCGAGGCTCATCACGCCGGCGGCGGCGCCGAGCTCGCCGACCTCCACCTCGAGGCAGCGATCGAAGTAGCTGGCCGAGAACCGCTCGGAGCACCGCGCCGTGGTGAACTGCCACTCGCGGCACCGGAGCGCGTCGACGCGACCCTGCCCGAAGACAGCCTGGATCGGCCCCGCGGCCGGCAAGCTCCGGAGCAGCGCGGTCATCGCCGCCGCGTCGACAGGATCGTCGTCCTCGTCGGTCGCGCGTCCCGGCGCGTGCCGGCTAGCGACGATCTCGCCGAGGCGCGCGGCACGCCAGCGCGAGGCCTGCTCGGCGGACGCCACGAGGAGCGCGCCCGCGCCCTCGGAGGGCGGCGGGGGCGTGAGCAGCCACGGGCTCGGGGGCCGCCGCTGCCGCTCGGCGAGCGCGTCGAGGCCGGCGAAGGCGTCGACGCCGACGAGGAGCGCGGCGTCGATCGCGCGGCTCGCGAGGAGCTCCGCGACCTGCGCGAGCGCGGCGAAGGCGCCGGCCGCCCCGGTGAAGCGCCGCGCCGACGGCGAGAAGGCACGGGCCATCTCGGAGAGCGCCTCCTCGGGCAGGTCCGGGCGGGGCGCCGGGGTCACGAGGAAGCGCGGGACCGCCGCCGCGGCGTCCTCGGGAAGCGCGGCGAGGGCCTCCGCAGCGGCGCCCCGGGCGAGCGCGAGGAGGCGGCCCGCGTCGGCCTGGGAGGGCCTCATCCACGGGCAGTAGCGCGCGGCGATCCGGCGCCCGTCGGGGCCGACGAAGGGCGATGGCGGGGGCGGCGGCGCCCCGGCGCGCGGGAAGAAGACGTGATCTCGCGCCGAGGCGCCGGCGGGCGAGATCAGGCCGAGGCCGAGGACGGAGAGGCTCATCGGTGCGTGAGGGAGCCCGACTGCTTCGAGCTCCCGGTGATGGTGATGGAGGGGGACTTGATCGTGACGCCCGCCGGCGTCGCCGAGATCTCGGAGGCGCCGCACGTGAAGGTGATCGGGCTGCCGCCGAGCCGCAGGCTCCCGTTCACCTCGAGCGTGAGCGCGCTCTTCGCGGTGAGCGTGAAGGAGCCGCCGGCGCCGACGCGCAGCGCGCCCTTCACGTCCGAGGTCATGACCCCCGCGACGCTCCGAGCGATGGCCGCCCGGCTGCTGATGTTCAGCGAGCCGAGCCACTCGCCGAGGCCGCCGCCCACCTGCACGCCAGCGCTCGCGGCGCTGCTCGTGTGGCTCCCGTTGATGAGGGTCGTCGCCGGGCCGGCCGTGACCCACGAGACGGGGCCGGGCGTGGTCACCGCATAGAGGGCGCTGACCGCCTCGGTGTACGACGCGCCCGCCACGACGCTGCGGTGCCCGGGGCCGGGGCCCGCGGGGCCGCCGCCTGCGCCGCCCGCGCCCGCGGCCCCTCCGCCCGGCGCCGCCTCGCCCTGCGCGGGGCGGCCGTGATCCCAGGGCATCGGCCTGGACGAGCCCCGCACCGCCGCCATGATCGACTCGCCCCCGGGCAGGAGCGACATCGCGCTGCCCAGCGCGCTGTCCTTGACCGCCGCGAGCGCGCCCTCCGCGCCCTTCGCCTGGTAGGCCTCGTAGGCGGCGCGGGACGCGCCGATCGTGGACGCCGCGATCTGCCCGGCGACCCCCCGCGCGCTCACCTTCGAGAGCAGGGCGGATGTCGCGAGGCTCGCGGCGCCCTTCACGGGGTCGCCGACCTGCTCCACCAGCATCCCGGCCACGAGGTCCGTCTCGGCGCCGACCTCGCTCACGAAGTTGCCGCCCGAGCTCTGGTGCTGCGCCGCGCCCACCTTGACGCTGCGGGAGCCGTAGCCGCCGATGTACCCGAGGCGCACCGAGATCGACTCGTCGCCGCCGACCTCGGCCTTCAGCGCGGCGCCGACCTGGAGGTCCTCGTTCTTCAGCGCCTGCGCCTTGTGGTCACCCTGGACCCTCGTCTCCATGGCGAAGGGCGCGTTGACGAGGACGTGCTCGCGGCCGGCGGCGTCGTCCATCTGGATCGCCGTCCGCGCCCCCGCGCCGGGCGAGCTGTCGGTCGCGATCGACGTCACCGTCTTGTTCGCGGGCAGCGCCAGCGGCGGCCGCTGCTTCTCGTTGTACGAGCGGCCGAGGACGACGGGACGATCGGGATCGCCGTCCTCGAACATCACGAAGACCTCCCAGCCCACGCGCGGCACGATCATCGGACCCGGGAGCTGCGGCTGGATCACCCGCACCGGGAGGCTGCTCCGCTGATCGGCCTCGCCGTGCAGATCCCAGTGGAAGCGGAGGTGGACGCGGCCGAGCGCGTCGGGGTGGATCTCCTGTCCGCGCTCCCCGGTGACCCAGGCCGACTGCACCCCGGCGATGCGCGGCCTCGGCGTGATCTTCGGCAGGCGGAACGGCACACGCGCAGGGATCGCCCCGACCCCGGCGCGGAAGACCGCCTCGACGGCCTCCCAGCGGAGCTCGACGCTGGTCACCACGTGCTCGCCCGCGGCCTGGACGAGGCCGTGGTGGTCCGGCGCCTCGACCAGGCGGCAGCGAGCGCCGGGCGAGAGCGCGAGCGCGTTGGTGTCGAACGAGAGGCGTGCGGCCTCGGCGCGCAGCGACTCGAGCCGGATCTTCGCCCGCGCCTCGCCCTCGGCCGGAGAAGCGAAGCTGCCGGGCGCCTCGTAGACCTCGACGTCCTGCTCCGCCTCGAGCCCGCCGGAGGCCTTGCCCTCGAGCGAGAGCCGCGGCTGATCGGGGCCATGGTCGCGGAGGATGACCTTGCCGGCCGCGCGCCGGAGGCGCCGCGCCGTGTCCACCGCGACGGGCCGCGGCTCGTCCAGGGGGCTGCGGGCGACGAGCGAGATGCCGTCCGGGTAGGGGGCCCCGGCGCCGGCGGAGTCGTCCTCGAGGACGAAGACCTCGTCGTCGCCGTCCGCCTCGAAGCGGAAGTACAGCCCGTGATCCTCGCAGACGCGCCGGATGAAGGCCGCGTCGCTCTCCTGGTACTGCACCACGTAACGGCGCTGCGCGTACGACGCGCGGAGGTCCTTGCGCACGGCCTTGTAGCCGCCCTGGCGCACGATCTGCTCGACGATCTCCGGCGCCGTGAGCTCCTGGAACGCGCGCGCCCTCCGGGTGAGCGCGAGCAGGGCGAAGCGTGATGCGAGCGTCAGCCGGTAGGCCCGGAGGTGCTCGTGGTCGCTCGCCACCACGACGAAGCGGGTGACGACGCCGAGGACGGTCCGGCTCCCCGCCGGAGCGTCGAGGACGAGGCGCCCCGCCTTGCGGAGCACGCTTCCGGGAGAGACGAGCGCGTCCCTCGGGCCCTGGAGGTCGATCTCGAAGGTCGAGGCCTCACCGAGCCGCTCCACCCCGCGGATGCGGGTGGGCAGGAGGCCCGGAGCGCCCTCGATCGTCAGCGCGACGCCGCTCACGGCAGCTCCACCCGCGCCGAGAAGATCCGCACGAGCGCCGCCATGTCGAGCACGAGCCGGTCACCCTCGATCCGCACCGCGCCGCCGGGCTCGATCCGTAGGCTGGATCCGGGCACCTCGAGCTCCAGCGTCTCCCTGGCGCGGAGCCGGATGTGGCGGGCATCGAGCGCGAGCGTCCCGTGAGCGTCCGGCGCCGGCGCCGAGGCGGTCTGGAGCGCGCCCAGGATGGCGACGCCGCCGTGCGCGTCCGCGAGCACCACGGTGCGGCCCTCGCGCGTGCACTCCTCGATGAACGCGGGCGAGACGCCGGCGGCGAGCGTCGCGAGGCGCCGGCGGCCGTCGCTCGTTCGCACCTGGAACGCGGGGCGCGCCTCGCCTTCGCGCGCCGTGGCCATCTCCACGACGCCCGGGTGGAGCCCAGGGCCGAGGGGCTCCGCCTTGCCCCGCGCGGGGCGAGCGACCGACTGCTGGACCGTGCGCGACCTAGCCATAATGATGAACCCCTTCCTCCACGCTCGACGTCGGGCCCTCGAGCTTGCCCGAGATGGTGATGGATCCGGGGGTCATGGTGATCGTCACCCCCTGCGCCTTGATCGTGAGCTTCGCGGCCGCCTCGATCGCGACCTCGGAGCCGGTGACGTCGGCGGCGCCCCGCGACGTGTACGTGACCCTGCCGAAGCTCTCCGCCACGTTGCCCCCCGCGGTGACGCTGCGCGAGCCGAAGCTCTCGGCATAGAGCCCCCGCACGGTGAGGCTGTAGGACCCGGTGTTGATGGTCTGCGCCCCGGAGACCTTGATGATCGCGGCGCCGGCCACGCCCACCGACTCCGACGGGCCGGCGGTGGCGCTCATCGAGCCGCCGACGAGCAGCGTCGACGCGCCGCTGGCGAAGACGCTCTGGTGCTCGATGCCGACCTCCTGCTTGGCGCCGCCCACCATCCGGACGAAGCTCGGCGTCGCGGTGATGTAGTCGCCGCCGGCGCGGATGACGCGGGCAGCGCCCACGGTGATCGTCTCGGAGGCCGCCTTCAGCCCGTAGTTCGAGTCGACGGTCACCCTGCGGACGCCGCCCACCTCGATCGACTGCTCGCCGGCGACCTTCTCGACCCTCCGCTCCTTGACGTCGACCACCCGGGCGCCGCCGACCGCGCGCGCGGCTTGCCCGACGATCTCGGTCCGCTTGTCGTTCCCTGTCTGCTCCTCGTAGTCGCCCGACGTATCGAGCCCGAGCCGCTCGTCCCCGGCCGCGTCGCTGATCCGGACACCGCTGCCGCCCGAACCCCCGGGCGTGGCCAGCGTGCCGAAGCGGGTCTCCACCTTCTTCGCGGGCAGCGCGGCGGGCGGCGCCTGGACGGCGTTGTACACCCGGCCGAGGATCACCGGGACCTCCCCGCCCCGATCGCCGAAGCCGACGAGCTCCTCCCAGCCGACCCGCGGGTTGAGCATCGCGCCCGAGAGCGGGGGCTGGGTCACGCGGGCGAAGCCGGAGCTCCGGTCTTCAGGGCTGTGGCGACGATCCCAGCGGAGGAGGACCCGGCTGCGACCGTGCTCGTCGAGGGCGATCTCCTTGCCCGGCGGGCCGGTGACCACCGCGGTGCCGGCGCCGCCGCGAGGACCGGGAGACAGGCGCGCCGGGCGGAAGCCCTGGCGTGCCGGGACCGCCTCGAAGGTGGCACGGTAGGTGAGCTCCTCCGGACCGCCCGTCGTTCTCGCTTCGTGCACGATGGCGAGCACGAGCCAGCGCGCGTCGCCGAGCTCCTCGGGCGGGCTTTTCACCTCGAATATCGCGCCGGCGCGGAGCTCCGGCTCGGTGGCCTCCCCCTCGAGCACGGTCGCCCCGGCCTGACGCTCGGCGAGGCGAATCGCGGCGAGATCGCGGCCCGCGTCCGGATCGCCGAAGCCGCCAGGGTACTCGTACCACTCGAGCGCGCCGTCGCCCGAGGCGCCGCTCAGATCGAGCATCGGCCGCGCGAAATCGTACGTCTTGAGCGCGACCTTCTCGACCGTCACCCGCCTCCGGATCCGCGCCGCGTGCAGCGCTCGTCCGAGCTCGAAGCCCCCCTCGGCACGCCACGGGATCGCCACCCCGGTGTCGAGGAAGGTCTCGGGCGCGTCGGCGACGTGGAGGAGCGCGGGATCGTCCTCGGCGGGGAACCAGCTCATCCCCTCCTCGGCGAGGAGGCGGGCGCAGAAGGCGAGATCGCTCTCGAATACCTGCGCGCAGTGGGGCCGCTTCGCCGCCGTGCGGCGCGCGCGAAGGTCGAGGCGGACGCCGTGCTCCCCGAGGACGCTCGCCGCGATCTCGGTGGCGCTCTCGTCGACGAAGACCCGGTAGTCGCGTGTGTTATCGAGCCGGGCCACCGGCGAGGCGAGGGTCACGCGCGCGTGGGCGTCGCGCTCCTCGACGGCCTCCACCGCGAGCGCGAAGCGCCGCTCGACGCCGTGGAAGCGCAGCGCGAGCGTCGCGGCGCGGCCGATCGGATCGAGCGCGGCGAGCTCGGCGGGCTCTCCGTCGACGAAGACCGCGCAACGCGCGTGGGCCGCCGTCGGGGCGCCGACGCGCTCTTCCACCTCGCACGCGTGGACGCGGAGCTCGGCGTTCACGCCGGGGATCTCCAGAAGGATGCTTTGCTCGCTCAACTGCCCGCCTTTCCGCTGGGTCGCCTGGTCGTGCCGCCGTCCACATGGGTGATGCCGCCGGTCGTCTTGAGCTTGCCGCCGCCCAGCGTCATCGTGCCCGCCACGACGCTGCCGCTGGCCTCGATCGTCACCACCGGCGCGCAGATCGAGACCTTCCCGCCCGCGCGGATCGAGACGTTCCCGGCCGCGATCGTGCCGCTCGACGCCTTGACGCCGACGTCCCCCGCGGCCCGCTCGTTCACGGCGCCCGCCTCGCTCCGCTTGCCGCCGTGGATCGACTCGGCGTAGCCGCCGCAGGTGATCGTCCTGGAGCCGCGACAGACGTAGGTGCGCGCCGCCGCGACCGACTCCGAGACACCGAGGCCGCTCGCGATCGACTTCGTCCCGAGCACCACCCGGGTGCAGGCGCCGCTGACGCTGACGTTGGATTGATTGCAGAGCAGCGCGTAGCCGCCGCCGACCACCTCGACGCACGACCCGTCGGCCAGCACGGCACGGTTGCCGGTGACGTTGATCAGCTCCGCGCCGCCGATGAGCTCGGAGCTCGACCCCTCGACGGAGAGGAGCATCTCCTGCCCCACGTCGATGCGCTGCGTCGCCCCGATGCTCGCGGTGTGGCTGCCGAGCACGTTGCTGGTGAGCGAGAGGCCGACGAGGTGCTCCTCGTCGCCATCGATCCGGGTCGTCTCCGGGCCACCGACCTTGACCGAGAGGTCCCTCGAGGCGTGGAGGGAGAGCGCCTCCGCGCCTGCGTCGTCGACCATCGTGATCCCCTGGGTCTTGCCGCTCTTCGGCGTGGTCCAGGACTGGAACGACGTCGTCGCCGACGCCGCGGGGAGCGGGAGCGGCGCGACGGCGGTCGCGTTGTAGACGCGACCGAGGACGAAGGGACGATCGGGCGAGCCGTCGAGGTAGGCGACGTGGACCTCCCAGCCGACGCGAGGGAGGGACATCGAGGCGCCGAGCGGGTACTGGAGACAGCGGGTCCAGTGCGACGAGCGGTCGTCTGCGATCCCGGAGCGATCCCAGAGGAAGCGCAGCTTGATCCGGCCGAGATCATCGACGTGGATCTCCTCGCCGGCTGGGCCGGTGATCACCGCGCTCTCGATGTGCTCCACCGCGGGCCCTGGGCGGAACGCGGGCCGGAAGGGCGGGTGATCGGCCCCGTCAGCGGCCCTCGTGGGCCTGAGCGTGACTCGATTGCCGTAGGGCACGGCCCGGCCACCGTCCCGGCTCGGCCGCGCATAGCGGTGCGAGAGCTCGGTGACGAGCATCCGTTGCTCGAAGAAGTCCACGCCCGCGATCTCCACGAGGCGCCCCGGCTTGAGGCGCGCGCAGTCGCTCTCCCCGGTGACGATGACCTTGTCCCGCTGGAGCTGCTCCAGCCGCCGCTCGGCCCGCGCCCTCGCGGCCTCGGACGTGGGGACGCCGGCCGGGTACTCGAGCCACGCGAGCTCGCCCTCGCCGGCGTGACCGTCGATGTAGACGTCCGGGTGCCGCACGTCGAAGTCCCGCACGGTCACCCGATCGGTCACGGCTCGCTCCTCCCACTCGAGCGAGGAGAGGGCACGCGCCCCGAGCTTCACCCCCGGGGTCCCCGCGCAGGGGAGCGCTGCCCCGCCCTCGAGCCCGTCGTGCGAGCCCGCGCCGTCGCCGAGGACGATGCGGTGCTCGCCCTCGGGCGTGGTCTCGAACCAGTACGAGATCCCCTCGTCGGCGAGCAGCCGCTCGATGAACGTCCACTCCGCCTCGGCGTACTGGACGCACTGGAGCCGCGCCGGATACGCGCCCGCGAGCCGGGGCTCGATCGCCGCCGCTGGGATGCCCGCGCCCGTCAGCACCTCGGTCACGATCTGCTCGGTGGTCTTCTCGAGGAAGACCCGGTAGCCGCCGCGCAGCGTGAGGAGCCACGGGGGATCCGAGAGGCGGAGCGAGCAGACCCGCTCGCGTCCGCGCCGGAGATCGTAGCCCGCCTCGATGACGAGGAGGCGGACGAGCCGCTCCGAGCCCTCGGCCGGATCGACGATCGCGAGCGTGGCCGGGGCGCGGAGCAGCGCGGCGAGATCCACCTCGTCGGGGACGGCGACGCGCGCTTCCCAGGACGAGAGGGTTGCCATCGCCTCCCGTCCACTCAACTCCAGCACAACGCACTCTCCGAGCGGCTCGCAGACGAGCCGGACGTCGATGTCGTTCATGGTCTCCTGGTCCGGAGCGACCGGCCTTCGCGAGGGATCCCGCCGTCATCTCCCCGAGATCTACGTGAATTCGCTGCCATCTTCAGAGCGCTCCTGGGCATCCGACACCGCCGGGGGCAGTGTGTGCAACAGAGCAGATGTGCACATCCGCTGGCTAGCTGATCGAGGGGAGAGAGCACGGAGACGGCGATCTTGCAGCCTGACTCGATCGGGCAGCGAGGCCGTCAACGCGCGCGGCACCAGCAAGCACGGCCACCTCGCGCGTCGACACAGGCCGTGAGCTCCTTCGGGAACGCACGGCCGGGGTATATTCCTCCGACACCGGGGGCGAGGCGTGTCACCGTGAAAGAGAAGACAGCTGAAACCCTCTCGCAGGCCGTTCGGCGCCCCGTCGGGGCGGAGACGCTGCCGCGGGCGGCCGACGCGTCGCCGCCGTCGAGCTTGAGCCCGTCGAGCTTGAGCCCGTCGAGCTTGAGCCCGTCGAGCTTCAGCCTGCCGAGCCGCTTCGAGGAGTACCGGCTCGTCCAGAAGCTCGGCAGCGGCGGCATGGGCGACGTCTACCTCGCGCACGACACGCTGCTCGACCGGATGGTCGCGGTGAAGCTCATCCGCGCCGAGACGGCCGACGCCGAGGTGCGCGCGCGGCTGCTCGCCGAGGCGCGCGCGGCCGCGCGCATCCAGCACCCGAACGTCGTCGCCGTCTACCGCGTGGGCGAGCTCCGGGGACAGCTGTTCATCGTCTCGGAGTTCGTCCGCGGCCAGAGCCTCGACCGCGTCGCCGTGCCGATGCCCTGGCAGCGCGTGCTCGATCTCGGGGCGGGGCTCGCGCGGGGCCTCGCGGCCGCCCACCGCCGGGGGGTGCTGCACCTCGACATCAAGCCGGCCAACGCGGTGCTCACCCAGGACGGCGAGGCGAAGCTCCTCGACTTCGGCCTCGCCAAGCTCCTCGAGCCGGCGGCGCAGGGGCCCGCGCTCCGCGGCGGCGCGGCCCCGCTGCAGGCTCCGGGCGACGGCGAGCCGGCGCTCGCGCACGGCGACGAGCCGCTCGACAGCGAGATCCGCGAGGCGGCCGAGATGGCGTCGCGGCTGCTCGACGCGACGACGAGCGTCGACGGCGGCACGCCGCACTACCTGCCGCCCGAGCTGTGGCGCGGCGAGCTGGCGACGCGCCGCTCCGACGTGTACTCGCTCGGCGCGCTGCTCTTCGAGCTCTGCGCCGGCGTCCCGCCGCACGACGACGTGCCGATGAACGAGCTCTCGTACGTCGTCCATAGCGAGCGGCCCCGGCCCCTCGCCGCCCTCGCGCCGGGCGTCGACGCGCGGCTCGCGGCGGTCATCGAGCGGTGCCTCGAGATCGACCCCGCCGCCCGCTTCGCCTCGGGGGACGAGCTGCGCGACGCGCTGGAGCAGCTGCTCGCGCGGAGCCGGCACGCCTCGATCGCGCCGGAGGGCAACCCCTACCGCGGGCTGCTCGTCTTCGACGTCGAGCACCGCGCGGTGTTCTACGGGCGCAGCTCCGAGACGGGGACGATCCTCGACCGGCTGCGCTCCGAGCCCATGATCGTCGTGGCCGGCGACTCGGGCTCGGGCAAGTCCTCGCTCTGCCGGGCCGGCGTGCTCTCGCTCGTGCTCGAGGGCGCCCTCGGCGGCGGGCGCGCCTTCCAGGCGGCCATGATGGTGCCCGGCCGCCACCCGCTCGCCGCGCTGACCGCCGCGCTCGAGCCCGTCCTCGGCGCGCCCGCCGAGCGCATCGCCGAGGCGGTGCGCGCGGCGCCGGGCTCGCTCGCCCGCGACCTCCGCGCGCGCCTCGGCGAGCGCGGCGGGCTCGTGCTGTTCATCGACCAGCTGGAGGAGCTCGCGACGCTCAGCAGCCCCGGCGAGGCGGCGCTCGTCGGCGAGGTCCTCAGCGCCTTCGCGGCGCGCTCGCCCTCCCTGCGCCTGCTCGCCACGGTGCGCGGCGACTTCCTCGCGCGCGTCGCCGGCATCTCGGGCCTGGGCGACGAGATCGAGCGCGCGCTCTACCTGCTCCGCCCGATGTCGGCGGACAAGCTGCGCGAGGCCATCACAGGGCCGGCGCGGGCCAAGGGCGTCGCGTTCGAGTCCGACGCGGTCGTCGACGCGCTCGTCGAGTCGACCGCGCGCGCCGAGGGCGGGCTGCCGCTCCTCCAGTTCGCGCTCGCCGAGCTGTGGGACGCCCGCGCCGCGCCCGACGCGCCGCTCAGCAGCGCGGATCTCGCGCAGATCGGCGGCGTCGAGGGCGCGCTCGCCCGCCACGCCGATCGCGTGCTCGGCCGCATGCCGCCCGCGGTCCACGCGGCCGCGCGGCGGCTGCTCGGCGAGCTCATCACGCCGCAGGGCACGCGGGCGCGGCGCGCCGAGGCCGAGCTCGCGGAGCGGTGCGGCGACGAGGCCGCGCGCGCCGCGCTCGACGCGCTCGTGCAGGGGCGCCTCCTGTTCGCCCGCGAGGGCGAGCAGGGGACGGTCTACGAGATCGCCCACGAGGCGCTGATCCACGGCTGGGGGACGCTGCGCCACTGGCTCGAGGAGCAGCGCGAGCAGCGCGCCACGCGCCAGCGCCTCGACGCCTCCGCCGCCGAGTGGGAGCGGCTCGGCCGGCGCCGCGACGCGCTGTTCAGCGCGCGCCAGCTGAAGGAGGCGAAGGGCCTCGACCCGGGCGATCTGCCGCCGCGCGAGGCGGCGTTCCTGCGGGCGTCGCGGGGCGCCGTCCTGGCGCAGCGCGCGGCCCGGTGGGCCCTCGCCGTGGGCGTCCCGCTCGTCGCCGCGCTGCTCTACGGCGCGCTGGAGCTCAGGGCGGCGCGCCACATCGCCGCGCGGGCGGACAGGAAGATCGACGAGGCCGCGGCCACCTCGGCCGCCGCGGCGCGCGAGGGCGCCGCGGCCGAGGCGCTCCGCGCCGAGGCGCTCGCGGCGTTCGACGGCCGGCGCCGCGACGAGGGGGAGGCGCTCTGGGAGCGCGCGCGCCGGCGCGCCGCCGAGTCCGAGCGGCTCCACCTGCAGGCGAGCCAGAAGCTGGAGGCGGTGCTCACGCTCGACGGCGCCCGCAGCGACGCGCGCGACCTGCTCGGCGACGTGCTCTACGAGCGCGCGCTCGCCGCGGACAGCAGGGGCCACCCCTCGCTGCGCGAGGAGCTGCTCCAGCGCATGATCACGTACGATCCTGACGGCGAGCGCCGAGCGCGATGGAACGCGCCCGCCGAGGTCGCCATCGAGACCGATCCCCCCGGCGCGGAGCTCATGCTGGAGCGGTACGAGAGCGACGCGGAGGGGCGCCGGCAGCTGGTCGGCCAGCGGATCGTCGGGACGGCGCCGCTCTCGGGCATCGCGCTCGCGCAGGGCTCTTACCTGCTCACCTGCGAGGCGCGGAACCGCACCATCGTGCGCTATCCGTTCCTGGTCCGCCGCGGAGAGTCCCTGCGCCTCTCCATCCCGCTGCCGCCCGCCGGGGACGTCCCTTCCGGCTTCATCTACATCCCGCCTGGACGGTTCCTCTTCGGCGCCGCCCTGGACGACATGTACCGGTGGGCGTTCCTCTCCACCGTTCCCCTCCACGAGATCAGCACGGGCGCGTACCTCATCGCGCGGCACGAGACGACCTTTCAGGAGTGGCTCGACTACATCCAGGCGCTCCCGAGGGAGTCCCGCGGGCCGTCTTCCATCCAGGCGGGCAACGGCGCCATGACAGGCGCCCTCGGGCTGCGCCGTTTGCCTAGCGGCGTATGGCAGCTCACGATTCAACCCACGGTGCAGGCGTACACGGCGCACGCCGGCGAGCCGCTCGTCTACCCCTCGCGGTCGGTCCGGGCGCAGCAGGACTGGCTTCGTTTCCCGGTCACGGGCATCTCCTTCGCGCAGGCCACCGAGTATGCCGCGTGGCTCCATACGACAGGCCGCGTCCGTGGAGCTCGGCTGTGCACCGACCACGAGTGGGAGCGCGCGGCGCGCGGCGCCGACAGCCGCATCTTCCCACACGGGGACACGCTCTCTCCCGGCGACGCCAACTTCGATGAGACCTATGGCAAGGAGAGCTCCACGATGGGTCCAGATGAGGTGGGCTCGCACCCTGCCTCACGTAGCCCCTTCGGGGTCGACGACATGGCGGGGAACGTCCTCGAGTGGGCCATTTCGTCGATAGAGGCCGACAAAGTTCTTTTGCGCGGCGGGGCTTACCTCTACGATCAAACATCGGTCCGCAGTGACAATCGGACCGTCGTTGACGGCACCTTCCTCGATCCGGTGATCGGGCTCCGCATCTGTGCCTCCTTTCCTCCTCCTCCGTAAAGGGTGACGAGGATCTGCGGCGCCCGTGCAGCGCCGCCTCAGGCCGCGTGACTCGCGCGACCGGAGCCCGACAGCCGGGAGGGAGATCGTCGATGCGCGGGCGTCATGGCTTCAGCGTCAGCCTTGGGAGGCGATCATGTTTCAGCGAGGGTTCCTGGCAGGGGCGATGGTCGGGCTCATCTCCGTGGGCGTCGGGTGCATCGCGGAGATCGACGGCGGCGGGGATGAGGAGGAGCCAGCGGAGAGCGCGCTCGCCGCGCGGGCGCTCAACGACCTCACCTTCAACGGCACGTACCTGAACGGCTCCCAGCTCAACGGGGTCCGCTTCAACGGGGTCCGCTTCAACGGGGTCCGCTTCAACGGCGTCTCGCTGAACGCGACGACGCTGATCGGGACGCGCGCGAGCGACGGCGCGCCCGTCGACGGGATCGATTTCCTCGGCGCGGAGGCCGAGGCGATCCTGGACGATCGGTCGACGCTGGCTGTCCGCATCATGGGCATCGCAGAGCGCAACGGGCTCACGTACTACACGGTGAAGTACCTCGCCGCCCCCGGGATCTGGGCGAACGTCTGCGGCGAGGGCCTCGGGGCGATCCCGGTGAACGGGACCTGGGATCCGGTGACCGGCGCCTTCTCGGATGACGGGAGCTCGTTCACGTTCGCCTGCCAGGGCGCGGTGATCGCGAAGTGCGCCGAGTGGGGCTACAGGGACTGGGCAACCAAGGCGGAGTGCGACGGGAAGACCTGCGCGAGCAGGGATCTCTCCTACTTCCACCAGGCGTGCATCCGCATGGTGCGCGCGGACTACTGCGGCGACGGCGCGCCGCACACGCAGCCCGGGACGGCGATCGACGTCTGGGATGCGCTCGGCATCCAGACCGAGACCGCGGACTCTGGCATGAGCCTCGAGGCCGAGTGGACGGTGGACGGCGCCGCCTGCATCCGGCACACGCGGTGGCGGGGCCTCGGCGGCAGCAACCCGGACCTCGACTACGTCATGGCGCATTGCCCGGAGCGATGGGCCGGGAGCGACCCGAGCTGCGGCGGGAGCTCCTCGACGTTCCACAAGGCGACCGGCTTCACGACGCCGCTCGCCGAGCGGCGCATCCTGCGGAACGCGTCGTTCACGACGAACGTGAGCCCGCTGTAGGCGCACCGCCGCGCCGCGCTCAGCTCTTCGCGGCGGCGAGGATCGCCGCGGCGTGCTCCTTGGGATCCACCTCGAGCCAGACCTGCTTGACCTTGCCGTCCTTGTCGATGAGGAAGGACTGGCGCGAGGCGAACTCATTGCGCAGCGGCACGCGGAATGCGCTGGAGACCGCGCCGCCTTCGTCGACGACGAGCGGGAACGGGAGCTCGTATTTCTGGATGAAGGCCTGGTGGCTCTGCGCGTCCTGGGTCGAGACGCCGTAGACCTCCAGCCCGGCGGCCTGGAGATCGGCCCAGCCGTCGCGCAGGCCCTGGGCCTGGACGGTGCAGCCCGGCGTGTCGTCCTTGGGATAGAAGTAGACGAGCACCTGCTTGCCCTGCAGGCTCGAGAGCTTCACCTCTCGGCCGTCGTGCAGCGTGAAGGTCACGTCGGGCGCGGCGTCGCCCGGCTTGAGCGCGGCGGGCTGGGCGGAGGCGCCCGCCTGCGAGGGCTTCTCGGCGGCCCCGCCGGGCGCGCTGGAAGGCTCGTTGCAGCCGGCGGCGAGGGCCAGCGCCGCGAGCGCGACGCCGAGGAGGGAGGCGAGGTGCGTTCTGCTCGTCATGATGAGGCGCATGGTCCCACCGGCCTCCACGGACGGCAAGCGAGCATCGGACGACGGCGCGCGCTGCGGCCGAGGCGGACAGCGCCATGCTGACGTTTGCAGGCGGTCCAGGGGCGCTGGCGAGAGCGCGCGCGACTCGAGGAGACTCGCCGGCAGGATGCCTGAAGACACCGTGAGTCAATCTCCCTTTCGGGCGTCCGGCGGCTCGATTCGAACATCACGCCAGAGCGGTGCTCGGACGAGAAGACTACGAGCCGCGCAACATACGCCAGGCGCCAACGACGCTGACCTCGCCGGCCCCACGTTCGAGCGAGCAATGCAAAAACGTCCTGACCGAAAGCTAAGGTGGCGCCCGATGCGCAGTCCACGCTATATCTGCGGCTGCCATGCGCTGGACACCCGGGAAACGCAGTGCGAACCTACGAGATCTCCGCGGCGTCTCCGGCGGAGCGAAGCTCGGCGTCGGCGGGACGGTGATCCTGCTCGTGCTCTCGCTCGTCTTCGGGAAAGACCTCCTCTCCTCGGGGCTCGGCCAGGGCGTCTCGCTCCCCGGCGCGGGGAACGAGCGCGCGAGCTCGCCCGAGGAGGAGCGGCTCGTCGACTTCGTCTCGTTCGTCCTCGATGACACCGAGGCCGTGTGGAAGCAGGCGTTCAGCCGGACGGGGCAGACCTATCCGGCGCCGCAGCTGACGGTGTTCACCGACTCCGTGAGGTCGGGCTGCGGCGTCGGCGAGTCGGCCATGGGGCCGTTCTACTGCCCGGCCGACCGGACAGCGTACATCGATCTCGGCTTCTACCGCGAGCTCAAGGCGCGGTTCGGCGCGCCCGGCGACTTCGCCCAGGCCTACGTGCTCGCCCACGAGATCGGCCATCACGTGCAGAACGTGCTCGGGATCGAGCGCCGCATGCGCCAGCAGCAAGCCGCGCGTCCCGGCGAGCGGAACGCGCTCTCCGTGCGCATGGAGCTCCAGGCGGACTGCTTCGCCGGCGTGTGGGCCAACTCCACGGCGAAGCGCGACCTGCTCGAGGCGGGCGACGTCGAGGAGGCCCTCCAGGCCGCGTCCGCGATCGGCGACGACCGGCTGCAGAAGAGCGCGACCGGCAGGGTCAACCCGGAGACGTGGACGCACGGCTCGTCGGCGCAGCGGGTCGCCTGGTTCAAGCGCGGCATGAAAGGCGGCCGTGTCGAGGACTGCGATACGTTCGCAGAAGGCTCGCCCTGAGAGCGCGGCGCGCGCCCGAGACGGCCCGAGCCCCCGCGTCCGCCGGCGCTGAACGGCGCTGCACAATAAACGACAGCCGCTGAGCCAGCCCAGGGCGCCGCGTGCGCCGGACGGCCTCCGTCCTGTCGTGGTGTGTTCGAGACAACCACGAAGACGGCCTGCCGAGCTCGCGCTTCCTCGTCCGGACCGGGAGAGCCCAGAGCACATGAAGAGCGGCTCGCGACAGCTCCGCGCGACGGTGTACCCTGCTCGCCCGCCGATGGTGTCGCCGCACGGTGTCCCGCGCTTCCCGCCGCAAGGCCGCCCCCTCCGCGATCGTGCTCGCGAGGGGACGCCGTGAGCCTGCGCGAGGCGACCGACTCCTGGACCGCCGCGCCGCGCTCGATCGCGGAGGTCATCGAGGACAGCCTCCCGCAGATCGAGGTCCGCCTGCGCCCGCGCGCCATCGCCACGGTCGTCGCGCGCGTCACGGCCGACCTGGGCGACGAGGAGCACCCGCGGCCCGCGCTGCTCGCCGCGCTCGCCCGGTGCGCCGACGGCGCGGCCGCCGAGGTCGATCGGCTGCGCAGCGCCGAGTCCGCGCTCGTGCTCGCCTACCAGTCGGCCGCCACCCCGGCCGAGCGGCGCGAGCTCCTCGCCCGGCAGCTCCGCGTCTGGGCGCGCGAGCGCAAGAAGGGCGGCGCCGCCTCCCTGCTCGGCTGGGCCGCCGCGCGCGTCGAGCAGACCGGCGACCTCTCGGCGCTCGCCCGCAACCTCGACCTCGAGGCGGCCCAGGAGCGCTTCGCCACGGCCATCGCCGACCGCCTCGACGAGATCGAGGTCGCCTACCACGCGCTCACCCACCTCGCGCAGCACCTCGACCCGCCCGACGCGCTGCACGTCGTGCGCGACGGCGGCGTCCTCCGGCTCGCCGTCGCGCACGCCGAGCCGAGCCGCCCCGCGCCCGTCCGCCGGTCCGCCCTGCTCGCGGCCGTCGCCCTCCTGCACCGCATCCCGGCGCGCGAGCGGCTCGGCCACCTCGGGCTCGACGCGGCCCGCTCGGTGCTGGCGTGGGCGCGCGGCGTGGGCGCGTCCCGCTGGGTGCAGATCGCCGCCCTCGAGATCGGCGTCCTCCTCTTTCCGGACGAGGCGTTCTCGCTGCTCGCCGATCGCATCCGCACCCGCGACCCGGCGGACAAGGACGGCCCCATCCTCCGCCGCAACGCCCTGCGCCTCCTCGGCGCGGCCGCGCGCCCGTCCGCCCCGGTGATCCCGCTCGGCGACGCGCGCGCGGCGAGCCCGGCGCGCCGCGCCGGCGCAGCCGAGGACCCGCGCCGCTGGAACGGCGCGCAGGCCGGCCGCGGCAGCAGGCCGAGCGTCGCGCCGGAGGTCGCCGCCCCCGGGGGCGCCCTCGACGGCCCCGACGGCGCCGAGGCGCCCGAGGCGCCCGCGCCCGACTCGGCGCCCCGGCTCAGCGCCGAGCCTGCCGCGGGCGCGCCGCCCGCCCGCGCGGCGCACACGAGCGCGGACCCGCTCGCGATCGCGCTCCTCGCCCGCGACGACCCGAGCGAGCACGTCCGCCAGGAGCTCGTGCGCCAGCTCCTCGCGCTCGGCGGCCCCGAGGCCCTCACGGCGCTCGCCGAGGTCGCCGAGGGCGACGGGTCGCCTCGCGTCCGCGGCTACGCCATGCGGGAGCTCTCGCGCTTCGCGACCGACCACGCGGACGCCGCCCCGTACGCCGAGCGCACCGTCCGCCTTGCCCTCGCGAAGCCCGGTCCGCCGCTCGTGTCCCGCGCGGCCCTCGAGGCGGTCCGCACGCTCTGCGCCGGGCCCTACGCCCCGCTGTCGCCGCCGACGTTCGTCGACCTGCTCGCCGAGTTCGCGAGCCGCCCGGCGATCTCGCCGGACCTGTCCGACGAGGCGGCCGCGGCGCTGCGGCTGCTCGAGGTCGAGAGCCGCCCGGTGGCCGAGGACATCCGGCAGGCGCTCGTCGCCGTCGCCTCCGAGCTCCTGGAGGGCGAGAGCGCGCCGGTCGAGATCCCGGCCGACGCCGAGCCCCGCGATATCGAGCGCGCGCTCGTGGTCGCGTCGCGCGGCGACATGACCTACACGCTCCGGCGCAGGGGCCGGGGCCGGTACGTGCTCACGCGCGGCGAGCCGCGCGGCTTCCGCCTCTGGCGGCTCCTCCACGAGATGCGCACCCCGATGCCGGACAAGCGCAAGGGGTGGATCCACTCGAGCGGCCGCCTGTTCGCGGGCGAGCTCGTCGCGCCGCCGGTCGGCATGGCGGAGGTCACGCCCACGCGCGTGCCGGGCGAGCGGCACGTCTACCCGCCCGTCGGCGGCTGGGGGCCGTTCGTCCCCCGCATCGACGACCTGCTCGCCGCCGCCAGCCTGACCCAGCGCGAGATCCGCCTCATCACGGCGCGCGGCACGGTCACGGTGCGCGCGCCGGCCAAGCTCGCGCACCGGCTGCGCGCCCGCGCGCTGCTCACGCTGCGCTACGACCGCTACGCGCAGGCCCGCATGCGCGCGCTCGTGGCGCAGGAGCCGGCCGAGCAGAAGAAGTTCACGCTGATGACGGGCGAGCTCGGCTTCACGGTCGCGCTCGGCGACACCGGCGGCGAGGTCGACGGCCGCCCGTACGCGATCGAGCCGCACCTGCCGGGCAAGTACCTCTCCGTCGCGCTGCCCTCGGCGTTCCAGATCGGACGCGACTGGCTCGTCGGCCCGTCGGTGCCCGTCTGGATCGACAGCTTCTTCTCGTACCTCGTGTCGCCCGCGGGCAACGTCCCCACGCAGCTCGCGTGGGTCGTGTTCCTCGTCCTCGCGTACATGGTGCTGCGGGCCGCGTGGATCATGACGCAGATCGAGCGCGCGCGCCGGGGCATCCCGCTCTCGATCGGCGGCTGGGGCACGCGCGGCAAGAGCGGCTCGGAGCGGCTCAAGGCCGCGCTGTTCCACGCGCTCCGGTACGACGTCGTCGTGAAGACGACCGGCTGCGAGGCGATGTTCATCCACGCCATGCGCGACATGCCGGCGCAGGAGATCTTCATCTACCGCCCCTACGACAAGGCGACGATCTGGGAGCAGCGGAACATCCTCGCTGCCGGGAGGAACCTCCGCGCGCAGGTGTTCCTGTGGGAGTGCATGGCGCTCCAGCCGCTCTTCGTGGACACGCTCTGCTCCGAGTGGATGCGCGACGAGATCACGACGCTGACGAACGCCTACCCGGATCACGAGGACATCCAGGGCCCCGGGGGCGAGGACGTCGCCCGGGTGATCGCGCGCTTCATGCCGACGGACGGGCTGTCGTTCACGACGGAGGAGCAGATGCTCCCGCTGCTCAAGGACCAGGCGCAGCGCAAGGGGACGAACCTCGTCGCGATCCCGCCGATCGACGCGGACCTGTTGCCGGTCGACCTCCTCGATCGGCTCCCGTACCAGGAGCACCCGCGCAACGTGGCCCTGGTGCTGGCGCTGGCGGATCACTTCGGGGTCGATCGCGAGTTTGCGCTGGTCGAGATCGCGGATCACGTGATCCTCGATCTCGGCGTCCTGAAGACGTACCCGACGGTGCAGTACCGGGGCCGGAAGCTGACGTTCTCGAACGGGATGAGCGCGAACGAGCGCGCCGGGTTCATGTCGAACTGGACGCGGCTCGCGTTCGACAAGCACGACATGGACGCGACGCCGGGCAAGGCGACGGTGGTGGTGGTGAACAACCGCGCGGACCGGGTCGCGCGGTCGCGCGTGTTCGCGCAGATCGTCGTGGAGGACATCGGGGTCGATCACGTGGTGCTGATCAACTCGAACCTCGGCGGGATGATGCAGTTCATCACGGAGGGGCTCGACGCGCGGCTGCGCGACATGGTGATCACGGGCGACGGGGGCAAGGAGCGCGCGCTCGAGCGCTTCGACGAGCAGATGAAGAAGGTGGGCGTCCCGGCGCGCGCGGGCGCGTTCGAGGACGATCTCACCCGGATGCTGCGCGCGCTGCCGACGCTCGACGAGGCGGCGGCGGCGGCGATCGTGGGCGGCCCCGAGGTGGCGGGGAAGAAGGGGGAGCCCGAGGCGATCGAGGCGGCGGTGAAGAGGGCCCTGGAGGCGCACGCGCCGCCTGCGGGCGAGGATGACATCCGCCCGGACATCGTCCACCACGCCGCGCGGCTGTCGCGGCGGCTGGCCCGGCGCGACAAGGCGCGCGCGGAGGTGGAGGCGGCGCTGTCGCGGGGCGCGGACGCCGAGGCCAACCAGGCGTTCCGGGCGGCGTTTCGCGAGCTGTCCCTCGACCGCATCGCGGTCCTGTGGAACGCCGACGCGAAGGGGGACAAGGTGATCGACTTCCTCACGCGCGAGATCCCGCCGGGGTTCGACGCGCGGCTGATGGGATCGCAGAACATCAAGGGGACCGGGCTCGACTTCGTTTACCGGTGGCTCTCGATGGACCGGGTGCGGACCGCGATCGAGCGGCTGCAGAGCAACCCGTCGGCGCGGCGCGAGGTGCTGACGTTCTTCCTGTCGTACTCGGATTTCGGCCTGATCGATCTCCGCGAGGCGCTCGCGGCGGTGCGCGCGGCCAAGGAGCAGGGCGGCGCCGGGTGGGTGGAGCACGCGAACCTGATCGACGGGGCGATCCGCAGGCTCGAGGCGCTCGACAAGGAGAAGACGGCGGCGCTCGTGGTGACGGGCAAGACGGGGGTCGGGACGAAGGTGCTGCTCCGGGTAGAGCAGTTCGTCGATCACATGGACTCGGTGCGCCGCACGCGGTGGGCGAAGATCGTGATGGATGACCTGTTCGCGATGCGCATCGGCCACGGCCAGGCCGCGCTGCTGCTGCGGGAGATCGTGGGGCGGCAGAAGGGCGGCTGGCTGGCGAAGGACCTCGCCAAGTGGGTCGAGAAGCGCCGGGCGTGGCTGGAGAGCCGGCGGAAGAAGCCGAAGAAGACCGAGGCCGCCGCGCCGCCGGGGGCGCCGGCGACGGAGCAGGGGTGACGCGGGCGCGGGCGGGCGGGGACGGGCGGGGACGGGCGGGGACGGGCGGGGAGGAGAGCGCTGCTGCCGCTGGAGGGGCGGCTGGGGGGAGAGGAGCCGGCAGAGCGGGCGGCGCCGGCGCGGGCAGGGCAGGCGCCGGGAGGAGGGCGGCGGCGTGCGCGTCGGACCTCCCGGGGGGGGGGGGCGGGAGCCTCGCCTCCAGCGGGCGGATGCCGTACGCTGTCCGCCATGGGACAGGCTGCCAGGCGCACCGGGCTCTCGCCCGCGGAGTACCTCGCGTTCGAGCGGGCCTCCGAGCAGAAGCACGAGTACGCGAACGGCGAGATCTTCGCGATGGCGGGCTGCACCCGGGCGCACAGCCTGCTCGCCGGGAACATCCAGCGCGAGCTCGGCAATGCGCTGCTCGATCGCGCCTGCGAGGTCCACACCTCCGATCTGCGCGTCAAGATCACGTCCACGGGGCGTTACGTGTACCCCGACGCCTCCGTCGTCTGCAGCGATCCCGTGTTCGAGGATGCGGAGCTCGACACGCTCATCAATCCGAGCGTGATCGTCGAGGTGCTCTCCGAGTCGTCGGAGGCCTACGATCGTGGGGACAAGTTCGCGCAGTACCGGAGCGTCCCGTCGATCATGGAGTATGTGCTCGTCTCCCAGAAGGAGGTGCGTGTCGAGCACTTCCAGCGGCAGCCGGACGGCCGGTGGCTGCTCGCGATCCTGGGCCCCGGGCTGCACCTCGAGCTCGAGTCGGTCGGCGTCGTCATCGACGTGGATCGCCTCTACCGCAAGGTGCCGCTCGCGCCCTCCGCGGTCGACTGAGCGGCTCTCCTCGGGGGGCTCCGGGCGCGGCGCGCGTCATTGCGCTGGACGGCAGTACTCGTCCTGCGGGGTGACCGACTCCACGACGACGGTCGTGCCCTTCCTGATCACGAACTCGCTCAGGCCGACTTTCTGGCCCTCTGGGCTCCAGTCGTACGTGTAGCCGAGGCGCGTCCACGGATACCCATTCTCGCCGTAGGACGTCGCCTTCAGGGCGTTGAACCAGTCCACGTGCTCCTGTGGCGTGCCGGCCGGGAAGTCGAGATCGGCGGTCGAGTCGTCGATCTCCGGGTCCGGGGTCGGGCGGAATATCGACTCGGCCGGTACCCAGAGCGCCACGACGCGGTCCTTGCCGTTGCCCGGCGGCAGGCCGAGCAGCTGCTCCAGCCGCAGCGAGAGCTCCGCTTCTTCGAGACCGCTCGCGCGGCAGAACGTCTGAAGCGCGGCCGCCGCCGAGGTCCAGACCTCGACGGCGAGCTCGGTCTCCTCGCCTACGAGCTCGTCATAGCCCGGGTACGACGTCCAGGTGACCATCAGCACACGATCGTCGGCGTCGCGGAGGAGCTCGGCGTTCTCGTCGTCGATCGCCGTCAACGTGTCCACGCGCTCGCTCTCCTCGGCGATCTCGGCGTCGGCGACGGCCGCCTGGTACAGCTCGACGAGGCGCGTCTCACCGCCGGCGCCGCCGCTCCCGCCGGCGCCGCCGCTCCCGCCGGCGCCGCCGCTCCCGTCTGTGTCATCGCCGCCGCAAGCGACGAGCAAGGCGCACGCGCAAACCCCCACCACCATCCAGTTTTTGCTCATATCTCCTCGATGACTCACGCCTGTCCCGCCGGCTCAGCGAGAGCCGACCGGACACCAGCCATCGCAGGCTACAACAACGAGGTGACCGGCGGGCTACAGCAACGAGCTCGCCGCACGAGGGGCTCATCCGCGCTCCCCTCGCGCATCCTCACGTGGCGTCGTGAAAGATGATACCTGCCGTGTGACGATGTCCCGAGCGCACACGGCTGACACCGTGTCGCATATTGACCCGGTACACCCCCCGCGTGCCCTGCGCTCGTCCACGCGGTTCGCGGGTGGGGACGACCTTGCCACACGCGCTCAAGCGCCCGCCTCCCGGTCGAGCAGCGCGCGCTTGCGCTCGACCCCCCAGCGATAGCCTGACAGCCGGCCGTCGTTCCGCACCACACGATGGCACGGGATCGCCACCGCCAGCGCGTTGGCCGCGCATGCCTGGGCCACGGCCCTGACCGCCCTCGGCGCGCCGATGGCGCCGGCGATCTCCGCATAGCTCGCGGTCGTACCGGCAGGGATGTCCCGCAACGCCTGCCAGACGCGCTGCTGGAACGCCGTGCCGCGGACGTCGAGCGGCAGCTCGACCGAGGCGCGCGGGCTCTCCACGAGGCCCACCACCTTGGCGACGAGCTGCTCGAACCCCGCATCGGCGCCGATCAGGTCGGCCCGAGGGAACCGGCGCTCGAGATCGTGCGCCAGCGCCTCCGGGTCGTCGCCGAGCAGGATGGCGCACACGCCTTGCGCGGTGGCGGCCACCAGGATGGAGCCGAGAGAGCACTCCCCGATCGCGAACCGGATCTCCATCTGCGCCCCTCCGGCGCGGTACCTCGTGGGCGTCATGCCGAGCACCTGGTTCGACTGCTCGTAGAAGCGCCCGCCCGAGCCGTACCCGGCCGCGTAGATCGCCGCGGTCACGGTGCCGTCCTTGCCGAGCTCGGCCCTCACCCGCCGGGCGCGGTGCGCCGCCGCGTACGCCTTCGGCGTCACCCCCGTCACGGCCTTGAAGACACGATGCGTGTGGAACACGCTCTGTCCCGCGTGGCGCGCCAGCTCCTCGAGGCTCGGCACCTCCTCGCTGCTCTCGATGAGCCGGCACAGCTCGGCCACCTGGGCCGCCTGGCGCTCGGCCAGGGGGGGCTGGTCCGGTTTGCAGCGCAGGCACGGCCGGAAGCCCGCCCGCTCGGCGGCGGCCGCGGTCGGGTGAAAGCCGACGTTCTCGGGCCTCGCGGGGCGTGCGCCGCACGACGGGCGGCAGTACACGCCCGTCGTCTTGACCGAGTAGAAGAACTTGCCATCGGCGCTCGCGTCGCGGGAGATCACGGCTGTCCAGCGAGGGTCGCTCTCCACCACGACGGCGAGCCCATGGGCCTTTCCCGGCATGTCGTCTGCCTCCTTCCGGCGCTTCTTGCGGGTCACGAGGCGAGCTTAACCCGCGCCGAGATCGCCGCACTCCGGGTCTTGCTCTCGAATTCGTCGACGCCGGCGAGGTGTCGGAGCTCGACCTGGCGGACCCGGCGAGCCGCCGGGCTCGCCCTGGATCTCGCGTCCGCGCGGCTTCAGCAGTGGCGCCCGAGGGCCGCCGCTCCTCTTGAGCGGACACGGCGGGCCGTTGTCGGGTTGAGTCGCGCGCCGTCTACGTTTAACCTGCGAGCTCCCCACGCTCGGAGGAGGCGACTCGGCGAACGCCAGTGTGCAAGCTCAACCTGGGCTCGGGCGCCTCGATCCGCTGTGAGGGCGGGAGTACCTGCGACCTCACGTGCGACGCGGACTGTGTCGTGACGTGCGTCGAGGCGGCGCAATGCAACGTGAGCTGCGGCGCCGATGGCACGCCCGGCGTGACGTGCCCAGACGGGCGCCTTGGTTGCGGCACGGCGTGCTGAGGAGCACGCGTTCGGTGTGGGCCGCGGCGCCATTTCCCCGGCGCCAAAGGCCCCCTGCGGGCCCTCCGCATCCAGGCCCCGCCCTCGCTGCGGTGGTCAGCCCGGGCGCGTCGGCTGCCGGACCGAGTACTCGGTGCCCGAGCGGAAGGGCACCGTCATCGACGCGAAACCGTGGCGCGGATCGCGCACGTAGGCGACGTAGTCACGGTAGTCGGCCTTGAAGACGCCGACGTTGTCGGTCACCACCACGGCGCCCGGACGCAGGGCCGGGGCGACGAGCTTCAGCACGTCGAGGGCCCGCAGGGGAAACCCATCGTTGAGCATGAAGTCCACCTCGCCGAGGTCCGCCCGCAGGGTCTCCGTCGCGTCACCCACGCGGATCTCGGCGAAGGACGCGAGCCCTGCCTCCTCCAGGTTCGCCTGCGCGCGCCGCGCCTTCTCCGGCAGGAGCTCGGTGCCGATGACGCGGCCGCCGCCGTTGTCGCGCACCGCCGTCGCCAGCCACAGCGTCGAGACGCCAAAGGACGTGCCGAACTCGACGATCGTCCTGGCGCGGAGCGCCCGCGCCGTCAGGTAGCAGAAGGCGCCCTGGTCGCGCCCGAGCGCGAGGTACTTGTCGGCGAAGTCGAGCTCCGTCCCCGGGGCGTCGACGCGGCGGCCGAGGAGCATCCGCGGCAGCTGCGGCAGGAAGTGGAGGAGGACGCCCGGCACCTGCCGGTCGGCCTCGTCGTGGAGGCGCCGCAGCACGGCGCGCACCCGCCCGTCGGGCAGGACAGCGAAGGGATCGGACTTCATGGTCGGCCTCGGGTCAAGGACACATATTCTCGGAGCATTCGCTCGCCCTCCTCACTGGCATTGCCGCTAGCGCTGAACACCGGAGAACCCCTTCCGTCCTGGGGCCCAGTAGGCCACGTTGGTGACCTGCTTCGCGGGGACGCCTGCTCGCCGTACCGCCTTGTAGAGGCGCTGGATCGACGACGCCCTCCCGGTGAAGACGCATCGCGTCTGCGGCGCAGCGCCGAGCGCGCTCGTGAGGTCACTCTCGATGCGATCGAGGTGACGATCCTGCGGCTCACGCGTGGTGAGCGTCACACCGTTGGTGACGCCGATCCGCTCGAGCGCGATGCGCGAGGCTCCCTCGGATTCCACCTCGAACGAGAACGCAACTCCTCGCATTCCCTCCGGCGTCGCTCGAATCGCGGCCGCGGTGCCGAACGAGGTTTCGTCGCCGAAGAAGATCATCGGCCGATTCACGGCGCCGAGGTCCAGCGCCGAGCGCGGGCCGACGAGGAAGAGCTGCTCTCCGATCGTCGCCGACGCGAGCCAGCTCGACGCGATGCCGTGGCCGTGGACGTAACCGAGAAACCGGGTGGTGCCGGCTCGCAGATCGAAGGAGAGCGGCGTGTACGCTCGCCCGGCCAGGCCGGCGAAGCCGATCTGGATCATGTCGCCGGGGGTCCAGCGGCGGTCTTCGAGATCTTCTCCGACGAGCGTGACGAGGCGGAACGCATCGCCCACGGGCTCGACGTCGCGAACCCTGGCGCGGCGCGAGACGAGCCGATGGAACGCGGACTCGACGACGCCCAAAGGCGCGGTGGAAGGTGGGGGCACGAGAAGAACATAGCGACTGGCGCGGTTGACCGCATTGCGCAATCAAGACAAAATGTTTTTCAGGACGGCCATGGCAGCGAAGCGGCGGAATTCGAGGGCGACACGGATTGCGCATCCGACGGGCTGGACGATTCGCGGAGACGTCCAGGTGGCGAACGAGCCCCGTGGCGCGGCGGCGTCGCTCGAGTCGCTCGCGAGCCGTGTGGTGCTCGATGCGCGCGGGCGCTGGAAGATCGCGGTCGCGCGACCGGCGAACGCGATCGGGCTCAGCATGGCGAGCGGCGGGCTCGAGAGCGAGCCTCACGCGCACCGCGAATCGCAGCTCATGTACCTGGTGCGCGGAGAGCTGATCTGCGAAGCGTCGAGCGCCCTCTGGATCGTGCCGCCGCAATCGGCGCTGTGGATCCCCGCGTCGCTGACGCACCGGATCCGCGCGCGCGCGCCGCTCGAGGGCTACTGCGTCTTCGTCGAGCCCGGCGCGGCGCCGAACCTCCCCCCGGATTGCTGCGCGGTGTCGGTGACGCCGCTCTTCCGCGAGCTCTTGCTTCGCCTGGCGACGCGCCCCGCGCTCTACGATCTCGACGGACCGGACGCGCGCCTGGTGAGCGTGCTCCTCGACGAGCTCGCGACGGTCTCGATCGAGAAGCATCGCCTGCCGATGCCGATCGATCCGCGGCTCCGTCGTCTGGTGGATGCGATGACCGCCGATCCGGCGAACCGCGCGACGACGAAGACGTGGGCGCAGCGAATCGGCGTCGGCGAGCGCACCTTGAACCGTGTCCTGGTCGAGGAGACGGGCTTGAGCTTCGGCCGCTGGCGCCAGCAGCTCCACATCATCCTCGCCATCCAGAAGCTCTCCCGCGGCGCGACCGTGCAAAGCGTGGCGCTGGACCTCGGCTACGAGAGCGCGAGCAGCTTCGTGACCATGTTTCGCAAAGCTCTTGGAATGTCGCCCGCGCGGTACATGGCGAGCCGCCTGGCCGCGCCAGCTTGACTTTATCGACGGAAGGGCGCCGACTGCTTGGCCGAGAATCCGTTGAGCGACGGGGTCAGACGGTCGCTTCGGCGAGATCGCGCTCGAAGGCGGATGCGGCTTCGGCCTTCGCCTGCGTCTCCAGCCAGGCGGTTTCATTGAATGTCTTGTTCGCCATCGCGCGCTCGACGGCCTGCGTCTCTCGAAACTCTCGCGCTTCGGCGGTCAACGTCCACGTCACCTCCACAGCCATCCCCTCAATCTCCTGACGGATTTCGTGGAGCGGAGCACGGAAGAACTCCTTGCGGGGGTTCACCTTGTTCACCTGGTTCCGCACGAAGCGCTGGTGGAGCGCGCGCTCGAGCGCCGGAGCATCGGCGCTCGGGATCATCGCGTGCACGTCAAACTCGAATGGCACGCTCGCATCGCCGAGCTCCCGGACACGGTCCAGGGGCTCGAGCCGCCGTGTCATACCGATCTTGTAGACGTGCTCTCCGAACGACCCGACGTTCGAGATGATGTATACGTGCCCGGTCTTGGTCTGCTGCGCCATCGAGAGGGCGCGCTGGTTCTTCTCCTCCGCCACGCGGAGCCGCTCGGAGAGCTCAAGGAGCTTCTGCTCGTACTTGGCGCGCTCGTCGTCGTTCGATTTCTCCACGTCTCGGCGCGCTTTTTCCATCGCCTTCCGGAGCGCCTCCTCCTCCTTCTCAGCGTCCTTCCTTGCTTTCTCAAACTCGCGCTGAGCTCGCTCTTCCTCGCGAATACGCTCCTTGATCTGCCTCTGCTCCTCGCGCTCCTTCAACTTCAGCTCCTGCGCGATCACTGCCCATCGGAGCTCCTCGAGCCGCGCGTCGAGGTACTCGGGCAGGATGCGCGCGTCACGAAAAGCGCGTCCGTTCTGGTTCACGAGCAGGAACGAATCTCGAATCTTTTGCTGTAATGTTCCGAAGTTGTCGTGCCGAACGTCAGCGAGGATCGTGTCGACCTTGCCGTTGAACGCGTCGAGCACGAAGGAGATCGCCGTGGTGCGTCGGTTCACCTCCACGTAGTCGCATGTCGCTGCGGTACCGAGGCTGATCATGTCGCGGCACTTGCCACGAGCGGCCTTGAGGCGTTGTCCTGCCTCGGCGAATCCGAACTCCTCGGCGAGCTCGTCCAGAAGCCCCGTAGTCGGCAGCACATAGCGGTCGCCGTAGCCCTCGATCACGTTCTTCATCGCGTGTGCGGTCTGCTCGAGGCGCGTCGCTTCCCGCTGCGCGGTGAGCGCTGCGCCGGCGACCTCCTCGGCGCGTCGGTTCGCGTTGTCGACGAGCCGCGCCGCATCCGCGGCGGCCTGCGCGAGCGTCGCTTGCACGGAAGCGCGCGCCGCAGCCTGGGCGGCCTGCGCCTCCGCCACGGCCTGCGCCTTCAGGGCGTCGGCCGCGGCTTGCGCCTGCGCGTGCTCGGCGCGCGCGTCGGCGACGACGCGATCCGCTTCCCGGCGGGCGCCGGCAGCGAGCTCGGCCGCGGCTGCCTGCGCGTGCGCCCGTAACCCCGCTGCCCACACCTCGGTCTGCGTTCGCATGGCGGCCGCGGCCGCTTCGACATCGACGATCGTCTGGTAGCGGCTCAGGCGCTGAAGCTGTTCCTGCAGGCCCGCGATGCGTCGGCTGAGATCTCCATTCGTGTCGAGCGCCAGGGTGAGCTCGCCTCTCACCTGCTGGAGCGAGCCCTCTGCTTGCCGCAGCGAGCCCTCCGCTTGCCGCAGCGCGTTCTGTACTTGCCGGAGCGAGCCGCTGGTCTTGTGCGCTTTGGACGCGAGGAACGCCGCAGCCGTGAGCGCAGCTACGACGAAGACGATGAGAACGAGCTCCACGATGCTCCCCCTGCGGCCAGCTGGGTGCCGCGCCTTCAGAGTACTTGAACACCGCGTAGCGCGTCCCACCTCAAATTCGATGTTTGGTGCGCGCCTGCCGAGGGTGGAAACATCTCTCGACACTCATCGCTACAGGATCGCCTGACATCGCGTCCGCGCGCACCAGGTCCTACGCCAGCATACACCACATCGCGGTGGCGCTCGCTCGCGAACACCCGCAGCTCGACCTCTGCAGCAGGGCGGATACTCACTCCTACCTACCGAGAGCATCCGCAGAGCTCGATATGCATCGCCATGCCTCGGGCGCCGTGGTTGGACACAAGAGGTTGGCCCGCCCGAACACCGGGCTGGCAGATTGTGCTCCAGCTTGGACGGCGCGTTTGCTCATCCTGTCCCCGTTGTGCGCCCCCGCGTCCGCGGATAAGAGGCAGCGCATGAATCGATGGGAAGCGAGCTTCGCAAAGAAGCTCGAGAGACCGACCTCGGCCAGGATCTGGCCCACGATCTGGCCCATTTCACCAGGGTCGTCGCCTCGGCCAAGGCTCTCAGCGCGGACGAACGGGCCAGGCCGGGGATCTTCGTCCCCGCAGCCTGGTTGCACGACCGCGTGAACATCCCCAAGAACGGTCCGAGGCGCTCCCAGGCCTCGCGACTGTCCGCGGAGGAGGCTCTGCGCTTCCTCCGGCGCATTGATTCCCCCGAAGGACTGCTCGCGGATATCGCCCATGCCATCGAGGCCACAGGTACAGCGTCGGAATCGAGCCCAGGAGCTGTGTGAAGCTGTCCAAGACCGATGAGAGCCTCAGGACCACGGCCGGGCGCCGCGAAGACGCGCGACGGGCCGAGCTCATGAGACAGTACCTCGACCGCCTCGCGCTCGAGATTGGCCATAAGACTGCTTATGTCAGCCCGCGCTGGCGATCGTCACCGCGGCCGCGGCGGCGACCTGGATCGTGAAGTTGTCGTCCATCCGTGACGAGAACAGGTACGCCGGCAGCCGGAAGCCGAGCCAGGCGCGTGTGCGCATCAAGCGGGCTCGATTCGGAGCAGCCCAGTTCGCTTGATTCTCGAGCAATTTTTCTGGATTCGGGGTAAATTTGCCTGAATATTTGGGTTAATTATCTGAATATAGCCTTTATTTAGCCAGAGTTTAGCGACGAAACTCTGGATGTAGCTTGCGTACACCTAGAATCCAGGATCGAATCTCTAGATTTCGTCGATTTTTGTCTTGTTCGTTGGCTAGGATGTCTCGATGCCCCTGGTCCCTGCGCCCCCCGTCGCCCCGTGCGGCTACAGCGCCGTCGAGCTGGCGCGCGCCGCCGGCGTGAGCACCGGCACGATCAAGCCGCGGTCGCGCGACCGGCGAACGCGATCGGGCTCAGCATGGCGAGCGGCGGGCTCGAGAGCGAGCCTCACGCGCACCGCGAATCGCAGCTCATGTACCTGGTGCGCGGAGAGCTGATCTGCGAAGCGTCGAGCGCCCTCTGGATCGTGCCGCCGCGCTCGGCGCTGTGGATCCCCGGGTCCGTGACGCATCGGATCCGCGCGCGCGCGCGCCGCTCGAGGGCTACGGCGTCTTCATCGAGCCCGGCGCGGCGCCGAACCTCCCGCCGGATTGCTGCGCGGTGTCGGTGACGCCGCTCTTTCGCGAGCTCTTGCTTCGCCTGGCGACGCGCCCCGCGCTCTACGATCTCGAAGGTGCGGACGGCACGGCGCCCCGCAGCACACCCGCGAGCCGCTGGGCGAGCGATCACCGAATTTCCCGAACACCGAGGAGCATGATTGCATTTCTTCATACTGCCCGCGTCCACGTCGAGACCTTCAGCCGTCTTGTTCGGAACGTGGACGACACGATTCCGGCGCGGCATGAGGTCCAGGAGCGCCTCCTTGCGGACGCGCTGGAGGCCGGCGCGATCACGGACGGCATCCGTTCGGCGACTACCATGGTCGTTCAGGCGCTCGCGAACGACGGCGCGAAGGTCGTCGTGTGCACCTGCTCGACCCTCGGCGGCGTCGCGGAGGCGGTCCCCGTCTCGGACTGTGTCGTGATGCGGGTCGATCGCCCCATGGCAGAGCAAGCCGTCGCGAGCGGCCGCCGGATCCTCGTGCTGGCCGCGCTTCCGAGCACATTCCAGCCCACCGTGGCGTTGCTGCGCCAGATAGCGTCTGACGCGAGGCGCTCGATCGATGTCGGCGAAGTCCTGTGCGGGCGAGCATGGCGGCTCTTCGAGACGGGTGACCATCCTGGCTATGCTGGCGAGATCGCCAGGACCATCGAAGCGACAGCGCGCCCGGGCGATCTCGTGCTCCTGGCGCAGGCGTCGATGGCCCCCGCAGCCGAGCTGGTCCGCCACCTCGAGATCCCCGTCCTGAGCAGCTCGCAATCAGGAGTGGACGCCGCCGTGTCGCGGTATCGATCGAGAACACGACACGATGCCGTCTAGCTCCATGTGGACCCGCGCCGAGCTCTCGCTCTGAAACGGCGGTAGGGGTGGGTCCTACTCGGGAGCGTCGAAGTCGGTGATCTTCGCGAGGTCCTGGCGCAGCTGGAGATCACGCTCCACGAGGAGGCGACCGAGCTCCTCGTCGGAAGCGTGCGCCAATCTTCGATGGCGCTCCGCGACCCGGCTGTCGATCGCGCGGACCATGCGCACCGCGAGCCACGCAGCAGCGATCGACGCCACGTCGGACGCGATGAACGCATACCGGGACCGGATGAACTCCGCCACGGTCAGATCCGGCATGACAGAGGCCAGCCACCCGAAGCCGCGGCTCGCGACATAGAGCCCCCACCACGCGCCGAGCGCGGCATGGTGCACCGCGCCAGCCCGCGGGGCGTGCGCCATCTCGACGCGCCGATAACCCCCCGCGCCGTCCAGGAGAGGGCGCGGCGCAGGCTCGGGCACGCCCGGTGGAGCAAGTCCGTCGTGGAGATCACGCAGCACCCTGTACGGCTGCGCCAGGTTCACGACGGGAATGAAGAACGCCAGAACCGACTCGGCCGGCGTCCAGTGAAAACCCCGCACGGGATCCAGCACGAAAGCCAACGCGACCGCCCTCGCGAGCCAGCGCAGGAACAACACACCCGCGAGGAGCCCGAGCCCCAGCTCGAGCAAACCCCCGGCCTCACGGAACGTACTGGCAAGCTGCCACGTCGACGCCGAGACCTCCGACCAGCCGAGCAGCACAATGTGCCAGGCCCCGACCAGCGCCGTGAACGCCGCCACCGCCCCCATCGCGACCAGCCCGGCAATCGCCGCACGCGCGCGCCGGCGCACGACGCGGACGTCGCGGCTCCACCCCTCCCGAGCTTCGGCCCAGCCCCTCACAACGACCGAGGATATCGGTAGTTCTCGCCGCATCGCAAGCGACGTGGCAGAGGAACGCTCGTAGGAATCATGAACCTGACGGGCGCCTGTCGCGGGGGGCGGTCACCGGGCGCGCGCGAACCCACGCGCCGGGAACGGGAGCAGGCATGAGCCCTGAACGTCTTGACGCAAAACGGCCCAAGATGGCTCACGCGCGCGTCGCGGCCGGGGAGCGGTCCCGCGGGCGACGAGATCCGGTGTGCTGCTCGATGAGGTCATATCGACCGGCGCTCGACCGATGATCTCTGCGAGAGCAGAGGGGACTCGCTCCAGCAAGGCATCTGTCCCTCCGAGCGTGGCAGCGGCCGGGCGGGAGCTTGGGCTGGCATGTTTGTTGCCGAATCGCGCCGCGCATCAGGGAGGTGCAATGATCATGAGCAGAGAATTACATGCGCGCATCATGCAAGTTCTGGGAGCCGGCATGTTCGCAGGCCTGTCGTTGGCGGTCGGCTGCCAGGGCCATACCGATGGCGGCGCGGCAACAGGCACAGGGGGGGCCGGCGGTACGGGCGGTCACGGGGGCGCGGGCGGTCACGGCGGCGCGGGCGGCCACGGGGGCGCGGGCGGCCACGGGGGCGCGGGCGGCCACGGGGGCGCGGGCGGCGGCCTCTATGAGAAACGGTGCTTTTCTCCTGAAGATGCCTGGGAGTACGCCAGTGACGGCAGTGAAAGCGGCGGGGTCGTCGGAGGCGGCGGCGAGAATGGACACGCCGAGGCCTGTCCGAGCGAGTTCCGGCAGGCGCCCGAGTACTGCATGCACTACGAGAATGGCCGGCTCGAGGACGGCCAGTGCTGCTACGACAACTTCGATACCGGTGTCGGCGGCTGCGGCCGCCCGTTCCTCGTCGGCGGCGAGCCGCGCCTGGCCGGCGTCGATGCGCGGGCCGACTGGGTGCTCGGCGCCGCGGCGGACGAGCCGCTGGCGCTCGATCCCAGGACGCGCGCCGCCCTCGCGCAGGCGTGGCTCGCCGACGCGCGCCTCGAGCACGCGTCGATCGCGTCGTTCGCGCGCTTCACGCTCGATCTGCTCGCCCTCGGCGCGCCGCCCGACCTGATCGACGCCGCGCAGCGCGCCCTCGCCGACGAGCTCCAGCACGCGCGGGACTGCTTCACGCTCGCGAGCCGCTACGCCGGCCGGTCGCTCGGTCCGGGGGCGCTCGCCACGGGCGGCGCGCTCGACGCGCCCACGCTCGCCAGCGCCGCGGCCAGCGCGGTGCGCGAGGGCTGCGTGGGCGAGACGCTCGCCGCCCTGCAGGCCGACGAGCAACGGCGCCGCGCGTGCGACCCCGAGGTCCGCCGCGCCCTCGACCGGATCGCCGCCGACGAGGCCGCCCACGCCGAGCTCGCGTGGGCCTTCGTGCGCTGGGCCGTGGCGCGCGGCGGCGAACCGGTGCGCGCGGCCGTGGCGCGCGCGTTCGACGAGGCGCTCGCCGAGGTGCGGGCCGCGCGCGGCCCGGAGCGCGCCGGGGTCGACGCCGCCGCGTGGCGCGACCACGGCCGTCTCAGCGAGGCGGAGCGGGCGCGCTGCCATCTCGACGCCGTACGGGAGGTCATCGGGCCGTGCGCTCAGGCGCTCCTGTCCACGTCGCCCACGTCGCCCACGTCGCCCACGTCGCCCACGTCGCCCACGCCGCGTCCGGCGTTCGCGCCGCGCTCGGCATGATGAGCGCGACAAGCCGTTCTCCCTCCGCGGGCTCGGCAACCCGTATGACCACGTGAATCGTTATCTGCGCGCCTGCGCGGCGGCGTAGCGGGCTCCTCGGCGCTCGGTCGTGAGCAGGGGATCGGTAGCTCCACGCGCCTTCTTGCCCGCGCCGGCCGCCCTGCTCATCATCGCGCCGATGATCAAGAAGAGGCCCGCCCCGCCGGCCGCACGCCCGCCGCATCCAGCCAAGGTCGCACAGCCCTCTTCCCGCGCGCTCCCCCCGCACCCAGCCAAGATCGCACAGCCCTTCTCCCGCCTGCTCCCCCCGCACCCGGCCAGGGTCGCGCAGCCCTTCTCCAGGGCGCGCGGGCCGCACCCCGCGGCGCGCGGCGGAGGCGTCGTCCAGCGAACGCGGCAGGCGGGCACCTTTCCACGACATCCTGATCGTCGAGGCCGCGGAAGGAAAGATCCTGAAGACGCGCGAGAAGAACGCGCAGAGCGGCATCTACGCGAAGAACGAGGTCGAAGGCCGGAAGTGCGGCGGAGCCTACAAACTGATGAAGCGCAAATGAGCTCGCCCGATTGGCACGTACCCACCTGCGTACACGCGTCGCCGTCATCGCAGCTCACGGAGTGTCACGCGCGGCCGCGAGCGAGGCTGACGGCGACCAGCTCTTGGCGAGGGGGGCGAGGGGCTGGGCCGGCGATGACCGGGCCGCGGGCCCCGCGACCTGGGCCCGCGGACCCCGGTCGCGCCGGCCGCGGCCGCCCGGACCCGGCCGGCGCGGCCGTGATCATACGCTCTTGCCGTCGAATTTCATTGTCTTGAGAGAATCGATATCGACGTCGTCCAGACAGCGGACGTTGATGGCGCACATCTCTTTCCCGTCCGGCCCGGTTCCCCGTGCGAACGACTCGACGCCGCAGACCGAGCAGAACATGTGGTGAATGACCTTCTTGTTGAACTGGTAGTCGGTGAGGAAGTCTCCACCCTGCTTGAGCGTGAACTGGTCCACCGGCGCGAAGGCCAGGACCACGCCCAGCTTCGAGCAGCGCGAGCAGTTGCACACGCCCACTGGCGCGCTCAGGTCCGCCCTTACGTCGTAGCGAACCTTTCCGCAGTGACAGCCACCTGTATAAGTCTTGAGCTCCGTCATGGGCGCATGGTGCCACAGGCGGCCGGTCGCGTGCCGCAAAAACACGAACCGCCGCGGCTGCCTGTGGCCGGAAGTCGGAAGCGGAAGCGGGCCCGAGGCGCAGCGGCAGGTCGCCGGCGCCAGGCTCCGCCGTCACGCATTGCCTCCTGTCGACAACTTTTCTCGGTGCCGGGCTGATCGAGCGATCCCCGACTCTCGGCGCGGGGCCGGTGTCTCGCCTACTGCTCCTCGTAGTTCCAGGTCAGCCCGCCATCGACGAAGTACGTCGAGCCCGTCACGTAATCGGCGTCCGCCGAGGCGAGGAACACGGCGAGCCCGGCCACGTCCTCCGGCTTTCCCAGGCGGCCGAGCGGGATCTGCCCGAGCAGCGCGCTCAGCTTGTCGCGGTCCCTGAGCAGGTCGGCGTTGATCTCCGTCGCGATCGCGCCCGGCGCGATGGCATTCACGGTGATCCCGGTGCCGCGCAGCTCCACCGCGAGCGTGCGCGTGAGCATGCGGACGCCGCCCTTGCTGGCGCAGTACGCTGCGAAGTTGGGGAACGGCAGATCCTCGTGCACCGAGCTGATGTTGATGATCTTGCCGGGGCGCCCCGCCGCGCGCAGGTGACGGACCATCGCCTGGCTCCCGAAGAACACCGCTTTGAGGTTTGTGTTCACGACCTGATCGTAGTCCTCCTCGGTCACCTCCCAGAACGGCGCCCGCTTCTCCAGCCCCGCGTTGTTGACCAGCACGTCCAGCCGGCCGAAGCGCGCGACGACGTCCTGGATCAGCTGCTGTACGCTCTGGACGGAGGCGACGTCGACGGCGAACAGATGACCTCGCCGTCCGGCGGCCTCGACCTCTGCTCGGGCTTCCTCGGCGCCCTCCTTGCTCTTGTGGTACGTGAGCGCCACGTCGGCGCCCTCGCGGGCGAAGCGAACAGCGATGCTGCGGCCGATGCCCCGGCTGCTACCGGTGACGAGCGCGATCTTGCCTTGCAATCTCATGGTGACCTCCTGTCTCCACGGGGTCGTGCCTCCGCGCCCCGCGATGGCGCGCGGAGCGTGACTCCCCACTTCCCGCGATCCGCTCGCGCCCTTCAGCTCGCTGCTCGTCTCGGGCGTGGGCCTCTCGCCGCCCCTGCCTTCTCTAGCATGTTCGTGTCGCGGGCCCCAGCAGCGGCTCAGCGGGCTCAGCGCGAGCGGGCGGGTCTCGCCCAGGCGCCGCCGGGCTCATCGGGGCAGGTCTCATCGGGGCAGGCGAGGAGGTGTGACAGGGCTTCACGTACATCTATTGTATACCGAGAGCCATGCAGGACAGCCACCTCCCCGGGGCCGCCCGGCCCGGCGACGCGCCGTTCCTCGCCGGCGACGGTGAGATGCCGCCCGGGGCGCGAGTGCTGGAGCGAGATATGGGACGTCATCGGCCCGATGCTCGACGGGGTGCGCGCCACCGGGCAGGCGACATGGTCCGAAGACTTCCAGTTGATCCTCTCGCGCAATGGCTATCGAGAAGAGACGTACTTCACGTTCTCCTATGCTCCTGTCCTGATCGAGGACGGCGCCGTCGGAGGCATCTTCTGCGCTTGCGCCGAGACGACGGGGCGCGTCCTCGGCGAGCGCCGCCTCCGGGCGCTGCGCGCCCTCGGCGCCCAGTCCGCCGCGGCGGCGATGGTCTCGCCGGCGGAGACCCTCGCCCGCTCGGTGAGCACGCTCGCCGAGAGCTCCGCGGACGTGCCGTTCGCGCTTGTGTACATGATCGAGCCGGGCGGAGCGGCGGCCCGCCTCGCGGCCGCCTCGCGGCTCTCTCCCGGCGGCCGGTGGCCCGAGCCCTGCCGCGAGGCGGTCGTGCTGCCGCTGTCGCGGTCCGGGCAGGCCGCGCTCCAGGGCTTCCTCGTGGTCGGCGTCAGCCCGCGCCGCGCGCTCGACGCCGCCTACGGCGACTTCTTCGAGCTCGCGGCCGGCCACATCGCCACGACGATCTCGGGCGCCCGGGCCTACCAGGAAGAGCGCCTCCGCGCCGAGGAGCGGGCCGAGCTCGTCGCGCGCGAGCAGGCGGCGCTCGCCGAGGCCGAGCAGCTCGCCCACGCGCTCATCGCCGATTGCATCGAGCTCCACGCGCCGCCTCCCCAGACGCGCCTCGTCGTCCGCGTGGCGCTCGAGTCGGCGCCGTACGCCGGCGCGACCTTCCACGTCTTCTGGCCGAAGCGCCAGAAGAGGGCCTCGTGACCGGCGCGGCGGGGCGCCTCGCTCAGCCGTTGAGGAGCCGCTCGCCAGGCGCGGGCCTGCGCTGCTCGGAGACGCTCGCGTATGCGAACGTGTAGCTCGAGTCGAGCGCTTCGCGGCCCGCCACGACGAGATCGAGCCGGAACGTGTCTCCCTCGAACCGGGGGAGCACGAAGGAGAGCGTGGGTCCCTTCTCGTTGCGCCGCGGCGCGAGGTCGGGGAAGCGCCAGCTGACGAGCGTCACGGAGCGGCCCGCGCAGACGACGCGGGCCTCGACGGTGCCTGACGCGACGCCCTCCGGAGCGTCGTTGAGGACGAACAGATCGGCGCGGAACTCCTCCCCGCTCTTCCAGCCGAACTTCGGCGCCCGGGCGCTGGCGAGCGCGGGCCTGCACGCCGCCTTCACCGCGTGGTACGCGGGCTTCGGCCGGTGCGGCCAGCTGATGAGGTTGTTGTTCGCGGCCGACGGCCACGGCTCGTTGTAACACCAGTTCAGCGCCATCGCGCACACCGGCTTCTGCCGGCGCGCCTCCTCGAAGATGAACTTGTATCCTTCGCACTGGAGGAGCTGCCCTCTCTCCACGAGCTCCTCCAGCGTCCTCGCGGGGCCGAAGTAGTGCTCCAGGGTGGCCTGGCAAAGCCAGCTCCCGGGGTCCGTGCTCCAGGCGGCGAACGCGTGGTGCGCTTCCCATGCGGTGCCCTTCCGCGGCGGGAAGAGCTCGGCCTCGGGGATGAACGTCTTCAGGTACTCCACGTCCGACGGCCCCGGGCACCCGAACTCCGAGTAGGCCGTGTTGCTCGCCGTGGCGAAGATCTGGTGAGGCTCCCGGCCGTGCTCGTCGCGGAACCGGTAGTCCCCGTGCCCCATGCCGTCGATCGGCGCGGTCGGGATGAACGGCGTGTCGCGGTCGAGCTCGTAGGTCAGCTTGTTGAGGAGGCGCAGCGGGAGCGACTGGTCGGTCATGCCGGACCAGACGTTGAAGAGCTCGTTCCCCCCGCACCAGAGCGCGAGCGACGGGTGCTGCCGGACGCGCCGGATGGTGCTCTCTGCCTCCTGCTGCAGCACGCGCAGGTAGCCCGGCTCGCCCTCGTACAGGTTGCACGCGAGGTGAAACTCCGTCCAGACCATGAGGCCGAGCTGGTCGCAGAGCTCGTAGAACACTTCCTTGTTGATGATCGCGCCGCCCCAGGTGCGCAGCAGGTTGAAGTGGGCGTCGCGCGCCAGCTCGAGCAGCGGGCGGTACACGCCCTCATCGACGATCCCGGGGAAGATCTCTGGGCAGACCCAGTTCGACCCGCGCGCGAAGATCGTCCGGCCGTTCACCTCGAGCGTCACCGGCGGCCGGCTCCGGCTCTTCGGGAACCGCGTCGGCTCGTCCCAGGCGCCCTCGTGCATCACGAGCCGCACCCGGCGAAAGCCCACCTTGCGCGTGTGGACGACGGCGCCGCCGAGGCGCACCTCGAGCGTGTACAGCTCCGGCTCGCCCTCCCCGTTCGGCCACCAGAGCCGGACGCCCGGGAGCCGCGCCTCGGGCCGCTCGCTCGACACCACCTCGTTCCCCTCCGGGTCGAGGAGCCGATACGAGGCGCAGGCCGCGCCCGCGCCGGTCTCGCTCGTCTCGATCCGCACGTCGAGATCGGCCGTGGTGAGGTCGTCCGACAGGCGGTAACGGAAATCCACCGAGCGGAAGTGGCGCGCCGGGCGCACCTGAAGGCCTGTCTCCTGCCAAATCCCGCACGGGATCAGCCGCGGGTGCCAGTCCCAGCCGTAGCTCACGGGCGGCTTGTTCGAGAGGCGCGCCTGCGTCCGGTCCTCCGGAGACGGCGTGGCCTTGGGCACGGGGAAGATCACGATGGAGAGCTCATCCCCCGTCTTTGCGCGACCGGTGAGATCGATCTCGAACGGCGTGAACATGCCCTCCTGGTCGTGGCAGAGCTCGCCGTTGAGGACCACCTGAAAGCGGTAGTCGACGCCGCCGCAAAAGAAAACCACGCGCTCGCCCGCCCCGGCCCGCGGCATCTCGAGCCGCGCGCGATAGACCCAGTACACGTCCTCGGCGAAGCGAAGCTGCCGGAAGTTGTCCCCGACGGTGTAGTCGGGGAGCCCCTTGGCCCTGGCCCAGTCGAGCTGCACCGCGCCAGGGACCTTCGCGGGGACGAGCTCCGCGGGAGGGACGGAGGGATCCCTGGTGAACCCGACCTCCCACGTCAGCGGGGCGAGCGGGTACGAGGCGGCGACGTGCTCCGAAGCGAAGCGTGAGGTGCTGGGCATGGGAATGGCCCCGTTCATAGCGCTCCGCCGCGCCGTCCGGAAGATGAAGATCGGCGAGCGGCAAACGGTAAACCGCACACTGCACGCCGCACAGGGGGCGCCGCGCGCGGTCACGCGGGGACATCGCGTCAGCGTGGTCGCGCGCCTCGCGCCGGCGCCGGCCCAGACTCAGTGTTTGCCGACGCGGCGGTAGAGCATGCGTGTCACCTCGGGCTCGGGAGGAGGAGCTACCGCGCCGTGACGGCCCTCCGCAGGCGCCGCAACGCGAGGAGGGCGAGCGGCGAGAGGGCGAGCAGCCGCCACGGCGACCCGCCTTGGGGGTCGACGGCGCAGCCGCCGCCGTTCGTGCCGCCCTCGTCGGGCGCGCCGCCGCCCGAGGCCCCGGAGGACCCCACGCCGGCGCTGACGGCGCTGACGGCGCTGCCGGGGGTCCCGCCACCGTTCCCGCCGCTGCACGTGCCGTTCGGGCAGCCCTCGCCGGGCGCGCAGAGGCCGGGATCCTCGTCGGTCTCGCCGTCGCAGTCGTCGTCGACCCCGTTGCACACCTCGGGGCTCGGTTCTCCGGGCGTGCACGACCCAGGGGTGCATGCGATCGCCTCGCGCGCGCACATCCCGACGCCGCACACCTCGCGCACGCCCTCGTCCACCCGCCCATCGCAGTCGTCGTCGTACAGATTGCATGTCTCGACCGCGTCCGGGTGGACGTCAGGGGACTTGTCGTTGCAATCGTTCGCGCTCGGCGCGTAGCCGGCGGGAGGGCACTTCGCCTCGACGGTCGCGCCGAAGAGCGACCCGTATCCGTCGCCGTCGGCGTCTTCGTACTGGGTGGTCACCACCAGGTCCTCGTCGATCTCGCCGTCGCAGTCGTCGTCGAGCCCGTTGCAGACCTCCACCTGATCGGGGTGGACGTCGACCCTGTAGTCGTCGCAATCCCCGCCGCGGGGGGCGTGCTCGGCGGGCTGGACGCAATCGACCCTGGGCACGCCGGAGTCGCCGTATCCGTCTCCGTCGCGGTCGAGGTAATACGTCACTCCCTCGCATCCGTACGCGAACGCGGCGCTGGTGGCCGACGCGCCGTCTCCGCGAGAGCCGTTGTCGCCGTTGGCCGAGACGGCCCACACCTCGACGACGACGCCGCCCGGCGCTCCCGGCGCGATCCACTGCGCGTCGAAGCGAACGACCCCGCCGCTCGCCCGCTTCGGCGCGTCGTGGACGAGCTGCCGCTCGTCGATGAGGCGGGTGCCTTGACCGGCGATGGGGGAGAGCCGACCCGTCCCGGTGCGGAGATAGATGCCGCCCGAGTTGGCGGCCTGGATCTGCACCTGCAGAGTCACTGCCTCGCCGGCCGCCGGGTTCTTCGGGCTATGGTCGATGGTGATACCGGGCGTCGCGCCGCCGCTGTGGCAGCCGTTGCACCCCTCCACCGCCGTCCCGTTGCGGCGCGCATGAGCCTGCGACGCGACCAGCGTGGCCAAGAGGGCCACGCTCACCGAGAGGGCCGGTGAAGAAAGCGATGTACTTCGCATGCGTCTCGCCGCGCAGCTCGGGCTCGCGAGCTCCGCGCGCTCCGCTGCGAAGCTCAGGGATAGCCGCCCTCGCTGGGCACGACAAGCGCGTATGCGCAGAGCGAAACATTGTGCTGTGACCATCGACCATCGACCATCCAGCGCTGTTCTCGTTTCGGCGCCCGCGGGGCAGCGGGTGTCGCGGAGCGCGTCGCCGTTCGGCGCGACGCGTCAGCGCGTTACGCGAGCCGGGCGTGCTGCGGCCGCGTCACGTCGCAGACGACACCGTGGTACTTGAGCAGGCCCTCATCGAGGGTCACGACGGTCGCGTCGGTGCGGTGGGCGGCCCACAGATACACGAGGTCGGTGGCGTTGGCGAAGGGCCTGCGGCCGCGCATGCGCTTCGTCAGCAGGGCGAGGAACTCGGTGACGGCGCCCTCGTCCGCGGGCGCGACCAGCTCGACCTCGAGGCCTCTCAGCGCGCTCGCGGCCGCGGGCGCGCCACGGCGCGAGGCCGCGAGCCGTTGCTCGGCCACGTACACCTCCAGCCACAGCTCGGGCGGCGCGAGCACGCGCGCCGCGCCCGCGGCCACGGCCGCGCGGGCGCGCTCGAGAAAGGCGAGCGCGTCCGCGTGCCCGGCCTCGGCGGGCTTCATCGAGGCGATGGCGACGGAGCTGTCGAGCACGATCCGCATGATGGATGGCACACGCTGGCACGGCGAGGGGCCCCTGTCGGCCGGAAACACGTGTGTTTCTACGGTACATGCCTTGCTTATCACCGCTCATGCGAACCTTCCTCCTCCGCATTCTCGTCGCGTCCCAGTGGGGCGCGAGCCTCGCTCTGGCCTCCGGCTGCGGCCCGCAAGTCGAGACCGGCGGGGGCTCGACCCCGCCTGAAGGCGCATCGTCGCAGTCCGGCGGGGGCTCGACCTCGTCGGGAGGCGCATCGTCGCAGTCCGGGGGCGGCGGCGAGCCCGGCCCTCCCGACGCCTCGGCGCCGCTCGATCCCTACCCGGATCCGACCTGCGTCGGGCCGGAGCACGACGGCGGCTATTACGGCCGGTGCTGTTACGAGGTGCACTGCGCGGCGCCGGTCGACGGCGCCTGCCCCGCGGCCTCCGAGGCTGCGCCGCACCTCGACGACCTCCCGCCCGGCTCGGGAACCTGCATGTGCGACGGCGGCGGCGAGGGCGGGGCCGAGGCGATCCAGGGCCCCTACGCGAACCGCACGGCGTCGGCTCCCGCGAGCTGCTGCTATCTCGTCGGAGCCATCAGCTGTGAGGGGCGCCCCCTCCTGGTCCGCGGCGAGCCTCGCGTCGCGCCGCTCGCGCGCGCCCCGAGCGCCTGGTCGCACACCGCCTTGCGGCGCTTCGAGCGCGAGCTCGCCGACACCGATCTGAGCGAGCTCACGCCGGACGAGCGCCGCGAGCTCGGTAGGCGCTGGGCCGAGCGCGGCCAGAACGAGCACGCCTCGGTCGCCTCCTTCGGCCGCTTCGCGTTCGGGCTGATGGCGCACGGCGCGCCTCCCCAGCTGCTCGAGGCGGCGCACCGCGCCGCGGTCGACGAGGTGCGGCACGCGCGCCTCGCGCTGGCGATCGCCTCGGCCTACGCAGGAGCGCCGGTGGGCGTGGGCCCGCTGCCCCTGCACGGCGTGCTCGACGACATCGGCTCGCTCGAGGCCCTCACGCTTGCCACCGTCGTGGAGGGCTGCGTCGGAGAGACCCTCTCGGCCATCGAGGCGGAGGTCGCGGCCCAGGCGGCGCAGCCGCCGGCGGTGCGCATGGCGCTCCAGGCGATCGCGCGCGACGAGGCGCGCCACGCGGAGCTCGCCTGGGCGTTCGTCCGCTGGGCCCTCGCCACGGGCGGCGCGGGCCTTCGTGCGCGCGTCGCCGTGGCCTTCGCGCGCGCGCTCGACCAGGTGGCCTCCGAGGCGCCCGGCAGCGCCGGCCGCGATCTCCCGCTGTCCCACGGCTTCCTGCCCGCCGACGAGCTCCACCGGATGCGACAGCAGGCCATCGCCGACGTGCTCCGCCCGGCCGCCGCCGCGCTCGTTGCCTCGCACTTTCCGTCAGCAGATCGAGAGCTTGGCGGCGCTTGCGGGAATGTCATCCTGAGCGCTGGCACGACGTACCTGACGACGTGAAGCTCGCGTCGAGGAGCGCCCCTTCGCCTGGGCTGTTCGGCGCGGGCGGCTCGCGCCCTGTCGTTGTCTCGCGCCGCTCCCGCCAGAGCAGGAACATGCCGAGCGCGTACATCACGAGCAGCACATACAGGTTCACCGAGAGAGCGATCCGCGGCAAAGACCCCTTGAAGCGGTCATAGATGTACGGAAAATCGATGGTGGCGAGCGAGAACAGGACCACGAGCGCGCCCATCTCGATCCGGCGCTCCTGCTCCGCCGCGCGGTCCAGCGCGTAGAGCGCGGCCGGGAAGAGGTAGAGCACGTGGTGTACGTAGGTGAACGGGCTCGCCACGATCATCGTGACGAGCAGCGGCAGGAGCAGCCGCAGCGAGCGCGACGGGGAGGGGGAGCGGCCGCCCAGCGCGAGCGCGCCGCCGAGGAGGAGCAGGATGGTGATCACCGACGCGGTCCTGATGGCGGCCGCGTCCTCGCCGAAGAGCCGCGCGTAGAAGCCGGCGACCGAGAAATTCGGCGCCGACCCCGCGTCGAAGAGGCCCGGGATCTTGGCCCCGTGGGACATGCGCGGCAGCCGCCGCAGGAACTCGAGCCACGCCGGCGCGGCGCCGAACGGCAAGCTGATCAGGACGAGGGCGGCGAGCCCGGCGGCCAGGCCGGCGAGCGCGCGGAAGCGCCGCTGGATGATCCAGGGGAGCGCGAGCAGGATCGGCGTGACCTTGATCCCCGCGGCGACCGCGAGGGCGAGCCCTGCGGCGGTGTCCTTGCGCGCGACCGAGAGCGCGAGCGCGGCGCAGATGAACGCGAGGACGAGCGGGTTCACCTGCCCCATCCCGAGGCTGTTGCGCAGGTTGAGCCCCCACGTGAGGAAGGCGATGAGCGCGATGAGGACGGTGGGGACCGCGATGCGGCGGGCCGCGCCGAGGGGGTCCTGCGTCGCGCGGCGGACGGCGACCACGGCGAACGTCGCGGCGAGGCCGTAGCTGACCACGGCGATGCTCGACCAGACCTGCTGTGCGATGTTCGGGCGCAGGCGGGTGAGCCACGAGAAGGTGTGCGCGAAGAACGGCGGATACAGGTAGGGGTACACCGGGACGTGCGGCAGCCGCATCTCCTTCGCGATCGACCCGAGGACCTTGACGTCGTACACGTCGAGGTCCCGGCGGGCCGCGACGGCGGCCGCGTAGAACGACTTGAAATCCATCGCGACCGACTGCTTGAGAACGATATCGAGGACACAGAGCCAGGCGGCAGCCGTGGAGAACGCGAATATCGCGATATAACACGAGAATTCGCCCGAGATGCGCTTCTTGACGGCGGCTGCGAATGCTGTCACGGTGCTTACATTTTTGCCGTGTCGGTCCAGGAAGTCAAGTATCCTGGCCGGGGACCGGCTCCGCCGATGCCGCGGATCACGCCGGCACGCTTGCGCTGCTCCGTGCGGCCTGCCTCTCTCGCTCGAGCTCGTAGAAGAGCGGCCCGTCGTACATGCGGCGCACCTGCTCGCGCGTCAGCTTCCCCCCTTTGCCAGCGAGCGCGTAGAGCACCGACCAGTCGCCTGCTGACGCCAGGAACCCGAGCAGATCGAACAGGTCGCGATCTCCCAGCGCGCGCGCCACGAGCCAGCGTGGTGTAGGCAATACTGCGCAGCCGAGTGAACTCGTTGGATCTATTGGTTTCTTGTAGGCGGATCAGTGGATCCGTACTTTTTGTACGTTCTTGTCAAATGCCGGTCGTTGGCGGAAAATTCTTAACAGGTCGAAATGGCTTTGCGCGGGTTATCCTCTCGGCGTCGACGTGGTGTCGGCGCTCGAACCGCAGCCCGTCCGCCTCAGTGACCTCGTGCAGCAGCGTGTCTCCGCACCAGCGAAAGCGCGTGCGCCTGAGCCTCTATGTGTCTTGATTGCCGCGCGAGACGGGAATCAAGGAACGTTTTCATGTCATGACACGGTGTGGAGCGACGTAGGGAGGTTGTTGATTATGCACCAACGATTCAATTCCATCGCGCTGGCGATCGGCGCGGCGGCCCTCGGGCCGCTCGCGGGCTGCGTAGCCGCCGATGGGACCGACGAGGAAGCGATGCCGGCCCTCTTCGACGAGCAGGCCGATGAGCCCGTCGCCGAGGCCGCGCAGCCCATCACCGTATCCGGAATGGGCCATTACTGCAGCGTGACCTGGCCCAACGGGGGCTGGGTGTTCCTGTGGGATTCGGGCGCCAACAGCGATCCGTGCGCCACGGCCACCGGGCAATATGGTCCCCGGCGGCACGATCCGCCGCGCCGGCGTCTACTCCGTTTCCGGAGTCAACAACGTCGTCGCCCGCTGCGACGGCGGCGTCACGATCTGGGTCAGCACCGGCGGCTGGCCGCTCCAGCTTGCCTACGACGAACGGCCACGACTGGACCATGCCGGCAGGCAGAGACATCATCGCCGTGGCTGACGGCGTCGTGCGCAAGTCGCGGTGGCTCACTACCAATTGTACCAACTCCAATTCGCCGACCCAGGGCGAGGTCTACATCGATCATGAGGTGACGCGCTCCCCGTCGACGTACACCGAGAAGTTCACGTCCGCCTACTTCCATCTCAATGTGCTCTCGGTCGCGGACGGAGCTACGGTGACCAAGGGGCAGAAGATCGGCGAGGTCGGGTGGGTGGGGTGCTCGTCGGAGTCGCACCTGCACTTCGCCGTCATCCGCATGAACAACACGGCGACCGACCGCACCGAGACGCTCACCATCGACGCCGCCGGCAACGACGGCTGGCGCAACGTGATCGAGCCCTACGGCTTCGATCCGCCGGCGGGCTTCGATCCGTGGGGCTGGAGGGCGTACAGCATCGACGCCGGCGCGCTGAGCATCGATCTCTGGAACACCGGACAGGCGCCGACGACGGGGACCTGGTAGTCGGGCCGCGGCGTCCGGCGACGCTGTCGAGCTTGGCGCGCCAGGCGCCGGACGCCCAGCACGACGATAGGAGCGGCGCGAGGGCCGCGGGGGCGCGGGCGAGAGCCGTCGAGCTCACCGCCGTCCACGCGGCTCCTCGGCCCTGCCAGCCACGGCCGCCCGAACCTGAGGAGCAGTCCGAGCCACCTCTTCGCCAGGTAGAGGCCGTTGATCAGCACGTAGATCCAGAAGAACACGTCGAGCCGGCCCGCACGCGCGAGCGCGCAGATGTGGCTCGGATAGTGGTTCACGATTGAAATCGATCGCGACCGACGGCTTGAGGACGATGTCGAGGGCGCAAGGCAAGGCGGCAGCCGTGGAGAACGCGAAGGTCGCGAGATAACACGGGATTTTGCCCGAGATGCGCTTCTCGGCGGCGGCTGCGAGCGCTGTCACGGCGCTCACGTTCTGTTGTGTCGATCCAGGACGTCAAGTGTCCTGGTCGGGGCGAAAGCTCCGCCGATTCCGCGGATCACGCCGCGGCGCTCTTGCTGCTTCGGGCGGCCCGCCCCTCTCGCTCGAGCTCGTAGAAGAGCGTCCCGTCGTACATCCGGCGCAGCTGCTCGCGCGTCAGCTTCCCCCCTTTGCCGGCGAGCGCGTAGAGCACCGACCACTCGCCTGCTGACGCCAGGAACCCGAGCACATCGCCCAGGTCGCGATCTCCCAGCGCGCGCGCCACGAGCTCGCGGGCGTTCAGGGCGCCGTCGCGGTCCTTGTCCCAGCGCGCGAACAGCTCGTCGAACTTCTGCGGGTCGAACCTGCCGTCCTTGTCGTAGACGTCTGTGTCGCTCGCGTGCTTCGCTCGGTGGATGTTCTCGAGGGTGATCGAGAGCGTGGGAACGAACGATCGGGACGTCGCGGGCCCGAGCGCCCCGTTGATGGCGAGCGCGAACCACGCGGAGATCACCCGCCCGATCCCGAGCGCGCGCAGCCCCTCGTAGGTCTCGCGGAGCGTGATGACCCCATCATGGTTCCTGTCGAAGAAGGCCGAGTGCAACTCGAGCGCCGTCCTGTCGCCGAGCGCCGCCGGCTGCGTGCCGTACACGTCCCGGGTCGCCGACGCCGACACGAACCGCTCCGGCCCCCGCCCCTCGCCGTGGGGCGGCGGGCTCGCGTCCGCCGAGGGCGACCCCGATAGCTGCGTTGGTTCGAAGGTCCTCAGCCTGCCGTTTCGCTCGTCCATGGTGCTCCTCTCCCGCGTTTGCGCGACCTGGCCGCGTCCATCCTGGCCCGGGTGCGAAAGCACGACGCGGGCCGACGCGGTGCGGAACGGGGCGGCGCGGCGCAATCTGCTGCGCCCGCGTGGCCGGATCGCCGACGTGTGAGACAAATTGCCTCGCTGGGTGGCCGACGATCACAGAGTGACCGCGGGGGCGCTGCTGAGCCGGCGCGTCTGCGACGGCTTGGAGCACGGAGCGCGGTCCGGCCCTGGGCACGATCTTGCTTGGTGCGTCGCGACGAGGTGGAACGACATGGCTACACTCTCGACGTCTGCATGGGTATTACATGAGCTCGGTCTCGCCGCGGGGTTCGGCGGCCCTCTCTTCGGCCGGCTGGCGTTGCACCAGGCGGTCAAGGATATCCATTCCGAGGCGGAGCGCGGCAAGGTGCTCGCCGACGCCTGGCAGCGATACAACCTCGTCAACGCGATCTCGCTCGGCACCGCCGCGGCCACCTGGTTTATCGGGCGGACGATAATCTCGGGGCGGTCGATCGACGAGGAGACCCGCAATCTTGTGCGCTTGAAGGACGTCCTGCTCGGCGCGACGCTCGCGACGAGCCTCGTCAACATGGTGAGCGGACGTCAGATGAGCGAGCAGGCGCCCGGCCACGCCGTGCCGGTCCGGGACGGCGACACGCCGTCGCCGCGCACGCCCGCGAAGGCCGCGGGGCTGCAGCAGCTCCTCAATGTCATGGGGCCGCTCAACATCGCCCTCACGGCGGGGGTGATCGGCGTGACCACGATCCTCGCCATGAAGTCCGGCCGCTCGGCGAAGTGGAGCTTCATCTCCCGGCTCCTGCCCTGAGCCGCGCCCTCTCCGGGGAGGGCGCCGCGGCCCCCGGCGCTGCCGCGGCGGCGGGGACACTCCCCCCGAGCCCGCGCGGGCCGCGCGCCGCGTCGCGCTCATGGTACGATGGCCCGATGAAGGTGATGACCAGCATCGCGCTCGTCGGGCTCGCCCTCGCCGCCCTGAGCTGCAGCGACGGCCACGGCGAGGAGGGGTGCCCTGAGCTCTGCGAGCGGGCGGTGGAGTGCCCGGGCGCGCCCATGACCGAGGACGCCTGTCTGGACGCCTGCGGCGCCGAGACGGAGGCGGCCGAGGAGGCCGCCTGCGAGGACGCGTGGGAGTCCTACCTCGAGTGCCGCAACCACGCCGACGACAACTGCATTCCGGAGAATTACAACGAAGAGTGCAGCATCCAGCTGGAGTCGTTGAACAGCTGCCTGGCTCGCCGCTGAGGGGAGCCTCCCGCGAGCTGGAGGGCCCGGTGAGCACCGGCTACCCAGCCGCGGCTACTGGAAGTGGTGGACCGCATGCCCGCTCGGGACCTCGTCCGGGATGAGCGCCTCGAGGCGCTTCGGGGTCGCGCGCGGGTCGAGCAGCGCCTCCCCGACGAAGGCGCAGAGCCAGCCGATCTCCTCCTCGGTGAGCTCGATCGGCTCCTGCAGCAGCGGGTCGACGGCGGCGAGGACCGGGGCGAGCGGGCCCATGTCGCCCCGCAGGTCCGGAGCGAGGTGAGCATTCGTGTACTCGGTGGCCGACTCGTAGACGTCGAGGTGGTGGCGGATGGCGCCCTCGAGCGACGTGAACGAGCCGTTGTGGAAGAACGTGGGCTGAAGGGCGACGTTGCGCAGCGGCGACGTCCTGAACTTGTACCGATCGGCCGGGTCGCCCGTGACCTGCTCCAGGCCGAAGTCCTCATCGGCGTTCGGGCCGTCGAAGATCACGTTCGAGAGCGCCGGGTCGTCGGTCGGCGCGATCTGCGGCACGCCGATGGCGTGCTGCTGGAAGTCGCTGAACATCTCGTTCGACGGCCCTGACACGGCGTGGCAGCGGACGCACCCCGCCTCGCCGAAGAAGAGCAGCGCGCCGCGCTTCTGCTCCAGCGTCATCGCCTTCCGGCGGCCGCGGGCGAACCTGTCGATGGGCGCGTCGGCGAACGTGAGCGACAGCTCGAACTCGGCGATGGCGGCCGCGATCATCTCATAGGTGATGGGCTTTCCTCGCTTCACCGCGTTGAACTGCTTGCCGAACCGGCGGCGGTAGGCCTTCACCTCGTTCACGCGCGCCGCGACCTCCTCGCGCACGACATCATGCGACGTCGGCGCCTGGTACCCGGTCATCTCGGTGATCTCGGTCGGCGGGATGAACGCCTGCGCCGTGAGCAGGTGCGACAAGGACGAGAGCGACATCCCCTCCGGCGAGGTGAACGAGAACCCCTCGCTGTTGTCGAAGGGGTCGCCGGACACGGCGAAGAACCGCGAGTTCCACATCAGGGTGGGATAGAAGGCCGTGTTGATGACCGACGGCGCGCGGCGCTGGTTGCGGGGCCCCGCGCGGCCCGGCCCGACGACGCCGTTGCTCTCGATGCCGATCGAGATCGACTGCGTGTCGGCGAAGCCCGCTGTCGGCGAGTGGCACCCTGAGCACGAGTTGTCCTCGTTCAGGCCGAGGATGCTGTCGTAGAACAGCTCACGCCCGAGCCTCGCCAGCTTCTTGTCGAGCTTCCGCCCGAGCCGCGACTCCAGCGTCGACTCGATCTCTCCGGTGAAGCCGTGTCGGGCGAGCGTCTCCGCGAGCTGCTCATCGACGGGAGAGCCCTTGGCGCGCGCCGGGCGCGCGAGGAGGAGCGTGACGACGAGACATGCCGCCAGGGCGGCGAGCGCCCGCCGGATCCATCGCAGGGTCATGGTGCCTCCAGCTCCCCCGGCGGGGGAGGCGCACATCGCTGTGCGTCGGTGAGATCAACCAGTCCTGCCCAGGGCCTGACCGAGCGGCGGTGAATCCGATGATGGGAATCTAATGTTGCGAGTCGGTGGACGGCAAGAACAATCTTCCGTGATTCAACAGGCTTACTGCGTGTCCGAGGGTCTGGTCACCGCGCTATCTGCGGTTGTCGTGCCTACATTCGGCGGCGACGCTGCGGCGCGGCGCGGCCTGGCGTCGTTGTAGGTGCGTGGCCGGCGCTCCGCGTCGGTGCGGCGGCCTGGCGCAGTGCGCCTCCGAGGTCGCCTGAGACTCATGCTTTGTGGGGAGCGATGGGCCGTCGTATGCTTGACGCTATGGGCCGGACAGCAACTCTGGCGGATCCGACGGCGCTCGTGGGGGGCGCGCTCACCGGCGGATATCGGATCGTCCGCGTCCTCTCCGCGCAGGGGTTCGGTGTCGTGTTCGAGGCCCGGAGCTCCTCTGGCCGCCGCGTCGCGCTGAAGGTCCTGCGGCCCGAGGTCGTCACCGAGGACACGCTGTCGCGGCTCAGCCGCGAGGCGAGCGTCACGGCGAAGCTCGACAACGCCCACGTCGTCCCGATCGCCGACGCCGGGCACGACCTCGAGCGAGATCTCGCCTACCTCGTGATGCCGCTGCTCGACGGCACCGACGTCGCCGCCCTCCTCGCCGAGACGGGGCCGCTCGCGCCCGAGGTCGCGGTGCGGATCGCGCTCCAGGCCGCCGCGGGGCTCTCGGCGGTCCACGCCGCGGGCCTCGTCTACCGCGACGTTCGCCCGCCGCGCCTCTTCCTGGAGCACCTCCCGAGCGGCGAGATCCTTGTCCGCGTCTTCGGCTTCGGGCTCTCGAAGGGCTACGACACGGCCACCTCCGACCCGGGCAAGGCGAGGAGCTCCGGTCGCCCGCGCGACGAATCGGGGCCGCGGGATCGCGCCGCGGACGTCCGGGGCGACGTCTTCGGCCTGGCGGCGACGCTCTACGAGATGCTCTGCGGCGTCTCGCCGTGGGCCGAGCTCGACGTCACGCCGGACACCGCCGACTTCGGCCCGGCGGACTCGGGGGCGGACGCGCCGCCGCCGACGCTCGCGCAGCTCCCGTCGATCCAGGACCGCGCCCCGTGGATCGAGGCGCGCCTCGCGACCGCGCTCTCGCTCGCGCTGCACAGCGACGTGGACCGGCGCTACCCGTCGATCGAGGCGTTCGCCGAGGCGCTGCGCGCTGCCTCCGGCGGCGAGGAGGGGATCACGATCGACATGCTGAGGCCGCTCGATCCCGAGCTGCGCGACGCGATCGCCGAGCGCGCCGGCGCCGAGACCGATCCGCTCGTCGGCCGCCAGCTCGGCGGCCGGTACGCGGTGCGCCGCCTGATCGGGCGCGGCGGGATGGGCGCCGTCTACGAGGCGGAGTCGCCCGAGGGGCGGCGGGTCGCGGCCAAGGTCATCTTCAAGAGCGCCGTCGGGCAGGACGACCACGCCGTGCGCCGCTTCATCCGCGAGGCGCGCGCGGTGACCGCGAACCAGAGCCCGCACGTGGTCAAGACGTTCGAGCTCGGGACGGATCTCACGCTCGCCACCCCGTTCATCATCATGGAGCTCTTGCACGGGGTCGACCTCGCCAAGCTCCTCAGGATGCGCGGGCCGCTCGAGCCGGCGCCGGTCGTGCGCGTGTTCATCCAGGCGGCGCGCGGGCTCGCGGCGGCGCACGCCGCGGGGGTCGTGCACCGGGACATCAAGCCGGCGAACCTCTTCCTGCACGCGCCGTTCGACGGCGCGACCTACCGGGCGCCGAGCTCGATCGCGCCGCCGCCGTCCACCCAGCGCGCCCCGCTCTCGGCGGCGTCGCCGCCGTCCACCCAGCGCGCCCCGCTCTCGGCGGCGTCGCCGCCGTCCGGCCAGCGTCGGTCCGGCTCGATCCGCCCGCCGTCCTCCACCCGCCGCTCGTCCGGCTCGATCCGCCCGCCGTCCTCGAGCGATCGCCGTCTCGTGGTCAAGGTCTGCGATTTCGGCATCGCGAAGCGCACCGGCGACGGCGTCTCGCACGAGCTCACGCGCGCCGGCGGCGTGCTCGGGTCGCCGATCTACATGTCGCCCGAGCAAGCGAAGATGGCGAGGGACGTCGATCGCCGCTCCGACATCTGGAGCCTCTGCGTCTCGCTCTACCAGGCGCTCTGCGGGAGCTGCCCCTGGGATCCGAACGCCTCGCTCGCCGAGCTCCTGCTCTCGATCTGCACCGAGCGCGTGCCGCCGCTGGCCGCGGCCGCGCCGTGGCTCGATCCGGCCCTCGCCGCCGTCGTGCACCGCGGCCTCCTGCGCGATCCCGGGGAGCGCTGGCAGAGCATGGAGGAGCTGATCGTCGCGCTCGAGCTGCACGCGGAGGGCACCGACATCGTCACGCTGGACCAGCTGCGTGGCATCGACGCGGAGCGGCGCGCCGGCGCGACCCCGGTGGCCGCGCTGCGCCGCGAGTCGAGGCTCGCCCGCTCCGTCGAGGGGGAGGAGCGCTCGATCGGCGGCAGCTCCTTCACGGCGGCGCAGGCGCCCGCGGGCGCCGCGCGGAGGCGCTTCGTCGGGGCGGCGGTCACGGCGGTCGCCCTCGCCGCGATCGGCGGCGGCTTCGCCCTGCGCGCCTCGACGGGGGGCGAGGGGCGCGCGCCGGTCGCCGCGCAGGGCGAGCCCGCCGCTCCCGCGCCCGCGCCCGCGCCCGCGCCTGCGCCCGCGCCGACACCTGCGTCGTTCACCGCGGCCGTGACGCTCCCGAAGGAGGCGACGGTGCGGGTCAACGGCGCGGCGCGCCCGGTGAGCGATGGCCGGCTCGACCTGACCGGCAAGGCCGGCGACACGTTCGAGCTCGAGGTGAGCCGCGACGGCGCGACCACGAGGGAGACGGTGTTCATGCTGAGCGACGGCCGGCTCCGCCCCGATCGCATCGAGCTCCAGCCGCTCGCGCCGGCCTCTGCCTCGGCCTCGGTCCCTGAGGCGGCCCCGCGCCGCGACCGGACGCGCCGCGCGCCACGCAACGCCTCCCCGCCGGTCGGTGTCGCCTCGTCCTCCACGGGGGCGCCCGTGGCCCCGCCGGCCCCGACCGCGGTGATGCCGGTCGACCGGTGGTGATCCGGACGCCCGCCCCTCGCGCCACGCGGCGCTCCTTCGCGGTGTGCGCGCTCGCCGCGGCGCTCGCGGCGCCTGCGTCTCCGGCCCTCGCGCAGCCCGAGCCGGCAACGCCCTCCGCGCCGCCCGCGCCTTCCGCGCCTTCCGCGCCGCCTGAGCCCTCCGTGTCTGACGACGAGACGCTCGCCCGGGCCAAGGCGCTCTTTCAGGAGGGCAACGAGCTGCGCAAGATCGGCGACTGCCAGCGTGCGCTCGAGCTCTATGTGAGATCGCGCCAGCTTGTCGCGTCGGTGCCCAACACCCTCAACGCCGCGTTCTGCCTCGATCAGCTCGGGCGTTACGACGAGGCGCTCGAGCTCTACGAGGCGTTGCTCACGGAGCTCCGCGCGGAGCTCGGCGAGCCGGAGCGCAAGGGCGTCGCGTCCACGATCGCCGGGCTGCGGGGGCGGATCGGCAGCGTCCTCGTCTCGTCGAATGTCGATGGCCTGGTGCTCATCGACGGGAGGTCGCGCGGCCAGCTCCCCGTCTCCGGCCCGATCCGGCTGCTCCCCGGCGGCCACACCCTCCGCGTCGTCAAGGATGGCTGGCGCACGTTCGAGACGATCCTGACCGTCCGGGTCGCCGAGACCACCTCGGTGGACGCGAGGCTCGATCCGCTCGCCGACACGGGCCGGCTGAAGGTCGAGGACGAGCGGCTCGTCGGCGCGGATCTCATCATCGACGGCGCGCTGATCGGGCAGCTGCCGTGGGAGGGAGCGCTCGCGCCCGGCCCGCATTTCTATTCGGTGCGCCGGGGCAACCTCGGCTCCGCGCCGCGCGAGGCGAACGTCGTCGCGGGGCAGCTCGCCGTCGCCACGGTCGAGGCGGGTCCGCTCGGCGACGAGGTCCACGTCGTCGTCCAGCCGCTGAGCGCGGATCTGGCCATCAACGGCGTCCCGGTCGGCAAGGGGCAGTGGCGGGGGGCGCTGCCGCTCGGGCGCCACACCTTCGAGGCGCACGAGCCGGGCTATTTCGCGCGCACGCTCCGCACGACCGTCGACCGGACGACCAGGGGCGATATCGTCCTGCCGCTCGCCATCGACGAGGGCCACCCGCGCTGGGGGCGGAGGGTCGGTGTCTTCCGGCTGGAGACGGTCGGCGGCTATGCCTTCGCCCCGTCGCTCGAGAGCGACGCCGAGCTGAGCTGCGGCAGCTACCGCTGCTCCAACGTCTCGCGCCCTTCCGGCGTCCTCGCCGGCCTGCGCGGCAGCTACGAGTTCCCGACCGGCGCCGCCATCGAGCTCACGGCCGGATACCTGAGCCTCCGCACGACGCTCGCGCGCTCGCTCGACGCGACGTACGCCGCGCCGGACGGGAGCATGGACCGGCTCCCCATCCGGTACACCTTCCAGGACGACATCGAGCTGGCCGGCGTGACCGTGATGGTCGGCGGCAGTTACCATTACGGGCTGTCTTCCTGGTTCGACGTCGGCGGAGCGCTCGGGCTCGGCGTGGTGCTGGCCGAGATGAGCGACGAGGTGACCGGCACGGCGTCCGACGCGCGGAGGACCGTCCGCGTGGCCGTGTACAACGCGGGCAGAGCCGTCCGCTCCGCCGCCCCGTTCGCGATGCCGGAGCTCCGGCTCCGGCTGAAGCTCGGGCGGCTCACCGCCAGCGCGGGCCTCGGTGTCGGCTTCTTCCTCGTCGACGGCCCGCCCCTCGAGACGGGCAACACCTACGTGGTCGACGCCGAATGTAACGAGACGGACCCGACGGTCGACTGCGCGCCGGGCAAGAAGGTCGTGTTCGAGGAGCTGGCCCACGGCACGTTCACGATGTTCTTTCCGAACATCGCCGCGGGATACCGCTTCTGAGCGCCGCCGCGCGCGGCGCTCAGCGGCTCGCCTGGTCCCGCGCGAGGCGCGCCTGCTCGCGCACGAGGTCGAAGAGGCGCGACGCGTCGAGCAGCGAGGCCGTGAGCCGGCCGAACTGGATCACATCGCCCACCGCGACCTCCTGCGGCTCGTTCTCGGAGAGCAGCGCGCCGTTCACGCGGGTACCGTTCTGTGAGCCGTTGTCGATGAGCACGAGCTGCCCCTGCGCATCCAGCCGCCGGAAGTGCGCGTGCAGCTTCGACACCGACGGGTGGCGCAGCACCACGTCGCAATTGCGCGTGCGGCCCACCGAGATCTGATCGGGATAGGGATTGCCCTTCGCCTTGACGACCTCGAACACCTCGCTGCTCGGACCGGGCGGAAGCGGCGGCTTCCGGTGCGCCGCCGGCGAGGCGGCGACGGTCCGGAAGGCAAATGGCTGGCTGTCCGGACCCGCCTCGGACACCACGAGGAGCAGGCTCGTCACCCTGCGGACGAAGCGGTCCCGAGGCATCACACGCGCAAGCTCGATGATGTCCCCTGATTCTTCCACGATCTGCCGAGTATAAGCCGAACCCGAGGAGCGGAATGTTGGTGGCCCCACTTTGCTGCCGCGAATCACCCACATCTCCGCAGCGTGGATCTCGCGGTGACCGAGCCAGGGCACATCGCGTCTCCGCGGCGCGGCGCGGAGCTCCGTGAGCCCGAGTCGGTGCTCCGATGTGTGCGCATCGCGGTGCCCTGGGATCGCGCATCCTCTGATTACCGCTGCGCGGTAATTCGTGAGCATCGAGCACCGGTGAGGCGGCCGCGACGGCTCGCCGGACAGACTGCGCTCGAAAACGCCGGAACCTGGCGTACCTTCCGCGCCCATGCACGCACTGGTTCGTGGACGCATCTCGGTCAACCCACGCGGCTTCGGGTTCCTGAACATCGAGGCCTCTCCGGAGAAGGGCGGTGCGCCGGGCAAGCCGGGCGGGGCTGCCCTGGCCCCGGCGACCGCCTTCATCACGCCGCCCGATCTGAACCCGTTCCTCGACGGCGACGTCGTGGACGCGGTGGTCGTGGAGGCGGAGCCCGGTCGCTACGGCGCGTCGCAGCTCGCGCTCGTCCATCGCGATCGCGCCGAGCTCTTCGGGACGGTCGTCTCGCACGCGAAGCGGCCGCACCTCCGGGTTGATCGCCTCGTCTCCAACACGGACTGGCCGTTCAAGCCGGGCACCGCCGACGACCTCGCCGAGGGCACGTCGGTGGTCGCCCTCATCGAGGGCGCGGCGGTCGTCCCGGCGCGGGTCGTCGCGCCGGGCGCCGATCTCGGCATCGAGCGCTGCCTCGCCCGCAACGGCGTGCGCGCCGTGTTCCCGGGCGAGGTCGTCGAGGCGTCGCGCGCGGCGGTCGCGGCGACGTCGGTCGAGCGTGAGCTCGCGCGCGGCCGCCGCGATCTGCGCGATCTCGTCACGGTCACGATCGACGCGCCCGTCACCACGGACATCGACGACGCCGTCTCCGTGCTGCCGGCAGGGCCCGACGGGGCGCTCCGCGTCTTCGTCTCGATCGCCGACGTGGACGCGTTCGTCCCGGAGGGCTCGCCGCTCGATCTCGAGGCCCGCGCCCGGGGCACGAGCGTCTACCTGGCTGGCCGCGTCATCCCGATGCTCCCCGACGCGATCTCCAGCGAGGGAGCGAGCCTGCTCCCGGGGATCGATCGGCTCGCGGTCACGATCGAGCTGCGCGTCGATCCCGAGGGCGGCGTCACCTCGATCGACCTTCACGAGAGCGTGATCCGCTCGCACGCTCGCCTCTCGTACGATGCCGTCGAGGAGTTCCTGACGACGGGCCGCTCCGCCGTCATCCCCGAGGCGGCCCGCCCGGTCGTGCGCTGGCTCCGCACCGCGGCCGCGCGGCTGTCGACGGTGCGCGGGGCGCGCGGCGGGGTCGAGCTCGACCGCGAGGAGGCCTATGTGACGCTCGACGCCGAGACGCGCGAGCCGACCGGCGTCTCGCCGCGCGCCGACACGGGCGCGCACCGCCTCATCGAGCGGCTGATGGTGGCGGCGAACGAGGCCGTGGCCAGCTGGCTCGTGGCGCGCGGGCTCCCCTGCGTCTTTCGCGTCCACGACGAGCCCACCGAGGAGCGCGTCCGGACGCTCGAGCACTTCGCGCACAACTTCGGCGTGGAGGCCGGGTTCGGCCCGCGCCTGAGCCCCTTCGGCCTCGCGGCGTTCGAGGCGCAGTTCCGGGGCTCGGAGCTCGCGCCCGCCATCCGCACCGTGCTCGGCAAGGCGCTCGGCCCCGCGCGCTACACGGCCGCCCCGGGCCTGCATTTCGGCCTGGGCGCCCCGCTGTACCTGCACTTCACCTCGCCGATCCGCCGCTATGCCGACCTCGCGGTGCATCGCGTGGTCAAGCGCTACCTCCAGGGTCACCGCGATCCGCGCGCGGACTCCGAGGCGCTCGCGTCGCTCGCCCACCACCTGAACGCGCGGGCGCGCAGCGCCGGCAAGGCCGAGACCGAGCGGCACCGCATGCTCGTGGCGCGCCTGTTCGCCACCCGGATCGGCGAGGAGATCGAGGGCAACATCGTGTCCATCAAGCCGTTCGGCCTCGTCGTCCAGATGCTCGAGTCCGGCGCGACGGGCACGATCGCGCTGGAGGCGCTGCCGGACGGCCCTTATCGGCTCGACGTCGCCGCCCAGGCGCTGATCGGCGCGACCCGTCGCTACGGCATCGGCGAGCCGATCCGCGCGGCCATCGCGTCGACGAACGAGGAGCTCGGGCGCGTCGACCTCGTCCCTGCGGGCGCTCGCGGCGCCGCGTGACCTGGGCCGCGGCGCGCACCCGCGGCGGCTACGGCGACGGGCTCGCGGCGAACGCGCCGGTGCCGCGGCGGCTACGGCGACAGGCTCGCGGCGAACGCGTCGGTGCCGTTCGCCTCGTGCTCGCCGAGGCCGAAGTCGATCCTCCCCTCGGCCGTACCGCAGAGCACGATGGTGCCGGTCCCGGGCGAGATGGCCGCCGCGTTCGCCTTCTGGTTGCCGGCGGCGCCGAGCATCTTCCCCCAGACGGTCTTGCCCTGCGGGTCGAGCTTCGCGATGAAGGCGTCGAAGCCGCCGCCGTTCGGCAGCGCCTCGTCGCCGAGGGCGATCACGCCCTGCGCCGCGCCGGTCACCACCGCGTTGCCCTCTGCGTCCGCGACGACCGCCGTGCTCTCCTGCGAGCCATCACCGACGAACGACCGCGCCCACACAGGCGTGCCGCTCGGGTCGAGCGACACGACGAACGCTGTCGGCGCGCCGTTGGCACGAATCCGGTTTGCAGCGCCGAAGTCGAGCTCGCCCGAGTACGTCCCCGTCACGAGCACCGCGCCGGACGGGGTGGTGGCGATCCCGGTGCCTGCCTGCGAGGCCGTGTCCCCGTAGTCCGAGAGCCAGACGCCGAGCCCACCGCTGTCGAGCTTGAGGACGAACAGGTTCGGCCCGAGCCCGGTGTTTCTCACTTGCCGGGCCCCGACGGCCAGCGTGCCGTTGTACCGGCCGGTGATGAACACGCTGCCCTCGGCGTCGACGGCCACGCTGGTGGCGAACTGGTTCGAGGTGTCTCCGTAGATCTTGGTCCACAGGACGGCCCCGAGCGGATCGTACTTCCGCACGAAGATATCGGTGCCGCCTTGGCTGTCGACGCAGACCGGGACGGGCCCCGTCGAGCAGAGCAGCGACCCGCTGAAGTAGCCGGCGATCACGATGTTCCCGGCGCTGTCCACCGCGATGGAGCGCAGCGTCTGATCCGCGCTGTTTCCGATCTGGCGTGCCCAGCCGGGGGTGCCGTCTGCGCCCAGCGTGGCCACGAAGCTGTCGAGCGCGTTGACGCTGCGCAACGTCGCGCTGCCGAACGTGAAGGATCCGTAGAACGTCCCGCCGAACACGAGGTTGCCGTCGGGCGTCACCGCGAGCGCGTTGAGCGTCTCGGCGCCGCTGCCGCCGAACCTCGCGCTCCAGCGGTGGGCTCCGGTCGCGTCGAAGCTCGCGACGTACACGTCGGCGGTGCCGATGGCCACCAGGGTCTCACCGCCCAGGTTGAGGGTCCCCGAGAAGGTGCCGCCGATATAGATGTTCCCGTGCGCGTCGACGCCGACGCTCGTCGCGCTCTGGATGTTCGAATCGCCGTAGAGGGCGGACCAGAGCGGCGCGCTGCAGGCGAAGCCGTCGCAGTCCTCGTCGGTGTCGTCCGCGCACGTCTCGCTCGCCGGGGTGACCTGGCCCTCGCACGGCCGCCACGACGTCCCCGAGATGTCGCACATTCGCAGCCCCGCCGCGCAGAGCCCGACGCCGTTCGTCCCCTCGGGGCCGCTGTAACAGGTCTCGATCTGGCCCGGGGTGCACACGCACTCCGCGTCGGGCTCGTTCGTCTCGCCGTCGCAGTCGTCGTCCAGGGTGGTGCTGCAGTCCTCCGGCCTCGGGACCACGGCGCCCTCGCACTCGCCGAAGCTCTGGCCGTCCGGCTGGCACCTCTGCACCCCCGCCGCGCACACGCCGACGCCCTCGGTGTCCGCCGGGCCGGGATAGCAAGGCTGCTCCTCGCCGACGCTGCAGAACGGCGCGCCTCCGGTGCCACCGCCGCCTCCGGTGCCACCGCCGCCACTGCCGCCGCCACCGCCACCGGGCCCCGGGTTGAATGGCGCCGGCTCCGAGCACGCGCCCGCGAGCACGAGCGCAGACCCGACGAGCATCGATCGAGCGCGCAGGGTTGTCCTCGTGACCATCAGGGGGCGGAGCTCCATGTTCGGCGGTTCTGACTTCAATCCTGATGTGATTTTCTCGTCTTGCGCTTTTTTTTTGGCAAATCGATGATGATGGTGTTGACGGGCGGCGGCGCGCTCGCCGAGGCTTTCGGTGGGTTCGGGCGTATCGTCTCCGGCTCGCCCGGGTCGCGCGGCGGCTCGTCGGTGCTCTCGGAGGGGGACAGCTGGGTCGGCCCGGCGCTTGCGCTCTGCGCTGGCAGCAGATCGTGGCGAACCGCGTCGCTCTGGGGTTCGTCGCGGAGCGCCACCCACACCGCGACCACGCTCGCGATCACGAGGGCCACGCCGCCGATCGCGAGCAGGATCATGAGCGTCAACGGCTGCTTCGGCTGCGCGCGGCGCGGCGCCCAGCCGGCAGCCGACGGCTCGCCGTAGGGGGCGCTGGCGGCGTGCGGCGACGAGGGTGCGGCGTAGGACGAGCCGCTGTTGTGCAGGGGCGCGCCGGTGTTGTGGAGCGAGGCGGGCGCGCCGTGCGGCACGCTGGCGGCGTGCGGCGCGGAGGGCGCGCCGTAGGACGCGCCGGTGTTGTGGAGCGAGGCGGGCGCGCCGTAGGACGCGCCGGTGTTGTGGAGCGAGGCGGGCGCGCCGTAGGACGCGCCGGTGTTGTGGAGCGAGGCGGGCGCGCCGTAGGACGCGCCGGTGTTGTGGAGCGAGGCGGGCGCGCCGTAGGGCGCGCCGGTGTTGTGGAGCGAGGCGGGCGCGCCGTAGGACGCGCCGGTGTTGTGGAGCGAGGCGGGCGCGCCGTAGGACGCGCCGGTGTTGTGGAGCGAGGCGGGCGCGCTGTGGGGCATGCTGGCGCCGTGATGTGAGGCGGGCGGGCCGTGCATTCCGGCGTGGCCTGCTTCCGTGCTGTGCAGGGACGACGGCGGTCCGTTCGGCGCTCCGGGGCCGGCCTGCGCCATGCTCGGGTGGCTTCCGTGCGCCTGGGCGGCATCCATGACGCTCCCGCCCCGGGCCCCGGGCGCCGCCATCGTGGGGGCCTCCCACGCGGTCGCTCCGCCGGAGCCGGACTCCGGTCCGAGCGCGGGCGCCGAGCCCCTCTCGCTCCACCTCGCGCCCGAGGGGGCCGCCGCCCGCGGCGGCGGCTCGGCCGCCTCCATCGAGGCGGCAGCCGCCGCGAGCATCGGCGAGACCTGCGGCGCGCCCGCCGACGGCGAGTCCCCCGCCGCGAGGCGCGCCGACGCGAACGGCGGCGGCTCTCCGCGCAGGAGCGCGCGCATGTCCGCCTGCATCGTGCGGGCGTCCGGGTAGCGCCGGTCGCGATCGAAGGCGAGCGCCCTGTCCACGAGGGCGCACAGCCCCGGCGGCGTCTCCGGCGCGACGCTCGCGAGCGGCGGCGCCGCCATGGTCGCCATCTTCACGAGCAGCTCGGACTCCGTGCGCGCCTCGTGGATGCGCCGCTTCGCGATCAGCCGGAACATCGTCGCGCCGGCGGCGAAGAGGTCCGCCCGGTGGTCGACCGAGATGCCGCGCACCTGCTCCGGGGCCATGTACGACACGGTCCCGAGCGTCGCGCCCGTCCGGGTCCGCATCGCCGTCTTCACGCCGTCGCGCATGCGGGCGATGCCGAAGTCGAGCACCTTGAGGCGCCCGGTCCGCTCGACGAACAGGTTGTCGAGCTTGATGTCGCGGTGGATGATCCCCTGATCGTGCGCCTCTCCGAGCACGTCGAGCAGCTCGTCCATCAGGCGCAGCATCTCGCCCGTCTCGACGTGGCCGAGCCGCTGGAGCCGGTCGGCGAGCGACTCGCCGTCGAGGAGCTCCATCACGAGGAACGGCGCGCCGTCCTCGGCCATGTCGATGTCGCGGATCTCGACCACGCCGGGGTGGCGGAAGCGATTGACCGCCTGGGCCTCCCGCTCGAACCGGGCGCGCAGGTCCTTCGAGCGCGCGACCTCGGGGTGGAGGATCTTGATCGCCTCGCGCCGCCCGATCTTGTGGGTCGCGGCATAGACGGCGGCCATCCCGCCGATCCCGAGGAGGCGATCGATCGTCCATTTGCCCCGCAGGGTCGTCCCCACGCGCCTCTCGCAGGTCGCCCTCTCGTCGTCCATGCCCCGATCGAATGTCACAGCGCGCGGGATCAAGGTCAAGGTGAGAGCCGCGGCGAGGGCGACATCGTCTTGCTTCCCCGTGCCGACGAGCCTGCCAGCGTCCCCGGCTCAATCGGGGATCGGGTACACCCCGTCGCGCACCCAGGGATCGATGGTCGGCCGGAACGCCGCCTCGGTCCGGAGCCCCGCCAGCACGGACGCGAGCCCCCACTGCAGCCGATTCACGAACGTGAAGTCCTGCGGCATCTTCGGCACGTGGGGGATGGTGGGCATCTTCTCCCCCTCCTTGAAGGCGAGCCCCCGGATGCCGCGGGTCAGGTACGCCACGGTCTCGCGCGCCTTCTCCGGGGAGCACTTCCATGTCCCTTGCGCGCACAGCGGGACCATGAGCTCCATCGTGTAGCTCCGGTAGAGATCCCAGCTCTCGTCGTTCGGATCGTAGCCGAGCACCTCCACGCAGGCGCGGTCGAACTCCTTCCAGTCCGCGTCCATGGCGGCGCGCATGTAGCGCTTCATGCCCTCCACGAGGTCGGGCGGGAGCTGCTTCACGCAGCCGAAATCGAGGATCGCGACCCGGCCGTCCTCGTGGAATCGGTAGTTGCCGGGGTGCGGATCGGCGTAGAGCCAGCCGTACCGGAGCATCGAGCGAAAGGTGAAGCGCCAGATGGAGAGGCCCGCGCGGTTCTTCGCCTCCTGGCTGCCGCGCTCGCAGAACTCGGCGTAGCTCATGCCGTCGACGAACTCGAGCGTGATGACCCGTCTCGTCGTGAGGCTGTGGTGGATCCGGGGGATGTAGATGTCCTCGTCCCCGGCGTTCATGCGGCGGAACAGGTCCGCCATCTCGGCCTCGCGGGCGTAGTCGAGCTCGGACAGGAAGACCTTGCGGAGCTCGTCGACGGTCTGCCGGGCGTGCAGCTTCTTGGCGATGGGCGCCATCATCGCCTCGAGCATCGAGACGCTCTTCAGGTCGTTCTCGATGGCCCTGTCCATGCCGGGGTACTGCACCTTGACGGCGACCCGGTCCCCCGTCTTCGTCGTGGCCCGGTGCACCTGTCCGATGCTCGCCGCGGCGAACGGCTCGCGCTCCCACGCCGCGAACACCTCGTGCGGCGGGGTGCCGAGCTCCTGGAGCACCATCTGCTCCGCGGCCTCGGGCGACAGGGGCGGCGCCTTGTCGAGCAGCTTCTTCAGCGTGGCCTGGAACTTCTCCTCGTACCCCGGCGGCGCGAGCCCGTCGATGTAGCTCGCCATCTGGCCGAATTTGAGCGGCAGGCCCTTCATCTCGCCGAGCGTCTTCAGCATCGCCTCGGCGGTCTTCTTCACCTCCCGGGTCATCTTCCGCCGCGCCTCGGTCTCCTCCTCCTCGGTCCGCGTCGCGCCGAGGGCGCGCCTCGCGCCCTCGATGGCGAACGGGATGGTGCGGGGCGCGAGGCCGGCGAGGCGCGCGAGGCGCCCCAGCTTGGAGGTCGGCGGTTTGTCTCTGGGCTTGTCGTCGGCCATGCGGGACTGACTCGTTAGGGTAGCGTGGGTCGGCGCGGAGAGGTCAGGCGCCGACGCGGCGCTTCGGGGCCGCGCGGATCTTCGGAACCGGCCAGAGGGAGACGGTGTTCCTCAGCTGCTGAGCCTGCTCCGGGGAGATGTCCCCTTGCACATGGACCCGGGCCCGCCGGTCCTCGACCACCACCCGCACCGCGCCCCGCCCGACCGGCGCAGCGCGGAGGACGTCCGTGATGTCGTCGAGCAGGCGTTGCGGCAGCCGGCCGCGGAGCAGCCGGACGTTACGCCCCTCGACGCGCACGTAAAAGAGCTCATTCGCGCGGAGGAGGGCCACGATGAGCGGCACGACGACGGCGAGCAGGGCGAGGGGGATCAGGAAGGACATGAGGGGGCCGCCCACGACGAGCGCGCCTCCCCCCCAGAGGCTCACCGCGGGCCAGGATCGTGAACCGGTGCCGGCCGTTGTCAACGCTGGACGCGGCGGGCTCCGGGGCGCCTGCGAGCGCGGCCCGGACCGCGGGGCCTGGTCAGCGCGGCGCGCGGTGCCTACCCTAGGACCCCATGACGAGCGCCGCGCCCCAGCCTGCCGCCATCGATCCGCGCCTGGATCTGCACGACGAGATCAGCCGCCTGAAGCGGGAGAGGAACGCCGTCCTCCTGGCCCACTACTACCAGGATGGAGAGATCCAGGATCTCGCGGACTTCCTTGGCGACTCGTTGCAGCTGGCCCAGCAGGCCAAGAAGACCACCGCGGACGTCATCCTGTTCGCCGGCGTGCATTTCATGGCCGAGACGGCGAAGATCCTGAACCCGGAGCGCATCGTCGTGGTGCCCGACATGCAGGCTGGCTGCTCGCTCGCCGACGGCTGCCCCGCCGACCGCTTCCGCGCGTGGCGCGCCCGGTACCCCGGCGCGGTCGCGATCTCCTACATCAACTGCTCCGCCGAGGTGAAGGCGGAGAGCGACTACATCTGCACGTCGTCGAACGCCGAGAAGATCGTCCGCGCGATCCCCGAGGGGCAGGAGATCCTCTTTGCGCCCGACAAGAACCTCGGGCGCTGGCTCGTGGAGAGGACGGGCCGCCCGATGCGCCTGTGGCAGGGCAGCTGCGTCGTGCACGAGACGTTCAGCCTGCGCAAGATCATCGGGCTGCGCGAGCGCCACCCGGACGCGAAGCTCATCGCGCACCCCGAGTGCGAGGAGCCGATCCTGCGGATGGCCGACTACATCGGCTCGACGACCGCGCTGCTCAAGTACACGATCGCGGACGACGCCACGAAGTACATCGTCGCGACGGAGAGCGGCATCGTGCACCAGATGCGCAAGGCGTCGCCGCAGAAGGAGTTCATCGAGGGGCCGCCCGAGGGCAACTGCGCCTGCAACGAGTGCCCCTTCATGCGGCTCAACACGCTCGAGAAGATCTATCTCGCGCTGCGCGACCTCGCCCCGCGCCTCGAGATGGCGCCCGAGCTGCGCGAGCGCGCGCGCGTCCCGATCGATCGCATGCTGGCCCTCAGCTGAGCTCGCCTGGCGACGCGGCTCACCGCCCCGGGCACGCGTGGCGGTGCAGGGTGCAGATATTGGTCCGCTCGCACGTCGTCGACAGCGTGAGGTCGCGGCAGGGGCGCCCCTTCTCGTGCGGCCGCTCCCGGGTCGCGCGGACAGGGTGGGCGCGCGGCTCGTGGGCCACGGCGCAGTCGTGGTCCCCCTCGCACGGCACGGGCAGCACGCGGAGCCGCGCGCACGCGCCCGCGTCGCAGTAGCAGACGATCCCCTGATCCGTGACGGGCGGCTGCCGGTTCAGCCGGGGATCGGCGCCGCAGCGCTCGCTCGCGGGATCGTAACCGCAGTCCGCGTCGCCCGCGCAGGCGGCCGAGAATGGCCGCTCCCGCGGCTGCGCTGCGGCGGCGTCTTTCCTGGAACCCGCCGGCTCGTCGCCCTGGCCTCGCGCCGGCTCGTCGCCCTGGCCTCGCGCCGGCTCGTCGCCCTGGCCTCGCGCCGGGGCATCGCCCTGGCCTCGCGCCGGGGCATGGCCCTGGCCTCCCGCGTGCGATGTCCCGCCGGCGCCGTGCTGCGAGCGCGCCGACGACGCCGTGAGAGCGGGCGATCGCGGCGGCGCTGGCGGGCGTCCCCTCGGAGCCGGCCCGCCGCACGCCGTGGCCGCCAGAGCGACCGCGGCGGTGAGGACCACCCGCCTGCCGCGCGCGCGGGCGATCACAGCACCAGGGACAGGCCGAGGGTCTGCGTGAACGAGCCTCGAACCTGCGGCAGCGCGCCGATGGTGCGCCGCAGCCCCAGGCCGTCGATGGCCTGGCCTTCCCGCGTGGCGTCGCCGCCCCGGCCGAGCACGAAGGCCCCCGAGGTCTCCAGCTCGATCGTGAGCCAGTCGCGGATGAGGTCGAACGACACCCCGAGCCCCAGCGGGACGGCGACATACGAGGCCCCGCGCTCGCGGATGGTGAACTCGCCCCCCGGGTCGGAGACGCGCATGCGGCCGAAGTCGAACCGGTCGTAGCCGACGCCGACCGACGCCCATGCGCGGGCGCGCTCGCCGAGCGACAGCGTCGGCGCGAGGCGCGCGCCGAGCGCGAGGGCGCGCACCCCGGGCGCGCCGTCCTCGCGCGGCTCTGCCGTGATGGCGCCGGGCTGCCCCAGCGCGCCTTGCTGCAGGGCGAGCTCGTGCCGGGAAAGCACGACGAAGGCGGAGAAGCGCAGGAGCTCGAGGATTTCCCAGCGCGCGTGGATGCCGAGACCG
>NZ_CP150332.1:5297500-9820000 GCF_051519845.1 Sorangium sp. So ce362 | reverse complement strand
CCCGCGAGCACGACCAGGGCGGCGATCTGGAGCTGAAACGGGATCCGCTGGACCCACTCCTCTTCATCGATCCCGATCGTGGCGAGCACCAGGCCGAGCAGGCCGCCCAGGGCCTCGCCGATCCGGCTCACGGTCGTCGCAGGGCCGCTGGCGACCGCCTCGTGCGAGAGGGCATGCAAGAGGAGGCCCGCCACGGCAGAAAGAAGCCAGGGCTCGACCGCTTCGAGGCGCTCCACATCGACGAGCCGCGTCGCAAAGGCGCCGATCACCGTGGCGAGCGCAATGCCCGCGAGCGCTGCGCTCATGGCGCCCTTGCCGCCCGTTCCAGCCCTCACCTCGAGGACCTGGATCGCCACCACCATGGCGAGCGGCACAGTGTGCGCCGCAAGCGCAAGCACGACAGGCAGCGTCAGCTGACCCACCCGGGAGAGCGACGCCACCGCCGCACCCTCGCCGAACTGATGCGCAAGCACCGCGGCATACCCCATCGCAAGCGCGGTCGTCGGCGTCCGGTGAGCACCCGCCTCCCCGATCACGAGCCGCTCCAGCACCGCCGGCGCCAGGAAGCCCGCCGCCGCCGCGATCAGCGCGAGCCAGCCGATCTCGCCGAGCGCCTCCGGCAGCAGATGGAGCAGCGCAATCGACGCTGCCCCGACGAGGGCGAACGTCCGTAGGGCAGACATCGCGCGCTCGCTCCGATGACGGAACAGCGCCGCCATGCCGCCCAGCATGACGGCCAGCGCGAGGAGCAAGACGCCGAACGCCAGCGACACAGGCGCCCTCCTAGCACGGATCGAGCGCGAACCGGCGCTGAGCGGAACATCGTGTGTGGCGCACTACGAACGGGGGAGGTTGTGCCGGCCCGCGCGGAGGATCAGGTCGCCCACGAGGGCGGTCCAGCCAGTCTGGTGCGAGGCGCCGAGCCCGGCGCCGGTGTCGCCGTGGAAGTACTCGAAGAAGAACAGGCGATCCTGGAAGCGAGGATCGCGCTGGAAGAGCGGGTGATCGCCGTAAACCGGGCGCCGCCCCTCGCGATCGCGCTCGAAGATCGCGATCAGCCGGCGCGAGAGCTCGTGCGCGCCATCGCGGAGCGTGCGAGGACCGTGGCCGTCGAGCGGGGGGATCGTGAGCACGTCGCCGAAGCCGTGATCGAGGCGGAGCAGCGAGCGGTAGAGCAGATAGCCGAGCGGGAACCAGATCGGGCCGCGCCAGTTGGAGTTGCCGCCCTTCATGCGCGTGATCGACTCGCCCGGCTCGTAGCCGACCGTGTACTGCGCATCGCAGGGCTCCTCCAGCCCGAGCGAGACGGGCGCGGCCGCGTGCTCCTTCGAGAGCGAGCGCGGGCCGAAGGGCGAGAGGAACTTGTCCTCGTCGAACAGGTGCGCGAGCACCCGCTCGAGTCGCCCAGGCGTCACCGCAGAGAGCACCTGCCGCCCGTCCGGACGCACCGTGATCGCCTCGGCCAGCGCGGGGTTCTTGCGCAGGAACCACTCGGTGCGGCGCCGGAAGTTCGCGAGCTTGCCGTAGATCTCCGGCGTGATCACGTGCACGGCGCAGAGCGGGATGAGACCCACGGCCGACCGGATCTTCACGTGCCGCGGCTTCCCGCCGGCGGTGAGGATGTCAAAGTAGAAGCCGTCCTCCTCGGACCAGAGCGGCAGCCGGCCGCCTTCCGCGTGGTGGAGCGCGTGCGCGATCCGGAGGAAGTGCTCGAAGAACTTGCTGGCGAGATCCTCGTACGCGGAGTTCTCCAGCGCGAGCTCCAGCGCGATGCGCATGAGGTCGAGGCAGTACATCGCCATCCACGCGGTGGCGTCCGCCTGCTCGAGGCGCATGCCGGGCGCGAGCCGCTCGCTGCGATCGAAGAGGGAGATGTTGTCGAGGCCGAGGAACCCGCCCTCGAACACGTTGTGCCCCTCGGCGTCGCGCTTGTTGACCCACCAGGCGAAGTTGATGAGCAGCTTGTGGAACACCCGCTCGAGGAACACCCGATCGCCCCGGCCCCGCTGCTTCCGCTCGATCTTGTAGAGCTGGTAGGTCGCCCAGGCGTGCACCGGAGGGTTCAGATCCGAGAACTCCCACTCGTAGGCAGGCAGCTGCCCGTTCGGATGCTGGTACCACTCCTTGACCATCATCTTCAGCTGGGCCTTCGCGAGATCGATGTCGAGCGGGGCCAGCGCGAGCGCATGGAAGGCGAGATCCCAGGCCGCGAACCAGGGGTACTCCCACTTGTCCGGCATCGAGATGACGTCGGCGACGGCGACGTGCCGCCACTGGCTGTTGCGGCCCGAGCGCCGCTCGGGCGGCGGCGCCTCCACGTCGCCGCGGAGCCAGGTGTCGACGTCGAAGTGATAGAACTGCATCGTCCAGAACAACCCCGCCGCCGCCTGCCGCTGGATGGCACGGCGATCCTCGGACAGACCAGGGCCCTGGACGGCGAGATAGTACTCGTCCGCCTCCTTGCGACGCGCCTCCAGGAGCTCGTCCGCGCCCTCGAAGGGCCTCTCCACCGGATCCGGGACGAGCCGGAGCAGGATGCGCCTGCGCTCGCCGGCCGGCACCTCGAGGCGGTGCCAGCTGGCGGCCTTGGTGCCGCGCAGCTCGGCGTTCACCCGCGCCTCGTCGGCGTCGATGACCCGGTGATGGAACGCGTCCTTGACGTACGGCGTTCGTGAGGGGGTGCCGTGGAGCCGCTCGTGGTTCGTCTCGTTGTTGGTGAAGAGCAGCTCCGGGCTGCCCTCGATGTAGAGGTGATGCGCGTCGTGCTCGGGGTGCGCCGCTCGCAGCATCACGTGGCCAGCGCCCGTCTTCATGGCCCGGATCTCGGGGACCGGGCCGGGAGGCTCGCTCCAGGACCACGTGTTGCGGAACCAGAGGTGCGGCAGCACGTGAATCGGCGCGGCCTCCGGGCCGCGGTTCACCACCGTGATGACCATGAGGATGTCGTTCGGGCTCCGCTTCGCGTACTCGACGACCACGTCGAAGTAACGATCGTCGTCGAAGGCGCCGAGCTCGGGGAGATCGATCTCGCTCTCCGACAGGCCGCGCCCGCGCGCGGCGGCGCCGAGCGCGTCGTAAGGGAACTGCCGCTGCGGGTACCGGTAGAGGTAGCGCAGGTAGCTGGAGGTCGGCGTCGCGTCCTCGTAGTAGTAGATCTCCTTGACGTCCTCGCCGTGGTTGCCTTCCGGCCCGGTCAGACCGAAGGCCCGCTCCTTCAAGATCGGATCCCTCTCGTTCCAGACGGCGACGGCGAGACACAAGATCTGGTGTCGGTCGCAGATGCCGCCGAGCCCGTCCTCGTTCCAGCGGTAGGCGCGGCTCCGGGCGTGGTCGTGAGGGAAATGCGCCCAGGCGTCCCCGTTCGCGCTGTAGTCCTCGCGCACCGTCCCCCAGGCGCGCTCCGACAGGTACGGGCCCCAGTGCTTCCAGCGCAGGAGGCGCTCGCGCTCCTCTTCGAGGCGGCGGTGCTCGGCGGTCAGCGCAGCGCGGACGGTCCTCGTCATGGAGGCCACGCTAGGCGACTCCGATGGAGGCGTCGAGCCCGCGGCCAGCGCTACTCGGTGCGCTTGATGATGTGGAATCCGAACGGGGTCTCGACGACCTCGCTCACCTCGCCGACCCTCAAGGCAAAGGCGACGTCGGAGAAGCCCTTGACCATCATGCCGCGCTCGAACACCCCGAGGTCCCCGCTGCGCTCCTTGGCGCCAGGCTCGTCGCTGTACTCCGCGACCGCGTCCTCGAAGCTCGCCCCGCCGCGGATCTTGAGGAGCGCCTCCTGGGCGCGCGCGCGCGCCTCTTCGCGCGTACGACGGATGCCCTCGGGCTTGCTCTTCGAGCCGTCGTGCATGACGAGGAGGTGCCGCGCGCCGATCTGTTTCGGCTGACTCGCCACGAGCGCCTGCTCCCGCTCGATCGCCGCGTCCTCCTCGGCCGCCCGGATCGGGGCGGAGACCGCGAGCCCGCCGCCGACCCAGGACGGCGAGGTGGCCAGCGTCCCGCAGGCGGTCGCGCAGAGGAGCGCGAGGGGAGAGCACGCCGTGAGCGCGCGGACCAGCACGGCGCGGAGAGCAGGGCTACGCATCGGCGCGGAGACTGCCGCGGGAGGGGAGCGCCCGCAACCCTTCCCGTCCGCTCCTTTGTCCGTCAGCGGAGCACCATCACCGGGACGAAAGCCCATCCGCCGGCGGCCACGCTCACCCGGGCGCGCCTCACCTCGCCCCGGGCGCTCACGACAACGTCGTGCGTGCCCGCGCGGACGCGGGTGCGCGCGATCGCGACGCGCGCAGGGAGCGTCGACCAGCCCCGCGTGTCCGGCGTGTCGAGCGCGGTCAGCGTCGCGCTCGTGAGCAGGCCGACGAGCAAGCCCAGCGGCCCGGAGTCCTCCGCAGCAGCCTCGGTGGCGCCCTGCACGGCCTCACCCGCGGCGATGCGGGCGACGGTCCTCGTGATGGCCGACAGGATGATCGTCCCCTCGCTCTTCTTCCAGGCCGAGCGCACCTGCGCCTCGACGTCGAGGGCCTCCTCCATCGGCTGGGAGCGCCCATCCAGCATCAGGGCCGGAATCGAATGGCCGCCCTTGCCCCGGGCGAGCGTCGGGTAGTTGACCCACGTCACGAGCCCCTTCGCCGCGAGCTCGCTGGCCCGCGCGCGATCGGCCGGGCTGATGTCGTCGGCCACGAGCGTGAGCGCGAGCCCGATCGGCAGGCGCTGCGGCACCTTCTGCGGCACGCGCCCGAACCCGACCACGACGACGAGCTCCGCCTCGCCGGCCTCGGCGAGCGGCGGCGACGGCTCCGCGCCCTCGATCAGGGCGGCGATGCGGGGCGACCTCGGCTCGCCGCGCGTGAGCGCGCGGAGCGGGTCGCGGAGCGATGGATAGGGCCCGTGGCGGAGCGCGTCGTCGTAGTAGAGGAGCGCCTCGTCGGGCTGGCCGCTCTTCTCGAACGCGAGGCCGGCAAGGTAGCTCCCGAGGCCGACGAGCGCCGTCCCGCCCTCGTGATCGCGCAGGTACCTCTGCATCACCGCGAGGCGGCGGGCCTCGACCCTGGCCCCGCTGAGGTCGCGCTGGGCCAGGTAGTTCATCATGTTGATGGTGTTGATGAGCAGCTTCTCGTACGCAGGCGCCCTGTACGGACCCGCGTCGTCCGAGAAGAGGTACTTCCCGAGCTCGTCGGCGGCCCCGCGGGACATGTCGAGCAGGTCGATCGATTTGTCCGCCATCCCGAGATCGCGCGCGGACAGCTTGTAGCGGTCCATGCTGAGGAGGATGTTGCCGCGGTCGAGCAGGAGGAGCGCGTTGTCGCCCTGGAGCGACGGAAGCTCGGCCGCGGTCTCGACCTCCATCTGCTCGTTCAGCGCAGCCACCGCCGCCGCGGGGGCGCCGCGGTCGAGCGCGGCGAGCGCGGTGCGCACGCGATCCTCGTGGCCGGCGCAGGCCGCCTGTCCGAGGCCGAGGAGCAGCGCGAGAGGCGCGAGGCGCGCGAGACGCAGAAGGACCGCGCGCCCGCGCCCCCGGTGGCCCGCGTGCCGCCCGCGCATCACTCCTGGATGAGCGCCTTGGTGAAGGCGGCCCGGTTCTGCCAGGCCACCGCGCTCGTGGCGACCTCGATGATCTGCATGAACATGAAGTACTGGACGCGGCGCTCGTCGGAGGTGCGCTCGTCGGAGGTGAAGACCTTGCCGGTGATGTAGTACTTCGCGCCGAGCTGGCGGTTGTACTCGGCGATGTGGTTCGGATCGAACCCGCCGCCGTGCTGCTTCTCGATCTCCGCGATCATCTGCTGCTGGCGCTCGACGCTCACCACGGTGACGAGATTCGTGTTGAACATGTACGTCTCGACGTCCGACAGGAGCGCCTGCAGCTGGCTGTCGATGTGCTCGCTCGTCTGGTTCGACAGCGGGTAGATGGCGAGCGTGGGCCGCGAGCCGTCATGCGCCCACGCCTTCGCCACGGGCGAGGCCATCAGCGACTTCAGGTTCTCGTGGAGGAGCTGCTCGATGTCGCGCCTGTCGATTCCCGTGCTCATCGCCGCGTCGTCGAGCCCCTCGACCTGATTGCCGCGCACGTAGGTCGGTCCGCAGCCGAGGGACGTCGTGGCGAGCGCGAGCGCCGCGAGCAGCGCGGCCGGACGGATGATGGGCGAACTGGGCATGGACACTCCGCAGGGGCAGGACGGCCGCATTCTAGCAGGCGAGGTGCGCAACGGAGCGGCGATCAGGCGGAAATCGTGCTCCGCCGTGCGGCGCGCCGGCGCGCCAGCAGAGAGGTCACCCCGGCGCGCCTCAGCGCGAAGAGCGCGAAGAGCGCGAGGAGCGCGAGGAGCGCGCGCGGGGAGGCTGGCCCGCCAGCGTCGCCGACGATGGGACCCTGCGCGCACGTGAGCCAGCGCTCGTCGAGCGGCCGGTGGGATGGCAGCCGCTCCGTCGCGCCGGGCGCCGTGACCCACCAGGGCGCCTCGTAGTCGCCAGCATCGGCGGCGCGCGTCGCCTCGGCCACGAGCCAGTCGCGATGGGCGATCAGCCCTCCGTAGATGGGGTCGGAGCAGCCGGACGGCCCGCGCGAGGTCACGCCGATGATCCGACCGGCCACGTCGAGCGCCGGTCCGCCCGAGTCGCCGCTGCAGATGCCGCTCTCGCCGCGCCACTCGCTCCCCGTGACGCGCTCCTGCGTTCCACACCCGTACCCCACGCACTCGACGCGGAGCCCGTCACGGCGTCGCCGCGCGCCGCCGTCGCGCGCCTTGCCCTCCGTGTCGCCGAAGCCCACCGCGGAGTAGACCTCGCTCTCCTCGGGCGGCCGCTCGATGCGGGGCGCGAGCGGCGTGACGTCGCTGCTGCGGATCGGCGAAGACAGGACGATGAGCGCGAGGTCGCGCCCGCACACGGCGTTGCCGTCGGGCGGGCTGAGCACCGCGCGCGCGGCGAGCCACGGCGCCTCCGCAGCCCACATGGCGCGGCCGAGGGTGGCGTAGACCTGCGAGGCGTCGACCGGCTCACCGAACGTCGCCGTCTTGCACGAGATGAGCTTCGGCGCCTCCGCGATGCAGTGCTGCGCCGTGAGCACCAGGTTCGGCGCGATCAGGGCGCTCGAGCAGGTCCGCGCGACCCGCCCTCTCCGATCCGTGATGATCAGCCCGGCGACCGCGCGATCTCCCGCGTCGGGATAACCTCCCTTGATCTCCAGCGCCGCCTCGTCCGCGTCCTCCCCGTGCAGGCCTGGCTCGTCCACGCCTCCCGCGCAGCCGGCCAGCGCGGCAGCGACGAGGAGGCATCCAGCTCGGGTACACCACGCGGTGCTGTTCCGGCACACGGCCAGCCGCCGTTGCACGGCACCTGCCAGCCTGGGCTGTGCATCGCCGCTTTCCTCTGAGGAAGGAGAGGATTGCTTCCGAGGAAGCCCACGCGCGCCCGGAGCAACGCCGCTGCGCTGTGGTGGGAGCTGTGGCCGGCGCGCCGATCGGGCTCATGTGCACCCGAGCACCCGACCCCGGCGCCGCCGGGAGCGCGCCTCTTCGCGATCGATCCTCTCGGGGAGGGGCGACGCGCGGGCGCAGCGGGTCGTGATCCCGGAAAGCGACCCCGCGCCGCCTGTTCCGAGCGTCCGTTCGCGACGTCGCTTCGCCGCAAGCGCTCGTTCTTTCCGGGCGGCGCCGGCGCGTCAGCCGACCACGATGTTCACGATCTTCCCTGCGACGTAGATGAACTTCTTCACCTGCTTGCCGGCGGAGAGCGCGGCCACGCTCTCCAGGTTGAACGCGGCGGAGCGGGCCTCCTCCTCCGAGGCCGCCTTCGCCAGCATCACCCGGCCGCGCACCTTGCCGTTCACCTGCACCGGGATCTCGAGGACGTCATCGATGCACAGCGCCTCGTCGTACGTGGGCCAGGGCTCGTAGCTGAGCGAGCGCTCGTGGCCCGTGAGCCGCCACAGCTCCTCCGCGAGGTGCGGCGCGAAGGGCGACACGAGGAGAACCAGCCGGAGGACCGCCTCGCGCGGCGGCGACGGCAGCGAGCTCAGGTGGTTCACGAACACCATCATCGCGGAGATCGCGGTGTTGAACGCCATCGCCTCGATGTCGCCGGTCACCTTCTTGATCGTCCTGTGGAGCTGCCGGCTCGTCGCGTCGTCCATCGCGTCCGAGAGCGGCCGCGTGCACGTCGAGAACACGCGGTCCCGGAAGCGGACCACGCCCTGGATCTGCCCTGACTGCCAGGGCTTCACCGCCTCGAGCGGGCCCATGAACATCTCGTAGAGACGCAGGACGTCGGCGCCGTAGGCCCGCACGATGTCGTCGGGGTTGATCACGTTGCCCCGCGACTTCGACATCTTCTCGTTGTCCTCGCCGAGGATCATCCCCTGATGGACGAGCTTCACGAAGGGCTCGGGGTGCTTCACGCGGCCGAGGTCGTAGAGCACCTTGTGCCAGAAGCGCGCGTAGAGGAGGTGCAGCACGGCGTGCTCGGCGCCGCCGACGTAGAGGTCGACGGGCATCCACGCGTCGTACGCGGCCTCCGAGAACGGCTCCGCGTCGTTCTGCGGATCGAGGAAGCGCAGGTAGTACCAGCACGAGCCCGCCCACTGCGGCATCGTGTTCGTCTCGCGCGCATACCACCTGCCGTCCTGCTGAAAGAAGCGCCAGTCCACCGCGCGCGCCAGCGGGCCCGCCGGGTCGTCGCCAGGGCGGAAGTCGGCGAGCGGCGGCAGCTCGAGCGGGAGGCTCCCGTCGTCCACCGCGATCGGCTGGTCGTAGCGGATCGTGTGCGCGTCGCCCTTCCGGGGATCACCGCCCGGCTCGGCGAGATCGACGGGGAAGTAGATGGGGATCGGCTCGCCCCAGTAGCGCTGGCGCGAGAAGACCCAGTCGCGCAGCTTGTAGTTCACCTCGCGCTTGCCGCGGCCGAGCGCCTCGAGGCGGGCGATGACTGCGCGCTTGCACTCCTCCGTCTTGAGCCCGTCGAACTCGCCGCTCCGGACCGAGACGCCCGGGTCGACATAGGCGGCCTCGAGCTCTGCGTGCAGGGCGCCGTCGGGGCTCACCACCTCGACGATGGGCAGCCGGTAGGCGCGGGCAAAGGAGAAGTCGCGCTCGTCGTGCCCGGGGACCGCCATCACGGCCCCGGTGCCGTAGCCGCCGAGCACGTAGTCGGCGACCCAGATCGGCACCTCTGCGCCCGTGATCGGGTGGACGGCGACGAGGCCCGTGTCGACGCCGCTCTTCTCCTTCGCGGCCGCGGTGAGCCGCTCGCGATCGCTCTTGCCCGAAGCGGCCGCGACGTACGCGCGCACCGCCTCGCGGCGCGCCTCGGACGCGCCGCCCTCGGCGCTCGTGAGCCAGGCCGTCAGCGGGTGCTCGGGCGCGAGCACGACGTAGGTGACGCCCATCAGCGTGTCGGGGCGGGTCGTGAACACGCTCAAGGAGCCCTTGGGCCACCCCTTGACCTCGAACGTGATGAGCGCCCCCTCCGAGCGGCCGATCCAGGCGCGCTGCATCGCGAGCGTCCCTTCGGGCCAGTCGACAAGGCGGAGATCGTCCACCAGGCGGTCGGCGTAGGCGGTGATGCGCAGCATCCACTGCCGGAGCGGCGTCCGGTGGACCGGGTGTCCGCCGCGCTCGCTCTTGCCGTCGCTCACCTCCTCGTTCGCGAGGACGGTGCCGAGCGCCGGGCACCAGTTGACGCTCACCTCGTCCTGGTACGCGAGGCCCTTCTTGAAGAGCTGGAGGAAGATCCACTGCGTCCAGCGCACGTAGCGCGGATCGGTCGTGGAGAGCTCTCGCGACCAGTCGTAGCTGAAGCCCAGCATCTTGAGCTGGCGCTTGAAGGTCGCGATGTTCCGCGCCGTCGTGTCGGCCGGGTGCGTGCCGGTCTCGATGGCGTGCTGCTCCGCCGGCAGGCCGAAGGCGTCCCAGCCCATGACGTGCAGGACGTCGATCCCGCGCATGCGGTAGTAGCGCGACATGATGTCGGTCGCCGTGTACCCCTCGGGGTGACCGACGTGCAGCCCCGACCCCGAGGGGTAGGGGAACATGTCGAGCACGTAGCGCTTCTCGCGCACGGCGCCTGCGCTGCGGACGGCGCGGAAGGTCTCGCCCTGCTCCCATGCGCGCTGCCAGTGCGGCTCGACCGCGGCGTGGTCGTAGCGCACGGGCTCGCGCGGCTCGTTGGGAGAAGGTTCGGTGGAGGTGCTGCGGGAGCCCATCGTCTCGGCGGCCATATCGCGACGTGCCATAGCACTGTGCTGCCGCGGTCGACAGCCGCCCCGCGGCGGCAGAAGCTCGCGTCCTCCGCGGGAGCGCTGTCGCCCGTCCGCGGTGCGGCCCCCGGCCATGTCGAGAGTTGCCGGCAAGCGTGGACAGCCCCTCGGTGCGAGCTCTGCCGTCGGATGCGCCCGCGCTCGCGACGGCTGACGGCGGCGCGCGCCGCCCCGCGCTCGGGATGCAGGCGCGCCGCGCGCCGGGGGCGTCGACGGCGCTTCCGCCGCGCTGACGGCGGCGCGAGCGCACCGCCGCGTGCGCACCTTGGTTGGGGAGGCGAGCTCGCTCTTCGACCGGCCGAGCCCCGGGGCGCGCGCCTCGCTGCTCCTTCGTCCGCAACGGGCGGCGTGAGCGCGGGGCCGCGCTGCGCATTCCCGGCGCAGCAGCGCCTCGCTGGACGGGGCGACGCGTCAGAAGGATGGCCGGACGCCGAGACTTGGGGGTAGATTGAAAGCGCTGTTCCGCTTCAGTGTGAGGCGGAGGGGCCGCGTGGGCGGTTCCTCCGGGGCGCGCGGATGACCGACAAACACGTTCGATGGGGAGCCCCCGAGAGTGAGATGGCGGCGCAGCCAGGCCGACCGCTCCCATCTGCGCATGGATCAGGGATCCCTTTCCGGCCCCTGCCCGTGCCGCCGCTGATGGCGCCCGGGGCCCTCCGCCCGCTCTCCGCGCAGTACGCGCTCAGCCCCCAGCTCCAGCAGCACGGCCCGCCCGGCTTCGCCGGTCCAGCGCCGTCGGCGTCAGGCTACGGCGGTCCAGCACCGTCGGCGCCAGGCTTCGGCGGTCCAGCACCGTCGGCACCCAGCTTCGCCGGGCCCGCCGCCTCCGGGGCAGCGTACCCCGGACCGGTGCCGCCCGCGTTCCCGGCGCCCGCGCCATCGGTGCCCGCGTTCTCGGGGCCGGCGCCGTCGGCGCCCAGCTTCGCTGGGCCAGCGTCGTCAACGCCGGTAACCGCGGCGCCGGCTTCCCCTCCGGCAGCGATGTCCGGGTACACCCAGCCGCCTGCGGCGAACGTCTCGGCGCGCGGAGGGACCCTTCCGCCCGGGCTCGTCTCGCAGCAGGACGTGCTGTCGGCCAGCGGCGTCTTTTCTCCGAGCGCCCTCCCGTTCGTCTCGGCGCCGCCGCCGTCGGACCCGATGCCCCTGAGCCAGATGTCGTTCCATCCGGCGCCGACCACGGAACGGATGGGCGCGAACGCGGCGCAGCCGCCCCCTCCGGCGGCGCCGCCCGGGTTCGCGAGCCCCGGGTTCGGTGCCGCCGGGCCCCCCGTCCAGGAGGCCGCGCGCACGCCGATGCCCTCGCTGCACGCCGGCGTTCCGGCGCCGGCCGGGCCGCCCTCGGCCGCTGCGCCCGCGTCTGCTCCGGCGGTGGGCGCAGCTCCCGGTGCGGCCGTGCCCGGCGCGCCCCCGGCGGGCGGCGGGTGGGACGGCGCGGCGATGCCGCCCGCCGAGAGCCCGTGGGCCACCACGTCGGCGCGGCTCGAGATGCCGGCGCTCCCCTCGAGCTTCGTGCAAGAGCGCGCGGAGCCGCAGAAGCCACCTGCCGCGCCGGTCCCGCGGCGCGAGGGCGGCAGGGCGCTCATCGTCGCGCTCAGCGTGATCCTGGCGATCGCCCTGCTGGCGCTCGTCGGGATCACGCTGTGGCAGAGCATGGGCGGCGGAGGGCCCATCGCGATCGACTACACCGAGCCGCCTCCGACGACCGCCGAGACGTCGCCCGCGCCTACCCAGAGCGTGAGCGCAGCCCCCAGCGCGCCCGCCGCGCCCCGGCCCGTCGCGCGGCCGCGGCCGAAGAACGACGACATCTACGAAGAGGTCGAGAAGGAAAAGACCGCGCGCTGAGGCGGCTCGACGCGGCGCGAGGGCAGCGCGCCGCAGGCGATTCGTTGGCCCTGCGCCCCGTTCCATGCTGGTGATCGCCGCGATGGCGACGCCGATCCCGCAGAACCTTGCCCAGTTCACCCTCGACGAGCTGGCGCGCGCGACCGGCGGGCGCGTGCTGAGGACCGGGCCGGCCGTGCGGGGCATCTCGACCGACAGCCGCACGATCTCGTCCGGCGCGGCGTTCGTCGCGCTCGCCGGCGAGGCCTTCGACGGCCATCGGTTCATCGACGCCGCGGCGCAGCGCGGGGCGGCCGCGTTCGTCGTCTCCCGGGAGGTGGCCCTGCCGCCCGAAGGCGGCGTGGTGCTCGTGAAGGACGGGCTCGCGGCGCTCGGGGCGCTGGCCAGAGCGCACCGCGAGCGATGGCGCAGGGGCGCGCACCCGGACGGGCCGCGGGCGATCGTCGCGATCGGCGGCTCCGCCGGCAAGACGACGACGACGCGGACCATCGCGGCGCTGCTCGCCGGGGCGGGCCGCGGCGACGTGCACGCGACCGCGGGCAACCTGAACAACGCCATCGGGTTGCCGATGACGTTGCTCGGGCTCGAGGACCACCATCGCTTCGCCGTCGTCGAGATCGGCACGAACCAGCGCGGCGAGGTCGCGGCCCTCGCGCGCATCGCAGGGCCGGATCTCGCCGTGCTGACCTCCATCGGCGTCGAGCACACCGAGGGGCTCGGCACGCTGGAGGACGTCGCCGCCGAGGAAGGGGATCTGCTCGCCGCCTTGCCGGCCGACGGCGTGGCCCTCGGCAACGGCGACGACGCGAAGGTGGTCGAGCAGCTCGAGCGCGCCGGCGCCGCGCGGCGGGTCCCCTACGGCTTCGGCGAGCGCGCGCAGATCCGGATCGCGGGGCGGCGGCCGGTCGGGGTGCGCGGCAGCTCGGTGCGGATCGAGCGCGGAGGCGAGGCGCTGGAGATCGTCGTCCCGCTGCTCGGCGAGGCGGGGGCGCTGGCCGCGGCGGCGGCCGTCGCCGTGGTGGAGGCGACGCTCGGCGAGCGGCTCTCGACCGAGCGGGCGGCCCGCGCGGCCGCAGGGCTCGCGCCGCCGGGGGACGGGCGCCTGTCGGTCCGCGAGCTGCCGGACGGCACCGTGGTCATCGACGACACCTACAACGCGAACCCCCTGTCGATGCGGTCGTCGCTCAGGACGGCCGTCGAGCTGGCCGGGGCGCTCGGGAAGCGGCTGGTCCTGCTGCTCGGCGAGATGCGTGAGCTCGGCGCGCTGGCGGCGGCGGAGCATGACGCGCTCGGCGAAGCGGTCGGGGCCGTGCGCCCGGCCGCGCTGATCGCCGTCGGCGGCGAGGCGGCGCGGATCGCGCGCGCCGCCGAGGCGGCCGGCGTGCGGGCGTGGTTCGCCGGCGACGCGAGCGCCGCCGCGGTCCGAGCGCTGGAGATCGTCGAGCGCGGCGATCTGGTGCTCGTGAAGGGCTCCCGCGGGATCAGGATGGAGCGGATCGTGGAGGAGCTCGCCGGGCGCGGCGCCGGCGCGTCGCCCTCGCCGTGAGCGCGCGCCCGTCGTCGCGCCGCGCCGTGGTCACGCGCCGAGCGCGGCCCGCGCCTCGGCGACGGACTGGCTGAGCAGGAGCTTCGCCTCCTCGTTGCTGCAGAAGGAGCGCGTGATCATGCGATCGACGTACAGCGCGCCGCGGAGGTGATCGACCTCGTGCTGGAGGATCCGGGCGGGCCAGCCGGTCGCCTCCCAGCGGATCTCCTCGCCGTCCGCGTCCACGCCGCTCACCTCGACCGACAGATCTCGCTCGACCAGCGCCATGTAGCCCGGGACGCTCAGGCAGCCCTCGAAGAACGTCGCCCGCCCCGGGTCCGCCGCGCCCTGGGGCGACGGCGCGAGGACCCTCAGCGTCGGGTTGACGATCGCCCTGAGCGGGAAGGGCACGCGGCCGCGCTCGGCGCGCTGCCCCGGCGTGAGGCGGGACATCAGCTCCTCGCTGTCCTCGAGCACGATCACCTGCTGGCTGACGCCGATCTGCGGCGCCGCGAGCCCCACGCCGGGCGCCTTGCGCATGACGGCCACCATCGTCGAGATGAGGTGCTTGAGCTGCTTCGTCCCGATCTCCTCGGGCGGCACGGGCGCGGCGGGCTTTCGCAGGACGGCTCGGCCTGCGAGGACGATCGGGGGGAGCTCCATGCTGCGGGGATGAATCGGCGCGCTCGCGGGCGCAAGCGCCGCCGGCGAAGGAGCGCGGCGCGCGTGGATGTCCTCGCGGCGAGGCGGGGGTGAGGGTAGAGGAGCGGCGCCGGCCCGCGCCCGGCCTCCGCCATGGCAGCGCCCCCTCCGCCTTCGCCGGCCCGCGCGGACGCCCCGCGCCGGCTGCTCCGCCTCATCGTCGCGCTCGTCCTCGCGGCGCTGACGCTCGCCGCTTTCGCCGCCGTGACGCTGCGGCTAGAGCTCGAGCCGAACGTCGCCTCGCTCCTGCCCGAGCGCGGGGACGCCGCGGCGCTGCGCCGGTACGTGCGCGGGTTCGGGGGCGGCGATCTCGGCGTCGTGATGGTCAAGGGGGACGACCCCGACGAGAACGCCGCCGTGGCCGCCGAGATCGCGCGGGCCCTCGCGGCGCGCCCGACCGTGCAGCGCGCCGCCGACCGGATCGACGTCTCGCGCGCGCTCGATCCGTGGCTCGCCTTCCGGCACGCGGACGCGCGCGTGCGGGAGCGGCTCGCCGTCGCGCTCTCGCCCGAGGGGATGCGGGAGCGCCTCGCCGAGACGCGCGCCATGCTGCTCGCGCCGGGCGGCGGCGCCGCGGCCGAGACGATCGCGGCCGACCCGCTGCGCCTCTCGCAGCTCGTCTTCGAGTCCGCGGACATCGGATCCGGGGTGCGCACGCAAGCCGACGGCGCGTTCGCCACGGACGACGGCAAGGTGCACCTCGTCCTGGTGCAGCCGGCCGGACAGGCGCTCCGCGGCGCCGACGCCCGGGCCTTCGTCGCCGACGCGAACGCCGTCCTCGACCCGATCCGCGCGGCGCACCCGGGGCTCACGCTCGGGCTCACCGGCGGGCACGCCATCGCCGCGGCCACCGAGGAGATGCTCACGCGCGATCTCGCCGTCTCGGGGTCGCTCTCGATGTTGCTCGCCTCCGCCGTCTTCGCGCTGCTCTTCCGCCGCATGCGCGCGCTCGCCGCGGTGATGCCGCCGCTCGTGCTCGGGACCGTCTGGACCGCGGGGCTCGCCACGGCGCTCCCGGGCGGGCTCAGCGCGATCGCGGTCGCCTTCATGTCGGTCGTCGTGGGCGTCGGCGTCGACACCGGCGTCCACGTCTACGCCGCGCTGCTCGAGGCGCGGCGCGAGGGGCTCGATCCGGAGGCGGCCGGGCGCGCCGCGAGGGCGCGGACCTTCCGCGCGGTGCTCGTCGCCGCCGTCACCGCGGCGGCCGCGTTCGGGGCCCTCGCCCTGTCGGACATCAACGCGCTCCGGCAGCTCGGCCTCCTGTGCGCCGCCGGCGAGGTGCTCACGGCGATCGCGATCGTGCTCGTGACGCCGACCGTCGGCGCCTGGCTCGAGCGGGGGCCCCCGCCGCCCGAGGCGCCGGCGCGCTGGCCCGACGGCCTCTACCGGCTCACGCGGACCCGGGGCCGCGCGCTCGCGCTCGCGGCGCTCGCGGCGCTCCCCATCGCGGCGGTCGCCCTCGGCGCCGCGCCGCCGCTCGCCGAGGCCATCGTCGCGATCCGGCCCGCCGAGCTCGAGCCGCTCAAGGTGCAGCAGGCGATCTTCGACGCGTTCGGCGGGCGGCGCGGGCAGTGGGTTGTGCTCCTCGCGGACGGCGAGCAGGAGCGCGCCCGCGCCCGGGCCGACCGGATCGCCGAGCGCCTCGCCTCGATGAAGGCCGACGTGGAGGCCGTCGACGCGCTCACCGCGCTCGCGCCCGCCGCCTCGACGCAGGCCGAGCGGTTCGCCGCGCGCGACGCGCTCGACCTGCCCGGAAGGGCCGACGAGCTCGAGCGGGCGCTCCGCGACACGGGCTTCGCGCCCGAGCGCTTCTCGGCCGTGCTGGCCGGGATGCGCGCGCCGCCGAGGCAAGAGGTGGCGCTCTCCGATCTCGAGCGCGGCCCCGCGTCCATCCTGCTCTCGCGCTACCTCGGGGCGGACGGGGGCGACGCGCTCGTCGCGCTCTACGTGCGGCCCCGCGAGGCCGGCTCGGTCGAGCGGATCGAGCGCGCGATCCGCGAGGAGGACCCGCAGGCCATGCTCACCGGCTACACCCGGCTCGAGGCGGCGCTCCGCGAGACGCTCGCGCACGACATGCCGCGCATCGCGATCGTCGCCGGGGCGCTCGTGCTGCTGGCGCTCGCGGCCTCCCTCCGCAGCGCGCGCGACATCGCGCTGGCCGCGCTCGTCGTCGCCTCCGAGATCTGCCTCGTCCTCCTCCTGATCCGGGTGCTCGGCATCCCCCTGCACGCGTACGACGCGCTCGTCATCCCGGTGCTGCTCGGGATCACCGTGGACGAGGGCATGTTCCTGCTCCACCGCGCCCGCGACCTCGAGGCGGCGGGCGGCGGCGACGCGGTGATCCGCGAGACGCTGCGCCAGGAGGGGCCGGCGATCGCCGCCACCGCGCTGACCACGGCCGCGGGCTTCTCCGCGCTCGCGTTCTGCCGCTTCGACGGCCTCCGCGACCTGGGCCGGGTCGGCGCGCTCGGCAGCGCGGTCGGCCTCGTCGTGGCGCTCATCGTGGTGCCGGCGGGTCTGCGGCTCTGGCCCCGACCCCACCGACGTGCATAACATCTCGGCGTTGTCGCCCCGGGGCCTCCTCCTCCTCGCTCTCCTCGCGCTCGCGCGTCCCGCCGCGGCGCAGCCGTCGCCTTCGCCCGCAGCGCCGGCGCCCGCGCCGAGCCCGCCGCGCTCGGCCGTCGCCCGCGCGGTGGACGCGCTCGCGCGCTCGCTCGACCCCGTGACCGGTCGCGTGCTCGTGGCCGCCGGGCCGCTGGTCTCCGACGCGCCGGCGCCGCGCGGCGCCCAGCTCGCGGCCACGCTCGCTGCCCACCTCGCCGGCAAGCTCGGCCCCGGCGCGCGGGCGCAGAAGGATCCGATCCCGCTGCCGCTCGCGCGCGAGGCCGCGCGCGACGACGCGGCGCTCGTCCACCTCGCCGTCGAGATCGCGGCGGGGCGGCTGCGCGTCACCGCCGACGTGTACCCGGTGCCGCGCACCGTCTGGGCGCGCATCCGCGATCCGGAGCCGGGCTCCGTCGCCCACGCCTACGCCGAGGCGCCCCTCGACGCCGAGGTCCGCAGCTTCCTCGCGCCGGTGCCGCTCGTCGCCGCGAGGGTCGACCGCGCGAAGAACTTCGAGGGCGACGTGGTCGCGCTCGCGTGCGGCGATCTCGACGCCGACGGCGCGCTCGAGATCCTCAGCGTGAGCCGGCGGCGCGTGACGACGCTCCGCCTCCGCGGCGGCCGGGTCGTGCCGCTCGCGTCGCGCTCGTGGCCGGACGTGATCGCGGTGCACCCGTCGCCGCTCCGCGAGCCGCTCGCGTTCGCCACGCTCGTCGAGCGCGAGCGGGACGGCGAGCGCCTGCCGCCTTTCGCCGACGTGGGGCTCACCGATCGCGCGCGCAGCGTCCGCTTCGACGGCAAGCTGAATGCGCTCGCCGAGCTCCCCGGGCTCGCGGTCCCGGACGCCGGCGGCTCGGCCTGCACGAAGACGTGGGGGTCGCTCCTCACCGGCCCGCTCGGGCCGTGCGCCCCGGCCGATCCGCCGCCGGCGACGTCGGCGCTCACCGGCCGGTACGACGCGCTCGCGTCGGCGCAGCTCCTGTCGGCGCGGGGCGAGCCGTTCACGGTCTGGGCGGCGCGCGAGCGCGGCGCGGTCGAGCTCCGGGACAGCGCGGGCCGCCGCAAGGTCGTGGGCAGCGCCGGGGCGCAGCTCGCGATCGGCGATCTCGATCAGGACGGCGAGCCCGAGCTGCTCGCCAGCCTCGACGTGCTGGATCCGCTCGAGGATGCCGTCGTGGTCTGGTCGTGGCGGCGCCGCGACGGCGGCCCTTCGCACACGGCGCCCCAGGAGCTCCTGCGCCTGCCGGCGCCGGCGGGGGTGCGCGCCCTCGCCGTCTGCCCGCCCGACGGGCCCGGGCGCGCCCCCTTCGCGGTCGCGACGGCCGACGAGATCTGGGTGGTGCGGTGAGCCGCTCGTTCCCGCGTCGCGCCTTCCTCGGCGGCGCGGGCGCGCTGCTCGGCGCGGCCGCCCTCCCGGAGCGCGCCCGCGCCATGGGGCGCACCCCGCTCGGCGGCCGCATCTCGATGCACCTCCCGTGGCCGACGGGCGCGCTCGACCCGCACGACCTGAGCGATCCAGCCGCTGCCCTGTTCGCGTCGGCGATCGCCGACAGCCTCTACGGGCTCGACGCGTCCGGCAACCCGTACCCGACGCTCTCGTCCGCGCTGCCGTCGCGCGAGGGGGACGCCGCGGTCGTGCGCCTGCGCGAGGGGCTGCGCACCGCGCGCCTGCTCAAGCTCGACGGCCGCGACATCGTGAGCTCGGTCGAGCGCGCCCGCGCCCGCGGCGCCGCCGCGGCGCTCGCCGAGGTCCCGAGGCCCGAGCGGCACCCGAAGGATCCGCTCGCCGCCGTGTTCCCGCGCGCGGATCCCGCCCGCGTCGCCCGCGCGCTCGCGTCGCCGATGGTGGCGCTGCTGCCGCGCAGCTTCGACCCCGCGGCGCCGGACGGCACCGGCGCCTTCCTGGCCGACCTCGGCCCGCAGCGCATCATGCTGACGCGCAACGACGTCGCCGCGCGCGGCGCTGCCTTCCTCGACGCGATCGAGGTGATCCGCTCCGAGGACCTGACGACCTCCCTGCGCGCGTTCGAGACCGAGCGCGACGACCTCGGCTGGCTCGGCGCCGGGCTGCACACGAACCGCCGCGGCGCTGTCCGCTTCGATCTCGGCGTCGCCGGGTGGATCGTGCTGACCACGGGCGCGGAGGCCGGCCCCTTCGGTCAGCCCGGCGTTGCGCAGCGGCTGGTCGACGCGCTGCCGCCCGAGCGCCTCGCGCACCTCGGTCTGGTCGGTCTCCCGAGGGCGCACGGCGATCCCGCGTGGGGCGGTCCTCCGGCGGAGCTGCTCGTGGATGACTCTGCAGCGCATCTCGTCGAGGTCGCCGAGGCCGTCGCGCCGATCCTCTCGCGGCCCGGGCACGAGGTCACGGCAGAGCCCGTCTCGCGCGCGGAGCTCGGGCGCCGCCGGGCCCGTGGCAAGGCGGCGCTCGCGATCGAGCTGGTGCGCCCGCTGGGCCCGGGGTCTCTCAACGCCCTGCTCGCGCTCGCGACCGCCGCCGACCGCGGCCGAGCCCTCGATCTCGCCCGTCATCCGCCGCGGCTCGCGCCCACCGCAGCGCCGCGCTCGCTCACCGCCACGCTCCGCCTCGGAGTGATCGCCGAGGTCCGGATCGCGGGCGGCGTGCTGCCGGACATCGCGCTCGCGCGGGCCGGAAGCGGCGAGGGCTGGGATCTTGGCGCCACGTTCCGTCGTTCTGCCAGGCGCTGACGCCCTCCGACGTGGAACCCGACGCCCGCCGACGGGGGGGCCGCCATTGCCCAGAGAGGTTTCCCGTGAAGTCTGTAAGTTGTGAATATTATTACGTTTTTGCTTCAGCCTTCCGCCTTCATGGTCAAATGACTGCACCACCCGCCGACCCCGCCGGCGCCCGCCGGGCAGCCGACGCGACCGCGCCGCCGCTGTTCGGGACGTCCGGGCGAGCGGCGCGCCGGCGCGCGCCGGTGCGCCGACGGGGAGGGGGGTGCTTCGAGCGCTTGCGCCGAGGGGACATTTGGTTACTATCGGCTGGTCACGAACGTCACTGGCACTCGACACGACGCTTCTCTTCTCGGGGATCGCGGATTGATCGCGGACTGGACGACGCAACGTGTGGCGCATCGGGGGCTCCTCCCCAGCGCCGCCCTCCCTCGATCCCCCACGGCTCCATCGGGGCGGCAGGGCATGTTCGGCACCGAAGCTGACGCATCTCGCAGAGCCGTGAAGTGAATCAGTGTCATGGGTACTCGCCTCTACGTTGGTAATCTCCCCTTCTCCGCCACCAAGGCCTCCGTGCAGGCTGCGTTCGCCCAGAGCGGCGAGGTGACGGATGTGCACATCGTGACCGACCGCGAGAGTGGGCAGTCGCGAGGTTTCGGGTTCGTCACGATGGGCACGCCTGAGCAGGCCCAGCAGGCGATCGAGCAGATGAATGGCGCCATGATGGACGGCCGTCCGCTTCGCGTGAACGAGGCGGAGGAGCGGGTCCAGCGCGGCGGTGGTGGCGGCGGCGGCGGTTACGGCGGCGGCGGCGGCGGCGGTTACGGCGGCGGCAGCGGCGGCGGTGGTCGCAGCGGCGGCGGCGGCGGTTACGGCGGCGGCGGCGGCGGCGGTGGTCGCGGCGGCGGCGGTGGTGGTCGCGGCGGCCGTGGCGGTCGCGGCGGCGGCGATCGGTACTGAGTCGAGCTAGGTCGACGTTCACGCGGCGGCGCTTCTCCCGGGAGGCGCCGCCGTTTTCGTTCGCGGGCGGGGGAGCTTGCTCCGCTGCCCTGCGAGCGTCAGAGACCGGCACGCTGAACGCCCTCACGCTCCGGGCGCGGCAGCTGATCGCCGATGCCACCGTCCTTACCTTTGTCGCTCAAGCCGTCACCGCGGGCGATCTCGCTTTACTACTTCGGCATCTTCGCCGTCCTCGGTGTGTACCTGCCGCTGTTCCCGAGCTGGCTGGAGGGGCGGGGGGTCCGGGGCCTCGCGATGGGGGCGATCGCGGCGACGCTCCCCGCGATGGGCCTCGTCGCGCCGCCGGTGTTCGGCTTCATCGCCGACTCGCTCGGCGTGCGGGTGTGGCTGATCCGTGCGGCCTGCGCCGGTGCTCTCGTCGCCTTCGCGCTGCTCGCGCTGTCGTCGGCGCTCGGCGTTTCACTTGGCTTCGGCGGGCTCTTCGTCGCGGCGCTCGCGTTCGCGTTCTTCCGAGCGCCGATGTTCACGATGGCCGACGTCGTCGCGATCGAGACGTCGCTGAGCTCCGGGATCGCCTACGGTCGGCTCAGGCTCTGGGGATCGATCAGCTTCGCGCTGATGGCGATCGTGAGCGGAGCCCTCGTCGATCCGGCGCGGCCGGCGGCGTTCCCCGTCACGATCGCCGCCGCGCTGCTGGCCGCGTTCGCCATCTCGTGGACCTTGCCAGCGCGCGCCGAGGGGCCCCTTCGGCGGCTCGGCCACCGAGCCGGCGCGGAAGGCGATGCGGGCGTGCCGCGTTCGCCGGCCGCCGGAGGCTCCGTGCGAGAGCGCGCCCGTGCTCTCCTCCAGAGCCGCGACTTCCGCCTGTTCCTCGCGGCGTCGTTCCTGGCCCAGAGCGCGAACTCTTCCTACGACCTCTGCTACACGCTGCACCTGCGCGACGTCGGCTTCCCCGAGTCGCTCGTGGGGGTCGCGTGGGCCGTCGGCGTCGCCGGCGAGATCGCGCTCATGGCGTTCTCCGGCCCGCTGCTCAAGCGCTTCGCGCCGCCCGCGGTGCTCGCCTTCGCCTTCGCGGGCGCCTCGCTCCGCTGGGCGCTGCTCTCGAACGTGCGCTGGTGGCCCGCGCTGCTCGCGATCCAGCCGCTCCATGCGGTCTCCTTCGCCATGATGTGGGTCGCCTCGCTCGCGTACACGCGGGATCGCGCCCCGCCGGAGATCCTCGCCACGGCGCAGGGGCTCTTCTCCGCAAGCGCCGGCGCCGGATCCGTCATCGGAATGCTCACATGGGGCGAACTCTACAAGCGCGGGGGCGGCACCCTCACGTTCGGCATCGCCTCGATCACGGCATTGGTGGCATTCGTCCTGGCTGTGACCTTCGCGCGATCGGCGCGGCGTTCATTGTCAGGGAGCTCAATTTTTTCTGTCAGCTCCCAGGGCCAGGAGTAACGTTACGTTTTCCGCAGCACGCGTAGGCGCGCGCGGGCACTACCTGAACGAGGCGAGCATGTGCGGGATCGTCGGATACGTTGGGTCAAAGAAGGCGGCGCCGATCATCGTCGAAGGGCTGCGCAAGCTGGAGTATCGGGGCTACGACTCGGCCGGCATTGCCATTCATGACGGCAAGGGCATCGAGATCGTCCGGACGCTCGGCAAGCTGGTCAAGCTCAGCGAGGCGCTCGAGAAGCGGACCCTCGACGGCACCACGGGCATCGGCCACACGCGGTGGGCGACGCACGGCCGCCCGAGCGAGGTGAACGCCCACCCGCACTCCGCGGGCCCGGTGGCCGTCGTTCACAACGGCATCATCGAGAACCACGTGGCCATCCGGCAGCAGCTGGAGAGCCAGGGGGTCAAGTTCCTCTCCGACACGGACACCGAGATCGTCGCTCACCTCGTCCACCGCGAGCTCCAGAAGGGCGCGAAGTCGCTCTTCGAGGCCGTGCGCGGGGCGCTCCGGCAGGTCCACGGCGCCTACGCGATCGCGGTCGTCTCGCGCGAGCAGCCCGACGTCATCGTCGCCGCCCGGTATGGCTCGCCGCTCGTCGTCGGCGTCGGCGAGAGCGAGATGCTGTGCGGCAGCGACATCCCCGCGCTGCTCGCGCACACCCGCGACATGATCTTCCTCGAGGACGGCGACATCGTCGAGCTGCGCGCGGACGGCGTCCGCATCGAGACCGTGGCCGGGAGCGACAAGGTCGAGCGGCGCGTGAAGCGCATCGACTGGAGCCCCGTCCAGGCGGAGCGCGGCGGCTACAAGCACTTCATGCTGAAGGAGATCCATGAGCAGCCGGACGTCGTCGAGGCGACGCTGCGCGGCAGGATCGATCTCGTCGCCGGCGACGTGCACGCGACCGAGATGGGCGTCACGCCCGAGTTCGCGAGGGAGCTGCGCCGGGTCTACATCGTCGCCTGCGGCACGAGCCACCACGCCGGCATCGCCGGCCGCTACTGGATCGAGCAGGTCGCCAGGGTCCCCACGGTGGTCGAGCTCGCGAGCGAGGTCCGCTACCGCGAGCCGATCTTCTTCCCCGACGATCTCGTGATCGCGATCAGCCAGTCGGGCGAGACCGCCGACACGATCGCGGCCCTCAAGGCGGCCAAGGCGCAGGGCGCCAAGGTGCTGGCGCTCTGCAACGTGCTCGACAGCGCGATCCCGCGCCTCTCCGACGGTGCGCTCTACACGCACGCGGGCCCCGAGATCGGCGTCGCCTCGACCAAGGCCTTCACCACGCAGCTCGCCGCGCTGCTCCTGCTCGCGGTCTACCTCGGTCGCCGCCGCGAGTCGCTCTCCGCGGAGCGCGGGCGCGAGATCCTCCAGGCCCTCTGGGAGATCCCGAGCCACATGCGCGAGGTGCTCGGCGACGCCGACTACGTGCACGCGATCGCGAAGCGCCTCGTCCACGCGAAGGACGTCCTCTTCCTCGGGCGCGGCCTCGGCTTCCCCATCGCGCTCGAGGGCGCGCTCAAGCTCAAGGAGATCTCGTACGCCCACGCGGAGGGCTACGCGGCCGGCGAGATGAAGCACGGGCCGATCGCGCTCATCGACGAGGCGCTCCCCGTCATCGTCGTCTGCCCGCGCGACGCGCACTACGACAAGACCTTCTCCAACCTGCAGGAGGTCCGGGCGCGCGAGGGGCAGGTCGTCGCCATCGCCACCAAGGGCGACGAGGCGATCCTCGAGATCGCGCAGCACCACGTCTGGATCCCCAAGGTGCCGGACGAGGTGGGGCCGCTCCTCACGGTGCTCCCGCTCCAGCTCATCGCCTATTACGTCGCCAACCTGAAGGGCAACGACGTCGACCAGCCGCGCAACCTCGCGAAGACGGTCACGGTCGAGTAGCGGCTCCCCCGCGGCGGGCTTGCTCCGGCGTCGCGGGCGGCCCTCCTGAGCGGCGCGGGCGCCCCGCGCCCCGCCTGCGCGCCGGTCCGGGGCCGCGGCTATGCTGCGCGCATGCGCATCCCCGGCAGAACGGAGCGGCGGGTCGTCGCGGCCATCCTCGTGACCGCGCTCATCCCGCTCGTCGCCAGCATCGTGATCGCCAGGACGGTGATCGCGCGGGTGTCGGCGACGGCGTTCCAGCCCGAGTTCGGCGTCCACCTGGACAGGGCGCTCGGCGTGTACGCCGAGCTGGCCGCCGCCATCAAGCAGGGCATGCGCTCCGAGGCCGAGGCGATCGCCGCGGCGGACCCGCTGCGCCGGAGCGCCTTCGCCGGAGACGCGGAGCTCCTCGCGGACGAGCTCGCGCGCATCGTCGCGGCCCACGCCACGCTGGTCTCCCTCCGCGTCGAGCGCTGCGGCGGCGAGCTCGTCAGCGCGCGGGAGCGCGGCCGACCGGTAGATCCGGCGCACGAGAAGACGCTCACGGTCCGGAAGGCGATCGAGCGCGCTTCCGGCCGCCCCGGCGTGCCCGCCGAGCCCGCGCCCGAGGACGGCGAGTGCGACGGCGACGCGACGACGCTCGTCGCGACGTTCGCCGCGCCGAGCGCCCGCTTCGACGAGCTCGAGTCGGCGCAGGCGTTCGCGCAGGCGTACCACGCCCTCGAGCGCGAGCACCGGAAGGAGTACCTCGACGAGAGCTACGGCGATGCCTTCGCCGCGCTCCTCGGCGCGACGATCGTCCTCGCCGTCCTCGCCGGCGTGCTCGTGGCGCGCCCCGTGGCCGACCGCATCGCGCGGCTCGCCGCGGCGACCCGGCCCGTCGCCGAGGGCGATCTCTCGGTGCGCGTGGCGCTCCAGGGCAACGACGAGGTCGCCGACCTCGGCCGCGCCTTCGACCGCATGCTCGAGGAGCTCGAGGGCAGCCGCGCGAGGATCGAGTTCCTCAAGCGCATGGGCGAGTGGCAGAAGATGGCGCGGCACCTCGCGCACGAGATCAAGAACCCGCTGACGCCCATCCAGCTCGCCGTCGAGGAGTGTCACCGCCGCTATGCGGGCAGCGACCCGGCCTACCAGCGCCTGCTCCAGACCACGCTCGAGGTCGTCGAGGAGGAGGTCGGCACGCTGCGCCGGCTCGTCGGCGAGTTCTCCAATTTCGCGCGGCTCCCGCAGGCCGAGCTCGAGCCGTCGGATCTCGCGGAGTTCCTGCGGGAGCAAGGTGAGCGCTTCGCGGCGGTCGAGGAGGCGGGGCGTGAGCACGCCTCGGACGAGGCGCTGCTCGGGCGCGTCGATCTCGAGTTTGACGTGCCGGACGCCCCGATGCCGGCCGCGCTCGATCGGGAGATGCTCCGGCGCGCCCTCGGCAACATCGTGCGCAACGCGGCGCAGGCGCTGCGCGACGCGCAGCGTGCGGCGCCGCGCGGAGGCGCTGCAGAGCGCGCCCTGTGGGGCAGGGTCCGTGTCTCGGCGCGGGGCGAGGGGCAGAGCCACATGATCGCGATCGACGACGACGGCCCGGGCATCGATCCCGCCGTGCGCGACTCGGTCTTCGATCCCTACGTCACGACGCGGTACGACGGCACCGGGCTCGGCCTGAGCATCGTGAAGAAGATCGTCGTCGACCACGGCGGCACCATCGACGTGCTCGACTCCCCGTTCGGGGGCGCGCGCTTCGTCATCCGGCTCCCGCGCGCAGGCACACCCGCGGCGCGCGCCGCGCAGAGGGCCGAGGGCGAGGGCGGACCGCGCTCGACCTCACGCGCGGCGGGCGAACCCGGGAGCCCGCCGGCGCTCGGGCGCGACGTCTTCTCCGAGGGCGATCGCGAGGTGGCCGCAGGGAGCGCCGGCCCGGCGCGACCCGCCGCTGGCGATGGCGGCGGCGCCTAGCGGGGCGGGGGGTCGAGCGCCCTCCACGAGAGCCATCTGCGCGATGTTGATCATCACGGAGGAGGCGCCGAGCTACGCGCGCCCAGGAGCTCGGGCCGGGCTGCCGGCGGGAGGCCCCGGCAGCGAAAGCGCGCCTCCGGACCGGCCGGTTGTCAGGAGATACTTGACCAGCCGGCCCCACTTTGCCATGTTCGCCCGCGGAGAGGTGACCGAGAGGCCGAAGGTGCCTGATTCGAAATCAGGTGTACCCGCAAGGGTACCGCGGGTTCGAATCCCGCTCTCTCCGCTACGCTTGGCTGCTTGCCACCCGTTGAACCAGGTGGGCTCTGACCGCCCGCTCACGCGCGGGTGGCGCCGGTCCGGCAGAGGCGGGGCGCGTCGAGGAAGTATCGGGAGAGGTGACCGAGTGGTCGAAGGTGCACGACTGGAAATCGTGTGTACGGCAACGTACCGCGGGTTCGAATCCCGCCCTCTCCGCCGAGCTGAACAGTCTGTCGACTCCTGATGGTGAGCTCCTCCGAAACGAGCCCGCAGGAAATCCTCGAAAGCGCGAGCCGGCGCGAGCGTTCGTGCGACCAGAACGTCGCCAGAACGTCGGATCGACGCGCTTGATCGACCCCCGCCAGACGATGACGATGACGACGAGGGCCCCACGATAGGACCCGAGACGCTTGACAGGCGGAGGGCCGCCTTGTAGAAGTTGCGCCCGTTTTTGGCAGGCGCCCTTCCGGAGTTTTTCGCCCAATGAATCCTCAGCCCAAGTCCTTTTCCGCCAAGCCTGCGGAGGCCCGCAACGAGCGTACGTGGTGGGTGATCGACGCGGAAGGCAAGCCCCTCGGCCGCCTTGCTAGCCGCATCGCCACGGTGCTTCGCGGCAAGAACAAGCCGACGTTCACCCCGCACGTCGACACCGGCGACTTCGTGATCGTCGTGAACGCCAAGAAGGTCCTTCTGACGGGTCGCAAGCTCCAGCAGAAGAACTACGTTCGGCACAGCGGCGCGCCTGGCGGGTTCCGCTCCGAGGCGTACGGTCATCTGCTCGAGCGCAAGCCGGAGCTCCCCATCCAGAAGGCCGTGAAGGGCATGCTCCCGAAGAACGTGCTCGGACGTGAGCTCATCACCAAGCTCAAGGTCTACGCCGGTCCCGATCACCCCCACGCGGCGCAGAAGCCGCAGCCCCTTAGCTACAGCTGAGCAAAGCCATGACGGAAACGAGAACGTACGCCACTGGGAAGCGTAAGACCGCGGTCGCGCGCGTCTTCCTCTCGCCGGGCACCGGCACCATCAAGGTCAACAAGAGGCCCGCCGACGAGTACTTCGTCCGCGAGACCTCGCGGATGGTGATGCGGCAGTCGCTGGAACTGCTGGAGGTGCTCGAGCAGTTCGACGTGAACGCGACCGTCGTCGGCGGCGGCCACAGCGCCCAGGCCGAGGCGATGCGGCACGGCATCGCGCGCGCCCTCTGCGAGCTCGATCCGGAGCGCAGGCCGTCGCTCAAGCGCGCGGGCTTCCTCACGCGCGACGCGCGCAAGAAGGAGCGCAAGAAGTACGGCCAGCCCGGCGCCCGAAAGCGCTTCCAGTACTCGAAGCGGTAGCAGGCCCAGGTCGCCGCTCCTCAGGGCGGACGCCATGGCAAACACATCGAGGACGCGAGGGCTCATCCCTCGGCGTCCTCGATGTTTTTGTCTGTCGGCCACCCGAGGACGTCGAGGACGCGAGGGCTCGTCCCGGCATCCTCGTACTTCTGTTCTCTCCGAGCGGACCTCTCGGCCCGCCCGGTGTCACATCGTCTCCGGCGGGTTCTTGAGATCGGGGCCTTGGATGAGCTCGCCCTCGTCGTCGCCGGCGCCTTCGGGCGGCTTCGCTTCCGGCTCGGTCGGCCCGCTCGGCCCGACCTCGGGCGCCGCGGAGGCCGTGGCCTCGCCGCCGGCGGCCGCGGGCGGCGGAGGGCTCGGCTCCGCGGCCTCCGGCTTCACCGGCTCGGGCGGCGGCTCGGGCAGCGGGATGGCGTCGAGCCGCTTGTCGAGGGCCTCCTTCGCCGCGGCGAACGCCGCGCGATCGACGCCGGGCATCACGCGCTCGCCGTCGAGCTGGAGCGTCTCGGCGTCGAAGTACTTGCCGTCCTTCTTCGCGCTGAAGTGAAGGTGCGGGCCCGTCGAGCGGCCCGTCGAGCCCACGTACCCGACGAGCTGGTGGGTGCCCACCTTCGTGCCGACCTTGATGCCGGGGGCATACCTCGACAGGTGGGCGTAACCGGTGCTGATGCCGTTCGGATGCAGGACGGTGACGAGGTTGCCGCTCGGTCCCGCGGGGCCGACCCACTCGACGACGCCGCGGTACGCCGAGTACACCGGCGTTCCCGTCGGCGCGCCGAAGTCCGTCCCGTTGTGGGGCATGGGCCTATGCAGCACCGGGTGCATCCGCTTCGGGTTGAACTTCGACGTCACGGGCGCGCCCGGGACCGGCGCGCGCCAGCCGCCCGCGTACGGCTGCCGGCCGCGCTCATCGAAGTAGCCGCGGGCTTCCTGCCCCTTGAAATCGTAGATGCGCAGCGGCTTCTCGGCGGGGTCCGCTGGCCGGTACTCGAGCGCAATCATCTTCTTGTACCGGGAGAACATCCCGAGCGCCGTCTCTTCCATGGCGATCAGCCGGACGGTGCTCCCTTCCTCGAAGCCCTCCGTCGACATGCGCCCGCTCAGCGCGTCGTCGATCTCGTCGAGCACGCCCGGCTCCAGGCCGCCCGCCTGGTACGCGCTCGTGAGATCCTTCCCCACGTAGAAGGCGGCGATGACCTCCTCCTCGGCGATCTTCATGTCGAGCGTGGCGCCCGAGAGCAGCCCGGCCGCGCCCTCTCTCGCCTGATAGATCTCGCTCGCCGAGACCTCGTACTCGAAGGCGCGGACGCGGCGCGTGGAGCGGTCCATCGCGGCCGTGAACCGGTCCTTGCGGCCGCATTTGTCGAACTTCCGCAGCCCCTCGAAGGCCTTCATGATCCGGTAGATCTGCGCCTTCGGCACGCCCTTCTCGCCGAGGGCCGTGATGAACGACCGGCGATCCATCACGTCGCTCGCCAGGATCACGGACGGATCCTTCGCGAGCTCGGAGATCCGCCACGGGCCAGGCAGCGGGGTGCGCTTCTTGGCCTTCACCTCGGGTGCGGCGGAGCGCCTGGCGGCCTCTTCCGTACCTGCGGCCGAGCCCGCCGGGCTCCCTGCGACCAGCGCGCGCTCGTCGCGCACCGGGACGCTCTGGATCAACAGCGCGATGAGCGAGGTGAGCGTCGCGAGGCCGAAGATGCCGCCGAAGACCGCGGTCATGCGCGGCGAGAGGTGTGGCCCCGGGGGCGGCCGGCTGAGGCCGGCGGGCAGGCGTGGGCCGTCGGCCATGCCGGGTCCCGCATAGGGGCCACCGTCCACGAGCGACGGCCGCGAGGGATGCTGTCGCGGATCGCTGCCGCGCGACCATTGCGCCGCGCCGCGCCCGCGAGAAGAAGGAGGAGGAAGCTGCCCCCACGTCGGCGCCGCGCGCGCGCGCAGATCGCCGCCGCGCGACCAGGGCGCGGCCGGAGCGCTCTCGCCCCGGCGATGGCTCGACAGCGGCGCGGCCAGCGGAGGCGTCGCAGGCCTGCTGGATGCGTCCAGCGCGTCGTCCGTCACGTCCTCGGCCGCGCTGCCGCGCTCGAGGTCCGCGCGCGGCGCGCCCAGCGGGGCGGCGGCGCCGGGCTCTGCGCGCGGCGCGTCCAGCGGGGCGGCGGCGCCGGGCCCCTCCGTGCTGCCGGCGGCTCCGTTCCGCTCCTCGGAGCGGTCCGCGGCGTCCGGCGCTCCGGAGGCCTCCAGCGGGTTCTGGGGTACTGCACTCGGCACGCCGACGTCCGTACCAAGGCATCGACGGGGTTGCAACCGCGCGACCACCCGGATAGCGCAAGGGTTGCGCGGAAGACCCGACCGCACCGTACGCCGGTCGCGTAAGCTGGCGGGCCTCATGGACGACCGGCTGAAGCAGCTTCTGGTTCTCGGCAGGGAGCACTACGAGCGGCGCGAGTACGATCTCGCCGAGCACGCCCTGAGGCAGATCCTCGAGAAGACCGACCGCTTCGCGGACGTCTTCAACATGCTCGGCGTCATCCTCCACGAGCGCGGGGATTTCCTCGCTGCCGAGGCCCACTTCGAGCGCGCGGTGCAGCTGAACGAGCACTACACCGAGGCGCTGCTGAACCTCGCTGTCACGTACAACGACCTCGGCAAATACGAAGCGGCGCGACAGGTCTACTCCCGTATCCGGCGCGGCGAGGGGGACGGCGGCGTCCTCGACCCGTTCGCGCGCGGCAAGATCGCCAACATGCACGCCGATCTCGCGCAGGCCTACGCCGACGCGGGCTGCGCGCAGGAAGCGATCGCCGAGCTGAAGCGGGCCGTGGCCCTGTGCCCGACGTTCGTCGATCTCCAGCTGCGCCTCGGGACGATGTACCGCGACGCCGGCGATCTGCCGCTCGCCCGCGAGCACTACGCCGCGGCGCGCGACGCGAACCCGAAGTACGCGCCTGCGCGCGTGCTGCTCGGGGTCGCGCTGCACTCCCTCGGCGCGTCCGAGCACGCGATCGCCGAGTGGCGCGAGGCGCTCGCGATCGAGCCCGACAACAAGACGGCGAGGATGTACCTTCGCATGGTGGAGGCGCAGCGGAGCGGGCGCACCGGCGACGCTGTGTCGCGCGACTCATCGCGGACCACCACGAGGGGCGGCTCCTGGGATGCGCTCGACGAGGCGACCCCCACGGAGGTGAGCGACCTCCTGTCCACGATGACGGCCGATGCAGCGGAGGAGACGGATCACCCTGCACCGGAAGGCAAACCCTGAGCGTTGGCGAAATACTCTCTGCTCCGCGAGGAGGCGCGCCGCGCGTGGCGTGAGCTCCGTGGCAGCGAGCTGTCAGCCGGCCGGACGGCCGTGGCGGTGGCGATCGGCCTGTTCATCGGATCGCAGCCGATCTTCGGCTGCCACACGCCGCTCGTCCTCCTCCTCTGCCTGTGGTTCCGTCTGGACGCAGCGATTGCCTGGGTCGCTGCGAACATCTCCAACCCCTTGTTCGCGCCAGCGCTGCTCACGGCCGAGGTCCAGGTCGGGGCGTACCTCCGCACCGGTCGCTGGCTGCGCTTTCATGAGAAGATGAGCTGGGCGCAAGCACTGTCCGAGTTCCCCGAGCACATGTTCCTCGGCGCCCCCGTGGTCGGGCTCGCGCTCGCCGCGCTCGGCGGCGGCCTGGTCTTCGCGCTCGTCGCGCTGAAGCGGCGCCGCGCGCCCTCGCTGCAGCGCGGCGGGATGGAGCCGTATCGGCTCCCCGACGACGCGCCGCCGTGGGTTCACGCGGTCGAGCGCGTCGCCGCGCGGTACAGCCCGCCGGAGGGCGCCACGCCGGCGCAGCGCACCCGGTTTCACTATGTCCGCTTCAAGCTGCTCGGCGATCCTGTCGCGCGGCTGATTGCCGACATCGCCGGCGACCGCCCGGTCGCGCTGGGAGAGGTCCTCGATATCGGGACCGGGGCTGGCCAGCTGCCGATTCTCCTGCTCGAGCTGGGCAGGGCCGCGCGCGCGCGTGGGTTCGACTGGGACCGAGCCAAGATAGAGGACGCCCGCCGCGCGGCCGGCGGGAACCCGGGCGCGCCTCTGCCGCGATCGTCCGAGCTGCCCGGCTCGTCCGGCGAGCAGCGCTCTCTCCACGCCGCCCCCCCGCTGGCCGCTGAGTTCTGGTGTGCGGACGCGCGCGAGGCCGAGCTGGGAGACGCAGACACCGTGCTGCTCATCGACCTGCTCCACTACTTCCGCGTCGAGGAGCAGGACGCGATCCTGAGACGGGCGGCGGCCGCAGTTCGCCCGGGAGGGCGCCTGCTCGTCCGCGAGGCGGACACGGAGCGCGGCCTGAGGAGCTCGATCACGCTCCTCGAGGAGCGCATCTTCACTGCGCTTCGGTTCAACCGCGGCGAGCGTGTGCGCTTCCGCCCTGCCCGGGAGATCGTGGCGCTCCTCGAGCAGCTCGGCTTCTCGTGCGAGACGAGGCCCGCCTGGGGGAAAACGCCGTTCTCGAATGTCCTCATCGTCGGGACCCGGGCCGAGCGCTGAGCTCAAGTCGCGCTTCGCGCCGAGATCTCTTCATGCACCTCCGGCGCGGCGCCCTCGGCGGTGTCACCGGAACGCCCGATCCAGCGTGCAGGCTCGGCCAGGTGGATTGCCTGTCGATCGAGCACCACCGAGGGTGAGACGAGCACCGCCGATGATCAGACGAGCACGCGGATGGTCAGAACCTGTCCAGCGCGGTGGCGGTTTGCTTTCTCCGGTTCTCTCCGCTCATGAGCCGACGTATCCGCGGAACGACTCCCCGGTGGCACAGACCATGCTTGATCCGAGGGGGCCTGGCTGTACCCCCCGGCTGTCCGCGTTCCTTCGTGATCAACAGAGGTCGAGTGCACCCAAGGGTCCCTCCTTGCCGGACGCTGGGCTCGCCCACGTTGCAAGTTCGCAATATCCGCCTGGGGCATCCTGCTCAGATGTCTGTGAAAGTGCGTTGGACGCCAGCCCGTTTCGGGACGCGGTGTTGCCTCGAGCGCGCAACCGTCGGCCTGCGACGGGACACCCGGAGGAGGCAGAGCGGGCCAGGCGCTCACAGCGGCGGCGCTCGCGCGCTGCGCCGATCGTGCTCTGCCAGCTTGGCAATCCTGACCACCCCACCGCGCCTGGCGGCTAGATGTGGTGGTCCATCGATGTCACCCCACGACATGTTGGGGGCTTCGCGGTGACGTGACGTGATGCTGCCCGCCTTCCCGTGCCCACGACAGGAGCACGGGCATGGCGGCTCGGCGGCAACCCGGCGTCCTGGGCGCCGGAGCGAGCCTGGGCGCACAGCGGCTGTCGGGCGCAGCCCCCCGCGTCGTGTCGCCGGGCGGATCCGTTCAGCAGCGGTCGGGCGGGATCTGACAGCCCGCGCGCGCGGATTTCTCCACCGCGCGTGCGGGATTCTCCACGGTGTTACGCGGAGAGACCATTGCTGGGGGAGCTTTTCTGAGGAAGTTCCAGAGGCGTGTACGGCTGCGGAGCTTGCTCCGCCCCGATGTACGGCGTCTCCGTGGCTGCCTGGACAGCTCCTGGCTTGCCACGATTTCCCCTGCTGGGCCTGGGGGAAGGCTGGACGTCGACCTCGGTTGGCTTGGCCGGACCCGCCCGGAGCGCGTTGCGGCCAGCTTTAGCGGGAAAAGTACTTCGTCGCCCGCTTCTCGCCTTTCGACGTGATCTTCTTCTCGACGAGCAGCTTCCGAATCGGAAGGGTCAGCTCCTTCGTGGTGGTGCCCAGATCCTTCGCGATCTGCTCCACGCCCTGGCCGCTGTTGGCCCGGATGTGCTCCAGGACCTTCTGCGTCATGGCGGCGAGCTCTTCCTTCGAGCGCTTCTCGCCCTTCTTGCGGGTGGGCTTCGCGGCGCGAGCGGGGCGCCCCGCCGCCTTCTTGACCTCCGCAGGCGCCGGAGGAGCGGCCTTGGCCCGACCTGCTTTGCGCGGCGCGGCGGCGGCAGCGGCCGGCTGGCCCTCCCCCCGCAAGGCGTCGGCGACAGCCTCGAGAGCCGCTTTGCGGACAAGTCCGCTCAGCTGAGAGACGAATGCATCAACGTGGCTTTTGATCTCGGTTTCGACGTTGCTCATTGGATCTCGCGTCCCATGAATAGCTAGAGTTGTCAACTGCTGAACAGCACCGTGCTTGAAAATAATTCGAGAGGTGTCCCCTCAACGTGCGTCGGGAACCCACGCTCGCGAGCTCCCCGTCCGGTCATGGGGTGCTGGGACGACCGGTCGAGCCGGACTCCAGCCACCACGTCTCCCTGGTGGCTTCGCTCCGCGAAGCCAAGCCTGGTGGCTTCGCGGGAGCGGGGCGAAGCCCGGTGGCACCGCTCCGCGAAGCCAGGCTCTGCCCAAACCCAGGAGGGGTGCGATGGACAGCGCCGTGCTCCTCTCTGCGCCGCGCAGCGGCCTCTCTTGCTGCCGCGCGCCGCGCCCCGCGGGCAGCCCCCGAGCCGCGTGGAGCCAGCGACATTCCCACGAAGATTGGCTTTCCTGTGCTCCGGACACAAGCGACCCACCGCGCAGCAGGCGAAGCGGGCGCCTGACCGAGGGAGCGCGGAGGAGCCTGACCCCCCGGGTGAGCCGCCCTCGATGAGGCAACGTGTCATGGACGAGGCCGCCGTTCCAGCCCACCCCTGTGCGCTGGACCGGAGGTCTTTCATTTCTGCATTCCGCTCGGCCCCGGCGGCGTGTCTGTATGCCCGAGCTCTCGTCTCCGGGCCGAGCTGCTCTCCGGGATCGACCGCAACGTGTCGGCCACCGATCCGCCCTCCGGGGCTGTCGACGTCATGAGGGCTACCCCACCCACCTGCCAGGACATCCCCCTGGCCGATCGACGCGACGGCCCGAGGCGTATGCGCCCACCCATGTTGCTGGCCGAAGGCCACCTCGCCTTGGGTCTGGCTGCGTCTTTTTGCGGCTGTGCTGGAGCTGCCCAGCCTCCGGTCGTGTCTCCCAAATCGCTCGCCGCGCCCGCGCCCCGGTCGCCGCCCCGGCAAGCCGGAAGTCTGCCCGCGGGAGGTCACGAGGCCGCCGCTCCTGCTCAGCCGCTCATCCTGATTCAGGCGGTGACACTCGTGCTGGGCACCAGGGTGACGCTCGCCCGCGGCTCGCCCCCCCGAGCCGAGGCAGAGCGCGGCACCGCCGCCGCCGGGGGCGACATCGATCCCCCGAGCGGGGCGGCGGTGATGGACGCTGGTGGACAGTTCGTCACTCCTCGGCTGTTCGATGCACTCCCACCTCGGGGGCCACCCGACACCAGGCGCAGCGGCGCACCTGGACGGCAGCGGACGGGAACCAGAGGTGGGGCCGGTGGCGTCGCAGGCTCAGTCCGCCGATGCCTTCTGGCCACAGGACCCGGGAATCGAACGGGCAGTCGCTGGTGGTGTTACGACCATACAAGTCCTTTCGGGTTCAGGCAACCTGATTAGATGGTGCGCGGTAACGATGGAGCTCCGGCCGGGCATCGGCCCCTCCCAGATGCTCCCCAGATGGTCCCCAGACGCGCGTCACCGTGGCGCCCGGCGGGCTGAAAGTGGCTTGCGGGGAGAACCCGAAGCGCAGCTACGGCGAGGACAAGCGGGCACCGTGGGCCGGCCTGGGCAACCTCACTCTCCAGCGGGCGGCCTTTCTCAAGGCCAAAAAGCTCCAGACGGACTGGGCGCGATGGCGCGAGGAGGAGTCGCGCCGGATTGCGACCGAGGCGAAGACGCCGTCGCCCGCGAGGGCACGAAGCACGAACGCGCGACACCGCAGACCTCCTCCTGCGAAGATCTTGCCGCTCGGTCCACTGGCCGATCGACGGCGTGTCTCGCGTCGAGCCGGGCGCGGTGAGGCATCACCGCTGTCGTCTCCGCCGCCCGTCCTACGGCGGTGGCGAGACAACCGAGGGCCGCGCCACCGTGATCAGGAAGGCGTCGACGCCGGCGCGCGCGGGCAGCGCACCACGCCGCCGGGCGCCGCGAGCGTGCCCCAGACGAAGCGGCGCATTCGCTGCGCCGAGCCTCTCGCCGCGCTCACGCGAGTCGAGCGCGACGAGCTCGGCGGCGTGACTGTCGCGCAGGCCACCGCGCATCCACCGCTCGCGCCGTTCGCCGTTCGAGCGGCCGGCGTGAGATCTCGACCGGGGCGTTCCGTCTCTTCCGCCGCGGCGAGCGGTGCCGCGCTGCATGACGGCGTTTCCGAGATGTAAAGGAGAACCGGCGCGGACCGCGACGCCCCCCTGTGACGGAAGGGCCGTGATCGGAGCGCTTGCTGCCGGCGCGCGCGACTTCTAGATCGTTCCGGCCGTGGTCAACCCGAGCGCCAAGCAGGATCCCGAAGCCCTCCTCGCAGCCAAGCTCGCCTCGCTCCCGACGAAGCCTGGCTGCTATCTGTTCATCGACAAGACGGGCGCCGTCGTCTACGTCGGCAAGGCGAAGAGCCTGCGCTCGCGCGTCCGCAGCTACTTTCAGGAGAGCGGGAGCGACGCCCGGTACTTCATCCCGATACTCCGGAAGATCGTGGCCGATCTGGAGACGGTGGTGACCGCCACCGAGAAGGAGGCGGCCGTACTGGAGAACGAGCTCGTCAAGCAGCACAAGCCGCGGTTCAACGTCAAGCTGCGTGACGACAAGGACTTCCTCTGCCTCAAGCTCGACACGCAGAAGGAGTGGCCGATGCTCGAGACGGTCCGCCGTCCCGCCCCGGACAAGGCCCGCTATTTCGGCCCGTACCACTCGGCGACGAGCGCGCGGCGGACGCTCCACCTGGTCAACAAGCACTTCCAGCTCCGCACCTGCTCCGATGCCGAGATGGCGTCGCGCCGGCGCCCCTGCCTGCAGTACCAGATCAAGCGTTGCCTCGCGCCGTGCGTGATGGATGTGGACCGGGAGCTCTATACGGAGATGGTCCGCTCGGTCGCGCTCTTCCTCGAGGGGCGCCATGACGAGCTCACGGGCGAGCTCACCGCGCGAATGCGGGACGCGTCGCGGGAGCTCGAGTTCGAGCGCGCCGCCATCTACCGCGATCAGCTCCGGGCGGTCGAGACGGTGCGGGAAGCGCAGCGCGTCGTCTACGTGAAGGACGTCGATCAAGACGTGGTGGGCCTCTACCGCGAGGGGACGCTCGTGGAGGTCGAAGTGATCATGGTGCGCCAGGGGCGCGTGACAGACACGCTGTCCTTCTCGCTCCGCAACATGGAGCTGCCGGACGACGAGGTGCTCGGCGGCTTCCTGAACGAGTACTATGGCGTCGCGTCCACCATGATCCCCGATGAGGTCCTCGTGCCCGTGTTGCCCGACGGCGCGGAGGGCGTCGCGGAGTGGCTCGGCGATCGGCGCGGCCGCAAGGTGACGCTCTTCGTGCCTCAGCGCGGGCCCCGCGCCGATCTGCTCAAGATGGCGAGCGAGAACGCAGCTCACGCGTTCCGCGAGAAGCAGAGGAGCTCCGACGATCTCGAGGCCCGGCTCGAGGAGCTCAGGGAGCGCCTCCGCCTCCCGACGCTCCCGCGTCGCATCGAGTGCTGCGACATCTCGCATCTCGGCGGCGGCGACACCGTGGGATCGATCGTGGCGCTCCTCGACGGTCAGCCCGACAAGAAGCGCTACCGCACCTTCAACGTGAAGAGCGTGGCCGACGGCGACGACTACGCCGCGATGTACGAGGTGCTCGCGCGACGCTTCCGCCGCGGCAAGGCCGCTCGGCCGGCGAGCCCGCCGGCCCTCGCAGACGCCGTGGCCGGAGACTCCGATGTCGCCGCGCCCGGCGCCTCCGAGGCGGCCGCGAGCGACGTGATCGACGGCGACGTGACGGAGGACGTGACCGAGAACGATGCGCCCGAGGGCGATGTGACCGAGAACGAACGGCCCGAGGGCGATGAGACCGACGGCGACGCGGCCGAAGAGACGAGCGGCCCGGTGAGCGCGGGCGACGCTCCGCCGGAGACGGAATCTGCGCAGGTGTTCGCGGAGCGGCAGACGGCCGGCCCGGGCAGCGAGGCGCCGAAGAGCGCGCAGTCCGGCGGAGCCGAGTGGGACTTGCCGGACCTGCTCGTCGTCGACGGCGGGCGCGGCCAGCTCCAGGTCGCGCTGTCGGCGGCGCGCGATCTCGGCCTGCACGACCTACCGATCGTCGGTCTCGCGAAGGAGCGCGAGACGCAGGCCGGCGAGAAGCTCGTCGACCGCGTCTACCTGCCTGGCCAGAAGAACGGTATCCCGCTCCGCTCCACGAGCTCGGCCCTCTTCTTCCTGGCGCGGGCGCGCGACGAGGCGCACCGCTTCGCCAACCACGCACGCAAGCGGCTCGGCAAAGCGCGGCGCCTCCGCTCCGAGATCGAGGACATCCCAGGGCTCGGCAGCCCGGTGAGGACGGCGCTCCTCCGGGAGCTCGGTTCCCTGGAGGGCGTGCGCCGCGCGACCGACGCTCAGATCCTGGCGGTCACCGGCGTCACAAAGCGCCACCTGTCCGCGCTGCGCAAGGTCATCCCGTCTCCCGAGGCCCCGCCGCCCGCCGCGCCGGCGCCGGTCGAGGACGGCGGCGATCCCGACAAGGATCCGGCGCTCACCCGGTGAGCGCAGGCGGGCCCGCTCTGCGATGCACCGTGTAAAGATCACGCTGCGACCGAACAGCGTTCCGGGTTGAGCGCCAAGGCGTTCTCTGCGACGATCCGAGCAACGGGCGCCCGGCTTCGCTCCGGGCGCACGCTGTCGATCCTCGAGCAAGAACACCACCTGGCACACCGAGCGCTTCTCGCGGACCCGACCTCATGGAGGCCGCGCTCGGGGGCTCCATTCCCGGCGGGGACTGCCTCGTTCCGGGGTTACGCGGCACGTGAGCACCATGGGAGAAGTACGCGCTGGCCACACGCTCGGTCGGTATGAGCTCCTCGTTCCTATTGCGCTCGGGGGCATGGCCTCGGTGTGGGCCGCTCGGACGAGCGGTCAGCTCCCGAGGATCGTCGCCGTCAAGCTGCTGCGCGCCGAGCTGAGCGACGACCCCGACTTCGAGGCGATGTTCCTGGACGAGGCCACGCTGGTCTCGCAGATCCACCACCCGAACGTCGCAGAGACCATCGATGTGGGCGAGGAGGACGGCGTCCTCTATCAGGTGATGGAGCTCATCGACGGCGAGCCGCTCAACCTGGTTCTCCGCGAGAGCAAGGCGCGCGGCGGCGTCCCGCTCCCCGTCGCGCTCCGCATCGTGGGCGAGGCGGCCCTCGGCCTGCACGCGGCGCACGAGCTGCGCGGCCGCGACGGCAAGCTCGTCGGCCTCGTTCACCGCGACGTTTCGCCGCAAAACGTCCTGGTCGGCTACGACGGGTCGGTGAAGATCCTCGACTTCGGCGTCGCCAAGGCCGCCTCGAACCTGCAGCGAACCAAGGTCGGCCAGGTGAAGGGCAAGTACGCGTACATGTCGCCGGAGCAGGCGGGCAGCGAGCCCATCGATCGGCGCACCGACGTCTTCACGCTCGGGATCGTCTTCTATCAGCTCGTGACGGGCAAGCACCCCTTCCTCGCCGAGAACGAGCCTGCGACGGTGCGCCGCATCTGCGACAAGACCGCCGCCGAGCCGCCGCGCACCCTCGTCCCTTCGCTCCCGGAGGACGTCGGGCGCATCGTCATGAAGGCGCTCGCGAAGCCGAGGGACGAGCGCTTCGCCACGATGGCCGAGCTGCGCCGCGCCATCGAGCAGGTGTCGCTCGCGATGCCCCTCGCCACGTCGGACGAGCTCGCCGCGCTGATGCAGCAGCGGCTCGGCCCGCGCGGCGAGCGCCGGCGCGCCGCGATCCAGGAGGCCATGCAGATCGCACGCGAGCGCCCGATCGGGCTCGACGAGCCGCCCCCGCAGCCGAGCTCGCCAGAGGCCGTCGACCCTCCCGGGCGCGCGATCGTGGAGCGCGGCGCGAGCGGGCCACCGAGCTCTCCGCCGCCCGACGGGCGCGCTCGGCGCTGGCTCGTGCCCGTGGCCTCCGTCGCCCTCGCGGTCCTCGTGGCGCTCGCGGGCGCGTACCTCCTGCGGTCGTCGCCCGGCCCCCGCGCGTCGCACGGGCGGGGCGGTCTGATCGTGCCTAGCGCGGGCTCCATCGAGGCGCCGGTCCTCAGGGCCGCCCGCGCCGCGTCGAAGGCGCTGCGCGGGCGCGCCCCCGGGGAGCGCGCTGCCCCGTAGCGGCCCGCCGGCGGCGGCGTTTCCTTGACGGGTCGGGGATGGCTTTCCAAGATGGCCTCCCTCCCATGGATCTTCGCCGCTCGCCGGAGCTCTGGCGGTTCGCCGCGCTTGTGGCGATCTTCGTCACGAGCGGCCTGGTCATCACCTACCTCGTGCTGCCGCCGCCGGCGGACGACGGCCCGAAGCCTCCGCCGGTCCTCCGCGTGGCGCAGGTGCCGGTGCCGGCGGGCGGCGACGTCGTGGCCAACGCGCTCGACCTCGTGCGCCGCTACGCCACAGGGGAGATCCGGATCGTGCTCCCCGACGGCTCCGCGCGCGCGCTCCGCCGCAACGACCTCGGCGTCGAGATCAACCGGGTCCGCCTCGCCGAGTTCGTCCGCGAGGCGCTCCGCCCGGCGAGCGCGCTCCGCCGCGCGCACGAGCGCGACGACGAGGACGCGCCGCTCGACATCCCGATCCCGCTCCTCCTCGACTCCGAGCGGGCGATCGGCAAGCTGCTCGATCTGAAGGTCGAGCTCGATTCGCCGGCGGTCGACGCCTATGTCGACCTGGAGTCGAAGCAGCTCAGGCCCGAGAAGATCGGGTATCGGCTGGACGTCTACGGCACGCTCGCGCGGATCGACGCCGCCCTCCGGGCGGGCGAGGACACGGCGCAGGCCAGCGTCGAGACGATCGCGCCGAAGCTCGTCGCGGAGCAGCTCGGCAACGTCAAATTCGACCAGGTGCTCGGCTACTTCGAGACGCGCTACGCGACCGGGGCGAGGTCCAAGGAGAGGACGTATAACCTCCGGCTCGCCGCCTCGAAGCTCGATGGGGTGGTCGTCCTGCCGGGGGAGATCTTCGACTTCAACGAGACGGTCGGCCCGCGCGACGAGGCGCACGGGTACCGCGTCGCTCCGGTCATCGCCCAGGGGGAGCTCGTCGACGGGCTCGGCGGCGGGACCTGCCAGATCTCGGGCACGCTCCACGGCGCTGCGTTCTTCGCGGGGCTCGAGATCGTCGAGCGCTATCCGCACTCCCGTCCGAGCTACTACATCAAGCTCGGCCTCGACGCGACCGTCGTCTATCCGACGATCAACTATCGCTTCAGGAACCCGTTCGACTTCCCGGTCGTGCTCCACCAGACGGTCGCCGGCGGCGTCGTGCGCGCCGAGATCCTCGGCCCCTCGCGCAAGCTCACGGTCACGTACTTTCGCCGCGTCGACGCGGTCGTCCCGTTCGAGGAGCTGGAGCGCCCGGCGCCGAAGCTGCCTGAGGGGACACGGGTGCTCGCCCAGCGCGGCATCCCCGGCTTCAGGACGACGAGCTCGCGGGTCGTCCGCGACGGCGCGTATGGGGTGCGGGAGAAGTGGAGCGACAGCTACCCGCCGACCACGCAGATCGTCCATGTCGGGAGCGGCCCGCGCGACCCGGCGGTCAAGGTGGCCGACGACAATCACCCCGAGTACGTGGCGGACGAGTACCTCGTCGTCACGCAGGGCCCGGACGTCCGCACGCCCGGCGTGACCGGCCCCGAGCCGGGCGGCGGCACCGTCGAGAGCCGCGAGCCGGGGCTCACCGGCGAGCGCGGCTGGACCGAGCGCGCGGGGATCGGCACCTTCCGCGCGAAGGGGGATGACCGCGAAGGCGGCCGCGCGCGGGGTGAAGACGCCCCGCCCGCCGAGGGCACCGCCATCATGCAGGCCACGAGCGAGCCCGCGTCCGAGAGCAAAGCGGCGAGAGAAGCCCGAGGCCAGAAGGACCCGGCGGGCGACGAGGCGAAGAGCGGCAAGAGCAAGAAGCGGCAGAAGAAGAAGGGCGACGACGGCTGAGCGACCGGCGCCTGCCTGGCGCCGGCGGCGGCGGTCGGCGCCGGGCAGGCGCCGGCCTTCAGCGCGCGCCGACCGCCCGGCGTATCTCCTGAAGGGTCGCGCTCGCGATCTGCCGCGCGCGCACCGCGCCCTCCGCGAGCAGGGCGTCGACGCCCGCCGTGTCGGCCATGAGCTCGGCGTAGCGCCGCCGCGGCTCCTCCAGCGCGCGGTTCAGCACCTCGAACACGGCCTCTTTCGCCTCGCCCCAGCCGATGCCGCTCCGGTAGCGGCCCCGGAGCGCCTCCGTCTCTTCCGGCGTCGCGAACTCCCGGTAGAGGTGGAACAGCGGCGACGCGTCCGGATCCTTCGGCTCGCTCGGGGGCGACGAGTCCGTCTTGTACTTGAAGATCGTCTTGCGCAGCTTCTCCGGCGGCAGGAAGAGCGAGATGGTGTTGTCGTAGCTCTTGCTCATCTTGCGGCCGTCGAGGCCCGGGATCACCGCGGTGTCGGTGCTGATGCGCGCCGCGGGCAGGACCAGGGTCGGGCCGTAGAGCGCGTTGAACCGCTGCGCGATGTCACGGGCGATCTCGATGTGCTGGACCTGGTCCTTGCCCACGGGCACGACATTCGTCTTGAACAGGAGGATGTCGGCCGCCATCAGCACCGGATAGCTATAGAGGCCCATGTTGATCCCGGCGTCGAGGTCGTCCATGTCCTCCACGTTCGCGGCGCTCGACGCTCCGGCGCGGGACTCGATGTTCCTGGCGACAGCGGCCTTGTAGGCGTGCGCGCGGTTCATGAGCCCCTTCGCGGTGAAGCAGGAGAGGATCCAGGTGAGCTCGAAGATCTCCGGGATGTCGGATTGCCGGTAAAAGATGACCTTCTCGGGGTCGAGGCCGAGCGCGAGCCATGTCACGGCAACCTCGTGGACCAGGCCGCGGAGCTTCTGCGCGTCGTGGATGGCGTTGAGCGCGTGGTAGTCCGCGACGAAGTAGAGCGCGTTCGATGCGGTCCCTGCGAGCGCGAGCGCCGGCTTGATCGCCCCCACGAAGTTGCCGAGGTGTGGCGTTCCGGTGGGCTTGATGCCGGTGAGGACGGTGCTTGCCATGGTTCTCGTGTTCCTCTGAGGGAGCCCATTACGAGCTCTCGGCGGGTGATGCTAGTGCTGCGTGCCAGAAATCCCGCCATGGATTTCTGGGCGTCGCGTCACGGTGGCAGGCGCGGGCACCCGGGCGCCGCGTCGCGGACGCTGCCCGACACACTAGCCCTTCGAGCGCCGCACGGCCCCGCCGCGCGGAGCGCGGTAGGGGCTTCCGCGCTTCGGCGCAGCTGCCTCCGGGGCCCAGTAGGCGTGGCATTTGCGGCAGTGCCACCGCTTCTTCAGGACGAGGAGCGGCAACCCGAGCAGCGCGATGAGGGCGACGATCTGACCCGGGGCCCACTCGCGGTAAGCGTAGCGCGCTCCGCACGCCGGGCACCTCGGCCCATCGAGCTCGGCCACCTCGTCGTCCTCGTCGAGCTCGCGATCGTCATCGACGGGCGGCGGCGGCTTCAGGATCTCGGCTGCTCGCTCCAGCTCCGCGCGCGGCACCTGGAGCCGGATGCCGAGGGACCTGCCGATATAATGAGGGGTCAGCGTCGCCGCGTGCTCATCGGCGAGGAAGGCGCGGATGCCATGAGCGGACAGGGCCGAGCGTCCCATCTGCGCCTCGACGGACTCGCTGTACGTCGCCACCGTGACGAGCTGCTCGGAGCCGGCCGGGGCGCGGCTCCGCGGCCGATCGAAGGAGCGCACCCGGCAAGGGTAGCATCCGCCCACGGCGCAGCGTGTACGGCTGCCGGTTTTCGTGCCACGGTGGGCGGAGGTGGACCGCGGAGCGGATCCCCCGACCGATGTTTGCCGGGACCGCGAAGCGGTTCCCCCACGCTGGCACCTGCGTCATGTCCGGCCGAACACCGTCATCTCCTGCGCCTCATCCCGATACCCCCGCTCCGCCGGCCGCTGTCCACGCCTCGGCCGGCGGGCGACCGACCGTCGCGCTCGCGGTCTCCGGCAGCATCGCCGCCTACAAGGCCGCCGAGGTCGCCCGGCTCCTGATCCAGGGCGGCGCGCGCGTGCTCCCGATCATGACCCGCGCGGCGCAGCAGTTCCTCGGGCCCATGACGCTGAGCGGGCTCTGCGGTGAGCCGGTGCGCGACACGATGTGGGACCCGGGCTTCGCGGGCGAGCTGCACGTCGCGCTCGCCGCCGAGGCCGACCTCGTGCTCCTCGTGCCCGCGACCGCCGACCTGCTCGCCCGCCTCGCCGCCGGGCGCGCCGACGATCTCGTGACGGCGCTCGCCCTGTGCGCGAAGGGCCCGGTGCTCGCCGCGCCGGCGATGCACCCCCGCATGTGGGCGCACCCCGCGACGGCGCGGAACGTCGCCTCGCTCGAGGCCGACGGGCGCGTTCAGCTCGTCGGCCCGGTCTTCGGCGAGGTCGCCTCGGGCGATCGCGGCCTCGGGCGCATGGCCGATCCCGCGGCGATCGCGGCCGCGGCGTTCTCGCGGCTCGCCCCGCGCGATCTCGCGGGGCGCCGCGTCGTCATCACCGCGGGGCCCACGCTCGAGGACCTCGATCCCGTGCGGTTCCTCGGCAACCGGTCGACCGGCAAGATGGGCTTCGCCGTGGCCGAGCGGGCCGCGCTCCGTGGGGCGCAGGTCACGCTCATCGCCGGTCCCGTGTCGCTCGCCACGCCGCCCGGCGCGCGGCGCGTCGACGTGCGCGGCGCGCTCGCGATGCGCACCGCCCTCTGGCAGGCGCTCGGCGAGGACCTGCGCGGCGCCGACGTGCTGATCATGACGGCCGCGGTGTCCGACTACCGCCCGGCCGAGCAGCACGCGACAAAGCTGAAGCGGACGCCCGATCTCGCCTCGCTGCCGCTCGTCCCGAACCCCGACCTGCTCGCCGAGGTCGGCCTCGCGCGCGCCGGCGCCGCGCGCGCCGACGGAGCGCGGCCGCCGGTGCTCGTCGGGTTCGCCGTCGAGACCGCCACGGACGACGGCGTGATCGCCTACGCCCGGCACAAGCTCGCGGCCAAGCGCGTCGACATGATCGTCGCCAACCACGCGGCGGACTCGTTCGGCCGGGACGACAACCGCGCCACGATCGTGACCCGCGACGCCGCCGATTCGCTCGGCGTGTTGCCCAAGCCCGTGCTCGCCGACCGCATCCTCGACAGGGTCGTGCAGCTGTGCGCGCGATGATGCCGGGCGACGCCGCGCCTCCTGCCGTCGCGCCCCCGCCGGCCGCCCCGGGCTCGGCCCTCCTGGCCCGGCCGCGCGATCCGGGGGCGACCGATCCGCGCGAGCCGCCGCGGGCCTCGCGCCGCGAGGCCGCGCTCATCGCCGCGTCCGTCACCGCCGGCGTCGCGCTCGCGGTCTCGTACGCGTTCCACCCCGATCGCGCGGGCGCGCCCGGCATGCTCGCGGCGCTCGGCGCGCTCTACGCCGTCCTCGCGGCGGTGACCGTGATGTGGCTCCGCCGGCGCGGCGAGCTCCGCGCCGCGCTCCGCCCCCTCTCGGGCGATCTCGCGCGCGGCGCCTTCGTCGCGGCGGTGCTCTACGGCCTGGCCATGGCGGTGCAGCTGGCGCTCGCCCCGCGGGGCTCGCCGCGCGAGGCGTGGCTCTTTCGCCTGTACCTCCAGCTCGGCGACCCCCTGGCCGACGCGCGCGTGTTCGCCGGCGCGGTCGTCTTCGTCGTTGCCGCGCTCGAGGAGGTCGTCTGGCGTGGGCTCGTCATGCGCGCGCTCGAGGGGCCGTTCGGTCCGGTGACCGCCTGGCTGCTGTCGAGCGCGCTGTTCGCCGCCGCGCACGCCCCCACGCTCTTTCTGCTCGGCGATCCGCTCGCCGGGCCGAACCCGCTGCTCGTCGCGGCGGGCCTCGGCTGCTCGCTCGTGTGGGGTCGCGTGGTGCACCGGACCGGCCGCCTGCCGCCGGCGATCTTCGCCCACGCGTTCTTCTCGTGGGCGATCGTGAGCTTCCCGATCTGGCGCCCGTGACGTCCGGGCGCCCTCGCCGGGATCACCCCTCGAGCTTCGCGAGCTCCTCTTCGGGGATGTCGAAGTCGGCGTAGACGTTCTGCACGTCGTCGTGGTCGTCGAGCGAGTCGACGAGGTTGAGACAGACCTCGGCGTCGCGGCCCGCGACCTCTTTCTTTGTCTTGGGGACGTAGCCTGCGCCGCTCGACTTCACCGGGATCTTCGCGTCCTCGAGCGCCTTCACGACGGGCTCGATCCTCTCGACGCTGGAGAGCACCTGCCACTCCTCGCCCTGGTCGCTGTAGTCGTCGGCGCCCGCGCCCACGGCGATGTCCATGAGCTGATCTTCCGTCGCCGCGTCCTTCGCGATGAGGAGGATCCCCCTCCGGTCGAAGGCCCACTGCGCGGAGCCGCCGGCGCTGAGCTGCCCGTTGTTCTTCTCGAAGATCTTCCGGATCTCGGCGACGGTGCGGTTCCGGTTGTCGGTCATCGCCTCGCAGAGGAACAGGGTCCCGCCGGGGCCGGTGCCTTCGTAGAGGATCTCCTCGTAGTTCGCGCCCTCGATCTCGCCGGTGCCGCGCTGGATGGCGCGTTTGATCGTGTCGGCGGGCATCGCCTGGCCCTTGGCGTCGTTGACCGCCTTACGGAGGCGCGGGTTGCCGTTCGGGTCTCCGCCGCCCATGCGCGAGGCGACGGTGATCTCCTTGATGAGCTTCGTGAAGAGCTTGCCGCGCTTTGCGTCGAGGGCGCCCTTCTTCCGCTTGATGGTGGCCCACTTGGAATGGCCGCTCATGCCTGTCTGCTCCGTGATGACGGGGCGCTCGCTCGCGGAGCGCGCCCAGGGGAAAGGTTCGGCGCTAGCTGGAGCACCGATTGGTCCGAGGAGAGGGATCGCCGAGGCGCCGGGACCGCCATGAGAGGTCGACCATCTCTTGGCGGTCCCAGCGCCCCCGCGTTTCGGACCGTCTGTCGCTCTAGCGGTGCGCCCGTGTGGAGGCAACCACGACGGTGCCTCGGCCGCCCGTACCCCTCCGGACCAGGAGATCGAGCGCGGCCGAGGCCCGCCCCCCATCGCGCGCGCCTCGCGTCCGCTCCCTGACGCGATGGTCCCCCGATGCCACGCACGCCAGGCCCGAAGCGGCAGAACGTATCGGAGGGCGCAGGTGGATCGCGGGGTGGTGGGGCCCCGCCGAGCTTGGCTCGGCGGGGCGGCGGGGGCGCGTGCCCCCGCCGTGTAACTAACGTGGTGGGGCCCCGCCGAGCTCGGCTCGGCGGGGCGGCGGGGGCGCGTGCCCCCGCCGTGTTACAGCGCGTAGCCGGTCTCGCCGTGCTCGGTGGCGTCGAGGCCCTCGCGCTCGTCGCTCTCGGCCACGCGCAGGCCGATCAGCTTGTCGACGAGCTTGAGGAGCAGGAAGGTCATGAGCGCGGCGTACAGCCCGACGGCCACGATGCCGGCGAGCTGCGGCACCATCTGACCGGGGTTGCCGGCGATCACGCCGTCGCGGCCGGCCTCGTTCAGGGCCTTCTCCGCGAAGACGCCGGTGAGGAGCGCGCCGAGGAGGCCGCCCACGCCGTGCACGCCGAACGCGTCGAGCGAGTCGTCGTAGCGGAGGCGCTCCTTCGAGACGACCGCGAAGTAGCAGACCGCGCCCGCGAGCAGGCCGATCACGACCGCGGCCCAGGGCGCGACGAACCCGGCCGCCGGCGTGATGCCGACGAGCCCGGCCACGATGCCGGACGCGACGCCGAGCGCTGTCGGCTTGCCCCGCTGCGCCCACTCGACGAAGAGCCACGCCGCGCCGCCGGCCGCCGCCGCGAGGTGCGTGTCGAGCATCGCCAGCGCCGCGAGCCCGCCCGAGGTGAGCGCGCTGCCGGCGTTGAACCCGAACCAGCCGAACCAGAGGATGCCCGTGCCCGTCAGGGTCATCGTCAGGTTGTGCGGCACGTGCCGCTCGTGCGGGTACCCCGTGCGCTTGCCCAGCACGAGCGAGCAGATCAGCGCCGAGACGCCCGCGGCGAGGTGAACCACGGTGCCGCCCGCGAAGTCGAGCGCCCCCATCTCGAAGAGCCAGCCCTTCTCCGCCCACACCCAGTGGGCGACGGGATCATAGACGAGCGTGGACCAGAGCAGGATGAAGACCAGGTACGCCGGGAACCGCATGCGCTCGGCGAACGCCCCCGCGATGAGCGCGGGCGTGATCACCGCGAACATCATCTGGAACGCCGCGAAGGCGAGGTGCGGCACGGTTCCCCGCTCCACCCCTCCAAGTCCGCGCATGCCGATATAGTCGAGCCCGCCGATGAGCCCACCCTGCGACGTGCCGAACGCGAGCGAGTACCCGATCGCCACCCACTGCACGGAGATCACCGCGAGCGCCGCGAACGAGTGCATGAGCGTCGAGAGCACGTTCTTGCGGCGCACCATGCCGCCGTAGAACAGGGCGAGGCCCGGCGTCATGAAAAGGACGAGGGCTGTCGATGCGAGGAGCCAGGCCGTATCCCCAGTGTCGATCTTCATGGCTCGGGCGTAACGTGCCCGAAGTTTCAACGAGGTTTCGGACCCGCGGCCGGACGCATTTGGCAGCGAGTAAGGAAATTTCTAATGCCCGATCCGGCTGCACCCGATCCCGGACGCGATCGTTTCCTGATGCACCTACGTCAGGCCCGAAGCGGCACCCCGTGTTGGAAGTCACTGGTGGATCGCGGGGGCGCGTGCCCCCGCCGTGCAACTCAGGGCTGCGGGCCGCGGATGGTCAGCACCGGGACCTTCGCCGCGCGCACCACCCGCTGGGCCACGCTGCCGAGCAGCGCCCGCGCGATCGCGCCGCGCCCGTGCGTCCCGATCACGATCATGTCGGCGCCGATCTCCTCCGCGAGCCGGCAGATCTCCTCATCGGGGACGCCGGCGCGCAGCACGCCCGAGATCTCGACGCCGCCCGCGCCGCGCCGGTGCTCGAGCACCTGATCGAGGCTCCGCTGCGCCGCCTCGGCGAGGCGCGCGGCGTCCTCGGCCGAGGGGATCAGCGACGAGCCTTCCGGGAAGGTGTAGACGGGCAGGCTGTACACGTGCGCAACGACGATCTTCGCGGAGAGCTTTCGGGCGAGCTCGATCGCCGTGTCGAGGGCGAGCTCGGAGGTCTCATCGAAGTCATGGGCCAGGAGGAGGGTCTTCATCTTGCTCCGCGGTGCTGGTGGGCTCGGGCGGCGCGCCGCCGTCGTTCTTGTCCGGCTTTCGTAGCTCCGGACGCGGGTCGCCGGTAGGGGGCTCGTCGAGCGCCGCCGGCGCCGACCGCTTCGACGCCGGCTTCACCCGCTTGAACAGCGCCATCTTCTTCAGCCGGCTGACCTCCACGAATTCGCCGCGCTTCACCGTCGCGTTGTGGCGCTCCAGGTCCTTGCCCTTGAGCTCCCCCTCGTCGAGGAGCACGTACTGGAGGATCGCGGGGCGGTCCCCCGGGTAGAAATACGCTTCCTTCCGGTTCGACACGTGCGGCCCCATCTTGTTCGTCGCGCCGACGATCGCGCCGGGCGGGATCGCCTCGACCTGCTGCCTCACCCACGCGTAGGTGGCTTCCTGCTCGGGCGTAAGGTTGCGCGCCACACGCGCAAAGCCGCCCCTGAACGAGGCGTTGTCGACGAGGCCGCCGAACTTCCACGACACGAGCGCGCTCGCCACGAGCACCGCCGCGAGCAGCGCGCGCGAGAGGCGCCGCCCGTCGAGCCCGAGGTACGCGGCCGGCGCGGAGTCCTCGACCTGCTTGATCGCGATCGGCGTCAGCGCGAAGGCGATGGGGAAGAGGACCGACGAGTACTGGAAGTGGATCGAGAAGACCGCGTCGCGCGAGGCGAACAGGCAGAACACGAGCCCGTAGGCGAGCATCCACCGCCCGGGTCTGGCGAGGAAGGGCAGGAAGCAAAGGGGGACGAAGAGCTGGAGCAGGAAGAGGATCTTCGGCTCCTCCAGCATGACCTTGAGCACGAAGGCAGGGTTCGTGAGGAGCGAGACGAGGAGGCCGCCGAGCCCGCTCCGGTTCGGCATGAGGTCCTCGTAGTAGTAGGCGAACGAGTACGCGTCCTTGCCCGACATGATGATGCCGGCCGACGTCATGAAGAACAGCTTCACGATGACGAGGTAGACGAGGCTCGTCGCGATGGTCACCCAGCCGAGGCGCGTCCTGCCCGCGCGCCGATCGAGGACGGCGTAGAGCCCGATGAAGCACATCAGCAGGGAGACGTCCTCCCGGCAGAGCAGCAGCGCGGCGAGGGTGACCCAGTACAGCCTGTCCCTGCCGGTCTCGTAGAAGTAGAGGAGCCAGACGACGAGCGGCGAGATCAGCGTGAGCGAGTGGAACTCGTACATGTTCGCGCCATGCAGCGCGGGGTACATGGCCCACGCGGCGGCGAGCAGGAGCGCCTTGCCGCGGTGCTCGAGCTTGTCGAGCGCGAGCAGGTACACGGGGATGACGCCGGCGCCGAGCCACACGGACTGGAGCACGAGGAGGAACTCCGCCCTCGGATAGATGAGGTAGAGCGGCGAGAGCAGGACGAGGATGGGATCGAAGTGCGCGGAGCCGTGGTATCCGGCCTTGATCCAGGAGCAGCCGAGCGGCCGGCCGTGGATCGACTGATAGAAGATGTTGTCGTAGTATCCGAGGTCCGTCGTCCGCGTGTGCAGCGCGCGGTGGTTGGTGAGCGCGAGCCGGGAGAAGAAGGCGCTGTAGCCTGTCCACAGCGCGAGGACGGCGAGCGGCGCGAACCACCGCCCGGCCTTCGCGAGCGCGCCGGCGCGCGGCGGCGCCTCGTCGAGCCCGGGCGCGAACCGCTCGCCGCGGCCCCAGGCGTAGACGCCCGCGCCCACCGCCGCGGCGGCGAGGGCGGCGAAGAAGATCGCGGTCTTCGGGCTGTCCTTCTCGATGTTCGGCAGCTTGAGCGCGGCGACGAACGGGAGCGCGAGCAGGGGGAGCAGGGCGCGGTTGAGGCGGCCTGCCGTGCCCACCACGTCCCACGAGCGGGTCAGGACCCGCCGCGCCAGCATCACGAGGAAGTAGGCGAGCCCGACGCCCACGATGGCGGCGACGACGCCGCCGGTCATCCAGCGGCGCTCCAGCTCGTTCAGCTTGTTCGTCGCGAACGGGGCGAGGCGGCTCGGGTGGGTGAAGACCCAGGCCGTCACGGCGACGCACATGCCGAAGAGGATCGGCCACGGCGCCAGGGTCAAGGTGGCGCGCGCGAGCCGCTCGATAGCGCCGTCGAGCTTCGCGAGCGCGCTGTTCAGCCTGGTGCGGTGGTTTTCTAGCATGGGAGAGGCGGGTCCCTCGGCTACTTGACCCTACCCCCCGCTGTCAAGGAACGGCGCGGGGGGCGCCGGAAGGGCAGGGCGCCGCCCGCGGGGCGCGGTAGAATGGGTCCATGTCGCACTACCGGGATCATCTCGATGCGGCCCGCGCCCGCATCGACACCCTTGAAGCCAAGCTGAAGGAGCGGGAGGCGGCGCTCGCCGCCCGGGATGCGGAGCTCGCCGAGATCCGAGCCGAGGTCGAGCGGCTGCGCGGCGGATCCAGCGACGACGGCCCGTTCGACGGGCCTCACGGCCGGGGCGGCGGGCAGCGCGCCCTGCTTGTGGCGCTCGCTGTGTGCGGCTTCGCCACCGCGACGGGCTATGCGATGGTGCGCCCCGCGCACTGCCCGCCGCGTGGCGCTCCGTACCCCGCGTCGGCCGAGGTGCTGCCGCGCTCCCACGACGGGCACGATCCCGGGTCGCGCCGGGTCGACGCGGCGCGCCTGCGCGTGGGCAGGGCCGCGGGCGCCGCGCTCGAGCACGGCCGGATCCGCGCGCAGCGCTGCTGGCAGCCGGACGGCCCGAGCGGCGAGGGGAGCGTGACCGTGACCTTCGCGCCGAGCGGCGGGGCCCAGGTCGAGCTGGACGGCCTGCCCTTCGTCGGGACCGAGATCGGCGAGTGCGTGAGCGACGCCTTCCGCGCCGCCGCCCTGCGCATGCCGGCCTTCAACGGGGAGGCCCTCACCCTGACCACCCCCTTCTCTCTCTAGCGGGTGCGCGCCGCGAACGGTGCGGGGGGGAGGGATTCAGGGCTGGGCGGGGGTGGCGGGGGTGGCCGGGGCGGAGGGTGGCGGGGCGATTTGCCAGCTCACGAGGCCCAGGGCGGCGATGGTGAGGTAGATGACGGCGAAGACGAGGAGGCCGAAGCTCACGCCGTGCTCGGCGGTGAAACCGAGCGACGGGAACACGAGGGAGAAGAAGAGCTCACGGACGCCGACGCCGGCGATCGAGATCGGCAGGAGGCCGAGCAGGTTCGCGATGGCGAGCAGGCAGGTGGCGTCGAACAGCGAGAGCGGTATCCCGAGGGCCCTCGCGATCAGGTAGCCCTGCACGAAGTTGACGATGAACGTCGCCACCGTGACGGGGAGCGCGACGAAGAGCCCCCGCCCGACGTGGGCCCGCAACGCCACGAGGAAACGGCTGGTCGCGCCAGGCTCCGCATCCGCCGCGGGCTCCTTCACGAATTTGCGGGACACGGCGAGCATCAGCCGCTCGGCGAGCCCGGGGATGAGCAGCACGAGCGGCGCGAGGACCGTGAGCGCAATGCCACCCCATGTCAGCCAGGCCAGGCGGCCAGCGATGACCGCGCTGTAATGCGCCACGCCGACGGCGACGAACGCGGCCAGCACATAGAGATCGCACAGCCTGTCCATCACGACGGAGGCCAGCCCCTCCGCGTAGGGCACGCCGAGGTCATGGCGCAGGTAGCGGATCCGGAGGACGTCGCCGACGCGCCCCGGGGTCAGCATGCCGACGTAGAGCGACGTCAGGAACGACATCCAGGCGCGCCCGAGTGGGTAATGGATGCCCCGGGCGCGGAGCAGCGCGTCCCAGCGGACCACCTTGAGGTGGATGTTGACGAGGTTCAGCGCCGCGGCGAGCGCGAGCGGGGCAGCCGAGGCCGAGGCGAGCACGTCGAGCACCGCGCCCCGATCGTCGATGCGCAGGATCACGATCGCGAGCAGGAGCGGTCCGACGAGGCGGACGAGCGCCCTGACGACTGTGCGGCGCATGCTCAGCGCGGGGCTGCGAGGCAGAGGATCCAGGGATAGGAGGTCGTCATCTGCAGCACGTCGAAGCGCGGCTCGACGAGGCGGCGGAACGACGTCGGGTTCCAGTGGTTGACGTGATCGCTGTCGTTGCCCAGGCGGAGCACGTTGTTCCCTGCGAGCAGGTTCGAGAGCTTGAAGAACGGCTCATGCGGCACGGAGAGGAGGACGCGCTTCGGTGCGAGCCGCTGGATCTCGGCGAGCGCCCGGTCGGGCGTGTCGAGGTGCTCGAGCACCTCGGCGCAGATCACGAGGTCGAACCCGGGCGAGAGCGCGCGCAGCTCGCCGAGATCGTAGGCGCTCCCGACGCGCGCCTGGATGTGCGGGAAGAGCCGCTGCAGCCGCTCGATATCGGCGGCGTTGAGGTCCACGCCGGTGAACTGCTTCTCCGGGAACTTCTCGGAGAGATAGCCGGAGAGGAAGCCCTCCCCGACCCCGATCTCGAGCACGCGCTGGACCGGATTCGCCTCGATGAAGAGATCGTGAATCGCGGAAGCGAAGCGCTGGATGAGCTTCCGCTTCAGCGCGCCTGCATTCCGGTATTTCGCGGTCTCGAAGCGTCCGAAGTAAGCGTCGGATATCACTCGATCTCCTCGCGGACTGGCAGCTCGTCCGCCTGGTGCCGTTGCTGCATCTGGAAGGTGAGAAACTCGCCGATGAAGCCCATCGAGAAGAACTGGATGCCGAGGAGGATCATCAGCACGCCGAGGAGGAGCAGCGGCCGATCGCCGATCCTGTATCCGAGCAGCCAGAGGAGGCTCAAGTACGCGTTGATCGTCACCCCGACCGCCGCGAACACGAGGCCGATGAGGCCGAAGAGGTGCATCGGCTTCTTCGAGTAGCGCGTCAGGAACATGACGCTGAGGAGGTCGAAGAAGCCGCGCAGGATGCGCTCCAGGCCGTAGCGGGAGCTGCCGTACTTGCGGGCGTGATGGCGCACGGGGATCTCCGCGACACGGAAGCCCTGCCACGCGGCGAGCGCCGGGATGAACCGGAAGAGATCGCCGTAGATCGGGATGGTGCGCAGCACCTCGCTCCGGTACGCCTTGAAGCCGCAGTTCATGTCGTGGAGCTTCACGCCCGTGACCGAGCGGACCGTCCCGTTGAAGATGCGGGACAGGACGAGGCGGTTCTTGGGGTCGAGCCGGTTGACCTTCCAGCCGACCACGACATCGAGCCCCTCCTCGACCTTGGCGATGAAGCTCGGCAGATCGGCCGGGTCGTCCTGGAGATCGGCGTCCATCGTGACGACCACCGTGCCCCTCGCCTTGCGGAAGCCGGCCGTCAGCGCGGTCGCCTTGCCGAAGTTCTTCCGCAGTCGGATGCCCTTCACCACCGGGTTCTCCGCGCGGATCCTGGAGATGACGGCCCAGGTGTCGTCCGTGCTGCCGTCGTCCACGAAGATGAGCTCGTAGGTGAAGCGCCCCCTCAGCGCCTGATCGACGCGCTGCGCGAGCTCGGCGAGGCTCTCCGCCTCGTTCAGCCCCGGGACGACCACCGAGACGTGCGGCGCCGTCGAGGCGGCTGGCGCAACGGAGGGCGCCATCAGGCTCGGACGAGGATCGAAGGCGGAGAGCCCGAAGGTGACTCGGTCCTCCTGAGCCTCCGTAGGGGCAGGTGTGGGGGGTTGGTCCACAATCACGGCGGCGGAGGATAGCAGATCGCCACAGGAACGTGCGGTTCCGTCCTCGGGAAGCGCCGCCGGATGTCGCTCGCGCGAAGGCAAGGTGCTGCCGGTCACCGGCAGGGGCAGGGGTTCAGGCAAGGGCAGCGGAGGCCGGGCAGGGGTTCGGAGAAGGGTTGCGGAGGCCGGGCAGGGGTTCGGAGAAGAGCTGCGGAGGCCGGGCAGGGGTTCGGGGAAGAGCTGCGGAGGCCCAGCAGGGGTTCGGGGAAGAGCTGCGGAGGCCCAGCAGGGGTTCGGAGAAGAGCTGCGGAGGCCCAGCAGGGGTTCGGAGAAGGGGTGCGGAGGCCCAGCAGGGGTTCGGAGAAGGGGTGCGGAGGCCGGGCAGGGGTTCGGAGAAGAGCCGCGGAGGCCCGGCAGGGGTTCAGGGAAGGGCCGCGGAGGCCCGGCAGGATGGCATGAGCCGCCGGCCGGTCGCGCTCCGGCTGGCGGTCGCGCTCATTCGGGCGTGCTCTCCGGCGCCTCTGGCGCCTCGGCGTTCTCCTCGGCGGCGTCCTGCTCCTCCTGCGGCGCGGCGGCTGCTGGCGCGCGGTGCGGGCTGCGCTCGAGCAGGGCGAGGAACGGCGCGTGGAGCGCCACGAGGAACTCGCGGTGCTTGCCGCTCGGCGTGTGCTCGATGAGCCAGCCGATGTCGTCGTGGATGGCGTTGAACGCCTGCGTGCACGCGACCACCGCCTCCCGGATGCGCTTCGACCGCGCGACCGCGCGCTTCTGGCCGGAGCTGCGGCCGAGCCCCTTGGCGAGCGCCTCGGTCGCCTCCTCGACGCGCTTCAGGTACGGACCGGCGCCGACCTTCTTCACGTCGGCGGCGAGCGGCGCCTTGCCGGCGACCGAGAGCTGGTGCCAGCCGTGGTCGACCTCGGCGTCGTACGTGTACCGGGTCTGCTCGGTGCCGGCCCCCGCGAGCAGGGCGCCGCGGAGCCGGACGGCCGCGTCGCGCTGCGCGGAATCCTTGCTCTCCGCCGCCGACGCCAGGAACAGGTGCAGCGCCCGCTGGGCAGTGTCCCACTCCGTGTCGAGCTCGGCGAGCGCGGCGGCCGACGCGACGCCGAGCGCCTCGTCGAGCGCCGCGATGCTCCAGCGCGCGCGCGCCTTCCAGATCACCGGCTTCGGCGCCTCGAGGAGCAACGCCGCCGGGACGCGGTTAGGAACATCGTACTTGTCGATAGAGACGCTCTTCCAAGCTCCCTGATCGAGATCACGCGCGAACGCGCTGAACGCCTTGTCCGTGACGAAGCTGTATCCATAGGATGCCATCGATTCCTCCCTCATCCTCCCCCAGGAAACTCTGTATTTAACGAGAGGCGCGCGCGATCCCGCAAGCGCTTTCATCCCCTGTGCGCCGTCGGAATCTTGCTCGGCGCGCCACGCGATCAGGGGAGCGCCACGCGACCCGGGGAGCGCTTCGCGGCGGCCGGCACGTTCTTTTTTCGGAGGCGTCTCGCGGAATCGGTGAGCACTCCGGCGGCGCCGGCCCGACATGGATGCCGACGGCGGCGCCTCCTTCGAGGCGGTCGCCCGCGAGGCACCCGCTCATGGAGAACGCGAAATGGCCCGCCGCGCCGCCGGACATCACGGCCGTCCTGCCCACCGCGGCGCTGGCCGCCACCGACGAGATCCCTTCCTCGACCCCGTGGAGTAGCGTGGACCCCGGGAAGGAGGGGGACAGCGCCGTGATCGACGCAGGAGAACCCATCGAGCGGCAGGTGTTCGCGCCGGGTCAGGTCTTCCACCAGGTGGAGGTCGTGCGCTTCATCGGCGCCGGGTACTCGGGCGAGGTGTACGAGGCCCGCCACCGGATCACCGGGGCGCGGTGCGCCCTCAAGATCATGCACCTGCGCGACCGGAAGGACGTGAGGAAGGCGGAGCGGAGCCTGGCCGAGGCGCACGGGACGTTCGGGATCGAGCACGCCAACGTCGTCGAGGTCTTCGACATCGGCTGCGAGGCCGACGGCACGGCCTGGATGCTCATGGAGTTCCTCGACGGGCCGACGCTGGCCACCGTCCTGGAGCGCCAGGGGCGGCTGTCGCCGCTCTATGCGCTGCACGTCGCGCTCGAGGTCGCGTGGGGGCTCGACGCGGCGCACGAGAACCAGATCATCCACCGCGACGTCAAGCCGGACAACATCGCCTTCACGGTCGACGGGTCGGTGAAGGTCGTCGATTTCTCGATCGCGAAGGTCATCCCCTACGAGATGCGGACGACCCAGCGGAACGTGCGCCTCGGGACGGCCGCGTACATGGCGCCCGAGAACCTCGCCGGGAACGAGGCGGACGCGCGCTTCGACGTGTACTCGCTCGGGCTCGTGCTCTGGGAGATGATCGCCGGCCGCCACCCGTTCCGCGACGCCTTCGACGACCGGACGAAGCTCGTGAACTGGCAGTTCTTCGCGGATCCCGCGCCGCTGTCGGAGGTGGCGGGGCTGCCGGCGTACGTGGACGAGGTGATCCGGCGCGCGACGGCGAAGCAGCCGGCGGCGCGGTACCTGTCGATGGCCGAGATGGCGCAGGGCATGATCGCGCTGCGCAGGCGCCTCGAGCAGGACGAGGCGGAGGGCCGGATCTCGCTGGCGACGCCGCCCGGCGAGCCGCCGATCCCGGACCGGCCGGCGCGGCGCGCGGTCTACCGGGCGCCGGTGACGGGGCCGACGCTGGAGGTGCCGCGGCGGGAGCCGTCGGCCAGGGTGGTGGTGGCGTCGCCGGCGCCCGCCCTGGGGTCCGGGGGCACGGCGCCGATGGATCTGGAGAGCGTCCGGGCGGCGGCGTTCGGGCCTGGACCGTGGCCGGCGGGCCGCGAGGGGGACGGGCGCGCGCCGGGCAGCCAAGGGAGGACGACGCGGGGGACGGAGATCATGGAGGTGACGGCGCTGTCGTCGCCGTCCGGTCCGCCGCAGGGGTCGTCCCGGCCGCCCGCGGTGCGCACGACGAGCCCGATGCTCCGGCAGCTGGCCGCGGAGGGCGAGCGCGGTTCGGGGGAGCGGGGAGAGGGAGCCCGCGCCGGGCGCGAGGTGCGCATGGCGCCGTGGATGCTGATCGCGCTGGTGCTCTCGGCCTCCCTCGCGAGCGCGTTCGCCACGCGCTGGATCGCCCCGCCGGAGGGGCCGCGCGACGCCGCGGGTGCGGCCACGGGCGCGGCGGGTGCGGCCACGGGCGCGGCGGGTGCGGCCACGGGCGCGGCGGGTGCGGCCACGGGCGCGGCGGGCGCGGCCACGGGCGCCGGGAGCGCAGCCACGGGCGCAGCCGCGGTCGGAGCGGAGGGCGCAGCCTCGGTCGGAGCGGAGGGCGCAGCCTCGGTCGGAGCGGAGGGCGCAGCCTCGGTCGGAGCGGAGGGCGCAACCTCGGTCGGAGCGGAGGGCGCAACCTCGGTCAGGCCGGCAACCCCGGTCGGGTCGGCGCGCCGCGCCGCGCCGCGCCGGCCGGCGGCATCGGCCAAGCCGGGGCGGCAGGGGCCCCCACCCTTCGGAGACACACCGATTTTCTAGGGACGTGCAGGGCGAAGCGCTGGAGCGCGCGCGGAGAGGAGGCTGGAATGTCACAGGACGATCGAAACGACGAGCAGCGGCTGCGCGCGGAGCGCGTCGTGGCGGAGACGGTCGAGCGGAGCCTCGCGCGGTACCGCGGGCTCGTGCCGGAGGAGATGCTCGCGCAGATGCGCGAGGCGATCGAGGACGAGCTGGTCAAGAACCCTTATTCGGCCGCGCTCCTCCGTCAGCTCATGGCGCGGCCGGTGCCGTCGTCGAGCGGGGAGGTGCCGTGCGAGGGCGCGCCGGCGGAGCGTGGCCACGACCGCACGGGGGGCGCGGCGGGCGGCGGGAGGGAGGGCGCGTGACGGGCGGCGCGGACAAAGACGCCGAGGTGCTGCCGCTGCTCACGCCGAAGCAGCGGGCGCTGGTCGAGCGCGCGCTGCCGATGGTCGAGGCCCAGGCCCGCTGGTACGCGCGCCGCTACGCGGGGCTGGTCGAGCGGGACGAGCTCGCCGCGGCGGGCTCGGCGGCCGTGGTGGAGGCGGTGCGCCGGTACGACGAGGCGCAGGGCGTCTCGTTCGAGGGGTACGCGCGCGCGCGGATGGACGGCAGCATGCTGGACCTGATCCGCGCGGAGACGCAGGCGCGGCGGCGCGACGTGGCGATGCGGCGCGCGATGGCGGCGCTGTCGGAGCACCACCAGGGCGGGTTCGACCTCTTGCGGGACGGCCCGGAGGAGATCCAGGGGCGGCTCCAGGAGTTCTGCGACGCGCTGGCGACGGTGGGGGTCGTGGCGGGGGTGGCGGCGATGCGGCGGCCGGTGTCCGACGAGGAGGCGGCGGAGCGCATGGCGTACGTGGGGGCGATCCGTGCGCTGGCGGAGGCGTTCGCCGAGCTGCCCGAGGACGAGCAGCGGGCGTTCGGGGCGGTGTTCGTGGACGGGATGGACATGCGCGAGGCGGAGGCGTTCCTCGGGGTGTCGTACATCACGGTGCGGCGGCGGCTGGAGCGAGGGCGGGAGCGGCTGCGCAAGGCGCTGTGGAAGCGGGGGGTGAAGGAGATGCCGCTGCTGCGGGGCGAGTCGTGGGGCGCGCCGGTGCTGCGCGGGGTGCGGGGCGATGGGCCGGCGGGTGGAGGCGCAGGAGGCACGGAAGGCGCGGAAGGCGCGGGGAAGCGAGGACCCGGGTCGCGCGGGCGGTAGGCGGCGCGGGCAGCAGGGAGCAAGGCGATGGCGAAGCAGGACGGCGAAGCGGCGGGCGCGCCCCGGGCGATCCAGAGCCAGGGAGAGGACGCGGCGAGGGCCTACGCGGTGGGCGAGGTCGCGCCGGGGCCGCTGCACCCGACGGTGGAGATGGAGCGGATCCAGATCGAGGATCCGCGGCGGGTGCCGGCGCCGCGGGAGGGCGCGAGGCGGGGCGGCGGCGCGCGCAACCCGGAGCAGCGCGCGCCGCTGGCGGACGTGGGGGCGCCGAGCGTGTCGATGCCGGAGGGGCTGGCGGTGACGAAGCGGCAGCCGATCGTGATCGACAGCGAGATCCTCGCGGAGTGGCACGGAGGACGGGGCGAGGCGGCGGGGAGCGAGGCGACGGGGAGCGAGGCGGCTGGGAGAGACGAGGCGGCGGGGAGCGCGGGGAGCGGGAAGGATGCAGCGGCGGGAAGCGAGACGACGGCGAGGGATGCAGCAGCGGCGTGGCGCGCGGAGCGCGCGGAGCGCCGCACGAGATGGCAGCGCGCGGCGTGGGTGCTGGTGATGGGGATCCTGCTGGCGATCGGGTCGACGGTGGTGCGATCGGGGTGGGGAGCCCACAACGACGCGGTGACGGTGGCCCGCAGCGCAGGCGGGGCGCTGGAAGACGCAGGCGTGATGGCCCGGCGGGCAGAGAGGGCCGCCGCGGCGCGTGCGAACGCGGCGGGGACGCCGGATGCGAGCGCGGCGGGGACGCCGGATGCGAACGCAGCGGGGACGCCGGATGCGAACGCAGCGGGGACGCCGGGGAGAGCCGCGGGCTCCGCGCCGACGGCGGCGCGCCCGGAGGGGCCGCGCGGGGCCGCGGTCCCATCGCAGGAGAGCGGCCCGAGAGGGCAGGCTGCGCCGCAGCCTGCGGCGCCGAGCGCGACCGCGCCCGCGGCGCCGAGGCCGAGGGGGACTGGCTCCGCGGCGCCCGCGCCGGAGGCGCCTGCGAGCCCGCGGGGCGCGCCGGAAGAGCGCGGAGCGGAGAGCGCGCCGGCGCCGTCGCCGCCCAGCCCGGATGAGAAGCAGATCTTCGATTGAGCCGCCGGGATGGATGAACGATGGGAGATGCCATGAGGAACCTGACGATGCGTTGGACGGCGGTCGCGTGCTGCGCGCTGTCCGCCTGTCTCCTCGCGCCGGTCGCTGCCCGCGCGCAGGGCAGCCCGCCGCCTGCGCAGGTGGAGGACGACGGGGCCGGCGACAACGCGCGCGCAGCGCAGCTGTACCGAGAGGGCAACCTCGCCTTCGACCAGAAGCGCTGGTCGGACGCGGAGCTTCTGTACCTGAAGGCGTGGGCGCTGATGAGATCGTTCGACATCGCAGCGAACCTCGGGCACGCGCAGCTGAAGCTGAACAAGCCGCGGTCCGCCGCAGCGTTCTTCGCGTTCGCCCTGAGGATGGCGCCGCCGTCGGTGAAGCCCGATCAGCGCGCGCGGATACGGGGTTTCCTCGACCAGGCGAAGGCGCAGGTGGGGACGGTGCGGGTGCGGGTGAAGAACGTGGCGGACGCGGAGGTGTTCCTCGACGGCGAGCGCGTGCCGGAGGAGGAGGCGAAGCACGAGATCTACGTGGAGCCAGGGGAGCATCGGATCGTGATCCGGCACGCCGGGTACGAGGACGAGCATCTGGGAGTGCTCGCGGCGCCGGCAAGCACCGAGACGGTCACGCCGGAGCTGAAGCCGAAGGCGGAGAAGGCGCCGGTGGCGGCGGGGCCGGGTGGGAAGGGGCCGGAAGCGGCGGCATCGGGAGCGGCGAGCGCGCCGGGGATGGGGGAGGCGATGCCGAAGGCGCCCGCGGCGGGGGCGCAGATGGAGGAGCGGCGGAGCTGGGCGCCGGTGATCGCGCTGGGGGCGGCGAGCGCGGTGGGGCTCGGGATGGCGGTGGGATTCACCGTGGCGTCGAACGGGGCGAGTGCGGACGTTGACAAACGAGGTGATGCGATCCTGCAAACGGGAGGGCAGTGCAGGAAGCCTTCCGCGGCGTTCGTCAGCCCATGCGATGAGCTCGACAGCGCGCTTCGTCGCATCGACACGTTCGGCAATGGAGCGCGTCTGGCTTACGTGGCATCGGGAGCGTTAGCGATTAGTGCGGCTGCGTATGCGCTGTGGGGGCAGCCACGGGAGACGCGAACGAGCCGGATTCGTGCGCTGCCTGAGCTGCGAACGGATGGCGCAGGATTCGCGGTGCTGGGCGTCTGGTGATGACCGTGAAAGGAAGCACGATGAGGATCTGCAGAGCGTGCTGGCTCGTCGCGTCCGTCGGGGTGGTGGCCGTTGCGGGCGGTTGCGAGGTCCTTTGGAGCAACGAGGCCGGGAATTGTCGGCGCGCGTTGACGTGTGAGGACTTACCGTCGGTAGGAGCTGGCGGAAGCACTCCTGCCGGGTGCATGCCGAGCGAGAGCGCGGGCGCGGTGGACGACACGTGCGGGGTGTTCGTATCGACGTCCGGGAACGACAAGCACGCCGCGACGAAGGATGCGCCTGTGAAGACGCTGGGTGCGGCGCTGGCGCTTGCGGAGCAGCGCGGGAAGCGGCGTGTGTACGCGTGCGCGGAGATGTTCGAGGAAGCGGTGGAGGTGACGCAGGGGGTGACGATCTACGGGGGCCTGGACTGCGCGAGCGGGTGGGTCCGGGCCGGGGAGCAGAAGAAGACGGTGCTGACGGCGGGGGTTGGAGAGATCCCGCTGGTGGTCCGCGGAGGCGGAGGCGAGGGGGACGTGCGGATCGAGGACGTGCACGTGAAGGCGCGCGGTGTCGGACCGGACGAGCAGGTGGCGTTCGCGGGGGTGTCGTCGATCGCGGCGCTTGCGGAAGAGGCGAGCGTGGAGCTTGTGCGGTGCGTGCTGGAGGCGGGCGACGCGGCGGCCGGGGAAGCGGGAGCGGCGTACGGGGTGGGGGCGATGCGGAGCGAGGACGGGAAGCCCGGAGAGCAGGCGTGCTCGGCGGCGATCGTGGTGACGAGCGGGAGCGCGAAGAACGACTGCGGCACGCCGGAGGACGCGAGCGACGATTCGTTCGGCGGCTACGGCGGCAATGGCCGCCCGGACACCGGCGGCAGCGGTGATGATGGCAGCCCTGTCGCTGCGATAAACGGAGGCAAAGGCGAAGGTGTAGACGTGTGCACTGAAGGGACCGCAGGAGACATTGGCACCGAGGGCGGGCCTGGTGCGGGCGCGACCGGTCTCGGCGAGATCAGCTCCCGCGGCTTCACCGGCGTCGCCGGCAGCGACGGCGCGAAGGGCGGCACAGCGCAAGGCGGCGGAGGAGGCGGCGGAGCGAAGGGTGGCGCGGGCGCAGACAAGTGCCCGAACGAAGCATCGGCCGGCGGCGCGAGCGGCGGCTCGGGGGGCGCCGGCGGCTGCGGCGGAGCGGGCGGCCGAGGCGGCAGCGCGGGCGGAGCGAGCATCGCGCTGATCAGCCTGAACGCGACGGTGGGGTTCGAGCAGGTGACGCTGAAGACGGGGCGCGGCGGAGCTGGAGGCCGAGGCGGCGGGGGCCAGGAAGGCGGCGAGGGAGGCGCCGGAGGTCCCGGCGGCACGAAGCCCGAGGGCGCGACCGCGCTGAACGACGCGTGCGCCGGAGGAGCGGGCGGCAAGGGCGGCCCGGGCGGCCTCGGGGGAGGCGGCCAGGGCGGGCACGCGATCGGGATCGCGTACAAGGGCGCGATGCCGTCGACGCAGGGGGCGACGATCGAGCCGGGCGAGGCGGGCCCCGGCGGCGCGGGCGCGAACGCGGAGGGGGAGGGCGCCGCGGGCGTGAAGGTCGAGGTGCGGGCGTTCTGAGGTAGGCGAGCGGCGCGCGCTGCGGCGGAGCTCCGCCGCGGCGGCCGCGTGGAGCGGGGCGGCGAGGACGAGGAACGACACGGCGCGCCACGGCCGGCGCGACGCACGGCGGAGGTGTGCGCGCGCGGCGGGACAGCGAGCGCGCCGAGCGAGGAGCGGGCACGTGGATGACGGACGTTGCGAGGGTGAGGAAGCGACGGTGAGGCGAGAGGTGCACGCGGGTTGGCTGGCGATGTCGTTGTTGCTCGGAAGCACGGCGGCGACGACGAGCGCGCGCGGAGAGGAGCGGGCGGCGGCGGGGTCGAACGAGGAGAGCGAGCGTGACCGCGCGGTGCGTGACTTCGAGGAGGGCCGGACGGCGCAGCTGGCAGGCCGTCTGGAGGAAGCGGAGCTCTTGTACCTGCGGGCGTGGAGGAGGATGAAGTCGTACGACATCGCGACGAACCTCGGGCAGGTGCAGCTGCTGCTGCAGAAGCCCGCGTCGGCGGCGAAGCACGTGGCGTACGGGGTACGCACGGTGGGGCCTGAGGTCGAGCCGGAGCGGGTTGCGCGGATGGAGGCGCTGCTGGCGGAGGCGAAGGCGCAGGTGGGGACGTTGCGTGTGCGCGTGACGAACGTCGCGGGCGCGGCGGTGTTCCTCGACGGCCAGCGCGTGCCGGAGGAGGAGGCGAAGCACGAGATCTACGTGGCGCCCGGGCCGCATGTGCTGGTGCTGCGGCACGCGGGGTACGAGGAGGCGGTGATCCCGGTGGCGGCGGTGGCGGGGTCGCGCGAGGAGATCACGACGGAGCTGAAGCCGAAGGCGGCGGAGGTGACGGGGCCGGGAGCGGCGGCATCGGGAGCAGCGAGCGCGCCGGGGATGGGGGGCGCGAAGACGAAGGCGCCCGCGGCGGGGGCGCGGGTGGAGGAGCGGAGCTGGATGCCGGTGATCGCGCTGGGGGCGGTGAGCGTCGTCGGGCTCGGGGTGGGCGTGGGGTTCACGGTGGCGTCGAGGAACGCAAGCGCCGACGTCGATGCTCAGGGGCACGCCATCTTGACGGCCGGCGGTCAGTGCAACGAGCCGCCGAGCACGTTCGCCACCGAGTGTTCTGGGCTTTACGAAGCGGGGTCGCGTGAAGAGACATTCGGGAGAGTGGCGTGGGCAGCTTACGCCGCATCAGGTGCGCTCGCGATCGCTGCGACGACGTATGCGCTCTGGCCCCGGCCACGACGGCCAATGGGAACGGGGGTGCGCGTGTCGCCTCAAGTGAGTGCTCACGGCGCAGGGCTTGCGCTCTTTGGCGCTTGGTAACGGGTTCGCGAGAGAAGAGCGATGGGAATCCAAGCGAGACAGTGGATTTGGGCAAGCGCAGCGACCGTTGTCATGACCACGGGGTGCGATTCCCTGCGGGTCGACGTGACAGACGACTGCACGCGGATGCTGACCTGTGATTACTTTCTTCTGACTGGAAGCGGCGGCGGCACGCCCGTCGCGTGCGTTCCGAGCGAATCGACGTCGGCCGTGAGCGATACGTGCGGGGTGTTCGTGTCTGCGTCGGGGAGCGACGGGAACGCCGCGACGAAGGAAGCGCCGGTGAAGACGCTGCGGGCAGCGCTGGCGCTGGCGCAGGCGGAAGCGACGGGAACCCGACGCGTGTACGCGTGCGCGGAGACGTTCGAGGAGGCTGTGGAGGTCGCGGGGAGCGTGACGATCTACGGGGGGCTGGACTGCGCGAACGGCTGGGGGTGGGTCGGCGAGCAGCGCAAGACGGTGGTGACGGCGGTGGCGGGAGAGGTGCCGCTGGTGATGCGCGGCGGGGGAGCCGAGGCGAAGGTGCGCCTTGAGGACGTGCACGTGCAGGCGCGGGGGATCGAGCGGGAGGACGTGTCGCTCGCCGGCATGTCGTCGATCGCGGCGGTGGCGGAAGAGGCGAACGTGGAGCTCGCGCGGTGCGTGCTGGAGGCGGGGGATGCGGCTGTGGGAGCCGAGGGAGCTGCGTACGAGACGAGCGCGCTGGGTGGAGCCGAGGGCAACAGCGGAGGCGAGGCGTGCTCGGGCGAGCGAACGTTCGGTGGGGCGTCGGTCACGAACGATTGCGGCACGCCGGAGGATGAGAGCGACGATTCGCTCGGAGGCTCAGGCGGAAACGGCGAAGCGAACAGCGGCGGGGCCGGGACCGAGGGCTCGCCGGGTGCAACGCTGAACGGCGGCAGAGGCGAAGGCGCGCAGGTGTGCTCCGACGGGACCGAAGGTGCGGCTGGCGATTTCGGCGTCTCCGGCACGGGCGCGACGGGGCTGGGTGACATCAGCGCCAGCGGCTTCACCGGCGCGACCGGCAGCAACGGCACGAAAGGCGGCACCGCGCAGGGCGGAGGCGGAGGCGGAGGAGCGAAGGGCGGCGCGGGCGAAGGCAAGTGCATGTTGGCCGAGTCGGCCGGCGGCGCGAGCGGCGGCTCTGGAGGCGCGGGCGGTTGCGGTGGAGTCGGTGGGCGAGGCGGCAGCGCGGGCGGGTCGAGCATCGCGCTGATCAGCCTGAACGCGGCGCTGAGCTTCGAGGACGTGACGTTGAAGACGGGGCGCGGCGGAGCGGGCGGCAAGGGCGGGGCTGGCCAGGCTGGAGGTGCTGGAGGCGCTGGGGGTCCCGGCGGAAAGAAGCTTGAAAGTGCGACCGTGCTGCATGACGCGTGTGCCGGCGGTGCTGGTGGCAAGGGGGGCGTCGGTGGTCAAGGAGGAGGCGGGCGAGGCGGGCATGCGCTCGGGATCGCGTACAAGGGCGCGACGCCATCGACGCAGGGAGCGACGATCGAGGTGGGCGAGGCGGGCCCCGGCGGCGCGGGCGCGGACGCGGAGGGGGAGGGCGCCGCGGGCGTGAAGGTCGAGGTGGGGGCGTTCTGAGGTGACGCAGCTCGGTGCGGTGGCCGCGGCGAAGAGGACGCCGCCGCCGCGCCGAGCGAGGCGACGAGGATGAGGGACGAGACGTCGCGCTGGAGCTGGCGCGACGGACGGCGGACGTGTGCGCGCGGCGCGAGGCCGAGCGCGACGAGGGGCGAGGAGCGAGCAGGTGGACGGTGGATCTTGCGCGGACGAGGGAGCGACGGTGAGGCGAGAGCTGCATGCGGGGTGGCTTGCGATGTCGGTGCTGCTCGGGAGCACGGCGGCGACGAGCAGCGTCCGCGGAGAGGAACGACCGCTACCGAGGGCGAGTGCAGAGGATGAGCGTGACAGCGCAGTGCGTGACTTCGAGGAAGGGCGGAAGGCGCACGTGGAGGGTCGGTTGGAGGAGGCGGAGCTCTCGTACCTGCGAGCGTGGTCGCGGCTGAAGTCGTTCGATATCGCGGTGAACCTCGGGCAGGTGCAGCTGAGGCTGAACAAGGCCGCGTCAGCGGCGAAATACCTGGCGTACGGGGTGCGCGCCGTGGGTCCAGAGATCGAGCCGGAGCGGCTGGGGCGGATGCTGGCGCTGCTTGATGCGGCGAAGGCGCAGGTGGGGACGGTGCGGGTGCGTGTGAAGAACGTGGCGGACGCGGAGGTGTTCGTGGACGGCGAGCGCGTGCCGGCGGAGGAGGTGAAGCACGAGATCTACCTGGAGCCAGGGCCGCACCTGCTGGTGATCCGGCACGCGGGGTACGAGGACGAGCATGTGCGGGTGCTCGCGGCGCCAGCAAGCACCGAGACGGTCACGCCGGAGCTGAAGCCGAAGGCGGAGGAGGCGCCGGTGGCGAGCGAGGCGGAGCCGGCGAAGCTGTCGAAGGCACCCATCGTGGCGCCGCCGGCCGGCAGCGCGGAGGCACATGCCAGCGGGCCGAGAAAAGCGGTGCTGACCGGCGGCGCGGCGACGGCGGGGGCGGCGGCGGTCGCGGGCGTGGTGTTCACGGTGCTGGCGGTGACGAAGGGCAGCGATGCCGAGGAACGACGCGACTCTGTGGTCCGCAACCACGGTGCTGGCGCATGCTCGCGTGCGGACGCACCGAGCGCAGCGTGCGCCGGCTTGAGGGACGCATTCGAGGTGCATCAACGCTGGACCAACGCAGCATTCTGGAGCTTCGTGGGCGCCGGGGCGGCCAGCGTTGGGACGCTGATCTACGGGTTTTCGACGAAGCCATCGAGGCCACACGGGCGCGTGCTGGTAACGCCGTTGGTAGGAGCTGACAGCGTCGGGATTTCGGTGGCCGGTGTGCTCTGAGCGGACGCCGTGGATCGAGGAGACAGAATCATGCGTCGAACTGCTCGTCGTGCATCGGTGCTCATCGTGGGGTTGCTCATCGCGAGCGCAGCCGTTGCGGGCTGCTTGCCCTTCCCTCTGCTTGACGATTGCGAGCACATGCTCACCCACTGCGTGCTCAACGGCGCTGGAGGCGGCGGTGGTGATATCAGGCCCGGGTGCGACGCCGATCCGACGCAGGACGCCGGCGCGGTGACGGACGAGTGCGCGGTGTTCGCGAGCGCGAGCGCGGAGCCTGACGGCGACGGGACGAAGGCGAGGCCGTACGCGTCGCTCGAGGAGGCGATCGCGAACGCGAACGGCAAACGGGTGCTCGCGTGCGCGAGCGGAGCGTTCGCGGAGAGCGTGACGATCGGCGCGGGGGTCGAGGTGATCGGGGGCTTCGACTGCGGCGCAGGGTGGACGTGGAGCGACGAGGCGCGGAGCGCGATCGAGGCGCCCGCGGATCGGATCGCGCTGACGCTGACGGAGGACGCCGGCGGGGCGAAGGTGCGGAGCTTCGCGGTGCGCGCGGCGAACGCGACGGTGGCAGGCGGATCGTCGATCGGCGTGGCGATGGCGGACATCGAGGCGGAGCTCGCGCAGGTGGACGTGACCGCGGGCGACGGGATGGATGGCGCGAAGGGCGAGACGCCTGCGGAGGCGCCACAGGCGGGCGCGAGCGCGGAGACGATGAGCGCGTCGAACGCGTGCGCGCTACCCGCCGCCGTGCGAGGCGGCGAGCCCGGCGTGACGACGTGCGAGGACGGCGAGACGAGCGGCGGTCGAGGCGGCCCCGGAGGAAGCCCGGGGACGGATGACGGCAACGGGCAGAACGGTGCGGATGGCGCGCCGTTGCCCGAGCCGAATCCAGACGCGTCCGGGCTTGGCGGCGCGGGACAGACGGATCCAGACGGCGACTGCAAGCCCGGCACAATCGGCAAGAGCGGAGCTCGCGGCGTCGCTGGCGCCGCGGGCAGCAGCACGACGCTGACGTTGAGCGGTATCGCGGGCGGCGACGGCGCCACCGGCACATCGGGCAAGCGTGGTCAAGGGGGCGGTGGTGGCGGTGGAGCGAAGGCCGGGCTGTTCTGCCCGGCCGGCGCGGACACCGTGGAGGGCCCCGGCGCCAGCGGCGGCGGAGGCGGTGCCGGCGGCTGCGGCGGCAAAGGCGGCGGCGGGGGCAAGGCCGGCGGGTCGAGCGTCGGCATCCTCAGCCTCGGGACGAGGCTGGTGCTGAGGGACGTGACTGTGACGGTGGGCAAGGCCGGCAAGGGCGGCGCCGGAGTCGCCGGACATAACGGTGCCGACGGCGGCATCGGCGCTGCCGGCGGAACTGCATCGGAAACACCACCGTCAACCCGGGGCTGCCGTGGTGGCGATGGCGGCCAAGGCGGAGCGGGAGGCCCCGGCGCTGGCGGTCGAGGCGGCCACGCCGTAGGCATCGCCTATGCGGCGGCCCCGAACGCAGCGCCGGCGGTGCAGGTCACCCTCGGCACGGCCGGCGACGGCGGCAGCGCCGCGCCCGGCGGTCCGACGGAGAGCGCCGGCGCGCCGGGGAGCGCCGGCATGTGCTGGAATTTCGGATCAGGTGAATCGTGTGAGAATTGAATCGCTCTGGAGGGAATGAGATTTCCCCGAGAAATCAAGGGCAACATCGCTTCAGGAGGCTGGACGTAGAGAGGGCCCAGGCAGTACCTTCTGTCGCGCCGCCGCAACGCGGGTCGGTGGGCTGCTCGGGGCTAACAACACTGCTGGGAAAGCGTGAGTGCCGGGCGGGTGGGCCGATGGTCTGCTGAAATCCTCCACTGCTTCGTCAGGCCTATAGTCTGGATATCTATCCAATGGCCATTGGCAGCAGCCCAGGAGAAGCGGACCCCTTTTCAGCCAGGCGCCTGACAGGGACGCGCGTGCGCCGACGTGGCCCACGCGCGCTGAAGCGCTGAGCAAGGAGCACCGCCTCGTGCGCTGAGGTGGTCGTGAGAAGGATTGAGCGCGCCGCGATACGCGGCGCGCCTTGGCTCGGCTCGTCTCGGCGACGAGCGCGCGAGGAGGACGATCGTGTATCCACAGCTCGCCATCGAGGCGGCAGCGCAGTCGGACGTGGGCCGCCGCAGGAGCCACAACGAGGACAGCTTCGCGGCGCTGCCGTGCCTCGGGCTGTTCATGGTAGCCGACGGGCTTGGCGGCCACGCGGCCGGCGAGGTCGCGTCCCGGATGGCCATCGAGGTCGTCAAGAGCTGCTTCGAGGGGGAAGAAGACCTCGAGGAGACGTGGCCCTACGGCACGGGGAGCGCGCACGACCGAGATGAGGTGCGGCTGGTGCTGAGCGTGCGGCGTGCCAACCAGGCGATCTACGACGCGAGCCAGCGCCACGAGCAGACGCGCGGCATGGCGACGACGTTTGCGGGCGTGCTGCTCGGGCCAGGCATGGCGTACATCGCGCACGTGGGGGATACGCGGGTCTACCGGATGCGTGGCGGCAAGCTGGACCGGCTGACACAGGATCACACGCTGCTGGAGGAGCTGCTCCGCGACGGCGATGGCGCGCTGGCAGCGCTCGAAGCGCTGAACGACCGGGCGAACGCCGTGACGCGGGCGCTCGGGTGCGACAAGAGCGTGGCGATCGAGTCACGCGTGGAGGCGACCGCGCCGGGAGACATCTTCCTCGTGTGCTCGGACGGGCTGTGGGGCCCGGTGCCCGAAGGGCGGATCGAGGGCGTGCTCGGGAGGCACCGTGACCTGAGCCTCGCGGCGAGCCTGCTGGTGGACATCGCGAACGAGCACGGCGGGCCGGACAACGTGACGTGCGTGCTGGCACGTCTCGGAGGCGGTTGACGTGAGCGGTGATGAGGTGTTGCAGGTGGGGCTGTCGCTCGCGTGCGGCGGGCGAGGCGCTGGACGTCGAGCGCCTCGCCGCACGCGAGGCGGTGTCATCGAGCTTCGCGGCCGAGACGAAGGCGGGATCGAGAGGAGGACCACGGCCGAGCGGTCTTCGGACCTTTCCATGACAACCGGGGTGCCGGCGGCGGACGTACCCCTCCCGTCCCGCGCGGAGCGCGGGACGTGGGAGGGGCGGGCCGCGCGCAGGCCCGAAGGGCCGAGCACGGACCGGGGGTGGGCATCCATCCTTCTGCTGCTCTTCCTTCTTGCTGTCGCGCTCAAGCCGGTCGGTGACACAACCCGGGCGATCCAGAGCCAGGGAGAGGACGAGGCGAGGGCCTACGCGGTGGGCGAGGTCGCGCCGCGTCCGCCGCACCCGACGGTGGAGATGGAGCGGATCCAGATCGAGGATCCGCGGCGGGTGCCGGCGCCGCGGGAGGGCGCGAGGCGGGGCGGCGGGGCGCGCAACCCGGCGCAGCGCGCGCCGCTCGCGGACGTGGGGGCGCCGAGCGTGTCGATGCCGGAGGGGCTGGCGGTGACGAAGCGGCAGCCGATCGTGATCGACAGCGAGATCCTGGCGGAGTGGCACGGGGGGCGAGGCGAGGACGGCGGGGCCGCTGGGAGCGAGGCGGCGACGGGGGATGCGGCGGCGGAGAGCGTGCCGGCGGGGAGCGCGGGAGCAGCGGGCGGGGCACCGCGGCTCGCGGAGATCGCGGAGATCGCGGCGGCGCGGCGCGCGGCGCGCCGGGCGGGCGGGCGGCGCGCGGCGGCTGTGCTGGTGATGGGCGTGCTGCTGGCCATCGCGGTGGCGGTGGTGCGATCCGGGAGGGGAGCACGCGACGGCGCGGGCGAGGTGGCCCGTGGCGCAGGCGGCGCGGCGCAGGCCGCAACGGCAGCGGTCCGGCGAGCGGAGGGGATGGCTGCGGCGAGCGCAGGGGTGCCGGTGGCGAGCGCGGCGGGGCCGGTCGCGAGCGAGGCGGCGCCGGTCGGGAGCGCGGCGGCGCCAGTTGCGAGCGAGGCGGCGCCGGTCGGGAGCGCGGTGGCGCCGCCGGTTGCGAGCGTGGCGTCCACAGCAGCTGCCGTCTCCGCGCGGCCGATGCCGCGCGGAGAGGCGGCGGCAGCAGCGGCGACGACCGCGCTGCAGAGCAGGCGGGGTGCGCCGGCCGCCTCGCAGCGCGCGTCGCCGGTTGCGAGCGCGTCGCCGGTTGCGAGCGCGTCGCCGGTTGCGAGCGCTTCCGCGGCGCAGGCGCGGGACGCGCCGAAGCGGCCGGCGGGCGCGGCGCCTGCGCGGGCGGGACCGGACGCGCCGCCGCCGCCGAGCCCCTACGACACGCCGAACTTCGATTGAGCCGCCGGGATGGATCGACGATGGAACACGCGATGAGGAACCTGACGATGCACTTGACGGGCGCGGCGCTCTGCGCGCTGTGCGCCTTCGCGCCGGCCGCGGCCCTCGCGCAGGCCTCGCCGCCGAGCGCGGCGGCAGCGGCCGGGGAGGACGAGGCGCGCGGCGACAACGCCCGCGCGGCGCAGCTCTACCGGGAGGGGAACGATGCGTTCAAGCAGAAGCGGTGGTCGGACGCGGAGCTTTTGTACCTGAAGGCGTGGGCGCTGGTGAGGTCGTTCGACATCGCGGCGAACCTCGGAGAGGTGCAGCTGCAGCTGAAGAAGCCGCGGTCTGCGGCGACGTTCCTGTCGTTCGCGCTGAGGACGGCGCCGCCGTCGGCGAAGCCTGAGCAGATCGCGCGGATGCGGCACTTCCTCGACGAGGCGAAGGCGCAGGTGGGGACGTTGCGGGTGCGGGTGAAGAACGTGGCGGACGTGGAGGTGTTCGTGGACCTCGAGCGCGTGCCGGCGGAGGAGGTGAAGCACGAGCTCTACCTGGAGCCCGGGCCGCACCTGCTGGTGATCCGGCGGGCCGGGTACGAGGACGAGCATCTGGGGGTGCTTGCGGCGCCGCGGATGACGGAGACGATCGAGCCGGAGCTGAAGCCGAAGGCGCCAGAGGCGGCGGCGACGGGGCCGGGAGCGGCGGGGCCGGGAGCGGCGAGCGCGGCGGGGATGGGGGAGGGCGAGACGAAGGCGCCCGCTGCGGGGGCGGGAGTGGAGGAGCCGCGGAGCTGGGTGCCGGTGATCGCGCTGGGGGCGGCGAGCGCGGTGGGGCTCGGGGTGGCGGTGGGATTCACGGTGGCGGCGAACGCGGCGAGCGCGGATGGAGACAGGCAGCACGCGATGCTGCGTCAGGCCGGCGGCGGCTGCGTGGAGGTTCCCGGTGAGTACAGCGATCTATGTTCGGGGCTTCGCGACAGCGCGTCGCGCCACGAAACACGCACGCGGACGGCGACTGTCGCGTATGTGGCCTCCGGTGCTCTAGTGATTGGTGCGATGACCTACGCGCTCTGGCCGCGTGCACGGACTGCAACGTCCCGCGGGATGCACGCATCGCCCGAGTTGAGTCCGGGCCGTGCTGGACTCGTCGTGCGAGGTGTCTGGTGAAGCGCTCGCGAGAGGTTGCGATGAGAATGCAAAGAAGGCGCTCGATGCGTGGGGTCTTGGCGCTCGCCGTGATCTTTTGTGGCTGCGACGTTGCATGGCCCAACACGACCGAGGATTGCGAATTTCTCATGACTTGTGAGCACTTTCGCGGGCTGTGGAACGAGATGGAAACCCCTGCCGGGTGCGTGCCGAGCGAGAACCCCATGGCGGTGGACGACGTGTGCGGCGTGTTCGTGTCGTCGTCGGGGAACGACGAGAATACCGCGACGAAGGATGCACCGATGAAGACGCTGGGCGCGGCGCTGGCGCTTGCCGAGCACCGCGGGAGGCGGGTGTACGCGTGCGCGGAGACGTTCGAGGAGGCGGTGGAGGTGACGCAGGGGGTGACGATCTACGGGGGCCTTGACTGCGCGAACGGGTGGGGCCGGGCCGGGGAGCAGAAGAAGACGGTGCTGACGGCGCGGGTTGGAGAGATCCCGCTGGTGGTGCGTGGAGGCGAGGCGAAGGTGCGGGTGGAGGACGTGCACGTGAAGGCGCGGGGGATCGGGCCGGACGAGCAGGTGGCGTTCGCGGGGGGGTCGTCGATCGCGGCGCTGGCGGAAGAGGCGAGCGTGGAGCTGGCGCGGTGTGTGCTGGAGGCGGGGGATGCGGCGGCGGGAGCAGAGGGAGCCGCGCATGAGACGAGCGCGATGGGCGGAGCCGAGGGAAACAGCGGCGGCGAGGCGTGCACGGCGGCGATCGTCGTTCCAGGCGGGAGCGTGAAGAACGACTGCGGCACGCCGGAGGATGAGAGCGACGATTCGCGCGGAGGCTCAGGCGGAAACGGCGAAGCGGACACGGGTCTCCCCGGGATTCCCGGTACCCCAGAGAATCTGACGAACGGAGGCAAAGGCGCGGGTGCGGAGGTGTGCACCGACGGGACCGCCGGAGGCAAAGGCGCCGAGGGCGGCCCTGGTGCAGGCGCGACGGGCCTGGGCGAGATCAGCGCCCGCGGCTTCACCGGCGCCGCCGGCATCGATGGCGCGAAGGGCGGCACGGCGCAGGGCGGCGGCGGAGGCGGCGGCGCGAAGGGCGGCGCGGGCGACGGCAAGTGCCAGAACGAAGCGTCGGCGGGCGGCGCGAGCGGCGGCTCGGGGGGCGCTGGCGGCTGCGGCGGAGTGGGCGGGCGAGGAGGCGGCGCGGGCGGAGCGAGCATCGCGCTGATCAGCCTGAATGCGGCGCTGAGCTTCGAGGAGGTGACGCTGAAGACGGGGCGCGGTGGAGCCGGGGGCAAGGGCGGGGCCGGTCAGGATGGCGGCGAAGGAGGAGCGGGCGGCCCCGGCGGCACGAAGCCCGAGGCAGCGACCGCGTTGAACGACGCCTGCTCGGGCGGGGCTGGCGGCAAGGGAGGTCCAGGCGGCTCCGGCGGCGGCGGTCGGGGCGGTCACGCGATCGGGATCGCGTACACGGGCGCGGCGCCGCCGGTGCAAGGAGCGACGGTGGAGCTGGGCGAAGCGGGCCAAGGCGGCACGGGCGCGAATGCAGAGGGCGAGGGGGCGGCGGGCGTGAAGGCCGAGGTGCAGGCGTTCTGAGGTGAGGTCGTGAGCGGCGCTGCTGCTGCGGCGGAGCGTGCGCCGCGGTAGCGGCGCGGAGCGGTGCGGAGAGGACGACGGGCGAGACGGCGCGCCATGGCCGGCGCGACGAACGGCGGACGTGCGCGCGAGGCGACAGCCGAGCGAAGCGCGCCGAGCGAGGAGCGGGCACGTGGATGACGGACTTTGCGAGGGCGAGGAAGCGACGGTGAGGCGAGAGCTGCACGCGGGGTGGCTGGCGATGTCGGTGCTGCTCGGAAGCACGGCGGCGACGACGAGCGCGCGCGGACAGGAGCGGGCGGTGGGGGGGTCGAGCGAGGAGAGCGCGCGCGACCGCGCGGTGCGTGACTTCGAGGAAGGCCGGAGGGCGCAGCTGGCAGGCCGGCTGGAGGAAGCGGAGCTCTTGTACCTGCGGGCGTGGGCGCGGATGAAGTCGTACGACATCGCGACGAACCTCGGGCAGGTGCAGCTGCTGCTGAACAAGCCCGCGTCGGCGGCGAAGCACGTGGCGTTCGGGGTGCGGACGGTGGGGCCAGAGATCGAGCCGGAGCGGGTTGCGCAGATGGAGGCGCTGCTGGCGGAGGCGAAGGCGCAGGTGGGGACGGTGCGTGTGCGGGTGAAGCACGTGGCGGACGTGGAGGTGTTCGTGGACCTCGAGCGCGTGCCGGCGGAGGAGGTGAAGCACGAGCTCTACCTGGAGCCCGGGCCGCACCTGCTGGTGATCCGGCGGGCCGGGTACGAGGACGAGCATCTGGGGGTGCTTGCGGCGCCGCGGATGACGGAGACGATCGAGCCGGAGCTGAAGCCGAAGGCGCCGGAGGCGGCGGCGACGGGGCCGGGTGGGAAGGGCCCGGGCGCAGCGGCACCGGGAGCGGCGAGCGCGGCGGGGATGGGGGGCGCGAAGACGAAGGCGCCCGCGGCGGGGGCGGGCGTGGGGGAGCGGCGGAGCTGGGTGCCGGTGATCGCGCTGGGGGCGGCGAGCGCGGTGGGGCTCGGGGTGGCGGTGGGATTCACGGTGGCGTCAAGAAAGGCAAGCGCGGACGTCGATGCTCAGGGGCACGCCATCTTGATGGCCGGTGGCCAGTGCAACGAGCCGCCGAGCTCGTTCACCACCCAATGTTCTGGGCTCTACGAAGCGGGTTCTCGTGAAGAGGCATTCGGGAGAGTGGCGTGGGCAGCTTACGCCGCATCGGGTGCGCTTGCGATCGCTGCGACGACGTATGCGCTCTGGCCCCGGCCACAACAGCCAGTAGCGGCGGGGGTGCGCGTGTCGCCTCAAGTGATCGCTCACGGTGCAGGGCTTGCGCTCTTTGGCGCTTGGTAACGGGTTCGCGAGAGAAGAAGCCATGGGAATCCAAGCAAGACAGTGGATTTGGGCAAGCGCAGCGACCGTTGTCATGACCACGGGGTGCGATTCCCTGCGGATCGACGTGACGGACGACTGCACTCGGATGCTGACATGTGATTACTTTCTTCTGACTGGAAGTGGCGGCGGCACGCCTTCCGACTGCGTGCCGAACGAGAGCGCGACCCCGGTGGACGACGTGTGCGGGGTGTTCGTGTCGACGTCGGGGAACGACGAGCACGCCGCGACGAAGGATGCGCCTGTGAAGACGCTGCGTGAGGCGCTGGCGCTCGCGGAGCAGCGCGGGAAGCGGCGTGTGTACGCGTGCGCGGAGACGTTCGAGGAAGCGGTGGAGGTCACGCAGGGGGTGACGATCTACGGGGGCCTGGACTGTGCGAGCGGGTGGGGCCGGGCCGGGGAGCAGAAGAAGACGGTGCTGACGGCGCGGGTTGGAGAGATCCCGCTGGTGGTGCGCGGAGGCGGAGGCGAGGGGGACGTGCGGATCGAGGACGTGCACGTGAAGGCGCGCGGTGTCGGGCCGGACGAGCAGGTGGCGTTCGCGGGGGTGTCGTCGATCGCGGCGCTGGCGGAAGAGGCGAGCGTGGAGCTTGTGCGGTGCGTGCTGGAGGCGGGCGATGCGGCGGCGGGGGAAGCGGGCGCCGCGTACGGGGTCGGCGCGATGCGGAGCCCTGACGGGAAGCCCGGAGAGCAGGCGTGCTCGGGGGACCGCACGTCCGGCGGGGCGTCGGTCAAGAACGACTGCGGCACGCCGGAGGACCCGAGCGACGATTCGCGCGGAGGCTCTGGCGGAAACGGTGAAGTGGACACCGGCGTCCCGGGGGTAAAAGGCTCGCCGGGTGAAACGCTGAACGGCGGCACGGGTGAGGGTGAGGAAGCGGCGATGGTCTGCACCGACGGGATCGCAGGCGAGAACGGCACCGAGGGCGGGCCGGGAGCAGGTGCGAGCGGTCTCGGCGAGATCAGCGCAGCTGGTTACACCGGCGTCGCTGGCAGCAGCGGCACCAAGGGCGGCACCGCGCAAGGCGGAGGTGGAGGCGGCGGAGCGAAGGGCGGCGCGGGCGACGGCAAGTGCATGTTGGCCGAGTCGGCCGGAGGCGCGAGCGGCGGCTCTGGAGGCGCGGGCGGTTGCGGTGGCGCCGGCGGGCGAGGCGGCGGAGCGGGCGGTTCGAGCATTGCGCTGCTCAGCCTGAACGCAACGCTGAGCTTCGAGGACGTGACGCTGAAGACGGGGCACGGCGGAGCCGGCGGCAAGGGCGGCGCTGGGCAGGATGGCGGAGCTGGAGGAGCCGGCGGTCCCGGCGGCAAGAAGCTTGAAGATGCGAGAGCGCTCAACGATGCGTGTGCTGGCGGTCCCGGTGGCAAGGGAGGCCCGGGTGGTCAAGGAGGCGGCGGTCGCGGCGGGCACGCGCTGGGGATCGCGTACAGGGGCGCGGCGCCGCCGGCGCAAGGAGCGACGATCGAGCTCGGCGAAGCGGGGCCCGGCAGCACGGGAGCGAACGCCGAGGGTGAGGGAGCGGCGGGGGTGAAGGCCGAGGTGCAGGCGTTCTGACGTGAGCGCGTGAGCCGCGCTGCTGCTGCGGAGGCTGCGCAGCAGCAGCGTGGAGCGGGCCGGAGAAGACGACGAGCGAGACGGCGCGCTGGACCTGGCGCGACGAGCGGCGGACGTGTGCGCGCGGCGAGAGGCCGAGCGCGGAGAGCGAGCGAGGAGCAGCAGGTGGATGGCGGACGTTGCGAGGACGAGGAAGCGACCGTGAGGCGAGAGCTTCAGGCGGGGTGGCTTGCGATGTCGGTGCTGCTCGGGAGCACGGCAGCGACGAGCAGCGTCCGCGGAGAGCAGGAGCGAGCGGAGGCGAGGCCGAGCGCGGAGAGCGAGCGAGAGCGCGCGGTGCGTGACTTCGAGCAAGGCCGAAGGGCGCACCTGGCGGGCCAGTTGGAGGAAGCGGAGCTCTTGTACCTGCGGGCGTGGAGGAGGATGAAGTCGTACGACATCGCGGCGAACCTCGGGCAGGTGCAGCTGTTGCTGAACAAGCCCGCGTCGGCGGCGAAGCACCTGGCGTTCGGCGTGCGGACGGTCGGTCCGGAGATCGAGCCGGAGCGGCTTGCGCGGATGCTGGCGCTGCTTGAGGCGGCGAAGGCGCAGGTGGGGACGTTGCGGGTGCGGGTGAAGAACGTGGCGGACGTGGAGGTGTTCGTGGACCTCGAGCGCGTGCCGGCGGAGGAGGTGAAGCACGAGCTCTACCTGGAGCCCGGGCCGCACCTGCTGGTGATCCGGCGGGCCGGGTACGAGGACGAGCATCTGGGGGTGCTTGCGGCGCCGCGGATGACGGAGACGATCGAGCCGGAGCTGAAGCCGAAGGCGGAGAAGGCGCCGGTGGCGGCGGGGCCGGGAGCGGCGAGGCCGGGAGCGGCGAGCGCGCCGGGGATGGGGGACGCGAAGACGAAGGCGCCCGCGGCGGGGGCGAGGGCGGAGGAGCGGGCCGGCGGGCCGAGGACGGCGGTGATCACGGGTGGCGTGGTTGCGGCTGGCGTTGCAGCCGGCGTCGGGACGGTGTTGGCGGTGGTGGCCGCAAGCAAGTGGTCCGCCGCCAGTGACCAACGAGACGAGTTGAGGCGCGAGGGAGGCGTTTATGTGTGCGCCGCGGGGCAGCGCACTCTGAGCTGCCGTGATGCGGTGGAGCGCTACGACGACGCATCCGGGCTGTGGAATGCGGCGATCTGGAGCTGGATTGGTGCGGGGACGGTGGGCCTGGGAACGGCAGCCTATGCCTGGCTGGCGAAGGTGCCTCCCGAGCGGGCGGGGAGCGTGAAGGTGAGCCCGATGTTGGCGGTACACGGGGGCGGTCTCGTGGTGACGAGCGCGTGGTAGTGCGGCGAAAGAGGCGGTGCATGGAGCGCATGGACGCGAGAGATTGCGGGGCTGGGAAGATGGCGTCGACGGGACAGGCTAGCGTGACGCCGGTGGCAACGTGCCCGAAGTCCAGTCAGGGCATCCGGCCTTCTTCGAGGATATCTGCGATGCAAGGCGCGCGATGGAGGGGCGGGGCAATCGTGACGTTCGGCGTGGTGCTCGGCGCGAGCGGAGCAGGATGCTTCGTCCAGCCACCGGAGTGCCTGCTGGGCGTGTGTCTCGACGCTGTGCCGGCGGGTAGCGGCGGTGGCGGCGGTAACGGCAACCCAGCATGCGACGCCGATCCAGCGCAAGATGCCGGCGCGGTGATCGATGAATGCGCGGTGTTCGCGAGCGCGAGCGCGAGCGCGGAGCCTGATGGCGACGGGACGAAGGCGAGGCCGTACGCGTCGCTCGGGGAGGCGATCGCGAACGCGAACGGCAAGCGGGTGCTCGCGTGCGCTGGCGAGGCGTTCGCCGAGAGCGTGACGATCGGCGCGGGGGTCGAGGTGATCGGGGGCTTCGACTGCGGCGCGGGGTGGACGTGGAGCGCCAGCGCGCGGAGCGCGATCGAGGGGCCCGCGGACGAGATCGCGCTCACGCTGACAGAGGGTGCGAGCGGGGCGAAGGTGCGGAGCTTCGCGGTGCGCGCGGCGAGCGCGACGGAGCCCGGCGGATCGTCGATCGGCGTGGCGGTGGCGGACGTCGACGCGGAACTCGTGCAGGTGGACGTGACCGCGGGCGATGGGATGGATGGCGCGAAGGGCGAGACGCCGGCGGAGGCGCCACAGGCGGGAGCAGCGGCGGGGGCGGTGGGGAACGCTTGCGGCCTCGTCCTCGACGGAGAACCCGGCGTGACGACGTGCGAGGACGGCGAGACGCGCGGCGGTCGAGGCGGGCGCGGAGGAAACCCCGGGATGGATGAGGGCAACGGGCAACGCGGGGAGGACGGCGCGCCGTTGCCAGAGGAGAACCCGAACAACAAGGGGCTCGGCGGTGTCGGCCAAACCGATGCGGCTGGTGAATGCCGGCGTGGAGAGGATGGCGTGTCAGGTGCTGCCGGCGTTGCTGGCACTGCCGGAAGCAGCACGACGCTCGCGTTGACCGGCGTTGTGGGCGGCGACGGTACGCACGGCACGACGGGCGGTCGCGGTCAAGGGGGCGGTGGTGGCGGTGGAGCGAAAGCAGGGCTTTTCTGCAAGGCCGGCGAGGACACTGGTGAGGGCCCCGGCGCGAGCGGCGGCGGAGGCGGGGCCGGCGGCTGCGGCGGCAAAGGCGGCGGCGGTGGCAAGGCCGGCGGGTCGAGCGTCGGCATCCTCAGCCTCGGGACGAGGCTGGTGCTGAGGGACGTGACTGTGACGGTGGGCAAGGCCGGCAAGGGCGGCGCCGGAGTCGCCGGACACAACGGTGCCGACGGCGGCATCGGCGCTGCCGGCGGAACTGCATCGGAAACACCACCGTCAACCCGGGGCTGCCGTGGTGGCGATGGCGGCCAAGGCGGAGCGGGAGGCCCCGGCGCTGGCGGTCGAGGCGGCCACGCCGTAGGCATCGCCTATGCGGCGGCCCCGAACGCAGCACCAGCGGTGCAATTCACGCCCGGCACGGCCGGCGACGGCGGCAACGCCGCGCCCGGCGGCCCGTTGGAGAGCGCCGGCGTGCCGGGGAGCGCTGGTATTTGCTGGGATTTCGCGGCGCAGTCGCCGTGTGGAGGGTGAGCACGATGAAGGCACCGAAGGACATCACCGCCGCGCTGAAGGACCCATCGGTCTCTCTGGCTCCGTGGAGCGATCCGGTGTGGTGCGCGACGACGCCGAAGGCGGAGAAGAAGCGGCTCGCCGAGGTGCGTGCGCGACGGGTGATGGAGATCGACGGGATCGAGGACGCCCGGATGGAGGCGTGCCTGGTGCAGTTCGCTGGCTGGGTGGAGAAGTGGGCGGCCGAGGAGCGAGCCGCCGAGCAGGAGGCGGACAACGAAGCGTGGGTGAGCATGGCGCCGGCGGAGGCCGAGCAGCGCAGCAAGTCGCGCCTGGCGCAGGTCGGCGCGGTGCTCCTCGTCGTGGGGCTCGTGTGCGGCGTGGTGCTGGCGGCGCTGCGGCTGTGCTGAGGTAGCGACGTAGCGAAGGCCGCGCGCGTCGCGGCCTGATCACATCGAGGGAAACGCGCGCCGCGGAGGTTGGCGCGCCACAGCTCGGCTCGTCCTGACGACGAGCGCGCGAGGAGGACGAAGGTGTATCCAACGCTCGCCATCGAGGCAGCAGCGCAGTCGGACGTGGGCCGGCGCCGGAGCAACAACGAGGACAGCTTCGCGGCGCTGCCGTGCCTCGGGCTGTTCATGGTGGCCGACGGGCTGGGCGGCAACGCGGCCGGAGAGGTCGCGTCCCGGATGGCCATCGAGGTCGTGAAGAGCTGCTTCGAAGAGGACGAAGAGCTCGAGGACACCTGGCCTTACGGCACGGCGCCGGCGCGCGACCGGGACGAGGTGCGGCTGGTGCTGAGCGTGCGGAGGGCAAACCGGGCGATCTACGACGCGAGCCAGCGGCAAGAGCAGACGCGCGGCATGGCGACGACGTTTGCGGGCGTGCTGCTCGGGGCGGGGATGGCGTACATCGCGCACGTGGGCGACACGCGGGTGTACCGGATGCGTGGCGGCAAGCTGGAACGGCTGACGCGAGACCACACTCTGCTGGAGGAGCTGCTGAGCGAGGGCGACGGCGCACTGGCAGCGCTAGAGGCGCTGAACGGCCGTGCGGACGCGGTGACGCGGTGACGCGGGCGCTGGGGTGCGACGAGAGCGTGGAGATCGAGTCGCGTGTGGATGCGACGCAGCCGGGCGACGTGTTCCTCGTGTGCTCGGACGGGCTGTGGGGCCCGGTGCCCGAGGCGCGGATCGCGGGCGTGCTGGGGAAGCACCGGGACCTGAGCCTCGCGGCGAGCCTGCTGGTCGACATCGCCAACGAGTGTGGGGGTCCGGACAACGTGACATGCGTGCTGGTACGCCTCGGGGGCGGGTGACGTGCGCGGTGATGACGCGTTGCTGCCTCCCGTTACGGGCGCACCAAGACCCGAGCGTGTGCGCAGGCGGCGGGACAGCGAGCGCGCCGAGCGAGGAGCGGGCACGTGGATGACGGACTTTGCGAGGGCGAGGAAGCGACGGTGAGGCGAGAGCTGCACGCGGGTTGGCTGGCGATGTCGTTGTTGCTCGGAAGCACGGCGGCGACGACGAGCGCGCGCGGAGAGGAGGGGGCGGCGGCGGGGTCGAGCGAGGAGAGCGAGCGTGACCGCGCGGCGCGTGACTTCGAGGAGGGCCGGACGGCGCAGTTGGCAGGCCGGCTGGAGGAAGCGGAGCTCTTGTACCTGCGGGCGTGGGCGCGGATGAAGTCGTACGACATCGCGACGAATCTCGGGCACGTGCAGCTGCTGCTGAACAAGCCCGCGTCGGCGGCGAAGCACGTGGCGTTCGGGGTACGCACGGTGGGGCCTGAGATCGAGCCGGAGAAGGTTGCGCGGATGGAGGCGCTGCTGGCGGAGGCGAAGGCGCAGGTGGGGACGCTGCGTGTGCGCGTGACGAACGTCGCGGGCGCGGCGGTGTTCCTCGACGGCCAGCGCGTGCCGGAGGAGGAGGCGAAGCACGACCTCTACGTGGAGCCAGGGCAGCACCTGCTGGTGCTGCGGCACGCGGGGTACGAGGAGGCGGTGATCCCGGTGGCGGCGGTGGCGGGGTCGCGCGAGGAGATCACGACGGAGTTGAAGCCGAAGGCGGCGATGCGGTCAGGAGCGGCGAGCGCGCTGCTGATCGGGGACGCGAAGCCGAAGGCGCCCGCGGCGGGGGCGAGGGCGGAGGAGCCGCGGAGCTGGGCGCCGGTGATCGCGCTGGGCGCGGCGAGCGTGGTGGGGCTCGGGGCGGCGGCAGGGTTCACGGTGGCGTCGAACGGGGCGAGCGCGGACATGCGCGCGCAGCGAACAGCGCTCTGGCAAGCCGGCGGTGCGTGCATCGACGCCCCAGACGATCACGCCCTTGCATGCAGAGAGCTCCGCAGGACAGCAGCGCGTGTCGACGTTCACGCGAATGCGGCGCGTCTTGCCTACGTGGCCTCGGGCGCGCTGGCGATAGCTGCGTTGACGTACGCCATCTGGCCCGGAGGGCGACCAGCGCGCGCGGTCTCTTTGGAGGCTGGGACTGGGCTGGGTGCGGGCGGTGCAAGCATCGCCGTGGTGGGCTCGTGGTGAGGAGAACAGGGAGAGGCGCGATGAGAAGGCGGAGAAGGGCTTGGGCGCTCGGTGCTCTGGGGCTCGCCATCGAAGCGAGTGCCTGCGAGGCTCTATGGAGCAACGACGCGGACGACTGCGAGTTCACGCTCACGTGCGAGTATCACCGCGGGCGATGGGACGAGACGCCCGTGGTGTGCATCCCGAGCGAGACCGTGAGCGCGGTGGACAACGCGTGCGGGGTGTTCGTGTCGGGGTCGGGCGCAGACGGGAACGCTGCGACGAAGGAGGCGCCGGTGCGGACGCTGCGGGCAGCGCTTGCGCTGGCGGAGGAGAGCCGGACGCGCCGGGTGTACGCGTGCGCGGAGGCGTTCGAGGAGGCGGTGGAGGTGACGCCGGGGGTGACGATCTACGGAGGCCTGGACTGCGCGAACGGCTGGGGCTGGGTCGGCGGGGAGAAGAAGACGACGCTGACGGCGGGGGCGGGAGAGGTGCCGCTGGTGATGCGCGGCGGGGGAGCCGAGGCGAGCGTGCGGGTGGAGGACGTGCACGTGCAGGCGCGCGGGATCGAGGCGGAGGACGAGCGGCTCGCGGGGGTGTCGTCGATCGCGGCGGTGGCGGAAGAGGCGAACGTGGAGCTCGTGCGGTGCGTGCTGGAGGCGGGGGACGCGGCTGCGGGAGCGGAAGGCGCTGCGTACGAGACGAGGGCGATGGGGGACGCGACGGGGAACGAAGGAACCGAAGCATGTTCGGCCGCTGCGTCGCTGGGTGGGCTATCGGTCAAGAACGACTGCGGCACGCCGGACGACCCGAGCGACGATTCGCTCGGAGGTGCTGGCGGCATCGGCCAGGAGAACCCGGGCGGCGCAGGCTCACCGGGCACGCCAGAGAGATCGGTGAACGGAGGCAAAGGCGAGGGGGCAGACGTGTGCACCGAAGGGACCGCTGGAGAGAACGGCACCGAGGGCGGGCCTGGTGCAGGCGCGACGGGCCTCGGAGAGATCAGCGCCAGCGGCTTCACCGGTGCCACCGGCCGCGACGGCGCGAAGGGCGGCACGGCGCAAGGCGGAGGCGGAGGAGGCGGAGCGAAGGGCGGCGCAGGCGCAGACAAGTGCCCGAACGAAGCGTCGGCCGGCGGGGCGAGCGGCGGCTCGGGAGGCGCGGGCGGCTGCGGCGGTGCAGGTGGCCGGGGCGGCGGAGCCGGCGGGTCGAGCATCGCGCTGCTTAGCCTGAACGCGGCGCTGAGCTTCGAGGACGTGAAGCTGAAGACGGGGCGCGGCGGAGCGGGCGGCAAGGGCGGAGCCGGGCAGGAAGGCGGCGAAGGAGGCGCCGGAGGTCCCGGCGGCACGAAGACCGAGGGCGCGACGGCGTTGAACGACGCATGCGCCGGAGGAGCGGGCGGCAAGGGAGGCCCGGGCGGTTCCGGTGGAGGCGGCCAGGGCGGGCACGCGATCGGGATCGCGTACAAGGGCGCGATGCCATCGACGCAGGGGGTGACGATCGAGGTGAGCGAGGCGGGCCCCGGCGGCGCGGGCGCGAACGCGGAGGGGGAGGGCGCCGCGGGCGTGAAGGTCGAGGTGCGGGCGTTCTGAGGTAGGCGAGCGGCGCGCGCTGCGGCGGAGCTCCGCCGCGGCGGCCGCGTGGAGTGGGGCGGCGAGGACGAGGAACGACACGGCGCGCCACGGCCGGCGCGACGACCGGCGGGCGTGTGCGCGCGCGGCGGGACAGCGAGCGCGGCGGGAGAGCCAGGAGCGAGCACGTGGATGGCGGACTTTGCACGGATGAGGAAGCGACCGTGAGGCGAGAGCTGCACGCGGGGTGGCTGGCGATGTCGGTGTTGCTCGGCAGCGGCGATGAGCGCCCGCGGAGAGGAGCGAGCGGAATCTGCTGGAACTTCGCGACCGACGAGTCCTGGGAGAAATGAGATTGAACATGTCATTTCATGACAATTTAACGCAGCTAAACGTAAGTCAGTGCGTGGCCGCCGGTTTCGGCGAAAGAACGCTTGGTGAGCCGATTCGTCGGCGGCAGAATGGGCACCCTCACCTCACGAGGAGCGCACATGGCCAAGCGGCGGTTCCGTGGCAACGGCATGCATCGATCGGGCAACGTGACCCACGTGAGCCGGATGATGATGTGGGAGCTTTCGATGGTGCGGAAGCTGGGGCTCGAGGACGTCGACTGGGACCCGGAGCACGGTTGCCCGCTCTGCAGAGCAGAGCGAGCCGCTCGAGGGGAGCCGGTGGAGGAGCTCACGCCGCCGTCCGGGACGCGACCCAAGCTCCCGCTGCACGACGACGAGCACGAATGATCGAAGGGCGCCGCTGCGAGGGCGCCCGTTCAGGAGAGCACGCAAGCGCGGAGATGACGGCTCGCGCGCGCTGAACCACCGCGGCAGCGCCGCGGCGCGCTGCCCACGATAGAAGGACCCGGCGCCCTGCATCCCAGCGCGCCTTGGCTCGGCTCGCCCTGGCGGCGAGCGTGCGAGGAGGACGATCGTGTATCCAAGGCTCGCCATCGAGGCGGCAGCGCAGTCGGACGTGGGGCGGCGACGGCGCCACAACGAGGACAGCTTCGCGGCGCTGCCGTGCCTCGGGCTGTTCATGGTGGCCGATAGCCTGGGAGGCAACGCGGCCGGAGAGGTGGCGTCGCGCATGGCGATCGAGGTGGTCAAGAGCTGCTTCGAGGAAGAAGCAAACCTGGAGGACACATGGCCGTACGGCGCGGCGAGCCCGCACGACCGGGACGAGGTGCGGCTCGTGCTGAGCGTGCGCCGCGCGAATCGGGCGATCTACGAGGCGAGTCAGCAGCAGCCCGAACGGCGCGGCATGGCGACGACCTTCGCCGGCGTGCTGCTCGGGCCGGGGATGGCGTACATCGCGCACGTGGGCGGCTCGCGCGTGTACCGGATGCGCGGAGGAAACCTGGAGCGGCTGACGCGGGACCACTCGCTGCTCGAGGAGCTGCTCCGCGACGGCGACGGCGCGCTGGCAGCGCTCGAGGCGCTGAGCGATCGGGCGAGCGCCGTGACACGGGCGCTCGGGTGCGACGAGAGCGTGGCGATCGCGTCGCGCGTGGAAGCGACAGAGCCGGGCGACGTCTTCCTCCTGTGCTCGGATGGGCTCTGGGGGCCGGTGACGGAGGGGCAAATCGCGGGGGTCCTGCAGGCGCACCAGGAGCTGAGCCTCGCGGCCAGCCTGCTCGTCGACCTCGCGAACGAGCACGGCGGGCCGGACAACGTGACGTGCGTGCTGGCGCGCCTCGGAGGCGGGTGACGCGATGGACGGCAACCGCGGCGCGACGCACGACGATCGGTATGAGAAAATAACGGCTCGGATCGCAATGGCGTCCGCGACGCAAATTGCGCGAGCCGTGGTCGGAAAAGGATCGACACGCACCGCGATCGAGCGCTATCCCCTTACCTGCCGCGGCGACGCGGATCGGTGGGCTGTCAGGCGCTTACAACTTCGCCACAACCCTGCGTATGTGGCGTGCGAAGGCGCCGGCGGAGAGGCCGATGATCTGCTGAATAGACCCGATCCGTACCGGACCTAAAGTCTGGATGTTATCCAAAGGTCGCAGACGGCAGCCCAGCGCAGCAGATCCTCCTTTTTTGCGTCTTCAACGCAACGCTCGTGGGAGCAGCGCCGCGACGTTGTCGCTTTCGTCCCCCGCGTCGTCGCTCTCGTCCCCCCATCGGAACCCGCCGGCCCATCAGGGCGCGCCGGGCCCCGCTACCGGGTGAGCCCGAGCCTCCGCGACTGCCAGGCCACCTGGGCGGCGAGCCCCTCGCGAAGGGGCACCCGGGGCACATATCCGAGGGCCGACCGCGCCGCCGTCGTGTCGGCCCAGGTGTGCCGGACGTCGCCGGCCTGCGGCTCTCCCCGCTCCACGCGCACCGGCCCGGCGAGCTCCCCGAGCAGCCCGAGCGCCTCGTTCAGGCTCACCCGCGAGCCGCCGCCGATGTTGAGCACGCCGACCGCCCCGCCCTCCATCGCCTCGACGTTGGCCTGCACCACGTCGCTCACGTACGTGAAATCGCGCGTCTGCTCGCCGTCACCGTGCACGCGGACCGCCTCGCCCTTCAGCACGGCGGCGATGAACCGGTGAAACGCCATGTCGGGCCGCTGCCCGGGGCCGTACACCGTGAAGTACCGGAGCGAGATCGTCGGCAAGCCGAAGTTGCGCCGGTACAGCTCGCAGAGATGCTCGGCCGCGAGCTTCGTCACCCCGTAGGGCGAGTGAGGGGCGGTCCGGCTGGACTCGCGCATGGGGACGTCGTCCGCATCGCCGTACACGGAGGACGACGAGGCATAGACGAGCTTGCGCACCCGGCCGTGCGCCCTCGCCGCCTCCAGCAGCCGCTGCGTCGCGAGCACGTTGTCGCGCAGGTAGCCCTCGAAGCTCTGCCCCCAGCTCGGGCGCACCCCCGCCTGCGCCGCCTGGTGGAAGACCACCTCGCGCGCCGAGAGCAGCGGGCGCAGGTCGTCCGTCGCGAGATCGGCCGTCGAGAGAGAGAAGCGCGGCTCGCCGAGCAGCCGGGCCAGGTTCCCTTCCTTGAGCTCGCGGGCGTAGTAGTCGGTGAAGCGATCCACCCCGAGCACCTCATGCCCGAGCTCGACCAGCCGCTCCGCCAGGTGGGCGCCGATGAACCCGGCCACCCCAGTCACCAGACAACGCATCCGTCTCCCGTCCTGGTCCCGCCGCGCCGCGCCGCGCGGCCCGCCGCCTCGTCCTGCCGCCCTGCGGCCTCCCGTCCCGGTCCTGCCGCGTCGCGGCGCGGCGATGCTAGCACTTCAGCCCGTCCATTGGGCCGGCTGCCGCCCCGCTGCGCGACGCGCGCGCCCGCGGCCGAGCGAGCTCCAGCAGCGTGGGCCGGAGCGCAGGCGAGGCGCTTTTTGCAAATACACCCACCTTTCCGATGTATATTTCTGAATCTGGTTGCGCCTCCCCGTCCGGCGAGCGACGCTGGGCCGCGCTCGGGCGCCCTGGGTTTTTTCTGTCCGAGGCGCGCGCGAGAGACAGGGCAGAAGGCTAGCTGTCGCTTATGGGAATTGTTGTCGAGCAGCTCACGAAGCGGTTCGGTCCGAACAAGGTGGTCGACGACGTCTCGTTCGAGATCGAGGGCGGCGCCCTGGTCGCGCTGCTGGGGCCGAGCGGAGGGGGCAAGAGCACCGTCCTGCGCATCATCGCCGGGCTCGAGAGCCCCGACTCGGGCGAGGTGATCCTGAACGGCAAGAACGCGACGCACACCCGGGTGCAGGACCGGAACATCGGCTTCGTGTTCCAGAGCTACGCCCTGTTCAGGCACATGAACGTGCGCGACAACATCGCCTTCGGCCTCACGATCCGGAAGCGGCCCCGCAAGGAGATCGCGGCCACCGTCGACGAGCTCCTCGGCCTCGTGCAGCTCGAGGGGCTCGGCGGCCGGTTCCCGCACGAGCTGTCCGGCGGCCAGCGGCAGCGGGTCGCGCTGGCGCGCGCGCTCGCGCCAGGCTCGTCGCTGCTCCTGCTCGACGAGCCGTTCGGTGCGCTCGACGCCAAGGTGCGCCTCGAGCTGCGCGAGTGGATCCGCAGGCTCCACAAGGAGCGAGGGATCACGAGCGTCTTCGTGACCCACGACCAGGAAGAGGCGATGGACCTCGCCGACCGGGTCATCGTGCTGCACAAGGGGCGGGTCGAGCAGATCGGCTCGCCCGAGGAGATCTACGACCGGCCGGCGACCGAGTTCGTGGCGAGCTTCGTCGGGTCGATCAACGTGCTCAAGGGGGAGGTCCGCGACGGCCAGGCCGCGCTCGGGACCCTCGCGGTGCACGCCCCCCCCGGGACGGGCAACGGCGCGAGCGTGCACGCCTTCGTGCGGCCGCACGACATCGAGCTCCAAGCCCGGCCCGACTCGTCGCGCGCGGCCGGCGCCGACGACGCCAGCATGGCGCGCGTCGAGCGGCTGTCGCGGGTCGGATGGATGGTCAAGGCGGAGCTCCGCCTCTCCGATGGCCAGCCGCTCTCCGTCGAGCTGACCAAGGACCGCGTCGCCGAGCTCGCCCTGTCCGAAGGCGACAGGGTGCTTGTAAATCTCCGTGATGCGAAGATCTTCGTGCAAGACTACTCCATCTAGCCACCCGGCGGGCGGTTCCGCCTGGGCGGGGGCCATCACGGAGGCGGGCACGTGAGTTCAATCTTCGACAACATCGCGGCGACGATCGGGCACACCCCCCTCGTTCGCCTGAGCTCTGCGGGCAAGGGGCTGCGCGCCGAGCTGATCGGCAAGATCGAGAGCCGGAACCCCGGCGGCAGCGTCAAGGATCGCATCGGCCTCGCGATGATCGAGGACGCCGAGCGGCAGGGCCGGCTGACCCACGGGAGCGTCCTCGTCGAGCCGACGAGCGGCAACACGGGGCTCGCGCTGGCGATGATCGCCGCGGCCAAGGGCTACCGGCTGATCCTCACGATGCCCGAGTCGATGAGCCCGGAGCGGATCGCGCTGCTCCGGGCGTTCGGGGTCGAGGTGCTGCTGACGCCCGGATCGCTGATGGTGCAGGCCGTCGCGCGGGCGCGCCAGATCGTGGGGGAGATGCCGGGCGCGGTGATGCTCCAGCAGTTCGAGAACCCGGCGAACCCCGCCGCGCACCGGGTGACGACCGCGCGCGAGATCTGGGACGACACGGACGGGGCGGTCGACGTCGTGGTCGCCGGCGTGGGCACCGGCGGGACGATCACCGGCGTGGGCGAGGTGCTCAAGCAGAAGAAGCCGGGCGTGAAGATGATCGCGGTCGAGCCGAAGAACGCCGCCGTGCTGAGCGGCGGCCGCGCGGGGGCGCACCTCATCCAGGGCATCGGCGCGGGCTTCGTCCCGAAGATCCTCCGGCGCGAGCTCATCGACGAGGTGGTGCCCGTGTCCGAGGACGAGTCCTTCGAGGCCGCGCGCCGGCTCGCCAAGACCGAGGGGATCCTCGTCGGCATCTCCGGCGGCGCGGCGATGGCAGCGGCGCTGTCGATCGCGGCGCGCGACGAGATGCAGGGCAAGAAGATCGTGGTGATCCTGCCCGACGGCGGGGAGCGGTACGTCACCTCGCCGCTCTTCAAGGAGCTCGTCGGCTGCGCGCGCATGGCCGTGCCCCGCTGAGGGCCCAGGGAAGGCAGCCGCGCCTCGGCGCGATCACTCGACGCGGATGGCGACGATGACCCTCATCCACACGCCCTCCGGCGGGATCGTCTTCGTCAGATCGACCTCGCCGTGCCAGTCGACGTGCACCGTGTAACCGTCATTCTCGGCGTCGTCATAGAAGAATTTCCGGATGTCGCCGTGATAGGCGCGATCCAGCGGGACGATGCGCTCGCCGGCAGGCATCGGCGCCTTCTTGGCGACCACGGTCGCGACGCCGTCGACGACGGCCTCGGCCGTGATGCTCTTGATGAACGTCAGGTCCGGCACGTTGTTGTCGCGCGCTTCGAGCCGGATGAACCTGAGCTCAGCGCCGTCGACGGAATTCGGGTCCTGCGAGACGGAGACCTCGCTCCATCCGGAGAAGGTCGACAGCGAGGTCGGCTTGACGAGGAATTTTGTCTCTACCTCATGCTCGCCGGCCACCGTGGCACAGGCGCTCGCGCCGAGCGCCAGAGCCGCGGTGAGGGCCGCGCCGGTGCGCGCGGTGAGGAAGAGCGAGGCGACGGCACGGCGACAGATCCGGATAAGCATGCTCATTCATGAAACATAGCATGGCGGCGTCCGCCGCCTCGCGCCTCGGCCCCGATCGACGCCCGGCGCGGGGCCGGCTATGGTCGTCGCCCGAGGACGATCAGATGGCGGCGGAATCAGGCGCAGGTAGTGACGGAGAGCGGGGCGCGGCCCCGGCTTCCTTCGAGGCGAGGCTCGAGCTCGCGCAGCGGACGAGCGCGCGGCTGCGCGAGGCGATCGGGCAGGCCGTCGTCGGCCAGGGCGACGTCATCGAGCAGACGCTCTGGGGGATCATCGCGGGAGGGCACGTCCTCCTGGAAGGGGCGCCCGGGCTGGGCAAGACGCTCCTCGTCAGGACCATCGCCGGCTGCCTCGATCTCAGGTTCTCCCGCATCCAGTTCACCCCGGATCTCATGCCGAGCGACGTGACCGGAACGAACGTGCTCGTCGCGGCGGCGGACGGCTCGCGCCACTTCTCGCTGCACAAGGGGCCGATCTTCGGGCAGGTGATCCTGGCCGACGAGATCAACCGGGCGACGCCGAAGACGCAGAGCGCGCTGCTCGAGGCCATGCAGGAGCACGCGTGCACCATCGCGGGCACGCGGTACGCCATGGAAGAGCCGTTCTTCGTGCTGGCCACCGAGAACCCGATCGAGATGGAGGGGACGTACCCGCTGCCGGAGGCGCAGCTCGATCGGTTCCTGCTCAAGGTGCTCGTGCCGAGCCCGACCGAGGACGAGCTGACCGAGATCCTCGCCCGGACCACGGGCCACGACGGCGGCCCGCCGCCGCGGGTGCTCACCCGCGACGACGTGCTCTCGCTCCGCGCGCTCTGCCGCGACGTCGCGGTCGCCGAGCCGGTGATGCGGTACGCGTCGCGGCTGACGCGGGCGAGCGATCCGGCCGTCGAGGGGGCGCCCGAGATCGTGCGGAGGGCGCTCCGGTTCGGCGCCGGCGTGCGCGGGGCGCAGTCGCTGGTGCTGGCCGCGAAGGCCGTGGCGTTGCTCCAGGGCAGGGCGCACGTCGCCTTCGCCGACGTGCAGCGGGTCGCGAAGCCGGCGCTCCGCCACCGCATGATCCGGTCCTTCGAGGGCGAGGCGGAGGGGATCACGACGGATCAGGTCGTCGCCGCGCTCCTCTCCGCGGTCGAGCCGCGGCCCGAGCCCGTGGCGCAGGCGATCCGCCGATGAGGCGCGGCGACGAGGCGCGGGCGCTCCGGATCGGGTCGCCGGCGAAGGGCGCGGCCGGCGCGGCGTGGCTCGCGGCGCTCCTGGCCGCGGGGTCCGCGTCCGGGCAGGCGCCGCCGCCCCGCGCGCCGGAGCTCGCCGTCGACGCGGCGCCGGTGTTCGGGACGAGCGGCGCTGTCCCCTGGGGGTGGAACCAGATCGTCGTGCGCATCCAGAACAACGGCGGCAGGGCGGCGAGAGGCGAGGTCGAGGTCTCGTCGAGGCGCTCCTCCGAGCAGCGCGTCTTCGTCGCGTCGGCGCCGTACACCGTCGGGGCGGGCGCGTCGGTCAACGTGCGCGTGCCAGTGCAGGTGTCGCCCTTCGGCGACGTGCTGGTGCGCGCGCTCGACGAGGGCGGCGCGACCGTGTCGTCGCACGCGCTCTCGTCGACCTCGCAGCGCGCGGTGGTGCTCTTCGACGTCAGCGAGACGTCGCTCCTCCGGGCGGGGCTCCACGAGGCGCCGGTCGCGCCGCTGTACATGCCGACCGGCTTCGGGCCCGGGTCGTCGCCGGACGCCGTCCTGTGGGTCGGGCAGCCGCGCTACGACGGCGCGACGGGCGATCCGCTGCTGCCCGACCGGCCGGCGCTGTACAGCGCGGCGGACGCGGTGCTCCTGCGGACCGACGCGCTCTCGAGGTTGAACGGCGCCGAGCTCGACGCGCTCGCCGGCTACGTGCTCTCCGGCGGCACGCTGGCGCTGTCGGTCGCGCGCCCCGAGGATCTGCGGCACCCGACGCTCGCGGCGCTCGTCGGCGGCGAGGTCTCGAGGGCCGGCGTCGCGCCGCCCACCCTCGAGGAGATCATGCCGCCGGGCGCGCCCAGCGGCCTCGGCAAGCCGGGCAACGTGCTGCTGCCCGCGCCGAGCGCGAGCCCCGAGGTGGCCGAGGCGCTCTCCGGCTGGTCGGGCGGAAACCTGCGGGCGAGCCCGTATGGCAGCTCGGCGTTCTACGGCCTCGGCGAGGTGCACCTGCTCGCGTTCGACCCCACGCGCCTGCCCGCGGCCGGCGACCCGTGGGTGAAGATCCGGGTGGCCGATCTCGCGCGCCGCGCCCACGATCGCCGCTCGACGGTCGCCTTCCGCCCGGGCGAGGAGGCGATGGGCCTCGACCTGGATCCGGTGCGGCGGGAGCTCGATCCGAACGAGGGCGCGCGCTGGGCGATCGGGGTCTCCGCGCTGCTGCTCTGCATCTACGCGGTGCTCGCCGGCCCGATCAACTTCGCGCGCGCCGCGCGGCAGGGGAGGCCGCTCCGCGCGCTCCGGCACCTGCCCGTGTACGCGGCGGTCGCGTTCGCGGCGATCGTCGGCGTGGGCCTGCTCGCGAAGGGGGTGCGAGGCAGGGCGCGGCACCTGACGCTGATCGAGGCGGGGGCCGGCATGACGAAGGGGGCGGTGCGCCGGTTCCGCGGCTTCTTCGTCTCGAGCGCGGAGGAGCTCACCGTCCGCACGACCGACGCGAGCAGCGTCATCAGCACGGCGGTGGTCGCCGAGCTCTCGGGGCGGCGCGATCGGCTCGTCGTCGACCGCGACGGGGCCCGGCTGACGGAGGTCGCGGCGCTCCCCTGGCAGACGGTGATCGTGCGCGAGGACGGCGCCGCGCCGCTCGGCGACGGCATCGCGATCGTCGCCGAGCCGAGCGGCGAGCTCGTCGTGAGCAACCGGAGCGGCCGCGATCTCCGGGGCGGCGTCCTGTGGCTGCCGGAGGGCGCGGCCCGCTACTTCGCCCGCATCCGGGACGGGGAGAAGGTCTCGTCGCGCGCGGGGGTCGATCTCGCGGCGCGGGCCGAGGGCCAGCTCTGGCTCGCGCACGCGGGCTTCGGGCGGCGGGTCGGCGGCATCGACATCCACGATCTCGGCGGGAGCCTGCTGGTCGCCTTGCTCGAGCCCGACGCGCCGGGGCTCGGCGCCGCGTGGCTCGCCATCGAGGAGGCGGCCGGCACCGCGGTCGACTGGTTCCCCGCCGGCGTGCCCGTCCTGCTCGGCCAGCTCGACGGCGGCGAGGGTCGCGCGAGCGACTCCGGGCTGCGGATCGAGAGCGACCGCGTGCTCGTGCGGATCGTCGGCCTCGGAGGCCGGCCGTGAGCGCCGCGCCCGGCGGCGCCCCGCCCCCCGCGGCGCAGATCGAGCGGCCTGCGCCGACGATCCGCGTCCGCCACCTCTCGCACCGCTTCGGCTCGCTCGACGTGCTCCGGGACGTCACCTTCGACGTCGGCCCCGGCGAGATCTTCGGCTTCATCGGGCCGAACGGCGCGGGCAAGACGACGACGATCCGGGTCATGGCGACCTTGCTCGAGCCGATGGCGGGGCGGGTCGAGATCGACGGGGTCGACGTCACGATCGACCCGGCGGCGGTCCGCCGCAGCATCGGGTACATGCCGGATCACGCCGGCGTCTACGACCGGATCACGGTGCGCGAGTACCTCGAGTTCTTCGCGGATGCGTTCCGCGTGCCGTCGCTCGACGTTGTCGACGCGGTCCTGGAGCTGACCGATCTCGGCAAGATCCAGGACCGGATCGTCGCCACGATGTCGAAGGGCATGAAGCAGCGCCTCCAGCTCGGGAGGATCCTGCTGCACGATCCCAAGGTCCTCATCCTGGACGAGCCGGCGAGCGATCTCGATCCGCGCGCGCGCATCGAGATCCGCGACCTCTTGCTCGAGCTCCGGAGCCTGGGGAAGACGATCTTCCTCTCCTCGCACATCCTCACGGAGCTCTCCGACGTGTGCACGTCGATCGGCATCCTCGAGAAGGGCCGCCTCGTCGTCGCCGGGCCGATCGGCGAGATCGCGGCGCGTCTCGAGGCGCTGCGCGCCGCGCAGGCGCTCGGGCACGCGCCGCCGCGGTACGCCGCCGCGCCGGGCGCGTACCCGGCGCAGGCGCATCACGCGCCGCCGTATGGGCCCGAGGCGCCCCCGCCTCCCGGGGCGCCGGGGGATCCGGCCGCCGTCGATCCCCTGCAGGCCGCCGGTCCGCCGCCCGGGTACGGCCCGCACGCGCGTCACGCCGCGGGCCCCGCGGGCCCTGCTGGCCCTGCGGCAGGCTATCCCGGGATGTCGCAGCTCTCCCGGCGCAAGGTCAAGGTGCGGGTCCTCGGCGATCCCGAGGGCGCGGCCTTCCTGCTCCGGGGCGGCCCGGGGATCACCGACATCGAGATCGTCGCGGGCGCCGTGCACGTCGGCTACACGGGCAACGACGTGAAGATCGCCGAGATCGTGCAGCACCTCGTGCAGCGCGGGATCGGCGTGATCGGGGTCGAGCCGGAGCGCAACGAGCTCGAGCGGATCTTCCTGGAGGTCACGCAAGGAGAGGTGCAGTGAGCGTGCAGACTGGCTCATCGCCGCCCGGCGGCCCGGCGTCTCAGCGGCTCGTCGATCGGGCGCGGCGCCGCGTGGGTCGCCTCCTCGGCGAGCCGAACCCGATCTGGATCCGCGAGCTCAAGCAGGCCGCGCGCCTCGCCCGCACGCCGATCATCCTCCTGGTGCTCGCCGTGCTGATGACGCTGCTCGTGGCGTCGATCGGCGGCATCGTGGCGAGGGACATCGCGCCCGCGAAGACGGGCGTGATCCTGTTCCAGGTCTTCTTCTCGCTCGCGTACTTCGTTGTGGCGCTGGTCGGTCCGGCGGTCGCCGCGAACAGCATCGCCTCGGAGCGCGAGGGCCGCACCTGGGAGGCGGTGCTCCTGACGGGCATCCCGCCCGGCGAGATCGCGCGCGGCAAGTTCCTCGCCGCCTACACGGCGATCTCGATGTACGTGGTGATGCTCGCGCCGGTCGGGGCGCTGCCGTTCCTGTTCGGCGGGATCACCGCGATGGAGGTGGTGATCGCCTTCCTGTTCCTCTTCCTGATCGCGCTGCTCAGCGTCGCCTTCGGCCTCGCGATCAGCTCGAAGATGGCGAGCCTCCGCGGGGCGATCCTCGTCACGCTGCTGCTCGCGTTCCCCCTGTCGATCTGCCTGTTCTCGGCCGGGGGCACGGGGCTCTCGTACGCGGCCCACCTGGCGTGGCCGGAGGTGCCCGAGGGCCCCCCCATCTGGCTCCCGGTCGCGTACCAGCGCGCGCCGCTCGGCCTCGATTACGTGCTCTTCCTGATCCTCCTGCCGCTCGCGGCGGTCGTCGTCCCCGCGTGGTTCCTGTACCAGGTGACCGTCGCGAACCTCACGAGCGAGGGCGACGATCGCTCCTCCGGCCTGAAGACGTGGTTCGCTGCCTGCGCGCCGGTGGTCGCCGCCGCCGTCGCGGTGCCGGCGTTCGCGGTGGAGCCGTCCGAGCGCCTGGCCGCGATCATCGCGGGCATGTGCGCGATGTTCTCGTTCCTGATCTTCTGCGTGTGCCTCTTCGCCGGCGATCCGATCGGGCCGTCGCGCCGCGTCGAGGTGACCTGGGCCCGGAGCCGCGCCAGCCGCTTGCGTCGCTTCTTCGGCCCCGGCGTGACCCGCTCGGCGTACCTGCTGCTCGCGGTGGGGATCCCCTGCGTCGCCGCGCTCTGGGCCGCCGGCCACCGGCTGCTCCTCGGCGTGCCCCTCGGGCCGCCGGAGATCCAGATGCGGCAGCTCCAGTACTTCGCCGTCTACGCGCTCGCCTTCTACGTGTTCCTCGTCGGGCTCGGCGCCTTTCTTCGCGCGCGGATCGCCGCGCCCATGGTGGCGCGGGTGCTGCTCCTGACGCTCCTCTTCTCGATCGCGGTCGGCCCGTGGATCGTCGCGGCCATCGCCGGCCTGGTCACGGAGCTCAGCGTCAGCGAGAGCGCCCTCCTCATCGCGGCCCCCTCGCCGTTCTACGCCTTCGTGATGCTCGACAGGGCCGCGCAGAGCGATCCGGGGTCCGTCGTCGTCGCCGGGCACACGGCCGCCGTCGCCTGGGTCGCTGTCGGGCTCGGCCTGCTCGCAGCGGCGCGCTCGCGCTGCGCCGCCCTCATCGCGCAGCGCGAGGCGGCGCTCGCCGTGACGGACACGCTCCTCGCCCAGGAAGACGAGGCGGCGCTCGCGGCCGAACAGGCGGCTCCGGCGCCCCCAGCCGCTCCGGAGCACGCCGAGCCAGGGAGCGCCGCGGGCACCCTCGCGTGAGCGCGTCACCGCGACGTGCCCTGAAATCGTACGCGCCGGGTTCATTGTTTGGAAATTTGGATCGGCGTTCGGGAATGCTTCAGGATGCGCCTGCGCGCGGATCTGTCGAAATCTTGAGCGCTTCCTGAGGGCGTGTGAAAAATGCGCCCGCGCTCGAGGTCCGGGAGCGAGAGGGGATCTCGATTCTCGCGTCGCGTGACGACAGCGGCACCACCTCGACCCGCGGGGGATGGCCTTGTCTTCGCACGACGACCGCCGGTGCTCGACGCTCGAGCTGAGCGATACCTTGCTGTACGGAACGCCGTACCGGCCCGTGCGCCGGCTGGGGCGGGGCGGGATGGGCGAGGTGATCGAGGCCGCGCACGTGGGCCTCGACAAGCCCGTGGTGGTGAAGCTCCTGCACCGCGATCTGAACCGCGAGCCGCGGCTCGTGGAGCGGATGCGCGTCGAGGCGCAGTCGCTGGCGCGGCTCGCCCATCCCAACCTGGTGACGGTGACCGACTTCGGGCGGACGGCCGAGGGGCGGACGTTCCTCGTGATGGAGCGGCTCTACGGCCGGACGATGCGCGAGGAGCTCGCGGCGCGCGGCGCGCTGCCGCCGCTGGAGGCGCTCGACCTCGTGACGCAGACGCTCGCCGGCCTCGCCGCGGCGCACGGCGCGGGCATCGTCCATCGCGACGTGAAGCTCGAGAATCTCTTCGTGTGCGACGCGGACGCGCAGGGGCGGCGCGTGGTGAAGGTGCTCGATTTCGGCATCGCCAAGGTGGTCGCTCCGCGCGGCGACGGCCGCGCGCCGGCGCCGTCGCTCTACCAGACCGAGGAGGGGGTGCTCGTCGGCACGCCGCGCTATCTCTCGCCCGAGCAGGCGTGCGGGCTCGCCGTCGACGCCCGCACCGACGTGTATGCAGCCGGCGTGGTGCTCTACGCGCTGATCGCCGGTCGCGATCCGTTCGAGCACATGAAGCGCGTGCACGAGCTCGTGCGCGCCCACGCGAGCGAGGTGCCCGCGCCGCCGTCCTGTCACGCGCCGCGGCCGGTGCCGCCGGAGCTCGACCGCGCCGTCATGAGGGCGCTCGAGAAGCGCCCGGAGCTCCGCTTCCCGGATGCCGCGGCGTTCGCGGACGAGCTGTCGCGCATCGCCGCCGCGCTCTCGCGAGGGGCGACGCCGGCGCCGACCTTGCCGACGGGGTCGTGCTGGCAGAGCACGGCGCCGCTGACGGTGCCGCCGGTCCGCGCGCTGGTCGCACCGACGTTGAGCGCGACCGTGGAGGCGTTCGGCCTCACGGCGCCCGGCGGGGCGGCGCAGCCCACCTCGGGACCTGCGCTGCCGCGCGGGCCGGAGGCGCGGCGGGGCGGGGGGAGGCGCGCGCGACGGCGGCCGGCGCGCGCGGAGCCCAGCCTGGCGGTCATGGCGATGCTGGTGGTGAGCGTGGTGCTGTTCGGCTTCGCCGTGGCGCTGCTGGTGAGCGTCGCGGGCTGACGGACGGCCGCGACGTCGCCGCAGTTGCAAGGAACCTCACCCGGCGCAACGAAACCGCTACCATGCGTGGGTGGGATGGACGGGCAGCGCTGGCGCCGCGGGGGCGGCTCAACCTGGGTGGGGGGCGGCTCAACCCGGGTGGGAGGCGGCTCAACCTGGGTGGGGGGACAGGCAGATGCAGGATGGGTGTAATAAATCGAGGCTGCGGTATCGAGGAAGACACGCCAGCCTAGCCATGGACAACACCCACGGGGTCCAGGGAGACGGCAGGATGGTGGCCAGGGTCAACTTCGCGTTCGGTCGGCCCGCAGGGCCGCGCCTCGCCCGAGGTCGCGGTCCGGGGCCCCGGCGCGCGCCGCCACCGAGCGGCGCCGTCACGCCCGTGACGGCGGTGGCTCCCGATCCCGGTGCATCCCTGGACGCCGTCGTTGTATCGCTGCGGAAGGGTCGTGATGCTTGGGTGCGTGGTGGCGACGGCTGGGTGGGGTATCTTCGGGGCTATGCCGTGGCCCTATCCCCGAGCGAGCTCCGACGTATCGCGCGCCGGCCAGCGCACGTTCGCCGCTGGCCCGCGGCGCACCCGCGCCGGCCGGAGCGCTGCCGCGGCGCCCGCCGCGCCGTCTGCAGAGCAGCGGTCGAGGCAGATCGCCTCGGGAGCACGTCCATGACGACGCGGAGCTTTGGACCGGATGCTCGATGCGCCGCTGCCCACGCAGGGCAGCGGCGCGCCTTTTGCGCGTGGCGAGAGGGGCAGGCATGACCAACAGGAACGCGAACAAGAGCTCGCCAGGGCAGCCGGCGGGTCAGGGCGCTGCGGGCGACGCCGCGCCGCAGCCGCCGACGCAGCCGCAGCAGCCGCCGCGCGGCTACGACGCGCCGAGCTTCGCACCGCAGGAGCACCCGTCGCTGGCGCACCCGCGAGCGCATGCGCAGGATCCGCGCCGCAGGCCGGACGAGGCAGCGCCGGCCCCCGCAGCGCCGCCCGTCGAGCGCATGATGCAGTGGGGCGAGCCCAGGCCGCGGCGCCGCCAGGACCGCGAGGCGGGGCCGAGCGACAAGCAGGTGTATGTTCCCCCGGTCACCCTGCCCCCGAACCGGGAGCACCAGGCGATGGACCTGCAGAAGATCCAGGTCGCCCCGTCGCTCTTGAAGGGCGTTGACGAGCGGAACCGGCCGACGATGCGCCGGATCCCGGTGCACGGCATGCCGAGCCCCCCGCCGGCGGTTCCCGAGGGGCCGGGCGGCGCGCGCCCCGGCGGCGTGCGCACGGCCCGCGTCGGCGTGGGCAGCGGCGTCTGGCCGCCGCCCGAAGAGCCGACCCGCAAGCAGCGGCCGGCTGCGGCGGCCGCTCCCCAGCCCGCCGCCGCCGTCCCTCGAGCGGACCCGCCGCCGGCCGCAGCGCGCCCCGATGCCGCCGTCGCCGCCGCTGCCTCCGCGGCAGCGCTCGCGGCGCGCCGCCGCGCGGCGCCGCTCGGCCTGTTCGCGCTGCTCGTGTTTCTCGGCAGCGCGACGGTCGCGGGCTTCTGGGTGCTGTGGCGCGCCGCCAACCCCTCGGGCCCTCGCGACGCCCCCGTCGTCGAGGACGCACGCGTCCCGGCCCCCGAGCCCGGCATCGCGACGCCCACCCCGAACGCGCTGCCCGAGCCGCCGCCGCCTCCGGTGGCGGCCAGCGAGCAGCCGCTCCCCACCGCGGAGCAGCCGGTCCCCACCGCGCCGGTACCGTCCGCGTCGCCTTCCGCGGAGCGGACCTCCTCGCCGCCCGCACACTCCGTGGCCGCTGCCCGCCCGCCGTCGGCGCGCCCTGGGGGACAGGTGAAGCGTCCCCCCAAGCCGCCTGTCGCGCCGGAAGACTTCTACGAATCGTCCGTGAGCCCTCCGAGCCCACCACCGGTCCTGCCGTCTGCGTCCTCTGCGTTGCCCACGACGCCCCCGGGGACGACCGCGCCCCCGCGCCCATTCCCCTGAGGCGTCGCCTCTCCGGATTGCAATCCTCCGGCAGCCACCATGCGAAAGCCATTCTTGAAATACGCGCCTCTGTTCCTCCTGTGCTCGACGGTCGCTCTGGCGCCGGGCGTCGCGAGCGCGACCGGCAAAGCTCGGCTCATGCCCACCTCTCCGGCCGACGCGCCGGCCGCGAACTCGAGCGCGGGCGAGCGTGCCGCGCAGCTCTACCGGGAGGGGAACAGGTTCTACGACGAGGCGCGGTTCGTCGAGGCCGAGGCGCGCTATCAGGCGGCGTGGGACCTCCAGCAGAGCTTCGACGTCGCGGGCAATCTCGGGAACGTCGAGCTGGAGGTGAGCCAGCCCCGCGAGGCGGCCGAGCACCTCCTGTACGCGCTCAACACGTTTCCTCTCGGCGACACGGAGGAGAAGAAGCTCTTTTTGCAGCAGCGGCTCGCCGAGGCCAAATCGCAGGTCGGCGCGCTCCGCATCGACGTGAATGTCGACGATGCCGAGGTGCTGATCGACGGCAAGGTCATCGGCCGGTCGCCCATCGAGGCCCAGGTGTTCGTCGATCCTGGCAAGCGCACGATCGAGGCGCGCCGCTCCGGCGTCCGGACGTCGACGTCGCTGCTCGTGGCGAGGGGCTCGGACCAGAGCATCGCCCTGAGCCTCGACGCCGGCTCGAACCTCCCGCTGGTGGTCGCGGGCGGAGCGGTCGGTCTGCTCGGGGTCGCGTCGGGCGTGACCTTCGCGATCCTCTCCACGGCGAAGGGCGAGTCCGCCGCGGCGGAGCCTTCCGGCAGCGCGCGGCGCATCGACCTGCGCGACAGCCAGACCACGCTCGCCAACCTCTCGTTCTGGAGCTTCGTCGGCGGCGGCGTGGTGCTCGCCGGGACGGCCGTGTACGCGTTCAGCACGTCCGGCCGCACGCCGCCGGCGCCGCGGGCCGCGCTCCCCCGCTTCCACGCCGCGCCCCTCGTCACCGCCGACGCGAAGGGCCTGCTGGTCGGCGCGAGCTTCTGAGCCCGCCGCCAGGAGCCCGATCCGGGCTCACCGTGGTTGAAAGTAGCGACCGACCTGCTCGCGGTACTCTTCCGGGACGTCGCTGCGCTCGACGCCGCCGATCTCCTGGGGACCCACGACGCCGAGCGCGCCCTCGCCTTGCACGTTGGCGGTGTCTCCGGCGCGCCCCGCTGTCCGGCCCATCGCGATCCCGGGCATCGGCCTGCCTGGATTGAGCCTCGCGCCGGCGCGTGAGCGCAGCTCGCCCCCCGCGATCGCGCCGGTCTGCCCCTCGTGGCTGCCCGGCCCGCCTCCCTCGGAATGACCTGGCTGCCCGGGCCCTTGCTTGTCTGCGCCGCCCGCCTGCGAGCCCTGGCCGCGCTCTCCGCTGCCCGATCCCTGGCTGCCCGAGCCGCCGGCGACCGGCATCGGGACGGGCGTCCCCCCGAGCTGCCCCTCGGCCTCGCCGGCCCCGCGCTGCGCGTCGTCGAGCGCGCCCTGGCGCTCCGCCTCCTCGCTGCTCGGGCCTCCCTCCTGGGCCATCCGGCGCAGCTGCTCCTCGAGCTGCCGCTGGCCCTCGGGCGTCGCCAGCTGCCGCGCGAGCTCGCGCATCTGCTCCTCGGACGCGGGCTCCCCGGGCGCGCCCTCGGGCGACCGCGCCACCCGCTGCTTCAGGCGCTCGGCGAGCCGCTTGCGCTCCTCGGGGCTCAGCTTCTCGAGCGCCTTCTCGAGGCTGTCGGCGAGCCGCCGCGCGTCCCTTCTGCTCCCGGTCCGGCCGAGCTCGCCGAGCGCCTCGCGCCCCTCGTCGCTGAGCGCCTCGCCGAGCGCCTCGGCCAGCTCCCTCAGCTTGTCGGCCTGCTTGCCGCGCTGATCCAGCAGCTCGCGTTGCTCCTCGAGCGCCTCCGCCACGCCGGGGGCGCCGGCCCTCTTCGCTGCCTCGGCGGCCTCCTCGAGCGTCTTCCTGGCCCGCTCGCGGTCGGTCTTTTCGACCCGGTTCGCGAGCCGCTCCATCTCCTCGTCGAGCGCCACGAGATCGCGGTCGCCGAGCGCCTTCGCCGCCCGTCTCAGCTGAGGGTCCTCCCCGAGCTTGCCGAGCGCCGACTCCATCCCGTGACGCTGCTCGCCCTCGCCGAGCGACAGGCGCTCGGCCGTGATCGCGTCGCGGAGCCTGCCGATCTCGGCCTGCGCTTCGCGGCGCTCGACGCCGCTCCTCAGCTTTTCGCGCAGCCGCCTCGCGTCGTCCGCGAGCTGCTTCAGCCGATCGCGCTGCGCGGTGTCCCGAGCGTCGACCTCGGCCAGCTGGATCACCCGTTCGAGCCCGGCGATCTCGGCCAGGCGCACCTGCTCGGCCCCGGGCGGGGGCGCTGCTGCCGCAGGCGCAGGCGGCAGCGGGAGCCAGCTGAGGTAGCCGATGGCCGCCGCTGCGAGCGGCGCGCCGGCGTGCCAGGGCCGCCACAGCGGCGCGCGGACCTGCGGGGCGGTCGCCCGGTCGAGGGCCGCCGCGGCGTGCGCGAACACCACCTCGTGGGCCGCCGCTGCGCCGGCCCGGGCCGCGCCGTCGCCCGCGCGCTCGGCGGCCGCGAGCTCCACGGCCGTGGAGACCGACTCGGAGGCGCCGAGCTTGCCGTCGAGGAACAGCGCGACGTTCGGATCCGACCACCGCCGCCGCCGCGCCGCCGCCGCGCCGGTCACCGCGCCGAGCAAGCCGCCGCCCGCCATCCAGGGGCGCAGCGCGCCGTACCGCGTCTGCCAGGCGGCCGCTGCGCCCGCCGCCCCGAGCATCAGCCCCGCGGCGGCGCCTGTGAGGATCAGCTCCAGCGCGAGCCGCCGCCGGACGCGGCGAGACCAGCGAGCGAACGCGGCGCTGAACCGTCGCCGGGGGGACGCATCCACCATCGTTCGATGTTTACCTGCGGGCGGACGCGCCGGCCAGCGCTGCCTCGGGTACACAATCGCGACGCATCGCGACGCGGGCGCGCCGGCTCACGGGACGAAGCACCATTTCAAGTGAAATGAGGCGAGATCGAGGCGCGCCGGGATAACGTCCTGGTCACCGCCGAACACGTTCAAATCGCACTTGGCAAAAGAGAACTTGCATTCGTGCGACCCCTGTTGAGACGTCCGGAGCGTGGCCGGACAGGAGCCATGAAAAAGCTCGTCGTCAACGTACATTCGCATGTTCACGACAGCGGCGTCGCCGCCCTCGCGCTCGCTGCCGAGCAGGTGGAGATCGAGGTAGTAGAAGCCCCTCCTGCCCTTCGAGTGATCCACCAGCTCCAGATTGGTTTCGCCATTGAGGAGGGAGCAGTCAACGTCCCAGCTGTTGTCGAATCGGGGGACAGGCCGCTTGCCGTCATCGCCCGTGTCGAGCACCAGCTCCTCCCCGTTCACGGTCATGATCGCCTTGCCGTAGGCTTCAGGAATTTCCGGGCTAGCCGAGCACCCGAACAGCGCGAGCGACAGCACGAGGCCTTGGGCGAGGAGGGGTCGGTGCATGGGAGCTCTCCAGCAGCATGGCAGGCGAGAGTATCGCACGAGGTCGACAACCATGAACGCGCTCAATTTGGTTGATCCATGCGTCGTGGCGGATGTCAACTGGAAACGGAGGACTCGGGCCGCTGTTGCCCGGTCGAGCCTCGCCAAGCAGCATTGGCCTGTGAAACCGCCATTGCGATCTCGCTCCCGCCCGAGCTGGTGGAGGAGAACACGGCAATCCCCTGCGCCCGGGTGCACGAGCGCGTGCCTCGGCCTCGGTCATATGGGTAGATTCGCCCTTTGCCAATGAACGACGGATTGCCTCGGTCTGGTCGAGGCACGGTACGGCGCCTCGGTCGCGCCAGGCCTTCAGGGCTCGAGCTCGACCTCCACGCAGCCTTCCTTCTTGCCATTGAAGAGCTCGTGCCCACGTCTCTCCGCCCTGCATGCCAGCCCGGTCGACGGCGGTGTCGCCGGTCGGGAGGATGAGGCGCGCCGCGCCGCGGATCACGCGGCTGCGCGGCGTGGCAGGCGGGCTCGCTCAGGGGAACAGGGGCGTGCAGAGCGGATAGAAGGAGGAGAAGTCAGGCCGCTGCAGAAACACCGTGACGACCTCGTCGTAACGGGTCGTCTTGGGCTTGTCCGCCCGGTTGCTCGCTGCGGCCTGGCAGCGCTCGTACCCGTCGAGGGAGGCGTCCTTGCACACGCTGCCCTTCGCGTCCGACAGGTCGCGGCACGGGCCGAGGAAGTCGAGGCTGCAGTCGCTCCTCGACGCGCACGTCCGCTCCGGCGCGAAGGCGGTCTCGTTCTCGGCGCACGACAGCTGGAGCAAGGCGCCGCCGCAAGAATACATCCGCGAGCCGATGTCGCCGAGCTCGTCGCGCTTGCCGAGCGGCTGGAATGCGTTGCCGAAGAAGGAGATCTCCTCCTGCCGGTAGATCCGCCGCTCCGCGCTGTCCGTGGCCAGCGCTGGATGGCGGCCGCGCAGCGAGATGGCGACCTCGACGCCGTACCCGTTCACGTGCGCCAGCAGGCACGCCGTGACCCAGCGCTGCGACTTCTCGGGGAGCGGGGAGCGCAACCAGCCGGGCGCGAGGCCGATCCGCCCATCGAACCGGTACCTCGTCGCTCCGACCTCGCCGACGAGCGACTGCCCCTCGGGGAGCGCGCAGGCGATCGTGTAGCGGAGGAGCTCACGACCGTCCTCGTCGAGCAGCAGATCCGTGGTGGCCAGCGCGCGGCCGTCCGCGGTGAGGCGGCTCATCGAGAGGCTGTTCATCGAGAGGCGATTCATCGAGAGGCGATTCATCGAGAGGCGGTTGGCCGAGGTCACCGCCTCTCCCGACGTCCCACGGCCTCCTCGGTGCCCGGATCGGCGCTGGATGCGCACCCGAACAACGCAAGAGATGGAATCGCAACGGCCGTCCGTAGCGCGGTGAGCCTCGCCCTGTCGAGCACCGCCGACGCCTCCCAGTGACGCCCGGTGGAGGCGGCCGCGCGCGCGGAAGTAGAGCACCTCGAGCAGCTCCTCCACCGGCAACGTGCGCTCCGCGAGATCGGTGAGCGCCTCCCAGCTGTCCCCCTGCTCCTCCGCGCCCGCGGGGATCGGGTGCTGATGCGCTCGTCGGAGGTCGTCGGCGGAGAGCTCATGGAGCTCGATGCGTGGGCGCCGGAGGTCCAGCTGCCCGGCGTCCTCGCGACGGCGGCGATGCTCGACGGCCTCGAGCTCGACGCGGAGCCGCTGGAGCACGCGCCGGGGCTCCGGCGCGTGGCGGGCCGGACGACAGCGTCGAGCCCGCGCTAGCTCGGTACGTCAGACATCCTGCCGACGGGGCCAGGCGGCGCTGCGGCCCTGGCGGCGCGGGGGGTCGGGGCGCGCCGCTACTGCGGCAGGTAGAGGTCGGGATCCGCGACCCTGCCGATCACGATATCGCGCGCCTGCTTCGCGTAGTACGTCGAGCCAGATTGCGTGCTCCAGGCGTGTCCCGCGATCGCGCCGGTGGTGCTGCTCGCATAGATGCGCATGACGCCCCGCCCGACGCCCGGGTGCCAGGAGCCGTCCGCGTTGTGCCGGGTGTCCGTCGTCCCGTGGCCGGTGGTGCTCGCGTCGAGGACGGCGAGCGCGTACTGGCTCGTCCCCGCGACGAGCGGATAGGTCGCCGAGCGCAGCACCGCGGGCCCTGCCGCGATGGCGACGTGCCCGGAGGCCGTGCTCCCCCACGGATACTCGATCGCGATGATGTCGCCCGCCTCGATCTGGCTCACCGTCAGGACCTGCTCGAAGCCGATCTCATCGATGATCCTGTCGTGGTAGAGGACGGCGTTGGGGCTTGTGCTGCCGAACCACGTGGTCATGTCGTAGCTCGAGAGACCATAGGCCCGCTTGAGGACGTGGGTGACGAACGACGCGCACAGGCTGCGGCTCCGGTACGCCGTGGCCCCTTCGATGCCGGCCCATTGAACATAGCTCGTGCCGCTGCCGTATTCGTTGTTCTCCGGGGCGATGTGGGCCACGAGGGTGTCGGCCCATCGGAAATGGCTGGGCTCTCCGGCCGACTGGCCCTCTGCCGGGAGCGGCGCGAGCAGGCTCAATCCCGAAAGGGCGACGGCCGGAAGCGCGCGAACAACGGATCGTGAGCTCATGCAATTCATTGCATTCATGCTTTCCTCCCGTGTGAAATCGATGGTCCCGCGTGGGCTGGCTACACCAGCACCGGCGGCTCCGCCGGCGTCGCGGTGGAGTGCCGGCCAAGCGAAGTGGGGGCACGAAGCTGCTCAACATACGCCGCTCGCCCGGCCGCTACAATCACCGTCGCGACAGCGAGCCACGCGCGTCGGTCGGGTCGACGTGGGATTCCACACTCGGTTCCACGCGGGATTCCATTCGAACAGTGTTCCCTCCATTTCCACAGCCTGTCTCCTCCGGACGACACCCGTGCACGTCAGCTCCAGGCGCTCGCGAGGACGCTCCAGGAGAAGATCGCTCCCTCGGGGAGGCCCAGCGGCGCCGGCCGCCTCGCCGGCCGCCTCGCCGGCCCCTATCTCTGCCGTTTTGTTGACAGATCCGCGCAGTTGGATTGGATGGCCGCGTGCCCCCCGCGAAGCGCGCATCGACCGACCCCCACCCCGTCCTGACGCTCGGCGACGCGCTGGAGCACTACGCCTCCTGGCCGAGGCCCACGGTGATCGTCTCCGACGGCGCTTATGGCGTCTCCGGCTTTCCCGGCGACCCGCCGACGCACAAGGAGCTCGGCGCGTGGTACGCGCCCCACGTCGCCGCCTGGTCGGAGCGCGCCTTGCCGTCCGCCACCCTGTGGTTCTGGGGGACCGAGATCGGCTGGGCGACCGTGCACCCGCTGCTCGATCAGCACGGCTGGGAGTACCGGAGCTGCAATGTGTGGGACAAGGGGATCGCCCACATCGCGGGCAACGCGAACACCCGGACGCTGCGCAAGTTCCCGGTCGTGAGCGAGGTGTGCGTGCAGTACGTGCGCAAGGTCCTCCTGGAGAGCGGCGGCGCGGGGCTGCCCCTCAAGGCCTGGCTACGGCGCGAATGGGAGCGCTCGGGACTCCCGCTGCGCCACACGAACGAGGCGTGCGGCGTGAAGAACGCCGCCACGAGGAAGTATTTCACGCGCTGCCACCTCTGGTATTATCCTCCGGCCGAGGCGTTCGAGCGGATCGTCGCGTTCGCGAACGCGCACGGCCGCCCCGAGGGGCGGCCCTACTTCTCGGTCGACGGCAAGCGGTCGCTGACGGGCCCTGAATGGGCCAGCCTGCGCGCGAAGTTCCATTGCGAGGTCGGGGTGACCAACGTCTGGCGCGAGCCCGCGGTCCGCGGCGCCGAGCGCTTCAAGGAGGAGACCCGGTCCGTCCACGGCAACCAGAAGCCCCTCAAGCTGCTCGATCGCATCATCCGGGCCTCTTCGGATCCGGGCGATGTCGTCTGGGAGCCGTTCGGCGGGCTCTGCTCGGTCGCGGTGGCGGCCTTCGCCGCGGGGAGGCGCTGCTACAGCGCCGAGATCGCGCCCGCATACCACGCCGTCGCGTCGAGCCGCCTCGCGAAGTGCATGCCGCGGCCGCGCGCCGAGATCTCGGCGGCGTGACGGCCGGTGTCGGCCTCGCTGCGCCGCATGGTACCCTGCTCCCTCATGGCGACGCCGAGGATCGTGACGGTGGGAGGAGGAACGGGCCATTATACGCTCCTCACGGGCCTGCGCGACCTGAGCGCTCGCATCACCGCGATCGTGACCATGATGGACTCGGGCGGGAGCTCCGGCAGGCTCCGGGACGAGTACGGTCTCCTGCCCCCCGGCGACTTCACGCGCTGCCTCGTCGCCCTGTCCGAGCACCCGGCGGCGCTGAAGGAGCTGCTCGGCCACCGCTTCCGGTCGGGGAGCCTCGGCGGGCACACCCTGCGCAATCTGATATTCACCGCGGTGCAGGAGATCACCGGCTCGCTCCCCCTCACGGTCGAGCGCCTGCACGAGATCTTCTCCGTCAAGAACCGCGTCCTCCCCGTCACGATGGATCAGGTCGATCTCGTGATGCATCTCGAGAACGACCGGACCATCCGCGGGGAGGCGTCGATCGACAACCTCTCCGACATGCTCGATGCGCCCGTGCTCTCGGTCTATCTGGATCCCGAGGCCACGGCCTATCCGGCGGCGCTCGAGGCGATCGCGGACGCGGATCTCATCATCCTCGGGCCGGGCGACCTCTACACGAGCCTCGTCCCGAACCTCCTCGTCAAGGGGGTGCGCGAGGCCATCGCGGCGAGCCGCGCCCGCGCGCTGTTCGTGTGCAATCTCATGACGAAGCCCAACGAGACGCCCGGTTACACGGTCGAGGACTTCGTGGGGACCATCGCGATGTACCTCGGGGAGGCCCGGCTCGACGCGGTGCTGTTCAACGACGTGTGGCCCTCGGCCAGCCTCCCGGAGTACGCCTCCGCCGGCTCCGAGCCGGTCGTGACCTCGCCGGACAGGCGGCTCGCCTCCGACCTCCTCGTCCCCGCCGACCTGCTGTTCGGCGGCAAGCTGATCCGCCACGACCCGCACAAGCTCTCGTCCGCGATCGTGTCGCTCGCCCGGGAGCGCGCGTGGTGGTGAGCCCCGAGGGCGCTCGCGGCACGTCACGCGCGACGGTCAAGCCGTCTTCGGCGTATCGTACAGGTAGAAGGGCGTGTTCACGATCACGATGCCCTTCCCGCCGCGGATGAGCAGGAGCCATTTGAGGACCGAGGCCGTGTGGTTGTGGAGCAGGTAATGGTACCAGTGTGACTCGACCACCTCGGGCACGACGACCGCCACCTGCCTGTCGGGGTGAGCGCGCGCCATGGCGGTGACGAAGCGGAGCAGCGATCGGAAGAGCCGCCGGTAGCGGGACCGGACCACCACCAGCCGCGGCGCCGGAATCCCCTTCGCCCTCGCGGGCTCCTCCACGAGATCGCGCCATTCGCCGCTCAGATCCTCGACGCGAGGGTCGTCGAGGAGCACCTGGAACGCGTAGACCTCGGGCGAGAGCTGGAGCGCGAAGCGGAGCCCCTTCTGCGCCACGAGATCCCAGCGCCGGATCGGCACCACCACGATCGGCGGCGGGAGCGGGGTGAGGTCGAGCGGCTGGTGGGTGCGGACCGCCTCGTCGATGTGCTCGTAATGCGCCTGCACGCCGCGGAAGGTGACGTAGGTCGCGATCACGAGCAGGGTCGAGATCCACGCCCCCTCGGCGAACTTCGAGACGATGATGACGACGAGCGTCACGGCGGTGGCCGTGGCGCCGACGGCGTTGATGGCGCGGTGGAGCCGGAAACGCTCGCCGCGGACCCTGGACCAGTGCGCGACCATGCCCGCCTGCGACATGGTGAAGGCGAGGAAGGCGCCCACCGCGAAGAGCGGGATGAGGGCGTCGGTGATCCCCTGGAAGACGACGAGCAGGAGCGCCGAGAGCCCTGCGAGGACGCCGATGCCGTAGGAGAAGGTGAGGCGCCTGCCGCGGTGGATGAAGGGCTCGGGCAGGAAGCGATCGATCGCGACGAGCTGGCAGATGCGAGGGAAGTCGGCGAAGCTCGTGTTCGCGGAGAGCAGGAGCACCGCCACGACCGCGGACAGGGTCGCGTAGTAGAACGGGCCGCGCCCCACGACGGCGCCGACGAGCTGCGAGAGGATGCTCTGATACCCGCTCTTGCCGGGCTCGGTGGCGGTGATGCCGTAGGCCTGCGCGAGGATCGCGATCCCGGCGAGCAGGATGCCGAGCGAGGCAACGATATACGAGAGCGTCCGGCGCGCCAGCAGGCTGCTCGGCTTGCGAAAGGCAGGGACGCCGTTGCTCACGGCTTCCACGCCGGTCATCGCGGTGCACCCGCTGGCGAAGGCGTGGCAGAGCAGCGCAATGCTCGCGGTGCCGAGCGTGGCCGGGGGCGAGGGTGGGGCGACCACGGGCGCCGGGTGCCCGCCCTGGAGGAGCGTCTCCCCGATGCCGATCGCGATCACCGCGAACAGGCAGCCGAGGAACGCGTACGTCGGTGCCATGAACACGAGGCCCGCGGTGCGGAGCCCGCGCAGGTTGGCCGCGGTGAGCAGGATCAGGACGCCGAGGCAGAGGCCCAGCGTGTGGGGCAGCAGCGCGGGCACCGCGGAGACGAGCGCGCCCACCCCCGCCGAGACGGCGACCGCGACGTTGAGCACGTAATCGAGGAGCAGCGCCGCCGCCGCGACGAGGCCTGCAGACGTGCCGAGGTTCTCCTTCGCGACGATGTACGAGCCGCCGCCGCTCGGGTAGGCGACGATCGTCTGGCGGTACGAGAAATAGACGATCGCGAGCAGCGTGATGACCATCGCGCTGAGCGGCACGATGTAGCGGAGGCCGCGCGTGCCGAGGGGGAGGAGCACGGTGAGCGCGGCCTCGGGCCCGTACGACGCAGAAGCGAGGGCGTCGAGGCCGAGGACAGGAATCCCGGAGAACGGGCCTATCTGTTCCTTCTCCTCCTCATCCGAGGCCAGCCGCCTGCCGAACAGGAGCGTTGTGAGGGACATGCGCGTGGGGGCTGAGCAAACCATGTGCCGGGGAGAGCGCCCTCGCGCGCGCGTCGCCGAGGCGCGGCGTGCACACGCTGATTGCATCGCGCGCCGAGGTATTCTTGGCGACGTCGACGCAATGCTGGTCGAGCACGAGCGCTGCTCCATGCGAGCGGCCGGCATCGACCGAATGCGAGACCAGACTGACGGCTTCTCGCAGCTCCAATGCGACCTCGCTCTCGGCCCGATCGAGCACACAGGCCGATCGCTCGAATCGACAACACACGCGGTCACGCGCGCGTCGTGCGGAGCGGTCCGCGCGAGCGAGGGAGGACCACCCGTGGTCGGGGCTGCGGACTGCGTCGCGGACGTCCTCCACGCCCCCACGCTCTCCTCGGCGCCGGCGCGGCCGGGTTCCTCCTGCGCCGGCCAAGCGTCAACGTCCTCGACAGCCACGACCTCGTCGAGAGCGCGCTGTTGTGATTTTTCTTACGGATGCCGAGCGTTCCCTGAGACGACCGGGCTCTTGCTTGGCTGCACCCTCGCCGCCCGCGCGCTCGGAGTCGCCGCCCGGCTCCGCCACGACCCGCACGAGCTCTCGTCCGCGATCGTGTCGCTCGCCCGGGAGCGCGCGTGGTGGTGGGCCCCTGAGGACGTCCGGCGCCCACATGGAGCGCACCGATCGCGCGGGAGCGCTCGGTGCGGGATCATTTGCCACGCATCACCAGGTTGCCCCATCGCTGGCGCGCCCCCGCGCACGCGACTCGCCCCGGCGGCCGCGGCAAGTGGCTCGGCTCATCGTCGCTGCGGCGTCCGTTGCGCCGTCGTCCAGATTGGTATGTGCTTCGCATAGAGCCGGGAGCTATCGCCATCTCAGAGGCTGATCATTTCAGGACGAGGTAGAGGGCTATGACCATTATCGGTAATGACCAGTACACGTCGGCCGGGTACAAGAACGGGATCTACGAGGGCGGCGCGCAGGAGGGCGGCGCGCAGGAGTCGAGCTCGCAGCAGGCGCAGGGCGGCGAGGGCGGGGTGAGCCTCGACATGCTGCTCAAGTTCGCCAAGGACATCCAGGGCAAGGTCAAGGACGTCCCGTACATCGTTCCGCTCGCCATCGGCGGGGCGGCGTTTGCGCTCGGCGTGCTCGCGAGCTCGAAGATCCTGCGCCAGCTCACCCTCGTCGCCGGCGGCTACGTGGTCAAGTACGCGATCCAGAACGCCCCCAAGGATCAGATCATCGACTTCGCCAAGAAGGTCGTGTCCGATTCGTTCAAGGCCTCGTCGCGGGTCTGAGCGCCCGCGCGTCGCGCCGCCGGGCCGCCGCGCCCGCGGCCCAGGAGGCCGCTCCGCAGGCCGCCATGACGGCCGCCATCGGCCGCGCGGAGCCGTCGTTCAGGAGACCGACAAGCGACGAGGCGCCGGCCGCGATCCCGAACTGAATCGAGCCGAGCGCCGCGGAGGCGAGCCCGGCGCGCGCGCCCTGCCCGTCCATCGCCAGCGCCGTCGCGTTGGAGCCGATGAAGCCGAGGCTCGCCACGAACGCGAAGAGCGACCCGACCATGGCGGGGAGCCCGCCCCAGCGGCTGATCGCGACGGCGAGGAGGACCGCGCCGACCGCGGTGATCGCGGCCGTCGCCCGCGCGAGCAGCCAGGCCGGCGAGCGACGCCCGAGCAGCCGGTGGTTCACCTGGGCGCTGGCGATGAGGCCGAACGCGTTCGCGCCGAAGAGCCAGCCGTAGTGCTGGGGCGAGACGTGAAATAGCTCGATGAGCACGAACGGCGAGCCCGAGATGTATGCGAACATGCCGGCCTGCGCGAAGGCGCACGTCAGCGTGTACGCGACGAAGGCGCGATCGCGCCCGAGCTCGCGCAGGTGCGCGCCGATCGCCCGGAGATCGAGCCGCTCGGTCCGCGCGGCCGCCGTCTCGGGGAGCGCCGCGGCCATCAGCGCCAGGCAGCCGAGGCCGAGCGCGGCGAGCAGCGCGAAGATGACCCGCCAGCCGGCGACGAGGAGCAACCAGCCGCCGAGGGTCGGCGCGAGGATGGGCGCGGCCCCCATGACGAGCATGAGCAGCGAGAGCAGCCGCGCGGCGGCGGCCCCGGCGTAGAGGTCGCGGACCACGGCCCGCGTCACGACCTGCCCCGCAGCGCCGCCGACGGCCTGGAGGAAGCGCAGCGCGATGAGCGACTGCACGCTCGGGGCGAGCGCGCACCCGATCGAGGCGAGCACGTAGAGCGCGAGCCCGGCGTACAGGGGGCGCTTGCGGCCGAACCGATCGGTCAACGGCCCGTAGGCGAGCTGGCCCAGCCCGAGCCCCGCGAAGTACGCCGCGAGCGTGAGCTGCACCGCCGACGCGGTGGTGCCGAGGTCGCGCTGCAGCGTCGGCAGGCTCGGCAGGTACATGTCGATCGAGAGCGGACCCAGCGCGGTGAGCGCGCCGAGGATGAGGGCGAGGAAAACAGGGCTCCTTCGCGGGGCGGGCGAGCTCAGCATCTTGGACGGACGAGCTATGTAGGACGCGCGCCGCCCCTCGGCCAGGGACGCCCGGTGCCTGCAGCGCAGCGTCGATCTATCGAGCCATCGCGTCCTGCCCGGCCCCTCTACCTGCGCAGGAGGCGCCCCTGCCGGGTCTTGCCGCTTGCCCGTCAGCATGAGCGGGGCATGGGGGTTCCCCCGCGGGATCACGCGCGATAGCCTCGAGCCCGTCTTTTTGCCTCAGGGAGATGCTTGCGTGATGGAGATCGCTTCGCACTCGCTGCTCGCGGAGTTTTTCGCCAGCTGTCCTGAACTGCTCTTCGTCGCGTCGGCCGCCGGCGGACTGCTCCACGAGAATGATGCGCTGCGAGAGGTCATCGGCCCCGTGAGCGAGGAGGGCACGATGCTCGCAGAGCTCGCTCACCCGGAGGATCGAGCCGCCCTCCTGGAGGCGTGGGCGAAGCTCGAGCAGACGGGCGAGCCCGCCTCGTTCCGCGTCCGCCTTCGCGACGCGCGCGGGGCGTACCGGTCGCTGTCGTGCAAGGCGAAGCGATCGCCCGATCGCAGCGCGGTCTTCGGGTCGCTCCGGGAAACGCCCGAGATCGCCGAGGAGGAGCTGACGACCCTCCGCAACAAGGCGCGTGTCCTGGACAGCATGGTCAAGCACGTCGCCAGCATATCGTTCTGGGCGCTCGACCCCGATGGGGTCTGTTTCTATCACGATGGCAGGGGGCTCGAGAGCGTCGGACTCAAGTCCGGGCAGCTCGCCGGGGTCAACTGGATCGACTTCTATGGGAAGCAGCCAGACGCAGCCGGCGTCGACATGCCCGCGCCCGAGATGCGCGACATGCGCACGTGGTTCGACGGGAAGGTGCGCCGCTTTCGCACGGAATCGTTCGGTATCCACTGGGACAACTGGGTCACCCCGCTTCACGACCGGCGCGGCGAGCCCGGGGGCGGCGTGCTCGGGTTGTCGTTCGACATCTCGGAGTCCAAGCGCATAGAGAACGAGCTGCGCGCTCAGCTGCACCAGATCGAGGCGCAGCAGCAGGTCATCCGCGATCTCTCCACGCCGATCATCGAGGTCTGGGACGGCGTGCTCACGCTCCCCATGGTGGGGACGGTCGACAGCGTGCGCACCGCCGACGTCATGGACAGCCTGCTCTCGAAGATCGTCGAGAAGCAAGCGCGCTACGCCATCCTCGACCTCACCGGCGTCGAGGTCGTCGACACCAAGGTCGCGAGCCACCTGATCGAGCTCGTCACCGCGATCCGGCTGCTCGGAGCCGACGGCATCGTCGCCGGCATCAAGCCGAACGTCGCGCAGACCATGGTCTCGCTCGGGCTCGATCTCTCCCAGATCAACACGCAGCGAAACCTGCGCGCCGCGCTCAATTACGCGATCCGGAGCATGACCCGCGCGGAGTCGCCCGCGCGCTCCGGCGAGCCGCCCGCCGGCAAGGCGCCGGCGAGCTGACGGCCCTGCGCCAGCGCCGTCTGGCGCGCGCGCGGCCAGCGCGCTAGTCGGTCCCCGTGTGCACGCGGATCGAGCACCTCCTCGAAGGCGGCTGGTTCGCCCTCCTCGATCCGTGGCTCCCGCGCGCGGAGGCGGACGCGCTCTTCGAGGCGCTGCGCGCCGGGGTCGCGTGGCGGCAGGACAAGATCAAGCTCTTCGGCCGCGAGCTCCTCCAGCCGCGGCTGTCGGCGTGGTACGGCGACCCCGGCGCGGTCTACACCTATTCGGGGCTGACGCTGGCGCCCGAGCCGTGGTCGCCGCCGCTCGCCGAGCTCGAGGCGCGCGTGGCGTCGGCGTGCGCCGAGCTCCCCGTGGCCGAGCCTCCGCGCGCGTCGCGCCCGGCGTTCAACAGCGTCCTCCTGAATTATTACCGCAGCGGCGCCGACTCCATGGGCTTCCACGCCGACGCGGAGAAGGAGCTCGGGCCGAATCCGCTGATCGCCTCCGTGTCGCTCGGCGCGCCGCGCCGCTTCGTCCTCAAGCCCGCCCGGAAATGGAAGGACGCTCCCGCCGTCGAGCTGGAGCTCGGCGGGGGAAGCCTGCTGGTGATGGGCGGGACCACCCAGCACCACCACCGCCACGGCGTGCCCAGGCAGCGCGGCGCAGGGCCGCGCATCAACCTGACCTTCAGGCGCATCCTTGCGCAGGGCTCGCGCGCCGGGGCGGGAACGTAGCGCGGCGGCGCCGCCCTCGCCTGACGGGGCCGAGCGCGAGGGCCGGCGGGCCCGGCCTCGCAGCGCGCCGTCAGGCGAGGTCGCCGCCGCCGAGGAGCAGCGCGGCGAGCTCCGCGGCGCGCTCCGGCGCCGCCACCTCCTGGGCATCGACCGTAAGTGTGCGAATTTTATCTATTTTCCAGCCGTTGCGGCCACGCTCGCCCCCCGGGGCGGCCGCGACGATCCGGACGCGCAGGAGCTCCCCGGACGCCACGACGGCGAGCTCCACGCTCCCGCCGCTCGACCCGCCCTCGTCGCGAGAGATGGGCACCACGACGGCGCCGCGCGCCTCGAGCGCCCGCGCGAGCCGCGCGCCCGGCGCCTCGGCCGGGCCGAGCGGCGGCGCCCCGCCGAGCGGGCGGAGCGCCGTGGCGAGCTCCACGGACGCGATCGCCTCGGCGGCGCGCGTGCCGGCGCTGCGCACGGCGCGCTGCAGCCGCTCCGCCCGCTCGCCGTCGCGGTCGAGCGCGGCGCGGTCCGCCGGGTCGAGCCGCACAACGCAGCGGACCAGCGGGACCCCGCCGCTGCCCGGGACCTCCGCTGCCTCGAGCCGCGCGCGGCGGAGCATCGCCGCGCCCCGCGCGTCGCCCGAGGCGTCGAGCAGCGCCGCCGCCCCGCCGAGGACCGCGTCGGGGTGCGGTCGCTCCGGCGCGGCCGGGAGCGCGGCCTCCCGGTAGACCTGGTTCCACCCGCGCCCGGCGCCTGGCAGGCGCAGGAGCAGCGTCAGATCGGCGAGCTCCGTCTCCGGGGTGCGCACCGCGCTCGCGAACGCCTCCTTCACCGCCGCGAGGCGCGCCGCGTCCGCCGTGAGCGCCGCGAACGCGGGCGCGTCGACGGCGAGCGAGAGGCGCGACGCGCTCACCTCGCGCGACCCCATCGTCCACCGCTGCGGCGGCCCGGCGACCGCGAGCTCGGCGCCGACGACGAGGGCGGAGAGCCCGCGCTCGCCGCGCGCCTCGAGCAGCGCCGCGACGGCGGCCTTCAGCGCGGTCAGCGCCTGGATCACGCCCCGCCCATGCGTCCGCGCCGCGCCGTCCGCTGCTCCTCGAGCGCGGCGTCCGCCTCGAGCGCCGCCTCGGCCTCGCGCTGCGCCTCGGCGTCGACCGCGCGGTGCCCCTCATGGACGCGCTGGGGCTTCGACTCGGTGACGGCCGCCTCCGCCATGGCCACCGCCGCATGACGCACGTCGTCGTACGGCTTCGCCAGGTCGAAGATGACCTTTGTGTTGCCCTGGCTGAGGTTCGCCAGCGCCTCGAAGCGCCGGAGCTCCATCGCCCCGGGCGAGCGCGCGAGGATGCTCGCCGCCTCGGCGAAGTTCTTCGCGCTCTCCACGTCGGCCTCGCTCTTGATGACCACGTAGCGCCGATCGCGCTCGGCGATGGCCCCCTTCGCGAGCACCTCCTGCATCTGCGGCGGCAGCGCGATGTCCTGGAGGCCGATCATCTCCACGTGCAGCCCCCACGCCTCCGCGACCGCCTCGACCTGCGCGCGCACCTTGGCGGCGACCTCCTCGCGGTGCGCGAGCAGCTCGTCGAGCCGCGTCTCGCCCACCACGTCGCGCAGCACGACCTTCGCGCGGTCCTTCATCGCCGTCTCGTAGTTCTCGACGGCGAGCGTGGCCCGCTCTGGATCGACGACGCGGTAGTAGACGACCGCATCGACCATCGTGGTCACGTTGTCGCGGGTGATCACCATCTGCTGGAGGAGATCGCGGTTCTTCATCCGCGTGTCGATGCGCCGGAGCTCCTGGATCCCCGGGAGGTACAGGGTGATCCCGGGGGTCACGCGGCCCGTCAGCTTGCCGAGCGTGAAGCGCAGCGCCACCTCCCACTGGTTGATCTGCCGCAGCCCCGACAGGAGGTAGAAGACCGCGAACGCCGCGAGCAGGGTGAGGATCAGGGACATCGCCTGCGACTCTAGCAGAGCGCCCCGCGGTGGCCGCGCGGGCGGACGCTCGCGATGCGCGGCCACCGCGGGCGTCCCGGCGCGGCTTCGCCCTGGTGTCGCTGCGCGGGCGGTGTACCCTCGCTCCCGCGATGGGTGACGAGCCGAGCCAGCCGTTGCGCGACGGGCGCTACGTGGTCACGCGCGCCCTGGGCGAAGGGGCTCAGGGGCACACGCTCGAGGCGGTCGACAAGCGGCTCGGCAAGCTCGTCGCGATCAAGCGGTTCCAGATCCGCGGCGCCTCGAGCTGGAAGGGCGTGGAGCTCGCCGAGCGCGAGGCGCGCGTGCTCGCCTCGCTCTCGCATCCGAGCCTGCCGGCCTACCTCGATCATTTCGAGGAGGACGGAGCGCTCTTCCTCGTGATGGAGAAGATCGACGGCGAGAGCCTGGGCGCGATGCGCCGCCGCCGCGCCGTGCTCGGGCGGGACGAGGTCGTCCGGTTCCTGCGGGACGCCTCGGGCGTGCTCGACTACCTGCACGGCCGCGCGCCGGCGGTCATCCACCGCGACATCAAGCCGAACAACGTGATCCGCCGGCCCGACGGCTCCTTCGCGATCGTCGACTTCGGCGCGGTCCGCGATCGCCTGCGCCCCGAGGGCGGGAGCACCGTGGTCGGCACCTTCGGGTACATGGCGCCGGAGCAGTTCCAGGGGCGCGCGCTGCCGGCGTCGGACGTCTACGCCGTCGGCGCGACCGCGCTCTGCCTGCTCACCGGCGAGGAGCCGGAGAACCTGCCGCACCGCGGGCTCGCGATCGACGTGCCCGCGGCCCTCGGCGGCCGCGCGGATCCGCGCCTCGTCCGGGCCCTCTCCGCGATGCTGGAGCCCGATCCGGAGCGCCGCGCCGCGCGCCTCGCGCCGCTGCTCGCGGAGCTCGACGCGGGCGGCGCGCCCCCCGAGCGGCCGCGCGCCGGGCGCCCCTCGGAGCGCGACGCGCGCAAGGCGTACAGCGACGCCCGCAAGGCGCAGCGCGACGCGCGCAAGGCGTACCGCGACGCGCGCAAGGCGGCGCGGCGCGCGCACGAGGACGACCGGCGCCCGCGCGGGCCCGAGGGGGCCGCGGCGCCGTGGCGCGGCCTCGACGGCCTGCCGCTCGTGGGCGCGATGTTCGGCCTCACCGTCGCGCGCATCGCGGTCGGCCTCGCGCTCGGGGTGGTCGTCCCGACGGTGCTGACGCTGCTGTCGCTGGTGTTCGGTCGGGTGCTGCGCGAGCAGGCCGCGCCGAGCGTGCGCCGGGCCGGCCGCGTCGCCGAGCTCGCGCTGCTCCGCGCCACCCGCGTCGTTCGCGGGCGCCCCGCGCCGGACGGCGCCGCCCAGCGCGATCAGGGCGCGGCGGCGCGCGTGCGCGTCGAGGACCAGGAGCCCCCCGGGCGATCGCGCATCCACGACGTCGATCTCGACGAGGCGCAGGACGAGGAGCTCGGCGCTCTCGATGCCGACGAGCGGGCCAGGCCGAGCGCCGCGTCGAGACCATCGCGGACGGGCAGGCGCTGAGCGCCGGTCGCGCTCCGGCCGGGCGCGGCGGTCAGATGCGCCCGCGCGCGGCGTCGAGCTTCAGGCGGAAGACCTCGACGATCGCCTCGGCGAAGATCCTCCGGCTCATCTTCGAGTGGCCGGCGCGGCGGTCGACGAACACGATCGGCACCTCGACCACGCGGAGCCCTTTGCGGAGCGCCCGGTAGGTCGTCTCGATCTGGAACGCGTAGCCGTTCGAGCGCACGCTGCCGAGATCGAGCGAGAGGAGCGCGCGCCGCGTGAACGCCTTGTAGCCGGTCGTGAGGTCGCGGACGCCGACGCCCAGGAGGGTCCGCGCGTAGAGCGAGCCGCCCTTCGAGAGCGCGTGCCGCCCGAGGCCCCAGCCCTCGACGCCGCCCCCCGGCACGTTGCGCGAGCCGAGGACCACGTCCGCGCCCCGGGCGATCGCGTCGAGGAAGGCCGGCAGGTGGCCCGGGTCGTGCGAGAGATCCGCGTCCATCTCGAAGGCGACGTCGTAGCCGCCGTCCAGCGCGCGCTGGAACCCCTCCAGGTAGGCGGTGCCGAGCCCGAGCTTGGCCGGGCGGTGGAGCACCTGGACGCGCCCGTCGCGCGCGGCGAGCGCATCGCCGAGGGCGCCTGTCCCGTCCGGCGACGCGTCGTCGACGACGAGCACGTGCGCGTCCGGGACCGTCGCGAGGACGGAGCTCACGAACTCGGCGAGGTTGTCTCGCTCGTTGTACGTCGGCGTGATGATGAGGGTTCGGGGGGCCATCCTGGCTCGGCGCGGCGCGAGCGGACGCTCGTGCGCGGATCGTGCGGCGCCCCGCGCCGCGTCCGCGCGCGTCCGCCTGCGCTCAGGCCTCCGCTTCGTCGGCCGGCACCGGAACCGGCTCGATCGACAGCACCGCGGGCAGATAGACCGCGACCGCGAGCACCTCGTCGGGCTCGCGCGCCTGGCCGTCCGCGAGGCGGTGGACCCGGTGGAGGATGTACGGCCGCGCCAGGCGCTGTTTCTTGGCGGGGAAGGACGTCCCGAGCAGGTGGCCGTACAGGCGCTTCAGGTCGTCGAGGCCGCGCGGCGTGGTCGCGGCGAAGTGCATGCCGCCCTCGACGCGCGCGACCTTCACGGCGCCCTCCGGCCTGGCTGCGCCTCGGATCGGGAGCACGGCCTCGTAGTCCCACCGCTGCAGCGGATCCTTCTCGGGATCGCCTCTCAGGCCGAACAGCGGCTCCTCGACGATCGTCAGCTTCTGCCGCTCGGCCGCCACGGTCAGCCGCGTGAAGGCGGCGCGGAGCGCGGGGAGCGAGAGGGCGCGCTCGAGCGGCACGACGAGCGCCCTGCCGGTCTGGCGCCAGGTCTCCTCGACGTCGTAGGCGCCCGTCGTCGCCGTGGCTCCCGTGGCCGCTGCGGGAGCGCCGCGGCCCCGCGGGCGCCGGAGGTGCTTCAGGGTGATCTCGTCCGACGACATCCGGGCCGAGCGATCTACCAAAACGGCGGCGCGAGCGGAAGGATCCGTGGGGGGCACGCCCCGGGCCTTGCCGGTTGGCGGTTGCCGGAAAGGTGCGCGCCAGTTAATTTCCTTTCCCGACAGGGCGTCCGCTCTGCATCGGGCCGATCGGCTGGAGCAGCCTCGGTCAATTCGTGGGGTCGCACCCTGCGCACACGGGTGCAGCCCTGAACCTGAACAGCGCGGCACCGACGGAGACAAACATGGCGAGCCAGAACGTCCACACCCTCACCGACCAGAATTTCGAGTCTGAAGTCCTGAAATCCCCCGTCCCCGTTCTCGTGGATTTCACGGCCACCTGGTGCGGGCCCTGCAAGGCGCTCGCCCCGATCGTCGACAAGATCGCGGACGATTTCCAGGGCAAGGTGAAGGTCGCCAAGCTCGACATCGACGGTGCTCCGGAGACCACCCGCAAGTACGGCGTGCGGAGCGTTCCGACGGTGATGGTGTTCCAGGGCGGCGAGAAGAAGGGGGTGCAGGTCGGCCTCACGAGCCGCGACAACCTCCTCCGGCTCCTCGGCGTCTGAGCGAGAGCTCCCCCGCCTCGAGGCCCGCGCGACGCAGCCCCGCGACGTCGACCGAACGCCTCGCCCGCTCGAACGCGGGCCAAGCGTCGGGCAAACGTCGACCGACCACCCCGCCCGCTCGAACGCCCGCCCGACCCACCGGCCTCGGCGCGCGCGCGCCACGATGCCCCGGCGAGAGGCCGCTCCGTCGCGTGCGTCGCGCGCGCTGAGGCTTTGCTTGACCGTCGCGCGCGAGGTGACTACGTATCGCGCCGGCCACTTTCCCAGGAGTTCGTGATGGCGACGAAGATCGCAATTAACGGTTTTGGGCGCATCGGACGTTGCATTGTCCGCGCGCTCGTCGAGCGCGGCGTGAAGGATATCGAGCTGGTCGCCATCAACGACCTGACGGATCCGAAGACGCTCGCCCACCTCTTCCAGTACGACTCGGTCCACCGCGAGTTCAAGGCGGCGAAGGTCAGCGCTGGGGACAAGCACATCAGCATCGGCGACCAGAAGATCGAGATCCTCGCGCTGAAGGACCCGGCCGAGCTGCCGTGGAAGAGCCTCGGCGTCGACATCGTCCTCGAGTGCACGGGCCTCTTCACGGACAAGGCCAAGGCCGCCGCTCACCTGAGCGCCGGCGCCAAGCGCGTGATCATCAGCGCGCCGGCCAAGGGCCACGACCTCACGGTCGTGATGGGCGTGAACGACGAGCTCTACGACGCGCAAAAGCACACGATCATCTCGTGCGGCTCCTGCACGACGAACTGCCTCGCCCCCGTCGCCAAGGTGATGCTCGACAACTTCGGCATCGTCCGCGGCCTGATGACGACGGTGCACTCGTACACGAACGACCAGCACCTGCTCGACGTCCCGCACAGGAAGGGCGACCTGCGCCGCGCGCGCGCCGCCGCGGTCAACATGATCCCCTCGAGCACCGGCGCCGCCAAGGCGCTCTCCGAGGTCATCCCGGCGCTCAAGGGCAAGTTCGACGGGCTCGCGATCCGCGTCCCCACGGTCGACGTCTCGCTCGTGGACCTCACCCTCGAGACCGAGAAGCCGGTCACGAAGGAGAGCATCCACGCCGCGATGAAGCAGGCCGCCGACCAGGGTCCGATGAAGGACATCCTCGACTACACGGAGCGGGAGCTCGTCTCGGGCGACTTCATCGGCTCGCCTGCGTCCAGCACGTTCGACGCCACCATGACGTCGGTCCTCGGCGACCGCTTCGCGAAGATCTTCTCGTGGTACGATAACGAGTGGGGCTTCTCGAACCGCATGATCGACCTCACGCGGCTCGTGGCGAAGAAGGGCGTGTAGCGCCGTGAAGCTCACCGGAATCCGCTCCGTCGAGGACCTTGCCGCGGCCGGCGATGCCGGCGGCCTCAGCGGCAAGCGCGTCTTCATCCGCGTCGACTTCAACGTCCCGCTCGACAAGAAGACGGGCAAGATCACGGACGACTCGCGCATCCGCGAGGCGATCCCGACGATCAAGCTCGTCATGGAAGCGGGCGCGAAGGTGATCCTCGCGTCGCACCTCGGCCGCCCGAAGCCGGGCAAGACCGAGGGGCTCTCGCTGGAGCCGTGCGGGGGGCGGCTCAGTGAGCTCACCGGTTACGAGGTCCACCTGCCCGACGACTGCGTCGGCGACTCGCCCAAGAAGGTCATCTACGACCTGCGCGCGGGCCAGATCTGTCTCCTGGAGAACCTCCGCTTCCACCCGGAGGAGGAGAAGGACGACGAGGGCTTCGCGCGCCAGCTCGCCGAGCTCTGCGACGTCTACGTCGACGACGCCTTCGGCGCCGTGCACCGCGCCCACGCGTCGGTGCACGCGCTGCCGCGCCTCGTGCGCGAGCGCGCCGCCGGCCTGCTCCTCCTGAAGGAGCTCAAGGCGCTGACCCGGCTCACCGATCGCCCGGAGAAGCCGTACGTCGCCGTCCTCGGCGGCGCCAAGGTCTCCGACAAGATCGACGTCGTCGAGGCGCTCCTCAACGTTGTCGACACCCTGTGCATCGGCGGCGCGATGGCGAACACCTTCCTCGCCGCGCAGGGCAAGAACGTCCAGAAGAGCCGGATCGAGGAGGACAAGCTCCCGCTCGCGCGCACGATCATGAGCAAGGCGCGCGACCGGGGCATCCAGCTCCTGCTGCCCGTCGACGCCGTCGTCGCCTCGAGCATCGACGCGACGCAGGGCGAGCCCGCGTCGGTCGACGCGATCCCCGAGGGCACGATGGCGCTCGACATCGGCCCCCGCTCGATCGAGCTGTTCGGCAAGGCGATCGAGAAGGCGAAGACGGTGTTCTGGAACGGCCCCATGGGCCTCTTCGAGACGCCCGCCTTCTCCAGGGGCACGTTCGACGTCGCGCGCATCATGAGCGGCGCGTCCGGCTTCACGGTGGTCGGCGGCGGCGACAGCGCGGCGGCGGTCAAGCAGGCCGGCGAGCAGATCGCCCAGGGCTTCGACCACATCTCGACCGGCGGCGGCGCTTCGCTCGAGCTCATCGAGGGCAAGCGGCTGCCCGGCGTCGAGGCGCTCCGGTCGGCCGAGGTGAGCGAGTGAAGCCCGTGAACGACGGGGGCACGCCCGAAGCCACGGGCGTCGCCCCGCGGGCGGCCTCGCGTCGTCCGCTCATCGCCGGCAACTGGAAGATGAACGCCGGGGGGCAGGACGCCTGCCCGCTGGCGGCGGCCGTCGCCAAGGCGACCCGCGAGCTCAACCGGGCCGAGGTGGTGGTCGCGCCGCCGTTCACCGCGATCGCCGCCGTGGCCCACGAGCTCGCGGAGGCGAGGAGCGAGGTCGGCATCGCCGCGCAGAACATGAGCGCCGAGATCTCCGGGGCGTTCACCGGCGAGATCGCCTCGGGCATGCTCAAGGACGCGGGCGCGACCTGGGTCATCCTCGGCCACAGCGAGCGGCGGCAGCTGTTCGCCGAGACCGACGAGTCGGTCGCCCGGAAGGTCGCCTCGGCGATCGCGGCCGAGCTGCGCCCCATCGTCTGCGTCGGCGAGACGCTCGAGCAGCGCGAGGCGGGCGAGACGCTCGCCGTGGTCGAGCGCCAGGTCCGCGCCTTCCTCGACGAGCTCGCCAAGCAGCCCGGCTTCGGCGTCATCGCCTACGAGCCGGTCTGGGCGATCGGGACGGGCAAGGTCGCCCGCGCCGAGGACGCCCAGGAGGTGCACGCGTTCATCCGCGGCCTGCTCGCGAAGGCCTCGGAGGACCTCGCCGGCGTCACGCGCATCCTCTACGGCGGCAGCGTCAAGGCCGACAACGCCGATGCGCTCCTCGCCCAGGACGATATCGACGGCGCGCTGGTCGGCGGGGCCTCGCTCGACGCCGCCGGCTTCGCCAAGATCGTCGAGGCCGCGCACCGACTGGCGGAGCGCGCCGAACAGGGGTAGATCGCGGGCCGCTCCCGTCGCGCGACGGGAGTGCCGGCCTGCCCTCTCGCCCCCTTGCCCCCTGGGCCCGTCGCGCGGGCCAGAGCACCCAGCCGAAAGACGTCGATGCTTCACACGTTCCTCAACATCCTGCACGTGTTCGTCTGTCTGTTCCTGATCCTGGTCGTGCTCCTCCAGCAGGGCCGCGGGGGCGGGATGGGCTCGGCCATGGGCGGCGCGACGGCCCAGGTGTTCGGCGGCCGCGGCGCCGGCAACTTCATGACCCGCCTCACGGCCGCCTGCGCCGCCGTCTTCATGGCGACGAGCTTGTCGCTCGCCTATCTCTCGTCGGCGGGCGACCGCGCGCTGCGCGAGTTCGAGCAATCCCAGGAGAAGTAGGCCCGCGTGCTACGGCCCGCTCCCGCGTCGGGGAGGGAAGCGGGCAGGGCGCTCGACGCGGGGTCGTCCGCGGGAGGGGCCGTGGCCTCCGCTGCCCCTTTCGCGCGCGACCTTGCCCTCGTCGCCCTCGCCAAGGCTGCAGTTTCCGCGCTGGTCCTCGCGCTCGGCTTCCGGGCCGTCAGCGACGACGACTTCGCGCGCGTGGTCCTCGCGCAGGCGTGGGCCGACGCGCCCCGGCTCGACCCGACCGGGACGAGCTGGCTCCCTGCCCCATTCTGGCTCAACGGCGCGCTCTTCCGCGCTCTTGGGCCGACCCTCGAGGTCGCCCGTGCCGTCGCCTTCGCGCTCGGCGTCGCGTCGGCCGCGCTCGTCTACCTCTCCGCCCGCTGGATCACGGGCGACCGCCGCGCCGCGCTCGCCGGCACGCTGCTCGCGGGCGCGTTTCCGTGGAGCGCCTGCCTCGGCGTGGCGACGGTCCCCGAGCTGTCGACCGCGGCCCTCTCGCTCGTCGCGGTGGCGTCGCTCGTCACGCCGCCGGCCGGGCCTGCGCCGCCGCCCGGGCGCGCCCTCCTCGGCGCGCTCGCGCTCGTGCTCGCGACCCTCTCCCGTTACGAGCCCTGGCCTGTCGCCGTCGCCTTCGCGGCGATGGCGCTGCTCGCGGCCGCCCGCCTCGGCCAGCGCCGCGCCGCGCAGGCGAAGCTCGCGCTCGCGGCGCTCGCGGCGCTCGCCGGGCCCGCCGCGTGGATCGCATGGAACCGCGTCGCCCACGGGGAGGCGCTGCACTTCCTGGCCCGCGTCGCCTCCTACCGCAGCGCGCTCGGCCCGGGCGATGACGGCACCCTGCTGCGGCTCTTCGCGTACCCCGCCGCGATGGTCCGCGAGGAGCCGGAGCTCTTTCTGAGCTCCATCGCCCTCGCCCTCATCGCCTGGCGCGCCCGCCGCGGCGCCGCATCGGGGAGCGCCCGCCCGTTCCCGCCGCTCCTCCGCGCGGCCCGTCCGTACGCGCTCCCCGGCGCGGTCGCCGCCTTCCAGATCGCGGCGCTCTCGCTCGCCCTCGTGCGCGACGGCGCTCCCACGCATCACCCCGAGCGCGCGACCCTCCTCGCGTTGATCCTGCTCGCCCTCGCCGTGGGGGATCTCTCGGCGCGCGCCTTCCGCGGCGGCTCGGCCGGGGCGCGGAGGGCGCTCGGCGGCGCTCTCCTGGCCGTGCTCTGCGCCGGCGTCTTCTTCCGGCCCCACCTGCGCCGCGAGCACTTCAACCCGCGGACGGACGAGGTCGCCATCGGCCGCGCCGCCGCGGAGCTCACGCCTCCCTCGGCGCCCCTCCTCGTCGAGGTCGTCGACTATGGCCACCTCGCGACGCTCGCCGCCCTGGCCCGTCCCGGGGGCGCGCACCCGGATCGCTCGATCGATCCGCGCGATCCCCCGGTCCGGTCGAGCTTCGACGACCCCGCGTCGCTCGCGCGCCGCGTCGCCGGCCTGGGCGCGGCCTACCTCATCGGGCGCGTCAGGCCGCCTGTGATCGCCTTCGCCGGCCCGCCGCTCGCGACGCGCGGCGCCTGGGGGCTCTGGCCCGCGCCCTCGGCGGCCGGCGCCTTGCGGGCCGCCCCGGAGGACGGTTCCCGGCGCCCGGCGCCTCCCGCCGGCCCTTCGCCGGAGGAGGCGCCGTGAGCCAGCCCGCGAGGCCGTTCTTCGCGCACGCGTCGGCGTGCATCGACGAGCCCTGCGACATCGGCGAGGGGACGAGGATATGGCACTTCTGCCATGTCTCCGCGGGCGCGCGGCTCGGCCGCGCCTGCGTCCTCGGCCAGAACGTCTTCGTCGCGGGCAGCGCCGTCATCGGGGATGGCGTCCGGATCCAGAACAACGTGTCTGTCTATGATGGCACCCTGGTCGAGGACGACGTGTTCCTCGGCCCCTCCGCCGTCCTCACCAACGTCATCAACCCGCGCGCGCAGATCGACCGTCGCGCCTTCCTCGACCGGACGCGCATCCGCCGCGGCGCCACCGTGGGCGCCAATGCCACCGTCGTCTGCGGCGTCACGATCGGTCGCCACGCGTTCATCGGCGCCGGCGCCGTGGTCACCCGCGATGTCCCCGACTATGCGCTCGTCACCGGCGTGCCGGCCCGGCGCGCCGGCTGGATGAGCCGCCATGGTCACAAGCTCGTCGCCTCGCGCGACGGCCTGATGCGCTGCCCCGAGAGCGGCTATCGCTACGAGCGACGCGGTGACGTCGTCCGTTGCCTCGATCTCGACGAGGACGCGCCGCTCTCGGCGCCCCGCGCCGCGGCCGGCCGCCATTACCGCGATCTCCCCGCAGCGGAGGACCTCGAAGGTTGACGCCGCCTGTCCCCTTCTTCGACCGTGCTCGCGGTGATCTCGCCATGCAGGACGAGCTCACCGCCGTGTTCCAGTCGGTCGTCCAGAGCGGCCGCTACATCCTCGGTCCAGAGGTCGATGCCTTCGAGTCGGAGTGCGCCGCATACCTCGGCGTCCGGCACGCGATCGGCGTCTCGTCCGGCACGGACGCGCTGCTCGCCGCGCTGATGGCGCTCGGCATCGGCGCCGGCGACGAGGTGGTGTGCCCCGCGTACACGTTCTTCGCGACCGCGGGCGCCGTCCATCGCACCGGCGCGCGGCCGGTCTTCGCGGACGTGCTCCCCGGCTCCTTCAACCTGGATCCCGCCTCCCTGGCGCGCGCCCTGACCGCGCGCACCCGGGCGGTCATCGCCGTCCACCTCTTCGGTGGCTGCGCTCCCATGGACGAGCTCCTCGCTCTCGCGGGGGGCCGCGGCGTGCCGGTCATCGAGGACGCGGCCCAGGCCTTCGGCGCCGAGCGCGCGGGCCGCCGCGCGGGCGCGATCGGGCTCATGGGGTGCTTCTCGTTCTTCCCGACCAAGAACCTCGGCGGCTTCGGCGACGGCGGGCTCGTGACCACCGACGACGACGAGCTCGCCGCTCGCGTCCGGTCGCTGCGGGTGCACGGCGCTCGCAGGAAGCACCGCCACACGCTGGTCGGCGGCAACTTCCGGATCGACGCCCTCCAGGCGGCGCTCCTCCGGCGCAAGCTCCCGCGTCTCGGCGCGCTCCTCGGCAGGCGGCGCGAGCACGCCGCGCAGTATGCCGCGCTGCTCGGCGGGGCGGGCTTGCCCCTGTCGTTGCCTGACACCGGCGCCGCCGGGCACAGCGTCAATCAGTACGTCATTCGTCTCGACGACGCGTCGCTGCGCGACCCATTGCGGAGCTCCCTGGCCGAGCGGGGTATCGGCACCGAGGTCTACTATCCAGCGCCGCTCCACCTCCAGCCCTGCTTTGCGTCGCTCGGCCCGCCGGCCGGCGCTCTCCCCGTCGCGGAGTCTGCCGCGCGCGAGACGCTCGCGCTGCCCATCTTCCCTGAGCTCACGAGCGAGGAGGTCGCCCGCGTCGTGCGCGCCATCACTGCTTTCTTCGTCTGACCGGCGTCGCGGCGGTGCTCCGTCGGTGGCAGCTGCCTCCTCCGATACTCCCGCTGCGAGCGCGAGGGGTGTTTGCGCGTTGCGCGCGAGCGGCCCGTTTGGCGTTCCCCGAGCGAGCGAGCTGGGCTAGCCTCCTGCGCATGGCATCGATCGTCCAACCGTCGCTCGAACGGATCGTCCAGGCGCAGTTGGCGGCATGGCCGGAGCACGAGGATTTCCTGCGGAAGCGCTTTGCTGCGACCGAGCTCGGCTTTGCGGAGCGCGTCGCGTCGCTCGCGCTGCGGCTCGCCGGCGACGACCTCCCGCGCATCTGCGCGGACTACAGGTGGATGTGCGAACGCATCCTCGAGGAGGAGCTCTACTTCCGGCGCACCGGCCGGTACCGCCTCTCGACGCTCGCCGAGGCCCGGCGTGAGGTCTACGACGACCACACTTACATGACGCAGTACATGCACGGAGTGCTCCTCTCCCACATCTTCTGGGCGAACCACACGGCGGTCATGGAGTACTACGTCGACACCTTCCTCGCGTCGAACCCACCGGGGTACCGCCACCTCGAGATCGGCCCCGGCCACGGCCTCTTGCTCTACTTTGCCGCCGAGGATGCGCGCTCGGGCGCGGTCACCGCGTGGGACCTCAGCGCGGCGAGCTTGGACGCGACCGGGCACGCCATGCAGGCGCTCGGGGTGCGGCGCGCGCCGCGCCTCGTGCGGCGCGATTTCGCCGATGCCGTGGACGACGGCGAGCGCTTCGACAGCATCGTGATCAGCGAGGTCTGCGAGCACCTCGAGGATCCGCGAGCCGCGCTCCAGAGCCTGCGGCGCTCCCTCGCGCCGGGCGGACGCCTCTTCGTCAACGTGCCGGTCAACAGCCCCGCGCCCGATCACCTGTACCTGCTCCGGACGCCGGAGGAAGCGGTCGATCTGGTCGCGAGCAGCGGCTACGCCATCGCTGAGACGCGCTTCTTCCCCATCACCGGCCACTCGCTCGAGCGCGCGCGCAAGACCGATAGCACGATTTCGTGCGTCGTCGTCGCTGGCCATCCGGCGTAACCGCGTCTCGACGACCCGGCCTGCCCGCGGCGCTCCTCCGCTGAGCGCGCTCGGCCGCTGAATGGATCGGGACCCCGACGCATCCAACGTGATCCGGGGCAGCAGCCGCTCGGCTGTGCGTCCCGGATAGCCCGGCAGGAGCGCTTGTTCCACCCCTGAGGCGCGTGTAGTTTTGCGCCGCCCCGGGGGCGTACGGCGTTCAACACCCCAGGGAACCGTGTCCCATGTCGACGTTCGCGGAGTTGAAACGAAACCTCAAAGAGGATTTCTCGCAGCTCAAGGTGGTCCGCCTCGCCGTGCTTGCGGACTCCGCGACCCAGCTGCTGGTCCAGGCGCTGCGTGGCTCGGGTTACGAGAGCGGTCTGAACATCGAGATCTACGAGGCCGACTACGATCAGATAGAGCGTCAGATCCTCGATACGTCCTCGGAGCTCCACCGCTTCAAGCCGCAGTTCGTGCTCGTGTTCTACGCCGCCGAGAAGCTGCTCACCAGGTTCCAGAAGCTCCCGCTGGACGCAAGAGCCGGCTTCGCGGAGGGCCACATCGACACCCTCGGGCAGCTCGCCGACGTCCTGGGCCAGCACCTCTCGGCGACCATGATCTGCACGAACTATCCCGAGATCGACGATGGGGTCTTCGGGAGCTTCGCCAACAAGGTCTCCTCGTCCTGGCTCTATCAGATCCGCAAGGCCAATTTCCAGCTGATGGATCTTGCCCAGTCGGTCCCCAATCTCCTCGTCAGCGATCTCAGCCTCCTTTGCAGCCAGCTCGGCCGCGACGCGATGACGGATCGCAGGATCGCGATCACCACGGACCTGCTCTTCAGCGTCGACTTCTTGCCGGTCGCCGCGCGGAGCGTGGTCGACATCGTCGCGGCGGCGTCGGGGCGCTTCAAGAAGTGCCTCGTGCTCGACCTGGACAACACGCTGTGGGGCGGCGTCATCGGAGATGACGGCGTCGAGGCGATCGAGATCGGCGGCCTCGGCGTGGGCGCCGCCTACTCGCAGCTCCAGCGGTGGGCCAAGGAGCTCAAGGACCGGGGGGTCCTGCTCGCGGTCAGCAGCAAGAACGATCCGCGCGTCGCGGCCGAGCCGTTCCAGGTGCACCCCGACATGGTGCTCCGCCTGGACGACTTCGCCGTCTTCTGCGCGAGCTGGGAGAACAAGGTCGACAACATTCGACATATCCAGTCCATCCTCGAGATCGGGTTCGACTCCATGGTCTTCGTCGACGACAACCCGGCCGAGCGGGAGATCGTCCGGAGGAACCTGCCCGACGTGTGCGTCCCCGAGCTGCCCGACGATCCGGCCCTGTACCTGCCCTATCTGCAGCGGCTGAACCTCTTCGAGACCACCTCGTCCACGGCGGAGGACGGGGCGCGCACGCGGCAGTATCAAGAGGAGGGCCGGCGGCGGGAGCTGAAGGCCACGTTCGCCACGGAAGAAGAGTTCCTGCGGAGCCTCGAGATGACCGCCGAGGTCGAGCCGCTCACCGCGTTCAACATCCCGCGGGTGGCCCAGCTCATCCAGCGCTCCAACCAGTTCAATCTCCGGACGATCCGGTACTCCGAGGACGAGGTGCGCCGCATCGCGCGGTCGCCGCAGCACCTGCCGTTCGCGGTGAGCCTCGCGGACAGGCTCGGCAGCTACGGGCTGGTGAGCGTCGTCTTCCTCGAGCGGGCAGGCGACGCGCTGTTCATCGACACGTGGCTCATGAGCTGCCGGGTCCTGAGGAGGGGGCTCGAGAGCTTCGTGCTCAACGCCCTCGTCGACCGGGCTCGGCGCGAGGGCTACGCGACGATCGTCGGGGAGTATCTCCCCACCAGGAAGAACGAGCTCGTGAAGGACCATTACAAGAGTCTGGGCCTCTACCCGCGCGACGGGCGGTGGCACCTCGACGTCCGCGGCCACGAACAACGCACAACCTTCATCCGTTCAAAGGTCTTGCCCCATGGCGAATGAAATCCTGAGCCAGATCGACGACATCATCAGGAAGGTGCTCGATCACGATGACATCGTGATTCAGGAGACCACCACGGCGAAGGAGGTGCCCGACTGGGATTCCCTCTCTCACGTTCAGATCGTGGCTGCCATCGAGAAGCACTTCAAGATCACCTTCACCTCGAGGGAGATCCATTCTTTCAAGAACGTCGGGGAGATGTGCGCCGCGGTCGCCGCGAAGCGCGCGAAGTAACGCTCGTCGGGCGCGCCCGCGTGAACGCCCGCCTCTCGCGCCGGTGCGGCGCCCGCCTGACGGCGGAGGTCGTCGCGGCAGCGGCCTCCCTCGGCGGCGCGGAGCACGCTCACGGTGCAGGTCGAACCTTGAACACCGCCACACATGTCGTTTAGCTCGCTTCAGTTCCTTCTCTTCTTCCCTGTCGTCGCGGCGATCTATTATCTCCTTCCGCACCGGCTGCGCTGGGTTCATCTCCTCATCGCCAGCTGCGTCTTTTACACGGCCTTCATCCCGGCCTACCTCGTCCTCGTCCTCGCGATGGCGGCCGTCGACTACTCGGTCGCGCGCGCGATGGCGAGGGCGGACGACGCCCGCCGGAAGCTCTACCTCGCCCTGAGCCTCACGATGAACCTCGGGACGCTGGGGTTCTTCAAGTACTACAATTTCGCCGTCGAGAACGTGAACGCAGCCCTGTCGCTCGCGCACGTGGGCGGGTCGGCTCCGGCGCTGGACATCCTCCTGCCGCTCGGCCTCTCGTTCCACACGTTCCAGGCGATGAGCTACACCATCGACGTCTACCGCGGCGATCAGGAGCCTGAGAGGCGCTTCGGCATCTATGCCCTCTACATGCTCTTCTTCCCGCGCCTCTCCGCCGGGCCCATCGAGCGCGCGCAGCACCTGCTTCCGCAGCTCCGCGCCGAGCACCCCTTCGACTACGGGAGGGTCACCGACGGGCTCAGGCAGATGGCCTGGGGCTTCTTCAAGAAGACGGTCGTCGCGGATCGCCTCGCCCTCGGCGTGGACACCATCTACCGCGAGCCTCGCCAGTACGGCGGCGTCGAGCTGACCCTGGCCTCCGTCTTCTTCGCGCTCCAGCTCTACGCTGATTTCTCCGGATACTCGGACATCGCCGTCGGCGCGGCCAAGGTGTTCGGCATCGACGTGACGAACAACTTCAGGCGTCCCTACTTTGCCGCGAGCCTGTCCGAGTTCTGGCGGCGCTGGCACATCTCTCTCTACAGCTGGTTCAATGATTACGTCTTCTCCCCGCTCGCGATCGCGATGCGCCATCGGGGCCAGCTCGGCGTGGTCCTCGCCGTCATCCTGACGTTCACCTTGAGCGGGCTATGGCACGGCGCCGCGTGGGGGTTCCTCGCGTGGGGGTTGCTCCAAGGGCTCGCCATGGCCTTCGAGACGCTCACGCGCAAGAAGCGCGCGAAGCTCATCAAGCTGCCCTCGCGCCTCGCGAGCGCGCTCGGCGTCGCGCTGACCTTCTCGTTCGTGTGCTTCACGTTGATCTTCGTCCGCGCGAGCACCCTGAGCGACGCCGTCTACATCGTCACGCACCTCGGCTCGGGGCTCGGGGACTTCGCCGGGAACGCCCTTCGCCCCGGGCACCTCGCGCTGACCGTGGGCTCGCTGGGCTACTACAAGGCAGATTTCGTCATCGTGATGCTCGCCACGCTCGCCATGCTGGTCGTCGAGCTCGTCCATGAGCGATTCGATCTGCGAGCGTTCTTCGCGGCGAAGCCCGCCGCCCTTCGCTGGACGGCCTACTACGCCCTCGGCGCGTCCATCCTCCTGTACGGCGCGCACAATGCGACTCAGACCTTCATCTACGTGCAATTCTAGCGATGAAGCGACTCATCCTGAAGGCTTCGCTCCTCCTGCTGCCGTTCGCGCTCTACGCCCTCTGCATCGTGGTCATCGACCCCTTCGAGCGGTTCGGCGTGGCCCGCTTCATGCCTGTCCACGACAAGAGCAAGGTCGCGATCGCGATCAACAACCCCTTGTGGAAGGTCATCGAGTTCAACCGGGCGCCGCTCCCGAACATCACCCTCGGCGCGTCCAAGATGAACCTATTGACCCCGGACCTCCTGAAGCAGGCCTCCGCCGTCGACTACCACAACCTCAGCCTGGGAGGCGGGTCGGCGATCGAGTTCATCAACCTGTTCTGGTTCGCGGCGAGCAGGGCGGAGCTCGAGCGGGTCGTCTTCGGGATCGGGATCGAGAACTTCAACGAATACATCGATCGTGACAGGGTGAAGGGCGCCGAGGCCACGGCGAGCAACCCGCTCCTCTATGTGATCAACCGTGATGTGGCATCGGCGGCGAAGCACCTCGTGCTCATGAAATACCTCGGCGCAGCGCCCCCCTCGACCGCTCCGCCGATGAGCAAGGACGAGTTCTGGAAGGTCCAGCTCGGCGAAGCGACCACCCGGATCTTCGCGAAGTACCGCTTCAACGAGGGCGCCTACGGCAAGCTCGCGGAGATCTCCGCGTACTGCCGGGAGCGGGGGATCGAGCTGACGTTCGTGATCCTGCCCAGCCACGCCGACGTGCACGAGCGGCTTCGGCAGATGGGCGTCGAGGAGGAGTGGAAGAGCCTGCCTCTGCGGTTCGGCCAGCTCGGCAGGACCCACGACTTCGACGTCGACGACGAGCTCACGGCGAGCAGGGACAACTTCACCGACCCGTTCCACTTCGCTCCCGACGCCGCGCGTCGCCTCGCCGGCGCGATCGGGTCCGACCGCGCCGGTGGCGCCCGCTGAGTGACGGCGGCGCGGGCCTGCCGGGGCTCCCCTTGGGGCGGAGCTCCCACGGCGCCGAGCCGCGCGACCCTGCCTGTGCTAGACGTGCGCGCCATGAGCGTCGAGGTCGGCATCGTCGGACTGCCCAACGTGGGCAAGAGCACCCTGTTCAACGCCCTGACGGCCGCGAAGGCCGAGGCGCAGAACTACCCGTTCTGCACGATCGAGCCCAACGTCGGCGCCGTGCCTGTCCCTGACGACCGGCTCACGACGCTCGCGAAGTACATCAAGAGCGAGAAGATCATCCCCGCCATGGTGCAGGTGGTCGACATCGCCGGCCTCGTGCGCGGCGCGAGCACGGGCGAGGGGCTCGGGAACAAATTCCTGAGTCATATCCGCGAGGTAGACGCGATCCTCCACGTGGTCCGCTGCTTCACGGTCGCGGACGTCGTGCACGTCGACGGCGGCGTCGATCCGCTCCGCGACATCGACACGATCGAGACGGAGCTCATGCTGGCCGACCTCGGCTCGCTCGAGGGGATGCTGGAGCGCACGCGGAAGCAGGCGAAGGGCGACAAGGAGCTCCTCCCGAAGATCGCGCTCATGGAGCGGTGTCTCGAGGCGCTCCAGGCGGGCAAGCCGGTCCGCGGGCTCTCCTTCGACGACGAGCAGCGGAAGGTCGTGAAGACGTTCGGCATGATCACCGCGAAGAAGGTCCTCTACGTGGCGAACGTCGACGAGTCCGACGTCTCCGGCGCGGGCCCGCTCGCGGCGAAGGTGCGCGAGCGCGCTGCCTCCGAGGGCAGCGGCGTCGTGCCGGTCTGCAGCAAGCTCGAGGCGGAGCTGAACGAGCTCGCGCCCGATGAGCGCGCCGAGATGCTCGAGAGCCTCGGCATGAAGGAGCCGGCGCTCTCGACGCTCGCGCGCGAGGCCTACCGGCTCCTCGGCCTCCAGAGCTACTACACGGCCGGTCCCAAGGAGATCCGCGCCTGGACCATCCCGGTCGGGTGCACCGCGCCGCAGGCCGCAGGGGTCATCCACAGCGATTTCGAGAAGGGCTTCATCCGGGCGGAGGTCTACAACGTGGGGGACCTCGTCGAGCACCGGACCGAGGCCGCCATCCGCGCCGCCGGCAAGCTGCGCGTCGAGGGCAAGACGTACGTCTTCCAGGACGGCGACGTCGCGCACTTTCTCTTCAACGTCTGAAACGTCTGACTGTCCATTCTCGAGCGCGCCCGCTCGCCGCCGCCGGCCCTCCCGAGCGCGCTCGCCGCGCCCCTGCATCGCGCTGCCCCCTGGTCCGCGCCGCGCCGCCCCTGCTTCGGGGGGCGACGCGGCACCGCCGTTGCTCCTCCGCTGTGCGCGCAGGCGCGGTGTGCCGGCCGCGACCGCCGGCGTTCCGTCGCGACCTTGCGCCTCGTGGACGGAGGCGGGACGGTGCCCAGGGCGACGAGCGGCGGCGCGTGGTGTGTGCTGGTTCTCCTCACCTCGTCGGGGAGCGCCGCGGCGGGCTGCGTTGCCGCCGCGGCCGACGTCCCGCCCGAGGAGGTGGGCGCCCCGGACCCGGGCGGCGACGCGGCGCCGGCGCCCCGTCCGCCCGCGCCGTGCGCGCTGCCGCGCGGGTTCCTGGTGGGCGCGCCGCCCCGCTTCCCCGCGACGCCCGCGCCGCCCCTCGGCCACAGGCCCTCGGCGGCTCCAGGCGGCGATGCCTTCGGTCGCTTCCTGCGGTCCACCGTCGTGTTCTGCGGGCCTGACGAGCGGCCGTACTTCCTCCGTTACCGCTTCTATCTCACCGGCCCGCTCTCGGGCCGCTGGCTGCGTCCGCCGCTGCTCCAGCCGCTCTGAGCGCGCCGCCCTGCCGCGCGGCCGGCCCCATCGCCGCGCGTCGGCCCATGGCGGCAGCGCGGCGTCCGGTTTTTTGACCCCCTGGATCCGCTCGGCTACCTCCTTCGCCCTCACGGGACGAAAGGACGATCATTTGGGCGCACTCAAAGGATCCATCTCATTCTCGAAGTTCTATGTCCGTGGCGAGCTCCCCGACGGGTTCCGCGACAGGTTCGCCGAGCGCATCCAGCTCCGCGCGTTCCGGCCGCTCACGGTCGAGGAGGACGCAGAGCAGCGCGCCGGGTGGTGCTCCATCGAGAACCCGCTCGATTGCGAGCTCGATCACGGCAAGATCTTCTTCAACTCGTACCTCAACCTCGGCCTCAGGACCGATCGGTGGCAGGTGCCCGCGGCGCTCTTCAAGGCGCACTTCGCCGAGGCGGAGCGGGAGCACCTCGCCAAGCGCGGGCGCGAGAAGCTCGGGCGGCGCGAGAAGGAGGAGCTCCGGGCGGTCGTGTCGAGGAAGCTCCGCGCGCAGCTCATGCCGGTGATGAAGGTCGTGGACCTCTCCTGGAACCTGGAGGCCGGCGTCGTGCGGTTCTGGAACCAGTCGCCGCGCGCGCACGAGGGGCTGGCGGAGCTCTTCGAGGACACCTTCGAGCTCGATCTCGTGCCCGAGAGCCCCTACACGGCCGCCCGCGAGCTCGGCTTGACGAGCGAGCAGCTGGCCGCGTTCGAGGTGCTCAAACCCACCGTCTTCCACGCCGAATCGCCCCTTGGAGGTGCCCGGTGAGCCTCGCCGAGCTGATCGAGCAGCGCCGATTCGTCGGCCGGGAGTTCCTTGTCTGGCTCTGGTTCGAGAGCGAGCTCTTCGAGGGCCGCTTCTCCCTGGACGCCCTCGGCGTCTGCGAGCTCTGGCTCGAGGGGCAGATCACGCTCGTCCAGGAGAAGGAGCAGAGCCGGCTCAAGGGCGCGGCGCCGAGCAGCGCCCCCGAGGCCCACGAGGCGCTGCGCCAGGGCAAGCTCCCCTCGCAGGCGCGCGTCCGCGTCACCCGCGGAGAGCTCGAGTACGCCTTCCTCTTCAACGCCGACGCGTTCGCGCTGGCGGGCGTCAAGATCCCGAGCGTCGTCAAGGACGCCGTGGACGAGCAGTTCTACGAGCGCATGTACCTCATCGAGGAGCTCGAGACGCTCTTCACCGCGCTCTACGGCGAGTTCCTCGCCCTGCGGCTCAGCGCTGCGTGGGAGACCGGCGTGGCGCCGTTCGTCCGCGCCTGGGTCCGGGGCGAGCCGGTCGACGTGGCCGCCTATCAGAAGCTCCGGAGCAAGCTCGCGCCTGTCCGCGGCGCGGCGAGGTCGAGGACGACCCCGCCGCCCGCGCAGACGCCCGAGCGCGTGGTCGCCTGAGCCCGCCCTCGGCCGAGCGCCGGCCGCGCGGCCGGCGCCCTCGCGCCGCTACTTCCCCTTCACCTTGCCGTGGATCTGCTTCGCCTGCGCGAGGTGCTCGCGCAGCTGCGGCAGCGTCGCGGCGGCGAAGGCCTTCAGCTCGGCGTCCTTCGCCTCCTTCGAGGCTTTCTCGAATTTCTCGACGTCGTGCTCGTGGTCGTCGACCATCGTGCTCATGTAGGCCCGGTCGAACTCGGTTCCCGTCTTCTTCGACAGCTTGTCGACGTTCTCGCGGTGCTCCTGATCGAGCTCTTGCGGCACGAGGACGCCCTTCTGCTGCGCGAGCTGCGCGAGCCGCTTGTTCGCCGCCGAGTGGTCGTCGATCATCCGCTGCCCGAAGCGCTTCACCTCCGGGCTCGCGGCGCGCTGCTGCGCGAGCTGCCCGAGCCGCACCTCGAGGAGCCCCCCCTGGCCGGCCTTCTCGATGAACTCCCGATCAGACTTGCTGAGCTTGGTGTCGCCGCCCTGGGCCTGCTGCCCTGTCGAGCCCTGCCCCTGCGCGGCCGTCGAGGCCGGCAAGATCGCCGCCCCCAGCATGATGGTGAATAGAACAGGCTTGAGCATCTCAGTCCCCTCCTTGTCCTTGTCCGGCTCTCGCCGGGCGGCCATGCCGAGCGCTCCATGGGACCGGCACGGCCGGACTCCACTGCTCGGCGCCTCCGGGTCGAGCCACCCGTCGTTTGTCGTGAGACCTCATCGCTCTGGCAAGGGGCAGAGAGCATGGGGCGGCCCGCCTGCGGCGGCGCGGCGGGGGGGCGAGCGCGTGGCGGCCGCGAGCGCCGAGCGAGCGTTTCATCGAACGAGCGCTGAAGGAGCCGGCGCAAACGAAGCGGACGGCGATGACGCGCCGGGGCAGCGCACGCGCCGAGGCGGGGGATTCGAGTTGACAGATCCTTCCTGCTGGGCCTTGTATCGAGGCGGATGGACTCCGGATCGACGCGCGCGTGCCGCTCGGACAGGGCCGGTTTGGTCCTCGTCGGCGGCTATCCTCCGCCTTATGGAGGCGTGAGCGTGCACGTGCAGCGCGCAGCCCATCTGGCGCAGGGCCGGTTCGACGTGGACGTCATCGACGTCCATGCGTCTCCGTCGCTGCCCATCGCGCCGACGTCCTTCTCCGTCCACCGGTGCGGCGCCGGGAGGGCCCCGACGCGCCTGCTTCGCGCGATGGCGCACCTCAGGCGCCGGGGGCGCGACCTCGTCCATTTCCACGTCTCGGCCCTCACGAACTTCACGACAGCGGCGATCCCCCTTTTTGCGTCGCTGCCGCCGGGTAGCTCGAAGCTCATCACGATGCACGGCGGGAGAATGATCTCGAATTACGAGCGCAGCGGCGGGCTCGCGAAGCGCCTCGCGGCGACCGTCCTCCGGCAGTTCGACCACTGCATCGCCGTCAATCACGATCAGGTCCGGTTCCTGGAGCAGCTCGGCGTGGCTCCCGGCCGGATCTCGTGTCTCCCCGCCTTCTTGCCGCCGACGCCGGTGCGCGACGCGACCCTCGATGCCCGGGTCGAGCCGCTGCGGAGGGCGACAGGCGACCTCCTCCTCGTGTCCGGATTCGCTTTGCGGCTCTATGGCTTCGACGTCGCGATCGAGGCCCTCAAGCTCCTCCACCGCGAGACGGGAGCGAAGCCCGGCCTCATCGTCGTATTTTATTCGCAATACGACAGCACGTACGTCGCCGAGGTCGAGCGAGGGCTCGCCGAGTATGGCAGCGAGCACAGCCTCGTCTTCCGAGATCTCGATCCAGGCAGCTTCTCCTACCTGCTCAGCCTGGCCGATATCTTCCTCCGGCCGACGACGACAGACGGCGATTCCGTCGCGCTCCGCGAAGCCGGCTACCTGGGCAAGCAGGTGATCGCCTCCGATTGCGTGGCGCGTCCCGAGGGCGCGTCCCTGTTCGAGACAGGGAGCGCGAGCTCGCTCCGGCGCGCCATAGAGCGCGCGCTGTCCGACCGGAGCCATGGCCGGCTGTCCCTCGGCTCGGACGACAACGCATCGAAGCTCATGGTGATCTACGAGCAGCTCCTGGGTCGCTGAGGGGCCCACGGCGGCGCTCGCGCCCGGGCGGGCAGCGCGGGAGGCGGCGCCGCGTTGCGGGGCAAAAGACCCCAAGAACTGGGCCCCGGCCGCTGGCTCTGTCTACCCTCGGCGCCTGTGGTCGGCGATTTCTTCAAACGCCTCACGAACGGCGTCGTGTTCCTCCTCGCCGCCCTGACCTTCTTCCTCGTCCCCGTCGGCAGGAAGACGGCCGCGCAGCACCTCGTCGCGATCGTCTCGACGCCGCCCGCCAGGGAGGCCGCCTCGGCCTTCGCCCACATCGCTCGGCGCATCACAACGGAGGCGCGCACCGAGCTCGACAAGCTCCGCAACCCCCCGCCCGCGCCGCGCGAGCCGAAGCCGCCGACGGCGAAGGTGAGACCGCCGTCCTAGCCCCGGCCCCGGTCGGCCCGCGCTGAGCGGGCGCGCGCAGGGCTCAGCCCTTGCGCGGATCCTTCGCGTTCGGGTGCTCGTTGTAGAACGCGTCGAGGCTCTCCCGGGAGATCTCCGCCTCGATCTCGCCGTCTCTCAGGATCGTCGCCTGACAGCCGAGGCGGCTGCTCGACCGCACGTCGAACGCCTTGTCGAGGATGTCCTCCTCGTCCTCCTCGGCCTCGCTGAGGAGCTCACGCCCCTTCGTGACGTACACGTGGCAGGTGGAGCACGCGCAGACGCCGCCGCACGCGTCGCCCTCGGGGGCGCCCACGGCCTTCGATGCCTGGAGGACGGTCGATCCCACCGCGACCTCGGTCTCCCATGCGCGACCGTGGGCCAGAAAGCGGACCTTGACCATCAGCTCCTCCTCGCTTCGATGCTCGTTGATGCCGCGCTCGCGCCGCCCGTCTCGGCCGGCCCGCGGCTCGCGTCGTCCCCTCGGTGCTCGGCCAGGTGCGCGTCCACGCCCCTCGCCGCCGCGACCTTTGCCTCGACGTCCTCGACCTGCTTGCCCGCGATCGCCTTGGCCACGGCGCGGTCCATCCGCCGCCCCGCCCACGCGCGCGTCGCCTCGTCGAGCGCGTCCGTCCGCGCCTGGATCAGCCCCGGCCTGTCCCCGCGGATCGCCGCGTCGAGGGCGCTCAGCGCCCCCTCGATCGCCTCGCGCTCGCCTGGCCCGAGCAGATCGGCGTCCGCGGCGAGCGCCTTGCGCGTCGCCATCGCCACGCGCTCGCCCTCGACCCGCGCCTCGACCAGCCGCCGCTTGAGCAGGTCCTCTTCCCCGTGGTCCAGCGCCGCGAGGAGCATGTTCTCCACCTCCTCGTCGGTCAGCCCGTAGCTCGGCTTCACCTCGACCTTCTGCTCGACCCCGGTCGTCAGCTCGCGCGCGGCCACGCCGAGCAGCCCGTCGGCGTCGACGCGGAACGTCACCTCGAGCCGCGCCATGCCCGCGGGCATCGGCGGGATCCCCTTCAGCACGAAGCGCGCGAGCGACCGGCAGTCGGCGGCGAGCTCCCGCTCGCCCTGCACGATGTGCAGATCGAACCCGGTCTGGTTGTCCGCGTAGGTCGTGAAGACCTGCCGCGCCCCCGCCGGGATCGTCGTGTTCCTCGGCAGGATCTTCTCGGCCACGCCGCCCATCGTCTCGATGCCGAGCGACAGCGGCAGCACGTCGAGCAGCAGCACCTCGTCCGCGCGCTCCATCGAGCCGGCCAGGATGTCGGCCTGGATGGCCGCGCCGAGCGCCACGACCTCCTCCGGATCGATGTCCTTGAGCGGCGCCTTGCCGAAGAGCTTCGCCAGGTAGTCGCGCACGTAGGGCACGCGCGTCGCGCCGCCCACGAGGATCACGCCGTCGACGTCCGCGGCCTGGACGCCCGCGTCGCGCAGCGCGCGGCGGCAGGCGACGCCCGTGCGCTCCAGGAGCGGCGCGATGAGCGCGTTCAGCTCGTCGCGGGTCACGGTGATCAGCTTCGACCCAGGCCGGCCTGGGCTCGCCTCGTCCGCCTGCACGGGCAGCTCGATCTCGACCCGCTCCGCGTCGGTCAGCGCGTGCTTGATGCTGCGGGCGGTGTCGAGCGCGAGCCGCACCACCTCGGGCGTGCGCCGCGTCGCGCCCATCTCCTGGAGCAGCCGCTCGGCGAGCGCCCGGTCCATGTCGTCGCCGCCGAGCGCGCTGTCGCCCCCGGTCGACTTCACCTGGAAGACCCCGTTGTCGAGCAGGAGGACGGTGATGTCGAACGTCCCGCCGCCGAGATCGTAGACGGCGAACAGGCCGTTTTGCTGCTTGTCGAGCCCGTACGCGAGCGCCGCGGCCGTCGGCTCGTTGAGCAGGCGCAGCACCTCCAGCCCGGCCAGCCGGCCGGCGTCCTTTGTCGCCTGCCGCTGGGCGTCGTCGAAGTAGGCCGGCACCGTGATCACGGCGCCGCCGACGGACCGGAGCTCGCGCTCGGCCGAGGTGCGGAGCTCCTTCAGGATCTCCGCCGACACCTCGACGGGCGTCACGACCCTGTCGCGCACCTTGAAGCGCACGCTCTTCGCGTCCTCGGGGCCCTTCGGCTCCACGAACTCGTACGGCCCGAGCCGCCGCGTCTCCGGGTCGTTCGCGTCGCGGCCCATGAAGCGCTTCACGCTGACGATCGTCTCGCGCGGGTGGCCCTGCGCCAGCCGTCGCGCGCTGTGGCCCACGATCGCGCTGCCGCGGTCGTCGTAGTGCACGACCGACGGCACGAGCCGCTCGCCGTTGCAGTCGTCGATGACCACCGGCCGGCCGTCGCGCACGCGGGCGACGATCGAGTTCGTCGTCCCGAGATCGATGCCGATCGGGCTGGGCCTTGCCTTGGGGTCGAAAATTTCGAGGAGGGTCATGTCTGATCCGCGATGTCTTCTTCGATTGCGCTCACTTCGTCGAGGAAGCGCCGGATGTAGCGGAGCTCGCTCAGCATGGCGAGCACGCCCTTCAGCTGCTCCGGGTCGTCCCCTGCGGCAGCGAAGGCCGCCTGGATCGCGGCGAGGGTCGCCTGCTCGCGCGCCCGCATCGCGCCGCCGAGGCGCGCGATGCGGGCGGGATCGCCCTGCTTCGCCGCCTCGGAGAGCTCCTCGCGCGACTCCATCATCTCCATCAGCAGGGCAGGGGAGGCCTTCTGCTCGCCCTCCTCGCCCCGCGCGATCCCGGCGCGCTGGAGCAGCGCATCGGCCCGGCGGATCGGATCCCTGAGGACGCGCAGCGCGTCGTTCGCCTCGATCGCGCGCCCCAGCGCGAGCCTTCGCTCGGCCGCGGGGGCGCCCGCGTAGCGATCGGGGTGGAGCGCGCGCGAGAGATCGCGGTGGCGCTGCTCCAGCGCGCGCAGGTCGAGGTCGAACCGAGGCTCGACGCCCAGGATATCGAAGGGATCGGTCATCACGTGCTCTGGGGAGGGGCGCCTCGGCGGCGAGGGCGGGGCGCCCCCTGCGGCGGCTCAGGCCACCGTGAACGAGTGCCCGCAGCCGCAGCGAGTCGCCTCTTGCGGGTTCTTGAACTTGAAGCCCTGGTACATGAGCGTCTTCTCCCAGTCGAGCACCGAGCCGCCCAGGTAGAGGATGCTCTTCTTGTCGCAGAAGACGCGCACCGTGGCCTTGTCCGGCTCGGCGAACTCCAGGACGAGATCGCCGGAGCGGGGCGGTTTGTCATCGAACTCGATGACGTAGGAGAACCCGGAGCAGCCGCCGCCGCGGATCCCGACCCGGATGGCGCCCTCGGGCGTGCCGCGCTTGGCGAGCTGGGCCCGGACCGCCTGGACCGCCGCGTCGCTCACCGCGAGCGTCCGCTTCGGCTTGGCCTCCGCCTCTGCCGCGGTCCCGTTGGTCTGCGCGGGCGCGGCGTGCGCCGTCGTGGCGGGCGCGGGGTAGGCCCCGGCGTCCGCCGGCGTGGTCGTGGTCGTCTCCTCGCTGCTCTGCATGGCGCTGCTCCCTCTGCGGTGCTCCGGGCCGCCTCCGCCCCGGAGCCGGTGCTGTTACTCCGCGCTCGCCGACGCGGTGCTCTTGGCGACGCTTGAGGGCGCCGCGCCGGTGAGCTCCCTCTTCGCCTGCTGCTTGGCCCGGAAGTCGGCGATCGCGCTCTTGATCGCGTCCTCGGCGAGGACCGAGCAATGGATCTTCACCGGCGGCAGGTGGAGCTCCTCGGCGATCATGCTGTTCTTGATCGTCTCCGCCTCGTCGATCGTCTTGCCCTTCAGCCACTCGGTCGCGAGCGACGACGACGCGATGGCCGAACCGCAGCCGAACGTCTTGAACTTCGCGTCCTCGATGACGCCGCCCTCGCCGACCTTGATCTGCAAGCGCATGACGTCGCCGCAGGCCGGAGCGCCGACGAGCCCGGTGCCGACGTGCTCGTCATTCTTGTCGAGCGTGCCGACGTTCAGGGGGTTCTCGTAGTGCTCGATGACCTTATCGCTGTATGCCATGGCTCTCTCCTCGACCGTTTCCTTTCGTCTCGAAACCTTGCTCTGCCGGGTCGGCGCTGTCCGCGCCGCGCCTCAGTGGGCCGCCCACTGCACGCTGTTGAGGTCGATCCCCTCTTTGTGCATCTCGTAGAGCGGCGACATGTCGCGCAGCTTGTTCACCTTGGCGATCACGAGGTCAGCGACGTAATCGACCTCCGCCTCGGTGGTGAAGCGCCCGAGCCCGAAGCGGATGGACGAGTGGGCGAGGTCGTCGCCGATGCCCATCGCGTGCAGGACATAGGAGGGCTCCAGGCTGGCGCTCGTGCACGCCGAGCCGCTGGAGACCGCCACGTCCTTGATTGCCATCATCATGGCCTCGCCCTCGACGAAGCTGAACGACACGTTGAGGTTGCCCGGCAGCCGCCGATCGGGCGAGCCGTTCAGCTGGATGGCGTCGAGCTCCTTCCAGAGCCGGGCCCGGAGCCGCTCGCGTAGCGACAGGATGCGCGCCGACTCCGCCTCGCCCTCCTCGATGAGGATCTCGGCGGCCCTGGCGAACCCGACGATGCCGGGCACGTTGAGCGTGCCGGACCGCATGCCGAACTCGTGGCCGCCGCCATCCATCTGCGACGTGATGCGGACGCGCGGCTTCGACCTGCGCACATACAGGCAGCCGATGCCCTTCGGCCCGTAGATCTTGTGGGCCGTCACCGACGCGAGGTCGACCCCCATCTGCTCGACGTTGAAGGGGATTTTACCGACCCCCTGCACCGCGTCGCTGTGGAAGAGGATGCTCTTCGCCCTCGTGATCTTGCCGATCTCGGCGATGGGCTGGACCGTGCCCACCTCGTTGTTGGCGAGCATGATCGAGACGAGGATCGTCTTGTCGGTGATCGCCCTGGCGACGTCGTCCGGATCGACCATCCCGTACTTGTCGACCTTGAGATAGGTGACCTCGTAGCCCTGCTTCTCGAGCCGCTTGCAGGTGTCGAGCACCGCCTTGTGCTCGATCACGCTCGTGATGATGTGGTTGCCCTTGTCCTTGTAGAACTCGGCGACCCCCTTGATGGCGATGTTGTCGCTCTCGGTCGCCCCGGAGGTGAAGACGATCTCCTTGGGGTTCGAGGCGCCGATGAACCTGGCGAGCGTCTCGCGAGCGTGGCCGACGGCCTCCTCGGCGGTCCAGCCGAAGACGTGGCTCCGGCTCGCGGCGTTGCCGAACTTGCTGTTGAAGTACGGCAGCATGGCGTCGAGGACACGCGGATCGACAGGCGTCGTCGCGTGGTAGTCCATGTAGATCGGAAGTTGGATGGCCATGATGTTCTCGCTCAGCGGTGATTCGAGCCCTGGCGGCAATGCCCATTGCCGCCGCGGATCCCGGCGACGAGCTCGGGCTCAGCCTTGCTCTTGTCGTGAAGATTGCAGTTCGTGCAGGCGGCGACGAGCTCTGCCGGGTCGCACGTCTCGCAGGTGTCGAGGTAGGCGAGGCTCGCGACGAGCTCGTGCTGGAGGTTCTCGAGGTGCGCGATCTGCTCCCGCACCTCTTCCAGCTTCTGCTGGTAAACGTCCCGGATCCGCGACATCGCGCCGGGGGCCGACGAGGACGCCTCCCAGGTCGAGACGATCTGCTGGATCTGGCTCAGCGACAGGCCGAGGTCGTGGAGCTTGCCGATCCACCGGACCCGGCTGAGGGCGGCGTGGTCGTAGAGCCGGTAGCGCCCCTTGGAGCGGGCGTGCGGCGTGAGCAGCCCCACCTCCTCGTAGTGGTGGATGGCCCGCACCGTCTTCCCGGTCGCCTTGGCGATATCGCCCACCTGGAGGAGGCGATCGTCCTCCTCGGCCTCAGCGCAACCCCCGAGCGCATCCGTTCTGGACGTACCTGACAGGATGGACCCGCCGGTGCTCTGCTCGTGCGCGACAGGAAGGTGGTGCCGTGTCGTCATAGGTGCGCTGCGCCAGGTTGAAACCCTGACCCTTACGTATGCGTGAGGGTTGCGGACCTTCTAGGGCGCTGGACGGAGGCTGTCAACCGGCTTGTACTGGCGCCGACGTAGCGGCGTGGCGCCGTGGTGGAGGGCGATGCGGGACGCCGGGCGCGACGGTGGGCCGGCGGGCGCTACAGCTCGACGCTCGTGTTGTCCTCACGCGCTCGCTCGATCGCGAAGGTCGCGCGCGTCGTCGCCTCGATGCTGTTCCAGGGGATCGGGCTCGGCGCTCCGGCGTTGCACGCCCGCACGAACGCCTCGATCTGCGCCGCGTGGCCCTTGTCGGCCTTCAGCGCGCGCGTCGTGCGGGTCTTGCCGCGCTCGGTCAGCGAGAGCGCGCGCCAGTCGTGGAGCTGCGCGACCTTGCCCTCGCAGAGCACCTCGTAGCTCTCCTTGGGAACGCTGGGATCTCCCATCGACGTGTAGATCAGCGTCCCCACGCTGCCGTCGCCGAAGGTCAGGGTGACGATGACGTTGTCGTCGCGGTGGTACGCCCCCTCGGCGCCGATGGCGTGCGCGCTCACCCGGACCGGCTCGGCGTTCGCCCAGTACGAGAAGAGGTCGACGAAGTGGCAGCCCTCGCCGACGATGCGCCCTCCGCTCTCGGCCGTGTCCGCGATCCAGCTCGTGCCGGGGACGCGGCCCGCGTTGATGCGCGCGACCATGACGAGCCCCGCGCGCCGCTGGGCGAACGCCTCCCGCACCGCGATGGCGAAGGGCGCGAAGCGGCGGTTGTACCCCACCTGCAGGCGGCCCTTCGCGCCCGCGACGGCCTGCGCGAGCTCGGCGAGCTGGTCCTCGCTGATCGCGGCGGGCTTCTCCAGGAACACGTCCCGGCCCGAGGCGAGCGCCCTCGCGGCCTGCGCCGCGTGGCCCGCGTGCCGCGTGGCGATCATCACGGCGTCGACGTCGGGCAGCGCCAGCGCGCCGTCGAGATCGGCCAGCACGTGGGCGGCGCCGAAGCGGTCCGCCGCGTGCCGCGCGGAGAGCCCGCGGCCCGATACGGTCGCCACGAGCTTCGCGCCGGCGGTCTTCGCGAGGGCTGGCAGCAGCACGCTCGACGCGAACGCGCCGGTGCCCACCATCGCTACCCCGAGCGTGGACCGGTCGCGCCGCGCGTGCGTCGCCGCCGTCGCCACCGTCGCGGGCTGCTCCGCGCGGCCGGCGGGGTAGGTCAGCAGCACGCCCAGGTGAGGCTCCCGCCGCTCGCCGGTCACCACCGCGTACGCGTCGAGCGCGTCCTCGAAGGCGAAGCGGTGCGTCACGAGGCTCTGCACGTCGAGCCGCTTTGTCTCGATCGCGCGCAGCACCGCCTCGAAGTTGCGGCGCTCGGTCCAGCGCACGTAGCCGATCGGGTAGTCGCGGCCGCGCTCCTCGTAGTCGGGGTCGTAGCGGCCGGGGCCGTAGCTGCGCGAGACGACGAGCTCGAGCTCCTTGTCGAAGTAGGTTTTGCGCGGCACGTCGATCGGCATCAGCCCGACCATCACGATGCGCGCGCGATCGCGCGCGAGCTCGCCCGCGGTGACGAGCGGCTCGTTCGTCGGCGACGAGGCGGTGATCACCACCGCGTCGGCGCCGCGCCCCTGGGTGAACGCGCGGACGACCTCGATCGGGTCCTCGCGCGAGGGCACCGCGCCGGCCACCGCGCCGCGCGCCTTGGCGCGCTCGACCTTGGCCGGATCGATGTCGATGCCGATGACGTCGCAGCCGTGCGCCGCGAGCAGCTGCACCGCGATCTGCCCGAGCAGCCCGAGGCCGATCACCGCCACGCTCGCGCCCAGCGTGGGCCGGGCGAGCCGCACGCCGTGCAGCGCGATCGCGCCCACGGTCACGAACGAGGCCTCCTCGTCCGTGACGCCGTCCGGCACCGGCACCACGAGGTTCAGCGGGACCGCGTTGACCTCGGCGTGGTTGGCGATGCCCGCGCCAGCGCACGCGACGCGGTCGCCGCGCGCGAAGCCCGCCGTCCCGGCGCCCACGGCCGCCACGCGGCCTGCGAGCGAGTAGCCGAGCGGGATGGGGTTGTCGAGCTTGGTGCGCACGGCGTCGAAGGCGGCCAGCACGCCCTCGCGCTTCGCCTTGTCGATGACCTTCGCGACGAGGTCCGGCCGCTCCTTGGCCTTCGCGATCAGGTTCTTGCGGGCCATGTCGACGATGGCGCGCTCCGTGCCGGCCGAGATCAGCGAGACCGTCGTGTCCACCAGGACGCCGCCCGCGGGCGCGCGGGGCGCCGCGGTGTCCACCACCGCGAGCTTCCCCGTCCGATAACTCTGAGATACCTGACGCATGCCGACTCTCCTCGAACCTACCTGTCCAGTGCCCATCGGCGCGCGCTGGCGCGATGGAGCTCGCTCCTATACACTGCCCCGGGGCGCGCTGCTGGCGTTGATCGGCGAGCCGCTGCGGCACGCGCGCTCCATGCCCCGCGGGGGCGCGGCGCGACGGCGCGGCGGGCCGGGACTCCGCCTCATGGGTCGAGCCATGATGTGTCATGCTCTGACGGGCTCTTCGCAACCGAAGAGGCACCCCGGGAAGAACCGTTTCTGGGGCGCGGCAAGGATGCCTATGGCGGGCTGGTGCTGCTGAGCTCGACACAGGCATCCTCCGGGCCAACGGCGCCGTGGAGGAGGGAGCGACTCGAACACGGCCGTCACGGGCAGCTCGTTGCTGCGCATCGCACCTGTGACGAACGGTGAGGCGCTTTGTACTCGAGCCACAGACCGCCGGAGACCGCCGGAGCTCGAGCGAACAGCACGTCTGAGTGCGAGTCGGCTGCCCACGAGCCGCGCGACAACACGGTAATCGGTGGGCACCAGGGCCGCATTTTTCCGCTCAACAGGCCACCGGGAACGCCCTTGAGCTTGAATAATTACAGTGTAAATGTAAAATGTGCGATCTCTCACCATGACGGAAGGTTAGCTTACTAGGGGTTTTACTGACTCGCGTCTCACACTTGTGTCCGTACCTTGCTCGCCGGTTGTCTCAGGCGCTTGCATGGGGTAGTAGGGGCACATCGACGAAGGCTTTTTCTGGCATTTTATGATGACGGGCTATGAATATCGCGCTCCGCGCTGCACCAAAGGGGGGCGGGACTCCCCAAGGGAAGGAGAGCGATGGTAAGTACGCTCACTGCGGTCATCCTTGCGCTGGTGCTCTCCTGGGCGACGACGCCGCTCGTGCGCCGTTTGGCGCTCACCGTGGGGGCGGTGGATGAGCCGACCGCGCGCCGCGTGCACACCCGATGCATCCCGCGCCTGGGCGGGCTCGCCATCGTGGCAGGCTTCATACTGCCTCTCTTCATTCTCGTGGCGCTGCAGACGCAGATCGCGCTTCAGTGGTTCACGCAGCACTCGCTGGTGGTCGGCCTGTTGGCTGGCGGGCTGACGATCGCGGCGGCGGGCGCCTGGGATGACATCAAGGGAATGCGCGCCCGGCACAAGCTGCTCGCGCAGATCCTCGCAGCCTCGCTCGCGTGGGCTTTCGGGCTCCGCCTCGAGTGTGTGACGCTGCCATACTTCGGCCACGTCTCCTTCTGGCCGCTGTCCTTCCTCGTGACAATCCCTTGGTTCGTCGCGATCATCAATGCCGTCAACCTGATCGACGGGCTCGACGGGCTCGCTGCGGGGGTGGGCTTCTTCGCGTGCGTCGCCAACTTCATCACCGCATACCTGGGCGGCTACCCGGGCAACCTTGTGATTTGCCTGCTCGCGGCGACGCTCGCCGGCGCGATCGTCGGATTCCTGTTCCACAACTTCCACCCGGCGACGATCTTCATGGGCGACACCGGGAGCATGTTCCTCGGGTTCATGCTCGCGGCGATCCCGCTCTTCGGCGTGGGCACGCACAAGGGCGGCACCGCGCTCGCGGTCCTCGTGCCGCTGCTCGCGTTGGGCCTGCCGATCTTCGACATGATCTCGGCGATGGTGCGGCGCTTCATCGCCCGCAGGCCGATCTTCTCGGCGGACCGGTCGCATATCCATCACAAGCTGCTCGACAAAGGCCACTCGCACCGCGGCGCCGTGCTGATCCTCTACGGGCTGAGCCTGCTCTTCACCGTAGTCGCGCTGGTGGCGTACGTCGGCCGCTCGCACGAGATCGGCTTCGCGCTGCTGGCCTGCAGCGCGGTGCTCTTCATGGTGGTGCGCGCGGCGGGCTCGTTCGCGCTCTTCGGGGCGCGCCCCGCCGCCGCCAAGCGCCCGCGCGAGATGGTCGTGGAGGCGCTGCGCCGCGCGGTGCCGCGGGCGCTGCTCGAGATCGAGACCGCGAGCGGCCCCGAGCGGCTGCGCGCGGTGCTCGAGCGCTTCGCGGCAGAGGCGCGGCTCTTGGCCATGGAAGTGAGCTCCAAGGGGGCGAACGGCAACGCGCGTGTGAAGCCCTGGACCTGGACGCGGGACACGGCGACGCCGCTGCAGCTCCGTGAGGCGGTCGTCGCGGTGTTCGTGATCGAGCTCGCCGGCGAGACCGTCGAGCTGCGGTTCCGCTGGGACAGCGAGGAGAGCGCGGTCAGCCCGCAGGCGGACATGCTGCTGCAGCTCGTGGCGGATTCGGCGGAGCGGCTGCTGCTGCGCCGGCCGTCCTCGCGCACGCTCGAGCCGCTTCCCCAGGGGCGCCTGTCGGTGGTTTGAGCCCTTCCTCCAGCGGCTGGCGGGCTCGCGCCGCCAGGCCAGATGGACGAACGACCTAGGAGAGAACGTGGAGATCATCCGTAAAGCCGTCGACTTCAATACAAAGACGAACGCGCTTTATTACAAATTGACGGATCGCGAGCATTACTGGAAGGCCTACCAGGGGCTCGTGGACGAGGCGGTCCTTCCCGCGAAGGACGTGATCCACCTCGGCTGCGGGCCGCTGTGGTTCGGCAAGGTGGCGACCGTGCCGCTCGACGGGAAGACCATCTACGCCGTCGATCCGGACGAGCAGGCGCTCGCGCGCAACCCGGCGCCAAAGCACGTTTGCGCGTTCGGCGAGTCGGTCCCGCTGCCGGACGGCTGCGCCGATGCGATCGCGGCGGACCACCTGCTCGAGCACCTCGAGAGGCCGGAGGCGGTGCTGCGCGAGGCGCACCGGCTCCTGCGTCCAGGCGGGCGATTCGTGTTCACGGCGCCCAATCTCCTGTCGTATTCGGGGCTCGCGACGCACCTGACGCCGCAGTGGTTCCACGATTTTTATGTGGGCATGCTGCGCGCGTCGAACGGCAGCAACAACCCCAAGCCGTACCAGACCTACTTCCGCATGAACACCGTGTGGGCCGTGCGCCGCATCGCGAAGGCGACAGGCTTCCGCGTGGACAAGCTCTATACGGGGGTCGATCACCCGAGCTATACGGTGTTCTTCCCCGGCTTCCACCAGGCAGCGCTGGCGCTGCACCTGCTGCTCGACAAGGTCGAGGCGCTCGCGCCGTTCCGCATCACGCTCACGGGCAGCCTCGTGCGCGAGTGAAGCGCGGCCCTCGCGCGGGGACGCGAGGTCGTCGCGGCGCCCGGCGCTCCCGGCGAGGAGCGGTCACCACCGGATGCGAAACCCGCCGCGCCAGCCACCCCGTACCTGGCCGCTCCCCGAGAAGACCACCGCCGCCCGCGGCTGCCGGAAGCAGGGGAACCAGACACCCGAGCTCCGGTCCGGCGTGAGCCCCCTGCCCTCGATCGCGATCGACTGGCTCCGCCAGGTGGCTTCGTCGAGCCTGAGCCGGGAGCACGCGCTCGTCCGGCCGCCGAGGATCTCGTCGTGGATCGCGAGCTCGCGCTCGGAGAGCTCGAGGACCCGTCGATGCACGGGGGCCCCGGGGAGGAACCGGTATCCGTTGTGCTCGGCCTCCACGGCGACATGCGCGCGGGCCTGCTCGATCCGGCGCACCTCGGCGCGCGCCCGGCGGCCGACGCGGAAGGCGCTCCACACCTCGCTCGAGTCGGCGCCGCCGAGCTCTATCGTGTTGTGCGCGCGCGTGGCCCGGGTCTCCCCCCGGTCGCGATCCGCCTTGTAGCTGGAGACGCCGTAGTCGACGACAGCGCGCTCGCCCCCGAGCCACAGCTCGAACGTGAGCGCGTCGGCGTGCACGTGGCCGGGCTGATACGAGGCCCCGTCCGCCCCCGCGTCGAACGCGAGCCAGGCCCGAGCGCCGGACCGCAGGATCACCCAGCCGGTCGCGGCGAGATGCTGGAGCGAGGCCCCGTCGTCCAGCGCTGCGCCGGGCGCTCGGGCCGGCTCGAACAGGCCGAGCTCCGCGCCGAGGCCGAGGACGCGATCGAGTTCGGGCGCGGCGTCGAGCGCGGCGTCGTTGAACAGGGGGTAGGTGCCGTCCGGAGCGCGGACAGCGGCGGCCCATGACAGCGCCCTCCGCGCCGTCGTCCGCCAGAGCTCGGGCACCTCGCGCCCCGACGCCTGCGTGAGCTCGATCGCCTCGAGCAGCCCGGCTATCAGCGCGAGGTGGTACGAGACGGAGAGCTCGAAGTGCCCACCGTCGTCCAGGAACTGCTCCGGAAGCTGCCAGGCGAGGAGCGCCGAGCCGAGCGTCCACCACGCCTCGGCCTCGAACCCGTGGGTGACCGCGCCGCCGCACACGAGCCCGATGGCATTCTCCAGCAGGTGGTTGGCGAGCAGGTGCAGCTCGAGGCCGAGCGCGACGGCCCGACAAGCGCGCGCCAGCTCGGCCGAGAGCCCAGGGCGCCCGAGGCGCGCGGCGACCGCAAGCCGGCGGGCGCGCACCGAGGCGGGGAAGGGATGCGACGCGATGGGGGCGTCCCACGTGCCCGGGGCCTGGAGCGTGGGGTCGGCCCCGAGCTCATAACCGTAGGCGCGCTCGTACGCATGCAGCAGCGACCCCTCGGGAATCGCGGCCAGGCGCGCGCCGCCGCGCGCTCTCTCGGCGTCCGCGAAGGCCGCGAAGCGCGCGCTCGGCGGGGCGAAGCCGGGGCGGAGGCGCGGAGGCCGCGCCGCGGTGGGCACCTTGCCGAGCGCGCGCTGACCGAGCGCGATCGGACGGGCGAGCACCTGAACGGGGTGGAGCTGCGCCACGGTGCGGGCGACCCGCGGGAGGTTCATGGCCTGCTTCTCCGCTGATCTCCGCGAGAGCCCGAGCGAAGGACCACGCGCTCCAGCACCTCGATGTAGTCGCGCGCGAGGGCGTCGCGATCGAACGAACGGATGACGTAGGACCGCCCCGCTTCGCCCATGCGCCTCCGCCTGTCGGCATCGGACGCGAGCTCGACGATGGCCCGGGTCATGGCCGGCACGTCCTCGGGCGGAGCAAAGATGCCGGCGCGCGCCTCCTCGACGATCGCCCGTGCCTCGCCGTCGACCGAGATCACGACCGGGCGCGCCATGGCGAGGATCTCGAAGATCTTGGAGGGGATCACGGTCCCGAAGAGCTCGGTCTTGCGCAGGGGAACGAGGCAGATATCGGCGGTGGCGTACACCTCGGTGATCGCGTCGCGCGGGAGCGCGCCGAGGAACGTCGCGTTGGTGAGCCCGAGCTCACGCGCGCGCGCTTCCAGGCTCGCCCGCTCCGCCCCTTCTCCGACGAACAGGAAGCGAATGTCGTCGCGCGCGAGCAGGCCTCTCGCCACCTCGAGCACCGCGGAGAGGCCGTGCGCCATCCCGTGCGTGCCGACGTACGCCACGACGAGGCGGTCCCCGAGGTCGAGCTTCGCCCGGAGCGGCGTGTCGCGCGGCGACGGCGTGAAACGACCGAGATCCACGCCGTTGCGGACGACCTCGATCTTGTCGGCGGGCACGCCTCGGGCGACGAGGCGCTCGCGGAAGCTCTGCGTGACGACGACGATCTCGTCGGCCGCCCGGTAGAGCTGCTCTTCGACGATGGTGAGCCCCTGCACGACCGGATGCCCTGCCGGGAGGGCGCCCACGGCCACGATGGACTCGGGCCAGAGGTCGCGCACCTCGAACACGAACGGCAGCCGGCGGAGCCTGGCGAGCCCGTAGCCGGCCACGGCCGTGAGAAAGTGGGGGCTCGTCGCGATGAGCACGTCGCTCGGGGGCAACGCGCGCTGCGCGAGCGTGAGGGCGGAAGCGGCGAACGAGCCGTACGCGAGCGAGCGACGCACCTTGCCCCGGTTGGGGGCGGCGTAGATCCACGTGCGGAGGACCCGCACTCCATGGAAGTCCTCCTCGATGCGGAGCCGACCTCGATACTCCGGCGGGACGACCCCGGTCGGGTGGTTCGGAAGGCCTGTGAGGACGGTGACTTCGTGCCCGGTGCGGCGCCAGGCTCGGGCGAGCTCCGATACGCGCGCCGCGGGGGCGCCCGGCTCGGGCGGGAAGTAAGGGGAGACGTAAAGGATGCGCATGGTCCGCGTGGCGCTTCAGGCCAGGTTCTCGTTGGGGGTTCGTTCGGCCGTTCTCTTGGTGGAGCCGTTCGCGTCCGCGGCCGCCGCGGCCTCGTCGCGAGGCGAGGCCGTCGGTCGGTCGCCGGACGGCAGCGCGGGGACCCTACTGGCTCGACGACGGCTGGCCGAGGCGTGCTTGGCGCAGGGGCCGCTCAGATCCATGGCGCACTGTACCCATTGCAGAGAGCTTGTGCCGCACGTGCTTGGCGACCGAGGCCATCAGGACCCCCACGAGCATCGCGGCCCCCAGCGTGAGCGTGATCTTGAGCAGGGAGCTGAGCTCGCCCCGGAACTGGTAGTACGCGAACGAGGCGAGGCACACGGCGGTCGCACGGCCGAACAGCGGCGTATCGCGCGCGGCTGCCATGAGGAGCGGCAGCATGAAGAAGACGGCGCTCATCACCGAGATCTGGAGGAACGTGCCGAGGAAGCCGAGGTTCAGGTATCCCTCGGTGGCGGCGCTCATGGCGAAGCCGCCGCCGTGGCGCGCAAAGTCAGGATCCATCCACATGACATAGCGCTCCGATAGCGCGAGCGGCCGTTCGTGCCAGATCGGCTTGGGCACCAGGATGAGGATGGCGTTGATCCAGCTCTCGCCCGGGTAAGCTACGAGGGGAGGCCTCTCGTTCACGATGTTGACGAGGTTATCGTAGACGCGCTGGAGCTCGCCGATCTCCAGCACGTTCTCTGTCTGATCGAGGCGCAGCACCGCTGACTCGATCTGCGCGTCGAGCCCGCTGCCCTGCTTGAACCGGGCGCCGTCCATCGCGATGCCGTAGAAGAGGACGCACACCATGCCGATGGCCAGCCACAGGCGCCGGATCTGGACACCGAAGGCATGCAACCCGAGCCCGACGGAGAGGATCGCAAAGATGAGAGGGCCTCGCCGTCCCGTCGCCGTGTTGAGCAGGAAGGTCATGAGGAGCAGCGTCCCGGCGACGTACACCGTCATCGGGACCCGCAGGCGGGCCTTGCGGAGCGACGCGATCCGGAGAAAAAAATAGACGGCCGCGATCTGGATCAGGTACCAGCCGGCGATCAACAGGCCCTTGCCATGCCCTTCCAGGTGGGTGGCCCCGTAGCTCAGCGAGAAGAACCTCCCCAGGCCGATCGAGGCGATCCACGCGAATACGAGCCCGATCCCGAGCGCTCCGGCCGCCATTGTCCCCCAGTCCTGGTCCAGGATCGCCTTCGGGTTGTGCATCGGCACCAGGCGCTCGAGGTTCGGCGCTTCGGGGGCCCGGCTCAGGGCGGTGCACACGAGCGCGCATCCGGCTGCGCCGACGTAGGCTACCTCCATGGCCGCCTCGTCACGGCTCGACAGATGGAGTCCGGTGGACATGAGCAGCCGCAGGACGGGCGTGTAAGCGACGCTGAGGAAGTACGTGGCCGGCACGTACGTCTCCGGATCCAGCGGATGGAAGCGGGGACCGCCGGCGCGGGCGAGCGACGGGGCGAGCATCAGGACCACGAGGCCGACGGTCCACCCGAGCCCGTCGCCGAGCGTCCCCTCGAGGATGGGGCCGAGCGTCGCCAGGGCGGCGACGAGCATCGTCGCCCAGAGCCGGACGCGGCGCGGCCTCGCCTCGGCGGGGGCTGCCTTGGCGGCGCGCCGAGCGCCGCGGGCGCGGGGGATGCCCCGTGCGCCGGGGAGCCTCAAGGAGGAGAGCAAGGGCCGGCGCTCCTCAATTGGGCAGAGGAGGCGGAGGCGGTCCCGCTGGGTCGGACGGCGCCGGCTCGGCAGGCGTCTGGTACGGCTCGTCGCTCTTGTAGCCGTAGTAGTGATAGACGCCGTACTCTTGCCGGTTCAGGTTCACGGCGTTCAGCACGACCCCCACCGTCTTGCCCCCGACGTCGTAGAGCGCCCGGATCCCATGGCGCGCGAAGTCGCGCGTCGTGACGGATGCTCGTACGACGAGCACGGTGCCGTCGACCAGCGTGGACAGCACGGTGCCGTCGGTCACCGCGAGCAGGGGAGGGCTGTCGATGAGCACGCGGTCGAAGCGGCCCTGGAGCTTGCGGAGCAGCGCCTTGAAGCGATCGCTGTGCAGGAGCTCCGCCGGGTTCGGCGGGATGGGGCCCGCGGGGATGACATAGAGATTCTCCACCTCCGTCCTGAGCGCGCTCTCGTCGTCGACCACCGAGTCGTCGAGCAGCGCGCTCGTGACGCCGATCTCCATGCCTTTGCCGAAGATGTGATGGAGGCGCGGCTTGCGGAGGTCGCAATCGATGAGGACGACCTTCTGTCCTGCCTGCGCCATGGCGACGGCGATGCAGCAGCACGCCGTCGTCTTTCCCTCCGCGGGCCCGGCGCTCGCGACGAGCAGCGTCTTGTAGGGGTGGTCGGGCGACATGAAGAGCAGGTTGGTCCGGATCGCGCGGGCCGCCTCCGCGATCCCGCTCTTCGGCTGATCATGGACGACGAGCTCGCGCCGGCCCGGCTGGGCAGCGCGCCTGCCGCGGCGGTTCGCCTTGCGGAGCTCAGCCTCCTTCTTGCCCCGTTTGTCGAACTCCGGCAGGAGGCCCAGGAGCGGTAGACCGAGCTCCCGCTCCACCTCATCCGGCGTCTTCAGCGTGCGATCGAGCAACGCCCGCCCCAGCGCCGCCCCGATCCCGAGGAGCAGCCCGGCGAAGATGCCGACCGCGATGTTGGTCCCGACGCGGGGACGCAGCGGGGTGAGCGCGAGGCTCGGCCTGTCGAGGACGCGGATGTTGTTCACCCGCATCATCCGCTGCAGATCGCTCTCCTTCGTGCGCTCGAGGACGAGCTGGTAGAGCTTCTCCGTGTTGTCCTTCGTCCTGCGGAGGCGGTCGTACTCGATCTTCAGAGAATTCAGCCCGAAGGCCTGCCTTCTCGAGTCCTCGAGCAGCGCCGCGAGGCCCGTCTCCTGGCGCTTCACGATGGCGAGATCACGGCTCACCGCGCCCTGAACATTCTTGACCTCGGCGATGAGCGCGTTCCTGTTGGCGGTGATGCGCTCGTTGGCGGCGCGGACGTCCGGGTGGTTATCGCCCTTGCCAGAGCCGATGAGCGCGTCGCGCTCGCGGACGCACTCCTCCTGGCGCGCGCGCAGCATCTGGAGGACCGGGCTCTGGATGAGCTCCGAGGCGGGGAGGTCGGTCGGGGTGTTCGGGTCGACCTTCGACAGCTCGTGGTTCCTCGCGGCGAACTCCTCCCGTCGCGTGCGCACGGACGTGAGGGCGTCGTTGATCTGCTTCATCTCCTCACGAAGCAGGTTGGTCTTGTCCTCGAAATCCACGTCGAGGATGTCATTGCTGAGCTTGTATTCGTGGAGCGAGGTCTCGCTCGCCTCCAGGTCGTTCTTCAGCTTGTCGAGCTGTATCCTCAGCCAGTCGACCGCCGAGTTCGTCGAGGCGAGCGCTTCATCGAGGTTCTGCTCGATGTAAACATCCATCAGCGTCGAGAGCACGCGCTGAGCCCGGTCGCGATCCGCATCGATGTAGCGCACGACCGCGAGGCGGCTGTCCTTCACCGGCTCGATCAAGAGCCGTTCGAGCAGGAGCTCCGCGGCCTCCTCGGCGGTCACGGTCTTCGGCGCGGGAGCCGCCGCCTCCTTCGGGAGGTTTTCCAGGAAGTAAGCGTCGCTCTGCAGGTTGAGCTGGGCGACGACCGCGAGCGCCACCCGCATCGACCGGATGACCTTGTACTGGGTCTCGTAGTACTCTCGGTTGTTCCAGTACGACCCAGCGCCCATGTCGACCACGGTGTCGACTCCGCGGCCGAGCGGCCTCGGAGGGTTCGGATCGAGCTGCACTGTCGTCGTCGACTGATAAATTTTCTTCTGCCCGAGCGTGTAGAACGTCACGCTGAGGGCGACGAAGAGCAGCGTCGAGAGCGCGGTGGCCCAGTGCTTGCTAACGATGCGCAAGGCCGCCACGAGATCGAACGAGCGCTCGGTGGAAGCGTCGTTTGGGGACAGGGATGCCGAGGGGGCTCTGAGTTCGTCGGCCATAAGTCGTGCGCTAGAGGCGCGTTTCCCAGGGTAGGGGTCCGCGCGGAGGGCTAAGGTGCGCCCCAAGACCCCAAAATTCAAGCCGGCGTTCCGAAATGGGAGCAGATGTAGTATAACATGCGCGGCTCGGGCTGTCTACGGCCCGAATGCCCGGGCGCGGGCGCGGCAGAGGTGCCAGCCGGGAGGACTTTTGCTCGCGGCTGCCGCCCCGCCGGGATGGACTACACTTCGGCCGCGTGCTCCGCTCGCTCGTTTGAGGACAAGCAGAATGACACGGTCATCGATCGTCACTCGTGCAGGCGTGATGGCAGCGTGCTCGGCGCTCCTTTTCGCCGGAAATGACGCGTTCGCAGACTGGCCTTCTGCCCGTCACGACCCGCAGCGCACGGGCGCCACGCCGTCCACGAGCAATATCGTCAAGCCAGCGCCCTACTGGCGCTCGTACCTGGGCGGAGCGCTCTCCTCCAGAAGCGTGTTCGCAGGCGACGTGAACCAGGATGGCGAGATCGACCTGCTCTTCGCCTCCGGAGGGCGCGTGACGCTCTCCGATCCGCAGGGCTTCACCCGCTGGAAGACCCCTTCGATGGGCTTCCGGACCCTGCAGGCCGTCGAGGATCTCGACGGAGACGGCCTGCTCGAGGTGATCGTCCTGACCGGCGCGGGGGCGGCCGTGCTCGATGGGGCGAGCGGGGTCGTCCTCTGGATGGAGGACGCTTCGGAGCTCGGCGTACTCGGCGCGGCGCGCCTCGCAGACTTCAACGACGACGGCCACCTCGATCTGTTCCTCGACGAGTGCGGCTGCTGCTCGGTGCGGACCGACAGCCCGGGCGTCATCTACAGCTTCGCGAGGGGGTTCAGCGCCGTGGAGAGGCTGCCCTCCCCGCCGAAACGCGCGCACTGCAACGCCTCGATCGACACCGTGGGCGACTGGGACGGGAACGGAACAGCCGATCTCCTCCTATCTTCTCATGACAGACTGCTCCTGGTCTCCGGGGCTGGGGACGTCTTCGCCGAGTCCGCGATCGTCGGAGCGCACCTCGGCGGCGCGTCGTGCGAGGCCGTGACCTTGGGCGATCCCCGGAGCCCCCAGCGGGCGCTCTGCTTTCAGAATCGGGTGTTCAGCGGCGAGGGGGCGCGCGATGTCTCCCTGCTCGCGTACAGGCCGGGCGAGAGCCCATCGCTGGCCGTCGTCTGGCGAAAGACGCTCAGCCCCAACGACGGCGGCGACGCGCGGGCCCCGACGCGCCTCGCCTGGGATCTCGACGGCGACGGCGCGCTCGAGGTGCTGGCGAGCGGCAAGACGGGCGAGACGTGGACGTCGTTCGTGCTCGACGCGGCCACGGGCGCCGAGCTCGCCGTCATCCCCGAGGAGATCGCGCAGGGCGCGATCCCCGGGGAGGACGGCGCGGGGCAGTGGATCCTCACCTCGCGCGAGGAGCGCGTGTCGGCGTTCCGGTTCAGCCGCGCAGCTGGACAGCGCGTCGAGCGGCTCTGGTCGCTCGATGGAGAGCTGGTCCGCACGCGGCTCGACTGGGGGCGAGCGCAGCAGACGGGGCTCAGCCAGGCGCTGGTCACGCCGGATCTCGACGGTGACGGGCGCGGCGAGATCGTGCTCGAAGCCACCTCGGCGCCGGTGGCGCTCACCGCGTACACGACGCGCGCGGCCGGAGCCTCGCCTGCCGCGGTTTACCGGGTCGACCTCGGCGTCGGTGTCGCGGCGCTCGACGTGCCGGCGGCGACGTCTCCGGCGTCGCCGCGGCTCATGGTCTCCCGCCAAGACGGGTTCGTCGCGCTGCTCGACGCCTCGCTCGCGCCGATGAACCTCATGCACGAGGGGCGCGAGGTCGTGCCGGGCCTGCGCGTCGGCAGTTACAGTACAGGCCCCGGCGCGTACGTGGACTTCGGCCGCGCTCCCATCGCGGCGAAGCTGTCGCCGGGGGACGCGGCCGCCAGCGTGGTCGTCGTCGACAGCCGGGGAGATCTCCTGCGGATCGCGTCCGAGGGCGCGAGCAATGTCGCGCCGGCCAAGGCGGCCTGGCGCGTCATCGACGCGTTCGGCGCCTCCATCTGGCCCGCCGACGACCGCTCGCCGGCGACCCTCGCGTGCTTCAGGCGGCGGCACCCGCTCGTCGATCCGCCGAGGTACGCTGTCGTGGCGCTCGACGCGAACGGCCGACAGACGAGCGAGACCGCGCTGCAGAAGCCGCCCGCGTGGGACGTGCTGCACGGAGACCTCGACGGCGACGGCGCGCCCGAGCTCGTGGCGCTCACGGTCGATCCCACCTATCGCACCGAGATCCTCGCGCTCGATCGGAGCGGCGGGATGCGATGGAAGCATGACATCAACGCCTCGGCCGGGACCCAGGCCGTCGCGATCGCCGACTGGAACGGAGATGGGGCGGAGGACGTCGCCGTGGCGATCAACTCCGCCCGCGTGCTGTCGGGCCGAGACGGCAGCGCCCTCGGCGAGAGCACGGAGCGGTTGCCCTATTTCATGCCGATCCTCGCCGACGTGTCGGGAGACGAGCGGCTCGAGATGACGCTGCAAGGGGGGTATCACCCCGAGAGGACGCTGCCGCACGATCTGAGCGCCGCGCTCTGGAGGGGCCCCGTGGGCAGCCGCCCGTACCCGCACGGCGCGATCGCCAGGTGCGACGGGAGGCCCCTCCTCGTCGAGGGCTCGTTCGTGTACCCGGCGCGCCTCTCGTTCACAAAGCTCGACGGCCCCGGCGCTGGCCGGTCGAGCTTCGTCGTGCTCGCCGGCGACGCCTCGTTCGCCGACGAGCAAGCGGCGAAGCAGGCGGGCGCGGTCATGGGCCAGCTCGGGGACGCCGCGATCTCGCAGAACCTCACCGGGCTCGCGGCCGCAGGCCCCACCGTCGTGGTCGGCTCCACGAACGGCTTCCTCTACGCGGTCGACGCGTGCTCGGAGCGCCTCCTGTGGTCCCATGCCTTCGGCGAGCCCGTCGGCGCGCCGATCCTCGCGGACACCGACGGCGACGGCCATGACGACATCGTCGTGAGCGTCGCGGACGGCTACCTCTACAACCTGCGGCACGAGAACCTGCCCGCCCCCGATTACGTCTGGGAGATCGACCCGAGCACGAACGGCTCCAGCGAGGACGTCGACGAGATCGAGACCCGGGACACGCTGTACGTGGCGTGGTCGAAGGTCCCGACGGCCACGTCCTACCAGGTGGCGGTCGTGGGCGGCGAGGGCAACTACGTGAGCTCGCCGGCGTGGCGGGAAGTCGGCAACGTCACCGAGGCCTCTATCAGCAGGCTGCCGCTCCTCGACGGGGCGAAGTACTACGTCGGCGTCCGCGCGGTCTCCGCCGCCGGGCTCTCCCCGGATCGCGGCTCGGACGGGGTGATCGTGCGTATGCCGCAGGGCGAAGGCGGCGCCGGTGGAGACGGGGCCGGTGGGGCCGGTGGGGCCGGTGGTGTCGGCATCGGTGGGGCTGGGGCCGGCGGGTCCGGCGCTGGCGGGACCGGGGCCGGTGGGGCCGGCGGGGTCGGGGTCGGCGTGGGCGGTGTTGACGTGGCGCTGCCGGGGGACACGCTCCTTTACGGCCGGGGCTGCGTCTGCTCCGAGACGCCCGGGCAACCCGGCGCCTCGTGGACGGCCGGCCTCGGCGGCATCGCGCTCGCGCTCCTCGCCCTCGGCAGGGCCCGGGCCACGGCGGCCGCTCCGGCGGGCCGGCGCGCGGCGCGCCGCGGGAGCACCGCGCGAGCCTGGCCTCGACGTGGCTAGCTGCCCGACACGGGCCAGCGGTTCCCCCAGGTCGAGGCGAGTTACTGGAAGCTCACGCCCGGCCCGAGCGCCAGCGCGACGGCGAACGCGGCGATGAGCAGGACCATCGCTCCGAGCGCGTACCGTCGCATGGGCGCGTCGAGCACGAAGGCGAGGCGCGCCACGCCGACCAGCACCGACGGGCCAAACACGCCGAAATGCCGGACCAGGGGGCCCGGCGCCAGGAGAAGGCACCCGGCGACACAGGCGCTGCTCAGCACGCTGCCGACGGGGAGCGCGCGGCGCGAACGCGGGCCCGAGAAGTAGACGCACAGGGCGTCGGTGATGAGCGGACCGGTCGCGGAGACCAGCATCGTCGCGGTCATGGCGTCACGCGCAGCCCCCGTATGAGGGAGCCAGGGGATCGGGATCGCAAAGAGCACGTAGATGAGCGCACCGGCGGCCGAGAGCGCGACCGCCGGCGGCAGCCACGCGCGCAGGGCGCGCGTGTGCCAGGTCGCCTCGTCTCCCGAGCCGCTCGCGCCCGCGACGGCACGCGCGGCGAACGCCTGGGAGGCGTTCGTGAGGGCCAGCGCGAACGACCAGTAGAGCACCTGCTGCCCGACCCGATGCTCGCCGATGTACTTCAGGTTCACGCTGAGCGAGATGGGATAGACGACCACCGTCGAGAAGTTCGCGATGGAGTGCGGGGCCGCGCGCCGGATGATGAGCATCGCATAACGGGCAGCGCGCCGGAGCCGGGTCGGACGCAGCAGGAGCAGCGCGGGCGAGGCGCCGGCGAGCCCGATGGCCGTCGCGACGGCCCAGGGGCGGCCGCTCAGCGCGGCCAGCATGGACGCGCCAGGCGAGAAGACGAGGAGCACCGCGAGCGCCTGAAGGTATCGGCCCTCGCGCTGGAAGAGCGGCCAGATGCTGGGCGCGGCGGCGGCGAGCAGCGTGCACGCGCTGAAGAACGCGGTGACGAGCCCCGCCGCGCCGCCCAGCCCGAAGGCGAGCTCGTGGGCGAGCGTGCTGCTGAAGGCGATCGCGGCGATCATCGCGAGCGCGCCGCCGGCGAGCGCGCGGCCCGCCCTCGTCGCGAGCGCGCGCGTCCGGCGCGCCAGGATGGGCGCGAGGCCGGCGGCGACCAGCGAGACGACGACCATCCCTCGCGACGTGTAGTTGGCGAACGTGGCGAGCGCCGCGGGCTGGGCCGAGAGCGCGAGCACCCACTGGGAACCGAGCGAGACGGCGCGCGGCAGGAGGACGGCGAACGCGACCCCCGTGCCCCCGTGCATCAGGGCGCGCGGCAACGACGACAGCTTCACAAGGCGCTTCGCTGGAGGCGGACAGAGGCGCGCATGGCCACAGGGGGCGCGCAGTCTACCTACGGCGCGAGCGAAGGCGCCAGGGCCTTGGCCCGCTCGTCGAGGATCCTCTTGCGCAGCTCGGTGTCGTGGCCGCCGCGGCGCTGCAGCAGGCGCTCCAGCGCGGCCGCCGCCTCGACGTGCGCGCCCGCCCCGCTCGCGGCGTCGGCGAGCTTGAGGAGGCGCTCCTCCGTCGGCTCGTCCTGCGCCGCCCGCGCGTAGTAGGTCACGGCAGACGAGTAGTCCTTGCGCGTGACGAGCAGGTCGCCGACCCAGGTCGCCGCCGACGCGCACGCCGCGTGGGCGCTGCACGACGCCAGCATCAGGTCGCGGCTCGCAGGGAGGAGCCGCTCGGCTGAGGCGAGCTGCGCCGCCGCGACGACCCGCAGGCGGAGACAGCCGACCCGGTTGTCGAGCCGCTCGCAGCTCCCCGCGAGCAGCAGCTCCGCCTCCGCGCTTTTCTTGCGCAGCAGGAGGAGCCGCGCCCGCAGCTGGACCGCGTAGAACGAGTCGCCCTTCGACTCTTGAATCGCCGCCGCGTGCGCCTCGATCTGCCGCTCGCAGGCGCCCCGCTGCGCCTCGTCGCCCCCCGCGCCGCCGCAGCGGGCGGAGCTCGGATCGTCCAGCATCGCGAGCAGCGCGTTGCCCGCGGCCCAGCGCGCGCCGACGCGCGTCGGAGCGCGCGCGATCGCCTCCTCCGCGCAGCGCAGGCGCAGATCCAGCTCGTCCCGGCGGTCCCCCGCGGCCGCCATCCGCTCGAGCATCGCGACCCCGGCCTTTCCCTCCGGCACGGCCCGCAGCAGCTCGTCCCAGCGCCGGGTCCATTGCCGGGCGAGGCTCGCGGCCGTGCCGACCACGTCGGGATCGTCCTCCACCGCGAGCCGGAGGCTCAGGAGCGCCTGCTCCTTGGCGCCGCGCGACGCGAGCACCTCCGCGAGCAGGAGGTGGGCGCGCCCGTGGCGGCGCGAGCGCTCGAGCGTGCGCTGGAGCCACGGGATCGGGCTCTCGCTCCGGCCCTGCAGCACGGTGACCGCGCCGAGCAACGGGAAGTACGGCTCCGCGGGGTGGCGGAGCATCGCCGCGCGGAGCTCCTCGCGGAAACGCGGCCAGCCGGCGCCGCTCGCCGCGCCGGCGTCGCTCAGAGCGCGCAACGCCTGGCGGTCGTGGTCGACGTCGCGCCAGCCGAAGCGCACCATCAGCGCGACGAGCGTGAGCCCGGCGGCCGCGGCGCACGCCGCCGCCTGCCACGGTCGCCGCCGTCCGGCGACGGGCTCGTCTGCCGGAGCATCGCGCCGCGGGCGCTCGCGGTGGGCCTCACCCCAGAGCGAGCCCAGGGTCGCCGCGAGCGCGATGGTGACACCGGGCACCTCGAGCCCGAGATCGAACAGGTTCTGCAGGAGGAGCACCACGCAGCCGACCCACGCGGCCAGCGCCGCCGTGCTCCCGCGCAACGCGATCTTGCCAGGGCGAAACGCGAACCCGAGCGCGACGAGCGCGGCCGCCGCCGCCGGAATGCCCCACTCCGCCGCCCACTGGAGCACGAAGTTTTCCGCGTGCGTGAACACGATGTTCCCCGGTGACTGCCGGTAAGCAGGGAACACCGTCTCGAAGGCGCCGCGCCCGATGCCGAGGAGCCAGTGATCCGCGAGCAGCGGGAGCGTCGAGTAGAAGAACGACAGCTTGTCGAGGTTATCGTCGGCGATCTCCGTGAGGGTGCGGTTCGTGGTGGCGAGCGCGGCCAGCGCCGCGCCGCCGGCGATGGCCACGCTCAGCAGCCAGGTCGCCGGGCCCCGCGCGCGGGCGCCCGAGCGCCGCCTGCCGCGCCTCTGCCGCGAGAGCAGCGCGAAGAGGGCGAGGCCGAGCGGCAGCACGAGCAGCCCTCCGCGGGACGACGCGATGATGCCGACCCCCACGATCGTGGTGAGCCCGACCCCGACAACCCAGGTCGGCAGGAGCGGCCTGCTCGTGAGCAGCAGCCCGACCCCGGAGAGGATTCCGAGGTTCAGGTAACCGGCGAGGTTGTTCGGGTTGAGCAGCGGCCCGATGTGCCACGACGCGACCGAGAAGCGCGGCTGATACAGGCCAAAGACCTTGGTCGCGCCGAGCAGCCCGTGGGCGATCGTCGTGAGCGCGGCGAGGAACGCGCTGCCGAAGACGAGGGTGATTCCAAGCTTCGCGCCGTGCCTGGCGCCGACGAACGCTGCGGTGATGAAAATGCCAGCATACGTGAGCCATTTCACGGCCTCGACCAGCGTCGCCCCTGGATCGAGCGAGATGCTGGCGTACCGCGGCGCCGCCTCGCCGAGCGGCATCAGGGCGCGCGCCCAGATGTCGGCGCTCGCCGGCGAGAGCCTCTCGAGCCATGTGAGCGGCAGGGGCGCGGTCTGCAGCAGCGTATAAGCGGTCAAGCCGAGCAGCGTGAGCACCGGCAGCATCCGCACAGAAGACGGCCTGTCGGTGAGGGCGCCGGCGCGGAGAGAGAGCGCGGCAGCGATGGCAGTGACCGACGATACCCATGCCAGCGTGGGCGTATGGACCGCGCCGATGGCGAGCACGGACCCGGCGATGGCGGCCCCGAGCAGCCATGGGATCACGCGCTCGGCGAGCGGCGACGCGGCGCCTGCTGGTCGGCTCCACGCCGCGGCGCCCATGGAGCGCCGGCGCTCCATGGGCGACCTCGGCTTCGAGCGTGTGTAGTCCGGATCCACGGCCCGCCAGGGTAGTCGATCTTCGTCGCGAGCGGACGAGATTGACCACGGCATTCCAGGCTCGGCCTGCGCGCGCTGCCGGGATTGACAGACCTGGAAGGGGTGGGTCAAGGCACTCATCGCGTTCGCGCCCAACTACGCCTCTGGCGAGCAGCGCGCTGATATCGACGCTCGCGCGTCTGCCGCGGATGCCGCTCGCGCGACCGCGCCGCTGGTGTAGAGTGCGCCGCGTGCTCACGATCTCGGCACATCCCCTGCTCGAAGCCGCCGCCTTTGTCACGACCTTCCCCGCGCCGCTCGGCGAGGTGCCGGTGAGCGACGCGCTCCGCGGCCTCCTGTCCGACAAGGCCTCGGCCCCGCTCCGCTCGGACGACGCCGTGCGGTCGGCGGTCCGCGACCTGCTCCGGCACGGCGGCTACAAGCCGACCGGCCGGGGCAAGCCGGCCTCCGAGTACCTCATCCGCGCCGCCGACGCGGGCTCGCTGGCGACCATCAACGCGGCCGTGGACGCGTGCAACGCCGTGTCGCTGCACACCGGGCTGCCCATCAGCGTGATCGATCTCGATCGCGCAAGGCCCCCGCTCCGCATCGACGTCGCGCCCGCCGGCGCCCGCTACGTGTTCAACGCCTCGGGGCAGGAGATCGACCTCGAGGGGCTCCTCTGCGTCTTCGATGCAGAAGGCCCGTGCGCCAACGCCGTGAAGGACGCGCAGCGGACGAAGACGCACGCCGGTACGACGCGCACGCTCTCGGTCCTCTGGGGCAGCCGCGCGCTGCCGGGCCGCGCGGCGGAGGCGGCCGCCTGGTACAGGGAGCTGCTCGCCGGCGTCGGCGCCGCGACCTCGGACGCGCCGGTCGCGGCCTGAGCCGCCCGGAACGCGCGGGCTCCTCGGCCAGCGCGCACGCCGGCGGCGCTCGGCGAGCGGCGCGCCGCCGGCGCGAGGCGCCCTACGGCGCCGGCGCAGGCCGATCGACGGGCATCGTCACCACGGTCTCGTCCTTCTCGGTGAGCCACACCCAGTTGTCGACGAGCCCGGTCGAATCGAGCTCGTGATCGCCGGCGTCGTACGCTCCCCACCGGATCTTGATCTCCTGGTTCGGCTCCACGGGCGCCGAGGTGACGAGCCAGCCCGTCCCAGCGCGGCTCTCGAACCCCGTCCCGAGCAGCTGGCTCGTCCCGCTCGTGCACGCGTACGCCCGGCCGTCGAGATCGCAGGGCGGGCCGCCCTCGCAGGCACAGACGTCGATCAGGGTGTTGTTGATGCTCATCGCGTTCCTCCTGTCGTCGAAGAGGATGTGCCCATCGATGAGGTTGGCTGGCCGCGGCGTGAGGAGGGCGATGAAGTAATCGTTGAAATCGTTGCAGGCACGCGGCCAGTCGTAGGTGAGATAATAGCTGTTGAACGCGAAGCCGCGGACGTTCGACGGGACCCGGATCGTGATCTCGATGGCGGTCGGGTCGGACGGCTTCGCGGGCACGAGATCCTCGCAGCCATGCGGGGCCTTCGGGAAGCCCTGGGGGAACTCGCCCTCGTACTTCTTGTTGAACCCCACCGGGCTCTCGAAGCCCTCGTCGTCCTGCTGCCGCGCCGTGCCGCTCGAGAGAGCGAGCAGCCGCGCGCCTGCCTTCGGCAGGACGTTGCGCCCGAACCCGGGCAGGATACCGTGCCCAAGGTGGAAGTTGGCGCGCTGCTCCTCCCCTTCCGGGGGCGGCGCGCCGTCGACCATGACCCAGTCCGCGGAGATCACCCCCCAGTCGCCGGCCCAGCGCGGCCTCTTGCACAGCTCGACCGCCTTCGCGGCGCTGAGCGCACTCCCGTCGTCGATCGCGATCCCGTCGTCGCACGGCTCGGGCACGTTGTCGACGACGGTGTCGCAGTCGTCGTCGACAGGCTCCGGCGCGGCGCCCCCTTCGCCGCCGACCGTCGCGAGCTCCAGCGCCGCCGGGTTGACCAGCGCGTTGCAGTCGTCGCAGTCGCCGAGGTTCTCCGTGAAGCCGTCGCCGTCCGCGTCGTCGTCCGGCGAGCCGCCGCAGTCCGCGCCTCCGGCTGCCCCCGCGCCCTCAGTCCCCGTGGTGGTGGTGGTGGTGGTCGCCCCGTCGGTCGTCGCGGGCGACGGTATCACGTCGCCCGAGGTGGTCCCGGCGCCGCCCTCCCCGCCCGCGGCGAGGCCGCCCACCGGTCCGATCTTCCCGGTGCAGGCCACGCCCATGCATCCCGCCGCGGTCATGAAGCTCAAGAAATTCAACCAACGTGTCATCGGTGCTCCTCGAGGTCGCATGGAACCAGGGAGGTTCAGGGCGAGCCGGCGATACGGGAGTCGACGATGATTTTATCAGCAGAAGCCGCAGCAACAGTCAGCCCATCCCGGCGAAGCGCGGTGCTTTTTTGTGCGTCGGATTCGCACATCGTGGCACCGGCTCCCGGGACAGGCGCCAGCGTCCAGCGCGTTTCACAGGAGGCGAGCCGCAGCGACAGATCGTCGACAAAGCAGAGAGCGCCGGCGCTTTTACAGCGTCGGCGCTCTCTGTCCCCGCGAGGGGCGCGGGCCGCCAGAACCTGCTGCCCCGCGCCACCTGCGCCGGGCGGGACGTTCTGGACGATCAGGCCTGGGCGCCCACTTCCTTCTTGCTCTTGCGCTTCGGCTCCTTCTTGCCGGAGCCGTTCACGGTCACCGGCACCGCGGAGAGCGTCGGGCGCAGCAGATCCTCGGCCATCTTGGCGGCGCGGGTCGTCTTCTCCCAGCTGAACTCGTCGCGCCCGAAGTGGCCGTACGCCGCCGTCTTGCGGTAGATGGGCTTCAGCAGGTCGAGCTGCTCGATGATCGCCTTCGGCCGCATGTCGAAGTTCTGCATGATGTACTTCTCGAGCACCTCGTCACCTACGCGGCCGGTGCCGAAGGTGTTGATGTGCACGCCGACCGGCTGCGCGACGCCGATGGCGTAGGCGATCTGCACCTCGCAGCGCGAGGCGAGCTTGGACGCGACGACGTTCTTCGCGACGTAGCGCGCGTAGTAGCAGGCGGAGCGATCGACCTTCGTCGGGTCCTTGCCGCTGAAGGCGCCGCCGCCGTGCCGGCCCATGCCGCCGTAGGTGTCGACGATGATCTTGCGGCCGGTGAGGCCGGCGTCGCCGAAGGGGCCGCCGACCACGAAGCGGCCGGTCGGGTTCACGTACACCTTCGTGTTCCGATCCATCAGCTTCGCCGGGATGCTCTTCTCGATGATCATGCTCCGCACGGCGTCGACGATCGTCTTGTGCTTGACCTCGGGGCTGTGCTGCGTCGACACGACGACGGCGCTCACGCGGATGGGCGTGTACTCCTCGTACTCGATCGTGACCTGGGTCTTGCCGTCGGGGCGCAGCCAGTCGAGCTTCTTCGACTTGCGGAGATCGGCGAGCTTCCGGGCGAGGCGGTGGGCATAGGTGATCGGGGCGGGCATCAGCTCCGGCGTCTCGTCCGTCGCGAAGCCGAACATGAGCCCCTGATCGCCGGCGCCCTGCTCCTTGAAGAGGCCCTCGCCCTCGGTGACCCCGCGGGAGATATCGGGCGACTGCTTCTCGATCGCCGTGAGCACCGCGCAAGTCTCGTAGTCGAAGCCCATCGAGGCGTCGGTGTAGCCGATGTCCTTGATTGTGCTGCGCACGACGACCGGCATATCGACCCACGCCGAGGTCGTGATCTCGCCGGCCACGACGGCCATGCCCGTCTTCACCAGGGTCTCGCAGGCGACGCGGGCCGTCGGATCCTTCTCGATGATACCATCGAGGATCGCGTCGGAGATCTGGTCGCACACCTTGTCGGGGTGACCTTCGGTGACGGACTCGGAAGTGAACTGGTAACGGCGCATGAATCGCTCCTTCGGCGGGCTCGAAAACGGATCTCTCGCATAGTTCGAGCGCGGGGAACCGTCAACGCGGGCCGCGGCCGGTCGGGGACAAAAGCGCCGGCCGGACGCGCTGCCGGCTGGGCCGGCCCGCGCGGCCCGAGCGCGATGTCGGCGCGCGCTGCTGCCTGGGCAGCACGTGGCCTGCCGGCGCGCCTCCGCGGCCGGCGTCAGGCGACGGAGCTGCGCCGCCGACGGGGATCTCGCCGGGCGGCCCGGGAGATCGGACGATCGCGGCGCGTCCGCCGCCCGCTCCCCGTCCAGCGCACTCCCGGAGGCGCGTCTCCAGCGGCTATGATGCCACGCATGACGTTCGACGAGATCAAGACCTGCCTCGAGCGCGAAGGCTGGGCTGTGGAGGTCGTGTCCACCGACACGATGCGCAGCGACTTCCAGGGGGCCGAGCGGCTCTTCCCTCTGTTCGTGCGGCTCTCTCCTCCCTTCGTCGTCTTCGCGGTGATCCCGTTCGTGCGGCTCCCGATGGATCTCGAGGAGGGCGACGCGATCGTGCGGCGCCTCCTCCAGCTGAACCGCGAGATCAACATGGCCAAGCTCTCGGCCGACGAGGAGGGCGACGTGATCCTCAGTGTCGAGTATCGCCTCCAGGACCTCGATCCGAGCGAGGTGCGCGACGCCGTCGACGTGCTCTCCTTCTATACGAACAAGCACTATGCCGAGCTTCTGGAGCTCGCCGCGCCATGAGGCCTCGGCCGGCGCCTCATGGCACGATCTGCTCTTCTCTCGGCTTGAGCCCCTCGTGCGCCTTCAGCTCGCTGCGCACGACCCGGACGCGCCGCACGTCGCCTCCGCGCACGACCGTGAGCTCGACGGCGCTCCCGACGGCGCCGCGGAGCCGATCGCGCAGCTGGGCCGACGAGAGATCCCGGACATAGACGCCATCGACCATCACGAGCTCGTCGCCCGGGATCAGCCCGGCCCGCTCGGCGGCGAGCCCTCGCGGCACGTCGCGCACATAGAGCGCCTGCGACTCGTTGTCTCTCCCCAGGACCGCCCCGATGGATCCCACGCTGGCGGTGCAACCGGCGGCCATGAGGAGGAGCGCCGCGCTCCAGGATCTGCTTGCCACGGCGACACCATAGCGCCCCAGGGGCCTCCCGTACGTCCCTCGACCAGCGCGGATTCAGATAAAGCAGCTGATCCGGGAGGAGACATCGCCGCTCACGCGCCTCATCGTCGCGCTCTGGGCGATAAGGATGCTCCCGTGAACGAACCGCGGGTCCTTGACGGGCTCGACCTTCAGCGACCTGGGCGCGTCCCGGCCGATGCGCCCGCCGCGGCCGGCGGCGACCCGGAGCGCCCTCATCGGCGCGCTTCGGCCGCGAACCGGGCGGCGAGCTCCGGCGGCGCCTCCACGACGCGGCCGATGCCCTGCACGGCGCCGCCCTCGACGAGGGCGAGGACCATGACCGGGCCCGGCTGCACGAGCGCGGCCCGCAGCGACGCGTCGAGCGACTCGACGGCGTCGGCGCGGTGCGTGGCGCGGTAACCGACGGCGCTGGCGACGGACTCGAGCTTCACGTCGCCCGAGATCGTCCGCTGCCCGCCCGTCGACGCGTGGGAGCGGTTGGCGATGACGACGTGCAGGAGGTTCGCTGGCCGCTCGCTCCCGACGCTGGCGAGGGCGTTCATGCCCATGAGGACGTTGCTGTCGCCGTCGAGCACGAAGACCCGCTTGCGCGGCTGCGCGAGCGCGAGGCCGAGGCCGATCGACAGGCCGAGATCCATCGACCCGATCATGTAGAAATTCGAGGGCCGGTCCCGCGTCGCGTAGAGCTCGCGGCCGATCATGCCGTGGCAGTGGACAACGAGGTCGTCCTCCCCGACCGCCGCCGTGAACACCTCGAGCGCTTCGCGCTTGTTCATTCGAGCACCCCCGCCGGGACGATGAGCGCCGCCGGCCGCCTCGTGGAGAGCATGACGTCCTTCGCCCACCGCACCTGCGGCCCCATCGGCTCGCTGGCGCAGAGCACGCGGTGGGGGATCTTCATGAGATCGAGCAGGGGAAGCATGATCTCGCCCATCATGATGTGCTCCGGTTCGTCGTTGCCGCCCTCGCCGCGCCAGGAGATGACGAGGAGCGTGGGCACCTCGTACATCGTGCTCAGCGAGGCCAGCGCGTTCACGGAGACGCCGAGCCCGGAGCTCTGCATCAGGACCATCGGCAGCCGGCCGCCGAGCCAGGCGCCGACCGCCATCCCGATCGCGCTGTCCTCGCGGGTCGCCGAGATGTAGCGGGCGCCCTCGTCGCCGTCGAGCAGCGAGGCGAGGCCCTTCAGGAGCGAGCAGGGCACGCCCGCGAAGAAGTCGAACCCCGCCTCCTTGAGCGCGGCGACGAGGTCGGGCGCGTACGATTTGCCTGAACCGTGAGACATCAGCTCACTCCTTAGATGAGCGCCCAGGCGCGACGGTCGACCTCGAGCCACCGCTTGTAGACGTCGATCCCCTGCACGTCCGCGCCGCGGTCGATGAGCTCCTGGAGCAGATCGGTGAAGCTCCGTCGACGGCGCTGCCGTGGCCGTTGCTGCCTTAACACCGTTGGCCAGCCCCGCCAATGCCGGGGCAGCTTCAGCCGTCGCCGTCGATCACGCCGCGCAGCCGGACCAGCCCCGGGCCGGCGCGGAGCACCGCCTGGCAGGCGAGGCGGAGGCGCGGCGGGGCGCCGAGGCGCGCGAGCAGCTCGATCTCGCCGCGCGTGGGCGGATCGAGGTGCTGCTCCCCCTCGACGACCTCGACGCGGCAGGTGGCGCAGCGCGCGTCGCGGCACGAGAACACGACCGGAGCGCGCGCGTCGTCGCAGACATCGATGAGCCTGTCCGCTCCCGCCTCCGCGGAGACGGCGGGACCGAGCGCGCTGGCCTCGAACACGACCGTGGGCATCGCCGCTTCCTCCTGCACCGTGACCGCGGGGCCACCGCCCGAGCGGCGGGGGCGTGTCGGCTCCCGGCGCCGGCGCCGGGAGCGCATTTTCGCGGGCGTCTCCACGCACTATACGACGGGCGCATGACGGATCGCTGGGACGCAATCATCCTCGGCGGCGGGCCGGGGGGGTCGACGCTCGCCGCGTCGCTGGCCAGGCTCGGCCGCCGGGCCCTCGTGCTCGAGCGGGAGAGGTTCCCTCGCTTTCACATCGGCGAGTCGTTGCTGCCTCGCTCGCGCGAGGTCTTCGAGCGGCTCGGGCTCGACGAGAAGCTGGACGCGTTCTTCCTCCGCAAATATGGCGCCCGGTTCCTGTGCTCGTCGACGGGGCGGATGCGGACGTACAGCTTCGTCGACGCGTTCGAGCCGAAGTTCGAGTTCGCCTACCAGGTGCAGCGCGACGCGTTCGACCAGCTGCTGCTGCGGCGCGCGGCGGAGCTCGGGGCGGAGGTGCGCGAGTCGTGGGAGGCCGTCGAGGTGCTGTTCGACGGCTCCCGCGCGGTCGGGGTGCGGGCGCGGCCTCGCGCTCGGTCCGGCGACGCCGCGCCCGCCGACTCGAGCGACGCCGTCGAGCTCCGCGCGCCGGTGATCGTGGACGCGACGGGGCGGGATACGCTCCTCGCCTCGAGGATGCGGCGCAAGGCGCAGGTGGCCGAGCTCGACAAGACGGCGCTCTTCGCCCACTACGAGGGCGTGGTCCGCGAGGAAGGGATCCACCAGGGCAACATCCAGGTGGTCATCTTCGAGCACGGGTGGTTCTGGTTCATCCCGTTCCGCGGCGAGGTGACGAGCGTCGGCGCGGTCGTGTCGTCGAGCTGGCTCCGGAGCCGGAGGAAGGGGGAGAGCCTCGACGAGCTCTTCGATCGCGCCGTCGCCGAGAGCGGCTGGGCGCGGGGGTTCCTCGCGAACGCGCGGCGCACCAGGCCGGTGGGGGCGCTCGCCGACTTCTCGTACCGGATCGATCAGCTCGCCGGAGACGGCTGGCTCTTCGTGGGCGACGCCGGCGGCTTCCTCGACCCGCTCTTCTCGACGGGCGCGCACCTCGCCATCAAGGGCGCCGATCTGGCGGCCACGGCGATCCACCGCGCGCTCGAGGCCGGGGACACCTCGCGCGCCGCGTTCGCGGGCTACGAGGCGGAGGTCCGTTACGCCGTCGATCTCTTCCTGGGCGTCGTGCAGGGCTTCTACAAGGGCCACTTCCGGGAGATCCTGTTCGAGGAGAACCAGCGGCCCACGATGCGCAAGCTCATCACCAGCATGCTCGCGGGCGACGTGTTCCACGCCGAGCGGCGCCCGCAGTGGGCGTCGTTCCTCCGGCAGCACTATCCGCCGGAGGTGCCCACCTTCACGTGACGCGCGGCGAGCGGCCCCGCGCGCCGTTCAGCGCTCGGTCAGCGCGCCGCAGGCGGCGCGGCCCCGGACCTCGTCGCTCATCTGCTTGCAGGCGGCCGAGAGCGCGCCGCGCGCCTCCGCCCTCGCGTCGCCCTCCAGCGCCTCGTCGTCGGCCTCCGCCTTCGCCGCGAGCACGTCGCGCGCGATCCGGATCGCGGCCTCGTGGCCCTTCCTCGTCTCCGCGGGCAGCTTGCTGGCGCAGGCGGTCATCGTGGCCAGGTAGCCGTCGCACGCGTCGACCCCCGTGCTGTCGAGGTCGGTTTTCCCGGCATCGCCGCCGGCCTTGCCGCAGCCGAGGACGGCGGTGCCACACAGGAGGAGAAGTCCGAGGAGTGCTCTTGCCATCGTCGCGCGCCCGGGGCGTCGCCCGCGGCCGGTGCCGGCCGCGTGACGCCCTGCTCGAGGCCGGGGCACCCTGCCACGGGCCCGCACCGCGGGGCAATTTTCGGCGGATCAGGCGCGGATCAGCAGGATGGCGTGCTCGTGGCGCGGGCGCCGCTGGAAGGCGCGCGCCGTCGGGCGGTGGAAGTGGGGGCGCGGTTGCGAGGCGACCGCGCGGACCGCGAAGCGCGCGCCGGACGCCGCGGCCCGGACCACGTCGACCGCGTAGACCGGCGCGCCGGCCACCACGCTGTCGGCGAGCAGCAGCACGAGCGGCGCCCCGCTCCGGAGGACGCGCGCGAGCGCGACGAGCACGCCGCCGAGCTCCTCGCGCCAGCGCACGCGGCCGGCCTCGGGGCCGAGCGGATCGAGGTGCCGGCGGGCGCCGATCTCGTCCTGCTCGAAGCGGGCGCTCCGGAGCCGGAGCCAGCGCAGCCTCGCCTCGTGGTGGGCGAGGTAGTCATAGACGCCCGGGTAGGGCGGCGACGTGACCGCGAGGTGGACCGAGCCGGGCTCGACGCCGCGCAGCACGCGCGCGTCGCCCTCCTCGATGAACGCGGGCGGGCTCGCGGACAGCGGCGCGGCGACGTCGGCGAGGCGCTGGGCGAGCTCTTCCGCCTTGCGGATGAACAGCCGCGCCGGATAGCCGGCGGCGATCCGCCGCGGCAGCTCGTGCTCCGACGTGTCGGACGTGCGGCGGCTGAGCTTCGTGAGGATGGCCGAGAGGACGAGCTCGAGATCGGCGCGCAGCGCGTCGGCGCCGTGGCCCGCGAGGCGGTCGAGGCCGACGCGGAGCCCGTCGAGCTCGAGCAGCACGTGCGGCTCGAACAGGGCGACGTCCTCGGGGCCGTACCGGTGGCTCGGGCCGGCGCGCGCCTTGCGGCGCTCATCGGCGGCGGACGCGACCTCGCGGGCCGCGGCGACGAGCCGCTCGCGCTCGCCCGGGGTGCTGTCCTGCACCTTCAGGCGGGCCAGGCGCACGGCGAGGGGGTTCGCGTCGACGCCGATCGCTGCCCGGCGCGCGAGCCGGGCCTCGACGAGGACGGTGCCGCTGCCGCAGAACGGGTCGAGCACCCGCTCGCCCGGCCTGGAGAGCGCCTCGATGAGCCGCCGGGCCGTGTCCGGATGCATCCGCGCCGGGTAGCTGTGGAACCCGTGGACGTGGGCGCGGGCCGCTTCCTCCGCCGTGCTCGAGCTGGCGACATCGAGCGCGTGGGCGAGCATCGCCGCGTCGGCCGGGTCGCCCTCGAGCCGCGTCGCGCCGCCGACGTGGGTCAGGGCGCGGCGCGCCTGCGGCGCAGGCCGGAGCGCGCGGGTCTTCTGTCGCGTGGCGTCCGGCTTCGGCTTGGGATCAGCGCTTCGTGGGCTCGACATGGGCGGTCCGTTGCTTCAGGGGCTCGGTGGAGAGCGCTTCGTCCTCGGCGGCGAGGGCGTGCGCCGCGCTCTCGGCCCCGAGCTCGACTGCCGGCGAGGCGCCGACGCGGAGCTTCGGCGCGTAGCCGAACTCGCCCGCGGGGCTCACCGCGCCGCGCACGACGTCGTTGACCTCGAGCAGCGCGAGCAGCTCCTCGGCCTGGGGCTCGGCGATCCGGAGGGTCGAGGCGAGCCCGCCGGCGGTGAGCGGGCGCTCGGTCTGGCGGGCGACGTCGGACGCGACGGAGACCCACGCGGCGTCGAGCGCGGGCGCGATGTCCCGGCCCCGCGACTTGGCCCGCCGGAACGACCAGAGGGCGAAGGCGGCGACGGGCGCCATCGTCAGGAGGCCGGCGGCGAAGAGCCCGACGCTCGCGTCGAGGACGAGCAGCAGCACGGCGAAGAGGAACACCTCGAAGCCGAAGAGCGCGCCGGCCGCGATGCCCGCGGCTCGCCAGACCGAGCGCGCAGAGGCCGCGGCGCGCGCCTTCTGGAGCAGCGGCAGCTCGCGGTCAGATCGCTTGACGCGGGCGTCGGTGATCGGGACGCGCGGGCCGCCGCAGACATCGCACCGGAAGCGCAGCTCGGCGTGCGCGGAGACGCCGGCCACGCCGCCGCAGTGCGGGCACGCCTCGGCGCGCTGGTCCGCGCCGCACTGCGGGCAGCGATCGCTCCCCGGCGCGAGCGCCGCGGCGCACACATGGCAGCGGGCGTCGCCGGCCGACGCCTGGCTCACGGCGCGCTCGCGGCGGATGCCGAGCGGGCGCCGGTCACGTGGCGCAGCACGGCGTCGAACAGGGCGCGCCCGTCCGCGCAGCCCTGGAAGGGCTCGCTCATCCGTTCGGGGTGGGGCATCAGCCCGAGCACGTTGCGCCGGGGCCCGCCGTAGATGCCGGCGATGTCCATCGCCGATCCGTTGGGGTTCGCGTCCCCGCCGACCAGCCCCTCCCGGTTGCAGTACTGGAGCGCGATGGCGCGATCCTCGACGAGCTTGCGGAGCGTCTCCGGATCCGCCTGATACCGCCCCTCGGCGTGGGCGATCGGCAGGCGGAGCACCCGAGGCAGGCCGCTCGTGAACGGCCCTTCCGCGCGCGGCGTCACGAAGATGTCGCGGCACTCGAAGCGGAGGTGCGCGTTGCGGGTGAGGGCGCCCGGGAGCAGCCCCGCCTCGGTGAGGATCTGGAACCCGTTGCAGACGCCGAGCACCAGGCCGCCGCGCTCCACGTGCCGCCGGATGGCGGGGACGATCTGGCTCGTGCGCGCGATGGCGCCGCAGCGCAGGTAGTCTCCGTAGGAGAACCCGCCGGGGATCGCGACGAGGTCGGTGCCAGCGGGGAGCTCGGCGTCGCGGTGCCAGGCGGTCGACGTGCGGACCTGGAGCACGTCGCGGAGCGTATGGATCATTTCGGCATCGGCGTTGGAGCCCGGGAAGATGACCACGGTCGCGTGCATGGCCGTCGACGTAGTCCGGTTGCAGCCGCTCGGCCAGGGGTCGTGAGGGGGCACGCCGCTTCACCGGCTCCTGGCGGCGTGCCATGATGGGACATGCCATCGCGATGGGCGCGGACCGGGCGGACCGGGCGGACCGACGCGACGATGCGCGCGGCTTCCGGCTACCTCGTCCTCGCGGCGCTGGCGATCGCGCTGGCCCTGGTGCTGCGGGATGGACTGCCGTGGATCCACCCGAGCCCGTGGCTGTCGTTGCCGCCGCTGGCCGCGCTGCTGGCGAGCGCAGCGCTCGGTCTCACGCTGGCGGCCGGGGTCGTCGTGATGACCCGCATCGCCGTGGCCCGGTTCGACTGGGCGCGGCGGCTGCACAGCGAGCTCCGCCCTGTCGCGCTGGACCTCTCGCTCGGCCAGGTGCTGCTCCTCGCGGGGCTCTCGAGCCTCGGGGAGGAGCTGCTCTTCCGCGGGCTCCTGACGCCGCTCCTCGGCGTGCTGCTGAGCGCGCTCGTCTTCGGCCTGGCGCACCAGATACGCGGGCCGAGCCGCTGGGTCTGGGTGGGGTGGGCCATGGCGGTCGGCGCGGGGCTCGGCGCCATCTTCGCCGCGACGGGGTCGCTCGTCGGGCCGTTCCTTGCGCACGCCGTCGTGAACGCGGTGAACCTGAGCTACCTGCGCGACCACGATCCGGGCGAGGCGGAGCGGCCGGCGACGCTCTAGTCGGTTGGGGAGAGGTCTTGCCGAGCTACCCGGCCCCTGGGAGGGGAGAGGCCCCCAGCCTTCAACGTTTCTTCGCGTCGGGGCGGGGAGGCCTGGCAGGCACCGGTCGCTGGGGGACCGGGCTCGTGCGCGACGGACCTTCGTCGCTCGCCGGCTGGCTCGCCGAAGGAGCGAGGGTCCCGCGGGAGAGATCGCCCTTCTCCACGGCGCGTTGCCCCTCGCCCGCGCGGCCCGGCGAAGGCGGCGACTCGGTCGGCCGGCGGGACGGCGGTCGTGACGGGGAGGGCCAGCTCTTGCCGCGCGGGACCGTGGGAGGCTCGCTCTCCGCCGCGCCGCGCCGGCTCGACGGCGGCTGCGCGGCCATGCGGGCGAGCGAGCGCAGCGTCGGGGGCGCCCCCGGGGGCGCAGCCTCGAGCTCGAAGCTCAGCTCGATGGACGGCGGCACATCGGAGATGGTCAGGACGCTGTCGGCCGCCTTCCGCGGCGTGGCGCCAGGCCCGCGGCGCAGGCGCTCCTCGAGCGGCGCGCGCGACGACGGCGGCGCGACGTCGTCCAGGAGGGACGACGGCCCGCCGAGCGCCGTCGTCGCGATCCGGGGCTCCGGGCGGCGCCGCGACGGCGGGAGCTGCAGATCGACGCGGGTGCTCTCGTCCTCGAGCCGGGTGGCCTCGAGCAGGTAGGCGGCGATGGATTTTCGCTCCGACGGCACGGGATGGCTGCCCGGAATGAACGCGAATCGTCCGACCTTCCAGGCCAGCATGGTGCGGAGCGCGCCGAGCGCCGAGACGCGCGTGCCGCCCACGGTCCCCTGGACGATGCACCCCTCGGCGATGTCGAGCTGAGCGCGCCGCTTCTTGCTGCTCACCTCGAACACGCCCGACCGCCGCTCCATCTCGAGGACCGTGAGGACCGTCGCGATGGACATCTGGCTGAGGTCGCCCTCGATCGCGGTCTGGTCGACGGAGGCAGGGATGGACATGAGGCTGTCCCGCCGCTGGCGGAGGCGGGACGCCATCTGCACGAGGGCTCCGATCTGCGCGACGACGTCGCCGACCCGGAACGGCTTGGTCATGTAGACGTCGGCGCCGACGTGGAACCCCTCGAGGCGGGACTGCTGGTCGTCGAGGGCGGAGAGGAAAAGGAAGGGGGTGACGGACACCCGCGACGGCTGGGTGCGGACGTTGCGGGCGACCCAGTAGCCGTCGTGGTCGGGCAGGCCGACGTCGCAGACGATGCACTCGGGCTCCAGCGTGCAGGCGGTCGAGAGCCCGGCCTCCGCGGTGGCGCAGTAGATGATCTCGTAACCCGCCTCGCGGATCGCGGTGGCGAGCAGGTCCGCGACATACTCCTCGTCCTCGATCACGAGCACGACCCCGCTCGGCATCTGGCAGACGGTACACGCGCGCCGCGCGCGGGGCCAAGGGTGAATGGCGGCGAGCCGATCTGATCCTCCGGCTGCGCGCTGCTGCCCCGCGCGTGTTCGCCCGTGGCGCCCGACCGCGGCGAGCGATTCACGCTATAAGAACGGAAATGGCAACTCCTGTCCGAGAGGCCGACGGTACGGCGCAGCCCGGCGAGCGGCTCTCCCCGGGGGCTCGCGTCTTCATCGCGATGAGCGGCGGCGTCGACTCCGCGGTCGCCGCGGCGCGCCTCTGCGACGCAGGCTACGAGGTCGTCGGCGTGACGCTGCACCTCTGGGACTACCCCGACGACGGCAGCGTCAAGAGCCGCTGCTGCGCGCCCGAGGATCAGCACGACGCCCGCCGGGTCGCCGACCACCTCGGGATCCCGCACTACACCTTCGACCGCCGCGCCCTGTTCCGCGAGCACGTCGTCGATCCGTTCGTCGACGCCTACCTCGCGGGCGAGACGCCGAGCCCGTGCGTGGCCTGCAACCGCTCGGTCAAGCTCCGGGAGCTGTTCCCGCTGGCGGAGCGGCTGGGCGTCGCGTGGGTGGCGACGGGCCATTACGCGCGGGTCGTCGTGGAGGAGGGCGGCGCCCGGCTCTACCGCGGCCGCGATCGACACAAGGATCAGAGCTATTTCCTGCACATGCTCCGGTCGGACGAGCTGTCGCGGCTCCTCTTCCCGCTCGGCGACTCGACAAAGGAGGAGGTGCGCGCCGAGGCGATCGCCCGCGGGCTCCCGGGCGCCGAGAAGGGCGAGAGCCAGGAGCTCTGCTTCATCCCCTCCGGCCGCTACGCGCCCTTCGTGGCCGAGCGCGCGGCGGACAGGCTCCGGCCCGGCCCCATCGTCGATCGGGACGGCCGCGTGGTCGGGTCGCATGGCGGGGTGCACGGGTTCACGGTGGGCCAGCGCAAGGGCATCGGCGTCTCGCTCGGGCGCCCCGCGTTCGTCGTGGGCCTCGACGCGGGGTCCGGCGCGGTGCAGCTCGGCGACGAGGGCGACCTCTACGCCGCGGGCGCCGAGATCACCGACGCCGTGTGGTGCGACGATGCGGTCTTCCCCCTGGAGGCCGAGGTGCGGGTCCGCGCGCGGCACGAGGGGGCGCCCGGCGTCATCGAGCGGCGGCGCGACCCTGCGACGGGCGCGGAGAGCTTCGTGGCGCGGTTCGCCAGCCCGGTGCGCGCCGTCTCTCCCGGTCAGATGGCCGTCGTTTACCGGGGCGACCGCGTCCTCGGCGGCGGCCGCATCCAGGCCGCCCTTCGCGCGGGGGCGGCGTCGTGACGGCTCGCCTGCTCGTGCCCCTTGCCTGCGCGCTCTCGCTGGGGTGCTCGCTCGGGCAGGGGGACGGCGAGGTCTACAGCTCGCGGCTGCGGGCGGCGGGCTGCTGGGACGACAGCTACGACATGCGCCCCGACTTCTTCGCCGCGGTCCCCTACCGCTCCACGCTGCTGATCCGGGTGCAGCGGGGCAGCGATCTCCAGGAGGTCTCGGACGGCCTCGCGGTCCTGATCGATGACGTCGCCCTCATCCGCGGGGACGAGCAGGTGAACAAGCTCGACGTCGACCTGAGCGTCGGGCTCCCGCCCGGCGTCGAGCTGCCGGGCTCGCCTCCGCCGACGCCGAAGCCGGAGGGGCTCGCCCCGCTCGTTCACATGGCGCTGTACCTCCAGAGGTCGTGCCACAACCAGAACATCGTGCTCTACGCCGTCGATGGGACCATCAAGTTCCACGCGCTGTTCAGCGGCGATCCCAACGAGACGGCCGCGGTCGACAAGTACACGGACGCGACGTTCGACATCTGGGTCGGTGATCCTCGCGACGCCGGGCTCGGCCATCCAGCGGACGCCATCCCGCAGGAGCTCCTCTCGCGGGTCACCGGGAGTTTCCGGTTCTACTTCGAGCGAGGTCAACCTGGGCAACCGTTCCCCTGAGCCCGTCGCCACTCCGTCCTGGGCCTCTGGTGGTGTCCTACCTGTCGGGACAGCAACCTTCAGCACCCAGGTGGATTGAAGCTGACCATCTGCCAGGTCTCCCGGCCGAGACGACATGGCAAAGCGCCGCGAACTCGCGGTAAAGTAGTGACCGCTCATGCCCCAACCCCCGCCGCGACCCGCATCACGAATGGGCGGACCTCACAGCCCCGGGTCGACCCATTCATCGCCAGAAGCGCGCGCGAAGGAGCCCGAGAAGCAGCAGGGGACCTACTTCCTGGGTCGTTACCGCGTGGTCGACGAGATCGGGGTGGGCGGAATGGCGAGCGTTCACCTGGCCCGCATGGATGGTCCGGGCGGCTTCCAGAAATGGGTCGCGATCAAGCGGATCCATCCTCATCTGGTCGAGGACGATCAGTTCGTCGACATGTTCCTGGACGAGGCGCGCATCGCGGCTGGCATCAACCACGCCAATGTCGCGCAGGTCTTCGACCTCGGGAAGGACGACAACACCTACTGGATCGCCATGGAATACCTCCACGGCGAGCCGCTCCGGGAGGTGATGCGCCGCGCAGAGGAGCGCCGGCTGCGCCTCTCGCCTGAGCTCGCTGCGCGCATCTGCTCCGATGCAGCAGAGGGGCTCCACGCCGCCCACGAGCTGCGTGGAAAGAACGGCCAGCTGCTCGGCCTTGTGCACCGCGACGTGACGCCGCACAACCTGTTCCTCACCTACGACGGCTACACCAAGGTCGTGGATTTCGGGATCGCCAAGGTCGCCGATCGGCTGTCGTCCACCCGTGCGGGAACGCTGAAAGGCAAGTTGGCGTACATGTCTCCCGAGCAGGTGCGGGGCATTGAGGTCGATCGCACGACCGATGTGTTCGCGCTCGGGGTCGTCCTCTGGGAGCTCACGACGAACCAGCGCCTCTTCCGGATGGACACGGATCTCGACACCCTCGAGAAGGTGCAGGCCTGCGTGGTCCCGCCGCCGTCCACGATCGTGCCCGACTACCCCATCGAGCTGGAGAGCGTCGTCATGAAGGCGCTCGCCAAGCACAGGCAGGATCGCTTCCAGACGGCGCGCGAATTTTCACGGGCCTTGCAAAATTTCCTGATGAGGAGCGGGATCTTCGTCGGCTCCGAGGAGGTCGCGCACTTCGTGCAGCAGGTGTTTGTCGACCGCATCCAGAAGCGCGAGGCGCACCTCGCGTGGGCGGCGGAGGTGACGTCCACGATCAACGTCGAGCAGGTGCGCGGGCGAAGCTCGACCACGGCCACGGACAGCGTCGGGCTTCGCGGCCGCGACCGGGAGCCTGAGCCGCACGAGCGTCTCACGCCGCCGCAGGTCTCGCAGAACGCCGCGCCGGCGAGCGGGATCGCGCCGGTCGGGCGCACGCCGCAGCGGGACGCGGCCGGCCGGCAGATGGTGGCCACGTCGCTGATGGACGACGACGAGGATGTCCCGACGACGGTCGCGACGCGCGAGCACGCCGAGCCGGTGCGGCCGCTCCCGTACGGCGAGCGCCCGATGCTGCGCCCGGCGGCCGGCATGGTCCCGGAGCGGACACCAGCGCCGCCTTCGCAGCGCGGCGTCCGGTCCGCTCTTCCCACCGTGCGTCCCGGCGCGCCGCCCGGGTCCGCGAGCCCACCGCGGGCGCCCGGCGGCCACCCCATGGCTCCGCCTCCGCCGATCCCGGCGAATCCAACTCTTCCGCTCGACCTCGACACGGACGATCGGATTACCCTCCCCAAGGGGAACCTCCTGGACAGCGATCTGGACGATTCGCTCGCGTCCACGCTCGCGCTCCCGCTGAAGGCTCCGCTCCAGATCCCGGCTCAGGTCCCCCATGGCCCGAGCGATGCTCTGCGTTACCGGCAGGTGAGCAGGACCCCTGCCTTCGACGCGTCGCCGCAGGGGCAAGCTGCCGTCCCGTACGCGCTGCCGTTCAACGGCCAGGGCTATGCTCAGGCTCCTCCGCCTCTCGCCGGCTCGCCCGCACCGGCGTTTCCGCCTCCGGTATCGACGACCTCGGGGCAGGCCCAGCTGTTCGCGCCCACCGCGCCGGCGCAGCCTCCCCAGTCGCAGATCGAGACAGCGCTCTCCCTGCCGCGCCCCGATCCGGCGGCCATCTGGGCCGCCACGCAGGACGCGGTGTCCAAGGGAAATGGCAGGAACACGCTCGTGCTCGTCGCCGTCATCGCCCTCACCGCGCTGTGCGTCATCGGCATCGGCGCGCTGATCTACATCAAGACGATGACCGTGCAGCCCTCGCCCTCCAGGGGCGTCGATGCGGCGCCGCCCGCCTCGACCGGCGCGACCACCACCGGCCAGCCGCGTTCCGGTGCGTTCGTGGGGTCCGCGGGGGGCGGGCGCGAGCGCGCGCTCACGCTCGTCGGCGAAGCTTCTCTCGTCCACCGCGACCCGACGGGCCTGCGGCGCGTTACGATGAAGGGATGAAGGCTGTTCAGCGCCGCTCGAGCGGTGGCAGGGCGCGGCCCCTCGCCGGCGAGCGAGCTCAGCTGCGCATCGATGCGCTGGCCGCAGGCGGCGCGGGGGTCGGTCGGCTCGCGGGCGAGGTCGTCTTCGTCCCCGCGACGGCGCCGGGGGACCTCGTGGAGGTCGAGCTCGATCGGAGCGCGCGCCCGGCGAGGGGCAGGCTGCTCCGCGTGGTCGAGCCGAGCGCCGACCGCATCGCTCCGCCCTGCCGCTTCGCGGACGCCTGCGGCGGCTGCGACTGGATGCACGTCCGCGTCGAGGCGCAGCAGGCCGCGCACGAGCAGATCCTCCGGCAAGCGATCGCGCGGGCGACCTCGCTCACCGACGCCGATCTGCCGCCGATCCGTGTGCATCCCGCGCCTCAGCCGCTCGGCTATCGATCGCGCGCGCGGCTGTTCGCGCGCGCGGAGCGCGGCGAGGTGCGCGTGGGCTACCGCGCGCCGAGGACGCACGCCGTCGTGGCGATCGACCGCTGCCTGGTGCTGGTCGACGCGATCGCGCCGCTCGCCGGCGAGCTGCCCGGCGTCCTCCGCGGGGCCGAGGGGGAGGGCGATGTCCTCATCTCGCAGGGCGCATCGGGCCGCCCGGTGGTCGAGATCCTGTGGCGCGGCCAGCTCCCGCCGGCCGTGTGGCAGCTGCTCGACGAGCGCACGGCCCGCGGCGCGTGGGCCGGCGCCCGCGTCACGCTGGACGGCGCGCGCGAGGCCGCGTCGTTCGGTGATCCGCGGCCGGCGATCCTGGGCGCCGACGGCCTGCCGTTGCTCCTCGCGCCGGGCGGCTTCGGGCAGCCGTCCGAGGAGGGCGGCGCCGTGCTCGCCCGCCGCGCCGCCGAGCTCGCTCACCTCGACTCGACCCGGCCGCCGCACGTCCTGGAGCTGTTCGCCGGGAGCGGGACGCTCTCGGCGCTCCTCGCGCGCGGCGCGCCGCGACCTTCTCCGGTCGCCGAGCCTGCCGACGCCGCCGCCCCGGGAGCTCCGGCGCTCGCGTCGTTCACGGCGGTGGAGCTCTCGCCCGACGCGGTCGCTTGCCTGCGCCAGAACCTCGCCGCCCGCGGCCTCGCTGGCAGGGCGATCGAGGCGGACGCCGATCAGGTCCCGATCCCGGCGCGCTCCGACGTCGTGGTGCTGGATCCTCCGCGCGGCGGGGCGCCCGGCGCGGCGCGCGCGATCGCGGCCTCGGGCGCGCGCGTGGTCGTCTACGTCTCGTGCGACCCGGCCACCCTGGCGCGCGACCTCGGCGTCATCCTCCGCGGCGGCTTCGAGATCACGGACATCGAGGCGGTCGAACTCTTCCCTCAGACGAGCCACATCGAATCGATCGTCCGCCTCACCCGCGCCCGCCGGTCGGCTCGCTGAGCTGCGTGGTCCCACGGGGCAGCTCGCCGCGCTGCGCGGTCCCACGGGGCAGCTCGCCGCGCTGCAGACAGCGCCGCCGAGCCCGGACCGCGGGCTGCGGAGCGGCCGCATGGCGCCTCCGCCCAGCGGCTTGCGCTACGCTGCGGGGATGATTCACCACCTCGACGAGCGCCTCCGCGACGAGGCGCGGCGCTATCGTCTCGTGTTCGCCTGCCCCGATTGCGCCTCGTTCGATCCGGCGGAGACCGAGCGCGACGAGGGCGTCGCCGTGCTTTCCGAGCGCGCGCCGCGCTGCTCGCTCGGTTACCCGGTCGCGCCGCACGTGAGTCCGTCGCTCGACGATCGCGACGCGATCATCTTCTGCAAGGCGTTCGAGCTGCGATGAGCCCGTCCCCCGGACCTCCCCCGCCGCCCAGGCGGGGCCGGTCGCACCCCCCGTCGCTGATCCGCCTCGCCGAGCGGCTGATCCGGGACGAGCGGCTGCTCGCTCGCGGCGACGTGGTCCTGTGCGCCTGCTCTGGAGGCCCCGACTCGACGGCGCTGCTGCACGTCCTGGCGCTGCTCCGGCGGCGGATCGGCCACGTGGTCGTCGCGCACGGCGTCGACCACGGCCTGCGCGCGGCGGCCGCGACCGAGCTCGCGATCGCGCGCGACCTGGCCGAGCGGCTCGGCGTCCCCTATGCCAGCACCCGTGTGGACGTGGCGCCCGGCGCGAATCTCCAGGCCAGGGCGCGTTCCGCCCGGTTCGCCGCGCTCGCGGCTGCCTCGGCGGCGCACGGCGCCCGCGCGATCGCGACTGGCCATACCGCGGACGACCGGGCCGAGACGGTGCTGTTGCGCCTGCTGCGGGGCGCGGGGCCGCGAGGCCTGGCCGTGCTGCCGCCGCGCGCTCCGCTCTGGCCTGAGGCCGCCGGCGCGGCGCGCAGCGGTGTGGAGGCGGGCTCGGCAGCCGGCGTCGAGCTCATCCGCCCGCTGCTCCTCGCCCGCCGCGCCGACGTGCTGGCCCACCTCAGCCGACATCATCTGGCCTTCGCGGAGGATCCCAGCAACGGCGACCCCCGTTTCACCCGTGTTCGCGTTCGTCGCGAGCTCCTCCCCCTCCTCGAGGACCTGTCGCCGGCGATCGTCGAGCACCTCTGCGCGCTCTCGGACATGCTCGTTGCCGGCCGAGATCCGCCTTCCGGCGGAGAGGCGGCCGTCCTCAGCGGCAGCGAGCCGCTCTCGGTGCCGCTCGGCCGGGCGCAGCGGCTCGCGATCGAGCGGGCTCGCAAGCTCGGGCGGCCGCTGCGCGTCCGGGTTCGCGGCGGTGGAGAGATCTCCCTGGGCTTTCCAGAGGAGTCCAGCGTGCTTATCGAGGACAAGTCTGTACGTCGCGGGGCCTGACCGCATGCAACCCCACCCGCGTCCCCTGTCGAGTTCCCTTTTTCGCCGTGTCAGCGCGGGGAAGACCCGCGGTCGAGCGGTCGACGACCGAGCTGACGGGTGGCATGCTGACTGGAACACGCGTACAATTTCGGTACACGCCGGCTCGCCGCGCGAGCTTAGAGGGTCCTCGTGAAGCAATCGCACAAGACGCTGCTGCTCTGGGTTCTGCTGATCATGATGTTCTTGGCGATCTGGCAGTTCTTGAGCCCGGATTCCCGGCCCGCCACGCAGGTCGCGTTCAGCGAGTTCATGGCCCAGGTCCAGGTCGAGCCCAAGGACCAGGAACCGCACGTCGAGTCGGTCACCATCAAGGACCGCGAGTACACCTTCTGGGTCAAGGATCCGAAGAGCGGGGCGAAGACGAAGAAGGTCACGATCGGCCCTGACAACGCCGACCAGATCACGAAGACGATCGTCGACAACAAGGTCGCGGTGTACTTCGAGAAGGAGGACGCCTCTCCGTTCTGGCCGGGGGCCATCATGTACCTCCTGCCGACGATCTTCCTGCTCGTGATGTTCTACCTGTTCATGCGCCAGCTCCAGGCCGGCGGCGGCAAGGCGATGAGCTTCGGCAAGTCGCGCGCGCGGCTGCTCAGCGAGGCGCAGAACAAGGTGACGTTCGCCGACGTCGCGGGCATCGACGAGGCGAAGGACGAGCTCGAGGAGATCATCGCGTTCCTCAAGGACCCGAAGAAGTTCCAGAAGCTCGGCGGCCGGATCCCGAAGGGCGTCCTGATGATGGGCCCCCCCGGGACGGGCAAGACGCTCCTCGCGCGCGCGATCGCCGGCGAGGCGGGGGTGCCGTTCTTCTCGATCTCCGGCTCGGATTTCGTCGAGATGTTCGTCGGCGTCGGCGCGAGCCGGGTGCGCGACCTGTTCGAGCAGGGCAAGAAGCACGCGCCGTGCATCATCTTCATCGATGAGATCGACGCGGTCGGCCGCCACCGCGGCGCGGGCCTCGGCGGCGGTCACGACGAGCGCGAGCAGACGCTGAACCAGCTGCTCGTCGAGATGGACGGCTTCGAGTCGAACGAGGGCGTGATCATCGTCGCCGCGACGAACCGCCCCGACGTCCTCGACCCTGCGATCCTGCGGCCTGGCCGCTTCGATCGGCGCATCGTCGTGAACCGCCCCGACGTGCGTGGCCGCGAGGGCATCCTCCGCGTCCACACGAAGAAGGTCCCGCTCGGCACGGACGTCGACATGGAGATCCTGGCGCGCGGGACGCCCGGCTTCGTCGGCGCCGACATCGAGAACCTGGTCAACGAGGCGGCCCTCCTCGCGGCGCGTCAGGACAAGGACGTCGTCACGATGGTCGACTTCGAGATGGCCAAGGACAAGGTGATGATGGGCGCCGAGCGCCGCAGCATGGTCATCAGCGACGAGGAGAAGCGGACCACGGCCTACCACGAGGCCGGTCACGCGCTGGTCGCGAAGCTCCTGGAGAAGTTCTCGGATCCGGTCCACAAGGTGACGATCATCCCGCGCGGCCCGGCGCTCGGCCTCACGCAGCAGCTGCCGAAGGAGGACCGGCTCAGCATGTCGCGGGACTTCGCCAAGGCGCGGCTCTCGGTGCTGATGGGCGGCCGCGTCGCGGAGGAGATCATCTTCGGCCAGTTCACGACCGGCGCGGGCAACGACATCAAGCAGGCGTCGAACCTCTCGCGGCGCATGGTGACCGAGTTCGGTATGAGCGACGTCATCGGGCCGATCTCGTACGGCTCGGACGAGGAGAGCGTGTTCCTCGGGCGCGATTTCACGAGCCGGCGCCGCGACTACTCGGAGACGATCGCCAACCAGATCGACGACGAGGTGCGGCGGTTCATCCTCGACGCCCACGCCGAGGCGCGGCAGCTCCTCACCGACAACCGCGAGATCCTCGAGCGGCTCGCCACGGCGCTCCTCGAGCGCGAGACGCTGGACGCCGAGGAGGTCGACGCCATCGTCTCCGGCCGCGAGCTGCCGCAGCGCCAGCGCGTCGTGATCCCGAGCTACAGCGATCGCGATCGCGCCGCCAAGGAGAAGCGCCGCGCGGCCAGCATCTTCGGCACCCCGAAGCCTGCCCCGAGCACCTGATCGCGAAGCGCGCGGGGGCCGCGCCCGGCCAACAGGGCGAGCCCCCGCACCGCCGCGGCGCCACACGGTACGGCGCGGCCATCCGAGACGCCTCGAATCCCCCTCACCTCCGAACGGCGGCGCACGCGGCGCACTGACGCGCGCGACCCGGCGTCGCCCTGGCTCGTCTCAGGGGGCGCTCAGGGTTGTCTGCAAGAACGCCCACTGCTGCAGGTTTGCCGGGCGGCCGTCGTCGTGCGCGCGGTTCGCCTTCCCGACGATCGCCTGGGCGCCGTCGCCGAAGATGAACAGGCCGTAGCCGAGCGCGAAGCGCAGCGGCTCCCACGGCTGGAAGGCGAGCGAGACGTCGATCTCGTGGCCCAGCGTCCGGCTCTCGTTGTCAGCGGCGGCGCCGACCGGAAGGAGGCGCGCGGTCACCCACCTGCCCCCGGGCGAGGCGAGGCCGACGAACGTATAGCCGGCGGCGACGGTCATCGCGTCGAGGGGGGAGGCGCGGACGCCTCCGCCCGCCTCGATCACGTTGGACCACGCGTAGAGCCCCATGGGGCCGTGGTTGTCCTGCGCGTCGGGCAGGATCGGATCGAAGCGGCGCTGCGTCTCGCCCTCCTCGAGCGCGCCGTCGTCGCCCGTCGCGTAGGCGCCGCGGGCGCTGAAGGTGAGGTGGGCGGGGAGGGAGGTCTCGAGCGCCGCCCGCGCAGCGGCCGCGAACGCGCCGAGCGGGCGGTCGGCCGTGAAGGTGGCGACGCGGCCGAGCTCGTAGGCCCCCTCGAGCGCATAGCGGAAGCCCCGACGTTCGCCGGAGACGCGCGCGTCGAGGACCACGGTATCTCCGGGCGTGAGCCAGCTCGGCCGAGGCTCGCGGGCGATACGCGCGAGCGCCGTGGCCTCGAGGTGGAGCAGGGGAGCGACGCGCCAGATCGCGTTCAGGCCATAGAGCTGCGTCCCCGTCCCGGCGGAGATGGGCTTGCGCGTCCCGGACACCTCGGGCGGAGCACCGCCAGGCGCCGCGAGGAGCACGGCCATCGCCTCGAGGTCGACGTTGCCGAGCTGCACCCCTGCGCGCACGCCATCGAGCGAGCGCGCAGTGAGCGTCTCGTCGTTCGCCCCGATCAGGCGACCGTCGCCCCACGCGATCCGTTGCCGGCCCAGCCGGACGAAGGCGCGGCGTCCCGAGCGCGTGTGCAGGTCGACGTAAGCCTCGTAGGGCGCCGTCTCCGGGAGGGACGGCTCGCCCGCCCCGACGAAGATCGCGTCGTCGCTCCCCCAGAGCCGCGTGTCCTGCAGCGTGAAGACGCCCGTGACGGGCCCGTGATCGACGGCCAGACCGAGGCGCGCGCGCTGGACGAAGAACCACTGGGTCTTGACCACGTTGCCGGTGTCGAGGAGCGGCGGCAGCGCGCCCCCGAAGCCCTCGGCGAGCACAGCGTTCGAGCTGTAGACGTCGCCGCCCGTGTCCACGGGGTACCGGCGGAACTCGCCGCGGAGCCGGAGCTCCACCGACGGGCGGAACGTGAACCCGCCGAGGGGCACGCCCTCCGACTGCGGCGGCGCCTGAGCCGCCGCAGTCCGGGGCGCGAGCGCGATCGCCAGGAGCGCCGATCCCAGAGCGATGGAGGCGAACGGCAGGGATCGGATCATCAGCGAGGAGGGCCGGAGCGCGGGGTCGTCGAACGGCAGATGCGCGGCCCGGCGCGCGGCGTTCAGGCGGGCCGCGCTCCTGGATCGCTCGCGGAGGATAGGCGTCCCGACGCTCGTCGGACAAGTGGGGAAGCAGCGCCGCTCCCGTCCGGCGGTGCCGGCGTCGGGCAAGGCGAGCCGCCGCGCCGGCGGCGTCAGGGATCGAAATCGTCCTCGCCGTGCGGCGGCTTCGGCGGCTTCGGCGCGGCCCCTGCGCCGCTCCCGCGCTGCGGCGGCGCCTTGACGCTGCCGGCAGGCTGCCTCGACAGGGGTCGCCTCGCCGCGCCTCGCCGCGCCGGAGCGCCGCCCGCATCGACCGCGAGCACCAGATCGAGCGCGAGCTTCGACGCCCTGCCGGCGTGCCGCTCGGCGGACGCGCCCGCCTCGGCGAGCACGCGCTCGGCCGCCGCGAGCTCGCGCTTCACATCGCGGCGCTGCGGATCGCCCGCCATGGCCTCGGCCGACTCGGCTGCCAGGGACGCCCGCTTCTTCTCGAGCTCCACGGCGCGCCTCGACAGCTCGTCGAGCTGCTTCGCCGCCGCGAGGGAGCTCTTCAAGGACGCCTCGAACGCCTCGATGACGCCCCTGTCGTCCGCGTCGGGCGAGCGCCCGCCCCGGGCGTTCACGAGCCGCGCTTCTGGCACGAGCTCGACGTGGAGCCGCACGCCCGACGCGCGGAGCTCCGCGGCGCGCGCGCGCGCCGCGTCGAGCATCGCATCGCCGGCCGACCTCCGGTCGAGCCCCAGCGCGCGCGCGAGCTCGGCCTGCGCCGCGTCCGCGAGCTCCTCGGCCTTCAGCGACTCCTCGCGGAGCGCGCGCGTGGCCTCGAAGAACTCGTCGTAGGGCTGCTTGCCCGTGCGCAGGGCCCGACCCTGCTCGATCTGCGACGTCTGCGCGGCGCACGCGGCGATCATTGGCGCGTGCGCCGCGACGAGCAGCAGCGCCAGCGCCGCCGCCCGGAGCCGGCTCGCGCCGTCCGAGGCCCTCGTCATCCACATTGGAGGATGACCCCCCAGAGCTCGTAGCTCGCGGCGGGCTTCGAGAGGAACACCACGCCCACGTAGCCCGAGCGCGGCGAGACGCCGAGCACGCCCTGGCCGAAGTTCCCGGCGGGGGGGGAGAGCGCGATCGGATCCCCGATCGGGGAGAAATTGGGCGCCAAGGTCTGCGCGCGCATGGCGCGGCTCCCTGGAGGGCCTTCGGTCCACACGAGGAGCCAGCGGCCATCGCTGAGCCCCGCGATGTCCGGCGCGAACGCGTCGCCGCCGGGGCCGCCGGAAGGGAGCGGGATCACCTGGGTCGACGCGGGGATATCGCCCGACGCGGCTTGCCCGGCGCGGATCTCCCATCGCCCGTCCATCGGCCGATCGGCGAAGACGACGGCGAGCGCGCGCTCGTTCCAGCCGAGCGACGGCTTGCCGAGCGCGCCTCCGGAGCCTGTCACGCGGGTGAGCTCGCCGGCGGGTCTGCGCTCGGCGTCGAGCCAGCCTGTCCACACGGCCTTCTCGCGGCGGAATGCGACGGCGTAACCGTGGGCCCCGGCCGCGAGGGCGCGCGGCGCCTCGAGCGGCTCGTCGCCTTGCACCGGCCAGAGCCGGGAAGGCGTGGCGCCGGGGTTGTCGGCCGCCACCACGGCGCCGTCCGCCAGACCGACGACGAAGGGCCGTGGCCCCGGGACGTTGACCGGGGAGCGGATGGCCTGCTGCGCTGACGTGAGGACGGTGAAGGCGTCCTCGACGGGCGAGATGCTCACGATGTCGGCGGCCTCTCGGTTCGAGAACCGCTCGCTCCGCTTCCCGGTCGCGGGATCGACCTCGAGGCCGACGGCCTCCATGGCGCTCTTGGCGTAGCCCACCAGGAGCTTGCCGTCCTTCGTCGCCGTGACCTCGAAGGGGATGCTCTTCGCAACGAGCGGCGCCCACTGCTGCGGCTGGCGTGCCACCCAGCAGGGCTTCAGCGGGACGGGGATCGCCGAGCGCGCGACGTCCTGCGCGGCGCCGAGCGCGGGGCGCGCCGTGGCGACCGGCGGCCGCCGTGGGGTTGCGACGGAGTGGCGCCCCGCGAAGAAGGCGGCGACGCTCATGAGCACCGCTGCCCCGCAGATGCCGATGAGCGACGAGACCGGCACGGGCACCGCCGTGGAGAAGCGCTTGCCATCGCCCCGCGCCAGCGTGCTCGACGAGCCCGCGAGGGGCGGCTGAGCGCGTCGCGCCGCGAGCGCGCGCGGATCGAGCGCGGGCGCGCCGCCGCTCGATCCCGCGACGGAGCTGCGATCGGAGCGCTGGCCCGGCGAAAGCGGCGCGTCGGCGGCTGCCGGACCGCGCTGCGAGCTCTGTAGCCCGGGCAAGCCTGGCCACGAGCGCGCGGCCGGGCTCCCCTGCGGCGAGCCTGCGCCGACGCCGGCCGAAGGGATCGTCGCGTACTCGCGGCGCCCCATCGACGTATCGTCGGGCAGGGGGGAGCGCTTCGTTTCGCCGGGCACGGGCGCAGCGGAGTGCTCCTTGGCCTCGCGGTGCGGTCCCGTCGTGGTGGAGGGCTCGGGGGCCTCGCTGCCGGCGTGGCTCGCCGAGGGATCCCGACCGTCGTCGACCGACGTGCTCTCGGCGCTGCGGGGCAGGAGACCGTTGCCGGACATCGCAGGGCTCGCAAGGCTTGCAAGGCGAGGTCCACGGGTCTCGAGCGCCGCGGTGGCGGCGGCGCTCGAGACGGGCGCTGCATCGGCCGGGGGGATCGGGGCAGCCGGGGGCAACGGGAGCGCTACCGCCGGCTGCAAGGGCAGCGGCGGCGGTGCCATCGGCGTCGCGTGGAGAGCCTCCGCGGGAGGGCGCGGCGGTGGCGCGGGGAGCGAGCCGAGGCGCACGAGGGCCTTCGCGCCTGCCGCCGCCCGAGCCGGCGCATCGGGCGCCTGCGCGCCCGAAGGCCTCCTCGCCGGAACCGCGGGGAACCGGACCGGCACGGGGGGCGGCGGCACGGTGCGTCCCGCCGCGGGCCGCTTCGTGCCCCGGCTGGAGCTCGACGGCGCGGGCGGCGTTGCCGAGAGAGGCCTGACGGCGCCCGGATCCGCGCCGCTGCGCCCATCGTTCTGCGGCGCAGCGCCGGCGGGCGCCGCGTCGCGGCCGACAGGGAGTGGCGGGGGCCGGGGCGGTCTCGCTGCGCGCGGCGACGAGCCCGCGGCCCTCGGCGCTGCGCCCGGCCTGCTGGGCGCTGCCGCGCCCGGCGCGCGCTTCGGCGCCGCGGGCTCGTCGCCGTCCCTCGTCGCGCCGGCGCCGCCCGCGGCCACGTCTGCGTCGCCGGCCGGATGCTGACCGGACGACGTGTCCTCGTGCTCCTCCGACGCCGAGGGGAGCTTCGGCGCGCGCGGGATAGCGGGCGCTCCCTCGTCGCCTGTCGAGGAGCCGTCGTAGCGGGGCAGCTGCGTGATCGCGCGGGCGACCCCCGCGTCGAACGTTCCGCCCGCCGATGGCACGACGATCGGAGCGCTCTGTCCGCTGGCTGGCGCGCTCGCCGGAACATCGATCCCCGTGAGCGTCCTCATGGACTCGCGCTTCCGCGGCGGCGGGGGCGGCGGCTGCGGGCGCGCTGTGCCACGGCTCGGGTGCGCCGTCGGTCTCCGCTCGTTCGCGGACCTGTCCGGGGGCGCTGGGCCGGTGCGCTGGCCGGGGTGGGCGGGCGCCGGGTCCAGCTCCTCGACGAGCTCGAGCTCCAGCGTCGCGCTGCTGTCGCGAGCCGACTCCCCGGCGGGCGGCTCCTCGGGCGCAGCGGCGCCCGCCTCCGGCTTGCGCCGGAGCTGCGCGGCGTCGGCGAGCTCCGGCAGCCTGGAAGCCGGCGCCCACGCCTCCATACCCTGGCGCCACACGAGCGTGGAGCCCGGGATGACCCCGGCGGCCAGCGCGCTGCGCAGCTCGGCGGTGCTCACGAGCCGCTGGACGCCGCGCTCATCCGTCCATCGCCACGCGCTCAACGGCGGCCCCTCCTCCCCCTGCGAGAGCGCCTGAATTTCAGGACGTGATCCACGACTCCGCGATCGTACCGCGCGTTCTTTGCGAAGAGATCTTCTTTCGTCCGCTCGCGCAACCGCGCGCCCGCTCCTGACGACGATAGGGCTGCCAGCCCATGAGCCCCTTCCACGCCATCGTCGCCGCTGTCCGCTTCCTGGCCGCCGCCGCTGCGCGTGCGCTCAGCCCGCCGTCCTGCGCTGGCTGTGACACGCTCATCGCAGATGCTGCGGTGTTTTGCGCTGACTGCGCGCGGACCGTCGTGCCCTACGCGGAGCGCCCGCCGCGAGAGGCGGCGGGCTCCAGCGCCGCCGCGGGCGCCGAGCTCGTCGCGTTCGCCCCGTTTGGCGGGTCGCTCGCGGAGGGGATCCGGCGCTTCAAGTACGGAGATCGCCCGGATCTCGCGCGCCCGCTCGGCCGGTTGCTGCTCGGCGCGGCGCGTGAGGCGGGGATGAGCGTCGACCTTGTGGTCCCGGTGCCGCTGCATCCGCGCCGTCTCGCCGATAGGGGGTACAACCAGGCGGCCTTGCTGGCCGCGCACGTCGCTGGCGGACTTCCGGCGTCGCTGGCCCCGCGGGCCCTCTGCCGTGTCCGGTCCACCGCGCAGCAGGCGCAGCTCCCGCGCGATCTCCGCCTGCAGAACGTGGTGGGGGCATTCCGGGTCCGCGCGCCGGAGCGCGTCCAGCGCCGGAGGGTCGCGCTCGTGGATGACGTGGCCACGACCGGCGCCACGCTCGCGGCGTGCCGGGAGGCGCTCCTCGGCGCGGGGGCTGCTTCGGTCACCTATCTCGTCCTCGCCACCGCCGAGAGCGGCGCGGACGAGCTCAGAAGCTCGCCTCCGTCAGCGCCCCGCATTTGATGCGGACGCTCCTGCCCTCGGTGAGCCATCGCGTGCCGTCGCGCGTCGGTTCCCCGATCCGCACGAAGCGGCGCCCGCAGCGCACCTCGATGGGCTGATTGCTGGGCCCCACCGCCACGCCCAGCACGTACACGGTCGCGTTCTGGGAGGAGTTGAGCTTGAGGATGCCGTAGCCGCTGCGTGGGATCGGCGGAGTGCGCGCTCCGGCCTCGACGGCTGGCTGCTGTGGAGGCGCCGGCGGCTCGGCGCCCGGCGGTGCAGGAGGCGCCGGCGGCTCGGCGCTCGGCGGTGCAGGAGGCGCCGGCGGCTCGGCGCTCGGCGGTGGTGGTGCGGCCTGCGCTGCAGCTTCGGTCGTGCTCGCGGGGGGCGGGGCTGCCAGCTGCTCGGGAGCGTCCGTTCGCTTCGATGCTGCAGCGATGGCGCGCGCGGGCCCGTCGCCCGCCGCCTTCGCCGGCAGAGCCTCTCGGCTGCGCGTCTCCAGCCCGGGCAGGCTCGTCTCGACCGCGTAAATCCCCAGCGCAAACACGACCGCTGCCGTCGTGAGCGCAACTCCGATGGTGCCGAGCGGCGAGATCGGCTTCGACGGATGGTCCCCAGCCGACCGAGGTTGGGGAGCGTCCCCAGCGTCCCCAGCCGAACCAGGTTGGGGAGAGAGCGGCTTCGACGGATGGTCCCCAGCCGAACCAGGTTGGGGCATGTCCCCAGCCGACCGAGGTTGGGGCGCGTCCCCATCTGACCCAGGTTGAGGCACGTCCCCAGGTTGAGGCACGTCCCCAGGCGATTCAGGCTGGGACGCCTTCTCGGCCGAATCAGGTTGGGGCGCGTCCGTCGAGAACATCGACCGCCAGTCTAGCCGCATCGTCTGCTGTCGAACCGAACTCTCCCGCTCGGCGGCACACCAGACGGCGCACAGGAGCGTTTCCTTCGGAGCCGCTCCGGAAAGCAAGCACGGACGCTGTTTGTGTGCTGGAATACATTCGTGTACGTCGTCGCACATCCACTGACGTGGATTCGCAGAGGGATGCCGCGCGGTCGTCGTGCGCTGGCCGCCGGGGTGCTCGACACCCTCGGGCTCCTGGATCGCTTCCTGTGGCTGCGCGCGAAGCTCCGGCTGCCCGTGCTCTCCGTGTTCACCTACCACCGCATCGCGGAGCTCTCGGAGGTGGACGAGCTCGATCCGGGGGTCGCCGAGGTGAGCGCGCGCGAGTTCGAGGAGCAGCTCGCGGTCATCAAGGCGCACTGCACGGTGGTGTCGATCCGGGACGTGCGGCTCTTCGCCAAGGGCCGGAAGCTCCCGCCGAACCCCGTCATGGTCGCGTTCGATGACGGCTACCGCGACAACCACGACGTCGCCTTGCCCCTCCTCCAGCGCGCCGGCGTCGCGGCCACGTTCTTCATCGCCACCGGGTACCCTGACAGGGGGCGCCTCTTCTGGTGGGACCGCGTCGCGCTCCTCATGCACCGGTGCCGGAGAGCGCGCGTCGAGATCGCCTACCCCGCGACGCTCGTGCTCGATCCGCTCCGCGACCCGATCGCCGCGGCGACGCGCGTCTGCCAGACCATCAAGCGCACGTCCGGCGTCGACATCGGGCGCCTGTGGGACGAGATCGAGCGCGCCACGGGGGTGTCGATCGATCTCTGCGAGGAGCGCGCGCTCGCGGCCAGGACGATCATGGACTGGAACCAGATCGCGGCGCTGCGGCGGGCGGGCATGGACGTGCAGTCGCACTCCCACAGCCACCGGGTCCTTCAGACCCTGTCGCCCGACGAGGCCACGCGCGACCTCACGCGCTCCCGCCACGTCCTCTCCGACGCGCTGAACGAGGCGGTGCACGCGGTCGCGTACCCCGTCGGATACAGCCTGTGCGGCGCGTTCCATCGCGCCGTGAAGGAGGCCGGCTTCGAGATCGGCTTCACCAACAACTCCGGCCTTTGCATGCTCTCGTCCTTCGACCCCCTGAACTTCCCGCGCATCGCCATGGATCGCGGGCAGATCGGCGCCCTCTTCAAGCTCAAGCTGCTCATCGGCCAGCGGCCCGGCTCTCGGGCCGGCCGCTGATCGAGCAAAGCCCGCCGCGCCGCTCCGCCGCCGCGCCGCTCCGCCGCGCTCCCCGCGTCCGCCGCCGCGCTCCCCGAGCGCCCCCGCTCGCTCGCGGCCGCGTCGACCGGCGCGCGCGTGGCCTGAGCTGTGCACGTGCACCGTCGCTGGGCCGGTTCTGCACGCGCATGGCCTCGGTGGCCTGGAAAGCTGCTTCGCAGCCTGTCCGACGAAGGAGGCTCTCGTGAAAGGCACAATCCGTGGTCGCAGCTCCCGCGCCGCCTTCTCCATGCTCGGCGCGGCCTCGCTGATCTCCGTAGCCCTCGCCTCGGGATGCGGTGGCTCGCCGCCGCCCGCGGCTTCCGCGAAGGCGCCCGCGCGGCCCGCGCCCGAGGCGCGCGACGGGCGGGGGGAGCGGAAGGCGACCGTCGAGCAGCGCGAGCAGCGCGAGGCCCAGCGCGCGTGGTGCGTCTACCTCGAGGAGCTCTACGAGCGGGCCACCGAGCAGGCGAAGGGCTGGCCGAAGTTCGAGCAATGCACCCAGATGACGACGATGGCCTCGCCGGCGATGCTCCGCGCCACCTCGGAGTGCTCGCTGGCAGCGCTGCGGCGGTTCGAGGGCGATCCCTTCACCGCCGCCTACGCGCAGGAGGTGAGCCGCTGCGGCTCCGAGGCGATGACGGCCACCACGCTCCCGCGCTCCGATCTCGCCCCGTTCATGGCCGTCCTCTGCGGCCGGCTCGCGGGGTGCGGAGACCTCGACTACGACACGTGCCGGCAGAGCCTGGAGGAGGGGCTCGGCCCGCAGCTCGAGCGGGCGATCGGCGCGATGAACAGCCGCGGCCGCCAGGAGGTCCGCGCCTGCTTCGGCAAGCTCGCGTGCGGCGGCGAGTTCGGCCCGCAGATCTCCGCGTGCCTCGAGCCCATCATGGACGACCTGCTCTGGCTGCCGGGGTGAGCGCCGGGCGCCGCGCTCGGGGCGGCAGCGCCGCGCGGCGGGGCGATCAGCCGGAGTCGCCCGGCAGGCGGCAGCGCGCGATCAGCGGGACGTGATCGGAGAGCCCGGCGAACGCCCCCTTGTGCCCGAACGGGTGCGTGCCCGCGAAGTCGATCCACTCGAGGCGCTCGGACGAGTACACGTGGTCGAGGTGCATGCGCAGGTTCATGAAGCCGGCCGTCGGGAAGGCGCGCGCCTCGCGCTCGGAGAGGCAGCGGACCCTGGCGAACGCGTCCACGAAGCCGATCTCCTCGCGCAGGAAGCGATCGACCGGCGAGCCCGGCAGCGAGTTGAAGTCGCCGACCACGACGAAGTTGTCGGTCCGCTGCTCGCGGCGGACGAAGTCGGCGAGCACCCGCGCCTCCTCGAGCTGGTTCGGTCCGAACCCCATCCGCGCCTCGCCCGTCCAGAACTCCCTCGAGAACACGCTCGGCAGGCTGAGGTGGGTGTTGAACACATCGAAGCTCTGCCCGCTCTCGTGCTCGAACGATACGTGCGCGCAGATGCGCGTCTGCTTCAGGCTCTTGACCCTCCGCCGGTGGGTGATGTCGTGGGGGCGCTCTGCGTTGTGGTGTCCGATGCGGAACGTGTCGCGCGCGATCACCGCGAGCCCGGTCGTGTAGATGTTCGTCCGCGAGGTGAGCCTGTAGATGTGCGCGGGGAAGTAGTAGGCGACGTAGCGCTCGGGCCGCTCTGCATGCGCGAGCGCCGCGTGCAGCTCGTTCATCAGGCGCTCGAGCTGCGTCTCCTCCGGGTGCCACCGCGGGTTCATCGTCGAGGAGCGCAGCGACTGCGTCTCCACCTCCTGGAGGCACACGAGATCGGGCAACGGGGACAGCCCCGCCAGCGTCGTCGCGATCCGGGCGATCGCGGCGCTTGTCGAGGCGATGCCCCGCGTGCCGTGCCCGAAATAGCGGACGTTATAGGTGATGATCCTGAGCGACGTGCCGCCGTCCACCGGCGCCTCGGCGCCGCGACGAGCGCCGTGCACCGCCGCGCTCGCGGAGCGGCCGTCCGGCGCCGAGTCCACGGGGATTGTGCCGTTCGAACCAGGTGGGAGGCGCCGCTCGGTCATGTATCCTCTCGCCCATGGGCAAGAACATCATCGTTTCCGAGGATACCATTCGTGACCTGCTGGAAGCGCATGCCTCCCTCTCCGCCTGGTACTATGAGCTTTGGTCGGCGCTGCGGGTCGCGAAGGCCTCGGCGACCGCCCCCGATGATGCGGCCCGTGCAGCGTTTGTCGAGCGGATGGCCGCGAGCTTCCCCGAGGTCGCGTCGATCGCCCGTTCCATCCGGGTGCCGAGGATGTTCGTCCCACCTCCGCCCGCCGTGAGCATACCCCCTGTCGCGACAGGGGAGGGCGAGGGGACGGACGAGGCCCCAACGGCGATCGAGCCCGCGCCCGCCCGGCTCCGCGAGCTCCATGGCCAACCACCCAAGAGCCAGCCGGGCTCGGGAGACACCGATGAGCCCGCTCCGGCGCCTTCGCAGCCCGCCATCGCTCCTCCACCGCTGGTCGTCCCGTCGACGGTGAAATACGACACCTGAGGTCGCTGAGGTCGCTGACATCGCTGAGGTCGCTGACATCGCTGACGTCGAGATTCCCTCGGCCTGACTCGCGCGCTCGACCACGGCGCACCTCGCGCGTCCAGCCACATCGAGCCCGTCAGCGGGCCGAGCCGCCGAGGGGCTTGCGCCGCGCAAGGAGCTGCTCGGCCTCGGCGGCCCCTGTGCTGTCGAACGCCGGGTTCAGCTCGAGCGCAGCCCGCACGAGCTGCTCGCCTCGCTCCATGTCGCCCAGGGCGATCCGGATCGCCCCCGCGTGGTAGAGCAGGCGCGCGTCCCTGGTGCCGAGCGCCAGCGCTCTGTCGCTCGCCGCGCGCGCTTCGGGCAGCTTGCCGGCGCGGTACAGCGCCCAGGCGAGGGTGTCCTCGGTGTAGACGTCCCCGCGGAGGGCGCGCTCCGCGGCGGCGAGCCGCAGGGCCTCGTCGCGCTCGAGACCCTTTGTCGCGTAGTACAGCGCGAGCATCCGGCGGTCCGACCTGCGCCCCGCGTCGATCGCGCTGGCGTAGGCCTGCGCCGCGCCGGCGTGGTCGCCGGCTGCCGTCCTGGCGTCGCCGAGCAGCCACGCGATCTCCGCCTCCGGGCTCCGCCGATGGGCCCGCTCGAGCAGCTCGACGGCGCGCCCAAAGGCGCCGCGGGCCAGCGCGACGCGCGCTCTGCCGGCGAGCGCCGGTGGATACGCGTCCTGCGCGGCGAGCGCCCGCTCGAAGCCCCGGTCCGCGGCCTCGTGGTCGCCCTCGTGCCAGAACATCGCGGCCGCCTTCGCCAGGGTCCACGCGAGCGCCTCGGGCTCGCGTGGATCGCCGGCGTCGATCGCGAGGCGCATGATCCGCTTCGCGCTCGCCACGTCGCCCTGGAGCCAGCGAAGGTGCGCGGCCCGCGCGTAGGACGGCAGGCCGGGCCGCTTGTCGACCATCCGCTGCGCCGCCGCGGCCGCCGCTTCGAAATGGCCGAGCTCGAGCGCCGCGTCGCTGAGCGTCCCGAGCGCGAGCGCGTCGCCCTCGTCGCGCGAGAGCACCCGCTCGGCGGCGTCGCGCGCCCCGGCGAACCGGCGATCGTGGAGCAGCACGAGGCCGAGCAGGTTGAGCGACGCGCGATCGCCGTCCGCCAGCGCGAGCGCGACCTCCGCGCACGCGTGAGCGCGGAGGTAGAGCGAAGGATCGTCCGACGCGCGCGCCTTCCTGATCCACGCGTAGCCCAGCGCGCTCCAGAGATCCGCGCCCCCCGGCGCCTTCGTGAGCCGCCGCGACAGCGCCTCGATCTCGCGATCGACGGCGCCCGCGCCCGCCGGGGCCGCGAGGGCGAGCCCGCGCGCCGCGTCGAGGCTCGAGGGCGCCGGCGCCGCGGCGGGGCGCTCGAGCGACGCCGGCGCGGCCGGGACGGCCTCGGCGCGCGATCGCTCGGTGCAACCGGGGCTTCCGCTCAGGGCAGCGCAGGCGAAGAGGAGACCCGTTCGTCGCAGCATCGGAGCGCTGACCTCCTGGCGCGCTGGAGCTCCGCCCGGGGCGAGCCGCGCCTCTCGCCGGGGCGTCGCGACCTCGATCCGGTCGCGAAAGAGCTTGCCTTGCCGGTCTGCGCCGGCAAGCTCGCCGCTCCAGCGCATCGCTCGATCGACCAGCAGCGCGCGGCGCGGAGGAGATCGCATTGCCTGTCTCGACGGATGGCGACCGCCTGCGACGGCGCTGCGCCGCGGCGCTGCTCCTGCAGCTCGTCGCCGCCTGCGCGCGCGCGCAGCGCAGCGCGCCGGACGCGGGTGCGACAGCCGCGCCCTCGCCGGACGCCGGCTCCTCGACGACGTCGCCGGCCGACACCCTGGCCGGCGACGAGATCGCCCCCGTCTACCCGAAGGCCGAGGGCGCGCCGGAGCCGCTCGCGGCGCGGCTGTGCGAGGCGCTGCACGCGCTCCCCGCGCGGCGCAAGGCGGCGTGCTGCGGTGGCGGCGCGGGCTTCCACGCGGGCGCGGAGTGCTCGCGCGCGCTGAGCTTCGCGGCGCGCGCGAAGGCGGTGGCGCTTTCGGCCGACGCGGTCGGCCGCTGCGTCGAGGCGATGGAGCGATCGCTCGAGGGGTGCGACTGGGTCTCTCCGCTCGCCGCCCCGATCCCACCTGCTTGCGAGGGGATCGTGCGGGGGGCGCTCGGCGAGGGGGCGCGGTGCCGGTCGTCGCTCGAGTGCGCGGACGGGCTGCGCTGCGACGGCGCCGGGCCCACCGACGCGGGCATCTGCCGCGCCCCGCGCGCCGCGGGCCCCTGCGGCCTCTCCGTCGACGCGCTGGCCGCGGTCACCCGCCAGACGCGCTACGCCGAGTCGCACCCCGAGTGCCGCGGCCACTGCGCCGGGCGCGCGTGCGCGGACGACGTCCCGCCCGGCGGCCGCTGCGAGGCGCACGCCGACTGCGGGCGGGGCCGCCGCTGCGTCGACGCGCGCTGCAGCGCGGCGCCGCTCCCTCCCGCCGGCGCCGCCTGCCTCGGCGGGCTCTGCGCGCCCGGCGCGCGCTGCGTGGACGGGCGCTGCGCCGCGCCCAGGGCCGAGGGCGCGGCCTGCGCGCGCGACAGCGAGTGCCGCGCCGCGTGCGTTCGACCGGACGGGCGCGCGGGCGGCGCAGGCGGCGTGTGCGGGATGCGATGCGCAGCGCCGTGACAGGCGAGCGGCGTGTCGCGCCGCGCTGCGCCGCGCGGCTCAGGGCCGGAAATGCCCCTGGGTCGCGCCTTCCCAGGCCGTCGCGAGGTACGGGAAGGCCGGCAGGAACCGCGCGTCGTTCGCCGCGACCCCGTCGCCCGCCGTCGCCCCGGGAGCGCCGGTCAGGAGGAGCGTGAACAGGGCGTCGGTGACGTCGGTCTGCTCATGGTCCGCGCCGGGGACCAGCGCGCGGCCGTTCGGGAAGCCCGACGGCATGCCCAGATCGATCCGGAGCACGTCGCCGACGGTCTCCAGGGTGTGTCCCCCGAGGCTCGATGGCTTCAGGTTGAACCTGTCGATGAGATCGGTCCGGTTCTGCTTCAGCGCCTCCGGATCGAAGGCCGCGAGCGGCTGGCCGGCCCGGTAGAGGCCCGCGAACTCGGCGTCGCGCACCAGGATCGGGTTCAGGAAGTACGCTCCGAAGTGGACGAGGTCGTCGCGCGGGTGCGCGCGGTTGTACTTGTCCTTGTCCTGCAGGCCGATGATCCACGTGTTGACGAGCGGCAGGCCGACCCGCGACACCTGCACCCAGGGACCCAGGCCGTCCTCCTTGCCGTTCGCGCGCAGGATCCGCACCTTGCGTCGGCTCGCGGAGGCCCAGATGCCGAGCGTCTGCCGGTCGCTCGGTCCCCGCGTCGGCTCCGATCCGCCGTTGGCCATCGCCAGCGGGATCTCGAGCGCGAGCGTGTGCACGTTGAAGCCGGCGAGGTTGTCGCGCGCGGTGCACGACGGGTTCGGCGCCGAGAGGAGCGGGCACAGCCCCGCGAGGTCGAACGCCCGGCCGAGATCCGCGTAGAAGCCGTCGTCGCGCGGCCCGGCCCAGGCGCGCCCCTCGCCGCCGGCCATCCGCTTGAGGAACTTCGAGGACGTCGCGAAGGCAGGGTAGCCGCCGCCGGTGATCTGATAGGCGAGCTCGTTCGTCCGCCTCCCGATGTTCGGCGGCGCGACCGGGGCGTCGGCGAGGAGGACCGTCGACGCCCCGCCCTCGATCTTCGTGATGGTGTACGTCTGCTCCGCGCCGGCGAGCTGCGCGAAGAACTCGTTGCCGCCGCTCGGCGCCGGCGTGAGCCCCGCCGGATCCTCCGCGCGGTACGGCGTGGTCGAGAACCGGAACTGGTAGGTCAGCGCGTCCTCGAGGCTCGACGGCCCGCGGGCGATGTGCACCTCGTAGAGCACGTCGTCCGAGAAGCCGTGGAAGTTCGGCCCGCCGGCGGGCTCCTCGAGCGGGATGTAGCTCGCGAGGATCACGAGGTTTCCGCCCTCCACCCACGCGTACAGATCGGTGTTGTCGGCGGCCGGATCCCCCGCGATCGCCGGCGCCTCGCGGTGGCTCGACGCTGCAGCAACGCCGGGTGCGCTGAGCGCGACGCACGCCGCGAAGACGGCGGCGGCGCGCGACGGCCTTTGGATCATGCGTGCGGGTCCTCCCATCGCTCCTCTGCGGCTCATTGCCTGAGCAGGAACACCGAGCCCTGCTCCTGGGCCCTGTGATCGACGAACGCGAAGACGTCGGCGCCCTTCGCCCGGTGCAGCCCGCCGGGCTCGTCGTGGCTCGGGGCGCCGGTGGCCGTCGCCGAGCGCGCCCCGGACGCCACCTCGATCCGCACGACCTCGTCGGCGCCTCGGGCCACGTTGCGCGTGAGCACGAGCAGCGCCGCGTCGTCGCGCGTCAGCGCGAGGCCGCACGGATAGCCGACGTGGAGCCCGGTCGCGAACGCGCTCACGAAGCCGTCCTCGATCCTGAAGACGGTCGCCGTCCTGTCGGGGCTCGCGAGGGTGTCGCAGACGAAGATGTCGCCCCCGCTGGCGACGGCGACGCCGCTGGGATCGACGAGCGGGCTCCCCTTCGCGATCGCGGAGGCCTCGCCGCCGCCGGACGGCAGGGCGAACACGCCGGGCTCGCCCCCCTCGCGATCGCGCCCCGAGAAGACGATCCGCTCCTCGCTGTCCGCGCCCCGGACGACCTCCAGGCCGCGCGCATGCATCCCCTCGCCGCCGCGGACCGGCGCGACGGCGCCGCCGGGCAAGTCGATCGCGAACAGGGCGCCCGCGTCGTCGAGCGCCGCGCTGCCCGCGCCCGGATCGGCCACGAAGAGCCGGCCGCCGCCCGCGCTCGCCGCGATCCCGAGCGGCGCGACGAAGGGCGGTCCAGCCGCGATCTCGGTGGCGCCTCCGCCGCCGTGCGCGCTGGTCCTGAAGACGCCGGCCCTGCCGCCAGCGTCGATGCCCGTGAAGTACACGTACGCCGCGCCGGCGTCCGGCGTCGCGTCGAACGCCGTCGCCGGGGCAAGGGTCGAGATCGCATAGGGCGCATCGCCTCCTGCGCCGCCCCCGCCGCCCGTACCGCTCGTCGTGGCCGCGCCCCCCGTCCCCGCGGCGGAGCCCGCGATGGTCCGTCCAGGCGCGTCCTCCGCGCGGCTGCAACCCGGGTGGCCCGCGGCGGCCGCAAGCGACGCCAGAGCGCACAGCACACCGGCGCTTCGCCGGAGGTCCCCCCTGGCTTCCGTCATGCCTGCTCCTCCCCGGCAGCGTCGCTCGTGCGCCCGGCTCGCGCGAGCCGCGCGGCGATCGCGCGGCGCCGAACGCGGCCGTTCTGCCACGGCCCTCCCGGATCGAGTAGGCCGCGGCCGCGCCACGCGCGACAAAGCCCCGCGCACCCTGCCTCTCGTGTCCGGGGTCGCCCGCCGGCGCTCAGGCCGGTGAGCAGCGCCACGCGGGACGGCCGTACGGCGTTCCCCCGTCGACCCGCTGACAGCCCCGTTTTATAACGACAGCCATGTTCGATGTCGCTCGGTCATTGTACGCACGGGCGTTGGAGGACATCCGTGCGGCGGGCCTCTACAAGGAAGAGCGGATCCTCGCGACGCCGCAGGGGCCGGCGATCCGGACCGAGGGGGGCGTCGAGGTCCTCAATTTCTGCGCGAACAACTACCTTGGTCTGTCGTCGCACCCGGCGGTCATCGGCGCGGCGAAGCAGGCGATCGACTCGCACGGCTTCGGCCTCTCCAGCGTCCGTTTCATCTGCGGCACGCAGGACCTGCACCGGCGGCTGGAGTCCAGGATTGCCCGCTTCTTCGGCACCGAGGACGCGATCCTTTATTCGTCCTGCTTCGACGCGAACGGCGGCCTGTTCGAGACGCTCCTCGGCGACGAGGACGCCGTCATCTCGGACGCGCTGAACCACGCCTCGATCATCGACGGCATCCGCCTCTGCAAGGCCGAGCGGCACCGTTACCCGAACGGGGACATGGCCGCTCTCGAGGACATCCTCCGCAAGACCGCCGGCAAGCGGCTCCGGCTCATCGCCACCGACGGCGTGTTCTCGATGGATGGATATCTGGCGAAGCTCGATACCATCTGCGATCTCGCCGACAAGTACCGCGCGATGGTGATGGTCGACGACTCGCATGCGACCGGGTTCATCGGCCCGACGGGGCGCGGGACCGCGGAGCTCTGCGGGGTCATGCACCGCATCGACGTGATCACCTCCACCCTGGGCAAGGCGCTCGGCGGCGCGAGCGGCGGCTTCACGACCGGCCGGCAGGAGATCGTCGACCTGCTGCGGCAGCGCTCGCGGCCCTACCTGTTCTCCAACACGCTCGCCCCCGCGATCGCCGGCGCCTCGATCGCCGTGTTCGACCTCATCGACGCCGAGCCCTCGCTGCGCCAGCAAGCGATGGAGAACGCGCGCCGGTTCCGGCAGGGGATGGCGCAGGCCGGGTTCACCATCAGGCCGGGCATCCACCCGATCGTGCCCATCCTGCTGGGCGAGGCGCGCCTCGCGAACGAGATGGCCAAGGCGCTCCTCGCCGAGGGCATCTATGTCATCGGCTTCTCGTACCCCGTCGTGCCGAAGGGCGAGGCCCGCATCCGGGTGCAGCTCTCCGCCGCGCACGAGCCCGCGCACGTCGACCGTGCGATCGAGGCCTTCCGGAAGGTCGGCCGGCAGCTCGGCGTCGTCGGCTGACCGGCTCAGTACCGGAGGATCACCTTCGGGTGGCTCGAGATCGCCTCCTGGAAGGCCGCCGCGTCGTAGTCCTGGAAGTCGAACACCGTCCCCTGGCCCCGGTTCAGGATGACCTCCCAGATGAGGTCGTGGATGTTCGGATCGCGCGACTCGAGCAGGTGGCGCGTGATGTGCCACGTCTCGAAGATGCGGCGGCCGATCACGCTGTGGAGGCTGATGCCGTCCACGATGAGGCGGTCGAAGTTCTCGATCACCGCGTCGCCGCTCTTCAGGCCGAAGAGGATGACGTCGCCCCCGCGCCTCGCCGCGTGGATCGCGTTGTTCACGCTGCTGTTCACGCCGCTCATCTCGAGCACGACGTCGACGCCGACCCCGTCCGTCAGCTTGCGCACCTGCTCCGTCAGTTCCGGATCGCTCGCGTGGGGCCGGTCGGGGCTCGCCCGGTGCGGGCGCAGGACCACGTCGGCGCCCAGGCGGCCGGCCATCTCGGCGTTCCGCTCCGCCGGCTCCACGCCGATGATGTAGATGGCCCCCATCGCGCGCGCGATCGCGACCGCGAAGAGGCCGATGGTGCCGCAGCCGAAGATCGCCACGCGCTTGCCGCGGAGGTTCACCTTGGTGCACGCGTGCACGGCGTTGCCGAACGGCTCCTGCACCGCGGCGACCTCGGGCCGCATCCTGGCGATGTCGGTGCGCCACAGGTTCTTCGCCGGCAGCTTGACGAGCTCGGCGAAGCAGCCATCCTCGCTGATCCCGATGATCTTGTCGTCGGCGCACACGTGGGTGTCGCCGACGCGGCACTGGTAGCAGGCGCCGCAGGCGATGTGGCTCTCGGTCGAGACGATGTCGCCGACCTCCAGCCCGAACGTCCGGCGCGCGTCGGTCCCGAGGTCGACGACGCGGCCGAGCAGCTCGTGGCCGATCGTGCGCGTCGCCTTCCGGTCGCGATCGAGCGACTTGAAGATCATGTCCTTGAAGGCGCTGCGGAACCAGATGCCCCGATCCGAGCCGCAGAAGCCCGTCATGATGGGCTTCACGAGGACGCTCGCGCGGTCGTGGTAGTCCTTGGCCTCGTCGATCGCCGGGCGCTCGACCTCGTCCTTCGACAGCCCGACGGTGGACTCCCACGGCTGCCTCTCGCGGTTGTACGTCAGCGCCCACATCGCGTCGCTCATGCACCTGGCTCCTGTCTCAGGGCTCCGAGGCGCGCAGCTGGCGCTCGGGCGCCTCAGGGGTATGTAGCGTGGCGCGTGGACAAGCGAGCGCCCATCAGAAAATTGCGCTCGGGCTGCTCACTTCTTCAGCAGCTCTACCTATTTCTTCAGCTCGATCCTGCGCCGACCCGTGCCGCCGTCCGCCGCGCCCGTGTCGGGGGTCGTGGCGTCGCCGGCCGCACCTGCGTCGCCGGTCGTCCCGGCCTCGGGGGTCGTGCCGGTGCCGGTCGCGCCTGCGTCGCTGCCGGTCGTGCCCGCGTCGCTGCCGGTGGCCCCGCCGGTGGGGGCGCCCGCATCGGCCGTCCTGGGCGCAGGGGTCGCCGTCGCCTGGTGGACGTCGGCGTCCGTCGCGGTCGTCGCGCGGCTGTCGTTCGTCTTGAGCTCGATCCATCCGAGCGTGGGCTGGCCCCCGCTCTGGAAGGCCACGAGCATCCAGTCCTGGTAGCTCGCCTTGAGGTCGACGAGCGCGCCGCTGTCGAGCCGCGCGAGCTCCTTCGACTGGGCGTCCGCCGACGGGTGCACGGCGAACTGCTCCAGCAGGCGCCGGCGCCCGGGCTGGGGCTCCATGGTCGGGTAGGTGGCCACGTACCCGATGGGGTCCGCCGCGACGGACGCCGCGGGGGGCGCCGGGGGCGCCGAGGGCTCCGCCGAGGTCGCTGCGCTCGTCGTCGAGGCCTCCTCCCTGTTGCACCCTGCTCCGGCGAGCAAGCTGCCCGCGAGCACAAGGCTCCACATCTCGACCGCACGTGCCATCGTCTCCTCCGTCGCCTCGGGCCGGGGGGAATCGCTACGTTGGCCTGAGGCCGGGGCACCGTACACGAGCCTCGCGGGGAGCGCAGCTCCCCCCCCGCGCTCGTCTCGGTGGCCTCAGCGCTTGGATGGCACGCGCGCGGGCGCCGGCGGCGGCGTCGTCTCGGAGACGGGAGGCCGCTCGCGCAGGCACTTGTCGAGGCCTTCTTGCAGGGTCGCCTCGTGGGCGCCGGGGAGCTTCGGGCGACCCATCACGTTCACGAAGAGGCGATCCTGCGCGATGCCGCCGCCCGGACCGAAGCTCATCCACACGAACATCGCGCGCCCCTTGATGTTCTCGAACGGCACGCCCGCGCCGAGCCCGCCGCGCCAGCTGCGCGAGTCGTGGCTGTTGTTGCGGTTGTCGCCCATCACCCACGCCTCGTCGGCGGCCACCTTGAAGGGGCCCTGGAGCATGCCGCAGACGCCGCCCCGGCACGTGGAGCCCGGCGTGCAGTCGTCGCTCGCCACGCACATCGTCTCGTCGGGGTTCATGTCGTAGAGCGTGAAGTACGACTTCTCCCCGAGGAACTCGACGAACAGCTCCGCCTGCCGGCCCTCGTAGCGGAACGGGCCGACGTGGCAGTGGGGGACGAGCCAGCCGTTGAGGATGGGACGGCCGTTGATCGCCTCCAGCGTGTCGCCCGAGACGGCGATCGTCCGCTTGATGAAATCCTGCTCCTTGTTCTCGGGGAACTTGAACACCATCACGTCGCCGCGCGTCGGCGGCAGGCGAGGGAAGAGGCGCTGGTCGGTCCAGGGGATGAGCGGGCCGTAGGTGAACTTGTTGACGAAGATGTGGTCGCCGACCATGAGGGTCGGGATCATCGAGCCGCTCGGGATCTTGAACGCCTCGACGACGAAGGCGCGCAGGAGGAGCGCCACGGCGACGGCGATGCCGATCGACTCGGCGTACTCGCGCATCTCGCCCTTGCGCCAGCGGCCGAGGTGCTCGCCGACCGCGCGATCGGCGCGGCTGTGGGCGGCGTCGAACTCGTCGGCGTCGAACGTCTCGGAGCTCATCGTGCGCTCGAGGGCGGCGATCGCCTGCATCACCTGCTCGCGCTCGCCGCTCGTCAGCTCGCGCTCGACGTCGCGCTTGCGGGTGCGCAGGATCCGGTGGGCCTCCTCGAGGAGCGCCGCGGCGTCCTCGAAGCGGGCGCGCGCCTTCGGCGGGATGTCCCGGCGGCCGCCGACGCCGATCGCCGACGCGAACGGCAGCTCGTGGCGGAACCGCCAGAAGATCATCGCGAAGATCGTGAAGAGCACGATGCCGGCCGGGATCTGCTGCTCGCCGACGAAGACGCGGAGCGGCTGGGTGCTCCCGCTCTCGGACGACGGGGTGAGCAGCCAGACGTTCGCGACCGCGAGCGCGAACGGCACGAGGCAGATCCACACGAGGTGGAAAAGGAAGCGCAGCACCCGGCCGTCCCTGCCTCCGGGCGGAGGAGCGCTGCCGGTCCCGCGCGGGTCCGCGCCTCCGGTCGCCTTGGCCGCGCTGACGCGGGGCTCCGAGCTAGCGTTTCCCCTCATCGAGGGTCTGAGCTCCGAGCTAGCGGGCCGATTGGCCGCGACCGACGGTACGCTCTGGTGTTGTTCATCGGGGCGCGACGGCATTCATCGGGGCGCGGCGGCAAGAGGGAGCTTATGTATACGCCGCCCCTCGCCGCGGCAAGTGCGCAGGCGCGGCAGGCGACGAGCGGTCCGTCGTTGTCACCGTCGCCGTCGCCCTCGTCAGGGCGCGTCCCCGATCTCGACGGCGTAGCTCACCAGGGCGGCCCGGTCGTCGCGGGCGTATGTCGTCGGCTGCGTCCGCCCCGCGGCGTTCGTGTTGTCGATGACCAGGTAGTACTGCCCCTCGGGCAGCGGCACCGTCCGCCGCCAGGGGGCGCCGGAGTACACCGGCTCGTCGAGCAGGGGCGCCGCAGAGAGCGGTGGAGGCGCGGGCTGCGTCAGGTACGCCTGGAGCCACTGCTCCCCGGTGCCCCGGGACACGAGGATCACGTCCACGCCCGGCGCGCCGTCGACGGCGACCGTGAGCGTCATGGCCTCGCCGCTGTCCATGATCTCGAGCGGGCCGATGTAGTCGCGCTGGTCCTGGTGCACCTCGGTGCGCTCGTTCGCCAGGAGCAGCCTGCCGTTCTCGCGCCGCGCGTAGGGAGCGTGGGGCCGCTGCCCCTTCTCGATGATGCCGAGGCCGAACTGCACCGCGCCGTCGTCGTCGCGGATGACCGTGAATCCCCGGGCGATCTCGGTCTTCACGAGCTGGGCGCCGAGCGCGTTGGCGTACGCGCTGCCCTGGGCCAGCGACACGCCGCCGAGCGAGATCGCGGCGGGCTGCTCGACGAGCTTGGTCGTGAAGCTCGCCGCCGTGGTCGATCGCTGACGGAAGTACACGTACATCGTGTCGCCATCCATCAGGAAGTCGTGATCGTACTCGACGGCGGCGCTCGCATCGAAGCTCATGCGCTTCGTCAGGTTCGTCCAGACCACGCCGCTGCCCCCGAACTGGAGGAAGAGGTGGCCGTTCGCCAGCTCCTGGGCGACGCACGAGCCCGGGTAGAACCGGCCGGTCACCGGATCCTCGTCGCGGAGGCGCAGCGGCACGCTCCGCTTCCGCATCTCGCTGCAGAGCTGGCTCGTCGCGAAGGACAGGATCGCCCTGCGGAGCGACAGGTTCCCCGGATCGTTCACGATGCCCGGCATGACGCCGAGCGCGCCCTGGCCGCACGCGCCGCACACCGTCCCGAGCAGGGAGAGGCAGAGCGCGAGGCCGAGCGCGCGCAGCGCGGCGGTGCGGAAGAGCATGGGCGCAGCATAGTCGAAACACCGGCGGATCGAGCGGCGCGCGTGCACAGCGCGCAGGCGGGGCACGTCGCTTTCGGCCGGGCGCGCGGGTGATGGTAGGGTCGCCTCCATGGCGAACGTCGCAGTGATCGGGGCCGGCGCCTGGGGGACGGCGCTGGCGAAGTTGCTGGCGGACAAGGGCAACCCCACCGCGCTCTGGGCGCACCAGGGGGAGCTCGCCGAGCGCATCGGCCGTGAGCACGAGAACCCCCGGTACCTGCCGGGCGTGGAGCTGCCCGCGAGCCTGCGCGCGACGAGCGACCTCGAGGGCGCGCTCCGCGGCGCGGAGCTCGTCGTCGTTGTCGTGCCGTCGCACGCGCTGCGCGCGGTGGTCCGCGAGGCCGAGCCCCACATCCCGCGGAGCGCGCTCGTCTGCAGCGCGACGAAGGGCATCGAGAACGACTCGCTGATGCTGATGAGCGAGGTGCTCGTCGACGAGCTCGGGCGCGAGGCCGAGCCGCGGCTCTCGTACCTGTCGGGCCCGAGCTTCGCGCGGGAGGTCGCGGCCGGCCAGCCGACCACCGTGGTGGTCGCAGGCAGGAGGCCGCCGGAGACGCACGCGGTGCAGCGCATGCTCGCGACAGATCGGTTCCGGGTCTACTCGTCCGATGACGTCGTGGGCGTCGAGGTGGGCGGCGCCCTCAAGAACGTCGTCGCCATCGCGGCCGGCATCTGCGACGGCCTCGGCCTTGGCCACAACGCGCGCGCCGGGCTCATCACGCGCGGCCTCGCGGAGATCGGCCGCATGGCGGCGGCGAAGGGGGCGAACCCGCTCACCCTGGCGGGGCTCTCCGGGATGGGCGACCTGGTGCTCACGTGCACGGGCGAGCTGTCGCGCAACCGCACCGTCGGGCTCGAGATGGGCAGGGGACGGAAGCTCGAGCAGATCCTCGAGGGGCTCGGCCACGTCGCCGAGGGGGTGAAGACGGCGAAGAGCGCGTACGACCTCGCGAACAAGCTGGGCGTGAGCGCGCCGATCACGGTCGAGGTGTACAGGATGCTCTACGAGGGAAAGCCGCCGCCGCAGGCCGTTGTCGACCTCATGACGCGCGCCCTCACGAAAGAGTGAGGCGCGGGGCTGGCTCGCGGGAAGGCGCTTTCTCGCGCGGCCCGCGCGCCTCGCCTTGCGCGAGCGTGTAAAGTGGCGGCGCGATGCACACGCGACCTCTCGTGAGTCTCCTCTCCGCGCTCCTCGTGTCGAGCGTCAGCTGGACGGCCGCTGCCCAGTACGGAGCGCCGCCCTACGGTGGCCAGCAGGGCGGCTCGTACGGGGGCCAGTACGGCGGAGGCCAGTACGGCGCTCCGTACGGCGGCTACGCCTATGCGCCGCCGCAGAAGAAGAGCCTGCCCAAGTCGACGCCGCTCGAGGTCGGCTATCTCTACGCCACGTCCGTGGCTTACGGCATGGGGACCGGCATCTGGTTCGACGCGCTCGTCGGCATCGACGATCCCGGCGTGCAGTTCATCGCGCCCGCGCTCCTCGGCGTCGCGGCGCCGGTCGGGGTCTATTTCCTCGACTCGCCGCCGATGCCGCGCGGCATGCCCTCCGCGATCGCCACGGGCATGGTGATCGGCGCGGGCGAGGGGCTCGGCATCGCCTCCTACCAGCACGTCAGCGCGCGCAAGGGCAAGGAGTGGGGGTTCCTCGGGCTCGCCACCTCCGAGGTGATCGGCTCCACCGTCGGCGGCGCGGCGGGCTGGGGTTTCTACCATCTGCTCCGGCCCAAGCCGCAGACCAACATGCTCATCGCCTCGGGCGCGGTGTGGGGCTCCCTCATCGGCAGCGAGTTCGGGGCCGCCGCCAGCAACGGCGGATGGAGCGAGTCGAACGACAGCATCTCGCTCGGCGGCCTGATCGGGTTCAACGTCGCGACCGCGGGCGCCGTCGGCCTGTCCATCGCCTGGACGCCGTCGTGGAACCAGCTCGCGTGGATGTGGGGCGGCCTCGGCATCGGCACGGTCGTGTCGTTGCCCATCTACTTCGCGTACATCGGCAGCGATCACGACCCTCGCCGCGGCCTCATCGCCCAGGGCGCGGCGGGCACCCTCGGCATCGTGGCGGGCGCCTTGTTCCTCGGGAGGCCGGACCCGAGCGGCGACGTCGCCCTGGACGCGCAGGAGGAGCGCGGCGATCCCCCGTTCGCGCGCGTGCTCGGCGGCGGCATGGTGCCTTACCGAGGCGGCATGGGCGCGGTCGTCATCGGAGAGCTCTGGTAAGCCGCGGTGTGCGGGCCAACACGGCTGCATGAGGCCGCGGCACGCCTGCTATGCTGCTCTCGATGCCGACCCTGAAGTATTTCGCCTCCGAGGGCGCGCCACGCCTGTACAGCGTCCACAAGCCGGTCACGACGCTCGGCAAGGCGCTCGGAAACGACGTCGCGGTCGCGGGGGCGGGGGTGCTGGATCATCACGCGCAGATCGTGTTCGACGGGCGTGATTTCGTGGTCGAGGAGTGCGAGCGCGACGGCGAGATCGCGATCAACGGCAAGAAGAAGCGGCGCGCCCGGCTGGTGCACGGCGACCGGCTCCAGCTCGGCGCGGTGGAGGTCGGGTTCTCGATGTTCGCCGAGGCGCCCACCGTCCAGGAGCGGCTCCCGGCGTGCGACGGCGAGGCGGAGCGGCCCGCGGCGCCGCAGGGCTCGTCGGAGCTCGCGGGCGTCCGCAAGCTGTTCGCGTTCAGCGAGAAGCTCATCAACCGGCGCAGCGTCGACGAGCTCCTCGAGGCGATGCTCGACGACGTCATCGAGCTGAGCCACGCCGACAAGGGCTTCCTGTTGCTCCTCGAGGGCGCGGAGGCGGCGGCCGACTCGGCGGTCCGCGGCGGCGCTCCGGCCGCGACGTCCGCGGGCGGCGACCGCAAGCTCGCGGTGCGCGCGTCGCGCAACATCCGCAAGGAGGCCATCACCGACGCGGCCGGGGGGATCTCGGACAGCATCGTGCGGCAGGTCATCTCCTCGGGCCGCCCCGTGATCGTCTCCGACGCGCTCGCCGACACCCAGTTTGGCCGGAGCGACAGCGTCATCGCGATGAAGCTCTCCAGCGTGATGTGCGCGCCGCTCCTGTCGCAGGGCCAGATCATCGGCGCGCTCTACGTCGGCAACGACAAGATCAAGCACCTCTTCGATCGCGCCCAGCTCGATCTGCTCAGCATCTTCGCGTCCCAGGCCTCGCTCATCCTCCAGAACGCGATGCTCCTGAACGCCCTCAGGGCCGACAAGGCCAAGCTCGTCGCCGAGCTGCACGACAAGAAGTTCGGCGAGATCATCGGCGCCTGCCCGTCGATGCTCGAGGTGTTCCGCAAGCTGCAGAAGGTCGCGGCGACCGACATCAGCGTGCTCATCACGGGGGAGACGGGGACCGGGAAGGAGCTCATCGCGAAGGAGCTGCACCGGCGCAGCCCGCGCGAGGGCGGCCCCTTCGTCACCATCAACTGCGGCGCGATCCCCGAGAACCTCATCGAGAGCGAGCTCTTCGGCCACGTGAGGGGCGCCTTCACCGGCGCCATCGCCAGCCGCCCGGGCAAGTTCCAGGTCGCCGACAAGGGCACGCTGTTCCTCGACGAGATCGGCGAGCTCCCGCTGAACCTCCAGGTGAAGCTCCTCCGCGCCCTCCAGGAGCGGGTCGTCTTCCGCGTCGGCGACTCGAAGCCCGAGAAGGTCGACATCCGCATCGTCGCCGCCACAAACCGGAACCTCGAGGAGGAGATCCGCACCGGCAACTTCCGGGAGGATCTCTACTACCGGCTCAACGTCGTGAACCTGTGGCTCCCGCCGCTCCGTGAGCGCGGCGACGACGTGCTGATCATCGCCAAGGTCCTGCTCTCGAAGTACGCGGACGAGCTCGGCAGCGCCGTGCGCGGCTTCAGCCCCGCCGCGCTCGCCGCGATCAAGAAGTACTCCTGGCCGGGCAACATCCGGCAGCTCGAGAACCGCATCAAGAAGGCGCTGGTCCTCTGCGATCAGGCGCTCCTCGCCGTGGAGGACCTCGATCTCGGCCCCGGCGCCGAGGCGTCCGTCATGCCGCTGGAGAAGGCCAAGGAGGAGTTCCAGCGGCGGTACGTGCTGGAGGCGCTCGAGCGGAACAACGGCAACCGCACGCAGACGGCGCGCGACCTCGGCGTCGACCCGCGCACCATCTTCCGCTACCTCGAGAAGGAGCAGAACCCGATGCCGAGCGGGGCCGGCGGCGTGGCCCGCGATCCGACCGAAGCGTGATGGAATACAACCCCGAGGGGCCCTTCGCAGATCCCTGTCCGATCAAGACCCGCGCCGACCTGGAGTGGGACCGCATCCTCGAGGCGCTCGCCGAGCGCTGCGCGTCGCGCGCCGGCAAGCGGCTCGCCCGGGCGCTGCCGTTCGCGTCGACGCGCGCCGAGGCGCTCACCACGCTCGCGGAGGTGCGCGAGGCGGTCGAGCTCGCCCGGGCCGGGGAGCCGGTCCCGGCGCGCGACGTCGCGGAGCTCGAGGACGCGCTCGATCGCGCGCGCATCGGCGCGTCGCTCGCGAACGAGGAGCTCCGCGCCGTGCTCGGCCTGCTCGACGCCGCGCGCACCGCGCGGCAGTACCTGCAGAGCCGGCGTCAGATCGCGCCCGCGCTCTATGCGGCGTGCGCGACCAACCCCGAGCTCGACGCCGTCGCGCGCGATCTCGCGGCGGCCTTCGATCCGGACGGCACGCTCTCGGATCGCGCCTCGCCCCGCCTGGAGGCGCTGCGCGCGGAGCGGCGCGCGGTGCGCGATCGGCTCGTCCGCCGCCTCGAGGACCTCATCCAGAAGCACGAGGACATCCTCCAGGACCGCTACTGGACCGAGCGCGACGGGCGCTACGTGCTCCCGGTGCGGTCCGACGCGCACGAGCGCTTCCCTGGCATCGTCCACGCGACCAGCGCGAGCGGCGCCACCGTGTTCGTCGAGCCCCGGGTGCTCGTCGAGACGGGCAACCGGATGAAGATGGTCGACGCCGAGGTCGCGCGCGAGGAGCAGGCGATCTACGCGGCGCTCACCGCTCGCGTGACCGAGGACATCGAGAGCGTCGCGGCCGCCGCCCGCGCGCTGGCCCACGCCGACGTGAGGTCCGCCGCCGCGCGGCTCGCGCGCGACCTCGACCTCACCTTCCCCGAGGTCCCCGAGGGCGCGTTCGCCGTGGATCGCGGCGCCTCCGAGGCCGCGGCGCGGCCGAGCTCGATCGCCCTCAACGGTGGCCGCCATCCGCTCCTCGCGCTCGACGGCGTGAAGGTGGTCCCGAGCGATCTCTCGATGAGCACGGGTCGCGCGATGATCGTCTCCGGGCCGAACGCCGGCGGCAAGACCGTGGCCCTGAAGACGCTCGGGCTCGCGGCGCTGATGGTCCGCGCGGGCCTGCCGGTCGCGGCGAGGGACGGCTCCCGCGTCGCGCTCTTCGACGTCGTGCTGACCGACGTCGGCGACGACCAGAACCTCCACAAGAACCTGTCGACCTTCAGCGCCCACGTGAAGAACCTCGGGCGGATCCTCGGCGAGACGCGCCCCGGCGCCCTCGTCCTGCTGGACGAGCTCGCCGGCGGCACCGATCCGCGCGAGGGCGAGGCGCTCGCCGCGGCCGTGCTCGACTCGCTCTGCGCGCGCGGCGGCACCGTCGCCTGCACCACGCACTACGAGGGCCTCAAGGCGCTCGCGCTGGGCGATCAGCGCTTCGAGAACGCCTCGGTCGGCTTCGATCTCGCCACCATGAGCCCGACCTTCCGGCTCGTCGTCGGCGTGCCCGGCGCCTCGAGCGCGCTCGCCGTCGCGCGGCAGTTCGGGATCCCGGGCACCGTGCTCGAGCGGGCCGAGCGCTTCCTCACGAAGGAGGCGGTCACCTTCGAGCAGATGGTCGAGAAGCTCGCCGCCGAGCGCCGCGCGCTCGAGCTCGCGCGCGAGGACGCCGAGCGGGAAGCGGGCGCCTCCCGCGCGAAGCGGCGGGAGCTGGAGGGGGAGATCGAGCGGCTCCGGGAGAAGGAGCGCGGCGTGATCACGCGCGAGGGAGAGGCGCTGCTCGCCAGCCTGCGGCGCGCGCGCGAGGACCTCAAGGCGGCGCAGTCGCGGCTGCGCGGCAAGCCCACCGAGGACGACGTGCGGGCGGCCGCGCGCGCCATGGATGCGGTCGGACAGAAGACGTCGATCGGCGGCGAGCTCGAGCTCCGCCCGAGGGACGAGCCGCCGGCGCGGCCGGCGATCGATCCGGCGGCCGTCCGCGTCGGCACCCGCGTCTACGTGCCTCGCCTGCGGGCCGAGGCCGAGGTGGTCGAGGTCCTCTCGGGCGGCCAGCTGCGGGTCGCCGCCGGCGCGCTCAAGCTCACGACCTCGATCGCCGAGCTGCGCGGCGCTGCTGCGGCGCCGCCGGCGGCCGCGGCGCCGCAGCAGCGCCGCGTCGACCTGGACGCGGCGGCGGACCCCGACGTCCCGATCCAGACGGCCGACAACACCGTGGATCTCCGCGGCCTGCGCGCGCACGAGGCGGTCGCGATGGCCGAGCAGTTCCTCGACCGCTCGCTCGGCGCGGGCCGCCGGGTCACGTTCTTCGTCCACGGGCACGGCACGGGCGCCCTGCGCGACGCCGTCCGCGAGGCGCTGCGCGGGAGCCCCTACGTGGCGCGCCTCCGCCCGGGCGGCCCCGGCGAGGGCGGCGACGGCGTGACGGTCGCGTGGCTGAAGTGGTGAGCCGCGCGCGCCGCGGCGCTCAGCGGTCCCGGTCGACGCGGCCGAGGTTCTCGGCGACCCGGTCGAGCACGCCGTTCACGAAGGCGCCGCTCTCCTCGCTGCCGTAGCGCTTGGCGAGCTCGACCGCCTCGTCGAGGATGACCGCGCGCGGCACCTCCGGGTGGTTCATGAGCTCCCACGCGCCGAGCCGGAGCACGTTCCGATCGACCCGCGCCATCCGCTCGAGGCGCCAGTTCGTGCTCGCCTTGCGGATCGCCTCGTCCACGGCCGCGAGGTCCTTGGCGACGCCGATCGCCACCTCGTCCGCGTAGGCGCGCCCCTCCGGGTCCCCGGGCGTCTCGCGCCAGAAGGTCGCGACGACGCGGGGCGCCGGGTTTCCGCCGGCCTCCAACGCAAACAACATCTGCAAGGCCGCCTCGCGGCCGGTAGAACGCGCACCCATCTCTCAGAACCTTCGTCTAGAGGCCAGCTGCGTCCAGCGCGGCGCCGAGCGCGAGCATCTCGATCGCGCTGACGGCGGCCTCCCACCCCTTATTGCCATGCTTTGTGCCCGCCCGCTCGATCGCTTGTTCGATCGAGTCGGTCGTGAGGACCCCGAACGTGACCGGCACCCCGGTCTGGAGCGAGACGGTCGCGATCCCCTTCGTGACCTCGGCCGCCACGTAGTCGAAATGCGGGGTCGAGCCCCGGATCACGGCGCCCAGGGTGACGATCGCGTCGACGCTCTTCTTGTGCGCGAGCCTCCCCACGATGGTGGGCATCTCCCACGCGCCCGGGACGCGCACGATGGAGGTCCGCTCGAGGGAGCCGCCGTGCCGCGCGATGGCGTCGAGCGCGCCCTCGACCAGGCGGTCGACGATGAAGTGGTTGAAGCGGCTCGCCACGACGGCGAAGCGCGCCCCCGGCGGGACCACCAGGTTCCCTTCGATCACCCTCGCCTGTGCCTGCCCGACCGCTTGCTCTGCCATCCGCCGTTCCTCTCTCCTGCCGCGCGGGGTGCGCGGTCGCTGCGCTCGCGATCCTGATCCGAGCGCCCCTTCTACCTGCGCGACCCGAGCGCGTCAGCGCGCGTCAGGCGTCGCCCTTCATCGAGACGAGCGGCACCCGCTCGGTCACGGTGAGCCCGAAGCCGGTGATCCCGACGATCTTCGGCTGGCTGTTCGTGAGGAGCCGGATCTGGTGCACCCCGAGGTCCGCCAGGACCTGCGCGCCGAGGCCGAACTCCCGCAGCGTCGACGGCTGCTGCGTCCTCACCACGGGGGCGCTCTCGTCGGGACCCGGGCCCTTCAGCGGCTCCAGCTCGCGGCTCAGGTCCCCTCGCGACGGGATGTAGACGACCACCCCGACGCCGGCGCCCTCGATCGCGAGGAGCGCCTCGCGCAGGTTCGAGCCGCCGTCGAAGGGCGTCGAGCTGAAGAGATCCGCGATGGTCGAGCCGGAGTGCACGCGGCAGAGGATGGGCTCCGTCGTCGCGACCACGCCCTTGGTCAGCGCGAGGAACTGCCGCTGCTCGTTGATGACCTCGTAGACGTACGCGGTCCACTCCGTGCCCGTGAGGTCGAGCCGGAGCGTCCGGTCGCTCACGCGGCGGACCAGCCGTTCGGTCTGGAGCCGGTACTGGATGAGGTCCGCCACCGTCAGGATCAGCAGGCCGTGCCTCGCGGCGAAGACCTCGAGGTCCCGCATGCGGGCCATGCTGCCGTCGTCGTTCATGATCTCGCAGATCACGCCCGCCGGCCGCAGCTCGGCGAGCCGCGCGAGGTCCACGGACCCCTCGGTCTGCCCCGTCCGCACGAGCACACCCCCGCGGCGCGCCTTCAGCGGGAAGACGTGCCCCGGCGTGACGAGATCCTCCGGCTTGGCGTCGCGCGCGATCGCGGCCCGGATCGTGTGCGCCCGATCGGCGGCGCTGATCCCCGTCGTCACCCCGGAGCGCGCCTCGATGCTCACGGTGAAGGCGGTGCCGAGCGGCGGCCCGCTCCGCCCCGGCGCCGACATCATCGGCAGCTCGAGGCGCGCGACCTGCTCCTCGTCGAGGGCGAGGCAGATGAGGCCGCGCCCGTGCATCGCCATGAAGTTGATGGCCTCGGGGGTCACCGCCTCCGCCGCCATGCAGAGGTCCCCCTCGTTCTCGCGATCCTCGTCGTCGACCAGGATGACCATCTTGCCCGCGCGGATGTGATCCAGCGCGGTGTTCACGCGGTCGAGGACCGCCTTGTCGATGGTCAGCCGGTGAGGCATCGGGCCGCCGGACGTCATGTCCTGGCCGAGCTTGCCGCTCGAGGCGGACAGCGCCTCACCAGAATCCCCCCGCGCGCAGCTTTGCGAGGAGTCGTTCGTCGTGATCCGCATGCTCTCCCGTATTTCCACGCTCTTCGCCGCGCTCGGCAGAGGCCTTGCTATCGCGCGCATCCTTGCTCGAGAGGCTCTGCAGGCCGGCGAGCGACGCGACCTGGAGCGTCCGCGCCACGTAGCGCGCGAGCACGTCAACTTCAAGGTTGACGGCTGCGCCGGGGCGGAGCTCACCGAGGAGAGTCCGGCCGATGGTGTGCGGCACCAGCATCACGTCGAACCAGGTCTCCGCGGAGCCTGGCGTGGACACGTCGTTGAGCGTGAGGCTCGCGCCGTCGATGGCGATCGAGCCCTTGGGAGCGAGGAAACGAGCGAGCTCGTCCGGGGCGCTCACCCTCAGGCGGACCGCGTCGCCGGCCCGCGACTGCTCGACGACGCGGCCGAGCCCATCGACGTGGCCGAGCACCACGTGCCCGCCCATGCGCGCGCCGAGCGGCGTCGCCCGCTCGAGGTGGACCCGCGCGCCGATCTGCAGCGCGCCGAGCGTCGTGCGGCCGAGGGTCTCGGAGGACATATCGCACTCGAACCCGCCGGGCGCGATGCGATCGACGGTGAGGCAGGCGCCGTTCACGCTCACGGACTCGCCGAGCGTCAGCGGCCCGAGGCTCGTCTCGACGAGCGCGCGGGCCACGGCGCCGCCGCTCCGGCGGCGGAGGATCCCGATCGTCTCGACAAGCCCGGTGAACATCGTCGACGCCCCTCTGCCTATTCCTTCGAGGTGCGGTGTCCCTGGCTGGTCAGGAGCTTGTCGATGAGCCCCTGCGAGTAGCTCGACAGCTCGGTGAAGACGACGCCCATCCCCTGCGGATCGTCGTGCACGCGCACGACCTCGCCGACGCCCTCGATCGTCTCGATGTCGTCCATGATCACGGTGAACCGGAGGTTCACCTGCGTCCCGACGGCGAGCGGCGTCTTCGATCGGACGAACACGCCGGTGCGCGAGATGTTCGTCACGTACTCGTTGATGAACGCGTCATAGGACTCGAACTCCTTGTTGATGGTGACGCGCTCTTCCCTGCGTCCCGTCTTCGCGTCGATGCTCTCCGGAGAACCCTGATCGTCCACCATGGCGCCTTACTTACCTTGCAGATCGAACTGCTCGAGGTGGTACTCCTTCCGGGGTACGAGATCGATCCGGCGCTGGAACAGCCGCTCCGCCTCTTGCACGGCGATGCGCTCGTCGTTCTTCAGGAGGTCGATCACGGCCGGATGCGCGTTGACCACGACCGAGTAGCCGGGCAGGTTCATCCGTTCGCGCCGTATCTGCCTCAGGATCTCGTAGGCGACGGTCTGCTTGGATTGCAGCTGGCCCGTCCCGTCGCAGTAGAAGCACGGCTCGAGGATCGTCCGCCCGAGGCTCTCGCGCGTCCGCTTCCGGGTCATCTCGATGAGACCCAGATCGGAGATCCGGTTCAGCGTGGTCTTCGCCTTGTCCTTGGAGAGCAGCTCCTCGAGGCGGCGCCGCACCTTCTCCCGGTTCTGGGTGCGCTCCATGTCGATGAGGTCGAGGATGATCAGCCCGCCGATGTTGCGGAACCGGAGCTGATAGGCGATCTCCTCGACCGCCTCCATGTTCGTGGTCAGGATCGTCTCCTCGAGATCCTTCGACCCCTTGCCGACGAACCGCCCCGTGTTCACGTCGATCGCGGTGAGCGCCTCGGCCTGATCGATGATCAGGTGCCCCCCCGACGGGAGCGGGACCTTCCGCGACAGCGCGCGCTGGATCTCGTCCTCGATCCCGTACGCGTCGAAGATCGGCTCGGTGCCCTCGTAGAGCTCCACCGCGTCGGCGCGCTCGGGCATGAACATCTCGACGAAGCGCCGCAGGCGGATGTACTCATCGCGATCGTCGATCACGATCTTCTCGATGTCGTCGGTGAAGAGGTCGCGTGCGGTCTTCAGCACGAGGTCGAGCTCGGTGTAGAGCACCGCCGGTGCCCTCACGTCGCTCTCGCGCTTCTTCGCCACCTCGCCCCAGAGGCGCACGAGGTAGCCCACGTCGGCCTTGAGCTGCTTCTTCGTGAGGCCTTCGGCGAGCGTGCGCACGATGAGCCCGCCCTGCGGCGGCTTCATCGCCTCGATGGCGTCGCGCAGCCGGGAGCGCTCCTTCTCCGAGCCGATCCGCTTGGAGATCCCGATGTGATCGACCGTCGGCAGGTACACGACATAGCGGCCGGGGAGCGAGATGTGGCTCGTGACCCGGGCGCCCTTCGTCCCGATGGGCTCCTTCGAGATCTGGACGATGACCTCCTGCCCCTCGCGGACGACCTCGCGGATCGGGGTCGATTTCGAGATGCGCGGCGGCTCGTTCTGCCAGTTGCGCCCATTCTGCTGGCCGCGCGCGGCGCCCTTGCCCTTGCCGTCCCGCGGCGGCTCGCGTCCGCGCTCTCGCGTCCGCTGCTCGCGCCCGCGCCCTTCGCGTCCGCCCTGCTGCCCTTTCCCGCCCCGGTCACGTCCTTCACGCGGCGGCTCGCGCCCTTCGCGCGGCGCCTCGCGCCCCTCGCGCGGCGCCTCGCGCCCTTGGCGCCCCTCACGCCCTTCGCGCGGCGGCTCGCGCCCCTCGCGCGGCGGCTCGCGCCCCTCGCGCGGCGCCTCGCGCGCTTCCGTGGCGACCACCCCCTCGGGCGAGCCGCTGGCGCCCTCCAGGTTGGCGCGCCGGTCGCGCGTCCGTCCTGACCGGCGCACGCGCGCCTCCCGCCGTCCGCGTGTGCGCCCGTTGCGCGCACGCGCTGCCGGCGGCACCTCATCACCCGGCGCGGTTGCCGCGACGGCGCCCTCGGCGGCCGGCGACGCGTTCGCCTCCTGCCTGGCCGGCCACTCGCCGGCGGCATGCGCGACGGGCTCGTCCGATGCCCTCGCTGCTACCGGTTCTGTCTCCCCGCTGTCCGCGGCGTCGCTGCGCGCCTCCGGGCGCTCAGCGTCTGCGCTCCACACGTCGGCGGCATCCTCCGGCGGAGGGGAGGCGGGCTCGACGTCGTAGGCGGGCGTGTCGAGCTCGTCGTCGTCCTCCGCCTCCGCTTCGTCGGGGCCCGAGTCCTCCGGGCCGCCCTCGTCGACGTCGCTGCTGCCGCCTGGCGCGACCAGCTCTTCGTCGTCGTCGTCGTCCACGTGTCCGCCGTCGATCTCCGGCTCGTCGTCGGCCTCGTCGAGGGTCACCATCGAGCCCACGCCGGTGAACGCCTGTCCGGAAGGGCTTCCGAGCACGTCGAGCGCCGTGGGCAGCTCGATCGGCACGTCGCTCGCCTCGTCGAGCGGGCTGTCCGCCGCGAGCGGGCCTTCGGCCTCGAACCCTTCTTCGGTCCCGAAATCCGCCCCCTCCTGGGGCTCGTGGTGTTCGGCTGCCGCGTCGGTGCCCTCGGGCGCGGTCTCTGCGCCGGTTAGCTCGTGCGCCTCGCTTTCTGTTTCTGCATGCCCGGGCGCCTCGCTGGCGCGCGCGGCGCGGCCGCGGGAGGAGGCGCGCTCCTCCTCGGCGGGACGGCGGTGACCAGCCAGGTATGCCTCGAAATCGTCGGGCCGGATGAGGTCCTCGACGTGCAGGAAGGCGGCTCGCTCGAGCCCCACGTCGATGAACGCGGCCTGCATTCCGGGCAAAACGCGGCTGACCTTGCCGAGGTAGATGTTTCCGAGCGTCCCCTTGGAGCTCTCCCGCTCGAGATGCAGCTCGGCGATGATCCCATTTTCGATCAGCGCGACGCGTGTCTCGCGGATGTCCACATTGATGACGAGAAGGTTCTTTCCCATGTCGGATGCCGCACATCGGCGGCGCCGCCAAGCGTTACCACGGGTTGCCCGGGCCATGAAGGCGCAACCCGGAGCGCGCTGCGCGATTGAGGGCGTGGGGACGGAGATCGCCGAGGCAGGCCGGTCGCCAGTACGTGAGCTACCTCGCGTATTCGCCGCTCCGTCCCGAGGAACGGCGGCGCCTGCTGCCGGCCCCGAGCGACGGCGGCGTCTGGCACTGGACCCACCCTGGCCGGGGGGCGCTGGACCGCGTGCCGGCGCCCGCCACCGGGGAGCAAGCGTCCAACCCGGGAGGGGGCCCAAGCCGGGACGGGGCCTCAACCCGGGACGGGGCCAGGCCAACCCGGGACGGTGCCCCAACCCGGGACGGGGCCAGGCCAACCCGGGACGGTGCCCCAACCCGGGACGGGGCCAGGCCAACCCGGGACGGTGCCCCAACCCGGGACGGTGCCCAACCCGGGACGGGGCCAGGCCAATCCGGGACGGGGCAGGCCAACCCGGGACGGCGTTCTCCCAGCGGCGAGCAGCCGGCGCTCGCTCGGCGTCCGGCCGCACCCCTCCCAGCGGCCCCGCTGGCACGCTGCCGCCGTGTCCTGCCCCGAGCAGCCGCCGGTGCCCGCCCTCCTGCGCCTGATCTCGGCCAGCGCTGGCGAGCCGCTCGCCGAGCGCGCGTGCTTCGTGAATGCGCAGTTACAGCGGAGCCCGGGCGATGGCGGTCGTGCCGGGGAGCGTACAAAGGGCCGAAGGGGGCGGCCATCGGACGCCCCCTTCGGAGAATGACCTGCTGTTCGTCAGCGCCTCACATCGCGCACAGCGGCTCTTCGGATGCATCGCAGTTTTGAGCGCACTGCTCACAGACAGTGCACTTGGTGATGGCATCGTAGGCCTCCACCACGGCCTCGTTCGCCGTGCGGCACTCTTCGACGCACGCGGCCGGATCTTCCTTGTTGTCGCAGCGATCGATGCATTGCGCCAGGGCAAGACAGCCCGTCTTGTCATCCAGGCAGGCGTCAATGAACTCCTTGCATGCCCCATCGGCGGCGCACAGGTAGCAGCCCGAATTGTTGTTGCGGCCGCAAGTGTCCGTCATGTCATCACAGGTCGGGATCCCCGTCGAGGAAGAGCTCGTGGTGCTCGCGCCTGCTTCGCCGCCCGAACCGCCGTTGCCGCCTTCGCCGCCGTTACCGCCATTGCCGCCGTTGCCGCCGTTGCCGCCGGAGCCGCTGCTGGCGCCGGAGCCTCCGCTGCCGCTGCCGCTGCCGCTGGTCGGCGAGGCGGTGCTGTCGTCACCGCACGCCACGAGGGCGCAACCGGAAATCAAAAACGCAGCGAATACCCAAGATTTCATGCTCAATACCTCCACAGAACCCAACCGACCCCTCATTCGTATACTCGGCGACGCCCCAACGCTCGGTATGCCCGCCAAACCACCCGTCTTCATGCAGCCGGCCCCCGGGTGCGCTTGTGCAGATCGTTGGTCAGAGAGAAGCATCGCGCGTGGAGAGCAAAGAAAAACAGCCACGCAAGTTGTTTTTACACGCTTGGGATCGGCCGCGCAACGGCGTCGCTCGATCCGGCTCCCTCCTTCCCAGGCGTTCTATGCGGTTTTGGGGGCTGAACTGTCGCTGAGCGGGGCTCTCGTGGGGCCCGAGCTGTTCGAAAATTCTACTAAAGCGGGATGTTTCCGTGCTTCTTCGATGGATTCTTGTCGCGCTTGCCGCGCAGGAGGTCGAGGGCTTGGGCCAGTCGAATGCGGAGCATGCGGGGGTAGATCACCTCGTCTATGAAGCCGAGCTCGGCCGCCCTGTACGGGCTGGCGAATTTCGTCTTGTAGTCCTGGACGAAGCGTGCGCGGGCGACGTCCGGGTCCGTCGCCTGCTGGATCTCCTTGCCGTAGACGATGCTCACCGCGCCTTCCGGGCCCATGAGCGCGATCTCGGCCGTCGGGAAGGCGAGGTTGTAATCGGCCCGGATGTGCTTGGACGCCATGACGTCGTAGGCGCCGCCGTAAGCCTTGCGGGTGATCACCGTGATCTTGGGCACCGTCGCCTCGGCGAACGCATAGAGCAGCTTCGCTCCGTGAGCGATGATCCCGCCATATTCCTGGTCGAGCCCCGGGAGGAAGCCCGGGACGTCCACGAGCGTGACGAGCGGGACATTGAAGCAGTCGCACAACCGGACGAAGCGCGCCGCCTTGATGCTGGCCTTGATGTCCAGGCAGCCGGCGAGCACCTGGGGCTGGTTCGCGATTACCCCGATGGGCGCGCCGCCGATCCGGGCGAACCCGACCACGATGTTCTGCGCGTAGCGCGCGTGGATCTCGAGGAAGCAACCGTCGTCGACCACGGCGCGGACGAGCCGCTTGACGTCGTACGGCCCGGACGGCTCGATGGGGAGCATCGTGTCGAGCTCCAGCACCTCCCGGTCGACCGGATCGACCGCGCCGCGGCGCGGCGGAGCCTCGGTGTTGTTGGAGGGCAGGAACGAGAGCAGCTCGCGGACCTGCGCGAGCACCGCCCGGTCGTCGGGGGCGGTGAGGTGGCAGATGCCGCTCCTGGCGGCGTGAGCAGCGGCGCCGCCCAGGTCTTCCTTGGTGACGTCCTCGTGGGTCACCGTCTTGATGACCTCGGGGCCGTTGACGAACATGTAGCTCGTCCGCTCGGTCATCAGGATGACGTCGGTGATGGCGGGCGAGTAGACGGCGCCGCCCGCGCACGGCCCGAGGATCGCGCTGACCTGGGGGACGACCCCGCTCGCGAGCGTGTTGCGGAGGAAGATGTCGGCGTAACCGGCGAGCGACTCCACCCCCTCCTGGATCCGCGCGCCGCCCGAGTCGTTCAGCCCGACGACGGGGGCGCCCACCCTCATCGCGAGGTCCATCACCTTGCAGATCTTCGAGGCGTACGCGCCGGAGAGCGAGCCGTCGATCACGGTGAAGTCCTGCGCGAACACCACGACCTTGCGCCCGTCGATGAGGCCCCAGCCGGTCACGACGCCGTCGCCGAGGACCTTCTGCTGGTCCATGCCGAAGTCGGCGCACCGGTGGACCACGAACCGGTCGATCTCGACGAACGAGCCCGGATCGAGGAGCAGGTCGATGCGTTCCCGCGCGGAGAGCTTGCCGGCCTCGTGCTGCCTGGCGATGCGATCTTTCCCGCCCCCGTCGAGCGCGCGGCGGTTCATCTCGTCGAGGCGAGCGAGCGCCGGAGGCATCAGGGCCGTCGGATCAGCCATGCCGCGCCGTACCTACCATGGACCCCCACGGGGATCGAAAACCCCGTCGTGCCCGACGGAGGGGCCGGCGCGGCAGGTCGGCGCGACGGCGAAACCCTGTGCCGGCGCGACGGGGCGACGGACCCACCCGCTGGTACACGACAGCGACGACACCTGACGAGGTAGGCGGAAACGAGTCGGACGCACGAAAGGTGAGACGCGCGGGTACATGCGACGAAAAATGACCGGGCACTGGAGGACCGCCCCCTACTTTCTTGCACAGGCGAGGGGACACCACGTAACCTGGGCAGCGCTCATTTGTCGCTGGGAAATGCAGGAATTTCCGACACGTAGAGTCTCTGGGGACCGGGGCGCAGGGGCTGCCATCGCCGCCATGGCCCTGCCGCGTCGCGACTTCCAACGGGGCAGCTCGGGCCGGTGCGGCAGCAGCGCGGTCGCCTGCCACGGCAGCTGACGTGCGGCGCCTCGTCGGATGCGCACGGAACCGCGGCACCGGCACCCCTGGCTCCGTTGCGGGAGCGCTACGCCCTCGTAGCTTGCGTCGCCTTGCGCTCAGCGGTTCCAGCGTGGCCTTCCGCCTCGCGTCGCAGGGTGAGATCGTTTCGGACGAGAGGTCGCTCGAGTGAAGCTCGCTCAGACTCGCGAGGCTCGTGCCCTGGCAGTCGCCGCCGTGGCGCGAGGGCTCATCGAGCCCAACGCCCTTTGGGACATGGCCTGCCGATGGACCCTCGGCGGCGCCTCGACGCCCCAGGAGCTCTTCGAGGGGATCCTCACCCCGGAGCAGCTGGCGGCGCTGCCGGAGCTGCTCGCGCAGGAGGGGCGCAGCCCGCCCGTCGTGCGCGCCCTCGCGCCGCAGATCGAGGATCCGGACGCGCTGCGCTTCGACACGCAGCGGGAGATCGACCTGCCGGGAGAGGAGGTCGTGGCCGATTTCCCGACGCTCGCGACCTCCGCCACGCGCGCCGTGAACACCGGCGGCAGCCGCTACGAGGTCGGCGAGGCGCTCGGGGCGGGGGGCGCCGGGAAGGTGGTGAAGGCGCGCGACCGGGAGATCGGGCGCGTGGTGGCGCTGAAGACGCTGAAGCCCGGGGCCGAGGCGGACTCCGCGGTCGGCAACCGCTTCCGGACCGAGGCGCGCATCACGGCCCAGCTCGAGCACCCGAACATCATCCCGGTCTACGACCTGGGCACGCTGCCGAACGGCCAGCCCTACTACTCCATGCGGGTCGTCAAGCGGCAGAGCCTGCAGAACGTGCTGACGAACCCCGAGCTCCGCAGGCAGTGGCCGCTCGTCCGGCTCATCGGCGCGTTCGTGCAGATCTCGCGGGCGCTGGCCTACGCGCACCGGCGAGGCGTCGCCCACCGCGACATCAAGCCGGAGAACGTGCTGCTCGGCGACTACGGCGAGGTGTACCTGGGCGACTGGGGCAACGCGAAGCTGCTCTCGAGGACGGAGGTGAGCGAGCCGATCGCCATCGACCCGGGCGGGCAGGACTTCGGCCGGAAGCGGCACGAGGCGGTCGCGAGCGCGCTCTCGGGCACGCCCGGGTACATCGCGCCGGAGCAGATCCGGGGGGACCACAAGCGGATCGATCACCGCGCGGACATCTTCGCGCTCGGCGTGGTGCTCTACGAGATCCTGACCGGCGAGCACCCGTTCGACGCGCAGACCGTGCTCGCCGTGATCCTCGCGACGCAGACGCGCGACCCCAGACCGCCGCGCTCGATCTCGCCGAGCTGCCCGCTGCTGCTCGAGGACCTCTGCCTGGCGATGCTCGCGAAGGATCCCGATCAGCGACCGCCGACCGCCGACCGCGTCGCGGCGGAGGCCGAGGCGTTCCTCGAGGGCGCCAAGGAGCGGATGCGCCGCCGCGAGGAGGCGATCAAGCTCTGCGAGCTCGCCAAGGCCCCGCTCGAGCGCGACCGGCGGCTCTACAGCGAGCGCGAGCGGCTCGTCGAGGAGGCGCGGCGGCTGCTCAAGGACGTGAAGGAGTACGAGCCGATCGAGCGCAAGCGGGCCGGCTGGCACCTCGAGGACAGCGCGGCCGGGGTCGAGCGTGAGCAGGCGCGCGCGGCGGCGGAGGCGATCGACCTCTACACGAAGGCGCTGGCGTACGATCCGGATCTGGTCGAGGCGCGCGCCGGGCTCGCGGACCTGTACTGGTCGCGCGCGGTGCGGGCGGACCAGGAGCACCAGCACGCGGCGCGCATCTACCACGAGGCGCTCGTGGCGGAGTTCGACGTGGGGCGATACACCGCGCTGCTCACCGCCGACGCGGTCCTCTCGGTCGACTCGTCGCCGCCTGGCGCCAGCGTCGTGGCGTACCGTTACGTCGAGAAGGATCGCATCCTGATGGCGGGAGACGAGCGCACCCTCGGCCGCACGCCGCTCCGCGAGGTGCACCTCAAGCCGGGCAGCTACCTCTTCATCCTGAAGCGCGCCGGTCATCGCGACGTGCGTTACCCGCTGCTGCTCAAGCGGGGCACCCACCACCGCGTCGAGGTGAACCTCTACACCGACGCCGAGATCGGCGAGGGCTTCGTCTACATCCCCGGGGGGACCTTCATCGCCGGCGGCGACGCGCAGGCCTACGATCCGCTCCGTCGCGCCGAGCTCCACGTACCCGACGTCGCGATCGCGAAGTTTCCCGTGACCTTCCGCGAGTACTGCGAGTTCTTGAACGAGCTCGAGACGCGCGATCTCGACCTCGCGCTCAAGCGCGCGCCGCACGGGACGCGCGGCTCCGAGGGCTACGTGGCGCGGCCGGCCAGCGGCGGCGGCTGGGAGCCGTTGCCCACCGTGGTCGAGGGCGACGCGCAGAAGCGGTTCCCGGCGGAGGAGGGGCACCTCTGGAACCTGCCCGTCATCCTCATCGACTGGTTCGACGCCGTGGCCTACTGCCGTTTCCGGAGCGAGCGCGACGGGATCGAGGTCCGGCTCCCGACCGAGCTGGAGTGGGAGAAGGCGGCGCGCGGGACCGACGGCCGGTTCTACCCGTGGGGGGACCATTTCGATCCGACGTTCTGTTTGATGCGCTCGTCGCGACCTTTCTTGTCGCAGCTGGAGCCGGTCGGGACCTTCCCCATCGACACGTCGCCCTGCGGCGTGCGCGACATGGCGGGCGGCGTGCGCGAGTGGGTCGCCGACGTGAACGGCGAGAGGTCCTGGGCGGAGACGTCGCGCGAGATCGAGTCGGCCGCCGACGCCGGCGGGGACGCGCCGCCGTGGCGCATCGCCCGCTCCGGGAGCTGGGCCACGGACTCGCAGCAGTGCAGGAGCGCGTCGCGCACCCGCTTCTTCGGGATCACGCGGGCCCTGAACCTGTCGTTCCGGATCGCGAAGCCGCTCTCGCGCGGCCCGGGCCGCTGAGCGGGCGGCTCAGCCGCCGGGCTGCAGCGGGGGGTCGACGTACTCGACCTCGACGCCGCGGTGCGTGCGGAGCACGGTGCGCCCGGGCCGGCGGTCGACGACGTAGTCCGGGCCGACGGGCACCTTGCCCATCCCTCCGGGCGTATCGACGATCAACTTCGGCAGCGCGATGCCGGTGAGCCGACCCTGGAGCTGCTCCATGAGGGAGATGCCGGTGGCGAGCGGCGTGCGCAGGTGCGCGGTGCCGCGCACGGGGTCCATCTGGAGCAGGTAATAGGGGCGCACGCGCCAGCGCACGAGACCCCGGAAGAGCGCGGCCAGCGTCGTCGCGTCGTCGTTGATGCCGCGCAGCAGCACGGTCTGGTTCATGACGGGGAAGCCGTTGTCGACGAGCCGTTTGCAGGCGCGCTCGGCGGCGGGCGTGAGCTCCTTCGGGTGGTTGAAGTGCGTCATCACCCAGAGCGGATGGTGCGGCCTGAGCGCGCGCACGAGCTCTGCGGTGACACGCTGCGGGAGCGTGACCGGCACGCGCGTGGCGATGCGGATCGTCTCGACGCTCGGGATCTGTCGCAGCCGGGCGAGCAGCCGCACGACGCGGTCCGTCGAGACGGCCAGGGGATCGCCGCCGCTCACGATCACGTCGCGCACCTCCGGGTGCGCCTCGAGGTAGGCCATGGCCGGCGCGAGGCGCTCGAGCGCGACGGCGCCGCCGCCGTCACCGACCATGCGCGAGCGGGTGCAGAAGCGGCAGTACACGGCGCAGCGATCGGTCGCGAGGAGCAGCGCGCGATCCGGGTACCGTTGCACGAGGTGGGGCGCGACCTCGTGCGCGACCTCGCCGAGGGGGTCGACCAGGTCGCCGGGCACCTCGGCGGCCTCGTCGGCGAGCGGCACGCACTGCCGGCGGATCGGGCACGCCGGATCGCTCTTGTCGCAGAGGCTCAGGTAGTACGGGGTGACGCGGATGGGCAGCCCGGCCTTCTCGGCGCGCCTCGCGCCCGCGAGCTCCTCCGGCGTGAGCGACAGCGTCCGGTGGAGATCGTCGGCGCTCGAGAGCGCATGGCGCAGCTGCCATGTCCAGTCGCTCGTCCGCGCCTTCGCGCGGGCCGGACGCGCTCCCTGCTGGTCGCCCGCGGCGGGCGCCACGGGGGGCTCCGGCAGCACCACAGCGCGGGCGTTCGCGCCGTCCTCGCTGGGTCGCCGGGCGAGCTGCGTGGCGGCGACGAGCGCGCTACCTGCCGGCATCGCTCGATGGGGGCGCGGCACCGCCGGCCGGCTGCGGCGCGCTGGGCTTCGCGGGATCGGGCTGCGGCGTGCTCCCGGGCAGCGTGAGCTGCTGTGGCAGCTTCACCGAGGAGAGCGCCGCGTCGTTGATCTCGACGGGGAACTTCTTCCGCAGCTCGTCCTCGATGGCGCGCTCCTGCTCCTGCATCTTCTGCTGAAGGAGCGCGACGCGGATCGAGCGTTCGGCCGCCGCGAGCTCGCGCCGGTGCCCGCCCGTGAGCCCGCTCAGGCGGACGATGTAGAACCGGCCGTCGGCCTCGACGAGCTCGTCGCTCACCGCCCCCACGCTGCCGATCCGGAAGACGGCCGCGCGGACCGGCTCCGGGACCTGCGGGTGGGCGCCGCGCGGATCGCCGGGTGGGCTGACGATGCCAAGCTCGCCCGCGAGGTCAAGCGGCGGCGCCGCGCTCCTGTCCTTCGGCGCGGTGAGCGAGTGCTTGAGCACGAGCTCCCCCCATGCGCTGCCGCTCCCGGCCTTCTGCGCCTCCTTGAGGACCTTCTCCCCGAGCGCCTTGTCGCCGACCACGATGGCGGCGGCGCGCCTTCGCTCGGGCTCGCTGAACTTGTCGGCGTTCGCTTCGTAGTACGCGCGCACCTCGGAGGCCGGGATGTCGGCCGGCGCCGGCAGGCCCTTCCTCGCCTGGGCGATCATCGCCTCGCGGAGGATCTGCCGGATCGCGTCCTCGACCGCGGCGTCCTTCTCGAGGCCGCGGCGCCTGGCTTCCAGCGCGAGCAGCTCCGCGTCGATGAGCTCGCTGAGCAGCTCGCGGCGTCGCTCCTTCGTCTGGTAGCGGAGCCGATCGAACTGATCCATCCGCTCCAGCGTCCTGCCGAAGTCGCCCAGGGTGATCACCCGCTCGCCGACCTTCGCGAGCACGCGCGTCGACTGCTCCGCGGTGAGCCCGAGGACCGGCTCCCCCGCGTCCGACGGGGCCTGGAGAGCGGGCTCATCGCAGCTCGCGACGAGCGCGGCGAGCGAGATAGCGAGCAGGGATCGGCGCACCGGAGCTCGGATCATTGCTGGCTCGGGGTCTAGCACGGTTTCCTCGTGGCTCGCGGGGGCGCCGGCCGGGTTCACGTCGGCGCGCTGGCGGGTGCCTCGGCTCGTCGCCCGCGCGGGGCGGTGCGGGGCGCTCGGGCGCGCGCGCTCAGTCGACGACCGTGCCGATCTCCTCGCCCCTGCACACCCGGAGGATGTTGCCGCGGGTCATGAGCTTGAACACCCGGATGGGCATCTTGTTCTCGCGGCAGAGCGTGACCGCCGTCGAGTCCATGACCCCGATCCTGTCCGCGAGGAAGCGGTCGTAGCTCAGGTGCGCGAACATCTGCGCGCCTTCGTGGCGCACGGGATCGCGGTCGTAGATGCCCTCGACCTTGGTCGCCTTGAACAGCGCCTGCGCCTGGATCTCCATGGCCCGCAGCGCTGCCGCAGTGTCGGTTGAGAAGAACGGGTTGCCCGTGCCCGCGGCGAAGATGACGATGCTGCCCTTCTCCAGGTGACGCATCGCCCTGCGGCGGATGTACGGCTCGGCGACCTGCCGGATCTCGATCGCGGTCATCACGCGCGTCGGCACGCCCGTCTTCTCGAGCGCGTCCTGCAGGGCGAGCGCGTTGATGACGGTGGCGAGCATGCCCATGTAGTCGCTCTGGGAGCGGTCCATGCCCGCGCTCGCGCCCTTCAGCCCGCGGAAGATGTTGCCGCCGCCCACGACGACCCCGATCTGCACCCCCATCCGCTGGAGCTCGGCGATCTCGCTGGCCACGTGATGGAGCGTCTCGGGGCGTATGCCGAATCCGCCTTCTTCGCCGCAGAGCGCCTCACCGCTCAGCTTGAGCACGATGCGGCGGTATTTCAGCCCGGGGGCCGGGCGAGGGGGAGGGGGAAGGAGAGAATCCTGCTCAGCGGCCACGGTCGCACCTCGTAGTCGGGACCTGCGTCGAGGGCAACGAGCAACGTGCACCATCGATCGGCGACGTGGCAGCGCGCCGCGGGATAGAGCCACCGAGCGGCATGTACCTTGCGCTTGACCGGGCAGGGCGCTACTCTCGGCCCCCCTATGGCGCGTGTAACTGTGGAAGATTGCCTCGAACGCGAGGAAAACCGTTTCGCCCTCGTCGTGCTTGCGGCCAACCGGACGCGGCAGATCATGAAGGGCTCGGACGCCCTCGTGAAGACGAAGAACAAGCCTGCCGTGACCAGCCTTCGAGAGATCGCGGCGGGCAAGGTGCACTTCCACCGGAGCTCCCACGAGGTCGTGTCCGAGTGGCTCCAGCAGATGAACGCCAACGGTCAGCAACGCTGAGGGCCAGCGCTGATGGCGCACCGGGCGAGCGTGCTCTGGTGATGCACGCTTCCGTCGGGGCCCTGTTCCTCCAGCGCGCTCCCGTCGTTGTGCCAGCGCTGCGCTTGATCTGTTGCTTCGCATGAAAGCTGAGACCACGACGCGCGCGAGGCGGTCTTCGAGCTCCGGCCAGCGTCGCGATCCGGAGCTCGAGGCGGGGACGTCGGCCCACTACGAGGATCCGGCGTATTACTCGAAGACGTACGCTCGCCGACAGGACGACGTCCGCTACTACGTCGATCTCGCCGTGGCGTCCGGCGGGCCGGTGCTCGAGTACGGCTGCGGCAACGGGCGGATCGCGCTGCCTGTCGCGAGGGCGGGGGTCCGGATCACGGGTGTGGATCTGTCGGCGCCGATGCTCGGCGATCTGCGCGCGCAGCTCGGGCGGGAGCCGCGCGGCGTCTCCTCCCGCGTGAGTCTGCGGCGGGGCGACATGCGGGCGTTGCGGTTAGGGCGCCGCTTTCCGCTCGTGCTCTGCCCCTTCAACGCGTTCTTGCATCTGTATACGCGAGCCGACGTGGAGCGTTTCCTTGCGCGAGCGCGCGAACATCTGACGCCCAAGGGCGAGCTCGTCTTCGACGTGTCCATGCCCGAGCCGGCCGAGCTCGCGCGCGATCCGGATCGCGCCTATGCCACGCCGCGCTTCCGGTATCCCGCAAAGGACGGTCCAGGCGAGGTCGTCCGGTACACCGAACGGTTCGACTACGACAAGGTCCGGCAGATCCTGTTCGTTTCGATGGAGTTCACGGCCGTGAACGGCGGCGAGCGATGGATGACGCCGCTCGCCCATCGTCAGTTCTATCCGCAGGAGCTCGAGGCCTTGCTCCACTACAACGGCTTCGAGCTCACGGAGCTCCGCAGCGATTTTTCCGCAGCGCCGCCTGACAACCAGACGAGCATGCTGCTCTATCACTGCCGGCCTCGTCGCTCCGTTCGAGCCGGCCGCTCCTGAACGCCGGGCGCGGCCGCGAAATGCGTGCGTCGCCAGAGGAAGACCCGTGACAGCAGGGCCGCCCCGCGCGGTGCCGCCCCGCGGCGGCACCAGGTCGCCCGGTGCATCATCACGCGCCGGGCGACTGAACGCGCGCGCGCCTGCCGTATCGAGCGCCGTGCGCCGGTCGCCTCAGACGCCGATGTAGAGCCGGTGGGCGAAGTTGCGCTCGAGCTTGGCGCGCAGCACCTTCTCCGCCGCCGTCTCGATGTCGTACTCGACGCGCTTGAACTCGAAGCGCTTCGTGTCGCTGTCGTAGATCGTGTAGCTCGCGCGGTTGTCGTAGTCCCGCGGCTGTCCCACCGACCCGACGCTCACGATGTATTTGCGCCCCTGCTCGAGCTGAAAATCCACCGCCGGGAGCTCCTCGACGGTGTTCGGCGTGAGCGCGAACACCTTGCAGAGGTGTGAATGGCCGATCAGCGTGATGTGACCGAGCTCGTTCCACATCGGCAGGCATTCGCGCGCCTGCTCAGGGGCGAAGATGTACTCGAACTCCTCGAGCCGGACGGGCGAGCCGTGGCAGAGGTCGACGTTGATGTCCGTCAACTTTTCCTGATACGTCAGGCTCCGCAGCCAGGCTGCGTTCTCGGAGGAGAGCATCGCCGCGTGCGTGTCGAGCGCCTGCCGGGCAGCCTCGTAGTAGTACGAGTAGTCCATCCGACCTGCGACGGCCGCATCGTGGTTGCCGAGGATCGTCTTCTTGGCCACCTTCCGGACGAGGTCGGCACACTCGTTCGGCGAGCCGCCGTAGCCGACCGTATCCCCGAGGCAGTAATAGACGTCGATGCGTTCGTGGCGATAGGACTCGAGCACAGCGCTGAGCGCCTCGTAGTTGGCGTGCGTATCGCTGAAAATCCCGAGTCTCATTTCGACGCGAGGGCGGAGCTTAGCACGAAGGCCTCGACTTCCGTTAGGAATTCAAACCCGAATCCGCGGCCGGACTGGTCGGGCCGGGGTTGAGGGGTGCCGGCTTCTCGGAGCAGTTCCGGCGACCCATGCTTCCGCTGCGCCCGGAACCTCCTGACGGAGGCTGGAGGACCGGCCGCGTTCCATCCCGAAGATCCCGAAACTTCCGAAATCGCCCGGACTGCTGCGACCACCGAGCCTGCGGAGGCGCTCCCAGCACGACCACGTTGACTAGCGGCCACCCGCACCGGAGAAGGATAGCGTGGAGCCCATGAATACCAAACAGAACGGTGCAGGTGCCTCTCCGATTTCTGCGGAGCGGTCAGCCGAGTCTGGTCTGTCCGCTGCAACTGTTGTCGCGCCGCCCGCGTCGCCACCGCCGTCCGCTGTGGAGGACCTCGCCGAGGGGTGCGTGCGGTTTGTGGAGCGCGCCCTCGGTGTACGGCTTGACTACCGGCCGGAGACCTTGCCCGTGCTCGACCACTACCTCGAGCAGGCCCGTGGGGCGACGTCGGAGAGGGTCGAGGCGTTGCCGGTGGTTGCGCACATGGCGGGCGTCTACTTCGGCGAGGTCATCCGGCGCCGGCACGCGTCGTGGTGGCGCATGGACGGAGAGGATCCGACCTACTGGCAGCTGGAGTTCGAGTCGGTTCACCTCGCGTTCAGCCCGGTGATCTTCGTCCGCGAGGCGCTCTCGCGGGGTCCTGGTGCGGAGGTCGGGCGGGACCTGGCCGAGGATTCGCTGAGCGGCGATCCGGCGGCGCTCGATCTGGACGAGGACGACCGCGAGGTGGTCGCGGCCAGGCTCGCAGAGCTGCCGCAGGTCTCGGAGAACGAGTACTACGCCCCGTCGACGCGGCTCGAGGTGATCGACATCGCCCTGGACGCGGTCCGCTCGCGCCGGCTCGCTGCCGGCGAGGAGACCGACGCCGCGCTCGAACCGGGCGACTACGAGCGCGGCGACGACTGATCCAGGGGTCGCCGCGCTCGGGCTGCTCGCGCTGGCGCGGCGGCACCACGCGGCGCGCCGCCGATCGCTGCGCGCCGCGTGGGACGTGCTGCGGACGCGGCGACCGGTGGTATCGTCGCTGGCGTGTTGTGGGTCCTCTTCGGGCTGTTGCTCCTCATCTCGTGGGCGGCGTACTTCACGTTCGGCCTGTCCACGGCGATCCCGATCGCGGCGAGCGTCGTCATCGCGCTCGCAGCGCTCGCGCTCTTCGTGTATCGCCGCGTCAAGGCGGGGCGCGCCGCGTCTGCCCTGGAGCGCGCGATCGTCCAGCAGGGGGCGCAGCAGGCGCTCAACGCGCGGCCCGAGCGGCGCGCCGAGATCCAGGAGCTCCAGCGGCAGGTCCAGGGCGGCATCAGCGCGCTGAAGACCTCGAAGCTCGGCAAGGGCAAGAAGCACGGCAGCGGCGCGCTCTACTCGCTGCCCTGGTACGTCATCATCGGTCCGCCCGGGGCGGGGAAGACGACGGCGCTCAAGCACTCCGGCCTGGTCTTCCCCTACGCGCACCCGAGCAACGGTGGCGGCGTGCGCGGCGTCGGCGGGACGCGGAACTGCGACTGGTGGTTCACCAACGAGGCGATCCTCCTCGACACCGCGGGGCGCTACACGACCGAGCAGGACGACCACGAGGAGTGGATCGCGTTCCTGCAGATGCTCCTCAGGCACCGCGCCCGCCGCCCGCTCAACGGCATCCTCGTCGCGGTGAGCGTGGCGGATCTCATCGACGCGAACGAGCAGCACATCGAGCAGATGGGGAAGAAGCTCCGGGCGCGCATCGACGAGGTCATGACGCAGCTCCACATGGTGCTGCCCGTCTACCTCCTGTTCACGAAGTGCGATCTCATCGCGGGCTTCTCGGAGTTCTTCGGCGACATGCGCAAGAGCGACCGCGCCCAGGCGTGGGGGGCGACGCTCAAGCTGAGCGCGGACAAGGCCGACCCGGGAAGGCTCTTCGACGCTGAGTTCGACGCCATGGCGAAGCAGGTCCACGGTCGCTCGCTGAAGCGGCTCGTCATGGAGCGCAGCCGGGAGGGGCGCGAGCGCGTCTACCAGTTCCCGCTCGAGTTCTCGGGCATCCGCCGGAACCTCTCCGATCTGGTCTCGACCGTCTTCATGGTCAACGCGTTCCAGGGCACGCCCATCTTCCGCGGCTTCTACTTCACGAGCGGCACGCAGGAGGGCAGGCCGCTCGATCGGGTGCTCCAGCGCATGGGGCAGGCGATGGGGATCCGCACGCACGAGGCCGTGGCTCAGCAGAACGTGGAGTCGAAGAGCTACTTCCTCCACGACGTGTTCATGAACGTCGTCTTCCCGGACGGGGACATCGCCGCGAGGAGCGCGAGCGAGATCCGGCGCCAGCGCATCGTGCGCGGCGCGATCAGCGCGGCGGCGGCGACCCTCGGGATCATCCTGGCGATCCCGAGCCTGGTGTCGTTCGCCAACAACCGCGAGTTCCTGCGCGAGGTCGAGGCAGACGGGCGCGCCGTCAGCGCGCTCCGGTGGGAGGACACGCGACCGCTCTCGGACAAGCTCGCCGCGCTGCGGCCCGCGCTGGATCGGCTACAACAGATCGACAGGGCGCGCGAGGAGGGACCGCCGGACGGGATGGGCTGGACGATGTTCCAGGGCGAGACGGTCTACCCCCCGCTGTTGCACGTCTACATCGCGAGCCTCCAGAACGGCTTCGTGATCCCGTGCAAGCAGCGGCTCGAGGACCGCCTCAAGCTCGCGAAGGGAGATCACTACCTGCGCGAGCGGAACAACCTCAAGCTGTACTTGATGCTGAGCGACGTCGAGCACCTCGACGTCGACTGGGCCAAGGACAGGTTCACCTCGCTCTGGGCCGAGGTGCTCCGGCCGACGTCGAACCTCAACGAGACCGAGCTGAAGAAGCAGCTCGAGCGGCACGTCACGTACTACCTGTCGCTGATCAAGCAGAAGAGGGTCACGCCCATCGCGCACAAGGCGGAGCTGGTCGCGAGCGTGCGCGCGATGCTCCAGGCCGTGCCGGTGCGGAAGCGCTACTACGACTTCTTCGTCAACTCGATCATCGAGGAGAAGTACGACGAGACGGGCGACAACAGCCGCGCGAACCGCAAGTACCCCCCGCTCACGCTGGGCGACATGTTCGCCGACCGCCCCGACGTGCTGAAGGTCATCGGCAGCAAGCAGTACGCCAAGGAGAAGCGCTGGAAAGAGGTCGACGGTCCGTACACCGAGAAGGGACACTTCGAGGTGCTCGAGAAGGTCCGCCAAGGCGCCGAGCTCTTGAGGGAAGAAGAGTGGGTCGTTCCGCTCGCGCCCGGAGAGAACGCCGCGATCGACAAGGACCTGGACGGCCTCGCTGCTGACTACGACGCCCGGTACTCCGCGCAGTGGACCGACTGGATGACGGACCTCACCGTGCGGACGCCGGCCAACCTGAAGGAGGCGAAGGAGCTCTACATGGAGCTCGCCAAGCCGGACTACCCGTACCTCCGCATCATCCGCGCGCTCGAGGACAACACGCAATGGAAGCGGGATCGCAGCGCGATCGAGGACACGGGCTTGTTCAAGCGCGGGAAGGAGCACGTCGAGAAGAAGATCGAGCAGAAGACGAGGTTCAAGGTCCCCCTCGACGTGAAGCTCATACGAAACCGTACGAGCTCGGTCCCGGACGAGTTCAAGCGGACCGTCGAGTTCGGCGTTCCCACCGCGCCGAGCGGCTCGGCGCCGATTACGGACACGCCCCTGGCGAGGTACATCTCGCTTCTCAGCTCCCTCCGCGACGAGATCCAGCGGCTCGAGGACGTGAACCCCAACGTCGACGCGCGCCTCATGGCCGACCGGCTGATCGAGGCGATACGGCAGGCGGACGCGCTCCTCCAGCCCTTCGATGAGCGGGCCAAGACGCTGCTCCGGCCGCTCTTGCTGACCCCGCTTCAGGTGGTGGCCGCGCGGCTGCCGCCGCTCGCGGCGGCCTCCCGCTTCCCCGCAGCTGTCCCGCGCTGAGCGGCGCGGCGCCGGTCAGACCTCGATGCGGATCTCGTCGCGGCCTGGCTGCACCGCGCCGGTCGCCGGATCGAGCGAGAGCACCATCTCGACCGCGTCCTCGTCGTTGTCACTGTAGTACCGCGGACGCACGCCCATCGCCGTGAAGCCGAGCTTCCGGTAGAGCCGGATCGCCGCCCGGTTCGAGCGGCGCACCTCGAGCAGGACCAGCCGCACTTGCTGCTGCTGCGCGTACTCGAGCGAGCGGCTCATCAGCGCCGTGGCGAGCCCGCGTCGCCGCGCGCTCGGGAACGTGGCGACGTTGAGCACGTGCAGCTCGTCGACCACGTGCCACGCGATGAGGAAGGCGAGCGCGCGTCGCTCCTCGCGCGCGACCCAGCAGCGCGTCCATGGGCGGCGCAGCTCTTCTCGCGCCGAGAACTGCGGCACGTCGAAGGCCGCGGCCGCGACCGCGTCGATCTCGTCGAGCGCAGCGTCGTCCGCGGACTCGGCCGTCAGCTGGATCAGCGTGACCGAGCCCTTCGTCGCGTCGCGCTTCACCTCGCCACCTCCGTGGGACAGCCGGAGACGATCTGGACCTGCCCCACCCGCCCGCTCTTGAGCTTCTGGCACGCATCCCCGAGGAGCTCGACGACAGCGGGGGACCTCCAGCGCCAGCCGTTCTCCAGGTCGTACGGGACCACCTCCTCATCCAGGTAGACGTTGGTCTGCCCGTCCTCGGGCGGCGGATCGATGAGGTCGAACTCGCAGGAGACGACGATGCTGGCGATCCTCGAGAGGACGTTGCCCAGCGTGTCGAGGTCTTCCACCTTGAAGTAGAAGGGGCTCACGAACTGCGCCGCGCCGCCGGCGAGCGCCATCTGGTCGAGGACATCGCCGTAGAACTCGCTCCCCGGGATGCCGACCACATAGACCTCGATCCCGCTCGTCGCGAGCCGCGCGATCGCGGCGACCGTATCGTCGCGATCGAGGCACCCTCCTGGTCCCGAGAGGCCCGAGGGCGTGCAGCAGTTCTCCTCGGGGCATTGCTGCTCGATGTTGGCGATGCAGTCCTCGGCGCTGCACGTCGCGGAGCTGTTGCAGTTCGGGCCGCCGTCCGTCGCGAGCACGACGATGGTCTTGCCCGGGAGCTCCACGAGCTTCGGCGCGAGCGCCGCGAGCGTTGCCGCGGTCGGCGTCCCGCCGAGAGGCTCGATGCGCGTCGCCGAGCGGAACCTCGAGGAGGTCGAGGCGCCTTCCTGCGAGGCCGCGAAGGGAGCTCCCGGGGTGACGGGGAAAACTTCACCGCCCGGCCTGCACGGCGCCTCGGCGGTCGCGTTCAGCGGGAACACGGCGGCGCCGACGTTGATCAGTGGACCCAGGTTGCGTACGAGGTCGACCGCGGCCTCGCGAACCCGGTCGTAGCGGGTCGCGCGCGATGAGGCGGGGCTGAGCATGCTGCCCGACGCATCGAGGACGAAGTAGAGGTTCGGCGCTTCGGAGATCTCCACCTGGTGGATCTGATTGCCGCAGAGCCCACCCGCGTCCACGGGGGGTGGTCCGCTCGATCCTCTGGGCCCCGGGTCGAACCCGTCCTCCGGCTCCTGTGCTCCCTGGCCGCCGCCGCTGCGTGGAGGCTGCTTCGGGCCGTCGTCCTCGCAAGCGGACATCGCCGCGCCGCCGAGCGCAAGCGCGGCTCCGAGGCGGCATAGCATGCCGCGGACGCCGGCCCGCTGCTTCACGGCCGTCTTCATGGAGAGCAGCGTATCACGCCCGTTCGCACCGCCAGCGCCGGCGGCGAGCGTCGACGCGCGCGAGCTCAGGGCTCTCGGTAAAACCTGGGCACGCGACGCGAGATGCTCGTCAGCACCTCCCAGGCGATCGTCCCCGTCAGCGCGGCGATCTCCTCAACGCTGATCGTCGCGCGCCCGAGCGGGCCGTCCTGTGTCCCGAGGAACACGACCTCGTCGCCCACGCGCGCTCCCGGCACGTCCGTCACGTCGAGCATCGTGAGGTCCATCGACACGGCGCCCGCGATCGGCGCGCGCTGACCGCGCACGAGGGCGGCCCCGCGGTTCGACAGCTGGCGGCTCAGGCCGTCGGCGTACCCCATCGGCACGGTGGCCACGACGCTCTCCCGCGAAGCCTGCCAGGTGTGGCCGTAGCCGATGCTGTCGCCCTTCGCGATCGTGCGGAGCGCGACGACCTCGCTGCGCACCCGGATGACCGGCTTGAGGTCTGGCGCGAGCCCTGCGCGCGGCGAGATGCCGAACAGCGCGACCCCGGGTCGAACGATGTCGAGCCACGCTGCGGGGAGGCGCAGCATGGCCGCGCTGTTCGAGGCGTGTCGAACCCGCGGCGTGAGCCCGAAGCTCTTCGCCCGCTGCTCGATTTCCTCGAAGCGCCTCATCTGCTCGATCGTCACGCCGAGATCGTCGGCGTCCGCGCAGGCGAGGTGGGTCATGAGCCCGTCGAGCCTCACCTCCGGGTGCTTGGCGAGCATCGCGAACACCGCCTCGAGCTCCGAGCTCGTGGCGCCGAGCCGTCCCATGCCGGTGTCGACCTTGAGATGGACGCCGACGCGATCGCGCTGCTCGAGCCGCACCACGTTCGCGAGGCGCTCGATCTGGCCGGCGTCGTAGACGACGGGCACGAGATCGCGCGCGATGATTTCCTCGAACCCCTCGCGGCGCGGGCCGTAGTAGCCGCCCATGACGAGGATGGGCAGCCGGATGCCGGCGTCTCGCAGCTCGATGGCCTCCTCCAGAAGTGCGACGCCCAAGCCGGGGATGCCGGCGCGCTCGAGCGTCCGCGCGACTGCCGGCGCGCCGTGTCCATAGGCATCGGCCTTGAGCACGCCCCAGATCTGCGGCCGCTTCGCGCCGTTCAGCGCTCGCTCGAGGACCCGGAGGTTGTGCCGCAGGTGCGCGAGGTTCACCTCCGCGCGGGTCGGCCGCACTGCGTCCGCCGGCGCCGCCCGCCGCGGCCGCAGCACCCGCACGGGGCCAGCGCCCGAGCCGAGCGCTTCGAGGGGCGACGCCGTGCCGTTGCGATCAGGAGGCGTGCTGCTGAGCTCTGTGGGCGCGTGCGAAGCGGACATCGTGTACGCGGATAGACCTACGCTCGATCGCGGGTCAAGATTCCAGGCCATCTTGGTGCGACAAGGTGAGGCATGGTTCGCCGAGCGCTGCGCGGTCGGTCAGAAGCAGCCGCGCATGCACCGTGTGTACTTGCCGGAGCATCCCTTCTCGCAGCCGGCGGACTTGCAGTCCCGCTGGCACTCCTTCCAGCTCGCCTCGCATGCCGCGCTGCACGCCGCCCCCGGCGGCGCGGCGTCCTCGGCGGCGCTCGGCGCGGTCTCGGCGGCGCCAGCGTCCGCCTCGTCCGCGGGCGCGACCACGTCGGCGGTCAGGAGCCTGGGCGGCGGGGCGAGCGCGCTCGTCGGCTCCGGCACGGCGGGAGCCCGGCCGCTGGGCGGGCTCCACTCGCCTTCGTCGAAGTCGCTGGCGTGGCTCAGCTGCCTCGCCCGGAGCGTGGCGTACTCGACGCGATCGCGCGTCTGACCGAACGTATAGAACTGGAGCCACTCGTCCCAGCACGCGCGCCGCAGCGTCGGCTTGACGTCGGCCAGCGAGTCGAGCGCCATGCAGTGCTCGAAGCGCACGTCCCCCTCGTAGACCGCGTTGATGCTCGCGCCGCATGCGGTCACCGAGGCGGCTAGGCAAAGGAGGATCCTGAACCGCACGGGGTACGAACACCGATAGCAGAAAAGCTCCGCCCCGGTGTCACACCTGGCCTGCCCTCGGGTGGACCAGGCGGGCCGCCTGGTCGAGGTGCTCTCCGGTTGAACTTTGCCCTGCGATGCCGTACGTTGCCGCCCCTTCGCACCGGCGGCGGCGGCACAACGCCTCCGCGCCGGGCGCCTCAACGGAGCCTGTCCATGTTCCTCATGCTGTCGAAAGGTCCTCGGAAGACCACGCGCTCCAAGTCGAAGCGCCATCGGTCCAAGCTGAAGGCGAAGAACCGCAACCGGCGGAACCGCATCTACCAGCGCGCCTGATGGCAGCAGCGCGCGCGAGCGGGCCTTCTGCCTCGCTCGCCGCGCTGTGCTTCGATCTCGGGGCTGCCCCTTGGACTAGGGGCCGCCCTTTTTCAGCTCGGTCAGCACCAGCTTTGCGACCGCCTTGAGCGTGTCGAACACGCCGACGCCGGTCCGCGCAACCCCCTCGAAGTCGGGGACGTTGGTCGGGTTGAGCAGCGACCGGAGCTCTTCGACCGTGCCGATCTCCGGTAGATCCCGCTTGTTGTACTGGATGACGTACGGGATCTTGTCGAGCGAGTAGCCCTGCTCGCCCAGGTTCGTGCGGAGATTCTCCACCGACTCCTGGTTCGCCTCGATGCGGCCGAGCTGTGAGTCCGCCACGAAGACCACGCCGTCGACGCCCTTCAGGATGAGCTTGCGGCTCGCGTCGTAGAAGACCTGCCCCGGCACCGTGTACAGGTGGAACCGCGTCTTGAAGCCGCGGATCTCGCCCAGCGCGAGCGGGAGGAAGTCGAAGAAGAGTGTCCGGTCGGTTTCCGTGGCGAGGGAGATCATCTTCCCCTTCGCGTCCGGGTTGGTGCGCTCATAGATGTACTGCAGGTTCGTCGTCTTGCCGCAGAGACCCGGCCCGTAATAGACGATCTTGCAGTTGATCTCGCGCGCCATGTAATTGATGAAGCTCATCGACCGCGCTCCTAGTCGTTGAAGAGGTTGTCGATGTCCTCGTCGGTGATCTCGGCGAACGGCGAGTCGGCGCCTGGCTCCTGCACCTTCTTGAGCAGCGCCTCGAAGATGTGGTTGAGCTCCTCGCTCGCCTTTCGCACCCGGAGCCTCACCAACCCGAGGCTCGACTTTGAGTCGAAGATCACCACGAGGATGACGCGGTTCCCGACCAGCTGGATGTGGATGTTCGCCTTCTCACCCTCGTGGAACTGCGTGGCGAACTCGTTCTCCTTGAGGAGCTTCGCCATCCCGCCCGTTGCGGCGATGTTGCCCGCCGTCAGCGAGGCGAGCGACGTGGTGTCGAGATTGTCCACGTCTCCGCTCGCGGCGATCAGTTGCCCGTTCTTGTCAACGATGAAGACGACCTTCGCATTGGCGTCCTTGACGAGGCGATCCACCACGCTCTGGATCTGATTGAATTCCTCCTCGTACATCACCATCTGAGGGTTGACCATCGTTCCTCCGCCAGCGCTCTCGCGATGGGGCCCTGGGCATTGCGGGCTCTGTAGCCCTTGTCATCACCGGGCGCCGCACGAGCGGTCCCCGACCATCGTCATCGAACTGGCTTCCCGCTGTGCGGGCCTGCCTTACCACCGGTACCACGTTCGCGGCGCCAGGCTCGCTGCCTGGCGCTTGCATGGCCGGCTCGCTGCGCGCAATGCGGCTGCTCCTCGACCGTGCGCCCGTACATCTTGGGACGTTTCTATCCGAAGCAGGTGCGGCGGAGCAAGGCGGCCCTTTCTGGAAGTTGGAGGATCCCGCGGCGGAGCCCCTCCGAGCGGTGCTCGAGCCTGACGGAGCTCGCTCCCACCCCCGACTCCATCCGCCTCGGTTCCGGTGCTCTCCTGGCGCCCTTCCGCGGCCGCCGTTCGGGGGAGCCGATCTGTAAGTGGTCGATTTTATTATATTATTCTGGCCGGCCGCGTTCGCGGTCGGCGTTCGGGCCGCCGCTTCGGCCTCGTCCGGGCGCGCTGCTCGTGGGCGCGCCGCGCATCGCCCCTGTGTATCGGGCAGAAGGTTCGAAAAATTCCTGGGATCAGCGCGGGCGGCGCGGCGGGCGCATGAACGAGCTCCTCGACGTGCGAGATCCCGGGATCGCCCTGCCGGGCGCTTCGCTGGGCCGAGCGCGTCAGCCCTTGACGTGGGCCGCTGCGGCGCTCACGCGGGCGAGGCTTGCGCTTGACCGATGGCTTCGGCCACGGGATAGCGCCGTGGATGCGTGACGCGCTCAGCCGGACCGAGCCCCGCGAGAACGAGCTCAACCTGGGGACGACGAGGAGGCGCCGCTCCGGCGCGCTCGCCACGGGGGTGGCGGCCCTGGTGTGCGCCACGTCGATCGGCTCCGAGGCGCGCGCGGAGCTCGGCGCGGTTCACCCCGAGGTGCTGGCCGCGCACGCGGCTGTCCGCGCGGCGAGGGCGCCGGAGGTCTACGGCGCGCTGCGCGAGCTCTGGCGCACGTGGGACCGCGCAGATCCCACGCAGGTCGAGGAGGCGATCGCATCGATCGCGGAGAGCGGCGCGACCAGCGCGCCTGCCCGCGTCTACGCGGAGCTCCTCTCGGCATACGCGCGCAGGCGGCGGGGCGATCTCGACGGCGCGGTCGCGAAGATCCAGAAGCTCGGGTTCATCGGTCGCTGGGCGACGATCGGCCCGTTCGACAACGAGAACAAGGCGGGCTTCGATCGCGCATTCGGGCCCGAGGAAGAGCTCGATCAGCCGCTCGCGGCGGGCAGGACGTACGACGGCAAGGCGCGGGCGGTCCGCTGGCGCGTGCCGCCCGAGGCGCCGCAATACGGATGGTTCGATTTCGGCGACTTCATCCGCCCGGTCGAGGGCGTCTGCGGCTACGCGACGACGTCCGTCCGCGCGAAGGCGGGGACGCGCGCGCCTCGGCCGATCTCGGTCTGGGTCGGCTCGGATGGCGCGTTCAAGCTGTTCTGGAACGGCGAGAAGGTCCTTGCCGATCCGGGGTATCGCGAGCTCGACATCGATCGGTTCGCCGCGCTGGTGTCGCTCAAGCCTGGCTACAACCGCCTGACGATCAAGGTCTGCGGGGGCGCGTCGGCGCCCAAGTTCGCCCTGCGCATCGGTAACGAGAAGGGAGCTCCGGATCTCGATCTGGAGGTGACCTCCGACATCGGGACGCAGTTGACGGCGGCGCAGGGGCGAGCGGGCGGCGCCAGGCGCCCGGGCGACGCGCGGGCGCAGGCCGAAGGAGCGACCTCGGGCGTGAAGCTCGCCGCGCGTGCGCCTGCCGTCGAGGGGCCCATGCAGGCGTTCGAGCGCGCCGCGGGCGCCGCCCGGCCTTCGCCTGCCCTGCTCGAGGCGTTTGCGCGCTACCTCATGCTCACCGGCGGCGATGCCGAGGGCGAGCACAGAGCGCGCGATCTGGCGCGCCGCTCCGCCGAGGCCGAGCCGAGCGTGCGCCGCTACCTGCTCGCGGGCCAGCTCTCGGAGGACAGGAACCAGCAGCGCGCGTGGATCGAGCGCGCCGCTGCGCTCGCGGGTCGTGGCCGCGAGGACGTCGATGTCCTGCTCTCCCAGGCGCGGCTCGCGCAGACGAGCCCGAACTGGCGGGAGGCGGCCCCGATCTACGAGCGCATCCTGGCCGCCGATCCCGATCACGTGACCGCCACCCTCGGGCTCGTCGACCTCTACGTGGAGGCGGGGCTGAAGCGCACCGCCCTCGCCACGCTGGAGCGCGCGCTGTCGCGCCAGCCGAGCAGCGTCTCGTTGCTCCGCGCATCGGCGGCGCAGCTCCGCGCGCTCGGCCGCGACACGGAGGCCGTCGAGATGGAGGCGCGGTACGCGGCGCTGCGCTTCGACGACTCGAGCTTCCTGCACCAGCAGGTCGACCTCGCGGTGGCGCGCCGCGATCCTGCCGGCGCGGAGCGCTGGCTCGAGCGCTTCCTCCGCAGCGAGCCTGACTCCGTCTGGGCCCGCTCGGTCGCGGCGCGCACGTACCGGGCGCTCGGCCAGGGCGATCGCGCCCTCGCTGCTCACCAGCGCGCGCTCGCCATGGCGCCGGAGGACATCGGTACGCTGCGGGCGCTCTCGGATCTCTACGGCGAGGAGGGCAACCGGGAGGCGCAGCTGGAGATGCTGCAGCAGATCCTGGCGATCAGCCCTCAGGCGAAGGACGTGCGCGAGTACATCGAGCACATCGAACCGCCGAAGCCGCGCGCTGACGAGGCCTACGCCTGGGCGCCCGACCGCTTCCTGCCGATGCGGCGCAGCGCTGACCGGCAGTATCCCAAGCGCACGCTCCGCAGCCTGACGGTCACCACCGTCTTCCCGAACGGCCTCGCCAGCCGCTTCCGGCAGGTCGTCTTCCAGCCGCTCACGGACGAGGCTGCGGCGAGCGCCCGGCAGTACGCCTTCGAGTACCAGGCCGATCGCCAGACCGTGAGCCTCCGGGCCGCGAAGGTCTACCGGGCCGACGGCAAGGTCGACGGGGCGATCGAGAGCGGGGAGGCGGGCGCGAACAACCCGGCGCTCGCGATGTACACCTCGGCGCGCACGTTCTACGTCAGCTTCCCGCGGCTCAACGCAGGCGACGTCGTCGAGCTGCGGTACCGCATCGACGACGTCAGCCCTCGCAACGAGATCGCCGATCACTTCGGCGAGATCGAGTACCTCCAGGGAGACGAGCCGATCGCCAGCAGCGAGTACGTGCTGATCACGCCGAAGGCGAAGCCGTTCCACATCTTCGCGTCCCCCCTGCCTGGCCTCGTGCGCGAGACCAAGGAAGACGCCGACCGACGCATCTTCCGCTTCTCTGCCGCCTCCGTCCCGGCGGTCGCCCCCGAGCCGGCGATGCCCGCGTGGTCCGAGATCCTCGCGCACGTTCACGTCTCGACGTTCAAGAGCTGGGACGAGGTCGGCTCCTGGTACTGGGGCCTCGCGCGGGAGCAGTTCGATGTGGACGATGAGGTGCGCAAGCGGGTGCGCGAGATCACGAAGAACCTCAACGACGACCTGAGCAAGGTCCGCGCGATCTACAAGTACGCGACCGAGACCCGCTACGTGGCGCTCGAGTTCGGCATCGACGGCATCCGCCCGAGGAGGTGTGCCCAGACGCTCGCTCGCGGCTGGGGTGACTGCAAGGACAAGGCGACGCTGATCGTCACGATGCTCCGCGAGATCGGCATCCCGGCGACGATCGTCCTCGTGCGCACCCGCATGCGAGGCGGCATCGAGCCGGAGCCCGCGAGCCTCGCTCCGTTCGACCACGCGATCGCGTATGTGCCTTCGCTCGACCTCTACCTCGACGGAACGGCAGAGCACTCCGGCACGACCGAGCTGCCGATCATGGATCGCGGAGCGGTGGCGCTTCAGATCAACGAGGGCAAGCCGAAGCTCGTCCGCCTCCCGGAGCCCGCGCCGGAGGCTTCCGTCGTGCACCGGACCGTCGACATCGCGCTCGGCGCCGACGGGTCAGCTCAGCTCGGGGTCGACATCCAGGTGGCCGGCGCGTTCGCGCCGGATTGGCGGACCCGCTACATGGCGGAGGGGACGCGCCGCGATCGGGCAGGTCGGGACCTCGCCGCGGATTTCGGGACGGTCGAGCTGGCTCCCGGCAAGGCCGGCGTCGAGGTGAACGACCTCGAGGACATCGAGCTGCCGGTGAGGCTGCGGGCGAGAGGAAAAGCTGTCGCGCTCGCTCGCGCGGAGGGCGACACCCTGTCGGTCCCAGCTGTCCCCGCCCAGCGCCTCGCCACCGAGTTTGCTTCCCTCTCGGTGCGCACCCGCGACGTGATCATCCCTGCGCTCACCACGCGCCGGGATGAATGGTCGATCCGCCTCCCGGCAGGGTGGCGCGTCACCAGGGCGCCGCTGCCCCAGGAGGTGGACACCCCGTTCGGTAAGTTCTCCATCTCGGTCGAGCAGTCCGCAGGGAAGATCGTCGTCCGCAGCCAGATCTCCCTGACGAAGTCCCGGATCAAGCCGTCCGAGTACATGGCCTTCAGGAGGTTCTGCGAGACGGCGGACCGGGCGTTCGGCCAGCGGGCCGTGCTCGGCAAGTGAGCGACGGCCTGAGCCTGCGGCCCTGCCTGAGCCTGCGGCCCTGCCTGAGCCTGCGGCCCTGGGAGCTCGTCGACCGGCGCCTGCCCCCTGCCTGGGCCTTGACAACCTCGCGGCGGGTCGCCATAAAGCGCCCCCTCTACGCATCTCTGCGGCAAGGAACAGCCTCTCCGGTGGTTCGGAGGGTGGCCGCTGGGAGCGGTAGGCACTCGGATCGAGGGCGTCATGCCGAAGATGAAGACGAACCGGGCCGCGGCCAAGCGGTTCAAGGTGACCGGCTCCGGCCGGATTCGCCGCAGCAAGTGCGGGCTCAACCACTGCATGCAGGAAAAAAGCAAGAAGCGCCTGCGTCGTCTCCGCAAGAACGACATGGTCGATTCGGCGATGGAGAAGCGCGTCAAGCTGCTTCTTCCTTACGGCTGACCCTGGATCAGTGAGGTAAAACTCCGATGCCGCGCGTAAAAAGAGGGTTCAAGGCCCGTCGTCGTCGCAACCGCGTCCTCAATCAAACCGAGGGCTACTTCCTCGGCCGGAAGAATCGCTTCCGCCAGGCGGTCGAGGTCCTGCGTCATGCCTGGGAGTACGGCTACATCAGCCGTAAGCTCAAGAAGCGTGATTTCCGTCGTCTCTGGATCACCCGGATCAACGCTGCCGCGCGCCTGAATGGCACGACCTACTCTCGCCTCGTGAACGGGCTCAAGAAGGCAGGCATCGCGCTCGACCGGAAGATCCTTTCGGAGATCGCGATCCACGATCCGGCGTCGTTCGGTGCCGTGGCAAAGCTTGCCGCGCCTGCCGCCGCGAAGTGACGGCACCGGGCGGTCTGCCTGCTCGTTCCGCTGAGCTTCCGTCAGCCGGTCGAGCCTGCTAGACCGCCCCGTCTGGACGCCAATACGACAATTTGTAGCATTTCTTACGCCGATCCTGCTTCATTCAGCAGGCCGCTCGGGCCATGCGCCGTGGCGTAGAGGTCCGAGCGTCATCGTTGTGAGGGGGCAGGCCGTTATGCCCTTGGCGTAAGAAGCGTCGCCCTTCCCCACGGTGAGGCGAATGGGTGCCGAACAAATGCACAGTGTGCACATCCTGCACGCCGGTTACGCATCTTTGATGGCACCCTATGACCCTGCTGCCAGGGTAAGCTCGGACCCACCTTCAGGATCTCTGAGCGCTCCACCGGGTAGCCACCGCCGCTCGACGTGGGCCTCGCACGTTCGGGACCTGACGTCCCTCAGGCCATTCCCGTCCGTCATCCCGGGTCTGGGGGCGTACTTCGCTGCGACGCCGCTGAGCCTGGCCCGATGCCTGGAAATACTAACTTTCCAGGCGATCTGTCGTGAAAAATAACCTTCTCCGCCTTCAGCCGTCGGGTGAGGGCTCGACATTGCCATCGGGAGGCCCAGGTTCAGGAAACATCGAAGCTCACTGAGAGAACGGCCTCAGCGATCGGCTTCGGCCCATCCTAGACCCTGGAAAGGACAGCGCATTCCCTTGCCTGTGCTGCGAGGGCGGCCCTACCAAACCGTGGGAGGCCAGCGAGCTCGATGTGCCCCCCAAGGAGACAGGTCGCCGATGTTGTTGCGTCCCCACAAGCGTACCCAGCCATGCAGTTCGGCTCGGTCGCAGCGAAATGTTTCGCTCGACACGACACGGACGGCACCTTCCACTCTACATACCGCACCCAGGTCAAGCTCTCAAACGGGAGAACACGGAACGCACGCCAATAAAGGCACTGTTCTTGCTTCTGGAGTTAGGCTGCCATCGGGAGCTAGCTCAAGGGCATCACTCTGCAAGAGCAGGCCTGCCTCAGGCGCGAAGAGTTCGACCGGAATCAAAAGAAAGCACCAGCGGTTGCCAGTTTCAACAGGGGCTCCTTCGGTCAGCTCCTGCTCCCTGTTTGGCACGAAATCGTCTCGCCCGCCGTTGAAAGGTGACGAGGCATTTCAATCTCGCAAGGTCAGCCGTTTAGAAGTGAACGCCGACACAAAGACCAAGATGAGCACGTCGACCGCCCGCCGTCCAGAAACTGCGCGGAGAAACGCCAAGTCCTCTGCTGTAGGTACCTCTGCGCGGCTCGCGGCATCCAAGAGCTTGCAGGGAGCCGAGACCGCATCGGCTCCCCGGCGGGCGGCATCGCAGACCACCGATCCGGGGGTCTCCGAGGTCGAAGGATTCGGGGACAGCCAGTCGCCGCGCTCGCACTTTCAAGGAGCTACCACCGTGGAGGGAGCCGCCATGAGGTCGACCAAGAGCAACGCCACTGTAGTGAAGGGCGACCCGCTCGCTCAGGGTGGGACAGCCACGCCAGAAATCGCAGCCCTCAACCTTCTGGAAGACGACCAGGCGGAGGAGACCGCCGTCCGACCCCGCCCGGCGGAGATCCTGGATGAGGATCGGGCGGCCGACTTCATCGACCTGGACATCGGGCCGATCGAGCGGCTGCCCCAGCCCGAGCGGACGAAGAGCCAGGATCGGGAGCTGAAGGATGTCGAGGACGGCGGCGGCGACTCGATGCTCGCCCGCTACTTCCGCGACATGGCGCTGCATCCCGTCATGGGGCCGGACGAGGAGCTCGACACCGCACGCGCGGTCGAGCGCACGGAGGTGGACCACTGGGTGGCTCTCCTCTCGTACCTGCCTGCGGCCGAATACATCCTCACCGCGCTCGAGGAGGATGTCGTGAAGGCCGGCGAGGATGAGGTGAAGGCCCCGCAGATCGCGGAGCTGCAGAAGCTCGTTCGCCTCGCCAAGAAGCAGAAGGGGAAGCTCCTGCCCGAGCAGGAGAAGCCGTGGACCCAGCTCTCCGAGGAGCTCGCTGCCGCCGTCCGGCTGCCCGACTCGGATCGCCTCTGGATGGCGCGTGCCTTCACCATCGCGCGCGATCTCGTGCGCGAGCCCGATTTCGAGGACGACGTGAGCGATCCCGAGGAGACGCGTCCCACGCGGCCGAGGCTCCCGTTGTCCAGCTCGTACCGCCGGTATCTCGATCGGGTCGAGCGATCCTTCCAGGCGCAGCACGACGCGAAGAACCGCTTCGTGAAGGCCAACCTGCGGCTCGTCGTGTCGATCGCACGCCGGTACAACCGCGGGCGTTTGCCGCTCATCGACCTGATCCAGGAGGGCAACATCGGGCTGATGAAGGCGGTCGAGCGCTTCGATCACAGCCGCGGCTACCGCTTCTCGACCTATGCGTCCTGGTGGATCAGGCATGCGATCAGCCGAGCTCTGGCCGACAAGGGCCGCGCTGTCCGCATCCCGGTCCACATGCTCGACACGTACAACCGCGTAGCGCGGGCGACGCAGGCGATCATCGCGCGCACCGGGCACGAGCCGACGATCGAGGAGCTCGAGAAGGAGACGGGGGTCCCGCGCGAGAAGCTCGACAAGGTGAAGGACTTCTACGCGGAGACGCCGTTCTCTCTCGACCGCCCAGTCGGTGACGAGGACGGGCGGAAGTTCATCGACTTCCTCCAGGAGGAGAACGCGCTGTCGCCGTTCGACCACCTGGCGAACAGGAAGTGGAGCGACGAGGTCCGGCGGCTTCTGACGACGCTCACGCCGATCGAGTCGCGGATCATCCGCTGGCGCTTCGGCCTCGACGATGAGGATGAGCTCACGCTCAAGGAGATCGGCGACAAGTACAACCTGTCGCGCGAGCGCATCCGTCAGCTCCAGGAGCAGGCGCTCGGCAAGATCCGCAAGCAGATGCGCGACTACTGAGCGACGAGCGCCGAGCGGGTACGATGATGCGGCCGCGCAGCGCAACGCTGCGCGGCCGTGCTGATCGAGCCGCCTGATCCCGCTCGTGCGTGGGCACGCGCAGCGGCGGGCGGGGATCGGGAGCTCGTCGCGGCTGCACACGTGGCCGTGGACGCGCACGCCTTCACGGCGTGCGCGCACCCTTCCAGAGCTCGTCGGCGAGCGCACCGACGAAGTCGTCGATCGCTCTTCGTACCGGCTCGATGTTCCCCGGGACGTCGGCGGCCAGGACAGCGAAGGCGATCGGAGATCGGCCGGGCGGCGGGAGGACGTAGCCGGAGAGGGCCACCACCGAGGCGAGCGTCCCCGTCTTGGCGCGGATGGCGCGCTCCTTCGACCACCCGCGGAAGCGGCCGCGCAAGGTCCCGTCCACGCCGCCGATCGCGAGCTGCGCGGTGAAGTCCGCGCCGAGCGCCGGATCGAGGTGCGCGGCGCGGAGCAGCCGGACGATGGACGCTGGCGATGCACGGGCCGCGTCGAACAAGCCGGAGCCGTTCCGCAGGACGACGCCCTCTCCGAAGGCGTCGAGCTCGGTCAGGATCTCGCCGACCAGCTCCGCCGCGGCCTCAGCTGTGCCGGGGCGTCCGCGCTTCTCGGCGGCGAGCGTCTTGAAGATCGTCTCTGCGTAGAAGTTGTCGCTGTCCTTCCCGAGGGGGGCGAGGAGCTCGCCGAGAGGCGCCGAGCGGTGAGCCACAAGGAGCCGCTTCTGATGCTCGCCGCCGAGCCGCACCTCACCGGAGACCTCGACGCCCACCTCCTGCAGCATCTCCTTGAGCGCGTACGCCACGACCATGCGCGGATCATCGACGCGCCTCGCGAGGCTCACCGCGCGGCCGCCCTCCGGAACGTGCCCGCTGAGGTGCGCGACGAGGCGCTGACCGCTCGACTCGAGTCGGACGACGATCTTCTCAGGCGTGCCGCGCTTCGCGGTGGTCACGGTGCCACGGAGCACCGTGAAGCCTGGAGGATCGATCGCGACCGAAGCGGCCTGACCCGCTCTCGACGGGCGCACCGTGAAGCGCAAGGCATTCGCGTTCAGCGAGGCCGCAGCGACCGGGGCGCGGAAAGCCGCCCACTCATCCGGCTGCTGCTCGAAGGCCGGAGGCACGAAGCGCGCGTCGAAGTACCCCTGGTCGATCGCGATCGCGGTGACCTTGCGGATGCCGGCCGCGCGCAGGTCGCGCGCCATCTCCCAGAGATCGCGCGTCCTGAGCGACGGATCTCCGGCACCTCGGAGCACGAGCTCGGCGACGCTCCCGTTCGATGCCTCCCCGTAGAGGCCGGTCAGGTAGCGGTAGCCCGGGCCGAGCAGGCGCAGCGCAGCGGCTGCGGTGAAGAGCTTCGCGTTGGATGCGGGGTTGTACAGGCCGCGCTCGTCGAAGGCGGCGAGGGTCGCTCCGCTCGCGATGTCGAGCGCGAGCACGCCGACCCGCCCCCCCGAGCGATGCACGCCGGTGGCGAGCTTCTCGAGCTGCTCTCGAGCGCGGCCTGGGTCGAATTTTCGAGGTCCATGCGCTCCGAGGGGCGACCGGGGTGCGCTCGAGGCACCGGGTATGCCGTGCGTGAGCTCCTCCTTGCGGGTCGAGCGCTCCGCGGGGCTCGTGCCGCCGTCGAGCGGCTGCGAGCCACCCGGGCGGGCGAGGATCGACGAGAGCACGAGCGCGACCACGGATACGGCGCGGCGGGGATGTCGAGGCATGACGGCTCTCCGGGTCTACAATGTCTCCACCGCGGGCGCTTCCTCCGGTCGACCGCCTCGGCGCAGCCCGGCGATGCTTCTCGGTGCGCGCTCGGGGTTGTCCTTGTAAAGGAGAGCTTGCTACGGTGCGCGCAGGCACACCTTCACGTTCTGTTCGAAGGGAGGACTCCGTGTCCCAGCAGCATTCGACCCGCGCGCTCTTGCCGCTCATCATCCTCGCGGCGACGGCATGCTCCGGCGCCAAGCCCAAGCAGGCAGGGGAAGACTACAACTTCGACCAGGCAAACTCCGACCAGGCCGCACCGGCGGAGACGGGCAGCTCGGACGCCGCCGAGACGAGCGCGTCACCGGACGACGGCGGCGGGCTCAACGTCGACCAGAAGAAGCAGATGGAGATCGCGCTGCGGCGCGGGGGCGACAAGGCGGCGAACTGCGCCGAGGTCGTGCCCAGCGCGCCGACTGGCGAGGGCGAGGTCAAGGTCGTGTTCGACGGCCAGAAGGGGCGCGTGACCGACGTGCTGGTCGGGCCGCCCTTCGCCGGAACGCCTGCCGAATCTTGCGTCAAGCGTGCCTTCGTCGGAGAGATCGTGCTGCCGTTCGATGGCGAGCCGCTCGAGGTTCCGTACACGGTGAAGCTGCCGTCGAAGAAGTCCGGCTCCGCGCCCTCCAGCACGAAGACTCCATGAAGAGCTCCGCCCTCGCCGTCGCCGCCGTGCTCGCGTTGACCGCTGCTTCCGCCGACGCGGAGGAGCCAGCGGTACCTCCGCGGTATCCGCCGTCGTCAGCGCGCGCGAAGGTCATCGTCGGCGGGGCGGCCGTGACGGCCCTCGCCTATGGCGCGGCGTTCCTGGCCGCGTCCTCTTGGCCCGAGGTGCCCGGGTCGAGCGAGCTGAAGATCCCGATCGCGGGCCCCTGGCTCGCGCTCGCCAAGAACGACTGCGCCGCTGACGATCCGGACTGCGGAGCGAAGCTGTATCTGCGCGGGGCGCTCACCGTCGTCGGCGGGCTCGCGCAGCTCGCTGGCCTCGGCCTCGTCGCCGAGGGCGTCTTCATGACCACCGAGGCACGCTCGGCGCAGCCGGTGGAGCCCGCGGCGCTGACGGTGCGGCCGGCCCCGGTGATCACCGCGACCGGCGTGGGCCTCGGCGTCGTCGGTTCGTTCTGACCGCCGAGGGCCACGCGCGGCGATGCGCCGGCGCCGCTCACCCGCGGCGCCATGGCAACGGAGCGGGGCCGCGGACCGGCTTGCCGGTCAGTCGTCCGATGCGCTCGATCATCAGCTCCACGCTGGCGCCGTACGGCACCTGCCGGCCGGCGCTCCCGCCGAAGACCCGGCCTGCTCCGACCACGTCGCCTGCGCGCAGCTCGATGTGGTTGCTGATGTACGCGACCGATTCGATCAGCGAGAAGGCCCACTCGCCGACGCGAGAGCAGGGGAGCGCCTCGGCGCCAACGCGGACCTGGGTCCGCAGCTCCGCGACCGGGCCGAGCTCGTCGGGCGTGACGAGCACCGGGCCGAGCTGCGTCGCGAAATCCTTCGCTTCTGAAGGCGGCAACCCGCCCGCCAGCGATCGCGCCTCCAGGCCGCGCGCGGTCCAGTCGTTCAGCACGGTGTAGCCGGCGATCGCGCGCTCCACTTCCTCCGGCGTGGCGCGCCGAAGATCCTCGCAGAGGAGCGCCGCCAGGTTCAGCTCGTAGTCGGGGTCGTCCTCGAGCGCGGGGAAGGGGATCGCTGCATCCTGTCCAAGCAGCGCGCGGCTGTTGCCGAACCGATACCAGGGGCGCTCTGCGCCGTGCGCGTAAGGCCCGAGCTGGATGTACGCCGCGCGGTCGGTGGCGCAGGGAGGCAGCCACAGGACGGTGGCCGGTTGCAGCTGCGTCGACGAGGGGCGATCTCCGCTGAGGAGCCGGTCGTCCAGCGCGTGGAGACCGGCACAACGGAGCGCCACGACGCGGGTGTGAAAGTCCGAGACGCCGCGGATGTCAGCGAGCTTCGTCCCGAAGTGGCGCTCGAGCTCCGCGACGTCGTAGAGCGCACCGTCCCGTTCCAGCGCGACGACCTGGGTGGACGTCGCCAGCTGGAGCACGTGGGCGATTCTCATGGCGTGGCCAGGTCGCGGAGCGCTGGCGGAGCGTACCATCCCGGTCCGCCGAAGCCTCGGGCGGCTGGAGCTCCCGCTCCCGCGGCCGCGGTCGGGCCCGATCCCGAGGGGCCCAGGCCTTCTTGGGAGATCGGATTGCCCTTTGCATTGACGCGCTGGGAGAGCGGCCTAGAATGCCGGCGGATTCAGAGCGGCATCACGTCGCGCAGGCTTGCCTCGGGCCCGTCCGGTTGCAGACGGGCTCGCACGGCAGGTCAGGTTCTGTTGCCGGTGCGGGATTCCCCCTCGCGGGGTTTCCTCCGGCTTCGGTTCTGTTGACGGAGCCGTGCGGCTTGTAAGCCGGGCAAGGCATTTGCCGTGGACAGCCGAGCCTCGTCGGCGCTCACCTTTGAGCGCCGATCGAGGAACTGGTTACAGGCGCGCACACGGCGCAGCGGAGCGATGGGTCATGAGCAAGCGGACCAAGTTCGTCTTCGTCACAGGCGGAGTCGTATCGTCGATCGGCAAGGGACTGGCTGCGGCGTCGATCGGGGCGCTGATGGAGTCCCGTGGGTTGAAGGTCACCCACCTCAAGCTGGACCCGTACATCAATGTCGATCCCGGCACGATGTCGCCCTACCAGCACGGCGAGGTCTTCGTCACGGACGACGGCGCGGAGACCGATCTGGATCTGGGGCACTACGAGCGCTTCACGCTCGCCCGGATGACGAGGCAGAACAACTTCACCACGGGCCGCGTCTACGAGGCGGTCATCTCGAAAGAGCGTCGCGGCGAGTATCTCGGGGCGACGGTGCAGGTGATCCCGCACGTCACGGACGAGATCAAGCTGCGCATCCGCTCCGCCGCGGACGGGGCCGATGTGGCGATCGTGGAGGTCGGCGGCACCGTGGGCGACATCGAGTCGCTCCCGTTCATCGAGGCGATCCGCCAGCTCAAGGTGGAGTCGGGCGCGCAGAACGCCATCTCGGTGCACGTCACGCTCGTGCCGTTCATCGCGACGGCGGGCGAGCTGAAGACGAAGCCCACGCAGCACTCGGTGAAGGAGATGCGCGAGATCGGCATCCAGCCGGACATCCTCATCTGTCGTTGCGATCGACCGCTCCCGCGCAGCATGAAGGAGAAGATCTCCCTCTTCTCGAACGTTGCGGTCGATTGCGTGATCGCGGCCGTCGACGTCGACTGCATCTACGAACTCCCGCTGGTCCTCCACGCCGAGGGGATCGACGAGAAGATCACCGAGCTGCTCAACATCTGGGCGAGGCAGCCGGATCTTTCATCCTGGCAGCGCATCGTCGAGCGGTTCAAGAAGCCGTCCCGCGGCATCGTGAAGATCGGCGTCGTCGGCAAGTATGTGCACCTGCGCGACTCCTACAAGTCGCTGCACGAGGCGCTCGTCCACGGCGGGCTCCACAACGACGTGCGGGTCGAGCTCGAGTACATCGACTCCGAGCAGATCGAGGCGCGCGGTGCGCCCGAGCTGCTCTCGAACCTCGACGCGATCCTCGTGCCCGGCGGCTTCGGCGATCGCGGGACCGAGGGAAAGATCGAGGCCATCCGTTACGCGCGCGAGGAGAAGATCCCGTTCTTCGGGATCTGCCTCGGCATGCAGCTCGCGGTCGTCGAGTTCGCGCGGCACGTCTGCGGCATGGCGGGAGCGAACTCCGTGGAGTTCGATCGTAACGCCGCCTACCCGGTGATCGATCTGATGCCCGACCAGAAGGGGGTCGTCGAGAAGGGCGGGACGATGCGTCTCGGCGCGTACCCGTGCGTGCTCGACAAGGGCTCGGTCGCTGCGGAGGCATACGGGCAGACGAGCATCAGCGAGCGGCACCGGCACCGGTACGAGGTGGCCAACAAGTACCGCGAAGCGATGGTGCAGAAGGGGCTCGTGCTCTCCGGGACGTCGCCCGACCAGCGGCTCGTCGAGATGGTCGAGCTGCGCGAGCACCCGTACTTCGTGGGCTGTCAGTTCCACCCCGAGTTCAAGAGTCGCCCCCAAAGCGCGCACCCGCTCTTCGCTCGGTTCGTCCGCGCCGGCCTGGAGCGACAGCGCGAGCGCAACAAGGCCGAGAAGCCGAAGCCCGGCGATTCCGCCACCGCTCACAGCCAGCAAGCTGCTTCGTCCGTGAACTAGCGGCTCCACCGGGGAGCCCTGACGGATCTCTGGCCGCCACGTCGGCGGCGGGATGCATGGGCCGGCTCAGGTTATCGAGCGGGCTGCCGCGAGCGCTGACGGACGAAAGCTGACCAGCGGCCTTCGTCCGTCAGCGGTTCGATGCCGAACGGGGAGGGCGGTCAGACGTCGCCGAGGCTCGGCCGGCCCAGAGGCGGGGCGTCGAGCGGCTCGACCGGCGCGGCGTGAGGGGCGAGAAGCGGCGAGCGCTCGCCGACCTCCTTGATCAGGTTCCGCTGGAGCACGTGCGCCGGCGCCGTCCTGAGGTCCCAGATCAGGCCGAGCTTCTCCATCCCGCGCAGGATGTAGAAGCTGACGTCGACCTCCCACCAGAAGAAGCCCTGGTTCGCGCTGCTCATGTAGTGATGGTGGTTGTTGTGCCAGCCCTCGCCGAGCGTGATCAGCGCGAGCCAGAAATTGTTGCGGCTCGTGTCGGTCGTCGCGTAACGCCGCGAGCCAAACACGTGCGCGAGGGAGTTGATCGTGAACGTGCCGTGCATGAGCGCGCACGTCGACACGACGTAGCCCCACAGGAACGCATCGTAGCCGCCCACCGCGACGAGCAGCGCCATCATGCCGAGCGGCCCGATCACATGGTAGCGGTCCAGCCAGCGGAGCTCAGGGAAGCCCGCGAAATCAGGGATCCGCTTGAGGTCGAGCTCCTCGTGCTCGCGGCCGAGCCACCAGCCGAGGTGCGCGTACCAGAACCCCCTGCGGAGCGGGCTGTGAACGTCGCGCTCGGTGTCCGAGTACTTGTGATGGACGCGGTGCGTTCCCCCCCACCACAGCGGGCCCTTCTGGGTCGCGGTGGTCCCGAGCAGCGCGAGCAGGAACTGGAGGCCACGGCTCGTCTTGTAGCTCCGGTGCGAGAAGTACCGGTGGTAGACCGCCGTGATAGCGAACATCCGGATGAAGTACGTGGCCGCAGCGAGCGCCGCGAGCTTCCAGGTGGCGCCTCGCATGATGGCGACCACGGTGCCCACGTGGATCGCGACGATCCCGAGCACGTTGAAGAGCTGGCCGAGACCCGGGCCAGACTTCGGTACGACGACTCGTGTAGGGCTCGATGCAGGGGCGTGCGTCATGGTTTCCAAGGTGCATGGAGCATCGAGCACGCCGGTCACTGGGCTTCACGACACTGGTCATGATTCCGTCACGCGACGCAGCGCCCGGCGCCTGACGGAGCGGGCGCACGCCACCGGCGAGCGCGCGGCCTCAGGGGCGCAGGGGCAAGACGTCGATGGACGGCCCGGCGGAGATCCGGATCTCGCTCGCCCGGAGGGGATCTCCGTCGAGGATATAGGGACCGTCGCCGGGAGACGTCGCGCCGGGCGCGGCGTCGAACCGGACCGTGAAATCGCGGACGAGATCGTCGAAGTGATCCCTGCCGCCGATCCTCCGGCCCGCAACGACGAGCGGGGCGCGCGGGCCCAGCTCTCGGGGGGGCAGCGCGCTGGCGACGAGGTGCGGGCGCTCGAGATCCTCACCGGCCCGGTAGGTGACCCGCATGTGGATGCCGAGATCGCGCACCGCGGACGAGCAGATCAGCGACCAGGCGCGCGGGGCGAGCTGCCGTCCTTCCACGTCGATCGTGCAGGGCAACGGGTCGAGCACGCGCCGCGCATACGAGCCGCCGTAGAAGGACTCGATGAACACCCGCGCCACGATGCGTGCAGCGGCGCCGTATCCGTCCCCTCCGCGCTCGTAGTAGACATCGAAGAAGCTGGCCACGAGCCCGGTGCCGAAGATGAAGCCGATGCGCTCCTCGACTCCGCCGCGCGTCGTCGCTCGCGCGCGCAAGGTGGGCCGACGGACGGTCCCACGGAGGGCGGCGCCGTCGTGGCGGCCGCGAGCTTCGTGGATGATCCGCTCGAGGAGCGCAGCCGGATCGCCCGCCATGCCCCAGTTCCGCGCGACGGTCGCCACGGTTCCGCCTGGCAGCAGGACGAGGGGCGGCAAGGAGCTCTCGCCGAAGGCGCGAGCGAGCGCCGTGACCCCCGCCATGAAGCTGCCGTCGCCGCCGGAGAGCGCGACGAGATCCGTGCCCCGCTGCGCGATCCGATCGCAGACCTCCTCGAGCTCCGCGATGTTCGAGGTCAGATGGAGCTTCGCCGCGCTAGCGCAAGCGGCCGACATGCGGTCGATGAGCGAAGGCCTCGCCCGGTACCGGCGCGCCGTGGTGTTGACGATGACGTCGATACGCATGGTGCCGGGAGGTGAGCGCCGTATAGAACGGATTCCCCGGCTGGTCGAGCCGAAGGGGCTTCGAGCGCGCACTTCGGCGCGGTAAGAGGCGCCTCATGCACCGCGTGCTCTCCGGGTCGATCCTCGCCGGCCTCCTCTCGCTCGCCGCGGTCATCGGCTGCGCGAGCTCGGCCTCGATACGCGCGGCCGAGGCGGGCAGGTTCGACGATCTGCGCCGCGCGCTGAACGACGATCTGCGCCGCGGCGCGCTGGACAGCGACGCCGCACGCGCGATCGCCCGTGCGGTCGCCGAGGGGGAGATCGCGCGCGCGACGCCGCCGTCCGGGGTCGATCTTTTGCGCGAGATCCGGACCTGCGCGCGCCCCCTGGAGGACGCGCTCGCCGAGCGCGCGGCGGGCTCGGACGCGGTCACGACAGCCGCGGCGATGATCCTCCTCGAGGCAGGGATCACCGATCCAGAGCGCGTGAAGCTGTACGCAAACGATGCGGCGGCGGGAAGGTCCCCTGGCAAGAACGCGGCGCTCCGCGCGCTGGAGACGCGAGCCCTCGTCGCAGCCGCGGACGGCGCGGTGCGCCGCTCGCGGATGCTCGACGGAGATCAGGAGGTGCGCGTCTCGGCGCTTCGCGCCGCGATCGCAGCGGCGGACCCGAGCGACCGGGGCGCGCTGCTCGAAGCGGCGCGGCTCGACCCGTACCCGCTCGCGCGGACGCTCGCGATCCGCGCCGCCGGCGCGCTCGGCGGTCGGGAGGTCGTGCTGGCGTTACGGGATATCTGGACCCTCTCGGATGAACCCGGGCGTGAAGCGATCGCCGAGGCGTGGGCGGCGCCGCGCGCCCTCGGCGACGGCGGCCGCGCGCAGCTCCTCTGGGCGATCTCCACCGAGCGCGGCGCCCCGGCGATCGCCGCGGCGCGCGCGCTGGTGCGCGTGGGCGGCGATGGCGCCGGGGAAGCGGTCTCCGTGCTCATCGGCGCCATCCGCGCCAGTCAGAGCAGGGATCGCGTCTACGCCATCCTCTCCGCGCCGCTCGAGGACCCCGCGGTGCGAGCCGCGCTCCTCGAAGCGAAGGACGATCCGGACCACGCCGTGGCCTTCGCCGTCCACGCCCGCCACGTCGATGCTCCGCCGGACACCGTCGCAGCGCGCGAGCGCTCCGCGGCGGTCGCGTGGCTGATGAAGCTCGCCTCGGGCACGTCGACGCGCGCGGTGCTCGCGCGGGGAGCTCTCGCCCGTGCAGGCGTGCGCGCGGCCGTGCCGCTCCTGGAGCGCGATCTCCGATCCCGGGAGATCCCGGTGCGGGAGGCGGCGGCGACCGGCCTGGTCGAGCTCGGCGAGAGCCCTCGCGCTGCCTTGCTCCTCGCCGACGCCGTGCCTCAGGTCAGGATCTCTGTGGCCTGCGCCATCCTCGGCGCGTCCTGAGCGGCGCCGGCCCCGGCCCGACGAGCGCCCGGCCGCTCAGAACCGCGAGACGAGCTCGAGCCGCGCACCCTCGAACGGCGGGAAGGTCCGGCACACACCGGAGACGCAGCGCAGGCCACCGCGCCGCTGGCCGACGAAGAGCTGCGCCGTGTCGACGATCTGAGCGAGCGTCGTCCTCTTTGAGCCGGACTTCCATTGCAGCCCCCCGCTGAAGAGGTGGCAGAGCTCGCCGTCCTTGCCGGGCTCGCAACCAGGTACGGATGTGTATTCGTGACCGAAAATTGCAGCCAGGTGGGGCGACCACTGGAGCGCGAGGTAGTTGTCCCCTTCGATCCAGGACGACTCGAAATTCTCTGGCCTGTAGCGGCGGCGGCTGTTGCCCTGCGCCTGGATGGAAAATGCTCCGGCGAGGTGCTTCACGATGTCGTAGCGGACGTAGCCCTCGCTGTAGAAAGCGCGCTCCGAATCGGCCTCGTCGGATTGCCGAGCTCCGGCCCACGCGCGCACGTGCGAGCGGCTGTTATCGAAGTGGAGCTCGGTGCCTGCCGCTACGTCCCACGTGTCGGTGCGGTTTGCGTCGTCCGTGATGCATTCCTCGTTCGCCTTCTCCGTGAAGCTCACGTAATGACCGACCCAGGCGTACAGGGACGCTCTCCGGTTGAAGCGGTAGTCGACGCGCCCGCGCCCGCCTGTCGCGCAGACATTCGGCGCTCCGATCGGCTCGACATAGACGGGCTCCGCCGTGGGAGGTTGGTTGTACGCGAGGCCCTTGTACTCGGGCGCGCTGAAGCCGGGGTTCAGCACATCGGCATCGATGCTGGCCGAGAGCGGTAAGAAGCGGCGATAGTGCTTCCCTTCGAGCGACACGGCGAGCGGCCCGCTGCGGGCGTTCGCCGCCGCGTAGATCGCATAGCCTGACCGGATGCGCCGGCCCTCTTCCGTTCGGCCCGGCTGGCCGGCCACCTCGACATACACGTCCCCGTGCTCCGCGATCGAGGGAACGCCGATCGAGCCGCTGAACGTGCCGATCTCGCCGCGGAGGAGCGCTCCGTTCGCGGCGAGCTGCACGCCCTTCACCCCTACCTCCAGGCTTCCGCCGAGCACGGTGTCCTCGACGTAGCTCGGCCGCGCCTCCGCGACGTTCTTGACGGTGCGCGGATTCCCCTGCGCGTCCAACGTCGACTCGTCCGTGATCAGGTTGCCCGCGCTCTCCGCGTCGGGGAACCCGAAGAAGAGGGGCGACCCGGCGCCGTGCAGCCTCCTGCCGCTCGCGCTGTCGATGCGCAGCGGGTTCAGCTGCCCGGCGAAGGCCATGGCCTTGAGCCGGAGGAGCGTGAAATCGTGCTCGAGCGCGAGCCTGCCACCTCGGACCGTCGTGTCGATGGCCAGCTCGTCCATCTTGCGCACGCTGAAGACCAGGCCGCGCCCGAGCTGGGCGTAAAAATCGCCTGCCGTGGCCTCGATGCCTGGCTGCGTGTAGGTCACCCAGAGCTTCGCCGGATAGACCGTGTTCCGGTACCGCGAGTGGAGCTCCCGCCTGGCGTCGTTGATCTCGAACAAGACCTCATCGTTCAGAATCTTCTGCTGCAGGTCGGCGCTGGTCGCCGATGGCGCGCCGACATAGAGGGCGGCATCGATCCGGGCGCCGAGCTGAAGACGCCACCAGCTGATCTGCGCGTCCAGCCGGTCGAGGATCTCGCCGTAGTGGTCGTCGAGGTAGCGCGACGCGTAGCGGGGATCGTCGTTCCGGTTGTCGAAGTGGTACACCGCGGCCGCGGTGTTCACGACGTCCACCGCCATCGGTTTGCCGCCGACGTTCGGGAGATCGATCGCCGCCGCGGGGCCGGCGGCGAGGAGGAGGGACGCTGCGGGCAGACAGGGAAGGGCGGCTTGGAGCAGGGAGCGCACCTCGCGTTCCTACCATGGACCTATCGCCTGTGGAGCGTCGTCGCGGCGCGGCGCCGAGCGCGAGTCCCTCCGTTCCTACGGTTGGCCGAGCGCCTTCTCGACCTGCTCGGTGAGCATCGCCTCGTCGCCGGGCTGGTACCCGCCGCGCTTGTGAAGAATCGAGCCGTCTCGGCCGATGAGCACGGAGAACGGGAGCTCGCGCTTCGGATTGTACTTGGCGGCCACGGTCGTCTCCTCGTCGAGGAGCACGGGGAAGATCATCTCCCTATCGTGCGCCGTGCTGCTCACCTGCGCGCGGGACTCCGGTCCATCGAGGGACACGGCGAGCACGACGAACCCCTTGTCCCTGTGCTTCTTGTAGAGCTCGACGATGTGGGGCATCTCCGCCAGGCACGGATCGCAGGTGGTCGACCAGAAGTCGATCAATACGACGCTCTTGCCGGCGTAGTCCGAGAGCCTGACTGTCTTGCCGTCGAGGGCGGGGAGCGAGAAGTCCGGTGCAGGGCTCGCCGCCGGGCCGCCGGAGGCTGCTCCGCACGCGGTGGTCGCGAGGCCAAGGACAGTGAACACCAGCGAGAGCGCGCAGCGGGTAGTTCGGTTCATCGAGGGTTTCCGTCGCGAATGGGCCAGCCTGAGCGGCCGACCCGGCATGAGGGCTTAACGTCGCGGACGCCAGGAGCGGCGCCCTGGCAGATTCTCCCGCGCGGGCGTGCCGACCGCGGTGGCTCGGCGATGCGCCCGCGCGGCGGCTCGTTCAGATCTCGCCGTTCATGATCCTCTCGAAGGTTCGCCAGAAACGGCTGTCCTCCGCGGGCACGCCGGCGACGACCTCGACGATGGTCATGTCCTTCGTCTTGACCAGCATGTTCGCCGGGAACGCATCGGCCTGGAAGAGCGCGCCGAGCTTGTATGACGGGTCGATCGCCGACGGGTACTGCACGTCGTACTGGGTCGTCCAGCGGTACAGGTCGCGCGCCACGGCCGGCTCGCCCGGGTTCCTCCCGTCAGCGAGCTGGACCAGGAACTCGCCGCCCAGCGGTTGATACTGCTCGTAAAGCCGGGGCAGGACGGACTCCGCCTCGACTTTGCAGGGGTGGCACCACACGGACGAGACGTCGATCAGCAGCACCTTCGGCTTCGGCTCGCCAGCGCCGTAAGGCGAGCCCTCGGGAAAGACCTCCTCCCCGGACGGGTTGTAGAAGTCGGCGAGCTGAATCGGCTGCATCGTGTCGTTGTGTTCGGCGGCGTTGGCGTATCCGACGAACTGATAGTTCGCGATCACCCGGCCGGGGCTGATCCCATACGGCCCAGCCGGATATTGAGCCGCGTTGGCCGCAGGTTGACCCGTCCCGTCAGGAAAAGGAGGAGCCGGAATGGGATCCTCTCCTGCGCAGCCGACGAGCCCCAGGGTTGCTACGACGCCAAGGCCCATCCAAACGAGAACTGCGTCCATTCGCATGATGCCACCGCCTGAAGTATGGTGTAGGAGTGCTCATTCTTCTGGGCGGCACGGGGGGCGTCAAGGGCAACCTTGTCGCCGTCGCCGCTTCGCTCGGGGGCTCGTTTCCGCAATCTCCGGCCAGGCCCCCGGTGCCTGCCCCGATCCGCGGGTGTTTCCCGCGCTGAGGTCCTATGCAGCAGGTCGTATCCTCTCGCAGCGCCCGTCTCCGTCGTCTCCACGCGTTCCTGATGCTGGGCTGCCTGGCGAGCGCGGCGGCCCTCGCGAGCGGCGCCTGCTCGTCATCGGACACGCCGCGGGACGAATGTTTCGGGGGGGTGATCATCAACGGCGTCTGCGAAGGCAAGTGCGAGCCGGAACTCTGCCTCCCGGGCAACACCTGCGTCGGCAACCGCTGCGTGCTCAAGTGCAGCAGCCACCTTGAATGCACCCCGGGTCTCCAGGACTGTATGCCCGCCGAGGAGGACGACACGAAAGTCGAAATTTCCATTTGTAAGCCAAACGGAAAAATAGTGGGCTTCGGTGCGTCATGTCCGTTCGGTCTCGAGTGCGGCCAGTTCGGGCGCTGCCCCGATGATACGCCGTGCAACCTGATGCAGTGCAACGGTAAACCCGACGAGTGCCAGCGCGACATAGCGGTGTGCGGCGACGATCCCGCCTGCTCCGCCGGCAAGTGCAGCGACGGCAGCTACTGCTTCATCCCGACCTGCTCCCCCGACCAGTGCACCTCGCTCGGCCTGGAGTGCCTCGGCAAGGGAGAGGGCGACGCCGAGGCGTACTGCTCGCAGCCGCATTGTGCGAGCAACGCAGACTGCCCCGGCGGCTTCGAGTGCGCCGTGACCCGCGACCCTCGCGCGATCTGCGGCACGGAGAAGGGGAATAGCAGCTTCTGCGGCGAGACCGACGAAGGATGCGTCGACCCCGCCATGTTCGGCGACGGCAACACCTATGTCGAGGGCTCGCTGTGCCTGCTGCGCAGCACCTGCGTCAAGCGCACGCAGTGCGCGCTGTGCAGCTCCGATCTCGACTGCTCGCTCGTCTCAGGGCAGCGCTGCGTCACGATCGGCGGCGAGAGCCGGTGCGCCAGGTCCTGCAGCACGGACACCGACTGCGACCTCGACTACAGGTGCGAGGACGGCGCGTGCACGCCGCGGTTCGGCGCCTGCGTCGGGCAGGGCAACTTCTGTGAGCCGTGCCGCAACGACATCGACTGCGGCGACCAAGACTCCACGATGGGGTGCACCACCACGCTGCGTGGCCAGCGGGTGTGCATCGACGCGGCGCTCCCCATCCGGTGCACCGCGGAGAACGCGGCCGACGTCTGCCCGAAGTCGCCCAGCGGGCTCCCCGGTGCGTGCGTGTGCGTCGAGGTGAACTCGAGCCAGGTGTGCGTGGACTCGCGGTGCTATCTGCCGTCGCGCCAGCTCGACCCAGGCGACCAGGCTTCCGTGGTCACCTCCTGCTGGTGAGGGAAGCGGCCGGGCGCCGGGACGGCCGGTGCCCCGCGCGAGGCGAGGCGAGACGAAACCGAGCGGCCGCGAGCGTGCCGCGCTCGCCGGTTGACGGGAATCCCGAGCGGTCCTAACTCCTCCGCCCCATGCCCATCACGAAGGATGCCGCCCTCGCCGCGCTGGCAAAGGTCATCGCGCCGGATCTCCAGCGCCCTCTCACAGACCTCGGGCGCGTCCGGGAGCTCTCGGTCGAGGGCGAGGCGGTCTCGCTCACCGTCGAGCTGACCAGCTACTTCAAGCAGCGGCTCGCTGCGGACATCGAGGCGGCGCTGAAGGGCGCCGGCGCGAAGGACGTCCGGATCGCGTGGGACATCGCCATCCCGACGCGCACCATCCTCCAGGACGACCCGTCTCCGGGCGTGCGCAACATCGTCCTCGTGATGAGCGGCAAGGGTGGCGTCGGCAAGAGCACGGTCGCCGCCAACCTGACGCTGGCGCTGAGCCGCGAGGGGGCCAAGGTCGGCCTCCTCGACGCGGACATGTACGGGCCGAGCGTCCCGACCATGCTCGGCGTGATGGGCCGCCCGACCTCCGCCGATGGCCAGAAGTTCCTGCCGCTCGAGCGCTTCGGTGTGAAGCTCATGTCGATCGGCTTCCTGCTGGAGGATCCGAGGTCGGCCGTCGTCTGGCGCGGACCGATGCTCCAGAACGCCCTGATCCAGTTCATGCGCGACGTGGAGTGGGGTGAGCTCGACTACCTTGTGCTGGACCTACCGCCCGGGACCGGTGACATCGCGCTGACGATCTCCCAGAAGATGAGGACCACGGGCGCGATCGTCGTGACGACGCCGCAGGAGGTGGCCCTCCAGGACGTGTACAAATCGGTCTCGATGGCCCAGAAGGTCGGGATCGCCCTGCTCGGCGTGGTCGAGAACGAGAGCTACTTCGTGTGCGACGGGTGCAGCAAGCGGCACGAGCTCTTCGGCGCCGGCGGCGGGCAGAAGATCGCCGAGTTCGCCGAGGCGCCGCTGCTCGGTCAGATCCCGATGGATCCGGCCATCCGGGAGTGGGGCGACGCCGGCACGCCGGTCGTTCAGGCTGCTCCGGGCAGCCCGATCGCGCGCGCGTTCGTGGATGTGGCCGAGCGGCTGGCCGGCCAGATGAGCGCCCACAACCTCGCGAGCGGGGGCAGCCTGCGCATCGATCGGAGCGGGGGAACGAACAAGCACCTGCCCATCATGCGGTAGGCCCTCGCGTAAACGTCCCGGGTACGTTATGGTTCCGGCCCCTTCCCCCCCATTGAACCGAGGGGGCCGCTGGAGAGAACGCGAACACGTTTCGCCCCCATCGGCATGCGTTGTCGCGCGAGGCGCGGATGAATACCCACGAAAATACCACCACGCCGGCGGACGCGCCGGCAGCTCCGGCCGACCAGGGCGGCCAGCTCGAGTCGTCAAATGCTGCGCCCGAGCAAGCAGCGAACGCTGCGCCCGAGCAAGCAGCGAACGCTGCGCCCGAGCAAGCAGCGAACGCTGCGCCCGAGCAAGCAGCGAACGCTGCGCCCGAGCAAGCAGCGAACGCTGCGCCCGAGCAAGCAGCCCAGGCGCATGAAGGGGAGCTCACCGTCCCCTCCGAGGCGAGCGATGCGTCGGGCGGCGAAACTTCGCCGCAGGCGGGCTCGACCCAGATCGAGGCAGCACCGGTCGCAGCGGTACCCGCCGCCGCACCGGTGAGCGCCGCCGCCGACGACGACGACTGGGAAGAGCAGCCCGGCGACAACATTGGCAACCGCGTCCCCGGCCTGCCGCGGGATGATATCGGCAACCGTAAGCCCGGGTCCCCCCCGGGCAGGCGGAACCCGCCGGCGGCCGCGAAGCCCGCGCAAACGGCGAAGCCCGCGCAAGCCGCGAAGCCTGCGCTGGCGGGCGAAGCCGGCGCGACCGCGCAGGCGGAGGGGGGCGCAGGAAAGAAGCGCCGCCGTCGCCGCCGACGCAAGGGCGCGGAGGAGGCCGGTCCGCCGGGCGCCGAGGCGGCCGACGTCGCCACCGACGCCGGCGACGCAGACCCGTCCGACGCTGCATCCGATGCTGCAGAGGACGAGGGCGAGGAGGAGCAGGCGGCCGACGAGGCGGGAGGGCAGCCCCAGCCCGGAGGCGAGAAGCGCAAGCGGCGCAAGGGGCAGGGGGCGCCGCCGCCGCGCGATCGCCCGGCCTTCAGCATCGGCGAGGAAGTGTTTGGCAAGGTCAGCAAAATCACTGACCACGCCATCTGGATCGACATCGCCGGGAAGGCCACGGGTCTGTTCGACCGTCGCGAAATCCTCGATGAAGAGCCTCCCATCGAGGGCGATCAGTTCATCGCGACGGTGGCGAGCACCGGCGTGCGCGGTGGCATGCTCCTCCTGTCGAGGGCGTCGGTGCAGCTCGACCAGGCGCGCGCGCACGCCGAGGCGGCGCTCCAGAGCGGCGAGCCGATCGAAGGGTTCGTGACCGGGGCGGTGAAGGGCGGGCTCGAGGTCGACCTCAGCGGCCTTCGCGCCTTCGCGCCGGCATCGCACGTCGATCTGCGCCACGGCGCCGACCTCAACTACCTCGTGGGCCAGCGGCTCGACTTCATCGTGACGCAGTTCGCGAAGAAGGGGCGCGACATCGTCGTGTCCCGCCGCAAAATGCTCGAGGAGGAGAGCCGGAGGGCGCGCACCGAGGCGCTCACGTCGATCGAACCGGGCTCGCTGCACAAGGGCGTGGTGCGCAAGGTCGTCGCGTGGGGCGTCTTCGTCGCGCTCCCCGACGCCGGCGGCGTCGAGGGGTTGGTCCACATGAGCGAGGCGAGCCACGACCGCGGCGCCAAGCTGATGGACCTGTTCAAGCCCGGCGCGGAGATCGACGTGAAGGTCGTGCGCGTCGACGACAAGGGCAAGCTCTGGCTGAGCCGCAAGGCCGCCACGGTCGATCCGTGGGACGCGGTGAAGGACAAGTACGCGGTCGGCACGCGCCACAAGGGCAAGATCGCCCGCCTGCAGCCGTTCGGCGCGTTCATCGAGCTCGAGCCGGGCATCGATGGGCTCGTTCATACGGCCGACCTCTCGATGAAGCCGATCCAGCACCCGAACGAGGTGGTGAACGTTGGCGACGAGGTCGACGTGGTCGTCGCGAGCTGCGACGCCGCGGGTCGGCGGATCGGGCTCCACCCCGCCCCGCCCGAGGGCGAGGAGAGCGAGCCGCGCCAGCGCGTGCAGCAGGGCAAGGCGGTGAAGGTGGCCGTCACGCAGGTGACCGAAGGGGGGCTCGTCGTCCGGGTGCTCGGCGCGACGGGGCGAGCGGCCCGCGGCTTCATCCCGGCCGGCCACACCGGCACGCAGCGCGGCACCGACCTGCGCAAGGAGTTCCCCATCGGGGCCCAGTTCGATGCGAAGATCATCGAGGTGGATCCGCGCCGGGGAGAGGCCAAGCTGTCGATCCGCGCCCTCAAGGAAGACGCCGAGAAGCACGCGTACCAGCAGTACCGCGCTGGCGTCGCGCGCGAGGCCAAGTTCGGCACGTTCGCCGACCTCATGAAGAAGAGCTGAGCCCGGGAGGCGCGCGCCGCTTCGCGGCCGCGCCTCCTCCTCCCTCCGGCCGCCGCGGGCCGGAGGGGCTCGCGCTACTCGCGCCCGAGCGCGTTCACCGGATCCATGCGCGCGGCCCGTCGCGCGGGGAAGAACCCGAAGACGATCCCGATCGCCGTGCTCACCCCGAGCGCGACGCCGAGCGCCGCCGGCTCGAGCTTCATCGGCCAGCCGAGGGCGCTGGAGAACCCGAGGATGACGCCGTACCCGAGCGCGCTGCCGACGATGCCGCCCAGCGTGGCGAGCACGAGCGCCTCGAGCAGGAACTGCAGCAGGATGTCGATCTCCCGGGCGCCGATGGCCATCCGGATGCCGATCTCCCGGGTGCGCTCGGTGACCGACACCAGCATGATGTTCATGACGCCGATGCCGCCGACGACGAGCGACACCGCCGCGATGCTGACGAGCAGCACCGAGAGCACCGCGAAGATCGCGTCCTGCATGGCCTGGAACTCCGCCTGGCTCCGGACGGCGAAGTCGTCCTCCTCGTTCTCGCCGATGCGGTGCCGCTGGCGGAGGATCGCCTCGGCCTGCAGCTTGGCGCGCTCGGATGTCTCCGCGGACGTCGCGCTCAGCAGGATCGCGTGCACTTCCCCGGGCCGCGTGGCGACGACGTGCGACCGCATCGTGGTGATGGGCATCAGCACGATGTCGTCCTGGCTCTGCCCGAAGGGCGACGCCCCCTTCTCCTCGAGCACCCCGAGCACACGGTAGACCTGGCGGCCGATCCGCACCCTCCGGCCGACCGGATCGAGCGCTCCGAACAGATCGCGCGCGGTCTGGGCGCCGATGACGACGACCTTCTCCGAGAGGTTCTCCGAGGCGGCGCTCCACGGCTCTCCTTGCGCCACCCTCCAGCTCCGGATCTCGAAGTAGTTGAGGCGCGTGCCGATGAGCGTCGGGCTCGCGTTCTGGCCCTCGTAGATGACCTGAGCGCTCGATCGCAGGAACGGCGCCACGATCCGGATGCTCGTCGACTCGCGCACAAGCGCCTGGCCGTCGAGCTCCGAGAGCCGGGCGCCGGTGGTGCTGCGGACGCCCGAGGCGCGCGCGGAGCGCGCGAAGACGATGAGCGAGTTGGAGCCGAGGTTCGAGATCTGCGCGTTGACGTTGGCGCGCGCGCCGCTCGCCAGCGCGGTGACGGTGACCACGGCCGCGACGCCGATCGTGATCCCGAGGATCGTGAGCCCCGCGCGGAGCTTGTTCCGGCGGACGGCGCGCAGCGCGATCACGATCGCCGACAGGACGCGGGTGAGCGTCGCGCTCATTCGTGCCTCAGGGCGGTGATGGGATCCTGGCGCGCGGCGCGGCGCGCCGGGAAGAACCCGAAGACGACCCCGATCGTCGCGCTCGTCCCCACGGCGATGACGACCGCGCTGACCGGCAACGTCATGTTCCAGCCGAGCGCCGCGGCGAGGACCTCGATCACGACGAGCCCCGCGCCGAGCCCCATGACGCCGCCGATGAGCGACAGGGTGATGGCCTCGACCAGGAACTGGACCAGGATGTCGCCCTCGGAGGCGCCGATCGCCATGCGGATGCCGATCTCACGCGTCCGCTCGGTGACGCTGACCAGCATGATGTTCATGACGCCGATCCCGCCGACGAGGAGCGACACCGCGGCGATCGACGACAGGAGCATCGTCAAGGTGTCCAGGATCCGCTCCTGGGACGCCCGGAACTCCGCCTGCGTGCGGATCACGAAATCGGGCTCGGCGTCCGGCGCGATCTCGTGGCGCTGCCGGAGGATCCTGTCGATCTGCTCCACCGCCCGATCGACGGTCCGCTCGCTGGTCGCGGCGGCGACGAGCATCTGCACCTTGCCCGGTGCGCTCGGTACGACGCGCGACCGGAAGCTGCCGATCGGCATGAGCAGCCGGTCGTCCTGGTCCTCGCCGAACGGGGATTGCCCCTTCTTCTCGAGCACCCCGATCACCCGGAACGGGTGCTTGCCGATCCGGATGTACTGCCCCACGGCCTCGCCCGAGCCGAACAGGTCCTCCCGGACGGTCTCGCCGATCACGCAGACCTTCGTCTTGAGCTGCTCGTCCACCTCGGTCCAGCCGTCGCCCGTGGCGACGCGGTACGAGAGGATCGAGAGGTAGCTCCGCGTCACGCCCATGACCTGGGTCGCGACGTTGGCCTCTCCGGCCACGATCTGCATCGAGGTCGAGCTGAACGGGCTCAGCGCGGCCACGCTTGTCGACTCCTTCAAGATCGCGAGGCCGTCGGCCTCCGACATCCGCACGCTCTCGCGGCGCCTCAGCCCGGAGGCCTGCGTCGACTGCGGGAAGATGTAGATCGAGCTCGCACCCAGGCCAGAGATCTCGCCCATGATGCGGTTGCGTACGCCCGTCCCGAGCGCCACCACGATCACGACGGCCGCGACCCCGATCAGGATGCCGAGCACCGTCAGGGCGGCGCGGAGCTTCGAGCGGACGATGGCGCGCAGCGCGAGCCGGACGGCGGCGAGGTAGCCGCTCACGGTGCCTGCTCGTCGCCCTCCGCCCCGGAGGGCGGCAGCGCGGCCAGGGCCACCGCCGCGTCGACGGGGCGCTCGTTCCTGAGATCGCTGCGGACCTCGCCGTCGCGCATCGTGATCACGCGGCTCGCGCAGGCGGCGATGTCCGGCTCGTGCGTCACGAGGACGATGGTGATCCCGCCCCGGTTGAGCCGCTGCAGGAGCCCGAGCACCTCGTAGCTCGTGCGGGTGTCGAGGTTGCCGGTGGGCTCGTCGGCGAGGAGCAGCGGCGGGGAGGTGACGAGCGCCCGCGCGATGGCGACGCGCTGCTGCTGGCCGCCCGAGAGCTGGTTCGGCGTGTGGTGCAGGCGATCGGCCAGCCCCACCGCGCCGAGCGCCTCGAGCGCGCGCCTGCGCCGCTCCGCCACGCCGACGCCCCGGTAGACGAGCGGCAACTCCACGTTCTCGAGCGCCGTGGTGCGCGGCAGCAGGTTGAAGCCCTGAAAGACGAACCCGATAAGGCGGTTCCTCACGATCGCGCGCGCGTCGTTGCTGCGTCGGGTGACGTCGAGCCCGTCCAGCCGGTATGTGCCCCGGGTCGGCCGATCCAGGCACCCGACGATGTTCATCAGGGTGCTCTTCCCCGAGCCGCTCTGTCCGACGATCGCGACGAAATCGCCGTGCTGGATGGTCAGATCCACATGGCGAAGCGCCCTCACGACGACGGCCTCGGTCGTGTAGTCCTTGCCGACGCTCGCGAGCTCGATGAGCGGCTCGTCTCGGAGCACCGCGGCGACGCCCTGGCTCTGCGGGAGCATCACGCCTCAGAACAGCCGGGGGCCGCGCCCCCTGCCGCCCGATGACGGACTGTCGTTCTCATCGGTGACGACCTTGACCGGCCCGAGATCGGTCATGAGCGCGGTGAAGATGCCGTCGGTGATCCCGATGTCGACGACGCGCGGCTCGATCTTCTCCGCGCCCGGCGCGGCGTCGGTCAGCACGTAGACGCGGCCCTTCTTCGGCGGGAGCGGCTCGAGGGGTGGCGCCTTGATCTCCTTGCCGTCCTTGTCCCGCTCCGGGGCCGGCTTGAACCGGAGCGCCGCGTTCGGCAGCCGCCGCACCCCCCTGGCCTCGGCGGACCGGATGCTCACCGTGGCGGTCATCCCCGGCCGCAGCTTGACGTCGGGGTTGTCGACCTCGACCACCGCCGCGTACGTCACGACGCCGGACTGGTTGAGCGGGCTGTAGCGCACCTGGCTCACCGTCCCCCGGAACGTCTCGCCCGGGAACGCGTCGACGCTGACGTCCGCCTCCATGCCCTCGCGGAGCCGACCGACGTCCGCCTCGTCGATGTCGGCGAGCACGCGCATCTTGCGCAGATCCTGGGCGATCACGAAGAGCGTGGGCGCCTGGAAGCTCGCCGCCACGGTCTGCCCGGGATCGATCGCGCGGCTGATGACGACCCCGTCGATGGGCGAGAAGATGCGCGTGTACTGGAGGTTCGTCGTGGAGGAGCGGAGCACCGCCCTGAGCTGCGCCACCTGCGCCTTCGCGGCCGCGAGGTCTGCGAGCGCGACGTCGTAGGCGCCTTGCGCCGTGTCCAGATCGGCCTGCGAGCCCACCCCCTCCGCGACCATCTTCTTCGCGCGGTCGAGCCGCTGCTTGGCGGTCCCCAGCGAGGCCTCGGAGCGCACGACGCTCGCGCTGGCCGCCTCGACCTGCGCCTGGTTCGAGTCGATCTGCGCACCGAAGAGCGTCGGATCGATCTCGGCCAGCACGTCGCCGGCCTTCACGATGCTGTTGAAATCCACGTAAACCTTGGTGATTCTCCCCGAGACCTGCGCGCCGACCTGCACCTCGGTGAGCGGCTTGACCTGCCCCGTCGACTGCACCTCCTCGAACACGTCGCCCGTGGTGATGTCGCCCGTGACGTAGCGCGGCGGCGGCGGCGGCGCCGTCCGGATCCTCCACACGACGATCGCCGCGACGAGCGCGGCGATCGTCGCGAGGACGCCGAGCCGTCCGAGCCAGCGCTTCGTGCCCACCCGGGAGAGCTCCTGCTCCAGGCTCTCCCTCCCGCGCCCGGGAGGCGGTCCACCTGCGCGCGGGCCCCGGTCCGCCGGGGCGCCGTGCGGCGGAGGCGCTGCCGAGGCCGGTCGTGCCCCGCCCGGCGGCTCACCGGGGCGGACGCGCTCCGCTTCCGGGCTGGCCTGCGCAGCAGGGGCCGACGCGTCGAGAGGGTCGCGACCGGTCGCCCGAGCTATGGAATCCGCCATCGGACATCCTCATAGCATGCCGCCATGCACGCGCGGCTCGCTTGAAACCGCGGAACCGCCATGGCAGACCAACCGCCGCCTATGGAGTCGCTGCCCATCGCAACGGACACGGTCGTCACGCTGTCCTACGTCCTCTTCAACCAAAACGGCGATGCGGTGGACCAGGCGTCGACCGCGGAGCCGCTCGTCTACGTGCACGGCTACGCCCAGATCGTGCCCGGCCTGGAGCGCGCCCTGGAGGGGCTGCGCGCCGGCGAGCAGCGCGAGATCACCGTCGAGCCGGCCGATGCGTTCGGCGAGCGCGAGGACGCCGGCGTCTTCGAGGTCGACAAGGCCGACTTCCCCGAGGCGGGCGAGGTCGAGGTCGGCGACGAGTTCGTCGCCCAGGGGCCGGACGGCGAGCCGGTCGCGCTCCGGGTCGTCGACATCCTCCCCGACGGCTTCCGGGTCGACACGAACCACCCCCTGGCCGGCCAGAAGGTGCGCTTTCAGGTCCAGGTCAGCGACGTGCGCGCCGCCAGCGAGGAAGAGATCGCAGAGGCCCAGGCCGAGCTGGAGGAGCGCATCGAGGAGTCCGAGAGCGGGGGGTGCTGCGATCACGATCACGACCATGATCATGAGCACGGTCACCCTCACGAGCACGCGGATGCAGACGTGCTCGTGACGCTCTCGAAGAAGTCGTCATAAGCCCACCGCGAACGGGTGGGTTGTTCGAGGAGATCACATCATGACCGTAGGTGAGAAGGGCAAGCTGACGGAGCTGCAGCTTGATCGTCGGGTGCGCGAGCGCCTCCTGGCGAGCGGGACGCTCAGCGCCGCGACCATCGAGGCGCACCTCGCGAGCTTGCCGGATCAAGAGGAGCAAACCGAGTCGATCATCGTCGATCAACCGGCGCTCGGCGCGTCAGCGCACGGGTCGCGGGTCGAACCCGAGCTCGACGACGAAGGGTCAGAGTGAGCGACGCGCACGATCAAGAGGAGCTCCCTCCGCTCGGGAGCTCCCCGGAGCTGCCGACGCTCGACTTCTCGACGTTCGTGCTGTCGATCATCGGCTCCGCGTACGTGCACCTCGGCGACGCGCCCAGCCCTGAGGGCAGGGAAGAGCAGAACCTGGTCCTGGCGCATCAGGACATCGACCTCCTCTCCCTGCTCCAGGAGAAGACCAAGGGGAACCTCACGGGTGACGAGGAGCGCCTGATCGAGCAGGCGCTCTACGATCTGCGGATGCGCTACCTCGAGGTCTCGAAACGCTCGTGATCGCCGGCGCCAGGGCTCTTTCCTGGGTCCTCCTCGCCTGCCTGATCGCCGCGTGCAACAAGGCCTCCCCCGGCCACTCTTCCGGCGCGAGCAGCTCCGCCGTTCCCTCGGGCGCCGTGCCGGTGGCGAACCTCCCTCCGCCTCCACCCGCGCCGCCCCCTCCGTCCATCGTCCGCTCCGAGGGCATGCCCGGCTCCTTCGCGCCGCTCGCGCGCAGGGCCGATCCGGCGGTCGCCACGGTCAAGGCCCGGGTCGAGCGACAGCAGCACCCGGGCGGCCGCCGCCGCACGGTCGCCGAGGGGCTCGGGACCGCCTTCGTCTACGATCCCGAGGGCTTTCTGCTGACGAACAACCACGTCATCGAGGGCGCGACCGACATCCTCGTGAGCTTCGTCGACGGCCGCGACATCAAGGCGACCGTCGTCGGCCGCGACAAGCACACGGACGTCGCCGTGCTGAAGGTCGAGGAGCAGGGGCTCCAGTCGCTTCCGCTGGGCGACTCGGACATCATGGAGGTCGGCGACTGGGTGGTCGCGATCGGCAACCCCTTCGGCCTCTCCCACACGGTCTCGGCGGGCATCCTCTCGGCCAAGGGGCGCACCCGGGACGACGTGAAGGGGCTCGATCCGAGCGGCTACTTCAATTTCCTCCAGACGGACGCGAGCATCAACCCGGGCAACTCCGGCGGCCCGCTCCTGAACCTCAAGGGCGAGGTGGTCGGCATCAACGCGGCCGTGCGCGCCAACGCGAACAACATCGGGTTCGCGATCCCGATCAACATGGTGCGGCAGCTCCTGCCGATGCTGCTGCGCGACGGGAAGATCCGGCGGAGCCAGGTCGGGGTGATCGTCGACGTGCTCAACTCGATCGAGGCGGGGCGGCTCAAGCGGCCCGATCGAAAGGGGGCGTGGGTGAAGACCGTGGTGCCGGGGGGGCCCGCGGACCGGGCTGGCATTGCGCCGGATGACGTGATCGTCGGCTTCGAGGGACAGCCGATTTCCGACCCGAACGAGCTTCGGTGGATGGCGAGCATCGCCGGCGTGAGCAAGGTCGTTACGCTCCGCGTTGCGCGGCTCGAGCGGGTCTTCGATGTGCGCCTCACGCTCGGCGAGCTCCCCGAGCTCAACGAAGAGCCCGATGAGCCGTGAGCCGGGTGACCCCGGCCTTCTGCCCGGCACGCCCGCCGGCCGCGTGCCCGGCCAGTCTGCCTGCCGCGCGACGTTCCTTGTCCCCCAGCCTCCTCAGGTAAGCTGATCCCGTGGCCTCTGTACCTTCCTCCCCGGACGAGCTCGAGCCGGCCGCACCTCCCGGCCCTCCCGGCGATGCGCCGGGTGACATGGAAGGCGATCTCCCGTCCGCGGGGGACGCCCACCGCAGAGCGGAGCAGCTCCACGCGCGCCTGAATAGCGCTTCCGCCCGTGCGTCCAATCGCGAGGCACGACGGCGGGAAGCGGAGGAAGATCGTGAGCTCATCGAGCGGGCGCAGAAGGGGGACCAGGCGGCGTTCCGCTCGCTCGTGGAACGACACCAGCGCAGGGCTTTCGCGATCGCGATGGGGCTCGTCCGCGACGAGAACGACGCGCGCGAGCTGGTGCAGGACGCCTTTCTCCGCGTCTACAAGGGGCTCGGCTCCTTTCAGGGCGGCTCCTCATTTTTTACCTGGCTCTACCGGATCGTCACGAACCTGGCGATCGATCTCATGCGGAAGCCAGGGCGCCGCGACGTCGAGCTTCAGGAAAACCAGGCAGCCGACGAGCAGTCCGACTTCCCGCTCGTTGCTCGGATCGACGGCGCCGACCCCCTCAACGTCGTCCGGCGCCGGGAAATCGCCGGGCGCATCCAGGCCGCGCTCGACGCGCTGCCCCCTTACCACCGAGGCGTGATCCTGATGCGGGAGGTCGAGGGGATGTCCTACGAGGAGATGGCGCAGGCGATGGAGGTCTCGAAAGGGACGATCATGAGCCGCCTGTTCCACGCCCGTCAGAAGCTTCAGCGCGCCCTTGCTGACTGCTACGCGGAGGAAGAGGGCAGGGCCGCCGCAGAGGACCCGGAGGAGATCGCGTGAGTACCGCCAACAGCAGCAACGCGAATCACGGGGACGCGAGCCTCCCGCCGACGGATCTGGAGCTGATGCTCTATGTCGACGGTGAGCTCGATGAGGCTCGCCATCGGCAGGTGGAGGATTACCTGATCCATGACCCGCGCTGCCGAGCGAAGGTCGCAGGGCTCGTCACCGCAGCCGACATGATCCGGGACAGCGCGCTCGCCTCCAGCGCGGCCGACGGCATCGCCGACGGGGTCATGGCGAAGATCCTCGAAGGGCGGGGGGGCGCCGCGAAGGCCAGCGGAGGCGCGAAGGCCAGCGGAGGCGCTGTCGTGCAGCCGCTCGCGGCGTCGCCGTCGGGCGATGCGCCCCGCGCGCGGACGCGGCTTCAGGGGTCGCCGGCCAACGACAACGCGCGCGGGATCTTCGCGCTGACGGCGCTCGCCGTGGCGGCGGCCGCCGCGATGATGGTCTGGGGCCGGACGGGCGCGGAGGCGCCCAGCGCGGTGCTGACGGCGCCGGCGCCCTCCGCGGTGCTCGCCCCCCCGGCTGCGGCGCCGGCGCACGAGCCCGCCGCCGCGCCGAGCGGCGAGGGCGAGATCGAGCCCGGCGTCGAGGTCGCCGCGGTCGACTTCGGGGCGCGCATGGGCACCATCTTCTACGTTCCGCGGGAGGCCGCGGCCTCAGGCCCGACGACCACGGTGGTTTGGCTCTCCGATGACGGTCCGGGAGGACAGTGATGAGATTTCTTGCGAGTGCGATCACCGCGATGATGGTCCTGGCGCTCGGCGCGAGCCCTTCCCCCGCCGTCGCGCAAGAGAAGGCGCCGACCCCTGCTCCGGCAGCGCCCGCCGACGCCGCGATCTCGTCCGAGGTCGTGGTCCTCCATGCGACGAACGACGGGACCGGCATCGATCCGAAGATCGGCAAGATGCCCGAGCTCGGGAAGCCGCCGTTCTCGGCGTACAACAGCTACAAGCTGCTCGATCGGCTGAAAATCAGCTTGCGGAAGGGCAAGCCGACCACCACGAAGCTGCCGAACGGCAGCGTCCTCATGGTGTCGCTGAAGGACGTGGTGGCCGCGAAGAAGCAGGACGAGCCGAAGCGCTTCGTCGTCAGCGCGAGCATCCAGAAGCCAGGCGGCAACACGTTCCTGCCCCTGCTCGAGGTGAACGCGAAGGCCGGCGAGAACTTCTTCGTGGCGGGTCAGCAGCACATGGGCGGCGTGCTCGTGCTCGGCATCAAGGTCGCGCCCTGAGCCGAGAGCGCTCGGCGCCCGCTCAGCGGCGCGCCGAGGACGGCAGCGCGACGGGCAGGTCGAGATAGAAGACCGTCCCGCGCGGGGCGCACGCTTCCGCGCGGATGCTGCCGCCGTGCGAGGCGGTGATGTTCCTGACGATGCTCAGGCCGAGCCCGGTGCCGGTCCCGTCGGTCTTGGTCGTGAAGAACGGGTCGAAGATCCTCGGCAGGTGCTCGGCGTCGATCCCGTGCCCGTCGTCCCGGATGGTCACCGTGATGTAGCCGTCCTCCGGCGACATCGCGGTGGCGATGCCGAGGCAGCCGCCGTGCTCGTGCATCGCGTGCGCGGCGTTCGTGAACAGGTTCACGAACACCTGCGTCAGCGGATCGATGACGCCCCGCACGGGAGGTATCTCGCTGAAGCGCCGGTCGACGGTGACGCCCCTCTGGTCGAGGAGGTGCTCGCAGAAGACGAGCGCGCGCTCGATGATGTCGTGGAGGGAGACGGCGCCCGGCTTCTCCGTGGACGGCCGCGCGTAGGCGATCAGATCGCGCGAGAAGCGGCGGATGCGATCCGCCGCCTCGTTGATCCGCGCGAGCCGCTCGAGGTCCGAGGGGTCGAAGCCGCTGCGCTCGCCCTTGCGGCGCAGGTACTCGGAGTAGGCGAGGATCGAGGTGAGCGGGTTGTTGAGCTCGTGCACCACGCCGGCGGCCATCTTGCCGAGGGAGGCCAGCTTCTCGGCCTGGATGACCTGCGCGCGCAGCGACTCGTGCGCACGCGCCTCGCGGAGCGACGCGCCCAGGGTGAGCACGAGCCGGTCGACAAGCGCCTGGATCGACGCGCTGTCGAGGTACCCGGCGTCGTCGGCTGCGATGTGCATCGTCGAGCGACCTTCGGGCTCGATGGATACGACGCGCTCGAAGGCGAACTCCGGGAGGAGCCGCGCCGGATCGCGGCTGTCGTCGCGGCGAGCGCGCGGCGACACCCGGACGGCCACCTGCGCGCCCGTCGCTCCCGGGATGTACACGCCGAGCCCGCAGCCCGGGAGCACCTTCGCGGCTGCGCCGAGCAGCGCCGAGGCGCGCTGGTCGATGGAGGCCGATGGATCCAGCTCGCTCGACGCGATCAGCAGGCTGTCTATCCACTCGAGCGGGATGTCCCGGGTGAGGGGCTTCCGGAGCGTGACGGGAGCGTCGGACAACGGCTGCTTCCCCCGGCGCTCCGCGCTCCTTCCGCTCACCCGATCACCCTGTTCGGGTCGTCGCCGCTCGACCGGTCGAGATCGATGATCTTCGCGGCGCCGACATAGGATTTCGTTTCGTAGCGGGTGATCTTGCCGATCTTGCGGACGATCTCCGCCATCCGCTCGGCCTCGCTGCGGATCGTGGCCGCGGCGCCCATGATGGGGGACGCGTCGTCGATCCGGCGGCAGATCAGCTCGGCGTAGCCGAGCACGCTGGTGAGGGGCTGGTTCAGCTCGTGCGCGGCCGCGCCCGCGAGCTCGGCGATGATGGCCTGCTTCTCGCGAGCGCGGAGCTCTTCCTGCGCCGCGGTGAGGCGGGCCTCCATCCGCATCCGCTCGCGCAGGTCGGTGAAGATGCCGACGGAGCCGACCGGGACGCCGTTCTCGAAGATCAACGCTGCGGAGAGGTGCACCGGGACGCGCGACCCGTCCTTGGCCAGGACCTCGGTCCGATAGCCCTCGAGCCGGCCGGGGCCGCCGTGCTCCTTCGCGTGGATGAGCCTCATGATCTGCTCGGCGTTGTGGTCGGGGTAGAGCGCGCGGACGTTCATCACGCCGACGACCTCCTTCGCGTCATAGCCGTAGATCCGCTCGGCGGCGCGGTTGAAGAGCAGGACGATGCCCTCCATGTTGGCCGAGACGATCGCGTCGACGGAGCTCTCGATGACGCGCTCCAGGAACTCCTTGGTCTTGGTGAGCTCCGCCTCGGTGGCGCGCTCCGTGGTGACGTCGCGGAAGCTGACCAGGACGGCGCCGCTCTCTTCACGGAGGACGCTGCTGAAGCTGAAGCTCAAGATGAGCTTCTCGTGCTCGCCCCGCCTCACGGTGAAGTCCACCATGTGCGGGAACGACCCCTTGGCGAAGCCAGCCCGGATCTCCTCGAGGAGCGGGTGCTCGCGAGGATCGACGACGTCGGCCAGGTTCGCCCTCTCGAGGTCCTCCGCCGTGCGCCCGGTGATCGCCTGGGCGCGCGGGTTGGAGAAGAGGATGTGGCCGTCGGGATCGGCGACGATGATGCCGTCCGCCGTCGAGTGGAAGAAGTCGGCGTAGCGCTGGAGCGCCTTCAGCCGGCGCTCCGCCTCGAAACGGGCGAAGGTGCTCTTCTGTGTCTGGTCGCGGAGCGACTGCAGGATGCGCGCGTTGCGCAGGGCGATCGCGGTGGCGCTCGCGACCGTGCGGGCCAGCGAGAGCTCGTGCGCATCGGGGGCCACCGGCTGCCGCCCGCGCAGGAAGAGCACGCCGAGCGGCTTGTCCTCGAACAGGATGGGCAGGAGGGCGAGCGAGCGGAACGCGTTCTCCGGGAGCTCCGCGCGCACGATGTCGAACAGCGGGTGCGCCTTCGCGTCGTCGATCACGAGCACGTCGCCCGTGCGCATGACGCGCTGGATCTCCGGGTACTTCTCGAGATCGATCGGCAGGTCGCGGAGCTCCTTGTCGTCGCTCGCGGCGACCACGTAGCCGACGTTGCCCGAGTCGCGCACGAGCACGATGCTGCACCGGTCGACGCGGGCCACCTCGGCGATGCGGCGCACGACCGTGAAGAGGATGTTCCGGAAGTCGAGCGTCGAGGACAGCGCCTGCGTCAGCTCGAGGACCACCTTCGCGTCGTGCTCCCTGCGCGCGAGCGCGTCGACGTAGTCGCGGATCCGGAGCTGCCCGCGGATGCGGGCGATGAGCTCCGCCGGGCGAAACGGCTTGCGGATGAAGTCGTCCGCGCCGAGCTCGAAGGCGCGGGCGACGTCCTCGTCCGCGTCGAGCGCCGTCAACACGACGACCGGAACGTCCTGCGTCCGGCGATCGTCCCGTACGGCGCTGAGGACGACGTAGCCGTCCGGAGGCGGCATCACGAGGTCGAGCAGCACGAGCGCGGGTACGCTCGCGTTCAGCCAGGCGAGCGCCTCCGCGCCCGAGGTGACGGCGATGGTCTCGATGCCCGCGTCGGCCAGCGCGTGCAGCAGCATCTGCCGGCTGACGGCGTCGTCATCCACGACGAGCACAGGATCACGGCGCGACACACCGCAAGCTTATCGATTCCACGCTGGAGCGATGAGAGATTTCCGGGTCACGGCGCAATCCCAGAGCGCGAGCACGAAACATCGCGGACGGCACATGGCGGCGCGGCGCACCGGGGCGCCACGCGGCGTGGGTCAAGAGAAGAGATCCCCCTGCTTCGCTGCCGGGTCCGCGAGGCCCAGGTGCTCGTACGCGCGGCGGGTCGCGACCCTGCCCCGCGGCGTGCGGCCGAGGAAGCCCTGCTGCAGCAGGAACGGTTCGTACACGTCCTCGATCGTGTCGCGCGGCTCACTGAGCGCCGCGGCGAGGGTGTCGACGCCCACGGGGCCGCCGTCGTAGTGATCGATGATGACGCGCAGCAGCCTGCGATCCATCTCGTCGAGGCCGGCCGCGTCGATCTCCAGCCGCTCCGCGGTCTTCCGCGCGATCGCCATGGTGATCGCGCCGTCGCCGAGCACCTCGGCGAAGTCGCGGACCCGGCGCAGGAGGCGGTTGGCGACGCGCGGGGTGCCCCGCGCACGCGCCGCGATCTCGCGCGCTCCCCCGGCGTCGATCGGCACGTTGATCAGGCCGGCGCTGCGCTGCACGATGCGCTCGAGCTCCTCGACGGGGTAGAAATCGAGGCGGACGACGTGGCCGAAGCGCGACAGCAACGGCGCGGTGAGCAGCCCGGTGCGGGTCGTCGCGCCGACCAGCGTGAACGGCTTCAGCGCGAGCTGGATCGTCGTCGCATACGGGCCGTCGCCCGTCATGATGTCGATCTGGAACGACTCGATCGCGGGATAGAGGCTCTCCTCGACCGCCGGCGTGAGCCGGTGGATCTCGTCGATGAAGAGCACGTCATTGCGCTCCAGCTTGGTCAGCAGCCCGGCCAGCGCGCCCTTGTGCTCGATCGCCGGCCCGCTCGTGACGTGGAGGGTGACGCCCATCTCGCGGGCGAGGATGTGGGCGAGCGTGGTCTTGCCGAGCCCGGGCGGACCGCAGAAGAGCATGTGGTCCAGCGGCTCGCGCCGCCGGCGCGCGGCCTCGACGAAGACCTTCAGGTTCTCGGTGTGCTTGGTCTGGCCGACGTACTCCGCGAGCGAGGCAGGCCGGAAGAGGCGGTCGAAGCGATCGTCGTCGCCTGTCTCGGCAGGAGAGAGCGCCCGTTCAGGCATGCCCCCGGAGTACCGCGGGCACAGGGCGAAGGGAAGCGATCCCGCGCGCGGTGGCGCGTGGTTCGCGCGGCTGCGGGCGAGGTCAACCGAGCGCGGGGACCGAGGAGAGGCGGGGGCGGCGCGGGGGCGGAACGCGCGGCAGCCGAGCGCGGCAGAGCGGGCGGCCGTCCGGGGCGCCGTCCACCTCGAGCGAGCCGCCGTGGAGCTCGATCACCGAGCGCGCATGGCTGAGGCCGAGCGTCAGGCCGCGGCCGCGCGACGTGGTCTGCCGGCTGAACAACGCCTCCAGCTCGTCGGGCGGCACGTCGCGGCTGCCGTACTCGATGTCGATGCGGACCTCGCTGTTGAACTCGCCGGCCATCGTCGCGGTGAGGCGCACGAGGCGCGCGGACGGGTCGGCCGCGCCGGTCCTGAGCGCGTGCGCCACGATGACGGCGATCGCGCGCGTCACGTACGCTTGATCGACCGGGATCAGCGGCAGCGTGTCGCCGACCTCCACGACGACCTCCCCGTCGGCGTCGCTCGCGAGCTCGCGCGCCTTGCGGAGCGCGCCGACGATGAGCGCGCCGACCGACGTCGGCTGGGGCTCGAGCGTGAGCTGCCCGGCCTCGACGCGCGCGGCGTCGAGGATCGACTCGATCAGGCCGAGGAGCTCCCGGCCGCGCGTCGAGATGAGCTCCAGGCTCTCGCGCTGAGCGGCGGTCAGGTCCTCCTGGCCCACGAGCTCGGCGAACCCGAGGATCGCGTTCAGCGGGCTCTTGAGGTCGTGGCTCACGCTCGCGAACAGGAGGCCGCGCATGCGCTGCGCCGCCTCGCGGGCCTCGAGCGCGCGCTCCTGCGCCGCGGCGAAGACGCGGAAGCGCTCGGCGAGATCCTCGATGGCGTGCCCGAGCCGAGCGACGACGGCGAACCGGGCGGGGCGCGCGATCTGCGTGCCGCCGCGGAGCACGCTGTCCGTGCCGAGCAGGCGCACCTGCTTCGTGGCGTGCACGAGATCGGCCGCGAGGACGCGGCCGAACAGGTTGCCTAGCGCCCCGGCGACCAGCACCGCGAGCAACGCGACGAGCGCGCCCCAGATCGCGGCGGAGGGCTCGAGATCCGCCGAGAACCGGATGTTGACGCAGCCGCCGTCGAGCGGCGTGATCACGGCGATCTGCCCGTCGGCCTCGCGGCCGAAGGAGGGCTCCCCGCCCACGCAGTTGGGCTCCACGCGCGCGAGGAACCCGAACTCCGCCGCGGAGGCCACGACGTCGTTGCGATGGGCCTCCGCGATGGCCCCGAGCGACGGGTCGAGCGCCGTGCGCGCGATGAGCCCCGCGGTCGTGCGCCGGCTCCGCTCGATGAACGTCTGGAGGTGCGCGTTCGCGATGAGCACCGCCCCGACGCCGACGAGCAGCACCGGCGCGGCGACGGCCAGGAGCAGCTTGTAGGTGACCCGCCGGCGCGGCGTCTGGTAAAGCTCGGCCGTCTCGAGCAAGGCGCCGATCGCCTCGGCCGGGCTGATCTCGAAGAGGCTGAACGTGGTGGCGCGCGTCAGCACGTAGTGCGGGATCGCGGACGCGCTGAGGATCGTGATCGCGAGGATGAGCAGGCTGACCGCGCGGCCGTCGTCGAGCTTCTCCGGCCTGATCCCCGGGATCATCGTGAGGCTCGAGATCGTCGAGCTCGCCAGCACGAAGCGCAGCGCCAGCGACGGCGGCAGCTCGGCGAACCGCTCGAGCTCCTCGTGATCGATGTCGCGCGAGCCGATCATGAGCGAGCGCAACAGGTCCCGGTGCGTGCGCAGCCGGAGCAGCGTCAGCAGCGTGGTCGCGAAGATCGCGGCGAGTGCGATCTTCGCGCCGACCGCGAGCACGCTCGCGGCGACGTCCTGCTCCAGGATGAGCAGCTTCGGCGCGAGCGTCGCGATCGCCCCGAACGCGGCGACGCCGACCAGCGCCTGGCGGACGAGCACGCGCCGCGCGAAGTGGATCGCGTCATCCCTCATGCGCTCTTCGTTCATGCGATCCTCCCTCCTCCTCCTGGGCGGCCGCCGCCTGGCTCGCTCACGGGCGGCGCCGCCCCGTCGGGCGCGGGCTGGACCGGAGCGGGCGCGGGGGGCGGGACCACCCAGAGCGGCAGGGTGATCGTGAAGGTCGAGCCCCGCCCGAGCTCGCTGTCGAGCTGGATCGTCCCGCCGTGCATCAGGACGAGGCGCCGCGCGATCGAGAGCCCGAGCCCCGTCCCGGCCCGGCGAGCGCGCACGTCGCCGGTCTGCCGGTACTCCTCGAAGACCGCCGACGTCTCCTCCGGCGGGATTCCGGGGCCGGTGTCCTGGACGACGATCGCCGCGTAGCGGCCGCGCGCGGCGATGTGCACGCTCACCGAGCCGCGCGCCGTGAACTTGACGGCGTTCGAGACGAGGTTCGTCAGGATCTGCCTCACCCTCCGCGGATCGGCGTGCGCGAGGAGGCCGTGGTCCCCGGTGGCGCGCAGCTGGATGGGCTTGTCGCGCGCCGCCGCGGACGCCTCCCGCATCACCTGATCGACGAGGACGCGGAGGTTGACGGCGCGGCGGGAGAGCTGGAGCTTGCCCGTCTCGAGCGCCGACAGATCGAGGATGTCGTCGATGAGCGTGCGCAGGTGCTCGCCGCTCTGCCGGATGACGGACAGCGCCTCGCGCGCGTCCTGACTGAGCGGCCCGTCGACCTCGCTCTCGAGGACGTGCGCGAACCCGAGGATGGCGTTGAGCGGCGTGCGCAGCTCGTGGCTGAGCCCCGCGAGGAACGCCGAGCGCTCGCGGTCCATCGCGGAGGCCTGCTGGAGGTCCGCCCGGTAGGTGCGCTCCGCCGCGGCGAAGCGGGTGATCAGCAGGTTGAAGGCCGCCGTCAGGAGCCCCACCTGGTCCAGCGATCGGATCGGCACCGGCTCGATCTGGATCAGGTCCGTGCTCGACGCGCTCTGGCCCTGGCCGCGCGCCATCGCCGTGATGCGCTCGCGCAGGTAGTCGACGTCGTCGCGCGCCGCCTTGGTGAACGAGAGCGCGACCGCGACCGCCACGCCGAGCAGCAGCGTCGTGAGCGCCGCGACGGCGTTGCCGAGGGCGATCGAGTCGGGCGGCGGGCTCGGCGCGGAGACGAAGGTGAGCACCGAGAGGTGGGACAGCGGCGGGCGGAGCGGGCGCGCCGCGAACCGGACGCGGCCGAGCGAGGTCATCGCCTCGCCCTTGCCCTGCGTGAGCATCTGGAAGATGTCGGCCTTGGCCGGCGCGCCGAAGCTCTCGTTGACCAGCACGTGGCCGCTGTGCTCGACGAGCAGGATCTCCGACCCGGCCCGCCGCGCCGCCTGCCCGAGGAGCTCGGTCCGCTCCGCGTCGGCGGTCCCCGGGAGCCGCGCCGACAGCGTCGCGGCCAGCACCTCCGCGCGCAGACTCGCGGCCTGATCGCTCATCTTGGCGAGCTGGCGGATACCGATCAGCGCGATCGCCACCGCCGTGGCGATCCCCACGACGATCACGATCGCGGGCGCGAGCGGCACGAGCGGCATCGTGCCGCGAGGCCAGCGGATGAGGCGACGACGGCGAGCCACGGCGAAGGCAGGATGCTAGCGCGCTTCGAGCGGCGTACGGGCCGACTCGGGCGCCAGAGCGCTGGGGACGGCGCGCCTCACCTGGGATCGGTCGCCAGGAGCGCGAAGACGGAGTGGTCGAGCCAGCGGCCGTCGCACCACTCGGCCTGGCGGGCGATGCCCTCGAAGCGGAAGCCGAGCCGGCCGATGACCGCGAGGGAGGCGTGGTTGTCCGTCGCGGCCGCGACCCGCACCCGGTGCGCGCCCATGTGGCCGAACGCGAACCCGAGCGCGGCCTGCGCCGCCTCGGTCATGAGGCCGCGTCCGGTCGCCTCCTTGCGCAGCCAGTACCCGAGCTCGCAGGAGCGGTGCAGGTGCACGCACGACTCGAGCCCGACCACGCCGGCGAGCGAGCGGTGCGCGCGCTCGCGGATGACGAAGCGCAGCGCCCTGCCGTGATCCCAGTCGGCGGCGCACGCCTCGGCGAAGCGCACGCTCGCGGCCGGATCCGTGTGGAACTGCACCCAGGGCAGCCAGCGCTGGAGGGGTGCGCGCGAGCCGCTGACCGCGAGCCAGAGCTCGGGGCCGTCGGACGGGTCGATCGGCACGAGGATCAGCCGCTCGGTCTCGATGGGGCGGGCGCGGACCTCGCTTCGAGGTGGCAGGATGAGCATGGGGTCACCGGCACTGGATGCGAGCGGCGTAGGGCTCGAGATGACCCGCCTCGTAGTCAAGCCAGGCGACATACCACTCTCCAGGCCTCGCGCCGGGGCTGATCGAAGGCGCCGGCTGATCGCCGCTGACGCGGGCGAACTTCGTGGGCGTGCCGATGCCGTCGCGGTTGATCGATGCGGTCAGCATGCGGCCCTGCTCGAACCAGACGAGCTGAGCCTGGCCGCTCGGCGCGATCGCGACGGACGGGCGCGCGCCGGACTTCGAGAACCTCTTGCGCCAGAGCGGCTGGCCCTTGGCCGGATCGATGTAGGCGGCCGAGGCGCCCCCGATCGGCGCCTCGCCGTGCCAGACGACGAAGCAGCCGCCCGTGCCGCAGGCGAGCGAGGGGTTGTCGCTCCGGGCGCGATCGCTGTTCACGAGCGACAGGTCGCCGAGCGCGCGATCGGCGCGCTTGCCGGGGGCGGCCGGCGGGAGCCCCTTGTCGGCGCTCGCGAGCGGGAGGCGCATGTACTGGATGACCCGCATCGGCTCGCGATCGAAGCGGAAGGCGAGGTGCATCACGTCGTTCGTCACCGCGATCGAGGGGAAGCGGACGCGCGGCTTCGAGGGGCCCGTCGGGGTGACGTCCGTCAGCCGGATGATCTCGCCGACCGGATCGAGGTTCGGAGAGAGGCGGCGCATGAAGAGGTCCTCGGACGCGCTGTCGCCGTCGTCCGACCACGCGATCACGAACCCCTCGGAGGCGCGCGCGAGCGAGGGCCAGGAGTTCCCTCCCCGAAGGAAGCGGGCGACCATCATCGCGGGCCCGTCGATCCGGCCGCTGGCGTCGAGCCAGCGCACGTGCACGCCGGCCTCCGGCCCCTTGCCGTCCCAGTACGTGAGCACCAGCCGATCGCCGGCGGTGGTCAGCTCGGGGCGCCCGATGGCGCGGCCCTCGGGCGTCACGTCGAGCGCCGGCGACGACGGCCGCATCGCGCTGTCGAGCACCGCCGTGTAGGCGTGCTCGCTGCCCTCGTGCGAGTCCGTCCAGGTGACCACCGCGCCGCGCGGCCCGAGCGTGATCGAGGGCCGGCTGGCGCCGATGGCGCGGCCGCCCTCGCGCACGAGATCGTGCGTGCGCGGCCGGGCGAGCCCGGTGAGCTGGCAGGGTGCCTTGCCGCTCGCGTCCTTCATGGCGACCTGCACGTGCTCGATCAGGGTCCGAGGCACGGCGTGGTTGCCCTTCTCCTGAGCGTCCCTCAGCTGCCGGAGCGCGGCCTTGAGATCGCCCGCGGCGATCGACTCCTGCGCCTGCGCGACGAGCGGCGGCCACGGCAGGCCGGGCGGCTCGGCCTTGGCGTCGGCGCGCGCCGGCACGGCGGTCGGCGCGGACGACGACGGCGCGCTGATGGCCGGCGGCGGCGGCGGCGCGCTGCTCGACGAGACGGGCGGCAGGGCCGTCGGCTTGAGGAACTGGAGGTAGCCCGCGTAAGCGGCGCCCGCGGCGAGCACGAGCACGCCGAAGACGACGAGCGCGCGACCGGCGCCGCCGCGCCTCGGCGGCGAGCGCTGCGCGAGCGGATCGGGGACCGACGCGTCGCCCGGGCCCCCGGAGAACGAGATCTGCTGCCCCGCGCCCTGGCTCACGCGCCCGGCCAGCGCGCCGCCGTGCGGGCCCGAGAGGTCGAGCCCGCCGAACGGGTCGCCCCCGCGCTCCGCCGGGCCCGAGGGGACGGTGCGCCGCGCTTCGTTGGGGGTCACACGGACGACCCCCGGCGGATCGAACGTCACGTCGGCCGGCGGATCGCCGCTCGTCGGGAGGAGCCCTGCCTGCGACGGCTCCGCGCCGCGCGGGGGCGTCGGCTGCGCGACGCCGAGCGCGATCGAGAGCTCGTCGGCGAACTCCCTCGCGGTCTGGAAGCGGCGATCGATCGAGCGATCGAGCGCCTTCTCGAACCACACCGTGAAGCTCGGCGGCAGGTCCGGGCGGAGCGCCGCGGGCTGCGGCAGCGGCGCGTTCGCGATCTGCGCGAACGTCATCGCGACGCCCTGCTCGGTCTGCCAGACGGTGCGGCCGGTGAGGCACTCGTAGGTGATGCAACCGAGCGCCCAGAGGTCGGCGCGGTGGTCGACCGCCCCCTGGCCTCGCACCTGCTCCGGGCTCATGTACGCCGGCGTTCCGAACACCGCGCCCTCGCGGGTGAGGCGCGCCTGCGCGTCGCCGCCGTCGACGGGCGCGTAGAACTTCGCGAGCCCGAAATCGAGGATCTTCGCGCAGAGCCGGCCCTCCTCGTCCTTCGTGAGGAAGATGTTCTCCGGCTTGAGGTCGCGGTGGACGATCGAGGCGGCGTGCGCCTTGGTGAGCCCTCGACACACCTGGGACACCACCGTGACGGTGGTCTCGGGGTCGAGGTACCTGACGACCGTCATGCGCTCGTACAGCGACTCGCCTTCCAGGAGCTCGAGCACCAGGAAGGGCCGCCCGTCGTCGAGCTTGCCGGAGTCGTAGACGTCGCAGATGAACGGACTGCGGATCGACGCGGCGGCACGGGCCTCACGGAGGAAGCGCTCGACCACGACGGCCGAGGTCGTCAGCTCCTGTGCGAGCACCTTGATCGCGACGCGCTTGCCGATGTCGACGTGCTCGGCTTCGTACACGGCGGCCATGCCACCGCGTCCGATCTCGCGTGTGATGCGGTATTTTCCGGCGAGGACCGTGCCTACCGGGATCTTCGCTTTGTTCGGCAAAGCCATCAGGCAGGGCTGTCCCGCGACTGGATTCGCCAGCGGAGACTATTCGAGCCGCGTCGCAAGAACAAGGCGAGCGCGGCATGACCTGTCAGGAGGGGGGATCCACCCCCTCGGGCGCGCCGTGGAGGCGAGCTCAGCCATCCCCGGCCGGAGCCGGGAGGCGGGTCCACGCCGGCCGGGCATGGATAAAGCATGCCCCACCCCCCCGGCGCCGGCGCGATGGGACCGGGCGCGCCCTCCTCCCGGGAGCTCCCGGGAGGGATTGAAAAGCGTAAGCGGGATCCGATTTTCTGACGCCGGAACCACTTTTCTCACGCACGCATGATGCGCGAAACATTCCGGAAACATGAGCTTGGGTACACCAGCCTGGACCTCCGGTCGCTGCGCCGGCGCCCGGGGTAGAGGGTCGTCGATCCAGCTCTGCTGGATGGGGGCCTGAGTCTGTTGACAAGCGTCGGGGCAATGCTCGGGAGGCCGAGCGGACCCCGTCACGGATCGGAGGCCGGGCGGCGCCCGGCACATCGACGGGAGGCCGCCGGCGGAGGCGTCCCCCCTTTACCGGCTCTGCTCCGGCGGGGCTTTTCGGGTGAGCGCCCGGGATTTTACCCTGGCGGGCATCCGGTCACCACAGGCGTGCGCAATGAAAAAGGTCGAGGCGATCATCAAGCCGTTCAAGCTCGACGAGGTCAAGGACGCCCTCGCCGAGGTCGGGATCCAGGGCATGACGGTGACCGAGGTAAAGGGCTTCGGTCGGACCGGTGGCAAGAAGGAGGTCTATCGAGGGTCGGCGTATGTCGTCGACTTCGTCCCGAAGGTGAAGGTCGACATCGTCGTGCCGGACAGCATGGTCAGCGACGTGATCGACGCCATCGAGAAGAGCGCGAAGACGGGCCGGATCGGCGACGGCAAGATCTTCGTCGTCCCCGTCGAGGAAGCCGTGCGGATCCGCACGGGAGAGCGCGGCGAGGACGCCATCTAGGCGAGCCGCGGGTAGAGCGTCACAGGGCATTCGCGGCGGGTCGCAGGCTCCACACCCCAGGCAGGCAGCAGCGAGCCCGCGCGCCGTAGAGTCACATACAGCGAGAGCAGCGAGTCAGCGAGGTAAAGAGAAGATCATGAAGGCGAAAGATGTCGTCGCGTTTGCGAAGGAAAACGACGTAAAGTTTGTCGATCTCAAGTTCATCGATCTGCCCGGCATCTGGCAGCACACGACCGTCCCGGTGTCCCGTCTGAACGAGGACATCTTCGAGGAGGGGATCGGCTTCGACGGCTCCTCCGTGCGCGGATGGCAGCCGATCAACGCGAGCGACATGCTGATGACGCCCGATGCGTCGACGGCGAAGCTCGACCCCTTCCACGCCCAGAAGACGCTCAGCCTGATCTGCAAGATCAGCGATCCCGTGACCGGTCAGCCCTACGGCCGCGACCCCCGTTACATCGCCCAGAAGGCGGAGAACCACCTCCGCGCGAGCGGCATCGCTGACACGACCTACTTCGGGCCCGAGGCCGAGTTCTTCGTCTTCGACTCGGTTCGCTACGAGAGCTCGCAGCGCGGCGCCTTCTACGAGATCGACAGCGAGGAGGCCGTCTGGAACACCGGCAAGGCCGGCCTCGGCCACAAGATCCGGGCGAAGGAGGGCTACTTCCCCGTTCCGCCGACCGACACGCTCTCGGATTTGCGCGCGGACATGATGTCCACGCTCATCGAGACCGGCATCGGGGTCGAGGTCGGCCACCACGAGGTGGCGTCGGCCGGGCAGTGCGAGATCGGCATCAAGTTCTCGACGCTGACCACGATGGCCGACAACCTCATGTGGTTCAAGTACGTCATCAAGAACGTCGGCCGCAAGCACGGCAAGTCGGTGACGTTCATGCCGAAGCCCGTCTTCGGCGACAACGGCAGCGGCATGCACTGCCACCAGTCGCTCTGGAAGGAGGGCAAGCCGCTCTTCGCCGGCGACGGCTATGCCGGGATGTCCGACACGGGCCTCTGGTACATCGGCGGCATCCTGAAGCACGCGAAGGCGATCGCCGCGCTCACCAACCCGACGACGAACAGCTATCGCCGGCTCGTCCCGGGCTACGAGGCGCCCGTGAACCTCGCGTACTCGAGCCGCAACCGCTCGGCGTCGATCCGCATCCCGCTGCCGCCCGGCAACAGCCCGAAGGGCCGCCGCATCGAGGTCCGCTTCCCGGACGCGAGCTGCAATCCGTACCTCGCCTTCGCGGCCATGATGATGGCCGGCCTCGACGGCGTCCAGAACCGGATCGACCCGGGCGACCCGCTCGACAAGGACATCTACGCGCTCTCGCCCGAGGAGCTCAAGGAAGTGCCGCACATGCCGGGCTCGCTCGACGAGGCGCTCTCCTGCCTCGAGCGCGATCACGAGTTCCTGCTCCGCGGCGATGTCTTCACCCGCGACATCCTCAAGACCTGGATCGACTACAAGCGCGAGCGCGAGGTCGACGCGATCCGGCTCCGCCCGGTCCCGCACGAGTTCTTCCTCTATTACGACGTCTGATCCTCCCCACCCCCGAGGCAGCGCAGGGGCCGGCGCACGGGAAATTTGCGCTGTGACCCTCGCTGCCCGCGCTCTTCCTCGCTCGCTGTCGTGTTTGTCGAGCGCCGCTGACGCCGAGATGAGGCGTCGCGGCGCCTCGAAACCCAGGGTTTCTGCGCGCGGCGCTGCGGCCCTTGGGGCGCAACGTGGGCTGTCGCTCCCTCGCCTCGCGAACTTTGGGTCCCCGCTGGACCTGGCGGCGCCGCGGTACCGCTCGTCCATGCGCCGGGGTATCCTCCGACCCGTCTCTGATGTGGGTCCGGGGGGAAGACACCCTCGTCCCCGGGACACCTCGGTGCAGCAGTGAACCCCGGCGATCTCATCCAGTCTCGCTACCGGCTCGTGAAGATCCTGGGCCGAGGCGCCAGCGGGTCGGTGTGGGCCGCCAAGAACGAGCTCATCGACCGTGACGTGGCGCTCAAGGTGATGCGCCCCGAGGTGGCCGAGGACGCCGTCGCGCTCCAGCGCTTCTTCAACGAGGCGAAGGCGAGCGGGCGCGTGCGGAGCCCCAGCATCGTCGAGATCCTCGATCTCGGTCAGGCGGAGGACGGCTCGCCGTTCCTCGTGTTCGAGCTGCTCGTCGGCGAGGGGCTCGACGAGTGGCTGCGGCGCGAGCACACGATCGAGCCGGAGACGCTGGTCGAGATCTTCATCGGCCTCGCGCGGGCGCTCGACATGGCCCATCAGCAGGGGATCATCCACCGCGACCTGAAGCCCGCGAACCTCTACGTGCACCGCAACCACCTGGGTGAGCTCGTGGGGAAGATCCTTGATTTCGGGATCAGCAAGGTGCTGGAGAAGGAGCACAACTTCGCGCTGACCCACACGGGCTGCGTCGTCGGCTCGCCGGCCTACATGTCGCCCGAGCAGGCCGCGGGGCGTGAGGACCTGGACGGCCGCGCCGACCTCTGGTCGCTGGGCGTCGTCCTGCACGAGGCGTTGACCGGGACGCTCCCGCACGAGGCGCCGAACTACAACGCGCTCATGGTCCGCATCCTGAGCAAGGACTGCGATCCGATCGCCTCGCGCAAGCCGGGGCTCCCGCCGCGCCTCTGCCGCGTCGTCGACGCCTGCCTGCAGCGCGAGCGCGACGATCGGATCGCCTCGGCGGGCGTGCTCGCGAAGGAGCTCGAGGCCGTGCTCCGCGAGCTGCGCGCCGCGCGCTTCCGGGGACAGAAGGGGCGGCGCGCCTCGGACGTCGTGCTGGGCGACAAGCTCAGCCTCGCGCCGGAGAGCGCCGCGATGCGCGGCGGCGGCGCGGCGGGGACGCTGGGGCGGCTCGTGCAGCACGGAAGGCGGCTGCCGCCGGCCATGCTCGTCGCGGCGGGGTTCGGGGTCGTGGTCTGGGCGATGGTGCTCGTGCTCCTCGGCAGGTACTGGAGCCGCTGAGCGAGCGACGAGCCTCGGCGGCGCGCTCGTCCCAGCCCAGGGCTCGCCTCTACGCTCCTCGGGCGCGGCCACAAGACCACGGCGGATGGACGGCTGCTTGCGACGGTGGGCATCGGTGCCCCATGTTGTTTCTCCTGGGGCCGCCATGCGCGCTCGAAGCGGGCATTTCCCGGAAAGGACGCAACTCGATGGACAATCACCGCACCCACGAAGCGCACGCTCATGTTCACGGGCAGGGATGTGGACATCAGGCGCTGCGGCACGAGGGCCACGTCGACTACCTGCACGACGGACACCTGCATCACCCGCACGGCGATCATTTCGACGAGCACGTGCTCCCGGTCGGCAACGACAACCCCGACGCGTGCACGCCGAGCCACGCCTGCGCGGATCACGCGAAGGCGCACACGCACGGGGAAGGCTGCGGCCACGAGGCCGTGCCCCACGGCGATCATTTCGATTACCTCGTCGGCGGGCACCTCCACCGCCCGCACGGCGATCACTGCGATCATCACGGGGCGGTCCAGCTCGGATGATCGCCGCGCCGCGCCGGATGCGCGTGCGCATCCGGCGCGTGCGGCTCCGCCGGGCTGGGCGCAGGGGCGCCGCCGGTGCCGAGCATGTTGCCGAACCACGCGCGCGGTCCGAGCCTCGTGAAGCTCCAGAGCAGGAGCGCGCCGAGCGCCGCCGCGCAGGCCCATTCGACGGCGGCGTGCTCTCCGGCTGCGAGGTCGTGGAGGTCCGGGACCACGGCGCCGGGGACGAGCGCGTTCGCGACGAGGCCGACAACGACGGCGAAGGCGACGCTGAAGAGCGCGAAGGCGGCGGCGGCGCGCGCGCCGAGCGACCGCTTCAGCATGGCGAGCAACGCGACGCTGGTCGCGGGCCCTACCAGGAGGAATGCGAGCGCCGCGCCGACCGAGAACCCCTTGTGGATCATCACGGCGGCGAGCGGCGTCGCGCCTTGCGCGCACATGTAGACCGGCACCGCGATGAGGGCGCTCACCACGATGTCGGCCGGCGCTCCGAGCGCGCGCGCCGCGTCCGGCTCGATCGTCGCCTCGAGGACGGCGGCGAGCACGAGGCCGCCGAGGTACCACGCGGCCACGCGATCGAGCGCAGGACCGACGGCCTCGACGGCGGCCGCACGGAGTCGCGCGCCCGGCGACGCGGCAACGCCCGAGGCGGGGGGCGCGCTGCGGCGCAGCGCCGCGCCGGGCGACCCGGCTACCCTGGCGACGAGGAGCGCGACCAGCACGGCGAGGAGCGCGCTGCCGGCGACGCGCACCGCGGTGAGCGGCAGGCCGAGCAGCCGCAGCGAGAGCAGCGCGGCGCCGCCGTGCGGCTGTCCGACCGCGAGACGCGGGAAGAACGCGTGCATGAGCCCCGCCGCAGCGAGCCCCGCGAGCATGGCGGGCGCCGTCTCGACGAACAGCGGGACCAGCGACTCGGCCATCGACAGCTCGGACGCGTGGGCATGCGTGAAGAAGCTCTCCGGGCTGGGGAGCGCGAGCGCGACGCACAGGCCCGAGACGAAGGCGACGGCGCTCGCGGTCCGCGCCGTCCGGCTCCGGGGCGGCGCCTCGTGCGTGTGGACGACGAGCCGCAGGAGGACGCCGAGGCCGAACGCGACGAACACCTCGAACGATTCGTGGGGGAGGCTCTCCATGAGGCGCTGGCCGAGGAGGGCGCCGAGCAGCGTGAGCAGCCCGAGGAGAGCGACGCGCAGGGCGAGCTGCCGCCAGCCCCAGGCGGGCAGGAAGCGCGCCGCGAGGGACAGGCCCTCGGGGAGCCGGTGCACGAGGACGGCGCTCGCGAAGAGCACCCCGTCCGCGCCGCCGTCGGCCGCGGACGCGGCCAGCGCGAGCGCGGCGCCGTCGAGCAGCCCGTGCACGGCGAGCGCCGAGAACGCGATCTCCCGCCCCAGGACCTCGCCGGTGTCGCGCCGCCGGTGCTCCGTGAGCGAGAGCGCCATGTACCCGAGCGCCGTCCAGAGGACCGCCTGCGCCCCGATCTCCTCGACCGCGTGCGGGAGATGGCGCGCGAGGACCAGGGCGGGGACGAGCCCGAGCGTCAGCCCGTCGAGCGCTGACGTCGGCAGCGCCCGGCGTCGGCCGAGCGCCACGAGGAGCGGCCCCGTGGCGAGGCCGGCGATCGACAAGGCGACGACGAGCGCGAGCATGGGCCGGTGGGCTATGCCCGAGCCCCGGACCCTAATCAACATCAAATTGATGTTGCAATCGAGGTGCGAACAGCCGTCGCATCCCCGCGGGGCGACGCGTCTTCGCGCGGCTCAGAGGGACCCGCGGCGCAGGCGGCTCGCGGCTCAGGCTGCCCAGCGGTTCAGGGCTGCCGCGCTGCGCCGGTGGCCCCGTGGCTCAGGGCTGAACGCACCGGTCGCAGCGACCCTTGATCTGGATCTGGAGGCCCTTGCGGCGCAGCGCGCGGGGAGCGCCGCGCGCCGCCTTGATCTCGATGCTCTCGTCGGGGAGGCAGAGCACATCTCCGCACGTGTCGCACATGAAGTGCGGGTGCTCGTTCGTCGCGTGGTCGCCGGTGCCCTCGCGCAGCTCGAACCGCCAGAGGTGGTCGCCCATGTCGGTGCGGCGCACGAGCCCCGCGTTCGTGAGATCGATCAGGTTCCGGTAGATGGTGGCGCGATCCCACCCCTTGGGGGCGAGCTCGGCCGCGAGCTCGGCGTGGCTGACGGGCGTCCGCGTGCGGCCGAGGCTGTGCAGCACGGCGATGCGCGGCGAGGTGGCTCGCAGGCCGGTCGCCCGGATCTGCTCGCGGAGCTGCTCCGCGGACTGACCTGCTTTCGAACGCGCCATGCGAGACATCTACCGTCGCCAGGACAGTACTGCAATCAGGATGCACGGAGCTCGCCGGCCGCGCGCCCCGGGACGGCCGCGGGGGGTAAGTGAGATCGCTCGACCGCCGCCGCCTCGCCGCGCCGCACGTCGCGCGGCGAGGCCGCCGCCGAGCGCCCTCCGGGCCGGTAGGAGCTCGCCGCTCTCCCGCCCGGACCACGGGCACGCGTGCGCCGCGCGGCCCGGAGCGCGCCGGCGCAGCGAGCGCGGCCGTCGGATTACGCTGAGTAATGGGGCAGATGGCGAGTTGGATAACCTCGCGCGCCTCGATTCGACCATGGCTCAAACTGCACAGGCCAGGCGGATGAGCCTCGATACGGTGTTCCTCAGAGGGCTTCTCGAAACCTGGATGAGCCCCTCGAGCCTGCTTCCGAATGCGCAGAGGACATGGAAAACAGGCGGAACGGCCAGCGTCCTGGTCGTTATCTGGCCTCGAGTCGAGGGCCGCTCGGCCAGCGTTGATCTCGCCGTGTGCTCCATAATGGAGCGATCGCTCCATGTTGGAGCAGCCGGCGTGTCGGCTCCGCGCACGCCGTTGCGCCGCGTCATCGCGGCGCGCGCCCCGAGGCACCAGCCGGCGTTCGACGAGATGACGCAAGACGACCAAGACGTGGAATCTCGCCTTGTCGCCTTGAGTGGAATCAGCCCTTTTGGAATTGAATTGATTGTCAACGTGGATATATATTCCCGCTTCCTTTGCGGGGCCTGTGAACAAGGAGAATGTCCATGCGAGCTCGGACGTGTGCGGAGGTACTTGCCTTAGTCTTGATCGCTGCCTTGAGTGCCGCCGCGTGCAACGGCGACCCCTCGACCCCGGCGGAGGAGGAAGAACCGGTCGTCGCCGACGTCGAGCCCGAGCAGGTGGAGGCGGCCCCGGCTCCCCTGCGGCGCAGCTGCGCGACCGTCGAGCTGAGCGAGGTTGAACGGGACGCCGTCGACCAGTTCGTTCGCAGCAAGGCGGCGGTCGGGTTCACCGTGCAGACGGACGTCGAGATCCCCGTGCACGTCCACGTCATCAACAAGGGAACGAGCACCTCGAACGGCAACGTGCCCCAGGCCAGGATCGAGGAGCAGATCGACGTGCTCAACGAGGCTTACGCGAGCACCCGCTTCCGCTTCGTCCTGGCCTCGGTGGACCGGACGACGAACGCGACCTGGTACACCATGAAGCTCGGCTCCGCGGCCGAGCGGCAAGCCAAGTCGGCGCTTCGCATGGGTGGTCCCGACCACCTCAACCTCTACACGGCCAACCCGGGCGGCGGTCTACTCGGCTGGGCGACGTTCCCCTCGAGCTACACGGCCAACCCGAGCGACGACGGCGTCGTCCTGCTCCACTCCTCGTTGCCCGGCGGCGCCGCGGCGCCGTACAACGAGGGAGATACGGGGACGCATGAGGTCGGTCACTGGCTCGGCCTCTACCACACCTTCCAGGGCGGCTGCAGCAAGACCAATGACGGGGTCGACGACACGTCGGCTGAGCGCAGCGCCGCGTACGGTTGCCCGATGAACCGGGACACCTGCAGGGGCGGTGGGTTCGACCCGATCCGGAACTTCATGAATTATACCGACGACGCCTGCATGGATTCGTTTACTTCGGGGCAGGTCGATCGCATGTCGGCGTTCTGGGATACATATCGTTGATCGGTAGATGATGTGGGGGCGCAGCCGGCGAGGCGTGTCCGTCAGACGACGATCACGTCGACTTGACCTGCGCCCGGCGCTCGAAGCTCGGGCTCTCGGCGAGGATGCGAGGCGCGGGCTCGGCCTGCGGCGGGGCCGCGCTCGAGTCCCGGTCGCCCTGCGCGAGGCGCTGCTGACGACGGGTGCCGGCCTGGACGCCGAAGTACACGCCGAGGAACGTCACGAGGCCCCAGCCGAGCAGGGCGACGGCGACGAGGCCGGTCTGGCGAGAGGCGTCGCTCCCGAGCTGGCTCATCTCCTCCATCGGCGCCGACAGCTTGCTCACCTCCTGCATCGGCTCGCGCAGCGTCGCGACCTGCTCCATCGGCTGCTTCAGCCCGGCGACGTCGCGCATCGGAGCGTTCAGCGCCGCGACGTCGCGCATCGGAGCGTTCAGCGCCGCGACGTCCTCGAGCGGGCCGCGGATGCCCGCGAGGCTCTCGTTCATTGCGGCGATCGTGGCCTTCATCTCGCTCAGCCGGTCCATCGACTGCTCGAGGCTCGCGGTCTCGCGCAGGCTCCGCTGCATCGCGTCCATCGACCCCTTGAGCTCGGCCAGCCGCTCCATCGCCGCCTGCATCTCGGCGACCTTCTCCATCGGCTGGCGCAGGTCGGCCAGCCGATCGAGGCTCTCCTGCGACTCGCGCAGCGCCTGATTCGAATCCTCGATCGTCGACCGCGTGCGCCTCATCTCCTCGGTGGTCGCCTGGATGGAGCGCGTGTTCGTGTCGACCATCGTCGCCATGCCGCAGCCCGTCGACGCGAGAACGAGCAGCGTTACCGGCGCAATCTGGCGGATCCTTTCCCAATGCATATGCGATCGTTGGTTCCTCGGAGGCATTGCGTCAACGTGCATTTGACGCGGTGCGCTGAAATATGACATAGCCGTGTCCGGGGGGTGAGGCGCTGTGGGATGCTGCGCGTGTCACGCCCGCGCTGCGCGGCGCGTCCTCGCACGGCGCTGCGAAATGCCGGTGTCGATCCGGCGGACGTTGGCGCGCCGATCGCTGGAAGGGCGAAGCCGAGTGCGCAGCGAGGAGGAGCGCGGCGCCCCCAGCGCCGCTGTCCGGAGCTTCAACGCAGGCGAGGGGCATCTCATGCCGGCCCGGCGGCGCGTCAGGGAGCGCCCCGCGGCGGCCGCGCGCGGGCGAGGGCGCTCACCGCGCCGATCGGCCAGGACGGGGCGCGCCGGCGCGGAGGACGAGCGCGGCGAGGGCCGCGAGCGCGGCGGCGGCGAGCCAGGCAGGCGGGCCGAAGGCCCGGGTCCCCGCGGCGAGGGCGCCGTCGACCCACGTGACGTCGAGCAGGGAGCCGCGCAGGCCCGCGCCCGCGAGCGCGATGAAGCTCGCGTGGGCGGCGATGGGCGCGAACGCGCCGCGGCCGCGCAGGAAGAGCGCCGCAGCGAGCGCGCCGAGCGCGGACGTGAGGGCGAAGCTCGACGCTGTCGCGCCCGGGGCGAGCCCGAGGGCGGCGCCGTGCGCGAGGACGGAGAAGGCGAACGCGTGGCGGCTCGAGACGCCGGCGCGCGCCGCGGCGGCGAACGGAATGCCCGTGAGCAGGAGCTCGTCGCGGACGGCGAGGGCGATGGCGCGCGCCACGGCGAAGCCGAAGCTCACCGAGGGCTCCCCGGCGTCGACGGTCGCCCAGCCGAGGACGACGGAGACGCCGAGCGTCAGCAGCACGGCGAGCGCGCTCAGCGCCGCGCCGAGCCCGACGCGGCGGGCGATGCGCGCGCGGTGGCCCGGGCCCTCCGGCTCCAGCGGGTCGGTCCACGGAACGCCCGCCCGCGACGCGACAAGGTCGGCGACGACGGCGCCGGCGAGCGCCGCCGCGAGCGGGCTCGACGACAGGAGCACGGCGACGATCTGCAGGGCCGCGGCGAGGCCGACGAGCCAGGCCGCGCCGAGCGCGAGCTCGAGCAGGCGGCGCTGCGGCCCCGGGCGATCAGGCCGGGGAGCGCCTTCTTCCGCGGCGTTCAGTGGAGCGTGTGCCACTGGCCGTTGTGCTCCACCTTCGGGACGTCCGTGTCGCCGTCCGCCTCGCTGCGATGACGGGCGCCCAGGGTGGCCACGAGCTGGGCCGTGGACGGGCGCGTGGTCCGCTGGCGCATCTCCGCCGCCTCGCGCGCGGCGCGGAGCCGCCGGCGCGGCGCGGGAGGCGGCGGCGACCTCCGGGCGCGGAACCGGCGCACGGCCAGCCTGCCCGCCACGAGCAGCCCGATCGCCAGCAGCGAGCCCGCCAGCACCGGGACGAAGCCGTAGCGGCGCGCGACGTCGGCGCGCCACGCGAGCTCGATCTCGCGGCCGCTGGAGGCATACGCGGCCTCGAGCGCGCCCGCGAGCGGGGAGCCGGCGCGCACCTGATCGAGGGCGTGCGCGAAGAGCGGGCGGCGCTCGCCGTCGACGAGGAAGCGGACGACGTCGGCCGACTGCGCGCGCGCCAGGGATCCGGCCGTGTCGCCGGCGCCCGTCAGGTTCGTCTCGAGCGCGTCGAGCGGGAGGAGGCCGCCCCTCAGCGCGGCGACGGAGAGCCTCTGCGCGCGGCGAGCGACGCCGTCGCCGGCCGCGTGAGCGGCGAACCCCTCGTGGAACCAGCGCGGCACCAGGGCGCCGCCCGTGGCCTCGTCGAGGGCGAGGTGCGCGAGCGCGTGACGGAAGGCGCTCTCGAGATCGGGCGCCTCGACGCCGAGCCGCGGAGCGTCGCTCAGGACGGCGAGCCGGAGCGCGCCGAAGGAGACAGCGGTCGCGGGGCCCGCGATGCCCCAGGGGATGAGGCCGTCGAGCTCGGCAAGGGAGGCCGCGATCCGGACCTTCACCGGAGCGACCAGCGCCTCGCGGCCGAGCAGGGCGCCGAGCTCGGCGCGGACGGCGTCGGCACGGGCGATCAAGGGGCGGACGCGATCGCGGGTCGACGGGTGGTAGGCAAACTCGATCCAGTCGAGATCCTGGGTGTGGTACTCCGGCGGGGGCGGCGGGACGGGAGCAGCGGCACCGCCGTCGCCCGTCGCGGCGGGCGCGTCGTAGACGCGGGGCGCGGCGCCGGCGACACGCCCGGGCGCGGCGACGAGCGCGAGACACAGGAGCGCGGCGAGCCGCAGCCCCAACGCCGCCGAGCTGCGCCGGCAGGAGCGCGTCATGGAGCGATCCGAGCCCGGAGACGCACGGTCTCGCCGTCGCCCTCGCCCGTCTGGGAGAGCACGAGCACCACGATCCCGGTCGCGACGACGCCCGCGAGCGGACCCCAGAACCAGGGAGAGCTCCACATCGAGCGTCGCTCCGGCGAGCCCTGGTCGCCCGCCGGCGCCGTCAGGTCGACGCCCGCGCGGGGGCCCACCGGGCCGCGTCGCGACGGTGCGTGGGCGGGCGCGAGCGGCGCCGCGGCGCGACCGGTCGCGCCTGCCGGGCGCTCCTCCCCGGCGAGCAGCGCGCGGACGGCCGCGCCCGCACCCGGCCAGTCGAACGCCGCTCCGGCGGGGGCGGCCGCGCCTTCCGCGGTGCGCTGGACCGTCGCGCCGAGCTCGAGCGGCGCGTAGCTCGCGCCCGCGACCCGGAGCACGCGGGCCACGGGGTGGCCGTGCGCCGTCGTCACCGCCACGACGAGCGCCGCGCCCGCGCTCGCGCCGAGCGACGCGAGCAGGCCGCGCGCGACCGGCTCGGACTCGGCACGCCCGGCGGAGCGGCGCACCTCCGCGAGCTCCCTCACGGAGGCCGGCGCGTCGGGCCGCGGCGGATCGCCGGCGAGCACCTGCGCGGTCGCCTCGTCGATCGGCGGGCGTAGCGCGGGATCGTGGTAGAGCGCGCGCGCGAGCGCTCGAGCGGCCTCGGCGCTCGCGTCGTCCACCGCCACCACGACGGCGCCGCGCAGGGTTGACCGGGGCGCGGCGGCGCCCGGCGGAGCGTCCGCCGCCGCCGCGCCGCGCTCGAGCGGATCGCGCGGAGCCTGCGCCGCGGCGGCGTCGCCGGGAGGCGGCTCCGTGGCCTGCGCCGGCGCGGCCGCCAGGCCGAGCGCCAGCGCGACGAGGCCCGGGGCAGCCGGCGGACAGCGGGACATGCGTTTACGGTACGAAGGCCGCGGGCGAGCGTCAAACGGCGCGCGGCGCGGCGTCACGTCACAGCCAGCCGTGCTCGCGGTACCAGGCGACCGCCCGGCGCGTCCCCTCGGCCCAGCCCACCTGGGGCTCCCATCCGAGCTCCCTGCGGGCGTCGCCCGAGTCGCAGACCCAGTGCGACGCGGCGAGCTCGTTCAGCTTGTCGCGCGTCAGCATCACGGGCTTGCCGGTGAGGCGGCCGATCCCCTCGCTCGCGAGCGCGGCGCCGCGCACGAGCGAGAACGGCATGCCGACGCGGACGAGCGCCCGCGCGCCGAGCGCCGCCTCGACGTGCGCCAGCATGTCGCGCCACACGTACACGCGGCCGTCGTCGATGAAGTAAGCCCGGCCGCTCGGCACGTCGGCCTCGAGCGCCCGGATGCACGCGGCGGCCGCGTCCGAGGCGTAGATGACGCTGAGCGTGTTCCTGCCGTCGCCGAGCATCGGGAGGAAGCGGCGCGCGACGCTCTGGAAGAACGCGAACGACTCCTGGTCGCGCGGGCCGTAGATCATCGGCGGGCGCACGACGACCACGGGCAGCGCGTCCTTCTCGGCGAGGACCAGCCGCTCGGCCTCGAGCTTCGAGCGCCCGTAGCGCGTCACCGGGGCCGGGCGCGCGTCGGCGGCGACGGGGCGCCCGTCGAGGCTCGGGCCGACGGCGGCGAGGCTCGAGACGAACACGAGGCGCTTCATGGACGGCGCCGCCTTCGCCGCGTCGAGCAGGTTCCGCGTGCCGCCGACGTTGACCCGGAAGAACTCCGCCTCGTCGCGCGCCTTGACCAGCCCGGCCGAGTGCACGATCGCGTCGACGCCGGGCGCGTCGACGACCGCGCGGCGGACGCTCTCCGCGTCCTCGATGGCGCCGTACGCGAGCTCGACCCCGCGCAGCGACGACAGGAACTTCGTGTTGGACGAGCGCCGCACGAGGGCCACGACGCCGTGCCCCTTCTGCACGAGCTGCTCGGCGACGTGCGAGCCGAGGAACCCGCTCGCGCCCGTGACCAGCACCTTCATCGATCCGCTCCTTCGGCCCCGGCGCCCCGATCGATCAGAGCGCCCGCTCGTAGAGCCGGTACCTCTTGTAGAGCCGGCCGCCCATCAGCCGGATGCCCGCGTTGATGGCGGCGTTGTCCTCGAGCGTCCACCCGAGCTCGCCGCCCTTCATGCCGAGCAGGTGCGCCGCCCGGTTCATCTCGACGTAGAGGAATGCGCTGAGCCCGGCGTAGCGCCGCACGTGGCGCCACTTCTTGCGGATGCCGAGCACGACGAGGCGCCCGCTCTTCGGCCCGCGCACGCGCAGCCGCCACAGCAGCTTGAAGATCCCACCCGGCAGGAGCTCGCCGTGGAAGTCCCGGATCAGCTCGTTCAGGTCGGGCAGCCCGAGCGACACGGCGGCCGGCTCGCCGTCGATGAACGTGATCTTCGTGAGCTCGGGCATCAGGATGAGCCGCACGTCCTTCGCCCACTTGACCAGCTCCTTCTCGGTCATCGGCACGAAGCCCCAGTTGTCGCTCCAGGCGTCGTTGAAGACGTCCAGGACGATCCGGATGTCGTGGAGCAGGTCCTTCGGGTCGCCGCAGCGCGTGTGCACCTCCGGCATCGCCAGCACCTCGGCGTGGGCCCTCTGCGCGCGGGGCGGGACATCGCCGACCTCGTAGCGCCACCCGTAGAGGTCCTTCACCTTCTCGAGCCCCGCCTGCTCGATGAGCCGGCCCTGGTGCGGCCGGTGGTGGGCCATCATCAGCACCGGCGGGTGGTCGAACCCCTCGACGAGGCAGCCGGCTTCCTCGTTGATCGAGAGCGAGTACGGGCCCCGCATGCGCTTCATCCCGCGCGCGCGCAGCCAGCCCGCCGCCTCGGCGAGCAGCGCCTGCCCCGTCTCCGCGTCGTCGATCGTATCGAAGAAGCCGAACGCGCCCGTCTCGTCGCGGTGGATCCGGAGGTGCTCGTGATCGACCTGCGCGGTGATCCGGCCGGCCGGCCGGCCGTCCTTGTACGCCACCCACGCCGTCCCCTCGGCGTGCTCGAAGAAGGGGTTCTTCTTCTTGTCGAGCCGATCGGCGATGTCCAAGTCGAGCGGGCGGATATAGTTGGGCTCACCCTCGTAGACGGTGTCGACCACGTTCAGGAAGTCCTTGAGGACCTTCTTGTCGCCCTTCCGGAGCTCGCGGATCTCGATGGCCATACGGCGCAAGCCCGTACCTTCCGGGACGCGGCGCCGCAAGGGGCTCGCGCGGGCTCTGGCCGGCGCTGATCGCTGCGCGCCGCGCGCGCGGAGCCGGTAAGCTCTCCCGGAGGGCGGCTGTCCGGCCCCCCGGCAACTCAGGTGGACGCTGCATGATGACCCCGAAGGAGTTCCAGAGGCAGTTCAAGCGGCTGCTGATGAGCCGCGTCGAGGGCATGGACTGGGAGGACAAGCTGGCCCGGGTCCGTCAGTACCTGCGGCAGCTCGAGGCGCGCCAGAGCCCGGAGGAGGAGTCGGCCGAGCTCTCGCCGTCGCTGGAGCTCATCCCGTTCGAGCCCGGCAAGCGGCCTGTCGACGAGGCGCTTTATCCCGGGCACGGGTGCAGCGAGCGCGCCGGCTGCATCAACACCGCGGGCGACCCGTCGGAGCTCGGCGACGAGGTGTGGCTGCTCTACCGGCTGCGCGACATTTACGCGTTCGTCGCCCCCTTCGAGCGGCCGTTCGAGGTGACCCTGTCGGCGTGGTTCCTCCCGGCGACCCCCGGCGAAGGCGAGCCGTGCCCCGTGCCCGGCATCATGGACCTGCCGCTCAGCCCGCAGATCGTCTCGACGTCGTCCTACCCCGTCCCGATGCTCGAGCCCGCCCCGTGGAACTCGTTCCATCAGACCGTCTACGTCGCCACCATCGTGCCGGCGCGGCAGCTCATGCCGCACCCCCCCGGCGAGGAGACCGGCGGCGGCTATCACTGGGTCGACCTGCCCGAGTCGTTCCGGCGGCGCATCCCCGACGGCGCCGATCCGTTCACGCTCGCGAGCCTGTTCCGGCAGCAGCTCCGCGTCGAGATCCGGCTCAGCGAGGCGGGCAGGACGGTCTCCTCCGAGACGACGGACGTCGAGATCTTCGACACCGGCCGCTTCGGCTCGCTCTACACGCGCCTGCTCGACCGGCTCGTCAAGGCGGACACGGAGATCCAGCAGCAGGCGCTCGGGATCGACGAGCTGCACGTCGGCTACCACCCGTGGTTCCCCGTGCTGACCATCGGCATGGACAAGGCCCTCCTGTACCTCCGGGCCATCCATCAGGACCTCGAGCAGCACCGGCGCAACCTCCCCGATCCCCGCTGGCTGCTCCGGGTCGGGCTCTACCTCGAGCTCCTCACGTGCATCGGCATCTTCGAGGCGGTGAAGGACCAGTACCCGGACATGCTCTCGCCGGGGGAGCGCGATGCCTTCGAGAACGGCGCGGCGTTCGCGCCCATCCGCGCGGCGATCGACGTCGCGGCGTGGAAGGAGGTCTGGGACATGCGGCACATCGCGCCGCGCGCCGCCGGCTTCTTCGCGGCCGGGCCGGTGAGCCTGACGAACCTGATGCGCAAGCAGAAGGCCACGCTCACCTTCCTGCACGCCCACCACGCGGACCTGCAGAAGGCGATCGAGCTCGCGGGCCCCAACCTGTGGAACGCGCAGGAGACCTGGCACCGCGTGTTCCGCGACGCGGAGCGGGCGGTGCTCAAGAACAGCGTGCTCGCGTTCCCGGAGCTCGCGCACCTCGACCCGCGGTGGCGCGACTTCGCGCTCTGGCACCAGCGCGGCGACGTGCGGCTGTTCGGGCTCAGCCTCATGCCCGAGGCGCTGACCGCGCTCTTCGGCGATCAGGACGGCATCTTCCCCGCGGCGTGCCGGCAGTACCGGAAGTCGATGAACGACGTGGCCCGCTGGGCCGCCGAGCGGAACCTCATGGATTACACGGGCGACGAGTGCATCCCGCGGAACGCGAGCCTGCTCGAGGCGTACATGGAGAAGAACCCGTCGCTGCTCGCCGCGCTGCAGCGGCGCGACGGTCACGGGGCCGCGTCGTCGATCGATGTCGACGAGCCGAGCAAGGCCGAGCGCGGGGTGAGCGCCGAGGACATCATGACGCTGCTCCGGAGGGCGCCGGTCTTCAAGCCGCTGCTCGATCGCGAGCTCCGCAAGCTCGCCACGAAGGTGCGCCGGGTGGAGTACGGCCCGCTCGACCGGGTCGTGCTGCAGGGGCAGCGGGACTCGTCGATGTTCGTCGTCGCGTCCGGCGTGGTCGAGGTCCTGGTGCGGCACACCGACGGGCAGGACTCGACGGTCGCCGCGCTCGAGAAGGGCGCCGTCTTCGGCGAGTTCGCGCTGCTCACGGGCGAGGAGCGCACCGCGACGGTGCGCGCCGTCGACGAGGTGGTGCTCTACCAGATCACGAAGGAGGCGCTGCAGCCGATCATCGAGGCGCGCCCGCAGCTCGTGATCGAGCTCAGCTTGCTCATGGCCTCGCGCCAGGCCCACCTGCGCGACGCGGCCGAGCGCTACAACGAGGCCGAGGAGAAGGTGCGGAGCCTCGCCGGGCGCATCCGGCGGTTCGTCCTCGGCTGAGCGCGGAGCCCTTCGCGCCCGGGCCGGGGGCGCTCAGCCCTTCAGGAGCCACGCGAGGGCGTCGGCCTCCGCGGTGAAGAACGAGTACTCGGGCAGCCCCATGGCGGCCGACAGGCGGGAGATCTGCATCTTCGAGAGCGCGCTGTTCACGAGGTTCGCCGCCTTGCGCATGCCGTGCTCGACCGCGTAGGCCATGGTCTGCTCGACGTACGGGCTCACGTCGGGCTTCTGCGGCGGGAAGTCCGCGATGTCGGCGAGCACGTACCAGGGCTTGCCGAGGTGGAGCAGCGTCGAGGCCTTCTGGCGGAAGTCGTCGAGGTACGCCTTGCCCTCGTCGACATCCCAGAACCCCCAGACCTTCACGTAGAGGACCCCCGTCACCGTGTCGGCCCGGACGTGGAACCGCCGCTGCGCGGCGCGCTCGCGCCGCGACGCAGGATCGGACTTCCTCGACGGCTCACCCGTCGAGACGCTCGTCCGGCTCGGCGCCTCCGACGGTCGGGACCGGGGCTCCGGGAACCTCGACACGGGCGGCGGCGAGGGCGGGGGGCGGCGCGACGGCGGCGTCGTGGACGGCTCGGGCGCGGTGACGGTCGGCACGTCGGCGAAGCGCCCCGACTTGCCGGGCCGCGAGGGCTGCGTCGGGTCGGTGGGGCTCGGGTTCACGCTCGGGCTCGGAGCGGGCGGCGGCGCGTCCGGCAGGAGCACGACGCGCGACGCCCGCGGGAGCGGCACGTCGAGCGCGACGGCGAGCGCGCTCACCGCGGTGGACGCGCGATCGAAGCGGTCCTCGGGCCTGAGCGCCGTCATCTTGAAGAACCAGCCGTCGAACGCGCTCGGCAGCGCGGCGGAGCGGCGGCGCGCTGCGCGAGCGCTGGGCGCCTCCATCGCCCCGCGCAGGAGCTCGGCCGCGAGCAGGTACGGGGACGGGGTCGCCTCGGCCTCCTGGGCCCAGTACGACTCGCCGACGAGGAGCGCGTACGCGACGTGCCCGAGCGCGTAGATATCGGCGCGCGGACCGACGTTGCGCTCGGCCCGGAGCTGCTCGGGCGCCATGTACACGGGCGTGCCGAGCATCTGCCGGGTCAGCGTGGAGGCATGGTGCTGCTCGATGACCTTGGCGATCCCGAAGTCGAGGATCTTCACGCACGGCGAGCCGTCGTCGCGGACCGTGACGAACAGGTTGTCCGGCTTGAGATCGCGATGGACGATGTTCGCCGCGTGCGTCTTGTCGAGCGCGAGCGCGGCCTGGAACAGGTAGATGGCGACGTCCTCGGCGGGGAGGGAGCCGCGCTTCTTGAGGAGGCCGCCGAGCTCCTCGCCGCGGAGCAGCTCCATGACGATGAACGGCGTGCCGGTCTCGTCGTCGATGCCGGCGTCCGAGGTCCTGACGATGTGGTCGCTCTCGATGATGCCGGTGATGCGGGCCTCGAGGGCGAAGCGGGCGCGCAGCTCCTCGCTGTCGAGGAGGCTGGGCAGCATCACCTTGAGCGCGCGGCGCGCCGCGGTGACGTCGTCCATCACCTCGTAGACGGCGCCCATGCCGCCCGCCTTGATGACGCGCAGCACCTGGTAGCGGTCGCGGAACCGGGTATTCGACTGCAACAGACCGGGCGAGGAGCTCATCCTGCGGCCCTCGATTCAGACATGGTCTGGAAGACGCTATCAGCGCCGCTTCCCGCGTCGCAAGGCGCACGGGTAGGGGAACGTGCTCACCGCTGGATCGCGCCGCCGGCGGCCTCGCCTTCGACCCGAGCGGCGAGGTCGAGGAGCGGCCCCAGCGCGCTCCAGAGCGCGCGGACGTCCTGGAAGCGCTCCTCCGGGACGACGGCGAGCGCCCGGGCCACCCAGGCGTCGATCTCGGGCGGCAGGTCGGGCCGGAGGGCGTACAGGCTCGGCCGGGGGCCGCGCGCGGCGGCGAGCAGGATGTCGACCCGGCTCGCCCCGGAGAACGGCACGCGGCCCGCGAGCACGCGGAAGAGCACCGCGCCGAGGGAGTAGATGTCGATCCGGTGGTCGATCTCCTGGGGCCGGCCCTTCCAGACCTCGGGCGCGATGTAGCTGGGCGAACCGGGGATCGCCCCCTCGCGGGTGAGGGGGTCGGCCTGCATGACCTTGACAAGCCCGAAATCAAGCAAGCGTACGCCTCCCCGGGCCGCTGCGCCGGGATCGGCCGGCGACCCGCCGCCGGCGCCGTGGTCCGCAGGACGGATCGGGTCGCCAGCAGGAGAGAGAGCGTGGTTGATGTGATTTGGGTTACTTTTTTGGCGAGACGAGGAGGGCGGACCGCTTGCGTCGCTGTCCAGGACGAAGATGTTCGCGGGCTTCAGATCGCGGTGGACGATGCCGCGGGCGTGCGCGGCGTCGAGCGTGTCGATGATCGGGCAGAACAGCTCCTGGAGCCGGGCGAGCGGGAGCCGCTGGTCCTGCGCCTCGAGCCGGCGCAGGGTCGTCTCGAGGTCGCTGCCCCTCAGGAACTCCATCACGATGAAGAGCGTGCCGTCGGGTGCCTCGGAGAAGGCGAAGACCTGTGTCGCGCTGGTGCCGGACAGCGTGCCCATGGCGCTGGCCTCGCGCCGCATGCGGGCTTTCAGGGCGGGATCGCTGGAGAACTCGGGCCTGAGGTACTTGACCGCGACGTGCGTGCCGGTCTGCTGGTCCAGGGCGCGGTAGACGACGCCATGGCCTCCCTGGCCGACCACCTCGATCAGCTTGTATCGGCCGTCGATCACGTCGTCGATGTCGTGGTCCATCGGCAGTCCTCGCTGTTCCGAGCGCGCTGCGCCAGCATGCCCGCGGAACGAGCTCAGGTTGTAGCCGCTCCGGCGCCCTCGCGGTAGGGACGGTTGGGCGCCGGCCTCGGCTGGCGGCCGGGCGCGGGGAGGGTGGGCGCGTGGGGAGGGGAGGGCAAGGCTGCTGGGGGAGGGCGAGCCTGCTGGGGATGCTGGGGAGCTGGGGAGGGCGAGCGCGCTGGGGAGAGCTGGGGAGGGCGAGCCTGATGGGCAGGGCGAGCGCGCGGGTGGTGGCCTGATTTGCCCCGGAGTGATTCACATGAAGGCGAGAAGGTGGGAAGATCATTGATCTCTTCTTCCCGCCTTCATGTTCAAACCCGGCCACCACCGGCGCGCGGGAGGAGGGGCAATGCGACAGGGGCATCGCGCGCGGGCTCAGGCGTCTTCACCAGGAGTGACGGAACTCATCTGATGGTCGCTGCAAGTCGTTACGTCGAATTCACGGATTTGGCTGTGTTTGCCTGATGATGACCTGTTCGCTGTCGGCGCCCTGAGGGCGGGTCTCGCGCGGGGATGGAGAGGAGATAAAGGACGCCGACGGTCGCCGGCGTCCTTTGGTTTCAAGAAAGAGAGGCCTGGTGGTGGCGCTCCTTGGTCATGGTGGACATGCCCATTCTCATGGGCATCCCGCCGCACATCATCATCATGGGCATCCCGGCGGACATCATCCTGGTCATGGCCTCGCTGCGCTCCTTGAGCATGTCCACGGACATGCCCTCGGCCGGCATCAACTTGCAGGTCATGCCGTCCTTCGTCATCTCACAGGACATCTTGCGTTCATCCACTGCGCGCACCGGGTGAGTGAAGGCGCCCTCCCCGAGGACAATCGCGTTCTCCGAGGCCGTGAGCGCCGCCGACGACCCGCATGAACCGCTTGCACCTGCCGCGGTGCGCGCGTGCGAGCGACGGGACTCGCTTGAGCCTGCCGCAAGCGCTCCGACCGGTCCACCCGCCGCGAAGCCGCCGGAACCGGGAGAGGCTTGCCCATTGCTCGGTGGAGAGAGCGCGCGAAGGTGCCCTCCGGCGCGAGCCAGCAGGACTTCTGAGAGTCTTGCTTCACGCTTGACCGGCGTGGGACTTTGGGGCTTCATGTGTCACCATGCGCCGCGCTCCGCCTTCTCCTTCCCACATTTGCGCCACCCGCGTGCTGGCCCTGGGTGCCCTCCTCAGCACTGCTTCGTGTGCTCAGGTCCTGGGTCTCGGCGAGTTCGAGGACTGCGATGAAGATTCGTGCTCAGGAGTGGTCTGGGCGAAGAGCTTCGGGAGCGGTGACTTGGTCTGGCCAACAAGCGCTCGTCTCGACTCCAAAGGGAACATCATCCTGTCAGGCTTCTTCCGTGATACCACCGACTTCGGCGGTCCGCCGTTGATATCGTCTGGCATGGATGGGTTTCTTGCCAAGCTGATGCCTGACGGTAATCACATTTTCAGTCAGCGGCTGTTGGTGGACAATTCGGACGGTGTTTTTGTTTCCTATCTTTCTATTTTGCCGGATGATAGTGTCATTTTGTCGGGTCGCTATGAGGATGCCATCGATCTCGGGGATGGAGCGCCCCTCACGTCGCCCAATCCGGAGGGATATGGCTCTTTTTTGGCCAGATTCTTGTCCAATGGCGAGCTGGACTGGAAGCGCAACCTATTTACGGGAACGGGGGAGGCGTTCGCGTTGGATTTGGCGGCTACTCCCGATGGCGACGTGGTTCTGGTGGGTTCTTTTGACGGCGAGGTGAACCTCGGCTCATCGACGCTGAGGACAGCTGCGAGAGACGCGTTCATCATGAGGCTGGACGGCATGACGGGCGATGAGCGCTGGAGTCGTCAGCTCGGCGATCCCGAAGATATCACGACGACAGCGACCATCGGCGCCACCGCGGTGGCTGCGGACCCGGACGGCAGCATCGTCGTGGGAGGCCGGTTCAGCGGCTCCATCCAGTCCGTCTACACTGGGCGCTTCTTCGAAAGCTCGTCAGGCACCGGCGCCTTCCTGCTCAGGATCGTGCCAACCGGAAACATGGACTGGATCGCCTTCGTCCAAGGCGAGGGGGACGCCATGCTGAGCGACATCGACGTCGACGCGCGAGGCCACATCGTCGCGGCTGGGGCCTTCAGCGGAGCGATTGAGATCGAAACGCACGGCACTCTAGGCTCCCAGCAGACCAGCGGACTGGCAGATTCGGACCTCCTGCTCGTGAAGCTGTCGTCCGCGGGAACCCACCTGTGGTCGTTGAATTTCGGGGATGATTCGGCCCAGTCCGAGGTGGATGACTGGAGCTCTTTCAGCAGTGGCATCGTCGGCGGGCCTCGCGTCGCCGTCGACGCCGCCGGGGACATTGTGCTCGGCACCGGGGTCGCTGGCGCCGTAGATTTCGGGGGCGGGCTCCTTGGCGGGAGACAGGATCCGGACTGGGTAGTCGCAAAGCTGAGCGATGGCGGGGAGCACCTCTGGAGCAGGCGTTTCGGCGATCCTGCGGCAGGGCAACTGATCACTGACATCGATACCGATCCGACGACGAAAGCCGTCGTCGTCGTTGGGCTCAACGACGGAACGCTGGATTTTGGCGATGGGATGAAGGTCGCGGCTCCCGGCGAGTTCAGCGCCGTCGTGACGAAGATCGACCTGGGACGGGTTGGGAGATAGCTTCTCGAGCGGTGGTGCGCTCGTCAGTTGATCTGCAGATTCGGCTTCCCCTCGCCGTTCTGTCCGGCGCCCGCGGCGCCGCCGCTCGGATTTGTTCCGCCTGCGCCGCCGAAGCCGGGAGTGCCTGTCGTGCAGCTATTGCCCGTGAACGTGAAGCCGACGCTCCCGGAGCGCGCCAGGCAGGCGCTCGGGCCGCCCCCGCCGCCCGCGCCCGGGCCGCCGGCGCCGCCGTTGCCACCTCTGCCGCCGGTGCCGCCGTTGGCGGCGTCGTCAGGACCGGGGCCGCCGTTGCCGCCATTCCCCCCGAGCTGGTGCGGTCCGCCGTTGCCGCCGCGGCCGCCGTTGCCGCCCTTTCCGGTCGTGATCTCGTTACCGGAGACGACCACCCGTCCGGCTGCGGCGAAGACTCCAAAGCTCCCGCCTCCACCTCGGCCAGCCTGGCCGCTGCGGCCACCGAGCCCGCCGCATCCGCCGCTGCCGCCGCCACCGCCGCGATCATTACGGCCTATCGCGCACGTGCCGCCGCCACCACCGCCCGCGCCGCCGCCGCCGCCGCCGTTCGTCCCCGGTTGCCCATGGGTGCCGTTCGCCGGCTGGTAGACGCCCGAGGCGATGCTGCCGAGAGTCGCGCCCCCCGTCCCCGGCGTCCCCTGCGGCCCAGCCGTGCCCGGCGCGCCATCTTGTCCTGAGAAGCGGGAGTCGAAGCAGTCATGCGAGGGGCCTCCCGCACCGCCAGCCGCGCCCTGGCTGCCCGGATGGCCCGGCGCTCCGGTGGCAGTGCCATGTCCGCCATACCCGCCTCTCCCGCCCGGCTCGTCGCACACGGGAGCTGGGCCGGCATTCCCGCGGCCGCCGCAGTTGTGGCAGCCCACCTCTCCCGCATTCCCCGCCGTCGTCGTCCCCGCCGAGTGCGCCGTCCCGTTCGCCCCCGCGGCGCCGTCTCGACCGCCCTCCACGTCGATGATGTTGTACCGCACGAAGAGCTGCTCGCGCCCCCCGCCGAGCCGCACTCCATAGGTGCTCGTGCCCGGCGACGTCGCCCTCAGCGCCTCGATCCTGATCCCCTCGATGTGCGTCGGCTGCTCGATCGCCGGCGCGTGGAACACGGTGCCCGGTGCGCGCACCGTCGTCGTCACCGAGGGAGTCCTCCGGAACTTGAAATCGGGATCTTCGTGATCAAATCCACCATAAATGCTGATGCCGGACACGACCGTGACGGACTCCTCATAGAGCTCGCCGGAGAGACAGACCGCCGGCACCGCACCATCCCGCGCCACCTGGATGGCCGTGGCGATCGTCTGCACCGGGGACGTGCGCGTCCCGCTGTTGACGTCATCTCCGATCGCCGCCGAGACGTAGACGCACTGCTCCACGAGCCCGTCGCCGCCATCGCAGTTGTCGTCGACGAAATCACCGTCGATCGGATCCTCGCCCGCCTCGCCCGCCGGGGTCGGCGTACACGCGTACTCACAGCCGCACTCGCCCGTGAGCGGGTTGCCGTCCACGTCGTGCGTGCCCGGGAGGCACCCCATCGCGCAAGGATCGGTTTCCTCGCCCCCACCGCCCCCCTCTCCGCTGCCCCCCTCCCCACCCGCGCCGCCTTCGCCCCCGCCAGCGCCGCTCGTGCCGCCCGTGACAGCCGCGCTGCTGCTCGATGATGTCGTTGTGGCGCCGCTCGCGGAAGGCGCTCCGCCCGCTCCGGAGCCGCCGCCGGTGCCGGAGACCGGCCCGATGGGACCGTCGATCGAGCTGCTCTCGGCGCAGCCGAGCGCGGAGAGCATCGCAAGCACAGAGGCCGTTCCGAGGAGGGAGCGAACGCGCATGCTTAATTCTGCACCTTCGCGCGCTTTTCGGAAAGACTTTATCGCGATGACGGTAATCCCCAACGAGCCCATGAACCGATGGTGCCGTGTCGTACATACCGATGGTGCCGTGTCGTACACACCGATGGTTCCGTGCCGTACACACCGATGGTTCCGTGCCGTACACATCGATAGCGCTGCGCCGGCGAGCCAGCTCACGATCCCGCGATTCGCCCCTCGCGCGTGCCACTGAGTCGGGTAGTCTGAGTCTGCGCTCCTGCCCGGGCTCCGTGCCGTCCCTGCCGTCCGCCAGCACCCCATGCGCCTTGAACCGCTCCACCGCCTCTCGCTCACCTCTCTGCTCGGGCTCGCTGCCGCCGCCGGGCTCCACGGCGCCTGCGCCCCGGACTCGGGGATCGGCTCCGTATCGTCCTCGTCGGAAGGGGCCGGCTCGGGCGGAACCGTCGATCCGGATGGAGAGTTGTTTGGCGACGCGCCCATCGATACCCGCCCCGACCCGGACGCGGCCTGCGGGCTCGTCACCGAGGAGGCGATCGCCGTCCCGCTCAATCTCTACATCATGATGGACAAGTCCTCCTCCATGGCGGGAGACAAGTGGGATAGCGCCAAGGTCGGCCTGACGGCGTTCGTGAACAGCGCGAGGTTCGCCGGCGTACACGTGGCGTTGCGCTTCTTCCCGCGCGCCGCGGACGCCGTGCCGGCCTGCGATCAGAACGCCTACAAGGCGCCGCTCGTCCCGTTCGGTCCGCTGCCGGACAGCGCGGGCGCGATCGTCGAGGCCATCGAGGACGAAGAGCCGAACGGCCTGAGCACGCCCATCTATCCGGCGCTCGGGGGCGCGCTGCTCCAGGGCATCGAGGTGGCGCAGAACAACCCCGGCGAGGCCTCTGCTGTGCTGCTCGTCACCGACGGGAAGCCGCAGGGGCCCGCGGCCCGGTGCGGCAGCGCCGATCCGGAGGACCCGGCCGCCATCGCGGCGCTCGCGGCGGCGGGCGAGCGCTACCGCCCCCCGGTGCGCACCTTCGTGATCGGGCTCCCGGGCGTCGACCAGAGCATCGCCAACCAGATCGCGGCCGCCGGAGGCACCGACGCCGCGATCCTCGTCGCGGCAACCAACATCGCTGTCGAGTTCCAGAACGCGCTCGCGAAGGTGACGGGTCAGGCGCTCCCGTGCGAGTACAAGGTCCCTTCCCAGGTGGCCGGCGGGCAGATCGCGTTCAACGACGTCAACGTCCTGCTCGGGCTCGGCGGCGCGCCGCAGGAGATCCTGCCGCAGCGCCCCGGCTGCGACGGTCCAGGCTGGCGCTACGACAACCCGAGCTCGCCCACGGCGCTCGTGCTGTGCCCCGACACCTGCGACGCCGCGAGGAACGCGTCCGCTGCGAAGATCCAGATCCTGCTCGGCTGCGAGACCGTGCTCCGCTGAGCGCGCACCCCATCATCGGCTGAGCCCGCTGCACGCATCATCGAACGAGCCCGCCGCGACCAACCGCGAGAACCGCGCAGGGCAGAGCGCGAACAGGGCAGAGCGCGAACAGGGCAGAGCGCGAACAGGGCAGAGCGCGACGCGCGCTTGTTGTGGAGATTACATCGGGAGCGACGAACGGGGGCCGGGCGTGAAAGACGCAGAGCGTCATGGACGAGGGGCGCCGCGGGTCGAGGTGGATGGGGCGCTGGGCTCGCGCGCGGGGGGTCAAGGCCCGTGGGGGAGCGCGGGGGCACGAAAGCGCCGGGATGTGGGGCGCGAGGCGCAGGGCGGGCTCCCGGCGCGGCAGGCGCGTCGTTGCAACCCTGCACTGCGCTTTGTGGACTCCCGGCCCCCAGCGCCGTAAGAGGACGGGACCATGACGATGGAGTCCCCCCCCGCCGCCGGCTCGCCGCGGCCCGCCGCCCCCGCTGCGCTCCACCCCGCTCTGGTGCTGAGCGCGTACCTCGAGCCGCTCGTGCGCGGCCGGCGGGTCGCGGTCCTGGGGGACGCCACCATCGGCCTCGCCGACCGGCTGCTCCAGCGCGGAGCCCGCCTCGTCCACGCCTACGATCCGGACGCCGCGCGCGTCGCGGAGAAGCTCGCGCGATCGGCGAGCTCCCGGCAGCCGCACCCGAGCTTCGCCGTGTTCGACGGCGACCTCGGCGTGCGTGACGGCGCCTTCGACACCCTCGTCATCCCCGACCTCTCGATCTTCAGCGACCCGGCCGAGATCCTCCGGCGCGCCCGGCGCCTCACCGCCGCGAACGGCGCCGCCGTCATCGCGTCGCCGAACCCGGACGTCGCCCGGGGGCTGCTCCCGGCGGGCGCGCGGCGCGGCGCGGCGCCCGGCTACTACGCGCTCTACGACCTCGTGGCGCTCCAGTTCAAGCAGGTGCGGATGGTCGGCCAGGCGCCGTTCGTCGGCTACACGGTCGCGGAGTTCGCGCCGAAGGGCGAGCCCGAGGTCAGCGTGGATACGTCGATCCTCGACGGCTCCGAGGAGCCGGAGTGGTTCATCGCCGTGGCCGGCGAGCGCCTGCCGCGGCTCGACGCGTTCGCCGTGATCGAGCTGCCGTTCGCCGGCTTTCCGGTCGCGGCCGCGGGCCCGTCGGTCGAGGCGCTCACCGAGGCCGAGGGCCGCGCAGAGCGGCTCGGGGGCGAGCTCGCGGAGCTGCGCACCCGGCACCAGCGCGACCGCAACGACGCCGGGACCCGCGCCGAGAGCGCGGTCGCCACGGCCGCGCGCCTCGCCGAGGCGGAGGCCGAGCTCGAGGCGCGAGGAGCGCGCCTGCGGGAGGTCGAGGCCAGGGCGGGCGACACCCACGTCCGGGCCGAGCGCCTAGCGCACCAGATCCGCGACATGGAGGAGGAGCTCCGCGGCCAGCGCGACCGCGCGACCCGGCTCTCCAAGCAGCTCGACGACGAGAAGCGGGTGCGGACCAAGGTCGAGCTCGAGCTCGGCATGATCCGCAACAAGCCCGAGATCGCCGGCGCCCGCGACCGCCTCGACGCAGCGACGGCCGAGCTCGATGCCGCGCGCGTCAGGATCGCCGAGCTCGAGGCGAGGCCCGCCGTCGCGGCGCCGAACCCGGCGCTCGCGGCGCGCGTGGAGGAGCTCGAGGCGGCCGCCGCAGGGACGCGGCGGGAGCTCTCGAAGATCACGGCGGAGCGGGACACCGCGCGCAGGCGCGCCCAGGAGGGCGAGCGCGTGCTGGAGGAGGCGCGGCGCGCGGCCGCGAAGCACGAGGAGCACGAGGCCGCCCGCGCCGAGCTCGCGCGCGAGCGCGATCGGCTGAAGGAGCGCGCGGACCGGCTCGAGCGGGACAACCGCGCGCTGGAGGAGCAGCGGAGCGCCCTCGACGCGCGTCGGCAGCTGCTCGAGGCGCGGATCGTCGAGCTCGAGCAGAGCGTCGTCGTCCTGGAGCAGCGGGCGGCCGAGCTGGAGAAGCGCGACGCGGGCGAGGCGGCGGCCGCCGAGATCGCGAGCCTGGAGGCGGCGCTCCGCGACCGGGGCCACGTCATCGCGTCGCTCAAGGCGCAGCTGCGCGAGAGCGAGCGCGTGGGCAAGGAGCTCGTCGACGAGCTCGGGACGGTCTTCACGTCGGCCACGGCCGAGCGAGGCGGTCCGGGCCAGGCTGCGGGCGGCGAGCCGGGCGGGACGCTCCCGGGGGCCGGCGGGCCGGGCGACGCCGTGGAGGCGCTGCGGCAGCAGCTCGACGCGCTGGCGCGGAGCGCCGCCGCGAGCGAGGCCGACGCGCACGCCGCGAGCTGGAAGATCGCGCAGCTCGAGCGCGAGCTGACCGAGGCGCGCGGCACGGCCGGCTCACCCCCGGCGCTCCACGAGGAGCTCGAGCAGGCCCTGATCGCCGCGCAGGCGGAGATCGCGGCGCTGCGCCGGGCGGCCGAGCAGGCGGATGCGGGCGATGCCGCGGGCGCTGCGGGCGAGGCCGCGGGCGCGGCGGGCGAGGCCGCGGGCGCTGCGGGCCAGGATGTCAGCGTGGTGCGCGAGGGCGCGGGCGCGGTTCGCGAGGATCTGGGGGTGCCGCCCGAGGTGATCGAGCAGGCGGTGCTCCTCCAGCAGGTCGCCAGCGCCGTCGAAGCCGGCGTGTGAGCCCCGCGGCCTGGATCGGGGCGGACCTGTGCGCGCGCAGTCCCTCGCGCTAAGGACCGAGCCGATGCGCGCACCTCGCCCCCTCTCGACGCTCCTCCGGCTCGCCGGCGCCGCCACCCTGGCCCTCGCGCTCGGCGCCTGCGGCGCGGTCACCGCGCCCCGCGCGCCGGACCCCATCGCCTCGCTCCGCGACGCCGGCGCGCACTCGACCGACGGCGAGGTCGTCGGCCGCTGGCTGCTCGGGGAGCTCCTCGTCCCAGGCGGCACGCCCGCGGGGGTCAAGGCGGCGCGCAAGCGCCTCGACGGGATCGGCGCGAAGACCCTGCTCGCGTCGCTGGGGCGCGCGATCGACGACGAGGCGCACGGCCGCAACGCGCGCGCAGCGACGGCCTACCTCGAGGCGCTGGACGCGGCGCGGGTGAGCGCGCACCCGGACGCCCCCCTCGTGGGCTGGTTCGCCGCGAACCACCTGCTCGGGCTGCGATCCAGCGTCGTGGGCCTCTGGAAGAAGTCCCGCCAGGTCGTCCTGCGCGCCATCGACCATCCCGGCAACCTCGGCTGGCGGGCGCGGGGCGAGCTCGTCGAGTGGTGGAGCCTCGAGGGGCTGCCCGACGAGGTGGCCGCCGCGGCGCGCCCGGGCAACGCCGGCGGCGCCGGGGCCGCGCCGGCCGTGCCGCTCATCGACCTCGCGGCGCGCCAATACGGGTGCATCGAGGACGCCCGCTTCGCCGGCCCGTTCGGCCACCTGGCCGAGAGCGACCACCGCGTGCGCTACGAGGCGGAGCGCGCCGGCCCCTGGCCGCCCGTGTTCCCGCGCGATCCCCGCCGCGCCGACGCGCCGCGCGTGCTCGGCGCCGAGCGCCGCGGCTGCCAGCTCTCCGCGGTCACGCCGGACGCGCGCGGCGAGGGCAGCGCCAGGGGAGGCATCTTCTACGTCGAGACCTTCGTCGACCTGCCCGCCGAGCGCGAGCTGATCATCGCGGTCCAGGGCGCCCTCGCCATCCGCGTGGACGACGTCGAGGTCCTGACGCGCGACACGAAGCAGTGGGGCATCTGGCCCCGGTTCGGCGCGCGCTTGCGCCTCGGCCCCGGCCGGCACCGCATCCTCGCCCGCGTCGCGGGCGGCAACACCTCCATCCGGCTGCTCGCGCCGGACGGCACGCCCCTCGGCGTGGCCACGTCCGCCGACCCGACGCCCCCCACCTCGCTCTTTCCGCCCGAGGTCCTCCCCGATCCCAACCCCATCGAGCCGTTCCTCACCGCGCTCGGGGTGCCGCCGCAGCCCGCGCCGAAGGTGGCGCGCGCGCTCGGCCTGCGCGGCGCGCCGCCCCCCGAGCGCGACGTGGAGGACCCGATCTCCCGGTACCTCGCCGCGACCATCGCGCACCTCGAGGGCCAGGACGACGTGAGCGCGGTGCTGATCGAGCCGCTCGTGGCCGATCCGGCGCGCGCCACCGGCCCCGCGCTCGCGGCGCAGGCCGTCTTCCTCGAGAAGGACCCGATCTTCCCGCCGTCCGACGGGCGCGACCTCGTGAAGGACGTGCGCGCCCGCGCCGCGGCGAAGGATCCGGAGCTCTGGTACCCCCGCTTCTTGCTCGCGCTCGAGGAGGCCGACAAGGCCGGCCTGGCCGAGGTCACCCGCAGCATCGAGGCCCTCGCCGACCGATTTCGCGAGGTGCCCGACCTCCTGAAGACGCTCGCCGCGATGTACGCGCGGCTCGGCTGGCGCGTCGAGCAGGTCCGCACCGTGAAGGAGGCCGCCGCGCGCTTCCCGGACGACGTCGAGGTGCTGGGCGCGCTCCTCCGCATCCACGACGCCGACGGGCACGTCGCGCAGGCGGACGCGCTCGCCGCGCGCATCCGGGGGCTCGACCCCGACGCCGAGATCGAGCTGGAGCGGGCGATCGATCGGCGCGACTACGCGGCGGCGATCAAGGAGCTCGAGCGCCTCGGCTCCGCCCGCCGGGACCGCAAGGACATCGCGCTGCGCATCGCCGACCTCCTGACCCGCGCCGGCAAGCGCGCCGAGTCGTTCGAGCAGCTCGAGCGCGCGCTCGCGAAGTCGCCGGACGACGCGGACGCGCGCCTCGCGCTCGCCGACGCGCGCTTCGCCCGGGGAGAGCGCGGCGCGCTCCAGAAGGCGCTCATCGAGGCGATCCGCACCGGCGCCGACACCGCGGGCCTGCGCGACGCGATCGAGCTGCTCGACGGCACGACGGAGCTCAGCCCCTACCGGCTCGACTCGAAGAAGGTGATCGTCGAGCACGAGGCCTCGGGCGAGGTCATGCCCGGCACCGCGGCGCGCGTGCTCGACTACGCGGCCATGTGGGTCCACGAGGACGGCTCGGCGCGGATGCTCCAGCACGAGATCATCCGGATCCAGTCGCGCGAGGCGATCCAGGAGCACGCCGAGCAGCGCGTGCCCGACGGGCTCGTGCTCAAGCTCCGCACGGTCAAGCGCGACGGGTCGATCCACGAGCCGGAGTTCATCGAGGACAAGCCGACCGTGACGATGCCGCACCTCGAGGTGGGCGACTACATCGAGGTGGAGAACCTGTTCGTCCTGCGCGGCGACGGCCAGGGCGGGCTCACGTTCCAGGGGCCGCGCTGGTTCTTCCGCGAGGAGAAGGTCCCCTACTGGCGGAGCGAGTTCATCATCGTGTCGCCGAAGAGCCGGCCCCTCGACGTGGAGGTCTCCGGCCCGGTCCCCGCCCCGGAGATGGTCGAGTCCGGCGCGCTCGTCACCCGCCGCTACCGGGTCGACAAGAGCCCCGCGCTCCCGGAGGAGCCGGCGAGCGCGCCGATGGCGGAGTTCCTGCCGAACCTCCGCGTCGGCTGGGGCATCCGCCTGGAGAGCACGATCGCGCGCATGGTCGACGCGGCCGCCGACGAGACGCCGCGCGACCCGCGGCTCGTGCGCATCGCGCGGTCGATCGCGCGGACGCCGCTCTCGCCCGGCGCCTCCGGCGCGCCCGCCGCGCGCCGCTCGGCGGGCGCGGGCGTCGAGGCCGCGCCGTCGAAGGACGAGCAGGCGCGCCGCATCTACCGGTGGGTGCTCGCCAACGTCGAGGAGGGGCGCGAGAACGACGGCCGCCGCGTCGTCATCGGCAAGAGCGGCAACCGGACCGAGGCGTTCCTCTACCTGTGCCGCCTGGTCGGGATCGACGCCGGCTACGGCATCGTGAGCGACCGGCTCACCGCGCCGCCGCGCGGGCCCATGAGCGAGGCCGAGACGTTCAACGCGCTCGCGGTGCGCATCGACACCGGAGACAAGCCCGGCGCGAGCGCGGTCCGCTGGATGTTCGTGCGCGACAAGTTCGCGCCGTACGGCTACCTGCCGAGCTCCCTCCGCGGGCAGCCGGCGATCGTGCTGCGGCCCGGGGCGCCGCGCGAGGTGACGCCCTCGTCCGGCGCGCACGACGGCGTGGTCACCGAGGGCGTCGCCGAGGTGGCCAGGGACGGCTCGGCGTCGCTGGCGATCGAGCAGCGCTACGAGGGCAAGCTCGCGATCGCGCTGCGCTCGGCCCTGGAGTCGCTCCCCGACGCGCAGCTCAGGGACGCTGTCGAGTCGCGGCTCCTGCCGCAGATGGTGCCGGGGGCGCGGCTCCAGGAGATCCAGGTCAAGGAGCTGACCGAGATCGACCGGCCGCTCACCCTGAAGATGAAGATCGCGGCCGCGGGCTTCGCGCGCGCGCAGGGTCCGGAGCTCGTGCTCTCGCCCCCCTTCGGCGTGCGCGTCGCCATCCTCGCCAGCCTGCCGGTCCGGGAGACGCCGCTCTACCTGTCCGAGCAGATCGCGACCCGCTCGGAGGTGCGGCTCCGCGTCAAGCTCCCCCCGGGCGCGCGCGTGGCCACGCGGCTCGCTCCGTTTGCGGCGGACAACGACGGGCGCACCGTGCGGGTGAACGATCGCCTCGACAGCGGTGCGTTGCTCCTCGACCGCTTCCTGGAGCTGCCTGCGGGCCGCGTGCAGCCGGACGCCTACCCGCGGTTCCAGCAGTTCGCCCGCGCGGCGGACGGCGCGCTCGACCGGGACATCGTCGTCCGGCTCGACCGCGACGGACGCTGAGCGCGGCGCCCGCTCGCCTCACGCCAGCGCGAAGAGCGCCCCGGCTCCAGGGGATTCCTGTGTGCCAACCTACGCAGCATGGATTACGCTTTTGCTCACCCTGTGAGCGATCTGGATTCCCAGTACGCGCCGGATGCCGGGCGCCATCCGACTGATCCCGTGAAGGCGCGGGTGGCGCGCGCCTTCCGGCTCTCCTCGCTCTTCGCGCAGGTGGACCGCGCGGTGCGGGACGCGGTCACGGACGCCGCCGTGCTCGATGTGGTGGCGTCCGACGCGGCGATCTTCGAGCAGGGCGCCCCTGCGGACACGCTCGTGGTGCTCGGCCGGGGCCGGGCGCGCGTCGAGCGCGTCAACGACGCGGGCGCCGCGTTCCCGCTCAGCTACCGCGGCACGGGCGACGTGCTCGGCGAGTCGTGCCTCGGCGGGCTGGAGACGCGGACCGAGCGCGCCATCGCGATGGACGAGGCCGAGGTGGTCCGGGTGCCGCTCGCGCTCATCCGCGAGCTCTGCGCCCAGCACCCGGGGTTCGGGGGGGCGGTGTTCGCGCTGCTTGTCGCGCGGCAGCGGGAGACCGAGGACCGGATCGAGTCGATGCTGTTCAAGAACGTGGGGGGGCGGCTGGCCGAGTTCCTCCTGCACGCGGCGGTGCGCTGGGGCGTGCCGACGCCTCGGGGGACGCTGATCTCGGCGCCGATCACGCACGCGGAGATCGCGCAGGTGATCGGCTCGACCCGGGAGACGGTGACGCTGACGCTCGGGGCGCTGCGGAAGGAGGGGGTGCTCGACGTGGCCGGGCGGCGGCTCATCGTGAAGGATCGGGAGGCGCTCGCCCGCAAGCGGTAGGGCGGGTCGGCTCGCGCCGCCGGGCTGGCGTCCTTTCCGGGCGGGGTCAGCCCGCCGCGCGTTGCGGGGTCCTGTGCCCATGGCGCCGGAGGTGGCGCGAGCGGCGAGATCCTCGGTCATTGCGCGCGGCACATGCGCGGCGGTCTGCCGCTCCTCGCGCCCCCGCGCGCGCCGTTCCTTGTTGACGTGGCGCACGAAGCGCCGATACGCCTTCGCGAGTCGACCTCGCAGGAAAGGATTGCTCATGCCGAAGCTCAGCTCCGGGACAGCCATCGCCGTCGCGTTTCTCTTCGGTTGCTCCGCGTCGTACATCGCGCCGCGCTTCCTGGTGCCGCCGGTGCACGCAGGGACCGATCCGCCCCGATGGGAAGTGCGGTGCGTGGATGCCGAGACGGCGCAGGTCAGCGACAGCCAGGTCCTCGAGGTGACCAGCGGGTCCGGATGGAACCCGGTCCTCAAGCGGTTCGGTCAAGAGGGCTGGGAGCCGGTGCAGTTCCTGCGCAGCGAGCTCGCCGCGAAGATCGACGCCGTGTGCTTCAAGCGGCCTCTCTGACGGGGCCGCGGCCCGCGCGCGGCGGCCGCGCGCGGGCGCGCCGGGAGGGCCACCGCGAGCGGGCGAGCCCACGGCCGCGCATCCTTCGGCGGAAGCCGGCCGGAAGGCATGCTAGGGGGCGCTGATGGAGTCTGAGATCCAGACGTATAGGATCCGCCTCGACGGCATCCGTTTTCGCGCCAAGCACGGCGCGTCGCGCGCCGAGCGCGATCTGCCCCAGGATTTTGCGGTGTGCCTGGAGGTGGAGCTCCCGGTCGCCTTGTTGCCCCGCGCCGACGCGCGAGCGCGCGTGTTCGATTACGACAGGCTGGCGAGCCTCGTCGTCGAGGCGGGCACGAGCGCTTCGTACAAGCTGCTCGAGACGCTCGCCGAGCGCATCATCGCGTGCGTGCTCGACGACACACCGGCCCTCCGCGTCACCGTTCAGGTGAAGAAGTTCGGCCCCCCGACCTCGGTGTCGGTGGACTCCGCCTCGGTGGAGCTCTCGGGGCGCAGGGGCGGGTGAGCCCGGGCTTGCAGGCGTGTCGGGCCGTCGCCATGGTCATGTCATGGGGAACGACGGAGGGCAGCGGACGAGGCCGTTGATCGAGCGAAGGCAGGCGTTCGCCGAGCGGCAGGCGGCGCGCGGCAAGGGCGTCTTCGCCGGGGTCGCGCCGGCGGGCAGCGGGCCGCCGAACCGGCACGGGATGCCGAAGCTGCCGGTCGGGCAGCGCGACGTGAAGAACTGGCCGGTGCTCGACCTCGGCGACACGCCGGACATCCCGACTGAGCGCTGGCAGCTCCGGGTCGACGGGTTGTGCGAGGCGCCGCGAACCTACTCCTGGGAGGAGTTCATGGAGCTGCCGCAGACGCTCGACGTGTCGGACTTCCACTGCGTGACCACCTGGAGCCGCATGGACAATCACTGGATCGGCGTCCGGTTCGCCGATCTCGCCGACCGCGCGCGCCCGCTCCCGGAAGCGCGCTTCGTGTTGATCGAGGCGAGCGACATCGCGCCCGGCACCCAGACCCCCTACACGACAAACGTCGCGCTCGAGGAGGCGATGCTGCCCGACGTGCTGCTCGTCCACACCTGGGAGGGCGAGCCGCTGCCGCGCGAGCACGGCGGCCCGGTGCGGATGATCGCGCCCCAGCTCTACGCCTGGAAGGGCGCGAAGTGGATCCAGCGAATCACGTTCAGCGCGGTGGATCGGCCGGGGTTCTGGGAGGTCCGCGGTTACTCGAACACGGCGTATCCGTGGTTCGACGACCGGTACAGCCGGTAATGAGCGGCTGTCGCGCGGTGCGGTGAGGAGGGCAGTCCACGATGCCCATCGAAGAGAGCGTGAAACGGACAGAGGCCTACGCGCGGGAGCACATGGCCAACGAGCGGACGCACCTCGCCTATGTGCGCACGGCGATCGCGCTGCTCAGCTTCGGTATCACGCTCAACAGGTTCAGCCTGTACTTCCTGGAGACGGCGCCCGGGGCCGCGCAGGCCGGGTCGCGGTCGTTGCTGCGCGAGGTCGTCGGCCTCGGCGCGGGGATGGTCCTGCTCGGGATGGCGCTGATGTCGTGGGCCGCGGTGCGGTATCTGAGGGCGTACAGCGATATCGAGCGCGGGGCTTACCGGCCCGACAGGACGGCGATCCTGATCTTCACGGCCGCGATCTTCTTGATCGGCGCGGCGAGCATGGCCTGGCTGTTCACGTCGTGAGTAGAATTCGGCGCAAAGGCACAAAAAAGAATGATGAATAGAACTCGGCGCAAAGCGTGCACCAGGCAAGGTTGGTCCCGAGGGAAAGGAGTGAGCGGTAGCTTCTGAAATCGGCTCCTCGCCCTGGCTGCTCGGGTTGGGCTCTGTCCCGCCCGTCTTCCTCAGCGCAGGTGTGCCATGGGGCTGCAGAAAGGCGACGCAAACTCGGCGTCCTGGATCTGCTCGACGCCGACACCCTCCCCGTTGCGCGGCTGGCCCAGGGACTCTGGGCGCACCCAGCACGACAGATTGTACCGGCCCTCGAACTCCGCCGAGGCGTCCTGAGGCGAGATGTCTGCGACTCCTCGGACGGTCCGGCCGCTCTCCAGCGAGAAAGAGAGCGTGCCGGATTCCACGTGCTGAGGCGCCTCGGCCTCCCCGAAGCTGACTGTCCCTGCTCCCTCCGACAGCGGTTCGTGGCGCAACTCGACGGTCGCTCCGAAGACCTGATCGAGGGAGAGCCCCATGACGGCAGACCACACCCGTCCGTCGTCTGCCCGGGCGCTTATCAAGGCTTGTGCCGTCGGCCCGCCGTTCTCCATGAGTCGAATGTCCATCGGACCTCCCTCGAAGAGAGAGCCATCGCGCGTGGTGACATGCAGCTCGGCCTCGGCCACGTAAGGTGGCTCCCCCACGGGATCATACGCGGTGCTGAGACATCCGAGCGACGAAGCGCTGGCAAATAGCGAGAACGCTACAATAAAAACGGAATTCAATCGACCGTGCATGGTTCACCTCCGCAACGAACCTCGTTGCGCGCCAATGTTAGCATGGCCACGAGCGCGCTCGACAGGCAACATCGTCGGATTCGTGCGCCTGTCGGAGCGCGACGCGCCTACCCGCAGCGCAGGCGCCCGTCACCGCAGGTGGGCCACCTGCTTGCAGAAGGGAGACTCGAAATCGCCGTCCTGGAGTCGCTCGACGCCGCCGCTGCCGGTGCCGTTCTCCGCTTTCCCTAAAGAATTCGGGGGCACCCAGCACATCAGGACGTACTTGCCGGAGAACTCCGCCGTGCCGTCCGGCGTCCTGACGGTGCCGCTCACGGTCCGGGCGCTGCCGAGGGAGAAGGAGACGCTGCTTGCGTCTGCGATTTGCAGCGCCTCCTTGTCCAGCCTCACGCTGACGATGCCTGTGCCCTCCGACGGGGGCCGGCGCTTCAGGTCGACGCTCGCCCGAGCGATCTGCTCCCGGGCGAGCCCGCGGCCCGAGGACCGGCGTCGGAGCAGCCGCGTGCAGACGCGAGGGCGAGAACGGCACCGGCCTTGAAGCTGAAGTCAAGAGATCGGTTCAGCATGAGATCACCTCGAGCACGAATGCTTCGCGTACGACGCTATCATCCTCTCGGGTCTCTGACGCGACGTTCAGGACGTCGACGGCATGAAACACGAAGTAGGTGCCGACCGCGAGCGGCGGCAGCGTTATTGGGACGCTCCGGGTGTGCGCAGTGCCCGCGAGGAAGGTGCCGTTGCCCCACTCTCCGATCTGGATGCCGCCATACGCCGTCTGGTTGGTGCTGACGAACCAGCGCTCGGTCTGGGTGACGTTGACGGTCCCATTGTTGCCACGGCGCTCGACCGTGACAGGTCACGGTCGAGCGTGCAGTGGCGGATAGGTCGCCGTGACATGCCGCGGTCATGGGCCGATCCGGATCGGGTCGTTCCTATCGCCCGAGCAGCTGGCGCGGATCACAAGCCGGGTGAGGTCGCGCGTAAGCCAGGCAAAACAGCGGCGTGCGCGGCCGAGCAAGATGCCTCCTCGTCGGGCGCTGATGCCCGTCGAGACGAGGAGGAGATCATGAACGTGACCGTGAGGACGCTGCCGAGCTACCACGTGGGCCTATGTGCGGAGCGTCGGCCCCTATGGCCCTGGCGGGGGCGTCAGCGAGGCCTGGCAGCGGCTCGTGCGCTGGGCGTCCGCGCGCGACCTGTGGACCCCGGACCGCATCTGCCTCGGCGTCGCGCACGACAATCAGATCTCGATCGGCCAGCCGAGGTGGCGCTCGTACCTCCGGCTCCGGTGGTCGAAGAGCGCTCGCGGCACGGCGTCGCCGATCTCCTCGCGCGCGGTCCCGAAGGCCTGGCGGAGCAAAGGCTGGAGGCGGGGGCAGTCGCCCTCCGGGATCGGGCAGAGGGGGTCAGGAAGGTGGCGACGTAGGCGTCGAGCGCGTTCGGGCGGTCGCCATCGAGGTAGTCGCGGCTTCCATCGAGGCGGGTGGCGAAGGCGGAGAGCGTGGTGGCGATGCGGGCGCGCACGCGCTCGAGGTCGATTGCGGGGGAGTAGCCGTAGCGCGCCGCGAGGTGGTGCGCGACAGCAGCGGCGTGAGCGCCCGCGCCTGCAACTTGCCCAGCTCCGCCGCCAGCGTCAGGTGCTCTTGATTCCGGCGATGCTCGTCAACTATGAGGACGGTGGCCGGCTCTCGTGGCTCGACGAGGCATGGACCGGGTTCCCGGAGTTCAAGCTAACCGCGCCGTGACTCCTATGCGGTGGAGCGCGAACACGCGCGCGGCCCCGGTGGAGCTCGACGCGAGAGGCCCCCTCACCGCAGCCGGTGCTCGCGGAGCACCTCGGCCGGCACCGCCTCGCGCGCGAGCTCGCAGAGCCGCGCGTGGTGCGTGAAGAACAGCACCTGCGTCGTCGCCGTCAGCTCGCCGAGCACCGCGAGGGCCGCCCGGGCGCGGTCGTCGTCGAAATGGATCAGGAGATCGTCCAGGATGAGCGGCATCGGCTCGGCCGTCCGGGCGTGGTGCTCCAGGCTCGCGAGGCGCAGCGCGAGGTAGAGCTGGTCGCGCGTGCCGTCGCTCAGGCCGCTCACGTCCACCTCGCGCTGCACCGGCGCCTTCGCAGGCTCCGCCGCGGTGTCCGCCGGCGGCGGCGGGGCCGCGCGGACGCAGCGCAGCATCGCCTGCTCGCTCTCGTCGTAGCCCACCCGGAGGCCGGCGAAGGCGCCCAGCGTCAGGCGATGGAAGAGCGCGCTCGCCCGCGCCAGGATCGGGCCCTGGTTGCGCTCGCGGTAGCGCTCGATCTCGCGCTCGAGCAGCACCGCGGCGAGGTGCGCCCGCACGTAGCGGCGCACCTCGCCGCGCAGGTGCGAGAGGCAGATCTGCGCCTCCACGGCGGCCTCGGCGGCGCCCACCGTCGCCCTGAGCTGCTCGCGCTCCTGCTCCAGGCTCCCGAGCGCCCTGTCGATCCGGCGCCGCTCGTCCTCCAGCGCCGCGAGCCGCTCCTCCGCGCGGTCGAGCTCGAGCGCGAGCGCGTCCCGCTCCGCCCCCGCGGTCTCCTGCTCCAGCGCCGCGACGCCCGCGCCCTCGCCCGCCTCGAGGAGCTTGCCCTCGTTCTCGACGAGCTCGCGGTCGAGGCGGCGCGCCTCGCGCGAGCGCTCCTCCGCCAGGGACAGCGCCGCGAGGTCGGCGGCGGCGTCGCCCGCGCGCGCGACGCCCGCCGCCTCGAACAGCTTCGCGAGGCGCGCCTCGGCGGCCGCGCGGCGCGCCTCCTGCTGGTCCCGCTCGCGGCGCTTCTCGGCCAGGCGCTGCGCGATCTCGCCGCGCTCGCGGAGATCGGCGCGCGCCTTGTGGTGGCGCTTGATCAGCTGATCGGCGGCCTGATCCGCGGGCAGCTCGGCCAGATCCGCCGCGTGCCGGGCCGCGAGCTCCGCGACGTCGGCCGCGAACGCCGCGGCGTCGCGCTCCATCCCGAGCACCCGGCGGCGCTCGTGGGCCGCGCTGTCCGCCTTGCGGAACAGCGCGCCGAGCTCGTCGAGGATCGCCGTGGCCTCGTCCGCGGAGGCGTCGCCCGGCAAGCCGAGCAGCCGCACGCTCTCCGCCCACTCGGCCCGCCACGCATCGAGCGCGCGCGCGTGCTCGGCCCGCTCCCGCTCGAGGTCCTCGAGCTCGCGCTCGAGCTCCTTGCGCTCCCGCGCGAGCTCGCGGCGCTCGCGGGCCGCGCCCTCGATGGCCGCGAGCTCCTGCTCCGCCGCCTCGACGAGCGCCGGGAGGCGCGCGGCCGCGTCCTCCAGCGGTCCGAGCCCGCCGGCGACCGAGCCCGCCGCGTCCGCGACGTCCCCGCGCGCGCCGCCCGACGCGGCGCGGGCGCCCTGGAGCGCCGCGTGGAGCTCGGCCGCGTGCGCCTGCATCCGGGCCCGCAGCGCCTCGGCCTCCGCCTCCGCCGCGCGCAGCCGGTCGACCGTGGCGGTCAGGCCCACGTAGCGGCCGAGCCAGCCGCGCATCTCCTCGGGCGAGCGCGGCGCGACGCCCGCGGGCCGCCACAGCTCTAGCCACGCGGCCTCGGCCTCCTCCGTGCGGCGCGAAAGCGCGGCGCGCTCCGCGGCGAGCTGCGCCTGATCCGCGTCGGCCCGCGCCTTGTCCGCGAGCAGCCGCGCGAGGCGGGCGACCCGGTCGGCCTCGCGGCGCAGCCGATCGGCCAGGGCGTCGGCGACGCGGACCAGCTCGGCGTACTCGTCGGCCTTCCCGCGCGCGGCGGCATCGCCCGGCGCGGCGAGCGGCGGCCTGCGCCCGGCGCCGGGCGAGGCGGCCACGTCGGCGCCCAGATCGAAGAGCGAGGCGGTGTGGATCGCCGCCGCCGCGCGGGCGCTCCCCTTCGCCTGGAGAGCGCGCAGCAGCGCCTTGAAGACGGCGTCGCGACGCTCGCGCGCCTCGGAGAGATCGGCCTCCGTGGGCACCGCGCCGGCGCGCTGGAGGGCGTCGATCTCGCGCGCGCTCTCGCGCAGGCGCGCCTCGACCTCGGCGGAGCGCTCGCCGAGCCGCTCGCGCTCGCGCGCGATCGCGCCCCACTGCGCCGCCGCCTGGTCGACCGTCTCGGGGAGCGGGACGGGCAGGGCGCTCGCCTCGGCGGCGGAGAGCGCCCGCCTCGGCGGCGCGCCGCCGAGGCCGAGCCTGGCGCGCTGCGCGCCGGCCTCGCGGGCGAGCTGCGCCGCCGCGGCGGCGGCCTCGCGGAGGCGGTGATCGAGGTCGCCCTGCTTCTGCGCGCGCGAGAGCGCGCCCCGGAGCGGGGCGGGGTCCTCGCCCGGCGGCAGCTCGGCGAGGCGGCGCACGCAGGCGTCGCGCCGCGCGCGGTGCGCCGAGAGCAGCCGCTCCACCTCGCGCGGCTTGGCCAGGGCCGCGCCGCGCTCGCGGGCGAGCTTCTTGATGCGCGCCTCGGTCGCGACGTCGACGCGCATCGCCTCGAGCCGCTCGGGCTCGGCGCCGCCGACGAGCGAGGCGTCCCGCCCGAGCCTGCGGAGGATCGCGCGCGCCTCCTCCTCGATGCCGTGGAGCTCCGCCCGGACCCGCGGCAGGTCGACGGCGGCCTTGCGGTGGCTCCCGAGCCGGGTCACGAGGCCGTCGATCACGCCCGGATCGAGCTCGGCGAGCGACGCGGGGACGTGCAGCGCGGCGTGGCGGGCCTCGAGCTCCTCGATGTCGGCGCGGAGCCGCTCGGCCTGGGCGGCCGCGTCGGCGGCGCGATCCTGGGCGTCCTCGCGATCGCGCTGCGCGCCCTCGGGCAGGAGGACGACGTCGCCGAGGGCGGCGCGCCGGCCGACGATCGCGCGCCGCGCCTCGAGCAGCGGGAGCACGCGGAGCGCGCGCCGGAGCCGCTTGTCGGTCGCCCGGAGCGCGTGCAGCTCCGCGTCGACGCGCTCCTGCTCGGCCCTGGCCTCGTCGATCTCCTGCCGCTTGCGCGTCCAGTCCGCGGGCGGCTGCGCGGCGGTCCTGGCGCGGTTGCGCGCCTCCTCGAAGGTCTTGATCGCCTCGTTGAGCGGGCGGGTCCTCGCCTGGGGCGTGAAGATCTCGTCCGCCTCCTGGCGCAGCTTGGCGAGGAGCTGCTGCAGCCCCGGGCCGCCGAGCCCCGCGCCGAACAGGCTCTGGCCGACGTCGCCCTTGCCCTGGAGCAGGGCCTCGGCGCCCTGCCGGAGCGTCTCGTGGTCCAGGCCGAAGGAGGTCCGGAAGAGCTCCTCCGTCACGCCGCCGAGCACCGGCGCGAGCGCGGCGTCGTCGAGGGGGTTGTCCTCCGGGTCGCGGAGCGTCTTCACGCGCCCCTTGCGGCGGACGAACGCGAGCGCCGCGTCGCCCCTGCCCGCGAGCCGTCCGCCGACGCGGAGATCGGTGTTGTGGTGCAGGTGGGCGTCGGGCGTGATGTGCGGGATCCCGTAGAGCAGGCCGCGGATCGCCCGGAGCGCGGTGCTCTTGCCGGCCTCGTTCGGGCCGTAGATGACGTGGAGGCCCGGCGACGGCGAGGAGAAGTCGAGCCGGAGATCCGTGAAGGGACCGAACGCGAGGAGGTGGAGCTCTAGGATCTTCACGAGGCCGCCCGCCGAACGCAGGGGCTGTGCCCTCCCCTGAACGGATAGCAAGTGCGAAACCTCCGCGCGCTGTCAAGGCGCTCTCGCGGCGCGACGCGGCGCGATCGCAGCCCGCCCGCTGAAATGGCGGGCGGGCTGCGCTGGAAGTGGCGGGCGGGCAGCGCTGAGCGCCCGGCTCAGCGGTGCTGCGTCACGGGCGCATGCAGGAAGGCGCGCCACGAGCCGCGGCGCGGCGCCTTGCCGAGCAGCACCTCGGCGAGCGCTTCGCTGCTGGCTCATCGCGGGGCATCGCCGGCCTCCTGCCGCCAGTCTCCCCGGGGCGCGGAGCCTCCTCGCGGGCTGCACGCCTCATCCCGACGAGGGCTGCGCCGGGTCGCCCTCCCTCAGAACACCACGGGCACCGCCGCCGGGCCGCGGAGCAAGGCCCACTCGCCCCAGTCGATCTCGTCCGGCGAGATGTCGAGCTCGAGCCGCGGGAGCCTCCGGAGGAGGGTCGAGAGGGCGATGGCCGCCTCGATGCGAGCGAGCGGGGCGCCCAGGCAGAAGTGGATCCCGCTCCCGAAGGCGATATGCCGGTTCGGCGAGCGGCCGATGTCGAAGCGGTCGGGATCCGGAAAGTGCTCCGGATCCCGGTTCGCCGAGAGGAGCCCCGCCACGATCCCTTCTCCCGCCGGCACGCGGGCGCCGAGCAGCTCGATGTCCTCGAGCGCCCAGCGGATCGACGAGAGCTCGGCCGGCCCCTCGCAGCGCAGCATCTCCTCGACCGCGGAGCCGATGAGCCCGGGATCCGCCTCGAGCCGCCGCCGCTCCTCGGGGTGCAAGAACAGGAGCAGCGCGCCGCTCGCGATGAGGTGCACCGTCGTCTCGTGGCCCGCGACGAGCAGCAGGAACACCATGCTCGTGACCTCCGCCGGGCTCAGCTTGTGCTCCCGCTCCTCGGCGAGCAGGAGCGCGCTGATCAGGTCGTCGCGCGGGGCCTTGCGGCGCGCCGCGAGGAGCGCCGCGAGGTACGCCTCGAGCTCCTCCACGGCGGCCATCGCGCTCTCCAGGCGCGCGAGATCGGTCGAGGCGGCAAGGATGATCTTGGTCCACCGGCGGAACTGGCCGCGATCCTCGAGCGGGAGGCCGAGGAGCTCGGCGATCACCGCGATGGGGAGCGGAAACGCGAAGTCGGCCACGAGCTCCATGCGACGCCGGTCCGCCACGGCGTCGATGAGCTCGCCCGCGATCGCCTGGATGCGCGGGCGCAGCCCCTCCATCGTCTTCACGGAGAAGGCACGCTGGACCAGGCCCCGGAGCCGCGTGTGATCCGGCGGATCGGCCTCGAGCATGTGCTGATTCAGCATGGTCGAGCGATCGCCCAGCGGGCGGTAACGCGCGCGCAGCTCGGCGGGGAGCTTGCGGGAATCCCGGATCAAGCGCGGATCCTTGAGGAGCTCCACGCAGTCGTCGTAGCGCGTGGCCGTCCAGACAGGCACGTTGAGGCGAGGCTGGATGAGGCGATGAATGCGCCCCGCGTCCCTCATGCGCGCGTAGATGGAGTGCGGCTCGGCGCGGCCCCTCGGACGGAACAGCTCCGGAAAAGCGACCTTGTCGACCATGGATCCCCCGTCTCGTCGCGCCCGGCCGTTCGAGGCGATGCTCGCGTGCGCAGGCGGGTGCGTCAGGAGGAGTGCATGGTGGAGATCGACGCGCCGTCAAGCCGCGCCGACGCGGTCGCGCTCGCCCGGACGGATCTGGCGACAAACCATTGAATTTATTGGTATTTTATTCCTGCCTTCCCGCCTTCGGGGTCGGATCCGACCCGGCCGCCGCGCCGGCGATCACGGCGTGTCGCTGGCGCCGAGCAGCCGCGAGATCAGCGTGTGCTCCACGTCGTCGAGCGCCTCGCGCAGGGACGCCGGGTCGTCGAGGCGGATCGCGTCGTCTCCCTCGCGCGCCTCGGCGGGGAGCTTGTTCCTGAGGCTCGCGAACTCGCGCAGCAGCGAGGCGAGGCCCGCCTCGTCCTCGCGCAGCGCGCGCAGCGACCGCGAGAGCTGGCCGATCGCGTCGTCCCGCTCCTCGAGCGCGCCCACCTCGATCGGGGCGAGCGTCCGGGAGAGCACGCGCTCGATCCAGAGCCCGCCGCCGAGGTCGTTGGCGATCGCGCGGATCTGCCCGGTCCAGCGCTCGAAATCGGCGCGGAGCGCGGCGTGGGCCGGCGTGGCGCCGCACAGGATCACCCGCGCGGCCAGCGTGCGCCCGTCCGCCTCGGCGACGCGCTGCTCGAGCTGCTCCCGCGTCAGATCCACGATGTCGTCGGCGCTCGCGGCCGGGGAGAGATCGACCTCGCAGGCGCACCAGCGCACGACGTCGAGGGGGCGGTGCTCGACCGAGGTGATGCGGCCGTCGTCCACCGTGACGAGCAGGGCGCCCTTCGCGCCGGTCTCGCGGGCGTGGCGGCCCTGGAGGTTGCCGGGAAAGGCGATGTACGGATCCTCCGACAGCACCTCTCGCGTGTGCACGTGGCCGAGCGCCCAGTAGTCGTATCGCTTCCCGGCCAGGGTGTTCAGGCTGCAAGGAGCGTAGTTGTCGTGGCCCTCGCGGCCGCCCAGGCAGGTGTGGAGCATGCCGATGTTGAAGAGGCCTGTCTGTGCGTCCGGGTAGCCCGCCGCGAGATCGTCGGTGACCGCCTTTGTCGCGAAGCTCTGCCCGTGGACCACGACCCCGAGCCGCTCGAAGGCGACGGACTCGGGGCGGCGCGGATCGAGCCGGCGGGCGTTCTCGGGGAGCTCCAGGTGACGTGTGATGTTGCTCTCGGCGTCGTGGTTGCCGTAGAGGAGCACCACGTCCACCCTGGCGGCGCGCAGCCGGGAGAGCTGCGCGGCGAAGAACAGGCCTGTGCTGTAGTCCTTCCAGTCGCCGTCGTAGATGTCGCCCGCGAGGAGCAGGAGGTCGACCTCCTCGGTGAGGCAGAGGCTCACGAGGTTCTCGAGCGCGCGGCGGGTCGCCCCGCGGATCTGCTCGACCGGGGCGCCCGGGTAGCGGTCGAGCCCGCGGAGGGGGCTGTCGATGTGGAGGTCGGCGGCGTGGACGAACTTCATGGCCTGGAGCGGCCCGAGCTTAGCCGCTCCGCGCCGGGGGCGCTCTGTGGTTCATTCTCGGTCTTCAAGCGGATCGGTGCTCTAGCGGACGCATGTGCAGGCGGAGTGCTCGTCGTCGGGCGCGTCCTTGCCCTGCTCGCCCGCCCTGTCGACGACCTTCGCGTCCATGCCGAGCTGCTGCAGGAGCTCGGTGACGAGCGTGATGGCCTCCTGCTTGTCCGCCAGCGTGCGCGGGGAGGACCAAGCGCGGCTCTTCGCGACGAGCGTCCTCACCAGGGCGTCGATCGGCGCGCGGAGGGTGACATCGCCGTCGAGGGTAGCGGGCGCGCCGGTCGCTTGCGGGGCTTGCGGGCCCTGTGTCCCCTCGGCGGCGCCGTTCCAGGGGCTGTACGAGCCGAGCCGGTCGGCCGGATCCCTGCTCTCGGGCTCGGCAGCGCCGTGCGTCGCGGCGTGCCCCGACCGGGGCCCGGAGAGCGACGCGCCGGTTCCCGCCGGGCGGGTGAACGCCGCCGCAGGCGCGGTGTTGCGGCGGTCCTGGACGTAGCTGCTGAGGATGTGCGCTGTGCCGTCCGGCCCGACCCGGACGATGACCTTGGCCGTGCCGTCCCAGAGCACGATATTTGTCGCGCCGGTCTCGTCGGTCCTCGCCTCGAGGGCGCCGGCCTGGACGGCCTTGCGGACGGCCTCGCGCGCGGTGTCGAGGTACCGTCGAACGGCGTCCTTCGGCTGCACGCTGGCAGCCCGCTCCTCCGGCGTCAGGAACTCGTCGCCGTGCTTGGCAGCGTGGTAGGCGGCGGCGCTCGCCGTCTCGAAGCGCAGCTCGCTGGCCGCCTCCGCGAGTCGCTCCGTCAGCTCGCCGTCCGCGCGGAGCGTGACGTTGCCCACGGCGTTGGCCTCCTGCGCCGCCTTCAGCTGCGCTTGCCAGAGAGCCTCGACGTCAGCGCCGATCAGGTTGCCCTTCATCGTGGCGACATAGAACTCGAAGCGCTCGACGAACTCGCTCACGCTCTCGGCGCGCTCCCGCGCGAACGCGGCCGCCGGGCGGCGCAGATCCGAGCGCTCTTCGCCGCTCACCAGGTCGTAGAGCCGCAGCAGGGCGTCGTGCTGCATCTCGCCGTTCTCGGCGAAGATCGCCATCGAGGTGGGGTCCTCGATGCCGCTGTCGCGCAGGAATGGCACGACCAGGCTCAGCTGCGGCTTGAAGCGCAGCCGCTCCTGGCCGCGGTGCGAGCCGGACAGATCGACGGTGGCCTGATCCCTGGAGGACCAGGGTATGCCGTCGTTCAGGTTCTTGACCAGCATGAGCAGCTTGCCGAGCTGCCCGCGGTCAACGAGCTCTTGCAGCCGCTTCGGGTGCAGCTTGACCTGCCCGCCCAGGTCGAGGAGGTCGCCGTCGCTCCTGAGCTCGATGCCTGCCTCGTTGATGCGCCTCCTGACACTGAGCAAGTCGCCGCTGTCGAGCCCCTCCTCGAACCGCCACGGCTGGGGGCCGAGGTAGCGGCCGTCAGCGATCTCCGGCAGTCCCGGCTGGCCAGTGTCGGAGAAGCCGTTCTTCTTCTTGTCCCACTTGAACTGGCCGTCGCGCTTGCGCCAGCGGTACACGTGGTAGTGCGGCGCGTGGTGGCCTGGCTGGTTGTGGTCGCTCAGGTCCACGTCGATGATGACGCGCTCCCCCGCTTGCTCCTCCTGCTGCGGCGCAATGGCGTGGAAGCGGTACTGATAGATCCGCCCGGTGGCGAGGTCGATCTTCATCTCCGGCGCGGCCAGCGGATACCCCGTGCCGTCGTCGTCGGGGGTCTCGCGCCAGCGCGGCAGGACGTCGTTCTCGTACGCGAGGCTCTCGTCGTCAAAGCGACCGGCCACGTCGTCGGGGATGATCTCGCGGATCGCCTGGGGGGAGAAGCCGAGCACTTGCATGATCTCGGCCAGACCCGTGGGCGACTCGGCCCGCGTGGCGTGCAGGACCAGCGACTTGGCGTGGAGCGGCGCCTCGCGCTCCTTCATCGACGCGAGGATGCTCTCGGCGTTGTCGAGCACGGCGTGGAGGATCTCGGGCTCGAGCTCGTAGCCGCGCTGATAGAACTTGAGCGCGCGGCCGAGGTTCCACGGCGTGCGGCGCAGGTGCTCGACGACCGCCTTCTGCCGCTCCTCGACGGGCGCGGTCGGGCCGGGGTCGGCCACGAAGCGCAGCCTGCCGACGAGCTGATCCTCGATGGCGCCGTCGAGCGGATCGACCACGAAGCCGTTCTCGTCGAGGTAGAGCGCGTTCATGCGGAAGTCGCGCTTCTGCGCGTCGGCCATGACGTCGAGCGGGCCCTGCACGCTGGTGTCGTCGCCCGAGGTGATGTCCACCATGGTGTTGACGCCGCCGACCTGGAGAAGGCGCAGCTCGGGGACGACGGTGACGGGGAGGGATTTGAACGCTGGGTCGGTGCGCAGCACCTCCTCAAGCCGCGACATCGGCATGTTCGTCTTGAGATCGACGTCCTTGGGCTTCTTGCCGCTGAGGGCGTCGCGCACCGCGCCGCCGACGATGTAGACGTCGAACCCGAAGGCGCGGATGAGCGAGATGAGGTCATGGACCCGGTGGGTGGCGCCGACGGGGGTGTCGAGGAGCGCAGCGCCGATGGGCTCGCTCTGGGCGGGCTGGGCGTCCTTGGCCGCGGCGTGCCCGCCCGTCTCCAGGTTGAGGATCGTATGTGCCTTGAGCTTGCGGCTCTTGAGCTCCGGCTCAAAATAAGGAGTTCCGTTTCGGGTGTTCTCCTTGGTGTTCTCCTTGACGAAGTCGATGAACGCCTTCTCTCCGCGCCTCTTCGCGTCGATGCCGGCGAAGCTCAAGAGCGGCGTCAGGATGCCGTGATCGGCGGTGGCGAAATGAGGCACCGCGGGCGCGCCGTCCTTGTCGTCTTCGCGGTCGGAGAAGAAGGCGTCGGCGACCATGCTACGGTCGGCGCTGCCCTTCTTCTCGCCGACCGAGCCGCTCGCGAGCTGCTCGAACCCCAGCGCGTAATCGGCCATGTCGTCGCGCCGGTCGTCGTCGACCCGGATGCCGTACCAGGGGATCTCTCGCCCATCGCTGGTGGTGAACTTGCGTCCGACGATGCTGTCGTGCTGGAACAGCTCTCCGATGTTGATGTTGGCGAGGCGCAGGTCGGTTATCCTGTGCTCGCGGATCAATACGTCCAGCTGCTCGCGGAGGTAACGCTTGGAAAGCGGCAGCTCCTTGGGCGGGGTCAAGAGCGCCTCGACCAGGTTGGTGTCGACCACCAGCGAGGTGGACGTGAGCGGCGGCGACAGCGCCGGGTCCGCCAAGCGCTCGGCCTGGCGGACCAGCTGCTCGATGGTCGCGCGGGTGCCCGAGATCTTGCCCTTGTTCATGGCGCGCGCGAGCATGCCGGCGAACGCGCGCTCGCCGATGGATCGATTGATGATCTCGAGCTCGGCGCGGGTGACCCAGCGTCCCTCCTGGCCCCTCTTGAGGACCGAGCGCGGCGGCTCCGCGTCGCCCGTCGGCGGGGGCGGCGGCGGCTCGCGCAGCGCCTCGATATCGAAGTCCGGCACGTGCTCGGCCCAGTCGAGGGCCCCCAGCGCCTTGGTGGCGTCGTAGACGAGCTGGCGCATCTCGCCTTGGTAGCTACCGAACAACTTCACGGACTCCTGCTTCAGGCTCTCGGCGTCGTGGGGTTCCTTGAGCGCGATGGCCACGAACTCTGCGAAAGGCACCGGAGTCTCCGCGCTCTCGGTGGTTGCCAGGAGCTCGGCGAGCGCGCGTTGCACCGCGTCTTCGTTGAAGTGCGCGAGCAGCGCGGTCTGCAATGCTGCGTAGTGCGGCACACCCCAGATCCACTCGGGGATAGCGCGCTTCTGAGGATCTTCGCCGCGAGCGGGCTTCTCGAGCTTCTCCTGGTTCCGCGCCGCGCGCTCCTTCTGCTTGTGCTCCTCGGCGCTAACGCCGAAGTCGGAGTCCTCGAGGTCGGCGAACAGGCTTACATAGCCCTCGGGTTCGGTCGTCATCCCGGGTGCGCCGGCATCGCTGCTCGTGTCTGCAGCGCTGCTCGTGCTGGATGAGGATTCTTGCGCTCTGTCCTTGAATCCCTCCTGAGGGGCAGGTGTCCCCTCGGGGGGCTGCGGGGCGCTCGACGCCGCCGAGGCGGCAGGCGCCGCGGCGGAGGAGCCGCCTTTTCGGCCGATCGTCGAGCGACCCCGGTCGCGCTCGAGCATGCCCAGCACGAGCTCGGCGTGCGCTGCGAGGCGCCCCTTCAGCTCGCCGGCGGGCAGGTCGAGCAAGTCGGGGTTGAACGCCAGCCACTTCGCGACGATCTCCTCGGCCAGCCGCGTGGCGGGGCGCAGGCCGATGGGCAGCAGCTCCAGGATCTGCGGGAGGAGCTGCGAGTCGATGATCCCGATGGCGAGGCTCGTCACCTCGGTCAGGCGCTGCTCTGGGACGTGCCCCAGGAGGGCCGCGTACAGCTCGCCTGACGGCGTGAGCTGGACCGCTCCGGGATCGAGCGCTCCCGGCGCCACGGCAGGCCCGCCAGCGATGTGGGTCTCGTGCTGGCTCGCGGGAGCTCCCGCGAGCTGGTCGCGCGGGTCCGCGGCGTCTACCGCGGTCCCGGACCGACCGCGCGACGCGAGGTGCGCCGGCGCTTGCTGCTGGGTGGGGGCGTCGAGGGCCGGGGCGCGCGGCGGGGGGTAGGTCCCGAGGGTGATCACCTCGAAGAGCCTCGGCATGTCGGCCTTCTGCACCCGGATGGGGAACGACTGCCCCCACGACTGGACGGGCACGATGAAGGCGTCGCCGTCGACCGTGATCTCGCCGTCGATCGCGAGATGGTGCCGGCTCTCGGCTTCGCCCTCGCCGAGCGGCGCGACGCTCGCGGGAGCGTGAGGTGTCAGGGCGCCGCCGTCGCGGTGCCGCTTCGCCGCTTCCCAGAGCGCCTTGCCGTTCGCCACGGTCGCCACGGCGAACCCTGCGCGATCGGTGCGCCTGAGCGTCTCGTTGATGTGCGCGACGTCGCCCTCGGAGAGCCCGCCGCTCTTGACCGCGACCTCCGCCCCGAGCGCGTCGCTCATGAGGGTCGCCATCGAGTTCGCCGAGAGGAGCAGGTCGCCTTGCGCCGCCACGACATCGCGCTGCCGGGCGCGGTCGGTTCGCTTCCCGTGCTGCGCGACGGCATCCTGTCCGAGGAGCTCGACCAGGCCTCGGGCGAGCAGGTGGTCGAGGAGGTGGCGATCCAGCTGCTGCCGGTCCGTTGCTCGGGTCAGGCCGCCGCGCTTGGCCCCGGCCGTCTTGAGCCCGTTGACGAGCGGCCGAGTCGGAGCCGGGCCGAGGGCGCGCGGGATCTCTCCGGTCATCACGCGCCGGATGATGTCGAGGTCTTCGCTGAGCACCGCCCTGCCCGCACTCTGCTGTGCGCCGAGCTCGCGGGCCCCGGGCGCCTGCGCGAGCCGGCCGAGCAGCCGGCCCGTGAACAGCGCGACGACGAGGTGCGAGGTGGTGGCGAGATCGCCCTTCAGCATCGTGTAGAGGGCGCTGTGGAGGGCGCAGTTGCTGAAGGCGGATTGCGACAGCGACGCGGGGTTCTCGATGAGCTCGCGCAGCCTGTCCACGATCGCGCGGTCGACGTTGAGCGACTCGAGCAGGCCTGCCAGGCTGTCCGCGGCCTCTTGCCTGAGACTGTCGTTCGCCGGGGCGGACCACGCGCCGCTCTGCTCGTCGAGCGAGCTGAGCAGATCGTCGAGCGTCTTGCCTTGACTTCGTGGGCTCGGCTCGACCTGTGCGGCGTTGCCGGTGTGCGGCAGCGGATCGGCCGTCACGCTCTCGCCGTCGAGGACGGGGTTATAGCCTGCCAGCGTGTTCGCCGGCGCTCTGGCGCCCTGCGCCGTGTCCCCCGGGGTATCCCCGGGTTCGTTGTTCCGGGGAGCTTGCTCGGGATCTCCCGAGCGTTGCTGGGCGTCCTGGAGCTCCTGAGGCGGCTGGGTGCGGGGGCCGACGAGCTCGTTGAGGGCGTCTTTGCCCTTCTGCTTCAGGTCTTGCTCGAACCTGTCGGCGCGGTCCCTGAGGGTCGTGGCCCAGTCGTTCCCGAGCTTGCTGAGGTCGACGGTGCGCGCATTCTTGATCTGCTCGTCGCCGATTTTGTCCGCTTTGAGGCCGCCGACGCTGGAGATGGGGTTTGCGGTCTTCTCGGTGGAGCGCCAGTTGTGGACGTAGCCGACGGTGCTGGGGGCGCCGGGGCCGGTTGTCTCCATGCCGATCTGGAGCGCGCCGGGCCTGCCCGGCTTGGGCGGGCGGTAGCCGATGAACATGTGTCCGTGGGCGCCGTCGGGGAGGATGACGTCGCCGTTGAAGTCCTTGAGGCCGAGGCCGCCGACGGCGAGGTTGATGCCGTAGAGCTCGGTGTCGTCGAGCTTGGCCATCAAGGCGGCGGGCTGGCCGCCCTGCTCCTTGAACTTGCCCTTTCCGAGCGCGACGTGGTGCGTGCCGACGAAGCGCTTGAACACGCCGGCCTCGGGCTTACCGTCCTTGTCGGTGATGCCGAGGAGCTCGGTGAGCGCGTAGGGAGGGCTGCCGGCGGGGATCTGGATGTTGACGCGTCCGCCGTGCGACAGGAGCTTGGCGACGGGCACGTCCTCGGGCGGGACATGGCGCTTGGTGCTGTCGTCGTAGATCTCGGCGCCTTCCTGGAGCAGGTGGAAGACGTTCTTGAGCACCTCGAGCGACTGCCTGTGCCTGTCGACGACCTCTTTCTTGGAGAGCGTCTTTCGCGGCCGCAAGAGCTTCTTCTTCGGGTCGAGCACGGCGCCCTTGTCGATGGCCGTGCTCGCATCGTCGTTGGGCTCGGTGTACTCGAGGGTCTTCGACCATTCTTCGACGATGCTCTGGTCGATGCGCTGCTGGAGCGCAGCTCTCCTCGCGGAGTCGGGCGCGTGCTTCGCCTCCATGGAGAGGGCGAGGGCCGCCGGAGGGGTGCCCTCGAAGCGCTTGCCGGCCTCGCCGCGGTTCATCTGGCGCGAGACGTAGCTGGCGAGCACGACGCGGGTGGCCTTGTGGAGCTGGTGGAAGCCGCGGAAGCGCTCGGGGTTGTCGGTGTCGCGGCCCGACAGGTACCTTTCGACCTCGTCGTGCGTGAGCATGCCGGAGGCGTTGAGCCAGCTCTGCCCCGCGGGGGTCGAGGAGAGCTGCTCGAAGGCGCTCCACTCGGCGTCGCTGAGCAGCTGCCCCTTGGGGAAGCGCCCTCCGATCAGCTCCTTTGCCTTGCCGGGATCGGCGGGGAAGCCGCCCTGGGTCAGCGGCTCGGTGATCGCGGGGACAGCGCGCTTGGCCCGCTCGCGGCTCCTGATGCCCGTGTCGGTGCGCCAGAGGGTCTTCTTGACGGCCTTGTCGACGATCCAGGTCACCTCCTCGATTGGGGTGGACGTCGCCGGATCCGGCGCTCTCTCCGACGGCGGCTCCGGCTCTTCCTCGATCTCGTCGGTTTGCGGCTGCGGGTCGGCGGCCTCATCCTCGCTGTCCGAAGCGGGGTTGTATCCCGCGAGCAGGTCCGCCGGCGCATCCGGCGGCGGGCGACCTTGGCCTCCTGAATGGCCATCGGCCCCGGCGGGGGCGCGCGTCCCTCCGGCGCTTCGCACCGTGTCCGGCGGGGCATCACCGGGCGGCTCGCGGGTCTCGTTGTCCCGCGGCTCCTGCTCGGGTCCTCCCGACTGCTGCTCGGAGGCCCGTTGCGCGGCGTCCTGGAGCTCCTGAGGCGGCTGGGTGCGCGGTCCGACGAGCTCGTTGAGGGCGTCTTTGCCCTTCTGCGCCAGATCTTGTTCGAACCTGTCGGCGCGGTCCTTGAGGGTCGTGGCCCAGTCGTTCCCGAGCTTGCTCAGGTCGACGGTGCGCGCATTCTTGATGTTCTCGTCGCCGATCTTGTCCGCTTTGAGGCCGCCGACGCTGGAGATGGGGTTTGCGGTCTTCTCGGTGGAGCGCCAGTTGTGGACGTAGCCGACGGTGCTGGGGGCGCCGGGGCCGGTTGTCTCCATGCCGATCTGGAGCGCGCCGGGCCTGCCCGGCTTGGGCGGGCGGTAGCCGATGAACATGTGTCCGTGGGCGCCGTCGGGGAGGATGACGTCGCCGTTGAAGTCCTTGAGGCCGAGGCCGCCGACGGCGAGGTTGATGCCGTAGAGCTCGGTGTCGTCGAGCTTGGCCATCAAGGCGGCAGGCTGGCCGCCCTGCTCCTTGAACTTGCCCTTTCCGAGCGCGACATGGTGCGTGCCGACGAAGCGCTTGAACACGCCGGCCTCGGGCTTACCGTCCTTGTCGGTGATGCCGAGGAGCTCGGTGAGCGCGTAGGGAGGGCTGCCGGCGGGGATCTGGATGTTGACGCGGCCGCCGTGCGACAGGAGCTTGGCGACGGGCACGTCCTCGGGCGGGACATGGCGCTTGGTGCTGTCGTCGTAGATCTCGGCGCCTTCCTGGAGCAGGTGGAAGACGTTCTTGAGCACCTCGAGCGACTGCCTGTGCCTGTCGACGACCTCTTTCTTGGAGAGCGTCTTTCGCGGCCGCAAGAGCTTTTTCTTCGGGTCCGGCACGGCGCCCTGGTCGATGGCCGTGCTCGCGTCGTCATTGGGCTCGGTGTACTCGAGGGTCTTCGACCATTCTTCGACGATGCTCTGGTCGATGAGCCTCTTGAGCTCGTCCCGCCTCGCCAGATCGGTTGTGTGCCTCGCCTCCATGGACAGGGCCACCGCCGCCGGGGGGGTGCCCTCGAAGCGCTTGCCGGCCTCGCCGCGGTTCATCTGGCGCGAGACGTAGCTGGCGAGCACGACGCGGGTGGCCTTGTGGAGCTGGTGGAAGCCGCGGAAGCGCTCGGGGTTGTCGGTGTCGCGGCCCGACAGGTACCTTTCGACCTCGTCGTGCGTGAGCATGCCGGAGGCGTTGAGCCAGCTCTGCCCCGCGGGGGTCGAGGAGAGCTGCTCGAAGGCGCTCCACTCGGCGTCGCTGAGCAGCTGCCCCTTGGGGAAGCGCCCTCCGATCAGCTCCTTTGCCTTGCCGGGATCGGCGGGGAAGCCGCCCTGGGTCAGCGGCTCGGTGATCGCGGGGACAGCGCGCTTGGCCCGCTCGCGGCTCCTGATGCCCGTGTCGGTGCGCCAGAGGGTCTTCTTGACGGCCTTGTCGACGATCCAGGTCACCTCCTCGATCGGGGTGGACGTCGTCGGATCCGGCGCCCTCTCCGACGGCGGCTCCGGCTCGTCCTCGATCTCATCGGTTTGCGGCTGCGGGTCGGCGGCCTCGTCCTCGCTGTCCGAATCGGGGTTATACCCTGCCTGCGTGTCTGCCCCAGCTTGCTCTTGAGCGGAGGCGCTCGGGGACGGCGCTCGCGACGGGAGAGCGGTCCCGAAGGTGATCGCCGCGAAGACCCTCGGCATGTCCTCCTTGTTGATCTGCACAGGGAAGGTGCGCCCCCAGGACTGGAGCGGCACGATGAAGGAGTCGCCGTGGTCGGTGATCGGGCCATCGATCGCGGCATGGTGCGGCGTGATCGCGGTGGCCTTGCCGAGCCGCGCGACGTTACCCGGAGCGTGAGGCGCCCGGGAGCTGGCCTCATGCTTCTTCGCTGCGTTCCAGAGCGCCTTGCCGTCCGTCAGGGTGGCGATCGCAAACCCTGCCTGGTCTGTCTGCTGCAGGGCCTCGTTGAAGCGCGCGACGTCGTAACCCCCGGGAGAGCTGTGGGTCACGACGGTGGCGTTCGCTCCGAGCGCCGAGTTGAAGAGGCTCGCGACCGACTTCGCCGAGGCCAGCAGGTCGCCTTGCGCCGCGGCGACGCCGGGTTGCTTGACGCCGTCGGTCTGCTGCTCGAGCTTCGCGAGGGCGTCGGCTCCGAGCATCTCGACGAGGCCGCGGGCGAGCAGATGGTCGAGGAGGTGGCGATCCAGCTGCTTTCGGCCCTTGTCCCCTTTCAGGCTGTCGTCCTTGGCCCTGGCGGTCCGGAGGCCGTTGACGAGCGGCCTGGTAGGAGCCGGGCCGAGCGCTTGCGGGACATCTCCTGTCATCACGCGCCGGATGAGGTCGAGGCTGTCGCTGAGCGGCTTGCCCGAGCCCTGCGGTCCGAAGGTGCTGGCCCCAGAGGCGCTGGCGAGCTTGCCGAGCAGCTTGCCGGTGAAGAGAGCGGCGACGAGGTGGGAGGTGGTGGCGAGATCGTTCTTCAGCGTCGGATAGAGAACGCTGTGGAGAACGCAGTTGGTGAAGGCGGACTGCGACAGCGAGCCAGGGTTGTCGATGAGCTCACGCAGCCTGTCGGTGACCGAGGGGTGCACGTTCTGCTGCTGGAGCAGCCCGGTCAGGAGCTGGTTGGCCTCCTTCTTGTTCTCGTCGGTGGCCGGGTGCGACCAGGCGCGGCTCTGCTCGTCCAGTGAGCTGAGCAGATCGTCGAGCGTCTTCCCTTGGTATTGCGGACTCGGCTCGACCTGGGCAGTGGCTCCGGCGGTGGTCGGGGCGGGGGAGGGGGATGCGTCCGGCGCAGGGGCTCCGGCGAGCAGGTCGCCCGAGCTGTCCACGCCGTCGTCCTCGGCGTCTTGCGGCGCCTGCCCCTGCTCGGCCGCCTGGAGCTCCTGGGGCGGCTGGGTGCGGGGGCCGACGAGCTCGTTGAGGGCGTCTTTGCCCTTCAGCGCCAGGTCTTGCTCGAACCTGTCGGCGCGGTCCTTGAGGGTCGTGGCCCAGTCGTCGCCGAGCTTGCTCAGGTCGACGGTGCGGGCGTTCTTGATCTGCTCGTCGCCGATCTTGTCGGCTTTGAGGCCGCCGACGCTGGAGATGGGGTTTGCGGTCTTCTCGGTGGAGCGCCAGTTGTGGACGTAGCCGACGGTGCTGGGGGCGCCGGGGCCGGTGGTCTCCATGCCGATCTGGAGCGCGCCGGGCCTGCCCGGCTTGGGCGGGCGGTAGCCGATGAACATGTGTCCGTGGGCGCCGTCGGGGAGGATGACGTCGCCGTTGAAGTCCTTGAGGCCGAGGCCGCCGACGGCGAGGTTGATGCCGTAGAGCTCTGTGTCGTCGAGCTTGGACTTGATGGCGGCGCCGTGGCCGCCTTGCTCCTTGAAATTTCCGTCGTCGAGCGCGATGTGGTGGGTGCCGAAGGCGCGCTTGAACACGCCGCTCGCGGGGTCGCCGTTGCTGTCGGTGATGCCGAGGAGCTCGGTGAGGGCGTACGGAGGGCTGCCGGCGGGGATCTGGACGTTGACGCGTCCGCCGTGCGACAGGAGCTTGGCGACGGGCACGTCCTGGAGGGGGACATGGCTCTTTTTGCTGTCGTCGTAGATCTCGGCGCCTTCCTGGAGCAGGTGGAAGACGCTCTTGAGCACCTCGAGCGACTGGCGGTGTCTGTCGACGACCTCTTTCTTGGAGAGCGTCTTTCGTGGCCGCAAGAACTTCTTCTGCGGGTCCGGGACGGCGCCCTTGTCGATGGCCGTGCTCGCATCGTCGTTGGGCTCGGTGTACTCGAGGGTCTTCGACCATTCTTCGACGATGCTCTGGTCGATGCGCTGCTGGAGCGCAGCTCTCCTCGCGGAGTCGGGCGCGTGCTTCGCCTCCATGGAGAGGGCGAGGGCCGCCGGCGGGGTGCCCTCGAAGCGCTTGCCGGCCTCGCCGCGGTTCATCTGGCGCGAGACGTAGCTGGCGAGCACGACCCGGGTGGCCTTGTGGAGCTGGTGGAAGCCGCGGAAGCGCTCGGGGTTGTCGCTGTCGCGGCCCGACAGGTACCTCTCGACCTCGTCGTGCGTGAGCATGCCGGAGGCGTTGAGCCAGCTCTGCCCCGCGGGGGTCGAGGAGAGCTGCTCGAAGGCGCTCCACTCGGCGTCGCTGAGCAGCTGCCCCTTGGGGAAGCGCCCTCCGATCTGCGTCTTGGCGTCCCCGGGATCGGCGGGGAAGCCGCCCTGGGTCAGCGGCTCGGTGATCGCGGGGACAGCGCGCTTGGCCCGCTCGCGGCTCCTGAAGCCCGTGTCGGTGCGCCATAGGGTCTTCTTGACGGCCTTGTCGACGATCCAGGTCACCTCCTCGAGCGGGGTGGACGTCGCCGGATCCGGCGCTCTCTCCGACGGCGGCTCCGGCGCTTCCTCGATCTCGTCGGTTTGCGGCAGCGGGTCGGCTGCCTCGTCCTCGCTGTCCGAATCGGGGTTGTATCCGGCGAGCAGGTCCGCCGGCGCATCACCGGGCGGATCTCGGCGCTCGTTGTCCCGCGGCTCCTGCTCGGGTCCTCCCGACTGCTGCTCGGAGGCCCGTTGCGCGGCGTCCTGGAGCTCCTGAGGCGGCTGGGTGCGCGGGCCGACGAGCTCGTTGAGGGCGTCTTTGCCCTTCAGCGCCAGGTCTTGCTCGAACCTGTCGGCGCGTTCCTTGAGGATCGTGGCCCAGTCGTCGCCGAGCTTGCTCAGGTCGACGGTGCGGGCGTTCTTGATCTGCTCGTCGCCGATCTTGTCGGCTTTGAGGCCGCCGACGCTGGAGATGGGGTTGGCGGTCTTCTCGGTGGAGCGCCAGTTGTGGACGTAGCCGACGGTGCTGGGGGCGCCGGGGCCGGTGGTCTCCATGCCGATCTGGAGCGCGCCGGGCCGGCCCGGCTTGGGCGGGCGGTAGCCGAGGAACATGTGTCCGTGGGCGCCGTCGGGGAGGATGACGTCGCCGTTGAAGTCCTTGAGGCCGAGGCCGCCGACGGCGAGGTTGATGCCGTAGAGCTCTGTGTCGTCGAGCTTGGCCATGAAGGCGGCGGGCTGGCCGCCCTGCTCCTTGAACTTGCCCTCTCCGAGCGCGACGTGGTGCGTGCCGACGAAGCGCTTGAACACGCCGGCCTTGGGCTTACCGTCCTTGTCGGTGATGCCGAGGAGCTCGGTGAGGGCGTACGGAGGGCTGCCGGCGGGGATCTGGACGTTGACGCGGCCGCCGTGCGACAGGAGCTTGGCGACGGGCACGTCCTGGAGGGGGACATGGCTCTTTTTGCTGTCGTCGTAGATCTCGGCGCCTTCCTGGAGCAGGTGGAAGACGTTCTTGAGCACATCGAGCGACTGCCTGTGCCTGTCGACGACCTCTTCCTTGGAGAGCGTCGCTCGTGGCCGCAAGAGCTTCTTCTTCGGGTCGAGCACGGCGCCCTTGTCGATGGCCGTGCTCGCGTCGTCGTTGGGCGCCGTGTACTCGAGGGTCTTCGACCATTCTTCGACGATGCTCTGGTCGATGAGCCTCTTGAGCTCATCCCTCCTCGCCGCATCGGTCGTGTGCCTCGCCTCCATGGAGAGGGCGAGGGCCGCCGGCGGGGTGCCCTCGAAGCGCTTGCCGGCCTCGCCGCGGTTCATCTGGCGCGAGACGTAGCTGGCGAGCACGACGCGGGTGGCCTTGTGGAGCTGGTGGAAGCCGCGGAAGCGCTCGGGGTTGTCGGTGTCGCGGCCCGACAGGTACCTTTCGACCTCGTCGTGCGTGAGCATGCCGGAGGCATTGAGCCAGCTCTGCCCCGCGGGGGTCGAGGAGAGCTGCTCGAAGGCGCTCCACTCGGCGTCGCTGAGCAGCTGCCCCTTGGGAAAGCGCCCTCCGATCAGCTCCTTTGCCTTGCCGGGATCGGCGGGGAAGCCGCCCTGGGTCAGCGGCTCGGTGATCGCGGGGACAGCGCGCTTGGCCCGCTCGCGGCTCCTGATGCCCGTGTCGGTGCGCCAGAGGGTCTTCTTGACGGCCTTGTCGACGATCCAGGTCACCTCCTCGATCGGGGTGGACGTCGTCGGATCCGGCGCTCTCTCCGACGGCGGCTCCGGCTCGTCCTCGATCTCGTCGGTTTGCGTCTGCGGATCGGCGGCCTCGTCCTCGCTGTCCGAATCGGGGTTATACCCGGCGAGCAGGTCCGCCGTGGCATCACCGGGCGGATCTCGGCGCTCGTTGTCCCGCGGCTCCTGCTCGGGTCCTCCCGACTGCTGCTCGGGGGCCCGTTGCGCGGCGTCCTGGAGCTCCTGAGGCGGCTGGGTGCGGGGGCCGACGAGCTCGTTGAGGGCGTCTTTGCCCTTCTGCTTCAGGTCTTGCTCGAACCTGTCGGCGCGGTCCTTGAGGGTCGTGGCCCAGTCGTTCCCGAGCTTGCTCAGGTCGACGGTGCGCGCATTCTTGATCTGCTCGTCGCCGATCTTGTCCGCTTTGAGGCCGCCGACGCTGGAGATGGGGTTTGCGGTCTTCTCGGTGGAGCGCCAGTTGTGGACGTAGCCGACGGTGCTGGGGGCGCCGGGGCCGGTGGTCTCCATGCCGATCTGGAGCGCGCCGGGCCTGCCCGGCTTGGGCGGGCGGTAGCCGATGAACATGTGTCCGTGGGCGCCGTCGGGGAGGATGACGTCGCCGTTGAAGTCCTTGAGGCCGAGGCCGCCGACGGCGAGGTTGATGCCGTAGAGCTCGGTGTCGTCGATCTTGGCCATCAAGGCGGCAGGCTGGCCGCCCTGCTCCTTGAACTTGCCCTTTCCGAGCGCGACATGGTGCGTGCCGACGAAGCGCTTGAACACGCCGGCCTCGGGCTTACCGTCCTTGTCGGTGATGCCGAGGAGCTCGGTGAGCGCGTAGGGAGGGCTGCCGGCGGGGATCTGGATGTTGACGCGTCCGCCGTGCGACAGGAGCTTGGCGACGGGCACGTCCTCGGGCGGGACATGGCGCTTGGTGCTGTCGTCGTAGATCTCGGCGCCTTCCTGGAGCAGGTGGAAGACGTTCTTGAGCACCTCGAGCGACTGCCTGTGCCTGTCGACGACCTCTTTCTTGGAGAGCGTCTTTCGCGGCCGCAAGAGCTTCTTCTTCGGGTCCGGCACGGCGCCCTGGTCGATGGCCGTGCTCGCGTCGTCATTGGGCTCGGTGTACTCGAGGGTCTTCGACCATTCTTCGACGATGCTCTGGTCGATGAGCCTCTTGAGCTCGTCCCGCCTCGCCAGATCGGTTGTGTGCCTCGCCTCCATGGACAGGGCCACCGCCGCCGGGGGGGTGCCCTCGAAGCGCTTGCCGGCCTCGCCGCGGTTCATCTGGCGCGAGACGTAGCTGGCGAGCACGACGCGGGTGGCCTTGTGGAGCTGGTGGAAGCCGCGGAAGCGCTCGGGGTTGTCGGTGTCGCGGCCCGACAGGTACCTTTCGACCTCGTCGTGCGTGAGCATGCCGGAGGCGTTGAGCCAGCTCTGCCCCGCGGGGGTCGAGGAGAGCTGCTCGAAGGCGCTCCACTCGGCGTCGCTGAGCAGCTGCCCCTTGGGGAAGCGCCCTCCGATCAGCTCCTTCGCCTTGCCGGGATCGGCGGGGAAGCCGCCCTGGGTCAGCAGCTCGGTGATCGCGGGGACAGCGCGCTTGGCCCGCTCGCGGCTCCTGAAGCCCGTGTCGGTGCGCCAGAGGGTCTTCTTGACGGCCTTGTCGACGATCCAGGTCACCTCCTCGAGCGGGGTGGACGTCGCCGGATCCGGCGCTCTCTCCGACGGCGGCTCCGGCTCTTCCTCGATCTCGTCGGTTTGCGGCAGCGGGTCGGCTGCCTCGTCCTCGCTGTCCGAATCGGGGTTGTACCCGGCAAGCAGGTCCGCCGGGTCGACGCTCGCTTCAGGGTTGAAGCCGCTGGTGATGGCGCTCGCTGAGCTCCCTTCCTGGGGCTGCTGCGCGGCGCTCCGCGCGATGTTCTCGCGGATGCGTTGCCATGTCTCGTGCCCCCTGGTGACCAGGTCCGGGAGCTCGTTCTCGAAGAAGTCGCGCACGTCCTGGGTCAGCTTCGCCTTCGGCGCGGGGTCGGGGTCGTAGTACGACGCGTAGGCCTCGGCGAACCACTCGGCGGGCGTGGAGAACTGGTAGTTGGAGACGGCGTCGTTGCGGGCGTCGGCGCGGTAGCTGACCCATTGGTTGTACTGATCGACGTGGTAGATGCGGCCGTCGACCTGCAGCTCCGAGGCCCCGGCGTCGTCCAGCGTCCAGGGCTGGGCCATGGCGATCTTGACGGTGCGGACGGCCTTTTCAAGCTTCTCCCTTAGGTCTGCATCCCGAGGGGCAGCGCTCGCGGGAAACTCCACCAGGGGAGCCATGTCCTTGCGTAGCGAGGGCGCATCGAGGACGGAGGCGAAGCGCTGGAGCACGGAGAAACCGTCGATCTCGGTGTTCGCCTCGTCGTCGGTGATGCCCGCCTTGGCGAAGATGGCGCGGGTGACGTCCTCGAAATCCTGCGTGTCGGAGTGGACCTTCCAGCCGCCGAACTTGTCGTCCTCGGCGAGGCTCCTCCAGTCGATGAGCTTGTCGATGGAGTGACCGATCTCGTGGCGCATGGTCCACTTGACCAGGTTGCCGTTGGCGAGCACGTCGGACACGCCGGCCATGACCTGGCGGCGTCCGGCGATGCCGAGCTCCTTGTCCTGCTGCTTGCTGATGCCGTCGTAGTCCGACTTGGCGCCGCGATCCATGAGGTATCGCTGCCAGCTCACGCTGCGGTTGAGCCGGCTGTAGAGCCAGGAGGGCATGTCGTAGGGATTGACGACATTGATGGTGTCGGTGAGCTCGTCGTAGGCGCTCGCCGATTGCTCCGAGGAGATGTCGCGGATGATGGTCCGCAGCGTCGGATTGCCGGTGACGTGGTCGGGCGGCAGCTCACCGAGGACCTTCTCGATCCGGTCGAGCATCTTGTGCGAGAAGTGCTTGCCACCGGCGTCGTTGCCCGGGCCGATCTGCAGGTTGTACTGCCGCGCCAGCGCCTGCTCGCGCGCCGCGGCCCCCTTGTTGGAGACGAGGCCGGCGACTCCGTGTCCGCCGGTGCCGAGCTTGTCATTGCCTCCCGTGGTGAGCTGGGTCCACGCGTTGTTTTCCGGCGCCAGGCTCTGGGAGGCGTCATTCGCACCTGGCGCTCCCGACGGGAGATAGTTTCCGTACGTGAAGACCGGGAAGAGCGACGGCAGGGCGTCTTTCTTCACCTTGATGGAGAAGCTCTGCTGCCAGGTGTGCATCGGCACGACGTAGTGATCGCCGTCCTCGGTGATCTTGCCGTTGATGACGACCTGGTGCGCGCTCGACGTGCCGATGTTCCCCACCGTGTCGAACGGCTTGGCCTTTGTGGGATCCTTGGCGAACGCGTCGGCGCGCTCGGCGAGGCCGTTGCCGTCGAGGAACGTGGCCAGGACGAACGGCGCCTGCCCGGGCCTCGTGAGCACGTCATTGATGCGGCCCACGTCGTAGTTGTCGCCGGTGACCATGGTCTGGGCGTTGCCGCCGAGGATGTCGGTGAAGAGCGTCACCAGGGAATCGGCCGATAGCAGCAGATCGCCGTGCTTCTTGGACGGGCCCTTCGCGTCCTTGGCCCTTGTGGCCGCCTTGTGGTAGCCGGGGATGACGCCGGCGGTGTACTTGACGTCGGCCTGGTACTGCTCGGGGGCGAGCTTGCTCAGCATCTTGCCCAGGCCCCGGGCGAGCAGGTAATCGAGGACGTGCGCGTCGGAGAAGGCGCTCCCCTTGCGCTCCAGGTCGGCGCGCCTGGCCGCGGCCTTCTTGACGCCGTTCTGGAGCAGCTTGTTGCCGATGGGGGCGTCCTGTAGCGGGAGGTCGCCGCGGATGACGCGGAGGATGGGATCCGCCGGCTGGGCACTGGCCGTCGCGTCGTTTTCGCCCTGCGTGTCGAGCGAGAAGTCGGCGAGCAGCTTGCCATTGCGATCGAAGAGCTTGCCGGTGAACTCCGCCGCGACCACGTGCGCGAAGCCGGCCAGGTCGGACGTGAGCTGCGTGTGGAGCACGCTGTTCAGCGCGCAGGTGGCGAACTGGTGCTGGGAGAGGGAGTCGGGGTTGTCGATGAGCTCCGCGAGCCTGTCGACGAGCGCCTTGTCCACGCCTTGAGATCGCATGAGGTCGCCGAGGAGCCTCTTGGCGTCCTGCTTGTCCGCGTCCGTGGCCGGATGAGACCAGGTGTTGCTGGTCTCGAGGAGCGCCTGCAAGGCGGCCTGGGGGTCGCCGAGGTTCTCGTTGGCGCCGTCGGTCTCCTGGGTCGAGCTGTCCTTGGGGGCGCCCGAGGCGTCGTGAGGCGGGCTCGCTGCGTGCGAGCCGCTGGACGGGGCCACGGTCGGCGTGTTCTTGGAGAAGCCCACGGTGACCGCGCTCGGACCCGCTGCGCTCGGGCCCGCTGCGCTCGAGCCCGCTGCGGGCGGCTGCGGCGGCTTGTTCCCGGCGCGCTGCGCGATCCTGTCGCGGCTGCGTTGCCATCGATCTCGCCCCGTGATGATCAGGCCCGGGAGCTCGTTCTGGAAGAAGTCGCGCACGTCCTGGGTCAGCTGCGCCTTCGGCCTGGGGTCGGGGTCGTGATAGGAAGCGTAGGTCTCGGCGAACCACTCTTTGGGCGTGGAGAACTGGTAGTTGGAGACGGCGTTGTTGCGGGCGTCGGCGCGGTAGCTGACCCATTTGTCGTAATGGTCGACGTGGTAGATGCGGTCTTCGACCTGCAGCTCCCGGGCCCCGCCGTCGACCAGCGTCCAGGGCTGGGCCATGGCGATCTTGACGGTGCGGACGACCCGTTCGAGCCTGTCCTTCAGGTCTGGGTCCGTGGAGGTGAATTTCGCGGGAAAGTTCTCCAGGAGAGTCATGTCCTCGCGCCGCTGTTCCGGATCGAGGAGGGAGGCGAAGCGCTCGATCAGGGGGGCACCCGTGGGATCGATCTGCCCCTCGTCGTCGATCTTCTGCTGCGCCTTGTCGTCGCTGATGCCCGCCTTGGCAAAGATGGCGTCAGCGACGACCTGGAGCTCCCGCGAGTTGGAGTGCTCCTGCCAGCCGCCGAACCGGTCGTCGCTGGCGAGGCTGTTCCAGTCGACAAGCTTGTCGATGGAGTGGGCGACCTCGTGGCGTATCGTCCACTTGAGCAGGTTGCCGGTGGCGAGCGCGTCGGACACGCCGCCCATGACCTGGCGGCGTCCGGTGATGCCGAGCGCATCGTCCTGCTCCTTGCTGACGCCGGGGTAGCCCCGCATGGCGCCGCGATCCATCCGCTTTCGCTGCCAGTCCCAGCGCCGGTTGAGCCGGCTGTAGACGAAGGTGGGTACCTTCTCGGGATTGACGATATTGATGGTGTCGGTGTCCTCGTCGTACTCGCTCGCCGATTGCTCCGAGGAGAGGTCGCGGATGATCTTCCGCAGCGTCGGACTGCCGGTGACGTCGTCGGTGGGCAGCTCACCGAGGGCCTTCTCGATATGGTCGAGCATCTTGTGCGAGAAGTGCGTGCCGTCGGCGTCTTCGTCCGGTCCGATCTGCAGCTTGTACTTGTCCGCCAGCGCCTGCTCGCGCTGGGCGGCGCCCTCGTTGGAGACCATCCCGGCGAACCCGTGTCCCCCGGTGCCGAGCTTCTTGCCGAGCCAAGACGGCGCCTGCATCCCCGTGGTGATGGCCGTGGCGGGGGTCGCGGAGCGCTGCGCGGGCGACTGCGAGGTCGTCTCCGGCCGGGGCTGGCCGGGTCTCTCCGGTGCCTTCCCTTGAGCTCCCGACGTCTGGCTCGTCGCGGGGGACTCGCCGCGAGGCGCGCGAGCGTGCTGTCCGCCTTCAGGCGTCGGCGGCGCTAGATACGGGGGCTCGCGGCCGGACTGGGGCCGTTGGGATGGCCCGAAGCGATCTCCGTCGTCGTCCTCGGAGTCTTCGTCGTCGCCGTCGTAGTCGTCGTCGTCGTCGCCGTCGCCGTCTTCGTCTTCGTCGTCGTCGTCGTCGTCGTCGTCGTCGGAGTCTTCGTCGTCGCCGTCGTAGTCTTCGTCGCCGTCGCCGTCGGAGTCTTCGTCGTCGGAGTCTTCGTCGTCGGAGTCTTCGTCGTCGGAGTCGTCGGAATCTTCGTCGTCGGAGTCTTCGTCGTCGGAGTCTTCGTCGTCGCCGTCGTAGTCGTCGTCGGCCAGCTCGGGATCTCCCGACCGTCGCCGTGCGTCCTCTAGCTCCTGAGGCGGCTGGGTGCGTGGGCCAACAAGCTCGTTGAGGGCGTCTTTGCCTTTTGCCGCCAGCTCTTGTTCGAACCTGTCGGCGCGGTCCCTGAGGGTCGTGGCCCAGTCGTCGCCGAGCTTGCTGAGGTCGACGGTGCGCGCATTCTTGATCTGCTCGTCGCCGATCTTGTCTGCTTTGAGGCCGCCGACGCTGGAGATGGGGTTTGCGGTCTTCTCGGTGGAGCGCCAGTTGTGGACGTAGCCGACGGTGCTGGGGGCGCCGGGGCCGGTGGTCTCCATGCCGATCTGGAGCGCGCCGGGCCTGTCCGGCTTGGGCGGGCGGTAGCCGATGAACATGTGTCCGTGGGCGCCGTCGGGGAGGATGACGTCGCCGTTGAAGTCCTTGAGGCCGAGGCCGCCGACGGCGAGGTTGATGCCGTAGAGCTCGGTGTCGTCGATCTTGGACCTGATGGCGGCGCCGTGGCCGCCCTGCTCCTTGAATTTCCCGTCGTCGAGCTCGATGTGGTGGGTGCCGAAGGCGCGCTTGAACACGCCGCTTGCGGGGTCGCCGTTGCTGTCGGTGATGCCGAGGAGCTCGGTGAGGGCGTACGGAGGGCTGCCGGCGGGGATCTGGACGTTGACGCGGCCGCCGTGCGACAGGAGCTTGGCGACGGGCACGTCCTGGAGGGGGACATGGCTCTTTTTGCTGTCGTCGTAGATCTCGGCGCCTTCCTGGAGCAGGTGGAAGACGTTCTTGAGCACATCGAGCGACTGCCTGTGCCTGTCGACGACCTCTTCCTTGGAGAGCGTCTTTCGTGGCCGCAAGAACTTCTTCTGCGGGTCCGGGACGGCGCCCTTGTCGATGGCCGTGCTCGCATCGTCGTTGGGGTCGGTGTACTCGAGGGTCTTGGACCACTCGTCGACGATGCTCTGGTCGATGCGCTGCTGGAGCGCAGCTCTCCTCGCGGAGTCGGGCGCGTGCTTCGCCTCCATGGAGAGGGCGAGGGCCGCCGGCGGGGTGCCCTCGAAGCGCTTGCCGGCCTCGCCGCGGTTCATCTGGCGCGAGACGTAGCTGGCGAGGACGACCTTGCTGGCCTTGTGGACCTGGTGGAAGCCGCGGAATCGCTCGGGGTTGTCGGTGTCGCGGCCCGACAGGTACCTTTCGACCTCGGCGTGCGTGAGCATGCCGGAGGCGTTGAGCCAGGCCTGCCCCGCGGGGGTCGAGGAGAGCTGCTCGAAGGCGCTCCACTCGGCGTCGCTGAGCAGCTGCCCCTTGGGAAAGCGCCCTCCAATCTGCTCCTTCGCCTTGCCGGGGTCGCTGGGGAAGCCGCCCTGGGTCAGCGGCTCGGTGATCGCGGGGACGCCGCGCTTGGCCCGCTCGCGGCTCCTGAAGCCCGTGTCGGTACGCCAGAGGGTCTTCTTGACGGCCTTGTCGACGATCCAGGTCACCTCCTCGAGCGGGGTGGACGTCGCCGGATCCGGCGCTCTCTCCGACGGCGGCTCCGGCTCTTCCTCGATCTCGTTGGGTTGTCGCGGCCGGTCGCTTGCCACGTCCCCGCGGGCCAGAGCGGACTTGTCCCCTGCGAGCATGCCCGCCGGGGCATCACCGGGCGGAGCTCGGCGCGCGCTCTCCCGCGAAGCGTTTCCGAGGGGGCCTGCGTCCTTGCGATTGGCGCCAGGGTCGCTGGTCTTGCCGCCGTTGCCCGTGGGGCCTTTGGCGGCGGAGCTCCCGGCGGGCGCGTTCTCCGTGGTGGAGGTGGGTTTTGCCGTCGGGGCGCTTCGTGTGTCGGGCGTCGCGCCGGTCCTGGTCGGCGTCTGGGGGGACGTGGTGTTCTTCGGCGTGGCCTCTTTCGTGGGCGCCTTGACGCTCGCTTCGTTCGCGCTCGGCGCAGGGCGTCCGGGCGCCGGCGAGCTGGTGTTTTGCTGGCCGGGAGCGGCGCGCGGGGTCGTGTTCTGGAGAGCGCCGGCGGTCGATCCGGTGGAGGGACGGCTTTCGCCCGGACCGGTCTGGATCGCGCCCATCCTGGGGTTCGGGGAGACGGCGCCCTGGGGAGCGCCGCTGCCCGGGGTCGTGGGGGCGGCCTGCGGTCGAGCGGTGGGGAGCGATGGCGCGCCGCTGCCCGGGGTCGTGGGAGCGGCCTGCGGTCGAGCGGTGGGGAGCGATGGCGCGCCGCTGCCCGGGGTCGTGGGAGCGGCCTGCGGTCGAGCGGTGGGGAGCGATGGCGCGCCGCTGCCCGGGGTCGTGGGGGCGGCCTGCGGTCGAGCGGTGGGGAGCGATGGCGCGCCGCTGCCCGGGGTCGTGGGAGCGGCCTGCGGTCGAGCGGTGGGGAGCGACGGAGCGCCGCTGCCCGGGGTCGTGGGGGCGGCCTGCGGTCGAGCGGTGGGGAGCGACGGAGCGCCGCTGCCCGGGGTCGTGGGGGCGGCTTGCGGCCGAGCGGTGGGGAGCGACGGAGCGCCGCTGCCCGGGGTCGTGGGGGCGGCCTGGGGCCGAGCGGTGGGGAGCGACGGAGCGCCGCTGCCCGGGGTCGTGGGGGCGGCCTGCGGCCGGGCTGCGGGGAGCGACGGAGCGCCGCTGCCCGGGGTCGTGGGGGCGGCCTGCGGTCGAGCGGTGGGGAGCGATGGCGCGTCGGTGACCGGGGTCGTGGGGGCGCTGCGCGGCAGGCCGGAGGGGGCCGATCCGGCAGGATTCCCCGGCGTGGCGTTCTGGCTGCGCGGGACGTCGATCGGGGACACGCGCGGCCCGGGCGCGGAAGGCTGCGAGACCGGCGAGACCGGCGTGCTGGTCGGCGCTCGACCCGCGTTGTGCCCGCCGGCGGCGGTCGACGTGCTCCCGGAAGCATTCCCCGCCGTCGCCTGCAGCGCGGGGCTCGGCGTCGCGGCCGGAGAGTTCGGGGGCGGGGTGGCCTTGCGCGTGAACGGATCCCAGCCGGAGGTGGCCCTCGTCGTCTGGGTGGTGGCCTGGTTCGTGGCGCTGGGCGCGGACGATTCGCCGGGCGCCATGGCCTCGCTGGCCGTCGGATGTGCGAAGTTGCCTGCGCTTTTTGACGAGCCACGCAGCGCTGACCGGATATCGCGGGACTGCGAGGACGAACGACGATGCGACGGCATGCCCAATGATTGACCGGAATCCGCGCCCCGCCAAGCGCCACCACCCCCGCACAGGGGCGGGGACCTGCTCCCGGGCCATGGCACCCTCCTCCCCCAGCGTCTGTTCGCTTCGGGCTCGGCTGCAGTCAGGGGCGATGATTGCACCTGCGGCCCGCGAAAGCGTGCGCATCGCGGCGCTGCGTCGGATGCCGCCGTGAGAACCTGCGCGAGCCGGCGCCACGGCGTGCCGGCGTGCATGTGCGACGGGCGCTGCGGCTGCGGCCAGCAGCCGCCGTCGTGGCGAGTTGTCTCGCGCGGCGCGTTCGTGTACGAGGTGCGAGAGGGCAGCGCTGGATCACGAAGCCGTCGCGCAGGGCCAGGAGAGCGAGGATCCATGAGCATCACGACGATCGCCGTTGCCGACTTCGAGCCTGCGACGGCGCCGCTGCCCGCGTTCGACGAGGAATCGGCGTTGCAGAGCTTGCTCGTCTCGCCCGTCGAGGCCGCCTATCGCCATCGCCTGCCCCTCGTCGGGCGCACGGACGTGCACCCGCTCGTCCAGGCGGCTTACATGGCGTTCACCCAGCGCTACCCCCTTGTGCTCTCGCCCGACGTGATCTGGTTCTGCCTGGCCCGTGGGTTCACGCTCCACGTCGCTGCGAACGAGGAGCAGCGGCGTCAGGTCCTCCTCGAGGACAGCGACTTCGAGCTGAGGATCGATCGGCCGGATTTCACGCTGGGTGAGGTGAACCCGTGGCCCGTCGCGTTTCCGGATTTCTCCAGCCAGATCGCCGCGCGGGTCGGCAAGCTGCGGGAGCTCGTGACCGCCAGTTTCTCGACCACGGGACCGGTGGAGCGCGTGGCGTCGGAGCTCACGGTGATGACGCCGTTCGTGCCGCACTTCGAGTGGCAGCCGCCCTTCCCGGCGGACATGAGCTTTCCGGACCGTGGAATCCCCCGCATTTACCTGCTCGGCACGGCGGACGACTGGCGCTGGGTGCGCCACCGCGCGGCGGCGTTCGGCCCGTTCGGGGCAGAGCGCTGGGCTCATGCTCTCCTGCCGGTGCTCGACCAGATCGTCGCCTCGGCGGAGGGCCGTCAAGATCCGGCGTTCTGGCGCGCTTTCTTCCGGTACGAGAACTCCGCGGATGAGCTCACCGGGTGGATCCACGTGCTCTTTCCGTACCTGCGCGCCTGGCCTGCCGACCACTTCGTTCCGAATACGTATCTCGACGGCTGGCTCGAACGGTGGCAGGCCGCGGAGGCCCGGCGCAACCCGCTCACCGCGCTGGCGAAGCCGGAGGGGCCTGGGCTCGCGCGGCTCCCGCCCGGGCTGACCAGCGCGTCCTTGCGGTTCATCGATGAGCACCGCCGGGAGCACCCCTTGGAGTTCATCAGCGGTCTCATCGGCGTCATGCAGGACCAGCACTCGCTCGCGCTCATCCCGGAGTTCGTCTGGGCCGTCGTGCACGGAGAGCCCTGGCCCGCGGCCGAGCCGCCCGCCGAAGCGCGCTGAGGTCGAAAGGTCGCCGGTACCCCCGCTGCCGGGCGTCGGGAGGGCTTCCCGTTACCGCTGCCGGGCGTCGGGAGGGCTTCCCGTTACCGCTGCCGGGCGTCGGGAGGGCTTCCCGTTACCGCTGCCGGATCTCGGCGGGGCTTTCCGTTACCGCTGCCGGGCGTCGGGAGGGCTTCCCGTTACCGCTGCCGGGCGTCGGGAGGGCTTCCCGTTACCGCTGCCGGGCGTCGGGAGGGCTTCCCGTGACCGCTGCCGGGCGTCGGCGGGGCTTCCCAGTACCGCCGCCAGCACCCGCCCCCGTCGTCTGCAAGGCAATCTTGCTGCTGGATCGGGCGGCATTCGCAGCGGGCAACCGGAATTTAACGCAAAGGCGCAAAGGCGCAAAGGCGCAAAGGCGCAAAGGGGCAAGAGAGAGTGGGGGAGTCATTCCTGTAATCCGTTGACCACGCGATGCTCGCTGACCCCACCGTCGCCGGCGCAATCTGCGACCGGTTGGTCCACAACGCGCATATGCTCTCGCTGAAGGGGCCGTCGATCAGGAAGAAGAAAGGGCTCGAAGAGAAGAACTTGGAAGACTAGGGCTGATCATCCAAGAGGCGGGGGGCGAGAGACGGCGAGAGGGAGAGATTCTTTCTTTTTTCTTCCTCCCCGCCTCCTCGCCTCCCTGTGAAAATTCTCTGGGTTTCAACATGACTGGTGTTCGAGAACGCCGATCACATTGAAATTCCGCTAAAATCGACTCATGGGAAGAGGACCGCAAGGGCGCAAGGGGCGCAAGGGGGGAGAAGAATATAATTCTATCTCTGTTCCCTTGCGCCTCTCGCGCCCTTGCGGTCTCTCGTCTGACTGGGTGCCGTGCCCTTCCAGCGTGCTCCTCGGCGGCTCCGATGGGTGCCACAATCTGTTGAAGTTAGCTGAATTTCAACCTGTTCGGCGTTCTTGGACACCGAACAGGTTGAAACTCCGAGAAAATGAACCACAGAGGCACAGAGGACACAGAGTTTTTTTTGTTGTCCCTCTGTGTCCTCTGTGCCTCTGTGGTTCAAATCTCTTCATTCCCGGGCATTTCAAGCTGATCGGTGCTCTAGGCCTTCTCGTTCCTCCCCTCTCCGTCGTTTTGCGCCTTTGCGCCTTTGCGTTGAATTCTGGCTGCTCCGCAGGACCTGCGGGTTGGATTGAAGGGATCAGCCCATCGAACCGTCGCCGCGGTCTGCGCCCGCCCCCCGCGGCCGGGCTACCCGAAGCGCAGCGCGAGCCCCGCCCCCCCGCCCTCGACAACGATCTCCCTGTCCCGGCACCCCGGATCCTCCGCCATGCGCGCCGCGATCGGCGTGATCACCCGCTCCTCGATCACCCGCTTCAGCGGCCGCGCCCCCCGCCTCGGATCGAACCCCGCCTCGGCCAGCCAGGCCCGCGCCTCGGGCAGGACACGGAGCCGCAGGTTCCGCCGCACGAGCCCGGTGCGCGTCTCGGCCTTCTCGAGCTCCAGATCCACGATCCTGAGCACGCTGTCCCGCTCGAGGCTCCGGAACTGGACGACGTGATCGATGCGGTTCACGAGCTCCGGCCGGAAGTGCTCGCGCACGCCCGCCGGCGCCGCGCGCCTCGCCAACCGTGGCGCGCCCGCCGCGCCGCGCTCTCCGTCTCCGCCGCCGCCGAAGCCGACCGTCGCCCGATCGGCGACGCCGAGGTTCGAGGTCATCACGATCAGCACCATCCGGAAATCGACGTGCCGCCCGTCCTCGTCCGTCAGCCGGCCCTCGCCCAGGATCCCGAGCAGCAGGTCGAACACCTCGCGGTGGGCCTTCTCGATCTCGTCGAGGAGCACCAGCGACAGCGGCTCCTGCCGCACGCGCTGCGCGAGCGTCGTCGCGCCCGGCCCCGCCTGGAGCAGCCGCGCCGACGAGCCCGGCAGCCGGTACTCGCTCATGTCGAGCCGGATCATCCGCCCCTCGTCGCCGAACATCGACCGCGTGAGCTCCTTCGCGAGCTCCGTCTTGCCCACGCCCGTCGGGCCGACGAAGAGCAGCGTGCCGCACGGGCGCTCGGGGTCGTTCATCCCCGCCTTGAAGCGCGCGAGCACCCGCGCCGCGGTGTCGCACGCCTCGTCCTGCCCGATCACGCGCCGCTTCAGCCCGCGCGCGATCGTCTCGGCGCTCGCGGGGATCTCGTCGGCGATCAGCTCGATCGGCAGCCCCGAGTGGCGCGCATAGGCCTCCGACACGTCCCGCGGGTAGAGCACGCGGGCGGTGTTCGCGCCTGCCCGGGCGCCGCCGTCCGCGTCTGCCCGGGCGCCGGCCTCCTGCGTGAGCCAGTCGAAGAAGCGGAACGCCTTGCCAGGAAAGAGCACGTCGCGCCGGAACATCGCGAGGTGCTGGACCAGCCGCTTCTTGCCCGCCGGGTGCAACCGGACGCGCGCGTCCTTCCGCGCCTCGTACTCCGCGAGCAGCGCCGGCACCGCGGCTGGATCGGGCTCGCGCAGCCGGACGACCTGAAAGCACGCCACGAGCGAGGCCGCGCGGCGCTGGCACGCCTCGAGCTCCGGCTCGGTGCACTCCCCGATGAGGCTTACCTCGCCCGTCCGGAGCGCCGGCAAGAACACATCGCCGATCGACGAGCCGTCCGGCTGCGGCCGGAGCAGCGGCAAGAGCGCGCCGACGTGCAGGAGATCCCCCTCGTGCGACAGCTCGCCCACGAGCTTCAGACACCGCGCCTGCCACATGCCGAGGTACGTCATCCCGGCGAGCAGCCGGTCGGCCGAGGTGCTGAACAGACCCGGCGAGAGCGCGCGCGCCTTGTCCCTCCGCCACGCCGCGAACCGCCGCGCCAGCCGGTAAACCCAGGTCGTCTTGCCGACGCCCGGGCCGCCCACCAGCAGGATCGACGGCAGCGGCGCGCCCTGCGCGGCCCGCGCGGCGTCGAACACCGAGAGCGCCTGCTCCAGCTCCTCCGACTCGCCCACGGCGAGCGGGAGCCGCTGGCGCGCGGCCTTCTCGACGAGATCCTCGGCGACCGCGCGCAGCGTGGGGCGCTCGTCCGCCGCGCGCCGGGCGGAGCCCTCGGCGCGCGACGGGAAGCGAGGCGACCACGGGCGCACGTACTCGTCCCCCTCGCGGCGGAAATCGAAGAGCGACCGCGGCGACTCGCCGAGCAGCGCGCTCGTCACGAGCTGGCGGAGCACGTCGGGCGCAATCGAGAGATCCTCCACGATCACGGACCAGCCGAAGCGCGGGAGCATCACCCGATATCCGCCCTCGGCGAGCTTGCTCGCGAGGTAGGTGAGCCGCAGCGGGATGCGGCGCCGGCCGACGACCGCCGCGCGCTTGACCGTGGTCTGCGGGTGAACATCGACCCCGAGCGTGCGCACCTCGAACGACTCGTCCCACAGATAGCGATCGAGATCGTCCTCGCCCGTCGCCACCCGCGCGTGGAGCTCCACCTCGATCTTGCGCAGCACGTCCTCCTCGGAGGCGCCATGAGCGGACGGCGCCGGCCGGTCGAAGACGAATGCCCACGTGCGCAGGAGGATGCCGGTGACGCGGCCGTCGTGGTGGGCGATGAGATAGACGCGGAGCGATTTCTTCGTCATACGGCGGCATCGGCCAGGCGCAGCCGGAGCCCGCCAGCCTACCACACCCGGCCCCGACCCCCCCGGCGCCCGCGAAACGTCGGGCGACGCTGTCCCCGCTCCGCCGCAACGGCCCCCCGCCTCGCCGCGGGAGAGCGTCAAGAAGCCTTTTGCCTCCGCGCCCCGGAGCGGCGCCGGAACGACCCTGACGGGCACGTCAATTTCATGCTCCGCGGTGACAGCATGCGTCAAAACAGGCGCGCGCGGCGACGCAGGAACAACCATGCTGCAACATTGTGGTGGCGCGGAGCTGTGGAATCTTATACCCCCTGAGCTCACCAGGAGGTGTAGAGTGGCCTACATGCCGCACACGCCTTATTCCTTGGTACCTCGCCGTCGCGCGGTTCGAGCCGCGCTTTCTTTGTTCCTCTCGCTCGCGGCGCTCGCGGGGGTCACGCCCGCCAGCGCCGCGGTGGAGCAGCTGGACGGCACCGATCTGCCTCAACGGGTCAGCGACGCCGAGCGCGGCCTCGTGACGAGCCGCGGGTTCCCGGCGAACGCCGTCACGCTCGATGGGCTCTTCATGTACCGGGGGGAGGACATCGATCCCGTGGCCGACGCGAGCACGGAACCGGGCGTCTTCTCGCCGCTCTGCGGGTTCACCGGGGAGCTCGTGCTGCGCGGGGGTGGGTGCAAGGTCGCGTTCGGCTGGTACAACGCGACCGCGACCGGCACGCGCCCGCCGGACAACCAGATCTACGAGCTGATCCCCGCGGACACGTCCGTGGCGTTCCAGTGCGAGGACGACGATTTCTGCCCGCTGGCCACGATGATGACCACCCAGGCGGGGCAGCACGACTGGACGCCGCGGCAGTTCTCGGCGGCGGACATCCGCGAAGATCCGCGGTACCAGGGCGGCCTGGTCGGCTTCGCGCTGATCGGCAAGGCGGGCACCTACTGCACCCAGACGAAGTACTCGCAGCGCGAGCTGAACACCGTCTGCACGGACTGCACGCCGAGGGCGCCGTGGGTGACCACGCTGATCTACACGTCGACCGCCAGCCCCGACGCATTCTATGTCGCCTTCGAGGACCTGCCCGTGACCGCGACGGATTGGCGCGCGAATGTGGGCGGGTACGCGAATGACGGTGATTTCAACGATTTCGTCTATTACATCACGGGAGTGACCTGCGAGGGCGGCGGCCAGGTCTGCGACACGGGCCTGCAGGGCGCGTGCGCCATTGGGAGGACGGGCTGCGCGACCGACGGCGATCCCGAGTGCCTGCCCGTCCTCGAGCCCGGCGAGCAGCGCGAGCGCTGCGACAACATCGACAATGACTGCGACGGCGAGGTCGACAACGGCGAGGGGCTCTGCGAGGAGGGCCTCGTGTGCAACCGCGGGTCGTGCGTGCCGTACTGCGGCCGCGGCGAGGTCGTCTGCAACGACGGCCTGGTCTGCGAGGAAGGCCTGTGCGTGGAGCGGGCGTGCGTGGGCGTGGCGTGCGAAGGCGGCCAGATCTGCATCGGCGGCAACTGCGTGGGCGGGTGTGACGGCGTCACCTGCCCCGCGAACCAGGAGTGCCAGCTCGGGCGGTGCGTGGATCTCTGCGCCCAGATCGCCTGCGAGGACGGCGCGGTCTGCGAGCGCGGCATCTGCCAGTCGAACTGCGGCTGCCGCACCTGCCCCGCCGGCAAGACGTGCGCGGGCGACGGCCGCTGCGTCGATACCGGCTGCGAGGACCTGACCTGCCCTGCAGGTCAGCTCTGCATCGGCGGGAGCTGCGCCGACGCGTGCGCGGGCGCCGTCTGCCCTGGCAACGCGCCGTGCGTCGGCGGGGTCTGCGGTGAGCCGCCGATCCACGGCGGCGTCACGGCCTCGAGCGGGGGCCAGGACGGAGGCGGCCTGTTCCTGGACGATCCGCCGGATCTGACCAGCGGCGCGGGCGCCGGCGCCGGCGCCGGCGGCGCGGATGGCGGCGCGCCCCGCAAGCCCGACTCTTCCTGCGCCTGCCGCGCGGGCGCGACGTCGGAGGGCTCGCCGGCCAGGGTCGGCCTGCTCGGCCTCGGTCTCCTGCTCCTCGCCGCCCGCCGGCGCCGCGCGCGCGCCGCGCTCTAGTCACCACCAGTCACCCGGCGGCGCGGGCCGCCATCGCGGCCGCGAGGGCCGCCACGAGGGTCGCCAGGAACCACGCGAGGTGCGCGCCGGGGGGCTCGCGCGCCGCGCCCCCGGCGGGCAGCGGGAACACAACCGAGCGCACCCGCCGCGAATCCGCGTCGACAAGGAGCACGCCGTCGACGTCGAACGCGAGGCGGTACTCGAGCAGCTGCCGCCGCGTCGCGGGCGTATCGATGCGCGGCGCGAGCCGGCCTGTCTTCACCTCGGCGACATACCGACTCCGGCCGTGCGCCACGAGGTAGTCGGCGCGGAGACCGACGGTGATCGGCTCGCCGTCGATCTGGACTCCATAGGAGACCGCGACCTGACGGCCGACGATGGTGTACCCGAGCTCGCGGAGGAGCGCCTCGGCGCGGGCCTCTCCCGCCGCGCCCTGCTCCCGGCATCGCTCGATCCGGCGCCGCTGCCGGGCGCTCCGCCACGCGAGCCGGAGCGTCTGGACCAGCCCGAAGAAGAGCGCCGCGCCGGCCACGGCCAGGAGGAGCTCGGGCGGTATGTCGCGGAAATCCACGCAGCGTGCGTTTACGCAGGAACCTGGAGTCCGGGCCAAGTTTTGTGCGAGGGGTTGTCAGCGGCCCGGCTGGCGCGCATGTCCACGCGCTCCTATTACAGTTTGCCAAGAGGCATACCGCCCGCTCGCGCGCTGCCGTGATCGCGCCCCGCTCCCGAGCGTGCCCGGCTGGTTGGTCAGGGATGCACATCGATCGTTCGCTAGAGTCCCCTTGTTTCCCAGCCGAGGCCCGTTCCTCCGTGGTTGACCCCGAGAGCAGGCATTGCGCGCAGATCCGCCTGCTCACCGAGGTCGGCCGCGCGCTCGCGGTGGCGTGCTCCGCGCGCGAGATTCACGAGGCTGTCCTCTCGGCGGCGAGGCAGCTGAGCGACGCCGACAGGGCCGTCTTGATCCTGAACGACGACGAGGGGCGGCCGGTCGTGCGATCCTCGCTGGGGCTCGATCCGGCGCTGCTCGCCGAGCTTCGCGGCCGCCCCCTGCCGAGCTTCGAGGAGGGGGTCGCGCGTGCGCTGCACGGGTCGGCCCACGTCGTCGCCGCCCCCCTGGTCGTCCGGGACCGCGTCTCCGGCGTGCTCGCGGTCGAGCGCTTCCGCCCGGACTCGGACGAGGGGGCCTGGCTGCTCGCGGCGCTCGCCGATCAGGCCGCGGTCGCGCTCACCAGCGCGGACGGGGCGGCCTCTCCGGGGCCCTCGGCCGTCGCGCGGGGCGCGGCGGCGCAGCGCGCTGACGAGACCGCCGCGCGCGACGGCAGCCGAGAGCAGGACGCGCGCCTGGAGGTGGACGTGCAGCGCGAGCGCTATCGTCTCCTCTCTCGAGCGATCAAGGACCCGATCTGGGACTGGGACATCCGGACGGACCACGTCGAGCGCAACGACACGTTTTACGCCGTCTTCCGCTACGCTCGCGAGGATACGGTGCCCACGGGCTCCTGGTGGCTCGGCCGCTTGCTGCCCGAGGATCGCGACCGCGTGGTGCGCGGCTTCGAGGAGAGCGTCCACGGCAGCGCCGACAGCTGGTCGGAGCACTACCGCGCGTACCGCGGCGACGGCTCGGTCGCCCGCGTGTTCGATCGCGGCTCGGTGCTCCGCGACGCGCGCGGCAAGGCGATCCGCATGGTCGGCGCGGTGGTCGACCTGAGCGAGCAGTTCCGGATCGAGAGCGCGCTCCAGGATCGAGAGGATCGGCTCCGGCTCGCCACGTGGGCGGCGGACGTGGGCACGTGGAGGATCGAGCTCGCGACATCCGCCGATACGAGGGACGCGAGCCTGAACCGCATCCTGGGCCTGGAAGAGCGCGAGACGACGCAGCCCATCGACGACTGGCTGAGCCGCGTCCACCCGGAGGACCGCGACATGGTGATCGCCGTGATCGAGCGGACCCTCCGCGCACAGCACATCTACGACATCATCCATCGCATCGTCCGCCCCGACGGGGCGATCCGGTGGGTCCACGACCGCGGGCGGCTCATCTGCGATCAGGACGGCTCCCCGCTGTTCTTGACGGGCGCTGTCGTCGACATCACCGAGCTGAAGCAGCTCGAGCGCGAGCGCGCGGATCTGCTCCGCCGCGAGCAGCAGGCGCTCGCCCAGTCGGAGCAGGACCGCCTCCGCGCCGAGGACGCGAACCGCATGAAAGACGAGTTCCTCGCGACGGTCTCCCACGAGCTGCGGACGCCGCTCACGGCGATCCTGGGCTGGGCGCGGCTGATCAAGGAGAAGGACATCGGGTCGGAGCGCGTCAAGCAGGGCATGGCGGCGATCGAGCGCAACGCCCACGCGCAGGCGCAGATCGTCGACGACATCCTCACGGTCTCCCGGATCATCACCGGCAAGCTGCGGCTGAACACGGTCGCGGTCGACCTCGCCGGCGTCGTCGAGGCCGCCGTGGACACCCTTACGCCGACGGCGAGGGCGAAGAACATCGAGATCGGCGTCGAGCTCGGCGACGCGCTGGGCCACATGAGCGGCGACCCGGATCGCCTCCAGCAGGTCATGTGGAATCTGCTCTCGAACGCGGTGAAGTTCACCCCGAAGGGAGGTCGGGTGACGGTCCGCGTGGGGCGGAGCGACTCGCAGGTCATGATCGCGGTCGCCGACAACGGCAAGGGCATTGTCAGGTCGCTCCTGCCTTATGTCTTCGACCGCTTCCGCCAGGGCGACTCCTCGCCCACGAGGGCCCACGGCGGGCTCGGCCTGGGGCTCGCGATCGTCCGCCACCTCGTCGAGCTGCACGGGGGCACGGTGGAAGCGGAGAGCCGCGGCGAGGGGGGCGGCGCCACGTTCACGGTGACGCTCCCCCTGCATGCGGCGCCATCCAGCGTGCGCGAGGGGCCGCCGCCTGCGCCCTGGCGCGTCGCGCTCGAAGACGGGGAGTCGACGCCGCTGAGCGGAGTTCACGTCCTCCTCGTCGAGGATGAGCCGGACGCCCGCGAGATGATCGCGTTCTTGCTGGAGGGAGCGGGCGCGCAGGTCACCACGGCTGGCTCGATGAGCGACGCCATGAGCGTCCTCGGGCGGCTGAGTCCCGATGTCCTGGTGAGCGACATCGGCATGCCGGGGGAGAGCGGCTACACGTTGATAGAGCAGGTGCGCGCGGCGGGCCGGGACGAGATCCGGGCGATCCCCGCGGTGGCCCTGACCGCCTATGCCCGGATCGAGGACCAGAGGAGGGCGCTCGCGGCCGGCTTTCAGAAGCACGTCGCGAAGCCGATCGACCCTGCCGCCCTGGTGAAGGTGGTCGCGGACCTCGCGGGCCGCCCGTGAGCCGCGATGGGGAGGGGTGGATTCTCGCGCCTGCTCTCTCCCCCTCTGGGCCTCAGGCCAGCTCGACCTCGAGCAGCCACAGCATCAGCGCCTTCTGCACGTGCAGCCGGTTCTCGGCCTGGTCCCACACGCGCGAGCGCGGCCCTTCCAGCGTCTCGTCGTCGATCTCCTCGCCCCGGTGCGCCGGCAGGCAGTGGAGCACGACCGCGTGCGGCGCGGCCTTCGCCATCACCCCCGCGTCGACCGTCCAGCCGGCGAACGCGGCGCGGCGCCTCTCCGCCTCGCCCTCCTGCCCCATGCTCGCCCACACGTCGGTGTTCACCACGTCCGCGCCCGCCGCGCCCTCGCGCGGGTCGTTCACGATCGTGACGTGGCCTGTCGCCCGCGCCCGCTCGACCTCGTCCGCGGGCGGCAGGTACCCCTCGGGCCCCGCGAGCACGAGGTGGAAGTCGAAGCGCGGCGCCGCCTCGAGCCACGAGCGCGCCATGTTGCTCGCGCAGTCGCCCAGGAAGGCGACGCGCCGGCCGGCGATGCCGCGCCTGTCCCCGCCCGCCGCGAGCGCCTCCTCGATCGTGAAGATGTCGCTGAGCACCTGCACCGGGTGGCCGTCGTCCGAGAGCGCGTTGATCACCGGCACGCTCGCCTCCGCCATCTCGAGCAGGCGCGCGGTCGACGACGTGCGAAACGCGATCGCGTCGCAGTACCGGGCGAGCACGCGCGCCGTGTCGCGGATCGGCTCGCCGCGCGCGAGCTGGCTGCCCTGGGTGCTCAGCACGACCGGCTGCGCGCCGAGCTGCGCGATCCCGACCTCGAACGACACGCGCGTGCGCGTGCTCGCCTTCTCCAGGACCACCGCGACGGAGCGGCCGGCGAGCAGCGTCGCGCGCCGCCCCTTCGGCTCCTCCTTCAGGCGAGCGGCGAGCCTGAGCACGCGGTGCGCTTCGGCCAGGGTCATGTCCGTCATCTTGAGGTAGTCGCGCTTCGCCATTGTCCCGCCTTCCGCGTCGCTGCCGTGTGCGCTGCCGTCCAGAGATGCGCGCCCCTCCGCCGCGGAGGAGCCCGCGATGAGCGCGCCGTGCGCCGCCGTGATGTGGCACAACCGGGACGCCGCCGTCAATCCGCCGCTCGCCACCGTGGCGAGCGCGAGCAGCGGAGTCCGCGAGGCGCCGTGTCGGACTGCGGCCGTCTCCTCCGCCCCCGGCGCGAGGCGCCGCGCGACTCGCGCCCTCGGCCGGGCCCTCAGCGCCCGATCTCGATGTGCCACCCCCCCTCCGAGATCGGCTCGACCGACGCGCGGATCCCGAGGAGATCGCGCAGCAGCTGCAGGTGGGTCGTCGTGTGCGACGACGGGCGCACCGTCCGGAACGCGCCGCGCCCCGCGAGGGCGATCGGCAAGAGCAGCTGATCGGCCAGGTGCTCGCCGACCGGCACGCCCGCCGCGAGGTAGTCGCGCGCCTCCTCCGCGGCCTTCGCGCCGACCGACTCCGCGCGCACGCCCCTCTCGCCGAACCCGGTGAACACCTCGGTCACGTGCTCGCTCTCGACCGCGATCGTGATCACGTTGCCCGGGCCGTGGCCGCCCCTCAGCACGCTCGGCCTGAAGCAGGCCGGCTCCCAGCCGAGCACCGCGGCCGCCGCGTCGAGCTCTCGCAGCGCGACGGCGCTCGGGAGGTTCGACACCGTCGCCACCGCCCTCCGGCCGCGGAGCTCCCCGCGCGAGAGCAGCTCGAGCGGCGCGAGCGCGGGCACCGGCGCGATCGAGACGCGGGCCAGCCCGCCGCCGGCCGGATAGAAGCCGGGCGTCACGAGCGTGGCGGTGATCTCCGGCCCCATCCGCCGCACGAGCGGCAGGTAGGCGAGGTCCAGGAAATCGAACGGCGGCGCCATGGGGTTGTGCGTGCCGCCCTCGAGCGTGAGCGTCGACGGCGCGGGCGCGCGGAGCAGCGCCGGGAGGACGGTCTGCAGGACGAGCGTCGTGCTCCCCGCGCTGCCGACCCGGAACGTGTGCTCGCCGGGCACGATCGCCGTCGGCCGGAACACGATCTCCTGCGACCCGAGGGCGGCGCCCGACACCTCGGCGCGGCCGACCTGGGCGGCGGCCTGGACCGAGGTGAGGTGCTGCCGCATCAGCCCCGGGCGCGCGCGGCCCTTGCGGATCGAGGTGATCCGCACGGGCGTCTGCGTGATCAGCGAGAGGCTGAGCGCCGTGCGGAGGATCTGGCCCCCTCCCTCTCCCGTGGATCCATCGATGGTCAGCATGGCGGTCGACTCTCCCTCGATGAGCGATACCACGACCCCCGGCCGCGGCTCACCCCGATCGCAGGGCGCTGGCGAGGGCGCTTATCTGCCTGTATAAAGCGACTAGAGAACCCTCTATGACCCGCAAATCCACGGTGGTCCTCGGCATGCTCGGCCCGACGCTCGACACCGGCAAGACGCCGGAGCGCTGGTCGCGGTGGCGCCCGAGCGTGGCGCTCTGCCAGCACGAGGACCTGATCGTCGACCGGTTCGAGCTGCTCTACCAGCGCCGGTTCGAGGCGCTGGCCGGGACGGTGATGGGCGATGTGCGGCACGCCTCGCCGGAGACGGACATCCGCGGTCACGTGGTCGAGGTGGACGACCCGTGGGACTTCGAGGCGGTGTATGGCGCGCTGCACGACTTCGCGAGGGCGTACCCGTTCGCGCCGGACCGGGAGGATTACCTCATCCACATCACGACGGGCACGCACGTCGCGCAGATCTGCCTGTTCTTGCTCACGGAGTCGCGTTACTTCCCCGGGCGGCTCATCCAGACGTCGCCGCCGAAGCGCGACCGGACGGAGCTCGCGGCCGGGTCGTTCACGATCATCGATCTCGATCTCTCGAAGTACGACCGCATCGCGTCGCGCTTCCAGAAGGAGCAGCGCGAGGGGGTGTCGTTCTTGAAGAGCGGCATCGACACGCGCAATGCGGGGTACAACCGGCTGATCGAGCGGATCGAGCACGTGGCGATCGCGTCGCGCGCGCCGATCCTGCTCATGGGCCCGACGGGGGCGGGGAAGTCGCAGCTCGCGCGGAAGATCTACGATCTCAAGAAGGGTCGACGGCAGGTGAGCGGCGATTTCGTGGACCTGAACTGCGCGACGATCCGCGGCGACGGGGCGATGTCGTCGCTGTTCGGGCACACGAAGGGCTCGTTCACGGGCGCGCTCAAGGACCGCCCGGGTCTGCTCCGCAAGGCGCACGAGGGGGTGCTCTTCCTCGACGAGATCGGCGAGCTCGGCGCGGACGAGCAGGCGATGCTGCTGCGCGCCATCGAGGAGAAGGCGTTCTTGCCTGTCGGCTCGGACAGGGAGGTGCGGAGCGAGTTCCAGCTCCTGGCCGGCACGAACCGCGATCTGTCGCAGGAGGTCGCGGCGGGGCGCTTCCGGGAGGATCTCCTGGCGAGGATCAACCTGTGGACGTTCCGGCTCCCGGGCTTGCGGGAGCGGGTCGAGGACATCGAGCCGAACCTCGATTACGAGCTCGACGCCTCGGCGCGGCTGCTCGGCGTGCGGATCACGATGAGCCGCGACGCGCGCGAGCGGTTCCTCCGGTTCTCGACGTCGCGGGAGGCGCTGTGGCCTGGCAACTTCCGCGACCTCAACGCGGCCGTGACGCGGATGGCGACGCTCGCGCCCGGCGGCCGCATCGGGCCGCCGATCGTCGAGGAGGAGATCGCGCGGCTCTCGGAGGCCTGGCGGCGGGCGCCGGCGGCTGGCGGCGCCGGCGGGGGAGAGGAGGGCGAGGACCTCGTGGTCGCGGCGCTCGGCGCGAGGCGGGCGGCGGCGCTCGACCATTTCGACCGGGCGCAGCTCGCCGAGGTGCTGCGGGTGCTGCAGAGCGCGCGGTCGCTGTCGGAGGCGGGACGGGTGCTGTTCGCGGCGTCGCGGGCGAAGAAGAAGAGCGTCAACGACGCGGACCGGCTGCGGAAGTACCTGGCGCGGTTCGAGATCGCGTGGAGCGAGGTGGCGGGGGGAGGGTAGGGAACGGAGATTTCCGTTCCGATGGCCGCGTCAGCGCCGGCCTGCCGTGAGCTGCCGCGCAAGCGTACGACTGCATGCTTCCTTCGGGTTTCTCCCTGGGAGCGTATCGGGATTCACGGCGGTGGCGGACTGCGCTCCGACGCACGACAGAGCACGCCTGCGTCAGGACAAAAGCCCAAAGGAGCTCATGTGACACAGCCGTTGTCGCGCGTTACGGTCCTGCTCCGTGAGCGGAAGGATGAGCTCCTACGTGAGTGGACATCCCGCCTGCGGAACGATCCAAAGATCCCCCAAGCCAGCGCGCTCAACGAAGAGGAACTGAAAGACTACACGCCCAAGCTGCTCGACGACCTCATCGATTCGCTCTCGCAGAGCGCGCGAGCAGGCAAGGCAGGCGGAGCCAGCGGCCAGGAGATCGGCAGCTCGGACGCCGCGAAGGTGCACGTGTCTCATCGCCTGGCCCAGCGCTACACGCTCGCGGAGGAGCTGCGCGAGCTCAGCGTCCTTCGCTCCTTGATCGTCGACATCTGCGCGCGCGAGAGCGTGATCCTCGGCGGCGAGGAGGCCGATCTCGTGCACGCGACGCTCGACGAGGTGATGATCACCGCGGCCGTCGAGCTGGAGAGGGCGAGCTCCGCCGAGCTCCGCCGCGACGTCGTGCTCCGCGAGCTGTTCATCGCGGTCCTCGGGCATGACCTGCGCAATCCGCTCGCTGCCATCCAGTTCGCCACCGCCTCGCTGCTCAAGCGCGAGGACGTCACGGCCGCCGTGGCGCGGGTCGTCCAGCGGATCGCCGCGAGCAACGACAGGGCGGCGCGGATGGTCGAGGACATGCTCGACCTGACGCGCATTCGCGCCCACGACGGCCTTCCGATCGAGCCGAAGCCGGTCGATCTAGGCTCGATTTGCGAGCAAGTGGTCGCGGAGCTCGAGTCCAGTCACCCGGAGCATACCCTCCACTTCAAGGCCCGAGGCGACGCGCTCGGCACGTGGGATCCGGGCCGGATAGGGCAGCTCATGTCGAACCTGATCGGCAACGCCGTCGACTACAGCCCGCCCGAGGAGCCGGTGCAGGTGGAGCTGCGCGGGCAGAAGAAGGCCGTCGTGTTCGAAGTGAACAATCGCGGGATCCCGATCCCGCCCGAGCTGTTGCCGGTGATCTTCGATCCGTTTCGCCGGGGCGAGCAGAGGCACGAGGACCTGCGGCGGTCGAAGGGGCTCGGGCTGGGGCTCTTCATCGCCAAGGCGATCATCGACGCCCACGGAGGCTCGATCCAGGTCACGAGCACGCAGGAGGAGGGCACCACGTTCCGCGTCACGCTCCCTCGTTCATCGTAGCCCGGTCGATCGCCAGCCGAGCGCGAGCACGGCCCGCTCGACGGCCAGCGCGTCGCGCGAGCGCTGGGTGCGGTCGATGGCAGAGCTCGCGCGCGTGGATTGCACGAAGGCTCCCGAGCAGCTCTCGGCGGCCCCGGCTGCGCTCTGATTCAGGCGGCGAGGGCTGGCGCCGCTCGGTCCCGGCGGGAGCGCGTGGGGCTCCGCAAGAGCCGCTGAGACGTCACTGCCCGCGCTTGGCGTACGTGCCCATGAGGATCGCTTGCGCGAGCACGTGGCCCTTCATCGCAGCCTCGAGCTCGCGCCTGGTCGGCGTGCCGAGGTCCGGCAGCTCGGTGTCGAGCGCGTACAGATCGAAGAAGTAGCGGTGGCGCCCGATCGGCGGGCTCGGGCCGCGCCAGCCGCTCTCCCCCCAGTCGTTCAGGCCCTCGCGCGTCCCCGGCGGCAGCGTCTGGCGCGTCGCGCCTTCAGGGAGCGACCGGGCGTCGGCGGGCAGACCGTAGAGCACCCAGTGGACCCAATCGCGCTTCGGAGCCTTCGGATCGGGCGCGTCGGGATCGTGGACGACGAGGGCGAAGCTCTTCGTGCCCGGCGGCGGGTCCGACCACGGGAGCGGAGGCGACACGTCCTCGCCGTCGCTGGTGTAGCGCGCCGGGATCGGCTGCCCGTTCGCGAAGCTCGGAGAGGTGAGTTGGAACGTCATGCTCACCGGAGAGGCACGGGCCATACCCGGAGTGAACGTGCAAGGCGGGTGAGCTCGGGCGGCCGATCAATCGTGGTGTGGCGCTTTGCAGCCCGGCGGCCGTGAGGCCCACCGCACGAGCGAGCGGGGCCGATGGCTCTTGTCGAGGAGGCCGTGTTCGAGTCGCCCGTGTGGCGCCCCTGGCGGCGGCTGTCGGCCTCGACGCGGAGCGCCGCGCTGTCGATGGAGATCGGATGATATCACCATCTCTGTACATTTACCGCTTCAGTTAACGGTCGCATCCCCTCGGTGACATCGGCATGTTCCGCTGAGATTGACGTCACGGCGCGCTTGACTTTACCGGTTCATCTCATCGGCGCCGATCGATGACGGAGGTCGCCTCCGCTGTTGATCGTGGGCCCCCGATGCCCCAGAGTGCCCGGCTCTGGAGGTCAGTTTCGATGGCTTTGCGTTCATTTCACCAGTCAGGTCTCCTGGTTCTTCTTGCGCTTGGGACGGTCGCGCTCCTGCCGGCCTGCTCGGACGACGACGGCGGCGCGTCCGGCAGCTCCGGGGGCACGGGCGGCGCGTCGGCGAGCTCCAGCGGCACCGCCGCCCAGGGCAGCGGCGGCGCGGGCGGCGGCACCGGCGGCGCCGGCGGCGCCGGGAACACGGGCGGCGCCGGGAACACGGGCGGCGGCGGCAGCGGCGGCGGTCCGGACGCGCCGGGGCTCACGCCCAATCCCATCATCTCCCGCGGCAAGCCCGCCTTCGCCTCGAGGGGGACGGCGTCGGTCATCAACGACGGCAAATACAGGTCGGCGGGGACCTGGATCGCGGGCAAACCCATCACAGGCGAGCCGGCCTGGGTCGCCATCCAGGTCGGCAGCGGGTACGAGCGGCTGCTCCTGAGCTGGTCGGCCTCGTACAACTACAACTACACGGACGTGCAATACGGCGCGCCGGACGCCTACCGCGTGGAGACGTCGAGCGACTCCACGAACGGCTCGGACGGCACCTGGAAGAGCGTCGCCGAGGTGACCGACAACCCGGTCCGCACGCGCGCCCACAACTTCGACTTCGGCGGCCAGAGCTGGGTCCGGCTCGTCGTGACCGAGGCGCCCGCGGCGTCCGACGAGTCCGGCGTCCAGCTCGACGAGATCGACGTGCACGACATCTCGAACGGCGCGGAGGACACGTGGTTCTTCTTCGGAGACAGCATCACGGCGTTCGCCTACGACCGCGACACCCCGGCCACGCAGCCGAGCTTCGCGGAGAACGTGCACGCGGCGCACGAGGCCCACTACCCCGCGATGATCAACGGCGGCATCGGGAGCGAGCTCACAGGCGACGCGCTCGACCGCCTCGATGAGGCCCTGGAGCTGAACCCCGATTACCGCTTCTTCGCCATCGGCTACGGCACCAACGATTCGTGGGGCAACCACACCGACGCGAGCACCTTCAAGTCGAACCTGCAGGAGCTCATCGACAGGATCGAGGCCGCGGGCCGCGTCCCGGTGCTCGCGCGCATCCCGTTCTCGCCCGACGGCAACCACGACACGCTCGATGTGTTCAACCAGGCGATCGACGAGCTCACGCTGGAGAACGCCCTCGTTCCAGGGCCGGATCTGTATGCGTGGTTCGAGGGGCACCCCGAGCAGCTCCAGCCGGCTCCCGACCAGGTGCACCCGCTGCCCGCGGGCCGGATCGCCATGAACAAGCTCTGGGCCGAGGCCGTGGACGCCCTCTACTCCGGCCAGCAGTAGCGCGCGACGGCGCCAGGCGACACGAGGCGACACGCCGGCACGAGCCTTGACTCCACGCGGCCGCGAGGGCTAGCTCGCTCCGGCGCGCGGCGAGCCCGAGGAGCAGCGCTCCTCCTGGGGGGGCTCGGCCGGCCCGCGCACTTCCAGGGGGTCTCCGATGAAGCTCATTCCCAAGAAGGTCGTGGTCGTGGTCGCCGCCCTCGTGGCCCTCCTCGCCGCCGCCGCCCCGCTCCGGGCCGCGGACTGGGTGCTGACAGGCGCCGGCGTCCGCGTGAAGACGATCGCCTTCATCGACATCGACGTCTACGAGATCAGCCACTTCATGAAGCAGGCGCCCGCGTTGAAATCGAAGCAGGCGGTGATCGACGCCGACGTGCCGAAGAAGTTCGTGTGGCGGATGATGCGCGACGTGGACAGGGAGAAGATCCATGACGCCCTGACTGGCGCCTTCGCGATGAACGGCTATCAGGATCAGGCGAAGATCGAGGCGTTCCTGGGCGCCTTCAAGGCGGAGCTGAAGGAGGGGTCGCACGTCACCATCCAGTACGACCCGGAGAAGAAGAGCACGACCGCGCTCGTGGGCGGCAGCAGCGCGAGCGTCGCCGGGGCGGATTTCATGAGGGCGGTCTGGCGCATCTGGCTCGGGAAGATCGATCAGCCCAGGCTGGGCGAGCAGCTCATCGGCCGGCTCAGGTAGCGCGGCGCGCGACGAGCGCCTGCGGCGCTCCCGGGACACCCGGCGCCGCGATGGCGCGGCGCCGCCGGCCGGCCCGCGCGCGGCCCTGAGCGGCCTTGCCACGCTGCGCGGGAAGCGACACGATGCGCCTCGCGACCGGGCCGAGCGCCACGTGACGCGGCGGCTCGCGGGCGCCGGAGCGGAGCCGTGATGGACGACGATCGGGAAGAGGAGGACACGAGGCGGGACATCGCTCCCTACGTGCCGCGCCGCCCCGTGATGGCGGTGATCGGCAACGGCCTCGCGCTGGACGCGGAGACCGAGGCCCTGTGCGTCGAGCTCGGGCGGCGCGCCGTCGAGGCGGGGTTCCGGCTGGTCACCGGCGGGCTCGGGGGCGTCATGGCCGCCGTCTCGCGCGGCGGGCGCGAGGCGACGACCTGGCGCGACGGCGATATCGTCGGGCTCCTGCCCGGGTACGAGGCCTCCGCGGCCAACCCGTACGTCGACATCGTCGTCCCCACCGGCCTGCAGATCGGGCGCAACATCCTTGTCGTCGCGGCGGCCGACGTCGTTGTGGTCGTCGGCGGGGGCGCGGGCACGCTGAGCGAGATCGCCGTCGCCTGGCAGCTCGGCAAGCCGCTGCTCGCGCTCGCGGCGAGCGGGGGCTGGGCGAGGCAGCTCGCCGGAGGGCGCGTGGACGACCGGCGCTCGGATCACATCGCGTCGGTCGCGAGCGCGGAAGAGGCCGTCGCGGCGGCGTGGGACCTCGCCGGCCGCGGCCGCGCCGGCCGGGCTTGAGTCGCCTCCGCCGGCACGACGAAGACTGGCGCTCTGGCGGCAGCGCGCATGACGTGGCCTGTCGGGAGATCGCGGCACGCCTCCCCCGACCTCGGATCGCGGGAGAACGCGGCACGCCTCTCCCGACCTCGGATCGCGGGCCATTGTGCCCGAGCGTCGATGAGCGAAGAGGGCCAGTGGCTCCGGGCCACCTCCACGTGGGCCGTCGAGCCAGCCGCGAGGCAGCCCGTGCTAGGCTCGGCGCCGATGTCGGAAGCGGAAGAGGAAGAAATTCGTCGGCTGAAGGCCCGCGTCGGGACGATCTTCCACGGCAAATGGCGGCTCGATGCGCTGATCGGGGCGGGGGGAATGGCGGCCGTCTACGCGGCCACCCATCACGTGGGGCACCGCGTGGCCATCAAGGTCCTGCACCCGGAGAGCGCCGTGTCGCGCGAGCTCCGCGCCCGCTTCGAGCAGGAGGCGCTCGCCGCCACGCGGCTCGGCCACCCGGCCGCGGTGCAGGTCCTCGACATCGACGTGACCGAGCAGGGCGAGCCGTTCCTTGTCATGGAGCTGCTCGACGGGGAGAGCCTCCGCGAGCGCGCGTTGCGGCTCGGCAGCGTCCCCTTGCCCGAGCTCCTCGCCCACGTGGACACGCTCCTCGAGGTGCTCCGGGCCGCGCACGACGCCGGGATCGTCCATCGGGACATCAAGCCGGACAACCTCTTCGTGACGCGCGACGGGCGGCTCAAGGTGCTCGATTTCGGGATCGCGCGCATGAAGCAGGGCGGCGCCGGGCTGAAGACGCGGACGGGCGCGATGCTGGGCACGACGAGCTACATGGCGCCGGAGCAGATCCTCGGGAGGAACGTCGACGGGCGGGCCGACCTCTACGCGGTGGGCGCGACGATGTTCACCCTCCTCGCGAACCGGCGGCTCCACGACGCGGACGCGCTCACCGAGGGAGAGCTCCTCGTGAAGATGAGCACGACGCCGGCTCCCCCGCTCGCGACCGCCGCGCCCGGCGTGGATCCGCGGGTCGCGCGCGTCGTGGACCGCGCGCTCGCCTTCCAGGTCGAGCGGCGCTATCCGGACGCGCAAACGATGCTCGCCGACGTGCGCGCCGTGCGCCGGGGCGAGGAGCCCCCCTTCGCGACGGCGATGTCCCCGGGCGCGGGACCGCCGGCGATGGCGGTGCCGGCCGCGTCGGCCGTCTCGACGGCGCCTCTGCCGGCTCGGCCCCATCCGGGCGCGGGCGCCGCGCCTCTACCGCGCGCGCCGGGGCCACCGCAGCTCGTCGTCGTCGGCGGGGTGGCGGTGCTCCTCTTCTGCGTGGGCCTCGGGGCCGTCCTGCTGCTCTGGCCCTCCCGCGATCAGGGCGCCCGCGAGGGCGGCGCGCCAACCCCGGTGTCCCTCAAGGACATCGCGCAGGCCAAGAGCTCCCTGGCGCCCGCGGTCAGCGCCGTCAGCTGCGCGCCGGGCGTGCCTTGCTCCTGCGGGGGCGGCAGCCCGGGAAACGCGCCGAAGAGCTGCCAGCTCACGTGCGGCGATGCGTCCGGCTGCCGGCCGAGCTGCTCCGATCGCGAGGTCTGCGAGAGCCGCTGCGCCGGCGACTGCCAGTCTTCCTGCGCGAGGAGCACGTCGTGCGACACGAGGTGCACGGACAACTGCTCTGTCGACTGCCGCAATGCAGAGACGTGCCAGGCCACCTGCGGCGCCGGCTGCTCGACCACCTGCGAGGACGTGGGCAAATGCCTCTTCGTCGTGGGCAATGGCAGCGTCGTGAAGTGCAACCGGGTTGGAGGGTGCGAGGTGACCTGCACGGGCTCGTGCGCTGTGTCGTGCTCGAATACCGGAGGGGGATGCCCGGTGACGTGCCAGGCCCAGGGGCCCGCGGTGAAGTGCCGCGACGGCCGCAAAGCGTGCGGGGACGGCTGCTCGCTGCCGCGGTGAGGCGGCGATGCGGCGGCGGCGCCGGTCATCGCGCTCGTCGCTTCGACCAGTCTTCGAGCTGGAGATCCTTGAATCGAGCGAAGTCCTTCGTATTGGCGGTCACGAGGACAAGCCCGTTCGTCTGCGCGAGGGACATCTGTGCAAGCCCCCTCCGCGCCTCACAGCCGCGCCTTGCGCAGCGCGAGCAGCCAGTCGTTGAGCTCGCCCTGGTTCGGGGGCTCCTCCGGCAGCGCGGCGTGATCGTGGGCCGCCTCCAGGGTCGTGAAGGCCCGGGAGATCTGCTCTGTCCAGCGCGCGGCGATGTCCGGCGCGAGCGCCGACTTCTCTCCGGCGCGCTTGGCCTCGACAAGCTCGCGCGCGGCGCTGAAGCCGTAGAGGTCGAGGAGCGCCGTCACGTCGGTGACGATCTCGCCTGTCCGGAGCGCGTGGGCGCCGGTCAACGTGGTCCTGAGGACGTAAAGGAGCTTCTTCACCGACGCGCGGCCGCCCGCCTCCCAGGCGCGGAGCTGGCTCGTGGCGAAGCCGACGTAATGGCGGAAGATCCGGCGCGACAGCGCGGCGGCGACGAGCGGGCGGAGCGAGGCGAGGTCGGGATCGACGTGGAGCTGGAGGGGGCCGAGGATCCGCTCGATGTAGTTGCCGTTGCCCTGGAGCACGCCGAGGAGGACGGGGTGGATCTCGTTCGACGTGTAGTCGATCTCGACGCCGTCGATGACCTCCATCCGCGCGGGGCTCGCGTTGCTGCGGAGCAGGCCGAGCAGCTTCTCGGTGGGCTCGACGTGCACCGCCTTGAGATCGAGGTCGCTGTCGGGCGAGGGGAAGCCGTAGGCGTGCGCGCCGCTCAGGGCGATGACGAGGTGCGGCCGCCTGGCCTCCTCCTCGGCGATGACGCGCGCCGCGACCTCCTGCTGCTTTGCATCGAGCACCTGAGCGTTCATCCCTCGTCCTTTCTCTCGTCGTCGCCGCGCTCCTCGCCGCGCGCGCGCCCGGCGTCTCCCTCGTCCCAGACCGCGACCGGCGCCGGGGGAGCGTCCTTGCCGAGCGGGCCCGGCGCCGCGGCGAGGTGCCGCCGGGCGATCTCCTCGCGGACGCGCCGGAGGAGCGCGTCGGCGCGGGGCACGTCGGGGTGCGGCGGCAGCTTCGTCGCGAGCCGCGCGGCCTCCAGCTCGGGCGTCATCGACTCGGCGAGCTCGATGGTCCGGTCGAGCGGCCAGGCGCCGGTCTTGATGGCGAGGAGCGTCTCGCGGAGGTCGCCCTGCACGACCAGATCGACCTCGCCGTCGCGCAGCCAGCGGATCGCGGTCGCGATGAGGCGCACCAGGTTGTAGGCGTTCTTGGGGCGGAGGTCGCGGGCGGGGTCGAGCGAGGCCCTGCCCTCTCGCGCGAAGGCGGCGAGCGAGGCGAAGTCGCGCGCGGGCAAGAGGCCCTGGTCGTGGAGCGAGCGGTACAGCTGCTTGATGTACTCCTTCGCCTGGAGCTCCCGGTCGGCCTCGGTCGGCGCGGCCCGCGGGCTGATGGCGGCGAGCTTGCGGGCGACGTCGTCGAGCGACAGCGAGGGGTCGTGGGAGAGCCAGTCGAGCACCCGCTCCCGGTGCTCGGCCAGGCGGTGGGCCTGCGAGAGCCGCTTGAGCTGCGAGAGCGCGTAGCGGCCGAAGCTGCCGTAGATGGCCGACGAGACGAACGCGGCGCGCGCCTCGAGGATCCACGCGCCGATCTCGTCGCGCGCCTCGGCGGTGCGGACGAAGAGCAGCTCGAGGGTGTTCGGATCGGCGCGCAGGGCCTGTCGGATGGCCTTCTCGACCTCCCAGTACGAGGCGCTGCCGTCGGTGCTCACGAGGTCCCGTGGCGGCTCGGCGAGGCCGGTGGTCCAGGGGAAGGGGAGGGCGAAGACGCCGCGCCGGTCGGTGTCGGACCCCTCGTGCGCGAGCCCCCACGCGCGCGACCCCACGACCGCCTCGAGGACGACGGCGGGCAGGAGCGCGTTCCAGGCGGCGCTGCGCCGCTCCGCGTGCCGCACCTGGCCGGTCTTGCGCGGGACGAGCTCGTCGCGGCGGTAGCGGACGACGCCGACGCCGACGAGCATCACGTCGAGCTCGGCGCCGGCCGAGCCGACGACGCGCCCGATGGCGCCCTGGGGGATGCGGCGTTCGTCGAGGACGCGGTCGACCCGGGTGGTCACCTCGGTGCCGTGGGGCAGGGGGACGGCGAGCGGGTCGAGGTGGGTGAGGCCGCGCAGGCGGAGCTCCATGAGAGGACGCTACCACGGCGACCCGACCCAGGTTGGCGCTGCGACCCGCCGACCCGACCCAGGTTGCGCCGACCCGACCCAGGTTGCGCATGGGTCAACCCGGGTCGGGCTTGGCCCATGGGTCAACCTGGGTGATAACCCCTGGCGGTCATCGCTCGACAAGCAGCGCCGGGCTGCCCGAGAGGGCGAGCGTCACCTTGCCGCCGCTCGCGTCGGCGGAGGTCTTCGCGCCGTCCCACGCGTGGACATCGAACCCCGTCGCCGTCGCGAGCTCGACGTTCGCGGACGCGTCCTCCGTGTCGCTCGGCGTCACGGCCCAGAGGGCGATGCGGCGTTTGCCGTCCTTCTCGAACACGGCGCCTCGCGCGTCCCGCGGCAGCGCGAGCTCCTTCGTCGCGCCGTCATCGTACGACGCGCCGAAGAGCACCTCGCCGAGGGTGGTGTACGCCTTGCCGAGATCGGTCTTGGTGGCCTGATCCACGCTGGCGAGGGCGCCGACGTCGTTGTAGAGCCCCATGTGCGAGAACACATCGTCGCTCCCCTCCTCGCCGTTCGATAGAATGAACCAGTCGACGCCCCCGATGCCGTGTGCCTGCGCCATGGTCATCATCTTGATGAGGTAGTTGCGCGCGTACTCCGGGCTCCCCACCTCCGGGTACTCCGGCGTCGGCGCGAGCGGCGCGCCGTTCTCCGAGACGTTCCACCCCTGCACCTGCGCGCCGGCGTCGGCGAGCGCCGCGGCGAGGGCGTCCTTCGATGCGAGGAAATCGTCGACGGACGCGTCCGAGCTCTTCGGGCTGAAGATCGGGTAATAGTGGAAGTCGAGGACGTCGACGTAGGCGCCGCCCTTCTCCGGGTAATCCGGCGTGACCGCCCCGCCCTCGGGGTTATCGGTGTAGCGCAGGATCGCCGAGAGGAACGACGGGTATCCGATGCCCCCCGTCGCGATCAGCGCGTCCGGGTCCGCCTTGCGCGCCGCCTCCTTCGTGACGCGCAGCATTCTTATGTAGTCGAATATCGATCCGTTGAACCGGGGGAGATCGGCGGCCTTGGGCGGCTCGGTGACCCACGCCTCGGTGACGCGCCAGTCGGCCACCCAGTCGGGCTCGTTCCACACGTGCCACACCTGGATCCAGTCCTTGTAGGTGTCCACCGTCCGGTACACGTAAGAGGCCCACGCGTTGGCCGGGTTCACCGTTCCATCGGCCGAGAAGATCGGCTCGTAAAGGCTCTTCGGGATGTAGTGCTCGTTCTGCCAGTCGGCCGCGCCGGGCGGCGCCGTCGTCAGCTCCACCGACTCGGATCCGATGAGAAACCCGAGGTGCTCGGCCATGCCCAGGGCCGCATACGACTGGATATCCCCGAGCTCGATATCGTATCCCCACGCGGCGAAATGGGCCGCTGGGAGCTTGACGCGGAGGCTGCGGACGCCCGCTCGCGCCGCGAGCGTCCCCTCCTTGTCGTCGCCCCAGGCCGCATTGCGGTGGCCGAGGTTGGCGCCGTAGCGGAACGCGTGAGGGAGCCCGGCGCTCCCTCCTCCCCCGGAGCCGGCGCTCCCTCCTCCCCCGGAGCCGGCGCTCCCTCCTCCCCCGGAGCCGGCATCGCTGCTGCCTGGCGACTCGTCCCCCGAACCACACGCAACGATAGCTGAAGCGCACAGCAGCACGGACCATCGACGCATGAACATGCCTCCTTCCGGCGGATGCCGGGAGGCCAGCGTAGGGGATCCGGCGCAAGCGAGGACGTCCGGTCTCCGGTCGACGAGCGCGCGCCTGCGGGGGGCCACATCCAGCGCGCCGCGGGCGATCGCCTCGTCGAAAGAGGCGAGCAGCGTGGCCACCCGGGCGGGCATGCCCCGCCTCCTGCATCACCCCGGGCGAGGCGCAGGGGCTGTCTACTGGCACAAGTCGTATGAGCCAAGATGAGCCACATTGGCTGGTGACCGTCGAATGGAGCGCGCGGAAGCCGAGAATGCGGGTTGGTTCGCGAATTGCTTCAGGTGTGTGCGTACCCTGGACCGGCGGCAAACCGTGGCACACGGAGCCGCCAGTCCCGATCCGTAGCGTGGGAGGAGAGAAGAATGAGCAAGATGTTCAGGGGTTTTGGGTCGCTGGCAGCCGGCGTGGCGTTCGTGGCGGGGCTCAGCGGTTGCATGTCGCAACCGGCTGAGGATGCGGCGCTAGGATCGCTCAGCTTGCCGCTCGCGGCGGAGGCGCAATCCGGAGCGCGCTATCGGCTCCGCAACGCCACGTTCCAGATCCGGAGCAGCTATTACTGGTACGACGAGGGGGCGAGCGTAGCCGTCAGTGTCGGCGCCGGCGGCTACGGCGCCTCCGGCCCCGGCGGCGGAGCTGTCTTGACGATCGATAGCGAGGACGAAGATCCTGACGCGACGTCCATCCTCGTCGATCTGGAGCAGGGCTCGTACCACGTCCGCCTGCTTCCAGGGTGGAACTTCGAGAAGGTCGAGGGCGGCACGGTGTCGGAGGTCGAGGCGACGCTGCTATCGTCGGAGTCCATCTACGTGTACGTCTCGCCGCATTCGACGACCTGGGCTCAGTATAAGTTCGGTATCGGGGACAGCGCGCTGTGGCTCAACGGCAAGCTGAACGTCAGCATCGACGTCTACGAACACCCGGACGAGTACTACGGCAACGGGGGAGAGGGCGGCGAGGGCGGGTACGGCGGGTACGGCGGGTACGGCGGGGGGTACGGCGAGGGCGGGTACGAAGCCATCACGAGCGTCGGCGTCGGCGGCTACGGCAGCTCGGGCGGCGCCGGCGGCGGCTCGCCGTAACTCGACAGCTCGACCAGCGGCGCCGGCGGTCAGCGCCGGGTGGTGCTGCCATCTTTCGCGTCGGATACGCCCGATCCGCAAGCAGATAAGACTCATGCAAGTGTAAGCCTGATCGCCGAGCCTTGGATTCGCGCGGCGTCTCAGATAAGGCTTGACAGGGAGCACATCTTTTTCGTCTTCTGTCTGGTGCAAAACTCCGTCGGAAACGGAGCGCCCAGAGGGGACGGAATGGTTCATTTACCTCGGTTCACGCTCATCTCGGAGATCCAGCAGAGCTCCGATGCCGTGCTGTACCGCGGCTACCGGAATGCCGATCATGTACCGGTGGTGATCAAGCTTCCCAAGGGGGATCGCCCGGACCCGAGGATGCTCGCCAAGCTCAGGCACGAGCATGGCATCTTGAACGAGCTCTCGCTGGCAGGCGTCGTGAAGACGTACGGCCTCGAGAAGCATGGCAGCAGCTTCGCGCTCGTCCTGGAGGACTTTGGCGGCCTCCCCCTCGATGTCGCCCTGAAGGCGCGGAGGCTCGACCTCGGTGCGACGCTGAAGATCGCCTCCTCGGTGGCGGACGCGCTGGCGTCCATCCATCGATACGGCATCATCCACAAGGACCTCAAGCCGCACAACATCCTGACTCGTCCAGAGACGTGGTCGGCTCAATTGATCGACTTCGGGATCGCCACCCGCCTCTCCCGGGAGACCCATGGCGCCGAGCCCCCCGATACCCTGGAGGGGACGCTGGCCTATATGTCTCCGGAGCAGACGGGCCGGATGAACCGGATCCTCGACGACCGCACGGATCTGTATTCCTTCGGCGTCACGCTCTACGAGATGTTGACCGGCGTCTTGCCCTTCCAGACCACGGATTCGGTGGAGCTCGTCCACAGCCATATCGCGCGGAGGCCCGTCCCTCCGCACGAGGTCTCGCCCGCGGTTCCGCGGGTCGTCTCCGACATCGTGATGAAGCTCCTCTCCAAGGCCGCCGAGGATCGGTACGAGACCGCGAGCGGGCTCAAGGCCGATCTGGACGAGTGCCTGGCGCGGCTCTCGACGACGGGCCGCATCGAGCCATTCCCGCTCGGCCAGCGCGACCGGTCGGGGAAGCTCCGCCTCTCGCAGAAGCTCTACGGGCGCGAGGCGGAGATGACGGCGCTGGGGAGCGCATGGCAGCGCGCGGCCCGAGGCGCGGCCGAGCTCTTTCTGGTCTCCGGCTATGCGGGCGTCGGCAAATCGATGCTGATCCAGGAGATACACCAGCTCATCGCCCGCGACGGAGGCGACTTCATTGCAGGGAAGTTCGACCAGCTCGACCGCGGCACGCCGTACGCCCCCATCGCGTGCGCGTTCCGGGAGCTCGTCCGGAAGATCCTTGCCGAGCCCTCGGAGGCGCTCGCGCGCTGGAAGAGCCGCCTGCAGCTCGCCCTCGGCTCGAACGGGCAGATCCTCGTCGACCTCGTGCCCGAGCTCGAGTTCTTGATCGGGCCGCAGCCGAGCGTCCCGCCGCTCGGGCCCACCGAGTCGCAGAACCGCTTCGCGCTGGTATTCCAGCGCTTCTTCCGCACGGTGGCCACCCGGGGCCATCCGCTGGCGGTCTTCCTCGACGATCTCCAGTGGATCGATCCGGCCTCCTTGAACCTCATCGAGCAGATCGTGTCGGATCCGGACCGCGGCTACCTGCTCCTGCTGGCGGCCTATCGCGACAACGAGGTGGACGCGGCCCATCCGCTGGCGATCACCCTGGAGCGGCTCCGGGAGGCCGGGGCCGCCGTGTCTGCGATCGCGCTCCAGCCGCTCTCGCTGCCGGACGCGACGCAGCTGGTCGCGGACGCCCTGGGCTGCGGCGAGGAGCCGATCGAGCCGCTCGCAGAGCTCGTGTGGAGCAAGACGCACGGCAATCCGTTCTTCCTGAACCAGTTCGTCGGAGCGCTCGATCAGGAGAAGCTCCTCACCTTCGACGCGCCCTCGGGCCGCTGGATCTGGGATATCGAGCGCATCCGGCAGCGAATGGTCACGGACAACGTGGTCGACTTCATGGCGGGCAAGATCCAGCGCCTGCCGGAGAATACCCGCCGCGCATTGAAGCTCGCCGCCTGCATGGGCCACCGGTTCGAGCTGAGCTCGCTCGCGACCATCCACGAAAGATCCCCGATCGACGCCGCGGCGGATCTCTGGGAGGCGCTGCGCGACGGCCTCGTCCTGCCCCTGCACGCCGAATACCGCTTCCTGGATGGCGGCGCGGATCAGGACGTGGCGAGCTCGGCGCCCCTCGAGACGTTCCATGTCGCCTACAGGTTCGTGCACGACCGCGTGCAGCAGGCCGCGTATTCGCTCGTCGGAGAGGCCGAGAAGCAGGCGGTGCACCTCAGGATCGGGCGGCTCCTCCGGGCGAGGAGCGGCGCCGAGCCGCGGGACGAGACCCTGTTCGAGATCACGAACCACCTGAACCTCGGCGCCGCGATGATCGAGGAGCCGAGCGAGCGGCTCATGCTCGCGCGCATGAACCTCGCCGCTGGCCGCAAGGCCAAGGCGTCCGCGGCCTACCAGGCGGCCGCCAGCTACTTCCGGGCCGGCCTGTCCCCGCTCGGCGAGGCGGCCTGGGGAGAGGACTACGAGCTTCTGTTCGCGCTCCGCATGGAGCAGGCCGAGTGCGAGTACGCCGTCGGGGCGTTCGACGCGGTGGAGGCCTCGCTCGACGTCCTCCTGGCCCGCGCGCGGTCCCGCTTCGACGAGGCGCGCGTTCGAAAGCTCAGCATCGCCGTCTGTTGCGCGAGGAACCAGTTCGTCAGGGCCATCGAGGTCGGTCGGGAGGCGCTCTCGGCCTTCGGGATTCATCTCCCCGAGACCCCCGAGGCGTGCAAGGCAGCGGCGGACGCGGAGATCGAGCAAGCGCAGGCGATCCTGGCCGGACGGCGCATCGACGATCTGCTGCATGCGCCCCTGATGACCGATCCCGACAAGAAGGCTGCGATGCCGATCCTGAGGATCCTGGCTCCCGCCGCCTACATGGTCGACGCCAGGGTCTGCTCCTACATCATGGCCAGGGAGATGACGCTCACCCTCCAGTATGGCCTCTCGGAGCAGTCGCCCGGTATCTTCGGGGCGTATGCCATCATCTTGTGCGGGTGGCTGAGCTCGTACGAGCAAGCGTACAAGTTCGCGAAGCTCGCGCTGGACCTCTGCGAGAAGTTCAACTCCGTCGATCTGCGATGCCAGGTGTGCTTCATCTTCGCGCAGGTCAACGCCTTCTGGAAGCCGCTCCGGTCGTCGCTCGAGTACTTCGAGCAGGCGCACCATGCGGGCCTCGAGTCGGGCGATCTCATCTTCCTCGCCTACACCGCGCACCGCAGCCTCGACTTCCGGCTGGGCCTCGGCGACGAGCTCGGCGCCGTGGAGGAGGCGGCCGACCGGCGCCTCGCGCTGATGCAGCGGACCAAGACCCCGCTCACCGAGGTCGTCCTCCGGCTCAGCAAGCAGATGATCGCGAACCTCACGGGGCGCACGAGGAGCCGATCCACGCTGAGCGACGATTCCTTCGACGAGGAGTCGCTTGTCGCGACGCTGGGGCAGCCCGGCATGACGATGGCCGCGGCCTGGTACTACACCGTCAAGATGCAGCTCTTCGCCCTCTACGAGGAGTACGACAAAGCCCTCGAGATGGCGCGGCTCGGGGAGGCGCAGAACGCGATCGGCAACGGCACCTACGCCGAGACGGACCGGCTCTTCTTTCTCTGCCTGGTCTATTGCGGGCTCTACCCGACGAGGTCAGCCGCCGAGCAGCGGGCGTTTGCGGAGCTGCTCGCCGGTCACCAGCGCAAGCTCGCCGAGTGGGCGGAGAGCTGCCCCGAGAACTTCCTGCACAAGAAGCTGCTCATCGAGGCGGAGCGGGCGCGGATCGAAGGCGACGAGCTCGAGGCGACGAACCTCTACGACGCGGCGATCGAGGCCGCAGGGCAGAACGAGTTCTTCCACCACGAGGCGCTGGCCAACGAGCTCGCCGCGAGGTTTCACCTGGCCAGCAGGAGAAAGAAGATCGCGTCCATTCACATGCGGGACGCGTACCAGGGCTACGTGCGGTGGGGCGCGACGGCGAAGGCGGCCGACCTCGCCGGCAAACACCCGCACCTCTTCCAGATGGCGGCGTCGTCCGCCACGAACGGCGCGGATTACACCACGAGGACGACCTCGGGGAAGGGGACCGCGCTCCTCGACACGATCACGATCAGCCGGGCCGCGCAGACGATCGCCGGCGAGATTGTCCTCGAGACGATCCTCGACCGCTTGATGCGGCTCGTGATCGAGCACGCGGGCGCGCAGCGGGGCGTCCTCCTCCTCGAGCAGGACGGCCGGCTCACGCTCGACGCCACGATCACGATGGACCCCCACACGGTCACGATAGGCCCATCGGTCCCGGCCGAGACCAGCGCCGATATCGCCCTCTCCGTCGTGCATTATGTCGCGAGGACCCGGGAGCCCGTGGTCCTCGGCGACGCGTCCAGCGAGAGCCGCTTCGCAGGGGACCCCTACATCGCCGAAAGGCAGCCGAAGTCGCTGCTCTGCCTGGCCATGATGCACAAGGGAGAGCTCACGGGTATCCTCTATCTGGAGAACAACGCCGCGACCGAGGTGTTCACCCCGGCGCGGCTCGATCTGTGCGCCCTCCTGTCGGCGCAGGCCGCCATCGCGGTCGAGAACGCGCGGCTCGTCGCGCGCGCAGAGGCGTCGGCGCGCGAGCTCGCGCGCGTGAACGAGGCGCTGGAGGATCGGATCGCCCACCGCACCGAGGAGCTCCGCCGAGCCAACGAGCGGCTCCTCCTGGAGCTCGGCGAGCGCGAGCGCGCCGAGGAGGAGCGGGCGCAGCTCCAGGAAGAGATCATCCGGGTGCAGACGGAGCGGCTGTCGGAGATGTCGACCCCGCTCATCCCGATCACCGACCGGGTCATGGTCATGCCCCTCATCGGGACCGTGGATCAGGCGCGGGCGCGCCAGATGCTCGAGACCGCGCTCCAGGGGGCGCAAAGGTGCCACGCGGCGGTGGTGATCATCGACGTCACCGGCGTGAAGGTCGTCGATAGCGGCGTTGCCGCGATGCTGGTGAGCGCGGCGGCAGCGCTGCGGCTCATCGGAGCGCAGGCGGTGCTCACGGGCATTCGCCCCGAGGTGGCGCGGACGCTTGTCGAGCTCGATGTCGAGCTGCAATCCGTCGTGGTGAAAGGGAGCCTCCAGAGCGGCATCGCGTTCGCGCTCCGCCGCCTGGGTGAAAATCGACGGCTGTAGGAAGCGGGTCGGCCCGAGGGGCCGCTGTTCCTCGCGCGGCGGCCCCCGGCGCGCTGCGTCGTACGCCGTTGGCCTGACGCGCGCCGGCGCCGTGATGCGATGTGGCCTTCGCGCCCGCGTGGCCCCTGATAGGAACTTGATCTGCCGATGGGGCTCAGGGTTACGCTGGCGCGCAGCGAAGACAGCCGGCGGGCGGCGCTCCTGAAGATGAGGGAACACGTGCACACTCTTGCCCGATCGCCGCTCGCGGTGGTCGAATACGGCCTGGATCTCGCGATCACGGAGTGGAACGAGAGCGCCGCGCGACAGCTCGGCATCTCGAGACAGGACGCGATCGGCCGGCCGATCGACGAGCTGCTGCCCACGCCCGAGGACGAGGGGCTATGGCGGCGCCTGCTCGACGAGGAGAGCGGGGAACGGCGCCTGCGCCACGCTCGGGGCGACGGGGGGCACATGGCGTGCGCGTGGGCTCACCACCGCGTACTCGATCCCCGGGGCGAGGCGGCCGGCGTGCTGTGCATCGGCCGCGACGTGACGGCCCAGACCGAGGCGTCCCGGTGCCAGGCGGAGCAGCAGGCGATCCTCCGCGCCCTCGTCGACAACCTCGATGTCGTCGTCTGGGCCTCCGACAGCCGCGGTGTGTTCACCTACTATGACGGCAAGGCGCTCGCGTCGGCCGGCATGAGGCCAGGACAGCTCGTCGGGCTGAACAATTTCGACCTCTACAAGGAGCACGAGACCGTGGGGTTGCGCACTGCCCTTCGAGGGGAGCCGATCCACAACGTCATGGAAGCGAACGGAAAGCCCATCGAGAACTGGTTCGTTCCGGTCCGAGGCGAAGGGGGCGAGGTGGACGCGGTGGTCGGCATCACCCTCGATCTCACCGAGTCGCGGCGCGCGGAGCAGGAGCTCCGGGAGCGGCTCTCGCTCATCGAGCGGCAGCAGCAGGTCATCCGCCAGCTCTCGACGCCCATCCTCCAGGTCTGGAGCGGCGTGCTGGCGCTCCCGATGATCGGCGTTGTCGACAGCGCGAGGACCGCGGAGGTGATGGACAGCCTGCTCCAGGCGGTCGTGCGCACCCAGGCCCGCTTCGCGCTCCTGGACCTGACCGGGGTCGAGGCGGTCGACACGAAGACGGCGAGCTACCTCGTCGAGCTGGTCCGCGCGATCCGGCTCCTCGGCGCCGAGGGGATCATCACCGGGATCCGGCCGAGCGTCGCCCAGACGGTCGTCTCGCTCGGGCTCGACCTCTCCGAGATCACGACGCTCTCCGACCTCCAGGCGGGCCTCAAGCACTGCATCGGGCGCACGCTGGGCACGTCGAGTCGAGCTGCAAAATTGTAGCAACAACGGAAGATTGCGAATCGACACCGACCCGTGCCCAAGCCGGGCCCCTTGCGGTCTACCACGTGAAGCGCGGTGAGCAGGTCCTGCCCGGCGGCGCGGGAGAGCGGCTCCTGCCCGGCGACGCGCTCCAGCTCACGTACACGAGCGCCGAGGCGCGGTATCTCGCGATCCTGAGCGTCGACGGGGCGTCGCAGGCGAGCGTGTATTACCCGAGCGGCCCGCTCGCCGCGGTCGTACGACGACGCCCCGCGCATCGGGGTGCCGCCGCGGCTCTACAACCAGATCGCGCGGGTCCTCGCGGTCCAGGAGGGCAACTCGGAGATCGACAACGCCCGTTACTTCGCGCTGGTCAACATCGCGCTGGCCGACGCCGGCATCGCCACGCGGGAGACGAAATACCATTACGACTTCTGGAGGCCCATCGTCGGGATCCGTCATGCCGACAGGGACGGGAACCCGTTCACGATAGCTGACAGGGGGTGGACGCCCGTCGGGAGCCCCGGCAGCAACCAGGGCCCGTCGCGCATGACGCCATCGTTCCCGGCGTACGTCTCTGGGCACTCGAGCTTCGGGACTGCCATGTTCCAGGTGTTGACCCGCTACTATGGTACAGATCGCATGAATTTCTGCGTCATCTCCGACGAGTTCAACGGGATAACGACGGACGCGCAGGGCAATGTCCGCCCCGAGGTGGACCGCTGCTATTCGGTCCGGGCAGCGCGGCGCCCGGAGCGGGGCGCGCCGAGGCGCCTCCCGGACCGCCCGGAGACAGCCGCGCGCGGGGTCGCCTTTCCTCTATCCTCGCGCCCATGGCGCCCCGCCTGCCCCTGCTCCTCCGCCTCGCCGCCGGGCTGGAGGCCCGCCCCGTCAAGGCCGCGCTCTCGCTCCTGATCCTCGTCTCGGTGCTGCCCATCCAGGGCCTCGAAGACGAGCTCCGCCCGTACTTCCTCGGGATCTTCGGCGTGGAGCTCCTGCTCCGGGCCGCCCTCCTGCGCGAGCGCGGGCGCGAGCGGTCGCGCCTCGACGTCCTCCTCTTCGCCTTCGACGTCCTCGCCTGGCTCAGCTTCCTGCCGCTCGAGCAGCTCCTCGACGCGCACGCCGCCCACGCCCTGCCGGTGCTGCGGCTCTCGCGGCTCTTCCTGCTCCTGCGCTTCACGCGCGAGATCGCGGTCGACCTTTACGCGATCCTGACCCGGCGCGAGCTGCTCGAGCAGTTCGGGCTCGTCACGCTGGCCGTCTGGGGGCTCGCGTTCGGCGCGTCGGTGCTGCTCAGCCACCTCGCTGTCGCGCACGACTACGACGGCCGCGGCCCGGTCCCCGACACCACCTTCATCGACCGGATCTGGTGGTCCTTCCGGCAGCTCGAGAGCGCCGACAACCTCGTCGCGAACCTCCGGGTGCACCCCCTCGTCGCCGTCATCTCGCTCGGCCTCACGATGGTGGGCGTCTTCATCACGTCGTTCATCATCGGCATCGGCGCGAACGTGGTCGACCAGGTCGTGCGCGCGGCGCGGCGGCGGCCGGTCGGCTACGCGGGGCACACGCTCGTGATCGGTCCGGTGCACGAGGCGGAGATGCTGGTGCAGGAGTTCGTCCGGCTGTACGAGCGCCACCGGGCGCTCCGGAGCCTCCGGCTCTCGGAGCTCTGGGTGTGGCTCGTCCGCCGCGGGCCCCCGCCGACCCGGCACGCGTTCCCGCGGATGGCGCTCCTCGGCACCGAGGACGACCCGCCCGCGTACCTCTACGCGCCGAGGATGCGCTGGGTGGCCTACCGCAAGGGGGACAGCGCGCAGCCCGAGGCGCTCGGGCTCGTGGGCGCAGCCGGGGTGAAGCGGGCGCTGATCCTCGCGCGGCCCGACGCGGGGCCCGACGCCGACGCCGTGACGGCCATGACCCTCTCCTCGTTCCGGATGCAGAACCGGCGCGGCCACGTGTTCGTCGAGGTGCAGGAGAGCAAGAACCGCGACCTGCTCCAGGCGGTGGGCGGGCCGGGGACGTATCCGCTCGACATGCAGCGGTTCCTCGGCTTCTTCCTGTGCCAGCACCTGATCACGCCGGGCGTGGAGTCGCTCTACACCGACCTCATGACCGCCGACGGGTCGGAGTTCTACACGCACATCTTCCTGGGCGAGCAAGCGGCGCGGATCGTCGCCGCGCTCGGCGAGGGGCCGGGCGGCGAGATCTCGTTCTCGCGCATGGCGCGCGCGGCCTGCCAGAACAACGTGGTCCTCGCGGGCGTCCTCCTCGGCGAGGCGGTGCCGGTGCGCCGGGAGGGCGAGCTCGTGCCGGCGGAGGGGCTCGTGCAGTGGCTGAACCCGCTGCTCGATCCGATCGAGGGATCACCGGCGTGGGCGCTCGGCGCGCGGGCGGGCCGGGTGCCGGCGCGGCGGCTCCGGGGGCTCATCGGCGTGTCGGCCACCTACGCGCCCCTCCGGCGCTACGGGCGAGAGCTCCTCATGGGCCGCGGGATCGCGCCCGCCGCGAGGGCGGACGGCGCGGGCGCGGACGGCGCGGGCGCGGACGGCGCGGGCGCGGACGGCGCGGGCGCGAACGGCGCGGGCGCGGACGGCGCGGGCGCGAACGGCGCGGGCGCGGCGCGGGCGTGGGCGGCGACGCTCTCGCTGCGCCGCAGCCGCCTCAAGCGGGTGCTGATCGTCGGGTACAGCCCCGCGCTGCCCTCGCTGCTGCACGCGCTCGCGCAGTTCGTCCCGGGGATCGAGGTGACGCTCGTCCTCGGGGAGCGCGGCGACGAGCGGATGCCGCTCGCCGATCGGCTCGCCTCGCTCGGCGTGACGCTCGCGCCGGAGGGCGCGCCGCCGGGATCGAACGGGGCGACGCTCCCGCTCCCGCGCGGCGGCAGCGCGACGGTGTACACGCAGCACGGGCACGACCTCGCGTCGCTCGCGGTGCGCTGCGCGGCGCGCGGGGCGCCGGCCTCCGCGGCGGTGTTCCTGAGCGAGCCCGAGGGGCTCGATCGCGACGCGCGCACGGCGATGCGGCTCATCCGCTTCGCGCGGGCGCTGGAGAGCGGCGAGCTCGCGCACGGCGCGCGGCTGCACGTGCTCGCGGAGTTCTCCTCGGTGGCCAAGGGCGAGCACGTCCGGTGCCTCCTCGACGCCGGCAGGTGCGGCTTCGCCGGGTCGGATCGGCTGCAGCTCAGCCTCGTCAGCACCGAGCGGATCAAGAACTATTTCATGGTCCACAGCGCCTTCGTGCCGGGCGTAACGACTCTCTACGATGAGCTCCTCGACGAGGGCGGGCAGGACCTCGTGCGCGTCGAGGCGCCGCCGCTCGGCCAGGCGGATCGCGCGGACGGCGCGATCCGCTTCGAGGAGCTCCGGGCGGCGCTCGAGCCCCGGGGCGTGATCCCGGTGGCGCTGGAGCTCGACGACGGCGCCGTGCTCCTGAACCCCGAGCCGGGGCCGGCCCTCGCGCCGGCGCGGATCCGCGCCGTGTACGCGCTCGCGCGCAGCCAGGATCTCGTGGCCGAGGGCGATCGACAGCCGGAGGAGCGCGACGGCGGGGAGGTCGCGCACGGCACGGAGGCTCCGCAGATCAGCGCCTGAGCAGCGCGCCGCCGCATTTCTTTTCCGCCCGATCGGAGGTCGTACGCGACCTCCGCGGTGAGATCGGTATCCTGGGGTCGTGCCGGAGCGCCCCGACCTGGAATACGTCGTCCCGATCCTCGCGCGCGAGCTCGCGGGCGCGATCGTGGCGGCGGCCCGGGCCGACAGCCCGGTGGTGCTGCGCGTCCTGCTCCCGGAGCGCCTCGACGCGCTCCTTTCGGGCGTGGAGATCCGGCGCGTGTCGCGCCGTGCGCACGCCGTGGTGATCGAGCTCGCCGGGGCGCGCGCGCTCGATCTCGTGATCGCCCCGATGCTGGCGGGGCGGTTCTCGATCACGCTGCCGGGGGAGACGCGGATCCCGACCGATCTCGCCTTCTCGCTGGCCCTGAAGGACGGGCGTGAGCTGCGGTATCGCGACGAGGTGCAGATGGGCAAGGTCTACGTGCTCGCGCGGGGCGACTACGACAAGATCCCCGGGCTCGAGCGGGTGGGCCTCGACGTCCTCGATCCGCGGGTGTTCACGCCGGAGGCGTTCCGCGCCGCCGCGTGCGGGCGGCGCGGCCTCGTCAAGGACTTCCTGATGGACAAGGCGGCGCTCGACTCCATGGGAAACGCGTATGCCGACGAGGTGCTCTTCGAGGCGCAGATCCACCCGAAGGCCACGGTCAAGAGCCTCTCCGAGGGGGAGCTCGACAGCCTCCACGCGGCGGTCGCCCGCGTCCTCGGCGACGCGACCCGGACGATCGCCCGGCGGGCGCCGGCGCTCGACGAGAAGCTGCGCGACTTCCTCAAGGTCCGCGGGCGCCCGGGCCAGCCGTGCCCGCGCTGCGGCGACAAGCTCCGTCGCTCGAGCGTCCACGGGTACGACGCGATCTTCTGCCCGACGTGCCAGCCGGAGGAGCGGAAGGGCGCGGCCGCGGATCTCCGCCGCGCGAAGCGCGCGCCGGGGTGAGGCGCGGGAGGCGGCGAATCGGGAGATCGCGCTCGGCGCGCGCCTCCACGCGCTCGATATTTACAGTACCGGTGGGAGCGACTCCGGCGGCGTGAGCCCCGCGCTCTTGGTCCTGCACGGGAAGCTCGCGCCCTGACAGCCGCACTGGTTCGAGGCGTCAGAGCCGAGGAACGCGACGCCCAGGAAGCGGTTTTGCTCGACGACGACGCGCCGCAGGGTCGCCTCGGATTGCAGGTTAGCCTCGATGTCGGCGATGACGTAGATACCGTACCCTGTCTCCGGATCGTCCGCGTAAGGCCTCGTATCGCGCACGACCGTGTCCTCGAGAACGATGTCATCGACAGGTCGGTGATCTCTTGAAAGTTATGCTCTCGATGTTCCGGAGAGCGATGCTGCGGAGCGGCTATCTCGCTCCTCGCGCGGGCGCCGGAGGGGTGAGACCCGGGGAGAGCGTTTGCATCGTGTCAGCCCTCGTGCGACTCTCGGTGACACGGCGCGCTCTTTGGGTCTATGCTGCCGGCCACAGGAAACGCAGTATGATTTGCTCCTCCCGTCGTTCACCCCATTGCCTGGCCGGCATGGCCGTTGTGCTGCTGTCGCTGCCGGGCTGTGCCCTCGACACGAGAGGCACCGGCCAGCCAGAACGATCCGAGCCTCGACCGGAAAAGCCCGCGGAGGAGGAACCGTTCGGAGACCTCGGTGAAGCTCCCGCCGAGGCGCCGGGGAACGCACCCCCGGAAGAACCCGCCGAGGAGCCCGCGAAAGAGCCCGTGGAGGAACCCGCGGCGCTGTGCGACGCGTCAGATCCGTCGCTGATCGCGTGCTTCGCGTTCGAGGGGGACCCCAACGATGGCTCCCGGCACAAGTTCAAGCCCAAGCGGGCGCAGAACCTGAGATACGAGCCCGGCAAGGACGGCCAGGCGCTCAGGGTGACGCGGGGGAGCAGCCTCGAATTCCGCCACGACGCCGCGTGGACCGCCCCTGCGATGACCATCGATGTCTGGATCAACCCGGCCACCCTGCCGAAGAGCGGGCGATATGCCGTGATCGACAGCGGCGGGAAGCCCTCGATCTTCCTGATGGCGGGCGGGGAGATCCGCTGCACCATGGGGGTCGAGCGGAACGTGCCTCACGCCCTCGTTCCAGGCGAGTGGACGCACATCGCGTGTCTCTCGGACGGCCAGACGCAGAGCCTCTACGTGAACGGCGTCGAGATCGACCGGAGCTCCTCCGGGGCGGTGATCGCCTCGGACGAACAGCCCATCTTCATCGGCTCGGAAGAGCCCTCGGGCAAGGACGAGTTCGACGGCTTGCTCGACAGCCTCCGCGTCTTCGGCCGGACGCTCGCGCCCCAGGAGATCTGCGCGGCAGCCGGCAACGACGCCTGCTGAGCGGCGCGGGCCGCGCGCCTCCCCGAAGCGGGGAGCAGCGGCAACCGAGGGGGGACGGTAACGGGGAGCGGCGGCCCGCGCCCGCGGACCGAGCCCCGGCGGGTGCGACCAGGGCTGCCAGGAGAGCGCGCGTTCGGCGCGACAGGGGGGGAGCGGGAAGAGAGAGACGCCTCAGAAGGCGGCGTCGCGGAGCTTGGCCTTGTACTCCGCCTTGTACAGATCGTGGCAGGCCTTGCAGCTCGCCTTGGCGCCGTCGATGTCGCCCTTCTTGGCCTTCTCCACGCCGTCCTTCGAGATCGCGACCCACTTGGGCATCCCGGGCGGCGGCTTCGCCGCGACGTACTCCAGCGCCGACGCGATCTTCGCGCCGTCGCCGCTCGTGGTCGCCGACTGCATCACCGTCTTCATCCAGCCCTGCATCGGACAGGGCTTCTGTCCTTTTGCACCACAGCCGAAATCTTTCCCCTCGGCAACAGAAGCGGGGACGTCCGCCGTCCCACCCGCGGCCCACGCCGCGCCCGCAAAGGCAATGCCGACGCTCATCAACACGGCACTCATCAAGCTCTTGCTCATCGACATCCGACGTCTCCTGTCAGGTAAGGGCAAGCTCCGCCAATTCATCGCAGCCCCGTGGCTGGATGTCAACACACCTTGACCGCCGGGCGAGCCTGCGAACACCACCCGGGCGCAGACGAGGTCCGGGGGGAAAATCTTCAACCGCCGAGCGAGCCGCGAGCACCACCGGGCGCAGATAGCGCCTGGAGAGAAAAAATTCATTCATGATGTCCTCGCCGTGGTGTCTCCAAGCGCCATCCGCGTCGTCGTGGGAAAAATCCGCTGAAAATGGATCTCGTGGTGGCCGAGCGCGATGAGCGCGGACGTCGATGGCGGGCGGCAAGAGCGCGTGTCTGCGATGGCGACCGAGAAGCTCGAGGCGCTGACGTTCATTCGATAGCTGATCGAGGCGGGCAAGCTGAAGCCGGTCATCGATAGACGCTATCCACTGGAGCCGATGGCCGGGGCTCACCGGCAGGTCGGCACGGGAAGCAAGAAGGGGAGCGTGATCATCACGGCGGCGCATGACGCGTCCAGCGGGACAGTGCGGTCACCCGCTGTGGGTATCGGACTACACAGGAGCCGGCTCGCTCGCCTGCTCCGAAGCGGTCCGCGCATCACAGAAACCCTCCTCGTGGGTGACGCACCCACGCTGGACGCGTCATCTGGTGATCTTGCGCACCAAGCTATCGTACGCAATACTATGGTTTCCAGGGCATGCCGCAAGGGCGGAGCACCGTTCCTCCCCGAGCGTGCGTTGTTCGAGCGGCTTCACCCGCGACGCATCGCATCGCATCGCGCGATCGACCCGGACGCGCGCGCCACGAGGTGAGTCCGCGCGCCCATCCAGGCCTGGATTCGGCCCAGGAGGGCCGCGCGCGTGATATCGGTGGCTTCACGGCCGTTGATGCAGGCGGGAGAGATCGTCGACGCGCGGTTCGAGATCGAGGCCCTCGCGGGTTCGGGGGGGATGGGCCACGTCTACCGATCGCGCGACCTGTGCAGCGGCGACACGGTGGCTCTCAAGGTGCTTCGCCGCGCCGGCAAGAGTGAGCTCCGCCGCTTCTCCTGCGAGGTGCAGGCGCTCTCGGCGCTGCGCATTCCCGGAGTGGTCCGGTACATCGCTCACGGCCTCACGGCGGACGGCAAGCCGTATCTGGTGATGGAGTGGCTCTCGGGCGAGACGCTCGCCGAGCGCATGGTCCAGAGGGGGCTCACCCCGGCCGAGAGCGTCGATGTCGTCGCGCGCGTGGCGGAGACGCTCGGCGCCCTCCACCGGCAGGGCGTCGTGCACCGCGACCTCAAGCCGAGCAACCTGCTCCTCGCCGAGGGGCGGCTCGACCGGGTGATGGTGCTCGACTTCGGGATCGCGCGCTTCCGGATCGATCAGCAGCTCACGATGCCGGGCACCGTCCTCGGGACCCCGGAGTACATGGCGCCCGAGCAGGCGCGCGGCGAGCGGAGCGTCGATGCCCGCGCCGACGTGTTCGCGCTCGGCTGCGTGCTCTTCAGGTGCCTCACCGGGCGCGCCGCGTTCCAGGGCGTCGGGGTCCTCGCGGTGCTGGTCAAGGTGCTCCTCGACGAGCCGCCGCGTGTCCGCGAGCTCCGCCCCGAGCTGCCGGAGCAGCTCGACGCGCTGGTCGCCAGCCTGCTCGCGAAGCTGCCCGACGAGCGGCCCCGCGACGGCGCGGCCGTGGCCGAGGCGCTCGGCGCGGTCGACCTCCGCAACCTGTGCGCGGCGGCCGGGAGCGAGCCCGTCGCGCCGGTGCGCGTCCTGGAGCTCACGAGCAGCGAGCGGCGCGTCACGTGCCTCGTGCTCGCGCACGAGCGCTCGGAGCCCGACGAGGAGACGCGCTCGCACGAGGAGGAGCAGGCGCGGGCGCTGGAGCGCGCCGAGGAGCTGCGCGCGCTCGCGGCGCGCTACCAGGGCCAGATGGAGCTCATCGACGCGCGCTCGCCGCTGGTGGTGCTGACGAGCGCCGAGGCGGCCACGGATCTCGCGGCGCAGGCGGGGCGCTGCGCGCTGGCGCTGCGCGCGCTGCTCGGGGGGGCGACGGTCTCGCTCGTCACGGGGCGGGCGGAGCTCACGTCGCGCATCCCGATGGGCGAGCTCATCGACCGGGCGGTGCAGCTGTTGCCGGCGCAAGGCGAGCCGGCGCCCGCGGCCGCGGTGCGCATCGACGAGGTGACGGCGGGGCTGCTGGGCGGCCGGTTCGAGACGAGCAGCGAGGGCGGCGCGCGCTTCCTGCACGGGGCGCGCGACGACCTCAGGGTGGCGACCGCGCCGGCGCTGCTGGGCAAGCCGGTGGCGTGCGTGGGGCGGGAGCGGGAGCTCGCGGTGCTGACCGCGGAGCTCGAGCGAAGCGTGGAGGAGTCGACCTCGGGCGCGCTGCTGGTGGTCGCGGCGGCGGGGATGGGCAAGTCGCGGCTGCGGCAGGAGTTCCTCGAGAAGATATCGGCGCGCGGGGCGCGAGGGGACCTCGGCGAGCGCGGCGACCACGGCGCCGATGGAGCCCACGGCGCCGACGGAGCCCACGGCGCCGACGGCGCCCACGGCGCCAATGGCGCCAGCGGCACCCACCGCGCAAGCGTGGAGGTGTGGCTCGGCCAGGGCGACCCGATGAGCTCGGGCTCGGCGTTCGGGCTGCTGTCGCGCGCGCTGCGGGGCGTGATGGGCATCGTCGACGGCGAGCCGCTCGAGGAGCGGCGGCGCAAGGTGAGGGCGCGGGTCGAGCGCCACCCGGAGCTCGACGTGGGGCGGGTCAGCGCCTTCCTCGGCGAGCTGGTGGGCGCGCCGTTCCCGGACGACGACATCCAGGTCGGCGCCGCGCGGCGCAACCGGCTGCTGATGGGCGATCAGCTGCGACTGTCGTGGGAAGAGTTCATCCGGGCCGAGTGCGCGAAGCAGCCGGTGGTGCTGATCCTCGAGGACCTCCAGTGGGGCGACCTCCCCACGGTGACGATGGTGGAGGCGGCGCTCCGGAGCCTGAAGGACCTGCCGTTCCTCGTGCTCGGGCTGGGCCGGCCCGAGGTGCACGAGATCTTCCCCCGGCTGTCGCAGGGCCGCTTCGGCAACCAGATGATGCTGCCGCCGCTCACGCGGCGGGCGAGCGAGCGGCTTGTGCGCGCGGCGCTCGGCGACGAGGTGAGCGCGGACGTCGTGGCCACGCTGGTGGACCGGGCCGACGGCAACCCGTTCTACCTCGAGGAGCAGGTCCGGGCGGTGGCGGCCGGCCACGGCGCGGACCTGCCCGAGACGGTGCTGGCGATGGTGCAGGCGCGCATCGAGGCGCTCGACGCGGAGGCGCGGCGCGTGCTGCGGGCGGCGAGCGTGTTCGGCCAGGCGTTCTGGCCGAGCGGGGTGAGCGCGCTGCTCGGGGGCGCCGGGGTCACGCGCTGGCTCTCGGAGCTGGAGCGGCGCGAGGTGATCCACCGGCGCGGGCCCGGGCGGCTGCGGGGCGAGGTCGAGTACCGCTTCCGCCACGCGCTGGTGCGCGAGGCGGCGTACGGCATGCTGACCGAGGCCGACCGGCGGCTGGGCCACGCGCTGGCGGGCGACTGGCTGGAGCGCGCGGGCGAGCCCGACGCGATGGCGCTCGCCGAGCACTTCGAGCGCGGCGCCGTGCCCCCGCGCGCCGCGGCGGCGTACCTGCGCGCGGCGCAGCACGCCCTGGAGGGCAACGACCTCGGCGCCGCGATCGCGCGGGCCGAGCGCGGGCTCGCGTGCGCACCGGAGCCCGCGGTGGTGGGGGCGCTCCGGCTGGTCCAGGCCGAGGCGCACGTGTGGCGGGGCGACCTCGCGCTCGCCGAGGAGCGGGGGACGGAGGCGGTGGAGCACCTCACGCCCGGCTCGGCGCCGTGGTTCACGGCCATCGCGCAGGTCGTCGCCGCGGCGAGCAAGCTGGGCGGCTTCGACCACGTGGAGCGGCGGGTGGGCGCGGCGATCGGCGCGCCCGCGCTGGAGGGCGCGGAGAGCGCGAGGAGCACGTGCCTCTGCGCGGGCGCCTCGACGCTGGCCTTCGCCGGGCGGCCCGCGGTCGTCGACGCGCTCATCGCGGAGGTGGAGCGCGCCCTCAGCGACGGGGCGTCGAGCGGCGCCGGCGCGGGCGCCGAGGTGGTCGCGGGGCTCCACCAGGCGCGGGCCTTCCGCGCCATGAGCGGGGGCGATCCCGGCGCGTGCGTCACCGGCCTGGAGGCCGCGCTCGCGGCGTTCGAGCAGGTCGGTGACCGGCGCAACGCGTGCATCACCCGCGCGAACCTGGGCTACTCCTATGGCGAGCTCGGCGACTACGGCGGCGCCGAGGCGGCGCTGCGCTCCGTGCTGGAGGCCGCCGACCGGATGGGCCTCCACGAGGTGGTGGCGGCGGCGCAGGCCAGCCTGGGGCAGGTCCTCGCCTATCGCGGCAGGCTCGCCGAGGCGCGGGCCGTCGAGGAGGCGGCCCTCGCGTCGAGCCAGCGGCTCGGCGATCCGCGCGCCGAGGTGGTGTCGCGCTCGTACCTGGCGAAGATCGCCCTGCTCGCCGGCGATTTCGGGGTCGCGGAGCGCGAGGCGCGCCTCGCCGAGGCGCTGGAGAGCGCGTCGCCGTTCCGCGTCGCGGCCACGGCGCTCCGTGCGCGGGCGCTGATCGGGCTGGGGCGCGCCGCCGAGGCGCTCGCGGCCGCCGGCGAGGCCCTGGCCGCGCTCGAGTCGCTCGGCGGGCTCGAAGAGGGCGAGTCGATGATCCGGCTGGTCCACGCCGAGGCGTTCTCCGCGGTCGGCGACGCGCCGCGGGCCGCCGCGGCCATCTCCTCGGCGCGCGACAAGCTGCTCGACCGGGCCGCCGGCGTCCGTGACCCCGAGTGGCGCAGGCGCTTTCTCTCCCACGTCCCGGACAACGCCCGCACACTGGAGCTCGCGGCGCAGTGGGTCGGCACGGGTCGGAACTGAACCCAACTGAACGCAGCTGAACGCAGCTGAACGCAGCTGAACGCAGCTGAACGCAGCTGAGCGTAATTGAATGCAGCTGAACGCAGCTGAGCGCGGCTGAACGGAACTACGGGGAACCACGCGCCGCTTTCCCACGGGAGAATCCGCACGGAACGTCGATTTAAGAGCTGACAGACGGAGTGAATCGACGTACGATGTTCATAGACGTGGAGAGTTCCCGGCTGTCGTTGTGTTGAGCGACGTGCCGGAGGGCGTGCTGTGATCGGGGGGCGCGAGCGCTCCCCTTGGCTCGCTACCGAGGTCTCATCACGTGAAAACCAAGTCTGTTCTTGGATGCATTGGCATCCTTCTCGTGGCTACCGGCTGCATCGCGCCCGAGCTGGCGCTCGAAGCGGATGGCGAAGCAGCGAATGTCGACTCGAGCGCTGACGCGCTCGTGAGCGGTAATGCGCTGAGCTACAACGCGCTCAGCTACAATGCGTTGAGCTACAACGCGCTCAGCTACAACGCGCTCAGCTACAATACGTTGCGTCCGGCGGCAGCCTCCGCGCTGCAGGACTCCGGGATCGGCGGCGATCTCTTCCGGATGCTCGTGAAGTACACGGTCAGTTGCGCGCTCGACGCGTCTCAGGCTTTCCGCTTCTCCTGGACCGACGTGGCGGGCACGACCCACGACGAGGTCTATCACGGGGAGCTCGGCCTCGCCGACGAGTGGAGGCGAGGCCCGCTCCACGCGGCCGGCAAGCAGATCGTCTCCGCCTGTCTGGCGGCCCGCACGAACCGTTATGGCGCGTCGGTCGTCATCTCGATGCGATCGCACGAGAAGCCGCTGCGCCACGAGGTCGACCGGGACGAGCGCGAGGCGTATCCTCATGTCGAGGGCGCCTTCTGGGGAGATCTCTTCGCGGAGACGCCGTACCTGCGCGCCTGCTACAACGAGGCGAACGTCGAGGCGTCGCGCGCGGCGCGGCGCGACTGCGCCGCGGGGAGCGGGGACGAGGCCGAGCCCTGCGGGATGATCGAGATCGTCGGCAGCTGCCAGGACCATTGCAGCAAGCTCCATCCGCCCGGGCAGTATTACAAGGACTGCGACGATCCGGACTCGGACAAGACGCGCTATGTCATCACCACGGCGTTGCGCTGATCCCGTCCTTCGCTCGTTGCGCGCATCCGGCGCCGAACGTGCGGCGCCACGTCGACACCGGCGACGATCGCCGGTCGGCTCGATTCCAGCGCAGCGCTTGACTCGAGCAACCTACGCGGGGAGCGCCTCCAGAAGCTCAGCCTGGACAGGATGAGCGAGCCGCTGCGCGACGGCATTCACTACGGCAGCATCATCTCCACCGGCTGGTACCCGATCGTCTGGTACAAAGACCTCTTCCACGCCATCCGGCGCACCAGCGGTGAAGGCAAAGACCTCATCCACCAGATTGGCCGTCAGTGCACCCGCGACGACATGAGCGGCATCTACAAAGTCCTCGCGGCCCTCATCTCGCCTCGAGCTGGCCGCGCACTGGAGTTGAGAGCCCCGGCCCGGCGAAGCTCGACGCGCGGGTAAGCTGTCGAGTTGACCGGGGCGCCGCGGTCGGGAGCGACCGGGACAGCTCCAGCGCGCTCCGGCGCGTGGGCCGTCAGAACTGGTAGATGCCGCCCGTCTCGACGCCCCAGCCCAGGCGGTCGGCGTCCGTCTGCGCTGCGTCGTCAGGGCCGAGCTTGTGGCGCGTGAGCATCACGGAAGGTTCGAGCACGATCGAGAGCCCCTTCATGGGCGCGAAGGCGTAGCCCCCGCGCACGGTCACGTTGCGCTCGAAGCCGGGGCCATTGCCGCCCACGCGCGCGAGAGGGGTGGCCGGCGCTTCGGCCGTCGCCGCTCTCGCGGGCGTGTAGCCGAGCCGCATGTCGTCGGTGTTGAGCACCATCGCGGCCCCCGCGACGAGGTGCACAGAGTGGCGTTCGAGGAACGTGAGCTTCCCCGACACCCAGCCGCCTACCTCGGTGACGTCGTTCGTGCTGTAGCCCTGCCCGAGCGTCAGGAGGCCCAGGTTGGCGAGGTTCTGACCGCCGTACGCTTCGGCCCGCACGTTCAGCGGCCCGGACGTGACCTCGGCGAACAGGTTGCCACCCACCGCCAGCCGCCCCTCTTCGGTCGGCAGGTTCGCGTCGAAGGCCAGCTGCGTGCCGATCAGCGAGGCGCCCACCCATGCGGCCTTCTCGGCGCGATAGCTCGCACGCAGCGCGAAGGTGGGCGTGCGCGAGTACTCGACGTTGTTGAGGATGGCCGTGACGTTCTGGCTGACCAGACCGAGCGCGGCGCCCACCTCGACGCTGCCGAGGTTCGCGAGGTAGATGAACTGGTGACGCACGAAGCCCGAGTTTCCGGACTGAAAGAGCCCACCCACGATGTTGTACGTGTGCGTGTTCAGCGGCGAGAACAGATCCCAGGCCTGACCGAGCGTGAGCTTGTGCCCGTCGGCAGGAGACCACTCCACGTAAGCCTGACGCATGCGAAGGGTCGTCGCCTGAGCCGGCGAGGACTTGGCGAAATCCACGAAATCGACCTCGACCTGCGCCTTCACGGGCGTGCCCTCCCCGACGGCCACGCCAATGCGCGTCTGCTGCGCCTGAAAGCTCAGGCCGACGGCATCTGGATGGGAGAGGAACAGCGGGTTCGCCGCGGCCGTGGGGGCGACGTAGTTCGGGTTGCCGAAGGACTCGAGGCCGTTCCCCACGACGATCGTGGGCTTGACGATGCCGTAGACACGCACGAGAGGCTTGTCTTCGGCCTTCTTCTGCTCGACCGGAGGAGGCGCAGAAGGAGGCTCCACCACGGGGGGCAGCGCGGTCGCCGGCTCGGCTGGCGCAGCCTGCTGAGGCGGATCTGCCGTTTGCGCTTCGCTCGTGGCCGGCGCAGCAACTCCGGCCAGCGCGAGCGAGACGACAAGAGTTGCGCTAGGCGTCTTCCAGGTGCTCATGAAAAATCTCCTCTGGCGGTGAATCGGGTACGCGGGTTCAGTCCGGGTCACGTCTCGTGGAGGTCGGCGTCGATGCGGGGATCCCCGGTCTTGTGGAGGAAACAACCGCCGCGATCAACGTCACCATGAAGACTAAGATGGGATAAATAAGGCCCGTGTAGATGGTGCCAGTCCCGAACGTGGTCGTGGCCCAGGTCGACGCGGTGATGGCGATCAGAGGCAAGGCGCCGCCGACCCAGCCATTGCCCAGGGGCAGGGGATGGACATGGAGGTGCGGCGGATCTTTGTGGGGAAGCGCTCCACGAGGAACGCATGGGGGGCTCCCGAGAGCAGGGACCGCGCAATGCAATTCCAGCATACCAAGAATTTCAGCGGGGGCTCGAGGTATGACACGAGCCCATACTACCGAATTTCTCGGATTGCCAACAAATGCCGCGGCTTGTCGCTCTAGGAAGACTGGTCGATTTCCCGCAGCGTGTCGCGGAGCGCCCGGGCCTCGGCCCCCTCGAGGACCATGGACGCTGACAGGTACGTGGGCACGTGTTCGCGATACTCCACGGGCTGGAAGGCGGCGAAGGCACCGGACGCTGTGTAGGCGAGATCCAGGCGCACGGCGGAGGTGTCCGGCTCGCCCTCATCGTCGAGGGCGAAGGGGAGCTTCGCGATGGCGGCGAAGTCCCGCCTCTCCAGGGCGGCGGTGAGGGCATCGGCGGAGCAGGTGAAATAGCGGAAGCCTTCCTCCACCTTCTCACCCGTGGGGGTGTAGACAAGCTCGCTCAGGATCAGCCACTTGCGACGGGTGGTGAAGCGAGGATCGGCGCGAAGGAAGTCGGACAGGTCTTTGATCTCCATGATCCGTTCATACCGCAACCGGGCCCGGAAGTCTCCTATCATTCATCTCCGGTGGGATCTCCCGAACCCACGTTTCGCGCCTGGGACAATCCCCCTATCGTCTCCGGTCCCTTGCGTCCCCCGCGCCCCTGCGGTCCTCTTTATCTCCCGTCATCTCCCGTCGTCTCAATGCCCCGCGATCATCGGACGATGGGGAGCGAAGCGCCGTCGCGTGCTCACCCTCGGTTCACCCGGACCGGGGGCAATGGGTTAGCTGCCAAACAGGTGACGCGCGTAGCCGTACACATAGGCCGTGATGAGCACGGCGGCGGCGACGTTGAGGACGAAGCCCGTCTTGATCATGACGGGGAGCCGCACGTAGCCGCTGCCGAACACGATGGCGTTGGGCGGCGTGCCGGTGGGCAGCATGAAGTCGCAGGACGCGGCGATCGTGGCCGCGAACAGCACCCCGAGATCCCGAGGGAGCACGTTGAGGGCGACGTTCACGGTCGCGGTGTTGGACGCCAGCGCCGACAGCGCGACCGTGGCCCCGCTGGCGAGCCCGAGCTGCGCGAGCAACGGCGCTTCCGCGACGACCGCGAGCTTCGCGGTCATCCACGCGGAGAGCCCGCCCCCCTCGATACCGGCCGCCATCGCGAAGCTGCCGCCGAGCAGGACGAGCGTGCCCCACGGCATCCGCCGCACCGAGGCAAACGAGAGGGCGCGCAGGGCGAGCAGGCTGAACGCCGCCAGGAGCGCCACGCCCGCCTCGTAGTGCTTGCCCTGCACCCTGAAGCCGGCCGCGGAGCCCGACCCGAGCGCCGCGCCGAGGCCCTGCAGCGCTGCCTGGAGCGGCGGGGCGAGCACGGCGCGCAGCGGGTCGCCGAGGATCCAGAGCGCGCTCGCCGCCGCGAAGACGACGGCGACCTTCTTCTCCCCGCGGCCCATCGGGCCCATCGCCGCGAGCTCGAGGTCGAGCACGTCGCGCGCGTGGCCGGCGCCGAGCCCGTCCCGCTTGCCCACGCGCCAGAGGGCGAGCCAGAGCAGCGGGATGAAGAGGACCACGAACGGCAAGGCGAGCGTCATGTACTCGAGGAAGCCGATGTCACGGTGCAGCTTGTCGGCGAGGAAGCCGCAGAAGATGGAGTTCACGCCGGTGCCGATCTTCGTGCCGATGCCCCCGACGTTGGAGGCGTAGGCCACCCCCAGCATGATCGCGGTCCCGAAATGCGAGAGCCGGCGCCCTCCAGCGGCGGACTCCAGCTGCGCGAGCAGGGCGAGGCCGATCGGGACCATCATCACGGCGGTCGCGGTGTTGGAGATCCAGAGGGAGATGCCGCTCGTCGCGACGAGCATGCCGAGCAGGAGCCGCTTCGGGTCGGTGCCGATGGCCCGCATGATGTGGAGCGCCACCCGCCGGTGCAGGCTCCACTGCTCCATGGCAGCGCCGATCGCCATGCCGCCGAGGAACAGGAAGATATAGGCATCGAGGAACGGCGCGACGGCGCGGGCTGCGTCGCCGGCGGGCCCGCGGCCGAAGACGCCGAGCAGCGGGAAGAGCACGAGCGGCAAGCACGCGGTGTACGCGATGGGGAGCACCTCGAAGAGCCACCACAGCGCCATCCACGCCGCGACCGCGGCCGCGTACGCAGGGCGGTGGCCGTAGCCGGGGAGGGCGTGGAGCCCGCTCGGGATGAGCGCGATCGCGAGGGCGGCGGCCGGGCCCGACGCGACGCCGAGCCAGCGCAGCGGGCTGAGGCGCAGAGCGGGCGTGCGGCCTCGGCGTGACGCTCCCGGCGGCGTGGCGCAATGGTCGGACTGGCCCTGCATGCCGCGACTCTGGCACAGGCATCTCCCTTCCGCAGAGCTCGTCGTTGGAATCGTGTGAATCGTAAAAATCGTGGGAATCGTAAAAATCGTAGGAAGAGGAGATGACCACCTGAAAACGACGGTGCCGTGCCACCTCGGGCGCCGGGGCGCCCGGCGCGTCGTGACCGCTCACGCTCAGACCACGTCGGCGCGCGTGAGCTGGTCGAACGCGGTCTGCAGCCACACCTTCACGCGCTGGCGATCCATCCTCGTGAAGGTCTCACCCCCGATCGCCGGGTTGTTGACCGCGGCCCAGAAGCTCACGTCGAGGTGATCGATCTTCTGCATGGCGGCCGGGTGCAGCTCGGGCAGGTCGAGGACCACGGCGCCTTGCGCCTGGGCCGCCGCCCGGGTCGGCGAGCGATCGAAGGGCGAGAAATCCTTGCCCCGGCCCTGGTTCCTCACGATGCAGTAGCGCGCCGCCGTCCCGCCGCGCTTGAGCAGCCGATCTAGCGTGAGCAACGAGTCTTTGCCGTCGTCCATCACGTGCCAGAACACGAGCTCGACGCCGCACTCTCGCGCCAGGTCGAGGACCCCCGCCTCCGTGATCCAGGCGAAGAGGGGGCGCTCGCTCTGCGCCGGCAGGTCCACCACCACCCGGCGCTCGGCCTCTGTTGCCAGCGCCATGAGGTCGTCGGCGCTCTCGAAGCGGGTGAGGTCCACCGGCCGGCTGTGCTCGGCATAGTGCCGCAGCAGCGCCCCGTGCGAGCCATCGGCGTCCAGGGCAATGAAGGGGAGCGCGCGATCGATGCAGTACTGGGCGACAAGACGCGCCACCACCGACTTGCCGACGCCGCCCTTCTCGCCCCCGATGAAATGAATCGTGCTCATCGGCGCACCCTAGTTGTCTGCGCTCGCGCGCGCAACGCGGTTCTCGGTCACGGCGCGGTGTCCAGGAGGTTTCGTCGGCGGCGCTCGCGCCGTGGACCTCGCCGTGCTGGGCCGCATCCGTCAACCGTCAGGAGAGCGCTTTCGTGGCGGTCTTCGCCCCAAGGACGTTATCGGCCCAGCGGTCGAGGGTGGCAATGTCCGTGCATGCCTGGATGCGCGCGCTCTCGCTCTCGGTGAGCACGATCCCTCCACGGGCAAGCAGCTGCCGCAGCGTGCGATGAATGGGAGCGAATCGGTGACCCGCGCCCGCCCCGGGGTGGTGGTCAAAGGCATCACGTAAATTGCTTCTCCGCTGCTCGCGACCGAGAGCCGACACGCTCGCTCGGCACAGGCGCGACAACAGGGGAGGATGACGAGGCGTGGACTCCGCGCGCGATCGGGCGTCATTCCGCGTCGCCCGCCGCCCGCCGCCACCCGCCCTCGCCCCGCCGAGCCCGCCCCTCGCGCTCCAGCTTGATCAGGTGCGCCTCAAGGCTCAGCCGCGCGAGCGGCCAGAGCGCCGGCGCCGTGTCCGCGTAGGCGAGCGGCAGGAGCGCATCGAGCGACGCGCCGCCCTCGCCGGCCGCCGCGAGCGCCCCGAGCACCCGCTGCTCGCGCAGCCGCCGGTGCGCGACGTAGCGCCGGAACAGGGCCTCGGGCGCGTCGATCGGCCCGCCGTGCGCGGGCAGGACCACCTGGGCGCCGAGCGCCGCGAGCCGCTCGAGCTGCGCCAGGTACTCCGCCATGTCGCCCTCCCGGGGATCGATCAGGATCGTCCCCGCGCCGGCCACCATGTCGCCGCAGACAAGGGCGCCCCGCGCCTCGTCGAGGAAGCAGAGGTGATCCGGCGCGTGCCCCGGCGTGTGGAGCACGCGGAGCGCCGTGGGCGCCGGCCCGTCGAGCCGCACAACCTCCCCGTCCGAGAGGTGGCGCGCGACAGGGACGTCGCGGAGGCGCGCGGCCGCCTCGGCGTGCGCCCAGACCGGCAGGCCGAGCTCGGCCGCGAAGAACCGCGCGCCCCCCACGTGGTCGGCGTGGTGGTGGGTCACCGCGATCGCGACGATCACCCGCCCCCCGGAGGCGAGGCCGCGCGCCCACGCGAGCCACGCGCGGCGCTCGTCCTCGTACGGGGTGGCCGGCTCGACGAGCAGCACCTCGCGGCCGCCGAGCGCGTAGCTGTTCGTGTGGGTCGCCGGCGGCAGCGTCGGCGTGCGCGCGGCGAAGGCCTCCACGCCCGGCGCGATGGGCCGCGGCCGGATCACCGCTCCACGACGACCGCGAGCGCCTCGCCGCCGCCGATGCAGAGCGTGGCGAGGCCGCGCTTCGCGTTGCGGTCCTTCATGGCGAAGAGCAGCGTCGTCAGGATGCGCGCCCCGCTCGCGCCGATCGGGTGGCCGAGCGCGACCGCGCCGCCGCGGATGTTGACCTTCTGGGCGTCGAGCCCGGCGAGCTTGTTCACGGCGAGCGCCACCACCGCGAACGCCTCGTTCACCTCGAACAGGTCGATCTGGTCGGTCGTCAGGCCGAGCTTCTTCGTGGTGTTCGCGATCGCCGCGGCCGGCGCCGTCGTGAACCACTCGGGCGCCTGCGCGGCGCCGCCGTAGCCGACGATCCGCGCGAGCGGCGTGAGCTTGTGCTCCTTCACGGCCCGCTCGCTCGCCAGGACGAGCGCGCTCGCGCCGTCGTTGATCGACGAGGCGTTGGCCGCGGTGATCGTCCCGTCCTTCTGGAAGGCGGGCCTCAGCGAGGCGAACTTCTCGGGCTTGCCGGCCGGCGGGCCCTCGTCGTCCTTCACGACCACGGCATCGCCCTTCCTCTGCGGGACGGAGACGGGCGCGATCTCCGCGGCGAACAGCCCCTCGCGCTGGGCCGCGAGCGCCCGGCGGAAGCTCTCCCTCGCGTACTCGTCCTGCGCCTCGCGCGAGAAGCCGTGCTCCCTGGCGCACGCGTCGCCCGCCGTGCCCATGTGGAAGTTGCCGTACGGGTCCCAGAGGCCGTCGTGGATCATGCCGTCCACGAGCTTGCCGTCGCCCATGCGGTAGCCGGAGCGCGCCTGCGGGAGGTAGTAGGGCACGTTGGACATCGACTCCATGCCGCCGGCGACCACGACGTCCGCGTCGCCGAGCGCGACCGTCTTCGCGCCGAAGATGACCGCCTGGAGGCCCGAGCCGCAGACCTTGCTCACCGTGGTGGCCGGGACCTTGCTCGGGATGCCGGCATAGATCGCGGCCTGCCGGGCGGGCGCCTGCCCGATGCCGGCGGACAGAACGTTGCCGAGGAAGACCTCCTCGACGGCGTCCGGAGAGAGCCTCGCCCGCTCGAGGGCCGCCCGGATGGCGACCTCGCCCAGGCGGGGGGCGGGCAAGGGCGAGAGTGCACCCTGGAACGCGCCGATCGGCGTCCGGGCCGCTGCGACGATGTACACGGGGACGGGTAGGGTCATGATCTCCTCCAGCGGCGCTGGCGCCTTCTCATTCAATGACGCCGTCGAGCGCGTCGTGCGAATGTGCCTTGTGGGTACCTCGGTTGCCCTGGGGGGGCAAGCCGGCCCGGGGCGCTGCTCTTCTGCCTGCACGCGCGCAGCCCGACAGCGTTCGCCGCTCCACATCGGCTCGCCCGCCGCCGCCCCCGACGGCCGGGCGGGCGCCGTGGGACGGGATCCACGCCCCACCCGAGCCGGATCCGGGCCGGCGCGCCCGGGGCAGTCTTGTGGTACGCCGGCGACGTCGCGTGTATCGTGCGCGCCGCGGGGCCGGAGGGGGTCAGTCCTCCCTGCGCCCGCTCAGACAAGGAGCGAACGAGCGATGGTGAATGCAGGCGACCGTGCCCCGGACTTCTCCCTCGAGAGCGACGGCGGCAAGAGGGTGGGACTCGCCGATTTTCAGGGCAAGACGGTCGTCCTCTACTTCTATCCGAAGGACGACACGCCGGGCTGCACGCGGGAGGCACAGGCCTTCTCCGCCGCCCTCGACGCGTTCGCCGAGGCAGGCGCCGTCGTGCTCGGCGTCTCCCGCGACTCCGTCGATCGCCACCGGAAGTTCAGGGACAAATACGATCTCGGGGTGACGCTCCTCAGCGATCCGGACCTCGTCGCGCACAACGCTTACGGCGCCTACGGCGAGAAGACGATGTACGGCAAGAAGGTGATGGGCACGATCCGGAGCACGTTCATCATCGGTCCCGACCGCGAGGTGAAGCACGCCTTCAGCGGTGTGAAGGTCGACGGACACGCCGACGCCGTGCTCGCGCTCGTGCGCGGCGGCGGCGCGCCCGAGGCGCCGCCCGCGCGCCGCGCGGCCGCGACGAGCGCGGCCAAGGCGCCCGCGAAGAAGGCCGCCCGCAAGGCGCCCGCAAAGCCCGCTGCCAAGCCCCGATAAGGGGTTGCCCGACGGCCGGGCCCCGACATGAAGGCGGGGCGGTCGGGAGAAAAGCACCAATTATTTCGGTGCTTTATCGCCTTCATGCGAGCTCCCTCCGGGCAGACGCGATCACGACCGGCGGACAACGACGTAGCCGACTCGCGGCGTGCGCGCCGGCGATCGCCTGATTGATGGCGTCGCGGGGGCCTCCGCGCGCCGGCGGCCGCGCTCGCCAGGCTGGACGGGTCCCGCGCTTCGTGAAAGAATCTTGCTCCGTTGCTTGCAGATCGATGAAAATACCACGACGCCAGGGCTCATCTCTCGATCCGCTTCACATCAGATGGAGCGATGAGCGCTGGAGCGAGGGAGCAGGAGAATGATTTTGAAGCATCCGATGCTACGGACTTTCACTTTGCTGAGTTGCCTCGGCGCGATTGTCGCCTGCGGCGGCGATGACCCTCCTCCTCCGCCGCCGCCGGTCAATAACGACGGGGGCGGCGGCGGGGGCGGCGCGGGGGGCGAGGGCGGCTCCGGCGGCGTGCCGATCGAGACGTGGGACCTCGACCGCGGCAAGGCGCTGTCGACCGTCGAGCCGGAGTTCGAGCAGGCGCAGCACCCGCTCGATCCGGGCGCCGCCCTGGCCGGCTCCAGGGCCCCGCGCGCCACGAACGCCACCTGGATGAACTTCGTGCTCGGCGACGGCGATCAGCGGATCAACGCCGCGCCGTACGACCTCAAGGCGCTCGGACAGGCCCTGTCCGTCGCCCGGCCGCCCGTCGTGGTGAACAGCACGGCCGTCACGACGGCCGATATGTCGCAGTTCGGCCTCAGCGCGCGCGAGGCCTTCTCCAGCCATGCGGTCACGTCGTACGATCTCCTGTCGGTCACCGTGGCGTGGACGGCGCAGGGCGGCACCATGACGGCGCCCATCGTCTACGGGATGCCGTACGTGACGACCACGTACGCCGGGCTCCGGCCCTCCGTGCGCGTCGGCGACGGCGTGGCGATCACCGAGGTCAACGGCGAGTCCACGAGCCCCACCGAGGTCACGGGGGATCGATTCGAGATCTCCCTCAACAACGGCCAGAAGTGGGTCCTCTATGCGTTCCCCGAGATCACCCTCGAGTGGGACGCCCTCTCCATGGCGGCTGACGAGAAGTACGAGGGCTCGCTCCGCCTCGCGCTTGTGCCGGGGCCGAACGCCGCGGCCGAGCTCGACGAGCACGCCGCCGTCATCCCTGTCGGCGGCGACATCGAGGCGTCGGTCAAGGAGGACACCGCCTCGGTGCGCTTCGTCTGGAGGACGGAAGGGGAGGGCGATCTCCTGACCATGGCCCTGCCGCACCACATGAAGCACCTCGACAAGCTGCAGACCGCAGACATCTCGTATCCGACCGTGATCGGGAAGATGACGGGAGTCTCCGGCGCGACCTGGGAGCTCGTGTACCCGCTCAGCACGATCGGCTGGGACGCGCCGCGCCGCGCCTCGGACGAGTGGGGCGACGCCCTGGTGGACGCCCTCGAGGACGACAGGACGTTCACGCCCGACCAGGCGGTCGTCGGCACGGACCCCTATCTCGGGGGCAAGCAGATCGCGAAGCTCGCGCGCCTCGCGCAGATCGCCGAGGTGGTCGGCAAGGCGGATCTCGCCGAGGAGCTCAGGGCGCGGCTCAAGTCGCACCTCAACCCGTGGCTCAACGGCGAGAACGCGAACCCCCTCGTCTATGACACGACCTGGGGCGGCCTCGTGACGACCAACGGCCTGGCGGACGAGACCGCCGACTTCGGCCAGGGGTATTACAACGATCACCACTTCCACTACGGCTACTTCCTCTACGCCGCGGCCGTCCTGGCGAAGTACGACGCGAACTGGCGCGACGAGTACGGCGACAAGGCCCTCTGGCTCGTCCGCGACATCGCGAACCCGAGCACCAAGGACACGAGTTTCACGCCGTTCCGCAGCATGGATTGGTACAGGGGGCACTCCTGGGCTTCGGGGTTGTTCCCGTTCGCGGACGGCCGTAACCAGGAGTCGACGTCCGAGGCCGTCCACGCCTGGTACAGCATGCAGCTGCTCGGCGACGCGCTCGAGAACGACGACGTGAAGAACATCGGCCGGGTGCTCCTCGCCCTGGAGACGGCCTCCGCGCAGACGTACTGGCAGGTCACCTCGGACAGCACCGTCTACGATGTGCCATTCAAGGACAACGGCGCCGTCGGCGTCCTCTGGTCCACGAAGGCCGACTTCAGGACGTGGTTCGGGACGAACCCGGAGTACGTCTATGGCATCCAGGTGCTCCCGATCACCCCCATCTCGGAGTCGCTCCTCTCCAAGACCTGGATCACGGACACCTGGCCGGCGATGGAAGCTGCCATGAGCGGACCGGACGACGCCTGGAACGCCTTCCTGATCGCGGCGCACGCGACCGTCGACAAGGAGGTGGCCTGGGCCGAGGCACAGGAGCAGACCGTGCTCGACGACGGCCTCAGCCGGACCGCGCTCCTCTACTGGATCGCCACGCGGCCCTGAGCCGCGCTCTCCCTCAATCGATCGGCTCGACCCGCACGTCGACCTCGAGGCGCTCGGCGCCACCCCCCACGAAGATGGTGCCCGAGGTCGGCGTCGCGTCCACGTAGTTGCGCCCGACCGCGACGCGGATGTGGTCGGTCTGCGTCAGGATCCCGTTCGTCGGGTCGAACCCCTTCCACCCGATCTCGGGCAGATACACCTGCGCCCAGGCGTGCGACGCTTCGCTCTGCCGGTGGTTCTCGTGCTTCGGCCCCGTGTAGATGTAGCCGCACACGTAGCGCGACGGCACGCCGAGCAGCCGCGTCAGGCAGATGAACAGGTTCGCGAAGTCCTGGCACACGCCGCGGCGGTTCGCGTAGACGTCGAACGCCGTCGTGGACAGGTTCGTCGCCCCCTGCTTGTACTCGTACTCCTCGTAGATCGACGCGTTCAGGTCGAGCAGCGTGTCGAGCAGGTCGTAGTCGTTCCGCTCGACGAAGGTCATCGCGTACTCGCTGAGCTCCGCGAGCTCGCTCTCCGCCAGCTCCGGCGGCAGGAGGAACGGCTGCAGGATCTGCCGCTGCCACGGCATCCACACGAGCGGGATCGTCGACCGGGCGCGCAGCGGGCGGAAGCTCAGCGGATCGGTGTCGAGCAGCTCCACCCGCGACCTCGACTCGATGACGAGCTCCCTGAACGGCGTCTCGAGCAGCACCCGCCGCGCGCGGTTGCCGAAGACGTCGTCGTACTCGCGCTGCTTGCCCTCGACCGACAGGTCGATCTCGTTGTGGAGCAGCGCCTGCAGCCGGTCGTGCGCCGGCGTCACCCGCAGGAGGTGCGTGCTGCGCTCCACCGCGGTCATGTAGTGGTACGCCGTGCGATGCACGACCTGGAAGCGGCGGATCGAGGCGTGCTTGGGGCGCCGGACCGGCCGCGACGAGAGCGGCGGCGAGGACGGGGACGGCCGGCGCCGGTCGATGCGCGGAGACGCCGTGGCCCGCAGCGCGCCCTGCCGCAGCACCACGAGGTGGCCCGGAGGGACGCGCGCCCAGGCCGCCGGCTGCGCCCCGGCATGGACCTTGAGCTCCTCCGACGAGACGATGACGCCCTTGCGGCTCTTGACCCCCCGGCGGGTGAGGTCGACCTCGAGGTCGTCGTCCCCGAACGCGAGGCGCTCGTACGGCGGCAGCACCTCCCACAGGAACGCGTCCCCCTCGCGATCGCGATCCGCGTAGACGACGAGGTCGCGGCCGTCGGCCAGCACCGACGTGAGCGGGCCGTGCTCGTTCATCTCGTCGAACCAGTCGCGCAGCACCGCAGGATCGATGTCGCCGAGGCTCCGCAGGCCCTCCGACGCCATCCAGCGCATGAGCTCGCACAGGATGAGCTCCGTGTCCGTTGAGCCGACCGGCTGGAAGAGCGACTTCGGATCGACCTCGATCCGGTCGACAAGGCTGCCGCTGTGCGCGAACAGCCAGTCGCGCCCGCCCCAGCTCCGGCTGAACGGCTGCGTGTTGGCGTCGTTGATGCTGCCCCACGTCGCCGTGCGGATGTGCAGCACGAGCAGCGACGACTCGAGGTGCTCCCACGCCTTCACGAGCTCGCTGCGGATGCTCCCCTGCGGCGGCGCCGGCTCCTTCAGCACCGTGGCGCTCGGCTCTCCGCCCGGGTAGTACCCGATGCCCCAGCCGTCGGGCAGCCTGCCCCCGGGGCGCAGGCAGAGGAGATCGAAACACGGGGCGAGCTCGCCCTCGAACGACATCGCGAGGAGATTCGGCATGGATACGTCGGCGGGTCGGGTTACTGGCTCGTGACCGAGGGGCTGCTGTCGGGCGGCCCGTAACCGAGCAGCTCGCGACCGATACCGTCGCAGATCGTGGCTGTCTCGTCGACCACATGGGTGAGCGCCGCGTGGACCGAGAGCGGATCGAGCGCCTCGCTCGCCCTGTCGGCGACCCACTGGTGCAAGAGGTGCAGCCGCTCCACGCTCTCGCCCCCGGGGAGCGTCGCGCTCTCCGGCGGGCGGATCTCGCAGAGCCGCACGAACGCCGCGTGCACACAGTGCCGGATCGAGCGCGGGAAGCGGGGCTCGAAGAGGAGGAACTGTGCGACTGCCTGCGCGTTCACCTGACCCTGGTTCAGCTTCATGAACGGCTCGAACCCGGAGCAGGCGCGGAGGAGCGAGAGCCAGAGCGCGGTCTCGACCACCCGGTGCTGCCTGGACTCGCCGCCCTGCGCCTGGCCGTTGCTGTCCGACGCAGGCCGCTCCAGGTGGGTCAGGGCGTGGTGGTGGACGTCGAGCGTGCGCGCGGTCTGCCCGACGCGCTCGAGCAGCACGCCGAGCCAGATGAAATCGAGCGGGCCGTCGTGGAGCATCGTGCTCTGGGTGAGCCCGAGGCAGAGCTGCGTGAGCTGCCGGACGCGCCGGTAGAACGCGTAGCGGCTCGACCTGAACTCCTCCAGCGCCTGCTCGCTGTTCATCCAGAGGTGGAGCTCGTTGACGGTCTCCCACGCCTCGAGGCTGACGACCTCGCGGATCGACCGCGCGTTGAAGCGCGCCGCGGAGCTCGACCTGCGGAGGCTCGTCGTGTTGTCCTCGTCGAAGCTCATGTAGCGCTGCACGAGCTCGCCGTCGGCCGCGGCGTCCTCGCCGTGCTCGGCGGCGAAGTGCTCCTTCTGGCCGGCCACGATGATGACCGGCAGCCAGCACTGCTGCTCCGAGAGCTCGGTGTCGAGCGCGAGGTTCTGCGTGACGGCGAGGATCCGGGCCACGCTCTCGGTCCGCTCGAGGTAGCGGCCGAACCAGAAACAGTGATCGGCGACGCGGGAGATCACAGGGCCTCCGGGGGGTCGGAGGGCGGCGGCGCGGAGGGCGGCGGCGTGCTGGGCGGGCCGTTGCTCGCGGCCCCGGGGGCCGGGTCCGCGGCGCCCACCGACGGGGCGCGCTGCTCGACGTCCCACGGGCCCTTCAGCACCCACGTGTCCTTCGAGCCCCCGCCCTGGCTGGAGTTGACGACGTACGAGCCGGCCACGAGCGCGACGCGCGTGAGCCCGCCCGGCAGCACCCACGGGCCGTCGCGGCCCGTCAGCACGTACGGGCGGAGGTCGAGCCGGCGCGGGACCGCGACCCTGGAGGCCGGATCCCAGGTGGGGCTTGTCGACAGCTCGATCCGGTGCTGCGCGATGTAGCGGCGCGGCGCCGCCTCGATGCGCGCGCGGAACTCCTCCCGCTGCGCGGCGGTCGACTGCGGCCCCATGAGCATGCCGTAGCCGCCGGCCTCGTCCACCGCCTTGACGACCAGCTCGTCGAGGTGCTCGAGCACGTAGCGGCGATCGCCGTCGCGCATGCACAGGTAGGTGGGGACCTGCTCGAGGATCGGCTCCTCGCCGAGGTAGTAGCGGATCATCTCCGGCACGAAGGGGTACACGGCCTTGTCGTCGGCCACGCCGTTGCCGGGCGCGTTCGCGAGCGCGACGTTGCCGGCGGCGTAGGCGCGCATCAGGCCGCGCACGCCGAGCAGGCTGTCGGGGCGGAAGGCCTCGGGGTCGAGGAACGCCTCGTCGATGCGACGGTAGATGACGTGGACCCGGCGCGGGCCGCGCGTCGTGCGGGCGAAGACCTGATCCTGATCGACGAACAGGTCGGGGGCCTGCACGAGCTCCAGCCCCATCGTGCGCGCGAGGAAGCTGTGCTCGAAGTAGGCCGAGTTGTACGGCCCCGGCGTGAGCACGACCGCGCTCGTGCCGCTCGGGTCCACGGGCGAGACCGAGCGCAGCGTCTCGGCGAGGCGGGCCGGGTAATGGTCGACCCGCTGGACGCGCGCCGTGTCGAGCAGGTGCGGCAGCACGCGCTTGCTGATGAGCCGGTTCTCCAGGACGTAGGAGACGCCGGACGGGGTGCGGAGGTTGTCCTCGAGGACGCGGAAGGTCCCGGCCGGATCGCGGATGATGTCGACGCCCGCGATGTGGATGCGCACCCCGCCCGGGGGCCGCAGGCCGTGGACCTGCTTCAGGTACTGCCCCGAGCCGAGCACGAGGTCGCGGGGGATGCGCTCCTGCTGGAGGATGCGCTGGTCGCCGTAGATGTCGTCGAGGAACAGGCCGAGCGCGCGGACCCGCTGCTCGAGGCCGCGCTCCATGTGGGCCCAGTCCGCCGCGGAGAGCATCCGGGGGATGAGGCAGAGCGGGAAGATCTTCTCCGCGCCGCGCTGGTCCGCGTAGACCGAGAAGGTGACGCCCTGGTTGAGCAGGGCGATCTCCGCGAGCTGCTGCGCGCGCGCGAACTCGTTCGGCGCGAGCGCGCCGAGGAGCGTGGCAGTGCGCAGGAACTCGGGTCGAGGGGCGCCGCCGGGACCAAACAGCTCGTCGTAGGCGCCGGGGAGGGGAGTGTAGCCGGCGAAGAGGCCGGCACCCGGGGTCTCTAACAACACTTGAGCGAAGCTACCGCTTTCGGGCCCTCGAGGTCCATGGGCCAGTTGCGGTTTCTGGAGCGCGCTTCCGCGAGCGGCGGGGGGGCTACTCGGCGCTGAGGATCTGACGCTCTCTGCAATGCGTGAGCTCGTCGACCGCGGCCAGAAACGCGTCGTAGTCGATCGGCTTGGGGAGCACGCGCGCGACACCGAGGCTCGTCGCGTCATGTTTTGAAGACGCGGATGAAACAATGACTGGTATACGCGCGGTCTTCTCGTTGTGCCGGAGCGCCGTGAGCAGGCCCCAGCCGTCCATCACCGGCATCATGATGTCGACGACGAGCAGGTCCGGCGGCGCGATCTGGTCGAGCAGCGCCAGCGCCTCCTCGCCGTTCGAGGCGCAGCGCACCTCGTAGCCGCCCTCGCTCTCCAGGATCATGCTCACGACCTCCTGGATGCTTGGCTCATCGTCGACGACAACCACGAGCTTGGCGCGGCTGTTCGGCGCGCTCGAGCGTGTTCGTACCTCTGCGTTGCGCCGCACCGTCCGACCTCCGAGAGTATCGACAAGCATGCCCATCTCCCCCGCGCGCTCTCCGGATCGAATTCCAGGGATGAACCAGAGTATCCCCCACGCTCCGGGGTCCGTCGCTGCGTGGAATCCAAGATTGCTACCTCAGGAGACTCCCGAAACCGGGCGGGGGCCCTGCTCGCGGGCATTGCGCCCGACACTGTGATCGGGCGCGCGGCGCGACCAGGACATCCGCGCGCGTGCATTCGTGAAGCCCGGGCGTTCGCGGCGCGGCCGCGCGGACGCCGAAAAGCTGGCCTTCTCCCGGGGAGCGTGCCCCGGGCGACGCGCTCGGCGGGCGCCAGCGGCGCGCAGGGGGCGGTCGTCCCTCCTACTGCGGCGACCCTTCCAGCTGCGCCGTGGCGTCGTGGTAGGCGCGCGTGATGTCGGATTCGTCCAGGATGCCGACGATCTTGCCCTCGAGGTCGGTGACCAGGAGCTCGCGCACGCGGAGCTCCAGCAGCACCTGGAGCGCGCGGTGCAGGTCCGCGGTCTCGCTGACCGAGGCGGGGCTCGTCATCATGTCGTGCGCGATCGCGAGCCCCGACAGCTCGGGGCTCGTCGCGGTGGCGCGGAGGATCTCGGCGTCGATGGTGCCGATGACCTTGCCGTCCTCGGAGAGCACCGGGAAGGTGTCCTGCCACTCGCACGCCGCGATGCGCTCGACGACGACCGCGGCGGGCGACCGCGCCTCGAACGAGACGAAAGGACGGCTGCGGATGACGATGTCGGCGACGCGGATGCTGCGGAGCACGTCGACGATGAGATCGTCCCGGTGCGCCGGCGACTCGCGCTTCGTCGCCATCTGCGCGCGGTACAGGGTGCTGTGCCGGAGCGCCACGAAGGCGATGCCCTCGCACAGCATGAGCGGCACCAGCAGGTCGTAGCTGCCGGCGAGCTCGCAGACCATGACGAGCGAGGCGATCGGCACGTGCGCGATGCCTCCGTAGAACGTGCCCATCCCGACGAGCGCGAACGCGCCGGGGTCGATGCGCGGATCGCCGAGGAGGAGCTCCGCCGCGCGCCCGAAGGCCCCGCCCGTGAGGGCGCCGAGCACGAGCGACGGGCCGAAGTCGCCCGCGCTGCCGCCCGAGCCCACGGTGAGCGAGGTCGCGACGATCTTTGTGGCGAGCAGCACGACCAGGAGCTGCACTGCCGTCCACCCGCTCGGCATCCAGGAGGCGCCCGTGATCGCGACCTGGGCCGCGCCGTACCCCGCGCCCAGCAGCCCGAAGCCCTGCCCCGGCCGGTCGAAGCGCGGCCCGAGGAGCATGATCAGCGGGGTCACGAGCGCGCCGAGCGCGAGGCCGCCGAGCGCGGGCTTCGCCCAGATCGGCAGCCGGATCCGGTGCATCGTGTGCTCCACCGTGTGCAGCGTCCGGAGGAACAGCGTGGCCACGAGCGAGACGACGAGCGCGAGGGCGGCGTAGAGGGGGAGGTGCCCCGGGATGAACGGGTAGCGGGGCGCGTGCGCGAAGAGGGTCGACTCGCCGAAGAAGTAGATGAAGACCGAGTAGGAGACGACGCTCGCGAGGATGGAGGGCACGAGCGCGTCGGCCTCGAAGTCGTCGCGGTGCAGCACCTCGACGGCGAGGAGCGCGGCCCCGAGCGGCGTCCGGAACACGGCCGACATGCCGGCGGCGGCGCCCGCGATGAGCAGGATCCGCCGCTCGCGCGCGCCCACCCGGAGGGCGCGCCCGATGATCGAGCCGATCGCGCCGCCGATCTGCATGGTCGGCCCCTCGCGCCCGCCGGACCCGCCGCAGCCGAGCGTGAAGATCGAGGCGAGCGCCTTCACCACCGGGACGCGGCGGCGCATGTTGCCGCCCAGCTGATGGAACGCGTTGATGAAGGCGTCGCCGCCGCCGCCGCGGGTCTCGGGCGCGAGCTTCGCCGTGAGCAGCCCGCCGGCGAGGGCGCCGAGGGCCGGCAGCACGAAGACGAGCCAGGGCCGGAACGGCCCGGTGAACGCGCCCGAGAGCACCGACTCGCCCTTGGCGCGGAGCGGCGCGTAGCCGGTGAGCCTGACGAGGAGCTCGTGCTCGGCGAGCTCGAGGGCGGCGAAGAACAGCGAGCCGGCGACGCCGGCCGTCACGCCGACGAGGATCGCGTGGAGCAGCACCCGACCGACGAGCTGGAACGCGATCAGCCCCTGCGCCCTCGGGATCGGCGTGCGTATTGCCGCCATGCGGCTCGGGCGTGAAGGGGAGTCCTCGGGCGACGACATCATGACCTCGGGGCCCAGACCCCCCCCGCCGATGGGCCTGGCAGGAGCGGTAGCTTCCCTGATCTTCCCGCGGGCTGCTGCCTTAAATCGCCGCCGGGATCGACGCCTCCGGCGCGGACGCTCCGGCGTCGGCTTCCGGTCGGCGCTCCCCCGCTCCATAGCGTGGAAGGAAGCCAGTGGGGGCGCGGTCTCCGGACCGGCCCGAGCGCGGACGAGGTGGAGCCATGACGACCGAGCGGGGCACCGTCGAGTACGGCACCTTCATCACCGGGGACGAGAGCGTCACGATGGGCGACGCGGCGGTCCAGACGACGGACGAGAGCGTCCGCACGACCGCCGAGACCGTGGTCACGCCCGTGGTGGCGCTCGACCTGGCGGCCGAGATCCTGGCGGGCGCGCTGGGTTCGCTGATCGACGCGGACTACGTGCAGGGCAAGACGCACTTCCGGGACGTGCTCTGCGACCGGATCGACATCTCGCAGCTCGAGGCGGAGGAGCTTGTCGACGACATGGAGCGGTCCGGGCGGATCCGCTTCATCGGCGTGGAGGAGGGCCGGGGGTGGCACGTGCAGCACGGGATCGGCGCGCGTTGAGCGCCGGGGCGGCGCGCCGGGAGGCCGCGCGCGCCGTGGTGTCTGCTGGAACAATTCCCTTGCAGGCGTAGTCAAGTCATGGCCTACGTGGAGGCGCGTATGGAGGACGGTACGAAGCCGCGCAAGGCCGTGGTCCCGAGCGCGCCGCCCATTCCGCTCGTGATCGTTGCCGGCTGTCCTGCCGAGTTCGTCGCCGTGTGCCGGGAGGTTGGGGCGCGGCTCGGCGTCGCTGTGCGCGAATGCGATCTGCGCTCGCTCCGGCCGACGATCGCGGCGTCGCAGCCCTACGCGGTCCTCGTGACGGAGGACCTGTACCGGTTCGAGCCGGCGTCGTTCGATTCGCTCATCCGCCAGGCGCCGGCCTCGCTTGTGCGCATCGATGCCCGGGAGGCGCACGACCCGCCGATGCGGCGGCTCCTTATCGACGCCATCTTCGAGTCGGCGGCGGCCGAGCCGGGCAGCGGGATCCGCTCCATCCTCACGTGAGGCGGCGCCCGCTGCGGCGTGGCGGGGGCGTCAGGGCCTGCGCTTCATGCCGGGGAGGGTGGCCTTCTCGGGCGGCGGCTCGAGGTACTCGATCTGCTCCGCCGACAGGATGCCGTACTTCGGGTTGGCCGCGGCGCCGCCGGTCGACTTCGTGAACGTCACGCCGTAGGTGCCGGTGACCTTCACCTTCGCGCCGACCGCCGGGATCGGGTTCGGCAGCTCCTGACCCCAGAACTCGTCGGTGAGCTTCGCCTCGGTCTCCTTGCCGCGCGGCGCCTTGTCGATCGCCTCGATCATGCTGTAGATCTGCGCGAAGTTCGAGGCCCAGCCCATCACCTCGATCACGTCCTTCGTCTCGCCCTTCTCGTCGGCGATCGCGAAGCTCGGGACCGGCGCCTTGCAGTCGGGCGGGTCGCCCTTGCCCGTCTTGTGGACGGCACAGGTCGGGGCGTCCTGGAGGTTCGTCTTGACGATGTAACCGATGATCGAGAGCTTCTTGCCGTTCACGTCCTCGAAATGGACGCGGCTCCGGAGATCGTGCGTGACGCCCCACACCGTGTAGGCGTCGCCCTGCTTCTTGTTCTTCGCGGGGAGCGTCGGCACCGCGGGCAGGGTCGGCTTCCGGCCGCTGAATGCGGGCTTGGCCTGGTAGGGCTGCTCGTCCGTTCCGCACCCTGAAGTGCCCGCGACGAGGACGAGGAGGATGGCAGCGGCGAGGGTTCGACCGAATCGGACGTTCATGGCATCTCCAAGGTCAACGTGACGGGCACATCCGGCAGGAAAGATCCAGCGCTGGAGTAGCCTCCGGACAGCGGTGCACCGCGTGCGGATCAGGCGCCTCTCGCATGCGCGCGCGGCGGCGGAAACGGCTAACACGGCCGCCAGCAGATCGTAAAGAGAAACGGGAACGTCCCCTCTCTTCATCGGGCGGCCATGCGGCGGCGCATCGCGGCGGCGGGCGACGTCCCCCGATCGACGCAGCCCGTCGCGGGGCCGGAAAGGGGGAGCGCGCCGAGGCGCTCAGGGCGCCCAGGAGGCGCCGCGCGCGCGCGCCAGGAGGTCCCCCGGGTTACCTCGAAACCGCGAAGGACGCGTTTCCGCTCTTCGCGCTCGCAACATCGATCGAGTACCCTCTCCGTCCCATGCGCGAGACGACCCTGCGCGCCGCTTTCGAAGCGTCGAAGGTTTTGGTGATGATCCTCGCTGGCGGTGAAGGCCGGCGGCTCGGCCCGCTGACGCACGACCGGGCGAAGCCGGCCGTGCCGTTCGGCGGCCGCTACCGGATCATCGACATCGTCCTGTCGAACTTCGTCAACTCCGGCCTGCACCGAATCAAGATCCTCACGCAGTACAAGAGCGCGTCGCTAGACGAGCACATCGCCCGAGCCTGGCGCCTGTCGCCGATGCTCGACAGCTTCATCGAGACCGTCCCGGCGCAGCAGCGCACGGGCAAGAGCTGGTTCAAGGGGTCGGCCGACGCCGTCTACCAGACCCAGCACGTCATCACGGACGAGTCGCCCGAGCACCTCTGCATCTTCGGCGGCGACCACGTGTACAAGATGGACGTGCGCCAGATGCTGCACGATCACCTGGAGCGCGACGCCGAGGTGACGGTGGCCGCCATCCCGGTGACGAAGGAGGAAGCGCGGTCCTTCGGCGTCATCGAGTGCGACGAGGCGGGGCGCATCATCGCCTTCCACGAGAAGGTGCAGGATCCGCCGAGCATGCCGGGCAGGCCGGGCATGTGCCTCGCGTCGATGGGCAACTACATCTTCAAGACGCCGGCGCTGCTCGACGTCCTCGAGCAGGACGCCGCGACCGAGGACAGCGCGCACGATTTCGGGCGCGACATCATCCCGCGGATGGTGCAGAGCGGCAGCCGCGTCTACGTCTACGATTTCCACGAGAACCGCGTCCCCGGCGAGGACGAGGGCGCGGGGTACTGGCGCGACATCGGGACGATCGACGCGTACTGGGCGGCCCAGATGGATCTGGTCAGCATCCAGCCGGCGTTCAACTTCTACAACCCGCGCTGGCCGATCCGGACGGGCATCAGCCACGATCCGCCCGCCAAGTTCGTCTTCCGCGACGAGGCGAACGCGCGCGTCGGCATCGCGACCGACAGCCTGGTCTCGCTCGGGTGCATCATCTCCGGCGGCCGGATCCACCGGAGCGTGCTCTCGAACCGGGTCCGCGTGAACTCCTTCAGCCACATCGAGGAGTGCGTGCTGTTCGAGGACGTGAAGATCGGGCGCCACGTCAAGCTCCGCCGCTGCATCATCGACAAGGACGTCGAGATCCCCGCCGGCGCCGAGATCGGCTTCAACCTCGAGGAGGACCGCAAGAAGTGGTTCGTCAGCGAGGGCGGGATCGTCGTCATCCCGAAACGCGCGAAGATCGACTCTCCGTAACGCGCCTGACCGGGGCCGCCGGCGCGCCGCGCCGGGCCCCGCGCCCGATCAGCCCGCCCGCCCGGCAGCGACGGCGGAGGCCGATGGGCATTTACAAGTATCGGTAATTACAGGAAAAATGCCGCTCGTGGCGCCCGGCTCCGGTGCGCGCCTCCGCTGGACGAGGGGCGTCGCGGCCGTGCCGGGCTCGGGGGGCGGGGGCCTGGAGAGCCCCCTGGACCGGGCGTCCCTGCTACGTTGGGTGTGCGATGCCGCGCACGATCCTCATCGGTGACGTCCACGGCTGCCGGGATGAGCTGGCGCGGCTGATCGAGCACGTCGGCTTCGCGTCGGGCGATCGGGTGGTCATGGTCGGGGACATGATCGTGCGCGGTCCGGATCCGTGCGGAACGCTCGATTTGCTCCGGGAAATCGGCGCGATCTCGGTGCGGGGCAACCACGAGGATCGGCTGCTCCGGTGGCGCGCCGGGCGCAGCGATCCTCGCGGCGAGCCGCTGGGGGAGCTCTCGAGGGAGACCGCGCAGCAGCTGCGCAAGCGCGACTGGGCCTGGCTCGAGACGCTGCCGTACTGGCTGGATCTGCCGGAGCACGGGCTCCGCGTCGTCCATGCGGGGCTGATCCCCGGGCTGCCGATCGAGCGGCAAGATCCGCACACGTTGATGTACGTGCGCTGTCTCGGCCGCTACGGCGAGCCGGTCGAGCGTCGCGGGGGCAAGACGCTGTGGGGCCAGACCTACCAGGGGCCGCCGCACGTGGTGTTTGGCCACAACGCGCGCAGCGAGCCGCAGATGCACGCGTGGGCGACAGGGATCGACACGGGCGCCGTCTACGGGGGGCGCCTCACCGCGATGGTGCTTCACGACGGCGAGCGCGTTCCGCCGCCGCCGTCGCGCTCCGAGGTGCTCGTCTCGGTCCCGGCGCGCCGCCGCTACGTGGGGCGGTAGAGCGGCGGAGACGGGGGATGTGCTCGCGCGCGGAAATGCTCCGTGCGCTCCAGGACTTCCGCGCGATCGGCGGAGCGGAGGAGGGCGAATTTCGTTAGGCTCCCGGCCGCGCCGCCGCCGCTCTTCAGGCCGGCGGCACGTCACGGAGCAAGCCAGGTGGAGCCTCGATACCCGTTCGTTGCAGTCGATGTCCCCGAGCCCGAGGCCGACGAGATCGGCGCCGCGCTCTTCGAGCTGGGCGCCACCGGCGTCGAGCAACGCGACGAGCAGACGCTCGTGCGCGGCGCGCGCTCGGGCCAGGTGACGCTCGTCGCGAGCTTCGAGGATCACGGCGAGGCGGAGGCGGCGATCGCGGCGCTCGGGGAGCTCTCGCCGCCGCTCGCCGCGCGGCTCGAGGAGGTGGTGGGCGACGCCTGGCGCGACGCGTGGAAGGAGCACTTCGCGCCGTTCGCGCTGACGCCCACGATCACGGTCGTGCCGCCGTGGATCGAGCGCGGGGCGCCGCGCGAGGGCGAGCGGGTGCTCCTGCTCGAGCCGGGGAGGGCGTTTGGCACGGGCCTCCACGCGACGACCGCGCTCGTCGCGGAGCTGCTCGACGAGCACGCGGCCGAGCTCCGCGGCCGCGAGATCCTCGACGTGGGCACGGGCAGCGGCATCCTCGCGCTGGCCGCGCTGCTGCTCGGGGCGGAGCGGGCGGTCGCGATCGACAACGACGACGACGTGATCGAGGTGGTCCTCGAGAACGCGGCGCGCAACGGCCTCGAGGGCCGCATCGCGGCGGGCGCCGGCGTCGTCGAGCAGGTGACGCGGCAGTTCCCGTGGGTGGTCGCGAACATCGAGGCGCGGGTGCTCCGGCCGCTCGGGCCCGAGCTCGCGCGCGTGCTCGCGCCGGGCGGCTGGCTGATCCTGTCGGGCATCCTCGAGGGCGAGCGGGACGATCTCGTGGCGCGGTACACCTCGCTGCCGCGCCCGCTCGCGCACGTCGCGACCCGGCCGGATCCCGCGTCGCCGCGCGGCGATCGTGGGGCGACGCGGGGCGACGCGGGCGGCGAGGGCTGGGTGGCGCTCCTGTTCCGCGCGCCGGACGGCGCGGCGTCCGCGTCGGGATGAGCGGCCCGGGGATCCTGCGGGTGCCGCTCGGGTCGATCGCGGCGGGCGTGATCGCGCTGCCGCCGGAGGCTGCGAGCTACGTCGTGCGGGTGCACCGCCTCCGCGAGGGGGATCGGTTCGTCGTGTTCGATCCGGAGCTCGGGGTCGAGGCGGACGCCACGCTCGAGTCGATCGGCCGGCGGAGCGCGGAGGCGCGCATCGACGCGCCCCGCCCGGCCGCGGTGCGGCCTGGCCGGCGGGTGACGTGGATCCAGGCGGTCGGCAAGGGCGACAAGATGGATGCGGTGGTGCGCGACGCGACCGAGCTCGGGGCGACGCGGATCATCCCGGCGATCTCGGCGCGCAGCGTGGCGCGGCCGGGCGAGGACAGGAGCCAGCGCTGGCGCCGGATCGCGGTCGAGGCGGCGCGCCAGTGCGGGCGCGGGGACGCGCCGCGGGTGGACGCGCCGATGAGCCTCGCGGCGGCGCTCGCGGAGGCGCGGGCGGGGGAGGGGGGCGCGCTGGGGATGTGCCTGGATCCCTACGCGGAGACGCCGCTCGGCGCGCGGCTCGCCGCGCTCGTGCCGGGCATGGAGGCGGCGTTCGCTGTCGGTCCGGAGGGCGGGTTCACGCCGGAGGAGCTCGGCGTGTGCGCGGCGCTCGGGTTCGAGCGCGTGCGCCTCGGCGCGCTGACGCTGCGCACCGAGACGGTGTGCGCGGCGGCGCTCGGGGCGCTGATCGCGGTGAGCGACGCGCGGGCGGGGTGATGGGCTGGCCTTCGGCGAGCGGCGCGCTGGGCGGCCCTGGCCTTCGCGCCAGGGGGCCGTCCGCTGGATCGGCCGCGCGGCGGATCGCGGGGCAGCTCACCGCGATCGTTGCCCTCGTCGTCCCGTGCGCGTGCAACAGCGCGGCAGACGCTCCGAGGCGCGGGCGCGCGCTCGTGCGTGACGGGGGCGCGCTCGCGCCTGCGGAGCCCGGCCCGGCGCCGCCGCCGATCCCGGCTGCCGCCCCGGCCACGAGCGCGCAGCCCGAGCAGGCGCCTTGGCCGCGCGCGCGCCCGCCGCGGGTCGAGTCGGACTGGTGCATCGACGGCGTCGACGCGCTCGACGAGGAGGCCTGCTACGTGCTGCCCGACGCGCCGACGCGCACGCTGCTCATCTACCTGCACGGGATCGTCCCGCCGGGGAAGGAGAGCCAGCAGAAGACCAACTTCGAGACGGTCGTGTCGCGCGCGTCCCGACGAGCGGGCGTCGCCGCCCTGATGCCGCGCGGCAAGGTCGGCCTCGCGCCGAAGGGGTACGCGAGCTGGTGGGGCTGGCCGACGGGCGGGCCGGCGTACGAGAAGCACGCCGCCGCGTTCGTGGCGGCGTTCGCGGAGAAGCGGCGCAAGCTGGAGGAGATCGCGGGCGTCTCGTTCTCGCGGGTGTACGTCGCCGGCTCGTCGTCGGGCGCGTTCTTCGCCGCGGCGCTCGCGCTGCGCGGCGGCATCGACGCCGACGGCTTCGGCGCGATGTCCGGCGGCGGAGGCCAGGCGACGCCCGAGCTCGCGACGCTGGCGCCCAGGCCGTTCTACATCGGCTTCGGCGCCCACGACTCGGTGGGAAGATCGGCCCGCGCCCTCGCCGGCGTCCTGCGCGGCGCGGGCTGGCCCGTGCGCGTCGCCGAGCACCCGTTCGGCCACGGGGCGAAGGAGATCTACCTGGACGAGGCGTTCGCGTTCTGGCGCGAGCACGACGCGCGCTAGGCGGAGGTCGCCGAGCGTGCACGCCGGCGATTCGCAGGGACGGCAGTCGGGCCCCCGCAGTCCCGAGCCCTCCCCGGGCCCGCTCCAGATGCCGTCGCCGCACGTCTCGGCACGTGTCGGGCGGCTACGTGCCCGCAGCCTGAATCGCGAGGACCTCGAGCATCCAGTGCCCGTCGTGCTTGCCGTCCTGGCTGGCCGACGAGAGCTTGCCGATCACATCGTAGTGGCCGGGGCTCATGCCGCACTTGTGCTCGCAGTCCATGCTGGCGGCACACGACAGCCGGGCGCCGTTGCGGAGCGGTGTGACACTCCCGCTGCTCGAGCTGAAGGCCAGGAATCCGGCCGTGCATTTGTTGCAGCATCCGTCAGATGGGCAGTCCATTTTCGTGCAGCTCCTTTGCAGGGGCAAGTAGCGGGCGCGGATACCCACCCAGCGCCCCTGCCAGCGTTCGCGATCGTGCAGGGCCTCGAAGTCGAGCGGCTCCACGCAGCGAGCCACATCGCCCACGACCATGCACTCGAGGCCGCCGTCGCAGCGACCGCAGGCGGCTGCCGCGCTCGCGCCGGCCTCGGATCGCCCTGCGCCGTCCGCCGGGCTCGTCGCCGCGGCCGGCGGCTGCGCCGAAGCTGCGGCGCTCCCTGGGGTCTGGTCGCCGGACGGAGCGCGCGCCGGCGATCGCCCGGCCGGCGCCGGCGGCGATGGCAGCTGCGCCGGGGCGGCGTGGGCAGGGCTCGACCGTGGCGCGCGCTCACAGCCGAGGACCGCGCTCACGCACAGCGCGGCAACCGAACCGCGCCGCGCCGCGTACAGGCTCAACCAGGTTTTCATCATGACCTCCACGCCAGCGCATTCCCTCTTCCTGCACGAGGTCAAGGAGAATTGCGTTCATTGTCGATAGCGCCGCCGATAAATGATGCCCGCGCGTACTACGACGATTGGAGCGCAGCGCGCGTCGTGTGTGGTGCCGTCTTGCGCCTTCCGGACGTGGGCCGAACCTGGACGAGAGGCGTTGACGCAGGCAGGACCGCGCCGGCCGTCACGACCGGCGCGGCCCGCCGCCTTCACCCGATCACGGCAGCACCGTGCGCTTCGGGCACTCGCCGTCGCCCTGGAAGTCGCCGAGCGTGCGCGCCTGCGCGACCACGTAGTCGTACGCCGTCTCGAGCTCCCCGATCGCGCCGGCGAGGTTGTACTCCTGGCCGAAGACGTCGGCGACCTTCACCTGCTTGAGCTCCTCGATCGTCGTCTCGCCGTCGCCGTCGAGATCGCAGTCGGCGATGTACTGCGCGTAGCGCTTCGTGAGCTCCACGCCCGCGGTGATGTTGTTGAAGAACCAGTGATCGCCGTGGATGGTCGGCTTCACAGCGATCGTCCCGCCCGTCGGCACGCTGAACCCGGGCAGCTCGTCCTCGGTCGCGCAGTCCTCGAACGACGTGCCGGCCGAGAGACCCCAGCTGAAGCGCACCTCCTCCGCGGGGACGCACTCCCCGTCCGGCGGGCACGATTCGCCCCCCTCCTTCTCGATGGAGCCCTCGAAGAACACCGAGTAGCCGTTATCGACCATGAGGGCCACGTCGTCCTCGGTGGTGGGCGAGAGCGTCTTCACCCCCTCCCGCGCGTTCGGGAGATCGAAGCCGAAGCGATCCCAGCGCGCCGCGCTCGCGCCCTCGAACTCCGCGATCACATACCTCGTGGCCGGAGCGTTCTTGAGGTCGAGGACGAACACCGACGGATCGCTCAGCGTCGCCTGCGGCGCGTCCGAGCGCGCCGCGCGCACGTTGCCGATGGTCACGAGGAATCGATCGTAGGTGACCCTCCAGCCGTCCGCGATGTTCTCCTCCCCCGTGCCCGGCTCGAGGCCCTCGGGGATCGTGTCCTCCGGCTCCACGAAGATCTGCACGGTGCCGGTCCCGGACCCCGCGCCGTCGTCGTCACCACCACAACCCGCGACCAGCGCGAGCGCGCACGCCGCGACCGCGATCCTTGACTGTCCGATGCTCTGCATGATCCTGCTCCTCACTCGTTGGAAGTCCGAACGAGCGCGCACGGGCGCGCCGAGCTGACCGCACCGCGCGGACGCGTCGCAGTGATCGTCGTCGAGGTGGCGCTGGCGCAGCGCGTCCTGCGTGGCGACCCCATCGCCGGGGCTGGGCGCCCGGCCCTCGGCCTGCCGCGGCGCCGCGGCGGCCCCCTCACGGCGACCCCGACCAGACGAGCTCCGGCGGCTCCTGCGCCGTCATCGCGATCCGCAGCGCGTTGTGCGCGCGCGACCCCGGCGCGATCACCGCGCTGGTCGTCCCGCCCTCGCCGCCTGCGCCCTCGCTCCCGGCCTCCTCGGCCAGCGCATCGAAGTCGACCCGCGCGACCCACGCCCCCACGTCGAAGCGGACCGCGAGGTGCACCGGCTCGGCGCCGACGGTCGCCGCGGCCGCGACGCTCGGGACCGCGCGCTGCCCCTGGAACTGCGGCAGCGCGTCGACGTCGGCCACGAAGTCGAGCGCCACCGCCCCCCGCGTCGCGCGCCCGCGCAGGTGCGCCGAGTGCCCGCCGGGCGCCTCGGGCGACCGCACCGGCGCCGACTCGGTCAGGAACCAGTGGATCCCGTAGTCGAACGACGCGCTCCGGATCTCCCCCTCGAAGCCGCGGACCCGGCCGAGCCGCTGTGCCCCCGGATCGAGCAGGTCGACGCGCACGATGGAGAGCAGCTCGGCGATCGCGGTGCCGCAAAGCGTCGCCGAGCCGGACTCCGCCGCGCAGAGCTGGACCGGCCCGAAGGCGACCGACGCCTCGTCGAGCACGACCGTCCAGGCGCCGGCGGCGATCTCTCCGGGCGGCGCGGCCTCGGCGTACGCGAGGTACGAGACCTCCGGCTGGCCGGTGCCAGCGCAGCCGAGCGCCGGCGCCGCGGAGAGCGCGAGGGCGAGCAAGCAGCGGGCGGCCGGGCGAGCGTTGTGAGCGTTGCGAGCGTTCATAGCGAGAGCGTCACGTTCCCGAGGATCGTGCGCGGCGGCCCCGCGCTGATGTGCCGGGCCGGCAGCGCCGACGGCAGCGGGGTGGTCTGCCAGCTCGAGACGAACGAGTACTCGGTGTCCGCATGCTGGGCGTCGAGGAGGTTCTGCGCCTCCACGCCGACCTCGATCCACGGGCCCTCCTGCGCGGCATCGCCGCCCGCGCGGAGGCTCCGGCGGAGCGAGAGCGACGCGTCCATCACGAGGAGCGGCGCCGCGGTCTGCGCGTACGGCAGCGGCCGCGCCGAGAGGAACGTCGCGCCGTAGCCGAGCCGCCCCACGATCGGCCGGCCGGCGATCGTGACGAGCGGCCGCTTCACCGAGAGGTCGGCCCGCACCACCACGGGCGGCACGAACGGCAGCTGCTGCCCCTCGACGTACGGCGGCGTCGGGTTCTCGGGCGTCGGCGGGGGCGGCGCGTCCAGCGTGGCGTGGGCGAGCGTCGCGCTCACGCCCGCGGTCAGCATCGGGCTCGGCGCCGCCTGCAGGTAGACGACGAGCCCGCGGCGGGTCGTCGGGCCGATGCGCGCGAGGCCGCCCTCCGCCGCGTCGAACGCGAGGTCGTAGGAGAGGCGCGTCTCGTAGGCGGCCGCGGTCGCGCTGAGGCCGCCGCCGGGGCGCAGCGTCGCGCCGACCTCGTAGCTCTTCACGGTCGCGAACGGCGCGTTCTCGCCCTCCTCCAGCTGCCGCGCCTGCGGGGAGCGGTAGCCGTGGCCGTACGCTGCGGAGAGGCGCAGCTCGGGCAGCGGGTCGACCTCCAGCGTGGCCCGCGGGCCGAACGCGACGCCCGCCGCCGTGCGCCGGAACCCCTCGATGTGCGTCTCCTTCTGGAACGCCGGGATGAAGTTGCCGAGGCGGTCGTCCACGTCGAAGACGAGCACGTCGGCGCGGGCGCCGCCGCGCAGGCGCGCCCAGCGCGACAGCTCGAGCAGCGCGTCGCCGTGGACGCCGATCCCGGTCAGCTGGATCGACGCGTCGACGCGCCGGTCCCACGTCTCGTTCTGCGGCGGCTGGAGGAGGTTCTGCGCCTGATCGATGCCGTCGGTCTGCACCTCGGCCCCGACGGCGACCTGGCCGGTGAGCCACGAGGCGAGCGGGACCCGCGGCGTGCGGTAGGCGAGGCCCCCGCCGAGCGCGACGTCCTGGTTCGACTGCTCGACGAGATCGCCGCGGCCGGCCCACGCGGGCCGCACGCGCGAGCGCTGCGTGTAGCCGGTGAAGTTCATCCGGCTCCGGTACCCGGACGTCATCGCCCAGAGCCAGGCGCTCTTCTGGGAGCCGTCGTCGTCCGCCCGCTCCGCGAGGAGCCCGAGCTGGAGCCGGGTCGACGCGGCCGACTGCGAGCGGGCCGACGGGTCGCGGTAGGCGTCGTAGAAGCCGACGCGCCCCGCCGCGATGTCGTCCCGCCGGAGCACGCCCGCGAGGTTCGCGCGGCTGCCGTGGGCCGCCACGTGGAGCAGCAGCGAGAACTCGTCCGGCAGGTACATCCGGTACTGGCCCACGGCCGCGCCCGAGATCGCCCCGCGCGTGCCGTCGCCGAAGCCGTCCGTCGTGCGCACCGCGGCGGCCCCGAACGTGTCCTCCGACTGCGCCTCCGGCGCCCAGATCGCGAGCAGCCGCCGCGTGTTGAACGAGCCGAGCGTGCCCTTGAGCAGGAGCCCGCGCTCCTCGACGCCGAGGTCGAAGTACGCGCTGCCCGCGACAGCGAAGTCGCCCTGCTGCGGATCGTAGACGCCCTCGACGACGCGGAGCGACCGCACGACCTCCGGGATGACCACGTTGAGGTCCGCGTAGCCCTGGCCGTGCACGTGCGAGCGCTGGTTCAGCGGGATCGGCCCGACCCGGAGCTCGATGTCCTGGCCGTGCTCCGCGTCGAAGCCGCGGAGGAAGATGCGCTGCGCGACCGCCTCGCCCTCGGGGTGCGCGACGTGGACGCCGGGCGCCGTGCGGAGCAGGTCGGCGGCGGACGCGTGCGGCGCGGCGGTGAGCGCCGCGCGGCCGATCCGGAAGTCGCTCGACGCGCGCCGCGGCGGGTTCGGGCGGCCCTGCACGTGGATCTCGATCGGCTTGCCGGGCTCGGCCACGGCGTGCGGGCCCGCGACGCCCCCGGCGAACTCCACCGGCTTCGGCGGCGCCGGCGGCGGGGAGGCCTCCGGCCGATCGGGCCTCGCCGGCGGCTCGGGCTGCTCCTCGTGGGGGCCGGGCGCGAAGTGGAACGGCACCCGGATCCGCGCCCGCGCCGGCGCGCCGCCGCGCAGGGCCGGCGAGAAGCGCCACCGCCGCACGGCCTTCATGGCCGCCTCGTCGAACCCCGCGCCGCCGGACTCGGCCACGACAGCGTCGCTGACGGTGCCGTCCTTCTCGACCGTGACGAGCAGCGTGACCGTCGTGTCGACGCCTTCGGCGAGCCGCTCGGGCGGGTACACAGGGTCCACGTGCTCGAGGATCTGCGGCGCCACGACCGCGTCCGCCGGCGGCCCGGGCTGCGCGAGCGCCGCCGGCGCGGCGAGCGTGACGAGCGCGCTGGCCGAGAGGCAGCACGCGAGCAGAATGCGCCCCCGCGGCGCGACGGAGCCCTCGCGGGCGCGGACAGCGGCCTCCCTCGCGACCCTGGAGGCGGACGCGTGCGGCGCGCCTGCGCGAGGCGCCGGCGGGCCTGTTTCTCGTCCAGAAGCGCGCATGGGCAACTGAGCCCCAGGCGACTACCACGGCGTACAGCGGTGCCGCAAGCGACGCGCCCCTGCGCCTCGCGGTCTGGAGCGTCCGCGAGCGACGGCGACAGAAGCGGGCACGGCGCGAACGACGCCGACAAAAGCGGGCGCGGCGCCTGTGCGAGCGACGGCGACGGAAGCGCGCGGCGGCCGCGTGACGTTCCGTCGGCGCAGCGGCGGGCTCCCCGCGGGGCGCCGGCCCGTGTATCGTCTCGATATGGCCAATGAGGCGCTCGTCCAGGCGGTCAAGACCATCGTCACCCTCGCCCGCGGGGGTAACCTCGACGCGGCCTACCGGGGATACCGCGATCTCTTCCAGAAGCCGGAGTTTCTCAAGCACCGGGCCGAGGACCAGCGGCAGGTGCTGCGGCTCATGATCCTCGCCAAGGGCGTCCCGTCGAAGCCCACCGAAGCGATGACCGACGCCCACCGCGCCGCGGTGCCCGCGCTGACCGAGCTCGTCTCGATCCACGGGGATCCCGCCGATCACGAGCTCCTCGGGCTCTGCCACGTGGTGCTCGGCAACCTCGATAGCGCCGACAAGATCTTCCGCGCCGGCCTCGCGCTCGAGCGCGGGCGCAACCCGCAGAGCGATCTGTGCGGCACGCTGATGAAGCGGATCTCGCTGCTCTAGTTTCCGGCGGCATCCGTCCTGTTAGGATGCCCCCCGGGCGCCGGGACTGCGCGCCGTCGGGGAGTCCATGTACGTCATTGCGGTCGCGAGCCAGAAGGGCGGCGTGGGAAAGACCACGATTTCCCTCAACCTGGGGCTCGCCCTTGCGCGCGCGGGCAACCGCGCGCTGGTCCTCGAGCTCGACGCGCAGGGGAGCCTCGGGCTGTCGCTGGGCCTCGCCGATCGCGCGCGGCCGGGCGTCGCGGAGCTGCTCACGGGCGCCGAGCGCCTCGAGTCGGTGCTGCTCCGGACGCGCGATCCGCAGCTCCAGGTGCTCACGGTCGGCCGGGTCGATCCCACGACGGTCGCCGGCTTCGAGGACGCGCTCGCCCGCGCGCCGGTGCTCCCGAGCGTGCTCGCGCGGCTCGCGCCGGACTTCGACCTCGTGGTCGTGGACTGCCCCGCGGGGCTCGGCAAGGTCACGACGCGCGCGCTCGAGGTGGCGACGCACGCGCTCCTGCCGCTCCAGGCCGAGCCGCTGGCGCTCCGCTCGGTCGGCCAGCTGCTCGCGGTGATCGATCGCGTGCGCGCCGAGACGAACCCGCGCCTGTCGCTGCTCGGCATGGTGCTGTCGATGTTCGATCGGCAGGCGTCCGCGTCGCTCGACGTCGCCGAGACGCTCTGGACCAGGTTCCCCGACGGGATCATCCTCGATACCGTCATCCCGCGCGACGAGGCGTTCCTCGAGGCGTCTCTCCGCGGGGCGCCGCTCCTTCTCATGCAGAAGCGGCCTCCGCCGCTCGCGCGCGTCTTCGATCAGCTCGCGAACGACGTCCTGGTTCGCCTGGAGCCCACCTCGCCGGACGATGACGATGGCCCGATCTCGCTCCTCCTTTGACATCGACAGCGCCGTCCTCACCGCGGCGGCGCTCGTCAAGCAGTCGAAGCCGCGGAAGCGGCAGCCCCCGTCGATCGCGCCCGCGGGCGCGCCGCTCGTGTCGTTCGGGTCGCCGCCGCCGCCCTCGCGGGCGGAGCCGGAGCCGATGTCCGCGGCGCCGCTCTCGCCGTCGTTCGAGGAGCTCGCGCCGTCGAGCGACCTCTTGCCGATGTCGAGCGCGGGCGCGGGCGGCGAGCTCGGGCTCCGCAGCGCGCTGCCCTCGTCGGCGGACGACGTCGACGCGCGGCACGGCGCGCCGCTCGACCTGCCGTCGCCCGCCTCGTCGGCCTCGTTCGTGTCGGCGCGCGAGCCGCTCGCGGAGCGCCTCGACCTCGCCGTCGAGGCGCTCGCGGCGGGGCGCGCGCAGCCGCGCTTCCCGGACCTCGCCGCGGCGGGCGGGCCGGTCGCGCGCTGCGAGCGGGTGATCGAGTGGATCGCCGAGGTGACCGGCGCCACGGACGTCTTCCTCGCGGACGCGGCCGGGCTCCCGTTCGCCGGCGCGATCCGCGACACGGAGGCGCGGCTCGCCGCCTCGGGCCTCATCGCGTCGGCGATCGGCTCGCTCGTGGCGGCGCTGCCGGGCGCCCCGTCGCAGCGGTTCGACCTGTGCGTCGGCGACGAGCCGTGCTTCCAGCTCATCGGGTTCCAGGTGCGCTCGGCCGGGTACATCGTCGGCCTGATGCGCCCGGTCCCCCTCATGCCGCGCGAGGCGCACGCCGTCCGCATCGCGTGCCGGCACGCGCTCGACGTCGCGGTCAGGGTCGTCAGGTGAGCGCGGACCACGCCGAGTCCTCGTTCGGCGGTGGGGTCACGGCCGTCGCGGGCGCGCTGGACGACGACGACCCGCTCGCTCCGATCGCGCTCGACAGCATCGGCTACGGCGTCGACGGCCTCGAGGCGATCGTCGTGTTCCACCTGAGCGACGCGCGCGTCCACGCCCTGTTCGTCCGCGAGGGCGCGGCCCTCTCGCCGGGCGACGTCGCCGCGGGGCTCCGCGATGCGTACCTCGGGAGCCAGCTCGCCGCGCAGCGGCTCGTCCCCGAGCGCGAGGCGTCGGCCCGGCCCGTCCGGGGCCGCGGCGCGCGGTCGTCGAGCAAGCCGCCGGGCTCGCACGGCCGCGGGGAGGAGCTCCCGGACCCGGTGGTCACCCTGGAGCTGAGCGGCCGGACCGTCCTCCTGCGCCGCGTCCGCGCGTGCGTGGTCGCGAGCCTGTTCGACGGCACGATGCCGCTCGGCATGGCGCGGCTCGTGGCGCACCGGCTCGCCGCGGAGCTCGCGCCCGAGCTGCCGCTCGAGGAGCCGCCCGAGGAGATGCTGAGCGACCCGCCGGGGCTGTTCGAGGAGGCGCTCAGCGCGGACACGGTGGACGATCTCGTGCGGGGCGTCGCGCGCTCCGCGCCGCCGCGGGGCTCGTCGAGCATCCCGTCGCGCCGGACGGGCGGCACGCCGCCGCCCCCGGATCCGCCGTCGGCCGAGGCCGCGCGCACCGAGCGGCTGCTCGCGCTGCTCGAGGCCCGCGCGCCGGAGCCGCACGTCGCGCGGCTCCGGCTCGCCCTGCGCGCCGGGCTGACGCCGCTTGCGCTGGAGCACCCGGACGAGCTCGGCGCGGAGGCGATGGTCCTCATCGAGACGGCGGCGGCGGACATCCTCGGCCTGGAGCGCGCCGCGCTGCGGAGGCTCCTGTGACGGCGCTCCGGCGCGGACTGCGGGGCCGCATCGAGGGGCCGCTCGGCGATCTGCTCGGCCCGATCGCCCCCCACGGCCTGCTCCACGTGGCGGACCAGCTGGTGATCGTGCACTCGCACCACTACGCGCTCTTCCTGGAGCAGACGATCTACGACGCGCTCGGCGGGGAGAGCCGCGGCGTGCGCCGGCAGGCGGCGTTCGAGGCGACGCACGCGCTGCTCGGCCCGCTGTACGCGGCGCGCCACGGCGCCTCGCCGCGGGAGAAGCTCGAGCTCGCGGCCGAGCTGTTCGCCGCGATGGGGCAGGGGTGTTTGCGGTTCGAGCTGAGCGCGGAGGGCGGCATGGTGCAGGCGGAGGCGCTCTTCCACGGCACGAGCTTCCTCGCGAAGTACGGCGGTCGCATCCAGAACCGGATGGTCGTGGACGCGTTTGCCTCCGGCTACTGTTCGGCGGCGGCGAGCCTCGCGTTCCCGTCCGACTGGGGTCGGCTCGACGCCGACGAGGTGACGTGCGTCGCGCGGGGCGACGTGGCCTGCGCCTTCCTGCTCACGCGGCGGTCCGAGCGGCCGCGCTTCGGCGAGGCGCTGACGCGCGCGGTCATCGAGTCGTCGCGGGTGAGCTGGGAACCCGAGAGCGGCCCGGAGGCGCGGGCGCAGCGCGCGGGGCTCGCGATGCTCGAGGAGCTCGGGGCGCTCCGGTCCGACGAGCGCGGGCTCATCCCGGCGTACGGCGTGAACCTGGCGGTCTTGCCGGTGGGGTACCTCGAGCAGAAGACGTTCGACACGGTGCACCTCATCGAGCGTCGGTCTCCGGAGCTGGTCCCTGTGTTCGAGGCGCTGGTGCGGGAGGCGGCGCAGACGGGCGCGTTCCACCTGCTCGGCGGGATGCTCGCCTCCGCGTCGTTCGAGGCGGTGTGCGGCCCGGTGGGCAGGGACCAGCATGAGCGTCTGGAGCAGCTGCTCGGGCTCGCCCGCGCGCTCGGGTGGGGTGCGCTCTCCGCGCCCGAGTTCCAGCCGGGCCGGGTGCTGGTGCTGCGCGCGCCGATAACGCACGAGAGCGCGTATTACGCGATGAGGCACGGGCCGACGGCGAGGGCGCGGCTCCTGTTCCAGCAGGGGACGGCGCTCGCGATCATGCAGCTCCTGCACCGCGTGGATTTCGGGACGGAGCGGCCGATCGACGCGGAGACGTACGGCGGGCTGTTCAAGATCGGGACGCGGTTCCGGGTGCACGAGACGAGGTCGCCGCTCCGGGGGGACGACGCGTGCGAGGTGAGGGTGGAGGCGATCGAGGACAGGTGGTGATGCTGACCGCTCCCTCGTTGTCGTGCGCACCGCTATCCGATCTCCCCGCCCGCGACCGCCCGGGCGGCGCGAAAGGCGATGGAACTCGAGGCGGATCTGGGCGTCTCCGAACCGCGCCGCGGGCAGGAACTCTCCGGCGCCGGCGACCCCCTGGATCGCGCCGTCTTCCACCTTGCCCATGGCCTCGTCGATCCTGGCAGATCGTTCCAGCGGTCGTGACCGCAAGGGGTGCCGGAGCAGGGCGGCACGCGGGCGCGAGTCGACCCGATATGCTATATCGGCATCACTGACGATGTGCCGTGTCGTGTCATGCTCTCCGCAATCGCTGGCCATCCTTCTCTCCGCAGCCTCGGCGCTCGCGCTCGCCGGGTGTACCGCCATCCCCGAGGTCATCGGGAAGACGATCGAGATCGACGCCTCGGGGACGGGCGGCGGCTCCTCCGGGACCGGCCTGGGCGGCGATTTCTCGCCGGCCGGCGGCGGCTCGGCCCCGGGCACGTCCTCCTCGAGCGGCGGGCAAGCCGGCTGCGAGCCGCGGCTCGAAGGGGTGGTGCGCGACTTCAAGGCGTACGGCACTCCCGGCGGGCACCCGGACTTCGAGCGCTTCGAGGGCACGGGCTCGCCGGGCATCGTCGAGCGTGTGCTCGGCCCTGACCAGAAGCCGGTATATGCCCATGAGGGTGCCACGGAGTACACGTCCGGGCGCGAGCACTTCGATCAATGGTTCCGGGACGTCCCGGAGATCAACCGTTCGATCCGGTTCGTCGTCCCCCTCGACGTGAGCGATGACGAGTTTCGCCTCTTCTCCAGCAGGGAGTTCTTCCCCATCGACGGCGAAGGCTGGGGCAACCAGGACAGGGACCACAATTACGGTTTCACGTTCGAGCTCCACATGAGCTTCAGGTACAGGGGCGGGGACGACTTCATCTTCGGTGGCGATGACGACATCTGGGTGTTCATCAACAACCAGCTGGTGATGGATCTGGGCGGGGTCCACGGCTCGATGTTCGACACACTCGATCTCGACGCGATGGCCGAGGCGCTCGGCCTCGAGCTCGGGAAGAACTACCCGCTCGACATCTTCTTCGCGGAGCGCCGCAGCGGCGGATCGAGCTTCATGATCTCGACGCTCAAGTACACGAACTGCGAGCCGATCATCCTGTAGCGCGTCGACTTCGCGCGTCAGTGGGCCGCGGCTTGCCTTTGCGGCCTCGCGTTCCACACGCGCGTCGCCAGCGCGAAGCCGACGAGGGCGACCGGGAGCATGGCGAGGGGCCATGAGATCCAGTTCGCCGGGTCCTTCGCCGCGTCGCCCGAGGGCAGGATGCTCCCGTAGAGGAACGATTGCGTCGCCGTGCCCAGGTAGACGAAGCCGTCGATGATGCCTGTCGCGACGCCGGCGTTCTTCTTGCCGCCGAAGTCCATGCTCGCGGTCCCGGAGAGCATGCCGTGGACGCCGATCACGCAGAGGGACATGAACACGACGGTCCACCCGGCGATGGGGAGGCTCAGCGTGAAGAGGACGATCACCGCGCCGAGCACGAGGCCTGCGTACAGCACCGAGGCCACGGGGCCGCGGCGCGAATCGAAGACATGGTCGGAGATGAAGCCGGCGAAGACGCCGCCCAGGATGCCGGCGATGCAGAGGAGCACGCCCCAGTGGGTCGACACGAAGCCCTCGAGGTCGGTCTTGTCGGCGAAGATGAGGTACCACTTCATGACGGCGTTGCGGAGGAAGCCGCTGCAGAACTCGATGGCGACGATGATCCAGATGACCCTTTGCGAGAACATGCGCCGCGCGACGCCGAGCGGGCCCATGCGCTCGCCGGTGTCGCCCGAGGACGCGTCGGCCGTGTCGAAGTCCTGAAATCCCGCCTTGCCCGGCGTGTCGCGGATGACGAAGAAGTCGAGCACCAGGAACCCGAGCAGCAGCAGGGCGGGGATGTGGAAGGCCCACTGCATGGGCAGGTGCTTGGCGATGAATCGACTCCAGTCGTAGGCGAAGTAGAGCCCCAGCGAGATCAGGATGCCAAAGACGCCGCCGAGCATCCCGCGCTCGCGGACGTGGAACCAGGGCGCGTTCACCTTGACGACGGATACGGCGCCGAAGCTCTGGAAGTACATGTTGCCGGCGAAGAGGACCGTCATCGTGGTGATGGCCCCGTCGTGGTCGAGCTGTCCTTCCTGGGCGACGCGGACGGCTGCCCCCATGAGCAGGTTCATGAGCGCCGACCCGCCCGCGGCGAGGAGGATGGTGGTGCGCCCGCCCCACCGGTCCGTGAGCGGCCCGTTCAGCAGGAAGGCGACCCCGTAGACGGCCGACCCCCAGCCGTCGATGCTCCCGAACTCCTGCTTGCTGACGAGCTGCATCGCGTCGAGCGCCGACGCGTTGGCGGAGAGATTATACCGCCCCATGTAGAGGAAGGCGTAAGTGAGCCCGAGCGGAAACCAGTTGAAGAACCGCCGGCGCTTGAACTCCTCCGTGTGTCCGAGCTCGATCTTTGGCAGCCGCCGCATGACGACCGCGATGGCCGCGAGCAGCAGAGCGATCGGCAGCAGCTGATTGAGCCAAGCAGGCATGGATCGCCCTCCGGCCGCCGACGATAACGGCCCCCCGCACCAGCGGCTATGCGTTCGCGCCCGCTCGCTCCACCGGAGAGCCGCCCGCCCCCTTGCCCCCGCCGTCCAGCGATCCTCCGAGGAGGCGCCCCTTCGAGGCGCCCCCCGCCAGGATCACCCCCCGCGCCCGCGGAAGATCGCGTGACGGAAGTAGTTGATCTGGCTCTTGGCGAACTCCTTCGCCGCGTCCAGCCGGTCCCCGTCGCGCGACGAGCTGCGGATCAGGAGCTCCCCGTTCTCGTAGAGCTCCCGCGCCTTGCTCCGCTGGAGCTTCCCGCTCGAGGTCTTCGGCAGCACGCCCGCCCCGACCGCGACGACGTCGTCGACCGTGAGCCCCATGGCCTGCTGCACGACGCGGCGCACCTCGCCCTTCACCGCTTGCTTCTCCTGCTCGTCCAGCGCCGGCGTCTCGAAGACGATGACCACCCGCTCGCGGTCGTTGTGCGGCTTCATCGTCCCGAACGCGATCACGTTGCCCTTCCGGACCCCGGAGACGCGGCTCGCCTCCCACTCGAGATCTTGCGGGTAGTAGTTGCGCCCGTTGACGATGATGACCTCCTTCGAGCGCCCGCAGATATAGACCTTGCCCTCGGCGAGGTACCCGAGATCGCCCGTCCGCAGCCAGCCGCCCGCGAACGCCTCCTTGGTGAGATCCGGGTCGTTGAAATAGCCGGGCATCACGCTCGGGCCGCGGAGCCGGAGCTCCCCGACCTCGCGGTCGCCGAGCGGGCGCGCGCTCTCCGCGTCGTCCGACGCGAACACCGCGATCTCGTGCCCCTCGAACGCCGACCCGCACTGCACGAGCGACGACGCGCCGTCGCTGTCGGCCGGGGCGGGCACCGCCTTGCCCTCCTTCCAGAGCGTCTCGCCGTCCACCACGTCGGTCTGCAGCCCGGTCCCGAGCGCGCTGAACGACACCGCCAGCGTGCTCTCGGCCATGCCGTACGAGCAGACGAACGCCTTCTCGTCGAAGCCGACCGGCGCGAACTTCTCGGCGAAGGCGCGCAGGTTGTCGGCCCGGATCGGCTCGGCGCCGCAGCCGGCGACCCGCCACGTCGACAGGTCGAGCCCGGCCATCTCCTGCTCCCGGATCCGCTTCACGCAGAGCGCATAGGCGAAGTTCGGGCCGAACGACACGTTGCCCCGGTGGCGCGTGATCGTCTCCAGCCAGCGCACCGGGCGCTTCAGGAACAGGAGCGGCGGCAGGAAGGTGACCGTGTTGACGTAGTAGAGCGGCGCGATCACGAAGCCGATGAGCCCCATGTCGTGGTAGAGCGGCAGCCACGACACGCCGGTGTCGACCGACTCGCGCACCGCCAGGCCGAGCTCCACGATCCCCCGCACGTTCGCGGCCAGGTTCGCGTGCGTGAGCACCACGCCCTTCGGGCGCGACGTCGAGCCGCTCGTGAACTGCAGGAAGCACACGTCGTCGAGCTCGACCTTCACCGGCTTGAGCTCCTCGCGGGAGCCCCGGATGCCCTCGACCGCCACGATCTGCTGGAGCTCCGGCGCCTGCGCCTGGATCGTGCCGAGCACGCGCTTGATCTCGGCGCTCGTGAGCAGGACCTTGGCGCCGCTCTTCGCGACGATGTGCAGCGTGTTCTCGAGGTAGCCGGTCAGCTTGCCGAGGCCCGTCGGCGGGTAGATGGGCACCGGGACGATGCCCGCGCGGATCGCGCCCAGGAAGGCGAAGATGAAGTCGGCGTTGTCCGGCAGGATCAACGCGACACGCTCGCCCTTCTGGAGCCCGAGCGCCTGGAGCGCGCCGCCGATGCGCGCGCTCGCGCGCTCGATGCCGCCATGCGTGAAGAACGGCTCGTTCTCGCTCGACTCCTCGATGAAGCGATAGCCCGTCTTCGTGCTCGCCGCTGCGTCCTCGATCGCCTGGGCGACCGTCCGCGCTTTCCAAACAGCCGTCATCCCGAGAGCCTTCCTTCGTTCTTGAGCCTGAGCTCGATGGCCTTGACGACGTCGGCGACCGTGTCGACCTCGCGCAACATGTCGTCGGGGATCGAGAGGTCGAACTTATCCTCCATATCCGCGACGATCTCCATCACCCCGAGCGAGTCGAGGCTGAGATCGGCGACGAGATGGCTCGACTCCTCGATCTTTACCTCGCCGGCCGTGTGTCCTTCCAGGAGCTGGATGATCTCTGCCCGCAACGTCTCCCGTGTCCACGTCATCCCACGGTCCTACCCCAATTGCGACGTGGCGAGGAGGGGGCTCGCTCGGCCGCGCGGCGCGCGCATGGGGCCGCGCGCCCCTGGACAGACGATCGCGTCGTGCGTGCATCAGGGACGGGCGGCGTCGATGATCTCCCGCAGCCGATTGAGCCCCTCGAGCGCCCGCGCGCCGTACCACATGAGGTCCTTGCCATCGCATCGGATCACGTGGCCGCGGCGGGCGGCGGGGATGTCGAGGGAGCGAAATATTGCCGCGTCGGCGTCGGTGAAGGCGTGCGGCTCGTCGGGCAGCAGCACGAGGTCCGGGGCGCGGGCGACGACCTCGTCGAGGGTGACGCGGGGGTAGCGGACGTCGCGGCCCTGGACGCGCTCGGGCGGGAGCGGCGGCGCTTTGCCCAGGTCGGCCGCGAGCGGGTAGCGCCGGGGCCGATCCTCGAAGACGTTCTGCGCGCCGGCGAGGTCGAGCATGTCCGAGATGAAGGTGTCGCCATGGACGGTCATCAGCGGGTCCATCCAGATCGGGATGAAGGCGCGGAGCGGGGGGCGCGCGCGGCGCCGCGCCTCGGCCGCGGCGTGGGCGCGGTAGGCGGCCGCGACCTGCTCGCGCGCGGCGGCCGGCGGCCGCGACGGGTCCGGCTCGCCGCGCTCCGGGACCGCCGCGGGCGCGGCCGCCGCGGTCATCGCGGAGTGCCCGAGCAGGCGCGCCAGCCGGGCGAGGTGGGCCACGCCGTCCGCGACCCGCTTCGGGAACGAGACGAGCACCCGGAGGCCCGCCGCGTCGAGGCGCTCGATGTCGCGCTTGCTGTTCTCCTCCTGGTTCGCGACGACGACCTCGGGGTCGAGCGCGGCGATGCGATCGACGTCGGCGTCCTTCGTGCCGCCGACGAGCTCGATGCCCTCGACGTCCTCCGCGGGCGCGACGCAGTAGCGGGTGCGGCCGACGAGGCGGTCCCGGGCGCCGAGCCGGACGAGCGAGTAGGTGTCGCTCGGGACGAGCGAGACGATGCGCCGCGGAGGGGTCCGCCACTCGTGCTTGCGCCCCCGGTCGTCGACGATGCGGATGAACGACCCGGCAAAGGGCTGTCCCCAGCCCGCACTGAACGTCATGCGCCGGATGTAGCCCGCCGCCGCGCACGCTGCACGTGGTCGGCGCGCTCGCCGGGCGTCGGCGCGGCGTCGGACCGCCGCGTCCCGGCAGCTATGCCCGGGCCGCCGGGCCCCGGGCCCCGGCCGCTGCCGGGGGCGGCGCCCGTTTAGTTGGCCCGCCCGCGCGAAGTCTGCGACGAGGGCTCGTGCAGATCGATCGCCTCGATGTGCGTCGCGGAGGCACGCTCCCGTACCCGCCTTCTGGCCTGCCGCCCCTCGCCCGCGGTCCCGGTCATGAGGATCTCCCCCTGCGCCGGGCTGCGCCCCGCGCAGGGCGGCTCTTGCCGTGCCAATTCGGCCGCTACACGCTGTTCGACCACATCGGCCAGGGGGGGATGGCCGATCTGTACCTGGCGCGGGTGCGCACGGATCTCGGCGCCGCGCGCCTCGTGGCCATCAAGGAGGTCACCCCGAGGTTCGCGCACGATCCGCGCTTCGTGGAGATGCTCGCGAGCGAGGCCAGGCTCGCCGCGGGGCTGCGCCACGCGGCCATCGTGCAGGTCGAGGATCTCGGCCGCGAGGACGGCTCGCTGTTCATCGCGATGGAGTACGTCGAGGGCTTCGACCTGCGCGAGCTGCTCCGCCGCTGCGCGCGCCAGAAGGTGAAGCTCCCGGTCGCGTTCTCGCTCCTGATCATCGCCGAGGCGCTGCAGGGGCTCGCCTACGCCCACCGGAAGGGCGTCGTGCACCGCGACGTCTCGCCGTCGAACGTGCTCCTGAGCTTCGAGGGAGAGATCAAGCTCTGCGACTTCGGCATCGCCCGCGCGCACGAGCGCAGCGGCGCGACGCTGGACGAGGCGCTGCAGGGCAAGGCCGGCTACATGAGCCCCGAGCAGGCCCGCGGCGACGCGCTCGACGCGCGCTCCGACCTCTTCGCGACGGGCATCCTGCTGTGGGAGCTGCTCGCCGGCCGGCGGATGTACAGCCCGGCCCCGGGGGCGGGCCTCTCGAAGGAAGAGGCGCGCGGCGAGCTGCTCGAGCTCGCGCGGCGCGCGGAGATCCCGCCGCTCATGGAGCGCGGCCTCCCCGACGAGGCGGCGCTCCACGCGATCGTCGCGCGGGCGCTCGCGGAGGCGCCCGAGGAGCGCTACCCGAGCGCGGCGGCGATGCTGCGGGACGTCGCGGCCTACGCGGCGGCGTCCGAGCTGACGGCGAGCCCGCTGCGCTTCGGGGCGTGGCTGCGCGACAACTTCGGCATGGAGATCGTCGCGGCCCGCCGGGCGCGCGAGCGCGCGGTGCGCGCGCTGGAGCTCGGTCCGCCCGCGGTGCTCGAGCCGCTCGCGACCGCGGCCGCCACGCCGCGCGCGATGGAGGGCGGCGCCGCGATCGCGAGGGCGATGGCGGTGGCCGCGCCGGCGGCGAGGGAGGCCGCCGCGCAGCTCGCAAGGGCGGCCGGCGCGCAGAGCGCGGCGCTCGCCGCGCGGGCGGCGGTCGAGCCGCCGTCGCCCTGGGCCACGGCGCAGCGTCCGCTCGCTCGCCCGCAGGGGCGCGGGCTCGTGCCGCTGCTCGTGCACGCCGCGCTGCTGTTCGCCCTCGCCGCGCTCGTCGTCGCGGGCTGCTATTTCGCGGCGCGCTAGCGCACCGGCGGTTCCCGTCGCCGTCAGCCGGCGATCGGCGCCTCGGGCACGGGCACCTGCGTCTCCGGCCGCCGCTCGCACGCGTCGTTGCCGACGCCGACGCCGTAGCGGTAGATGAGCTCTCCTCCGAGCCAGCCGCTCGCACCCGCCAGGCCGAACCCCGCGGTCGACAGCGCGATCCCGAGGGGCCGCAGCCCGATCGCCCGGGAGCCGAGCGAGGCGCCGTACAGGCCGGCGATCGCCATGTTCATCGCGCCGTGGACGAAGCCGATCCGCTTCGCGGAGCCGAGGGTGGTGCTCCAGTCGGCGAGCCCGGCAAAGGCGGCCACGAGCGCCCCGCCGAGGCCGATGGCCGCTGTCGCGTCCGCCCCCCGATGCAGCCGCCGCCCGCGGCCGATGCCGGCAAGGTCGAGCACGAGCGCGCAGGACCACGCGCCGATGGGGATGGTCACCAGCACCGGATGCAGCGGGTGCCCGAGGAACTTGCCGTGGAGCACCTTCGCGACCGCGGGCGCTCGCTTCAGGACGGACCGGATGCCGCGCTGAAGCGGGTCGGCCATCCGGTCGATCCAGTCCTGCTCTTCGATTCCGCTCAAGACCGCGGTTCTGATCATGTCCCCTCCTCAAAGGCGCGTGATTGCACGCATTTCCAGCCCATGGCGCCCGCCCCGCCGACCGTCCAGCGGTGAACCCCTGACCGGATCCCGAGCAATCGGCGGGCCCCTCGGAAGCGGCTCGGGCGTTCCCATCGCCCGCGCGGTGCGTGCCTGTGCGACGCGCGAGCAGGCCAGCGCAATTCGCTTCTGCAATGGTGCATTGCTGAAATTTCAGGTTCGGAAGCCGCAGCCGTCTCATCTGGAGCGAAATACGTTCAGATCGCGAACAGCAGAGATGGCACGGACGGTGCTCTATGTCCGGCAGCGCTGCCGGCGCGGCCTTCCCCCCCCAAGGCCCCGGTGGCGCTTTTTTTTGCCTCTTTTCGGGCCTGCACGGGCGCACCGTGCGCGCGCGTGCCGTGGTTCCTCGTCCCGGGCGGCGTTCTCTGGTATCTCGCCCGTGCCGCGCCGCGCGCGCGGCCTTCCCCGGAGCGATGCCCCTCCTCGCCGATGTTGCGGTGCCCGTCCCGCTCTCGCAGGCCTTCACCTACGAGGTCCCCGCCGCGCTCGCCGGCGAGGTGCGACCGGGGGCGCGGGTGCTCTGCGAGTTCCACCGGCGCAAGCTGATCGGCGTCGTGCTCGCCGTGAGCGAGCGCAGCGCGGCCATCGATCCGTCGAAGATCAAGCCGCTGGCGGCGCTCGTCGACGCCCGCCCGGCGCTGCCGGCCGAGCTGCTCTCGTTCCTGCAGGTGCTCGCCTCCTACTACTTCGCGCCGATCGGGGAGGTGCTCCGCCTCGCGCTGCCGGCGATCGAGCGCGGGCAGGTGCGGGCGCTCAAGGCGCAGGGCGAGCTCGACGGCATGCTCGACCTCGGCCGGGCCAAGCAGGTGGGCGGCCGCAAGGTCGCCTACGCCAGGGCGACGGATGCCGTCGAGGAGCCCGGCACGCTCCGCGGGCAGGCCGCGGCCGTGCTCGCGCTGCTACGGGCGACCGGCGAGCAGCCGGTCGCGCGGATCGAGGAGCGCTTCGGCAACGCGCGCAGCGCCCTGAAGAAGCTCGCCGAGCGCAACCTCGTCGCCCTCGACGAGCGCGAGCCGCCGCGCGACCCGTTCTTCCGCCTCCCCGAGGAGCGCGACGTGCCCCCCGAGCTCAACGCGGCGCAGGCCGAGGCCGCGGCGCGCATCGACGCGGCGCTCGCGGCGCTGTCCGCGTCCGGGGAAGGGGAGGTGGGCGCGGCCGCCCCGCGCGAGCCGCAGCCCGCCGGGCAGGAGGCGCGGTCCGCCGGGCCGAGCGCGTTCCTCCTCTTCGGCGTGACCGGCTCCGGCAAGACCGAGGTGTACCTGCGCGCCATCAACAGCTGCCTCGAACGGGGCCGCGGCGCGCTCGTGATGGTGCCCGAGATCGCCCTCACCCCGCAGCTCGTCGCGCGCTTCCGCGCCCGCTTCGGCGACGAGCTCGCGGTGCTGCACAGCGGCCTCGGCGACGCCGACCGCCACGCGATGTGGGCGAGCCTCCACGGCGGCAAGGTGCGCGTCGCCATCGGGGCGCGCTCGGCCCTGTTCGCGCCGGTGCCGGACCTCGGCCTCATCCTCGTCGACGAGGAGCACGACGGCTCGTTCAAGCAGGAGGAGGGCGTGCGCTACCACGCGCGCGACATGGCGCTGCTCCGCGCCCACCGCGCCGGGGCGGTGTGCGTGCTCGGCTCGGCGACGCCCTCCATCGAGTCGGTCGCGCTGGTGCGCCGCGGCAAGCTCGTCGAGCTGCGCCTGCCGGACCGCGCGCACCGCGAGGCCAGCCTCCCCGAGGTCACCCTCGTCGATCTCCGCCGCTTCGGCGCCGGCCCCTCGGGCGATCCGCTGATCTCCCTGCCGCTCCACCGCGCGCTCGAGCGGACGCTCGCGGCGAAGGAGCAGGCGATCCTGTTCCTCAACCGCCGCGGCTTCGCGCCGAGCGTCGTCTGCGGCTCGTGCGGGAACCTGACGACGTGCGAGGCGTGCTCGGTCGCGCTGACCTACCACCGCGGGCGGCGCCGCGACACGCCGGCGCCGGCGGGCGCGCCCCCGCCGGCGGCGCCGCTCGACGAGCGGCCGCAGGGCGGGCGGCTGCGCTGCCACTACTGCGACTACGCGGGGCCGTTGCCGGAGCGCTGCGGGTCGTGCGGCTCGCGGACCCTGCTGCTCGAGGGCCTCGGCACCGAGCGGCTCGAGTCGACGATCGCCGAGTCGTTCCCGGAGGCGCGCGTGGCCCGCCTCGATCGTGACGTCGCGGGGAAAGACCGCTCGCAGGCGATCCTCGCGAGGATGCGCGAGGGCAAGATCGACATCCTGGTCGGCACGCAGATGGTCACGAAGGGCCACGATCTGCCCAACGTGACCCTGGTCGGCGTGGTGAACGCCGACGCCGCGCTGGGGCTGCCCGACTTCCGCGCGGCCGAGCGCGGCTTCCAGCTGCTCGTGCAGGTGGCCGGGCGCGCGGGGCGGCGCGACCGCCCGGGCCGGGTGCTCATCCAGACGCGCAACCCCGAGCACCCGGCGATCGCGTTCGCCGCGGCGCACGACGTGCCGGGCTTCCTCGATCGGGAGATCCGCGACCGCGAGGAGGTGGGCTATCCGCCGGCCACGCGCCTCGCGCTGATCCGCATCGACGCGGTCGACGAGGGCGTGGGCCGCGGTGCGGCGGCGAAGCTCGCGGCCCACGCCCGCACGTGTCCGGAGGGGGTCGCGCGGCGCGTCGAGGTGCTCGGGCCGTCGGCGGCGCCGATCGCGCGCCTGCGCGGGCGGTACCGGTTCCGGGTGCTCCTCAGGGCGCGCGAGCGCGGGCCGCTCCGGGGAACGCTCGCGGCGCTGACCGGGCTGATACGGGACGGGCTCGACCGGAACGCGCGGGTGATCATCGACGTGGATCCGGTCGCCATGCTGTGAGCGGCGGTCCGCGCGCGGCGTTCCACCCGGGCGCGGCGCGCTCGGCGTTACCCCGGCGCGGTCGGCGCTACCCCGGCGCGGTGAGCTCGCCGAGCTCGGCGCGCGACGCGCTCGAGAGCCGCTCGAACTCCGCGCCTAGCCAGTCGAGGAACGCCGCGTCCCACGACGGCCCTTCCGGCCGGGAGGCGATCGCCTCGGCGAGCTCGCGGTCCCACCGGCCGTAGAGCTCCCGGAGGAGCGCGTGCGCCCGGCGGCTCGCGGCCGAGGCCGGATCTGCCTGGCCGCCCGGGCGCTCGGCGAAGGCGTCCTCGCACAGGAAGTAATTGCAGGTCGCCGCCCGCCGCTCGGCGGGGACGGTGCAGCCGCGCGCGCCGTGATACACGCACTTCGAGCGCCGCGGGGCCGTGCGCTCCTCCCGTTTCCGCGTGCGCCGGAGCTCGAGCCCGCGGCTCACGGGGAGCAGGTTGCCGGCGGCGAGCTGCTCGAGCAGCCAGCCGCGGCCCTCGAGGGAGACGATGCGCCCGATGTCCGTCCAGTCGAGCTCGGGCGGGCTGGCGCAGCACCCCGCGGGCCCCTGCGGGCACTGGCCGCACAGCGTCGAGTGCAGCCGGGTGTGCTCTCCTGAAAGCTCCAGACGGATCATCGATGCCCTTGCAGTTCCCCGAGGGGCCGAGACGCGCGCTCGAGACAGCGCACATCATGGTACGCGACTCGCCAGAAATGACAGAAGCGCCCCGCGGTCGCAACCGACGCTGGCCGAGCGCCGACCCGGCGCCGTCGCCGGGCGGCGACGCGACGCGCGCCCGCGCGAGCCGAGCGGGCGCCGGGCGGCCACCTCACGTGAGCCGCGCGTCCGTCGTCGCCAACATGGTGTTCGAAAAGAGCGAGAACTCGCACTCCCGGGCGCTCGTGGAGGAGCTGAATCAGTTATAGTAAGTAACGGGCGTCGACTCGCGCGCGACCCAGCGAAGGACGCGAGAAAGGTGCGATCGTCCTTTTCTGGTTGTGGCGGGAGTTGATAGGCTGCGCCGGCCATGGGCGATGCGCTTCCCAAAGAGGTCGGTCGGGCCATTCGTGTGCTCCGGCTGCTGCACGGGCTCAGCTACGCCGAATTCGCCGAGAAGGCGCACCTCTCTGCGACGTACCTGCGGCAGGTCGAGCGCGGCGAGCGCGATCTCGGGCTCGGCGCGCTGGCGCTCATCGCACAGGGGCTCAACTGCGATGCTCGCCTTCTGCTGCCCGGAGACGGGAGGAGCCCGGTCTCCGCCGTCGTCGCCGATCGCTTCGACCGCGCGCCCGAGGCGCTCCAGGAGGCGCTGCTCTTCCTGCTGATCGAGCCGGAGGACTCGCCGAAGAAGCAGGCCATCCTCTCCCTCATCAACGATGATCCGGAGCGCGCGCGGCCGCGCTCCCGGCCCCGGCCCGATGAGCGCGGCTCACGGGGCTCCGTCCCCTAGTCGTCGAGCCGGCGGCCCGGGCGATGAGCCTCTGAGCGGTCACGGCCGCGCGGACGAGAGAAGGACGAGCACCGGGGCCGCACCGGCGGACGCCGGGTGGCCGCCGTTCCGGGTGTCACTCCCGTCCATCGACGCGAGCCGCTGCGTGACGAGGAGCTGAAACACAGCGAGCGCGCGCGTCCGCCGCTTGTAGGCCGTCGAGAGGGGGATTCCGGACTGGCTCGCGAAATCCGCCATCGGGACGCCCTCGATGTCGTGGGCCACGAGGACCGCGCTGAGCTCGCCGTTGAGCTCCCGCAGGACCGAGAGCGCCAGCAGGCGATCGCACTCCGAGATGATCTGCTCCTCGGCCGACGGCTCCTCGAGCACCGCGTCGAAGTCGTCCGGCAACGGCTCCTCCTGCCGGCGCCGCGCGCGCTCGGCATAGTGGGAGGCGGTGTGGACCGCGATCCGGTTCAGCCACCGGTCGGGCGGGCCGCGCGCCGGGTCGTAGTTCGCGAAGCTCTCGTGCGCCGCGAGCATCACGTTCTGGGCGACGTCCCGGCGATCACGGCGCGGCACCCCCAGGAGACGCAGCCATCGCCGCACGAGCACGATCGTTTTCTTGTTGAAGAGCCGCCAATAAGCCCCTTCCCTGTCGTTTGGCGGCCGTCCACCGTCGCCTCCATGCTCTGTGCCCGGCATTGCGAAACGATCGTTATCACAAGAAACCAAACTTGCAAAATGCGGTCGAAGCGATCTCAGGCAGATTTTCACCTTTTCGGGTGGTTTAGTGTGGGTGCATGTGGGCGTTGTCGGCGGTGCCTGGCTTCATGCATATTGCGCGGATGCAGGCTGAAACGTTCGTAAAAGCGCCGCACGACGATCGTTTCGGAGATGTAACGATCGTTCATCTCTCGGCTTCGACGGCGGGGGTCTTCCGTTGTGCCGGCCGCGCTCGTGCAGCCGGGGCTGCGGCGCGCGCTCGCGGCGCGGTCCAGAGCGGGCGGCGGCCCGGCGCGGCACCTCCGCGCCGGGCCGCCTCGGCCGATGGGCCGCTTTCCTCGCTGGACGCCACGGCATCGCGCCGGTAGACAGGCGGCGCTCGAATGCGCACGTTCTATCGAAGAATGCCGGACCCGCGGCGGAACAGCGCGCCCCGCAGCGGGCGTGTCGCGATCGCCCGCGCGGGCTCTGGCGAGGCGCCCGCCGGCCATGTCGGTTGACGCGGGGGAGCCGGGGCCGGCGCGCCGCGACGGAGCGGCGGCGGGCGACGCGGGGGAGGCCTCGGCGCCGCGCCAGCGGGTCGCCTACTTCGGGCGGCCTGGGACGTTCAGCCATGAGGTGGCGTCGCGGCGCTTCGGGGCGAGCGCGGACCTCGAGCCCCGGCGCACCATCTCGGACGTGTTCGACGCCGTGGCCGAAGGCGCGGCGACCTACGGCGTCGTGCCGATCGAGAACGCGGTGGGCGGCCCGATCTACGACACCGTGGATCAGCTGATAGGACGCGAGGGCACGGGCGCGGCGCTCGTCGTGTGCGAGGAGCTCTCGCTGCACGTCACGCTGTCGCTCCTCGGCAGGGCGGGCGTGGCGCCGAAGCGCATCTATTCGCACTTCGTCCCGCTCAAGCACTGCGGCGACTGGCTGCGCGAGAACTACCCCGGCGCGCAGATCCTCGCGGCGGAGAGCACCGCCGAGGCGGTCGAGCGCGCGGCGCAGGACGGCGAGGCCTGGGCGATCGGCAACAAGGGCGCGGCGGCGATCTACAAGCTCGAGATCCTCGTGCCGAAGCTCGGCGCGAAGGGCGAGAACATCACGCGCTTCTTCGTCGTCGGCAAGACCGCCGAGCCGCCGCCATCGGGCGGGCGGACGCTGCTCCTCTTCGGGCTGGACCACCGCCCGGGCGCCCTGGTGGCGGCGCTGTCCGCGCTCGGCAGACACCATATCAACCTCACGCGCATCGTCTCGCGCGCGCTGCCGGACAGCCCCGAGGAATACCTCTTCCTCGTCGAGTGCGAGGGCAGCACGGAGGAGCCTGAGTTCAAGGACGCCCTCGCGCTGCTCGAGCAGCACGCGACGGGCGTGCGCTCGCTCGGCTCGTTCCGCGTCAGCCGGAAGTACGAGTAGCGGCCGCGCGCTGCGCTGCCATCACCCGATGATCCCGGGCGCGCCTCCCGCCCGTGGCGTCGGGCTGCGCGCCTCGTCGACCTCGAGAGACACAGCATGACGTGACTCGCCAGAGCGCGGCGCCGGTGACAGCGAGCTCATCGTCCTGCACGCGGGCCGGCCTCTCATCGAGTAGGCGCCCCCACCGGCGAGCGGAACAACGCCGCTGGGAAGCTGGAAATATCCTCGCGCCGCGTGGCCTGCGTGACTCCTCCGGTCTTTTCGATAGCCAGTCGCGCCTCGCCTGGGACTAGAACGCTCGCAGCGAGCGGTCTCGCGTTCATCGACAGGCAAGGTGACATGAATCTACGTTGGCGATGGCTCTTCGTGGTGGTGCCGGCGCTCATGGGTTCTCTGGAAGCGTGTGATATGGGCCCATGGATGCCGGTATTGCCGGGCGACGGCGATGGCGACATGCGCGGTGGGGCGGGCCCGAAGCGGAGCCCCATCGGCGCGAGCTGCAGCTGTGATGCGGACTGCGACGGCGAGGCGGCCCTCTGCATGCTGGGCGTCTGCATGCAGCGCGCGGGCGGGCTGTGTGCGGCGCCGAACAGCGAGGAGGGCTGCGCGCCCGGCTCCCGCTGCTTCAACACCGACATCCTGACGGACACGGGGGTGTGTTATCCCGTCTACGATCCCGCGGCCTGCGAGGGCGTGGAGAACCGCCATGGCCTCTGCTCGCCTCGGCGCGGCGACGGGTGCAACGCGGCCTGCGGCGCGGCGTGCGCCGAGGACACGGTCGGCCCCGGGCGCGTGGGCGCGGCCTGCGACGCGGAGGAGGCGTGCTGGCTGCCCGGCGCGACCTGCTATCGCGACGCGGACCCCGCGGCGCCGAACGGCTGGGTCGAGGGGTACTGCCTCGCGTTCGATTGCGAGAGCGACGACGCGTGCGGCCCGGAGGCGGGCTGCTTCCCTGCGGCGGAGGGCGGCGCGCCCGTGTGCATGAACACCTGTGGCAGCGACCTGGACTGCCGGCCTGGCTACGTGTGCCACGTCGTGGACGAGGAGAGCGGGGCCGCGTGCTTCGCCGGCTGCGACGCCGCCGCGACCTGCCCGAAGGGCACGACCTGCCTCGGGGAGCTCTGCGTATCGGACGAGGTCGCGTGCTCGCCGGCCGTCCCCTCCGGCTGGTGCCCGGAAGGCAGCCATTGCGACGACGGCGCGTGCCGCAAGGACTCCTTCGTCTGCGAGTCCGAGGGCGACGTGCTCGAGCCCAACGACGACGCGGGAGCGGCGGTGAGCGCGCCCGTGGGCGTCACGGAGGATCTCACCTTGTGCGAGGGGGATGAGGACTGGTTCAGGATCGTGGTGCCGGCGCGGACCATCGTCCGCGTGGGCATCCGGTTCCGTCACGCCGCCGGCGACATCGATCTCGTGGCCTATGACGGCGAGGGCCGCCTGCTCGGCTCGCGTTACGGCGAGCAGTACCCGTACTCGTACCGCGACCAGGAGACGAACACCGAGTTCTACGGGTTCTACTCCGAGCGAGGCGGCGCCGAGTACCTCGTCCGGGTCGTCGGCCATGACGGGGGCCAGAACGCCTATGATCTGGACGTGACCTCGACTCCTTACGTCGACGGCCCGAGCTGCGTGGGCGCCGGCTTCTCGTTCGACGAGTGCGCCGGCTTCGGCGACGGCGGCAGCGGGCTCCTGCCGTTCCCGTTCCCCGATCCTGACGACTCGGTGGTCGGCGGCGGCTACGTCTGGGAGACCTTCAGCAACTACCGCTTTGCTCGGCGCGAGCTCATCATGCTCGTCCGCGACGCGCTGGCGGAGACGCTCTGGGCCTTCCCTGGCACGACGCCGCTCTCGCTGATCGACGTCTGCCAGCTGAACGGCGTCACGCCTGGTTACGACGTCGGCGACCCGCGCCACCCCGAGTCGACGCACGATCAGGGCGGCAACATCGACATCGCCTATTTCCAGACGGACGGCGCGAACGACGGGGAGATCATCTGCGGGGACGGGTCGAAGCACGAGGACGGGTACTGCTCCTCGGCGGCGAAGCGGAAGCACTTCGTCGATCTCGAGCGCCAGGCGTTCTTCATGGCCAGGCTGTTCCGCTCGGCGCGCACGCGCGTCATCGGCGTGGACAAAATCATCGCGCCGTTCCTCTCGAAGACCGCCCGGAAGCTGAACGCTCTTCCGGCGCGCGATCGGAGGAAGATCACCGACGACGAGCTCGCGAGCTTCTCGGACCGGATGGCGTACGGCGATGGGTGGCCGTATCACCATCACCACATCCACCTCAGCATGGACTGGTGGCCGAGGAAGGTGGTGGGCCACGGCGGCGCGGCGGACGCGTCGTTCGCGTCGTCCCCTGCCATCCACCGCTCGCCCGGGGCCGCGGCCGAGCAGCGGATGGCGTGGCCTCCTCGGCCGCTCAGGGCACGACCGTGATCCGGTCGAGCGCGGGCGGCGAGATGGGCGAGCTCGCCGCGAAATGGTCCCGCAGGGCGTCGAGATCGAGCGCTCCGCCGAGGCGATCGACGCCGTCGTTGAGCACGGTGAAGCCGTCGCCGCCCGTGGCCAGGAAGCTGTTCACGGTCACCCGGTAGGTCCGCGCGACCTCGATCGGGACGCCGTTGATCCGGATCGAGGTGATGTCGACCTTCGAGTCGATGGGCGCGCTCTGGCTATAGCTGTACGTGAAGCCGCCCGACACCTGAAGGATCACGCTCCGCGGCGCGCCCGTCGGGTCCACCCGGAACTGTTGCTCCAGCAGCTGGTGGATCTGCGCGCCCGTGAGGGTCATCACGACAAGGCTGTTGCCGAACGGCTGCACCTTGAAGATCTCGCCGAACGTGACCACTCCATCCATGGGCTCTGTGGGCGAGGCCGCGTGGGGCAGGTCGTCGCGGACGCCGCCCGGGTTCATCAGCGCGATCTCGGCCCCGCCTTTGCTCGCCTCGCGCGTGGCGGCGAGCTGGGCGTCGGCGATGACCGCGCCCATCGTGAACAGCCCCGAGCCCATGGGCGGGACCGCGCGGTCGAGCGTCGCCGTGATCGTGCCGACCCGCACGTTGGCCAGCGGCGCCGAGAGGTCCTTGTAGCGCGTCACCAGGGCCTCCACCCCCGCGTCGGGCGCGTCGCGCGTCACGACCACGTTGCTCGCCGTCTTCGCCGTCACCTCGCCCGTGCTCCTGCTGATCTCCAGATCGATGTCGGTCACCAGCCGCCCGAACGACGCCGCGCTCGTCACGATCCTGTCGCCGAGGAGGCAGTTGTACGCCTGGTGCGTGTGTCCGGTGACGATCACATCCACGGCGGGGTCGACGTTCGTGGCGATCTCGATGATGGGGCCCGAGACGTCGGGGCACTCATTGAAGTGGCCTGTCGGCAGCCCTCCCTCGTGGAGCAGCACCACGATGGCCTCGATGCCCTGCGCCTGGAGCTCCGGGACGATGTCGTTCACCGTGTCGACCTCATCCATGAACGACAGCCCCGCGACGCCGATCGGCGTCACGATCGACGGGGTGTCCTCGAGCGTCATGCCGATGAAGGCGATCTTCACGCCGTCGAACTCGCGGACGTCGTAGCGCGGGAACAGCGTCCTGCCGCTCGCCGTGTCCACGACGACGTTGGCGGCGAGGAACTGGAAGCTCGCCCCCGCGAAGGGGGTGCCGTCCGCGCAGCCGTCGACCGGGCTGCACCCGCCCGACTGCATCCGGAGGAGCTCGGCGGTGCCCTTGTCGAACTCGTGGTTGCCGACGCCGTTGATGTCGAGGCCGAGCAGGTTCATGGCCTCGATCGTGGGCTCGTCGTGGAACAGCGCCGACACGAGCGGGCTCGCGCCGATGAGGTCGCCGGCCGAGACCACCACGGTGTTCGGGTTCGTGGCGCGGCGGGCGGCGACGTGCGACGCGAAGTAAGCGACGCCACCCGCGTCCACCTGCGTGGCGTCGGCCAGGGTGATCCTGCCGCTGCTACCCGCGGGGGGCTCCAGATGGCCGTGGAAGTCGTTGAAGGCGAGGAGCTGCACGCTCACGGTGTCGCCGCCGCTTGTGCCGCCCGCGCCACCGGTGTCGCCGCCACCGGTGCCACCATCGCCGCCCTGTCCGCCGGTGCCGGCAGCGCCGCCGCCCGAGCCGGTGCCCGTGGCGCCGCCGGTGCCGATGGACATCTCGGGGGGGCTCGCCGTCCCGTCGTCTCCGCAGCCCGCGCCGGCGATCGGCGGTACGCACAGCATCGCGCCGAGGAGCGTGACCCGCCACGCTCGCGCGCATCGCCCCAGGACCCCGGAAGCACCGTTCGTTCTCATCTCCGCTCCTCCACTCCGCTGCGCTGGCCGCTCCAGGCTCTCACAGGCTGGGTTCGCGTGGAAACAGCCGTGTGAATGCCCCGCGGCGAGCTCATGGCTGGCCGCGGCCGCGGCTCCAGAACGCGACGACGTCCTCCGGCCGCTCGCGCTCGCGCAGGACCCGGATGTCGCCGCCGTCGACGCCGAGCACCGCGGGGATGCCGCGGCTGCAGTGGCGAGACCACATGCTCAGCGTGTACGCGCCCGTGTCGCGGATGAGCACGAGATCCCCGGGCGACAGGTCCGGCAGCGGGAGGTCGCGGGCCATCACGTCGCCGCCGAAGCAGAGCGGGCCGCCGAGGGTGCACGGCGAGAGCGGCCCCTCCTTGGGCGCGGCGTCGGGGTCGAGCGCCACGAAGTCATGGTGCCAGTCGTCCGGGTGATAGGCGCGACGCAGCAGGAAGTCGGCCCCGAGGTGCAGGATCGCAGTCCGCCCAGCCGAGTCCCTCTTCACGTACTCGACGCGTGAGACGGCGAAGCCGCAGCCCGCCTGGACCCAGCGCCCGAGCTCGGTGATCAGCGTGGTCCCCTCCTCGAAGAGCGTCGGCGCCTCGCGGCGCAGCGCGGCCGCGTAGTCCTCCAGCGCCGGCGGGCGGTCCGTGCTCCGGTAGGCGACCGGCACCCCGCCGCCGATGTCCATGACGCCGGCGGCGCCCGGCCCCAGCGCGCGCCGGATCTCCTGGCGCAGCGCCTCGACGCGGCGGATCCCGTCGATCAGCTGCGCCAGCGCGCACCCCTGCGAGCCCACGTGCACGTGCAGCCCTGCGAGCCACGGATACCGCGCGAAGGCGGCGCGCACGGCGTCGGCCTGCTCGAGGGGGACCCCGAACTTGGAGCGCCGGTCCGCGACGCTGGTGAGGACGATGCTGGAGGCCCCGACCTGCGGATTGATGCGCAGCCCGATGCGATCGGCCGCCCCTTCGGGCCGGACGAGCTCGTCAATGCGCTCGAGCTCATCGAGGTTGTCGGCGTTGAGCCGCACGCCGAGGCGGAGGGCCTCCGCGATCTCGGCGCGCGTCTTGGCGGGGGAGTCGTAGACGATGCGGCCGGGCGGGCAGCCGGCGGCGATCGAGAGCTTCACCTCCTCGAGCGAGGCCGCCTCGAGCCCCGCGCCGCCGTCGACCGCCGCGCGCAGGACCTCCACGAGGGGGTTCGCCTTGATCGCCACCGTGTGGAGGGCGTCAGGCGGGAACGCCGCGCCGATCCGCCCGATCCGCGCCCGCATGCGCCCGAGGTCGTGGAACAGGACCGCAGGCTCCACATCCATCCCGCGGCGCCGCGCCTCGCGGAACGCGCGCGCCATGCTCCCGGGATCCAGTCGATCCGCGTCGCTCATGGCGCAGTCTGGCGTCCGGGAGGCGGATTGTCCGGTCCGTTTCCCGCGACGCCGCGACCACCAGCAGGGGCGCGACCCATGTTTCCAGGATCTCTCGCGCGCGACGTCCCGCGGCAGCTCCCGGGCGCGCGCCGCCCTGCGAGGCGCTCGCCCGCTGGCGCGGGACGAGCAGCCGCTCGCGGATCACGCCCGCGTCGCCTCCGCGGCGGCCCACGGGATCTCGGGATGTCGAGGTGATGTTCAGGTCGGTCGGGGGCCGGCGACGCGCCGTGCCCGCGGACCGCAGCGACGGACTCGATGGACGAGATTTCGAGTCAGCTCTAGGTCGGATTCACGGCGATCTGCATCTGAGCGACCACGATGTCCCCGTCCATCACAGCCTTGGCACGAAGGCCGCTGTTGTTGAATTCGTCCGCCTTGATGGCGCCTGCGTACGCCGTCGCCAGATTGCCGGTGGTGCGCGCCTTGTACGGATCGTACTTGGTATGGACGGAGTCGGTGAAGGCGGGCTCGAAGTAGAATTGCGTCGTGAAAATGTGGTCTCCACCGCTGTACGTGGCGCGACCCTTCGACATCGATCCCTTCTTGAAGCAGACGAAGTGGATGTGAACATCGCGGCCGTTGTACCAGCCGGGGAAGATGCTCTGGAACGAGACGACACCGTCTGCGTCCGTGGTTTGCACGCCGCGACAGAAGCGTTCGCTGACATCGAGATCATTCTGACTCGGCCTGCCCGAGTACGGTGAGTCGGGTTTCTGTTCGTTGGCGGTCCCCCTGGTCCCGAAGCCGCTGTAGAACCCCTGCCCGTCCGTGTGCCAGATGTAGACGTCCACGTCGGCCAGGCCTACGCCCTTGCCATTGCAGTCGGGCTTGCTCAGGTCGAGCACGCGCAGGTGGAGATGCATCTCCACACCGGCTGGTGCACTTTCATTGTAGCGACCACGAATGTCCTGCCGGAACAGGGAGATGTCGTCGCCCTTTTCGAGCTCGTGAATGAAGAAGGGGCCCTGGCCGGCGCCGTCCGTCTTGTTGAACGCCGTGCACATCGGCACGTCGTCGAACGGCGGCGCCCTGAGGCCGTCGCCGCCGCCGCCGCCGCCGCCACCTCCAACGCCCGAGTCGGTGCCTCCCGTGCCTGAGCCGCCCGAGCCTGCCGTGGTGGAGCCCGGTCCCGTGCCGCCCGAGCCGGGGCCCGACGTGGTGGCGGGGTCGGCCCCCCCGCCTCCCGTGCCCGGGCCAGTGGTCCCGCTGGCCCCGGAGCTCGCAGAGCCTCCGGCGCCGGTCGGATCCGAATCGCTGCCATCTCCGCACGACACGGTGACGGCGATCGCCCCGAGCCCCAGGAGGGCCTGCCGCCGATCAACGTAGCTGAACGACGGGCCCTGGGTCTCGGTATCTCGTTCCTTGCTCATAAGCAGCTCTCCTCAGGTGGTCGATGACCTGTCCGTCCGGCTGGACAAGGCGCCGAAAAGACAGCATCTTCCCAAGAACGGCAACATTAAAGCATGACAGCGCGGAGCGCGGAAGATGGGACCCGAGCCGAGCCCATCTTCCCACCCTCTTGTAGTTATCTACCGCTGTTTCACGCGGATCGCCGCGTCAGGGATCCAGGGTGATGAGGGCCTGCGCGTCATCCTGGATCCACTTGCGCAGGACCTCGAGCTGCGCCGCTGGGGCTCCCATGGTTCCGGTCGGCCTCGGCTGAGCGCCACTATACCGGATCGGCTGGCGAGATCGCCAGCTGCCAGATCGGTGTCAGTCTGACCGTGAGCAATGTCCGGTCTATGGCGCCGACCAGGAGAGGGCCGGCGGGCTTGTACAGCTTGCAAGGAGTGGCCCGACAGCTGTGGCGGAGATGTGCAATAAGCCGGTGCGCACCACGATTTCTCGTGGGGTCAGACGAATTCCCGGACAGGACTGAATTCCCGGAGGAGACCGATTTGATCACGCAGGCGCTCGCGGCGGACCCGGACAGGCCGCCCCTGGGAGCGGTTCGTTGGGGCCCCAACGGCGTGGGCGGTAGGCCCGAGGCTACAAAATGATGCGATGCGTCGCTGGCGGCCGAGGCCGGTGCGGAGGCGAGGCGGAGCGCGGCAGCGGAAGACGGCGCGCGCCGGCCGCCGGGGTCGGAAATTTGGCAACCGCTTTTGCTTTTGCTGTTTCTGTTGTACTAGGCGCCCCGAGAGCCCCGCAGGCCCCGTATGACGCGCATCCTTCTCATCGACGACTCCGCCGCGATGCGAGCGCACATGTGGGCCGCGCTCGAGAGGGCGCCCGAGCTCGGGCCGGCGGTGGAGATCGCGGAGACGGCGAGCGGGTTCGCGGCGCTCCGGTTGATGCATCGCGGCGCGTACGACGCCGTGATCATCGACATCAACCTGCCGGACATCGACGGGCTGGAGCTCATCCGCTTCATCCGGCAGAGCCGGCACCACCGCGACGTCGCCCTCGTCGTCGTCTCCGCGATGTCGTCGGCGCGCGAGCGCGAGCGCGCCTTCCGGCTCGGCGCCCATGCGTTCGTCGCGAAGCCGTTCTCCCCGGACACCCTCGTGTCCGCCATCCAGCGGGGCGTCGCGTCGAGCCAGCTGCGCCTGCGCGTCGACGTAGGCGGGCGCGACCTCACGTAGGCGGGCGCGACCTCCCCGCGCCGAGCCTTCCGGCGCGCCGCCCCGAGCTGGTAGGGTGCGCGGCCATGAAGCTCCGCTCGCTCTTCCGCCGCCTGGCTGCGCCGCTCGCGCTGCTCGCGGCGACCGCCTGCTCTGCCTCGTCTCCCCCGCCCCCCGCCGAGCCGCCGGGGGGCGCCGCCGCCCCGGCACCCGCGCCCGCGCCTTCCGGCGCCGCGGACAGCCCGACCGGGCTGCTCTCGGAGGAGGACTTCAAGGCGCTCCACCAGCTCCGGTCGGACAAGGCCCCGCCCGCGCGCGGACAGATGGTCGAGGTGGCCGGGACGCAGGCGTACCTGAGCCTGCCGCGCGACGCGAAGCCGCCGATCCCGGCCCTCGTGGTCGTCCACGAGTGGTGGGGCCTGAACGAGCACATCAAGCACTGGACCGACCGCCTCGCGGAGGACGGGTATGCCGCGCTGGCCGTGGACATGTACGGCGGCAAGGTCGCGAGCACGCCCGACGACGCGATGGCGGCGATGAAGGCCGTCGACGAGGCGAAGGGGATCGAGACCGTGCGCGCAGCGCACCGCTTCCTCTCGACCGACGCGCGCGTCCTGGCGCCGCGCACCGGCTCGATCGGGTGGTGCTTCGGCGGCGCCTGGTCGCTCAAGCTCGCCCTGAACGAGCCGGAGCTCGACGCCGCCGTCCTCTACTACGGCCGGCTCGTCACCGATCCCGCGCAGCTCAAGGCGATCAAGGCCCCGGTGCTCGGCGTCTTCGGCAACATGGACAAGGGCATTCCGCCCGAGGTCGTCAACGAGTTCGACAAGGCGCTCCACGAGGCGAGCGTCGAGCACGAGGTGCTCCGGTACGACGCCGACCACGCCTTCGCGAACCCCTCGGGAGAGCGGTACGACACGAAGGCCGCGGCGGACGCCTGGGAGAAGGTGCGGCGGTTCCTGGCCGCGAAGCTGAAGGGGCAGTGATCGGCGAGGCGGGATCCCATGGGGGGGTCCCGGTCCTCCGGCGTTCGATCTCAGGAGAAGCCTCCCGCCGCCGCCGCCTCACCGGAGCTCGCGCAACGCCGCGATGAGCTCCGACAGCGGCGTCGCGTCGCTCCGATCGAGCGCCGGCGAGCCCTCGGCGAGCGCCCTCGAGCCGCCGGCCTCCGGCGCGGCGATGGCGACGGCCGAGACAGGCCGGCGTCGGCGGCCGTGACCCGGACGTCTCCGAGCGCGTGCGAGAGCTCGCTCGGCCCCGACCCGGAGGGGGATGCCGGACACCCCGGTCGACCGCCGGTCGTCCTGTTCCAGCGTGACCTCTCCCGAGGAGAGATCGAGCCGGGCGCCGATGGCGCTGGCCTTCGTGGGCGCCTTCTCCTGGCTCAGGAACAGAAGAGCAGAAGGAGAGAGTTGAACGCAAAGGCGCAAAGGCGCAAAAGCGCAAAGAGAAGAAGAGGAACAAGGCGTATCTTTCTTTTGGCGACTTTGCGTTGATTCTCTCTTGCTCTCCTCCCACCGCTCGGTGTTTCAGGCCACCTCCGGCCCCCGGATCAGGCGTAGCGAGCTCTGTCAGCCGGCCCGGGCCCGGTCCATACCATCATGGAACAGGCCGCCTGGGCCGGGCGAACGTCCGAGCGAACTACAACGGTGGTTTCTGGGAGTCTATCCAGCACAGGAGGGGGCGATGACAGGACTGCTTCCGGGATTCCGGAGGTTCATCGGCTACGTGTCCCTTGTTTCCCGGAGGCGGAGGCTGCGCAGAGCGCCTGATTTGCCGGGCAAGAGCTTCCACGCGGAGGTGGTCAGGACGGTGGACGGGGACACGCTCCACGTACGCGACGAACGGGGCGTGAACCATCCCATCCGCATGCTCTCGATCGACACGCCGGAGACGCATTTCCTCGGCGCCTCGCAGGGCCGCTGGGCCGAGGCGGCGTCCGCGCGGCTCGCCGAGCTGCTCCCCGAAGGCGCCGAGGTCGAGATCCAGACGGACGAACAGCCGTTCGACGCTTACGGGCGCGTGCTCGCCCATGTCCTGTCAGGAGGTCGGCTCATCAACCAGCAGCTCCTCGAGGAGGGCCTGGCGATCACGTACATCGTCGCGCCGAACCTGCGTCACGCGCAGGAGTTGTCCGAGGCTGCGCGGCGCAGCTTCACCGAACGGCGCGGCATGTTCAGCGATACGAGCCTCCTGCTCCCGTACGAGTTCCGGTGGAGCATGCGAGGCCAGTCGAGCGCGAAGCTCGTCGGCAGCCTGTCCAAAGGCGAGGTGTTCGCGCTGTCGGAGCGCGAGCGCGTGCCGTGCTGGGATCGGGTGTTCTTCTTCGACGTTCGGGACGTCAAGGAGCCCTTCTTCCGCATGGCGACGGAGAGGCGTCCGCGCGGCGGCTGATCGGCGCGCATCCGTCCAGGCTACCCCTCTATCAGCTCGCCCGGCTCCGCCGGGCGAGCCACCCTGCCACGCACCGTGGCAATTCGTCTCGTTTTGCCAGGCTCCTGCGCGAAGCAGATCGCGCGCCTGAACCCGGGCATACCGCCCGCCTTGGATGGCTCGATGGGTCGCCCGCCTCCCGACCCGAGCGAAAAGAGAGCGATTTCGCGCGGCGGACGCCGCGCTCCGCTCCTTGTCGGGCTCGACGCGCACAGCGGACCCGACCCTGGCACGAGAGTCGCCTACGGGCGGAATTGCTCATGGCGTCTGCCCTGGGTGCCCGGCGAGCCGACATCTCGTGTGAGCCGGACGGGAGCTCGGCGCGCCGGAGAGCGGTGCGCCCGGTCGATCGTTCCCTGTCGACGTATCCCTCGCGAAGGAGCGCTTTTATGTCCGTGAAGAGAATGGATATCTCGTGCCTTGTGGCGTGCACCGCGGCGCTCTCGCTGGGCCTCGTGCATTGCGCCTCGGCGCCGAGCGCGGGACCGGAGGATCCTGCCGGCCTGCGGGAGGCGCCGCCGGCGACGGCCGGGACGATCGCGCCGGCCGGCCCGCGGGCGCCCATGAACGCGAATCCTCCGCCCGGGCCCGAGACGCCGCGGACGAGCTACCTGCCGGTGGAGGACAAGGAGCCGTTCGCGGCGATGGTCGCCCGGATGAAGGCCGACAAGCCCGCGGTGATGAAGCGCCAGCAGACGCTGCTCGAGGAGCGGTACGACCTGTCGAACCGCCCTGCGCAGGGGGTCACCATGTCGCGCGGCAAGCCCGTCCAGGCCGGCGTGCGCGTGAAGCTCTCGAACGGGACCACATGGGATGCGCTGGCGGCGCTCACGCCGGACGCCATCCGGGAGCGGGGGCTCTGGCCGAGGGGCTTCTTGCCGCTGCCGCACCCGAACCACCCGGAAGGCGGAATGGTCTTCCCGAGGTTCCAGATCGACGAGCTGAAGCGCCAGGAAGGGCGCGACCTCACGCGCTTCGATCTCGACTTCGACCTGCCGGACCACATCCTCTCCGAGTTCCCGGCGCCCATCTATCTCACCACGCGGCCTGATCTGGGGGACGTCTCCAAGGGGCAGCTCGTGAACATCGCTAATTTCTACGAGCTCTTCAACGGCATCCTGACGCCGAAGCAGCTCGAGGGGCTCCGGCTCCTCGTCACGCCGTTCCCGCAGATGCAGTTCAACGCGACAGCGGACCGGCGTTCGGAGAGGGCGAGCCTCGGCGTCGCCTGCCTCGATTGCCACGCGAACGGGCACACGAACAACGCGACCCACCTCGTGGGCGACACAAGGCCGCAGGAGTTCCGGCACCGGGTCGACACCCCGACCTTGCGCGGCGTGAACATCCAGCGCCTCTTCGGCTCGCAGCGCGCGCTCAAGACCGTCGAGGACTTCACCGAGTTCGAGCAGCGGGGGGCGTACTTCGACGGCGATATCGTCATCGCCGTGAAGAAGGGGATCAACATCCTGGATCGCGGGCACCAGGTGCACGCGATGGCCGAGTTCCAGGAGATCCTCGACTTCCCCCCGGCGCCGAAGCTCGGCGTGGACGGGCGCCTCGACCCCGCGAAGGCCACGCCGGAGGAGCTCCGCGGCGAGCAGGTCTTCCACGGCAAGGGCCGGTGCGGCACGTGCCACGCGGCGCCGTACTACACCGACAACCTGATGCACAACCTGCGCGCAGAGCGCTTCTTCAAGCCCGAGCTCATCAACGGCCGGATGGCCACCGCGGACGGTCCCATCAAGACCTTCCCGCTGCGCGGCATCAAGGACAGCCCTCCTTATCTGCACGACGGCCGCCTGCTCACGCTGGAGGACACCGTGGAGTTCTTCAACCTCGTGCTCGGCACGAAGCTGACGGCCCAGGAGAAGGCCGACCTCACGGCGTTCATGCGGGCTCTCTAGTTTCTAGTCCCGCGCGTCGATGGCGCGGAAGCGTGCACGGCCTGTGCCGGCGTCGGCCGGCGGGCGCGACAGCCGCGGACGCGACAGCCGCGCACTCACCACGACCTCGTGGTCTGATGTGGTGTGCCTTGCGTCCATCGCGCGGCGCGCTGCGGCGCGCTGCGGGGCGCCTGGCCGAGGGGGTCGACGGCCCGCGACGGAGATGATAGGCATGCTCTTCATCATGCCTGAAGCCTCTCGGATCGACGACCTCGACCGCTTCTTCGAGCTCTCCGCCGACATGGTAGCAATCGCCGGATTCGACGGATACTTCAAGCGCATCGGCCGGGCGTGGGAGCAGACGCTCGGCTTCTCGCGCGAAGAGCTCCTGGCCAGGCCCTTCCTCGACTTCATTCATCCCGAAGATCTCGAGCGCACCGTGACCGCGTCGGCGAAGCTGCTGTCCGGCGACCTCACCGCGACGTTCGTGAACCGATATCGATGCCGTGACGGCTCGTATCTGTGGATCGAGTGGAACTCGACAATCTACCCGGACGCTGAGCTCGTCTATTGCGTCGCGCGCAACATCACCGAGCGCAGGCGCGCCGAGGAGGCGCTGGTCGCGGCCGAGTCGCGGTACCGGGCGGCGATCGACGGGAGCCTCGACGGGTTCTGCGTGCTGCGTCGCACGGTCGGCGGGCCGGGGGAGACCGTTGATTTCGTGTTCACCGAGGCCAACCTGCTCGTGAGCCAGGTGACGTCGAGGTCGCGCGAGGAGATCATCGGCCGGCGGCTCGTCGATGTCTTTCCCACGGTCCACGATTCCGGGCTCTTCGAGAAATACGAGCGCGTCTTTCGGACGCGCGAGCGGCTCCTCGAGGAGACGGAGAGCGTGCTGCCCGGGGGCGAGAGCCTGTGGCTGCAATTCCAGATCGTCCCGCTCGACGACGGCGTCGCGGTGACGGTCAGGGACATCACGGCGTCCAAGCGGCTGGAAGCGCAGCTCCGGGAGGCGCTCCAGCGCCGGGAGAGCGACGCCGAGGAGCTCCAGCGGAAGAACCGCCAGCTCGCCGAGGAGAACGCCGAGCGCGAGCGCGCCGAGGCGCTGCTGCGGCAGCAGCAGGAGACGATGATCGAGATGTCCACGCCGATCATCCAGGCGTGGGAGGGCGTGCTCGTGCTGCCGGTCATCGGCACCGTGGAGACCGCGAGGGCGGCGCAGATCATGGAGCGGCTGCTCCCCGAGATCGTCCGGACACAGGCGCGCTTCGCGATCCTCGATCTGACCGGCGTCAGCGCGGTGGACGCCGCGACGGTGTCGCACCTGCTCGCCGTGGTGCGCGCGGCGAGCCTCCTCGGTAGCCAGTGCCTCGTCTCCGGGATCTCGCCGGCGATCGCGCGGACCATGACCGAGATCGGCAGCGCGGAGGGGGCGTTCCTGACCTTCGGGCTGCTCCAGAACGCTCTCCGTCACGCGCTCTCCCGCTGCAGCGCCCAGTACAGCGCTCCCTGAGCTCGTCCTGCGAGCCGGTCAATCCGGCCGGCGACCACGACGACGGCTCTCGCGTCATCGTGATGTCGCTGTCGACCTCGACCCATGATGGCGAGGTCGCGTACGCCACGATCGTCGGGACCTTCCCTCTGCCGGCGGGCCCGCCGCAGGACGCCCGCTGCGCCGGACCACCAGGTGCGTGCGGCTCGTCATCCACCGCGGCTCGCCATCGCGCCGTCCCCCCTGTTCTCGGAGGCGGACCTGGGGTACCCTCCGCGGCCGAAACCCTAGTGCGGCTCGTGAGTCATTTCATGCAATCGAAGATGAACATTTTGATGTTATCTGTTGTTGGTGCCCTGGCGATGGGGTGCAACGTCTGTGAGGATCTGGACGCACGGATGTGCGAAGACCTCGGGGCAGAGGATTGCGCCTTCTGGCGAGAGAAAGGGTTGAACTTCGTCGCCCAGGCGAAGTCGAGGCCCCGCCGAATGATGAAGGACGCGCTGTTCGGGGCCGACGCACAGACGTGCCAGTCAGCGGGGAACGACGCGACGTATTCGCAGATCCTCCAGGCGACGAAGGCGCAGATGGCCGCCTACCGCAAGGCGCAGGAGGCCGTGGACGCAGCGGCGAAGTAGGTGCGCGCCGACCCGCGAACGGGCCTCCGCGGAGCTGCCCGTTCGTGGAACGGCGCGATCGCGGAGGGATCGGGGGCCATGCGGGGGCGCGGCGCCTCGCCCTCTTTCCGTGATCGAGTATGCCCGTCGTTGTTCGAGGCCGTCCAGCGGCTCCAACCCTGCAAGGTCGCCCCGCTGTTCGGGCAGAGGTCATCCCAGCCGAGCCCAGCGGCTGGTCCCTCCCTCTGCATGCGTCTCACCTGGAGCCAGCAGCCCGACCGCCAAGGTCAACGCGCATGCCCCCACACCCGCCCTCTCGTAGCGAACCCGTGTCACGGGGCGACGGTCTGGCGGCCCTCGAAGGCGCTTGCCCCTCCCACCGCAGGCGAGCGCCGGTGACCGGCGCGCCGTGCCAGGGGGCGCCCCACGCCGCGGGATCAGGCCGCCTCGTCTCCGCGGAGGCCGTACGCCGCCATCTTGCGCTTGAGCGTGTTCCTGTCGATGCCGAGCGCCCGCGCCGCGCGGGAGATGTTGCCCCGATGCACCCGGAGCGCGCGCCCGATCGCCGCGCGCTCGGTCGACGCCACCGCCTCCGCGAGCGGCGCGACGTCCTCGCCGCCGGCCTCCGCCCCCCGCGCGCCCGCGCCGCCGGCCGGTCGCCGCGCCGCCGGCTCCGCGATCTCCGGCGCGAGGTCGCCCACGTCGACCGCGTGATCGCAGAACACGCCCCACCTCAGCACCTCGGCGCGCAGCTCGCGCACGTTGCCCGGCCAGGGGTGCTGGTGGAGCCGCCGCAGGGCCTCGCGGGTCACCTCGAGCCCGCGCCCCTTGCGCCGTGCCCGCACCTCGTCGAGGAACGCGTCGATGAGGATCTCGATATCCCCTCCTCGCGCCCGGAGCGGCGGAATCTCGATGATCGCGCCGCGGAGCCGGTAATAGAGATCCTCGCGGAACGTCCCTTGCTCGACCATGGCCCCGAGGTCGCGGTGCGTGGCCGCGAGGACGCGCACGTCGAGCTCGATCTTCGCCTCGCCGCCCACCCGGCGCAGCGTCCCGTCCTGGAGCACGCGCAGGAGCGAGGCCTGCACCCGCGGTGACAGCTCGCCGATCTCGTCGAGGAACAGCGTGCCCCCGTGCGCCTGCTCGAAGACGCCGCGCCGCCGCCCCGCGGCCCCGGTGAAGGCGCCCGCCTCGTGGCCGAACAGCTCGCTCGCGAGCACGCCCTCGGCGAAGACGCCGCAGTTCTCCGCGATGAACGGGCCCCGCCCGCGCGGGCTGTGCTCGTGGATCGCCCTGGCCGCGAGCTCCTTGCCGGTCCCCGTCTCGCCGACGATCAGCACCGGCACGTCGGTCGCGGCGACCCGCGCGATCCGGGCGCGGAGGAAGCGCATCGGCTCGCTCTCGCCGACGAGGACCACGTCGCGGGTGCGCGCCTCGGCCCGCAGGCGCACGACCTCCTCGCGCAGCGCGCGGATCTCGGGGAAGCCCTCGATGTCCAGCCGCACCTCGCGCACCGGCCGCGGGTGCGGGTGCGGCACGAACGCCGCCGGGATGACCTGGAGCATGCGCGCCGGCAGGATCCCCGCCTGCACAAGGATGACCCAGAGCGTCTGCGCCTGCGGCGTGCCCGCCGAGAGCAGGACGTCGGTGGCCCACGCCGCCTGTGGAAAGGCGCGCTTGAGCTGCGCCGACAGCTTGCCGAGCGCGCGGAAGAGCTTCGCGTGGTCCGATGGATCGTCGACGTCGACGACGCGGAGCTCGACCCGCGGTGCCCGCGCCCGCGCTCGCTCGACGAGCGCTTGCGACGGCGCCTCGCCCGCCGGGATGGTGAGCACCACGATGGCGTCGTAGCGGCTCTCCTCCTGGTCCAGGAGCCGCAGCACCGGCCCGCGATCGCCCTCCGGCCGGCGGCCCTGGTGCGCCGGCGCCGGCCCGAGCGTGCCCGCGTCCGACCAGGTGAGGAGGAGGCGATTCACCGGTGCACCGTACACCAGATGTGATGCACTATGCACCACTCAGTCTGGTGCGCCATGCACCAGGTTGAAGCGATCTGCCGGCGTCGCAGCGGGTCGCGCGCTGGCACGGGATCCGCAAGTCTCCGCCGCGTTCCCCCTCGCCGCCCGCCATGGGCTGGCCGCCCGCCACGGAGATCTCATGAAAGCGCCCGCCGATAGCGTCGTTCTTCCTGCCCACGCCCGCCTCGTCGCCCGCGACGACGTCTGGCTCGAGGGCAACGCCGTCCAGCAGCTCGCGCGCGTCGCCGCGCTGCCTGGCTGCGTCCGCGCCGTCGGCATGCCGGACCTGCACGCGGGGCGGGGCATCCCGATCGGCGCGGCGTTCGCCTTCGCGGACCGCGTCGTCCCGCAGCTCATCGGCGGCGACGCCGGGTGCGGCGTGCGACTCGTCGCGACGTCGATCGGCCGCATGGCGCCGGACCTCCTCGAGCGGCGCGCCCGGCAGGCGATGGAGGACGACCCGCTCGACGGCTGCGACCCGGCGGCGGTGTTCGAGCAGGTCTGGCGGCGTGGCGCGCGCGGCCTCGCCGAGATCGACGGCGTGCCCGAGGCCCTCGCGCGGCTCGCGGCGGCGGAGCCGGAGGACGGCCTGCGCCCGAGCGGCGACGCGTCGCCGTACCGCGCGGGGTACGAGAGCGCGCTCGGCTCGGTCGGCGGGGGGAACCACTTCCTCGAGATCGCCCGCGTCGGCGCGCCCCGGGATCCGGCGGCGGCGGAGGCCCTCGGCCTCTCCGCCGGGGATCTCGTCGTCCTGGCCCACTCCGGCTCGCGCGGGCTCGGCGGCGCGCTCGGGCAGCGCTGGGGGGCCGCGGTGCTCGAGGGGGACGCCGCCGAGCCGTACCTCGGCGAGCTGGCCGGCGCGTGCCGCTTCGCGCAGGCGAACCGGTTCCTGCTCGCTTACCGGATGCTGCGCGCGCTCGGCGCCTCGCGGGCGTCGAAGATCGCGGGCGGGCTCGACCTCATCCACAACGACGTCGCGCGCGAGACCGTGGGCGGCGAGCCGGCGTGGGTGCACCGGAAGGGGGCCGCGCCCGCCCGGGGCAGCGACTTCACCGTGGTGCTCGGGTCGCGCGGCGCGCCGTCGTGGGTGATGCGCTCGAGCGACGCGGAGGCCGGGCTGCGCTCGGTCGCGCACGGCGCCGGCCGCAAGATGGGGCGCAGCGAGGCGCGCGAGAAGATCGCGGCCAGGTACCGGCGTCGCGAGCTTGCCCGCACGGAGCTCGGCGGCCGCGTCGTGTGCGACGACCCGGCGCTGCTGCTCGAGGAGCACCCGGACGCGTACAAGCCGATCGCGCCGGTGATCGAGAGCCTCGTGGACGCCGGCCTGGCGACCGCGGTCGCGCCGCTCGTGCCGGTGCTCACGGTGAAGCGATGAGCCGGGCCTGGGTGCAGATCAGCGCGGGGCGGGGGCCGGTCGAGGTGCGGCGGTTCGTGGCGCGGCTCGCCGAGCGGATGGAGGCGCTCTGCCGGGAGCGCGGGCTCGCGGTTGTCGACGTCACGGTGCACGGCGACGAGGACGCGCCGGCCTCGGTCGAGATCCTCGTGGAGGGCGACGCGCGGGGCCGCCTCGAGGGCGAGCTCGGGACGCACGCGCTGGTCGAGAAGAGCGCGAAGCGGGGGCGGGCGGCGCGCAAGCGGTGGTTCGCGGGGGTGGCGGTCCACCCCGCGGGGGCGGACGCCGGCGTTGGGGCAGACGCAGGGGGAGGCGCCGGCGTGGACCTCCGCGAGCTCGAGATCTCCGCCTGCCGGGCGAGCGGCCCGGGAGGGCAGCACGTGAACAAGACCCTGTCGGCGGTCCGGGTGCACCACCGGCCGAGCGGGATCATTGTGCGCGTCGCCGACGAGCGCTCGCAGCGCGCGAACGTCCGCCGCGCGGTGGAGCGCATCGCCGAGCGGCTCGCCGAGCGCGCCGCACGGCGCGTCGCAGAGGGGGAGGCCGCGCGCTGGAGCGAGCACGACCGGATCGTCCGGGGCGAGCCGGTGAGGACGTACCGGGTGGGGCGGAAGAGCGCGCTCGAGGTGGCGGAGGCGCGGGAGGCGCGGTGAGACGGCCGCCTGCCTGCCTCATCGGCTCTCCCGGGTCTGCTCGTCCGGCCGCAACGACGAGCGGTTGGCACGGGTCGGGCCAGAGCCGGGGTTCTACCGCCGTCCGCCATCAGCGCTCGGTCAGGACGTCGTCGACCGTGGGCGCGCTGTGGGGAGCTCCTTCGCCGTGGACGGGACCGGCCTGGCGGATCACCGTTCCTCCCCGAGGCGGCCCCGGAGGTACGCGGAGCGCGAGCCGTCCCATCCGCAGCGTGAACAGCGGCGCTCGGCGAACGCGTGAACGCACTCTGGGTACCCATACAGGTGGTGAGCACACTCGGCGCAAAGGCCGGCCATCTGCGACGAATCGGTGAAGTAGGTGCTGCCGCATTCGTCGCAGAGAGCGCAGGCGCGCAGGCGTGGCGGCGTCTCGATCACGCTTCATCCTCCGTGCAGAGGTAAATCGAGAGTTCGAGCCCGATGCCGGCGCGGCCGGCCGCACGAACGAGCTCGGGAGGAAAGTACTCGGACTGCGCCAGGACATCGCGCTTCTCAATCGGAAAATCGAGCCTCACGTCCTCGACTTCGGGCCAGGAGCTCAGCGTCGCGAGCTCCGCCTCGTGTACATCCAGGAATGCGCACGCGTCATGCGCTTGGTCCCGCAGCGTCCACTCCGCGTCACTCACCGTCACGGTGAAGCCGGAGTGTGTGTGCTTGATCCCCTCCGGTCTCGTCGTGAGGCGAGGCGTGCCCGCCAGGAACACCATCGAAGGTTGGAGCTTCGACGTCCGAAGGTAGCCTTCGGGATCGAAGCTCGACCCGCTTACACGGAGAACGCACATCGACGACCCTCTCTCCGCCCAACGTCACAATCCGCTGTGATGCACGACATGTCATGGTGCATGTGGGTGTAAATCATCATGGTCCGCAACTCTCATTGACCGCGGCCCTGTCGGCGTCATCAGCCCCCAGGGCCGCTGACCACCGCCTCCGCGTGGAGCGCCCTGACCTCCGATCCCACCCCATCGTGCCGCCCCCACGCATCATGGAAAGGCAGCATATCCGACCGATACCCCGCCCTGTCAAGGAGACCAAGACAGGAGCGTGCGGGCTTCACACCGGACGACGGCGCGACCCGACTCTCGAAGCCTGGCCCTTTGAGCCGAGGAAGTCGCCTTGCAGTGCAACGTCCCGGCCGGTCACCGGCCGGACCCTTCAGAGCGCCGCAGCGTGTCGAGCGAGCCATGGTGCGCTCATCCCCCAGGTGACCGGCAATCTCACGCCGCCGAGAACGATTTCCACATGATTCACTCCTCCTGCCGGTAAGTGCGTGTTGCTCGATGAGGCGTTACGGGAACGGCTCGCTGTTCGCGGCGCTTTTTGCGGGCCATTCAATTCGTCTCCCCCCGTCGATCGACGGTGGCCCATGCTGCCGTCATGGATTAGGGTCGCACTCCGATGCACAATCGCTCCGACCAGTTCTCAAAGAACTTGCTGCGAGACGGGCTGAGCCTCGTCTCGGCGGCGGAGACCGAGGTAGAGGTCCTGGCGGCGACACAGAAGATCGATGTCTACAGCGTGCCTGATCCAGCACGGCAGGCCGAGCGCGCCGCCATGGGCCTGCTCGGCGAGCTCTCGGCGGAGCCGAGCCTGTTCGAGCCGTTTCATCGCACGCCGAGCCTTCGTCAGACCCGCCACTGCCTGCGCAAGCAGCTCACGTGGCACCACGAGCTCGAGCGCCGCGCCCGCTCTGCGACCGGCTCCGTCGTGCCGGACGAGGATGCCGCCGCGCCGCCGCAGCCGGCGGTGCACTTCCCTGCGCTGGTCGTCATCGGGTCGGGGCGCCCTGAGACGGTGCTCGACGCCTACCGCTGCGAGCCGGTGCAACCAGGCGTTTACCAGGCTGTGCCGGGTCTGGCGATGCGGGTGGTGGTGCTCGCCGAGCTGCTGCGGACGCGGGCGACGCTGCTCCTGCGGCTGCTCGGCTCAGGCCGCCTCCTGCGCGAGGCGGTGGCAGATCTCGCGGCGCTGCCCGACGATGCCTGGGAGAAGAGCGTCGCCGCGCCGCTGCTGGTACACTTCCGGCTCGGAACCCAGGAGCCGACGATTGACGAGGAGGACGATGTGAGCGCAGAGATCCGTGCGTGGTTTGAAGAGTACAAGCAGCAGCTGCGGGCCGAGGCGCAGAAGGAAGGCCGCAACGAAGGCCGCAACGAAGGCCGCAACGAAGGCCGCAACGAAGGCCGTGCCGAGGAGGCGGCGCGTGCCGTGCTGACGGCGCTCCGGGTTCGCGGCATCGCCGTGCCGGACGTGGCGCGGGAGCGCATCCTGGCCGAGAAGAATCCGGAGATCCTGGAACGGTGGCATGAACGGGCCGTCGTCGTCGCATCGCTCGCCGAGGTGCTCGACGACCCGAGCTGAGCGATGCCGGCCAGGCAAGCGTCCCTCCGGAGACGCTGCCCGCTCTGGTGTTCCGGCGTTGCGACCGGTCCGGCCCCCCGCCAGCGCGACGTCACCCAGGGCGCGGAGGAGCGGACTGTCCCCGACGGGGCCGCCGGCGCGCGCAGCCGCAGGGCGTCCGCCTCGCGCCGCTCACCGCCTCTCGCCGCTCACCGCTTCGCGCCGCCCGTCGTCGCCGCCGGCGCGCCCCCCGGCGTGGCGTCCACCGCGCCCGGCCCGAGCAGCGTGCCGCACATCGTCTTGCACAGGATGTCGGTCGGCCTGCACTCGCACTTGCCCTGCTCCTTGAGCTCGAGCTTCCCGCGCATCTGCTCGACCGTGAACTGCGCCATCCGCTCGACCCGATCCATCGACCACCCCTCCTGGACCTGGCGCGGCGTCCGCGGCTCGGTGGCCTTGCCGTCGGGCTCGGCGCAGCAGCGGAAGCTCAGGAAGTAATAATAGAACCCCTCGTCGTGCGTGTAGATCTTCGGCCGGCACTGGTTGCGCACGCCCTTGTACCAGGGGCCGCCCGTGTGGACGCTGTCGAACTTGCCGCGCCAGCCGCCGCTCGTCTCGCTCGCCACGACCTCATCCGTGTTCGCGGGCAGGTCGGCGACTCCATAGTCGCTGATGCATTGCTCCTGCGACCCGCTCCGCACCCCTTTCCAGAGGCGGGCCAGCTCGCCCGGGTCGCGCTTCGCCACCTTCTTCATGTCGGGATCGTCCCAGAGATGGTCGCCGTTGCACTTCGCCGCGTCGCGCGAGTACCCATAAGGGAACGGCTTGATCTCGGGCCCCTCGCAGGCGAGCGTCCACTCCGACTCGGTGCAGAGGCGCTTGCCGGCCGCGGCGCACTTGACCTGAGCCTGGTGGAACCGATTCATCACCTCGGGCCGCTCCCCCTTCTTGTTCGGCCACTCGTACGTGTCGATGCAGTAACGCTTCTTCACCTTCTCGCCGGTGCAGCGGGCGGGGGTCGGCGCGAACTCCTCGCAGACGGTCTTCTTGTTCGACTTGTCGTACCAGCTGCGGAGACAGCTGTGCTCGACCTCGGTGCAGTACTCGCCCTCGACGAGCTTCATGTCCGCCGGGCACGCCTGCTCCTCCTCGGCGGCGGCGCTCACCCCGCCGGCCGTCCCGGCCTCGGCGGCCGGCGCGCCGGCCTCGGCGGCCGGGGGCGCCGCGCCCGCGGTCCCGGCAGGGGACGGCGCGGCGGCGGGCGGGCGCTCCTCGTGCGCGCGCGGAGCCGCCGTCTGAGCGGGCTCCGGGGGAGCGCCGGAGCAGGCGGCGGCGAGCGTCAGGGCGGGGAAGGGGAGCAGGAGGTGTCGCATGCGGGGCGTCGGTCGCATGCGGGGCGTCATAATCGAGATCGCGGCGAGGGGAACCCGGGCGTTGCGACCTCGGCCCGCGCCCGCGTCCCGCGCCCGTCCCGCCGCGTCCCGCGCCCGTCCCGCCGCGTCCCGCGCCCGCTCACCGGCGCCCCCGCTCAGCCCTGCTTCGGCGCCCTCATCCGCGCCGGATCCACCGTCCCGTCCCGCGCCACCTTGCCGAACGCGATGACGCTCCGGTCGCCGTTCTTCTCCTCGATGACCACCCGCCGCACCGACCACAGCTCCGGCCCCGACGCCATCTCGAGGCTCCGCACGTGCTTCGCGACCTCCTCGGCCCGCGGCCGCGCGACCAGCGTGATCCCGTCCGCGCGGCTCGGGATCGACAGATCGTAGCGCGCCCGCAGCCTCGCCAGATCGCCGCCGAGGAGCACGAGCAGATCCGAGAGCACCGCGCCGAAGCGCCCCGCCGCGCCGCGCCCCGCGCCCGACGCGCCCTTCGGGGTCGCGAAGCCGAACCCCTCGGGCGTGATCCAGTAGGTGATCGCGTCCGGCGGCTTGAGCTCCCAGCGGAGCCGGTCCGGCAGGACCAGCGTCATCTCCCCGTCGCTCTTCACCGCCGTCGCGAGCAGGCCGATGGTCCGCTCCTGCGTGAACGGCGCGACGAGCGTCTTCACCGACGCGCGCGCCCTCGTGATCTCGGCGAGCGCGTCGCCCACCTCGTCCGCGCGCGCGCGGCCGGCGAGCGACAGCGCGCCGCCGCTCGCCGCGAGGCCCATCAGGAAAGATCGTCGCTGCATCCTCGTCCTCTTCCCTCAGACGGGCGAGCCGCGCTCAATCTGCAATGGGCTTCGGCGTGTTGGGCCCGCTCTCCGGCAGCTCCGGCTTCGCGATGTACTCCGTCGGGAGCTCGCCCGTCAGGGACTTGAGCCAGACAACGATCTGGTCGACCTGCGCATGGCTCAGGTCCTTGCCGAGCTGGTGCTTGCCCATGAGCCGCACGGCCTCCTGCAGCGAGGAGACCGACCCGTCATGGAAGTACGGCGCCGTCGCGGCCACGTTGCGGAGCGTCGGCACCCGGAAGACCATGAAATCAGCCTGCTTCTTCGTGATCTCGAAGACCCCGCGGTCCATCGTGTCGGGCCACGATCGCACGAGGCCGAGCTTCTGGAACATCGTCGCCCCGACGTGCGGGCCGAAGTGGCACGTCACGCAGCCGACCTCGACGAACGTGTTGAACCCCTCCTTCTCGGCGTTGGTCAGGGCGTCGGGCTCCCCGTCCAGGAACTGATCCCACCGCCCGCGCGTGAACAGCTTGCGCTCGAACGCGCCGATCGCCTTCGCGGCGTTGTTGACGGTCACGGGCCACGGGTCGTTCGGGAACGCCCTGCTGAACGCCTTCACGTAGTCCGGGATGGAGCGCAGCGTCGCCTCGAGCCGCACCGGCGTCATCGCCATCTCGCTCGGGTTCATCATCGGCCCGTTGGCCTGCTCCTCCACGCTGTCGAAGCGCCCGTCCCACATGAGCGAGAAGAACCCCGCCGAGTTGTAGACGCTCGGCGTGTTGCGGCGGCCGCTCTGGTGGGCGTGGCCGATCGACACCTTCGCGCCGTCGGCGCCGTGGCGGTCGAGCGGGTGGCACGAGTTGCACGAGAGGTCGTGGTTCTTCGAGAGCCGGTTGTCGTAGAAGAGCATCCGGCCGAGCTGGATCTTCTCGTCCGTGAGCGGGTTGCTCGAGGACGTGACGAGCGCCGGCAGCGGGTTGAAGCTCCCGAGCCGCTCCGGATCGATCTGCACGGCCGGCTCGGCCGGGGCCGCGGCGGGCGCGGCGGCGGCCGCGGCCGCGGGCGCAGCCGGCGCCGCGCCGGGCGCCGGGGAGGGCGCGGCGGTCGTCGTCTTCTGCACGAGCCAGGCGCCCACGCCGGCGCCCGTCGCGGCGACCAGCGCCGCCGCCGCCACGAGCGGGGCCGCCCTGCTGCGGGGGCGCTCGGCGGTGGGCTGCGCCTCGCCGGCCACGATGATCGTCTTCTGGAAGGGTACCGAGGTGCCGGCGACGGTCCTCGACGAGGGCGGCGGCCCGTCCGGACGCCCGCGGATCAGGTGGCCGCTCTGGCCCAGGTGCTGGCCGCTCTGGCTCATGTGGTGGCCGCTCTGGCCCAGGTGGCCAGGGCCGCTCTGCGAGAGCGCCGTGACGTGCTCGGGCCAGCTGCGGGGCGTGCCCACGGGCGTCGGCGGGCGGCGCGACGGGTGATCGCCGTTGTCCTGCCAGCTGCGGGGCGTGTGCACGGGCGTCGGCGGGCGGCGCGACGGATCGCCGCCGTCCTGCCAGCTGCGGGGCGTGGCCACGGGCGTGGGCGGGCGGCGCGTCGGCGCCTCGGGGTTCGCGCGCGAGGGCGGCGGCATGTCGGCCCCCAGCGACTCGGGGAGCGGCTGCAGCATGTCCTCGCGGATCGAGAAGCCGTGCGGCAGGAGCATCCGGCACTCGTTCAGCAGCTCCTCCGCGGACTGGAAGCGCAGGTTCCTGTCGATCTGGAGCGCGCGGTGGACGATCTCGGCGACCTCGTAGGTCACCCAGTGCGCCAGGCTCTGGATGGGCGGCGCCGGCACCGAGCAGATCGCGACGATGAGCTCGCCGAGCCCCCGCGAGTTCCGGTAGGGGGTGCGCCCGGCGAGCATCTTGAAGAGGACGATGCCGAGCGACCAGAGGTCGGTCCGGCCGTCGACGTCCTTCATGTTGCGCGCCTGCTCGGGCGACATGTAGATGGGCGAGCCGATCAGGTTGCTCGTGGCGGTGAGCTCCTGGTGGTGCTCGAAGCTGTCGTCGGCCTGCATCTTGGCGACGCCGAAGTCGAGGAGCTTGACCGAGAACTCCCCGCCGTCGCGCCGGGCCAGGAACAGGTTGGCGGGCTTGATGTCGCGGTGGAGGACGCGCGCGTCGTGCGCCTTGATGAGGCCCATGCACGCCTGGGCCACGATGCAGAGCGCGAGCTCGGGCGGCAGCGGGCCGAGCCGCCGGAGCAGCTGATCGACGTCCTCGCCCGCGAGCAGCTCCATCACGAGGAAGGGCAGGCCCGTCGCCCGGTCCCTCCCGCTATCGAGCACGCTCGCGATGTGCTCGCTCTCGATCGCGCCGGCCGCCCTGGCCTCGCGCTCGAAGCGGGCCATCACCGCGTCGTCCTGCGCGAGCTTGCTCGTGATGACCTTGACGGCGACGCGGCGGCCGGTGCCCAGGTGCCGTGCCTCGTAGACTGCCCCCATCCCGCCCTCACCGAGCAGCCCGAGGATGAGGTAGCGTTGATCGAGGGTGGTGTTGATCAGGTTGATGTCCGTCATGGTCCGGTCGACGCTCCGCTGCGGCGACGTTGCGCCCCGAATCGCATTGTCGGACGGAAGCGCGCGCTAGGCAATCTTGCGGTACGGGAGCGCCGGACGAGAGGTGTCCTAGCCCCGGTGTACGGGCGTGGACGACGCGGCCCTGTTGTGAAACGAGGGCGAAACAGTTGCGCACCGGCCTCGGCTGTGAAGCTGCGCGCGTCGCGGAGGTTATTTAAGCGCGTCGCGGCCGCGCTCGCCGTCCCCGGCGGAAGGGCCGGGCGCGCTGCTGCCGAGCTCGCCCGTGTGGGGCGAGCCGGCGCGCTCCCAGGCGGCGTAGTCGCCGCTCGTGAGCAGCGGATCCTCGGGCAGCGCCACCGGCTCGGCGGGGTCGAGCGCGGGGTCGAAGGTCGGGTCGAGCAGCCGCGCCAGGTCGAAGCGCAGGAACCGGCCGGCGAGGTGGGGGCCCTCGCTGACCCAGAGGACGCGCGCCGTCGCATCCATGACGACCGCGTGCGTCGCGATGAGCGCGTCGATCGCGCGCCGGTCGCCGAGCGGCAGCGGCGCGCCGCCGGGCCCGCGCCTGTCGCGCAGGACGTCGACCGCCGCCTCGACGGTCGCGCCGTCGGGCAGGGCCGCGAGCCGCTCGTCGAGGCGGCGGCGCCGCGCGTGGGTCGAGGTCTCGGCCTCGACGCGCCGGTTGCGCGGGTCGCCGGCGAGCGGCCCCTCGAAGTGGTTCGTGAGCGGGACCTTGCCGCGGCCGCGGCGCGCGTGGAGCGGCGCGCCGGGCGCCCGCTCGGCGATCGCCGCCTCGCCGGCCGCGTCGACGAGCATCACGAGGTGGGAGACCATGGGCGCGCGCGCCTCGAGGATCGCGAGCGCCTCGTCGACGCCCCGCGCGCGGCCGAGCACGTCGCGCATCGTGTGCACGACCGGCTCGCCCGCCGCGCGCGGCTCGCCGGCGCGCCCGCCGTGGACGACGAGCGCGAGGCCGGCGGCGTTCATCCCGGTCACCGCGCCGACGAGGCCGGGCCAGGACACCGACGCGTACGGGATCTTCCCCTGCTCGTGCACGAGGAACACCGCCTTGCCCTCGTCGAAGACGGGCCCGGCCTCGAAGTCGAAGTTGCGGGCCAGCACCGCGTTCCCGCCCGCCGACGCGGCCCCGGTGAGGGCGAAGCTCGTGCAGCCGATGAGCGGGGAGTGCTCGAACGAGAGCGCGATGTCGTAGAGCGACTGGAGGAAGATGAAGCGGTGGTACGTGGGGAGGACCCCGTCGAACGGGTCGGGCGAGAAGGCGCGGGCCTGCGCGGCGATCTCGCGCCGCGCGCCGTCGCTCATGCCCTCGTCGACGCCGCGGAACTGGAGGCGCGAGAGGTCCATGAGGAGCCACCGGAGCGGGGCGACGGGCACGTGACGGCGGAGCTGCTCGTGGAGGGTGCCTTCGTTCTGGACCATCTCCGGGTAGAAGAGCCGGCCGTGCTGGTGGCCGATCTCCTCCGGCGATCCGGCGAGGCGCGCCTCGAGGATCCGGCCGCGGCGGCGCGCGTAGGCGGGGCCGAGCACGCGCAGCCCCGCCGGCCCCGCCGCGGGCTCACCGGCGACGGCGCGGATCGGCGGCGGCTCGATCCGCGTCGCGGCGCCGATGCCGAGGTGCGCGAGGACCGGCGCGGCGAGCAGCGCCGCGGCCGCGACGAGCTTGCGCCGGTGGCGGGCGAGGCGCGAGGGCCGCCGGAGCGCGCCCGCGGGGGGGCCGGACGCGGGGGGGCCGGGCGCGGCGCTGCCGGGCGCGGCGCTGCCCGACGCCGCGTCCGCGCTGGATCCGGCCCGGGCCGTCACGCGTTCCAGAGCGCGCGTCCCGGATCAGGGGGGCGCCGCTGTCGGCTGCGACGGGTGGGGGTCGATCTCGGCGGCGCGCGCGCTCGCCACGGCGGCGCGGCGCGCGTCGGGGGACGGCGCCGGCGCGGCGGGCACGTGGCGGAGCCCGCGCGTGAGCGCGAGCGTCGCCAGCACCCGGCCCACGATCCGCGCCGGATCGCGCACGCTGTCGAAGTGCGTGAGCCGCTCTTCCTCGGTCGGATAGATGACCCGGGTCGGCACCTCGACGATGCGGAGCTTGGCGGCCACCGCGCGCAGGAGGATCTCCGCCTCGAAGGCGTAGCCGTCGTCGCGCGCGCCGAGCGAGAGCGTCGTCCGGAGCGGGTAGCGGCGCAGGCCGCACTGCGTGTCGGCGAAGGGCCGGCCCGCGAAGAGCGACAGGAAGAAGTTCGAGATCCGGTTCGAGATCTGGTTCGCGCGCGGCGCGCCCGCCGACACGAGATCCCGGATGCCGAGCACGAGCGCCTCGGGGTCGACGTCGGCCTCGATGAGGCGCCGCGCCTCCTCCGGCGGGTGCTGGCCGTCCGCGTCGATCGTGACCGCCACGTCGAAGCCCGCGGCGAGGGCGAGCTCCATCCCGGTGCGCAGGGCCGCGCCCTTGCCCAGGTTCTCCGGGTGGATCAGCACCGTGGCGCCCGCCGCGCGCGCGCGCTCGGCCGTCCGGTCGCTCGACCCGTCGTCCACAACGAAGACGGCGCCGCCCAGGCCGTTGACCCGGAGCGCCCCTCGTGTGACGTCCTCCACGTTGCGCTCGGCCTGGTAGGCAGGAATGATGGCGCAGATCCGCATGAAGCAGAGCGCGATTAGCATGGTGTGCCCTGGATGAACAGCGGCAGGCACGATCTGTCCGGTGCGTCCACGCCGCCTGCGGAGCGATCTGCGGAGCGACGTCCGGCCGGGCTCGACAGGGGCGGGTACGCGGCGCATGGCGGGCGATCGCGGCCCTACGTGGTCGGGTAGCGCTCGCGCGACAAGGAGCCTCCACGTGCGTGTCCCTTCGACGCCGGCCGGCGCCCTTCGCCCGGAACCCCGACCGAGCCTGCTCCGCCGGCGCCCCCATTTCCGTCGTGTCTGGCTGAGCGAGATCGTCTCGTTGCTCGGCGACTGGATGGGCTTCGTCGCCGTGAGCCTGCTCGCGCTGGGCGGCGAGGGGGGCGGGGTCGTGGCGCTCGCGCTGGTCATCGTCGGGCATCACCTCCCGAACGCGCTGTTCGCGCCGGTGGCGGGGGTGCTCGCGGACAGGCTCGATCGGCGGAGGCTGCTCATCGCGACGAGCGTGGTGCAGGGCGCGCTCACGGTCGCGATGCTCGGCGCCGCGGTCCTGGGCAGCGTGGCGGCGGTGCAGGTGCTCGTCTTCGCCCGCGGGTCGGTGGGGGCGCTGCGCCTGCCGGCGCAGAGCGCGGTGCTGCGCCATGTCGTCGAGGCGGACGAGCTCCTCGAGGCGAACGCGATCGTGTCGGCGACGTGGAGCGTCATGTTCGCGGTCGGGATGGCGGTCGGCGGCCTGATCGCGGCGCTCGGCCCTGCGATGGCGCTCGCCCTGGACGCGGCGTCGTTCGGCCTGTCGGCGCTGTTCCTCTGGGGGCTCCCGTCGATGGTGGTCGAGGGGCGGCCGGCGGAGGGCGGCCTGCTCGGGGCGCTCGCGTCGGTGCGGCGGGACATCGCGCTCGCCTGGACGCACGCGTGGGAGCGGCCGCCGCTGCTCGACGCGGTGCTCGCGAAGACGCCGGTCCACCTGGCGAACGGCGGGGCGCTGCTGCTGCTCAACGTGCTCGCGACGCAGCTCGCCTTCGCGGGCACGGGCGCGCTGACGCTGGGGGTGCTCCAGTGCGTGCGCGGCGCGGGGACGGGGATCGGCCCGCTGGTCGGCGTCGCGCTGGTCCGCCGCGGCCTGCGGGGCGAGCTCGCGGCGACCGGGGCGGCCTGGGTGACGTTCGCGGCGATCGCGGCGTTCGCGGTGACCCGGCACGCGGCGGCGCTGATCGCTGTCGCGCTCGTGTGGGGGCTCGGCAGCGGCGCGAACTGGGTGCTGTCGAGCGCGGAGATCCAGCGGCTCTCGCCGGACCGCTTCGTCGGGCGGCTCTCGGCCATCGACAACCTGGTCCTCACGGTCGGCCTGTGCGCCACGTCGCTCGGCGGGGCGGTGCTCGTCGAGCGGGTCGGGGTCCCGGGGGCGGCCGCGTGGCTGGGGCTCGGCGCCGGCGTGCTCGCCTGGTTCGGGTCGCGGTGGATGCAGCGCCGGCGGGCCGCGGCGCTGCGCCGGGAGGCCGCTGCCGTGCCGGAGGCGGCTTCCTTGCCGCCGGAGACCGGGCGCGGGTAGCCTCCGGTTCCGATGATCCCGGACGTATGGGCGCCCCTGCGCGGCCTCGCCGTGCGCCGCTGCGACGACGAGGGCCTCATCAATGGAACGTGGGTGGCCGGCGGGGCTGGCGGGGCTGGTGAGGTCGGCGGGGCCGGTGAGGTCGGCGGGGCCGGTGAGCCGCCGCGGTTCGTGGTGCAGCGGGTGAGCCCGATCTTCGCGCCGGAGGTCCACGACGACATCGAGGCGGTGACCGCCCACCTGGCGAGCCGCGGGCTCGCGACGCCGCGGCTGCTGCGCGCGGGCGACGGCGCCCTCTGGGCGCGGGATGGCGCGGGCGCGGTGTGGCGGGTGATGGACTTCATCCCCGGCCGCACGCACCACCGGGTCGGCTCCCCCGCGCTCGCGCGCGCGGCGGGGGCGCTTGTCGGGCGGTTCCACCGGGCGGTGGACGACCTCGAGCATGCGTACCGCCATGTCCGCGCCGGCGCGCACGACACGGCGCTGCACATGGAGCGGCTGGACGGCGCGGCCACCGGGGGGGAGGGGAGGCGGCTGGCGGATGCGATCCTCGACGCGTGGCGCACGTGGCAGGGGCGGCTCGACCTGCCGCTGCGGCACTGCCACGGCGATCTCAAGATCTCGAACCTGCGCTTCTCCGCCGCGGGGGAGGGGATCTGCCTGCTCGATCTCGACACGCTGGCGCTGCAGTCGATCGACGTCGAGCTCGGCGATGCGTGGCGCTCGTGGTGCAACCCGGTCGGGGAGGACGCGACCGAGGCGCGCTTCGATCGGGAGGTCTTCGCCGCCGCGGTGGCGGGCTACCGCGAGGTGCGGCCGTTCGGCGCGGAGGAGCGGGAGGCGCTCGCGGACGCCGTGGAGCGGATCGCGCTGGAACTCGCGGCGCGGTTCTGCCGGGATGCCTTCGAGGACCGGTATTTCGGCTGGGACGCAGCGCGGTTCCCGACGCGGGTCGCGCACAACCTGCAGCGGGCGGCCGGGCAGCTGTCGCTGGCGCGCTCGGCGCGGCGGCAGCGCGGGGAGATCGCGCGGCTGCTCGCGGGGGGCTGAGCGGATCGGCGCGGGGGCCGTCGCTGGGCTGGGCGGGGATGTCGGGACATGGTCGGGTGCCTGGCCGGGCAGGCGGCGGGCATGTCGGGACATGGTCGGGTGCCTGGCCGAGCAGGCGGCGGGGATGTCGGGACATGGGCGGGTGCCTGGCCGAGCAGGCGGTGGGCATGTCGGGACATGGGCGGGGGCCTCGCCGGGCAGGCGGCGGGGATGTCGGGACATGGGCGGGGGCCTGGCCGGGCAGGCGGCGGGGATGTGGCTGGATTGCTTTCGACGCCACGCCCGTGTCTGCCCAAATGCCGTCGTCTCATCGCTGTCCCCCTCCTGTGTCCCTCGCCGCTGCCCCTCAGCACGCCCGCGGGCGCGTCCTTCCCCGAAGTAGCGCCGCGCGAGGAGCATCGGGCCGCTGACGATCCCGAACGCTCTCAATGGCGGCGCCACGCGTGCGTGTTGCCACGCGCCGACGCGCGCGCAGGGGCTCGCTGGCTGCGAAGAGCGGTCGCTGAGACAGCGTAGGCAGAACGACTACCGATGCTCTGCGGAATCGCCGGACTGGATGGCTTGAGAGCGCACGTTAGGTTCCGCGCATGAAGAGTCTGTCCGCTCTCGCTGTCGCCCTGTTCTGCGCGATCTTCGCCGTTTCGTGCGTCCTCGATGCCGAGGCGACCCCCGACGAATTGACCGGAGAGGCTCAAGAGCAACTCCAGCCTTCGACCCAAAGCTCGGCGCTAGAGTCAAGAAATGACCGTGACACGCTCTGATCTGTTCGACGTCATCTACCGCTTTTACCCAAGGGGCATTCCTCGCCACGAGCCCGGCTACGACGCTACGGAGGAGCACCGCCGCCTGGTGGAAGCCGCAAAACGCGGGCGGGCAGAATACGGGACGTGGGAGACGATGCTCCGCCGATTGGGGGATCGATACCACCTGCAAGACGAGTCGCTCCATATCCTGGCGGGGTGGGTCGACCCAGCGTACTCGGCCCACATCTTCCTTCCCACACACTCGCTCGGTTTCCACGTGAGCTTCCTCGGGCCCTACTACGCCGTCCATCGCACGGACGGCCCCGACGAGGAGCCGGTGGCGAGCGACATCGCTCAGGAAATCGAGGCCGCCTATCGAGGCTACCAGCCAATCCTCCCGGAGCTCGGTAATGAGGTTGTCCCTGATGTGGACAAGATATGGAAGGGGACAGCTACAATCTACCTCTGTCTCTTCTCGGTCGTATGGGGGCACCATCCGTTTTCGATCCCGTAACCGCGGCCCCCTCTGTGGGAGCTCCTCATGTCGATTACCTTCCATCCGGTGCCGAGCCGACCGGTCAGCTCGGCTTGTTCGCCTGGCGCCCGAAGCCGCGGCTCTCCATGCAGTTGAGCCTGTTCGGCGAACCGCCGGACGGCGCGGAGTAGGACGCCGGCCGCCTGGCGCCCGGCTCGCCCCAGACGCCGTTCCTGTCACGATTCGGCGTTTCATCGCCGATTATTCCAGGCTGGAATACGCAGTGAATGGTCGAGGTGGCGGGCGCGCTCATGTCACGCGAGCGCTCACGGCCGCGTGGCCCGCAGCTCGCATTCGCGGAGGGCCATGAGGATCGCGACGATCGTCGCCGCTGTGTTCATGTCGTCCTGCGTGGTCCAGCCAGGGGACGAGATCGCGGAGCCGGAAGAGGCAGAAGAGCCGACAGATGAAGACACTGGTGCGGCAGCCGAGCCGCGCCTCAAGCAGGCGTGCTTGCTCGCCGGCAAGCGACAGAGTTCTCGTGAGATGTTTTGTCGTTTCGCGTGCCCCAGGAGGCTCAAGAGGCAGTGCTGGCCCGCCGCGAATCAGGGCGGGCGGGAATGGACGAACTTCTGCACCAACAACTTCCGCTGACGCCAGCGCTGCCCTATCTACCGGGCATGCACGACGGAAACGTGGTCGCCTCCAGGCATCTGGATTTCACGCCGAATGATGGGAGCTTCGCGCGCAAGGTTCGTATCCTGCTCAGCAGGCCACACAGTCCCGTTCATCGAGAGAGCGAATGGATCGTTGACATCGAGATTGAGGAGTCGTTCAAGGCACCGGTCCTCGACTACGCGATTGGCTCCGATCCGTTCCAGGCGCTGTTCCTGGCGATGTGCAAGGTGGGCGACCTGCTCAAGCCGTGGCGCGACGCGGGTGAGCTCAAATGGGGCGACAGCGCCGACCTTGGTCTGCCGTCACTGATCCACCCGACGGTGTAACCCTGCTCGCCCATTCGAAATGCCTTGGGTTTGTAGTGACCCTCAGCGCGATCCCTCATAGGATTCTCGTCCGGCCTGTCTCAAACCTGTTGGCATTCTCCGGCGCGTGAGGCTTATCCTGGAGAACGGCGGTCACGCCATCACCAAACGGCTACACCTACCGGAGGTGCCCACCGTGGGCTCTTTCGTCCTTGCGGAGCGCGCGTGGATGGTGGTGAGCGTGGAGCTCCATGCGGAGCGCGGAGAGGCGGACGTCTACCTGCGCGAGGACGGCGACGACCTCATGATGCAGGTTATCCCAGAGGCGCACATGGCCCACATCGAGCTCACGAAGCGGTACGAGTGGGATGTGGAGGAGGAAGACGCGCTGATGGCGTGGCTGCGGCAGCGGATCGATCGGCAGGACGAGGACGAGCCGGTTGCTCAAAACTGAGCACTACCATGCGTGGCGCAATGTAGCATACGCATGCAAAATGCGCACACATGTAACTCCACGTATCTACCCTGACGCTGGCGTTGCCCGAGCGCGCTGCGACAGAATCGCCGGATGGATTCTCGTCGACTGCGATAGGCTCGGGTCATGGAGTGGGAGATCTTGGACGGGAAGACGACATTGGGCCCGTTTACCGAGGTGGAAGTCATTGCGGAGATCCGTAAGGGACTACTACCGACAACGAAGGCGAGGCCAGTTGGCAAAGAACAGTGGAGGCCAATCGGTGCACACGAGCCTTTTGCGCAAGTCATGGCGGAACTCATCAAGCGGCCAAGTGCCAACGTGGCTGCGCGGTCGCAGATATATGACGGTATCACGTTCACGATCTGGGCAGTGGTGCTCGCGTGGTCTGGATATGCGGTCGTCGACGCCCTAGGAGCAGCAACCAAAAGCGGTCCGTTTGACGCGGGCTGGATCGCAATCGCTGCGAAATGTACATTTGGCTACGTTATCGGCAGATCGCTTCACTTCATCGTGCGCGCCGCGAAGGGATAGCTTCGCTGCTAAATGGCTGGAGGCCATCCTCCGCGGCCTGGTTGTCTCGGCCACGGCGCCCACTCCGAGGCGGTCGCCGGCTTGACCGTTGCGTCGCGCTCTGACTGTCGCCGCAAGGTCCCTTCAGTAGATCGTAGTGTCCGGAATGCGCCGGGGGGTGTCCGGAACGCGGGTGGCGCCGATGTGGTTCCGGACATCACCCGACTAGCAGGCGGCGGGCATGTCGCGACGTGGGGGGGTGATGCCCTGATTCGAGTGATGGTGCCGTATTCAGAGCACGCGGGGCTCGTCGCGGAATCTGCTAGGGCACCGCGTCGAACGCTGCCGCACCGCGATAGCGCGCGACGATGCTGCCCGCGTCGTCCAGCGCAACGGCCCAGGTTGCGTCCAGCGGCGCGAGCGGCGCGTTGGGCGTGAGGACCTTGCCCCGGGCGACGAGCGGGTTCGCCGCGGCGGGCCTGCGAACGGAGCTCCGGAGCGCAGGCAGGGACCAGACGGCGCAGCCGGCGGCCACCCTCGGCTCGCGCGTGACCATCACGCACGGCTCGGTCAGGTGCAGGAGATCGAGCCCATCATTCACGTCGAGGCTCGGGAGGTGATTGCTGCCGTTGTGCAGCGGCGTGACGACCCAGGCGCGCCGCGGGGCGGGCGCCGGCCGCATCAGCGAGAGGTGCATCGCCGCCCAGGAGGCATGGTGAGGAACCTTCAACCCGGCATGCTCGCCGAGCTCCGGGCGCTGTTGCATCACCAGCTCCCAGCCCGAGGGGATCGGGACCTCCCGCTGTCGGTTCGTCTCTACACGAGGGAGATCCCCGCCGAGGATGACACGCGTGCCTCCCCACTGGATCTCAAGCACCGCGCTGAGCTCGTTGGCGCGCTTGGCCACGTCGCTGCCCTGCAGGAGTGGCCGCGCCACCGTCGTGTCGGGCGCTCGGCACACGACGCTCCCTCGGATCGAGCCGCGTCAGCGCGCCGAGCGGCTCACTCGGCGGCAGCATGCGCCTCAGCCGCCCAGCCGCGCAGGTGGCGTAGAGGATCCGGCGACGGCTCGGCGTCCTTCCAGGGCGGCGACGGCTCGTCCTGCGCGAAGACCCGCTGCACGCCGCCCTCGTAGTACGCGAGGTAGAGGTAGCCGCGAGCTCGCTCGGCGGGACACCAGGCGTTGGCCGCTTGCCATTCGTCCGCGGTGATCTCCGTACGCACCAGCTCGTGCCGCCCGTCGACCGTCATGCCGACCACGAGCGTGACCGCCTCGTTCGTGGCAGCGACGACCCGCGCGGGGAGCGCCTCGACGAGCCGCGCCCCGTCGGGGCCATGCTCGGCGATCCGCGCGGGCCGCCGCCAACGCTGGTCCATGCGCACGCCGGGCGGGTGCACGGAGTCGCCGAGCCGCTCGGCCTCCTCGGCGTCCTCCAGACGCCACTTCAGCAGGCGCAGCACGTCCTCCCGGACGACGACCTCGGGCGGCAGCAGATCGAACGTCCGCCGCGCCCGCCCGACCTCCCCGGCGTCGAGCCACGCGGTCACAACCCAGCCGTGGAAGTCACGGCAGAGCCGTGGATCCTCGTCGACTCCGCTGCCGTCGGGATCGAGCTGGGCGAGCGCAGTTCGCATCGCCTCCTCGGCGTCAGCGTAGCGCGCCTGCTCCACAAGGAAGGTGACCAGGCGGCTGTGCCACCAGCGGTTATCCCCCTCCAGCTTCGCGGCCATGCGAAACGCCTCCTCGGCGTGGAGCGGCTCAACGCCAGCGCGATCCAGGTTGTAGCCGAGGTAGTGCCAGGCGTAGGCATCGTCGCCGAATCGCTCGACGCATGCGCGATAGACCTCGGCCGCGAGGCGATGGAGCTGCGCGTCGATGCTGAGGGCACGGCCTCGATCCCAGAACAGCTCGCGCGCGTCGCGGGTTTGCTCTTCCCACCGGAGGCCGGTCTCCGGTCCGCCGTGGGCGAGGTGGTGAACCTTCTCCAGCCAGGCGCGCGCGCGCTCGGCGTCGAGCGCGGCAAGCGAGGGCTGACCGTCGAGCGTCTGGTAGTGCTCCGCCAGCGAGCGGTGCGCCTCGGGCGAGGCGCTGCCCAGCGCCAGGCGGACGGTCTCGGTCACACGCAGGGAACCCGCCTCCGGCTGATAGCCGACACAGCCCCGGAGGAGCGGCTGGTGCTCTGCGGGCAGGCCGGCGAGACGCTCGGCCACATCGAGGGGAAGCTCGCCGCGGGCCGCCAGAGCGGAGGCGAGTCCGGCAGCCAGCTCGCGGTGCTCCGGCTGCGCGAGTCGATCCGAGAGCAGCACCAGGAGCGGGCGCAGCGGGGCAGCGGAGGCAAGCGCATGGGTCGCGCTCGCCTCCTCGGCGCCTAACGCCAGGCACCCGACGAGGACGCGGGCGGCGATGGGGGTCGCGCGCGGCGCCGCGCCGAGGAGATCGGCGGCACGGCGCGCGTGGGAGGCATACGTCCCCCACAGCGCCTCGTCCCGCAGCGCGCCGAGGCGCACGGCGGGCGCCGAGAGGTGCTGGATCCGGCCGTGCAGGCCGAGCACACGTTCGAGCGCCTGGTCGATGGCGGTCGCCAGCATCACGAGCCGCAGGCCGGCGGCGTCCCGGAGCCCCTGCAATAGCTCGATGGCGCGGCGGCGGAAGACGAGCTGGTCACGTCCGGACACCGCGTCGAGCCGGCTCCACGAGCTGGGCAGCCGGAGCACGAGGACCACGTCGTCGCGCGCGGAGAGGCGCCGCGCGGCGCTCGCCGCCCGCTCGCGCACGCTCGCGAGCGCCTCGTAGGCTTCGCCCGCGGCACCGGCGGCCGCCGCGAGCTGGGCCAGCGCATGGAACACGGCATCGCCGTCGCGCAGCGGCGGCGGCTCGACGATGACGATGCGGCTCGCCTCGCGCAGGCAGGCGAGGACGCGGGACTTGCCGGCGCCCACAGGGCCGACGATCGCTCCGATACGATCCCCGGTGTCGATCTGCTCGAGTGCCCAGCGAGCCAGCCGCTCGGGCTCGGCGAGGTGCAGAGGGCGCTGCATGACCATGGCTCGGTTCCTACCATATCCGCGCTCCGACCCAGGACCCTGGCTCGACCGCTTGCCCGGGACGTCACCGTACGGGTACGGCTCCCGTTGTGGGCGGAGCAGGTTGCAGGGCCCGAGCACGCCCTGCGTGGTTGGATCCGCCTGTATCGCCTGTATACCCGCGGAGCCATGTCGCCGTAGGTCACCTCACGCGACGTGGCCCGCTTTGAGTCGATCGCCGTGCCCCAGCTCGCCCCTCGCGCGCCCTGCTTCGGGCGCTACCTGGTCGGGCGGGCGGCGGGGATGTCGCGACATCGCGACATGGGCGGTGGCCTGGCCGGGCGGGCGCGTCGGAGATGCGGTACCGGCTACAGGCCGGGGTCGGTGAGCACCACCGGCTCGGCCGGTTCCGGCGCCGTGGGCACAGCCGGCGGGCCGGGGGGCGCGGGGGCGCCCTGCTCCGGCGCCGCGCGCCCGCGCGCGGCCCGCTCGCGATCGGCGTTCAGCTTGTCGATGTAGGCGAACAGCCGCGCCTCGTGATCCGACGGAAGCGCGCTGCCCTCTTCCTGGATCTCGTCCCGGAGCGCCTCCCGGAAGCGCCCGAGCAGCCCGACGGCGGCGCCCCGGAGCGGCCCGGTGGCCGCGGCGTTCTCGCCGGTGGCGAGGAGCGTGGCGCGCCTGCGCAGGAGCTTGTCGATGTCGTCGCCGGCGGCGACGAACGCCTTGACCCAGTCGTGCAGGCTGCCCCCGCCCGGGGTGGCCGTGGACTTCAGCTCTGCCTTGAGCCGCGCCAGCTCGGGCCGGTTGTCGAGCGCCGCCGACGCTTCGTCGGCGTAGGGGGCGCGGAGCACCTCGAGCTTCGGGACGAACGTCTGCTGCGCGGTCGCCGCCGCGTCCTTGAGCGCCGACGGCAAGGCGGGGTGCGCCTCGATGGCCTTGCAGAGGAAGAAGATGGCCGCCCCGAGCCCGTCGTGCCGGACGTCGGCCTCGGAGAGCTCCCTGGCGAGCGGCGCCTGCGTCCCCGCGGCGTCGGGGATGGCGTCTATCTCCTTCTGCTTTGCTCTGAGTCGCCGCTCGTACAGCTTGCCTGTCGCCGACAGGCGCAGCTCGTCGGCCCTCTCATCCAAGAGATCGCGCAAGGCGAGCTTCAGGTCTCCTATCGTGAGATTACGCAAGGTTACCTCCGTCATGACGTGGTTCGCCCGCCCCCGCGATGCACCGGCGGTCCAGAGAGGCGAGCTCAGGGTGTTGCCGGAGCGTGGAACGCTAGCCGAGCTTCCGGCGGCTGAGTAGGCCGAATTCGATGGCCCGAGGGAGGGACCATGGACGGAAGCGCCGGAATCGTGCTCCGGATCGAGGGACTGCGGCCATTTCATGGGTCTTTTCACGGGGAGGCCCCCGGCCGTCTTTGTTTGGCAGCCGGGCGAGTATGGCGACCTGGCGCTCGAAGGGCCGGGGGACTTCCGGGTCATCGAGAGCATGAGCGCGCGCTTCGGGTTCGGCTTCGGGTCGGCGGCGTCGGCGGTGGCGGAGAAGCTCGAGGCGAGCGGCACGACGGCGGCGGTGCTCAGCGTGCTGCCGTCGCTCGGCAAGAGCCCGGCAGCAAATGGGTGCTGTCGCGGGTCGAGGTGGACGACGGCCTGGGCACGCCGGCGTATGTTCACACGTTCGCCAAGCACATCTATGCGGGGCAGACGCGGATCGCGAGCAAGATGGATCCGGACTGGTTCGGGGACCCGCCGACGCTCTACTACCACCCAGACCACCTGGGGAGCACGAGCTTCGCGTCGAACAACGAGCAGACGCTGACGCAGCGGGACGAGTACTTCCCGACCGGGGAGCTGTGGATCGACGCGTCGGACTCGCGGTTCGAGCTGCGGCGGGCGGCGGCGCCGCCTCGGACGGTGCGTATGGGCGGCGTGGCCCCGCAACCGGCTTCTCCGTCACGGCGGCCTGCTGGCCAGCAGCAGGCCGCGCCGCCGCCACCACTACTCGAAGGATGGGGTCCTCATGGGCCCAGCGAATCCATGGCAGAGAGCAACGATGGTCAGCCTCATGCGAAGGCCCGCGCCAGAACCTGTTCCCAAAAGCCGGTTCTGGGCCTTCCACCGAAAGGAGCCACTGCCGAAGAGCCCGGCCCCTACGCCGCCTTCAGCGCCGCCGTGCAGTGCCCGCAGCGCACCGCCTTGAGGGGGATGCTCATCGCGCACTCGGGGCAATCCTTCGTCGTCACCGCCTCCTCTTGCTTCCTGTGGAGCTTCCCCATGAGCTGGATCAGCAGGAACACGCAGAGGGCGACGATGATGAAGCTCACCAGGTTGTTGATGACCTGGCCATACTGGAGGAGGACCGCGCCGGCCTTCACCATCTCCTCGGCGCTCGCGTACGTACCGGGCGCGCCCGGCGCCTTCAGGACGATGTAGTGCTGGCTGAAGTCGATGCCGCCCGTCAACAGGCCTATCGGCGGCATGATCAGGTTATCGACGAGCGACTTGATGATGTTGCCGAACGCGGCGCCGATCACGACGCCGACCGCCATGTCGATGACATTGCCACGAATCGCAAACTTCTTGAAATCCTCCCAGAACATCGCTCTCTCCCATCGCCGAGGGCCCGTGCTCGGGCGGCCACCCTGGCTCGCTCATTGCCTTATCGGAACCTTGGCGCTTCAAACATCCGCCCTGCCCACGCTGTCTACGCGGGCGAGGCCGTCAACACAAGCGGTGCCACCGGGCTCGTCCGTGAACTCACCTCGGCTCGCCCGTCGCCACCGCCCGCTGCCGCCCCTCGAGCCGGCCTCTGCCCCCTCTGGAACCTCGGCCGCGCCCCACCCCCTGCAAAACCGCCACACCCGCGACCGCATGCGCCGCCGCGCGCCGATTTCTCACACGACGGTTCCCCGATCCCGGGCGGCCTCTCTAGGATGCGCGCCGGAGGAACCACCGAGCATGGATCCCGATGCCGAGATCGCCCTGCGCTACCGCGCAAAAGCCGAGCTGCGGAAGCGCGCCCGGGCCGTCCGCAGCTCCATCCCCCGCGACGCCCTCCTCGAGCGGTCGCGCCGCATCCAGCGCGCCCTCGCGGAGCTGCCGGCCGTCGCCGCGGCCCGGCGCGTCGCGCTCTTCTACCCGATCGAGGACCGCAACGAGGTCGACCTCCGCGAGCTCGACCCGCTCCTGCGCGCCCGCGGCGTCCAGGTGGCGTACCCCGCCATCGATCCCGAGTCGCGCGTCATGACCTTCCGCTTCGTCGCCGATCCCGAGGCCATGCAGGAGCGCGGCCTCGGCTTCCGCGAGCCCGACCCCGCCGACGAGGAGGCCGCGGCGCTCGACGTCATCGTCGTCCCCGCCCTCCAGATCGACCCGCGCGGGCACCGGATCGGCTACGGCGCCGGCTACTACGACAGCACGCTCCCGCGCTTCTGCCCCCCGGCGCACGCCGTCGGCGTCGCGTTCGACTTCCAGCTCGTCGCCGAGGTGCCCGCGACCGAGGGCGACGTCGCGCTCGGGACCGTCGTGACCGACGCCCGCGTGCTCGCCGCCGAACCCGCCTAGGATGCCGCTGGAACAGGTGGAAGCGGCGAGCGGAAGCGGCAGGGCCGTCCTCCTCGCCGCCATCGCGTCCGGCACGATGATCGCCCAGCAGGTCGCCGGCCGGGCCACCCGCGACGCCCTCTTCCTCGCCACCTTCGGCGCCGCCGACGTTCCCAAGGTCATGGCCGCCGGCGCGGTGCTCTCGTTCGCCGCCGTCCTCCTGCTCTCGCGCGCCCTCCTCCAGCTCTCCCCGGCGCGCGTCGTCCCCGCCACCTGCGCCGCGAGCTCGGTCCTCCTCGTCCTGGAGTGGGCCCTCGCCCTGCGCGCGCCCGGCGCGGCCGCCCTCGTCTTCTACCTGCACATCGCCGTCTTCGGCGCGACCCTCATCTCCGCCTTCTGGTCGCTCGTCAACGAGCGCTTCGACCCCCACACGGCGCGCCACTCCATGGGGCGCATCGCGGGCGGCGGGACGCTCGGCGGCGTGATCGGCGGCCTGTTCGCCTGGCGCGCCAGCCGCCTCATGGACGCCCCGACCATGCTCCTCGCCCTCGCCGGAGTGAGCGCGCTCTCCGCCTGGGCGACCCACCTCCTCGGCGCGAGCCTCCCGGGCGGGGGCGCGGCCGGCGCCGCGGGCGAGGGGCCGCGCGCCGGCGCCTCGGGGCTCCGCGCGCTGCGCGAGAGCAGCCACCTGCGCGACCTCGCCCTGCTCGTCGCGCTCGGCGCCGTGAGCGGCGCGCTGTTCGACGTGGCCCTCAGCGCCGAGGCCGCCGCCGCGATGCGCGACCGCAACGAGCTGCTCTCGTTCTTCGCGCTCTTCCACCTCTCGGTGAGCGTGCTCTCGTTCCTGGCGCAGTCGCTCGCCGCCACCTTCTCGCTCGACCGGCTCGGGCTCGCCGCCACCATCGGCATCCTCCCGGCCGCCGTCCTCACGAGCTCCCTCTCCGTGGTCGTCGCGCCGCGGCTCTGGTCGGCCGCCATCGTCCGCGCCACCGAGGCGGTGCTCCGGAACTCGCTGTTCCGGTCGGGCTACGAGCTGCTCTACACGCCCCTGCCGCCGGACCAGAAGCGGTCGATCAAGACGCTCATCGACGTCGGCTTCGACCGCATCGGCACCGCGGCGGGCAGCGGCGTCGCGATGGTCCTGCTCATTGTCGCGCCGGGGGGTGGGTCGCCGCCGCTCCTCATCGGCCTCGGCACGGCGGTCGTGGGCGTCACGCTGCTCTTCACGCCGCGGCTGCACCGGGGCTACGTGGCCGCGCTCGAGAGCAGCCTGCGCTCGGGCGCCGTCTCGCTCGACCCGGCCAGCGTCGTCGACGCGACCACCCGCCGCACCCTGAGCGGCACCGTCGACGCGCTCAGCCGCGACAGGGTGCTCGCCGAGCTCGCCGCGCTCCGGAAGGGGGCGGCGGCGCGGTCCGACGGCGAGCGCGCCCCCGGGGACGGCGAGCACACGTCGTACGCCGGTCCGCCGCTCTCCAGCCGCGCGCCGCTCTCCGGCCGCGCGCCGCTCTCCGGCCGCGCGCCCGGGGACGGCCACGGGCCTCCGGCGGGCGAGCGCAAGGTCGCCGAAGGGCCGCTCTCGGCGCGCGCCGCGTCGGCGGCGATCGCGTCCGACCCGGTGCTCGCGGTGATCGCCGACCTCCGCTCGGGCGACCCCGAGCGCGTCCGCCGGGGGCTCGTCCGGGAGCCGGACCCCGCGCTCGTCGCGCACCTCCTCCCGCTCCTCGAACGCGAGGGGCTCATCTCGGAGGCGATCCGCGCGCTCCGCGCCGTCGCCCCCCGCGCGACCGGCCAGCTCCTCGACGCGCTGCTCGATCCGGCCGGGAGCGTCGCCGTCCGGCGCCGCGTCCCGCGGGTGCTCCAGGCCTGCCCCACCCAGCGCGCCGCCGACGGGCTGATGCTCGGCCTCGCCGACGAGCGCTTCGAGGTGCGCTACCAGTGCGGCGTGGCGCTCGCGCGCCTGCTCCAGCATCGCGCGCCGATCCACCTGCCCCGCGAGGACGTGATCGCGGCGGCGACGCGGGAGATCGAGATCGACCGCCGGGTGTGGGACGCCCAGCCCGCGAACGCGTCCGCGCCGGCCGAGGCGCCCCTTGGAGAGCGCCTGCTCGTCGAGCGGACGAGCCGCAGCCTGGAGCATGTCTTCCGGGTGCTCTCGCTCTGCCTGGAGCGCGAGCCCCTGGAGATCGCCTACCGGGCGCTCCACGCCGACGACGCGCACCTCCGCGGGACCGCGCTCGAGTACCTGGAGAACGTGCTGCCGCCTCCCATCCGCGAGCGCCTCTGGCCGTACCTGGGCGCCCGCCCGGCCGCCCCTGCCGAGCCGCCCGCCGCCGAGCCCCGCGTGCAGCGCCTGCCCGAGCAGGCCCTCGACGAGCTTCGCCGCTCTGCCGCCTGCATCCCGCGGACGTCGATCTCCGCCGCACGCCGGCGCAGGGAGCCGCGCACGTAGCGCGGGACGCCCCCGCTCCGGGGCGGCTGCCCGGGCGCCGCGCGGGGGCCGCCATCGAGCGCCGGGCGGCGTGAACGGCCCGCGGATCCGGCGAGCGACAAAAAGAAAAAGCGTCGCCGGGGCCCGGGGGGGGAGGGGCCGCACCAGCAACGCTGCCCTCTGGATTAGCAGCTCGCGTGCCACCGCGAGAAGATCAAAATTCCCTGCAAGTTCGCATAGATGTCCCGGGCGAATCCTCCGGGGGTTGCACTCCTGCGATTTCACCCTTGCAGGCGCGCATTGCGTCGGGGGCGGCCATCTCTAATGGAGTGGCTCGCGGCGCCGGGCTCTGTCGTCGAGGTGCTCGGCGATCGTGAGCCGGTCGGCGTCGCTCATGACCACGAAGCGGACGGCGAGCAGGTTGTCGCGGTCCCAGACCGGGCGGGCGCGCAGCCGGATGGGGCGCCCGGCCCCGATATCGAGCTCGAACGGGGTGAGCGCCGGCAGCGCCCGGCCCGCGAGCGCGGGCGCGCGCTCGACGATCATGCCCGTGGGGGAGAGATCGATCGCGCGGCACCGGTGCCTGTGGCCGTCGACGAGCGCCGAGACGGGGAAGTCGACCTGCGCACGCGCGCCCTGCCTACGATCCATGGGGTTCCTCCTTGGGGTCCTCGTGGGGGCGCCAAGCCTAGGCCGCGCGGCACGCCCGGGCCAAACATCGGGCGGGCGGGCCCCGCTGGCGGCTCGCAGCGCGGGTGCGCGATCCCGGCGCGGGTGCGATATGCTGGCGCGGCGAAAGGAAGGCCGGCGATGCCCACGTGCCGCGAGTGCAACAGCGAGGTCGACGAGCTCAAGACGATCAAGGTCGGAACCAAGAAGAAGAAGGTCTGTGAGGACTGCGCCGATCGCGCCGCCCAGGAGGGCGCGATCGCCGAGGAGAGCGAGGCGGTGGTGCAGCAGATGATGGGCTTCAAGGGCAGGCGCTGAGCGCGCCGCCGGGCGCCGCTCGGTGCGCCGGATCCCGTGGATCCCGGAGGAAGCCGGGAATCCACGAAAGAAGACGAAGCCTCCTTCCGAGTCGATTCGTCCTTCCCAGTATTCCTTCCTGAGCGGCTCCTCGTTCCTCGGGGTCGGGGCGCCGCCGCAACAAGCTGCCGAATCGGACATGAGAGCGGCTCAGTCGCGCGCGCGGCGACGAGCGCGTGGGCGAGCGCTCGTCGCCGCGGAAGAGCGCCCGGCGCCCGTGTTACCGCGGCGCGCGCTCGACGTTCCGCGGCAGCGGCTCGAAGCGTGAATGGTGCTGCTCCCCGCGCACACGCGGCGAGATCGCCGAGGCCGACAGCGCGAGTTCCTGCTCCTGAACGCAGCGTCTTTCCGGGAAGAAACTCGCCTCGACGGGGCGTGGACGCCGCCTCCGAGCTCGAGAGCGCGGGGGGCAACGTAGGTGAAGGTCAGTGAATGGCGTGGAGAACCCGGTTGTATTGGGCGTTGACCTACATTTCAGCGGGATTTCGCCCTTGATGGAGCGGGCGAGCGACCACTTCGCTACACATTCCTCACATCAGCGGACGAACTGCGCATTGCAGTTTTGCATCGAATTTTGCAACCTTGATGTGAAAAACAGCTCGGGTGTGCGACCTAATTGATCGCTGGTTTGGGTTTCGAAAGCATTTCGTCTTGACCCTTCGCGGCAATCCGGGAATAAGTGATCTCACGAGAGCGCCGGTATCCGCCCCTCTGGTGCTGAATGGTCTGCACCGATGGTTCGCGGCGCGAAGGCCGACAGTGGGAGGCTAGCTTACTGCCCCCTGTGGCCTTCGCCCGTTACGGTCCTGTTCACCACAGGGGTTCGACGACGCCGGGGGAGAAAAAGCCATGCATTCGATTTCTCAGGGCTTTGGGTCGCGGTCGTTCGCTGCCGGTAAGTTCATCGCCTCGCTTGTGGCGATGTCGATCGTCGGCTCCGGCTGCGCGCCGCTCGACGAGGACGTGACCGCGGAGGAGCTGGACGCGGAGGAGCAGGCCGCCGGCACGACGTATCAAGTCGGCCCGACGCGGACTTACAAGACCATCGGCGACGTCGCGGGCCGGCTGAAGCCGGGCGACGTGGTGGAGGTCGACGGCAACGCGACGTACTCGGGCAACATCAGGATCACGAAGTGGGGCACGCCCACCGCGAAGATCACCATCCGCGGCAAGCGCGTCTCCGGGAAGCGCCCCGTCCTCAAGGGCGGCACCAACACCATCGAGCTCAATGCGAACCACGTCGTGATCGAGGGGTTCGATGTGACCGGTGGCACGTCGAGGTGCATTTTTCACCATGGTCACGATGTCACCATTCGTGACACCGTGGTCCACGATTGCCCCGCGCACGGCATCCTCGGCGCCGACGGCGACTCGGGCTCGCTGACCCTGGAGTACGTGGAGGTCTACAAGTGCGGGCAGGGGACGCAGAAGCACCCGATCTACATGGCCACGGACGAGACCGCTTATCCGGGCGCCGTGTTCCGGATGCAGCACAGCTATGTCCATGATGCAAACGGCGGCAATGCGGTGAAGTCCCGCGCGGAGCGGAACGAGATCTACTATAACTGGATCGAGGGCGGGCTCTACAAGGACCTCGAGCTCATCGGCCCTGACGGGCAGGATCCGGGGCTCGCGCGGGAGGACTCCGACGTTGTCGGCAACGTCTTCCGCAAGACGCACACGCAGTACGTGGTGCGCGTCGGCGGCGACGGCACGGGCGACACGAACGGGCGGTACCGGTTCGTGAACAACACGTTCCTGCTGATGGCGGGGTCGAGCGCGGCGATCCACCTGTTCGATGGCATCGAGAGCATCGAGCTGCACAACAACGTCTTTCACCGCGTCGGGGGCGGGAGCGTCCAGGTCTTCCGCGACGACGCGAGATGGAAGACCGGCAGCCCGCTCATCAAGGGCGTCAACAACGCCGTGCCCACGGGCACGACCGTGCCTTCCGGCTTCACGGGGACGCGGATCGTGAGCGATCCGGGCTTCACGAGCATCGCCAACCGCGACGTGTCGCTGCTGGCGTCGAGCCCGCTCCGCAACGCCGGCGTGAGCCAGACGTCGGGGATCTCGGGGCGCGCGTTCCCGTCGCCGCTGGCGCTGCCGCTCTTCCACCCGCCGAAGGGGGCGATCGCGGCCGTCGGCGGCGCGCTGCGGCGGACCTCGGTGGGCGCGATCGACATCGGCGCCTTCGAGTACGGCTCGGGGACGACGCAGACGCCGACCCAGCCGGCGCCGACGGAGCCGACGGAGCCGACGCAGCCGACGACACCGGCGCCGTCGTGCCCGAGCGTGGACGCCGGCGAGTGGGTGAATACGCCGCTGACGACGCAGTGGGGCACCTTCACGGCGACCTGGGACGTGACGCCGAGCGCGTCGAAGATCGACGGCGTGGTCGGGCTGTCGAGCGGCGCGGCGGATGCGTGGACCGAGCTCGCGGCGAGCGTGATCTTCGACGAGCAGGGCAACGTCCGGGTGCGGAACGGCTCGCGCTACCAGGCGACGACGGTGTTCCCGTACTCGGCCGGGACGACGTACACGGTCCGGATGGTGGTCGAGACGTCGTCGCGGCGGTACTCGGTGTTCATCCGGCCGCGGAACGGCACCGAGGTGCAGCTCGCGAACGGGTACGCGTTCAGGACCGAGCAGGCGCAGATCCGGTCGCTCAACAACTGGGCGATGACCCAGACCGTGGCGGCGGCGTCGCTGTCGGCTTGCAACTTCTCGATGAAGTGATTGCTCGGAGGGGGGCGCCGCCCAGCGGGCTCAGGCGAGGCCGCTGCGCTGGAGCAGGGCGTCGAGGGTGGGCTCGCGGCCGCGGAAGCTCCTGTAGAGATCCATCGGGTCCTGCGTGTCGCCGAGCGCGAGGATCTGGCTCCGGAACGCGTCGCCCACCTTCCGGCTGAACAGGCCCTCCTCCTGGAAGCGGGAGAAGGCGTCGGCGTCCAGCACCTCGGCCCACTTGTAGGAGTAGTAGCCGGCGGCGTAGCCCACCGGGCTCGAGAAGAGGTGCGAGAAGCCGGCGATCATGGCGTAGCCCTCGGGCAGCGGGACGGGCGAGTAGCGCGCGAGGACCTCGCGCGCGAACTCGACGACATCGCCGCGCTCGGGGGCCCAGTCCATGTGCAGCGCGAGGTCGATCTCGGCGAAGCCGAGCTGCCGCATCGTCGTGGCGCCGGCGCGGAACGTGCGGGCGGCGCGCATCCGCTGGAGCAGGTCGTCCGGGACCGGCGCGCCCGTCTCGTGGTGGCGCGCGAAGAGATCGAGCGCCTCGCGCTCCCAGCACCAGTTCTCCATGATCTGCGAGGGGAGCTCGACGAAGTCCCAGGCGACGTTGGTGCCGGCGAGGCTCCGGATCGGCACCCGGCTCGAGGCGTGGTGCATCATGTGCCCGAACTCGTGGAACAGCGTCTCGACCTCGCGGTGGTTGAGCAGCGCGGGGCGGCCGCCGACCGGCGGGGTGAAGCTGCCCGCCAGGATCTCGAGGTGCCGCGCGTCCTCGCCGGCCGCGCCCCCGCCCTCGCTCGGCGCGCCCGTGACGAGCCCGTGCATCCAGGCGCCGTCGCGCTTCTGCTCGCGCGGCGCGAAGTCGAGGTAGAAGGCGGCGCTCTGGGCGCCGTCCGCCTCGAGGAGCCTGTAGGCGCGGACGCTCGGGTGCCACGTGGGGGCGTCCTGCCAGGGCGTGATGCGCACGCCGTAGAGGCGGTGGGCGACCTCGAACAGGCCGGAGACGACGCGATCCAGCGGGAAATAGGGGCGGAGCGCCTCGTCGTCGAAGTCGTAGCGGGCGCGGCGCAGCTTCTCGGCGTAGTAGGCGACGTCCCACGGCGAGAGCGGCGGCGCGAAAGGGCCCTCGATCTCGCGGCGGAAGGCGGCGAGCTCCTCCTTCTCGCGGGCGAAGACCGGCTCGGTGCGCTCCCGCAGCGTCGCGACGAAGCGGCGCGCCTCGGCGCCCGTCTTGGCCATGCGATCCTCGAGCACGAGATCGGCGAAGGTCGCGTAGCCGAGCAGCGCCGCCTTCTCGCGGCGGAGCTCGAGGATGCGGCGGAGGAGCGGGCGGTTGTCGTGGTCGCCCTCGGTCGCCCGCGTGTTGAAGGCGCGGTAGAAGCGCTCGCGGATCGAGGCGTCGTCGAGGTGCGTGAGGACCGGGATGTAGCTCGGCGCCTGGAGCGTGAAGCGGTAGCCCTTGACGCCCTTGTCCTGCGCGCTCTGGCGGGCGGCCTCGACCGCGCTCGGCGGCAGGCCGGCGAGGCGGGCAGGGTCCTCGACAACGAACTCGAAGGCGTTCGTCGCGTCGAGCACGTTCTGCGAGAAGCGCAGGGTGAGCGTCGCGAGCTCGACGTCGATCTCGGACAGGCGCTTCTTGCCCGGAGGGTCGAGCTCGGCGCCGCTCCGGCGGAAATCGTCGAGGGTCTTCTTGAAGAAGCGGCGCCGCGGGCCGGTCAGCGCCGCGGCCTCGGGCGTGGCCGCGAACGCCTTGAGCGCGCCGTAGACGCCCTCGTTCAAGGCAATGCCGCTCAGGAACTCGCTGACCTCCGGCTGGACGGCGTTGTAGGCGGCGCGCAGCTCGGGCGTGGTCGACGTCGATTCGAGGTGCGAGACGACGTTCATGGCGCGGTCGAGCCGATCGGTGACGGCCTCGAGCGCGGCGAGGGTGCTGTCGTAGGTGCGGGGGCCGGGCGTCGCGATGAGGGCCTCCAGCCGGGCGCGGGCGTCGTCGAGCAGCGCGCGCACCGCGGGCTCGACGTGCTCGCTCCGGATGCGATCGAACGGGATCTCGAAGCCGAGAGAGAGCAGGGGATTGTCGGTCGCTTCGGTCATGATCGTTCCTGGTTGGGCGTGAGGGGCCGACGGACGGGGCGCGGCGCCGGCTACCCTCGGCCGGGCCGCGCAGCCCTTCCTTGGTAAAGGCGTCCTGGGGGGTTGGCTAGTGCCGGGCGCGCGAAGCCGCCGGAGCGCGGCGCAGGGGTCCGGGCATCGTGGCCGGAATCCAGCGGGCGGCGCTAGGCGCCGAGCCACCGCGCGACGATCGTGGCGAGCACGTCGGACGTCCCCGAATGGATGCTGCCGCCGAGCGCGTCGTCCACGGCGGAGGGGAGGCCGCTCTCCTCGAGGTAGCCGGCGCCGCCGCGGAGCTGGAGATCGTCCAGCGCGAACTGCACGGCCGAGTCCGCCGTGTGCCACTTGGCCAGCGCGGCCTCGGCCTGGCCGCGGTGGCCCGTGTCGAGCTCCCAGGCGGCGCGGTAGACGAGCAGCCGCGAGGTCTCCAGCCGCAGCTTCATCTGCGCGAGGCGGTGCGCGACGGCCTGGTGGCGCGCGATCGCCTGGCCGCCGATCGCGCGCTCCCGGGCAAAGCGGACGGCCTCGCCGAGGGCGCGCTCCATGGCGCCGAGGCGGAAGGCGAGGATCAGCGCGCGCTCGTAGGTCATCGCGATCTGGAAGACGGCGAGGCCGGCGCCGGCGCGGCCGAGGAGCGCGTCGGGGCCGACCTCGCAGCCGGAGAACGAGACGGGCGCGAGCCGCGCGCCGCGGAGGCCCGCGGTCGCCAGCGGGGCGCCCGGGCGGATGCGCGCCGCGTCGGCCCCCGCCGCGCCGGCGCGAGCGCCCTCCGCGTCCGCCCCGCCCGCGCCGGCGCGGGGGACGAGCAGCGCCGTGAGGCCGCGCGCCGGCGCCCCCCCGGCGCGGCCCTCGCCGCCGTCGCGCGCGATCGCGAGGTACACGTCGGCCCGGTCGGCCCAGGTCACGTACCGCTTCTCGCCGGTGAGCCGGTAGCCGGAGGCGGCGCGGTCGGCGGTGGCCTGCACCGACGCGACGTCCGAGCCGGCGCCGGCCTCGGTGGCCGCGACCGTCGCCATGCAGTCGCCGGTCGCCATCCGCGGCAGCCAGGCGCGCTGCTGCGCGGGCGTGCCCACCCGGGCGAGCAGGAGCGCCACGCCGAAGAGGTGCGCCCCCGCGGCGAGCAGGACGCCGCCGTCGCGCAGCGCCGCGCCGAGGCCCTCGTAGGCGAGCGCCGTCGTGACGAGGTCGAGGCCCTCGCCGCCGAGATCGCGGGCGATCGGCAGGCCGAGGGCGCCCCCCCGGGCGAGGACGCGCATGCGGTCGTCCGGGGCCGCGGCGTCGGCCTCGGCGCCGAGGGCGCGCATGCGGTCGTGGACGGCGCGCTGGGCCGGGGTCCATCCGAAGTCCATCGCCGCTGCGATACCAGAGCGGGCGAGGGGCGGCGATGACGCGACGTGGGGTGCGAGGACGGCGCGCGGCGCCCGCGCTCGGCTCAGTAGGGGGGCTGTTGGTTGAAATTCCCGGGAGGATCGTAGTTGCACACCCAGAGCTGCCAGGACCCGCCGCCGAACGGCGAGCCGTCCGTGCAATCGGCGACCCCGCAGCCGAGCCGCAGGGAGTCGGCCCAGACCACCTGAGTGTAATGGCCGCAGGTGGAGCTGCAGGCGTTGCTCGCAAGGTCGTAGTTGGCCGCCTCGTCGACCCACGCGGCGACGACGTCCTCCGGCGTGGTCGCGGAGCCGCTCGTGGCGTAGAGGTTCTCTCCGTAGCCGGTCTTGCTGTGGCCGAACACGCACCCATCGGCGTAGGCCTGGGCCGCCGCGGCGATCTCGGGCGACCACGTGAGCGGGGGGATCGGCGGGTCGGCGGGCGGGTCGACCGCGGCGCGCGCCCTGTTGTGGACCGCCGTGATCCCGGCCATCCCGGGCGGCTCGCCGGCGGCCTGGCCCACCGTGCCCTCGTCGTCGGACGAGCCGCTGCACGCGGCCGTCAGGGCGAGCACGAGAGAGAGCCGCGAGAGCCGGGGGACCTGTGGGCCGAGCGTCATCACGGGGCCATTGTCCTACGGCTCGACCGAGCTCTGCAACGGCTATTCGATGATGGCTATGTGAAAACACGACGTGCCGTGTCATGCCGCGTCGAGAGCATCCCTGGACGGCCGCATCCGGGCATTTTACCCGCGCCGAGACGCACATCAACAGATCTCGTCATGCATTGCTGGCTCGCTGACGGGCTTCGCGCTAGGGGCACGTCGAGAGCGGCGACGATTCCGCAGGATGGTCCTTGTCATCCGGGTCGGTCTATGAATTATTGTCGCCCTGCTCCGGAGGCGGCTGCCGCCCGAGCGCGAAGGTGAGCGGCTGCCCCCATGGGGGGTTTGCCGCTCTCGCGGCGATCGGGCACCGGACGCGCTCCCGACAAAGAACCAAGGAGTTTCCTGATGGATATCCGTGTGACGTGGCGAATCGCGACATTCCCTCTGGTGCTGGCGGGGCTCTCGCTCGTTCCGCTCATGGGGTGTGACAAGGCCGCGGAGCTGCAGAATGACCTCTGCTGTCGCGATTTCACGCCGGGCGCCGATCTCACCGCGGTGGAGTGGGGGCTCGATGCACGAGCCGAGCTCGATTATGGTGCCTTCATGCAGTCCGTGTCCGACTTCACCGGGGCCGCGGGCGCCATCGTGGCCGACGTCACAAGCGCCTGTCAGGCGATCGCGCTGGATCTCGGCGAGGACGCGGCGACGATCACGGCGACGAAGCCGAGCGAGCGGGCGACGCAGTGGTGTGAGCTCGCCATCGACGCGCTCGGGGACACGACGGCCGATCTGTCGATCTCCTTCCAGCCGCCGAGCTGCACGGTCGACGCGAGCGTGCAGGCGAACTGCGAGGCGAAGTGCAGCGCCAACGTCGAGTGCCAGCTGACGCCGGGGGAGATCGTCGCGCGCTGTGAGCCTGGCGAGCTCTCGGGGCGTTGCGAGGGCTCGTGCGAGGGCTCGTGCGAGGGCTCGGCCAACCTGGCCGTCAACTGCGAGGGCACGTGCGAGGGCACGTGCGAGGGGACGTGCGAGGGCGACTGCGCCGCGACGACCGCCGGCGGCGACTGCCGCGGGGAGTGCAAGGGCACCTGCACGGGCCAGTGCCGCGGCTCGTGCTCGTTCGATGCCGGTGTGGACGTGCAGTGCAACGCCGATTGCTCGGGCAAGTGCGACGTCGATTTCAAGGCGCCGAAGTGCAGGGCCGAGCTCAGCGAGCCGAAGGCCGAGTGCACGGGGACCGCGGAGTGCGACGGCTCCTGCAAGGCGAGCGCGAGCGCGAAGGCGAGCTGCAAGGAGCCCGCGGTCAACATCGAGGGCGGGACCGACGCCGAGGTGGTGATCGCGACGCTCAAGACGAACCTGCCGCGGCTCCTGGTCGCGGCCCAGGCGCGTGGCCAGCTGCTTCTCAACAGCGCCGAGGCGGTGGTCACGATCGCGCCCAACCTCGATGCAACGGGCAGCGTGAAGGCGGGGGCGTGCATCATCCCGGCCACCAACGCGATCACGCAGGCGGTCGAGAACATCGAGGCGAGCCTCACGGCGAGCGCCAACGTGATGGGCAAGCTCGAGATCGCCCCCGGGGGCCCGTGAACGCGCGCCCGGCGGCGGCGCGGGCCGCGGCCGGGCGAGCATGAGCTCCGGAAGCCGGCCGAGGCCGGGCGCCGCGCGCGCTCGCCTCGGCCGTCGCCGTTCGTCCGCCTTCGCGCGCAGGCCCTCGCGTCCTGCGGCTCGCGACGGCGCTCGGCTCCTCCTCGGCACCTGTCACCGCGGCCCAGCTCCCCTGGCGCGGACGCGGAACGCCTCCGGCGTCACGCCGGTCCAGCGCCGGAACGCCCGGTGGAACGCGCTCGGCTCCGAGTAGCCGAGCAGGTAGGCCACCTCGCCGATCGCCATGTCGGTCTCCAGGAGCGCCGCCGCGCGGCCGCGCCGGACCTCGTCGAGCAGGGCGTGGGTCGACGTGCCCTCGTCGCCGAGGCGGCGCTGGAGCGTGCGCGGGCTCATCCGCAGGCGCGCCGCGAGCGCGCCCAGGTCGGCCCCCTCGCGCAGCCGCTCGCCGAGGAGCGCCCGCACGCGGTCGGACAGCGCGGGCGGCGCCGCGCCGGGCAGGCTCGCCGCGAGGACGCGCACCTGGCGCTCCAGGAAGGCGGCGAGCGCCTCGTTCGCGTGCGGCAGCGGCCGGTCCAGCGCCTCGACCGGCATGACCAGCTCGGTCTGCGGCGCCCCGAACAGCACCGGCGCGCCGAGCCGCCGCGCCTTCTCCTCCGGATCGCCGCCGGGCGCATGGCGAAAGCGCACCGCGACCGCCTGGATCGGGTCGCCGCACATGCGCCCGGCGTTCACGAGCACGTCGAACGCGAACATCTCCGCCACCTGGCCGTGGGCCGGCCGATCGGGCCCGAACGGCGCGAAGGTGAGGTGCGCGCAGCGACCGCGGAGCTCCAGGGTGTAGCGCTCGCCCTCGTTCCAGAGCTGCTGGTAGCGGAGCATCCGGTGGAAGGCCTCGCCGAGGGTGGGGCTGCTCATGGCGAGGAAGCCGAGGGCGTCGAAGTGCTCCGGCTGAAAGCGGCCCGCGAAGTCGAGGCCGAGGTGCGGATCGGCGGCGGCCGCCACGGCCGCCTCGACGAGCGCGTAGAACGCCGCGAGCGGCACGCGGGCGTCGGGATCGGCGAGCGCCGCGGCCGGGAGCCCCGCGGCCTCGAGCAGCGCGGCGCGATCCACCCCGCGCTGCGCCGCGTGGTCCGCGAGCTGCGCGGCGGTGCGGGCCCAGATCGTCGGCGCGCGCGCCGGCGCCCGGGCGGCCTGGCGCCGCATGTCAGCCCTTGTGGCGCGCGCGGTCACTGCCCCCTCGCCGAGGGAGCCTCAGGCTTCCGGGCAAGCGGAGGAGCACTATGCGAAGGGACGGCATCGAGGAAGGGCGCGGCGGGTTCGTCGAGGGCGCCTGGTACATCATCGCGGACGCGGCCCGGGTGGGCAAGCGGCCGGTCACCGTCGAGCGGTTCGGGACGCGCCTCGTGCTGTTCCGGGACGAGCGCGGCGCCCTGGTCGCGGCGCGGGCGCGCTGCCCGCACCGCGGCGCGGATCTCGGCCTGGGGCGGGTCGTGGACGGGACGATCGAGTGCCCGTACCACGGCTTCCGGTTCGCCTCGGACGGGCGCTGCGTGGCGATCCCGTGCGAGGGGCGCGGGGCGAGCGCGCGCGCCGCGGCCGATGCGCTCGCGCTGACCCGCTACGAGGTGCGCGAGCAGCGGGGCTTCGTGTGGCTCTTCTGGGGCGAGCGACCGGCGGAGCTGCCGCCGGTGCCCTGGTTCGAGGGCCTGCCGGCCGACGAGCGGCACGCCCACACGGCGTCGATGGACTGGGACGTGCCGTTCGCGCGCGCGATGGAGGGGATGCTCGACGTTCACCACCTGCCGTTCGCGCACCGGCCCTGGGTGCCCGGCGTCGGCGCGCTGCTCGATCCCTACGACGTCCGCGTGGAGGGCGACGTCATCCACGCCGTGGGGGTGCTCCGCCACGACGACGGGGAGCCGTGGGACGGCCGCCGGGGGTTGAAGTTCGAGCTGGAGGTGCGCTTCCCGGGCCTGCTGCGCCTGTCGTTCGGGAAGGTGGTGGAGGGCCTGGTGGGGTGCGCGCCGATCGACGCGGGGCGGACGGCGATCGTGGGGCGGTACTACCTGCCGATCCCGGTGATCGGGCGGCTCCTGGCGAGGCTCGGGATGTTGATGGAGTTCCGGCTGATCCAGCCGGGCGACGAGCGGATGCTCGCGTCGTCGGAGCCGCGCGACGCGGACCTGGACGCGTGCCGCTTCGTGCGTGCGGATGCGGGGATCCTCGCGTGGCACAAGATGCGTCGGGCGCGGCTGAAGGCTCCGCGCGAGGGGGAGCCGCGCCGGCTGCCGGTGGAGCCGGGGTGAGGCGTCGCGGCGCCGGTGGGGGCGACGGGGGCGCGCGCGGCCGGGCGGCGCGTCAGCTGCGGATCGAGGTGAGGGTGTGGACGATGATCCGCAGATCGTCGATGTCGAGCGGCTTGTCGAGCACCGCGTCGGCGCCCAGGCGGTAGGCCTCGGCGTGGGTCTCCGGGTCGCCGAACGCGGTGATGAGGACGACGGGCGTCGCCCAGTCGTCGCGGCGCAGCCCGGCGAGCAGCTCGAGGCCGCTCTTGCCCGGCATCCGGATGTCGCTCACCACGACGTCGACCGGGGCGCCGTTGCCGGAGACCAGCGCGTCGCCCATCAGATCGAGGACGTGGTTGGCGTCGCGCGCCTCCAGGACGTCGTAGCCGTCGCGGCGGAGGGCGGTGGCGAGCAGCAGCCGCAGCTCCCTGTCGTCCTCGGCCAGGAGCACGCGGACGGGCGCGGCGACGAGGCGGACGCTCGGCTGGGGTTCGGGGGTCACACTCGGGGACCAGGCATGTTCGCGGAGCTGCTGGGGGGTCATCGGGGTCTCCTTATGACCGCTCCTTGTGCAGATATCGTGCCATTGACCATTCCATCCATTGCAGGCAGCGTGCCGCTGGCGGCCGCCCGCCCGCCCGAACCGACCCGGGTTGAGGTGGCCCTGGTCGAGGTGGCCTCGCCGGCCGCCCCCGGCCCGGGGCGTCCTTCCTCGCCCGGGGTATTCCTCCGCGCTTCAGCCGCCCTTCGCCGGCACGGCGGGCGGCTCCCACCGATCGAGCTTGCGGTGCAGCGTCTTCCGGTCGAGCCCGAGGATCCGCGCCGCCAGCGTCTTGTTCCCGCCGGCCGCCTCGAGCACCCGCAGGATGTACCGGCGCTCCACCTCTTCCAGCGGCACGAGCTCCGACGGATCGTCCGCCGCCACGAGGACGTGCGACGGCCGGTGCTCCCGGATCTTCGCCGGCAGATCGTCCACCGTGATCTCCTGGTACCGCGTGAGCGCCACCGCCCGCTCGATGCAGTTCTGGATCTCCCGCACGTTGCCCGGCCACGAGTACGCGAGCAGCCGCTCGGCCGCCGCCGGCGACAGGCCCACCACCTCCTTGGCCGAGCGCGCGGCGAAGTCCTCCAGGAAGCGCTGCGCGAGCAGCAGCACGTCGCTGCCCCGCGCCCGCACCGGCGGCAGCTCCACGTGGAGCACGTTGACCCGGTAGTACAGGTCCTCCCGGAACCGGCGCTCCTCGACGGCCGCGTCCAGATCGCGGTTCGTCGCCGCCACGATGCGCGCGTCGAAGGGCACCTCCGCGTTCCCGCCCACCGGCCGCACCCGGCGCTCCTGCAGGGCGCGGAGCAGCTTCGGCTGCACCGAGAGCGGCAGCTCCCCGATCTCGTCGAGGAGCAGCGTCCCGCCGTTCGCCTCGACGAACAGCCCGGGGCGCGACGCGCGCGCGTCGGTGAACGCGCCCCGCACGTGCCCGAAGAGCTCGCTCTCGATCAGCGACTCCGGCACCGCCGCGCAGTTGATCGCCACGAACGGCCCCCCCTTGCGGCGGCTCCGCTCGTGCAGCGCCCGCGCGACGACCTCCTTGCCCGTCCCGCTCTCGCCCGTGATGAGCACCGTCGCCTCCGCGTCGGCGATGCGCTCGATCAGGTCCTGCACCCGCCGCATCGCGCCGCTCCGGCCGATGAGGTCCGGGGACGCCCCGGGCCCGGCCACGGCGCGGCGCAGCCGCCGCACCTCGGCCTTGAGGGTGTGGTGCGCGATCGCCCGCTCCAGCGCCAGCGCCAGCGCCTCGATGTCGACCGGCTTGGTCACGTAGTCGTATGCGCCCGCGCGGATCGCCTCCACCGCGGTCTCGATGCTGCCGAAGGCGGTGATCACCACCACGGGCAGGTCCGGCCGGATCTCGGCCGCCCGGCGGCAGACAGCGATCCCGTCCATGCCGCGCATGTTCAGATCGGTCAGGAGGACGTCGAAGCGCTCGTCCTCCTCGAGCAGCGAGAGCGCCTCCGCCGGTGAGGTCTGCGTGGTCGCCTCGACGCTCCGCGAGCGGAGGTCCGCCGCGAGCCACGCGCACATGGCCTCGTCGTCGTCGATGATCAGCGCTCGCCTTCCCATGTTTCCTCGATGGATCCCGTAGTACAGGGCCGCGCCTGCGGCCAGCCGCGGCTAGGCCGCCGCCCCGGCCGGCCCGCCCCGCCCCGGCGAGGGCGCGCCCTCGTCCCCGGCCGCCGGGCCCGCGCCTCCCCGGTCGCTCGGGGGGAGGTGCACCGTGAAGGTCGAGCCCTTGCCACGCTCGCTCTCCAGGTCGATCCAGCCCCCATGCTCGCGCACGATGCCGTAGGAGACGCTCAGCCCGAGGCCGGTGCCCTCGCCGACGTCCTTCGTGGTGAAGAACGGCTCGAAGATGCGGGCGATGTGCTCGGGCGCGATCCCGTCGCCGCGGTCGATCACCCGGATGGCGATGTGCTCGCCCTCGGCGCCGCCGTGATCGGCCGGGGGGCGCGCGAGCGCGCGCTCGACGCGGACGGTGAGCTCACCGCCCCGCTTCATCGACTGCATGCCGTTCATGACGAGGTTCGTGAGCACCTGCTGCATCTGCCCGGCGTCCACCTCGGCCTCGGCGCGCGATGGGGCGAGATCCGCCTCGTCGAGGCGGAGCGTCACGCTCCGCTTGCGGGCGAGGGGCTCCAGGAGGGCCAGCGTCTGGCGCACGATCTGCGCGAGATTGGCCGGCGCCTTCTGCGCCACCCGGCGGCGCGCGAAATCGAGCAGGTGCCGGATGATCTTCGTCATCCGGTCCGCCTGCTCCGCGATGATGCGGGCGCTGTCCGCCGCTTCCTCCGGCGGCAGGCCGCGGAAGATCATCTTGGCGCGGCCTCCCACCACGTTGAGCGGCGTGCCGAGCTCGTGCGCGATGCCCGACGCGAGCTTGCCCACGGTGGTGAGCCGATCGGCGTGCCGGAGCTGCTCCAGCGCGGCGATGCGCGCGGTCGTCTCCCGGGCGGCGCGCTCGCGCGCCTCGGCCAGGTGTTCGCACATCGCGTTGATCTCGCGGGCGATCTGCCCGAGCTCGTCGCGCTGCGGCAGGAGCAGCGGACCGCCGAGGTCGCCTTCCCCGATGCGCCGGGTCTTGTCGACGAGCCGTCGCGTCGGGCGCCCGACGAGGATCTGCCCGAAGGTCATCGCCAGGAGCCCGCTCAGCGCCGCGAGGGCGATGATGGTGGTCACCGTGTTGACCACGCTCGCCTGGACGTACGTCTCCTCCTCCTCGAGCGACTCCGAGATCTCGATGGCCCCGACGCGCGCCGGGTCCACGGCGACCGGCGCGTACGTGTAGATGCGCCCGGTCCTGTCGCCCTCGCGCTGCATCCGGAACACCTCGGCGCCCCCGGAGAGCTCGGCGATCTCCTCGGCGGGCAGCGCTGGCGCGAAGCGATCGCCGGCCGGCGCGTCGAGCCACACCCAGCGGAAGCGCACCCCATCCTCGCGCTCGCTCGCCTCGTGGAGCACGCGGAGCGCCTCGTCGATCCCGTCCCGGCGCCATGTCTCGGTCACCGCCGCGCGGAGCGCGATGCCGATGAGGTGCTCGTCGCGCCGCACGTCCGCCTCGAACAGCGCCCGTTCGCGCCGGACCGAGAGGTAGCCGTAGAGGCTCAGCACGGCGCACATGACGAGGACGAGGGCCAAGGTGAGTTTGCTGGCGAGCCGCATGATTGCTGGAGCAGAATGCAGGACGCGTGCGCATTCTCAAGGCCGCGCGTCGCGTCGCGGGCTGGCCTCGGTCGCCCCGGATCTCCCCGGCGGGGCAAAACTCCCCCGGGCCGGCCCGCCGCCGCGCGGCGTCACGCGCGCTCCACGCCCTCCCACGAGCCGGTCGCCGCGAGCTGCGGCGCCGCCACCGGCGCCGACCAGCGCAGCGGCACAGCGTCCTCCCGAAAGACGCCCTCGGCCACCCGGAACCGCAGGAGCCGCTGGGCTCCGGCGAAGGCCGAGAGCTCCGGTCCGTCCCAGAGCACCTCGGCCTCTCCGGTCAGCGACAGCACCCCGCCCGACGCGAAATCCACGAAGAGCAGCCCCGCGCGCGGGTTCAGCGCCAGGTTGCCGAACGTGTTGAACGCGAAATTGCCGGTGAAATCCGGCGAGGTCAGCGCCGTGCGGCCGTCCTCCTCGGTCACGCGCACGAAGCCGGGCTTGCCGCCCCGGTGGGACACGTCGGCCCCCTCGACCGCGCTGCCCCCGCGCGCGGCCGGCGCGGCGGTCGCGATGAAGAACGTGTCCGCGCGCCGGATCAGCGCCGCCGCGCCGGCCGACAGCGCCGGTCCTTCCGCCTGCGCCGCAGGAGGCGCGGCGGTCGCGTCCGGCTCTCTCACGAACCTCGGCTCTCGCGCCTGGATGTACTGCGCGCAGTTGCCGAAGCTCTGCCCGACCTCGACGACGAAGCCCCCGTCGCCGGCCTCGGCGATCGTGCCGTTCATCCGGTTGCGACGGCGGGTCTCGAGCTGGATGCCGAGGAGGCCCACGGGCGCGCCGGCCACGAGGTGTGCGGCGAGCGGATCGCCGGGCGGAGGACGCGCGTTCACCGCGAGCGTCCGGGGATCCGGAGATGCGATGAACCCCGGCCGCCCCACCAGGATGGAGGCCCATGGCCGCCCCTGCGCGTCGAGGCTCCCGACGAGCAGAAACGGCAGCTTCGTGAACAGCTCGCGGTGCTGGTCGGGCATGAAGTCCCGGATGATCCTGCGTCCGGCCTTCTCGGCCCGCTCGCGCGCGCCGGCCCGCGCCTGCAGGGCCATCTCGCCCGGGTGATAGGGTGATCCCTCACCGGGCCAGCCGGACGGGGCGGTCACGGGAGCGCCCTTTGCATTGGCACGAAGCCGGGCAGGTCCTCCACGCGGGCGAGCCACGCGCGGATGTGGCCATACGGGTCGAGCGGCGCGCCGCCCTCCGGCGCGTGCGCTGTATACGTGTACATCGCGACGTCGGCGAGGGTCGGCTCATCGCCCGAGAGGAAGCGCCGCGCCGCGAGGTGCTGGTCGAGCACCGCGAAGAGCTGGGCGGCGATCGCCCTGGCCCGCTCGTGATCCAGCCTGAAGCCGAACACGCTCACGAGGCGCGCCGCCGCGGGCCCGGCCGCGAGCTGCCCCGCGGCCACGGAGAGCCATTGCTGCACGCGCGCCGCCGCCACCGGATCGCGCGGGAGCCAGCGCCCCGACGGGTCGTACCGCGCGGCCAGATAAACGAGGATCGCGTTGCTGTCGGCCATCGTCACGTCGCCGTCCTCGATCACCGGCACCTGACCGAAGGGGCTCTTGCTCAGGAACTCGGGCGTCTTGTGGGCGCCGCTCTTCAGATCGACGTCGATGCGCTCGAACGGAAGCCCGAGCAGCGACAGGAACAGCTCCACACGGTGCGCGTGCCCCGAGAGCGGATGGCGATAAAGACGGAGTGGGCTGGCAGGGATCGTCATCGAGGTGTCCTTTCGACTGGATGGCCGCAGGAGGCGGCACAGCCCGCGTGTGCCTGCCTCCCGCTCGCCAACCGAAGATACCCATTCCGGTCGCCGCGGGTAATGCCCGTCCTTGACAAGAGACTGTTTCAGGAAATGGAATAATCCGATGGATCGCCTGGACACCCTGCGCGTGTTCGTCGCCGTCGCCGAGGAGGAGGGCTTCGCGCCCGCGGCGCGGCGGCTGTCGATGTCGCCGCCGGCGGTGACGCGGGCCATTTCCGCGCTCGAGGAGCGGATCGGTACGCGGCTCCTGCACCGCACCACGCGCGTCGTCCGCCTGACCGAGGCGGGCGCCCGGTTCCTCGCGGACTGCAAGCGGATCCTGGGCGAGCTCGAGGAGGCCGAGGCGTCGGCGGCCGGGTCCCACGCCGCGCTGCGGGGGCAGATCGGGGTGACGGCGCCGGTCATGTTCGGCCGGATGTTCGTCGCGCCGGTCGTCTTCGACTTCCTGGCGCGCCATCCGCGCGTGTCGGCGCGGACGCTGCTCGTCGACCGCATCGTCGACATGCTCGACGAGGGGCTCGACGTGGCCGTCCGGATTGCCCATCTGCCCGACTCGTCGCTGACCGCGATCCGTGTCGGCTCGGTGCGGCGGGTGGTCTGCGCGTCGCCGGGCTACCTGGCCGCGCGCGGCGCGCCCGCGGCGCCGGCCGACCTGGCGCAGCGCGACACCATCTCCTTCTCGCCGACGGGCGCTCCCGCGGAGTGGTCGTTCGCGTCGGGCGCGCGGGTCGAGAAGGTCCTCCCGCCGTCCCAGCTCCTCGTCAACACCGCCGACGTCGCCATCGCGGCGGCCGTGGCCGGGCGGGGGCTCGCGCGGGTGCTCTCCTATCAGATTGGCCCGGAGCTGCGCGACGGCCGTCTTTCCATCGTGCTTCCGGCGTTCGAGCCCCCGCCGGTCCCGATCCACGTCGTCCACGCCGAGGGCCGGCGCGCGGCGGCGAGGGTGCGTGCCTTCGTCGACTTCCTCGTCGAGCGGCTCCGGTCCGAGACGTGGCTGAGGTGATCGCGGCCTGCGCCGGCGAACGTCGACGAAGCAAAGCCTCAGATGCGTCCGAACCTGGCGGCGTCGCGCCCGCCGCCGCGGCGCGACCTCAACCGCTCCCATCCCAGAGCCGGAACGCGCCTCTCGGCGCGATCCACGCGTAGGGCTCTCGTCCGGCCTGTCTCGGATCCGTTACCGACTTCCGGCCGGGGCCATGGCTCAGCGGCTATCTGGAACGTATCGCCACGGTCTCGGGTTTCTCGCGGCGTCGGCAGCTGAAGCCGAGGCGTTCTCCCTGGGCGCCAATCGAGCTCGGTCTCCCGATCGACGAGCCAGCAGAGGACTCGCTCACCGCAGGGCGGGGGTCTCCCAGTCGATCACGTTGGTGAAGTCCAGATCGAAGTTGCCCTCTTGCGGCCGGATGACGATCTCGGTCTCTGCGTTCATTCCTTTGAGGAACTTGTCCACGAACGCCTTGACGCTAGCCTGTTGAGCTGCCGGGGCCGCGCAGTGACCGTGGTTGCTCGTGAAGTCGAAGCCGATGTTCTCTGGCACTCCCATGGCCTTCCAGACTTCCTTGGCGGCATTGACCGATTTCCATCCGGATTCATCACCCAGCCACTCAAAGTCCTGGTTGCCCAGGGCGATGACGGCGCGGGGGGCGATCATGGCGATGAGCTCATGGTGGTCGTGGGGCAAGCTGTAGGGGTCGAGCTGCTTCATGCTGCCCAGGAACCAGGAGCCGTTGGTGTTGTCGATCTTCTCGATGTTCGTCCCCGTACGGGTCGTGAAGTCTTGAGACGTCCTCCAGGAGGTGATGCCACCCCCTCCCGATTCCTGGGCGACGGTGAGCGCCACCCGTTCATCGAACGCACCGCCGAACAGGGCCATTTTCCCGGCGTAGGAGCAGCCCTGCAGGCCGATCTTGGTCGGATCGACGTTCAGCTCGTCCTTCACCTGCTCGATGCCGTCGATGAGGCGGCTGATACCCCATGACCAGGCGTTGTACTTTCCGATTTTGCCCCACAGGTCGGGGTACACTTTGTAGAAGGGGTTGCTTTGGCTGTGCGAGCCGCTGCCCCCGTCGTAGCCCACCACCTGATCGTGCATGAAGGGGATCTGGGTACAGCCGCTGATCAGGCCCGCGTTCCCGTTCATCCCGATGGCGACGCAGCTGCCCGACCCTCCGATATCGGAGGTGAGCGTGATCGAGCCTGCAGCTGTCGTGACGACGACGTTCAGCTTGTTGCCGGAGACGCTGGCCTCGACCTTCGGGGGTTCAGGCTTGGGGCCAATTTCGTACTTCTCAATCTCCGCCTTGATCTCCGCTCGCCGGCACTTCCATGCTGCCTTGGTGGTGATGGCGGTCCCGTCGTCCATGACGAAGGGATTGGGCAGATTGTCATTCTTCTTCAGTCCACCGGCAGTCACCTCACAGTCGGCGCCGGTGTGCTCGGGGTAGCCATCACCGACGACCGGACCGCCGCCTGCGCCGGAGGCACCGCCACCAGTCCCTGCACCGCCCGCGCCGCTCGTGGCGGGGCCTGCGCCACCGGCTCCACTGCCGCTGGTGCCGCTCGCCGACGACGTGCCGGTGGTCGACCCAGCGCCGCCGGTCGGACTGCCGCCGCCGGTGCTGGTGTCGCCCGTGTCATCGCTCGAGCCGCACGCGACGAGCAGGGGGAGGATGGCGGTTGCGGTGAGCAGCTTGGAGTACTTCGATCGAAAGGACATGGTGGGCCTCGCTGAGTCTGAGGGGCTCGGCACGGTCAGGGTCGAACCGGTCGTGCTGCGCTCTTCCCCGTCGGAAACACGCGCAGCGCGACCGCATGTACATTCCCGGTGGAAGGCATTTCGATCAGCTCCCAGGGGTCGCAACCGCCGTTCTCACGATGCTTGCGTTGAACGCGTTGCCCTCCGGAGGAGCGGCCGCCCCGCGTCGAGATGCCCGCTGCGCAGCGCACGCGCCGTCCGCAGATCTCCCCGTTTCGGGTATCGCACGAGGGGTCGAGAGAATACACCTGTCACCGCTGTCAAAGCGCGCGGGAAGCCTCGCTCGGCGACATCACGTTACGATCGGTAACACGCGGACCACATCGCGTTACGATCAGTAACAGGAGCGGATCTGGCTGCGCCAGGCCCGCGTCGCAGGCCGTGCGCCGCGTCGCGCCAGAGAAGAGCGGTGCACGCTGGAACGAACCGGCGCTCGTCGCCCATCGGCTATGCATTCTTCACCTGTACGATATTTTTACGACAGTTGCCATATTTACAGTCACGGCACGATCTTGAAGAAGTGGAGGTGTCTGTGAATCAAAGCACGCGATGGGTCTTTCATGCGGTCGTCGCGATGCGGCATGAGCATGACAGCTCCGGTCGTTCCTGCGAAGGGCCCCTCGGGCGAGGCGCCGGCTCGTTGTTCGTCTCCGGTCCCGGTCCGAGCTCATCGGTCCTGCCGGCGCACGTCGCGATGACTCCGACGCTTCCATCAGGGGGGCAGGGTCGTGTGACACGGTCGAAGCAAGCCCGCGAAGAGGGATGAACCCCTGACCTTGCGATCTGCGCGGATTCGCGCCCTCGTCCACGCGGCGGGCGCCTGCCCGCCCGTCACCGCCCGCGCGCCGAGAGCGGCTCCCGCGCGCTCGGCGCGTCGTCCGCGTCCTCGCGCAGAGCCCTCCGCCTCCGCCGCCTCCGGACGGACACCCCGCTCGATTGCATGGCGAAGAGGAGCGCCTCCCTCAGGTTCGAGAGCGTCTTGATGTTCGACAGATCCAGCCCCAGCGACACCACCGTCTGCGCCACCTCGGGCCGGATGCCGACCACGATGCCCTGCGCGCCGAGCAGCGCGACGGCGTCGATCAGCCTCAGCACATGATCGGCCGTGCCCGCGTCCAGGGCGCTCACCCCGGTCAGATCGATGATCGCGTGACGGCACCGGGTCCGCGCCACGGCGTCGAGCAGCACCTCCATCATCTGCTGCGAGCGCTGCTCGTCCAGCGCGCCGAGCACCGGCATCGTCAGGACACCCTTCCAGACCTCGATGATCGGCGTCGACAGCGCCCGGATCGCCTCCTGCTGCTGCTCGATGATCTCGAGCCGCTCCTTCAGCATGGCCTGATGGCGCTTCTGCTCGGTGACGTCGGTCGCGCCGCCCGCCATCTGGAACGGCACGCCGCGCTCGTCCCACTCGGCCATGCCGCGGATGAACATGTCGCGGTACTCCCCGTCCTCGTGCCGCAGCCGCTGCTCGAGCTCGAACGGCCGCCGCTCCTCCAGGTGCGCCCTCAGCGCGGCCTGGATGGCGCTCCGGTCGTCGGGGTGCACGCGCTCGAAGAAGCTCATGAACGTCCCGCCCCACGCCTCGCGGCCGACGCCCATCAGCTCCAGCAGGCGATCGCTCCACTCCGTCGTGTCCTCGCGGATGTTCCAGAACCAGATCCCCTCGTTCGACGCCTCCGCGAAGAGCCGGTAACGCGCCTCGCTCGTCCGCAGGGCGGCCTCGGCCCGGCGCACGTCGGCCACGTCGGTGGTGCTGCCGATCCACAGGACGATGTTCCCCGCCGCGTCGCGCTGCGGCAGCGCGCTCACCACGTGCTCGCGGTAGGTCTGGTCTCTCGCCCGCCACAGGCGGAACTCCGTCTCGTACGGCTCCCCCGTCTCCAGGCTCCGGGTCCACCTCGCGACCGTCTTCTGGACGTCATCCGGGTGCAGGACCCCGAGCCAGCCCTCGCCGAGCACCTGCTCTTCCGTGCGGTCGAAGTAGTCGAGGACGGCCCGGTTCACGAAGTTCAGCTGGCCGTCCGGGCGCGAGGTCCACACCTGGATGGGCATGGCGTTCCCGAAGACCCGGAGCTGCGCGACAAGCTCGTCGGTCGGAGCGCCCTGCCGGACCGCGGCGGCTTGCTGGGGCGCGGCGCCGGCCCCGCGCAGCCGGCTCGGCGGCGGCGCCTCGCGGCCGCCCGGGTCCGCCCCGGCGAGCCCGAGCGCGCGCGCGAGCGGCTCCTCCAGATCGACGGTGCGCTCGGCGCCGGTCTCCGCGATCCGGGCGCGGACGAGGCGGAGGAGCTCCTTCCGGACCTCCTCCTCGATCCGGGCGTGCAGGTAGTCCCTCGAGCCGGCCTGCGGCTCGGCGAACAGCACCGACTCCGCCGCCGGCTCCGCGACGTCAAGGAAGATCCCGAGCGGCGCGCACGGCCTCGGCGTGATGCGCAGCACGATCGTCGCGCCGAGCCGGTGCTCCGCGGCCTCGGCCTCCCCGTCCGTGTCGACCCGGACCGTCAGGGCCTGCGGGAGCGAGACATCGAAGGCGCCGCTCGCGCCGCGCGTCACCGTCGCGTCGCCGGCCTGGAAATCGACCGTGAGGCGCGACATTTTCCCGAGGACCTTGAGCTCCCTCTCCTCGCGGCGCGCGAGCGAAAGGAGGGCTATCGCCCGCCGGCGAATCACGTCCTCGGTCATCGTGAGCTCGATGAGGCTCCGGCCAAACTCCTCGAGCGTCAGCCCTCCGTTCTTCACCATGTCTCCTTCCCGATGCCGCCGGTCCTCCTCGCGACAGGAGGTCAGTCCGCCAGCGTAGTGCCCCGCGCAGCGCGCCGGAAGCCCTCGCGACGCTCAGCTCGACGCCGACGTATACCGCCCTATCGCCCGTTTCCACACCGCGCGCGCGACGGCGCCGAAGGCGAGCGCGCCGAGCGCTGCGGCGGCGGCCGTGCGCGGGGCGATGGTGCCGAGCATCGCCTCCGCCGGGTAGGTGGTCATCAGGGCGAGCGGGACGACGACCGTGAACGCGATGCGCCAGAATCCGCTGAAGATCGTGACAGGCCAGCGCGCGAAATCGAAGAGGGAGTTGAAGAGGTAAGCCAGGTTGTCGAGGCGCACGACCCAGAACGCGGCGGAGATGACCAGGATGCAGATGGAGTAGAGCACCAGGGTCGCCGTCACGAGCAGGCCGAGCGAGAGCGCCAGGTGGGCGGGCTCGGGGGCGCGGCCCATCTTCGTGAACGCATAGACGAAGATCGCCGCCGCGGCCGCGGCGTCCACGACCTTGCGGACCTCGAACCGGGCCGTGGAGACGAGGAACTGCGCGTCCGCCGGCTTGAGCAGCGTGAAGTCGAGCGTGCCTTTCCGGATCTGGTCGACCACGCTGATGAGCGACGGGTTCACGGCCCCCTCGAGGATGCCCTTGAGCAGCGTGAACCACCCGACCACCACGAGCGCGCGCTCGTAGGTCCAGCCGTGGATCGGCGGGCGGGCGGCGAGCGCGATGTGGAGCGGGACGAGCCCGACCAGCGTCCAGACCACGGTCATCACCGCGCCGAGGAGGAAATCCCACCGGTACTGCATGCCGAGCGCGAGCGACACCCGGAGCTGCGTCGCGAGCAACCGCAGATAACGCACGCCGCTCACCCGCCGAACGCCGAGAACCGCTGGACACCCGCGCGCCACGCGACGAGCGCCGCGGCGGCGGTGCCGGCCGCGAAGGCCCACTGCACGGCGAGCTCGGTCAGCGCGCGGCCCGGGTCGAGCAGGCCAGTGATGAGCTCGACCGGGAACGCGAGGCTGTACCGGAACGGCAGGACCCGCGCGACGTCGCCGAGCCACGAGGGAAACAGCTCGAGCGGGACGAGGTAGCCGGCGAAGACCATGAAGGCCGCAAGGTAGATGTCGAACACCGCGGTCGAGCTCTCGATCACGAACGCGAGCGAGCCGATCAGCGCCATCGTGAAGAAGTTGATCATCCAGGCGCCGACGAGCGACGCCGCCCAGATCCCGAGATCGAGGGGCGTCGGATGGAACCGCTCGCCCGAGGTCACGGCGAGGGCGATGACCGCGATGGGCAAGCAGAGCGCCGCCCGCAGCGGCAGCGCGGCGAGGTTGTCGGCGGCGTAGGCGACGAGCGGGTGGATCGGCCTGAGCAGGCGCTGCGAGAGGGCGCCGCTCTTGATCTCCATGTTCATCTCCCAGACGAGCCACGAGCCGGTCATCTGCCGGACGATGAGGATCGCCAGGAAATACGCGGTGAAGTCGCTCGCCTCGAAGCGGCCGACCGGGGCGCTCGCGGCCACCGCCGACCAGAGCGCGAGGCTCACGAGCGGCATCGTCGTCGTGAGCATCCAGATCAGCATCTCGGCCCGGTACGCCATCGCGGCCGCGAGCCCGACGCGGAGCAGCGTCGGGAACGCCCGGGCCGCCCTGGAGAGCGCGCTCACGACGCGGCCTCGCCCGCGGCGCCCGCCCGCTCCTCGCCCGCGAAGAGCTCGCGCATCACCTCCTCCAGGGGAGGATCCTCCACCGTGAGATCCGCGATGTCGGTCTGGCTGAGCAGCCAGGACATGGCCGGCCGCAGCTCCTCCTGCGACACCTGAAGCACCGCGCGGCCCGGATCGAGCGAGAGGACGGCGCCGACCCGCTCGAGGAGCGCCCGGTCGACCGGGCCGCCGAAGCGCAGCGCGATCCGCTTGTGAGGCCGCACGCTCCGGACGAGCGCCGCGAGATCGCCGTCGTAACGCAGCCTCCCCTTGTCGATGACGATGACCCGAGGACAGAGCGCCGCCACGTCGTCCATGTAATGGGATGTGAGCACGACCGTGGCGCGCCGCTGCTCGTTGTAGCGGCGGATGAACTCCCGGACGCCGAGCTGCATCGCGACGTCGAGCCCGATCGTCGGCTCGTCGAGGAACAGGATCTCTGGCCGGTGCAGCAGGGCGGCCGCGAGCTCGCACTTCATGCGCTCGCCGAGCGAGAGCTGCCGTGTCGGCTTCGTGGCGATGGCGGCGATCCCGAGCAGGTCTTCCAGCTCACCCAGGGTCTGTTTGAAATCCGCATCGCTGATCCCGTAGATGGCGCGATTCAGGGCGAAGGTCTCGACGGGCGGGAGATCCCAGAGCAACTGCTGCTTCTGGCCCATCACGAGGGTGATGCGCTTGAGAAAGCTGGCCTCGCGGTGCTGCGGGACGAAGCCCGCCACCCGGACCCGGCCGCCCGACGGGTGGAGCAGCCCGGCGAGGACCTTCAGCGTCGTTGTCTTGCCGGCGCCGTTCGGGCCCAGGAAGCCGACGCGCTCGCCCGGCGCGATCGAGAACGAGAGATCGTCGACCGCGTGGACCAACCTGGTGCGGCGCCGGAAAACCGAGCGCACCATGGCGGAGAAGCCGGGGGCGCGCTCGTGGACCCGGTACGTCTTGGAGAGCGATTCCACCGCGATGGCGCTCGACGTCTCTACCATGGTCGGCGGACACTAGCACCTCCGCGCTCGAGCTCTCACGACGAGAGGTGCTCGACCCGCCCTTCCTGAGCTAACCTCGATGCGTGCGGGGCAACGGTCGCCCGGATTCCCCTATGCCGCAGCGCTTCAAGGACGACACGATCCACGACACCCCGCTCCCGGCGAGCGGCGCCCGGGAGGGGGCCGCGTCGGCGAGCGCCGCCGCGGCGACCGGCCCGCGGCAGGTCCTCGCCGGGCGGTACGAGCTCCTCGGGCTTGTCGGCATCGGCGGGATGGGGAGCGTGTACCGCGCCCGCGACCTGGAGCTCGCGGAGGTCGTCGCGGTCAAGGTGCTGCGCCGCGAGCTCAGCGGCGCGCCCGACGTGATCGAGCGGTTCCGCCGCGAGGTGCGGCTCTCGCGCAAGGTGACGCACCCGAACGTGGCGCGCGTCTTCGACATCGGCGAGCACGAGGGCGACCGGTTCCTGACGATGGAGTTCATCGAGGGCGAGCCGCTCGCCGCGCTCGTCGCGCGCGAGCGGCGGCTCGCCGTGACCCGCGCCATGGACATCGTGGAGGGCGTGTGCGCGGGGCTCAAGGCCGCGCACCGGGCAGGCGTCATCCACCGCGATCTCAAGCCGGACAACGTGCTGCTCGGGCGCGACGGGCGCGTCGTCCTGACCGACTTCGGGATCGCGCGCGCCATCGTGCCGGACGGCGAGGCGGGCAAGACGCTGGGCGCGGTCCTGGGGACGCCGGCGTACATGGCGCCCGAGCAGGTGCAGGGCGCCACCGACATCGACGAGCGCGCCGACCTCTACGCGCTCGGCGCGATGCTCTACGAGATGCTCACGGGCGAGCGCGCGTGGCAGGGCGACGCGCCGCTCGCCGTCGCCGCGGCGCGGCTCGTCGCCGACCCGCCCGACCCGCGGCACCGGCGCGCCGACCTGCCCGACGCGCTCTCGCGCGTGGTGCTCCGCTGCATGGCGCGCTCTCGCGACGACCGGTACGCGTCCGTCGAGAGCGTCGCGCAGGAGCTCGCGTCGCTCACGCGCCCGGCCACGGTCATCCCGCCGGCGTTCACGCCGCCGCACGAGCGGACGGCGATCTCGGGGTCGATCTCCGGGACGGGCGATCCGGGCGGCAAGAGCGTCGCGGTCCTGCCGTTCACGAACCAGGGCTCGGCGTCCGACGCGTACCTGGCCGAGGAGCTGACCGATGATCTCATCGACACGCTCTCGATGACCCCGGGCCTGCGGGTGAGGCCGCGCGGGGCGGCCTCGCGGCGCCCTGACGGCGAGGTCGATCCGCGCGAGCTCGGGCGCGAGCTCGGGGTGCAGGTGGTCGTCGGCGGCTCGGTGCGGCGGCGCGACGGGACGGTGCGGATCAGCGCGCGGCTCGTCTCCGTCGCCGACGGCTTCCAGCTGTGGGCGAAGCGCTTCGACCGCCCCGAGACCGAGGTGCTGCGGATCAACGACGAGGTGGCCGAGGCGGTCGCCGCGGCGCTCACCCTCGACGGGGCCGCCCCGAGCCGCACGGCGCCGAGCGATCCTGTCGCGCTCGACCTGTTCCTGCGCGGGCGCCACGAGTACCGCAGGTTCTGGCCGGAGCACCAGGCGCGCGCGATCGCGCTCTTCGAGCAGGCGCTCGAGCGCGCGCCCGAGGATCCGATGATCCTGTCGGCCTACGCGCTCGCGCGCTCGCGCTTCTGGTTCTTCACGGATCAGGGCGGCGACCTGGCCACGCAGGCGGCGACGCGCGCCGTCGCCGCGGCGCCCGAGCTGCCGGACGCGCGGCTCGCGATGGCGTCGGTGCGGTTCCAGCGCCTCGACGTGGTCGAGGCGATGCGGGAGCTCAAGGCGGCGCTCGCGTCCCGCTCGGGGAACGCCGAGGCGGAGGGCCTCATCGCCAGCATCCTGCTCGAGTGCGGCGCGTTCGAGGACGGCGCGCGGCGGGCGCGGTCCGCGCTGGCGCGCGATCCGGAGGTGGTGCTCGTGGCCTACGCGCTGGCGCGCGCGTACGCGCTCCTGGACCGGTGGGCGGAGGCCGAAGCCGTGGTCGATGCGCTGCCGTCCGGGGCCAGCACCACGGGCCACTCCGTCCTGTGGATGCGCCGCGCGATGTGGCAGCGCGCCCCGGAGGTGCTCGAGGTGCTCTTGCAGAAGCGCGCGCGTGACGCCTTCCCGTACACCCCCGATCCGTTCCTGTCGCTGATCGACGACGTCCTGGAGGACCGGCTGTCGGACGTCCGGACGGCGCCTGCGCAGGGCGCGGGCCCGGGCGTCACGGCGCTGCGGCGCACGTCGTTCATGCGGCAGCTCCAGGCGGAGATCGCGGCCTTCGTCGGCAAGCCGGAGCTCGCGCTGACCGCGCTCGATCTCTCGCTGGCCGACGGCCTGTTCGACCTGATGTGGATCGAGCGCTGCCCCGTCTTCGCGTCCCTGCGCGCGGAGCCGCGCTACGCGACAATCCACGCCGAGGTGAAGCGGCGGGCCTCCGCCGTGATCGCGGTGTACCGCGAGCGCTGACGCGCGCGGCGTCCGGGGAGCCGGCGCTCAGCTCGGCGCGCGGAAGAGCGCGAGCACGCCGGTGTAGAGGGTGAGCCTGGCCTGGCCCGGCGCCCAGGGGGCGATCTCGAAGCTCGAGTGCATGCCGGCGATCGGGAGATCCGCGAAGCGCTGGCGCAGGATGCGCGCCTCGACGTCCGGCGCCCCGTACAGGCCCTGGCCGCGCCCGGCGCAGCTCAGGTAGAGCGCGAAGCGGGGCGCCGACCCGAGCGCGCTCCGGGACACCTGCCGGGCGATCCCCTCGAGCCCGGCGCGGGCGGCGGCGGCGTCGCGCACGGCGAAGGCGAGGCGCACGCCGGGCCTCGCGTCGTCGCCGAGCAGGAGCCCGCGCCGCGACGGATCGACGCCGCGGATCGGCCGCAGCACGTAACGCTCGGAGCGGAGCGCCGCCGCCGGCTCCGCGGCCTCGCCGCGCGGCACCGCGGCCCCGCCGCGCGGATCGAGCGGGTCGGCGAGCGCGGCGACGACGAGCTGCTGGGGGCTGGGCGGCTCGCCGAGCGAGGCGGTCGCGGCGGACAGCAGGTCGAGCGCCGGCCGCCCGCCGGCGCGCAGCACGACGCCGCCGCTCACGTCCTCGATGGGGTGGAAGCCTTCGAGCAGCCTGGCGGCGGGCGAGGCGTCGACGATCGGCGGGGCGAACCCGGTGATGGCGAGGCCGATCGCCGGGCCTTCGAGCAGCTCGCCCTCGGACGTCACGCCGATGGCGGAGCCGGACGCGGTCCCGGCGCCGAACAGGCACGCGCCGGGCGCGCAGGAGGCGAGCGCCTCGAGCATCTCGGGGGCGAACGCGCCGGGCCGGGCGAAGAGGATGGCGGTCGCGGAGCGGTGGCCGATGGTGCGGGCGAGGGGCTCGCGCAGGCGGCGGCCCGGCTCCTCGGCGCGCTCGGGCAGCGCGAACGGGGTGACCCGACCGCCGGACCAGAGCACGCCGCTCGCGCCGGTGTCCCCCTCGATCTCGCCGCGCTCGCTGAGCACGCCCGCTGCAGACACCACGCAGGCGGGGGTGCCGCGCCAGGTGCTACGGACGAGCTCGGCGACGCTCGAGGCGCGCTGGGCGAGCTGCCCGGACACGAAGACGACCCCGCCCGAGGCCGACGGGACGGCGCTGCGCAGGTCGGCCAGGTGGTGGCGAAGGCCATCCGGCCCACAGGTCGCGGAGAAGCTTCGTGCCATGGCTGGCCCATCCATCCTAACCGAGCCCTCGCCCACTCGACAGGCCCCGCTGAAGAAGTTTATCGTACGACAGTCGCGCCGACGCCTCGGGGCTTTCCCCACCGGGCGGCGATCGAAGGACCGGGCAAGCTCGATGAGGATCGAATCATTTGGCCGCACCGACGTCGGGCGCCACCGACGCGCCAATGAGGATGCGTTCTTCCGGGACGACGAGCTCCGCCTCTACATCGTCGCGGACGGGATGGGCGGGCACGCGGCCGGCGAGGTCGCGAGCGCCGAGGCGGTCGAGACGATCTACGGCATGGTCAAGCGAGGGCTGCCGGCCATCGGCGACCCCGACGAGCCGCTGACGCAGCCCAAGGCGCGCGCCGTGCTGCGCATCCTCGAGGGCGCGATCCAGGCGGCGACGTACATGGTCTTCGCCATCGCCGAGCTCGACCGCGACAAGAGCGGCATGGGCACGACGATCAGCGCGGCGCTCATCGTCGGCGGCGCGCTCGTGACCGGTCAGGTGGGCGACAGCCGCATCTACCAGGTCCGCAACCGGACCGCGGTGCAGATGACCGAGGATCACACGCTGATCGCGTGGCAGATCAAGAACGGGCTCATCTCCGCGGACGAGGCGAAGAGCTCGCCCCACCGCAACGTGATCACGCGCGCGGTGGGCAACAGGGACTATGTCGAGGTCGACACCTCGATCGTGGCCGTGGAGGCGGGCGATCGATACCTGCTCTGCTCCGACGGGCTGCACGGCTATCTCCACGCCGAGGAGGAGATCGCGAGCATCGCCTCGAAGGGCGGCGACACCGCCGTCGACCTCTTCATCGAGCTCGCGAATCGGCGCGGGGGGCGGGACAACATCACCGCGGTGCTGGTCGAGGTGGGCTGACGCGCGGGCTGACGCGCCCGCTCGAAAGTCGGCTAGGCTGCGTGCATGGCGCTGAAGGACAAACTGGTCTCCGAGGGGTTGAAGCTCGCCGCGAACCCGAACGTGGCGAAGCTGATGCAGGACGAGCGGTTCATGCGGCTGTTCATGACCGCGATGAGCGTGCCCGGCCGGGTCTCCTCGTTCACGGCGGAGCAGAAGGAGACGTTCGCCAAGGCGATGGGCCTGGCGACCGTCGAGGAGGTCCGCGACCTCAAGCGGACGGTGGCCTCCCTGGAGCGCGAGATCGCGAAGCTCAGGCGGGACGGCTGACCGCGGCGCGGCGCGGGCGAGACGCCGCGCCCGGTCAGCATCTACATCTACGCGCGCCGCCGGGTCACTTCGTGTCGCCGCGCGCGTAGATGCTGGCCACGTAGTCGAGCACGTCGCGCGCCGAGACCTCGTTGTACCCGAAGTACTTGATCATCCGGGTCTTGATGATGTCGATCTTCTCCTGCGTCTCCTTGTCGATGACGCTCGACACGAGGGTCTGGAGCTTGATCGCGTCCTTCTGGTCCTCGAACAGCTTGAGCTCGAGGGCGCGGCGCAGCCGGTCGTTCGTGTGCCACTCGAACTTCTTGCCGTCGACCGCGAGCGCGCCGATGTAGTTCATGATCTCGCGGCGGAAGTCGTCCTTCCGGTTCTCGGGGATGTCGATCTTCTCCTCGATCGAGCGCATGAGCCGCTCGTCCGGCTCGACGTCCTCGCGGGTGAAGCGGTCCTTCACCTTCTCCTTCAGGGTGTAGGACTTGATCGAGTCGATGTAGTTCGCGGCGAGCTTCTGGATCGCGTCCTCGTCGGCGCTGATCGCCCGCTGCACCTCGTTCTTGACGAGCTCCTCGTACTCGCGCTTCACCATCCCGATGCACTCGGTGAAGCGCTTGCGCTGCTCGTCGTTCGTGATGAGCGAGTGGTGGCGCAGGCCCTTCTCGAGCTCGCTCATGACCATGAAGGGGTTGATCGTCCCCTCGCCGAGGTCGTTCACGAGCGCGTTCGAGATCTTGTCCTGCACGTAGCGGGGGCTGATCCCTTCCATGCCCTCGCGCGACGCCTCCTTGCGGAGCTCCTTCACGGTGTCCTGCGTGTAGCCGGGCAGGACCTTGCCGTCGTAGAGCTTCATCTTCTGGACGAGCGACAGGTTGTGCTTCTTCGGGTCCTCGAGCCGGGTGAGCGCGGCCCACATCGCGGCGACCTCGAGCGTGTGAGGGGCGATGTGCTTGCCGCGGATCTTCTCCTTGTTGAAGTCCTTCTCGTAGATCCGGATCTCCTCCGACACCTTCGTGATGTAGGGGATATCGATCTTGATCGTGCGGTCGCGGAGCGCCTCCATGAACTCGTTGTTCAGGAGCTTCTTGTACTCGGCCTCGTTCGTGTGGCCGATGATGACCTCGTCGACGTCCGTCTGGGCGAACTTCTTCGGCTTGATCTTGTGCTCCTGCGACGCGCCGAGCAGGTCGTAGAGGAACGCGACGTCGAGCTTCAGCACCTCGATGAACTCGACGATGCCGCGGTTCGCGATGTTGAACTCGCCGTCGAAGTTGAAGGCGCGCGGGTCCGAGTCCGAGCCGTACTCGGCGATCTTGCGGTAGTTGATGTCGCCGGTGAGCTCGGTCGAGTCCTGGTTCTTCTCGTCCTTCGGCTGGAAGGTGCCGATGCCGACGCGGTCCTTCTCGCTGAGCACGAGGCGACGCACGCGCACGTGCTGCATCACCTTCGACCAGTCGCCGCCGTACTTGTCCATCAGGCGGTTGAAGATGAAGCGGCACGCCGGGTCGAGGTCGCCCTCGGAGCGGACCTGGAACTGCGGGCTCGAGAGGCCGAGCTCGCGGAACGCGCGGTCGCGCCAGGACGGCGGGACGAGGCGCAGCGGCTCCTCGTGCATCGGGCACTTGAAGCGGGCGCTCTCCGTCCCCGCCATGCCGACGTCGTCGAGGTTCACCCAGTCGAACGTGTAGAGCGCGCCGTCGGGGGTCGTCGAGTAGTGCTCGATCCCCTTCTTGAGGAGCCGGGCGATCGTCGACTTCGACGAGCCGACCGGGCCGTGCAGCAGGATGACGCGCTTCTCCGGGCCGTACCCCTCGGAGGCGGCCCGGAGCACGTGGACGAGCCGCATCAGCGGGATGTCGAGCCCGTACACGGCGTCGGCGCCGCCGTGCATCTCATCCTTGAAGAAGTTGTACCGGATGAGCTTCTTCTTGTTGTCCGTGTACTCCTCGATGCCGTAGCGGATGATCATGTCGTACGCCCGCTGGAACGCGTTGCGCGTCACCTGCGGGTTCTGGCGCACGATCTGGAGGTACTCTTCGAACGTGCCCTCCCACGCGAGATCGCGGTAGAGCGCGAAGTCCTGAAGCGCCGCGATCTTCTCAACCATCCCTGTCCGCAACTCGCCCATTTCGCACCTTTTTCTCCGGGGCGACCGCGGGGCGGCCTTGGCCGCCGGAGGTGCGGGAGCGGAGCCCGGCTCTCCGAGCTCCGCCCTCCATCGTGCGCCGCGCGCCCAGGGGGAACCCAAGCTTAACACCGATCCCGGGGACGCAAGCTCGCCGCGCCCTGGAGCTTTCTCCATCCGGAACGGGAATAGGCTGCGGCGCGCCCCGATAGCGCAGGTGAAGCCCGGAGGAGGTGCGAGAACGCCCGCGGGCAGGCGACGTCAGCGAGGCGCCGGCGCGCCGGTGCGCGCGCCCTGCGCTCCCCAGGAGAGCCCTCCGCTCTCGACGACGCCGGGCCAGGAATCGACGTACTCCGACGGCTCGCCGGGCCCGGAGGCGTCGATCCAGAAGAGGCGGCCGGTGCCGGGGCGGCGCACGTCGACGTGGACGAACTTGCTGTTGGGGTAGAACCCGCAGCCGACGTCGTCGAGCGTGCGACAGAACTGGAACAGCGCCGCGTTCGGGACGCCCATGACGAGGATGTCCATGGCGCGGCCTTCGGCGTGCTGGCTGTGGTGACCGCCGGAGGCCTTCCCCCGCGCCGGCCCGTCCCCGGCGGGGCGCGGGCGGTACCCGCTGAAGATGTGGACCCCGCGGCGCGGGAAGGCGTCGGCGATCTGCTGGAGCGCCCAGAGCAGGCGCGGGTGGACGAGGCGGACCTGGGGCACCCACTCGAGCGCCCGCTGCCACGTGCCTTCGTCGGGCTCGTCGGGCAGCAGCTCGCCCGGGTCCGGCGCCTCGGGGGGGCGCGCCATGATCGACAGGCGATCGAGCGCGCCGGGTGCGACGGAGCCGTCGCAGCGCACAAGCTCGAAGGCGTCGTGCTGACCGCCGTACCGGGCGAACTGGACCGGGCCCCGGCGGCATCGCCAGTCGGGCGGCTGCTTCTTCGGCGGGTCCCAGAGCAGATCGAAGCCGTTCGACGAGAGGCTCGGCCCCGTGGTCGCGAGGAACGGCGGGGCGAGGATCGGATCGAGCTGGCGGAGCCACGCCGGGGCGGCCGGATCGAGGTGAAGGGATCCGGGCGGCTCGAACGGGGAGAAGGGCGAGTACGCGCTCGCGAACGCCGGGGCGCCGGGGGCGGCGGCGGCGAGGCCGCGCTCGCCGAGGTCGGCGGCGTCCGGGCGCGCGCTGCCCCAGGCGAGCTGCCACCACGGCTGCTGCTGCCATTTCCCGTACGCGCTGCTCATGTAGAGCCGGAGCGGGCCGGGGCGCTCGACCGCGGCGTTGCGGAAGGCGCGGAGGAGCGGCAGCTCCGGCGCGACCGTCTCGTTCAGGTTGAAGCTCGCGCGCTTCGGCGGCTCGTCGAGCAGGCTGGCGCCGGCGTCCGGCGGGGCGGCGACGAGCGCGGCGGCGAGGCCGACGGCGGCGGCGAGGCTGGGGACGGCGGCGCGGGACGTTGCCGGCATGGGGTCGACGAGGAAGGGCGAGACGCGCGACGGAAGGTAGCTCACCCGGCGGGCGGGCGACCCTGATTTGCCACAAACCGCCAGCGCGGGGGATGAAAACCCACCTGGGCGCGGCCGAGGCCCTGTTCCAGCGTTGTTCAGCGTTGTTCGCCGATCGCGCGGCCGGCTCAGGGGGGCGCGGAGGCGCGCGTCAGCCGGTCCCGCACGGCGTTCCACGCCGGATCCTCGGGGACGGCGGCGATGACGATCACGTCGCAGCCGGCGTCCTCGAGCCGGTGCAGCGCGGCGTAGAGCGCCGCCGCATAGCCGGCGGGATCCGCGGGGAGGAGCTCGGCGTGCGGCCCGGTCGCGGTGCGGCGGCCGTGCTCGATGGCGCCGGCGCGCGCGCCGGCCCGCGCGGCGCGCTCGACCTCGCCGCGGACGGCCTCCGCGGGGACCAGCGCCACGTGCGCGTGCGGGGCGTAGTGGCGCGCGTGCGTCCCCGGGGACGGGGCGCGCTCGGCCGGGGCGGTGATCAGCCCCGCGGTCGTCTGGAGCGGCACGAGGGCGGCGATCGTCTCGGCGGCCACGTGCCCCGGGCGAAGCAGCCGCGCCGGCGAGGTCGTGACGTCGACGATGGTGGACTCGATGCCGACCGCGGTGGGCCCGCCGTCGAGGATGGCGTCGATGCGCCCGCCGAGGCTCTTCTCGACGTGCTCGGCGGTGGTCGGCGAGATCTCGGTGGAGCGGTTGGCGCTCGGCGCGGCGATCGGCAGCGCGACGGCCTCGAGCAGGGCGCGCGCGACAGGGTGCACCGGCACGCGGATCGCCACGGTCGGCCCGCCGGCGGCCACCTCGTCGGCGACGCGGTCGGGCCGGCGCGCGACGACGAGGGTGAGGGGACCCGGCCACATCGCCTGCGCGAGGCGCTCCGCGTCCGCCGGCCAGCCGTCGGCGAGCGCGCGGGCGGCTGCGACATCCGGGACGTGGACGATCAGCGGGTTGCCGGGCGGCCGGCCCTTCGCCTCGAAGATGCCGCGCGCCGCGCGCGCGTCGTCGGCGCGCGCGCCGAGGCCGTACACGGTCTCGGTGGGGAAGGCGACGAGCCCTCCGCGGCGGAGGATCTCGGCGGCCCGTGCGATGGATGCCGCGTCCGCGGCGAGCCGCTCGGTTCGCATGCGCCGCGGTCCATGTTGCCCGTGCGCGCGGGAGGCAAACGAAAACCGACGGGGCGGTCACGGGGCGCGGGCGGGGCCGAGGGAGCGCCCCGTTCGCGGTCTCGACCAAGCGCGCTGCGGCGCGGCGCTCTTGCCCACGGGGCCGTTCCGCTCACCCGAAGGTCACGATGGGCTTCACGTCCGCCGGCTGGCGCACGAGCGCCTCGGCCCAGCGGTCGAGCGGGACGCAGCGGGTGATGAGGCGATCGAGCCAGCCTTGATCCGCCCGGGCGAGCGACGCGGCGGCCGCCTCGTAGTGCCGCCGGTTCGCGTTGACCGTGCCGAAGACGACCGTGTTCTCGAGCACCATCTCGCGGTTCAGGCCCTGGACGTCGACCGGGAGCGTCCGTCCCCCCGACGACACGCCGGCCAGGCACACAAGGCCGACCGGCGCCACGATCTGCATCGCGTCGTAGATGAGCTTCCCGACCCCCGTGCACTCGATGACCGCGTCCACGCCCGCCCCGGCCTCCTGCACGCTGCTCGCGTGGTACGCCGCGCCGAGCTCGCGCACGAGACCGGGCTTCGGCCCCTCGGTCACCCGGTCGAGCACGCGCACCTCGAGGCCCCGCTCCACGCCGAGCAGCGCCGCGAGCAGGCCGATGGGGCCCGCCCCCGTGACAAGCACGCTCCTCGGCTTCCAGCTCGTCCGCGCGCTGATGCGCTCGATCTGGTCCCAGGCCTTGGCCACGACGCTCGCCGGCTCGAGCAGCACGCCCCGCTCCCCGAGCTTCTTGTCGATGACCACCGCGAACTCGGGCTCGATGCGGTACCGCTCCGAGGCGTAGCCGTCGATCGCCTTGATGCCGCGCTCGGTGTAGCGGCCGTTGCGGCACATGTCCCACTCGCCCTTCGCGCAGCTCGCGCACGGGACCGGGTCGGGGCGGCGCACGATTCCCACCACCCAGTCGCCCCTGTCGAGCCCGCTGTCGGGCGGCGCCTCGAGCACCTCGCCGAGCGACTCGTGCCCTATCACGAGTCGCGTCTTGCCCGGCGGCGCCCAGCCGTAACCGCCGTTCACGATCTCGACGTCCGTACCGCACACGCCGATGGCGAGCGTCTTGACCAGCACGGGCCCGTGCTCGACGGGCGGCTCGGGGATGTCTTCCAGGAGCCCGGAGCGTGGCTTGCCGGGCTCGACCGTGATGGCGCGCATCCAGCTCTCCTTTCCTTGGAGCGTCGACGGGCTCGATGACCCGCGGGACCTGAGCGATCCGGGGTCAGCTTGAACGCGGTGCCGACCAGCGCAAGGTGGCTGAACGCCTGGGGGAAGGTCCCGAGCAGCCGCCCGCTCCCGGGGTCGTGCTCCTCCGCTGCTGCAGCCACGGCGGTCGCGGAGCACGCCGGCGAGCACGGTGCCATGGTCAAGCGAAATCGTCGCGGGACAGCGGATTCTGGACGAGGACTGTTCGCCAACCACTTGGTTGACGAACGGCGCCACCGCGTAACCGCCTGCGTACCAGATGCACCCGAGACGGTCGAACTGCCCTTCTATCGACTAGCCGAAATTCCCCATTTTCCTTGACGCCCGAATCACGCCCAGAAAAACTGTTTGCGCCCCACATGGCGCGTGTCGGGGCTCGGCCGGGGGGACGGCCACCATGTCGATGCGCTCACACGGCAACGTCTGCCTGCTCTGCGCATGCGCGCTCGTCCTTGTTCCGGCGTCGGCGCAGGCACTCGAGTTCAGCGGTGGCGTGAGCGTGGGCGGGATCCAGGTCGGGACCGAACCCAAGCTGGCCGTGAGCCCCTTCGCCGGCTGGCTCTGGCGAAAAGAGAGGGACTTCCGGATCGAAGTCCACAACATGCTCAGCATCATCCCGGGGGCACGTGTAGGTGTTTATGATCGAACGGCGGTTGCCGTTGGATACGTCACGAAGACGGGCAACGTCAGCCTTGGTCCATCCCTGTCGCTCTACTCGATGCCGGTATGCGGTGCCGTGATCTGTGACCGCGTGATGGGGTTTGCTCCAGGCGGGCGCGCACAGTCCGACTGGTACTTCGCTGGGCGTCTGGGGGTATCCACGAGCCTCAACGTGGACTGGGCCGGCGGGAGCAGTCGTGTTCTTCCTGGCAGCGTGGTCGTGATGGTAACCGCTGGGCCTATCTGGAGATTCGGGGGAGAGCCGGAATGAACAAGCTGTTGGCTGTTGGATTTCTCGGTCTTGCGGGGTGCAACTTCGATGTCGGAGACTGCTACCTCCGGGCTGAGGGCGAGAGCGGCGCCGGCGGGATCATCATCACCGCGACAGGGGCGGGCGGCTACGGGTTCGGCCAGACAGGAGCCGGCGGCATCGGACCCGTACCGCTGGAGACGCAGGACATGGATCCGCCTTCTCCTCCAGTCTGCAACATCGCGAGCCAGACACCGTGTGAGGAGAAATGCGAGGCGGGCTCCGAGTCTGACAATATTCAGTGTGGAAAGATGGAGAACGAAGCGCAGCGGACAGCGTGTCGGGATAGCGCATACGCTAGATACAAGAGCTGTCGAGAGGGTTGCGAGCGGACAAGCAATAGAAGCTGCGATGAGAAGTATCAGGATTGCATGGACCGCGGTCCGTGGCGGTCTTGTGCGAGACCAGGGTCTGGAGACGCAGGCGAAACGAAGTGTCGAACCTGCTATAGACGATGCGAGTCCGGGGATCCTCCATCGTCGGATTGCAAAAAGTGTCTATTCTGAGGTTTTAATGACGATTCACGTCACTGCAAATGAGGACATTCGGAGAGCGATCCGGCGCGGGCTTGGTCTTCCTGTACGTTTCGTGAGCGATAACGTGCTGGAGGGGCCGTGTGCGTCCGATTCCGAAGTTCATTGTGAGCGGCGGTGCGATTATTGGAACCTTCGAGGGCGGGAGAGGACACGGTTTTATTCGCGGTTTCATGATGTTGTCAATGCGTTGAAATCGCGTCAGCGAATCGTCGTATGGACCTCCGGTTTGTGGAGGGACAGGCTGATGCTGTGGGCGCTCTGCGCGTGGAGGCTCCGCTATCGGCCCAAGCACCCGGATCTCGACATCGTCGTCCTGGGAGATGCGCCGGAGGACGGGTTTGGCCGTGGATTCGTCCACGTGAAGCCGGCCGACGCGCGCCGCGGTCTGGACGACGCGCGCGCTCTATCTCGGACGCGCGTCCAGCACATGGCGCGCTCTTGGCGAAAGCTATCCGGTCGGTCTCCGGTGCTGTCCACCGAGGGGGGGCGCGCAGATCGAGCACGGAAGGAGTTCGTAGAGTTGGGCACCCACCAAGCTGCATTCTTTCCTCGGGTGGACGGCAGCGCGCTCACCTTGTCTTGGGTTGACGAGCTCTTGTTCGCGTGTCTCGATAAAGACTGGTCGACGCCCGTGGACGTATTCATGCACCGTTCACCGGCTGGCGAAGAGCTGCGTCATGGTTGGGGGATGCGCATCGGCGATTGCTTTCTCGCCATGCGGCTGCGCCAGTGGGCCGAGCACCGTGGGGCCGAGGCCGCGCTGGAGAGTGTGCCCTATAGGACGGACAGAGCACCTATGCTAGAGGCTCACTATAGGTTGACGGCTGTCGGCGATGAAATAAAGCGACACGGTCTTGCTGAAATCGCTCAAGGAGCGCCGCTGCCGGTGTGGGGTGTCACAGCGTACGATCCGCTGGCTCCTTGGGTGGTGGTGGACGACGGCACAGCTCACCCGCGCGTCCAGCGACTTGAAGAACGCGCCACGCAGGACGAGGAATGACGCCCGCGGCCACACGCGCTTCCGGCTGGCCGAGCTCCGCGGGGTCGCCCCTCGGGGTGGTGTTCCGCCTCGGCGACGTGGTGCAGATGCGCGAGCGTTCGGCCCGCGTGCCCGCCTCGACGGCCGGCTCGACGCCCAGCGCCGCGCCGCCCTCGCATGGGGCGGCGCCTGCCGCTGGACGCCGTTCCGGCCGGCGAGCACGGGCACGTCGGCGATCTCCGCGCGGCCGCCGCCGTGTCCGCCTGCGGCGCCTAGCGTTCACAGCACAAGACGTGTGTGACCCCGGGCTCCAGCGAACCGCTCACGATCTCGGAGTCGGTCGACGGGGCGCACGTTCCAGGCTCGCTCTTCAAGAACACCGATCGCATCGCCGCAAGCGGCGCGCTCGTCGCCCTGGTGCAAACAGGGTTGCTGTGATTGGTGACGTACTCGGCCACGACCTCGCTGACGCAGTCTGGATCCTGGTACAGCATGACTTCCGCCGTGCAGTTTCCGCCGCTCGGCGCGCCGCAAGAGCACGGAGAGCATTGGCGGGTGTCGTTGAGCATGGGATATTCGAGCTTGCGGTCGTAGCCCTTCCAGCACTCGCCGTTTTCCTGAGGAGGGTAGCACGTCATGCTGAGCGTCGGTGCGTACGCGGGAGGATCGGACTTGCAGGCCCTGACGAACTGTAGACTGCCCATCGACGGTTTCGGTACCGGAGACACCGGAGCGCACGGCGCGAGGGTCGACGGCTCGAACGTTACTGTAGCGACGGCGTCTCCCGGGATCGGCTCTTCGGCCGCTGAACAGGAACCGTCCCATGACGCGCCGGCTTCAAGCGTGCCGACGGCGTCCTCACGAGAACAGACCGACGCGCTGGCAGTCACCTTCGACGGCAGTTCGCACTCGGCCGGCGCACATTCGCAGGGCTCACACTTGTCCTCCGCGCTGAACCCCTCTTCTTCGAAGTATCCTTCCCATAAAAGCTCCGCGCTGAACGCCTCACATCGCTTGAATTCTCCAGCGCCTTCCATGAGGATAAATATTTCCTTCGTACGATCGGGCTCCGGTAGCTCTGGGGGAAGGTCTATCGAGTAGCACCCGAGCAGTGCGAACACTGCAAGGAGGTATGATGCATTCGATCGCATCGTGGGTACCGCCCTTCAGTTGAAGTTGTTGGAGCAGCAGAAGACGCGCGGTTCTCCGCTGACGAGATCGCCGATTACCTGGGAGACGGGCGACTTCGGCGTGCACGTGCCCGGATCTTCATGGGTAAGCACAGCACGCATCGCCGCGATCGGAAGGGGATCGATGTCGGTGCACCGACTGTCGTTCTGGTCGACGCCGAACCCACCTCCGATGATCTTGGTGGTGCAGCTCGATTCGGCATACACGAGCAATTCAGCCTCGCAGCTCCCACCTTCTGGAGCCTCGCAGGAACATGGGGCGCACGTGCGCGCGTCTGCGATTCGTTCCTTGAACTCAAATCGTATGTTGAACCCTGGCGGACATAGTTCGTCATCTTCGGGAGAGATACACGCTCGCCAATCCCTCCGTGGATGGGTGGTTGACTCCATCGGACAGGCTTTTGCGAAGGTGGCGGAGATCGGCGGGGGATCGAACGACGGCGAGGCAACGCACTCGGCAGCGAGGGTCGGCGGATCGAAGGTGACCGAGGTGAACACCTCGCTTGGCACAGGAGGGGCCGCCTTGCGGCACACGCCCGCGCGATCCTCGTCCGCGTCTTGATCATCGAAGACGATCTGGGTTCCGTAGTCGCTGCAGCGCAGCGACCTGTGTGCTGTCACGCTCGACGGCAACGTGCACAGGGCTGGTCCACACGTGCACACGCCGCACTCGTCGACAGCGCCCACCTCAGCCCATCCCTCCCAGAAATCCAGCCGGTGACCCGGACATGCCGGTGCATCGGGACTCTCGCCAGTCCAGAGCCATACGGCGTTGTCGTCCGTCCGCGGGGCAGCGACACCGTAGGCATCGAGCCCGTCCCCACACGCCGTCAGCACAACGGCGACACTTACAAAGCAAGCGCTCGACCGCATGAGAACCCCTTCAGCTGCTCAGTAAAAGTCCTTCTGACAAGGGATCAGGCCGTCGCAGAGATCGAACTCCTGGGCCGGCGTCTTCATGGCCTGCCGTGCGGGAGCGGCGGGGCGGGTCGCGCGACGCCGCGGCGGGACCGGCGGCGGGGCAGCCTCGGGGAGCGGCTCAGGGCCTCGAGCGAGCGGTCGAGCGGGGTGCGGCGGAGCGGCTCGAACCGCAGCAGCCTGGACAACCGGCCCCAGGCATATCGCGGCTCGGCGGGAAGGTTCGCGCCAGAGGACCGCGGCCGCGCTGCCCGGCACGAACGCCAGCGCGAGCACCGCGCCGTACCAGCGCGCGCGGGAGCGTCGCTCCGGTGTGGTGCTTGAATCTCGAGAGGTCGAGGGCGCTGGCGCGACCAGCAGCAGCGGAGGAGGCGGAGCGATCGAAGGCGCCGGCGGGACCGGCAGCGGCGGATGGAGGTCCGGGAGCTCGGGCGCTGGAGGCGCCGGCGGTACGACCGGGGGCGCGTGGGTGACGTGGTCCCGCGTGTCCCGCGGCGGTATCGCGCTCTTGAGCGTGTCGGGCGTGCCGGGAGGGCGCGGCTCGGCGAGCGGCGGCGCGTGGGTGGCGTGGTCCTGCGCGTCCCGCGGCGGCGCGCTCCTGGCCGTGTCGGGCGCTTCGGACGGGCGCGGCGTGGGGAGCGTGCTGGTTCGGCCCACCTGTTCACCCGAGCCGAGCGGCTCCGCCTCGTTCTCCACGGAGATCGGCGCTCCCTCGTCCGGCTTGCGCCGAGCGCCGGACGGCGCGGCGAAGATGTGCGCGTGCGAAGGTTCCGGCGGCTCGCCGAGCTCTTCCCACGCGCGGGCGAAGGGCGTCAGAGCAACGAGCATCTTTCGGACGCTCGGGTGCCGTCGCTTGGGGTTCTCCTCGAGGGCTCCCTTGATCATCATCCGAAGCATCAGCGGCATCCCGACGGGGAAACTCGTGGGCTCGGTCCACGTCGACAGGGGGCGTTGGCACAAGAGCTCGTACATGACGGTGCCGAAGCCGTAGACCTCCGCGCGAAGTCCGATGCGTCCACCGGAGAAGCGCTCCGGCGGTGCGTACCCGTACGGATCGCGCAGAGCATCGTCTGGGCCGAGCTGAAAGAGCCGCACAAAGCCGAAGTGCGTTATCGCGTACCGGCCTTCGCCCACGACGAAGACACGGTCCGGACTGAGGGCGCCATGGATCATGGAGCGCTCATGAGCGCGCTCGAGACAGCGGCCGATGGCGATCAGCTTTTGGAGCGCGGCCGGCCCGAGGTCCTGCCCGCGCATGGCGTCGAGGAGCGGGACCGCGTCGCGGAGCACGGGGGTCGCTGCCCACGCCACGGAGCCGCGCACCCCCCCGTAGAGCACGCGGACGATCTCGGGGACCTCGTCGGAGAGGCGCTGTAGGCGCGCCAGTTCCTCGGCGAAGGCGCTCTCCTCGAGGCCCGCGCCCTCGTGGACGTGCAACCAGACGAGGTCTCCCTTGTCGCCGACCTGCCGCGCGAGGAAGTGACGGACCAGGCCGCGTTCCTCGTTGAGCAGCTCGTGGCCTTCCCAGATTTCACCCGCCGCTACCATACGAGCTGGACCTCCGCGCCGGCGCCTCGCGGGCGGATCTCGGCCTTCCGCGGCCAGACGACGTAGACGATCGTCGCGGCGCCGAGCGCTGCGCCGGCGACGATCGCAGCCGAGCCCAAGCCAGGGAACAGGCTTGCTCGTGTGTCGGCCGCGTCCGCTTCGTCGTAGACTTGGCGATACTCCGGGCTGCTGTGGAGCATCGAGCCGTCGTTCAGGCGGGCCACCTTGGCGATTGTTTCGCGCTCAGCGGCGTCGCCGGCCAGGTGAAGGCCGACACCGGCGCCGAGCAGGGCCGCCGAGGCAGCCGCGCCGGTGCCGATGATCCACGGGTTGCGCGTCCGCGCCGGGGCAGCCTTCGGGGTCCTGAAGGTGAGCGACACGTGCTGCGACTCGCCGGCCGCCACCTTCACGAGCTCACGGGCTACCTGCCCCTGCTTTCCCGTCGCCGTGACCTCGTGCTGTCCGGGCGCGAGGAAGACGGGGCCGCCCGCGCTCACCTCGCGACCATCGGCGAGGGCTCGAGCTCGTTGACCTGCGCCCAGTACGCGCGAGCGCGATCGAGATCGAGCCGCTTGGCGGCCTTCTCCGCCTCGTCGATGAGCTCCTGGACCTCGCGGGACCGCGGGGGCGGGTCCGCGGCCGCGGCTTGTAGGGGGAACGTGGAGGCAAGGACGGCTGCCAGGGCGGCCGCCTGCCGTGGATGGCCTGCTGGAACAGAAGCACGCACGGTTCGCCTCGGCGCACTCGAGGGGGACCACAACGCCGCGCTGGCCCAATCCAGTGCGGCGTTGCTTTTCATACCACCGTGACGGTGCAGCCGGGCGCGCAGAAGCGCCGCGCGTTCCGCGCGATGTCGACGCGAAGCATTGCGCACAAGCGACGAAAATTCTCTCGGCGGGCCGCAAAAAGCATCGCAACGGGAAATGCCTCGCGTCTCGGTCGTGACCGCGCGTGAGGTTCGGCGTCGAGGTCCTCGAGCACGAGCCCGGTCGGTCGATGGTGACCTCATTCCCCTGGCCGCGCTCGCGAGCCGTGCGGGTGACGCGGAGCATGGGCGCGAGCTCGGCACGGCCCCCTCCGCCGCTGAAGCCGCGGCGATCGCGGAGTACGCCGGCGAGCCGGTGCCGTCGTGCCATGGTCAAGCGAAATCGTCGTGGGGCAGCGGATTCTGGGCGAGGACTGTTCGCCAACCACATGGTTGACGAACCGCTAGGCGGAGGGGCGTTTCAGCAGCAACGGACGCGCTGGCGAAGGACCTTGCATCGTCACAGGCGCTATCCGATACGCCCTATTCCAGCGTGTCGCCTGACGATGGGGTGTCAAATCGGCTCAGGTAAGGTGTGCCTCGTGCATCAGATTGGCATACCCATACGTGGTCAGGATCGTACGCGGTAGCACCTCCGATAGATACAGGCGGGGCCGCTTGCACACTCGGCAGCGCGTCGAGGAACTCCTCGCTCCCCGCATGCCATCGAAAGGACCACCTCGTCATCTCGGAAGGTCTCGGGTGATTCGCGTTCCGGCGTTCGATGATACGGCCTCGCGTGTGGTGATACCAATCATTGAGCCGTTTGGCCACGTACAGATCCCCTGTGTGTGAAAACCATGCAGCGAGCTCAGATTCGGCGTTGATCGCGTTGACGAACACTTTAACTGGCGAGAGCCACTCTTGCGATAGCTGTCGTAGGAGACGCTCGTCAAAGCGTGATAGTAAGAGCTTGTGGCCTACCCGTCTGGGAAAGAGTCCGGCATGATAGCGCCCAAGGTTGGCCAGCTGCGGGTGGAACATGCTCCCAGATGCACAGAACCTGGAAAAGGCAACGGGCGAGCGGCGGCACCACAATTTCCAGAGCGTAGCCGCGAGAGCTGTCTCGAGCTTCGACCATTGGACCACAGGGGGCTTGCGTAGCAGAGCATCCGCGACATCGAGGGCGATGGCCCTGCCTGGGCCGGGCCCTTGCGGAGATGCTCCGGCGGCGTCTGGGCTGAGATCAACGACGAACAACGCGCGCCCTCGCTCGACTACGGAAGCACAGATCCGACAGAGGCTCATCAGGCCGTCTGGTGTCGGCGGAAGCGCCACGCAGACCGGCGGCCCATCAGAACGCGCAAGCTCTTCATTTAGATCGGTAGACGGCTCTCCACCAAAGTATCTGATGCGCGCAGCGCGATGACGTTTCGGGTCGATTCTTGATGGCCCCAGCAGGAGACTGTCATCGTCGACCACGACCGGGGATGCAACCTTGGCTAGAGCCGCTCCGGCAACCCCGCCCATGGCAACGTAGACTGCGCCCTGGTTCAGCTCATTCATCATCTGAATCCGCACGATCTGCATTTGCACGCTGGTGGGTAAGGTGCGCCCGATTGGCAGGCTTCAAGGCAGCTTTTGCACGATGTATGGCGCCATTTGTCGCAGCCTGGATATCCCGTGATGCACTTGCCGCCGATGTCCTGGCAATCGACGAACATGTCTGTGCATCTCTTGTCGGGCGTGCACCCTGCCATCTGCTCAGTGGCGCCGCTCCCCACGTCGTCACCGTTTTCGAACCGGTCCCCCGTAGCTGCTGACCCCGGTGGGTATGGGGCTGCGGCCCCTGTGCCTTCCGTCCCCCTGAGATAGCACTCACCCAGGAGGCCGCCGAGGGGTCTCGACCTTTCCGGCCGCTCGTTCGGATGCCCCCCGCGTGGTCTCGACCCATCGCGAGGCTCGTCTTGAGCCGATGGCCTGGTCGGGACCACGCCGTTTGTATGAAAAAATTCATTTCTTTTGATCGGGACCTGTTCCCGGGCCGAAAAGATCCTCCGCGGTCGATCGCGACCTGTCCGCGGCCTCGCAACGAGCGCCGGCGCTGGTCGTGACCTCCGTGGCACCTCCTTTTCAGGCGGCCGGGTTGGTCTCGCGCCGTCGCAAACCTGCGGTCCTCTTGACGGGCTCTGCCGCTCCGCCGTCTCCTGACCGGACACGCTGTACCCCGGACGAGGAGGTCTATGCGATGTTGAAGCACCTGATGATCGAAGAGATGGTCGCGCTCTTGGCCCCGTGGGTCGAGAGCGCGCAACGGAAGCGGCTGTTCCTCTCGATACCCGAGATCGCCGGCCTGCACCCGAAGGTGATCTCGGCCCACAAGGCCGTGCTCGCGGTGCGCCCGAGCAAGGCCGGGCCATCGGCCAGGATGAGCGCCTTGAACGAGGAGGTCGCGCGGGTCGACGAGCGGCACGATCACCTCGCCAGGGCCGTGTGCTGGGGCATCGACGCGCACCGCGAGCATTGCCTCGGAGAGGACCCTCCGGAGAGAGGGCGCGCCGCGACCTGCGACCAGGTGCAGCCGAGGCTGTTTCCGAACGGGCTCACCATCATCAAGGCCTCGCCGACCGCCGAGGCGGGTAACACCGCGCGTGTCGCCCGGCTCCTCGATGAGGAGCCGTCGATCGGCGAGTTCCTGAAGGGGATCCCGGCGGCCGGGAAGACAACGCTGCTCCACACGACGCAGCGGTGGATCAAGACGGGCAAGGAGCTCGAGGCGATCGAGCACCAGCGGGACGAGCTCGCCGCGAAGGAGAAGACGGCGCCGGTGACCAGGGCGACGATCGCGGCGGCGCGCAGCCAGTGGTTCCGGGTCGTCTCCGCGGTGCTCTCCAACCTGGAGCTCTCCGATGCGCCGGCCGAGGCGATCGAGACGATCCGAGGGCCCGTGCTGAAGGCCTCGGAGCGGGCCGGCAAGCGGTATGGCGGGGCGACCGCGGGCGAGGGGTCGAGCGTGGAGGAGCCGAGGGAGCCGGCGGTGGGTGAAGACGAAGAGGAGGCGAGCGCGGGGGACGGCGATCTCGTGGCCTGAGCCGGGCCCGAAAGCGCCGAGAGCGACGCGCGTTCAGGCCCTGGCTCTACTGCGGGAAGTCGGGTCGGGAGACGAACCGCCATGACGCCAAGGGCGCCAAGAAACCAGGGAAATAGGAGGGGAAAATGCGGGGACGGCGCTTCCTCTCTCCTCTTGGCGGCCCTGGCGCCTTGGCGGTTTGTCTGTTGATCCGGGGTAACCTCCCGCAGTCGTGCCAGCTCGCGCTCTCATCGAGCGAGCCACGGAGTTCGCCGCGCTCACGGCTCCACCGCGCGGCCGAGGGAGCGGCCGTCGCCGTCGGCGTCGATCCAGAGCGGCGCCGTCATCGCGAACGGCAGGATCTCGCCCGGATCCCCGGTGAGCACCGGCTCGAGCGGCCGCCGCCCCCGGACGATCGCGACGACGAAGGTGTCCTCGGTGACCGAGATCGCGCCGCGCCCGCTCTGCCCGGGCCGCTGGTCGCCGGGCGCACCGCCGTCGCGGGCGCCCGGCCGCGGCGGTCGCCGCCCGCCGCCGGCTCCGAGGACGACGGGGATCGCGATCTCGTCGAGGAGCGCGCCCGCGGGCGTCGTGCGCGCGCCTTCCAGGGGGATCGGCGCGCCGCTCGCGACGCCGCCGACGAGCACGTGGAGCTCGCGCGCGTCGACCCAGGGGGCCCGCTCGACGCGGATCGAGAGCGACAGCGGCCCGCCCCGGGTCCCGCGCCGTGCCGACGCGACGCCGCCCTGGCGCGTGTCGCCGAGGCGCATCGTCACGAACGGACCGTTCGTGATCACGACGTCGCGCCGGCGCCGCAGGCCCGCGACGAGGTCGGCCACGTCGAGCCGGCCCGGATCATCGTCGGCCACGGCGATGTACGTGCGCGGGTAACCCGCCTCCGCGCCGTGCAGCCCGTGCGTGTCGCTCGTCGCCGTCGGCGTGACCGGGCGGGACGCGCGGAGCAGCGCCCAGAGCTCCTCGAGCGCGCGGTCCCGCGCGGCAACCTCGCGCCCGGTCCAGACCTCGACGGCATCGGCGCCGGCGCCGTCCCCGACGATCTGCGCGAGCAGGCTCGGGCCCGGGTCCGGCGCGTCCTGCGGCGCCCCGGCCGCGTGCAGCGGTGAGCCGCCGCCGTGCAGCGATGAGCCACCGCCGTGTTGCCGGCTCACCTGGACGACGCGCTCGCCGGGCAGCGCGCGCACCTCGCGGAGGATCTCCCCCGCGGTCTCGTCGACCCACCGCAGCGCGCCCTCGCGGGGCGCCGCCGCCTCCGCGCCGAGCGGGAACACGCTGAGGCTCCCGATCCCGGCGCCGCTCCGGCCGCTCGTGAGCTCCACGCCCGGGAGCATGCGCAGCTGCGACTCGATCCCCAGGAGGGCGATGTCCCGCCGGAGATCGGAGGCGAAGGCGAGGTTGTGCTCGCTCGTCACAGCGCACTCCACGCCTTCCGCCAGGTTCGACACGATCCGCGCGGTCATGTCGACGCCCGCGTCGGCGCTCTGCGCGGTGTGCTGCCGGAGGTCGCAGGCGATGTAGCCCGACGTGTCGACCACCCGCTCCAGCGTGAGATCGAGCCGCGACCTGCCGCCGTCCGCGATGTCGACCATCGCCTCGGCGAGCGCGTACTCGGGCCCGCGCGAGGCGACGACCCGGAACCGCCCGGGGGGCAGGGGGATCTGGAGCTCGCCCGTGAACGTGAGCCGGGGCAGCGATACGGCCTTGCCGGTCGTGGCGTCGAAGAGGCTGACCTTCGCCGGCGTGAGCGGACCGAGGAGCTCCGGGTCCTCGGCCGGCTCCGGGGCGCCGCGCTCTTGCAGCTGGAGGTCGAGCCGGCCGGCGCCGGAGAGCGCGAGCCGCGCGGGAGCGATCTCGCCGGCGCGGATCCGGATCCGCGCGCTCCCCAGCGCGCGGCGGCCGCTCCCTTCGAAGCCGACGAGGTAGAGGCCGGGCGGGGCCTCGGCGGCGAGCGGCGCGTCCTCGCCGGTCCGCAACCACAGATCGAGCGCGCCGGCGGCCGGCGCGGCGCCGCCCTCGGCGATCGGGGTCAGCGTCGCCCTGCCGGCGAGCGGCGGGAGCGGCGCGCCGCGGGCGTCCACGAGCGCGAGCGCCACCCCGCCGGGCGCGCCGCCGCCGAGGAAGAAGACCTCCGTCGCGACGGCGAGCGAGTCGCCGCGGGGCGCGATCGCGAGGACCCGCTGGTAGGCAGCGCGCCCGCCGGGCGGCAGCGCGGCCTGCCGGGCGAACGTCGCGTCGCTGAAGCCGGCGCCGCTCCGCGCGCGGATCGTCGCGCCGTCCGCCGGGACGAGCGCGTACGCGACGCCCGCCCCGACGCCGGCCAGGTACGGCGCCTCGTGATCGCCGCGGTGCCCCGGCGCCACGCCGGGCGCGACGTGCTCCGCCGACCCCCAGTGGACGACGTCGCCGAGGTCGAGCGCCTCGACCGGGCGATCGCCGTCGTTCCGGAGCGACGTCGCGATCACGACCGCCCGATCGCGCGGCCCGAGCGTGTAGCGGGTCGTGACGGAGAGCGCGCCGCCGGCGAGCTCGCGCCCGCGCACCTCGCCGCGCGCCTCGATCCAGGCGGCGCCGTCCTCGCCGGCGCCCGTCGCGATGTCGCGGTAGAGCACCTGCCGCGGCGGCGCGCCGATCCGCGGGACGATCTGCCCGAGCTCGTCGCGCCGCGCCCGCGCGTCCGCCGCGTCGATGAGGTGGCCGCCGCTCTCGGCGAGGCCGGCCCCCGGGCCCAGCTGATCGACGACCACGGCGATCTCGTCGTTCTCGAGCACGTAGTCGCCGCGCCGCCCCGCCGCGAGCGGCCCCGAGAGCGCGTCCGCGGGCCCCGTGATCCGCCGGACGCGCGCCGGCCGCGCCGCGCCTTCGGCCCTCGGGCAGAGCTCGCCCTGCTCCCCGCCGCCGTACCCCCACCGGCAGAGCATGCCGAGGCGCCCGGCCGCGCCGGAGGACACGACGACGCTGCCGCCCTGCACGGGCGGCGCGCAGGTCGCGCAGGCCAACGCGAGGGCGGCCAGGCCCGCAGGGTTCAGGGAGCGGCGCGCCGTGCGCCAGGCGCGCGGGGGGAAAGCGGGGGAGCGGAGGGACCTCTCGGGCGAGCGGATCATCGGTGCTGTTCCGATGCACGGCCGCGGCGCGGCTTGGGTCAGGACCGCTCGGTGGCGGTCACGCCGCCGGCGGCTCGTCTACTCGTCGTCCGCCATCTCCGGGTAGTCGCCGGGCGCGAGGTTGTCGAACCGGGTGCACGACGCGGTGAACCGCGTCATCACCTTGCCCGTCGGCCCGTTGCGCTGCTTCGCGACGATGAGCTCCGCGATGCCTTTGTGGTTGGTCGTCTCCGGGTTGTAGTACTCGTCGCGGTAGATGAAGATGATGTTGTCGGCGTCCTGCTCGATCGCGCCGGACTCGCGGAGGTCCGAGAGCTGAGGGCGCTTGTCCTTGGTGGTCCGGGTCTCGACCGCGCGGTTCAGCTGGGAGAGCGCGATGACCGCCACCTTGAGCTCCTTCGCGAGCTGCTTGAGCCCGCGGGAGATCTCGCTGATCTCCTGCTCGCGGCTGTTCACGCCGTCCCGCCCCTTCATGAGCTGCAGGTAGTCGATGACGACGAGCCCGATGCGCCGCCCCGAGCTGCCGTCGCTGGGCCCCCGGTCGTACTCGGCCTGGATGCGCCGCACCTTGGCGCGCAGCTCGAGGAGGGTGATCGCCGGCGTGTCGTCGACCCAGACGGGCAGGGTCGAGAGGAAGGACGCGGCCTCGGTCAGGCGGCGCCAGTCGTCGGGCTGCAGGAAGCCCTGGCGGAGCTTGCCGAGGTCGACGCGGCCCTCGCAGCAGACCATACGTGTCGCGAGCTGCTCGCGCGGCATCTCGAGCGAGAAGACGGCCGCGCCGAAGCCGGGCTCGTGCCGCTCGATGCCGTGCCCCGCCTGGTCGGGGCCGGGGGAGCTCACCGTGCGCGGCGACGCCACGTTCACGGCGAGGTTGAGGACGAACGACGTCTTGCCCATGCCGGGGCGCGCGGCGATGATCGTGAGGTCGCCGTCGTGCAGGCCGGCCGTCTTGGCGTCGAGCTTCTCGTACCCGGTCGAGATGCCCGTGATGCGGTCGCCGCGCTCCGCGGCCGCGGTGATCTGCTCGAACGCGGCCTTGAGCACCTGCGCGAGCGGCTGCGTCGCCGTCCCCTGGGGCGTGCGCGCGAGCTGGTAGACCGACTGCTCCGCGCCGTCGATGAACTCCTGCACCACGCCGACGTCGCCGTACCCCTCGGCCGCGACGCGCTGGCACGTGGCGATGAGCTGGCGCACGCGCCACTTCTCGTAGACGACGCGCGCGTGCGCGCCGACGTGCGCGACCGCCGGCGTCGCGTCCGCGAGCTGGGCGAGGTACGCCGCGCCGCCCACCTGGGCAAGGCGCTCCCGATCGCGCAGCCAGGAGGCCACCGAGACGATGTCGAGGGGCGTGCCGGCGGACGCGAGCTCCTGCGCGGCCTCGTAGACGCGGCTGTTCGCCTCGCTGTAGAAATGCTCCGCCTTCAGGATCTCGAGCACCCGATCGAGCGCGTCGCGGTGCAGCAGGATGGCCGAGAGCACCGCCGCCTCGGCGTCGAGGTCGTGCGGCGGCACGCGTCCGGCGACGATGGGAGGCTCGACCCTCTGAGGCCGCTGGCCCCGGCGATCCATCATTCTCATCATCCGTGCATCTCCTCCCCACCGATTACCCCCATCCCGCCCCGAGCTTTTCCACAGGCGTCGAAATGGGCGACGCCCCGAAGGCGCAACGGTCCTTCGGGGCGTCGGGTGCAGGGTCGATTTCCGTCTATCAGAACATGGGCAGCCCTGAGAAGGGTTTCTGTTTGCATTGCAGTGAGCGTTCGTGCGGTGGGCATCCCAATGCAGGTTCCACGTTCGAGGGGCGCCGCTCCGATCGCGGGGGAGCGACGCGCCGAGGCGTTGCCGAGAGCGGCAAGGTATGGAAATCGAGTAACCCCGGTCTCATCGGCATTTCCTTTCCCGCTTGACTCAGCTGCGATGACGCTTCGCGCCCGGGCATGCGCCGTCGCGGGGAGCCGCCATTGTGGATCACAAAACGCGTCAAACAAGGATTGAACCCACCGAAGTGGTCTGCGTGGGTGAAGCGCTGTGGGACCTCTACGCGCCGGAGGGCGTTCCGCTGGAGCGGGCAAAATTGCTGCGCCGCGTGGCGGGGGGCGGCGCGGTGAACACCGCGACGGCGCTCGCCCGGCTCGGCGTGCCTTCGGGGCTGTGCGCCGCGCTGGGCGACGACGCCCTGGGGCGCGGGCTGAGGGATGAGGTCGCTGCGGCCGGCGTCGATGTGGGCCGGCTCGCGCTGGGCGCGGCGCGCACCGGGCTGATGTTCGTGGCGATCACGCGCGGCGAGGCGCGCTTCGCCGGCTACCGGCAGGGCGAGCTCGAGGCGCGCGCGCTCGCCGCGGCGCTGCCGGCGCGATGGCAGACCCGGGTCGTGCATTTCACCGGGATCGCGCCGGTGCGCGGGGCGATCGGCGCGCTCGCGCGGGCAGCGGCGGGCGCTCGCCGCGAAGGGTGCGCCGTCTCGGTCGACATCAACGCGCGCCCGCGGATGTGGCCGCGCGCCGGGCGCGCCGCGCCGCATCCGGGGGCGGACGCCGGCGTGCGGGGCTGCTTCCGGCTGTTCGCGCAGGCGGACGTCGTGAAGTGCAGCACCGGCGACCTCGACGTGCTGGGGATGACGGCGCGCGCGCTCCGCGACCGGCTCCGGCCCGAGGCGACGCTGGTCGTCACGGACGGCGCGCGGGCGACGCTCGTGCTCGGCCCGGAGGGCGAGCGCGCGATCGCGCCGCGCCCGGTCCGGCCGATCGATCCGACGGGCGCGGGGGATGCGTTCTGCGCCGGGATGCTGGCGAGCCTCGTGTGGGAGGAGCAAACGCGGTGGGCAGACCCGGCGCTTCTGCTGCGCGCGGTGGCGCGGGGGCACGACGTCGCGCGGGCGTGGGTGAGGCGGAAGCGCGGGTGAGGCGGGCGTGGGCGGCGGGAGCGCGGGCGAGCCGCGCTTTGCGGACGAGGTGGAAGCGCGGGCGAGCCGCGCTTTGCGGACGAGGTGGAAGCGCGGGCGAGCCGCGCTTCCGGCGCTACTTGGCGGCGACCGTGACCTCGACCGACGCCGTGATGGACGGGGCAAGGCGGATCACGACGGCGTGCGCCCCGAGCGTCTTGATCGTGTCGGTCTCGATGCGACGCCGGTCGACGCTGAAGCCCTGCGCGGCGAGCGCCTCTTCGATGTCGCGCGCCGTGACCGAGCCGTACAGCTTGTTGCCCTCGCCGACCGGGCGGCTGATGGTGAGCTTCACCTGGCTGAGCTTGCCCGCGAGCTGCTCCCCCTCGGCGCGCGTCTTGGCGGCCCGCGACTCGGCGACCCGCTTCTCGTGCTCGATCCGGGACACGTTCTCGGCGGTGGCGCCGATCGCGAGGCCGCGCGGGATGAGGTAGTTGCGCGCAAAGCCGGGGCGAACCTTCACGAGCTCGCCGCTCTTGCCGACGTTGTGGAGGTCCTCCGTGAGGACCACATGGATGTGGATTGCCATGATCGACCTCCTACGCCGTCACGGTGAACGGCAAGAGCGCGATGTTGCGCGCGCGCTTGATCGAGAGGGTCACCTTGCGCTGGTGGCGCGCGCAATTGCCGCTGATGCGGCGCGGGACGACCTTGCCGCGCTCGGAGATGAAATACTTGAGCGCCTGCGGGTCCTTGTAGTCGATGATCAACGCCTTGTCCGCGCAGTAGCGGCAGACGCGCTTCCGGCCCGTGCGGCGGCGCCCCGGGGCGTCCGCGTTCAGGTCGGGCGTGCGACCGAAGTCGCGATCGTCGTAGTCTCCGCCGCCGTTGCGGCCCATGTCACTGTTGCGGCCGTTCATTGCTCAGCTCTCCTCCTCGTCGGCGGCGCCTTCCGTCTCGGTCTCTTCAGCCTCGTCGACGTCCGGCGGGGCCGCCTCGGAGCTCCGGTCGATGCGGCGCTCCGGCTCGATCAGGCCGAGCTGACGCTCGCGCGAATCGTCGCGGTCGTCCTCGAGCGGCGTGAGCTCGAGGCGCTCGAACTTCACGTCCTCGTCGGCGATCGTGACGTCCTGGGCCTCGACGTCGTTGCGCACGAGCACCGTCTGGTACTTCAGCACGCCGTCGAAGAGGCGCAGGTTGCGCTCGATCTCGGAGACGACCTTCCCGCCCCCGAGGTACTTCAGGTACACGTACACGCCGCGGCGGTGCTTGGCGATGTCGTACGCGAGGCGGCGGCGTCCCCACGTCTCGACCTTGGTCAGCCGGCCGGACTCGCGTCCGACGACCTCGGCGAGGCGCGACCCGATCTTCTCGGCGCCGTCGGCGTCGATGTCGGGTCGCAGGATGTAGATGGTCTCGTACTCTCTGGCGCGCCCGGGCGCCGTTACCTGTCGGCTCATTCTTCGGTCTTCCCTCTCGGCCTGTGGCCCCGGGGCGACGCCCCGGAGCGAGGAAAGGAGCAGCTTGTCGAGCGACGCACCGGCGAGCTCGGCAAGCTGTCTCCGTCGAGGATCAGGGCTTCTGCGTCGGGGGGAGGGGATCCCTCTCTCCCTTTGCGGCAGGGGCTGGATCTGTCGACCCGTCCCCTTCGCCCTTCTGCCTCTTGCCCGGCTTGGGCCGGGTATTTCGAACGTTCATCGCGGCGTCGAAGCCGCGGGCGGCGACTTCTAGCACACTTTGGACGGCTTGCTTCAAGCCGTCGGGCAGGCCCGCGCGCTCGACGGCGTCGAACCCCGACAGCACGTAGTCCGCGACCTCGCCCCGGTAGTCCGCCGGCGGCCGCCCGATGCCGAGGCGGACGCGCCCGAAGTTGCCGGTGCCGCAGTGCGAGATGATCGAGCGCAACCCGTTGTGTCCCGCGTGCCCGCCGCCGACCTTCAGGCGAACCGCGCCGAAGGGCAGATCGAGCTCGTCGTGGAGCACGATCAGCGAGGACGGCTCGACCTTGAAGAAGGCCATCGCCGGCTGCACGCTGCGCCCCGACTCGTTCATGAAGGTCATCGGCTTGAGCAGGATCGCCGGCTGCCCGGCGATCTCCGCCTTCGCGTGCACGCCCGAGAACTTCTCGCGGAACGGATCGGCCCGGACCTCGTCGGCCAGCGCGTCGATGGCCATGAAGCCGACGTTGTGCCGGTGAGCGGCGTATTCCTTGCCCGGATTTCCCAGGCCGACCACGAGCAGCATGACGAGCGGGTTCTGCTGAGTCCCTGGAATCGGAGCAGGCCGGGCCAGCCGAGCCGGCGGCGACGCGCGGGGACGGAGCGCAGGGCAGGGCGGGCCGCGCGCGCCTCGTGGTGCCGAGGCGAGGGGCGGCCCGCTCCCGCGCCGGGGCTACTTCTTGTCCTTCTTGTCGCCAGCGCCGCCCTTCGCGGGAGCGGCCGCGGCGCCGGCCGGAGCAGCGGCCGCCGCCGGCGCGCCGGCAGCGGGCTTCGCCTCTTCCTCGGCGCCGGCCTTCTCGGGCGCGTTGACGACCGCGATCGTCTGTTCGTCCGCGAGCAGGGCCTTCACGCCCTCGGGCAGCTTCAGCCCGCTGGCCTTGTACGACTCGCCCATGTCGAGCTCGGTCACGTCGATCTCGATGAACGACGGGATCTTCTCGGGCAGGCACCGCACCGGGATCGTGCGGAAAATCTGCTGGAGGATGCCGCCGGTGACGACGCCCTTCGGCTTGCCCACGCAGCGGAAGGGGATCTGCACGTCGACGGGCTGATCGAGCTTCACCTGGATGAAGTCGGCGTGGACGAGCTCCCGTGAGATCGGGTGGTAGTCGTAGTCGCGCACCATGACGGTGAGCGTCTCGCCGTTCTCGATGGCGAGCTCGACCACGGAGTTCTTGCCGTGGTCGGAGCCGAGCACCTGAAGGAGCGCCTTCGGCGAGACGGCGACCGACTGCGGCGCGAGCTCGCGCCCGTAGGCGATGGCGGGAATCTGTCCGGCGCGGCGCAGGCGGCTCGACGCGCTCTTGCCGCTATCCTCGCGCCTCGTGGCGTTGAGCTTGATGATCTCCATGACGACGGCTCCAGAAGTGTTCCGGAGGCCCGCGGTGCGGTCCACTCCGGCGTAGGGTGCGGCGCTATAGCAAAACGAAGAAGAGAAAGTCGAGCCTTCGTCGCCGGGCGACGCATTTTGTTGCGTGAGCGCGGGGCGACAGGGGCGCCCGCGCGCCCCGCCGCCGGTCAGACGAAGAGCGAGCTCACCGAGTCCGAGTGGTGGATGCGGCGGATCGCCTCGGCGAGCAGCCGCGCCACCGAGACGACCTTGAATTTACCGGAGGCCCTCGCCTCGTCCGAGAGCGGGATCGAGTTCGTCACCACGACCTCGGTGAGGGGGGAGTCCTTGATGCGCTCGACCGCCGGACCCGACAGGACCGGGTGCGTCGCGCAGGCGGCGACGCTCCTGGCGCCCTGCTTGATCAGGGCGTTGGCGGCGTTCACCAGGGTGCCGGCGGTGTCGATGAGGTCGTCGAGGATGAGGCAGTGCTTGCCGGACACCTCGCCGATGATGTTCATGACCTCGCTCTCGTTCGCTCGCTCGCGGCGCTTGTCGATGATGGCGAGCGTGCCCTGGAGGCGCTTCGAGTAGGCGCGGGCCCGCTCCACGCCGCCGGCGTCCGGCGAGACGATGACCACGTCCTTGCCGTAGTGCTCGCGGAGGTGATGCTCGAGCAGCGCCGGCATCGCGTACAGGTGGTCGAACGGGATGTTGAAGAAGCCCTGGATCTGCCCGGCGTGCAGGTCGAGCGCGACGATCCGGTTCACCCCGGCGGCGACGATGAGGTCGGCGACAAGCTTCGACGTGATCGGCGTCCTCGGCGCGACCTTCCGGTCCTGCCGGGCATAGCCATAGTAAGGGATGACCGCCGTGATCGAGCCGGCCGAGGCGCGGCGGAGCGCGTCGACCATGATCAGGAGCTCCATCACGCTGTCGTTCACCGGCGAGCAGGTGGGCTGCACGACGTAGGTGTCGACGCCTCGGACGTTCTCCTGGATGACGCAGAACGTCTCCCCGTCGGAGAAGCGCGATACGCGCGACTTCCCCATCGGTTGCTCCAGAACCTGACAAATTTCCTGGGTGAGCGCGAAATTGGCGTTGCCGGAGAAGATACTGACTCTCTTAAACACGGCGCGCCTCCAGCCCATTTACGGGAGCGCGGCTCTATCAGTCGGGCATGGACACGTCAAGCGACTCTGTACATCGGACGCTTGGCTGGACAGGCGTATCGTGCCGGGCGACTCCCCTATCCGCCGGCTTTTCGTTCGGCGCTGCTTCGGGTTAGGTAGCGGCTGTGGAGTATTTTGCTGCCGCCGCAGGCGGGCAGGATGGGCGCGCCGCGGTCGGGCCGCGGGGCAGCCTCGTCATCATCGGCAACTTCGACGGCGTCCACCGGGGGCACCAGGCGCTGCTCGCCGACGCGGCGCTGGACGCCGAGCGGCGGGGGCTCGATCCCGTGGCGCTCACGTTCGCGCCGCATCCGGCGAGCGTCCTTGGCCGCACCCCGCCGCCGACGCTGACGGCGCTGCCGCGCAAGATCGAGCTCATCCGCCGCGTGCGGCCGGCGATCCGGGTGGAGGTGGTGACGTTCGACCGCGCGTTCGCGGCCCAGACGCCGGAGGAGTTCGTGCGGCGCGTGCTGCTCGATCGGCTCGCCGCGCGCGTCGTTTTGGTCGGCGCGAACTTCCGGTTCGGCCACGGGCGCGCCGGGGACTTCACGACGCTCGGCCGCCTCGGCGAGGATCTCGGCTTCGAGACGCGATCGCACCCGCTCGTCGGCGACGCCGAGGGGGCGTGGTCGAGCACCCGCGTCCGCGCGGCCCTCGCGCGCGGGGATCTCGAGTCGGCCGAGCGGATGCTGTCGCGCCCGCACATGCTGTCCGGCGTCGTCGCGCAGGGGGCCCGGCGGGGCCGGACGATCGGCTTCCCCACCTGCAACCTCGACGAGATCGAGGAGGCGCTCCCGCCGTTCGGCGTCTACGCGACGCTCGTCGATCGGGTGACGCCGTCGGGCCGGGCGATCGCGCTCGCCCGCGGCGTGGCGAACCTCGGCGTCCGGCCGACGGTCGAGCCGTCGAGGCAGGCGCGGCCGAACCTCGAGGTGCACCTCTTCGACATCGACGAGGATCTCTACGGCGCGGCGCTGCGGGTGCACCTGATCGCCCGGCTGCGCGAGGAGCGGCGGTTCTCGGGCCTGCCGGAGCTCAAGGCGCAGATCGCGCGCGACGCCGAGGCTGCGCGCGCGCGGCTCGCGCCGCTCGCCGAGGATCCGGCGGCGGAGGGCGCCTTTCGCTGAGCGGCCCCGCGACGTGGGCGAGCGCAGGATGTGGTAGCGTCCACGGCGATGGAGCGCCGGGAGCTCGACGGGCTGACGCGGGAGGAGCTGATAGCGCGCGCCGAGGGGCTCGGGGTGCCGCGGCCGCGCGTGCTCACGAAGGCCGAGCTCGTCGACGAGATCCTGGCGCGCTCCGCGCAGGGCGAGCCGGAGCGGGCCCGCCTGCGCGGCTTCCTCGGGCGGGCGCGCGATCTGCTCTCGCGCGTGGTCGAGCGCGGCCTGCACATGCCGGAGACCGCGCGCGCGCTGCGCGGCGAGGCCCCGCCGGAGCAGTGGCCGCCGCCCCCGCCGCGGCCGCGGGCCACCACGACGCTTGCGGAGATCTACGCGTCCCAGGGGCATACGGATCGCGCCATCGCCGTGCTCGACGAGCTCCTCGCGCGCGAGCCGGAGCACGAGGAGGCGCGGCGGCTCCGGGAGCGGCTGCTCGAGAAGGCGCAGCGCGCGCAGGGAGAGGGCGCGGAAGCGCGAGGCGCGGAGGAGGAGGACGCGGAGGAGGAGTACGCGGAGGAGGAGGACGCCGGCGCAGACACGGAGGACGCCGAGGCGGAAGCGGAGGACGCCGGCGCAGACACCGAGGCCGCCGAGGCGGAAGCGGAGGACGCCGGCGCAGACACCGAGGCCGCGAAGGACGCTGGCGTCGAAGCCGCGGGCGCTCCTGCGGCGGGGGACGCCGGCTCGAGCGAGCCGATCGAGCCCCCCATCCCGGGCGAGCAGGATCGGCAGCCCGAGCCCGTCTCCGTAGCTTCCGACCCTGCCCCGGCGCACCCGCCGCGCGATCCCTCGCCAGCGGATGCTCCTGCGCCGGCGGCGATCGCGGAAGGCGTCGCCGCGGGCGCGGCCCTCGGCCTGGCTGCGGCCTTGCAGGACGAGCGCGCGGAGCTGCCCGCGCGGTACAACGTCGACGAGGTCGTCGGCCTCGCGGTCGATCCGGAGACGCTCTACGTCTACTGGGAGGTGCGTCCCCGGACGCTCGCGCGGGCGCGCGCTCGTCGCGCGGAAGGCCAGCTCGTGATCCGCGTGGTCGCGGTGCTCCCGAGCTGGGAGCGGCCGGTGGTCGCGCAGCGGGATCTCGCCATCGACGCGCTCTTCGGCGACATGTTCGTGCGCGACATCCCGGCCGGCGCGCACCTCCGGATGTGCACGGGCTGGCTCGACGGCGACGTGTTCGAGCCCTTTGCGGTGGGCCTCGAGGTCGCTGCGCCACGCCCGTTGCCGGTCGCGCCGAGGTCGCCTCCGCCGGAGCCCGAAGCTTCCGCACAGGCGGCGCTCCAGGACGAGATCCCGGCGGACGGCCCCACCGCACCGACGAGCGACGCGCAGCCGCGCCTCGAGGGCGCCGCCGGCGATGCGCCGTCCCCGGCGTCCGGCACGCTCGACGTGTCCGGAGCGTCGCCGCCAACTTCAGGTGCGAGCGATCAGGCTGGGGGACCCGCCGCCGCGACGCAGGCTGCGAGCGCGGATTCCCTGACCGCGCCTCCACCGGCGCCGAGCGCGCCGGCCGCGCGCAGCAGCGCGGACACCGGGGCGGCCGCGGCGGCGCCCGCCGGCGGCAGCGATGTCGCCACGCAGGCTGCCGCGCCGGCCGCGGGCCGTGACGCTGCTGCGGAAGGTGCCGTACCGGCCGCGGGCCGTGACGCTGCTGCGGAAGGTGCCGTACCGGCCGCGAGCAGCGACGCCACGGCGGCCCCCGCGCCCATGTCGAGCAGCGAGACCGCTCCTGGCGTTGCCGCACCGGCCCCGCCCGGCGGCCCCGCTCCCGATGTGGTCACGCCCGGCCCCAGCGCAGCGATCCCTGCGGCACCGGCGCTCGTCTCGCCGAGCGAAGGGCCCGCCCGCTTCCCGACGGGAACGGCGCCGACCCCGGAGGCGCTCGCGCAGGCGGTCGCGGCGACCCGCGGTCCGTCGAGCGAAGGGCCGCCCCGCTTCCCCTCGGGAACGGTGCCGACCCCGGAGGCGCTCGCGCAGGCGGTCGCGGCGACCCGCGGCGGGTCGAGCGACCTTGTCCGGGGGGGCGGCCGGGGCGCCGGGCCGGGGCCCAGCGGTCAGCCCCACGCCAGCGAGGCGCTCCGGCGCGCCGGACCAGGGCCCAGCGGTCAGCCCCACGCCAGCGAGGCGCTCCGGGCTCGGTCCCTCGGCGGCGGAACCCAGCTCTGGCGAAGCTTCGCCACCCGGGCGCGCCCGCCTTCGGGGAACCGCTGAGCGAGCCGGACGACCGGCTCACGCAACTGGCGGCGCGCGGTGGTCGACCCAGCTCGGGTGCAAACGAACCACCGATCCATCGCCAGCTCCGCTCTCTTCCTCCTCGGCGCGCTCGCCTGCGCTCTGTCCGCGCCAGCGGCGCGCGCCGAGGTCCCCTCCGACGATGAGCCCACGGCGTTCGACCCGCGCGTGGACCGCCTCGACGCCGCGCCCCACGAGCTCTGGGCTCCGTCCCCGGGACGCGCGCAACCGCTCTCGGTCTCGCTCCAGCTCGGCCTGGCTCGGCTCGACGGCGGCGAGCGCTCCGTCAGCGGCATGCTGCTCGCGAGCATCCCCCTCGAGCGGCTGTCCGAGCGCCCCGGCGCGCCCCCTCCCTCCGCCATCGCCGAACCCGAAGCGCCTCGGCTGAAACCTGCCCCTCCGAGCCCGCCCCGCGCGGCGCCGGCGCCCGCGCTCCCGGAGGCACCTCCCGCCGCGCCGCCTGCCGGGGTCGAGCCGCCGCTCCCGCTGCCGGTCCGGGTCACGCCGGCCATGGCCCGCGCCATCGTCGAGGCGGCGCTGCGGCAGTCGCGCCTCCTCGATCCCGAGGCGCGCATCGACGCCATCGCGTCGCGCGCCCGGACGTCGTCGCTGCTCCCGGAGCTCCGCCTCCGCGTCTCGCGCCTGATCGACGAGGCGGAGAAGCTGGCCCCCACCGAGTACGATCCGGCGCGGAGGACCGCCTCCGGCGGCATGAGCCTCTGGCTCGAAGCGCGCGCGACCTGGCGGCTCGATCGCCTGCTCTTCGCCGACGAGGAGATCGCCCTGGAGCGCCTCCGCCGCGAGCGCGCCGAGCTGCAGGCGAAGCTCACGGCGCGCGTGCTCGAGCTGCTCTTCGCCTGGCAGCGCGCCGTCGCGCTCGCGGCCGACCCGGGCCGGAGCCCCGAGGAGCAGCGCGCCGCCACGCTCGCGGCGATCGAGGCCGAGGCGTCCCTCGACCTGCTCACCGGCGGCTCGATGACCCGCTGGCGCGCCGCGCGCAAGTGAGGCCGCGCGTCACAGGAGGGTCTGCGAGAGCGTCACCTTGCGCCTGCCGGTCCCGGTGTCCCCGTCGGTATCGGTGACGCTCACCTCGACGTCCACGACCTTCCCGAGCAGCTCGTCGATCGTCCGCTCCCCGTCCAGCCGGAACCGCAGCCCGGCGAGCTTGCAGAAGCCACCCTCGTCCTGATCCAGGGTGAAGATGACCTTGAGCGGCTCGATCGCGTACCCGAGCTCGGGCACGACGCCGTTCACCACCGTGATCGAGCCGGACCGCCGGAGGTTCTTGAGCCGGATGGCGACGAAGATGTGGAACCCGCCCTGCGGTCCCGCTTCCACCTGGACCTCGTCGAGATCCTCGAGCGCGAAGTAGTCGGCCTGCCCCTCGCCGACGGCGACGACCGGCGCTCCCCCGCCGGACGGCTTGCAGGCGTCCGGCTCGGCGTCCGCGTTCCACGAGGCGCTGTACGGCTCGAGCCGCCGGGGATCCACGTCGGGGGCGCTGCAGCCGCCGGCCACGCAGGTCTGCGGCGCCGGGCACGTGGGATCCCCGGGCGCGACGGCGCACTCCCGCTCGAGGCGCACGGGGAGCAGCAGCGTGCGGCCGCCGATCACCCGGGTCGACGCGGTGCGGACGAGCAGCGGCCGCTCCGCGTCCTCCGCCCCGAACGCCTCCAGGGAGATCTCCACCGCCGTCCCGTCCTCGAGATCGCTGAAGAAGAACTCCCTGGGGAAGAACAGCTGCCCGCTGTTCTGCGCCAGCTCGTCCTCGCGGAGCAGCTCGCCGCCGGCGCGCAGGGCCACGCGCATCCGATCGAGCTCGACCCCGGCGCGCAGCTCGCTCGTCACCCCGATCACCACGGTCCCGGTGGTCGGTCCCGGAGGAGCGCCGCAGCCGGCGATGACCACGAAGCAGAGCGCGAGGGCGGCGAGCAGGAAGGGGCGCAGGGTCGTGGCGACCCGATTGGCCCCGGAGTAATGCACATGAAGGCGGGAAGGCGGGAAGATCATTGACCTTTCTTCCCGCCTTCCCGCCTTCATGTGAAACCTCTCTGGGCAGATGACAGCACCACCGCAGGTGCGGCGCTACTGGATGCCCTCGAGCGCCGCCAGGAAGACCTCCGGGCCGACGAAGTCGTTGAAGCGCTTCCGCTCGGCCCCGGTCGAGTCGTAGATCACCACCGTGGGCAGGCCCACGACCCTGTACTTGCCCTTCACCGCGTCGATCTGCGGATCCTCGTCGTCCGTCGCGTCGACCTTCACCGCGACGAAGTGGGCCGCCTTGGCCATGACGCGGGGATCCGAGAAGGTCTCCTTGTCGAGCTGCTTGCAGGCGCCGCACCACTCCGCGGTGAAGTCCACGAGCAGCGGGCGCTTCTCCGCCCGCGCCTTCGAGACGGCCGCCGGCTCCTCGTGCAGCCACGTGAGCTGCCGCGGCGCGGCCTCGCCGGCCACCGCCGACGGGACGGGCGAGGCGAGCCGCGGCAGATCCAGGCTCGCGACGAGCAGGAAGCCGCAGGTCACCGTGAGCGCGATCCCGAGCCCCTTGCGCGCCTTCACCCCGGAGCCGCCGTCGTCCCAGGAGAGGTGCACGGCGCCGAGCACGAGGCCGACCACGACAAGGCCCGCCATGACGGCCATGAACACCGGCGTGGGCTGCGCGAGCGACGACAGCGCCGGGAACGTCGTCTTCAGGAAATAGAGCGCGACGATCAGCATCACGATCCCGAAGAACGACTTCACCCCGAGCATCCACTTGCCCCCCTTCGGCAGCGCGACGGCGAACGCGCCGACGAGCCAGAACGGCAGGCCGAGCCCGATGGAGAAGGCGGCGCCGACCAGCGCGCCGAGGCCGATGCTCTGGGTCTGCCCGATCCAGAGGATGATGCCGGTGAGGACAGGCCCGGTGCACGGCGCCGCGACCAGGCCGCTCACCAGCCCGAGCAGGAACGCGCCGCCGTAGCCGATGCCGCCGACCTGCGAGAGCCGCTGCATCAGGGTGTCGGGCAGCGTCATGTCGAACGCGCCGAACATGGAGAGCGAGAGCGCGATGAACACCCCCGCGATGCCCACGATGACCCACCGGTTCGAGAGCACGCTCCCGAACAGGCTGCCCGTGAGCGCCGCGACCACGAGCATCGTCGTGAAGAGCACGACGATCCCGAGCACGAAGCTCGTCGAGAGCAGCATCGCCTCGCGGCGGGACTTCGCCTCCCGCGCCCCGAAGATGCTCACGGTGATCGCGATCATCGGGTACACGCAGGGCGTGAGGCACGTGAGCAGGCCGCCCGCGAGCGCGGCGAGCCCCGCGAAGAGCGGCCCCGCCTGGAGACCGCGGGTGAACAGATCCGGCTGATCCCCGGCCGCGGCGAGCGCCGGGAACGCGAGCACCGAGAGCGCGGCGAGCGCCGCCAGCGCGCCGGCCCCGCCGCGCTCACGATCCGCCGGGACGGCGCCGGCGTTCCCCTTGAAACGAGTCGAAGCGGTCTTCACAGAGGTTCTATAGCAAAGCGATCGCGGTCGTGCGGCGCGCCGCCGTCCGTTCAGGCCAGCCTCAGCGCTCCGGCAGGGACCCCAGCGTCCGGCGCGCGGCCTCGATCTCCCCGCCGAGCGCGATCGCGACCGCGGCCCTCCCCGAGGTGCTCCGCTGCACGAAAGCTTCCAGGTATTTCTTGGCCTCGCCCCAGCGACGGTCGAAATAAGCCATCTGCCCGAGCACGAACCGGCCGTACCCCTGACCCGCCGGCACCGCCGAGAGCCGGTCGATCAGCGTGCCGAGCCCCTCCACCGTCTCGCCGCTCTCGCACTGCACGACGGCGAGGTGCCCCTGGTAGAGCGGTTTTTCCCGCGTGCCCCAGCGCGCCGCGCGCGTGAGCGCGCCGATCGCCTCGTCGTACCGGCGCGCCAGGTGGTACACGCTGCCCAGCGTCCACCAGTGGAACGCCCTCCGGCTCGCCGGCCCCGTGCGCGCCGCCAGCCGCAGGTGCCCCACCGCCCCCTCGATGTCGCCGAGCGCCTGCTTCGCCCGCGCCGCGTCCTGGTGGGCGACGTCGCGCAGCACGCCGAGCGCCAGGACCTGATCCGCCACCTCGGCCGCCCGCTCGAAGCGGCGTGTCTCGAAATAGGCGAGGTAGAGCTGCCGCAGCAGCATTGCCTGCGTCGTCCGGTCGAGCGGCCCCCGGAGCGACAGGCCCCGCCGCGCCCAGAGCGCCCGGGAGCGCGGCGTCTCCGCGCCCAGCGCGCGCCGCAGCATCTCCTCCGAGGTCAGCGCCGGCGGCGGCGCGCGCCGGCGCGGCGCATTGCCGGCCCGCTTCTCTCGTGGAGCGTCCCCCCCGCTGCCCGCAACGGTCGTCGCCGTCGACTTCGTGCGGCGCCCCCTGGAGCCCGTACGGACGGATCGAGCGCCGTCCACGCTGTCACCGTGCTCGCTCGCCTTGCGCACAAAAGCAATCCTAACAGACCTGCACACGCGTTCCAGCAATACGCGAGCTTTCCATCTTGACTCGGGCCGGACCGGCGCTCGGCCCGGTTTCAGGCGGCCAGCGGGGGGTGGCCGGATCTGGACATGGAGGCGGGAGGCTGGAAGAAAATATCAATGATTTTAAATGCTTGCCTCCCTCATGGGAATCGCACCGGGGCCCACAGGGCCACCCCCGCCAGCTGCCGGTTTCAGGCCAGTCGCTGGACCTGGTTGCGCCCCACCGGACGTGGGGCCATCGTCGCGGCCATGCGTCGCCGCCCTGGCTCAACTTCCCTTCAGCGGAGGCGGCATTCCGTCTCCACGGTCGCCGGCTGTCCGGGTCGGGGCCGGGTCCTCTGGCTCGCGTCGTGTCTTGCCTTGCTCGGCGGCGCGTCGTTCGCGGCCGGGTGCGGGCACCCGGCGAGCCGCGACGAGTGCGAGGCCATCTTCAAGCGGAGCGCCGAGATCGAGCTCCGGGCCCAGAACGTCGTCGATCCGAAGGTCGTCGAGGAGCGCACGGCCGCGGTGCGGGACGCCCGCGGCAAGGAGCTCATCGACAGGTGCGTCGGGCGGAGCATCACCGACGGCGCCATGGCGTGCGTCCGGCAGGCGACGACCCCGGAGCAGGTCGATCGATGCCTGGAATGACGCGCCTCGCGACGCGCGCCGACGTGCTCGCGACGCTGGCGATCGTGCTGCTCGTGATCGGGGTCGTCGCCGGGCGCGCGGCGCTCCGCCGCCTCTCGGCGCGCCCGTCCCCCGAGGCGTGCGCCGCGCTCCTCGATCGCTACGTCGAGCTCGTGCTGCGCGCGGCCGTGCCTGAGCCCGCCGCGTCCGACGTGGCCGAGCGGCAGGCGATGGCGCGGAAGGCGGCAGGCGAGCGCGGCTTCGTCCGCTGCGAGGCCGACCTCACGCAGGCGGAGGTGTCATGCGCCCTGAAGGCGGGCAGCGCGGACGACCTGGAGCGCTGCCTGCCCTGACGCGACCGGCGCGCGGCGCCAGGCGCGCGGCGCCAGGCGGGCGGCCGGCTCCGACATGCGCCCCCCGGGGTTGAAGCAACGCAAAGGAGGGCGAAGGAACGCCGGCGCGCTGCGAATCGTTCCTGGCGCGCCGTGCTGTGATAGTCTCGGCCGTGGCGAGCGCTCCCCTCTGGCGCGATCTCCTGACCTCCCCACCCTCGGATTGCCTGTCGTGAAAGCCCCGTCGCCCTTGCTCGGCTTCAACAACAACGTCCGGCACAAGGGGCGGTTGTTCCACATACAGACCGAGGACTCGGGCATTCGCCATCCTCACATCATCACGCACCTCTTCGCCGACGGCGGGCGCATCCTCAAGACCACGAAGACGTCGTACGCGGAGCACGTCGGCCTGGCCACGCTCGCGGACACGGTGCGCGGCATGATGAAGGAGCAGCACAAGGCGATGTTCATCGCCCTGCGCGACGGCCACTTCGACTACCTCTTCGACGACACCGTCGCGCCGCCCGTATCGGCCCCCCCCGCAGCGGCGCGCGTCGCTCCCGAGCCGAGCGCGGCCACGCGGCCGCCGGCCCCGTCGTCGCCCGAGGTCCCCAGCGCGCCGAGGCCGTCCCCGCCGTCCCGTCCCCTCGCGTCGCCCATCGCGCCGCCCCTCGCGTCCGAGGTGGCGCCGCGCCCGAGCCCGAGGCCGGCCGCGCCCACGCCGCCGCCGAGGCCCGCCGCGCCGCCCCCGAGGCCGGCGATCGCGCCTGCCGCCGCGCCGCCGGCGCGCTCCGCGGCGTCCGAGCCGGCGCCCGCGTCGGCCAGCGCGCGCCCGCGGCTCGAGCTCGATCCGGTCGGGCTCCAGGGGCTCGGCGGCGGGCGCGCGGCCAGCCCGCTCGCCGGCAGGGCCGTGCGCTCGACGGCGCCCCCGGAGATCAAGAAATCCGAGCCGTCCATCGATCTCGATCTCGACGCCCTCGAGCGCGCCGCGGCCGAGGCGCAGACGCCGTTCTTCCAGCAGATCCAGGACCTCCCGCCGCCGCCCGCGTCGGTGATCGGGCGGCGAGCGGAGTCCGCGGCCTCGGGCGCCGGCGTCTACAGCAACGTCCACCCGGAGCACCCTTCGCCGCCGCCCGCGGCCCCGGTCGCGGTCGAGCACTTCGCCGGCGGCCCCGGCTCCGGCCGCTACGCGGCCTCGCGCCCGGCCAGCATCTTCGCCACCAACAGGCCGGCGGAGGGCGCGTCGATCTTCGGTGAGGATCTCATCAGCGAGAAGTCGCTGGACGAGGTGATCCTCAGCTACCTCGCGGAAGATCTCGACAGCCCCCCGGAGAAGAAATAGCCGGGCGGCCGCCTGGCGTGGCGAACGCGGGCAAGGCGCGTGGATCGAGCGGCGATCACCTCATGACGCAGGATCGGACCGCAGAGGACGCCGAGGGGAGGCGCCGCGGCGGCGCGGCCGTGGCCCGCGTCTGGCTGCGGCCGATGTCGTCTCTCCTCGGCGTCAGCATGGCGGCCCTGTCGGCCGTCTACCTGCTCGACATCGCGCGCGACGGGAACGAGCCCCTCCCGCTCTGGGAGGTGTTCGTGCGCATGTCGCCGGGCGACGCCGAGCACATCATGGGCGGCATCGGCGAGGTCATCGCCGCCATCCTCGGCATCGTCATCACGGTCGCCTCCATCATCGTGCAGCTCGCCGCGAACCGGTACACGCCGCGGATCACCGAGATGTTCTTCCGCGACCGGACGAACATGCTCGTGATGGGCTTCTTCGTCGTCAGCGCGGTGTTCTCGCTGTGGGTCAACTTCTCGATCCGCGCCGGCGGGGGCGGCTCGACCGAGCACGCCTTCGTCCCGTCGTACGGCGTCCTCGTCACCATGGGGCTGCTCACCGCGAGCCTGCTCATGATGGCGCCCTACTTCGGGTACGTGTTCGACTTCGTCGAGCCCGACAACGTGGTCGGGCGGATCAAGAAGAGCGGCGTCGAGCAGGCGCTGCGCCCCGCGGGCAGCGAGAGCGAGGGCGAGGTCGACGAGCGGCGGGTGACGGCGCTCTCGTCGCTGGAGCAGCTCGCCGACGTGGCGCTCAACGCGATCGACCAGAAGGACAAGGGGATCGCGTCGAAGACGGTCGACTCGCTGTCGGAGCTCGTCGTCGCGTACCTGCCGCACAAGGCGACGCTCGATCCGCGCTGGTTCCAGATCCGCGACCGCCTCGCCAGGGACACCGACTTCGTGAGCATGAACGCCGAGGCGCTCGGCAAGCTCTCGGCCACGCGGACCTGGCTCGAGTACAAGGCGCTCCGCCAGTTCCTGATGGTCTACCGCGAGGCGCTCACGGCGATGCCCGACCTCATCACGCGCATCGCGATCGACACGCGCTACATCGGGCAGACCGCCATCGCCGCGGGGGACCGGGCGGCCGTCGCGGTCGTCGTGAAGTTCTTCAACACCTACATGCGCCGGTCGCTCAACGCGAAGGACATCGCCGCGGCCTACAACAACCTGAACCAGTACCGCTACCTCGCCGAGGAGCTGCTCAAGGCCGGCTGGGGGGATCAGGTCCTCGATATCGCGCGGTATTTCAAGTACTACGCGCAGACGGCGCACGCGATGGGGCTCGCGTTCCTCACCGAGACCGTCGCGTTCGACCTCTGCGTGCTCAACGAGCGCGCGTACGACCTCCACGCACCTGCCCGCGACGAGCTGCTCCGGATCTTCCTCGAGGTGGACAAGGAGGCCGAGCTCGACCAGCAGGAGCCGTCGCTCCGCGGCGTCCGCAAGGCGCAGGTCAAGCTCGCCACGTACTACCTGCAGAAGGGCGAGGAGGCGCTCGCGCGGAAGATCTACCGCGACATGCGCGACGAGCGGCCCGACCGGCTGCGCTCGATCCGCGCCGAGCTCCTGGCCGTGACGAGCAACGAGTTCTGGGAGATCAACGACCGGGGCGCCGTGTTCGAGTACATCGAGCCCGAGCGGCGCCAGCTCATCCACCGCTTCTTCGAGTGGTTCCCGGCGACGACCATGCGGGAGCCGATCCGCGAGGAGCACACGCAGGAGTGATGGAGCGACCGGCGCGCTCGCGGGGGGTGGACCGGGGCGCTGTACACGCGGGCTGGATTCGCCCCGGGCATCGACGCGATGATTCCTGCGGCGCGCGGGCGGCGATAGGATCGGGCATGCCCTCCATGCACCCTCTCCACCAGCAGCAGGAGGGCTAGGCTCGGCGAGCGTCGAGGCCCTGCGCTGCACACCCGAGATGTCCGCCTCACGCCCGCGCCGCAAGCACGCCGACTCCGATCCGCTGCCGGAGCTGTTCGCCGGCAAGTACCGGCTCATCCGGATGCTGGGCAAGGGCGCCATGGGGGAGGTGTGGCTCGCCGAGGAGGAGATGACGCCGGGCTTCCTGCGCCGCGTCGCGCTGAAGCGGCTGGCCGCGCGGTCCGAGCTCGGCGACTCCGCGCGCGAGTCGTTCTTCGCCGAGGCGCAGGTGATCGCGCGGCTCGATCACCCGAACGTGGTCCGGCTGATCGAGCTCGGGGACTTCGAGGGCTCCGTGTACCTCGCGCTCGACTACATCGACGGCCCCGCCATCGATCGCGTGCTGAGGAAGGTGGGCGCGTTCTCGCCGCGCGCCGTGGCCTACATCGGCCGGGAGATGGCGAGGGCGCTCGATGCGGTGCACAGCCTGTGCGAGGACGACGGGCGGCGCTACGCGGTCGTCCACCGCGACGTCTCGCCGTCCAACATCCTGATCGCGCGGGACGGCCGCGTCTGCCTGACCGACTTCGGGGTCGCGCGGATCCCGGGGCTCGCGGGCGAGCAGGCCGACAGCGCCGTGTTCAAGGGGAAGCTCCCCTACATGCCCCCGGAGCAGGCGCGCGGCGAGCCGTTCGACGGGCGCGCGGACGTGTTCTCCCTGGGGCTCACGCTCCTCGAGGCGCTGCTCGGCAGCCGCGTGCGCAAGGCCGAGACGCAGGCGCAGCTGATCATGCGCGTCGCGTCGATGCCGAGCCCCCGCGCGCGCGAGCTCCTGCCCGACCTGTGCGCGCCGCTCGCGGACGCGCTCGACGCGGCGACCGAGTTCCGCGTCGACAGGCGCACCGTCAGCGCGGGCAAGCTGGCCGAGGAGCTGGAGCAGGTCCTCCGCGGGATGGGCGAGGGCGCGGAGAATGAGGCCCGGAACGAGCTGAAGGGGCACGTCGAGGCCTACATCGCGAGGGCGGGCTCGCTGAGCGGCGCCGGCGGCCACGCCGCGCCGTCGCTCCCGCCGGCGAGCGGGCCGGGGCAGAGCTCGCCGGACCTCCTGGGAAAGGCGCTGGCCGGCGCCGCGTCCGCGGACCGCCGCTCCGCGTCCGGGGACCGCCGCTCCGTGTCCGGGGACCGCCCGTCGTCGCCGGATGGCCGGCGGAGCGCGCCCTCGGCGCGCAAGAGCGGCGCCCCGCGGCCGCTCGGCGCCGCCGTGGGCGCGCTCTCGGTGCAGTACCTCGATTTCGACGGCCTGGACGACACGCCGCGCCCGCGCGCGCTCGCGGCGTCGAGCACGCCGGAGGGCGAGCTCCAGCGAAGCCGCGCCGCGGTGGAGGCCGCGGGCGGCGCGGCGCAGCAGACCGGCAAGGCGAGCGCGGCGAGCAAGGCGAGCGGGGCGAGCACGCCGATGCAGGCGAGCAAGGTGGCCGTAGCGCCCGCGGGGCGGGGCGACGGGGAGATCACGCCGGACGAGGCGCCTGAGAGCGCCGGGCTCACCGCCGAGCAGCTGCGGCGCAAGCGGAGGATCTTCCTCACGGGGCTGTTCGTGCTGGGGGCGATCGCGACGATCCGCCTGCTGTCCATCTCCAGCTGCTAGCTGAGCCGCGGGGTGGCTTGCGCGCTGCGCGCGCGGTGGGGCAGCCGGCCCGCGGAGGGGAGCGTCGGCGTGAGGGAGCGCGTCGCGCGCTGCCTCGAACGCGGGGTTACTCCTCCGGCTCGTCGTCTCCGAAGAGCACGCCGACATGGAACGCGACGGCGTCGAACGGCTCTGCCCGGACGATCTCTCCCCGCTGCGCCGCCAGGATCTCGATGTAGCCATCCGGCCCCCAGCGATGGACGGCCAGCGTCTCCTCCGCCGGGTCGATGATCCAATAGTGCGGCACCTGGCATCGATGGTAGGTGCGCTTCTTCTTGACGAGGTCGTTGCGCCGGTTCGTCGAGAGGATCTCGCAGATCCAGTCGGGAAGAAGGGTGACGGGGACGCCGGTGGGGCGCTGCGGCGCGCGCTCGCGGCGCCAACCGACGACATCGGGGCGGTACACCTGGCCCGAGGTGAAGGAGATCTCGACCTCGGTGGCGAACCACCAGCCGCCTGGCCAGCGTCCCCCAGGGCGACGGCCGAAGCGGCGGTTGAGGGTGGTCACGAGGTCCGCCTGGGCGCCGCCATGCTCGCCGGTGGCCGCTCCCTTCTCGACGAGCTCCCCGTCGATGATCTCGTGACGGCGGTCCTCCTCGGGGAGGGCGAGGAGGTCCTCCAGCGTGGCGGGCTTGCTGGCGAGTTGCTTCGCGACGCCGCTCATGCCGGCAGCATAGCCTCGTCAGCCGATCTGGAGCGCGCGAAGCACGGCCGCCTCGTTCAGCGCGTGACGGCCGCCCTGGACCGAGGCGAAGCCCGCGCGGGCGAGCGCGGCGAGAGCGCGCGCGGCGCGGCGGATCTCGACCTGGCTGCGCGAGCCGCCGCGCGCCGCGAGCTCCTCCGCGGTCAGCGCCGCGCCGCCGGCGAGCAGCTTCGCGGCCAGGGCGACGTGCGCCGCCGAGCGGGGGGATCGCCGCTGCGCGTGGCTCCTCGCGGCGCTCACCATCCGCTTGACGCCGCGCGCCTCGAGCAACGCCCCGGTCGGCATCGCGAGATCCCGGAGCGACGGCGAGGCCGGCCTCGCGGCGACCTTCACGACCACGCCGCCCGGCGCCGGCGCGGGCGGGGCCGCGAGCGACGCCGGGACGCGGTCCCTCGGCGCGCCGGGAGCGGGCGCCGCGTGCGCGCCGGGAGCGGGCGCCGGCTGTGCGCGCGCTTCGTGGCTCTGGCCGGCGCGCACCACGATCTCGTTCTGGATCACCACCTTGACGACGCCGGCGACCTGCAGCGCGGTGCGCAGCCGCTCGGCCTCGGCCTCGGCTGCCCTGCGCGCCTCGTCGGCCTGCTCGAGCTGCTGCTTGAGGCGGCGGATCTCGGCCCGCAGCGCGGCGCTCGGATCCGGCGCGCGCGAACGCGCGATCTCGTCCGCGAGCGCTTCGCGGAGCTCGTCGATGAGCGTGCTCAGCGTGGAGTCCGCGATCCGCGGCGCGCCGCCGGGCTCGCCGGTCCAGCTCGGCGCGTCGCCGCCGTGGGCGGTGTGGCGGGCGCGCCAGCGCTCGAAGCGCCCGGCGGCGGGCAGGAAGAACTGGCCGGCCGGGAGCGCGCGGAACTCCTCGAACGTGTGGCCGTCGACGAGCGCCTTCACCGCGTCGTAGTCGCGCTCGATCTCGAAGCCGCCGATCGCCGGGAAGTTGAGCTGGCTCATGAGCTCCTTCGAGACGGCCTGCGTGCGCTGGCTCGCGACGACGAGGAGGACGCCGCGCTTGCGGCCCTGCTTGGCGAAGCGGTGCAGGATGTCCGAGGTGAGCGACGCGCCCGACTGAGGCGCGAAGATGTGCACCTCCTCGACAACGACGGCCGCCGGCGCGCGGCGCTCGGACAGGAGCGCCCAGAGCCGCTCGAGGAACGGGAGCGCGGCCTCCTGCTGGGCGCGGTTGGTCGGCTGGTCGGACAGATCGACGACGAGGCCGAGCCCTTCGTCGAGCACCCGCGCGAGCGCGAGCTCCGCCGCGCGCTCGCTGGACGGAAGCGGCAAGTCCGCGTGGGCGCCGCCGAGGACGAGCAGGCGGAACCGCTCCCGCAGCGTGTAGAGCTCCCCCTCGGGATCGATCGCGACGACCGGGACGCCGGCCGCGAGCAGCTCCTCGCAGAGGACCCCGACGCCGAAGCTCTTGCCGCGACCGGACGAGGCCCAGATGCCGACGCGCAGGCCGGTGCGCGCGTAGTCGGAGAGATCGAGTCGATAGCCTTCACAGAGAGAGAGGATGGGGCTCAAAGGGTCGCCTCCCGTGGGGGCACGTGGCCGGTCGCGCTGGCCTGCGGACTGTAGGCGAGCGCGGCGGCGCGTGCGAGTCGAGCGGGCGGTATCGAAAGGAGGTCAGGGGCGAAGGAGCGAAGGACGCCGGGAGGGGGAGGGTCGAACCCCCCGGCGATCGGGCGCAAGACCAGGCCAGATGGCGGCTGACCCCCGCGAGATCGGGTGCAGGGCCAGACGAGAGGGGGGCCGAGCCCCCCGGCAATCGGGCAGGAGGCCAGGCGAGAGGGGGGCCGAACCCCCCGGCAATCGGGCAGGAGGGCAGGCGAGAGGGGGGCCGCACCCCCCCGCGACCAGGGAGGAGGCCAGGCGAGAGGGGGGCCGAGCCCCCCAGCGACCAGGCAGGAGGGCAGGCGAGAGGGGGGGCGAATCCCCGCGACGAGGCGCGGTCGAGGGCCTGACGCGTCTCGCATGCGGCGACCTCGCAACGAGCGTCTTCCGGGCTGGTCGTCACATCGAAGACGGATCCTTCGTCTGCCAGCCGGATACGGTGCGGGGCGCTGCCGCGATGGATCCCGTGCGTCGATTTCGTGCTATCCGCCCGCCAGCCATCGAGTTCTCCTTGCCGGCGGTGGCCCCCATCATTGTAAGTTCCTCCCTTCGCCCGAAGGGAGGATTCCATGGATGCCACGCTTGAATCGATCTTCAACCTGTATGTTTTCACCACCGGTCGCCGGCTGTTCGCCCTCCGGCAGGTCCGCGCCATTGCCAAGGAGCAGCGCTTCACGGAGCTCGTGAAGCACTGCGACGTCGCGATCGAGCACGACCTCGCCGCGCGCGTGCTGGAGCGCCGCTGGGCCGGCGAGCCCGCGGCGACGGGGGCGAACCCCGCCGCCCAGCGCATCGACGCGCTCGTCGACCGCACGCTCGGCGCGATCCGCGATCATGTCGTCGCGCAGACGCAGGGCGCCGCGCCCGACGATCCCATCCACAAGGAGGTCGCGGCGTTCCTGAAACCGCTCTTCCCTGTGAGCGTGCAGGCGATTACGTCGCTTCCGTACGTCGATGAGCTCGCGGCCGTCGACGACATCGTCGCCCTGCTCAAAGGGGAGCTCGCCCCGGCCGCGAAGGAGCTCGGTCTCGGCCGCCTGGTCACCCGCCTCGCGGAGCTCGCGGGCCAGTACCGCGACGCGCTCGAGGCGTCGCCGCCGTCGCTCATCGACTGGGGCCGGGTGCGCGCCGCGCGCGCCGAAGGGCAGGGGCTCCTGCTGGAGGCGGTCGCCATCCTCCTGGGCAAGCACCATGCGCGCACGCGGGAGGGGATCGCGGCCCGGCTCGCGCTGCTCGCGCCGATCCTCCAGCAGAACGAGGCGATCGGGCAATACCTGCGCTCGCGGCGCGCGATCGCCGACGTGAACCCGGAGACGGGCGAGGACGAGCCCGCTGCGCCGGCCACGCCGGCCCCGGCGCAGGCGCCGAGCGAGCCTGAGCTGCCGCCTATCGCGTGACGGTTGGATCCGCCGGCGCGCCGAGCAGCGGTCCCGCACACGGGAGGAAGAGGCGGCTGGCGCCCATAGAAGACGGCGGCGCGCTTTTATTGTTTTCGCCAGGTACGTATTGACACGGTGTGTCCGGCCGTGGATCTCTGTGCGCCAACCAACAGACGTTGCGTGGGGGGGATCTCGAATGCGACAGGCGCGCTGGCTTGTTCGTCTCGTGGTGTTTTGTGCTGTGATGTTGCTGCTCGGGCGGGGGCACGAGGGCATTGCGCTGGCCGGGCCTCCGGAGCCGCGGCTGTTGTTGCCGCTGTCGCCTCCGGGCGGCGGGGTGGCCCTGTCGGCGATCCCTTTGCGGCTGCCGAGCGACGGCGCAGGGGGCCTGTTGCTGGGGCCTCGGTTCGACGCGCCGCTGGTCGAGGACGTGGGGGCGCCCCATGGCGAGATGGTGCTCCCCGACAAGGCGCGGGTGGTGGCGTTCGCGGGGGCTGTCCTGGAGATCCCCGAGGGCGCGGTGGACGAGCCGGTGCGGATCACGATACGGCCGTTGCCCGAGGGCGAGGTGCGGCCGATGGGACGCGCGATGGTCAACGTCACGCCCGGAGGGAGGGCCTATCGCTTCGGGCCGCACGGCCTCAGGTTCAAGAAGCCGGTGCGGCTGACGCTGCCTTATGACGAGCACGCCATTCCACCGGGGATGACGGCGCAGCACGTGACGGGCTTCTATTTCGACGAGTCGCTCGGCAGCTGGCAGGGCGTCGAGCGGGCCGGCGTGGCCGCGGAGGGCAAGCTGGCGAGCCTGACCGACCACTTCACCGATTTCATCGGGGCGACGCTGGCGATGCCCGACGCGCCGGGGGCGCGCTCGTTCGATCCGAGCAGCATCAAGGGGCTCGCGCTCGGCAGCCCGCTCGCCGGGGTGACGCTCATCGCGCCGCCGGAGGCGAGCTCGAGCGGCTCGGCGCACCTGAGCCACCCGATCGAGGTCCCGCCGGGGCGCAACGGGCTCCAGCCGGCGCTCGCCATTCGCTACGACAGCGAGCACCGCAACGGCTGGCTCGGCGTGGGCTGGGATCTGCGGCTGTCGCGGGTGGAGATCGACGCGCGCTTCGGCGTGCCGACGTACGCGACGGAGGAGGAGCGGTATGCGCTCGACGGGAGCGAGCTCGTGCCGGTGGGCGGCGCGTCGAGCGCGTCGCAGGTCTACCGGCAGCGGGTGGAGGGGCGCTTCGCGCGGATCGTGCGCCACGGGACCGGGCCCGACAGCTACTTCTGGGAGGTCACGGACAGGAGCGGGACGACGTATGTTTACGGGCGCAGCGCGACCGCGCGGCTCGACGATCCGGACCCGGGCCGACCGCGCAACGTGTTCCGCTGGTACCTGGAAGAGGTGCGCGACCCGTTCGGCAACCAGATGTTCTTCCATTACGCGCATCGGGTCGAGCCCGCGGGCCCGGCGCCGCACATCGAGGTGCACCCCGAGCGCATCGAGTACACGGCCAACACGTCGCAGGGCGTCGAGGCGGCGTATGCCGTCGACTTCATCTCGGAGGACGGGCGCCCGGATGGGATGCTGAACGGCAGGCCGGGCTTCCTGGAGCAGACAAGCGAGCGGCTCCAGCGCGTGGACGTGCGGTTCGGCGAGACGATCATTCGCAGCTACGCGCTCGAATACACCCGAGGAGATTTCGGCAAGAGCTTGCTCCAGGCGATCGCGGTCTCGGGCGAGGGGAGCCGCGACGGCGAGGGGACGCTCGCGAGCGAGGAGCTCTATCGCCACACGTTCGAGTACTTCACCGCGCCGCGCACGGCGTCGGGGCAGCCCGGGGCGCTGGCGGCCGACGCCGTGACGTGGGGCCAGGTGGGGTCGCAGAACGGGCTGTCGCGCACGGAGGACTCGACCTTCGGCGGCAGCGTGTCGGTGGGGCTGCTCGGCATCGTGAGCGTGGGCGGCGGCGGGTACGGCGGCGACCAGACGACGCGCGCCAGCCTGCTCGACCTCAACGGCGACGGATTGCCCGACTTCGTCGGCGACGGCGGGGACGCGCTGCGCAACCTGCTGCGCCTTCCCAGGGAGAATCACCTCGATCCGTTCCACCTCGGCGGGCTCGACCCGGGCGATCTCGGGCTGACGGACACCTCGGGATGGAGCATTCACGCGGGCATCAACGTGGGCGATGCGCTCAGCGCGTCGGCGGCGTACACGCGCAGCCGGGCGGAGGACGAGCGGGTCGCGTCGGATCTCGACGGCGACGGGTTCCCTGATCTCGTGTCGGTCGGGGACCTCGGGCAGGTCCAGGTCGCGATCAACGATCGACGCGGCGGGTTTCTGGGCGTGCAGGACTGGGGGACCGCCGGCGTCAGCGCGCCGTCGGGCCGCCCGGACTTCGCGCTGGCGTCGCGCGCCGACTTCTATCCGGCGGACCCGATGCTCCGGTGGATCGCGCCGTTCGAGGGGGACGTGCGCATCGGGGGCGTGCTGCAGAAGCAGGAGGCGGGGGGCGACGGGCTGCGCGTGGAGCTGGTGCGCAACGGGGAGCTGCCGCCGCTGTTCGGCCACGTGTTCGGTCCGGACGAGCTCGGGCCGTGCGCGATCGGCGCGGGCGATTGCGGGGGCGCGGCGCTCTCGGTCCACGTGCTCGCGGGCGATCGCCTCTACTTCCGGGTGAGCGCGACGCCCGAGATCGACCCGGAGCGGGCGGTGAACACGACATCCGACCTGCTGTCGTGGAGCCCGTCGATCACCTACGAGGTCGGCGAGGAGCTGCTCGGGCAGGTGGGGCCGGACGGGCGGCCCATCCATCGATTCGAGTACAGGGAGGACCATCGCCTCGGAGGGCGGCCCGAGGTGCCGTGGGTGGCGTCGTCGGACGGCGTCGTGAGCATCACGGGCGATCTGGTGAAAGGGTCGACGAGCGATCAGCTGAGGGTGTCGATCGCGCGGGAGAGCGAGGGCGCGTTCTACAGCGTCATGGATGAGGAGGTGGTGAGCGCGGAGGCCGGGGTGCTGGCGCTCGCGGGACGGCTGCACGGCGATGCAAACGGGCTGATTGGGGTCAAGGAGGGCGATCGGCTGTGGTTCCGGGTGAAGTCGGACGTGCCCGACGACCCGGCGCGCGTCGCATGGGCGCCGGCGGTGGAGTACAGGACGTACTGCCGCGCTGACCGGCAGAGCGGCGAGCGTCGGTGCGGGCCGGTGCAGTGCGGGGTGCAGCCGAACGGCCGCGCCGGCTGCAAGCTGGACAGCGACACGGCCGAGGACGCGCCGCTGCCGGTGGCGCTGATCCAGCAGCAGCCGTACGTGGCGATGCCGGTGCAGCGGTGGACGCCGGGGACGCGGCGCGCGCCCTGGATCGCGCCGGAGACGGGGACGGTGCGGCTCGAGGGGTTGCTGATCGTGCCGGGGATGACGCCGGTGACGCTGCTTGTGCAGGGGGTGCATCGGCTGCTGTACAAGCAGCTGTACGTGGCGCCGAGCAGCGCCGGAACCGCGCTGCCCGTGGCGGTGGACCTGGAGGTCGAGGCCGGCGAGCCGATCTACGTCGCGCTCTACGCGAAGGCGGCGCCCGAGGGTATCCCGCTCCCGGGCAACGCGAACATCGATGGGGCGCCGGTGTGGGTCGCCCGGCTCGTGCCCGACGCGGCGTCCGAGGCGCTGGTCGACGGGGCGCCGCAGGATCCGACGGCGGGGGGGTTCCGCGGCTGGTCGATCGGCTTCATGAACGGAGACCGCGCGTTCTCCGAGGCGAACATCCTGTTTCCGACGCGCGACCCCGAGCGCGGCTTCACGCTCGCGGTGCCGCTCTCGCCGGAGGAAGGCGCGCCGATCTGGGGCGCGGCGGCGTCGGAAGCGTTCGTGGGCGGAGAGCGGGTGTTGCCGTCGGTGGTGGGGCGGCTGTCGGGGCAGCGGCACCGGGGCAGCGTGCGCTACGCAGAGACGTGGAACGCGGAGCTCACGGCGGGCGCAGGCCCGGTGGGAGGAGGCTATAGCTTCGGCAGCACGACGACGGATCTGGAGCTCGTCGATCTGAACGGCGATCGCTTCCCGGACAGGGTGACGCGCGAGGGCGTGGTGCTGAGCACGGGCCGGGGGTTCGGTCCGAGCGCGTCGTTCTCGCTGCCGGAGGCGCTGCGGCGGGTGGAGCACCGGACGGTGCGGCTGAGCGGCGAGCTTGCGTCACTGACGTTCAGCGCGGGAGACGAGGAGGAGCAGACGCTCAACAAGACCGACAGCCGTGGGCGTTCGCAAGGCTACCTGCGCACGAGCTTCAGCGCCGGGACGAGCTACGGGCTATCGGCGGCGCACGTGGAGCTGCTCGACATCAACGGTGATGGGCTTGTCGACCAGGTGGCGCAGAACCCCGAGAGCGGGCAGATGACGGTGGCGCTGAACCTCGGCTACCGGTTCACGGCGCCGGTGCCGTGGCAGCGGGACGCCTTCAACAAGACGAGCTTCAACGCGGGCGCGCTGAACGATGCGCTCGGCGAGGTGCTGGGCTTTTTCTCGGACGCGGCGGGGCCGGAGGCGGTGCGGCTGGAGGATACGGGCGCGCAGAGCATCGGGTTCGGGGCGAGCGCGGGCGGCTCCAGCGGCGGGGTGAGCGCGAGCGTGGGCGCGGGGATCGGCTACACGCGCACGACGGCGCGTACGATCGTGGACTTCGTGGACGTGAACGGCGATGGGCTGCCGGACAAGGTGATGAAGGCGCCGGAAGAGGCGTTCTTCCGGGTGCAGCTGAACCTCGGCGCGCGGTTCGCGGCGGAGGAGCACTGGCCGGCCGGCGACTGGGGAGTGGACCTCGATCCGCTGGAGTACGCGTTCATGGGGAGCGGGGACGCGGTGGGCTTCCGGCGCTCGGAGAGCCACGACGGCAGCGTGTCGCTGCAGGTCTGTTACTTCGTCTGCGTCGGCGGGTCGGTGTACTACTCGGAGGGAACGGGCGCGTCGCACCTCGGGTTCGAGGACATCGACGGTGACGGGCTGGCCGACCACGTGCTGAAGCGGGACGGCGACAGCGCGGTGCGGACGCGGAGGAACGAGATCGGCAAGGCGAACCTGCTGTGGCGGGTGCACCGGCCGCTGGGCGGGAGCGTGGAGATCGACTACCGGCGCGAGGGCAACCTGGTGGTGCCGAGGGAGGTCGCCGGGAATGCGCCGGTGGACGAGAGCGACGACCGCACGGCGGTGGTCGACATGCCGTCGAGCCAGTGGGTGCTGAGCGATGTGGTGGTGCGCGACGGGGTGGAGGGCGTGAGCGGCGCGCACGGGGTGCACACGTACCGGACGCGGATCGAGACCTACGGGGACGGGATCTATCACCGGGACGAGCGGATGGACCTCGGCTACAGGCACGTCACGACGACGGCGCTGGGCGAGGATGAGGATGAGGATGAGGATGGGGATGGGGTCTCCGCGATGGCGGTCGAGGAGGTGGAGTACCGGAACGAGGACATCTACCGGCGTGGGCTCGTGGCGCGCTCGGCCCTGCGCGACGGCGAGGGGATGCTCTACAGGGTGGAGGAGGTCGAGCACCTGCCGCCCGATCTGGGGCAGATCGCGGCGAACGGGTGGTTCTTCCCGAGGGAGACGGCGCGGACGAGCGCGTTCTACGAGGGGACCACGGACGACCCGGGGGCGGTTCACAAGAGCGCGCTGGAGACGCGGTTCTATGATGAGGACGGCAATCTCACGGACGTGTTCTCCTATGGCGAGGAGGGGAGCGCGGTGGACGATGTGCACCACCACATCGGGTATGAGCAGGACGACGCTCCTTATTTCGTGAAGCCGAGCCTCGTGCGGACGACCGACGCGGAGGGCCGCGTGCTGCGAGAGCGCACGGCGACGTACTGGCCGGGGACGGGCGCGCTCGCGACGCTCACGAACGTCATCGCCGGGGGCAAGCGGCCGGACGGCTCACCGTATGCGGGCGACCAGGCGACCTGGCGCTTCAGCTTCGACGAGGTGGGCAACCTCGCGACCTTCACCGATCCGGCCAGCTACAAGCTGACCTACGGCTACGATGCGCTGACGCGCAGCTACCGCACGTGCGTGACCGACAGCTTCGGATACCGCTCGATCACGGTGCCCAACCTGCTGTTCGGCACGGTGGCGCAGGAGACCGACGTCAACGGGCACACGATGGTCCATCGGTACGACGCTTTCGGCCGGCTGACCGGGGTCTGGGGACCGAACGACCTCACCGAGCCGCAGGCGCTTCCGGTTGGATGCACGCCGAGCAAGATCTGGAGCGAGGAAGACCTCAACGGGGAAGGCGAGCCGGCGGTCGGGTTCGAGTACGCGCTCCAGCCCGATCAGTCCGCCGCGCTGCCGGCGTGGGCGAGGACGAGCCACAAGGACGCGGAGCACGCGGGCGATCCGATCGTGACGGTGACGTTCGCGGACGGGCTCGGGCGGGTGATCCAGACCAAGAAGGACCAGGAGCGCGACACGGGTACGGGCACCGAGGTCGGGATGACGGTCAGCGGGGCGGTGCGGTTCGACGCGCTCGGTCGCGTGGTGGAGCAGGGGCAGCCGGTGTTCAGCGTGGAGCCGGATACGGCGTTCACGGCGGTGGAGATGGTGCGGAGCACGCACTTTCAGCACGATGTGCTGTCGCGGACGCGGCTTGTCGAGATGCCGGACCCCAAGGCGGATACGACGGACGGGTACGCGCGGACGTGGGTCGAGCACGACCTTGTGCAGCTCGACGGGCAGCTCATGTTCCAGGAGACGGTGATCGACGCGAACGGCAAGTCGCGTAACACCTACCGGGACGTGGGCGGGCGGATCGCGGCGGTGGAGGAGTGGAACACGATCGACGAGGTGGGCCAGCAGATCGTGACGCGGTACGAGCACAACCCGGTGGGCGAGCTGGTGCGGGTGACGGACGCGCGCAACAACGCGACCACGGCGACGTACGACACGGCGGGCCGGATGGTGGCGCTCGTGAGCCCCGACGCGGGGCGCACGGAGTGGCGGTACGACCTGGCCGGGAACCTTCGCGCGAAGCAGACGGCGGAGCTCGCGTTGCACGGGCAGCTGATCCGGTACGAGTACGACCACAACCGGCTGTGGAAGATCGACTATCCGGTGACGCAGGACGTGGTGTACACGTACGGCGAAGCCGAGGAGGCCGGCGACGCGCAGGGCAACCGCGCGGGGCGGATGAAGCAGGAGACGAGCGCGGCGGGGACGCGGAGCTACCGGTATGACCGGTTCGGCAATGTGGCGGAACTCGTGGCGGAGTTCCCGCGGCTGCGCGAGCCACACCGGGGACCGTACGAGGCGACGCTGAAATACGTGTTCGATTCGCTGGGTCGGATGCAAGAGCTGCACTTCCCCGGGTCGGGCGAGGAGATCGTGCGCTACGGGTACGACCGCGGCGGCGCCGTGGTGTCGGTGGTCGGGGAGAACCAGAAGGTCAATCCGCAGCACCCGAATGAACCGATGACGACGGAGTACCTGAGGCATATCGGGTACGACGAGTTCGGTCAGCGGGTGCGGGTGGTGGCGGGCAACGGGATCGAGACGAAGTACCGGTACGAGGCGTCGACGCGGCGGCTGTCGGAGGTGGACGCGGACCACCGGACGCCGCAGATGCAGCAGATGGGGCGGCCGCCGAGGGCGTTCCAGCGGCTGCGGTATGATTATGACCTCGTGGGCAACGTGCTCGCGCTCGACAACGACGCGCCGTTCGACGAGTCGCTCGGTGGGGCCGTGATGGTCGCGACGACCGAGCAGCGGTTCGCGTACGACGACCTCTACCAGCTGACCGAGGCTTCGGGGACCTACCAGGAGCGGGGGAACGAGCGGCAGGGATACGCGCTGGACATCGCGTATGACGTCCTCGGGAACGTGAAGACGAAGGGGCAGGAGGTGGCCCGGTACGTGCCGAAGTGGGGCGCCCCGGGGGAGTGGCAGAAGCAGGAGCCGATCCGGGAGAGGACGTACCGCAACGAGTACCGCTACACCGGGCCGCGGCCGCACGCGGCGAACCAGGTGGATGAGTTCGTGGTGGCGGAGACACAGCCGCGGCTGCGGGAGCTGTTCTATGACGCGAACGGCAACCACAAGGAGTGGAGATACCGGGGCAGCCCGCAGCGCACGTTGAGCTGGGACGAAGACGGGCGGCTTGTGTCGGTGAGAGAGAACAACCAGGAGATGTCGCGGGCGCTGTACGACGGCGCCGGGGAGCGACGGGTGCACCTGCACCGGGTGGCCGGCGAGGAGGAGACGGCGTACGTCGACCAGCACCTCGTGGTGCGCAACGGGGTGGTGGCGACAAAGCACCTGTTCGCGGGCGAGACGCGGCTCGCGAGCAAGATCGACGCGGACTGGTTCCAGAAGCCGCCGGTGTTGTACTACCACCCGGACCACCTCGGGAGCACGCAGTACGTCACCGACCAGGACCAGCAGCTGAGCCAGCACGTCGAGTACCTGCCGAGCGGGGAGCTGTGGACCGACCAGACGGACTCGCAGTTCCAGAACCGGCAGCCGTACCTGTTCACCGGCAAGGAGCTCGACCTGTCGACGGGGCTCTACCACTACGGGGCGCGGAGCTACGAGCCGCGGCTCGGGGTGTGGATGAGCCCGGATCCGGTTCTTGCCGAGTACATGGCCGGCAGGATCAACGGCGGGGTGTACAGGCCGATTAACCTGGGGCTGTACACGTATGCAAGCAACAACCCTGTGGTCCTCGTTGACCCGACCGGGCAGTTCGATGATGCGACCCGGAAGTTCCTTGCCACGGCGCTTGCAGCGGCACTGGTCGAACCGACGCCTGTCGGAGAGCTGGTCGTTGCTGGTGCGGTCGTTGTAGGATCCATAGGCTACGCGGGTTACTTGATCTTTGATGCTGCCGCGAATGGAGACCCGCCGAAGCCCCCCGAGTCGTTTCCCATACCCGAGGACACGCCCAAGGAGACCGCTGCGCCACCGCCGCCGGCAGCGGGTGGGGGTGGGGCGAAGGAGCCTCCGAAGCCTCCTGCGGCCGTTGCGGCCGAGCCGCCAAAGAAGCCGGAGAAGGGAGGGATGACGATTTCTCGCGCTCTAACTCAGTCCGACTTTGGATTCGAGGGGACAGATGCGGAGATACAGGGAACTTTCCGTGTTAAGGATGGGCGTGCTCTCGTGAAGGTCGACTATATCGGAAGTGTGAAAGGGGTGGGTAGATTGGGGCCGCGCTCCTGGTCACGGCTTCAGGATGCCGCACGCGCAGAGGGAGCGACGAGTGTCCGAGTGGAAACAACACCGGTGATTGAACGGACCGGAAGGCTCTCCAAAATTCTTTCCAAGCTTGGTTTCCAAAGGCGTCCAAACGGGACCATGTTCTATGAGGGAGGACTCTGATGGCAACAATCGAAATGCATGCCAACCGAAACCTGCGGCCGCGGGTTCTCTCCGACGGTAGTAGAAGGGGAATCGACCGATATTTCTCCTTCGGACGTGGCCCGAAGCCTCACTGGTGGGACGATGAGCATCCGCCCGTTGCTGGTCCAATCGTTGGGGTCTACGAAAACTGCAAAGGTTCAGACAGAGATGCGCTGGTAATTGCCGAGGAAGGGTTGACTGTTCTCTGTGAATCCGAGGTTAAGTCATTTAAATTTGCCGATGTTGCACGGCTGGTACTTCCAGTGAAGGAACCTGTGTCTCTTTCGCTCTGCGTGTGGCTGCGCTCCGGAGCTCGCTTTGAGATACCGCTTTACGATCCAGTTGGCATAGCGTTCGATTTCTACCGTTTTCTCCTCAGCGCAGTCGGAGAGCAACGGCGGCCGGAATCGCCATAAGCGGCCTTCAACACGCGTGCCCGACGACCCGGCGCGCGTCGCCTGGGCGCCGGCGGTGGAGTACAGGACGTACTGCCGCGCTGATCGGCAGAGCGGCGAGCGGCGATGCGGGCCTGTGCAGTGCGGGGTGCAGCCGAACGGCCGCGCCGGCTGCAAGCTGGACAGCGACACGGCCGAGGACGCGGCGCTGCCGGTGGCGCTGATCCAGCAGCAGCCGTACGTGACGATGCCGGTGCAGCGGTGGACGCCGGGGACGCGGCGCGCGCCCTGGATCGCGCCGGCGACGGGGACGGTGCGGCTCGAGGGGTTGCTGTTCGTGCCGGGGACGACGCCGGTGACGCTGCTGGTGCAGGGGGTGCATCGGCTGCTGTACAAGCAGCTGTACGTGGCGCCGAGCAGCGCCGGAGCCGCGGCACCCATGACTGTGGACCTGGCGGTCGAGGCCGGCGAGCCGATCTACGTCGCGTTCTACGCGAAGGCGTCGCCCGACCACGGCGGGCGCGGGCCCGGTGGGAGGAGGCTATAGCTTCGGCAGCACGACGACGGATCTGGAGCTCGTCGATCTGAACGGCGACCGCTTCCCGGACAGGGTGACGCGCGAGGGCGTGGTGCTGAGCACGGGCCGGGGGTTCGGTCCGAGCGCGTCGTTCTCGCTGCCGGAGGCGCTGCGGCGGGTGGAGCACCGGACGGTGCGGCTGAGCGGCGAGCTTGCGTCGCTGACGTTCAGCGCGGGAGACGAGGAGGAGCAGACGCTCAACAAGACCGACAGCAAGGGGCGTTCGCAAGGCTACCTGCGCACGAGCTTCAGCGCCGGGACGAGCTACGGGCTATCGGCGGCGCACGTGGAGCTGCTCGACATCAACGGTGATGGGCTTGTCGACCAGGTGGCGCAGAACCCCGAGAGCGGGCAGATGACGGTGGCGCTGAACCTGGGCTACCGGTTCACGGCGCCGGTGCCGTGGCAGCGGGACGCGTTCAACAAGGCCAGCTTCAACGCGGGCGCGCTGAACGATGCGCTCGGCGAGGTGCTGGGCTTCTTCTCGGACGCAGCGGGCCCGGAGGCGGTGCGGCTGGAGGACACGGGGGCGCAGAGCATCGGGTTCGGGGCGAGCGCGGGCGGCTCCAGCGGCGGGGTGAGCGCGAGCGTGGGCGCGGGGATCGGCTACACGCGCACGACGGCGCGCACGATCGTGGACTTCGTGGACGTGAACGGCGATGGGCTGCCGGACAAGGTGATGAAGGCGCCGGAAGAGGCGTTCTTCCGGGTGCAGCTGAACCTCGGCGCGCGGTTCGCGGCGGAGGAGCACTGGCCGGCCGGCGACTGGGGAGTGGACCTCGATCCGCTGGAGTACGCGTTCATGGGGAGCGGCGACGCGGTGGGCTTCCGGCGCTCGGAGAGCCACGACGGCAGCGTGTCGCTGCAGGTCTGTTACTTCGTCTGCGTCGGCGGGTCGGTGTACTACTCGGAGGGAACGGGCGCGTCGCACCTCGGGTTCGAGGACATCGACGGTGACGGGCTGGCCGACCACGTGCTGAAGCGGGACGGCGACAGCGCGGTGCGGACGCGGAGGAACGAGATCGGCAAGGCGAACCTGCTGTGGCGGGTGCACCGGCCGCTGGGCGGGAGCGTGGAGATCGACTACCGGCGCGAGGGCAACCTGGTGGTGCCGAGGGAGGTCGCCGGGAATGCGCCGGTGGACGAGAGCGACGACCGCACGGCGGTGGTCGACATGCCGTCGAGCCAGTGGGTGCTGAGCGATGTGGTGGTGCGCGACGGGGTGGAGGGCGTGAGCGGCGCGCAGGGGGTGCACACGTACCGGACGCGGATCGAGACCTACGGAGATGGGATCTATCACCGCGACGAGCGGATGGACCTCGGGTACCGGCGTGTCACGACGACGGTGCTGGGCGAGGATGAGGATGGGAATGGGGTCTCCGCGATGTCGGTCGAGGAGGTCGATTACCGGAACGAGGACATCTACCGGCGTGGGCTCGTGGCGCGCTCGGCCCTGCGCGACGGCTACGGGATGCTCTAGACGGTGGAGGAGGTCGAGCACCGCCCCAACAGCAAGGTGGCGTCGACCGGTGCGGAGGCCCAGAGCGGCGCATTCGTCGCTGGCGCCGGGCGGTGGCCAGCTCGGGGGCGAGCGCGATCCGCGCATGCCCATCAGGGCTCCCGATCGCCGGGCTCCGCGGCCGACCGTGTGTTGCTACCATGCCCTGCATGCGCGCCCCCCTCTCCGTGCCCACCGGCCCCCTCCTCGATGTCCCCTGGCTCGCAGCGCACGCCGGCCACCCGCGCGTTCGCGTTGTCGACTGCCGCTGGTACCTCACCGGTCGCCGCGGCGCCGACGAGTACGCACGCGGGCACATCCCGGGCGCCGTGCACCTCGATGTCGACGCCGACCTCTCCGGGCCGGCGCAGGCAGGCCCCGGGCGCCACCCCCTGCCCGACGCGGCGGCGTTCGCGCGCGTGCTCGCCAGGATCGGGATCGCCCCTGACTCGCTGGTCGTCGGTTACGACGACGCGGGCGGCGCCATCGCGGCCCGGCTCTGGTGGTTGCTGCGCTACTTCGGCCATCCGGGCGGGCGCGTGCTCGACGGCGGCCTGGAGGCGTGGGCCTCCGCGGGACACCCGCTCTCGACCGACGTGCCCGCCATCGCGCCGGCGCCGCCGATGGAGCTCGCCGCCGGAGGCGCCACGGTCGTGGACAAGGCGGTCGTCGACAGGCTGCGCGGTGATCCCTCGGCGGTGATCCTCGATGCGCGCGCCCGCGAGCGCTACGAAGGGCAGAGCGAGCCCGTCGACGCGCGCCCGGGCCACATCCCCGGGGCGCGCTCGGCCCCGTTCGCGGAGAACCTCCGCGCGCCCGCCGGGCCCTTCCGCGAGCGCGCCGAGCTCGAGCGGCGCTACCGCGACCTCGGCGCGATCGAGGCGAGCACCGTCGTCTGCTACTGCGGCTCCGGCGTCACCGCCTGCCACGACCTGCTCGCGCTGGCGATGCTCGGCCGCGCGGACGCGATCCTCTACGAGGGCTCGTGGAGCGACTGGGCCCGCGACGCCTCCCTGCCCGCGGCGAAGGGCGCCGAGCCCTGAGCGGCGTCAGGCGAGCGCGCGTGCACCCGGCGAGCGCGCGATGTCAGGCGAGCGCGCGGCCGACGACCGCCTCGATCGTCTCGCGCAGGTAGCGCACCGCCAGCGCGAGCGTGCGGGCCGAGCTCTCCGGCGTCGGCTGGAGCGCCGGCGCGACCTCCATGACATCGCCGCCGAGCAGGCCGACCTCGCGCCCGAGCCGGCGGATGAGCGCGACAACGAAGTCGGGCGAGAGGCCGTCCGGCTCCGGGGTCCCGGTGGCATCGGCAAACGCGGCGTCGGTGCCATCGATGTCGTTCGAGAAATACACGCCCTCGACGCCGGTGCTCTTCACGTGCGCGACGATGGCGTCGAGCGCCGCCGCAGGATCGGCGCGGCACTCGGCCGCCCAGAACTGCCGCACGCCGTAGCGGCCCTCCCAGTGCTCGCGCGGCTTCTGGGAGGCGCGGACCCCGACCTGGGTCAGCCGGCCGCCCCGCCCGACAAGCTCGTTCGCGTGGTACGACCAGGTGGCGAAGCAGTACGCAACCCCGAGCCGCTCCTCGAGGAGATCGGTGTGCGCGTCGGGCTGGACGATGCCCCACGGCCGCTTCCGCGCGCTCTGCACGCGCGAGAGGGCGCGCGCGACCGGCAAGGCCGTGGAGTGATCGCCGCCGAGCACGATGGGCGCGACGTCGGGGTTGATCGAGAAGACGAGATCGAGGGCGCGCTCGGCGATGGAGAGCGGCGAGACAGGCAGCCGGGACGAGAGCGCCTCGGGCACGCCGGGGTACAGGGCGCGGCGCGACGCGGCCTTCTGGGCCTCCGAGAGCATGTCGTCGTGCAGGAGCTGCGGCACGACGAACACGTCCCCGATGTCGACGAGGCCGACGTCGCGCGCCCGCTCGGGGAAGTCCGGGAAGGCGTCGAGGAGCGCGGTCCGGATCGCCTGCGGGCCCATGTTGGACCCGCGGAGGAACCCGGCGCCGACGTCGGAGGGGATGCCGAGCAAGACGGCGCGCGCGCCGGCGATGCGGTCGAACGACGCGCGGAACCGGGCGAGGACCTCCTCCTGGGTCGTGGCGCCGTAGAGCCGTCGCTGGACCTCGAGCTGCTGCGCGCGCCCGGTCGAGACGAGGTAGAGGCCTCCAGCCGCCGGACGCAGCAGGAGCGCGAGCTCTTCGTGCGGGGTCATGCCCGACGAGGGTACGCGCCCCTCAGGAGGCCGCCAGCGAAAGGGCGGGCGCAAGGAGCGGGAAGCGCTCGGTCGCGAGGTGATGGGCCAGTACGTTGTGGCCGCCCGAGTTCGTCCTGGCTCATCGCGCGCGGGGCGCTCTTGCAGTCCCCGAGGGCCCGGCGTCGCCCTCGCCCGTGCGCGATCTGCTGGTGTTCACGTGGAACCTCAGAGGCAACCAGCCGAGCTCGTGCCCGACGTCGAGCCGCGCACGAGCGAGCGAATCATCCGCCTCGGCCTCTCCGACTTCGCGGACCAGTCCTGGGACCATCGGGAGCATGTTGACAGTTGATGCATAAGTTGTCACAATGTCTTCATGCGAGCGACGACGACAGACGACGAGGCGGCCGCCCGCCGCGCGAGGATCCTGACCGCCGCGCGCTGGTGCTTCCTCAACTTCGGCTTCGCGAAGACGGCCTTCGAGGACATCGCCAAGCGCGCCGGCCTCTCGCGCACGCTGCTCTACAGGATCTTCAAGGACAAAGAAGACATCTACCGGGCCGTATTCGTGGACTGGCTGGTCTCTCGGCACCCCGCCGCGAAGGAGGCGGCGAACGGCCCGGGGAGCGCCTATGAGCGCTTGCTCAGCGTCTGCCGTCTGCTGGCGCTCGAGCCCTGGGCTGAGATGGTCGGGGCACCGATGGGGAGCGATTTCATCGAGGCGTGCGAGCGCATCGATCCCGAGAGCGAGGCACTTTATCGCAAGATCGCGCTCGAGTGCGTGGCCGCCATCTTGGGCGATGAGGCGAGCGCCGAGGTCTTCCTCCTCGCGCTCGACGGGTTGCTCGCGGACCAACCGTCGATGGAGGTGCTGGAGCAGCGGACGCAGCTCCTCGCAGCGCGCTTCGCTCCTCGCTCGTCGAAGAAAGGAGCGCGGCCATGACAGCGGCACCTGAAATCCAAGAGATCGCCATCATAACCGGTGCGTCTACCGGCATCGGCGCGGCCACGGCACGCGAGCTGGCTCGGCGGGGGTTCCACGTCCTCGCGGGTGTCCGGCGCGACCGGGACGCCGACGCAATCCGGGGGCCAGGTATAGAGCCGCTGATCCTCGACATCACCAACCCGGACCACATCCGGGCGCTGGCGACTCGGGTGCACGGGGACCCGCAGGGCCGGGCAGTGCGGGCCCTGGTAAACAACGCCGCCATGGCGGTCAACGCACCGGTCGAGGTCTTCGCGATCGACGAGTGGCGACGCCTGTTCGAGGTCAACCTCTTCGGCCACATCGCCGTTACCCAGACACTCCTGCCGGCCCTGATCCGCAGCAAGGGTCGCGTGGTCAACATCAGCTCCGTGGGCGGCAAGGTCGCCATGGCCACCTATGGTCCGTACGCAGGCACGAAGTTCGCGCTCGAAGCGGTCAGTGACTCCTTGCGACGCGAAATCGCCCCGCTGGGCGTCCAGGTGGTCGTGGTCGAACCGGGCGCCGTGCGAACGGAGATGCCCGGCCGGGCGATCGCCAGCGCCCATGAGGTGACGTCGACCATGACGCCCGAGCAAAGCCAGCGCTACGGCGGGCTGGTGCAAGCCATCATCGCGCAGACCGCCTACCACACCAAGTCGGGCCTGCCCGCTGACGCTGCGGCCAAGGTGATCGCCAAGGCAGTGACGGCGCGCAAGCCGCGCACTCGCTACACCGTCGGCCGCGAGGCCGCACTCCTCACCTTGGTGCGCATCCTGCCCGACCGGATACTCGACCTCCTCTTTGCCGCTGCTCTGCGTCCCCACTTTCCCAAGGAGAGCAAGTGAGCACCCGAACCTCGACATCCTTCTCTGCGACCTGTCGCGGATGGCCGACGTGAAGCGCGCCGCCGAGGAGTTCAAGGCCAAGCACGATCGGCTCGACGTCCTCGTGGACAACGCGGGCGCCACCTTCAAGAAGCCGACGATAGGGCCCGACGGGTTGGAGCTGACGTTCGCGCTAGACCACCTCGCGTACTTCCTGCTCACGACGTCGCTGCTTGCCCTCATCCGCAAGACCCCCGGCGCGCGCGTCGTGTCGACCTCAAGCTCCATGCAGGCGCGCGGAAAACTCGACCTCGCGAAGACACCGACCTCGCCGGAGGCGGCGTCGCTCAAGGGCGAGTACATCTCGAAGCGACGGCCGGCGACCCCGCAGAAGCAGGCGATGGATCCGAAGCTCGCGGCCGACCTGTGGACGTCGAGCGAGAAGCTCGGCGCCGAGGCGGCGGCTCGGGCGGCGAGAGGCAACGCATGAGCTTTCATGGTCTTCGTCTGGAACGAGTTCGTTCGTCGAGGCAGTTCGACGGCGACGTCTTTCGTAACCCGCTGGGTCCGTGGAGGGCGTCGACGACCGGAGTTCTTCCGATGCTCCCCGAGCTCCTCTTCGGGGGGGCTCGACGTAGACCGAAAGCTCCCTTGCCGACGACGCGCCCCCATGAAGCATGGGGTCGTCCGGTCAGCTCCGGGCTCCGCACGACGTGGCTCGGCCACAGCACCGTGCTCATCGAGATCGACGGCTATCGAGTCCTGACAGATCCCGTCTTCGGCGAGCGGGCATCCCCGGTCTCCTTCGCGGGCCCGAAGCGCTTTCACCCCGTGCCGGCAGGGCTCGGAGAGCTACCTCCGCTCGATGCCGTGGTGCTCTCCCATGACCACTACGACCACCTGTGTGCGACCACGATCGCCGGTCTCGCTCGCATGCCGGCGATCCCGATCGTCACGTCGCTCGGGGTGGGGTCGCACCTCGAGCGGCTGGGAATTGCGCCAGAGCGCATTCACGAGCTCGACTGGGGTGAATCATGCGACGTTCGCGGGTTGCGCTTCATCGCGACCCCAAGCCAGCACTACTCAGGTCGCAGCCTGAGCGACCGGGACGCGACCCTCTGGTCGTCATGGGTCATCCAGTCAGATCGGCACAAGGTCTTCTTCTCGGGCGACACGGGGCTGACCGAACAGTTCCGCGAGACGGGCCAGATGTACGGGCCGTTCGACCTCGTCATGCTCGAGATCGGCGCGTTCTACCCAGGCTTTGAGGCCATTCACCTGGGGCCCGAGAACGCGCTCAAGGTGTTGCAGATGCTGGGCGGCGGGACCTTGCTGCCGGTGCACTGGGGTACCTTCGATCTTGCGCTCCACGCGTGGGATGAGCCTGCGGAGACGCTCGTGCGACTCGCGGCCGAACAGGGCCTACGGGTTGTCACACCGAGCCTCGGCCAGGTCGTCGAACCCTCGCAGCTCGATGCTCCAACGCCGTGGTGGCGAGACCTCAGGTCGAGGGAGGCGCCTTTCCGCCCCTTGGCCGAGCAGCTTCAACCGCACCCGTGACAGCTACGGGTGACCCGATGTCCAACTCAACCAATGACCCATCGAGAACTGCGGCTGCCCTGGACGAGACGGAGAAGGTGCGTCTGGGCAAGACGAACGTCCTCGTCTCGCGCCTCGGCGTAGGCACCGCCGCGTGGTGGAAGAACAAGTACATCAAACCTCTTCGGCAGCACAGAGCTCGCTCTGGTACCGTCGCCCGGAGTTCGATGGCGTGCTTGACGCGTGTCGGGAGCTCGGAGTCACTCCAGTCGGGTTCATGCCTCTGGCGATGGGCCTCCTCTCTGGAAAGTACCGCCCGGGAGATGTCCCACGGGACTGGGTCCGCCGCCGGCTCACCGGGGTGTTTCGGCCAACGGAGATCGCCGCGGCCGGGGCGAGCACGGCGCGCCTGGAGGCGATCGGCGCCAAGTACGGGAAGACGCCCGCGCGGGTCGCGCTGCGGTGGGTGATCGAGCAGGGCGTGATTCCGATTCCAGGAGCGAAGGACGCGAAGCAGGCGAGACAAGACGCGGGCGCCCTGACGTTCTCGCTCACTCGAGACGAGGTGCTCGAGCTTTCCGAATCGGCTTCTGCTTGGGTTCAACGGCCCAACTGGAAGTTCGGACCAGCGCTCGGCGCTCGGTATAGCCGTCATCCGAGCATCCGCACACCTATCTCGCCGCCGACCGCAATGCAAGGCGCTCGGGGCCGCCCTCCACCGCGCTTCACTCCTTGGTGCCGAGCTTCACCACCGTGTTCCGTGCGTTCGATTGCGGCCCCGGCTCCACGGTGATGCTCTTCATGAACAGGTCGGGATGGTAGTCGGCGAGGAAGTGCTCGATCATCTTGCCGAGCGGAGTCTGCCTCCCGACGTCCACGGACAGGGTCCCGGACACCAGCCATGACAGCGCCTGGACGCCAGGAAAATTGGCAATCCAGGCGGTTCCTTGATTGACGATGCCGGCCCCACGGATGAGGGCGAGCGGCAATGGCCCTTTCTTGAGATAGGCCTCGATTCGCCTGAAAGCGAACTCGAGAATGTCGCTCGCGAAGTATTTGACACCCTTTGGTCGCTCGATTTCTCCGATGTTGAACGAAGAGTCGTTCGTGTCGTAGTTCACGGTCAGGATGCGGCCGAACGAGACCACAGTCCGCGTCCGTGTCCGCGTGGTGACTTGCAGCCCCTTCTCCACGGTGTAGTCCTGCGCCACCGCGTCCACCATGTCATCGTTCCGCACGCCACGCCGGGGCAGCTCGGAGCTACCGAACAGGGAATCGCGCAGGTAGGCAGTGCCCCATGCCAATGCAGCGACGGTGGCAACGGTTGTCAGCAGCGGCTGCGCCGTGCCTTCACCCGGTGATGATGGCCCTTCGCCGGGAGCGCGTGGCGCGGCAGCGCCCTGCCCCCCCGCCGCCGGCCGCGCCGTCGTGGCCGGATGCGGCGGCCTCTCGGCGCGCGCCTTCGGGTGCGGCTTGGCTTGCACCACGGTGGCCGGGTGCGGCGGCCTCTCGGCGCGCGCCTTCGGGTGCGGCTTGGCTTGCACCACGGTGGCCGGGTGCGGCGGCCTCTCGGCGCGCGCCTTCGGGTGCGGCTTGGTTTGCACCGCGGTGGCCGGGTGCGGCGGCCTCCCCTCCGGCTTTCCGCGCGCGGTCGTCGAGGGTGCCGCGGTCGCCGCGCGGTCCGGCATCGATGGGTCAGGCTCCGAAGCGCTCGGCATCATCGTCTCCCGCTATCCTCGAAAAGCAGACCCGCGATCCCGACTCGCGTCAATCACGTCGACCTGGCGCCGCCGGAGAACTTGTGCGCGCGGCATGAGCCCCGTCTGGTGCGAGTGACGAGCTCGGCATGACCGCTCCGAAACGCAAGCCCAACGAATAGGCATTCGCGGGACTGCGCCGGGACCTCGCCGCCGCTGCTGCTCAGGCGCAGTCCCGCGAACGCCTATTCGTTGGTCCCGGGTTGGGTCCATGCCTTCCGAGGGGGTGCGATCCGTCGTCACGCTGTCCCAAAATCCCGGGGGATGCGACGGATCGCGACGGTTCGCCCCCGCGGAACAGTCCTGCCAGGATTTCTGATGCGCGGAACGGGCGACTAGCGGGCTTCCAGCGAAACGGCGGACGCCGGCAGGGGGAAGCGCTCGGCCGCAAGGTACGGGGCAGGCGCGCTCATCGCCTCGATCCACGACGCGCCGCAGGCGACGACGCGGAGGGCCCGCAGCACGCCCGCATGTGCGACCAGGAGGTGCGGGGGCGCCCCGCACGCCGGAGAGAGCGCGCACCAGAACGACCGCACCCGGGCCTCGACCTCGATCGCCGACTCGCCCCCCGGCGGCCCGGCGCGCTCCCAGCCGTCGAGCCACGCGGCATACGCGACCGGATCGTCGCGCTCGATGTCCGACCAGGCGCGCCCCTCCCAGGCGCCATAGGCGATCTCGACGAGGCGCTCGTCGACCGCGTGCGCCACCCGGAGGCGCGCCGCGAGCTCGGCCGCGGGGAGCGCGCAGCGGGAGAGCGGCGACGACCAGACCACGCCGGGGCGGAGGCCGAGGTCGCCGAGCGCGCGCTCGATCGCGGTCGCGGCGCCGTCGGGGGAGAGCTCCGCGGCGACGTCGAGGCGGCCGTAGCAGACGCCGGAGAGCGGGACCGGGGCGTGGCGGAACGCGATGAGGCCGAAGGGGAGGGGATCCATGCCGGCGCGCCCGCGGCTCAGCCGCCCCGCGCGAGCGCGAGGGCGAGCAGCGCGGCGCACTCGGCGATCTGCTGCGTCGCGCCCAGGAAGTCGCCGGTGAGGCCGCCGACGCGGGCGCGGAAGCGGAGGCCGCAGACCGCGGCGGCGGCGGCGGCCGCGCCGAGCATGGCCGCCGCCTCGGCCGCCGAGATGACCCCGGCGGTGTGCGCGGCGGCGAGCGCGAGCGCCGGCCAGAGCGAGCCGAGGAGCGCCTGCGGGAGCGCCGCCCGCGCGACCGGCCGGCTGCGCGAGCCGCCCTGGGTCACGTAGGGCAGCGCGACCATCAACCAGATCGGCGGGGTGCGCGAGAGGCACTGCGTCAGCACAAGCGCGACCGGCGCCGCGGCGTCGAGCCGCGCGAGCAGGGCGATGCGCAGCACGAGGACCACGATCAGCGCCGCGGCGCCGAACGAGCCGATGCGGCTGTCCTTGAGGATCTCGAACACGCGCGCGCGATCGAAGCCGCCGCCGAGCGCGTCGGCCGTGTCCGCGAGGCCGTCCTCGTGGAAGGCGCCGGTGAGGAGCAGGCCCAGCGCCACGACGACGCTGGCCGCGACGAGCGCGCCGCCCCCGTCGACGAGCAGCCACACAGCGGCCTGGACGGCGCCGAGGACGGCGCCCACGAACGGAAACCAGGCCGAGGCCCAGCGCCAGTCCGCGTCGGCATAGGGGAAGCCGCCGACCGGAACGCGCGTGAGGAAGGTCGTCGCCGCCCGGGCGCCGCGCAGGACCGGCGGCATCGTCATGGAGTCCCGGGCGGCGCGCGGTCGGGCACGTTCGCGCTCGCGAACGTCGCCATGCCGGCGTGGAGGGCGCACGCGGCGTCGAGGAGGGGCAGCGCGGCCAGGGCGGCGCTCGCCTCGCCCAGCCGCATGCCGAGATCCAGCAAGGGGCGGGCGTCGAGCGCCGCGAGGACGTGGGCGTGGCCGCGCTCGGCCGAGCGGTGCGCGAAGAGCATGCCCGCCCGCGCCTGGAGTTCCATCCGGACGAGCGCGAGCGCCGCCGCCGAGACGATGAAGCCGTCGACGAGCACCACCATCCGCCGCTCGATCGCCCGCGCCATGGCGCCCACGAGCGCGGCGATCTCCTTTCCGCCGACCGCCCGCACGATGCGGTGCGGATCGGGGCGCTCGGCGCCCGGGGCGCCCTGAACCCGCCGCGTCGCGTCGCGCACGACCTCGATCTTGCGCGCCAGCGCGTCGCCCCCGACGCCCGTCCCCGCCCCGACGAGGTCCTCCGGGGCGAGCCCGAGGAGCAGCGCCGCCATGGCGGAGGCCGCCGTTGTGTTGCCGATGCCCATCTCGCCGAGCAGGACGACGCGCGTGTCGCCCCCGAGCGCGTCGATCTCGGCGGCGCCGGCGCGGAGCGCGCGCTCGTAGACGGCCTCCGAGAGCGCGTCCTCGACCCGCAGATCGCCGATGGGATCGTCGGCCACCGGGTCGCGCCGCAGCCGCGCGCCGGCGCCGCCGACGTCCACGCCGATGCGCTCGTACGGGTGGGCGACGCCGACGTCCACGACCCGCAGCTCGACCCCGAGGTGCCGGCAGAGCACGCTGGCGGCGGCGCCGCCGCGCACGAAATTCGCCACCATCGCCGCCGTGACCTCGGCCGGGTAGGCCGACACGCCGTGCCGGGTGACGGGGTGATCGGCGGCGAACAGCACCGCCGCCGCAGGCCGGCTCGCCGGCCTCCCGCCCTGGATGCCCGCGAGCGCGACGGCGAGATCCTCGAGCGCTCCGAGGCTGCCGCGCGGCTTGGTCAGCGTGTCCTGCCGCGCGCGCGCCGCGGCGAGCGCGCCCGCGTCGAGCTCCGGGAACACCCAGGGAGGCGAGAGGTCCATGTTTCAGGTTTTCTACTCTCCCGCGGGAGGCCGGGGAAGCGCGTTGACCGTCCCTGCAGCCCGTGATAGCGGCCCATCCGGCCGAAGAGGTACCTCGCGGGAAGCGGGGAGATGGAGATCCTCCCCGGAACGGGACAAGCCGGTCGCCGCCGGCGCGGAGATCCACGGCGCCAGCTCGCTCGAACAGGTCCAGGATGTCGCTGCGCGCCCTCTTCGTCTGCCTCTGCTCCGCCGCCGGCGTCCTGTCCGGGTGCGGCGGCGTCGACGCGCCCCCGGACGACGGCTCCGGCGAGCCCGCCGCCGCTGCGGGCGGGGGCGGCTCGTGCCTCTCCGGCGGCCACGGCGGCGCTCCTGGAGCGGGGGCGGCGTCGTGCGACGGTCCGGGCGCGCGCTTCGCGACGAGCGTGGTGTCGGCCTGCCTCGGGGCAGTGCAGGGGTTCGGCCAGGACCGGGCTCCGGACGTCGTCCTCGGCCCGCCGAAGGGCGCCGGCTGCTGCGGCGGCTCGCTGGATGTGCTCTCGCTCGGCGACGGCGGGTCGATCGTGCTCGCGTTCGAGGGCAACGCGATCATCGACGGGCCCGGGGCCGATTTCCTTGTGTTCGAGAACGCCTTCGAGCGCGGCGGCGACGCCGCGAGCGTGTTCGCCGAGCTCGCCACGGTCGAGGTGAGCGAGGACGGCGTCGCCTGGGCGGCTTTCCCCTGCGCCGCGGATCGCTATCCCTACGACGGCTGCGCCGGGTGGCACCCCGTGCACGCCAACCCCGACGAGAACGACGTCGACCCGCTCGATCCGTCGTCGGCGGGCGGCGACCCGTTCGATCTGGCCGAGATCGGGGTCCCGCTCGCCCGCTTCGTGCGGATCACCGATCGCGCCGGCACGCCCGACGTCTTCGACCTCGACGCGGTGGGCATCGTCCACGCGCTGTGTCCGTGAGGCGCCCCGGGGGGCTCGCCTGCGCGGCGCTCCTGGCCGTCGCCGGCCTCTCGCCGAGCGCGCAGGGGGAGGAGGCGGGCGCGGGCGACACGGCGAGCGGCGGCGCGCGCGGAGGCGGCGCGCGCGAAGCAGGAGACGACGGCGGAGCCGCTCCGGCCGCAGCTGCGCCGGCCCGGCCGCGCGGCCGGGCGCTCGAGGTGCGCGTCGAGGGGCAGCGCGCGTCGACCTCGGCCGCGCGGGATCCGACCGCGGCGTCCCACGTGATCCGCGGCGACGAGCTCCGCGCGCCGGGCGCCGCGGCGTCCGCGGTGCTGAGCCGCGTCCCCGGCCTGCAGGTCTCCCGGACAGGCGCGGCGTCGGATATCGCGACCGCGTCCATCCGGGGCGCGAGCAGCGCCGAGACGCCGGTGTACCTCGCGGGCGTCCGGCTCAACGACGACGTGACCGGCACCGCCGATCTCTCGAGGATCCCGCTCTGGATGATCGAGCGCGTCGAGGTCTACCGGGGCAACGCGCCCGAGCACGCCGATCGCCTCGGGATCGGCGGCGCCATCTTCTTCGAGCCGTCGCTGCCGCGCGCACCCCGGGCCTCCGTGGGGCTCGGCGCGGGCAGCTTCGGCGAGCGCGCGGCGTGGGCGTCGGTGGGCCTCGGCGACGAGCGCGCGGGCGCCGTGATCGCGCTCGGCCGGCGCGCCGCCGACAACGACTACCTCGTCACGGACAGCCGGCTGGGGCGGGCGCTGCCCAGGCCGAACGCCGACGCCGACGCCTACGACCTCTGGAGCATCGGCCGTTACAAGCTGCCCGGGGGCGGCAGCGTCACGGCGATCGGCAACGGCTTCGCGCGCGACCAGGGCGCGACAGGCCTCTCGGAGACGCCGGCGCGGGCGGCGCGGACCCACGTGCAGCGCTGGCTCGGCGCGGTCAACGCGGTCGCCCCGTGCGCCCGCCCGCCGGAGGGCGGCCTCGACCGGTGCCGCCTCGAGCTCACGAGCTCGGCGATCCTCTCGAGCCAGGTCGTCCGCGATCCGCGGGGCGAGCTCGGCCTGCTGTCGCCGCTCGTCGCCAGCGCCGGCGCGCGCGGCGCCGGGCAGGCCGCCTTCCGCTACCGCCCGGCCGACGACCTCTCCCTCTCGGCCTCGGCGGCCCACGAGCGCGAGCTCCTCGCGCTCGATCGCGCGGGCGAGGCGCCGCTTCGCGCGTCGCGCGCGACGTCCCGCGCCTCGGTGAGCCTGCGCTACGCGAAGGGCCCGTCGCTCGAGGGCTACGCCCTCGGCGCCGTGGAGCTCCACCGGACGAGCCACGGCGGCGCCGGCGCTCCCCTTCGCGCGCTCGAGCCGAGCGGCCGCCTCGGCGCCCGGCTCCGCCTCGCGGGCGGCGGCGTCTCGCTCTTCGGGAACCTCGGCCGCTACGTGCGCGTCCCCGTGCTCGGCGAGCTCTACGGCAGCTCCCCGATCGTCATCGGCAACCCGGAGCTCGCGCCCGAGCGCGGCCTCTCGGCCGAGCTCGGGGTGCGCCTCGCCGCGGCGGCGCCGCGCGCGCGCGCCGAGATCGCCTGCGAGCTCCTCGGCTTCTCGCGCTTCGCCTCGGGGCTCGTCGCGCACCGCCCCGCGTTCGCCGGCGTGCTGCGGCCGTACAACGTCGCGAGCGCGCGCGTCCTCGGCCTGGAGCTCACGGCTTCGGCCTCGGCGCTCGATCACCTCCGCGCCGGCCTCGCGCTCACCGCGCTCGATCCGAGGGACACCTCGCCGGGCCGCGCGATCGCGAACGATCTCATCCCGTTCCAGTCGCGCCTGGTGGCGGCGCCGTCGCTGGAGGTGTACGCGGAGCCCGCGCGGCTCGGCGTCGACCGCGCCTCGCTCTCGGCGCGGCTCCTCTACCGCGCCTCGCGCGTCGGCGATCCCGCGGGGCTCCGGCCGCTGCCGGAGCAGGCGACGGCCGACGTGGAGCTCGCGATCCTCGCGCTCCGGCGGCGGCTCTCGGCGCGCTTCGCGATCACGAACGTCCTCGCCGCGAGGACCTTCGATCTGCTCAACCTCGAGCTCCCCGGGCGGAGCTTTCACGCGGCGACGGAGGTGTGGTGGTGATGGCGTCTCGCTTCGACCTGGGACGGGGGGCGGCCCCCGGGGCTCCCTCCCTGAAGATCCTCGCCGCGGGGGCGGCGTGCGCGCTGCTCGGGTGCAACGCGCCGGAGCCGCCGCCGAGCACCGGCGGCACGGACGTCGTCGCGGGGCCGTGCGGGCGCGGCGCCGTCGTGGTCAGCAGCGACTACCTGTCCACGAACGTCAGCCTGGTGAGCTGGGACGGCGCGGTGCTCTCCGCGTCGATCGTCTCGTCGGGCTCGAGCTCGCCCGGCCTCGCCTCGCCGCTCTCGGGGGATGTCCTCGTCCCGACGGCGCCGGTCCGCGGGGATCGGCTGGTGCTCCTCGACCGCGCCGCGTCCGTGCTCACGTGGGTCGACGTCCGGAGCGGCGAGGTGCCGGGGCAGCTCGCCGTCGCCACCGCGTTCCGCGCGAACCCGCAGGACTACGTCGAGGTCTCGCCCGGGAAGGCGTACGTCACGCGCCACGAGCCGAACCTCGACCCGGCCGCCGCGCCGATCGACGGCGGCAGCGACGTGCTCGTCGTCGACCCCGGCGCCCGCGCGATCGTCGGCCGGATCGACCTCGCGCCCGCCCTGGCCGGGGAGGATCCGGCGTTCTACCCCCGGCCGGGCCGCGCGGTGCTCGTCGACGACAGCCTCTACGTGCTCCTCGTGGCGACCTCGCTCGACTTCAGCGCGTCGGCCGAGTCGCGCCTCGTCGAGATCGACACGCGCAGCGACGCGATCCGGGAGGTCACGGTGCTCGACGGGCTCCACGGGTGCGGGGGGCTGGCGGTGTCCGCGGGCGGCTCGCGGCTCGCGGTCGTGTGCACCGGGACGTTCGGCCGCGACGCCGCGTCGAACGCCGGCGAGGCGGGCCTCGTCGTCCTCGCGCGCCGCGAGGGCACCCTCGTCGAGGAGGCGCGCTGGACGGCCGCCGAGCTCGGCGCGGGGACGCCCGGCTTCTCGGTCGCCTTCGCCGCCGAGGACCGCCTCCTGCTCGCGACGCTCGGCCGCGACGCGCTCAGCGAGGGGGGCCCGGTCGACGACACCCTCACGACGGTCGCGCTCGCCGCCTCCGGACCGGCGCGCGGCGAGCCCGAGGTCCTGCTGCGCTCGACGGAGCTCCCGTCCTCCCTCGGCGAGGTGCGCTGCGCCGAGGCCTGCGGGCGGTGCCTCGCCGCGGACGCCGAGACCGAAGGGGGCGTCGTCCACCGCTTCGACGTCGGCGAGGGCAGCCGCGCGGTCGTGCACGCGGCCAGCATCCACGTCGACCCGCGGGTCGGTTTGCCGCCGCGCTACCTCGGCGCGTTCTGAGCGAGCACGCCGGCAGGCAGGCGCGGCGTGCCGGACTCCCGCGGGAGTCCTTCGGTCCTATCGGTGGAGCTGAGGGGGATCGAACCCCTGACCTCATGACTGCCAGTCATGCGCTCTCCCAGCTGAGCTACAGCCCCGGTCGTTGGGAGCGGCAGATGTACAGCCTCCCGCTCGGCTTGTCTCTACTTTTTTTCGACCGGCGCGTTTTTTATGTCCGTGAGCGTCGGTTGGCGCCGTTCGCGCGGGCGGCCCTCAGAAGTTCATCAGCTTCGCCAGGTAGTACTTCATCGTCTCGGTCGTCCCGCCGCCGATGCGCAGGAGCCGCTGATCGCGCCAGGCGCGCGCGATCGGGAAGTCCTCGATGTAGCCCCAGCCGCCGTGGAACTGCAGGCAGGTGTCCACGACGTCGTTCGCCACGTCGCCGGCCAGGATCTTCGCCATCGAGATGAGCTTCACCGTGTCGAAGCTGATCGGCACCTTCCGCACGTACCGCTCGTCGTTGTAGTGGTCGACGCACTTGTAGGCGAACGCGCGCCCCGCCTCGCAGCGCGTGTACAGGTCCACGAACTTGTGCTGCCACGACTCGCGCTTGATGATCGGCTTGCCGAACGCCACCCGCTCGCGCCCGTAGTCGACCGTGTTGTCGAGCGTCATGAACGAGCTCGCGATCGCGCCCACCGCGGCGACGAGCCGCTCGGTCTGGAAGTTCTGCATCAGGTAGGCGAAGCCCTGGTCCGGCTCGCCGAGCAGGTAGCGCCGCGGCACCCGCACGTCCTCCAGGAAGAGCTCCGCCGTGTCCGAGGACTTGTTGCCGATCTTCTTCAGCTTCTTCGCGACGCTGAAGCCGGGCAGCGCCGTCGGCACGAGGAAGAACGAGCAGCCGTGGGCCCCCTTGTCCGGCGACGTCTTGGCGAGCAGCGTCACGAAGTCGGCGCGCGTCCCGTTCGTGATGAACGTCTTCTGCCCGTTCAACACGTAGTCGTCGCCGTCCTTGCGCGCGGTCGTCCGGATCCCGGCCACGTCGCTGCCGGCCGCCGGCTCCGAGACGCCGAGCGCGGCGATCTTGTCGCCCGCGAGCGCCGGCCTGAGGAACTCGTCGATCTGCTCCTTCGTGCCGATGTCGCTGATCACCGGCGTCGCCATGTCGCTCTGCACGAGCAGCCCCATCGAGACGCCCGCCATCGTGCAGCGCACGAGCTCCTCGGCCTTCGCCGCCGAGAACCAGTAGTCGAGCCCGGCGCCGCCGTGCTCCTCCGGGAAGTGCGCGCCGAGGATCCCGAGCTCGCCGGCGCGCTTGAACACCCAGCCGGGAAAACACTCCGACGCCTCCCACTCCTCCACATGGGGAGCGAGCTCCTTCTCTGCGAAGGCCCGCACCGTCTTCCTGAACTGCTGATGTTCCTCCGTGAACGGCTGCCACATCGCGAACCCCTCCTCGTCGGCGGACCGAAATAATTCGTACACGAAACATTTTCCAGCGCAAGCGCCGCTCTTCACCCGCGCTTCCGCTCGCGTCCGGTCCGCCGCATCGAAATCGAACGGAGCCGCATGGGGCCGCATGGAAGCCGCATGGAAAACGAGGGCCGATGGCGCGGCGCGCGACGCGGGGCAGGCAGCGCGGGCGGTGGGGGCGTTCGAAGAACCGCGCCGAACACGCTGAACGCGCCGGACCCGAAGCGCGAAAAATGAATCCACTCGCGCTCCCATCCACGCAGTCTGCGGGCTCTGCTAGCCTCCGGGCCACATGCGATTCCTCGTCCTGTCGCGCAACGCGTCCCTCTATTCGACGAGCCGGATCGTGCTCGCGGGGCGCGCGCGCGGTCACGACGTCAGCGTCATCGATCCGCTCGATTTCCAGATCGTGGTGTCGAGCGGCCGCCCGTCGCTGCTCGTCGGTGGTTCGGCGGTGCCCCGCTTCGACATCGTGATCCCGCGCATCGGCGCGAGCATCACGAACTACGGCCTCGCCGTCGTCCGGCAGTTCGATCTCATGGGCGTCCCGGTCCTGAACGGCGCCGTCTCGATCGCGAGGAGCCGGGACAAGCTGCGCGCGCTCCAGCTGCTCACGCGCCGCAAGCTCAACGTGCCGATCACCGTCTGCGCCAGGAACCCGGCCGGCGTCGAGGCGGCGCTCTCGCTCGTCGGCGGCTGCCCGGCGATCGTGAAGCTCCAGCAGGGGACCCAGGGCATCGGCACCATGCTCGCCGAGACGCCCCACGCCGTGCACGCGCTGCTCGAGACGTTCTGGGCCATGGGCCAGGACATCGTGCTCCAGGAGTACGTGCGCGAGTCGAAGGGGCGCGACATCCGCGTCATCGTCGTCGGCGGCCGCGTGGTCGCGTCGATGCGGCGGGTCGCCAAGCCGGGCGAGTTCCGCTCGAACCTCCACCGCGGCGGCAAGGGCGACCGGGTGAAGCTGCCGCGCTCCTACCGGAGCGTCGCGATCCGCGCCGCGAAGGCGATGGGCCTCGAGGTCGCCGGCGTCGACATGCTCGAGGCGCGCTCCGGGCCCAAGATCCTCGAGATCAACAGCTCGCCCGGGCTGGAGGGGGTCGAGCGCGCGAGCGGCGTCGACGTCGCGGGCGCGATCATCAGCTACGCCGAGCGGTACGCCGAGGAGCAGCGCGGCCTCAGCCGCCGCACGCTCGAGGCGCGGATCGCCGACGTGATCCACGACGAGCGCATGCCGGTGCCGCGGCGGTTCAGCCGCGCGGTGGAGAACGGGGCGGGCGCGAGCCGCAGGAAGCCCCCGGCGCTCACGAACGGGAGGGGCGCGCGGAGGGCCGTCTCGTGACCCTCGGGGTCGAGGCGGCCGGCGACGCGGTCGTCCTCACCATCGATCGCCCCGAGCGCAGGAACGCCATCGACAGCGTCTTCGCGAGGCGCCTCGGCGAGGCGGTCCGCCTCGCCGGCTCGGACCCGCGCGTGCGCGGCATCGTGATCGCCGCGACGAGCAGCGACGTCTTCGTGGCGGGCGGCGACATCCGCGAGCTCTCCGCGCTCGCCGCGGGCGGCGCGGAGGGCGGCGAGATCCTCGCGATGTTCGAGGGCCTCGCGGCGCTCGAGGAGAGCGAGGTGCCGATCGTCGCCGCGGTGCAGGGCGACGTGCTGGGCGGCGGCTGCGAGCTGCTCCTGCTCTGCGACTTCGTCCTCGTCGAGGAGCACGCCGCGCTCTCGTTCCGCCACGTCAAGATGGGCCTGTCGCCGGCCTGGGGCGGGTTGACGCGGCTCTGCGAGCGGGTGGGGCCGCTGCAGGCGTCGCGGCTGCTCCTGACGGCGGAGAAGATCAGCGCCGCCGAGGCGCTCCGGATCGGCCTCGTGAGCGACGTCGTCGCGACCGGCACGGCGCGCAGCCGTGCGATCGCGCAGGTGAACCGCATCGCCCGGAGCCCGCGCACCTCGGTCGCGGCGATGAAGCGGGCGCTCTGCAAGGTGCGTGAGGCGCTGCGCGCCTCCGCCGTAGAGGTCGAGCGGCGGGCGTTCGCCGAGCAGTGGAACGGCCCGGAGCACCGCCAGGCGATGGATGCGTTCCTGAGCAAGACGTGACCGTGGCCCAGGGCGGAGGGGGCGGAGCGGAGGACCCGGGCGGCGCCGAGCCGACGCCGAGCGCCGCGCCTGCGCCCGGCAGCGCCGAGCCCGCGCCCGGCGGCGCCGAGCCCGCTCCGGAGAGCGCGCTGCACCCGCTCGTGCCGCCGACGATCGAGCACTTCATCGGCCGCCGCCCGCACCTGCGCGCCCTGCATCGCGCCGCCGCGTCGCTCTTCATGGAGCGGCCCATCTCCGTGCTCGTTCGCGGCGGCGCGGGGATGGGCAAGAGCGCGCTCATCCACCACTTCCTGATGGGGCTCCGCCGCGACAAGGGGCCGGTCGTCCTGCGGGGGCGCTGCGCCCTCGGGGCGACCGAGTCCTACAAGGCCTTCGGGGGCGTCATGGAGTCGCTGAGCCGGTTCCTCCGGCGCGTCTCCGCCGACGAGGTGGAGCGCCTCCTGCCGCGCGACGTCCGCGCGCTCGTCCGGGTGTTCCCGGCGCTCTCGCGCGTGCCCGCCGTCGCGTCCGCGCCGCGCGTGAGCGAGTCGCCCGACGCGCAGGAGCTGCGGCAGCGCGCCTTCGCGGCGCTCCGGCAGCTGCTCTGGCGCATCGCCGAGCGCAGCCCGCTCGTCGTGGCGATCGAGGACCTCCAGTTCTGCGACGCCGACAGCGTGGCGCTCCTGCTCGAGCTCACGCGGCCGCCCGACGCGCCCGCGATGATGTTCCTCGGCAGCTACCGGACCGACGACGTGGCCACGAGCGCGCCGCTCCGCGCGCTGCTCGACGGGATGGGGCCCGCGCGCCCGGCCGCCGGGGAGAGCGAGGCCGCCCCCGGCGGTCGGGAGCGGGTCGAGCCGCCGCGCGGGGACGGCGAGCTGCGCGAGATCGAGGTCGGCCCGCTCTTGCCGCTCGAGGCCGAGGAGCTCGCGCTCGCGCTCCTCTTCGCGCGCGACGAGGGCACCCGCGCGCGGGCGGACGCCGTCGCCCGCGCGTCCGGCGGCAACCCGCGGCTGCTCGGCGAGCTCGCCCGCGACGCGCAGGAGCCGGCGGGCGAGGCCGGCGCGCAGGGCGACGCCGCGCTGGACCGGGCGCTCAAGGCGCGGCTCCACCGCCTGCCGGAGCAGGCGCTCCGGCTGATCGAGGTGATCTCCGTCGCCGGCGAGCCGATCGACGCGGCGGTCGCGGCGCGCGCGGCGAAGCTCGAGGACGAGGAGCGCGCGCCGGCGATGACGCTGCTGCTCACCGAGGACCTCATCGTCGCGCGGCGCGCCGGCGAGGGCGAGCTCGTCGAGGCGTCGCACGACCTCGTGCGCGCGTCCGTGGTCGGCCGGCTCGGTCCAGAGCAGCTCGCGGCGCGGCACCGGCGGCTCGGGCGGGCGCTCGAGGCGCTCGGGACGGCGGACGCCGAGACGCTGTCGCGGCACTGGCTCGGCGCGGGCGACGCGGCGCGGGCGGGGCGGCTCGCGGCGCTCGCGGCCGAGCAGGCGGCCGAGGCGCTCGCGTTCGAGCGCGCGGCGCGGCTCTACGAGCTCGCGCTCGGCCTGCTCTCGCGCGAGGCGGAGCTCCCGGAGGCGGAGCGGCGCGCGCTCGGGGTGCGGTGCGCCGATGCGCTGGTCAACGCGGGCCAGGGCGCCGAGGCGGCGAGGCGCTACGCGGCCGCGGCGGAGGGGGCGGACAGCGCGCGGTCGCTCGAGCTCCGCCGCCGCGCCGCGGAGCAGCACCTGCGGAGCGGGCACATCGACGAGGGGCTCGATCTCGTCCGCGCCGTGCTGAGGGCGGTCGGCCTATCGTTCCCGGAGACGCCGCGGCGCGCGCTCGTGGCGTTGCTCCTGCACCGGGCGGAGCTGCGCCTGCGGGGCCTCCGGTTCCGCGAGCGGTCCGAGGCGGAGGTGCGTCCGGAGGATCTCGCGCGCATCGACGCCTGCTGGACGGTGACGGTGGGTCTGTCGGCCGTCGACATGGTGCGCTCCGCCGAGTTCTCGGCGCGCGCCCTGCTGCTCGCGCTGCGCGCCGGCGAGCCGTACCGCGTCGGCCGCGCGCTCGCGTTCGAGGCCTCGTCGGCGTGCATGATGGGGGCGCCGGGCCGGGCGCGCGCGGAGGAGCTCGTGGCCGCGGTGCGCGCGCTCGCGGAGCGGCTCGACAGCCCGCACCTCCTCGGCCTGTCGATGATGGTCTCGGGCATGCTCGAGGCGTTCACGGCGGGCCGCTGGAAGGCGGCGTTCACGTGGTACGAGCGGGCCGACGAGCTGCTGCGCGACCGCTGCACCGGCGCCGCCTGGGAGCTCGTGACGACGCAGGTGATGACGTCGTGGATGCGGTATTACCGCGGGCAGATCGACGCGCTCGCGCGGACGATGCCGGCCGTGCTCCGGGGGGCCGAGCAGCGGGGCGATCGCTATGCGGCGGCGATCTTCAGCGTGCAGGCGGTGTGGGTGGCGCTCGCGTCGGACGACGTGGCGGGCGCCCGCGGCGCGGTCCTGGGGGCGCTGTCGAGGTGGACGACGTCGGGGTTCCACCTCGAGCATTTCGTGGGGCTGCTCGGCGAGACCTACGTCGACCGGTACGCCGGCCGCGCCGGCCCCGCGATGAAGCGGCTCGCGGAGGCGTGGCCGGCGATCGAGGGCTCGATGCTGCTGATGATGCAGAACAGCCGGGTGATGGCCCACGTGGAGCGCGCGAGCACGGCGCTCGCTGCCGCCGAGGGGGCGACCGATCCCGAGCCGCTGATCCAGGCGGCGCTGCGGGACGCCGCCGCGCTCACCCGGGAGCGGATGGCGTGGTCCGACCCGTTCGTGCCGCTCCTCCGCGCGGGCGCGGCGGAGCTGCGCGGCGAGCGGGACGAGGCGATCCTGCAGCTGGAGGTGGCGGCGGCCGGGTTCGACGCGGCGGACATGCCGCTCTACGCGGCGGCGGCGCGGCGTCAGTCGGGCGAGCTCTTCGGCGGCGAGAAGGGGCTGCAGCGGCTCCTCGAGGCGGACGCGGTGATGGCGCGGGAGCGGATCAAGAGCCCGGCGCGGTGGACGGCGATGCTGGTGCCGGGGTTCGGGCGGAGGTAGCGGGTCGGCTGGGGCTGAGCCGCGCCTTTCGGCGGGCGGCGCGGGTCAGGCGGGCCGCTACTCCGAGGCGCCCGGCAGCGGTCCAAACTGCTTTTCGTATGCCGCCAGCCGAGCGGCGAGCCGCTTCGCCTCGTCGCTGGCGGCGCGGGCCTGCTCTTCTGCGGCGCGGGCCCGCTCTTCACCGGTCGGCAGCACGCGCCCCTGGGCATCGATCCAGCGCAGCCAGCCGGCCTCGAGGCCGAGGTAGGTGCCATGGCGTACTCCGAGCCGCAGGCCGAGGCACGCGCTCGCGACGTCGCCGTTCGACTCGGGCGGCACCGGCACGTAGGACCGCGTGGCCTGATCGAGCGCATAGGCCTCGAGCGTGCCCGAGAACGGATCGAACAGGTAGTATTCCGGTACGTGCAGGAGCTTCGCGTAGACGCGCATCTTGTCGCCGCGATCGACGGCCTCGGTGCTCTCGGAGAGCAGCTCGATCACGACGTCGGGCGTCCTCCCGTCCTCCTGCCAGACGACCCATGACTTGCGCTCGCGCCGGTTGGTGTCGAGCACGACGAACACGTCGGGGCCTCGGAAGTCGTTCTTCTTCGCCTGCAGCTCGCTGAAGTAGATGGCCATGTTGCCGGCGACGTACACGTCATCGCGGTCGTGCCAGAAGAGCTTCAGCGCCTCGATGAGCAGGTCCATCTGTGCGCGGTGGCGCTCGGACTCCATCGGCTCTCCATCGTCGTACGGGAGCTGGTCCTCGCCGGGCGGGGGAATCGGGACGGGAGAGTTCTCGCTCTGGAAGGGCATACGCGGCTCCAGGCGCAGCGTACCGCGCCGCGCATGCGAGCGCAGCCGGCCGGCCCGTGCGGCGCGCGCCGGCCGATGCCGGCTGGACGGGGGAACACCTATCCGGCGCGAACGAGCGCGGCGCCCGGTAACCGCCCTCGTTGCGGCAGAGCTCGCGGAGGAGCTCGTTGGGTCGGCCGCGCGTCATGTCCGTGCGGGTCGGGGGTGAGAGCCGGGGGCAGGCATCGGCCGACGGGGGAACCTTGTGCAGGTTGAGCATGGCAGGGGTCGGTCGACCCCAAAACCTTGTACAAGCTGAGGGGAACCAGGGTCGACAGAGGGGAGAACCTTGTACAAATTGAGATGACCGAGGTCCGGCGACCCCGAAACCTTGTACAAATTGAGGGGAACCGGGGTCGACCTAGGCGGAGAGCTCGTGCGCGTTGAGGCAGGCCGACGTCGCCCTGAGACGCAGGAGCATCCAAGCTGCGCTCGGGTCGATGACCTGGGAGAGCGAACTCGCGCCGACCTCACCTGCGCCATGGTCGAGGCTGCCGGCTAAGACATCGCTCGTCAACGTGTGCGCCGGCGGCCGCGGCCGCGCGACGTCCGCGTGCCGTTGGGATCAGCGGCCCGATCCCGAGCGGAAGAGCAGGGAGCCCGCGGCTGCGCGTTCCTCATCGCCGGCGGTTCCGGTGTCCTCCGTCGGCGTGGCGGACGAGACGTTCTCGATGATCGCAGGACATTGAGGACGGTGAAGAAATGAGCGCGCCTGCCTGCTCGGTGCCGTTCGCAACCTTGCCCGACCCGGAGGGGAGGCGGTGGGTTGCTCGGGGTTCCTGCGGGCCGCGGCTGTACGCGTTTCGCGCGGATCTCCTGGGACGAAGGGCATGCGCTGCCGCGTCGAAAATCTGGGCCCGTTGCGCGAGGCGGAGGTCGACCTCTCGAAGGACCTCATCGTGCTGACAGGGCCGAACAACTCGGGGAAGACGTACCTCGCGTGGGCGGTCTACGGGTTGTTTCATTTTCATCCCAAACTGACCAATGAATCGATCGAGCGCTTGAGCGAGGTGCTCCTGGCATCCGAGGACCAACGGGTTCGCTCCCCGTCGCTGCTCGCGCCTGAACTGTGAATGCACGTTCTCGGTCGACGATCGTTTCTTCCCCCTGTTCCAGGCCCTTCCAGGGGTCCGCGCCCTCTGCGACTACATCATCTTTTACCAGCGGGACAGCGAGCGCAGCGCCACGCCCAGGCCCCTCTATGTCTTCCTGTGCGAGCTGAAATCCAAGAACGTCCGCGGCAATAGGGGGCAGCTTGAAAACGGGATGCTCCTGGCCGAGTACATCGTCTCCTTGGTGAAGTACCATGGTCAGGTCCAGTCGGATCTGCGGGTCGTCTACCGGGGATTGCTCTTCAGCTCGAGCGTTCGCCCCCCGAAGACCGGCATCGGGCGCGCACCCGTCAAGTACGAAGAGTCCAGCCAGCGCCTGGCCGGCCTCAAGCTGATCCACTACCCGTGTGGCGGCGAGTGGACGCTGAGCCACTTCTGCGACGAGCGTTGAACTCCGCCGGACATCTCCTCGGCTCGGCCGATCGGGGCACGAGGGCCTCTCGGCAGTTATCCAAGCATCGCCATCAAGACGTGCTTCTCCCCAGGCACAACGGTAGGCCCCCGGAGAGGGCGTTCGTCGCGCGGGGTGGGGGATGGGCCGATGTTTGAGGCGGAGACATGGATCATCCGGCATCGCCGGATGATCCATGTCTCCGCCGAGTTCGGCGGGGCCCCCACCCCGCGCGACGAACGCCCTCTCCGGGGGCCGGGCAGCTCGGCACGCCCTACCCCTCTCCGCGCACCGCCAGCACGACCTCGTGCGCCTCCGTCTTCCCCGGGATCTCCCACCGCTCGATCATCCTGCGGATCGCCGCCTCCGGCACCACCGCCTCCCGCGCGCGGTTCTGCGCGAACAGCGCCGCCGCCGGCACCTCCACGTAGACCACACGGACCCTCGCCCCGTAGTCCGCCGCCATCTGCAGCACGGGCCCGCGCCGCTGTCGCGAGAGGTTCGTCGCGTTCCACACGAACCGCTCGCCGCGCCGGAGGTGCTCCTTCGCCCGCTCGCGCGCCGCCTGGACCACCTGTCCTTGCGGTTCGGTCGGATCGATCTCGAGCTCGCTCCGCAGCGCATCCATGGAGACGACCGGCCAGTCGGCGAGGTGGTTGCGGACATAGGTGTCCTTCCCGGCGCCCGGGAGCCCGCTCATCACCACGACCTCGGCGCGCGTGTCGTCGTAGACCTCCACGTCCGGGTGGCGCCCGCCGGTGAGGTCGGAGCGGAAGTACACGACGCGCGTGTGATCCGACGCGAAGGCGCGCGGCGCCCGGTAACACCCCTCGTCGCGGCAGAACTCGCGGAAGAGCTCGATGCTGTCGACCACGCGGCCCATGTCCGCGCAGACGCGCCCGCGGATGTCGGCCTCGGCGACGAGCGCGAGCAGGTCGCAGCGCGCGTGGAGGCTGATCTCGGCGGCGACGCGCCGCGCGTCGTCCCGCTCGATGAGATAGAACGGGATCTGGTGGTAGCGCACGAGCGCGCACACCTGCTCGCGCAGCGCGAACGGCGCGCCGAGCTCCCAGAGCAGGCGGCGCGCGAGCAGCTCGCCCGCGCGCGAGTGGCCCTTGGCCGTGATCCTCCCGTCCTGCTCCCGGGTGGTCGCCGGCTTCGCCACGTCGTGGAGCAGGCAGGCGAGGTACACGACGCGCTGCTCCTCCGCCGGCAGCGCCCGCCACTCGGGCAGCCCGAGGAGCGTCTCCAGCACCATGCGGGTGTGGATCCAGACGTTGCCCTCGGCGTGGTGGATCGGGTCCTGCGGGCAGCCCTCGAGCGCACGGACCCAGTCGAAGACCTGGAGCTCGTCCCAGGGGACACGCTCCGGATCGGGCGTGAGGAGGTCGAGGAGCGAGGACGCGGACGACATGACGGAGCACCCCATGGCGGGCGCGCGCCGGACACAGGCGCGCAACGCGCGAGGATCGTAGCATGTCCGCGCCGGGAGGTCGGTGCTACCCTTCCGCCGCCATGTCCGCCAAATACCCGCGCTCGTTCCACCTGCCATGGTCGCCCGGCGGCACGTCCGACGACAAGAGGATGGCCGACGTATCGGGGCTGCTCGGCGTCGAGATCGTCATCACCGAGAAGTGCGACGGGAGCAACCTCACGTACACGCGGAAGAGCGTCTTCTCCCGCTCGCACTCGGGCCCTCCGTCCCACCCGAGCTTCGACCTCGCGAAGGCCACGCACGCGAGCATCGCTCACCGGCTCTCGGACGGCATGTCGCTCTTCTGCGAGTATTGCTATGCGGTCCACTCCATCGAGTACGAGGCGCTGCCGGGGTATTCGCTGGTCTTCGGCGTGCGCGACGACGCGCTGGGGCTCTTCTGGGAGTGGGATATGGTCGTGGCCCAGGCGAAGGATCTGGGGCTCCCCACGGTGCCTGTCCTGTTCCGGGGCATCGTCGAGAGCGAGCGCGAGCTCGAGGCGCTGACGAGCGGGCTCGCGCGCGAGCCCTCCGCGTTCGGCGGCCAGCGCGAGGGGGTGGTGGTGCGGATCGCGGGCGAGTTCCCGGACACGATGTTCCAGCGCAGCCTCGCCAAGTGGGTGCGGCGCGGGCACGTGCAGACGGACGAGCACTGGATGCACCAGGAGATCCGGCCGCAGAAGCTCGCGGCGGATCCGGCGGGAGGGCCGCCGCCCTGAGGCCGGCGGCGCGGCTACCGTCGTGAGGCCAGCGCCGCGAGCCGGTCGCAGAGCCTCTCGCGGAGCGGGCCGTAGGTCTTGCGGTAGTCCTCCCAGTCGAGGCGCTCGTCCGCGACGAGCTCGCGCCAGTACGGGTTCGCGGCGCCGTAGTCGTGGATGGCGCCGGTCTCGGCGATCTGCACGGCGAAGAGCGGCACCCGGAGCGCGTGGAAGAGCTTCTTCTTCGAGGCCTCCGGCTCCTCGTCGAAGCGGGCGCCGGCCTTCTTGAAGTCGGACGCGGAGCGGCTCGCGGCCGACGCGGCGAGCTTCTTCCTGTCGAGCTTGAACGCGAAGGGCGGTCTCGTCTCCTTGAGCCGGTGATCGGGCGGGAGGAACAGGCACTCCAGCGCGAAGACGCTGTGCTCGGCGATGGCGTTGCGGAAGGTGTCGAGCCCGTGCAGGACGACGTTGATGCCGGGCGAGAACGCGAGGTCCTGCCTCGCGTCGCGGCGCGCGAGGACGGCGACGAAATCCTCGTCGGACGTCGAGGTCGCGGTGCCGTACACGCGGGACCCGGTGCGGAAAACGCTGTGGACCTCGCCGTCGGTGCGGCCGAGGACGCGGAGCACGGTCGAAAGGCTCATGGCGGAGACCTCGCTCGAGGGGCCCCGGAGGATTGCCTCGTTCCCGTCCCGGAGCAACAACGGCTCCCGTCTCCCATCTCCGCGAGGTCTCGACGCCCCCCGCGCGCGGCACGACAATCCCCCGGTGCGCCTCCTCGCCGTCTGCTGGCTCTCCCTCCTCGCCGGCTGCCATCACCGCGACGGATCGCGCCACGACGACGGGTTCCGGGCCCGGCTCGTGCACGGCTGCCGGAGCGGCCGGGACCCGCCGAGGACGCCGCGGGCGCGCGAGCTCTACCGCCCGTGCCGACCGACGCGGCACCAACACAGGTGGTGCCCCTCTCACCACCTGCCCCGATGATCCCCAACCCCCGATGATCGTCGCGCTCCTGTGAACCTGGCGTTCCCCTGACCTTGTACGTACCGTGCTCACGCCGCCTCCGCGGGCGGCGTCTCTGCGCTTCCAGGAGGGTCCATGGCCGTCGCCGACTCGCTATCAGCACATCCCCAGAAGACCGATCATCCACCCGAGGCCGTCGAGCGGCGGGTGGCGGACGCCCTCGCCGCGCTGTCGCTCGAGCAGAAGGTCCGCCTGCTGACGGGCGCCGACTTCTGGAGCACCTACCCCGAGCCCGCCATCGGCCTGCGCCGCATGGTCGTCTCGGACGGTCCGGTCGGCGTGCGCGGCGAGCACTGGGACGAGCGCGATCCCTCGGTGAGCCTCCCCTCGGCCACCGCCCTCGCCGCCACATGGGATGAGGCCCTCCTGGAGCGCGTCGGCGCCCTGCTGGCGTCCGAGGCGCGGCGCAAGGGCGTCGATGTCGTCCTCGGGCCGACGGTCAACCTGCACCGCAGCCCGCTCGGGGGCAGGCACTTCGAGTGCTTCTCCGAGGACCCGCTGCTCACCGGTCGGATCGGCGCGGCCTACGTCCGGGGGCTGCAGGCCCACGGCGTCGGCGCCACCCCCAAGCACTACGTGGCCAACGACTCCGAGACCGAGCGGTTCACCGTCGACGTCCGCGTCGATCAGCGCACGCTGCGCGAGCTGTACCTCGCGCCCTTCGAGCGGATGATCGTCGGCGCGCGCGCGTGGCTCGTGATGGCCTCGTACAACGCGGTCAACGGGGCGACCATGACCGAGAACGCCCTGCTCGACGCGCCGCTCAAGGACGAGTGGGGTTTCGACGGGGTCGTGATCTCGGACTGGACCGCGACCCGCTCCACCGAGGCTGCAGCCCGCGCGGCGCTGGACCTCGTCATGCCTGGCCCGGAAGGGCCGTGGGGCCGGGCGCTCGTCGCCGCGGTCCAGCGCGGCGCGGTGCCCGAGAAGGCCATCGACGACAAGGTCCGCCGCCTCCTGCGCCTCGCCGCCCGGGTCGGCGCGCTCGAGGGCGTCGCGCCGGCCGCCGCCGCCCCGGCCCAGCTCCCCGCCGCCGAGGCCGCCCGGCTTGCCCGCGAGACCGCCGCGGCCGGCATGGTGCTCGTGCGCAACCAGGGCGACGCGCTCCCCCTCGACGCGGCCAGCCTGCGGCGCGTCGCCGTGATCGGCCCCGGCGCCGCGCAGGGGCGGATCCAGGGCGGCGGCAGCGCCAGCGTGCACCCGCACTACGCCGTCTCGCCGCTCGACGGGCTGCGCGCCGCGCTCGGCCAGCGCGCCGAGGTGCTCCACGCGCTCGGCGCCCGCATCCACGAGGGCCTCGTGCCGGTGGCCGGAGACCAGGTTGTCGACCCCGTGACCGGCACAGCCGGCGTGCACGTGCGGCTCCTCGACGCCAAGGGCCACGTCGTGCACGAGGAGCATCGCGACGTGGGGCGCCTCACGTTCATCGGGGACGAGCGCGCGACGCGGGCCGCGACCATCGAGGTGACGGCGCGGTTCCGCGCCGCCGCGGCGGGCCGCTACCGGATCGGCGTGGCCGGCGTGGGCGCCTACCGCCTCACCGGCGGCGGGCAGGTCCTCTTCGACGGGATGATCGCGCCGGACAAGGACGACCTCGCCGCGGCCCTGCTCGCCCCGCCGCAGCGGGCGGCCGAGCTGTCCCTCGCCGCCGGCCAGGAGATCGACCTCGCCCTCGCGCACTCGGTCTTTCCGGGCACGATCGCGGTGGCGTTCTCCCTCGGCGCCGAGGTCCCCGCGCTGCCCGACGAGGAGGAGCTCGCGCGCGCCGTGGAGCTCGCGCGCTCCTCCGACGTGGCGATCGTGGTCGTCGGCACCACCGAGGCGATCGAGAGCGAGGGCTTCGACCGGAGCACGCTCGCGCTCCCTGGCCGCCAGGACGAGCTGGTCAGCGCGGTCGCGGCCGTGAACCCCCGGACGATCGTGCTCGTGAACTCCGGCGGGCCGGTGACCCTGCCCTGGCGCGACGAGGTGGCCGCGGTGCTCTTCACGTGGTTCCCGGGCCAGGAGCTCGGCAATGCCGCCGCCGACGTGCTGCTCGGCGCCGTGGAGCCCGGCGGCCGTCTGCCCACGACGTGGCCGTCGCGCGACGAGGACGTCCCCGTGCTCTCGACGAAGCCCGAGAACGGCAAGCTGGTCTATGCCGAGGGGCTGCACGTCGGGTACCGGGCCTGGGCCCGCGCCGGCGTCACCCCGGCCTACCCGTTCGGGCACGGCCTGGGCTACACGCGCTGGGAGATCGTCGACATGGACGCGCCGCCGAGCGTCGCCGCCGGCGCGGCCGTCGAGGTGCGGGTGCAGGTCCGCAACGTCGGGACCCGCCGCGGCCGTCACGTGATCCAGCTCTACCTGTCGCGGCCGGGCTCCGCGGTAGAGCGCCCCGTGCTCTGGCTGGCCGGCTTCGCGTCCGTCGAGGCCGAGCCCGACCAGACGGCCGAGGTCGTCGCCACCATCGAGTCGCGGGCCTTTGCGCACTGGGCGGCAGGTCGCTGGCAGGTCGAGCCCGGCGTGTTCACGCTGCACGCGGGGCACTCGGCCACCGTCCTGACGAGGCAGACCGCGGTGAACGTGGACGCCTGAGGGCCTGCGAGGCTCCCGGTGATGGGGAGTCCCGGGCAGCGCGACGCAGGGGGGTGGCCGGATTTGAACATGAAGGCGGGAAGGCGGGAAGAAAAGATCAATGATCTTCCCGCCTTCCCGCCTTCATGTGCATCACTCCGGGGCAAATAGGGCCACCACCCAACGATGAACGATGAACGATGAGGGAAAGGCGAGTCATGCAGGAAAAGCACCCTGTCCTCGGCCAGCGCGGATCGTTCGCCAGAAGAGGCGATGCGAGCACGGGGAGCAGACCGACATCTGGGCGTTCAGCGTGGTTCTTTACGAGCTCATCACCGGACGGCGGCCGTTCAGCGGGGAGAGCCTGGGCGCGGTGATCGCGGCGATCTTCAGCAAGGAGCCGGTGCCGACGACCCAGCTCGGCGCAGGTGACGAGGAGCTCTGGTCGATCCTCCGGCGAGGCCTGGCCAAGGCGCCGGCCGAGCGGTGGCCGAGCATGCGGTCGCTCGGCCGCGCCCTGGCGTCCTGGGCTGTCGAGCGCGGGGTCACGGCGGACGTGGCCGGCACGTCGCTCGCGCACCAGTCGCTCGCGCGGGGGGTCGACGCGCCGCTCACCGCGGAGCGGGCCGCGCCGGTCCTCGCGGCGACCGGCGCCGTCTCCGCGCCGGCGGCGCCGCGCCCGCCCGGTGCAGGGAGGACGCTGCTCGCGTCGCCGGCGGCCGCGGCCACGCCGGCCGGGCGTCGGGGATCACGCCGCCGCGCAACTACGGCGCCGCGGCGGTGATCGGCTCGAACCTGTACCTGCAAGGAGGCGACGGGTCGTCGGGCTGCGGCGCGCCGTTCGAGCAGAACCCGATCGAGGAGCTCTGGCGGTACAGCGCGAACAACCGGAAATGGACCCAGCTGTCGCCGGGCGGTGATCCGCTGGTCAAGCTCAAGCGACATGTCGCCGCGGAAGTGAACGGCACCATGTATGTGTTCTCGGGGTGGGGCTTCGCCTGCGACGGCGACGTCGGCCCCGGTCAGCTCTGGAACCGCGACGTCTATTCGTTCGATCCAAGGCGTTCGCGCTCCTGAGCGGCAAGCGAGGCGGGGTCAAGGAGCCCGGCAGAGGGCGCGGAGCTCGTCCGCGATGAGGGACGCACAGGCAGCCGCCCCGGATGGACCGCCCCCGCGCGCCCGCGGCGGACCCGAGAGCCCGCTCAACCGCCGTCGACAGGCCCGCCCCGCGCCGCTGCGCCGGCCGGCGTGGGCGCCGGAGCGTCCCTGGCCGGTACCTGGAGCATCGCGTAGTCGATCGTCGTCTCGTTGTGCAGCACGGTGAGCACCACCATGTCCCCGGGCGCGCAGGCGTGCAGGTAGCTCTCCAGCCCTGTCATCGAGTGGACGGGTCGCCCGTCGACCGCGAGGATCACGTCGCCCGGCTCCAGCAGGGGGGACGTGAAGCTGCGGATATCGATGCTCGCGATCCTCACGCCCTCGCCTGCGGTCGGCTGGATCGTGAGGTGCCACGGCGCCGGGACGACGGTCGCTGCTGACGCGGGGCGCGATGGCTTCTCTCGTTGCGCGGTCTCCGCCGGGCTCGCCGGCGCGGCTGCGCGGGGCTGCGCGGCGTCTGCGCGCGGCTGCGTGGCCTCGACGCGCGGGCAATCTCCGCGGCAAGCGGCGACAGCGAGCGGGACCAGCGGGGTGAGCACGCGGGATAGCCGCCGAGCCCACCCGTACGCGCCGCGCGCACCGGGGGGTCGATCTCGCTGCTGACTTGTGTGCATGGCCTCTTGGCGCCCCCGGCCTCCCAGCCTTCCGAGGTGCAAGATCCCAACCAGCGATTCTCCGCCGCTGTCCGGGCCGTTGTCGGAAAGCAGGGAAGGGTTCCGTCCCGCGGCGCGCCGCGGTCACGCGCGGGCGAGCCGTGGCGCCGGACGGAAGTGCGCGGGAAACACCCGCTCGAGGAACTCGTTGCGCAGGAGCCCGTCGGGATCGACGAGCTCCTTCAGCCGGACGAACTCCGGGAGCGCGTGCGCGTACATCGCCTGGAGATGCTCCGCCGTCGCGTGGACGTTCTTCACCAGATGGACCCGCCCGCCGAGCTCGAGGGTGTGCGCGCTGAGCTCGGTGAGCCGCAGGCGGATCCGGCACACGCTGTCTTCATCGCTGCCCGCGAAGGCGACCGTGACCGCGAACCCGTCGGCCCCGTAGTTCGCCGACAGGAGGAACCGGTCGCCCTGGATGTGGAGCACATCGAGCAGCAGCGGCGGGGTTCCGTCTCGTGTCGCTATCTCGTCGATCCTGTTCATGAAATCGACGAGCCGCCGCAGGCTGTCCTCCGGGGCGCCCGGGTCGTAGGGGATCATGAAGGTCTGCTGCACCGTGATCATTGGCGCCCCAAGGGTCTGCCCGATGCGGTTCGCGAGGACGTTGCCGTCCATGAAGAACAGGAAGCCCATGAGCTCGTCGACGTTCGGGCGCGAGACATCGAAGACGAAGCGGTCGATGAGGGTCCAGACTCCCCGGCTCACCACGGACGTCCGCATCAGCCACTCGATCGGGACGCGGAGCGGGTACCCGCGGCGGTGGTTCAGCAGCGGGCGGAGCGCGTGCGACGTCCCCGCGACGTACCGCGACCGCAGGACCATGCTCTTGCTCCCGTCGAGGGTGTGGAAGGCGATGGAGTAGAGCGCCTCGGGGACCCATCCGTCCTCGACCGCGCTCCCTCCCTCGGAGGGCAGGAGCTGCTCGGCGCGCGGGACGAGCATCGCGGCGAGCTCGTCGAGCGACCCGCAGCGCGTCGCCTGGGTCACGACCCGGATGGGGGTCCCTGCCGGCGCGACGCGTGCGATGCGGTACGTGACGTCGAGCACCGCGCCGAGGTAGCCGAGCCCGCCGATCACCGCGTGGAACAGCGCGCTCGTCGGCTCGTCGCGGCTCAGGGAGAGCAGCTGCCCGTCCAGGGTGAGGAGCGTCAGCCGCTCGACGTAGTGCCCCTCCTTGCCGCCGGTGCCCGAGAAGCGAGAGAGGCAGTCTCCGGAGACCGTGCCTCCCGCGGTGGCGTGGCTCGTCGATACGACCGTGTACGGCACGAACCCGCGGGCGGCGAGCTCACGGGCGATGGCACCCCACGGGGTGCCGGCGCCCACGGTCATCTGCGCGCCCTCCTCGTCGATCTCGATGGAGGTGAAGCCCGTCATCGAGATCACGATGTCGTCGTTCAGGGCCTGCCCGTCGAACGACTGGGCCCCGGCGCGGAACGTGATCCTGCGCCCTGTCCGCCGCGCCATGCCGAACAGCACCCTGAGCTCCTCGACCGACGCCGGGGTGTACAGGTCTCCACACGACTGGTGCTGCCCGCCATAGCCCTGGAGCATGCAGAGCGGCTTTCGAGGGATCTCGTCGAGCCGCGGCGGCAGCGGCGCGCCCCCGACGTACGCGCCCCCCCCGCCCGCTGCCCCTCGCGTGGATCGCCGGTGCGCCCCGCTGACGAATCGAGCGACCACGATCAACCCGAGGCGGGCGGGAGGGACAGGTTGTCTATCGTATCGACCGGTTCGAGGGCGGGGCGCATCCCGCCAGCGTCGCTCTAAAGGCCGCGGATTTCTACGTGGATATTTCGCCGGGGCGCGGACTGCTGGAAGCGGCGGATGAGCTCCGCGACGTCGTGGTCGATGTAGGACGCGTTCTGGGCGTCGACGACCACGTGGGTGTCGCTCGGCAGCCGCTCGAACAGCGCGACGAGCTTGCCCTGGGTGAAGAAGTAGGCCGCCTTGTTGAACCGGATCGTCACGCGCGCCCCCTCGTGGATCACGTCGAAGACGCGGGACATCTGGGTCCTCAGCACGAAGAGGACGCCGACCGCGAGGCCGACGGCGATGCCCTTCAGGAGGTCGGTCAGCACGATGGCCACGATCGTCACCACGAACGGGATGAAGTGGCTCCACCCGAGCTTGTGCATCTCGGCGAAGATCTTTGGCTTGGCCAGCTTGTAGCCGGTGACGAGCAGGATCGTCGCGAGGCACGCGAGCGGGATGTGCGAGAGCAGCCCTGCGGCGAAGACCACCGCGAGCAGGAGCAGCGCGCCGTGCGTGAAGGCGGAGACCCGCGTGCGCGCGCCGGCGTTCGTGTTGGCGCTGCTGCGGACGATGACCGATGTGACCGGGAGGCCCCCGGCGAACCCGGAGAGCATGTTGGCGAGCCCCTGCGCGACGAGCTCCCGGTTCGGCGGCGACTTGCGGTGCCACGGATCGATCCGGTCCACGGCCTCCAGGTTGAGCAGCGTCTCGAGGCTGGCCACGATCGCGAGGGTCACGCCCAGCACCCAGACCTCGGGCCGCAGGATCGCGGACCAGTCCGGCAGCTGGAGGACGCTGAGCAGGCCCTGCGCCCCGTCGCCCATCGGCAGCGACACGAGGTGCTTCTGATCGAGGGCGAGCGACGGGACCGCCGTCTTGAACAGCTCGTTGCCGAGCGTGGCGACGACCACGGCGATGAGCGGCGCGGGCAGCCAGGAGATCTTCGCGAAGCGCGTCTTCTCCCACCCGACCAGGATGCCCAGGCAGACGGCGCTGATGAGGAACGCGCCCCACTCGATCGCCTGCGGCGCCTGGGCCAGCATCGTGAAGGTGTTGCCGCCCTCGACCTGGAACGACTCGGAGGCGAAGTTGTCCTGGTCGAAGCCGACGGCGTGGGGGAGCTGCTTCAGGATGAGCAGGACGCCGATGGCCGCGAGCATCCCCTTGATGACGGAGGAGGGGAAGAAATGGCTGATCGCGCCGGCCTTCAGCAAGCCGAGCGCGAGCTGCAGGACGCCGCCGATGACCACGGCCATCGCGAAGGCCTGGAAGCTCTGCAGGGTGGCGATGCCCGCGACCACGATGGCCGCGAGCCCCGCCGCCGGGCCGCTCACGCTGAGCGCGGACCGGCTCACGAGCGGGATGACGAGCCCTCCCACGACCCCGGCCACGATGCCGGACAGGAGAGGGGCCCCGGACGCGAGCGCGATGCCCAGGCAGAGCGGCAGGGCGACGAGGAAGACGACGAGGCCTGCGGGGATATCGTACTTGAGATTCGCGCGGAGGCGCGGATCGAGCGGCGGCGCGCTGTCCGCAGGAGGCGCCACCTGGATGGGGATTGCTGTTGCGCTGCCAGGGACGCCAGCAGAATCGGTACGGGAGTCTGCGCGCTCCGATCCGGCGCTTGCTTGGATGGCATTCGGGAACTGCATTGAACGGGTCCTCTTTCCAGTGATCCTTGGTTCAGTGCCTGTGAGGTGCTCAGCCGGCGCGCCGGTAGACCTTGGTCTCCGGTAACGCCGACGGGGGCGCCGCCTCGCAGATGGGCCCGAATTGCCCGGTCGAATGCTCGAACTGATATACCTGCCCTGTCTCGATCTTGAAGACCCACGCGTAGACCGAGAGCTCGCCGCGCGCGAGCCGCGCACGCACCGTCGGGTGCGTCCTGAGATTCTCGATCTGGGCGAGCACGTTCTCCTCCACCGTGATCGTCAGCCGATCCTCCCCCTCGATGTGCGGGTAGTTCTCCTGCACCAGGCGGCGGGTCAGCTCCGCGTGCTGGAGCCACCCCTTGACCGCCGGCAGCTCGTCGAGACCCGCGGGATGGAGCAGCCCGCGCATCGCCCCGCAGAGCGTGTGGCCGCAGACGATGATGTGCTTGACCCCCAGGTGCGCGACCGCGAACTCGATCGCCGCGGCCTCGCTGCCGTTGCTCGCGCCGTACGGCGGCACGATGTTGCCGACGTTGCGCACGATGAAGATGTCGCCCGGCTGGGTCTGCGTGATGAGGTTCGGGTTGATCCGGCTGTCCGAGCACGTGATGAACAGCGCCTCGGGCCGCTGACCCCCCGCCAGGTGGCGGAAGAGATCCTGATGTGAGCGGCAAACCTCGGCATGGAACTTGTGCAACCCGTCAGCGAGCTTCTGCATGGAACAAACCCTCTCGTTGACCGCGCCGATTCAGCGCGGCAGTCGTCGTGAACACCTCCGGTTTCCAGATCCTCCGCGCCCGGCCGCGAGCGGCCTCAGCCACGGAGCTAGGCGATCAATTCAGGAAACGTGGTGGAGGACGACGAAAAGGAGGGTGAGGGACGGGCGACGCGACGCGGGGGGGGCGGAGATCGGCCACGAGGTCGACCCGCGCCCGCCCCTCGCCGTCGCTCGGCACCGCGTGGAGCGCGCGGCGGTGATGGGACGAACCGCGGAACGGCAGGTGCAGCCCCGCGAGATCACCTTGATCGATCTCGATGGATCCGGTTCGAAACGCCCCCGAAACATCCGAGCTGCTCGCTTCGATGATGCTGAGATTCCCCCGTACCAGCGTAACTGGGGCGAGGATCAGCGCGAAGAGCAGCGCGAGCCGAGGGAGAAATGACCGGAAACTCAGCATCGTTCAGGGATGGATAGAGCGTCGGCCGTTCGAACCGGGGTAGATCGCGGTCTATTCCCCAACGTGGCAGCAGGCCTGGCGCGTCGCAAGATGCCACGACGTACCAACCGTGTGTGGCAGAATGCCGCGGTCAGGGACGGACGCCTTTCGCCTGAGCCAGGCCGGCGTCACGCTCAGATAACCGTTACTGCGACGGAATTCAACCTTCAGACAACGCCGTCACGATGGCGTCACGAAGACCGTGCATCTCGCGCTCACCGGCATATTTGTAACGAGGCCAGAAGAAGCCCTTGAGACCGTCCTTCTGGCGACGCGGGACCACGTGGACGTGCAAGTGCGGGACGCTCTGACTGACGCGGTTGTTGATCGCGACGAAGAAGCCGTCTGCTGAGCTCGCCGACTCCACGGCGCGCGCGAGCCGCTGGGCGGTCATGAAGAGGGGGCCAACGAGCTCCGACGGAAGGTCCGTGAGCACCTCGTGATGAACGCGCGGGACGAGCAGGCAGTGACCCGGGAAGAGCGGGCGGGCGTCCAGGAACGCCATCATCTCCGGCTCGTCGAGCACGACGTAGGCCGGCGTTTCGCCCCGGGCGATGCTGCAGAAAACGCAAGGTCGAGCGGGCATGGCGGCCTCGATCAGCGATGCGGCGCCGCCTGCCCAACGTCAACCCTGGCTCGGGCGCGCCATGCGGCCGCAGCGCGATCAGTGGCTCGCGAGGATCTCGTCGATCGACCCATGGGCGGCGGGCTCGCGCGTCCAGTAGTCGAGCAGCCGCCCGCCCGCCGTCATCCAGGCCCGGTCGAAGCGGCCGTCCTGCGACGTGATCCGCGCGATGTGGTCGCCGCCGTGGAACGCCCAGTGGCGGCCCGTGTTGTCGAAGTGGTCGATGAGCGCACCCTGCCGCGTCTTCACGTGGAGGGCGTCGGCCGGATCGTCCCAGGAGGTGTCGACGATGAGCTCGTAGACCTGCCAGAGATTGCCGGAGGGGAGAACACCCCAGTCCACATTGAGCCCGGAGTCGTTCGGGAGCCCGAAGACGAAGCAATGGGGCATGCGCCTCGCGGCGTGCCAGAGGTCGCCGTTGCGGCTCGGCTCGTGGTGGAGCGTCACGAGCGTGTCGCGCGCGAGGCCGAACCCGTCGCTGTCGCCCGGGCTGTCCCACACCCGGCGGAAGAGGTGCTGACAGAGCTGGTCGGCCCCGGCGGAGAACCCGACCGTGAGCAGGCCCTGCTGCCGGCGCTCGTGCAGGAGGCGCCCGAACTTGCCGGGCTCGCCCTCGAACAGGGCGCCGAGCTGCTTGTAGCGCGAGAGCCCCGTCGTGCTGTAGCCGCCGCCGAGGATCACCACCTCGGACGATCCGAGGAGGTGCCAGAGCACGTCGACGTCCTCCCGCCGCAGGTGGCGGGTCCAGTAGAACGGCACGGGCTCGAGGCCGAACCGCTCGTAGAACCGGAAGAACCAGCGGAAGTTGCCGTACGCGAACTCCTGCCGCTCGAGCTCGTTGCCGTCGCGGGGCGCCTCGGACATCGGCAGGAACAGGATGCGCTTGTTGTCCCGCCCTGCCAGGGCGCGCTGCGCGATGTAGTCGTTGTGGATGACGTTGCAGCGGCTGTGCGAGCTGTAGATCAGCGCGGTCCCTCTCATCAGGTCGCGCATGTGAGCCGTTCCGCGCGCCCCGCGTCAAGGGGCCGCGCGCGGCGGACAGGCGTTGAGGCGGGCGCGGTCCGCGCCGTCGACCTCGGCCGGCCGCCGCTCAGCCGCGCCTCACCTGCTGCATCTTGCGAGGGACGGCGCCGGATCGCATCAGCATCTCGAACGCCTCCTTCTCGAGCATGGGGTGCACGCCGCGCGGCGGGACGCCCATGGGGCTCTTCTTCTTCGTGACGAAGCCGCTCAGGTACTGCGGGTTGAGCGCGCTCAGCGTCCGCAGGGTGCTCTTCATCTGCTTCGTGTTGTTCGCCCACGCGTAGGCGAACGCCCGCGAGCGGAGCAGCTGCGGCTTGAGATCGGCGAACGCCTCGTCGCTCGGATCGTACGTCTCGAGCAGCTCGACCGCCTTCGCCGCCTGGCCGGTGCGGGCCCACGCCTCGCCGACGATGGCGGCCATCATGGCGCGGATCTTCGGCTCCTTGTGGCGGCTCATGTCGATCTTGTCGACGAGCATTCGCGCCTCGTCCGTCTCGCTCAGGATGAGGTGGATCATGCCGCGCTGGGCGCGCGCCTCGTCGGCCATGGGGGCCATCACCTTGTCGAGGTTGATGGTCTCCAGCGTCCTGAGCGCGGCGCGCGGGTCCTCCTGCATCTGGAGCTGCGCCTTCGCGAACGTCGCGGCCGCGTCGTCCTTCTTGAACTCCGTGTCGAGCTTGGCGATCGCGTCCTTGCGGGCCTCGGCGGTGCCGGCGGTCTGCACGATCTGCGCGACGGCGCGCGTCTTGGTCGCGAAGCGCAGCGCCCACAGGATGACGCCCACGACGATGACCGTCAGGACGCCGGCGACCACCTTCGGCCAGATCCCCGGGAGGGCCAGGGCGATGGCCCAGACGATGAGCGCCGGGATGCCGACGCGGAGGGCGAGCGAGCGCGGGTTCAGCTGGGCGAGGGGATCGGCCGGCGGCTTTCCACTGCGGAGGGCCGAGATGGCCTGCTCGCGCTGCTGCTTGGGGCTCTGCTTCTTCGGGGTCGGGGTCAGGGTGGGTTTGCCGGGGGTCTTCATCGAGGTCGTGGATCTGACGTTCCCGCTGGCGGGGCTCGGGCTCTCATAGCCGGCTTGCCCGGGAGCGGCTAGGTGACGGGGTCGTTCGCGCGGGGGGCGGGGTCCGGATCGGCGCCGGAGGAGGGGAGGGGGGTCATGGCAGGGCCGGCGGTCTCGAAGCCGCGCAGCGGGGGGAGCGGCTCGATCGAGGGGGTGGCGAGCTGCGGGCCGCGCTGCGGGGGGATCGAGGCCGTCGGGTCGGCAAGGCCGAGCGTGGACTCGCGGAAGTGGAGGAAGATCGTCTGCGCGATCGACAGGCACGGGACCGCGAAGAGCGCGCCGGTGATCTGGAAGAAGTGCTCGCCGATGAGCAGCGCGAGCACCACGAGGACAGGGTGGATCTTCGCCGAGTCGCCGATGATCTTCGGGTTCAGGAAGTTCGCCTCGAGCTGGTGGATGCCCACGATCCACGCGAGCACGCCGGCCGCCGTGCCGAACGACTGCGTGAGGCCGATGGCGACCGCCGGGATCGAGCTCAGGATCGAGCCGAAGATCGGGATCAGCGACATCACCCCCGCGAGGACCGAGAGGATCGGCCAGTACTTGAGGTCGAAGAGCCAGAAGCCGATCGCGGAGAGGACGCCGTTCACGAGGCAGATGAGGAGCTGACCGCGGACGACGCCGGACAGGCCCCGGTCGAGCCGGCGCAGGAAACGATCGAACGAGTCGCGCGAGATCGGGTGCCAGAGCTCGCGGAAGAAGCGGAAGATCTTCTCGTGCGTGAGGATGATGTACCCGGCGAGCATCAACGTCATGAAGAGGTTGAAGATGCCGCGCGAGATGGCGGTCGCGATGGCCTGGCCAATCCGCAGGACCGTGAGCGAGTTCTCCTTGAGGTAGTCGGCCGCCTTCTCGTAACCCTCCTGGAGCATGTTCGCGCTGGAGAGCGGGTGCTTCGGGCGCGCCTGCGCGATCTGCCAGACGCCGTCGCCTGCCTCGCGGATCTCGACGTCGTCGGCGATGTGCACGTCGAAGGAGCCGCCCGGGCCGGGCGTGATGCGGACAGGCGGGCGCTCGGCGCTCTCCTCTCGGAGCGCGGCGATCGAGCCGGGCGGCGCGGCGCGCTCGCCGAACGGCCGGTCCGGCGTGGCCTCGGGCGGCGCGGAGGGCGGCGCCAGAGGCTCGCGGCCCGACCAGCGACGGAGCCGCACGTCGAGCGCGGGCAGGTACTCCTCGCGGAGCCGCGCGGCGAGCCGTGGCGCCTCGACGGTGAGCGCCTTTCCCTCGGCCACGAGGCGCGGGACGCTGAGGGCGAAGAAGCCGGCGACGCCGGAGAGCACGAGGGCGTAGACGACGAGGATCGCGGCCCAGCGCGGGACGCGCGCGCGCTCGAGCCGGAGGACCGCCGGCGTGAGCACGTAGGCCACGACGAGCGCGAGCACGAAGGGGAGCAGCACCGCGTGGGCGACGATGAGCAACGCCACCGTGAGGACGGCGCTGATCGTCAGGAACACGGTGCGCGGCGAGATGCCCTCGCTCACAGCGCCCCGCCGCGCGACGCCGAGCCCGGGACGCCGTCGTCAACGAGCGACGCGGGCAGGTCGGCGAAGAAGCCGAGCAGGTGATCGCGCGTCGCCTCGAGCGCCTGCGGCACGACGCGCGCGTCGGCGAGCACCGGCATGAAGTTCGTGTCGCCGGGCCAGCGCGGGACGATGTGCACGTGCAGGTGCTCGGCGATGCCGGCGCCCGCGGCGGTGCCAAGGTTGATCCCGACGTTCATGCCCTCGCACCTGAGCGCGGCGCGCAGGCGGGTCGTCGACTCGCGCACGAGGCGGAAGAGCGCCTCATGGTCGGCCGGATCGAGCGCGTCGAGCGAGGCGACGTGCGCGTGCGGGACCACGAGGAGGTGACCCGACGCGAACGGGTAGCGGTTGAGCATGACGAACGCGCGGCGGGTCGTGGCCACGACCAGCCGCTCGCGCTGTTCTTGCTCGAAGGCGCGGGGAATACCGCAGAAGATGCAGTCGGCGTGGCCCTTCGGCGCAAGGATGTACTCGATGCGCCAGGGCGCCCACAGGGGGTTACCCATGTCGCGGAGACGCTAGCACGACGGCCGCGCGCGCGGGACCACCGCCCGTTCTTCGCGCCGGCCGCGGCGCGGACCTCAGAACGAGATCGGCGTCGCCGCGAGGTCGAACCAGACCGAGAGGGCAAGCCCGGCGGAGGTACCGAGCGCATCCCAGACGAGATCGCGGAAGGACGGGGTGCCGTGCCCGGCGGCGTCGAAGGCCTCCTTCGCCAGGCCGGCGCCGAGCGCGACCGCGGCCCCCACCACGATCCGTCCGTGGGTGTCGTCGGTCGCGAGCGCGCCGAGCGCGTACCCGCCGCCGGCGAGGGCGATTGACGCGTAGAAATGGCGCGCCTTGTCATCGCCGAACCACGGGTCGGGGTCGCGCCGCAGGGCCAGGGCGCCCACGAGCGGCCGCCCCGGGAACGCCACCGGGGGCAGGCGGCCTGCGGCGCTGGCAAGGGAGCCGCCGCTCGCCGGGCGGGCCAGCGGATCGCCGCCCGCCGGGCGGGCGAGGGGGCCGTCGGCCCGGGCGGGGGGCGCGCCGAACGCCAGGGCGGCAAGGACCGGCGCCGCGAGGGCAGAGCGCGCGAGGGGGCCTCTCATCGGGGCGAGGATCGTCCACGGCGCCCCTGGAAAAAGCAAGAGGCGAGGCCCTGGGAAGGGCCTCGCCTCTCGTCGACATCGGGTCCACACGGCGAGCCGAGCGGCACCGGGGCGCCCGCGGCCCGCCGTACCTGGCGTGCGGCGGAGTGAGCGCCTGGCGCGCGGCCGACTCAGAGCGGCCGCGCGCCGGGCAGCGTCACTTCAGGTCGAGCTTGCCGCCGAACTTCTCCTTGATGAGATCGCCGATCGTCCCGGCCACCGGCTTGTCGTCCCCGCCTTCCTCCTTGCGCTTCTGCTGCTGGCGCTGGACGGGCGCGGGGCGCTCCATGCCGATGTTCTTCATCGTCAGGAAGAGCCGGCGATCGACCGTGTCGAGCGAGGAGATCTCGGCCTTGACCTTGTCGCCGACCTTGAGCTTGCCCTCCTCGGGCTCCTGCACGTCGCCCAGCGAGACGAGGCCCTCGACGCCCTCGCGCAGCCGCACGAACACGCCGTAGTCGACGATGCTCACCACCTGGCACTCGTCGATGACGCGGCCGGGCGGGTACTCCGTCAGCATGGTCGGCCACGGATCGTCCCAGAGCTGCTTGATGCCGAGGGAGACCTTCTTCTCGTCGTGGTTGATCGAGAGGATGATCGCCTCGACGTCGTCGCCCTTGTGGTACAGGTCGCTCGGGTTGTTGACGCGCACCGACCACGAGAGATCGCTCTTGTGGACCATGCCGTCGACGCCCTCCTCGATCCCGACGAAGACGCCGTAGTCGGTGAGCGAACGGACCTTGCCCGCGATCTTGTCGCCGGGGTGGTACTTGTCCGTGAAGAGCATCCAGGGATCGGGCTCCAGCTGCTTGAGTCCGAGGCTGATGCGCTTCGCGCGCGCGTCCACCTCGAGCACCTGGCACTCGAGCTCCTGGCCCACCTCGAGCAGCTTCGACGGGTGCTTGACCTTCTTGGTCCAGCTCATCTCGCTGACGTGGATGAGGCCCTCGACGCCCGGCTCCAGCTCGACGAACGCGCCGTAGTCGGTGATCGACATGACCTTGCCGCGGACCTTCTTGCCCGCGGGGTAGGCCTCCTCGGCGTGGTTCCAGGGGTCCTCCTGGGTCTGCTTGAGGCCCAGGGAGACGCGCTCGGTGTCGGCGTTGTACTTGAGGACCTTCACGAGGACCTCGTCGCCGACCTGGAACACCTCGCTCGGGTGGTTCACGCGGCCCCACGACATGTCCGTGATGTGCAGGAGGCCATCGATGCCGCCGAGGTCGACGAAGGCGCCGTACTCGGTGATGTTCTTGATGGTCCCCTTGACGGTCATCCCCTCGGTCAACGTCTCGAGCGTCTTGGCCTTCATCTCGTCGCGCTCGCGCTCCAGGAGCACGCGCCGCGAGAGCACGATGTTGCCGCGCTTCTTGTTGAACTTGATGACCTTGAACTTGTAGGTCTGGCCGATCAGCTTGTCCAAGTTGCGGATCGGGCGAAGATCGACCTGAGAGCCCGGGAGGAAGGCCTTCACGCCGCCGCGGATGGTGACCGAGAGGCCGCCCTTCACGCGCTGGCTGATGGTGCCCTCGATGAGCTCGTCCGCCTCGCAGGCGTTCGAGATCTCATCCCAGACCTTCATCTTGTCGGCCTTCTCCTTCGACAAGGTGACGAGGCCGTCGTCGTTCTCGCGGCTCTCGATGTAGACGTCGACCTTGTCGCCGGCCTTGACGGCGCTCACGCCGCCGGCGTCCGCGAACTCGCGGAGCGCGATGACGCCCTCGCTCTTGCCGCCGATGTCGACCACGACGGAGTCGCGGTTCACTGCGACCACGGTGCCGGAGATGATCTCTCCTTCACGCGCGAAATCGCCCCCTTCCACGCTCTGTTCGAAGAGCGCGGCAAAGCTCTCCATGCTCGCCCCGGACGAGCCAGCCTCCATATGGATGTTACTAGTCATGTTGTTCGTTCTTGTTTCCTTTCCTTCCCTGGGATTCGTCGCAGCGGGCGCAGGCGTGGACCCTTGGTGCCACGCACGAGCGACGGAGGGGCAGGCACACGCGTACCGATGTACCCGGCCCCTCGGGAGAGGCGAGCCTGTAGTCTGAGGAGGGGCCTCTGTCAATGCAACGACCGAGCCACGAGAGGTTTTTGTCGTTTCCCCGAGAAACGATGCGCCCGCCGGCTCAAAGCAGCGCGCCCCTCAGGGCGCGGGGCGCGGGGCGCCGCCGGCGTCTCGCGCGGCGCGGGCCCGCTGTGCGAGCTCCGCGCATGCGCGATCGAGGCCCTCGTGGGGCCATTTCGCCCGGAGCTCGACGCGATCGCCCTGCGCTACGGCCTGGGCGCCCTCGATCGCGGTCCCGGCGCCGGCGACGTCGGGGAGCAGCGCGAGGGCGAGCTTGAGGTTGCCGAGGAACGCCTGCGTGTCCGCGGCGAGCGCCGCGGCGGCGTCGCCCGAGACGGGCGCGAGGCGCATCGCGAGCGCGGGCTCCGCGCCGAGGGTGAACGTGCCCGAGGCGTGATCGATGCGGCGGAACAGCGCTCCGGCGCGCGGAAGCACGGCGGACACCACGCCGGCGGCGCCCGACCACGCGGCGCTGGTGAGCGCGAAGGTGACGGGGCCCTGCTCGGGCAGATCGAGGCGCTGCCACTCGTCCGACGCGGGCAGCGCGGCCTTCACGATCTCGACGTCCGTGCCGAGGACGAGCGTGCCGTCGTCGGCCTGGCCGATCACGGCCCGCGGCCCGAGGAGGAGGAGATCTCCCTCGCGGCGGAGGCCGGCCCAGCCCTCTTCGCGGGCGACCTTCTCCATGCCGGCGACGAACCGGTCCTTCGGGATGCGCCCGCCCGCGAGCGCGACCCAGCTCGCGGCGTCGGTCGAGGCGATCACGATCTCGCGCAGATCCGAGAGGACATCGAGGCCGGTGGCCGCCTCGATGCGCGCCCGCCGCGACGTGCCCGAGGGCGCCTCGTCGAGCAGCGGGAGGAAGTGCCGGCGCACGGGGCCGAAGAGCGCGAGATCGGCGGTCTCGAGGCGGAGCACGATGTTCGCGTCGCCCGGGATGTGGCGCCGGGCCGTCGGCTCGTAGCGCCAGAAGAGGAAGTAGACGCCGAGCGCGACGCCGGCGAGCAGCGCGACGAGCGCGAGCCCGGCGACGAGGCACGCGGCCCCCCGCGGCCGGGCAGGGCGCGGCGGGGCGCCGCCGTCGCCGGGCTTCGCGGGCTGCGCCTCGGCGGGGTCGGCCACGGGCGCAGGCGCGGGCGCCGCGGGGTCGTCGATCACGGTCGGTCGGATCGGCTCTTCGATCAGGGTGTCGGACATCGGTTTCAGCCGGGGGAGCGCCGGGACAGCCAGAGAACGTAAACGAAACCGACGCGCGTCGGGGATGGGTTCAGCCGGGAGAGCTCCGAGACAGCAGGGCGAGCACGAGGGGCGCAGGGAAGAGCCAGCGGAGCCGCACGGTGCGCTCCACCTGCTCGATCGAGAGCGCCTTCATGAGGTCCACGTAACGTGCCTCCTCGACGTTGTCGCGGAGCACCTCGAGGAGCCGGCGGGCGCGCGCGGCGCCGGCCGGGTCGACGCCGACGATCTCTGCATCGAGGCGCACCCCTTCGTCGGTGAGGGACGCCACGGCGCGGACGCGCTCGACGCCGGCGACGACCGCGCCGATCGACGGGAAGCGCCGCGCGAGCGAGGGAGGGAGCCGGCGCGCGCGCAGGTCGAGGCTCACGAGCCCCTCGGCGGCCGGGTCGCCGCGGCGCTCGTCGGGGCCGTCGCGGAGGACGCGCGCGACGCTGCTCACCTCGACCGCGGACACGAGCGCGACGGCGCGATCGCCGAGCGCGACGATCCGCGCGGTGTCGGCGCGCGCGCCGGCGCTGCCGTCGCGGCGGTCGAAGACGGCGACGCCGCCCTGCACGCCCTTCGCTGCCGGCGACGCCTCCCAGCGATCGGGATCGGGCGTGAGCCCGGCCATCCGGCCCTCCAGGACGACAACGCGGTCGCCCTCCTCGAGATCGGCGAGCCGCAGGCCGAGCCAGACGATGTCCGCGCGGTGGAGGGCGCTCTCGAGCGCCTCGTCGGGCACCTCGTCGAGCGCGCGCCGCGCGAGCTCGTCCGCGGCCGCCTGGCCCAGGTCGCCGCGCATACGGGCGACGTCGACGCGCACAACGAGATCGAGATCGGCCGGGAGGAGATCGGCCGGCTCGATGCGCCGGACGATCCGCGGGCCGGCCGGGCTCCCCACGCCGCGCGCCTCGGGTTGCGGCGCCGCGCCCCCGCAGGCCGGGAGCGCGAGCGCAATCACGGTGACGACGGCGACGGCGGCGCGGACGTCACGCGCCGCGCGCACGGATCTCCACGAGGGTCGCCATCTCGTCGATGATCTCCTGCGGGCTCCGGTGCCCGGAGTCGACGAGGATCGCGTCGTCGGCCTTGCGGAGCGGCGCGACGGCGCGCTCGCTGTCGGCCTTGTCGCGGCGGAGCACGTCGGAGAGCGTCGCCTCGAAGCTGACGTCGATGCCGCGCGCGACGAGCTCGTCGTACCGCCGCTTCGCGCGGATCTCGGCCGGCGCGGTGAGGAAGAACTTCACCTCGGCGTCGGGGAACACCACGGTGCCGATGTCGCGCCCCTCGAGCACGACCCCGCCGCCGGCGCCGGCCTGCCGCTGCATCGCGAGCAGCGCCTTGCGCACCGCGGGGATGGCCGAGACCCGGCTCGCGCCGAGGCTGATCTCGGGCGCGCGGATCGCGCTGGAGATGTCCTCGCCGTCGAGCAGCACCCGCATGCCGCTGCCCCCCACGCTCGAGTGGGCCGGGCCGTCGGCCGAGCCGTCGTCCGCTGCGCCGGCGTCCGAGGTGGTGTGCGCCGCGCGGGCGTCGTGCGCCGCGCGGACGTCGTGCGCCGCGCGGGCGTCCGTGGAGTCGGGCGGCGCGCCGGGCCCGCCGCGTTCCAGGGCGATGCGCCCGCCGCTCGCGAGATCCTCGGCGAGGGTGCCGATCGCGCCGCTGTCGTCCCACGCGAGGCCCACGCGGTGGACCGCGAGCGCGACGGCGCGGTAGATCGCGCCGGTGTCGACGAGGAGGTAGCCGAGCCGTTCGGCGAGCCCCCGCGCGACCGTGCCCTTGCCGGCGCCGGCCGGTCCGTCGATGGCGACGCGCAGCCGCCGGAGCTCGCCCTGGCCCGGGAGGTGGCGTGCGTCGTCCTGTCTCTGCCGTTCCGTCACCTGCGCTCCTCCTCGCTCACCTGCTCGCCCGCTCATGCCGCGCGGGCGCCCTCGACCTCGATGCGCGCGCCCAGGGCGCGGAGCGTCCCGATGAAGAGGGGAAAGCTCGTCGCGATGCAGCCCGCGTCGCGCACGCGCGTGGGCCCGCTCGCGACGAGCCCGAGCACGGCGGCCGTCATCGCGATGCGGTGATCGCCGCGGCTGTCGATGTCCGCCGCGTCGAGCGGCCGGTCGGGCCTGCCCTCGACGAGGAGCCCGTCGGTGCGCTCCTCGCAGCGCACGCCGAAGGCCCCGAGCACGGACGCCATCGCCGCGATCCGGTCGGTCTCCTGCACGCGCAGCTCCCGCGCGTCGAACACCTCGGTGAGGCCGCGCGCCCGCGCCGCGAGGCCGAGCAGGATGGGCAGCTCGTCGAGGGCGCGCGACGCGAGCTCGCCGCCCGCGCGCCCGCCGCGCAGGGCGCCGCCGGAGGCGATGTGGAGATCGCCGGTGGGCTCGCCGAGGGCCTCGCCCTTGATCTCGACGGCGACGCTGCTGTCCATGTCGCGCAGCACCTCGAGCAGGCCGGTGCGCGTCGGGTTGAGCCCCACGCGCCGCGCGGTCACGCGGCTGCCCGGCACGAGCTGCGCGGCGGCGATGAGGAACGCGGCGGCGGAGAGGTCGCCGGGCACGTCGACGTCGAACGCCGGCAGCGCGCCGGAGAAGCGGGCCGCGTCGAGGCAGACCATCGCGCCGACCGAGTCGACCGGGACGCCGAGCGCGGTGAGCATGCGCTCGGTGTGGTCGCGCGAGACGATCGGCTCGCGCACGAACGTGGGCCCGTCGGCGAAGAGGCCGGAGAAGAGGAGGGCGCTCTTCACCTGGTCGCACGGGACGGGGAGGTCGTACTCGATGGACGAGAGCACGTGCGGCTCGGGGAGCGGCCCGACGTCGAGCGGCGCCGTGATCTCGCCGATCTTGCGCGGGTCGAGCTGCCCCTCGATGTGCCCGCCGCGGAGGCGGAGCGGCTTCGCCACGCGCTCCATGGGGCGGCGCGAGAGCGACGCGTCGCCGACGAGCCGCGCGGCGAAGCGCTGGGCGACGAGGATGCCCGAGAGGAGCCGCATGGTGGTCCCGGAGTTGCCGCAGTCGATGGGCCCCGCCGGGGCGCGGAGGCCGGAGAGCCCGGCGCCGTCGACGACGAGGTCGCCCGGCGCCGGCTCCTCGACGCGGACGCCCATGGCGCGCAGCGCGTTCACGGTCGAGAGGATGTCGCCGCCGAGCGTTCCGCCCCGGATGCGGCTCTGCCCGATGGCGAGCCCAGCCAGGAGGAGCGCCCGGTGGGCGATGCTCTTGTCCGCGGGAACCGGCACGCTCCCGAGGAGAGGTCGCTCGGCCGGGTGGACGATCAGGTCGGGCACGCGTTGCCGTTTAGCAGAACGGCGGGCGCAGGCACAGCGGGCGGGGCGCGGCGTGGGCTGCGAGCGGGCGGGGCGCGGCGTGGGCTGCGAGCGGGCGGGGCGCGGCGGCGCCTGTCCGGTCCGGGCGCCCGGGCGCGTCCTGATGTTACGCTCGGCGTGTCGCGGGGAAGCGACAGGAGGCGGCGTGAACGGGGCAAACGGGGCACTCGACGTGGCAGCGCGCGTGGCGGCTCGGCTCGGCGCGATCTCGGGCGTGGTGGCGGTCGTGCTGGGCGGTTCGCGCTCCCGCGGCGAGGGCCACCCGGACTCGGACATCGATCTTGGCATCTACTACGAGCCGGAGCGCCCGCCCGACCTCCCGGCGCTGCGCGCGCTCGCGCGGGAGCTCTGCGCGAGCGGCGCGGGGGATACCGTGACGCCGCTCGCGCGGGAGCTCCTCGCGACGGCCGCCGGGGACGACGTGACGCCGCTCGGCGCGTGGGGACCGTGGATCAACGGGGGCGCGTGGCTCGAGATCGAGGGGCACCGGGTCGACTGGCTCTACCGCGATCTCGCCCGCATGCGGCGCGTGATCGAGGAATGCCGCGCGGGGCAGGTGACGTGCGACTACCAGCCCGGGCACCCTCACGGCTTCCTCAGCTCCATCTACCTGGCCGACCTCCACGACTGCCGGCCGCTCTTCGATCCGGGAGGCGCGCTGGCCCCGCTCAAGGCGCTCGTGACGCCGTATCCGCCGGCCCTGAGGAGGGCGCTCCTCGACCGGTTCCTGTGGGAGGCCGGCTTCGCGATCGACACCGCGAAGAAGGCGGCCAGGCGCGGCGACGTGACGTACGTGAGCGGCTGTCTGTTCCGCGCCGCCGCCTGCCTGGTGCAGGCGCTGTTCGCGCTGAACGAGCGCTACCTCTCGAACGAGAAGGGCTCCCTGCAGAGGACGCGGGCGCTCCCGCGGTGTCCCGAGCGCTTCGCCGACCGGGTGGAGGCGGCGCTCTCCGCCCCGGGCGATGGCGCGCAGGCGCTGCTCGGGAGCCTCGGGCGCATGGAGGCGCTCGCGCGCGAGATGAGCGACCTGTGCCGCCGGGACGGGGCGAGCTGCTAGCATCGGCCGCGACGGTCGCGGGGGGTCGCCGCGGGGGCGGGCCCGGACACACGTCGAGCGAGGAGGGGGACCAAGGCGCCGAGGACCCCGGGGGGACGCGGCACCAGTTCGTATTTTCTGGAAGAAGGGCTTGCGCCGATGCTTCGATAATTGTAGAAGTAGGGCGTGTCGTCGAAGCTCGATCGTCACGCCGAGCAGCTCGCCGTGCTCGGGCACCCCGTGCGGCTGGCTGTCCTGCGCTTCGTTGTGCAGGCCGGCGCGGAGGGCGCCTCCGCCGGCGACATCCAGGCGCACGTCGGACTGGCCGCCTCGACGCTGAGCCATCACCTGAAGCGGTTCGTCGATGCGGGCATCCTGAGGACACGCGGGGAAGGGACGTTTCATTACTACAGCGCCGACTACGAGGCGCTCCGTGCCCTGACCGCGTACCTGTGGGAGGACTGTTGCAAGCGCGGCAAGGCGTGCTGCTGATTTTTTTTGCCCCTATATTTCGAATTTTTTGGAAGGAAGGTGCGCGATGAATGTTCTCAAGCCTCATGTCTCGCTCAACGTCTCCAACATCGACGCCTCGGTCGCGTTCTACGAGAAGGCCTTTGGCGTGAGCGCCACAAAGCGTCGTCCCGGCTATGCGAAGTTCGACCTCGCGTCGCCCTCGTTGAACCTCACGATGCAGGAGGCGCCGCGCACGGGCGTCAACGCGAGCCACTTCGGCGTCCAGGTGGCGAGCACGGAGGACGTGCTCGAGGCCAAGAGCCGCTTCGAGGCGGCGGAGCTCAGGACCTTCACGGAGGAGGACACGGCCTGTTGCTATGCGGTGCAGGACAAGGTCTGGATCGAGGACCCCGACGGCAATTCGTGGGAGGTGTTCGTGGTGAAGGGCGAGGCGGCCGTGATGGGGAGTCAGCCCGCGGTGCCCTCGAAGAGCGATGCCGCGAAGAGCGATGCCGCGTGCTGCGCGCCGGCGTGCTGCGCGCCGTCCAAGCTCGACGATGCCGCCGCGCGCTGATCTCCCCCGCAGGGCCGTCGCCGAGGCGCTCGGGACGGCCCTGCTGCTCGCGACCGTGGTCGGGCCCTCTTCTCGGCGTCGCAGCCCGAGCGCTCTGGGCTTGCCCAGATCCGGCGAGCCCCGGCGGGGGGCGCATAAAAGTAAGATGTCTTACGACGAATCGCCGCCCGGCGGCGCTCGGCGCAAGTCAACTATCGGCGATCGCCGCTCGGCGGCACTTCGACGTGAGATATCTTACTCAGGATCGCCGCTCGGCGGCGCTTCGACGTAAGATGTCTTACTCAGGATCGCCGCTCGGCGGCAGTTTAGCGTAATGTGTTTCACGTAAATCGCTGCCCGACACCTGTTCCGCGCAAGTGGACAGCCGCGCACCCGGCGGCAGGCGGCGAAAAAAGTAATATAGCTTGCTTTCGTGAGGTGGAGGGCGGCAGATCGAGCAAGGCGTCTTCCCTCGCGCGCCCCGCGCGGGGGCTTGATCGTGGCGCGGAGGCCAGGAGCGCCAGGATCAGGCGCCGTCGAAGGAATCGTCGTCGTCGCCGGCGGCGGGCGGCGCGGCGTCGTCGGCCGGCGCGGGCTCGGCCTCGCCCTCGGCGCCGCCCTTGCGTCCGCGCCGGTCGGCCCGGGCGGACTCGCGGTGGAGCCGGCCGAGGAGGCGGTCAGCGATCTCGCCGGTCGCCGCCTTCTCGAGGGCGAGGTTCGTCTCGACCGCGCGGGCCACGCGGATCCAGCCGTTGCGGGCGTTCAGCACCTCGCGCGGCGTCGCCCCGTCCGTGTTCGACGGGGCGCTCTGCGCGAGCTGCTCGCGCTGCGCTTCCACCTTCTCGATCTCGAGCGCGGCCGCGACCCAGGCGTCCACCACCTGCGCGAGCGGCCCCTCGGGCGTCTTCAGCTTCTTGAGCAGCTTCTCCGAGGCCTCGTCGAGCCGCGACCGGAGCAGCTTGGCGTCGCCCGCCTGGTCGCCGTAGCTCCGCGAGATCGCCTTGAGCCCCGCCGGCGCGAGCCGATCCCGCAGATCGAGGAGCGCCGCCGCGAAGGCGGGATCGTCGGTCAGCTCGGCGAGCGCGCCGAGGTAGTTGTACGCCCCGCGGAGCTTGCGGTCGTGCGTCGCGTCGAGCGCGAGCGCCCTCTCCATGAGCGTCTTCGCCTGCTGCTGCAGGCTGGAGCCGAGCCGCTGCGTGGTCAGGATCCGGCCGTGCGCCTCCTCGACCGCGGGCAGGAGCGGCGCGAGCAGCGGCAGCGACGTGAAGACCTTCCGATCCTGCGCCGGATCGAGCCAGGGCGCGGAGATGTTGACCATCGCCTGGGGACTGAGATTGCGATAACCCATGAGATACCCTCCTTTGGTAAGGGGCGCTCCGAGTGTCGGTCCTGGGCTGGCTGAGTGCAAGCTGCTGGGCGCCCGGACTGGCGTCGCGATCTTGCTCCGTGGCTGGAGGAGGGCCGGTCGCGCTCGGCCCGCGTCGCGGCGCCTGGACGGACGGCCAGCCCATGTCTCATCTCCTCGTCGCGGCTGTCTTCCTTCCTTCTTCCCGAGGCGTGCTCCGTGCCGGCGCACCTCCGCCGCCAGGAGAGCGAATCGATGAGAATTTTTGCCAGCGATTCACAATGCGCCCGCGGGCGGAAATTCGGCCTGTCGGGGATTCACAGCGCAGGGAGACCCATGGTAGTTCTCGTCGGCGCGAGGGATGGACACCGCTCAGGCCGAGGCTGGGCGGAAAGGGCGGTGACGCGCCGGATTGGGCCAGCGCGGCATCCGGTTCCCTTCGTTGGGCCGAGGTGAGCCTTGCTGCGTTCTGCGCTGGTCGTCTGTTGGTCGCACGCGGCGGCCGTCGCGATGTTCCTCCTCGTGCTTCCGCCGGCGTTCGCCGCGCCGCCGCCACCACGGTCGCCGCGCGTGGTCGCCTTGATCAGGGAAGCGGAGGCCGCCCTGGAGCGGCTCGACACCGCGCGCGCTCGCGATCTATGGGCGCAGATCTACGATATCGAGAGATCCACCGTGGGGATCTGCCAGCTCGGGCAGCTCGACCGCCGGCTCGGGCGCTGGGTGGACGCCGTCGTGGAGCTCACGCGCTGCGTGCAGGAGATGCGCCCGCCGGCCACGCCCGAGGAGCAGAAGCTCTACGAGACGCGGCACGCGGACCTGGCCGCGGCGCGGCGGCAGGTGGCGGAGCTCCGTGTGTTCGCGCCCGCCGGGGCGGCGCCGGTGCTCGTCGACGGGCGTCTCGTGGACGAGAGCGGTCGAATCTACGTCGCACCCGGGCAGCACGAGGTCGCTGCGGCGATGCCGGACGGCCGAACGGTGCGCTCCACCGTGCACGTCACCGCGGGAGAATCGGAGCCGCGCGCCGTCCTCCTGAGCGCCGAGCCCGCGAGCATTCGGCCGGCCGCTCCGCCGCCGGCGAGGCCGGCGGGCGCGCCGGCACAACCGGCAGCCCCTCCGGGGCGGTGGCTTATTTATGCGGGCTCAGCAGCATCGGGCGCGTTCCTGGTATCGGGAATCGTGCTGCACATCGTGGCATCGCTGGAGGACAGCGCCTTGAGGGATGAGATGTGCAAGCCCCACTCGGACATCGAGAATGCGGGAGCGTTTCGAAGAGAGCAGCACGCCGTCGACGTGAAGCAGCACCTCAGCACCGCGGCGCTCGTCGCCGGCACCGCGCTGGGTGCCGCGACACTCGCGGTTGCGGTGCTGCCGAACGGCGCCCAGATCCGCGCGCGCACGGCTGGCGCGGAGGTGATGTTCTCGTGGTAGAGCCTGGTACAGTCTGGGAAGGTCACCGGATCCTCGGCGAGGTTCACGATGGCATGGTCCGCACGTTCCTCGCCCGACAGGTAGGCGATGAGGGCGCGACCGTCTGGCTGCACCTCCGCGAGGGCCAACCCGTGGATAGGACGGCCTTCGTTTCCGAGCTGAAGCGGTTGCAGGATATCTCGCGCGCGGTGCCGCAAATCGAGCCCGTTCTCTACGGCGACGCGGGCGGCTTCTCTGCCTGGGTCGCGTGCCGGCGAAGCGACGGCATCTGCATCAAGGACGCAACCTGCGGGGCCGATCTCGGGGCGACCGCGCTGCGAATGGTGCTCGAGGTCGCCCGCGCGATCGAGCGCTGCCACGAGCTGGGCTGGTACCATGGAGCGCTCGGGCCGGACCGGGTGTTCATCACGTCGCAGCGCGACTACTGCATTCGCCAGTTCGGCCTGGTCCGACTGTTCCGGATCGAGCCGCACGAAGCCGCGCGAGAGCGGCTTGTGGCGCCTGAGCTGCTGAGCGGCGACGACGTGGGCCCACGGGCGGACGTCTATGGCCTCGGAGCCCTGCTGTACGAGCTCGCCTGCCGCTGCCCTCTGGACATCGGCCAGACAGGTGAGCTGGGGGCGCCGTGGCTCAGCCCGGTCATTCCGACCGATCTACCGCGCGCTGTCGCCGCCACGATCGAGATGGCCCTGGCTGAGGATCCGCGTCGCAGGTACAGGAACGTCGACCACTTCATCACGGTGCTCGAAGACCTTGTGGACGCATGGCCTACGTTGGACCAGACACCGAGCGGCCGCGCTGGCCGCGCCTCCGTCGCCGGCGCAGCGCCGTCGACGCTGCGCAGTTCGCACCTGGAAGGGCCGCAGTCGCCAGCATCGATCACGGTAGGTCCAGATACCCCGCCGTCCGAGGTCGCGCCCGGGGTCGTGTCATCTGGGGTTCCGCCTTCGAACGAGGACGATCCTCCGCTGCCCCAGGTTCCCCCGCTTGATGTGCCCTCGCGGCCGGCATCCGCTGCGAAGCAGCCGGTCTTGCCGCCGCCACCGTCCTTGATCCGGCAACCTGAACGAGATCTCATGGCCGCCCGGCGGAGGCCTTCCGGAACGCCGCCCCGGTCATTCCCCCTATGGGTCGCTGCTTCGCTCGCGGTGTTGGCCGCGATATGCACGGGGGTGCTCTGTCTGACCCGCCCGGCTCGGGTCGTGCTCCGCGCGGAGAAGCATGCAACGATCCTGGTGGAGAGGATCTCTCCGCCACGAAAGGTGCAGCGTTCGGCGCCGCCGCCGGGGTCGGCGCCGACCGTCTTGAGGGAAGCGGACAGCCGGCCGCGCGCCGCGCTCTCGCGGCGAACGGGCGTGGCGGCAAGAGCCGATCTGCACCGGCCGTACTGCGAAGTCGGCGATGTGAGCTGTGGTCCTGCGCTGTACTAGGAGGGCTTCTGTCGATGCGATGCATTCTTCTGTTCATCGGCGCGACTGCCGGGGTGTCGTGTGTGCCCGACCGCGATTGCCCTGGCACAGGACCCCACGAGGGGGACCGTGCTGTGTGGCTCTGGAAGGGCTCGCAGAGCGAGGTGCAAGACTGTGCGGAAGAGACGGAAGTCCTCTGGGACGGCTGGCGGGAAGATACCTCCAACGCACCGGAATCGCGGACGTTCGCGCGTGCTTGCGCGGGCATCGTTCGAGACGCCCTCCCGGACGGGTACACCCTTTGCGTGATCCCGACCGAGGTAGAGGAGATCTGCTACGAGGGATACGAGGACCGCGCGGTGTACGTCGAGGCGGATGGAGAAGAGCACGTGATGTGCTGCACGCCCGTGGGGAACCCGCCGACTGTGGTTCCGCAGAGTCATGGCGGATGCACGACATGATCGATCCAATCGCAAGGGCCGTGGCGCGGACGCTCCGGCCCCTGTTCTGGGTCGCCGTGTGGAGCTCGGTCGGAGGATGCCGCGCCCATCCCGAGCCCAAGGTCTCGGGCAAGGCGGTGGTGACGCGCGCCGGCGAAGAGCTCGTGATCGACACCGGCGGCAACGGAACGAATGTTGTAGGCCTAGACGACGATCCGATAGGCCTGTGCGTCGTGCGGAACGCAGGTGACCTCAGCGTGGTAGTGGATAACGGGGGTGACGCCGGGCTTTCCTACGTCAACATCATGGACGATGGCGGCCTGCCTCATGCATCTGCGAAGATCGACGGAGATCTTTACCAGGGCCCGTGCGCGATTATCGTCCAGGAGCAGCCAACCGACCCGTACGAGGCCGACGTGACGGCGGGGCCGTGCGACCTCATCCGTCTCTTCGACGGTGCGAAGGCGCGCCTCGAGACGGCGGTCTTTCACGTCTCGGACTGCAGCGGGGCCGACTAGCCGGGAGGGGCTGCTGGGGCTATCGCGCCTTGTCCGGCGGTGCATCGCCGGCCAGCGCCTGGGCGCGAGCTGCGCGGACCGCCGTGAGCCAGTGCTCATGGTCCGGGTCGCTGTCCCATGGCGGGAACTTTCCATGGAGTGTTTCCCGGCATTCGCGCGCCGCCGCCTCGGCCGTCGCAAGCTCGCTCTCGCCGTCGGGCGCGTCCTCGACGCGGTCGGCGAAAGCTCGCCAGGGCTCCGAGGTGGAGTGGCTCAGATTCAGCCACGGTCGGCCGGGCTCTCCGTCGAAGAGCCCACCGCTGCTCTGGAGATAGCTTTCATAGGCGCTCCGCGCGATGGCGTCCCGCCGGCGGCGGTTGACATGCCCCGCGCAGCAATCGCGGTACACCTGGGCCCATTCGCGGTCCGCCTCCGGCACGTCGTCTCGCCAGGCGCTCGCATACAGATCGCGCAGCTCCCGGTTGCGTGACAGCCACTCGGCCCGATGGACGGATATCGGCAAGGCCCGGAGGGCTCGCTCGCGCGTGGCCATCGGCCCAGGATACTCTGGCAGACCTGCCCCCCAGTACCACGGCGGCTCCAGCATCGGGGGGACAGGGCTCCGGATGGAGCTCGACGTGCCGCGCCCGAGCTCAAACCCCCTCTGGAAGGCGCGGAGCGCCTCGGGCCGGTGCTGCTCGGCCGCAGCGTCGGACGACAGGGTTCGCCAGAGGTAGGTCCGGTGGAGGCGCGATGTCGCGTCGGCCGCCGCACGTTCGCGCTCGCCGGCAGGTGCCACCTCGAAGACCCTGACGGACGCGAAGAACGCGCTCTCGACGGCGCCGAGCAGCATCGGCCACGATGGGGCGAACTCCCCCGAAACGGGGACCTGGCCGCTCTGGAGGGCGCTCGCGCTGGACCTCGGGTCGGCGCCATTCGGCCCCGGAGCGTCGACCCACTCCCTGAATCTCTCGCGGTGCGCCGCTGCCCATGCGCGGTCCTCCTCCGGCAGGTCGTCGAGCCATGCTTCGGCGCACAGCGTGCCCAGGACCTCGAAGTGCGCCTTCCAGCCGTCGGGATCCCTGGTCGCAAACAGCCGGTGCCCGAGGGCCGCCTCGCAGAGGTCGCGGCGTACGAGGGGCTTCGTCTTCCCCATCGATGACTTCATCCATCTGCTCCGGGTTGAGCGTCCGGGCCGGTAGGCTCTCCGCCCGTCGGGCGGTCAACCCTACCAGAAGATCCGACCCGCCGCAGCCGGCTCCACGCTGACACCGGACCACGCGAGCGTCCTGATGAAGCGGACGCCGCACGTCGCCACGACCGCCACATGCTGGGTCGACAGGTAGGCTGCGCCGGCCTCCACGGCGGGGAAGAGTCCGAGGTACCGCAGGCACAACCCCCATGCGTTGCACACGGGGATGCGCCCGAAGTCGAGCCGCGCCGCGAGCTCGAAGGACAAGGGCGCGCGGAACGGCATGACCCGGACGGCCGCCGCCGGGCCTCCCAGGACGCCGAGCCAGCGTGCGTCGCCGCCCAGACCGAAGAGCCCCACGTCGGCGCCGATGCCAACGTCCACGGCGTCACGGACGGGCCACCGGCGCAAGCCGGTGACCGACGGCATGATGCCTCCCGTCGCATGCGCGGCACGGGCCCCCAGCACGACATAGGCCGCCTTGACGTCGATCTCCCATCGAGGCGGCGCGCGCTCTTCCGCCCGGGCGCCCGTGGACACGAGCGAGAGGGCGACCATCCCGGCGCACGGCACCGTCGGCGCGCTACTTGCCCATCTCCGGCGAACCATCGTCGGCCTGCGCCTTTCTTCGAGCAGCGCGGAGCGCCGCGAGCCAGTGCGCCTGGTCCGGGTCGCTGTCCCACGGCGGAGCCACCCGGTAGAGCGTGTCCCAGTATTCCCGCGCTGCCGCCTCGGCCGTCGCCGTCTCGCTCTCGCCTTCGGGCGCGTCCTCGATGCGGTCCACGAAAGAACACCATGGCTCCCCGGCGCGAACGCTCAGCTCCCGCCACGGTCGAGCGGGCTCGCCGTCAAAGAGTCCGTCGCTGCTCTGGAGATAGCCCTCGTAGGCGCCCTGCGCGATGGCGCTCCGCCGGCGGCCGTTGACCGACAGCGTGCAAATATCGCGGTACGCCGCTGCCCATACACGGTCCTCCTCCGGCACGTCCTCGCCCCATGCGCTCGCGTACAGCGCGTGCAGCTCCTCCTCGCGTGCCGCCAGCTCCTCCCGATTGGCTGGAGGTGGCAGCGCCTTGATTGCTCGCTCGCGCGCGGCGCTCGGTCCGGGGTACTCAGGGAAACCGACTCCGCCCCAGTGATAGGGCGGCTTCAGCACCGGGAGGATGGGCCTCGTCAGCGTCCTTGGTCTTCCGCGGCGCCCGATCCGAACGCCCCTCCGGAAGGCGCGGAGCGCCTCGGCCCGGTGCTCCTCGGCCGTGTCGTCGGATGTCAGCGTCCGCCAGAGATAGCTTCTGTGGAGGCGCGATGTCGGATCGGCCGCCGCACACTCGGTCGCGCCGGTGTTCTCTTTCGTGAAGCCCTCGATCATGGCAAAACACGCGCTTTTGACGGCCTCCAGCAGCATGGGCCAGGGGGGAGCCGGCTCATCGTCGACGCGTCCATCGTGGCTTTCGAGAGCTCCCGCGTTCGCCTTGTCGCCGATGGCAGGGTGCCCGAAATCGTCAATCCACCTGCTGAATTTCTTGCGGTACCGCTCTGCCCATGCGCGATCCTCCGCGGGCTGGTCGTTATCCCATGCTTCGGTGCACAGCTCGCCCAGCTCCTCGATATGCCACTTCCATATATCGGGATCTTTGGTCGTAAACAGGCTGTATCCGCAGGCTGCCTCACGCACGTTGAGCATTCCTGGGGGGAACTTCGCCCACGACTTCATGGCCGATCTCCCGGCTCTCCGCCGGTCGGGTCCGTGGGCTCTCCGCCCGTCGGATCGGTGGGTCTAGGCGGGCAGCCCCAGCCCGGCCCAGCGCCGAGCGGGCAGAGGAGCGGGATGAGCTGAGGGAACATCCATCCCGGAGGCGGTGCGGGCAGTCCGATCATGGCATCGATCATGTCGTCGGGCGTGACGGCGTCAGGATCTGTCACCTTGATCGGCGCTTTCTCGGGCTCGTAGCGAAAATCCCACACAAACCGGCACTCGACGCTTGCACCGCCAGGCACCGGCAGGCTGTTGAGGAGGTCGGTTCTCCTGATTTGGCTCTCCAATGCCTCCCATTCCTCCTTGCACAATATGTAGGTCACCGCGAAAGGTCGTTTTAAGAGGCATTCCAGCATATCAAGGACGATGTACGTCGGCTCCTGGTCGGCCCAGTTGGACCATTGACCGCCGGCCTGGTAGCGGCACTGGAGCTTGCCCATCTGATCTCCAGGTGGCCTGCGGCGAAGCCAGTCGACCGCCTTGGTGTTCATGGTCCATCGCTTCGCAAACGGTATATCGTCCGGTGACATCATCGCGATCCGGTCTCGCAGCTCATCGCGGTCGCCGGGGTCCACGATCGAGCAGCCGCAGGTGAACAGAACGAGCAGGACGCCGAGCCGATGTTTCATCGGTTTTCCCCTCCCCAATTGGTGGTCCATGTACGCGCCGACTGTGGCCGACCTTACCAGCGTCGGCCTGCGCCGGTCAAGCTGCGGAGGGCCACATGATGCCTCCTGTCGCGCGCGCGGCACGGGCGCCAAGCACGACATAGGCGGCTTTGACATCGATCTGCCATCGCGGCGACGCGCGCTCTCCCGCTCGGGCGCCTGTAGAGAAGAGCGACAGCGCGACGATCCCGGCGCACGGCCCCTCCAGCGCGCTACTGGCCCATCTGCGGCGGATCATCATCGGCCTGCGCCTTTCTTCGACCGGCGCGGACCGCCGCGAGCCAGTGCGCCTGATCCGGGTCGCTGCCCCACGGCGGGGCCTCCCGGTAGCGCGCGTTCCAGTATTCCCATACTGCTGCCTCGGCCGTCGCCGGCTCGCTCTCGCCTTCGGGCGCGTCCTCGATACGGTCCGCGAAAGAATACCAGGGTTCGTGGGCGAAAGCGCTCACGCTACGCCACGGTCCAGCAGGTTCGCCGCCGAAGCGGCCATCGCTGCTCTGGAGATAGCCTTCGTAGGCGCTCTGCGCGAGGGCATTTCGCCTTCGCTGGTTGACCCACAGCATGCACGTTTCGCGGTACAGCGCTGCCCAGATGCGGTTCTCCTCCGGCACGTCATCTCGCCATGCGCTCGCATACAGCGCTCGCTGCTCCTGCGCGCGTGCCGTAAGCTCCTTCGGATCGTCCGGAACCGGCAGCGCCCTGAGGGCCCGCTCGCGCGCGGCGCTCGGACCGGGGAGCGCAGGCGCTCCGATCTCCCAGATCGCAGGAGGCTCCAGCATCGGGGGGATGGGCCTCGTCAGCGTCCTCGGTCTTCCGCGGCGTCCGATCCGAAAACCCCTCTGGAAGGCGCGGAGCGCGTCGACTCGGTGCTCCTGGGCCGTGTCGTCGGATGTCAGCGTCTGCCAGAGATAGGTCTTGTGGAGGCGCGACATCGGGTCGGCCGCAGCAGGCTCGCTTGCGCCGGGGCGCTCTTTCTTGAAGCCCTCTAGCATACCGAAGAACGCGCTCTGAACGGCCTCCAGCAGCATGGGCCAGGGTGGCGCGGGCTCGCCACCGAAGCGGCCGTGGCGGCTCTGGAGATCCGCCGCATTCGCCTTGTGGCCGGTGTCAGCGTGTCCAGAATCGTCAATCCACCTGCTGAATTTCTTGCGATATGGCTCTGCCCATGCGCAGTCTTCCTCGGGCAGGTCATCGTCCCACGCTTCAGCGCACAGCTGGCCGAGATTCTCGAGGTGCCATTTCCAGAGATCGGGGCTCTTGGTCGTGAACAGGCCGTATCCGTAGCCTGCCTCCTGCGGTTCGATCATTCCAGGGCGCTTCGCCAGCCACCTCATGGCCGATCTCCCGGCTGTCCGCCCGTCGGGTCTGTGGGCTGTCCGCCTGTCGGATCCGTGGGCGTGGGCGGGCAGCCCCAGCCCGGTCCAGCGCCGAGCGGGCAGAGGAGAGGGACGAGGCGAGGAAAGGCCCATCCAGGAGGAGGCGCGGGTAGCGCGATCAGGGTATTGATGATGTCGTCTGCGTCGATCGCGTTGGGGTCCGTCACCTCGGCCGGCGCCTTCTCGGGGTCATAGCGAAAATCCCACACGAAACGGCACTCGACGGTCGCTCCGCCCGGGATCGGCAGGCTGTTCAAGAGATTGGTTTTTCTTGCTTGACGCTCCACGGATGCCCACTCGTCCATGCACATCAGGTACGTCACCAAGAAAGGCCGTTTTATGAGACAATCGCGCATGTCGTCCACAATGAACGGCGGCTCCTGGTCGGCCCAGTTGGTCCAATGACCGCCAGCCTGGTAGCGGCATTGGATCTTGCCCATTTGATCTCCCTCTGGCCTGCCCTTGAGCCAATCGATCGCCGCGGAGTTCATGCCCAAAGTCTTGAGCCTTGATCTCTCCTCGCGTGGCATCATCGCGATCTGGTCTCGCAGCTCGTCGCGGTCGCCGGGATCCACGATAGAGCAGCCGCAGGTGAACAGAACGAGCAGGACGCCGAGCCGATGGTTCATCGGTTTCCCCTCCCAGATTGACCGATCCACGCCCCCCGCGGATGGTGGGCAACCTTACCAGCGCCGCTCCGCGCAGGTCAAGGCCCGAAGGACCACACGGGGGACGGTGACCGGAGCCCATGCGCTGCCGCTGGTCGGGGCTCCGCACGCGATTCGGTGAACCGGCCGAACATCGGTTCACCGGGCCGGGGGAGCACCGTGAGCCCGCCCCTCACCAGCAGCGCAGAGTCGGGGCGTTCTTTCGAGCGCGGCTTCGCGAACGCTCGCGCCGCTCAGCTTTCGTTGAGAAGGCACGAACTCGGCGGCGTCCGCCCCGGATCACCGGCGCCGTCCCCCGGTCTCGACTGGAATACGACCCCATGGGCTTTCCTCCTCGCGCACCTGCCGCTCTGAGACGGACGGGTCGCCTCGAGCGTCATCCGCCCTTCTCTCCTCCAGCCCCCGACTCCCTCCGTTCGGCCGCCTCGTGCGCGAGCGCGCCCGCATGGATGGCCCGCACCTCGTCGATCGTGCTGGCGTCCACCGCCGTCTTGTCGGGCCGGTACCGCTTCACGCGCGCGAAGCGGAGCGCGACGCCACCGGGGTACTGCGGGCTCGCCTGCACGCCGTCAAAGGCGATCTCGACGACGAGCTCCGGCCGCACATGGACCGTGTACGCGTCGCGGGTGATCTCGAGCTCGAGCAGCCGCTGCGTCTGCCACGCGAGCACCTCGTCGGTCATGCCCTTGAACGTCTTGCCGAGCATGACGAACCCGCCGGAGCCGGGGTCGCGCGCGCCGAGGTGCAGGTTGCTGAGCAACCCCCGGCGCCTGCCGCTGCCCCACTCGACCGCGAGCACGACAAGGTCGAGGGTGTGCGCCCGCTTCACCTTGAGCCACGAGCTGCCGCGACGCCCGGCCTCGTAGGGCGCGCCGAGCGACTTGGCCATCACCCCCTCGTGGCCGCGGGCGAGCGCGTCGGCGAAGAACGCCTCGGCCTCGGTCCTCGTCGGCAGCTCGATGCGCGGGACACGCAGCGACCTGTCGAGCACCTGCCGGAGCGCGGCGGCGCGCTCGCCGCCGGACCGGTCGAGCAGGTCCTCGCCGTCGAGGTGCAGCACGTCGAAGAAGATGGCGCGGAGCGGCAGCTCGGCCCGCAGCGCGGCCACGTCGAGCATGCGGCCGAAGCGGCGCATCGTGACCTGGAACGGGTGGGGCGCGCCGTCCGCGCGAAAGGCGATCGCCTCGCCGTCGAGCACGACCGAGCGGACAGGGAGCGCCCGCACCGCCTCGACGATCTCCGGGACCGCGTTCGTGACGGAGCCGAGGCTGCGGCTGAAGACGCGCACCTCGTCGCCGGCCTTGTGCACCTGCACGCGCGCGCCGTCGAGCTTCCACTCCAGCGCCGCCGCGCGCAGCTCGCCCAGCGCCGAGGCGACGTCGTCGGCGGCCTGCGCCAGCATCGGCTGCACCGGGCGGAAGAGCTGCAGCGAGAAGCGCTGGAGCCCGAACGCCCCCTCGAGCAGCGCGGCCTTGGCGACCTCGGCCGCGTCGCCGGCCAGCATGACCGCGCGCCGCAGCGAGGCCGGCGGCAGCCCCGCGGCGCGCGCCACCGCCTCGATCATGACCGCCTCGAGCGCGCCCTGGCGGAGCTCGCCGACGAGGAGCCGGGCAAAGAAGTCGCGCTCGAGCTCGGTGGCCCGAGCAAGGAGCCCGCCGAGCGCCGCGCGGCGCTGCCCCGCCGACCCAGGGCCCGAGATGCGCGCGATCTCGCTGAAGACCGCGTCGGCCTCCCCCAGGGTGAGCGTGGGCTCGGTGGCGGACGGGCCGGCGCGGCGGGCCTCGGTGACCATCGCAGGCCCGAACCCGATGCGGCCCTGGCGCAGCCGCCCGGCGAGCCAGTCGACGCCGATCTGCACCTCCTCCGGCGAGAGGCGGCGCAGGAGGCCGGCAAGCGCACCGATCTTTTCGAGACGGCTGGAGGTCGCGGCAACACGATCAGACGTGGCAACGAGGTCGGAAACGAGCACGCAGATATCCTACCCTGGCCCTTCGAGAGCGCACGCTCGAGGGGCCGTGTGATGAGGCCGCCGCGGTGTGTCCTCTACAACCGAGCCGAGGAACTCCGCAGGATCAGACCGGACCCACAGGCGCCAAGAGCACTCCGCATGGGCTGAGAGAGAGCCTACCAAAGGGTGTAAGGCCGCGGGGCAGAAAAGCGCTTTTTCGTGCCGAATTGCGACGATTGTCCCTTGCGACCACTTACGGGTAGTCGCTGGAGATTATCACATGAATTCACCTGCGAACGCTGACCCGTGCTCTTCGGTACCCCGCGTGCCTCGCGTGTCTCGCGCAGCAGACTCGGGGCCTGCGCGGCGCTCGATCGATGCGCCGCAAGGGGCGACAGGGCGCCTCGCATTACTTCTTCAGCGGGTGGACCATTTCGGTTTCCGATGCGTGCCTGCGTTTCTCCGGTGCCCGCGCCGTGAGCCGGCGAAGGCGCCGCCCGCCCTTCCAAGATCCCGTGTGCCGCGCGTGGCGCGTCGCGGGGCGCGAAGCGGCCGACGCGCCTGCGCCGCCCCGGGGCGGAGGGGCGCGCGGAGCGATCCTCCTCGTCCCTCGACTACCGAGCACGCCACGATCCGAGGCCCCGGCGCGCCCGCCCCCCCGACGGCACGATCGCTCCGTTTAGTTGACCTCCGCCGCTGGCCTTGATACCGGGTTGGCTGTCAGCGCGCCGTGGGCAGGTGAACACGGCGGGCGGGCGCCGTTTTCCTCAACAACAGCTCAGGAATAGCGCCCCCCGCTGCAAAGGCCGTCTGTTTTTGGCCTTGGGAGCAGCTGGCTTGGTTTTTGCGCAGCACCTCTCCGGCAGCTTGGCTGTAACGGGAGGCGCTGGCGTGGTGTTGGTGTCCTCACGGGAAGGCGACGGAGGTTCTTCGATGGTGGAGCGGCAAGTCCGGAAGCGGGTCGGCGTCGTGATGGGCGGCTCGTCGGGCGAGCGCGATGTGTCCTTGCGCTCGGGCGCGGCCGTCGCCGAGGTGCTCGAGGCGCGCGGGTACGATGTCGTCCGGATCACGCTCGGGGACCGGTTCGGCGCGGAGCTCTGCGCCACGCTGCAGCGCGCGCGGCTCGACGCGGCGTTCCTGGCCCTACATGGGCGGCTCGGTGAGGACGGGTGCGTGCAAGGCCTCCTGGAGCTCGCCCAGATCCCGTACACCGGGTCGAGCGTGCTCGGGAGCGCCCTTGCGATGGACAAGCTCAAGGCCAAGGAGATGTTCCGGCTGCACAACGTGCCGACGCCTCCCTACTACACTGTGGGTGCGCACCAGGGCCTCGAGGAGCTCGACGCGATCCATGGCTCGTTCGGGTTCCCGGTCATCGTGAAGCCGCGCGGCGAGGGGTCGAGCCTCGGGGTGACAAAGGTCGGGTCGCTCGAGGAGCTCCAGGTGGCGCTCGCGCTGGCGTTCGAGTTCGACGACGCCGCCATCGTGGAGCGGTTCGTGGCGGGGACCGAGGTCAACGTGGGCATCCTGGACGGGAAGGTCCTTGGCGCGATCGAGATCGTCCCGGCGAAGGGGCTTTATGACTACGAGGCCAAGTACACGCCGGGGATGACCGAGTACCACATGCCGGCGCGCCTCCCGCCGACCCGCTATCGCGGGGTCCTGAACCTGGCGGAGCGGGCGGCCCAGGCGCTCGGGTGCACCGGCGCTGTGCGCGTGGATCTGCTCGTGACCGGCGGAGAGAACGAGTACGTGCTCGAGGTGAACACCCTGCCGGGCATGACCCAGACGAGCCTCCTGCCGAAGATCGCGGCGGCCGCAGGCTACGATTTCGGCGACCTGTGCGAGGCCATGCTGGCGAGCGCCCGGCTGCACCAGCCGGTGCGGCGCCGCGCGCCCGCCGCCTCGGAGCTCCGGCTCAACGAGCGCGGACAGGCCGAGAAGCGGCTGCGCCTCGTGAAGTCGGCCGTCTGAGGGAGGGCGCCCCGCCCGGGGGGGCGGCCCGGCAGGCCTCTGCTTGGGCGATTCGCGACTGGCATGGTCGCGGATCCCTGCCGGCGACGCCCGGCGAGCCGTCAATCGCCGTCGGTGCTGCCCGCGCGCCGTGTCGCCGGACGGCGGCGCCGCGCGGCGATCAGCGCCGCAGCGAGCAGCCAGGGCGCGAGCGCGCCGGCCTGGACAGGGCCGGCGATGGGCGCCACGGCGCAGCCGTTGCCGTGAACACGCGGCCCGCCGCTCTCCTCCGGGGCCGGCGGCGCGCCACCGGAGTCGCCGGCGCCACCGGAGCCGCCGTTGCCGCCCGCGCCGGTCGCCGCGGCGGCGCCGCCGCCCTGGCCATCGCCGCCCGCGCCGGCGTCGCCGCCCGCGCCGCCGGCGCCCGCGCCGCCGGTGGTCTCCACGAGCAAGCAGCCCCCGGCGATGCACTCGCCGCCCGGACAGGGCGCGCCCTCGAGCTTGTAGCGGCGTTCGCAGGTGCCGGTCGACCGCTCGCAGACGGCGCGCCGGCAGGTGGAGGAGTCGGGCTGCGGACAGAGGAAGGGATCGCCGCCAACGCAAACGCCGTTCTGGCAGGTATCGGTCTGCGTGCAGGCGTTGCTGTCGTCGCAGGAGCTGCCGTCGGGCTTGCGCGGGCTGGAGCAATCGCAGGCGTCGCCGGTCCCGTCGCCGTTGACATCGGCCTGGTCGGGGTTCGCGATGAGAGGGCAGTTGTCCACCGTGTCGATGACGCCGTCGGCGTCGTCGTCGTCATCGCAGGCGTCGCCGAGGAGGTCGCCCGCCGACAGGCCACCATCGGTGTTGGCCTGGAGCGTGTTCGGGACCGCAGGGCAGTTGTCCTCGCTGTCGGCGATGCCGTCCTCGTCGGTGTCGAGCTCGCAGGCTCCGGCCCTGCACTGCCCGCTGAGGCACTCCTTCGGGAGCGAGCACGCGGCGCCGACGGGCTTCTTCGGCAGGCAGTCGCCGCCGGTCGCCGCGCAGTAGGCCGAGTCGGCGCACTGGGTGTCGAAGGTGCAGCCCGTGAGGCAGGCGCCCGCGACGCAGCGGTACTCGGCGCAAGAACGCGTGTCGCCCTCGGCGCAGACCCCGCGCCCGTCGCAGAGGGAGGCCTCGACGAGCCCGGAGGTGCCCTTGCACGAGGCCGCGCCGCAGGGGACGCCCTGCGCCTGCAGCTGGCAGCCGCCGCGGCCGTCGCAGACGCCGGTGGTGCCGCAGGAGGAGGCAGGCTCCGCGGCGCAGTCGTCGTCCGGATCGGCGCCGGCCTGGATGGGCCCGCATGCGCCGTCGGGGCCGGCGCCCTTCTTCGCGGTGGAGCAGGCCATGCACGCGCCCGCGCAAGGGGCGTCGCAGCAGACGCCGTCGACGCAGGAGGCGCCGGCGCAGTCCGCGTCGGTGTCGCAAGGATCGCCGGGGAGGGCAGGGGTGAAGAGCTCGCCGTCGGCGAGGATGCCGCCGGGCCCGTCGCCGCCAGTGACCAGGACCTTGCCATCGCTCAGCAGCGTCGCCGCATGGTTGGATCGCTGGAAGTACATCGTCTCTGCCGGAGACCAGCTGTCGGTGGCCTGGTCGTACACCTCCGCGGTCGCGCTCCCCGTATAGCCATAAGCGCCGGCGATGCCCGCCACGATGAGAACCCGCCCGTCCAGGAGCGACGTGGCTGTGTGGCGCTGGCGCGCGGCGCTCATGGGAGCCCGTGCCGTCCAGCGATCGGTCGCCGGATCATACGCCTCCGCGGCCGCGAGGTTGGCGTAGTCGGCCCCATAACCGCCTACGACGAGGACCTGGCCGTCATCGAGCAGCGTGGCCGTGTGGCTCTGGCGCGCGGCGCTCATCGGCTCTGTCGCCGACCAGGTGCCCGTGTCGGGGTCGAAGATCTCCGCGCTCGAGAGGTTGGTATAGTCGGCCCCATAACCGCCCGCGGCGAGGACCCGCCCGTCCCTCAGCGACGTCGCCGTGTGACCCTGGCGCGCGGTGCTCATTGGCTCTGTCGCCGACCAGGTGCCCGTGTCGGGGTCGAAGATCTCCGCGCTCGAGAGGTTGGTATAGTCGGCCCCATAACCGCCCGCGACGAGGACCCGCCCGTCGCTCAGCAACGTCGCCGTGTGGAGCTGGCGCGCCGTGATCATCGGCTCTACCGCTCTCCAGCCGCGCGTGTCGGGGTCGAAGATCTCCGCGCTGGAGAGGCTGACATGGTCGATCCCTTGGCCGCCCGCGACGAGGATCCGCCCATCGTTCAGCCGCGTCGCCGTGTGCGCGCTGCGCGAGTCGCTCATCGCCTCCGCCGCGGTCCAAGTTCCCTGCGCCGGGTCGAAGATCTCCGCGCCCGAGAGGCTGACATAAGCGGTTCCGTAGCCGCCCGCGACGAGGACCCGCCCGTCGCTCAGCAACGTCGCCGTGTGGTCGTAGCGCGCGTCGAGCATCGGTGCTGCTTCCGACCACGGGCTCGCGCCCGCCAGGTCGTAGATCTCTGTGCTCGCCTCGAAGTCCTGGTTGCCGCCCGTCACGAGCACATCGCCGCCCGGGAGCAGCGTCGCGGTGTGAGCGCTGCGGCCCGCGACCATCGCCGGCACGTTCGACCACGAGCCTGCCGCCGGGTCGTAGATCTCCGCGCTCGCCAGGGGCCCGGACTCGGACGACGCGGACCCGCCCGTGACGAGGACCGATCCGCCGTCCAGCAGCGTCGCGGTGTGGCGAGCGCGCCCGACGCTCATCGGCGCCGTGAGCGCCCAGCTGTCGCTCGCCGGGTCGTAGATCTCCGCGCTCGCGAGCTCTCCCTCTTCCTCTTCCTCCTCGCCCTCGTCGTTCCGGTCGTTCGTCGAGAGGCCCGTGACGAGGACGCGTCCGTCGTTCAGACGCGTCGCCGCGTGCTCCTGGCGCGCGATGCGCATCGGCGCCGCGGCGGTCCAGATGTTCTCGACCGGGTCGTAGATCTCCGCGCTGTCCAGCGCGCCCCGCCACTCGAGTCCGCCTGTGACGAGGACCCGCCCGTCGCCGAGCGGCGTCGCCGTGTGCTGGTAACGACGAACGCTCATCGGCGCCGCGGCGGTCCAGATGTTCTCGGCCGGGTCATAGATCTCCGCGCTGTCCAGCGCGAGCTCACCGTCGAGGCCGCCCGTGACGAGGACCCGCCCGTCGCCGAGCGGCGTCGCCGTGTGCCCTTCGCGCGGGGCGCTCATCGGTCGCGTCGGCGTCCAGCGGTCCTCCGCCGGGTCGTACAGCTCTGCGCTCATCAACAAGCCATCGCTGTCCCGGCCACCCACGACCAGGACCTGCCCGCTGGCCAGCAGCAGGGCGGCGTGCCGGCCGCGCGCCTCGCTCATCGGCCGCGTCGGCGCCCAGCTGTCGTCCGCCGGATCGTACAGCTCCGCGCTCGCGAGATAGCCTTCGTCGCCATGGCCGCCCACGACCAGGACCCGCCCGTCGTCACCGCCGAGCCGCGTGGCCGTATGCTCGGCGTCCCGCCTCGTGGCCATCGCGCCGACGGGGCGCCACAGCGGATCCACGAGCAGGAGCTCCCCCGACGCCTCGACAAGCAGCGCGATCTCGGCCCCGCGCGCCTCGAGGCGCGCCGCGATCGGTCGTCCGCCTTCCGCGAACGCTCGCGGCGCGGTGACGCGCAGCCGCGGCATCCCCGCCGCGTCCACCACCTCGACGGCCTCGCCGCGCTGCCGCAGCGCCGCGCCGTCCACCTCCCAGACCGCCGCCGGCTCGCCCGCCGGTACGGCGCCCGGCTCCACGGTGAGCCATTCCTCGATGCCTCCGTCGGCCGCCCGCCAGAACGACGCGCCGCCCGCGCGGCCGTAGATCACCGCGCCGTCGACCACCGCCCCCGGGCCGGAGGCGCCGGTCTCCCGCACCCGCACCTCGAAGCCGCCCGGGCCCGAGAGCCGCATCCAGCCGCCGCCGTCGCGCGGCAGCGCGGCCTGGAGACGCGGCCCGCGCCCCGCCAGGCCAGGCGCGCCCAGCGCGAAGCCGCCGCCGGTCGCCGCCGGCGCGCCGGGAGCACCGCTGCCCAGCACCTCGGCGGCCTGCGCCGGGAACCGGCGCTGCACGAGCGCCGCCGCCGCCGCCGCCGCGCCGTCGTGCCCCGCCGCGCACCCGAGCGCGCCCATCCACCCCACCACGGCCAGCACCAGGACGGCCATGGCCAGCACGCGAAGACCCGACCCTGCTCGCATACAGGCGAATGTCTCACGCGGGCCCGCCAGCCACAACAGCGCCGCGCGCGCAGCTCACACCCGAGCGGCGCCGCGCGCGCGGCTCACACCCGAGCGGCGCTGTGAGCGCGGCTCACACGAGCGATGTGCAGATGCCGATCCGGGGATGATAGACGCCGATCCGGCGCTTTCCCCCGCTCGTCTCGGGCGTCACGAGCACCACCATGCTCTTGACGAGCGGGGCGTCGGCGCGAATCCGCACGTGCTGGCCGGCGACGACGACGTGCCATATCTGCACCGTCCCGAACCTCGTCACGACGACACCCTCGTAGATCTGCGCGGCCGACGGCGCGCCGCGCAGCGCCAGGCGGCAGGCGGTGTAGCTGCCCAGCACCTTGTACAGGAGCACGAACGGCATGACCGCGAACGAGAAGGCGAGCAGCATCGCAACGAAATCGATGCTCTGAAAAAACGTGCCGACCCCGAGGAGCCCCGCCCAGACGACCAGCGCGTACCCGACGCCGGCCAGCTGATGCCGGGCGTGCCGCAGGGCCGCCCAGGGACGCGGGGGCGGCTCGCGCAGCTCCTCGGGCAACTCGATCGCGTTGAGTGACTCCATCGTTCGACTTCGACATACTCGCGACGGCGGCGGAGCTCAATCGGACAGCGCGGCCGAGGCCGCATTCCTGCTGTCCTCCGCCGCCCGCCGCCGCCGCCGCGAGGCAGCCCGCCGCTCGCGGGCGCCGCTCGCCGCAAGCCGAATCTCGCCGAATTCCTCTGGAAATCGCGCTCGGTTCGAGCAGGATCGCCGGACCATGAGCACCCTGCGCAACCGCAAGATCGTCCTCGCCGCCCGGCCGGTCGGCGAGCCCAAGGCGTCTGATTTCAAGCTGATCGAGGAGGAGCTCGCCGAGCCCGGCGAGGGCCGCGCGCTGCTGCGCACGCTCTACCTGTCGCTGGATCCGTACATGCGCGGCCGCATGAGCGCCGGCCCGTCGTACGCGCCGCCGGTCGAGGTCGGCGATGTGATGGTCGGGGGCACCGTGAGCGAGGTGCTGCGGTCGAGCGTCGCCGGCCTGTCGCCGGGCGACCTTGTCGAGGGGCGGACCGGCTGGCAGACGTACGGGATCACCGATGGAAGCGACCTGCGCAAGGTGGATCCCGCGCTCGGCCCTGTCTCGACGGCGCTCGGGGTGCTGGGCATGCCGGGCATGACGGCCTACACCGGGTTGCTCAACCTGGGTCAGCCGAAGCCGGGCGAGACCGTGGTGGTCGCGGCGGCCTCGGGGGCGGTGGGCTCGGTGGTGGGGCAGCTCGCGAAGATCAAGGGCTGCCGCGCTGTCGGCGTCGCGGGCGGGCAGCGCAAGTGCGACTACGTGGTGCGCGAGCTCGGCTTCGACGCCTGCCTCGACCGCCGCAGCCCCGAGCTGGCGGCGCGCCTGAAGGAGGCCTGTCCGGACGGGATCGACGTGTATTTCGAGAACGTCGGCGGCGCCGTGTTCGATGCGGTGCTGCCGCTCCTGAACCCCTTCGCCCGCGTGCCGGTGTGCGGCCTCATCGCCCACTACAACGACACCGCGCCGCCGCCCGGGCCGGACCGCCTGCCGGGCCTGATGAGACAGGTGCTGTCGAAGCGCCTGGCGCTGCGCGGCTTCATCGTCAGCGACTTCGCCGAGCAGCACCCCGAGTTCCTCCGGGAGGTGAGCCGCTGGATCGGCGAGGGCCGCATCAAGTACCGCGAGGACGTCGTCGAGGGGCTGGAGAAGGCGCCCGAGGCGTTCATCGGGCTGCTCAAGGGCGAGAACTTCGGCAAGCTGCTTGTGCGCGTCGCGTCGTGAGCGGCGCGCCGGGCCGAGGGATCACGGCGCGAGGATCACCGCCCCGCCCGGCGGGATGCTCATCGAGAGCATGCCGGCCGCGGAGACCACCTCGGCCCCGCCGCCGAGCGCGTCGGTGAGCTCGGTGCCAGCCGGCAGGCCCAGCGCGTGCGCGACCTCGACCGAGAGGCTCTGCGCCGTCGCCGCGCGCGTGAGCGCCACGACCGCGGACCTCCCCTCGGCGAGCCGGCGGCCGAAGACCAGCGTGTCCTCCGTGGCGGTGAGGTTCACGTAGGCGCCGCGGCGGAGCGCGGGGATGTCCCGGCGCGCGACGCCGAGCTGGCGCACGAAATCGAGCGTCTCCAGCTCGTCGGGCGCGAGATCCGCCTCCGGACGCCACAGGCTGCGGTTGTTCGGGTCGACGCCGCCCCACTCGCCGTACTCGTCGCCATAATAGAGCAGCGGCGCGCCGGGGAGGCCCAGGAGCCACGCCATCGCCAGGCGCACGCGGGCATACGCCTCGGGCGAGTCCGGGCCCTCCGCGGTGTCCGACCACTGGCGGTTCGGGACATCCCGATCGTGCGCCGCGTCCTGACCCCGGTAGTCGGCGAGCGTCGCGAACCGGGCCGTGTCGTGGCTGCCGAGGTACGGCGTCATGATCGCGCCCTCCGGCCACCGCTTCTGCCCGTCCTCGACCCAGTACGCGGCGTGCAGCATGCCCGCGTCGCCCCAGGCGAACGTGCGGTAAGAGACGCCGTGGTAGAGGACGAAATCGAACTGGCCATCCAGCCCCTGAGGACCGATGTACTTCGCGATCGTCCCGTAATTCTCGTCGTTGCACGACGCGCCCTGCCCGCAGTCGCTCCAGCCCATCGCCGTCTCGCCCATCAGGAAGTAACGGGTGCCGGCCGGCTCGAACGTCTCGCGGACCTCCGCGGCGAGGTTGCGCGTCGCGATCTCCTCCACGTGCTTCACGGCGTCCACCCGGAGCCCGTCGAGATCGAACGCATCGAGCCAGTGGACCGCATCCTCCACGAACGCGGCGTTGGCCTCCGGCACCGTGTGGTTCACGTCGGGGAGATACCCCGCAAACATGCAGTCGAGCGCGTGCGACGTCCAGTCGCAGCCATCCGTGCCGCAGACACACCCCGTCCGGAACCAGTCCGGATGCGACGCGACGTACTCGTGATCTTCATGGACGTGGTTCACAACGAAGTCCTGGAGCACGCGGATCCCGTGGCGGTGCGCCTCGGCCACCACCGCGCGCAGCGCCTCGGCGCCGCCGAGCCGCGGATCCACCTCGCGCGCCTTGATGGGCCAGTACCCGTGATACCCGGTCACCTGGTGGACTCCATCGCTCGCCGGGTACGCGCCGGCGGGGTTCTCCTGGAACGGCGTGAGCCAGATGGCCCGCACCCCCAGCGCGTCGAGGGTGCCTTCTTCGATCGCCTGCCTCAGCCCCTCGAGATCCCCGCCGGCCCAGTCGCCCCGCGGGTCGGCGCCCGGCGTGGCGGGCGCGTTCAGGTCCGGATCGCCGTCGCGGTAACGATCGGTGACGACCATGTAGATGAGCGCGTCCTCCCAGGAAAACGGCTCGGCCTCGACCCAGAAGACGAGCCGGAGCGGCTCGCCGACACGGCCGCTCCGGGTCGCCCCGCGCAGGGTGATCCGGTGCTTGCCGTCGGTGAGGCCCCGCACGTCGATGCGCACGTCGCCGCGCTCGTCCACCGAGAGCTCCTGCTCGGTGAGCGGGCGCGCCTCGCCGTCCTGGTCCTGCAGCATCGCCTCGAACGCGGCTGTGTCCGGGCCCGCGCCCTCGATGCCGTCCCGGTACGCGAGCCGCGCCTCGAAGGCGCCCTCTCCGGCGGCGGCCCGGGTCACCTGGCTCGAGGCGACCGAGAACGCCGGAAGGCGGCAGTCGGGGACCTTGACGGCCGAGTTCTCGATTCCGTCGACGTACTTGCGGCGCCCCTCCGCCGGGTCGAGCACCCATGAGACGTCGCTGCCCAGCCGATAGGCGATCTTGTAGGCGTGGAGCCCCGGCGGCAGGTCGACCGTGGCCACGGGCTGGCCCTGTGCGCCGCCCTCGAGGAGCTGCGGGGCGGAGCCGAGATCGAAGCCGTTCCACTCGCCAGGGAGGCGGACGTCCGTGGCCCCCGGGGGCGCGGTGAACGTGAACGACGTCGGACAGAGCAGGTCGCCCTGCCAATCGCCGCCACCGCTGCCACCGCCGCCGCCGGCTGCCCCGGCGCCGCCGGCTGCCCCGGCGCCGCTGGCTGCCCCGGCGCCGCCGGCCGCACCGGCGCCGCCGGTGCCCTTTCCGTGACCGGTGTCGAGTTCGTGATCGTTCCCACACGCGAGCGGGACGGTGAGGAGCGTGGCCGCGGAGACAGCGGCCAACACGAGGGCAATGCGGCGGCGCAACATGGCCTCGAGGAATATCCGATCGCAGGAGACGTGTCTGCGCAGGCGTCGCGGAAAGTCGACCCGAGCGGCGCGGAGAAGAGCGACGCTCCGCCCATACTGTCGCGTCGCCCACAGGCGCGGCGCTGGTCCTATCTCCGCTTCAATCCTTGGGCGGATGCCAGCCGACGATGATCCAACCCCGTCGGGCTTCCACGAGCTCAGCGCGGTTCAGACGAACCGCGGCGATCGTAACTCTGCCAGTGAGCGTCTTGCCCATGACAATGTCCCCCTCTGTGCTCCAGCCGAAATGGTCTTGCCAGACCTGCCGCCGTGGGTCGAAGATGCGCGAGATCTCTCCGGTGTGCGGGTCGGAGGCGGCGATCCTGTTGCCTTTATGATCGTTGCACATCGAGCATGCGAGCCAGAGGTTTTCTCTGGCAGTAGGTCCGCCCAGCGACACCGGGATGATATGGTCCAGCTCCATCGGCGTGCCGGTGATGCTCGACGAGGTAAGGCAGTACCCACAACGATGACGCGCGTCCGCGGTGATCTGCTCCCGCAGCGCCTTGGGAACGTAGCTACGGCTCATGTTCCTGGCGCAGCCCCGAGACGTCATGTCCTCGCTGCTTGAGCAGCGCAGCAGCTCGGGAGCGAACAAGCATGATCCGCGTGGTTTCGCTCATGAGCGTCGCGAGCGCCTCTGTCTCTGATGCGGACAGCCCCTCCCCCTGACGCTTGATATGGAGCTCCTCCAGGTCGGCAGCCTTCTCGGGGGCGAGGCACGTCCTGGCGGCTCGCCATAGGTCTTCGTCGTCGAGGAGATGCAGCGCGGCGATCGCCTCCGCCATGTCGGCCGGCAGCTCGCCGGGCTCTTCGGGAAGCGAACTGCTGACCGCCTCGACGATCTCGGCCTCGACCGTGCGGTGGGTCCTGATCGCGCGTCGAGCCAGCCGCTCGTACAGCGGCTCCGGGAGGTTCACGGTTACAGCTTGAACAGCCATGCCTACATGTTACTCCGCGCTGTCCGGCGATCAAGCGCCGCGAGACCCGGGAAGAGAACGCCAAGGAGGACGCTGCTCACGACCCGTCCCAGATGGCCCCGGCGAGTCCGTCCGCCTGCATCCGTTCGGGCCGGAGCCCGTTTCCGTACGAATCACAGTACCCGTAGCTAGCGCATCAGCCGCATCGCCAAGCGGCGCCGGCTGCATGCGCTTGTAGGGCCGCTCCGTGGCCATTGTGCGCGTCAGATTGTCATCCAGGAGGTGGTTGCTTCAGGGGACGGGATATACAAGCGCACATCCACGCCATCGTTGCGTGCGAAGAGCTGCTCGGAATCCTTCGACGGGAAGGGGCGGAGCAGCTCGATGAGGAAGCTGGTTTCGACGAAGACGTGTTTCATCGCGTTTCGTTGCGCTGGGGTCAGGCGACTTCGCGGATGTTGGATCCCGAGATGGCGGGAACGATATCCGTGATGAAAGGCGCCGCGACATCGCCGTTCCTGCCCGCGGCCGCCGCGGGTTCGGTGGCCGATCTCCTCGCTTGTGCTCCCAGCGAAGGCATGGATCGGCATGACCGCACAGATACCGGCCCAGCAAGCGATTGCCGGGTTTGGCGTTTACGGACTACATGTCCTGGACGACCGCGGCCGTCTGCTTCAGCGCGCGGGTATCGCGCAGCGGCGCGTTGCCGAACATGCGCGAGTACTCGCGGCTGAACTGCGAGGCGCTCGTGTAGCCGACGCGGAACGCCGAGGCCTCGGAGCCCAGGCCTTCTTCGACCATCAGGCGGCGCGCCTCGAGCAGGCGCAGGCGTTTCTGGTACTGCAGCGGACTCATCGCGGTGGCCTCCTTGAACCGCTTGAAGAACGCCGCCCGGCTCATCCCTGCGGTGCGCGCGAGCGCGGCGATGTCGGCGTCCTTGTCGAGCGACGCCTGCAGGCGATGGATCGCCTCGGAGATGCGGTGCGCCTGGCTGCCCGCGCGCACGAGCTGGCGGATCGCCGGGCCGTCGGGGCCTTTCAGCAGGTGAAAGATCAGCTCCTTCATCACGAGCGGCGCGAGCACGGTCGCGTCGTCGGGCGTCACGAACAGCGCGCCCAGCCGGAGCGCGGCGTCGAGCATGCGGTCGCTCGCCTTGCCGATGAAGATCGCGCGCCCCGGGGGCTCGAGGTCCTCCGGCCGCGCGCGGTCGAGCTGCGCCGCGACCTCGCGCAGCGCGACCGCATCGAAGTCCATCTTCAGGGCCAGGAACGGGTGCGCCGATGACACGCCCGCGACCCGGCTCGTCACCGGCAGATCGATCGGGCTAACAATGTAGTGTGGTTCGCGCTCGCGATAGACCTGCCCCTCGAGCAGGATCTCCTTCGTGCCCTGCACGATGATGCAGAACGACGCGCGCCAGTGCCGCTTCGCGCGCTGATCCTGGCGCGAGACTTTGATGCAAGAAATTCCGGGCACCGGCGAGGCGTGCACGCCGTCGCTGGGGCACCACCGCGCGATGAGGCTCTTCAACTGGTCCCGCCCGGCGAACACGGTGGCAGCCCGACCCGCGCCATCGCCGGCGTGATCGGCCGCAAGCTCGGCCTGCCGGTCGAGTCGGTCCCCAAGGAGCACTTTGGCTGGCTCGGCGCGTTCTTCGCGCTCGACACCCCCGCGTCGAGCGCGCTCACGCAGGCGCGGTTCGGCTGGAAGCCCGAGCAGCCCGGCCTGCTCGCCGACCTCGAGCACGGCACGTACTTCGCGCGCACGTAGCTCCGTCGGGCTTGTCGCTCTTCCCGAGGACGAACCTCGACGGAGGCGCCTGGATTCGAGGTTTGACCTCGGTCGACGAGGTGCTTCTTCAGCACGCCAGCCGGCTTGTTCGTAAGCGCCTGCGAACGCGTCTTCGCCATGACCCAGCTCTTTGCTGGTACACGCTACGGGCGATTGGGCCGTCAGGTTCCAGGAGAGACAAACCTCGGCGCTACCCGCTGAACGTACACCCGCTGAGCAGCGGCCGCTTCGGCCGCCTGCTCCAGCGGGATGTTGGATGGGGGACGATTCAGTTGAGAAGGCGCCTCACTTCTTCCGCTTCGCTCGTCAGACCGAGCGCGGTGTAGCAGTGAAGGAGCGCTTGCAAGGCGCGCCCGCGCGCCTCGGCGTGTTCGGGCGCTGCCTTCTCGATGATCTCCACAACCTGGCGCAGCACGGCGGCTGCCCTCAGCGCGAAACCAGCGCCAATGTACAGATCGGCAGCGGCTTGGTACTCGGCGATCGCCTCCGCGTGCCGCTGATCGCACAGGTAGGCGTCGCCGCGGATGAGCATTGCCCTAGCGTTGTTCATCGTTCATCGGGACCTGAATCGGGTCTGGAAGCCGGTCGATTGCGGAGCGTGGGGCCGCCCGTGTGGTTATCGGATGCCTCCAGTGAGAAGTGCAGGTCCCATTGGGCGGCTGAGGAGCGGCAGAGCATTGAGCCAAGCTCATCTTGAGACGGCGTCTACCGACCCCCCTCCGGCCAACGATTTGCCTCTCTGTTGCCGCGTGAAGCGCGGTCAGCTGCATGGGCTTGTTAGTCCTACGGGTGTGTGATTAAGTGAGATTGTTCTGGTCCCGGTGGCACCGAACAGTTCGTCGGCGAACTGACTGGCAAGCACTCTGGAGTCAAAGGATGGGGCCACGCACGTTAGTTTGCGCCCATCGCCGAAAATTTACGATTACAAACATCATGGCGATATACGTTGGGCTGCATATATTGTTTCAGTAGCTGCGTCCACGCAATGAAATGACACCGGTCGTGCGACGCCGTCATTTTTGCGTTGGCCTCCAATGACTCGCAAGGCCGCAGCCGTCTTGGTTTCTTGTTTTTTTTTTTTTTTTTGAGGCTGATGTCGACATCGGTATGCTTGAATTCGATAATAGCAAATTCGCTTTCATCAGTGAGCAGGTAGTCTCCCGCGTCACGATCCTGGCCATCCAGGGCGAGCGAATGAATATTCCTGCCGAATTTTGCTGCCTTTCGGGACAGGAACCTGTTAAGCGCGTCCGCGACAGCTTGTTCGTGCTTCATTGTCGCCTTTGTCTCGGGCTAACGTCGCAATCAGCTGATGGCACCGCGCACCGTGCGACCGGGATCCGGTCAAAATACTTTCGATTCTCCGCACCTTGCGCACTCCCACGCCGATGATTGGTTCCGGAAAATCCGCCTCGTATGTTCCAGCGAGCCTGGCCGGGTGATCGACCTGGCTGGAGACGGCGGCCCTGGAGCGCGCGGCTCGCCATCGCCGGGCGCCCGCACGCCCAGCGTCGCCGGCCTCATAAGGGGCCATCGAGTTCGAGGGGGCGCGTGCGCTCGGCCGGCTCGTCGATCCGCAGCAGGCACGCGCGCCTTCGGATGCGGTCAAGGCCTCACTCGATCGCGGCCAGCTCGGCGTGATCCGCCTCCGGGCCAACGGACCGGCGCTCCTGGATCGACCGCCGAACCATCCGATCCCACCCATCGTGCCCCCTGCGCATCGTGAGGCGGTAGCGTAGCCGACGGCCAACCCGACATGTCAACCCGGGGGTGCGGGGCGATCAGGCGACTCGATCGACGCCAGGTTGCGACGCGCCGGTGGAGGCGGCGACCTTGCCGGAGATCGGGACGTCAGCGGCCGGCCGATGCGCCCCTCGGCAACAGAGCCGTGTCGCCTCGCCGGCGTTCGTGGAGAACCCCAAGCCATCACCGCCCGACGGGCGCCATCCTGCGCCGGCGGTGCGTAGTCCGACGTGCTCCGAGCAGCCCGCAGATCTAGCGACTGCTGAGCGGCTCCTTGTCGCGCGCGCCCGCGGCGAGGTACTGGCGCAGGTGCCGGCGAAGCGAGACCCGCGTGATCCCGAGCGCGCTCGCCGTGCGGGTCACGTTGCCGCCCTGTGCGGCGTAGACCGCGAGGATGTGCCGGCGCACGGCCTCCCCGAGCGACGCGCTGCCCCGCGCCGGAGGCGACGGCCGCAGCGCGCCCGGCGGGCCCGACCGCGGCGGTGCGGCCGGCCGCGGGGCCGCCGCGCCGATCTCGGGCGGCAGGTGCTCGAGATCGAGCGGCGCGCCGTGCGCCAGGAGGAACGCGCGCTCGACGACGCTCCGGAGCTCGCCGACGTTCCCCGGCCAGGGGTACGCCTCGAGCTGCGCGAGCGCGCGCGGGGAGATCCCGCCGCTCGGGAGCCCCGCCGCGACGCTCTGGCGCGAAAGGAAGTGCTCGGCCAGCCGGCGCACGTCGCCGTCGCGCTCGCGCAGCGGCGGGAGCACGAGCCCGAGCGCGCTGACCCGCCCGTGAAGACCCTCGTCGAACGAGCGGTCCAGGACGCGCGCGGCGAGATCGCGGCTCGTGGCAGCGATGACGCGCACGTCCGCGACAAGCGCCTCCCCGCCGCCGCTCCTGCAGAACGGCTCGCCGTCGAGCACACTCAGCAGCCGCGGCTGGAGCTCGAGCGGGAGCGCGCCGATCTCGTCGAGGAACAGCGTGCCCCCCTGGGCCAGCTCGAGCAGCCCCGGGCGCGCCGCATGCCGCCCGTCGGCCCCCGCGCCCATCCCCACCCCCAGCCCCGCCCCCAGCCCCACTCCCACGCCGAAGAGCTCCTCCCGCAGGCGCTCGGCCGGCAGCCGCGCCGCGCTCAGCGCCACGAACGGCCCGCCCGCCCGCGGGCTCGCCGCGTGCAGCAGGCGCGCGCAGAGCTCCTTGCCCGTGCCCGGCTCGCCCGCGATGAGCAGCGGCGCGCGCTCGTGCCCCGAGAGCTCGCGCAGCCGCTCCATCGCGCGCACCCAGCGCTCCGAGGCGCCGACGACGCGCACCTCGCTGTCATCCTCGAGCCAGAGGACGCGCGTCATCCCGCCGCCGAACCAGCGGAGGTGTTCCGTGCGCCGGGAAGGGGCTGCGCTTGCTTCCACATCGCATCTCCTCGATTCGTGGATAATTCGAGGGCAGACGGCGGGCGCCGCGTCTGCCGTTGTCTACATTACCGTGCTGCCCTCAGCGCAGGCGGCGACCAGCGATGAGCCACCCGGTACGACGATGGACGATGGCGGACGAGCCGCGACGAGGACCAACGAGGGACGATGACTGACATATGCCGGATGATCTCACCCGGTCAGCGACATCCACTCTACCGCGAACCACGTTCTGGTGGAAGGGAGATCCCGACGGGGCATCGCCGGGCGCCGCCGGGCGCCATCAGGGCGTCGCCGGGCGTCGCCGGGCGTCATCAGGACGTGGATTGCCCGACGAGGAACTACGTGCTCAAAATTTGTGCGTGAGCGCGGACCTGGGTTAGTCGACCCCTGTACCCGAAAGGAGAGACGACGAGATGAGCTCGAAGCGCAAGACCCCGGCCCGCACCAAGACCACGAAGGTCCCGAGCCCGCTCGCTGCCCCGGCCACGTCGGCGCAGCCGCCGAGCGCGGTCTCCGCCCCCGCCGCCGTCGAGAGGCCCTCTCCGGCCACGGCGCGCGCGGCCGGCCGCCCGCGCGTCGAGGCCCCGAAGGCCGCGCCTCCGCCCTCGCGCCTGTCGCGCGAGGAGCGGCACCGCCTGATCGCCAAGGTGGCCTACGGATATGCCGAGAGGGCCGGCTTCCGGAACAACCCCGTTGAAGACTGGCTGAACGCCGAGCGAGAGGTCGACGCGCGGATCGAGCGCCTCGCCAGCTGAGGCCCCCGCCGCGGCGGCGCAGGCGGCGCGCCGCGCCGTCGCGCCCGGGCCCACTCGGGCCCACGCGAGACCGACAGGCGCGCTGGCGCGAGATCCAGCAAGGGTGTCCACGGACGGGGAGGGCGAGAGCTGCGTGACGCCGCTCTGGACCGCGAAGGTCAGCACCCCGATACTTGCGCCATGCATTCAGGTCACGTCCTCGCCAACCGCTTCCAGCTGGAACGCCTCGCGGGCTCCGGCGGGATGGGCGCGGTGTGGCGGGCGGTCGACCGGCAGAGCGGCCAGGCGGTGGCGCTCAAGGTGATCTTCAACCAGGGCAGGGAGCACGTCGTGCGCTTCCAGCGGGAAGCGCGCCTGCTCGCGGAGCTCGAGCACCCCGCCGTCGCTCGCTACATCGACCACGGCGTGACGGCCGACGGGCTCTACTACCTCGCCATGGAATGGCTCGAGGGCGAGGACCTCGGCGCGCGGCTGTCGCGCGGGCCGCTCGGGATCGAGCCGAGCCTGATGCTCGTCGGCCGCGTCGCCGAGGCGCTCGCCGCCGTCCACGAGCGCGGCATCGTGCACCGCGATCTCAAGCCGACCAACGTGTTCCTGCCCCGCGGCGACATCGGGAGCGCGAAGCTCATCGACTTCGGCATCGCGCGCCAGGCGGACGCGACCTACGAGCTCACCCTCACCGGCTCGGCCATCGGCACGCCCGCTTACATGGCGCCGGAGCGGGTCCGCGGCGATCTCGACGTCGACGCGCGCGCCGACCTCTACTCGATCGGGTGCCTCCTGTTCGAGTGCCTCACCGGGCGCTCGCCGTTCGTCGCCCAGCACCCGCTGTCCGTCCTCGCCAAGGTGCTCTTCGAGGCCGCCCCGCGCCCGAGCACCTTCTGCCCGAACATCCCGCCGCCGCTCGATCTGCTCGTGACCCGGCTGCTCGCGAAGAACCCCGCGGAGCGCCCCGGGGACGCGGGCGAGGTCGCCGCCGAGCTCCGCATGCTGAGCGTCGTCGAGGGCAACACGTCGACAGGCAACGGCCTGCCGACCCCCGCGCTGACGAAGAGCGAGCGGCGGCTCGTCAGCGTCGTCCTCGCGGCCGAGATGAGCGCCGGCAAGCGCGGCCCGCCGTCGGGCCGCCCGCAGGGGCTGTTCAGCCCGCCGCCGCGGATCGACGACACGATGCTGTCGGGCCACCACGCCACCGTCGTGTCCGGCAGCAAGGAGGCGCTGCCCGCGGACCTGCTCGCGCCGATGCCGCTGGTGAAGCCCCGGCCGGCGCCGCCGCCGACCACGCCGTTCCACGAGGTCCGGCAGGCCGCGCAGTCGCACGGCGCGGTCCTGGAGGTGCTCGCCGACGGCTCGGTCGCCGCCGTCGTCGCCGGCGCGGGCTCGCCGACCGATCTCGCCGGGAACGCCGCCCGCTGCGCCCTCTCGATCCACGCGCTCCTGCCCGGGGCGTGGGTGGCGCTGGCGACCGGCTGGGACGTCATCGCCGGGACGCAGGCGGTGGGGCAGGTCATCGACCGCGCCGGCGCGCTGCTCGACGCGCGCGTCCGCCACGCCACGGACGATCCGTCGTCGGGCCGGCCGGTGCTCATCGACCGGATGACGGCCGCGCTCCTCGGCGACCGCTTCGAGATCGCCGCGGGCAGCCAGGGCCCCACGCTGCTCGGCGCGCGCGAGCCCCAGGACGGCGGGCGCAAGGTGCTCGGGAAGGCGACGCCGTGCGTGGGGCGCGAGCGGGAGCTCCGGGCGCTCGAGGACCTGCTCGACGAGTGCGCCACCGAGGGGGTCGCGCGGGTCGTGCTGATCACGGCCGGGGCCGGCGTCGGCAAGTCGCGGCTCGGCGACGAGCTGATCCGGCGGGTCGGGGCGCGCAGCGAGCCGGTCGCCGTGTGGCGCGCGCACGGCGATCCGATGCGCGGCGGGGCGGCGCTCGGGCTGCTCGCGCAGCTCGTGCGGCGGGAGGCGGGCCTGCGCGGCGACGAGCCGATCGAGGCGCGGCGGGAGAAGCTCGCGGCGCGGGTCGCGCGGCACGTCGGCGCCGCCGCGCGGGAGCGGGTCACCGAGCTGCTCGGCGAGCTCTGCGAGGCGCCGTTCCCGGAGAGCCCGGCGCTGCGGGCGGCCCGGCAGGACCGCGCGGTCCTGGAGGAGCAGACGCGGCGGGCGTTCCTCGACCTCCTGCGGGCCGAGAGCGACGCGCAGCCGGTGCTGATCGTGCTGGACGACGTGCACTGGAGCGATCGCGGCACGGTGGACACCATCGACGCGGCGCTCCGGCTCCTGCGGCACCAGCCGCTGATGGTGCTGGCGCTGGCGCGCCCCGGGGTGCGCGAGGCGTTCCCGGACCTGTGGGAGGAGCGCGAGGCGACCGAGATGCGGCTCGGGGAGCTGTCGCGCCGCGCGTGCGAGCGGGTCGTGCGGGAGGTGCTCGGCGACGAGCTGCCGGCGGCCGAGCTCGCGGCGCTGATCGACCGGTCGGCGGGCAACGCGTTCTTCCTCGAGGAGCTGGTGCGCGCGACGGTGGAGCGGCGGGCGGGGGAGGTGCCGGAGACGGTGCTCGCGATGATGCAGTCGCGGATCGCGGCGCTCGAGCCCGAGGCGCGGCGGGTGCTGCGCGCCGGGGCGGTGATGGGCGAGGTGTTCTGGCGGGGGGGGCTCGAGGCGCTGCTCGGCGGGGGCGGGCAGGTGCCGCAGCTGGAGTCGTGGCTGCTCACGCTGGAGAAGCGCGAGCTGCTCGAGCCGCGGCCCGAGTCGATGTTGCGGGGGGAGGTGGAGCTCGCGTTCCGCCACGCGCTCGTGCGGGACGCGGCGTATGAGATGCTGACGGACGCGGATCGGGCGCTCGGCCACTGGCTCGCGGCCGAGTGGCTGGAGCGCGTGGGCGGGGACGATCCGGCGGCGCTCGCGCTGGTCGACCGGCACCTCGGCCGCGCGGCGGAGGAGGCGCTCGCGCTCGGGAACGCCGACGGCGCGGCGGGGCACCTCGCGCGCGCGGCGGGGGTCCGCGCGCGCGTGGGCCAGTTCGACGAGGCGATCGCCGCGATGACGCGGGCGTTCGAGCTGGTGGACGTCGCGCGGCGCGACCCGGGCGAGCTCGGCGGGTGGGTGGCGGTCCTCTCGAGGGCGGTCGGCCACGGGCGGCGCGCGCCGTCGCTCTCGGCGGTCTCGGACCGCATCCTGACGCGCGTGGACGCGGGCGCGTCGCTCGAGCTCCGGGTGAGGGCGCGCATCGAGCTCGCGCGCGCGCTCGGGGCGACGAACCTGTTCCGGCTGTCGCACGACCTGCTCGACGACGTTGTCGAGATGGCGGTCGGGCGCCGCGAGCTCCTGCGCGAGGCGCTGATGGTGGACGTGGAGGTCTCGTGCCTGCAGGGGCAGTTCGCGCGCGCGCGGCGCGCGGCGCTCGACCTCGACGCGCTCGGGCCGATCGAGGATCTGCGGGGGCTCCTGTCGGTCGCCCTGGCGCGGGCCACGTCGGGCGATCGGGCCGGCGCGATGGAGGCGCTGTCGCGCTCGGAGGCCGCCTCGGCGTCGGGGGACCTGGGCGTGGAGGCCGTGCGGGCGAAGCTGCTCGCGATGGTCGAGCTCTACGCGGGGGATTTCCGGGCCGCGGTGCGGGCGTGCGAGCGCGCGCTCGAGCTGGATCGGTCGCTGGGGCTCCGCTTCGACGGGGTCATGAACCTGCACAACCTGGGCTATGCGTGCGTCCGGCAGGGCGATCTCGCGCGGGCGCGGGCGCTGTTCGCGGAGTCGCTGGAGCGGGCCGACGAGGCGGGGTACGACCGGGTGGCGGCCTCGAACCGGATGTTCCTCGCGTACCTCGACGGGGTGGAGGGGGTGGGGGACGCGCGCGAGCGGCTGAAGGAGCTCACCGCGCAGGCGGAGGAGCAGGGCTACTGGCGCGACGTGCTGCAGGGCCGCTGGGCGGCGGCGATGCTGCTGAAGAACGCGCGCAACGACGCGCTGGCGCGGCGCGAGTACGAGGACCTGCTGGAGCTGTCGGTGCGGCTCGGGGATCCGCTGCTGGAGAAGGACGCGCGCGCGTGGCTCGACCGCGGCGAGCGGTGAGGGGCGGGGGGTGCGCCCGCGGAGCGCGGGGGGCGGCGTCGGGTCTGGTGCAGCGACCCGGGGAATGAAGAGCGCCACGGAGGGGGTGGACGGAGACAGGGCGGCCGGTGCGATGGCGTGGCGTGAAGGGCTGTGGACGCCCGGCAGGGGTGGCGGGAAGGGCTGTGGACGCCCGGCAGGGGTGGCGGGAAGGGCTGTGGACGCCCGGCAGGGGTGGCGGGAAGGGCTGCGGACGCCCGGCAGGGGTGGCGGGGAGGGCTGTGGACGCCCGGCAGGGGTGGCGGGAAGGGCTGTGGACGCCCGGCAGGGGTGGCGTGAAGGGCTGCGGACGCCCGGCAGGGGTGGCGGGGAGGGCTGTGGACGCCCGGCAGGGGTGGCGGGAAGGGCCGCGGACGCCCGGCAGGGGTGGCGGGAAATCACTCCACGGCAAGCACTCCCATGAGCTTTCATACGCCGCTTGCTGCGCGGTTCCAACCACCTCCGCCGCGTCGGGGTCGATCGCCTCCGCTGACTCGGGATCAGCCGCCTCCGCCGCCTCGGGCTGGGTCTCGTGCTCGTCCTCGCACACCTTCGTGGCCGCGCTCCTCGACACCCTGCGGCACATCGAGTGGCACACCGGCGACGCGCCGTCGCTGCCGAAGGCCGGCGCCGCCGCGCCGTTGCTCTCGCAGGCCGGCGCCGCCGCGCCGTTGCTCCCGCAGGCCGGCGCCGCCGCGCCGTTGCCCCTGCTGGCGAGCGCCGCGGTTGCGTGTGCAGGCCCCCGAGCAGACGAGCACCCCGGGTCTCTGGAAAGCGCTCTCGGCGATCCTCGGCCAGGGCCTTGTCGCCTGGATCCGCGGGGTGCTCGACCGGCTGCTGAGCCCTGGCATCCTCATCACCGCGGCCGCCGCCTCCCTCGGCGCGCCGTTCTGGTTCGACCTGCTCAACAAGCTCGTGAACCTCAGGACCGTCGGCAAGAGCCCTGAGCCCTACGAGCCCCCGAAGGGCGCCGGACCGGACAGCAGCGTGAACCGCTGACCGGCGGCCGCACCCCGGCCGCTGCCATCTCGACCGCGGTACCGAGCCCATCGGCGTGGGCGGGCGACGACGTCCGCGCCGAGCGGTTGGCCAACCTCTGCCCGCAGCTAGACCCCATGCCAGCGGCGCCCTCGTTCTTGGGCCTTTTCGTGCCCCGCGCATCCCCGAGCCCCAGCCCGCCTTGGTGGCCCGCGCGGTTCTGTCTTTCGTGATCCCCTCTGGCGTGCCGCGCCGCTCCCTGGAGCGCGCGCAGTCCGCCGGCTCGTCGGGAGCCGCGCTCGCCGCGTCGGGAGGCTAGTCCTCGTCCGGCTCACCACGGGCGCGCCGCTCGCGTGCCCGACCCTCGCTTAGCCAGCACTGCGCGAATACGTACAGATAGAGCGGCAGGCCGGCGCGGAGCCAGCCCACAGGCGAGAGTGGCCCCGGGGGAACCGGCGCGCCGAGCCACGCCGCGGCGACGATGGCCACACCCGAGGCCAGGATGCCGATGGTTCTCAGGGTTCTACCCATGGCTCAGATGAGGGCGCAAAGGACACCCAAGGTGCCGAGGGCGGTGCCCGAGTAGTTGGAGCAGCGCTGTGCATCCCGAGGATCCCTTGCCCTGGGGCACAGCACGGAGGTCGCGGCCATCGTCACCCCGAACATGAAGATCCCGCACCCCAGGCCGATCGGGCTCCACGGCTGCTGAGCCACCGCAATCGGCTCGCCGCTCTCCTCCGAGGCCGGCGCGGCGCTGCGCTCGCCATCGCAGAGCATCGAGGCGCAGGGCACGTCAGCGAAGGCGCCGGGGTCGAACGGGTTGAAGATGCGGATCATCGCGTCGGGGCTGTCGGCGCACGCAGCGGCGAGCTCGGGCCGCCCGGCTTCGAGGATCTGCGGGATCGCGCTCTCGGCCGTCGTCGCTCGGTCGAGCCCGACGTAGAAGCTCGCCGCCGGCATCTCGGCGCCCTCCACGTCGCCGCGGTCCGCCCGTGCCTCGGTCACTTCGTCCGCCGTGCCGCAGGCCGGCGCTCCGATGAGCGCGACCATGGCCAAGCCGATCCTGGTGTGCATGTGCCACCTCCACACGACGCGATCCGTCGGGCGCGGAATTGCGCTGCGAAGGGCATGCCAGGGATAAACGAGCGCGCGCGGGCACATCGGCGGGTCGCATCTTCGTCGAGGAGCTCGCGCGCTGGCAGAAGCAGAAGACGACCGAACGCGGCACGCCCGGCGGCGAGCCCGGCTCGGTGATCTTCGTGCAACTATTCTCTCGTCTCAATGCGCGACAAGAGCGTTCATGACAGGTGAGTCGTTTCGTGCACATCTTCGGGAAGCAGGACCTCCGTCGCGTCGAGGGCAGAGGGCATCAGCCTCCTCCGGGCCGGTCGCCTTTTGGCGGTGGTTGGGGGGCTGGCAGTAGCTCCCGCAGAGCAGTCGGTCTTGAGAGCCTCTCGCCTCCCTTGCCGTTCAGGAGGCGCTGCGCCGGGTAGATGCTGCGGTGCCCGGCGAGCAGGTACGCGAGGACGCAGACGATGACCACGTGAGGAAAGACGGGAGCGCCGAGCAGCTCCATCGCCATGATCGACAGCGCGAGGGGCGTGTTCGATGACGCGGCGAAGACCGCAGCGAGTCCGACGCCAGCCCCCAGCTCGACGGGGATCCCGAGCAGGCGCGCGAGCGCGCTCCCGAGGGCGGCCCCGACGAAGAACAGCGGCGTGACCTCGCCCCCGAGGAAGCCGGCGCCGAGCGTCACGGCCGTGAAGATCAGCTTCAGCGCGAACGCGTAGACCGGGAGGTTCGGGTCCTCGAATGAGCGGACGATCATCGGAACACCGAGGCCGAGGTAGTCGCTGGTGCCGACGAGCTTCCAGAGGCCCACCACGACCAGGCCACCCAGGAACATCCGCGCGGGCATCCGCGGAATATGCCTCTCGCCACGCTTCTTGATGAAGTGGGTCAGCTCGATGAAGACCGTCGTGACGACGGCGACGGCCGCGGCGAAGGCGAGCCACTTGAGGAGCAGGAGCGGCGTCAGCGGGAGGTGCGAAGCCGCGGGGTAATGCGTGTGCCCGATGCCGAGCGCGCGGGTCGTCATGTCGCCGATGAGCGAGGCGACGAGCGCGGGAACGAGGGCATCGTACTCGATGCGCCCGAGCACGATGAACTCGAGCCCGAACACGGCTCCGGCGACGGGCGTTCCGAAGACCGAGCCGAATCCACCGGCGACGCCTGCTGCGAGGAGCTGCCGACGCACGGGCTTGCTCACGCGCAGGCGGTGCGAGACCCAGTCGGTGATGCTCGCGCCCATCTGGACCGCGGTGCCTTCACGGCCCGCGCTGCCGCCGAAGACGTGCGTGAGCACCGTGCCGACGAGCACCATCGGCGCCATCCGCAGCGGAATCTCGGGACCTTCGTCGTGAATGGTGTCGATGACGAGGTTGTTGCCCGCCTTGATCGACTGCCCGAAGCGCTCGTAGATCCAGCCGATGATCAGACCTGCGACGGGCAGCGTATAGACGATCGCCTCGTGGCCCGTCCGGAGCTCCGTCGCCCGTTCGAGCAGCCAGAGAAAGAGCGCGGACGCAGCGCCGCACAGCACGCCAACGAGCGAGCCGAGGAGGAGCCACTGCCCGAGGACCGCGAATCGGTCGCGTTTCGTCACGCCGGCACCCCGCGCAGAGAGACGCCGATGCCGTCGAGCCGCAGGAGCACTGCGTCGGCAAGCTCGCCGCGGTTGGCGTCAACGAAGGCCTCGAGCGCCGCGACCGGGGCGACGAGCTCGACGCAGGTCGGCAGGGTCGTCGGCGGAATCTCGGAGACGTCTGCGACGATGCGCGTGGCTCCGGGCACGAAGCCGGAATGCCCCAACGTCACGGTGGCGCAGGTGACCCCGGCCTTGATGGCGCGCTCGGCGAGATCGCAGGAGAGGGAGCGCTCGAACCGCCGCCCCCAGAAGCCGCGCCCGGGCGCCGAGCTCCGGCGACGCAGGTAGATGCGCAGGACGCTGAGGGGCTGGGTGCTGTCGGAGTCGTGGGTCACGTGGCTTCTCTCCTGGCTTTGCGCCGGAGGGGCTCACGTGAGCTCCTACGGCGCCCTCGTGGGCGGCATCGTAGGAGTCATTGGCGGTCGCGAACGACCGCGGTTGTCGGCGGACTCCACCGCCTTCGCAAATTCTAGGCCACGTCTTACCCGCGGACGGCAGCCTCGTCAAGAGAGCTGCTCGCCGGTCACCTCCGTCAGCCGCGCAGGCTCGGCCACGGCGACGGCAGGCGTCTTCACCCAGTCCCGACGCACCCCCCAGGCGATCAGCGTTCCCGCGACGAGGCCGACGACGTACCCGTAAGGAAGACCTACGACGTAAGGAAGACCTACGACGGCGGCCGCCACCACGACCGCTATCCACAGCGAGCTCCGGTCGCCCGCCACGTCGCGCACCAGTGTCATGAGCGCGACCGCCCCTTCTCCTGGCGTGCCTGACGCGGTGGCAGCGTCCTCGCTCGTCCGAGCTTCGTGCCGATGGACGCTTCGCTGCTCTGCGGGGCGCTGCGCGCGCCGGTCAGCGGTTCACGCTGCTGTCCGGTCCGGCGCCCTTGGGGGGCTCGTAGGGCTCAGGGCTCTTGCCGACGGTCCTGAGGTTCACGAGCTTGTTGAGCAGGTCGAACCAGAACGGCGCGCCGAGGGAGGCGGCGGCCGCGGTGATGAGGATGCCGGGGCTCAGCAGCCGGTCGAGCACCCCGCGGATCCAGGCGACAAGGCCCTGGCCGAGGATCGCCGAGAGCGCTTTCCAGAGCCCCGGGGTGCTCGTCTGCTCGGGGGCCTGCACGCCCCAGGTGATCTTGAGATCGAGCCCGGTGAGCTGGGAGTGCGCGCCTCCACCCTGGGCGAGCGCGGCCATGATGTCCTCGTCCTTGTCCATGCCGCCGGTGTGCGGGGCGGCGCGGGGCGGCGATTTCGCCATCTCCTGCGCCGCCGCGATCATGGCGGCGCGGACCACGGCGTCGCGCGAGAGGGCGCTCGCGAGCTTGATGCTGTCGGCGTTGAACCCGATGCACAGGACGAGCGCCGTCGCGCTGATGAGGAGCTGCGTGCGGCGCTTGTACCGCCCGGCGGCCCGCTCCATGGCGTCGTTGAACCAGCGCTCCAGCCGGATGTTGGCCTCGCGCATGTCCCGGACCGTGCCGTCGACGATCGTGGCGAGGGCGCGCCGGAGATCGCTCTCCCCGGGCATCCGCCCGATGAGGCCCTTCAGCGCGTCGAGGGGCGCCTCGTCGCAGCTCGGCAGCGCGGCCCCGCCGCCCGGCGGAGGCGCCGCGGCGCCGGCGGGCGGGGGAGCGGCGGCGTCGGCGGACGGGGGCGCGGCGCCGGCGGGCGCGGGGGAAGGCTCAGCGGCGCTCGCCGGGGACGAGGGCGCGGCGTCGCCTGCCGGAGCAGGCGAAGGGGTCGCGGTGGGGGCGACGGCGGCGCTCGCCAGCAGGGGCGCCAGCGCGGCGGCGCCGGCCTGCGGGAGCGACGGCGCGGCGGCGCCGGCCTTCGGCAGCGACGGCGCGTCGCCGTTGTGCCACTCGATGTGCCGCAGGGTGTCGATGAGCGCGGCCACGAAGACGTGCGAGGGGATGTAGGACGGCCCCACCCAGCCGTACTTGAGATCCTTGATCAGCGGGTGCTGCCGGAGCGCCGCCGCGAGCGGGCTCGGGGGCGGCCCCGGCATCAGCCGGACGCGCACGAGCTCGGCCGCGTGGCGGATCAAGCGCGTCGTGACAGGCTCGCGCGGGGCGGTGGCCCCGTGCGCGGCGGCATCGTGGGCCGCGAGGGACCGGAGCACGTGCGGGTCGAGGGCGCGATCGGCCAGCATGATCTCGATGCTCTGCGCGAGGTTGAGGGCGCGCAGCCGGAAGACGCCGGCGAGCGCCTCGTAGATGGCCGAGCAGAGGACGCTGAGCAGGAAGAAGACGCTGACGAGGCCGATCGCGATGTCGAGGGTCGTTCCCATGGGCATCCAGAAGGGCAAGGGCGCGAGGCGCAGACCGGCGCGCCCCCGCGGCGCTCCCCCGGCCGGCAGGACGAGGAGGACGAGGTGGCCCCGCGAGCGCCCGTTCCCCTCCGCGGCCCGATCAGCATACGCCACGCGGCGCCGCGGAGCGAGCGCCAGTGCGCCCTCGCTGCCGGGGGATCTTCGTCTACCATCCCACCCCCGTGACGAGTACCACGCTACCCCCTGAATCGCGGCGCAGCAGCGAGCCGCCGATGCGCACCTCGTGGACCCAGGAGCGGGCCGACCTCGACCGGACGCTGCGGCCCAGGCGCGATCGGCTCGGGCACGAGCCGCCGCCGGCGTCGCCGCCCGGAACGCTCGTCATCGAGGACACGCGGCGGCCGAAGATCTTCGTCATCGACTACGACGCCGAGGTGGTCGCCGAGAAGGAGATCCAGACCCTCGACGAGTGCATCCCGTACCTCACGGACGACCGGCCCTCCATCACGTGGGTCGATGTCCGAGGGCTCGGACACAAGGCCACCTTCGAGCGGCTGGGCGAGATCTTCCACATCCACCCGCTCGCGCTGGAGGACATGGTCAACGTGCCCCAGCGGCCCAAGGCGGACGTCTTCGGGGGCGAGCACGTCCTCATCATCTCGCGGATGGCGCAGGTGACCGAGCGCTGCGAGCTGCGCACCGAGCAGCTCGCGATCCTCGTCGGCAAGACCTTCGTCCTGACCGTCCAGGAAGAGGCCGACTGGGACGCGATGGACGCCGTGCGCGAGCGCATCCGCGTCGGCCGCAGCGTGGTGCGGCAGCGGGGCGCCGACTACCTGGCGTACGCGCTGCTCGACGCGGTGGTCGACGGGTTCTTCCCGGTGCTCGAGCGGCTCGGCGAGCGCATCGAGGACCTGGAGATCGAGGTCCTGAACCCGAAGCGCACGATGTCGAAGCCGATCCACGACCTGAAGCGGGATCTGCTCACGCTGCGGCGCGCCATCTGGCCGCAGCGCGACCTCGTGAACGCGCTGATCCGCGAGGACAACCCGATGATCACGAAGGACACGCGGCTCCACCTGCGCGACACGTACGATCACGCGGTGCAGCTGATGGACATGATCGAGACCTACCGCGAGCTGAGCTCGGGCCTGATGGATCTCCACCTCTCCGGGATGTCGAACCGGATGAACGAGATCATGAAGGTGCTCACGATCATCTCGACGATCTTCCTCCCGGTCACCGCGATCGCGGGCATCTACGGGATGAATTTCCACCACGAGAGCTCGCCGTTCAACATGCCGGAGCTCGACTGGTACTACGGCTATCCGCTCGTCTGGTGCCTGATGCTGACGAGCGTCATCGGGCTGCTCACGTACTACCGCCGCAAGGGCTGGCTCGGGAAGGACGGCGACGGCGGCTGAGCGGCCGTCATGGTGAGCGGCGCGCGGCGTCAGGGGCGCGGCGCGTAGGACGTAGGCAGCCGGGCGCGAGGGCGCCGCGACGTTGGGTAGGAGAGGGGCCGACGGGGGAGGGGCGCGCCGGAGAGCCGACGAGCGGAGGCGCCGCATTGGATTGGTGGCGGCAGATGCATTCTGTATACTGTTGTCCTGGTCATCCATATGAGGACGCGCGGACGCTCGAGAGCTCTCCTGTTTATCGGCGCAGCGGCGGTCCTCGCGTTCGCCTGCTGGAAGGTGCGCGCCTCGTCCGCCTCCGACTCCGACTCGGCCGCTCTGCCGGACGGGCCGCCGGGTCGCCTGCGGTTCGAGAAGGCGCTCGACGTGCAGGTGTTCCAGCGCGGCAACCTCCACACGCACACGTCGCTGAGCGACGGGGACAGCGAGCCGCGCGAGGTCGTCCGCTGGTACCGCGACAACGGGTATGCGTTCGTGGCCCTCACGGACCACAACCGGCGCGTCGATCCTGCGAGCTTCGAGGAGCTCCAGGCGCCGTCGCGCTTCACCGTCATCCCGGGCGAGGAGGTCACGATGTCGGCCGAGGGGCGGCCTGTGCACGTGAACGCGCTCTGCACGCGGGCGACGATCGGCGGCGGCGATTTCCCGACCAAGGGCGAGGCGCTGAGCTGGGCGATCCGGCGGGTGCGGGCGGAGGGCGGCGTGGCGCTCATCAACCATCCGAATTTCGACTGGGTGCTCTCGGCCGGCGACCTCCTGGGGGCGCCCGCGGCGGAGCTGCTGGAGATCCACAGCGGGCACCCGTACGTGTACACGGCGGGCGACGCGACGCGGCCGTCCCACGAGGCGCTGTGGGACACGGTGCTGACGGCGCGCGGCTTCGCCGGAGGGGGGATCGTCGGGGTCGCGGTGGACGACATGCACCAGCTCGTGGCCGGGTCGAACGCGCCGCCGGCGGGGCCGGGCCGGGGGTTCATCGAGGTGTTCTCGCGCGAGGTGTCGCGCGCCGCGATCTGCAGCGCGCTCGCCCGGGGACGGCTCTACGCGTCGTCGGGCGCGCGGCTGCGGAGGATCAAGGTCGCCGACGATGCGTTCTCGGTGTGGCCGGTGGCCACGGGCGTGGAGGTCGAGTTCGTCGGGCGGGGCGGGCGCGTGCTGGAGCGGCAGCAGCCGCTGGCAGGGAGGGCGACGTACCGGCTCCGCGGAGGGGAGCGCTACGTGCGGGCGCGGATCACGCGGCCGGACGGGAAGCGGGCGTGGACGGCGGCCTACGCGACCCTGGAGCCGTGAGAGCTCCTCACGCCCCCCCGCGCTTGCCGTCGAGCCGCCCCAGCACCGCCCGCGGCGACATCGTCGCCCGGTACACATAGATCTCCCCCGCCTCTTCCTCCCCCAGCACCTCCTCGCTCACGCGGAGCTGCTTGCCGACCGCGAGCAGGATCCTGGCCGGAAACCCCTTCCGGATCAGCTCGACGCGCCGCCACACAGCGTCTCGGCTCCAGAACCCGAACGCCTCCAGGTACACCTCCTCCCCGGTCTCCGCGTTCTGAAACACGAGGTCCGGGGCGCACACCACCTCTCCGGGCAGCGCGAACAGCCGCTCGTTCGGCGCCACGGTCCAGGGCGACCCGAGCTTCCTGAACCCCTCGCAGAACGCCTCCAGCTCGGGCGTCGTCTCCGCGAGCTCGCGCCCGTGGAACAGGAGCCCGTCCGCGGGGCCGATCTCCACCGCGAGCGGCTCCTTGTCGCGCCCCCAGCGCAGCTCGGCGCGCAGCCGGAACGAGGCGCACGCGAGCACCGCCGGCAGGAACATCGCGAGCCGCAAGCCGTAGCGCTGCACGGCGTCGAACAGGCTGAACGGGCCGTCGAGCACGATCGTGTAGCCGGTGGCCGGATCGCCCTGGACCACATGGATCAGCCCGTGAAACCGGGCCGCGCGGAAGAGCCGCCGGTACCGCGGGGCGCTCTCCCCCTCGACGCGGATCGTCACCTGCGTCGCCCGCAGGAGGATCGACTGCGCCAGCGAGAGGTTGTACCGATCCAGCAGGATCTCGGGCGCATCCGTCGCCGCGCGCCGGAGGATCTCGGCCCCGCGCAGGTCGGCGTAGAGCCCCGCCTCGATCGCCGCCGGCGTCGTGCCGAGCCGGGCGGCCACCTCGTCGAGCACCGCGGCGCGGTCGAAGCGGGCGCGGACGTCGAGGGCGCGGTGCGCCGCCGCCGCGGCCAGGAACAGCTCGCGCCGGAGCGCCTCGGGATCGACGCCCTCCTGCACCTCGTACTCGCAGCCGTCCTCGAGCACCTTCCTCAGGCCGAGCGCGGCGACGCGATCCCGCGCGGGCACCTCGATGGCGTCGAGCGCGGCCTCGATCTCGTCGCGGCTCTCGCCGACGCGCTGGGACAGGATGTCGATGTACGCGCGCGCGACAGGGAGCAGGCGCTCGGCGGCCGCGCCGCGCAGGTACTGCGGCATCACCAGCCCGCCCCGCCGGCGGACGCGGACGAGGTCACTGGTAAGCAACGTGCTCCCGGCGCTTGTCGCTCACCCGCTGCTCGCTCGTGCCGAGGGCCACGAGCTCGTAGAGGATCGCCGTCTTGTTCTCGCTCCGCCGCAGGATGCGGCCGAGCCGCTGGACGTGCTCCCGCACCGAGCCGCTGCCCGACAGGACGATCGCGACGTTCGCCTCGGGCACGTTGACCCCCTCGTTCAGCACCTTCGACGTGACCACCGCCGACAGCGTGCCGCGGTTGAACGCCTCGAGGATGGCGCTGCGCTCCTTCACCTTGGTCTGGTGGGTGATCGCCGGCAGCAGGAACTGCCGCGAGATCTGGTAGACCGTGGCGTTGTCCTCGGTGAAGACCAGGGTGCGATCCGCGCGGTGGGCGTGGAGCAGCCGCGCGAGGACGTCGATCTTGCCGGGCGCGCAGAGGGCGAGGCTCCGCTGGCGGCGGTACGCCTCGAAGGCGCGGCGGCCGGCGTCGGACTGCGAGCTCAGCATGATGAACTGCCCCCACCCCTCGGGCATGCGGATGCCGTTCGCGCGCAGGAAGCCGATGTACACGGCGCGCGCCGCCTCGTACGCGGCGCGCTCGTCCTCCGAGAGCGGGACGTCGAGCCGGACGACATCGTAGGCCGCGAGGTACTGCCCGGAGAGCTCGGTGATCTCGCGGCGAAAGACGATCGGGCCGATGAGATCGTCGTAGCCCCGGCCGTCGGCGCGCTCGGGGGTCGCGGTGAGACCGAGGCGGAAGGGCGCGAGGCACATCTTCGCGGCGAGCGCATACGAAGGGCTCGGCAGGTGGTGGCACTCGTCGAAGATCACGAGGCCGAAGCGGGCGCCGAGCCGGTCCATGTGCGCGTGCGCGGAGTCGTAGGTGGTCACCGTCAGGTCGAGGACGTCGTGGTAACCGCCGCCGAGCAGGCCGATCGGGACGCCGAACGCGGCGGAGAGCCCGTCGTACCACTGGTTCAGGAGGTCGAGCGTCGGGACGACCACGAGCGCGCTGCGCTGCCGCGCGGCGATCGCCAGCGTCGCGACGAACGTCTTGCCCGCGCCCGTCGGGAGCACGACGACACCCCGGCTGCGCCGCCCGGCCCACGCGTCGAGCGCCTCGCGCTGGTACGGGAAGGGGTCGTGCTTGGCGAGCGGCGCCAGCGGGAGCGCCTCGTACCGGCGGGCGGCGTCGGTGAAGGGGACGCCGCGGGCGCGGAGCCTGAGGACGAGCTCGGCGTAGTCGATGGCCGGCACCCGGTAGACGCGCTCGCGCGCGTCCCAGCGGCAGGACGCGGGGAGGCACGCGGGGTCGAGCGGCGCGCCCTCCGCGGACGAGCCCGGCGGTCCGCCGCCGTCGGGCGCCTCCGCGGGGAGCGCGCTGCTGTCGAGCTCGCCGGCCGGCGCCAGCGCGGGGCGCGGCGCGACGCCCTCGATGCGGAGGGTGCCGCCCTGGAAGCTCAGGACGATCGGCGCTGTGCGGACCGGCTCGGTCATCGGCGGGCTCTTTTGCCGCGGCCAGGGCCCCGTGCCAAGCCCGGAGAGCGTCGGAGAGCGGCGATCAGGCCAGCTCGGTCGGCATCATCGATGCGCCGCGGATCGGCGCGCGGTAGCGTACCCACACGAGGGGAGACTCATGCAGCGTGATCGTCAGGGCGGTGCCGGCGCTGAGCGGGAGCCTGCGGCCGAGCTCGCGGTGGATGTAGCGCGCGATGAGCTCCGGCGTCGAGCGCTTGCCCTCGAAGGCAGGGTGATCGTCGAGGTTGCGGTAGTCGATCTCGGCGAGCACGCCGCGCAGGTTGTCCCGCAGCACGCTCGTCTCGACCACCTGTCCGAGCGGAGAGAGCTCCTCCCGGTCCACCTCCACGCTGACGGTGTAGGTCGCGCCGTGCAGGCGCTGTGCAGGGCCGAACTGCTCGCCCTTGAGGCTGTGGGCCACCATGATGTGATCGCGGACGCCGACCGTGTACATGGCCACACTATACCCGCCTTCCCGGCCCTGGAGGGAGATCGCAATCGCCTGCCGCGGCGCGCGGGGGTAAGGTGCGGACGGCTCCCCGTCCGGCCCCGCTACATGGGCAGGCAGGTTCGTGCGGGACGAAGTGGCCGGTTGGCCGTTGCGAGGGAGGATCACCGATGAACCGCGAAGCGAGCGTGCTGGCCCCTGGGTTCCTCATCGCGTCGCCGCCCCTGGGCGATCCGAACTTCGACAAGACGGTCGTGCTCCTGGCGGTCCACAGCGAGGGCGGGGCGCTGGGGTTCGTGGTGAACCGGCCGGCGCCGATGTCGCTCGGGGAGCTCCTGTCGTTCGCCGGCTACGGCAACGACCTGAAGGACCCGGCGCCTGTTTACCTCGGCGGGCCGGTCCAGCCGAGCTCGGGGTGGATCCTGTGCCTCGATCCGTCGCTCGGGGCCGAGGAGACGGGCGTGATCCCGGTGGGCTCGCGGGTGCGGGTCACGTCGTCCCGGAGCGCGTTCGACACGCTCGCGGCCGACGCCGTGCGCGGCGCGGCCGCGACGGACTCGCGGCGGAGGACGGTGCTCCTCGGCTACAGCGGGTGGGGGCCAGGGCAGCTCGAGCGCGAGATCGCCTCGGGCGCGTGGCTGCCGGTGCCCCTCGACGAGCGGATCCTGTTCGACGTGGCGGCGGAGCAGCGCTGGGAGAAGTCATATGGGCTGCTCGGGCTGCGCCCGATTGAAATGCTGTCAATGCGCAGCATCGGCGAGGCCTGAGGGGCACGCCCGCTGACGGCCTCCTCGGCCTCCGGGAGAGGAGAGAGCGGGGCGGCCTGATTGACGCGGCGGTCGGTGGGACGAAGGTTGGCGGGTCGCCAGGAGCGCGCGCGGGGAGGACGCCGCAGGGAGGGCTCTCCCGGCGCTGTTGACGGGCCACCGAGCCGAGAGCATACGACACGCGAGAGGAGCCATGATGGAGATCAATATCGGAATCGACGCCAAGAACCGCGAGCAGATCGGCGCGGGGCTGGGCCGTGTCCTCGCCGACACGTACACGCTCTATCTGAAGACACACAACTTTCACTGGAACGTCACAGGGCCCATGTTCCAGACGCTGCACCTCATGTTCGAGACGCAGTACAACGAGCTGGCGCTCGCCGTGGACCTGGTCGCCGAGCGCATCCGCGCCCTCGGCCTCCCCGCGCCGGGGACCTACAAGCAGTTCGCGGCGCTCGCCTCCATCAAGGAGGACGACGGCATCCCCAAGGCCACCGACATGATCAAGCGCCTCGTCGAGGGCCACGAGACAGTCGCGCGCACCGCGCGCGAGATCTTCCCGGTCGCCGAGAAGGCGAACGATCAGCCCACCTGCGACCTGCTCACCCAGCGCCTGCAGCTCCACGAGAAGACCGCGTGGATGCTGCGCAGCCTGCTCGAGTAGCCCCCCCGCCTCGCCGGCCGACCGAGCTCGGGCGGCGGCAGGGCTGGCCAGGTACCCATGGCCCGGGCGAGCCGGGCCATGGGTACCCGGATCAGCGCCGGTGCGGGACGAGGAACCCCTCGGGGTCGACCGCCACCGCGCGCTGCTTCAGGAGGCGGCCCACGGCGCGCTTGAACGCCTTCTTGCTCAGGCCGAAGATCGCCCGGATCTCGTCCGGGCTGGAGCGGTCGCCGATCCGCGGGGCGCCCGGGCGAGAGAGCCCCGCGAGGATCTTCTGCGCGTCGTTCTCGAGCTCCTCGTGCGCGTGGCCGCGCAGCGACAGCTCGACGTTCCCGTCGGGCAGCACGCTCGTCACGCGGAACCGCGCCGCCTCGCCGCGGGCGAGCGCGTGCGGCTCGTCCGCGGGGACCAGGCCGACGAACTGGCGCTCGATGATGACGAAGAGCCCGAGCTCCGGCTCGTTGCGCCACGCCTCGCCCTCGACCCACTCGTCCAGATCGAACTCGCCCTTGTCGCGCAGCATCTCGCTCACGCGCATCGTCCCCGCGAGGCGCCCGGTCCTGTCCACGACGAGCCCCACGGGGTGCCGCTGTCCGACCCGCAGATCGCGCGTCTGCTCCGCGTGCGGCACGAGCAGCTCCTTCGGCAGGCCCCAGTCGACGAACGCGCCGAAGGGTGCCACGTCGGTCACCGCGAGGAAGGCGACCTCGCCGAGCGCGACCTTCGGCCGGCGCGCGGTCGCGATCGGGCGATCTTCGGAGTCGAGGTGCACGAAGACCTCGAGCTCGTCTCCCTCCTTCGCCCCCTCGGGCACCTCGCCGCCCGGCAGGAGGAGCACCGGCGCGTTCGGGCGGAGGTCGCCCGGATCGGGCGAGAGGAACGCGCCCGGCGGGCCGAACCGCCGTATCGGCAGGGTCACGACGCGGCCGAGGAGATCGTCGTAGGGCATCGGCGCGCAGTCTTGCACACGCGGCGCGGGGTGTCGTCGGCCATGAGGAACACGAGACTGCCGGGTTCCCGAACACCGGTGCTCCGCGCTCCCTCGCGCGCCCGCGCAGCGCCTCGACCGGCGGCAAGGAGCTTGATACGACACCGGCAGATGCCCAGGGGCCACCACCGGCTCGCAAAGCGCCTCGCGTTCGCCGCCGGGCTCCTCCTCCTCGCGCCCTTCGTCGTGGCGCACGGCCGCGTCTGGCTCGACGACGGGGCGCCCTCGGAGAGCGCCGGCACCCCGGCGCAGGGCCGCCTGCTGCATGGACACGCGATCCCTCCGTCGGGTCCGGGCTACGTGACCTATTCCTACCTGGGGGCGAGCCTCGGGCGCCAGTACGTGCACGGCGCGGTGCGCGACGCGCTGCGCGAGGCGTTCGCCGCGGTCTCGGCCGCGAGGCCCGGGCGGCGCTTCGTCGTGGGCGAGACGGGCAACCGCCGCGGCGGCCCGCTCTGGCCGCATCGCACGCACCAGAACGGGCTGAGCGTGGACGTCTTCGTTCCGCTGCGCGACAGCGAGGGTCAGCCCGCGGACGTCGCGACTTACCCCTGGAACAAGCTCGGTTATGGGCTCGAGTTCGACGCGCAGGGCCGCCGCGGCGACCTGACGATCGATTTCGACGACCTCGCGCGGCTCCTCTCCGAGCTCGACGAGAAGGCCAGGCCAAGGGGGCTCCGGATCCAGCGGATCATCCTCGCCCCCGAGTACGTGCCGCTGCTCCTCGCGAGCCCCGCGGGCCGCAAGCTGGGCCCGCTCGCCGGGTCGATCCTCCGGCGCCAGGTCTGGTGGCGCCACGACGAGCACGCGCACATCGACTTCGCGCTCGGCGCCCCTCGTTGAGCGGAGCCTCCGGGCAGGACACGACACGTGAGGACCACGTGCGCGCCGGCGCCGCCGACCACGTGCGCGCCGGCGCCGCCGTCCGGGCTTCCCTGCGCTACGGCGCGCCCCGCTTGGCATCGCCTCCCGCCCGCCCCACGCAGCGGGAGCAGCCCGGGAGACCGAGCACCACGCCGGTGCGCGGGCCGGACTGCGCACACCGCTCCTTGCGGCCGGGCGAGCTCATGAGAGCCAGCCCGGCCCCTGCGAGCCGATCCCCGCGGACGCCCTCCATGACAGACAGCTCCGGATACAGCATGTACGTGTTCCGCAGCGGCCGCCGCGACGTCCCAGGGCAGCGGCTCGTCGCCGAGCTCGCGGACGACCTCCGGGCGCTCGCCGCGCCCGCCGGCGCCGATCGCCGCCCCGGGGTCGTGCTCCGCGCCTTGATCCGCGCCGGCGAGCTCGAATCCATCCTCGCTGACGCCGGCGCGGGCAGCGCCTCCCTGCTGGCGGGGCTCACCGACGACCTCGCCGCCATGCTTGTCGGCGGTGACGACGCGGGCGCGCTCGCGATCTCGGACGGCCCGACGTCCGACCACGGAGGGGCCGACGTCTGGCCACGGACGGCCCGACGTCCGACCACGCCCGAGGCCCTCGCCGCGCTCGCGGTGATCGATGTCCCGGCGACGGTCCGGATCTCGCCGCCCGAAGGGTTCTCCTTCTATGCGCTCCACCCGCTCGATTTCGCCCGGCTCGCCGAGCGGCTCGCGTCCCCCGCGGCGCCGGTCCGGGTCGTCGGGATCCGCAGCATCGGCACGACCCTGAGCGCGGTGACGGCCGCGGCGCTCCGTCGGCAGGGGATCCGGGCGGGGCGCATCACCGTGCGCCCGTCCGGACACCCCTACGATCGCCGGGTCGAGCTCGGCGCCCGGGAGCTCCGGTGGGTCCAGGACGGCATCGCCGAGGGAGCGCAGTTCTGGGTCGCCGACGAGGGGCCGGGCTTCAGCGGCTCCTCGTTCCTCTCCACCGGCGATGCCCTCGTCAGCGCCGGCGTCCCGCGCGGGAACGTCGTCTTCCTCGGCTCCCGCGCGATGGATCCCGACGCGCTCATCGCGCCCGACGGCGCCCGCCGCTGGCGGTCCTTCCGCGCGGAGCGCGTCGAGTGCGGGACGCAGCTCCCGGGCGATGCAGGTGAGTTCATCGGCGCCGGGGCGTGGCGCCGCCGCTGCTATGATGACGAATTGCGCTGGCCGCCGTCCTGGACGTCCATGGAGCGCCTCAAGTGTCTTTCCCGTGACGGCAGCCGGATTCTCAAGTTCGAAGGGATGGGCCGCTATGGGGCCGAGTGCCTGGAGCGGGCTCGCAGCGTCGCTCAGGCCGGCTTCGGTCCGGAGCCGCGTGACGAGGGTCAGGGCTTCCTCTCGTATCCGTGGCTCCCGGGCCGGCCGCTCCAGGCCGGCGACCTGTCCGCCGCCGTGCTCGAGCGCCTCGCCGATTACTGCGCCTACCGCGCCACGGCCTTCCCTGTCCCGAGCCCCGCGGTCGACGAGCTCATTGCGATGGCACGCACCAATTTATCAACAGAAATGGGGGATGACCTCCCGGACGAGCTCCACCTGGAGATCGCGCGTCCCGCGCTCGTCGATGGCAAGATGGATCCTCACGAGTGGCTCGGGTCCTCCTCGGGCGAGCTCTTCAAGGTGGACGCATCGGGCCACGGCGACGATCACTTCCTTCCTGGCCCGGCGGACATCGCCTGGGATCTCGCCGGGGCCATCATCGAGTGGCGGATGGCGCCCGACGCCCGGCGCGCCTTCCTCGAGCGCTACCGGCGCCGCTCCGGCGACGACCCCGAGCGGCGTCTGCCCGCGTATCTGCTGGCCTACTCGCTGCTGCGCCTCGGCTACGCCGCGATGGCCGCGGCATCGCTCCCGGACGAGGGCGAGGCGCGGCGCTTCATGGCGGCGCGGCATCGCTATCGCGCGGCCCTGATCGAGGGGCTCGCCCCCTCGGCCTTCTCGGGCGCTCTCGGGTAGCGCCGCTGGCTCGGCTACGGCGCTCACGTCTCGTGCTCATTTCTTTCCCGACGCTGCTGTACGGAATTTCCGCGATGGTGCGGCGGGCGTTGCGGAGATAGGTTCTCGACGACTCACCCCTTGTTCGTCTGCGGCAGCCGTCTCCGGAAGCTGCTCCGGGCGAAGCGCCCGTGGTTGACCGAAGAACGCAACCCCATGCTCAAGCGCCTGATCCTCATTGCCAGCTCTTCTTCGAGCAGCGATGAACCCTGGGCCCGTGGGACACCGCTGCTCTCCCCCTCGGACAAGGCGGCGCTCTCCCGGGAGTTCCCCGGCGTGGAGATCGACGCCCCCTGTCCGCCCGGGGACGCGCCCCACGCCGCCGTCGACGCCCGCGCGTGGCGCGCCTCGGCGCTCGATCTGTGGGCGCTCGACACCCACCTGCACGCGCTCGACGCCCGCGGCCCCTTCGATATCCGGCTCGGCGGGCTCGACCGCGAGGCCGCCGCGCGCGCGGCCTACGAGGTCCTCACCCGCTGTCAGCGCTTCCTCCGCAGGAGGAACCTCGCCTCCGCGACCGCGGTCTTCGCCCGGGTCCTCGGGCGGCACCGGGAGCTTTATGATCTCGACAGGCCGCTTGTCCGGGCCGACCACGATCATGCGATCGACGTCTGGCAATGGATGCTCCGCCTCGATCCGCGCGCCGGCGTGGCCGCGCAGGCGGCGGCGCTCTTCCATGACGTGGAGCGGCTCGTCTCCGAGGCGAACGTCCGGATCGAGCACCGCGCCGCGGACTACCAGGCCTTCAAGGACGAGCACGCGCGGCGCGGGGCGGCCCTCGCGTGCGCCGCGCTCGCCGGGGTCGGGCTCCCGCCCGAGGTCCTCGACCGGATCGGCGCCCTGGTGGGGTCGCACGAGCGGCCGGGGGACGACGCCGAGCTCGCCCTGCTCAACGACGCCGACGCGCTCTCGTTCTTCTCGCTGAACAGCGCCGGGTTCCTCGATTACTACGGTCCCGAGCACACCCGCGCCAAGGTGGTGTACACGCTCCGCCGCCTCCGCCCGGAGGCGAGGGCGCTCTTGCCGCGTATCCGCTGCCGCCCCGAGGTGGAGGCGATGATCCTCGGCGAGCCGAGGCGGACATCGGCGCCTGCCCCGGCGGAGACGCAGGCCTAGAGGAGGGCTGGTTCGCCATGAGGCTCGTCATCTTCGGTCTGACGATCAGCTCGTCCTGGGGCAACGGCCACGCGACGCTGTGGCGCGGCGTGCTCGACGCCCTCGGGCGGGCCGGGCACCGCGTCACCTTCTTCGAGCGCGACGCCCCGTATTACGCCGCGCACCGGGATCTATGCTCGCTCTCGCACGGCAACGAGCTCCGGCTCTACACCTCGTTCGACGACATCCTCGCCGAGGCCCGGCGCGCCGTCCGGGAGGCGGACGCGGCGATGGTGACCTCGTACTGTCCCGACGGCGGCGCGGCGACGGAGGTGGTCCTCGAGTCGCGCGGTCTCAAGGTCTTCTATGATCTCGACACGCCGGTGACCCTGGATCGGCTCGATGCGGGCCAGTCGGTCGGGTACATCGGCCCGCGGGGCCTCGTCGATTTCGACTGCGTGCTCAGCTACACGGGCGGCGCCGCGCTCGATCAGCTCCAGACGAAGCTCGGCGCCCGGCGGGTGTTCCCGCTCTACGGCAGCGCCGACCCCGCGGTGCACCGTCAGGTCGCGCCGCGGGAGGAGCTCTGCGGGGACCTCTCGTATCTCGGGACGTACGCCGCCGACCGGCAGGAGGCGCTCTCTGCCCTCTTTCTCGAGGTGGCGAGGCGGCTGCCGCAGAAGCGGTTCGTCATCGGCGGCTCGCTCTACCCCGAGAATTTCCCGTGGGCGGAGAACATCTATTACATGCGCCACGTGGCGCCGCCGGATCACCCGGCGTTCTATTGCTCCTCGCCGCTGACGCTCAATGTCACCCGGGGCGCGATGGCGGCGATGGGGTACTGTCCTTCCGGGCGGCTCTTCGAGGCGGCCGCGTGCGGGACGCCGATCCTGAGCGACAGCTGGGAGGGGCTCGACCGGTTCTTCACGCCGGGGGAGGAGATCCTCGTGGCGACGACCACGGACGAGGCCGTCGCGGCGCTCTCGCGGCCGGCGGCCGAGGTCGCGGCCATTGCCCGCGCGGCGCGCGAGCGGGTGCTCGCGGAGCACACCGCGGCGAGGCGCGCGGCGGAGCTCGTGGCGATCCTCGAGTCGGTCACGGCTCGATGAAGGAATGGAACGAAAGGAGAGGACGATGTGGGGAGTGATTCCGGCGGCGGGCCTGGGGAGCAGGATCCAGCCGCTCGCGTTCTCGAAGGAGCTGCTCCCGGTGGGGACGCGCAGGGACGGCGACGTGGAGCGGCCGCGCGCGGTCAGCGAGTACCTCATCGATCGGATGATCCTCGCCGGCGCGACCCGGATCTGCATGGTGATCTCGCCGGGCAAGTCGGATATCGTCGAGTATTACGGCGCGAGCGTCGGCCCGGCGCACATCTGTTATGTTGTGCAGCCGGTCGCCGCCGGGCTCTGTGACGCCATCTTCCGTGCGCTCCCCTGGCTCCAGCCGGAGGAGGAGGTCCTCGTGGGGCTCCCCGATACGGTCTGGTTCCCGGAGCACGGGCTCCGCTCGCTCGACGGCGGGGGCCTCTCGTTCCTGCTCTTTCCGGTCGAGCACCCGGAGCTCTTCGACGCGGTGGTCACCGACGAGCAGGGCTGGGTGCTCGAGATCCAGGTCAAGCAGCGGGACGCGCGCTCGCGGTGGGTCTGGGGCGCCTTCAAGCTCACGGGGGCGGTGATGCTGGAGCTCCACGACCTCTGGTGCGAGCGCGGGCGGACGGATCTGTACATCGGGACGCTGGTGAACGAGTACCTCGCCCGCGGCGGCAGCGCGCGGGCGGCGCGGGCCGGCGAGGCGTATGTCGACGTGGGGACGCTGCATGGCTACCGCGAGGCCATCCAGCTCCTCAGCGGCGTGGTGGAGTGATCGGAGGAGCCATGGAGAGGAGCGTGCGGAGCGGGCGGAACGTGCGGAGCGTTGACAGAGCGGTGAAGTGGACCCGGGAGCAGATCCAGGAGCGCGTGCGCGGGCTCGGGCAGTGGTTCCACAACATCGATCTCGGCGGGGTGAAGACGGCGCCGGACCATTTCCTGGGCGACTATCCAGCGTTCAAGTGGAAGAGCTTCGCCCACGCGATCCCGGCGGATCTCACGGGCAAGACGGTCCTCGACATCGGCTGCAACGCGGGCTTCTACTCGCTCGAGATGAAGCGGCGCGGGGCGGCCCGGGTCCTCGGGATCGACAGCGACGACGACTACCTGGCGCAGGCGCGCTTCGCCGCGGAGGTCTCCGGAGCGGACATCGAGTTCCGGAACCTCTCCGTGTACGACGTCGGGAGCCTCGGAGAGCGCTTCGATCTCGTGCTCTTCATGGGCGTCCTGTACCACCTCCGCCACCCGCTGCTCGCGCTCGATCTGCTGCACGAGCACGTGGTCGGGCAGACGCTTGTCTTCCAGAGCATGCAGCGCGGCAGCGCCGAGGTGACGCCGCTCCAGGAGGACTATCCCTTCTCCGAGAGGCGGATCTTCGACGAGGCGGGCTATCCCCGGCTCCACTTCGTGGAGCGCAGCTACTCGCACGACCCGACAAACTGGTGGGTGCCCAACGGCGCTTGCGCGGAGGCGATGCTGCGGAGCGCCGGCTTCGAGATCGTGAACCACCCCGAGCCCGAGGTGTACATCTGCCGCCGCCGCGAGAAGGCGGACGGCGCGCCGGGCGCGGTCTACCCGGGCAGGCGAGCCGGCATGAAGGGAGAGCAGGCATGATCGAGGCGGTGATGCTCTGGAACGAGCCCAACAACAAGTCGCACTGGGATTTCGAGATCGATCCCGCGTGGACGACGTACGGGTCGATGGTGAAGCTCGCCGCGGAGGCGATCCGGAGCGAGCGCCCTCATCTGCCCCGCGTGCTGGGCGGCGTCTCGCCGATCGATCCTGGGTTCATCGCCAACATGGGCCGTCAGGGCGTGCTCGATCACGTCGACGTGGTCGCGGTGCACGGCTTCCCGCTCGACTGGAACCACTGGCAGCTCCACGAGTGGCCGAGCAAGCTCGAGGAGATCCGGGCGGTGACCGACAAGCCGCTCTGGATCACCGAGATCGGCGTCTCCACGTTCGGCGCCGAGGAGGTGCAGGAGTTCGGCCTCAGGCGGAGCGCCGAGCTGCTCCGCGGCAAGGTGGATCGGGTCCACTGGTACAGCCTCTACGATCTGCCGCGCGCGTGGCCGGCGACGACCCGGCATCGCGAGGCCGAGGGCTCGTCGTACTACCGGCATTTCTACATGGGCCTGCTTCGCGAGGACGGGACGCCCAAGCGCGCGCTCCGGCTCTTCCCGGAGTGCACCCCCGATTTCGGTCTGTGCCAGTGGTTCCACTTCGAGGATCACCGGCTGGACGACGCGGTGGAGTGGCTGAAGAAGCTCGGGGTGCGCCATCTCCGCACCGGCCTGAGCTGGGCAGACAGCTTCCGCCCCGGCGCGGAGGCCTGGTTCGACCGGCAGATGAAGGCGCTCGAGCCGTTCGACGTGACCCTGACCTACTGTTTCACCCCGGAGCACGCCGGCGTCCGGCCGCACCACACGAGCCCCCCGCAGCGGATAGAGGAATTCGCGGAGTTCTGCGCCCGGATGACGCGACGCTATACGGGGTAGGCGCCAGCAGCTGTGCTGGCGGAAATCACATCTCTGCGCCGCCTGCGGGCTGTCCTTCCTGTTTCGTCCGGGCTCGCCTGCTCGTCTGTCCGCGGTTGACGCGCCCATCTGGCGCACCGCGTAGCCGTTTGGTAGGGTGGAGGTCGACGAGTTCGGCGCCCGGATGACCTGACGTTACGCACTCCAGGTGGCTCATGTCCCACGTCGCGAGCAGCCCGAAGCGAGAGAGGCCCGAGGAGCACGGCGGCTTTTCGGGGGGATCCGACAGGCGCGCCGGGCCCTACGGCAGGCTCTTTGTGGCGAGGGAGGCGCTGTCGTGAACCTCGCCGCGCTCCGCCGCCAGGGCCGCACGCCGCCGGAGCTCGCGTGGCCGCCGTTCTCGTGGCTCTCGTCGGGACGGGCGCCGCGCTGCCTCGTCGTGGTCGCCCATCCGGACGACGAGACCCTCGGGCTCGGCGCGCGGATCGGCCGGCTCCACCCGATCGAGGTCGTCCATGTGACCGACGGGGCGCCCCGCGACAGCCGCTTCATGCCGGCGGAGCTCGTCGAGATCGGGCGCGAGCGCTACACCGCCCTCCGGCGCGACGAGGTGATTCGCGCGCTCGCCCTGGGCAACGTGCCGGCGTCGAGGCTCAGGTGCCTCGGCGCGGTCGATCAGGAGGCCATCGAGGAGGCCCCGAGCCTCGCCCGGAAGCTCCTCGAGCTGTTCGCCCGGACGCGGCCCGAGGTGGTGTTCACCCACCCGTACGAAGGCGGCCATCCCGATCACGACGCGGCGGCGCTCGCCGTGCATTCGGCCGCGGTGCTCGCCCTCTGGAACGGCGTCACCTCGCCGCTGATCTTCGAGGCGGCCTCGTACCACGCCGCGCGGGGTCATCTCGTCGCCGGCGAGTTCATTGCGCACCTCGGCGTCCCCGAGATCGCCCTCCGGCTCTCGGACGAGGAGGCGTCGCGCAAGCGCGCCATGCTGGCCTGCTTCACCAGCCAGCGCGAGACGCTCGCCCCGTTCGCCGCCGAGGTCGAGCGTTTCCGGCCCGCGCCCGCGTACGATTTCCGGAGGCCTCCGCACGACGGGGCGCTCCATTACGAGCGCCTCGGCTTTCCGATCGACGGCGCGCGCTGGCGGAAGCTCGCCGTGAAGACGCTCACGCTGCTCGGCCTCGAGCGTGAGCCGTGCCTCTGACGGTCCTGCACGTCGGCTATCCGCTCGCGCCCGTGGGACCGGACGCCGTCGGCGGCGCCGAGCAGGTGCTCTCGATGCTCGACGAGGCGCTCTCGCGCGGCGGCCACCGGTCGATCGTGGTCGCCCCGGCGGGCTCGTCGTGCGCGGGGACGCTGGTCGCCACGCCCGCGCCTCCGCCGGGCGCGGTCCTCGACGAGGCGGCCAGGGAGCACGCCTGGCGCCACCACCGGAGCGCCATTGTCCGGGCGCTGGATCGGTATTCGATCGACCTCGTCCACCTGCACGGTGTCGATTTCGATCGCTACCTGCCCGAGCCCGGCGTGCCCGTGCTCGCGACGCTGCATCTCCCGCCGAGCTTCTATTCGCCGGCGGTGTTCCGGATCGAGCGCCCGAGGACGTTCCTCCATTGCGTCTCGGCGACGCAGCGACGCGCCTGTCCGCCGGGCGCGCGGCTCCTGCCCGAGATCCCGAACGGCGTCCGGCTGGAGCATTACCGGCCGAGGCGGTACCGGCGCGGCTTCGCGCTCGCGCTCGGCCGGCTCTGCCCGGAGAAGGGGGTTCATGTGGCGGTCGAGGCCGCGGTCCGCGCCGGGTCGCCGCTGCTCATCGCCGGGCAGGCGTTCGGCTACGAGGAGCACACGCGGTATCTCCGGGAGGTCCTCCTGCCGATGCTGGGCGGCGCCGGGCCGGTGCGGCGCTTCCTGGGCCCGGTCGGCCTCGTCCGGAAGCGCCGTCTGCTCGGGGCGGCCCGGTGTCTGCTGGTCGCGAGCCGGGTCCAGGAGACCAGCTCCCTCGTCGCCATGGAGGCGCTCGCCTCGGGCACGCCGGTGATCGCGCTCCGCGGCGCCGGCGCGCTGCCGGAGATCGTGGAGCACGGCCGGACGGGGTACCTCGTGGACGGCGCCGGGGAGATGGCCGAGGCCATGGCGACGGTGGACCGGCTCGACCCGGCGGCGTGCCGCCGCGCGGCCGAGGAGCGCTTCTCGGCGGCGAGGACGGCGGCGGCTTATCTGGAGACGTACCGCCGGATCCTGCGCGAGGGGTGAGCGGGGCGCGGCGAGGCGGGCCCTGGCGGGGCCGCGGCGATCTCTTCTCGTTGGCGATGTGGACAGTCGTTCTTATGATGTGTACAATGGTACATATGACGAACCCTGCCGACACGCGGTCCATGCGCGAGCGCATGCTCACCGGCGACCTCTACATCGCCGACGATCCCGAGATCGCCGAGCAGAGCGCCGCTGCGCTGGACCTGATGGCGGCCTACAACGCGACCTCGGTGCGCCAGCGCCCGTTGCGCCGTCGCCTGCTGGAGCAGCTGCTCGGATCGATCGGCGAGGGCACCGAGATCCGCCCGCCGTTCTACGTGGATTACGGCGCGCACATCACCATCGGGGCGCGCTGCTTCGCGAATTTCGGGCTTGTGGCGCTCGACGTCGCGCCGATCCTCATCGGCGACGACGTCCAGTTCGGGCCGAACGTGCAGCTGCTCACGCCGACCCATCCGGTGGAGCCCGAGCCGCGGCGGAAGAAGTGGGAGGCTGCGAAGCCGATCACGATCGGGAACAACGTGTGGCTCGGCGGCGGTGCGATCGTGCTGCCCGGGGTGACGATCGGGGACAACACCGTGGTGGGCGCCGGCTCCGTCGTGACGCGCGATCTGCCGGCCAATGTTGTCGCCGTGGGCAACCCCGCTCGCGTGATCCGCACGCTCGACGGCGCCGTGGCCGCGTCCGCGCCGGCGCAGGGCGAGACCGGCGGGTGACGACGGAGGCGCGATGAGCGCGACGAGGGCGGGGACCGCCGCGCCGGCGCGCCGGGCTCGGCGCCACGACCCGGGGCGCAGGGACCGGCTTGTGGCGACGGCGCTCGACGTGATCGCCGAGCAGGGGGTCGCCGGCGCCTCGCACCGTTCCATTGCCCGGGCCGCCGACGTGCCGCTCGGCTCGACGACGTATCATTTCGCCTCGATCGACGAGCTCCTCGCCGCGGCGTTCAGCCGTCATGCGGAGACCGTGGCGTCCTGTTTCGAGGAGCGGATGCGCGCCGCCTGCGACCGCGCGGCCGCGGTCGAGCTCCTGGTCGAGCACCTCACCGCGGACCTGCTCGGCTCGCCGCGCGACCTCGTGCTCAGCGTCGAGCTCTACGTCGCTGCCGCCCGGAGGCCCGCGCTGCGCGCCGTCACCCAGGCCTGGATGCTGCGGAGCCGACGCGCGCTGGAGCTCCACTTCGACCCGGTGACGGCGCGGGAGCTCGACGCGCTGATCGAGGGCCTCGTGCTGCACAGCGCGCTGTCCACGGATCCGATGACGGCCGGGCAGATCCGGCACGCCATCCACCGCTTCACCCGCTGATTTGCTGGTGCCTCACCCGGCGCCGTCGCCCCCGTGCCTCAGGTGTCGAGCAAGGTCCAGTCCTGCTCCGCCGCCCACGCCGAGAACGAATGCCACCCGACCTCGGGGTAATCGCGCCGGAGCCGGACGATGTCGGCCGTGAAGCCGGCGCGCTCGTACCATGCGAACATCGTGGCCATGGCCTCGCTGCCGGCGCGCACGGCAGCGAGCGGGAGCTCGACGTACTGGATCTTCTTGCCGGACGCGCGGGTGATCGCCTCCGCTGCGTCGAGCGCGCAGACCTCGTCCGAGGCGATGTCGATTCGCGCGCCGAGGAACGGCTCGCGCTGCTCGAGGACCAGGGCGGTGAACCGGGCGACGTCGGCGACCGCGATCTGCTGGAGCGTCCGCGTCCCTGACATGGCGATGAGGAGCCTGCCCTCGCGGAGGCCGGGCAGGAGAAAGACGCGCCGGAAGTTCTCCATGAAGAACGCCGGGCCGAGGATGGTGAAGGGGACATCCAGCGAGCGCAGGTGCCCCTCCACCTGGAACTTGCTGTCGAAGAGCGGCACGCCGGTGCCACGATCGGCGCTCGCGACGGAGGAGTAGACGAGGTGTCCGACGCTGGCGGCCCTGGCGGCGTCGAGCACCGCGCGCGTCCTGCCCGCGCTCTGCGATCAACGACGCTGGACGAGCCTGTTCCTCTCCTTCAGCAAGAGTGCGGGAGAGCCATCCTTCCTGTCGCTCTACAGAGGGGATGCCTCAGGGGGTCCACCACACCTGACGGCTCGTTCCGACGCACGCGACGGCCGATCCGAGGGCCATGACGCACCGCTCCGACGGGGGTGACGGTCCGTACGCGGCGCTCGCGGTACCGGGCGACGTCCTGGATCTTTCGAGGTCCGGTGCGATTCGAGCGAAGGACGACCGACCTCGCCGGCATTCACCAGGTAACAGCCGAGCCGTGGCGCAGGATCGCGTCGGGCCCCGAGATCCAGACGGCTGGAGTCGTCGGGGCAGCGTCATTTTCCAGTCTGCAGGGGCCTTCAGGGGCTGCTGGGCCATACATCGTGCGACCCGATAGGCTCCGAGCGCGGCTGTTCATCCTCGAGACGCTTCGTGTCTCGCACGCAGGGAGAGCCGATCCATGAGACAGTCGTATCTTGCTTTGACGAAGTTTGCTTGTGTCGCGGCAGTGGCGCTTGCCTCCGCGGCCTGCGGCAGCGGCGACGGCGCCCACCCCGATCCGGATCTCGACATCGACAGCTCCGACAACGGGGTCCTGCTGCAACACGCGGACGCCGAGGCGAGCGGGAGCTGCCAGCTGCCCGACGGTCCACGCACGGTGCATCAGATGAAGGGTCCGCCCGGGAGCCTGCAAGGCGGCTGCGTCCCCACGTGGACCCAGGAGCAGCTGAACGACGGGTTCACCGAGATCCGCGACCGGCGGATGATCATCTTGCCAGAGGATCCCGATTTCGATCGGCGGATCCCCTGGCTCGCGGCCGACAACGGGTGCGAGGACCGGGCCGAGGCAGCGAGCTATTACTTGAAGAGCTGGAACTACCCGACGCCCTACTATGCCAGGGTCCTGGTGAAGCTGCCCAAGCGGCTCATCCTCAGGACGGACAACGAGCCGGGCGGACAGGTGCGCTGGGTTCATCACGTCGCGCCCGTGGTCCGCGTCGATGGACGGCTCATGATCCTCGACCCTGCCGTCGAGCCGAAGGCGCCTCTCCCGATCGACGAGTGGCTCCCCCGGTTCAGCGTCGCCGGAGAGTTCGACGTGGCGTTGTGCCGCGACCACGCCGTCGGGGACGGGTGCTTCGACGCCGCGCCCGTGGAGCCGTCGCCGCCCCAGATCGGGTCCAACGCCGGATTGCACATGCGGCTGACGGCCGAATGGGGAGTTCAGGAGATCCTCGGACGTGATCCGTACCGGGTCCTCGGCGACTGCCCGACGTGGGTCGAATGCGAAGCCGAGCCCACGCCCGATGAGAACCGCCCGCCGACCATCCGGCATTTCAGGACGGACCGGCTGGAGAGCTCGGTCTTCTTCCCCATCTACGTCATCGGGGACAACTTCGTCGAAGGCGTGACGACCGTGCGCGTCACAGGAAACGGCGTCGACGAGAGCGTCCCTATCGAATCTTACACCCTGCGCAGCCTCTTGCTCGCATACGGGTATGACCCCGGCGAGTATCAGGTGACGGCGGCCAACGGAGCGCACGTCAGCCAGCCCGTGGTCCTGACGATCTCCGAGTTCTGACCAGGCACGTGCACCTCGCCTCGTGCACACGCCGGCGCCTCGCCCTCAGGCAGCGCAGCGCAGCAGGTCCCGGCGTCGCGGCGCGCAGACAGCAGCATCGCGACGGCCGCGCCAGGGCAGAAATGACGGCGGCCCTGCGTAGGGAAGGGTGGTTCTGCCGGTGGGCGGAGCTCAATCCTTATTCCTTCGAGGGGAGCGCGTAACCATGCGATCGACGTTCTGGGCTTGTGTGGTGGGGATGTGCCTTTCGTGCGGCCTCTCGGGGCTGGGCTGCGGTGGCGACGATGACGGGGCGACGCCGGGCGGCCCGGCGGGGTCGGAGGAGGGCGGGGGAGATGGCGAGGCGTCCTGCTCCGGACTCTACACGTCGGCCCTCGTCAGCGAGCTCTCGCCGGCGGAGGTCGAGCAGGCGTGCAGGGGATATCGCCGCTGCAGCGCCGAGAGGCTGACCCCGGAGCACCTGTGTCGCATGAGGGGCGTGCTCGGCGCGATGTACGGGGACGAGCCCGGGACGGACGACGCCGGGCTGCGGGCGCGCTGTTCCGAGCGCTTCGAGGCGTGCATGGCCGATACGGATCAGGTGGAATCGATGATCGAGCAGGCCATCGCGACGGTCGAGGCGGAGCCCTGCGGGACGCCGACGCAGTGCACGGCCACGATCGCCGAGATCGACGCGTGCGCCGTCGAATTTCGCGCGTACTCGTACAACGTGCTCCCCGAGTGCAGCGCGCTCACCATGGACTTCTACGAGCAGACCGACCGGGGTGCCTATTTGCTCGAGGGGCCCTGCGGCAAGCTCAGCATTGGCTGCTTCCCGCTCTTCGCGACGTCGAGGGAGTAGCTCGAGTGACCGGCAGCCCCGCGTCCGACCCCCTCACCCCGTGAGCGCGTCGAGGGCCGACAGCAGGGGCGCGGCCCTCTCGCGGTCGATCATCTGCACGTACGCGATCCTGCCCCGCAGGTGCGCCTCGAAGTCCGGCACGCCGCGCCGGTTCTGGGCGGCGAGGCCGGTCTTCTTCGCCCCGTGGAGGATCGCGCGCAGGCGGCGCACCTCCTCGCGCGGCGCCGAGGGCTTGTCGTTGACAACGACGCCCGTCACCACCTGCCGCCCGCCCGCGCGCTGGATTCGGCCCTTCTCCGGGTGGATGGCGAAGCCCTCCTCCTCGACGATATGACGGACGCGGGCGAGCAGCATCGCGATGTCGCCGCGCTTGCCCGGGGGCGCCGAGAAGGTGAGGTCGTCCGCGTAACGCGTGTAGGTGAAGCCCGCGCGGGCGCACATGCCGGCGAGGCGCCGATCGAGCTTCCGCGCGATCTGGTTCGAGAGGGCCGGGCTCGTGCAGGCGCCCTGCGGCAGCGCGCGATCGCCGACCGCGACCCAGAAGCGCTGGCCGTCGTACTCGACCGGGCGCCGCGGCGGCTCGGTGCAGAGCAGGGCGAGGAGCGTGGCCACCGCCGGGGAGTAGCCGAGCCGATGGAAGACGCCGCGCACCCGCGGGAACGTGATGGTCGGGAAGAACTCGGACAGGTCGAGGTTGACGACCACGTCACGACGCGTGTGCGGGCGCGCGTTGGTGACCGTGGAGCGCCCCTTCACGAAGCCGTGCGCGGGCTCCTCGACGGGCAGCTTCTCCAGGATCTCGCGCAGGACCCACGCCTGCGCAGCCGCCAGAGAGGCGTGGGGCGCCGCGAGCTGCCTCGTCCCGCCCGAGCGCTTCGGGACGTCGAAGTACACGTAGTGAGGGCGCTCGACGGCCTCGCCATGAAAGGAGAGCCAGCGCAGGCGGGGGACGGCGACGCCGAGGGCGCGGGCGAGGTCGGCCGGGGTGGACAGCACGGGCAAACCGCGCTCGACGAGCGATTCGACGAGCGAGCGCCGGTCGGCGAGGCCCGCCGAGACGTCGGGGCCGAGGTAAATGATGTCCTCGGCCCGGCGGCGCGCCACCGCCTCGGCGCGCTGCCGCTTGCGCTCGGCGCTCAGGCGCCGCTTCTCCTCCCTGCGGGCGAGCTTCTCGCGCTTGAGCTGCTCGATCGCCTCGTCGGCCGAGCGCGCCGCGGCGGCGCCGGCGAGCCGCGCGGCGTCCTGGTGGGTGAGCCACAGATCGCCGACGCGGTGGATCTCGGCGATCTGCGCCTCGGTGAGCAGGCCGCGCAGGATGAGGCCCCGATCGATGAGCGCGGTGCGCTCGTCGCTCTGCGGCGGGATCGTGTCCACGCGGCCGATCCAGGCCGTCCTGTACGGGTTGATCTCGAGCGCGCGCCTGCGCAGCTCGCCTGCGGAGAGGCCGAGGATCCCGCGGGCGTCGTACGGGTCCGCGCGCCGCGGCGTCGCGCCCGCCGCCGCGGCGCGGGGCTGCCCGGCGCGGGCGGCCGGCCGCACGGCGGCCTGCTCGGCCGCGGGCCCGGCCGGCGCTCGCTCGCCCGGCTCGGCCCCGCCCAGGCCGAGCATCGTCTTCAGCTTGTCCCAGAAGCCCATTCGAACGTTCCGCTGGCCAGCCCCCGGTCCAGCCCTCCAAGGAAGCCCGTCCGCCCGACTACTTGCTCGTGACCACGCCCGATCACCCAGGCGCCGGGCACCTGTGCGGTTCCAGGACCGTCAGGTCCCTCTGGGTGGAACCGCACAGGTGCTAAAGGCGCCCAAAGAACATCGGGGGTGGGGATGCATGGAAGAACAACCTCCACCACGGCGGAGCGCCGCAGCATGTTGGGCTCGATCGGACGGACCTCCTTGCAGGACTGGACACTCGGGTCTTGTGTGAACCTCACTTCGTCGATCGCCTGGCGACGAGCCACGCGAGGCCCACCACCGCGGCGGGGCTCGCCTTGAACTGATCGGCGACGCGCCGGATCTCGGCCAGCACGGCCGCGTGGACCGCCAGCGTCCTCACGACCGGCGCGTGGAGCTCGCGCGCGCGGAGCGCCCGCTCCGCCTCCGGCCCGCCGAGCGCGAGGGCCTCGGCCCAGGAGCGGCAGCCCTGGATGCGCTCGAACGCGAGGTCCCACGACGCCTCGACGACCTCCGCGAGGCCCGCCCGCCGGGCGGCCGCGGCGCGCTCGATCTCACCGAGGAGCTCCGCGGGGAACGGCACCGCCTCGCCGCGCGGGGCGGCCGTCGTCGCCCGCGGGCCGCCCGTCGCCCGCGGGCCGCCCGGCGCGGCCTCCGCCGGCCGCGGCGGCTCCGGCGAGGGCCCCGCGTCACCGCGGCCGGACAGGTGGAGCTTGATCGCGAGCAGGTGCCGGCACGGGCCGGCGCGCAGCCGGTTCTTGTAGAAGTACGAGCAGCTGCACTTCGCCTTCTTGATCGCACCGTCGGTGTCGAGGAGCAGCTCGCAGCTCGTCGCCTCGGCCCTCGCCACGACGACGCGGCGGCCGCCGGAGAGGGCCTCGTCCCGCGCGATCTCCACGCCGCCCCGGGCGATGCGGCGGCCCTCCGCGAGCTCCGGGGGCTCGGGGCCGAGGAGCGCGTCGGAGAGGGCGACCGGCATCACCGGGCGGCAGCGATAACACTCCGCGGCGTGGTCGTAAACCACCTGCCCCTGCTTCGCGGCGAGGTGCAGCGCGCCGCGAAGCGCGTCGTCCGGCGCGCCCAGCGACACGGCGAGCTCGCCGGGAGACGCGCGCCGGACCCTCTCCAGGTGGCGCACGACCCGGTCCGCCAGCTGCGCGTCCGGGGTGAAGGCGTCCGCCATGACGTCGAGGTGGGAGCCCGAGGTCCAGTCGTTCGCCGTCCAGCCCGAGAGCGCGAGGGTGAAGCGCATCTCGCCCATGGTGACGATCCACAGGCTCGGCAGCCCGGAGCCGAGCAGCCGCACCTCGATGCGGTCGGCGAGCGGCAGGAGCCGCGCGAGCGCGGAGAGACGGCGCCTCCCCCACACCTTGATCTCCTCGGTCGCCCCCGCGCCCCTCGGCGCAGCGGAGCGGTACGGGCCGGACCCACCCGCGCCCTGCCGGGGCCCCGCGGCCACGGGAACGTCGTCGCAGGTGACGCCGCGGCACGGGATGGAGACGCCCCAGGGGTCGAGCACGAGGATCGGCGCCTTGCCCGGCGTGAGCAGGAAGCGCAGGCTGCGCGGGCCCGCGCGCTCGCGGTGCCGATCGAGGTGCGCGAGGAGCGAGTAGGCCGCCTCCACGGGGACGTCGACCTTGCGGCTCGGGAGGCACATCGCCGCCTGGAGCTGGCCGAAGCCGCGCAACCACGAGGGCGGGAGGTCGATCTTCTCCTCGCGGTAGTCGCCGCGGCCGTCGACCGCGACCTCGAAGCCGGTCGGATCGACGAGGAGCCGCGTCGGCCGGTAGCTGCGGAGCGTCTGGAAGTGCTCGTGGAGCGCGAGCGAGTAGTCGACGTTCGTCGTGCCGAGGCCGGCGTCCTGCGCGCCCCGGAAGGCGTCGCGATCGACCGAGAGGCAGCCGTAGCTCGACTCGTCCTTGGAGAAACACTCGAAGAAGACGACATCGGGCGCGACGGTCACGACCGGATCGCAGGGGACGAGGTGGCGGAAGAGCTCCGGGTCGCTCCGCGCGAGCTCCGTCGCCCAGCGGACGCGCGCGCCCCAGTAGACCTTGTGCATCGCCCGGAAGTCGGCCTCGAGGTTCGGCGGCAGCGGCACCTTCGCGAGGCGCGCGAGCTCGGCCTTCATGGCCTCGCCATGGATCTCCTGGCGGAGCCGGGCCTCGCGCTCGGCCTCCTGCTGCTTCCACGCCTCGTGGGCGGAGCGATCCCTCGGCCTGCGCCGCAGGTCGCCCACGACGACGTCGTGCAGCGCGCTGATCGCCTCGCGGAAGCGCACCGGCCGCGCGAGCTCGCCGTCGAAGAAGACCCTGGGGCGCGCGAGGTTGGGCGCGAAGCTGAGGGCGGCGCCGCCGCCGAGCTCCTTGACGCCGCTCTTGCCGAGGTAGCGGAGATCGAAGCTCACGCCGCGTCCTCCCCCGCGAACAGCCGGAGCTCGGGGAGCCTGCGCGCGATGGCGTCACGGAGCGCGGGGGCGCGGAACGCGGCGCGGGCGAGGGCGCCGAGGGCGGCGCGCCGCTCGGGCGGGCGCACGCTGCGGAGCGCGACGCCGAGCAGCGGCAAGAGCGCGTCGGCCTCGCCAGGCCGGGCGACCACGCGGTCCGCGATCTGCCTGACGACCGCGCGCTTGTCGCGCGCGCCGCCGTGGACGGCGAGCAGCGCGGCCGCCCACACGTGCCGCAGCGCCTCGGGCGCGAGGGCCGCCTTGCGCGCGGTGAGGTGCCGGATCAGGAAGGCGCGGGCGTCGGCGTGGGGCGTCTCGGCCAGCGCGGCCCACAGGCCTGTGTCGTCGCGGAAGCGGGGGGCGGCCTCGAGGAGCTCGAGCGCGCGGGCGCGGACGTCCTCGTGGCGGGAGTCCAGGAGATCGCGCACGTGCTCGGCCCGGCCGTGGGGCGAGCGCCCGAGCACCTCGAGGAGCCACGCGACCGCTTCCTCCCGGACGCGGGGGGCGCCTGCGGTCGCGAGGCGCGCGATCGTGTCGAGATCGGCGGCGGTCTCGACGGGCTTCGTCCTCGCCCAGCGCAGGCCGAGCTCCGCGACCGGCGCGGCGCGCGCGCGGGCGAGGTCCACGCACTCGGCGAGCGAGAGCCGCGCCGGCGAGACGTGCTCGACCACCGCCTCGCAGAGGAAGGCGAGCGCCGCGGCGTTCTCGGTCCGGAGCAGCGAGAGCCAGTCCGCGATCGGCAGGCTCCCGAGGCCCGGGATGTGCCGGAGCAGGCCGGCGGCGAGCGTCTGGACCTCGTCGTGCGGGCTCTCGAGGAGCGCGCGCACACGAGCGAGGGGCAGGCCGCGCAGCTCGGCGGCGTAGGCGTGGCCGAGGAGCCCGACGGCGAACGCCCGGACCGTGCGGCTCCTCGCGGCCGTGACCAGGCCGAGCACCTCTTCGAAGGCGCCCTGCCACGCCTCGGGGTAGAGCGGCGCGGGCTCGAGATCGGCGAGGGCGGCGCCCTCGGCGAGGCGAACGCCGCGCGGGAGGCGATCGAGGGCGGGCGAGCCCCAGTAGAGCGCGTGGAGCAGCCCCCAGGCGTCGAGCAGGCGCTCGGGCCTGTCGAGGTGCTCGTCGCGGTAGAGCGCGAGCGCAGCGCGGATCGCGTTGCCGTAGCGGGCGGCGTCGCGCCGGCCGAGCCGCCTGAAGTAGCGGAACGCCCGGCGCCGCAGGTAGTGGCGCGTCCGCACCGAGAAGCGCGGCGACGCGACGTCGCCCGGGGGGAGGCGGCCGGGCGCGAGGGTGTCGTTCACGAGGCAGGGCTCGTCGCGGGACGTCCTGGTCTGCCAGTCGTAGCGGGGCACCTTGACCAGCTTGCGGCGAACGAGGCGGTCGAAGGCGACCATGAAATGGCCGACGACCTCGTCGTCTCCTGCCTGCTCGGCGAGTTTGTAAAGGACCTTGACGATCGCGCGGTGGTGCGGCCGGTCGCAGCCGTCGTCGATGTAGCGGAGCAGCGCGCGCCGCGCGAACGGGCGCCGGTCCGCGTACCAGCGCGGGGCGAGCGCCTTCAGCTTGCGGCCCGCCTCCGACACGAGCACCTCGTCGACGAACCGGTCGTCGCCTGCCTCGAAGTGCTCGTCGAGGAGGAGCGTCGACGCTGCCTGCGATCGCGCGGCGCTCATGCGCGGCGGATGCTACGAAACCGGCGCCGAGCCGGTCAAGCCGGGCGCCGCCGCGGGGCGCCGCCACAACGCCGGCCGGCTGCGGCTACGCCGGCCGGCTGCGGCTCTCGGTAGGCCGCGCCAGCCCTTCGGCGAACGCCCGCGCGGAGATGTAGGGCACACACGCCCGGCCGGCCCAAAAGAGGGTGTTCCAGAGGCGACGACCAACGCCGGCGCTCGTGACGAGGCCGCGGAGAGGTCACGACCCATCACGGAGGATCTTTTCGGCCCGGGAACAGGTCCCGATCAAAAGAAATGGATCATTTCATACAAATGAGTTGGTCTCGACCAGGCCATCGGCTCAAGCGGAGCCTTCGCGCCTGGTCGAGACCACGCGGGGGCATCGAAACGAGCGCCCGGCAGGGCCTCCACGTCCTCCCGCGCATCTGCGATGCGTGTACTCGGCCGAGGGCTTGACGTCATGGCGAATGATCCGCCTCGAATCGAGCCGTATCGCCGCGCAACGAGTCACCCCGCGACGAAGCCGCGAGCCTCGCGGACGGCCACCTGCGCGCCAAGCACCTCATCCCAGGATGACGTCGTATCGCTCAACACGTCTGAATAGCGGTCGGGCTCAGCCTGCGCTATTCACGCCGCGGGGGGAAAACCTCGCTTCCTGGAGAACCTCATGATCGAGAAGAGCACCCAGTCCATGCATACCCACCCTCGTCGTCCGTCACGCGCTGCCTGGCCGCGCGTCGGCGCGGCGCTGTTGCTCCTCGGAGCCGTCGGCGCCGCCGCCTGCACCTCCGGCGTCGCCGTGGAGGAGGAGCCCCTCGGGGAGGCGCTCCTGCTCGGGACTTACGATCTGTCGAGCAGCTACACGGGCACCATCGGGGACACCCGCGGTTGGCTCATCGAGTGGGAGGTCCCCGCGCTCCTGAACGAGTCCACGGCCTGGACCGTGGTGGGCCAGTGGTACTACAACCTCGAGTCCGGCATCTACCACAGCCCGGACGGGTGGTTCGTCTACTACTTCGGCGATGACAACGGGGTCACGGGGAACCACTCGAGCTGCAATAACCAGTGGGGCTCGGGGGGCACCTGCGGCGGCTCGCTCGGCGACCTGGAGCCCGGGCAGCAGGTCGTCTTCAAGTACGAGTGGTGCACGCCCGAGCGCGTCGCGAGCGTGACCGGCACCCAGCTCTGTCTCTATGTCGACATGAAGGACGGCGACGGCTGGCAGTTCCTCGCCCAGGACGAGCGCACCACCGTCGAGATGTACACGCACGACGTCGAGCATTTCCGCGACGTCGGCACGCAGTACACCGAGCCGCAGATCTCCTGCTCGGCGCCCATCAAGATGGTTCGCCAGCAGCTGAAGACGACCGCGGGCGTCTGGCAGAACATGTCGGGCGCGAGCACCTGGTCGTTCCACGACGAGCCTCCTTACGTCTACCAGAACAAGAATCTCAGCGCGTCGCCGTCGACCTGGGAGGCCTGCAAGACCTGCAACAGCTTGCCCGCGTGGGCGTCGGGGCAGGTGTACACGCCTTCGACCCTGGTCACCAACGGCGGCCGCATCTGGTTGGCGAACCAGCAGATCTGGTGGTCGGACCCGGTCTGCTCGCCCAGCAGCCCGGCCGCCTGGTGCCCGGCCGCGTGGACCGACCTCGGCGCCTGCAACTACTGATCGCGGCACCCGCTCCCCACGACGCGCACCGGAGGCCACCGCCAGGAGCTTGCCTGTCGTCCCGGCTTCCAGCGCGCGTGGTCCCGTCGAGGGGCGATGGCCGCGGCCTCCATCCTCCCCGTCAATAACGCCAGACCGAGCTCGACAGTCGATGCTCGAGGAGCTGCGTCCGAGCGGCTTGCGCTCGATGTCCTCGAGTGCCCAGCCTGCAAGGGCAGGGCAGCGGAGATCAGCGCGGGCTTTCTGCAGCGCGTCGAGAGGGGCACGACGAACGTCGGGGTCGGGGTCCTGGTCCGGCTCGCCGACGCGGTCGCCGTCGAGCCCGGCGTCCTGCTGCGCCGCGCCACGCTGCCCGGGGTGACGCGCGGGAGGCCGCCGCGCAGCCCGCGGGCGAAGCGACAGCCGTCGGGGTAGGCAGGCAGCCGCCATGTGCTGACCCCCTCGCCCTGGCTCCAGCGTCCGTGCGGCGTTACGCGAAGCGCTCGGCGTTGACTGTTGATCCGGCGCGCGCGTAACCTGTCCGCATCGCAGGCCGGTCGGTCGCTACAAGCCATGGCCACCTATAACATCGGGCGGTCCAGCGGCCCGTGGAGAGCACAGAAAGGAGGATCGAGGTAGATGACAATCTTCGTGTCGGCGTCTGAAGCAGACGAGCCCCGGCTCGCCGGCCTCGCCGGGGAATGGCGCGCCGCCGTGGCAAGGGAGCAGGAGAACCGCGTGGCGCAGGTTGCCGTGTGGGATGCAAAGCTCGCCGAGATCCACACCGAGCAAGAGGCGCTCCTGAGGGGTGGCCACTGGATAGGCGGACCGGACGACCTCCTGAGCATCCTCGGGCAGAGCCGGCAGGAGCTGTATCACTCTACGCTGCTGGCATGGCTGCTCGATCCCCAGGGTCGACATGGCTTCGGCTCTGGCTTCCTCGAGGCGTTGCTCCGCCGCTGCACAGCCGATCCGCCGGCCGAGCTGAGCCGCGCCCGGTCCGCGCGCGAGGTGAGCCGGGGCAATGCCCGCGCCGATGTCGTCGTCGCTGGGCCTGGACTCTGCCTCGTGATCGAGAACAAGGTCGATGCCCGTGAGCAGCCCAAGCAATGCGATCGCCTTTACGAGAGTTTCGGTCGAGAGCCAGGTGCGCTGTTCATCTTCCTGTCGCCATCCGGACGAGCGCCCGTGACAGCCACGGGCGACGCGCGGGAGGCGTTCAAGCCGATGAGCTACGCCGATATCGCGGCGATGCTCCGCGACGCGCTCGCCTCGGCGCCGGGCAAGGACGCGACGGCGCATGGGCGCGAGGCCGCCTCCAACTATCTCGTCACCCTGGAGAGGGAGTTTCAATGAACCGCATCGACGATCCGCGTGCCGTCTTCTACCTCCGGCATCAGGCGCTCATCGAGGAGTGGGCCGCCCTCCGCGAGTCCGCCGCCGACCTCACGCACGGGTTTCTATGCTCGTGCGCAGATGGGATCGCCGATCTTGCCTCCGAGCTCTCTCCAGACGTTGACGTTTACAAATTTCTGGAGGAAGACGAAGACTGGCCGAAGATCCTGCTGGTCTTGCCAGGATGGTTCGCGTCGCGCGAGGGCGAGCGCGTCCCCAGGGTCGGGATCGGCCTGGAGTGGAACAAGTCGCGACATTTGAACTTCACGACCTCTCCTGCTTGCGCGTACACAGGCATATGGGTGGATTTCGACATCGACGGCGGCAAGGAGCTGTCGAGGAAGCTTTGTGCGGCCTTCGGAGAGGCCGGCCTCCTCAAGAAGCACAAGCTCGCCTCCAGCGCTTGGTGGCCCGCATACCGCTACGAGACCGCGACAGGCGAATACTGGAAGGATCTCGCACCCTACCGCGAACACCTCGTCGCGTCAGTGCGGTCCCACTGGACGGAGTTCGAGGCCCGGGTCCGGGAAGTGCTGGCGGCCTGAGCGTCCAGCGCGACGAACGGGCTGAAACCGCCTGAAAAGCGCAGAGCTTCGAATCGGCCAAGGCCGGGGCGCCGCGGCAGGCGCCTGCTGCGCGGGCTGCGCTGCCGCGGGTTCGCACGGCTGCGGTGTGAGAGCTGCGACGAGAGCCAGCTGGTCGCCTTCCGCTGTAAAGGACGTGGTTTCTGCCCGTCGTGCCTTGGCCGACGCATGTGCGCCACGGCGGCAAACCTGATCGAGGACGTGCTGCCCGAGGTCGCGCTGAGGCACTCGGTCATCCTCCGACGCGCGCGGGTCGGTCAGGTGCTCGAGCACGCCGTCGGGCGGATGATACGTCACCTCCGCCGGCACGCTTCGCGCCGATCTGCGTCTGAAATCGCCGGTTCCCGACCGATACGCTCGGCGAGCGCCGTGAAGAAGCGAACGCGCTGGTGGCATTCGAGCAGCAGGCCGATGAGCCCGTCTTGCCGTGGACGAGAGCCGAGGGTCACGAGCAGGATGAATCCTCCTTGGGCCCTCGGCGCGCGACCTCGTCGAGGATCTCGTCGGCGAGGAGCGACTCGCACACGGGAAACAAGTCCCGCTCTTCGAAGCGCACGTGCTCGGCGAGCTCTGCTCCGAACGCCCGAGCGGCGCTCGCGTCGCCCGCCGACGCCGACGTGGCCGCGCGTCGCAGGCGGGCGTGGTCGCGTTCAACGCGTTCGCAGAGGTCGAGCCGGCCCGCGGCGCGCAGCGCGGGCAGGAGGACCTGCTCCTCCGCGAGAAAGTGAGGCTCGAGCTGCCGATCGAACTGCTCGCGGAGGCGTGCGCCGTCCGACGTCGACCAGGCGTCGAGTTGCCGCTCGATGGCGCGGGCGAGGACGAGGGCGTGGTGATGCTCGGAGGACAGACCGCGGAGCCGCCGATCGCGCTTCATGACGGCTCCGGTCCCCGCAGCGCGCCGCCGTCGTCGTCCCAGCGCGTGAGCTCCACGGCGATCGCCACGATCTCGGACGGCGACCTCGAGGGCGCGGCCACGTTCGCCGCTGTGCCTGCCAGACCTGCCGAGGCCAGCAACGCCTTCACGATGCTGCCGAGGTGATGACCGTTGTCCGGCGCGTCGGGTTGGCCTCCGGCCCATACAGCCAGCGCGCCCCTGCCCCGGACCTCCTCCTCGAACGCGCGAACCGCCTCATGCAGGCGTGCGATCGCTCCTCGGGGCGCGAGCGACGCGAGGTACGGAGTCGGACACTCGTAGCTGACCATTCCGGAGCAGGGCCCGCATTCGTCGAGGAGGCTCTGGCTCTGCTCGACGACGTCGAGCGGGACCGCGTAGGTCTCCGGGCACGCGGGACACGACACCTCGAGCGACAGGTGGTGGGCAAACTGGGTCGAGAGCATGGGCGACTCCTTTCACGGGATGCTTTCACGGGACGCTTTCACCGGATGCTTTCATCCGGATGCTTTCATCCGGACGCTGGAGCAGGAGACGTGCCATCAGCTCGCGCTGTACTCGCGCAGCTTGCGCCAGAGCGTGTTGCGCCCGACCCCCAGCACGCGCGCGGCTTCCGCTTGAGCGCCGCCACAAGCATCGAGGACGCGGAGGATGTGCTCTCGCTCGACCTCCGCGAGCGACCGGAGCGCGACGGGCGCGCGAGGTGGGGGCGGCGCCGTGAGCAGCTCCTCCGGGAGGTCCTCGGCGTCGATCGACTCGCCGGTCGCGAGCGCCGCGCCGTGCTTCACGGCGTTCTGCAGCTCGCGCACGTTGCCCGGCCAGGGGTGGCGAAGGAGCACGGCTTTCGCGGCGTCGGTGAAGCCATGCGCCCTGGTGCGCTCCTCGCCCAGCATGCGGCGCGCGAGCGGGAGGATGTCGTCTCGCCGCTCACGGAGGGGCGGAACCTGCACGGAGAGAACCTTGAGGCGGTAGTAGAGATCTTCCCGGAAGGTCCCCCCTCGCACGCGCTGCAGGAGATCTCTGTGCGTTGCGCAGACGATGCGGACGTCGCTCTCGAAGGCCTGGTTCTCGCCGACGCGCCGGATCTCGCCGTCCTGCAGAGCGCGCAGCAGCTTGGCCTGCAGCGGCAGAGGCAGCTCGGCCACCTCGTCGAGGAAGAGCGTTCCCTTGCTCGCCGCCTCGAACAGCCCGCGCCGAATTTGCGTGGCGCCGGTGAAGGCTCCCTTGCCGTGCCCGAAGAGCTCGGACTCGAGGAGCTCGGCCGGCAAGGCCGCGACGTTGACCGGAACGAAGGGGCCGGACGCGCGCGGTGAGTTCGCGTGCAGCATCCGCGCGACGACCTCCTTGCCGGTCCCCGTCTCGCCAAGGACAGCGACCGGCGCCTCGCTCATCGCGAAGCGCGCCACCCGTCGAAACACGGTCTGCATCGCGGCGCTGCGGGCGACCACGTCGGTCGCCCCGGAGAGGCGCGGCGCGAGCGGGATCAGGCCGCAAACCTCGCAGCTCTGCGGGCACGTGTGTTCCATGTGTTCCATTCTGGAACGCACCACGGCAAGAGGCAAGGCAGCCAGCGATTTCGAGAGCGAATCAACGCGGATTCGCGGGCGATGGAGCGCCGGCACGGGCCCTGCTTGTACGGACGACAGGAGGTCCACCGTGCTGAGCCCAACCCAACCCGTCGCCAACATCGTCCTTGATCACTCCGAGTGCGCCCAGGTCTTCCAGCAGCATCGCATCGACTTCTGCTGCCGCGGAGAGCTCAGCCTCGAGCAAGCCGCCAAGGAGCGCGGAGTCGAGCTCACCGCGCTGCTGGGGCAGCTCGAGCGCGCCATCGCGGAACGGCGAGGCGACACGCCGGGCACGATGCGCGAAGCCTCGACGCCCGCTCTCATCGACCACATCGTCGGCAAGCACCACGCGTATCTGCGAACGGCGCTGCCCTTCGTGCGACCGCTCGCGGCGAAGGTCGCGCGGGTTCACGGGGAGCACAACCCGAAGTTGCGCGTCCTCGACGGCGCCGTGGGCGAGCTCTCGGAGACCCTGCTCGCGCACCTCGACGACGAGGAGGCGAACCTGTTTCCGGCGCTCCGTTCGGCGGGCACCGACGTCGACCCGGAAACAACACGGGCCCTCGCCGCGATGCGCGACGAGCACCTCGGGGTGGCCAAGCTCCTCGAGACCCTCCGTGATGCGAGCGACGATTTCGCGCTCCCCGACTGGGCCTGCGGCAGTTATCGCGCGCTGTTCGGCGAGCTTCAGGCGATCGAGCGGGACGTCTTTCAGCACGTTCACCTCGAGAACCACGTCCTCGCGCCGCGCTTCGGTCACGGTCGGGACGCTGTTGACGCTCAGGCTGGCTGAGGGTCCGCCGAGCAGGCCGCCTCCACCATTTTCGATCGCGACCGCGATCAGGACGGCCACATCCTCATCGTGTTCATCTGGAACACGCCGACCTCGCCTGCCGCGGGCCGGCTCCTGTTCGTCGGCCAGCTGAAGGGCACCACCGTCTCGGACCGGATCGAGCTGGGCACGATCGTCTTCTGATCGCGCGCCGGCCAGACACCGGCTGGAGGTGGCGCGGGGCTTGAGCGAGGAGGGCGACGACGATCCCGGGCTGCTCGCGGCCGCCGACGCCCAGCCCGACGAGGCCCTCCGCCGCGAGGCGCGCGGCGGCTGAGCCTCACTTGATGGTTCGGACGAGACGGAAGCCGACGCCTCGGGCCACCGAATCCGACGCTGGGTAATTCTGGCTGGCGACTCGCAGCATATACCGCGAGCCCGCAACGTTGCCGCCTCGGGCCACGCGGAGATCCGGCGCGTCGGTCCTCAGGGCGATCTCCGTGGCAGGGTTCGTCACTGGACACTCGACCTCGCGAAAGACGGGTCGATCGCTGGTCCATTCGACGACGTTGCCGAGCATGTCGAACAAGAGCCAGCGGTTGGGCCGCTTCGTCCCCACGGGGTGCGTACGCCCTCCCGCGTTCACGTCATACCATGCGATGGGCTCGAGGCTCGGCTCGGGGTCGTAGCGCGCATCCGGATTCGTTCCGGTGATGTCACCTCCGTAGTATGCCGTCCTCGTTCCCGCGCGCGCGGCGTACTCCCATTCTGCCTCCGTTGGCAGGCGATAGCCCTCGCACTCGTAGACGCTCGTCGCGTCGCCCGTGAGATCCACGCGACCGCAACTCACGCCACGGCCCAGCTCGCCTTGACATTCGGAGAGCTCGAAGCAGGGCGCGAGCGGCGGCTCGTGACGTGCGGAGAGCAGGTTCGCGAAGAGCAGGGCTTCGAACCACGTCGCATAGCGAAGCGGGCACTCGTCGTCCTTGCAGGTCACCGGACCTTCCCGCACCTTCTCCGGCTTCTCTGGCATGACGCTGACGAGCGCCGACCACTGCTTGCGCGTCAGCTCGAACTGCCCGATCTCGAACCCGCGCTCGAGCGTGACCGCCCTTGGAATCTCGGTGTGTTCACCACGCCAGAGCTCGCTCTCCGGCGAGCCCATGATGAAGCAGCCCGGCGGAATGCGACACCAACCATTCGCGCACTCGGCCACCACCGCCGGATGCCGACACACGGATCCATCGGCGGAGGCGGCTTCCCAGCCAGCCACCTCCGGACCGGCCGGATCCATGTTGCTGGCCGGCACGACGGAGGGCTCCTGGCGCTCCGCCTCGGGCTGGCAGCCGAGGGGTACGATCAGGAGAGCCCAGAGAGCGACACCGATCGCGCACGTCATCGAACCGCTTGTATTCATGGCTCGTCGCTTACCACGAAGTCCAGCGTCGGGCCGAGCATTCCGAGGACCACGGCGGTCTTGCGTGTCATATAATTTTATCTAACCGTTTTATACACACATCTAATCCGCAGCGCCAGCGGCCCGCGATCGCCTGGATTTCGAGTGGCACGCGCCGTGCGACACGCAGCGACGACGGAAACGACGGAGACCGACAGAGACCGACGGACCCCATCGTGAACGAGCGTCGCGGCGCGGGCCGGACGGCTCGACCCCTCACCGGAGATCTTGCCATGGAGCGAAGCTACAACGTCATCCCCACGGACTCGGGCGTGCCCATCAAGGCGTGGACGGTCGGCGTGCCGTTCGAGCCCGCCGCGGAGGCGCAGCTCAAGAACCTCGCCGCGCTGCCGTTCATCCACAAGTGGATCGCCGTGATGCCCGACGCGCACCAGGGCATCGGCGCGACCGTGGGGAGCGTGGTCGCGACGAGCGGCGCGGTCATCCCGGCGGCGGTGGGCGTCGACATCGGCTGCGGGATGATGGCGGCGCGCACGAGCCTCTCCGCGTCGCGGCTGCCGGACGCGCTGCGCGGGCTCCGGACGGCCATCGAGGGCGCCGTGCCGCACGGCCGCACCGACAACGGCGGGAAGAACGACCGCGGCGCGTGGCGCTCGCCGCCCCCCGCCCAGGTCGCGGCGTGGGCCGAGCTCGAGCCGCGGTACCGGCAGATCGTCGAGAAGCACCCGCGCATCGGGCGCGGCTATGCCATCGAGCACCTCGGCACGCTCGGGACCGGCAACCACTTCATCGAGCTCTGCCTCGACGAGGAGGACCGCGTCTGGGTCATGCTGCACAGCGGGTCGCGCGGCGTCGGCAACCGGGTCGGGAGCTACTTCATCGAGCTCGCCAGGCAGGAGATGAGGCGCTTCTTCATCAACCTGCCCGACGACGACCTCGCGTACCTGCCGGACGGGACGAGGCACTTCCACGACTACATGCAGGCCGTGTCGTGGGCGCAGGACTTCGCGGCGGTGAACCGCGAGCTGATGATGGCGCAGGTGATCGAGGCGCTCCGTGGCTCGGGCGAGCTGCCGCCCTTCGACGCGACCGTGGAGGCGGTGAACTGCCACCACAACTACGTGGCGCGCGAGCACCACTACGGGAAGGACGTCCTCGTGACCCGCAAGGGCGCCGTCCGCGCGCAGGCGGGCGATCTCGGGATCATCCCGGGCAGCATGGGCGCGCGCTCGTTCATCGTCCGCGGGCTCGGCAACCCGGAGAGCTTCTGCAGCTCGAGCCACGGCGCGGGCCGCGTCATGTCGCGGGGCGAGGCGCGCCGCCGCTTCTCCGTGGCGGACCACGAGGCCGCGACCGCAGGCGTCGAGTGCCGCAAGGACGAGGACGTGATCGACGAGACGCCGGCGGCTTACAAGCCGATCGACGACGTGATGCGGGCGCAGAAGGATCTCGTCGAGATCGTCCACACCCTGCGGCAGGTCGTCTGCGTGAAGGGGTGAGCCGCGCGCCCCGGCGCGGGGCGGCTAGGGCGCGCCCGCGTGCGTCAGCGCCTCCCAGCCGATGTGGTTGCCGACCCGGGTGGAAGCGCTGCTCATCGCCCTGGCGCGCGTGATGAGCTCCTGGGTCTTCGGCATGCTGATCCCGCGCCGGTTGCGGAATTCGTTGTACCCGATCTCCCAGCCCATGACCGCCGAGCCGCCGCCGGCGGTCTTGGCGAAGCTGCTGCATGGCCAGTTCCGCGCCGGCATCCAGCCCGTGGGCGTCACCTCGACGCCGACCCGATTGCCCGTATTGTCGAGGTACTGCAGCACGTAATCGGCGTTCAGCTCGAGCGCCTCCCGCAGGCGGTTCTCGTGATGAACCGGGTCGTCGCTGTAGGCGCTGCGAGCATCGCCCTGGATGCGAAGGGTCTCTGCCATGTTCGCCAGCGAGCTGATGCCCATCTGCATGTGCCCGAGGTCGCGGCAGGTCTCCTGCTCCAGGCCGGCGATGTAGCGCGTCGGGTTGGTCCAGATCCCCGCGAGCTGGCCCTTCGCGTCGTTTGTGTAGCGCGGCTGGCCCTGGTAGATCGGATAGAGCGGCTGGCGGCCGTCGCTCGGCATGTAGATCATGGCCTTGGTCGAGTGCTCCACCTGGCTCACGGCGTACTCGTACTTCTCGCGATCGTTCGTGAAGATCGCGATGCCGAGCGCCGTCTCGTTCATCACGGAGGTCCGGTTCCCGGCGCCCGTCCAGCCGTCTTTCACCAGGCCCCAGTAGACGGTCTTGAAGTGATTCTCTTGCAGCGCCGTGTCCTCGGCCGTCCAGCCGCTGTACGTGTAACGCAAGATCTCCGCGGCCCGCAGGAAGTTGGTGCCCGCCCAGCCAGCGGCGAAGTGGCCGTTGGCGTAGACCTGACCGTTGTTGTCCGAAAAGCGGGGCTGATCGAACAGAACGGCGGTCAGCGTGCGCGCCCAGGCGTCGAGGATGCGCCTCGCGTTCTCGGCATACTGTGCGTCGCCGCTGTAGTGCCAGAGCAGCGCCTGCGTATAGGCGGCGTTCGCGTCGTTGACGATCTCGCTGCAGCCCGCTTGCTCGTAGCCCAGATCGAGGGCTTTTTGCTTCGAGCCAGGCGTGGAGCACTTCACGACCGGCACCGGGCTGGCGACGTAGTTCCGCTTTGCGTGCCTCGAGCCCCTGGCGAGCTGGTACTCCTTGCTCCAGGGCTGCTGGCCGCTGCCGATCTTCGCCTTGACGAAATCCAGTTGCTCCTTGCTGACCAGGATGCCCGGATGGACGAAGGCGCCGGCGGGGGCCGCGCTGGCGGAGATCTGGAGCTCCGTCACGCTGGCGTAGTCGTTCACGGTATTCCCGTTGACCGTGAGGCGGACGTACCGCGCGTCGACGGCCTGGAGCTCGACAGGCTGGAGCGAGGTGCTGGGCAGGCTCTTCCCCGCGAAGAGCGGCGAGAATTCTCGGCCGTCCGTGGACGTCGAGAGCGCGTAATCGTAGATGCGCCCATCGACCCCGCCGTTGTACCAGCCCAGAGAGATGCCGCAGATACGCTGCGTCGCGCCCAGGTCTGCCGTCACGTAGGCGCCCTTGCCGCGGCCCGACCACCGGGTGGCCGGGCTGCCATCGGCGACGTTCGCCGCCGGGTTCTCGGCTTGCGCGACGCTGGCGACGAGGCTCGTCGGCGTGAGACGGACCGTGCAGCCAGGCGCCGCGAGCGACGATTGCCGCTGGTCACCGACGTGATCGCTGTCCGTCGCGGCGCCCTCGTCAGCGCCCGTATCGGCGCCCACGACGCAGCCCGCGAGAACGGCCGTCAGGGCGACACACAGCGTGGGAACGGTAGTGCGTAAGCTCAAGGAGGTCTCCTTTCGGTGGATCATTTCACGCGCATCCGGGAGGGAGCGTGTGCGATGGCGCCACCAAGCAAGATCAAAGCTATCAAGGAGATGAGATACGGTATTGCCCGGCGTTGTCAAGCCTGCGCCGGGGAGCCTGCTTCAGGTTGAGAGCTCGTTGCTTTGCTTGTGGTTTAATTTGCCTCCCTCCTCGAAAAAGGATGTGCGTCGGTGTCATGTCCGCCCACCGAACGGGCTGCTTTCCACCTCTTCGACCGCTGCGTGAAGATCGGCGTCCCCACCAGCGACACGACCCCTGCCGCCGCGAACGCGTACCAGATCTCGTACGGCCGATACGTCTCCCAGAGCAGCCGCGTGGCCTCGACGGCGTCGATGTTCAGCACCTCCTGCAGCTTCCTGAGCGCCTCCCGCCGCGAGACCCTCGACCCATGAACGAGGCGTCACGACGCTCGCGGTCCCGCCACTTCGGTTTGCCGCGCCACACTTCCTCGCGCTGCGATCCGGCTTCTTTTGCTTACGCGCACCGTCTCCGAGGTTTCCCGATGCCGGCACACCCGCGGCGCTCGGGTGGTCACCTTCGAGCCGTCCAACATGGTGAACGGGTCGTGGTGCCGGACGCGGACGACGTGTTGCCAGCCGACGAAGAGCCGCTGGTCGGGCCGCCGGAGCTGGTGGTGGTCATCCTCATCCGTCGTGATGCCGCCATCGCTGGGGCCGCACGCGACGAACAGAGGGAGGAGGGCGGTCAGGGGGAGAGGTTGGGTCGGAGCGACATCCTGGGACGCCCGTTCCCAGCGGACGGCGGTTCGATCACGCCTATCGCTGGGAATCGCATCGCTGGCGTGGGCAGACTTCAGCCCAGCCGCAAAGTTACATCATGCATGCAGCCGATGTAATCTGTCCTGCTCGGTTCTGGGACCGCCTCGCGCCAAGTAGCGCTTGTGGAGCATCCGATGAGGCGACATTTTTCGAGCAAGGCTTCTCTCGTCGCGATCTCGCAGCGTCTGGTCGTCTGCTCGTCGCCGGCGAGCGAGCCGGGCCTGGACGGCGAATGACCGACGCCCGGGAATTACGCCGAATGGAGGGCAAGGCCAGAACGGCCTTCATGCCCCCCAAGGGCATCACTACTGCAGCACTGTCTCCATATCCCAGTCAATCCACATGCTTTTCCATTCGCTGACCGGCTGTTGAACGCCATCGTCCAGGATGTTCATCACGTCCGTGTTTGCGCTGGCATTGCCGTCGAATGCTCGCTTGAACATTTCGCCTGCAATGGCGGTTTGAGAGCCCGATGCGCCGCAGTGGTTTGCGCTGTACATCTGAAAAGCCATGCGCTCTGGAACACCGAGCGCTTTCCATACCGGTTTTGCGGCCCATGCGGAGAGCGCCTCACAGGTTCCCCCCAGGTGACACCATGCGTCCTTGCCATTGGCATTCGTGAAGTGCACCAGATGCCGTGGAGCGATAGTCGCCAGGAGCAAATGCGTATCAAAGGGGAGGTTGTATACCTTCGAGGGGTCGTTTCGGAGCCAGCGGGCCGCGCCGGTCACCCAGGGGCCGCAGATGCCGCTGTCTTCGAGGTTGTCGATGCTCTGAGGTTTGGCATCTCGGCACTGCCAAGTAGCACCACCCTCGCCGTGCCTGAACCACTCTGCCTGACGCAAGTTGGCTACACCACCACCGCCCGATTCCACGATGACAACCACCGGTACACGACTGAAGACACCCGCCAGGTAAGCACCTTTTCCACACCCGGAGCATCCCGACACCATCATCTTTGTGGGATCATGCCCGCCGCCCGGGTTCTGCTCCAACACGTCCATCACCCGGTCGATCATCCATCCGTTGGCGATGTTGGTGTTGATCTCGGACAGGCCGAAGAGATTTCTGATCTTGCCTTCAAAGCCGCTTCCAAACGACAGCGTCTTGCTGCCTGATGGAAAGATCCCGCCCGACAGCTTGAGCGCGATCACATCGCCGGATCCGCTGATGCTCGCCGAGAAGCTCTCTGTTTTTCCACCTGCCTTGGCAGTGATTGAAACGGTACCTCCGGATACGGTTCCGGTCACCTCATCCGGTTCGGGGGGGACTGGACCGTAGAGGTACTTGGCTGCCATCGCCAGGATTTCCTTGCGGCGGCACTCCCACTGCTCTTTGGTCGTGACCTTCGTTCCGTCGAAGAAGGTGAACGGATCCGGGAGTTTCCGGTTCACCTCGGTCAGACCACTCGGTTCAGGCAAAGTGGGCAGGGTACACGTGAAGTCGCCGCCGCCAGTCCCGCTGGTCCCGCCAGTCCCGCTGGTCGTGGAGCCGCCCGCGCCGGCTCCACCCGTCGGAGCACCGCCGCCCGTACCGGCGACTCCGCTGGTCGCGGAAGCACCGCTGGTCGCGGAGCCTCCACCCGTGGTGACCCCCCCGCTCCCGCTCGATGTCCCGCCGCCTGTGCCCGGAGCGTCTCCCCCGGCACCGCCGGATCCTATTTCCGAAGAGCAGCCAGGGAAGTTCAAGAGGGCGAGGACGGGAATCGCGAGAGCGGCTAATTTGCGCGAGGCACGAGAACGGACAGGCATGAAGGCCTCCATGTTTCGAGTGCAGTGCCGGAATGCGACACGCGGTGCATGACACGTACTACGTGACACGCGGGATAACCGCGGTGTTTATAGCAGACGATAGTGAAATCTGTGCGTTTTTTCGCGTTTGTGACGCTGTTTTCGTGATGTGTGCGAATTTGCGGTGTGACTATGCCAATGGCACGTGAACGAGAAGTCTCAGGGCGCGGTGCGATTCATTCGCCGTCAAGCCGAGGACCCGTGAACTGAGCTATGAGAGCGGCGCGCCCGAGGCCTGAGGGAGCAAGTCCCGGATCTGGCTATGCGCTCCGCGCGAGCACGAACTCTCGCTTCCTCGCTGTGTTCTCTGCAGTCGCCTGCGGTGGGCGGACGTCGCTCGATGAGGAGAATTTCTTCCCGGACGACGCCTCCGGTCCAGCCGGGTCCGGAGGGAAGAGCCTCGGAGCCGGTGGTCTGGGAGCTGGCGCAGCGACGCAGCTGTCCGTCACGGTGGCCTCCTTGGTCTGCTTCGGGCCGGTCTCGTCGTGCTGGATCATCTCCGAGATTTCCCGCTGCCGGCACACCCGCCGCCTCGCTGAAGGCGGGCATGTTGGGCACGGCACAGTCCGCGCCGGGGGTCTCCACCCCGACCAGCGTGGTGCCCCCGCCGCCCGTCGGGTCCGAGCCGCCGACGCCCGCACCGCTCGTCGAGGGACCGCCCGTTCCCGAGGTCACGCCACGGGTGCTACCGCCGCCGGCGCCGGCCACGGACGACGTGGTGCCAGCCGACGAAGAGCCGCCGGTCGGGCTGCCGGTGCTGGTGGTGTCATCCTCATCGACTGTGATGCCGCCATCGCTGGGGCCGCACGCGACGAGCAGGGGCAGGAGGGCCGTTGGGGGGAGAGGTTCGGAGAAGGTTGGCCGGAACGACATCACCAGACGCCCATTCCCAGCGGAGGGCGCTTCGATCACGCTTATCGCTGGGAATCGTACGACCGAGCGGGCAGCGTTTGGTTAGAATGCAAATGTTCAGCAAAGTTGTAGTCGATGAGATCCATCCGGATCGTCTCCGGGCCTCGCGCACGTCAAGCTCGTGGGGACCTACGAGAAGGGGAGCGGCGTCACGACGCTCGCGGTCCCGCCACTTCGGTTCGCCGCGTCACACTTCCTCGCGCAGCGATCCGGCTTCTTTTATTTACGCGCCGTTTGCAGCGCTGGTTCGGCGACGTCCCCGTGGAGATCTTCGTGAATCCCGCCGCGCCGTCCGCGAGTGCTGGGCCGCCGAGCACCAGCGCGGGCGGCCGTCCACCGCGCACACGCTCGCCACGGGCTTTCTGGTACTTGGATCTCCGCTCCTCCCCGGCGTCGATTCCTATGTGGGTCGTGTAGGTGCCAGTGTGACCGTGCAGATCCAGGGTAAATGACGCTCTCATGAGCTCACCCACCCCCGGATGGTCCGCAGTCGGCGTCACCCGGGTTGCGCCATGTGTCTTTTGTGGTTTAGTCTCCTCTCCCTTATCGAGCCGCTTGACTGAAGAGCTGCTTAACAATAACCGAAAGGAAACCGACGTTGAACTTGACGAATCTCGGCGCCAGAGCCTGCGTCGTTGGCGCGATCTCGCTGCTTGGATGGGCCGGTTGCGCCTCCCCCGATCCCCAGGGCACGGACCTCGAGGGCGACATCGTCGGTGAGGTGGGCGAGGCCGTTCAACCCCTCTCGACTGTAACCTTCCGCTCCAGCTCGACAGCGACGGCGAAGAACGTGACCTCGTTGGCCGTCGCGAGGCCGGCGGGCGTCGTGCAAGGCGATGTCCTGATCGCGCGCGTCGCCAACCGGAACCACGTGGAGGCGGTGATCGCTCCGCCGGCGGGATGGACGCTGCTCCGCTCGGATCAGAGCGCGTCCGCCATCAAGTCATGGGTCCTCTGGAAGGTGGCGACAAGCGCGGAGCCCGCGAGCTACTCCTTCGGCTTCGACGTCTCTGCCTACGTGGCGGGGAGCATCGTGGCTTTCAGCGGCGCCGATCCCGCGAACCCGATCGACGCGGTGAGCGGCCAGAAGAACGGCAACTCGGCGACCCTGGCCGCGCCCGCGGTCACCACGACGGCGGCGAACGGCGTCGCGGTCTGGTTCGGCACGCAGGTCTGGGCGGGCTCGGCCTGCCCGGCGAGCCCGATCCAGCCGCCCTCGGGCTTCACCGAGCCCTTTGACACGTGCCTCCTCTCGTCGTCCACGGGTCTCCTGTTCGACGCGGCGTACGCGCAGCTCGGCGCTGCGGGCGCGCAGCCGGCGTGGAGCGGCACCTCTCCGTTCCCCAACACGAACACCGCGCAGGTCATCACGCTGAGGCCGGCCGGCGCCCCGAGCTGCTCCGCGGGCGATACGTTCGCGAGCACCTACACCACGCTCGGGAAGCTGGCCTCGACCGACATCGTCGAGGTGTCCGGGCTCGCCGCGAGCCGCGTCAACCCGGGCATCCTGTACGCGCACAGCGAGAACAACGCGAACTTCGTGGCGATCAACAAGACCGACGCCGCCCTGGTCGTCGGGAACTACGTCGCCGGCGTGCTCCCCTGGGACTGGGAGGACATCGCGACCGGCCCGTGCCCTGCGGGGAGCTGCATCTTCATGGCAGACATCGGCAAGAAGAGCGGGCATCCGCCGCCCGAGCCGACGACCTTCGCCGTGTACCGCATGCGGGAGCCGAACCTCGCCGCGGGTGAGACGAGCGGCACGGTGTCTGGCGACAGGTTCCCCTTCCAGTATCCGGACACGCCGCAGAACGCGGAGGCGCTCATGGTGCACCCGACGACGGGGGACATCTACGTCGTCACGAAGGTCGGCACCACAGGGCTCAGCAAGGCGTACAAGTTCCCCAAGCCGCTTCCGGCGCCCAACACCATGTCCACGCTGATTCACGTGGCAGATCTCCAGATACCCCTGGGCGCGGACGAGAACGCCCGGTCGGTCACCGCCGGGACCATCCATCCGTGCGCCAACCGCTTCCTGCTGCGCACCTACCGGGCCGTCTACGAGTACCGAGCGCCTGCCGGAGGGAGCTTCGAGTCAGCCTTTGCGGCGTCGCCCGTCGCGCTCACCGACACGGTGGAGGGGCAAGGCGAGTCCATCGAATACGATGCGGACGGCTCCGGATATTTCACAATGACCGAGAGAGAAGCCGCGCCGTACCCGCTGAAGCGCGTCGCTCGCCAGTAGGACGAGACAGAGGACCACACAGCGGATCTCGGCGAGATGGCCGGGTGATTCGACAGGATTCAGCTCAGCCGCTCCCGGCCTGCCTCGATCCAGCTCAGCCGTTGGCGGCCCGGGGCAGCGGCGTGTCGCTCTCCGACCCCGCCAGCGCAGGCGCGTGACGGGCCAGCCCGAGCGCGCTCCGGAAACCCTCGATCGTCCGGCGCAGGCCCACCCGCAGCGGCACCTTCGGCTCGAACCCGAGCACCTGCTTCGCATGATCGATGACCGGCTGCCGCTGCCGCGGATCGTCCTGCGGCAGCGGGCGGAACGCGATCCGGCTCCGGCTCCCGGTCAGGTGAATCACCTCCTCGGCGAGCTCCAGCACCGTGAACTCCTCGGGGTTACCGAGGTTCACAGGGCCCGTCTCGGTGGGGTGCTCCATCAGCCGGACGATCCCCTCGACGAGATCGTCCACGTAACAGAAGCTCCGGGTCTGGGCGCCGGCGCCGTAGACCGTCAGATCCTCGCCCCGGAGCGCCTGGACGATGAAGTTCGACACCACGCGCCCGTCGTCGAGCGCCATCCGCGGACCGTAGGTGTTGAAGATCCGCGCCAGCCGCACCTCGACGCCGTGACGACGGTGGAAGTCCATCATCAGCGACTCGGCGCAGCGCTTCCCCTCGTCGTAACACGAGCGGATCCCGACCGGGTTCACCGAGCCCCTGTAGCTCTCCGGCTGCGGGTGGACCTCGGGATCGCCGTAGACCTCGCTCGTCGACGCCTGGAAGACCCGCGCCCCGCGGCCCTCGGCGAGCTTCAGCGCGTGGAACGTGCCGACCACGTTGACCAGCGTGGTCCGCACCGGATCGCGCTGGTAATGGGGTGGGCTCGCCGGCGAGGCGAGGTTGTAGATGCGGTCGACCTCGACGTCGTACGGTCGGGTGACGTCGTGCTCCACCAGCCGGAAGCGGCGATGGGGAAGGAGGTGAGCGACGTTGACCCGGGATCCGGTCGAGAGATCGTCGAGCGCGACGACCTCGTGGCCGTCGCGGATCAGCCGATCACAAAGGTGGGAGCCGACGAAGCCGGCGCCCCCGGTCACCAGGATGCGCAGCGCAGCGCTCATGTCTCACTGACCTCCTTTCCCTGCTCCTCGAGGAGCTCCCGGGCGTATCTCTCCAGCGCTTCGGCGCGGTGCGCCGCGGTGTGCCGGGCGAGCACGCGCCCGCGCGCCCGCTGCCCGATCGCGATCCGCTCCCGCTCCGGGAGCTCGCGGAGCAGGCGGAGCGCCTCCTCCGGGGAGCGGGCCACGAGGATCTCCTTGCCCGGCTCGAAGAGCTCGGCGAGCCCCGGCCAGTCGTCGCTGATCACCGGCACGCCGCAGGCCGCCGCCTCGAAGAGGCGCACGCTGGGGGAGTACCCCGCCTCGAGCATGTCCCGCCGCGTGACGTTGAGCGTGAAGCGCTGCGCGCCGTAGAAGCCGCGGTGCTCGCCCGGCGGGATGTGATCCGCCCTGTCGACGTTCGCCGGCCAGCCGATGTCCGCCGGGTACTGCGGCCCCGCCACAGCGAAGCGGCCCTGCGCCCAGCGGCGCGCCGGCTCGACAAGGAGGCGATCCAGCGTGGGCTGGCGATCGGGGCTGTAGGTGCCGAGATAACCGAGATCCCACCGGGGCGAGGTGCGCTCCGGGAAATACTCGTCCGGATCCACGGAGCAGTAGAGCGGGCGCGCCCGCTTCGCCCCGTAGCGGCGCTCGAGCCTTTCGAGCGTGGGGCCGCCGGTGAACGAGAGGTACAGGTCGTAGCGCGGGATCAGCGCCGGAGACAGGTACTCTGTGTCGCCCCGCTCGAGCTTCCTGAGCGTCACCGGCGTGTCGATGTCGTAGAACGCGGTCTTCCCGCGCGCCGCCTCCGTCACCCAGGCGCCGACCTCGACCCCGTCGGGCACGTAGGAGCCGACGACCACCAGGTCCGCGTCGCGCACCGCGTCCCCGAAGCGCGCGCGGAGGTCGTCGAGCCCCTGGTAGAGCTCGGTCCGGCCGTACGGCGGGCGCGGCAGATCGCGGTTCTCCGCGTAGAACCAGAGATCCCGCTCGAGGAACAGCGCGCGGTGCCCGCGCTCCGCCAGCCGCTTGAGGAGCCCGCGGTAGGTCGTCGCGTGGCCGTTGCCCCACGACGAGGTGATCGACAGGCCCAGGAAAACGAAGGAGATGGGCCTCACGGCGCGACCGCGGTGAGGGGTGCGTCGTCGGGGCGGGCCAGCAGCGCTTCGACCTGCTTCGCCCGCTCCGCGTAGGTGTGCTCGGCCAGCACGCGCCGCTTCGCCGCCTGGCCGATGGCGCGGGCCCGCGCGGGCGTGAGCGCCCGGAGGAGCTCCGCGACCTCGTCGCCGCTCCTGGCGACAAGCACCTCGCGCTCGGGCTCGAGGAAGAGCTCGATCCCCTCCCACGCGTCGGTGATGAGGCACGCGGCCGCGCCCGCGGCCTCGAAGACCCGGGTCGCCGGGGAGAATCCCACCGACGCCATGCTGTCGCGGGCCACGTTCAGCACCGCGCGGGCGCTCGCGTTGAAGGCGTTGTGATCGGCGGTGTAGACGTGCCCGACGTACCGGACGTTCGGGGGCATCGCCTTGTCCTGCCAGCCGCTGCCGCCGAGCAGGAACCGGAGCTCGGGGAGCGCGGCCGCGGGCCGCAGGAAGAACTCCTCCACGCGCCGCTCCCGGTCCGGGAGGCGGTTGGCGAGGAGCGCAAAATCACAATCAAATCGAGGACTTGATGCAGTTTCGAAGTGCGTCTCGGGGTCGAGCGCGTTGGGGATCGGCACGCAGCGCCGGGCGCCGAGCGCCTCGTAGCCGCGCACCACGGGGTCGCCGCCGCCGTAGGTGAAGACCAGGCTGTAGCGCGGGATCTGGGCGCGGAACGGCTCCGACGGGCTCGCGCGGACCCGCTCGAGCGTGGCCGGGGCGTCGACGTCCCAGAAGACGGTCGTCAGCCCCGGCCGCTCGAGCGCGGCGACCTCGGCCTCGAGGAGCTCGTCGAAGACGCCGACGCCGCTGGCCTTGACGACCACGTCGGCGCTCCTCGCCTGCTCGATGAGCCGCCTGGGCTCGGCGGCGTCCGCGCCGGAGTAGACAACCACGCGGGCCCACGGCGGATCCTCGATGTCGCGGTGCTCCTGTCGGTCGTAGGCGTCCGGCTCGTAGAAGGTGACCCGGTGCCCTCGCGCGGCGAGGGCGCGGATGATGCCGCGGTAGTAGGTGGCGGCTCCGTTCCAGTAGGCGGAGACGAGGCTCGATCCGAAGAAGGCGATGTCGAGCTGTCGACTCGAGGTCGGGCGTTGGTTGTGTCGATTCATGACGTGGCTCGCTGGGTTGTGATGGCGGGCACGGTGAGATCGACCTCGATACCGAGGTCGGCCGAGATGCAGAGGAGCTCGTCGACGCGGTGGGCGCAGGTGTGGCGGGCGAGGACCGTTTTGCGCCCCCGCTCCGCCAGCTCGGCGGCCATGGCGGGCTCGGCGAGGAGGGCCGCGAGGTGCTTCTTCATCTCCGCGCCGTCCCGCGCGACGAGGTAGTCGAGGCCGGGCGAGAACAGCGCTTCCGCGTCGCTCCACGGGGAGCAGACGAGCGGGATGGCGCAGGCCATGGCCTCGAACGGCCGGATGGTCGGGATGCCCGGGAGCGACGCGACGTAGGGCCGCCTCGGCACGTGGACGGTCACCCTCGCCCGCGCGAAGGCGTCGGGCGCGCGGTGGTTGGGGAGCCAGCCGCGGTGCTCGATCCCGGCCGCCTCGAGCGCGGCGCGGGCGTGCTCGGGGTAGCGCACCCCGTGCACGCGGGCGGAGAGGCCGAGAGCGCGCGCCGGGCCGATCAGGAACTCGTCGAGCTCGCGGGTGCGCTCCTCGTCGCCCCAGTTGCCGATCCACACGAGGTCGCGCTCGGGCTGGAGCTCGCGGCGCGGGCGGAAGACCCGGGTGTCGGCGGCCTCGTGCCAGATGAACGCCCGGCGGGCCCAGCGGCGCTCGAGATAGATGTCGCGGATCACCCGGCCGAAGGCGAGGACGCCGTCGTAGTGGGTGAGGTCGTAGCGGGTCATGGCCCCGGGGTCGGTGACCGACCGGTGGTGCGTGTCGTGGAAGAGCAGCCGGTACGACGCGCCCGTCCGGTGGGCGCCGATGCGGGCGACCAGCTCGGGCTCGCTCCACTCGTGGACGATCACCAGCGCGGCGCCCTCGAGCGCCTCGTCCAGGTCGAGCGAGGCGAGGTCGTAGCGGATCGGGTCGACGTGCGGATAGACCTCCCGCACCTCGCGCAGCGGGGCCTCGCCGTGATCGGCGACGAGGTTCTGGAGGCTCCACGCGCCCCGCGGCTCGAAGACGACGATCTCGTGCCCGCGCTCGGCGAGCTCGGTGACCACGCCCCGGAGGAAGTGCGCGTTCCCATGATTCCAGTCGGACAGCAGCGAGTGGCAGAACAGGGCGATGCGCATGGCTCACTCGTCTCCCGCGGCGGCCGCCGCGGCGGTGTTCGACGTCTCGCGCGTCTCGCGCGCCGGCGAGCGCTCGTTCCTGGAGCTGTCCCGGAGGAGCTCGCCGTAGAGGTGCAGGTAGCTCCGGGCCATCCGCCGCGGCGAGAAGTCGAAGGCGCGGGCGCGGGCGCGCGACGCCATCTCCTGGCGCCTGCCGGGATCGTCGATGAGCGCCTGGAGCGCGCTCCGGAGGGCCGCCGTGTCGCCGGGATCCACGTAGAGGGCCGCGTCCCGCCAGACCTCGCGCAGGCTGGGGATGTCGCCCAGGACCAGGGCGCAGCCGGAGAGCGCCGCCTCCAGGACCGACAGGCCGAAGGGCTCGTAGCGGGCCGGATGCGCGTAGATCGACGCGCGGGCGAGCGCGGCGGCGACGCCGGACGGCGAGAGCACGCCGAGGGGATGCAGCGACGGGATGGGCCGCGCGCCCCCGCCGGGGTGGACGTCGCTCCCGGCCACCTGGATGGGCCAGGGCAGGTGAGGGGCCACCTCGCCGAGGGCCGCGATGTTCTTGGCCTGGTCCCAGAGCCGCCCGATCGCGAGGAGGAGCCCTTCCTTCGGGCGCGGGGCGAACCGGTCGGGAGCGACGGCGTTGGGGATCACCACCGTCCGGGCGCCCCGGAAGGACGCGAGCGCGCCGTGATGGCGCACGAGGGCGTCGAGCATCGCCTGGGTCGGCGCCACGACCGCCGACGCGGCGGCGAGCCCGCGGGCCACCTCGCGGCGGTAGCGATCGTACTGCGGCGGCGCCTCCCCGCCGAGGACGGCGGCCCACCAGGAGAGGACGCACGAGTGGGCCACCACGAGCTTCGGGGCGCGGAAGCCGAGGGCGCCGTGCGCGTAGCCGTTCAGGTGGATCACGTCCGGGCGGGCGCGCTCCTCGACCTCGAGGAGCCAGTCCCCGGCGCGCGCGACGTCGTCCCAGGGATCGTCCATCCACTCGAGCCGGAAGGAGCTCTCGACGACGGAGAGCCCGGGCACGCGGCCGGCGGCCTCGCGCTGGGGCGCCGAGAGCGGCCCGCCCATCGTGGCGAGCGACGTCCGGACCCCGCGCTCCGCGAGCGCGCGCGCGAGCTCGATCGCGTAGGAGAAGACGCCGCCGAGCGTGTCGGCGGTCATCAGGACGGAGCCGGGGGCGCGCAGGGCGTCAACCATGGCCGGGCGCGGCGAGCTCCAGCTCCGAGAGCGGGAGAGGACGGCTCTCCTGGAGGTCGCTGAAGTGGTCGAACTGATCGAGGTAGTGCGTGACCGAGCGCTCCCACGCCTGATCGTCGGGGCTGCCCCAGCGCATCGTGTAATCGGGCGAGCCCGGGTAGGGGAACATCGGCACCGGCTCGTTCGCCCACACCCCGTGCTGCCGGAGCCGCTCCCGGAAGGCGGTGACGTCCGCGGGGTCGTCGGTCCGCGACTGGATCAGGTTCGCCTGGACGAAGGGGACGCTCTTCTTGGCGTGGATCAGGAGGTCGCTGAGCTGCTCGGTCGAGAGCTTGCAGTGCTTCGCAAGGAGGCTCCTCCCCTCCTTCGTGATGCTCTCCACCCCCGCCTCGATCGAGACGCACCCCGCTTTCCCGAGCAGATCGAGCGACTCTCGGTTCCAGTTGTCGATGCGCATCTGGACGCCGAACGACACCGGGCGATCCACGAGCGCCTCGAGCAGCGGGCGGTCGGGGAGGAAGATCTCGTCGATGAAATAGACGTAACGGACGCCCTGCGCGATGAGCCCATCGAGCTCGTCGAGGAGCGCCGGGAGAGGGCGCTTGCGGTAGCGATCGCGGAAGCTGTCCTTCGCGCAGAAGGTGCAGTGGTACGGGCACCCTCGGGACGCCTCGACCTCGGCGCCCGGCCCGACCGGCGTGCTGTCGAAGCGGTGGTGGTGGTGGGCGTGGCGCGCGATCGTCGCCGCGTCCCAGCGGAGGGCCGGGAGCCGGCCCATGTCGGACGCGTGCGGCCCGCCCTGGACGCGCGCCTCCTCGCCTTCCACGTACGCGATCGAGGCGATCTCGCCCCACCGCGCGCGGGGGGGAAGATCGGCGAGCTGCACGAGCACCTCCTCGCACTCGCCCATCACCACCGCGTCGACAGCGAGCTTGCGCAGGGTGGCGCGGGGGGTGGTGGAGGCGTGGGGGCCCACGGCGAACCGGAGGCCCGGCAGGTCGCGCAGCGCGTGGAGCGTCTGCTGGGGGACGCGCAGTTCGGGCGGGGCGCAGCGCCAGAAGAGGTAGCTCGGCGCGGTGGTCACCACGATGGCGTCGGGGCGGAGCGCGGCCACCTCGTCGCGGACGGCGTCCTGCGACAGATTCCGGGCCTGGGCGTCGACGATCGTCGCCTCGTGCCCCGCGGCCGCGAGCAGCGCCCTGGCGTAGCCGTACTCGAGGGGCAGGTGGGGCTCGCGGCAGCCGAAGTAGATGCTCCCCTCGAAGCTCCAGGGCGGGTTGACGAGCGCGAATCTCACCCGGCGCCCTCCATGCGGAGCTCCTCGGTCGCCTGGCCGGCGGCGGCCTTGCCGGCGCCGTGCATCTCCCGCAGCCAGCCGTACAGCTTGCGCACGCCCTCGCGCGACTGGACGCGCGGCCACCACCCCGTCACGGCGTTGAACCGGCGGCAATCCGAGACGTAATAGCGCTGATCCCCGGGCCGCCACGCCTCGAAGCCGGTCGCGGGGCGCTTGCCGTCGAGCTCCTCGATGAGATCGAGCAGCTCGAGCAGGCCGAGGGTGTTCTCCGGGCCCCCGCCGATGTTGAACGCCGACGCCGAGATCTGCCGGATGTGCTTGCGGGCGAGGAGGAAGGCGTCGACGAGATCGTCGATGAACAGCACGTCCCGGACCTGCATCCCGTCGCCGTAGAGGGTGATCGGCTCGCGCCGGAGCGCCTGGAGGAGGAAATGAGCGACCCACCCCTGGTCCTCGGTCCCGAACTGGCGAGGTCCGTAGATGCAGCTCATCCGGAACACCGCCGCGGGGAGCCCGAAGGTGCGGGCATAATCGATCACGTACTGGTCCGCCGCGCCCTTCGAGCACCCGTACGGGCTGTGGAAGTCGAGCGGGCGGGCCTCCGAGATCCCGGAGGCGCGGAGCTCCGGGTCCTCGGGCTCATGGTGCCGATCCCTGCACCGGAGCGGGACGTCGGGGAGGCCGCCGTACACCTTGTTGGTGGACGTGAAGAGGAGCGGCGGCGGGGCGCTCTCTGCGCGGATCGCCTCGAGGACGTTGAGCGTCCCCCGGGCGTTGATCTCGAAGTCCTCCACCGGCTGGACCAGGCTGGTGGTCACGGCGACCTGGGCGGCGAGATGGAAGACGCTGGAGGCGCGCCGGACCGCATCGGCGACCGCGCCGGCGTCGCGCACGTCGCCGGTGATCAGCGTGACGCGGTCGCCGTGGACCCGCTTCAGCCAGTCCACGTTGCGCGCCACGGAGGGGCGCGAGAGGTTGTCGAAGAGGATCACCGACTCTCCCGCCAGGAGCAGGCGGTGGGCCACGTTCGACCCGATGAAGCCGGCGCCGCCGGTGATCAGCGCCGGGCGCGCCGGCTCCCTGGCCGCACCGCTGGAATCGCGACCCACGGCGCTCATACCGTGAGCCCCCGGGACTCCAGCTCGGCGCGGGCCTGGGCGACAGCGTCCTTCGCCACCTGCCCCTCGAGCCAGCCGGCGAGATCGCGCAGCCCGTCCTCGAGGGTGACCTGGGGCTCATACCCGATCTTGCGCTGCGCCGCGCTGATGTCCGCGAAGCAGTGCCGGACGTCGCCCAGGCGCGATTTTCCGGTGATCTCGGGGTCGATCCCGTCCTTCCCCATCACCTTGCCGACGTGCTCGGCGACCTCGCGCACGGTTGTCGATCGCCCGCTGCCGATGTTGAGCACCTGGCCCACCGCGGCGTCGGCGCCGAGGACCCGGACGCAGGCGCGCGAGATGTCGGCGACGCTCACGAAATCGCGCCGCTGCAGCCCGTCCTCGAAGATGAGGGGCGGACGATCGTTGAGGAGCCGGGAGGCGAAGATGGCGAGGACGCCGGTGTACGGGTTGGAGAGGGCCTGGCGGCGGCCGTAGACGTTGAAGAAGCGGAGGGCGACGGTCGGGATGCCGTAGGCGCGCCCGATCGTGAGGCAGAGCCGCTCCTGGTCGTACTTGGAGAGCGCATAGACGGACTCGAGCGCCGGCGCCTTGGACTCGGGGGTCGGGACGGGCACGAGCGCCTCCCCCGCCTCGCTCCGGACCTCCCAGTCGCCGCGCTTCAGCTGATCGAGCGGGCGGCTCGTGCCGGGGATGACCGCGCCCGAGGCGGTCCGGTAGAGCCCCTCGCCGTACACGCTCATGCTGGAAGCGACGATGAGCCGGGCGACCGGCCTCTCGGCGATCTCTTCCAGGAGCATGGCGGTGCCGACGTTGTTGACCGAGGTGTACTCCTCGATCTTGTACATGCTCTGTCCGACCCCGACCCTGGCCGCGAAGTGGTACACGACGTCCACGCCGCGCAGCGCCGACTTCACCGCGCTCCGGTCGCGGACGTCGCCCACGATGAGCTCGACTTCCGGGTTCAGGTACGCCGGGCGCCGGCGCTCGGGGCCGTGCACCTGGGGGTTGAGGCTGTCGAGCGCCCGGACGCGATACCCTTGACGCAGGAGCTCGTCGGCGACGTGCGAGCCGATGAACCCCGCTCCACCGGTGATGAGGACGTGACTGGCCATATTCCTCTGGGTCGATGGTCAATGCGTGGCAAAACGCCACGAACCTGAGTGAAAGAGGCTAGGCTAGGCTGGATAACGAGGTGCCCTCACAGCGGCACCGCGCCCGGACGGCTCGCTGCGCCCGTGTCCAATTATGTCCAGTGCGGACATCGTATAATCGACGCCCCGGACGCCATCCGATTAACACTTAACTCACGTGCTTGCAAGAGTGGTTTGTGAGAGATGCAAAAAGATCCCGCGCAGTACGAGCTTGCAATCACGCTGGCGAGCGTCCGAATCCCGACAAGGCCTTCGGGGATTTCACGGACAGTCTTCAGGGGTATCGGTACCCAATCTGTACCAGACAAGCGAGGTGCGCGGGGGCTGCGGGCGGTGGAGGTCTCGTCACCTCACCTCGCGGCGATGTCAGGCGCGACCGGCGCTTTCTAGGGAGAGCCCGTATTGACTACTCCTTCACGTCCCGCTGCGCGCGCTCGATCTCCTCCAGCACCACCTCGGGGTGGACATCCTTCTTGAGCTCCTCGAGGTGCGGGTCGCTGTCCCGGGGCACCTCGAGGTGCCTGGAGATGCCGTCGACGAGCTCGATGAGACGGGTGACCTCGTGCTCTGCCAGGAGGTTGATCTGGAGATCGAGATCGGCGCGTTTGTCGGCGAGCGCCTGCATGCGGTTCTGGCTGATGAGCACGAACGTCGAGAGGAAGATCGCCTCGACCGACGCGATCATCGCCAGCATCACGAACGGGAACGGATCGAACGGCTTGACGCCCGGGATGACGCCCGTGTTCACCACGAGCCAGCCCCCGAAGAGGACGGCGTGGAGGAAGACGAACGTCATGCTCCCCGTGAACCCGGTGATCGCGTCGGCGAGGGTCTCCTGGAAGCCCTTGTTCCGCTCGAGCTCCTTCCGTACCTGCAAGAGCGCCTGGATGTTCCGGCGCACGACGCCCTCGACCTCGGAGCGGTCGAGCCCCTCTCCTGTCGGGACGTCGCGAGCCGTCTCGGAGTCGTTCATGACGGGACCTCCCGAGATGAGGGCTCCGAAAGGCCGATCTGTCAATCCAATTTCGGCGGAGTTGCCACTCCGGACGTGGCCGGTTGCATGCCGCAGACTGCGTTGCGATGAGCTCTGAGAATTTCCAAGATAATTTGCAGCGAGCGGGGGCAACGTGCGAGGCGGGGACCCCGCAAAGGGGGGAGCGCTGCTAAGCTCGCCGCCGCCCGCGCCGGCGCGGGCCCCCGGGTACCAGCAAGGAGGAGCCATGATCGTCGTCACCAACCGCATCCCCGTCGCCGAGGGCCATGAGGCCGATTTCGAGGACCGCTTCAAGAACCGGGTCCATCTGGTCGACCGCGCGCCCGGCTTCATCCGGAACGAGGTGCACCGGCCGAAGCCGATGAAGCTGGACCACGCGACCGGCGCGTGGAGCCCGGACCCGGACGCGCAGGGGTTCTACGAGGTCAAGACCTGGTGGCAGTCCATGGACGACTTCATCGCCTGGACGAGGAGCCCCGCGTTCGCGGAGGCGCACCGGAACCGCGCGCCGAAGGAGATGTTCGCGGGGCCGAGCAAGATCGATATCCACGAGGTGTTCCTCAGCACCGATCTGCAGGGCTAGCGACCCGAGGATCCGCCAGGGGGCGCCTGCGCGGCTGCGCGCGCTCCCGCCTGCGCGGCTGCGCGCGCTCCCGCCTGCGCGGCTGCGCGCCTCCCGGCTTGAAGGCGCGTGGCCTCGTGTACTACGAGGCCGGGCGAGCGGGCTCGTCGCGCCGCGGGTCGAGATCCGCGCGGCGCTGGTGCCCCGCCGACATCGCCATCATGTCAGATTTCAATCCAGGAGGACGGGGCGCCGGCGTCGAGCGCTTGTGCCCCGCGAGCTCACGATCGGGCCAAGGCGCGGGTCTCGAGCGACCGCGCGGCGAGACGACGCGGCCGCTGAGCACCCCCAGGAAGACGCTGTTTCTCCTCCCCAACCTGATCACGCTGTCATCCATCTTCTGCGGCTTCGACGCGGTACGGCTCTCGGCGTCCGCGCGGTCCGACGACGACTTCCAGCGCGCCGCGCTCCTCATCCTGTTCGCGATGCTCCTCGACGCGCTCGACGGCCGCGTCGCGCGGATGACCAGGACCGAGAGCGCGTTCGGGCGGGAGCTCGACTCGCTGGCCGATCTCGTCTCGTTCGGCGTGGCCCCGGCCGTCCTCGTGTACCAGTGGGCGCTGCACCGTCTCGGCCTCGCCGGCGTGCTCGGCGGGTTCGTTTTCGCGGCGTGCGGCGCGATCCGGCTCGCTCGCTTCAACGTCATCTCCATCCGGGAGGCGGGCCGATCGTCGACGCCGCCGCGGTACATCGTCGGCCTCCCCGTCACCGGCGCGGCCGGGATCCTTGTCGCGATCGTCATGGAGCATGGCGTTGCGGACGGGCGGCTCGGGGGCGCCGGCGCCGCGCCGGCCGTCCTCGCGACGACGCTGCTCCTCTCGCTCCTGATGGTGTCGACCCTCCGGTTCCGCTCGTTCAAGGATCTCCGCCTCGACGCCCGCACCGCGCTGTCGGTCGCGCTCGTTGTCGGCTCGAGCGCGATCATCTCGGCCCGCTGGGCGCCGGCGTTCGTCGTTGTCTGGCTGATCAGCGCCTACGTCCTGCTCGGCGTGGCCGAGTTGCTCTGGCGCCTCCCGGAGCGGCGGCGCGGCGAGCGGGGATGTGAGGGAGCAGGTCAAGGGCAAAACACGATGTCGTAGTCTTCCCCGGCGCAGGCGGCCATCGACTCCTGGTCGTCCCCGGACCAGGAATACGCGTCCTTGCATTGCTCTTCGAAGTACGCGGCCACGGGGTTCGTGGGATCATCCCGGTCGGGGCTCACGCAGGAGATCGTCGCGCCGCTCGCGTCCTTGTGGTGACCCACCTCCGGGCACCGCGCGAGCAGGCTCTCCGGGCATGACAGCGTCCGGCAATCCGGCAGGTCGACGGGCACGATCGCCATGGGGAGGTTGTGCGCGTCCACGTGGCTGATGTTGTACCAGTCGAAGTCGTTGAAATCGGTGTTGAGGGTCATCTCGGCCAGCGTGTGTCGGCCCCCGCCGGGGTCCGACCCGGCATACGCCCAGTAGCGTAGCGACGACAGCGGCTCCTCGCTTGTGCCCACGTCGCGGCACGCGAACTGCCCCGGGTCGAGCTCCCCGCCATCGATGAGGCTCCCCAGGAACTGGAGCGGCTTGTCGCACTTGTTGACGAAGGCCAGGGTGGACTTCCCGTCCCCGGGGGTGCGGCAATCGACCTCGACCGGATTGCTTGTCGGCTGGCCTGTCGACGAGCTGCTGGCTTCGCTCGACGAGGCTCCGCCGGTCGAGCTGGACGCAGAGCTCACCGAGGTGGATCCGCCGCTCGCCGCGCCGGAGGAGGCGTCCTGCTCGGCATCCGCGCAGCCGGCATCCAGCAGCGCAAAGGTGAACAGTGCGGCCGCAATTTTCCAATGTTGCGACATGACGGGTCTCCCTTGCGCTTCGGTGGAGGAAGGAGGATACAGAAAGCTCAGTCCGCCGAGAAGCGGTGAGTTCACCCCGTTCTCGCCCGAGCGCCACGCCGGCTAGAACGCCGCGCCGTTCACGCGTTTGCCCGGTGAAGAGCTCCCGCCGAGGGTGGAATGGAGCACGAACGACGCGCCCCCGTCGAGATCGGTGCTGCGGTTCATCGAGACGCCGTCCTGGCTCGCGAGCGTGGAAGCGTACGTCACGCTGCTTACGGTCGCGCCCGAGGCGTTCCGCAGCGTGACCGTGTCGCCGCCGCTGTTGCTGAGGCTCAGTGAGCCCGTGGACGCGCCGACGGCGCCGCTCACGGTGCCGGGCACCGCCGAGGCGTTGCCGTACACCACGACGGCCGTGGAGGGCGCGAGCGACGCTCCGGCGGGGAAGGTGTGCCGCGTCGAGGTGCTGTCGGAGATCGTCCAGCCGGCGAGGGACGCTGCCCCCGAGCCGACATTGACGATCTCCACGAACTCGCCGGCCACGTTGCTCCCCGGCTCGTTCGCGAGGACCTCGTTGATGATCACGACGGCCGTGCCGGCGCCGCCTCCGCCGCCGGCGCCGCCTCCGCCGCCGGCGCCGCCGGCGGGGATCAGGAAGTCGCGCACGACGCCCATGTGCTGCATGTTCGATGCGCCGCTGTCCGCCGAGAGCGCGGGGCTGATCGCCGAGAGCGGAGAATGGACGCGCGTGTCCACCACGAGGCCGTTCGCGAAGCTGCTCCCGCCGATGACAACGGCGGTCTCGAGCGGCTCCAGAGCGCCGTCGACGAGCACCCAGTCGTAGGGCTTGGTCCTGCCGGCGTTGGTGTTCCCGTTCCCGTTGCCGTCGACTGGATAGGGCGCGGACGTGACGACGACCTCCGAGAGGGTCCCGATGCACGCCTCGGTCCGGCTCCCGGTGTTGAAGTCGCCGCCGATCACCAGGTAATCGTCCTCATCGACGTGCGTATTGATGAACGAGACGAGGTGCTCCGCCTCCGTGTTGCGCGCCCCCGAGCCCGACGTCAGGAAGTGGACGCTGATGGCCCAGAGGTCGGTCGGGCCGGGAACATCGATGCGCGCCCAGGCGAAGTCCCGGTTGCTGACCGACGTGTCGTCCCACTCGCCGGACGCGACGATCGGCCACCGGCTCACGATCCCGTTCGGGATCTGCGCCCCTCCCTCGCGGTAGTAGCTGAACCCGGCGCCGAACGTGACGTCCACGAAGGAGCGAATGTCGGACGTTGTATTGCCGCCGTAGTTGAATTCTTGCAGCAGGGCGATATCGGGTTGGACCCCCTGCATGATGCGCCTGCCGTGCCCCGGATCGTAGCTCTGGTGATTGCCGCTCGTGAGGTTTGCGGCCATGAGCCGGACGCGCGTCGAGAGCGCGTCGGCGTGCTCGCCCAGGATGGCCGCCTCCGGGCCTATTTCCCCGTCCAGCGGCGACCCGGCCGCGCATGCGGCCGCGGCCAGCGCCGCGACAAGCAAAGGCAGCCGGGCCCGTACGAGCCGCTCCAGCATCGAAGACATCGATCGCATATCGTTGCACCGGGCCTTTCTCGGGATCATTGCATTGCAACACGAAACAGGGGCACAGCGGGGGCCATGTTCGCCCGTGTCCCATGCAGTGATGATGCGGTTCGTGTTGAGAACGAGCGACATCGGTCCCGGGTCGCGGCGCCCGGCGGGGTTCGGCGCGCCCGACGCCGGGGCTCAGCGGCCCCTCATGGCGAAGGCGATCCCGCTCTGCAAAGAGCTCTTCACGTCGAGGCGACCGAGGTCCACGCCGCTCCCGGCGAGGCGGTGGGCGACCTCGGGGCGGATCCCCGTGAGGACCGCCCGCGCGCCGAGCAGGCCCACGACCCGCACCACCTCGAGCAGCGCCTCGGTCGCCGTTGCTTCGAGCTCGTCCACGCCGGTCAGGTCGAGGATGGCGATCCGCGTGCGGCGCTTCGCGATGCCGCGCGACAGCGCCTCGGTCACGCGACGCAGGCGCCCGGCCTCGAGCGGGCCGATGAGCGGCAGGACCAGCACGTCGTCGCGGATGGGGATGAGCGGCATGGAGAGCTTCGCCAGCGCCGCGTCCTGGGCCTGGATCACCTCCTCCCGCAGCCGCGCGCGCTCCTCCTCGGCGCGCTTGCGCTCCGTCAGGTCGATGCCGGTCATGATGACGAACCGGAACCCCTCGTCCTTGCCGCTCAGGACGGCGCCCGACCAGGCCGTCACCCGGCGAGCGCCGTCCGTCGTCGTCCAGGGGACCTCCACCTGCTTCCGCGACGCGCCCGTGCCGAGCTCCTCGAAGAGGCCCTCGAGCTGCGCCGACGCCGCCGGATCGGGCGTGAGATCCCGCAGGTACCGGGGCTCGCGGGACCCGCGCGCGCTGCCCAGCGCCCGCTCGGCGGCGCTGTTCATGCGCACGATGCGCCCGCGCGCGTCGAGCACCACGATGAGGCCGTCGACGAGGTCCATGACGCCCGCCATGAAGTCCCGCTCGCGGCCCAGCATCTCCTGCGCGTGCTTGCGCTCGAACAGGCGGCCGAGCTGCCGCGCGATGCGGCCGATGGTCACGGTGAACTTCCCGTCGTCCGCGTGCTCGGCGTCGGAGAAGAACTCCAGCACCGCCACCACCTCGGCGCCGACCACCACGGGGAACGCGAACCCCGCCTTGACCCCGAGGTTCTTCGCGAGCCTGGCCCGCGGAAAGTTCGCGTCCTCCGTGACGTTGCGCACCCAGACCGGCTGCTTGCTGGCGAGCACCCGCCCGGGCAGCCCGACCCCCGCGGTGAACTGCGTCGCCTCCGTGACCGCCTTGAAGGTCGCGTACTTCACCTCGTCGTGCAGGTACCAGAGCGCCGTGGGGAGGAGCAGCGCGGGATCGTCCGCCGCCGGCACGTACGCGTGTCCAACCGGCCAGCTCAGATGGTCGCAGATGTGCGCGATGGTGCGATGCAGCGCCTCCTCGACGCTCGCCGCCTCGTGCACGTCGACGGTGACCACCCGGAGCAGCTCCACGAGCGACCGCTCGTCCGTCAGCACGTTATCGAGTTTCCATCGCGCTCTCGTCGACACTTCCTCCGAGCGTTTGATGAGACCGGTCATCCATGAGGCGTAACACGCTCAATGTATCCGATCGGTTTCCGCGGCGAGGCGATCTCGGCGGGGGCCGCTGCGCCGTCGGGCGCGATCTGCGCGCCGGTCCTGGCCACGGTGTCACGGCGCGGCGACGCCGCGGTGACCGCGTTGGGCCGAGCGACCGAAATGTCCAGGATCGGAGGAGATCGCGCCCCGGACCGTCCGTGACGCCGCTGGACGGTGGCGCACGATCCCCCTTAATGTGTCGACCGCCCTGGCGAGCTTGCTTGTGGGGGCGCGCAAGGCCGTGCAGCAGACAAAAGGCGCGGCGCTCTCTTCTGCTTCGGATGGATTCTGATTCTGATGGAAAGGATGATGATGCTCTCGAACTGTCTTCGCCGGTGCGCGTTCGCGGTGACGTTGCTGGCCGCGGCGCCGGCGCTCGCGGCGAAGCCGCCGGACGGCGCCTCGGCCGAGGCGCAGCAGCTCGCCCGGACCAGGGCGCACGAGGGGCTCAAGCTCTACGGCGCGGACCGCTGGCAGGAGGCGTTCGAGATCTTCAAGGAGGCGGACGGGCTCTATCATGCGCCGACGCTCGTGCTCTACATGGCGCGGTGCCAGCGCAAGCTCGGCCAGCTGGGGGCCGCGCGCGAGCTGTACGAGCAGGTCCTCGCCGAGCCGCTCCCGGAGGACCCGCCGCCGGCGTTCCTCGACGCGCGGAAGGACGCCGAGACCGAGCTCGCGGCGGTGCGCGCGACGCTGGAGGCGCCCGCCGCGCCTCAGCTCCCGCCCCGCGACGCGCCCGCCCCGGGCGGCGCGGAGGGCGGCGGCTCGCTGCTGCCGGCTGGGCTCGCGTTCGGGCTCGGGGCGGTGGGCATCGGCGTCGGGGCCGCGACGGGCCTCGTGTCGCTCTCCAAGGTGTCCGACATCGAGGAGCGCTGCGACGGCCGGCGCTGCCCGCCCGAGCTGAAGGGCGATGCCGACGCGGCGACCACGCTGGGCCGTGTGTCCACCGTGAGCTTCATCGTGGGCGCCGCGTCGGCCGCGGCGGGCGTCGTGCTGCTCGTGGTCCGGCCCGGCGGCGACGCCGCGCCCGACGCCGCGGGCGCCTCGCCGCGAGCGCAGCGCGGCGTGGTCTGGAGCGCCGGAGTGGGCCTCGGGCGCATCGAGATCCAGGGGAAGTTCTGATGCGATCGGTGGGGGGAGGCGTGAGCGGCGGGCGGGAGCCGCCCCGCCGCGCCGCTCCTGGTCAGGTCAGTCGCACGTGGCGGCCTCGCAGGCCTCCATCTCCGCGGCGCACGCCGTGGTGATGCACGTGTTGCACGCCTCGGGGTCCTGGCTGCAGTCCTCGTTGCACGCGCCGTAACCCCCGCTGATCTGGCAGGTGATCACCTTCGAGAGCTGGGGCCCGACGCTCTCGCAGCTGTTCACCACGCAGCCGTAGAACGCGGCCTCGTCCTGGTCGGGCGTGTTCAGGCACGAGAGCGCCTCGGTGCACGTGGACGTCCCGGAGCCGAACCACGTCGAGGCGCGGAAGCCCCCCTCCTCGCTCGCGCAATTCTCGTACGCCCGGGAGCGCGGGAAGTACGGCCCGATCAGCATGCACATCTCGTCCTTCGTGGTCAGGCCCTGCGCGATGTCGCGATCCTCGCTGTTCCTGAAATCGCAGCGGTAGTCCAGGGCCTCTCCCGCCTTGACCTCGAGGAACGGCGTGAACTCCTGCGACGGGACCCCCTCCCATTTTTCGTGGGCGTACAGCTCGGTCATCTTGCCGTCGAGGTCGACCTTCTGGGCGACGTAGCCGACGCCGCGGCGGTGCATGTGCGACTGGATCCTCACGACCGAGATGTCCTTCTCGGTGGTGCAGCGCATCCGCGCCGAGGACTCGTCGCGCGCCGGCACGCTGATGAACGGGTTGTAGTGGAAGAGCATGCCCGCCTCGATCTCCACCTCGTCGTCCGCGATCGTGTAGAGGTTGATGCGCGCGTCGGTCTCGAGGGGCGCGCTCGAGGCGTTCAGGTAATGGGTGTTCATCAGGAGCACCGTGCCCGGGGCGACCTTGACCGCCACGCCCTCCGGGAGCTCGCCGAGGAAGGAGTTGCGGTCGGGGGACTGCGAGCCCGCGACCACGCCGTTGACGTCCCACTCGGCCTGGGGGCCGTTGCTGCAGTCGTGGACCTGGGTCGCATCGAGGGCAACACCGTTGATCGTCTCGGTCGGGATCTTTGTATACGGCGTCGTGTAGAGGAGGACGTGGTGGCTCCCGCCCGAGTACCGCACGACTTCCCGGTTGACATTGAGCCCCTCCGGCGGCGCCACGAAGAGCTGGCAGCGCTCGACCTCCTCCCCCGGCTGGATCGTGGAGGTCATCCGATACTGCACGCCGGCGCCTTCGGCCGGCGGCTCCAGCAGCTGGTCCTCCGGTGTCTCGTTCCCGGTGCCTGTGTCCGAGGAAGAACATCCGAAGAGCGCAACGGCGCCGAGGAGAGCGATAAGCGAGGTAGTTGTGCGCATGCGTTGATCCCTGCTGTGTGTTGGTCTCACGTCGTGCGCGCGCCCGTGATCGTGCGCGCGCATTGTTCCCCCCGCGGCGGCGTCGCGCTCGCCCAGGGAAATCGGTCGTCGCCGGCTGTCCCGCGCCGGACTGGCCGCAGCCGCCCTCATCCTCTGGCGGGCCGGAGGCAGACGGGTGACGAGGACATCTTCCGGATCGAGAGGTGCGGAGCGAACACCGCCGGCCCCGCGAGCTCCATCTCGGGGAAGTGGCTGAGGAGCGAGTCGATGGCGATCCGCCCCTCGAGGCGAGCCAGCGTCGCCCCGATGCAATAGTGGGTGTCGCCGCCGAAAGCAATGCCTGCATCGTCGCCTCGCAGCAGATCGAACGCGACGACCAGGGCATCCTTGCTCAGCAGGTCGCTCTGCACCTCGGCCTGGGTCCGCGGCGTCAGAACATCGTTGTCCAGCGGTCTCTTCCGACGCTCCTCGACGGTATCGCTCATGGCGTCGATCCTTACGCTCAGCGCCGCGTCGAGCTTCCCGATGTCCCCATCGCGTAGCAAGAATACGACGTCCTCGCGCGGGAAGACGAGCCACGCATCGTGGCCAGGGCGCGCTCGATGTGTCGAGTTAAGAATTGCAAAGATATCTGGACTAACGTGATGTCGTCGGCGTCGGGCGAAGAGGTCAATCGATAGGGACGGGATGTTGGCTGCGTCGCTCGCTGGTTCGCGAGCGGGCCTGGGCCAGCGCGCTCGGTCGAATGGAGAGTGCGACACGGAGGCATGACGCGCGTCCGGCAAGGGGGCAAGAGCGCAGCCTGCGTTGCCCGCCGCGCGGCCGGCGCGCCCCTCTCTCCGGTGGGGAGGGGGAGGGCGTGGGGCGAGGGCGACCGCGGCGAGCGCATCTTTCGGGCCCCTGGGCCGCTGCGGTTGCGTCGAGCTCGCACAGCTCGCGCGCGCTGTCTGGTAGCCTGAGCCGGTGCAGCTCCACCCCAGCTCCCGCGACCTCCCTCCTGTCTTCGTCCTTGCGGCGGCCGTCGCGCTCCTCGCCCCGGCAGCCGCGCAGGCGGCGGACCCGGCGCCCGCCCTCGCGATCGACCTCGGGGGGGCGCAGCTCGACCTGGTGCTCGTGAAGGCCGGCCGCTTTCGCCAGGGCTCGCCGCCGGCGGAGGCGGGCCGCGGCGACGACGAGGCGATCCGCGAGGTGACCCTGAGCCGCGCCTTCTACCTGGGGAAGTTTCCGGTCACGGTCGGGCAGTTCAAGCGCTTCGTCGAGCAGACCGGCTACCGCACCGAGGCCGAGGTCGGCGCCTCCGGCGGGTTCGGCTTCGATGGCAAGGGCCTCTCGCAGCGCAAGGAGTTCACCTGGAGGGCGCCCGGCTTCCCGCAGACCGACCAGCACCCGGTGACGCTGGTGACCTTCAAGGACGCGGGCGAGTTCTCCCGCTGGCTGACGCAGCGAACCGGCCGCGTCTTCGATCTGCCGACCGAGGCGCAGTGGGAGCACGCCCACCGCGCGGGGACCCAGACGCGGTTCTATGCGGGGAACGACGACGGGGCCGCCGCCGCCCTCGGGTGGTTCAAGGGCAACGCCGGGAGCGGCACGAAGCCAGTCGGGCAGAAGCAGCCGAACGCCTTCGGCCTGCACGACATGAGCGGCAATGTCTACGAGTGGTGTCGCGACTTGTACGGTCCCTATGCCCCCGGCCCGGCGGTCGACCCCGAGCAGACCTCGGCGCCGGGCGGCGACAAGCCCCGGCGCGTGCTGCGCGGCGGGTCGTGGCTCAAGGACGCGAAGCACCTGCGCGCCGCGGCGCGGTACCGCAACGACCCCGGCAGCCGCAACGCGGACAACGGCTTCCGCGTGGTCGCCGCGCTGGAGGCGAGCGCCCCCGCGGCCGTCGCGTCGCCGACCGGGCCGGCGGCGCCGCGCTCGAGCTCCTTGTCGACCGCGGCGACGGTGGCGTTCGTCGGCGGAGGCCTCGTCCTGGCGAGCGCCGTCGTCGGCCTCGTCGGCGTGCTCGTGCACCGCGCGTCCCGCCGCAAGCCCATGGCCGGCGCGCCGCCCGGCGTGACGTTCCGGCCGCAGGGCGACGGCTTCTGGCTGAACGCGCCCCCGCACCTGCACGGGTCGGTGCTCCACTACCGCTGCTTCGTGAAGGGCGTGATCCGGCGCGCGTCGGTCCCGATCGAGCCGAGCCCGCGCGGGCAGTTCGTCTACACGGGAGGCGCGCCGTCTGCGGTGGAGGTGGAGCAGCTCGGCGCGGCCGCGTGGGCGGCGGCGCCCTCTCCCGCGCCGCGCGCCGCCAGGGGCGGTCATCGCTCGCGGGAGCGCATCTCGAGCGCGCCGGACGTGGCCGTCGCCGCGCCCTTCCGCGGCTATCCCTCGGCCTACTGAGCCGCGCCGCCCGGTCCCGCATGCGCCCTCCGATCTGCGCCGTCTTCGCCGAAGCGCCCGCGCACCGCGCCCGCGCCGGCCGCACGCTGCGCGCGCTCCGGCTCGCCGGGCTCGCGCCGGTCGACCTCACGCCGGCGCCGCTCGCGGCCGCGGCGGAGGCGCTCGCGGCGGGGCCGGTGTGGCTCGTGCGCGGGGGCGCCTGGCCCGCGCCGTCCGCGGCGCTCGATCTGGATCCGTTCCCGCCGCCGAGCGACACAGGGCTGCCGCTCTGCGCGTTCGGCGCCGTGCTGGCGCCGCTCGACCTCGCCGCGGCCTCGGCGCCGACCGCGGCCTCGGCGTGCACAGCGACGGGATCCGACGCCGCGGCGTGGGCCGAGCTGCTGCGGGCGACGGGCGGTGAGCTGAGCCGCGCCGCGCGCGCGCGCCGCCCACCGGGGTTGCCCCGCGCGGCGAGCGTGTACCTCGACGCCCCGCTCGCCGCGGGCGTCGCGGCGCGCCTGCGCGCGGGCGATCCGCTCGACGCCGCCCTCCAGGGCGAGCTCGCGGCGCGGCGCGCGCGCGTGGTCAGGCACGCGCCGCTCGACGTGTGCGACGACGCGGCGCCGCGGGTCGCGCAGGTCGTGACCAGCCTCCAGCAGGGCGGCGCCGAGCGGATCGCGATCGACCTCGCGACCGAGCTGCCCCGCCGCGGCATCCGCTCGCGCGTCTACGCGGTGTACCGGCCGACCCGCCCCACGTTCGACGCGCCGCCGGGGACGCTCGATCTCTCCGGGGCGCGCGGCGATCGCGAGGCGCGCTTCGACGCGCTCGCCCGCGGGCTCGCCGCGTGGGGCGCGGATCTCGCGCACGCGCACCTGCTCGACGCCGACGACCTCGCGCGCCTCTCCGCGCGCGGGTACCGGCCGCTCGTCACGGTGCACAACGTGGCCGCGGGCTGGCCGGCGGGGCTCGATCGTCTCGGTCCGGACGACGCGGCGCTGCTCGTGGCGTGCGCGCGCGCGGTCGAGGCGGAGCTCGCCGCGTGCGCGCTGCCGGTGCCGCGGCGCACGGTCTGGAACGGGATCGATCTCGGGCCGGCGGAGGCGGCGCGCCGATCGGCGGGGCCGGCAGAGGCCCGCGAGGCCGCGCCGGAGGCCCGCGGTGGTGGCTCGGCCGCGGCCGCGGCGTGGCGGCGTCGCCTCGAGATCGCGCCGGCCGATCTCGTCCTGCTCGCCGTGGCGAACCCGCGGCCGCAGAAGCGGCTGCACCTCCTGCCGGCGATCCTCGCGGCCACGCGGGCCGCGCTCGCGGCGGCCGGCGATCCGCGGGCGGCGCGGCTCGTGATCGCCGGGAGCGCCTCGCCCGGCAGCGAGCCGGCGCTCGCCGCGGAGGCGGAGATCCGCCGCGAGATCGACCGGCTCGGCCTGCGCGCCGAGGTGCGCTTCGCGGGGGCGGTCGCCGACGTGGCCGGCCTGCTCGCGGCGGCCGACGTGCTCGTATCGCCGAGCGCCCACGAGGGGCTGAGCCTCGCGCACCTCGAGGCGCTCGCGGCGGGCCTGCCGGTCGTCGCGACCGGCGCCGGCGGCACGGCGGAGATCGCGGCCGAGACCCCGGCGCTTGTCCACCTGCCGCTCGACGCCGCGCCGGAGCGGTTCGCCGAGGCGATCGCGGCGGCGGCGCGCGATCGGGCCGCGCCGCCGGGCGGCCGGGAGGTCGTGGCGCGGCACTTCAGCGTCGCGCGGATGGCCGAGGGCTATGCGAGGATCTACCCGCGGGCGATCGCGCGCAACCGCGGCCTGCGCCGGGGGGACGGGCTGCTCCTCGTGACGAACAACTTCTCGACCGGCGGTGCCCAGTCGAGCGCGCGGCGGCTGCTGCTCGGCCTCGCGGCGGCGGGCGTGCGCGGCCGGGCGGCCGTGATCGAGGAGCAGCCGGAGCACCCGACGCCGGGCCGGCGGGCGCTCGCGGCCGCGGGCATCCCGGTGCTGGCGGTGCCGCCGCCGGCCGACGTCGAGCCGGCCGAGGCGGTGGAGCGCCTGCTGCGCGCGATCGAGGAGGACCCGCCGGAGGCCGTGCTGATGTGGAACGTGATCGCCGAGCACAAGGTGCTGCTGGCCGACGGGCTGCTCGACGTTCCGCTCTTCGACATCAGCCCGGGCGAGATGTATTTCGCCTCGCTGCGCCGCTATTTCGCGTCGCCGCGCCGCGGGCTGCCGTACCGCGCCCCGCGCGACTACGGCGCCCGCCTGGCCGGGGTGATCGTCAAATTCGGGGCCGAGGCGGCGCTCGCCGCCGAGGTGCTCGGGGCGCCGGCGCACGTGGTGCCGAACGGCGTCGCGCTCGGTCCGCGCCCGCTCGCCGCTGGAGGCGCGGCGCCGCGGCCGCGCGCGTCCGCCGGCGAGCGCGCGCGGCTCGTGATCGGGACGGCGGCGCGCGTCCACCCGCACAAGAAGCTCGACGAGCTCCTCGCCGCGCTGCGCCTCGCCGCGCCGCGGCTGCCGCCGCACGTGCTGCGCATCGCGGGCGGCGTCGAGCGCAGCGCCGAGGCGCACGCCGAGGCGCTGCGGCGGATGGCGGCGGGGCTCTCGGTCGAGTGGGTCGGCGAGCTCGCCGACACGCGCGCTTTCCTGAGCGATCTCGATATGTTCGCGCTGATCGCCGAGCCCGCGGGGTGCCCGAACGCGTCGCTGGAGGCGATGGCCGAGGGGTTGCCGGTCGTGGCCACGGCGGTCGGCGGCATGTCCGAGCAGGTGGACGACGGCGTGACGGGGCGGCTGGTGCCGCCGGGCGACGCGGAAGCGCTCGCGGGGGCGCTCGTGGAGCTGGCGGAAGACCCGGAGCGGCGGGCGCGCATGGGCGCGGCGGGGTGGGAGCGCGCGCGGGAGCGGTTCTCGCTGGAGAGGATGGTCGCCGACTACGTGCGCGTGTGCCTGGGCAGGCGGGAGGGGCGGGGGAGGTGAGGGGAGCCGCGTGAGAGCGGCCGTGGCCAGACGTCTGGCTGTCCGCTTTCCTGGCAGGGACGCCTCACAGCGGTCCCACCCTTACATGGTCAGGGCCAGCGTCGTTCGTGCTTGAGCTGCTCGCGCAGGGCAGAGAGCTCCGGTCCCGCCATGGCCTCGAGGGCTGCCTCGCGGTCCGGTGGCAGGGCGATGCCGAGCACCTCGCACAGGTCCCGCACCGCGGTTCGCAGTCCCCGCGTATGCCCTTCTTCCCGGACCGCTTCGATGTCTGCGTAGCCCCTGCGCTGGAGCAGGTTGCGCAGGGTCGCCTCGTGCGCGGCCTCGCGATCGTAGAGCGCCTCGACCAGCACCGGGTTCTTCAGCACCCCCGGCGCGACCAGCGCCTCGCCCGGGAAGGCCACACGCGCTGGCAGACGCCGGGTCTTCTGCGCGCCGACGCTCGCCCGCGCCCTGCGAGCCGGCGCCTTCTGCCCGGCCGATCCCGAGGCCTCGTAGAGCTCGACGCGACGCGTGCCCTGAAGGCGCACCACCCAGATCCAGCGCGTGCCGGCCGCCAGCAGCTCGTCGATCTTGCTTTGCAGCTCCGCCTCGTCTTGGCCTGTGTCCGCGTACTCGACGGCGAGCGGCGGCGCTTCGGTGGCCCAGCCGGGCTCGTCCGGGATGGGGCCGACCGCGATGTCGGGCGCGCGCAGCATCTCCGGCCGCAGCGAGACGCCGAGATCGACCGCGGCGGCCTCGGCGAGCGGATCGCTGTCGAGCACCTCGAACCCGGTGCCGTTGCTCCGGCCGCCGCGGCGACCGCTGGGCAGGCACTCGACGAGGCGGCCCTCTGACAGCTCGTAGGGATCTCCCGGGCGAAGCTGGTCGGCTGTCACAGGGTGGCGGGGAGGCGCGGTCATCGAATATCTCATGTGGATCTATTCCGGGCAGGGCCCGGCGTCCATCTGGAGACGCGTGAGAGCTGGCGTGGCAAGACGTCTGGCTGTGCTCTTCCGTAGCTCGGACGCCGCACAGCGGCCGCGCGCTTACAGGGTCATGGCCAGCGTCGTTCGCGCTTGAGCTGCTCGCGCAGGGTTGAGAGCTCCGGGGTACAGCGACGCGCTGCAGGGCCACAGCGGGCCTCCTCCATTGGCGCAGACCGCCCGGGGCGACCGGCCACAGGAGCGCGCGAGGAGACGGAGCGAAGAGCTTGCTCCTGGCGCGGGCAGGGGGGTAGCTTGCGGGTGAAACCATGCGCTTCCGTGTCGAGAACCTGGGACCGCTGCGCGAGGCGGAGGTGGACCTGTCCAAGGACCTGATCGTCCTCACAGGGCCGAACAACACGGGAAAGACGTACTTCGCGTGGAGCGTGTACGGTCTCCTGCGCACGCCTCCGAAGGGGCTGGAGGGCATCGGCAAGAAGCTCCTGGCGGCCGCGGGGGCCGAGGGCGTGTGAGCGAACCGACTGCCCGCGCACGTTCTCGGTAGGTGACCGCGTCTTCCCGCTCTTCGTGGCGCGGCCCGGGGTTCACTCGATCTGCGACTACATCATCTTCTACCAGCACCGCGAAGAGACGGGAAACCCTGTGTATGTATTCCTGTGCGAGCTGAAATCCGGCAGGATCGACGGCTCCAGGCAGCAGATCGAGAACGGAAGGCTCCTCGCCGAGCACATCCTGCGGATGGCTGCTCATCACCAGATCGACGAGGTTGTCCGGGAAGGTCCAGAGATCCGCTATCGGGGCATCATCTTCGCGCCGAGACTGCCCGAGCCAAAGAGCAGCTCCCGGCGACCCAAGTGCCCGTATGAGCCCTATCCCGGCGGCATGCAGGATCTGCTGGTCGTCCGCTGCCGCGCCGGAGGAACGCGCGAGCTACACTATTTCTGTGCTTGAGGGCTTTCACGGGGAAGGCTCGACCGCGCGCACTGCCACGGTCGAGCCTGCCGCACGTTCAGACCGCCAAGAACACGCATGGTCACCTTGCCTTGATGCAAACGAGGATCACCGATCCAAGTAACGAAGAAGCGAAAGGAAAATCACAGGCTGGTTGTGCCTGTGACGCCTGTGGTGTGCTTCGCGACCAGGGACCCATGCAACGGGAAGCTTCAAAATTTACGTCGTGGTTAGATATTTCTCTTTGAGATGGAACCGCCGGGCGCCGTGGCGGGGCTCCGTGCTGCGGGGCTACGCCGCGCGTCGCGCCGCGGCAGCGGCTCGCGGGCTCCCCGTCACGAGATCTCGCGCCGAGATCAGCGGGCCGAGAACGGCCAGATCCTCTGTTCCAGCTCGGAGAGCGAGGAGACCTGGGACTCCCATCCTTCGATCCTGAGCTGGTATCGGAGGTTGCTGTACCGGTGCAGGAGCGCGAGCGCCATCAGCTTGCGGCCGAGCGCCGGGCTCAGGTCGGTGAGCCGGTATCCACAGGCGCCCAGAAAGGCGCGCAGGAGGTCCGCGCTGCCGGCGGCGAGGAAGAGGCACGGGCCCAGCAGGTCGACCTCGGGCGGCCCAAGGCACGCGTCCGCGAAGTCGATCATACCGGTGAGGCGCCACGCCCCGCCCGTCGGGGTAACGAGGAGGTTCTCCGGCGTGTATTCCCCCGTCAGGAGGACCGGGACCACGGAGGTCGGCAGGAGAGGACGGGCGGACGCCAGGTACGCCGGGATCTGGGAGACCAAGTGCTCGGGCAGGCCCATTCGCCGGTGGCGGCCCTCGCATCCGGCGATCTGGCGCTCGACGAACGCGTCCCAGCCGAGGTCGATGCTCTCCAGTCCGCCGGTGGGCAGCGCGTGAGCGGCCCTCATGATCTCGCCGATGCGGGCGAGCGCCTCGACCCGCTCCGCCCCGCTCAGCGCGGGCCAGACCTCTTCCAGCGTGCGCCCCGGGAGGCGCGACAACACGAGATAGGGCCATCCGTCGAGCTCCGCTTCCCGGAGGATCTCCGGCGTGGCCACCGGGACCTTCCCGTGGAACCGCGCGAGCGCGAGGCGCTCGGCCTCGAACTGGTGCCGCAGGAAGGGCGGAAACAGCTTGATGATCTGGCCCGCGTCGTTCGAGACAACGACGTTGGTCCCGCGCTCGAACGCGGAGAGGCCGCTCGTCGTCAGGCCGTGGCGCTCGCACACCGCGCGGATCGCCGGGAGAAAGGCGCCCAGATCGGCGCGGATCCGGTCGAATCCGCCGGGGCCGTCGAACGGCGGGAACAGGGCTCGATCGCCCGGGGGCGCGCTGGGATCGGTCGGCATCGACGCGCCGGGCACGCTAACCCGCGCGCGTCAGGGTCGCCATCGCGGAATCGGCCCATGCGGCCTCCGGCGAGCGACGCTCGGCCTGCCCGGCACGGTCGCCGTCCACTCCTGGGTGCGCGACGTCTCGTGAAGAGTCTGGCGGGTGAGACTCGACCCGTGCGACCCTCGCCGCCGCCATGCCGCTGATCGTCGTCGAGGATCTGCGCAAGGCCTACCGGGTGGCCGAGCGCCGTCCGGGCGCGTGGGGCGCGGTCGCCGGGCTCGTGCGCCCGCGCTACCGCGCCGTCGACGCGCTCGCGGGCGTCTCGTTCTCGCTCGAGCGGGGCGATCTCGTCGGGTACATCGGGCCGAACGGCGCCGGCAAGTCGACAACGGTCAAGATCCTGGCCGGCATCCTCGTGCCGGACTCGGGGCGCTGCGAGGTGGACGGCCGCGTCCCCTGGCGCGAGCGCGTCGCGCACGTGCGGCGGCTCGGCGTCGTGTTCGGCCAGCGCACCCAGCTCCTCTGGGACCTGCCGGTGATCGACTCGTTCGAGCTCCTCCGCGACATCTACCGCGTCGGCGCGTCCGACCACGCCCGCGCGCGCGACGAGCTCGTCGCGATGCTCGATCTCGCGCCGCTGCTCGACACGCCGGTGCGACAGCTCAGCCTCGGCCAGCGCATGCGCTGCGATCTCGCGGCCGCGCTGCTCCACGCGCCCGATCTGCTCTTCCTCGACGAGCCCACGATCGGCCTCGACGCCGTCTCGAAGCTCGCGGTGCGGCGCTTCGTCCAGCGGCTCAACCGCGAGCGCGGCGTCACGGTGATCCTGACGACGCACGACATGGACGACATCGAGGCCCTGTGCTCGCGCGTCCTCCTCATCGCCGGCGGCCGGGTGCTCTCGGACGGCTCGCTCGAGGCGCTCCGCGCCAAGGTCACGGCCGAGCGCTGGCTCATCGTGGACCTGACGGACCCCGCCGCCGAGATCGCCGAGCCGCACGCCGAGGTGCTCCGCCGCGAGGGCGGCCGCGTGACGCTGCGCTTCGATCCCGCGGTGATCTCGACGGCGGAGCTCGTCGGGCGCGTCACGGCCCGCTATCCGGTGCGCGACCTCCTGGTGCAGAACCCGCCCATCGACGAGATCGTGGCGCGGCTCTACGGCGCGGCGGGCGCGCGGCCGTGAGCGCTCACCTCGCGGATCTGGCCGCCTGTTTCGCCGTCTTTCGCGCGCGCTTCCGCGCGCTCTTGCAGTACCGCGCCGCGGCCGCGGCCGGGTTCGGTACGCAGCTGTTCTGGGGGCTGATCAAGGTGATGGTGCTCGAGGCCTTCTACGCGAACGCCGCGCCGGGCGCGCATCCGCCGATGTCGCTCGGACAGGCCATCACGTACACCTGGCTCGGACAGGCGTTCTTCCAGCTGATGCCGTTCTCGACGAACCCCGACCCCGAGGTGCGCGAGCTGATCCGCACCGGCGCGGTGGGCTACGAGCTCGCGCGCCCGCTCGATCTCCACACCCTCTGGCTCGCCCGCGCGCTCGCCGCGCGCGTCGCGCCGACGGCCTTGCGCGCGGTCCCGATGTTCGCTGTCGCGGTGCCGCTCCTCGGCATGTCGCTGCCGCCGTCGCTCGCCGCCGCGGGCGCGTGGGCGGCGGCCATGGCCTTCGCGGCGGCGCTGGTCGGCGCGTTCGCGACGGCGGTGACGTCGACGATGCTGTGGACAACGTCCGGCGACGGCATCTCGCGGATCGTGCCGTCGGTGGTCCTCATCGCCTCGGGCATGATCGTGCCGCTGCCGCTGTTCCCGTCGTGGATGCAGCCCTGGCTCGACGCGCTGCCGTTCCGCGGCATGGTCGACGCCCCGTTCCGCCTCTACCTCGGCCACCTGCCGGCCGCGGCGCTCCCGGGCGTGCTGCTGCACCAGGCGCTGTGGACCGCCGCGTTCGTGGCGCTCGGCCGCGTGCTCGTGGCGCGCGGCCTGCGGCGGCTCGTGGTGCAGGGCGGCTGAGGGGCGAGGAGCAGGCGAGATGTCGCTGGACGCAACGAAGCTTTTCCTCCGCCTCGCCGCCGCGTCGCTGCGGGCGCAGATGCAGTATCGCGCGTCGTTCGCGATGTGGTCGATTGGCCAGTTCATCACGGTGGGCATCGAGCTCCTCGGGGCGTGGGCGCTGTTCGACCGGTTCGGCGCGGTCCGGGGCTGGCGCTTCGCGGAGGTGGCGCTCCTGTTTGGGCTGGTCAATGTCTCGTTTGCGCTCGCCGAGTCGTTCGGCCGCGGGTTCGACACCTTCTCCACGATGGTGAGGTCCGGCGATTTCGACCGGCTCCTCCTGCGCCCGCGCTCCACAGCCTTCCAGGTGGCGACCCGGGAGTTCCAGTTCCTGCGCGCCGGGCGGCTCGCCGTCGGCCTCGTGATGCTCTTCTGGGCGGCCTCCGCGCTGGACGTCGGGTGGACAGCAGCCAAGGTGGCGCTGCTCGCCGGCGCGATCACGGGCGGCGCGTGCGTGTTTTACGGGCTCCTCGTGCTCCAGGCCACGCTGTGCTTCTGGACGGTCGAGTCGCTCGAGCTCATGAACACGCTGACCTACGGCGGCACGGAGGCGGCGCAGTACCCGCTGACCCTGTACCGCGACTGGTTCCGGCGCTTCTTCACGTTCGTCGTGCCGCTCGGGTTCGTGAGCTACATCCCCGCGGGGGCGCTGCTCGAGCGCCCCACGGTCCCCGCGCTGCCCGAGGCCGCGCGCTGGGCGTCACCGCTGGTCGGCGTGGTGTTCCTGCTCGTGTCGCTGCGCATCTGGCGCTTCGGGGAGCGGCGATACCAGTCCACCGGGTCGTAGACCGAAGACCACCGGTGGCGTTGACCGAAGCGGCGCTCGAAAGAGAGGAGATTCAACCGCCAAGGCGCCAAGGCGCCAAGGAGATGTCCTCTATCTCTCAATCTCTCTCTCTCTCTTGGCGTCCCTTGGCGCCTTGGCGGTTCTTTTTCTTCGTCCGGGGTCCTCATGCCAGGCGCGGCCGAGCACCCGTTAAAAGGGCACTTCTGGGATGGGAGCGCGATCCAGCTCCGGTGCTGCTGGCTCTGGAGCCGGAGGCGGCTTGGCGGGCTCGGGCGCCGCCGTACGCTGTGCTCTGGGCCTGGCCGCCGACGGCGGTCGTGCTGCCTTGGTCGGCCGCGGCGGGGCCGGTTGCACCAGCGTGTCTCCGGGGACCGTCGCCGCCGCCGCCGAGGAGGGCTCGTCAGGGGTCGTCAGCGGCTCGTGCGACGACGGCTCCCCGGGGGGCACGTTCGGCGGCGGCTCGGGCGAGAGCTGTTGTTCTACCGGCGTCCCGACGGCGTCTCGCTCCGGCTCCAGCGCGCCCGCCGAGGAGACCTCCGCGGCCGCCTCGCCCCTGCCGCGCGTGCTGTCCTCTCCCACGGCGACCGTGACGCCGGCGCCGAAGATCAACGCCATCGCGACGCCGATCACCAGCATCGCGCGCGTGGGCGCCTGCGGCCTCGCCTCCTGCGCCGTCGCTCCGGCGCCGGTCAGGGTGCCGGGCGTCGCCGACCGGAGCGCGGCCGGCGGGACGCTGTTCCGCGCCACGGCGTGCAGCGGTATCGTCCCGCTCATCCTCGGCTGAGCGGAGCTCGGTGTGCCGGAGCAGGGATGTTGCAGATCCGGGATCGACGGCGACGCGATGCCGGCGAGCCGGCGGAGATCGCCGATCATCTCGCCGATCGACTGGAATCGCTGCGCCCGGTCGCGGGCCAGCGCCCGCGCGAAGAAGGCGTCGATCGCCGGCGGCAGGTCGGGCGCGAGCTGGGAGGCGCTCGGCATGGGCGTGACAAGGATGTTGGCGATCACCGCGCCGAGCTGCTCCCCCTGAAACGGCAGCTCACCCGTGACGGCGCAGAAGAGGATGACCCCGAGCGACCAGAGGTCGCTGCGCTGGTCCACGTCCTTTTCGCCCCGAACTTGCTCCGGGCTCATGTAGTGAGGGGAGCCGATCATCTCGCCGGTGCGCGTCACCTCGTCCGTGAGATGAGCGCGGGTCTCCTTGACGATGCCGAAGTCGAGGACCTTGACGACCTCTTCCTGCTCCTCCTCCACGCGCACGAGGAAGAGGTTGGCCGGCTTGAGATCGCGGTGGACGAGGCCGGCCTCGTGCGCGCGGCGGATGGCCTTGCCGGCCTGCACGAGGATGAGCGTGGCGTCCAGGAGGGAGAGCCGCCCGACGCGCTGGAGCCGCGTGCCCAGGTCCTCGCCCTGGAGCAGCTCCATCACGAGGAACGGGGTGTCGTCGTCGATGCCGTAGTCCTGGACGTAGACGACGTGCGGGCTCCGGAGGCTCGCCGCGATCCTCGCCTCGCGCTCGAAGCGGGCAAGGAACGTGGACGACGTTGCATACGTCGGCGCCATGAACTTGACCGCGACGCGAGAGCCCAAGCTGACGTGCCGCGCCACCCACACCGAGCCCATCCCGCCGGCCGAGAGCGGTCGCTCAAGACGGTACTTCCCACCTACGACGGAGTCCGGGGCATAATGCATGGTGATGGCCTCCTCCTGGCCGCCGTGGGAGGTGAGATGAGCCTACAGGATAGGAATGGTTCCGGCCACGATGCGCCGGGAGATGACAGATAGATTGTTCTTTCGCGCGCCACGTTCCGGGCGACTCCGGGCTTCACACAGCCACAAGGCGACCGGCGATCGCCAACACCCCGTCTGGGCCGCCCGAGGCGGCCGGCACGCCGGCACGCACGCTCGAGCAAGACCGAGATCGAGCGCTGGCGCGCGTCTGTCCCTGGCTGTCCACCCTCGCTGATAGAATTCAGTAATATCTGGCGCGGCAAACGTGCTCTGTCGAGCGCCGGAGCGCGAGGGACGCGCGATGGCGGGCTCCGCTCGTCTACGGTGCATGGATGAGAATCCCGACCTGGTTGACTCTGGGGCTCCTGTGCGCGGCGTGTGGCGACGACGGCGATCCGTCCGGCCTGGGACGCGGACATCGAGGGCGCGCCGTTCGTCGCGAAGCTCACGGAGAGCGGGACCGCCGAGTGGGTGATCACGCCGGAGCCGAGCGGCACGATGTACGGCCTCGCGCCCGACGTGGCCGGCGGCGCCTACGCGGCGGGTCGCTACGACGATGGCGTCACCCTCGACTACACCCCGTTCGCGCTGCACGCGAGCGCGTCCTCGGAGGAGACGGCGCTCCAGCGCTACGCGTCGAGCGCCGGCTCCTCCGAGGGCATGGCGCTCACCTCCGGCGGCACGCTCTGGGTCGCGGGCCTCTTCCGCGGTTCCATCGACGTCGGGTCGGGTCGGGTCGCGTCGCCGAGCACGAGCGGATTCGTCCTCCGCATCCCGCGTCGCTGCGCTTCCTTCACGGCGACAGCGCGCTGCGTCCGCGCTCGGCGTGCTGCGCTGCGCAAGCGCGGCCCCCGCGCGCCAGCACGATATCGCCTGCGAGACCTGTTGCGCTCGCCTTGCCGGCGTCTAGAATCCACAGTGCCATGATAAAATTCTTGTACCATTCAAGTTTCATCGTCGTTGGGCTCACCCTTGCTCTCGGCGTCGCGGCCTGTGGAAGCGACGACCCGGCGGGCGACCGCCCCGCGGGCGACAGCGGCACGGGCGGGGCGAGCACGGGGTCGGGCGGCGGGGCGGACACGGGGTCGGGCGGCGGGGCGAGCACGGCGTCAGGGGGCGGGGCGAGCACGGCGTCAGGGGGCGATCCCGATCCCGATCCCGCGGACGCGCGGACCTTCGACCACCGGCACGCGACGCTCGACGGCATCCCGGCGAGCTGCATCGATGCGCTCAAGTCGGCTGACTTCGTCTTCCATTATGCCCATCGCTCGCACGGCTACCAGATCATCGTCGGCGCCGAGAGCCTCGAGGCAAACTCTCCCGCCTACGGCTTCGAGACGGAGTATTGCGGCGTCCCGGCGGAGACCGGCGTCTTTCGGATGTGGGACGGGATGATCGACAACAACCTCGTCGTGGGCGACCAGTACTGGGGGAGCGATGCCGGGGTCGACGAGCTGCGCACCATCCTCAGCGAGCACCCGGAGATCCGGTACACGATGTGGGCATGGTCGTCCGAGATCTCCGAGCAGACCGAGGAGGACGTGCAGCGCTACCTCGACGTGCTCGACGCGCTCGGGCAGGAGTTCCCGGAGGTGACCTTCATCTACATGACCGGGCCAGGGGACGAGGAGTACAACGGCGTGAACCGCGCGAAGCGCAACCAGCAGATCCGCGACTTCTCCCGGGAGCACGGAAAAATCCTCTATGATTTCGAGGACCTCGACGTTCACTGGAACGGCGAGCGGCACACCGCGGAGGTGGAAGGCGTCGAGATACCGATGCAGCACCCGCGCTTCGACGTGGAGACGTCCGGCAACGCGGAGTACGAGCACACCCACACGACGCAGGGCAGCTGCGAGAGCAAGGCCATGGCCTTCTGGCGCATGATGGCCGAGCTCGAGGGGTGCGCGCAGTAGCCCCGGGCCGCGCGCGGGCGCGCGCGGCCGCGGGGATCACCCCACGAGCCTCTGTCTTTCCTGTCGGTTGAGTCCCGGTTTCGGGCGGACGACTCTGCTGGATCGCGTCGCTCGCGCCTTGCGGGCCGCCTCGCGCCCGTGCTACTCGCATCTCGCACGGGCACGCATCCCCGCGCTTCCGGCGCGGGGCGCCGCCTGGCAGCCGATCGGAGGCGGGCCATGGACAGCGCGATACCGCTCGGGAAGAAGCAGATCATCGACGGCCAGCTGCGGGTCTACTATCACGGCTACTGGATCAAGGCGTACGAGGCGCCGGCCGACACGCTGCTCGCGAAGAAGCGCCTCATCGAGGCGCTGACGCGGCGCCTGTTCAACCATGTCGAGCACGGCATCAACGTGCCCGGGAAGCGGCTGGACGAGGCGCGGCGCGCCTTCGAGTCCGAGCCCGACCCGCAGCGCAAGCGCGTCAAGGGCGCCATGCTCGCCGGCGCGATCTTCAATCGCGCGGCGGATATCTTCACCAAGCTCGTCGAGATCCAGGAGCTCGGCGTCACCATCGAGCCCGACAACGCCCTCATGCGCGAGTGCGGAGAGCACCTCCTCGAGGCGCTGACCCTCGGGAAGATGGTGCTCCACCGCAGCGGGGAGGAGGGGCTCGACGAGCTCTGGGGAGAGCCGTTCAAGGCCTTCTCCTTCCCGATCGACGCGTTCTACAACAGCCGGTACGTGAAGATCGCACAGAGCATGAGGGCGATCGACGGCATTCGCGACGAGATGCTCGCCACCTTCGCGGGCCTGCCGATGTTCACCGGGCTGGACCGCCTGGCCTGCGAGCTCGCGCACGCGGCCAAGGTGAAGTGCGAGACGCTGCGCACCGACCCCGAGATCTTCGAGGTCTGGACGTCGTTCGTCGTGTCGGCGGAGAAGCTCGCCGCCTTCCAGCCGCTGCTCGGCCCGGACGCCTCGCCCGCCGAGCGGGAGCAGGCGGCCCGGGGCGTCGAGCTGATCGTCCGCGGCAAGAACGTGATCTCGTACATCACGCGCGCGCGTGTGCCGATGCCCAAGACCACGAGCGAGCTCATGGAGCGGTGCGCGCGGTACCGCGCCGCGTACGGCGCCGCGCCGGCGTCCGGGGCCGCGCGCAGCGTCGCCTGAGCCCGGCCGGGCGCCCGGGCCATGGGACCGGCTACCCCGCTCCGCGCGCCGGGACGAGCTGGATCGCCTTCTCCGGGCAGGCGACGACGCAGAGGCCGCACGCCTGACACCGCGCCGCGTCCGGCGTCATCGCCGTCTTCCGGCCGTGGACGAGCGATTTGAGCTTTCCGCGCAGCGAGAGGGCCTCGAAATCGGCGCTCGTGATGCGGGCGACCTCGAAGACTCGATAGGGGCACACCTCGACGCAATCGCCCTTCGCCTCGCACCGGTTCCGGTCCACCACGGGACGGAAGGCGCCGGGCTCGGCCCGGCACTGCTCTCCCGGCCTGTCCGGGCGCGAGGCCGCGCGCCGCGCCTTCTCCTTGTTCAACGACTCTGCCATCTGCGTGTCTCCCACCGTCGCCCGCGCGGGGCGCTCAAAAGCAGCTCGATCGGGCCTCGAAGCGCGCCGCGTAGTTCGCCCCGAGGTCGCTGTCCCACAGGCCGTGGGACTCGGCGGCCACCTCGATGTCCCAGGCGTTCATGTGGCCGTGCTCATCGTAGGCCCACAGGAAGAGAGCCTCCTCGACCGCGGTCGGCTCATTGCAGACCCAGGTGCCGCTCGATCCCGGCGGGAGCGGCGCGCCGCCGCAGAGGCGCAGGCCCGCGTCGTCGGGCGGCGGCGAGCACCACGCGCAGTCGCGGGGCGCGTTGCTGGCGAGGACGTAGGCGTCGCCGTGCGCGCCCGCGCTCGCCGGGAGGAACGCGTCGCTGCCGTTCAGCCGGACGTAGAGGTTGATCTCGTGATCCGGGTAATAGGCGCGCAGGTAGCCGCGATAGGCCACGGTGAGCTTCGCGGCGTCGCTCCGCACCGGATCCTGGATGAGCTCGAACGGGCCGGTGTGCACCGTCGCCGTGGGCCCGCAGTGATCGTAGCTGGGCGGGTAGTTCGAGGCGGCGGCCTCGCGGGGGACGGCGGAGAGCGCGAGCGAGAGCGGGAGCGCAGCGGCGAGCGTCTTGCGGAACATGCGTGGACCTCCGAGGCGTGTCGGCGCCGGGGCGGCGCGCAGCGCTGTCGCGCGGGCCCGGCCAAGGGGGCTACCAGCTCCACCCACGCCGGTCAACGCGGCCCGGGCAGATGACCGCCGTCGCCGCGCGCGCCGGCCACGGTCGCGTTCCCGGTAGCCCAGAGCGGCGCGATCTGTGATGCGACCAACGTCGCCGCGCCGGCCCCACGAGCTGCGCGAGCACCCGTGCTCCCGCGCTTCTCCAAGGCTGCCCGCCCATCGCGGATGCGATGAGCGTGTGGTGCGTCGTCAGGTCGACCCCGACCTCGCGCATCACCTCGATCGCGTACGGGTTCACCTTCGACGGCTCACTCCCCGCGCTCTGCACGGCGATGCGCGAGCCGAAGAGCTTGCGAGCGAGGCCCTCGGCCATCTGGCTGCGTGCCGAATTGGCGACGCAAAGAAAGAGGATCGTCTTGCCGGTGTTCATCGTGGTCAGGCCTTGCTCTCGGGAGTGCTCGGGCCGGCGCACGCGGGCGGCGCGACCTCGAGCGGGGTGTCGGGGAAGAAGCGCCTCCGCGCCCACAGGGCGACGCTCACGAGGCCGATGAGGACGGGCACCTCGACGAGAGGACCGATGACCGCCGCGAACGCCGCGCCACTGTGAATGCCGAAGCTCGCGATCGCGACAGCGATGGCCAGCTCGAAGTTGTTCGACGCAGCCGTGAACGAGAGCGTCGCCGACTGCTTGTAGTCCGCGCCGACGCGCTTGCTCATGAAGAACGACGCCGCGAACATCAGCACGAAGTAGATGAGCAGCGGCACCGCGATGCGAAGGACGTCGAGCGGCAGCTGCACGATGGTCTCGCCCTTCAGCGAGAACATCACCACGATGGTGAACAGCAGGGAGACGAGCGTGATGGGGCCGATGCGAGGCACGAACGCCTTCTCGTACCAGTCACGCCCCTTCGCGCGCACGAGCACCCGTCGCGTGAGGAACCCGGCGGCGAAGGGCACGCCGAGGTAGATGGCCACGCTCGTCGCGATCTCGCCGATGCTGATGTTCACGACGGCTCCCTCGAGTCCGAGCCAGGTCGGCAGGAGCGTGGCGAAGAAGTACGCGTAGACCGAGAAGAACAGGACCTGGAAGATCGAGTTGAAGGCCACGAGCCCGGCGCAGTACTCGGTGTCGCCCTTGGCGAGATCGTTCCAGACGATGACCATCGCGATGCAGCGCGCGAGCCCGATGAGGATGAGGCCGAGCATGTACTCGGGCTTGTCGCGCAGGAACACCACCGCGAGCCCGAACATCAGCAGCGGGCCAATGATCCAGTTCTGGACCAGCGACAGCGTGAGCACCCGCTTGTTGCGGAAGACCTTGCCGAGCTCCTCGTAGCGGACCTTGGCGAGCGGCGGGTACATCATCAGGATCAGCCCGGCCGCGATAGGAATCGACGTCGTGCCGACGCTCATGTCGTTGAGCGCAGTCGTGAAGCCGGGCGCGCGGAAGCCGAGGGCGACGCCCAGGCCCATCGCGAGGAAGATCCAGAGCGTCAGGTAGCGGTCGAGGAAGGAGAGCTTGCCGAGCAGGCCGGCGTTCGCGTGGGTCATGCGAGTTCAGTTCCTTGTGGTCGTGCGAGGCGTCCGTACCCGACTGCGCTGTCATGGCGCTGCCTCCGCGCTCACCTGGCCGGGCTCAGCGAAGAGAGCGAGCCGGGCTTGTGACGCCGGTGGAACAGCACATGGCGGGGTCGAACACGCGGAGGGTCACGGGCATGGGAACTTCATTTCGTTAATCGTCGATAAACGATAATCTGGACGTGCGACGGCCATCAGAGCCCCCCGACGAGGGCCTTCAGACGCCGGAGCGCCCGGGGCTCGATGCAGTAACAGACGCGGGGGCCGTCGACGTCGCCGCGGATGAGGCCGGCCTCCTTGAGCACCTTCAGGTGCTGCGAGACCGTCGACTGCGCGAGCGGCAGCTCGTCCACGATGTCGCCGCAGACGCACGCGTTCTTCCGGATCAGGATGCGCACGATCTTCACGCGCGCCGGGTGTCCGAGCGCCTTCGACAGGCTGGCCAGCTCCTCGTCGGCCTCGTCGCCCTCGATCGGCCGGAGGTCTACCTGCTCGCGCGCAGGCGGACAGCAGCGGTCGGTCGCCTCTGGCGTCGTTCTCATCGTAATATGACGATAGGAGAGGATGCGCCCTCTGTCAATCGGCGGATTTCACCCCTGGTCGTCGCGGTGTCGAGGTCGCTTCTTCAGGAGGGGGATCGCGCAGGGACCCACCGTCACCCGAGGCGGGATACAGCCCCGGAGCCCGCGGCCATGCACGCCTTGAGGCCCTCCTGGAGGTTGCGCAGCGTCACGATCCGCTCGAGGTCCATGCCCAGCGACACGACGGTCTGCGCCACCGCGGGTCGGATGCCGGTCACCACCACACGGGCGCCGAGGAGCTCCACCGCGCGCACGATGCGGATCAGGTGATCGGCCGTGCCCGTATCCACCGCATCGACCGCGGTCAGATCCAGGATGACATGGCGCGTCTGGCTGTCGACGATCGCGCCGAGCAGCCGCTCCATCATCGCGGACGCGCGCTGGCTGTCGAGCCCCCCCATGACAGGGACGGTGAGCACGCCGTCCCACACCTGGATGATCGGCGCCACCATCGCGCAGAGCGCCGACTCCTGCTGCTCGATGAGCTGCAGCTTCTCGCGCAGCGCGAGCTCGGTCCGCTCCCGCTCGGCGACCTCCTTCTTGAGCGTGGCCAGCGCGACCGCGAGATCCGTGCTCGTGGCCTGATCCGTCTCGCGGAACGCTGCCAGCCGCGCCTCGACGGTCTCGTGGGTCGGACGGACCAGGAACTCGTCGTACTCCGCGCCCTTCGCCGCGAACGCGGTCTGCTCGGCCCAGCAGGGGACCCCGAACAGGCGCTCGGTGATGCCGGCCAGCTTGCCGGCTGTCATCGAGCTCCCCCAGCTGACCTCCAGCGCGCGCTGGTAGATCGACTCCCAGTTGTTGAAGGTGCGATACCGGGCCTCACGGCGCTCACGGTCCAGCGCGACGATGTCCCACCGGCCCCACCCGGCCGGCCTGGCGATCTCGTTGAGCCGGCGGAAGCCCTCCTCGAAGCTCGGCTGTGTGCTGATGATGGACCAGTCACCGTCGACGCTCTGCCGTCCCCCGAGCTGGAGACACAGATTGAAGCGGTCGACCCCCACCATCGCCACCATGCCCGACATCAGACCGGCCACCGAGCTCGGGATCCACATGCTCAGGGTGGGCATTCCGGCCCACTGATTGATGCCGTTCTCCAGGTCCCATTCGATGTCGAAGCCAGCGATTGTTATTCGGGGATTTGTCATGGGCTCACGGGGCGGTCTGATCTGGCTCGGAGACGAGGCGCCGCTTGCGTTGCGATCCGTCGCCGCAGGTGCTCCTTGCCTCAGGCGCGCCGGAGCGGCAAGCACGAGCGTGACCGCGCATCGCGTATCCGCCCCGAGAGCGCTCCGAGCGCGTGCCGGCTGATGTCCTGAACCTGGCGACAGGATGTGCCCGCCGGAGGCGAGCCGCGGGCCACAGCGAGCTGGGCCGGTTCGCGGCGACCTGGGTCGGGCCGCGCCGGGTCGCGCAACTCGGGTCGCGATCGCTGAGCCGCGGTTCACGCCGAGGTGCGCCGAGGAAACGACGTTGCAGGCGGGCGCCCGACACTTGGCTCATCTGCTGTCATCGAATGTTTCCGTTGACGCTGGGGCGCGCGTTTCTGTATCACCGTGTGATGAAGTACGCTTCGATTCTCTTGGGGGCTCTCTCACTCGGCCTCTCGTCGCTCTCCGCGAGCGCGCTGGTCACGCAGCCGAACGGCGCCGTGATGCCGCGGGACTCGATGAATCGCGAGGTCCAGCTCTATACGCTGTTCGCCGATCGGGGAGAGGCGATCGACTACCAGGCTGATGGGAACACCACGCCGTCCACCTTCTCGCCGCTCTGCGGCTTCACGGCGGAGCTCGTGCTCACCCAGACAGGGGCTCGGCTCGGGGTCGGCTGGTACAACGTCGACCCGGCCGCCCCGGCGCCGCCGGCGCTCGCGGACATCCACGAGATCGTCCCCGCCGGCGCCCCCGTCGGCACCCTCGTCACCGCGGCGGATATCCGGAGCGATCCCGCCTATGCGGGCGGGCAGATCGGCTTCGCGCTCATCGGCTCGCAGATTCATTACTCCGAGCAGCGGTGGAATCAGGTGTGCACGGGCTGCGCCACGCCCGGCCCCTGGGTCACCGCGGTCATCTATACCTCGGTGGTCACGCCGAACGCGTTCTACGTTGCCTTCGAGGACGGCAGCGTCGGCCCGAACCCCGACGACTTCAACAACGACGGCGACTACAACGATTACGTCTACTTCTTCAGCGGCCTCACCTGCACCGGCGGCGGCGAGCCGTGCGAGACCGGGCTGCCCGGCGTGTGCGCGCCGGGGTTGACCCAGTGCGCGGCGGACGGGCTCACCTGCCAGGGGCTCGTGCCCTCATCGCAGGAGGCCTGTGATGGGCTCGACAACGACTGCAACGGCACGACCGACGAGGGCGAGCTCTGCCCGACGGATCAGGTCTGCGACCGGGGCGTGTGCGTGCAGGCGTGCGGCAGGGGCGAGTTCGGGTGTCCGCCGGAGAAGGCGTGCAATGCCGCGGGGTTCTGCGTCGATCCAGCCTGCGCCGAGGTCGCCTGCGACGCGGGGCAGGTGTGCGTCGGCGGGGCGTGCCGGGCGCCTTGCGATGGAGTGCTGTGCCCCTTCCCGGCGGTGTGCCGGGTCGGGGTCTGTGTCGATCCGTGCAGCAATGTGACCTGCGAGAGCGGCGCGGTCTGCGACGGCGGCGTGTGCAAGCCGAGCTGTCCCTGCACGCCGTGCCCGGGCGGAAGCGCGTGCGAGGAGGCGAGCGGGCTTTGCAGAGAGCCGGCCTGCGTCGACGTCGCGTGTCCGCCCGGCCAGCGCTGCGACGCCGGGGCCTGCGTGGACGCGTGCGCCGGCGCGGTGTGCCCGAGCGGGCAGACCTGCGCCGGCGGCGCCTGCGTGGACGACCCGAGCACGACAGCGGGCAGCGGGGCCGGCGACTCGACGGGCGTGGGCCTGGACGTCGGCGCGGGCGGCGGCGCCACGGGTCCGGCCGGCAGCGTCGGCGCGGGTGGCAGCGGCGGTGCCGGCGGCGGCTCCGGCGGGGCCGGCGGGGCCGGCGCGGATGGCGCCGGCGCGGACGGCGGCTGCGGCTGCCGCGTGGCCGGCGCGCAGGGCTCGCTCGGGGCGCCGCTCGCGGCGATCGCGCTCGTGCTGGCCGGCGCGCTCCGCCGGCGGCGGCGCGGCAACACCTCGGCGAAGGGCCAGGAAGGGGCCCGGGACCACGCCCGGGCACCCGCCGTCACGGATTGAAATACGGATCGTTCGCCATGCGCGCGAAGGCGTCCAGCGACTCGGTCGAGACCCCACGGCGACCAGTCGCCGTTCATCTCGGCGCCGAAGTCCACGAAGAACTTCTTGTCGACTTCCACGATGCGCTCTCGGGCCTCACTGCACCGTCCACGGCGCAGTAACCTCAGGTGGAGCTCCTCTCCGGCAACCGGTCATGGCATAGTGCGCGCATGAATCGTCGATTGCTTGGCTCAGCTCTCTTCGCACTCCTCCTCGCTGCCTGCGGCGACGATACCGAGGCGCCGCCCGGGAGCGGCGGTGCGGGCGGCGCGGGCGGCGAGGGCGGCGCGGGCGGCGAGGGCGCAAGCTCGACGGGGGGCGGCGGGGGCGGGGCGCCGGTGGTCTGCGGGGGGAGCGCGGGAGCGACCTGCGGCGAGACGGAGTACTGCGATACCCGCGAGACGGCTGGCGACGCGTGCCCCGGAGAGGCGCAGGGCGTGTGCGTCCCCCGGCCGAGCCTCGGGGACTGTCCCGAGGACTGCCCGGGGGTCTGCGGGTGCGATCAGCGCGTCTATTGCAATGCGTGCCTGGCGCACGCGGCCGGGATGAACGCGTCGGAGGATACGTCCTGCGCCAGCGCGGACTACGTGATCGGCGCGCACGATAGCGTTTACGTGCACCACGCCGATCTGGAGGCGAACCGCTGCCTGACGCTCTACCTCGCCTGGCCGACCGAGAGCCCTCCGCGCTTTGCGGCCGTCGAGCTCCCGGAGCTCTGGGCCTTGCTCAGCGTGTCGCTCACCGGGGAGATGCGCGACTGCACGCAGCCGCGCACGCCGGACGCCGACGGGCTCCACGAGGTGACCGGCGCCGCCGGCACCATGTCGTGGGAGTCCGAGCCGGCCACCGGCATCCCGTGCATCATCGACATGGACATCACCGCCACGCTCGACGGGGAGCCCGAGACCGAGCGCTTCGAGGCGACCGGCGTGGTCGTCGACAACACGTGCCTGTAGCGTGCGCCGGCCGGGCCGCCGAGCCGTTCGGGCGGGGGGAGACGCTCGACCTTCAGGTTGAGCTGCGCTGTCGACGTGCCGCGATCGACATCGCAGCGGGGGGCTCGGCGCCCGCGCCGGCCGCGGCCGCGGCCACGCCGGCGGCGATGCCCTCCCAGTGGCTGCCCTTCCACAGGACCTTGTCGCAGCGCTCGCAGCGCCAGAACTCGTCGTAGCGATCCGCCACCATCCCGGGCACCGCGCCGCGCACCGTGTCCTTCGGCGCGGCCGCGAGCGCGCCGCCGCACGCCATGCACCGCGGATCCCGCACGCGCAGCCCGAGCTCCCGCAGCACGAAGCCCGCCTGCTCCATCGGCCGCAGCCCGCGGGGCACGTACAGCCCGCGCACGGCCGCCGTGCGCAGGGGGCGCCGCTCGAACACCCCCGCGTCGGAGCTCAGCAGCACCCGGCCGGTCTGCAGCGCGAGCCGCACGAGATCGCCGTCGTCGATCCCGTGCTCGAACGTCGCGTCGTACCCCGCGCCGCGCAGCCAGCGCGACAGGCCGCCGAGCATCGCGTCGCACAGGAAGCTCGGCGCCGCCGCCCCGCCCTGGGCCGGATCCTCCCGGTCCTGGGCCGGATCCTCGCCGCCGCCCGCCTCACCCACGAGCTCGCCCCATGGGCTCAGGATGGCGCCGGGCCCGCGGGCGGCAAGGGCGCCGCCGCGAAATCCCCACGCCCCCGTCGCGGGCTGGTACCGTCGCCGTACGGTCAAGCGATCGTGGAGGAGTCGATGTCGACGAAGAGTGCGAGGTGCCTTTGCGCGGCTGCCGCGTTCGCCGCGCTGGCGAGCGCGCAGCAGGCCTCGGCCTACTGCCGCTCGAACACCTGCAAGGTCTCGGATCTCTGCCTGCAGGACGACCTGCCGGTCGGCTATTGCAAGCCGCTCCGCTGGCCGGGCAGCTGCATCGGCTTCAGCATCCAGGAGGACGCGTCGAGCGAGATCTCCTACCAGGAGATCTCCGACGTGCTCGATGCCGCGTTCAGGACATGGCAGGAGGCGCCCTGCGACGGGGGAACCCCCGGCTTCCGCGTGCAGAACCTCGGGCCCGTGAGCTGCGGCGCGGTGGAGCTGAACGCGAGGGACGGCAAGACCCGGGTCGTCGACGGGCTCGTGCCGGGCAACGCCAACGTGGTCGCCTTCCGCGACCTGGACTGGCTCGCGGCCGCGGGGCACAGGAGCGAGATGCTCGCGCTCACGACGGTGCAGTTCGACAAGAACACAGGTGATCTCTGGGGCGCCGACATGGAGATCAACACCCATCTCTACGACTTCACCGTCGATGACGACTCCGCGGCGCCGAGGGAGGACCTCCTCGCCATCGTCACGCACGAGGCCGGGCATTTCCTGGGCCTCGACCACTCCCAGGCCGGCCCGGAGGCGACCATGCACGAGCGGTACGATCGGTCGGATCCGATGAACTTCCGGACGCTGCACGCGGACGACATCGCGGGCATCTGCCAGATCTACCCCCCGCGGGATCTCTCCACGTCGGAGTGCAACCCCATCCCTCCCCACGGGTTCTCGCCGGAGTGCGCGGCGGACCAGCAGATCACCTGCGGCATGGCGCCGCCCGCCGCCCGCCGCCCGGGCTCAGGCTCGGGGTGGCTCGCCGCGCTCGCCGCCGTCGCGATCGGCGCCGCCGCCCGGCTCCGCGCCGGCGCGCGCGGCCGGCGCGAGGAGCCCCGGCGGGGGCGCTCCGCCGGCGGCCCCGGCGCCGCGCCGCCGGGGCCGCGGCGGGAGAGCGCGTAGGCGACCCCCGCTCCAGCGTCCGCTTCCCGGGAGCGCGGTCACCTCGCCGGTCTACGCTGCCCTGGGGCGCTCCACGCGGAGCTCGGTCCAGGGCGAGGTCTGCTCGGCCAGGGTGCGGTAGGCGAGCGCGGCGGCGCCGACGAAGAGCACCGCGAGCGCCGCCGGGCCGACGCCGATGTCGCCGGCCGGGCCGAGGGCGCCGAAGACGCTCGCGTGGAACGCCCGGAAGAGGCCGAGGTGCAGCGCCGTGAGCGCCGCGCCGAGCGAGAGCGCCCAGGCGCGGTGGAAGCGCGCGCGCCGGGCGTGGTGCGCGATGACCGTCTCCGAGGAGACGCAGAGGCTGCCGTACGTGGGCGCCCGGAGCACCCAGGCCTGCGCGGCGTCGCGGTACCCTTTGCCGGCGGCGCTCGCGTCGACCTCGCGGCGCACCGAGCCGGCGATGTAGATCGCGTCGCCCGGGCGGACCTCGGACAGGTAGACGGGCACGCCGCCGCGGCGCGCCGGGACGAAGGTGGTGTCGAGGTTCAGCCGGCTGCACACCGGCTCGACGCGCACGGCGGCGCCCGAGGGGAGCCGGAGCGAGAACGCGCGCGCCCGGGTGTGCCACGCGCCCGGCGCGGCGCCGGCCCGGCCGCTGCACGGGATCTCGACCGCGATCACCGCGTCGTCCGGCGCGGCGTCCTCCGCGACGACCTCGCCGCGGAGGAGGGCGAACCCCTCGCGCATCGCGCCGGGCGAGGCCGAAGGGCTCCGCGCGTACGCGGCGATCTGCGAGCGCCGCTGGTGGTGGAGGCAGCGCCCGATCGCGATCGCGACGGCGGCGCCCAGCACCACCCCGGCGACGCCGTAAACGATGAGGAGACTCGCGACGAACCCCATCGCGGCAGATTAAACGTGCGACCCCGGGGCGTCGAGGTGGGCTGTTCGGTGCGCTGTTCGGTGCGCTGGTCGGGCGCCCCGCGCGCCTGCCGCTGGTTGGCATGCGCACGATTCCGACGGGCTCGGCGCGGGGGCCTTGCACGTCGCCGATACCGTCCGCGGCGAACTGGTCGAGGCGCCATCGCTCGACTCGTTCGCGGCTCAAGTCGTCCTCATGGCCAGCTTCGTTGCATCTTCCGCTATCCGGCCCATCGAGATCCGCTTCAGGTCGTGTGTTGCGACAGCAAACCTCTAATCCGGATCGCGCTCGTTCATGGCGTGGAGCGTGCCATGGATGATTTGTTGATACAGCGTCGTTTTCCAGGAGGGCCGGATCGCATGGCAGAATGGTCTGTCGACCGAGGGCAGGTCCCGCAGTTGGGGCTTGACGTCTCCGAAGCATTTCGATTTCCTTCTCCCTCGGCATGTACGACCGCACCGAGGACTTCATCGGCGGTGGCACCCATCCCCCCAGGATCCACAGCCCGGGCGAGTACGACGCCCTCAAGGCTTGAACGGCCGCCGGGCGGCAGGGCCCGCGAGAGGGCCGTTCAAGTCCCCGCCCCGGGCTCCTTGGCCTCGCAGCCCGTCGCCGAGCAGTTGGATGGCACGAGCGGGCTCGCGGAGGACGGCCGGCCATCCGATGAACGCGCACCGGCCGTCCTCGAGCTCCGTGAGCGCGATCCTTCCCCGGCCGGTCGTCGCCGAGGAGGGGTCGCCGATCACGGCCCTCCCGTGCACGTGGCCGACGGCGCCTGGCACGTGGCCGACGGCGCCTGGATCGAGCGGCCGCTCCCGGTCTACGGTCTCGATGTCAGCCCGGCCAGGATCGCATCGAGGCGCCGGAGCACCCCTTCGAGCCGCTCGATCGCCGTCTTCAGATACTCCCGGTACTCTCGATTGTCGGTATGGACCAGCTCTTCTCGCATCCCCACGAGCCGGATGGACAGCGCTGTCCTCATATCTCTCGCTTCGCGCTCGTCGAGCTCGAAATGAACCATGGCCAACTCTCTCCCTGATCTACGAGCGGCATGTCCCCAGGACCGCGGGATACATGGTGACGCGACGTCTCGCTGTCATCGGCTCCCGCGACATCGGGAGCGCCTGCCGCGAAAGCCGTCCTGGTTCGCCGGCCTCCGGGCGCTGGCGGGCAGCGTCCGGAGGATGGGCGAGCCCGCGCGCTCGCCGGCACCGACGAGAACGGCGAGATCGGGCCGCTCGCCTGCATCGGGGCTATGCACGGCGGCCGCGATGATGACCCTCCGCGGCCGCCGTGCCGGCGATCGAGAGGGCAGCGGCTTCAACAAGGGGCGGCGTCGAGCCGCATGTCCACGGGAGGACTTATGCAAGTGATCGTCGCGGGCGCCGGGATCGGCGGCCTGGCCGCGGCTCTGGCGCTGCACGCCTCGGGCCATGAGGTGGCGGTGTTCGAGGCGGCGCCCAGCATCCTGCCGCTCGGGGTCGGCATCAACCTCCTGCCCCACGCCGTGGAGGTGCTGGGCGAGCTGGGCCTGCTCGAGGCCCTGTTGGCCAACGGGGTGGCGACCCGCGAGCTTGTCTATTTCAACCGCTTCGGTCAGCGCATCTGGGGCGAGCCGCGCGGCCGCTTCGCCGGGCATGCCGCGCCGCAGATCTCCCTGCACCGCGGCGCCCTGCAGAACGTGCTGTTCGACGCCGCCGTCGAGCGGCTGGGCGAAGGCCGGGTGATCTGCGACCGGCGCCTTTCGGACCATGAAGAGAACGGAGGCCGCATCGTGGCGCGCTTCTTCAATCGCGCGGGTGCGGCCTCGAAGGTTCCCGCCGACCTCCTGATCTGCGCCGACGGCATCCATTCGGCGGCGCGCGCCGGCCTCTATCCGGACGAGGGGCCGCCGGTCTATGGCGGCCGCATCCTGTGGCGGGCGACCAGCCTGGCGGCGCCCTTCCTCACCGGCGCCAGCATGATCATTGCCGGGCATCAGGACCAGAAGTTCGTCGTCTATCCGATTTCCCCACCGGGGCCGGACGGCCGCCAGAGGATCAACTGGGCCGCCGATCTCGCGGTCGCCAGGAACCTGCGACGGGAGGACTGGGACCGGCCGGGCGACCCCGCCGATTTCCTGCCCAGGTTCGAGGACTGGCGCTTCGGCTGGCTGGATGTGCCCGGCCTGATCCGGAGCGCCGAGGCGATCTACGAGTTCCCGCTCGTCGACCGCGATCCCCTGCCGCGCTGGAGCCATGGGCGCATGACGCTGCTGGGCGACGCCGCCCATCCCATGTATCCGAACGGCTCCAACGGGGCGAGCCAGGCCATCCTGGACGCCCGCGCCCTGGTCCGCGCGCTCGCCGCCCATGCCGATCCGGTGGAAGCGCTGGCCGCCTACGAGGCCGAGCGCCTTCCCGCCACCGCCGCCATCGTCGCGGCCAATCGCCGCAACGGTCCGGAGCAGTGCCTGCAGGTCGCCTACGAGCGCGCGCCCGACGGCTTCGACCGTATCGAGGACGTCTTCGCCCCCGGCGAGCTGGAAGCCATCGCCGCCCGCTACAGGGTGCTGACCGGCCTGAAGTACGCCTCGGAGCCCCTCGTGCGCTGACAGGAGCCCCCGGCGCGCTCGCGGGTTTCGTCCAGCTCACGCGCAAGCCCGTGCCCCACGACACCTGAAGCGCCGTCCCTGCGCGGCAGGGGCCGAACTGGCAGATCGGGAAGAGCACCGGATCCGCGGTGGGCAGCGAGGAGGGGAGCAGCGACGGATCGCTGAGCGCCTGGAGCGTGATGGTGACGGGAGCCGCCGATGTGGCGCCGCCGACCTGCACGGCTGTCTCGGGGGTGATCTGGAGGAGGGGAGCGACCTGGAGCGTGATCCAGCTTTCGGAGGCGCAGGCTCTCGTGGTATCGTGAGGAGGCTTCCCTGAGGCATCGCCTCATGGTTTCCCTCCTTCCGGCGCCGCTCGTCCAGGCGTGAGCCCACCCGGATCGCTCGCGATCAGCCGCCGCAGCCGAGGGGGATCGTCAATCTCCACATGTCGTTGAGCAGCACCGGCGCGAACTCCGCTGTCGCTCCCCCGAAGATGTAGAGTTCGTAGGCCGTGGCGGTCCTGCGAGAGAAGTAGAACTGGCCGAACCTCGGCGCCGGCGCCGGCCCCGTCATCGCGGTGTCCACGCGCGTCCAGGTCCCTGTGTGGAGATCGAAGTACCAGAGATCGGACAGGGTGGACCCGTCGAACTGGCTGCCCCCGAAGAGCCAGATGCCGTCGTTGTGCTCATCGGCGATCAGCTTCGCGTTGTCGCGGTGGCCCGGTCCTCCGGCCTCGTCGAAGACGAGCTGATCCCAGGTCTCGCTGTCGACGTCGAACCTCCAGAGATCGCCGAGGTAGTTCTCCGGCGCGAACAGGCCGGTCCCGTTCACGGCGTCGTTCGTGTACCCGCCGTAGACGAGCAGGGCGTTCCAGCCCTCGGCGTAGACGAGCGGATGATGGGCGCGAGCGCGCGGGGCGGGCGAGCCGGTCGCGACCTGCTTCCAGCCGTTCTTGTAGCGGACCATGTTGTGCTGGAGGCCGTCAGGGCGGTTGATGAAGGCCGGCAGCGTCGACGAAGAGCCCGAGAAGGCGTACGCGACGGTCTTGTGCTTCCCCTTCTTGCGCACGGCGACCGCCTCCGTGGAGCGGTTGGCGCGCCCGATCTCGGCCGCGCTCTGCGCGATCTGCGTCCACCCGTGCGCCGGGTCGAACCGGAACGTGTCCTGGTGCGTGAGGTCGAGCCCGCGCCGGAAAGGACCTCTCCCGCCGGAGACGAACAGCGCGTCCTCCTCGGCGACGCACCACATCATCGACTCGGCCCTGGCGGACGGCCCGCCCGGGTACTGGCCGAGGTCGTACCAGGTCGCCGTGTCGACGTCGAAGGCGCTGAAAGCGGCCACGGGCTCGTCATCCGGGTAGGTCCCGTTCAACCCGCCGAAGATGTAGAAGAGGCCCTGGTGATAGGCGCTCGCGCCGTCCCAGATGGCGTCGGGGACGGCGCCGCCCTGCGGAATCTCGGTCCAGTAGGGCAAGCTCGACTGGGCGGCGCCCGGGCGGATCCCGGCGAACGAGAGCAAGAGAGAGAAAGAAGCGATGAGAACGATCCGAAGCTGAACCCTGCGTGTCATCCGAGCGACCTCCTTGTTTCAGGTTTCAGGCAACGGCGGGCTCGCTGGAGCAGGTCGCCGGCAGACCTTTACGTTACCACGAGAGCCTGCGCTTTCGAAAGCTGGATCACGATCCAGGTCGCGACCTCGGACGTGCCGGCGCAGGGTGACGCTTCCGGCCATTCCGGGTGTAGGTCTCTATGTTGAAACCACGAATCCACATACGGAGATGATGATGAGAAAGCTCGCAGCTACCTGCGCAGCGCTGTTATGCCTCGTTCACGGGGGAAGCGCGTTCAGCCTCACCCTAGAACGCCGATCACATTGAAATTCCGCTAAGATCGACTCATGGGAAGAGGACCGCAAGGACGCAAGGGGCGCAAGGAGGGAGAAGAATATAATTCTATCTCTGTTCCCTTGCGCCTCTCGCGCCCTTGCGGTCTCTCGTCTGACTGGGTGCCGTGCCCTTCCAGCGTGCTCCTCGGCGGCTCCGACGGGTGCCACAATCTGTTGAATTTAGCCGAATTTCAACCTATTCGGCGTTCTAGGGACGACCGATGACGCCGGCGCGCTGACCTCTGGTCCCCTCGGGAGCGCGCTCGCCCGCGACCACAACGCATTCTGGTCCGCGGAGCTGTATCTTATGAATACCCCTCGGCTTTTAGAGTAAACGCAAGCGATCTCACAACCGCAGGCTCACCTCACGCTGGATCGGCCAGCGGCTCCTCTTCCGCCGCCTCCAGCGGCGGCGCCGCGGGCGCCTCGGCGGCGTGGCTGGCCTCGGCGGCGCGTGCTCCAGCACGGACACGGCCGACGGGCCTACCGCCGAGCACCTCGGCGCGGCGGACCAGGAGCTCCTCCTCGGCGTGCTGTGCCCGCTCTTGGCGGTCAACGGCAAGGTCCAGCTCTGCCACTACACCGGCTCGGCGAGCTACCCCTACATCATCATCAACGCCAGCGTGCAGGCCTGCATTCACGATCACTCCGGCCACGCCCACGACTACATCGCCGTGCGCGACCCGACCTGTCAGGGCGGCGGCTGTCTGCCGGTGGACGTGCCCTGCGACGCCAACGTGCCGTGCTGCGACGGGCTCGCCCGCCAGATCTGCTTGTTCAGCATCCCCCGCGTCACCCGCTCGCACACCTCCCGCTGGCGCGGCGAGAGCGCCGCGAGCCGAGCGGCGAGCGCCTCCACCTCGGCCCGCGCCGCCCGCGCCTCCGCGTCGCGGGCCAGGGCGCGCGCCACGGCGGCGAGCAGGGCCTCCGCGTCGAGGGGCTCGGCGAGGAAGTCCACGGCGCCCGCCTTCATCGCCTCCACGGCCACCCTCACGTCTCCGCCGTCGCTGGTGAAGACCACGGGGAGCGCGCGCCCGTCCTCGCGCAGGAGGGCCCTCACCTCGAGGCCGTTCAAATCGGGGAGCTGGACGTCGATCACCGCGCCGCCCGACACCGCCGCATGCGCCGCCTCCAGGAAGGCGAGCGATGACGCGAATGCCTGCACCGCGTGCCCCGCCTCCTGGAGCCGCCCGGCCGCGGCCCCGCGCTACTCGAAACGGTGACCGCGGCCGACGACGTCGGCGGTGAGGTCGCCGTAGACCGTCGCGAGGAGCACGCGGGCCGCCTCCAGATCGCGCGTATGGATGAGCGGAGGGCGTTCGAGCCCCTGGCGAGCGGATCGGTCGAGCATCGTGGGCTCGGGCAGGCTGCAAGGGGAGAAACGGATTCAGCATGGCGGATCGAGAGACCGCACCGCACACGCGCCACCCTCTGCGACTGGGATCCTCGTGTGGTCCCGCGTCATGCCCGCTACTTCTTCAGCCAGGTCTGGGTCCTGCCGAGGAGGGAGATGCCCAGGAAGCCGCGCACCTTCAGCTTCTTCCCGCCCTCGATCGCCTCGAGCTTGCAGCTATAGGTCTCGCCGTTGTTCGGATCCAGGATCGTACCGTCATCGTACTCGTCGTCATCGCGGACCATGTTCTTGATGATGACGAGCCCCACAAGGGGCTTGTTCTTGTCGGCACCCTCACAGGCGGTGCAGATCTTCGGCTTCCCCTTCGCGTCGAGCGGCTGCTTCAGGCTCACGATCTTGCCGAAGATCTTCCCGCCCCTCTCGTAAATCTCTATCACCGACTGCTCGACCCCCTGCTCATCAATCGTCCGCCACTGGCCGGTCACAGGGAGAGGCGCCGCGAGCACGAGCGAGGTGGCGAGGGAGCAACCCAAGGCGGAAAAAAGAGCCAAGAACGTCTTCATGTCGTCAGAACTCCTTTCATCGGTCTGCGAAGCCACGGCGTTCGGCCCTGGCGTGGTGCTTGATTCGCATGTCGGTGTGCGCCGCTGTGTGCAACATGCCTTGGAGCGGGGACGGGGCGCCGTTTGTTCATCGGGCCGGAGGGAGCGGCGGCGGAGGCAGAGCTCTGGTCAGAGGGGGAGCCGAACGGTGGACATGGCTCCTCTCGCAGCAGCCCTGCGGCGCGGTGGACGTCATTTTTCCCCCGAGGGTACCGAGCGGGCCCGTGGAGCGCAACGGCGCCGTGCAGCGGGGCGCCGGGACGTTGGGTGGCCAGCGAACAGTTGATTCGACGGGGCTGGATCCCGCCGTGGCCAAGCTGCCCTTGGCCCACGCCTCGGCCGCGCGGGTCCGTCCTGTGCCGGTACGATCCCGCCGACTGAGTCGGTCATGTAAGGTCCTCTATGTCAACCAGCGCGTGCAGCGTGGGCGTACGGTGGGACCGGTGATGCCACGAACCCTTCACCGCGGGCGATGCGGCGGCGGAGGGCGCCCCGCTGGGCCACACCGGAGCCACCCTCGGCGGCGCAACAGGCGGACACCATGAAATTCGCTACCGTTTTCGGCGGCCCGCTCGTCATCGACCAGGTGTTCCTGGCGGGACTGTTCCGCGGGGGCGAACCGTCGCGTTCCGTCGCATCCCCGGGGATCTGGGGAGGGCGTGACGACGGATCGCACCCCCTTGGGAGGCGTGGACCCAACCCGGGCCCAGCGGTCAAGCCCCGGGCCTGGGGAGCTCGCCGTGACCGATCCGTCGCCTCGGGCGGCCGTGGTCGCCTCGCTCGCCAGCACCCTGAGCCGCGCCGTCGCCCTCGGAGACGAGGCAGCGGCCCGGGTCGTTCACGAGGCGATCGGTCGGCTGCTCGGGCTGCCGGTGGCACCGGAGGGGTGAGCAAGCTTGGGCCGACATATCGAGCGCGAGCCGGGTGCTCGGCGAGCACCTCCGCCGCCGCGGCAGCGAGCGTCGCGGCCCGCCGCCCCCCGGCCCGCCGCTCCGGGTAGCTGCCGAGTTGTCCTTCCGTGGTATCGAAGGGACGCGTGGTGTCACGGCGCCGTGCCATTTCGAGCGCGGTGCGAGCACGCTGCTGTATCGCACCAATGGATGCCGAGGCGGAGGAATCAATGCGGCAGGTCGAGCAATGAATTTACCGGCGTCATGATCCGGTGTGGGGCGCCCCGCGTCGGGTACTTGAGCCGGTACGCGATGCGCCCGGCCGAAAGTTGCGAGACGCGATCACTTCCCATCCGAGCGGGCCGATCCTCCGGTTCAATCTTCGCCGTATTCCAGCAATACTGGAAGCCAAAAAATCGACATCGGCCCGTGCCCAAACTGGCTCCCCCACGTTCTCCATCGGGTGAAGGGGCCGGCGGCAACGGCGGGCCGCTTACGGGGCGCCGCGCTGCATGGGCCGGCCGGCTCCCCTCCATCCACACGTTGCGAGCTGCAGAGCTGGATTATGCGCAAGAGTTATCTCATGGCGTCGATTTTCATTGCGACCGCGCTCCTCGCGGCCGGCTGCAAGACGGGGAAATGCGCGGATGCCGTCGAGCACGCCGCGGCCTGCGGGGCCGACGACCTCGATCTCGTGGAGGGAGCGTCTGGAACAGAGGGGCGGTCCGCCTCGGCCTTCGAAGCAGCCGCCGTCCGGCGGCGGCAGCGCGATGCTCGATGTCCTCGAGTGCCCAGCTTGCAAGGGGCGGATGAAGCTCGTCGCCATGGTCACCGAGCCCCGGAACATCGTCCGCTTCCTATCTGGTGACGCTCTGCCGCCAGAAGATCCACGCCGCGGAGATCCAGGTGCAGACCATCACCGAGCAGCTCGAGCGCGAGGCCCCGGAGACCACGGACGCAGACGACGAAGAGGACGAAGACGAGTAGACAGGCGCAGGGGCCCCAGTACATGCTCAGCGACGGCGCTGACCGCATCGCCATCGATCGGGCCATCCGCGACCGAGCGCAGCACCGGCGTGCGTTGGGGACTCGAGTGCGGGCCGCAGTCACGCACGCCGGGCATCGTGGCGCCGGTGTCCGACGTGGCCGTGCCGGTGAAGGAGGGCGAGGACGACTGAGCCTGGGGGATCACGACCCCCCGATGCCCTGCTCGATCATCCACTCGAGCGTGCCTTCCTCCCGCGCGCGCTCCGCCCTCCTCGCTTCGGCCTCGACCCTCCTCGCCTCGACCTCCCGCTGTCGGATGAAGTCCTTCCTCTGCTGCTGGACTTCGGCGATGCGGCGCGAGAGAAAAGTCGAGATGTCGCCGACCTTCGCCGGATCGATGGCCTGGATGACGATGGCACTGCCGTCGCTCAGCTTCTCGTCCTTGGTTGACGTGGCTTTCACCTGGACCACGTTGAGGATGCCGCAGTCGATCATCGACTTGAGCCGGCCATTCGTGTCGGTCGAGTCGATTGAATACGTCTTGATCCCCGTCTTGCCGATGATGGGATAAGCGAGCAGATCGAGGTAGCCCGACTTGGCCCCGAACTGGGCGACGACGCTGAAGCGCTGGCACAGGCGTGAGAGCAGGAGGTGCTCGGCGAGGATGCCAGCCGCCTCCTCGGTGAGCTGGTTCTCGAAATGCGATGCGACCTTGTCGATCGCGGCGAGCGTCGTCTTGTTGTCCACGGTGAAGTCCACGATGTCGGCGGCGCTGGGTATGGAGTAGCGGAGGGCGCTCTGGGTCGGCTGCTTCCCCAGGAAGATGATGTGGCCGATCCCGGCGGTCCTCGCGAGCGCGCAGAGCTTTTCGATCACCACCGACGACAGGATGGGGCTCGAGTGCTTGCAGGGCCGGAGGCGGATGATCACGGAGAGCTTGTCGTCGTTCACCTTGGGGAGCTGGTCGTCGACGAGAGTCCTCAGCTCTTTGGGGAGCCTGCCGGGCTCGTGGTGGGTGAAGGCGAGGGCGATGCTCGGCGCCGCGTCCGCGGTGTAGCGCTTGCACACGAATCCATCCATGGCGTTGAAGCTCTTCAGGTCGCTCCCTTTGAGGTCGGCCGCCTTCAGGTTGCTGCGCACCATCGATGCCAGCTCGCTCTGTCCAGCCGTGAGCTGATCGAGGAGCGACGTCGGCACGGGAATGCCCAGCGCCAGGGCAGCGAGCACGTGCGAGAATTCCCCGGGCGACAGCTTCTTCGACATGGACGACCGCTGGACCGCGGTGGCTCCTGAAACCGGTGCGCCCATCGCCGGCCGCAGCCGGACGACGGTGGCCGGGTGCGGCGGGAGGGCCGTGGGGCGCACGGTCGCTGGATGCCGCTGGACCACGGCCGCCGGGTGCGGCGGGAGGCTCGGCTTCACCAGGCGCGGTCGGGTCTCCATCGCCGGGTGCAGCCGCTTTCGCAGCTGCACGGTCGCCGGATGCGGCGGCAGCGGCGGGCGCTCACCGCCCGCCATCTGTCCCCGCCCCCTCGTCCCGCATCACCGCGCCGATCTGCACGCGCAGCGCCCTGCCCCCTCTCACGTCCGGGTCCTCCGCGAGCGCCGCGTCGAGCCATCGCAGCGCCTCCTCGCAGCATTGCTGACCGAAGTGGCAGTATGCCAGGTTGTAGGCTGTCGCCGGCGTCGTCCCGCGTGCTCTCCACGAGCGCTCGAAGTAGCGAATCGCCTCCGCCAGATACCCCAGCTCGCGCATCCACACACCGAGATGGAACACCAGATCTCGCTCTTCGCCGATCTCGTAGTGCAGCTCCTCCATGCGCCGCGCCATCCGGAAACAGGCCCGCCGCTCCTCGGCCGACGCCGAGCCCGAGAGCTCGATCACACGGTCGAACACATCCATGAACAACTTGCCGTCCATGCCGCCGAGCCGCAACGCCGAGAGGACGTGCCGCAGCCCGATCGCCCCCTGCGCCGCCTCCACCGCCTGCTTCAACGAAAACCAGTCATCCGGACCGAACCCCGAGGCCACCTCGGAGAACGCCGCGACCGTCTCCGCGCCGCCCGCGGGAGCGTCCATCAAGAACGCGCCGACACACAAGCTCCGCGACGGCTGGGGTGGGAAGAGCGCGCGCCCGCCGAGCCGCTCCACATACCTTCGGACGGCGTGATAGTTCACGGGCAGCGACACGCTGCCATGCCGCGCGATGTCCGGCTCCGGCCGATCGAGCAGCTCTTCTTCGTGGCAATACCCCCTGTCGGCCGACAGGAGCAAGAGCCCGCCGCCCGCGATCCGCGAAAGCGAGCGCACGCACGCGAGCGACGCCGTGGGGATCTGAAATGCCCCGTCGCCGATCACCCCACGATAGTCGTCCACGAGGAAACGAAAATCCGGGTCGAGATCGATCTCTCCCTCCACGGGAAACAGCACGTATTCCACACCGAGGCCGTCGAGCAGCGCCGGATCCGACCGATCCCCCACCGGGCCGCGCGCGCGGAGGGTCACCCGCGCCTCGAGCAGCTCGCCGGCCTTCAGCCGATAGGCTTCCTGCGGAAGCCCATCGAACACGTAGTTGGCGATCGCCGCGAGAGGCGCCTGCGAGCCCGGCGCGAGCGTCGTCCCCGCGACCTGGAGGTGCAGGGCTTCGTCGCGCTCCGCGTCGAACAGGGCCACGTCGAGCACGCCGGCGTCGAAGAAGGGACGGAGCTGTGGATGCGCCCGCCAGAAAGCGAGGTTCGCGGGCGAGACGTCGGTCATGACGTAGCGGACGAGGGCGCCTTCGAGCAGCGGGATCCGCGGCTCGGCGAGCAACTTTTGCAGGAAATGGTAGGCGAAGCGCCCCGAGCCCGCGCCGAGCTCCACGATGGTGAGCCGCTCGCCCGGTGCGCGCCTCCCGGCGGACGCGACATCGCGCAGAAAGCCTGTCACGACCCGCGCATAGGAGGCGGCGACGAAGGCATTCGACGTGATGTAATGGGGCACCTCGCCGCTGCGCCATGCGTCGATGCCCGTCTTCTCGAAGTAGGCTCGCTGGAGCTTCCACAGCACGGAGCGAGACAGGCGCTGCGCGCGCTCCAGCACGACGGGCTCGGAGCCGGCGCTCTGCCCCCCGGGGTCGGCGCGCACAGGGACCGCACAGGACCCGGAGCACGGACACGCCGGGCTCGCCGTACGGATCTCGGGGGGGGGCGCTGCGCCCTGCGCCGCCGGGTCAGCCACCGGAGCCGAGATCGAGGGACCATCCATGATTGGCCTTCTCCCCTCGTCTCGAAGAGCGGGCCAAGAAATCGTCCGGCGCCCTTGTCGTGCTCCCCATCCTGTTCGAACCGCCCCCGACGCAGCGCCGCCTGACGGCCCCGTGCTGCGCGCCGACCCAGCGACACACGAGCTGCGCGCCCTCCCCGGCGGCGGCACGGCGGCGCAGAGCCCCTTCCCATGGCTGGACGCCCGGGTAATCTCGGGCACTCGAGAGGTGGGCCACGAACCCGAACAGCTCATCGTGCTCGCGCGCGCGGGCGACGACCACGAAGACCACAGCAGCGAGGAGGAACAGCGCCGGGGAGCCGGAGAAGGCAGCCGCGCCCCGAAAGGCCGCTGCGCCGAAGGAGAAGGCTCCCGCGAGGCAGAAGGCTGCGACGCGCAAGAAGGAGCCGCCGCCCTCGCCGGTGCCGAGGCTCCTCGGCGTCCTCGAGTCCCAGAAGCAGCTCGGCGGCGCGTCGTACCCGCCGACGCTCGAGCGGCTCGCGGAGCTCTTCGGTGAGAAGCCCGCGAAGACGAGCAAGGCGCTGAAGGAGGCAAAGGCGCGCGTGCTGCTTTCCCGCGAGAAGAAGCCAGCGCCCGGTGCGACGCTCGTGCTGCTCGCGGAGGACGTCGAGGCGGTCGCGCAGTCCGATCGGCTCCTGGAGCTGCAGCTCCAGTCAGCGCGCAAGGCCGACGCTCCCGCGGTCGATCTGGCGCAGCTCCCCAAGGGCCTCCTGCCTGCCCTGGGCCGCGCGTTCACGGCGGCGCTCGCTCAGCGCATCGCCGAGCGCCGGCTCCCCTGCACCATCGGCGTCTTGACCGGGAAGAAACCGCTGTTCTTCTTCCTCGCCGACGCCGTCCTCCCGGCCGCCGGCGCGCCGGCGCGGCCTGCGACGACCGACGGCGCTGCCCGCCAAACGGCCCCAGACCGCCCCGGCAACGCGACCTCCGACGGCCCCGGCCATGCGGCCCCCACCCAAGCCGCCGCCCCGCCCGTGCCCTTCGTCGATCGCTTCGACGCTGCCTTCTCCTCCCTCGCCCGCGCCTCCGGCCGCCTCAACTACGTCACACTCCACGCCCTCCGCGCCGCGCTCCCAGACATCCCGCGCGCCACCTTCGACGCGGAGCTCGCCGCGCTCCGGCGGCAGCGGCGCTACTCGCTCGATCCGTCCGACGGCCACGCGGTGCCGTGACCCGCCGGCGCCCCGCGGCGCCGCCGGTGGCGCTCCGCCGGAGCGGCAGCCCCCGATGACCTGTCTATGGAACCATGACGGCCGAGCAATCCGTTGATACCGAGCCCGTGCCACCTATCACGAGGTTCGACCCGGAGCTGCTCGGGTGTCTTCAGTACCCGAAGCCGAGCGCTCTCACGGAGGGACGGGTAGATCCTGAGGCAGCATTGCCCGCTTCCTCACCGCGACCCATGAACGAGGCTTCGCGCCACGCGCCGTCCGGCCACGGCGGCTCGCCGCGCCACACTTCCTCGCGCGGCGAGCCGGCTTCGTTTTCTTGCGCACTGGAGGAGGAGGAGCACGAAGTCGTCCGGGGGGGCGGACGACCCTCCCCGTGACCCGGTCCAGCTCGATCTGTTCGCCTCGAAGCCCGGCCCGTCGGACACGCCGGAGGGGTAGAACCCAAATTCAACCAGCCCAGCCCAGTGGCCGGATCCGGCCACCACCGATGAATCTCTGGCCGGAGGCTGTCGACAGCCTCCCCGGAGAGATGAATCTCTGGCCGGAGGCTGTCGACAGCCTCCCCGGAGAGATGAATCTCTGGCCGGAGGCTGTCGACAGCCTCCCCGGAGAGATGAATCTCTGGCCGGAGGCTTCAGTTGGCCGCCACACTGGACGATTCGCGTGAAGGAGACCTAAAAGATCGCGATGCGTACGAGCGAGGAGATCTACCACCGCATCCGCTGGGATGCGCGCCTCGATCCCGCACGCTTCGTGATGGGCATCGACGTGCACGCGGCGGAGCCCAAGCGCGTCCCGCTGCCGGCCTTCGTGCCGGGGGGCGACCTGCCCTGGCATCGGGTCGTGTACATCGAGGCCGAGGGCGAGAGGGTTTGGGATCGTCAGACGGGCCTCGACTCCCTCGACACGACGCAGGCCGGCCGGGTGCGCGCGCCGCAGCGGCTGCGGCCGCCGTTCTTCACGGCGCGCGTGGCCATGCGCTGGGAGGCGACGGAGGGCTGCTGGGCGCCGGCCGAGGCCGCGGCGCCCCGGTTCACGCCGGGAGCGGGCGCGCGGCTGCGCGTCCTCTCGTGGAACACGCTCTGGGACCGCTACGACGCCGAGCGCATCCACTCCGCGCGGCGCCGGCCGCTGCTCGTCGAGGCGCTCGGCCGCGCCGACGCCGACGTGATCGCGCTGCAGGAGGTCGAACTGCCGCTGCTCGATCTCCTGCTCGGCGCCGGCTGGGTCCGCGCCGACTACACCGTCAGCGACGGGCCGCGCGGGCGCGACGTCGAGAGCTGCCACCTGCTGCTCCTGAGCCGGCTGCCGGTGATCGAGGTGGGGTGGCACGCCCTGGGGAAGTACAAGGCCGCCGTCGCGATGACGCTGGCGCTCGCGGGAGAGCCGCTCGTCGTGGTGGCCACGCACCTCACGAGCGATCACGCGGAGGAGGGGGCACGGAAACGCGCGGCCGAGCTGGAAGACCTCGCCGTGGGCCTCTCCGCCGTCGAGGGCGATCTGGTGCTGCTGGGCGACCTCAATGACGGCGGGCCGGGTCCCGCGTCGAAGCTCGGCCTCGTGGACGCCTGGCTGGAGGCCCGCGGCGCCGGGGACGAGGCGCCCACGTTCGATCCCACCGTCAACCCGCTGGCCGCCGTCTCGTCGCTGACCGGCCGCGCCTCCCGGCTGGATCGTGTGATGTTTCGCGGGGCGGCGCTGCGCCCGATCACCGCCGATCTGGAAGGGACGACGCCGCTTCCGCCGGATGGCCTGTTCCTGTCCGACCATTACGGCGTCCGTGTCGAACTCTCCGTCGGCGAGGCGCCGGGCGAGGTCCTCGACGTGGCGACGACCGCGCGCACGGCCCTCGCGTGGGTACCGCCCGAGCCGCTCTGGCCCGAGATCCAGGCCATCCGCGCGCTCTACGACCCGCAGATCGACCGCTGGCCGCCGCACGTGAACCTCCTGTTCGGCTTCGTGCCCGAGTCGAGCTTCGAGGCGGCGCTCCCGCTCCTCTCGGCCGCCGCGCGCGAGGTCGGCCCGTTCCCCGCGGTGCTGGAGGGTACGCGCTCGTTCCGGCACGGCGCGGACGCCACCGTCTGGCTCGACCCCGCCGCGGGCGGCAAAGATCCGTGGGCGCGGCTGCATCAGGCGCTGGCGCGCCGCTTTCCGCGGTGCGTGGGGCGCGCCGAGGGCTATACGCCCCACCTGACCCTGGGCCGCGTGGACGACCCGGCGCGCGTGCAGCCCGGCTGGGCCGCGCAGCTCGGCCGCCGCGAGGCCGCGGTCGGCGAGCTGGTCCTGCTGTCGCGGCGCGGCGCCGAGCCGATGCAGGTGCGGGCCTCGGTCGCGCTGGGCAGCGGCTCGGTGCGCTGGGCGGCCGAGCCCGCGCCGGCCGCGTCCCCCCGCGCTCCGAAGCCCGACCGCGCGTCAGCGCTCGTGGCCCGGCTGAAGGCGGCCCTGCCCGGGGGCGCGCTCCACGTCACGGGCTCGCGGCGGCTCGGCTGCGCGCTGCCCGGCGCGGACCTCGACCTCGTCGCCGCCCTGCCGGGGCCCATCGATCTCGACGCCGTCGAGGTCCAGGTGCGCTCGGCCCTGCCCGAGGCGTCGACCGTGCGGCGTGTGCAGGCGATCCGCGTGCCGTGCCTCGAGCTCTGCGCGGTTGGCCTGGACGCGGACCTGACGCTCGTCGACGCGGGCGCGGTGCGACCCGAGCACGCCGTCGCGCGGCGCCTCGAGCTGGGCGAGGCCGCCGCGGTGGCCCTGAGCGCCGTCACCGACGCCGACGCGCTGCTCGAGGCTGTCGATGCGGCGTCCGCTCCCTCCGCTGCTCCTCGGCGCCGCGAGGCATTCCTGGCGCTGGCCCGCGCCGTCAAGGCATGGGCTCGCGCAAAGGGTATCGACGCTGCGCCGTTCGGTGGTCTGCCGGGCATCGCATGGCTCGTCCTGGCCGCGCGGGTCGTCTGCGACGCCCCGGACCTGGAGCCCGGGCCCCTGCTGTCCCGCTTCTTCGGCGCCTGGGCAGCCTGGGATTTTCGCCGGCCTATCGCGCTGGATCCTTCGGCTCCGGCGGTCGGCACGCCCGGGGATCCCGTGCGCATCGCGACGCCGACGGCGCCCGTGCGCTCGTGCAGCGATACCGTCGGCGCCGCCGCCCTCGCGACGCTGTCCGACGAGCTGTACTCCGCCTGGGAAGCCGTGGAGTCGGCCCTGGCCGCCGGCCGCGATCCGCTGCCCGATCTGCTCGCGCCCCCGCCGCTGCACCGGCGCCACGCCGCCTGGGCCGTGATCACCGTCGAGGCGCCCGAACCCGAGGGCGTGGCTTCCGGCCTGGGCTGGGTGCGCGGCCGGATCCGCGCGCTGCTCTCGTCCTTCGAGCGCGCCGGGGTCGGAGATCTGCGGGCCTGGCCTCATGCATTCGACAGGGGCCCGCGCCTCGCCCGCCATGCCATCGGGCTGGGCAAGAGCCCGCCTGTGGCCGCGGCCCTCGAGAAGCTCGCGGCTCCCTGGGCTGCGGGCCTGCACGGGGTGCACGTCGCGTGGGTCGAGGGCGGCGGGGTGCCGACGCTGCGCGCTGAACAGGGCGCGTGAGCGCTTCGAGAGGGGTTCGCCGCACGTCGCCCAGCGCCTGCGTGGTGGCGAAGGCGACGCCAGCGCCGTCTCGACAGCGGCGCCGGTGACGTGGAGCTGGGGCACGGGCGTGGTGGGGTCGGTGGATGGCCGCCAGCGAGATGGGGGTCAGGCGGCAGTCACCCTGGAGTTGACTCGGCGCGTGGCAACCGGTGACCTGCTCCCATGGCGCGCACGGCTCCGGGCACGACGACGCGCGCCGGTGCGCACCATGCCGCGGCGAGGGAGGCGCTGCTGCGTTACGTGCTGCGACCCCCGATCGCAGAGGAGCGCGTCGAGCCGCAGCAGGACGGCCTGGTGCGGCTCTCGCTCAAGCGCGCCTTCGCTGACGGGACTGTCGCGGTGGACATGGATCCGCTCTCGCTCCTGTGCCACCTCGCGGCCAGCGTCCCGCCGCCGCGCTTTCACACCGTCAAGTACGCTGGCGTGCTCGCCTCGGCAAGTCGCCCACGTTGGCGCGCAAGCGCATCGGACCGCGCCCTGTGAAGCCAGAAGAGCCTACGAAGGCGGACGATGACGCCGCTCCGAAACGCAAGCGTGGCGGCTATCGAGCGGTCGACAAACCGCGCCGAGCCCTTGCGCCGCACATGTGCGATCGATGTCCTCGAGTGCCCAACTTGCAAGGGGCGGATGAAGCTCGTCGCCATGGTCACCGAGCCCCGGAACATCGTCCGCTTCCTCTCCGCGCTCGGCGAGCCGATGTTCCAGCACGCTCTCCCAGCGTCCACGCGGCGGCCACCGTACTGGAAAAGCACCGTTGTGCGCCGCAAGGCGCCCGGCGACGCCGTATAGCGTCTCGCGTCGCGCGTCCCGGGCCAGACCAACGCCCGGGCGGACACGTGTGCCCACGGCACGCCGATGCGCCCCTCAGCGCGCGCGGCGCCGCCCGGACCACGCTCTTTCGACCCAGGACCGAGCCATCACGACACTCGCGGCCCCACCCTTTAGGTTTGCTGCGCTACACTTCTTCGCGCTGCGATCCGGCTTCTTTTACCTACGCGCTGCTACCAGGCATAGCGCACCCACACCCGTCGTCGTCGGGGATTAGGTAGTCCAACCGCCTGCTGCCCCGTACGGGATTGGGTAGTCCAACCGCCTGCTGGCCCCGTACCCCCGCGGCCGGGGGCGCGTTGGCCCGGCGAGGCGGGGTGGCGGCGCCGAGCCGTATTCCGCTGTCGCTGCAAATTGTCGCAAATTTCTGAATCAAAGTCGGCTCGCGACGGAGCACGCGCTCGATCTCCTCTTGCACGATGCCGACTCGCGCGTTAGATGCTGAACCACATGGTTCAGTATTCGAGTGCCCGCCTCGATGCTTCCTTCGCCGCGCTTTCCGACGCGACCCGGCGCGGCGTTCTGGAGCAGCTCGGACGAGCCGACGCTTCGATCACGGACCTCGCCGAGAAATTTCACATGACCCTCACGGGCATGAAGAAGCACGTCGGCGTCCTCGAGCGGGCCGGGCTCGTCACCACCGAGAAGGTCGGCCGCGTGCGTACCTGCAAGCTCGGCCCGCGCCCGCTCGACGAAGAGACGGCGTGGATCGAGAGGTACCGCCAGCTCTGGGCCGCACGCTTCGACGAGCTGGACAAGGTCATCGAGGAGCTGAAACGAAAGGAGAACGTCGATGGACGCAAGTAAAGAGAGTGAGCCCCAATTGACGAGTAATCGCACGACGGTGGAACCGAAGTCCGATCGCGAGATCGTCGTCACACGGACCTTCGATGCCCCGGCGCGCATCGTGTTCCAGGCGTGGACCACGCCGGAGCTGTTCAGGCGGTGGTGGATACCGAAGTCGATGCCCGTGCCTCTACTTTCCTACGAAGCGGATATCCGCGCCGGCGGCAGCTACCGCCTGGTCTTTGGTCACGATGCCGCGCAGCCGATGGCGTTCTTCGGCACGTACCTCGAAGTGACACCGCATTCGCGCATCGTGTGGACGAACGACGAAGCGGGCGACGATGGCGCCGTCACGACCGTGACCCTCGAGGAAAAAGGCGGCAAGACGCTGCAGGTGCTGCACGAGCTCTATCGATCGAAGCAAGCGCGCGACGCCGCCCTGGCCTCGGGCGCGTACAGCGGGATGGGCGAGACGTTCGAGCAGCTCGATGAGCTTCTCGTCACGCTTGGTACGACGGCGCGATCGTCCTGAAGCCATCGCGCGGGAGGGGCGCCGGGGAGCGCGACGAGCGCGGTCCTCCTTCTCGGCGCTGCGCATTCACGCGGGCGGCGCGAGGCGCACGAGGGCCGCCGCCTCGGCACGCGCGCGAAGAGGGCGCGGAGCTCGGGCGGGATTCTCTGCAAATGCACGCGTCGTCACCGCGTTCGTTCGAGTGGATCCTCTTACGGCCACGCGCAACCGACCCGCGCTTCCAGATGGACGGGCGGTCGGGCGTTTGCGAGAACGTCGACCGACTCGCCAGGGCGGCTTCCGAGAAGGCTTGCCTCCTCCGGACCCCCCGTCATCGCGCCTGATCCGCCTCGGCGATGGCGTTCTCCGGTGGGTCGAGCACCCCGCCATCAAAGAGCTGGATCGACAGGCGCTTCTTTTACCTACGCGCTCCGGCTTCTTTTACCTACGCGCTGACGCGAGTATTTCAGCGCCTCCCGCGCGCCTCGAGGGCTGTCCCGGCCGAGCTTTGCCGGTACCATCGCCGCGCCGCATGGCCTCGAAGCTCTCGCCGAGCGACGACACGGAGAGCACCGCCACGGGCGCCGGGGCGGCGGGCGCGCTCGCGGGCGCGCTGGAGCTGCCCGAGCGCTACGAGGATCGGGGCCAGCTCGGCAGCGGCGGCTTCGGGGAGGTGCGGCGCGTCTGGGATCGCAAGCTCAAGCGCGCCGTGGCCATGAAGATCCTCCGGCCCGACGTGGCGCCGTCCGCGGCGCGCCGCGCGCGGTTCCTCGCCGAGATCGAGCTGACCGCGAGGCTGTCGCACCCGGGGATCGTGGCGGTCTACGACTACGGCGAGCTCGAGGGGGGACAGCTGTGGTTCACGATGGCCGAGGTGCGGGGGCGGACGCTGCGGGCGGTCATCGAGGAGGCGTTTCGCGCGGGCGGCGGGCACGTGCCGCGGCGCCGGCTGCTCGATGTGTTCGCGCGCGTCTGCGAGACCGTGGCCTACGCGCACAGCCGCGGCGTCATCCACCGCGATCTGAAGCCGGCCAACGTGATGGTGGGCGCGTTTGCGGAGGTGCTGGTGATGGACTGGGGGATCGCCCGGAGCGCCGGAGAGCGGGAAGATGTCGCCGGGCCCGGCGCGGGGGCGGGCCGAGCGGCGGCGCCGGCCGGGCTGACGGGTGCGGGCGACATCATCGGAACCCCCGCGTACATGGCGCCCGAGCAGGCGCGCGGCGACGTGTGGCGGCACGGGCCCGCGACGGACACCTACGCGCTCGGGGCCATGCTGCACGACGTGCTCGTCGGCCGCCCGCCGCCCGCCGCGTCAACGAGGGTGGCGTCGGACGATCCGCCGCTGCTCGACGGGGCGCGCGGGACGTCCGACGTGCCGCCGGAGCTCGCGGCCATCTGCCGGCGCGCCATGGCGCTCGAGGTGGAGGCGCGCTACCCGGACGCGGGCGCGCTGGCGCGCGACGTCGAGGCGTTCCTCGACGGCGCGCGGCGGCGCGAGCGGGCGCTCGCGGCGTTCGTGGGCGTGCGCGCGCTGGGCGAGGCGCGCGCAGATCTGCGGGCGCGGGCCGCGGCGGCGCGCGACGAGGCGCGGCGCGCGCTCGCGGGCGTGAAGCCGTCCGACGCCATCGAGGCCAAGGCGCCGGGCTGGGAGCGCGAGGACGAGGCCGAGCGGCTGGAGCGCGAGGCCTCGCTTCGGGAGGCGGAGTGGATCCAGGCCGTGCACGGCGCGCTGGCGATCGACCCCGAGCTGCCCGAAGCGCACGGCGCGCTCGCCGACCACTACCGCGATCAGCTGCTCGACGCCGAGCGCGCGCGCCGCCTCGCCGACGCCGCCCGCGCCGAGGTGCTGCTGCGCGCCCACGATCGCGGCAGGCACGCGGCGTTCCTGCGCGGCGACGGGGCCGTCACCCTGGTCACCGATCCGCCGGGCGCGCGCGTCACCGTGCACCGTTACGTGCTCCGGGGGCGGCGCCTCGTCGAGGAGCCGGCGGGCGAGCTGGGCCGTACGCCGCTCCATGCGGCGGCGCTGCCGCACGGCAGCTACCTCCTCCGCGTCTCGGCGCCGGGGCGCCGGGAGGTCCGCTATCCGGTGCTCGTCGAGCGCGGCGAGCACTGGGACAGCACGCCGTCCGGCGCGTCCGCGCCCGTCCCCATCGCGCTCCCGCGCGAGGGCGATCTCGGCCCCAACGAGGTCTACGTGCCCGCCGGGTACGCCTGGACCGGCGGCGATCCCGAGGCGGCCGACGCGCTGCCGCGGCGACGCATCTGGGTGGACGGCTTCGTCCTCCGGCGCTTCTCCGTGACCAACCGTGAGCTCCTGGAGTTTCTCGACGACCTCGCGCGGCAGGGCCTCGACAACGCGGCGCTGGGGCTGCCTGCGGCCCACCCCGGCGTCCTCGCGGAGGCGCTCGGGATGCCGGGGATCACGCGCGACGCCGCGGGCCGCTTCGCGCTGCGCCGCGACACGCCGGATCCGCCGCCCCAGGAGCGCTGGCCCGCGATCGTCGACGGCCACGTCGCCGGGGCCTATGCGCGCTGGCTGGCGATCCGCACGGGGAAGCCGTGGCGGCTGCCGGACGAGACCGAGCGCGAGAAGGCGGCGCGCGGCGCCGACGGGCGGCTGTTCCCCTGGGGGGATCACGCGGAGCCGGCGTTCGCGTGCGTGCTGGAGATCCACCGCGGCGAGCCCACGCCGTGGCCCGTGGACGAGCCGCCCACCGACGAGAGCCCTTATGGCGCGCGCGGGCTCGGCGGCACGGCGCGCGACTGGTGCGCGAACGTGTGGCGGCACGGCGGGCCGCCCGTGGAGGGCGGGCGGCTGCGGCTCGAGGCGGCCGACCCGGAGGACGACGATTTCCGCGCCATTCGCGGGGGCGGCTGGGGGAGCTCGATCGCGTACTCGCGCGCCGCCGTGCGCTTCGGCGCGCGCCCGGGGATCCGCCGGCCGCTCGTGGGCATCCGGCCGGCGCGCTCCTTTCCGGGCTGATCGGGATCAGGTCGCGGTGAGCACGGAGACGCCGCTCCCTGTGACAACCGCGAGGGCGAGCGTGGTGACGTCGCCGCTGGGGGTGAGCGCTGCGAGAGCCGGATTCGCCAGCGCCTCACAGCCGGCGATCTGCTCAGGGAGCTGCGCGAAGCCAGACCAGCTCTTGCCGTCGTCGCTGGAGCAGATCCAGACGTTCTGGTGCGCGTCCGTGAACGCGAGGTACAGCCGGTCGAGGTAGACGCAGAAGCTCGGGTTCGAGAGGACCAGGGGGCTCGCGGGCTCCGGCGCCGAAGGATCGCTCGTGACCGTGAAGGTCGACGCGTCCACCCAGAGGAGCGCCGTCTTGTGCCAGGACCACGATTCGGGCGAGGCCTGGACGTCGTGTGTCGCGTAGATCTCGATGGTCTGCGAGGCGGCGCCTTGCTGGGCGAGGAGCAGCTGCCCGTTATAGCCAATGAGCGCGGGCGCGCCCGCCGCCTCGACACCCGGGCTGCCATGGTTGGGAGACCAGCGCGACCCGTTCCATGTGCGCACGTGCATGTGGGGCTTCCCTGACGCGGTCAGGTAGGCCATGCACAACACGCTGGTCGATCCGGCGGAAAACACGCTCAGCGCCGGCGCGCTCGAGGCGCTGGCCCCGGTGTGGGTGCTCTTCGACCAGCCCTCGCCGGCGTTCGTGCACATCTTCACCGAGGACGAGCCGCTCTTCTGGTAGACGAGGTACAGCGTGCCGTCCAGCGAGGCCAGCGCCGGCTCGCCAGCGGCCGATATGCCAATCGAGGTCGGGTCCGACCACGTCGCGCCGTCCCCGGAGGTGGAACAGGAGACGGTGTTGTCGCTGGCGTTCGTGAATGCGAGGTAGAACGTATCGCCCAGCTGCGCGAGCCCCACGCCGAGCGCGGCGCCGCCGACGGTCGCCGGCTGGTCCCACGACAGCGGCGATTGCGTCATCTTGTACCACGTGACGCCGGCGGGGGAGCTCACCGTGTTGTAGGTCAGGGTGATTCCGTTGCTGTCGACGGCATATTGCGGCGGACTTCCACTCTGCGTGCCGACATACCAGGTCACGGTCCCTCGCCAGGGCGTCTTGTGTTTGAGCGCGAAATCGAGCCCTACCTGGTCCCCGGCGGCGTTGGTGCCGAGGAACAGGCCGGCCGGGGGCAACGCCGATGCCGTCACCGGTGTCCACAGGCTCTGCGCGGGCATGTCGACCGGCGGCGGGGTCGAAGGGGCATTCCCCAGCTCCTCCCCTGGTCCGATCGTGATCTGGGTCGTCCCCGTCTCGGGGTTCTTCAGGTCATCGAGGAAGGTGGGATCGATCTCCCAGAGCTCCGTGTTCGTCGGGTAGCTGTTGCTGTTGGATGACGCGGGGTCGATCGCACCGAAACCCGACGCCAGGCCCGTCACGTAAACAGCCCATGACGCGCTGGTCACGCCCGAGATCGACAGCGAATATTTCATGTCCGGGGTGAGCTGATACGGCCGCGGCTTCGATCCCACGGCGGTCTCGTCGAGCTTCGTCATCCTCGTCCTCCTTGTCGATCCTACCTTTAAAGCACCTGCCGGGCCGCATCCATGACGCGAACCTTACAGCTGCCCCTTCTTTCCGCGCGGGGGGCGGTGGTAGCCTCGCGACCGTGGCGATCCTGGAGCAACGCGGCGGCGGCACCCGGGCGGCGCTCGCGGCGCACGCGCTGGTGGGGCGGTCGTCGGTGTGCGCGGTGCGGATCGAGGTGCGGCTCGCCTCTGCGGAGCACGCGCGCCTGTCGTACCGCGACGGCGCCTGGTCGGTGCGCGATCTGGGCAGCAAGAACGGCACCTTCGTCAACGGCGAGCGCCTCGCGCCCGGGAGCGCGCGAGCCCTCGCCGGGGGCGACCAGCTCGCGTTCGGCGATCCGGAGGCGACGTGGACCCTCGCCGACGCCTCGCCGCCCGTGCCCATGGCGCGGCGGCTCTCCGACGGCGCGCTCCTCGCCGGCGCGGGCGCCCTGCTCGCCCTGCCCTCGGCGGACGATCTGCGCGCCTGCGTGGTGGAGGCCGAGGGCGGGAGCTTCCTGGTGGAGATCGACGGGCAATCGCGCCCGGCCCACGACGGCGAGGTCCTGCAGCTCGGGGGCGAGGCGTTCGCGCTGCACCTGCCCACGCCCCCCGCCGCCACCGACGACGCGGGCGAGCACGCCGGCCGCATCGACGAGACCGAGCTGCGCTTCCGGGTCAGCCGCGACGAGGAGGCGGTCGAGCTCACCGTGGCGGGAGGCGGAGACGCGCGCGTGCTCCCGCCCCGCTCGCACCATTACATGCTGCTCACGCTGGCGCGCGCCCGGCTCCGGGACCGCGACGCGGGGTCGCTCGGCCCCCCGCAGCGCGGCTGGGTCTTCGTCGACGATCTCTGCCGGATGCTGTCGATGGACGAGAACAAGCTCAACGTCGAGATCTACCGGGTGCGGCAGGAGATGAGCGCCGCCGGCCTCGCCAGAGCCGCCGCGGTGATCGAGCGGCGCCGCAGCAGCCGGCAGCTCCGCGTGGGCACGGAGCGGCTGGTGATCACGCCGATGCCGGCGGCGGGCGTGGGCGCGTAAGACTCGTGTAATGGTGCTGTCGGGCGCGGCGGCTTAAGACTCCTCTGTACCCGCGGGGCGACGGGCAGGAGCGACGGCTCGCTCCACCCGTGCACCCCGCGCCACGGCGGCTCGCGAGGGGCATCTCGCTCGCTCGCGGACAGACCGCGCGGACCCCTCGTGGACCGCGCATGGAGGAAACATCATGTCCGACAATACCTACGTGAACATCTACGTCTCCAACAACCTCGGCTACGGGATCGGCCAGGTCTGGCTCTCGCACACCACCAGCGAGACCACGTGGATCGAGTGCTGGATCGGGGAGAACGTCGCGAATGGCCAGAGCACCCTGGCGCAGGGGTGGACGGCCGCGCTCGTGCCCAGCAGCAGCGACTACTGGACCGTCATGTGGACGGACACCTCGAACAACCTCTATGGCACCTCGATCAATTTCAAGGCCACGTGCGACACGGACGGCGGCGACATCGATCTCCAGCTGCAGGGCACCGGGAGCAGCGTGGTGGTGCTCCAGGGCACGACGGTCCAGGGCAGCACCTCCAACCTCCAGTACGGCTACGCGCCCAGCTCCTCCAGCGCGGCGCGCGCCGCCGAGCGGCCCACGAGCGGCGTGGCGAGGGCTCCTTCCTGATCGCTGACGGATGGGGCGTTGCACAAAGGGTGGGTGTCAAGAGTGCTTGCGAAGATTCGATCTCTCATGGAGTTGCCGAGGACTGCCTGCGGCATCGCTTCCACGCACGAACTCGAAGCTGCCACGCACAAGCTCGAAGCGCCGGTCGCTTCGTGGGACGGCGAAGGCGAGCCGCCGGCCGCCATGGTCGCTTGGGCCTCCAGCTTCCTGGCGAGCTGACCCGTGGACTCGGTCGCGGATCTCCGCGCCGACCTCCCGTGACGTGACTGCGGCTATTCGGGAAAGCGAAGCGTCTCGTGGACCTCGCCGCTCTCTCCCACCGTCGTGCTGTCCTCGTGGTTCCACAGGGGGCCGCCCTTGCCCGGACGTCCGGTCTTGATGGTGACGCCCTCGAGCGTGAGCTGGTCCTCGTCGAGGTAGGCGACGCCAATGACGTCTGGGAGCCGTACTACGGCCCGGTTCTGCTCGCGCAGGTCACCCTCAAGAACAAGGAGCTGAAGCTGGCCAGGGCGCGGTGACCTGCGCGAACTCACGCCGGATCGTGAGAGAAGGCCCGTGCGCAGCGGAGGTGCTGGTGGCACAACTCGGGGATGCGCCTCATCAACCTCGCGCTGCCACCCTCGTTCTTCGACAAGCTGGGTCTTCCCCGACTTGCCGCGTGACCTCAACTCTTCGAACCGCCGGATGCGGACCCGCCTGTCCGGTGGTGTGGCAGGGGCCGCCGGGGAAACCCGGCGCCCCTATGCCGATACAAGCCAAGCCCCGCGCGGAAACTCGCGGTCAGAATGTCACTGGCCCATTGCGCTTCTGCGCCGACCTCCGCCGCCATTCCGGCAAGCGGACGACGAGGAGCGCGATCCCGGGGAGCAGCACGATCCCGGCGAAGAGCAGCAGGACCGACGTGAACCGCGCGGCGGACGCGCCCAGCGCCGCGTAGGTGGCCGAGATGCCGAGGTTGGCCAGGGCCGTCACCGTGAAGAACGCGCGGCGGGGCATGCGGCCCGCGCCGGCGAAGACGACCGACGCCTCGGAGAGCACCGGCACCCCGCGGAAGAGGAGCAGGAACCAGGGGCCGTGCCGCTCGGCGGCGCGCGTGAGCCGCGCGAGCTCCGCCTCGCCCACCATTCGATGCAGGGCCGGCGCCCCCGCCCGCGCGCCGAGCAGGTAGCCCAGCCCCGCGCCCGCCGTCATGCCCGCCCAGGAGACCGCCGTCCCGCGCCAGAACCCGAGCAGGCCGCCCGCGGCCGTGCTCACGAAGCTCGAAGGCACCGGCAGGACCACATCGCCCGCGAGCAGCCCCCCCAGCACGAGCGCCGCCGCGCCGCCCGAGGGCGGGACCGCGAGGAGCGCCCGCGCCGCCGCCTCGAGGCGGTCCGCGAAGAGGAAAAAGGGCACGAGGATGGCCAGGAGGAGCAGGCCGGAGAAGCCGGCCCAGCCCCGCCAGGAGCGCCGCGGGCGCGCCGGTGCGCCGGGGAGGCGGGGGCTGTCGGGGGGCGGGGTCGATCCAGGGGAAGGCGGCATGCAGCGCTCGGGTCCGGTGGGGGGGCCGGCTCGCCGCGAGGGGGAGCTGGCCGGCCGGCGGGGAAGTAGCGGACAAGTATATGTGTCCGGGCTTGCACGGCATAACATCGACAGGCGTTCGCGGCCGGGGCTCCCTCCCGGTGCCGGGCGCTCGCGCCTCGCTCGCGCGATCTCGCCAGAACAGGAGACACTTAGCATGACAACCCCTGACGACCTGCGCGCCGCCCTCGGCGCGCACAGCCTCATCGACCCCGGGCACCCGGCCGATCCCTATCCGTTCTACGCAGAGGCCCGCCGCGGCGCCCCCGTCTTCTTCAACGCGTCGGCGAACAGCTGGTTCGTCACGCGCGCGGAGGACATCATGACCGTCCTCCGCGACACGGAGCGCTTCTCCTCGAAATACCTGATGAGCCCCAGGACCCCGCTGGCGCCCGAGGTCGTCGCCGTGCTCGGAGACCCCGAAGGGCGGCTGCCGACGCTGCTCACGACCGATCCGCCCGACCACACGCGGCTGCGCGGCCTCATCAACAAAGGCTTCTCCCCGCAGCGCGTCGCCGCGATGGAGCCGCAGATGCGGGCGCTCGCCGACGAGCTGATCGACGGGTTCGCCGCCGAGGGCCGGGCGGATCTGATCCCGCGGTTCGCGTTCCCGTTCACGGCGCTCGTGATCGGCGACATGCTCGGGATGCCGCGCGCCGACATCGATCTGCTCAAGCGCTGGTCCGACGGCTGGATCAAGCTGGTCTGGAACGCCGAGCCCGTCCCGCAGCTGGTGGAGGCGGCGAAGGGGCTGCGCGCGTTCCAGCATTACTTCGCCGAGGTGATCGCGGAGCGCCGGCGGAGCCCGGGCGACGATCTGCTCTCGGCGCTGATCCGGGCGCATGAAGACGGCGAGGCGCAGCTCAGCGAGGAGGAGCTGATCTCCGTGCCCATGCAGCTGATCCTGGCCGGGCACGAGACGACGCTTTACCTGATCGGCAACGCGCTGGCGCTGCTCTTTGTGCACCCGGCGCACCTCGCCGCCGTGCGCGAGGACCCGGCGCAGCTCGGCCACGTCATCGAGGAGACGCTGCGGCTCGACTCGCCGCTCCTCTGGCTCGCGCGACAGACGACGACGGAGGTCGAGCTGGGCGGCGTGACGGTGCCGGCGCGCGCGACGGTCCAGCTCGCGATCTGCTCGGCCAACCACGAGGAGAGCGTGTTCGGCGAGCCGACGACCTTCAACCCCTGCCGGCCGAACGCCGATCGGCATTTCACCTTCGGCCGGGGCACCCATTTCTGCCTCGGCGCGCCGCTCGCGCGGCTGGAGGCCCGCGTCGCGCTGGAGCAGCTGCTCGCGCGCCTTCCGAACCTGCGCCTCGACCCGGATCATCCGCTGGAGCGAGCCCGGATCATCGGCTTCCGTGGCTACGAGCACCTGCACACGCTCTGGGATTTCTGAGGCGGTCACCCGCTGCGGGTGACCGCCGCTATCGGACTCCAGTGTGAGGGCTATGCCTGGCAGCAGAACGTCGATGGCGCGACCGGCAGCAGTTCGCCGACCGTCTTGCCGCCGCTCGGGACGCAGCCGCCGGGATCCACGGCGACGACCTCCGCCAATTTGCTGCCGAGGGCGACGCCGGGCGGCGTGACCCCGCAGAACGGCGCCATCGAGCTGATGAGCGTCGATGCGACCTGCTCGGCGCACGCGCCGTCGCTGTAGACCGAGGCCATGATCATGCACGACGCGCCTTGCGGCTCCCCGCAGGCGCACGGGGAGCAGCCGCGCGTGTCGTCGGCGCTGCCGTAGAAGACGTGTCTGTCCAGATAAGGGTCCGCGCACGTCACGTCACCTTCGTGGAAGATGCACGTCAGGAAGCCGCCGGGCGGCGGAGCTCCGGGCTGCTCCGGCGATGGCATGCAGGTGCTCCGGTCGCCCGGGCACTCTGTGTAGGCGCCGGGCAAGCAGGCGAGCGCCCGGGTCTGCCAGGGATCGAGTCGAGCCGGCGGGGGCGGCTCGTCCATCCTCGGCGTGCACGCGGCGGTCACCAGCACGGCCGGCGCGTCGATCGAGAGCGACTGCACGCACGGCTGCCCGCCGCAGTCCTGGTCTGCGGGGATCGCGTCCGCGGCGGTGCAGGAGCCGTCCCAGCCGTCGGGCGCCGCGAAGGCATTCGCGACGCTGCCGGCGGCCTCGTCGCACCATGCCGAGGCGTGCGCTGACCAGCCGAGAGGGAGCTGGCACGAGGCAGCCTCCGGTGGATCGCACAGGCAGGCCGCGCAGGCGAGCGGCTCCGGCGCCAGATCGGCGAAGCCCTCGTAGCCGAGATTCGGCGCGGTGGCGGGGCAGTCCGGCGCCTGGTCTGGCGGGCCGTACCAGAGCAGCGCCGGGCCGAACCAGCCGAGTGGTGCCGGCGGGATGCAGTCGCCGGCGCAGGCGCTTTCATCGCCGCCGTCCCCGGCTCCGCCGCTGCCGCCAGCACCGCCTTCACCGCCGGCCCCGCCGCCACCTTCCTCGGGCCATGGGCAACCTGGGTGGCCGTATTCCTGAGGCTGACAGGGACCGGTGATGATCGAGTCGCCGGAGCAGGCCGTTAACGAGAACAGTCCCACAAGCAGCCAGGAGAAGACGCGCATGCCGGACAAGCTACCCGACAGTGCTCCACGCTGACAACGGATATCCATGGCAAGACGGCTGGTTACGTAGGTCATTGCAGATTCGTTTCGAAAAATATCATGATCAACGTCAAAAGGCTCCATGGTCATGCGAGCTCGTTCAGTACGTTGCCGTGACACCGAATCCGAACGCGGCGCCGGCCGGGGGTGACGACCAGGTGAGGGCCGCGGGGGTCTCGCTGGGGTCGTGCCGGCGTCGGAGCACGGCGTCCGCGACGAACCAGACAGCTTCGGCGTACCCGTACGCGGACCACCTGTCCGAGAAGGGCCACCTGCTTCCGAGCCGTGTGCCAGCACCGAGCAGCGGCTGGGCGGGGGGAACGACGTCCCACGGACCCTGAGGGACGAACCGGACGACGCCGCCTGTGACAACCCCGCAGGCGAACAGGTAGTGGCCGCGATGACAGGCCAGCGCAGCCGCCGTGAAGGCCCTCGTGCCGAGGGGCACCGCTTCCACCTCCTGCGCCAGAGCGACGAGCCCACGCCCCTCCACCGCGATCGACCAGTCAGACCGGCGAACGCCCAGGGACAGCATCATCCCGGCTGCGGCGCCCGGCGTGATTCCCAGGCCCAGCGTCACCCCGAGCCCCGCTTCGAGCCGGAGCGGCTTTGCCGGAGCCGGCGCTGCCTCCGGCCGCGGTCGCGCCGGTGGCAGCTCGGCCCGGCGGGGTGGCGCCGGTGCGTCGCGCCGCGCCTGCGTAGGCGGCGGCGCCGGCGCGGGCGGCGGGGGAGCCCGCTCCGGCGTGCCGAGGAGCCGCGCCGCGATCGCGAGGGCCACGCCGGAGAGCAGCTGCTCGCAGCCATTCCGGGTGCCGAACCCGTCGGCCCACTGGGTCTCGCCCTTGGGGTCGCGCAGCGCCAGCGAGGCCGCGAGCTCCGCACCATCCCACGCGAGGCCGACCGTGAGCGCCCATGGCGCGTCGTCCCGGAACGGGTCGTAGCCGAGCCTGCGCGTCACCTCCGTGCGCAGGAACGTCTCGTCGGGGCAGCCTTTGGCGCCGGGGCCTCGCATGATCTCGAGCCGCATCACGGCCTGAGGCGGAGCCGGCGCGGCGTGCGCCTCCGCGATCCAGAGCAGGCATAGGGTGATCCAGAGCAGGTCCATGGCCGCGGCGATGGCTGCGCGTGTCAGGCGCCTCGCGCCCCGAAGGCGTCCGAGGACGGAGCGGGCCCGGCGCGTGCCGAGCCCGTATCTGGCCCTGGGGCCGCTCATCGCGACGGCGCTCCTCTGCCCGCGGCAGCCGACCCGAGGGCGCCGCCCCTCCGGGCCAGCGTCCGTCTCAGGTTCGAGGTGGGCGGTGAGGGCGGCTGGAGTGCCGGCGGTACCGGCAGACTAGCCGGCGAAGCCCGGCGCTCGTATGCCGCGAGCAGGACCGCCAGGACCAGGTCGTCGACACAGGGCTCGGCGACCCCGAGGAGCCGGAGCGCGCGGGGGAGGACCTCCACTGCGGCAGCGTGAACCGAATTCCAGGTAGGAGCGCGGGAGGTGTCATCGGAGCGCGAAAAAGGTGTGCTCATACCTAGAATTGCGGGGAGCTTTCCGGGTCCGTTTGTGAAACGCACCGCCCGGTGCACGGGACGAAGACGCTCCGGGTCGCCACGTGGGGTCGCCAGTGACTCGCTGAGCATCCCTCCGGCACCGGAAGCGGTCCTGGCCGGGTAGCTGAGCTTGCCCCTGGCATCGGAAACGGTCCTGGCCGGGTAGCTGAGCTTGCCCCTGGCACCGGAAACGGTCCTGGCCGGGTAGCTGAGCTTGCCCCTGGCACCGGAAACGGTCCTGGCCGGGTAGCTGAGCTTGCCCCTGGCACCGGAAACGGTCCTGGCCGGGTAGCTGTGCTTGCCCCTGGCATCGGAAGCGGTCCTGGCCGGGTAGCTGAGCTTGCCCCTGGCACCGGAAACGGTCCTGGCCGGATAGCTGAGCTTGCCCCTGGCATCGGAAACGGTCCTGGCCGGGTAGCTGAGCTTGCCCCTGGCATCGGAAACGGTCCTGGCCGGGTAGCTGAGCTTGCCCCTGGCATCGGAAACGGTCCTGGCCGGGAGCTGATCGACCCGGATCATCCGCTGGAGCGGGCCCGGATCATCGGCTTCCGTGGCCACGAACACCTCCTGACGCTCTTCTGAGGCGCGGGCACGCCGCCCGCGAGGTGCATTGTAGTCTGGACGGGCAGATTGCCACGGTGCCGGCGCTGGGCGTGCGGCAAGCGCCGCCCGAGGCGCGGCGCGGCCGTACCGGCGCGTTTCAGGGGCGGCTGGCGCCGCGCGTCAGGAATTCACGCTAGAATATGAACGCCCCGCCCGAAGCGTGTTAAGGAGGCGCCGTGTCCGACCAGCTCAGCTCGGATCTCGCCTCGCTCCGGATCCAGCGGGACGTCGATCCCGATCGGCGGAGCCCGCTCCGCACCGCCCTCATCGCCGTGCTCGCGCTCGTGGCGGTCGCCGGCGCCGCCGTGCTCGTCGCGCCGAGGGCGCAGAGCGCGATCTTCAAGACCGAGGTCGCCACCACCGAGATCGCGCTGGTCTCGCCCGCGCAGGCGTCGATCTCGGTGACGTCGACCGGGTATGTGGTCCCGCAGGTCGTGTCCCGGGTCGGGGCCAAGCTCCCGGGCCGCATCGCCCGGGTGTTCGTGAAGGAAGGCGACGTGGTGAAGGCGGGCGACCCGCTCGTGGACCTCGACGACGCCGACCAGAAGAGCCTCGTCGCCGCGGCCCAGGCCAAGGTCGCCGCCGCGCGGGCGCGCGCCGTCGCCTCCCGGGCGAGCATCGTCGAGGTGGAGCAGCAGGTCGCGCGGGAGCGGGCGCTGGTCGAGCGCCAGGTGACCGGCCGCGCCTCGATGGAGGACCTGACCGCGCGCGCGCACTCCCTCACGCAGTCGGCCGCGGCGGCCGAGGCCGAGGTCAAGGCCGCCGCGGCCGACGTCGAGAGCCTCCGGATCACGCTGGCCGACAGGAAGATCGTCGCGCCGATCAACGGCACGATCATGTCGAAGCCGCCGGAGATCGGGGAGGTCGTCGGCCTCGAGCTGCCGCACCTCGTCGAGATCGCCGATTTCACGTCGCTCGTCGTCGAGACCGATGTCCCGGAGACGCGCCTTTACCTCATCGAGCCCGGCAAGCCGTGCGAGGTCGTCCTCGACGCCTATCCCTCGAAGCGCCACCGGTGCACGACGGTCGAGATCGGCAAGCGGGTGAACCGCGCCAAGGCGACCATCCCGGTCAAGGTGAAGTTCGTCGGGGAGGCGAAGGAGGCGCTGCCGGAGATGAGCGCGCGGGTGAGCTTCCTCGCCGAGGCGCTGTCCGAAGAAGCGATGAAGGAGCCGCCGAAGCGGGTCGTCCCGGAGGCCGCGGTGATCGAGCGGGCCGGCGCCAAGGTGGTGTTCGTCGTCGACCAGGGCCAGGCGAAGATGGTGCCGATCAAGGTGGGCGGGCCGGCGCCGGGCGGGCTGGAGCTGCTCGACGGCCCGGCCCCGGGGACGCGCCTCGTGGTCAAGCCGCCGGCCGACCTCGAGGACGGCCAGAAGATCAAGGAGAAGGGAAAGGGGAGCGAATGACCGACGGGTATCGCGATGGAAAGCCGAAGGCCATTGTCGAGCTGCAGGGGGTCGGCAAGACCTATTTCCGCGACAAGGAGCCGATCGTGGTGCTCGACGACATCACGCTCGATATCCCGGAGGGGTCGTACGAGGCGCTGATGGGGCCCTCGGGCTCGGGCAAGTCGACGCTCCTGAACCTCATCGCCGGGCTCGATCGCCCCACGCGCGGCACCGCGCGCGTGGCGGGGCAGGAGCTCACGCGGATGAGCGACGGCGAGCTGGCGCGCTTCCGATCGAAGACCATGGGCTTCATCTTCCAGGCCTACAACCTGATGCCCGTCCTCACCGCCGCCGAGAACGTCGAGCTGCCGCTCCTGCTCACGAGCCTCTCGGCCTCGGAGCGGCGGAAGCGCGCGCAGACGGCGCTGCGCGTGGTCGGGCTCGAGGAGCGGATGGGCCATTATCCGCGGCAGCTCTCCGGCGGCCAGGAGCAGCGGGTGGCGATCGCGCGGGCGATCGTGAACGACCCGACGATCATCGTGGCGGACGAGCCGACCGGCGATCTCGATCGCAAGAGCGCCGATGAGATCCTGATGCTCCTGGAGAAGCTCAACAAGGAGTTCAGGAAGACCATCCTGATGGTCACGCACGATCCTCAGGCGGCCGAGCGCGCGACGGTGACGCGCCGGCTCGACAAGGGGAACCTGTCATGAACCTCGTCTCCGTCGCCGCCAGGAACGTCCTCCGGAACAAGTTCAGGACGCTGCTGACCGTGATCGGCGCGGCGGTGGCGGTGCTCGCGTTCGTGCTCCTCCGGACGGTGCTGTCGGCGTGGAACGTCGCCGCCGACTACGCCGCGAAGGACCGGATCGCGACGAGGCACAAGATCTCGTTCATCCTGCCCTTGCCGAAGCGGTACATGGCCACGCTCCGCGAGGTCCCCGGCGTGACGGAGGGGACGTTCACGAGCTGGTTCGGCGGCAAGGACCCGCGCGACGCCAACAACTTCTTCGCCTCGATGGCGGTCGAATCGGCGACCTTCTTCAAGGTCTACGACGAGATGGTCGTCCCGCCCGGGGACATGGAGCGGTGGCAGGGAGATCGCAAGGGCGCCATCGTGGGCGACGTCCTCGCGACGCGGCTCGGCGCGAAGGTGGGCGACACGGTGACGCTGGAGGGGTCGATCTACCCCGGTCCGTGGCAGTTCAACGTCTCGGGGATCTACACGGCGTCGCGCAAGTCGATCGACAGGTCGCAGTTCATCTTCCATTACGACTACCTGAACGAGTCGATCCCCGAGCGGGACCGCGACCAGATCGGCTGGATGGCCGCCCGGATCGACGATCCCTCGCGGAGCGCGGAGATCAGCGCGGCCATCGACAAGATCTTCGACGAGAAGGACATCCAGACGGCGACGATGAGCGAGCGGGCGATGAACCTGTCGTTCATGGCGATGATGTCGGCCGTGCTGACGGCGCTCAACGCCGTGTCCATCATCATCCTTCTCATCATGATGATGATCCTCGGCAACACCATCGCGATGGGCGTCCGGGAGCGGTCGCGGGAGTACGGCGTGCTGCGCGCGCTCGGGTTCGAGCCGAAGCACGTGAGGATCTTCATCATCGGGGAGGCGGCGACCGTCGGGCTGCTCGCGGGGCTCGCCGGGCTCGCGATCGCCTATCCGATCATCGAGCTCGGGATGGGCCGGTGGCTGGAGGAGAACATGGGCGGCATGTTCCCTTACTTCCGGATCGAGCCCTCGACGATGGTGATGGCGGTGCTGCTCTCGATGGGGCTGTCGCTGATCGCGTCGCTCCTCCCGGCGTACAACGCCTCGAAGCTCTCGGTCACCGACGCGCTCCGGCGCGTGGCCTGAGCGAACCGACGTCGCAGCCTGTCCACGACCCCCTGAAAGCGGGAGAGAGCGCTCATGATCCCCGTCGCCTACAACGTTCGAAATCTGGTGGTGCGCAAGACGACGACCGTCGCGACGGCGGCGGGGCTCGGCCTCGTGGTGTTCGTGTTCGCCTCGGTGTTGATGCTCGCGAACAGCGTGGAGCGCACCCTCGGGCGCACCGCGCAGAGCGACGTCGCGCTCGTGATCCGGAAGGGATCGGACGTCGAGATGGCGAGCAGCGTCGAGGAGCAGCAAGTCGGCTTGATCCTCGCGAGCGCCGAGGTGGCGAAGCGGCAGGACGGCAAGCCGGACGGGGTGGGGGAGGTCGTGGCGGTCATCCTCCTCGACAAGCTCGGCACGGAGGGCGTCTCGAACGTCCAGGTGCGCGGCGTGACCGATGACGTGCTCGCGTTCCGCTCGCACGTGAAGATCATCCAGGGCCGGCCGGCGCAGCCGGGCACGGACGAGGTGATCGTGGGGCAGGCGATCCACGGCCGCTTCAGGGGTCTGTCGATGGGCGAGTCGTTCGAGCTCCGCAAGAACCGGCCGGTGAAGGTGGTCGGCGTGTTCTCCGACGGCGGCTCCTCGTCGGACTCCGAGGTCTGGGCCGATCTGCACACGACGCGCTCGGCGTTCGGCCGGGAAGGGGGCGTGTCGTCGGTGCGCGCGCGGCTCGCCTCGGACAGCAAGTTCGACGCGTTCGAGGCGTCGATCGAGCAGAACCGGAGCCTCGGGCTCGAGGTGATGCGCGAGAGCGACTATTACGAGAAGCAGTCCGAGGGGACGAGCATGTTCATCAAGGGGATCGGCGTGCTCATCGCGGTGTTCTTCTCGATCGGCGCGATGATCGGCGCGATGATCACGATGCACGCGTCGATCGCCAACCGGCAGCGCGAGATAGGCACGCTGCGGGCGCTCGGCTTCTCCCGGATGAGCATCCTCACGTCGTTCCTTATCGAGTCGATCCTCCTCGCGATGGTGGGCGGGGCGCTCGGCGTGCTCGCCGCGCTCGGGATGCGGTTCGTGCGCTTCTCGACCATCAATTTCGCGAGCTTCTCCGAGATCGTGTTCACGTTCGAGCCGACGCCGGGGATCCTGATCGCGTCGGTGCTTGTCGCCGTGGCGATGGGCGTGCTCGGCGGCTTTTTCCCGGCCTTACGCGCGGCGCGGATCAGCCCGATCCAGGCGATGCGGGGATAGCTCGGGCGTGACCCGGGCGTCGGGGTCGTGCACCTGGGGGTGGCCGGCGGCGTGCTCTACGTTCGCCCGGGGGGAACGGCATGCCCACGGTCATCAAGGCGATTTACGTGAACTTCGCGGCGGGGAGGAACGCGGACCGGATGGAGCGGCTCTCCTCCCTGGTCCAGCGGACGGAGCTGAACTCCCTGGTCATCGATATCCGGTCGAACGGAGGAGCGCTCCTCCTGGAGGGCGATGAGGCCACGAGGGCCCAGCTGGAGGCCCTTCGCCACGCCGGCATTTACCTCATCGCCCGGCTCGTCGCGTTCAAGGGCGGTCCACGGGGCTGGTACGATCCGGGCTCGGAGGAGCGATGGCGAGAGATCGCGGAGATCTCGCTCCGGGCGTTCGACGCGGGCTTCGACGAGGTGAACTACGATTACGTGCGCTACGGCGCGGCGCGCGAGCCGCGCTCGCGGACTCCGATCCACGAGAGGACGCCGACGATCCGGGCGTTCTTCGAGTTCCTTCGCGCGGAGGTCGGCGACGCGGCGTCCCGCCCGATCTCGGCGGACCTGTTCGGGATCACGCTCCTCGGGCCGCAGGACGGCATCGGACAGCGGCTCGAGGACGCGGTGGAGCTCTTCGATTACGTGATGCCGATGCCGTACCCATCGCACTGGGGCCCCGGCAGCTTCGGGCTCGCGAACCCTGCCCATCACCCGTACGAGACCCTCCGCGCGTCGCTCTCCGCCGGCTGGCGCCGGGTCGCCGATCTGCCGGGGCGGATCGCGCTGCTGCGCAGCTGGGTGCAGGCCTTCGATCTGGACAGCTCGCGTCCGATGCGGCGTTACAAGTACACCCCGTGGCACATCCGGGAGCAGATCCGGGCGATCGACGACGCCGGCTGTGCCGGCTACGCGGCGTGGAACCCCCGCAGCGACTACGAGGAGAGCGCGTTCCTTCCGGCGCAACCCGACCCGGGTTAAGGCGGCGCCGGCCGACCCGGGTCGGGCCGCGCCTTCTCCATCGTGGGGTCGCTCGCGTCGCTTCATGGCGGCACGATCCAGGTGAGAGCTTCGCTGCCAGGTGAGCCCGCCTGTTGCGGCTGGATGAGGGCGGATGAGGGCGGCTGAAGGGTCGCTTGTGCCCGCCGCTGCTGCAGCCTATCGTGGGCGTGGGCGATGCTGCTGGGACACGACGCACTGAGGAGCCTCTGCCGGGCGCGCGACCTGCTCTCCGAGGTGCACGACGCGAAGCTGTCGATCGAGGACGTGGCGCGGGAGGTGGCGATCTCTCCCTATCACTTCATCCGGCAGTTCGACGCGGTGTTCGGCGTGACACCGCACCAGTATCGCATCCGGCAGCGCCTCGAGCTGGCCAAGCAGCTCCTCGCGGCCGGACGGCACTCGGTGACCGACGTGTGCATGGAGGTGGGATTCTCCAGCCTCGGCAGCTTCAGCGCTCTGTTCGCGCAGCGGATCGGCGTGCCGCCTTCGGCCTACGGGCGGCGGCTGCGCGCGATGGTCCAGGTGCCGGGCACCCTCCCGTGGGAGCTCGTCCCGGGGTGTCTCAGCCTGATGGGACGGCTGCCGCCGGACGCCTTTCGCAGTTTTCGAGAAGCGTGAGCCGGGCGGTCCTGGCAGAGTCGGCCCAGACCCATCCGCTCAGCGAGGCGAACGATGAAGATCAAGCTCAACAGCATCATGGTCGAGGACCAGGACCGAGCGCTGAAGTTCTACACGGAGGTGCTCGGCTTCAAGAAGAAGCACGACCTTCCCGTCGGCGAGTACCGGTGGATCACCGTGGTCTCGCCGGAGGGGCCCGACGACGTCGAGCTCGTGCTGGAGCCGAACGCCAACCCGGCGGCGAAGACGTTCCAGCAGGCGATGTTCGCGCAGGGCATCCCGCTCACCGCGTTCGAGGTGACGGACCTCCGGGCCGAGTTCGCGCGCCTGAAGGAGCGCCAGGTCGCGTTCACCCAGGAGCCCACCCCGATGGGCCCGGTCATGGTGGCTGTGCTCTCGGACACCTGCGGGAACCTGATCCAGCTCTACCAGCCGCTCTAGTGGCCAGCGCCCAGGCGCCGCTTCCCTGGAGCGGCGAGCTGCCCCGCCGCAAGGCGAGCAGCTCGGGCTGTGCAGCGGCCTGGAAGCGCGGGTGTTGCTCGACGAGACCCTCGAGGAGGTCATCCGCCCCGGGCTCCGCCGCTACTTCGATTGCTGACACCCTCCGCGGGCGCCAGGGTCTGCCGCGCCAGCTCTCGCGCGTAGACGAGGCGGTCGGCCGGCGTGCCGAGCGCGCTCAGCCCCTCGTAGAGCCCCGCGAAGAACGCCGGAAAGAAGACCGCCGAGAGCGCGGCCACCACGCGATGCGCGGCCGCTCGCTCATCGAGCCCGGGCACCGCCGCCCGGACGAGATCGCGCAGGCGCAGGATCACGGGCGCGAAGAGCGTCGGGAAAGGACCGCTGTAGTCGTCGGCTTGAAACGCGTCGTGCAGGTGGGCCCTGCTCAGGTTCGGGTAGCGCAGGCAGCCCTCGAGGTAGTAGTCGAGCAGCCCGCTGAGCGCCCCCATCGGATCGCCGGGCATCCGGGCGAGGAACTCCTCGCCGTCCTCGAGCATGTGGCGAATCGACCCCTCGAGCGCCGCCGCGAGCAGCGCCTCCTTCGAACGGAAATAGTAGTTCACCGCGGCGATGTTCACGCCGGCCGCGGCCGCGATCTTCCGCACCGTCGCCTGCCCGACGCCGTGCTGCTCGATCTGCTCGATCGCGGCGACGATGAGCCTCTGGCGTGGATCGTCCGCGTGGGCGGGGCGGTCTCGATCGTTCATACGATTGTTTGAAACGCACCTTGACGACCCGGCTCGCAGACGTCAACGAATGAATCGGAACGCCCACGCGGTGCGCGACGCGCGCGTCGCGGGCGCGTGGCCCTGCGCCGCCCAGCCGGCCGACGACCCCGGCGACCGAGCAGGATGAGCGGTCGGCGCGGCCTGATCAGTGCGTCGATCACATCGCCTCTTCGGTCGCGACCGCGCCGAGGCGCGTGGGGGCGAGGCGCACACGAGGCGCCCCCCGCCGCCGGACCGTTGATGGCGGCTCGACGCCGGTGCATCCTCCGCCTCATGCGTCCGGGAGAGGTCATCGACAGCCGCTTCGAGATCGAGCGCGTCGCTGCCTCCGGCGGGATGGGGACGATCTACCGCGCCGTCGACCGGGCCACCGGGGCGCCCGTCGCGCTGAAGCTCCTCGGTCAGCCCGACCGCAGCGCCGCGCACCGCTTCGAGCACGAGGCCCGGATCCTCGCCGAGCTCGATCACCCGAGGATCGTCCGGCACGTGGCCCACGGCATCACCCCCGACGGGGTGCCCTACCTCGCCATGGAGTGGCTCGACGGCGAGAGCCTCGCGCAGCGCCTCGCCCGCCAGAAGCTCGACCTCGAGGAGAGCCTCGCCCTGCTCCGCGCGACCGCCGAGGCGCTCGGGGCGGCGCACGCGCGGGGCATCGTCCACCGCGACGTCAAGCCGGGCAACCTCCTGCTCGTCGGCGGCGAGGTCGCCGGCCTCAAGGTGCTCGACTTCGGCATCGCCCGGATGAAGCGCACAATCGGCGCGCTGACGCGGACCGGCTCGGTGATGGGGACCCCGGGCTACATGGCCCCCGAGCAGGCCACCGGCGACCGCGACCGCCTCGACGCGCGGGCCGACATCTTCTCGCTCGGCGCCGTGGTCTTCGAGTGCCTCACCGGCAGGCCGGCGTTCCAGGGCCAGCACGTCATGGCCCTCCTCGCCAAGCTGCTCATGGAAGACCCGCCGCGCGTGCGGCACCTCCGGCCCGACCTGCCGCAGGAGCTCGACGACTTCGTCGCCCGCATGCTCGCGAAGGACCCGGAGCAGCGGCCGCGCGACGGCTCGGCCGTGCTCGAGGCGCTCGAGGCCCTCGAGCGCGATCCGAGCAGCGGCCTGGCCGCGCCGTCTGTGCTGTACGAGGCGATCACCACGGGCGAGCTCCGGCTGCTCTCGATGGTGGCCGCGAAGGAGCTGCACCCGGCCGCCTCCGACGGCTCGGCCAGCACCCTCGTCGTCGCCGCCATGCCGGGAGACCTCACGAGGAAGCTCCACACGAGCGCGCAGCCGTTCGGGGCGCGGGTGGACGCGCTCGCCGACGGGACGATCGTGCTGTCGATCGCCGGCGTGGGCGACGCTGTCGAGCAGGCCGCGCGCGCGGCGCGGTGCGCGCTGACGCTCGGCCAGGTGTTGCCGGAGGCCTCGGTCGTGCTCGCGACCGGCCGCGCCGAGCACACAGGCAGCTTGCCGGTCGGGCCGGTCATGGACCGCGCGGCCGCGCTGCTCGCCCTCGCCGAGCGCGAGGCGTGGGCGCGCCCGGAAAAGAGGCCCGATCCCGTGCGGATCGACGACGTCACCCGGGCGCTGCTCGACGCGCGCTTCGAGATCGAGGCGGCGCGGTCCGGCACGTTCTTCCTGCTGCAGGAGCGCGAGGTCGGCCGGACGGCGCGGACGCTCATCGGAAAGCCGAGCCCCTACGTCGGCCGCGACAGGGAGCTCCGGAACCTGCGCGAGCTCCTGGAAGACAGCTTCGGCGGGCCCGAGCCGCGCGCCATCGTGATCACCGGGCCGCCCGGGATCGGCAAATCCCGCCTGCGCTTCGAGCTCATCGAGGTCCTGCGGGAGCGGCACCCCGAGCTCACCATCGCGGTCGGCCGCGGCGACTCGCTGAGCGCCGGGTCGCCGTTCTCGCTCCTCGGCTCGGCGCTCCGGGGCGCGGCCGGGATCACCGGGGGCGAGCCCGCCCCGGCGCAGCGCGAGCGGCTCCTCTCGCTCGTCGCGCGCGCCCCGGCGCTCGGGGCGGGCCAGACGACGCGGATCGCCGCCTTCCTCGGCGAGATCGTCGGCACGCCGTTCCCGAGCGAGGCCGATCCGAGGTTCCAGGAGGCGCGGCGGAGCCCGGCGCTGATGGCCGACCAGATCCCGCTCGCCTACCTCGATTTCATGGAGGCGGCGTGCGCGGCGGGGCCGTACCTGCTCGTGCTCGAGGACATCCAGTGGGGCGACGCGGCGTCGCTCAAGCTCATCGCGCGGGTCCTGCGGGAGCTCCGCGACCGGCCGTTCGCGGTGCTCTACCTGGCGCGCGTCGAGGTGCGCAAGGCCTTCCCCGTCCTCTGGGAGGGCAGCGAGATCCACGAGATGACGCTCGGCGCGCTGCCGCGCCGCGCCGCCGAGGAGCTCGTGCGGCAGATGCTCGGCGACGGGTTCCCGCCCTCGGAGGTCGCGCGCCTCGTCGAGCGCGCGAGCGGCAACGCCTTCTATCTGGAGGAGCTCATCCGGGCGGTCGCGGAGGGGCGGGCGGACAGGCTGCCGGAGACGATCCTGGGCATGGTCGAGGCGAGGCTCGAGGCCATCCCCCCGGAGGCGAGGCGGCTGCTGCGGGCGGCGAGCGTGTTCGGCGAGACGTTCTGGAAGCAGGGGGCGCTCGCCCTGCTGGGCGACGCCCGCGGCTCGACCCTGGCGGTGGACTGGCTGCCCTGGATGCTCCAGCGCGAGCTCCTCGAGCGGCGCGAGCAGAGCCGCTTCTCGGACCAGGAGGAGTACGCGTTCCGGCACGCGCTCATCCGGGACGGCTGCTACGCGATGCTCCCGGAGCACGATCGCGCGCTCGGCCACAGGCTGGCGGCCGAGTGGCTGCTGCAGGCGGGGGAGCACGACGCCAAGGTGCTCGCCGAGCACTTCGAGCGGGGCGGCGAGTCGCGGCTCGCGGTAGAGTTCTACCTGCACGCGGCCGAGCAGGCGCTCGCCGGGAGCGACTCGGTCGCGGCGAGCGCGCTCGCGGAGCGGGGGCTCGCCCTCGGCGCCGAGCGGGACGTCGAGGCGGCGCTCCGCGGGATCCGGGAGGGGGCGGCCGGTGCGCGGAGCCAGGGGGGCGCCGCCCTCTCGTCCAGCTCCTGAGCGCTCAGGGCGGCCGCTTCCGCGGCCGCGGGGTGCCGTACGCGTTCGCGCGACGACATCGCGGCCGTCGCTGGGCGCGTCGAGAGGCGCATGATGCGGTGGCTGCGGCGAAGGAAGCTCGTGGACGACCGGCCGATCGATCTGAAGGACGTGCTCGCGTGTTCGTGCGGTGGGCGCCGGCGGATCATCGCCGATATCGGTCAACGTGCGCAGCGCGAGGCCCTCGTGGCGATCTTGACCCATCTGGGCATCCCGACCGAGCCGCTGCCCATCCAACGACGATCCGGCGACCTGCGGCGCCCCCGGCGGGGCGCCGTGCTGCAGCGACTGAGCGATGCAGCAGCAGCGCGGCGTGGAGCTCAGGCTTTCCACGAGCCGGCCCGCTCACGCGCGAGCGGATGGAGACCATCGACGACGAGAGCACGGACACGAGTACATCGGCAAGATCCTCTCGAAGCTCGACGAGCTCGGGGTCGCCGAGGACACCATCGTCCTGTACTCGACCGACAATGGGCCTCACTTCAACACCTGACCGGACGCCAGCATCACCTGCTTCCGCAGCGAGAAGAACACGAACTGGTCGCCCAGAACCGCTTCCACGGTGACTGACGGAGCGACCTGGGCGTTCCCGCCGCGCGCGTCACGGCGAGGTCTCGCGAGCGCCAGCAAGACCCCCACGACCTCTTGACGCCGGCTTGCGCGGGATCGCGAGCCGAGCGGCGGAGGCGTGGATCAGAAGACGACGGCGCCGGGCGTGCAATACTGGTCGAGGAGGCGCGAAGGCGTCGCCGACACGTTCGCGTCGTCCACGTAGTACACGGCCGGCCCGCCGATCGTGTAGATATATACCTCGTTGTTCAACGACGTGCCGCAGGTCTGGAGGTACTCCCACTTTCCGGTCTGGGTCGAGGTCCTGGTGGTATAACCCGTCCCGCCGCTGCCGAGCCCGATCGTCACCTGACCGGTCACGGTATAGACCCAGACGCTGAACCGCAGGTAAGCGTTGTTCGGCGGCGGGCTGGCGGCTGTCCAGTACTGCTGGGCGATGCCGCCGTTGGTCGTCGTCGCGGACACGAGGAGGCTGCGGCTGTTGGGCGTGTGCACGACGTCGGTCTTGAGCCATGTCGCGATGGCGCCGTAGTTCAGGTCATTGCTCGTGGCAGGCCAGGAGCCCGCCGCGGTGCCCCAGCCGGCGAACCATGAGGCGTTGGCGTTGCCATGATCGATGAAGCCCGACGGGATGCCGGCCTGCGCGTTCTCGAAGCCGGGGTTATAAAGCAGGTTGACGATCGGGAGCTGGAGGAGGACGAGGGACTGCGCGCCGCCGGAGCTGACCGCGATCTCTGCGCCAGACTTCCCGACGGGGCTCAGCGTCTGCTGGGCGAGGGCGTCCGCGGCCGGCGCGGTGTTCTGCGCGCCGATGCCTTCGGACGGCTGCGCCTCCGTCGGGGCGCGGGCCGCCTCGGGGAAGGCGGCGGCCTCCTCGACGTCCATGAGCCCCTCATCGTGAGGTTCGGAGTCCGAGAGGCAACCGACGAGGGCGAAGGGGACAACGAGGCTGCCGAGGATGGATGCGGTAGATTTCATGATGGGTTCTCTCCGGTCGAGGATTGATTGTTCGACGGGCTGTCCTCCCTCCTGAGCACGCTGCGTGCCAGTGCGGTGGGCGCGGATCTCCGGCGATTTTGAGGGGTCGCTCGTCGAGCGAGCGCCGGAATGGGAGCACGCCAGCACTGTTGCTAGAATGCTCCAGGCGCCGGTGTGGAGGCTGTGGCCTGGAGGCCATGACCTCCAAGCGCGGGGGCTCGCCCCTCCAGGATGCCGCGCTGAAGGCGCTGCCTGCACGCAAGCGCCGCACAGATCGAGGACGCGCTGCGCTGGAGCGTGCCGTGGCGCCGCCGGGCGTCGGCCCGGCGGGAGCGGGGTAAGATGGCCCCGAGGTGGTCTTCCGCGAGGGCCCTGCACCCTCGCGCGACGACATCGCGGCTGTCGCTGGGCGCGTCGAGAGGCGCATGATGCGGTGGCTGCGGCGAAGGAAGCTCGTGGACGACCGGCCGATCGAAGAGCACGAAAGCGAGGCCCCCGAGGTCTCCCCGCTCGAAGCGTGCATGCAACTGTCGCTCTTCGGCGGCACCTTTCTGCTCCTCGACGAAGAGGGCGTCCCCCTCGCAGAGCCGGACGGCGACGATCGCTTCCGCCCCCCGGGGTGCCCCCCGGGGCAAGAGCCCGTGGGCCGGCGAGGTGGCGGGGTTTCACCTCCCTGCCTGGGGAGCACGGGCGTGTCCTGGACGAGCGACGGGACCGGGACGCGCGCCGATGGCGCCGTGAAGACGTGCGCGTTGGCTGGATGCAGCAGACGGCGCGCCGGATTCCTGGACGGCGCCGTCCGCTTCCTGGGCAGCACGGCGCCCTCGCCGCCAGCGCATTCTTGCTCTCCTCGGGGCTCCCGGTCGAGCGCTCTTGCCGTTCCTCTCTCTCCAGTGCGCTGACGAGCCAAGGGGCGCAGGCCGATGAGCTGATCGAAGCCCCTCACCCCAGAGAGATCGCATCTCCGCCGAACGCAGGTATCCGGGCGGCGCTTGACGTCCGCGAGATATCCATGCGCTGCTGTGCGCGAGGGCGGCCGCGATGGCGCTGTCGCTGCGACGTGTCGTCATCGAGTACGTCGGACCGAATTGACGAGCACCACACCAATCACAGGCAACAGCGATGAAATGATTTGGGTGTAGATCCTTGGCGACGACAAAAGTCCGTGCGCTTTCATGGTGTTGCGCCGAAGGCGCGGTCCCTGGGACCGCGCCCCTATCACATCGACGCAGACGCCCGTCGACGTAGCCGGTGGACTTGGCCCCCCTGCGACGTTGATGCCGTGCACTTATCCGCCGGCCCAAGCGCGAAGCCGCAGCCCAGGTTCGGCCGCGAGAGGTGAAAGAATCCGGGCGCGGGCGAGGCCACATTCGACGGATTGACGATCGTATACTTCGCCACAGGTGATAATTCCGGGCGCGAAAATGCAACGCGTTGAAATTCCACGAATCTGACGTATCCATGGCCTCTGCAAGAGGCCGGTCCCGACAGGCAGGTTGGACCGGCAGGAGGACTTGGTCGTGAGCGCCGCGTACGCCGTTGCAGCAGGTCAGGACCCTTTCGAGAGCGCCCGGGAGCAGGCAGAAGCCATGGAGAAGCATCTTCGGTCATCCGAGTCGATGGAGAGCACGCATGCCGAGCTGGAGGGGTTCGTCGTCGACGAGGGGCGCGAGTACCAGCGGCGGCTCCTCCAGGCCCACCTCGAGCTTCGGGCCGAGCGCGAAAGGCCCGTGGAGGTCAAGGGCGCGGACGGCGTTCAGCGCAAGCATCGACGTCTCAGCAGCAGAGCGCTCATGTCGGTCGTCGGAGAGGTCGATGTGCCACGCGCGGCCTATCAGGCGCCGGGCGTCCCCGGTCTTCATCCGATGGATGCGGCGCTGAGCCTCCCGGACGAGCTCTACTCGCACAGCGTCCGTCGCTACGTCGCCGAGAGCGCCGCCCGCAGCTCGTTCGATGAGGTCGTTGAGGGATTGAGAAAATCGACCGGCGCCGCGGTGCCGAAGCGCCAGGTGGAGGAGCTCGCGGAGCGCGCCGCGCAGGACTTCGATGCGTTCTACTCCACCCGCGCCGTCGAAGTCGAGGACACTCAGGCGCTGCTGGTACTCAGCTTCGACGGCAAGGGGATCGCGATGCGGCGCGAAGACCTCCGACCTGCGACGCGGAAGGCTGCGGAAGCGGGGAAACACAAGCTCACGAAGCGCCTCGCCAAGGGCGAGAAGCGCAACCGGAAGCGAATGGCCGAGGTCGCCACCCTCTACACGATAGACCCCTGGGTCCGCACGCCTGACGACATCGTGAACGACTTGCGCCCTGTGCATGACGTCGCCGCGCAACGGCCGCGGCCGGTGAACAAACGGGTCTGGGCGAGCGTGGAGAAGTCATCGCGAGAGGTGATCTCGGCGGCGTTTGCTGAAGGCCTGCGTCGCGATCCGGAACGCCTTCGGCGGTGGGTGGTGCTGGTCGACGGCAACAAGGACCAGATCACCCTGGTCAAGCGCGCCGCGAAGAAGGCATGCGTCGAGATCACAATAGTCCTCGATATCATCCACGTGCTTGAATATCTCTGGAAGGCCGCGCACTGCTTCTTCGCCGACGGGACCAAGGAGGTCGAGCAGTGGGTGACGTGCCGGCTGCACGAGCTGCTCGCGGGGCGCACGGCCGGAGCCATTGCCAGCACCATCCGGCGCCATGCCAGCAGCCGCGTGGTGGACATGGGGACAGCGGTGACGCTCGATACCTGCATCGGCTACCTCGTGAAGCATCGGACGCTCTTGCACTACGATCGCGCGCTCGCAGCGGGGCTGCCCATCGCCACGGGGGTGATCGAGGGCGCATGCCGCCATCTCGTCAAGGATCGCATGGACCGCACCGGGGCTCGCTGGTCGCTCCAAGGCGCAGAGGCGGTGCTGCGCCTCCGCTCGCTGCGCTCGAGCGGCGACTTCGAAGCCTACTGGGCGTTCCACCTGCAGCAGGAGCATGACCGAACGCACCGTGCACGTTATGCAGGAGGCGATGTCCCCTCACCGCTGCCGCCGCCTCGACCCAAACTGCGCCGGGTGAAATGAGCAAAACGCCCTCGTTCCAGAAGAGCCGCACCCAAATGATTTTTCAGCTCGCCAATGATGCGCTCGCCGCAGAACGGCAGATCAATCCAGCGATGGGAGAGGTGATTCCGGCACCCACTGGATGGGGAAAGCCCCCTTCGGACTGGGGCTGGCAGCACGCGACGATCGAGCAGGCTGGAGGGCGAGCGGGGGTACTTCAACTCGTACCAGAAGCGCAGCCTGCGCTCGGTCGCTCGTGAGCGCTCAGGGCGGCCGCTTTCGCGGCCGCGGGATGCCGTACGCGTCGATGCGGTTGATCAGCGTGCGCAGCGAAATGCCGAGGAGCTTCGCGGCGCGCGTCTGGTTGCCCGCGGACTGTTCGAGCGCCTCGAGGACGCGCTGGCGGTCGACGGCCTTCATCTCGAGCCGGAGCCTCGCCATGGCGTCGGCGCCCGGCGGCGCGGCGGCCTCTGCCGGAGGCCCGGAGCCCTCGGCGGTCTCGCCCTCCGGCCCCCAACGCGCCGGGGTGAGGTCGCCGGCCGACGGCGGCGCGGGCCCAGGCGGCGGCGTGGAGCCTCTCGACGGCGGCGGCGGCGTGGAGCGCCTCGACGGCGGCGGCGGCGTGGAGCCTCTCGACGGCGGCGGCGGCGTGGAGCGCCTCGACGGCGGCGGCGGCGTGGAGCCTCTCGACGACGGCGGCGGCATGGAGCCTCTCGACGGCGGCGGCGCGGGTCCGCTCGGCGGCGGTCCGCTCAGCGGCGGCGCGGGGCCATACGCCAGGTGCGGCGGCAGATCGACGGGCTCGACCGAGTCCCCCGCGCACAGGACCGCCGCGCGCTCGATCACGTTGCGCAGCTCGCGCACGTTCCCCGGCCAGAAATACGCCTCGAGGACGGCCAGCGCCTCCGGCGAGATGCGCGGCGCGCTGCGCTGCTCCAGCTGCCGGCACGCCTCCTCGAGGAACCTCTCGGCGAGCGGGCCGATCTCGGAGACCCGCTCGCGCAGCGGCGGGACGACGAGCGAGATGCCGTTCAGCCGGAAGTAGAGGTCCTGCCGGAAGGCGCCGCGGGCGATCTCCGCCTCGATATCGCGGTTTGTCGCCGCCACGAAGCGGAGGTCGATCCGGCGGGGCACGCGGCCTCCGATGCGGAGCACCTTCCGGTCCTCGAGGACGCGCAGCAGCTTCGCCTGGAAGGCGAGCGGCAGCTCGCCGATCTCGTCCAGGAAGAGCGTGCCGCCGTGGGCCGACTCGAGGAGGCCCGGGCGCGCCTGGGTGGCGCCCGTGAAGGCGCTCTTCTCGTGGCCGAAGAGCTCGCTCTCGAGGAGCGACGGCGGCAGCGCGGCGCAGTTCAGCTCGACGTAGGGGCCGCTGGCCCGCGGCGAGCGCGCGTGGAGGGTCCGGGCGAGCACCTCCTTGCCCACCCCCGTCTCGCCGAGAACGAGCACGCTGATGAGGCTCCGCGCGGCGCGGGCGGCCTGCTCGTACAGCCCCAGCATCGCCGGCGCTCGCACGACGATGCCGGCGGGCACGTGGCAGCAGTCGGGCTCCGTGGCGGCTTCCGCGGGCGCGCGGCCGACCACGATCGTCGTCGCGCCGAGGTTGAAGCGCTCGCCGATGCCGATCTCGGCGCTGTCGCGCGAGAGGCGCCGCAGGCGGTGGGTCCGCGCCGTCAGCGCCGGGAGCTGCGGCTCGCCGACGAAGGTGCCGTTGACGCTCCCGAGATCCTCGATCCGGAGCGGGGGCCCGACGTGGAGGACGGCGTGCCGGCGCGAGACCGAGCGATCGTCGATGCGCACGTCGCACCCCTCGTCGCGGCCGAGGACGACGCAGCCGCGGGGCGGCAAGGGGGCGAAGGCGATCGTGCTGCCCGCCACGATCGCGAGCCGCAGGGGCGTGCAGGAGCCCCGCGCATCGCTGCCGGGAAAGCCTTCGTCCACGAGCACATCCTACGCGGCGCCGCGCGCCGGTTTGCACGAATCATGCAGATCCATGCAGTTCGTCCGGATCGTGCAAGCGGATGCACGATCGGCGCGCCGGTCACCGGGAGCGGACGCGCGGCGGCGCCGCAAATTGCTGGGTCCGCCGGCCGGCACGCGTCCTGCTCTCTGCTCTGCGACCGCTGAGGGCGGCGACGGTGACCTGAACGGCAGCGCGCGGAGAGCCTCCAGGCGGTCTCCGCACGCGCGGATTGTCTCCCGCGGATCGCGGTTCGCCACCTCACGGATCAGGAGCGATCATGTGTACTGAGCATGGACCTTTGAATCGCAGGCGTCTTCTTCAGGGGCTGGGCCACACGGCGGCGGTGGCTGCGTTCGCGCCGTCGATCCTGTCGACCCGGGTGGCCGAGGCGCACGCGCCGACGCACGCGCCGACGCACGCGCCGACGCACGCGCCGAGCCACGGCGAGCTCGTCCCCGGGCGTCCCGAGCGCGTGGGCATGAGCTCGGAGCGCATCGAGGATGTCTTCGAGCGCATCGATCGCCGGGTGAAGGACGGCCTCTTCCCGGGCGCGGTCGCCCTGATCGCGCGGCAGGGGAAGATCGTGGGGCACCGGGCGTTCGGCTCCCGGGTCCGCGGCGAGAACGAGCCGGTCACGCTCGACACGCTGTTCGACCTCCTCTCGATCACGAAGGTCCTGGCGACGGCCACGTCGGCGCTGATCCTCGTGCAGGACGGCGTCCTGCGGCTGAACGATCGGGTCGCCGACTTCGTGCCGGACTTCGCGGCCAACGGCAAGCGCGCCATCCGGGTGCGGGACATGCTCCGGTACGCGGCCGGCCTGCCGATGGACGCCCCGTTCCAGGACGATCCGGACGACGAGCACATCTGGCGGAGCATGGCCGAGGCGCGGCTCGAGTACGTGCCCGGCACGCAGGTGCTCTACAGCGATCTCACCTACCGCCTCCTCGGGCGGGTGATCGAGGCCGCCGCCGGCGTGGATCTCGACACCTTCGCGAAGGAGCGTATCTGGGGTCCGCTCGGCATGAGCGACACGACCTTCAACCCGTCGGCGGCGCTGATCCCGCGGACCGCGGCCACGGGCTACTCCGAGATCCGGGGCCGGATGGTCCGCGGCGAGGTGCAGGACGAGCAGGACTACGTGCTCGGCGGCGTCGTCGGCTGCGACGGGGTCTTCTCGACGGCGATCGACATGGCGGTCTTCTGCCAGATGATCCTGAACGGCGGCCACTACGGCCGCGCCCGCATCCTGAGCCCCCAGGCCGCCGCGGCGATGGTGAGCGACCAGACGCCCGAGGTCACGGCGGCGGAGACCGACGTGTCCCCGATGGCGAACCTCCTGTCGACGCCCAAGGGCTACGGCTGGGAGCTCGCGACGCGCCGCTTCTCCAGCGGAGGAATGCGCCTATCGAGGGGCTCTTACGGGAAGGCGGGCGGCACGGGGACCTTCATGTGGATCGACCGTCGTCGCGAGCTGTTCGGGATCCTCTTGACCAACCACGGCCTGCCGAACCCGTTCGACGAGATCGGGTGGAACGGGATGCTCGACGCGGTCGGGAACGCGGAGTTCTTCGACGGGATCGTCCAGGCGGTCATCGACGAGTGAGCCCCTGCGATGTGGTGATTCGCGACACGGTAGCCGTCGCCCCGCTGCGCGCGATGAATCACGGTGCAACCTCGCTCCGCACAGCCCGATCGCCTGGCGCCGCGCCGCCGGCGGTCGCGCGCGGCCGTGGACCGCGCCCGCGCGGCGGTGGTAGGAGAAGAGATGGCGAAGAGGCGCGCAGCATGGTTCTGGGCGGCGTGGACGCTCACAGCCGGCGGGTGCACCGCGCTCGCGGGGCTGGACGACAGCTACCACCTGGTGGAGGCAGCGGGCGGCGCGTCGGGCGCGGCGGGCGGTCTGTCGTCGGCCTCGGGCGGCGCGGGGGCGGGCGGGGGCGAGGGGGTCGTGCCCACGGACGTCGAGTGGATCGACGACATGGAAGACGGCGACGGCGCCGTCGATGAGGCGGGTGGCAGGGTCGGCTACTGGTACAGCTACAATGATGGAACGGGCACGCAGACTCCCCCGGTCCACACGGAGGAGATGCCCGCCGGGTTCATCCCGGAGGCGCTCACGCCGCCGCGCGGCCAGAGCACGATGGCGATGCACACGTCCGGGTCCGGCTTCACGGTGTGGGGCGCCGGGGTCGGCTTCGCGCTGAACGGCCCGGATATGGGGCTGTTCGCCTACGACGCGTCGGCGTACACAGGTATCGTGTTCTGGGCCAAGCTCGGCGACGCCGGCGCGGTGACCACCATGAAGGTCAACATCTCGGACAAGGTCTCGGAGCCCGCGGGCGGGATCTGCGATGAATCGGGAGAGGATGAGGCCAAGAAGTGCTTCGACCACTGGTTTTACACAGCGCGCCTCGGCACCGAGTGGGCCCCGGTCGTGATCCCCTTCGAGGAGCTCACGCGCGACGGCTCGGGCGCCGAGCCCACCGCCGAGGCCCTCGACGTCGCAGGGCTCTACGTGATCGAGTTCCGGTTCGCGCAGGGCGAGGATTTTGACGTCTATATCGACGACGTCGGCTTCTACAGGTGATCACCCGAGAGGCGCGCGGCGCGCGGCCAGGCGCGGCGCGACGCCGACCCCAGGCATGTCCACGCCTCCTCTCGCCCCGGCCATCAGGCGGTGCGCGTTGCGCCGCGCTTCGCGCCGGCTGGGCGGAGGCCCCCTGTCGTCAGCTCGTGAAGGGCTGACGCCAAGGACGAGTAGGTGGACAGATCGCCGAGCTCCACGTCCACGAGGCTCCTGGCGATCTCGGGGCGCAGGCCGACCAGGATGACGCGCGCGCCGAGCAGGGCGACCGCGCGGCTGGTCTGGCCCAGCGCGTGGGCGACCTGGGCGTCCACGGCGGGCACGCCGGTGAGCTCGAGCAGCACGAAGCGCGCCTCGTGCCGGCCCACCCCCTCGGCCACGGCCGTGAGCACCTGGACGGCGCGGTTCCGGTCGATCGCGCCGATCAGCGGCACGAGCAGCACGCCGGGCAGGAGCGGGATGAGCGGGCAGCCGAGATCACGCACCGTCTCCGAGAGCGCGCGCTCCATCACGTAGGCGCCCTGCAGCTCCGCGTTCTTCGCCGAGAGCGACTGGACGAGCTCGTTGCGCTCGAGGGCCGCGGCGAGCTGCGACGCCCAGACCCCGAGCGTTCCCTCGTCGCCGGCCAGCTCGCGGAGGGTCGGCCCCATGAGCGCCAGGATCCCCCAGTCGCGTCGGGCGGTGCGGATCGGCAGGAGGATCATCATGAGCGCACCGCTCGTGGCCGAGGGCGGCAGCCGATCCGCAGGAGGAAACGCCTCCAGCCGATAGCGGCCGCCGATCGGCGGCGTCGCGCCGCCATCGCGGCTGTAGGCGCCGGCGACGACGAGCGTCGTCGCGTCCTCCCGGAGCGCGAGGCAGCCCCAGATCGCGGCGGTCTTCGCAAGCCATGAGAGCGAGAGGGATTCTTGCTGGGAGCCGCTGAGCAGCGCGAGGCCGACGTCATAGTTGGACCTCACGAGCCTCCCGAGCTGCGTCACGGCGTCTGTCTCGACGTTGAGCCGAGCCCGAGCCAGCGAGAGGTGCGCGCTGTCCAGGAACGCTTCGACCCGCTGCGCGGACGCGGCGTCTCCACCCAGCCGCTCGCGGCGCCGCTCGTGGAACCGGCGGAGCAGGCGGACGATCGCCATCGAGGTGCCCATATCGGGCGCGATGCCGACGGCCTGCAGGTAAGCGCGCTCCAGCTCCTTCGCCGGCGGGGGCGCGGCGCCCTCGAGCGCCGCCGAATACGCTTCGAGCACCACGGCGACCCCTGGCCATACGGCGGCGGGCGACGTGGTGGGCGCGAGGCGCTCGGGCGCGAGGAGCAGCTCGACCATCCGTCGGTCCAGGTCGCTGCCGGCGCCGTCCCCGGACGCCGCGTCCTCGTCGAGCAAGCTCCGGATCACGTCGCATCCGCACGAGAGCCGCTGGATCAAGGTGTTCGGCGTGAGCACGAGGTCGGGCGGGGCGGTCTCGCCGGCGAGCATCGAGACGACGAGATCGCACGCGGCGCTCCCCATCATCTCGAACCGCTGGCGTACGGTGGTCAGCGGCGGGTCGACGGCTTGCGCCTCCGGCACATCGTCGAAGCCGACGATCGCCAGCTCCTCGGGGATACGGACGCCCGCCGCCTTCAGCAAGGGTATCATCCCGAGCGCATTCTTGTCGGTCCCGAAGACCGCCGCCGTGCACGCATGCCGCTGCGCGAGGAGCTGCGGAGCGGCGTTCTCGCCGCCGGTATACCAGTTGTCGTCGCTCCGGATGACCAGCGCGGGATCGAACGGTATCCCCGCCTCGGCGAGCGTCACTCTGTAGGCTTCGAAGCGCACGCGCACATCGGACTCGTGGAAGCAGCCAACGAACGCGATGCGCCGGTGCCCGTGCTCGATCAGATGGCGCACCGCGCTCCGGATTCCGCTGTGGTTGTCCGGAATCACGGATGGGCAGTTGCCCTGGTGGACATGGGTGCCGACGACGACGAGCGGGACCCGCGCGGCGGCGAGCTGCTCGATGCCGTCCACCCCGATCACGACGATCCATCCATCGACCTGTTCTCTGGCGAGCGAGGGGGCCTGGAGCGCGGCGGGCGTGCCGCGCATCACCAGCGTCCGACAACCGTGCTGCTGCGCTGCCTCGTGGATGCCCTTCAGGACCGGGTTCCAGAACGAGCCGTCGAGATAGGGGGTGATGACGCCCACGGTATGAGCGCCGGGCGTCCCGCGGGCGCCTGCTCCGCGCAGGGGTGGCTCCGCGAGGCGACTCGCATCGCGCGCCGAGCGGCCGGGCTCTTCTCCTGTGGCCTGTCGTCCGGCCACGCGAGCTCCCTGGACCGAGCGGCCAGGTTGGCCGCCCGATGGCTCCGGCGACTCGATTTCACTGCCCCGGCTGCCCTGAACCATCACCGGCTCTCCCTGTTCCCCCGTCCCATGGCTGCGCTACCTTGTCCGTCCATACCATGAACCGGGCGTGTTCTTCTGCTACGCATCGATGGGCGTCGAGCCCATGGACGCGAAAGCGCGACGACCGCGCGCCGAGGATGACGTCGGCCGGTCGCCTCGAGCCACGGCAAATCGGTCATTGGCCGACGCGGTTCTCGCTGCGTCAGTCGCGGGCTTCAGCAGGGCGGCTCGGGCGCGCCGGGGTGGACCGGCGGATCTCCTGCCGCGAGCGGCGGGCGACCCGAAAGAGCACCACCAGGAGGACGACCGTCGTCGCGCCCATGCCGATCCACACCGCGGGGGGCGCGTTGCGCAGGAAGTCGAAGACCTTCTGACCGAAATAGGCGGTCGCCAGCAGGGGCAGGATGTACCCGGCCAGCGAGCCCCAGACATGGGTCCAGAAGGGCACCCTGGAGACGCCGAAGAAGGCGTGGAGCATGGGCGGCATCCAGAAGACGAGGCGGAGCATGAACACCGTGAACAAGGCCCGCTTCCCCAGCGCCTCGTCGTAGGCGCGGAAGCGCGCCGGCACCCGCCGCGATATCCAGTCGCGCGCCACGAAGCGCGCGAACGAGAAGCCCACGACGCTCGCCGCCATGGTGCCCGCCATGGAGAGCGCGAACGCCACCGGCCACGGCCAGATGAGCGGCGCCGCCAGGATGAACACCGTGCCCGGTACGCCGAACGGCTGGAGCGCAGCATACGCCGCCACGAACGCGACGTACCCCCACGGCCCGAGCTCCACGAGCGCCAGCTTGATCCGCGCGGGCTCACCGAACGTCTCGAACAGGCCGGCGCGCTGCGCGACGACGAGGAGCGCGACAACCGCCGCCACGGCGCCGATCTTCCCCCTGCGACCGGCGCCGGGGGCGGCGAGGTCGGGCGGCGGCGAGCCAGGGGCGACGGCCGCAGGCGGGGCGCCGCCTGGCCCGGGAGCGCGATCGGCCGGGGGGTCGGACTGCCGCACTCGACGAGCGTGACGATCCCGGTACAACCTGTCAAGAAGCGAGCATTGACAGGTTGACCTCTCGTTGTCAAAATCGTCATCCGTGACCGGAGCGAGCTCCACCGACAGACCCGCCGAGGACGCGCGCCGCCGCAGGCTGATGGACGCGGCGCTGACGGTGTTCCTGCGCTTCGGCCTCCGGAAGGCCTCGATGGACGAGATCGCGCGCGCCGCGGGCGTCTCGCGGCAGGGGCTCTACCTCCACTTCGCCACGAAGGAGGAGCTGTTTCGCGCGTCGGTGGAGCACTTCCTCGGCGCCGCGCTCGCGGCCGCGACGGCCGCGCTCGGCGACGCGGACTTGCCCCTGGAGAGGCGGCTGGTCGGCGCGTTCGACGCGTGGGTCGGCCGGTTCGTCGGCGCGCTCGGTCCCGGCGCCGCCGACCTGTCGGCCGTCTCGGACGAGCTCGTCGGCCCCATGATGGCGCAGCGCGAGGGGCAGTTCATCGAGGCCGTGGCCAGGGCCCTGCGCGCCGCCGGGCTCGTGGCCGTCTACCGGCCTCTGGGGATCACGGGGCGCCAGCTCGCGGCCACGCTGCACGCTTCGGCGCGCGGGCTGAAGCACAGCGCCGGGACGCGCGAGGCCTTCGTCGAGGGCATGACCATCGCCGTGCGCGTGATGTGCTGTTCGCGCGCTCCCGGGGCCAGCGCGCGGCCGGGCGGCTGACGGGGGCGCCGCCGCAGCGCGCGCCCCCGGCCAGCGTCACCCCCGCGGCGCGACCGTCACGGGCCGCAGCCGGCGCGCTCCGCCCCGAGCGCGAGATCGTCGTACCACATCGTCTTGTTCCCGCCGTGGTACTTCTCGAATCCGAACTTGAAGGTCTTGTAGTCGTACGGCCCCCAGTCCGTGACGTGCATCGCGTCGACCTCCTTGTCGTCCACGAACACGCGCACCTCCCTGCCCGGCCCGTCATAGTAGAACTCGAGGCAGTACCAGGTGTTCGCGACGAGCTTCACGCCGCCGGTGCACGAGTACATCCCGCCGTTCGAGAGCTTCTCGGCGTCGTCGGACTTGCGGTTCAGCTCGAGCTGACACTGGTGCTCGCCGATGCGGATGGCCTCGCCATTATCGGGATTGCCGTCGGAGGTCGTCGCCGCGACATAGGTGTTGTGGCCCATCTGGATGTCTGTATCGCTCCTGAGGTAGACCCTGCCCCAGAACGTGGTCGGCACGGGGACGCCGAGCATCTGGCTGAAGCCCGTCCCCGAGACCTTGACCGAGCTCGCACCGCTGTGAGCCGTGCTGTCCAGCTTGACGTAGTCGGCCGCGTTGGGGCGCAGGTACTCGGGGAAGAACTGGAGCTCGGAAGGCAGCGAGCCCCCCTCGAAGTCGGAGCAGAAAATGCTGCACGCATCGGAACCCGCGCTGCCGGTCGACGTGCTGGTGGTTGCGTCGCCGCCGCCGGTCCCCGTCGTGGCGCTGCCGGTGCCGCTTGTGGCGCTGCCGCTTGTGGCGCTGCCGCTTGTGACGCCGCTGGTAGTGACGCCGCCGCTTGTGACGCCGCCGCCGGCCGCGCCGGCGCCGGAGGACGTGCTCCCGGGGCCCGCGGCGTCACCGCCGGCGCCGCCGCTTCCGGAGTCGGATTCGCCGCCGCACGCGGCCACGGACGCAAGCGTAAGCGTAGCAAAGAAGGCAAAGGAACGAGCCGAGAAGGACATACTGGAGATCTCCTCAACAAAGGGCGCAGAATGGCCCAAGCGATGCGTGCGACTCTACCAGTGAACCCCGCGCATGTCAGGCACAACCGGAGGAGTGGACCGCGCCAGCGTCGCTGCGGGCGTGAGGACGAGGCGGCGATGCGCGCGCCCGCGTGGAGACAAGCCCTCTGCGCCGGGCGCGGTCGCGCGGCGCGCTGGATCTCGCGCGCGGGCGTCGGCGATCCCTCCAGGTCGAGCTGATCCGGAGATCGTGTCGGTGCCGCCCGCGTCCCGGCCCTCCTTCGAGCTCACGAGCCGGCGCGTCGCGCGGCGTTACGAGGGCCTGGGCCGCGTCATCGGGGGGCTCGCGCTGCTCCCGATCGCGGGGCCTTTCGTCGTCAGCACGATCGCCGTCGTCCTCGCCCAGGTGCTGGGCGATTCGAGCCTCGATCGATTCGCGCTCACTGCGCTCGTATCGATCCTGCTCGGCGTGCCCATCGCCTTCTGCCTCGCCCTGGTGAGCGCCTTGCTCAGCACCACCGCCTTCGGCCGGAAGCGTCCGGTGCGCGTGGTCGCCGGGGAGGACGGGCTGCGCCTCACCTTCGGCGCCGTGGAGCGCTCGGTCCCGCGCGCCGAGCTCCGCTCGGGCCTTGTCGTGTCCGCGCTGCGCGTCCGGGTCGATCTCCACCTGCGCGGGGGGCGGGTGCTCGAGGTGCAGGTCGCGCGGGAGCGGGAGGGCGCGCGCCTGCTCGCGGCGCTCGGGATCGGCCCCGCGGAGCGGCGCGTCGCCGTCTCGCTGGGCGGCGTCAACCGCGAGCTCGTGGCCGGCTGCGTGGGCATGCCGGTCTTCATGGGCCTCTGGCTCGTCACGCTCGGGGCGATCTCCAGGCCGCTCTTCAGCCACGCCCCGCTGGTCGTGGCGTGGCTGGTCCTCACCCTGGCGTCCACCTGGCTCTTCCGCCGCGCCGCTCGGCGCACCCGGGTCGTGGTGGGCAGCGACGGCGTGCGCGTCGAGCGGCCGTTCGCGAGCGTCTGGCTGCCTTACACAGATCTCACCGCGGTCCAGACGCGCGGCGATCGGCTCCTCCTCTCTCACGGGCGCAGCGAGGCCGCGGTCGTGCTCAGGACGGGGGAAGACCTGACCGAGTCGCTCGCGCAGCGCATCCGTGAGGCGCACGCGTCCGCGGTCGGCAGCGCGGCGCCGCGCGGCGCCGCGGCGCTGGAGCGGCGCGGCCGCGACCTCGCGGCGTGGCGCGACGAGCTCCGCAAGCTGATGGCGGCCGGCGACTACCGCGCCACGACCCTGAACCCCGAGGACGTGCTCCACACCCTCGACGACGCCGACTCCCCGCCGGATCGCCGGATCGGCGCGGCGCTCCTGCTGCGCATCGCCGGCTACCCCGAGGCGCGGGACCGCATCCGCGTCGCCGCCGACGCCACGGCCGACGACGCGCTCCGCACGGCGCTGGAGCACGCCGCCGAGGAGGAGGTCGACGACGCCGCGCTCGCGCGGGCCCTGCGCTGAGCCTGAGCCACGAAGCGTGAGCCACTCTGGGCCACGGGGGACGGGGACCTCGGGTCACACCCACAAACGACACGAAATTCAGGGACTTCAGGCGCCGATGGGATGGCACATGTCGTGCACGATGCAGAAGCGGAGGTGTTCATGTCACGGTTCTTTCTTTCGGACGATGCATCGTTGTTATCGCCGCGGCCCACGCCCCCGCCTCGGACGGCGGCCCTGGTTCGGGGGGTATCCCGCGCTGCCGCTGCGGCTGCTGCAGCCTTCGTGGTTGCCTGTGGTGCGCCCGGCGTCGAGGATGGGAATCAGGGTGATCAGCCCGCCACCGAGCCTCAACCTGACGAGTGCTGTGGCGGCGCGACGGTGATCCCGCCGATGCATCCTCCTCTCGACGACGAGGGCGAGATCATCCCGCCGATGCATCCTCCTCTCGACGATGAGGGCGAGATCATCCCGCCGATGCATCCTCCTCTCGACGACGAGGGCGAGATCATCCCGCCGATGCCGCCGCCGTGCGGCGACGAGGGCGAGATCATCCCGCCGATGCCGCCGCCGATGCCGGACGGGGAGGGGGGCGAGATCATCCCGCCGATGCCGCCGCCGATGCCCCCGCCGTGCGAGTGAGGTGTTCGAGGGGCGCGCCGGTGCATCCGTTGATCTCGTGAGGTGGAAGATGGGCGAACGTGATCGCGAGCTGGAAGTTGCGCCCGAGTGGTGGCGCTGGGCCACGGAGAACCTGCTTCGTGGCGTGCCGGAAGGCGTGGTGTCGGAGCAGCTCCAGGCAGCGGGCGTGACCCGCGCCCAGGCGACGGAGCTGCTCTCGACGATCGTCCGTTCGCCCATCTTCCTCGCTGCCCGGCCCTTTGCCCGGTCGGCGCGGCAGCAGGAGATGCTGGTGCGGCTGAAGCAGAGAATGGCGTCGAACGCCCTCGATCCGACGGGGATCCCACGGCGCTCGGGCGTGTCAGCCGCGGAGCTCCGCGACGTCTATGTCGCCGGGAACATCCCGGTCATCCTGACCGACGTGGTGACGCGCTGGCCCGCCTGTGGCCGGTGGACTCCGGCCTATCTCGCCGAGGCGTTCGGCGACGTCGTTGTCGATATCACGACGGGGCGCCAGAGCGATCCCGACTACGACATGCACGCGGCGCGGCACACGCAGAGCACGTCGCTGCGCGATTTCGTCGCGCGCATCGAGGCCGCGCGCACGGAGACGAACGACTTCTACATGGTCGCCAACAACCGTGTGCTCGAGCGGACGAGGCTGGGCTCGCTGCTGGACGACGTGGTGCTCCCGGACGGGTACTGCGCCGCGCAGCGGCTCCTCGGCAGCTCGGCGCTGTGGCTCGGCCCCGCCGGGACCGTCACGCCGCTGCATTACGACACGTCGAACATCCTCTTCGGGCAGGTGTACGGCAGGAAGCGATACCGCATGATCGCGCCGTTCGAGACGTCGCTGTTCGAAGGCGCGCGCGCGATGTACGCCGACCGGGACCCGGAGCAGGACCCGATGAGCCCGGTGCTCGTGAAGGACGCCGTGCTCGCGCCGGGCGAGGCGCTCTTCATCCCGGTCGGCTGGTGGCACCATGTCCGCGCGCTGGATGTCAGCATCAGCGTGGGGATCAACAGCTTTCCGTTCCACAACAACTTCGACTGGTACCGGCCGGGCAGCGTCGTGTAGCTCCCGATGCGGAGCACCGCGCTTCAGGCGGCCCTGACCGGCGCGCGGGGCAGGGCTGGGCACCGGGCGAGGGGGTGGCGAGCGGGTCTTCGACGTCCTACCCGCCCCTCAGCAGCTTTGCGCACGCGTTTTCGGGCGGCGGGCTCGCGGCGGGCACGGTTGTGAGGTAGTCATCGCCGCTCAGGGCGGCTCGCTCGCAGGAGCGAAGGCGCCCCTCACTCCCGGAGGGTCTCATGAGGGTTCCGATGCACGCGATGGCGGTCGACTCGTTGGTGATGATGCTGCGCAACCTGCTCGGCATCCTGGACAAGGGGGAGGCGCACGCGCGCGCGAAGGGCTTTGACCCTGCCGTGCTCGTGAACGGACGCCTCGCGCCGGACATGTTCCCGCTCTTCAAGCAGGTGCAATTCGTCTGCCACGGCGCCGAGGACTGCGCGGCGCGCCTGATGGGCAAGGAGGCGCCGCGTCTGGACGCTGGCGAGGAGACGCTGGAGGCGCTGAAGGAGCGGATCACCAGGACGATCGCTCGCCTCGAGGCGGCGCCGGCGGCCGCGTTCGAGGGCGCGGAGGACCGGGAGATCTCCGTCCCGCTGCGCGACGACCTGGTGCTGGAGCTCAAGGGATTTGCCTACCTGAAGGACTGGGCAATCCCGCAATTCTATTTTCACCTGGTCACGGCGTACGACATCCTTCGCCACAACGGGGTCGATCTCGGCAAGGCGGACTACGTGGCCGGTCTCGGCAACGCGATCCGCAAGAGAGGCGGCGGAGGGGCGCAGGAGTAGCCGCGCCTCTCACTCGGGCGTGCCCACGGCGGGCTAGCGAAGCGCGTCGCGCACCGCCGCGTCAAGCGTGTCGAGCACGAGGCGCACGCGCGGCACCTTCCGCAGCTCTCGATGGTAGGCGATGTAGATGGGCAGCGACGGCAGCTCCGCGTCGACCTCGATCCGCACGAGCCCCATCGAGCGCACCGCGGTCTCGGACATGAGCGCGATCCCCTGGCCCTGCAGCGCCGCTTCGAGGAGCGCGTGGTGCGAGTTCGACCGCAGGACGAAGCGCTTCGCCCCGTGAGCCGCGAGCCACGTCATCTTCGTCGTCGGCCCCATCATCCCTTCGTAACCGACGAAATCGTGGCGCTCGAACTCCGCCGTCCTCAGCCGCCCGCCCCGCAGCCTCCGCTCGACGTAGCTCGGCGCGGCGTAGAGCCCGAACGAAGCCCGTCCGACCGCGCGATGGACGACCACGGGAGACGACGATTTGCTCGAGCGCATCGCGATGTCCGCCTCGCGCCGCGCGAGGTCGACGAGCCGCGTCTCGGAGAGGATCTCGAGCTGCAGCGCCGGAACCAGCCGCCGGAGCTCGCAGAGGAGCTGCGTGACGGGCCGCACGATCTCATCGCTCAGCGACACACGCACGGTCCCGGAGAGCGCCTCCTCCCCTTTGTCACGGCGGATCGCGTGTATCCCGCTCTCCATTTGCTCGGCGAGCGCCACGAGATCGAGCGCGTCGGGCTCGACCGACGTCCCCCCGTTGCCCCGGCGCACCAGCGGCCGTCCGAGCGCCGCTTCCAGCGCGTCGATGCGCCGCGCCGCCGTGGAGGTCGAGACCCCGAGCGCCCTGCCCGCGGCGAGGAAGCTGCGATGGCGGTGCAGCGCGAGGAGCACGCGGAGATCGTCCCAGAGCGGAGGGCCGGCGTTTTGCATCCGTGGAAATCGGATTACCACTGATGTCCGTTGTCGACAAGCGCGCTGGAGGCCATCTTCCAGGCATGAATGCTTTTGATTTCACGGGCAAGACGGTGCTCATCACGGGCGCCTCGATGGGCATCGGCGAGGCGTTCGCCCGCGAGCTGTCGCGGCGCGGGGCGACCCTGGTCCTCGTCGCTCGCGGCGAAGAGAAGCTCGCCGCGCTGGCCTCGGAGCTCGGCAAGGCGCATGTCATCGCCGCGGATCTCACCGCTCCGGGCGCCGCGCAGCGCGTCTTCGACGCCGTCAGGGCCAAGGGGCTCGACGTCGATGTCCTCGTCAACAACGCCGGCTTCGGCGTCCACGGCGCCTTCGACGGCCTCGCCCTGGCGACGCAACGCGAGCAGATCGATCTCAACGTCGGCGCGCTCGTCGAGCTCACGCATCTCTTCATGCCCATGGTCGAGCGGCGTCAGGGGGGCGTCATCCAGGTGGCGTCGATGGCGGCCTTCCAGCCGATCCCGTACTTCGCGGTCTACGCGGCGACGAAGGCGTTCGTCCTCTCCTTCAGCGAGGCGCTCTGGGCCGAGTACCGCCCGCGCGGCGTGCGCGTCCTCGCCTTGTGCCCTGGCGCGACCGAGACGCCGTTCTTCCAGCGCTCGGGCGAGGTCCCGGGGACCAGCAAGAGGGCGCGGCCCGAGGACGTTGTGCGCCTCGGCCTCGCGGCCTTCGTGGCCGGCCGCGCCTCGGTCCTCCACGGCGCAGGGAACAACTTCTCCACGTTTCTCCTTCGCTTCTTCAGCCGCGAGTTCACCGTGAAGACGTTGGCCCGCCTGCTGAAGCCGCAGGCGCCCGACCTCCCCGGCGCAGCTCGTCGCGCGGCGTGACCTCGAGGTTCCCCCGGCGCCCCGGTCGCGCGGCTGGGCGGTCCAGGTGCGCTGTCGGCGTCGATGCGTGTTCCGCTGACGCGCGGCGCCGGGCGGCAGGGCCTCAGTCGACGCTGACGGTGGTCACGGCGGTCCAGTCGTTGCGGCCGCCTTCGGAGACGAAGTGGAAGCGGAGCGCGTCCTCGTGGCGCGCCGTCGAGACGACGGCCGCGCAGGCGCCGACGAAGTCGTCGGCGCGGCACGTGTCGCGGAGATCTCCGCGGTCGTCGAGCACGCCGACGCGGACGGGCGCCGCGTGGTCGCGCAGGTACGGCGCGGCGATGAGCTCGGCCAGGGTCGACGGGGAAGGGACGGGGGCGTCGAGGTCCCAGAGGCGAAGGTGCTTTGCGTCGGCGAGGTGGGCATAGAGCCGCTCGACCTCCTTGCCTGTGTCCTCCTCGACGGCGAGGGCGAGGAGGAGGACACGGTCGTCCTCGCGGGCGCGAGCGCGGGCCTTGAACGAGATGGGAGCGCGGAGGGTGAGCACGACGGGGAAGCGGCCCTGCGGCGCGCTGAAACGGACGAGGGTGCGGCCGAGCGGGCGAGGGGCCGTGAGGCGGGCCGGGGCGCCCGGGTCAGGGGGGAAGAGGAGGTATGCGGCGACGAGGAGGACAGGCTCGGGCGCGCCGCGGAGGAGGCCGTCGTGGCCGGAGGCGAGCTCGAGGGCGGTGAGGTTGAGGCGAAGGCGGAAGGAGCGCACGCGCTTCGCGGGCGGCGCGGCGGAGGCAGGCGACGCGGGGGACGCCGGGGCAGGCGCGGGGGGCGCGTTGCGCTTGCGGGACTTGGATTTGCGCTTTCGAGCCATCGAGGGGGCAGGGAGATACCACGACGGGCGGCGCACGGGCGCTCGGCGCGCGCGCGGGGTGGTGAAGGCGGCGGCGCTCGGCGCGCTATCGTCCGGCCGGGTCCTGCCGATAGAACGCCTTCAGCTGATCGTAGAGCTCCGGGTGCTTCGCCCTGAGCTTGCGTGGCTTCTCGAAGAAGGCCTCTGTGACGACGGCGAAGAACTCGGCCGGGTTCGTCGCGCCGTACGGGTCGATGACCGTGCGCTTGAGGCTCGCCTCGTCGCGGAGGAGGCGCTCGTACTCGCGGCCGAGGATGCGCGCCCACGCGGCGTACATCGAGCGCTCGGGCAGCTCGGGCGCGCCGTCGGCGGGGCCTTCCTCCTGGTCGAGCTGGTGCGCGAACTCGTGGAGCACGAGGTTGTGACCGTCGCTCACGTCCGCCGCGCCCGCGAGGACGCCGTCCCACGCGAGCACGACCGCGCCGCGCGACCACGACTCCCCGAGCCGCGCGCGGCCGCCCTCGACGACGACGCCCCCGTCCCGCACCTCCCGGCCGCGGGCCACGTAGGTGCTCGGGTAGACGAGGATGACCTCGAGCTCGGGGTAGTAGTCGGTCTCGCGGTGCAGGAGGAGGAGGCACGCCTGCGCTGCCACCGTGACCCGGATCTCGTCGGTGATCTCCAGGCCGCCGCACCCCTCGAACGGCTTCTCGGCCAGGAAGACCTGGATATGCCCGAGGAGCTCCTCCTGGTCCTCGGCCGGGAGGCGGCCGAAGCAGGGCACGTTCCGGTCGAGGATCGCGCGCCACGCAGGCGGAAAGGGCGCGCGGCGGACGGCGGCGCGCCGCCGCCTCCTGAGAAAGGCCAGCATCGACGCCCATCCTACCCGCTCGCGCGGCCCTGCCGGAAGACGGCAGCGGGGGGCCGCGTCGCGCGCTGCCATGTCACAGATCGTCCTCCTCGGCCGAGGAGGGGTCATGAGCTCACGCTTCTGGGCATTCGTCGCCGCCGTCCCCCTCCTGGCCTGTAGCTCGCCAGAGCTCGCTCCCCGCGAGATCCGCGTCGCGCCGGCCCCTGCGCCTGCGCCCGTGCCGACCCCCGTGCCCGCGGCGAAGTCCGCGCCCGGCCCGACCTCCGCGCCTGCGTCTGCTCCAGCGCCCCTCGCCGGGCCCGCCCCCGCCGCGGCGTCCTCCAACGCCATCGTTGCCCGCGCGCGCCTCGAGGTCGCCCGCGGCGTCACCTACGATCCCGCCTGGGTCGCCATCGGCTACCCGGGCGGCGATCCGGCCCCCGATCGCGGCGTCTGCACCGATGTCGTCATCCGCGCCGTCCGCGCCACGGGCGTCGATCTCCAGAAGATGATCCACGAGGACGTCCTCGCGCGCCGCGCCGCCTACACGACCGTCGAGCGCCCCGATCGCAACATCGATCATCGCCGCGTCGGGCCGATGCTCACCTACCTGCGCGCCCACGCCACGCCGCTCCCGAGGACGTTCGACGAGGCCGCGGTGAGCACATGGAAGCCTGGCGATATCGTGGTCTGGGCCCTCAAGCGGTGCCCTGCGTGCGCGCCGGATCACGTCGGCATCGTCAGCGATCGCAAGGGCCCGCGCGGCCTCCCGCTCGTCCTCCACAACATCGGCCCGAGGCCGAGCGAGGACGACGCGCTCGACGCCTGGACCGTGCTCGGCCACTTCAGGGTTCAGCCGGCGGCGGCGCCGGAGGGGGCCGAGGAAGCTCGAAGCGGCTCCGGCCCGTGAGGGGCGACACGACGTGACCCAAGATGCGCTTCCGAGAGGCTGCCGACCTGGATCTGTACTTCATTCAGAAAATAGAGTGAAGTTGAGACAAAATCAGCTTGTGTACGCCCACGGCAGTAGCAAGCGCGCTCGATGTCGCACCCGGCGCACTCCTCCGTCGTGCAACTCTTGATCAAACCAAGCGCGGCCGGCCGCGCAAGGCGCACACGCAATAGCGAACAGGAGGCACCGCCGAGCAGCTACGAGCGGCGCTCCTGGACGCGCTGTCGAGGCTGCCGCCGGAGGCCGCATCCTGGCGGCGCACGATCTCGATGACGAACCGATGGCGGTCCTGGTGGAGCGGTCAGCCGTGCCGCTCTCGACGCTCCACTGAACCTGATCGGAGCGAGAAGTCACGCTCCGCCGGGGGGCGTCGAGAGTCACTTCGGGGACTTGCTCTGAAACAACTCGATGCGCTTAAGCAACTCGGGTGAGGCCGGCTGGTCAAGCATCTCCAGGAGTTGGCTCAACTTGTGAAGAATGCTGGAGGTGACACCCCCAAAGGCAGGAGGCAAGGCGAGAAAGAAGGGCCAGATCACGTCGAGTGCTTCCTGGACGGACGATAACGCCGCTTCGTGCTGCTCCAGCTCGCTCTGCAGCCCGCCGAGGTTGTCGAGGCTTATGGCAACGTTCGGCAGGAACGCATCGGGCCGCTGCTCGGTCAACTTGCGGCGAATATCGACGGCTTCATGGATCGAAGCGAGCGCTGCTCCCCGCTGTCCCAGTTCACTCTGCGTGATGCCCAAGTTGTTGAGGCTCATGGCGAGGTCGGGCAGGAACGCATCGGGCTGCTGCTCGGCCAGCCTCCGGTGGATGGCGACAGCCTCCTGGGTGGAAGCGAGCGCCGCTTCGCACTGCCCCACCGCGCTCTGCCGATTGCCCAAGTTGGTGAGGCCCATGGCGAGGTCAGGCATGAACGCGTCGGGCCGCTGCTCGGCCAACTCCCGGTGGATGACGACAGCCTCCTGGATGGAGTATAGCGCCGCTTTGCGCTGCCCCATCGCGCTCTGCCTCACGCTCAAACTGCTCAGGCTACCGGCGAGGTCAGGCATGAACGCATCGGGGTGATGCTTGACCAACCTGCGTCTGATATTGACGGATTCTTGGGTGGAAGCAAGCGCCGCTTCCTGCTGTCCCAACTCGCACTGCTGATTTCCAAGGTTGTTGAGGCTCATGGCGAGATCAGGCATGAACGCATCGGGCCGCTGCTCGGTCAACTTGCGGCGAATATCGACGGCTTCATGGATCGAAGCGAGCGCTGCTCCCCGCTGTCCCAGTTCACTCTGCGTGATGCCCAAGTTGTTGAGGCTCATGGCGAGGTCGGGCAGGAACGCATCGGGCTGCTGCTCGGCCAGCGTCCGGCAGATGGCGACAGCCTCTTGAGTGAGGGCGAGCGCCGCTTCTCGCCGTCCTACCTCGCGCTGAAATATGCCGAGATTGCTAAGGCTACCGGCGAGGTCGGGCAGGAAGGCATCGGGCCGCTGCTTGGCCAGCCTGCGGCGGATGTCGACGGCCTCTTGGGTGGAAGCGAGCGCCGCTTCCGGCTGCCCTAAATCGCTCTGCCTACCGCCCAGGTTATTAAGACTAGCGGCTAAGTCGGGCAGAAAGGCATCGGGCAGTTGTATGGCCAGCCTGCGGCGGATGCCGACGGCCTCTTGGGTGGAAGCGAGCGCCGCTTCGCGCTGCCCTAGTTCGCTCTGCCGATTTCCTAGATTGTTAAGGCTAATGGCTAGGACGGGCAGGAAGGCATCGGGCCGCTGCTCCACTAGCGTGCGATAGTGCGCGACAGCCGCTAGGGTGGAGGTGAGCGCCGCTTCCCGCTGTCCAAGCGCGCTCAGCCTCTCACCCAGATTGTTCAGCAAGCGTGCTCGCTCGGCCAATATGTCCAGATCAGATCCTTCCGGCGGGTACTCCAATAACTTGTTTTCAGCCCACAGCACCACCTCGCGGAGGGACACCGTGCGCTCTGGCAGTCCTGCCTTCTGCATTTGCGCTGCGAGCTCGACCGTCCCCTCCCGCTCGAGCGCCCTCGCGAGCACTGTCCCGAGCCGCGCATGCGCTGTGCGCTCCCCGATCGCCTTGGCTGCCGCGAAAGCTGGCAATGACCGGCTCGCCACGTCGCGCCCTAGCAAGTGCGCGAGCCACGGATCCGCGTCTTCAGGGTGATTCTCCGACAAGAGACCAAGCACGGAGAATGCAGTCCGGAGCGCGTCCTCGTTAACGCGATCGAACACGCGGTCGAGGTATGTGCTCGCGTTGCCGTCCTCCAGCGAGAGGGTCCGGTGGACCATGGCCTCGCCCAGCAGGTCAGGCTCAAGCCCGCCTAGGTAGACTCTTCCGCCGGAGGCGTCGCGTTGCCCAGGGTAGAGGGCGTGCAGGAACAGGACATACCGGTTGATGATCCTCTCGTCGCGCTCCCCCATTGTCCGGCCCACCAGCATCGCCGCCGCGTCGCGGCTCGACGTTCCGCCGCGTAACGTAAGCGCGGCCACGGCGCGTCGCATCCGCTCGGTGAACCGCTGCGCGTCGAAGAACTCACCGTGCGGGAAGCGTGAACTCCAGAAGCGCTGCTCATGATCGAGCATGCTGCCTATCAATGTATCGGGGGTGAACTGCCATCCCTCCACTGTTGCGAGCGCTGCCATGTGCACGTAGAGCACCCGATCGTAGCGCCGGTCGTCGAGCGACGGCGTCGCTAGTGGAACGGGTTTCCCCAAGATGCGCGCGAACCTCACGGCCGCCTCCTGGAAGGCCACCGCACGCGCGTGACCCTTGGCAACCACGGGTAACAGCTCTCGCGGTGCATGATCGCCGAGCAGCGTTCCCACCTGGGCATCAGAACCCTGCAGGAACGTCCACCAGTCGCCGCTGTTGCGCGCGAGGAGCACCAAGCGCAGCCGACCCCAACCCTTTCCGGCACGCAGATGCGCCGCAGGTGCGAGGAGGTCGCGCAGGTCCGGGCGGCTCTCGGCATAGTCGATGACCGCGAGCGTGGGACGTTCGGTGGCTATGAGCGCTTCAAGCTGCCCCCTGTCAACATCTCCTGGAACGAAGCCCGCTCGCCACCCCTCGCGTCGCAGCCGAGCGCACGCCTCGATGAAGAGCCTTGTCTTGCCCATGCCGCCGGGGCCGTAGAAAAGGCGTGCACGCACGGAGGCCGGATTATCGCACCAGGAATGGATCTCCTGGAGCAGTTCAGTGCGGCCGAAGAAGGGCACGACCTCGTGGCGAGCGTTTAGCAGCGCGGCGGGGCTCGCCTCTTCGGGCGGCTCCGACGTACCCGGGACCAGGAGGTTATCAAGAGGTTCTTTCGCGGCGTGTGGTGGAAGGTTCTCGCGGAGAAACGCGATCAGGCACTCGGCTGAAGCACGGGCGGCAAACGTCTTCATATTGTCACTCTTGAAGACGTCAGCGTGGTCCATCACACCCTTCATGACGATGGCGAAAGGCAGTTGCTTGAGGTATGCGAGCGCGAGGATAGCGGATGTCTCCATTTCCAGACCGATGACCTTGCGCATGGCCGATTCGGTCACGAGTCGCTCGAAGATCGTCGGATCCTCCACCACGGGGGCACCTGATGCGACCGGGCCGACCACAACCTTGAAGGGGCCGGCATCGCGCAGCCCGTCGGGTTGAAGGGTCATCAGGCGCCGGATGTGCTTCTGCCCCGCCTCGGTAAGCGTCAGCTCCCCATCGGCGAGCCACTTTAGCTTCCAGAGTTGCTTCACGACCGACTCGTAATTGGGGCACTTTGTCTTCCGGTCATGATGCAAGATGGGGTTCTCGCCCCGGGCGAGCCGTTCGAGGAGCCAGTTACCCTGGTCCTCGTAGCTAGTCGGCCGTGCGAGCCAGGGCGCTCCAGGATCAGGTATGAAGCGCTCTGCCCGGTGCTTCCACTCGGGCGGATGAATTCGATAGAGGTCCATGTCTCCAAGGAAGCGCTCGATGCGATTTCCATGATCATCGATCACGACCTTGCGTTTCCCCTCATCGTAAGGCCACGTCCTATCGGCAATGATCACGTCGCCGAGTGCGACGTCGTCACGGCGACCGGCGCAGACTCCGCACATGGCGAGGCAACGAATTGTGGGGTGTCGTTCGAGCAGCGGGGCTGCTGCCATCACTGCTTGCTCCCTGCCCATGCCGAAGGCCCGCGTCACTGCGATCTGAAGGACGCCACTCTCCACCCCGAAGCTGCGCACGAAGAGCTCGAGACCCGTCGAAGTCTCGCGCTCCTCCCACGCGCTGCCCGCGACAGCACCGGTGTCGACGTCCCGCACCGCATCGCATTCTTCCCTTACAGCTGTTACGATTAGTGCGTCAATGTGCTCGCCGTTCGCAGTTCCACCACGCATGGAGATCATTCTGCGACGCTTGGCCACGCTCGGTCAACGAGGCGTTTGCCGAATGTGATATTCCGTGCCGCCCGACCCGGGTTGCGCGTGCAAGCTTCGCTCGCCCGGTCGGCCCCGCCGCCCGGTCGCGGCTTCTCCTCCGCTCAGTCCCACCCGATCGCAACCGTCGTCACCTTCAGCCCCGAGAGCACCTCGTCCCCTGACAGCGCGGCGAGCACCCCGTCGTCGTCCGATGGCACGAACAGCGCCAGTGTCGCCGTCGTGAGCCCCTGCTGCTGCGCGTAGCGCGCCGCCTGTGTCCCGTGTCCCCTGCGGCCCTCATCGTGTCCCCTGCGGCCCTTATCGTGTCCCTGCGATTCGTTTCCGTGTCCCTGGCGGCGAGCGCGCAGCGACTCCAGGTCGGGTGGCCACGCAGGCGGCCGGTTTCGCCGCCCGCCGCGGAACGACAACGGTAGCCCAGGGCGGGTCGCCCGGGATCACGTCACGCGCTTCGGCGCCGCGCGCCGCGCGCGGATGCGGCTCAGGGAGACGGGCGTGATGCCCAGGTACGACGCGATCTGGTACTGTGGGACGCGTTCGACGAGCGCGGAATTGCGGGCGAGCAGCGCTTCGTAGCGCTGCTCGGCGCTGAGCGTGAGCAGCTCCGCGGCGCGCTGCTCGCGCTCGACGAAGAGGGCCTCGGCGACGCGCCGCCCCAGCGTGTTCCAGCTCGGATGCCGGTCGTACATGCGTTCGAAGGCCTCGAAGTCGGCGACGAGCACGCTCGAGTCCTCGAGCGCCTGCACGCTGAGCTGCGACGCGCAGCGGCCGAGCAAGGCGGCATACGCGCCCACGAGCTCGCCGGCCGCGGCGAAGCCGCGCGTCACGTCGCGCCCCCGCGAGGTGACGTAAAACTTTCGAATCAGGCCGCTCCGCACCAGGCCGAACTCGCGCGGCCGCTCCCCGGCGCGGGTCATGAACTCGCCGCGCTCGAAGCGCACCAGCCGAGTCAGGCCGAGAAAATGGCGGATCTCCTCTTCGGGGATGCGTGCGTAGCCAGCCAGAAACTCGCGGACCGCAGCGAAGGAGCCCTGCACGGGCGACGTAGCTATCAGCGCAGGGCCAGCCCGACAAGCGCGCACGATCTTATCCGAAGTGAATGCGCGCCCCAGGCGATGGGCCTTACGGTGCGCGCATGTCGAGCCACCGCCACCCGCTGCTCTCGGATGGATTTCGGATCATCGCGTACCGCGGTGGCGCCGCCGAGCGGCCCGAGAACACGCTCGAGGCGTTCCAGCATGCCGCGTCGCTCCCGGGCGACGTCGTGATCGAGCTCGATGTCCGGCGGACGGCGGACGGCGTGCTCGTCGCGCACCACGACGAAGATACCTGGCGCACGACGGGCGCGCGCGGGCGCGTCGCCGAGCTGCCGTATCCCGCGCTCGCCCGGCTCGACGCGGGTTTCGCGTTCGAAGCGCGGGGGCAGCATCCGCACCGCGAGCGCGGCGTACGCATCCCCACGGTCGACGACGTGCTGGCCAGCTTCCCGCGGCACCGGTTCGTGCTCGACATCCACGCGACGCAGCCGCGGATTGCGGCGGACGTGGCGGCGCTCGTGGCGCGCCACGACGCGGCGTCGCGCGTGGTGATCGCGAGCGAGACGCCGCGCGTGGTGGACGCGATCCGGAGCGCGCAGCCAGGCTGGTTGTTCGCCGGCACGTCGCGCGAGGTGCTGCTGCGCGTCTTGCTGGAGCGCGTGCGACTCGACGCGCTGGCGCCGTGCACCGGCGGCGTCTTGATGATCCCGGAGTTCCATGGCGCACGGCCGGTGCTGAGCCGGCGCGGGCTGCGGCGGGCGCACGCGCGCGGAGAGCGGGTGTGGGTCTGGGTGGTGGAGCACGTCGAGGACCTGGCGCGCCTGCGCGACCTCGGGGTGGACGGCGTCTTCACGCCGTGCCCCGCGGCGTTCGTCGCGGCGCAGGCTGCGGACGCGGATCGGCCGCGCTGAGCGCGCGCCGCAGTGCGTCCAGTCGCGTATCTACCCGGTGCTACGCACCAGGCCACCCCACCCCACCCCAACCTGGGTCGGGTCGGGTCACCCCCGCCGAGGGCTTCGACGCGGGCGTGCGGCTCGCGGAGGCCGTGCCGCAGGACATGATCGCGATCCCGTGCGGCGCGGATCTGAGCATGGCCGTGGTCGGCGCGCCGTCGTACTTCGCGCATCGCCCGGAGCCGCAGACGCCGGGGGGACCTCCGCGATCACGGGTGCATCCCAGAGCTCGCTCCCCGCGAGACCCGCCTCGCGCCGGCGCCTGCGCTCGTGCCGACCCCCGTGCCTGCGGCGAAGTCCGCACCCGGGCCGACCTCAGCGCCCGCGCCTGCTCCAGCGCCTCTCGCCGGGCCCGCCCCCGCCATGGCGTCCTCCAACGCCATCGTTGCTCGCGCGCCTCGAGGTCGCCCGCGGTGTCACCTACGATCCCGCCCACCGCCGCCCCGTCTTCACTTCGCGACCTCTCCCGTCTTCAGATCCAGCTTCAGATCCCGCACCACCTCCGGCTCGGCGCACACGATCTGCGGCGTCGAGCCCTGCACGTCGGTCTTGATCCGTTCCTGCAGCTTCTTCGCGAGATCCCAGCTCGGCACGAACGCGGCGAAGAAGCGCTGCCCCCTGTCGCGCGTCACGACGAAGCGCGCCGGCGAGAACTCCGTGCGTCCTTTGAGCGCCTTGCGCGTCAGCGGGAAGTCGTAGTCGTCCGGCGCCGTCTTGCTGAACGTGTAGAGCACAACGAGGTTCTGCGGGCACGTCGGCCCGCCGGGCCTGGGGAAGGGCCGGTTCGCCTTGGGTTTCGGCGGCGGCCCCTTCTGGAGCTGGAGGGGCCCCGGCGCCGCGCCCGCGGCCTCGCTGGCGCCGCCGTGCTTCAGGATCGCCCCGCCGGCCGCCACCCACACCGCCCCGTCGCTCCCCACGACAACGTCCTGGGCCTTCACCCCGTCGGGCAGCGGCGCCTGCTCCCAGGCCTCGCCCTTGCGCGCGAACAGCGCCCCGTCCGCGATCACCCACAGCGTCCCGTCCGGCGCCGCCGACGCCGTGAGCACGTGCGCGCCCTTCGCCGGCGGGTCGATCGGCCTCGGCTCCCCGTCCTTGTAGCGGAGCACGACCCCGTCCACGATCCACGCCTCGTCCGCGCCGGGGCCCGGCAGGATCAGCGTGCGCGCATCGTCGGGGAGCTGCCCCTCGAACCGCGCCGGGACCGGCAGGAGGGTCGCGCGCTTTTCGCCCGGCTTCCATACCTCCAGGGCGCCCTCGCCGCTGCAGTCCTCCCCGTAGCTCAGCGCGGTCCCATCGCGCGTCGCCCCGAAGGCCCGCGGGCGGACCTCGGTCTCCGGGTAAGGCAGCGGCGCTTCCCACCCGCGGCATGGCCTCTTCTTGGGCGCCGGCGTGATCGTCAGCCCCACCCTGGGCCCGCGCAGCGTGATGAACTTCGGGACCCCCATCATCGTCGGCCCCGCCAGCCCCACGAGCGAGCTGCCCATCCTCGCCACCCCGGTGAACGACAGCCCCTGGTCGCTCACCCGCTGCACCCAGCCCTGCGCCCCCAGCACGTAGTGCTCGGCGATGCCGGTGCGGCCCGTGGTGCCCGTCGCGATCAGGTCGAGCTGGTCAGGATAGCGCCCGTGGACGCCGATCACGGCCACCCACCACCCCGGCACGTGCAGCCGCTTCGGGAACTCGATCTTCCCATCCTTCAGCACGCCGACGGCGGAGGCGACCTGCTCCCCCTCGGGCGTCATCAGATGGGTGGTCGACACGAGCAGCGCGCCCTCCACCGCGTGCAGCCGCAGATCGATCTCCGCCGGGACCTGCGCCACCGGCGTGAACGCCGACCTCGGCGGCGGCGCCGGCGTCGTCGCCTCGTCCGCCTTTACCCCGCCCGCCGCGCCCACGGTGCTCGACGCGCCTGCCGCGCCTGCCGTACCCGACGCGCCTGGCCCCTCTGCTGCGGCCTCCGCGCGCGGCCCGTCCGCTGCCCGCGGCGCCGGCGCCGGTCCGCACCCTGCCATCGCCATCACGAGCCCGCCCAGCCCCCACCACGCCCTTCGCCCGATCATCGCTCCTCCTTCGTCCGCTCACGGCGCGAGCCTCCCCGACGCCACCCGGATCTCGCCCTCGATCTCCGCCTCGCGCAGGTCCACCCCGCTCGGGTGTGCCACCCGCTGGTAGGCCACCTGCCACGCGATCGTCCGTCCCTCGCCGGCGGCCCCGACGTCGAGCTCCACCGTCACGGGCTCCGCGTGCACCCGATCGTCGGCCACGAGCTTCCGCCCGATCGTCCCGGGCCGCAGGACGAAGTGCCGCGTCAGGTAGCGCTCGTCCTGCCCCAGCACCAGCTCGTCGGGCCCGAGCGCCTCGGCCGACACCTCGAGCCTCCGGAACAGATCCCCCGTCGGGAACGCGTGCCCGGCGTTCGCGGGCGCGAGCGTCACCGCCACGCGCGTCGCCGAGCGCCGCCGCGCCGTCACCGCCACGGCGCTCCGCACGAGCGCCTCGTCCCGCGATCCTGCGAACCCGTGGCCGCGCCGCCCCCCCGGCCCGCGCGGCATGTGGCACGCCGCGCAGGGCTGGTCCGCGGCCGGCGACGCGCGGTGCTCGGTGAGGGTCGACTGCATCAGCTCCGCGGCCGACCGCCCCCGCGCCGTGGGGAACGCGAACTCGTGGCAGGCCGCGCACGCGTCCGCGCCCCCGAACCGCGCGTCCCGGATCACCGCGTGCGGCGCCGCCGGCGGCGCCCCGCTCCCCGCCCACGGCGCTGCGAGCACCGGCGCCACCGCCTGCCCCGCGAGCTCGCCCTCGCCGTCGCTCGTCACGTGGCAGGTCACGCACCCCACCCCGAGCGCCCCGAGCGCCTCCGGCTCTGGCTCCTCCGGCCTCGCCTCGGGGGCGTGGCAAGCCCGGCAGAACGGCATCGGCTCGATCGCGAACGCCCGCCGGTAGGCCGGCTCGGTGTTCGCCCGGTGGTGGAGCGACGCGCGCCACTCCCGCGCCACCTCCTCGTGGCACCCCTCGCAGGCCCGGTTCGCGCTCACCGCCGCCCCGAGCCGCGCCCGCGCCGGCCTCGGCATGGGCACCCGCGCCGCCCCCGCGGCCCCAGGCAGCGCGCTGAAAGCCGGCGCCTCGACCTCGCCTCTCGGCCGCGCGGGCGCGTCCGGCGCGGCAGCGCACGCGCCCGCGAGGGCGCCCGCGATCAGCAAGCCAAGGCCAGGTCCACAGCGCGGCACAGCGATCGTTGCGGCTACAACACCCCCGCCGCTGCGTCACCTCCGAGGCACCCGCGCGGCGCCGGCCGCTCCGCCACGGTGTCCGTCGGTGCAGGCGGCGCGGCGCCGTAAGATCCCGCGGGCTACCGTGTTTCCATGTCCATGAAAGAGCTTGCTCTGGTCCTGTGCCCCCTGCTGCTCCTCGCCACGGGCTGCGCCGCTGGGGAGCCCGAGCCGGCGGGGCCCCCTCGCCCGGGCGCGGACAACCCCTGCGCGCCGGGGGGAACGCCGCGGCCTCCCCGCCAGCACGTCGTGGCCACCACGGTCACGCCGGACGGCCAGATCGTCGACTGGATCCCGGTCGAGTCCCAGACGCCCGACGGCAAGATCGCCACGCCTCCCGCGGGGCCGACGGGCCCGGAGGGGGCCAATCCCCCGCCGCCGGCGAGCCCGGACGGCGCCGCGCCGGCGCGGTCTTCGGCGGCGACCGCCGTTCAGCTCGGGCCGAGAGGTCCGGCCGGCACGGTGCCGGTGCTGCGCCCCCGGCGGCCGCAGTGCGACTGCTTGCCCGGGTATGTCCAGCAAGCCGACGGCTCGTGCGCGGCGCTTGCGTCGCGCTGCTCGGGCGAGGGAGGGATGGCGTCGGGCAAGTCGTTCACGACCTGCTGCCCGGATCTGACGCCCATCGCGCGCATGGAGCGCGTCGACGGTGCGTGCGTGACCACGGCGCCCGACGCGCACCTCTGCGCGAGGTGCGGCGACGGCGCCTGCGGCGCGGGTGAGAACGACTGCAATTGCCCGGGCGACTGCGGTGGAGCCCGGCCCTGAGTGACCTGACCCAGGTTGAGCGCGCAGGTTGAGCGCGCCGACCCAGGTTGAGCGACCCAGGTTGAGCGTGCCGACCCAGGTTGAGCGTGCCCACCCAGGTTGGGATGGCGGGGGTAGCTACAACCTTCTACCCAGCTTCGACGGCAGAGGCCGCGGCCCTGGCAAGCGTCTCGGAGAGCGAGGCGACCACGGCGGCCCGAGACGACGGGTCGGCCGGCGCGCGCCGCCGTAGTCGCCTCGCTCGCCAGCGCCCTCAGCCGCGCCGTCGCCCTCGAGGATCACGTCGCGGCTCGTATCGTCCACGAGGCGATCGGCCGGCTGCTCGTCGTGCCCGCGGCGTCCGGCGACGGGGGCGAGCCCGCACCGATGGCAGCCCTCCCCCACGAGCGGGTCTTCCGTTCGCGCAACCAGGCGCTGCGGTCGCTGCGGGACATCATGACCCGCGACGACGCGGCCCTCCGCTCCCTCGCGCCGGGACAGGTGCACTCGGGCTCCTACACGCCCAGGGAGACGCTCGAAGGGCTGGAGTCCAAGTCAGGGCAGCCAGCCCAGCGCGCGTGCGTGAATCGTGCCACCTACTCGATCGGCCGCCTTCCGAACGGTCTGCTCCACCTGCTAAATTTCGCCCCCCGCCAATCATGAGCTCATCCAGCCAGCGAACCCTCGTTATTCTCGACGAGCGCGGCGCCGCCGCGCGCCTTCCGTCGCAGATCGCGTCGCTCGTGCAGGGGCACCGGATCATCCACCTCTCCGACACGCGCCACGCCCCCTACGCCACGCTGTCGCGGGTGTCGGCGGCCCGCCTCGTGCTCCTGTGCCTCGACCTGGTACGGGGATACGGCATCTCCGCGGTGCTCCTGGCCAGCGCGGCGGCGTCGCGCGCGGCGCTCCCGGTCGTGCGGATCGGGTGCGCGCGGGCGGGGATCGCGCTCCATGAGGGCGCCTCGCTGGCCGCGAGGGAGGTGGTCCGTCGGCACCGCTTCGGCGATGTCGCCGTGCTTGGAGGCGAGATCGTGGACGAGCGCGCCGTCGCCGAAGCGCTCGCCGAGGCGGGGCTCTCGGCCCGCACGCGGGCGGTGCCGCTCGATCTGGCCTCGCTGGGCGAGGGGGGCAAGGACGCGCTGGGCCGGCTCGTGGAAGCGCAGCGCGCGCAGGTGGGGACGTACGTGCTCGGCTCGTCGGAGGCCGCGCGCGTCGCGGATCTGATCCGCCGGTCCGATCCGGACGCCGTGATCGTCGAGGCGGACGCGGCGCTCGCGGCAGAGGTCGCCGTGGCGCTGGAGGCCGAGCCGGCGGCGGGAAAGACGGCGTCCACCGTGATTCGCTGCGCGACCGAGGCGTCCGAGCACTGGCAGGAGCGCATCGCGGAGCTCGCCGGCGTCCCGCCCGACGCCGTGGCCGGCCGGTGGGTGATGCCGGCCGGGCCGAACGAGGGGCCCTTCGCCGTCGCGATGGACGAGGACGGAGATCCGCTGGACTGAGCCGGCCGCGCGACACTGACACTGCCTGGGCTCAGCTACCTGGGGAGTCGCGACCCGGCCCGGGTCGCGCGCCTCATCTCAGCAGCTTGTACGTGAGTGTGCCGGAGAACCGCGCTTCGCTCTTACCCTCGCCTCCGGGTCGCCCCGCCAGGCGCTGGCCCGGGGCGACGCTGCCGCCCTCGCCGAGGTGGACGCTGAAGCATCCGAAGGCGGCCGGTTGGGCCCGCGCTGGGCCACAACGGAATGAGGACCCAGACGTCCCTGTCCCATGAAACTGTTGAGATCGTTGCACCTTCCGTCGTCCACTCCTCTGCACCAGCGACGTCGCCCAAGGACGAATTTGCGGTGGTGAACCGTCGCGATCTGTTGGATCCCCCGGGATTTGGGAGGGGGGTGACGACGGATCGCACCCGTTCGGAAGGCATGGACCCAACGTGGGCCCAGCTCGCGAGCCTCGGGATCGGAGAGCTCGCGCCGACCGACCCGTCGCCGCGCGCTGCCGTGGTCGCCTCGCTCGCCAGCGCCCTCAGCCGCGCCGTCGTCCTCGGGGATCACGTTGCGGCTGGTGTCGTCCACGAGGCGATCGGCCGGCTGCTCGCCGTGCCCGCGGCGTCCGGCGACGGGGGCGAGCCCGCACCGATGCCAGTCCTCTCCCACGAGCGGGGTCGGTTCACTCGAAGGTAACGCCGAGCACGCATCAGGCACGGGACAAGGCTCGCCTGCTCGACCCCAATCTCGGCCGTCCGCCTGCTCGAACTAATTGACGCGCCCCACGCACGACGCCGGCCACACGCGGAGCTCCGGCGCATCGCGCTGGCTACCAGGTTCAGCTGCGCCGGCCGAGCAAACGCGAGGGCCGCGTCTGCTGCGAACCGGAGTTAGACCGCCTGCGTGTTGCGGATGATCCGGAGACGATCGCATCGACCCAAGTCTCGATCGAGATAGTAAACACCATCAAACGAGCTGCGGAAGGGATGCTCGAGAACGGCCCTGGTCAGCTGGCCGTGGGTTGACCATCGACCATGTCCTGGCAGACCGACGGAAGGTCTTCGAGAACCATGGACTAGAAGCCAAATACTCCGGACGCGAGCGCGATACGCAGGCAGTAGGAGCTCCTTGGCGTCAAGAATTGCCTGGACCGCGGACTCTTCGACCTCAAGGTAGTCGGCCACGACAGCTTGCCAGATGGATTCCGTTTGGTAATCTGGCGTCGGCGCGACCATGACGTGGCTGAGCACATCGCGCAGGGATCCGGGAAGGTTATCCGCTGGCGTCTCGGCTGCCCCCCGCGCCACAAGATCCACCAGGTCACCAACAAGTCCCTGCGGAATGCGGCCGGAGTCGCCGCGGTCCGGAAAGACGTACACATCAACGCGAGGCAGACCTCGGGCGCTGATGCAGTCCTTCGCCTGCGACAGCAGCTGGTCAAGTCGCGCCTCTCGAGCGCGACGTGCCGAGCCACTCGAGCGGGAGGAACTCTCGTGAAGATCGCGATGATACGAGACAAGTTCAACTCCCAGGGACATGTCCGGGCGTACAAAATCTGGTGCATCGAGGAAGCGGAAGTCACTTTGCACAAGATCCGTAGCGTCGCAAAATTCAGCGAAGACAGCGTGCTCTTCAGGCGTTCCGGTCGCGCGTGACGTGCTAGTCATACCCGCTCCACCCATGCATCAGGCCGGCACATACAGAGCGGTCTAACGTGCAGTGCAACCGTTGGCGTCCTGAGCAAGCACGGCGACCGGAGAGCGCCGTGCGCTGCGATGGCGTCCATCGAATGCAACTGCACGTTAGCAGGCTCGTTCTTCACGCTTCACGTCTTCGATTCCGGAGGGTCTGTCTTCTTCAGTATCTTGCTTCCAATCAACGACAATGCGGCTTCTTCAACCCACCCCGATCCGCTCGCCATCCCAGGATGCCATCGATCGACATCCCTGAACTGGAGAAACATTCGACTTCTCACAGCAGAAATTGCTGAGTCGGTGAAGTCGCTCAGCCTGCTGAGGTCAGCGTCCCCCTCTGCAAGAACATTCGCTGTGGCTTCCTTCAGGCGGTCGACGTCTATCCAGTCCGTCCCGTGGGCTTCGGGATAAAGTATGTGCTGTATCTGGGTTATGGTGCGCACGACCCTCAGAAGCGTGATGCAATGTTCGGATACATCGACTCGTGGAATCTTGGCGAAGAGGAGGGCACCGAGCCATTCAAGCTCTTCCGAGTTCGGGCCAGAATAAGTTATCTCACGAGAGAAGATCTGGCGCATAAGTGGTTCAAACTGAGGGGAAGCCGCGTTTGGCGTAATGGCGACGGCTTGAACCAGCTCCGGCTCAGGAGCGTCGTCGAACGAGAAGTCCGACCACGCAGCGGTGTCGGTCCTTGGCTCGGGATCCTTGGATGTCGCATTAAGCGGCGTCGACGTTGCGGGGGTCGACTGCACGACAATAAGGGACGCCTCGCCCTCACGTCGTGCCCGAAGCTTCCCCTTTATCTGCTTCTGTGCGACCACGTCAGGCGAGCTGTAGCGGGTGATCTTGCTGTGGCAGTTTGCACAAACGGTGAGCATGTGCTCGGGATCGTGGTGCTGGAGCTTCGCCCACTCAAGGATGTGGTGAAACTCCAATGGGGCACTATCAAGACATACAGCACACTTGTAGCCTGATTCCAGCAAAAGTGCGCGCCTGACCCCGATGGGCGGGTGACGGCCGGGCTCTTCTTGTTCAAAGGTCGCAATGAAAGCCTCAAGGTGCTCTTGGGCGATATCGAATCCGTGAGGGAGCTCGACCGCGGGGAGACGAACGCGCGTTCGCGTTCGAGGAGTCTCGACACCTTCCTCGATCGCGAGAATCGCCTGTTCCTTAGAAACGCCCAGGATAGACGCAACTTCGTTCACGTTCATAAGGACTTCCTTGACCTGTCATGAGGTTCGCTTCGACCGGTCTGCGACTGCGTCATCGTCCTGCTAACGCGCGCTTCACCCGTGAGCGACGGAGGGGCGCCGCAGGTGCCCCTCCGTCGCTCGTCGGGGTGCAAGCGCATGTTAACCGCCACTCCTCGCAAGATGGTTTGAGGATGAACCCTCTCCTTGGCCCCGGATGATCTGAGCGAATATCTTGAGGGGGAATTCCTTGTTCCGCCCTCCTTTGGTGGTAGCCGGTGCCGCTTCGGCACGAATGTACGCGCTCGTCGGACCTTGGCCCACGGTGTCGTCACGAGCCACGCCCTTTCTTGGAGACCTGCCGAGGACTCGAACCTCGTCCTCCCCCTTCAGCAACCGGCTGGGTTTCAGCCGGCTCCTGGAGGGGGAGCTCTACCAGTTGAGCTAGCAGGTCAGGGACGGAGACGAGCGTAGCATGGCTTGTGGGTGCTGCGAAAGGTCCGAAGCGCTGGCGCAAGTATCCGGTAACGATGGCGTGAATCCTGGGGCTTTCCTGCCACGAATGGACCTTTCGAAGGAAGCTCTTGTCTGCCTTCACCAATACACATATTTCTTCTGCCGTCGGTTGCGCATGCGCACAGAGGTTGCGAGCAAAATTCTTGAGGGCGCGCGTGAAGAGGATGAAGTCGTCGAACCCGATGTTCTCTACTTCGTTCGGAGCATTTAGGCGTTGATAGAGAGAACCGATGAGAGCAGCACGAAGACTGTCACGGCGCGATGAAATCTTCCTGGGCTCCTCTGTATCCGGCTCGTGAAGAAACCGGTTTCGCACTAACCGGTAGTACTCCAGCACTCCGACCTCGATGGAACCAGCTTTGCGCTCCGCGACACCGAGAATGTCAAGTAGGTAATGAACCGGGCTCTCCTTGCTCTTGCGGCTCCTGAATTGACGCGGAAACTCGCGTCGAAAGCTGTCCATGAATAGCTCTGTGTACTGCCACACTGAGACAATTTGCAAGTGTGCCCACTGTTTGCGCAGGGACGCGGGATCAAAGGTGTTAACCTTGACGCCATAGGTGTCGGCGAGGCTTTGGACACGCTCACTACCGCCAGCGCTGGATTCTGCCGCGAGATGACGGAAACCAACTTCAAGCCACTCGATGCCCGCATCCGCTTGTCCAAGTAGCAGGTTGAGTAGCTGGTACGAAGGCGGGCGATACTCGGGGCGGAAGACTTTCTGGGGGGGCGAGTCGTCTGTCATTAGAACCACCTGAGAAGGCTCTTTCTTGTGCGACCAAGGCTGAATTCTGCTGCGCGCCCCTGCGCAGTGCAGGGGTGTGTCAGTAGCAATTCAAAGTTCGAAAGCCATCGCAATCGGGGCGCGCAATCCAGCCGCGGGGCACGCATTGTTCCGAGGCGTGGCACGTGGCCGCTCGGGTGATGAGTGATGGCCATGCTGCTCATGACTCGTTCGACAACTTCGAGGCAAGAGCCGACAGAAATCCCTCCACTGCCTCACGAACGTGTTCGCAAAGATCGTCTACGAGGTGACCAATGGCTTGCTCCTGTTCCGCTGACCCAACCCTTACAGTGCGTAAGTCCATCCATATTTTCGTAATTGGCCCGCGCGCGGGATGTTCCGACACCGCATGAGCGGCGGCGATGCACAGGTTACCATCAGCCATGAGAAAGAGAGCTGCTCCAGACCAAAGCGTCACGGGTACGTCGCCGGGGCTCCGAACGGTGGCTTCAATGCCGGTGTTCCACTCGTCCTCTTTGCCTGCCAAATTCTGACGGGCCATGTTGCGTATGAGCCCGCCGGCGTCGAACTCGACAGGAAATGGAACCACTTCCGAGAGTTGCTTAACGAGCGGACGAAGCCGCCATTCCAAAGTATGAAATGCTTCCTTGGCACGTTCCAAACGAGCCTTCTGAAGTTCGTCGGCTCTTCTGGCCGGCTCGTGCAAGGCGGCGAGTCGTGATGCGAGACTTGAGAGATCCGACGGGAGTCTGACAGACACAGGGGCGGCCAGCCAGGCGCGAAGCTCGGCGGCCATCTGGGCCATGCTCGGGCGGTCAGAAGCGTTCGGGCTCGTTGCGTGCTCAATAAGCCGATCAAGAAGGTACGCACGTGGGTGTGATATGTACGCGTCTAATACTAGGCCGCGATCTTCGACACGCTGGAGGCCGGGCGGTGGGTAGTTTTGCCCTGCAGCGAGTACCCAAAGGGTTTTGGCTAGAGCGTATACGTCCACGCTGGCGCCACTGACGCCGGGTTTGCCCAGTAGCATCTCGGGTGCGATGTAGTTTTCCGCACCCAGTTTCTCGCCGTGGACTGTCTCGGCCGTCTTTTCCGGGAAGTCAACGAGACCGAAGTCGCCGATGACCCACGCACCGGAATGGTTGTAGAGGTTGGCTGGCTTTATGTCGCGGTGAAAGTACGAGTCTGCATGCAACGATGCTAGTGTTTCGGCAAATGTCGCAATGGCATCCACAACGTCGGCGAGAGAAGCGTCGTTTTTTCTGATGTACTTTGTAACCTCTATCGCCAGCACTGTTGCGAGCCGCGGCGGGGAGTCGTGCGAAGGTTGCTCCGGCGCACAGGCATCTATGAGCGTCAAGACCCCCGGTCGGGAACGCAGTTGTTGAAGGGCTGTGATCTCGTCGCAAAATCGCTTGTATCGCTGGCTTCCCGGTTTCCAAAACTGTTGGTTGAGCATCTTGAGCGCTGCTCGCGAACCGTGGTCGTGTATGGACTCCCAGACCTCAGCGTTTCCGCCCCTGCCGAGGTAACGCTCGAGTCTCCAGGGACCAACACGGTCACCCTTGCGTCGTTCTTCAGCCATGAGACTGGTCTTTCATGGTGCCGCCTTGCAGGTCGTGGCCTTCGTCCCCTTGTTCACAGAACTATCAGTCCATTGGTCAACCGAAGCCGCCGGACCAGGTCTGACTAGATCGTCGTCTTCTGTAACCCCCCCACGGAAAGTCTCACGGACCGGCTCGGTGCCGCAAGGCCCAAATGCCGTCCAGCGCCATAGGGTAGATGCGTCCAACGCCGGCGGCAGTCGCCGTTTTCCGGGGGGCCGGGGGCGCGGCCGACGCGCCGCCGGAGGCGTCCCGCATAGGTGACACGGCGCGGGCCGCCTCATAGGGAGGTTGCCGGACACATACCGGTCCGTTCACAACCTCGTACCCAAGGGGCCGACGAGGGGGCTGCGGCCGGGCAGGCCGCCGTGGTTCAGGACGTGCTTCATCGTCGAGAATTGACCCACCTCTGGTCGCGAAAACTGGTCCACCCCCCGGCTGACGGTGGTCGCGTCGAGCGCGCCGCCGGCGCGTTCGGGATCGAATCGGTGGTAGGCGCACGGGCCGCGACGGGGGGGCGATGTGCGACGCTCGGGGGATGCGCCGTGCGCGGCCGTGCCGGGCTGCCTGATCCTCGCGTTGGTGATCGGCAGCACGTGTGCTCGGGGCCGTCGTGTCGCGTGGTGGGGCGGACGAAGAAGCAGAGGTCGTGGCCGGAGGGCAGGGGACACCAGGCACGCCTGCTCGACCCCCATCTCGGCCGTCCGCCAGCTCGAACGAATCGACGCGCCCCAGGCACGGTGCCGGCCGCGGGCGGAGTTCCAGCGCGTCCCGCTGGCCGGCGCAGCACCCGAGCGTTAACGTCCGGCCGATGAGCCGCGGGCGCGCAGCACCCGTCGGATCCATCGGCTTGCTCGGCTTCCCAGGTGACGGCGCCGCGCTCCGCCTTGGCGCCGCCATGCCTGAGCTTCCACTTGAGATCCCATCGACTCGCGTCGGCACGCCGCCTGCCAAGGCGCGCGCGTCGGCGACAGGCGATCGTCGGCGGTGGTCGAGCGATCGTCGGCGGAGGGGCGGCGAATGTCGCCCCGGGTTCGGCGGTCGTCGATGGTGGACGCCTGTTCGGTGCACCTTCTGCGGCGATCGTCGATCGTAGCCGGCCTCTCGCCGCACCGCGGAAGGCGATCGACGCCCGCTGGCAGCGTTTTGCCGTGCAGCGGGCGGCGCTTGCCGGATGGCTCCTCCTCGAAGACGCTTCCGGCCCGCGCATCGCGACGGCTAACATGCGGGCAGGCAGGCGTATGGGCAAGCTCTTCGACACGTCCGTGACATCAGGCGCTGGACAAGGGAAGCGTGGGCGCCCCTTCGGTGCTCGACTCGCTCCGGGATCCCCGGCGCGGTCATGACCTTCCTGGAAAACGCGCGGCAGTTCGTGCTTGAGCGCCTGGCCGAGGTGCGACGCGAACTTGCAAAGCTCCGGGAGCCTTATGTCCGCCGGTTGGTGCTCAAGGAGCAGCGTCCCGTGGACGAGTACGGCATCAGCAACCCACTCATCTGGTGGGCGCATGATCGTGATAGGGCCCGGGCGCTGGGCGTGCTGCCGGACGACGAGCTGCACCGCGAGAGGCGGCTCGTCCTGCTCGGGAATGCCGGGGCAGGCAAGAGCCGCATTCTCCAGTTCGCGTTCGAGCAGGCGGCGGAGCGTTTCCTCGCCGACGAGGCGGCCCCGCTTCCTCTCTTCGGTGAGTGGTTGAAGCTGCTCAGCTCGCAGACGCCGATCGAAGAGGTGCTGGACCGCAAGAGCGGCGGGCTCTTCCGGCGCGCACGGCAGGAGCACTCCGCCGGATGCGCGCTTTTCCTCGACGCCCTCGATGAGGCACGGCCGGACGCTGGGCGCATTGTCGACGTCGAACACTTCTTCGGCACGCACGCGGCCACGCTTGCCCATGTGAGCGTGACCTGCCGGCGCGTGGCGTACGATCCGCGCTGGCTGGTCGACGAGGGGTTCGTCACCTACGGCGCGGACCGCCTCGACGACGCAGCATACGCGCAGATCGTGCCGAACGCCGCAAACCTGCGTCGCTTCAGGGTACAGTGCTACGAGCGCGGGATCGAAGGGTTGCTGGAGACGCCCTTCGACGGTTTCTACCTGGCCCGCGAGTTCGCCGCCGGCCGTCCTCTCCCTCCTTCCAGGAGGATCTGTGTCGACCAGCGCTTGAAGGAAATGCTGCGACGGAAGCCGAAGGATGTGGCGCGTGCCCCCGGGCCTTCCTTTGAGAAACTCCGGTTCTTGGCCATCCAGGTCGCCTGTCTTGCAACCTTCGTCAATGCGGAGTTCTCCGAGCAAGAGATCGTCGACTGGCTGGACGACTCGCGCTCTCTCGGAGAGCACCGGCACCGACCGTCGGCGGAGGCGGTGAGCGCGCTGGTCCAGCAACCCCTCTTCGTGAAGCAGGACGGGCGCTGCCGATTCGTGCACCAGCTCTATCACGAGCACCTGACCGCCGAAGCGCTCGACGGGATGCCGTTGCGCAAGCAGCGACAACTCCTGCGCGTCCCGGTGGACGGCCCGGAGCGCGTGCATGTCAATCTTCGGGGCGTCGCGATGGCGCTGGCGGAGCGCGATCACCGCTACCGTGAACACCTGCTTGAAGACGAGCCTCTCATTGCAGGCCTCGCAGAGCCCGCCGCTCTACCTCAGGAGGTACCTGACACCCTGGCGAGGAAGATCATCGATCGGGGCATAGTCCAGGATCGCATTCCTTGGGTCGGCGTGCGACCTCATGGTCGATCGCCTCAGGATGCTCTGCGGAAGCTCCGTCCGCATGATGTTGCCTCGTTGCTCGCGCCTTACCTGAGCAGCGATGATCCCCGAGCGCGAGACTGGGGCGTGGCCGTCGCAGAAACGTGGGGTGGGGCACTGGAGCTGAACCCGATCATGGTGAAGCTCGCGCTCGACACGGCGCAGAACGTCACCGTACGAAACACAGCGCTCAGGGTGGTCGCCGCGACGAGGGATATTGCGTCGGTGCGTCGGCTGCACGGCTTGTTCGACGACGACTCCGATAACATCCGCGCCACGGCTCTCGAGGCGTATGCTCTCCTGGAGGAGCCCTCGCCTGCTGATTACTTCTCGAGGATTCTCCGTGGAAGAAGAGACACGACGATGCACGGTCCGCTGGAGGGGGAGATCTACCGCTACTGCTCGCGGCTCACGCCCGAAGCGCTGAAGGAAGCGTTCTCCGTCATGCCCTCCGTTCAGGAGCAAATGGGCGATTTGTGGCGGAGCGCTCTCCAAGGACTGTACCAACAGGCTCAGAAAATCGGCTTCTACGACGTACCTGTAGACCTGATCCTAAAGGACTGGTCTCAGGCAGACTACAGCTCCGAGTTCGGTGATGCGACCGCGAGCCGGCTTCTTCAAGCAAACCCGGCCTTGCTTCGCCGCGTCTGGGATCATGCGATGCAATCCCTTTCGACGGGGAGCGCCTCGTTCGAGGTCTACAAGGTGTCGTGGGGGCTTGCCAATGCGGCCGGCGATGCCCTGCTCGATCTGCTGCCGGGCTCCTGCGATGGACTCACGAAAGCTCAGAATAGTTTTTTGTTTCATGCCATCCATCGATGGCTGGAGGATCACCGCACCGCGGACGCCGTAAGCCTTGCTCGCTCTCGTGCGCCCGCGTTTTCGTCACACTTCTGGTTGACCCCGCAGCATGTCACGCCGTCATCGGAGCAAAGATTGCTCGAATTGCGAGCAAACCTCGCGGAGGTGGTTCGGGCCAACGCGAACGAGGGAACGAAGCTCGAAAACATATGTCATACGCTCCTATCCCGCGGTAACCGTCAGGCTCGGGCCGTGGTCCTCGACGACTTGCGGCAGGCCGACCCGGATCTATGGCGCCGATGTATCTTCCACATCCTCGAAGGCGAGGACTACTTCTTCATGCCCGGCACCGTGCTCACCTACCTGCGCGATCTCGGCAGCGATCTCTATGTGCACCGATGCCTGGAGCGGCTGGAGCGAGGAGAGGTCGGGCTTCTCGGAGATTACGAGATGATCTCCTACCTGGAGCGCTTCAAGCCTTCCGGGTATGCAGGGGCGCTGAAAGAACACTATCGTCGCGAGGTCATCCGCAGCGACGAGATGAACCCGCGCCATCACGACGCCGCCACCTTTTTGGCGTTGCTCCTCCTGCTGGAGGCTGGCGACGCCTGGGCCTGGTCCGAGTTGGAGGAGCGGATCTCGCAAGGACGCGTTCCGCTGCTGGATGACGACATCATCTTTCCCAGATCCCATTCAGAGAAAGGCGGTGCGTCGTTCTTCATGTCGGCCGCTGCCCGCGCCTCTGCGAACGCCGTGCGCATGCTCGCCGATTGGTACGCCCTCGTTCGAGCGACCCCTACGACGAGCCGCTGGCATCGGTCGGGCTCCCTGCAAGCGTTCCTCCTCGGCATCATGGAGGCCGTCGATCGCGCAAGCACCATCGGCGAACTGGCGCGCCTGCGCGCAGCCGCCGACTACGTGGATGCCCGCTGGCTGAGCCACGTCAGCGAGGACGTCGAGAGCCGCTTGTCGATGTCGGCCTGGTCGGCCGGAGACCTGCTCGACTTCATAAATCGAGAGCGCGTCGGCGCTGTGCACACCGAGCGCGACCTCTTCGAGTGGACCTGCGACGCCCTCGACCGCCTGGCCGAAGGATTCGAGAAGCGCGCCGAGGCGGTCGCAGGCTTCTGGAACGCCCAGCGCCCGAAACAGGAGACGGACTGCCAGAACGTCCTCTGGCCTCTATTAAGGAAGGAGCTCCAGAGCGCCGGGCTTGTTGCCACCATCGACGACGAGATTCCGATCCGAGAGGGCTACTGCGATCTGTTGATCCAGCGGCCTATGGGCGAAGGTCCGACGTTCCGCGTCATCCTGGAGCTGAAGGTCGCACACGAAGGCTACGGAGAACGCCTGCTGATCGATCGCCTGGAAGAGCAGCTCGTCGAGAAGTACATGCTCCCGACCGGGGCGCGCCACGGCGCGTTCATCGTCCTCTGGTTCAAATGCGATCGGTACGACTACCCCGCTGCCTGGAGCGACAAGGCGGCCTTTGCGGTGGCGCTCGAAGACAGGCGGCGAAGTGTGGGTGAGAGGCACCCAGTCACGCTCGCGTCCTACGTGCTCGACATGACCACGCGCTGGCGCGGCCAGCGGAAGGTGCTTAAGGACGAGCGCGAGCGCCGCACGGCCAAGACGAAGGCGCGCGAAGGCCCTGCCCGAGTTGCCGGGAAAACTCGGGCAGCGTCGAAGACCACGCGGGCTTCCCAGGCGCGTGAGGGTGCGTCGACGCGCCGCTCCCGCGGCTCCTGAGCCGCCTGTGACTACCGCGCGTTCCATCCCAATGTATTGGCGCCCACCGCCCGGGCATCATTGCTCGGTCAACGAAATCACGCGGAGGTGACTCATGCGGATCAAGGGGGTTGCGGCGGTGCCGCTCGGCGTCGCAGCGGTCAGGCTGCGGGTGGCGGCTCGGGTGTGAACCTCGCGCGGGGCTCGTCGGAGAGCAGCGATGGCGCGAGCACGAGCGATGCAGGCGGTAGCAGCGCGAGCAGCTATGATGCCTGAGAAGGGCTCCTCATCCTCGATGAGCATCACGTACAGAAGGGCACGGACGAGTTGCACATCTGCGCGCTGACCAGACGACCGTGAATTCCCAATCCCGTGGACACGGACGCGACAGAGCGGGGGCCGCGATGAACGACTTGCCGGTCTGCCGCGGCGCGGGAGCGCCGTCGGCAGCAGCGGCTTGTTGGGCAGCTCTTGTCAGCGCATCCTATCACCAGTGCCGCTCCATTGCGACGGGCCTCCAGAGCGTTACCGCGTTACCAGCGTATCGGGTAAGGCAAGACACGATGCCGTCTTGCGAAACCACAAATGCCATCGTATCAGTGTGGTTGTAACAGAAGCGGGCGGTAGAGTTGTGTCTCGTCCCGAGTCGGAGCAACGGCGATGTGCTCACATCGGCAAAACCCTTCGGGTCCGTGTCGCGAGCCAGGCGGATTGGCACCTCCTTTGGCTCAGCGCATAGAATGTGGGCTCCAAAGCCGACGATTGACAGATCCCGTCGAAGCACGAGTGCCCCATCAATACTCGCCAGATCGGCAGCGAAACTGGCAACATCTTGCTCAAATTCATGTTCCTTGATTGCCCGGCGCCTCTGTCTTTCAATTTCAATCTGTGTGGGATCCGGCTCTGGTGTGCCGAGGACTGATACACTTCCAATATCGATCGTGGACCCCAGTGGATCACCCTCGGCGAAACGGATAGCATCCTGAATGGCCGACGATCCATTATTGGTGCAGTAGCGAATGTCCAAGGAAGACAGATCGCCTTCCTGAACTAGCAATACGATACCACCATGTCCGCGATCAGCCAAGTTATGGATAGTACGTTTCAGTAATCTGGCATAAATGTTTGCGTCTAGCCCGGAGGCGGTGGCGTACTTGTATAGTTCTGAAAAGAGCCGGCCCCCCTCGAAAATGCCCACTCCATCCTGAAGAACCCTACCTTTCGAAATCGTTGCAAATCGACGGCGGCCAATGTCGACGGTGATGGTGCCGATGTCTGTCACCGTAAGGATAATAGGATCGTACACAAGACCACTACATGACAACGATTCGCCGCGAGCAAAGCGGTATCGCCCCGTGTTTGTTCGGATGATACCGCTGATGACCAGGCCCGCGTCTTGCTGGGAAACGGCGATAATGGTCTGGCGTCGATCGATTGCCGGGGCGAGCTTGGCGATCACCCCGGGATCGAATGGTTTAGGCGTGTGGAATCGTATTGGGTTCCACTCCCGTCTGTTCACGCCGTGGCCAGAGAGCATCTCATCGTCAACAAGCGCGATCGAGAACGCTGCGAACTGACCTTCTTCGCGCATCAAGCCAGCAAAGAATGTAGTATCAATGAACAATCCTAGTTGGGCCGATGTTGTTTTATTTGCGGCGGCCCCGAGAGAATCGTGAAGGCGGCGGGCGAAATCGCCAATATTCAGTCCGAGTTGCTCTTCTATCATCGCACAATTCGTGAATCTGTGGTCATCCTGTCTGTCCAACTATCAGTCGATTGGTCAACCGAAGCCGCCGCACGAGATCCGTCTAGATCGTCGCCTTCAGTAACCTCCCCCTACGGAAAGTCGCACGGCTCGGCTCTGCGTCGCAAGGCCCAAATGCTGCCCAGCGCCATAGGGTAGGTCCGTCTAACACCGGCGGCAGTCGCTGCCTTTCCGCGGGCCGGGGGCACGGCGGACGCGCAGCCGGAGGCGTCGCGCATGGGTGACACGGCGCGGGCCGCATCATCAGGAGATTGCCGGACACATACGGGTCCGTTCACCGCCTCGGACCGAAGGGGCCGTCGAGGGGGCTGCGGACGGCCAGACCGCCGCGGTTCAGCACGTGCTTCATGGTCGAGAATTGACCCGCCTCTGGTCGCGAAAACTGGTCCACCCCTCGGCCGACGGTGGTCGCGTCGAGCGCGGGTCGGCCTGCGCCCCGGAGCAGTGGCGCTCCGGTGCCCGATGGATCTGGAGTTCCACCAGCTCGACCTTCGCTACGAAAAGCTTCGCGGCCGCAGCCCGGCGCGGGAGCGGGCCTGTTTTCGTCGCTCGCGGAGGTCGGACAGCAGGCGCCGATCGTCGCGGTGAACCTGGCCTCGTCTGAGCGGCCGGTGGTGATCGACGGCTACAAGCGGGTGCGGCTGCTTCCTCGCCTGGGGCAGGACACGGGCAACGGCGTGGGCTCTGGGCGAGGCGGATGCGCTGTTGCTCGAGCGGATGCTGCGCGCGGGCGACGCGGACAACGCGCTCGATCTGGGCTGGTTGCTGCGCGAGGTGCGGGAGCGATTCGGCCGGACGCCGAGCTGGGTAAGCCGGCGGCGGTGCAAGAACAACCTCGTCCGCGTGCACGAGGAGCTCGTCGCCGCCGGCGCGAAGCTCTCGATACACGGGTGACCGCGCCCGAGCACGGACCGCCGCGCAGTAAGAAGGTCTTCACGCGCGACACGCCGTCGCCCGAGGAGCGCGAGCTTTCGTACGGCGGCGACGAGGTGATCGCGGAGGTCGCGCTGCTCAAGCGGCGCGTCCGTTCGCTGCGCACCCTGCGCAGGCTGGCGATCATGATGCGCGACTACCCGTGCGAGCTGCTGCTGCTCGACACGGTGCGGATCGCGGCGCACTACGGGCTCTACGTCATGGATCGGCTCGAGAGCCTGGTGCTGGGTCGCGCCGCCGGCGACTTCTTCCCGCTGCCGCCCGAGGCCGAACGAGCTCGGCTGGGTGGCGCTCGAGCCGAGCCCAACGCCTATTCTTCACCCAGAAGTGCGAGGATCTTGTCGCGCAGCTCTCGCTTGACCCGCTGCCGGTTCAGGTCGTCCTCGTAACCGGCTGCGACAGGTGACACCTTGATGACCCCTTTGATCATTCATGAGAGCGTCGATGATTCGCTCGGCCTCATGGTCGTCCAAGTCGCGCGGGAAGTGCACAACCAGGCCTTAGATGGGATGAGGCAGCCCAAGCGGCGCCTGGACCCACGATGCCGACCGCACCGACCCGAGCTTCTGCTCGACGCGTTCGCGCGGCGGGGCCTGCGAAGGCAGCCCGCAGCACCGTGGCGGTCGGCCCATCGGCAGCTGCAGAGCGTGCTGGAGTGCTCGGAGGCGTCAAGGGTTCGCGAGCGGAGCTCGCCGGCTCCGCCGCCCTTGACTCTTCCTGCGCGCTCCAGCCGGACAAAGCTGCGGGCGATGGGCGGACGGAGGCCTCCGGCGGGGGCTCCAGGCTCTGGTCCTCCCCCGCTTCCGTGGACACCCCCGGAGGCACCAGGAGGCAGGGATGGGACGGAGAAAGAGGAGGGCGTTCACGCCCGAGTTCAAGGCGGAGGCGGTACGGCTGGCGAAGGCGGGCGACCGGAGCATTGGCCAGGTAGCGAAGGACCTCGACCTGACCGAGACGGCGCTGCGCGACTGGATCAAGCGCACGGACACCGACGCGGGCCACGGCCCGCCGGGGGCGTTGACGACGCTGGAGCGTGAGGAACTGCAGCGGCTGCGCCGCGATGTGAAGCGGCTAGAGATGGAGCGCGACATCTTAAAAAAAGCGGCGGCCTTCTTCGCGAAGGAGAGCGAGTGAGGTTTGAATTCATCGACGCGGAGAAGGCGCACTACCCGGTGCTGGTGCTGTGCGCGGTGCTGCAGGTCACGCGCAGCGGCTATTACGCATGGGCCAGTCGCTCGGTGTCCGCGCGAGCCAAGGCCGATGCCCAGCTCAGCGCGCAGATCAGGGCTGTGCACAACAAGAGCCGGGGCAGATATGGCAGCCCGCGCATCCACGCCGAGCTGCGTGCTCGCGGCATCCGTGTCGGGAAAAAGCGGGTCGCACGGCTGATGCGCGCGGAGCGGCTCGCGGCGCGCAGCAAGCGGCGCTTCCGCCGCACCACCAACTCGCGGCACAAGGGCCCGATCGCGCCGAACGTGCTCGAACGGCAGTTCGACGCCCAAGCCCCCAACCAGGTCTGGGTGACCGACGTGACGTACATCCCCACCGACGAGGGCTGGCTGTACTTGGCCGTGATGTTGGACCTGTTCTCGCGCCGCGTGGTCGGCTGGGCCGCGAGCGCGACCAACGATCGCGCCCTGGCGCTCGCCGCGCTGACGCCCGCCTTGAGAGCGCGCCGCCCGGCGCCTGGGCTGGTGCACCACTCGGACCGCGGTAGCCCCTACGCCAGCGACGATTACCGCGGGGTGCTCGGGGCGCATGGGCTCATCCCGAGCATGAGCCGCGCCGGCGACTGCTGGGACAACGCCGTGGCCGAGAGCTTCTTCGCGACGCTGAAGGCGGAGCTGGTCGAGCACGAGCGCTACCCGACGCGAGCGGCCGCCATCGCGTCGATCGGCGACTACATCGAGAACTTCTACAACCTGAAACGACGGCATTCACGGCTCGCCTACATGAGCCCGATCGAGTTCGAATTGAAGACCTACGTGACCGCGTTCGCGGCATAATGAAACTGTCCGCGGAAGCGGGGGAGGATCACTCCGGAGAGGAGCGCGCAAGAAAGAGCCGCTCGGAGCAGCAAGCAGTATGGCTGACCTCTCGCCTGCAGGGTGGCCTGCGGGCACCCCCACGCGTCCGAAGACGCAGAAGACGGGGGCCCAGGAGAGGTCAGCCATGCGAAGTGTAGCGCTGGATCTGGGGGTCAACGAGATCTCGTTCTGCGAGGTGGCGGGCGGGGCCGTGGTGCTACGACGCACGGTCCGCTCGCTCGATTCGCTTCAGGATGTCCTCGGTCCGTCGTCCTCGCCGGCCCGGGTGGCGATCGAGGCGTGCCGCGAGGCCTGGGCGGTGCACGACAAGCTGCGCGACTGGGGTCACGATGTGCTGGTCGTCGACACCACGCGAGCACGTCAGCTCGGCATTGGTCAGCACGGCCGCAAGAATGACCGCCTCGATGCCGAGGCGTTAGCGCGCGCCGTCGAGCGCGGGGGCATTCCGCTCGCTCACGTGCTTTCGCCTCGCCGGCGGGCCATCCGCCACCAGCTGGCCGTCCGACGCGCGCTGGTCGAGACGCGGGCCCAATATGTCACCACCGTGCGCGCCATCGTGCGCGCGTGCGGACACAAGCTCGCGACGTGCACCACCGAGGGCTTCCTTAAGGTGCTGAGCGCGGCGGCCTTGCCGGCCGAGACCCGCCGGCTCGTTGGCCCCCTGGTGACGGCGCTGGAGATGCTCACCCCTCAGATCGCGCTGGCCGATGCCGCGCTCGAGCAGCTGTGCACCCACGAGCCGGAGATCGCGCGGCTGACCACGACACCCGGCGTGGGGCTGGTTGTCGCCGCCGCGTTCGTCTCGGTGGTGGACGAAGCCAAGCGTTTTCACCACGCCCACCAGCTCGCCTCCTACCTGGGCCTGGTCCCCTTAGAGGACACCTCCGGGGGGCGCGACAAGCGGCGATTGGGCTCGATCACCAAGCAAGGCAACGCCTATCTGCGCACGCTGCTGACGCAGGCTGCGCACACGTTCCTGCGGCACAAGAGCGGCGACGACCCGCTGGGCCGATGGGCCAATGCCATCACCGAACGCCGGGGTCGCCACGTCGCGGTCGTGGCGCTGGCGCGCCGGCTGTCGGGGGTGCTGTGGGCCATGTGGCGCGACGGCACGGTCTACGATGCGCAGAGCGCAGCGGCCGCTTCGGCCAAGGGCCTGCGGCTGCAAGCACAGGCGGTCGAGCAGCAGGCGCAGGGCATGAAGAATGCCGCGATCAAGGCGCGCCGTCGGCAGCGCTCGATCGACAAGGGACTTGGCGCCGCTGCGGTAACGGCTCCGTCGAGGCCGGTCTCGACCTCAAGGAGGGCCTCGGTGCACTGACTTCCCCCACACGGGGGACGTGCGCCACGAGCGCGTCACACTGGGAGCGTGAAAGAGGGCCACGTGGATGAGCGCGCGAGCACCAAGGGTGATCGGCCTTTGGGTCGAACACGCCGTGCGTTAGATTGCGCCTCCACGATCCCGTTTCGGACCCCCAGCGTGCATCCAGGCCACCACGGCGACCGCCGGCCTGTGAATGCGGATCGTTGATCGAGCCACAGCTCGCTCCTGTGGACGCGACGAGGCGCTCAAGCACAAGCGAAACGACGCCCGAGCAGGGCGAAGGGAGACGTCCATGCCGAAACGACCTGCACTGACGACGCCGAACGCTACCGCTGCCGAGCCGAAGCCGGCCAGCCGCGCAAAGAGAGCGCTAAAGTCCTTGACCTCAGGGCTGCCTCATCGTTGATGCTCATTGCGACCCCACTCTCCGGGCGAAGTCCTCCATGGTTACCCGAAGCCCGATGATGTCGCGCAGCGCAGCCATGGCCTTGGTGCGTCGCTTGTAGAGCGTAGAGAGAGGTAGCCCCGCGTCTTCTGCCACCTGGGCCATCGGGATCCCATACAAATCATGTGCCACGAGAACGAAGCGCAGCTGCGGATCGAGCTCGTTCACCGCGTCAATGGCGCCCGATCTGATGCTGTCGGATTCCATCGCAGCAGCGGCATCCGGTGCTGGATCGGCTACATCGCTTAAATCGACGAGCTCCTCCCTGCGGTGCTGCATACGCTTGTGATAGTGCGAGGCAACGTGTACGGCGATCGCGTTCAACCAGCGTTCCGGCCTGCCACGCTTCGGATCGAACCTGGGCCAGCTCTCCCAGGCGTTGAGCCAGACTTGACCTGCGACATCCGCACGATGGCATAGTGGGACCCCCAGTCTCCGCAGCCAGCGCAGCACGGCACGTACCACCGCCGGGCAAAATAGGCGCGCGCACGCGGCGGCGCGTTCGTCGTCATTCGACAGACGACCCATGGCTTCACCCTCCCCCGCGGGCAATCGCCCATCATCTGATGATGCCGCGTCTCCGCACACATGCGGCACCGGCTCGCGGTCTTCCCCGGAGGTGTCCGCGGCCAAAGGAAGACGTCAGCCGTAGCTGCTCAGTTCCCGGAGCGGTGCCATGGTCGCCAGCAGGCTCCTGATGGCGTGTAGCTGTGAGGCGCGGCGGCGCTCATCCATGGCCCCCTACTCCCGGCAGCGTCGTGTTCAGCGGAGATCGCTCTGCTTCCTCCCAGTCGGCCCCGTTGGGGGAGCTCGCCCCCGCTTCGCCGCGTTGTACCGGGAAGCTCGTCAGCGTGGCAGCGCGCCGGACGAGCTCTGTCCCCGTGGCGGCGCGGACAGGGAGCGGCGACCTAAGGCGCGGCTGTGGAGGCGGCGGGAGCTTCGCGCGCGGGCTCCTGGCCGCAAGCTCGGGAGACGGCACCACAGGCGGAGGAACGTCGAGCGCGCGGGCAGGTATCGTGGGCGGAGTCGGCGGCGCCGAGCTCTCGCGCTTGGTCACGGGCTCGCCGACCTGGATCACCACGGTCTCCTCGGCGTCCGTCCGGTGGTCGTCGTGCAGCCGCCAGAGGCGCTCCCAGTACCGAGCAGGAGTGCCGGTGAAGGCCTCCAACTGCCGAGCAAGACCGGGCGTCATAGGAAGCTCGCTCCTCAGCAGCCGCTCCACCTCCCGCGGGTCCAACCCAGTGCTCTCGGCCAGCTTCCTCCTCCACGAAGGCATCGTCGCGCAGAACGACTCGAGGACCCTTCCTGGCCAGGGGACCGGGCGCGCGTGGACCTCTGTCAGCTCTGCGAGCGCCGCGTCGACGTGACAGTCCAAAAGGCGCCGGTATCGGTCCCGCTCGTCCGCTGCCTGCTCCTTCGCATCGGTGAGGGCTGCCTCCTCGTCATCATGCGCGTGCTCGCGCGCCTCGCGAATCCCGCGCTCTCGTCCCAGCGCTTCGCGCGCGGTGACCGCGAAGCCGATCGCGACGCACGCGATCATCGCGAGCCCGAGCGGCGACACGAGCCACATCGCACCCAGCATGTCTTCCATGACCTTTCGCCTCCTGGACGTGAGCGTTCTTGTCCGAAACAAGGCGGATCTCGGCCTTGCGCTGCGTGAAAGCAGCACCGCTATCCCCGCCTGCCTAGCTATTGATGGGTAGCCGACGATTCAGCGAAGCTGCCTGAACAGCGCTTCGCGCTCGGCGGCGAGCCGCCCTCGCGGGAACTGCCGCGCGTGGGCCTCGAGCAGCCGGCGAGCCTCGACGTCGGCCATGACGTCGTTGGCCTCGATGGCCCTCCGCGCCTGGTCGACCAGGCTCCTCTCGACCTCGCCGGCGGTCGGTCGAACGACGCTCGCCGGAGGCGCGGCCCGGTGACTTGTCGTCTTCGCGTTCGAGGGAGCGGGCGTGCCGATCGCCATCGCTTCGCCGTGCGCGCTTCCGTGTTCCGTGCGCGACGAGATCTCGTGGACGATCGCCGCGGGGGGCGCCGCTGCGTCGGGCGCCCCGTCTCCGCCGGCGGGACCCGCGGCGCTGTGGGCGCCACCTCGCGCGGGGGGCGCCACGGCGTCCTGCGTCGCGGGTGCGGTGGCAGGGGCATAGACCGCCGCCGCCCTGATCCGCGATTCCGGGTCGGGCAAGGGCGGCACCGCGGAGACGAGCGCGCCCGTCAGCACGACGAGCGCGGCCTGAACGAGGATCCTCATCCCAAGACGGCGCAGCGAGGCCACCCGCCACGCGCGACGGCGGAACCCCCAGGCGAGCGGCACGCAGGCGCTGTCGTCCCATCCGTGAGAGCGCTGCCGCGCCCGCCACCGTCCGCCCTGCGCCTCGAGTTCCTCGAGCGCCCGCCGGTGTCGCGTCTTCACCGTGTCGAGCGGGACCCCCTGCTCGGCGGCGATCTGGGCGAGCGGGATGTCCTCGAGGTCGTGCTTGATCAAGAGATCCCGGTGGTTGGGATCGAGTTGGGCGAGCAACTGCCGGGTGAGCTCTTCCCGCTGCCGTCTCCGGAGCAACTCTTCCGGCGTGGGGCACTCATCTCGGATCTCGCACGCATCGAACGACGTCAGCACCTCGCCGCGGCAGCGCGTGTCACGGACGTGATTGCGCGCCTGGTTGACGGCGATCGTGACGCGGTACGGCGCCGGGTCGCCGCCCGGCTCGATCCGCTTGTCGGCGTCCAACCCCCGCAGCAGCGCTTCCTGGGCGACATCCTCAGCGTTTCGCGCCGGGACACCGTGGCGCCTGGCCAGGCGCCGGAAGAGCTCGAAGCCGAGGGAGACGGTGGCTGGCTTGTCCACGGTCAGCAGCACACCTGAGGCGGCCAAAACGGTTCAGAAAAATGAGTCGAGGAACAAGTTCGGTCGGACAAAGTAGCCGCATGTGGCGACTTGGACTACATTTGACCAGGTCCGGCGGACGGACGAGCGCATTCCGTCATCCGGCCGCCAATTGTCGCAAAAACCGCCGACGTGTGGCGGTTTCTGCCGGTTGACGCCGAGCAGTCGGCGTCAGTACCGTCGCTACATGCGTTACATTGCGCATTCGCTCTCGATTCTTCTCACGCTCGGGGCCGTAACAGGCTTCACGAACTCGTCCAGCGCGGGCGATATCCATCCCAAGGCGGGACCGAGCGACGGGGCGACGCTGAAGGAGCATGTTCGCCGGGGTCGGACAGCACGCAAGGCCAGGCTGTGGACCGAGGCATACGCTGCCTACAAGGCGGCTTTCGAGGCCGCGGAAGCGGCGAGCAGCACCGAGGTGGAGCGCGCGGAGCTCGCCGGCGAGCTCGGCCTTTGCGAGCTTGCGCTGCACAAGTACCGCGACGCGGCCGAGCACCTGGCCAGGAGCCTCGAACAGCGCGAAGCATTGCCAGAAGCGCTCCAGCAGCGATTCGAGGCAGGGCAGCGCAACGCAGCGCCGCACGTCGCGCGGCTCGTGCTCGCGGTCGATCCGCCCGACGCCGAGGTGCTCATCGGGGGCAAGCGCATCGGCCGGACCGCGCGGACCTACACGCTGTTCTTGGAGCCGGGCCAGCACATGGTGCGGGGCCGTGCACCGGGCTGTAAGGACGCGCTTCATTCCTTGCGCGCCGTGGCAGGCGCGGAGCACGAGTTCACGATGCCGTTGCTGTGTGCGGCGGCGAGCAGCACCAAGGAGGCGAGCAGCGCCAAGGAGGCCGCGTCGACGACGCCGACCCCCGTGCGCGCTTTGCCGGCTCCGCGCGCTCAGGCCCCCAGCCCGTGGGCTTCCTGGCCGGGGACGCTGCGTGTCGTGGGAATCACGCTCGCGACGGGCACCGTATCGACAGGCGCCATCCTCATGCTCAGCGCCAGCAAGCTCGACCAGGATATGAGCGCTCGGCGTGACCAGCTCAAGAGCGACCCAAGATCGAGCTCGTCCATGTGCTGGCAAGCGCCAGAGCGCTCGCCGTGCGGCGAGCTGCGGCGCCTGCGCGACGCGCGCAACCTGTCCGACCGGGTGGGTACGGCCCTCGTCATCACGGGCGGTGTGATCGGCGCGGCCACCGCCGCGTCCTTCTTCACCGACTTCTCCTTCTTGGAACGCACGCCAGCTCAGGATCGGGTCAATGTATCGCCCGTCGTGACCGGGCACGAGACGGGCGTGAGGATCGAGGGGGTGTGGTGACCATGCCGGGTACCGAGGGGATGCGGCAACGGGAAAACCGAAGAGCGTTGGCCGCCGCCGTTGCTGTCGTGGTCTGTGCGTGGGGAGCGAGCAGCACGCTGCTAGCTTGCACTTCGTACCGCGACGATTGTTGGGAAGTAATGGAGTGCGCCCCTGCGCCTGAGCCGACTCTCTGTGACGGCGACCCGGCGACGACAATGGCGCTGGACGAGTGCGGCGTATTCGTCAGCCCGTTGTTGGGTGACGACAGGAGCCCTGGCACGAAGGACGCACCGGTGAAGACCCTGCAACACGCGATCGGGATCGCCGCGAGCGGACGAGGCAACGGCGAGGCTGCGACCCGGCGCGTGTATGCGTGCGGCGGGTTGTTCGAGGAGGAGGTCACGCTGCCTTCTGGGGTCGACCTCTGGGGCAGCCGCCTCTGTGACGGCGGCAGCGATTGGTCGTATGAATGGTCGGCCATCGGACCGAAGGCGTCGACCGTCATCGCACCGCCTGCGAGGATCCCGGTGCGGGTCCTCGGGGGCGAAGATGCAGGCATCGCGGGGGGCGACGCGACGTCGTTGATCGTCGGTGTGCGCGCCGTGGCGGCCGACGCTTCCGCGATCGATGGAAAGTCGTCGATCGCGATGATCTTGAGCTCGGGGGCCCGGGCGATCGTGCGGGACAGCCAGATCATCGCGCGCAACGGCAAGGACGGGGAGCCGGGAGAGGACGCGCGCAGCGAACCGACCAGCGACGGCGTGCAGGGGAACGACGGCGCGGACGCCTGCACCGCGGACTTCGCGAAAGGCGCTCTCCCCGTCGTGACGATGTGCGACGACGGCATCGAGTCGACGGGCGGATCTGGGGGCTACGGCGACCTCGAATCGGGGGGCGATGGCGCTACGGGACAGCCCGCACCTGCGGAGACTTCGGAAAATGACGGCCACGCGGGGCTCGGCTCGGATCTCACGAGATGCAGCGACGGCAACGATGGCGCACACGGCGCCCACGCCGATCGCGCGGGTGGCGCCTTGGGTCCAGGATTCCTCAGCGACGATGGATGGATCGGTGTCCGTGGTGAGGACGGGAAGAAGGGCGGCGTCGGCCAGGGGGGCGGCGGCGGTGGCGGCAGCAAATCGCGCGGCGAGATGACGGCGTGCCCGGCGGGCCGACCTCAAGCCGGGGCGGCCGGCGGCTCGGGAGGAAGCGGGGGCTGCGGCGGCCAGGGAGGCAAGGGCGGCGGCTATGGCGGGGCGAGCATCGGCATCATTGCGTTGCAGGGGAGCGCGCTGACGCTCGAGCGGACGGAGGTGTTTGCGGGCAACGGCGGCCGGGGTGGGGTCGGCGGAACGGGCCAACCAGGCGGCCTGGGGCTTATGGGCGGTGACGGTGGGCTCGGCTATAACAACATGTGGAGGGGGTGCAGCGGCGGCCGTGGAGGCAACGGCGGCCGCGGAGGCGATGCCGGAGGTGGCCTCGGCGGCCCTTCGTATGGCGTCGCGTCCATCGCTGCCTCCGTGAGTTTCGGGCCGGACGCCCCCGCGAAGGCCGGAAGCGGTGGGGAGGGTGGCCTCGCCGGCAATGCAGCGCCTGATGACCACGTCGGGATGGGCCTGCAGGGCGACTCCGTGCCTTACCGTCAATTCGACGTCCCCGATCCCCCACCGCCCCAGTGAATGTCCCCCCCCATGCACGACGCGACATCGAGGAAGAACGATGCGAACCACAAGAGCGATCTATCTGTCCCCCGCGCTGCTCCTCGTCGCGGCCGGCTGCGGCACCGCACCGGGTCCCAACGAGCCGGGCGGAACGGGCTGCGACGGCACCTCCTCGTGTCAGGGGGACGCGCCGACAGAGTCGTTCTGTCTCGAGCGCCTCGCCGCGGACGTGTGGGAGGATGGCTGCGGGGTGTTCGTGGCCGGCGTTTGGGGCGACGGCGACGACACGAACCCGGGTACGAAGGAGCGGCCCGTGCGCACGTTGCAGCGCGCCGTGGAGCTCGCACGTACCGGACGCGGGCGCGTGTTCGCGTGCGCGGACGGCTTCTTCGGGCCCCTCACGCTGCCTTCCGGCGTGGATCTCATCGGAGGCTTCAGCTGCATCGACTGGGATCGCATGCCCGACACGCGCTCGCTGCTTCAGATTTCAGCTATCGACGGCATCGCCTTGTTCGTCGTACCGGCGAGCGCCGGAGATACGGGAGCCGCGGACGGTGTATCGACGATCGTCGACATGCGGTTCAAGTCGGGCGGCCCGACCGGAATGCTCGTGCAATCCGACACGGTCGTGGAGCTCATCCGCAGCGAGGTTGGCACGTCGTACGGCTGGGCAGGTCATGATGGGGGGCGCGGGCCACATCGTGCAGCGGACGGACCGGATGGCGTGTACGGCGACGATGCGTGCTCGGCGGATACCGTTCCCGGCGGCCCGGCGGTGGTGAATCCGTGCGACGGTGGAATCCCGAGCGTTGGCGGCAAGGGAGGCGACGGGCTCCCCGACGGCGCGGAGGACGGGAACGACGGGGAGCCGATGCCAGACCCAAACTCCAGGCAGGGTGGCTGGGGAGGAGGCGGAGACGTGCCAGGCGCCCATTGCAGCAATGGATCCCCCGGGCTCTCCGGCATGATCGGCGCCGTCGGCGCCGCGGGTCAAGGCATCGGACGCATCACCGAGACAGGCTGGGTGGGTGAGTGGGCAAGCGACGGCGGCAGGGGGATGCCGGGTCAAGGCGGCGGCGGGGGCGGCGGCCGTCGAGGCGAGCTCGCGGTGTGCGGCGTGGCCACCAAGGGAGGCGCCGGCGGCGGCTCCGGCGGCGCTGGCGGCTGCGGTGGCAGGGGTGGCCGAGGGGGCGAAAACGGGCACCCGACCATCGGCATCGTCGCGCTTCATGCCAAGGTGACGCTGCGCGATAGCGTCATCACGACCATCGACGCGGGTCCAGGCGGCGACGGCGGGGAGCCCGAGGAAGGTGGCAAAGGCGGGCGAGGCGAGCTCGGCGGCGCCGTGGGGGACGGCACGTGGTCCTGCGACGGTGGCGACGGCGGCCGAGGGGGCGACGGCGGCTACGGCGGCCCCGGGCGCGGCGGCGACTCGATCGGCATCGCCTACCTCGACGAGGACCAGCTCACGCTGGAGGGCGTCACCTACGAGCTCGGTCCGCCGGGCAAGGGCGGCATCAGCTGGGACTGGTCGGGTGAGACGATCACGGGGGAGGACGGCATTCAGGTCGAGACGCTGCGCTTTCCTGAATAACTGGATTGAAGCTTACCGCAGCGAGCTATCCGGCTTGATAGAACCGGGCGCGAAGGTCGAAGGACACGTCGGCGAGCTCGGCCCGCTGTGGACGGTTCGAGCCCGGTCCGCTGCGCATCATGCTCTGCCAGATCGCTTGGGGTGTCGGTGAGTGTCGAGGTTGAGAGCATCAACGGCTTACCATGCGTCTGAAAAAAGGCAATCGTATAGCCTGGCCTCTCCCAAATGTCGTAGATTGGTCGCCACGTCCGGCACGACCACGTTGCCGACCTCCGGCGGCATGCGCTCGTATCCCCATGTCGCTTCGATCTCTTGGGCGATCCCTGCAGCGTACGGCTGCTCATCGGGCGATAGCTCAAAGGAGATGACCTGCCGCGTGGGTTTATCTTCCATCGAAGGTGGTTCGACAAGCTCGGGCCTGACCAGCTTGATCAGCTTGCCAACCCAGGCGGGCAGGATGTAGGCCGTATCATGGACGAAGATCGTGACGGCACGAGGTGGCGTCGCGCGGAGCGATTTCTTCCTCTCGATCCCCTCGAGATCATCAACGAGGCGCGAGCTGTAGACGATGTAATAAGGGACCAGGAAGCTCACCCTCAATTCGATTGCATGTCGGTGTTCTCCGGTGGCCTTCGGAAGATAGAGAGAGCCGGAATAACAGCCGTCGTGACTTCCCATCGCGAGATGAACTGAGAAATTGTCGACCTCGTTCTCGGGGAACTGCTCACGCAGGCGCCGCAACATGCCAAGCCACCGTTCGCAGTCGGCGCCGGCTCGGCGACGGGCGTCCACCAGCCGACGATTCTCTTCTGTTTGCACGCGACCAAGATCCTCGTACGGAACTCGCCGAGGGTAGTAGCGATATACGACGTCGAACAACTCCTCGACCCCGTGCTTCATGGCTGTGTGACTCTGGACCCATCCACGCGCTTGCGGAGGCTGATGTCCATCTCGTCCTTTAACATGGTACAGTAGATTCCTCGCGGAATAGTGGGGTTTGCCCTCATTATTTTACGCGAAGCTTTGGTCGCTACATCGGCACTGATGCGCGCGGCCTCGTCCGCTGGAATTTGCCCCTGAGCTTTGTTTCGCAGTGGCATCCCGAACGTCATCTGTGGACATTCCCAGAACTCCGGATATATCTCAACCCATCGCTTGACCTTCAGACTAACGGTGGCTTTTTGCCAGCCTCCCGATTCTCCTGTTCCATCGTCGTGGATCGTTGTGACGAAATTGAAGATGGTTGGCGAGAAGCCGTTCACTCCGGCCGGCGGACACTTCGAGCTGCAGATGTCGCTACAGAATACGTAAGTCTGGCCGTCTCCGGCGGTGTCACCGGGGCCTGAGCATGTGCCATTTGTCGGACTCTCCGAGCTGTCTCTCGGGCGCTCTTCTTCCTCTTCGTCTGAACTATCCGTCTTGTTGCACTGGATCTTTTGCTCGCCGGCGCCTTGCCGTTCTCCCGATGGCGCATCACCGAAGTCACCGGCTGCGCTGGAGCTGAAGACCGGAACGGGCTCCGAACCTGGCCCCGCACCTGCGCCCGAGGTCCATTCCTCGCGAGGGTAGCAGTCTCCCACCGTCCAGTTACATGCCGCCAACACCCAAACTGCGATAGCTACGATGAAAAGCAGGCTCGTTCTTGAGCTCATCTGGAACTCCATCGCATCACGGGGCCGGCAACAACAACGACGGATGCGTAGCCTGGTAGAACAAGACTTCTTCCGTCGATCCAATCCAGGTTGGCGCTCGCCGATATGCCCAGCGGCCCCGCAATGTACGCGCTGGCTTGCGCATGTCCGCCTACCGCCACCCCGGCAACCTGTCCACACAAGGTGCTTCCGCACGCTGGCATGAAGTAGAGCGCAACCGATGGGCCCACGCCAATGTCGCCATCCATCCAGCTGTATCCAAGGGCAACGGAGGTGTGATTGTAAGCGCCGGGTCCGCCTATCTGGATTGGAGGCACAACGCTGCACAGATCATGAACCTTCAACAGGAGGTTCTTTTTAAGGTGCCACGATATCGCAGCATGCGGGCCTACCGCGAAGCGCGGCGCAGTGCCAGCCTGGATCCAGCCGAGACTTACACCGGCGCTCAGCTCCGATGCCTCTACCTGCGTCGAAGCGACACCGAGCACGAGAGCGAACATCGCCGCCGATGCGACCCGTCCGCATTCCGTTCTCATCGGTTACTTCCCCCTTTGGTACCGCCCGGAGAACCTGGCGATGCAACCAATTCTTCTGATGGCAGGATTGGTCGTCAAATGCAACCTGGAGGAGGGTACCCCAATGGACATGGGTCATACCGTCCAGAGCGTGGGCCACTGCGCAGCTGTCCGCGGCGCCAGTGTTCGTCAGGCTGCTGTCACTGGCGGTCTGTCCACGTGGCCGTGAGAGCGCACGGACGGCGGTGCGCCCTGGGCTGCACGACGTCGCCCGCGTGCCAGCGTCCGCCAAGCCGGCGGGCGCGATCGAGCCGCTGCGACGAGCGCCCGTCGTCGTCCGAGGAGATTGCTGCGCCCGACGCGGACTCGCTGAGCCCGGCGAGCTTGACGGAAAACCCGAAGCCGGCTGCTCGCGTCGACCGCAAACCAATAGGAGCGATGCGCGCCAACGGCGTGGGCTCCGTCCGGCTGCCCGGGAACACCTGGACGGCCAACCTGCCGACGTGCTGGACCGAGGACGAAGCCAATCCGCGGCTGGACGTGCTCGCCGAGCGCGCCGGACGCGCGGAGGCTGCCCGAGCTCCTTGCCGATGAGGAGCGCCCCACGACCGACACCGCACGGAATGGACGCAGTTCCGTTGGCAGCGTGGGCCGATGTGCGATGGATCTGACGCGACGCCGCCGATGGCCGCTACCGCCACGGCCCGGCCGCACCCGCGATCGCAGCCGGTCCCGGCGCCCCCTCGGGGTCACGTCCGCGCGGCGTCGAGGGGCGCTCAGAACTACCAAATCGAGCCCTTCGTTCCCCCGTTTTTCAGCCCCTCAGCGGCGCTTCCAAGAACAGCTAACCCCGCGACACGCCTTGATGTTCTTTCCGGGCGCGTACCCCGGTAGTTCGTGTCGAACTACCGGGAGCGCAGAACGAATAGGCGTTTGCGGGACTGCGCCTGAGCAGCAGCGGCGGCGAGGTCCCGGCGCAGTCCCGCAAACGCCTATTCATTGGGCCCGCGTTGGGCCATGCCGGAAGCGGACCTGGCCGACCGCAAGGCGGAACCATTTGAAATCGTTGTTGTTTTTTTTTTTTTTTCGATCGTCCGCCGGCACCAGGGAAGAAGCCCAAGTTCGTCCCTGGCTCCGCGATGACGTCAGGCCCGAGGAGCCCCTATGCGTCGCGCAGCGGTCGGTCCGGTCGGCCCAACCTGGGTGGGGCCCGGTCGGCCCAACCTGGGTGGGGCCCGGTCGGCCCAACCTGGGTGGGGTCGGCCCGCAACAATTTCCTCGTCCCCCCGTATCCTGCCGGCCGCGCCGTTCGTTGGTGGGCCATGACGACGACAACCCCGACCGAACGACGCCTCTACGTCTCCATGATCACCTCGCTCGATGGCTACATCGAGGGGCCGAACCGCGAGCTGGACTGGTTCCAGGACGGCAACCCGCAGTTCGAGCGGTACTGCGACGAGATGATCGACTCCGTCGGCCTGGCCGTGTACGGCCGCGCCTCCTACGAGCTGATGCTCCAGTACTGGCCCGACGCCGAGGCTCGCCCGCGCTCGCCGCAGGACCTTTCGTTCGCCCGCAAGATGAACGCCCTGCCCAAGGTGGTGCTGTCGCGGACCCTGGCGCATGCCGCGTGGGCCAACACCCGCGTGGCCCGTAACCCCGAGGAGATCGCCGCGCTCAAGCGGCAGCCCGGCAAGCCGATCGTCGCGTGGGCCGGCGCGGCCCTCGTGTCGACCCTGATCGAGCACCGCCTCGTCGACGAATTCCGTCTGGTGGTGCACCCGGTGGTGCTCGGCGGCGGCACGCCGCTGTTCGCGCGCCGCGACAGGCGCCTCGCGCTGCGGCAGATCCGGACCCAGAACCTGGGCGGCGGGCTGTCGGTCCTGTGCTACGAGCCGGTCTGGGCATGAGCCACGAGCCGGGCGACCTCCGCGGGCTGAGCGACGACGTCAAGGCATCGTGGCAGCGGTTCCTCGATGTGTTCGAGCCGCTCCGGCCCGAGCTGTACCGCTACTGCCGCTACCTGACCCGGAGCCCATGGGACGCCGAGGACCTGGTGCAGGACACGATGGCCCGCGGCTTCGTCACCCTCGGCACGCTGTTCCACGAGCTGCCCAACCCGCGCGCCTGGCTGTTCCGGGTGGCATCGAACCTGTGGATCGACCGCGCCCGGCGGCGGCGGCTCGAGCACGATGCCATTGCGGAGCCCGCGGCGGCGCGCCCGGCGCCAGGCCAAGCCCTGGACGAGCCGCGGGCGTCACGGGAGGCCGCCGGCACCCTTGTCGCGCACCTGTCGCCCCAGGAGCGCGCGGCGGTGGTGCTCAAGGACGTGTTCGATCTCTCGCTCGAGGAGGTCGCCGCGGCGCTCTCGACCTCGGTCGGCGCGGTCAAGGCGGCGCTGCACCGCGGCCGCGGCAAGCTGGTGGCGCCCGAGGCCGACGAGCCCCGGGCACCCGCGCCGGGCGTGCTCGACGCCTTCTGCGCCGCCTTCAACGCCCGCGACCTGCCGGCCCTGACCTCGCTGCTCCTCGACAGCTCGATCACCGAGATCGTCGGCGTGGTCACCGAGTACGGGCGCGAGCCCCCGGCCGATCCGCACACCGGGTCGTTCGTCGGCAGCCTCTCGCCGATCACGACCACCGACGCCGGCGGGGTCGATGCCCGGCACCTGGTCGGCTACCTCGGCGGCCCGCCGCGCTGCGAGGTGCGCGAGCATCGCGGCGCGCTGTTGCTGCTCTTCTGGTTCGATCACGACACCGGCCCCGCGGTGCGCACCGTCTGGACCGTCGAGACCGACGGCGATCACCTCGCCCGCATCCGCAACTACTTCTTCACCCCCGATGTGATCGCCGAGGTCTGCCGCGAGCTCGCCGTGCCCTTCCGCACCAACGGCTATCGCTACTGGATCAACGATTAGCCCCGGGGGCCTGCCGGCGGAGCAGGCCGCTACGCGTTCGCCTTCTGCACGGCGTTCGCCGGAAAGCGAGCTTCCAGCCAGGCGCGCCATCGTGGCTCGAGCTCCGCGGCGGTCTCGGCCGCTCGATCGCCGTAGAAGAACAGGCTGACGGCGACGCGCGCCTTGTCCTCCCAGCGGTAGCTCCCGAGGAGCGCGATGCCCTGCGCCGGCTGCTCGAGACGCAACAGGACTTCACAGGTCTCGTCGCCTTGCTCGACGTGCTCGATGGTGCCGGCGAGCGGCGGGGCACCTGCCGGCGCCGACCGTCGCTCACCCAGGTTGGGGCCGTGGACGCCGAGCGCGGTGGCGAGCTGCTTCCAGACCTCGGCATGCGTGCCAGGGGTTCCGCGCAGCGCGCGCGCGGCGGCGGCGTTCTGGCCCGCGAAGTGACGCAGGTACAGGCGCAGGACCTGGAAGAAGCCGGGCCAGCCGCGCTCGAACCCCTCGATCTCATCGTCCCAGGAGTCGCTTGTCGAGAACAGGCTGTGCACGAGCCGCACGACGCACCTGTCGCCCGAGCGGCTGGCGATGACGAACTCCGACGCGAGGGGCGGCGCGTCCCCGCTCCAGCCGTGCTCCTCGTAAACGAGGCGCGTCGGCGGCTCCCACGCCGTGATCGTCCCCGAGGACGTCACGCCCTCGCCGAACGTGAACTCGACCTTCCCGCCGGCGCGCTCGTCCACGGTGGTCGGCGCGAACCAGGCGCTGATGCCGGGGCCCGTCGCGATGGCGTGCCACACCTGCTCCGGCGTCCCGGGCACCAGGAACTCGAGCTCGACCCAGCGCTTTCGTGCGTCGCTCCTTATCGGCATGTCTCCTCCTCTTTCGGTTCATCGCTCGGCTTCGGATAAGCCATCACGAGCAGGCGGTGGTCGCGCCCGCCGGCGGCGCTCGCGTCGTGGTATCGCGCCACGAGCTCGGCGATCGCCTCGCCGAGATCGGCGGTGAAGGCGGCGCGCTCCGCGGCCGACGCGAACCGGATCTCCGTGTCGATCGAGAGCGTCGCCAGCCGCTTCTTGGCGCCGAGCGCGCGGCGCCACAGCCCGCCGACCTCGCGAACGACGCGCGCGGCGAGCGCGACGAGGTAGCTCGCCGAGAGACGATCCACCGTCCGCCGTGGATCCGCGGCGACAGGCCCCAGCGCTCCCGGCGATACGACATAGGCGCTCGCGGTCGCCACGAACAGGCGCTCCGTCAGGCCGCCCCACTTGCGCTCGCCCGCCGCCCGCACCAGCTTGTGCGCTTCGAGCGCGCGCAGGTGATAGTTGACCTTCTGGCGCGCCAGGCCCACCCGCTCCGCGAGGTTGGCGGCGGAGGCCGGCAACGCCAGCTCCGAGAGCAACCGGCTCCGGATCGGGTCGAGCGCGACGACCGCCGCGGCAGGGTTTTCGATGACCTCCACGTCCAGCACGACGACCATCCTAGATTGACAACTTTTGTTGTCAAGCATCTCGAGTGGGCTCGCCGTGTTCGCCCGCGCGTCCGCGCCCGCGCCCACGCTCGCGGGCGGCGCGCGCTTTCTTGCTCTGCCGGCGGCGCTTGCCGCTAGCATCGTGTGCCCGCGCACCCGCGCGCCGCCACCGCCTGAGAAGGAGGCCCTCCGTGCACCGTCGACATGCGCTCTGGATCCTGTTGCTCTGCCTGACTCCCCTGCTCGCCGCGTGCGGGCATCCCTGGAAGACCACCCGTCAGGCTGTGCCGAACCCGTTCTACGGCAAGGGGCGCCTCGCTGTCGTCCCGGTGGCGTTCCTCGCCCTCGAGGTCGGCGACGTCACCGAGGCCGACTGGATGGCCGAGAAGGACGCCGAGCAGCGGCAGAGCTGGCAGGAGGACAAGGCGGCGATGAACGAGCAGTTCACGGAGGCCCTCATGGCGGAGGCAGCGTCGGAGGACGCCATCGTCGTCAAGGCGATCAGCGCCGCCGACGCGCCGTTCTTCATCCGCGCGAACGTGACGTTCTACGAGCCCGGCATCTTCACGGGAGTCTTCAACAAGCACACGCTCCTCAAAGCGACGGTGCAGATCACCGACCCGGCCGGGAGGGTGTTCGACGAGATCCTGATCGAGGCGAAGTCGCCAGCGACGTTGTTCAACCCATCGACCGGCGGGCGCGCGCGGGACGCGGCGAACCAGCTCGGGAAGCTGGCGGGGAAGTACATCAACCATCGCGTCAGCGGCGGCGACTGAGCTGCCCCGGCGGCCCGACGCCGGATCAAGGTAGCCGCCCGCCGGAGCCGGGCGCTGCGTCATGCAGCGCGTGGCCGGCGAGGGCTACCCGCTCCTGGCGAGAGACTTTCCCTGGGCCTCGAGCGCGGCCTTGATGATCCCGACCGCCTTCGGCCCCACGCCATGGAGCGCCAGGAGCTGGGCTTCCGAGAATCGCGTGACCTGATCCAGGCGAGAGACTCCAGCAGCAGCGAGCGCTCGAGTCGCCGGCTTCCCGATGCCCTTCGGAAGCGCGGATTCTGGTTGTTCCTTCGGTTTGCTCGGCATGGGCTCATCCTGGTTCATTCGCCGCCCGGCGGGCCGGCGCCCGGCTGCGCCGGCAGCGCCAGCCTCACGATCACGCACAGCATGCCAGGACGAGGGCCGCTGTACAATACCGCGGTACAGGGACTAGCACCAACGATGCGAGCACCCCCGCGGCTCTCGTCCGGACTGAGCGCGCCTCGGCGCACAGCGCGCTCTTCGTACAACCGCTCCACGCTCTCGACGAAGAGGCGCGTCAGCGCGCCGAGCTTGTGAGGACGCCGATCAAGATGCCGCGCCGCGCGCCCTTGCCGCCATGGGGCTGATCTCCCGGAGAGCCGTGCGCACTTGCGTCAACTATGGAATTCTCGCTCTGAAACGGCCGGCGGGCCTCGCCAGGCATAACGATCGAGCGCCGATGGGCCTGTGGTACGCTACGGTCAGGCCCTTGTGTCGAAGCGCAGCGTACAACCGGAGGCCCGCGGCACCCGTGTGATCGAGGTGGCAGGCGGTCCGCGGCTCGTCGTCCCCCGCGGCCGCCTCACGGCCGTGGACGGGCCGAGCGCGGGCCACACGATCGCCGTCGAGGCTGCTCCGGTGGTCGTCGGCGCGAGCGATGACGTCGATTTCACGCTCGCGGATCCTGCGGTGAGCGCGCGCCACCTCGAGATCGCTGCCACGCCCCTCGGCTTCCGCTTGCGCGATCTCGGGAGCACGAACGGGACGTTCGTCGACGGCCGGCGCACCGGCGAAGTCTGGCTCGGCGAGGCCACGGAGATCCGCGCCGGAGAGACGCGCCTTTCCTTCACCCTCGAGGCGGGGGCGCGGGAGCTCCCGCTCTCGCGTGCCATGAACTTCGGCGATCTCCTCGGCCACAGCCCGCCGATGCGCGCCGCCTTCGCGCTCCTCGAGGGCGCGGCCCGCAGCGACGCGACGGTGCTCGTGCTCGGCGATTCGGGCACGGGCAAGGAGCTCGCCGCGCGCGCCATCCACGAGCGTTCTCCGCGGCGCGATGGGCCGTTCGTGATCCTCGACTGCGGCGCGGCCAGCCCGACGCTGCTGGAGGCGCAGCTCTTCGGCCACGCGCGCGGAGCGTTCACCGGCGCCACCGAGGCCCGTGAGGGCCTCTTCGAGGCGGCGCACGGCGGCACGCTCGTCCTCGACGAGATCGGCGAGCTCCCGCTCGAGCTCCAGCCGAAGCTGCTCCGCGCGCTCGAGGCGCGCACCGTCTGCCGCCTCGGCGAGCCGAGGCCGCGGCACATCGACGTCCGGTACATCGCCTGCACGCACCGGCTCCTCGAGGCCGAGGTCCGCGCCGGGCGCTTCCGGCAAGATCTCTATTTCCGGCTCTCTGTCGTGACGGTCCGCCTCCCGCCGCTTCGAGAGCGAAAGGAAGAGATCCCGCGGCTCGTCAGCCACTTCCTCGGCAAGCTCGCGCCGGGCGCCCCGATCGATCTGCCCAGGTCCATGCTCGAGCTGCTCGCGAGCCACACATGGCCGGGCAACGTGCGCGAGCTGCGCAACGTCGTCGAGCGGTTCCTGACGCTCCCAGGGGTCCCGGCGGCGTCGTTGCTCGGCACCTCGAGCGGGGCGCCGGGCGGCGCCGAGCTCGGCGGCCTGCCGATCCCCGTCGGTGAGCCGTTCCACGAGGCGAAGCGCACATGGACCGAGCGCTTCGAGCAAGCTTACCTCGAGCACCTCCTCGCGCGGGCGCAGGGCAATGTCTCCGAGGCCGCGCGGCTCGCCGGGCTCTCCCGCCAGTCGTGCTATCGGCTGATGCAGAAGCATGGCCTCCGGGTCGAGTGAGCCGGCCGCCGAGGGCGACCTCCATGGCCCCGCCGCCCCCGGCTGGCTCGTCGTGCGCCGCATCGCCGTGGGCGGGATGGCCGAGGTGTTCCTCGTGCGCGGCGAGCGGGCCTCCCGCGCGGTGCTGAAGCGGATGCTGCCTCAGCACCGGGGCGATCCCGAGCTCGTCCGCGCCTTCGTGCACGAGGCAGAGCTCGGGCGCGCGCTCGCGACGCCGGTCCATCCGGCCCTCGTCCGTACGCTGGAGCACGGCGAGGACGCGGCGGGCGGATGGATCGTCCTCGAGCACGTCGAAGGGGCAACGCTCGCCGAGATCCTCGCCGCCGCCCGCCGCGCCGGGGAGGCCGTGCCGCTCGGCGTCGCGCTGCATGTCACCGCGACGCTCCTCGACGTGCTCGCGTTCGTGCACGGCGCCACGGACGCGGCGGGCCGCCCGCTCGGGATCGTGCACCGCGACGTCACGCCGGAGAACCTCCTCGTCTCGCGCGAGGGGGCCGTCAAGCTCGGCGACTTCGGCATCGCGCGCTCGCGCCTCCGGGACGCGCGCACGCGGACCGGTGTCATCAAGGGCAAGCTCGCGTATCTCGCGCCCGAGCAGGTGACCGGATCGAGCGTGGACGCGCGCGCGGATCTGTATGCCGCTGGGATCCTCCTCTGGGAGCTCGTGACCGGCCGGCCTTGGCTCGACGCAGCCGACGAGCTCTCGCTGCTGCGCGCAGCGGAGGATCCGCCGCGCCGGTCGCCCTCGTCGCTCGGCGGCGACCCGCGCCTCGACCCTGTGCTCGCCCGCGCGCTGGCGCGCTTCCCCGAGGAACGATTCCCGACCGCCGCCGCCTTCCGCGGCGCGCTCGCCCCGCTGCTCGAGACCGAGCTCCGGGGCGACGAGCGGGCCTGGCTGGCCCGCGGCGCGCAGGCCCTTGCCCTGCCCGGACCGGCGCCCTGCGCGCCCGACCCTGCCCCGGCGCCGCCGCCGGAGCCGCCGCGCGCCGCGCCCTCCTCCGAGACGGGACAGCCCCGCGCCGGGAGCCCGCAGCCCGCCCGCGCGGCGTGGCCCGCCATCGCCGCGCTCGCCGCGACGCTGCTCGCCGGCGCGCTGGTCGGAGAGCGCATGCTGCGCGCAGGCGGAGCGGCGTCGCGTGCGATCCCGATGCGGGTCGCGCCGGTCGCGACGGCGGCGAGCGGAGGCACGGCCGCCGAGGTTCCGTCCGCGCCCGCGGCTGGGGCCGCTCCGGTCGCCACGGCGGTGAGCGGGGACAGCGTTGCCGGGGTCCCGTCGGCGCCCGCGGCCGGGGATGTCGCGGCGAAAGCGTCCTTTCCGAGCGCGTCATGGCCCCTCGGCGGCGTCCCAGCAGCCGCCTCCGCGCCTTCCGGGGGCGCCTCCGCGCCGTCTGCCGCCGACGGCGGCTTGCCCGCCCGCGCTGAAGCCGGCGAAGCCCTCGCTGCGCCACCGGCCAGGCTGGAGGGCGCGCCGGTCGACGAGCGCGCGGCCGCGCTGCGCGCTCGGCTCGACGCCGCCCGCGCCTCGCTCGCGAAGCGCGGGATCGAGGCCGCGGACCTCCCGCCCGGCCTGCGCGCCTCCGCGGCGCGCGCCGAGGCTGCCCTCGCCGAGGGGGACGTCGCCGCGGCGGCCTCCGAGGTCGACACGTTCGTCGCGACCACCGCCGGGCTGCGGCTCGACCAGGAGATCCTGCGCCGAAAGCTCGATCGGGTGGGGGCCCTGCTCCGCGCCGCGCGTGCGCGCGGCGCCGACACGCGCGCCGCCGAGGGCCGCGCCGCGGCGGCGCTGCAGTCGTTCCTCGACAGGCGCTACGAGGCGACGAACGCCGAGCTCGACGCCCTCCTCGCGGAGCTCGCGCGATGAGGGTGCGCCGTCAGCGGCAGATCCCGCTCGTGGCGTCGCAGCGGTGCTCCGGAGCGCACGGCGAGAAGAGCGCGTCGGCGCGACAGTCGTCGACGCACAGGGCGCGCAGCCGATCGCACACGCGCCCTCCCGGGCACGGCACGGGGCAGTCTCTGGGGAGGCAGACCCCGCCGACGCACGCGGCGCCCAGGGGACACGCGTAGTCCGGCGCGCACGGGGGCTCGGTCGGCTCCGTCGGGGGCGGCTCGCAGGACAGGGAGAAGTCGCCGAGATACCCCTGCGCGCCCGCTTCTGCCGCGACCTGATCGAGCGGCTGCCCTGTCGGATCGCGTACCGCGCTGGCGATGGTGACGCGATACGCGAGCCTGTCGACCCCCACGAGCCTCGGCGTGGCGATGTTTGCGACGAGCCCTGACGGATCCATGGCCACCGAGATCGGCCCTGGATCTGGCGTGATCGTGACGGCGCCCGGCGCGCGCAGGCTCGCCTCGTCGATGGGGCGCGAGAAGGAGATGACGAGCGAAGGCACGGCACATCTGAGCGCGACGCCTCCATCGTCGGGCAAGACGCGCTCGACGCGAGGCGGCCTCACCTCCGGCCGCAGGTTGAAGGGCACCGTCATCATCGGCGGCGGCGCCGCGAAGCGCGCCCCCATCAGCTCGCCGCGCGCGACGAAGCTGCCCGGCGCCGGGCTCGCCTGCAGGCCGAGCACCCGGATACTGAGCGAGACGTCGGGTAGACTGCCCTGCTCGATGCGGATGATCGGGAGCCGCTCCCGCTCGATCGAGAGGGTGAATACGAGCTCGAGCGCCGCATCCACGTCGGCGTTCTTCACCTGCACGCCGCCCCGCGACCGCTCCTCGCCCGGTGCGTAAAGGCCCTCCTCGGCGTCGACGACGAGCACGGCCTGCTGGACGTGCGCGAGGAGCTGCTCGGTCGTGTTCACGTTCGGATCGGGCACGAGCATCAGGTCGAGCGCGGGCGGCTCCGCGCACCCTGCCGCGCCGAGCGCGAGCCCGGCGGCGCCGAGCGCGAGCGTGCGCCGGAGGGCGGGAGAGGCTCCCCTCGCGGCGCCCTGCCCAGGCTCGCGCGCCGGAGGATCGCGCCGGCGCCGGCTCATGGCGGGGTGAGCACCACGTCGGGGTCGCCCTCGCCGCTGCTCAGCGCGACGCCGATCCCGGCCGCGGCGCCGGCCGTCGCCGCGGCGGCTACGCCGACCCAGAGCCACGGCTCCTCGTACCAGGCGTGGCGCGGCCCCGGCGGGAGGGGCGCCCAGGGCTTCGCGAGCCGCTCGCCCAGCCGCTCGATCGCGGCGCGGAGCCGCGCCGGATCCGCGTCGTGCACGACCTCCTGCATGAGCTGCTCCCTCATCTGTGTCTCCACGTCGACGATCGTGCCGCGCACGAGCACGGTCGCGCCGAGCCCCGCGAGCTCGGTCCGGACGATCTTCGAGGCGCCGAGCGCGCGGGCCGCCTCCCGCACGCACGCGGCGTCGTCGGCGCAGCCGGGGCTGCGCGACAGCCGCGCCGAGAGCCGCGAGACCCGCGCGCCCCCGCGCCGCGCGAGCGCAGACGCCATCGCGCTGTCGCCGTCGACGCCCTCGACGCTCGCCTCGGTGGCCCATGCGGTGGGCATGAGCGCGACGTGGACGCCGGGCCGCGGCGTGCGGGGCGCCTCCCCGGTCGCCCCGGCGCACCCCGCGACGAGCGCTGGAGCGCCGGCGAGCAGCGCGATCAGCGCGAGCCCACGTCCGGAGGGCACGCCGGTAAAACCCAGCCGCAGGAGTCCCCGTCCGTCGGCGTGCATGCAGGGTAGATGCGGGTTCCGTCCGGGCATGTCCAGTATTCCATGGGCGGCGGCTCAGGACACGCGTCGACGTCGCAGACGCCGCTCGCGTCCGGAGTGCACACCGGGAAAACCCAGCCGCAGGAGTCCCCGTCCTTCGGCGTGCATGCAGGGTAGATGCGGGTTCCGTTCGGGCATGTCCAGTATTCCGCGGGCGGCGGCTCACCACACGCGTCGGCGTCGCAGACGCCGCTCACGTCCGGAGTGCACGCCGGTAAAACCCAGCCGCAGGAGTCCCCATCCGTCGGCGTGCATGCAGGGTAGATGCGGGTTCCGTCCGGGCATGTCCAGTATTCCATGGGCGGCGGCTCAGGACACGCGTCGACATCGCACGTGAGGGCGCCGTCCGCGCACCTGACGAACGTGGTGTCCGAGCCCGCGCCGTAGAGCGGAGCGCAGTCTTCGCGCAGGAGACAGGCGGCTTCGTCGAGCCTATCGCACGCGATCTGCGATGGGCTTGTGCCTGTCGCGGAGCCGCCGCTGACAGAGGTGCAGTTCACCGTCGCAGCGAGCGCGGTGAGCGCGAGGAAGGCGGTGGCGAGTCGATTTCTCATGATCGTGTTCTCCTGGTACTTTCAGGGTTGCCGGTCCCTGTACTCTGTAGCCTGTAGCAATGGCCATTCCACCCCTCCCCGCGCGCATTCCTCGGGCGATCGCGCCGCTGGATCCGGCGCCGATCGTCACGCGTAGTTGACACCTGTCCACCGCCCGTGACAGGGGCCTGTTGCGGCGTGCGCGAACAGGGGCTCCCGGGCGGGTCATGTCGACTTCTCCACCATGGATGGCAACTGCACTGGTGTCGGGATCGGGCTCGACCCCGGTCGAGTCACGGTCTGAGCGAGGCCGGTCCCGTCGTCTGGAACAACGACCTCCGCACCGTCGCCGGCGCTGCCCACGGTCGATCGCTCGCCCGGATCGGCGAGCTCGACGCGGAGATCGCCGCGGCCGGTGACGGGCACGACTCGACGCAGTTCCCGAGCTACGGTCCTGGCGCCTCGACCGCGGCGCGGTTCAAGGACTCGGCGGTGGTGATCTCCGATCTGCCGGCGGGCACACCGGTGACGCTCACCTTCCGGGTCGTCGCCTGGAGCCTCGCGATCGCCACCGGCAACGGCGTCGCCTCCAGCAGCTGTCAGTTCACGGTCATCGGCTCCACCAAGACCGCCTACTGGAGCTTCAGCTCGGCCAGGAACGATTGCACGAAGCTCGGCCGCGCACGAAGGGCATCGGGCTAGGGAGTATCCCCGCGCGGCGGCATGACGTCGAAGCGCCGGGCCCCCGGCTTCCCCAGGAGGACCTGATCGGCGAAGTCGAAGATGGCGTTCCAGTCTTCCTCGGTGGCGCCGTGCCCACCGGGCCGGAAGTGCAGTCCCAGATGCTCAGGAACGCCGAGGAAGTCGTACACCGGTTGAGCGCCGAGATACGACTGCACGGCCGCGTAGGCCCTTCCGTACGGATCGTCGAGCGAGTTGCACAGAATGAACAGCCGCGGCGCGGTGAGGGCGGGGAGCCAGTGCTGGTCCGAGGGGAGGCGCTCCGTCTGGTTCCTGAACTCGGGAAGGAGCGGCCCGAACCAGTAGGTGTTCTGAGCGACGATCTCGGTGATGCCCTGTCCGAGCCCACCGCCCATCTCGGCGCCCGAGAACCGAAAGGCCATGCCCCCCGCCACCGGGGCGGTGAGCGCGATGCGCTCGTCGAAGGCGCCCGTGAGCAGAACCGCCTGGCCCAGGCGCGACACCCCCGTGACCATGATCTTGCCCCGATCCACGGCTGGATCGGTCATCAGAGCCTCGCGCGAGCGCACCGGCCGCTCTCCCCAGGCTGCTTTCGCCGGAGCCGAAGGAGAGCGAGATCAAGATGGGACGAGCCTCGGCCTCCTCCTCGGGAGTCGCCTTGGCCTTCGGGAAGAAGAGGCCCAGGTCGAAGCCGAGCTCCCCGCCTGGCCCGAAGCTCAGGTGAAGCTTGCAAAGCGAATGGTTCGATGCTCGATCATGATTGTCGCTCCAGGGGGGAAATCAGTGCATCGCTGCCCTAGCGAGCGCCTGACGTCGAGAGCCCGAAGACCTCGCGCAACCCCTCCGGGAGGGTGGTGGGCGTGCGCCGGAGCAGCGTCTCGAGGTCAGAGCTCGTCTCGTCCAGCTGGTCGCCCCGGATGTCGGAGTAGAAGCCGAGGTAGCGGCGGGCGAGGTGCTCCGGCACGCCGGCCCGGATGGCGTCCGCGACGTACGTCTCGTCGGAGATCCGCGTGTAATCAACGGTCCTGCGCGACACCTCGGTGAGGGCGGCCGCCACGTCGTCGAAGGTGTAGCTGCGGGGGGCGGCGACGACGTAGGTGCGGTCCGCGCCCTCGTGGTCGAGCATGGCGTTGGCGAGGGCCTCGCCCATCTCGCGGCGCAGGGCGTAGGCGACTCTACCGTCGCCGGCCGGCAGCCGGATGCCCGTCTCGAAGACCCGCGCGCCACCGACGTAGAGCGGAACGGTGTCGAGGTACAGGGCGTTGCGGAACAGGACGTGGGGCAGCCCGCTGCGCCGGATGCGGTCCTCGGTCTCGAAATAGTCGCGCATCAGCGCGTTCTCCGAGGCGTGGACGTCCCTCAGCGACCGGCTGGCGAACCCGAACAGCGCGACACCGGCGCGCCGGGCCGCGTCGATGACGTTCTGGTGCTGCTGCACGCGATGCTGGGGGGCGTTGCCCGCGATGAGCAGGACGCGGTCGACGCCGGCCATCGCCCGGTCGAGAGCGGCGGCGTCGTCGTAGGCGCCGACCCGGACCGAGACGCCGCGCGCCACGAGGCCGGCGGCCTTGCGCTCGTCGCGCGCGAGCGCGGCGATGTCAGCGCCGGCGGTGCGCTCCAGCAGGCGGTGGACGACGGCGGACCCGAGCTGTCCGGTGGCTCCGGTGACGAGGATCATGAGCGTTTCTCCCTGAAAAGGACCAATTACATAGCGTGCTATGTGTATGAATAGCACGCTATGTTGTAGGGTGGCAACCGATGGATATCGACTACGACACGGGCTACTTCGTCACCCGGACCGCTCGGGCGTTCATGCGCGTCGCCGAGGCGCAGCTGCGCCCGCTGGGGCTCGGCGTCGCCCACATCCCGGTCCTGCTCTGCCTGGCCGAGGAGGAGTCTCTGACCCAGGCGGAGATCGCTCAGCGTACGCACGTCGAGCAGCCCACCGCCGCCGCGCTGCTGCAGCGCATGGACAAGGCTGGCCTGATCGAGAGGTCGCCCGACCCGCGCGACCGCCGGGCCACCCGCATCCGCCTCAGCGCCCGCGCCGAAGAGGTCATGCCACGGGCGCTCGAGCTCCTCGGCCAGTCGAACGGCGAGGCCACGGCCGGGCTCTCCGCTCGGGAGATCGAGGCGCTCCACGGCCTGCTGCGCCGCGTGCTGGCCAATCTCGCCGCGATGATCGACGACGACCGGGGTCAGGCGGCGCCCAGGGAGAAGGAAAAGCACAACGAGCCGGCGACAAGGCGCGCCCCTTCGAGCGGCCCCAGCGTGCGGCGTCGGTGATGCACCACGGCGGGTTCGGCCCCGGCCTCTGGATATCGTGCGGTGGCTGCCGGTCGCCTCCAGCAGGCGCTACCCGACCTCGAGACCGGGGGTGAAGATCGTGACGCTACGGCGCGAGGGCTCCCCGGGCCGCCGCTCTCCCCGCTTCTGCCTTCAGCTTCCTCAGGTGTCCGTGCAGGGTCTCGGAGTCGAGGCCATGTAGCGTCAACCGGAACCCGGCCTCGAGCGTCGAGCTGGGCACCATGGGATGATGGTTGTGCACAAGGGCGACAGGCAGCGGGTCGTCCAGGATCTTGCCGACGTAGAGCGCGATGATCTCGTCCAGCTGCAACGAATTGCTCGCCCGCCAGAAATGGTGGTCAGACAGGAACAGCGCATAGAGCGGCGTGTAGATCTCGATGGCGGTCTGCAGGTCGACGACGTTCAGCCAGGTGTCCGGGAGGTCGTCGATGCTCGCGTCGTCCTCGGTGATGGCAGAGAAGTCGATCGACCTCCGGGGCTCGATCTCACGCCCCTGGGCGCGAAGCTTCTCGTTCAGCTCGATGATGAAGTTGTAGAAGGTCAGATCGTGGACCGTGAACGTGTTGTCCAGCAGGTCCTCCAGCCTCCGGGTCCTCAGCGGCGTTGTCGTCTCGAGCTCGATGCCCGGGACGTTGTCCTCGATGAACTTCAAGATCTCCGTGCCGATGGTGAAGTGGCGCAGGATGAGGTAATTGGCCTCCGGGGCGACGAAGAGCCTCAGACCCCAGTAAATGGACCGATGCAACAGCCACGGAGATTGCCAGCTCGCCGGGACGAGGATCTTCATGAGCTTGATGCCGGAGATCGACAGGCGGGCGAACGGCCTGACGATCGGCATCACGACCCTGCGCGTTGTGCTGCGCTGGCTCTTCAGGAGGGCGGCCTTGGCCCTCTCGTCGATCGGCAAGGACCGATCCAGGTACAAGGCCAGCCACGGATCGGGATCCCTGGGGTCGTGCTTCATCTTCCTGAAGAGGTCCTGAAAATCCATGTCAGTAGCTCCCGATCTCCTCGAGCTGGAGGCGGTAGAGCCGCGCGGTGACCCGGGCGGTCTTGAGGATCCTCGGCGCCATCCGCGGGAGATCCAAGATACCACAGCGGAGCACCTCTTCCAGCTCGCCCAGGTGATCTTCGTCGGCCTTCGCGTGATAGAGATAGAAGCTGACGGCCTGCGCCTCCAGGCGAAGGGCGGACTGCACATGCTCGGCCCACCGGGCCGCGACCCGCTTGCCGAGGCCTTCGATGATGTACATGGCGCCGAGGAGATCGAAGGGGTTCGGCTGATCGGCGCGGTGGAAGATCCAGGCAGACAGGGCCTCGCTGCCGATGTTCAGCTCGTGCCGCGCGAGCCCGGCCGGGTCGCCGCCGCTCTGCAGGTAGTCCTGCTCCAGCATCAGGTAATCGCGGTGCTCCGCGGCCGCGTGGCGGATGAAGCGCGAGCGCAGCTCGGCGAAGTCGTGGCCGATGCTGGAGGCGGCGCGCGCGATCCAGAGCGCCCCGTTCATGACCTGCGCCCGGTGGTTCAGCAGGAGCTCGTGGTAATCGGCCAGGCGAATGCGACGCTCGATCACGCGCCGCACGATCGGGATGTGATGCACCTGGGACTCGAAATCCAGCCAGATGGACGACAGGCCGCGCAGGACGGCCTGCGGTGAGTCTTCGTCTCGAGGCGATGTACGTTCCGGAAGCATCCTGAACCTCCCTGGGGATGACGGCGGGTCAGACGACCGTGAGCAGCATGAAGGCGATGACGCAGCGGCCGCTCTCCGGGACGAAGCCGAGGACCTGCTGGCCCGGCTGCAGATCCCGCTCCTCGATCAGCTGGTGCAACATGAGGAGAATGGATGCGGCCCCCGTGTTCCCCTGGGAATAGAGGTTCGTGAACCAGCGAGCTTCGGGCACCATCGCCCCGGTCTTCGCGAGCAGCTTGACCATCTCTCCGCGGAGAGAGTGGGACGAGTAGTGCGCGAGGAAGTGGTCGATGGCTCCGGGCCTCAACCGTCGCCGATCCACGAGCTCGAGGTAGTGCTTCGCCCACACGGGGAACATGCGGTAAAGCAGATCGAAGTCCTGCTTGAGGACGAGGGCGCCCTGCTGCGCTGCGAGCGCAGGGCTGTCGTAGTGACTCCAGGGCTTCCTCTCACCCGCCCGGTTCCTGGAGGTGCCCGCGTACATGCAGGGGTCGAAGCGGTCGGCGTAGGAGCAGAGATCGATCCACTCCACCCTCAGGGAGCGGCGCCCCTCGTTCGGCCGGGTCTCCAGGAGCCAGGCGCCGGCCCCGTCGGAGAGGGTCCAGCGGAGGAACTCGGTCTCCATCAAGGCGGAGGAGTCCTCGCCTTCCTGCTCCCGATCGGCATAGAAGCCAGGTCGGAAGAAGCGGCTGGAGAGCTCTGCTGCGCAGGCCACGCCGCAGTCGTGCTCGCCCGCCTTCAGCTGGAGGTAGGCGGACTTGAACGCCATCATGCTGCTGGCACAGACGCTCTGAAAGCTCGCGATCTCCATGGGCCGCAGGCCGAGCTCGCCGTGGACCGCGCTGGCAAAGCCGGGGACGAGGAGGTCACCCTGGGTGGTGGCCGCCGCCAGGAAGGAGAGCCTCTCCGCGGCGATCTCGCTGCGGGAAAGCGCGTCCCGGATCGCGCGAGCCGCCATGTCCGCGCCGCTGTGAAGGGGCACGCCGTCCGGCGTCGACGCATAGTGACGTGTCTTGATGCCGTTCTGCCGGAGGACGAGGCGCCCGAGCCTGGAGCGCCTGTCGCTGATCTTGCCGATGTACTGCTCCATCTCCTCGTTGGGGACCGGCTTGCCAGGCAAGAAAGCGCCAGTGCTGGTGATGTAGACGGAACGATCCATGATCCCTCTCCGTGGCCGACATGGGCTAGGAGCTCGTCACGGCGGCCATCGACACTACCTCAGTCGCCTCGCCGTGCCGAGGCGTAACCATGTCCCGTCTCGCCGACCGCCGGCTGGGCCCGCTGGACGCTGGCCCGGGTTTCGCCTGTCCACGATCCCGGGCCGCGGCAGTCCTCGGGGGACAACGCATCAGAACTCGCCCGAGACCGTGAGGCCCGCGGTGCCGTCGGGGCCCGAAGGCGCGACGCGAAGGCCGGCCCTGCGGAGGTCCTGCTGGTAGGACTGCGCCGGATGATCGTGGGCCATGAGGGCGAACGACCACGCCGAGTTGAGGAGGCCGCTCGCCAGGCTCAGCACCCGCGTCTCCACCGGCAGATCGCCGTCCCATGCGGGCACGGTGGCGACGACCCCGCCGAGCGCGGCCGGGAGGTAGACGGCCCAGTTCGGGATCGCAGGCGCGGTGCCCAGCAGATCCCGCTCGATGCTCGCGATCTGCGCGCCTGACAGCCGCGCGCGCCACGCGGGCGTCGCCACCAGCGCATGGTCGGCGCGGAGCCGGGAGACCGGCGTGTAGTCGGACAGCGCCAGGTTCAGACCGGCGAGGAAGCCGGACACGTAAAATCCAGCCGAGAGCGCGACGGGCGTCATCCTCGCGAGCCCGTCGTCTTCAAGGAACGCGAACCCGAGCCAGAGGCTCCCTTGCGAGAGCAGCCCGGCGGTCCCCAGGGTGTCTCGCCGGTAGGTCTCCGGCACAGCGAGCCCGGCGAGGCCTCCGGCGAGTATCGCCGCGGAGCTGGCAGCGAAGGCGATGCGCAGCGGTGTATCGGTGGGCTGCGGCGCATCGGCGCTCCATGCCAGGCTCGACGCGAGGCCCGCCGCGCCGACGCCGCTGAAGAGGATGGGCAGCGCTATCGAGGAGGAATGCATCCTGATCGCGTCGGTGAAGTGCGGCGCCAGGAGCGCGGCGCGTTCGCGCCGCTGGGCGATGTCTTCCCGAGCCTCGCGCTCCTCCCACGCAGGAGCAATCGCCTCCTGCGCCGCGGCGCTCCCCGGCAGCGAGAGGCTTGACACCGCCGCTCCCACCAGGGCCGCGTGCAGCACGCGGCGCATAGACCATGATGACCAGACCATACGAAGCCTCTCTGTTGAAGGTTCTCGTGTCGAATGAACTCGACATGTTCGACGAGCCGAGCACACGAGTCATCTACGGAGCGCTCTTGAGAGCACGTTCACGCCGGTGCGCCTGATGGCCATCTGCTCTCGGTGAGGAGCGCCCCGTCGCTTGTCGCTGTTGTCGCTATGTGTCCGCGGGCGCCGTTCGATCACGGATTCGTCGTCGCGCCGAGGAGCGCGCGCACGCCCGAGGCGTGCGGGCTCGTCGGGCGCGAGGCGAGGAAGCGCTGGCCCAGGTCGGCCGCGCGGGCCCGATCCCCGAGGCGGAGCAGCGCCTCGATGCGGAGCACGGTGGCCTCCTCGCCCATCGCGCTCCGCGGGAACCTCCTGTCGTAGGCGTCGAGCTCCGAGAGGCACCCCGCCGCGTCGCCGGCGCCGAGGGTGTCACGCGCATGATCGATCATGGCGACCTGCTCGCCGAGCGCGTCGGTCGGCGCGACGGGCGCGGATCGCGCGCGCGGCGTGGTGCTCTTCGAGCGCGGCGGGCTCGCGACGGGGGGCGCTGGGCTCGGCAGGGCGCTCGCCGGGAGCGGGAGCGGCGCGCGCGTCACAGGCGCGGTGGGGGTCGATGCGGGCGCGACGGGCGGTGGGTTTGCCACCGGCGGCTCGCCGGGGACGGGCGGTGCGCTTGCCGCCGGCGGCTCGCTCGACGGTACCGCCGAGGAGGGAGGCGCAGCAGGGCGGAGGAGCGCGACGCCCGCGCCGATCATGCCGGCGCCGATCGCCGTCCCGAGGCCCCACTTCGCGAGCGACAGTAGCTTGCCGGTGGCCGCCCCGGGCGCGGGCGCGGCAGGCGCGGCGGGCGCGGCGCTCGTCCCCGCAGCGAGCCCGGCGATGGCGAGAGCGCGCGCGCGCGCCGACGAAGGCGGCGACTCGTGCTTCCACGAGCGGAGCAGCGTGCGCTCGAACTCGGTCGACTCGTCTTCTCCGAGCCGCTTCGGATCGGTCATCGGTTGCCTCCCCCATGCAGCGCCCTCGCCTGAATGCGCCTCGCGATCGCGCGAAATTCCTCGCGCGCGCGCCGGAGGCGGGACGCGACGGTGCCCTTCGCGAGCTCGAGCATCGCGGCGATCTCCTCCGTCGGGACGCCCTCGAGCTCGAAGAGGACGAAGACGACGCGAAGGTCCTCCGCCATCGCGTCGAGCACCTCGTCGAGCAGCGCGCGCGCCTGCTTCATCTCCATGAGCTGCTCCGGGTTCGGCGCGTCGTCGGCCGCGACCGCCATGGCGTCGTCATCGCAGAGCTCGCGCCGGCGCGCCCCGGCGCGGCGCGCGTTCGCCGCGACCCCCAGCGCCGTCCCGAAGAGGAAGGAGCGCTCGCGGCCGGGCGCGATCTCGCCGAGCTTCTGATGCGCGATCAGGAAGACGTGCTGCGCGGCGTCGTCGGCCGACCCGGCGGGCACGCCGAGCCCGCGCAGCGAGCGCCAGATGAAGTCGAAATGCGCGTCGACCAGCGCGCGGTAGCGCTCCGCGGAGGGCGACGGCGCGACCCGCTCGGCGCGCTCCGCGTGCGCCGCCACGGCCGCGTCGCGCGCGACCGCCGCGCGGGGAGGGGGGCCGGATCGGGTCGCGCTGATCATCGTCTTCTGCCGCTATGTTCGCAGGCGAGCGCCGAGATCACGGAATCGTCAAGCCTAGCCCGAGCGCGGAGACGACGTCGAGCGGCGGCGGGCGGGCGACGGCGTCGGCGCCCTGGACGAGGATGCCGTCGCGCAGCAGCGGCATCCGCACCCCGGCCTCGACGTCGAGCACGAACGGACCCCAGAGCGGCAGCCGCGCGCGCACCGGCAGGGCGAGCGCGAGCCACCCGCGCGTCGCGCTGCGGACCGGGGCGACGCCTCGACGGCTCGCCGCGAGGAGGCCGCCCTCGACGCGCGCGCAGGGGGCCAGGTGCAGGGCGCCGACCGTCGCGCCGAGCGGACACGCGTCGGCGGCGAGGGCCACGAGAAGAAACGATGCCGAGCCGCCCGCCGCGGGGATGTCGGAGGCCGCCTCGAGGCCCGCGCCGAAGCGCAGCGGGCCGACGCCGCGGTCCATCGCGCCGACGGGGGGCTCCGCGAAGATGCGCGCGCCGAAGGAGGGCGTGCCGATCCTCTCGCCAAGCAGGAACTGCGCGCCGAGCGTCAGGTGCGTCGCGACGTCCGGCGCGGGCGCGGGTGCGGGTGGACGCGTCCGCCCGCTACCGGCAGGCGGGGGTGGCGCGGGTGGGCGAGCCAGCCCGCTGCCGGCGGGCCGAGGCGGCGCGGCGGCGGTGCTCGCGGACGCGGCAGCGACGGGGGCGGCGACCGCGGCGGGCGCGTCCGCGCGCTGGGCGTCGATGGCGAGCGCGGTCACCACCGCGAGCGCGGCGACGACATCGTCACAGGTGTCCCCCGCGACATCGCGGTCGGATGCCGTCCCGTCCGCCCCACGTACGCCGAGGCGCCCGGCGAAGCGGCCATCGAGCTTCTCGAGGGTCACGACGTATGCGCTCGCCGCGTCCGCTTCCCCGAGGGCCCGGCGGAGGCGAGCGCTGACGCGCGCGCGAAAATCCGCCTCCGTCGGGCATCCAGCCTCCGCGCGATACTCGATGCGCAAGGGGGCGGCGGTCGGCTGAGCGCGCGCGACCGCGCCGCCCGCGAGCACCGCCGAGACCATGAAGAGCCGCGCCGCGGCGGAGCGTGACCTCACCTTGAGGCCAGTGTCGCGCCGCAGCGCCCGGAGCGCTACTCCCTCGGTGCAGCCGCCGCGAGCGCCGGGGCACCTGCGGCAACCGATGTCCTGGCGCGCTACGGGGTACCCGCGCTGCCGGTGTCGCCGTGAGTCAGCGCCTCCCAGGTGATCTGCACGTTGGTCTCGTCCCTGCTGTTGCCGGACTGGCTCCGGATGCGATCGCGCACCTTGCGGCTCCGGGGCAGGCTCTGGCCCTTGCGCCCCACGTAATGATTGTACGCGAGCTCCCAGACCGGGACATCCTGCGCTTCAGCTGGCCGCCACACAGCGAGTCCTCGACCTCGACCTCGACCTCGGTCATCGACGGAAACGGGTTCAGATACTTTGCCGTGTACTCGAAGCGGCAGATCCCACGCGTCCCGCGCCCTCGCAAACGCCTTCTGACGTCGTGTCGATGGCGCTCGTGCACGAGATGGAAGCAGCGGTGACCACGAGCAAGGTAAGAACGTGATGCATGCAAAGAGTAGATGAGCAGCGCGGCTCAGCGCTGGAGACAATGCGCGCGTCTGCGTGGTCTTTGCTGCAATTCAGGCGTAAAAGTTTGCGTCCAGCAATCGAGGCGTTCTTGTGGGTGATACTGGTATGCTCGTGATCGTCGCTTACGGGACCGGTCAGATCCATCGCCGCATCCATCCGGTGCGCCCGGATGTCCTGCGCGCTCTGGCCTTGTACGCCGGCACGGCGGCGCCCAGGCCGCTCGTTGCGGCGAGGATCGTGCGCGCGCGTCGTGGTGGCGCGAGCGCGTGGTAGGGTCGCGGCCCCGTGCGCCCTGCGGCTGACGAAGAACAGCCCGCTCCCGGCGGGGAGCACCCCGCCTCTGATGCAAAGCAGCCCGCCCCCGGCGAGGAGCAGCCCGCTCCCACCCTGAACCGCGAACTCGGGACCTCCCCTCGCGCGTGGCGTCGGTGGTCATGGATCGTACCTTGCGCCGTGTTCGGGGCGATCCTGGCCATGTCGCGAGCGGGGCAGGTGTAATTCCTCCCGCTCATAGACGTCGCTCAACCTCGGCGAGCCAGGCCGCCTCAACGTCCTCGTCCGCGGGTCCGTCGAGGCTGGCGATCAAGCGCTTCGCGACGTCTGCTCACTCCTCCGGCGGAAATTGCAGGGCCTCGGCGAGCACGGCATTCCTGGACGACATGCCGGAACTATACATTATAGCAGGATCTTGGCCCTGTGCATCCCCGACGACCGGACGGGGCTCTGGGTGCTGACGGCATCCGGCCGAGTCCTGGTGGGCGCCGCGCAAGACCAGACGCAGGCACAAGCCATGGATACTTAAGGAGAAACTGGCGGGACCCCGGGGGTCGCCGAAGAGACCCGGGCCGCGATATGCGAGGGGCGGCCTGCGCCCCGGAGCAGCGGCGCTCCGGGGCCCGATGGACTGGGCTGGTTTCTGCGCGAGCTGCGGCAGCGATCCGGCCTCAGCGGTGAGGAGCTGAGCAAGCGATTTTTGGTCGGGTCGCGGCGGGTTGCAGCTGGTGGTTGCGCTGAAGCACACCGACGGGACCGCGCGGGGCTTGCCCGCGATCCGCTCAGCCCGGTCCGGGCGCAATCCGAACGGGCGGTCCCTGGCGCGCCCTCCGCGCCGGCTTCATGCGCTCTTCCTGAGCTCGTGCAAGATGATGGTGTTGCCTTCGGTGTCTTGCATGACCGCCATGCGGCACACCGGCGATTGCACGTCGTCGGCCATGAACTCCACGCCTTCGCTCTTGAGCCGCGCGACGAGCACGTCCAGGTCTTCGACCTCGAACGCGATGCTCGCGCCGCCCGGCGCGGCAGCCGACTTCGGATCGGGGTGATTGAACAGCGCCAGGCAGCCGCCGCCCGGCAGGTCATATTCGGTCCACACCCCGTTGTCCGAGTGGCTGCCCACGCGCAGGCCGAGCGTGCCTTCGTAGAAAGCGCGAGCGCGCGGCGTGTCCTTCACCGGAAACATCGTAAATGCCACTTTCTTCAGCATGAAGCCCTCCAACGCGTCGTGGACCGGCAGGCTACCCACCGCCAGGCTACCGGCTCCACTGCGCAGAAGATATCCGATCGCGACGTCGGTGAGGCCCGCGGGCGTGAGCGCGCTCGGGAGCAGGAGGCGGAGCGCCCCGCGAGCGGCCCGAGGTGGGCAGCGGCCCGCGAGGCGCGCCGCGCGGCGGCGTCAGGGCTGGGTGGCGCCCTGGCCTTCTTCCTCGTCGCCGCCGGCGAGATCCGGGCACTTTTGCGAGATCAGATCGCACGCCGGGATGGGCGCCTCCAGGTCGGTCTCGGTCGAAGCGCACGTGAGCGCCCGGACCTGCGTGACGTGCGCGAGCAGGCACGCCTCGTATTCGGCCACGGTCGCGGTGCAGCCCGTGCGCGCTTCGGCCGGCGGCAGACAGCTCTCCGCAGGCGCCGGGGCCTCGTCCGCCCGCGGCTGCTGGGCCTCGGCCATGCACTTCTCCTTCACCACGCTGCACACCCCTCCGACCGTGGACCACAGCATGCCGACGAACTCACATGTGTCCTCCTTGGAGAGCGAGAGGCTCGGCGTGAGCGACTGGCACGCGGACTCGACATCTGTGGTCGTGAGGTCCTTGAGTTGCTTGCTGCTCACATCGGCGGGTATCGGAGCGGCCGCAACGTCCTTGCCGCCCCAGAGGACGAGCGACAGGAAGGCCGAGAGTGCTCCGAATCGAATCAGTCGGTTCATTCGTTCTCTCCCTTGTAGTAGCGGCCGCCTCCGGCCGCGGAGGGGCTCGGGAGCAACCGACGTACCGGGGGCCCCGTTGTGCACGATGGGACCGCGCGCGCCCGGCGCGGCAGGGCGGGCGGCGACGGAGATCCATTCGCCCTCCAAGCTTCCCGCCTTCCTCGTCGGGCGCTCTGGCGAGATCCCATGAGATCCACCTTGCCGGCCTGTGAGCCCGCGCGCGCTGGCCGGGCGGGCAGGATGGGCACAGGGCTGCTCGCCTCCTGGAGGGGGACAGAACACCGGGGACGGCCCCAGAGGAGAAGAGATTGAGCCGCCAAGGCGCCAAGGGCGCAAAGAAGAGAATTTCTGGGCTCTGTCGGCGTCCCTGGCGTCTTGACGGCTTCAACTCCGGGCGCTGTAGCCGGTGAGGCCGAGCGCCGCGCCGGAGCGACGGAGGGCCCGGGCGCCCGCCGTCAGGCGAGCTCGCGCTCGCCGCCCGGATACACGAAGGAGTCGCGGGGCGAGTACCACGAGGCGCTCTTCACCACCTGGATCGGGCTCCCGGGGCGCAGGGCGTACACCGGATGATCCTTCGCGAGGAACTCGACGGACAGGAGCTCGTAGGGGTCGGCCATGTCCGCGATATAGGGGTAGTTGCCGGCGACGAGCCGATCCCCGATCTTCGTCACGTAGGTGAGGTGGCCGCGCGCGACCACGCCGATCTTGTTGCCGACGTGCGCCCGCGTCCGGATGATGGGCACACCGTCCACCGAGGTGGTCGCCACGAGCTCCCTGCCGTGCAGCTCGAGCGTCGTCGACCCGGGCGACGCCGGCACGCCGCGCTCGCTCACGTACCGGCGCACGGCGTCGGAAGAGTTGAAGTAGTGCGTGAAGAAGCGGGCCGGGCCCGCGCCGTCCGGCGTCGTGTGACCCGCGAGATCCAGCCCCAGGTAGGTGAGCGAATACGCTCCGAAGCCGGAGGTCTGCTCCGGCTTGTCGACAACGTACTGGTTCATGTAAATGGCCCTGTTCGCGGCGGGCGTGAGTCCGTTCGGCAAGAGCGCCGCGGCGGCGTCCGGATCGGCTGGAACCCAGCTCGAATAGAGCATGCGGCTATCGATGACCATCTGCGGCGCGGCGAGCTTCGACTCCGACATGGTGCTGTCTTTCTCCCCCCCGGGAAGGACGAGCACTATCACAACCCGCCGCCCGGCGATCCGCAGCGGTCAGGGGGAGAATACGGAGACCGGTGTCGTCGAAGCCGGCTCGGAGGCTTCGAAGCGAGGAGTCGGACAGGCGAACCCCATGGGATGAGCCATGCTGCGCGGCGGGCGCGATCGACGTCGGGCCGCCGTCGCTCGGGCCGTCCCGGCGCTCGAGGTGGCAAGACGGCGGCGGTGCGCCTACCCGAGCGCCGAGGGGCAGACAGCGCATCACCCCGAAGGCGCGCCCGCTGGTCGCGCGTCCGGGGCCGCTCGAGACGCGGCCAGGCGCCCGCGCGCGGGGCAGGCGTGGTCGCCCCACCACGCCTCACCGCATCTCTGTACCTCTGCCCCGGCCATGCGTCGCCGCCGTCGCCGCGCTCCCGCGCGCCGCGCAACGCCGCCTCCGGCGGTTGAGCCCGCCCCGCCCGCGCCCGGCCCCCGATCGCCGAGCCCATTTGGGAAACGCTCCTGTTACCTTGGGCGACGCTCCGCAGCGCACTGCGGGCGCAGGTTCGACGGCAGCGCCGGCACGCCGGCGCCTTGCCCCATCGCCAGCCGAGGTCCGGATCCAACATGCAGCAGGACACGAAGACCGCGCGCGTCTCGTTTCGTATCGACAACCTCGAAGCTGCGCTCGAGCAGGGGATCGACAACGAAGCAGCCGCGATCGACGTGCTCGTGGCCGCCGCGGCGAAGGGAAGCCCGCACCCCGAGCTGTGGGCGAAGCTCCACGAGTCCGCCGCGCACCACGACCGGTTCTCCGAGCTCGCGTTCGCGTACGAGCGCTTCGCCAGCGAGCGGCGGTTCGGGATGCTCCCGCAGGCCGCCCAGGCCGAGGTCCTCGTCCACGCCGCCGAGTTCCTCGCCGACTTCTTCGGCGACCCCGGCGGCGCTCGCCCCTACCTCGAGCGCGCTCTCTCCGTCCTGCCCTCACACCACGAGGCCTTCGTCCGCCTCGAGCGCATCCTCAAGGAGGCGAACGAGCCGCCCAAGCTCGCAGACCTCTACGCCCTCGCCGCGGGCTACCGCGCAGACCGCGCCGAGCAGCTCGCGCTGCTCCGCCGCGCCTACGAGCTCGTCGAGGCCAGCCCGAAAGAAGAGGAGCGCGCGGTCAAGCTGCTCCAGCAGATCCTCAGGACCGATCCCGGCGACTCGTCGGCGCGCTGGGCGCTCGAGGCGCGCTACGCGCGCGCCGGGCGGCTCCAGGAGATCGCGAGGATACTCGAGCCGGCGCTCGCCGCGGAGACGCCGCCGCCCGACGCGCTCGAGATCCGCGCGCGGCTCATCGACCTCTACAGCGGCCCGCTCAAGGAGATCGAGCGGACGCTGCCGCACATCGAGGAGGTGCTCGCGCAGAACCCGGGCCACCAGGCCGCCTTCCGCGTCGCAGAGGCCCTGCTCGGGCGCAAGACCGTCGTCGTGCGCGCGGCCGCGGCGCTCGAGTCCGCGCACGCGCGGCGCGGGAGGTCGCAGGACGCGGCGCGCATGATGGCCCTCCAGATCGAGAACCTCCGCGGGCCGCGCCGCGTCGAGGTGCAGAAGCGGCTCGTCGAGCTGCAGTTCCAGAGGCTCGGCGATCTCGCGGCGGCGTTCTCGCTGTCCGAGCAGATCCTCGCGGTCGACCCGTCCGACGAGGCCGTGCGCGAGCGCTTCCTCGCGCTCGCGTCGGTGCTCGACCGCCGGGTCGACGCGGCGCGCGTGCTCATGCGCGCCGCGTCCGGCGCCAAGGACAAGCCGCTCCGGGCGCACATCGCCGCCGAGCTCGGCGAGCTGTACGACGGCCTCGGGGAGGGCCGGAAGGCGCGCGCGTCGTTCCAGCAGGCGCTCGACGGCGAGCCCGACGCCGCGGCCGTGCTGCGGGCGGCCCGCGGGCTGGCGAAGCTCTGCGAGCGCGAGCGCGACGCGCGCGGGCTCGCCGGCGCGCTCGCGCGGCTCGCCGAGGCCGAGACGGAGGCCGAGGCGCGCGAGGCCGCGGCGGAGCAGCTCGCGCGCCTCCACGAGGAGGAGCTCAACGACGCCGCGGGCGCGATCGCCGCCTACCGCAAGCTCGCGGAGGCGGGCTCCTCGCGCGAGCCGCGCGCCCTCGCCGCGCTCGAGCGGCTGTACGAGGCCGCGGCCGCGCACGAGGGCCTCGCGTGGGTCCTCGAGCGGCGCGCCGAGACGGAGCCGGACCGCCGCGCGGCGCGGGAGCTGGCGTTCCGCGCGGCCGACCTGCGCACCCGGCTCGCCGACCTGCCGGCCGCCGTCGCCGCCTGGCGCCGCTACCTCGCGTCGTTCGGGGCGTCGCGCGAGGCGCACGCGCGGCTCATCCCGCTGCTCGAGCAGGAGCGGCGCTGGGCCGAGCTCGAGGCGCTCCTCGAGGCCGAGGCCGAGCTCGCGACCGGGCAGGAGCGCGCCTCGGTCCTGGGCCGGATCGGCGCGATCCGCATGGCGCGGCTCGACGATCCGGCCGGCGCGATCGCCGCGTACCGCGAGGCGCTCGCGCTCGATCCGACCGATCGGCCGAGCCGGGTTGCGGTCGAGAAGATGCTGGGCCCGCCCCCGGGCAGCGGCGCCGGCGGCGTGGACGCCTCCCCGTCGCGGCAGAGCGCCTACCTCCTGCTGTCCGACGATCAGCGGCTCGCGGCCTGCGCGCTGCTGGAGCCGATCGCGCGCGCGGAAGGCGCGGCGCAGCTCCTCGTGCGCGTGCTCGAGACCAGGGCGGAGATCGCGCCCGTCGCGTGGGCCCCGGGCGCGGCCGCGCCGGCGCCGGCTGACGTCTCGGGCAGGCTCGCGGCGCTCGAGGAGGCGGCCTCCGTCGCCGAGCGCGAGCTCAGGGATCCGAAGAGGGCGCTCGATCTGGCGGCGCGCGGGCTCTCGCTCGCGACCGCGGCCGCGCCCGAGCAGCTCGCCCGGTGGGTCGCCGAGGTCGAGCGGATGACCGAGCACGGCAGCGAGTCCGCGCGGCGCGCGCCGACGCTCGCCGGGGCGCTCGGGGATCGCGCGGTGGACAGCGCGGCGCTGTCGCACCTCGCGCGGCGAGCGGGCGAGGCGCTGCTCGCGCGCGGCGACGTGGCGCAGGCGCTCGCCCTCTACCGGCGGGCGCTCGCCTTCGAGCCGTCGTCGCGCGAGCTCATCGCGCGGGTCGACGCGCTCTTGCGCGAGCAGGGCAGCCCCGAGGAGCGGCTCGCGCTCTACCGCGAGGCGCTCGCACAGCCGTGCCCGCCCGCGCGGCGGCGGGAGCTCCTGCACGCGATCGGCACGATCCAGCGCCGCGACGTCGGCGATCTCTCCGGGGCGGCCGCGACGTACCGCGCGGCCATCGAGGACGACCCGGGCGACGACGCGGCGTACGAGGCGCTGCTGGAGACGTACGCGGCGGGCGGCGCGTGGGACGCGCTTTACGACGCCCTGGCCGAGCGGCTCCCGGGCGCCCCGCCCGACGAGCGCGTCGCGCGCGAGCTGCGCATGGCCGAGGCGGCGGCGAAGGGCGGGAAGGTCCCGAGCGCGGTCGCGCACTACCGCGCGATCCTGTCGGGCGGCGCGGCGCTCGAAGGCGCGGCGCTCTCCGCGATGGAGGCGCTCGCGCTGTCCACCGGCGACGCCGCGCTGCTCCGCGAGGTGCTCGAGCGGCGGGTCGCCGCCTCGGCCGATCCGCAGGACGAGGCGCTCTGGCTGGAGCGGTTCGGCGAGCTCTCGGCGTTCGGCATCGGCGCTGTGGGCGCCGCGGGCGCTGCGGGCGGCGCGGGTGCTGCGGGCGGCGCGGGTGCTGCGGGCGGCGCGGGTGCTGCGGGCGGCGCGGAAGCCGGCGATGCAGACGCCCAGGGCGCTGCGGGCGCCGCTGCTGCGGGCGCCACCCCGGCCCCGGGCGACCTCGACGCCGCGGTGGCGGCCTGGCTGCGCGCCGCCGCGCTCGCCGAGGGGCCGCTCGCGGATCCGGAGCGGGCGCAGAAGCTCTACGAGCGCGTGCTCTCCGTCTCGCCGCGGCACCGCGACGCCGCCGGCCGCCTCGCGGCGCTCTACCGCGGGCAGGGGGCCTGGGCTCGGCTCGCCGCCGTCTGCGAGGTCCTGCTCGACACAGCGACGACCGACGAGGACGCGCTCTCCGCGCTCGCGGCCCTCGAGGACGCGGCGATCCGGGCGCGCGCGACGTCGCGCTTCGTCGACGCCGCGCTCGATCTCCGCGATCGCATGAGGGCCGAGGGGGAGGGGGGCGCGCCCGTCGGCAAGACGGCGGCGGCGCGGGTCCGCGCGATCGACGCCGCCCTCGCGCGGGTGCTCGCCGCCGATCCCGACCGGCAGGACGACGCCGCGTCCGTCTACCGGCGCCTGCTCTCGCCGCCCGGCGGCGGCGACGCCGCGCAGAGATCGCTCGACCCCGCCGCGCTGGAGGCGTTCCGCGCGTTCCTCGCGCAGAGCCCGGACACGCTCGCGCGCCGCGTGGACCGTCGCTGGCTCTTCACGCTCCTCGTGGAGCGCGCGCCCGAGGGCGAGCGCCTCAGGGCGCTCTCCGCGTGGGCCGCGTGGGAGGAGGAGCACGGCGACCGCGCGGCGGCCGCGGCGCTCTACGCCCGGCTGGTCGAGGCGGATCCCGAGAACGACGACGCGCTCGCGGCGCGGGGGCGCCTCCTCGCCGATCTCGGCGACCACGAGGGCGCGGCGGAGGTGCTCGCGATGCGCCGCGATCGCAGCGAGGGCAGCGCGCGCGTGGCGCTCGACGTCGAGCTCGCGACGCTCCTGCTCGATCAGCTGGATCGGCCGGCGGAGGCGCTCGACGCGGTCGCGCCCGCGATCGAGGCCGGGACGATCGACCCCGCGGTGCTCGAGATCGCGGAGCACGCGCTGGGGCGCCCCGAGACGCAGGCGCGCGCCGCGCTGCTGCTCGAGCGGGCGTGCGACGCGCTCGACGATCCCGAGGTGCGCGTCGCGTTGCTCGAGACGCTCCTCGCGAGCTCGCCAGCGCCGCTCCCGCCGGGCGAGGCCGCGCCGGGCTCCCCGCGCGGCGCGCTCGACGCGGGCAGCCTCGCGTCCGCGCAGCGCGCCGCCGTCCGCCGCGGCTGGTTCGAGCGCCTGCTCGAGCACCACGAGGGCGACGCCGCGCGGGGCCTCGAGGTCGCCCTGCGCGCGGTCTCGGAGCTGCCGGGCGAGCTCGCCCTCTGGGATCGGCTCGAGGAGCTCGGCCGCCGGGCGAAGCAGCCCGAGCGCGTCGCGGCCGCTCACGCCGCGGCGCTCGACGACGCGGGCGCGGCGCTCCCGCCCGACGTCATCGAGGAGATCGGCCGGCGGGCCGTCGAGCACCACGAGGAGTGGTTCGACGCGCCGGAGGCCGCCCTCGCGCTGCTCCGCCGGCTCGTCGAGCTCGTGCCGGGCTCGCTCTGGGGCTTCGAGCGGCTCAAGCTCGCCTACAACGCGGCCGAGCGCTGGGAGGACCTCTTCGCGCTCTACGACGTGATGCTCGAGCGCACCACGGTGCCCGACGAGCGCATCTTCCTCCTGGAGGACGCCGCGGCGGTCGCGCGCGATCTCGCCGGCGATGGCGAGCGCACGATGCGCTACCTCGAGCAGCTGCTGCCGCTCCAGGACGACGCGCGCACCCGCGCCGCGCTCGAGCGGCTCTACGAGCGGCACGGCAGGCGCCGGCCGCTCATCGATCTCCTGACGGCCGAGCTGCCGAGGCTCTCCGGCGAGGGCGCGGAGCGGCTCCGCGAGCGCATCGCGCTCCTCTGGATCGAGGGGGTCGGCGACGCGGCGTCGGCGCTCCCCGTGGTCGAGCAGCTCCTCGACGCGTGGCTCTCGTCGCGCGCGTCCCGCGCGAACGACGCGCCCCGGGCCGCCTTCGCGCTGCTCGAGCGGATCCTCGGGGCGATCCCGGCCGAGCAGGCGCCCGCCGGCGAAGCGGGCGCGCTCGCCGCGCGCGCGGCGCGGCAGCGGTCGGCCGTCCTGCTCGCGAAGCACCACCGCGAGGAGGGGCGGCCGGAGGACCTCGTGCGCGTGCTGGAGATCCAGCTCGATGGCGCCGACGTCGACGACCGCCCGGCGCTGCTGCGCGAGATCGTGCGGCTCCGCCGCGACGCCCTCGGCGACGAGCCGGGCGCGTTCGCGCGGCTCGCCGAGCTCGTCGAGCTCAGGCCGTCGGACGCCGGCGATCGCGCCGAGCTCGCCGAGCTCGCCGAGCGCCTCGGCCGGCACGACCGCCTGGCCGAGGTCCTCGCCGCGGCCGAGCCGCGCGCCGGCGACCCGCAGCAGGCGCTCGCGCTCGTCCGTGACGCCGCGCTCCTCCGCCGCGACCGGCTCCGCGACGCGGACGGCGCGATCGCGCTCTTCCGCCGGCTCTTCTCGCTGGCCGAGCGCCACGGCGACGCCGCGGCCGCGCGGGACGCCGCCCGCGCGCTCGATCGGCTCTTCGCCGAGGGCGACCGCATCGGCGAGCGGTGCGACGTGCTCGACACGCTCGCCGCGATCGAGACGGACCCGGCGGCGCGGCGCGAGGCCCTGGGCGAGCTCGCGCGGCTCGCCTCGTCGCGGCTCCACGACGAGGCGCGGGCGATCGCGGCGTACTCGGCGCGCCTCACCGACGACCGCCAGGACCTCGAGGCGCTCGACGGGCTCGCGATCCTCCTCGAGGAGGGCGGGCGCTACCGGGAGCTCACGGCCGTGCTGGAGCGCCGCGCGGCGGTGCGCGGCGGCGCGGGCGGCCGGCGCGATCTCGGGCGCGTCGCGCGGCTCTTCGAGCGCGAGCTCGGCGACGCGGAGCAGGCCATCGCCACCTGGCGCCGCATCCGCGAGGAGCTCGCGCCCGATCCCGAGAGCGGGGACGCGCTGGCCGCGCTCTACACGCGCGCCGAGCGCTGGGACGACCTCGTCGCGCTGCTCGAGGTCGAGGCGTCCGCGGCGGGCGCGCTCCCCGGCGGGGCCGGCGCGGCGCGCAGCGCGGAGCTCTTCCGGCGGCTCGGCGATGCGCACCGCGATCGCACGCTCGCGTGGGAGCGCGCCGTCGAGGGCTACCGCCGCGCGCACGAGGCCGAGCGGGCCGCGCGCGGCGAGGGCGGGGAGCGCGGCGAGGGCGGGGAGGGGACCGCGCACGGGTCGTCCACGGCGCGCGCGGGCCTGGAAGAGCTGCTCCGCCGCGTCGATCCGGCGTCGGCCGAGCACCGCGGCGCGCTGGTCGCCGCCGTGGGCGCGCTGCTCGAGATCTGCGCCGCCGCGGACGACTGGCGCGCAGAGGTCGCGCTGCTCGAGCCGCGGCTCGCCGCGGCCGAGGCGGACGCCGAGCGGGTCGCCATCCTGAAGGCCTCCGCGGCGCTCCTCGAGGAGCGCGGCGGCGACCGCGAGGGCGCCTTCGAGCTCGCCTTCCGCGCGTTCCTCCTCTCGCCCGGCGAGCCGCCCGAGGGCCTCCTGCGGCTCACCGATCTCGCGGGCCGCTGGCACACGATCGCCGACGCGCTCCCCGAGCTCGAGCGGCGCGGCGACGTGCCCGCCGGGGCGCTCCGCGACCTCACCTTCCGCGTCGGCCGCTGGCACCGCGACGCGCGCGCCGACGCGGACGCGGCCGAGCGCGCGTTCGAGCGAGCGCTCCTCCACGACCCCACGAACGGCGCCATCCTGCTCGACCTCGCGGAGCTCCTCCGGCACAGGCGCGGGCCCTCGCTCGTCCCGACCCTGCTCCGGCTCGCGGCGGCGACCGGGCACGACCTCGCTCTCTACCGCGAGGCCGTCGAGACCGCGCGCGACGCGGGCGACGCGGCCCGGGCCCGCGAGATCGCCGCGGAGCTCCTCGAGATCGCCGTGCGGCGCCTCGGCGACGAGGAGGGGCAGCCTCCGGTCCCCGGCGCGTGGCCCCCCTCGCGCGCCGCGCTGTGGGCGATCGACGCGCTCCTCGGCATGCTCGCGGACGCGGGCGACAGGCCGCAGATCGTCGCGCTCTGCAGGCGCGGCGCCGCGCTCCCGTTCGCGTCGAGCGAGCAGCGCCGGCTCCTGCGCGTCGCGGCCGAGGCGGCGGAGCCCGAGGCGGCGATCGCCCTCTACAGCGGGCTCTTCGAGGACGACCCGGCGGACGAGCCGGTCGGCGAGAGCCTCGCGGCGCTCCTCCGGACGGCCTCGCGGCGCGAGGAGCTCGTGCGCCTGCGCGAGCGGCAGATCGAGGTCTCGGTCGATCTCGATCGCCGCGTCGCGCTCCGGTACGACGCCGCGGAGCTCCTCTCGGACACCGTGCGCGCCGCCGAGGCGATCGCGCTGCTCCGCCGGAACCTCGCGGAGAGCCCGGGGCACGCGGCGTCGATCGACAAGCTCGCCTCGCTCCTCGAGGCGGGCGGGCTGCACCGCGAGCTCATGCTGCTCCGTGAGGAGCAGGCGGCCGCGTGCGAGGCGGTCGGCGCCGGCCCGGTGGCCGCCGAGCTCTGGCTCCAGGCGGCGTCCCTCGCCGAGCACGAGCTCAACGAGCCGGAGCGCGCGATCGCGAGCTACGGCCGCGCCGCGGAGATCGGCTCCGTCGAGGCGCTCGACGCCCTCGCCCGGCTGCTCGCGCGCCGCGGCGAGCACGCGGCGGCCGCCGAGGCGCTCGAGCGGCTCTGCGCGGGCGCGCCGCCCGAGGAGCTCCACCAGGCCGCGCTCCGTCTCGCGGACGCGTGCCTCGCCGCCGGCGAGCCCGACCGCGCCCGCGCCGCCCTCGAGCGGGCGGTGCCCCACGCCGCGCAGCCCGCGCCGCTCCGCGAGCGGCTCGCGTACCTCTACCGCGCGTCGGGCGCGTGGAGCGCGCTGGCCGAGCTCATCGCGGGCGACGCCGCGCGCGCCGACGAGGCGCCGGCCCGGCTCTCGCTCCTCCGCGAGGCCGCGGACCTCTACCTCACGCGCGGCGGCTCGCCCGCCGCCGCGATCCCGCTGTTCGACGAGGCCATCGTCCTCGCCCCCGACGACCTCTCGCTGCGCCTCGCGCGGAGCCGCGCCCTCTCCGCCGCGGGCAGGACCGACGACGCGACCGCCGCCCTGCGCGCGATCATCGCCGATTTCGGCAATCGCCGCCCCAAGGAGCGCGCGTTCGTCCATTACGAGCTCGCCCGCGTCGCCCTCGCCACGGGCGACCGCGCCCGCGCGATGGCGGAGTTCGACCTCGCGCTGCGCGTCGATCCCGCGCACCCCGATGCGCTCCACGGCCTCGCCGGCCTCGCCCTCGAGGACGGCCAGCTCGAGCGCGCGCACCGCGCCTACCGCGCGCTGCTGCTCGTCGTGCGCCGGCCCCGCGACGAGGGCGAGGGGCTCGTCGGCGCGCGGCGGAGCACGATGCCGCCGATGCGCTCCAGCATGGCCCTCCCGGCCGCGACCTCGTTCAGCCGGGCCGAGGTCCTCCTCGCGCTCGGCGAGATCGCGCGGCGGCAGGGGGCGCCTGATCGCGAGGTGGAGTACGTCGAGTCCGCCTTCGAGGCGGCGCGCGAGAGCGACGCCGAGCACGAGAAGCTCCTCGCCGCGCTGCGCGCCCGCGGGCGCCACGACCTGCTCGCCCGCGCGCTCGAGGCGCGGCTCGCCGGCCCGGCCCTCGAGCCCGCCGGGGACGCCGCCGCGGCGCTCGGTGAGCTCGCGTCGCTCTACGAGGGGCCGCTCGATCGCCTGGAGCCCGCGCTCGCGGCCCGCCTGCGCGCCCTCGATCTCACGCCGGGCGCGGGCCCCGCCCACGACGCCGCCCTCGAGCTCGCCGGCCGCCTCGATCAGACGCGCCGGTACCTCGACCTCGTCGAGCGGCTCGTCGCGCGGGCGGCCGGCGAGCCGTACGAGAACGCGCTCCTGCTCCGCTTCGGCCGCGCCCTCGAGCTCGCGCCGGACAGCCAGGAGCGCGCCGCGGCCGTCTACCGCCGCGCCGAGGCGAAGATCGCGGCCGGCGGGCCCTCTGCCGGCCGCGAGGCGGGCGTCGACGTCGAGTCGCTGTGGCGCTCCCTGGAGGCCCTCTACGCGCGCCTCGGCGACCGCCCGGCGCAGGCCGACGTCCTCCGCAAGCGCATCGCCCACGCCGACGCCGCGCGCGCCGAGGGCCCGCCGGCCGCCCCCGCGAACCGCCCGGATCGCGCCGAGCCGCGGTACCGCCTGGCCACGCTGCTCGCGTCGGACCCGGCGGAGGTCGATCCGGCGATCTCGCTCCTCGAGGAGGCGCTCGATCTCCACGCCGATCCGGACCGCGCCGAGGCGATCCTGCGGGACGCGCTGCGCACCGATCCGAGGAACCCGCGCGCGATCCGCCTCTTCGAGCGCCTCGCCCGGCAGAGCGGGCGCCCGCGCGCGCTCGTGGACGCGCTGCTCCTCCTCGCGGAGATCGAGGGCCCCTTCGTCCTCGAAGAGGCGGTCCGCACCGCCCGGGCGTTCGGCGACCGCGAGCAGGCCGAGTCGATCTTGCAGCGCATCGTCGGCCCGGGCGCGCCGCCCGCGTCCGACCCGCCCGGCGCCGCGTGGGCGCTCGTCGCGCTGGCCGAGCTCCGCGAGGAGGCCGGCGATCTCGCGGCCGCCGCGTGGCTGTGCGAGCGCGCCGCGCGCGCCTCGGAGCCCGAGGACGAGCGCGCGCTGCTCCTGCACGCCGCGGAGCTCGCCGCGAGCCCCCTCGACGACCTCTCCCGCGCCGCGCGCCTCTACGAGGAGCTCCGCGCCCGCGAGCCCGCCGAGCGCGAGATCTGGATGCCCCTCGCCGGCGTGTACCGCCGGAGCGGCGACGCCGCGCGCCTCTCCGCGCTGCTCGAGGACACGGTCCCCCTCGTCGACGACCTCTCCGAGCGCTGCGCGCTGCGCCTCGAGCGCGCGCGCCTCCTCGCGCCGGAGTCGCCGGCCGAGGCGGCGCTCCTGCTCCGCGACATCCTCGACGAGGACCCGACCCAGGTGGAGGCCGCCATCCTCCTCGCCACGATGCTCGAGGAGGCCGGCCGCACCGAGGAGCTCGGCGAGCTCTTCGCCCTGCAGCTCGACGCCGCGAAGGACCGCGCCGACGTCGCCTCGATCGCGTCGATCTCGATGCGCCTCGGCGCCCTCCTCGAGCAGCGCGGCGACGATCGCGGCGCGCGCGACGTCTACCTCGGGGCGGTGGACTGGGACGCCGCGAACCGCGACGTCCTGCGCGCCCTCGTGCGCCTCGGCCGGAAGCGCGACAACGCCGACGATCTCGTCGACTCGCTCGAGAAGCTCCTGCGCATCGAGCAGGGCGGCGAGGCGGCCCAGCTCGCGCTGGAGCTCTCCGAGCTGCACGGCGCGCGCGGGGACGACGCCGCCGCCGAGGCCGCCCTCAAGGCCGGCTACGCCGTCTGCCCCACGAGCGACCGGCTCCGCGAGGAGCTCGCGTCGCGCTACGCGGCCCGCGAGGCGTGGCACGCGCTCGCCGAGCTCCACGTGCTCACGGTGCACGTCGCCGGCACCGACGAGGCGCGCGTCGGGGCCCTCTGCCGCGCCGCCGAGATCCTCCGCGACCGCGCGGGCGACGCCGCGGCCGCGGCCGAGCTCCTCGAGCGCGCCCTGCGCGTCGCCCCCGGGGATCGCGGCGTCCTGCTCGCGCTCATCGACGCGTGCGGCGCGGCCTCCGAGCACGCCCGCGCGGCCCGCGCGCTCACGGCGACGCTCGAGGCGAGCCCGGACGACCCGTGGCTCTACCGCGCGCGGGCCGAGGTCCACGGGGCGCTCGGGCAGGGCGACCGCGCGCTCGCCGATCTCGAGCGCGCCTACGCGCTCGGCGGCGCCGAGTACGCGCTCGCGCTCGTCGCCGAGCTCGAGCGGGCGCTCGCGCGCGCGGCGGCGCGGCCCGCCGAGGCCGAGGCCGCGCCCGCCGAGCCCGCGTCGGAGGGGTCGGCGGCCGCCGCGCCGCGCGCGCTCCGGCTGCGCCTCGCCGAGATCCTCGCGCGCTCGAGCGATCTCGAGCGCGCGCGCGGCCACCTCGGCGATCTGCTCCACGTCGACTCCAAGGATCGCGCGGCGCTCAAGGCGCTCGCCGGCCTCGAGGAGTCCGCCGAGCGGTGGGACGCCGCGAGCGCCGTCTACCGCCGGCTCATCGCGCTCGAGGAGGGCGACGCCCTCGTCGCCACCGCGCTCCGCCTGGCGGGCGCCTGCGCGCGCGCCGGCCACCTGAGCGACGCCCGCGGCGGCCTCGAGCGCGCGCGCCGCGCCGCGCCGGGCAACGCCGAGATCCGCGATCGCCTGCGCGCGCTCTACGCCGAGATCGGCGCGAGCCGCGAGCTCGCCGCCATCACGCTCGAGGACGCCGCGGCCGCGTCCGACGTGGCCGGCCGCTTCACCCTCCTCGTCAAGGCTGGCCGCTTGCTCCTCGACGTCGGCGACGGGGCGCAGGCGGCCCCGGTGCTCCGCGAGGCGCGCTCTCTCCGCCCGGAGGATCACGAGGTTGCCCTCCTGCTCGTGGACGCCCTGACGGCCGCGGGCAGCCCCAAGGAGGCGCGCGCGATCACCTCCGAGCTCATCGTCGCCGGCAAGGGGCGCCGCTCGCGGCTCCTCGGCGCCGTCTACCACCGCCTCGCGCGGATCGAGGACGCCGAGGGGAATTTGAGCGAGTCGCTCACTGCGCTCTCGAGGGCGCTCGAGAACGACCCTCAGAACGGCGAGCTCGCCATGGCGCTCGGCGAGAGCGCGCTCGGGCTGGGGGAGCAGGACCTCGCCGCGCGCGCCTACCGCGCGGTCACCCTGATGAAGATTGCCCCCGAGCCCGGCGAGGGCGGCACCACGCTCGCCGCGCGCGCGCTCGCCTATTACCACCTCGGGGCGATGGCGTTCGCGGCCGGCGACCGCCGCAAAGCGCGCCTGATGCTCGACAAGTCCGTCTCCGAGGACGGATCGCTCGAGGCGGCCCGGGCGCTCCTCGACGAGCTGCGCGCCAGCTAAACCCCCCTCCCGCCCGTCTCCGCAGGTATGCCCAGGTCGCGGTGGCCGCCCTCGGGGCCGCCCGAGGCGGCGCGCCGGCGGCGCGGTGCCGCCCGTTTCCAGCGGCATTTTGCGGCTTTCTGGCATCTCGACGGCGCCTCTCCGGTCCACGGCGACGCCGCGCCGCCGGCCCTCCCAGCGGCTCGTTCCCCCCTCTGGGGCGCCGCTCCGGCGCGGCCTTTCAGGGGTCCGCGCGATGCCCGCTCTCAGAAATCGCGTTTTCTCCCCGCATTTTTGTCTTTTTTTGTCCTGAGTCGTGTGTAAGGTTCACTAAGGCTGTGCGCGACGAGGTGTCGCGCGCGGGCTCATGTCCCAGGAGAGTGCCATGGCAACTAAGAAGACGGCCGGGGGCGGCGCGAAGAAGACGTTGAGCAAGAGCGGCCTGATCCAGGCCATCACCGAAGCTGCCGGTGATGAGCTGAGCCGCAAGCAGGTGAAGAACGTTCTCGAGTCCCTCATCTCGATCGGTCATCGCGAGCTGAAGAAGTCGGGCGTGTTCACGCTCCCCGGCTTTGCGAAGTTCCGGGTGGTCAAGCGCCCTGCGACGAAGGCGCGCCAGGGGATCAACCCGTTTACCAAGCAGCCGATGACCTTCGCCGCGAAGCCGGCGAGCAAGTCGGTCCGCGCTCGGCCGATCAAGGCCATCAAGGACGCGCTCCTGTAGGCATACGGATCTCCAGCGGAGCGCAGGGCGGCCACGGCGACGTGGCCGTTCTTGCTCCATGGCCTCGGGGCGCCGCGGGCGTGTCCGGGGCGGGGTCCGGCGCCGCCGGCCTGATCCCGCGCCGGGGGGCCGGGCAGCGGCGGAGCCGCCGCCCGCGCCGTCACGTCGCTTCGTGCGTCATTTCTTGCGGCTGTAGGCCTGCGCTGCCACTGGACCCGATCCGGTGCGTGCCTTGACAACCAGCTTCACCGTCGCCGGGATGGGGAACGGCCATTGGTAGCAGCTCTGCTTGGCTCCGATGGCGGCTGTCGGGCCGGTGTCCGAGTCGACGGCGAGCACCGGTTTCAGGTTGAACGCGGCGAGCCCCGGCTGTCCTCCGGCGTTGAGGTCGAGCTCCAGCTGGAGATCGACCTCGGTGACGGTGGGGAGCGCCTGCGCCAGGAACGTGTAGCAATTGCCCGGTTGGAGCATGAAGGTCTGCCCCGAGGCCGTCTGCCCCTCGGGCACCACGTTGCACACCGGCGCCCCTTCCGGCTGCATCTTCGGCGCCTCGCCGGTGGCGCGGCCCTGGAACATGGTGGTCATCGCGAGCGACTGGACTCCATCGCAGGGCGACGCCATGGGCACCCCGACCGTCGGCGGGACGGCGTCCGGGGGCGGGGCGGACGCTGTCGGCTGCGGGGGCGGCAGCGCCCCCGCGTCCGGGGGATCGTCCGCGAACTCCGACTCCTTGCTGCCGCCGCCGCAACCCAGCGCTGCCGCCGAGAGAGCCAGGAGCACTGCTGAACCCAACGACCTACCCGTCACCGTCATCTGCGGCCTCCTCGCGCACAGCCCTGCCGCTCGCCGCGGCTCCTCGTTCGGACAGCTGCGCTCGCGGGCGCTCATACACCCGACAGGGGCCGGGGGCTATGTGCGAGGCGTCTTCGCGCAGGCGGGCCAGCGCAGGCGGTCGCCTCTCGCGCCGATCAGCCGGACCCGCCCACGAGCTCGCGCAGGATGCACATGCGCGCCACGAGGAGCGCCTCGGGCCGGATCGCGTCGTCGAGGTACGCGGCCGAGTTCGCCTCCGCCAGCGACTCGCGCAGCATTCCCTGCTCCAGGAAGGTGACCGCGCGCCCGAGGTGCAGCCGCGCCCTGTCGGCTGCGATCCCCATGCCCGCGCTCGCCAGCATCTCTCGTTCCAGGAACCACTGCGCAAACTCTCCGGGACGATCGAGCTTCGCGCGGGAGCCTTGGTCGGTCATTCTGTAGTCTACCTCACGTTTTGCTCTCGGCCAGCCGAGCGTGGCGGCAGTGACGCTGGAAATCGTGGCAGAAGCAGCATCAATCCGCCGGACGGGCGCGATGAAAGCGAGGGCGTGACACGTCCAAAGCGACATCCGGCGGACGGCCTGGAGCCCGGTTGAGCGGGCCTCGGGGGTTCGCTCCGGGCAGCTCCCCGCGAGCGAACCGTTGCGTCGCGAGCCCGTCAGTGAGATTGAACGCGGCGTTCTGCCGGAATTCGAGGAGGTTCTTTTGCTCCGTACGATTGGCGTTCTGCCAGCCATGGTCTTCACCGCCGCCCTCGCTGCTGGTTGTCAACAGCGAGAGGCTTCCACGCCGCCGAGCTATGCGAACCAGCCCCCGCCTGGCTACTACCAGCAGCCGGGATACCAGCAGCCGGGGTACCAGCAGCCCGGCTATCAGCAGCCCGGATACCAGCAGCCCGGCTATCAGCAGCCCGGATACCAGCAGCCGCCGCCCGGGTACCAGCAGCCGGCCCCGACGCAGCCGGCCCCGACGCAGCCAGCCCCCACGCAGCCGGCCCCGGCGCCCTCGGCGCAGCCCGGCGGCTTCCCGTGGCCGTTCCCGCTCCCTGGCCAGCCGACCGACGGCCAGCCGACCGGCGGTCAGCAGCCCGCCCCGAGCGGCGGGAGCAGCACCGGCAGCGCGTCGCCGGTCGACCCGAACTTCGCTACCGCCGCGACCCTCCCGCTGAACAACCTCGCCGCGACCGAGGCGCCGGGCATGACGAAGGAGGGAGGGCCGATCGCGGGCCAGTTCACCGCCGGGCAGACGCTCGAGCAGCAGATCCAGCTGATGCCTGGCAAGTGCTACACGATCCTCGGCGTCGGCGCGGGGATCACCGAGCTCGACATCAGCCTCGTCGCGTTGACCCCGATCCCGATGGGCTCGTCGGTGCTGGCGCAGGACAACTTGACCGGCGCGAACGCCGCGCTCGGCGGCCGGGGCAACTGCTACCGCTGGTCGCTGCCCGTGGGCATCAACGCCAAGTACATCGTCAAGGCCACGGCCGGCTCGGGCGTGGCGGCTGCGCAGCTCTACGTGAAGTGACGCCGCAAAAGCACCGAGGACGCCGGGAGATCTCTCTCCGGGCGTCCTCGGGGGCTCGCCTCGTCGATCGTCGAGGTGTTACACGCGGATCCCCGGCGCCGGGAAGCCGCGGCAGAGCTCCGCGACCTCGGCGCCGATGCGCGCGATGCGCGCCTCATCGTTGATGTTCTGCGCCACGTCATCCATCCAGGCCGCCAGGCGCTCCATCTCGGCGACGCCCATGCCGCGCGACGTCACCGCCGGCGTACCGATGCGGAGCCCCGACGGGTCGAACGGCTTGCGCGGATCGAACGGGATCGAGTTGTAGTTCGCCACGATGCCCGCGCGATCGAGCGCCTGCGCATAGGGCTTCCCGGCGATCCCCTTCGGGGTCATGTCGATCAGCAGGAGGTGGTTGTCGGTCCCTCCGGTGATGAGCCGGAAGCCGCGCGACTCCAGCGCGCGCCCGAGCGCCTGAGCGTTCTCCACGATCTGCTTCGCGTAGCCCCGGAACCCGTCCTCCGCGGCCTCCTTCGCGGCGACCGCGATGGCCGCCGTCGTGTGGTTGTGCGGCCCGCCCTGGAGGCCCGGGAACACCGCCTTGTCGATCGCGCTCGCGTGCTCCTTCTTGCACAGGATCATCGCGCCGCGCGGGCCCCGGAACGTCTTGTGCGTCGTCGACGTCACCACGTCGGCGATGCCCACCGGCGACGGGTGCACCCCGCCGGCCACGAGCCCCGCGATGTGCGCGATGTCCGCCGCCAGGATCGCCCCGACCTCGTCGGCGATCGCCCGGAACGCGGCGAAGTCGAGCGTGCGCGGGTACGCCGTCGTCCCGCACCAGATGAGCTTCGGCCGGTGGGCGCGCGCAAGGTCGCGGACCTGGTCCAGGTCGATGCGGTGATCGCTCTCGCGCACCCCGTACGGGACGCTCTTGAAGTACTTCCCGGTGATGCTCACCGACCAGCCGTGGGTCAGGTGCCCGCCCGCGGGCAGGCCGAGGCCCATGATCGTGTCGTTCGCCTGCGCGAAGGCGAGGTAGACGGCCAGGTTGGCCGGGCTCCCGGAGTAGGGCTGCACGTTCACGTGGTCGGCCCCGAACAGCTTGGCCACCCGCGTGCGCGCGAGCTCCTCGACCACGTCGACCTGCTGCTGGCCCTCGTAATACCGCTTGTGCGGGTAGCCCTCGGAGTACTTGTTCGTCAGCACCGAGCCCGTCGCCTCGAGCACGGCCCGAGACACGTAGTTCTCGCTGGCGATCAGCCGGAGCGTGTCCGCTTCCCGCCGCTCTTCTTTGCGGATCAGCTCGGCGATCTCCGGATCGACCTCGTCGAGCGGCCGCAGGCCCTGCACGTCGTTCTTCACGCTCATACCTCGAACTCCCCGCGTGAAAGGATGTCGGTGACGCGCCAGAGGAACGAGTTCGCCAACACCCCGTCGATGATGCGATGGTCGTAGGACAGCGCGAGGAACATGACCGGATGGATCGCGATCGAGTCCTCCTTGTCCTTCGTGACCACCACGACGCGCTTCTTGATCTCCCCCATCCGGAGGATGCCGACGTTCGGCTGTGAGATGATCGCGCCGCCGAACAGGTTGCCCTTGAGGCCGGGGTTCGAGACCGTGAAGGTCGTGTTCGCGAGATCGTCGGCCGTGATCTTGCCCGACTTCGCCCGCCCGGCCAGCTCGTCGATGCTCCTCGCGATGCCGCGCAGCGCCAGCTCGTCCGCGTGCTTGATGCTCGGGACGATGAGGCCGCCGGGCGTGTCCACCGCCACGCCGAGGTTGACGTCGCGCAGCACCACGTACGAGTTCTCGAGCACTCGAGCGTTGAGCTCCGGGTGCTCGCGCAGCGCGCGGACGGCCGCGGCGCAGATGAAGGACAGGAACGTCAGCGACGCACCCGCCTTCTTGAACTCGTCCTTGTGCGCGTCGCGCAGCTTCGACGTCTCGTACAGGTCGACCTCGGCGACCGTCACCACGTGCGGCGACGTCACCTTGGAATAGACCATGTGGTCGGCGGTGATGCGGCGGCGCCGGCTGAAGGGCACCACCTTGTCGCCCGGCTTGGGCGAGTAGGGCGGCACCTTGTACGCGCCGAACCCGACGCCGGGCACCGGCGGCACGAACCCGCCGCTCGCCTGGATGAGCTGCGACAGCTCCGCCGCCGGGCTCGCCGCGCCTGCCGGCTGGGGCAGCGCGCTCGCCTTCGGCGCCGGCTCGGCGGTCGCGCCGTGCGCCGCGCGGATCACGTCATCGCGGGTGATCCGGCCGTGGTCGCCTGTCCCCTGCACGCCGCGCAGGTCGACGCCCGACTCGAGCGCCAGCTTCTTCGTCGAGGGGCTCGACAGCGGGCGGGCGCTCTCATCATGTCCGTTGCTGCCCTGCGCCGGGGCGCCGGCCGCGGCCACGTTCAGCGGGTGGTGCACCGGCGCAGGCGAGCCGGCTGCGGCCGCGCTCGGCGGGCGGTGCTCCGCTGTGGCCTGCGGCTCCACCGCCGCCTCGTCGATCTGGCAGAGCAGACCTTCCTTGGCGACGACGGTTCCTTCGGCCACCGCGATCCGCGCGACACGGCCGGCGGTCGGCGCCGGGATCTCCGTGTCTGCCTTGTCGGTCGCAACCTCGAGCAGCGGCTGCTCGCGCTTGACGAAATCGCCCTCACGCACGAGCCACCTCGAGACGGTCCCCTCGAGCACGCTCTCGCCGAGCTGTGGCATGCGAACATCGACCATCGCTTCTCGCTCCTCCAACGCACCCGGCCGTGAGCGCCCGTTTCTCGGGCAACGGCGGCACGGTCGTATACGCCGCCCGTCCTTCGAGAGCAACGACACAGTGTTCGCCCGCTGCGCATCCTTTTCGGGTCTATTCATCCTGCCGGTGCCCGCGCCGCGCTCAGCCGCCGGGGCCGTCTCGGCGACGGCGAGCCGTCCCCGCCGAGACGCCCGGCGCAGGAAGGCTGGAATCATGCGTCGACGCACGTAGACGCTGGCGTGCCCCAGCCGGTAAAAGGGCCCGGTGCGTGACGCCGCGCCGGATGGTACCGCGGTCCCTCGTCCTCGGGCCACCTCGACCGAGAGCGCGCGCGAGGGCCTCGCCGACAGGCCGGCGCGCGTCCCGGGCTCGCAGGCGATCCATGCGATCTCGCTCGGCGCCATCGCGTTCCTGCTGCTGCAGATCCTGACCTACGGCTACGGCCGCGATCAGGGCATCTACGCGATGGTCGCGCGCGCGGTGCTCGACGGTGGCATGCCGTACCGCGACGCGTTCGACTTCAAGCCCCCCGGCATCTTCTTGATCTACGCGCTCGCGCGCGCGCTCTTCGGCCCGGCGCAGTGGGGCATCCGCGTCCTCGAGGTCCTCGCCCTCGCCGGCATGTGCCTCGCGATGACGTCGCTCGCCGGCCGCGCCTTCGGCGATCGCCGGATCGGGGTCGTCGCCGCCGCGCTCGCCGTGCTCGTGCACGCCCAGCTCGATTTCTGGCACACGGCGCAGCCCGAGTCGTTCGGCGGCGTGCTCACCGTCGTCGCCCTGCTCGTGGCCACGCCGCGTGGCCGCGCCGACGCGCCCCGTCCCGCGCCGGGCGCCGCCGCGCTGATCGCGTCGGGCGTGCTCTTCGGCGCCGCCGGGCTCCTCAAGCCGCCCCTCGCCGGCGGCGGCGTCGTGCTCGCCGCCGCGCTGGCCGCGCCCGCCCTCGTGGAGCTCGCGCGGCGCGGCTCGGCGCTCGCGCGGCGCGGCCCGGCGCGCGGCGCCGGACGGGACGAGCTCGAGGCTGCCCGGCCCGCGATCGAGGGCGCGCCGGCGCGCGCGACAGCGACCGCGCTCCTCTTGGCGGCGCTCCGGCCTGCCCTGCTCATCGCGCTGGGCGGCGTGCTCCCCGTGCTCGCCTGCGTCGCGTGGTTCGCCGCGAAGGGGGCGCTCGGCGATCTGTGGGAGGTCCTCTTCGTCTTCACGCCGCACTACACCGCGCTCGGGTGGCGCGACGCGAGCGTGCTCGACCTGGCGTGGCACGGCGTCGGCGAGTGGTTCATCCGGTACTCAGGCCCGATCGCGCTCGGGCTGGTCTGCCTGCTCGCGCTGCGCCCGGATCGCCACGAGCGGGCGGACGTGGCGCTGCTCTCGGGCGTGATCGCCATGCACCTCGTCGGCGTGGTGATGCAGGCGAAGTTCTTCCCCTACCACTACGGCGCGACCTGGCCGCTCACCGCGATGCTCGCGGCGCTCGGCCTCTGGAAGGCATGGCTGCGCTGCGTTCGGCTCGGCGCGCGGGCGGCCGCCGCGCTCGTCGCGGTGCTCCTCGCGACCGCCTTCGCCCGCTCTGCGACAAAGGACGTGGCCGACGACTACCTCGCTCGCTGCGCCGAGCGGATCGCGCTGCTCGCCGCGGGCGCGCGGGACCAGGGCCGCCTCGATCGCCTCGCCTCGGTCGCCGACGTCAACGCCGCGGCGAACCGCGCGGTCGCGGCGTGGCTCCGCGAGCGCGTCGCGCCGGGGCGGCCCGTGTTCGTGTGGGGCTTCGAGCCGGTGGTCTACGACCTCGCCGATCGCCCGTCGGCGACGCGATACCTCTACAACGTCCCGCAGCGCGCGGCGTGGGCCCGGCAGGAGGCGCGCGACGCGCTGATGCGCGACCTCGCCGCGAGCCCTCCGACCGCGATCGTTGTCGAGCGCCACGACGTCTTCCCCTCGGTGACAGGCGACGCGCTCGACTCGCGCGACACGCTGGACGGGTTCCCGGCGCTGGCGGATCTCATCGACGATCGCTACGAGCTCGCCGTGCGCATCGAGGATTTCGAGATCTACCTGGAGCGCTGAGGGCGGGCTGGAGCGTGAGGCGGCGGCGCGGCCCGGCAGGCCGCGCTCCGCGCGCCGCGGCGGGCTCAGGGGCAGGCGTTCGGCTCGCCCGGGGTGGGCGCCGTTGCCACGAAGCGGCTGCCGTCGCGGAGGCCGTCGGCGCAGCGTTGGATCGACTGCGTCGTCGTCGGCGCAGTCAGTCGATGTCGCCCTCGGCGTCGTCGAGGACGCCGTCCTTCAAATGGGCTCCTGGCAGACCTGGTCGATGCACACCTCGGTCGGGCAGTCCGCGTGGACCAGGCACTGCACGCAGACCCCGCCGGCGTTGCACAGCCCGCCGTCGCCCAGGGAGCACGCGGTGCCGACCGCGATCGGCTCGTGGATCGGGGAGCCCTCGCGGCAGGAGTCGACCGTGCACTCGCTGCGGTCGTCGTGGACGTCGTCGTCGTCGTCGACGTCCACGATCGAGCCGTCGCCGTCGCAGAGGCGCTCGCTGCAGTCGCCGGTCATCTGCATCTCCGCGGGTGTCCCTGCGGCCACGGGCTCGGTGGCGCACCCTCCGTCGACGCACCTCGCGACCGCGCACTCGCTCGCTGGCTCGGAGCAGTCCGCGTCGTCGGTGCAGATGTCGCCGCCGCCGGACCCGCCGTCGCCGCCGCCGACTCCAGCGTCGCCTCCGTCACCTCCGATGCCTCCGACTCCGCCGGCTCCGCCGTCGCCGCCGTTGACACCGCCGCCACCGCCGGAGCCACCATCGCCACCGCCGGAGCCACCGTCGCCACCGCCGGAGCCACCGTCGCCACCGCCGGAGCCACCGTCGCCACCGCCGGAGCCACCGTCACCTCCGATGCCGCCGACTCCGCCGGCTCCGCCGTCGCCCCCGGAGCCACCGTCGCCCCCGGAGCCACCGTCGCCCCCGGCTCCACCGTCGCCGCCGGAGCCACCCCCGCCGCCGTCATTGCCGCCGACGCCGCCTTCTCCTCCGGAGCCACCTTGTCCACCGCTCCCACCCGTGCCCTCGCCGATCAGGCTGCGATCGGGCATCGTGAACAGCTGGCAGCCCGAGGTGGCCAGCAGCGAAATGCTCAAGGCGAGCGCGGATCCGTATCGATTCGATCTCGAAGTCATGGTCCACCTGTGTGCAGGTTGCCTGGCCGCCGCAGGCCATCGACGCTTCCTGCGCTGCCCCGCGGCGCGGACGGAGCGGGCGGGCATCCTAGACGCACGGGGCGCCTGTTGAAAGCGCGTCGCGCCGCCCATCGCGGGGCCGAATCGCGCTGGCCGGCGGCGGCGGCCCTGCGGCGTCGAGGCGGCTGCTGCGCAGCGCGGTCCCTCGCCGGGGCGGGCGGGGGCCCCCTGCTGGCATGCTCGTTGATATGTCCAACCCCGGGCATGCGCTCCGCCTCGAGCGGGGCCGAGCATGACGCCCCGGTCGCGGCGCGGCGCTGCGGCGATCGAGGAGCAACGAGCATGCGAATCGCGATCATCTCCACCCCGTTCATCCGGGTGCCACCAGCCGGATACGGAGGGACCGAGCTGTTCTGTTACGAGCTCGCCGAGGGGCTATCGGCGCGCGGACACGAGGTGACGCTCTTCGCGACGGGCGATTCGGTGGTCACCTGCCGCCGCCGGGCGCTCTACGAGAGCCCGTGCTGGCCTCCCACGCCGGAGGACGAGGTCAACCACGTCGCGTGGGCCGTGTCGGAGATCGCGCGGGAGGACAGGTTCGACCTGATCCACGTGAACAGCCCGATCGCGGTCCCGTTCACCCGCTTCGTCGGCGTCCCGGCCGTGCAGACCCTGCACCACGCGTCGTGCGACGAGAGCTCGCGCATCTACGCGCAGCACCCGGAGGTCGCGTACGTGGCCATCAGCGAGCGGCAGCGCTCCCTCGAGATCGCGCTCCCGCGCTCGTGCGTGATCCACCATGGCGTCACGTCGGCGCGCTATCCGGTGAGCCTGGCCGACGAGGGTTACCTCGCGCACCTCGGCCGTTATGCCGAGGAGAAGGGGACCCACCTCGCCCTCGACATCGCGAGGGCCGCGGGCATGCAGCTCCGCCTCGCCGGCCGCGCGCACCTCAAGGATCGTCTCTACTATCTCCAGGAGGTGGCCCCGCGCCTCCGGGAGCACGGGGCATCGGACCTCGGGGAGATGGACCACCGTCGCAAGGTCTCGCTCCTGCGCGGGGCGCGCGCCGTCCTCTGCCCGCTCCAGTGGGAGGAGCCGTTCGGGCTGATCGCCATCGAGGCCATGCTCTGCGGCACCCCGGTGCTCGGCTTTCGCCGCGGCTCCTTCCCCGAGATCGTCGACGAGGGGGTCACGGGCTTCCTGGCCGCGCCGGGCGACGCCGCGCGCCTCGCCGCGCTCGCGACGGGGCTCGCGCGCTTCGACCGCGCCGCCTGCGCGCGCCGCGCCCGCGAGCGCTTCAGCAGCACCGTGATGGTGGGGAGATACGAGGCGCTTTACCGGACCGTGACCGGCCCGCGGCGCGCCCAGGGCTTCCGGGCCGCATGAGCCGCCGCGCTCGCGCTGGTCTCCGGGGGCGCGAGGCGCCCGTGGTAAGAGGCGGCCATGAACGAGCTCTTGCAGGCCCTGCTCCGGCGCCCGTCGCTCGGGCGCGCGGCGCGGGCCGCGTCGGACTGGGTGGATCTCCAGCTCACCCATGTCGTGGGCTCGCTCGCTCGCCTCGCCCCGCGGGCGCGCGGGCGGCTGCTCGACGTGGGCTGCGGCGACAAGCCGTATGAGCACCTCTTCCTCCCCCACGTTCTCGAGTACCTCGGCGTGGAGCACGAGGCGACCTTCGGCGCCACGGCCGCGCGCTCGCGCGGCAAGGCCGACATGCTCTATGACGGCGAGCGGCTGCCCTTCACCGACGCGAGCTTCGACACCGTGCTGAGCGTGCAGGTCCTCGAGCACACCCCCCGCCCGGAGGCGCTCGTCGCCGAGATGGCGCGCGTCCTCCGCCCCGGCGGCCTGCTCATCCTGAGCGCGCCCTTCTCGTTCCGCCTGCACGAGGAGCCGCACGACTACTTCCGTTTCAGCCCCCACGGCCTCCGCGCGCTGTGCGGCCGCGCCGGCCTGATCATCGAGGAGATCTGCCCGCACGGCAGCCTCTGGAGCCTGCTCGGGCACAAGGTGAACAGCTACCTGGCGCTCCAGGTCGCGCAGATCGGCGGCGTCGCGCAGGCGATGGGCAAGCTCGGCCATGAGGCCTCCGAAGGCCGCGGGGCGCGCCTGTGGACGCTGCCGCTTGTCGCGCCGGCCATGATCGCGGTGGCCGCGGGCGCGCGCGTGCTCGATCGCGCGCTGCCCGATCCCACCGAGACGCTCGGCTTCACCCTGGCGGCGCGGCGGTCTTCGGCCCCGGCAGCCTGAAGCGGAGGGGAGGTCCCGGAGGGCAAGAAGGTCGCTTTCGCGGCGAGGGCTTCAGTTGATTTGAATCACGGCTCGCCTCGGTCTGGGAGAGGGCTTGTGCCCGAAGCCCCGTGCGCCACGGGGTTGCCGCGCGCTCCCGGCGCGGGCGAGGCGACCGCGACCCGGTGAGGGGGTCGGCGGCGTGGAGCGACGCGGGCGCCCCGGCGACGATTCAGGAAACTGCCGGCCGGCTCGTGTGTGATGGCAGCAAGGGACCCGTCCTTGCGCAGCCACGACCTCGCCTCCTCGGACGTCGCCGAGGTGCTCCGTCCGCTCTCCTGCGAGCAGCGGTCGGATGCGCCTCCGCCCGGCACGGCCTCCGGGCGCCCGGCCGAGGCGGCGCCGGCCTCGCGGTCGGCCGGGGCGGTCGAGGCGCTCTACCGCCGTCACCACCGGCTCGTGCACCGGCTGGCGCTCCGTTACGGCAAGGGAAACCTGGCGTGGGCCGAGGACGTCACGCAGGACGTCTTCCTCGACCTGTTCAAGGCGCTGCCCATCCTCACCGATCTCGACGACCTCGAGGGCTGGCTGTACCGGGCCACCACGAACCGCTGCTTCAACCGCCTCCGGCGCGAGCGCTTCCTCGCGCTCGCCCCGGTGCGCTGGCTGCTCGGCGAGCACCAGCAGGAGCCCCGGCCGCCCGACGTGCTCGCCATCGCCCGCGACGACCTCCGGCGCGCGTTCGACGCGCTGAACGCGCTGCCGATCAAGGAGCGGATCGCGTTCTCGATGTACTACCTCGACGGCAAGGAGCAGGAGGAGATCGGGCGGGTCCTCGGCCACTCGAAGAGCTACGTCTGCAAGCTCATCCAGCGGGCGGTGCAGCACGTCGGCGGCGCCGGATGGAAGGTGGATCATGGCGACGTCTGAGCGCGACGACCTCGTCGCGCAGCTGCGGGCGCTCGACGAGCAGCTCGCCGGCGTGGCGCCGCGGCCCGAGCTCGAGGCGCGGCTCCGCGCGCGCCTCAGCGCCCCCGAGGCGGGCCCGGCGCGGTCCGCGCTGCGGGGCGCGGTCTGGGGCCTCCGGCGCCCGATCGCGGTCGCCCTGGTCGCGGCCGCGGCGCTCGCGCTCGGCCTTGACGACGGCACCCGGCGCGCGGTGGAGCGCTGGGGCGTGGCCGCCCGCAAGCTGGCCGCGCCCGCCGATCCGGTCGCCGGCGAGCCCCGCGCCGACGGCGGCCGAGCGGAGCCCGGTCCCGCGCGGCCCAGCGTGTCCCCGCCGCCCGCGCCGGTGGCCCCCGCGCCCGCCCCGCGCCGCCGCGCGCTCCCCCTCGATCCGCGCCTGCGGACCGAGGACGCGCCGCTGGCGGACATCGAGGGCCCGCCCCGGGCGGCGCCGGACAGCTCGCCTGGCCCGAGCCGTACGCCCGTGCAGCCGAGGCGCGGGCGCGCGCTGGCGCCCCGCGACGCCGGCGATCTCGGGCCGCCCGATGTCCGCGAGCTGCCGCTCTTTCCGGTGCCCCGGCCCGAGGAGCGCGGCCCCGGCGCGGCCGGGCGTGCTGGCGACGAGGAGACCGCGCGCGCGGACGACGAGCAGCCCGCGAGCACGCGCGACGAGGAGGGCGCGCCCCGCGAGCCGGCCGAGGCGCTGGACACCGAGTGCACCGACGCCGAGACGCTGAAGGAGAGGGCGCGCGGCGCGTGCGAGGGCGCGTTGCGCGAGCTGGCCGAGGTCGACCTGCGCGACGCCTGCGGCGACGGGCTGTTCCGGCGCGTCGAGTACCGCTGCGTCGAGCCGGTCGAGTGCATCTCGGGCACGCTCGGCGACGGGGTGGCCTGCCAGGACCCGAGCGCGCTGATCGCGCAGGGCACCCCGATCTGCGAGGAGGCCGGGCTGGTCCTGCGCGACCTCCAGTTCGACAAGAGAGATTACGAAGTGTGCGGCGGGGGCGTGCGCGAGGCGACGTACCTGTGCTGCCCGCCGTGGCCGGCGCCGCCGCCGGAGGAGCCGCCGCCGCCTCCGCCGCCGTGGGACGGTCCCGGCTGCACCGCCGGCCTGCTGGGCGACGGGGCGACGTGCGAGGACCCGACCGCGCTGAAGGACGAGGCCTCCGCGATCTGCCAGGCGCTGGGGCTGCCGCTCCGCTACTTCGATGCCGCGAGCATGCCGTGCGGGGCGGGAGCGCTCCGGGCGGTCTATGCCTGCTGTCCGTAGCCGAGGTCCGCACGAAACGACGCGTGTCCAGGAAACCGGAGCTCTCCTCGCGGTTGGATCATGGCGAATGACGACGCGGCGCCGCGCGATGCAGCGGGCCGCGCGTCACAGCCATCCTCGCGGCTCACGGCGAGGCCAGGGAGATCTCATGCGATTTGATCATTGGTCGATTGCCGTCCTCTCGGTCGCCGGCGCCGCGCTCCTCGCGGGTTGCTCGACCGGTACCCGGTCCGGCGATGGCCTCGACGCGACCACCGCCGGGCAGGGCGCGACGCCCGGAGCCGAGGCGGGCGCGACGCCCGGAGCCGAGGCGGGCGCGACGCCCGGAGTCGAGGCGGGCGCGACGCCCGGAGCCGAGGCGGGCGCGACGCCCGGAGCCGAGGCGGGCGCGACGCCCGGAGCCGAGGCGGGCGCGACGCCCGGAGCCGAGGCGGGCGCGACGCCCGGAGAGGAGGAGGCCTGCTCCGGCGGTCTCCTGTTCGACGGGGTGACCTGCGCGGACGACTGCACGAGCGGTGTCCTGGGTGACGGCGTGACGTGCCAGGACCCGAGCACGCTGATCGCGCAGGGCACCCCGATCTGCGAGGAGGCCGGGCTGGTCCTGCGCGACCTCCAGTTCGACAAGGGAGATTACGAAGTGTGCGGCGGGGGCGTGCGCGAGGCGACGTACCTGTGCTGCCCGCCGTGGCCGGAGCCGCCGCCGGAGGAGCCGCCGTCGCTTCCGCCGCCGCTTCCGCCGCCGTGGGAAGGTCCCGGCTGCACCGCCGGCCTGGTGGGCGACGGGGCGACGTGCGAGGACCCGACCGCGCTGAAGGACGAGGCCTTCGCGATCTGCCAGGCGCTGGGGCTGCCGCTCCGCTACTTCGATGCTGCTGCGAGCATGCCGTGCGGGGCGGGCTCGCTCCAGGCGGTCTATGCCTGCTGTCCGTAGCCGGACTCCCGTCTTGGCTACGGCCCCGGGACGAGCTCCCTGGCGATGCGCTCCACGCTCCGCATCAGCGCCTTGATCTGATCGCCGACGACCGGACCGGCGTCCTCCACGAGCCCTTCGATCTGCTCGAGCACGGGCGGCAACCCCTCCGCGGTGACCTCGTGGATGCGCTCGCCTCCGAGCTTCGCCTCGATACGGGCGAGCTCGTCCTTGAGCTCGCCCAGCGCCTGGGACACATGCTCCCTGTTCAGCACGTGCTCGTGGCGCGAGAGCTCATAGGCTATCGCGAGGGCGCTCCGGACATCCCGCTGAACTTCCATCCGCTCCATGCTTCTTCACCCGTGCCGTCCCCGGCGATAGTGGATCTCGAACGCCGACCGGCCGCGGGCATCGCGCCGCCCCGGCCGCCGGTACATCCATCCATGAGATATGGTCTGCCTGGGCCGTCTGCTGATCGTGCCCACGGCGTGGATCAGGCGGTCGGCCGTCGCCTTTCAGCGTTCATCGCGTCAGCGTTCCAAAGCTCCGCGGTCCGAATGCTCCGCGCCAGCGCGTAGCAGCTTCCGTGCCCTCGACGGCATGGGCGCTCTGCTCGGCCGAGCCCGGGCGAATGCATCGCACGGGCGCGCGCGCTCGGCGTGGCCCGCGCGGACGATCCGCCTCGGGTGGCGCAGATCGCCAGGCGCTGGCCGCCTGTGGCGGAGCGGCCGTTCGTTGGAGCCGGCGACGCCCGGGCCAGCCGTGCTCTCGCTCCCGGGGCCCTCTCTCAGGGCTGCAGCAGCTCGACGCCGCTGAACTCGATGGGAAAGGTGATGACGGTCGTCATCCCGCCTTGCGGCGGGGGGAACTCCATCTTCTCGAACGCATCGGCCACGCAGCGGTCGACCTGCTGGTTCTTCGCCGTCGACCTCACGACGTCTGCCTTGTTGACCTTGCCGCTCGGGCCGATCGTCGCCTTGACGGTCACCTTCCCGACGAACTTCGGCGAGCTCTTGACGCCGATCTTGTAGCACTCGTCGAACTGCTCGCCGTATTTCTCCACGATGTCGCGGACCTGCGCTTCCGAGATGCTGCCCCCCAGCGTCCCGGTCGCGGTGGCCGCCCCGGGCTTCACGTTCCCGTCGCCCTTCGGGGCGGCCCGCTTCGGCGCGGCCGCCTCGACCGGCACGGCCGCCGCGGGGACCTGCGAGGACGGCGGGGGCGCCTCGCTGCCGGCGGGCGTCGGGCCCGCCGTCGTCAGGGACGTCGTGCCGGTCGGCTCGGCGGATGTCGTGCCCGCCGGCTCCGGCGGTGCGGGCTGCGCCGGCGCCTGGGCGGGTGGCGGCGCGCAGCCGGCCGCGAGCGCGAGGACCAGAACCAGACCTGTTCGGCGAGAGCTCATGCCCGAAGGTAAAACCGGAACGCGGGGCCTTGTCCACGAGGATGGAGGCGCGTCCCCGCTCAGCGCAGCCGCAGCACCTCGACCTCCGGCGCGCCGCCGCTGTCGACGAGCCGCGGCGCGCGACCCCGGCCGCGGGCCCTCAGCGACGCCCAGAACACCTCCGTCCCCGGTCGCTTCCGGATCGGCACCGGATCGGCATAGAGGAAGCCCGCCCTCCAGCGCTGCGGCGAGATCGCCGTCGGGAGGCCGACCTCGCGATCGACAGGGTCCGCCATCGTCGTGGACAGCGGGGCGCGCTCGACGACCCGGGAGCGCACCGTGAGCGCCACGTCGCTCGCCGCGGGCCCGCCCGCGCGCACGACGATCGTGAGCAGCGAGCGCGCGCCCTCGTGGAACGTCGTCCCGAGCAGCTCCGTGCCGTCGTCGAACCGCGCCCCGAGCGGCGTGAGCGCGGCGGTGATCTCCGCGAGGAGCGCCGCCGCGCGCGCGTCGTCGCCCGCCGCCAGCGCGATGTTGTGCGCGATCCGCTTCTGTTCCAGCGTCTCCGGCGGCCCGGCCGGCGGCTCCGCCGGCTGTCCGAAGTGCGCGCGGAGCTCCCACGTGAGGAACGGGTCCGGCACGATCTCGCGCTCGGGCTCGGTGCCCGAGACGAGGTACCAGGCGAGGAGCCCCGGCTCCCGCTCGCGGAAGGAGAACGCCTCGATGCCGCGCGCCCCCTGCGCCGGCGGCGCGACCGCCCCGACGCCCGCGCCGAGCGCCCAGAACGGGCCCACCGCCGTGATGTCGAAGCGCCGCGCGAGGCTCGCCTGGTCCCGGTCGAGCAGGAAGCGCGTGTCCGCGAGGTAAGCGCCGCGCGGCGGCGTCTCCTTCGGCGCGGGCCGGGTCGGCTTCACGACGCGCCCGCCGAGCGCCCAGACCTGGGCCCAGGTGGCCTTCATGCCCTCGTGCATCTCGACGGGCGCGTCCTCGGGCAGCCTCGGCGCGAGCCAGCGCAGGAACGCCGTCTTCGCCCCGTCGGAGTGGATGAGGTGCCCCCGCTCGTTGAAGCGCCCGCCCGTCTCGCGCGCGTACCGCAGCGCCGGGAGCCCGTCGCGCAGGACGGCGGCGAGCGGCGCGAGCCACAGCGCGAGCGCCACGAGCGCCGGCCCCGCGGGCGGCGGCGCAGCGCCGGGGGCCCGCGGCGCGGCGGCGGCGCGCTCGAGCAGCGCCGCGCCGGTCTCGACGAGGGCGGCGGCGGCGAGGGCGAAGTAGGCCCCGAAGTAGTGCGGCCAGAAGATGTGGATGTCGGCGCCCTGGCGGAAGACGACGTACTGCACCGTCGCCGTCGCGAGGTAGAGCAACGGCAGCGCGTCGTGCTCGCGCCGGAGCAGGACGAGCCGCGCCGCGCAGACGATCGCGGCGAGCTTTCCTGCGGCGATGGCGATCGGCGTGAACGAGAGCTCGATCCAGTACCGCCGGCTCGCGAGCACCTTGGCGAGCGGCTCGGCGTTGCCCGAGGAGCGGAACCCGTAGCTCCCCAGGAGGTCGCCGAGCTTGCCGGCCTGGTGGAACAGGGCGAGGTAGAGCGCGGCGGTCAGCGCGGCGAGGAAGGCGGTGAGCACCCACCACTGCGCGTAGCGCCGCTCGTGGATCGGGCCGAAGAAGCGCTTCGGGAGCAGGTAGGCCCGGATCGCTCCGAACGTGAGCAGCCCGCCCGTGAGCACGAACGCGGGCCAGTCGGCGTGCATCCCGAGCGCGAGCCCGAGCGCGCTCACCGCGAGGTAGCGGCGCCGGGACGTCTGCGTCAGCCGGACGTATCCCCAGAGCCCGAGCAGCGTCCAGGCCATGACCGGGACCTCGAGCGCGTTGAGGTTCGCGAACGCCAGGGTGATCGGCAGGACGACGAACGACGCCGCCGCGGCCGCCCCCGCGGCGGGGCGGTAGACGCTCCGGCCGATGGCGTAGAGCAGGGGCGGCGTCGCGGCGCTCAGCAGGACGGCGGGCAGGCGGCAGATGACGTCGTGCCGCCCGAAGACCTCCATGAACGCGGCGGTCGTCCAGAAGATCCCCCAGGGGTGGTGGCAGTAGTACATCGCCGGCGCCGGCCGGCTCGCGGTGTACTCCCACACGGGCCCGAGGATCTCCCAGCGGAGCATGTTCTCCGCGATGATCCCGACGCCCGCCGACGACGCGTAATGGCCGGCGAGGAGGGGCCCGAACATCTCCCACGCGGCCGCGAGCGCGAACCACGCCGTCGCGACGGCGGTGACGGCGAGTGCCGCTCGGGTCTCGAGGCGGGAGGCGACGGGGAGGCCGCGCAGATCGGCTGGGCGAGGGGCGGGGCGCGGGGGGAGCAACTTGCGCGCAGCCTACCGTCGATGGGGCCTCCGGGAGAGGTGAGAAGCTCCCGCTGCGCCGCCCGGTCGAGATGGGGCCGCCCCCCTCGGGAGGCCGCGCCGGCAGGTCGCGACCTCTCCACCGTGGGGCGCCCGCGCAGCGGGGCCGGCGGCGAGGCGCCACACTCCCTCCCGAGCGCCTCGTGGTAGCTTTGGACCATGCACCAGGGCGCAATCGACAAGGTCCCGCCCGGCCGGCCCATGACCCTCGCCGAGTGGGAAATCATGCCGGAAGACGAGCCGGGAGAGCTTGTCGGCGGACGCCTCGTGGAGGAAGAGGTGCCTGACTTCGTGCACGAGCTGGTCGTCGGCTGGCTCATCGAGACACTGCGACGCTGGCTCGCTCGGACCGGCGGGTTCGTGTTCGCCTCCGGGGCCAAGTTCGCGCTGCAGGGCACGTGCGGCCGCAAACCGGACCTCTCGGTGTTCCTCCCGGGCGAGCCCAGGCCTCCCCGCCGGGGTGCCGCGCGCACCCCGCCCGCCGTCATGGTCGAGGTCGTCTCCCCGACGCCGCGGGACGTGCGGCGCGATCGCGTCGAGAAGGTGAAGGAGTACGCCTCCTTCGGCGTGCGGTTCTACTGGATCGTGGACCCGCAATTCAGGACCGTCGAGATCCTCGAGCTCGACGCGAGCGGCCGCTACACGCACGCGGCGAGCGCCGCGTGCGGGGTGCTCGGAACCGTGCCCGGGTGCGAGGGGCTGTCGCTCGATCTCGACGCGCTCTGGTCCGAGGTCGATGGCCTGCTCGGCGAGGAGGAGCCGCCCGTCTCCAGCCCGGAGGACGAGGCCTCCGGCCCGGAGGACGGACAGGACCGCTGACCTGCGGATCCTCCGGAGCGCGAGCGGCCGCCCCAGGCACGTCCCGCGCGCCACGCTCCCGGTGACGCGCGGCCGCCATGGGCCCTGCGAGGCGAGCGGCCGAACGGAATCCCCGAGCGGTTCCGAGATGGTAGCTTCCCGCCACCTTGGGTACCCCCTCCCTCCCGGCGGAGCCTCCGGCCGCGCCCGGCCCCGCGCGCCGCGCGCAGCTCTCCGGCCTGCTCCGCCGCGCCGCGGGCGCCGCGCGCCGCGCGCTCTCCGGCCCGCTCCGCCGCGCCGCGGGCGCCGCGCGCCGCGCGCCCCTCGGCGCGGCGCTCGCGCTCGTCGTCGTCGCCGCGTCCGTTTATGTGATCGGCGTCCCGCTCGCGGTCGTCCGCTATCCGCCGATGACCGATCTCCCGTTCCACGCGGCCCAGACGGCGGCGCTCGGGCACTACCTCGATCCGGCGTGGCACTTCCGCGAGCAGTTCACGCTCCAGCCGCTCGCGGTCCCGTACCTGTCGATGTACGCGCTCGGCGCCCTGCTCATGCTCGTCCTTCCGCCCGTGGCCGCGGTGAAGGTCGCGGCGGCGGCGATGCTCGCGCTCCTGCCCGCGGGCCTCGCCGTCCTCTTCCACGGCCTGAAGCGGAGCCCCCTGCTCGGCGTCCTCGGCCTCCTCCTCGTCTGGTGCAACCTCACGCACTGGGGCTTCCTCAACCACATGGGCGCGCTCGGCCTCTTCGCGATGGTCGTCGGCCTGACGCTCCTGCTGCTCGATCGCCCCTCGCGCGGCCGCCAGATCGCGCTCGCGCTCGCGCTCGTCGCGCTGTTCTTCACCCACGTCTTCCGCTTCCCGTTCGCGATCGCCGCCGTGGTCGGCGCGGCGATCGTGGTGTTCCCGGCGACGCGGCGGCTCCGCCCCATCGCGCTGCCGCTCGCGCCCTCGCTGCTCCTCTTCGCCGTGTGGCTCGCGGTCCGGACCGACACCCTCCACGGCGCGCCCTTCGCGCCCGCGCTCCACTGGGAGCGGCTCGGCGAGATCCCCTCGCTCCTGTTCACGAGCTTCACCGATCCCGCCGAGGCGGCGGCGGCCCACCGGGCGGCGCGCCTCGTGCTCGCCGCGCTGCTCGTGTGCGCCGGAGGCGCCGCCGCGCAGCTCGCCGGCGCCTCCGTCGCGCCGGCGTCCTCGCCCGCCGGCGCCTCCGCCGAGCCGGCGCCCGCGCTCGCCGCGGACGCGCGGCGGCGGGCCTTCGCGCGCCTCGCGGCCCTCGTCCCGGTCGCCTGCGCGGCGGTGTTCCTGGGCCTGTTCCTCAGCCTGCCGCTGCAGATCGGCCTCTGGTGGTACGTCTACCCGCGCGAGATCGTCGCGGCCCTGTTCCTCGCCCTCGGCGCCTTCCCGGACCTGCCGCGCTCGCCCTGGCTCAAGGTGCCGGCCGTGCTCGCGCTGTCGGCCGCGGCGATCTCCCTCGGCGCCGTGGTGCGCGACAACTACCGCCGCTTCGACCACAGCACGCGGGACTTCGACGCCATCATCGCCCACATCCCGCGCGCGCCCAGGCTGCTCTACCTCGTCTTCGATCACGGCGGCTCGACCCGGTCGACGACCCCGTTCATCCATCTCCCCGCCTGGGTCCAGGCCACGCGGGGCGGCTGGCTCAGCTTCCACTTCGCCGTCTGGGACGCCTCGCCGGTCGCCTACCGGCCTCGCTCGGAGCCGGGCGCCGTCGTTCCGCCGCCGACGCCGCTCCGGTGGGAGTGGACGCCCGAGAAGTTCGACGTGCGGCGCCACGGCGCCTTCTTCGACTGGTTCCTCGTCCGCCGCCGGGCGGGGGCCGATCACCTCTTCGCGAAGGACCCGAGCATCGTCCCCGTCGATCGCGTCGGCGACTGGTGGCTCTACCGCCGCAGCAGCGCGCCGTAGCGGGCGCCCCGGCCCGGGCTTCTGTTACGATGCCGCCCATGCGCTCCGTCTCAGCGTCCGCTCGCCGCGCCGCCGGCATCGGCCTGCTCGCCCTGTGCGCCTGCGGCTCCGACGACCCGCCGAGCCCGCCCGGCGCCGGCGGCGCGGGAGCAGGCGGCGGCGCGAGCGCGGGGGGCGGCGACACCACCGCCGCCCCGGAGCCCGCGTGCTCGCAGCCGACGCCGGTGCCCTGCGAGGACGACGTCTTCCAGCAGATGAACCTCCAGCCCGCCGTGGCGCCCGGGGAGCTCAGCAACGAGCAGGACGGCGAGGGGTACCGCACCCTCGTCGATGCCACCGCGGGCGGCGCCTTCGCCGCCGAGCCCGACGCCTACGTCTATGCCCGGTTCACCGACGCCGGCCTCGAAAAGGTCGAGATCTCCGACGAGGCGTCGCTCGGATCGATGGACTGGGACGTCGCCTTCCGGCGCTACGTGGTGCGCATCAACAGCGGTCACTCCGGCCCGTCTTGCGTGATGGCGGCGCGGCTCCCGGGCACGCCGGACTACGACGCGCTCGTCGAGGCCCCCGGCGAGCTGAGGCTCCGCAGCGATGAGTACTTCACCGAGAGCTGCGAGCTCATCGCCGACGGCTCCGGGCTGGAGTCCCCGGCGACCGCGCTCTCCGGTTACTGGAAGTACCCCGGCTGCGTGGAGATGAGCGGCGTCGTCTACGTTGTCCGGCTCGCGGACGGCCGGAGGCTCAAGCTGACCGTCACGCACTTCTACAACGAGGAGGCCCAGGCGCAGTGCCAGGAGACCGGGATGGTCGAGATGGGGGACACCGGCGCCGCCAACCTCCAGCTCCGGTGGGCCTTCCTCCCGTGACCCGGCCCTCCGGCGCCGGGCGCCCCGCCTCCGCGCGGCGCCGCCGCGCCGGGGGTGCCGCGGCCCGGCTCGCGCCGGCGCTCGCCGCCTTGGTGGCACCGGCGCTCGCGGCCTGCGCCGGCGATGCGCCTGCAAGCGCGCTCGACGGGCCCGCCGCGGCGCCGCTCGATCGGCCCGATACGCGCGGCACCGACCTCCAGTTCCGGTTCGATCCGGACGACGTCGTCGAGACCTTCGCGTCGGCCTCCGGGAGCTTCCTTGTCCATTTCGCGCGCGAGGGCCGCTGCGCCGTGCCCGGCGAGGACGCCGACGCGACGGGCGTCCCCGACTTCGTCGAGGAGGTCGCCGCCATCTACGACGAGGTGATCGTCCACTACCGCGACGTCCTCGGCTTCCGGCCGCCGAGGAGCGACGAGGACCTCCCCGACAACGGCGGCGACGGCCGCTTCGACGTCTACCTCGTCGACTTCGCCGGCGTCGGCGACGGGGTGTTCCGCGTCGACGCCTGCGACCCGGACGGCGAGGACCGCTGCGCCGGCTTCATGACCCAGGAGAACGACTACGCCGGCTACGACTATCCGTCGACGCGCACCGCGAACCGGATCCTCGGGAGCCACGAGCTCTTCCACGCCGTGCAGGCGGCCTACGATCACGGCCAGGACACGCCGATGATGGAGGGGAGCGCGGTCTGGGCGACAGAGTCGTTCGACCCCTCGCTGCAGGACTTCGAGGGCTTCGTCGGCGGCTACCTCTCGAACACGGATCGATCGCTCGACGTGCCCATCGCCGGCCCGCTCGACCCCTTCAGCTACGGGAGCGCGCTCTTCTTCCAGTTCCTCGAGGAGCGCTACGGAGACGGCACGGTCCGCTCGCTCTGGGAGCGCGTCGAGGACGACGCGTTCGGCGAGGCGGATCCCGTGTGGTTCGAGCAGCTCGACCCCTTGCTCTCCTCGAGCGCGCAGGCGACGTTCGCCGAGGCGTTCGTGGAGTTCGCCACCTGGAACCTGCTCACCGGGCTCCACGCGGATCCCGGGCGCTCCTACGCCGCCGGGGCCGGCTACAGGGGCCTCGCCCCGCAGCAGGTCGCGGCGCCCCACGCCGGCCGGCTCCGCGTCTTCCATACTTCGGCGCAGTACTTCAGCGTCCGGCCCGACGGGCGCGCGACCATGACGGCCGCGCTCGCCGCGCCCGCGGAGGATCCGGCGCAGCGCGACGGCCTCACCCTGCTGCTCGCGGCGCGGCGCGGCCGCACGTACGGCGAGGTCGTGCGCGCCGTCGACGTGGCCTCCGGCGCCGAGCTCGTCGACACGGCCGACGCCGACGGCCTCGCCGTGATCGTGGTGAACGACCTTCAGGACGGCGAGTCGCGCAAGCCGACGCTGTGCATCGGTACGGCCGACGAGGTCGCGGCGTGCCGGGCCGTCGTCGTGGAGGGCGGTGGCGGGGGTGGAGGCGGCGGCGCCGGCGCCGCCGGAGGGGAGGCGCCGCTGGAGGGCGGCGAAGGCGCCGCCGACGGAGGGTGCGGCTGCCGTGTCGGGGCGCCGGCCGCCGCGGCGGGGGGCTTCGCCGCTGCCGGGCGCTGGGCGCTGGGCGCTTCGCTGCTCGCGCTGGCCCTGCGCCGGCGCAGGTTCACGCCCATCCACCGATGATCTCGGCCGGTCGCGCACCCGGCGAGGAGCGCCGTGATCGCGCGGAGGCGCCCGGCCGAGCCGGGTCGTCCGCCGCGGCAGAGGGGCTCCCGGGGCCGAGCGTCGACCGCGCTGACCGTCATGGAAAGCCGGTCCCGCGCTCCACGCGAGAAGCTACCATGCTCCGCATGCGCGACGCTGGTCCCGAGGACGCGAACCTCTCTCTCCGCGAGGATTCGGAGGGGCTCCTGTGCACCGTGGTCGAGGGCGACCTGACGGATGAGATGGCGCGCGCGATCGCCGCCGAGTGCAAGCGCCTCTCGGACGGCGGCCGCGAGGTCCTCGTGCTCTGCGATTCGCACCGCACCGGCACCATCTCACCGTCCGCGCGCAAGGTGATGGCGAACGAGCTGCGCGCCGTGCGCTTCGACGCGATCGCGATCTTCGGCGCGAGCTTCGCCGTGCGCGTCATCTCCACGCTCGCGGCGAAGAGCGTGCAGATCCTCACGCAGCAATCCTATCCGGTGCACTTCTTCGATACGGAGGCCGAGGCGCGCGCGTGGCTCCTCGCGCAGCGGAACGCGGTCCGCGCCAGGCGACGGCCGATCGCATGACGTCACCCGCCGCGGCGCGCGCCTGCCGCGCGCCGCCGGCGCGCCGCGGCGAGGCCGAGGAGCGCCGCGATCGCGAGGCCGCGCCGCTCGCCCGGGGGCGCGCCGGCCGCCGCGCACGCGCAGCCGGCCTGCTCGTCGCCGCCGGCGTCCTCGCCGCCCTCGTCCGGCGGCGGCGGCTCGTCCCCGAGCACCTCCCTGAGCGCCGCGACCGGGTCGATGATCCCGTGCCCGAAGATGGGATCGTGCCCGTTCTCGTCGGGAATGGCGTACGGCGCCGGCCGCGCCGTGCGGATCAGGATGTCGTAGAGCTCGACCGAGGTCCGCTCGGGCGCGGCGCTCACGAGCAGCCCGGCGATGCCGGCCGCGACCGGGCACGCCGACGAGGTGCCCCCGAACAGCGACGTGTAGTCGTCCGGGCTGTCCCCCTCGCGCCCGGCGATATCGGTGCTCAGCGTCCCGGTGGGCGCGACGAGATCGAGAGAGCTCCCGCGGTTCGTGAACGACGTCTCCTCTTCCAGGTGGTTGACCGCGCCCACGTTGAGGACGCCCCGCACCGCCTGGATCTCGTCGTCGAGGATCTCGCGGTCGTCGTTGCCGGCGGCGAAGAGGACGAGCGCCCCCTTCCCGTCGCGCCCGGCGTCGAACAGGCGGTCGATCGCGTCCTCGACCACCCGGGGGACGGGCATCGGCTCGGCGTATCCCCAGCTGTTGGAGACGACGGCGGCGTTCACCTGCAGGGCGAACTCAAAGGCGTCCACCGAGGTGGAGATCGGCTGCGCCTCGTCGTCGAGCAGCCGCACGCACCGCAGCCTGCACTCGGGGCAACCGCCCGCGATGCCGACGCCGTTGTCGGTGTCGGCGGCGACGAGGCCCGCGCAGGCGGTCCCGTGGTTCACGCCCGCTGCGCCCGGCTTGTAGGTGGGATCATCGTCGCGATCGATGACGTCCAGGCCCGGATCCATCTTCGAGGCGAGGTCGGGGTGATCGAGGTCGCAGCCGGTGTCGATGACGACCATGGAGGTGGCCGCGTCGCCCCGCGTGCGCCCCCAGGCTTCTTCCATCCTGAGATCGGCGAAGTACCACTGTCCTGGCAGGCGCGGGTCGTCCGGCGTGAACGGCGCGCCGCGCGCCGCGAGGCGCACGTGGAGGTCCGGGATCGCCTCGCGCAGGGAAGCCGGCCGCGCCGCCCCCTGGAGGCGCTCGGCGAGATCGAGGCCGTCGCCGCCGCCGGTGTCCCTGACGAGCCATAGCCCGATCGAGGGCATCAGCGGCCTCACCACCTCGAGTCCCGCGCCGGCGAGCTCGCCCTCGGCGCCCGGGTCGACCTTCACGATCGCGGTCGCGCCCACGCTCGCCTGGACCGTACGGCCATCGGGGTAGTGGAGCCGCACCGGCGAGAGCGAGCCGCCCGAGGCGCCCAGCGCGGCCGGCCCGAGCCGCTCGACGGCGACGCGGCGCCCGCCGTCCAGGAACGAGGGTGTCCTCGCCGAGCCGCTCGCGGCCGGGCGCGGGCTGGCGAGGGCGTCGCCGGTCCCGGCGGCCCCGAGGAGGAGCGCCGCCGAGGAGAGCAGGATAGATGGCTTGCGTCGCATCGCGCTCCTGGATCTACCGGACCGCGCGACCGGAGACGAGCCTGGGCGGCGCGGTGCTACCCCGTCCTGGCGCCTCGGATCACCATCGACGCGAGCAGGTCCATCGTCCTCGCGAGGTCTTCCCGGACCGCTCCGTCGGGGAGCGCCGCGAGCCGCGTCGCGACGCGCTCCAGGAACTGCTGCCTTGCCCGCTCGAAGCCCGGCGCCAGCTGGTCGTGCAGCGCGCAGGTCACAAGCTCCTGATCGAGCTGCCGCCAGAAGAACTTGCCGTCGACGGTCGTGGCGCAGAGCCTGCCGGTGAAGCCGACCACCGTTCGCGCGCCCGCGTCGAGGAGCTGGTCGAACAGCGGGCCGCTCGCCGTCTCGCCACAGCAGAAATACAGAACGCGGCCCCGCGCCCAGAGCTCGATCTCCTGCGCCGGGCTCTCATGCGATATCAGGAGGCCATCGGGCGACTCGTCGTCCACAACGCAGCTCGTCCTGCCGTGGGACGACACAACGATCCCACGGAAGGGATTGCCCCCGCCCTCGGCCCGCGCGATCTGGCGGAGGATCCTCCGTCGCTCCGCGCTCGCGCGCCCGAAGGGCACGATGGAGAACTGCTCTCCCATGCGCCCGTAGAGCTGCGTGCGGCCAGACGCGAACCAGGCGCTTTCCGGATCGAAGGACGTGTCAATCGAGAGTACAGGTCGAGCAGTCATCCTACCTCCTTCGAAGATCACCCGTCCGCGCCGTCCAGCGCTCGCCCGCACCGACGAGCGCCAGCGCCGCTCGCGCGCGCTGCGCTGAGCCGCCGGCGCCTGGCATCAGGCCCTCTCCACCGGCTTCTTCGCAGCATGCACCGCACCCGCTGCCATCTCGAACCCCCCGCCGCACGACCCGCGGCAGGGTACAATAACAACCGTACGGGAATCCCTTCTACAAAAATCGTGTGGCTCAGGCGAGGGGCGCCGCCTCGTCGGTCTGGTCCAGGACGAGCTTGCGGGGCTCCCCCTGCCGCAGCTCGCTCATCCTCGTCTGCATCGTCTGCCCCAGCTCCTCGCGCGCGCCGTCGTCGAGGAGCTTCTTGACCTTGGGAAACAGGTGCTCTTCCTCCTCCTTGTGGTGATGCTCGAGCTGCTCGGCCAGCACGTGGAGCTTGGGCCCGAACTTCTCGTCCGTCGTGTCGAGCGCCACGAGATCGGCCAGCACGCGCTTGAGAGACAGGTGCTCCTCCAGCGACTCGAGGAGGATATCCTCGGTGCGATGGGCCCGGACGGCGGGGTAGAAGTGCTGTTCCTCGATCGTGATGTGCGTGGCGAGGAGGTCGGCGGCCGCGGAGAACTGCTCAGAGGAGACGGACGAGGCCTCCTTCAGGCCGGAGAACTGCTGTTCGAGCTCGCGGTGGTGGCGTTCGAGGAGAACGATGGCGTCCATAGGGGCTTCTATGTAGCGGGCGCCGCCCCGCGAGCAAGCTGGGCGGGGGCGCACGGGAGCCGCGCCGGGCGGCGCTCATCCAGGCGCTGCGCGCGGCGGAGCGGGTGTAAGGTCCTGGCATGTGCGGGAGCCCGGATGAGCTCGACATGGTGCGTCGGATGACCGCGAGGCGCGAGGACCGATGAGGCGATCGGCGGGCTGGGCCTCCGCCTACGAGGTGCCTGTCTGACACAGGGAGATCCTTACTCGGATTGCAGCTCTCTCCTGGCACGCCGAGGGCCGTGGCCGCGATCTCCGCCAGGCGAGCCCCGGTGAGATCTCGCGGGCCGAGGTGGCGCGCCCGGCCCTTCAGGCGAGGTCGAACAGCAGCACTTCGCCCGCGTCCTTCCCGACCAGGTGGAGCGCCCCGCCCGCGCCGATCGCGGCCGCGTCGCCGGCCTCGAGCAGCGTCCCGTTCAGCTCGACGCTCCCGCGCGCCACGTGGACCCAGGCGTTCCGCCCGGCCGCGAGCTCGTACCGCGCCTCTTCCCCCTGTCCGAAGGTGCCGGCGAACAGGCTCACGTCCTGGTGGACCGTCACCGATCCATCGCGTCCGTCCTGCGAGGCGACGAGCCGCAGCTTGCCCCGGCGCTCCTCGTCCGAGAACGCCTTCTGCTCGTAGCCCGGCGGATACCCGCGCCGGTCCGGCAGGATCCAGATCTGCAGCAGGTGGGTCACGCCCGTCTTCGAGGCGTTCATCTCGCTGTGATACACGCCCGTGCCCGCCGACATGCGCTGGACCTCGCCAGGGCGGATGATCGACCCGTTCCCCATGCTGTCCTGGTGCGAGAGCTCCCCCTCGAGAACATAGGTGAGGATCTCCATGTTCTGGTGCGGGTGCGTCCCGAACCCCCGCGCCGGCGCGACGCGATCGTCGTTGATCACCCGCAGCGCACGGAAGCCCATGTGGTCCGGGTCCTGGTAGTCGGCGAACGAGAACGTGTGGAACGACTGCAGCCACCCGTGATCGGCATAGCCGCGCTCGCCGGAACGGCGGAGTTGCATCGAAGAAGTGGTGGTTTCCATGCCCATCAGCATGCGTCCGCCGATCCATCTTGTGAATCGGCATTCCACTCATGGATCCCATCTGGATCGCAGATGAGTCCCCCGCGCCGGTGCGTCAGACGACCTCGAGGTTGGTCACCTCGGCGTCCAGCCACGGCCCGTCCCCCGGGTGCACGACGAAGGCGTCGAAGGTCGCCCCGGTCGCGCGCGCGCCGGCCGGCCTGAGCTGGTCCTGGGGGACGATCGCCAGGTTCGGCGCGCTCACCACCGGCGCGGCGGCCTGCCCGGAGAAGGCCTCGGAGGCCGCGCGCAGCACGGCCGCGAGCCGGTCGGCGGTCGGCTCGGGCAGGAAGAGCGCGTCGAGCGTCGCCACCCGGTCGATCCCCCGGGCGGTCGCGATCTCGGACAGGAACACCGCCGCGGCGCCGACCGACCGGCCGGCCTCCTCGACGAGCAGCAGCCTGCGCGGCCGCGGATCGCGCAGGCTGTGCTCGAGCTGCGCCGCGTCGGGCGCCGACCAGAGCACGCGCTCGTCGCCGCACGCCGCGATCGCCGCGAGCACGTCGCCCACGGCCCCCGCCGGCCTGGCCACGGCCCGCGTCGGCGCGGCGCTCGCCCGGGGGACGAAGCCGTGGTTCTGGCACGTGGCCAGCCGCTTCAGCTTGAGCTCGGCCGCCTCGACCGCCTTGAAGAGCACGCGCTGGGCGGGCGCGGATCGCGCCTCAACGAACACGACGATCGGCAAGCCGGACGCGCGGAGGCCGGCCAGGAGCTCGCTGTACAGCCGGCTCGCCAGCCCCTGCCCCTGGAACTTCGGGCGCACGCTCACGAACGAGAGGACGTACCCCGCCGACACGGCGCCGCCGAAGCGGAAGCGGCGCGGCGCGACGCCGATGAAGCCGGCCGGCTCGCCGCCCTCGCGCGCGAGCACGGCCCGCGGCGCCGGGCCGGGGAAGCCGAGCTGCCACCGCAGGTAGTCGGCCGTGTAGTGGAGCGCCGGCGGCGGCCACGCCTCGCGCAGGACCAGGCTGGCCTCCTCCGCCGCGACCATCGGGTCGACGTGCTCGAGCTGCATGACAGCGAGCCTCGCAGAGTCACCCGGGAAACGGAACCCGAGCTCCGCGCTACAGGCCGCTCATCTCCGGGGCGCGCCGCACGACGTCGGGCCAGCCGGCCGGGTCGTTGCCGTGCTGGGCGAGGAACGCGTAGACCCAACGCTCCAGGCCGAACGCGATGCACACGCTGTGCATCGGGCCCGCGCCCTCGACGTCGCAGCTGAACGCGCGGCCGAAGAAGTCTGTGTGGTAGTTCAGCGACCCGGCCGCCACCCGCTCGTCCTCCGGGAGCATCAGCGAGATCTCGTACTTCGTCTCGCTGCTGATCTGGAAGTAGGTCTTGGCGGCCGCGTCCGGGGCGATGAAGAACGGATCGCTCGCCGTCCGGATCTCGCCCGCGAGCCTGTGCTCGTCGAGGTAGCGCGCCACGAGCTCGTTCCCTTGCTCGCGCAGCCCGAGGACGTTCTCGCGCGACCCGAGGAAGACGATCTCGCGCATCGTGAACTCCCAGAGCCGCCGGAGGTCGACCATCTTGCTCGACTCGTAGCGGAAGCAGCGGCCCACGAGGGCGTAGCGCGCGCCGCCCGCCGGCAGCACGCGGCCCCGGTTCGCCGCGTACACGTGGTAACAGACCGCCGGCGAGAGGCACACCTCCGGGGGCGCCATGTCGCTCAGCGCGCGCTCGTCGAGCGTCTCCCGGTCCTGGTGCCGCGCCCGGAAATCCTCGATGCGCGGCATGTCCTCCGGCAGGTGGCACGTGAACGTGACGATGTGGGGAAACGAGCGAAAATAATCGCATTTCGCCAGCGTCGCGGCCGGGATCAACGTCGGCACGAGGATCGGGCTCGGCGAGAACGGCGCGCCGAGCGCCTCCAGCGTGCGATCGAAGTAGCGGTAGAGCCGCAGCGGGATGCCCTCGAGGGCGACCTGGCCCTGGCCCATCTGCGTGATCCCGGCGGGGAGCGCGCCGCCGCGGAACTCCACCCGGTCGCACGCCGGGCTGCGGTACACGAGCTTCCGCGTGAGCGAGCGCAGGCTGCGCTGCATGGTGCGCGCGAGCCCCTCGGCCGCGCGCGCCAGATCGGCCGCGCGCTGCTCGGGGGCCTCGAACTCCAGCGCGGCGCCCCCGCGGACGAAGCGGATGCTCGAGATCTCCTTCGAGAGGAAGGCGACCTGCTTCGGGATCTCCTCCTGCGCCATCTCGGTCGCGGGCGTCGCGAGCTCGACGGTGACGGTCTTCCTCACGAGGCACGCTCCTCGATGAGGTCGCTCAGCGCGCGCGGCGTGCGGGCGACGCTGAACCTGTCATCGGGGAGCGTCACGTTGAACGTGTCCTCCAGCTCGGTGAGCAGCTGGAGCGCGCGAATCGAGGAGAACCCCGCGTCGTAGATGTCGTCATCGGGCTTGATCGCAGCCGGCAGGCTGCCGACCGTGACGATGACATCGATCACCTTCTCCATCTCGATCGCCATGACGGACTCCAGGGTTAAGATGCGCCGTCGGAGAGCGAGCGCCTCCCCGCGTCGTCGGCGCCGTTGCTCTTCGCACCGGCGCGGCGCGCCCCGGGCTCGGCCGGCGGCGCCGGCTCGGTCCGGAGTGATGCCACCCGTCGGGCCGGATTGCCAGCGACGACGGTATACGGAGGGACATCGGCCATCACGATGGAGCCCGCCGACACAACGCTGCCCTCGCCGATCGTGACCCCCGGGAAGATCATCGACCGGGCGCCGAGCCAGACGTTGTCCTCGATGACGACAGGCCGCACCTCGTCGTCCGCCGGAGGCAGGCCGCGCTTCCGGGCCTCCGGGTCGCTGGGGTGGCCGCTCGAGTCGAGGATGTAGACGCTCCCGGCGATCCGGCAGTGCTTGCCGATGGAGACCGACTTGCCGACGATGATCCTGCAGTCGTGACCGATGCCGGTGTTGTCGCCGATCCGCAAGGTCGGGCGGTCGGAGAACCGCGCGGCGAAGACGATGTTGATCTTGCCGTCGAGCACCACATCGTCGCCAAGGACGATGTCGCCCCGCCCCTGGATGTAGTGAATGAAGTTCCCCGTCCGGACGCCCTTGCCGTACCGGGCGCAGTGCGACTTGAAGTGCGGCTCGCAGACGAGCACACGAGCACCGAAGTAGTACGCCTCGCGCGCCGCCTCGAACGCCATGCGCGCCGGGACCACGATCGGCCGCGGCGCGGGCAGGGTGAAGCCGCGGGCCTGCCGGCGCACGTGGCGCACGGCGCGGGCGACGCTGTGATCGGAGGAGGCAAGGAAACGATAGAGGTTCTTCATGAAGGGTCGCTCTGCGCAGCCTGGCCGGAGCAGCGATGTCCAGCGGGGGCGCCCGGCAAGAAGGACGAGAGGTTCGGCAAGGGGGACCTGAGACTATACCTCGAAGCTGGCCCCGTCGATCGTTCTCTCAGCCGCTCTATTGGTGCTTCCCCACGGTCTAGTCACCATCGGCTCACCATCGGAGTACCATCGGAGTACCATCGGATTGCAATTGAACTACAATCGGATCGCAAAGCGCGCGCCGGTCACGGGTACTAGCAAATACCGTGACAACACCGGGGCGACAGGCCGCGTGACGCCGCGTCAGGCCGGTTCTCGTTGCGCGCCTGTGGGGGCGGCGCCCGCTCGGGCGGCGGCGGTGGGGACCTTCGCCTCCATATGGGGCAAAACGCCCCGGAGCAGGATCAGGCCGAGCGCGGCCTCGACGAGGGTGAGCGCCACCGCCCATGTCGTCGTGGTGGCGGCGATGGCGGCAAGGCGCTCTTCGCGCGTGACGCCGGCCGCGAAGCCCTCGAGGAGCGCGGCGGCGAGCACGTCGCGCGTGCCGAAGCCCTGCGGGGTGAGGGGGAGCGTCACCACCACCATCAGGATGGGGATGTACGTCAAGGCGGCCCCGAGGGGGATGCGCACGCCGAAGAACCAGAAGGGGAGCCAGGTGCCGGCGAACAGGACGAGGAGGTGCGGCATGCGCGCAGCGAGGGCGATAAGGTGGCCGCGCACGCCCGCCTCGAAGAGCGGGGCGAGGAGCTTCGTGCGGGCGAGCCGGGCGGGGCGCAGCGCGAGGAGCGCGAGGTAGAGCACGCCCGCGCCGAGGAGCAGGGCGGACCCGGCGAGCGGCCCGCCGTTCGCGGGGACGGCGACCGCGCCGAGGAGGAGGAGGCAGCCGAGCCACGACGCATAGACGACGAGCGTCGCGCCGGCGGCGCGCGCGAGCGGCACGGCGTGCGTACGCGCGAGGAAGAGCGTGATGAACGCCTGGCCCACGTGGTGGTTGAGCAGCGACGGAAGGTAGGAGGCGCCGCGGAGCACGAAGAAGTCGCGGAAGGCGACGGGGGCGATCAGGCGGCGGTAGACGAGGACGGTCGCGAACGTGTCGGCGCCGAGCAGCGCGAGGATGAAGAGGGCGGCGAAGGCGCCGAAGAGCGGGGCGTCGACGCGCGCGAGGGCGGCGCGGAAGGCGTCGAAGTCGAGGCGGCCGAGGACGAACGCGACGAGCGCGACCGCCAGCGCGAAGGGCAGGGCGCGGCGCGCGCGCCCCCAGCGGCCGGGCGCGCGCCGCTCGGGCAGGTCGCCGTCGCACGGCGGCAGGTCGCCGTCGCGCGGCGGCAGGTCGCCGTCGCGCGGCGGCGGGGCGTCGGCGAAGGTTCCAGTGTGGGTCGAGGAGCGCAACGGCGGGACCGTAGCAGAATCCCCGCCGGGGTGGCCCAGAGGAGCCGCGCCCGGAAGCACGCCGCCCCCGGCCTCGAGGCCACACGCCACCCCCTCTGTCCCCGGGGGGCGCGAACGCTGCGCGGCGACGGCGCCCCGCATGGGGCATAGTCGTTCGCCATGTCCAAGTACGATTACGATCTCTTCGTCATCGGCGCCGGCTCCGGCGGCGTGCGCGCAGCTCGCATGTCCGCTTCCTACGGCGCCCGGGTCGCCATCGCCGAGTCGCATCACCTCGGCGGCACCTGCGTCAACCTGGGGTGCATCCCGAAGAAGCTCCTCGTCTACGCCTCGCACTACACCGAGGACTTCGAGGACGCCGCCGGCTACGGCTGGTCGGTGCCCGGCCACGGCGGGGACGGGCAGGCCGGCCCGGCGTTCGACTGGTCGACGTTCCTCCGCAACAAGAACAAGGAGATCGAGCGCCTGAACGGCGTCTACGAGCGGCTGCTGAAGAACTCGGGCGCCGACATCCGCCGGGGCCAGGCCAGGGTCGTGGACCCGCACGCCGTCGAGATCGACGGCGCCAGGATCACCGCCGAGCGGATCCTCGTCGCGACAGGTAGCTACCCCTGGATCCCCGACGTGCCCGGACGCGAGCTCGCGATCACCTCCGACGACGCGTTCCACTTCAAGACCATGCCGCGGCGGGCGGTCATCGTCGGGGGCGGCTACATCGCGGTCGAGCTCGCCGGGATCCTGCACGGGCTCGGGGCCAAGGTGTCGCTGATCCACCGCGGCATGCACCTGCTGCGCGGCTTCGACGACGACATCCGGGCGTTCCTCGCCGCCGAGATCCAGAAGAAGGGCCTGGATCTCCGCCTGGGCGCGAGCGTCGAGAACATCGAGCGGCGCGGCGACGCGCTGTGCGCGACGCTCGCCGACGGCACCGAGCTCGAGGCCGACTGCGTGCTGTACGCGACAGGGCGCCTGCCGAAGACGAAGGGGCTCGGCCTCGAGGAGGTCGGGGTGGCGCTCGACGAGGACGGCGCGGTCGTGGTCGACGACGCATTCCAGACGGCGGTCCCGTCCATCTACGCGATCGGCGACGTGATCTCGCGCGTGCAGCTCACGCCGGTCGCCATCGCCGAGGCGATGGCGCTGGCGAAGCGGCTCTTCCGCGGCGAGAGCGCGCGCGTGGACTACGCCGGCATCCCGACCGCCGTGTTCAGCCAGCCGAACGTCGGCACCGTCGGCCTGAGCGAGGCGCAGGCGCGCGAGCACCACGACGTCGCCGTCTACCTCTCGATCTTCCGCCCGCTCAAGCACACCCTCTCCGGGCGCGAGGAGAAGACGATGATGAAGCTGGTCGTCGATCGCGGGACCGACCGGGTGCTCGGCATCCACATGGTCGGGCCCGACGCCGGCGAGATCATCCAGGGGTTCGCCGTCGCGCTGAAGTGCGGCGCGACAAAGGCGCAGTTCGACGCGACGATCGGCATCCACCCGACGGCGGCCGAGGAGTTCGTGACCATGCGCGAGCCGCTGCGCAACGCAGATCGCAGCCCGCCGATGGGGATCGCGCCGAGCTCCGCGTAGCCCGCGGGCGCGCGCTCGCCGGGCTGCTGGCTCCGCCCGGCGCTCGCGCGATCCCGCCCGTCCGCTTGCGACGGCATCGGTCGGCTGCAGCCGGCGTCCGTCCGCTTCCGGCGGCCTTCGTTCGTCGCCGTCCGCTCGCTCCGGCTCGCCCGCTCGCGTTCGCCCTCGGCGCGCTCCTCTGGTATGGACCGCGCGATGTCGACACACGCCTCGACCCCCTTGAAGCCGGTCGGCCTGCTCGCCCGCACAAGCGATCGATCGTTCTACGTCTTCAATGCCGTGCTCTCCGCGGCCGCGCTGGCGTTCCTCGCCTACATCCTCATCATCCGGCGCGGCGCGGGCGGCGCGGATCTCCGCTTCATGCCCCCGCTGAACGCCGCGCTGAACGCGACGGCCGCCACGCTGCTCGTCGCGGGCTGGATCGCGATCAAGCGCCGCGCGATCGTCGTGCACAAGTACCTGATGGTCTCGGCGTTCGTCGCCTCGTCGCTGTTCCTCGTCGGCTACCTCGCCTACCACTTCGTCCACGGGGACACGAAGTACCAGGGCACCGGGCCGCTGCGCGCCGTCTACTTCGCCGTCCTCATCTCGCACATCGTGCTCTCGGCCGGCATCGTGCCGCTCGCGCTGACGTCGTTCTACTTCGCCTACAAGGCGAACTTCGCGAAGCACGCCAGGGTCGCGCGGGTGACGCTGCCCCTCTGGCTCTACGTGTCGGTGACGGGCGTGCTCATCTATTTCATGCTGCGCGGGAGCCCGCCGGCGGTGCCGTGAGCTCCGCGCCGCGCGGGAGCCCGCCAGGGGCTCAGCGCGAGGCCGCGCGCCTGCGCAGGGCGGCGCTCGCGATGCGCACGGCGAAGAGCAGGGCGAGCAGCGCCGCGTAGATCATCGGCTCCGTCGTGTCCTTCTTCACGCGGAGGAAGAAGTGCACGACCCCGAGGACGGCGGCGATATACGCGAGGCGGTGCAGGCGCTTCCAGCGCGCGGCGCCGAGGCGCTTCAGCATGCGCGCGGTCGACGTCGCCGCGAGCGGGGCGAGCAGCAGGAGCGCGACGAAGCCGGCGAGGATGAACGGGCGCTCGGTGATGTCCTCGATGACGACGCGGGCGTCGAGCCCCTGATCGACGACCGCATAGGTCAGGAAGTGCGCGCACGCGTAGAAGAAGGCGAGCAGCCCGAGCGCCTTGCGGATGCGCAGCGGAAACGTCCAGCCCGAGACGAGCTTGAGCGGCGTCGCCGCCAGGGAGGCGACGAGCAGCACGAGCGCGAGGAGGCCGAGCTGGTTCAGCGCCTCGGCGACGGCGTTCGGGCCGAGCGCCCCGGCCCCGGCGCGCAGGCCGAGCACGGCCAGCGGGATCAGCCCGCCGGTGACGACCGCCGGCACGAGCCAGGGCAGCTTCCGGCCAGCCGGCGAGAGGGCGCCCGCCGGCGACATCGGCCTCGCGGGGGAGCCCATCGTCAGAAGCTCTCCCGCAGGTCCATGCCGGCGTAAAGACCGGCGACCTCCTCCGCGTAGCCGTTGAACGGCAGCGTGGGGCGGCGGCGCAGCTCACCGAGCCTCCGCTCGGTGGCCTGGCTCCAGCGCGGGTGATCGACCGCGGGGTTCACGTTGGCATAGAACCCATACTCGTCCGGCGTGGCCTGGCTCCACGTCGTCCGCGGCTGACGCTCCGTGAGCTGGAGGCGGACGATCGATTTGCCCCCCTTGAACCCGTATTTCCACGGGACGACCAGGCGAATCGGCGCTCCGTTCTGGCCGAGCAACGATTTGCCGTAGAGGCCCACGGCCAGCATCGTGAGCGGGTGCATCGCCTCGTCGATCCGGAGCCCCTCGACGTAAGGCCAGTCGAGGACGTCGCTCCGCTGGCCGGGCAGCTGCTCCGGATCGAGCAGCGTGGTGAACTGGACGTACCGGGCGCGGGAGGTCGGCTCGAGGCGCCTGAGCAGCGGGGCGAGCGGGAACCCGAGCCAGGGGATCACCATCGACCACGCCTCGACGCAGCGCATGCGATAGACGCGCTCCTCCAGGGGAAACCACCTGAGCAGGGTGTCGAGGTCGATGACCTCGGGCTTCTTGATCTCTCCCTCGCACGCGACGGCCCAGGGGCGCAGCCGGAGCCGGCCGGCGTTCCTGGCCGGCTCCGACTTGCTCAGGCCGAGCTCGTAGAAATTGTTGTACGAGACGATGGCCTCGTAGTCGGTCCGCGCCTCGTCGGTCACGAACGGGGTCCTCGCGCTCGCCGCGCTCGCCGCGCTCGTCCCGAGGAGCGGCGGCGCGGCGTCCGGAGGCGGGGGCGCGCTGGCGAGCGGCGCGGCCTCGCCGCCGGGGGCGCCGGGCCCGCCGGCGTCCGCCACGCCGGCCTCGCCGCCCGTGAGCCAGACGAGGCCGCCGCCCAGGGTCGACGCGGTGCCGGCGAAGAGCGCGGCGTTCTTCAGGAGCTCGCGCCGCCGCAGGTAGAGCGCTGGAGGGGTGATCTCGCTGGCGGGCGGCTCCTTGGGCAGCTTGCTCATGCCCCATTCTACGATCGGACGGGGCTCCGGTTGCGGGCCGGCCCGCGATCACGCGGCCCTTGACAGGAGGCGGAGCGCGACGCCGGGCGCGTGGTGGAGCGAGGGCAGCGCGAGCATCCGCCCGATGCGCGCGGAGCGCTGCTCCACGCCGCGGGCGATCGCCGCCCGCTCGCCCCGGCCGTGCGCCGCGAGCAGGGCCAGCACGTCGGCCCAGACGCGCTCGCGCCAGCGCGAGAGCATCTCCATCGACACCCAGATCGCGAGCTCCGGGGCGGTGTCGCGGAAGATCGCGCTCAGGGGGCAGCCGTGCCGGGTGGCGAGGCGCTCGAGCGCCTCGATGACCGCGCGGCGGAGGAGCGTATTGACCTCATCGTGATCGTGCTTGAGCCGCGCGAGCATCCTCGGATCGCCGCCGTGCCCGAACTCGACGATCGTCGCGTGGATCCCGAAGACCAGGTCGTAGTTGATGTGGGCGCTGAAGCCGAGCAGGGCGCTCTGCACGGGAGGCGTGTACCGCGATGACGTGCTCGCGTACGCGATGTGCCAGGCGCCGCAGTCCTGCGCCGCGCCCCGCTCGTACCAGCGGAACGTCTCGAGGTACCGCTCGCAGAACCGGCCGGCGAGGCGGGAGATCCACGCCGGCTCGAGGAACATGCCATCGCGCCGCTCCACCTGCGCCGCGACAGCGCGCGTGACGATACCGTAGACGTCGGTGAACGCCGCCCGCCGATCGCCCGCGGCGATGAGGCGATCCGTCACGGTGTCGAGAACAACGGCAGCATCGTGGACGCTCGTTGGATGCAGATTAAGGCCGTCGATGCAGCTGCTCATGAAGTCCCCTCCTACTTCTTCGCTCGTCAAAGAGACCTGATCTGATGTTCGAACCTCCGCATCCGACCGCCTCGCTCGCGCCGGCCGCATCGCCGGCGCGCAGCACGAACGGCGCAGCAGAGACGCCGACCGGCGGTCCGCCCGGATCCGGTCGCGCTGATCTGCGCCCCGATGCGCATAGTTCCCAAGTCGAAAGCGGATCTGGAGACCCGCCGGGAGAAAGGTCGCCGCGGATGTTGCCCTTGCTTCTCCTACTGCCGGCCCTCCCCATGACCGGCCCCCCGCAGAAGAGCGATGCTCGACGCGATCTAGATGCGCTCGCGGCGGGATGCCCCCCCTCGCTGCGGCGCTCTAAGTTGAACCTAGTCTACGACATCGTGTGGGGTGACCACAATTGTCTTATGAGCCCTGATCCCGTTCGGGACAGCTTCGAAGTTATTCTAACTATCGAGCTCGAACAAGCGGCGGTTGACCCTGACACGTTTCTTTGTTGTGCGGGAGCGCGCCACGGCATCTTCCGGGTTGCGCTGCTACTGAATCGAGGGTTCGTCGATCTCGGAAACCCCCCACTCGCCTAGGCGCACGTCGCGAGGAGATGTTCTCGAAACATGCCGAGTGTTTATCCGATGTTGGCTGTACGGATCGAGCTGAAGAGGTGAAGAACGTTTAGGAAGTCCCTGAGCCGCCGCTCAGGAAACTCCTGGTTCGTTTTCCACAGGGGAGGTGCAGTCTTTGCGTTTCCCGTGAAAAATGGTGCGGAAATACCGGGGGAGGTCGCCGTTATGTCACGGCGGTAGGGGGCGGTGTGGCCGCGCCGGCGTACACGGCGAAGCCAGGGCTCGCCTGTCATGCCGCGGGGCGGTGCTCGGGTGATCCTCGCGCCGAAATCCTGCAGCCTGCGCCTCTCAGGCACCGGGGGCCGGCCGTACGGCGGCGATGACCCGGAGGGCTGGGCGTCACCGCCGGGAGGAGGGGGCGCCCCCGGCGTTCGGCGCGCGGCGGGCGGCGGGGCGTGCTGCGGCGGCGGCGAGGGCGCGGCCCCGCCTGTGCGGGCGGGGATGGCCGCGACGGAGAGCGCCGCCGTTCACGGCGCGCGCGGGGAGGGTCTTCGCTGTCGAGGAGGAGAAGGAGAGCGCCGGCCTTCGGTCCAGGCCGGCGGCGCGGCGCGGCCGCGCCTCAGCCGGCGCCGGCCTTTGTCTGCACGTCGCGGTGGCCCAGCGTCGCGCGCAGGTAATCCCGGTTCATCTTCGCGATCGCGTCGAGGGAGATCTCCTTCGGGCAGACCGCCTCGCACTCGCCGATGTTCGTGCAGTGGCCGAAGTTCTCGACGCGCATCTGGCCCACCATGTTGAGGCTCCGCTGATCACGCTCCGGCTGGCCCTGCGGGAGGATGTTCAGGTGCGTGAGCTTCGCCGCGGTGAAGAGCGAGGCCGACGCGTTCGGACACGCCGCGACACAGGCGCCGCAGCCGATGCACGCCGCCGCGTCCATGGAGCGCTCGGCGATCGGCTTCGGCACGGGGATGGCGTTCGCGTCCGGCGCGCTGCCGGTCGGCACCGAGACGTAGCCGCCCGCCGCGATGATGCGGTCGAACGCGCTGCGGTCCACCGCGAGGTCGCTCACGACGGGGAAGGCCTGGGCCCGCCACGGCTCGAGCCACAGCACATCGCCGTCCTTATAGTGACGCATGTGCAGCTGACACACGGTCGTCCCACGGAGGGGGCCGTGCGCCTGGCCGTTGATCATGAAGCCGCACATGCCGCAGATGCCCTCGCGACAGTCGTGATCGAACGCGATCGGCTCCTCACCCTTGAGGATGAGCCGTTGATTGAGCACATCGAGCATCTCGAGGAAGGACATGTGCTCGCTGACGTCAGGCACATCGTACGTGACGAACCGGCCCGCTTCGTACTTGCCCTTCTGCCGCCAGACATGGAGGGTGAGGCGCATTATTTGTAACTCCGCTGCGTTAGGTGAACCTCATTGAACTGGAGCGGCTCCTTGCAGAGCTCCTGCGCCTGATCTTCGCCTCGCCATCCCCAGGCGGCGACATAGCTGAAGTCCTCGTCGTCGCGCTTCGCCTCGCCCTCGGGGGTCTGGTGCTCCTCGCGGAAGTGCCCGCCGCACGACTCCTCCCGGTGGAGGGCGTCGCGACACATGAGCTCCGCCAGCTCGAAGAAGTCGGCGACGCGCGCCGCCTTCTCGAGCTCCTGGTTCAGGCCGGTGCTCGTGCCCGAGACGCGGACGTCGCGGTGGAACTGCTCCCGGAGCTCCGGGATCCGCGCGAGCGCGCCCTTCAGCCCGGCCGCGTTGCGCGCCATCCCGCAGTGCTCCCACATGATCTTGCCGAGCTCGCGGTGGAACGAGTCGGCCGTGCGCGAGCCGTTCGTCGCGAGCAGCTTGTTCAGCCGGGCGCCCGCGTCGCGCTCGGCGTCCCTCACGGCGGGGTGGAGGTCGTCGACCCGCTCGAGCTTCGTCGACGCGAGGTAGTCGCCGATGGTGTAGGGGATGACGAAGTAGCCGTCGGCCAGGCCCTGCATCAGCGCGCTCGCCCCGAGGCGGTTCGCGCCGTGGTCGGAGAAGTTCGCCTCGCCGAGCACGTACATGCCGGGGATCGTGCTCATGAGGTTGTAGTCGACCCAGAGCCCGCCCATCGTGTAGTGGATGGCCGGGTAGATGCGCATGGGGACGGCGTACGGGTCGTCGCCGGTGATGCGCTCGTACATGTCGAAGAGGTTGCCGTAGCGCTCGGCGATGGCCGGCTTGCCGAGGCGCCGGATGGCGTCCGAGAAGTCGAGGTACACGCCGAGCCGCGTCGGCCCCACGCCGCGGCCCTCGTCGCACACCGCCTTCGCCGCGCGCGACGCGACGTCGCGCGGCACGAGGTTGCCGAAGCTCGGATAGCGGCGCTCGAGGTAGTAGTCGCGCTCGCCTTCGGGGATGAGCTCCGGCGCGCGGGTGTCGCCCGGGTTCGTGGGCACCCAGATGCGGCCGTCGTTCCGGAGCGACTCGCTCATGAGCGTCAGCTTCGACTGGTACTCGCCCGAGACGGGGATGCACGTCGGGTGGATCTGGGTGAAGCAGGGGTTGGCGAAGAGCGCGCCCCGCTTGTGCGCCCGCCAGATGGCGGTGGCGTTCGACCCCTTCGCGTTCGTCGAGAGGAAGAACACGTTCCCGTAGCCGCCCGAGGCGAGGACGACCGCGTCGCCGAGGTGCGTCTCGAGGGCCCCCGTGATCAGGTTGCGGGTGACGAGGCCGCGCGCCTTGCCGTCGACCACGATGAGGTCGAGCATCTCGGTGCGCGGATACATCTTCACCTTGCCGAGGCCGATCTGCCGCTCGAGCGCCTGGTAGGCGCCGAGGAGGAGCTGCTGCCCCGTCTGCCCGCGCGCGTAGAACGTCCGCGATACCTGCGCGCCGCCGAAGGAGCGGTTCGCGAGCACGCCGCCGTACTCGCGCGCGAACGGCACGCCCTGCGCGGCGCACTGGTCGATGATGTTCACGCTGAGCTGCGCGAGCCGGTACACGTTGGCCTCGCGCGCGCGGTAGTCGCCGCCCTTCACGGTGTCGTAGAAGAGGCGGTAGATGCTGTCGCCGTCGTTCTGGTAGTTCTTCGCGGCGTTGATGCCGCCCTGCGCGGCGATGCTGTGGGCGCGGCGCGGAGAGTCCTGGAAGCAGAAGCTCTTCACGTTGTAGCCGAGCTCGGCCAGCGTCGCGCTCGCCGCGCCGCCGGCGAGGCCGGTGCCGACGACGAGGATCGTGTACTTCCGCTTGTTCGCCGGGTTGACGAGCTTCAGGTTGAAGCGGTGCTGGTCCCACATCTTTTCGATGGGACCTTCGGGGATCTTCGCATTGAGCTGCATGGTGACGGACGCTCCGGGCTCAGCGGACGAGGCCGAACAGGACGGCCAGCGGGATGGATGAGAAGCCGACGGCGAGCAGGATCGACGACGCGGCCGCGAACTTCTTGAGCGCCGGCGTGTAGCGCGGGTGGCTGAGGCCCATCGACTGGAACATGCTCCACGCGCCGTGGTAGAGGTGCAGCGCGAGCAGGCCCATCGACACCATGTAGGCAATCGCCACGGGGGCCGAGCTGAAGCCCTTCACGACGTTGTCGTAGGCGTCGAGCGGCACGAAGTCGGGGTGCAGGGTGCCCGTCGTCAGGTGGAGCAGGTGATAGACGATGAAGGCGGCGAGGACGCCGCCGCTCAGCAGCATCGTGCGCGCGGCGAGGTTCGGGTGCCGCTGCCCCTTCACCTGGTAGCGGACCGGCCGGGCAGCGCGGCTGTGCAGCGCGAGCGATACGCCCGTGTAGACGTGGACGATGAGGGCGGCGAGGAGGACCAGCCGCGTCCCCCAGAGCAGCGAGGGGGTCCCGTGGAGGAAGGCTGCATAGTCGTTGAACTTCTGCCGGCCGAGGAAGACCTGCAGGTTGCCGGCCATGTGGCCGATCACGAAGCCGAAGAAGACGACGCCGCTCAGCGCCATCGCGAACTTCTTGCCGACGAGATCCCGGTAGAAGAGCGCGACGCGCTGGGCCCTGGTGGGGAGAGTCGATGGGGCAGCAGTGGGGCTCATCGCTCCCCTCCTTTAGTGGGCCGCGAACGCGTTAGCCAGAGGGAATCTCGAACCCGCTCCGCAGAATTTGCGGGCTTCGGCCGCAGATCTCGGCCGAGCGAAGCGCGCTGCCCGCGCTGTCGCGGCGCGGGGGGCAAGCGTCAGCGTCAGGCGGCGCGGGGGCCCGCGCGCCGTACCTTGTGCCCGTAAAACGCGAGCGCGAGCGCGATCGCGAAGATGCCGATGGCCTGCTCTTCCTGGCTGGTGAACGCCGGCAGGTGCTCGTCGCGGAGCACCACGAGGCCGCCGAACGAGCTCTCGCCCAGGCGGAGCGGCGCCACGATGGCGGCGCCGAAGCGATCGCCCTCCGCGGTGCAGAGCAGGTCGGGCGCGTCGTCCGCGGACAGGCGGACGGGGGCGAGCGCGCCCTCGATCTGGCCGGCGAGCCGCGCGATGAACGCTGCAGGCACCTCGGCGCCGGACGCCGCCTGGTAGAGCGCGGCCCCGTGATCGAGCGCGAGGGAGAGCGCGGCGCCGGTCGTATAGACCACCTTCGCCGCGAGATCCACGGCCCGCTCGGGGAAGTCGTCGCGCGAGAGGGAGGCGACCAGGGCGGCGCTCGCCTGGTGGACGGCCGCCACGGCGTCGAGGTGGGTGCGCAGCATCGCCGCCCCGAGCAGCCGCTTCATGTCCTCGATGTCGTACGGCTTCTCGAGGATGTCGTACGCGCCGCTCTTCATGCACTCCACGGCGGCCTGCGCGCTCGAGAACGGGGCGCCGACGATGATCTCGAGGTCCGGGCTGATCGCCTTGAGCGCGGCGATGGTCCCGGCGCCCTCCATGCCGGGCGCCCTCACGTCGGCGACCGCGAGGTCGAACCGGCGCGCCTTGACGAGCTCGAGCGCGGCGAGCCCGCTCTCGGCGCACGTGACGTCGAAGCCGCCGTCGCTGAGCTCGACCGCAAGCCTGTCGAGGATCCTCTTCTCGGCGTCTACCACCAGCACATGGGGTCGGGCCTGGCTCACTGATGCCTCCTCTGGTCTACAGGGGGTGCGCCGCGCCGCCTCGCCGTCCGGCGCCGCGGTGATCGCGCGACGACCGCGGCGGTCGCGGCGAATGTCGATCCACCCGGCGGAGCCCCCTCCGCATCTCTACCAGCTGTCCAAAGTTCGCCTACAGTCCAATAGAACCGGTATTCCAGCGAAACGGAAGTCGAAGCGGCGTTGACGCGGTCCTCGTTTGACAGGACGCGGCGCCGCGCGCCCGGCGCGGATGTGCTCCGGTATGCCGACTCCAGCGGACCGTGTGAGCGCTCCTCGCAGGGCGAGAGCGCGGGGGGCGCGCGTCGGAAGGCCTGTTTCGCGGAGGCGCCGTTGTGGGGTCGCGCGCCGCACGGCGGAGAGGATGTGGTCGATGTTCTGCGGGTCGCCGCCGGCGACGTCGGTGCTGTGGCTCGTTGTGTCAACGAGCTCCCGGTCGTGTTGGGCAGGGGAGGGCGTCGCTGCCGCTCTCCACGAGGAGGAGCTCGAGCGCGACGCGGTCCGTGAGCTCGTCGCGCGCGATGCGGTCCGTGAGCTCGTCGCGCGCGACGAGGTCGCGGCCGATGTCCTCGCGGATCGCTGCGTGCGCGCAGCCGCCCGACGGGCCGTCGATCCGGATCGTGAACGCGCGCGCCGAGAACCCGCGATCGCGGCGGCGGATGCCCGCGGAGCAGACGATCGGACCGGGGAGCGGGCCGGCGACGTCGACGGGTCGCGACCCGAAGAAGGTAAGGAGAAACTGGAATCCTCTGCCCGATTTTCGCCCTTTGCCAGAAACATGAAACCTCCCCGACACGAATCTGTTGTCGGGAGTCCCCCGAACACCGCTGTGATGCGGATCGCGCCCGGCAATGCTTTCCTCCTGTCCCCGACAACTGCGCGTGTCCGGGTTGTCCGCCGGCCGTTGTGGGCGTTACGTGACTCGTTGCGATGGTGTCGACGAAGATGACATGTCGCTTGACGGGAAAGCGCAGCTCGGTTCAGCTCGTCGGGCGGCCGGGGGGTCGCGGAGGGGGTCCGATGTTCATCGTCAGGAAGGGCGAAGTTCCGCTGTTGTCCCGTTGGGTGAAGGAGGCGGTCTCGCGCCTGCTGGAGCGCCATGACGGGACCCCGTTCGAGCTGCGCCTGTGGGGCGGCGAGCGGCTGCGCTTCGGCGCGGGCGCGCCGGCGTTCGCCGTGACGTTCAGGACGCGCCGGGCGCTCTGCGAGGCGGCGCTCCGGGGCACCCTGGGTCTCGGTGAGGCGTATATCCGGCGCGAGGTCACGTTCGACGGAGATCTCGAGGACTCGCTCGCCGGCCTGTTCCAGCTCGCGCGGCCTCTGCGGTCCGCCGAGGCGCGCCTGCCGTGCCTCGCGCCCGCGCTGCCGTCGTGCGAGGGCGGCCTCTCGGGCGTGCTCGACGCGCTCCGGCTCGGGCTGCTCTCCGGCTCGGCGAAGCGCGAGAGGCTCGCCGTCGAGCGCCACTATGGGCTCGGCAACGACTTCTATCCTCTTTACCTCGACAGGCGCCTCCAGACCTCGTGCGGCTACTTCCGGTCTCCGGGCGAGGCGCTCGACGACGCGCAGGCGCACAAGATCTCCCTCGTCGCGCGGAAGCTCGCGCTCCGGCGTGGGCACCGGCTCCTCGACCTCGGGTGCGGGTGGGGCCACCTCATGTTCCACGCCGCGGAGACCTACGGCGTGCAATGCCTCGGGATCACCCTCTGCGAGAACCAGGCGAGGTACATCCGCGAGCAGGCGGCGGCGCGGCGGCTCCCGGTCGAGGTCCGCGTGATGAGCTGCGAGGAGCTCGAGGGCGAGCCGCGGTGGGATCGGCTCGTCTCCCAGGGCTCGATGTGCCACGCCGGCGCGCGCCGGATCGGCGTGTTCTACGACAAGGTGAAGGCGCTGCTCGCCGAGGGCGGCGTCTGCCTGCTCGAGAGCGTCACCCGGGAGCAGGAGTCGCCGCGGACTGACCCCTTCGTGCAAAAGCACATCTTCCCTGGGTACTGGCCTCCATCGATCCATGGGATGGCGGCGCGCGCCGCCGCGCGCGGCCTCGACGTGCTCGACGCGGAGAACCTCCGGCGCCACTCCGCGCTCACGGCGCGCTGCTGGCGCCGCAACTTCCTGGACAACCGGGAGAAGATCGAGCGGGTCACCGGCTTTGACGCCGTCTTCCTGAGGACATGGGAGTTCTACCTGGCCTGCGCCGCCGCCGCGTTCCGCAGCGGGTACCTGGGCGCCGTGCAGATGGTGCTGTCGAACGGGGCCCCGCGCGATTACCCGCTCGCGCGTGAGCCCCTGTACGCCGTGGAGGAGCCCTCGCCGCGGGAGCGCGCGCCGAGCGTCCCGGCCGTGCAGTTCAGCTCGTGGGGGGCGGCCGCGCCGTCCTGATCTGCGGGGCGGCGCTGTCCCGCCGGCACGCGCGCCCTCCGCGCGGAAGATCTTGTGAAGCCCGCGCGGCCAGCTATCAGCTAGAGTATGAGCGAACGGCTACCGGCCAGCGCCCGTCCCGGCGCCGTGCCCCCGTGGTCTGCGTCGCGCCCTCGCCGCCTGGCGCGCGCGGGCAAGGCGGCCTCCGTGCTCTTCGCGGTCGCGCTCTGCTCCCTGCTCTCCTCGTGTACCCAGATCCGCTACATCGCGCAGGCGGGCCTCGGTCAGCTCTCGATGGCGTGGAGCGCCGAGTCGCTCGAGGACGCCGTCGGCGACGCCCGCAGGCCGTGGCGGACGCGCGCGCTGCTGCGCGAGGTCCCGCATATCAAGCGCTTCGGAGAGCGTCATGGGCTCACCCCGACCGGCAATTACAGGACGTATGTCGAGCTCGATCGCCCGGCCGCGGTCTGGGTGGTGAGCGCGTGCGAGCCGCTCCGGTTCCGCTCCAAGACGTGGAGCTTCCCCATCGTCGGCAACGTTCCCTATGTGGGCTGGTTCGATCTCAAGGAGGCCAAGGCCTTCGCCGCGCCGCTCAAGGCGGACGGCTGGGACGTCGACGTGCGCCCGGCGGGCGCGTACTCGACGCTCGGCTGGCTGGAGGATCCGGTCCTGTCCACGATGATCTCGAGCGGGGACGAGGCGCTCGGCGAGCTCGCCAACGTGGTGCTGCACGAGTCGCTGCACGCGACGCTGTACGTGAAGGGCCAGACGAGGCTGAACGAGAGCCTCGCGAGCTTCGTCGGGGACGAGCTCGCCAAGGTCTACCTGGATGAGCGGCTGGGCCCCTTCTCCGCGGAGAAGACGGCCTACATGAGGGAGCAGGAGCGGAGTGAGGCGCGGGCGCGCGCGCTGCACGACGCGTACGTCCACCTCAACCGGCTGTACGCGTCCCCGGCGTCGGACGCCGAGAAGCGGGCCGAGAAGAAGGCGGTGCTGGCCCGGCTCAAGGAGGACATCGGGGCGCGCCGCCCGCTCAACAACGCCTCGCTCGTGCAGTTCCGCGTCTACAACTCGGGGACCCCGGAGCTCCAGGCGCTGCTCTCGACCTGCGGCGGCAGCTGGCCAAGGTTCCTGGGCGCGCTGAGGAAGCTCGAGGGCCACAGGTTCTCTGCGCCCCAGGAGAACATCGGCCGGGTGGTCGAGCCGCTGATCCGGGCCGGGTGCAGGTAGCTCCGTGCCCACGTAGGCTCGTGTGCCGCGCTGCGCGCTCTCTGGAGCCGCGCGCCGCGTGCCGCGGTGCGCTGCGCGCGCGTGCCGTGCTGCGCGCCGCGTACCGTGCTGCGCGCTGGAACCAGCATGCAGCGTCAAAATACGCTGCGGTGCGTCGCGCGGCGCGTGCCGCATCATTGCAATCGTTCGCTCTCATGGCGCGATGCAGGGTGGCCGGCCCTCGATGGGTGGACGTTTTCATGTCCAGGTAAGAATTCAGTTCTGGATCTGAACCCATCCGTGGATCGGACCAGTCCCTGCGGAAATGTATGACGTTCATCGCACCCCCGGGCGGCGCGGCCCGCTGCTGGATGCGGGTTTCTGCGGGTTTTTTGGCCCTCGGGGCCCGCTCGTGCGGGGGGATCGAGGTTGGCCCGCCGGTTGCTCAATGGCTCCCCAGATGTCGCTCCCGTTCGCCGCTCGGTTTCATGGGGATTCGAAGGGAGCGGCCCCGCTGGCACATCGTTCGCAGTGCGAGCCCCAGTCGTTGGGGGGCGCCGAGCGAGGGGATCGACGGCAGCCCATGCCGAGCGATCGTGACCCCGCCGCCACCATGGATGCCATGGACCTTGCTGTCGGCTCCTTGATTGACTTGTCGCCGGGCGCCGGCGGAGAGAGCTTCGGTTTGCGTGACGATACCCGCCTTGCGAGGCGATTAAGGAGGGATGAGCGAGGCACGCGCGACGCGCGTTGCCGAACGAGATGGCTTATCGTGATCGGCTTGTCGACCTTGGTCTGAGCTTCTCTTACCTCTTGCAGCTCTCGAGTTCGACTCTGCTTCGCGCTTCGCTTCAGCTTGCCCTCTGCTTCGCTTGAGCTTGCCCCTACGATTCCAGTCTGCGCTTCATCCTTTGCTTTCGCTTCTTCTTTTGCTTTGACTCACTTCTTGAATCGTACTACTCTTCGCCTCCGCTTCGACTTCTTCTTTGCTCGCCCTTTCTTTCTTCATTGCGCTTTTTTATCGTTTCCCTTGCTTTCCTGACTTGTCTCTTGTGACCGCGGGTCTTTCAGGTTTCTCCGGTGGATCCCCATTCCGCCGGCGCTCCTGAGCGGCTCCGGTGGGGCCGCGGCAGCGGACCTCAGGCCGGCGGGCTCTCCCGACCGGCCTTTCTTTTTTTGCGCGATTGCCGCGATCGCGCACCGGTCGGGCGAGCGGTTGATCGTGGAGCTCGAGCCGCAAGGCGCGCCGGGCGACGTGTCGTTCTCGAGCGTGTACCGGGTGATTCACGCGGCGATCGAGCGGATCCAGTCGGCGGCGGGGCTCTTCGACGCGTGCGAGGCGACGGCCCAGGAGAGCAAGCGCCTCACCGGCTACGACCGGGTGATGATCTACAGGTTCGATAGCGCCTGGAACGGCGAGGTCATCGCCGAGGCCAGGGAGCCGGACATCGAGCCTTACCTCGGGCTGCGCTATCCGGCCTCCGACATCCCGGCGCAGGCGCGGGAGCTCTACCTCCGGAGCTGGCTCTGCATCATCCCGGACGTCGACTACCGGCCGTCGGACATCGTCCCTCCGCCGGACGAGCCCATCGATCTCAGCTTCTCCGTTCGGCGATCTCGCCGTGAGCACGATGAAGCTCATCAACTCTCTTTACGAATACTCCCGCGAGCCCCGCGCCCTGGGTGGAGGTGGGCTTCGACGAGACGTCGATTCCCACCGTCTTCTACGTCAAGGACAACGGCGTGGGCATCCCCCCGGACGAGCGGCACCGGCTCTTCACGATGTTCGAGCGGCTCTCGACAGCGGCGCAGTACGGCGAGGGGACCGGCTCGGGGCTCGCCATCACCCAGCGGATCATCGAGCGTCACAAGGGGCGGATCTGGGCGGATTCACCCCCGACCGGGGGCACGGCGTTCTACTTCACCCTCGCCGGGGCGCCCCTCACGGACCCGTGACCCGCCAGCGCACAAGCGTGTCGGCCGGGGCCCGGCGTTGCGCGGTCAGAGGCCGTCGTCGCCGGGAGCGCGCCGGGGGTGGACGGTGGCGGAGACGATCTTCCAGTCTCCGTCGACCTTCTCGAGCCGGAGCGCCACGGGCAGCTCGTCGCGCCGGGCCGCGTGTCCGTGCCGGGCGCCCGTGACGGTCGCGGTGGCGGTCACCTCGGCGGTCATGCCGGCCGGATCGACCTGGATCTCCGTGTCGCCGAAGCTCACGTCCGCGGTCTGATAGACGACCGCGGCCTGGGTCGCGGCCGCCGCGAGGTCGTCACGGCCGCTGAGCCGATCGCCGATCTCGACGACGCGGGCGCTCGCCTCCTTCGTGAAGATCTGGGCGAACTCCTTGCGAACGCGGCCGTGGCGCACCAGCGGGTTCCGCTCGCCGTCGTCGATGCGCACCGCGGCCTCGAGCTGGGCGAGCCGGTCGCGGATCCGGTCCTCCTCGGAGGGCGAGAACAGCAGCGCCACCACGGCGAGGACGGCGCCGAGGGCGATGAGCCCGAGCGGGAGCCAGCGTTTCATCAGGAAAGTATAGGCGACCGGCGCCGCGCGGGCGCGCGAAACCCCCCCCCGGGCGGAGCGCAGCCGCGCGTTGCGTTCCGGCGCTTCCGGCGCGGGGCGCGGAGCCGAGCCGCGCAGGAGCGGCGAGCGCGTCCGCTCAGGCGCTTGTCGTCACGACGGCGAGGGCGCCACGGCGAGGGCGCCCACCCGGAGGGCGGTCAGGACGGCCTCGCGGAGCCGGGCGGAGCCGGCCACCTCTTTCCAGAGATAGCAGTCCCTCAGATAGCGCCCATAGAGGGTGCGATCGATCTCGCTGTCCTCGATGAGGAGGATCACGGCTTTGCGGAGCGCCATGGGCGCCAATTTCTCTTGTCCCGGCGCAGGACGCAAGTTGGACGCTGCACGCAGCGCGTGGGGAACCGCCCGGAACATCGAAGGGCAGACCCCGAGTTGCTTGCTCGCTAGCTCCCGACGATCGGCTCGAGGCACCGGTCGCGCGCGTCGCGCAGCGCGCCGAGCTCGACGTCGATCACCAGCGCGCCGCCGGCGGCCGCGATCGTGAGCCGGTCGCCGCCGGTGGTGCCGAGCTCGGCGCAGGGCACGCCGGCCTCCCTGGCCCTCCGCGCGACCTCGGGCGCGTCCTCGGGCCGGACGCTGACGACGATGCGGCTCGGCGCCTCGCCGAACAGCGCCTCGGCGAGCTCCTCGCGCGCTTCATCGTTCGGCGCCTCCGGCAGCCGCACGCGGGCGCCCACCATCGCCGCCGGGTCGTCGGCGGCGGCGCAGCACTCGCCGAGCGTGATCGCGAGCCCGCCGTCCGAGACGTCGTGCGCGCTCTGGAGGAGCCGCGGCCGCGAGCGGGCGAGCGCGAGGCAGAGCCCCTGGAGCCGCACCTCGCGATCGAGATCGATCGCGGGGCTCGGCCCCTTCACCTCGCCGGTGTGGCGCGCGACGTACTCCGAGCCGCCGAGCGGGCCGCCGCGCGGGTCGCCGAGCAGCAGCACCGAGAGGCCGGCGGCCGGGAACGACGCCCGCAGCACGTCGCCGGCGTCCGCGACGAGCCCCACGACGGCGACCGTCGGCGTCGGCAGGATCGCGCGGCCGTCGGTCTCGTTGTAGAGCGACACGTTGCCGCTCACGACGGGCACCGAGAGCGCGCGGCACGCCGCCGCCATGCCGTCGATCGCGAGCGCGAACTGCCGCATGATCTCCGGCCGCTCCGGGTTGCCGAAGTTGAGGCAGTCGGTCAGGCCGATCGGCTCGGCGCCCGAGCACACGACGTTGCGGCACGCCTCCGCCACGGCCATCGCCGCGCCCTGGAACGGGTCGAGCTCGCAGAGGCGCCCGTTGCAGTCGCTCGAGAACGCGAGGAGCTTCTCGTACCGCTGGCCGTCCTTGTCGCAGGGGGCGCGCACCACCGCCGCGTCGCTGCCGGCGCGGACCTCGGTGCCGCCCCGCACGATCTGGTCGTACTGCCGCCACACCCACGCGCGCGAGCCGAGGTTCGGGGAGCCCGCCATCGCGAGGAAGAGCTCGGACCACGAGGACGGCGCCGGGAGGGTGCGCGGGTCGAACGCCCGGCGCGCCGGCAGCGCGGCGTCGTCGCGCTGCGGGCGATCGTACTTCGGCGCCGCGTCGGTCAGGAAGTCGACCGGGAGGTCGCAGACGACGACCGGGCTGCGAGCGACGCCGGCGGCCGCGCCGCCGAGCGGGTCGTAGCCGGGCGTGGCGCGCACGACCCAGCGGCCCGTGTCGGTCACCTGGCCGATGATCGCCGCGTCGAGCTCCCACTTCGTGCAGATCTCGATGACGCGCGCCTCGCACCCGGGCTTCGCGACGAGGAGCATGCGCTCCTGCGACTCGCTGAGGAGCATCTCGTACGGCGTGAGCCGGGCGGCGCGCCGCGGGACGAGGTCGAGGTCGAGGTCGAGGCCGCTGCCGCTCCTGCCCGCCATCTCGACCGACGACGAGGTGAGCCCCGCGGCGCCCATGTCCTGGACGCCGACGAGCAGGTCCTCCGCGAAGATCTCGAGGCACGCCTCGAGCAGGAGCTTCTCCATGAAGGGGTCGCCGACCTGCACCGTGGGCCGCTGGCTCGGGCCGCCCTCGGAGAACTCGTCCGAGGCCATGGTGGCGCCGTGGATGCCGTCGCGCCCCGTCTTGGCGCCGACGTAGAGCACGTTGTTGCCGATGCCGCTCGCGCGCCCGTAGAAGATGCGGTCCGTGCGGACCACGCCGCAGGTGAAGGCGTTGACGAGGATGTTGCCGTCGTAGGCGCGGTCGAAGAAGAGCTCGCCGCCCACGGTCGGCACGCCGATGCAGTTGCCGTAGCCGCCGACGCCCGCGACGACGCCGCGGAGCAGCTGCGGCGTGCGCGGGTGGTCCGGCCGGCCGAAGCGGAGCGAGTCGAGGTTGGCGATGGGGCGCGCGCCCATCGTGAAGACGTCGCGCAGGATGCCGCCGACGCCGGTGGCGGCGCCCTGGTAGGGCTCGATGTACGACGGGTGGTTGTGCGACTCCATCTTGAAGACGGCCGCGAACCCGTCGCCGATGTCGACGACGCCCGCGTTCTCGCCGGGCCCCTGGATGACGCGCGGGCCGGTCGTGGGCAGCCGGGCGAGGTGCACGCGGGAGCTCTTGTACGAGCAGTGCTCGCTCCACATCACGCTGAGCACCCCGAGCTCGGTGAACGTCGGCTGCCGTCCGAGGTGCTCGCGCGCGCGCTCCCACTCGCTCGCCGAGAGCTTGTGCGCCTGCGCGAGCGCGATGTCGACCGGCGGATCGCCGGGGAAGGGGGAGGGGGAGCCAGGAGGAGGGGCGGCAACGACAGCGCTCATCGCGGGCCTAGCTAGCGCAAGGACGGAGGGATGGGAAGCAGGGGAGCGCGCTCTACGCGTCCCGCTTCACGAGCAGCGCCGTAAGATCGTCGATCTGCTTCGCCGAGCCGGCGAAACGGCGCACCTCGGCGAGGAGGGCGCCGAGGATGTCGGAGGTGGGGCGCGCGTGCAGGCGGTGGATGAGGTCGCCGACGCGCTCCTTGCCGAACACCTGGCCGGCGGCGTCCTGGTACTCGTAGAAGCCGTCGGTGAGCAGCACGAGGAGGTCGCCCGGCGCCATCACGAGGGGGGGCGGCGGGGGCAGGTCGAGGTCCTTGAACATGCCGAGCGGGACCGTCGTCGGATCGCGCCACGCGACCTGGCCCTCGGCCGCCCGGTAATGGAGCAGCGGCCCCTGCCCGGCCGCGTGGTAGCGGAGCTGGTGGGTGGCCGGGTCGAGGATCCCGAGGAACGCCGTGATGAAGCGGTCGTTCGGCAGGTCCTCGATGAGCTGCTGGTTGATGTGGTGAATGAGCGCGTCCATGTCGGCCGAGAGGCGCAGGCCGATGCGGAGCATCGCGCGGAACTGCGTCACGCTGAGCGCGGGGCCGATGCCGTGGCCGGCCGCGTCCGCGAGCAGGAGGAGGATCGGGGACATGTCCGCGCGCTCGTCGAGCCGGATGACGTCGTAGATGTCGCCGCCGGTGTCGTCCGCCGGCTTGCTGAACGCCGAGAGCGAGTATCCGGGGCAGCGCGGGAGCCGGCGCAGGAGGATGTTCTGCTGGATGTCGCGCGCGATGGTGAGGTCGTGCTCGAGCTTGATCTTGATCATGCGCTCCTCGAGCAGGAGCGTGCGCTGCACGGCGACGGCCGCCTGCGCCGCGAGCAGCTCGGCGACGTCGCTCTCGTCCGGGCCGAAGTGGCCCGCCGCCGAATTCAGCATCTGCAGCACGCCGACGAGCTTGTCGTCGAGCCCGATGAGCGGCACCGTGATCACGGATTTCGTGTGATATCCCGTCCGGCGGTCGATCTCCGGATTGAACCGCGGGTCGGTATAGCAATCGTCGACGACGACGGTCCGGCGATTGCGCGCGCACTCGCCGGCGATGCCCTTGTCGATGCTGACGCGGATCTGCGCCTCGCCCGTGGCGACACGCGAGTAGAGCTCTTTGGCCTCCTCGTCGTAGAGGAAGACGCTCCCGCGGTCGGCGCCTATCACCTCCCGCCCCGTCTTGATGATGAGCTCGAGCAGCTCCGTGAGGTCGCACGGCGCCGCGAGCTTGCGCGAGACGTCCAGGATCAGGATGAGCGACGACGCATCGATCAGGGAAGGAGTGCCCACGCGCATGCGGTCGGAGAGTTTGGGCTACGTGGAAATAGGGGTCAAGACATGGTCTCGCCCGGGATGCTCGAGGCGAGCTCGTCGACCAGCGCGTGTCGCGTCCGCCGTCGCTCCCGCGGCCGTTTTCATCGTGATTCCATCGTGATTCCCCTCGCGGCTCCGTGGTCGGGCCGGCGTCCTTCGCAGCGCGCCATCCGTTATTTTTCGAGCGGCGCTGGTCGAGCGCGCCCCGGCGACGACGCGAGAGCGCCGTCGAGGCCAGCGCGGCGGCGCGGCCGGGGGCGTCGTCGGCGCTACCACCTCGGCCCTACCTGTCCTAGAACACGCGGCGCACACCCCTCGAAAGCGAGCTCCTCGATGATCCGCCTCCGCCTCGCCGCCCTCGTCCTGCCCGCTGCCCTGGCCGCGGCGGCCTGCGACGCGCCGCCCGCTCCGGCCGGCGGCGCGGCGGCCGACGGCGCGGCGGCCGACGGCGCGGCGGCCGACGCCGCGCCGCCGGAACCACCGCCCCCTGCCGTCGCGCCGCCGGCGAGCGCCCCCGCGGCGCCCGCGGGCGCGGAGGGCGCGGCCGACGCGGCGGCGCCGGCGGACGCGGGCGCGCCGGCGGAAGACGCGGGCCGGAAGCCGCCGGTGGACGCGGGGGGCGCGACGGCAGCGGGCGACGCTGGGGGCGCGACGGCAGCGGGCGACGCGGGGGGCGCGCGCGCCGAGGCGCCGGCGGCGACCACCGCGCCGGCGCCGGGCGCGGGGGCGCCGCCCCCTGTGCCGCCCGCCGAGGCCGGATCCGCGGACGCCGTGGCGGCGGAGGTCGACGCGATCTTCGTCGGCAAGAAGACGTACTTCGCCCGCTTCAAGCAGGAGCACACGCAGAAGATCTCCGGCGCCGTCAAGAAGCAGAGCGGCACGCTCTCGGTCGCGAAGCCGGACAGGATCTCGTTTCGCTACGACCCGCCGAACCAGAACCGCATCGTCTCCGACGGCGTGTCGCTCAAGGTCTACGTCGCCGAGGACCGGCAGATGTTCGTGACGCGGGTGCAGGACTCGGAGTATCCGGGCGCCCTCTCGTTCCTCATGGGCCACGGGCTCCGCCCGTCGTTCACGTTCACCTTCAACGAGAAGGCGAGCTTCGCGGGCGGCCCCGTGCTCGTCGGCAAGCCGCGGGCGCCGACTCCTCACTACGAGTTCGTGATGTTCTATATCGACAGGGCGCTCCTCGCGAAGAAGGACCCGGGCGTCGTGCGCCGCGTCCTCATCGTCGACGCGCAGGGCAACCGGAACCGGTTCGACTTCGAGGACGCGTCGCAGCCCGCGTCGATCGATCCCGCGGAGTTCCAGTTCGCCGCGCCGCCCGGCACCGACGTCAAGCAGAATTGATGACACCGCCCCTCTCGCTCTCCGAGCTCTTTCCCGACTTCCATCCGGAGTGGATCCTCGCCGAGGACGCGGATCTCATCGTTGTCGACAAGCCGGCTGGCCTGTCGACGCACGCGCCGGAGGCGGACCGGATCGACGATGTCGTGACGCGCCTCCGCGCCTTCCTCCGCGGCCGGGGCGACGCCGAGGCGTACCTCGGGATCCACCAGCGGCTCGATCGCGACACCTCGGGGGTCCTCCTGTTCACGCGGCGGCGCGAGGCGAACGCCGCCGTCGCGCGGCAGTTCGAGGGGCGCACCGTGCAGAAGACGTACGTCGCCGCCGTCTCCGGCTTCGGCGATCGCGCGCCGCGCGGCACGCTGCGGCACCGCCTCGTCCCGGCGCCGGGCGGCGCGATGCGCGCGATCGCCGAGGCCGGCGCGGGGCGGGAGGATCGGGGCGCGGGGGGCAGGCGGAAGGGCGCGGGCGGCCAGGAGAAAGCCGCCGGCGGCGTGCTGGCGATCACCCGCTACCGGCTGCTCGAGCGCCGCGGCGACCGCGCCCTGCTCGAGCTCCGGCCCGAGACCGGCCGCACCCACCAGCTCAGGGTGCAGCTCGCCGCGATCGGCTTGCCCATCACCGGCGATCCGCTCTACGGCGGCGCCGAGGCCTCGCGCCTGCTCCTGCACGCCGCCGAGCTCCGCCTCGAGCACCCGGCCACCGGCGCGGCCGCGACCTTCCGATCGGAGCTGCCGGCGGCCTTCGAGGCGTGGCTCGCGGCCTCGGCCGTGGACCCGTACGCGGGGGGCGTCGCGGCCGTCGAGCGCGCCATGCGCGAGGCCGCCGAGCGGCGCTACGGCGTCGCGCGCGCCGGCGACACCACGGCGTTCCGGCTCGTCCACGGCGCGGGCGACGGCCTCCCCTTCGTCTCGGTCGACCTCTACGGCGAGCACCTCGTCGTGTCGCTGTTCGGCGCGGGCGAGGGCGAGCCGGGCGCGCCGCCGCGCGACGTCGTGCTCGACGCGGCCCACCGGCTCGGGGCGAGGGGCGTCTACCTCAAGGTGCGCCCGAAGCACGCGAGCGTCATCGTGGACGCGCGGCGCGAGGAGTTCGCGCCGCGGCACGCTGTCCGCGGGGAGAGCGCGCCGGAGGAGCTCACCGTCCTCGAGCACGGGCTGCCGTTCAAGGTGCGGCTCGGCGACGGGCTCTCGACCGGCATCTTCCTCGACCAGCGCGAGAACCGGCGGCGGGTGCGCGAGCTCGCCCGGGGCGCGCGGGTGCTGAACCTGTTCGCCTACACGGGCGCGTTCACCGTGGCCGCCGTGGCGGGCGGCGCGCGCGAGAGCGTCACGGTCGACGTGTCCCGGGGCGCGGTCGCCTGGGCGCGCGAGAACCTCGACGCGATCGGCGCGGACGCGGCGGCGCACGTCGTGGTCGAGGCCGACGTGTTCCCGTGGCTGAAGACCGCCGCCCAGGCCGGCCAGCGCTTCGACCTCATCGTGATCGATCCGCCGAGCTTCGCGACCACGAAGAAGAGCCGCTTCAGCGCGGCGAGCGATTTCGGCGCGCTCGCCGCGCTCGCCTTCCGCCTGCTCGCCCCGGGCGGCCGGTTGCTCGCGTGCACCAACCACCGTGGCATCGTGCGCGCCAAGTTCCGGCGCCATTTGCACGAGGCCGCGCGTGAAGCAGGATGCGACGTCGTGCAGATGAAAGATCTCCCCGATCCCGTCGATTTCCCGGGCGAGCCCGGCATGGAGCCCCACCTGAAGAGCGTCCTCGCCAGCGTGGGCGCGCCTTCTGCGAAGGCCGCGCCGTCGACGAAGGCCGCGCCGCGCGCGCAGGCCGCGCCGCCCGCGAAGGGCGCGCCAGCCCGCGGCGCTCGGCGAGGGGCCGGCGCGCCGGCCCGGGCGCCCCGACGGGGGGCGCGATGAGCCAGCGCCGTCTCCTCATCACGATCCGCTCGTACGCGTACCTCGAGCCCGCCTTCCTGGCCGCAGGCGACTTCGAGCGCGGCCTCGTCGAGCGCAAGAGCTTCCCGGACGGCGAGCGCTACCTGCGCGTCGCGGTCGACTGCTGGGGGCGCGACGTGGTCCTGCTCGGCGGCGCCCCGCAGGACCTCGACTGGCTCGAGATCTACGACCTCGGCTGCGCCATCTCGCGCGCCGGCGCCCGGTCGCTCTCCATCGTGATGCCCTATTTCGGCTACGCGACCATGGAGCGGGCCGTGAAGCCGGGCGAGGTGGTGACCGCGAAGACGCGGGCGCGGCTCATCTCGGCGATCCCGGCGTGCGACGCGGGCACGCGCATCTTCCTCTTCGATCTGCACACCGACGGCATCGAGTTCTACTTCAGCGACTCGCACGTGACGCGCCACCTGTACGGCGCCCCGCTCATCACGCAGGCGGTCCGCGAGCTGATGGGCGATCGCCCGTACGTGCTCGCGGCGACGGACGCCGGCCGGGCCAAGTGGGTGCAGAGCCTCGCCCGCGGCCTCGGCGTCGAGCCGGCGTTCGTCTACAAGGAGCGGCGGGGCGACGGGCTCGGCGTGACCGGCGTCAACGCCGATGTCTCGGGCCGCGAGGTCGTCATCTACGACGACATGGTCCGCACCGGCTCGTCGCTCGTCCAGGCGGGGCGCGCCTACCTCGCCGCCGGGGCCTCCAAGGTCCACGCCGTCGCGAGCCACCTCGTCCTGCCGGGCGACTCGCTCGAGAAGATCAGGAAGGCCGGCGTCTTCACGACGCTGCTCGGCACCGACTCGCACCCTGGCAGCCAGCAGCTCGCCGATGCGCCCGGCGCCCTGCGCTCGGTGGCGCCGCTCCTGGTGCGCGCGCTCGAGCGCGAGACCTAGGACACCTCCGGCGAGGGGCGATTCAAGCACCGTACCGCCAGGCTCGTCCACGGTTTCATGAGAGAGGGAACCACAGCGCCACAGAGGACTCAGGGGGCTCTCCGCGAGCGCGCCCTCCATCATCTCTCGACTGGCATGCTCCGGGAGGCGCGCTCGGACGCCGGCGAGGCGCTCGCGCTCATCGAGCGGGAGCTCGGGCCTGACCACCCGGAGTCGGCCGGCGCGCTCCTCCTGCTCTCGCAGATCGCGGCGACGTCCGGCGACCATCCGGCCGCTGAAGCGCACGCGCGCCGCGCTGTCCGCGTCCTCGCGCCGGCCCGAGGACGCGGCGAGATCGCGCGGCTCCGCGTCCAGGCGTGGCGCGCCCTGGCCGCGAGCGCTCGACTCCAGGGCCGCTACGTGGACGCCGCGGGGCGCGCCCGCCGCGCGCTCCGGCTGGTCGAGGCGGCCTTCGGCGCCCGCGACGTCGAGGTCGCCGCCTGCCTCAACGAGCTCGCGATGAGCTGCAAGTACCGCGGACGCTTCGCCGAGGGGGCGCGGCTCTACCGCCGGGCGCTCCGCATCCTCGAGCGGGTCCACGGGCCGGACCACCCCGAGCTCTCGCCCGTGCTCCACAACCTCGGTGGGCTCGAGCACGCCCGCGGCCGCGCCGCCCGCGGAGAGCCGTTCGCGCGCCGCTCGGTGGCGCTGCGGGAGGCCGCGCTCGGACCGGAGCACCCGCTCGTCGCGGAGGACGCCGCCGCGCTCGCGGCGATCCTCGATGCCCAGGGCAAGCGCGGCGAGGCGGAGGCGCTCTACAGGCGCGCGCTCGCCATCTTCGAGCGCGCGCACGGCCCCGCGCATCACGAGGTCGCGTTCACCACGAGCAACCTCGCCGCCCTGCTCTACGCGAACGGGGAGCTCGACGCCGCAGCACGCCTGTTCCGCAAGGCGATCCGGCGGATGGAGGAGCTCCTCGGCCCGGCCCACCCCGACCTGGCGATGGCGCTCAACAACCTCGGCGTGCTGCGCCTGGCGCAGGGCAAGCGCGCGTCGGCTCGGCCGCTGCTGGAGAGGGCGCTCGCCATCTACGAGGCGACGCTCGGCCCCGGTCACCCGACGCTCGCTGCCTGCCGGGAGAACCTCGCGGCGGCGGGCTGCGCCGCCCGGCCGCTGGTCTGACGAGCCGCCGCGCGTCGCGCCGCGGCGGCTCCAGGCGCGGCGCTGGCCCCGGCCCGCGGCGGTCACGCGCCGCGGGTCACCGCGGGCGGCGGCTCGAGGGCGCAGCGCCCGCTGTCCGTGCCCGCCGCCCGGCCTTGCCCCCGGCCTTCTTTGCGCCGCCGACCCGGAGGAGCGTGCCGTTGTGGTTGGCGCCGATGGGGACCACGGCCTTCACGTAGCTGGATCCGGAGACCGAGCCACTGCACATGATGCTGAACGTCCCGGTATAGGCCCCCGGCGTCGAAGGCGGCGTGAAGCTCACGCCGACGGTCCGCGTGCCTTGGAAGGAGGTCGGGCAGTTCGAGAAGCCGAAATACTGGCTCGATATGTCGCACTGGCAGCCCGACAGGCTCGCCCCCTGGCTATCCACGACGACCGAGCTCCAGACCGTCGACTGCCCCGAGACCGTACCGAAGTTACGGACCTCCGGGTCGAAGGTCAGCGCCTGGGCTGCCTCGCCGAGGGCGTCCTCTTCCCCCGCGCCATCGACGCTGTCCGCCACGCAGCCCGACGCACCCAAGCTCGCCAGCAACAGCGTCCCGACCATCACACACGATTTCTTCACGAAAACCTCCTCCAGTGCACTTCCTACGTGACATGCGACTGCCCGACGCGAGGACGCGCGCGGTCATCGCATCGGAGCCGCCTCCGCCTGCGCATCTCGTCGCTGGAACCAGGAGAGAGCTCTCCATTCCACGAGACCCAGGCTCCTGACCTCTACCCGTGCAGGCTCATGCGCCGGGACAGGCTCGGGAATCGGTATGCTGGATGTTCGTACTTCCTCGATACGAGGGCTCGCTTCCAGCGAGGCGCTGCCGGCATGCCGGCGACACGACTCCGGTACCGATCTCCGCGCCCACGCTCGGCGCCAGCGGCAGCGGCATACTACTCCTGCACAGCGCACGTTGTCCAGCTTACCGGACGCAATCGCGGCAAATCGGATCGTGCTATCCAATTCCTCTTTCAGAACCCTCGAGGCAATTTGTGTGCCAGCATACGTCTGCTTGCACGCCTGTCGGCCCGGCCAGGGCGGAGTCTGGCTCGTCCCCGTGCGCGGGATGCGGGCAGCAGCCGTTCTGCAGCGCCTCGCGCGACCTGGACGCTGGCATGAGCTCATGTAGGATCGCGAGCATGCGTGAAAGATGCGTATTTGTAGCGGTCCTCGCGTGTGCCCTGACCGCCTGTTCGGAGTCGCCGCCCGACCCCAGCGCCGGCGGCGGTGGCACAGGTCCAGTCGGCAGCGGCGGCGCCGGCAGCGCCGCGGAGACCAGCTCGATCGCGGCGGAGGGCGCGAGCTCCAGCGCCGCGACAGGCGCCGGGACCGGGGGAGGCGGAGGCGGAGGAGCACCCGAGGGCGTGTGCGCCAGCGTCTCGGAGGTGCCGCCCGAGCTGGGGCTCGACCCGTTCTACAAGAAGTACATCGACGCCTCGGGAATCCCCGTCGTCAGCTCCGGGAGCCCGCCGGACGCGGCGCTGCTGCGCGCGTGCTCGGTCGTCGTCCGCATGCTCGGCCTGCGCGACGACGTGCGTCAGGCGATGATCGCGAACCACACACGCGTCGCGGTGATGGCGGAGACGGAGCTGACGACCGACATCCCCGAGCACAGCGATCTTTACGAGGCGTTCCCGGGAACGGACTGGGACACACGGGCCCGCGGCCTCGGCGCGACGCCCGCCCGTCCGGCGAGCTCGTGCGCCGAGGAGAACGTCCTCTGTTATCCGAGCGATCGGTACACGGGCGAGGACATTCTTGTGCACGAGTTCTCGCACGCCATCGCGATCATGGGCATCGCCTTCGCCGAGCCGACCTTCGACCAGGAGCTCGCGGAGGTGTTCCAGGGCGCGCTCCAGGCCGGAAAATGGGCGGACACCTACGCCGCGACGAACAAGGACGAATACTGGGCCGAGGGCGTCCAGGACTGGTTCGACACAAACATCGAATCGATCCCGGGGAACGGGATCCACAACGAGATCAACACCCGCGTGGAGCTGCGCGAGTACGATCGTCCGCTCCACGATCTCATCGCCAGGTACTTCGCCGACGACGCGTGGCGACCGAGCTGCCCCTGAGGAGCGGACATCGAGGGAGAAGGACGAGCGTCCCGGCCTGCCTCGCCGTCGAGGGTGAGCCCCTGGTCATTCCTCCACGCCGCCCTCGACCCGGCCACGTCGCCGACGAACGCGCCGACGAACACGCGGACTTCCGCCGCATGACGAGATCACGAGCGGACCCCACGGGGATTTCCGCTCGGTTACCGGCGCCTCGCTGGACGACAGCGACAAGCAGGCGTACCGACACACGATCGACACAATTCCCGCCTACGCTACATGGCGCGCGTCCTCTCTTCCTGCAGCTGTTCCTTACCACAAGGCTCCCCATGCCCGATAACTTCGTCGTTCACTCGAGCGTCCTGCCCTCTTCCACCCAGATCGCGGCTTTCCATGGCACCGAGGGTATCTCGAAGCTCTACCGTTTCGAGCTCTACCTGATGATGACGAACGACGTCGGCCATGATTTCGATATGGCCGCGGCCGTGGGCCAGCCGGTGACCCTCTCCCTGGAGCGGAGCGACGGCGGAGAGCGCTTCCTTCGAAGCGGTGTCCTTGGCAGCATCGAGCTCATCAACGACTTTGCCGGTCGGTGCGTCTTCCGGGCCACCATGGTTCCGCGCCTCGCATTGCTTACCCTGTCGCTTCACAGCCGTGTCTTCAGCCAGAAGACCATCCCGGCGATCATTCAAGACGTCCTTCAAAAGGGCGGCGTCACGGACTGCGCCTTCCAGCTCCGGGGCGCCTACGGCGCCGAAGAGCACGTCTGCCAGTACCGCGAGAGTGACTATGCCTTCATCGCCCGGTGGATGGAGCGCGAAGGCATCTACTATTACTTCGAGCACGGGGAGGGCGGCGAGACGCTGGTGCTGGTCGACGAGCGCTCGGCCCATCAGCCCCATGGCGACAAACCCGTTCGTTATTACCCGCAAATCGGCGGGGCCAACACGGCGAAGAACACCATCCACGCCTTCACCTGCCGGCATGGCGTCATGCCCGGCACGGTCCGCCTCAAGGACTATGACTACGCCAATCCGGCCGTAGCGGTCGCGGGGCAGGCGTCCGTCAGCGCCAGCGGCATCGGCGAGATCAGCCTGTACGGTGCTCGGTTCTTCTCGGCGGGCGAAGGGGAGCGGCTGGCGCGGATCAAGGCCGAGAGCCTGTCCGCGACCGGCGTTGTCTATCAGGCGACGGGCGGGGCGGCGACGCTGATCCCTGGGTTTACCTTCGAGATCGAGGACCATCCGCGGGCCGCGTTCAACACGACGTATCTGACCACCGAGGTCGAGCACTGGTCCAACCAGTCCCCAGGCGTGCCCGAGCTTCGGGAGCTTGCGCCGTGGGAGGAAGTTTATCGTATCGAGGCCAAGGCCATCGCCGCGACGGTGCAGTTCCGCGCGCCGCAGATCACCGAGTGGCCGCGGATCTACGGCACCGAGACGGCCATCATTGATGGCGCGGCGGTCAGCGACTACGCCCAGATCGACAGCCATGGTCGCTACCGGGTCAAGTTCAACTTCGACGAGAGCGACCTGAGCGGGGGGAAGGCGTCGACCTGGGTTCGGATGCTTCAGCCCCATGGCGGTGGCATCGAGGGCTTCCACTTCCCGCTGCGAGCCGGCGTCGAGGTCATGTGCGCCTTTGCGGGAGGCGACCCCGATCGACCGTCCATCGTCGGGGTCGCGCCCAATGCGCTGACGCCGAGCCCGGTCACGGCGGGAAACAGCACGCGGAACGTGATCCAGACGGGCGGGCGGAACCGGCTCGAGCTGGAAGACCAGGCCGGGCAAGAGCGGATCACGCTGTCGACGCCCCACTCGAACACCTACCTCCGAATGGGGGCGCCCAACGCCGGCGCGACGTATGAAGTCAAGACGGAGGGCCACGCTTTCACGTTCATCGGAGGCTCCTCCGAGAACGTCGTGTGTGGCAACCGAACGGCGCTCACCGTGGGCATCTCCGAGAATGTGGTGGGCGGCTTCCGCCTGAGCGTCACCGGCGGATACTCCGGGAACTTCATCGCTGGATACTCACAGAACGTGATCCTGGGCTATCGCAGGACGAGCATCTTTGGCAATGAAAAGACGACCGTCCATGGGAACCGAGACACCTTCATCAAGGGGAAGCGGACCACGCGGATCAAGGGTGACGACGAGGCCTTGCTCCTGGCCGATCGCGACGTACGGATCATGGGCAGCAGCGTGTTGAATATCCTCGGGAGGCGTACCACCCGTATCACGGGCCGTGACGAGAGCACTTTCCTCGCCGGTCGAGATACGACGGTCAACGTGCTGAACAAGACGACGATCAACGGTCGTAGCGAGACCGACGTTACAGGTGCGCGAAGAACGGACATCCGCGGTCCCGCCACCAACAACTATCACGCAGGGCGAACGACCACTGTCGCAGGGGCGAGCGAGACGACGATCAGAGGTAGTAGCACCACCAAGGTCTTTGGCCCGAGAAGATCCACGATTGTTGGGCCGAGCCAGAAGACTGTGAGGGGCCCCGCCGAGGCCGTCGTGACGGGCCTCTACACGACCAAGATCGGATCGCGCGTCGAGATCATCCACGGAACGAAATACGAGAACATCAAGGGGCTGGCATTCAAGCGCGCCCCCCTGGAGATAAAGAAATTGAACGCGGCGGAGATCGCGACGAAGGGCTACAAAGCTTCGTCCGAGATCCATCTGATCAAGACCCGCCTCGGCCTCTCGAACGCGGATTTGCACATTCTGAAGTGATCCACCTGCTGCGTGTGGAACAGGCTCGCGCCCACCGCTGAGCCGTACGATCCATCGAGCCCGCTACCCTGGATTCCGCCGTATGAAAATCGTCAAACCGATGCGCCTCGGGGTGGTGCCGAGGGTCTTCATGAACCAGCGCACCCCGCACCTGCTGGTCACCACCTTCGTCGGCTTCTCCTACGACCGACCGGCCCGGCTGCTCTATGAGCCGACGGTCTGGACCATGGCCGCAAAGGAGCTCGGCGAAGATGGCCTCCTCGACGAGTTCAATCCCAAGACCCGGGGCGAGCTCCTTGTCACGGGCTGCTGCTATCCGCCGGGCCGCGTCGCTCGCCCCGCGAGCTCCGTCCGCGCCCAGCTTGGACCCATCGACAAGACCCTCTATGTCGTCGGCGACCGGACGTGGGGGCTGCTCGGCATGTCGGAGCCGGCGCCTTTCACCGAGATGCCCGTCACCTGGCGAAACGCCTTTGGCGGAGACGGTTTTGCCAAGAACCCGCTGGGCAAGGGCCACGGCGACAAGAGCACGACGCTCCCCAACATCGAGTCGCCCAAGCACCTGATCCACGCGCGCAGCGACCGTCCGACGCCCGCCGGCCTCGACGGCTACGACCTGACCTGGCCCCAGAGGTTCTCCAAGATCGGCACCCACGACAAAGCGTGGCTCGACGAGTGCTTCCCTGGCTTTGCGCGGGATCTGGACCCGACGCTGTTCAACATGGCCCCGGACGACCAGCAGATCGACGGGTTCTTCCGGGGCGACGAGGCCTTCGTGGTCGAGAACATGCACCCCGACAAGCCTCGGCTTGAAGGCGCCCTCCCCGGGGTCGCGAGCCGATGCTTCGTCTGCCTCAAGACGCGCGACGGCGTGGTGATCCGCGAGCCTGCCATGAAGCTCGATACGGTGCGCCTGTTCCCGCACCGCGAGCGGGGAGTCGCGCTCTTTCGCGGCGGCATCGAGATCACCTCGGACGACGCGAAGGACGTGGTGGCCGTGCTGGTCGCCTGCGAAGCCATGGGCGCCCCCAGGCCGGTCGCGTATTACCATGACTACCTGACCCCCCGGCTTGGCCCCCCCAGCACCGCTCTCCCGGATGACGAAGACGACATGCTCATGCCGGAGCCCGAGGATCCGGAGGCGCCGCCGCTGCCCGATGACAAGCTCTCGGGGCTCGCGTCAAGGCTGCGGCGGGAGGGGTTCCTGGGAGGTACTCCGGCTCGATCCGTCAAGGCCGCGGCCGTAGCCGCGGCGGGGGCCGGTGCCGTCGCCACCGGTGTCCACCAGGCCGAAGCCGCGCAGGACCCCGATGTCCAAGCGATGGAGGCCGAGCTCGCCGAGATGGGGATCGACCCCGAGCACCTCGCCGCCGCAGCCGGCGAGGACGACGCGGAGCCGGCCACGGACTTCCCGGAGGACACCGGGGAAGAGGAGAGCCTCGCGTGGTCCGAGGCGGACGCCAGGGTAAACCACGAGGAGGACGCGGAGCCGATCGCGTCTACGGCCCCGACGACGACCCCCGTCGCGGCAGACGACGACGAGGACGTCGAAGCGCTTCGAGAACGCGATGCGCTCGTGGAGCGGGCCAGGAAGCACCTGCGGGACCATGGCATCGATCCGGAGGCGCATTTCGCGCAAGAGGGCCCCTCCGACGACCTGGCGCCCCTCGATGAATCCGAGGAGGCCCTGGTCAGCTTGGTCGATAGCAAGACCCGCACAGGGTTGAAGGTGCACGGGGTCGACGTCGATGCGTTGTTCGCGAAAGCGCGTCAGAGCGCCGCCGAGCCTCCGGGCGAGGTCACGCTGTCGCAGATCCGCGAGCACTTGCGGCAGGCGCTGGAGAGCGAGGGCGTCACGCCAGAGAAGACCGAAGAGCTCGTGTCGACGGTGGATTGGCGAGCGTTCGAGGACGAAACCCAGGCCGCCGATGAAGCCGATCTCGACGGCGCCTACGACCTCCCCGACGAGGCGCCCGAGGTTGCCCACGCCCTGCCCGAGGAGCCAGCCGGCGACCCCCTGCCAGAGGACGAGGCCCTGGGCAGTGAGCCCACGGAGGACGAGGCCTTCGAGCTCGCGGAGGGACTGGACGAAGAGGCTTCGTTCTTCGCTGGCCGGGGCGAGGACGGGCCGCGGCTCGCGCACCTCTCGCTGGCCTCCGCGCCGCTCGACAGCGATGAAGCTCTACGACTTCGCCACGAGGTGGAGGCCGGGCACGAGGAGGGGCGGAGCTTTGCGGGGTGCGACCTCACGGGCGCCGACCTCTCTCACCTCGACCTCGAGGGAGCCGACTTCTCGGGCGCCATCCTCGAGTCGGCCTTTCTCACCGGGAGCATCCTGCGAAAGGCGAAGCTCACAGGAGCCATCCTGGCGCACGCAAACCTGGTGGGCGCGGATCTCTCGGAGGCCAAGCTCGATGGGGCCAATCTTGGCTCGGCGTGCCTGCGGGACGTGAAGGCCCGTGGAGGCGTCGATTTCGGCGAGTCCGTGCTTGTCAACGCTGACCTCTGGGGAGCGGATTTGTCCGGCGCCAACCTGTCGGGCGCCGACCTCTCCGAGGCCAATTTCTGCGACGCCAACCTGGAGGGGGTCGTCGCAGAAAAGGCGACGTTCCAGGACGTAGACCTCACCGGAGCGCGCCTCGTCGGCGCGCGGCTCTCGGGGTGCACGTTCAACGAGGTGAATGTGACCGAGGTCGATTTCACCGGCGTCGACCTGAGCTCCGCCACCTTCATCGCCGCCGAGGGCGACAACGCCATCTTCCGGAACGCCATGGCGAAGGACCTCGCGAGCGTGAAGGGCTCGTCCTTCGCGGGCGCAGACTTCGGCGGTGCGACGCTCACCGGCGCGAACCTGATGGGAACGTGCCTTCGTGGCAGCGACTTCTCCGATGCGGACCTGCGCGGCGCGCTGCTCAATGAGGCCGACTTGACCGAGGCGACCCTGGATCGCGCGAACCTCGTCGAAGCGATGCTGACCCGAGCCGACCTCACCGGGGCGTCGCTCTACGCCGCTGACCTGAGGCAGAGCATCATGAACGATGCATGCGTCCGTGGGGCCAACTTCGAGAAAGCAAACCTGTTTTGTGTGTGCGCCGACCGAATGGTCGGAGACGACGACACGAGCTTTGCCGGCGCCAACCTCAAACGACTCCGGGTAGTGCCGGCCCAGGGGCAGCATGGATAGGGAAGCGCTGTGCAAGCTGATTGAACAAGGAGAGGTCATTTCGGAGCTGGACCTGTCGGGCCGCGACCTCTCGGGGCTCGACCTCTCCGGCGGGATCTTCGAAGATGTCCGCTTCACCAGCGCCAACCTCGCGGGCGTCAAGGTGCGCGAAGCGATCTTTCACCGCTGTGACCTGGCAGGAGCAAACCTGAAGGGGTTGGATTTTCACCTTGGCACCGCCATGGACTGCACGCTCGCGGGGGCTGTGCTCGTCGACGCCTCGTTGGTCGGTGCGAGCTTCACGCAGGTAGACCTTGAATCGGCCGATCTGACCGGAGCTGACCTCTCGTCGGGCGACATCGCGCGATCCAGCCTCAAGGACGCCCGATTGGTCCGTGTCGACCTGACCGACGCCACCCTGCTTCAGACCGAGAACGCAGGCGCGGACTTCTCCCAGGCCAACCTGACCAAGGCTGTCTTGTTCCGCCAGGACCTGTCCCAGGCCATCCTCACGGGCACCACCCTCGTGGAGGCGATCCTGGTCGAGGTGCGGATGGGGCCCAAGGACTTCCGGCGGATGGACCTCAGCCATGCGCAATTTACCAACGCCGACCTACGCGGTTGCGACCTCTCCGGGGCCACGCTGACGCAATGCAGCTTCAAGGGCGCCGACTTGACCGGGGCTCGATTGGATGGAGCCATCGCCCAGCTGGCCGTCTTTGTCGAGGCGACCGTGATGAACGCGAGCCTCGCCCAGGCCGACCTGAGCCATGCGCTCTTCGTCGATGCGCGTGTGGACGCCGCGAACTTCTCGGGCGCGCGGCTCGACGTGAGCGTCTGGCATCGAGCGAGCTGCCCGGGTGCCCGCTTCTGCCGGGCAGACCTGAGCTATGCCGATCTCTCCCACGCCGACGTGTCTTCTGCCGACTTTTCCGGTGCGACGTTATCGCGCGCGCGGCTGCATCGTGTGACGGACAAGGGCACGATCTGGCCGCTGAGCAAGGCGCAGGCGCACGGCGACGACGAGGACGTCAAAGAAGCAGAAGACTGGCAGGCCAACGTCCTCGGGAGGCCGGCCGGTAGTCAACGCACCCCTCACTCATGAGGTAACCATGCAGAGCGTAGCAAGGACGAGACAATACGCGCGGGAAGCCCACGGTGAACACGGCGCCGTGCTCCGCATCGACGGCTCCGCGTACATCATCGAGACCGATGATGGCGAGGTCCGCGCGAAGCGCGCGACGAGCTGTCTGCTGGCGCCCGCCGCCGGAGACCTGGTGCTTCTTGCCATCGTGAATGGCACGCATTACATCCTCGCCGTCCTCGAGCGGGAGGAAGGCGCCCCCTCACACATCGTCTCCGAAGGGGATCTCCAGATTCGTTTGCGGAGCGGCTCGCTGGGCCTCGCTGCGCCGGACGGCGTACACGTGGTATCCGGCAGAGATCTCTCGATGGCCGCGTCGACGTTGCGTGTTCAGGCCGAGGAGGGGCACGTCGCGCTGGAGCTGTTCTCGTTCCTCGGCAAGACGGTCCGCGCGGAGGTCGACCGGGCCAAGCTGATCGGCAGGAGCCTCGACTCGCAGCTCGAACGGCTGTTGCAGAGGGTGAAGCGCTCGTACCGCATCGTGGAAGAGGCCGACCATGTGCGCGCCGAGCGTATCGACTATGCGGCCAAGGGCAACGTCGCCATCCACGGCGAGAACGCCAGAATCACCGCGTCGCACGTCGTGAAGATCGATGGCGACCAGATCCAGGTAGGGTGACCGGATATGAGCTTTGCCGTTACGTCGGGCGGTGGACTCGACTTCGGAGCTCCGGATGTCTGCTTGCCGGGGCCCGTCCCGTACCCGAACAGTGCATTGAAGGCCAGTGCGATATCGCCCGAGTATACAGTTATCTTCGTGCGCGGTCCCGCCCACACCCTGGCAACCAGCATTCCGATCTCCATCGGCGATAACCCTGGGGTTCTTGGCGGCGTGGTTTCCCACCGCTTCATGGGCCCCTCGCGGCGCCTCGTCCCCTATCCCAAGCTGCTCGTGAGGAACAAGCCGGCGGTGCGGCTTGGCGCCACGGGCATTCAGAACCAGATCAACACGAACGGTACGACCATCGTCCCGAGCCAGGTCAAGGTCCTGCTCCTCTGACGTTCGCTCGAACATCCGCGAGGACGACGCCAGACCCTGCGCTGTTCTGCCCGGTGAGGGACACAAGCATGGCCATCAATGAGCACGCCCGCGTCCGCTTGGCGATCATTCAAAAGAAATACGGCAATCGTCTGGACCAGGGGACGAGCGGGTTGGACCTGCCCGACCGGCGCGGGCGTTTCAATGGTGATTTTCTGCGGATCCTGGCCGACATCGTCGTGCCCGCGTTCGAAGGCATCGGCGATGAGCTCGCCTCGTCGGGCCATGCCTGCCGGATCGAGCGTGACGCGGGCGAACAGACCCCCAGCATCGAGCTTCACGTCCTGCTCCGGGGCGTGCCGGCGGACGCCAACAACCTGATCCGCCTCTTCTCCAGCGCCGACGCCGGGGGCGATGGAGAGGTGATCGCCGAGGTCAACGTTCGCCAGACCTTGACCGAGCTCACGCGATTTCGGGTGCTGTCTCGGATCACCCAGGAGGTGGCGGAGCAGATGTGCGTGGACGCCATCGAGCACATCTTCGCCTGCAACGCTCGCTGAGCGCTCGATCAAGCGGCCTTGGTCACGCGCCGCCGCCCGTCGGCGCTGGTGCGAGGGGCCACGCCATCGAGCGCGCGGCGCTGAATTCCCTTGCCGGCGCCGATCGGCGCGTGGATGCTCCCCCCGGATGCGCGGGTCGCGCAGAAAGGATGAGCGTCGAGGCCATGGACGAGCTCGTACGACAGGTCGCGGAGAAGGTTGGCATCTCGGAGGACAAGGCCCGCGTGGCCGTGGAGACGGTGGTCAATTTCCTCAAAGAGAAGCTCCCCGCTCCGCTCGCCGCCCACGTCGACACCGCGCTCGGCGCGGCGGCCCCGGCCATCGCCAACCTGGACGTCGCCAGCCTCGCGGGCTCCCTCGGCGGCCTCTTCGGCAAGAAGTAGCATCGCCTCCCTCGCTGGCGCTGCCCGCCCTCTCCCTTCCACCGAGCTCCTCACCCGCTCCTGACCTCGGCGGCGCGGCCTCCGCGCCTCGAGGCAGAGGCGCGCTCATGTCCAGGACGCGCTCGGGCCTCGCCGCTTCGCCCGGCGTGAGCACGCCTCCTCCTGCGCCCCCGGCGTTTCACGGCTCCGTCCTGGCCCGGCTCGCGCGGCGCGACCGTGGCCTCGATCTGGGCTGAGCCTTCGCATCCGCCGGGCGCGCTGGCCCCGGAGAGGCCGTCGCGGGCGCGGCGGGCGGCGACAAGCGTGGAAAGGCGCGGGATTCCTGGACGATGCGCGCGCCGCGATGGATAGCCGCTGCACAGGCGGGCTCCGGCACCGGGCTTGCGAGCATCGACGACCTGGAGAAGCACCCGCCCACCTCTCTCTTCGCGGGCGGCCCTGCTTCCGGGGCGAGAGGAGCGATATTCCATGGCGTCCGTGATCGGCGGCGAAGCCGCGTTCATCGGGTCCTTGACTGAACTGATCGAGCTCAATTGGTCCACGGTGGACGCGCTCCGAGCGGCGCTCTCACGGATGAGCCGCCCAGGCGACAAGAGCCGGCTCGCGACCTTCTTGAACGATCACGAGCGCCACCTCGAGGCGCTCGCCGCCCTGGCCCATGAGCTCGGCGACCCGCCCGTGGAGAGCGCCGTCCGACCCAAGCTGAAGTGCAAGGCGCTGACGAACGGGATGGTCGGGGATCGCGCCATCCTGGAGGCGATGAGACATTACGAGGAGGACAGCTGCGCCGCTTACGAACGGATGATATCGTCCCGTGAAGGCCTCTCCGACCGTGCGCGCGACGTCCTCCGGCAGTCGCTCGCGGTCGAGCGGCGTCACCGCGAGTGGTTCTCGGAGCAGCTCGACTCCCGGCAAGGGCTCCTGCTCCTGCCGCTGTAGCGAGCGCCCCGGTCCACTCCGCGCGGACTGCCTCGATCCCGAGCAGCGACCAGAGCGCGTGAGGGGCTGATGGCCGGCGGTTTTCTTCCGCCGTCTCGTGTATCATCGGCGCGATGATTCGTCCTCTGGTCCTTGCCTCCCTTGGCCTCGTCGTCTCCCTCGTGGGCTGCGACGAGCCCCAGAAGCCCGCCGCCCCGGCGGCCTCGGCCGCTCCCGCCGCGCAGGCGCCCGCCTCCGCGCCGCCCGCCGCGAGCCCGGCGGCCGCGGCCAGCGCGCCGCCGAAGAAGGAGGTCGTGTGCACGAAGAGCGACCCGGTGACCTTCACGCATCCGGCGCTCGAGGCCAGGGTGCGGCAGCAGCTCCAGAAGCCCGAGGGGCCGATCAAGCGGGCCGAGCTCAAGAACATCAAGACCATGAACCTGTCCGACGCCCAGGGGCTCGACGAGCTCGATCCCTGCCTCTTCCCCGAGCTCACGGGCGTCAAGGGGCTTTACCTGCCGCCGGGCAAGATCGACGACCTCCGCCCGATCAAGGGCCTGCTCCGGCTGGAGTCGCTGCGCGTCTCGGCCACGCTGGTCAAGGACCTCTCCCCGCTCGCCGGCCTGGTCAAGCTCGACCGGCTCGACATCGGCCGCACGCCCGTGAGCGACCTCTCCCCGCTCGCCGGCCTCACCCACCTGACCGAGCTCCAGATCGACGAGACCGAGGTGACGGATCTGGGCCCGCTCGCCGGCCTGAAGAAGCTCGAGATGCTCCAGATGAAGCGGACGCGGGTGAGCGACGTGTCGCCGATCCGGGATCTCAAGAGCCTGAAGAACGTGTACCTCGAGGGCTCGCGGGTCGACGACGCGAGCCCGCTCCGGAGCATCCCGGGGATCAAGATCCACGAGGGCTGACACGCCGGGCAGCGCGCCGCCGCGCCGCGCCGAGCGCCGCCGCGGCGGCGAAGAGCCCGAGCGGCCGGCCCGCCGCTGCCCCGCCCGCGCCGGCCGCGCCGCACTCGCAGCGGAGCTCGCCGTGGATGCGGCCGCTCGCGTGGGGCGCATCGTCGTCCGTGCCGCCCGCGCCCGCAGCGCCCCCGGAGCCGCCGGAGCCGCCGGCGTCGGGACCGCCGCCTTCGCCCGGCAGCGGCGGCGTGTCGATGACGTAGAGCGCCGGCGCGGAGCCCTGCGCCAGGAACGGGCGCGGCGGCAGCGCCGGGCCGAGCGGCAGCGCGGCGAGCCGCGCGGCCGGCCACACGAGGGCCTCGTCCGGATCGAGCCGCCATGCGGCGGCGACCTCCGCGTCCGGCACCGCCCGCCGCTCGGCGCCGTCGACAAGCCAGAGGGACGCAGCGCCGTCGTCGCCGCGCACGAGCAGCGGCGACGAGGGGAACGCGTCGCCCTCGGGGAGCGCCTCGAGCGCCGCGTCCGGCGCGCCGGCGACGTCCCAGAACCGCGAGAACCCCCAGGCGCCCAGCGCCTCGACGTCGCCGAGCGGCCGCCTGACGCCGTCGGGCAGATCGAGCGGGCACGCGAGCGTCTTCGGGCTCCCCCCGAGCTCGACCTCCTCGCCGCTCAGCGCGTCGACCCCGTAGGCCCGGACGGCGTGATCGCCGCCGAGCAGGCTGAGCGGCATCGGCGCCTCGAAGCCGTGCGCGCACGGGCCGGGCGGCTCGCAGAGGTCGTCGCGGCGCCGGTCCGCCGGGAAGGTGTGGCCCTCGGCGCCCGCGTCGGTCGCCGCGGCGTCGAAGTAGAGCCGCGCGCTGCCCGGCGCGTCCTCCGCGTCCGGGTCGCGGGCCCAGCCGCTGATGCCGGCGCAGCCCGCGGTCTCCAGGGCGCCCTCGGGGGGCTTGTTGAGGAGCGCCTGGTACGAGGCCACGAGCGAGGTGTAGGGCGGCACATAGACCAGGCCGACGCCGCTCAAGGACTGCCGCACGTTGAAATGGAGATGAATCGTCGTCGGCGTGCCCCCGAAGACGTTGGATACCTTCCCGATGCGCTCTCCCCGCGACACGTCCTGTCCCGGCGAGACCTGAACATCGGACATGTGCAGGTAGTCGTAGCGAGTCCCATCCTCGCCGGTCAGGTACACCGAGTAGCTGCCGATGCTCGTGATGATGCCGTCCGCCACCGCGACGACCCAGTACTTCCCCGCCTCGCAGGTGGGCGGCCGGACGTCCTGCCCCTGGTGACCCGCGCCGGAGGGGCAGAGCGGCATGGCCCACGACCGCGACTCGCAGTAGTTGTCGCGCCACGGATAGGCGTAGTTGTCCGCGTCGCACTGTCCGCCACGCGGGCCGGCGTTCCCGCCTTTGCTGTACACCTGTGAGTTCGCGAACGCCGGGCCCTCCTCGAGGGGAAAGCGCATGGACGGCGCATACACGACGCCGTCGGCGCGCCCCGCGCCCGAGCCGGGGACGAGCTCGCCGGCTGGATGGTAGGAGAACGGATCGGCCGCGGCCGTGGTGGGCAGGAGCGCGAGCGCGGCGGTCGCGAGGAGCGGGGCGGCGGCGGCGGCGGGGCGGGGGCGACGGAGGCGGGGCGCGGAGCTCATGGCCTGTCTCCCGCCGCCTTTGCGCCGACGCCGCCCACGTAGACGAGCTCCGAGGCGAGCTCGCGGAGGAGCGCGTCCGAGGCGCAGGGCGGCGCCTCGGGCGACGCGCACTCGACGTCGAGCGCGTACGAGACGCCGTTCTCGAGCCAGGACGCGGTCCAGATACCCTCGTTCGCCGTGATGAACGCCGGCGCCCCGCGCACGGAATGGGCCCCCTGGAGCGGAGGAATACCCGGAACTTTGCGCGCGAGACGGGTCATTGTGAGCGAGACGGTGATCGACTCCGTCCTTGCCCAGAACGAGGTCCAGTGCTCCTTGGCCACGATGACCGGCGCCGCGAGGAGCGCGCGCCGGGACGGCACGAGGACCGGGACCTGCGAGGTCCTGGCCGCATGGGTCGCCGTCTCGGGCAGCGCCGCGAGCGCGCTCCGGTCGACCGAGGCGGGAGAAGGCCAGGTGACGGCGTTGATCACCGGCGCCACCGCGACGGACAGCGGCTGGGCGGCCGCCGGGTCGCGCGGCGTGTCGGAAGGGGGGGCGGTCGGATCGCACGCGGCGACCGCAGCTGAGAGGAGGATAACAACAGCAATGGGCACGCCGCGCATGAGCACTCCCGGAAAGGGACCCTCTATTCTAGTCGAAAAAATACATCCCCGGCCAAGAGATGGCGGGGCGCGCGCGAGATGTCGCCGGAGTGTGACCGGGACGACTTGACGCTCTGCGCGAGGGCGCCGCGTGCGGGGGCGTCCAACGAGACCGGCCAACCGCCACGCGTGCGTGAGCTCATGACCGCAGCCGTGCGGCCGCGCTCGGCCGGCGGCAGCAAGAGACAGACGATCGTCGATTGCGCGTGATGCGTGGACATCCCCCGGGATCACCGGATGGCGGGGACGTGTTTCGATCTGGTCAACGAGACGCGCCGTGGTAGTTCAGAATATGCCCTGCAGGAGCGGCGGCGGCGAGTGGGCCGCTGACGCGTGCAAGGGTTGAAGAGGGGATCGACAGGCAACAACTGATGTCTCGCGGAGCCGCGAGAGGGTGCTCGCGTGGAGCGAGCGGCGCGCGAATCGTCGCGCCGCTCGCTCCAGGGCCGGCTCTCCTCGTCGTCATCTCCGCTGTTAGCCGCCGGCGACAAGGCGCATCGATCTCGGCGGCTGAACACCGCGCCGATTGGCGGTTCTTGAGCATGGAATCGAAGGGAGCTCTCATGAGAAAATATCAACTCTCCGGTCGGATCGTCCGAGCCAAGACCGAACGTGGCGTCGGCAATGTGCGCGTCGAGGCGTGGGACAGCGCCGAGGTCTACACGGATCTCATCGCCGTCGCCGTGACCCAACAGAACGGCGATTTCGAGATGTCGCTCGATCAGGCCGACGTGGATCGCTATTTCCAGGGGCGGAAGCCGGCGATCGCGCTCCGCATGTTCTCACCCGGGGCCGAGGAGTACGTCACGCGCTACACGCAATGGAAGGTATCGACGACGCCTGCCACCCTTCGGATCGAGGTGGACCTCGCGGTGACCTCGACCAAGCGCGCACCGGCCCAATCGGGCGTGCGCGGCGCTGTGCGGAACGCGCAAGGCGCGGTAGTCCCGCTCGTGATGGTACGCGCCTACGACGTGAGCCTGGCGTCAGAAACCGAGATCGGCTCGTCTCAGACGGATTCGTCGGGCCATTACAAGATCTCGTACTCGAGCCTCTTGGCGTCCGGCAAGCAACGGCCGGATCTCCGGCTGATCGTCTACGATATGTCGAATCAGGAGCTGGGCCGCTCCGCGCTGATGGTCCGCGCCCCATCGATCGCTGTCGTCGACCTGCTCACCAGCCAGGACCAGGAAAACCGCGGCCTCTCGGAGCTGCAGCAGGTCAAGTCGCGCACCGCGGCCCATACGCTGGGGGTGCTCCTCGGAGACCTCCAGGGCGAGCAGGTCGATTTCGTCGCGAAGGCGACCGAGGTGGATCGCGGGCAGGTCGAGGCGCTCGTCGCGGCCGACTCCCTCAGGGGGTCCGTGAGCGTCGGCGATTCCGCCGATTCTTTTTACCCCTTCGTCCGCATGGGCTTGCCGGCCACCAAGAGAGGGCTCCTGGCGTACCCCAAAGCCACGCTGCGCCGCGCGCTCGACGAGGCAAAGGAAGCAAAGATCGTGGGCGGCGAGGTCAGCGATGGCATCGTCGATCTCATCGCCCAGGCCGCCGTCGACCTCGCCTTCGAGGCGCCGCCCCCGGGCGCGACCTGCAACCTCGGTCAGCTCCTCGGGATCGTGATGCCCACCCAGTCCCACGCTGAGGAGTTCATCGCCGAGTACATGGCGCACGAAGGCACGCCCGCGGCCTTCTGGGCCCACCTCGCGACCCTGCCCTCGTACCAGAGCGAGGGCGAGCTCCTCCTCCCGCGGGTCCAGCTCGTGCTGCAGCTCGGCGCGCTCACGCGCTATCACTTGCCGCTCATCGAAGAGCTGTGGGATCGCTGGCAGAACGGCCAGATCGACGTCCTCAAGGACCTTGCGGCCTACAGCGAGGCCGACTGGATCGCGAGCCTCGCCCTCCAGCGCAACGGCTCGCCCATCAACTGCCCGGCCGACACGCCCGGAGCGACGGTGACCGAGAGGCGCGCGGCCTACGTCGAGGTCATCCGGCGCGCCCTGGAGGTGGCGTTCCCGTCGAAGGCGGTCGCGTCCGCGATCGCCGTGGTCGGCGGGAGCGAGCTGCCCACCTTCTTCAACAACAACCCTTCGTTCGAGCTCGGCAAGACGCGCGCCGGCCACTACATCGCGTCGAACACGGGGGCGTTCGCGGGGATCTCCAGCCCCGCGGCCGCGGAGCTCGAGCTCAAGGCGGTCGAGCGGCTGCACAAGCTCACGCCCAGGTACGAGGAGGCGAAGGTGCTGCTCGACGCCGGGTTCAAGTCGGCGGGGGAGATCTCGCGCCGCGGCCGGCTCCGGTTCGGCGCCGAGCTCGGCTCTGCCCTCGGAGGTACCCAGATCGCGGACGACATCTACGACAGGGCGGCCGCCATTTCCGATGTTGCGCTCGCGCTGTCGCTCAAGTTCAGCGCGACCCATAACCAGAGGTCGGCCTACACCCTGCCCGACCCCACGCGCCGCGCGAGCCAGGTGGCGCCAGACTTCGCGACGTACGGGGCGCTTTTCGGCTCGACCGACGCGTGCGCGTGCGCCCACTGCGCCTCGGTCTACGGGCCGGCGGCGTACCTCGTCGACCTGCTCCGCTTCCTTGATCGTTACTACTCCAAGGTCACGAAGAGCGGCAGCACCAAGTGGACCGCGAAGGAGCTGCTCCTCGGCAGCGCGCCGGGGAACACGCCGGTGAACGCCGGACGGCGCCCGGACATCGGACGCATCGACCTCACCTGCCAGAACGCCGACACGCCGCTGCCGTACGTGGACCTGGTGAACGAGATCCTCGCCCACGCGGTGGTGAGCGAGAACCATGCCGTGCCCGCCTTCCCGGAGCACATCGCGACCGTCGGCAGCGCCGAGGAGCTCGCGGCCATGCCGAACCCGCCCAGCGGCGAGGAGGACTGGCACGAAACGGCTTACGAGGACCTGGCGACCACCGACTTCCCCTTCAGCTTGTCGTATCACCACCGGCTCCACGAGGCGCGCGTCTATCTCGAGCACCTCGGCGTGCCCCTGCACGCGCTCTCGTCCGAGCTGAGGGCGAGCTGGTCCAGCCCGGAGGCCATGTATTCCGAGGATGCGGCCGCCGATCGGCTCGGGCTTTCATCGCGCGAGCGCGATCTGATCCGCGGCACCTTGATCTCGGGCGTGACCTTGGCGAGCGCCTGGGGCTTCGCCGCGGACGCGCTGCTCCCCGGCGCGATGTTCCATGTGTCGCAGTTCCTCGAGCGCTCGGGCCTGTCCTACGACGAGCTGCTCGATCTGCTCGGCACCGCCTCGCTTCATCGCTTCGGTGTACCGACGATCGTCCCCGCGGGGAGCTGCAAGATCGAGGAGCAGAGTATCACCGGCCCGAGCGACGCCCTGGGCGTGCTGTACCTGGTGCACCGCTTCCTGCGGCTGCGGCTGCGCCTCGGCTGGTCGATCCGCGAGCTCGATCAGGTGCTGGCCGCGTGCACTCCCAGCGGCACCGGCCTCGTGAACGGCCGCGCGCTGCGCGTGATCGCGGTGATCCAGGCGCTTCGCGCCGAGCGGGGCATCTCGCTGCCGATCGCGGTGCTCGCGAGCTGGTTCGGGCCGCTCGACACCCAGCGCCGCGACGCCGGCGAGACGCCCTCGTTCTACGAGCAGCTCTTCCAGAACAAGGCCGTGACCAACCCGGTCGACGGCGCGCTCGCGCTGCCGGGGGTCGCCAGCCTCTCGACCGCCAACCTGTTCGAGTCCCACACGCCCGCGATCCTCGCCGGCCTGCGCATCACCCGGGAGGAGCTGTCGCTGCTCACCGAGGACTCTGGGCTCGGCCTGACGCCGCTCGTCCCGGCGGACACCTCCGACGTCGCGCCGGTGACGCTCGCGAAGCTCCACCGCTTCGTCACCTTTGCGCGGGCGGCACGGCTGTCGCTGCCCGATTTTCACGTGCTCTACAACCTGAGCACCTACAGGCCGTTCGAGGCCGACAACCCCGAGCACACGCTGCGCTTCCTGGACACGGTCGATCGCGTCCGGCGCTCGGGGCTGTCGCCCGCCGACCTCGAGGTCGTCTTCCGGGGGAGGCAGTCTCCGCGCGCGCGGATCTCCGTGACGGACGAGGCGGTGAGCCCCGTGCTCGACCAGATGTTCGGCGCGCTGCTGGCGCTGCGCGGCAAGAACGGCACCCCGGACAGCGAGGCGGAGGCGGCCCTCATCGAGGACACGCTCGCCGCGGCGCTGAAGCTCGACGCGCGGTCGATGCACCTGCTCATCGCGGATATCCTCACGACGGGCGAGCCCGGCGACGCGCCGCTCGGCAGCGCGTTCTCGCTGGACGCGGAGCTCCCCGCCTCGCCGCCGCCGTCGCTCGACAGTCTCGGCCGGCGCGCCGCGCAACTCGCCGCCTACCGGCACCTGGCCAGGGCCGCGGCGGTCGTGCAGCGGCTCGGCGCGAGCGCCGACGAGATCGAGCGGATGTTCGTCTTGGACGAGGGCGAAGACGCCGCGGTGGCCCTCGATCTCGACGCCTTGCCGCGCGCCGTGATCGGCGGCGACGGCTCGCCGCTGTTCGAGGACTGGGAGAAGCTCGTGGATTTCGTCGAGCTCCGTTCCCACCTCGTCGGGCCGAACCCGTCACTGGCGAGCCTGTTCGTGGCCGAGCCCGCGACGCTGGCCGCCGCCACGGGCTGGCCCGCGGCCGACGTCGAGCAGTTGCTCAGCACCCGCGGCTACGAGATGCTCAATCCGAGCAACGCCGCGGAGCAGGTCTCGGTCCTCGGGCTCGTGCGCCGCGCGATCGTGGTGCTGAAGCGGCTCGGCGTCTCGGCCGAGGAGGCGTCCAATTGGCTGACCTCGATGCAGTCGCTGGACGCCGGGCCCACCGCCAGCATCATCCGGGCGGCGAAGGCGAAGTACTCCGACGCCGAGTGGGCGCGGGTGGCGCCGCCGCTGCGCGACGTGCTGCGCGAGCGGCTCCGGGCCGTGATGGTGGCGTACCTCGTGGCGAAGCGGGGATACGAGGACAGCGACGAGCTGTTCGCCGACCTGCTCGTGGACGTCGAGACGAGCCCCGCGGTGATCACCTCGCGCCTGAAGCAGGCCATCGGCTCGGTGCAGACGTTCGTGCAGCGCGCGTTCTTGAACCTGGAGGCGGATCATCTGACGCTCCCGGAGGAGGCGGCGCGCGAGTGGGCGTGGCGGAAGAGCTACCGCGTCTGGGAGGCCAACCGCAAGGTCCTGCTCCAGCCCGAAATGTACCTCGACCCGTCGCTGCGCGACGACAAGTCGCCGTTCTTCAAGGATCTCGAGGCCGAGCTCCGGCAGAACGACATCACCGACGACGCCGCGGAGCGCGCGTTCGAGCGGTACCTCGACAGGCTCGACGAGGTGGCGAACCTCGAGATCGCGAGCGCGTTCCACCAGAAGGAGGACGGCGACGACACGCACCTTCCGATCGACGTGCTCCACGTCGTCGGCCGCACCGCGGCCCAGCCGTACAAGTATTTCTACCGCACGCGGGTGGACGGGCTGTCCTGGACTCCCTGGGAGCCCATCGATCTCGACATCGAGGGGGACAGGGTCCTGCTCGCCGTGGTGGATCGTCGGCCACACCTGTACTGGCCGATCATCGAGGAGCGCGCCGTGCCGGAGCAGCCGATGCCGGAAGACACGCGCTATCCGGGAAAAACGGCGTTGACGAGCCATTACATCCGTCTCGCATGGAGCCAGCGTCGCAACGGCGCGTGGGGTGCGCGCCGTATGAGCGGCGGCTCGGAGGTGAATCTGCAGTCGCGATGGAATCCCGATTTTATCGCGCTGTTCGTGGAGCGCGATGATGAGCAGGATCCGACCCGGATCGCGGTGGTAAATATCGCCACCTACTCCGGCCGTCGCCTCGGGCACTTCGCGCAAAGCACTTGCGGTGCGCTGGAGGGCACGGACTTCAGCGACGACTATCGGGACTTCATTGAGTTTGATCCGGCAATGCCCTACAGGACCGGCTGGCGGGGGCAGCACTTGGTCTCGAACAATGCGACCCGGCTGATCGTTCCGATCTCGCTCGACGGCTTCCAGAAGTGGATCCCGCTGCTCGGCAGCGTCACCCCGTTCCGCGCGCTCATTCCGCGCGAGATCGGCAGTGGGCGCAGCGAAGACAGCGCCTCGGCCGGCGCGCCGTTCTTCTTCTACAAGGACGCGAGCTCGACGTTCTTCTCCGAGCTCGTCCTGACCGAGCACACCGAGTGGTATCCTGCCTCGAAGAGCCAGCCTGGGATCACGCCGTACGGCGACGTCCCCAAAAATGACGTCGTGCTCGTCGTGCGCGGGGGGCTGTCGACGGCCGAGTGGGTGAGGCAGGCGCCCGAGGAGATGCGCATCGCGCACGTCTACGAAGACGCGAAGCGATACCGCTTCATGTCCTTCTACCACCCCTACGCCTGCCTGTTCCGGAAGGAGCTGCAGCGCTCGGGCGTGGACGGGCTGCTCAAGTGGTCGCTCCACCCGACCGATCCGCTCCAGCGCCGCTCCCGCAACGCCTTCGAGGAGACGTACGACCCGGACCCCGAGTACGTGCTCACGCCGTATCCGAAGGAGGACGTCGACTTCTCGTTCCAGGGTGCTTACTCGCTCTACAACTGGGAGCTGTTCTTCCACGCGCCGTTGCTGATCGCCCTGCGGCTGATGCAGAGCGGCCGGCACGCGGAGGCGCAGCGCTGGTTCCACTTCATCTTCGACCCGACCACGGGCGATCCTGCCCCGTCGCCCGAGCGCTTCTGGAACGTGCGGCCGTTCCGCGAGAACAAGGATCTCGGCTCGATCGAGGACGAGCTCCGGGAGCAGTCGGGCTCGCAGCAGGGCCGGATGGCCAGGCTGCTCAGCTCGCTCCTGACGGGCCAGGACGACGAGCCGGAGAAGCTCGATCTCGTCGCGCAGATCGAGGCGTGGCGGAAGGACCCGTTCAATCCGCACCTCATCGCGCGGATGCGGCCGATCGCCTACCAGAAGGCGGTGGTGATGAAGTACATCGAGAACCTGATCGCGTGGGGCGATCAGCTGTTCCGGCGCGAGACCATCGAGTCGCTCAACGAGGCGATGCAGCTGTACATCCTCGCCGGCAACATCCTCGGCCGGCGCCCGGTGCGCATCGAGCGGAAGGACGCGGTGACGCCGCGGAACTACTGGCAGCTCGAGGCGCTCGGGCTCGGCGACCTCTCCGACCCGGTGATCGGGTCGCGGTCCCGCGTCGAGGCGGAGAGCCTCGTTGTCGACTCGCTGATGAAGGCGCTGCACCGCACGTTCTTCGGGCGGGCGCCTGACCTCGGAGAGCTGTACTTCTGCGTGCCCCAGGACGAGGCGCTCTCGGGGCTGTGGGACACGGTCGCCGATCGGCTGTTCAAGATCCGACACTCGATGAGCATCGAGGGCGCGGTCCGGACGCTGCCCCTGTTCGAGCCGCCCATCGATCCGATGCTGCTCGTGCAGGCGAGGGCGCTCGGCGTGGATCTCGCGACGGTGCTGAGCGAGGCGAGCTCCCCGCGGCTCCCCTACCGCTTCCAGGTGGTGCTCGCGAAGGCGACGGAGCTCTGCGGCGCGGTCTCCGGGCTCGGCGGCGCGCTGCTCGCCGCGATGGAGAAGAAGGACGGCGAGGCGATCGCGCGGCTCCGCTCGGGCCACGAGGTCGAGCTGCTCGCGGCGGTGCGCGAGATCAAGGTGCAGCAGGTCAAGGAGGCCCAGGCGACCGTCGCCTCACTGGAGCGGTCGCACGAGACGGCGCGGCTCCGCCGCGACCACTACGCGGGCCTGCCGCGGATCAGCGCGGCGGAGCAGGGCGCGCTGGCCATGAGCGTCTTCGGCATGGAGCTCGGGCTCGCGGCGCAGGCGATCGCCGCCGTCGCCCCCGGCGTCGAGGCGACCCCGCCGACGACGTTCGGCGGCGCGGGCGCGTTCGGGAGCCCGGTGGCCCTCACCACGATCGGCGGGCAGGCGTCGGGCGCCCCGATCGAGGCGGCGTCGCAGGCGCTCTCCATGGTCGCCGGCGCGCTGCGCGAGGGCGCGTCGATCGCGTCCACGATCGCCGGCTACGAGCGGCGCGCCGAGGAGTGGGCGCTGCAGGAGCGGCTCGCGGCGAAGGAGATGCAGGGGCTGGAGAAGCAGATCGTCGCCGCGAAGATTCGCGCCGCAGTGGCCGAGGTGGAGCTCAAAAACCACGATCGGCAGACCGAACAGGCGCGCGAGGTGCTCGCGTTTCTCCGGGACAGGAAGCGCACGACCGAGGAGCTCTACGACTGGATGGTGGCGGAGCTGTCGACCGTCCACTACCAGACATACACGCTGGCCTACGATATGGCGAAGCGGGCGGAGCGGGCGCTCCGGTTCGAGCTCGGCACGGCGGACGGCACGCCCGCGATGGTGCGCTTCGGCGCCTGGGACAGCCTGAAGCAGGGCCTGCTCGCGGGCGAGCGGCTCCAGCACGACCTGCGCCGCCTGGAGGTCGCGTTCCTGGAGCAGACGCCGCGAGAGGCCGAGCTCGTGAAGCACGTCTCGCTCGCCGAGGTCGCGCCCGAGCAGCTCATGCGGCTGCGCGAGACCGGCACCTGCGAGCTCGAGCTGACGCAGGAGGTGTTCGATCTCGATTACCCGGGTCACTACTTCCGGCGCATCAAGTCGGTCGCCGTCACGATCCCGACCGTGACCGGCCCGTACGCGGGCGTGAACTGCACGCTCACGCTGAGCAACACGAGCGTGCGCCCGCCGCAGCCGGTGACCGCGCAGACCTACGAAGACACCGATGATTTCCGGACGGATCTCGTGCCGCTGACGGACGTGATCGCGACCAGCGGAGGGATGAACGACGCGGGCCTGTTCGAGCCGAACCTGCGCGACGAGCGGTATCTCCCCTTCGAGGGCGCGGGCGTGCTCGGCACCTACAAGATCGAGCTCCCCGCGGCGAACAACCGCTTCGACATCGCGGCGGTGAGCGACGTGATCCTGCACATCCGGTACACGGCGCGCTCGGACGGCGCCCTCGCGGCCGCGGCGAAGGAGTATTACGACGCACACCCGCCGGTGCGGCGCCGGCTCTTCAGCCTGCGGTCCGAGCTGCCGGCCGAGTGGGCCCGGTTCCTGATGGCGCCGTCGGATAACAACGTGCCACAGGAGCTCTCCATCCCGCTCACGCCGGAGATGTTCCCCTACGCCCCGGCGACGCGGAAGGTCGCGTTGACGAGCGTCACGTTCTATGCGCGGTGGAACGGCAAAGTGGCCTATACGAGCGGCGTTGCGCTCGAAGTGCTGGTGGCACCGCCAGGGGCCACGGCGACCGAGCGCGCGCTCCCCGGCTATCCGGACAATAACGCGCGCAGCACGGGCAAGAGCGCCACGCTGAGCCTGTCCAACAACGAGCGGGATCTCGGCACCTGGACGCTCAGCGCGAGCAGCGCCGCGGTCGGCGAGATCGCGCAAGCGCTCACGACGACGACGACGCCGGCGAGCCACCGGCTCAACGACACGCTCCAGGACATCTATCTGCTCTGCGAGTACAGCTTCGAGTCGGCGTGACCGCAGAAGAAACCCAGGCGATCTCTCATCAAGGAGTCAGCATTTATGTCGGACAACATCACGCTTCCTGAGGGCGCGGGCACGCTCCTCGCCACCGACGAGATCCTCGGTGTCCACGTCCTGCGCGCCAAGGTGCAGACGGGCGCGGACGGCACCGCCGTCGACGTCTCGCAGGACGACCCGATGCCGGTCGGCCTGGTCGAGCCGCTCCCGGCCGGCGGCAACACGGTCGGCGCGGTCCATGTGAAGCCGGCCACCGCAGGTGGGCTCTCGGTGTACCGCTTCCTCGGCTTGAACTCCTCGGGGCGGAGCGTGAAGAGCTCCGCCGGGCAGGTGTTCGGCTGGCACCTCGCCAACACCGGAGCGAGCGGGGTGTTCGTGAAATTCTATGACACTGCGGAGGCCCCCGTCGTCGGCTCTACCACCACGTTCGCGACGCTCTACGTGCCGGCCGGGCAGGTGGTCTCGGCCGAGCACACGAACGGCATCGCGTTCTCGAGCGGCATCGGCATGGGCGCGACCACGGGCCTCGCGGAGCTCGACGCGACCGCGCCCGCGGCGAGCACGGTGATCGTGAACGTGTTCTACAAGTAGCGCTGCCCGCAGAGGGCGCGTGGCCTTGTCCCGGGGGGGGCGGTGGGGCGACGAGGACAGGGCCGTGGAGAGTTGGAATCGTCCGTGAGCGGCGCGCGCCCCCGCGCCGCTCACGGACTCGGCGGCCGACGCCGTCGTGCCGGAGCGAGTCGCTCCGGGCGCGCGGGCCGCCCATTGCCAAGGGAAGAGGGAGACGGATGAACGCTCGTGAGCCCAAGAACGCAGCCACCGCTGCTCCGAACGCATCGCCGGCCGCGCCGGATGCCGGAGCCCGCGGCAAGAGCCGAGACCCCGCGCCCCTCGGCCGGGAGGGGTCCGGTAAAGACACCGAGGCTCCGAAGGGCCTCCCCGGCGCGCCCAAGGCGCTGGAACTGCCGGCGCCCGCGCTGCCGAAGGGCGGCGGCGCGATCCGCGGGGTGGATGAGAAGTTCTCCGCGAACCCGGTGACGGGCGCGGGGTCGTTCTCGATCCCGCTGCCGGTGAGCCCCGGCCGCGCCGGGTTCGGGCCAGGGCTCGCGGTGACGTACGATTCCGGGTCTGGCAACGGCCCGTTCGGCGTGGGCTGGCAGCTGTCGATCCCGCGCATCACGCGAAAGACCGACAAGGGCCTTCCCCGTTACGACGACGCGCACGCGAGCGATGTGTTCGTCCTGTCCGGCGCGGAGGATCTGGTGGCGGCCCGCTCGATCGACGGCGCGGAGCTCGACCGGTATGAGACGGAGAGCGAGCGGGTGATCCGCTACCGTCCCCGCGTGGAGGGGGCGTTTGCGCGGATCGAGCGCCGCGAGGTCAAGGCGAGCGGGAACGTGTACTGGACGGCGACGACGCCGGACAACATAACGAGCGTGTACGGGAGGAGCGAGCATGCGCGGATCGCCGACCCGGCGAGGCCGGAGCGCATCTTCTCGTGGCTTTTGGAGGAGACGCGGGACGACAAGGGCAATGTCGTCGTCTACGACTACAAGGCGGAGGATTTGACCGGCGTGGCGCGCGACGAGGCCGCGGAGAGCCACCGCCACGCGGGCCGCGCGGCCGTCGCGAACCGCTACCTCAAGCGCGTCCGCTACGGGAACACCGTGCCGGGCGACGCGGAGAGCAGCCTGTTCGAGGTCGTCTTCGATTACGGTGAGCACGAGGGGGTGGCGCCTACGCCTGCGGAGAGCGTTCCGTGGCCGGTCCGCCAGGACCCGTTCTCGGTGTACCGCGCCGGGTTCGAGATCCGTACGTACCGGCTCTGCCGTCGCGTGCTGATGTTCCATCGCATGACCGAGCTCGGCGAGACCCCGTGTCTCGTGCGGTCGCTCGATCTCACGTACGTGCCGGGCCCTCACCTCACGCGCCTCGCCGCCGCGACGCAGGCGGGATATCTCCGCGATCCGCAGACCCAGGCGTACAGCCGCGAGGCGCTGCCGCCCATCGCGCTGACGTACAACGAGCCGGTGATTCACCGCGAGGTGAAGTCGCTCGATCTCGAAAGTCTTCGCGACCTGCCCGGCGGCACGATGGGGTCCGGGCGGCGGTGGGTCGATCTCGATGGCGAGGCGCTCCCCGGCATCCTGATCGAGGAGGGCGAGGCGCTCTATTACAAGCAGAACCTCGGCGCGGGCCTTCTGTCCCCGGCGCGGCCGCTCCCGTCGCGGCCGGCGGTCCTGGGCGGTGGGCAGCTGCTCGACATCGACGGAGACGGGCGCAAGGAGATGGTGGTGTTCGAGCGGCCGGTGTCGGGCTACTTCGACCGCACGGACGCGGGCTGGGCGGCGTTCCGGCCGTTCGCATCGCAGCCGAACGTCGACTGGAGTGACCCGAACGTCCGCCTCATCGATCTCAACGGCGACGGTCATGAGGACATCCTCATCACGGGGCCGGACACGTTCACCTGGTATCCGTCGCTCGCCAAGGGCGGCTTCGACCGGCCGACCACGATCACGCGCCCGAGCGACGAGGAGCGCGGGCCGTCGCTCGTCTTCGCCGACGCGGCGCAGAGCATCTTCCTGGCCGACATGAGCGGCGATGGGCTGGTCGATCTCGTGCGGATCCGGAACGGCAACGTCTGTTACTGGCCCAACCTCGGCCATTGCCGCTTCGGTGCCAAGGTGCAGATGAGCGGCAGCATGCGGTTCGACCACGAGGGCCGCTTCGAGCCGAAGCGCATCCGCCTCGCCGACGTGGACGGCTCGGGCACGACCGACGTCGTTTACCTGCACGCGGACGGCGTGCGCTTGTATGCGAACAACGCGGGAAATACGTTTGCTTCGCCGGTGATCTTGCCACAGCTGCCGGACGTGAGCGAGCTCGCGGCGGTCGACGTGATCGATCTGCTCGGCTCCGGGACCGGGTGCCTGGTCTGGACCTCGTCGCTGCCCGGGGCGCGCCCGCGGATGCGCTACATCGATCTGCTCGGGAGCGTGAAGCCGCACCTGTTGACGTCGGTCGCCAACAACCTCGGCAGAACCACGACGGTGACGTACGCGCCGTCGACGAAGTTCTACCTGGCCGATATGGCCGCGGCCCGCCCGTGGGGGACGCGGCTGCCGTTCGTGGTGCACGTCATCGAGCGCGTCGAGGTGTTCGACGCTGTCTCGCGGCACCGCTTCGTGACGACGTATGCTTACCACCACGGGGACTACGACGGGGTGGAGCGGGAGATGCGCGGCTTCGGCATGGTCGAGCAGCGGGACACCGAGTCGTTCTCGGCGTTCAGCGGGGCCGGCTTCGCGCCGCCCGCGGCCAACGCCGATCCCGAGCTGCACCTGCCGCCGGTGCTGACGAAGACGTGGTTCCATACCGGCGCGTGGACCGAGGGGGCGAAGATCTCGGCGCAGTACGAGAGCGAGTATTACGCCGGCGACGCGGGCGCGGTCCGTCTGGAGGATACGGTGCTTCGCGAGGAGCTCCGCGCGGTCGAGATGCGCGAGGCGTGCCGGGCGCTCAAGGGGCGGCCCCTTCGCCAGGAGGTGTATGCGCTCGACGGGTCGGCGGAGGAGCCGCATCCGTACGTCGTCACCGAGCACAGCTACGCGATGCGGCGGCTCCAGCCCGCGGTGGGCGGTGCACACGCCGTGTTCTTCGCCCATCCGCGCGAGGCGCTGGAGTACCATTACGAGCGCAACGAGAGCGATCCGCGCGTCGCGCACGCGCTCACGCTGAAGGTCGACGAACACGGCGCGGTCAAGCGGACGGCGCAGATCGGGTATCGCCGGCGGGCGGCGTGGGCGGAGTTCCCCGAGCAGGAGCAGGGGAAGGCGACGCTGACGGAGCACGAGGTGGTGCACCTGATCCCGGATGAGGAAGGTGCTTATCGGATCGGGGTCCCGACCGGGAGCCGGACCTACGAGCTGCACGGCCTGCCGCTCGGCTCGGAGGCGGTGCTCGCGTTCCAAACGGTCCTCGACGCGGCGGACGAGGCGATGGACCTCGCTTACGACGGCACGCCGAGCGGGTCTTTCGAGAAGCGCCTGTTGCAGCACACGCGCGCGAGGTACTGGAGCGACGATCTCACGGGGCCGCTGCCGTTCGGCGAGGTCGGCAGCAGGGCGTTGCCGTACGAGAGCTTTGCCAAGATCCTCACCCCCTCGCTGATCACGTCCGTGTTCGGCTCCCGCGTCACGAGCGGCATGCTCGAGGAGGGGGGCTATGTCCAGCTCTCGGGCGATGCGGACACCTGGGTGTCCTCGGGGCGGGCGGTGCCTTCGGCGGCCCACTTCTACTTGCCGACGGCGTTCGTCGACCCGTTCGGCAACACGTCGCAGGTGGTCTATGATGCGCATTGCCTGCTCGTGACGGAGATGACGGATCCGCTGAACAACGTCGTGGAAGCCGTCCCCGACTACCGCGTCCTCGCCCCCGCGCGGCTCACGGACGCGAACGGCAACGAGAGCGAGGTGCGCTTCGACGCGCTGGGTAGGGTCACGCTGTTGGCGGTGATGGGCAAGCCGGGGGCCGGCGAGGGCGACACGCCCAACGACCCGACCGTGACATTCGAGTACGATCTCGAGCAATTCCAGAGCACCGGCAAGCCCAACGTGGTGCACGTCCGCGCCCGTGAGCAGCACGGCGCGGGCAACCCGCGCTGGCTGGACACGTACAGCTACTCGGACGGCTCGGGCAACGAGGTGCTGCGCAAGGTGAAGGCGGAGCCGGGGCTCGCGCCCGAGCGCGACGCGAACGGCGCGCTGGTGCACGACACGCAGGGCGACCTGGTCTTTTCGCACGCGACGTCGCGCTGGGTCGGCACCGGGCGCACGGTGGTGGACAACAAGGGCAATCCGGTCAAGCAGTACGAGCCGTTCTTCAGCGCGAAGGAGGAGTACGAGGACGAAGCGGAGCTCGTGGAGTGGGGGGTCACGCCGATCCTGCGGTACGATCCGCTCGGCCGGCTCATCCGGACCGACCTGCCGAATGGCACGTTCTCCCGGGTGGTGTTCGATGCGTGGAAGCAGACGTCACACGATCCGAACGACACGGTGCTGGAGAGCTCGTGGTACGCGGCGCGGCAGGCGCTGCCCCAGGGCGACTCGGAGCGCCGTGCGGCGGATCTGGCCGCGGCCCACGCGGGTACGGCGGCGGTGAGCCACCTGGACGCGCTCGGGCGGGTGTTCCGCGCGGTGGCAGACAACGGGGCCGAGGGGCAGTACATCACCCAGACGACGCTCGATATCGAGGGGCGGCCGCTCCTGATCACCGACGCGCGCGGCAACGAGGCGATGCAGCATCGCTTCGGGCTGGGCGGGCAACTGCTCTATCAGAAGAGCAACGACGGCGGCGAGCGGTGGATGCTGGCGGGCGCGACGGGGCAGCGGCTGCGCGCCTGGAACGGGCGAGGATTCGTCTACCGCTCGTCGTACGATGGGCTGCGCCGGCCGACGCACGAGCACGTGCAGCTGGGCTCGGGTAGCGAGCGGCTCGTGCGACGCTATGTCCACGGCGAAGCCCACCCGCAGGCGACGACGCTGAACCTGCGCGGCAGGGCGTACCAGGTGTATGATGGCGCGGGCGTGGTGACGAGCCAGGCGTACGACTTCAAGGGCAACCTGTTGCAGGCGTCGCGCCGGCTGCGCAGCGATGTGCATGCGGACGCCGACTGGTCGGTGCTGGCGGGGCTGACGGATGTGTCCGCCATCGCGACGGCGGCCGAGCCGCTGCTGGAGGTGGAGAGCTTCGGTACGCAGACGGCGTACGATGCGCTGAACCGGCCGACGAGCGTGACGGCGCCGGACGCGAGCGAGGTCAAGCCGACGTACAACGAGGCGGGGCTGCTGGAGCGGGTCGAGGCGCGGGTTCGAGGCGCGGTGGCGTGGACGACGTTCGTCGACGACATCGACTACGACGCGAAGGGGCAGCGCGAGCGGATCGATTATGGCAATGGCACCTCCACGGCGTACACGTACGATCCGCTGACGTTCCGGCTCTCGCGGCTGAAGACGACGCGGAGCTCGGACAGCGCGGTGCTGCAGAACCTCACGTACGTGTACGACCCGGTCGGCAACATCGTGGCGATCGGGGACAGCGCGCAGCAGACGGTGTTCTTCAACGACGATGTGGTGTCGCCGAGCGCGCAGTACGTGTATGACGCGGTCTACCGGCTGATCCAGGCGACGGGGCGGGAGCACGCGGGCGGGCTGTCGGATGCGCCGCGCGACCAGAACGACCTGCCGATTCAGTCGCTGCCGCACCCGAACAACGCGCAGGCGCTGAGGAACTATACGGAGCAGTACGTCTACGACGCGGTAGGCAACCTGCTGAGGATGGTGCACCAGGCGGGCACGGGAAGCTGGACGCGGTGGTATGCATACGACGAGACGGTGAACAACCGGCTGACGAGAACGACCGGGGACCCGGAGCACGGGCCGTTCAGCACCTATGCGCATGACGCGCACGGCAACATGACGTCGATGCCGCACATCACGGCGCTGACCTGGGACGAGAACGACCAGGTGCGGAGCACGGATCTCGGCGGCGGCGGCGATGTCTATTACGACTACGACGCTGCGGGGCAGCGCGTGCGCAAAGTCTGGGAGCACAACGGGCTCGTGGACGAGCGCATCTACCTCGGCGGCTACGAGGTGTACCGCAGGCGCAGCGCGTCTGGGTTGGTGCTGGAGCGGCAGACGCTGCACGTGATGGATGGCGCGCGGCGGGTGGCGATGGTGGAGACCAAGACGGTGGACACCTCGGGGCCGTTCACGGTGACGCCGCGGGTGCGCTATCAGCTGGACAACCACCTCGGGTCGGCGTCGCTGGAGGTCGACGGGGCGGGGCTGGTGATCGGTTACGAGGAGTACCATCCCTACGGGACCACGGCGTACTGGTCGGCGCGCAGCGGGGTGGAGGTCAGCGCGAAGAGGTATCGCTACACGGGCAAGGAGAAGGACGAGGAGACGGGGCTCTACTATCACGGGGCGCGGTACTACGCGCCCTGGCTCGGGAGGTGGACGAGCGCGGATCCGGCGGGACTGGTGGATGGGCCTGGGCTTTATGCCTACACCAAAGATAATCCCGTACGTTTTGTAGATCGAAACGGAAATGAGAGCGACGAGCACGACCCACTTGCGCTAGAGGCGCTTCAGCGCGTCAATGCCGTCAATTCCGTTCGGCTGGGCTTCTTGCCCGCAAGTCAGCAAGAGGTGAATGCGCAGCGCGCCGATGCGGAAGTTGCAGCGAGGGCTAGATCTGCTCCAGAAAAGCGCCATCGACCGAGTTCGGCGAGTGCGAAGGGCGAGCTCTCCGACAAGACGCCGGTGCTCCCATTTTTCATCAATGTGCCTAGCTCATTCATACGATCTAATCAGACTCCGCCAGATGGTGCGCCAGTGGGTCTCGATGCGCTCCGAATGCTCAACACTGGAGCTTCAATAGGCGTGGCGAATTTTTCGCGAGACATCGCGCCAGGGACGTCAATTGTAAACCTTACGGGCCTGACTGTGGATGCCATTTCCGGGGGAGTGACGGTCGTCAGCGCGGTCGCATCGTTGCATCGCGCGACAAACCTGGGAGCAGTCGCCTCACACGTGGGCGCTGTCCGGGGAACCGCCCAGTCCCCAGCCATGGCACCCTACGCCAAGAATGCCACAGGCCCGAGAACCGTCGAGGAGGCAATCGAGCTCGCGAGATCGCATGGAGTCGATATTCCTGATGATATCGCCATCAAGGTCACGTCCACAGCTGTTCCTGAAGGGGCAGATGCATCCTACCTGGTTCTGAAGGAGGTGCGGCCTGGGCAGTCCTTTACATGGGAATCACTGCAGAACCGATTCGGACAAGTGGCAGTCAGAATCAGGCCTGAGGTACTGGAAAGTGATGAGCACGCTGTGGCTGTTCTCGCGCACGAGATGCATGAACTAAACTCGCTACGGAGTCTGTTTGAAGAAGCTGCCGATGGAAGGATCAGCGCTCAGAGGCTGGGACAGCTAATCAATCCCGGCATCAAAGGAAATCTCCATGATCAGGCATGGGACGTTGCCGACAAGACAGTTCAAGCCATGAGGCAGAAGCGATGAGTAAGCTTGGTCGAGAACTCGATTTCGATGCGTTGCTGAGGGCCTACGATGACGGCCTGCTTGGCCGACTTGAATTCTACTATTGTCTCTTGATACGAGCCGAAGGAGCGGATCCAGAGGAGTATCTTGCGCGGATTCCTGCCGAGCACAGAAAAGGTTTTGCAGAGGCGATCGAGCAGTTTCCCGTTGGTGATAGCAGGGTCGAGCTTAAGCAGGGCTTCGACCCACCACCCGACGCCACCGTCCGGGGGCTACGAGCAGCGCTTCTTAAGAAGCGAGCTGAGGGGTGGGAGAGCAAGGATGAGTGAAAGCTCGACGGCGACCTGGCTGCTCCTCTCGGTTGCTGACGAACGAGCTGATTGATGACATTGCGCTCAAGCTCGCTGATGGTCCCGACCGCGATATTCGGATACGATCTCCTCCGGTTCAGGGACTCCGGGTTCGGCTGAAGCGCGCCGCCGCGGTTTCACACGGTCAAGTACGCGGGGGGGCTCGCGTCTGCTAGCCGCCCACGTTGGCGCGCAAGCTGATCGGACCGCGCCCTGCGAAGCCGCAACAGCCCGCGAAGGCGGACGACGAGCCCGCTCCCAGACGCAAGCGGGGCGGCGACCGGGCGGTCGACGACCCGCGCCGAGCTTCTGCGCCGCACGTTGGCGCTCGATGTCCTCAGAGTGCCCGGCCTGCAAGGGCAGGATGAAGCTCGTCGCCAGGATCACCGAGCCGAGCAACATCGCCCGCTTCCTCACCGCGCTCGGTGAGCCGACCGACGTTCCAGGCCGCTCACCCAGCGCCGACGCGGCGGCCGCCCTGCTGGGGGTTCGGGGCGCAGGGCACCGTAGGCGACCCGGAGCCCCGAGCGTTGAAGAGCACCGTCCTGCGCCGCAAGGCGCTCGGGGACGCCGCGTAGCCGCAAGAACATCCCGGGCCAGACCAACTCCCGGAGGGCGATGTGTGCCCGCGGCACGCCGATGCGCCCCTTGGCACGCTCTTCACGCTCTTGCACGCTCTGCGCCACGCGGGGCCCGCTCTTTCGACCCATGAACGACGCGTCGCGACGCTCGCGGTCCCGCCACTTCGATTCGCCGCGCCACACTTCTTCGCGCAGCGATCCGGCTTCTTTTACCTACGCGCCGGGCGCTTCGGGGCGAAGGTGGAGATGGCCCGGGCGCCCTGGTTCGACGAGCCGGACCAGTTCGATCCGCGGCGCATCCGGCTCGCCGACCTCGACGGGTCGGGCACCACGGACATCCTCTACATCCACCGCGAGGGGGCGCGCATCTACGAGAACCAGGCCGGCAACGGGCTCGGCGCGCCGGTTGTCCTGCCGCGGCTGCCCGATCAGAGCTCGCTGTCCAGCGTCGCCGCGCTCGATCTGCTCGGCACCGGGACAGGCTGCCTGGTGTGGTCGAGCCCGCTGCCCGGGGCGAGCACGGCGCCGCTGCGGTACATCGACCTGCTCGGCGGCAAGAAGCCCTATCTCTTGACCTCGGTAAAGAACAACCTCGGGCTCGAGACGCGGCTCGCGTATGCGCCTTCGACGAAGTTCTACCTCGCCGACCGGGCGGCCGGCCGCCCCTGGGTGACGAAGCTCCCGTTCGTCGTGCACGTCCTCGAGCGCGTCGAGGTATTCGACGCGGTCTCGCGGCACCGCTTCGTCACCACGTACGCGTACCATCACGGCGACTACGACGGCGTGGAGCGAGAGATGCGTGGCTTCGGCATGGTCGAGCAGCTCGACACCGAGTCCTTTTCGGCCTTCAGCGGTGCGGGCTTCACGCCGCCGCCGGCCAACGCCGATCCCGAGCTGCACCTGCCGCCCGTGCGCGCGAAGACGTGGTTCCATACCGGCGCCTGGTTCGAAAGGGGCACGATCTCCCGGCAGTACGAGAGCGAGTATTATGCCGGCGATGTGGACGCGATCCGCCTGGACGATACTCTTCTTCCGAAGGGGCTGCGCGCAGGCGAGATGCGCGAGGCGTGCCGCGCGCTCAAGGGGCGCGCCCTTCGCCAGGAGGTCTATGCGCTCGACGGCTCGGCGGAGGAACCGCGTCCGTACCTCGTCACCGAGCACAGCTACGCGATGGAGCGTCTCCAGCCCGCGGTGGGCGACGCGCATGGCGTGTTCTTCGCCCATCCGCGCGAGGCGCTCGAGCACCATTACGAGCGCAGCGAGAGCGATCCGCGCGTGGCGCACGCGCTCACGCTGGAGGTCGAGCACGGCGTGGTCAAGCGCTCTGCGCAGATCGGATACCGGCGCCGGGCGGCGTGGACGGCGTTCCCCGAGCAGGCGGAGGGGAAGGCGACGCTGACGGAGCACGAGGTGGTGCACCTGATCCCGGACCAGGAGGGTGCTTATCGGATCGGGGTCCCGACCGAGACCCGGACCTACGAGCTGCACGGCCTGCCGCTCGGCCAGGAGGGGGTGCTCGCGTTCCAGGTGGTCCTCGACGCCGCGGACGCCGCGGCGCACCTCGATTACGACGGCACGCCGGACGGCTCCTCGCAGAAGCGCCTCTTGCAGCACGCGCGCACGACGTACTGGCGCGACGACCTCACGGGGCCGCTGCCGTTCGGCGAGATCGGGGGCAGGGCGCTCGTTCACGAGAGCTTCGCCAAGGTCCTCACGCCTTCGCTGATCACGTCCGTGTTCGGGACCCGCGTCACGAGCGCCATGCTCGCGGAGGGGGGCTATCTCCAGCTCCCGGACGATCCGGACTATTGGGTGTCCTCGGGGCGGGCGGTGCCCTCGGCGGCTCACTTCTACTTGCCGACGGCGTTCGTCGACCCGTTCGGCAACACGTCGCAGGTGGTCTATGACGCGCATTGCCTGCTCGTGACGCAGGTGACGGATCTGCTGAGCAATGTCGTGGAAGCGGTCCCCGACTACCGCGTCCTCGCCCCGTGGCAGCTCACGGACCCGAACAGCAACGTGAGCGCCGTGCGCTTCGACGCGCTCGGCGGACCGGTGCAGGCGCTTGATCGAGGCGACGCCCGACGGATGGTGTCGCGCCGAGCCTCAGATCAAAGTCGCCCCCGGGATCGCAGGTCCGGGGGCCTGCGCCGCGCGGCCCTCGAGCCGGCGGCCCCCGCAGCCCCCCGGATCTCCGGCCGCCCCGCTCCCCGCCGCCTCAGAGCGTCGTCCCGCGCGCCGCCCGCGCGAGCGCCTGGTCGAGGGCGCCCGGGCTGTACCCGACGAGGATCTGCCCCCGCACGTCGATGATCGGGATGCTGCCCCCGCGCTGGTGGCTCTTCGCGAGCTTGTCCTGCATCTCGGCGGCCGCGGCAGGGTCCTCCTCGATGTCCTTGACGACCGCGGCGACGCCCTTCGCGCGCAGGTAGTCCGCGGCTTGGTGGCACGGCTTGCACCACGACGCGCCGTAGATGATCACCGTGACCCCGCCGAGCTGGCTCGGCGCCGCCGGCGCGCCCGCGGAGCCGCCGGGGCCCGGCGCCGCCGCGGGCGGGGGCGCCGTCTTCGCGATGTGCTCGGCGCGCCGCTTCTCCAGCAGCGACTCCCATTCCCGCCGCGGCATCGTGCGGACCGCATACGTGCCGTCCGGGCGCTTCTGCGTCAGATCCGCGACGTAGAACACGTCGCGCGTGCCCTCCGTCCGGTCCGAGAGCATGGCGCGCACCATCGACCGGCCCTCGGCGGGCACGTCGGCCGGGTGGAGCTCGACGTGCGTATCGCCCTTCTCGTCGACCCACGTGAGCATCAGGTTCGCCGTCTCGTCGCGCAGCTCGAGCGGCGGCAGCTCGGCGGAGGTCTGCGCCGGGGCGGTGCCGTCGTCGCGCTGTTCCTTGCACGCCGGCGCGAGCGCCGCCGCGGCGATCGCCAGCAGAACCGCCGCGAGCCGGGCGCCGGCCGTCCACGCGACGCACGCGCCGCGCACGCCGCTCGTGCCCCGCGCCCCGCGCCCGCCGCCCGCCGCCCGCCTCACACCTCGCCTCCCGCCGTCGTCGCCGAGGCCCCGAGCTCCTCGCTGAGCGCCATCCACTCCGCCATCGCCGCGTCGACGCGCTTCGCGAGCGCCTGCTCCTCGCGCGCCGCCGCCGCGAGCTTCGCCCAGTCGCCGCCCGGGTCCTTCTTCAGCGTCTCGCGCATCTCGGCGAGCTTCGCCTCGCCGGCCGCGATCTCCGCCTCGAGCTCCTTCACCCGCTTGCGCTTGCGCTCCGTGGCCCGCGCCGCCGCCTTGTCGCTCTCGAACGCCCGCCGGCGCGCCGCCGCGTCCCCCGTGTCCCCGGCGCTCCCCGCGTCCGGCGGCGGCATCGTGGCGCCGCTCCGCCGCACCGCGCGGGCCGGCTTCGCGCCCTTGTCGGCCGCGGCGCCCCTCGCCGGCTCCTCGCGCGGCGCGGGCGCGGGCCCGCTCGCGCCCCGCTGCGCCCCGCGCCCGCCTCCGGCCGCCGCGCGCGCCGCCGCGCGCTCCTCCGCCTCGCGCGCCGCCGCCTCGGCCGCGAGCTTCTCGACGTTGTCGCGGTAGTCGCGGAAGCCGCCGGGATAGATGTCCACGCGCCCCTCGCGCACGGCGACGGTGCGCGTCGTCACCTGCTCCAGGAACCGCCGGTCGTGCGAGACGAGCAGCACCGTGCCCTCGAAGCCCGTGAGCGCCTCCTCGAGGATCTCGGCGGCGGGGATGTCGAGGTGGTTCGTCGGCTCGTCGAGGAAGAGCAGGTTGCGCGGCTCGAGCAGCAGCTTCGCCAGCGCGAGCCGGCTCCGCTCGCCGCCCGAGAAGCCCTGCACCTTCCGGAGCGCGTCGTCCCCGTAGAAGCGGAAGCGCGAGAGGTACTGGCGCGTCGCGTCGACGTTCATGTCGGCGCGGACGCTGCGGATCTCCTCGACCGCGGTCTTCGACGGATCGAGCGAGCCGAGGTGCTGGTCGAAGTAGCCCTGGCAGAGGTTCGTCCCGCGCCGCACGTCGCCCGCGTCCTCGGGCCCGCCCGCGCCGGCGAGCAGCTTGAGCAGCGTCGACTTGCCGGTCCCGTTGGGGCCGACGACGCCGACGCGGTCGCCGCGCCGGAGGAGGAGGTCCACGCCGGAGAAGAGCGTGCGGCCGCCGCGGGAGGCGCCGAGCCCGCGCGCGTCGAGCACGATGTCCCCGCTGCGCGGGGCGGGCGCGAACCGGAACCGGACCTTCTCGGCGACCGCCCAGACGTCCTCGGGCCGGTCGACGGTCTCGAGCTTGTCGAGCATCTTGCGCCGGCTCTGCGCCTGCTTCGTCTTCTGGCCGGCGATGTTGCGCCGGATGAAGTCCTCGGTCTTGGCGACGAACGCCTCCTGCCGCTCGGCGAGCTCCCGCTCCCGGGCGAGGTCCTCCTCGCGGGCGACCGCGTAGTCGCTGTACTTGAGCGGATAGACCCGGAAGCTGCGCTGCCCGAGCTCCATCGTGTTCGGGCAGACGGCGTCGAGGAAGGCGCGGTCGTGCGAGACGCAGAGGAGCGCGCCGCCGAGGCCCGCGAGGTGCTTCTCCAGCCAGGTGATGGTCTCGATGTCGAGGTGGTTCGTGGGCTCGTCGAGCAGGAGGAGGTCGGGCTCGATGGCGAGCACGACGCCGAGCTGCAGGCGCCCGCGCTCGCCGCCGGACAGGCTCTCGACCGGCCGATCCATGTCGGCGGGCGAGAACCCGAGGTGGGCCGCGATGATCTCGACGCGGCGCTCGAGGTCGTCGCCGCCGACGATGTGGTAGCGATCGGTGAGGTCGCTGAGCCGGGCGAGGTCGGCCTCGCTGCCGCTGGCGGCGTCGTGCTGCGCCGCGGTGAGGGCGTGGCGCAGCTCGAGGACCTCGGAGAACCCGGAGAGGAAGGCCTCGAGCACCGTGCCCGCGGCGTGGAGCTCGTGCGACTGCCGGAAGTAGGCGACCCGGATCCCCTTGCGGATCACGACCGAGCCCGTATCGGGGGTGAGCTCGCGGGCGACGAGGCGGAGCAGCGTCGACTTGCCTGCGCCGTTCGGCGCGACGAGCGCGGCGCGCTGGCCTGGCTCCAGGGAAAAGGTGATGCCCTGGAAGAGCTTGTCGGCGCCGTAACCGAAGCTGAGGTCGGCGACCTGGAGGACCGTCATTGCGGCCGAGTTCTAGCATGGGTCGGGCGCGCGCAAGGGCGCCCGGGCGCGGGGCCCGACAGCGCGCCGACAGCGCTGGATGACAGTCGGTCCTGGCGGCGCAGGCGGTGCGGGCGGTGCGGGCGGCGCAGGCGGTGCGGGCGGCGCAGGGGAGGGGGCGCCTCGCCCGCTCGGCGAGCGGGGCGCCCTCGGGCTCAGGTCTCGACCATCGCCGCCTTGACGGCCGGTCGCTCCATGACGCGGCCGAGCCAGCCCTGCAGGTGCTTCTGCTCGGAGAAGTCGATCTTCGCCGCCGGGAGGCCCCAGCCGAGCACGGACGCGAGGTCGAGATCCGCCAGGGTACAGCGCTCGCCGGTGATGTACGGGCGGCCGGCGAGGTGGCCATCGAGGATGCGGAGCAGGCCGCGCGTCTCGGTCAGGGCCTGCTCGGCTTGCTTCTCGTCGCGCAGCTCCTCCTGGAAATACTCGCTCGTGTTCGCCATGTAGCGGAACAGGGCGGCGGCGAGGCTGACCTGGCCCCAGACGAGCCAGGTCAGGGCCGTGAGCTGCTCGGGCGAGCCGGGGGCCGGCCACAGGCCCTTCTGGACGCCGTAGCGCTCGCCGAGGGCGATCTGGATCGCCACCGACTCGAACATCGGGGTGCCGTCGATCACGAGGGCCGGCACCTGGCCATTGGGATTGAGGGCGAGGAACTCCGGCTTCTTCTGGTCTCCGGCGCGCAGGTCGACCCGGACGACCTCGTGGGGGAGGTCGAGCTCGGAGAGCGACAGGCGGATGCGCCCGGCGCTGGACATCGGAGAGTAATAGAACGTGATGGACATGGGGGTAGCCTCCAGCGCCCCTTGTAGTTGATCCGACTCGCCGACGTCACGCCCGACGTGCAGCGGAACCCCGGGCTGGTTCGGTTCTCGCTGGCGCGACGGATGCGCGGCATTTGCCGTGCGGAGCAAGAATCCGACGTGGGGGTGGTGAGCTGGCGAAGGGGGTGGTCCTTCGCTGGTCGCGCCTCCGAGCCGGAGATGCGCCGAGACCGAGGACAGCGGCAGCGGCCGCGTGCCTGTGGGGTGACGCCTCGCCGGCGGCTCCGGCGTCGAGCGGGGCCGCACTCGATCCAGGGCTCTGTCCCGGCGTCCTGCTCCTCGCCCGCGAGCTTCGATGATCGATGGGGGCGGGGGATGGTGATTACATCAGCTCATCTTGTCGGAGTCGCTCGCCAGCCGCGCCAACGCGCGGATATGATTGACAGTGGAGTGCTCGTGCTGCTCCAGTAGATTGGAATCGATACGTCACTGCCTCGACCTCAATTCGCTCTGCAAGCCACGGCGCCAGAAGCTCCCCGAAAAAACCGACGGTCTCCGCCCTCCTGACCGGGAGCGAGGCGCATGGCGCATTTTTCCAGCAAGCCCGTGATCACCTATGGGTTCGTCACGGCGCGGCGCGACCCGGGCGACCCGGGCGACCCGATAACGATGACTCGAGTTGATCCACGAATTCTGCATGAATCATCGTTGAACTCCGCTCATGGCATTCGCGAACGTTTGATTGATTACTGATCGGAAATACATTTAACTAAATTTGCGTAAGCCTTTGTCTCCATGTAATGATTGCCATGGGGGAGGGGCTGTGCTCTCGGTGTCTCGGCCCTGAGATCTGGCCGGCGCCGGAGCTCCATCGGAGGCGAGGTCTTTCACCCCTCCTGAAGGAGACGGCTATGTCACGCGACCCACTGACGCAGCACTCCACCATTGCCGAGGTACAGAAATGGCTCACGGAGAGGATCGCGGAGCGCTCGGGCGTGCCGCCACGGTCGATCGATCCCGGTGCGAGGTTCCGCGATTGCGGGCTCGACTCCATGGCTGCGATGGGCCTGATCGCCGCGCTGGGGGAGGCCATCGGGCGGCCGCTCCACCCCACGCTGATATGGGAGTGCCCCACGATCGAGCGGCTGGCGCGTCACGTGGCCGAGGGACCGAGCCTCTCGCCTGCTCCTCGCGGCGCGCGCCCGGGTGAGGGGGCACTCGGGGCGCGGGGCGCCGAGCCCATCGCCCTCGTCGGTGTCGCCTGCCGGTTCCCGCAAGCGCCGGACCGTGACGCCTTCTGGCGGCTCCTGCGGGGCGGCGTGGACGCGACCTCCGACGTCCCTCCGGGGCGGTGGGAGGTCGACGCGCTCTACAGCGCCGATCCCGGCGCTCCCGGGAAGATGAGCGCGCGCCGTGGCGGGTTCCTGGACCAGGTCGACCATTTCGATCCGCAATTCTTCGATATCTCGCCACGCGAGGCCGTCCAGATGGACCCCCAGCAAAGGCTGATGCTGGAGCTCTCGTGGGAGTCGCTGGAGGACGCCGGCGTGCCGCCGCGGTCGCTCGAGGGCAGCCAGACCGGCGTGTTCTTCGGCGCCATGTGGGGCGATTACGCGAGGGTGAATGGCGGCCACATCGACGCGATCGTCCAGCATACAGCCGCCGGGCAGGACCTGAGCATCCTCGCCGCCCGGGTCTCCTATGCGCTCGGCCTCCAGGGGCCCAGCCTGCACGTGAACACCGCCTGCTCCTCGGCGCTCGTCGCGGTCCACCTCGCGTGCCAGAGCCTGCGGCTTGGAGAGTGCGACCTCGCGCTCGCCGGAGGCGTGAACCTGATCGTCGCCCCGGAGAGCATGGTCGCCATGTCCAAGTTCGGGGCGCTCGCGCCCGATGGCCGCTCGAAGGCCTTCGACGCGCGCGCAAACGGGTATGCCCGCGGCGAGGGCGGCGGCGTGGTCGTGCTCAAGCCGCTCTCCCTCGCGCTCGCGGCCGGCGACCCCATTTACTGCGTGATCCGCGGCAGCGCCGTCAACAACGACGGGCTCAGCAACGGGCTCTCCGCGCCGAACCCGAAGGCGCAGGAAGCCCTCCTTCACGAGGCCTACGCGCGCGCGCGGGTGAGGCCGGAGCAGGTCGATTACGTCGAGGCCCACGGCACCGGCACCATCCTCGGAGACCCCATCGAGGCGAGGGCGCTGAGCGCCGTCCTGTGCGCAGACCGCCCGCCGGAGCGGCCGCTCCGGATCGGGTCCGTCAAGACCAACATCGGCCACCTCGAGGGCGCCGCGGGCATCGCCGGGCTCATCCGCGTCGCGCTCTCGATGCGGCACCTGGAGCTGCAGCCGAGCCTCCACTTCGAGCAGCCGAATCCGCACATCCCGTTCGACGATCTGCGGCTCTCGGTGCAGCGAGCGACGGAGCGGTGGCCCGAGAAGGCGCACGGGCCGGCCCTGGCCGGCGTCAGCTCCTTCGGCTTCGGCGGGACCAACTGCCACGTCGTGCTCGAGGCGGCGCGGCGCCGGGATGCGCACCTCCTGCCGCTGTCCGCGCCGAGCGCCGGGGAGCTCGCGGCCCTGGTCCGGCGCGTCCATGCGCTCGCCACCTCCAGCGGCGAGCGGCCCCATGTGCAGGCGCTCTGCGGCGCGGCCGCGGCGCGGCTCAGCGGGGAGGAGCACAGGCTCGCGCTCACCGTCTCCTCTCATGAAGAGCTCGCCGCGCGCCTCGACGCCGTCCTGGCCGTGCACGCGCAGCCGGGCGGCTCGATCGGCGAGGCGACTGGCCAGCCGCCGAAGATCGCCTTCGTGTTCGGAGGGCACGGCTCGCAGTGGCTCTCCATGGGGCGCGATCTCCTGCAAGATGAGCCCGTCTTCCGGTCGACCCTGCAGCGATGCGACGCGGCGATGCAGCCGCACGCGCGCTGGTCGCTGCTCGCCGCGCTGGCGACGGGCGACGAGCGCCTGCTCGAGGAGGCCGACGTCGTCCAGCCTGCCATCTTCGCGATCCAGGTCGCGCTCGCGGCGTTATGGCGATCCTGGGGCATCGAGCCGGATGCGGTGGTGGGGCAGAGCATCGGCGAGGTCGCGGCGGCCTGCGTCGCCGGCGCGTTGACCCTCGAGGACGCCGCCGCGGTCATCTGCGCCATGGGCAGGCTCGTCCGGCAGAAGAGCGGCTCGGGCGGGGTGGCCGTCGTGGAGCTCTCCGTCCCCGACACGGCGCACGCGCTCCAGGGCCACGAGGGCCGCCTCTGGATCGCGGGGAGCAACAGCCCGGGATCGACCCTGGTCTCGGGGGAGACGGCGGCGCTCGCGGCGCTGCTCCAGGCGCTCGCCGATCAGGGGGTGACGGGCAGGCAGGTCCGGATGGATTACGCCTCGCACAGCCCGCACATGGACGCGCTGTGCCCCGAGCTCCAGCGCGCCCTCGGGGGGATCGCGCCGCGCGACGGCGGGACGCTGATCTACTCGACCGTGACGGGGGCGCGCCTCGACGGCGCGGCGCAGGACGCCGCGTACTGGGCGCGCAACCTGCGGGAGCCGGTGCACCTCGCCGGCGCGCTCGATCGGCTGATCGACGACGGATACAGCGTCTTTCTCGAGCTCGATCCGCACCCCATCCTCACCCATGCCGTCGCGTCCAGCCTGGCCCGGAGCGGACGGAGCGGCGTCGCGCTGCCGTCGCTGCGGCGGGACGAGGCGGCCCGGGCGTGCCTGCTCGACTCGCTGGGTGCCCTGTACATGCGCGGCGCGCCTGTCGCGTGGCGCCGGCTGGCTCCACCCGGCGCGCCGGACGCCCTGCCGGCGCCGATCGAGGGGCCGCGCGCTCCCGGGCCGGACGCGGCCCCCCGACGAGCGGAGGCGGGCGAGCCTGCCCCGCCCGAGCTGCTCGTGCTCTCGGCGCGCTCCAGGCCGGCGCTCCTCGCGCTCGCGGGATCGGTGGCGTCCCGGCTGCGGTCGCCGGAGAGCGCTCTGCTGCGCGATGTCTGCTACACGGCGAGCGTCCGGCGCAGCCATCTCGAGCACCGGCTGGCCGTCGTGGGCTGCTCGCAGGAGGAGATGGCCGGCGCCCTCGACGACCTCGCGCGGGGCGGCGTCGCGCGCGCCGGCGCGGCGCAGGGCGAGGCGCCGCCGGGGCAGCGCCCCACGGTGGCGCTCGTGTTCTCGGGCCAGGGGTCGCAATGGCCGGGGATGGGGCGGGCGCTCCTCCGGCAGGAGCCGGTCTTCCGCGACGTGGTGGAGGCGTGCGACAGGCTGCTCGCGACGCTCGCCGGCTGGTCGCTGCTGGAAGCGCTCGAGGCGCCGGAGGACTCGTCGCGCCTGCACGAGACGCAGGTGGCCCAGGCCGCGCTGTTCGCGGTGCAGGTCGGGCTCGCGGCGCTCCTCGGCTCCTGGGGGATCGCCGCGGACGCCGTGATCGGGCACAGCGTCGGGGAGATCGCGGCAGCGCACGTCGCCGGGGCGCTCAGCCTCGAGGAGGCGGTGCGCATCGTCCACCACCGGGGACGGCTCATGCAGCGGGCGACCGGGCTCGGGAAGATGGTCTCCGTCCAGGCGTCTCCGGAGCAGGCGGCGCGCGCGCTCGAAGGATACGAGGGGCGGCTCTCGATCGCCGCCGTCAACGACCCCGGCTCGGTCGTGCTGTCCGGCGACGCGGCGGCGCTCGGCGAGGTGGTGGCGGAGCTCCGGCGCGCCCGGGTGCACTGCCGCGAGCTGCCGGTGAACTACGCGTTCCACAGCCCCCAGATGGAGCCGTTCCGGGGGGAGCTCGCGAGCGCGCTCGGGGAGATCGCGCTGCGCCGCGCGGACAGGCTCATGGTGAGCACCGTGACGGGCGACGGCATCGGCGGCGAGGAGCTCGACGCGTCGTACTGGGCGAGGAACCTCCGGGAGCCGGTGCTGCTCGCGCGCGCGATCGAGAGCGCCGTGACCGCCGGACACCGGATCTTCCTGGAGGTGGGGCCGCACCCTGTGCTCTCGGCCAACGTGCAGCGGTGCCTCTCGGCGCGAGGGGTCGACGGGCTGGTCGCCCCGACCTTGCGCCGGGGCCGCGACGAGCGGCGCTGCCTGCTCGAATCGCTGGGCGCCCTCCACACGCGCGGGGGTCCGGTCGAATGGGCCCGGATGTATCCGACGGGCGGGCGCTGCGTGCCGCTGCCGGCTTATCCATGGCAGCGGAAGCGATACTGGCTGGAGGCGCCCGGGGACACGCGGCGGCGCGAGGCGCCGGGCGCGCCCCCTCCGGCGCTCCCGTCGCTCCTCCGGTCGGCCGACGCGGCGGCCTTCGCGGCGCAGCTCGGGCTCTCGGCGGCGCTCTCGGCCGAGGAGCTCGGCCTCGTCGGCCGGGTGCTCGAGGCGCTGCGGGCAAGGGTGGATCAGGAGCGCGCGGAGGCGGAGATCCAGCCGTGGCTCCATGAGCTCTCGTGGAAGCCGCAGCCCCTGCCGCCGCGCCCGCGCTCCTCCACGCCCGGGCACTGGGTCGCGCTCGTCGACGAGGGAGTCACAGGAGACAGGCTGGCGGACGCGCTCGAGGCGGCGGGCGCGACATGCTCCCGGCTCCGCCTGGGGAGCGCCGCGCGGCGCGTGGCAGAGCCGACGTGGACCTGCGACCCGACGCCGGAGAGCCTCGCGGCGTGGTGGGCGGAGCGCGCGGCCGAGCGCGGGCCGGTGCGCGGCGTGGTCCACCTGTGGGGCCTCGGCGCCGCGCCTCAGGGCGAGGACACGCTGGACGCCGCGCTGGAGCGAGGCGTCGAGAGCGCGCCGGCCTTGCTGCGCGCCGCCCTGCAGGCAGAGCGCGGCGAGCGGCCGCGGATCTGGTTCGTGACCCGCGGGGCGGTGTCGGTGGGCGCGGGCGACCCGGTCACGGCGCCCGCGCAGGCGGCGCTCTGGGGGCTTGGCCGGACGCTGGCGCTCGAGCATCCGGAGGTCTGGGGAGGGCTCGTCGACCTGCCGTCCTCGCCCGGGGAACACGACGTCCCCGCGCTCCTGGCGCAGGTGCTGAGCCCCGACGCGGAGGACCACGTCGCGCTCAGGCCGTCGGGGCGATTCGTCGAGCGGCTCGTGCGCTGCAGCGGCGGGCCGCCGGCCGGCGCGCCGGCCTGGTCCACGTCGGGCACGGCGCTCATCACCGGGGGGCTCGGCGCGCTGGGCAGGCATGTCGCGCGGTGGGCGACGCAGCGGGGCGCGCGGCACCTCGTGCTCACGAGCCGCAAGGGAGCGTCGGGCGACGACGGCGCCTTCATCGCGTCGCTCGAGGCGCTCGGGGCGTCGGTGACCGTCGCGCAGGCCGACGCGGCCGACGCGGGGGCGATGGCCGCCGTGCTCGCGGACATCGACGCCCGGCTGCCGCCGCTCTCCGCGGTGTTTCATCTGGCGGGCGTCTCCGATCAGACGCCGCTCTCGGCCCTGGACAGCGCCGGGCTCCGCCGGGTGCTCTCGCCGAAGGTCCACGGGACCTCGGTGCTCGACGCGTTGACGCGCGACCGGCCCCTCGACGCGTTCGTTTGCTTCTCGTCGATCGCCTCGGTGTGGGGATCGGCGCGGCAGGCCAGCTACGCGGCGGCCAACGCGTTCCAGGACGCGCTCGTCAGGGCGCGCCGCGCCGCGGGGGCGCCCGCGGTCGCCGTGAGCTTCGGTCCGTGGCGCGGCGGCGGTATGGCGACGAGCGCGCTCGCCTCGCTCGAGGAGCGCGGGGTGCGGGCCTTCGGCCCGGAGCAGGCCATGGCGGCCCTGTCCTTCTGCCTGACCGCCGGGGCGGCGCAGGTGGTCGTGGCCGACGTCGACTGGCCGAGGTTCTGCGCGGTGCTCGAGAGCAGCGGCCCGCGCCCGCTGCTGTCGGAGATGCCGCGCGCCGCCGAGCCCACGCCGGGCGTCGCCGAGCCCGTTCTCCGCGACGAGCTCACGGCGGCGCCGCCGCGGGAGCGGCGCCGGATGCTCCAGCGATGGATCCAGGCCTCGGTCGCCGAGACGCTGGGGTTCGCCGAGGCCAGCGAGGTGAGCCCGACCCGGGGCTTCTTCGATCTCGGCATGGATTCGCTGATGGCCGTGGAGCTGTGCACGCGCCTGGGCCGCGCGCTCGGCCGGCCGCTGTCGTCGAGCGTGATGTTCAACCACCCGAACGTCGTCGCGATGACCGACTTCTTGCTCGACGAGCTGTCGCCGAGCAGCCCCGGCGAGGCTCCTCTGGCGGGGACCGAGGAGCGCGCGGGCGTGGACGGCGCGGCCCCCAGCGGCGCCGAAGGGCGCGCCGCGACCGGGAACGAGCCGATCGCGATCGTGGGGATGGGGTGCCGCCTGCCGGGGGGCGTGGAGAGCCCGGAGGACTTCTGGCGGCTGCTCGAGCAGGGGATCGACGCCGTGAGGCCGATCCCGGCGGACCGCTGGGACGCCGCAGCGTACTACGACCCCGATCCGGACGCGGCCGGCAAGATGGTTGTCCGGGAGGGCGCCTTCCTGGCCACGGCGCCCGATCGGTTCGACGCGCGCTTCTTCGGGATCGCGCCGCGGGAGGCGATCCACCTCGATCCGCAGCACCGGCTGCTGCTCGAGGTCATCTGGGAGGCCATGGAGGACGCGGGCGTGGTGCCCGGCGAGCAGCCGCTGACAGGCGTCTTCGTCGGGATCGGGCCGAGCGACTACGGCATCCTGCAGCGGGCGCACGCGGACCTCGAGGCGATGGACGCCTACACGCTCTCGGGGACGTTCACGAGCTTCTCCGCGGGCCGGCTCTCGCACGCGCTCGGGCTCGAGGGGCCGAGCATGGCCGTCGACACGGCGTGCTCGTCGTCGCTGACGGCGATCCACCTCGCCTGCCGGAGCCTGTGGGGCGGGGAGTGCCAGGTGGCCGTCGCGGGCGGGGTCCAGCTGATGCTGGCCCCGCATCTCCCGGTGTACCTGTCGCGCCTCCACGTGCTGGCGCCGGACGGGCGGTGCAAGACGTTCTCCGCGGACGCGGACGGGTATGGCCGGGGCGAGGGCTGCGGCATGGTCGTGCTGAAGCGCCTGTCGGACGCGGTGCGTGATGGCGACCGCATCCTGGCGGTCATCCGTGGCTCTGCCGTGAACAGCGACGGCCGCTGCGCCGGCATCACCGTGCCGAACGGCAAGGCGCAGGAGGCGGTCGTGCGACAAGCGCTGGCGAGCGCGGGGCTCTCGCCCGGCGACATCGATTACGTCGAGGCGCACGGCACGGGGACGGCGCTGGGGGATCCCATCGAGGTCGAGGCGCTCGCGGCTGTCCATGGCGAGGGGAGGCCCGGAGGCCGGCCGCTCAAGATCGGCTCGGTGAAGACGAACATCGGCCACCTGGAGTCGGCGGCGGGGGTGGCCGGCCTGATGAAGGTGGTGCTGTCGCTGGGGCGCGGGGAGCTGCCGGCGCAGCTGCACACGCGCGCGCTCAACCCGCGCATTCCGTGGGCCGAGCTCCCGATCGCGGTGACGGCGGCGGCCGAGCTGTGGCCACGCGGGGGGCGGTCCCGCCGGGCGGGCGTGAGCTCGTTCGGGATGAGCGGGACCAACGCCCATATCGTGCTGGAGGAGGCGCCCGACGTCGCCGCGCCGCCCGCTCTTCCGGACGCCCCCCTCACGTTGCTGCCCCTGTCGGCGAGGACCCCTCGGGCGCTCGCCACCCTGGCCGAGGCCTACCAGCGCTTCCTTGGCAGCGCTCCGGCCGACACCCGGCTCGTGGACATCGCTTACACGGCGAGCGTGCGGCGCCGCCATCATGAGTTTCGCCTCGCCGTGGTGGGGCGGTCCCGGGAGGAGCTGGCCGAGGCGCTCGGTGCGTGCGCGCGTGGTGAAGCGCACCCTGCCGCGGCGAGCGGGCAGACCGTGCTCGGATGGCAGCCCCAGGTGGTCTTCGTGTTCTCGGGGCAGGGCTCGCAGTGGGTGGGGATGGGGCAGCAGCTGCTCGCCGAGGAGCCCACCTTCCGCGCGGCGATCGAGGCGTGCGAGCCGCTCGTGAAGCAGCACGCGGGCTTCTCGCTGCTCGCCGAGCTCGCCGCCCCCGAGGCGACCTCGCGGCTGGATCAAACGGAGGTCGTCCAGCCGGCGATCTTCGCCGTGCAGGTGGCCCTTTCAGCGCTGTGGAGGTCGCTGGGCGTCACGCCCGACGCCGTGATCGGCCACAGCGTCGGCGAGGTGGCGGCCGCGCACGTCGCCGGCGTCCTCAGCCTGGACGAGGCGGTCCGGCTCGTGGCGATCCGCGGGCGGATCATGCAGCGCGCCACCGGCCTCGGGAAGATGGCCTCCGTCGCGCTGTCCGAGGACGAGGCGGCGGCCGTCCTGGAGGGGCGCGCGGACCGGATCTCGATCGCGGCGATCAACGACGCTCGCTCCGTGGTGCTCTCCGGCGACGCGGCCGCGCTCGAGGAGGTGGTGGTGAGCCTGCGGGCGAGGCAGGTGCCCTGCCGCATGCTGCGGGTCAATTATGCCTTCCATAGCCCGCAGATGGAGCCCTTGCAGCGAGACTTCCGGGACGCGCTGGGGGAGGTCGCGGCGGTCCGGGCGTCGCTCGCGATGTACAGCACCGTGACGGGCGAGCGCCTCGAAGGCGAGGCGCTCGACGCGGGGTACTGGGCGCGGAACATCCGTGAGCCCGTGCAGCTCGCCCGGGCTGTCGCCGCAGCGTTTGCGGACGGCCACGAGATCTGCCTGGAGGTCGGCCCGCACCCGGTGCTCCTGGCCAACCTCCAGGAGCTCCTGTCGGAGCGGGGCGCGGGGGGGAAGGCGGTCCCCACGCTGCGGCGTGACCAGGGAGAGCGGCGGAGCGTGCTGCAGGCGCTCGGGGCCCTCCACGCCCACGGCTACCCGGTGCCCTGGAAGCGGCAGTACCCGTCGGGCGGGCGCTGCGTCCCGCTGCCGGCGTACCCCTGGCAGCGGGAGCGGTACTGGATCGAGGGCGTCGCGCCCGCGCCCGAGCTCTCGGCGACGCCCGATGCGCCCGGGGTCGCGGAGGAGCTGCTCTACTCCGTCGCCTGGCATCGCAGCCAGCCCGGGCTCCCGCCCACGGCCCCGCGCCCGTCGCGCGGCGCGTGGCTCCTGCTCCTGGATCGGGCCGGCACGGGCGAGGAGCTGGCCGCGCTCCTGAGCCAGCGCGGCGACGCGTGCGTGCGCGCCGTTCCGGGGGAGCGTTATGCGCGCCTCGGGGACGGGCGCTACGAGGTGAACCCCTCGGACGGCGCGGCGTTCTCGGCGCTGCTGGACGACGCGTTCAAGGGGGATGCGGCGTGCCGGGGCGTCGTGCATCTCCTCGGCCTGAACGCCGCGGCGGCGGAGGCGACGACGCCGGAGGCGCTCGAGGGCGACTTGCGCCTCACAGGCCTGAGCGCGCTGTCCCTGGCGCAGGCGCTCTCGCGCCGGGGGTGGCGCGACGCGCCGCAGCTCTGCCTCGTGACCCGCGGCGCGCAGGCCGTGACCGAGCCGGCGCCGGTGTCGGTGGCCCAGGCGCCGCTCTGGGGCGTCGGGGGTGTGCTCTCGGCCGAGCACCCGGAGCTCCGGTGCAAGCGCGTCGATCTGAGCCCGACCCCCGCGGCCGACGAGGCCGCCGCGCTGCTCCGGGAGCTCGACGCGGCCGACCGCGAGGACCGGATCGCGCTCCGCGGCGCGGCGCGGTACGTGGCGCGGCTCGCGCGCGGCGTCCCCGGGGCCAGCCCCGGCGCGAGCGCGAGCTTCCGCGCCGATGGCGGTTACCTGATCGCCGGGGGCCTCGAGGGGCTCGGCCTCTCGTTGGCGCGGTGGATGGTGGACAGGGGCGCCCGCCACCTCCTGCTCACCGGCGAGGTCGGCGCAACGGAGGCGGCCCGGAGCGCGATCGCCGCGATGGAAGCGGCAGGCGCTCAGGTGGTCGTGGCCGAGGTCGACGTGGCGCAGCCGTCGCGGGCGGCCGAGGTCGTGGCGGCGATCGAGCAGCGGTTCGGCGTGCTCCGAGGGGTCGTCCACGCGGAGCCGGCCGCCGCGGGCGGCGGCGCGCAGGAGCGCGACGTGCACCGCTCCTGGACCGCGGCGGCCTCGCGGGCGCGCGGGGCGTGGAACCTGCACGAGCTGACCGCGGACAGGCCCCTCGACTTCTTCCTCCTGCACGCCTCGGCGATGCCGCTCCTCGGAGCTCCTGGCGACGCGGGCTCCGCGGCGGTCGACGCGTTCCTCGGCGCGCTCGCGCACCACCGGCGCTCCATGGGGCTGCCCGCGCTGAGCATCGACTGGGGCCTCTTCTCCGAGGAGACCCCGGCGGAGGGGCGCCAGGGCGCCGCGGGGCGCCTCTCGCGCAGCGGGACGGGGCTCCTCATCGAGGCGGACGCGCTGGCCGCGCTGGAGCGCCTGCTCGGGGGAGGGGCGGCCCAGGCCGGCGTCATGAGGTTCGACCTGCGCCGGTGGCTCGAGTTCTACCCGACCGCCGCCGCGTTGCCCTTCTGGGAGCACCTGCGCAACGAGGGCGAGCGCGCGAAGCAGCGCGCGCCCGAGGCCGCGCGCCTCCGGGCGACGCTCGACGGCGCGACGCCGGAGGAGCGGTCCTCGCAGATCGAGCGCCTCGTCCGGGAGCTCGCGGGCAGGGTCCTGCGGCTCGATCCGGGCTCGATCGACCGGCACGTGCCGCTGAACGATCTCGGCATCAACTCGCTGATGAGCCTGGAGCTGCGCAACGGATTGGAGGCCGGCCTGGGGCTCTCGCTGCCGTCCACCTTGCTCTGGACCTACCCCCACGTCGCCGGGCTCGCCGCGTACCTCGTCGAGCAGCTCGGCTCTGGCGCCGGAGCTCGATCCGCGTCGCCTCCGCCGGCGCCGGCGCCGCGCGCCCCGAGCGTGGCAGCGCAGCCCGCGGCGGCGCCGGAGGCCGAGCCGATCGCCATCGTCGGCCTGTCGTGCCGGCTGCCCGGAGGCGGAGGCGATCCCGAGGCGTTTTGGCGAATGCTCGAGGACGGCGTCGACGCGATCCAGCGGGTCCCCGCGACCCGGTGGCCCGATGACGCGATCCCCGACGGCCCGCCGGGGACGCGCTGGGCCGGGTTGCTGGACAGCGTCGACGCGTTCGACGCGCGCTTCTTCGGGATCGCGCCTCGCGAGGCCACGAGCCTCGACCCGCAGCAGCGGCTCCTGCTCGAGGTGGCCTGGGAGGCGTTCGAGGACGCAGGGCAGCCCCCCGAGCGGCTCCTCCGCAGCCGGACCGGCGTGTTCGTCGGCATGGCGGCCCAGGACTACCAGCACCGCGTCGCCTCGCTCGATCCCCGGCAGCTCGACGCCTACTGCGCGACCGGCACCTGGGCGAGCACCGCCGCGGGGCGCCTGTCCTACGTCTTCGGCCTCGAGGGGCCGAGCATGACCGTGGACACGGCGTGCTCCTCCTCGCTGGTCGCGATCCACCTCGCCTGCCAGAGCCTCCGGAGCGGCGAGAGCGACATGGCGATCGCGGGGGGCGTCAGCCTCATCCTGTCCTCGCTGACGATGTGCCTGGTGGGCCAGACCCACGCGCTCTCTCCCGACGGTCGATGCAAGACGTTCGACGCCGCCGCGAACGGGTACGTGCGGGCAGAGGGCTGCGGCATGGTCGTGCTCAAGCGGCTCTCGGATGCGCAGCGGGACGGCGACAGGATCTGGGCGCTGGTCCGGGGCTCGGCCGTCAACCAGGACGGGCGCTCCTCGGGGCTGACGGCGCCGAACGTGCTCTCGCAGCAGGCGCTCCTGCGGCAGGCGCTGGAGAACGCCCGCGTCTCGCCGGCCCAGGTGGGCTACGTCGAGGCCCACGGCACCGGCACCTCCCTCGGGGATCCGATCGAGCTCACGGCCCTGAAGGAGGTGCTGGGCGGGCCGCGGCCTGACGGGCTGCCCTGCTGGCTCGGCTCGGTGAAGACAAACATCGGCCACCTGGAGGCGGCGGCGGGGGTGGCGGGGCTCATCAAGGTCGTGCTGGCGCTGCGCCACGAGATCCTCCCGAAGCACCTGCACTTCCAGACGCTGAACCCGCGAATCTCGCTCGAAGGCACGCCGTTTGCCGTCCCGGTGGCGCCGCTGCCCTGGCCGTCCGGAGGCGCGCCGCGGATCGCCGGGGTGAGCTCCTTCGGCATCAGCGGGACCAACGCGCACGTCGTGGTGCAGGAGCCCCCGCCGCCCGCCCCGCCCGCGCCGGCCGACCGCGCGCAGGTCGTGCTCCTCCCCCTCTCCGCGAGGAGCCCGGCCGCGCTCTCGGCCATGGCGGAGGCTTACCGGCGGCTCCTTGTCGAGGATCCCGCCGGAGCTCGTGTGGACCTCGCGGACCTCGCGTACACCGCGAGCGCGCGGCGCGGCCACCACGAGCATCGGCTGGCCGTCACCGGCGGCTCGCGGCAGGAGCTCGCCGGGCTCCTCGAGGCCTACGGGCGGGGCGAGGAGGCCGCCGGCGTCGCCCGCGGAGACGCGCGCGCGGCGGCGCGGCCCCGGGTCGTGTTCGTGTTCCCGGGCCAGGGCTCGCAGTGGCTGGGGATGGGGCGGCAGCTCCTCGCGGAGGAGCCGATCTTCCGCGAGGCCCTTGTCGCGTGCGACGCGGCGATCGCGAGGGAGACGGGGTGGTCGCTCCTGGAGGAGCTCCACGCGGGCGAGGAGCGATCGCGCCTCGCGCAGATCGACGTCGTGCAGCCGGCGCTCTTCGCGATCGGCGTGGCCCTTTCGGCGCTCTTCCGCTCGTGGGGCGTCGAGCCGGACGCCGTGGTGGGGCACAGCATGGGCGAGGTGGCGGCGGCGCACGTCTCGGGCGCGCTGACGCTGGACGACGCCGCGCGCGTCATCTGCCGCCGGAGCAAGCTGCTGCGGCGGCTCAGCGGCGCGGGGGCGATGGCGCTCGTCGAGCTGCCCATGGATCAGGCGCGGCAGGCGATCTCCGGGTACGCGGGGAGCGTGTCGGTGGCGGTGAGCAACAGCGAGCGGTCGACGGTGCTGTCCGGCGAGCCCCTCGCGCTGGACGAGATCCTGGCGGAGCTCACGCGGAGCGGGGTGTTCTGCCGCCGCGTGAAGGTGGACGTCGCGTCGCACAGCCCGCAGGTGGACCCGCTCCTCGGGGAGCTGCGGGCGGCGCTCGACGGGCTCGCGCCGGTGGCGGGGCGGGTGCCCATGCGCTCGACCGTGAGCGGGGAGATCTGCCGCGGCGAGGAGCTCGGGCCGGACTACTGGGCGAGGAACCTGCGGGATCCGGTGCTGTTCTCGGGCGCCGTGCAGCGGCTCGCGGACGACGGGCACGCGCTGTTCATCGAGATGAGCCCGCACCCGGTCCTGTCGCCCGCCATCGAGGAGGGGCTGCGCGCGAAGGTGCCCGTGGGCGCGGCGCTCCCGTCGATGCGGCGCGAGCGGGACGAGAAGCGATGCCTGCTGGAGGCGCTCGGGGCGCTCTACGCGCACGGCTACCCGGTGGAGTGGAAGCGGCAGTATCCGTCAGGAGGCCGCTGCGTCTCGCTGCCGGCGTACCCCTGGCAGCGAGAGCGCTACTGGATCGACGAGGGCCCTCGGGCGTCCTGGCCCGAGGGGCACCTCGCGGCGCCGGACGAGGACGACGAGCTGCTGTACGCCGTCGAATGGGAGCGCCGCGCGCCGGTGCCGGCGAACGGCGAGGGGCGCGCCCGGCGCGGCGCCTGGCTCGTGCTCGCGGACCAGGCCGGGACCGGCGCGGAGCTCGCGGAGCTCCTGCGCCAGCGGGGCGACACCTGCGTCGTCGCGGTGACAGGCGAGATCACGGCGCGCCTCGGGGCCGGGCTCTACGCGCTGAACCTCGCGGACCCCATGGCGTTCCGGTTCTTGCTCGAGGACGCGTTCGGCGGCCGCCCGGCGTGCCGGGGCGTCGTGCACCTGTGGAGCCTCGACGCGCAGGCCGCGGACGGCGTCACGCTGGAGACGCTGGAGCGGGATCAGCACCTCGGGGCGCTGAGCGCGACGTTCCTCGCGCAGGCGCTCCTGCGCAGGGGATGGCGCGACACGCCGAGGCTGTGGCTCGTGACCCGCGGCGCGCAGGCGGTGGCGGAGGCCGCGCCGGTGTCGGTCTCTCAGGCTCCGCTCCTGGGCTTCGGCCGCGTGCTCGCCTCCGAGCACCCGGAGCTCCGGTGCACGCGCGTGGACCTCTCCCCGGCGCGCGCGCCGGAGGAGGCTGCCTCGCTCGTGCGAGAGCTCGACGCCACGGACGACGAGGATCACATCGCGCTCCGGGCGAGCGAGCGCTACGTCGCGCGGATGGCGCGCGGCGCGCTGCGGGGCAGGCTCGCTGGCGGCGTCGATCTGCGGCCGGACGGCAGCTACCTCATCGTCGGCGGGCTCGGGGGGCTCGGGCTCTCGCTGGCGCGCTGGATGGTGGCCCGGGGCGCTCGCCACCTCGTGCTGGCGGGCCGCAGCGGCGCATCCGAGGAGGCGCGGCGCGCGATCGACGCGCTCGAGGCGCGGGGCGCGCAGGTGGTCGTGGCCCAGGCGGACGTGTCGCGCCGCGACCAGGTCGTCGAGCTCCTCGCGGCGATCGACCGGCGCGCCCCGCCGCTCCGCGGGGTCGTCCATGCGGCCATGGTCATCGCCGACAGCACGGTGATGGAGCAGAGCGCCGAGCGCTTCTGGAAGACCATGGCCCCGAAGATGCACGGCGCGTGGAACCTGCACGCCCTGACCGCGAGCAGGCCGCTCGATTTCTTCGTGATGTACTCGTCGGTGGCCTCGCTGCTCGGCGCGCCGGGCAACGGGAACTACACGGCGGCGAGCGCGTTCCAGGACGCCCTCGCGCATCACCGGCGCGCGCTCGGGTTGCCCGCGCTGAGCATCAACTGGGGGATCTTCTCCGACGTGGGCATCGCGGTCCGGCAGGCCGACGTCATGGGCCGCGTGGGCGACCGGGGGATGGACAGCCTCACGGAGGCGGACGGGCTGCGGATGCTGGAGCGCCTGCTCGCGGCGGACATGCCCCAGATCGCGGTCGTCCGGTTCAACGTGCACCGGTGGCTCGAGTCCTACCCGAGCGTCGCGCGGTGGCGCTACTGGGACCGGCTCACGCGCGAGCGCGCCCGCGCGGCGCCGAGGTCGTCGGACATCGTCCGGGTCCGCGAGGCGCTGGAGAGGGAGCTGCCCGAGGAGCGGCGGTTTCGCCTGGAAGGGCACCTGAAGGAGCAGCTCGGCCGTGTGCTCCGCGTGGATCCGGCCACGATCGGCCAGATCGAGGTGTTCGCCAGCCTCGGGATGGACTCGCTGACGAGCCTCGAGTTCCGCAACCGTCTCGAGTCCAGCCTCGGGCTCAGCTTCTCGGCGACGCTGCTGTTCACGTACCCGAACATCGCGTCGCTCGCCGACCACCTGCTCACCGAGATCGAGGCGGCCGATGCCCCCGCCGAGGAGGCGAACCAGCGGACCTTCGCCGATGTCCTCGGCGGTCTCGATGAACGTGAGTTGCTGAGCCTTCTTGACGAAGAGTTGACGCTAGCCAGCGGGAGGAGATCGGTATGAGCGCGCCGGTGACAGATTACGAGGCTCGTTTACGGCAAGCGATCGCCACCATCCGGGAGCTCCGAGCCGAGCGAGACGCCCTCGCGCGCGCCAGGTCCGAGCCGATCGCCGTCATCGGCATGGCGTGCCGGTTCCCGGGCGGCGCGTCGACGCCGGAGGCCTACTGGCGGCTGCTCGAGGACGGCGTGGACGCGGTCACGGAGATCCCCGCCGAGCGGTGGCGCCTCGACCCGGCGCCCGACGAGGCCCCGGATCCGCGGGCGCGCGCGGTCCGCTGGGGCGCCTTCCTCCGGGAGGTCGACCTGTTCGACGCGCGCTTCTTCGGCATCTCGCCCCGGGAGGCGATGGCCATGGATCCGCAGCAGCGCCTCCTGCTCGAGGTGGCCTGGGAGGCCCTGGAGCGCGGCGGGCAGGTCCCGGAGCGGCTCGTGGGGACCCGCACGGGCGTGTTCCTGGGCATGAGCACCAACGATTACGCCCACCTGTGCGGCGCGTTTGATCCCGGCGCGCAGGACGTCCACGCCATGACGGGCAACTTCTTCTCTTTCCCTTCAGGCAGGCTGTCCTACACGCTCGGCCTCCAGGGGCCGAGCCTGACCGTCGATACGGCGTGCTCGTCGTCGCTCGTCGCGATTCACCTCGCGTGCCAGAGCTTGCGGAGCGGCGAGTGCTCGCTCGCCCTCTCGGGCGGGGTCAACGTCATCCTGTCGCCCGTGATGATGCGGCTCATCTCGACGACAGGGGCGCTCTCGCCGGACGGCCGATGCAAGGTCTTCGACGCGGAGGCGAGCGGCTTCGTTCGCGGCGAGGGGTGCGGGCTCGTGCTCCTGAAGCGGCTCTCCGACGCGCAGGCCGACGGCGATCCCATCTGCGCCGTCATCCGGGGCTCGGCGGTCAACCAGGACGGCCGCTCCACGGGGATGACCGCTCCCAACGTCCTCTCCCAGCAATCGATGCTGAAGCAGGCCCTGGAGAACGCCGGCGTGCAGGCCTCGGAGATCGGTTACGTCGAGACGCACGGGACGGGGACGTCGCTGGGGGATCCGATCGAGATCGAGGCGCTCGCGCAGGTCGTGGGGAGGCCGCGTGCGACGGAGGCCGGGTGTGTCCTCGGGGCGGTGAAGACGAACATCGGTCACCTCGAGTCGGCCGCCGGCGTGGCGGGGTTGATCAAGGCCGTGCTCGCCCTCCAGCACGGCGCCATCCCGGCGAACCTTCACTTCAGGGCGCTCAACCCGCGCATCAAGCTGGAGGGCACGTCGCTCGTCATCCCCACGCGCAAGCTCGCGTGGAAGGCGGGCGGCGCCGCGCGCCTCGCCGGCGTGAGCGCGTTCGGCCTGAGCGGGACCAACGCGCATGTGATCCTGGAGGAGGCGCCGCCGAGCACCGCCGCCTCTGCGGGCGAGGCGCCGGTCGTGCTCTTGCCGCTCTCGGCGAGGAGCCCGGAGGCGCTCCTCGCGGCGGCACGGGCGTTCCGGGATCTCCTGCGCGAGCCGGTCACCGGCGCGTCTCCGCGCCTCGCGGACATCGCCTACACGGCGAGCGTCCGGCGGAGCCACCACAACCACCGCCTGGCCGTGGTGGGGAGCTCCCGGGAGGAGCTCGCGGCGTCCCTCGACGCTTGCGTCGAGGGACAGGCGCCTCCGGGGGCGACCCGGGGCGTCGCCGAGCCGGGAGCGCGGGCCAGCGTGGTCTTCGTGTTCTCGGGGCAGGGATCGCAGTGGTTCGGCATGCACCGGGAGCTCTTCGCGGAGGAGCCGAGCTACCGCGCCGCGCTCGAGGCCTGCGACGCGCTCGTGCGGCGCCACGCGGGCTGGTCGCTCCTGGGCGAGCTCGATGCGCCCGAGGCGACCTCGCGCCTGCAGGAGACGGAGGTGGCCCAGCCGGCGCTCCTCGCCGTCCAGGTGGCGATGACCGAGCTCTGGCGGTCCCTGGACATCCGGCCCGGCGCGGTCGTCGGGCACAGCGTCGGCGAGGTCGCGGCCGCGCACCTCGCGGGCGTCCTGAGCCTGGAGGAGGCCGTCCGGCTGGTGGTGCTGCGCGGGCGCCTGATGCAGCGGACGAAGGGCCGCGGGAAGATGGCCCTCGTCTCGGTGCCGGCCGAGGAGGCGGCGCGTGTCCTCGAGGGCTCGGGCGATCGTCTCACCATCGCGGCCGTCAACGATCCGCGCTCGGCCGTGCTGGCCGGCGAGGAGGAGGCGCTCTCGGCCGTGCTGCGCCGCCTGCGCGAGGACGGGGTGGACTGCCGCCTGCTACCGGTGAGCCACGCGTTCCACAGCGCGCAGATGGCGCCGCTGGATCGCGAGCTCGAGATCGCGCTCTCCGGGCTCTCTCCGCGGAGGGCGGCGCTGCCCCTGTTCAGCTCGGTGACCGCCGCGCCGGTCGCGGGGAGCGAGCTCGATCCGGCGTACTGGGCGAGGAACATGAGAGAGCCGGTGCGGTTCGCGGGCGCCGTCGACGCCGCGCTGGCCGCGGGGTACCGGATCTTCCTCGAGGTCGGCCCGCACCCCGTCCTCTCCGGCCACCTCCAGCGGTGCTTCTCCGCGCGGGGGGCGGAGGCCCATGCGGCCTTCTCGTTGCGGCGAGGATTCCCGGCGCGGTGGTGCCTGCAGCAGTCGCTCGGCGCGCTCCACGCGCACGGCCATGCCGTCGAGTGGAAGCGCCTCTATCCGGCTGGAGGGCGCTGCGTCTCGCTGCCGACGGTTGCCTGGCAGCGGACGCGGCACTGGATCGAGCGCGAGCGACCGGAGGCGCCGGACATCACGGCCGCGCCGCGCGCGTCCGGCGGCGCGCCCGCCCCCGAGCCGGACGCGGGCGGCGCGGCGGCGGTCGCCCTGGTCGAGCGCCTCAGGGCGGCCCCGGCCGGCGAGCGCCGACGGGCGATGGAGGGGTGGCTGCAGACCTCCGCCGCGCAGACGCTGGGGCTCGGCGATCCGGGGAAGATCGCGCCGGGCGCGAGCCTGCTCGATCTCGGGCTCGACTCGCTGATGAGCCTGGAGCTCCGCGACCGGATCGAGCTGGGCTTCAAGGTCAAGCTGCCGATCCACCTGCTGCTCGAGCATCCGACCGTCGCGGCGCTCGCCGAGCGCGCGCTGGACTCTCTGAGCTTGCCCGCGCCGCCGGGCGGCGAGCGCGCGCCCGAGGACGGCGGCGCGCCGCGAAGGTCGCCGCTCGTCGCGATCCGGCCCGGCGGCGAGGGATCGCCGTTCTTCTGCGTCCACCCGTTCGGCGGGCCGGTGCTCTGCTACACCGAGCTCGCTCGCCACCTGGGGACGGAGCGGCCCTTCTACGGCCTCCAGGCGAGTGGGCTGGACGACGGCGCCGCGCCCGACGAGCGGATCGAGGACATGGCCGCGCGTTATATCGAGGCCATCCGGGCCGTGAAGCCGGCGGGCCCCTATCTGCTCGGCGGCTGGTCGCTCGGCGGGCTCGTTGCGTTCGAGATGGCCCACCAGCTCGTGAGGTGCGGTGAGCGCGTCGCGCTCCTGGCCATGATCGATGGCTACATCTCGAGCCCGAGCAGCCCTGAGCGCCGGCTGTGGCAGCTCGTCGAGTCCGCGAGGATGGCCCGCCCCGGGATGGCGTACGACGAGCTTTGCCGGCTCGACGAGGGCGAGCTGACGGAGCTCGTCCTCGGCGCAGCGCGCGGCGTGGTGCCGGGCTTTGCCGCCGCGGTCAAGCGGCTCGGGGTGGCTCATGGGCGGGCCGCGCGCTCCTACGTGATGCCCTGTTATGGTGGTCGTGTCGTCTATTTCCGGGCAGCGGAGCAGCCGCCGCCCGGCCCCTTCGGCCCGGCGACCGAGCCCTACGGGACTCTCTATCAGCCCATGGCTGGGATCTCGTCACGACCGATCGAGATCGATGAAGTACCGGGATCTCATCACACGATGCTCCGGGAGCCGCACGTCAGGGTCCTGGCAGAGCGGCTCCGGGAGCGCCTGCTCGCCGCGGACATCCGCCCCTGAGGACCACGGTGAGGCGCGCGGGGCCCGGGTGGCCGCGCCGCGCACAACAGGCTGAGCGGAGTACATGGAGCGCTCCTGTGATCCTCCGCTCCACGTCTGCTCGGGCGTGCAGCTATGCTGCTCGTCCAAATGTGTCTACAATGAAACGCTATTCTGTCCGGTAGACTTTCGGTAGAAGTTTATAGAGTACCTGTACAGCGCGGCCGTTCTGGTGTGTTCGCGGCCGGATGGTCTCCGCGAGCGGACAGCCGGTGTGAGGAGAATAGGGTGGACAACAGTGCGGTGGTAACCTTCTCGTCCGGCAAGATCTGGCTCGACGAGGTGAACGGAATTATTCGGGTCGAGTTCACGCCCGGGACCCATCAGACGCTCCAGATCGCCCGAGAGGTCATCGCCGGTATCAGCGCGATCGGAGACGGCGGGCGGCGGCCCGCGCTCGTCGATCTCACCAAGGTGAAGGCGATTGACCGCGACGCCCGATCCTACTACGGGGGCCCCGAATCGATCGCGAGCTGGCCTGCTCTGGCGATGCTGACCGACTCGCCCTTGAGCACGACGATCGCGAACATCTGGCTCGCGGTCTACAGCGCGATCAACGGACGACGCGCCAACCCGTCCAGGATTTTTTCCGACGAGGTGGCCGCGGTCGAGTGGTTGAAAGGGTTCCGTTCGTGAGCGAAGGAGAGCAGTCGACCGACTCTCGTGTTGCCGAGCTCTGCTCGATCCTCCTCGGGGCGAGCGCAGCGGAGGGCGCGGTCCCAGGCGGAGCAAGCTTCGACCTGGCGAATCGCGCCGCCGAGGCGCTGGTGGAGGAGGTGCTCGAGCGGCGAGCGAGGGAGGAGCGGCTGGAGCGCCGGCTCAACGACATCATGGTGATGCTCAACTCCATCGTGTCGTTCGACTTCTCGAAGCGAGCGGAGATCAGCGAGCGAGGCGACTCCTGGGACGCGCTGGCGCTCGGCCTGAACATGGTGGCCGAGGAGCTCTCCTCCAGGGTGGTGTCCAGGGAGTACGTCGATAACATTCTCCAGTCGATGAGCGATCTGCTCGTCGTCGTGGACAAGGCGGGCACCATCACCAGCGTGAACGCGGCGGCGTGCCGCCTGTCGGCCTACGCCGCAGAGGAGCTCGTGGGCGCGCCTGCGAGCAGCATCTTTCCGGCCGCGTTCCCCTGCGTCATGGGCGATGACGAGAGCAGCGTCCTGATCGAGGAGACGGCGTTCCAGAAGAAGACAGGGGAGATCGCCGCTGTCTCTCTCTCGACCTCCATCATCACCGACAGCGTCGGGGAGAGCCAGGGGCTCGTCTGCGTCGCGCGAGATCTCACCGAGCGCAAGCGCCTCGAGGAGGAGGAGCGCCAGCGCCTTGAGCAGGTGGTGGCGACCCAGGCGCTCCTGCTCGAGGAGCTCTCGACGCCGCTCATGCCGATCGCGGATCAGATCCTGGCCATGCCGGTGATCGGCTCCGTGGACGATCGCCGCTCGGTCCAGATCATGGAGACGCTGCTGAACGGCGTCGTGGCGCGGGAGGCGCGGATCGTCATCATCGATATCACCGGCGTGCGGAAGATCGATGCGCGGGCGGTGCAGGGCATCGTCAACTCGGTGAAGGCGGTCAAGCTCCTCGGCGCGCAGGTGGTGCTGACCGGCATCCGGCCGGAGGTCGCCGTGGCGCTCATGGAGCTCGAGTTCAACCTCGGTGGCATCTACACGTTCGGCTCGCTGCAGACAGGCATTGGATACGCCATGAAGCAGCTCCAGAAACCCGGCTTGACCTGACAGGCGACGTGGCCGCGACGGCGAGCCCGGCATCGTCCTTGCCCATGTCGGGCTCGCCGCGCCTCCGGAGAGGCGCGCTCCGAAAGGGAAACACGATGCCCAGGACGCTCCTTCACTTTTCCATCGTCCCGCTCCTCCTCGCCCTCGCCGGCGGCTGCTCCATCGAGGGCCGCCCGCCGTCCGGCACCGGCGGCACGCAATCGGAGCAGCCGCCGGCGCCGCTCGGGCCCGAGCAGCAGGCGGAGCTCAGCGCGCTGCTCGCCGAGCGGGAGGCCTCGGCGAGCATGACCGCCGAGGGCTTCGCCTCGAAGTACCGCGTCGCCTTCGCCTCGGGCCTGTCCTACGCGCCGGCGGACGCCGACCGCCTGTCGCTCCTCCAGGGCTCCACGCTCCGGCTCGACGCGGACGAGCTCGCGAAGCTGTCCGCGAACGGCTTCGTCATCTCGGAGAAGAAGAGCTTCCCGACCTTCGTCTACGGCTACGAGAGCATCTACGCCCTCGACCTGCCGCTCTACGTGTCCGCCGACTCCATCCTGTACGCGGTCCACCGCTCGTACGACGCGATCCTGAAGCAAGTGGAGCTCGCCTCGCTCGCCCCCGAGCTCGCGACGATGCTCGCCGAGATGCGCGCGCGGCTCGCCGCGGGCGGAGGCGGCGATCTCGGCGCCGAGGCGCGCGCCGACGCGGACCTCTACACGGCCGTGGCGCTCGCGCTCTTGAGCGACGCGCCCGTCGCGCCCGTCGCGGGCGCCGACGCCGCGAAGATCGACGAGCTCGTGGAGGGCGCGAAGGCCCACCAGGGCATGGGCGCGGTGCGCCTCTTCGGCTCCGACCGGCTCATGGACTTCTCGCAGTTCGAGCCCCGCGGCCACTACACCGACACGCCCGAGCTCGGGCGCTACTTCCGCAGCATGATGTGGCTCGGCCGCGTGGACTTCCGCTTCCTCGAGACCCAGGAGGACGGCAAGCAGGTCTTCCAGCGGCGCCAGCTCGAGGGCGCGTACGTGCTGCGCGCCCTCGCCGAGGAGGAGACCCTCGCCCGCTACACGCGCATCGACGACGCGATCCAGGCCTTCGTCGGCGAGAGCGACTACATGACGCTCCCCGAGCTCGACGTGCTGCTCGCGGATCTCGGCCTCAGCGACGCCGCCGGCCTCGCCGGCGTCCCGGACGACACGATCGTCGAGGTCGTGATGAAGAAGGGCCACGGGACGCAGCGGATCTCGAGCCACATCATGATCAACGGCCTCGACAAGGGCACGATGCCCCTGTCGTCGAGCTTCGCGCTGCTCGGCCAGCGGTACGTCGTCGACTCGCACGTCTTCTCGAACGTGGTCTACGACCGGGTGAAGGGCGGCGCCGTCAAGCGCATGATGCCGAACCCGCTCGACGTGGGCTTCGCCGCGCTCGGCAACGATCAGGCGGGGCTCTTGCTCGCGCCCGAGCTCGGGCAGTTCCCCTACGCGCCCGACCTGCACATGATGCGCGTGCTCGTCGACGCGCACCCGGGCGAGTTCTGGAGCAAGAACCTCTACAACCGCTGGCTCGGCGCGCTGCGGGAGCTGTCGCCGGCGCGGGCGCTCGCCGACGCCGCGGGGCTCCCCGAGGTGGCCAAGACCGAGGCGTGGGGCCGGCGCCTGCTCAACACGCAGCTCGCCTCCTGGGCCGAGCTCCGGCACGACACCCTGCTCTACGCCAAGCAGTCGTACACGGGCGGCACCACGTGCGACTTCCCGGACGCCTACGTCGACCCGTACCCGGCGTTCTACGCGCGCATCGCCGAGCTGGCCGAGCACGGCGGCCGCGTCGTCGAGTCGCTCGATCTATCGGGCGCGTCGTGGCTCACGGAGCGGCTGCCGGCGTACTTCGCGCGGCTGCACAGCGTCGCGCGGACGCTCGGCGAGATGGCCGCGAACGAGCGCGCCGGGCTGCCCCTCACCGAGGAGCACCTCGCCTTCATCAACCAGGCGGTCCGTGTCCAGATGGGCTGCGGCTCGCCGGAGGGCGCCGAGGGCTGGTACGCCCAGCTCTTCTTCGACGTCCTCGAGAGCGTGACCCAGGACCCGACGATCGCCGACGTGCACACCCAGCCCACCGACGAGGTCGGGGCCCCGGTCGGACGCGTGCTGCACGTGGGCACCGGCCTGCCGCGGCTCATGGTCGTCACCGCCGATCCCTGCGGCACGCCGCGCGCGTTCGTGGGGCTCGCCTCGTCGTACTTCGAGAAGATCACCGAGAACTTCGAGCGCATGACCGACGAGGCGTGGGCCGGCGACATCCTGGAGACGACGCCCGGCGACGTCGCCTGGATGAAGGACCTCGTCTCCCGCTGATGTCGCGGTTCAGGGGCCACTCCGGCGCGAGCTGGCCCCTCTGAAATGTGTGCCGTTCTGTGCCAGGCGACGCGCCTGTGCGTCAGCGTGATCATGGTTTGCCGTGCAGCCACGTCCGGCGTGTCGCCGCCGGTATCGGCCTCCAGGTTTGAGCTTCAATTCACCCGACCCCGGGGCTTCCCCGGATAGCCCCCGGGTCGAGCTGAATTCGCCGCCACAGTGGCTTAGCGCACATCGCTCCACCGCGGCTCCGAGCGCGCCTCACGCCGCGGCTGCAGCCGACTGGAAGGCGCGCGAGAGCTCCGCCGGCGCCGGCAGCGCCGCGCTCGCGAGCCCCCGCCGCGCCACCGCGAGCCAGCGCATCGGGTCGGCGACCGCGCCGCTCGCGATCGCCGCGAGCAGGCGGCGGCGCATCCAGTCCTTGCGGCGGTAGAAGCTCGTGCCGTGCTCGGCCGTGGGGCGCGGGACGTAGCTCGCCAGCGAGACGTGCGTCTTCTCGTGGAGCAGGAGATCGGTGAGCGCGGTGAAGGCGACCGCGTCGTCCCGCAGCAGCACCGCCGTGAGCAGCGCCCGCACCCGCGACGAGGCGAGGTTCACGCTGATCCCGCTCCCGTCGGTGTGCGCCATCTCGTCGGGGCCGTAGAGGTCCTGGTGCACCCAGATCGGCGATGGCGTCAGGTCCGCCGACTCGGAGATCGCCGCGTCGAGCCGCTCGATGACCGTCATCGCCGCGGCCACGGCGCGGACGCCGGGCACCTCGGCCGCGATCGTCAGGAGCGCGTCGCGCGAGGTGCGGGGCATCGGGCACGACGCGGCGCCCGGCGCGCGGGTAGGCGCCGCCGCCGCCGCGGCCTCCAGGGGCTGCGAGGCCGCGCCCTCGCTCGCGAGGCGCCGCCAGAACGCCTGCGCGAGCGGCTCGTCGAGCGCGAGATACACGAGCTCCCCGGGGCGCGCGCCGGGCGCCTCCCGGCCGGCGGCGGCCCCGGGCGCCGCGGCGGAGGCGCCGAGCGGCCAGCGGGCAGCGCTCCGGCCGTGGCCCGGCGGGGCGGCCTCGAGCGGGCGGAGCACGCCGGCCCGGTGCGCCTGGAGCAGCTCGCGCAGCGTGAGCGGCGCGCTGCGAACGTGGAGCTGGCCGAGGAGCGGGGACAGCGCCGCGCCCGGAGGCCGCTGGCCGGCCTCGACCACGAGCGACCGGAAGAGGGGCGCGTCGAGCAGACCGCTCGCGAAGCGGATGACCTGCTCGGGGGCCGCCACCGTGGGGGTGCGCGCGGCCGGATCGAGCTCGTCCACCCCCTGGACCGACGCGATCGTGATGGTCTCGCCGAGCAGCGCCGCGTGCACGAACCGGTCGAGCACCGACGAGAGCCGGTGATCCACAGCGCGCAGGAGCTCGCGGTCATACAGGGCGTCGCGCAGGATGAAGCGCTCGAACGCGGCCACGAGCGCCGCCTCGACCGCCGTCGACGCGCTCGCCGCGACCGCCGAGCGGCCCTTGTTGAGCGGCACGCCGAGCGGCAGCTCCGCGACCAGGCCGAAGCCGGCGGCCGTGATCGCGCGCGCGAGCTCGCGGTGCAGGCCGAGCTCGGGGCCGGGGAAGGGGTCGATCCGCGTCGCCACGGTGAGCCCCTTCTGGGTGATCGTGAGCTGCGGTTCGATGCCGTCGCCGCGGCCCACGAGGAGCTCGAGCGCGCCGCAGAGCTCGCCCGACGGCGGGAGCCGGAGCGGCGCCTCGGCGGCGCGGCGGAGGCGCGCCCGCGCCGTGTTGACCAGCGCGCCGTCGACGTAGATCCGCGCGGCGGCCGGGTCGACAAGCCCCACCGCCGCGGTGACCTCCGCGGCGAGCGCCGGCCGCGAGATCGGCTGCGCGAGCGAGAGCCGCACCGAGGTGCCCGTCGTCGGGCGGCGCGGCGGCGCAGGGGCGCGCGCGGGGCCGCCGTCGTCCGGCGGCGCGGGCGAGGGGCGGTGCAGGGACAGGAGCGTCCACGAGAAGTCCTCGTAGGGCGGCCCTGCGCCGAGCGGCGCGACGAGCAGCCGGTGCCCGCCCGAGGGCGTCGCCGTGACCACCTCGATCCAGGGCGCGATCTCCAGCGCCGAGAAGAAGCCGATCCCGTGCTCGCCGATCGCGTCGGGCTCGCCCGCCTTGCCGCTCCGGAAGGGGACGAGCAGGTCGGCGAGGAGCTCGGTCCGGCTCATGCCGCGGCCCTGGTCGGTGACCGAGATCTCGCGCCCGTCCTCGGTCGAGCGGACATCGATGCGAGCGCCGGGGGGCGAGGCGTCGAGCGCGTTCTGGAGCAGCTCGCGGAGCGGGCCGATCCGCGACGACGCCTGCGCGTAGATGGTGCGCGAGAGGATGCGCTGCGCGAGGTCGGGCACCGTGGCCTCGCTGCGGCAGGCGGCGACGAGCGCGAGGCGCTCCGCGCTGCTCGCCTGAAGGTAGGCCTCGGCGCGCCCGTGGATCCGCACGAGGAGCAGCTCCGAGAAAAGCCCGTACGAGATCTGGGTCATGGCTCGCCTCCGGAGGTCCTTTCGCCGGGCCGGGGCGCGGCGCAGGCCACCCCGTCCACGGGTTCGCCGACGATGAGATCGCGCTCGAGATCGGCCTCGCGCACCCCGGAGGCCCGATCGAAGGCCGCCCTCAGCGCGTACCCGTCGCACCAGCCCGAGGGGCGCCGCACCGCCGCGCTGTCGTCGCGGATGAGCAGGACCCGGCGCGTGCCGAGGCACGGCAGCGGTCCAGCCGGGCGCCGCCACGCAGCGTCGGGGAGCGGGGGCGCGCCCGGAGCCCCTCGCGGAGGCGCGGTGCCCGCGCCGCGGTCCGTCTGGGGCCGGCTCCGGCAGAGGGCGACCATGGTCGTGTGAGGGCTCGCCGCGCGCGCGAGGATCAGCGGCAGCCCCGCGAGGTCGCCGCGGCGCCGCGCGAGGGCCGCGAGCGTCTCCGGCGGATCGAGATCGAGCTCGTCCTCGAGGAGCTCGCGCTCGCCGGGGAGGTGGGGCTGCCACTCGCGCTCCGCCCAGAAGCTCTCCGGCACGAAGAGCCGATCGGCGACGCTCGGCCCGAGGAACCCGAGCAGCGCCTCGCGCCGCTCGGGGGTCACCATGCAGCGCCCCGGGCCGAGCAGGGCGCGCGCGAGATCGAGGGCCACCTCGTCCCAGCCCGCGGATTGCAGCATGAGCGCGCTGATCTGCGCGGCCATCTCGGCGAGCCGGTCGCGCGTGCGCCGGCCCTCGCCGCTCGCCGCGGCGAGCTGGATGAGCCGCCGGTAGAACGCCGTCGCGACCGCGGTGAACTCCGGCCCGATCTTGAGCGCGTCGCGCCCCTCGGTCAGCTCCACGGCGGCCGGGAAATCGATGAGCGCGAGCTCGGCCAGGGCGAGGCAGGCGTCGATCTTGACCCCCGCATGGAAGGTGGCCGCCGAGATGCTCGGGAGCAGCCCTCGCCCGCCGACGTGGAACCGCGCGAGGAGCGCGCCGTCGCGCGCCTCCTCGAGGCCGTCGCGCGCCTCCTGCGCGCGCGGGCCGCTCGCCGCGGCGGGGTCGTCTGCCCCGGCGGAAGACGCGCCCCAGTCGCCGGGGGCCTGCGGCGCGCGCGCGATCCGCTCCTGGATGAGCTGCCCGCCCGAGATCAGCCGGCCGTCGTTCACGGCCGCGCCGTCGAGCAGCACGAGGGCGCGGCTCGCGGGGAAGAAGTGGAGCGCGTCGCGCAGGTAGGCGCGGACCGCGCTCGCCTCGAGCAGCGACGACGTGACGCGCACGCGCGTGCCGAGCAGCGGCGCGATCCGGCGCACCGAGCACATCAGCGCGGCGGTGAGCTCGGGCGACGCGCGGCCGCAGGCGCGCTCGGGCGCCTCGGGGGCGGGCTCGGGCGCGCCGCCGGTGTCGCCCGCGTCGCCCGCGCTGGGCCAGGCCACGACGCGGATCGCCCACCCCTCGATGCCGTCGCCGGTCGTGACGTGCAGGCTGAAGCTCTCCGGGTCCGAGAGCCCGAGCCCGAGCACGGAGAAGAACCCGACCCCGAACCGGCCGAGATCGATCCCGGGGCGCTTGTCTGTCGCGAACGGGATGAGCAGCCGTGAGAGGATTGCCCGGAGCCCCATGCCGGCGCCGGTGTCGCTGACGTCGACGCGCCCGTCGTTGACGGCGACGTCGACGAGCGGCTGCGGCGCGCGGGCCGCGTCGGCGGCGTTGAGCACGAGCTCGATGAGCGGCCGGAGCGGGTGCCCGAACTGGCGGGAGATTTCCTCGTCGAGGATCTTGATCAGGTAGGCGCGGTCGATGGGGGGCTCCGCGAGGTCGCGCTGCCCCGCGCAGAGCGCCTCGAGGGCCGGGCGGTGCAGGCCGACGGCGACGAGCTCGTGCAGCGCTCCCAGAAAGTACAGCCCGGCGTCTCCTGGCAGAGGCGCGGCGCGTCGGCTGCCGCCCCCGTCACCCCCCGCTCCGTAGTGCGCGTGCACGCTCGACTGCTCCCCCTCACGCCCGCCCTCGACATCCCCCTGCGCGAAGTGCGCGCACCCACCGTGCGAATGCGCGCCGAGTGAGCGCCGAGCGGCGAACGATCGACGGAGCTTTCACCGCCCGTGCCGAGCCGAGCCGTCGGGCGGCGGCCGTCCGTCCTTCAGCGCGCGGCCGCCGGGGGCGGCGGCCTCCCGGCGCGCCGCGCTATCCCGCGGCCCGCTGCTGCGGCGGCGAGCTCGGGGCGCCGCGCTCTTCGCCTTCGTCCGCTTCGCCCGCGCCCTGGCCGTCGCGGCGCTGCATCGTGGAGCCGTGGGGCAGCGTGGCGCTCTGGGGCAGCGGCGTCTCGCTCTGGGGCAGCGGCGTCTCGCCCTGGGCCAGGTCGGAGAGCTGGGCCAGCTCCGAGAGCGCCAGCGCGCTCCACTTGCCCGGGGGCGGGACCGACAGCACCCCGGCGCGCTCGCGCTCCAGGCGCGCGTTCAGCTCGCCGCCGATGAGCAGCGCCAGCGCCAGCAGCCACAGCCAGAACAGGAAGATCGCGACGGTCGCGAGGCTCCCGTAGAACGTGGCGTAGCGGCCGAGCGTGGTCACGTAGAGCGAGAAGAGGGTCGACACGACCGACCAGAGCACCACGGTGAGCACCGCGCCCGGGAAGACCCGGCGCCGCTCGATGTTGGGGCGCTGGATGGCGAGCCTGAAGAACGCGGCCACCATGCAGGTGACGAGCCCCGCGGGGAGGGCGAAGGCGACGATGCGGGCGCCGATCGAGCCCGAGAGCGAGCCGATCAGCACGCCGATGCCGGCGACCACGGGCACCACGGCCAGGCTGGCCATCACGCACGCCGCCGCGATCGCCCTGCGCACGTACCAGGGGCGCTCGCGCGTGTTGTAGATCGTGTCGAACACGCCCATGGCGGTCGAGAGCCCGGAGGACATGATCCAGAGGAAGCCGGTGATGCTGATCGGGGCGACCGCCGACGACTGCGAGAGCCGGAGGAGCTCCTCCGAGACGAGGTTCGCGACCTCCGGCGGCGCCGCCTGGAGGAGCGGCCGCGCCACGAGGTCCGACCACTCCATGGTCCGGCTGAGCACGTAGCCGGCGAAGGCGGCGAGGGGGATCAGGCTGAGGAACGCGTCGAAGGCCATCGCGCTCGCGGCCCGCGGCCCGTTGTGGCGATCCAGGCTGACGATGACGCTCCACACCGCCTTTGCGGCGCGGTGGTGCTCGATGTGTCGCTGGATCGGAGCAGGCACGGGGGCAGAGCGTCGCTCTCCCTGGTGCGGGGCGCAATACCATCCGCCGCGCGCTCCCGGCTCCGGAGATCTCGGGATGGTGGCAACTTCCGGCAGCAGCGGGCTGGTGCCCCTGGGCTCTAGGCCTCGGCGTCCCTGTCGGCGGCGAGGAGGCTCTGCACCGCGTAGGGCACCGACTCGACGCCGGCGAGCTCGGCGAGGGCGTAGGCGATGTGCTCGCGGCTCGCGTGCGGTGGGATGCCGACGATCGCCCACGAGCCGCCCTCGCCGCGCTGCAGGTTCTTCCCGCGCTCGATGCGGAGCGCGGCGAGGGCCGGGTAGACGGCCACCGTCAGCCGCTTTGGCCGGAGGCGGTCCAGCGCGCGCATGGCGAAGGCGATCCGGTCGAACTCGCTGGGATCGCGGTACTCGATATGCCGTTGCTGGTCGATCTCCACGTGGTGGTGGGGTTCACGCTCGCGCACCGCGTGAGCATAGCCCGAGCGGGCCGCCGCGCCGCTCCGGGCCTACGGCTCGGCCGTCGGCGGCGGTGGCCCCACGCATGGCCGAGCCTGCCAGGGGGCCGCTGTGCGCCAGGGAAACCGGGGCCCGCGGGTGCCGCTGCGCGCCGGCCATGCTACGCGCCGGAGCGCCATGGACAGCCTCCCCCTGCTCGCCGGTCACCCGTACGCCTCCTTTCTCGATCAGGTCGAGAAGCCTGCGCGCTACGCGGGCGGCGAGGTCGGCTCGGTCGTGAAGGACTGGGCGTCGGTCGAGGCGCGCGTCTGCCTCGCCTTCCCGGACGTCTACGACATCGGGATGAGCCACCTCGGCTTCAAGATCCTCTACAAGCTCCTGAACGACGACCCGCGCACGCTGGCCGAGCGCTGCTATGCGCCGTGGGTCGACATGGAGGCCCAGCTCGTGAAGCGCGGGCTGCCGCTCGTCTCGCTCGAGTCGGCGCGCCCGCTCAGGGACTTCGATGTCGTGGGCTTCTCCCTGCAGTTCGAGCTCACCTACTCCAACATCCTCACGATGCTGCACCTCGGCGGCGTCCCGCTGCGCGCGGAAGGCCGCGGCGAGGACGACCCGATCGTGATCGCGGGCGGCCCGACGGCGACCCACCCGGAGCCGATCGCCCCCTTCCTCGACGCCCTCGTCATCGGCGACGGCGAGGAGAAGGCGACCGAGGTCGCTCTCCTGTGGACCCGGCTCAAGCGCGAGGGCGTGCCGCGGCGCGAGCGGCTCGTCGCGATCGCGCGCCTCGGCGCGGTGTACGTGCCCTCGCTCTACGCGACCCGGATCGACCCCGGCACCGGCTTCGAGGTCGTCGATCGCCCGCTCGTCTCCGGGATCCCGTTCCCGATCGAGCGCGCCCTCGTCGATCTGAACAAGTACCCGTTCCCCGACGAGAGCCCCACCGGCGGCCCCGAGGCCATCTTCGACCGGATGTCGATCGAGATCGCCCGCGGCTGTACCGAGGGGTGCCGCTTCTGCCAGGCCGGGATGATCTACCGCCCCGTCCGCGAGCGCGATCCCGAGCAGATCGTCGAGACCGTGATGCGCGCGGTGCAGAAGTCCGGCCAGGACGAGGTCTCGCTCACGGCGCTGTCGACCGCCGATGTCTCGTGCATCTCGCCGCTCGTCAAGAAGGTCACCGAGCGCCTCACCAGAGAGCGCATCTCGCTCGGCGTCTCGTCGCTGCGCGCCTACGGGCTCGAGCCCGACCTGCTCGACGAGCTCAAGCGCGTGCGCGCGACGGGCCTCACCTTCGCGCCCGAGGCGGGGACCCAGAGGATGCGCGACGTCGTGAACAAGAACGTCACGGAGGAGCAGCTCCTCGAGACGGCCGAGCGCGTGTTCAGCCGCGGCTGGGGCAAGATGAAGCTCTACTTCATGATCGGCCTCCCGACCGAGACCGACGAGGACGTGCGCGGCATCGTCGAGACGGGCGCCCGCGCGGCCGGCGCCGGCCGGAGGGCGGCCGGCAAGGGCAAGCCGGCCGACGTGACGGTCAGCGTGTCGACGCACGTGCCGAAGCCCCACACCCCCTTCCAGTGGGCGGCGATGGACACGCTCTCCGAGGTCGGGCGCAAGCAGCAGCTGCTCAAGGACACGGTGCGGCCCTACCGCGCCGTCACGCTGAAGACCCACGAGGCCAACGCCAGCGTCCTCGAGGGCATCTTCGCCCGCGGCGACCGCCCCCTCGCCGACGTCCTCGAGCGGGCGTGGCGCGGCGGCGCCCGCTTCGACTCGTGGGACGATCAGATCAAGCTGTCCGTGTGGGAGGAGGCGTTCACGCACACCGGCGTCGGCCGGGCGAAGTACCTCGGCACCCTCCCGGTCACGGCGCGGCTGCCGTGGGATCACATCGACGTCGGCCTCGAGGATGGCTTCCTCGCGAAGGAGTACCGGAAGGCGCTCCAGAGCCGCCTCAGCCCGCCGTGCGGCAAGGTCGCCGGCATGTTCGTGCACCACACGAACCTCGACGACGCCACGGCCGATACGCGGCGGCTCGTCTGCTACGACTGCGGCGTCGCCTGCGATATGACGCTGATGCGCGACGAGCGGCTGACCTTCCTCGACCGGCTCGGCGCCCACAAGCGCTCGCTGCCGGTGCTCACCGACGCAGCCGCCGCGCCGCCTGCCGGCGCCGCGCCGTCGGCTGCCGACGGCGGCCCGCCCGCCGAGCCGGCCCGCGCCGGCGACGCGGAGCTCTCCCGCGCCGGCGCGGACGACGCCCCGCGCGCCGGCGACGAGGATCCGGCCCGCGCCGAGGCCGCGGTGCCTCCCCCCGCCGAGGCCGCGGCGCCTCCCCCCGCCGGCGGCGAGGCGCCCCCGCGCGCGAAGCGGAACGCGCCCGCGCCGAAGGGGCGCGGCGGCTTCCGCTACCGCTTCCGCTTCGAGAAGACCGGGCCGGTGGCGCTGCTCGGCCACCTGGACGTCGTGCGCGAGCTGCCCCGCGTGATCCGGCGCGTCGGCATGCCGATGACCTACACCGCGGGCTTCCACCCGAAGCCCGACATGACGTTCTCTCCGGCGCTCTCGCTCGGCGTCATCAGCCTCGACGAGTACGTCGACCTCCGCCTCGAGCGCGATCTCGATCCCGCCGCGCTCGACGCGCTCGTCGCCTCGATGTCGGCCGCGAGCCCCCGCGGGCTCGCGTTCCGCGGCGCCGTGAAGCTCGGCCCCGAAGACCCCGCCCTGAGCAAGCTGATCGCCGGCGCGCGCTACGCGCTCGTGTTCGCGCGCTCCGCGATCGGCGGCGACGCGGAGGCCTCCCTCGCCGCCCGCTGCAGCGCCGTCCTCTCGGCCGCGTCGCTCCCGATCCGCCGGGAGATCGACCGGCTCGCGAAGATGGTCGACGTGCGCCAGTACCTCGTGCGGGCCGAGGTCGGCGGGCCGGAGGTGCTCTCGGCGCTCGCGCGCGCCGGGCTCGTCGGCGACCTCGTCGCCGTCGAGGTCGAGGTCGACATCCGCGGCTCGGGCGCGGTGAAATCGTCCGAGGTCGCGGCGGTGATCGCGGGCGAGCCCGGGGAGGCGCCGGGCGCGATCACGCCGCCGCCGCACCGCGCCGTGCGGCTTCAGCTGTTCGGCCGCGCCGCGCCGGCGGGCTCCGCCGCGGGCGAGCGCTTCTCGCTCTTCGACCTCGATCGGGCGCGCCGCGTCAAGTCGGCTCCGGAGCGGGCGCCGTCCCTCGCGCTCGCCGCGGACGCCGAGTGAGCCAGCCCGGGACGGTCGCGTCGCAAAGATCCTCCGGGTGACGGCGGCGCGTCGTCTGCGGGGAGCGCGCGGGCGATCGCCCGCGGATGGGCTACGCTGCGCTCTGCTTTATGGCAAAAGAGGGTCACGAAACCGAATGCTGCGCCGCGCGCCTCGCCGCGGCGGGAGCGGTTGGTGCGAGCGTCGCCCATGAGCTGCGCAACGCCCTCGCGGTCGCGGAGTCGTCGCTCTACCTGGCGCAGCGCGATCTCGACGATCGGCCCCGCCTGCTGCGCCATCTCGACCGGGTGACGTGCGAGATCCGCAAGGCGCACGAGGTCATCGGCAGCGTCCTCGGGCTGGCGCGCGGCGAGCCGCTGCGGCGCGAACCGGCGCATGTCGGCAAGCTGATCGAGAGCGCCCGGCACGCGCTGGTCCTGCCCACGGCGGTCCGGTTCGAGGTCGCCGTCGCGCCGGCCGACCTCACGCTCCTGTGCGACCCCATCCTGCTCGAGCGCGTCTTCTCGAACCTTTATCTCAACGCGATCGAGGCGCTCGACAACGCCCCCGGCGGCTCGATCGTCACGCGCGCGTGGCGCGGCGACGAGCGCACGTACCTCGAGGTCGAGGACAACGGCCCCGGCGTCCACCCCTGCGTGGTCGACCACCTCTTCGAGCCGCTCGTGACCGCCAAGGTGAAGGGGACCGGCCTCGGGCTCGCGCTGAGCCGGGTCATCGTCGAGGCGCACGGCGGCGAGATCACGGCGACGATGGGCCGTTGCACGGGCACGGCGTTCCGCATGTGGCTGCCGAGCCAGTAGCCGGTAGCGCCGGCCGAACCCACGGCCGGTCGCGCCGGCGCGCCGGGGCGCGCCACCCGCGTGCTATCGTCCTCTCATGCACGGGCAAGCCAAGCGCCATCCGTCGGGACGCGGCCCTTTTCGCGCGGAGCACGTCCGCTCGGGCGACCCGTACGAGCTGTCGAACGGCCACCCCGTTTACTGCGCCCCCACGGGGGGGCGAGCCTCCGGGCCGAACCACCTGGGCAGCTCGGTCGTGGGGTGGGATCCGGCGGTCCAGGAGGCGGGCGTGGACACGGGTTACACCCTGGGGCAGGGCACCCTCCGGGCGCCGGACGTCGCGGTGGGGAACGTGCCCGACAGGCCCGGCTGGGTGAAGGGGGTACCGGAGCTCGCCATCGAGTACGCCGATGTGGGGCAGGACGAGGAGAAGCTCCAGGAGAAGATCGCCGACCTGCTCGAGGCCGGCACGAAGCTCCTGTGGGTGGTACGGCTCAACGGTCCGCGGCGGGTCGAGGTGCACGAGCCCCGCCGGAAGATGCGCGTCGTGCTCCCCGGGCAGCTGCTGAGCGCGCCGGGCATCCTGAAGAACGCGGTCCCCGTCGAGGCGCTCTACGACCGCAGCGAGGCGGAGAAGGCCACGCTGACCAACCTGCTCCAGCGGCGCGGCTACGACGACCTCGACGCCGTGCTCGCTGCAGGGCGCGAAGAGGGGCGCGAACAGGGGCGCGAGGAAGGGATCCTCGAGGGCAAACGCGATGCGCTGAGGCGCGTCCTCGATCGGCGAGGGCTGCGGCTCACGAAGGCGGCGGCGGCGAAGATCTCGTCGTGCAGGAGCGAGCGCGCGCTGGATGGCTGGCTCGATCGCGCCCTCGTCGCGTCGACCACGGCGGAGGTGTTCAGGCGCGCGGGCCGTTGACCCCGCGCCCGCGCTCCTCGCCCGGATCAGGCGCGGCTGCGGCCGCGGACGAGCTCGCAGACGGCCTCTCCCAGGCCCTCGAGCGTGAGCGCGAACATCGGGAAGATCCCCTTGATCGCGTCGACGGTCGGGTGCGGGTAGGGGCCGATCCCGTCCGGGTTCAGCCACACGGCGCGGTCGAAATGGTCGCGGAGCATCATCAGCCACGCGATCCCGGGCAGCCGCGCGTCGGGCTCGGACGAGGAGCCCGCCCCGCCGCCGTAGCCCGACGAGCCGAGCAGCTCGTAGGGCGCCATCGAGGCGTCTCCGACCATCACGAGCTTGTGGTGCTTGCCGCACTCGCGGAGCAGCTCTCGCACCGGGACAGGGTCCTGTAACCCTTCGGTTCTATACAACTTTTCGTACACGCAGTTGTGGAAGTAGTAGCTCCTCAGCTCCTTCCAGTGCGTCGCGCGCTTCGCCGCGCTGAACAGCTGCGACACGAGCGCGGCGCTGGGATCCATCGAGCCGCCCACGTCCATCATCAGGACCACGCGCGTGTTCGGCCGGCGCGGGGGCCGCGTGACGATCTCGATCTCGCCCGCGTTCCTGGCCGTCGCGTCGATCGTCGCCTCGATGTCGAGCTCGCGGTCGCCTCCCTCGCGCGCGAAGGCGCGCAGCTTGCGCAGCGCCACCTCGATCTGGCGCACGTCGAGCGTGAGATCGCTGCGGTAGGGCCGGTAGCGGCGCGCGTCGGCGTCCTGCACGGCGCCGCCACGCCCGCCCGCGGAGCCGCCGACCTGGATGCCGCTCGGGTTGAAGCCGCCGCGCCCGAACGGCGAGGTGCCGCCGGTCCCGATCCACCGGTTCCCCCCGTCGTGGCGCTCCCGCTGCTCGCGGAGGCGCTCCTCGAACCGCCGGAGGACCTCCTCCAGGTCGAGCTCCTCGATCATCGCCTTCTCCTCCTCGGAGAGGGCGCGCATCTTGACCGGATCCCGGAGCCACGAGAGGAGCTCCTCCGCGATCGCCTTGGCCTCCACGTGCACGCCGCGGAAGTGCTGGGCGAACGCGAGATCGAAGTCGTCGAGGTGCGCCTCGGAGTGGACAAGGAGCGCCCGCGCGACGTGGTAAAAGCCGTCGAGCGAGCTCTCGTGGAGCCCCGCGGTGAGCGCGCGCGCGAGGCCGATCGCCTCCTGGGCGCCGACCGGGACCTTGCGGGCCCGGAGCTCGTAGAGGAACTCGACGAACATCGCTACGACCGGTACCGCCTGCCGCCGGCCAGCTGGTCGGCCAGGGCCGTCATGTCCTGCTCCTTCTTGAGCAGCGCGCCGAGGAACGGCAGCGTCTTGTCGAGCTTCACCTCGCTCACGCCCGCCCTGCGCAGCACGGCGATCCAGTCGATGAGCTCGCTCGTCGAGGGCCGCTTCCGGATCCGGGTATTCTTCCGGATCTCGTAGAAGACCTGCATCGCCTGATCGGCCAGCGACCGATCGAGCTCGGGGTGATGGACGCGGACGATCTCCCGCATGAGCTCTGCGTCCGGGAAATCGATGAAGTGGAAGACGCAGCGCCGCAGGAAGGCGTCCGGCAGCTCCTTCTCGTTGTTGCTGGTGATGATCACGACCGGCCGCTCCCGGGCGGCGATCTCGTCGCCTGTCTCGGTGATGCGGAAGCGCATCCGATCGAGCTCGTGGAGGAGGTCATTCGGGAACTCGAGGTCCGCCTTGTCGACCTCGTCGATGAGGAGCACGACCCGCATGGAAGCGCTGAACGCCCTCCCGAGGGGGCCGAGCTTGATGTACCGCCGGATGTCGCGCACGTCGCCGTCGCCGAAGCGCGCGTCGTAGAGCCGTTGCACGGTGTCGTACACGTAGAGCCCGTCCTGGGCCCGCGTGGTGCTCTTGACGTGCCAGGGGATGAGCTCGGCGGACAGGCCCTGCGCGACGGCCTCGGCGAGCAGCGTCTTGCCGGTGCCGGGCTCTCCCTTGACGAGCAGCGGCCGCTCCAGGACCAGCGCGCAGTTGACGGCGGCCTCGAGCGCTTCGCTTGTGAGGTAGCGTTCGGTGCCTCGGAAGCGGCGGAAATCGGACATGCCGAACGGTAGCACCCTCCGGCGAGCGCGGCGGCGCGCGCCGGGGTCAGAGCCAGTCGCGCGCGGTGGGCGCCGGCGATGATCTCGGCGAGGCGGGCGCGATGGACGCGGGAAAGGGCTGGGACATGCAGCGAGGGCCCGGGCTCCTCGGTAGGAGGCGGCGCGATGATAGCGCGGCCGGGGGAGCCCAGCGCGAGAGAGGGCGGGAGGAGGGCCTGTTCCCCTCCAGGTACACGCCTTTGCCCCGCAATCGCGCGGTGAATCCGCGAGAGGAGCGCTGACGCCGCACCACGGCGCGCGCTGCTGGGCATGCTCCTTGAATAGCGCTTCTCCGGAGCCCGGGCCGGGACCCAGGTGCACACCGAGACTCGAGCGGGAGGGATCGATGAGCGCGAGATCGCAGCCAGACGTGATCTGCTTTTCGCACCTGCGTTTCAGCTTCGTGTTTCAGCGGCCACAGCAACTGCTCACGCGCTGCGCGCGGCGGCGCCGTGTCCTCTTCTTCGAAGAGCCGGTGTTCGACGGCGGGCCCCCGCGCCTCGAGGAGACCGCGACCCAGCACGGAGGCCTCTGCGTCGCGACTCCACACCTGCCTTCCGGCACCGAGCCGTCGCGGGCCTCCGCCATGCAACGCGAGCTCCTCGACGGCATGATGAAGCGCCACGCGATGAGCGACTGCGTGCTCTGGTATTACACGCCAATGGCGCTCTCGTTCTCTCGGCACCTCGTGCCCGCGGCGACGGTGTACGATTGCATGGACGAGCTCTCGGCCTTCTCCGGGGCGCCCCCGGCGCTCAAGGTGCGCGAGGCCGAGCTCCTGCGCCGCGCCGACCTGGTCTTCGCCGGCGGCGCGAGCCTCTACGAGGCGAAGCGCGCGCTGCACCCGAGCGTGCACGCGTTCCCGAGCAGCGTCGACGTCGCGCACTTCGCCCGCGCGCGCGCCGCTTCCCGCGCCGAGCCCGCCGACCAGGCGGAGATCCCGCGGCCGCGCCTCGGCTTCTTCGGGGTCCTCGACGAGCGCATGGATCTCGAGCTCCTCGCCGCCGTGGCCGCGCTGCGGCCGGCCTGGCAGATCGTGCTCGTGGGGCCCGTGGTCAAGATCGACCGGGCGACGCTGCCCCGCGCGCCGAACATCCATGTCCTGGGGCAGAGGCCGTATGAAGAGCTGCCCGCGTATCTCGGGGGCTGGGACGTGGCGCTCCTGCCCTTTGCCCGGAACGAGGCCACGCGGTTCATCAGCCCCACGAAGACGCCGGAGTACCTGGCCGGCGGCAGGCCCGTCGTCTCGACGTCGATCCGCGACGTGGTGCGGCCCTACGGCGAGCTCGGGCTCGTGCGCATCGCGGACGCGCCCGGCGACTTCGTGGCCGCCGTGGAGGCGGCCCTCGCCGAGGAGCGCGGCGCGCTGCTCGCGCGCGCGGACGACTTCCTCGGGCAGCGCTCGTGGGACGCCACCTGGGCCAGGATGGAGCGGCTCCTCGAGGGCACGCTGGAGGCTCGCGGCCGGGCCGCGGCGACGAGGTGAGCCATGTTCGATTACCTCATCGTCGGCGCAGGCTTCGCCGGGTGCGTCCTCGCCGAGCGGCTCGCCCGGGGCGCCGGCAAGAAGGTCCTGCTCTGCGACGTGCGCATGCACATCGGCGGGAATGCGTACGACCATCACGACGCCGCTGGCATCCTCGTGCACAGGTACGGACCGCACATCTTCCACACGAACTCTCGGGAGGTCTTCGATTACCTGTCTCAGTTCACCGAGTGGCGCCCCTACCAGCACCGCGTGCGCGCCTGGGTCGACGGGCAGCTCCTGCCCATCCCGATCAACCTCGACACGATCAACGGCCTCTACGGCCTGAGCCTCAACGCGCTGGAGGTCGAGGGCTTCCTCGCCTCGAGGGCCGAGCGGCGCGAGAGCATCCGCACGTCGGAGGACGTGATCGTCAGCAAGGTGGGGCGCGAGCTCTACGAGAAATTCTTCCGCAGCTACACGCGCAAGCAGTGGGGCCTCGACCCGTCGGAGCTCGACGCCTCGGTGACGGCGCGCGTCCCGGTCCGCACGAACCGGGACGACCGCTACTTCGCCGACACCTACCAGGCGATGCCGCTCCACGGGTTCACGCGGATGTTCGAGCGGATGGTCGACCACCCGGGCATCAAGATCCTGCTCAACGCGGACTACCGCGAGATCTGCCATGCCGTCCCGCACCGCGAGGTGATCTACACAGGCCCGGTCGACGCCTATTTCGATCACCGGTTCGGGAAGCTGCCCTATCGCTCGCTCGAGTTCAAGTTCGAGACGAAGGACCAGGAGGTGTACCAGGCGGCGCCTGTCATCAACTATCCGAACGAGTACAGCTACACCCGGGTCACCGAGTTCAAGTACCTCACCGGCCAGGCGCACCCGAGGACGACGATCGTCTACGAGTTCCCGAAGGGCGACGGCGACCCGTACTACCCCGTGCCGCGGCCGGAGAATGCGGCGCTTTATCGCAAGTACGAGGAGCTCGCCCGGTCGACCGCCGGCGTCCACTTCGCCGGCCGGCTCGGCACGTACCGTTACTACAACATGGACCAGGTCGTCGCCCAGGCCCTCACTCTCTACACGAAGCTGACGGGCGCCCCGGGCTGGCGGGCCCACGCGGAGGCGGCGTGAGCAGGGCGGCCGGGGAGGGCGGCGAGCCGGCGATCGAGCTCTGGGGCGGCGTCGAGTGCACGGTGAACCGTGTCCGCGACGTGTACCACGATCAGCTCGATTGGAACGGCCATGCGCGCCGGCTCGACGACCTCGACCGCTTCGCCGAGCTCGGGATCCGGGCGCTGCGGTACCCCGTGCTCTGGGAGCGCACGGCGCCCGACGGCTGCGCGCGCTTCGCGTGGGCCGACGCGCGCCTCGGGAGGCTGCGCGACCTCGGCGTACGGCCGATCGTGGGGCTCGTCCACCACGGCAGCGGGCCGCCCCGGACGAGCCTCCTCGATCCGAGCTTCGTCGAGGGGCTCGCGCGCTTCGCCCGCGCGGTGGCCGAGCGCTACCCGTGGGTCGAGGACTACACGCCGGTGAACGAGCCGCTCACCACGGCGCGCTTCTCCGGCCTCTATGGCCACTGGTACCCGCACGGGCAGGATGGCCGCGCCTTCGTCCGCGCGCTCCTCACGCAGTGCCGCGCGATCGCGGCGGGGATGCGCGCCGTCCGCGAGATCAACCCCCGCGCGCGCCTGGTGCAGACAGAGGATCTCGGGAGGACGTTCAGCACGCCGCTGCTCGCGTACCAGGCGCAGCACGAGAATCACCGCAGGTGGTTGAGCCTCGACCTGCTCATGGGTCGAGTGGACCGGGATCACCCGTTCTATCCGCAGCTCCTCGAGTGGGGCGCGTTTCCCGGCGAGCTCGAGGCGTTCGTCGCGTCGCCCTGCCCGCCGGACATCCTCGGCGTCAATTACTACATCACGAGCGAGCGGTTCATCGACGAGCGCCTCGAACGCTATCCGCCGGGGATGCACGGCGGCAATGACAGGCACGCCTACGCCGATCTCGAGGCCGTGCGCGTGGTCGCCGAAGGCGTGGGCGGGCATCTCCAGCGCCTCGTCGAGGTCTGGGAGCGTTACCGGCGGCCGGTCGCGATCACCGAGGCCCACATGGGCGGCTCCCGCGAGGAGCAGCTCCGCTGGCTGGCCGAGGCGTACCGCGCGGCGGTGGACGCGCGCGCGGCGGGCGCGGACGTGCGGGCGATGACCGTGTGGGCGCTGCTCGGCTCATTCGACTGGGACAGCCTCGTCGTGCGCGAGCGCGGGCGCTACGAGCCGGGCGTCTTCGACGTCCGCGGCGAGGCGCCGCGACCGACCGCGCTGGCCCGGCTCGTCCGTGCGCTTGCGCGCGGGGAGCCCTTCGACCACCCGGTGCTCTCGTTTCCGGGGTGGTGGCGCCGCCCGGAGCGGCTGCTTTATCCGGCGGTCAGCGTCGAAGAGCGCGACGGCGCGGCGTGCGTCGAGCCGTCCGGCGGCCTGACCGGGCGGACCGAAGGGCCGCCGATCGTGATCGCCGGCGCCACGGGCACGCTCGGCAAGGCCTTTGCGCGGCTGTGCGCCCACCGCGGGCTGCCGCACCGCCTGCTGAGCCGCCTCGAGATGGACATCGCCGATCCCGCTTCGGTCGAGCGCGCCCTCGAGCGTCACGCGCCGTGGGCGGTCATCAATACCGCGGGCCATGCGCGCGTCGACGACGCGGAGCTCGAGCCTCACCGCTGCGCGCGCGAGAACGCCTCCGGGCCCGCGGTGCTCGCGGCGGCGTGCCGTGAGCGCGGCGTCCGGCTCGTCACGTTCTCCTCGGATCAGGTCTTCGACGGCACCGGCACGACACCATATGTCGAGACCGACCCGGCGAGGCCGCTCAGCGCGTACGGGCGGAGCAAGGCGGCTGCCGAGCAACAGGTGCTCTCGACCCTTCCGGCGGCGCTGGTGGTGCGCACGGCGGCGCTCATCGACCCCTGGGACGAGGCCGGCTTCGTCGCCGCCGCCCTGCGCGCGCTCCGTGACGGCCGCCCCTTCAGCGCGGCCGAGGATCTGATCGTGACGCCGACCTACACACCCGATCTCGTCGACGCGACCCTCGATCTCCTGATCGACGGCGAGGGCGGCCTCTGGCATCTGGCGAACCGCGACGCGGTGACCTGGGCTGAGCTCGCTGCGCGGAGCGCCGCGCTTGCGCGCCTGGACACGGCGCTCGTCGTCCGTTGCCCTGGCAGCGCGCTCGGCTTCGTCGCGCCGCGCCCCCGGTACAGCGCGCTCGGCAGCCAGCGAGGGCTCCTTCTCTCCGCGCTCGACGATGCGCTCGCGCGCTATTTCTCCACCGCGGTGGCGGCCCAGCTCGCCCGTGAGGCCGCTTGAGCCGGGACGAACGACCAGGGCCTCTCCGCCGGTGACGGACATCCCTGTTGACCCCCAGGAGAGTGCGTCGCCACGTGATGACGGATGACTCTCTGCTTCATTGGCGCATCATCCGTCGAGGGCGGCGACACGTCTGCTTCACCGGAGGAAAAGTTGCGCGACTCGGTGGCGCTGCTTGCCCCTACCTGCGTGAGCGCCTACCCTGGGCCGCAGACGTAACCACGAAATCGCGGAGAGAAACGTCATGATGCCGATGATGAGCATGCCGATGATGGGCTCGATCGGGATGATGCCCCAGATGATGGGTCAGATGCCGATGATGCCCCAGATGATGGGGATGATGCCCCAGATGATGGGGATGATGCCCCAGATGATGGGGATGATGCCCCAGATGATGGGGATGATGCCTCAGATGATGGGGATGATGCCTCAGATGATGGGTCAGATGCCGATGATGGCACGGATGACCTGTGAGATGGACAAGGAGGGGATGGTCTGCAAGATGATGCCCATGGATGGCGCGAGCATGGATATGCTGCGCCAGCGCTGCGACGCCATGATGAAGATGATGGGCATGGGCATGCCGATGATGCTGATGTGCGGCAGCACGCCGATGATGATGGGCATGAGCACCGGCATGGGCATGAGCACCGGCATGGGCATGAGCAGCGGCACGAGCGGGATGAGCAACATGGGCGGCGGTTCGAACGTCGCCAGCATGAGCAAGTGAACGCGCGCTCCTGTCGCAGCGCCTGATCCCCTCCCGGCGCAGGGCAGGCGGCTCGCTTCTTCTCCTGGCGTTCCCAGCGTCGCGGCGGCTCGAACCGCCGATCGCTCCGGTCAGCCCGTCTTCTCGACGTACGTCATCACCAGGTACATGATGACGGTCAGCTTGGTGGGGTTCCTGTACTGGTGGGGCACGTCGGCCTCGAACAGGATCGCGTCGCCCGTCGCGAGCAGGTGGCGCTCGGCGCCGACGATCATCTCAAGCGTCCCTGACGTCACCACCAGATTCTCTATCGTACCCGGCGGGTGCGGATCCGCGTGCTCCGTGGCGAGGGGAGCGAGCCTGAGCTCGTAGAACTCGACGGTCCTCGGCACATCGAACGGGAACAGGGCGCGCGAGGAGAACGAGCCGTCGTGCGACGTCAACACCTTGGCGCGCGCGGCCGGGATGAGCGCTGTGCCGCCGATCGACTGATCGCTGATCAGCGTCGAGAAGGGCACGCCCAGCGCCCGGGAGATCTTCCAGAGCACGTTGATCGTCGGCGTGCTCTGGCCGAGCTCGATCTGGCTGAGCATCGCCCGGCTCACGCTCGACGCCTTCGCCAGCCGCTCGAGGGAGAGCCCGCGCTTGGTCCGGAGGCGGCGCAGGTTGGCACCGACGATGCCGGTGAGCGCCGAGGAGGCATCGTGCGGGGCCATCTCGTAGGTCCAGGCCCCGTCGGACGTCTCGTCCGCGTCCCGCTGCGACGGCTCCTTCTGCGGCCCGTCCCCCGTCGCTCGGACGGCGTACGAGCCCGCAAGGCCAGCAGAGCCCTCTGGCCCGCGGTGCGAACGGGGTCCGGCGAGCGGTGAGGAGTTCCCCGTCGCCCGAGTGGACGCATCCACGCCGTTCGTGTAGCCCGGCACGGGCAACGAGGAATCGAACGGCTCGCCGGAAACCAACCCGGAAGAGGCGCGCGGCGTGTTCTGGCGGACCGATTTCATCGCAGCTGCCAGACTGGCATCCACGTCCACACGGGGAACCACCAGAGCGCGGCCTGCATGGTCAACGAGCTGCCCGACGACATCTCCATCTCCCTGCCGTTCTCGAGGGCACGCTCGTTCCGAGCCACCCGCCGCTGCTGCCGGTACTCCTCCAGATCGATCACTTGAGCACTCTGGGCGCGCATCCGATTTACCTCCAACCCGTAGACCTATCATCCGCTATAACGGATTGTATGTCAAGGGATAGCTCGACCATGACGCATCGTTCGAAGCGCGTCGCGTCATTGTGCCATCGCAGAACGATCTCATTCGTTGCGCAACGTGTCGTAATTTGCGCCTGAAATCGAGAGAGTTTTCGTTATGATTGGAAAATTTCCCTGTAGGAGTATTTCGGTGAAGCTCTGGTGATTTGCGCTTTGCGTTGTTCTTGGAAAGAGCAAAGCGGAGCACCGCCGAGATAGTGGACGAGGCGGAGCGCTCGGACCGCGCGCGCTCGCCCGTGATCGTCCGTCCCTCCAGGGGGCGTCGTCTGTATGCGCGCAGGGGTGAGAGGGGCTGGCGTGTCCGTGCCTCTCCGCGGTTGCCCATCGTCGTACGCCGCACGGATACGCCGCTCGATCCGGTGCCTTCCAGGAACATTCTGCGCGCGCCGTCCTCTGTCCCTCCGTCGCAGCGTGGTTGTGGAGCCGCGGCGCTTCGCGGCGTCATGAGCGCACATCGCGACATCACCAACACACAAGGAGGCAGCCATGGCGGGCGTCGACGTGGGGGGTGGCGAGAGGCGGGCACGGAACGGCGAGATCAACATGATCCCGTTCATCGATCTGTTGATGGTGATGATCGCCTTTCTCCTGATCACCGCGGTGTGGGTCACGAGCTCGCGCCTCAGGACCAGCGCAGAGGCGCCGGCCGCCGCCGGGTGCGGAGAGGAGTGTCAGAAGGAGCCTCTCAAGACGATGCACGTCCACGTCGGCGAGGACAGCTTCAACCTGGTGTGGAAGCAGGGCGCGACCGTGCTGAGCGAGGTGAGCATACCAAAGCATCCTGTCGAGATCGGCGCGGCGGGGGCCACCGCGATTCGCTACAGAGAGCTCAGCGAGGCCATCCTGCGCGAGTGGGAGCGGGGCGGCGAGCACCGCGCCCCGAGCGACCGCCGCGCCGACCAGGCCGTGCTCCACAGCGACGACAGGACCCCGTTCCGCGAGCTCGTCGCCGTGCTCGACGCCATCAACGTCCCGCGCCGGACCGTCCTGCTCGAGGACGGACGCAGCGTCGAGATGCCCGCGTTCCTCGCCACCTTCTCAGCGCGATAAGAGCGGCGCTCTCCTGTGCGGGTGAACGCCGCTCGGAGCGCGAATATTTGAGGGGGATGGGGAACTGCGACGCCGCTAGGCCGTGAACTCGGTCGTCAGGGCTACCCAGTTCGAGGGCGGGCGGACGGCGTAGCTCAGCGCCAGCACCTCGATCAGCACCACCCGGTAGATCGCGTGGACGTCGTCGACGTCGACCTCGTGCGCGTTCGCCTCGAGGGCGGCGTCGAGGTGCTCCTGCACGAACGCGAGGACGTCGGGCTGCTCCATCGCGATGACGTCGTCCGAGTCGACCGCCTCGGCAGGGTCGTGGAGGCGGATCTGCTCGTCCAGGTTCAGCGACTCCTCGACGCCCGTGAGCGCCGTCTCGGTGACCTCGTCGAGGTCCTGGCCGAACAGCTCGTCGAAGGCGAGCCAGATGGCCAGCGTCAGGAAATAGCCGAGGGCGAGCGCCGTCTCGTCGAGCGGGCCGGAGAGCACCGAGGAGATCCGGTCCGCCAGCGCAGGCTGCGTTTGCTCGAAGCGCGTGAACGCGTCGTCGAGCTGCTTGCGCGAGTCGTCGTCATCCTCGGCGAGCTGATCCTCGATCTCGGACAGGACGCGCGCAGGCACCTGAGCGTACGAGGGGACGGGGCGAATGGCTGCGCGGCGTACCCACACGCGGACAACCTAGCACACGATGGCGCGGCTCATGGAGCGAGCAACCGAATGCTCGACGCCGGAACCCACCCCTCCGTCGCTCCCCAGCGGACCTCCGCCAGCCCGCCCGATCTCCTGGCGACCTCGACCGACGCGCCCTCCGGGATCGGGCTCTGCGCCGCGGCGGGCAGCGCGCGCCCACCCTCGTCGAGGAGGCGGACCTCGGGGACGACCACGACGCCTGCCCGGGTCGTGAGGCGGAGGTGCCGCGCCGCATAGGTGAGCGGCACCAGCGCGAGCAGCGCGACGAGCGCCGTCGGCGCGAGGACGCTGCCCGCGACGTGCGCGGGGCCGGCCGGGCGGCGCCGCAGGACCACGCCCAGCGAGAGCAGCAGCGACGCGAGGAGCGCGGCCGCCGCCCAGGTGCGCTCCGAGGCGAGGCCGACGATGACGCGATCGAGCGTGGGGCGCGCGTCGACCGCATCCGCGGCGCGGCGCGAGCGCCGGCGGGTGATCTCGGCGCGCACGAGGTCGAGCGCGCGATCCGCGTCCGCGTCGCCCGGGCGGAGGCGCAGCGCCTCCTCGAAGGCGGCCGCCGCCCGGCCGAGGTCGCCGGGGCGATCCGCGCCCTCGCGGACGCGCGTGACGTAGGCGAGGCCGCGGTTGTAGCTCGCGTCCGGATGCACGAAGCCGCGGTCGGCGAGCAGCTCGAACGTGTCGACCGCCGCGCCGTACTCGCCGCGGCCGAGCGCCGCCGTGCCCTGCTGGAACAGCGCCTCCGGCGGCTCCGCCGGCTGCGCGCGCGCCGCGGGGGGCAACGCCGGCGCGAGACACGCGGCGAGGAGGAGCGCGGCGGCGAGACGGCGCCTGCAGCGGCGGCCGTTCATGCCGGCTTCCATCGGGTGAGCTCGGTGATGACGGCGCGGCTCTTCTCGAGGAGCGCCGCGGCGGCGGCCGCGCCGCCCTCCTGCGCGGTCGGCTCGAACCGGATCGCCTCGCACGCGGCCAGCGCCTCGCAGGCGCGCGCCGACAGCGGTTCGGGGACGCCACGCTGGCCGAGCTCGTCCGGGAGCGCCGCCAGCAGGACGCCGCGGGAGCGGAGGCCCGTCGCGGACTCGATCGCCCGGTGCACGGCGCGCTCGATCGCCGCGGCCGTCACCCCGAGATCCCCCTGCGCGGCGGCCTCTTCCGCCTCGCGTTGCGCGACCGCCGCGAGCCGGGCGGGCGAGCTTGCGCCCGCCGCGCGGCGCTCGCGCGCCCGGCGCACGAGCCGATCGCCCGCGCCGAACAGCGTGACGACGAGCGGCGGCGCGGCCAGGAGCAGCCAGAACGGCGCCCCGTCGAGGGGCAGCGTCGCGGGCGGGGAGTACGGGCCGAGCGACGTGCGGAGCCCCGGCATCCCGGCGAACGGCCCGGCGCTGCCAGCGACGCCGTCGCCGGCGCCAGGCGCCCCGGACGGCGGGCCGGACGGCGCCGGCGGCGCGACCGGGGTCACCTGGACGACGCCGAGATCGGCGCTCTCGACGACGTAGCGCTTCTGCGCCGGATCCCAGTAGGGGAGCTCGATCTTCCCGAGATCCACCGCGCCGCTCCCCTGGATGCGGACGACGTAGCCGAACGAACGGAAGCCGCCGATCACGCCGCCGCGCGGCTCGAGCGACTCGCGCTTCTCGGGGTCGAGCCACTCGAGGCCGGTCCGCTCCGGCACCCGGAGCGATTGCGGGAAGTTGCCGGTGCCCGTGACCTGCACGGTCACGGCCACCGAGCCGCCCTGCTCGATCTGGCGCGGCTGCACCGTCGCCTTCAGGGTGAACTGACCGACGTCGCCGAGGACGTAGCCGGAGGGGCGGCCGGCGAGCGGCGGCTCGGTGACCCGGACGACCACGTCGTTCGACTCGCGCAGCACGCGCGCGCCGATCCGCCGCCCCGTGATGCGCGCCTGCATGCTGCCCGTGTGCAGCTCGCCCGCCTTCAGCGGGAACAGCGCGAGCTTGTCGACGAGGCGGGCCGCGTAGCGGTGCCCCCCGACCCGCGTGTACACGGGCCGCTCGTGGCGCGGGTCCTCGAGCAGGGGGTGGCGGAGGAAGTCCGCGGTGGGCGCGGCGCGGGGCTCGCTCATCTCCGCGTTCTCGCGGAAGTACAGGTAGAACGAGACGGTGACCTGCTCGCCGACCACCGCGGTCGTCTTGTCGGGGATGGCGCGCAGGAACACCACCGGGGCGGGCTCGCTCGGCATCGCGAGCTCCGGCGCCTGGTCCTCGGGCTCGTCCTCGACCACCTCGTCGTCCAGGAGGCCGCCCGGGCCGCTGAACGGCCACGGGAGGCCGTGCAGCGGGCCGCCGGGCAGCAGGAACGGGTTGCTCGGCCGGCGCGGCCGCCCGCTCGCGGGCACGACCTTGATCAGGATCGGATCCGCCGGCAGGCGCCTGCCGTTCCACACGATCGTGGGCCCCGGGATCGTGTAGCGGCCGGGCTTGTTCGCGACGATCTGCCACGTCGCGCTGATGCCCAGCTGCGTGGTCATCACGCCGCCGCTGAGCTGGGTCTTCATCTGCGTCCCGATGCTCGGGCCCGAGGCGATGGAGAGGTCGGGCGGGACGCGCAGCTCCGGATCGGACGGCATGCCGGCGCCGCGCTCCACGAGCGCCTTGACCTCGACCGTGAACGGCTCGCCGACCTCGACCTCGGTGGAGCTCGCGCGCGACGAGAGCGCCGGCTGCTGGGCGCGCGCGCGGAGGGGGGCGAGCAGCGCGAGCAGCGCGAAGAGCAGCGCCGTCGCGAGCGGCGCAAGGCGCGGGGTGGCGAGCGCGGCGAGCGCGAGCGGGGCGGGGGAGCGCGCGGCAGACGCGAGCGGGGCGGGGGTGCGCGGCGAGCGCATCACTTGTCCTCCATCGCGCGGCCGCGGCGCATGCCGGCTTTGCTCTTCGCTTCCTGCTCCTGGTACGTCGGCGCCTCCTCGAGCTGGTCGAGGATGCGATCGTCCTGCCGCCCGGTCGGCGGCTGCTCCTGGGGCTGCTCGGGCGGCGGTTCGGGCTGCTCGGGCGGGCCGGCGTCAGGCGGCTGATCCTGCGGGCCGGCGTCAGGGCTCTGGTCCTGGTCGCCGGCGTCCTGGTCGCCGCCGTCGTCGCCGGCGTCCGGCTCGCCGCCGTCGTCGCCGGCGTCCTGATCGCCGCCGTCGTCGCCGGCGTCCTGATCGCCGCCGTCGTCGCCGGCGTCCGGCTCGGCGTCCGGAGGAGCATCGGGTTCGGCGTCCGGCGGCGCGGCGTCCTTCTGCTCCTCGATGCGCCGCAGCGCGATGGCCCGGTTCCAGGCCGCGTCCCGGCCGATGCCGTCGCCGCCCGCCTCCTCGAAGATGCCGGGGATGATGGCCAGCGCCTTGTCGTAATACGTCACGGCGTCCTCGTACTTGCGTCGCAAGAACTCGAGGTTGCCCGCGAGGTAACGGGCGCGCGCGCGCAGGTCGGCCGGCACGCTCGGATCGGCGCCGATCGCCTTCACCAGGATCAGCGCGCAGTCGATCTCGATCCCGCGCAGCGCGTCGTTCTGCTCCTGCGCCGGCCCGCCGTCCGCGAGCCCCTCGTCGCCGAACCGGTGGCCGTAGCGCTCGGCCAGGTGGAACAAAGTCAGCCCGAGATCGAACGAGCCGTTCGGCTTCTGGCGCACGGAGTCGGGCAGCCCGATGCCGGCGTCGCTGCACGCGCCCGTCCCCAGGTAGCTCTCGAGCGCCTGCTCGGCGGACTCGAGGTCGCCCGCGTCGAGATCGCGGATCGCCTGATCGACCGCCGGCGCGTTCCGCTCGAACGGGGACGACGGATCCCACCCGCTGCACCCCGTCGTCGCCGAGAACGCGGCCCCGGTGAGGCACGCCGCGGCGAGCCCCATCGCGAGCCAGCGCCCGTGGCGCTCGAAGAACCCGGGGAGACCTACCCGCTTGCGATCACGACGCGGCATGCTGCCCTCCCGCGTTGCCCTCCGCCGCCGGCCGCGCCTCCGCCGCGAGGCCTGCGCCGCCCGCGCGCCCCTTCAGCAGCGCGGCGCGCTTCGGCGCGGCCTTGGGGCTCGTCGCCACGAACCGCCGGCGCGGAGCGTCCTTCAGGAACACCTCGGCGATGAGGAGCAGGATCGCGAGGCCGAGCGGGTAGAAGTAGACGTCCGCATAGACCGTCTCGACCCGCTCCGAGAACTCGCTCTTCATCTGCCGCCTGAGCTCCGCCGCGATCGTCTCGATGCCCGTGGTCCCCTTCTCCGCGCGGATGATCTGCCCTCCCGGCGTCGCCTGCGCGATCGACGCGAGCTGCTGCTCGCCCGACAGCGACAGCTCGGTCGTGAGCGGCTTGCCCTGGCGATCGGTCCGCCACCCGACGATGCGGCCGTCCGGGCCGATCTCCGGGATCGGCTCCGGCGTGCGCCCGCCGATCTGCACGACGTGGACCGTCGTGCCCTGGGCGCCGATCGCCTGGGCGACGCTCAGCGGGTAGCCCTCGAGATCCTCGCCGTCGGTGACGAGCAGGATGATCCGCTTGTGCTCGGCGGACTTCGGATCGCGCTTCAGGAGATCGTTCGCCTGGTCGAGCGCGCGCGCGATCGCGGTGCCGCCGATCGGCATGTCGTTCGGGTCGAGCTGGCGGAAAAATTGAGCGATCGCGGCGCCGTCGGCGGTGAGCGGGAAGCCCATCGGCTCGCCGGCGAACGCGACCGCGCCGAAGCGCGCGCCCTCGAGATCCTTGATCAGGCGGGCGACCTCGACCTTCGCCCGGAAGATGCGGGAAGGCTCGACGTCGCGCGCGTACATGCTCTTCGAGTAGTCGAGCACGACCACCACGTCGACGTTGGTCGCCGGCACGAGCCGCGTGCCCTTGCCGTACTGAGGCTGCGCCGCGGCCACGAACGCGAGCGCGGTCGCGAGCACGAGGAGCACGCCCTTCCACGCGCGGCGCTTCGCCGGGTCGGCGGTGGTGAGCGCCTTCACGCGATCCTCGTCGCCGAAGCGCCTGATGGCGCGCGCCACGCCGAAGCCGCCGAGGATGAGCAGGAGGCCGATCAGCGCGGCGAACGCCGTCCCGAGCAGGAACCACGAGGCCGCAAAGTTCAAGGGAACCTCCGGAGCAACCAGGCGCGCAGGAGCGCGTCGAGTCCGATCAGCAACACCCCGGGCAGGAGCAGGAACGGGAAGAGATCCTCGTACGCGGCGCTCGACGCCTCGAAGCGGGTCGTCTCCAGCCGGTCGAGCACGTCGTGCATGCTGTCCGCGAGCGCCTTCGCGTCGGTCGCCACGTACGACTCCCCGCCGGTCTTCTGCGCGATCTCCTGGAGCAGCGCGGGGTTCACCGGGAAGCGGTGCCGCACGTAGCGCGGCTGCCCGAAGAGATCGACGCCGTCCTCGACCTCGACCTCGTCGTCGGTGCCGATCTGGATCGTGTAGACCTTCACGCCGAGCGAGGTCGCGAGGTGGGTCGCGTACTCGGGGGAGATCGCCCCCGCGTTCGAGTCGCCGTCGGTCAGGAGGATGACGACCTTCGACTGCGCGTCGCTCCTGCGCAGGCGGGCGACCGCGGTGCCCAGCGCGTCGCCGATCGCCGTCGCGCTGCCGTCGATCACGTTGAGCGTCATCTGCGAGACCATCTGCGTCAGCAGGTGGTAGTCGAGCGTCGGCGGCGACAGCACGTACGCGGCCTTGCCGAAGACGACGACGCCGAGGCGATCGGTCTTCCTGCGGCCGATGAAGTCCTGGAGGACGAGCTTGGCCGTGTCGAGCCGGGTCAGCCGCTTGCTGCGCGGCAGCTTCGGCTGGCCGGGGAGGTCGCTCGGCCGCGCGTCGAGGATCGCGCGCATCGAGCCCGACAGGTCGAGCGCCACGACGATGTCGATGCCCCTGTCGTCCGTGCGCTGCTCGCGGAGCACGCTGACAGGCCGCCCCATCGCCAGGATGAGGAGCGCGAGCGCGACGGTGCGCAGCACGCCCGGCAGGTCGCGCAGGTGGCTGCGCAGGCCGCGCGGGCCGCGCACGAGCGGCGCGACCGTGCCGAGCCGGAGCCGCGGCTTGCGCGCGTCCTCCGCGAAGATGCCCCAGTACCAGACGACCGGCACCGCGAGGAGCGCGAGCAAGAACCACGGGGTCTGCCAGCTCGCGCCCGTCCAGGCGTCGCGGCGGGCGATGTAGGGGTAAACGCAGGCGATCGCGGCGACGACCAGCGTCGCCCCGATCGCGAGCGCCGCGCGCCTCGCGCGGCTCAAGGCGCCTCCTCCGGCGCCCGGGACGGGCGAGCGGGCGGCGGCTGCTTGGCGGCGGGCGGGCCTCCAGGCCCTGCGCCCTCGGCGGGCCGCGCCGCCGGCGGCGTCGTGCGGTGCACGATGACCTCGCCGCGCTCGATCGCCTCGAGGCAGTCGGCCTCGCTCGGCTGGAGGCGCGCGAACTTCACGAGGTCGCAGTCGGCGAGGAACCGCGTAATCTGCGGCAGCACCGGCACGGGCGGGCGCACCCGCGCGAGCAGCGCGCGCATCTCGTCGCTTGTCGTCTCCAGGCCGTCGAAGTCGTACCGCGCGCCGAGGTATTTGCGCACGCTGTCGCTCACGCGGTCGAAGTACTCGTCGGTCCGCCCCTCGCTGAGCAGGCTCGAGCGCCGGAGCGCCTCGAGCTCCTCGAGCGCGGCGACCCACGGCAGCTTCGGCGGCGGGGCAGTCACCACGCGGGGCCGGCGCATCCAGCGCCGGACCAGCCAGGCCACGATGAGCCCGAGCGCCGCGCCGATGAGGATGCCGGCCGTGAGCTGCTTCGCGAGCACCCACTCCTCCCGCTGCGGCCGCGGCGGCGGGTTCGGCCTGACCTTGGGATCCCGCTCGTTGGCGATCGGATCCTCGACCACGATCTCGTGCGGCCGGGTGCAGACGGTGACGAGCTCCCCGCTCGCGCGGGACACGGCGATCGGCACCGGCGGCAGCTGCAGCACGCTCCTGCCCGGCTCCTTGGGGAGCGGGACGAACGGGATGACCAGCCGGGTCGTCGCGCCGGTATCGGTCGCCGTCGTCGTGCGGGTCGGCCCGGCGCCCGCGTCGGCCTCGGGCAGGACGAACCCCGCCTTCTCCAGCGCGCGCGCCGCGTCGCTGTCGCCCTGGACCTTGAACCCCTCCGGCAGCACCGTCTCGCCCTTGCCGTGCGCGACCGTGATCTCGAGGGGCGCGGCGTACCCGCTGAACCCGTTCTTCGGGAACGTCTCCTGGATCTTGGGCCGCGTCGCGCCCGGCGGCACGTGCTCCGCGCACGAGGCCCACACGCTCCCGCCGCGCTCCGTCGCGGCGGGCGCCGGCGGCGGCGCGGGCGGCGGCGGCGGCGGCGCGTCGTCGTCCCGAGCGGCGGGCCCGCCGGCGCCGCCCGCGTTCGGCTGCGCGAGCGCCGGCGCCGCGCACGCGAGCGCCGCCGCGAGCGCGGCCCACGCGGGCAGGCGCGCGGCGGGCGAGGCGCCCGAGCCGTCGACCCAGGAGCGGCGCGGCCTCATCGCCTGAGCCTCCGCGCCCGCTTGGCGAACAGATCGCGCAGCGGCGTCACGAAGCTCTCCCCCGTCTTCACCACCACGGCGTCGAGCGCGAGCTTCTTGAAGAGCTTGTCCCGGTCGCCCCGGAGCTTGCGCATGGCGGTGCGGTAGTTGTCGCGCACCGCCCGGTCGCCGGTGTCCACCACGACCTCCTCGCCGGTCTCCAGGTCCTCGAACGTCGCGAGCCCCACGTCGGGCAGCTCCTCGTCGCGCGGGTCGACGAGCATCACCGGGATCACGTCGTGCTTCGCGCTCGCGAGCGAGAGGGAGCGCTCGAAGCCGGTGGCGAAGAAATCGCTGATCACGAACGCCACGCTCCGCCGCTTCGCCACCTTGACCAGGGTCTCGAGCGCGAGCTTCAGGTTCGTCCCCGTGTACTTCGGCTCGTGCCCGAGGATCTCCCGGATGACGCGCATCACGTGCTTGTCCCCCTTCTTCGGCGGCACGAGCTTCTCGATGGCCTCGGTCGCGAGCACGAGGCCCACGCGATCGTTGTTCTTGATGGCGCTGAACGAGCAGAGCGCCGCGATCTCGGCGGCGATGCGCGCCTTCGACGCGCGCCGCGTGCCGAACTGCTCGCTCTGCGAGGCGTCGACGACCAGCATGACGGTCATCTCGCGCTCCTCGACGAACACCTTCACGAACGGCTCGCTCATGCGGGCCGAGACGTTCCAGTCGATCCAGCGCACGTCGTCGCCGGGCATGTAAGCGCGGACCTCGCGGAACGAGAGGCCCTGCCCCTTGAAGACGGACGAGTACGTGCCGGAGAGCTGCTCGTTGGCGAGCCGTCGCGTCCGGATCTCGATGCGCCGGAGCTGCTTCAGGAGCTCGGGCGGCAGCGGGTTCTTCGAGCCGGAGGCCTTGATCACGGCACCTCGACCACCTCGAACACGCGCCGGACGATCTGCTCGGACGTCACCTCCTCGGCCTCCGCCTCGTAGGTCAGGACGACCCGGTGCCGGAGCACGTCGGGGCCGATCGCCTTCACGTCCTCCGGCGTCACGTAGCCCCGGTGGCGCAGGAAGGCGTGCGCGCGCGCCGCGAGCGCCAGCGCGATCGAGGCGCGCGGGCTCGCCCCGTACTCGATGAGGCTGCTCAGCTCCCGCATCCCCTTTTGCCCGGGCTCGCGGGTCGCGAAGACCACGTCGACGATGTAGTCCTTCACGCGATCGTCCATGTACACGTCGCGCACGACCTTGCGCGCGGAGACCAGGTCTTCGGGCGTCGTCACCTTCGCGGCCTTGCCCTCGATCACCGCGGTCGTGCGGTCGATGATCAGCCGCTCCTCGGCGCGCGCGGGGTACCCGACCTTGACCATGAGCATGAACCGGTCGACCTGCGCCTCCGGGAGCCGGTAGGTCCCCTCCTGCTCGATCGGGTTCTGGGTCGCCATGACCACGAACGGGCTCGGCAGCGGGTAGGTCGTGTCGCCGATGGTGACCTGCCGCTCCTGCATCGCCTCGAGGAGCGCGCTCTGCACCTTCGCCGGCGCGCGGTTGATCTCGTCGGCGAGCACCAGGTTCGCGAAGATCGGGCCGAGCTTCGAGGTGAAGTCGCCCTTCTGGTGGTTGTAGATGACGGTGCCGATGAGGTCGGCGGGCAGGAGATCCGGCGTGAACTGGATCCGGGAGAACTTCGCCTCGATGGCGTCGCAGAGCGTCCGCACCGTGAGCGTCTTCGCGAGCCCCGGGACGCCCTCGAGGAGCACGTGCCCTCCGGTGAGCAGCCCGATGAGGATGCGCTCGATCATGTACGTCTGGCCGACGATGACCTTGCCAACCTCGTTGAGCAGGGTGTCGATGAAGGCGCTCTCTTTGGCGACCAGCTCGTTCAGGGCGCGTACGTCGTGCATAACGGGTGGGAGCTCATAGCAAGCCCGGCCGCCCGAGGACAACCGGCGCCGCCCGAATATTCCTCGAGGCGCGCCGGGGCTCGGCGCGCGCCGAGCTTCTCGCGCCCCGCGCGGCGCGTGCGGCGCTAGAAGCCGGGCTCGCGGAACCTGGCGCGCCCGGTCTCGGCGGGCGCTCGCGGGCGCGGCGGGCCCGGGCTCGCGGCCGCAGCCGGGGCGGAGGACGGCGGCGTCGCGGGCGAGGCGGAGGGCGCCGGCGCGGAAGCGCGCGGCGGCTCCGGCGCGCGCGGCTCGGCGGTCGCGGCCCCCGGGCGCGGCTCCACCGTGAGGGGCGGCGCGGCGGGCACCTCCACGGCCGGCGCGGCGGGGCCCTCCCCGAGGCCGATCCACAGGAGCGTCGCCGCGCCGAGGAGCGCGCCCGAGGCGACGAGCGCCGCCGCGGTGGCGATCGTCCGGGCGCGGCGGCGCGGATCGAGCCGGGAGAGCGGCCGCCCCCGCGACCTGCCGTCCGCGGCGCGCAGCGCGTCCTTGATCACCGCCGCGCGCCGCGAGGAGCGCGAGGCGAGCGCGTCGCGGATGTACCCCGTGACCTCCTCGTCGCGGCCGCCCAGTGTCGCGTTCACCGCCTCCAGCGCGTCCGCGAGCTCGGCCATCGTCGCGAACCGCTCGGCCGGATCCTTGGCGAGCGCGCGCATCACCGCCGCCTCGAGCGCGGGCGGGTAGCCGGGGGCGAGCGAGCTCGGTGGATCGACCGGCTCGGGCCGCGCGATGCGCGCCATCGTCGCGAGGTCGTGGCTGGCGGCGAAGGGGTGCGTGCCCGTCGTCAGCTGATAGAGCACGATCCCGAGCGCGAAGATGTCGGAGCGCCGGTCGAGCTGCTCGCTGTAGACCTGCTCGGGCGCCATGAAGAGGATCTTGCCCTTCATGTGCCCGGTGTTTGTCGTCGGGTTGTCCGCCTGCGCCATGGCCTTGGCCACGCCGAAATCGGCGATTTTGACCGAGCCCTCCCGCGTGATGAGGATGTTGTGCGGCGAGACGTCCCGGTGCACGAGCCCGACCAGCGCGCCGTCCTCGTCCCGGAGCTCGTGGGCCGCGTGCAGGCCGCGCGCCGTCTCGATCGCGATCCGCACCGCGACGGGCAGGGGGAGCGGCCGGCCCTGCTTGCGGGTGCTGCCGCCGAGCAGCGCCACGAGCGCGTCGCCGTCGATCCACTCCATCACGAAGTAGAGCACCCCGCTCTGCTCACCCTGATCCAGGATCGCGCACACATTCGGGTGCTTGATCCGGGCCGCGATGCGAGACTCCGTGAGGAACATGCGCTTGCAGCGCGGATCGCTGGAGAGCGCCGGCAGCATCGTCTTGACTGCCACGATCTTGTTGCCCGCCGCCCCACCGCGCTCCCGGGCCGCCCACACCGTGCCCATTCCGCCCTGCGCGATGGCGATCAGCAGCTCATAGCGGCCGAGAAATTGGCCTGGCACAAGATCGACGGGCGCTATCACAGCTCGTACCTGCGACTCCTGTGTCGTCCTGAATCCGACCATGCTGAAGCTCTCGCGGGAGGTGCAAGAGCGTTCCAGGATCGGGCACCAATCACAAACAATTTTCCAGTTGTCTAGAATAGTGCAGCGTGGGTACGTTTGGATTGCCTCTATCGCTTCGTTGAGGAAGGAGGCGTGGGTGGAGCATCGGATCACCATCGGCGGAGTGGTATTCTTCGCCGTGGTCGGCGTCGGTCCGGCTGCGTTCGCCGAGCCTTACCCGGAGGGCGCCGATCGCGGTCCGCCGGGCGCCGTCGCGGGCGACACGGCGGCTGTCGCTGCGCCGCGGCAGCCGAGCGCCGCGGAGCTCGCGTCCGCGCGGCACCTCTTCGGGCTCGGCCTCGCCGCCGAGGACCAGGGACGGTGGGCGGAGGCGCTCGAGACCTACGAGCGCATCAGCAAGATCGTCGTGTCACCGGCGCTCTGGTATCACCTCGGCGTCTGTCACGAGGCGCTCGGCCACGTCGTCGAGGCGCTCAACGCGTTCGAGCTCGCCATGTCCGGCGCGACCGCGCGGAAGGAGCTCGCGCTCGCCAGCGAGTCGCGGTCACGCATCGAGAAGCTCCGCGTGAAGACGTCGCAGATCGTCCTGCAGCTGCCCGAGGACGCGACCGGCGTGCGCGTCGCGATCGACGGCGAGCCGGTCCACCCGGCGCTCGTCGGGGCGGCCATCCTCGTGAGCCCCGGGGCGCGGCGGATCGCGGTGAGGGCCGAGAATTACGCCGAGCGGTTCGAGGCCACGGTGCAGGCCGAGACGGGCGCGGTCGTCGAGCTCCGGGCCGAGCTCGGGCGCAAGCGCCCGCCCGCGGTCTCGCGGCAGAGCGCGCCGGCTCGCCCCGCGCCGCCCCGCGCGCCCGCGCCGGGCCCGAGCATCCCGCCGGTGGCCGTCGTGGGGGCGGCGGCCGCGCTCGGCGCCGCCGCCGTGCTCACGGGCGTGATGGCCTACGACGTGCGGCACACCTTCCTGAAGAAGAACGCGAGCCCCGCGCCGGGCTCGCTGGGCGAGCGGCAGGCGCTGCGCGATCGCGGGCAGGCGCTCGCCGTCACGAGCACGGTGCTCACCGGGGCGGCCCTCGTCGCGGGCGGCTTCGCCACGTACCTCTTCTGGCCTTCTGCCGCGCCGCGCGCGGCGCCTCAGGACGCCGCCGGCGGTCGGCCGTCGCCCGCGCCGCGCGCCCCCGGCCCGACGGCGCTCTCGCCGTGGGTCGGCGTGACTGGCGCGGGCGTCGCCGTGCAGGGAGTCCTGTGAGCCGCGCGCGCCGCCTCGGAACGGGCGCCGTCGCGGCGCTCGCCCTGGCCTGCTCCGGCATGGGCGCGTGCGCCTTCCTCGCGCCGTTCCCCGACGTCGCGCTGGACCCGGTGGGCGAGGGGGGAGGTGGCGGCGGCGGGGCGGGCGGAGCGGGCGGGGCGGGCGGGGGCAGCCCGGAGGTGGAGGTCTGCGTCCCCCGCGTCGCGACGGCCTGCTACGCCGGGCCGCGGGGCACGGAGGGCGTCGGCCTCTGCAAGCCCGGCGTCGCCACGTGCAACGACGACGGGACGGACGCCGGCGCCTGCGTCGACCAGGTGCTGCCCGCGTTCGAGAGCTGCGCCACGCCCGAGGACGAGAACTGCGACGGGCGGGCGTGCACGGGCGATCCCGTGCAGAGCGTCGCGCTGGGCGGCACCGGCGCTCAGCAGGGCACGGGCGTCGCCGTCGGCGCGCGCGCCGCCGTGGTGGTCGGGTCGGCGTCCGGCAGCACCGATCTCGGCGCGGGCCCGTCGGATGAGCTGGGCGCGCTCGCCGAGCCGGACGCCTTCCTCGTCTCGTTCTCCCGCGACGCCTCCGCGCGCGAGGGGCGCTTCCGGTTCGCCCGCCGCTTCGCGGACAGCGTCGCGCGGGGGGTCGCGCTCGCGCCCGGCGGCGACGTGGTGCTCGCGGGCAGCGCGTCGGGCGACGTCGATTTCGGCGGCGGCGTGCGCAAGGGCCACGGGCGCCGCGCCGACGTCGTCGTGGCGCGGTTCGACGCCTCCGGGGCGCACCAGTTCAGCCGGCGCTTCGGCGACGGCGCCACCCAGCACGCGACGGCGGTCGCCGTGGACGAGGCGGGGAACGCGTTCGTCACCGGCGAGTTCTGGGGCACGCTCGACTTCGGCGAGAACCGCCAGGGCGAGCGCTTCCTCCTGGAGAGCCAGGGCAAGAGCGATGTGTTCCTCGCCAAGCTCGATGCCGCCGGCAACGTCCAGTGGGCCAGGCAGTTCGGCGACGCGGAGGACCAGGCCGGCACCGGCGTCGCCGTCGACGGCCATGGCGACATCGTCCTCGTCGGCCGGTTCGGCGGGAGCGTCGATTTCGGGCGGGACGAGAAGGGGCTCTCCACCGTGGCCAAGAGCGACCTGTTCATCGCGAAGCTCGACCCCTCGGGCGACCACCTCTGGAGCAAGTCGGCCAACGCGACAAACGCCGCCGAGGCGCTCGGCGTCGCGGTGGACGGCGCGGGCAACGTCGTCGTGACCGGCTCGTTCCGCAGCTCGGTCACCGTCGGCGAGTCCGTGCGCACGACCGCGGGAGACAAGGACATCCTCGTCATCCGGCTCGACGAGAACGGCGTCCTGCAGTGGTGCGAGGACTTCGGCGACGACGCCGACCAGGAGGGCGCGTCGGTCGCGGTCGATCTGGCCGGCAACATCGTGCTGACCGGGTCCTTTCAGGGGAGCATCGAGCTCGGGGACGTGGTGCGCTCGGCCACGGGCGCCGCCGACGCGTTCGTGGCCAAGCTCGCCCCGACCAGCTCCCCGATCTGGTTGCGCTCGTTCGGCGACGCGGGCGAGCAGCAAGGCGCCTCGGTCGCCGTCGATCCCCTCGGCGGCAGCTGGGTGACCGGCCGCTTCGACGGCGTCCTCGATCTCGGGAGCGGCGCGGTCACGAGCCGCGGCGCTGGCGACGCGTTCCTTGTCCAGCTCGGGCCGTGAGCGCCGCTCGCTCGCCGTGAGCGCGGCTCACTCGCCGGCGAGCGGGTAGATCGGCCGGATGTCGATCGGGATCCCCTCGAGGCCGCCGAGCGCCAGCCGCATGGGCTCCGAGACCTCCCCGTAGCGGGCGAGGAGCTCGCCGGCGGCCTGCCTGTCGCCGCGGTGCTGCAGGAGGCAGAGGTCACGGACGAGGCGGGTGATGGCGGCCTCGAGCTCCGCGGCGTCGACCGTGAAGCGCCGGGTCTGCGGCTCGAAGCGGGCGGCGCGCTCCTCGAGGAAGCGGTTGATCTGGAGCGCGGCGCCCTTGCCGTGCGCCTCGGCCACGCCGAAGCGGGTGCTCCGGAAGAGCCCCGCGAAATAGGAGACGAGGAGCTTCTCCCGGAAGTCTTCGGCGAAGTGGCCTCGCTGGATCATGAAGAGGACGTTGTAGGCGCCCATCACGTCGGCCTTGGCCTCCTCGATGGCCGAGTAGGTCGCGCCGAGCGCGAGCCGCACCTCGACCCGCTCTTTGCCAACACGCGCGAACGCCGGGCCCAGGCTGTGCGAGAGCTCGTGGAAGAGCGTCTCGTTGAAGAACGCGTCGGCGGACAGGCGCTCGAGCTGCGCCGGGTCGAGGATGCGCTCGGCGATGGGCCGCATGATCAGGTCGAACTTCGTCTCGATGACGTTGCGGAGCAGGACCTTCTTGGCCCCCTTCTCGGCGCGGACGCGCTCGTCGTTCGGCAGGTTGAACGCGATCGTCTGGACCGATTTGCGGGCGTCGCCGGCGCTGAAGACCAGGTCCACGACCTGGATGGGGCTCTCTCCGCCGCGCTGCGTCTTCACTTCATCGGGGATGGGCAGGTTGCGCTCCATCTCCGGGAGGAGCTCCTTGTACTTGGAGAGCCTCCCGGAGGCCGCCGGGTCGCTCACCGTGACGAACGACTCGAACGATGCCTTGAGGCCGAGGAGCTCGTCCTCGTAGGTCTCGTAAGGGCCGATGGTCACCTCGACCGGGCTGTCGAGATCCATCCAGTCCTTGTCGGATGCATAGTAGTCGTCCGAGCGGAACGCCGCGGCCCGCGACCTCAGGAACCTGCGGAGGCTCTCGTTCGCCGTGAGCGCCGCCGCCTCCTCGAGGAGCGCGCCGGCGGGGCCGAGCCACGCCGCGTAGGCCTGGCTGTACGGCACGGCGGCGAGCCCGCCCTGGTCGCGGCGGATGAGGGTGAACAGGCCCTCGAACGCCTCCTTGTCGCCCGGGTGCTGCTTCGTCCACGCGTGGAGCTCGTCGGCCGCGAGATCTTCCGGGTAGAAGCCGGCGCCGGGCGGGCGGGGCCTGTCGATGGCGAAGGGGCGGTGGTGATCCTGCCTGTCCCACGGGCCCCGCATGATGTCGAAATAGGCGAGCTTGTCCCGCCCTTCCGGGGTGGCGTCCGAGAGGAGCCGCTCGCGGAGCTCGGGGTTCGCGGCGTAGGCCTGCCGGTCGAACACGGGATCGAGCCGCCGCGAGGCCTCGATGAGCTTGCCGAGCGCCCTCCTCTCGGGCTCGGGCAGCGTGCTGACGTCCGCGGTGAGCCTGGCCGGCGCGAACTGCTTGACCTTGTCGGACAACAACGGGACCTCCTAGAGCGGCATGTACCAGAGGGGTGGACCGTCGCTCGAATATAAGGGCGATGTCCGGCGAGCTCCGGACGGTTCAGGGGCGGCCCGCCTGGACCGGGTGCGCGTCGCGGAACTCGCGGACGGCCTGGGCTTCGTCGATGGCGTGCTTGAACCCGGTGGCGGCGCGGAAGGCGGCGCTGTCCACGACGACCGGGTATTTGATGTGGGTCAGCGCCGCGCGCGGGAGCTTCGGCAGGCCGAAGCGGCCGAGCGCGTTGCGCAGCACGAACTCGGGGAGGGGGACCGCCACCCTGCCCGCCGCCCGGATGATGAGCGACAGGGGCACGGGCTGGGGGCCCGAGACGTTGTAGACGCCGCGGATGCGCTTCTCGAGCGTCAGGCAGATGGCGGTCACGACGTCCTGCTCGTGCATGAACTGGAACAGCGGGTCGAACCCGAGGACGTACGGGACGTGAGGCCCGCGGAGGAAGCTCGCCAGCGTGCCGTGGCCCGTCGGGCCGAGCGTGTAGCACATGCGGAGCACGGTCGTGCAGAGCTCGGGAGCGCGCCAGAGCGCCGTGCAGGCGTAGAGATCGGCCGCCACGAGGTCGGCGAGCTCGGGGAAGGTGGATACCGCCATCGGCGGATCCTCCTCTGTGTGGTACAGCGGCGACTCGGGGCCAGCGCCGTAATACGTGTGTCGTCCGACGAAGATCACGTGCTCGGCCCCGCAGGCGCGGCTGTTGTCGAAGACGACGCGCGTGCCGCCGAGGTTGATCCGATACCGCTCCTCGGTCTGCTCCACGAGGTGCGTCACGGTCGCCATGTGGATGACGGCCTGGGGCCGGCTCTTGCGGAACACCTCCTCGGCGGCGCGCTTCTGCAGATCCACGTTGTGCATCTCGACGCCGGCCGGCGCGGTCGGCCACGGCCGCCGATCGATGCCGATCACCTGGTGCCCCTCCTCGAGGAGGCGCGTCGCGACCATGCGGCCGAGCTGACCCGTGATTCCAGGGATGAGGACCCTCATGCGCGCTCCTTCGACGAAGCAGGCCTGGGCGGCGCGGCGCCGCGCTGGTCCAGCGCGAGCTTGCTGCGTCGCCGCCTTCGCCCGGCCTCGATGAGCTCGGCGATCCTCGCCTTCACCTGCTCCACGTGGCCCAGGATCACCTCGTCTTCCTCCGCGCCGGTCCCGGCGAACGTCATCGGCTCGCCATAGGTGATCTCCAGCTGGACCGGCAGCGGGGCCGGGACGAGGTACGGGGTGATCGGGATATACGGCACCCCGAACAGCCGGCCGATCGTGTACGAGTTGGCGACGGTGGGCACCGCGTCTCCGCCGCCGACGAAGCCGAACGGGAGGATGGGCGTCTTCGTCTTCATCGCGAGCCGGACGAACCCGGACCCGAAATTCACGAGCGAGTTGCGCTCGCTGTAGAGCTTGGCGGTGCCGCGCGCCCCCTCCGGGAACACCATGAGCAGCCGCTCGTCCTCGAGCAGGCGGCTCGCGTGCTCGGGGAGGCCGGTGAAGTGCCCTGTGCGGCTCGACCAGAGCGAGGTGAACGGGAGGCGATTGATGAATTTCTCCGCCATCCCCTCTGCCAGCCGCGGCGGCTCCATCTCGAAGAACATCGATGCGACCACCATCGCTCCGTCGATGGCGATTCCCCCCGAGTGGTTGCCGACGAGCATCGCGCGCCCGCGCGCAGGGACGTTCTCCGTGCCCGTCACGCCCACCGAGAAATAATGACGATAGAAGAAGTCAAGGAGCGAGAAAAAGAGACCCAGGTGCTTCCGGGAGATGCCGTAAGGATCGACCCCGAAGCTGTTGAAAGGGATTTCCAGGCGCTGGACGCGCTGGGCAATCGAGTCGCTGACGAGCAGTGTCAAGGGGCACCCTCCGGAGGCTGCGCGCCCGGAGGGTACGCACGATCGGGCGGGGAGCACAACCTCCCCGCCGGCCGGCGCAGGGGGCGGCCGGGCTGCGCCACGTCGGCGCGAGGCTCGATGGATCACCGCTGTGCGCCGGAGTGCCGGCCGCCCACGTCGATGATCGCATCTCGAAACATGACGCGCCGCGGCGGCGCCTTCGCCGCTGCCTCCTGCGCTCTCGCCGCGGGACCGGGACGCAGCCGTTGAGCAGCCGCGCGGTCCGCGGTATGGGGTCGGCCATGTCGATCCGACGCCGCTCCCCCGAGCTCCCCGGCAGGCCGCCCTCCGGCCGCTCGCCGGGAGCACGCCCCTCCGGCGCCCGCCGGGAGGTCGCCCCGTGACAGCGCTCGTCATCCGCCGGGCGGCCCCCACGGACGTGGCCATCATCGCGGCGAACAACCGGGCCATGGCGCTCGAGACGGAGGGCAAGGTGCTGGACACCGCCACCACCCTCCGCGGCGCCGCGGCGCTGATCGCCGATGAGGCCAAAGGGTTCTATCTGGTGGCCGAGCGCGCCTCCGACGTGGCTGGGCAGCTGATGGTGACCTACGAATGGAGTGACTGGAGAAACGGCACTTTCTGGTGGATCCAATCCGTCTACGTGTCCCCCGCGGCGCGGCGCGGCGGGATCTTCCGGGCGCTGTACCGGCGAGTCCACGAGATGGCGGCGGACGCGGGGGACGTATGCGGCATCCGCCTCTACGTGGAGACCGCGAACGCGCGTGCCCAGTCGACCTATGTCGCGCTCGGAATGAAGCGGTCGCACTACGAGCTCTACGAGCTCGATTTTGACTTCGGCTCCTCCTGAGGTGTCCGGCTCTCCTGGCTCTGGGCGGGGGGGACGACCGCGGGCATCGACGGCCAGGAGCCCTTGACGAGGGCGCGCATCGCGGCCGTCTTCAGCGCGACCTCCGAGGGCTCGAGGAAGACGCCGAGGGCCTGGCGGATCTGGGGGAGCGAACGGATGAGATCGGCAGGCGTCATCGCTTCGGGCGGCGACACACCGCTCCGGTCGCAGGCCTCCTGGATGATCTTCCTGGCGAATGTGGGCGCGAGGCCGCAGCACTCGACCACCTGCTCGAAAAGCGAGCGCATGAGCTGGTTCCCCCGGGGTAACGTCTGACGCGCGGCGCGTCTTTCACTTGGGCGAGCACATACCGCCCCACGACAAGAATAGCCTACCTCCTATATCGCGCTCGTGAGATGACGACTGACCTTCTGCTGTCTCTTGTGACGATGTAGGTGACGCAGCGAGGCGTTCAATGTGTGACAGCGCGACCTCGGGTCGCGCGACCTGAGCCGAGGCGGCGGAAGATCGTGGTCGCCGGAGCGTTGGACGGGCCTCCATGGCCGGAGTGTTGGACGAGGCGGCAAAAAGGAGCATCGCCAGGCCGGCGTCGCGCGACGCGCTTCGGCGCGCCGGTGCTCAGGCGCCGCGTGCCGCGTCTGTCCAGCGCTGACGTCTTTGGGACGCTGGTGCGCCGATGGCGTCTCACGACCGTCGTGACGTCGCGCGTCACCGCCCCGCTGGGTTGCGCGTCACCGCCCCGCTGGGTTGCGCGTCACCGCTTCGCTGGGTTGCGCGTCACCGCTTCGCTGGGTTGCGCGTCACAGCCCTGTTGGCTTGAACGGCGTCCGGGAGGTCGCCCGCGGAACGCTCCGCTTCGGCTCCGGCGCCTTCGGCGCTGCGCTGCGAACGGCCGATGAGCGGGGCGCCGGCTTCGTCTTCGAGACGCTGGATCCGCTCGCTGTGCGCGTGTCCGGCCGGCTCGTCCTGGGCTTGACGGCCACAGGCGGGGTCGCTCTGGGGGCCGGCCGCGGGGCCGCGTTCGTTGCGCGGTTGGCGGTGGGAGCAGGGCCGTGTGCGGACCTGCCGAGAGCGGAGCCCTGGGCGGATCGGCCAGCGACAGGGGGCTGGGCGGATCGGTCGGGGGGAGCGCCGTGTGCGATTCCGCCGGGGGCGGGGCCCTGGGCGGAGCCGCCGGGGACGGGAGCCTCGGCGGGCCCGCCGGGCTGCTCCGGCGCGGCCGCGTGGACGGTCGCGCTGTCGGCCACGGTCGTGGGGAGCAGCGGCGACCTCGGGGGGGCGGGGACGCTCTCCGCCGATTCTCGAGCGGCGGGCTCGCGCTGACCGACGGCGACGAAGGCGCCCACCCCGGCCGCGAGCGCGACCGCGCAGACGCTGGCGATCACGCTGCGGCGCACGATGTGCTGCCGGCGGAACACGGCCTCGGAGACGACGGCGCCCAGCCCCGGCGCGCTGCCGTCGGCGCCCGAGCTGTCCGGCGCCGCCCCGAGGATCCGCAGGCCCAGAGGAGAGCGCTGGCTCAGGGGCTCGCTCGGCGGAGAGCGCTGGCCCAGGGGCCCGCTCGGCGGAGGGCGCTGGCTCAAGGGCTCGCTCCGAGGCGAGCGCTGGCTCAGGGGCAGGGGCTCGCTCCGAGGAGAGCGCTGGCTGAGCGGCGAGCGCGCCGATCTCGGCCCGGACGCGGGGCCGCTCCGCGCGCTGATGGGCGCGGTGACGTCGCGCAGGCCGATCTCCTTGATGAGCGCCTCCACGGCGCGAGGCGACGACACCGCGAGGCCCGGCGTGTGCGCGGCCGCCTCTTCGAGCGCCTCGGCGAAGGCCGCCGCGGTAGGGAACCGCTCGTCCCGGTCGGCGCGCAGCGCGCGCAGGCAGATCCCGTCGATCGCGGCCGGGACCGACGGCACCACGCCGCGCGGACCCGCGGGTGGGCCCTGGAGGATCTGCGCGATCAACGCACCGTCGTTGTCGGCCTTGAACAGGCGCTCCTCCGTGAGCATCTCCCAGAGCACCACGCCGGCCGAGTACACGTCGCTGCGGCGATCGACCTGCTCGGCCCGGATCTGCTCGGGCGCCATGTACGAGAGCTTGCCCTTGAGCGCGTTGCCCTGCGTCGACATGAGCCTCGTCTCGGCGCGGGCCACGCCGAAGTCGGTGATGCGCGAGACGCCGTCGATGCCGACGAGCACGTTCTGCGGCGAGACGTCGCGGTGCACGAGGTGGAGCGGCTCGCCGTCGGACCCGGTGAGCTCGTGCGCCGCGTGGAGACCCGCGAGCACGTCGAGGAAGATGCGGAGCACGATCCCGACGGGGACCGGCCGCTTCGCCCGCGCGCACGTGCGGAGCAGGAGGTGCAGCGACGGGCCCTCGATGTACTCCATGACGAGGAACAGCGGGTCCTCGACGAGATCGAAGGTCGCGACGACGTTGGGGTGGCGGACCCGCGCCGCGAGGCGCGCCTCGTCGAGGAACATCGCGACGAACTCGGGCTCCGCCGCGATGTGCGGGTGCATCATCTTCAGGGCGACGAGGCGCTCGAACCCGCCGGCGCCGACGGCCCGCCCGAGATACACGGTGGCCATGCCGCCCGACGCGATGGCGCGCAAGCTCTCATAGCGGCCACCGTACAAGGTCACATGGCCAGGCTACACCATGCGTGGCGCGTTCTCCACGAGTCATGCGCCGGTCTCCGCGTGCGCGCGCCCGTCCCACACAGCCACGACGACAGCCCGATTCCCTGCCGATGTGAGGTGTACTACGACCGTTCGCCGACAGTCGCGGGCCGGCGTGACCTCTCTGTCGGCGATCGGTGACGGTGGCGCAACGCGCGCGGGGGGAGGATGCGCGATCAGCTCACGATCGGCAGCCGCCTGGTCGGCGGTCGCGCGCGCGGGCCGCCCTGCTCGCGCTCGTGCAATGCAAGATCGTGCTCGATGATCGTTAGGGGGTTGTCGTAAGCCGGTAAAGGAAGATCCTTATTCTTCGCATGGACGGGGTGCCTGCCGTGCTTCTTGTACCACTCGGCCACCGTGGCATTTGCCTTCATCTTCTCGAGGATGTTCCGCCACCCGGCGCCGGTGTTGTATGCGCAGAAGCTGATCTCGCCGAGCTGCGTTCCGTACGGAATGATGCACATCTCGGTGCGACGGAAGTCGTAGTTGAACAGATCCTGAAACCACATGCCCGCGACGAACAGGACCCGCCACTCGTACGCGCTGGCGTCGCCCTCACCGGCGTGCGCGGCGCCCGTCTGGCTCATGAACTGCTTCACCAGCGTCGCGAGATTGAAGTTGGACGGCGCCTTTTCGGGCCGGTAGTGGCGCAGCAGCGCGGCGACGACCTGGGCCTTCGTGAGCGTGCGGCCGCGCCCGGCGTCGAAGATGGCGCGCAGGTCGGAGAGCAGCTCCTCGACATCGATGAAGTCGAGCAGCGGGACCATCTGCTTCGTCTTCTTGTGGACGAACAGCACGGTCCCGATCCCGCAGTTCGGGTGGCACCCGCAGTTGATCTGTCCCCAGTCCTTGTCGGGGCCGTCGAGCAGGTCGGTCACGTTGCCGAAGGGGCTGAGCGCCGACAGGGGGAACCAGTCGCGGAGCGGGTCGGTCACGCCGGTCTGCCGGGCGATGTCGTGCGCGAGGTGGCTCAGCGTGTAGCGCTGCTCCTCGCGCAGCTCGTCGGAGATGTCCTCGTCGCGTCCGGTGAAGCTGACCGGCTGGAAGCTGACGACCGTGATCTTGTCGGCGTTCTGGACCGCGAAGTCGATGATGGGGCCCACCTGGTCGTTGTTCACGCCGTTGACGATCGTCACGACCAGGATGACGTCGATCCCGGCGGTCGAGAGCTCCTCGATCGCCCGCAGCTTCACGTCGTAGAGGTTGCCGATCTTCCGGTGGCTGTTCGCGGTGTTCGTGACCCCGTCGAACTGCAGGTACGCCATCCGGAGGCCGGCCTCCCTGGCCTTCATGGCGAAGCCCGGCTCCTCCGCGAAGCGGATCCCGTTCGTCGCGCACTGCACCGCGAAGTACCCCTTCTGGCGTGCGTACCGGATCGCGTCGAGGAAATGCGGGCTCAGCGTGGGCTCGCCGCCGGAGAACTGGATCGACATCTGGCGGCGCGGGCGCACGTCCGCCGCGTCGTCCAGGATCCGCGTGATCTCCTCCCAGGACAGCTCGTGCACATAGCCGACCTGATTGGCATCCATGAAGCACGGGTCACACATCATGTTGCAGCGGTTCGTCAGATCGACAGTGAGCACCGCGCCGCGCCCGTACCGGATGGTGCTCGAGCCGTGGTTGTGGATCTTATCCGGCGTCATCTCGACGTCGCGGCCGCCGAAGAGGCGCTCGATCCGGGCGAGGAACTCCGGGTCGATCGAGATCGTGTCCGAGAAGAAGCCGTGCTTCGGGCACGTCTTCTCCATGACCACGCGCCCGTCGCGCGCGACGATGCTGGCGCGGATCTCCCCGGGCTTGTCGCTGATGAGCTTCGTCCAGTCCGCCTTGCCACTCAGGATCTCGGCGCGCGCCTCCTTGACGCAGCGCGGGCACAGGCTGTCCGTCTCGCGAGGCCAGCCGAGCGGGGGCTTCGAGCGCTGGCCGCCCCTCGGGATCGGCTTGTCGCTCCACTTCGGGTGAAACGGCTTGGGCTCGCCGCCGAGCCGGCTCAGGCGCTGCAAGACTGGCCACGCCTTGTTGGCGGATACCGTGATGGCCTTTTCCAGTGTCCGTACCAGATCGATCAAGCGTCACCTCACTCACAGGCGCATTCAGCGGCTGCACCGTAGGTCGGCCTAGCGCGTGCTTCCATCAAATTCCAGGGTCGCACGCGGCGCTGAGCGCCGCTGAGCGGCGCTGACATGACCCGGCGCTGCTGAGCCTGGGGAGTGACAGCGGGCCGTCGATCGCGGGATAGTACGGCGCAGCGTATGCGATTCCTCCCTGGAAGCCCCCGCGCCGTGGGCCTCGCCGCGGCGATCGCGGCCACGGCGGTGGCGGGCACGGCAGCGCCGCAGCCGGTCGCGCGGGCGCCGCAGGCCGCGGAGGACGGCGGCAGGACGCCGGCGGGCGCCGAGGCCGGCGCGGCGCCGCTGCGCGGCAGCCTGGGCGTGCCCGTCGCCGAGCAACTGCTCTCGTCGGGGGACCCGGAGGCGCGGCTGCGCGGCGTCGAGCGGCTCGGATCGATCGGCACCGAGGAGGCGGTGAGCGCCCTGCTCGCCGCGCTCGAGCAGGGGTCGCCGGCGGCGCGCGATCCCAGGGCGCGCCTCGCCGCGGTGCGGGCGCTCGCACCGCACGCACCGCGCGACAGCGTGCGCCAGCTCCTCTCGCGCGAGCTGTCGGAGGGCGGCGGCCCCGCGCGCGGCGCCGCCTCGCCGCTCGGCGAGGTGCTGCGCGGCACGGCCGCCCTCGCGCTCGCGCGCACCGGCGAGAGGCGCGCGCTCGGCGCGCTCGTGAACGCGATCGTGCAGGGCGGGGCCGCGGGGGAGGCCGCGGCGCGCGCGCTCAAGGCGTACCCGCCCGCGTCGCTCCAGCTCCTGCTCGGGAGCCGCAAGCGGATCGAGCCCGCGCTCGTGAGCTTCCTCGGCGAGCTCGGCGATCTCCGGGCGATCGCGGCGCTCCGGCCGATGCTCGAGGGCGGCGACCGGGCGGCGCAGGTGGCCGCGGCGCGCGCCCTCGCGCGGCTCGGCGACGAGGCGGCGCTGGCGAAGGCGCGCGCGTGGCTGCGCAGGCCGGAGCCGGGGCTCTTCGAGCCGACGGTCGAGATCCTCGTCTACCTCGGCGCGCCGGAGGCGCCGGAGGCGGTGGCCGCGCTGCTCGGATCCGAGCTCGGCCGGGTCGACGGGCTCAGGCTGGCCGAGCTCGCGCCGGCGGAGCGGCTCGTGCCGGCGCTCGCGCGCGCGCTCCCGCTGCTCCCGGAGGACGCCCAGCCGCGCGCCGTCGCCGCGATCGGCCGCGCGGGCGGCGCGGAGGCGGCGCGGCAGCTGCGCCGGCTGATCACCGAGCGCCCCGAGCTCGCGACGGCGGCGGCGTTCGCGCTGGCGACGATGCCCGGGGCCGAGGCGCGGGCCGCCGTCGCGGAGCTCTTCGAGGGCCCGCGCGCCGCGAAGGACGCAGACCTCCGCAGGCTCGGCCTGCGCGCGGGCGTCGTGCGCGGGCTCGTGCTGCGCGACGCGCCCGCGGCGCTCGAGGGGCGGCTCCTCGCCGCGCTCGCCGCGCCGAAGGGGTCGAGCGATCGCGCCGTCGGGGTGTTCGGTGCCGTGGCGCTCGGCCTCCGCGACGCGGTCGAGGTCGTCGGCGGGTGCTCTCCGGCCTCCTGCGATCGCGCGGCGGTCCACGCGGCGGCGCGCGGCGCGCTCGCGCTGGGCGATCGCGCCCTCGCCGCGCTCGCGCCGCTCTTCGCGGAGCTCGCCGCGCGCCGCGTGGACCGCCGCGCCGCCGCGCCGGGCGGCGACGACGCCGCGCCCGACGCGGCGGCGATCTCCGCGGGCGTCGCGCTGCTCGCGGAGCCCGGGGGCGGGGCGATCGCGACCTCGCGGCTCGCCGCGCTCGCGGAGGAAGGGGGGCCGCTGTCGCCGCTCGCGGCGCGCGCGCTCGCGGCCCGCGACGACGAGGTGGTCCGCGGCAGGCTCAAGCGGCTGCTCGAGGGGAGCGATCCCGTCGTGCGCGCGCACGTCGCCCTCGGCCTCGGGAGCGACCCCATGCCCGACAGCGTGTCGCTCCTTGCGCGCGCCTACCGCTTCGAGGACGACCCCTCGGTGCGCCGCGCGATCGTCCGCGGGCTGTCGCGGCGCACCGAGGTGCAGCGCAGGCGGGTCCTCCTCGCGGCGCGGGATCTCGATCCGGACGAGGGGGTGCGCGCGCTCGCGCGGGCCGCCCTCTCCGGCGCCGGCGCGCCGGGGCTCGACCCGCCGCGCTCCGCGCTGGCCACGGGTGTGGTGTGGATCGCGATCGTCCCGAACGACCGGAGCGCGGCCGCGAGCGCGTCCTCGCGGCCGGCGCGGCTCGTCCGCCCGGATGGGCTGGCGGTCCCGGTCGTGGCCGATCCCGACGGCGTGCTCCTCGTGCCGGCGGTGCCGCCCGGCGTGAGCTCCGTCCTGCTTGCGCCGGCCGCACCCCCGGGGGACGCTGGCTCATGGCGATGAGCAACGCGACGGACGAGGGCGGCGCGGCCGTGGGATCGGCCGTGGAATCGGCCGTGGGATCGAGCGCGGAGCCCCGCGCCGCGTCGACGCCGTCCGCGACCGAGGCCGATCGCGCTCCCGCGAGCGGCGACAAGGCCGCGGGCGCGACGTCGTTCGAGGAGTCGACGCGCCGCCTCGCGAAGATCGTGGCGGAGCTCGAGGGCGGCGACCTGCCGCTCGAGCGCGCGCTCTCGCTCTTCGAGGAGGGCATCCGCCTGTCGCGGTCGGCGCAGGAGCGCCTCGACCGCGCGGAGAAGCGCGTCGAGGAGCTGCTCGGGATGGACGCCGACGGGCGCCCGGTGACGCGCGAGTTCGAGGGCTGAGCGGAGCAAGGGTGAGATGAGGACGGCAGCGGCGCTGATCATCGGCAACGAGCTGCTCAGCGGGAAGATCGCTGACGAGAACCTGTTCGTGCTCGCGAGCACCCTGCGCGCGCTCGGCGTCAAGCTGGAGCGGGCGGTCATGGTGCTCGACGACATCGAGGTGATCGCCGCGGAGGTGCGCGCGCTCGCGGCGTCGCACGACTGGCTCTTCACGAGCGGCGGCGTGGGCCCGACGCACGACGACCTCACGATCGCCGGCGTCGCTCGCGCGTTCGGCGTGCCGGTGGTCAGCGCGCCGAACATGGAGAGCATGCTGCGCGAGTACTACGGCGACCGGCTCACCGAGGGGCACCTGCTCATGGCGCGCATCCCGGACGGCGCGCGGCTCGTGACCGGCGGCAGCGCCGCGTGGCCGGCCGTGGTGATGCGCAACGTGTGGATGCTGCCCGGCGTGCCGCAGATCTTCCGGGCGAAGCAGGCGCTCATCCAGGCGGAGCTCTCGGGCGGCGCGCCGTTCATCTCGTTCGCGGTGTTCACGACGCTGGACGAGGGGCAGCTCAAGCCGATGCTCGACCGCGTGGTCGAGGCCCACCGCGACGTGGACATCGGCTCCTATCCCCGGTGGTCCGGCGTCGAGTACCGCACGAAGCTCACGTTCGACGGCCTCGTCGAGGCGAAGGTGCGCGCGGCGCGCGACGCCTTCGCCGAGAGCCTGCCCGCGGGGACGGTCGTCCGCGTCGAGTGACGCGCGCCGCTCCCGCAGCGCGCCACGCTCGCCGCGCAGCCCTGGCGGCCGCCACCCTCCGCCGCCGCTCCGCCGCCTCGCCGGCGCGCTGATCCCCGAGGCCCCGCGCGCCGGCCGCCGGGCCCGTCGCGTGCTTGTCGCCCGCGCATGAGCCTGTGGAAGCGCGCCGCGCTGCAGCCCGATCACCTGCCCGATCCGTACGCCAACGACCCCGCGGCGCTGGCCGCCTTCGCCGGCCCGCGCGAGCGAGCGCTCGAGGAAGGGATCTGGTCGCTCGGCGACGCCGACCTGCTCGCGATCGTGCTCGGCACCGGGCTGGTCGGCACCCCCGTGACGATCGTCTCCGCCGCGCTCCTCTCGCGCTTCTCCGGACTGGAGGGGCTCTCGCGGCTCGGTCCGCACGCGCTCGCCGAGCACCCCGGCCTCGGCCTCGCGAAGGCGCTCCGCATCGCTGCGTCGCTCGAGCTCGGGCGGCGCGCCTTCGAGCGCGCGGTGCGCCCGCGGCCCCCGGTGCGCACCTCGGCCTCGATCGCGGCGTGGTGCGCGGCGCAGCTCGGCCCGCTCGATCACGAGCAGATGTGGGTGATCTCGCTCGACGGCCGCAACGGGATGAGGGGAGCGCGCCGGGTCGCGCAAGGCGGGCTCCACGGGTGCTCGGTCACGGCCAAGGACATCCTGCGCGCCGCGCTCGCGGACGCGGCCTCGGCGCTCGTGCTCGTGCACAACCACCCGAGCGGCGACTCGGCGCCGTCTCCCGAGGACGTGGCCATGACCGACGCGGTCGCCGCGGCCGGCGAGGTGATCGGGGTGCCGCTCGTCGATCACGTCATCCTCGCGCCGGACGGCCACTACTCGTCGCTGCACGATCTCGGGATGATCAAGGCCGGCGACGCGCCGCCCGGCGCCGCCGATCGGCCGCCTAGCCGCGCCGGCTGACCAGGATGCCGTGCCGCTCGCCGCCGGGCTTGCCCGCGGCGCCGGGGACGCTCGCGAACCGCAGCGTCGCGCCGCCCCAGTCGACCGAGGGGCTCCCCTGGAGCAGCGAGGCGTAGAGCGCGCTCGCCTGCGTCATCGGGCAGCCGATCGCCTCGCGCAGGAACGTGAGCGACGCGCCCGTCGCGTAGCTCACCGGCGCTTGCCGGCCGTCCTCGCCGATCACGGTGACCTTGAAGACATCGTCCTCGGCGCGCGCGGCGCGGTCCGGATCGGTCAGCGCGAGGTGCAGCGCCTCGATCGCGCCATTGCCGGGGCCCCCGCTCGCGTCGAGGGTCACGCGGAGCTCGAGGAGCGGCGCCGTGTAGCGGACGATCCGCCGCGCCGCCCCTCCCTCCGCCGCCACGGGCGGCGCCAGCGTCTCGCGGCGCCTGAGCTGCGCCTCCACGACGAGCGCCGATCGCGCGAGCTCCCGCTCCGTCTTGCCGAGCAGCCGGCGCGCTCGCATCTCGGCGAGCGCGCGCTGCAGCACCTCGCGGTTGCGCGCCGCCCGCTCGTGGCTCCGCTCGCGCGCGAGCAGCGCCTCGAGCTCGCGCAGCGCCTGCTCGTGCTCTCCGATCGACGCGAGCGCGTCGGCGAGCGTGAGCCGCGCGTCGGCGAACGCCGGCGCGCGCCGCACCGCCTCGCGGTAGGCCGCGACGGCCGACGCGATGTCCCGCCGCGCCTCGTGCGCGAGCCCGAGCGCGAAGGCCGCCCGCCCGTCCTCCGGCGCCGCCTCGCACGCCCGCGCGAGCCAGCGCGCCGCCTCGTCATGGAGGCGCTCGTCGTAGAGCACGATCCCGAGCTCGCGCAGCACCCGCGCGTCGGGCGGCTCGATCGCGGCGCCCTGCCGGAGCTCTGCGGCCGCGTCGTCGAGCCGGCCCAGGCGGACCAGCGCGCGGGCGTAGGCGAGGCGCGCCTCGACCTCGCCGCCGTCGAGATCCACCGCGCGCGCGAGCGCCCGCGCCGCGTCGGCCCAGCGGCCCTCCGCCGAGCGCGCCGCCCCGAGCGCGAGCCACGCCCCCGCGTCATCCGGCGCGCCCGCGAGGTACCCCTCGAGCCCGGCGATCCCGCCGGCCATGTCTCCTCGGCTCAGCAGATCGAGCGCGCGGGCTCGCTGCGCTTCGGACGGCGTCATGCCGGCAAGGGTACGCCGGCGCGACGAAGCGGGTCGAGCGTCGCCCGGCGCGCGGCGCGCGCGGCGTCGGCGGAGCGGGCCCGGCCGCGCCGCGGGCGCGGCGTCAGTAACCCGGCGGGAGATCGGCCGTCAGGCACGAGACGGTGTTCGGCGCCGTGCGCGACGACCACGCGGCGCCGGCCGGCTCCCCGCCGGAGAAGCGCACGCCCTCGCGCGGATCCCACGACGGCGCCTCGCCCGGGCGCAGGGAGTGCGTCCCGCTCTGATAGAACGCGATGATGTACGTGTGCCCCGCGACCCGGCAGCCGAGCCGGTCCGCGAGCGCCCGCGCGAACGCCTGGCCGGTGTGGCCGAAGGCGCTGCAGCAGCGGAGCCACACGAGGGCGTCCGGCCCCGCGAGCTCGGCCCTCAGGGCGTCGAGCGCCCCGTCGAGCGGCGAGCCCGGCCGCAGCGCGGCCTCGTCGAGCCGGGTCGCTCCGAGGCGCATGTACCCCCAGCCGCCGTGCCCCCAGGCCTGCAGCGACGTGATCTTCCGGCCGCGCTCGCGCGCCGTCCGCGCCGCCCACCCGAGCGCCTCGGTCCAGCTCGAGGCCGCGAGCCCCCCGTCGGCCGCGCCCCGCAGGCGGTGGAGGAGCGCCCCGGCGCGCCAGATCGGCGTGAGCCCGATCGTCGCGCCCACCGCCTCGCCCACGACCGCGAGGTCCTCGGCTTCGGGGGCCGGACCGTGCGCATGCTCCGCGCTCGCGCGCCGGCCGTTCACCCGCCGCGCGCTGCCCCACCCGAGGTCGGTGTTATCGAAGAGGACGAGCCGCATCGGACCTCCCATTCTACCCATTCCGAATGTACCGCCGCTCGCCGCCGCGGCCACGCGGTCGATCCCCCACCCGCACCCCGAGCGCCTCCCGACGGCGCCGGCACGCGCCTGGTGCGGCGGCGGCGTGGCGGACGTCCCGGTCGCGGCGGGCGCAATCGCTAGTGATTTCCTCCCGCGCCCTCGGGTAGCCTGCCCGAACCGATGGGCCTGTCCGAAAACATCAGGTTTTATGCGGCCACCGATGTCGGCCGCATGCGGGACCACAACGAGGACAACTACCTCGTCGACAAGAAGCTCGCGCTCTTTGTGGTTGCCGACGGAATGGGCGGACACGCAGCGGGCGAGGTCGCGAGCGCCCTCGCCGTCCGCATCATCCACGAGGAGCTGAAGAAGGAGCGGGACCTCATCGAGAACCAGGCGCGCAGCAACGTGCGGCGCGCCGCGATGAAGGAGGTCCTCAGCCTGCTCGAGCACGCTGTCCAGCGCGCGTGCGCCCGGATCCACGAGGAGGCGAAGGCCGACGCGACGAAGCGGGGCATGGGCACGACGCTCTCCGCGCTCCTCATCGCCGGCTCGCACGGCTACATCGCCCACGTCGGCGACAGCCGCATCTACCTCCTCCGCGAGGGCCGCATCCAGCAGGTCACCGAGGACCACACCGTCTACAACGAGCTCATCAAGCGCGGGAAGCTCACGCGCGATCAGATCGAGAAGGTCGCGCAGAAGAACGCCATCACCCGCGCCGTCGGCGTGTACGAGCGCGTCGAGGTCGACACGCTCACGATCGAGGTGCTCCCGGGCGACCAGTTCCTCCTCGCGTCCGACGGGCTCCACGGGTACATCGCGCACACCGCCGAGCTCGAGCCGTTCTTCGAGGAGGAGAACGGCGAGGTCGCCGCGAACGGCCTCATCGATCTCGCCAACAGGAAGGGCGGCAAGGACAACATCACCGCCGTCCTCGTGCGGCTCGGCCAGGGGGATCACCGCGACAGCGTCCGCGCCCGGCTGCTCGCCCTGAAGCGCGACGTGCTCGCGAAGATGCCGCTCTTCGCGCGCCTCCAGGAGCGCGAGATGCTCCGGGTCATGCAGGTCGCCGAGGTGCTCTCGTTCGAGCCCGGCCAGATCGTGGTCCGCGAGGGGGATCGCGGCGACGAGCTGTTCATCGTGCTCTCGGGCCTCGTCCGGATCCTCCGCGGTGACGCCGTGCTGAGCGAGGTCGGCCCGGGCGAGCACTTCGGCGAGATGGCGCTCATCCGCAGCATGCCGCGCTCCGCCACCGTCTCGGCCGTCGAGCAGAGCGAGCTCATCGCCGTCCGGCGCGCCGATTTCTTCGAGATCCTCCGCAAGGAGCACGAGCTCGCGGTCAAGCTGCTCTGGCAGTTCCTGGGGGTGCTCGCCGACCGGCTCGACCAGACGTCGCGCGACCTGACCACCGCTCGCGAGGAGCTCGCCGCGGAGGACATCACGAACGAGATCTTCCCCGACAGCGAGGAGGGGAAGAGCCCGTTCGCCGTCGAGGAGCGCTCGTCTGCCCGCTGAGCCCCGTCCCGCTGAGCCCCGCCCTGCGGCGCCGGCCCCGCGGCCGGCCGCGACCCGACACGCCGGACGGAGCGTGGCGGCCGGCGGCCGCCGGTGGTTGCGCCCGTGGCGGCGGCCGTGGTGGCGATCGGCGGGGCTCGGCGGCGCCGTGCGTGCCGGGCGAGCGATTCGCGGATTGACACCCTCCTGCCCCGGCCGGTAGCGTCCGTCCGACGGATAACCATGAGCATGCACGGCAGAAGGTACTGCGAAGGCCATCTCGCTCGCGTCGCCATCAGCGTGGCTGGGGGCCCGGCGTTCGCGTCGCTCGCCGTCGCTGCGGCGGCTGTCCTCTCGGCGCTCCCCGCGGCCGCCGACGAGCCTCGGAGCGCCACCGAGCCGCGGCTCATGATGGAGACCGGCGAGCTCACGAGCGTCGTCGACGCGTTCGACGAGGGTGACACCTTCGATCTGAACTTCAGCTTCGGCTTCGAGCACGCGTCGAAGAGCGCGAAGATCCGCCGCGAGACGAGCATCGCCGGGCCGGGGCTGTCGACGGGCGGCTACACGTCGAACCTGCTCAACGTCGCGAGCTACAGCGAGGCGACGTCGAAGTTCAACATGCGCCTCGACGTCGGCCTCTACCGCGACCTGGCGCTCTACCTCAGGATGCCGCTCATCCTGAACCACTCGCGCGAGCTCACGGATCTCGACGGCAGCGAAGGCCGCCAGAGCGTCGCGCTCGCGGGGGCTCCCGGGGAGCAGCTGTTCTCGCTGCCCTTCACGTCGCCGAACCGGAGCGGCATCGAGTACCTCGCCGTCGGCCTCGACGTGAACATCATGAACCAGGCGCGCGACCGGACGAAGCCGACCTGGCTGTTCGGCGTCGAGGGGCGCTTCCCGGTGAGCGAGCCGATGCACGCCTGCACCGAGTCGCCGAAGAGCGGCCAGGTGAAGTGCGCGGCGCCGGGGGACATCGACCGGAACGGCGCGAGCAACGGCGAGTTCGATGCGGCGAACGTCGCCCAGCGCGACCCCGGCGTCTCGCGCGGCACCATCGGCCTCGAGGTGCACACGTTCCTGTCGAAGCGGGTCAAGTACGTCGAGCCGTACGGCGGGTTCAAGGCGCTGTTCGAGTTCCAGCAGGAGTCGAGCGACTACGGCCTCACCGACCTGAAGACGTCGCTGGTCAACCACCCGCCGCTCGTCGGCAGCGTGCTGCTCGGCGTGATGATCATCCCCTGGGAGAACCGCGAGAAGTTCACCGGGCTCACGTTCGATCTGCGCTTCACCGGCGAGTACCACTCCGAGGGGCGCGACTACTCGGAGCTGTTCGACGCGCTCGGATCGAGCGACGCGCCGACGCTGCGGCAGCCGCAGTGGGCGTCGTTCCGCGAGAACGATGCGTACAGCGTGGCCGCCTGCCGGAGCGGCGACCCGCGCGCGTGCGCGCCGTCGGTCGTCGACGAGGGCTCGCAGCGGACGTACTTCACGGGGCTCAGCGACGTCCAGCCGTACGGCTCGTACCGCGGCTCGGCGAGCGTGACGTGGAGGGCGGCCGAGCTCGTGAAGTTCCAGCTCGGCGTCGGCTTCCGCCACGACCAGGGGCACGGCATCGGCGGCGATCAGCCGTGCAACTCGCAGTACAAGGACAGCATCGGCGCGGCCGGGCCCTGCCGCCGCCAGCACGACGACGGGAGCTTCACCGTCACGGGCAGCCCGAACCCCAACTACCGCCCGACCATCAACGCGATCGGCCGCCGCTTCTACGTCAACGACAGCAACACGTTCGACCTCTTCGCGAGCGGCACGTTCATGTTCTGATCGGCGCCCCGAGCGGCGGTGGCCGCCGCGGCGCGCGCCGCGGCGGCCGAAGCATCGACACCATGATCGACCTCTGGCACCTCCGCGGTCGCGCGGGCGTCCTGGCGTTCGCCGCGGCGTTCACCACGGCGCTGCCGGCGTCGGGCGAGCCTGCGGGCGCGGCCTCGCCCGCGCGGCTCGGGCAAGCCGCCCAGGCCGCGCAGCTCACGGGCTCCGGGCAAGGCGCGCCCCCTGCGGGCTCCGGGCGCCCTGCGCGGCCCGCGCGGCCTTCCGTGGTGCTCCCGACGGCGCTCGCGCCCGAGGACGTGGAGCGCGCCGCGCCGCTCGCGAGCGCGCTCGACGGGCTCCTCTCGGACACCGCGCAGGACCTCGGCCTGTCGGTGGATCTGGCCGACCGCGCCGCCTCGCGATCGCGCCCCGACGAGGTCGAGCTCATGGAGCGCGCGCGCTCGAGCGACAGGCTCTTCATCGCGCCGAGCCTCGACCTGCGCGGCGACGAGGTGGAGCTCAGGCTGGCGCTCGCGTCCGGCGGCGCGCGGTCGCTGCGGGTGCGCGTGGAGCGCGTCGCGCGCGACGACCTCGCGGTGCGCGCCGCGGTGATGCTCCGCGACCTCGTGGCCGAGCTCGACGCCGGCCCCGCGGGCCCGTTCCCGGGACACGAGGCGCCGTGCGCCGAGCGGTGCCGCGGGCGCCTCGCCACGCCGGCGCGCAGCCTGGGGAAGGCGACGCTCGCGGCCAACGCGACGCTCTACGGCGGCCTCGTGGGCTTCTCGATCCAGCGCTCGAGCGGCTCGGACGACCCGCGCCTGCTCTACCCGCTCCTCGCGGTCGGGGCCGGCATCGGGCTCGGCGGGGCGATCATCATCGCGGAGGAGTGGGACGTCGGCGTGGCCGACGCGTGGTACCTCGGGTCCGGCACGTGGTGGCCGACGATCGCGGGCCACCTGATCTACCAGGGCCGCTTCGCGAAGCACGCCGAGGATCCGGGCCAGGAGCGCTGGGCTTCCGGGCTCATCGGGGGCACCGCCGGGATCACGCTGGCCGCGCTGGGGCTCTCGCTGGGCCGCATGTCCGAGGGCGGCGCGCTGATGGCGCAGTCGGGCGGCGGGCTGGGGCTCCTGCTGGGCGGGCTTGTCGAGTGGGCGGCCAGGGGCGACGTGCAGCGCACGCCGATCGCGGGGATGGGCTACGGCGCGGCGCTCGGCTGGCTGGCGTCGGCCGCGGCGGCGACGCAGCTCGACGTCACCGCATCGGAGGTCCTGACGGTCGACGTGGGCGCGCTGCTCGGCGGGCTGGGCGCCGCCGCGCTCGCCAGCCCGCTCGTCTTCGATTCTCCGACCGAGGCCCAGCAGCGGGCCTGGGTCGGCGCCGCCGCCGGCGGGTTCTTGCTGGGGGCGGGCGTCGCGTGGTGGGTGGGGCGCCCGGCCGCGGCAGGCGCCCGTGGCGCGCGCCCCTCGTGGAACCGGTTCGGCCTGCCCATGCTGGGAGTGATAGGAGAGAGCGTGGTCGGGAGCCGGCGAGCGCCCGCGCTCGGCCTCGGGTGGCAGGGGGCGATTCCGTAGGAGCTATGAAGATCACGATCACCGAGCTGGATGCAGGGACGCGCCTCGACAAGCTGCTCGTGCAGCTTTTGCCCGGGCTGGGCCGGGCGGGTGCGAAGCGGCTGTTCTCCGAGGGGCGCGTGCGCGTGCTCAGCGAGGGGAAGAGCGGCGCCGGTCGGCGCGCGTCGAAGGGCGACGTCGCGGCGGCGGGCGAGGTGCTGGAGGTCGACGTCGAGCCGACCGAGGCCTCCGGGGCGGCGACGCCGGATCCCGAGGTGCCGCTCGAGGTGGTGCTCGAGCGCGACGACCTCGTTGTGGTGAACAAGCCCGCCGGGATGCCGACGGCGCCGCTCGATCCCGGGGAGCGCGGGACGCTCGCGAACGCCCTCGTCGCGCGGTACCCCGAGATGGCGGCGATCGGCTTCTCCCCGCGGGAGCCCGGGCTGTGCCACCGGCTGGACACCGACACGAGCGGCCTCGTGCTCGCGGCGCGCACGGCCGCGGCGTTCGCGGCGCTGGGCGCCGGGCTGAAGGAGGGGCGGCTCGACAAGCGCTACCTGCTGATCTGCCAGATCGGCGATCTCCCGGAGATGGGCTCGATCGAGGTGCCGCTCGCGCCGCACCCGAAGGACAAGAAGCGGGTCTACCCGTGCATCCACCCGCGCGACGTGGTGCGCTACGCGCCGCGGCCGGCGGCGACGATGTACAAGCGCGTGCGCCAGGTGGGGCTCTGGGAGCTCGTCGAGGCGCGTGCCCCGCGGGCGCTGCGGCACCAGATCCGGGCGCACTTCGCGTCGGTGGGGCACCCGCTGGCCGGCGACGTGCTCTACGGCGGGCCCGCGGTGGAGGGGCTGAGCCGCCACGCGCTGCACGCGCACTACATCGGGTGGGGCGGCAGCGAAGCGGTGCCTGCGTTCGTTGTGACGTCGCCGCTGCCCGCGGACATGGCGGCGCTGGTCGGCGAGGTCTGAGCCGGGCCCCGCGCCGCGGGCTCACCCGATCGCGGCCGCGGGGCGCGCGCTCTGCGCCCCCGCGCGCCCGGCGGCGGGGCGCGCGGGGCGGCTCAGCGAACGCCGCGGCGGCTCAGGGCGCGCTCGCCTCGACGACATGGCCGTTCACGTCGCGCGCCCGCGCCGTGATCCGGAGGTCGTCCGCCGACGCCGTCCCGTCGAGGTTGCTGAAGCGGAACGCGATGACGTACGCCGACGACGCCGCGTTGAACTTCGCCGGCTCGATCCGGATGCCCCCGAGGCTCTGTTCGTCGATGATCGCGGCGTCTCCCTCCGCTGTATATTTGCGATTCCACTCGTCGTAGTTGAACACCCGCTCCTCGATGACCGCGCCGGTCGAGCGGTTCTCCGTCGCGACCGCGATCTCGGTGAGGCTTGGCGCGATGCCGGGCAGGGTGACCTCGACCTCGACCGAGACGCTCGACGTGGAGTCCTCGTCGGTGCGGCGCACGGCGAGCGCCGGGGGCAGCCCGCGCGGCGTCGGGAGGAAGCGGAGCGGGTGCACGCAATACACCTTCTCGGTCCCTCCCTCGCGGATCTCGAAGTGCAGGTGGGGGAACAGGCTGCTGGCGGCGAGGCCGGTGTAGCCGATGTGCTCTCCGCGCCCGACCTGATCGCCGGTCTCGACGAGCGGCATCGCCAGGTGGATGTAGGTGCTGTAGAAGCACGCGCCCGGCGCGTCGCAGTGCTCGATCTGCACCACGACGTCCTCGAAATCGTCGTAGCGGCCTGCGCGCGTCACCCTCCCGTCGGCCACCGCGTACACCGGGGTGCCCATGACGGTGGGGATATCGATGCCCCGGTGAAAGTCATAGACGCCGTCGCGCGAGGTCTGAAGACGGGGCCCGAAGCTCGACGACATCGGCTGGAGCTCGTCCGTCCCCCCGATCGGCCACACGAGATCTGCGCCCTCCGGGTCCGAGCCGCAGCCGGCGGCGACAGCAGAGAGGGCCAGTAAAAGCGCGAGATATGATGGCTTCCGCGATGGCTTCATGGTGGGGAGTCCGTGGCGCGCTGGCGCAGTGCAGGTGTCGAGTCCACGACGCAGCGCCGCGCGCTCATGGTATCGAAGCAGAGCACGGACGTCGAGGTCACGGCTCCGCGCGCGGCCCTCCGGGTCGGCGCCGTCGACGCCGTCGGCGATCTCGCCGGAGGGGGGTCGTTCCTCTGCGGCCGCGCCCTCAGGGCGTCGCCGGGGCCAGCGCGTACGACCGGTGCGTCATCGTCACGCCGAGGCTCGTGAGCGCCGGATCCACGGCGGTGCAGCGCACGAAGCTCCAGTTGTTCGGCGTGGGGAACGCGAGCCCGAGGGAGCCGTCGGCGACCGTGCCCTCCCACTCGACGAGCGACACGTCGTCGAGGAACGCGGCGGCCTCGCCGCTCGCCGGCGCGCCCGCCCGGAAATAGAACCGCACGGAGCCCGCGTTCGCCGGCGGGGTGAGGTTGACGGAGAACTGCTGCCAGCCGTAGGTGCCGCCCACGCGCGTGAACACGACGCTGTTCGACACGCTCGTCCCGCCGCTCGTGTACCAGTAGACCTGCACGCGCATCTGCCCGGCGTTGTCCCCCTTCATGAACCCGGTCAGGGTCAGCTTGCGGCCGGCGTCGAACTTGACGCGGTTGTTCATGTACGTCGAGACCTCGGACGTGCTGCTCGACTTGCGCAGGAACACCATCGCGCCGGTCCCGCCGTGGACGACGCTGTTCTGGATGTAGCGGTATTCGCTCATCGACCACATCGAGCCTTCGTGGAAGGCGTCGTCGACGTCGCTGTCCTCGAAGTCGCCGTAGAGCATGATCTCCCGGCCGTAATCGCAGCTCGCCGCGGCGGTCGTCTGCAGGGCGGCGAGCGAGTCCGCGGCGGAGGACCGCAGGTGCTCGACGGGCCCTGTTGCGCTGCTCCTGAGCGGCACGATCCGCGTCTCGACGTGCTCGCTCGTCGTATACTGCGACGGATCGCTCACCGCGACGGCCCGCGGGCCGCTCGCGAACACGACCGCTCCGGTCAGGCCGTCCGCCGCCTCGCCGGGCGACGGCGCCGTCGGCAGCGTCGTGGAGAGGTGGGCGATGTGGCGGGCCGCCCGGCCGAGCCAGGCGCCGCTCACGAGCTTCGGGACGTAGTCCTCGTTCTGGAACGGGATGAGCTGCACGCGGTGCACCGCGCGGTTGCCGCTGGAGTCCTCGTCGATGTCGATCGCGGCGAGGTACGACTGGAACGTCTCGAAGACGTCCTGATCGAAGACCATGTTGCCGAGCGACATGAAGACGAAGCGGGGGCCGGCGCCGGCGTCGTGCAGCCCGACGCCGTGGATCGTGTGCGGGTGGTGCGCCACGACCATGCCGGCGCCCTTCTGGACGAGCTGGATGAACCGCCGCCGCATGCCGGACGTCGGATAGTCGCTGTACTCGGAGCCCCCGTGCAGCACCGGGATGCCGAAGCGCCCGGCCGCGTCCTCCTCCATGAAGTCGCTGATCTCCGCGAGGCTGAGCTCGAGCGCGCCGGCCTTGGCAGGGGGCCCGTCGGAGGCGGTGAGCGTGTACGCCGAGGCCGTCGTCCCGTCGTTGACGAGCTGGTTGAACCCCTGGAAGGCCATGTCGACGCCGCGGAGCGTCCGGTAGAGCACGGTGCCCTTCGCCGTCGTCTCGTCGGGCCCGGCGCCGAACCAGTCGAGGCCGGCGCTCGGCACGGCGCCGAGCGTGTCGAGGACGCCTCCCTCGAGGTAATCGAACATGTGGTTGTTCGCGAGGCTCACGGCGTCCACGCCGGAGAGCGCGAGCGCCCTGACCGTCTCGGGGTAGGAGAAGAACGTGAACGACTTGTACGGGTGGGGCGTCGCCGGGTTTTCGGTGACGGGGGACTCCAGGTTGACCTGCGTGTAGTCGGCCGACGAGAGGACGTCGCGCAGGAACGAGAGGACGGCGAGCGCGTCCGCCTCCCGCGTATCGGGGCGGATCAGGTCGCCGGTCTCCCCCTCGACCCCGTCGGCGTTGCTGTCGACGAAGCGCCGCCCGAACATCGTGTCGCCTCCCACGAGGAGCCTGGCGCGCCCCGCGCGCTGCTCGGTCAGCACGACGCGCCCGACCTCGGCGCTGGCCGCGGCGAGCGGCCGGTGCAGGTCGGCGGGGACGATCTCGCTGTAGTACCCGTCGACCTCGACGCGCAGCAGCACCGAGCGCCGCGCGAGCGCCGCCAGCGTGAACGCGCCCGTCTCGTCCGTGAAGGCGAGCTCGCCGTCGTTGACAGCGCCGCTCCCCCAGCCGATGGCCGTCACCTCCGCCCCCGCGATCGGCGACCCCGCCTCGTCGACGACGACGCCGGTGGCATCGATGGGTGTCGCCGCGTACGTCGCGTCGAACGCCGCCTCGGCCGCGTCGAAGCGGTAAGCGGCCATCGCCTCGCCCGCCGGGAGCGCGGCGCAGAGCGCGGCGCACGCGGACAGGGAGGGGAGAGTGGTTGCGGAGAGGACGCGTTTTCTTGCCATGATCGCTCCCGGTCTGTTGGGGGCCTGTACTGGACGACCGACATCAAGAGATGATGGCGACGCCAGAAAAGGAGAGCTCCGCCGGTACCGGTCAGTCACGCGCGAAAACGCCGTGTGACCGGACATCAGCGTTTCTCATCCGGCCGTTGAAAGGGCCGCGAGCGTCGACTGGCCGCTCAGCCCTCACTGCTGAGACAGCGAGAGCGCCGACCCATGCACGATCCGATCCGTTCCAGTGCTGGCGTTTGGGACAAAGACGATTCACGCGAGACTATCATGCTTGGGTCGGTGCTCGCTATGGGATCGCGTGGAGCCGCCTGCGATTTGTTGTCTTGTCGGCGCGGCAATGCGTCCCTGCACGTGAAGGCGTGCGCATGGACGGCGCGCTGTGGCGATGCGCGCCTGTGTCGCATAGGGGCGTACCGCCCTGGGCCGGCAGCGCGCGCGTGCCGCAGCGGCTCCGCCTTTGTCGGAGCCGTTCATCGCGGCTGGCCATCAGGGCGCTTCCTACACGCCTCGTTGCATGGGCGCCGTCCTGGTGGGGTGTGCGTCTCTCGCGCTGACGCAGAAACACCGACGATGGTCGGCGAGGGCGATCGAGGTTGCGTCGTCGGTCTATCGGCGCGATCTCAGCCCGCCGACAAAGCTCACCAGCGCGACGATGCCCCCGAGCGGGAGAACGAACAGCCCCGCCGCGGCGCAGTTCAGCAAGGTCGAGAGGGTCTCCGCCAGCAGCCGGGCCTCCTGCGCGGCGTCCGCGCTGCCCGATGCGACGGCGGACGCGAGCACGACGGGCAAGGCGCCGCACGCGACGCCTCCCGCCACGGCGAGGAGGCCGAGCGTCGTCCCGCAACCCCACCGGCGTTGCAGCAGGGCACGCAGGCCGAGCGCGGCCGCGCCGAGGGTGGCCAGCCCGAGGAGGATCATCAGCACACAGAGCGCCTGCATCACGGGATCGCCCTGCTCCGCTGCATGGCGGCGGTCATCGCGGCGTGAGCCTGGCTGGTGCGGACAGCCGCCGAACGAAGCCGTTCGGTGGTCGAGCTCGCGGCGTCATTCCTTGGGTCCAGGCCTTTCGTCCTCTTCAGGTCCCACCCATTGATCCCAGCCTTCGGCGGGCTCGTGTTCCCCGTACGCCGCGAGCCAGTCCCGCGCAGCCTGCACGATCGGCGCGGGCGCCTCGAGGCTAAACTCCCAGGTCTCGAGCAGCGCCCGCAGCCGGCGGGTCGCGTCCTCGGTGCGCAGGAACTCATGGTCGTGGATGTCGGTGGTCGTGCGCTTCCAGCTGTCGAGGAGCGCGATGTATTTGTTGAAGAGCCCGAGGAGCTGCTCCGGCGTGGGGCGTTTGTCGGGATTTCCCCGCGCGAGATAGCGTGGCGCCGCGAAGGCGTACATGAGGTTGAGCACCCCGAACAGCGTGCCCATCACCTCGCCGAGCTCGTCCCATGACGCCTTCCACCGCTCTGGCTCCTTGGTCGCCAGCTCGTGGGCTGCTGCCAGCGCAGCCCTCCGCAGCTCTTCATCTGCATGCTGGGGCATGGATCTTCCTCACGGGGCTTTGCAGATCGGACCGATGAACGTATTGCGTATCGGTGAGATCCCTCCAGCACCAATTGCTATCGGCTTGCCGTCGTACACACCTTGTTTCCACGCAGACGTACGCGCACCAAGCGCGAATCGCGAGATGGGACAGGATCTCGCCGACCCAGGTCGGGCACGTGCTGCACCTGGCATCGCCGCAGTCCGTGACGAAACACAGGTGCTTCGTGGACGGTATGGAGTATCCCCACACGGCGTGCTTGCAGGGCGTAGAGTAGACACACCCGAACTCGTCCGTGCACTTGTAGCGCGGCGTGATGCCGAGCGGCAGCGTCGACGGATCGAGCGTCGAGAGCCACCGCTCAGCCTCCTCCGCGGCCGCCGGCATGTACTGCACCATGAGCTCGCTGAGTGCCGCCTCGTCGAGCGTCGCAGGGTCCAGGCCGAGCGACTCGATCATTCCTGCCAAGGCGTAGGTCGTGAAGGTCGCCTTCGTGGACGCGAGGGCGAACTCTTGCGGGTCGCCCCGCAGGAACGCCTCCTCGGCCAGCTCCTCCGGTGTCTTCGTCTCCTGGTCCGGCTCCTCCACGCTCTGGTCCGGCTCCTCCACGCTCTGGTCCGGTGCCGCTTCCTCCGGGACCGGGACGCCCTCCGGCGCCGAGTCGTCATCGCCTCCCGTGCCTGGGCCCACCCGGATGACACAGCCCGGGACCATCGCGTACCCAGCGATGGCCAACCCCATCACCGCAAGGAGCTGCCTCTGCAATCTTGCGCGCATCGCGCCGGAGGCAAGCGCTAGATCAGCGGCGTTTCCGCTGATCTTTGGACGGAGCAGCGGCGCGCCGCAGGCGCCTCGCCGTGTCGCGATGTCACGTGCGGTTCGATCTGTCGGCTGGGAGGCCGTTTGGCGTGGCGGGCGAGGTGACCGGAGAGTGGCGGTGTCCTCGTGCGCAGGATGCCGGTCGCTCCTCCTGCTGGCCGCGCAGGGCGCGGGCCCTTCAGATCGGATCGGGCTCGGCTTCCGCCTCGTCGTTCTTCTTCTTGTTCTTGGCGGCGGCGCGGGCCCGCTGGTGCGCCCGCCGCTCTTCCTCGGCCGCGTCTTCATACGGCGAGAGCAGGCGGTCGCGCAGGAGCGCGTGGGTCTCGTCCCTGTCGTCATCGTACTCGGCGTGCGCGCGGACCATGAGCGCGCCGTAGGCTTCGTGCCACGCCTCGACCGCCTTGACGGCCGGATCCGCGCCCTTGGCCTCGGTGACGCCGAGCTTGCTGCCATAGAGCTCGGTCCAGCGCCGGAGCCGGCCTACCTCGGCCGAGAGCCCGAGTCGCTCCACCGCGGCGTTTACCTCCTTGCGGTCGAGCGCGTTGACCATCGCGCTCATGCGCACCCATTGCTGGGAGTGGACGAGCCGGAGGAAGTCGGTGCCCGACGACAGCACCTCGGAGCGCACGAGCTCCGCGTCGGCGCGGCGCGCGGCCTCCTCGTCGGAGAGCGGCAGGATGCCCTCGTGATCGAACCCGCGCACGATGCTGTCGAGCTCACTGCCGAACGCCCCGATGCACCGGTCGGTGCCCCGATCGATCTCCATCATCGTGGCGTCGGTGCTGCCGAGCGCCTCGAGGGCCTCGGTGGCTGCGAGGACGGACTGAATCGAGGTCTCGACCTTGGCGGAGAGCTTGATCTTCTTCGATTTCAGCGCCTCCCGGTGGGCGGCGAGCTTGGTCCCTGCGACGATACACCCGCTCGGCGGGAGCCGGCGGGCGAGAAAGGCGGCTTTTCCCATGAGGCTTTGTTAACGCGGCTTCAGCGGCAGGAACAGGCGATAGCCGGATTCCGACGCACGTCGGCGGCGGTCCCCCCACCGGGCCGGACGCGTCGGCGGCGGTCCCCCCACCGGGCCGGACGCGTCGGCGGCGGTCCCCCCACCGGGCCGGACGCGTCGGCGGCGGTCCCCCCACCGGGCCGGGCGCGTCGGCGGCGGTCCCCCCACCGGGCCGGGCGCGTCGGCGGCGGTCCCCCCACCGGGCCGGACGCGTCGGCGGCGGTCCCCCCACCGGGCCGGACGCGTCGGCGGCGGTCCCCTCACCGGGGCGGCGCATGGCTGGGAGCGCGCTCCGTGCACAGGGATGTGGATCCGTGAGCGGCATGTCTCGACCCTGGCCGGGTCTCGGGCGCGTCCCGCTACGCGGCGGCGGAGACCGCCTTCTTCCCGTTCCGCGGCGCCGCCCTGCTCGCTCCAGCGCCCTGCGGCTTGGTCGGCGTGGCGCCCGCGGGCGGGGTGGAGACGGCGCGGACGAGCGCGGCGGCGATGGCCGCCGTCATCCGCGCGGTCGGCAGCCGCGGCGTGAAGGCGAGCACGCGCTCGCCGGGGCGCCGGCCGCGCGAGGACCGGCCGCTCCTCGCGAGCCGCTCGACGGCGCGCTCGCACGGCGAGCCCGGGGCGACGCGCAGCAGGAGCTCGGGCAGCCCGATGGCGCCGCCGGCGCCGGGCATGTAGACGACGCCGACCTCGATCGCCACGAAGCCGGGGAGCGCTGCGCGCGGCGAGAGGCCGAGCCGGAGCTCGTCGGCGTCGGGGCTGCCGTCCGGGATGCGGAGGCGGCCGACGATGCGGAGCTCCGGCGCCGTTGCCGCGGCGCGGACCGCCGCGCTCGCGGGCGTCTTGGCCGCGGCGCGGGCCGCCGCGCTCGCGGGCGCCTTGAGCGACCGCCGCACGCGCCGCGCGACGTCGCGCAGGAACGCGACCGGACGCGCCGCCGGATCGGCGGGGAGCTCGGCGAGGCGGCCGGTGCAGAAGATCGCGAGCAGCGCCGTCGCGTCGAGCGCGAGCAGGTGGGCGTGGTACGGCGAGATGCCCGCCACCGTGTAGACGCCCGCGCCGAGCGCGCCGAGCAGCGCGGCGAGCAGCGCCTTGCCGGCGCGCGTCGAGACGTCGAGGTAGACGCCGCGCGCCCGCGGCGGCTCGCGAAAGGCCTCGGCCTCCGAGACGGGGAGCCACTTGCCCGGGCGCCGCAGGGCCGCGCCGGCGTGCTCCGGGCGGGGCGTGCGGTGCGCCGCGAGCGCGGTCGCCGCGGCCACGAGGGCGGCGCCCGCCGTGCCGTCCCGCAGCAGGAGCTCCAGCGCCACGCCCGCGACGAGCGCGAGCCCCGCGAGGGCGGCGCGCGGCGCGAGCGGGATGGGGACGAGGGGCCGAGGCGCGACGCCCGCGGCGCGCGCGAGGCGCTCGTGCTCGCGCCCCTTGAGCGCGACGAGGGCGCTGTAGAGCGCGAAGAGGACCGCGCCGGCGGCGAGGTAGAGGGTGCGGCTGCGGTCGGGGCTCGCGGCCGCGGCGTCCGCCAGCCGCCCGAGCACGTCGGCGCCCGGTGGCGCCGCGGCGGGCTCGGGCTGGAAGGCGCGCGCGTCGGCGCGGATCGCCCACCTCATCGGCTCGGCCTTCGGGGCGTACGGGCGGAGCAGCTCGAGCTCGTCCTTGTCGACCGAGCGGCGGAGCGTGGAGAGCGTCGTGGGCGCCGCGAGCGCGTCTTCGTCCGGCGCCTCGCCCGCCGCGTCGGCGCGCGGCTCGTCGACGCGCGGCTCGTCGGGCGCGGCCGGGAGCGCGACGGTGAGCCGCGCCGAGTCGTAGCCGTCGTCCCAGAGGGGCCCGGTCCACGAGACGCGGGCGCTCGGGCCGTCCTGCTGGATGAGCCCTCGCTTCATGAGGTCCGTGCGGTAGCGGAAGAAGAGCACGAACACGCCGCGGCTCAGGCCCTTGCCGTCGAAGCGGGCCCGCAGCGCCGGCGGGCGGCGCGTGCCGTCCTCGCGCGGGCGGAGATCGGGCGGCAGGAGCTCGAGCTCGACCGGCCTCGCGGACGCGAGGGAGCTCGCCTCCGCGGCCTTGAGGGGCACGGCGTAGCTGCCCGGATCGATCTCGGCGTCCGGGTCGACGCCGCGGATGTCGAGCGCGCGGAGCGGCCCGCCCGAGATCTTCAAGGTGATCTTGTGCTCGACCGTGGCGGCGCCGGCCCGGTCGATCGCGAGCCGCACGTCGTCTCCGGCGACGTGCACCTCGACCCACGCGCGCGCCGGGAGCGCGAACGCGAGCGACACGAGCGCCGCCAGGAGCGGGAGCAGCAGCGCCGGCCCGGGGCGGCGGGCGATGCGAGAGGGCATGGTGCAGACGTCCCACGGCGCCGCGCGCGGGGCCAAGTTCCGGGAGGCTCCGGGGGCGGCGCTCGGCCCCCGGCGCCGGCCTGCCGGCGCGGCGGGGGCCGCGCTGCCTGCGCGATGGCCGATCAGGGGGCGGGGGGCGTGATCAGAACGCGACGCCGAGCGAGAGCGACCCCATGAGCTTGATCTTGCCCGTCTTCTCGTAGAAGACGTACGGCTGGTAGTTGCCTGCGGTGACCTCCGCCGGAGGGGCGAGCGCGACGCCGAGCCCGAACCCGCCCGACATGGCGAACCCCCCGTCGCGGCCGAAGATGTTCGTGCTCCCGATGATGAGGCCGAGGACGGCGCTGCTCACGTCGCGCTTCCCGGTGACGGCCTGGGAAGGCGTGTAGACCGCCTCGAACGACTCGTAGCCGAGGCGTCCTTTCACCCAGAACCCCCGCAGCGGCTTGCCCTCCACGTAGACACCGATGTCGGCCGCGAGCGCGTATCCGGTCGTGTCCATCGTCGCGTCCTCGAGCGAGCCCCAGATCCAGGACGGCGCGAGGCCGATGGTGAGCGGTCCGAGGATGGCGATCTCGCCCTCGAAGGTCACCCGGCCGAACAGGAGATCCAGGGCGTTGTAGCGGACCGACCAGCGGCAGCAGGTCGCCTCGGGCGGCATCGGCGGCGGCGGCGGTCCGGCCGGGAGGGCGTAACCCTGATCATAGCCGGGCGGCTGCTGGGGATAGCCTTGCTGTTGAGGATAGCCCTGCTGAGGATACCCTTGCTGTTGAGGGTAGCCCTGCTGCTGAGGATAGCCCTGCTGGGGATAGCCTTGCTGCTGAGGATAGCCCTGCTGGGGGTAGCCTTGCTGCTGAGGATACCCTTGCTGTTGAGGGTAGCCTTGCTGCTGAGGATACCCTTGCTGCTGAGGATAGCCCTGCTGCTGAGGATAGCCCTGCTGTTGAGGATAGCCCTGCTGTTGAGGATACCCTTGCTGCTGAGGATAGCCCTGCTGCTGAGGATATCCGGTCTGCGGCTGGGCAGCTCCGCCGGGCTGTCCCTGGCCTTGCGGGAGCGGTTGAGCGGGCTCTTGCGCCGCCGACGCGGGCGCGAGGAGGAGCGCGCCGAGTCCGAGCAGCACGCCGCAGGCTGCCGAGCGGGGAGCCATCCCGGAGGAGGGCGCGCGCGCTGGGCCCCGACCCGTGGTGAAAGCGCAATCCATGGCGGTCGACTCTACCGAATCCCGAGCAGGCCGGCTACACGCGCGCCGCGGACGGTCGCCGCGCTCGCGCGCGCGATCTGCTGCCTGTAGTCTCCGCCCCAATGCCGCCGGTCCCCGACGTCGCCACCGCCGCCGTTCCCGCGCCCGGAAGCCTCGCCTCCAGCGTGCCGGCGGCCGATCCGGGCGCGGCGCGCGGCGCCGAGACATCCCCGGCAGAGCTCGATCGCGCGCTGTTCGAGCTGGGCGAAGCGGCCCTCGGGTTCGCGCGCATGCCGCCCCGCGAGAAGGCCTCCCTGCTCCGCTCGTTGCTCCCGGGCCTGCTCGCCGCCGCGCGCCCGCAGGTCGAGGCGGCGTGCGCCGCCGCCGGGCTCGACCCCGGCGCGGCGGCGAGCGGCGAGGCGTGGCTCGCGGGGCCGTGCGCGACGCTCTCGCAGGTGCGCCTCCTGGCCGAGGCGCTCGAGGACATCGCCGCGCACGGCCGCCCGCGGCTCGGCCGCGGGGCGGTGCGCGCCCGCGCCGACGGCCGGATCGAGGTGGACGTGTTCCCGGCGGGCCTGAAGGACGCCGCGCTCCACGGGCCCCTCCGCGCGCGCGCCCTGATGCAGCCCGGAGCGACGCGCGCCGGCGTCCGGGAAGAGCAGGCACGCTTCTACCAGCAGCGCGACCCCGAGGGCGGCGTCGCGCTGGTGCTCGGCGCGGGCGACGCCGCGCGCTTCCCGCTCCGGGATGCGCTCCACGCGCTCTTCGTCGACGGGCGGGTCGTGGCGCTCGCGATGAGCCCCTGGAGCGCCCCCCTCGGCGCCCTCCTCGAGCGCGCCCTCGCGCCGCTCGTCTCGCGCGGGCTCCTCCGCTTCGTGTACGGCGGAGCCGAGGCGGTCGCCTACCTCGCGGCCCACCCCGCCGTCTCGGAGGTCCACGTCCACGGCGCGGCGGCGGCGCACGACGCGCTCGTCTGGGGGCCCCCGGGCCCTCTGCAGACGCGCCGGCGGGCGTCGGGAGAGCGGCTGCTCGACAAGCCCGTCTCCTCGGTGCTCGGCGGCATCCGCCCCGTCCTCGTGACGCCGTGGCTCTACGGCGAGGACGAGCTCTGGTTCCAGGTGAGACTCCTCGCGAGCCGCATCGTGAGCAGCGCCTCGCTCGGCGACCCCGCGGCGCACGTCCTCGTGCTGCCCAGGGGCTTCGTGCAGCGGCCGCTGCTCCTCCGGATGCTCCACCGCGCGCTCGCCGCGGTGCCGCCGCGGCGCGCCGCCCATCCGGAGGCCGAGGCGCGGCACGCCGCGCTCACGGCCGGGCGCCCGCCGCTCGAGCGCGAGCGCCTCGACGGCTCCGCCGACGCGCCGCTGCCGTGCGGCGTCGTGCGCATCGGCGAGCCCGGGCCGGGCGCGCTCCCGTGGACGCTGATCGCCGGGCTCTCCGCGTCGGACGCCGACGAGCCGCTGTTCTCGACCGAGCCGCCCTGCGGCGTCCTCTCCATCGTCGAGATCGGCTCGAGCGATCCGGTGGAGTTCCTGGAAGCGGCGACCCGCCTCTGCAACGACCGCCTCCACGGCACCCTGGGCGCGTCGATCATCGCGCACCCGATCAGCGAGGAGGACCCCGCCGTCGGCGCCGCGCTCGACCGCGCCCTGCTCGAGCTCCGGTACGGCGTGATCGCGGTGAACCAGGCGCCCGCCGCCGCGCACGCGATCGTCGTCCCGCCCTGGGGCGGCCACCCGAGCGCCACGCTCGCCAACATCCAGAGCGGGCTCGGCTTCGTGCACAACACGGCGATGCTCGGGCAGGTCGAGAAGACCCTCCTGCGCGCGCCGCTCACCGCCTTCCCTCGGCCGCCCAGCTTCGTCGATCACCGGCGCTCCCACGTCGTGGGCGAGCGGCTCGCTGCCTGCGCAGCCGATCCACGGTGGGGCAACGTCGCGCGTGTCGTGGCGGCCGCGCTGCGCGGGTGATCCAGCGCGGGGGCGCCGCGGCGCTCGGGCGAGGCCCGGACGCACAAAGCAGGTGGCGCCCACCAGGCTCCTGGTGAGCGCCACCCATCGCGCCCTCGCCGTCGAGGGCGCTCTCTTCACGTCGTCACGTCGACGCCGCGATCAGGAGGGAAGCGACGAGCGGAACTCCTTCACCTTCTCCAGGATGTCGCGCAGCGCGTTCCGCGAGGTCTCGGAGACGTCCTCGGCGAGCTTCTCGGCGTCGAGGAGCGTGGGCTCCAGCTTGCTCCAGGCGTCCTTCGCCTCCATGCCGGCGAGGTGGAGCCTGACGCGGATCTCGTCGCGCAGGGTCTGGAGCGACTCCAGGCTCTTTGTCAGATCGCTCTTCAGCTCGGACGTGATGTTGCTCATTCTTGTCCTCCCGTATCTACGAGGTGTGGGTAGCCCCGGCGCCAATGCATCGGCCGCGCCAGGCAGCGCGCTTCGACGCGGCGCGCGACGCCCGCGCGTCCAGACCGGAGCCGAGCCCATCCATCTCGCGAGCAGCCGCCGCGCGGCGCCCTCCTGCGGTGTGGCGAAATTGCTCGGTGACGTGCGTTTTTGCCCCGTCGAGGCGCGAGCGCGCCTGCGAGCTCCTCAGACGAGCGCCTTCTGCGCGAAGACGATCCCGTCGTGGTCGGCATAGACGAACCCGCCAGGAACATAGGTGATCCCGGCGAACGTCACGGCGACGTCGCGGTCCCCCGCGCCCTTCTTGTTGCTCTTTCGCGGGTGCGTCGCGAGGGCCTTCACGCCGATCGGGATGCGGGCGATCTCCTCCGCGTCGCGGATGCAGCCGTACACGAGCACCCCGGCCCAGCCGTTCTGATGCGCGATCGCGGCGATGTTGTCCCCGAGGAGCGCGCAGCGGAGCGAGCCGCCTCCGTCCACGACCAGCACGCGCCCCTGGCCCGGCTCTTCGAGCGCCTTGCGGACGAGCACGTTGTCCTCGTGGACCTTCACCGTCGCGACGGGCCCATGAAACAGGCGAGCTCCGCCGTAGTCCCGGAAGATCGGATCGGCGACGGCGACGGCGTCCGGGTGGTCGTCGCAAAGATCCGTGGTTCGAACCGTCGTGTGTGAGCTCATGACGACTCCTTGGCTGCTCCGCTGTCCTTGCCTGCGCCCGTGCCAGCGAAGGCCGCCGCGTCGACCCCGTGGCGGACGAGCCACCGGCGCAGCTGGTTCCGGTGCATCCCGAGCGAGCGGGCCGCGCGCGTGACGTTCCCCTGCTCGCGCCGCAGCGCCATCTCGATGGCGATCCGCCGCAGCTCCACCGGCGCCGGCGTGCGCTTCGCGACCTCCGTGATGTCGAGGCCCGCGGACGGCGCGAGGTGCGACGCCGTCACAACGGCGCGCCCGGCCGCGTGCGCCGACAGGCCCGCCTGCCGCACCTCGCGGAGCAGCTCCCGCACGTTGCCCGGCCACGCGCGCAGCGCGCACGACTCCACGAGGCTGACGCCCGGCGCGAGCCGCGCGCCGTCGCGCCTGAGCTCCGCCGCGATCAGCCAGGGCAGCTCCTCGAGCCGCTCCGTCAGCGCGGGGATCCGCACCTCGGGCCGGCCGATCCGGTAGTAGAGGTCCTCCCGGAAACGGCGCGCCGCGACCTCGGCCTGGAGATCCCTCAGGGTGGCCGCGCAGAGCCGGAACTCCACCTTGCGCGGGCGCGTGTCGCCGAGCGCGAGCACCTCGCGCGTCTCGAGGACGCGGAGCAGCTTGGGCTGAACCGACGCGTCGAGCTCCCCGATCTCGTCGAGGAACAGCGTGCCGCCGTGCGCGGCCTGGACATAGCCCTCCGCGTCGGCGTTCGCGTCCGAGTACGCCCCGCGCCGCGCCCCGAAGAGCAGCCGCTCCGCGAGGCCCTCCGGGATCGCGGCGCAGTTCACGGCGACGAAGGGGCCGCCCCGCCCCGTCGCCGCGTGGAAGGCGCGCGCCGCGAGCTCCTTGCCCGAGCCGCTCGGCCCTGTGAGCAGCAGCGTCTCGCCGCGCGCCCCCGCGCGGGCGATCCGCTCGCGGGTCTGCCTCAGCGTGGGGCCGACGACCTCGTCCACGTGCTCCAGGACGCCGCCCCGCTGGAACGGCGCGACGTCGGCGGTGAAGCGCAGCAGCGTGCCGCCGATCCGGAGCAAGCGCGGGAGCGACGGGAAGACCTGCTCCTCGACCTGCTCGCCGTCGACGAAGGTGCCGTTCCTGCTGCCGAGATCGGTGATCTGCAGGCCCTGGCCCGAGAGCACGACGCGGGTGTGCCGGCGCGACACCTGCTCGTCGTCGACGACAACCGTGTCGTCCGCAGACGCGCGACCGAGCACGATCGCGCCGTCCCCGAGCGGGATCGGCGCGCACGCAGGCTGCCCGCGGGTGAAGATGACCACGAGGCCGGGCGTCGCCGCCGCCGTGGGCGCCGCCTCTGCGTCGGACGCCCTGACCGTGGACTGATCGTCAGCACCCACACGGTAGGCATACCCGATCCCGGGCAACCCTGGAGGATCCGCGGGATGGGCTGCGTTGTGATTGCAAAAATCTAATCTCGGTGTGACGCCTGCGCGATCCTCGTCGCGAGCGCGTCGCGGGTGAGGGCGGTCAGTACCGCGGCACCGAGGGGTCCACGTCCTGCGACCACGCGTCGATCCCGCCCTGGAGGTTGTAGAGGTTCCGGAAACCCCTCGCGAGGTAGTGCTCGGCGGCCGCCTGGCTGCGCCCGCCGTGGTGGCAGTGGAAGACGATCCGCGCGTCCTTGGCGAGCGTCTCCAGGTGTTGCTGGCCTTCCTGGTCGAGGTGGCGTGCCCCCTCGATCTTCGCGATCTTGCGCTCCTGCTCGGTCCGGACGTCGAAGAGCTCGAGCGCCTCGCCGCCGTCGCGCATCGCCTTGAGCGCGGCGGGCGAGAGCTGCTTGACCTTCGGCGCGTCGTTCGGGCTCTCCAGCTTGAAGCCGCCGCCGGAGGCGCCCTCGACGAAGTCGATCGACAGCCCCTCGGCGCGCCGCGCGCTCGCCTTGTCGAGCAGGAACACCATCCCGCCGGCCTCGACCTCGACGTCGCCTGCCTGCCGCGGGCCGAAGTAGAGGCCGTAGGTGTGCGAGGGGTCGATCTCGATGTGAACGAAGTCGGCGTCGGACTCCCGCGCGGACGCGAAGGCGGTGATCGCCGCCTGGGTCACGCGGATGGAGGGCGGCGCCTGCGGCTCGCCCTGCGCGAGCCCGAGCGCCTTCACCAGCTCCCCTGTCGCGTGCAGCTCCTTCACGATGTCGCAGCCGCCGACGAACTCGCCGCGGATGTAGAGCTGCGGGATCGTGGGCCAGCTCGAGAACTCCTTGATGCCGTCGCGCAGCGCGGGATCCGAGAGGACGTCCACCGTTTGGTACGCGGGCAGGTGCTCGTCGAGCATGCTCACCACCGTGGCGGAGAAGCCGCACTGAGGCATCGTCCGCGTCCCCTTCATGAACAGGACGACGTCGTTCTCGCGGATGATGGTGGTGATCCTGGCCCGCATGGGCTCGCTGAGGCTCATGTGCTTGCTCTCCGTCCGCGGCCGTGGCGGCGCGATCGACGCCCGCGCGCTTCCGCGGGCCTCTCGCTAGCATGAGCTCTGCACGGTAGCGAGACCCTGCGGGCGGCCTCGCCCGCGTCTGCCGAGGGCGGCGGCGCGCGAACCGCGGCGCGGCCGCGCCCGACGGAGGACGCGCGCGATCCGCGGCGCGGACGCGTCCAGGCACGCCCGCGTCCAGGCATGCCCGCGTCCGGCGCGCTCAGCGGCCGAGCAGGAGCCCCACGACCGCCGCGATCGCGGCGAGGGTCGCGAGGACGGCCGGCGTGCTGAGCTGCGCGCCGAGCCCGCGCAGGCGCCCGCCGCCCGGCGTCGAGGAGCGCGCGAGCGCGTCCGACGGGGGTGGCGTGACGCGGAGCACGCCAGGCGACGCCGCGTCGCTTTCGCGGAGCTCGACGAAGAGCTGGTCGAGCGGGGCGTGCTCGCCGAAGGGGCGCACCAGGCGGAGCGTCACGCCGCCGGTGAGATCCGGGGGCAGCCGGAGCCGCAGCGTCCTCGCGGCGACCTCGGCCGGGGCGCGGTGGGCGCCGCTCCGGTCGCAGCTGTCGCAGCCGCCGCCGTCGCAGCGGGCGCAGGCGACGAGGGCTGGCACGGTGATCTCGATGTCCGCGCGATCGCACGCCCACGCCGCCGGCACCGCGATCGCGAGGCGCCCCCGCGCGCCGTCCGAGGCGTCGAGCCCTTCACGATCGATCAGCTGCCCGAGCTCGGCTCTGCCCATGGACCTTGTGTGCCGCAGCCGGGCCCCGGCGCCAAGCGCCGGCGGCGGGCGGGGCCTGCCGGGAGGGTAGGGGGCGGGCGGCGCCTTCGCTGCGCCGCCGGTGACAGCAGCGGGCAGCGAAGGCGCGGCGCGCGGGTCAGTTCCCGAGGTCGACGACCTCGAGCCCGTGGTGCCTGAGCGAGCAGAGCGCGCGGTCGCCGTCGAGCGTCACCCGGTAGATATACGAGGAGAGCTCGCCCTTCGTCTCGTACGTCAGCTCGTCGAGGTCGGACGCGTCGAGGACCGCGAGCGAGGGCGGGCTGTCGCTGGACACGAGGAGGCGCGTACCGTCCGCGAGGACCGGCGAGGCGTTGTTGAGCTCCGGGACCTGCTTCGTCACGAGCTCGATGCTGCCTTCCTCGAGCCCGCTGGCCACGGCGATGCCGTACGGGGACTGGCCGTTCGGCACGGCGTAGTTCACGTAGGTGTGCATGAACACGCGGTCGTTGCCCACGAGCACCTGCCAGATACCGGTGTCGTCGTCGATCGGGCTCTCGTCGCGGAGGCGCGCGGTCTCGCTGCCGACGTCGAGGAGCTTGAGCGCGCGGCGCATCCCTCGGCAGATCCCGGGTCCCTCCCAGTTCTCCTGGTCGAACGGCTGGAAGCCGGTGTTCTGCGCGAACTCGCTGTAACACGCCGGAGTGTTCAGCACCTCGAACTCGACGATTTCGTAATCGATCGTGAGCGCGCGGCGGTCCGCGCCGTTGAAGGCGAGCAGCGAGCCCGGCACGTTGACCGGCGTCAGCACGACCGGCGAGGACGGGTCGGACACGTCGATGCGGTCGAGGTAGAAGCGCGCCCTGGAGGGGTCCTGCGGCAGCGGCACCCAGTGCGACGTCAGCACGGTGGTGCCGTCGATCTGCAGGCCCGTGTAGCCAGCGCCGGAGGGCAGCGCCACCGAGCGGTGCACCGGGTTCGACGGGTTGGAGAGGTCGACGACCTCGAGCGTCGCCTCCGCGGGCGCCAGCTGCTCGGCGCCGCCGTCGTCGTAGTAGTAGTACTCCTCGCTGGCGTTGCGGAGCACAAGGGTGCTCCCTGCCTGCACCACGGAGTCGCCCGTCGGGATGACGGCGCCGGAGTACCCGCCCCAGTAGAGCGCGTGGCTGCTGAACGGCAGCTCGCGCTGGCTCGCGATCCGGGGAGATTCGGGGTCCCTGAGATCGATGACGGCGAGGTGCGTCTTGGTCCAGTCCGCGTGCGAGGGCCAGAGCAGGGTCGCGTATTGCCCGTGCGCGAAGAGGCGCGCGTTGGCGACGCCGGATCCGTAGCATTCAGCATTCGACGCGGAGGTCAGCGCCTCGAGGTCGAGCTTCCCGATCGGCTCGGTGCGGCCTGGATCCGCGGCCGACACGACCTCGAGCTGCGGGCCGCTCGTCCACCAGTCCGCGCTCATGCGGACCACGAGATCGCCGGTGGCGACCGCGTTGCTGACGATCGTCGCGAGGCTGAGGTCGGTGACCTCGACCGGGGCGCCGCGGTCGTCGATGTTGAACGTCCCGACCTCCTGATCGGAGACGGCGAAGAGCCGCTCGTCGTGGACGAAGGCGCGTCGCGCCTGGCCGCGCGCGGGGGCGGAGCCGCGCTTCGTGAGCGTGTCGGTCGTGAAGTCGATGAGCTGGATGCCGCTCTGGTACGAGCCGCAGCCCTTGTCGTCGTTGACCTCGAAGCCGCTGTAGGGCACGAGGATCGTGCCGAGGTCGTCCAGGATGGTGAAGGCCTTGTGGATCCGGTCCTGGTCCTCGGCGAAGCTCCCCCACGAGCCGCCGAAGTGGATGCGCTCCAGCATCGTCGGGGTCGTGAGATCCGAGACGTCGAAGAGCGAGACGTGGAGCGAGCCCTCGTCGGAGGCGTTGTCGAACCCGAGGGCGAGCAGCCGGTCGCCGCGCGGCTCCATGTGATAGACCCAGCCGGGCATCTCGAGCTCGCCGAGCTGGGCGGGGTGCGCCGGGTCGCTGAGGTCGATGGTGAACAGCGGGTCGGTCTGCTCTGCCGTGATGGCGTAGGCGCGGTCGCCGTCGAAGCGGACGGAGCGCAGCGACTCGGGCCGGGGCAGGATGAGCTCGGTGTAGCCGAGGGGCGTGAGCTCCTGCGAGGACGCGACGGTGAAGGTCTGGACGCCTGGAAGTGCCGCGTTGTTCCACCACGTGCCGGGCTGGCTGACGACGCGGAGGACGCCCTCGTGCTCATCCATTTGCCAGCGGCTCTGGATCTGGCCGACGGCCTCGACGCTCGTGCCCTCGACGAGGTCGCCGCCGGGGTCGGAAATATCGATGACCTGGATGGTGGAGTGTCCCTCGTCGTCGCCGTTCCACTCGATGCCCGCGACATACATGCGGTCCTGGGTGACGGTCACGCTGCGGCGCCACCCGTAGCCGTAGGGGTCGTCGTCTTTGTAGCTCAGCTTGTCGACAACGCTGATCTCGGCCGGGTCGCCGACGGCCAGGGAGGTGACGGTGGTGTTCGGCGAGCTTCCGCACCCCCAGCAATGGTTGTTCTCGAAGGTGACGGCATAGAGCACGTCGCCGACGATGCGCGAGTCGGAGAGGGTGCCCGGCAGGTCGAACGAGCCGATCAGCCGGATATCCGACGGGTCGGAGACGTCGAGCGCCTCGATGCGGCTCGACTCCTCATAGGTGTACTCGCCGGTGTCCGCGTCGTAGAGGTACTGCGTCCACGACGAGAACATCGCGTAGACGATGCCGTCGCGCAGGTACATCTCGAAGGGCATTCCGGTCGCCCGGTAGCGCCCGAGCAGGCTCAGCCGGTCGCGCCGCGAGATGTCGATGACGCTGAGCCCCGCGTATTGCGAGAGCGCGTAGAGCTTGCCGTCCTTGACCTGGATGATGTCGGCCTCGGTGATCGCGCGCTCCGGGTCGTCGCCCGCTCCTTCGTTCGGCGCCCCGGTGCTGTTTCCGGAGCCCGTACTACCGGCGGCGATGGCGTTGCCGCCGTCCTCGGCCCCTCTGCCGTCGTTCCCCCTCGGATTGCCGGAGATGAAGTCGGTCGGAGCGTCATCCGGCGAAGGCCCGGACGCGCCTCCCATGCTGCAGCCGGCGAGTCCGGCCGATGCCGCTGCCGTCGCGAGGACGAGCCAGCCGGCGTAAATTCTAGACAGGAAGGTCATGGTTCACCTCGTCCACGAAGACACAGGGCGTCATGGCTGCGCCGGTGGGTGTTGCGCTATCCGCGTCCCGTGCACGGCGCAGTTAGCAAGCCTCAGGCCAGGCAGAAGGCCGCAAAAATGCCCGGATTTCGACGGTGCACGTTGGACCTGTGCCAGAGTGTGCAGCCCCGTGGGCAGCCGCGGCTGGGGTTCGCCCGCAAAGCGTGCGCCTCGTCGCCGCCGGTGCGCCGTGATCCCGGCTGAGCTCTCATGACCTGGAGGGCGGATCGCGCCCCTTGTGGGACGCGGCTCGTCACGGCGGGAGATCGCGTTCACGCTTCGAGGACGCGCCGGCCCGTTTCGGTGACGCGGCCATCTAATCCTGGCGCCGGCGGCTGCCGGGTGGCAGGGTCGATCACTTGATAGGAGGCTTGATTATGGATCTGTTCAGCAAGCGTCATCGGCTCGTCGTTGCGATGCTTCTTCTCTTCGTCCCCCTGCTCACCGGCGCCAAGGGCAAGGGCTGTCAGGGCCCGGTCGAGGGCGGCGGAGCTGGGCCTGGGGGCGGCGGGTCTGCGGGCGGCCCGCCTGGGTCCTGCGTGGTGACCGGCTGCAGCAGCCAGGTCTGCGCGGACGAGGACGTGGTCACCGACTGCGCGTACCGCGAGGAGTACGCGTGTTACGCCGAGCACAGCGTGTGCGAGCGGGGCGCGTCGGGCGCGTGCGGCTGGCGGGCGACGCCGGAGCTCGAGGCGTGCCTCGGGGGCGGCGAGCCTGCCCCGTGCGTGGTGACCGGCTGCAGCGGTCAGGTCTGCGCCGACGCCGAGGACGAGGTGGTCACCACGTGCGAGTGGCGCGAGGAGTACGCGTGTTACGCGGATCACGGCGTATGCGAGCGGGGCGCGTCGGGCGCGTGCGGCTGGCGGGCGACGCCGGAGCTCGATGCGTGCCTCGGGGGCGGCGAGCCTGCCCCGTGCGTGGTGACCGGCTGCAGCGGTCAGGTCTGCGCCGACGTCGAGGACGAGGTGGTCACCACGTGCGAGTGGCGCGAGGAGTACGCGTGTTACGCGGATCACGGCGTGTGCGAGCGGGGCGCGTCGGGCGCGTGCGGCTGGCGGGCGACGCCGGAGCTCGATGCGTGCCTCGGGGGCGGCGAGCCTGCCCCGTGCGTGGTGACGGGTTGCAGCGGCCAGGTCTGCGCGGACGAGGACGTCGCCACAACGTGTGAGTTCCGCGAGGAGTACGCGTGTTACCCGAAGCACGGCGAGTGCGAGCGGGGCGAGTCGGGCGCGTGCGGCTGGCGGGCGACGCCGGAGCTCGAGGCGTGCATCGAGGCGGCTTCCGGGTGACAGGACGCCGGCCAGCGGGCGCTGAACCCGGAGCAGCGGTGATGCGTGCACCTCGGACGCACGACGTCTTCGACCCGATCGAGCTCCCCTGAATTCGTCGCCACCACGCGCCCGAGCGGCCCGTCCGAGAACGGTCGATTGCGCAATCCACCTGTTGCAAGGCCTTCTTCGCTGTTGCCAATCATGCAGCGTATCGTCGGCTCGTTGAGCGAATTCGGTCTGAACAAAAGCCCTACTCGCTCACGAGCCGCAGACCCACCGGCAGCCCCTCTCCGAAGAACGCCGCGCGCTCGGCCTCCTCGACGGCCACGACCTCGCGCACCGCCCTGACCCACGCCTCGGGCGCGCCCGCCTTGACGAGCCGCCGCTCCACCTCGCCGCGGATCCGGTCCGAGACGTCGCGCGCCCGGTCGCCGGTCCTGCGCGCGAGCTGCACCGCGGCCGGCGCGGCGGACGGCAGCTCCTGCCACTTCTCGCGCATCAGGTGGTCGAGCCACCGCTCGGCCGCCGCCGGCGACACAACATGGTGAACGCTCGCGTAGGCCGGGACGCGCGCCCCGATGCGGCCGATCGCCGCCCAGAGCCGCGCGTCGCGGTCGGTCCACGTGCGCTCCAGGATCCAGGCGCCGAGCTCGCTCCGCTGCCCGGCGGGCACGCGCTCGAGCGACGCGCAGAGCTCGAGCAGATCGTCGAGCGCCTCCGGCTTCACGCCCTTCGGCTTCTTCAGCCGCTGCTCGGCCGGGGCCAGGAACGGATCCGCGAGATCCCGGATCGCGACCTGCAGCGGCTCGTCGAGGCCGCCCGCGATGCGGCGCCACGCGATCCAGAACTGCTGCCAGGAGCGCGCCTCCTGCGGGAACGCGAGCCGCTCGGCGAAGAGCGGCGCGAGCGCGGCGACGCGCGCCGGATCGCCCGCGTCGCCGAAGCCCGGGCGCAGGCAGTAGCCGGCGAGCGACCAGAACACGCGCTCGTGGTCGGCCGAGCGCCGCCGCGAGCGCGCGCTCGGCGCGAGGGTATCGAACAGCGCCCGCGCGGTCTCGGTCGTCCAGGTGGCGCGCTCGCCGAGGACGCGCTCCAGCTCGCGGACGAGGTTCTTCACCTCCCGCGGCGCGACGTCGGGCCGCCCCTTGCCGAACACCCGCTCGATCGCCTCCCGCGCCTCCTCGAGGCGCCTCCCGCCCTGCGTCGCCGCGGCGGGAGGCCTCGCCTGCGCCCGCTCCGGGGCGGCCCCCTCGGCCTCGGCAGCGCGCGCGCCGCGGCCGTCCTCGCGCAGCTGGAACGCCAGCCGGAAGCGGCGCGGCGCCGGGACGCCCACCTCGACGCAGGCGAGATCCAGCGTGCCGATCGCGGTGAGCTCTCCCTCGATCTGGACGCGCACCTCCGCCTGCTTGCCCGCCGCGGCGCGCGCCGCGTCCCCGGCGTCGAACGCCACGGCGACCGGCGGCAGGGCCTCGAACCGGTCCTCCTCGAGGGGGACGAGGTCGCCCGCGCGATCGGCGCGCGCGTCGTCCGACGCGAACAGGTCGAACCGGACGGGGCGGCCCACGGCGAGCGCGAAGGTCCGTCCGGCCGCCGCGTGCACGCTGCCCTCCTTCGCGCCGCGCGGCACCACGCAGACCGCGGGCCGCGGCCCCCCGCCGGCGGGCGGCTCCAGGCCGACGTAGTAGCCGCGCGCCGCGCCCCCCTCGATGCGCACGCCGCGGCCCGCGAGCGCGAGGCCGTACGCGACCGCGCCCCGCGCCACCGCGAGGTCGGGGTCGGCGTGCGGGAGCACGTCGAGCCGCGGGCCGCCCCAGCGCTCGATGACCTGCGCGAGGCGCTCCGCGACGCGGCGCGCGCGGAAGACGCCGCCGTTCAGGAGCAGCGCGGTCGGCCCCCGCGCGTCGGGGGCGTGGCGCGCGAAGAACCAGGCCACGTGCCGGGTGATCGCCGCGTCCCGCTCGTAGGGCAGGCCGAACGCGACGAGCCCGCTCCGCCCGCGCTGCGGCCGGGCGTCGCGCGGCGCCTCCGGGAAGAAGCCGTCCAGCACGATCCCCTCGACCTCCTCGCGGCCGAGGCGCGTCGTCAGCGCCCCGCCCACGAGCCGCGCGCCGTGCGAGAGCACGGTGACCGGCGCCTCGTCCGGCGGGGCGGGCGCGTCGCGGCTGCCGGCCGAGGCGCCGCCGTTGGCCGAGGCGCCGCCGTCGGACGAGGCGCCGCCGTTGGCCGAGGCGCCGCCGAGCAGGCGCTCCTTGGCGGCGCGGCAGGCGAGCACGAGCTGCCCGAAGCGCGCCGGGTCGAGCTTCTCCCCCGTGCCGCCGACGAGGCGCGGCTCGCAGAGGTGGGCGAGCGCGAGGTCCATGTTGTCGCCGCCGAGCAAGAGGTGGTGGCCGACGGCGACGCGCGAGACCTCGACCGGGCGGCCCTCGGCGGCGCGTGCGACCCGGATGAGCGACAGATCGGTGGTGCCGCCGCCGACGTCGCAGACGAGGACCGTCGCGTCGCCGCCCGAGCGGGCGAGCAGCGCGTCGAGGCCCTCCGCGCCTGCGAGCCGCATGAAGTCGTAGAACGCGGCCTGCGGCTCCTCGAGGAGCCGCGCCGAGAGGCCGGCGCTGCGGGCCGCCTCGACGGTGAGCTCGCGCGCGACCTGATCGAACGAGGCCGGCACCGTGAGCACGACCTCCTGCGCCGCGAGCGGGCGATCCGGGAAGGCGTCGTCCCAGGTGCGCCGCACGTGGGCGAGGAGCCGGGCGCTCGCGTCGAGCGGCGAGACGCGCGGCAGGGAGGCCGCGTCCTCGGGCGCGCCCCACGGCAGGATGGGCGCGGTGCGGTCGACGGTGGGGTGGCAGAGCCAGCTCTTCGCCGAGGCGATGAGCCGGCCGGGGACCTCGCCGCCGCGCCGGCGCGCGTGCTCGCCGATCGCGAAGGGCGCGTCGCCGAACGGGTCGGCCGGCGCCTCGCCGGGGAGGGGCGCGTAGAGCAGGGATGGCAGCAGCGGGCGCGCCTCGACCTCGGTGGCGGTCACGAGCTGCGGGATGGAGAAGACGCGGATCGCGCCCGGCCCGGCGTCGCGCTCGGCCCATGCCACGACGGTGTGGGTGGTGCCGAGGTCGATTCCGACGATCAGGCTCGGGTTGTTCGCGGGGGCGGACATGCGTGCGCGCAGCAACGATACTGGATCGCCGCCGCGCCTTCCGCAGGTCCGGCGCGCGGCCGCGTCGGCTCGCGCCCGCGGCGGGGCGTCGGCGGGCCGCCGCCGGCGCTTCTTCCGGGCGATGCCCCGTGCTAGAGGCGCGAAATGCGAGCGAACCGAGCGATCTGGCTTGTGGTCATGGGCGTCCTTGCGGCGGGGTGCGGGTCGGCGAACGCCGAGATGTCGCTGGCGGCGAGCGCCACGCCGCCGCCTCCGCCTCCGCCGGCGCCCGTCCAGCCGGCGGCCTCTGCCGAGGCGGTCATCGAGGGGGATCGCATCAAGATCGCCCGGCCGATCTTCTACGACCTCGACAAGGACGAGATCCGGCCCGAGTCGTTCTCGGTCCTCGACGCGGTGGCGCACATCCTGAGGACGCACCCGGAGATCACCGCGCTGACGGTCGAGGGGCACACGGACAACCAGGGGACGGCGGAGCACAACATCCAGCTGTCCGAGCGCCGCGCGAACGCCGTGGTCCGCTACCTCGTCCAGCGCGGCGTCACGACGCCGATGACGGCGCCGGGGTACGGCGCCGCCGCGCCCGTCTGCTTCACGAACGACGAGGGCTGTCGCGCCATGAACCGACGCGTGGAGTTCCGTATCAAGACGAGGTGACCGCGGGGCATGTCGCGCGATCGTGGTTAACCCATCACGGGAATACGCGCGCTACGTGCGACGCGCCGGTCCGAACAACTCATTGCATTGCGTGGTGGGTCATGGCGAGCGCTCGTCGTCGTCCTCTGGGGATCGCTTGTCTCGTCCTTTCGTGTTTCGCGTGGGTGGCGCCGCGCGCTGCGGGTGAACACGCGCGCCCCCAGCCGCGGAGAAGCTCTATGTAAAATTCTCCCCGCATCGCAATTCTGCGTTATCTGCCGCACACCGGCGGTGCGGTGGAAAGCCCCCGGAGCGCCGCATTCCGCCCGGAAAACCGCCGCCGGACGCCGCCGCAGGCCCCGTTGACAACCGGAGGCGCGGGGATCTAGAGTGGCGGCCCTCTGAGCTTGCTCGGAGGCCCCAAGCCCAACACTCATCGGCACCGACCCGGGGCAGCTCTGCCGCCGGGTTTTTTTCTGTCGCTGATGGGGAAGAAGCCCTCCGCTTTCGACCCAGCTTTCGACTCCACCGAATCCACGGAGACCGCGCGTCCATGAGCAATCAGTACGGCCACTTCGACGACGAGAGCCGCGAGTACGTGATCACCCGGCCCGACACGCCGCTGCCCTGGCTCAACTACCTGGGTTCGGACGAGATGTTCGGCCTCTGCACCAACACGGCTGGCGGCTACACGTTCTGGAAGGACGCCAAGCTGCGCCGGCTCACCCGGTATCGTTACAACAACGTGCCCATGGACGTCGGCGGGCGCTACCTCTACGTGAACGACGGCGGGGTCGTGTGGAGCCCCATGTGGAAGCCGGTCAAGACGGCCCTCGATCGCTACGAGTGCCGCCACGGCCTGGGATACACGAAGATCACGGGCGAGAAGAACGGCGTCGAGGTGGAGGTGCTCTTCTTCATCGTCCCCGGCGAGAACGTCGAGATCTGGCGCACCCGGGTCACGAACAAGAGCGGCGCGAAGAAGGATATCCAGCTCTTCTCCTTCCAGGAGTTCTGCTTCTTCGAGGCGCTCAACGACATGACGAACTACCAGCGCACCTACTCCATCGGCGAGGTGGAGATCGAGGGGAGCGCCATCTACCACAAGACCGAGCTCCGCGAGCGCCGCTCCCATTACACGCTCTTCGGCTGCACGCGGGCCGTCGACGGGTTCGACACGAGCCGCGACGCCTTCTGCGGCAGCGTCCACCACGGCCTCCACGAGGCCCAGGTGCCGGCCAGGGGCAAGGCCACGAACTCCAAGGCGTTCGGCTGGAACCCGATCGGCAGCCACCAGGTGAGCCTCTCGCTCGCGCCCGGCGCGAGCGAGACCCTGAGCTTCGTGCTCTCGTACGTGGACCAGGGGGACCTGCCCAAGTTCAAGGCGCCCTTCGTCATGAACAAGCAGAAGGGCAAGGAGATCCTGGCCAAGTACTCGGCGCCCGGCGCCGTGGACGGCGCGTTCGCTCAGCTGAAGGACGACTGGGCCGGGCTGCTCTCGAACTTCCAGGCCGACTGCCCGGACGAGCACGCGCGGCGCATGCTCAACACCTGGAATCAGTACCAGTGCATGGCGACCTTCAACCTCTCTCGGTCGGCCAGCATGTACGAGACCGGCATCGGCCGGGGCATGGGCTTCCGCGACTCGAACCAGGATCTCCTGGGCTTCGTGCACCTCATCCCCGAGCGCGCCCGCCAGCGCATCCTCGACATCGCCGCCACCCAGCTCAGCGACGGCACCTGCTACCACCAGTACCAGCCGCTGACGAAGAAGGGGAACGCCGACATCGGCGGCGACTTCTACGACGATCACCTGTGGCTCATCCTCTCCACGTGCGCGTACATCAAGGAGACCGGCGACAAGGCCATCCTCAAGGAGGCTGTGGGCTACGCCGACAAGCAGGGCTCCAAGGAGGACCTCCTGCACCACCTGGAGACGTCCATCGCGTACACGATGAAGAAGCGCGGCCCGCACGGCCTGCCGCTGATCGGTCACGCGGACTGGAACGACTGCCTCAACCTGAACTGTTTCAGCACCGAGCCCAACGAGAGCTTCCAGACCGCGGGCGACGTGAAGGACTCGAAGGCTGAGTCCGTGATGATCGCAGGCCTCTTCCTCTACGCCAGCCGCGAGATGGCCGCCCTGTACGACTGGATGGGCCAGCGGCCCGACGCGGAGCGCATGCGCGGCCAGTACGCGGAGATGCTGGCCGTGGTCGAGAAGGAGGCCTGGGACGGCGAGTGGTACCGCCGCGCCTATGACGCCGAGAGCCGGCCGGTCGGGACCCACGAGAACGAGGAGGGCAAGATCTTCATCGAGAGCCAGGGCTGGTGCGTGCTGGGCGGCGCCGGCGCGGACAACGGCCGCGCCAGGCAGGCGCTGGAGAGCGTGCACAAGCACCTCTACACGAAGAACGGCATCGTGCTGCAGCAGCCCGCGTACTCGACCTACCACCTCGAGCTCGGGGAGGTCACCTCGTACCCGCCGGGCGTGAAGGAGAACGCCGGCATCTTCTGCCACAACAACACCTGGATCCACCTGGGCTGGTGTCTGCTGGGCGAAGGGGAGCGCGCGCTGGAGTACTATCTCTCCATCTGCCCCTCGGCCAAGGAGAGCCAGATCGAGACCTACCGGGCCGAGCCCTACGTCTACGCGCAGATGATCGCGGGCAAGGACGCCCCGGTCTTCGGTGAAGCGAAGAATGCCTGGCTCACCGGCACCGCGGCCTGGACCTTCGTGTCCGTCAGCCAGGGGATCCTGGGCGTGCAGCCCCAGTACGACGGCCTGAAGCTCGATCCCTGCGTGCCCAAGGCCTGGAAGAGCTTCTCCATCTCCCGCCGCTTCCGCGGCGCCACCTACGAGATCAGCGTCAAGAACTCGGGGGTGTGCAAGGGCGTGAAGAAGCTCATCGTGGACGGCAAGACCGTCGCGGGCAACGTGATCCCCCTGGCCCAGGCCGGCACGACGGTGCGCGTCGAAGTCGAGATGGGCTGAAGGGCCTTACCGGAGCGCGCCGCGCGCTGGCCGCGGCGCGATCCATCCAAGGCTCATCGCAAAGGCTCATCGCAAAGGCTCGCCGACAGGGCCTGATCGCCCCGAGGCAGGGCGACCCACCTCCCGCTCAACATGACCCGCTTCACGCGGCGCATCGCGCGGATGTCCGCCAGCGGGTCGCCCTCGACCAGGACGAGGTCGGCGACCTTGCCCGGCTCGAGGCTGCCGAGCCGGTCGTCGGCGCCGAAGAACCTGGCGCTCTCCAGCGTGCCGGCGACGAGGACCTCCATGGGCGAGAGGCGGCTCTCGACGAGCAGCTCCATCGCGCGCTGGTAGGCCCATCCGCGCTCGGCGCCGGAGCCCCGCGACCCGCGTGGGGCCGTATCGCCCTCCCCCAGCGCGCGCGAACGCAGGGCGAGGCCCGATTCCGCGAGCGTGCGCGCCTCTGGCGTCGCACCTCTGATCATAGCATGTCCGGGCCGCTGGGCCGTTATCACGAGCGCTTTCCAACTTCCACCTTCAAGTCGAAGGCGCGCCCCGGGCGATGTCCGCCTCCATCTCCAGATTCGCTCGATGCATCGAGACGCGCCGACGTCGCGGGCACCGCCGTGCGCGCCGATGGCCTGTCCGGGCTCCGTCGCGCGGTGTTCCGTGGAGCACAAGGAGGCTCGGAACTCGCGACTTGCTGGATTCGGCGCGACACCCGGGTGCCGTCGCGGGGCGCCGAGCGCGCGTGAGCCGCGGGCACCCTGGCTGCGGCTCACGCGCGCTCGGCGCGCGACGGCGATTACGGCGCTGTACGGCGCGGCGCCGGAGTCAGGCGATTCCTGAGCCGTTCCGGCGCTGCCTGGCTGGTCCGAGGAGCGCATGCCATGGTGTCTTGCTCGCCTGGACCGGGCGGAGCGCGGGCAGTCGGTGCTGTGCGCTGCATCGAAGATAGTTGAGCGTCACAGCGAGTGTGGAGTAGTGTGCCACCGCTGGCGCGCGGGATATGCCGCGACCGGCAGGTCCCGCTGGGACCGGCTGACGAAGCGATTTTCGAAGACTTGCGCTCATTCAAGCGCGCTGGAGGACATCATGCGTAGAATTCATCTTGTTAGCGTTGGCTCGATGGCTCTCATCCTAGGGGCGACCGGGTTTTCCGCGGGGTGCGGGGACGACGGCGACACGGGGTCGGGCGGCGGGACCACCGCGAGCAGCACGACAAGCACGTCCGGGACGACCGGCACGGGCGGTGAGGGCGGCGAGGGTGGAGCCGGCGAGGGTGGAGCCGGCGGCGAGGGTGGCAGCGGCGTGGCGTGCGCGTCCTGCGCGGCGCCCCTGCTCCTCGGGGCCGACCCGGACGATCTGTGCGCCTCCTCGAAGGAAAAGTACGACGCCGTCACGGCGTGTCTCTGTGCGGAGTGTGGCGCAGCCGAGGGGGATGCCTGCTATGACTCGTGCGATCCGGAAACGGACGTGGCGCCGAACGAGGCGTGCACCACGTGCGGGCAAACGGCGGCCGCCGTTGGCGGCGCGTGCGAGGCAGAGGGCATCGCGTGCATCGAGGACAGGGGCGAGTGATCTCGACGCGCTGAAGGCTCGGGGATCTGCCCGGCCGACCTCCGGCGATTCGCGCCGCGGCCGCAGGCTGGACGCCTGCCTCCCCTGCGCCGCGTTGTCGCGTCGCTGAGCGCGGTCTACGGGGCGGTGATCTCGAAGCGCGTGACCCGGTTTGCGAAGATGTCCTCGAGCTCCAGCGTGGGTGCCTGGAGGTCGATCGTGAGCGTGTGCGAGAGCACGCGTTGATTCCGGTCGTACATCGGGCAGACACGCAGCTTGTGCACGCTGCGCTCGACCGGGCGATCGTAGGTATATTTCGTCGTGTGGACGACACGGAGCTTGCGAGTCGTCCGGGTCATATCGTGTCCTCGGTGGGCTCTCCTCGACCCGGGCGCCCGGGTCCTCGCCCGCCCGTCACGTCTCGGCGCGCACCGACAGCTCGACCCGCCAGCGCTCGTTCGGCTTCTGCGCCTCGCGGGGGATCGCCTCCAGGAGCAGCGTCCCCACCTCGGTGACCGAGGCGCGCAGCTGCACCGGCACCATGTCGCCCTCGCGGCGGCCCTCGGTGGGCAGGGTGACCTCGATCGGGGAGAGCTCCTCGAGCTCGCCGGGCTTCCAGGCCTCGAGCTCGGTCCCGGCCTGGTCGTCCCGGCGCACCGACGAGCTGAAGAAGCGGAAGCGCACCGGCTCGCCGACCACCACGCCGAACTCCTGCGGCGGCAGCGTCGCCTCGGTGCCCTCCTCCATGCCGAACGGCGCGAGGCAGAGCGCCGTGATCGGCGGCTCCAGGCCGGGCACCGCGGGCACGGCCCCCTCGATGCCCACGTAGTAGGCCCGCGCCGTCCCGCCGCGGATCCTGAGCCCCCGGCCGCGCCGCGCCAGGCCGTAGGCGGCGGCGCCGCGCGCGACCGCGAGATCCAGGTCCTCGGTCGGGAGCACCCGCGGCCGGGGCGCGCCGTCCTCCTCGAGCCAGGCGCCGAGCGTCGCGAGCAGCCGCTCGCGCAGGGCCGCGCTCTTCATGACGCCCCCGTTGAAGAGCACCGCCGTCGGGTGCAGGAGGAGCGGCGCGCGGCCGGTCTCGGCGCCCTCCGCTCCCCTCGGGACGAAGCCCTCCAGCTTCGATGTCGCGCCGGCCTGCCGCCCCAGGAACGCGGCGAGGTGGCGGGTGATCGCCGGGTCCTGCGCGTACGGCAGGCCGAGCTGCGTCAGGCCGGCGCGCGCCCGGGTCGTGGGGCGCGCGGAGGACGGGACCTCGGGGAAGAACCCGTCCACGAGCGTGCGCGTGATCTCGTCGCGCGTGAGCTCCGTCCGGATCGACGCCCCGAGCAGCTTCGAGCCGCGGCCGGCGATCACGATCGGCGCCTCGGTGATCGACGGATCGCCGAGCAGCCGCTCCTTCGCGACGCGCGCCGCGTGGGTGAGCGACGTCATCTGCCAGCGGTCGAGCTCCTTGCCCTCGGCCGCGAGCTTGGCCTTCACGACGTGCGCGAGCGCGAGGTCCATGTTGTCGCCGCCGAGCAGGATGTGATCGCCGACCGCCACGCGGACGAGCTCGAGCGAGCCCTCGCGCGGGACCGCGGCGATCGCGGAGAAGTCGGTGGTCCCGCCGCCGACGTCGACGACGAGCAGCACGTCGCCCGGCTCGAGGTGCTTGCGCCACGCCTCGCCGGCCGCGTCGATCCAGGCGTACACGGCCGCCTGCGGCTCCTCGAGCAGCGTCAGGTCCTCGAACCCCGCGGCGCTCGCCGCCTCGACGGTGAGCTCGCGCGCGGCGGCGTCGAACGACGCGGGCACGGTGATCACGAGCTCCTGCTTCGCGAGGGCGAGCTCGGGATCGTCCTTCGCGAACTGGTGGTCCCACGCCTCGGTGAGGTGCTCGAGGTACCGCCACGACGCCTCGACCGGCGAGATCTTCTCGATGTCCTCGGGCGCGCCGATCGGCAGCGTCGGTCCGCGCCGGTCGATGCCCGGGTGGCACAGCCAGCTCTTCGCGCTGGAGATGAGGCGCGCCGGCGCGTCGGCCCCGCGGGCGCGGGCGTGCTCGCCGACCGCGAAGCGCCGCTCGGCGTCCCACGGCAGCGCCTGGAAGCCCTCGCTCTCGTGGGGGATGTACATGAAGGAGGGCAGGAGCGGCCGCGGCTCGAGCGTGCCCTGCGCCACGAGCTGCGGCACGGCCATCACCTCGGGCGACGGCGCGAGCCGCGGGTCGGCGCCGTCCTCGGGGAGGCGCGCGTAGGAGAGCGCGCAGTGGGTGGTGCCGAGGTCGATGCCGATGAGGTAACGCGCGCTCACAGCTCGACCTCCGCGGGGGCGAGGATCGTGGCGTCGTGGCCGGCGACCGGCGTCGGCAGCGACAGCTCGTCGGCGCGCCAGCCCCGGTGGCGCAGCACCCCTCTGTACGGCGCGCTCCCGGACACGTTGCCGATGAGCTTGATCTCGGACGGGTTGTAGCCGGACTCCAGCGTCACCTTCGCCCCCTCCTCCTCGCGCCGCACGGGCGCGAGCTTCGCATGGCTGCGCAGCGCCTTGCGGCAGCCCTCATGGACCATCCTCGCCGCCACCCCGACGTCCGCGTCGCCGAAGGAGGCGATGTCCTGCTCGAGGAAGTCGACGAGCCGCCCTTCGCGCTGGAGCAGCGAGAGCAGCTGGAGCGCCGAGCTCACGCCGGGCGCCGCCGCGGGCGCGGGCTTGGGCGCCGGCTCGCTCTCCACGGCTTCGGGCGCGGGCGCCGCGCCGTCTGCTCGAGCTCGCTCGAGCTTCTGCGGCTCGGCTCGCCCGGCTGGCGGCAGGGCGGCGGCCGCCTCGCGCGCCTGCCAGGCCCGCGCGGCGAACCGAGGATCGAACAGCACGCGGAAGAAGCACGCGAACGCGAACCAGAGCCGCGTGGACCAGGGGAGCGGGGGATCGTGGAGATCGGCCACGGCGAGAGCCTAACGCCGGGGGTCGCGATCGGCACAGAGACCGGCGCGCCGGGCAGGGGAGCGGAGGCCCGGCGCCGCCGTCCAGGCCAACGCCGCCCCGGTCAGAAGGACGCCCGGAGGACGGGAACGCGGAGCTCGTGCCCCTGCGCCACGCCGAATTTGAACATTTCGTCCTGCGAGTACAGCGGCTTCAGCGAGAGCGCCGGCATGCCGAGCGCGACCCGGTGCGGCGTGATGTCGACGAGGCCGAGCCGGGGCTCTTCCCGGCGGATGCCCCGCAGGACCGGCGCCGCGTCCGTCGTGATCTGGACCTTGACGCCCGGCTGGGGAGGCTCGGCGGCCGGCTCGTTGCGGATCGGCTCGCTCTGGTCGGTCTCCGGGGGCCTGTACGCGGTGGCGTTCAGGGTGACGACCAGGGTCGGGATGACCAGCGCCATGCCGCCGGCGAGCATGTAGAGCGGCACCTCCGCGGGGGGCCCCGAGGCCTCGATGAAGTAGCCGGCGACGCCGCCCCCCACCGCGCCGAGCCCGCCGAAGACGAGGTACGGCCAGGCGCGCTCGACCCCGATGGCCCCCATGGTCAGCATCACGACCTCGCCGCCGAGCAGCGCGCCGCCGACGATCCCCTTGCCGTCGACGCTCACCCTGTCGCTCGTCTCCTGGGCGCTCGCGCGCCCGGGAGCGCCGGCGAGCGCCGCCGCCGCCACCGACACTCCTGCCAGACAATGCGCTGCCTTTCGATTCATGCGGTTGATCGGCATCGTGTTTTCCCCGTGTCGATGGTCGCGGAGCCCGCGAGGGCTTTCGCTCTGGACCGCCGCCGGCGGCGCGTCGCGCAGGCGTCCGGTCCGGCCGGCCGGCCGGCGGCCCCGCCTGGGCCGTCGAGCCGTTCTCGATTTGTGAACCGCTGGCGGAGCGAGCGGGTGCGCACGCACGTCCTCTCTCCTCCAGCGAAGCCGGTTGGGCGAGCCTAGCACGGGTTCCAAGGCCCCGAACCGCTGCATTGCCCGTGCGGAGGATGGGTGGTATGGGTCCAGCGGCGTCGGGCCGTGGCCCGCCGTCTGCCGCCGCGCGCGCGGCATCCTTCGAAGGAAGACCGCTATGGGCCGCATCGGACCGCTGGAAATCGCCCTTCTCATCGGGGTTGCCTTGCTCCTCTTCGGCGCGGGCAGGATCGCTGACATCGGCAAGGGGATCGGCGAGGGCATCCGGAACTTCAAGAAGGGGATCCGCGACGACGACGACGAGGAGCCCAAGCAGCTCCCGGCGAAGCCCGAAACGAAGGAAGAGGACACACAGAAGCCCGTGTAGCGCCCGCACCGGCTCGCGGTGCTCGAGGCCAGCACGGGTCGACGTCGGGTGTCGACGCTCGCCGGCGCGCGTCTATACTCGACCGCCGTATGCCTCACCGACTCCTGGAGCGCATCGTCAAGGCGCTCGTTGTCTCCGCCGCGTTCCCGCTGGCAGCGTACTTCGTTCTTCAGTTCGGCCCCGGAGGGCTCTGGCGTGGGTTCGAGCCGGCGCTCGCGGTCACCGGGCAGGTGGCCAAGGCGCCGTACGACCTCACCCGCCTCGAGGCCGTGAACGAGACGCTCAAGATGATCCGGGACAAGTACGTCGAGCCGGATCGCGTCAAGCCGAAGGAGATGCTGCTGTCGGCGCTGAACGCCGTGCAGCGCGACGTCGCGCAGGTGATCGTCCTCAACGAGGATCCGAACGAGGTCACCGTCCGCGTCGAGACCAGCGAGAAGAAGTTCCGGATCGACAACATCCAGGGCCCCTGGGACGTCTCCGCGCGCCTCCGCGAGGTCTTCAGCTTCCTGCAGAAGAACCTCCGCGGCACGGAGGTCGATCTGCGCGACGTCGAGTACGCCGCGTGCAACGGCATGCTGCACACGCTCGACCCGCACTCGTCGTTCCTGAGCCCCGAGGCGTACAAGGAGATGAACCTCTCCACGTCGGGCGCGTTCGGCGGGCTCGGCGTCGTGATCTCGATCCGCGACCAGATGCTCACCGTCCTGAACCCGATGCCCGACACGCCCGCGGGCCGGGCGGGCCTCAAGCGGCTCGATCGGATCGTGAAGATCAACAACGAGTCGACGCTCAACATGCCGCTCGACGACGCCGTGCGGAGGCTCCGCGGCGACCCCGGCACCGCGGTCACCGTGTGGGTGACCCGCGAGGGCGAAGGCGGGTGGCAGGGCTCGAAGGCGTTCGAGCTGACCCGCGAGGTGATCAAGGTCCGGTCCGTCGAGTCGCGCGCGCTGGACGGCGGCATCGCCTACGTCCGGCTCAAGACGTTCCAGGCGACCTCGACCGCGGAGCTCGACGCGGCGCTCGACCGGCTGCGCGCCAAGGGCCAGCTGAAGGGGCTCGTGCTCGACCTGCGCGGCAACCCGGGCGGCCTGCTCGATCAGGCCGCGCGCATCGCCGACAAGTTCCTCGCCGACGGCGTCATCGTCTCGACGGTCGGCGCCTCCGAGGGGCGCGAGGAGAAGCGCGCCAAGGGCCCCGGCACGGAGCCGCCGTACCCGATGGTGGTGCTCGTGAGCGGCAACAGCGCGAGCGCGAGCGAGATCGTGGCGGGCGCGCTGAAGAACAACGACCGCGCGGTCATCGTGGGCTCGCAGACGTTCGGCAAGGGCAGCGTGCAGCTCGTCTTCCCCGACGTCACGGCGGAGAAGGCGGCCCTCAAGCTGACGATCGCGCAGTACCTGACGCCGGGAGACATCTCGATCCAGGGCGTCGGCGTCACGCCGGACATCGAGCTCGATCCGATGACGGTCGACGAGCTCGAGATGGATCTCACCGTGCAGAAAGACGGGCTCCGGGAGCGCGACCTCTCGGCGCACCTCTCGCACGCGCGCGCGGCGGCGGCGGGCAAGCCGTCCGAGGTCGTCCGCTATCAGCTCACGAGCGCCGACCGCGAGGCGATGCGTGATCGCGGGGGCGACATCGAGGAGGACTTCGCCCTCGACTTCCCGATCCGCTTCGCGCGGGAGCTCGCCGCGCGGATGCCGCCCACCACCCCGAGGATCCAGCAGCTCCGGGCGTTGCACGACTACATCGAGCAGGTCGGGAAGGAGGAGCTCGGCAAGGTCGCGTCCGAGCTGGCGAGGCTCGGCGTCGACTGGTCCGACGCGCCCGAGGGCACGACCCCGGCGGCCAAGTCCGAGCTCGACGTGAAGGTCGAGACCGATCGCCCGAACGCCGAGGTGACCGCGGGCCAGCCGATGGAGCTCCGGGTCACGGTCAAGAACAACGGCAAGCAGCCGGTCTATCGCCTGCGCGGGACGACGGAGAGCGACAACCTGTACTTCGACAGCAAGGAGCTCATCTTCGGCAAGATCGGCCCCGGCCAGACGAAGACCGCGAAGACGCCGCTCGGCTGGTGCGAGGTCGAGGGGCGGAAGGTCGGCTCGACGAAGCCGAGGAAGGCGAACGAGAAGCGCGCCTGCAAGATCCCGATGGATGCCCTCTCGCGGAGCGACGGGCTCAAGGTGAAGTTCGAGATCTCCGGCGCGCCGGAGCCGTCCGCCGTCGAGATCCGGCCCACGGTGCGCGCGCTCGACCGGCCGCTCTTCCAGTATGCCTACCAGATCGCCGACGACCGCGAGGGCAACGGCGACGGGCTCATCCAGAAGGGCGAGCGGGTCAGCATGTACCTGACCGTCAAGAACGTCGGCAAGGGGCCGTCGTACGAGACGCAGGCGAACATCGCGAACCTCTCCGGCGACGGGCTCCTGCTGCACGCCGGGCGCTTCGACGTCTCGAACATCAAGCCGGGCGACGTGCGCAAGGTCGTCTTCAGCTTCGACGTCGAGCCGCGGCTGTCGGAGCCCGAGGCGACCCTCACGCTCTCGGTCGGCGATCGCGATCTCCGCGAGTTCGCCAGCGAGAAGGTGAAGATCCCGATCTCTCCGCGCGTCCAGCTCACGGGCGGCGGCTCCACCGTGAAGGTCGGCGCGCAGGGGGCGACGCTGCTCCCGTCGCCGGAGGCGAGCGCGCGCGGCTTCGGCCGGCTCCAGGCGGGCGCCCTGGTCAAGGTGCTCGGCGAGGCGCCCGGCGGGTTCCTCAAGGTCGATCTCGGCGCGGGCCGCTTCGCGTTCGTCGCGGCGCGGGAGGTGGGCGCTGGCGGCGGGACGGCGCCCGTGGCGATCGCGTTCGAGGACGTCTACTCGCACGCGCCGCCGACGCTCGACATCGCCGCGGCGGCGCTGGCGACGACCGCTGGCACCGTGAAGATCACGGGGACGGCGTCGGACAGCGAGCGGCTCCTCGACGCCTTCATCTTCGTCGGGTCGCGGAAGCTCTACTACAAGTCGAACCGCGACGGCGCGGACCCGAAGAGGACCGAGTTCTCGTTCGAGGCGCCGCTCCGGCCGGGGGTGAACGTCATCACGGTGGTCGCGCGCGAGACGCCCGACACCACCACGCGGCGCACGCTCGTGGTGCGCAAGGACGGGCCTGACGGCTCGATCCTGAAGACCCCGAAGTCCGACAATCCGGTGGACGACTGGATTGCGGAGCGCGGGGGCGAGGACTAAGGCGCCCGGCATGAAGGGGTTGGATGACGGTCGTCGAGGACGGTGCTCCGCCGGGCTGCCCTGCCCGGCGAGGATCTGGTAGCCTCTTCACGTGGGACTCCTCGCCTGGCTGGGCCTGAAGCAGGGGGGTTCGTTCCCGAACCTCGACGCCCTCCTGCAGGAGCTCCGCACGGCGCTCCCGGACGACGAAGCGGTGGTCCTCCGCTACATCGCGACCGTCATCGTCCTGCTCGGCAAGGTCGCCTGCGTCGACGGCCGGTTCTCCGACAAGGAAGACGAGCTGCTCCGCGAGCTGCTCACGCACGTCGACGGGCTCGCGCCGAGCGGGGTCGAGGCGGTGTTCAACGCCCTCCAGGGCAAGCTGCCCGCGCTCCAGGAGGGCGAGGTCGACCGCTGCTACCGCGAGCTCAAGGCGCTCTGCAACGCGAGCGAGCGGGTGGAGGTCGTGCGCCTCCTGATCCGGCTCGCGGCGGCGGACGGCGCGCCCACGCCGGCCGAGCGGGCCGAGATCGAGCGCATCGCCGAGGAGCTCGGCGTCTCGCTCGCCGACATCGAGCCGGACCTCTCCGGCGAGACCGGCGATCAGGCCGGCTCCCCGGCCCCGGCGGACGATCGCGGCGAGCCCTCGGCGTGAGCCGAGCCGCGGCGCCGCGCGGCTGATCAGTCGCGCGCGTCGCGCGGCTCTGCGCCGGCCTCAGGGCTCGATGCGCGGCTCGCCCGGCGCTGCTTCAGCGCCGTGAGCGTCACGAAGAGGACGAACAGGACGGCCCCGAGCACCGCCACGAGCACGCCGAAGTTGAAGAGGTAGTGCGCGCCCTGCGCGCCGCCCACCCCCATCAGGAAGATGCCGAGCAGCGCGGTGCCCGCGCCGATGACGGGATCGGGGCCGACGTCGTTCTCCGAAGTCGCACGCGAGAGCCCGCTCCCCTGGACCCCGCCGCCAGCCTCGTTGCTCATCGGATGGCTCACAGGGGGAGCTTAGCAAACTGGTCAACCGGCCGAAACCCGCCAGCGCCGTACCCGGGCTATGCTGCGCGGGTGAGCACGCCCACGCACCCCCTGAACGACCGTCCTCCCCGCCCCGTGTCGCCTGATTTCGCCGGGCGCCGCGTCATCACCTTCGAGAGCCGCCGGGCCGCCGAGATGGCCTCGTTGATCCAGCGGAATGGCGGTGTCCCCGTCACGGCGCCGACGCTCCGCGAGGTGCCCATCGAGCGGAACGAGCGCGCGCTCGACTTCGCGCGGCGCCTCGCGGCCGCCGAGCTCGACCTCGTGGTCCTGATGACCGGCGCCGGGACCCGGGCACTCGTGGCCGAGGCGGCCCCCGCGCTGGAGCCGAGCCAGGGCGGCGGCGCGGCGCCCGGCGACGGGGACGCAGGCGCCCAGGGCGTATCCCTCATGACGGCGGCGCTCTCTTCCGTGCAGCTCGTCGTGCGCGGCCCCAAGCCGGCCGCGGCGCTGCGCGAGCTGGGCGTGAGCCGCTTCATCACCGTCCCGGAGCCGAACACCTGGCGAGAGATCATCGAGGTCGTCCGCGGGCTCGGCGACCTCAGCGGAAAGCGCATCGCTGTCCAGGAGCACGGCGCGCCGAGCCACGAGCTCTACGCCGGGCTCGAGGCGGCCGGCGCCCGGGTCACGCCGGTGCCCGTGTACCGCTGGGCGCTCCCGGAGGACACCGCGGCGCTCCGGCAAGCGCTCCGTCTCCTGGCCGACGGCGGCGCGGCGATCACGCTCTTCACGAGCCGCGCGCAGGTCGAGCACGCGCTCCTCGTGGCGGCCGAGGAGGGGCTCGTCGAGCGGCTGCGCGCCGGGCTCGCGCGGGGCGTGGTGGCGTCGATCGGGCCGGTCTGCTCGGAGGCGCTGCGCGCCGAGGGGATCGAGCCCGACTTCGAGCCCGAGCACCCGAAGATGGGTCACCTGGTCAAGGCGGCTGCCGTGCGCTCGGGCGAGATCCTCGACCGCAAGGGGAACCAGGGCGACGCGCCCCTGCCGGCTCAATCTGCGTAGTCGTCGTACTCGCCGTCGCTCTCGTCGGCGGACCGCGCCACCGTCGCCGGCCGCGGCGCGAGGCCGGGCTCCGCGCCGGCGGCCGCGGGCCGATGCGTGTCCGCTTGCCCCCGGTCGATCAGCTCGGCGCGGTAGAGCACGCGCCCGTCCTCGGAGGTGATCTCGCCGCCCACGTCGCCCCAGGCGAAGTCGTCGCTCTGGAGCGTGCGCATCGTCGCCTTCGTCCTGCCGATGCGCACGCGGAAGCTGGTCTTCTGGCACGCGATGGAGGCGCCGCCGACCTCGACGTTCACCGCCTCGCTGCCGAGCACTTCCTCGTTCTCGTCGGCGGCGAGCGCGGTCTTGGCCATCATCGCGTCGTAGGCCGCAAGGGTCGCGGGCCGCTCGGCGCCGTCGTCGACCCACGCCGCGCTGAGGATCTCGCCGCGCCGGCTGGGCGCGTCGCTCATGCGGACGCGCAGCGCCTCGGTCTCCTTGCCGTCCTCGAGGGTCACGTCGACAACGAGGACGTCCCCCTCGCGCGCGACGACCCGCTGCGTGAGGAGCAGCGGCGTCTTCCTGAAGCTGCCCGAGAACCGGTAGGCCACGTAATCGCCGGGCGCGCGCGCGCGGACCGCCTCGTCCGCGACCGGGCCGCTCGCCTCGGTCGAGCCCTTCGCGCGCCGCGGGACCTCGCGCTGCGCCTGCGCCGTTGCCCTGGCGGAGGCGTCCTGGGGGCGGTCGGCTCGAGCGTTCGTTCCGATCCCGGCGCCGCAGCCGGCGGCCAGGACCGAGGTGAGGACGGCGAAGAGCAGCGGTCGGTTCATGCACCTCCGGTACAGGAGGGCGCTGGCCACGGCCCAATTTCTGGCATTTCCATGGACGCGCCGGGCCGCGTGCGAGGCGGCTGCGCGCCGGCTGCGCTCAGGGCAGCTTGCCGCTCGGGAGGAGATCGTCGAAGGCGGCGTCGAACTCGTCCGCGATCATCTCGGCGCCGACCGCGCGCGCGGCCGGCTTCGGGACGTCGATGCGGCGCAGCCGCTCCGCGACGCTGCCGCGCGGGTCGCTGTAGCTCGGGCTCATCCGGGCGACGCGCTGGAAGTAGTAGTGCGCCTGCTCGGGGATGCCGCGCACCTCGTAGGCGTTCGCGATCTCGTACGTCAGCGCGAGCTCCTGCTCGACCGTCTTGTGCGAGGCGTGCAGCCCCCGGATGAGCGCGTCGACGCCCCCCTCGATGTTGCCCATCTGGAGGTAGGTGACGCCGATCATCGACTGGCAGACGCACTCGCGCCCGGGGTCGCGGGCGGCGAGCTCGAACTCGGCGATGGCGTCCGCGTAGAGGCCCATCTCCTTGTACGCGACCCCGAGATCGTAGTGCGTCGACGCGTCGGACTCGGAGATCTGCGCCGCGACGCCGGCCTTGAACTGCTCGAAGACGCTCTCGACGCTGACCTGCCGAGGATCGTCCTGGACGCCCGTCACCGAGCCCGGCGCGACCTCGAGCTCGTCGATCAGCTTGAGCGACTCGGCGATGTCGAACGCGCGGTCCTCGTCCGGCCGCTCGCTGCCGCGCGGGACGACCCGCGTGCCGCTCTCGTTGTCGGTCGCCGCGCGCGCCACGCGCGCATCCGACGAAAGCTCGGTGACCTCGCGCAGCCGCTCCATCAGGAGCGGGTGGTTCGGCAGCCGCGCGAGCTGCTCCTCGAGGATGTTCCGCGCCTCCTCGAACATCCCGTGCTGCGCGAAGAACTCGACCTCCTCGAGGGCGTCCTCGTCGAGCGCGTCGGCGCGCCGCAGGGACCCCGGCGGCACGGAGCGCCCCGACGCCGGTCGGACCGACCCCGGCCGGGCCGACGCCGGGCTGTACAGGGCCGGCGGCGCGGCGAGCACGGGCGGCGGCGGCATCGAGGAGGGCGGTGGCGGCGCCTGGGAGGCGGCGACCGCCAGGGGGTGCTCGGGCGAGCGGCTCGGGCTGACCGACGCCGTCTCCTCCTCGTCGTCGAGGATCTCCTCCAGCTCCTCGAGCGGCTCGACGTCGTCGACGTCCTCGACCTCCTCGACGTCCTCGATCGGGAAGCTCGGCAGCGGCGGCTCGTTCGCGAACGGATCGTCGAGGTGAGTGACGAGCTGCGGCCGCCGGGGGAGCGCCTCGACGACGCCGTCCTCGTCGAGGGTGTACGCGGGCAGCGGCGCGTCGGGATCGTAGAGATCCTGGCTCGGCACCTCGGACGCGTACGCGTCGTTCTCGCCGGACATCGGCGAGACCTCCGGCCCGGTGTGCTCCTCGTCGGCGAGCTCGTCCTCCTGCGGCACGGCGTAGCCGAGGAGGTTGAGCATCTCCGTGGCCTGGGCGTGGCCGGGCTCGAGGAGCAGCACCTCGTCGAGGAGCCGCGCGGCGTCGTCGACGGCGCCCTCGCCGGACAGCTGCTGCGCGAACGCGAGCATCTGCTCGACGGCGCCGTCCTGGTCGCCCGCCTCGATGAGGACGTCGCAGAGCTTCTCGCGCAGCTCGCGCGCGGACGGCAGCCGGGCGATGCCGCCCTTGAGGAGGGCGACCGCCTTGTCGTACTGGCGGTCGCGCCGGAAGCTCTCGGCGTGCGCGACGAGCTGCCGCGGGCTCGCGACCGGGGTCGTCGACGGCTGCGAGGCGCGCAGCGGGATCGGCGCCGCGGACGAGGGCTCGGCGTCCTCGATCTCGAGCTCCTCCGCCTCGTCGTCCTCGTCGTCCTCGTCGATCTCGACGTCGATCGACGCGCGTGTGCTCCTCGAGGAGGGCACGAGCTGGGCGGCGAGCTGGCGCACACCCTCGTCGTTCGGGGCGCGCGCCACCAGGGAGGAGATGAGGGCGGTGAAGTGGTCGACCCGCCCGGCCTCCTTGGCGATGCGCGCCGACTCCTTCTGCACCTCGATCGCCTTGGCCGGCTGCCCGAGCAGGTCGAAGGCGCGGGCGAGGAGCGCGAGCGTCTCCAGGTCCCGCGGGTTCTCCTTGAACGCGATCTGCAGCTTGGTGAGGGCCGACATCCCGTCGCTCGGATCGCCGCGGTCGAGGTAGATCTCGGCGGCCATGCGGGCGAAGCGGGCATCCGGGCGGTGCTGCAGCAGGCGCTCGACAACCTTCAGCGCATCGTCGTACCGGCCGAGCTTGAGCAGGAGCTCGGCCGCCGTCCCGAAGCGCTGGATCGCGCCGTCGTAGTCGCGGACCCGGATCAGCGCCTCCGCGAGGCGGAGATAGGCAAGCGGGTTGTTCGGGTCGAGGTCGACGACCCGCTTGAAGATGTCGATCGCGTCGCGGTCGCGCCCCGCGCGGAGGAGGCGCGTCGCCACCTCGTCGTAGGCGGCGAGCGCGTCGCTCGTGAGCCCGAGGTGCGTGTAGATCTCGGCGAGGCGCGGGACGATGTGGCCGAAGCGGTCCTCGTACTGCGGGACGTGCTTGTGGATGATCTCGCGGATCTGCTTGTAAACGGCGATCGCTTTGAGCGCGAAGCCCTGAAGGGAGTAGAACTGGCCGACGCGCTCGTAGGTGGTGATCGCCTCGACGTACTCCTCCGTCTTCAGGTAGAGGTCGCCGATCTTGAGCAGCGTCCGGACGTCCTTCGGATCCTCCGCGACCAGCTTCTGGTACTCGACGATCGCCCTGTCGAAGCGCTTCCGCTCGACAAGCTTCTGCGCGGTCTGGAGCACCTTGTCGCGATCGACCGCCACGGCGATGGGAATCTCCTGCTGAGGACAGCGAGGCGTGGCTCGGGCGCCCGTCGGCATCCCTCGCCTCGCCATCTAAAAACACCTAGCCAATCCCGCCACCACGTACAAGCGCGCGGCATCGGAAGTTCCGAAGCTACCGCCAAGGTGCTTGTTTGCAGCGTGCGCTCCCCGCGGGCTCGCCCGGGGACGCGGCGACCGCCGGAGCGGCTGCCGCGAGCCCCCGCCCCGGTCGGACGCTGGACGGTCCGATCGAGGCGCGTTGAAGAGCGCGCCCTACAACGTAGAAGCGCGCTGATCAGCCGGGGATTCGCGAAGATCGCGGAGAAGGCGGCGACCGCCGCCATCGACGCGAGGACGACTGGAAGCATAGCAGTCGAGCGGCGTTCTTGCACATTTCTGCATACATCTCCGCAGCCGCGCTGGCGGTCGTCGCGGCCGGCGCGGGCCGCGCTGGCCGCGACGACCGCCAGCGCCGGGCCGAGCGGTGGGCGGGATGGCGCCCCGAAGCGCTGCCGCTTCTCGACCGCCCCGGCGAATGGACCTAGAGTTGGGCACCATGTCGCGCAGCCAGGCCTACCGTGCCCCGTTCGCTCCCGGAGAGGAAAATGCAGTCGACGCCGCGCTTTGCGAGCGGCTCCTCTCGGTCGCCCTGTCCAAGGGGGGCGACTACGCCGACCTCTTCTTCGAGTACCGGGCGGCGGGCGGGTTCACCTTCGACGAGGGCATCCTCAAGGCGGCGTCGCGCGGGGTATCGATGGGGGTCGGCGTCCGCGTCCAGCGGGGGGACGCGACCGGATACGCCTACACCGAGGACCTCACGTGGGACGCGATGCGTCGCGCGGCCGAGACGGCGGCGCAGATCGCGACGGGCTCCGGCGGGACGGAGAAGATCGAGCTCCGGCGCCGCGAGCTGCCGAGCCGCTACGAGCTGCCCAGCATCTCGCTCGACGCCCCCGGGCTCGCCAAGCGCGCCCTGCTCGAGCGCGCGAGCGCCGCGGCGCTCGCCTACGATCCCAGCATCATCAAGGCGGAGGCCAGCTTCGTCGAGGAGGTGCGCGAGGTCCTCGTGGCCACGAGCGACGGGCGGATGTCGCACGACGTCCAGCCGCTCATCCGCTTCGGCGTGCGGGCGATCGCCGAGCGCAGCGGCAAGCGCCAGGAAGGCTCGAGCGGCGGCGGCGGGCGCATGACGACGGCCTACTTCGAGGACAGGTCGCCGGAGTGGCACGCCAGGGAGGCGGCGCGGCAGGCGGTCGTGATGCTCGACGCGCGCGAGGCGCCCGCCGGCGAGATGAACGTCGTGCTCGCCCCGGGCGACAGCGGCATCCTGCTGCACGAGGCCGTCGGGCACGGGCTGGAGGCCGACTTCAACCGCAAGGGGACCAGCAACTACGCAGGACAGGTCGGCAAGGACGTCGCGAGCCCGCTCTGCACGGTGGTGGACGACGCGACCCTCCTCCAGTCGCGCGGCGCGATCAACGTGGACGACGAGGGCAACGAGCCCGAGCGCAGCACGCTCATCGAGAACGGCAAGCTCGTCGGGTACATGCACGACCGGCTCTCGGCACGGCACTACGGGCTCACGCCGACCGGCAACGGGCGGCGCGAGAGCTTCGCCTCCGCGCCGATGCCCCGCATGACCAACACCATCCTGCTCGCCGGCCCCCATGATCCCGAGGAGATCGTGAAGTCGGTGAAGCGGGGCGTCTTCGCGAAGAAGTTCGGCGGTGGCCAGGTCGACATCTCGAACGGCGACTTCGTCTTCTCGCTGACCGAGAGCTACCTCATCGAGGACGGAAAGCTGACCGCGCCGCTGAAGGGCGTGAACCTCATCGGGAATGGCCCCGAGGTGCTCCGGCGCGTCACCATGCTCGGCCACGACGTCGCCACCTCCGACGGCATCTGGACGTGCGGCAAGGACGGACAGAGCGTTCCGGTGGGTGTTGGGTGCCCTACAATCAAGATCGATCTCATCACGGTCGGCGGAACGCGGATCGGCTGATTTTCAAGGCTGGAGTGCCGGGGGGACGGTGAGCCCTGCGCCGGTGTTGGTAGGTTTTGCGCGGTGCGTCTTGCGGGCCCGTCGTGACACCCGTATACGGGGCGTCCATGGCGCGTCGTTCGTTCATAGCCATCGTCGGACATGGACCTGACCTGGAACGAGAGGAGGGCGCTGCATCGGTCTTACGTTCGCTGGGCGCTGACGTTCGGACCCTGGACCTCTGGGACGATCCACCGCGGCTCTTCCACGACGATGAGAGCAAGGCGCGAGCGATCGTCGTCGAGGCGCTCGATCGGCCGGACCTGGCCGCGGCAGCGCTGCGCGCGCTGCGCCGCGAGCCCCGCCTCGAGGAGGTCGGCGCGCTGGTCGCGGTGAGCGTCGCGCAGATCGCGCGGATCGAGCCGTCGAGCGGCTTCGACGACTTCCTGCTCGTGCCGTACGTGCCGGCCGAGCTCTACGCGCGTGTGCGCCTCGTCGAATGGCGCCGCAGCGAGTTCGCGACCGAGGAGCGGGTGAAGGTGGGCGCGATCGTCATCGACCGCGCGGCCCACGACGTGTCGGTCGGCGGCATGCACGTGCCGCTCACCGCGAAGGAGTTCGCGCTGCTCTCGTACGTGTGCGAGCGCCGCGGGAAGGTCGTGTCGCGGACAGAGCTGCTCCGGCGCGTCTGGGGCAGCCAGTACGAGGGCGGCGCGCGGACCGTCGATATCCACGTGAGGCGCCTCCGGGCGAAGCTCGGCGCGGCGCTGCCGCTCGTCACGCTGCGCGGGGCAGGGTACCGGCTCGAATCGCCGCTCTCCGGCTCCGGTGGTCCCGAGGGAAGCGACGCGAGCCGAGCGCAGCAGCGGGGCGGCGCCGGCGCGGAGGCCCACGGCGAGGAGCCGCGCGACGAGGACGAGGACGACGAGGGCGACGAGGGCGACGAGGACGAGGGCGAGGACGGCGAAGGCGAGGCCGAGGAGCCCGCGCAAGGAGAGCGGCGGTCGGGACCGTCGGCGCACGACGTCGCGACCCCCGGGCGCGAGCGGCGCATCACCCGATGACGTCGCCGGACCGCCGCGGCGCTGCGCGAACGGCCGCCGGCGCGGGGCGCGGGGGCGCGGGGCGCGGGGGCGCGGGGCACAGCGGCGGCCGTTCGCGCAGCGCCGCGGCGCCGATCGTCGCGATCAGCGTCGGGTGCCCCAGCGGCGTGGGCCCCGAGGTCGCCGTGGCCGGCGCGGCGTCCGTCGAGGGAGTGCGCTGCGTGCTCGTCGGCGACGAGGCGGTCCTCCGGCGCGCCGCGCGGCTCGTCCGGGTCGCGGCCCGCCGGCTCGTCGTGGTCGATGGGCGCGCCGCCATCGAGCAGCTCGCGCCCGGCGCGATCGGGCTCTGGGCGGGCAGCGCGCGGCTCTCGCGGCCGAGCGCTTTCGGTCGACCCGAGGCCGAGGACGGCGCGGCGCAGCTCGCGTGGATCGACACGGCGACGGATCTGGTCCGCGAGGGGGTCGCGGCGGCGCTGGTCACGGGGCCCGCGTCGAAGCACGCGATCGCCACCAGCGGCGCGCCGGGGTCCGCGGATTTCCTCGGACACACCGAGCACCTCGGCCGGCGGCTCCGCGCGCGCGAGGTCACGATGGCCTTCGCCTCGGGCAAGCTCGTGACCGCCCTCGTGACGACCCACATGCCGCTGCGCGACGTGCCCGAGGCGGTGAGCCCGCGCGAGGTGGCGCGCGCCTCGGTGTGGCTCGCGCGGCTGCTCGCCGACCTCGGCCGCGAGAGGCCGCGCGTGGCCGTCGCCGCGCTGAACCCGCACGCCGGCGAGGGCGGGCTCCTCGGCGACGAGGAGAAGCTGCGGATCGCGCCGGGCATCCGCCTCGCGGCGCGGCGGCTCGCGCGGTCGGGTCCGGCGGCGGAGCTGAGCGGGCCCCTCGGCGCGGAGACGGCGTTCCGGCTCGCGGCGCGGGGCGCGCTCGACGGGGTCGTCGCGATGTACCACGACCAGGCCACGATCCCGAGCAAGCTCCTCGGCTTCGGCGAGGCGGTGAACGTCACGCTCGGCCTGCCGATCGTGCGCACGAGCGTCGACCACGGCACGGCGTACGATCTCGCGGGCACAGGGCGCGCCGACCCGCGCGGCATGCGCGAGGCGATCGCGCTCGCGGCGCAGCTCGCGTCGGCGCGCTGACGCGCCGGCGTTCCCGGGCGCGGATCAGCGCGCTCCGGCGCGGCCCCCGATCCAGGTCATCAGCCGCTCGAGCGCCGGCAGGCTCACGCCGTGCTCGCGGCCCATCGAGAGCACGGTGGCGCCCATCGCGAGGTGCTGCGCATGGAGCTTCGGGCCGAAGTGAGCGTCGAGGAACCGCAGCGCCTCGGGGGCCACCAGGCGCACGAGCGCGACACTCGGTTTCAGCGTGGACGGTCCGAGCGCCCGGGTGAGGAGCTTCGTCCAGGGGGCCACTCTGCCCACGCGGTCCGCGAGCGCCACGCACTCCCTGGTGGCCTCGAGCGCGGTGCCGAGCACGCCCTCGTTCTCGAGGAGAGCGCTCACGCCGCCGCCCGCGTCGATGGCGGCGATCAGCGGGAAGAACGCGGTCGTCGTGGCGGCGTTCTGCGCGCCCACGTCCGGCTCGAGCCGCGCCGGGAGATCGGCGCTCGTGAGGCGACGCGCGAGCTCCTCGAGCAGCGGTTGCTCGGCGGGGGCGCCTCCCTCTTCGTCGATGAGCGTCGACGCGAACCCGACGAGCCAGTAGCGGACCACGCCGCGCTCGTCGACGTAGCCCGAGACGCTCGGCATCGCGGGGGTGATCCGGCGCAGGGCGGCCTCCTCCAGGCCCGCGCGCTGCGGGGGCAGGAGCGGTGTGAGCACGACGACGGGGGCGGCCGGTCCGCCGCGGAGGAGGTCTGCGACCGTCCTGCCCCCCGCGGCGCCGTCGACACCGGGGCCGGGAGCGAGCTGATCGAAGCGCACGGTGATCAGGACGACCTCCGCGTCGGCCGGGATGTCGGCCGCGAGGCGCGGGCGCTCTAGCGTGTCGCGTCGATCGGCGCTGTTGACCTGCTCGATGACGAATGGCCGCACGTCCGCGACGCGCTCGGGGCGGACCACGAACGTGACGTCGTCTCCCTGGGCGGCGAGGCGCACGCCGTAGACCCGCCCGAGCGCGCCCGCACCCACGATGCTGATCCGCATGGCGTCCCACGTAGCCTGCGCGACACCGCGAGGGAAGGGGGGCGGCGGTCGCTGCCGGGCGCGGCGGACCGCGTCAGAACGTCCGCTTCGAGTCGATGAGGACGGTGACCGGCCCGTCGTTCTCGACGAACACGCGCATGTCGGCGCGGAAGCGGCCCGTGGCCACCTCGAGGCCGCGCGCCCGCAGGGCGGCGACGACGCGCTCGTACAGCGCCTCGGCGCGCACGGGCTCCATGGCGCCGTCGAAGCTCGGCCGGAGGCCGCGCCGGACGTCGCCGAAGAGCGTGAACTGGCTGATCGCGAGCACGCCGCCGCGCACGTCCGCGAGCGCCCGCGACATCTTGCCGGCCTCGTCGCTGAACACCCGGAGGCCCGCGATCTTGCTGGCGATGTGGTCGGCGTCGGCCTCGTCGTCGTCCTTCGCGGCGCCGACGAAGGCCACGAGGCCGCGCTCGATCGCGCCGACCACCTGGCCTTCGACCTCGACCCGCGCGGCGAGCGCGCGCTGCACGACCGCGCGCATCGCTAACGCTGCGCCACGCGCGGCGCGGGGGCGGGCTCCGCCCCGCCGCCCGCGCTGAGCCCGAGCTCGCGCATCAGCTTCGCCGTGAGCTTGAAGTACGTGCTGCGATCGTACGGCTGGTTGAGGATGTGGAAGTCCTTGCGCACGAGCCCCACGCAGCCGAAGCAGTAGGTGCAGCCGGTGCAGTCGACCGAGCGCACGAGGTACGACGACTGCGTGCATCGCTCGGACGCGACGCAGTGGCTGCACGCGATGAGATCGCGGCAGCCGCGGCAGTGCGTGCTGTCCGAGCAGCGCTGGGAGTCGACGCAGTAGTGGCACCTCTGCAGCGCCTTCGCGTTGCGGCAGAACGTGCAGTCGACGCAGCGCTCGCACGCGACGCACGCGACGCACCGCTCGTTGTCCGTACCCGTCTCGAACGCCTGGATCAGCTTGCGGAGCTCGGCCTCGAATTCTGCGCGCGTCATTCCGCCTCGACGCTCGCCTCGGAGAGGGCGCCGTCCTCGCCGCGCTGGGCCGCGCCGTTCGCCGCGCAGGGCGGGGCGGCCTGGGGGCTCGACGGCCGCGCCTGGGAGCTCGGCTCGGCGGAGCCCGCGCTCGGGGCCTCGAGCCTGCCGCTCACCTGGCGGCGCAGGCGCTCGGCGGCCTCGCGCGTCGCGGGCTCCTCCGCGAACTCCTCGATGCGCCGGAGCCGCGACTCGAGCACGGCGCGCCGCTTCGGCAGCTCGCCGACGAGGATGCCCGAGAGCTCGTCGATCGCGTGCTGGATGCGCTGCTCGTCGCTGTGCTCGAGCAGCTGCAGGTACACGTCCTGCTCGGCGGGGAAGGTGTGGCCGGCGCGGAGGAAATCGTTCGCGGCCTTGGAGATGTTGGGTCGGCCCGACGCGCAGAGCAGCTTCGACAGGAGCCGCTGGCGCTCGATGGCCTTCGGGTCGCTCTGCGGAGGCGGCGCGAGGACGATGCGCCCGGGCGCCTTGGACGCGGCGTCGCGCCCGGACTTGACCCGCCCGCCCTTGCCGTCGTCGACCTCCGGCTCCTTGCGCGGCGTGAAGAGCGCCTCGAGCGCGGCGCGGTGTTGCTTCGCTGCCCGCCGGTCCTCGCCGGTCTGCGTCGGGCGCGGTAGCCCTGCGCTGTTGGGCTGGCCAGGGCCATAGGCGGTGTGGAGCTCGGGATTGTGCCAGACCTTGGTTGCGTCTCTACGAATTCGGCGCATGTCGTGCCCCTGCTGACCTCGGAGCGATCATGGACGCGCCACCGGGTTCGGCTTCCGCGTCCCGCGTGTGGCGCCCCGCTTGCATTGATGGTGTGGTGAATGAGGCTGGTGCGTGCTTGGCCGGGCTTCCCCCGCGATTTGCGATGGCCCGGACGTGTTGCGCAAGGGGCGCGACACCTGTCTCCGCGCTGATCACGCTGGTCGCGCTGATCGTGAAGGCAGGGTCCCGCCGCAGTGCGTAGCGCGCCGGGCGATACCCGGCCGCGGACCGGGTGACGAGGGGCTGTGCCCCCATGCACCCCGGAACCGCGCTCACGACCCGACCGCAGTCGCGAGGCAGCTGGTTCCTACCACAGCCTTTGGTCAGCGCCGCAGAAAATTGGGCTGCCCTCCGCACTTCATGACATTCGTGTCCTCAGGGCTCCTCGACCCTTCCGAGCTTCCGCGAGGGGCGTCTCGGAGACGCTATGTCGAGGCCGCTGACCTCGTTCCAGGTTGATTCAAGAAGCGGACCGCCGACTGCCTCTCCCAACCCCACATCCTGCGGGCGGGCGGCGACGCCGTGCCCGGGAGATCCGATCCGTGGTGGATGCCACTCGCACCCGACCCGACTGGAGCTTTCCATGATGAGCCTTCGATCCGTGAGCAGTGCAGGCCAGGCGCCGCGGGACGCAGGCGGGGCTGTGCGCAGCGCGGAGCCTCGAGCGCGTCTGAGGCGTGCTCGCGCTGCCGCGCTTGCGGTGCTTGTGAGCATGGCGGTGCCGGCCGTCCCGGCGGGGCGGTTGTGCGCGGAGCCGCTGCCCAGGGCGCATGCCGCCGAGAAGGCCGAGGCGAAGACGGGCAAGCGGGATCGTCGCGATCGTGCGCCGGCTTCTCCCGCCTCACCGCCGGGCGCGGAGCGCGCGCAGCGGGCGGAGACGCGGGAGAGCCCGCTCCGCGGCCGGGGGAAGACCGCCTCCGTGGCGACCGGCGACGAGAAGACGAGCGGAGCGGGTCGCCAGAAGGTCCGCAGCCGCGCGAAGGCGCCGCAGGCGGCCGAGAGCGCGGCTGCGAAGGAGGGGGGCGCGGCGAAGGCGGTCAAGAAGAAGAAGGAGAAGAAGAAGCGGGCGGCGCGGACGGCCGAGAGCAAGCGTCGCGGGGCGAAGAAGGGGTTGGACAGGGAGGCTCCTCCGAAGCCGTGCCATGGGCCGGTGCTCTCGATGGATCGGAGCGGGATCGAGCCGGAGCGCCTCGAGCTCGTCGACTGCAAGGGGAAGCCGCGCGAGGAGGCCCGGCGCGCCCTCTCGCTGCTCGCGCGCCCGTGGGGCACGCCGCGGCCGATCCTGTCCGACTCCGACGAGCGCGCGCCTGCGCGGAAGCCGGAGGCGTCCAGCCGCAAGGGGCAGTCGGCGGGCGGCAAGAAGTCGGGGGCCGCTGGGGGCAAGGCGAGCAAGGCAAGCGGGGTGCAGGTGGGGGAGATCGCGCCCGGCGTGCGGCTGCTCGACCCCGGGCTGCTCTCGCGCATCGACGCGCTCGCGCGGCGGTATCCGGGCCGGCTCGTGTCGCTCGTGAGCGGGTACCGGCCGCAGAGCCAGGGCAGCCTCCACCAGACGGGGCGGGCGCTCGATCTGCGCATCGCCGGGGTGCTCAACGACGAGCTCGCGGCGGCTTGCCGCAAGCTCGTGGACACGGGCTGCGGGTACTATCCGAACAGCTCGTTCGTGCACGTCGACGTGCGCGCCCCCGGGACGGGGAGCGTGTCGTGGATCGACGCGTCCGGGCCCGGCGAGGTGCCCCGCTACGTCGCCGCGTGGCCGCCGCCGCAGGACGACCTGCGGGCGGCGACGGGAGGGGTGTCCGGCGAGGATGCGGAGGAGGTGCTCCGGCGGGAGCGCCGCGAGAAGCCCGCGGCCGCGCCGGAGAAGGTGGCGAGCGCGGCGCCGGCGGCGGTCGAGAGCGCCGTGCTGGAGAGGGCGGCGAGCGCCGTGGTGGAGAAGGCGGCGAGCGCTGTGCCGGAGAAGGCGTCGGGCGGCGCGGCGGAGAAGGCGGCGAGCGGCGCGGCGGAGAAGGCGGCGGGCGGCGCGGCGGAGAAGGCGGCGAGCGGCGCGGCGGAGAAGGCGGCGGGCGGCGCGGCGGAGAAGGCGGCGGGCGGCGCGGCGGAGAAGGCGGCGGGCGGCGCGGCGGAGAAGGCGGCGGGCGGCGCGGCGGAGAAGGCGGCGGGCGGCGCGCTGTAGTAGGGAGGCGCAATGGGCATCACGATCCCCCGCCGGCACGCCTCGGCGGTCGCCGGTTCATTCGGTCCGCTGGCGGTGCATCGCCATGAGGTCGTGGCCGCGGGCGCGCCATACCCCGTCTTCACGCTGGAGCTCGCCGACTGGATCTCGGTGGCCGCGATCACCGATGCTGGGGAGTTCGTCCTTGTGCGGCAGCACCGGCACGGGCTCGACGCGGTGACCATCGAGACCGCCGGCGGCATCGTCGATCCCGGGGAGGAGCCGGCGGCCGCGGCGCCGCGCGAGCTCCTGGAAGAGACGGGATATGCCGCGGAGTCGCTCGAGACGCTCGGATGGGTGCACCCGAATCCGGCGCTCCAGGCGAATCGCTGCTTCCTTTACCTGGCGCGCGGCGTGCGGCGGGTCGGCGAGCCCTTGGGCGACGAGCACGAGAGCACCGAGGCGGTCGTGATGAGCGCTGACGAGGTGACGGCAGCGATGCAGGACGGCCGGATCAGCCACGTGATCGCCGTGGTCACCCTGTTGCGGGCGCTCGCTGCCGCGACCTCGGCCCCGCGCTGACCGCGGCGCCTGCAAGGCGGTCAGCCGGTGCCGTTCGGCGGCGATGGGAACCGCTCCCGAGGTCCGGGGATCGAATCTTCAGGGCGGCGGAACGGGACCGGCGCTCTGCGGAACGAGGTTTCGCGTCTCTGGACCGGGATCTCGCGTCGCGGCTCCAGAAAAATGCCTCCGGTCCACGGGACCGGACGTCTCGAGGTCGCGCGGCGGGGTCGAGGCCCACCTCGAGACCCCGCGCGCGGTTCTCGAGAGCCAAGATTTCGTTCTCGAGGGCCAGGATCTCGTTCTCGAGAGCCAGGATCTCGTTCTCGAGACCCCCTCGGCGGACCTCGAGACCCAACTTTCCGTTCTCGGGACCCCCCTTGGCGGATCTCGAGGCCCCGCTTTGCGTTCGCGAGACCCCCGCCGGAGGTTCGCGAGAGTGGATTTTTCGTTCGCATGACCGCCGGCGCCGTTCAGCGGACCGAATTTTTCGAGCGCCGGAGCCAGCCGGGCGTGCGCGCGGGCCGAGATCGGGAACCGCGGTGCGACGAGGGCGACGTCCGGGCGGGGGGGAGATGGGGACGTGACAGACACCCATTGCGAAGACGGTCAGGCCAGGCTCCCTAGCGAGGGAACGGCGACGAGGAGGAGTTCGACCCCGGGGGAGCGACTGCCCGACCTGCTGGTAGGCGAGCGCGATCGCGTGTGGCGCCAAGTGTCGTCCTGCCGGTCTATGCACGCATCGCCTGGGCTTCCCTCCTCCGCCTCGTCTATTTGGAGGATGTGCTCGCGTGTCCGTGCGGTGGGCGCCGGCGGCTCGTCGCCGACATCTCCGAGCGCGAAGCCATCGTGGCGATCCTGACCCATCTCGGCATCCTCACCGTGCCGCCGCCCATCGCCAGGGCCAGAGACCCGTCGTTCGACGCGGCTTGAGCCTCTTGGCCACGTCCCTCCGCGTGCCGCTCGCACGTGGCCGTTGGCCAACCTCTGCCCGCAGCTCGACCCGCATGCCAGCGGCCCCTTCGTTCATGGGCCTTTTCGTGGCCCGCGCATCCCCGACCGCCTGCCCGCGTTGGTGGCCCGCGCGGTGCTGCCTTTCGTGATCCGGCCGGCTCGTCCCAGCGTCCGGCATCCGATGCGCCGACGTAACCCTGGAGCAGCGCGACCATGCACATCAGCGCGGGCGGATGCGGCGGTTCACCTGCTCCCGTGGTCCGGTACATGCTCTCCAGCTGCTCTTGGAACGTCTCATCAAGCAGTTCGTACCGGTGCAGCCTGAGAAAGCCGAATAGGGGTCGCACCCGTGTCAACCGCTTCATGAGCGCCTGTTCCTGCCGCGACAGCCCCACCGGCGGCGACCATCGTTCCATCCGTGCACCTCCGGACGCGGACGAGATCATGGCCCGGCGACTCCGTCGAGCCTTCCATCGAATCGCCCCAAATTACCGGCAAATCAAACTGGTCGGTGCTCCAGGTGAGGCCGGCTGTATTGGCTCGCCGATTCTTTAGACCTATTTGCGAGAATGTTCTTCACATAGGTAGAAAAAAAATTGTCACGATCGTGAAATTAACTTCTCCATCCAGGATGTCCGAAGCCCCCTGACGTGAAGTCAAGCTGTCGACCCAACATGCTTGGAGCCGGGGAGGCGGACAGTCCATGCGGAAGCAGTGCTGGTGATAGAGACACCCGGGGTGGTTCCGGTGTCTATAAAAAAACCATCGAGAACGTCCTCCGCAGGCGACGCGGACGGCAACGCGGACGAACGCCGGGACGAGGACGGCGAGCGCAGCGACGACTCCCATGGCGATCGCTGTCCGCACGCTCGTACTCCAGCCCCACATCGGTGAGCACCGAACGAGCTGGGCTCCACCCGTGTGCGAACGAGGCAAGCGTCCCGATCGTCCGCCCGCTCATCGAGATCCACGGAGATCCCGCGACGTGTGGCTGGAGTACAAGGGCGCCGGCGGTCGGGGGGACGAAGCCCCGGCGCGGGCGGTGGGTCGCGGGGGTCGGCGGGCGGGACCCCGGGGCGGCGGGGGTCGTCCCCGGCTCGGGAGGTGAGCGTCCCGAGGGGGATGAGGCGGGCGAGGTGGGGGATGAGTCGGGCGAGGTGGGGGATGAGTCGGGCGAGGTGGGGGATGAGTCGGGCGAGGTGGGGCAGGGAGCGGCAAGGCGGCCGGGGAGAACGGAAGGGCTGGGCGAGGAGAGGAGGGGGGGTGGTAGAAGAGGGCGGGAGCACCGGCTGCGAGCGGTGGAGTGACGCGGAAAACCCGGGGGGCGCTCGCAAGGCCGGCAGGTGTTTGAAAAGACGATGGATTTCGAGATGGCCGGGGGCGCGCGGGGCGCCCCCGGGTGGCCGGAGCGGGGGGTGGAACGGGGACCTCTCGCAAACCGGGTTGCAAGTGCGCGAAATGTTAGCTAGGCTTGGGAGGCCTCTCTCCGCCGCTGAAAGGCGGCGGCCCCATTGAAGCTGACGTGCTTCTGCGTCGACCCGCAGCGCTGTCACCGCTCTCCGCCGCTGAAAGGCGGCGGCCCCATTGAAGCGGCCCCCTTGACGCCACGCACCTCAAGGTCCGTCGGGCTCTCCGCCGCTGAAAGGCGGCGGCCCCATTGAAGCACGCCCTCGAGGAGAGCGGGGACATCGCCAAGCACCCTCTCCGCCGCTGAAAGGCGGCGGCCCCATTGAAGCGTGGAGCGGAGCGGGGCCGAGACGCCGGCGGCGCTCGCTCTCCGCCGCTGAAAGGCGGCGGCCCCATTGAAGCATCGACTTCCCCTACTCGGCGGCCGCGGGCCGCTCGATCTCTCCGCCGCTGAAAGGCGGCGGCCCCATTGAAGCGCCGTGGTGATCGCGCACGATGAAGGGCGTACCCCCCACTCTCCGCCGCTGAAAGGCGGCGGCCCCATTGAAGCCGGCGACGGCGAGCGGGCGGCGGTACGGGCGCGTTGACTCTCCGCCGCTGAAAGGCGGCGGCCCCATTGAAGCGCTTTGCCTAGCGGAGTGAGCGTGATGCTCCAGCAACTCTCCGCCGCTGAAAGGCGGCGGCCCCATTGAAGCTTCGCGGCGGCGTCCTCGGAGGCGCTCTTGCGCTGCCTCTCCGCCGCTGAAAGGCGGCGGCCCCATTGAAGCAGGGAGGAGAACGCGCGGATGCGGCAGATGCTGAAGGAGCTCTCCGCCGCTGAAAGGCGGCGGCCCCATTGAAGCTCGGGGCCCGCCCGGGCCGCGTTCCACACCGACCAGGCCTCTCCGCCGCTGAAAGGCGGCGGCCCCATTGAAGCCCGGGAACGATGCCGGCGATCACCCGGCCAAGAATGCTCTCCGCCGCTGAAAGGCGGCGGCCCCATTGAAGCGGTGCAGCACGACGTCACGGCCGGCCGGCCAGGCACACTCCTCTCCGCCGCTGAAAGGCGGCGGCCCCATTGAAGCACCTTCAACCTCGGCTGCTTCACGGCGCCTAATGGGCCCTCTCCGCCGCTGAAAGGCGGCGGCCCCATTGGTGCGCCCGGCATGGGCGCGGAACTGGAGGTGAAAGTCCTCTTGGGACCCAGGCGGAAAGGAACCCAACACCGAAGCGACAAGGGCGAGCCCGCGAGGTCTCGTCTGGTGGAAGTCTAAGGTGCAGTGCCGAACCGAGCGAAAAGCGAAGCGCTGACGAGGCGCACGTACCGCGGGGTGAGCCGGCCAACGGCGGCGAAGCCCAAATGTCCGTCGGGCGGCGTGCGTATAGGCGACGGGCTCGGCACGAAGTTTCGCGTTCTTACCCGGGGAGACCTCCCGGCCTCCGCCACGGGCGACCGCGGGCGGTAACCATGGAGAACGAAAGGACAAAGTGGTGAAGGGACGGGAGGAGCCAGATGGTCGCGTACTACCAGAAGGCCGCCGAAAGGCGGTCCCAACCGCGGCGACGCGGGGAGGGAAGGCGACCACGGCCAGTGAACAGGCAGGACAGCTCGAACTGTTCCGAGCGACAGCCGACAGCCCGCGAGGGGCCGACGGTGGGGTGGACACGGGCCGGCCCGTGCCTGCGCCGCGCGCGGTGCCGAAGGCTCGGAACACGAAGGGAATCGCCCTGCCGGCGATGACGATGGAGGAGGTGGCGTCCGAGGACAACCTGATGCGTGCGTTCGAGAAGGTGGCGCAGAACGACGGCGCCCCTGGACCGGATCGGCAGAGCGTGGACGAGGTGCGCGCGCACCTCGGCAGCGTGCTGCCGGTGCTGCGTCGCGAGCTGCTGGAAGGGAACTATCGTCCCGGCCTGATCCGCCGGGTGTGGATCCCGAAAGCAGGGGGCGGCCAGCGCGGCCTTGGCATTCCCAATGTGGTCGATCGAACCGTACAGCAGGCGGTGCACCAGGTGCTCAGCCCGCACTACGAGCCGACCTTCCACGGGAGCAGCCACGGCTTCCGGCCGGGGAGGAGCTGTCACACGGCGATCGCGGAGGCCGTGGGGCATCTGGAGGAGGGTCACGAGTGGATGGTCGATCTCGATCTGAAGAGCTTCTTTGATCGAGTCCACCACGACCGCTTGCTGGCCAGGATCGAGCTGCGGGTCAAGGACCGACGGCTCATCGACCTGATCCGAAGGATGCTCAAGGCCAAGGTGATCCTGCCGAACGGGGTGGTGGTGAGCACGGAGGAGGGGGCGCCGCAAGGCGGTCCACTTTCGCCACTGCTCAGCAACATCGTGCTCGACGAGCTCGATTGGGAGCTCGAACGGCGCGGCCACCGCTTCGTCCGCTACGCCGACGACGTGAACATCTACGTCCGAAGCGAGCGGAGCGGCGAGCGTGTGATGGCGAGCGTGGTCCGGTTCATCGAGAGCCGGTTGCGGCTCAAGGTGAACGCGGCCAAGAGCGCGGTCGCGCGACCGGAGGAGCGACACTTCGTCGGCTTCAACGTGGATTTCGCGCCTAAAAATCCGATCCTGGGCGTGAGAGATCCGGCGCAGTAAAAGGAACGCCTTGAAAGAAAGGCTCGGCGTGGCGACCCGTCCGGGTTGCTATGACCAAACGAAGGCACACGCCGAGCACCTCCAAGGTGCGCCGGCACGAGCTCGGGCTCAAGCGGAAAGGCGACGGGCGGCACCAGGAGCGAATCCGGCGGCCAAACCCTGCCATGATTCACATCGCGCCCACGGAGAAGAACCTGACGGGCATCGCAGGGCTTGCCCCATTCGGCGCCTTCATCCGGGAGCTTGGCGTCGACGCGGCCTTGAGCCGCAGGTTCTTCCGGCTGAAGTCGGGTCGCTCGGTTATCTACCCGATGGCCGCGCAAATGCGCCTGCTGGATGCGCCTGCTGATGGACGGCGCGCTCGCCGGCGAGGAGCGCGTCTTCGGCATCGAGGCGCTCGCCGTCGATCCGCTCTTCGTACGCCTCGCCGACGGGGTCGTCCCGAGCATCGACACCGTCTACCGGGACCTGTGCCGCTTCGACGACGATGCGCTCGAGGCGCTGCACAGCATGGTCGTCGATCACGGGCTTGCCCTGGTTGCTCGCCGAAAGCACCGATTCGTGCATATCGACGTCGACACCACCGTGGAGCCGCTCTTCGGAATGCAGGAGGGGGGCGGCCGGGCCCGAACCCGCGCTACCACGGCCGGCCGAGCTATCATCCGATCCTGGCGCGGATCGCCGAGGCCGACGCCATCGTCGGGGCCAAGCTGCGACCGGGCGACACGAGCTTCGGCGAAGCCGATGTGCCCTTCGTCGAGGAGTGCATTGATCGCGCGCGCGCCGCAGCTCCGAGCGCGGCCATCTACGTACGGATCGATGGCGCGGGGGATTGCAGCGCCTTGATGCACGCCGTTGCTTCGAAGGGATGCTTTTTCCTGACCAAGGCGCGGATGAGCCCCGATCTGGTGGGCAGGGTCGCGTACGCTACCGGATGGCGGACCATCGACCGAGATGCCGATGGTCGTCCTCGACGGCAGGTGACCGAGGTGCTCTTCCGGCGCCGCGATTGGCCCGATGGAGTCCGCGTCATCGCCGTACGCACACGCGACCGGGAGAATGGAAAGCGGATCTACCTTTGGGAGGGGCTCGACTACACGGTGCAGGTCTTTTTGACCAACGAGCCGGTCGAAGCGCCGGAAGACGTCGCGGCGCGGTATGACCTGCGCGCGGGCATCGAGCCGCTCATTGGCGAGCTCAAGCACGGGTGGGGATGCGGTCGCGTGCCGAGCCACTGCTTCAACGCCAATCATGCCGCGCTGCTGCTGAAGCTGCTGACGGCCAACCTGATGCGCCGCTATGTGCTGGAGCACGTTCCGCACTTGGCGAGCTGGCGAACGCCGTGGCTGCGCCGCGCGCTGATCCTCGTTCCGGGAAGATTGGCCCGGTCGGCTCGGGGCACGACCCTGCACGTGCCGGAGTGCTCGCAGCTCGCCCGCTGGCTCAATTGAGCATGGAACCAGACGAAATGATCGTAGGGGGTAAGGGGGGCGTGCGCCTTCGTGACGCTCTTGGCGTCAGCCAATTGTAGTTTAAACCGCACGCTCTTGGCCGAGCGCCGCTCGCACGACGCCTTCGGCTCGCTCGTGCCCCCTGGACGCGAAATCCACGCTTAGGCAGAGCCACTACCGATGCTCCGCGGAATCGCCGGACTGGATGGCTTGAGAGCGGACGTTAGGTTTCGCGCATGAAGAGCCTGTCCGCTGTCATTCTCGTTCTGTTTTGCTCACTGTTCGGAGTCTCGTGCATTCTGGATGCCGAGCCGACGAACGCAGGCGATCCGACTGGCGAAGCTCAGCAGCAGTTCCCCATCGTCTCCTTCTCACGGAAGGAATTCCCCTTCGTCACCATTGTCAAAGATGACGGCAAGGACGATGCCGGTGGATGGCAGGAGGCCAAGGCCAACCTGGAATTTTCGAAATTGCATAACCTGCGCCCGGTGCGCACCTGGAGGTGTTCTTTCAGGATAGGGATGCCGCTGCGGACTCAGCGTATGGGGCGAATCCGGCCAACCCGTGCGGCCATGCTCAGCGTAGAGATCGCAGAGGGCGTCGCACGCCGCATGGACTATAACCTCCCGCCGGGGATCTTCTGCGAAAGGTTGATCCTCGCGGCGCGGGCGGCGTTCAAGTCCAAGTACAAGTGGCTCGGCGCCAAGGTGATGAAATGACGATGATAACTCGCTCCGAGCTGCTCGATGTCGTCTACCGCTTCTACCCGCGGGGCGTACATTGCTTCGAGCGCATCCACGTACCTCCCAACGAGCCCGTCTACGACGACACGGAGGAGCACCGCCGCCTGGTGGAAGCCGCAAACCGCGGCCGAGCGGAGTACCCGACGTGGAAAGCGATGATCCGCCGACTGGGGGACCGATACGGCCTTCAAAACGAGTCGCTCAGCCTGGTGGCGAGGGGGAGCGACCCGGCGTACTCGGCCCGCATCTGGCTCACCGACGAAACGGCGCTCAGCTTCCACGTGTCCCTGCTCGGGCCATACTACGGGATTCACCTCCCCGGCATCCCCGAGGAGGAGCCGGTGGCGCGCGAGATCACCGGGGAGATCGAGGCCACGTACCCCGGCTACCAGACGATCCCACCAGAGCTTGGCAATGAGGTGGTGCCAGACGTGTCGATGGATTGGGCGTTCATGGGGGAGGCGACGATCTATGTCTGCCTGTTCTCGGACGTGTGGACTTGGGTCGATCCGATGTAGTCCCTCCCTGGGAAGAAACTCGTAAGGATGAGCGGGCGAGCTGTGCTTCCTGCGGCTCGGCGACGAGGACGTGCCCGTCGTGGAGGACGACGAGCGGCTGTTCAGCGCGGGCGCTGTTCGTCGACCAGATGGTTGGCGGGCGGCCACATGGGCAAGAGCGCCGAGCCGAAGCGGAGCGGCACCGAGCTCACCGACGAGGCAGCCGCGGTAGACGGCCCACGGCCGCCGTAGAAGGGCGCCCTCGAGCTCGCCCACGTCCACCTCGACGTGGGCCGCACGCACTCGCCCTGCTGGACATCGACTCCGGTTACTCCGAGCTCGGCGAAGCGGGCCGCGGCGCCCCGCGCCGCAGCACAGGGGCGACACGGAGCTCGACTAGCCTGGATTTTCACAGCAGAAGATCGGTTAACACAATGGCCACTGACAGCGGTCAGGGGAACGCGACCTCGAGCGAAGCTCCTCCCCACCAGGGGACAGCGACGGGCGTCGCGAGCAAGCCGGACTCGAGCAGCATGGGGTTGTGAGCCCGACGAGGGAGGCGCACGTGAACGCGCTGCGGGCTGACCTCGACCCTTGCCGTCGTGTCGAGGAAGCGGCGGAAGATTTGCCGCGCCTTGGCGTGCTCGAAGCCGTGCAGGTGCTTGCCGAGCAGCCGGTAGAGACCGGTGGCGATGACGGTCAAGGTCACGTCGAAGTCGACCTTCATGGCCACCGCGGACGACAGCGCAGCGACGTGGAAGAAGTGGACCTGGTCCTCGAGGTTGTTCTCGATCAGCATGCGCCGAGCGTAGCGCTCAAGGATCGTGCGCGGCGTCGAGCGGGTGTCGTTGGTCAGCAGGATCGTGGGCTCGTCGTGACCGAGATCGCGCGCGCAGATCTGTCGGATCGGCGCGGGATAGTCCTTGCCCAGCCGGATCGTTTCGTCGAGGACCTTCGGGTTTCGAAACTTGCGATGCGGTACATCGAGCTCCACTCGGCGCCAGGCTGCGGCCGGTGCGTTTAGCACGTGTCGCTTCAGGACATCCGTGCGGCGGCGCAGCGTGACGAAGGTGATCCCCTGGGCATCCAGGCGGCTCAGATTCTTGTAGGTGGTGAGCTTCGAATCGAACACGAGGTGCGGCGGCACCTTGCCGCACGTCTTCTGCCGGAAGTCGACGAAGCGCAGGACCTCATCGCTCTCCTCTCCCTTGCGCAGGTCGGCGTTGGCGTAGCAGAGCACATCGGTGTCGGCGTCCTGGGCGATGAAGGTGAGCACGGCCTTGTCGCGGCGGCTGCGCTTGGAAAGGTAGTGGCGCTCGACGAACTCGTCCTGCCCGAAGAAGGGAACGGCGTGAAAGTCGAGATTGAACGACGCGCCCGCGAGCGCGAGATGAGCGCGCAGGTGGTCGAGCCAGCCGCGCAGCAGTCGTACAGAGCTGGAGCGTCCCAGACGATCGGAGTACTGCGCGAGGAAGGTCGTCTTCGGGATGACGTTGAGCCCCGCGAAGAGCGACAGGCCTTGGTCGAAGACCAGGTCCATCACGTGGCTCTTGCGCTCGATGGACGTCAGCTTCAACGCGAGGGCCGCGAGCAGCGCGTGGGCTGCCGGGATCGCCTTCGAGCCAGGCAGGGCTGCGTCGTCGGCGAGCCGATCGAGGCCCAGCTTGACGAGCAGCGGCAGGAGCACGAACAACCCGCCGACATGGGTCTCGAACGTCGCAGGGACGAGCTGAAAGTTGCGGACATCCGCGCGGCTGGCGCGCTCGGGACGCGTCCTGGCGGGGCGCTCGTCGTCCTTGCGACGCGGCAGCCTGGAGAAGCCTTCCTCACGCAACACCTCGGTGATGGCCGTGGGGCTGAGCTCGATGTGCTGGCTTCGGAGCTCCTCGGCGATGTCGTAGATCGACAGGTTGCGCTTGCGCATCGCGATGATCAGGCGCCGGGCGCGGGACTTCTTCGGCTGCTCGTGCGGGCCGCGCATCGGCTGGGTGAAGAAGGCACGGTCAGGATCGTGCCGAAACTGATGGCAGAGCACGCGGAACGAGCCGGGCGTGTAGCCGAAGGTCTGCGCGACCTCGGTGCTCGATCGACGCTCCACAAAGTAGGCGCGCAGCGCCTCGTACTGGCGGTGCCGCGCCTGGGTGGGTGCCAGAAAGAAGCGAGCGGGGTCAGTTAGTGGAGTGGGTGCGCTCATCGCGAAAAACGTGACCCACACATAAGGGATCTCGTCAAGGCAAGGAGAGCGGTGTCGAGAGGCAATGAAGCCGATTTTTGCTGGATTTCAAGGATGATCTGCGCTGCCGGCGCATCATCTACGTCCACCGAGGGGGAGAAGCTGACGGATGAGAAATTCGCCCATAGCGCACCCTTTTCCCTCACGGCCCCCTTGATGCCACCGCTTGCCTGGCTCACGCCGTTCCGTGTGAAACCGCGTCCTCGGGTTACCTAGCCGGAGGGACGGTCTCATGCTGCGCCGTTAGGCGAACTATCTCGGTGAAAATCCAGGCTAGTCGGACAGAACGGCGACGAGGAGGAGATCGACTGCGGGAGAGCGACTGCCCGTCCTGCTGGTAGGCATCGCGTGCGGGCTTGCAGGAGATCGGCTTATTGTCTGGCGCCGGAGCGTCCGCTCAACGCGGACCGAGGTTGCCGAGTCGCCGCTGAATCGGTGGAGCGCCGCGGGGTGACACGCCCCGAACGCCAGCTACGGCGCGCCGCGTCGCAGTGGACGGTTCCGGCTACTCGTCCTCATCGAGCTCGGACTCGTCGTCGCTGACCTCCTCCTCGTCGAGCTCCTCCTCGCCCGTCTCCTCGTCTCCGGTCTCCTCGCCGTCGTCCTCTTCCTCTTCCTCGACCACCTCCTTCTTGCCGGTCGATGCGCGTTTGGCCGAGGTGAGGCCGAGCTTGAGCTGGGCCTTGGTACCGAACACCTGCCGGAAGGTGGTTGCCCAGTCGTTGAACCAGTCGCGGAGATCGTCGAGGGCTTCTCGCTGTGCTTGCTGGGCCTTCGCGAGCTCGGCGGCGGACACCTTGCGCTGGGGCAGCGGGCCTCCGCCGACCTCGAGCTTGCCGAGCAGATCGCGGACGTCCTTGAGCTTCTCCTCCGTCAGGCCACGCCTTACGAGGGTCTGCCGGACCTTCTTCGCGTCCTCGTCGCTGCTCTGGGAGAGGCCGTCGAGGCGGGAGAGGAACGTCCGGACCGACACGATGACAGCCGGCCCGAGGGGCTGTTGCTCGAGGTTCTTGAAGAATGCGGCCTCGAAGGCGTCGCGGCGGGCGCGCGGGACGACGCGGCGAATGACGACGTGGGTGCGGGGGAACCACATATTTTCGAAGGCGTCGACGTCCTGGAGCAGGCGGAGCCGCTCCGCGCCTTGCAGCACGCCGCCGTTCGCGACCTCGACGAAGAGGTGCTCCAGCGGCTTCTCCTCGCCCGAAGCGACCCTGAGGAGCCGCCAGCCTTCGCGATGCTCGTCGGCGGTATAGCCCTCGCGACGGGCACGCTCGCTGAAGGGCGTGGTCTGGATGTTGACCAGCAGCTTGAGGGAGCGCTCCAGAAGATCCTGCTCCGCGGCCGTCAGGACGAGCGGCGGCGGCATCTCCTCGGCCGTGCCGGCCGGCGCGGATTTCACGGGTGACTTCTTCGGGGATTTGGACTTGGCCATGGGATGTTCCTCCGGTGCTGGCGACGGTAACGGAGCTCCTCGCTGGGACGCAACAGCCTCTGACCAGCCGAATCGTGCTCCCTCCCAAGCGCGTCCCACCGGAGCGAGGTGAGGCCCCTCACGTCGGTCTTGACGAGACGCGTTCTCATCCTGTAGGACGAGGAGGGCTCGACTTGAATCTCCGCGACGTGGCGCCGGTGAGGTGGCGTGGAGGGATCGGTCGGCGCGCGGGCAGGAGGTTGTGCGATGGCGAGGGATGGGGGTATCTCGCTGGAGGAGTTCGCGCGCGTGCGAGCCCTGCTCGACGCGGGTCAAGCGAAGCACGAGGTGCTAGCAGCCCTCGGGCTCGACGCGCGCCGCTGGGACGAGATCGAGGAGGAATGGCTCGCTTCTCTGGCGGATAACGTGGAGCGCGGCGAGTCCTCGGGCTTGCGCGTGTTCGAAGGGGCTTATCGTGTCGCATGGGGGCAACTGGGATCGCGCGATCCGGGCCCCGCGACAGCGCCGGACGGCGCGCTGGGAGAGGAGCCCGAGAGCGAATCCGAGGCGACATCGACTGCGCTGCTGAACGCTTCGGCGTTCGCTCCGAAGGAGGCGCTCCCCTTCAAGGCGGCTGGAGAGGCGCAGCGGCCCGGTGCGTTCGAGGAGCCGGGCGCTGGTCCTCAGGCTCCGGAGGCCGGCGACGTGGCAGATCCTGGCGCCACGCAGCTGCTCGCTGCCAGCGCCCGGCCGCTCCCGGAAGAGGAGACGCTGCCGCTCTCGGCGGCGACGGCGCTGCCGGCCGCCGCCGTGCCGTTCCGACGCGCTCCGTAGCTCCCGGACGGTCGTGTCGCGGTGTTACCGGGCGGCATCGAGCTTGAGAGAGCAGCCGGAGAGGTTCAAGAATGATCGCAGCGAAGTGGGGTGATCCCGTCCTCGGCATCGACCTTCACATGGTGATGGTGCCGACTCCCGCCGGCCCTGTGCCGACGCCGCTGCCGCACCCGTTCATCGGCGTGGTGTTCGATCCGATGGGCGCGGCGATGAGCGCCGTGATCGGGGCTGTCTTCGGCGGAGGGGGCGCGGTGCGCGTCAACGGCATGCGCGTCGGGAACACGGGCACCGAGGTGAAGGGGGTGCCCCATTTCCCCACGCCGCCGGGCGTGTCCTTCGCGCCGAACGATATTCCTGGCAACGACGGCACGTTGATCACGGGCTCGAAGACGGTGGACTTCGAGGGGTCGAGCCAGAGCCGGACGGCATCCGTCGTGATGAGCTGCAACTTCCCGATCAACCTGCCGACGAGCGTCTGCCTCGCCGTGCCGATGGGCGCGCCGGTGCTGATCGGCGGACCCGAGGCGGTGGACTTCGCGGCGGCGGCGACACAGGCGATCCGCACGAAGTGGGTGTCGAACAAGCTGCACGCGCTCACGGGAGCGACGAAGGGCTCGTGGCGCAGCAAGGTGATCTGCTTTTTGACAGGGCACCCGGTGGATGTGATGACCGGCGAGCTGATCGCGGAGGCGGTCGACTTCGAGCTGCCGGGGATGATCCCGATCGTGTGGGAGCGCAACTACCGCAGCCGCCAGATGGAGGAGGGGGCGCTCGGCCCCGGGTGGAGCCATCCGTTCGAGGAGAGCGTGGAGGAGACGGCGAGCGGCGTCGTGCTGCGGCTCGCGGACGGACGGCCGAAGGAGCACCCGCCGCTGCGCGCTGGGGCCTCGGACTGGGACGGCGAGGACCGGTACACGCTGACGCGCACGGACGGCGGATACGAGAAGCGCAGCGCGGACGGGGTGTGCGCGGTGTTCACGAAGGCCTCGGGGGCGCGGCGGTTCGTGCTGTCGCGGCTCGTCGATCGGTCGGGGAATGCGGTCGTGCTGAAGTACGAGCGCGGGTTCCTGCGCGAGATCCTCGACACGGCGGGCCGCGCGCTCGAGGTGCGCTGGACGCGGGAAGGGCGCATGGAGGGGGTGTACTTCGAGGGCGAGCCGCTCGTCCGCTACAGCTTCGATGCCGAAGGTCGGTTGTCGGCCGCGACGGACCCGCTGGGGCATGCGCTGCGGTACGAGTACCGCGGCGGGGTGATGGTGAAGGAGACCCACAAGGGCGGGCTCTCGTTTCACTTCGCGTGGAGCTGGTACCACCCGGAGGGCTGGTGCGTGCGCACCTGGGGGGACGGGGGCATCTACGATCGCCGCATCACGTACGACGAGCACCGGCACTTCACGTCGGTCGAGGACGGGCGCGGTGGGATCACCCAGTACTGGGGCAATGCGCTCGGGCTCGTCGACAGGATGGTGGATCCGATGGGCGCCGTGACGGAGTACACGTGGGATGCGTACTGCCGGAAGACGTCGGAGACCGACGGGCTCGGGAGCAAGAACGCGTGGGTGTATGACGCGCGGGGGAGCTGCGTGCTGCACCGCGATCCGCTCGGGACCGAGACGCGGATGGAGTACGATCGCGAGGACCAGCTCGTGCGGCTCGTCGACGCGGCGGGCGGCGAATGGGCTGCTGGGTACGACGCGCGCGGCAGGCCGGTGTGGGCGCGCAACCCGGCGGGGGCCATGACGTGGTACGCGCACGACGAGCAGGGGCGGCTGGTGGGCCTGGACGACTCGGCGGGGCGGCGGGCGCGGATGCGCTGGACTCCGCGGCACGACCTCGCCGAGATGACCGACGGGGAAGGGCGGACGACGCGGTTCGAGCACGACACGCGGGGGCGGCTCGTGAAGGTCGTCGATGCGGGGGGGCGGGTGTCGCGCGCCGCACGGGACAAGCTGGGGCGCATCACGTACCTGGAGCGCGCAGACGGAGAGCGGCTGTCGATGGCGCGGGACGCCGAGGGGAACGTCGTCGAGCAGGTGGACGCGCAGGGGCGGCGGGTGGCGATGCGGTACGCCGGCATGAACCGGCTCGTGGAGCACACCGATCCGATGAAGCACACGGTGCGGCTGCACTACGACAAGGAGGAGGACCTCGTCGCGGTGGAGAACCAGCACGGCGAGCAGTACCGGTTCGAGCTGGATCGGGCGGGGCGCGTGGAGGCGGAGATCGGCTTTGACGGGCGCAGGCACCGGTACCTGTACGACAAGGCCGGGCGGACGCTGCGTGTGCTGGGGCCGGACTACGGCGTGACGCAGATCGAGCGCGACGCGCTCGGGAGGATCACGCGGAGGACGCTGCGCGCGCCGCTGGGCGGGGGCGCGCCGCTGGAGGAGACGTTCGCGTACAGCGCGCTGGGCGAGCTCGTGGGCGCCCGGTCGGGTGACGTGAAGGTGGGCCTGGAGCGCGATGCGCTGGGGCAGGTGGTCCGCGAGCGGCACGAGGTGGGCGAGACACGGTACGAGGTGGAGAGCCGGTACGACGACGCGGGCTTGCGGGTCGAGCGGCAGACGGATCTGGGGCACCGCGCCGAGTACGTGTGGAACAAGGCGGGGGAGCTGGCCGGCGTGCGGGCAGGGCCGAGCGCGCGGCTGCTCTCGCCGGCGATCGTGAGCTTGCGGTTACCGCTGCTCGAGATGCCGGACTGGGAGATGAAGATCGAGCGCGACCCGCTCGGGCTGGAGCTCGCGCGGCGGCTGCCGGGAGGGGTGGTCGCGACGTGGAAGCGCGACGCGTTGGGGAGGCCGGCGCTGCGGCAGGTGCTCGCCGGGGCGAAGGCGGCGAGCCCGGGGACCGACGTGATGCGCGTCGGGTACCAGTGGGAGGGGCCGGAGCAGATCGCGGCGCTCATCGACACGCGGAAGGGCGCGACGCGGTTCACGCACGATCCGCGGGGGCACCTGATCGCGGCGCTGTTCCCGGACGGGACGACGCAGCACCGGCAGAGCGACGCGGTGAGCAACCTGTTCCGGAGCCCGGATCGGGATGACCGGAGTTACGGGCGCGGGGGCGTGCTGCTGCGGGCGGGCGGGACCGAGTACCGGTATGACGGGGCGGGGAACCTGATCGAGAAGCGGCTCGCCGATGGGAGCCGGTGGACCTACCGCTGGGATCCGACGGGTAGGTTGCGGGAGGTCGAGCGGCCGGACGGCAAGACGGTGGCGTTCGCTTACGATGCGCTGGGGAGGCGCGTGCGGAAGGAGTTCGACGGGGCCGTCACCGAGTACGTCTGGGATGGGGACGACCTCGTGCACGAGCGCGTCCGGAGGACGGATGGGACGCTGGAGCCTCTGGTGACGTGGATCTTCGAGCCGGGGGCGTTCGCGCCGGTGGCCAAGTTCGAGGGGAGGCAGCGGTACAGCGTGGTCACTGACCACCTCGGCACCCCTGCGATGCTCATGACCGAGGCGGGGCAGGTGGCGTGGAAGGCGCAGCTCGATTTGTACGGGGTGCCGCGCGAAGAGCTCGCTGGGAAAAAGACGGAGTGTCCGTGGAGGTATCCGGGGCAGTACGAGGATCCGGAGACGGGGCTGTATTACAACAGGTTCAGGTACTACGACCCGGAGGGTGGGAGATATATAAGTCAAGACCCTATCGGTCTTCGTAATGGTGTTTCACAGTACGGATATGTTGCAGACCCGAACTGTTGGATCGATCCTCTCGGTCTCGTATTTCGTGGCCCCGCGAGGCGCGGCACGGATTGGGGGCATATTTTTGAGGGGCACTGGATTGGAAGCCCAGAAAAAATTCGTGGAAACAATGGTATATTTGGCTCCTTAGGTAAAAATGAGATTATGCAGGTTGTGAACGAGGCATGGGAGCTCAGGAAAAAGCTACAGACGCAGGGAGATCGAATCAAATACGAGGCATACGTGTCGAGTAGGCTATGGTCCGGCCGGATCGAAATGTGGTTCAACAAGGAGACGGGTATGCTTGAGACTGCGTATCCAACGAAGTCACGCATCGGATGCAAGTGACGCGATGATCCCGCGACTCGTGAATCGTATGCGGCTCCGCTTTGGGGCGCCGCGTCACGGCTGGTTGAGGGGAACCCTTATCGCTGATGATGACGCTGTTGATTTTGAGGGTTCGGACACGCCTGCGGACTGGATTGCTGAGCTCGTGTGGACACTCGATGCGCTCGCTTGTGGACACGACTGTGCGGGTGTGGCAATTTCCGCAGAGGCAACCGAGTGTCGACTGCTATTTGAAATGGAAAATGGGCTCGTGCGCACGCGGCTCATTCGTCGAGGCTCTGGTGTGACGTTGGTGGTGGCGTTGGACGTGCTGGTTGTCAAGAGCAAGGTTCTGTTGAGCTTTTGGCGAGGGTTGAGAGAGTTGGAGTCGCGAATGGCTGCCGGTGCTCCCGGCTGGCGGTACCGTTTCCCAAGCGATGAGCTGGATCGCTTGCACGAGAAGCTAGTTATGCTTTACCCATAGTTTGTGAGGCGTTGCATGCCGTGCGAGATGTGATCGTGGTCGGACGTGCGCGCGAAATATGTATGCCAGAGAGGCTGTGATTGATGGTGCTGCAACAAAATGATTTGGGTGCGGCTCTTCTGGAACGAGGGCGTTTTGCTCATTTCACCCGGCGCAGTTTGGGTCGAGGCGGCGGCAGCGGTGAGGGGACATCGCCTCCTGCATAACGTGCACGGTGCGTTCGGTCATGCTCCTGCTGCAGGTGGAACGCCCAGTAGGCTTCGAAGTCGCCGCTCGAGCGCAGCGAGCGGAGGCGCAGCACCGCCTCTGCGCCTTGGAGCGACCAGCGAGCCCCGGTGCGGTCCATGCGATCCTTGACGAGATGGCGGCATGCGCCCTCGATCACCCCCGTGGCGATGGGCAGCCCCGCTGCGAGCGCGCGATCGTAGTGCAAGAGCGTCCGATGCTTCACGAGGTAGCCGATGCAGGTATCGAGCGTCACCGCTGTCCCCATGTCCACCACGCGGCTGCTGGCATGGCGCCGGATGGTGCTGGCAATGGCTCCGGCCGTGCGCCCCGCGAGCAGCTCGTGCAGCCGGCACGTCACCCACTGCTCGACCTCCTTGGTCCCGTCGGCGAAGAAGCAGTGCGCGGCCTTCCAGAGATATTCAAGCACGTGGATGATATCGAGGACTATTGTGATCTCGACGCATGCCTTCTTCGCGGCGCGCTTGACCAGGGTGATCTGGTCCTTGTTGCCGTCGACCAGCACCACCCACCGCCGAAGGCGTTCCGGATCGCGACGCAGGCCTTCAGCAAACGCCGCCGAGATCACCTCTCGCGATGACTTCTCCACGCTCGCCCAGACCCGTTTGTTCACCGGCCGCGGCCGTTGCGCGGCGACGTCATGCACAGGGCGCAAGTCGTTCACGATGTCGTCAGGCGTGCGGACCCAGGGGTCTATCGTGTAGAGGGTGGCGACCTCGGCCATTCGCTTCCGGTTGCGCTTCTCGCCCTTGGCGAGGCGCTTCGTGAGCTTGTGTTTCCCCGCTTCCGCAGCCTTCCGCGTCGCAGGTCGGAGGTCTTCGCGCCGCATCGCGATCCCCTTGCCGTCGAAGCTGAGTACCAGCAGCGCCTGAGTGTCCTCGACTTCGACGGCGCGGGTGGAGTAGAACGCATCGAAGTCCTGCGCGGCGCGCTCCGCGAGCTCCTCCACCTGGCGCTTCGGCACCGCGGCGCCGGTCGATTTTCTCAATCCCTCAACGACCTCATCGAACGAGCTGCGGGCGGCGCTCTCGGCGACGTAGCGACGGACGCTGTGCGAGTAGAGCTCGTCCGGGAGGCTCAGCGCCGCATCCATCGGATGAAGACCGGGGACGCCCGGCGCCTGATAGGCCGCGCGTGGCACATCGACCTCTCCGACGACCGACATGAGCGCTCTGCTGCTGAGACGTCGATGCTTGCGCTGAACGCCGTCCGCGCCCTTGACCTCCACGGGCCTTTCGCGCTCGGCCCGAAGCTCGAGGTGGGCCTGGAGGAGCCGCCGCTGGTACTCGCGCCCCTCGTCGACGACGAACCCCTCCAGCTCGGCATGCGTGCTCTCCATCGACTCGGATGACCGAAGATGCTTCTCCATGGCTTCTGCCTGCTCCCGGGCGCTCTCGAAAGGGTCCTGACCTGCTGCAACGGCGTACGCGGCGCTCACGACCAAGTCCTCCTGCCGGTCCAACCTGCCTGTCGGGACCGGCCTCTTGCAGAGGCCATGGATACGTCAGATTCGTGGAATTTCAACGCGTTGCATTTTCGCGCCCGGAATTATCACCTGTGGCGAAGTATACGATCGTCAATCCGTCGAATGTGGCCTCGCCCGCGCCCGGATTCTTTCACCTCTCGCGGCCGAACCTGGGCTGCGGCTTCGCGCTTGGGCCGGCGGATAAGTGCACGGCATCAACGTCGCAGGGGGGCCAAGTCCACCGGCTACGTCGACGGGCGTCTGCGTCGATGTGATAGGGGCGCGGTCCCAGGGACCGCGCCTTCGGCGCAACACCATGAAAGCGCACGGACTTTTGTCGTCGCCAAGGATCTACACCCAAATGATTTCACGTTCCACTGGGACGGCGGCGGCCTGTCGTGGAGCCACCTTCACGTCGTTGGCTTCGTCATCGAAGAGGCCCTGAGCACGCCGTACCAGGCGCGGATTACCCTGCAGGCTCGCGGGCAGGACGATGAGGTCGATCCGGCGGACCTCATCGGCAAGCTCGCGACCCTGCGGATCCTGACCGGCGTCGAGCCGCTGCTCCGCTACGTCCACGGCCTTATCGTCGAGGCGGTCGAGCTGGGCCCCTCGGTCCTCGGCATGACTTACGAGGTCGTGCTCATGCCGCCGCTGGTCCGCGCCATGCACCGCCGCCGGAGCCGCATCTTCCTGAGCAAGACGACACGCCAGATCGTGCACGCGGTCCTCACCGGCGATCCGCGGATGCAGCCCGGAGATCCGCCGCCAGGGGCAGCCGAACCAGCCGACCCTTTCGTGGCGCCCAGCGAGACGTTCGCCTTCCGCATCCGCGACCCGGGGCGGCTCGACGACCCGAACGCGCGACCCTACTGCGTGCAGTACGAGGAGAGCGACTTCGATTTCGTCGCCCGCCTGCTCGAAGAAGACGGCATCACCTACCACTTCGAGCACACCGACCGCGCCGTCGTGCTGGTGCTGTCCGACAGCGACGAGGGGCGCTTCAAGCTCTCCCCGTTCGAGCCGCTCACGCCGCACACCAAGGGCCGCCACCTGGACAACGTCCGGCTCGGCAGCCGCCTGCGCCCCACGCGCGTCAGGCTGACGGACTACAACTGGGAGAAGCCGAACCTCGACATGGCCGCCGAGGCGAGCGCCGGCGACGGCGATCTCTTCGTTGCGGCGTACCCCGGCCGGTACGCCGACGCGCCCAAACAAGGCAAGCCGATCGCGCGGGCGCTGCTGGAGCGGCTCCAGACCGAGGCGCGCTTCGCCACGGCCGAAGGGGCCTGCCGGCTCCTCGGCGCGGGCACCGTCTTCGCGATGGATCACCCGGTGGACCGCTACGACGGCGAGTACCTCGTCACCCGCGCCGAGCTGCGCGGCGCCGCCGAGGGCGAGCTCGCGGGCGGCTTCGGCGTGCGAAGGGACCCCGGCACCCCGGACGGCGCGCCGTTCTGGGCGCGTGTGGAGTGCGCGCGCCGCGGCGTCGCCGGACGCGCGGAAGAGTCGAGGTTCCGGCCCGCGCGGCGCACGCAGAAGCCGCGGATCCACGGCTCCCAGACCGCGCTCGTCGTGGACGAGCCGAGCGCGCGCGGCGCCGAGATCCACGTGGGAGGACCCGCGGGCAACGAGAACGGGTGCGTGCGGCTGAAGTTTCACTGGGACACCGAGGTGGAACGGCACCGGAAGGAGCCAGCGAGCTCCTGGGTCCGCGTCAGCCAGAGCTTCGCCGGGGCGGGCGGCGGCGCGGTCCTCCACCCGCGCGTGGGGACCGAGGTCGTCGTCGAGTTCATCGACGGCGATCCAGATCGGCCCCTCGTCACAGGGCGCGTCTATAACGGGGTGCAGAAGCCGCCCGCTGCGGGCAAAGGCGCGGCGACCGTGAGCACCTTCAAGTCGATGTCGAGCCCGGGCGGCAAGACGCACAACGAGCTGTCGTTCGACGACACCGCCGGCAAGGAGCAGATCAAGCTCTCGGCCGGCAAGGACATGAACACCGACGTCGGCCACGACCGCAGCGAGACGGTGACCAACGACTCGACCTCGACCGTGAAGGTGAACCGCACCGAGGAGACGGGATCGAACCGAATGGCCCACGTGGGCGGCAAGAACGAGGATGCGGTGGACGGAGACGAGCGCATCACCGTCGGCGGGCGCCAGACCCTCACGATCACGAGCGGACAAGAGATGACCGTGACCGCGGACCGCAAGCTCACGGTGACCGGCCCGCACGAGGTGAGCACCGGCCCGGAGACGTACACGGTGAACGGGCCCCAAACGGTCACCGTGACCGCCGCGAAGACGGAGACGATCGGCGCGACCTTGGACCTCTCGGTGACGTCCCCGATGACCGTGAACGCGGCGGCGCGGCACACGCTGAACACGCCGGTGGAGACGGTCAATGCGACGATGATGACCATCAACAGCACGGTCACCACGATCAACGCGACCACCGTGGCAGGGATCAACTCCACCGTGCTGAGCGCCGTGGCGACCGGACCGGTCACCCTTCAGGGCGCGATCATCACAGCGACGGCGGCAGGCGAGATCGTGCTCTCGGGCGGGGGCAGCGCGATCAAGATCTCCGCGGGAGGCGTCGAGATCACCGGAGGCGCGATCAAGATCGCCGGGGGCACCGTGGATATCACGGGCAGCGTCGTGAAGGTGAACTGAGGGAGCCGCCGTGGACCCGATCACGCTCGCGGCGCAACGTTTCCGGAGAGAATGGCAGGCGTTCTGGTCTCCGCCGCCCGGTCACGAGCGGAGCGGGCCGAGAGCGCTGCGTGTCAGGACAGGCCCGGCAGATCGGAGAGACTGGCTGAAGACGCTCCGGTGGATGGAGTGGCAGCCGGACAACCGGCACCCCTTCGTGGTGGTCGAGGCGCCCTTCACCGGGGAAGCGGCTTACGTCGAGGCGGTCGCCGAGCGGCTCGAACGAGACCTCGCCGCGCTCCGAGAGGGGCTCGCGGAAGATGGGGTGGCGTTCCCGCCGCTCCCTCCGTCGAGAAGACCCATCGACGAAGCCGCGCTGCGGCGGCGCCTCATGGAAGCCGGGCGGACCGCGGCCGGTGTGCTCGCCGGGCTCGTCGTGGTGCTCGCTCCCGCCCGCGTCGAGCATGCAGCGGCGTACCGCGATCTGATCGCGCGCCTCGCGACGGCGTCGAACGGGAGCACGCTGCGCCTCGCCGTGCTCGAGGTGCCCGGCGGCGATCTCGACACGCTGCTTCCCGGCAGCGCCAGGTTCGAGATCGATCAGGCCGCGCTCCTCGATTCCTTGAAGCAGATCGGCGGCGATGGGGCACCAGCATCCAGGGAGCCTCAGCCGAAGCTGGCTCCCCAGCAGAAGGACGCGGTGGAGCGGGCCCTCGGCCGGAGGATCGCCTCGGAAGACGCCGGAGCTTCCTTGCGCCGGCTCCTGCTCGACGGCGGCAAGGCGATGCAGGACGGCGCCTTCAAGCTGGCGGTTCGCAAGCTGCGGGCCGCGCGCATGCTCTGCCACCTGAGCGGCCTCGGGCAGGAGGAAGCCGCAGCGTCGATCGCGCTGGGGAGCGCCGCGACCGCGGCAGGCGATCCGCGCGCCGCGCTGGCCGCGTTTCGTCAGGGCAAGGCGCTCGCCCTCGCCGCCGGGCACCGGCTGCTCGGGTCCCACGCGGCGCTCGGCGAGGCGGGCGTCCTCCTCGCGGCGAAGCGCCTGGCTGAAGCGCGCGAAGCGTACGCGCAGGCCGCGCGCCTGGGCGAGGAGGCCCCAGCGCTCGTGCTCGAGGCGATGCGCATGCACGGCGAGTGCTCGCGCCTGGAAGGCCAGCCCGCGCTGGCCAAGCGGACGTGGGAGGACGCGCTCGCGTTCGCCGAGTCGCTCGACGCCGGCGCCCGGAGGACGACCTCGTATGCTGCCGTGGGGGTGTCGCTCGCGGAGCTGCTGCGGGCGGCTGGACGGCCGGCGGAGGCGCTCGCCACGGAGCAGCGTGTGCTGCAGCTCGGCACGAGGGGCAAGGAAGTCTCGGTAGGAGAAGACTCCCACGTCGGAGCGCGTTCATCGAGGTGAGGCTCCCCGGAGCGTTGCTGGTTCCAGGGCTGTGAAGGTCACGTCAGCCTCCTTGGGCCGCACGCCGAAGTAGCACGGCCTACTCCACCAGCGCCGAGCACGGCTGATTTGACTGGCAATCGTGTAGGCGAGAGCACTCCCGCCGTGCGCGCTGGTTGACACGATCGGATCTCTCGCGTCTTGATGCGCGCCCTCCGCGGGGCAGCCCTGAGAGCCTCTCGGGAGCAACGCGGCGGAGCGCAGCAGTGGTCCTCGTGGGGGGGAACCTGGAGATCTATCGATGAGCCGTGTTCTTCGGCGAACAGCATTCTTTGCTTGCGCCGGCATCGTCCTGTTCACGGGGTGCAGCAGCTCCTCGGCCGCACCGCTCGACGGGGTGACCGAATCACCCGACGACGGCGGCGGGAGCGACGGAGTCGGGAGCGTCGGCGCAGGCGGCGCTGAGCCCGGGGGCGCAGGCGGCGCTGAGCCCGGGGGCGCAGGCGGCGCGCCGGACGCGGCGTGCGACACCCTCTCGGCCGAGCTCCAGGGAGCGCTCGACGCGGCCGTGGCCGCCCAGAGGCTCCCCGGCGCGGCCGCCGCCGTCGCCATCGGCGGGTGCAGCTGGCTCGGCGCCGCTGGGGTGGCAGACGCAGAGGCCGACGTGGCCGTCCAGCCCGGAGATCTCTTCCGCGCAGGGAGCATCACGAAGTCCTTCGTCGCCACGCTGGCGCTGATGCTCCGCGCGGAAGGCCTGCTGTCGCTCGACGACTCGGTCTCCACGTACCTGGACGGCATCCCCCGCGGCGAGCAGATCTCCGTGCGACAGATCCTGAACCACACGAGCGGTATCTTCGATTACACCGGGATGGACGAGTTCTGGACCGCGGCGCTCGAGGATCCGACGCACACGTGGACGCCCGCGGAGCTCATCGAGCTCGCCGCGTCGAGGCCGCCGTATTTCGAGCCGGGGCAGGGCTTCGCCTACTCCAACACGAACTACATCATCGCCGGCCTGCTCGTCGAAGCGGCCTCGGGAGAGCCCATCGGCGAGCTGCTCCGCACCCGCGTCCTCGAGCCGGCGGGGCTCGCGCATTCCTACCTCGACGGCGCCGAGGCGGCCCTCCCCGGCCTCGTGCACGGCTACGGGCGAAGCCGAGGGGAGCTCGTCGAGATGACCTCCGCGCTCCACGCGTCCGCGGCCGGCGCGGCGGGCGCGCTGGTCTCGACCTCGAGCGATCTCGCGCGCTTCTACCGCAAGCTGCTCGACGGCACGCTGCTCCGCCCCGACGAGCTCGCGGAGATGACCACCTGGGTCGATACGCCGCCCGGCCAGGTCAACGGGTACGGCCTCGGGCTGTCCCGCCGCGAATCCCCGCTCGGCGTCCAGCACGGACACGACGGCGGTATCTGGGGATTCACGTCGTCGTCCTATTACGCGATCGACAGCGATGCTTCTATCACCGTGCTCGTCAACCTCGAGGGAGCTGACGTCGGCCGGGTCGTCGACGACCTGTCGCGCGTCCTCGCGACCCCCTGAGCCGAGCGGTCCGCCGTGAACGGGCCTCGCGCTTGCATCACCCTGGACGCAGCCTGCATGGGGTGACACCCGGCAAGCCGCTCCCATCGTGAAAGGAGTCCGCGATGAAGCTGGTGAAAGCGCTCGGTGCGCTGGCGCTGTTCGGGCTCGCGCTCGGCGCCGTGCAGCTCGCTGCAGCGGAGGACACGATCCCCATCCAGGATCTCGTGATCGTCGAGGAGACGACGAGCCCGGCGCTCGCCGACGCCAGGATCCCCCCGGACGATCTCCCGTATCACCGGCCCTTCCGGCCCTATGGGGACTTCCGGCCGTACAGGCCATTCATCCCGCACAGGCCCTTCCGGCCGTATGGGCACTTCCGGCCGCACAGGCCGTTCGGGCCCCACGGTCCCTTCCATCCGTACGGGCATGACCACGGGCGGTCCGAGGCAACGCCGGCAGGAGACCTCCCCACGCCGGCCGTGAACCTCCGAGACCGTCGCTGACGAGAGCGTGGTCGCCCGGGTGGAGATCTGTGACCTCCCCTCGATGCAGGAATACCGCGACGGCACGCGGCCAGCGTGGAACCTGATCTACGAGGCGAAGCTCGTCCGGCAGCGCAGGCCCCCGGCCGCTCCGCAGGAGAAGGGCGGCGCGCCGTGAGCGGGGTGAGCGGCGTCGCCGGCGCGGCAGGGCCCTCCCGCGCCGCCGGCTCGCCGGCGTCCGAGCGCGCGGCGGCTCCGGTCGGATGAGGTATCCTGCGCCCGATGCGCTCTCCCGACGCCGCCGGCTCCGGCGCCCCGCAGGCCGTCCACTCGCCCGCCGAGCTCTTCCATCGCGTTTTCGAGCTCCTCGCCGCCATGGAGGAGGCGCAGCGGGGCAAGGTCATCGATCTCGCGCGGCGCATCATCCCCACCCTCACGGCCGAGGACATCCGCAACCCGCACGACTTTCCCGGCCTCGACGACCCCGACTGGCACTTCGAGGACGGGCAGCTCGCCGGCATCGAGGCCGTACGGTTTGCGCTCCGCGGTCTCGCGAGCGATGTTCTGGGGGATGGCGAAGGGCGCGAAGCGCGAGAGAGATCCGAAATCGGCGGCCAGCCCGGCGCGAGCCGCGAAGGCGGCGGCACGCAAGGCGAGTGAGGCGTTCTACCAGCCGTTCGCCACGCTCCGGCAGCTGACGAAGCCCAAGCCGGCCGCGGCGCCCGAAGCGAAGGGCAGGGCGGCCGCGGCGCCCGAAGCGAAGGCCAGGGCGGCCGCGGCGCCCGAAGCGAAGGCCAGGGCGAAGGCGGCCGCGGTGCCGGGCGCCGGCGCGGCGGCACGGACAGGCGCCGAGCCGGCGCCGCGGCCCGTCGACCCCGAGACCTTCGCCATCTACATGGCAGGCGTCCGCGTGCTCGAGGACCGCGCGAACCGGATCCCGATCACCGCGAGCCGCGTCGAGCGCGCCGCGCCCCCGACGATCGTCGCCGATCCGGACGAGGAGGCGCGCTCGCGCATGCGCTCGCTCGTCATCGAGGGCATCAAGTTCGAGACCACGGACGACAGCGAGCGCATCGAAGGCAGGCGCCTCGACGTCGATCCGCGCGAGCTCAGGCGGCTCCGCCGCGCCCGCTACGCCGTCGACGGCACCCTCGATCTGCACGGCCTGAGGCTCGAGGCGGCGCGCGAGGCCGTCGAGGCCTTCGTCTGCAAGCGCCAGCGCGACGGCGACCGCGTCGTCGCCATCGTGCACGGCAAGGGCAACCACTCGCCCGGCGGGCACGCCGTGCTCCGCGGCGAGATCGCCGCCTGGCTCGGCAACGGCCGCGTCGCCCGCCACGTCGCCGCGTTCACGACGGCCCCGGACGTCGAGGGCGGCGCCGGCGCCGTGCTCGTGCTGCTCGCGCGATGATGCCGAAGGCGCGCGCCGAGCCCACCGAGGCGCCGCGGCACGCGCCGCGCTGCACCCTGCTGCGCGCCGTGCGCGCGGTCTGCCGCGGCCTCGTGCCGGCCGCGCGCGCGATGCGCCGCGGTCTCTTGCCCGCCGCCGCGCTGCTCGCCCTGCTGCCCGCGTGCGCGCCGGCCCCGGCCGCGGCGCCGTCGCCGCCGCCGAGGCCCGCGCCGCCCCCGCCGCCGTCGACGCTCGGCGACGGCGAGCTCGGCGAGTACCGCTCCGAGCGCTTCGATCTCCGGCTTCCGTTGCCCGACGCGCGCGGCTTCCGCGTCGAGGACGGCGGAGGCCCCTGGCTCGTCGCGACCCACGCCGCGTCGTCGACGTCGCTGCTCGTGCGCACCTGGCGCGCGGACGGCCGCGCGAGCCGCGCCGCGTGCGAGGCGCGCGCGCGGCTCTGGCGCGACCTGCCGCGCCCCGACCTCCGCCTCACCGCCGTGGAGCGCCGGATCGACGTGCCCGAGGGCTTCGACACCGTCGTGGCGATCGGCGTCGCCGACGCCCCGCCCGGCGCGCCGCTCGACGGCTTCGCGGTCGCCTTCGGCGGCTCCGGCCGGCGCTGCTTCGCCTTCATCGCCGAGACGCGCGCCGCGGGGCCCTCCGCCGAGCGGCTCGTCGCCGAGCGGCTCGCCGCCGTGGTCGAGATCTCGCTCGGCGGCCTCCGCCTCGTGCGCGAGATGGCGCCCGCCGTGCCGCGCGAGCCGCCGCCCTGAACCCCAGGCTCAGCGGTAGACGCCCCCGCGGGCGCGGGACTCGAGCGCCGCGGCGAGCTCCTCCTCGCCGATCGACCACGCTTCGGCCGACAGCTCGCGCGCCTCGGCGGGCTTGAGCGCCTCCACCGCGTGCGGCACGAAGCGCAGCCGCGACAGCGACAGGAGGCGCTCCAGCGCCTCGGACGTCACGCCGCTCTGGAGCTCCCTCCGCCACGCGTGATCGATCGCCTCGAGCCGCGCGGGGCTCTTCCAGGCGTCGGCGAGCACCACGCGGCCGAGCCGCGCGTCGATGGCGTCGATCCCCGTGGGCAGCGCGACGATCGCCTGCTGCGCCGCGCGCGCCGGATCGCCGAGGCCGAGCGAGAGCAGCGCCCGCGCCGCCTCGAGCAGCCGCGCCTCGTCGGGCCGGAGCGCGGCCCGATCCACGGACGGCAGCCGCTCCAGCGCGAGCGCGTACCGCTCGCGGCGCGCGGCGTCGACCACGGCAGCCAGCGCGCGCAGGACCCTCGCCGTCGGCGGTGAGAACCACGGATCCGCGCACCCGCTCGGCCGCTGCGCGGGGTCGTCGAGATCGAGGGCGGCGGCGCGCCACAGCGACGCGCGCGCGTCGAGGACGGCGCGCGAGGCCTGCACCGCGAGCAGGAAGAGCGCGACCGCAGGGAGCAGGCCCTTCGCGCCCCAGAGCTCGCCGAGGAAGCAGCTCGCCGCGACGAGGAGCGAGAGCAGGAGAACGAGCACCAGGCGACGCCGTCGCCTCGCGACGCCGCCCGCCGAGCGGGCAGCACCGTCCGTCGCGCCGACGACCTCGGCGCACCGCTCGAGCAGCCACGTCCAGGCAGATCCCACGTCCGCAGGATCAGGATGCCTGGCGCTACGCTTCCGCGCGAGGCCTTTCGATCTCGGCGCAGAGCGCCCGGGTGAAGTCGTCGGTGCTCGCGGTGCCGCCGAGGTCGCGTGTGCGCACCTGGCCTGCCCGGTAGACCGAGGTGAGCGCCCGCTCGATCCGGTCGCCTGCCTCGTGCTCGCCGAGGTGCCGCAGCATCATCACGGCGCTCTGCACGAGCGCCGTCGGGTTCGCGTAGCCCTTGCCCGCGATGTCCGGCGCCGACCCGTGCACCGCCTCGAAGACCGCGGCCTCGTCGCCGATGTTCGCGCCGGGCACGATCCCGAGCCCGCCGACGAGGCCGGCGCCGAGATCCGAGAGGATATCGCCGTACAGGTTCTCCGTCACGAGCACCCCGAGCTTGTTCGGATCGCGGACCATCGTCATGGCCGCCGCGTCGACGATCATCTCGCCGAGGTGGACCTCGGGGTGCTTGACGGCGACGCGCCGCGCGCAGTCGAGCGCGAGGCCGTCGGAGAGCTTCATGATGTTCGCCTTGTGGACGATCGTCACCTTGCTCCGGCCGTGCTGCTTCGCGTACTGGAACGCGAACTCGGCGATGCGGGTCGAGCTGCGCTCGGTCGTGAGCTTGATGCTCTGGGCCACGCCGGGCAGGATCATGAGCTCGAGCCCGGCGTAGAGCCCCTCGGTGTTCTCGCGCACGATGACCATGTCGACGTCGAACCGCGGCTCGACGCCCGGCAGGCTGCGGATGGGCCGCACGTTCGCGTAGAGGTCGAGCGTCTGCCGGAGCGTCACGTTGACCGACCGGAACCCGCCCCCGATCGGCGTGGTCACCGGGCCCTTCAGGGCGATCCGGTTCTTCCGCACGGCGTCGAGGACGGGGAGGGGGAGCGGCGAGCCCGTCAGCTTCGCGACCTCGATGCCCGCGTGGTGGATCTCCCAGTCGACGGTGACGCCGGCGGCGGAGATCACATCCTGAGTCGCGTTCACGACCTCCGGACCGATGCCGTCGCCGGGGATCAGCGTGATGCGATAGGCCATGGGCCGTCCCCTTAGCAGGTGCGCGGGCGGGAACAATGGGCAAGCGAGCTCGAGCGCGAGGGCGCACGCGCGCCGCGCGCCGCGCGCCGGTTCGCGCCGGTAGAGAGAGGCGCGGCGCCGGGGAAGCGCGCGGGAGGGCAACGTGGTGCGATGCGCCCTTTTACAACCGCGCGCGACCTCGCTAGGGTACGCCCCCGCACGGCCTGACGGGCCGCTGTCACCCGGAACCGGGCGCGGGCCGGGCCACCGGCCCCCGCTCATGTTCACCAACTAGATTGAAGGAGCGTGCTCATGCACCCTCGTGTCTTGAAAGGTCGCCGAACCGCTTTCGCGGCCTTCCTGCCTGTCGTGATCGCGTCGTCCTCGCTGGGGTGCGGCTACTCCGAGGAGGAGTGGAAGGCCCAGCTCGACAAGTACAACCGCCTTCAGGGCCAGCACCAGACCACGGAAGGCCGCCTCGCCCAGACGCAGCAGGAGCTCGAGGCCGCCCAGGCGAAGATCGCGGAGCTGACGAGGCAGCTCGAGGCGGCCGGCGTCGACATCGGCAAGCTGAGCGAGAACCTCCAGGCGACGAGCACGCAGGTGTCGCAGCTGAGCTCGACGCTCGAGGAGCGCGAGAAGGCGCTCGCCGAGTTCAAGGCGCGCGCCCGCCAGCTGGAGCAGATCAAGGCGCGGTTCGAGACGCTCAGGAAGAAGCTGGACGAGCTCACGAAGCTCGGCCTGGCGGTGAACATCCGGAACAACCGGATGGTCATCTCGCTGCCGGGGGACGTCCTCTTCGACTCCGGGCGCGAGTCGCTGAAGAAGGAGGGTAAGGAGATCCTCCTCAAGGTGGCGACGGTCATCACGAACGACAAGTCGCTGCTCCAGCGCGACTACCAGGTCGCCGGCCACACGGACAACAAGCCGCTGGCGGGCGGCCAGTTCCGCGACAACTGGGGCCTGTCGCTGATGCGCGCCCGCGAGGTGCTGCTGTTCCTCGTCAGCCCGCCCGACGTGAAGGGCGGCGGCGGCGCGCTCCCGGTCGCGAAATGGAGCGCCGCGGGCTTCGCGGAGACCGACCCGGTCGCGACGAACGACACGGACGAGGGGCGGCGCAAGAACCGCCGGTGCGATCTCATCGTGGTCCCGAGCGTCGAGGAGATGCTCGACCTCAAGGCGATCACGCAGTAGCCCGGGATCGCGCGGCGCGCGCCGCAGGGAGAGCGCGCGCCGCAGGGAGAGCGCGGCGCCGAGCGGCGTCTCGGCCGCCAGGCGCGCGGCTGCCCCTGGCGCTCATGACGCGGGGGCTCCGCAGCTCAGGGGAGCGGCGCGGCCGGGCAGGAGGCGTCGGTCGTCGCCTCGACGTCGTCGACGTGCAAGGTCTCATGGTCGAGCGGCTCATCGCAGACGCCGCTGGCTCCTATCTTGAAGGAGAGGTGCTGGGGTCTGCCCGCCGTGCGCGGATCCAGGCAGATCGTCTGTTGCACCCAGCGCTCACTGGCAGGCAGGGTGGCGCCCGGGGTCGAGGAGGCGGTCGCCTCGCGGAGGTGGCTCGTGCGGTACCAGAACTTCAGCGCCGGGCCGGCCGTCGCCTCGGGCTCGGGCACCGTGAACACGGTGGAGGCCGAGGGCTCCCGGCACGGCTTCTTCACGGAGAGCGAGAGGGCGACATCGCCGGAGTGGGCGGTCGCCGCGTCGACGGCGAGCTTTGCGCTGCCGCGCGCGGGATCGTCCGCGGTCAGGACCCATGTCGGCGAGAGGCTCGCGCCGGCGCTGGCGTTCTCGAAGCCGGGGTCGAAGAGCGGTGTGTCGCCGGGGCAGCGATCGTCAGAGACGAAGGCGAGGTCATCCACCGTGAAATCGCGCTTGTTCTCGGCCGTGCACGGCTGGCTGTTCCGGTTCCGATACGTGAAGGCGAGCCGGTGCGCCATGCCGAGCGCCCACCGGGGCAAGCAGACATGCGCGACCTGCGCCTCGCCCGTGCCCGACAGGGTTGTGAGCTGGTGCGTGCTCAGCGTCACGTTGACGACCGCGCCCGGGCTGCCCTGGCTCCAGATGCGGAGCGCCGGGTTCGGCAGCGCGGCGGAGGGCAACGGCGCCGAGGCCGCGCCCTCGAGCGAGGGATACTGGCAGAACAGCGTGGTGCCGATATGCCCGCCCTTGCCGCCGCCCTGGCCCAGGCCGCTCATGATCCCGGAAACACCGTTCTCCGGCGTGGCCGTCCAGCCGGCGGCGCCTCCCTCGAAGTCGCCGTTCAGCACCTGGCCCGGCAGGGGACATTCGCTCATCTCATCCGGCCGAATCGCGACGTCATCGAAGGCCAGCGTATAGCCCTGCCCGGCCGCCTCATCGCACAGGGGAGACCTCCGGGACGGCCCGAGGAGCAGCTCGATCGGCCCGCCATAGGCGCGCTCCCCCAGGCACACGCGCTGCGGGGCGAAGGACGAAGAGGGCATGAGATCGAGGTTGCTGAAACCCCCGTTGATGCGGACCCCGACGCCCGGGGGGCCGAGGCAGTCCATCGCGGCGTCGCACCCGATGCGCGCGGCGAACGTGAGGAGCAGCGGCTCGGCGCACGCGAGGTCCGGCATCGTGAGCTGCTGAGTGAAGCCCGCCATCTGGCACACCGCGTCTCTCCCGATGACACCGGCACCCGGGTTGCCGTTGCCCTCGGCCTCGGGGTGGACGAGCGCAGCGCCCGTGGTGCTCCAGGTGTCCGCGCTCTGGAACGAGGGATCCAGCGGGCCGCCCTGCCAGACGCACTCGCCCTCGACCATCGCGTATCCATCGGTGCAGGCACAGCCCGAGATACACACGCCGTCCACGCAGCGGAGCTCGCCGTCGCACCCATCCAGAGGCCCGCACGGGCAGCTTTCCTCGCCGGGAGGGCAGCCCGCGCCGCCCGCCTCCCCGCCCGCGCCCTCGGCGCCGCCGTCGCCCGCGCTCTCGGCGCCGCCGTCGCCCGCGCCCTCGGCGCCGCCGTCGCCCGCGCTCTCGGCGCCGCCGTCGCCCGCGCTCTCGGCGCCGCCTTCACCACCGGCCCCCGCCGCGCCCGACGCTGCGGCGGCGACGCTCGGCTCCGTCCCGGAGCAAGCGCTCGCGAGCGCGCCGATCACGGCGCAGCCACAGGTCAATGCGCGTGTCCACAGGATCATCTATTCAAGTTAGCGGGCCATTCCTGCAGCGGCAAGGCGGATACCCTATTTGAATAACAAGATAGTTAGATAAGGAGATCTCTCAAGTGGCGTCGGGCAAAACCGGAGACAGCAGCGCCGCGCGCTGAACTCGAGCGCTCCGCGAGGCGCTCAAATGCGCTCGAACACTCGTTGAGCAAGCGTGAGCGCTCGTTGAGCGGGCGCGAGCGCCGGCCCGGTGGCGCGTCGTGCGAGCGGGGTATCCCCCACACGAACTCCGCGGCGCGCGGCCGGCGGCCGTCCAGCGACTCACGACGTGCTCGGGACAGCGCGTCAACCGCCTGAGGCCGCGCCGGCCGTGTCGAGCGCCGCGGCGGGCACGAGGCTCGAGACGGGGCTCCCCCCGGCGGCCTCCGCGTCGAGGAAGGCCCGCAGCGCGGCGAGCAGCGGCCGCGACGCGCCCACGAAGGGCAGGTGATCGTCGCCCGGCAGCTCGACGTAGCGCGCGCCGCGGAGGCGGCCGGCGAGATCGCGCCCGGCCGCCGCGGGGACGGCCCGGTCGCCGGCCCGGTGCAGCACAAGCGACGGGGCGCTCACCTGGCCCAGCGCGGACCGGATGTCGGCCGCCGCGTGGGCCCGGAGCATGCGCGCCGCCCCGCTCGGGCTCGCGCCGTGGCGCAGGTACGCGGCCCAGGAGCGCCGGAACGCGCCGTCCTGCGCGGCCGAGGGGGCGAGGCGATCGAGGAAGAGCGGCTCGCCCCAGCCGCTCCGCAGCGCGCGCTCGGCCTCCTCGACGCCGTCGCCCGCGAGGCCGAAGAGGCACCCGGGCCAGGCCGCCATCTGCGCCGCGCTCCCGAGCGCGACAAGCGCGCGCGCCCGCGCCGGGTGCGCCGCCGCGAGCAGCGCGCACGGCGCGAAGCCGCCGCCGACGCCGAGGAGCGCCGCCCGCTCCACGCCGGCCGCGTCCAGCACGGCGAGCAGATCCTCCGCCTGCTGCTCGGCAGGCGCGCCGGCGCCCTCGCGCTCGCTCATGCCGGTGCCGCGCTGATCGAGCACGATGAGCCGCGCCCCCGCGCCGAGCTCGGCGAAGAACCGGGACATGCGCGCGTCCTCCCACGCGGCCTCCACGTGCGTCACCCACCCCTGGACGAGCACCAGATCGAGCGGCCCGTCGCCCACGGCCCTGTAGGCCAGGCTCGCGTCCGCGCTCGTGGCGAACCGGGTCTCCGCCGCGCGCAGCTGCGCCGGCGCCCGCGTGGAGGAGACGGCCGCCTCCCGCGCGACCTCGAGCCCGCGCCGCATCGCCTCGGCGAGCTGCGCGTACGCGCCCGCCCACGCCCGCGCGGTCGCGGGCGCCCACGCGTCGCCCTCCAGCTCCTCGAGCGCCTCGAGCAGCGCCCGGCCCACGGCGTCGAAGTGCTCCGGCAGCGCGGCGTAGGACGCGTGGCGGCGGCCGAGCGCCTCGAGCATCTCGACCAGCTTGTCGGGCGCGCGCAGGTTGGCGATCACGAGCTGCAGGGCCGCGGCGAGCTTGAGCCGCTGCTCGCGCATGTCCGACGGGAACAGCGCCCGGAGCGCCGGCTCGCCCGAGAAGAGCCGCTCGTAGAAGCGCGTCACGAGCTCCTCGGCGCGCGGCGCGAGGCGCGCGAAGGAGGCGCTGACGACGTCCGCGTCCGTCTCCCGCGCCCCCGCGCTCGCAGGCCCGGAGCGCACGATCTGGAACGCCCGGCAGAGCGCCTCGGTCTCCTCGAGCGCGGCCTGCACCTCCTCGGCCGACGCGAAGCGCGCCCCGGGCTCGCGCAGGACGCAGCGATCGATGACCGCCGCGAGCATCTCCGGGATGTCGGGGCAGAGCGAGCGCAGCGGCGGGAGCGCCCGCGCCGTCACCCAGCTGGCGATGGCGTGCACGTCGAGCCCCGCGTGGGGCAGCCGGCCCACGCACAGCTCGTAGAGGACCAGCCCGAGCGCGTAGACGTCGGAGTGGAGCGTGCCGGCGGTCCCGGTCCAGAGCTCCGGCGCGAGGTAGAGCGGCGTGCCCATCATCATGCCGCCGTCGGTCAGGCCGACGGTCTCCAGCGCGCCGAACGCGCGGGCCTCCACGGGGATGGCGGTCGTCACCGCCGATGCGTCCGCGGGCGCCCAGCGCGCGGGCGCGGCGGGGACCCCCGGCGCGGGGCGCCGGCCCGCGCCGAGGCCGCCTTCGGCGGGCTGGTCGACGAGCTTGGCGAGCCCGAAGTCGAGCAGCTTCACCTCGCCGCTCGCGTCGAGCATCACGTTCGCCGGCTTGATGTCGCGGTGCAGGACGCCCCGCCGGTGCGCCGCGGCGAGCCCGCGCGCGAGGCCGAGCGCGATGCGCAGCGCGGCCGGCCACGGGACCGGCTTCGAGAGCAGCTCGAGCGGCTCGCCCTCGACGAACTCGTAGGCGATGTACGGCCGCCCGCGCACCTCGCCGATCCGGAAGACGGCGACGACGTTGGGGTGCTGGAGGCGCGCGATCGCGCGGGCCTCGACGCGCAGCCGCTCGATGGTCTTCGGATCGGGGTTGTCCGCGGCGACGAACTTGAGCGCGACGGGCCGGTCGAGGACCTCGTCGTGGGCGAGGTACACCTGCCCCATGCCCCCGCGGCCGAGCGGCCTGATCACGCGGTAGTCGCCGAAGGCGGAGGGCGGCGCCCACGGCTCCGAGGACGACGGCGGCGGCTCCTCCTCGGCGGAGCACCGCTGCGTGGTGGGGAGGAGCGCCGCGCCGACGTCGCTCTCGCTCGAGGGCACCGCGATCAGGGCGCGGCAGTCAGCGCAGCCGTCCACGTGCCCGCGGACCTCCTCCGCGGCCTCGTGCGGGAGGTTGCCCTCGAGCCAGGCGGCCAGGGCGTCTTCGGACGGGCACGGGCTCATCTGCTGCGGTTCTCCGGAGCGGCATTCTCCATGCGCGCCGTGGTCTGCGCAATGGCCGCGCGGCCTCTGCCGCGCCGCGCCGCTGCCGTCGAGCGACGGAGCCCGTCTGTCCCGGCCGCGCCGTGTCGACGCGCGGCGCGGACCGGCCCTGGATCGCGCTGGCGGAGCGCACGTCAGGGAGGGTCGGCTGTGGACTGGCGCCGCCGGGGTGTCACGATCCGGAATTCTATGAGCGAGCCGAAGGCACCGCCGAGCCCTGCGCCGCGGTCGGAGACGGTGCGGCAGACACTCCTGGAGGAGCTCCGCAGGGGCGCCGTGACCGCATGGGAGCTCTCCACCCGACTCGGGCTGCGCGAGCGCGACGTGACGCCGCACCTCGATCACCTCGCGCGCTCGCTGCGCGCGCGCGGCGAGCGGCTCTCGGTGACGCCGGCGCACTGCCTGCGGTGCGGCTACGCGTTCGACGAGCGGCGCTCGCTCGCGAAGCCGAGCCGCTGCCCGGCGTGCCGGGGGGAGCGCATCGAGGCGCCGCGTTTCCGGGTCGACGCCGGCGGCGGGTGACGCTCCCGGCGCTCACAGCGCCGGCCGGTCGAGCGGCTCGGGGCGCCTCCGCTGCGCGGCGCGGGCCTCCACCTCGCCGAGCAGGCGCGGGCCCGCGCGCTCGCCCGCGCCTGCGAAGAACGCGCGGGCGCGGGCGAGGTCGCCGTGCGCCGCGTAGAGCTCGACGAGCTCTCGCTCCGCGACCTCGTCGATCGTCGCCTCGATCGAGCCCGCGGGCGCGGGGCCGAGCCGCACGATCGCGCGCAGCGCCTCCAGGGCCTCCTCGACGGCGTCTCTGCCGCCGAGCCCCCGCAGGCTCCACGACTTCACGTAGAGCGCGCGTTTTCGCAGCGCCGCGCCCGCGACGCCGCCGAGCGCGCCGTCGCAGGCGCCCACGGCCTCGTCGAGGCGCCCCGCCGCGAACGCCAGGTTGGCCAGCGCGAGGTGGGCCTCGGGCGCCTCCCGCGACGCCGGGTGCTCGAGGGCGAGCTGGCGCAGCCGCGCCTCGGCGCCGCGCAGGTCCCCGCTGTCCTGGAGCGTCAGCGCGAGCTCGAGGAGCGCCGGGGGCCGCTGCTTCGCCGCGCGCAGCGCCGGCGCGTCGACGAGCGCGGCGTAGGCCGCCACGGTCCTCGTCAGCACCCGCGCCGCCTCTGCCTCGAGCGCCGCCCGCCGCGCCTCGGCGCGCTCGCCCGCGGCGCCGGCCTCCGCGGCTTCATCGAGCACGAAGAGCTGCACGCCGATCACGCGGCGGCGGCTCGCCAGCGACTCCGCTTCGCGGAAGAGCTGCTCCGCCGCCGCGCCCGCGCCCGGGGCCGTGGCCGGGCCGGGGGCTGCGCGCGCGCCCGGGGCCGCGCCTCCGCCGGCGCGCGCCGGAGCTTCCTGCGCGGCGCACCCCGCCGAGGCGAGGGCGAGCGCCGCGACGGCGGCGAGCCGCCGCGCCGCCCCCCTGCGCGGTCCCGTGAAACTCCCGGCGGCCTTCGCTGCGCGCTTCAGCACCCGTGACACTCCCTCTCCTTCGTGAGCCGATGGCAGCAGACGACGCGAAGCGCCGCGCACCTCGGCGAGCCGAACGGCGCGGGAGGATAGCGGCGTGCACCCCCGGGACCAGGCCAATCCGCGGCGAGCGCGCCGATTCTCGCCCTGAACCGCGCGGAGATCAGGGCCTTTCGAGCGCCCTGCGCGGCGGACCACACGCGGCGCGTGAGGCGGAGCGATGCGTCGCCGAGCCCACGCCCGGAGCGCGCGCCGCCTCGGCCCGTCCATTGCGTCTTGGCCTTCATCTTCCCCGTCCGAGCCGTCGCTTCACACCCGGCGGGGAACGCACCGAGATGGAGAGTCACGACATGGCGACAAAAGGGAACTGCATCCCGTTCACGATTCCCGCGATGCCGCGCCTCGGGCTCGCCGACCTCGAGGACCGCTTCAGGCGCCTTTCGCTCCTGATGTACGACACGAGCGTTCCGCTCGCGACGCTGGAGAAGGAGGTCTATCCCTACCTCGCCCCTGGCATCGAGTTCGTCAATCCGTGGCGGCGAGTGCGCGGCGTCGAGACGTACCAGGTCGACCTCTCCGGAGCTCGAGGCGGCGCCCGTTTCGACCTCGACATCTCCCAGCTGAGCATCCGGCTCTGCGAGCGGCGCGGCGCGGGCCGCGCCCTCGTGGACAGCACCCTCTACCTGAGGCTGTTCCCGCGATGCGCGTACGCCATGCGGATGATCCTGACCTACGAGTTCGACATGATCGATGGAGGCGAGAGCTTCAAGGTCACGCGCCACGAGGAGAGCTGGCGCATCGGGGACATCCTCCGGAACGCCCCGCTGATCGGCCGCTCCTACGATGTCTTCCGGTCCTGCTCGGGTTACCTCTTCACCGGGGCGGTGCTCCTGTCCCGCGCCCTCGCCGGCCGGCCGGCCGGCCCCGAGGCCGCGCGGGATGCGCCGGCGCCCTCGCGCTGAGGAGCCGCGCGTGCGTCCCGCTTGACGAGCTCGGCGCGCCGCGATACGACTCTCCTCGTGAGCTACCATCTCACCGCGACCACGACGACCACGACCCGCACCGGCGGGCTGGGTCTCGTGTGCATGCGGTGAGCTGACGAACACACGAGAAACCAAGCCCCGCCGGGATCCGGACGGGGCACGTCGCTTTGCAGCGCTCCGTCTGGCCGGCCACCGCCGACGGAGACTGACATGCTCGACGAAGACGATCATCGTTATCTGGGCCAGCGCCTCGACCTGTTCCACCTGCAGGAGGAGGCGCCCGGCATGGTGTTCTGGCACGCGCGCGGCTTCACGCTCTATCGCCTCCTGGAGGAGGCGGTCCGGCGCCAGATGATGCGTGACAGCTATCGAGAGGTCCGCACCCCGCTGATCCTGCGGCAGGCGATCTGGAAGATCAGCGGCCACTGGGACAACTTCTCTTCCAACATGTTCCGGCTGTCCGAGGAGGATCACGCCGCCGCCATCAAGCCCGTGAACTGCCCGGGTCACATGCAGATCGTGGCGCGCATGGCGCCGTCGTACCGGGATCTGCCGCTGCGGATCGGCGAGCTCGGCATGGTGCACAGGGACGAGCCGAGCGGCACGCTGCACGGCCTCTTCCGCCTGCGGCAGTTCACTCAGGACGACGGCCACATCTTCTGTGTCGAGGAGCAGATCGAGGCCGAGGTCGTGCGCTTCGCGAGCGCGCTCCGCGACTTCTATGCTGGCTTCGGCTTTCACGACATGGCCGTCGGCTTCTCGACGCGCCCCGCCGAGCGCCACGGGAGCGACGCCGTGTGGGACCGGGCGGAGGCGGCGCTGTCCGCCGCGGCGAGGAGCGCTGGGCTCGAGTACCGGTTGCAGCCCGGGGAAGGGGCCTTCTACGGGCCCAAGCTCGAGTTCGTGCTGCGCGACCGGCTCGGGCGGAGCTGGCAATGCGGGACGATCCAGCTCGATCTCGTGCTGCCGGAGCGCTTCGATATCACCTATGTCGACGCGTCGGGCGCGCGCCGGCGACCGGCCATCCTCCACCGCGCGTTGTTCGGCAGCGTGGAGCGCTTCCTCGGCATCCTGCTCGAACATTACCGGGGCGCGCTGCCGCTCTGGCTATCGCCCGAGCAGGTCGTCGTCGCGCCGGTGACAGGCGCGCAGCGGGCTTACGCCGAGGAGGTCCTCCAGCGCCTCCAGCAGAAGGGGGTGCGCGCGATCCTCGACGCGGGCGACGATACGCTGTCGCGGAAGATCGCCCTCGCGCACGCGGCCTCGATCCCCCTCGTGGCGGTGGTCGGCAAGCGCGAGGCCGAGCGCCGCTCCGTGGCGCTCCGGGAGCGCGAGGGCGGACAGCAGCGCGAGCTCCCGCTCGACGAGGCGGTCGTCGAGGTCGTGCGGCGGTGTGAGCCGCAGGCCTGAGCGCGCGCCGGCGATCTCCCGGAACCGATCGCCGGCGCGCGTGTCGCAGTCTGGAGCGCGGTGCCCCATGGGCTTCTCCTGAGCGCCGCTCGTCGGTCTCCCCCACGCGTCGCGGGCCGAGGGCGCGCCGCGACGCTCATCGAACGATCGCCGGGTCCCGGTCACGAAGGCCCGCGCTGCGGCGCCGCTCCACGAGGAGCGGCAATCCGTCCCGCGGCACGAGCGGCCGCCGGCCGCCGACGCCCGCCTCGTACCCTGCCGGCAGCTTGAACCGGAAATCCCGCACCAGCGCCGCCAGCATGAGCTTCATCTGCAGAACCGCGGTCCGCTCGCCGATGCACTTGCGCATCCCGAGCCCGAACGGAAGGTACGCCGCCGACGGGCGCTCCACGTGCCACGGCGAGCCCGGCAGAAAGCGCTCCGGGAGAAACGTTTCTGGATCTTTCCAGTACTGAGGGAGCCGCTGCACGACATAGGGGCTCACGAGGACCTCGTTTCCCGCGCTCACCGCGTGCGGCCCGTGGCGGAACGCCCTCCGCGCCTCGCGCGCCAGCACCCATACCGGCGGGTGCAGCCGCAACGTCTCCTGCACCACCGCCGATAGCAGCGGGGCGCGCGCCACCTCGGCTCCCCGCGCGCCGATCGCGTCGAGTTCCTCCTCGAGGCGACTCCGTACCTCCGGGCGCTGCGCGAGCTCGCAGAGCGCCCACGCCGATGCGGCGGCCGTCGGCACGTGCGTCACCAGCATCATGACGATCTCGTCGATCAGGGCCTGTTCGTCCATCTGGCCGGCGTCCACCGCGCGCACGAGCGGATCCAGCAGATCGATGGAGCCGAGGTTCTCTGCGGCCCTGCGATGCTCCGCCGCTTTCAGGATGGACGCCGCGAGCGCCTCCCTGGCCCGGTCATACGCCGCCTCGTCGTCCGCGGCGTGCCCGAGCCACGCCTCCACCCGGGGCAGCTCGGTCGCGATGTGCTCCACGACCCGCTCTCCCGCATCCCCGAGGAGCAGCATCGACGCGCTTCGCAGGGCGACGTCCTCGAGCACCGGCAGCACCGCGCGCGCCTCGCCTGCGCGCAGGCGCCCGAGCGCCTCGCGCACGACGCGCCCGGCGCCGTCGGCGCGCGCGAGGAGCGCCTCCCGCTGAAACGCCGGCGCGAGGGCTCGCCGGCGCTCCAGGTGCTCGCTCCCCTCGAGGCGGGCGACGCTCTTTGGATAGGCGTCCTGCATCCGGTGCGGCGGCGTCTTGTCCGTGAAGCCTTCCCGGTCCGAGAACACCCTCTGGATCGCGGCCGGATCCGAGACGGCAAAGCACGCCTGTAGCCCCAGCCGGAACCGGAAGAAATCGCCGTGCGCCAGCGTGCCGTCGAGCAGGAAGGCGACTGGATCCGCACGGAACTCCGGCCAGGAGCCGTGCAAAGGGTGCCCTTTCGGACCGGGGGATCGGATCATGGCCAGTTCTCCTCGCTCGAGAGCGCGCGTGGTGTTCAGGAAGGCAGCAGAGCGCCGGCGTCCGAGGGGGCGCGGAGGCTCAGGTACACCGCCGCGTGGCTCAGGTCCGAGGGCGCGCGGAGGCTCAGGTACACCGCCGCGTGGCTCAGGTCCGAGGGCGCGCGGAGGCTCAGATAGACCACCGGAACCCCGAAGTCATAGGCCGAGGCGCCGGGCTCCGCGCGCACGTGCTCCTCGTAAGCCCTCGTGAGCTCTTGCGCGGTGCACGCGCAGCCCGCCTCGGCGGCGATCGCGAGGATGCGCGTCATGTCCCCGTCCGCCTCGGCCATCTTCTCCGCGAGGCGCTCGTCCACCTCGACCTGCGCCAGGAACGCGCGCGCGCCGCTCCTCTTCGCGTCTCCTGCCCTCAGCCCCTGGTTCATGCTCGAAAAACCGGTCGTAGCGAGTTGTCCGTCCATGTGCGCAAGACCTCCTTCAGGGTCTCTTGAGGCCACGGAACCGTGGCGGCGGTGTGCCGCGCGCGGTCCGTCGTCTCGCATCCCCAGAGCAGGTCCCGCGCCAGCGCCGCGGGCGCGCGAAATGGCCGATGGGGGCGGCCCTTGCGGGGCCCGTTGCGCGCGCCTTCGCGCGAGTTGCGCGAGCGCTCGCGCAACTCGCGCAGCCGCTCCTCCCTTCGGCGCCGGCACCGTGATCGGCGCCGGCAGCGTCTTCACCCGCGACATCCCGGGAGGCGTGTTCGCCGCCGGCAACCCGTGCCGCGTGGTACGCCAGCTGGACCTGCCAGGCGCATGAGGCGAGCCGCCGAGGGCTGAGCTCGCCAGGCCGGTCAAGGCCGGCCGACGCGGGCTATCCCGGCCCGGAGAGGCCGGGCCGGCTTGTGATCCGGGCGAACGGCTCCAGGTTGTCCTTCCATACCCGCTGTACGAGGAGAGCCATGCTGCAAAAGCCCATCGAAGGCGCGTGTTTCCTGTGCGAGACCGGCGCGGCGCGCTGGAACGATCCGGCGGCCGCCAGGGATCCTGCCGAGGCAGGCCACGAGAGGGAGGGCCTCGCGCGGCGGCTCGACGAGCTGAGGAGTGGGCGGTGCACCCCGGAGGAGCTCCGGTCCCACCTCCTGCAGATGTGCGCGATGTGCCAGAAGGTGCTGATGGATGTGGGCGAGGGGGCGACGAAGGAGGAGGTCATCTCCCGGCTCGAGTACTGCGTCGCGCGCCTGCGGGACGTGGCGCGCGCCGAGAGCGGCGCGGCGGGCTGAAGCCGCCGCGCGACTCCGCGGGCGGACATGGACGATCTGGGCGCCGGCTGCGGAAGAGCGGAAGATGAGGAGCGCGAGCGAGAGGGAGACCGACGTGCAGGCGAGGCGACAAGGACGGATCACGACCGTCCTTGCTCACGCGATCTCGCGAGGCGCCACGAGCGCGCTCGTGCGGTCCGGACATCGCGGGGCGACGGCGACGCGCCGCACGGAATCGCGGATGCGCCGCGCGGAACCGGGCGAGCGGCGCCGGGAAATTCGCGTGCGGGGAGGCGGGATCACCCACTACGCTGGGCACCTCCTCGAACCGCGAAGGTTGCCATGAGCGATGACATCGTCGAGCTGACCACGAAGCACACGTACGGTACCTGGCGCGCCCAGCGCGGCTGGAAGCCGATCCACGTCACCCGCGCGGAGGGCTGCGCGTTCTGGGATGCGTCCGGCAAGCGCTACCTGGACCTGTCCTCGCAGCTCATCTGCTCGAACCTCGGACACCAGAACGAGGCCGTGATCGAGGCGATCTGCGCGCAGGCGAGGCAGCTCGCCTACATCAGCCCGGCGCATACGTGCGAGGTGCGGGTCAGGGCGGCGCAGAAGCTCCTGGAGGTGATGCCGAAGGGGCTCGACAAGTTCTTCTTCGCGACGTCGGGCACGGAGGCGAACGAGGCGGCGTTCAAGATGGCGCGGCTTTACACGGGCAAGCACAAGATCATCGCGCGCTACACGTCGTACCACGGCTCGACGGCGGGCTCGATCGCCGCGACGGGCGACTTCCGCCGCTGGTTCATCGAGCCGGCGGGCAAGATCCCGGGCGTGGTGTTCGGCCCGGAGGTGAACTGCTATCGATGCCCGCTCGGCCGGAGCTACCCCGAGTGCGGCGTCGCGTGCGCCGACTACCTGGCTTACATGATCGACCACGAGGAGAACGTGGCGGCGGTGCTGATCGAGCCGATCGTGGGCACGAACGGCGTCCTCATCCCGCCGGCCGAGTACCTGCCGCGGATCGCCGAGGTCGCGCGGAAGCGCGGGGTGCTCCTGATCGCCGACGAGGTGATGAGCGGCTGGGGCAGGACCGGGAAGTGGTTTGCTGTCGATCACTGGGGGGTGGTGCCGGACATCCTGACGACCGCGAAGGGCGTGACGAATGCGGCCGCGCCGCTCGGGGTCGTGGCGACGTCCCGCGCGATCGCGGACTACTTCGATGACAACATGTTCCCTCACGGCCACACCTACGAGGCCCACCCGCTCACGCTGGCCCCGGTGGTCGCCGCGATCGACGAGTATCGCCGGCTGGACCTCCTGAACCGCGCGACGAAGATGGGAGAGATCGTGGGCGAGAAGCTCCGCGCCCTCAAGGAGAAGCACCCCTCGATCGGCGATGTGCGCGGGATCGGCCTGTTCTGGGCGGTGGAGCTCGTGAAGGACCGCGCGACGAAGGAGCCGTTCAACGTGCCGCAGGACAAGGCGGCCCGGCGGCCCCTCGTGGTCGACGCGGTCGTCGCCGAGGCGGCGAAGCGCGGGGTGTCGCTCATGGGGTGGGTGAGCCACCTGCTCGTGGCGCCGCCGCTCATCATCAGCGAGGCGGAGATCGAGGAGGGGATCGCGGCGCTCGACGCGGCGCTCGACGTCGCCGACCAGAAGCTCTCGGCCTGAGGCGCGCCGGGGGCCAGCTGATCCCCCGCGGCTGCCGGGCACGGCTGGCCCGACAGCCGCGGGGGATCGGGCTGGCGTGCTATGCTCGCCGTATGATGGCACGCACGAACGGCTTGCCGACCCGTCCGCCCCGGAACACGGGGCCGATCGAGCTGCGGGACTTCGGGCCGAACGGCCGCCGGCTGGGTACGCCCGACGACTGCTACGACGGCAGCCCGTGGGAGCTGCACCGCGGGGAGCTGATCGAGCAGATGGGGAGCAAGGACATCCATGGCATCGTGATGGCCCTCCTCGCTGCCCTGTTCCGCACGCACGCGCGCGAGGGGTTCACCGTGATGACGGACGTGTACTGCGACCTCAGCGACCCGGCGGGGCCGTCGCTCCGGGCGCCGGACGTGGTGGTCGTGGGCGATCTCTCGTCGCCGCGGAACGACGCCTACCGCGGCACGCCCGTGCTGGCCGTGGAGATCCGGGGCACGCAGTCGAAGCGCTACCTCGAGGAGAAGGTGAAGCTCTACCTGGAGCACGAGTGGCCGTGGGTGTGGATCGCGCACGCGGAGCGGCGGGAGCTCGAGGTCGTGCGGCCGGGGACGGCGTCGATCACCTACCGGCCGGGCGCCGAGGTGCCGCTCCTGCCGGAGCTGGGCAAGCACGGCCTCGGCGCCGTGCCGGTCACGGCGCTGTTCGAGGAGCGCGACGCGTCGCGGTTCACCGACGAGTGGGTGCAGGCGCGCACCCAGGCGCGCACCCAGGCGCGCGCGATCCTCGCGGTGCTCTCGGCGCGGGGGCTCGCGGTGCCCGAGGCGGTGCGGGCCCAGGTGCTCGCGTGCGAGGACCCGGCGGCGCTGGAGCGATGGCTGACCAGCGCGGCGACGGCGGCGAGCGGGGCGGCGTTCGCGGCGGCGGTGGACCGAGGGTGACGCCGGCGGCCGTCACCGGCCCGAGGGGGCCGGCGGCGGCGCCGAGCCGCGCGCGCACGCGGCGGCGCGCCCGAGGAGCAGCTCGCGCTCGCGTGCGTTGCGCGTGAGCGACGCGGCGCGCTCGAACTCCGCGCGCGCCTCGTCGAGGCGGCCGAGCTTCGCGAGGAGGTCGCCGCGCACGCTCGGCAGGAGGTGATAGCCCTCGAGCGCGCGCTCCGAGGTCAGCGCGTCGACGGCGGCGAGGCCCGCCGCCGGGCCGAGCGCCATCGAGAGCGCGACGGCGCGGTTCAGCTCGACGACGGGCGACGGCGTGACCTGGGCGAGCGCCGCGTAGAGCGCCGCGATGCGCGCCCAGTCCGTCTCCGCCGCGGTGCGCGCCCGCGCGTGGCAGGCGGCGATCGCGGCCTGGAGCGCGTAGGGCCCGTGCGCGCCGCCGAGCTGCTCGGCGCGCGCGAGCGCCGCGAGGCCGCGCCGGATCAGGAGGTGATCCCAGCGGGCGCGGTTCTGATCCAGGAGCAGGATGGGCTGCCCCGACGGGTCGACCCGCGCCCCGGAGCGGGACGCCTGGATCTCCATGAGCGCGACGAGGCCGTGGACCTCCGGCTCCTTCGGGACGAGCTCGGCCAGGATGCGGCCGAGGCGGAGCGCGTCCTCGCAGAGGGCAGGCCGCATCCAGTCGTCGCCGGCGGTCGCCGAGTAGCCCTCGTTGAAGACGAGGTAGACGACCTGGAGGACCGACGACAGGCGGGGGGCGAGGTCGGCCCCGCGGGGGACCTCGAAGGGGACGCGCGCCTCGGCGAGGGTCCGCTTGGCCCGGACGATGCGCTGGGCGACGGTCGGCTCGGGGACGAGGAACGCGCGCGCGATCTCCTCGGTCGTCAGGCCTCCGAGCAGGCGGAGCGTGAGCGCCACCTGGGCCTCGGTCGAGAGGACCGGGTGGCAGGCGGTGAACACGAGGCGCAGGAGATCGTCGCCGACATCGTCGTCGAGCGCGGCCTCCAGGTCGGGCGCGGCCATCGCGCGCTGGGCCTCGATCTCGTGGCCGAGCTCCTCGTGCTTGCGCTCGATCCGCTTGCCCCGGCGGAGCTCGTCGATGGCGCGACGCTTCGCGGTGGCCATGAGCCACGCGCCCGGGTTGTCCGGGACGCCCGACTCCGGCCACCGCTCGAGCGCGGTGACGAGCGCGTCCTGCGCGAGCTCCTCGGCGAGGCCGACGTCGCGCACCATCCGCGCGAGGCCGGCGATGAGCCTTGCCGACTCGATCCGGAAGACCGCGTGGATCGCGCGATGCGCGTCGGGAGCCGTCACGGCGCTCGATCAGAGCACCTTCCTCCGCCGGCGCAAGCCCGGGCGCGCCGCGGCTACTTCTTCGCCTCCAGCTGCGCCCGCAGGCGCTCGTCCTGCTCCCTGAGCTCGGGCGTGAGCACGGGGCCGAAGTCCTCGATATCGAACACCTGGCGGATCTCGATCTCGGACTCCTCGAGCATGGGGTTGGGGCAGCGCTTCACCCACTCGATGGCCTCTTCCTTCGAGCTCACCTTCCAGATCCAGAAGCCGGCGATCAGCTCCTTGGTCTCGGCGAAGGGCCCGTCGATCACGGTCCGCTTCTCGCCGGAGAACCGGACGCGCGCGCCCTTCGCGCTCGGGTGGAGCCCGTCGCCGGCGACCATCACGCCGGCCTTCACCAGCTCCTCGTTGAACTTCCCCATCTCGGTGAAGAGCTGCTCGCTCGGCATGACGCCCGCTTCGCTGTCCTTGGTGGCCTTGATCAGGATCATGAATCGCATGGTCGTGTCTCCTTGCTTCCGGGTGGAAGCCGGGCTTCCGGAGGGGCTCCGGCGGGGGTGAACCCTGGCTTCACCGTCACGACGAACAGGGGGCCACGGGATCGACACGCCGGGCGATCTTTTTTTTACGTTGCCATAAGTAATTGAAATTGTTATAGGATCTGCCGGATCGCCAGCCCGCCGCCCCGGGCCAGGGGCTCAGAAGCGGCTGCGCAGCAGCGCGTCGCCGCCGCCGCCCGGCAGGATCGCGGGCGCGAGGGCGACCGAGGTGCGCTGCTCTGGCGCCGTCAAGAGGAGCACCAGGCCAGCGCCGATCCCCGCGAGGCCGATCGCGCCGAGCACGGTGCCCGATCTCCCGCTCGCACAGCGCGAGGTTGTACAGGTTGCCGCGCGACGCATACAGCGCCTGGCCCTGGCGGAACAGCGGGAGCGTATCGCTGGAAGATCTCTTGTTCGCCTCAATCGAAGATCTCCCGATGACTCTTGGGCGTCTTGGGTGGGGTGGTCGCCGGCGGCGGCTTCGGCGGCGTGTGGGGCGCGGCGCTGCTCCCGGCTTCGAGGCACACGCCGGCAGCGCCGGCGAGCAGCGCCACGCGGTTGCGTGGCTTGCGGCTCCGCGTGGTGTTGCGCAGCAGCTCGTGGGAGCCTCGAGCACGGGGCCGACGTCTTCGTCGAGCCCCGTCGTCGATTGTCGTGGAGCGGTGCGGAGTGGAGCTGACTAGGCAGGGACGGGGCCGCGCGGCTGCCGCGCCCCCGCCGCGCCGGAAGGCGGCGATTACGGCTCGGTCCCGAGCCGCTCGGCGGCCTTCTTCTGCTGGAGCCGGTGCTTGACGGCCCCGAAGATGACCGGCGCCACCGAGACGAAGATGATCAGGTAGACGACCCGCTCGATCTGCTTCGCGTCGAAGACCTTGCCAAGGAAGTACCCGAGGAAGGTCATCGAGAAGACCCAGAGAACGCCGCCCACCACATTGAACATCGCGAAGCGCCGGTACGCCATCTGCCCCACGCCCGCGACCACCGGGGCGAACGTCCGGGCGAACGGCATGAAGCGCGCGAGGATGATCGTCTTGCCGCCGTGCTTCTCGTAGAACTTCTGCGTCGCGATCAGGTGATCCTTGCGGAACAGGAGCGACTGCTCGCGCGTGAAGATCTTCGGCCCGGCGCGCCGCCCGATCGAGAAGCCCACGGCGTCGCCGATGATCGCCATCGCCATCAGCGTGACGTTCATCAGGAGCAGGTTCTGGAAGTTCGTCAGATTGAGAGGGTTGATGAGCCCCGCGTTGACGAGCACCCCGGCCGTGACGAGCAGCGAGTCCCCCGGGAGGAAGAACCCGATGAGCAGCCCCGTCTCGGCAAAGATGATGATCATCAGGACGGGGTAGCCGCCCCACTCGAGGAGCGACTCGAGCTCCCTCAGCCTGCTGAAAAATTCACGAAGGAGTTCCACGCCCGCTCGATAGCTCACCTCGGCGGCCGCGTCGAACCCCGCGTGCACCCCTGCCAGGGCCCCCGCCGCTGGCGTCCAGGGTGGCCGTGCACACGAGCGCCGCCGGCCCGCGAGGCACCCCCACGCGGCGCGGGACGCCTCGCCGGCTCGCCGGGGCCCTCCAGCGCCAAGGGGGCGAGCTCCCCGGCCTCGCTCCCCGGAAATCCACGGGGGAGTGAGCCCCCGGCCGCGCCGGCTGACCGCGCCGGCGGTGGCCGCGCGCGCTACCGCGCATGGCGCGCCAGGTACTCCTTGAGGTGCAGCTTCCGGGCGGTGTTCTCGGACGACATGTAACGTATCGTGCCGAAGATCTCGCGCTCCGGACCCCACGCCCGATCGTAGCGGCCGAGCACCCAGAAGATGCCCGAGGTGGAGTTCGGGTCGCGGCCGTCGAGCGCATACCGATCGTTGAGCTCGATCATGACCTCGAGCGCCTCGCGCGGCGTCCGCGACCACTCCAGGATCTTCTTGCCCCAGAGCATGCGCAGGTAGTTGTGGATTCGACCCTCGCGGAGGAGCTCGACCTGCGCCGCGTTCCAGATCCGGTCGTGGGTCGCCCCGGCCGCGAGCGCCTCGATCGGGTAGACGCGCGGGCGCCTGTCGCGCGCGTGCTTCTCGAGCGTCGCGAGCGCCCAGTCCGGAAGAGACTCGTAGTCGGTCGGATCGCGCTTCCACGAGAGGCGCGGACCGTCTCCCTCGCTCGCCCCGAGCGCGAAGGCGTTGAACCCGAGCTCCCGCCAGGTGACGAGCTGCTCGAGGAACGCCTCGGCCGAGGCGCTCATCCCCCAGAACCCGTCGCGGCTGCCGCTCGGCCTCCGGACGCCGTCGTCGGGGCGGCCGAGCCGCTCGGCGCGGAAGCCCTCGCGCCGGGCGACGGCGGCGAAGACCTCGTGCGCCGCGAGGTGGCCGAAGTGCAGGTACGGCGACAGGCCGCTCGCCGCGCCGGCGTCGGGGTGATCGCGCTCCTCCAGGTAGCGCGGGAGCCGCTCCGAGACGAAGCGCGCGAGCTCCTTGCCCGCCGTCTCCGGGCCGCCCCGGCGCGGCACCGGCGGGACGGCGTGATCGATGGGGAGCGCCGAGAGCGCGGCAGGGTCGCCCCCGAGCAGCGCCGGCGAGGCCGCCGGCCACCGCCGCGCGATCGCGCGGGGGAGCGGAGCCGCCGGCCGGAGCTTCGCCTTCCTCAGCGGATCGACCGCCGGCTGCGCGCCGAGGTGCTCGCCGATCACCCGCTGCCAGAAGATGCGGAACGAGCGCGCGGTCGTGAACACCCGATCGGCCGCGCGGATCGGCAAGAGGCCGTTCGAGTCCACCTGCTCCAGGCGGACCGGCACCTGCCGCGCCGCCGAGGCGACCATCCGGGGGAGAAAGAAGCACGGGTAGTCGTCCGTCACCACCACGCACGCCCGCGCCGCGAGCGCGCCGAGCAGACCCTTGCCGGCCCCCGCGGCGGGCTCGACATAGGGGTGAGCCATGACGCCCGCCGCCGCGAGGCGGCGCGCGTTGTCGGCCATGCCGTCGATCACGAAGCGATGAATCCTGTCGCTCGCCCAGCGGTGGCCGCACCGGAGCGCCTCCAGCACGACGAGCGGCCGATCGAGCTCCATCGACCAGGCGACCGCGCGCTCCAGACCGAAATTGTACCTTGTCCGGCGACTCGCGATCATCCAGTAAAGGACGTAGTCGCCGTCCTCGCGGACTGGCATCGCGTTGCGGGTGCGGAGCCGGAGCTCGGGGACGCTGCTCGAGATCACGCGACCTCCTCCACGGCCGGCCCCGCCGGCGAAGGTGGATCGGTGCCCTAGCACAGCCCGACCCGGCGCGCGCAGGACACGCCTGGCAGGATCACCTGGAAGAGGCCGCGCGCCGGCCCGGCCTCTCGGGCGTCACCCGCGCTTGCGCTGCAGGGAGGGCGGCCTCAAGTACCGCCGCAGCGGTCATGGCTCGGCGCGCGAGGCCTCGGCGCACGAGCACGGCGCGCGAGGAAGGGGCAACATGGCGCTCGATATCCTGAAAGAGCGGGGGATACCGCTCGACCGCCAGTCGTTCAACTGGCGTGATCTCGTCCAGGTGCCGTTCAGCAAGCTCGACGACGACGCCTTCACCCGGGTCCGCGTCATCCTGATGAACGGTATCGAGCTCGAGAGCGTGCGGTTCCTGCACAGCTTCGCGCGCATGAACCGGGATCTACGGCGCGTGCTCGCCCAGGTGCGGCGCGTCGACCACCACCAGGCCACGGTGGTGAACTGGCTCAGCCCGCCGGATCAATCGCCGCTGGAGACCACCATCGGATACGAGCAGGTCGCCATCGAGATCACCGCGCACGCGGCGCTCTCCGAGCCGGACCCGTACCTCGCGCAGGTCTATCGCTTCGGCATGCTCGAGGACTACGACCACCTGTATCGCTACTCGGCGCTCCTGGACCGCCTGGAAGGCAAGGACGCGAACAACATCCTGCAATCGTACACCGACGTGACGGTGGGCCGCCCGACCGCGGTGGAGCACCGCGCCCCCGAGGACGACGTGCGCGCGCCCTACGACCGCCGGACCGCGAGCGCGATCACGAAGCTCAACGCGCTCACCATCATGGCCGCCGAGCAGCAGACGCACAACTACTACCTCAACGTCGGTCCGTTCTTCGCGGACCCGGTGGCGCGGCTGCTCTACGCCGAGATCGCCTCGATCGAGGAGCAGCACGTCACCCAGTACGAGGCGCTCATCGACCCCGCGGAGACCTGGCTCGAGAAGTGGGTCCTGCACGAGGCCAACGAGGTCTACAACTACTGGAGCTGCCTCCAGCAGGAGCAGAACGCCCGCGTGAAGCGGATCTGGGAGCGGTTCCTCGATTACGAGCTCGGGCAGCTCCACGTGGCCATCGACCACTTCAACCGGATCGAGCGGCGCGACGCGGCCGAGATCCTGCCCGCCTCGCTCCCGGACCCGGTCTCGCACAAGAGCCACCGCCAGTTCGTGCGCGACGTGCTCTCCAGGGAGGTGCACCTGCGCGCCGTCGGCGAGGCCATCGTCGACCCGAACGTCGTTCCGGAGAGCGCCGCGACGCTCGCTTACCGGCAGCAGATGAACTCCGCCGGCTCGCCCTCCGAGATCGTGGCCGCGGGCTACCGGTTCACGCCGGGCACCGAGCTCTCGCGACGCGCCGAGAAGATCGACGGACAGAAGGAGGCGACGCCATGAAGCAGATCACGATCGGGACGAACACCACGGGTATCGCGACCTCGCCCCTCGACAGCAAGGAGCTCATCGAGTTCGCGCAGGCGATCCCGCCGAGCTCCCCCGGGAGCGAGGCCGACGCCGCGGCGGTGAGGAGCGAGTACGCGCGGGAGTCGGGCACCGTCGGGAGCGTGCCGCCGCCGGTGAGCCTCAAGGGCGTGGTCAAGGCGGCCGGGGAGCTCATCCAGGGCAGGCCGCCCGCGCTCCTTATCGACAAGCTCGGCGAGCGCCTCCAGTTCGAACGCTCGGGCACGCGCCTCTACGAGGCGCTGATCACGAAGTACGACGCGGAGGGGAGCTTCGAGGGAGGCCCGACCCGCGCCGACCTCGAGGCGATCCGCGACGACGAGCTCCGGCACTTCGCGCTGCTGAAGCGCGCGATCGAGCGGCTCGGGGCCGATCCGACCGCGATGACGCCCAGCGCCGACGTGATCGGGCTGGCGTCGGCCGGCGTGTTCTCGGTCGCCGTCGAGCCGAGGATCAACTTCGGGCAGAGCCTGCAGGCGCTGCTCGTCGCCGAGCTCACGGACAACGACAGCTGGCGGATGCTCATCGACCTGGCGACCGCTTACGGCCAGGACGAGATGGCCGCCGAGTTCCGCGTGGCCGAGCAGCACGAGGTGCGCCACCTCGAGCTCGTGCGCGGGTGGCTGTCCTGCAAGCTCGCGCTGGAGGCGCGCGGCGAGCCCACCGCCACGACGCCGCAGCAAGCCGCCTGACGCCGGCCAGGCGTGCTCTCCGGGCGATCGGGGACGGTGGGAGGGACACGGCCGGGAGCGGTGAGAGGGACGCGGCCGTCGTAGACCGGCTTCCGGGATCTGGGTATGACGCTCGGGGCGCGGGCGTGGCGCATGCGGGGTGCGGCCGGCGGCTTCGCGCCCCGGATGAACCCATGGACCGACCCCAGAAGCTCCGATCGCTGTTCCTGCTGCCCCTCATCGCGCCGCTCGCCTGCGGCGGCGCTGCGGCGCCCGCGCCCGCGCCGCCCCAGCAGGCCGCCGCGCCGACCCCGGCCGCCCCGGCCGCCCCGGCGCCGGCCGCGCCGGCGAAGGCCGCGCCGCGCGCCGACGCGACGCTCCTGCCGCGGAGCATGCTCTTCGGCAACCCCGATCGCGCGTCTCCCAAGATCAGCCCGGACGGCCAGCGGCTCGGGTTCCTCGCCCCGTCCGAGGGCGTGCTCAACGTGTGGGTCGGCCCGGCCCGCGATCCGGCCGCGGCCAGGCCGGTCACGAAGGAACAGGGCCGCGGCGTGCGCACCTTCCTGTTCCCCTACGCGAGCGACTACGTCCTCTATCGCCAGGACAAGGGCGGCGACGAAAACTGGCACATCTACGCCGTCGAGCTCAAGACCGGGCAGATCAAGGATCTCACGCCCTTCGAGGGCATCGCCGCAACGTTCGAGGGGGTGAGCCCGAAGATCCCGGACGAGATCCTTATCGGCATGAACGATCGGGACAAGAAGCTCCACGACCTCTACCGCGTCTCGGTCCGCACCGGCGAGCGCAAGCTCGTGCGGCAGAACGACGGGTTCGCGGGGTTCGTCGCCGACGGCGACTTCAAGGCGCGGCTCGCGGTGCGGATGACGGCCGACGGAGGCCAGGAGTACCTCGACGTCACCGGCAAGGAGCCGAAGCCCTTCGTCGCGTTCGGGCACGAGGACGCCGTCACGAGCGACGCGATCGGCTTCGACGCGACCGGCAAGACGCTCTATTTCCAGGACAGCCGCGGCCGCGACACCTCCGCGCTCGTCGCCCTCGACCCGAGGACCGCGAAGCCCGCGGTGCTCGCCGAGGACGCGAAGGCCGACGTCAGCGCGGTGATCGTCCACCCGAGGACGGGCAAGGTGCAGGCGGCGGCCTCCGAGCACGAGCGCAAGCGCTGGCACGTGGTCGACAAGAGCCTCCAGCCGGACCTCGACGCCCTCCGCGCGGTCGCCGATGGCGAGCTCGACGTGCTGAGCCGCTCGCTCGACGACACGCGCTGGACCGTCGGTTACACCGTCTCCGACGGCCCGGCCCGGTACTACCTCTACGAGCGCGGAACGAAGAAGGCGACGTTCCTCTTCACGAACCGGACGGCGCTCGAGTCGCAGCCGCTCGTGAAGATGCGGCCCGTCATCATCAAGGCGCGCGACGGGCTCGAGCTCGTGAGCTACCTGTCGCTCCCGCGCGCCGCCGACCCCGACGGGGACGGCAAGCCGGACCGGCCGCTCTCGACCGTGCTGCTCGTGCATGGCGGCCCCTGGGCGCGCAGCTCCTTCCGCCTCGATCCGATGCACCAGTGGCTCGCGAACCGCGGCTACGCCGTGCTGAGCGCCAACTTCCGGGGCTCGACGGGGTTCGGGAAGAGGTTCGTCAACGCGGGCGACCTGGAGTGGGCGGGCAAGATGCACGACGACCTGCTCGACGCGGTCGCCTGGTCGGTCGCGCAGGGCATCGCCGACAAGGATCGCGTGGCGATCATGGGCGGCAGCTACGGCGGCTACGCGACGCTCGTCGGCCTGACCTTCACGCCCGAGACCTTCGCCTGCGGCGTCGACATCGTCGGTCCGTCGAACCTCGTGACCCTGCTCGAGTCGATCCCGCCCTACTGGGCGCCGATGCTCGATCTCTTCGCCAAGCGGGTCGGCGACCCCCGCACCGAGGCGGGCCGCGAGCTCCTGCGCCAGCGCTCGCCGCTCCACCGCGCCGACAAGATCAAGCGGCCGCTCCTCATCGGCCAGGGCGCCAACGACCCGCGCGTGAAGCAGGCCGAGAGCGATCAGATCGTCAAGGCGATGACCAGCAAGGGGATCCCGGTGACGTACGCGCTGTACCCCGACGAGGGCCACGGCTTCGCCCGCCCGGAGAACGCCATGTCGTTCAACGCGATCGCGGAGACCTTCCTCGCGCAGTGCCTCGGCGGCTCCTACGAGCCGATCGGCAGCGACTTCCAGGGGGCGAGCGTCACCGTCCCCATCGGCGCCGACGTCGTCCACGGCCTCCCCGCGGCGCTCCCCCGGCCCTGATCCCCCGCCTTCCGAGGCCCGCCTGCGCAGCGCGGCGGGCCTCGCCGCGCGCCGCCGCGTCCCCGGGAACCCCCGCGCCGCTACGTCTGCTGCGTCGACGCGGCCCGCGCGCGCCGCCGCGCCCCGGGCTCGCTCGCCGGGGGCATGCTCGAGAGGTCGTCGAGCGTCTCCAGCAGCTGCTCCAGGTCGAACGGCTTGTTGATGATCCGCGTCGCGTCCGGGTGGTTCGGGTCGATGCAGAAGCCGGGATCGCTGAGCGCGGTCACGAGCACGACCGGCACCGCTCTCCCCTCGGCCGCGAGCGTCTCCATGAGGCGCGGCCCGTCCAGGAACGGCATCACGCAGTCGAGGACGATGACGTCCGGCGGCGCCTGGGAGCGCAGCCGCTCCAGTGCCTCGCGGGGGTCGGTGTACCCCTCGACGTCATACCCTTCTGCCAGCAGCACCTCTTCCAGCGTCTCGACGATGGCGTCGTCGTCGTCGACGATGACGATGCGCCGCCGCCTTCCACTTGTTGCTGCGTCTCCCTGCTCGTCGCTCACGCTCACCTCGGTGGAGAACCCCGGTGTCACTTCTGGGACCGGCTGCTCTCGCCGTCTACCCTCGGATACCGCGTCTGTGCGAATTGTTTACAGGCTCTCCCGGAGCTCGCTCCGGCGGCCCAGGGCTCCGCCCTCCATCGGCGCTCCCGCGGGCGACCCCGCGCGGCCTCAGCTCCCCGGCGGGGCCTGTCCGGGCGCCTGCAAGAGGTCCGGGGAGCTCCCCCTCTTCGTGTGCAGCTGGACGGGCTTCTGGCGCAGCCGGAGGCGCATGTTGACGAGCTCGACGCTGAGCGAGAACGCCATGGCGAAGTAGATGTAGCCCTTGCTGATGTGCTGGCCCATGCCGTCGGCCACGAGCACCACGCCGATGAGCAGCAGGAAGCTCAGCGCGAGGATCTTCATGCTCGGGTGGCGGTGGATGAACGCGCCGATCGTGCCCGCGAAGACGAGCATCACGCCCACCGCGATGAACATGGCCACCATCATGATCGAGACGTGCTGCGCCATGCCGACCGCGGTGATGACCGAGTCGAGCGAAAAGACGATGTCGAGCAGCACGATCTGCGTGATGACGGAGGGGAACGACGCCCTGGGCTTCGCCTGCGGTTCGCTGGGCTCCTCGACCTCGAGCTTGTCGAACATCTCGTGGGTCGCCTTGCCGATCAGGAACAGACCGCCGCCGAGCAGGATCAGGTCACGCCCGCTGAAGTCGTGTCCGAGCAGGCTGAACAGGGTGGCCTTGAGCCCCATCACCCACGAGATCGCGAGCAGGAGGAGCAGCCGCATGCCGAGGGCGAGCAAGAGGCCGATGCGGCGGGCGATCGGCTGCTGCTCCGGCGGCAGCCTCGCCGTCATGATGGAGAGGAAGACGATGTTGTCGATTCCAAGGACGATTTCCAGCGCGCTGAGCGTCGCGAGCGTGATCCAGCCATCGGCGTGCAGAAAGGCGCTCATGTCGGGCATCGAGGTGGCCCTTTGTAGCATGACGCGGTGCGAATGCCCGCGACGTCTCCTGTGCATCGCCCGCTCCCCGCGGGGTCCGAGGCGATCTTGCTTCCGCGTTCAGGGCGCAGGGCGCAGGGCGAAAGAAGCCAGCGTCGCTGTGGGCGCGCCCATCCACGTGCCCATCCACGTGCCCATCCACGTGACCGACGCGAGCGCCATGGGCCACTTGACGCAGGTTGTTGACATCCGGTACAGATGTTATGGAAGTACGATCAAGTGGATCTGCCTCCTTCCTGGCTTCCAGGTGAGCTCCTGAGGGGTGTTGGCGAGCTCGCCGAGGGGTGCTGTGCCTTTTCGCCACACGGGCGAAGCGGCGTGGTCGCCTGTTCTCCACCCGGAACAGGTCGTCTCATGGAGGGGGGGACGACCTCGTGACGCTGGTTCCGAAGGTCGGATTCGGGCAGGAGGCGAGCTGGGCTGCCCGGGGCGGCGCTGACGGGTTATCGCTCGGGCGAGCGCTCTTTGGGGACGATGCGCCGGCCGAGGAGCCGGGGGCGTGCTGGCTGGACGGAGACGAGGTCTGGCTGCGCATCGAGGGGCTCGACCCGGGCTACCCGGTCGTCCTGCTCGGCTCGATGGGCGCCTGGATCGAGCCCGATTACCAGACCTCGTTCCCCTTCGGCAGCGTGGCCTCCGTGCGCCTGTACTTCCGCGGCGTCGAGATCGGCCCGCTCCCCGCCCTGCTGGTGCTGCAGTCGATGGGCCTGCGGGGCCCGCTCATCGGGCTCTCGTTCCAGGAGGTGTCCGCGCGCGCGAGCGGCCAGATCCGCGAGGCGCTGCGCGCCCTCGTCGACGCCGGCGCGGCGAAGGCCGCGGCCTCGAGCCTCTTCAGGTCCTCGGCCGCGGAGGCCGGGCAGGTGCGCGAGGTCATCGACGACCCGCGGCGGGTGCGCGACATCCTGAGCGTCCTCCTGCGCAAGAAGGGCATCGTCCGCCGCGCCGCCGAGAGCGCGCCGTCGCTGTGCGTGATGCTCAGCGAGGTCGAGGTCGGGACGGTCCGCTGGTTCGGCATCGAGGGCTGGAACGAGGCGGCCGCGGTCGAGATCGCCGGGCACAGCTCCGTCTTCCGCTTCAACATCCGGGCGGAGCAGGTGCGCCCGGGCGAGATCGTGTCCGCGCTGCCGGCGCGGGTCGAGCGCCTCCGCCGGAGCCTCCATGAGCGGGGCGTCGAGGTCGAGCTCACCGCGCGCTTCCTGCACCCCGACTGGCTCCACCTGCCGCCGGTCGAGGCCGAGGTGGTCGACGTGTCCTTCGCGAGCCTCAGGCTCGCGCTCGGGGAAGGGCAGCCGCCGCTGGACGCGAGGCTCAAGCTCGCGCTGGAGCTCCCGGACGGCGATGACGGGGTGATTCACCTGAAGGGCGAGGTGCGGTCGGTGTCCGCGGGCGAGGGCGCCGCCGCGCAGCTCTGCAGCGTGCAGGTCGTCGCCGCGAAGCGCGAGGACGAGCGGCGCTGGCTGCGGCTCGTGTCCCGCATCCTGCACGCGACCACCTACGGGGGGACGGCCTGGCAGGCGGAGTTCTGGGACATCTTCGCCTCGTCGGGCTACTTCAACCTCTCCGGGCGGCGCCCGGAGAACTTCGATGCCATGAAGCCGAGCTTCATGAGGATGGCGCAGCGGGCCGCGGCGGCGCCGCACCTCCTGCACAACGTCACCTGCCTCTCCGAGCACGGCATCGAGGGCAATTTCTCGATGATGAAGCCTTACCACAGCACGTGGATGTTTCATCAGCTCGCGAAGCGGCCCAAGAGCGCCTCCAACCTGAGCTCGCGGCAGGTGCTCCGCGACATCTTCACGCGCTGCTGCGAGTACGCGCTGGCCGACCCGGAGTGCCGGTGGGTCATCGTCTACGCCGAGGCGCACGTCGCGTGGAACGAGCGGTCGTTCTTCGAGTTCGCCCGCAGGCACGAGGCGACAGGGCTCGTGCTCTCGCTGCCGTTCCGCCTGATGGGCGTCGATGTCCCGGCGCTGCCCCCCGAGCCCTCCTCTGCGGACGGCGCGCCGTTCGAGATCGGCGAGGCGACCCCGTCGGAGCAGGCGGCGCTCCTCGGCCATCTGTGCGCGACGTCGCCGCGCCTCTACGCGGAGGCGCTCGATCTCGTGCCGGGCAGGCTCGCGCTGGGCCCCTGCATCGAGCGCTGGCGCAGCGCGGGGCTCGAGCGGGAGCGCGCGCTGCTCGTGGCGCGCCAGCGCGGCGAGCCGGTGGCGGCCGCCATCCTCGAGCTCGGCGAGCTCGGCACGAACCTCTTCCGGCTGCTCGACTCGGTCCGTCTCGTCCCCATGCGCCCCGGCGGGGACGCCGCCTTCGCCCCGCTGCTCGACGCCGCGTGCGGCTGGTTCCGGAGCCACGATCGGCCGTCGTTCATCTGCTTCGGCGAGCGCGGCACGCTGAGCTACGAGGGGACTGCCGGCCTGAACGACCTCGGCGAAGGGCGGCTGTGGATCGTCGCGAGGGAGCTCATTCCGGAGTTCGCAGAGCATGTCTACCAGCTCACCGAGCCAAAGCCGCCGCCGCGCTAGCTCGGCTTCTGGTCCCCCACCTCTGCTCCCCCACCGAGGCGGCATGTACCGAATCAAGATCGACAAGATCAACGCCCTCATCGAGGTCACGTTGCAAGGCGTCGTGCGCACGGAGGAGGCGCACGCGTATGCCGCCGAGTACACGAAGGCGCTCGGCTCGCTCTGCGGCCGGAAGATCCGCGTCCTCGTGGATTTCCGGGGGTTCTCCATCGCCTCCGAGGAGGCGACGGAGCTCCTCCGCGACATCGGGGCGACCTCGACCGCGATGGGGGTGATCCGGACCGCCGAGCTGGTCCAGAGCGACCTCGCCGCGCTGCAGGCGGGCCGCATCGCCCGGGAAGCGGGCACCGCGGATCTCGTGCGGATCTTCAAGGACGAGGGCGCCGCGCGCAGCTGGCTCCTCGGCGACCGCGCGGCGCCGTGAGGCGGGCGGCCGCCGGGATGGCCCGGGTCAGCGTGTGACGAGCACGTCCTCGGGGGGGCGCCGGAGCGAGCGCGTCGACGGCGGCCCCGCGAGCGACAGGCGGAAGAGCAGGATCTCCGCCGTCGCGTCGGTGACGTCGAACAGCCGGACGTACCGCTCCCGGAGCTCCCTCGCGACCGCCACGGTCTCCGGATCCATCCCCTCGCCGCCGCCGCGGACGAGCCGCGCGAACAGGTAGGGCAGCGTCGCCATCGGGTAGACGGCGATCCCCCGCTGCGTCGCGGTGAGCCACGCCCGCTCGAGCGCCCTGCCGCCCTGGAAGTAGTCCGCGAGCCCGGCGCGCGGCAGGGTGATCAGCGCGACGGCCATCGCGCCGGTGATCGCCTTGCGCGCCGTCTTCTCCAGCGCCTTTCCACCGCCCCAGCGCCGCACGAGCTCCATCGCGCGAAAGTCTCGGCAGATCCTGAACCCCGCGAGATCGGCCGGCGAGAACTCGAACGCGTCGACGAAGATGCCGTCCCGGCGCGCCTCCGCCTCCGCCTCGGTCCAGCGGATCTCCTTCATCAGGTCGGCGTGCGTGCTCTGCGCGAGCAGCCGGAGGCGATCGCCGGCGCCGATGAGCGCGGCGATCTCCTCGAGCGCCGCCGGCGCTTCGAGCAGCTGGAGGTCCGCCCCGGGGACGGACCGGACCGCCGCGGCGAGGGCGGCCCGGTGCTCGTCCGCGAGCGCCGCCGGCTGGCTCGGGTGCCGGTTCGTGTGCCGGAGCCCGATGGAGTCCGCGAGGTGATCCATCGCGTGGCCCTCGGCGCCGCTCACCGGCGCGTCGAAGAAGTCGAACGTCGCCGCCAGGTCCTCGCCGCCGAGCGGGAAGGGCGAGAGGCGCACGCTCAGCCCCTCGCGGTGCGCGGCGAGGACGACGTTCTCGGCGGCCGCGCCGAGCGCGACCACGCCGCCCGCCCCCTGGAAGTCGGCGAGCGACTCGGAGCGCGCCCGATCGTGGAACAGCCCGAGGCGGCGCGCCTCGTAGACCCAGAGCCAGGGCTGGCAGTTGCCGCCCGAGGGCGCCGCGATCCCGGCCGCGACGAGCCGCCGGAGCCGCTCCGGATCGAGCGGGGCGGCGCCGGCCTCTCCGCCGGGCGGGAGCGCGAGCGACGCGGGGCCCCGCGTTGGGCCGCGCGGCGGGGGCGCGGGCGACGCGCCCGGACCTCCGGCCGGCGCGCCCTCTGGACCGCTGATGAGCTGCTCCAGGTCGACGTAGTACCGGCCCGACCGCACCGGCTCTCCCAGGGCGAGCCGGCGCGCCGTGTCCGCGGCCGCCGCCCCGCCGTGGACGACCGCCGACCCGAGCTGCGGCCACGTGCTCACCGTCTGCTGCACCTCGATGAGCGTGGCGCCGAACCGCGTGGAGAGCGTGTCTTGCCCGATGATCTGCATCACATAAGGCACCTTGTCCTCCGTCGACAGGCCGCGGATGCGCTCGGGCCTGAGGTCGCCGACGAGCCCGTGGAGGATCGGCCGGTCCGGCTCCAGATCGAAGCGCTCGACGTCGATGAGCCCCCTGTCGCTCGTGTCCATCAGGACCGGTATGCGGTGCGCGCGCGCCCTGAAGCGGATCTCCAGCTTGATATCGAGGCTGTCGCACTCGTCCACGACGAGATCGAGCTTGCCCTCGCCCTCGCCCTCGCCCTCGCCCTCGCCCTCGCCTTCGTCCCGTCCGAGCAGGAAGCGATCCATGTTGTCCGGAGTGACCCCTTCGGAAAAACACCTTACTTTGAAGAACGGGTCGAGCTCGGCGATGTCGCGCGCGGTGGCGACCACCTTGGGCACGTCGAGGTTGTGCACGCCGGTCCGGATCCGGTTCATGTTCGAGAGCTCGAGGTGGTCGAAGTCGGCGATGCGCAGCTCGCCGGCGCTCCGCTCGAGCGCGATGGTCAGCGCCACGGACTGGCCGACGGAGAGCCCGACGACGCCGATCCGCCGCCCGGCGAGCGTCTCCTGCTCTTCGGGGCTGATCTTGTACCTGTTGCGGTTGGTCCTGAGCTCGACGAACTCGGCCTCATCGAGCAGGTGCACGAGGCGGTGCGACCACGGGTAGTGGACCCACACGCCGTACGCCGCTCGCGGGGCGCCGCGGAGGTGCTCCTCGACGAGCCGCGCGATCTCGCGCTCCTCGAGGGTGCGGCTCGGGTGCCGCGTCTTGATCAGATCCGCGAGCTGCCGGTCGATCGCGTCGAAGACCTGGACGCGCGCGTCGTCGCGGAGCAGGCGCCCGAGCTCCTCGGCGTCCGGCCCGCGCGCCGGCCGGAAGAAGCGCGGCCGCGACTCGGTCGATTCTGCGTCTCGTCGCCGAGGAGAAGAGATGAGCTCTTGCCAGCTGGTCATGGTCACCGTGGTATCACGGTCGCTCCCGGCGCGTCGCGGCGCGCGGCGCCGCCCCGCGAGCGCCCCGGATCAGCGCGGCGTGCGGGGCGCCCGGCCCTCGATCTCGAGCCGCATCCGCGCGACCTTGTGGTGCACCATGGCGGCTTCGGGCCCGCTGATGTCGAGATAGCGCAGGGCGGCCGCGATGTCGTTGCCCCGGAACGACCTGACCCTCGGGTTGAACCAGCTGAGCGCTATCGTGATCTGCCGGACGAGCATCGCATCGGTGCAGATCGCCACTGTGAGCGTGTGATTGCTTACAAAGTCGTTGATGGACGCACGCTGCTTGGCGTTGGGGCCCCCGCCGGCGGTCACCACCAGAGTCCTGGAGCAGCTGGGGGGGAGCGCCAGCACCGTCTGCATGTAGAGCTCCCAGTCCTCGTCGTTCGGCGGTTCCCTGCCGTGGACGGCGATGAGCACGTGCTCCGTCGTGTCGAACAGCATGGTGGGTAGGTTCATCGTCTCACCGAGCGCATGCAGAGCTTACGCCGTCGCGCCGCCGAGCCGCCAGTTCGCGCAGGCGTCGTCCCCTGGCATCGCCGTGCGGCCGATGACAGGGCCAGGGTTCGTGAGAACCATGGCGTTGCACCTAGGACGGTTCGATTGACGCAGCAACGCTCGGGAGCGACTTTCGACGCGGTGCTGGCGCCATGCGGCGCGCGGGTCTCGGCGCCGGGCAGCGCGCGGCGGAGCCTGCGTCGCGCCCGCGCCGTCGCGCCGGATCGGCCTGGAGGGCCGCGGTCGATGACGCCACCCGAACGGGGCGACGTCATCGACCGCGCGGCCGGACCAGGGCGTACCTGAGTTGTTTCGAATGGATTTCATGACGTGCTGCTAGGCAGTTGCACCGGGGGCTGTCAGCTACGCTGTGGTCTATACTACGGAATGTGCGTGGAGGGTCTTTCGCACAGCGGCTGCGGCGCGGGCACGTCGCACCGAGGCTTGACGGATGACCCCCACCGCATGTAGCGCTCGATCGGTGGGTTGTATTGTCCAGCGGACAGGGCCGGCGCCCTGCTCGCTGCGGATGTCAATGTGACCACCTCGCCGGGGGAAAGGTGTTTCGCGATGCGCGTGCTGGAAAACTTCGTCGGCGGCGCCTGGTCTCGCTCTTCGGGGACGACCCACCTCGAGGTGAAGAACCCGGCCACCGGGGAATTCCTTGCAAAGGTCCCGCTCTCGACCGCGGCGGACGTCGACGCGGCGGTGAAGGCCGCGCAGGCGGCGTTCCCCGGCTGGAGCGCGACGCCGCCGGTGCAGCGGGCGCGCTACCTCTTCAAGATGCGCGAGGTCTTCGACGCCCACCGCGACGAGATCGCGGCCATCTGCACCTCCGAGCACGGCAAGACGCTGGTCGAGGCCAGGAACGACTTCGGCCGCGGCATCGAGAACGTCGAGCACGCGGCCGGCATCCCGGCCCTCATGATGGGACAGGCCCTCGAGGACGTGGCGTCCGGGATCGACTGCCACACGGTCCGCCAGCCGCTCGGCGTCTTCGCGGCGATCACGCCGTTCAACTTCCCTCCGATGGTCCCGCTCTGGTTCCTGCCCTACGCGATCGCCACGGGGAACACCTTCATCCTCAAGCCGTCGGAGCAGGTCCCGCTCTCGCAGCAGCGCATCTTCGAGCTGATCGAGCAGGTCGGGCTGCCGCCCGGGGTCGTGAGCCTGGTCCACGGCGGCCGCGACGTCGTGAACGCCTTCTGCGCGCACAGGGACATCGCGGGCGTCTCGTTCGTCGGCTCGTCGACGGTCGCGCGCCACGTGTACAGGAGCGCCGCCGAGGCGGGCAAGCGGGTCCAGGCGCTCGGCGGGGCCAAGAACTTCCTCGTGGTGATGCCGGACGCCGATCGGCCGAAGACGATCGGCAACATCGCCGAGTCGATCTATGGCTGCTCGGGCCAGCGGTGCCTGGCGGGCAGCGTCGTCGTGTGCGTCGGCGACGCGTACGAGGCCGTGCGCGAGGGGCTCGTCCGCCATGCGAAGGCGATCGTGCTGGGCGACGGGGCTACGCAGGGCGTGACCATGGGCCCGGTGATCTCGGCGGCGCACCGGGACCGGGTGGTCTCGTACATCGCCAAGGGCGTGTCGGAGGGGGCGACGCTCCTCCTGGACGGCCGGGACGCGCGGGTCGAGGGGTATCCGGACGGCAACTGGGTCGGGCCCACGGTCTTCGACGACGTGCGGCCGGGGATGGTGATCGCGACCGAGGAGATCTTCGGCCCGGTCGCCTGCCTGATGCGCGCGAACGACCTCGACGAGGCGATCGCGATCGCGAACCGGAGCGAGTACGGCAATGCGGCGTCGATCTTCACGTCGAGCGGCCGCGCCGCGCGCGAGTTCCAGCACCGCGTCGCCGCCGGGATGGTCGGCGTGAACATCGGCGTCGCCGCGCCGATGGCCTTCTTCCCCTTCGGCGGCCAGAAGGGCAGCTTCTTCGGCGACCTGAAGGCGCACGGCCCGACGGCCATCGACTTCTACACGGAGCGCAAGATCGTCATCACGAGGTGGTTCTGATGGCACGAAACGTACTTGGCGGGCTCATCCAGTGCTCGACCCCGATCCACGACGAGGGCGCCTCGGTGCTCTCGATCCGGGACGCGATGTTCGAGAAGCACCTCCCGTTCATCGACGAGGCGGGCAAGAAGGGGGTGCAGATCCTCTGTTTGCAGGAGGTCTTCAACACGCCTTATTTCTGTCCCTCGCAGGACGCGACCTGGTGCGACGTGGCCGAGCCCGTCCCCGGCCCGACGGTCGAGCGGCTCGCCGCCTACGCCAAGAAGTACAAGATGGTGATGATCATCCCGATCTACGAGCGGGAGATGGCCGGCGTCTACTACAACACGGCGGCCGTGGTCGACGCCGACGGCACGTACCTCGGCAAGTACCGGAAGACGCATATCCCGCACACGAACGGGTTCTGGGAGAAGTTCTTCTTCAAGCCGGGGAACCTCGGGTATCCCACGTTCCAGACGCGGTATGCGCGGATCGGCGTGTACATCTGTTACGATCGCCATTTCCCGGAGGGGGCGCGGCTGCTCGGCCTGAACGGCGCCGAGATCGTGTGGAACCCCTCGGCGACGGTCGCCGGGCTCTCCCAGTATCTCTGGAAGCTCGAGCAGCCCGCGCACGCCGTGGCCAACGGCTACTTCATCGCCGCCTCGAACCGCGTCGGCACCGAGGCGCCGTGGAACATCGGCAAGTTCTACGGCACGAGCTACTTCTGCGACCCGCGGGGCAGCTTCCTCGCGACGGCGAGCGAGGACAGGGACGAGCTCGTCGTCGCCGAGATGAACCTCGACCTGATCGAGGAGGTCCGGCGGACGTGGCAGTTCTACAGGGACCGCCGGCCCGAGAGCTACGGTGAGCTCACGAAGCAGCTGCCCTGAGGGCCCTCGGCCGCGGCGAGAGGACGGCGAGCGCTAGCCGAGCCATGCGACGTTCACCGCGAAGGCACCAGCAGCGCCGGGGCGCTGGTCGCGGCCGGCACTCTCCCCCGGCGTTTCCCTCGCCATGGCGGCGCCGTCCCCCGGAGGGGACCCGCCGCCCGGCGCGCACCCGCGGAGGAGCAACATGGGCATCCTGATCAAGAACGGCGAGATCATCACAGCGAGCGACCGGTTCATCGGCGACGTCTACTGCGAGGACGGGAAGATCGCGGCCGTCGGCGCGGGGCTCGCGAAGGAGCGCGCGGGAGACACGGTGATCGACGCCTCGGGGCAGCTCGTCTTCCCGGGCGGGGTCGACGCCCACGTGCACATGGAGCTGCCGTTCATGGGGACGGAGAGCTCGGACGACTTCGAGACAGGCACCGCGGCGGGCGTGGCCGGGGGCACGACGTCGATCATCGATTTCGTCATCCCGAGCCGCGGGCAGCCGCTGCTCGACGGGCTCGCGATGTGGAACGAGAAGGCGAAGAAGGCGGTGTCCGATTACGCCTTTCACATGGCCGTCACCTGGTTCGGCGACGAGACCCTGAAGGAGATGGCCGCCTGCACGCGCGAGCACGGCATCCCGTCGTTCAAGACCTTCATGGCCTACCGCGGGGCCATCGGCGTCGACGACCCGGAGCTCATCCAGGTGATGGAGGCCGCCAAGGGCCTCGGCGCGCTCGTGACCGTCCACGCCGAGCACGGCGACGCGGTCGTGGCGCTCCAGAAGAAGCTGCTGAAGCAGGGCAAGACCCTCCCGCGGCACCACGCGGAGAGCCGGCCCTCGCCGATCGAGGGGGAGGCGACGGGGCGCGCGATCATGCTCGCCCGGGTGCTAGGCGAGCCGATCTACATCGTGCACCTCACCTGCAAGGAGGCGCTCGCCGCGGTCGCCGAGGCGCGGGGCAGGGGCCAGGTGGTCATGGCCGAGACGTGCCCTCAGTACCTCCTGCTCGACGACTCGGTCTACGACAAGCCCGGCTTCGAGGGGGCGGCCTACGTGATGAGCCCGCCGATCCGGCCGAAGGGCCACCAGGACGCGCTGTGGGCCGCGCTGTCGACGGGGCTCATCCAGACCGTGGCGACCGACCACTGTCCCTTCAACCAGGTCGGCCAGAAGGACATGGGCAAGGACGATTTCTCGCGGATCCCGAACGGCGCCGCCGGCATCGAGCACCGGCTCGCGCTGCTCTGGACCTACGGGGTGCTCGAGGGGCGGATCGACGTCCACCGCTTCGTCGATCTCTTCTCCACGCAGCCGGCCAAGATCTTCGGGCTGTACCCGCGCAAGGGCTCGATCGTGCCGGGCGGCGACGCGGATCTCGTGGTGTTCGACCCGAAGGGGACGAGCACGATCTCCGCCAAGACCCACCATCACCGGTGCGACCGGAGCATCTTCGAGGGCTTCGAGGTGAAGGGGAGGCCGACGCACGTCGTCGTGAACGGCCGGGTGCAGTGCTCGGACGGCAAGCTCGACGTGGAGCGCGGCGCCGGGCGCTACCTGCCGCGCCGGCTCGGCCCGACCCAGGGCTCCCGGGCCGCGTAGTCGAAACCGCAGGAGCGCGCGAGCACGAGCATGACCCGAGCCCCGACCCGCCTCTCAGCCCTCCCGTCCGGCCGGATCGAAGAGCGATTCGAGGACAAGAGCCCGCGCTACACCGAGTCCGAGGCGATCGCCGAGGCGAACCGGTGTCTCTACTGCGTCGACGCGCCCTGCGTGAAGGCGTGCCCGACCTCCATCGATATCCCGAGCTTCATCCGGAAGATCGCGACAGGTCAGGTGAAGGGCGCCGCCCGCACCATCCTCACGGCCAACCTGCTCGGCCAGTCGTGCGGACAGGCGTGCCCCGTGGAGGTGCTCTGCGCGGGCGACTGCGTCTACAAGGCGTGGGGGCGCGAGCCGATCGCGATCGGCCGCCTCCAGCGCCACGCCGTCGAGTCGGCGCTCGCGCGCGATCCGCGGCTCTTCCGGGCGAAGCCGCCCACGGGCCGGAGCGTCGCGCTCGTCGGCGCGGGGCCCGCGTCGATCGCCGCGGCGGGCTACCTCGCCCTCGAGGGGCACCGCGCCGTGATCTTCGAGCAGCGGTCGATCCCCGGCGGCCTGAACACGCTCGGGATCGCGCCCTACAAGATGAAGGGGGACGAGGCGCTCCGCGAGCTCTCCTGGGTGCTGTCGCTCGGGGACATCGAGCTCCGCACCGGCGTCTCGGTGGTCGAGCGGGCGGCCGCGCCGGGGGAGGTCTCCGCGCGCGACCTGCTCGCGGAGCACGACGCTGTCTTCCTGGGGCTCGGCCTCGGCGCCGACGCGCGCCTCGGCATCCCCGGGGAGGACGGCGAGGGCGTGGTGGGCGCGACCGCGTTCATCGAGCGGCTCAAGGCCGATCCGCGCCTCGATCTCGCGGGCGTGCGGCGCGCGGCCGTCGTCGGCGGCGGCAACACGGCGCTCGACGTCGCGCACGAGCTCGCGCTGCTCGGGGTCGACGTGGCGATCGTGTACCGCCGCTCCGAGGCCGAGATGTCGGGCTACGCGCACGAGCTCGAGGGCGCGCGGGTCGCCGGCGCGCGGCTCGTCGAGAACCGGGTGCCGGTCGAGGTGGTGCGCGAGGGCGGGCGGGTCGTCGCGCTGCGGGTCGCGCCCGCGGACGCGCGGCGGGCGGCGCAGGGCCCCGCGCCGGCGCCGGTCGAGGAGGAGCTCGTGCCGGCCGACCTCGTCGCGGTCGCGATCGGGCAGAGCCGGGCGACGCGGGCGGCGCTCGCGTTCGAGGGCGTGGCGCTCGACGCGCGGGGGCGCGTGGTGGTCGACCCGGCGACGCACCGCACGGGCAACCCGAAGGTCTACAGCGGCGGCGACTGCGTGAACGGCGGCAAGGAGGTCGTCAACGCGGTCGCCGAGGCGAAGATCGCCGCGCGCGCGATGCACGAAGCGATGATGACGCGGCCGGGCGACGCGGCGCCCGGGGCCGCACCGCAAGGGAGCTGAGCGATGGCCGACCTCTCTATCGATTTCGCCGGGATCAAGAGCCCGAACCCGTTCTGGCTCGCCTCGGCGCCGCCGACAAACACCGGCGATCAGGTCCGGCGCGCCTTCGACGCCGGCTGGGGCGGCGCCGTCTGGAAGACGCTCGGAAACCCGATCGTCAACGTGTCGAGCCGCTTCGGAGGCATCGATTACGGCACCCTGCGGCTCATGGGGCTCAACAACGTCGAGCTCATCACCGACCGCCCGCTCGACGCGAACCTCCGGGAGATGCGCGAGGTCAAGCGGCGCTACCCGGGCCACGCGCTCATCGCCTCGCTCATGGTCGAGACGAAGGACGAGTGGCGCGAGATCATCCGCAAGGCCGAGGACACGGGCGCCGACGGGCTCGAGCTCAACTTCGGCTGCCCGCACGGGATGTGCGAGCGCGGCATGGGCTCGGCCGTCGGCAACGAGCCGGCGGTCCTGGAGGAGATCGCGCGGTGGGCCGTCGAGTTCGCGACGACGCCGGTCATCGTGAAGCTCACGCCCAACGTCGGCGACATCGTCGAGCCGGGCGAGGCGGTGCTCCGCTCCGGGGCGCACGGCATCTCGCTGATCAACACGATCAAGTCGCTGATGGGCGTCGATCTGGAGCGGATGGTCCCGCTGCCGCGGGTCGGCGGCGCGTCGACCAACGGCGGCTACTGCGGGCCCGCGGTCAAGCCGATCGCGCTCCACCTCATGAGCCAGCTCGCGCGCCACCCCGAGATCGGCCGGCTGCCCATCTCGGGCATCGGCGGCATCTCGAGCGCCCGCGACGCCGCGGAGTTCATCGCGCTCGGCGCGACCAGCGTGCAGGTCTGCACCGCGGTGATGCACCACGGCTACCGCATCGTCGAGGAGATGATCGAGGGGCTCGGCGACTGGCTCGACGAGCACGGGATGCGCTCGGTGAGCGAGCTCCGGGGCAGGGCGGTCCCGCAGGTGCAGGAGTGGGGCGATCTCGACCTCTCGTACCGCGTGGTCGCGGACATCAGCGCCGAGAAGTGCATCGGGTGCCAGCTCTGTTACGTCGCCTGCATGGACGGGGCGCACCAGTGCATCCACCTGCCGGGGAGGACGGAGGCGGAGGCGCGCGCGGCGGGCCACACCCACATCCCGAAGGTGATCCCGGATCGCGCCGTGACGGCGAACCCGAGCGGGGTCGCCGCGCCGTCGCGCGTCCCGTTCGTGGACGAAGAAGAGTGTATCGGGTGCAACCTGTGCGCGCTTGTGTGCCCGGTCTCCGGGTGCATCACGATGAGGGAGGTGCCTTCGGGCAGGCCGCCTGAGACGTGGAACGACCGTGTCCAGCAGGGGACAGACTTCGTACCTGGCGGGCTGGAAGCCACCGCCCGCGCGCGGAGCTCATGATCCCGGGCTCCTGACCCGCCGGCCTGGGGTTCTTCGTCTCGGGAGCGCTCTACCTGCTGTTCTCGCTGGCCGGCCGCGCGGAGCCCGCCGCGGCGCGGGGGGCGTCGCCGGCGCGCTGTGGCGGGAGGGGCGCCGCGCGCGCGCGGGTCACGGGGCGAGCTTCACGACGAACGCGTCCCCATTGTCGTACGTGCCGGCGCCGATCACGTTGCCGGCGCTGTCCACGGCCACATCGAGGATCCCGCCATTGCTCATCTCGTCGATCGGGTCGACCGACCACAGCACGTCGCCCGAGGGCGAGAGCTTCGCGATCGCGCCGTTCGGGTTGATGATCGCATTGCCGGCCCCGTCGACGGCGACAGCATGGAGGTTGTAAAAGACGCCTTCCGGGCCGAGGCCGGTCGTGTCGACGCTCCACAGGGGCGCGCCCGAGGCGGAGAACCTCGTCACGGCGCCGCCGAAGGCGACGACAAGGTCGCCGGAGGGGGCCACGGCGACCTCGGCCGCCTGCGGCGTGCCGGAGACGATCTGGCTCCACACGTGTTGACCGGCCGCGTCGAACTTCGCCAGGTACATGCCGTCCTCCGCCGGCGAGCTCGTGAGCGGCCCGCCGCCGAGGTCGATGATGCCGGCGTAGTTGCCGAGCACGATGACGTTGCCGGCGCCGTCCACGGCGACGCTCCGGGGGCCGCTCTCGTACGGGATCGTCGGGAAGGTCTTGGCCCAGATCGGCGCGCCCGCCCCGTCGAGCCGCGCGATCAGCAGCTCGCTGCCCGGCCCGCCGCCGAGGGGGCCGGCGCCGAGATCCACCGTGTCCCGGATGACCGCCGCGAGCGCGGCGCCCGAGCCGGCCCGGGCGATCTCGATCTGTTCGAGGCCGTCGATCTGCGCGACGAGATTGCCTGACGCGGTGAACCGCCGCAGCCCGAACTCCGCGCCCGCGAGCAGCTCGCCGGACCCGGACTCTGCGACGCTCAGGTAGGCGCTGACGCCGGACGGGCGCCGGTCCCACAGGTAGCTCCCGGCGGCGTCGAGCTTCGCGAGGAACCCGCTCGTGTACAGGTCGACGGACGTCGGGTTGCCCTGCCCGGCGAAGTCGATCGGGCCATAGGCGTAGCCGCCGAAGATCACGCTGTCCCCGCTGCCGACCGTGACGGTGTACGCGCGCATCCCCTCGCCCCAGCCGTTGTCGAAGAGCCTGCTCCAGAGGAGGGCGCCGGGGGCGCACGGCGCGCAGCTCGGACCCCCGCAGTCCACGGCGGACTCGGCGCCGTTCCGGATCCCGTCCTCGCAGGTGTCGTGGTAGCAGACCGTGAGCGCCGGCCGCTCGGCGGCGCTGCCGCTCTCGCTGCTCCGCAGGGTGCTCCGGGTGACCGCGGCCTCCTCGAGCAGCACGCCGTGGTTGTCGACCGCGCCGCTCACCCAGGCCTGCGCGAGCGCGGTCACGTCGACGGTGCGGAAGCCGGTGGTGCCGCCGGTCCCGCCGGTGACGAAGGAGGCCTCGATCGCCGGATCGAAGTGGCCGCCGGCGCCGAAGCTGCTCCACGTGACGGTCGACTCCGACCAGGGGGCGGTGGCCCGGTGGACGCGCACGGCGCTGCTCTCGATCTTGTAGGTCTGGTAGAGCGACAGCGTCGCCGACGCGATCTCCGCGCTCGCCGGGACGCCCGCGAGGTCGAACCGGAGGAGGCTCCGCCGGACGCCGCCCGTGCCGGTGCCCGTCGTGAGCGTGGTGCTCGCGCCGTCGTTCCAGGAAGGCGATACCTGCCAGATCGTCGCGTCGGCCACCCCGCCGTCCAGGCCGCGCCGGAAGGTCACGCACCGCGGGTCGCACGCATCGCCGACGCCGTCGGCGTCGCCGTCCACCTGCGAGGGGTTCGCGGCGGCAGGGCAGTTGTCCTGCGCGTCGACCACCCCGTCCCCGTCGCCGTCCTGCGCGATCTCGAACGCGTAGGCGGGAGAGCCCACGAGGACCGAGCTCCCCGACACGGCGACCGCGTTGCCGAAGCCGCCGAAGATCGGGCCGCTGCCGGTGAGCTTGGCCTGCTCGGTCTCGATCCACTCGCCGGACGCCGGCGAGAACACGTACGCAGCCCCCGCGTCCGGCTGGCCGAAGCGATCGGCCTGGATCGCGCCGGCGACCGCCACGTCGCCGGAGATCGCCACCGCCCCTCCCAGGCCGTCGCCGGTCGCGCCGTCGGTCCCGATCAGCCTGGAATCCAGGCTCCAGCCGCTGCCCACGCGGTCGAACACGTAGGCCATGCCGCGCCCGAGCTTGTACCAGGGCATCGTCGGGATGACGACGCCCGGCGCGCCCACGAGGATGCGCGAGCCCGAGATAGCGACCGAGCTGCCGAACCGATCGTACAGCCCCTCCGGCGGCAGCGCCGTGAGCTTGTGCACGTCGCCCCAGTCGCTCGCGTCGAACACGAACGCGGAGCCGCCGCCGTCGTCCTCCTGCCACCACGCGTTCCCCGGGGCGCCCACGACCACCGTGCTGCCTGCGATCGCGACGGGCGGGGTTGTCCAGGTGTTCTCCCCGGCCGGGGTGGTGAGCTCGATCTCCTCGTTCCAGGCGCCGCCGGTCCGCGTGAACACGTGGACCGAGCTCGCGGCGGACAGGACGGCCCGGTCGCCGTCGACCGCGACGGCCGCGCCGATGCGGTCCGACACCCCGCCGCTCGCGACGAGCTTGGCCTGCTCGGACCACGCGCCCCCGCTTCGCACGAAGACGTAGGCGGCGCTCACGCCGCCGGTGTCCCAGGGGTCCCTGGGCGCCCCGACCACGACCGTGTCCGCGGAGACCGCGACGGAGCGCGCGAAGGTGTTGTCGCCCCCGCCCCCGTCGCTCGGGACGAGCTTGGCCTGCTGCGCCCAGGCGCCGCCGCTCTTCACGAACACGTACGCGGCGCTCCCGGGCGCCCCGACGACCGCGGTGTCGCCGGACATGGCCATCGCCTCGCCGCCCAGGTGGACCTGGCTCGATCCGTCGACCGCGATGAGCGCCGTCCGCTCCGAGGCGGCGAGCGGATCCACCGTCACCGGGTACGCGGCCCCGGCGGTGTCCACGCGCAGCGACAGCGTGCGCTTGTCGACGCCGAGCTCCATCCACGCGGGCAGCGCCCGCCCCGCGGCGTCGCTGGCGTGGAGATCCGTGTACCGGAGCGCCACCGCGCCCGAGGCGTCGCGCAGCGCGACCCCCTCACCCCCGCCGAGCGGCGTCGCGTGGAGCTCACCGCCCAGGGCGAGCTCGATCACGAGGTCCTGGTCCCCGGGCGCGCGGCAGGGCGGCGCCGCGGGCACGGTGAAGCCCTGCTCCAGCCCGAGCGGTCCGTTCACGTACCACTCCACGAGCTCCTCGCCCGGCGATGCGCCCTGCCGGCGGAGCTCCACGCGGTTGTTCGCGGCGCTCGGCGCCGCGCTCGCCACCTCGCGCAGATCGCCCGGGCACCCGTACCGGGTGGAGGCCATCGAGAAGCTCCACCGCCCCTCGCCGTCGTCCGGCGCGATCCGCACGCCCGACGCGCTGAAATCGGCCGTGAGCCGGTGCGCCGGGTTCGGCGCGCGCAGCCCGGGCTCCTTCCCGCCCGGAGACACCTCGCGGACCCGGTAGGTCTCGGGCGCGCTCGACTGCACGGCCGCGATGTACGCCGCTCGCAGGTGCGCGGGCGCCGCTGAGGCTTCCGGGGCCGCGGGCGCTGCCGCCGCGCCGTCGACGGCCGAGGAGGGGTCTCGCGACGCCTCCGTGGAGGCGCATCCCCCCACCATGGCGGCTGCCGCCATCACCTGTTCAATCCTCCCCATTCGATATCCCATGGCCTGGTTCTCCATCTGGCTGGCGCTCCCTCGCGCGCGCGCACCGGGCGCCGGAGCGTTTCGTGCGGAAGGGCAGCGAGCTCGCGGCGCGTGCTCGCAAGGACCGCGCCCCCGACCCTGGATGCGCAGCGCCGCCGGCGTCTCACGCGCCCGGCCGAGCCACGCCGACTCGATGACTCCTTCGCCGCTCGCTCCCGGCCGTTAGCCGGCCATGGGCCGGCCGCGCGACGGGCGGGGGCCGCGCGACGGGCGGGGCACGGACAGGGGCCGCGCGACGGGGCGGCGCGGACCCCTGGCGCCGGATCGCGGGCATCGCAGCGCTGCGACCGATTCCATGACACGCGCGGCGGAGTGACCGGAACAAACAACAGAGAGGGCAGGTGCCCTCGCTGGAGGCATATGGTCACGAAACACGCAGCGACGGAAATCCAGCTGAACCGCGGTCTCACGACGCGGGCCCTCGCGAAGAAAGGGCAGGCCGAGCATGTCGTCTGATCACGACGAGCGCGCCGAGCTGCTCGACGACCACCGTCCGGAGCTCGGGCGCTTGCTGCGGAGCCTGCCGCCGCGCGGCGGCGCCACCGCGTCGCTCTCCGGGTATCTCCTCTCTTTGCGCGAGCCGACAGGTTATCTCATCGCGATCGGCCTGCAGGAGCGCGACCCGGATCTCGAGCCCGAGCGCACGCTCCGCTCGGCCCTGGCCTCGGGCGTCCGCGCGCCGGTCCTGGCCGGCGTGATGGCGCGCTCGGCGCTGGCCGAGATCCTCGCCCCGCTGTCGCCCGTCACGCGGGCGGTCGCCGCGGAGCTGAAGAGAGCGGCCCCCTCCGGCACGCTGCGGGTCGTCGTCGCGGCGGCCGGCGGGGCGGAGCTCTTCACCGTGAAGGTCTCGGACTTGCCGGACGGCTGAGCCGCCCGCTGCGCCAGCGCGCCGGCGCTGGCTTCAGCGGTGGCCGGATTTGAACATGAAGGCGGGGAGGCGCGAAGAAAAGCTCCATGATCTTCCCGCCTTCATGTGAATCACGCCGGGGCAAACAGGGCCACCCCCTCGCTTCTTGCTCGCGCGGCGCTCACTCGTTCGCGTAGATGCGCCGCTCGCTCGAGTCGAGCCCCAGGTACACGGCCCGGCGGCTCAGGCTCGCGCCCCCGCGCTCGGCGCCCTCCGGCGCCGGCCGCCGGTCGGCGGCCTCGTCGCTCTGGCGCAGCGCTTCGTACTCGGCGACGGAGGCGTGGCGGCACCCGTCGAGCGGGGCGTCGATCGCGAGATCGGCCACGAGCGCCGCGGCTTCCGGCCGGACCCTGCCCGCGAAGAACTCGGCGCAGCAGCCCGACCCGTAGCTGAACAGCCCGATGCGCCGCCCCTCCAGGACGCGCGCCTCGGCGTTGAGCAGGGACGCGAGCGCGAGGTACAGCGAGCCCGTGTAGATGTTGCCGATGCGCGCCGGCAGGTCGAGCGAGGGCTCCACCTCGACGGCGAAGCTCTCGTCGGCGGCCTGCTCGGTCAGGCCGTCGATCGTCCGCCGGTGGCGGTGGGCCTTGCGGGCCATCTTGCCGTAGGGGACGTGGTAGCAGGTGCGCGCGAGCGGCTCGCCGTCGCCCGCCAGGCGGCGCCACTCGCCGTAGGCCCCGGCGAGGGCGTCGAGGTAGCACTGCACCGAGAAGTGGCCGTCGACGAGCGCCTCCTTGTGGTGGAGCGGCCGCCAGAAATCGTAGACGTCGCGCGCGTAGGTGCCGGTCTGGCCGACCTCGATCTCGAGCAGGCGCGGGCGCTCGCGCACGAGCAGCGCCACCGCGCCGGCGCCCTGGGTCGGCTCGCCCGCCGAGCCGAGCGCGTAGCGGGCCACGTCCGAGCAGACGACGAGGGCGGCGCGGCCGCGGGCCGAGCCGGACGCGATCCAGTCCACCGCGTTGAGCAGGCCGGCGGTGCCCCCGAAGCAGGCGTGCTTGGCCTCGAAGACCCGGCACGCGCTCGGCAGCCCGAGCAGGCCGTGGAGGAAGGAGGCCGCCGGCTTCGCGTGGTCCACGGCGGTCTCGGTGCCCACGACGCAGAGCCCGATGTCCGCCGGGCTCGCGCCCGAGCGCTGGAACAGGCGGCGGGCCGCGTTGGCCCCGAGGGTGATCGGATCCTCATCGGGCGCCGCGATCGCCATCCGGCGGGTGCCCAGGCCGGTCAGGTACTTGGACGGCGCGACGCCCCGGGCCTCGGCGAGCTCGCCGAGCTCGACGTAGCGGCGGGGGACGGCGAGGGCGATCGCATCGATGCCGATGGGAGGAAAGTCATGACGTAGGCTCATGCCTGCATCCTAGGGGAGCATTGTGCAGAGACCATCGAGCTCGCGCGGAAGCTCGGAGGAGCCGGGCGCGCCGCGGCGCCGCCCGGCGCCACCGCGCCGCCGAGAACCGCGCACAACGGCCCTCACTCGGCCGATGTCATGGGGAGCAGCCAGCGAGAAAAAATCGCGTTCGGGTCAAATTCATCACCACATCTCGTTGCAACTGTGCAATCTGGAATGGCGCGCTCCTGCGCCCTTGCGGTCGAGGTTCATGTGAAGGTCTCCCGGTCTATCATGTTGGCTCCGCTTCTTGGGTTGGGTGCTCTGATGATGACCGGCGCGGCGGGATGCTCCTGCAGCTCCGGAGCAGAAGGCGAGGCAAGCACGACGGCTGGAGGGGGCGCCGGCGGAGGCGGCGGAGCGGGGGGCGGCGGGGGCACCGGCGGCGAGGGCGGCGAGGGCGGCGAGGGCGGCGGGGACGTGGTCGGCCAGGGCACGGGGCAGAACACGGGAGGCGCCCCTCCGGTCAAGCCGGGCGAAGAGTGCGTCGCCACGGCCGCCCAGGCCACGCTCACGAAGCGGCCGGTCGACGTCGTGTTCGTCATCGACAACTCGCCCAGCATGGCGAACGAGATCATCAGCGTACAGGACAACATCAACGAGAGCTTCGCCGCGATCATCGGCGAGAGCGGCATCGACTACCGTGTCATCATGATCTCCGCGCATGGCACCGCGGGGGTCGACGACTCGATCTGCGTCGGCGCCCCGCTCAGCTCGGCGAGCTGCGCCCCGGTCCCCGAGGCGCCCGGGAACAACCCGCCCATCTTCTACCATTACAGCCACGAGATCAGGAGCAACGACGCGCTCTGCGTCCTCCTCGGCAGCTACAACGGTGTCATGCCCGACCAGCACGGCGTCGCGCCGTCCGGGTGGTCCGAGTGGGTGCGCGAGGACTCGCTCAAGGTGATCACGGTGATCACCGACGATCACGTGGGCTGCCAGTCGACGCACCTCCCGCGCAACATCTATATCGATGATACGAGGCAGCCCCTCGACGAGGTCGCCGCGGACTTTGAAGAGCTGCTGTTCGGCCTGGATCCGGCGGTCTTCGGCGATGTCACGGCGCCCAATTACGTCTTCCATAGCATCGTCGGGCTCCTCGAGAACACGCCCGCCACCGACGCATACGGGCCCGACAGCGACCTGGTCGAGGAGACGTGCGGCACCGCCGTCGCGCCCGGCACGGGCTACCAGACGCTCAGCAGGAGGACCGGCGGCCTCAGGTTCCCGCTCTGCCAGACGAGCTCCTACGACGTGGTGTTCCGGGCGATCGCGGAGAGCGTCATCACCGGCGCGGTGGTCGAGTGCGATTTCGCTGTGCCGGACTCGCCGCCGGGGGAGGTCATCAACCTCTCGACCGTGGTCGTCCAGTACACGCCCGGCGACGGGGGCGAGCCGCGCTCGTTCGCTCAGGTGCCGAGCGCAGAGGCGTGCGCGGCGGGCTCCTTCTTCATCGAGAACGACATGATCAGGCTCTGCCCCGACGCGTGCCAGGCGGTCCAGGCCGACGCCGGGGCGGAGATCGACGTCCTCTACGGCTGCGATCCCGAGCCGGCGGATTGAGCTCCGCGGCCGGGCGGCGGCGCCGGCGAGCGCCGCCGCTCTCGCCTCGACCTGGGCACTTTTGTCGTGGAGATCGCCGACATCCATGCCTCGACGAGGGCCGGCCTGCGGTGGTCCGCGATCGTGCGGTCCCGCCGATGAGAGTTGACACCGCAAAATGTGATCGTTCACAATCCATCCCGATGGTATCCTCGTTCTTCCCCTGCGACGGGCTCTGCAGCGCCCTTCCCGGGGCGAAGCCGGGCCGCTTTGCGCGAGCTCCCGCAGGCTGTAACGTGATGGCGGCGTCCTTCGATGCATGGGTCAAGTCATTGATATAGCGTCGCTTTCTTCATGGGTGTGTGCCAGATCGCAGCGACGAATGCGCTGCCGACCGGGGCGAGGTCCCGCAGTTGGGGCTTGACGTTTCCGAAGGCTTTGGATTTCCTTCTAGCTGCGTTGGGTCGTCGAGCTCTCGTCGTCAGGTCAGAGCGCGCCGCCGACCCTTCTCCCTCGGGAGGCGCCAGGGGGAGAGCGGGAGGCGACGGGGGCGCAGCGGGTGAGCGGCTCCCGGCAGGGGGGGCGCGAAGCGCTGTGTATCCTTCAGCCATCAGGGGGAGCGCCGTCCTCGAGCACACGGCAGAACCAGCGTCGGCCGACGAGAGCGATGGGGGCGAAAATCAATGAACCGAAACAGTCAAGCGCACCTCGGTGAGGGCGCTTATCAGATCACGGAGACCGTGGCCGTATTGCCGCGCAGCGTCTGGCGGCGCGCGCGCCGCGCGACGTCGGGCGCGAGCGTGCTGCTGCACTCGCTCCGGAGCGGAGCCGCGCAGCCGCGCCGGGTCTTGGAGCTCGAGCTGCAGATTTGGCGTCGAATCGGCACGCTCGAGATCGACAGCGACGTGTGCGAGGTAGACGGCGAGCTTTCGCTCATCATGGAGGACTTCGGGGGCGCACCGCTCGAGATCCCCGCGAAGGGTCTGGAGGTCGGGACGTGCCTGGAGCTCGCGCTCGGCATGTCTCGCTTGCTGCATCGCTTGCACGAGCAGGGGCTGCTTCACGAGGACGTGAGCCATGGCAGCTTTCTGGTCAACCTCGAGACTCGACGTGTCGAGTTCGCTGATCTCCTGGCGGTCTCCGGGGACGCGGCAGGCGGCGCCGCTTGCGGATCCGCGCCCTCGCTCGCCCACGTCGCGCCGGAGCGGACGGGCCGCCTCAACCGTCGCCCCGATCACCGAGCAGACTACTATTCTCTGGGCGTCACGCTCTTCCAGATGCTGACGGGCCAGCTGCCGTTTGCGGCGAGCGATGCCATCGGCTGGGCTCACGCGCACGTGTCCAAGCGCGCTCCGCTCGTCACGGAGCTGTCGCCCGACGTGCCGCCGCTCCTCGCGCAGCTCGTGTCCAAGCTGCTCGCGAAGAATCCTGACGAGCGCTACCAGAGTGATCACGGGCTGCTGAGCGACCTGACCACGCTCTGTGAGAGCTTCCGGCGAACGCAGGCCCTCCCTGCCGTGGTCCTGGGGGCGAATGACGTCTTCAGTCAATTCATCGTCAGTCGAGACGTCCAAGGACGCGACGCCGAGCTGTCGGCGCTGGGAGGCGCCCTCCACGACGTGTGCTCCGGCAAGAGGCTGCTCGTGCTCATGCCAGGAGCCGCGGGCGCCGGGAAGTCCGCCGTACTCGCGGAGCTCCTGCGACAGCACGGCCGAGCGCCGGCGCGCCTTTTGTCGACGGCGTTCGAAGAGCGAGCTCAGGCAGTCCCGCTGTCTGGTTTGGCGCAGGTGCTACGACGCCTGGCAGGGGACCTGCTGTCGCTCTCCGAAGCCGAGCTGACGGAGCTGCGCCAGCGCGTGACCGCAGCGCTGGGGCACAACGCGGGCATCTTGACCGAGCTGATGCCGGCGCTCTCCTGCGTCACCGGTCCCTCCACGTCCATCGTCGCGTTGAATCCCATCGAGGCGCAGCGCCGTCTGCAGCATGTCTTCCTCTCGTTCATCCGTATCTTCGCCACGCCGGAGCGCCCCCTCGCCTTCGTGCTCGACGATTCTCAGTGGCTCGACGCCGCCTCTGCCGAGGTGCTGTCTGCCATCCTGACGAACCCCGACTCGAGTCACGTGATGGTGCTGGCCGCGTTCCGCGGCGGCGATGTCGGTGACGTACCGACGCTCCTGAACCTGCAGAGAGCGTTGCACCGGGCGGAGGAGAGCGTGCTGACATTGCCGCTCGGGCCGCTGTCCTCCGACGCGGTCGCGGAGATCGTGGCTCGCTCGCTGCGCGCGCCCGTCGCCGAGGCCCGTGGGCTCGCGGAGGTCGTGAGGCGCAAGACCGACGGTAATCCGTTCTTCATCGGTCAGCTGCTCGTCTCCTTGCATCGACAGGGCATCCTGCGCCTGGACGTCGAGCGCGGCCGATGGTCCGCCGACTTGCAGCGCGCGGAGGCGCACCCCGCTTGCGACAATGTCGGCGCGTTGATGGCGGAGCACCTCGAGAAACTCTGTCCCGAGGCGGCGAGGCTGCTGTCTGCCGCTGCGTGCTTCGGCATGCGCTTCGATCTGCAGACCTTGTCGGAGGCCGTGGACAGACCGCTCGCGGCCTGTCTCGAGCTCGTTCGGGAGGGGCTCGCCCATCGTCTCCTGTCCGAGGTCTCCGTCGAGCCTCGAGCGGAGCCGTCAGCGCCTGGCCGGAGCCACGAGTCTGCATCGTACGCCTTCGAACACCAGCGCGTGCAGCAGGCGGCGCTCTCGCGCGCCAGCGACGCGGAGCGTGTGGCAGCTCATGGTTGCATCGGACGGATCCTGCGCGAGCGCCTGGGGGGTGATCGCGCGCCGAGTCGAATCTTCGAGGTGCTTCATCATTTGAACGCCGCTCGCGGCGCGATCCATGACCGAGAAGAGCGCCGCGATCTCGTGGAGCTCAACCTGACCGCGAGTCACCAGGCGCTCCAGAGCGGCGCGTGGACCATCGCGGGGACCCACGCCGAGACCGCCGTCGAGCTGCTGGCCAGCTGCGAGGGCGAATGTTCGCCGGCGCTGGCCTTTCGAGCGATCTTCGCGCGCGCCGAGACGGCGTTCGTGCTGGCTGATCCGCATGTCGAGGCGTTCTGCGAGGAGGCGTTCAGGCTCGCCCCCGACCGCCTGGCGCGCGGCCGAGTTCATGTCTTGAAGACCCGGATCCTCGAGCACGGCGGGCGAATGCTGGACGCCGTGGCCCAGGTGCGCGCAGCGCTGGCCGAGTTCGGCGTGCGCTTGCCGGAAGCGCCCGACGAGATCAACCAGGGCATCGGTGAGGGGATCGGCAAGCTGCAAGCGCACCTGGCGCGCGTGACGATCGAGGGCCTGCCGGCGCTTCCGATGGCAGAGGACGCAGGGGCGCGCTTGGTCCTCGAATTGCTGGCGCAGGTGATTCCTCCGGCGTTTCAAACCTGTCCGCCCTTGTTCTTCCTGGCGGAGCTCATCATGTTCGACCTGGCGCTATGCCACGGCGTCGACGCGGTCTCGTGCAAGAACTTCGCCGACTGCGGCATCCTCCTCCTCGCGATGCTGGGCGACTACGATGCCGCCTATCGCCTCGGCCTGGCTGCCTTCGAGCTCTTGAAGCGCTTCTCGCCGACTCCAGTCGAATCGGGCGTGTGCTTCGTGTTCGCGGGCTTTCTTGCGCACTGGAAGGCGACTTACCGAGACCTGTTCGCGGTCTACGACCGAGGGGAGAAGAGCGGGCTCATGCTCGGCGACCTGCAGCACGTCGCCTACGCCAAGAGCGATCGCGCCCAGCGCTCGTTCTTGGTCGGTGCGCGGCTGCGGGCCTGCCGCGAGCAGGCAGCGGAGCTGCGGCGGTACTTGACGCACATTTCGGCGGCAGGTCAGCTGGTCAATGCGCTGGTCGTCGAGCGAGCCGTCGCTCGATTGACGGCACGCGGATCGGAGAAGCAGGCCGTCGCCGCGGCCGACCGCGAGGCGACCGCCGTGGTGGTCGCCGAGAAGAGCACCCAGTACGGCTACGCCTACGGGCAAGCCCAGATGATGACGAGCTTCATCCTGGGCGACTTCGCTTCGTCGCGTCAGTGGATGGAGTTCACCCGGGAGTTCTTGATCATCGCGGCGGGGCAGTTCTCGCTTCCCGATTACAAGCTCTTCGAAGGGCTGCTGGCGGCGAGGGCGTGCCGCGAAGGCGGCCCGGAGGCGCGGGAGGCCCTGCTCGCTGTCATCGAGGAGAACCTGAAGCAGCTCGAGGCTTGGTCCCGTCTGTGCTCGGAGAACTTCGCTCACAAGGCTCACTTCCTGGCCGCCGAGCACGCGCGCCTGACGGGGCAGCCGCTGCAAGTCGTGCTCGCCCGCTACCGCGACGCGATCAGAACGGCCGGAGACGGTTTCATCCACTTGCGGGCGCTCGTCCACGAGCATCAGGCCCAGATGTGGCTATCGCTGGACGAGCCCCTTCACGCCAGGACATGCCTGGAGACGGCTTACCGGCTCCACGCTGACTGGGGCGCCACGGCGAAGCTCGAATTGCTCGCGCGTGAGCACCCCGCTCTGCTCGCGGATACCGTCAGAGGAGACATCGCGACGCCACGCGACGCGATGGCGGCCGGCCAGGCTTTCGACAGCGTGTCGCTGCTCAAGGCAACGCAGAGCATCTTCGTCGAGGTCGAGACCGAGGGGCTGTTCGCCGCGCTGATGGCCACGTTGATCGAGAACGCCGGGGCAGAGCACGGCTGCCTCGTCTTGCGAGACGACACCGATCGCACGTACTACGTGGAGGCGCGCGCGCACGTGGAGCGCCCGATCACGAGCCTTTCGCAGCGCGTGGAGTACTCGGAAGCCGAGTTTCTGTGCCCCACCGTCGTCAGCTACGTGCTGCGCACGGGAGAGGCCGTCACGCTGGACGACGCATCGAAGGCAGGCGCCTTCCAGGCGGACCCGCAAATTCGAACGCGGGGCGTACGTTCGGTGTTGTGCGCTCCCATCATGCGCAAGGGCGACGTCCTGGGCGCGCTGTACGTGGAGAACAACGTCAGCGCGTATGCTTTCACGCTCGACCGATTGGCTGCGTTGCGGGTGATCGCCAGCCAGGCGGCGATCTCGATCTACAACGCACAACTCTACGAGAGCCTGGAGCGACGCGTGGCCCAGCGCACCGAGGAGCTGGCGCTCAAGAACAGTCAAATCGCTTCGATGCTCGACAATCTGGACGAGGGCGTCTTCACCATCGACCGGAGCCGGCGCGTCGAACCGGGATACTCTCGACGATTGGCGGAGATCCTCGGCAATGCCGAGCTGGTCGGTCAAGACTGCCTCGCGCTGCTGTTCGATGGCTCCAACGTGCGACCGGACGCGTGGAGCGCGGCGGCGGCAGCGCTCAGCTGCGCCTTCGATCAAGAGCAGTGGCTGGCGGCGCTGAACGCGCACCACCTGATCCGTGAAGTGGAGCGCACGGGTCCCGGCGGCAACCCCCAGTTCCTGGAGCTCTCTTGGAACTTCATCGAGTCGGAAGCCGGCCAGGTGGAGCGCATGCTGGTCACGGTTCGCGACGTGACCTTGCTGCGTTGCTTGAGGCAAGCGGCGCGCAACAAGGAGCGCGAGGTCGACATCATCGTGCAGGCGCTCGATTGCGGCGTCGAGGCCACGCGAGCGTTCTGCGCCGACTGTCGCGAGCTGCTAGCCGCAAATCGCGCGGCGCTCGGGCCGCGCGTCGAGAGCTCCGAGCAGCTCTGTGATGCCGCCTTGCGCAACCTGCACACCCTGAAAGGCAACGCTCGCCTGCACGGCTTCACGCACCTGGTCGACTGCCTGCACGCTGCGGAGGGCGCCTGCCAGGCGTTGCGCCGGGGGTCAGAGCAGCCGATCGGCGGGCACGAGCTGCTGGAGCAATTGGATGCCGTCGAGCGGACGGTCGCGGAATACGAGTCGGTTTGCCAGCAAAGGCTGACGGCCGTGATCAAGAGGCTGGATGAACGGAGCGAGGGTGTCCTTCACGACATCCGGGGCCTGGTCGCGACGGCCGCTTCCACCGGCGCGGCCCAGGAGCTGGTGCGCGCGCTGCGTGGAGTCCTCGCGCGCCTCGACCCTAGCTCGGTGGCGCGCGTGGTCGACGAGACGCGCGAGATGTTGCCGAGCTTGGCCGCCGAGCTCGGGAAGCCCGCGCCGGCGGTGCTCACGGAGCAGGCCGAGGCGCAGCTGGCCGGCGACTGGACGGGGCTCGTGAAAGACATCCTGGTTCAGTGCTTTCGCAACTCCCTCTATCACGGCATCGAGAGGCCCGACGTGCGAGAGCTCGCCGGCAAGCCGGCGCAGGGCCGCATCCATGTTCGCGTGCGGAGCGGACCGAGCGCGCTCGAGCTGCAGATCTTCGACGATGGCAGCGGACTTTCACTCGAGAAGCTGCGTCGGCGGGAGGGCGTTCATGCGCTGCCCGATGAAGCCCTGGCCGACCAGATCTTCCTGTCCGGCGTCTCGACCGCAGAGACGATCGGTCAAGTAGCCGGTCGAGGTGTCGGGCTCGACATCGTGCGCGCGAGCCTCCGGGCTCGCGGCGGCGACGCGCTGGTGCGCTTCACCGGGGAGGAGCGCGATGGCCACCGGCCGTTCATCCTGGTCCTCCTCATGCCGGAGAGCGCGCTCGCCTCCCGCTCCTGCGAGCCCCCGGTCGTTCCGCCCGCTTCCTCGCAGACTTGCGTGAACGGCGGCTAGCGTGAACGACCCCGACGCCCTCGCGACCCAGGCCGTGGGCTCGTTGGGCCAACTGGGGGTTATCGGGTTATCGTCGCCGTGAATGCAGGCGTGCGCCGCGCGCCTCCGGCCCGCCGCTCGCGTGGACTCGCTGCCGGAGCGTTGCCGCTCGCCAGCGCCCGCGGCTTCTGTTGAGATCACCCGCGCGCAGCGGTTGCAGGCCGAAGCGCCCCGGAGGCGTCGAGCTCCTGCAATGCCAGATCGAGCCCGCGCAGCGCCGGGCGCGGGCGGGCGAGCAGGCGCTCGCCGGCTTCCGTGGTCGGGACGCTGCGCGTCGTCCGGTGCAGCAGGCGCACGCCCATCCGCTGCTCCAGGCCTCGCATCATGTGGCTGAGGACCGAGGGCGGCATGCCGAGGGTCAGTGGATCTGGGGATCGTACTTTGAGCGTCATGACAGCCGCCGATCGCTGCGGAAAGCCCTCGGCAAACGCAAGGCATGAAGGGGGCCGCGGTCAAGGCGCGCCGCCGGCAGCGCTCGATCGACGAGGGGCTCGGCTCGATTCGACCCAGAGGCTAGAAAGACAGAAGTTTCCTGACTCCACAAAAGCGCTTGGACTTCCTGCCCGCCCAGATTGTGCCGTGGCACACGCCATTGAGCGCCTTCCGTTCCCGCGGGTGGAGCCCCATGACAGGCGAGTAGCCGCGATGCGCCCGCGTCGCCGGCGAACACGAGCATGCGCGCGATGGAGGCAGCATGAAAACGAACCGGATTCGTCTGGGGATCTCTGCGCTCTTTGCCATGGCCTCATTCGGGCTCGCGATCGCGGGCTTCACCGACACGATGGAACGCACGGAGGACGAGGGAGAGGTGGACTGGAAGGCCTGTCAGCAGCGGCATGCCCACGCCACCAGCCAGGTGGAGCGTGTCCGGGCGGCTTACCGGGCATGCGCTACCGACAACGATTGCTTCATGGTCGATACGAGCACCGACTGCGGCGGCACCTGTGGTGAGGTGGTCAACCGGGCGGGCGTCCAGCAGATGAGGCGTGTCATCTCCCACCTCAACGCGACCGTATGTCGCGAGCATCGGAGGATGGGCTGCCCCTCCGGCGCGCCTGCGTGCCTCGCGTCCAGGCCCGTCTGCGCCGGCGGTGCGTGCACGTTCGCCCCTCTGTAGGCGACGTCGCGCGACCCGGCGTCACCGCGCCGACGAGCACCGGCTCGACGGCATCCCGATCCTGGAGACCGCGATCGCGCCGATTTACATCGGCCCGACCGTTCCGGCCGGCGCTCACTCCATGGAGCTCACCGACGCCCAGCAGGAGATATCGGCTCCTTCTCCGATGCGCGCCCCTCAGACGATCTTCGACACAAGCGCTGACCTGCGGCCTCGAAAGATTTGGCCCCGATCGGACCCGGGCGACTCTACCCGGGTCCGATCACCGACGCCGTCGGCGACATCATCAGGTTTTGTGGAGGCGCCGGGAGTCGAGCCTGCCCGATGTCGAGCAGACTCGTGCAGAACCGCACCAGCGACAGGTTCGCCTTGAAGAACTGCGGCAGGTAGAACGAACGGCGCAAGTGATACGACGGCTGGGCGAAGTCCATCGCCGGGATCCGCACCTGCCGGCTCTCGAAGGCGGGCGCCAACTTGGCAAACGATGCCGGCCGTTCGCAGCGATCAGTCACCGGATCGCGAGCGCCTACCGGCGCCGACGCCGAAGAACGAGCCCGGAAGCGACAAGCGAGAGCGCGGCGGCGAGTCCGCCGTTCCCAGTGCTCGCGCCCGTCCGGCAAGCGCACGAACCGTCCGGGTCGGCGCCGGCCGCGCCGTTCCCACCCGAGCCACCGGCAGCTTGCGAGCTGTCCCCGCGACCACCAGCGCCGGCGTTGTCACCGCCACCTGCCCCACCGGAGGAAGCGGCGCCGCCGCCGCTGCCCGAGCCAGCGGTGCCGGTCGTTCCGCCGGTGCCTCCGGTGGCCGAGCCGCCGCTGCCCGAGGCCGCGCCCCCGGCGCCGTCGCTGCCGCCGGCACCGCCTCCGCCGTCTCCGCCATCCGGCATGGTGGGTCCGGTAAACCGCCACCAGTTGAACTTGAAGAGGTCGCCGTTGCCACCGACGAACTTCAGGAACAAGTCGTGTTTCCCGCTGCCCCCGCTGACCGCACAGGTCTTGGTGGTCCAGGACGACGCGCCCGAGACGTCACACGTCCCGAGCAGCGTGCCGGTCTGACTGTCGAGGCGAAGCTCGATCTTCGCGTTGCTGGCTGCGGACGATACCCGAGCCTCGAAGGAGGTCACGCCGTCCAGGAAATCGACGTCCTTCACCTTGATGTAGTCGCCATTGCTGATGGAGGTGACGTTCATGCCGGCGCCGGTGTCGGTGCATACCTCGGTCTTGAGCCCGGACGAGAAGGCGATGGTCTCGGCCTCGACTTGACTGAACGGATTCAGCGTGTCGACGGCGGACGGTCCGTTCGTGGACATCGAGATTTTCGGGATGCTGCCGTCGGCGCCGTACGTGAACTCCTCCACGCAGACCGAGCGCTTGAAGTCACCGCCGCCCGGCAATGCGCCGTTATGATAGAAAAAATACGAGCGCCCCTTGTAGTCGACGATGCCGGCGTGATTTGTGTAGGTCCGGCCAGCGTCCATGACGTCGCCGCGGACGGTCCAGGGCCCGGTCGGACTGTTGCTGGTCGCGTAGCTGATCTTCTCGGTCCCGGCGATGGCGGCGTAGACCATGTAGTACAGCGACCCTCGCTTGTGGAGCCACGGCCCCTCGGTGAAGCCACTCAACGACACGTTGGTGATGCTTCCCGAGGTGCTGATCATGTCCGGGTTCAGCTTCACGTGCCGGAGGGTGCCATTCCCCCAGTACATGTGGGCCTGTCCATCGTCGTCGACGAACACCGTCGGGTCGATGTTGCCGGATCCGGTCGCGGCCAGCTCCTTTCCCAGCGGGTCCATGAACGGGCCTGCCACATTGTCCGATACGCCCACGCCGATCCTCGCGCCGGTGGCGTTGTTCAGCGGCACGTATAGGTAGTACTTGCCGTTCCTGGCGACACCCTGCGGCGCCCACGCATCGCCGGTTCCCCAGCGGAAGGTCTTGTAGCTCGCGGGCGAGCCGTGGTCCGTCCAGTTGACCATGTCCGTGGTGGAGTACAACCTCCAGTCGTTCATGGTGTAGAAGTTGTTCACCGACACGTCCTCGTCGTGTGACGTGTAGAGGTACAACCTGCCTTCGTGCACCATGGGCGCGGGGTCGGCCGTGTAGAAGGTCTGCACGATCGGGTTGTCCGCGAGAGCGCGGGAGGGGATCGCGGCGACGATGGCCAGCGCCATCGCCGACAGGGTCATTCTTCTTGCTCGGTACCACGTTGTGTTCAGGCGCACGTTGAATCCTCTCGCGAGCGGAATTGCTGGCGCCCCGCACCCCTGGTGCTGACTCGACGGAGGCGCATCAGATGAGAGGATAGCCCGCGCAAAGGCACGCAGGACGACCCACCCAGGGCAAAGCACAGGTATACCCCTTTCGAAATGTGAACGATCACATTTCTAGTGTCAAACCCAATCGACGGGCCCGAGCCGGATCCTCGATCCCGAAGGAGGACAGCGCTGGCGGGCTCCTCCGGAGCGCCGCGTCACGGGGGGGGCGGGCGTAGGACCGCGGCGATCGCCGGCCCGATGCGCTCGATGCCGACCTGCGCACGGACGGCTGGCGCTCGATGACGCAGGCGGCCGGCGCCCTGGGTCGCCTCTCGAGCGCGGCGACCCAGGGCGCGCGCTCCGGCCAAGAGCTCGCCGCATCGTCGGCCGATTTGGATTGACGCCGCTGATGTGAACGATCACATTTCGAGCTGCGATGGGGTGGGTGAGCTTGCCCTTCACCGGAACAGGAGACGCCGGATGTCGATGAGCATGAAGCTGATGGGGGTTATGATCATGAGCGTCAGCATGGGCTTTGCGGGCGCAGCATGGGCCGTGGGCGAGGCGGCGGGCGTCCCCGCATCGGTCGCCGAGGGGAAGGATTTCGGCTGCGGCGCGAAAGGACAGAAGGCCTGTCCGATGCAGGGCTGGATGAAGACGGTGATGCAGTCGGCGACCACGAGCGGCGACGGCGCGAAGATCGCGTCGGCGCTGGACTATGTGGCGTCGAAGCCGCCGCCCGGGATGCCGAAGTGGGTCGCGATCTCGAAGGACGGCGCGGAGAAGGCCAAGAAGGGCGATATCGACGGCGCCAAGGCGAGCTGCAAGGCCTGCCATGACCTGTACAAGGCGGAGTACAAGGCGAAGCTCCGTGACGCCGCCTTCTGAGGCGCCGCGCCCTGCTCTCGCCCTCTCCGCTCCTCGCGCAAGGCGCGCGCCCTCCTTCCAGTCACTGGCCCTACCCCTCGGGTCGATTCACGTCGACCGTTCAGAGGATAGCCCGCGCAAAGCCATTCCGACCCGTCAAGAGTTTCCCGGCAACCAATAGGCGTTTGCGGGACTGCACCTGAGCAGCAGCGGCGGCGAGGTCCCGGCGCAGTCCCGCGAACGTCGGGTTGGACCGGGCCGGTTCGCGGCCGGGCGGGGCGGTCGCGAGGCCTATGGAGATCCTGCCCGAGAAGGCCGCAGAGGGCGGGCTCGGCGGGGCTCGCATGCGTGGTGCATCCCGCCGCCACGACGTTGGGCGCAGACGTGCCGAGACAGAGCGCGGCGCCGACGGAGGCCCAGGAGCAGGCACGCCGCCGACGTGGACGGCCCGGCGCGCTGCCCTGTGTGCCGTCACGCGCGAACGATCAGAGACAGCAGCGGAAGCCGATGTCCCGATTGGTGTCGTCGCGCCGGGGAGCGGACAGGCGCGCATCGCACCTGGCCGCCTTGAGCGACCCGTTCTCGATATCCTCGGCATCCGGCACGGAGGCCCGCGAGCCGCCGCGGACAAGGCAGTTGCCCTCCGTGTCGCAGGCGTTCTCCCACTCGGCCGCGTTGCCGCTCATGTGATAGAGGCCCGTGGCGCCTCCCTCGCACCTCGAGATCGGCGGGATCGGAGTGGGAGCCACGGACTTCCTGGCGAACTCGCCGGTCGGATCGTCGACCTTGCACCTCGGCTCATACCCGTGGCCGTAGGGATATTCGTTCACTCCCTGGCCGGAGCACGCGTTGTACCACTCGTTCTGCGTGGCGCTCGCGAGCTCGGCGGGCGAGCTCTCTCCACCGCCGATCCTGCCGCAGAGGTGTTTGCCCATATACGTGCAGTACGCGTACGCGTCGCACCAGTCGACGTAGTTGACGGGCGCTCTCCCCTCGTCGTAGGGCCACTCGTTCGAGGGCCGGTAAATGTTCCCGGCACACTCGGGCGGCAGGCCGGCGAGCACCGGGTTCGCCTGCATGAAGAGGTCGTACTCTTGCTTCGTCACCTCGTACTGATCGATGCAGTAGCTCCCTCCGCCTGCCACGGGCGCGATCACCATCGACGAGGGGCAGGCGCAGACACGGGCCGTGCCGTTGCAGATCGACGTCGCGCAGTCGGTGCTGAGGGCGCACCGCTGCCCCGCAGGGCACCGGGCGCTGCACTCCCCCCCGCCGCAGTCGATGTCGGTCTCCTTGCCGTTCTTCACCCCGTCGCTGCAGCTCGGCGCCTGGCAGATCTGTTCGACGCAGACGAGCTCGCTGCAGTCGGTCGACCTTTCGCACGTGTCGCCGGGCTTGCAGTCGCCGCAGAGGGCGCCGCAATCGACGTCGGTCTCGTCGCCGTTCTTCACCCCGTCGCTGCAGCTCTCCGTCAGGCAGCTGCCGGACACGCAGCTCAGCGACTCGCAATCCGAGCCCACCACGCAGTGCTGGAGGTCCGCGCACGGCGGGCACGCCGGGTTGCCGTCGCGCGGCGCGGCGCCGCGGCCGCAGTCGGTGTCTGTCTCGTCGCCGTCTTTCACGCCGTTATCGCACTGCGCCGCCGCGCACGTGGTCCCGGCGCTGCCGCCGCCGGCGTCCTCCTCGCAGCGCCGTGAGACGCAGTCCGTGGGCGCAGCGCACGCCTGGCCGTCGAGGCAGGGAGAGCAGGCGCCGCCGCAATCGAGGTCGGACTCGTCGCCGTCCTTCACGCCGTTGGTACAGCTTGTCGAGGGCTCACCACCGCCCCCGCCGGTGCCGCCGCCCTGCCCGCCGGTGCCGCCGCCCTGCCCGCCGGTGCCGCCGCCCTGCCCGCCGCCGGTGCCGCCGCCCTGCCCGCCGCCGGCGCCGCCGCCCTGCCCGCCGGCGCCGCCGTCCTGCCCGCCGGTGCCGCCGCCCTGCCCGCCGGTGCCGCCGGCGGGGCCCGTGGTGCTGCCCGTCGTGGGCCGGTTCGACGCCGTCGGAGGGCGGCGCCCCTCCTCGCTGCTGCACGAGATGGCCGCGGCGAGGGCTACGAGGGGAATCAAAACGACAGTCGACCGGATCATGGAGCTGCCTCCCTGTGTTCAACACGAGGTCAGAGGAAGGCTTACAGTCTACTTGCGATGTCGGCTGTGCAGTGCGACAAAAGAACTTCACCCGCCGACGCGCGCCAGCCACCGCCAAATACGTGCTCTCCTGTGCGCCGCGCCGATCTCTTTGCGCAGGCCGCAGGCGCTGCGCAGGCCGCGGGCGCTGCGCAGGCCGCAGGCGGTTCAGCGGGCCGCCTCGTCGAGCCACTCGTGCGCGAGCGCGAGGAGCCGCGCGTTGTCGGGGACATCGCTCAGGAAGCGCTCGCGCCAGACGGGGTCGCTGATCCTCCCGGCCCGCACGAGCAGCCCATTGCGGGCCAGGGCGATGGCGCCCCTGGCCTCGGCCCTCTGGCCCGCCGCCGCCAGCGCCTCGGCGTGGACCAAGCGCACCAGAAAGCCCTCCTCGTCGCCGCGGTCGGGCTCGAGCAGCGACAGCGCCTCCGTCGTGGCCGCGAGCGCCTCGCCGGCGCGCCCGAGCTCGAGCAGCGCGCGCGCGCGGGCCGCGATGGCCGCGGGGAGCCGCTCCGGCACCGCCCGCGCGAGCGCCTCGGCCGCCTGCGACTCCACCTCGGCGAGCGCGGGCTCGCCCGCGAGCAGCAGGACGCGCGCGAGCTGGAGCCGGCTCTCGCACTCCCGGCGCCGGTCGCCGCGGCGCTCCAGCGCCTCGATCGAGCTCCGCAGCGCCGCCTTGGCGGCGTCGACCTCGCCGGCGTGGGCGAGCGCGAGGCCGAGGTTCTGCAGCGCGTTCGGCACCCGGTCGTCGAGCGCCATCCGCTCCGCCTCCTCGAGCCCGGCGCGGAGCACCTCCGCCGCCGCCTCGAAGTACCCGAACTGCACGTAGCAGAGCCCCATGTTGAGCCGCGCCCGGCACGCCTCGCGGCGATCGCCGATGTCCTCGAACGCCGCGAGCGCCGCGCTCATGCTCGCGATGCAGGCGCTCGGATCGCCGTTGTGCTGCCGGAGCAGCCCGTGCAGGTAGAGGAGCTTCGCCTCGATCATGAGATCCGCGGCCGACGCGTCCTCCGTCGCCTGCTCGACCGCGTCGATCAGCGCGTCGACGCACGCGTAGCGGCCGCCGAGCAGGAGCACGATCGCCCCCTCGAGCAGGCAGGCGTTCCTCGCGATGAGCGCGCCCGCGAGCGGCGCGGTGCCGAGGACGACCATCATCCAGCGCTCGACGCGCTCGTAGTGGCCCTGCTTGTGCCCCGCCCCGGCGAGCTGCGTGAACGCCGAGAACCAGGCCACGGAGCCGGGCGCGAGGTGCCGCGTCGCCTCGAGCCCGCGCTGCTCGGCGAGGGCGGCCTCCCCGCGCCAGAGCAGCGCCTCGGCCTCGACGAGGCGGAGCGCGCCCACCGCGGCCGCGCCGGGCCCGCAGGCGATGCCGCGCTCGGCGCACGCGATCGCCGCGGCGAGGTCGTTGCCGCGCAGCGCCTTGTCCGCCGCGCGCAGGTACCACTCGGCGGCCTTCTCGGGCTCCTCGCCGCGCTCGAAATGCTCGGCGAGGACCCGCGGGTCGCCCTCGCCGGCCGCCTCGAGGAAGCTGCCCGCGAGCGCGTGGCCGATGCGCAGGTCGCGCGCGGTCAGCATGCCGTAGGCGGCGTCGCGCACGAGCGCGTGGCGGAAGCAGTACTCCGCGCCGTCCCGCTGCCGCCCCTCGCCCCGCCGCACGATCACCTCGCGCCGGAGCAGCTCCGAGAGGAGCGGCGCGATGTCGATGCTCCCGAGGAGCGCCGCGACGGCGCTCGACCGGAACGTCTCGCCGAAGATGCTCGCCGCCCTGAGGAGCCGCCGCGCCTCGGCGTCGAGCGTCTCCAGCCGCGCCTGCACCATGGCCACCACCGTCTCGGGCTGGCCCTCGCTCTTGCCCTCCGCGGCGGCGCGGATCTGCTCCTCGAGGAAGAACGCGTTGCCGTCCGCGCGCTCGACGAGCCTCGCCACGAGGTCGTGCCGCGCGTGCGCGCCGAGCGCCTCGCGCACGAGCCGCTCGCTAGCCCGGCGCGGGAGCGGCGTCAGGTGGAGCTCGTGCGCGAGCCGGCCCTCCCAGAGCCTCGGGAACAGCCGGCGCACGTCGGGCCGCCCCAGCGCCAGCACGAGCAGCGGCATGTCCTTGAGCTGGCGCAGCGCCCCTTCCACCATCGTGACGGTGGGGAGATCGCCCCACTGCAGATCCTCGAGCACGAGGAGCACGGGCCCTGCGCGGCACGCCGCCCCGAGGAAGGCCTCCCAGGCGAGGCGGAGCTGGTCGCCCATCAGCACGGCGTCGCGCCGCGCGAGCCGGAGCTGCACGTCGTTCTCGTCGGGGAACGGCGCGCCGGCGAGCTCGCCGAGGAAGGGCGCGACGCGGGCGGCGTCGAGCTCCGCGTGCTGCGCCGCGCGGCCCCGGATCTTGCGCTGCCGCGCCGCGAGCGGCTCGCCGTCGGTGAGGCCGAGGGCGTGACGGAGCGCGCTCGCGAGCAGGCCGAAGGCCGAGCCCGCGCCCATGGGGTCGCCCTGGCCGATCCAGACCTCGATCCGGTCGCCCCGCTCGCGGAGCTTGCGGATGAGCTCCTGGCGCAGGCGCGACTTGCCCATGCCTGCCTCGGCGGTCACGAGCACCGCGCCGGCGGCGCCCTCGTCGATGCAGCGGTCGACCTCCGCCACGAGCATCGCGAGCTCGCGCTCGCGGCCGACGTACGTGGTCGGCCGGCCGAGCAGCTGCGCGGTCCGCTCGTCGCGCGCCCCGTGGAGGACGCGGCCGGCGGCGTCCTCGGTGACGTCGAACCGGGCGCCGATGAGGGCCGCGGTCACCTCGTCGATGCGGACGCCCGCGAGGGGGAAGCGGTCGTCGTCGGCGGCGAGCATCTGGAAGGCGCGGTCGATGAGCTCGCCGACGGGCACGCGCGCCGAGAGCTCCGCCCGGCCGGTGGCGAGGGCGACGGGCGCGCCGCCGAGCAGCTCCTTCAGCGCGAGCGCGCACCGGGCGGCCCGCGCCGCGAGATCGGTCGGCGTGCCCGCGCCCGACAGCACGATGAGCGGCGAGCGGCCCTCGACGAGCTCGAGCTCGCCGCGGTACTGCTCCGCCACGTCGTGCAGCTGCCAGAGCTGCGCCCGGCGCGGCTCCTCCGCGGCGTCGCCCTCGGCGGGGTGCTCGCGCGTGACCACGAGGCACATCACGCGCCGCTCGCCGGTGGTGAGCTCCACGGCCCGCGGCGGGAAGGAGCGGGGCCCCCCGAGGCTGCTCTCGGGCCCGCCGATCGTGGCGAGCTCGGCCGCGACGGCGTCGCCGTCGGCCGGCCGATCTTGCGGAGATTTCGCGAGCATGCGGGCGACGAGGCCGTCGAGGGCCGCGGGGGTGCCGGGCCGGAGCTCGCGCACGCGGGGTGGGTCCTCGAGGAGGACCTTCATCAGCACGGCGAGCCCGGCGTTCCCCTGGAAGGCGGGGTGGCCGGTCAGGCAGCGGTAGAGGATGCACCCGAGCGCGAACACGTCGACGCGGGCGTCGGCGCTGAGCTCTCCGCGCGCCTGCTCCGGGGCCATGTACCCGGGCGTGCCCAGGACGAGGCCGGCGGCCGTGAGCGGCTCGTCGGTGGCGGCGCGCGCGAGCCCGAAGTCGATGAGGCTCACGCGCTCGAGCGAGCCGCCCTCGAGGATCAGGTTGCTCGGCTTCAGGTCGCGGTGGACGAGGCCGAGCCTGTGGACGGCGCCGAGCGTCCTCGCGACGTGCAGGCCGAGCTCCAGGGTCTCCTCGAGGGTGAGCCCCTGGCGGGTGAGCCGCTCGGAGAGCGTCTCGCCGTCGAGCCATTGCATGGCGAGGTAGGGCTGACCCCACGCGGTCGTGCCGTGCGCGACGTACTGCACGACGCCGGGGACGCGGGCCGCCGCGAGCGCCTGCGCCTCGCGCGCGAAGCGGCCGAGGTGCTGGGGGCCCTCGGTGGTCAGGAGCTTTATCGCGACGGCCTCGCCGGTCTGCTGATCGCGGCCCTGGTAGACGGCCCCCATCCCGCCAGAGGCCGCCAGGTGCTCGATGGCGAACCGGCCGTCTATGATATCTCCTGCCTGCATCGCTCACCGAGGACCCCGGCGAGGGGCCTCGCCGGCGGCCAGCCTGCCAGCGAGACGAGCTCTGCGTCCAGTGCTCATTCGGGGCGAGGGCGGCGGGCGAGGCGAGCGCGGCAGGCGTGCACAGGCGGCCTCGCCGCGCACGTGGAGGGTTGCCACCCGGCGGTTCGGACGCGAAGAAGGCCTGGTGGCGAGAGGAGCGATCATGGCGATCATGACTCAGGTGCGTGAGCAGACGACCGGGGACGGCAGGCCGGGGCCCGAGGCGCAACCCATCCTGCGCCAGCGCGGGGAGGAGATTCAGCCGTACGGGGCGCTTGCGCGCTATCCGCTCGGGCTGAGCGACGACGTGCGCGCGGCGAGCGTGAAGGCGCTCAATCAGATCCTGAGCGACACGATGGTGCTGCGCGACATGTACAAGAAGCACCACTGGCAGGTATCGGGGGCGACCTTCTATTCGCTGCACCTCCTGCTCGACAAGCACTATGAAGAGCAGGTCAAGCTCGTCGACGACCTGGCCGAGCGGGCGCAGACGCTCGGCGGGATCGCGATCGCGATGCCGCACGACGTCGCCGAGATGACGAAGATCGAGCGGCCGCCGCGCGGGCGCGAGGAGGTGCCGGTGCAGATCTCGCGGCTGCTCGAGGCGCACGAGCAGATCTTGATCGAGGCGCGCGAGGCGGCGGGCAAGGCGGCCGAGGGCGGCGACGACGGGACGAACGACCTGCTCGTGAGCGAGATTGTCCGCGTCAACGAGATGCAGGTGTGGTTCCTGTCCGAGCACCTCGTGGACACGCCGCTCGTCCGGGCGCGGTAGGCGGCGGGGGCGATACCGCCGCTCCTCGCCGTGCGCCGCGTCTCGCGGAGAAACCGTGTGCGCCGTGAGCGGGGGCACGCTCGCTCTCTGCGCGCGAGGGCGAGCGCCGCGCGCAGGGGTCGGTGGATCGCCGCCGGGCGCGTTCTTGCGCCGAGATCGGCCATGCGCGATGCTCGCGCCATGCAATTCATCGAGGTGCTCACCAGCGGCGGCATCGCCGAGGTCGCGTTGAACCGACCCAAGGTCAACGCCATGAACCACGCGGTGCTCCGCGAGATGACCGACGTCTTCGGGCGGCTCGCGGAGGACGACGCCGTGAGCGGCGTCCTCGTCCGTGGCGCCGGCAAATGCCTGTCGGCGGGGCTCGACCTGCGCGAGGTCGCGTCGCTCGAACGGGAGGCGCTCGCGGGCTTCCTCGACGATTTCGACGCCGCCTTCGGCGCGGCGTTTCGCTTCCCGAAGCCCTTCGCCGCCGCCGTGCACGGCCACGCGATCGCGGGCGGCGCCGTGCTCGCGATGTGCGCCGACTTCATCGCGCTCGGCGCCGGCGACTACAAGCTCGGGCTCCCCGAGCTCGCCGTGGGGATCCCTTTTCCGCGCGTCGCCTTCGAGATCGTCCGCGCCGCCTGTCCCACCCGCGCGTTCCGGCGGCTCGTCTTCGGGGCGGACCTCCATTCCCCCGCGGAGGTCTTCGAGATGGGCGTCGGCGACGCGCTCTCCGCCGATCCGCTCGAAGACGCGCGCCGCTGGCTCGCCAAGGCGTGCGGCCGCCCCGCCGCGGCGTTTCGCTTCGTCAAGGCGAGCCGCCGCAACGAGGCGTGGGCGCGGATCGCCGCGACGCCGGTCGCCGAGCGAGAGGCCCTGATCGACGCGCTCGTCTCCGCCAAGCAGGCGTTGACCGCGCCGCTCTTCGGGTGAGCTAGCTGGAGATCACCACGCCGCGCGGGGTGATCAGCGACAGTCCCTCCTGACTCCCGCACGGCTGCTCTTCCTCCCGCACCCCGCCGCGCAGCGCGCTCGCGTGCCCGGTCTTCGTCGAGCCAGCGCGGCGCGAGGACGAGACCGGCGAGCCGATCGCGGCGGTTCAGCAGCCGTGGAGCTCCATCGGCCTGGTCCGCTCGATGGAGGGGTCAGGTGCCTGATTGCTCATGGGATGTGCTCGGCGTCGGGAGGGGGAATGACCCAGCTGTGCATTCGAGCCTCGTAAACAGAGACGAGCGGCGCTGGAAAGCTTGGGTCAGCAAACGCCCCAACAGGGATTGCCAAGTATTCTTCCATTCCCTCCGACTCGTAGTAGACGGTCGATCCGCAGCCTGGACAGAAGTGGAATTTGCTATGAGAGCCTTCGTCGCCCACGCGGACGTACTCAGACGAGGCGCCAGAGAGCGAGACGTCCTCGCGCCGAAACCTGGCTTGCTGCCCGAAGACGCTGCCAGTTCGGCGCTGACAGGCCAAGCAGTGGCAAATGGAGACACGCACAGGCTCGCCGGTAACTCGAGCCTTGAGCTGACCACAACTGCAGGAGGCGACACGGTCGGGCATGTGAACTCCCCTCGGGCACCTGACGCGTTACCGGTCTGCCGCGGGCGCGTAGCGCCCGCCGGCAGCACCGGCATGTTAGCAGAGACCGGCCCCGCTCGTCATTGCAGAAGAGAGATGAAGGGGTCGAGCACCGGAGCGAGCTGCGGAGCCTCCGGAAGCCTCGCGATGAGGCCCTCCGGGACTGGCCGTCCCGAGATGGCGGCGACCTGGGCGGCGATGGCGGCGATCGTGTCGGTGTCACCGCCCAGAGAGACCGCCGTCGCGATCACCGACTCGAGGGGCTCCCTCGCGGTCGTTGCCGCGACGAACAAGGCGATCGGCACGGCCTCGACTCCATGGCCGGAGCACCCGAAGCGAAGGGCGGCGTCGCCGGGAGACTCTCGAAAGGCAGAAAGGTCGAGGAGCCGGTCGCGGACCGCCGTGTCGGGCAAGGCGTTGGCGACCGCGGAGAGGAGATCCTGCGGAACCACCGAGGCCGTCGCACAGAGCCGCAGCGCGACGATCACCGCGAGCGCACCGGAGTAGGCCTCGTCGCTGTGGTGGGTGATCCGTGAGATGTCACGGATCGTCCGACGATCGGCCTCGATATTCGGGTCCAGGAAGAACGACAGCGGAGCGGCCCGCATGGCGGCGCCCGCCCCGGCGGCGAACTCGCCGCGAGCTCCAGCCAGAGCCCAGTGGGCGCCGGCGGCAAGGTCACGAAGCGCCTTGAGGGTTGCGGAGCCCGCCCCGGTGATGCGGCCCTCCTCGAACCAGCGGCGGAAGCGCTCCGCGATTCGCTCCGGCTGCACACGCCCTCGGTTCAGCACGATCGCCTCGCACGTGGCCAGGGTCAGCCAAGTATCGTCCGAGAGCCGCGGAGCGTCAGGGAACGAAGGCCGAACGGGCCCGGTGAGACCTTCGTACGGGCCGCCCCATGCATCGCCGAGGGCGCCTGCGAGGAGGCAGCTCCGTGCGCGTGCCCGTAATCCGACGCTCGTCATCGGTGGAGATGATACGCCCGATCCCGTCGCGGCGCTCGCCCTTCGGCTAACGAGTGGCCGCGCTGCCGAGGGGAGCGAGGCTGCGCGGCCCTCGGATAGCAGCGGCTCGTTCGGTCGCCGCCCGCTCGAAGGGGCCCGGGTCGGGGGCTAGGAAGCCGGGGCAAGGTTGACGTTAATACCATTTTGTCGAAATATTATGTAATGTTTCTTGAAGAGTATTAACAATCTCTTCTTTTTCAATGTCGACGTGAAATACTTTGCCCACCTCGCTCCTGGGTTCATGTCTTTCGTCCCAGTAGGAAAAGATAATGTAGCTGCTATTTTGAGAGTGGACGTAGTAACAGCGCGCAGACATGGTGGTCAAGTCCAACGATAGAATCCTGTGCTGAGCTGCGTCAGTCATTTCAAATTGGATAAACAGCGCTTCGTCGCTTGAATTATTGTCAATTCTTACATGCGTATGGCTCTTCAGTTTCTCGATGTCATTTTTTAGATTATGGTAAAAAGTCGGCAAGTACACCACATCGTCAACGCTGGTTATGTCTTTCCCGCCTAACCAGACCTTTATGTGCTGGTTCTGCTTCGACCCCTCCCAGTAATCGCCAATGTCAACAGCTAGTTTGGTCCTGTTGCCGATCAGACCCATTGTCATCGTCTCTACTCTATTACACTTTTACGTTGAAATCTCTCCCGGACCCCTGGCGCGCGGAACTGGGCGCCGAGCTCACGACCCCCGAGGAGACCCTGTTCAAGGCGGCGCCGGGCACGAAGGCCACGCCGCGATCCACGGCCCGCGGCAGCCGCTCCACCGCGCCGAGGCCGAGCGCTGGCGAGCGGTCGTGACGCAGAAGCCGGGCGGCACGGGGAAGCCGGCGGCCGCCAGCTCGCCGAGGTTGGCCCCCTTGCCGCCGACGCGCGGAAGGTCGCGCGCCCGTACCTGCGCGAAGGGGATGACCCACGAGGCGGGGGCCTGGCCGGCTTGCCCCGAAATCTCCCCGGAACGCGCTCCAGAAAAAAACGATGTGCCGTGTTCGACACCATGAAGGCCGGCCGGGCCCGGCGGCATTCAAAGGGCACAGGTGAACGATCGCGCAGAGGAGGGTCCCGGGACGGGCTCGCGCCCGAGCGGGGCATCGACGTGTCTCTCGAGGTCCTCCCGCAGGGAGACCTCCGCGTCCGACCGAGGACCGCGGCTGGCCCAGCGCTGCAGCCCGGATGACCTCCGCGGTCGCGACGAGAGCGACAGCCGATGATCCGCGGCCAGCGCCACAGGCCTCCGTGGGCGCCTCCGGGCTCGCGGGAGCGCCGCTCGGATCCGAGGGCCGGGACGACGTGGCTGCGCGGAGGGCGGAGATCTCTCGATCTCGGCGCACCGCTTGCCCGTCGAGGAGAACTCATGATCATGCGAAACAGGTTCGGTGTTCAGGCGATATTGGGTCTCGGGCTCGCGCTCCTCCCGGGGTGCGTCGGAGAGCCCGGCGCGGACGGGGAGGACGCCGAGAGCTCCTTCGACGCGCGCACGGAGCTCGCGTTTCCCGGCGTGCGCGGCCGCGTCGAGGAGCGCATCGTCGATCTCCCCGGCCTGGGGCCGCAGAGGGTGGTTTACGAGCGGATCGGCGGCGTGGCGGTGTTCGAGGGCGATATCCTCCTCGACGAGCGAGACCGGCAGGAGCGCTCCGCGGCGCGGCTCGACGGCGCCTCCCGGTGGCCGGGCGGGGTCGTCCCGTACACGATCGACGCGAGCCTGCCCTACCAGGTCCGGGTGAACGACGCCATCGCTCACGTGCAGTCCGTGACGCCGCTCCGGTTCACGCCCCGCACGACCGAGGTCGCTTACGTGACGTTCCGGCCGAGCACCGGGTGCTCGTCCGCCATTGGGCGGAGCGGCGGCCAGCAGTTCATCCTCCTGGCCCCCGGCTGCTTGACCGGCGAAACCATCCACGAGATCGGGCACGCCGTCGGCCTGTACCACGAGCAGTCGAGGGGCGATCGCGACGAGAAGGTCACGGTGCACTTCGAGAACATCGAGCCAGGCCACGAACACAACTTCCTCACGCACCTCGGTCGCAGCGACGGCGTGGATCTCGGGCCGTACGACCTCGGCTCGATCATGCACTACAACTCCTTCGCGTTCTCCGCCAACGGCCAGCCCACGATCACGAAGAAGGACGGGTCGACCTTCACGTCGCAGCGCGCGGGGCTGTCGATCGGCGACATCAGGGCGCTGGAGGCGATGTACGGCCGCCGCGTGCGGCTCCGGACCGGGGTCGCCGCGGACCGCTGCCTCGGCGTGTCGAACGGCAGTACGGAGGAGGGGGCGACGGTGCAGACCCAGGGCTGCCTCCGCACGAGCGCCCAGGAGTGGCTGCTCACGCCGAGCGGCGAGCTGCGGAGCAGCGTGGCCCCGGACCGCTGCCTCGACGTCGTCGGCGCCAGCTCGACCCCGGGGACCAACGTGGCCATCGTGTATTGCGACAGGGGCAACGGGCAGCAGTGGTTCATCTCGCCGAGCAGCGAGCTGCGGAGCGCCGTCGCCGACGACCGCTGCCTCGAGGTCGCCGCCACCACGGGCAACGACGTCCAGCCCGGCACCAACGTCCAGATCGGCGTGTGCAACGGCAGCAACGCCCAGCGGTGGCTCTGGACGCCGGAGGGCGCGCTGCGGAGCTTCGTCAACAACGAGCGCTGCCTCGACGTGAGCGGCGGCGCGATCGATTGCGGGACGAACGTCCAGATCGAGGAATGCAACGGCACGCGCGCGCAGCGCTGGATGAAGCCCGGCATCACTTTCTGAGGCGGCGAGAGGCGGTGAGGTGCCGAGACGGCGAGAGGCGGTGAGGTGCTGAGGCAGCGAGAGGCGGTGAGGTTCACGATGTCTGGAAGGCGCCTTCGGCCCCTGTCGCTTCTCGCCCTCGCCGCCCTCTCCGGCTGCGCTCCCCGGGACGCGCTCGAGGGTGCGGCGGAGCGCGTCGGCGAGCATCGGGCCGCGATCCTCGGCGGCGCGCTCGATGCGGCGCGCGACTATGCGGTCGGCGTCGGGGACGAGGGCGGCGCCTTCTGCTCCGGCGTCCTCGTCGCGCGCCGCGTGGTGCTCACCGCCGCGCATTGCCTCGAGCCCGGCGGAGGGATCACCCGGATCTACTTCGGCGAGGATCTCCGTCCGGGCGCGGCGCGGCCGCCGGCGGTCGTCCGCGCGGTCGCGGCGGTGCGGCACCCGGGTTTCGACGAGGCGACCTTCTCCAGCGACCTCGCGATCGTCGAGCTCGCCGCCGCGGCGCCGGTCGCCCCGGCGCCGCTCCTGCGCGAGACCCTGGACGGCGGCCCGCGGTACGTGGGCCCGCGCCTCGCCTTCGTGGGGCACGGCATCGACGAGGCGGGCACCTCGCTCGCGCGCCGCGTCGCCGCGTTCCCGATCGCCGCCGTGGGGCCCGCGGACGACGTCGGCCTGGACACGGACAGCGGCCCCATCGACGCCACCCAGCTCTACGCGCGGAGCCCCGGCGCCAACACCTGCTTCGGCGACTCCGGCGGCCCCGCGCTCCTCGTGCGGGGGGGCGTCGAGCGCGTCGCCGGCGTGATCTCCTACGGCGACGCCCACTGCGAGATCGACGGCGTGAGCGCCCGCGCGGACGCCCCGGCGATCGAGGCGTTCATCCAGCCCGAGATCGACCGCATCGAGGCGGGCGATCCGTGCCGCGGCGACGGGATCTGCGACGGGTCGTGCGATGTCGGCCCGACCCTGACCGATCCGGACTGCGCAGAGGCGCATTGTCACCCACGCCCGCCGCCTGCGCAGCCGTCGCTGCGGGTGAGGCAAGCGGCAGCGTCACCATCCCCGTTCTGAGCCATCGAATCCTGTGAAGGCCCCATGATGGAACAGCCTGGTGCCGCCCACGGCCGACCTGTCGCGTCCAGCGTGCCTGGGCCGCCGCTGCTTCCGCTGACATGGCCCTTGCCCTGCCCGGGGAGGTCGCGCCGCTCGCGCCTGCGCGGTGACAGATTGCGCCGCTCCTTGCCCGGCGATCGGGCGTGGGTGATCCTTGGCGCGCATGCTTCCTGGCAGGCTGCTCGACGGCCGCTTCGAGATCTGCGAGCTCGCCGGCTCGGGCGGGATGGGCGTGGTCCACCGCGCCGTGGATCGCGCGACCGGCGCGGTCGTCGCGGTCAAGCTGATGCGCGAGGTGAACGAGCGCGCGGCCGCGCGCTTCGCCCGGGAGGCCCGCGCGCTCGCCGGGCTCGAGCACCCCCACATCGTACGGTACGTGGCGCACGGGGTGGCGCCCACGGGCGAGCCGTTCCTCGCCATGGAGTGGCTCTCCGGCGAGAGCCTCGCGGCCCGCCTGTCGAGGCAGGGGCTGCGCGTCGAGGACAGCGTCGCCCTCGCGCGCGCCGTGGCCGGCGCGCTCGGCGCGGCGCACGCGCGCGGGATCGTGCACCGCGACGTCAAGCCCAGCAACCTCTTCCTGGTGGACGGGGCGCTCGACCAGGTCAAGGTGCTCGACTTCGGCATCGCGCAGCTGCCGGACGCCACGTCGCGGTTGACGCAGACGGCCGCGGTGGTGGGCACGCTGGGCTACATGGCGCCGGAGCAGGCGAGGGCAGAGCGGGAGACGATCGACGCGCGCGCCGATGTCTTCTCGCTCGGCTGCGTGCTCTTCGAGTGCCTGACCGGGCAGCGGGCGTTCCGGGCGCAGCACCCGATCGCGCTCCTGTCGAAGCTGCTCTTCGTGGACCCGCCGCGGGCGGCGGAGCTGCGGCCCGGGGTGCCGCCGGCGCTCGACGAGTTCGTCGCGCGGATGCTGGCCAAGGATCCCGCGGCGCGCCTCGCCGACGGCGCGGCGGTCGCGCGCTGCCTGGACGCGCTCGGCGCCCTGGAGCGGAGCGGCGCCTCGCGGGGCCTCGCGGCCGTCGAGGTCATCACCACCGGGGAGAAGCGGCTGACCTCGGTCGTGGCGGTCCGGCCGGCGCAGGCCTGTTTGCTCGATACGACCGAGACCCTGTCGCTCGACGCGCCGTCGCCGAGCGCGCTCGGCGCGGTCCGCCTCGCAGCCCTGCCGCTCGGCGCCCAGGTCGAGGTGCTGGCGAGCGGCGTGGTGGTGGCCATGGTGGCGGGCGCGGGCAACGCGATCGATCAGGCGGCGCTGGTGGCGCGCTGCGCGCTGCGGATCCGGGCGTCGCTGCCCGGCGCGAGCGTCGTGCTTGTCACGGGGCGCAGCGAGGACACAGGGAGGTCGCCGCTCGGCGAGGTGCTGGAGCGGGCCGCCGCGCTGCTGGAGGTGGTCGACGCGCGCGCCCGCGCCGCCGGCCCGCGCGAGTGCGTCGGCGTCGACGCGGTGACCGAGGCCCTGCTCCAGGGGCGGTTCGATCTCGCGGAGCAGGACGGGCTCTTCTGGGTGGAGGCGGAGCGGGACGTCGGCGAGGGGGCGCGCCAGCTGCTCGGCAAGCCGAGCCCCTACGTCGGGCGCGACTGGGAGCTGCGCGGCCTGGTCGAGCTCGCCGAGGAGAGCTTCGCCGAGCGCCGCGCCGCGGCGGCGCTGGTGACCGCGGCGGCCGGCATGGGCAAATCCCGCCTGCGTCACGAGGTCGTCCAGGCGCTGCGCCGGCGCCACGCCGACCTGGATCTCGGCGTCGGCCGCGGGGACTCCATGGGCGCGGGCTCGGCCTTCGCGCTGCTCGCCGGTTCGGTGCGGAGCGCGCTCGGGATCGCGGCGGGCGAGCCGCTGGAGGCGCGGCGGGGGAAGCTCGCGAGGGCGCTCGATCCGCTGCTCGCGGGCGAGGAGCGGCTGCGCGTGGCCGGGTTCCTGGGCGAGCTGCTCGGCGTCTCCGTCCCGGACGAGGACCGGCCGGTGCTGCGGGCCGCGCGGCAGAGCCCGGCGCTCCTGGCCGAGGGGATCCAGCGCGCGTACGTCGACTATGCGCGGGCCGTGACCGGCGCGCGCCCCATGCTCGTGGTGCTCGAGGATCTCCACTGGGGCGACGCGCCCTCGGCAAGGATCTTCGACCGGGCGCTGCGCGAGCTCGGCGACCGGCCCTACACGGTGCTCGCCTTTGCCCGGCCCGAGGTCCACGAGCTCTTCCCCCGTCTCTGGGCCGAGCGCGGGCTCTCGGAGCTCCGGCTGCGCGTGCTGCCCGCCCGGGCCGCCGAGCAGCTCGTGCGGAGCGCGGTCGGCGCGTCGATCGCGCCCGAGGAGGTCTCCGCGCTCGTCCGGCGGGCCGAGGGCAACGCCTTCTACCTGGAAGAGCTCATCCGGGCCGTTGTCGAGGGACGCGGCGGCGCGCTGCCGGAGACGGTGCTCGGCATGGTGGAGGCGCGCTTCGCGGCGCTCGGGACCGAGGCGCGGCGGATCCTGCGCGCGGCGAGCCTCTTCGGGGAGGTTTCCTGGATGCGGGGCGTGCGCGCGCTGCTCGGCGCGGCGCCGCCGGGGGCGAGCCAGGCGGAAGCCTGGGCCGAGCTCTTCGAGCGCGAGATCCTGGAGCGCCGGTCGGGTGCGCACTTCGCCGGCGAGGAGGAGATCGCCTTCCGCCATGCGCTCCTGCGGGAGGCGGCCTACGCGATGCTCACCGAGCGCGACCGGGCGCTCGGCCATCGGATCGCCGGCGAGTGGCTGCTCGAGGCCGGCGAGCAGGATGCGATGGTGCTGGCCGAGCACTTCGTGCGGAGCGACGACAGGTCGCGCGCGGCCGAGCTCTACCTGCGCGCGGCCGAGCTGGCGCTGCGCGGCGCCGATCTGCCGGCGGTGCTCGCGCGGGTGCAGGCGGGGTTCGCCTGCGGGGCCGCGGGGGAGAGCCTCGCCGCGCTCCACCTCGTCTGGATGGATGCGCTCATCTGGAGCAGCGCCTACGCCGAGGGCCGCGCGGCCGCGCTCCGGGCGCTCGAGATCGCCGCGCCCGGCAGCCAGCACGACCGGCATGCCGTGGCCGGCGCGCTGAGCTGCGTCGTGCATTTCGAGGACCGGCAGGTCGTCAAGGCGCTGCTCCAGCGCCTTCCGCCCGAGGAGCTCCCCGCCGACGTCCACGGGGCAGCGGTCATCTCCCGGATCCTCGCCGCCCTGCTCTGGGAGGGGCTGCCGGAGCTGGCGGAGCCCTACCTTCGGCGGCTGTACGAGGACGTCGCCGGCGCCAGCGAGGGCGACCCGTATCTCGCGATCCGCATCCACGTGTGCCAGGGCCTGTGGCTCCGCCACGCGGCGCAAGACCCGTGGGGCGCGCTCGTCGCGTACCTGGCCGCGGTGCGCCGCATCGAGGAGGTCGGCGATCACCTCTTCGCCCTGACGGTGTCGTCGTTCCTCCCCTTCGTCCACATGGCGCTCGGCGCGCTCGACGCTGCCGACGAGCTCAACGAGCGCGTGCTCGCGTCGGAGGGCGCGGCCATCTTCGCCTTCTCGAGCTCGATGACGTTCCGGGTCCTCTCGCTCCTGGAGCGGCGGCGGCCAGCAGAGGCGATCGAGCGGGCCGGCGCGCTGCTCCAGTATGCGTCGACGCGCGACGATCCCAGGCTGGCCGCGATGGCGCGCCATCTCCTCGTCGAGTGCCATCTCCTCCGGGGCGACCTCGCGGCGGCGGAGGCGGCGCACCGCGCGGCCGGGGACACGAGCCGGCTGGTGCCCAGCGTGCACGCCATGCACCTCTCGTTGCTCTCCGAGCTCCGGCTCAGGCAGGGGCGGGCGGCGGAGGCCGTCGCGCTCGCCCGCGAGGCGCTCGCGTGGAACCGGCGCGCCTGCGCGGGCTTCGCGCCTCGCCAGGAGCTGCTCCCCGCGCTCCACGCCGAGGCGCTCCACGCGAGCGGCGACGTCGAGGCGGCCCGCGCCGTCCTCCGCGAGGCGCGCGCCCACCTGCTCGCCCGCTCGGCCAGGATCGGCGACCCCGTGATCAGGAAGAGCTTTCTCGAGAACGTCTCCGCCAACGCCCGCACACTCGCCCTCTCCCGCGCGTGGCTGGACGACGCCGCGCCGTGATCGCGCCTGTCGAGGCGAGAGCCGTCGTTGCAGGGACGAGCAGGCGGTCGTCATCGGCGGCGTCGCGCGTGACCTCGCCCGTAACCGCTGCGCCAATACCGGTTCGTCTTGCACGAACGCCTCGCAACACGGATCGCTGCAATGAAGGAAGGCAAGACCGCATTGTGGACACGGAGCCTCCGGCGCGGCGGCGTCGAGCTCGGCAACGTCAGGAGAGGGCGGAAGGTAGGTGCGGTGAGCACGGAGAGCTGGTGCCGTGACCGAGGCGCACCTGTCTCATAACAACAACACGGTCCACGCCCATCTCCTCGACGCCCTGCCCACGCTCGCGCGATCCAGGAGCTCGGCCAGGTACAGTCCGCGGTGCGAGGCGCCGGTGCCGGAGGCTGAAGGCCGCGGCTCATCGACGTTCCACCTCTCGTGGAACCAGGTGGAGCTCAGAATGCGCGTTACCTCAACCCGTGCGTACAACGAGGCTGTACGATGGTAGGCGGATCAGAGAGGCTTGACTTTCGGACAGCGTTTGGACTTCTTAGCGAAGTTTTTGCGGCAGCTGCCCACCCGCGAAGCGCCGCCGCCGGCTGTCGGTGAATGTAAGGAAGTGGGGCTACTGGTGCGATGGACGCAATTTGTCTCCGCCGTGTTTCTTATCGCTAGGCACTCGCTTGGTGTCGCCGCACACTCGTACAGTCAGGGAACGTAGCAAGCATTCCGAGTAGCGTGAATCCTGCGCCAAACCTCCTCCCCAACTCCCCGCCCGAGCTCGGGCCCGGGTCCGTGTTGGGTCGTTACGAGCTGCTGCTGCCGATCGCGGCAGGCGGCATGGCCATGGTGTGGGCGGCGCGGCTGAAGGGGACGCGCGGCTTCCAGAAGATCGTCGCCGTCAAGACGATGCTGCCGACGCTGACCGAGGACGACCAGTTCGAGCGCATGTTCCTCGCGGAGGCGTCGCTCGCGTCACAGATCCGCCACCCGCACGCCGTCGAGATCCTCGATCTCGGCGAGCAGGACGGCGTGCTGTTCCTGGCGATGGAGTGGCTCGACGGTGTCCCGCTCAACCAGGTGATGAAGACCGCGAAGAGGCGGAACGGCATGCCGATCCCCATCGCCGTGCGCATCGTGGCGCAGGCCTGCGCCGGCCTGCACGCCGCGCACGAGCTCAAGGACAAGAACGGCACGCTCGTCGGCCTGGTGCACCGCGACATCTCCCCGCAGAACATCCTGGTCACGTACGACGGCGTGGCCAAGGTGGTGGACTTCGGCGTGGCCAAGGCCACCGCGCTCAACGACAGCACGACGCAGGCCGGCCAGCTCAAGGGCAAGGTGAGCTACATGGCGCCGGAGCAGGTGCGCGGCGACGCGATCGACCGGCGCGTCGACGTGTTCGCGATGGGCATCGTGCTCTACGCGCTCACCACCGGCAAGCACCCGTTCCGCAGGGAATCCGAGGGCGCGACGCTGTTCGCCATCTCGTCGCCGGACCCGGTGCTGGCGCCGCACGAGTTCGACGCCGACTACCCGGCGTCGCTCGAGGCGGTGCTGCTGCGCGCGCTCGAAAAGGACCGCGACCAGCGCTACGCCACGGCCAACGAGCTGCTGCGAGCGCTCGACAAGGCGCTGCCGCCCAGCCAGCGAGCCGCCGACGCGGACGTCGCCGATTTCATCCGCGACCTGTTCGAGGAGCAGCAACAGCAAACGCGCGCGGCCCTCACCGAAGCGCTGGAGCGCGCCGACCGCAATCAGCTGAGCAACAACCTCGGCATCTCCGACGTGACCGGCACGAGCCACTCGGCGGTGAGCGCCTTCAGGACCGTCAACCTCCGCGGCGCGACCCAGGGCGAGGCCGGAGAGAGCGCGCCCGACAGCGAGATCCCGCCGTTCGCGCGCCCCAAGCGCCGCGCGCTGCTCGCCGTCGTGATCCTCGTTCTCTGCGCCGCCGGCGTGCTCGCCGTACTGCTGCTCCGGGGCGCCGACGCGCCAGCCCCGCTTCCTTCCGTCGCCGCGCCCGCCGCCCCAGCGCCCGCGCCCCCCAAGGCGGAGGCGCCCCCTGCGGCCGAGCTCGGCGCGCCCCCGGGTGAGCCCTCTGCCTCCGTCTCGGCCAGCGCAGCGCCGGCTCCGCTCCCCGCGTCACCCGCGAGCGCGGCGCCCCGCCGTCAGAACAAGCCCGCCGAGCCGATCCAGCCGCCGAGCCCGGCCCCAGCGCCCGCGCCGCCCAAGTCGTGGAAGCACGATCCGGGGTTCTAGCTCGACTCCCTCAGAATGTTCCTGAGAGACTCGCACCTATCTCGGAGCCGCCCGCGATGGGCACGAGCTCGAGCGAGGTCTTCTCGGGCTCTTTTGGCTTCTTCTTCTGAAGGAGCAAGATCGCGGTCGCCGTGCCGACCGCGGCGACGCCGACGCCGAGCGCCACCTGCGCGCCGTAGTGATAGAGCCTGAGGTCGTCGTAGCGCGACTCCATGGAGGGCGGGCACGACTTGCCGCGCGGGCCGCAGGCGTCTTCCAGATCCTGGAGCGCTCCCTGGCGGAGCACGAACAGCACCCCGGAGCCGATCAGGCTCGCGGCGCCGACGCCCCCGACGACGTACGGCACCACCTTGGACGGCGGCCTCTCCGGCAAGGCGCCCGCCTGGATCAGCAGCTCTTGCGGCAACGCCTCGAGCGTCACCTCGACGCGCGTCACCCCCTCCTCCTTCAGCTCCACCGTCTCTTGAAACGGCTTGTGATTGGGAGCCTTGGCGGTGAGCGCGTGAGGCCCGGGATCGAGCGGCACCTCGACGCCGATGGACGCACCGCCGAGGGCGATGCCGTCGAGCTCCATGGCCGCCGAGGCCGCCCCTTTGCCGCGTACGATGACGAGCCTCGGGATCCGGGCACGCAGCCGGCCGATCGACTGCTCGACCTCGGCCCGAAAATCGGGCCCGACGGCGTCGGCCTCCGCGAGCGCCAGCTCGTAGCCACCGAGCGCGGCCACGAGCCGCCCCAGCTTCTCCTCGCACACGGCGATGTGGAAGCGAACCTGCGGCGTCATCCGCACCTGCCCGACTTCGCGGAACTGCTGCAGGGCCGCGGCCCAGTTACCCGCTTGCTCGAGCTCGGTCGCCTGCTGGAACTGCGCGCGAGCTTGCTTGAGCTCGTCGGTGTCCTGGGCGAGCGCGGGCGCCTCGAGCAGCAGCAGCACCGCTGCGACGCGGAACATTCGTGGAAAATTCCTCACCGCTGCGACGCGGAACATTCGTGGAAAATTCCTCATGCGACGCTTGCCATAGTGAGCTTGCCATAGTGACTTGCCGCCTCCGCTCCTGTCAACGTGGCGGCGAAGGCCACGCCGCGCGCGTCAACGTGGCGGCGTGGACTTCGCCGCGCCGCGTCGTGGTCGGAGGTGCGACGTGCCGGCGGAGCTCCGCGCGCGGATGCTGACGCTGGCTCGATTTGTGGCCGCGAAATCCGCCAGCGAATGATACTTTTGTCGTTGCATGTCGACCCCGAGCTTTCTGCGTTGCTTCGCGCTGCTCCGCGCGTTCTCGGCCGCCGCGCTGACGGCGGGGATCTCCGCCGCTTCGTGCAGCGTGCCGGACTTCGAGTTCGCGCCGGGGCCCAACCCCGACTTGCCGGCGCACTGTACCGACGACGTCCGCGACGGCTCGGAGTCGGACGTCGATTGCGGCGGCAGCTGCGACAAGAAGTGCGTGACCGGCCAGGACTGCAACCAGGCCAGCGACTGCGAGAGCGGCGTGTGCCAGGACGGCGCGTGCGTCGGGGCGACCTGCACCGACGGCGTGCTCAACGGCACCGAGAGCGACGTGGACTGCGGCGCCGACTGCGAGGGCTGCGAGGACGGCAAGATCTGCCGCTCGAGCAGGGACTGCCTGAGCAGCGATTGCATCGGCGAGGTGTGCGGCCCCACCTGCTCGGACGGCTACGCCAACTGCGATCGCCAGGCCGAGGGGAAGTGCGAGGTGAACGTGCGCACCGACGCGGACAACTGCGGCGGCTGCGGCCTGAAGTGCGCGCTGCCGCACGCGACCGCCGAGTGCCAGGGCGGCTCCTGCAAGGTCAAGGAGTGCGAAGCGCCTTACGCCGACTGCGACGGCGACCCCGAGAACGGCTGCGAGGTGAACACGTCGACCAACGCGAGCCACTGCGGCGGGTGCGACGAGCTGTGCCCGGCAGCGAACGGCGACGCGTATTGCGAGGCGTCGGAGTGCAAGATCGAGTGCGACGAGGGCTTCACCGACTGCAACGGTCAGGTCGTCGACGGTTGTGAGAGGGCGACAACCCGTGACGTGTTGCACTGCGGCGGGTGCGGCATCGAGTGCGTGCCCGAGGCGGGCGGCAGGCCCTGGTGCCGCGACGGCGTTTGCGGTGAGACGATTTGCCCGGCCGGCAGGGGCGACTGCAACGGCGACCCCGAGGACAGCTGCGAGGTGGATCTGGCCGCCGATCCGGAGAACTGCATCACGTGCGGCGGCCTGTGCACGGTCGCCAATGGCACCGGCAAGTGCACGGCCACCGGCTGCGCCATCGACCGCTGCGCGCCGGGCTTCGCCGACTGCGACGCCAGCTACGACAACGGCTGCGAGACGAGCACGGACACGAGCCTCAGCCACTGCGGCGGCTGCGGCGAGACGTGCACAATCGCCGACGGCGCCCCCAAGTGCGAGGGCGGCGCCTGCAAGGTGCGGACGTGCAACAGCGGCAGGGGCGACTGCGACGGCAATCCGGACAACGGCTGCGAGACGAACGTCAATTCGAACCAGACCCACTGCGGCGCCTGCGCGGCCGCCGGCGGCGTCAACTGCAACACGATCTACGCGAACGCCACCGCGACCTGCCAGAACAGCAGCTGCACCTTCGTCGGCTGCAGGGCGGACTACGGCAACTGCAACAGCTCGCTGACCGACGGCTGCGAGGTCAACGTCAGTACCGACGAGGGGCACTGCGGCGCCTGCGGCACCCAGTGCAACACAATCCACACCACCAGCAATCAGTGCCTCGACGGCACCTGCAACCCGGTGTGCACGAGCGCGCAGTACGACGACTGCGGGGTACCGAGGAACGGCTGCAACATCGACCTCTGGAGCGACGAGAGCAACTGCCTCGGCTGCAACCTCGTGTGCGAGAGCGGGGCCAGCGCCCACGTCGCCAGCAATCAATGCGGCTCGTCGGGCTGCAGCCCGGTGTGCAGCGGCCTGTGGCGCAACTGCGACGGCAACGGAATGAACGGCTGCGAGAAGGACACCTCCGGCGACATCAACGCCTGCGGCGCTTGCAACACCCGGTGCCTCCAGGCGAACGCGAGCGCCACCGCCTGCACGGCCGGCACCTGCGTGCCCACCTGCGACCCGGGCTGGAAGGCTTGCGGCAACCCCCACGAGGGCTGCACGACCCAGCTCGGCACCGCCAGCAACTGCGGCGACTGCGGCCACGTGTGCTCGGGGACGAGGACCATCTGCTCGAACGGCAACTGCGTCGTCACGCCGGACATCGTCGTCGTCAACTCGGGCGCGATCGGCACCTTGGGCACCATCGGGATGTCGGCGCCCATCATCAACGTGAACCACGCCCTGCAGACGCCGCGGGATCACGATCGCATGATCCTTGTCGGGGTCGTCGCCTCCGAGAACTCGCTCGTGCCGGTGAGCGTCACGTACGACGGCACGCCGATGACGCTCTTCAATGGGCAGCAGGTGTCGGGCGAGAACAACGCCGCGGCGCGCATCTACTACCTCCTGGACAGCCAGCTTCCGGCCGCCACCGGCAACAAGCCCGTGGTGGTGCAGATGGCGAACTCGAACACCTGGGGCGTGTACTTCGCCAACGTGGTGGAGTTGAAGGGCGTGCACCAGTCGAACCCGTTCGCGAGCGCCACCTCGACCGGCATCCACGCCAGCGCGACGGACTGCGGCGGCACGGTGCCCCGAGGGGTCAGCACCAACTTCAGCGCGAGCGGCTCGTTCGTGTACACGGTGATGGCGGCGCGCAACGCCAATACCGGCGCCACGATCAGCCCCACCGCGGCGACCTCCACCATGAACCGGCGCCTGACCGATCCGACGACCATGGTCGCGCTGGCCGGCTACCTCGTGGCCAACTTGAACACGACGATCTCCTGGGCGGTGAGCGGCTGCTGGAGCACCGCCGGCGTCGGCGTCGCCGTGCGGCGCGCCGGCGGCTGAGCGCCTCGAGGCGCGTGCGCGCCGATCGAGCCTGCGCCTGCAGTGAAGCGCATCTTCAACAGCTTATTCATGCCTCGAAGGGGCCGCCTTCACGCTACAGTCTGCCGGGCTTTCTCCGCCAATTCGATAAGAGTTTTCCGCAACGACCGACAGTCGTCTTCACCCGTTCGTGTTGACTTGTCCATCCCACGCTGGCGACAGGACCATGGACAACGACAAGCCCCAGAACCCCACCCCTTCTCTCACCGAGCTGATGGGCGCGATGGCGGCGGCCCAGGCTGCGCAGGAGCCGTTCTTCCTCGGCCTCCTCCGCGGGCACCTGAAGAAACACCCTGGTTTCAAGTACTCCGTCGTCGCTGAGAGCGGTCACGGCAGCGAGGTGTCGTTTCTCGTCTTGGTCATGGAAGTGTGGGAGGGCTGGTGCGCAGCGAGCACGCTAGAGCTCCATGCCGGTCCATGCAGGCAGTGCGTGCTCAGCCCTCGCGCGCCACGCGGATCGCCTCCGCCAGCTCCTCGGGCGTGACCTCCGGGTCCTGCAGCACCGCCGCCGCCCAGGCCGCGGCCTCGGCCGGCGTCCGAAAGATGTTCGGCACGGGCCCCTGCGTCCCGCGGGCCTGCAGCCGCATCATGATGGCGCGGACCGAGGCGGCGATGAACCCCTCGGCCTCGATGAGCGTGGCCATGCCCTTCAAGGAGCTCCCGGGAGCGCTCGCCGCCCGCTGCATCGCCGCCCGGCTCTCCTCGTCGGGCGGCCCGGTGTGCTGGGGGGGGAGCACGATCAGGAATGCTGCCCCTCCCGGCAGGCGCTCCGCCCAGGGCTGGAAGAGCGCCCGGGAACGCTCGATGCCGGCGACGCTGGCCTGCCCGTGCCAGACCAGCAGCATGATCCGCCGCCAGGTCGCCACCACGTATACATCCGTCTGCTCCAGCAGCGCGACCTTCACCGACCGGTCACCATCGCCCCCGATTGTCCTCCCCGCGGGGGGGCCACCGCAAGGCCGCGGCGTGTCAGATCAGCCGCCCGGCGTCCAGCCGCGGCGACGCAGCTCCTCCTCCCAGAGGCTCGAAGCAACGACGGCGTGAGCCGCCCGTCGCGAGGCGTGGGCGCCGAGCGAGCCAGCCGAGCTTGGACGAGCTGAAGCCGCTGTGCCCGCTGCTTGCTGGATGCCGCCGCTCTCGCGGCGCTCAGCCCGCTCCGCTCCCATCACTCGGGGTTCGCCAGGCCGCCGGCTCACCGGCACGGCGCGCAGGCGCCGCCGCAATCCACACCGGCCTCGCCGGCGTTCATCACGCCGTCGGTGCACGACGGCTCCCGGCACATGCCCGCCCAGCAGGCGCCGCTCTCGCACTGCGTGCCCGCCCTGCATCCTTGAGCCGCCGGGCACAGCGGGCAGGGCAGCGCGCCACAGTCGACCCCCGTCTCATCCCCGTTCTGCGCGCCGTCATCGCACGTCGGCGCCGCGCAGCGACCTGCGCGGCAGACCTTGCTCTTGCAGTCGGCACCCGTTCCGCAGGCCTCGCCGGCGGTGCAGGGGCGGCACGGACCGCCGCAGTCCCTCGCGGTCTCCCCGAGCGCGGGATCGACAGCATCGTTCACGCAATGGGACGGCACGCACAGCACGCCGTCGCAGGCCAGGTTGTTGGGGCAGTCGTTCATGGTCACGTCGCCGCTGTAGCAAGCGACGCACGTGCCCGCATGGCACATCCTCTGTTGCTCGCCAGGACACACCACGCCTTCGGTCAGGGGCATGTTGACCGGCCCGCCGGCACCGCAGCTATCATACGTACACTGCTCACCGTCGTCGTAGACGTCGGACGGGTCCTCGAGCGCGATGATCTCGCCCGTGACCGTGCACTCCATCCGCTGGCAGTCGCCCCTCCGCTGAGAGGCGATCGGCCCCGGGTTGATCTCCACGGTGCACGCGCCCTCGACGCACCGCCCGGCGCCGCACTCGCGGCTCGGCGGCCCCGGGCACGCCGCGTCGCTCTTGCAGCCAGCGTCGACACCCCCGTCGGGCCCCACGTCAGGAGCGCACCCCGCCGTGCCCGGCGCGCACTCGGCGCACGGCCTGCACGAGAGGGCGCAGTCCGGATCCTTCGCGGCGTCGGGAGAGCAACAGATCCCTTGGCCCGGATCGATACACTGGCAACGATCGCTGAGACACGTGGCTCCGGGGATGTCCTGGTACTTCGTGTGGCAATCGGCCTTGTCCTCGCAGTAGCCTCCCAGAGAGGGAGAATCTCCGGAACAAGAGCCCACGAGCCACGCGGCGCCGGCGAGCACCACGCGGCGAAATAGAGTGTGCATGCGAACAGAGCCTCCGGGCGCCCGCCTTCGCTCGCCGGCAAAAAGACCAGCGAGGGTCGCGGACTGCCCTCTACACGACTCCTCCTATACAGCACCGCAGTCGCAGAAGCGCGTAAGAAATCGACAGAAGTCGCTGCTAAAAGGTGGAAACTTCGCGGGCGTCAACGGAACGTGTTGGAACGCGCGTCGGGCCAGGTGGCCCCGCACGTGTACCAGTCCGCGTCGCACGGCGGCAGCGGCTCTCCGGGGGGCGGCGAATCCGGCACCGGAGGAGGCGAGGGGACTATCCCCTCGCCGCGCGGGCGGGGAGGAGGTGCCGACTTCGAGCGGAGGGGGCGCTCCCGCGTGACGGCGGCCACCGCGTGGGGATCGGGCGGAGCCGGCGCAGCCTTCGGGCTCACCACGATGACGCGCGGGAGCCGCGCGACGGCCGGGGTACGGGCTGCCGACAGCGCGCCGGCATGGATCCCGCCGAGGAGCGCCGCCGCGAGGACCAGCCCGCCTGCTCCCAGGGCGAGCGCGACGCGAATCCGCCCCTCGCGCGGTGAACGGGCCGGCGGAGCTTGCACCGGGGGCGCCGACGCAGGCTCCGGCGAGGCCGGGGAGGGGGCCTCGCGCGGCAGCTCGGTCGCGAGCCCGGGCGTCGGCGCGGTCGCGGTCCCCGGCGTCGGCGCGGTCGGCGGCACGCGCGGCGTCTCGTCCGCGGCCGGCGGGCTCGCCGCGCCCGAGGGCCGCGCCGGCCGCTCGGCCGGCCGCGCTGGCCGCGCCGACCCCAGGCCGCGCGACGCCGGGGTCGCGCCGCGCACCCCGGAGCCGACGTCCTGCTTCACCTCGCCTTGCCAGCGACACCAGCCCTCGAGCGCGCCGTGCAGCGCCGCGATGAGCTCCGCCATGTCGCGGTACCGGGCGTCCGGGTGCCTCTCGGTCGCGCGCCTCACGACGCCCGCGACCACCGGCGGCAAGGGGACGAAGGTCTCGAGCGGCAGCGGCGTGGTGTTGAGGACGCAGCGGACGAGCTCCTCGGGCGCGCGCTCCGCGAACGGCCGGCGCAGCCCGATGAGCTCGTAGAGCACGAGGCCCAGCGCGTGCACGTCGGTCCGCTCGTCCAGGACCGCGGGCTCCGCGAGCTGCTCGGGCGCGCGGTACATCGCGGCGCTCGCCGCGTCCGCCGCGCTCAGGCCGAAGAGCTGCGCGAGGCCCAGGCCGGCGAGCTTGAACGAGCCGTCGTCGAGCAGGATCAAGGTCTCCGGGCAGAGGTCCCCGTGGAAGATCCCCGCCGCGTGCGCGGCTTTCAGGACCTCGGCGAACTCGGCGACCTGCGAGAGCGCCCACGGCGGCGTGATGTCCCTGGGGCGCTCCTCGAGGACGGCGCGCAGCGACCGGCCGTCGCACCGCTCGACCGCCACCCAGCAGAACGAGTCCCGGAGGCCGCCGTCGAGGACCCGCGGGAGCTCCTCGATGCGCTGGCTCACGGCGCGCAGCCGAGCGAGGTCGTCGCGGAACCCGCCGGGAACCGCCTCGCTCACGTGGAGCAGCGCGTCCCTGCCGTCGCGATCGACGGCGGCATAGGCGTCCACAGGGCCGCGACCCTGCAGCCGCTCGACGATCCGGTACCCCAGGCCAGACCCGTCTACCACGTCGCCTCCAGGTGGAGCCGCGTCCCCACCGCGGTCAGCCTGGGGCCGCGGCCCCTCGGGTAGAAGGCGTAGATCAGCGTCCCTGCGGCCAGGAGCGCGCCGGCCGTCAGCGCGACCGCGGCGCGCTCCTCGGCGAGCTCCATCGCGCTGTAGGCGCGCTGCGCGCGCTGGAGCTCCAGGCCGGCGATCCGGTAGCCTCCGTGGTTGCGCTCGAGCAGGTCGTTGAACCTGCGCTCGTGCTCGCCCGACCTCGCGAGCTGCACCGCGCCGAGCGTGACGCACCCGGCGGACGCGACGGCGCCCAGCACGATGAGCCCCGGCGAAGGCCCCGCACCCAGCCCGACCGGCGCCGGTGGGCGCGGCGCCGGCGCGCGCGGCGCGACCGGCGCGCCCGGCTCGGCCCGCGCCGGCGGGCGCGCCTCCGCCTGTCCGGTGTCCGTCGCCACAGCGAGATCGAGGACGACCTCGCGCACTTCCCCCGCGCGCACCTCCACGGAGGTCTCCTTCGCCGCCTCGCCGAGCGCCGCTCGAACGCGGTGCGAGCCCGGCGCGACGAACACCGCGCGCCCGAGCGGCGCCCGCCCCACAGGCCGGTCGTCGACCGACAGCTCCGCGCCCAGGGGCACGGCGAAGGTCAGCGCGCCGACCGCCTGCGTCGCCCGCGCGAGGTCCAGCGCCCGGCTCTGGTAACGCTCACGCGCGCCGGCGTCCGCCGGCGCCGGCGCCGGCGCCCTCTCCAGACACGCCGTGAGGAACTCGGCCGCTCTTGGCATGTCCCCGACGCGGAACGAGAGCTGCCCGACGTTGCACGCCGCCATCTCCGAGGGATCGAGCTGCCAGATCTGCAACCACATGTCCCGCGCCTCCGCCAGGCGACCCTCCGCGACCGCCCGGTCCGCCGAGCGCTGGAGTCGACCCTGGGGCCCGCTCGAGGGGCTGTCCGCGCGACCGACGGAAGGCACGAGGACCAGCGCCAGCAGGAGCAACGACCGGACGAGCGCTCGCAGGACCGTGATGTTCACCAGGAGCTACATACCAAAAACAGATCACGCGGAGGGGAGCTCGCTGGGAATCATCGAAAACATCAGGTGAGTGGAAAATCGAGCCATCTCAACGTAATGCTCCCCAAGTCTCTCTGGCTCCGCCCCCGCTACCCCAGCAGTCGCTTCCATTGCTCCGAGAGCCGCTGCGTCGAGACCGGGACTGCCGCCTTCAGCTCGGGCGCGAAGAGCGACACCCGGAGCTCCTCTATCAACCAGCGGAACGACTCCAGCTCTTCCGCGGGCACCCCCTTCTCGCGGAGCGCCTGCTGGTGCTTGAGGTAGTCCTGCCAGAACGGCAGCACCTGCGCGGCCTTGGCCTGGTCCTTCTGCGGTCCGTTGGGCAGCCGCTCCAGCCGGATCTGGATGGCGCGCAGGTAGCGCGGCAGGTGCGCGAGCCGGTCGAGCGGGGCGCGCGAGAAGAGCCCGACCGGCAGCAGGAAGTCGACCTGCGTGCGCGCGTCGTCGAGCGACGGCCTCGGCGAGCCCGGCTTCCCCGTCATCGACCGGAGCATCGACTGCACGCGATCGAGCTCGACGCCGATGTCGCGCGCCAGCCCCGAGAGCCTCCCCAGCACGCCTTGCAGCGACCGCCGGCCCTCGTCGAGGCGCGCCTGGAACGCGGCCCGGGTCCTCGGGAACGACGCGGGATCGCCGAGCTGGAACGCCTCGTCGAGCGCGCGCAGCGCGATCTGCCGGGCGAGACCCGGCTCGCCTGGAGCCACCCTGGCGCCGAGCCCGCTCACGGCCACGGCGCTGCGCAGCGGCTGCTCGAGCTGGCTCATCTTGCTCCCGAGCTGCAGCAAGATGAGCCGCCGCAGCCCGGCGCGCGTGGCCTCGGCCGCCGCCGCCCTCGAGGCGAGCACGCGCACCGAGACGGAGGTCTCGTTGTCGACGAGCGCCGGATAGCCGAGCACCCGCTGTCCCCCGGCGTCGACCTGCACGCCCTCGGGCAGCGCGTCGATCGCGAACGATGTCAGCCCGTCCCGCTCCAGACCCGCCTTGCCGACCTTCGCCCAGGCCTCGCGCGCCCGGCCGGACAGGCGCTCCTTGAGCTCCCGCAGGCCGCGCCCCTCCCCGATCACCCGGCCGTCCTCGCCGAGCACGCGGAAGTAGAAGCGCAGGTAGGGCGGGAGATCCTCGGGCCGGAACGCGTCCGCCGGCACGCGCTCGCCGGTGCGGTCCTCGACGGCGCGCGCGAGCGCGGGCCGCATCGGGCCCTGGAACGGCCGCAGATCCGCCGCGATCTCCCGGGCGGTCTCCCGGAGAGGGACCAGCGCCTTGCGGAGCGACTTCGGCAGCGACTCGAGCAGCAGGGTGATCTTCTCGACGTGCCACCCGGGGATCGTCCACTCGAGCTCGTCCGGATCCGCCTGCGGCAGGAGCACGAGCGGCAGAGACAGCGAGACGCCGTCGTCGTCCTCGCCGGGATCGAAGCGGTAGGAGAGCGGCACGGCCGCGCCATGGAGGTCGAGCGCGTCAGGGAAGCGCTCGGGCGAGAGCTCGGCGGCGTCGTCGAGCAGGACGTCGGCGAGCGACAGGTGCAGCACCCGCGGGTCCTTCTCCTCGGCCTCCTTCCGCCACGCCTCGAACGTCTTGCCGCTGTAGACCCCCTCGGGCACGCGCCGGTCGAAGAAGAGCTCGAGCGCGTGCTCGTCGGCCAGCATCTCGCTCCGCCTCGCCTTGTCGCGCAGCCGACTGACCTCCTCGAAGAGCCGGCGGTTCGCCTCCATGAACGCCCCGCGCGTCGTGTATTCCTGCCGGACCAGCGCGTGGAGCAGGAAGATCTGGCGCGCCGACCTCGGATCGATCGGCCCGTAATCGACCCTGCGGTCGCGCGCGATCGGCAGGCCGTACAGCGTCACCTGCTCCTTGGCCATCACGGCCGCCGGCTTCGCGGCCCAGTGAGGATCGCCGTAGCTGCGCTTGCAGAGCGCCCCGGCCGCGGCCTCGATCCACGCGGGATCGAGGCCCGCCGCCATCCGGGCGAAGAGCTGCGATGTCTCGACCAGCTCGGCGGCCATGATCCACGCGGGCGGCTTCCTGGCGAGGCCCGACGAGGGGTGCAGCTGGAAGCGGGTCTGTCGGGCGCCGAGATACACCCTGTTCTCCTGGTTCCACATGCCGATCCGGCTGAGCAGGCCGGGCAGGAGCGCGCGGTGGATGGCGTCGCCCTTCGCGGGCGTGCCGTTCGGCGAGAAGCCCATCTCCCGCGTGATGCGGCTGAGCTGCCGGTGCACGTCGACCCACTCGCGCATGCGGAGGTACGACACGAATTGATCGCGGCACGCCTTCCTCAGCTGGTTCTGGGTCAACCGGCCCTGCGCGTCCTGATAGAAGCTCCACAGCTTCAGGAGCCCCACGAAGTCCGATGTCTCGTCCTTGAACTTCCGGTGCGCGTCGTCGGCCTGCCTCTGCGCGGAGAGCGGCCGCTCCCGCGGATCCTGCACCCCGAGCGCGGCGGCGATGATCAGCACCTCGGCGAGCGCCCCCTCGCCCTCGCCGCCGAGGACCATCCGGCCGAGCCGCGGGTCGAGCGGCAGCCGCGCGAGCTTCCGGCCGATGTCGGTGAGCGCGCCCGCGTCGTCGAGCGCGCCGAGCTCCTCGAGGACCCGGTAGCCCTCGTCCACCGCCCGCTTCGACGGCGCGTCGAGGAACGGGAAATCCTCGATGGCGCCGAGCCCGAGCGACTTCATCGTGAGGATGACGCCCGAGAGGCCGACGCGCAGGACCTCCGGATCGGTGTAAGAAGGCCTCGCCTGATAGTCCTGCTCGGCGTAGAGCCGGAAGCACACGCCGCTCTGCACGCGGCCCGCGCGCCCCTTGCGCTGATCGGCGCTCGCGCGCGAGATGGGCTCGATCTGGAGCTGGGTGACGCCCGTGCGGGGACTGTACCGGTTCACGCGGGCGAGCCCCGAGTCGACGACATACACGATGCCTGGGATGGTCAGCGAGGTCTCCGCCACGTTGGTCGCGAGCACGATCCGCCGCCCCGGCAGCGACTGGAACACGCGCTGCTGGTCGCCCTGAGGGAGCCGCCCGTAGAGCGGCAAGAGGGTCGTGTGCGGCAGGCCGTGGCGCTCCAGCTCGGCCATCGTGTCGTTGATCTCCCGCTCGCCGGGGAGGAAGACGAGGATATCCCCGCGCGGATCGATCGCGGTGATCTCCTCGACGGTGTTGGCGACCGCATCGGCGATCTCCGCCTCGCCGCTCTCGGGGGGACGGTGGATGACCTCCACGGGGTACGTGCGGCCGGAGACCTCGATGACGGGCGCGCCGTCGAAGAAGGCCGCGAACCGGTCGGTCTCGAGCGTCGCGGAGCTGATGATGACGCGGAGATCCGGCCGCCTCGGCAAGAGGCGTTTGAGGTACCCGAGCAGGAAGTCGATGTTGAGGCTGCGCTCGTGGGCCTCGTCGATGATGAGCGTGTCGTAGTCCGAGAGCCGCGCGTCGCCCTGCATCTCGGCGAGGACGATGCCGTCGGTCATGTACTTGACGTAGGTGGTCGGGCTCGTCCTGTCCGAGAAGCGGATCTTGTAGCCGACCTCCTTGCCCAGCTCGACGCCGAGCTCCTTGGCGACCCGGGTGGCGACGCTCGTGGCGGCGATGCGGCGCGGCTGCGTGACGCCGATCCGGGCGGTGAGCCCGCGGCCCATGGCCAGGCAGATCTTCGGGAGCTGCGTGGTCTTGCCCGAGCCTGTCTCGCCCGCGACGATCACCACCTGGTGCGCCTCGATGGCCCGGGCGATGTCGCGCACCCGCGCCGAGATGGGCAGCTCCTCGGGAAACCGCACCGGGCTCGCGGTCGGGGGCGGGGGAGAGGTCCGGCCGCCGGGGGCGGCCGGCGTGGGGGAGGGCTCTTGCGGAACGCGGGTGCTCACGGTGCGCGAGGGGGTAGCACCTCCCGCCGCGGCGCGCCGTTCGAAGGCGTGCGCCCGCCGCACCGCACGCCCTGTCGAGGGACCCCTGCGGACGACAAAGGGGCGCATCGGCGTGCCGCGGGCACACATCGCCCTCCGGGCGTTGGTCTGGCCCGGGATGTTCTTGCGGCTACGCGGCGTCTCCGAGCGCCTTGCGGCGCAGGACGGTGCTCTTCAACGCTCGGGGCTCCGGGTCGCCTGCGGCGCCCTGCGCCCCGAACCCCCAGTAGGGCGGCCCTCGGTTGGGGGAGCGGCACGGCGCGGTGCCCCGCTCCGAGGCGCCGCGCCGTGCCGCTCACCCGCACCGAGGGCAACCGCTTCGGCGAACCCCTCAGGGCACTATGGGTACTTCGGGATCACCGGAAACTCTGATGCCCTCGAACGCTTCCGCTACGAGGTCACCTGCGCGTGGCGGAGATGGCTTGACCGCCGCTCGCAACGCGCACGGGTAGATTGGGCGCGAATGAACGACCTGTTGAAGCGTTATCCGCTTCCGCAGCCGAGCCTCTCGCCCATTTCAACCAATTTATCCAGGCATCCAAGGCGCCGCCTTCGCACGCTGTGCCCTCCACGGGCCCTCCATGGCGCATCCGCCGTCTTCTACGCTGTGCGAGCTCGAGCGACGCTCGGCCGCTCAGCCTCGATTCCGTCTTGCTCGCGCTCTGAAGAGGACGGCTCCGATTGCCGCAAGGAGGATCCCGAAGCGCCAAGGCGGCGTTCCGGGTTCGGACCCGGGGACCGAGCAGCTGCAGCCAGAGTCTTCCGTCGGGGGCGTATCTTGGTCGGTGCCGCCGCTCGCACTGCTCGAAACCTGCCCGCCAGTCGCTGCAGAACCGCCTGTCGTGACGGCACCACCTCCGGTCACGCCCCCGCCGTCTCCGCTTCCGTCCCCTGCACTCCCGCCGTTGCCCGTGGCCTCACCGGCCCCACCGGCTCCACCGGCCCCACCGGCTCCACCGGCCCCACCGGCCCCATCGGCCCCACCGGCGCCCGTCGCACCCCCGTCGAGGAAAATGCGTTGGGCGAAGTTGTAAAAGCTGCGGTTCCAGACGGTCTTGGTATGGCCTTCGTTCGGCTCGATCTGGTAAATATGGTCGATGTTGTTCTGATCCAGGAAGTTGTGATAATTTTCGCTATTGCCGATCAGGCCGTCTGTACTGCCGCAAGAGATGAAGATGAGCTTCACGTTGTCCTTGACCGCAGCCACATTCTTGATGGTCTGACTTGGCTGCTGGGTATTGGGCGCAGCCGAATACGGTCCGATGTAATGGAAGACATCGGTATTGGGGAACCCGAAGTTGAAGGTCTGCCCCCCGCCCATTGACAGGCCGGAGATGGCCCGCGAATCGGCGTCGGTGGCGGCGGAATAAGTCTCCTCGACCCAGGGGATCAGGTCGTGGAGCAGGACGTCCCCGAAGTTTGCGAAGCGCGCGAAATCGTCCGCTCCGTCCATCTTGCCGCTGGGCATCACAACGATCATGGGTTTGGCCATCTGCTTCGAGTACAGATAGTCCATGATATTGTCGGCATTGCCTTCGTTGCTCCCCTGGCCGATCCAGGAGACCTCATTGCCGCCGATTCCATGATGCAGGTAAACGACAGGATATTTCTGGCTCGTCGAGTACCCTGGCGGCGTATAAACCGTCACCTTCCGCATTCCGTAGTTTCGGGTCGGATAGCTGACGGAGACGTCCACCTTCCCATGGGGAATGCTGGCGTCCCTGGCATCGAAACCCCTGGGCGGAAGGGGAAGACCAGCGGGGTCGCTGGCATACACCGCGGCGGGGAGGACAGAGATGACCGAGAACGAAAGGACAGCAGGCCAGTTCTTTAAGAGCATGAGGCCCTCCAACGTGCGTAAAAGTCAAACTCGAGTTCCATGGCCCGCGCTAGTTCCATGGCCCGCGCTACAAGTGCGTTGGCGCATTTTGCATTGTCACCGTGGTGTCCCAAGCAAGCGGCACGTGCCGACGCACGGGTCGCGCGCCGCGCTGCAGCTGGCATGCAAAACTACGCCTCAGGCGTTCCGAGGACCAACAGGGCGAGGAAATCCAAACGCGATCCGAGGAGCTAGAGAATCCAAACGCGATCCGAATGTCAAGCTCCTCTTTGTGAACGTTCTCATCGTACAGCCACGCCGCACGTGCCGGTTGATATAGGAAACCTTCGCGATTCGCTTCCCTCCTGGAAAAGTGACGCTGTACCAACAACTTATCCGTGCGGGCACGCGTGCCAGGGGCGGCTCGCGCCCCATACGCCGCGTTGCCTCCCTCTGGGAAAGCGGTCAAGGGACGAGGAGCTCGAAACGTTTCGGAGAGGACAGGCTTCGTGCCCTCCCAGGCGACGAGGGCCTGCTTCGTGAGATTAGAGCGCCTCTCAAAACCTCCCGTCGCCAGGCAGCCGAGAGCGGGCGCATCGCGTCGTTGCTCCTCGTCGCCCTACTTCAGTAGGGCTCCTCGTCGCGCCTAGCGCTGCACCCACCCTCGGCTGCCTGGCTCGGTCCGGTTTTGTTCGGCGCTCTTAATGTCTGTCCGTTTTTCGCCACCCTTGCCCTAAACGTAGACTTCGGTGCGCCTGGCGAAGCCTGGAGCAGAGCGGAGCGGGGGCGTCGGGCAGTCGGAGTGCCGCAGTATGAGCGAAGAAGTGGGGGAACCGACCCAAGGGACCCCGCAGAGCAAAGGGCGGCACCGGAACACGGATCCTCTCGCCGGCCTGCTTCGCCTGGACGATCGCCTGAGCGAACCACAGGTACTCGTCGAGGAATCTGTCCGCCGCCTTCCCGACCTGCTCGCTCCTGAGCTGGAGCGACTCGTCGAAGACGTTCTGGACCTCCGGGACGAGCAGCTTCAGCGGCAGCGGGAATGCTCCCAGGCTCAGGATCACGTGCTGGAGCTGCGTCGAGGCGTTGATGCCCCCGAGCTTCCCCGCGGAGACCGCGACCACGCCGATCGGCTTCTTGTTGAACTCCTCCCAGAAATAGTCGAGGGCGTTCTTCAACACGCCCGAGAAGCTCCCGTGGTACTCCGGCGTCACGAACACGAGCGCGTCCGCCCTGCGGAATTGCGCGCTCAGCGCCTGAACCGTCGCCTGGAGCTGCGGGGAGCGACCCGACCGGTCCTCCAGGATGGGCAACGGCGTCTCCGCCAGATCGATCAGGTCGGCCTCGGCGCCCCGCTCCCGGAGCTTCCGCTCCAGGTGATGGGCGATCTTGTGCGACTGTCTCCCGCTCCTCACGCTGCCGGTCAAGATGGCTACCTTCATGGTCGTGCTCCCTGGGAGGACGATCTCCCGATGCGACGAGGGTAAACCCGGGATGTCCGTCTGCTGGAGGCGGCGCCAATCTATTGGACAATGGTCAATCCGTCGTCAGGGGTACGCCCCCGCGGGCGCTCGACTTCGCCGTGGCGCTCGTCCCCGCGTCGGCCATCGACGACTCGGACCCGAACAACATCCAGATCGCCGGGCTCACGTGGGCGGAGCGCAACGACGTGTGCGCAGGCCCGGCGCGTTCCCGGCGAGAATCACGCTTCCGTCTCCGTCTACCGCGATGCCAGCAAGGCACTCATTGAAGCTCGAGGCCGATCTATCATGGACAGGAGCGGTCCATTCCTGATTCCAGAGAGGGTTTCCCGAGGCGTCCAACCGCGCGAGGAGGAACCGCGCGAATTTGCCTGACCCGTCATCGACGATGTCCGAGTCGTCGGCCGCGATCACAATTTGCCCTGAAGGGTCGACGGCCATGATGGCGCCTGGCATGTACCTGCCGCTGCGGCGGGGGGAGAACTTGCTCCAGACGAAATGTCCCATCGCATCGAACTTCGCCACGTAGCCGCTCGTCGGGTCGTAGTCACTCTCACTCCGCGGTAGCAGACCTCCCCCGAGATCGAAGTCCCCGTAGTATCTTCCCGTGAACACCACGCTGCCCGTCGTCGGATCCACCGCGATGGAACTGATGTGCCAATCTGCTTCATGCCCGGCGTTGAGGCGCTCGCTCCAGAGGGGGTTGCCGGCGCTGTCGACTTTGTCCAGGAACATGTCGAACCAGGACGAGGTCACGTGCCTGCGTACGAGGAACATGTTGCAGTCCGCGTCGAAGGCGATGTGATTGCCGGCCTGCGGGATCGAATCATCGCCGAAGAGCTTGCTGATGGTGTGGTTGCCGGCGGCATCGTACTTTGCCAAGAGGGCGTCGTCCGTTCCCCCGGACCGGAGCACGCCGCCGCCCATGTCGACGTCCGACGCCGTGTACCCTGTCATGCCGAGGTTGCCGGATGGATCAAAGGCGATGCCCCTGATCCCCAGCGGAGAGGTGCCGCTCGTCGCCGGCCAGTCGTAGCGTCGTCCTCTCGGGGCGACGGCGCTCGTAGACGGCATCGCCAGCTGCGGCTTGGTCTGGAACGCTGCTCGCGGAAGTTGTTTCTGCTCGGCGGACGAACGTCGACAGTGCGGCCGGATCGTGCAACCAGCCTGGCCAGCGCGACATCCGGCGATCGCGCAGGAGGCCGCGGCCGCGCCGGCCCGACGATTTCGGACCATCTCGGTCGGATTCTTCGTTTACGATGGGGCGATGCGGCGCCCTTATGGTCCTCTTCTCGTCTTCGTTCTGCTGGCCTCCTTGGCGGAGGGTTGCAGCTGCTCCGAGCCCCCGCCGCCCGAGCCCGTCTGCACCGCCGGCGAGACGCTGCCGTGCTACGGGGGCCCGGCCGGGACCGCGGGGGTCGGGATCTGCCGCGCCGGGACCAGGGCGTGCCTTGCCGACGGGTCGGGCTTTGAAGAGACCTGCGCGGGCGAGATCAAGCCCGAGCTCGAAAGCTGCAGCACGCCCGAGGACGACGATTGCAACGGCCTGGCCAACGACGGGTGCGCCTGCGAGCCGGGCCAGGTGACGGCGTGTTATACCGGGCCGGCGGGCACGCAGGGCGTTGGCGTCTGCAAGGCGGGCAGCGCGGCGTGCTTGCCCTCGGGCCAATCCTTCGGCGATTGCGTGGGCGAAGTCACCCCGGCGCCCCAGGACGATTGCGCAACGGTCGAGGACGAGAATTGTGACGGCGAGGTCAATGAGCCCGCCTCGGGGTGTGTCTGCGCGCCGTCCACCAAGGAGGCCTGCTACAGCGGCCCGACCGGCACCCAGGGCGTCGGCGCGTGCAAAGCTGGCGAGCGCGCGTGCCTCCCCTCGGGGACCGGCTTCGGCCCTTGTGCGGGCGAGGTCGTGCCCGCGGCCGAGGATTGCACCACGCCCGAGGACGAGAACTGCAACGGCCAGGTCAACGAGGCGTCGTCGGCGTGCTCGTGCGTGCCGGGCGCGACCGAGGCCTGCTACGGCGGCCCGCCGGGCACCGCGGGCGTCGGCATCTGCAAAGAGGGCGTCCGGACCTGCCTTCCGGCGGGCGACGGCTGGGGGCCCTGCGCCGGCGAGCAGCCACCGATGCCCGAGAATGCCGCGTCGCTCCCCGACGAGAGCTGCTCCTCCGATGCCGGCGAGACGCTCTGGAAGCTGTCTCTCCCGCGGAGCGGGCTGAAGCTCGCGGTCGACGGGGGCGGCAGCGCCGTGGTCCTCATGAACCGCCAGCAGGCCGCCGTCGCCGGCTACGAACCGGTCAATCCCGCGTCGTACCCGCAGATCCTCGTGGCGCGCTTCGGGCCGGACGGCTCCTTTCTGTGGGGGAAAGAGGCCTACGGCAACGAGATCCCCTTCACCACGTCGTTCTCGTATCAGCTCGTCGCGGGCGCGAACGGGCACATCGCCCTCACGGTCCCCGTCTTCGAGATGTCAGCCGCCGCGTTCGGCCAGAGCCCGATCCACACCGCGGGGAGGGAGACGTTCCGCGTCATCTATTCGGTCGATCCGAGCGGCGCGCTGCTCTACGCGGTGGACGCGCCCAGGCTCCACGCCTTCGAGGACAAGAACGCTCCGCACGCGATCGCCGCCGGCGTCGACGGGAGCGTCTTCTACGCGAACGGTTTCTATTCGAACGCGCACGTCATCAAGTACGACCCTTCCGGGGCCGTCGCCTGGGATAGAGCGAACACCGGGACCCCGTCATCGGTCGCCCTCGCGGCCGTGCCCGACGGCGGCGTCGTGCTCGCGATCACCGAGGCATGGGAGGTTGATCTAGGGTGCGGTCCGGTGCCTCCCCTGTCGGCCGGCAACCGGGATCTCGTGCTGGCCCGCTACGACGCCGCGGGGAATTGCCAGTGGTCGACGCGGCCGGGCCCCGAGTACGAAGCCTACGCCCTGTCGGTCGGGGGAGGCTTCATCGGGGTCGTGACGATCGACGGCTTTCTTCGGGTGTCCCTCGCCGACGGCTCGACCCTCGTCGAGGACGCGGCGCCCACGGGGCTCACCTATACGGACCGGACGTCCGCGCCCATCGGCGGAGACGCGATCTTCGCCATGTTCGCGCGCGCGGGGACCACTGATTTCGGCCTCGGGCCGCAGCCTCCCTACGGGGGAAGCGCCACGGGTAATTTCTACGTGATGCGCGAGGTCGGCGCGACGCGCTGGGCGAGGTCGCCCGGGCCGGCGTTCAGCCTCTCGCGCGTCGGGGCCCGCGCCGGAGGGTTCGTCTATGCGACGCTCACCGCGACCAACCAGCTCGACCTCGACGGCGTGATCGAGTCGATCGACGGGACGAGCTACTTTCTGGTGCGCATGGCGTACTGAGATCCGGGCCGCTCGGCGGCGCGGGCATCCCGGCGCGCTTCCTTCTCCCCCTGGTCGACCCGGACATCCAGATCGCGGGCCTTGACGATCCCATCCAGGTCGACCTTGCTCGAGCGCGCACGAGCCGAGGTCGTAATTGCAGCCCACACGGATGCCGCGGCCGGCCGCCGCTGCGCCCCCGGCGGGATCGAGGAGAGCCGCGCGCCGATCATTGTTCGATTAATGCCGCCATGTGAACGATCACAATCAACGGCGGTCAGGGTAGCTCGGGCAGCACCTTCCGCGCGAGCAGCAGCGGCGGCGGCCCCGGGTTTCAGCCCTGTCCCACGAGCGGGGATCCGTGCAGCGGCCTGGCGTTCGTTGACTCGATGACGTGGGGCGTTCCGGTTGACAGGGCGTATCCCGTCAGGAGAGCACTTCGGTGGCCGTCTTCGCCCCGAGGACGTTCTCGATCCAGCGGTCGAGGGTCGCGACGTCCGTGCATGCCTGGATGCGCGCGCTCTCGTCCTCGGTGAGCACGATCCCTGCACGCGCAAGCAGCCGCAGCAGCGTGTCCCTCTTGCCCTCACGGATGCCCTCGAGCTTGCCGCGATCGACGAGCTTCTGCACGAACGGAGGAAACGTCGCCTCGCCCTCGATCTGCCGTTCCATGACCAATGCCTCCAGAGCCTGCCTCATGGGCTCACGCAACCCGTTCCAGATGAGCTGAAAATAGACCATCGCGTGCGCCTGGTCGAGCCGGCCGAGGCCGGCGAGCGCCGCCTGGACCACGGTGAGCCCGCTCGGCCCGTTGCCGTGCGCCACCGCCGACAGCACGGCGAGCTCCGTCTCCTTCTCCGCGTCGGCCGGGTCGATGATCTCGGGGACCACCGACGGACCGAGCACCAGCGGCTCGACGTTGCCGCGACCCAGGCCGAGATCGATGTTCTCCGCGGCCCAGGCAGCCACGCCGGCGTCCGGCGCGACCACCAGGACGATCGTGCCGCAGCGCTTCCTGGCGCGCACGACCGCGACGTACGACGGCCACGAGAACTTCTTGTCCGGGTCCACGTCGCGCTGCACCTCGATGACGATCGCCAGCACCAGCGCGTCGTTCTCGTCTCGAAGCTCGAGCACCAGATCGGCGCGGAACTCCACCGGGAGGAGCTGGTCGAGCGACGACTCGACAACCGCGACCGCGGCGTGCGGCGGCACCTCGACGTGGAGGAGCGTCGCGAGCCAGCGGGGCGCGAGCTCCGGGTGCTCGCGGAACATCTCGACGAGGGCGTTGTGCTCGAGCGTCGGCATGACGCTCGGCCTTCAGCACCCCCCATGCCGGCACGAAACGCCGGGAAAATGCGAGCAGATCTCCAGCTCAGGGGGTGGCGGCGCCATGGCGGACGCAGGCGGCCAGCGACGCCGGCTGGGAAGCGGACCGGGCCGGCGACGGCGGCTGGGGCACGCCGGGCCAGGGCGGCGGCGGAGGCGGCGGCCGCAGGGGAGGGCACGGCGCGTGCGGCGCGGCGAGCAGGAGAGGCGTCGGGGGAGGCTCGGGCGGGGCCGGCGGCTGCGGGCGCGTCTCGCGGTCGTTCATCGGTCGCTTCGGAGCGTCAGCGCCACCGCCTCGATCGCTCTCGAGGACTGCCGCGACGTGCCGAGTTGCCGCGTCGAGCCGTGCTCGGCGGGGCACCTTTCCGCTCGACGGACGCCCGGCCGAACGAAATACAAATACGTTCACGGGCCCGTGGGCATTCTATGGATGATGGAGCGGTGGCAACCCCGGGCATCCGAGGGCGTTCCGAGTGGCAGCTGGGCGTTTACCTCCATTGAGGCAGGAGAATTGCGACCATGTTGAAGCGCATGAACCGAAGAATTTTCCTCCGGGGGCTGGGCGGAGCTTGTGTCGCGGCGCCGTTCCTCGGCTCGATCTCCGACCGCACCGTGATGGCTCAGCCGGCCACGCCACCGAAGCGGCTGATCGTGATGTACACGCACTATGGCTGCATCACGACGCGGTGGTTCCCGAAGAAGTCGCACGGACCGCTCACCGCCGCGGACCTCGAGTCGACGACGCTCAAGCACCTGGCGCCGTACGTCGACAAGCTCCTCATGCCCCGAGGCATCCGCGCGATGAACGAGTGGACGGCGACGCTGGCGCGGGGGCAAGGGAACGATCGCCACACGCAGGTGAACGGGTCGTACTTCACTTGCCACCCGGTCACTCCCAACAGCGACGACCCGTTCAGCTTCGTCGAGGAGACGAAGTTCAAGGCCATGCCGACCGGTCCCTCGCTGGACCACGTCATCGCACGACAGCTCAGCCCGCAAGGCACTCCGTTGCTCTTGAACACGACGGGTCAGACGGATAACGCCCAGTCAGCGTTCTCCTACTCCGCCGCCGTGACCCTCTTCAAGGGCCTGAACGCGTCGCAGGCCTTCAGCAGCCTCACGGGCATCTTCGAGGCGGGGGAGCCGCCGTCTCCGGACACCTACGCGGCGATGCGCGGCAAGAGCATCCTCGACCTCGTGAAGGATGATCTTCAGACGCTCGAGCGGTTCGACATGAGCCGAGCCGACAAGCAGAAGCTCGCAGCCTGGAAGGAGCTCCTCCACTCGACAGGAAACGTTGTGGCTTCTGCGCAGTGCGACACGTCCCTCGCCACGGCGCTCGGTGTGACGCCGGAAAACATCGACCTGGCGAGCACGGTCCCGAGCGTCGACGACAGGCTAGCGAGATCACGTGTGCCGACGGCACTCCGAACGAGGTCGACGGGATGTCCCAAGAAACGGGGACCGATCCGTCGCTCGCCAACGCGCCGATCAACAAGTACTTCTGCAGCTTGATGAACGCCCTCGGGGTCAAGGCAGGCGCGGATGGTTTCCCGGCACGGGGCGGTTCGGAGCCGGTGACCCACTTCGGCATGTACGACCGGACGGAAGACTTCATCGGTGGCGGGATCAATCCCCCCACCATCCACGATCCAGGCGAGTTCGCCGCGCTCAGGGCGAGCTCCTGAGCGGTCTCGTTCCCGAGCCTGTCGCGCCCGGGTCATGAACGCGCCGCGGCGGCCCGGTGCTCCGGCGTGGCGGCAAGCGGCCTCGGCGAGCGCGGCGCCGACGTAGCTCTTGCCCGTGCCGGTCATGCCGATGGCGATCACGTTCTGCTTGGCGCGCCCCCCAGCCGCAGGCGCCGAGCCCACGCACGACGCTCTTGTCGAGGCCGCGGGCGGGGTCGCACCACAAGTCCTCAGCGACGACAACGCGTTCTCCGAGGCGCAGCTCAAGACGCTCAAGTGCCAGCCCGACTATCCGGCGTCGACGCACACGGGTACGACCAGCGACGCGCCCGAGCCCGGCGCCACGCCCGCCGCGGCGCGACCTCTGCCGCTCACGTCCCAGAGCCGGAACGCGCCTCTCCGCGCGATCCACGCATAGGATTCTCGTCCGGCCTGTCTCAAGCCTGGTGGCATTTTCCGCTCTCTCTGTGCCAAGGTCGGGTGAGACAAGCTGCCCCTGGAAATCTGTGGTGAGACGGCGGAGAATGGACCTGACCCGTGCTGAAGCCTTCCCACCTCCGATCCGTCGACCCTACCCCAGCCCCAGCGGCGCAGGGCACGGCTTCCCGCCCGAGTGGCGTTGCCGTCGAGACCGTGCCGACGCCGGGCAAGCGGCGGAAGTTCTCGGCGGCGGAGGAGCTGCGCATCGTTCGCGAGGCGGCCGCGTGCCCCCAGCGCGGGGACATCGAGCCGCTGCTGCCCCGCGAGGGCATCTACGGCTCCCTCCTGACGGCCTGGCGCAAGCAGCCCGCCCTCCACGGCAGCGAGGCTCTCGCGGGGCGCAAGCCCGGCCGCAAGCCGAAGCAGGACGCGAAGGACCGGCGCATCGCCGAGCTCGAGAAGCGCCTCGCCTCCACCCGCACGATGTACCGGTTGCTCGCGGTGTCCGGCGAGAGCGCGCAGCTCGCCGAGCAGCTCTTCGCGGAGACCGTCGCCCGCCACGGCGTCGAGCCCGGCTCGCTCACGGTGCACGCCGACCGCGGCTCCGCGATGAGGTCGGAGGGGCTCGCCCAGCTCCTCGGCTCCATCGGCGTCGGTCGTACCTTCAGCCGGCCTCACGTCAGCGATGACAACGCGTTCTCCGAGGCGCAGCTCAAGACGCTCAAGTACCAGCCCGACCATCCGGAGCGCTTTGCATCGCTGACTCATGCACGAGCGTGGTGCCAGGAGTTCTTCGGCTGGTACAACGACCTTCATCAGCATGCTGGCCTTGCGCTCTTCACACCTGCTGATGTATTCTACGGCCGCGTCGAAGGTATCGCGGCCCGTCGGCAGGTCGCCCTCGATGCGGCCTACGCCGCGCATCCTGAGCGCTTCCCGAACGGTCCGCCCGTCGTACGCAGGCCGCCTGCCGCGGCAGCCATCAACCCGCTGTCCGTAGACGACGCCGGAGAGGCCGCGGCGTCGACGCACACGGGTACGACCAGCGACGCGCCCGAGCCTGGCGCCACGCCCTCCGCAGCGGCGCGACCTCAACCGCTCACATCCCAGAGCCGGAGCGCGCCTCTCAACGCGATCCACGCATAGGATTCTCGTCCGGCCTGCCTCAAACCTGTTGGCAACTTCCGCGGACGCTCCATGGCGCATAGATTCAGTCGAAGGACCGCATAATCTTCCAGAGAGAGCATGGCCCAGGACACAATTTTTGCCAGAGAATGGGTCAAGGCATAAGCCGTGAAGCATCATATGACCACATATCGTCAGCAAGCAATCTGGAAAACATCTATGAAAAATTTGAAGCAGAATCAATTATATCGTTGGTTCGCACTGGCGTTCGCGTCAGTCGCGCTAGCAGGCTGTGGCGGTGACAACAATACCGCAGACACCTCGAGCAGCTCATCGTCTTCTAGCAGCTCTTCATCCTCCAGCTCCAGCTCCAGCTCCAGCTCCAGCGCCAGCTCATCTTCGAGCAGCGCCAGCTCATCTTCGAGCAGCTCCAGCTCGTCTTCGAGCAGCACCGGTTCTTCTAGTGGCGATCTCGCATTGGTGGTCGCCATCAACTCCGGTAGCAATTCGAGCGCAACGATTGATGGCGTAGAGTACCAGGCGGACAAATACGCTCGCGGCGGCTCGACCAATAGCACGCAAGACGCTGTCGTTGGTGGGCCGCTCTATCAAACAGAGCGGCATGGCTCATTCAGTTATGAAGTCCCGGTTACCGCCAACGGCAACTTCACCGTAAAATTGCACTTTGCGGAAATTGCTCAAAACAGCGCTGGCTCACGCAGCTTTAGCGTTGCAATCGAAGGCAAGACCGTCATTAGCAATTTGGATCTTTATGCCGAAGTTGGTCATGACGTGGGCTACACGGAGACCTTCGCGGATATTGCGGTGAATGACGGCAGCGTCACTATTGAGCTGATTAAGGGCGTAGAGAACCCCACCATCGCAGGATTCGCTATTTTTTCCAACGATGGAGAATTGGACACAACGGTCACACCCGTCCCCGACCTGTCCAAGTTCTCAGCCTACACTCAGAGATACACTGACAAAACAGTGATTACTTCAAATCACGCAACGGGCCACGTTGGTGATTTCTTCTTCACCCACTGGAAAGATGGCGGTTCGACATCTTTGACCGTGGACCCGAATGGCGAATTCAGCGTGACCTGGCAGGGCGGTGGCTACAACTATGTCGGTGGTCCAGGATGGCATTACGGAGATGAGAACCGGGTGATCGGCTACCGCTTCAACAGCGACAGCGGCGCGAGCTATATCACGTTGTACGGCTGGGGGTACGACAAGAGTATGCCCACTTCAAACGCGGCACACCTGGTGGAGTATTACATCCTGCAACGATGGAGTTATGATCCCAGCCAGGGTGCCACCGCTGGCAAGAGCTTCGTGAGCAATGGTGTTGAGTATTCCACTTACCGCTCAACGCGGCAGCAGCAGCCCTCTATCAATGGTCGCTCCACTTTCTACCAGTACTGGAGCAAGCCTGCTCGGCAGCAGGCCCTCGGACAGGACCACAAAATCATATTCGCCGATCACGTGAAGGCATGGGCCGACACCGGCTGGATCATTCCGAACATGAACAATCTGGACGCGAGCGACGATCCCACCTATCAGGTCATGGCCGTCGAGGTGTTCAACCCCGGCAGCAATGGAACTGCAGCTGGTCGCGTTTGGAACGAGACGCCCTAATCGGTCGGGTAGCCCCGGGCGGTTACCCGCCCGGGGCCCTCAGTCCCGGTAGGGACGACCCTTTCGGGTCGCCCCCCGGACAGAGCCCGGCGTGCAGATTTCCCGCACCGGGCTCCCACCGCCGGTCTACGGGCCAGCGAATCTTCGATCGGGCCAGGGGTGCACGACGCGCGGAGGCGGAAGAGGGTATAGGGCTCGGCGAGCTCGGCAAATCACCCGGATCCGAGCTGAGCGTCGCTTCTCCGCAGCGCCCGTTCCAGCACGCCCGGACCTCGATGTGCGCCGACGCATTCGCGGCGAGCCCGATAGGCCCCGAGATCTGGACGCCCTCCTCGCAACCGACGTCCGTGCCGTTGCACAACGGACATCCGGCGATGAGCGCCGCGAGCGCGAGGAGGGCCGTCCCGGCGGCGGCCGCGCGCAGCACCGCCCGGCCGCGCCAGCCGCCTCCCGCTCGGGTGTCCCCACGCCTCGAGGAGGACGGATCGATATTCAGGATCGCTGTGGCCGAGGTGCCGGTTCCCTTCATGATACCATCATTGATGCTGGCTAACGCGCCGTGGGCGGGCCGGACCTCCGATGCGGGATCAGGCTAGCCGGGCTGGCGATAAGCAGGTGTCGAGGATCCCATCCACGCACGGGGCGAGCAAGTTATATGCTCGCCCGCCGGGCGCCGCGGGGGGTCCAGCACGGTTCCGGCAGCGAGGCGCGAAGGGGCGTGGGGTCCGGGCGGCGGGCGGCGTTCGGGGCGCATCCAGCGCGGCGCGCTCGTGCCGCCCTCGAACCCGTGCCGCGCGCCGCGCACCTTGACGCCGGCGAGCGCGTCGCCCCGAGGCGGGTACCGTCGGCGGCGATCGGCACGGCATCGTTCGCCGGACCGCCAAAGCCCCATGCGGCGATCGTGACGATGCGCAGCCTCACACTTTCGCCCTCCGGCTCGACCCGGGCAGCACGCCACCCTGGCGCGGCAGGGCGGGGTCAGCCATCAGACGCCCGTGCGCGCCGCGCGAACTGCTCGGCACTCAGCCAGCTCCGCTCCCATCGGTCCCCCGCTCGCCCCACGCCACTCTCGTCGCCATCGCTCGCTCCTTCGTCGCGATGGGAACTGGTAACCGGCGCCGCACGGACCGTCACGATGGCGTTGGGTTGCGCGACGAGCGCGCGGCCATTCTTCACTGTCCGAGTGCTCTCACAGATTTCTGATCCACTGTTCGAACTCACCCACCGGGCACTGCGGGTGCAAGAGGGTGCAAGAGATAGACACCAGCGCCGTCTGCGGCGCGGACCATCTCGATCAGGTGATGCGGCTCGATCCGAAGCTCTCGCAGAATTTCGAGGTCCTCGGTGAAGTTGTCGAGCCGGGCTGCCGTCCACTCTGTTACTTCAGCAGCCGTCTTCAGGTCGCGACCGTTGTCATCATCGTTGCTTGACAGAGCGCTTCGAGCCCACGCGGCCGAGGTGCGTGTCGCCGAACGCCGTCCCGTACTTGAGCCCATAGCCCAGCATCCGGTCGAAGCCGATGTGCCCGACCCAGATCGCCGCGCCGAGCAGCAGCGCCGGCGAGCCAAGCGCGACCGACGCGACCGCGAGCAGCGCCGGAGCCAGATGGCTGTGCCCCGCGTTGTAGGCCACCGCGCCCACCCGCGGGCCCGCAAGGTAGCCGAGCAGCGACAGGTCGGGCAGGAGGAACAGCGCCGCGAACCATCCCCAGCTCCCGCCCAGGTGCCCGTAGGCGAACAGCGCTGCTCCGAGCACGAGCGCGCCCTCGAGGCGCAGGAGCGCGCGCGGCATGCCCTTGGCCCCGCCCGCCGAGACCTCGCAGGTGGGCTGCGGCGCGGGGCGGCGGGTAGAGGGAGCAAGGTCGAGCGCAGGGAGCGTCGCGGCGGTGGTCATGGTCGTTCTCCTCGTCGTGCGTACCGGCGCGGGTGCCGGCGACGTGGAGAGCATGGTCGCTGCGGGTGCTCATGAACATTGTACAAATGCGTCCATCCGCTCATCATCTTTTGATGAGCCCAGCCGAGCCCTCGTGGGACCTCTACGGTGCCTTCCTTGCCGTCATGCGCACCGGCAGCCTCTCCGCCGCCGCGCGTGCCCTCGACGTCGCGCAGCCCACCGTGCGCCGTCAGATCGAGCAGCTCGAGTCGCAGCTCGGCGTCGTGCTTTTCACCCGCGCGCCGAACGGCCTGGTGCCGACCGAGCTCGCGCTTGCCACGCTGCCCTACGCCGAGTCCATCGCCGCGAGCGCGCGCGCCCTCGTGCGCGCCGTGTCGAGCCCCACCGGTGCCGACCGCGGCACCGTGCGCGTCACGTGCAGCGAGGTCGTCGGCGCCGAGGTGCTTCCCCCGATGCTCGCCGCGCTCCTCGTTGCTCATCCGCGCCTTCAGATCGAGCTCGTCGCCACGAATCGCACCGAGGATCTCCTGCGCCGCGACGCCGATGTCGCCGTGCGCATGGCGGAGCCGACGCAGGCCGGCCTGGTGAGGCGCTGCGCCGGGCGCGTCGAGCTCGGCCTCTTCGCCACCAAGGCGTACCTCGCCACGCGCGGTGCCCCGACGTCGCTCGCGGGGCTCGTGCCGGACCACGCCCTCATCGGCGCCGACGGCTCCCGCGCCATGATCGACGCGATGGCCGCCGCCGGGCTCGCCACCACGCCGCGCGATTATGCGTTCCGCAGCGACAGCGACATCGCGAAGCTCGCCGCGGTGCGCGCCGGCCTCGGCATCGGGGTGTGCCAGCTCCCGCTCAGCCGGCGGCCGGTGCCGCTCGTGCGCGTGCTGCCCGCGCTCGCCTTCCACCTGGACGCGTGGGTCGTCATGCACGAGGATCTGCGCGCCGTGCGCCGCGTCCGCCTCGTCTTCGAGCACCTCGTCGCGCAGCTGGGTGCCTACGCGACCCAGGCACGCGAAACACGGCCCGTGGCGGCGAAGGCCCGGCCGCCGGGCACGCGGGGGAGGCCCAGCTCGGGCTGAGCGGCGAGGGCCCCTTCAGGACGACCGAGGTGGGGTCTCCCACCTGGCCCACGTTGACACTGCGCCCGCCTCGCTGGCGTGGAGCTCGCCCGCGTCCGCGCAACGCCTTGAGAGTCACGTGCAGCGAGAAGCGACGTCGGGTGCATTGCCGTATTGGGCGGGCCATTCACAAGGCACGAGTGAGCCAGTACAGCGGACGCCGCTTTGCATGCGCGATGGCGAGCACGAGCGTGTGCTCGGGGTGCACCTCGAACGCAATGACGTACGGAAAACAATCGACGATCGCTCTGCGAATGCTCTGTGGTGCAGGAGAAGTCCCTGGCCAGATCTGAAAAGATGTCGGGGCCTCTCCGATCCGATCGAGCATCGACGAGACCTCGGCGATGAACTCGTCGCCCAGCCCGGGGCGCGTCTCGTCGTATCAGATCGCCGCCGCGCGAAGCTCGGCGCGCGCCTCAGGATGAAGCTCGACCCGCACGCCGGTCCTCGAGCTCCTTCAGGAGCTCCGCCCGCGCCGTGCCCCAGTCGACCGTCTGGACCTTACCCTCCGCGACCTCGCGCGCTCGGCGCGTCAGCTCACCCGCCCACGCTGCTGCGACCTCCTCGGCGTCGGGCTCCTCAAGGCTGGAGAGCACTTCTTCTGCCAGCCGGGCCCGCTCGTGGCGGGGCAACAGCAGCACCTGCGCGAGAAGTTCCTCGGTGGACATAGGGAAACTATAGCATGGCTCGGGTCCGCCACGCACGGCGATGCCGCCTCCAGCTCGATGGCCCGCCGCACCCGCGCCAGGCTGGTCTGCTCGCAGCCAGAACAGGCGATGGCACCGGCATGCCGATGCTTCTCCGAGCCGCGCAAACACGGAGGTCGAGATCCTCCGAAGCTGGATTCACCCCTCCTACGGCTGGAGGGGATGGCGGCGGGGACTTGGCCGGGCCGAGCCGTGCACCCGACGGCGCCGATGGGATGGTTGGCGGGAACGCGTGCTCGGCGGAGACCGTGGCCGGCGGGCCTGCCGTGGCGAACCCGCGCGAGGGCGGGCTCCCGAGCGTCGGCGGCAAGGGCGATGACGAATTGCCCGACGGCGCGGAGGACTGTCGCGACGGCGAGACGACGCCGACGCCGAACCCCAGCAACTACGGACGGCGAGGACGCGGGGACGGGGCCGACGTGGGCTGCACGGACGGTGACTACGGGAGCTACGACGCGCGAGGCACCGTCGGCGCCCTCGGCCAGGGCATCGGGCGCATCAGCGAGGCCGGCTGGGAGGCGAACTGGGCCGGCGACGGCGGCTGGGGCATCCCGGGCCAGGGCGGCGGCGGCGGCGGCCGCAGGGGCGGGCTCGGCGCGTGCGGCGCGGCGTCCAAGGGGGGCGCGGGGGGAAAATCAGGGCGCGGCGGCGACTCGATCGGCATCGCAACCCTCGACGAGGACCGGCTCACGTTCGAGGGCGTCACCTGCACGCTCGGGCCGCCGGGCAAAGGCGGCATCCGCCGGGACGAACAGGGCAAGAGGATCTCGGGCGAGGACGGCATCGCCGTGGAAACGCTCCGGTTTCCTGAGTAGGGTCGACGGGGAGGCTCTGTGAACCGGTACCGATAGCGCGTTAGCGGCGACGCGCCCGGGCCCACGCGACAGCGCACGTGAGCCTGATGTCAGCAAGGTGGACGGTCGCGCCGAGCTCCAGGAATCTCACGCCAGGCCGCGGCGCCGAGCCCACGCTAGTGCCGCGCCTCGGTTTTGACGATCCGTTTCGCCCGGCTCGTGCGTCTGGGCAGGCGTGGGCGACGAACGAAAGCAGCCGAAGGCCAGGTTCACGGGGCTCCAGCTCAGCCAGGATGACCAGCAGGCACTGCGCCGACGCGAGAGGGAGGGCCCGCTCGGCATGCTGGTCGCACGGCGGATCCAGGCCCTCCGTCTGCTCGACAAGGGCTGGACGATCACGCAAGCGGCGGAGGCGACAGGAACGTACCGCCGCGAAGTGCGTCGCGTCGCCAACCGCTTCCTCGAGGGCGGTATCGAGCACGCCCTGAGCGAGGAGCCCCGGCGGCGCCGCTCCAAGCTCCTCGACAGTGCGCAAACCGCTGCGCTCATCGCGATGGTGTGCGGTCCGCCGCCCGAGGGACGGGCGCGATGGACCATCGCCCTGATCGCCGACGAAGCCGAGCGGCGAAGGATCGTCCGCTCGGTCAGCCGAGAGACCGTACGAAGGACCCTCGCCGACCAGGACATCAAGCCCTGGCGGGAAAAAAATGTGGTGCGTTCCGAAGATCGACGAGCCGTTCGTCGAGCGGATGAAGGACGTGCTGGAGCTGTACGCTCGGCCCCACGACCCGAGCGAACCGGTCGTGGCGTTCGATGAGCGCCCCGTCGTCCTGCACGACAACGCGAGGCCAGACAGGCCGATGCGCCGAGGAAAGCCGAGGCGCATCGACTACGAGTATGTGCGTCGGGGAACGGCCAACATCTTCTGCATCGTGGAGCCGAAGACCGGACGCCACCTCACCCACGCTACCGAGGACCGAACGCGTCCGTCGTTCGCCCTCGCAGCCGAACGCATCGCCCGTGCCTACCCGCAGGCGCACCGCATTCACCTCATCCTCGACAACCTGAATACTCACACCCCGGCCTCGCTCATCAAGGCCTTCGGGACCGAGCGAGGCGGTGCGCTCGCCTCGCGCTTCGCGTTTCACCACACGCCCAAGCACGCGAGCTGGCTCAACGCCGCGGAGATCGAAGCCAGCCTCGTGTCCAGGGAGTGCCTCGGCCGCAACCGCATCCCAACCCTCGCCGAGCTACGCCGACGCGTCCGGCAGTGGAATGCAGCCGCGGACCGGGCTCGTCGCAAGATCAACTGGACCTTCACCGTCCACGACGCCGAGCGGATTTTCGGATCCGACTGGTTCAACAGAATCGTGTCAGAACACTAGGTTGCGACATCCTCGAAGAACAGGGCGCGCCAGACGCAGCCAGCCGGGCTCATGTCACGAGCCCGTCCTGAAACGTGATGCTGCCGAGCACGAACGTCTGCTCGGTGTACCGCCTGTCACTCGTTCCAGTTCTTCCACTCGTCCCAATTCTTGGACTGAGTCTGCCACACGCCCTTGTTGTTGTAGTCGCCACCGTCTTTGAGGAACGCGTCCTTGCGGGAGTTCTCCCCGCCGAGGTGCCAACGCATCCAAGCAACGTTCGCTCCGGCGCCGTCCCAAGGCCCCGAGCCGTGACCACCGCCCTTCATCTTGCCGAGCCAGACTGGCCCCTTGTTGCCGGCGTTGTTGAAGTCACCCTCGGCGTTGGGCGCCTCTTGACCCGTTTCACCGTAGATGATGCCGACAGGGATCTTGAGATTGACGAGGGCGTTGTGCTCGAAGGAGCCGCTGTTGTTGAGCAACGCGGTGGAGACGCGCTTATCGGTTTGAGCAGCCGCTTCCGACGACAGCCCGCCCATCGAGTGCCCGAACACACCAACGCGGTCGAGGATCAAGCGGCCGTACATGGGGCTGTTCTGATCGGCGTCCTGAGCCTCCAGCCAATCGATCGCCGCCGACATGAGCACGGCGTCGCCCGTCGACTCTCGAATACCGACGAGGACGAAGCCGTGCGAGGCCATGCGCGTCAGCAGCTGTAGGTAGTCGCGAGGAGGGGTACCTCCGCCCGGACCCCAAATGGCCACCGGGTGCTTCTTGTTGGGCTCGGTGGTGAGCGTCGTCGGCCTGACGAGAATGTGGCCACCGCCGCTGAACGAGAGGTCCTGAACCGTCGTCTCGAGCGGTCCGTTAGCGTTCACATTGTCACCCGCCAGCACCACTTCGGGCCGATTGACCTGGCCGCCGCTACCGCCCGCGCCCGAGTCGCTGCCTCCGGAGCTCGTGCCGGTGCCTGCGGACCCCGCAGTGGTACCACCCGAGCTGTTGCCAGCGGCCTCGCCCGTGCCGCCCGCTCCGGCGGGGTCAGCGCCGCCGCCAGAGCTGGTATCGGTTCCGCCCAAGCCCGCGGCACCCGAGCTCGAACCGCTCGCCCCTGGGCTGTAGCCGTCGCCGGGAGCGGACTCGCTCGAGCAAGCAAGAACTAGAATGAGAACAGAAGGAGCTAGTTGCCTCATGGGATACCTCGGAGCTCCGAGCGCGCTTTCTTGACGACGGCCCTCAGGCCAACCTGCTACCGGAGCGGAAAAATCCGAACGACTCGCTGCTGTGCGGAGGCTGCGATGTGAGCGCACACATGACCCGATTCCGCTACGAAGTCCACCTGTTCCGCTGCCGCGCGATTGTTCAAACCGCGCTAAACTCGAGGACTTCGGCCGGACGGCTCTAGCGCCCGACGGCGGGAGTATCGTCACCTCGTGAGCCTGACCGAGCCAACCGACTTTCCCATGCCGGAGGTTGACGCCAATGGGGTCGACCAGTAGTGTACAGCTATACGGTAGGATGCCTTCCGCTTGGTGCCAGTAGTGTACAGCTATACGGTAGGATGCCTTCCGCTTGGTGCGACGTCGCGGTAATCGCAGGCGGTTCACGAGTGGAAGGCCTGTCTGATCGCATAAGGCCCGTTCTGTCGACAGACTCGTACAGTCGGACTGCACGAGCCAGCAACGGCTCCGAGAATCTTGCTTTGCGGAACGCGTTTGCTTGTCCTTCTATGGAACGTAGTGTCAAGCCAGATCCCTCCCGATCGCCGACCGTCCTCTTCAACGGAGGCGTCCGCTCCCAGTCGGCACGTGCGGCGTGGCTTGTCCGGGTTCGGCTGGCTTTTGCGACGGGGCTTGCCCGCGTTCAGCTGGCAAGCGCGGCGAGCCTTGAGCGCTTCCCGGTCGGTCACGCGTCCGCGATTGGCGTTGGAACCGCTGGCCAATACGGAGGATGACGGTAGCTCCCTTTCTGGGGTGTTTTCGCTGGCATCCTCGACGAGATCGAAGCCCTGTTGTTCTCGCGCACGGAGCGGGAACCATCCTTCTATCTGGGCCTCTTCTGACCATGGCTTCTTTCGGTACTCCGAGGGGGCATAGCCTATCCGAGGGACCTCAGGTCGACTGCGCCTGGGCCAGGACAAGCATGGATACTCACCCTCGAACCTTGCTCGTCTCCAGCTGCTGCGCCGGCGATTACACCGCTGCTGGGGATTGATAAATCCACACGTGAGACGAGTCTTTAGCCTTGCTTGCGATGCTTCGTCAGGTCGTACTTCTCCTTGCTCTTCCACATCGAAAGAGCGATCGCGGCGATCTTGCGGGCGATCGTCAGCTTCGCCAGGTTCGGCTTCGTGCCCGCATCGATCAGCCGCTGGTAGTCCTGTTGCAACGGCTCGTTCGGTAGCTGCGTGATCACCGTCGTCGCCGCGCCCTTGAAGACGTTCTTCAGCGTGCGGTTGTGATTCAGGTTCAAGCCGCGCGTCTTCTGTACCTCGGCCCGCCTCCAGCCGCCTTCTTTGTTCTGGATCCAGTCCGACGTTGCGTGTTTCGCGCATCGTGAACACTCGTCCCGCGCCATCGTGAACGCCCGTCACGCGGCATCGTGATCGGAGCGAAGCGACGTCCCTCTGGTTCCCTCTTGGTGTCTCCTTCCCGTCTTGCCGGACGGGTCCGAGGGTACCCCACGTTCCACTTGACAATCAACCGCCCGGCCGTCGCGGCGTGTCTCATCTCCATTGTGGGTGAGGCGCTCCCCGTTGCGCGCTCACGTCCGTCGCGCGCTCTTATCCGCGCTTGCCCTCCTTTCGCCTCGAAGGCCCGTTCAGCGCGATGCGATGGGCGCCGTGCAGGACGCGGTCGCAGATCGCGTCGGCGACGGTCGGATCGGCGAGGTAGTCGTGCCAGCGCTCGGGAGGGAGCTGGCTCGCGATCACGGTGGCGCGCATCGCGTACCGGTCCTCGAGCACCTCGAGCAGATCGCGCCGCTCGGTCTCCGACACGGGCGCGATCGCGAAGTCGTCGATCACGAGCACGTCGACGCGCGCGAGACGCGCGAGCTGGCGCGGGTAGCTGCCGTCGGCGCGGGCGAGGCGGAGCTCGTCGAAGAGGCGGGACGCGCGCCGGTACACCGCGCGGTAGCCCTTGCGACACGCTTGCTGGGCGAGCGCGCAGGACACGTACGTCTTGCCCGTTCCGGTCGCGCCGCTGATGAGCACGACCTGGTGCTCCTCGATCCATTTACCGGTCCCGAGTTGCCGGATGAAGGATTTGTCGAGTTCTCGACGCGGTGGATAGTCGATGCCCTCGACCGTAGCCTCTGCGATGCGCAGCTTCGCCTCCGTGAGCGCTCGCTTCAGGCGCTTGTTCTCGCGCGCCATCCACTCAGCGTCGACGAGCATCGCGAAGCGCTCGTCGAAGGACAGTGCCACGGTGTCTGCACTCTGTTGCTGCTCCAACCATGCGGCGGCCATCGTGCCGAGCCGCATCGCGTAGAGCTTCTCCATCGTTGGTTCTTTCAACATCTATTCTCTCTATATGCAACAGGATTGTCTGACGTCCACGCGCTCGTTGCCGACCACGATCGGGGGCCCACGCGCGCGTCGCCGTGCCTCCCGGGGGCGCGACATCGGAGGCAACGTGCGTGGGCACGAGACCGCGTCGGCGAGCGCGCCGCGCTGCGAGGCTCCAGCGTCCTCGTCCAGTGTCTCGAAGAGAGCTATCGCCCGTTGCTCGTCGAACCGTCCACCGAACACGGCGGCGAGCCACTGCGCTCGATGCGCCTCTGCTGGCAACGTCGTGACGGCGAGCAGCATCGTCGTCAGCCAAGCGATCATGAGACCTGTCGGCATGTCGTCACTCCGGTCAGTGGTAGTAGTCGCTGCCGCGCACGTTCTCGTGGGCGACGCTCGGCGCTTCGCGTGGCGCGTTGTCGAGCATGGGCGCGCGATCCAGCCCATGCTTCAGGATCGACTCGACGTGCCTGTACGAGCGCGCCCCCACGGCGAGCGCTCGCCCGCACGCCGCCTCGACGCGCTCGTTGCCGAAGCGCTTCGCGAGGCGGAACAGGCCGAGGCACGAGCGGTAGCCGTGCTCGGGATGGCGGCGCTCGGCGAGGATCGCCTCCGACAGCATGGCCGTCATCGGCCCCACGGTGCTCGCCCAGCCGAGGATGCGTGTCGGTGTCCACTCCGCGTGCTTCTGGTGCGATGCCGGCATGTGCTGCGGATCGGTCGTGTGTCGCCCGGGAACATCGCTGCGCAGGTGCGACGCGACGCGCCCACGGCTGTGGAACAGCTCCACCGTCGTCGCCGTCGAGCGCGCCCAGAGTTCCTCGTGCACCAGCGTGAACGGCGCCGAGTAGAAGTGGTCGCGGACCTTCGCGTGATAGTCGATGTTCAGCCGCGTCTTCGTCCACTCGGCGTGCACGAACGGCTCCTCCGGCAACGGGCGGAGCGCGGGCTTGTCGAGCCGCTCGAACAGCTCGAGCCGGCTCGCCTTGTAGTGCCTCATCACACGGCGATTGAGCTCGGCGCAAAGCTCGGCGATCCGCGCGTTGAGCGCGCCGAGGGAGTCGAACTGCTCGTTGCGCATGCGCGCGAGGATCCATCGCTCCGCGACCAATACGGCGACCTCGACCTTTGCCTTGTCGCGCGGCGATCGCGGGCGGGCCGGCAGGATCGTCGTGCCGTAGTGACGCCCGAGCTCGGCGAACGTCCGCTGTACGCCGGGCTCGTAGCGGCTCGACACCGTGACGGCGCTCTTGAGCTGGTCGGGCACGACCGCGTTCGTCACGCCGCCGAAGAACGTGAACGCCCGCGCGTTGCTCGCCGTGAAGTCGGCGAGTCTTTGCGTGCGCGTCGCCTCTGCGTACGTGTAGCTCGAGGCCCCGAGGACCGCGACGAACAGCTCGACCTCGACGACCTCGCCGGTCGCCCGCTCCACGTAGTGCGGCTTCTTGCCCGCGTAATCGACGAACATCTTGTCGCCGGCGGCATGCACCTGGCGCATCGTCGGCGCACGCTGGTCGAGCCATGCGCGGTACACGTCACAGAACTTCGTGTAGCGGTAGCCGTCTGGATGATGCTCCAGGTACTCGAGATGAAGCAGCTGCAACGTCACGCCTGGCCGTCGCAGCTCCACGTGCAACGACGCCGGATCTGGCAGCGGTCGCGGGTCATGCGACGTGATCCGCGGCCCGAAGAGCCGCTCGTCGAGCGCCTCGTCGTCGAGCGCCTCTATCGCCGTCCAGTCCAGCCCGAGCGCCATCGCCCGGCCCGCGACCTTGCTGACCGTCCCTATGCTCACGCCAAGCGCGGCCACCACCTCGCGGTGGCTTCGCTTCAGCGTCAACTTCTGCCGCAGGATCTCTCGTGCTTGATGCATCGCCAGCCTCTCCGTCGCCATCGCACCTCCTCGCGGGGCCGACGGCGTTCGGGGAACCAGCAGACGTCGCTCGCCGTCGTCCCGGCACGACGGTCGTACCGGAACAGACGGTCAGGTGATGCTACGTTCACGCGGCGGCGAGACGGGCGCTCACCATCGCGAAACGAGCGTTCACGATGCCGCGATCTGGGTGTTCACGATGCCGCGATTTCGGCGTTCACGATGCCGCGGCGCACGCACCGACGTCGAGCGCATCACGATCCCGAGGCCGCAATACGACCAGAACTGCCGCTTGGTCCGGAACCGCGCCGGCGACACGACGATGGGCATCATCTGCGCCACCCGGATCGGCCCCAGCCCAGGGCACGACTCGAGCACCCGGCTCATCGGGTGTCGGTGCGCTTCGGCGACGAGGCCCTTCTCCGCTCGCCGCCGCACCGCTTCCACCGCATCGTACTGCGCGTAGAGCATCGTCGCCGCCGCACGGCTCGCGTTGGGCAGCTTCTCCAAAAACTCCCCGCGGCCCTGCTCCGAGTACACGCTCTTGCCCGCCACGGCCACGCCGCGCGACCGAAGCAACGCTTTGATCCGGTTCTGCACCCGCACCACGTCCTGCACGATCATCGCGTGGGTGCGGCCCAGTTCGCCCAGCGTCTTGTACTCGCCCACCTCCTTGAACACGCGCGTCTTGATCGCTCCCGTGCGCAGTTGCTCGGCCAGCCGGAACGCGTCGCGCTCGTCGCTCTTCTGGCCTCGGCTCTCCGAGACCATCGCCACCACGATCTCCTCCGCGTGCGGCGAGAGGATCTCGTAGAGCCACCTGCTTTGCGTCCCTTCCTCGAACACCACGTGCCTCTTGCCGGTGATCGTCTTGAGTTGCTCCACGAGCGCTTGGCCGTTCGTCTCGACCACGTGCGACCCCTGCCGCTTGCCGCTCTCCCCAATCACCGCAAACGTCCTGCTTGCGGCGTGAACATCCAGACCGATATACTTCTGCACTGGCGCCCCCTTTCGCAGCTGCGTGGACCTGCAAACCAGCGCTGGCCTCGACGAACGGAGGGCGCCAGCCCTTCCGCAGGCTCGCTGTCATGGGCTCGCTCGCCTCGACGCCACCCTCGCGGCCAGTCAGCCCCACCTGCCCCGAGCTCGAGCCCCCAGCGGAGCGCCCCTCCGCCGTCGCCCACGGTTCGCGTGAGGCACCGCGCGCAGCTCGTGTCCGGGCCGCCGCAGGCGCCCGCGCAGCGGGGCGATGCGCCTGGACACGAGCGAGCACGGTGCCACCGTCCCCAGGCGACGGCGAAGATGCGCCCACGTCGCCGGTCGGACCGGCGCCGTCGGCGCATGTGTTGGCGCTCGCTGCAAACCGCGGAATTCCGGACAGCCCGAGCGCTGGGTGAGTCGTTCGTCACCCCCCAGGGTCACCGCGATCGTTTCGGGCGTGGTGGTGGCGACGAGCTGATCGGCGGAGGAAGCGGGAAGGTCACCGCCTCCGGGCGCTCGCGGCGCCCAGGGCAGGCGCAACCGCCGGCTTGGCCCAGGTCGCGGAGGAGGCGCATGCTCGGGCCCGCAGAAAGAATGAGGGCCCGGAGTTCGCCGCTCCGAGCCCTCGGTCGTTCGCGGATGGACGCGGTCGACGCCTTGTGGTGTCGCACGGTCCACCCGGCTCGGCCAACTTTCCGCTCGGTGCGGGATGGACTCCGTTCGCCAGGTTCAGTGCGCAAATCCGGCCTGCGCTCGGCTCTTTTACCTCTGTCCGCGGTGCGACCGCGGCGACTGGTACTGCGGGGCCGTGTGCAAGGACCTCCGGCGTCGGCTGGCGCGGCATGAGAGCGCGCAGCGCTACTGGAGGAGTCCGGAGGGCAAGCACATGACGTTGCTCCGGGTCCGACAGCTCCGGAAGGAGCGCGCGACGATTGTAACGGACGCTGCTACCCGAGAAGTTGCCCCACCCGCGACTCTCCCCTCGCCGGCCGATTCGCTCCTCGTGTCGAGGGGCGCGAGCGCCGGCGAGGAGAAGAGCCATGAGTTCGATCTGGATGGGAATCGCCCCGGGCCCGACCGCGACGCGGGTGCTGGCGATGCACGGCGCGGGCGAGACGCTCCTGAAGGCGAGGCTGCGCCGCGACCCCTCGCACCCGCGCGCGCTCGCGACGCTCCTGGAGGCGATCGCGCTCTGGCAGGGGATGCACGTCCACGCTGCGCTCGCTGCGGACGACGAGCGGACTTCGTGCGACTCGAGTCTCTGTCGAGATCGGTTGACCGACCACGGAATCGATCCGCTGTTCACCGTCGCCTGGGTCCCCGTCGCCGGGCGAAGGCGAAGACGGCCGGGGATCGCGGGGATGGGCCGCTTTCATGATCTCGAGCGACTGCTGATCGGAGAGGTGTCGCGATGATCTCGGAAGAGCTGCGCTCCCGCATGCGAAGGCTCTACTTCGCCGAGCACTGGAAGGTGGGGACGATCGCCGCCGAGCTGGGCGTCCACCACGACACCGTGCGCCTCGCCATCGATGCGACGCGCTTCGTCAACACCCAGTACCGAGCGCACGTTTCGGTCCTCGATCCCTACAAGAGCTTTATCCAGCTCACGCTCAAGGACCACCCGAAGCTGCTCTCCACCCGGCTCTACGACATGATCACGTCCCGTGGCTACGCAGGCTCGGTGGTGCAGCTGCGCCGGTACGTGCGCGCCATCCGACCCTCTTCGCACCACGAGGCGTTCTTTCGCCTGCGCACCCTGCCGGGGGAGCAGGCCCAGGTGGACTGGGGATGCTTTGGGACCCTCCTCGTTGGCAGGGCCAAGCGAGCGCTGTCGTGCTTCGTGATGGTACTCGGGTGGTCGCGCGCCGTCTACGCCTACTTCACCCTCGACCAGACGCTGGAGAGCTTCGTCCGCTGCCACATGCGCGCCTTCGAGGCGCTCGGCGGCGTGCCACGGGCGCTGCTCTACGACAACCTCAAGACGGCCGTGCTCGAGCGGCAGGGAGACATCATTCGCTTTCATCCTCGTCTGCTCGAGCTCGCGGGCCACTACCACTTTGCCACCAAGCCCTGCGCGCCGTACCGGGGAAACGAGAAGGGCAAGGTCGAGAGGGCCATTCGCTACCTGCGCTACTCTTTCTTCGACGCTCGCTCGTTCTCCTCGGTGGCCGACCTCAACACGCAGCTTGCCGCCTGGATCGCGGCCGTCGCCCACACACGCCGCGTCCCCGGCGATCCCGACGGACGCCTGGTCGCCGAGGCGCTCACCGAGGAGCGGCCGCGCCTGCTGCCGCTGCCGCAACATGCCTTCGAGAGCGATCTGGTGCGACCGGCGGCTTCGGGCAAGACGCCGTACCTCCGCTTCGACCTCAACGACTACTCGATCCCGCACGCTCTCGTGCGCAAGCCGCTCACGCTGATCGCCTCGGAGGAGAGTGTCCGGATTGTCGACGGCAAGACCGTCGTCGCCCATCACCGCCGCTCCTACGATCGGCTTCAAACCGTGGAGGACCCGACGCACCTCCAGACGCTCGCCGACCACAAGCGCCACGCGCACGAGCTGCGCGGGCGCGACCGTCTGCGCACCGCCTGCGCCCATGCCGAGGCGTTTCTCGACGCCATTGCGCTGCGGGGCGGGCACCTCGGTGGCACCACGTCTCGGCTGCTGCGGCTGCTCGATCGATTCGGCGCGGCGCCCCTCGATGGGGCGATCGCCGATGCGTTCGGGCGCGGCGCGCTCTCGGCCCAGTCGGTCGCGCACGTGCTCGATCAGGCGACGCGCGCCGCCGGGGCCCCGCCGCCGCTCGAACACGTCATGTCCGACGATCCGCGAATCCACGGACTGCGGATCACGCCGCACGCGCTCGGCCGCTACGACGCGCTCGGCGCCAGCGACCCGGAGGAGCGTCATGAGTGATCTCGCAGAACGTCTTGACGACCTCGGGCTCCGCGCCACCGGCGCGGGGCTCGACGATCTCATCGCCCTGGCAACGAAAGAGCGCTGGAGCCCGGTGCAGCTGCTCGAACGGGTCGTCGATCTCGACGAGAAGGACCGCGTGAGGCGCAGCCTGGAGCGGCGCTTCTCGGACAGCCATCTCGGCCGCTTCAAGCCGATGATCGACTACGACTGGGCCTGGCCGACGAAGATCGACCGCGAGCTCGTCGAGCACTCGCTCGGCGGGGGCTATCTCGCCGCCGCGCGCAACATCGTGCTCGCCGCCCCGCAAGGCCTGGGAAAGACGATGATCGCCCAGAATCTCGCGCACCAGGCCGTCCTGATGGGCCACTCGGTCCTCTTCGTCACCGCCGCGCAGCTCCTGCTCGATCTGGGCTCACAGGAGTCCTCACGTGCCCTCGACCGTCGCTTGAAGCACTACGCGAAGATCAGCCTGCTCGTGCTCGACGAGGTCGGCTACCTCGCCTTCGACAACCGCAACGCCGACCTGCTCTTTCAGGTGGTGAGCCGGCGGTACGAGAAGAAGAGCCTTGTGCTCACCACCAATCTCGCGTTTAGCGACTGGCCGACGGTCTTCCCGAACGCGACGTGCGCCACCGCGCTCATCGACCGGGTGATCCATCATGCCGACGTGATCGCGATCGAGGGGGAGAGCTACCGGTTGCGCGAAGCCAAGGAGCACGCCGGCCGGCGAGCACCGTCTCCGCGAGACGACGGGGTGCCGAAGAACAAGAAGAAGTAGGCGTTGCCCGGCAGCCCGGCCACCCGCTCAGGGGTCGGCCGGGCTGTTCAGATTTCCGCGGTTTGAACGGTCCAGCAACAGGCGCATGCGGGGATCTGCGGGCACGGGGCTGCGGACGCCACGTTCCCAACATGCCTATCCGCCGCGCCCGCGCGAGCGGAGGAGCCTCCGTCGGCAGACCCAGATGCCGCAGGATAGCGACGATCGCCGACGGCTCCTCCACGGTAGTTGCCGGCGGCGTAATCGGCGAGCGTGGCCTTGAGCTCGGTGGTCATGAGGCTCGGGTTGCCGGCAGCCTCGAGTGATCGAGAAACGCAGACGTGCCCAGCGCACGCGCGCCGGTGCCCCGTCGTCGGGCTTCATCGGGTGGCTCATCGGCGCCTCCTTCGCGGCGGCGCCAACGCGGACATGGGGACGGCGCAGCTCCTCGACGGACACGGACCGGCCCGTGGCGGGCGCGCCGCCGCCCGCGGGTCTTGGCTCATGAGGGCCTCCTTCACGAGCGACGTCTCGTCGTCGCTCGAGTGTTCGACCCTACATTGCCGCGGAATCCCCGCGGAGATCACCTCCTCTGCGGGGCGCGAGGCTCAGGCGCTCCCCCTCAAGAAACGTGATCCGTAGGGCACCGAGATCGTCGTGAGCGGCGCCAGCAGCTCGAGCATCGTCCTCACCTGCTGCGTCTGCGTACCCTCGAGCCGATCGACGATCGAAGCCGGCACGCGCCCGACGTCGGCGCCGATGAGTCGCGCGCAGATCGAGACGAACACCCCCGTGCGCAGGAAGGGGCCCTGCCACCAGCCGAGCCATCGGCGCGTCGTGCGCGCCGGCACCCCAGTCCGCCGCCGGATCTTCGCAGCCGCGCGGAGGGCGAGCGCGACGATGGTCGCCAGGATCACCACCGGCCCCCCAATAGACCCGCGGCCCGAGGAAGCGCACCGACGGCGGCATCGCGCGCTTCCGACAGCCCTCGCGCCCGCAGCACAAGCTGAACCGACGGGCGAACGCCTCGCCCGCTGGCGCGACGAGGGCCCCACGCGGCTTGCGGTCGCAGTCGCACCGGTGCAGCGGCCCGTCGCACACGGGGCAGCCCTCGGCCGCGACCCGGCGCGTCACCGCCTCGTCCACCTCCACCAGCACCCTGAAGAACCCGCGCCCAAGATGGGGGTCGTCCAGCATGGTCTACCTCCGGTCCTGAAACCCGGAGGGGAGCCCCCTCGGACGAACTTCACCAAGTTCAGTGAGGGGGCTTCCTTGTGCGCCCCTCAAACAAGTTGATCAGGATGGGCCCCAGCCCCCTCCATCTCCCTGACGGTTCTCATTCGCGCGCGGGCGGCTCGTCGGAGCGCGCCGTCGGGAAGGTCGCGGTCACGGCGCGCTGACTGCCGAACGCTTGGGGCTGCACACGATGCCGCCCGTGCAGCAGCGTCGCCCGCCAGCGCGGCCCGCCGACCGCGCGCCTGGAGCCGCCGACCGCGCGAGGGTAGCTACTCCTGCCACATCCGAACCTCCGTTGTTGTGGCGTTTCGGGTTCGGGACAGAGCCTGAACGAGCGCGCGTGAGGCGGCCCGAAATGGTAATTCTGACGATCCGGTAACTCGTCGCGAGTTACCGGGATCTAGTCAGGCGGGGAACCCGCTCTGATGACGCGCAGTTAGGCCGTTTCGAGAGAGCGCCCGAGGGGCCGATTTTGGAGGGGCGCGAAGGGGTCGATTTGGTAATTTCGCGCGGGGTCGGCTGCGCGTCTCCGGCGAGCCGCCGACCTCCGTTTTGTCGCATGCGACAGGGCGGCGCGCGCCGGGCACAACCGCGGGCCGGCCCGAGCGGCGCTGCGCGAGCTCGTCCTGGCGGACGCCGGGGCGGCCTGGGGCTGGCGCCTGGACGCGAGCACGCGGCGGGGCGCGAACTCGGCGCACGGGGCCGCGGAGCTCGTCCACACGGGAGGCTGACGGCAGGCGGAGCTCGTCCAGGTGGACGTACGCGCGGCCGGCGGACGCGGCGCCGGGAGGGCTGGCCCCGCTCGACGGCCGGGCGGTGGGATCGCCGGAGGGGTCACCCCGCACACCGAGGTCACCTGATCGGGCCCCAGCGAATGCCAGTCAGGTCACGGTGCCACGTGAGAACCGGCGTCCTCTTGGTCGCACGTTACATCAGACTTTAATGCCGTCACCCTCGCCAGGCGCCGACTCTTGTACTGTGCTTTAACGCTCTTTAAAGTTGAACGGAAAAATGAAGGCTTCGCCCTGGCAGGTTTGTGGTTCGGTGCTTTTGTAGACGCATGAGCTCGCGGCGCTGGTACGAGCTCGCGTGCGGAGTTGTCCGCGCGCCGAGCCACGTCCTGGAAGAGTGTTTCCAGATGAACAAGCAGACCCGGTGCCATCTGCGCGCGATCGCACGGCTGCACCCCGAGATCGGCAACCTGTGTGATCAGCTTGAAGCGCCCTGGAACGCCGTGCGAAGGATCGCGCACGCGCCGGGGGCGGCGGAGCAGTGGGAGCGCGCGGCGCAGGTGCTCGGTGAGCTCGTGGAGAAGCGCCGGGCGACGGCGCCACGCCGGTCGAGGCTGGAGGCTGCGCGCCTGGAGGCGCTGAAGCGAATGGGACCGCCGATGGAGGGGGGAGGAAGACTTGCAAGCAGCCTGCGAGCAGCGTGGGAGGCGGCAGAGCGCGGGACGCCCGCGGTCTCAAGCCCACGTCCGAGCGATCGGCATGCTAGTCTGCGGTGCAGAGCTACCCGCCGGGAAGCGCGCCAGTCGAGCACATGAAGCGGCGTCGCGTTGGACTTTCGCCGCGTACCTCTCCCGTGCGTGCCGATCGCGCCCGCTCGCCGATCCTAATTCAGGGAGCAGGCGACGCTGGCGCACGCGCGACGTCGTGCAGCTCCAGGTGCGTCAAGGAGTGCTGCCACGGCGCCGGTACGGCGCCGCGCTCGGCCCGATGGACGAGGCCGACGGCGCAACGTTCGCCGACGTCCGCCTCGATCTCTGCGACGGCGTCGCGCCCGCCCGGGGTGGACAAGGCCCGATGGGTGGCTCTACGTCGCCTCCACGCGCGGCGTCGCCGGAGCGCGCGAATTACCAAATCGAGTCCTTCGCAAGCCCCCATTTTCTGCCCCTCGGCAGGGCTTTCCAGAACACCCAACCCCGCGATGCAACAGGGTGTTTTCCCCAGGCAGGTCTCCGGGCAATTCATGTCGAATCACCGGCGACACGGAATTACCGTTTCGTGCTCCTTTCAGAAGCGGCGGTCACGGTCGCGCACGAACCCAACACGAATGGAGGTATAGTATGACACGAGCGGCTCTCGCGCGTGTATCGGCACCGCTTGCTCTTCGTCAGGCTGGTAACGGCACGCTCGCCATCGACAGAGAGAGCCTGGAGACGCCCGCCGGCGGATGGTCCAGCCCGAAGGTGATCGGCCAGCCAGCGACGGCGACGGCAACCGCAACGCTCGCGATCCCGCTGGATGGGCTGACGATCACGGCGCCGCAGCCGGAGATGCTCTCGCAGAAGAACGTCGAGTCGGTCACCGGTATCCCGGCGCGCGTCTTCCTCGACACGATCCGCGCGCCGGGCTTTCCCCTGCTGATCACCAAACTCGGCAAGTTGCGCGTGGTCCAGCGCGAGTCGTTCGTTGCGTACCTGCGGGCGCTGGCCAGTGAGCCGGCGTCGCGTCGCACCGCCGAGGCGGATGAGAACACTCGGGTTGCCGCCGTGCTTGCCTCTGCCGGGCTCGAACCTGTTCCGCAGCCGCCCACCGGCCGAGCGAGCGCCCGTCACGCCGATGCGAGGCGTGCTAGGCTGGCGCTGAAGTAGAGCGGGCCCGCTCGGCGCTACCAACGCCGGACGGGCCCTTGATCGACCCCCGCGTTCCCGGAGACCGACCCATGACCGACGTACCGCAGCTGCGGGCGCGCGCCAAGCGCTCGCCGGCAGTCGCTACCTCGTCCGTTCCTTCAGCCGGATCAACCGAGCGCCGCGCACGTGCGAGCCGCCCTGGTGGGCGCGCCTCGCCGCCGGAGGCGGGAGCCGCGCCCGGTGCGAGCTTACCGGGAGCGTCGAGCTCTGCAGAGCGCCCGCAGGGCACCGCGCCATCAGCGGCAGGCGACAAGCGCGCCAACGGCTCCGGGTCAGTCCGGTTGCGCAGGAGCACGTGGACCGCGCGTCTGAGCCTCGGCGAGGCGGGGCGACGCACGTTCAGCCTGCCGACGTGTCGGACCGAGCACGACGCCAACGCGCGGCTGGAAGTGTTGGCCGATCTCAGCAGGCACCTGCTCGCTGCCGGGCAGATCGTGCTCGGCCTGCCGCTGCTGGAGCAGGCTGCCGCGCGCGAGGGCAGCGCGCTCCGTGACGTCCAGATCGCGATCAACCACCTGTGCAGGGGCGAAGCGCGCGCCCGTGCCTCCGGGGAAACCACGTTCGCCGAGTTCGCTGAGCGGGTTCTTTCTGGAAAGCTTGCCGAGCAGTATCCGGATCATGTGAAGGCGATTCGGACAGCCGATAAATATGAGCAGAGGCTGGGCCACGTGCTCGACGTGCTAGGCCCTGTTCCCCTCGTGCGCTTCACACTCGACCATGCTGACCACGCGATGTCACGGCTGCCGGTGCACCTGGAGCCCGGATCGCGCCGAAATATTGCGATTGTCATCCATCGGCTACTGGCACTGGCTGCCTACCCCGCGCGCATCATCGCGCACAACCCGCTGCCACGCGGGTGGATTCCGAAGATAGAGAATAACAAGGCAAAGGGTTACTTGTACCCCGACGAGGATCAACGCCTCATGAGGAGTCAGTTGGTCCCGCTGTGCTTCCGGATCTACTACGGCTTCCTCACGCGCGAGGGAATGCGAGCCGACGAGGCCGGAACTCTCGAATGGTCGGATGTCGACCTTGACCGGGGAGCCGTTGTTCTCGATGAGAACAAGACCGATGACCCCCGTGCCTGGGCACTATCGCCGGATGTGGTGCGCGCGCTTCGTGCTTATCGCGAGCTCTGGCCGGACAATCGGCGTGTCTTCGTCGGGCCAAAGTGTGACCCCTTGCCGGGTTGTCACGGGGCGGAACGCTTCAGAGAACACCTCCAACGCGCGGGAGTCGATCGACCCGAGCTGTTCGAGACCACGGAGTCGAGGCTGAACATCCGATTGCACGACACTCGAGCGACCTTCATTACCATCAAGCTCGCGAATGGTCGCACGGAGACGTGGATCTCCGACCGAACCGGACACAAGTCGAGCGGCCAGATCCACCACTACAAGCGCGCCGCGCGCAAGATCGCCGAGCTTGGGCTGGGCGACTTTGCCCCCCTGGACGAGGCGATCCCCGAGCTGAGAGGAAAGGGCGGCTCGGTAGGAGGAGGCCAACCCGCGTCCGCTGGAGCAGGCATGGGCTCGGCGAGCGCCGAAGCTTCCGCCTCCGGCGCGCCGCCCGGTCAGACGGCGCCCCCGGACGACGTCCCCGCCCCCGCCACGGCGGACGCTGGCGCCTTCACAGGCGGTTCGTTGGGCCCGCGTTGGGCCACGCCGGAAGAGGACTCGGCCACGCGGCAGTCGGAACCAATTGAAATAATAGATATTTCTGCCGCCGACGCCCCGGCGCCGGAGATGTCCTCGCGGAACATCTCGACGAGGGCGTTGTGCTCGAGCGTCGGCATGACGCTCGGCCTTCAGCACCCCCCATGCCGACACGAAACGCCGGGAAAATGCGAGCAAAGTTCCAGCTCAGGGGTGGCGGCGCCATGGCGGACGCAGGCGGCCATGGACGCCGGCTGGGAAGCGGACTGGGCCGGCGACGGCGGCCGGGGGTACGCCGGGCCAGGGCGGCGCAGAGCGTTTCCGCTCGGTCAATATAATCTTCGACCGACGGCCGGCGGTCGTCATGACACCCAAAGCGGGGTCCGCTGATCCGCCGACAAAAGCCAGCAACCCCAACGGCTTCACTCGTTTTTGGAACATCCCATACACCCATGCTGGCGCCTGGGAGCACCGTCCACCACGTGGCGCCGATCGTCGGTCTGGGACGTGCGCCGACGCAGATCATGAGCTGAGCGTCGAAGCCGCTCTGTCATCGACGATCATCCACGCGATGAAAACTCGCGATTTTGGATTGCCGATACCTTTTTCGGATTCCATCATTGCGGCCCGACTCGCTGTACCCCTCGACGCTGGACAGCGCCGAAGGCGAACACCGACCCACGCGGGAAGACACCAGCTCACGCCTCGACCGGCGGCTTCGACTTCCAGCACAGAGAGGAGCACCAGGATGAAGTCTACGATCCTCTTGCTGACATTGACCGCGGCGCTCCTGATTCATCGGGGCGCCCTGGCAGCAAATTACTATGTCGACTGCGACATTGGCGACGACGGTGGAGAGGGCAACTCGGACGACCCATGGCAGACCCTTCAATTCGCCGTCGACAACATCAACAACGGCGATACGATCATCGTGCGCCCGGGGTTCTGTGAGGGTTGTCGCATCAGCGAGTCGGGGGCGCCAGGCGCAGGGAGAAAGACCCTGAGGGGCGAGCCCGGCGTCACGATCGATATGCCTGGGACCGAGAACGCACACGGCAGCAACATCGAAGTCGAGCTCGTTGACGCCACGGTGAGCCATTGGATCATCGAGGGCTTCGAGGTGGCGAACGCGCCTAGAGCTGGCGTCGATCTACGCGGTACGAGCGACATCACCGTCAGGCTCTGCGATGTCCACGACAGCGTTCGGACGGGCATATTCACCGCGTTCAGCGACGATGCGGTGATCGAGTACAACGAATCCGCTTTCAACGGCGAGCATGGGGTGTACACCAGCAACAGCGGGGATCGCCCCCAGGTCCGCGGCAACCTGCTCCATCACAACGCGTCCGCCGGCGTTCACATGAACGGCGACAGAAATTTCACGCCGGGCGACGGGATCATCACCGGCGCTACCGTCGAGCAGAATGAGATCTGGGAGAACGGCACGAGCGGGGCCTCCGCGATCAATTGCGATGGGGTCAGCGACAGCATGTTCAGGAACAATCTCCTCTACGGGAACCACGCGAGCGGCATCTCGCTTTACGCGATAGACGGGGCGGAGGGATCGAGCCGCAACCAGGTTTACAACAACACGATCGTGATGGCGGCAGACAGCCGCTGGGTGATCAACATCCCGAGCTCGGAGGGCGGCATCTCCAATCCGGTCGGCAACAAGATCAAGAACAACATCCTCTATACACCGCGGATCGACAGGGGATCCATCCTGATCTACCAGCCCACCATCGCCGGCTTCGAGAGCGACTACAACGTCGTCGTGAACCGCTTCAGCACGGACGGCGGCAGCTCGATAGTCAACCTGAGCACGTGGCGGAACCGCGGCCACGACAGGAACTCGCTGGTCGCCTCTCCGACGAACCTCTTCGTCGACCCGAACGCGCCGTTCGACCCCGATTTCCGCCTGAGGCCAGGCTCCTTGGCCATCGACAGGGGAACGGCGGTCCCTGTGTTCATCGATCTGGACTGGGTCGCTCGGCCCCAGGGGCCCCGCTGGGACATCGGCGCTTATGAGTTCATCATGTAGCGGCAAAGCAACGGCGCCCGGGTCGCCCTCGCGGGGCGCTGCACACAGCGCAGCCGCTTCTCGGTGAACTGCTCGCTCGACTCGTTGGCGCCGAGCGTCACGGGTGTGCCGCGGGCCGAGCGGGATCTGCAGGCCAGAGCAGGCGGCGGGCGTTGTCGCGGTAGATCTTCTGCAGCACGGGCGCGGGCAGGTGGATGCCGTAGATCCTCCAGAACCCCTGGCGGCCGTTCGCGGCCTCGGTGCTGAAGTAGTCGTCCTCGGTCTCGAGGAAGCGCGCGTAGACCTCGTAGCCTGCGGTGTTGGCGCTCTTGAGGTCGGTGCCGAAGAGCACGCGGTCCTGGTAGCGCACGAAGAAGCGGCGCGCCGCGCGCGGCTGCCGGCCCAGCTCGCTGGCGCTGGCCGACATGTCGACGTGGAGATTGGGGAAGCGCTCGAGCCAGCCCGCGAGCTGCTTCAGGTCTTCGGACGAACTGCCCATGTGCGCGCCCACGAAGGTGACGTCGGGGTGGCGCTCGAGCACGCGGTTGCGCTCCTCGAAGAGCTGCGCGCGCGTGGGAAAGCGCGTCCGGTCTGCGAACGACCAGCTCGGGTACTCGTGCAGCTCGTGCCAGCGCTCGTTCTTCGCGCCCAGCGGGACGAAGAACGCCGCCGGGTCGGCCACGTGCCAGAGCACGGGCCGGCGGTAGCGCGCGCACGCGCGCCAGACTGGCTGGAGCTCCGGGCTGTCGAGCGCGACGCGCCGGCCCTCGGGCGTGCGCACCGTGAGCCCGAGCTCCTTGAAGATCTTGAGCCCCTTGGCCCCGGCCTCGAAGTCGGCTGCGAGCTGCGCGGCCACGCGCTCGCCCCAGCCCGGAGCGCCCACGAGCGTGAGGTCGAGGTTGGCATAGGTCAGGAAGCGCCCTGGATACGCGCGGTCGAAGCGCTCGAGCTCGCGCTCCAGGCGTTTGCTATGACCGGACCGCTCGTGCCGAGTCGGGGCGTGAGACGGTCTATACCGTCTCCTCGACGACCGAGTGCATGGTGGTCGCAAAGCTCGAGAACCTCGCGACGGACCTGGACCTGCTGCTGCTGTCCGCCTGCGACCCCATCCGGTCGAACGAGATGGCTTCCTCGACCCCGCTGGATCTACAGACCGTCGAGACCGTGAGCTGGACGAGCGCGCCAGGCCAGACATCCTACCTGGTGGTGGACGGCTACGCCGGGGCCGAAGGCAGCTACACCATCTCGGTCGACTGCACGTGTCGATGATTTGACCGCTCCAATCGCGCCGGTCCTGCCCGTCGCGCAGCGGTCAGCGAAGCGCTCCTCGGCCAGCGGGAGGGCGCTCCCCCGGCGGCCGCATCGCCACGCACCGGCGAGACCTGCTTCTCTGCGCTCATCTTGCGGATGCAATGGCCGAGGGCAGCCCGAAGGTTCTGCTGGGTGGTGATCTGCGAGAGGTCGAGCCCCAGCGCGACCATCTCCCGAGTACCCCCTCGATCTCGCCGGCGTCCCCCCGGAACGGCACGACCCAGCTCTCCCAGTGATAGCCGTGCACCTCCTCGTACGAGTCCTCAGGGAGAGTGAGTCGGGATGCTCTGGGCGAAACGGAAGACGTTCTGCGGGTCGTATTTCCGCTTCACGGCGACGAGCCGCGCCAAGTTGCTCCCGTAGTAGGCGGTCGGCCAATCCTTCTGGTCGGCGTCGATGTAGTTCGGCACGGCGAACCTGGACGCGTACGGCCGCAGCTTGTCACCGAACGCCGTCATCCAGGCCATGGCGTCGTCATGATTCGTGCTCGCGTCACCCTCGAGGTAGATTTGCATGCTGAACATCGTCTTCCTGTGGACGAACGCCGTCGCGTCCGGGGCCACGGCGCCGATCGCGCCGCCGTAGGTGTTGACGATGAGGTCGGGGCCGAGCCCCGTCCCGGCCAGCGACTCGACGATCATGTCGACCCCTTCCGAGGAGAGCGGGGCGTCCAGGTACACCGACTTGGCCTTGAACCAGACCGGTTCGATCACGAGGCGCTCGGGCGAGAGCACCTTCGGGTCGGTCGTCGGGAGGCCGGCGAAGAAGAGCACCGACTGGATGAAGGGCATCTCTTCGACGAAGAGCGTCTTCGCGCCGGGCACCGTCGCGAGCAGGGGCGCGGCGGCCGCGGCGGCGGCCGACGCGGCGCCGATGTACAAACCTTTGACGGATACGCCGCTGGAGCTCACCACCATCATGGCGTTCGCCTCCGGCGGGAGAGCCGGCGACCAGCGCTGATAGGCCGTCATGACGGCCTTGATCGCCTCGCGCGGCCACTTGTAGCGGAACACCGCGACCGTATCCGGGAGCTGGTGTAGCTGAAGCGTGAACGACACCACGATGCCGAACGAGCCGCCGCCGCCGCGCAGGGCCCAGTAGAGATCGGGGTTGTTGATGCTGTCGGCGCTCAGGACCTCTCCTTCCGCGTCCACGACCGTCATGCTCAGGACATTGTCCGCGACCAGGCCGAACTTGCGGGAGATCAAGCTATAGCCGCCGCCGAGGCTCTGGCCAGCCAGGCCGACGCTCGGGTAGCTGCCCGCCACGAACGCCAGCTGCGCCTGCTGCCACACGGCGTGATAAAGCGGGCCCAGGCGCCACCCGGCGCCCACCGTCGCCGTCTTTCGGTCCTTGTCGATGGCGAGGTCGGTCATGCCGGCAAGATCGATGATCATGCCGCCGTCCTTGCCAAGCGAGTAGCCCTCGTAGCTGTGGCCGCCGGAGCGAACCGCGATGCTCAGGCCGAGGCGACGGGAGCACCTGACCGCGGCCTGGACCTGCGGGACGTTCACGGGGTGGACGATCACGCCCGGAAGGACCTGGATACGGAGGTTGAAGCCACGGCGGTCGCGCTCGTAGCCCGCCGAGCTCGGAAAGACCGTCCTGGGTGCGGCCGGGGCGAGGCATCGCGCGATGGCATCTTGCGTCGGCGCCGGCGCGTCTGGCGCCCGGTCCACGGGCGAGATCAAGTCGGCGGCCGCCGGCGGCCGGCAAGCGCTGGCCAGGACGACGGTCGCCCACAGCAGGAAGCACTGCAGGCGGCGAGGCCATTGAACCCTCGGATGGCGCGCGATCATGAGGTAGCTCCTCCCGGAGGTCGATCTCTATCGTGGCGCCGGCTCGCGGTGGGCCGGGAAGCGGAACAAACCGACATACGTGGCGCCCGGCGCCTGCGCCTTGACGCCGAGCGGCGCGGGCTTGCCGTCGGCCCCGATACGGAATGCGACGAGCTGACCGGAGCCCTGGTTGGCGGCATAGAGGAGATGGCCGTCTGGCGACAGCGCGAAGCTGCGCGGATTGTGCGGGCCGCCGCCGTGCCCTGACGGCACATCGGCGAGCGGCGAGAGCTTCCCGGACGAAGCGTCGACCGAGAAGACGGCGATGCTATCGCGCCCGCGATTGGAACCGTAGACGAACCTGCCGGTCGGGTGCACGGCGATCTCGGCCCCGGTGTTTCGTCCCGAGTACCCCTCGGGCAGCGTCGAGGCCGTCGCGATGGGCGTCAGCCGGCCCGAGGCTCGATCGAACCGAAACGACGTGATCGTGCTCGCGGTCTCGTTGATCCCGAAGGCGACCGCGCCCTGCGGATGAAACGCGAGGTGCCGCGGACCGGAGTTTGCCGGGAGGCCCGCGCTCGGGACCGCGTTGGGCCCGAGCAGACCCTGGATGCTGGGCATGGGTCCCTGCGGTCGATACAGCGTAGGAGTGTTCCCTCGCTCGCCCGACGTTTGGTTGTTCAGCTGCGGCCCGCCCCAGCGTAGCTCGGATGAGAGGCTGATGGCGTTCGCGGCGCGCGCTCTCGTCGCTCGCGACGGGGTAGCTCAGGAGACGGCCATCTTGCGAAGGCGACCTAGAGAACGAGAGCACAGGAGGGCCATGGTGCCGAACCCAATAAAACAGACACCAACATCAGACCAGTTATTGAGGTCGAATGCAGCGACTTGCACAAGCAAGAGATACGCGAAGGCGAGGTTGGCCAGCGCCCAGGCAACGTTCGCCGTCGGCGACGACAGCCCCTTGAAGGGCGGTGATGCGAATGGGCTCTGCAATGGTAGGCCGGACACGCCCGCGATCAGGTGAGGGAGCGCATTGGCGAAGATCGCCCCACCGAAGAAGTGCGCGGGATAGACATACCATGGCATGATAATCTCCTCGAGCTGTTCGAGCGGGGACTGCTATCGCGCCGAGAAAGTACCTTGTGGCGGCTTTCACATGCAAGGAGGAAGAGAAGGCCACCTCGGATAGCCGCGTGGCGAAGCCGTCCTCGCCAGCGGCTGGTTCGGCGGAGCATCGCGCCCACAGACCAGCGCGCTCCCGGTCAGGACGAGAGCCCCAGCACATGCGCGGCCCGCTCGGGATCCAGCCGGAAAGGGCTCTCTTCGCCTTCGAAGAAGCGATGATCGCGGATCAGGTGCACCAGCAGACCGGAGCCTCGCAGGAACCGCCTCCTCGAACTGGTCGGTCGCACGTGCGATGCGATCCTCGGACGCCCGCAGGGCCTCCGCGAGGAGGCGATCCAGCGCGTCCGCGATCTGCGCGTGACCAAGCCCGAGCCGCTGCAGCGTCTCGGCGTCCCGGGCCATGACGTCGCGCAGGACCTCCGCCTCTCCCAGAAAACCGCAGCGCGACCAGCCGCCCGGCCGCATCCGCTCCTCGACCCAGGCCTCGGTCGGGCTCGCGGTGCAGTGGGGGCACGCATAGCCGGTCAGCTTCTCGTCCTCGATGACGGCATCGAAGTATGCGACGTCGTGCCCGCACGATGCGCACCGCCGCACAGTATCGGCGGATTCGCCGCGCTCGAAGGCTGTCCGCTCTGCAAACGATCCGGGCATAGTAGGCAGTGGAACTTTCACCCGTGTCAAGCGACGGGTGGGGACGCCGGAATGGGCGCCCTCCACCCCGAGGCCACGCGCGAGCGACGCCGGCGGAGCACCGTGCGCAGAGCGCGGGCTTGCGCTGAGGCCGTGGCGAGCAAGTGTGCGGCGCAGCCGTGCACGCATCGAGTACCGGCCGTCAGATCCAAGCCCATGTTGGGCGGATAGGACAAGCAAACGCATTCCGCAAAGTCGAGATTCTCGGAGCCGTTCCTGACTCGTGCAGTCCGACGGTACGAGCTCATTGACAGAACGGGCCTTATGCGATCAGGCAGGTCTTCCACGCCTGAAACGCCTGGGATTACCGCGACGTAGCACCAAGCGGAAGGCATCCTACCGTATAGCTGTACCCTACTGACACTGATCGCAGATCGTGATCGGCGGGGCTCGACCCCCGGATCGCAGTCGAGTACAGGACGCGGGTGGCCGATGCCACCGACACGCCGATGACGGAGTCCCGCAGCGCCGAGCAACGCGTCGCCGAGCTCGAGGCGGCGCTCGCCGCGGAGCGCGTGGCGGTCGCGGCGCTGACCGTCGAGCGCGACACGCTGCGGCTCGCCTACCGCAACCTGCAGCACGAGCTGGAGTTGATGCGGCGCCGGCTCTTCGTCGCCAAAGCCGAGCGGCTCGATACGACCCAGCTCGAGCTCGAGTTTGCCCACAAGCTCGCGGCACTCGGCGCGCTCAACCAGCAGCTCGGACAGCCCGCTGCGTCCGCGCCGGCGGATCCAACCGAGACGGGCGGGGCGCGCCCGCCTGGCGGCAAGCGCAAGCCGACTGGGCGTCGCGACCTACGCGAGGCCGACCTCCCGGAGGAACGCATCGAGCTGACCGACCCGCTGCTCGAGGGCTCCGCCCCGAGGATCGGCTGGGAGGAGAGCTGTCAGCTCGCCTGGCGGCGCCCGAGCCACGTCCGCATGGTCATCGCCCGCGCCAAGTACCGCGACGCCGGCGCGGCGGACACTGCCGAGCCGACGATCGTGACCGCACCGCTGCCGCCGCAGATCCTGCCGCGCGCGCTCGCGACACCGTCGCTCCTGGCGCACATCCTCAGCGACAAGTTCTGCGACGGCCTGCCGTTCCATCGCCAGGAGTGTTAGACTCGCCGCATGGGACTCTTGACCTTCAGCATCAACGTCACCCTGGACGGCTGCGTCGACCACCAGGAGGGAATCGCCGACGACGAGACACACGCCTTCTTCACCCGCCTCATGGACGAGGGCGGGGCGATGCTGTGGGGCCGCGTCACCTACGAGATGATGGAGAGCTACTGGCCGGCGGTCGCCCGCGGCGACGAGGAGGCGCCGCCGGCGATGCGCGAGTGGGCGGTCAAGCTGGAGGCCAAGCCGAAGTACGTGGTGTCGTCGACGCGAAAGGACTTCCCGTGGACCAACAGCCACCACATCGCGGGCGACCTGCGCACGGGCGTGCAGAAGCTCAAGGACGCGACCCCGGCCGGCGTGCTCCTCGGTAGCGGCAAGCTCGCGACCGAGCTGGACCGGCTGGATCTGATCGACGAGTACAAGTTCCTCGTCCACCCCAGGATCGCCGGCCACGGCCCGACCCTGTACCAGAGCGGGCTGCCCAGCACGCGACGGCTCGAGCTGGTCTCGGCGAAGCCGCTCCGCAGCGGCGCGGTCGCCATGCACTACCGGCGCGCGCGCTGACTCAGAGCAGCCCCATCGCGCCCAGCTCGCGGGCCAGCGCGTCGTCGGAAGCCTTCTCGCCGCGCAACACGGCGTACCCGCTGCACGAGCCCCGTCTTGAGCATGACCGGCTGAGCGGTGCAGGGGATGGCGGATGCAGCTACGTGGAAGAGGCATGTGGCGGCCTGGCGTGCGAGCGGAGACGTCCGGCGTCCTGGTCACCACCTTCTCCGGCAACGGCTTCGACCATCGGCGTCCAGATGTAGCCAGGATGTACGGAGTTCACTCGGATGCCGTAGCCTGCCTTCGAGCAGTGCAGCGCGGCTGATTTGGTGAAGAGCCGTACATCTCCCTTGCTGGCGCTGTAGGCGGCGAGGTTCGGGTCGCCGATGATGCCTTCGATCGAGGCGACGTTGATGATCGACCCGCCGCCGCTCTCCTTCATCGCTCCGATCGCAGCCTGGGTGCCGACGAACACCGCATCCAGGTTGATCGACTGCAACCAGCGCCACTTCTCGAGCGTCTCGGTCTCGACGTTCGAGGTCGAAGCGACGCCGGCGTTGTTCACGAGGATGTCGAGCTTGCTCACGAGCTGCACCTGGGGCTCGTGCCAAGTATGCCGTTTTACGTCGCAACGCAGTACGCCATCAATCAGGAGGCAGCGTGGCGGCGCTGCTTCACGGATGGGCGCTTCGAGATCGACATCGGCGAAGTCGAACGGCGGATACGATGTGTAGCGCTTGGAAGGAAGAACTACTTGTTCGCCGGTTCGGACAAGGGAGCTGAACGCCTCGCCGTCGGCTACACGGTATTTGGCTCGTGCCCGATGCACGGAGTCAACCCGCTCGCCTGGGCGACGGACGTGATCGGCATGCTGCAGGCGGGCTGGTCGCGCGAACGGCTGGACGAGCTGCTGCCCGCCGCGTGGGCGCGAGCGTCGCTCGCGGCTCCGGCCGCTGGCGACGCCGGCGCATCCTGAACAACGCGGGCCTCGGTCTGCGACGCGGGCGAAGACCGCCTCGCCGAGCATCCTCCTACGCCCGCCTTCTCGGCCAAGGCTGGCGCGGGGCCGTGGGCCGACGCCGCCCCGCGCCCAGCATCGTCGACCTCAGCGAGACCCGCAAGGGGGCCATGCCCATGGCGATGGCTTGGCGGTTACCGCGCTCAGGCCCGCCACCCTTCGACCTGACGAACTCTAGCCAGCACGCTCGAGCGCGACGGCTCGCAGCGCGCGCCAGATCGGTTCCTCCTCCTTGAGGAGGTCGTCGGCACTCTCGCTGTCGGGGTTCGAGCTGCACGACGTCGCCCGCGCGCGGCCGTTCCGCGGGCGGGCGGCTCCTCGGAGCGCGTCGTGGGGCAGGTCGCGGGGACCGCGCGCTGACGGACGAACGCCTGGGGCTGCGCACGATGCCGCCCGTGGAGCAGCGTCGCCCGCCTGCGCGGCCCGACGACCGCGCGTCTGGAGCCGTCGAGGGCGCGAGGGTAGCTGCTCCTGCCATATCGGAACCTCCGTTGTTGTGGTGTTTCGGGATCGGGACGGAGCCTGCACGAGAGCCCGTGAGGAGGCCCGAAAAGGTAATTCTGACGACCCGGTATCTCGTCGCGAGTTACCGGGATCTGGTCAGGTGTGGAAACCGCTTTGGTGACGCGCAGTTGGACCGCTTCGAGGGGGCTCCCGAGGGGCCGATTGGGGGGGGCGAAGGCGGTCGATTTGGTAATTTTGCGCGGGGTCGGCTGAGGGTCTCCGGCGAGCCGCCGACGTCCGTTTTGTCGCATACGTAGGCAAGGGCGACGCGCGGCGGGCACGACCGCGGGGCGGCCCGCGGCCGCGACGCCGGGCGAGCTGGCCCCGCTCGACGGCCGGGCCGTGGGATCGCCGGAGGGGTCACCCCGCACACCGAGGTCACGTGATCGGGCCCCAGCGAATGCCAGTCAGGTCACGGTGCCACGTGAGAACCGGCGTCCTCTTGGTCGCACGCTACATCAGACTTGAATGCCGTCGCCCTCGCCAGGAGCCGACTCTTGTACTGTGCTTTAACGCTCTTTGAAGTTGAACGGAAAATGAAGGCTTCGCTCTGGCAGGTTTGTGGTTCGGTGCTTTTGTAGACGTATGAGCTCGCGGCGCTGGTACGAGCTCGCGTGCGGAGTTGTCCGCGCGCCGAGCCACGTCCTGGAAGAGTGTTTTCAGATGAACAAGCAGACCCGGTGCCACCTGCGCGCGATCGCACGGCTGCACCCCGAGATCGGCAACCTGTGTGATCAGCTTGAAGCGTCCTGGAACGCCGTGCGAAGGATCGCGCACGCGCCGGGGGCGGCGGCGCAGTGGGAGCGCGCGGAGCAGGTGCTCGGTGAGCTCGTGGAGAAGCGCCGGGCGACGGCGCCGCGCCGGTCGAGGCTGGAGGCTGCGCGCCTGGAGGCGCTGAAGCGAATGGGACCACCGATGGAGGGGGGAGGAAAACTTGAAAGCAGCATGCGAGCCGCGTGGGAGGCGGCGGAGCGCGGGACGCCTGCGAGGGTGCCCGACGTAGCACCAAGCGGAAGGCATCCTACCGTATAGCTGTACCCTGCTGAGCTGGGCGGGACCGGCCACGCCCGCGGGGGCGGCGCCGGTCGGTGCGCGCGCTCACTCGGGGATCGATTGACAGGGGGATATCAGCGTCGGCTCACCGACTTTCAGCGAAGCTCCGTCATGCTCGACCAGCAGATAGCTGATCTGTCGACCACAGGTGTTATACTCCGCGAGGTCGATCACGACCTCCTCCGAGGCCCCGCTGCCCTTCAGGGTCAGGGTCAGCGTGACGGTGCTGTCCGTCGGGCTCGGCAGGATGCCGTACGAGCAGAGATACCGCGCCGGGAGCGACGTCGGGCACCCTCGCAGGCGGGCTTCGCGCTCCCCCGAGCGGTCTCCCTCCGCCAGGACGACCACGTCGAGCTCCGCCTCTGGCGTCGAGCCGCTGATCCCGAGGATGAGCCTCGGCCAGATGTCGCGCTCACATCCGCCATTGCAGCGGCTCGACCCTCCCGCGGAGCCGTCTCCCTCCGACGGACCCGCGCCGCAACCGACGACCAAAACGCAAGCAATGGCACTCCACCCAATTTTCATGCTCACCTGACGCGTGGTTAGGATCTTCTTCAGCGCTTGGCAGTACCGGCACAAGGAGCAAGCGAAGACGGTCCGCCAAGGCCTCACGCTCACCCGACTCTCAGTTACCATCCTTCAGCGCTCGGCAGTGCCTGGCCAGCCCCGGATCAGTGAAGCTGCACATGTCTGGGCATTGCTGGGCTACCGCGTTCAACCGGACCTGCGGTCCCGCGCCCGAACCGGCGTCGCGCAGGCAGCAGTCCTGTCCTGGCACATCCGGTGTGCAGGTGACCGTCGTGCCGTCTTCCCTGCCGCACTCGCATTGATGGACAGACATGCTCCCGTCGCCGCTCCCTCCCCCGGAGCAGCCGAGGCTCTGCATGGGCTGGTCCGGGAACGAGGCGGATATGTCCATCACCATCGGCCGCCCCTCCGCCCATTCCTCCAGGTCCAGCGGGACGTCCGCCAGCGTGACCGTCCCCGAAAGCGCCGTGTAGACCCGCCTCTTCTCCCAGCCGCGCACATCGATCAAGCGCACGAGCGCGCTGTCCCTGTGCTCAGGCAAGCCGTCCCCTCCGCTCATCTGCGGGACGATGTTGAAGGCGCCGGAGCGCGCGCTGTTCGCCGTGACGGATAGATACCAGAAGTCCCCCTTGTTGGTCTCCGATCCAGAGTACAAGCTGCATGGCGCATCGATCCCCCCCTGATGAACGGCAGCGCGCACGATCGCTCCGTCCGGCGGATCGGCCCTGTAGGAGAGGGAGAAGGTCGCCGACTCGCCATCGAGCGACGCAAGCACCTGCTTCCAGTCTCCCTGCGGCGTTTCAGCACCACCGCAGCCGGCCAAACAGCCATAGATAACCATACCCGCCGCCGTCCACCCATTCTTCATGAGGTCACCCTAACGCGGAGACTGGTCGGGGAGAAGGGCCTCGGAGATCTCCGAGACCGCGCACACGTCCCCGTGTTTCCTGAGCGCCTGAGCGTGAGGCCAGGCCGCATCCTCCAGCACATGAACCCCCACCGGGATGGCGTCGGAGATCGCCGTGACCACGGCTCCGCTCTCCGGAGCCGCGCGGTCCGCGGCGACCTCCTGGACCTGCCGCCGGCCGACGTAGTGCACGACGCATGCAGCCTGGATCGGCGCGGCCACGTCTCGCTTCCTCTTCGCTCCCCGATCGAAGTACCCGCACTCGAACCGCTTGACCTCGACCTCCGACGCTCCGAAGCGCATGGACGCGAGAGCGGACATGCGCTCGTTGGTGACCGACATGTCGTGCACGTCCTGCCGCTCGCCGAGCGCGGCGTACTCAGGCCAGTCGTAGGAGAACGCCACCGGGGTGCGATCGTTGGCAAACGTCACCGCGATCTTCGAGCCGGCGCCGAGGACGGCGATCCCGTTCACCGTGCGCCCGAAGACGATGGTGTTGGCCACGACGTTCTCGTACTGCTTGGGCCCCGCGCCCTCGCCGCCTCCGTGGACCTCGTACTCGCTCTTCAGCGGGACAAGCTCCTCGCCAGCCTTCGTCGTGACCAGGCCCCCGAGCGTCTTCGAAATGAAGCTCTTGCCGATTTGCTCGAGCTCCTCGTGCGAGATACGGTCCTTCACCGCCACTTTGCCCGCCGCCGCCTGCTCCAGATAACCGCGGTTGTCGAACTCCACCCTGGTGCCATCCTCCCTCACTCGAATGGACCACCCGCTCGTCGAGGTGACCTGCAGGCGGCCCCCGTCGACGTTCTGGCGCTCGCTCCCCTCCGCGAGCCGCAGGACGCCGGCCGACGCTCGCAGCCGGGACGTCACGAGGCTCGCCACTTCAGCATTGCCCCTGCCGGGCAGGCGCCGCAGCAACTCCACCGTCTTGGCGCCGAGCCCGCTCGCGCGCGAACGAGCCCCGAGCTCCGCCCGGTACGCGCTCTCACGAGCTTGAGCGCCGGACGACAGCGCCGCGATTGACGCGACCAGGGCCGCGACCACTGACCTTTTCATCATTTGTCGATTCACTGTAGCTCCTCCTCTAGACCAGCCGACGTCAATCAAACATCTTCCCAGGCCACGTAGCACCAGTGGGTCACGTCCCCGTCCCTTCGCCTCGGGAAAGACGTGTAGTTGTTCCACGTCATGCCGTCGCGACGAGACTCGCAGTCCGCGAGGCTATTGCCGAAGGAAACGGCGGCGGCGTCGTTATCGAAGTACCAGTCGCTCAGCGCGTCCTTCCACGCGTTCCTGAGGGACTGGCCGCCCTGGATGTTGTCAGCGAAATCCTCTCCGACTTCGTCGGTCGTATCGGAGTTCCAGACTTCGTCATGGCTGCCCAGAATGATGCGCAGCCCGCCCTTCATCGCCACGTTCCAGCGTTGCCACGTGCGGTCATCCGAGTACTTCAAGGTCTCGCAGGCGTACGAGGCGAAGATGCTCAGGCCAACCCCCTCGTTCCCCCATCGCAGGTTCGTCGAGTGCACGAGATCGCCGTCGTCCCACATCGTGTAGACCGCGGAGTCGAACCAGCCGCCGCCGTGGGTATTGGCGAACATGAGGTCCACGTCTTCGACGAAGACCTGGTCCGACGCCCCCTCCCAGAATGGCTTCGCGCCGTGGAGGTTCCAGTAAAAGACCTTGGTATCGGTATCGTCGAGCTCGTCGTTGAACGCGGAGCAGCGATCCCACGCGTCAATCACCTCGTCCTGCCAACCGTTCTCGAAGGTCTCCTGGCAATACGTGCCGAACCGCTTTGCACTGACAGACGCCTGCGGCTCCTCGTCCAGCTCCTCCGGTGCCCCGACCGCCTCGACGGTGCATCCGGCCGCGGCGAGCAGCGATAGACCAAGAAATCTAGATATCAACTTCCACGATGCCTGTGTCATTTCACCACCTCGATCCAATCCAGCTGATCCAAGGACAAACGCAGCCGCCGTGGAGGCCGGGCGCGCCGGCACAGCCCATCTGAGGCATGCGCCAGAAGGCGCGCCGTCTCTCCGCGTCCCCAGGTGCGAGACAGCGACGGCGTTCCGGATGGAACATTGCAAGCGGCTTGCCATCGCCACACGCCGTGCGAAGTCCTCGTCCGGCAGATCGGCTCTCGTGAAGAAAAGCCTCGCCGGCACCGGCAAAGCCGCGATCCGGACGCGAACGTCCCACGCTACGAAGCGAGGATCTCACGCGGCGTGAGCACGAGGAGCGGCGCGGTGAGCGTCTCGCGCGCGGGACATGTCACGGCGGACGGCCTGCGAGCGCGTGACATGTCACGGGACATGTCACGGCGGACGGCCTGCGAGCCCCCCGGGGGAGCGCCCCTCCGCCGTCGCCCGCGCTACCGTGCAGGCTCCGCGCTCACTGTGGATCCAGGCCGCTGCAAGCGCCCCGCAGCGAGGCGAAGCGCATGGAGGCACGCGAGCGCGCTGCCCCCTCGATCGGACGCGCTGAACCGGACGTACGGAACTAGAGCAGCGAGATCCGCTTCATCAGCGTGCCGCACAGATCGCTCTGCGGGTTGCGCTCGCGCTCGATCTTGAGGCCGGCGCGGAAGATCTTGTCGGCGCTCTCGGCGGATAGGACAAGCAAACGCGTTCCGCGAAGTCAAGATTCTCGGAGCCGTTCCTGACTCGTGCAGTCCGACGGTACGAGCTCATTGCAGAACGGGCCTTATGCGATCAGGCAGGTCTTCCACGCCTGAAACGCCTGGGGCTACCGCGACGTAGCACAAAGCGGAAGGCATCCTACCGTATAGCTGTACCCTACTGAGCCCAGCACGCCGGCGCTGAGCACCCCCCCCCGCGCCCGGAGCCGGCGGCGCCGCTCGTTGAGCAGCGCGGTGGAGCGCTCCAGTAGCCCTTCTCGGTGAGGCGCAGCGCGGAGACGCTGCCCCCGAAGCCGGAGCCCACGATCGCGAAGTCGACGTGGTGGTGAATCCCAGCTGGCCGCCTCGTGCGCGGTTTTCTTTCGCTCGCGGCCCGCCGTCAGGTCACGCCGAGCGCGATCATGGCGCGCGCGACCCGCAGGAACCCCGCGACGTTCGCGCCCACCACATAGTTGCCCGACACGCCGAGCTCCTCCGCCGTGTCGTAGCACGTGCGATGGATGTTCGTCATGATCTCGGCGAGCCGCTTTTCGGTGTGCTCGAACGACCACGAGTCGCGGCTCGCGTTCTGCTGCATCTCGAGCGCCGAGGTCGCCACGCCGCCGGCGTTCGCCGCCTTGCCGGGGCCGAACGCCACCCCGGACTCGAGGAAGACGCGCACGCCGTCGGGCGTGGTGGGCATGTTCGCGCCCTCGGCGACGGCGCGGCATCCGTTCTTCACCAGCATCGCCGCGTCGCGCGCGTTCAGCTCGTTCTGCGTCGCGCAGGGGAGGGCGATCTGGCACGGCACCTCCCAGACATTGCCGCCCGGCACGAAGCGCGAGCGCCGGCCGCGCCGCGTCGCGTACTCGCTGATGCGAGCGCGTTCGACCTCCTTCACCTGCTTGAGCAGCGCGAGATCGATGCCGTCGGGGTCGTGCACGTAGCCGCTCGAGTCCGAGCACGCAACGACGTGGGCCCCGAGCTGCTCCAGCTTCTGGGTCGCGTAGAGCGCGACGTTGCCCGAGCCCGACACCACGCACGTCTTGTCCGTGAGCTTCTCGCCGCGCACCCGCAGCATGTCGGCGACGAAGTAGACGGCGCCAAAGCCGGTCGCCTCCTTGCGCACCAGCGAGCCGCCCCACGCGAGGCCCTTGCCGGTGAGCACGCTCGACTCGTAGCGGTTCGTGAGGCGCTTGTACTGCCCGAACATGTACCCGAGCTCGCGCTCGCCCACGCCGATGTCGCCCGCTGGCACGTCGGTGTACTCGCCGAGGTGGCGGTGGAGCTCGGTCATGAAGCTCTGGCAGAAGCGCATGATCTCGCCTTCGGACCTCCCCTTGGGGTCGAAGTCCGCGCCGCCCTTGCCGCCGCCGATCGGCATCCCGGTGAGCGCGTTCTTGAAGACCTGCTCGAAGCCGAGGAACTTGATGGTCCCGAGGTAGACCGTCGGGTGGAAGCGGAGGCCGCCCTTGTAGGGACCGAGCGCGCTGTTCACCTGCACACGGAAGCCGCGGTTCAGCTGCACCTCGCCGCGGTCGTCGACCCACGGCACGCGGAAGATCACCTGGCGCTCGGGCTCACAGATGCGCTCGATGATCTTGTGCCGCGTCAGCTCGGGATGCTTGGAGAACACCGGGCCGAGGGACTCGAGGACCTCACGGACCGCCTGGTGGAACTCCGATTCGCCGGGGTTGCGGCGAACGATCTGCTCGAAGAGTGGCTCAACTTTCTCGTCCAAATGCACCATGTCGAGGGGGGGTATACACCGGCGCGGCGCGCGGTGCAGTCATCGTCGCCATCGCCCCCGTTTATTCGGAGTATGCAGCCCGCCCATCTGGGTAGTATCGGTGTTAAATTGTTAATGCAGTGTAATTTTCAGGAGGGAGGCGGACCGCAAAGGGACCTTCTGTCACCTGACGCGGGCGTGGCGGTTCGCCCTTGACATCGCATGGCGTCGAGAATTGTTGAGAGCATTGGTGACCGAGCTTACGGCGGTCAGGCGAGAGGGGAGGGGGCGGTGACGGCCCAAGCCGCGGCGACCTTCGAGCTCTGCTTCGGCGAAACCGCCCCGCACGGCCTCATCGCAAGATGCGCTAACGAGGCTGCGCTGCGAGGCGGAGGCTCCGCTGCCCGCTGCGCGCGAAGCCCTGAAGGCGACTCTTCCTGCTCGTCCCGTCGGTGACGTCCAGCAGGAGGAGAGCGGCAGCGCCAGACGGTATGTCCGTGATCGGGACGGTGAGCGTCGGCTCGCCAGACCAGGGTCACGTCGCCTGCGGCCGGTGCCGAGAGCAGCTATCGCCGGTCGGTCGTCCGCTGGGACGCGCCGGCGTCGACGCCGCAGCCGGCCACGAGGAGGCTCGCCGCTCCAGCACACGCAGGCTTCAAGACCTTCGTCATGGTGCTCATTCAAAAGTCCTCCGTGACAATAGATTCCGTGAGCCGGTCCGGGCCACGTCGCGCATGAGGCTGCGGGCAGGAGTCCCCACGCTCACGAATGATGTACACGATGCGAGGTCGGGCGTGGTTTACCGCGAACCTCCGGGGAGATTAGCCGGACATCCTCGCGCAGACCACGGCTTCGCGTCAATCAAAATGCACGTTTTGGCCCGCGGTTCCGCGGTTTCGCGGTTGCAGCAGAGCGCAGCAGGTCACCGTGGATCGCAACGGATCGTCATGACATATTGGGGCTCAGCACGGATGCTCGAACACGAGGATGGGTATCTCGATGCTCGGGGGCCGCGATGATGACCCTCCGCGGCCGCCGTGCCGGCGCTCGAGAGGGCGGCGGCTCCAACAAGGGGAGGCGTCGAGCCGCATGTCTACGGGAGGACTTATGCAAGTGATCGTCGCGGGCGCCGGGATCGGCGGCCTGGCCGTGGCTCTGGCGCTGCACGCCTCGGGCCATGAAGTGACAGTGTTCGAGGCGGCGTCCAGCATCCTGCCGCTCGGGGTCGGCATCAACCTCCTGCCCAACGCCGTCGAGGTGCTGGGCGAGCTGGGCCTGGCCGAGGCCCTGCTGGCCCACGGGGTGGCGACCCGCGAGATTGTCTATTTCAACCGCTTCGGCCAGCGCATCTGGGGCGAGCCGCGCGGCCGCTTCGCCGGGCATGCCGCGCCGCAGATCTCCCTGCACCGCGGCGTCCTGCAGGGCGTGCTGCTCGACGCCGCCGTCGAGCGGCTGGGCCCTGACCGGGTGATTTGCGACCGGCGCTTCTCGGGCCACGAGGAGGGCGGAGGCCGCGTCGTGGCGCTCTTCCTCGATCGCGCGGGCGCGGCGTGGCAGGTTCCCGCCGACCTCCTGATCTGCGCCGACGGCATCCACTCGGCGGCGCGCGCCGGCCTCTATCCGGACGAGGGGCCGCCGATCTACGGCGGTCGCCTCCTGTGGCGGGCGACCAGCCTGGCGGCGCCCTTCCTCACCGGCGCCAGCATGATCATTGCCGGGCATCAGGACCAGAAGTTCGTCGCCTATCCGATTTCCCCACCGGAGCCGGACGGCCGCCAGAGGATCAACTGGGCCACCGATCTCGCGGTCGGCAGGAACCTGCGACGGGAGGACTGGAACCGGCCGGGCGACCCGGCCGACTTCCTGCCCAGGTTCGAGGACTGGCGCTTCGGCTGGCTGGATGTGCCCGGCCTGATCCGGGACGCCGAGGCGATCTACGAGTTCCCGCTGGTTGACCGCGATCCCCTACCGCGCTGGAGCCATGGGCGCATGACGCTGCTGGGCGACGCCGCCCATCCCATGTATCCGAACGGCTCCAACGGGGCCACCCAGGCCATCCTGGACGCCCGCGCCCTGGTCCGCGCGCTCGCCGCCCATGCCGATCCGGTGGAAGCGCTGGCCGCCTACGAGGCCGAGCGCCTGCCCGCCACCGCCGCCATCGTCGCGGCCAATCGCCGCAACGGTCCGGAGCAGTGCCTGCAGATCGCCTACGAGCGCGCGCCCGGCGGCTTCGACCGTATCGAGGACGTCTTCGCCCCCGGCGAGCTGGAGGCCATCTCCGCCCGCTACAAGGTGCTGAGCGGCCTGCAGCGCGCCTCGGAGCCCCTCGGGCGCTGACAAGAGCCCCCGGCGCGCTCGCGGATCTCGCCCAGCTCCCGCGCAAGCCCTTGCCCCACGACCCCTGAAGCGCCGTCCGTGCGCAGCACCAGCGTTTGCGCGAGGGCACGGCAACGACGTCCGTCCCTGGTCACGTCGGCGGCTGTCCGCCCGTGGTTGCGCGCGTTCGCCGATGACAGATCGGTGGCGCAAGCGAAGATTCTCCGTTGCAGCGCGTCGGCCCGCGATGAGGCGGCGCAGCGGCGGCTCCGGGAGATCTCCGAGCGCCTGACCGGCGTCACCCGGCCCGTCTGACCAGGCCGAATCGGGTAACTCGATCGGGCGGATCTTGTTACGGTGACCGGATGCCTTCTCAGCGCACCCTGCTGCCGCGGTCGGCGCGGGCTGCCTCGGGGATGTCGTCCCGTTCGATCGCCGCGCTGCTGGACCGGCTCGAAGCGCAATCCATCGAGTGTCACTCCCTCATGGTCGTACGCCACGGGCACGTCGTCGCCGAAGGCTGGTGGGCGCCGTACTCGGCCGAACGCCCGCACCTTCCCTACTCGCTGACCAAGTCGTTCACCTCGGTCGCCGTGGGGCTCGCGATCGCCGACGGGCTGCTCTCGCTGGACGACAGGGGGGGTGGACGTGTTGCCCGACCACGTTCCGGCCGGCATCTCGGAGCAGGGGCGCCGCCTCACCGTTCACCACCTCCCCTTGCCCCCAGCTCGGGCTCGGCTGCTCGGGCGACACGAAGAGGTCGACCGTGACCTTGTTGCCGATCGTGAGCCCCACGAGCTGCTCCGGGGTCAAGCTGCTCCCCATCGCGGTGAGCTTCGCCTGGATGCTGTTCCTGAAGGCCGTCGGCGCGGTGGTGAACTTGTTCAGGTAGTTGTTGTGGAGCGGGATCATCAGGCTCTCGCCCGCCTCGTGCTCGCTGGGCACGGCCGCCCCGTAGGCGAAGCGGTCGATGTCGTCCGCGGCCGCGAGCCGCTCCACCACGCCCGGGAAGAACGTGCCCTGGAAGCTGGTGACGCGCGGATCGCCCGACGCGCTCGTGAACAGCTTCCCGGCCCGGTTGTCCGACACGAACGAAGGCACGACGAGCAGCCAGCCGCCGGTCGGACCGGCGTGCGCGGTCTCGAACTGCCGGAGCGTCCAGGAGCTCAGCGGGAGGCCACCCGGCCTCACGAACTCGTTGGTGCGTATCTGGCCCCCCTCGGGGCCGTAGTGATCGATGTGAACGACGGGCTCGAACCCGCTCAGGCCATCGAAGTAGAAGTCGCGCAGCTCCGCCGCCCTCGTCGCCGGGCTCTTCGCGGGGTCGGACTGGTCGAGCCAGAACTGGACGACCGGGAGGCACCCGAGCCGCCCCTGGCTCGGGGTCGGGTTGGGGAGCTGGGCCTCGAAGATGATGAAGTTGCGGTTCAGGCCGTTGGTGATGCCCGACCTCTTCGCGAAGACGATGCGGTACTCGCCGCAATGGGCGCCGTCCGGCGGCGCGAGGTCGAAGCGGTTCGCCAGGGTCGTGGCCATGTACGCGCAGTCGCTGCTCGGGTCGGCGAACGGATCGCTGTCGATGTCGTCCGCGGAAGCGGGGGAGGACCAGAGCCGTGGGGATCACCCTTCGTTCGGTTGCGCGTCGCGGTGAAGACGAGTGGGACGAGGGGAGGCTGCGCGGGGTGCTTGCCGAAACGAGCAAGGCGGCGTGATCGCCGCCCTGCTCGCGCCGGTTCGGCTGTTACTTGGGTTGAATGGACCAAGGAATGTTGAGGAGCGTGGCGTACTCCGAGGCCGAGTTCAGGGCCCAGGCGCTGAAGTTCCAGGTGCCATCGCTGCCCGCTGGGTAGGACGGATCACTCGGTGGCAGCTGACTACCGAAAATATAAGGATAGTAGAAAGGGTCCGGCGCAGGCTTGGGGGCGCGCAGCACGCTCTCGCTGAGCCCTGCTTGGCAGGCGGTGCTGTCGGGGCGCACCGTGCCGCCATCGGTGGTCGTGTTGTAGAGAACACCCCTGCAATCGCCAATGGCGCTCGTGGTGTCGTAGTAGCCGATGGCGCCGGTGCGGTTGGGGACGTTGTTCACCGTGACCACTGCGTGCGTCACGCCTGAGCGCAGCCAGGAGACCTCCCAGTCATCGACGAAGTAGATGGCGCCAACCACGCCCCCCGAGTAGTCGCCGAGGACGGCGCCGGTGCTGAGGACATCCTCAAAACGGCCAGCTATAAGCTCTCCGACGATACCACCGGCAGCGATCGTCGCTGGACTGCCAAAGGTGGGACTGATTGTCACGTCGGCGAAAGCCTCGCGGATATGGGGGGGCTGGCCTCCGTTGCTGTAACCGGTCCCGTCCGCCTTCCCCACGATGCCGCCCGCGCTCTGGACGAGGCCATTCACGGTGCCTTGGGCCCAGCTGCGGTCGATCAGGGTATCGATGCCAATTTTTCCGACGAGCAGGCCGGCGCTCGCGCGCGCACTCATGCCAGCGGTGCCAGTGACGGTGCCAGTGACGGAGCTGTCCTTCATGGTCGTTCTGCTCGCCCAGCCCACGAGCCCACCCACGGCCTCCTGGCCGGTCGCCGACACGTTGGTGAGCTTGACGTTCCGGACCTCGGAGTCATCCGTGCCCGCGAAGAGGCCTGTACCGAAGACGCCGGATTTGATCTTGAGGTCACTGATCGTGTAGCCGTTGCCGTCGAAGGTGCCGCTGAACCAAAAGGCACTTTGCTCGCCGATGGGCTCGAACTCTTGCCCGGCGGTCTGCGTTGCAGACGCGTCGATGTTCGCTGCGAGCTCGTAGTCACCGGTGGTGCCCATGGCGCGCAGGTCGGCGAGGCTGGCGATGCTGATGACGAGCCTTTGCTCATGCGAGCGGACGTCTTCCTCTTCTTCGAAGAGCTGCGCGTCTTCAGGTGTGAGCGTGCAAGCGGAGGCGCCTAAGCTCACCGCCGCTATCCCGAAGGCGAGCCAGAGTTTCTTGAGTTCGTTGTGATGAATTTTCATGGTTTTCTCGATTGATGAGGCAAGCCTTGGGCTCGAAGGCAGGCGCCTTTGATCACCAGTTTCGCCTTCACCCGCTGCCGCTCCGCCAAATCTGGCGCAATCGACAGGGGCGCTTAGGCGTCGTCAAAGCTTTCCAGGCAGAGCGGCAATCGGGGGGCTGTCTCCCGAGTAGGCGGCCCGAGTGGACGGCCCGAGCCGCGAAGGGCGCATTTTGTCGCGCCAAAGAGTCGAGCCAGTAGGGTACAGCTATACGGTAGGATGCCTTCCGCTTGGTGCTACGTCACGGTAATCCCAGGCGTTTCAGGCGTGGAAGACCTGCCTCATCGCATAAGGCCCGTTCTGTCGATGAGCTCGCACCGTCGGACTGCACGAGTCAGGAACGGCTCCGAGAATCTTCTGGCTCTCCGAGATGTTTGGTGGAAGCGCGGCTGCGTGACCTGGTCCCGGCCCCCGCGGCGTTGCGGGCGAGCTCGGCGCAGGAATGGCGCGGTGCGATTGGGGATGGAACGCGCACAGCCGACGGGCTACCTCGGGGGTTACGACACCAACCCTTGGAGCCCGATCGGCTGTGCGCGCGACCACTCTGCTCAACAATGTCCTCGGAATCAAGTTCACTCGCGTCACGGGCGCGCAATTCACGGCGGACGGGCTGGTCTGCGACGTCGAGCCGACCACGGAGATCCCTCGCTGCGGAGGGTGCGGTCGCCCGGTGAGGAAGGTGTACGACCAGCGGAAACCGCGTTGCTGGCGTCACCTCGACCTCGCGGGGATGTCGCTGGAGCTCCGGTACTCGCCGCGGCGGTTGCGTTGCCCGCGGTGCGGAGTGACTACCGAGATGGTGCCGTGGGCCGACCCGATGAGCTGGTTCACGCACGCTTTCGAGGAGACGGTCGGCTACCTGGCGCAGATGACCTCGAAGACCGTCGTCTCGACGATGATGCGCGTCGCGTGGGCGACGGTCGGTGCAATCATTAGTCGCGTGGTCGAGCGGCGGCTTCCCCGCGACATCCTCGACGGGCTCACGCACATCGGCATCGACGAGCTCTCCTACAGGAAACACCACAAGTACGTGACCATCGTGGTCGACCACGTCACCGGGCGCGTGGTCTGGGCGCGAGAGGGGAAGAACGCCGACACGCTCCGGGCCTTCTTCCAAGAGCTCGGCTCGGAGCGATGCGCGCTCATCCAGGCGGTCACGATCGACATGTCGAAAGCGTACATCTCGGCGGTCTCGGAGTCGGCGACGAACGCGCAGATCATCTTTGACCGCTTTCATGTCCAGCGGCTGGTTCATGACGCGCTCGACGAAGTACGCCGTGCAGAAGTGAGGACAATCGAAGACCCCGAAGACCGCAGCGCGCTGAAGCATACCCGATTCGCGTTGCAGAAGAACCCTTGGAATCTGACTGCAATCGAGCAAGCGAAGCTGACGGAACTGCCGAAGACGAACGCGACGCTCTACCGCGCCTACCTGCTCAAGGAGTCGTTCGCAGCCATTCTCGATCGGCGTCAGCCGAATGTCGTACTGGCGAAACTCGAAGAGTGGATGTCGTGGGCCACGCACTCGGGTCTCAAGCCCTTCGCCAAAGCGGCGCGAACGATTGGTCACCATCTCGACGGCATCGTCGCCTACGTCGCGAGCGGGCTGTCGAACGCACGCTCGGAAGGCACCAATGGCAAGGTGCGCACCATCACGCGACGGTCCTACGGCCTCCACGGAGCCTCCTCCCTCATCGCGCTGATTCATCTCTGCTGTTCAGGTCTCTCGCTGCAACCTGTTCACACGTGGCCACGCTTCCACCAAACCTAAAAGAGAGCCAATCTTCTTTGCGGAACGCGTTTGCTTGTCCTATCCGCCCTATCCGCTCATGACCGACACCAGCATCTCGTCGACGCACGTCCCGTCTGGTCGCGCCCGGCGCGCCGCCCGTCACGGCGACGCGCTGGCCCTCTTGCTCCTCGGCGCCCTCGGCCCGGTCGTCGGATGCGCCGACGACGAGCTCGCGCTCGAGGCCCCGGTCGAGACCTCCGCTCAGGAGCTCACGCGCATCCCCAACATCCCGGACGAGGCCCTCCAGAAGACGCTGGCTCCCCTCCGAGCCCTCGAGGTCCCTGGCAGGGTTTACATGAAATCGGGTCGCCGTGGAGGGCGCGGCGTCCCCTGTGTTCCTCAAGGGAGGCGCCTACCGGAACACCGATCCCGGCCAGTTCGCCCACGCCGACAACGTGAGGCTGAACGGCAACCTGCTCTACCGCCGTGGGTTCGATCAGGGCCCTTACAACTTCCCGCTCGGGCACCTGAACGCAGCGGAGCACACGCTCGAATTCTGGCTGGCCGCCAGCGGCTACGATCCTGCCCGGGTACGGCGCCGATCAGGACAGCATCCGCGACCACTTCACGGTGCTCTACGAGTGGTCGCCGCCGTACGACGTGCACACGAAGCTCACCGCGGCGTTCCGGCGGACGACGGACGAGTCGAGGTTCTCGTTCCTGGATCACGCCGTGGCGGCGGCGCAGGGGAGCGGATAGGACAAGCAAACGCGTTCCGCAAAGTCAAGATTCTCGGAGCCGTTCCTGACTCGTGCAGTCCGACTGTACGAGCTCATCGACAGAACGGGCCTTATGCGATGAGGCAGGTCTTCCACGCCTGAAACGCCTGGGATTATCGCGACGTAGCACCAAGCGGAAGGCATCCTACCGTATAGCTGTACCCTACTGAGCCTCCGCAGTTGCGCCACGGCGTCGCCAGGCATCATCGCGGAGAGAGGTGGATCGCCCGCGCACGCCCTCGCGCTTGCCTCCCCGGCACAGGACTGCTGCATGCCGACAGCACTTTGCCGGAGGCCTCCGGGGCGCTTCGGCACGCAAGCACCACGCGCGGGCGATCTCAGCAGAGCCTGCGGGCGTGGGCGAGCGGCAAGGCTTCGGCAGCGAGTCGACGCGAGCGGCGGGCTCGACGTTCAGTCCAAACTTGCTCACCCCTCCGATGCCACCGGCAGCCCGAGCAACCGACCGATCGCCTCGTGAACGACCCGGGCCCCTACCTCATCGCCAAGGGCGACGGCGCGGCCCAGGGTGCTGGCGAGCGAGGCGACCAAGGCCGCCCGAGGCGACGGATCGGTCGCGGCGAGCTCCCCAGCGTAGGCCGCGGTGAAGGGCTCGCGGCATCACCGGTCCCACCGTACGGCCACGCTGCGCGCGCTGGTCGACATAGAACACCTTACGCGATCCACTCCCCTCCTGGAAAAGCGACGCTGTATCAACAGCTTGTCCATGCATCTACGGGGCCGCTTTCACTCCACAACCTGCGGGCTCGCCGCGCCACGCGGGACGCGCTGATTGGGCGTTGGGGGAAAGCCCCTTGTTCTGGTTGTGCCACAGCGAAAGTGGCGCAATCTGCGTGCTTTACGCGAGACTCGTCGCTTCGCGATCTCTCGCCATCATGGCGGCGCCCCGACGTCATTCGGTATCCCAGTCGCAGCGTAGGAAATGGCGCTGCTGCCGGAAGATCAATGCCGCGTGCCTGCCGCGAATGCCGAGATGAAACTGCCGCCTGTCAGCGTCCGCGCGCTTGCGAAGTGCAAGCACTTGCTGTCCGGCCATGCGCCAGAAGGTCGGCTCCAGATAGGCTGGGGCTGGTTCGTCCTGCGCCGAGTAGGCGATCGCGACGAGCTCGCCCTCGCCGCCGTAGTTGACGATCAGTGTGACGCGCGTAGTCGAACAATGAACGCTGTACGTTGCCTGAGCGAGACGCGGCCAAGCCAGTACTCCGAAAGCGACGAGGAGCGCGCTGAGCAGCTGATTCACGGGTCGCGCGCCAGCAAGCTCCGTGCCGCAGATCGATGACGCAATTCACGCGCGCGGACGCCTCGCCGCGTGCGTGAGCAGCCACCGCCCGTGGCAAAGCAACCTCGCATCCGCCGCGGCCGGTGAAGCCGAGGGAGATGGAAATCCAAACGTTTCGGAGACGTCAAGCCCCAACTGCGGGACCTGCCCTGGATCGACAGAGCCTTCTTCTATGCGATCCGGCCCTCCTCTTCGGCGGCGCCCCGGGACTGATCCAATCCGGAGCCTCTTCGAGATCCACCACCCCGGCGCTGTGGTGGATCCACGGCGGCGCTTTCGTGATCCACCGAGCGCGGCGCGCACATGGATCTCGACCGCGACAGGCTGGTCATATCTCGCACTTTTCTGCGAGATTTGCACTGACCCATCAGTCACAGTTGGGCGGCCGAGACCCCGAGGCGCCACCACGTCTCCGGCGAGACGGCGCTCCCACTCGCCTCGGGGTGTCAAGCGACAGTAACTTCTGACCCCCTTACGACAGTAAAACTGACCCCCCTCCCGCGCTCCTGGATCACCTGGCCGGCGCGGTGGATCAGCTGGGCGCCGAAGGGTGGATCAGAGGTAGGGCGCCGCTGAAGCCTCCTGGAACAACGACGCTATATCAATCATTTATCCATGCATCGACGATGAAGCAGCCCTGAGGTCAAGGGCTCGAGCGCTCTCTTTGCGCGGCGGGCGGGCTTCGGCTCGGCAGCGGCGGCGCTCGGCGTCGTCAGTGCAGGTCGTTTCGGCATGGACCTCTCCCTTCGCCCTGGTGGGGCGTCGTTCCGCTTGTGCTTGAGCGCCTCATCGCGTCCGCAGGAGCGAGCTGTGGCTCGATCGACGATCCGCATTCACAGGCCGGCGGTCGCCCTGGTGGCCTGGATGCATACTGGGGTCCGAAACGGGACCGTGGAGGCGCATTCTAGGGAACGGGATGTTCGACCCACAGGCCGAGCACCCTCGATGCTTCCGTGCTCATCCACGTGGCCCTCTTTCACGCTCCCAGCGGCTAGGGTCGGGAGGTGCTGTCAGCAACTCCCGCAGCGGAGGCTCCCGTCACAGTTCGCCAAATCCCCGCTGCAGTACCTTGAGCTACGCAAACGAAGGGTCCGGGCGCCTACGAACGAGCGCCTGGGCAACGTGATCGTCGCCGGCGAGGACGGGAACATCGTCGCGGACCCGCTCCTCTCGGATCTCCTCGCCGGCGACTGCCACCTGAGCGACGGGTCGCCCGCGCTGACGGCCGGTTGCCTGGGCGAGGACGGCGCCCGGCGCGTCCCCGCGGGGGCCCACGGGGGGCGCTGCGCGCCTGGTAGCTCTCCATCGCGGGCGCTCACTCGCCCGGGAAGAGCTCCTCGGCCGTCATGTACTTCGCCCCGAGCGCTTGCGCGAACTCCCGGTCGCTTTCCATATCGCCGACCATAACCAGGTGCTCGCGCGCGAGCTTATGGCGCTGGATCAGCGATATCCCGAGCCCCGGCAGGGGCTTGCGGCAGAAGCAGCCGACCGGAAACGCCGGGTGCGGGCAGTACACGACCTCGGCCACGGGCAGGCCGAGGAGCTCGATCGTCCGCGAGAACGCGGCCAGGACAGCCTCTTCGGTCACCGATCCTTTCGAGATGCCGCTCTGGTTTGACACGAAGAAGAGCGCATATCCGTCGTTGACCCAGCGCTCCAGGACCGCGCGCCGACCGGGCAGGAGCTCGACGTCGTCGGGGTCGCGCGGGTAGATTTCGCCGCTCTTTGTCCTTCGCAGCGTGCCGTCGACGTCGAGGAGCAGGCCCTTGCCCGTGAAGAGCGGATCAACGCGCCGGGCAAACGGGATCTCCTCGACCACCGAGAACCCCTCATCCACGTGCGGCGCCTCAAAATTCGCGGCCCACCGCGAGAGCGCCTGCGGCGGCGGCAGGTTGGGATCCTCTTTGCCGAGCGCTTTCATGTCCTCCGGCCCGAGCAGCTTGCCGTGGCGCTCGAGGACGCGCAGGACGACGTTCGCGTAGGCCTCGTTGATGGGCGTGGCCAGGTACCGGCACCGGACCGGCACGCCGTGCGCGTGCGCCATCCGGAGCACCGCATAGCGCGACGCGCGCGTGCCGTACGTATTGTCGAGGACCACCCGCGTTTGCCCCGAGGTGAGCAGCTCTCCGAGCTTCTTGACCACGCCGTCGAGCGTGCCGCCGAGCTCATCGCGGTTCAGGCGCGCGTACCCTTTGGCCGTGTAGCGGGCGACCTCCGACGATTTGCCTGCCCCTTGAATGCCCATGACCACGACCACCTCGGGCGCATCGCCCGGGCCTTCGCCGGGCTCGAGCTTGCGCAGGCCGGCGGGGATCACGGGGGGCGCGATCGAGGCCAGCACATCGGCCGTGGGCGCAAAGCTGGTCTTCGAGAGGTCGGCTCGATCGCGCGCGCCAAAGGGGACCCGGAGCGCGCGCAAGCAGGACTCGACGCTCGCCCGCTTGGTCGCCCCGAACAGGGGAAGGACCGGGGGGCCGAGATCGAGCAGGGCCGCGAGGGCCGCCTCGTGGGGCGTGATGCTGTGCCGCGCGGCGATGGGCTTGATCGCGCGGTTCTTGAGGAGGCTATCGACCTTGGCGTGACCGCCGAGCGGCCGGTGGGCGAGGAACGGGATGCCCATGTGCTTGGCGAGCTCGATGAGGCCTCGGGCGGCGCTGCCGCGATCGAGAACGCTCAGCTCCTCCTGGATGGCCCGCACCGGAAAGTGCCGCTCGGCCTGGCGGACCACTGCGATGGTGGTGTTGCTGAGGCCGAGGTGCTCGATGAGGCCCTCTTTCTGGAGCTCGGCGAGGGCGGCGAGGCTCTCTTCGAGGGGGGTCTTGGGGTCGGCCACGTGGAGGAGGAGCATGAAAATCCGCGAGACGCCGAGCGCCTTCAGGCTGCCCTCGACCGTGCGGCGCAGGTGGTCGCGGCTGCCGTTCGGGACCCATCGCCCTTTGGGTCGGGTGAGGCCCGCCTTGGTGATAACGCGCACGTCGTCGCGCGGGCCGGACCAGGCGTCGAGCGCCTTGCGGACGAGGCGCTCTCCATAGTGGACCTCGCGGTCGGTGAGGCAGTAGGAGTCGGCGGTGTCGAGGAGGCGTATGCCTTGATCGAGGGCAACGTGGATGACGGCGGTCGCGTCCTCTTCCGAGGGGCGCCCCTCCGTGGCCAGCCGGAGCAGGCCGAGGCCGAGGGGAACGTCGAGGGGGCCTAGGACACCGTAGGGCGAGGGGGCGGGAGTCACGGAGACGCTGACGTAGCCAGGTCCGCGGCTCGATGCAAGCGCTAGCGCTGATGTTGCAGGGGCTCGGCGGCGTGCGCAGCGAGCGGCCCTCGACGGGCCTGGCGCTGGTGCTCGCCGGTAAGCTCGCGGTGCCTGCGTGGGCGGGTAGGACAAGCAAACGCGTTCCGCAAAGAAGATTCTCGGAGCCGTTCCTGACTCGTGCAGTCCGACGGTGCGAGCTCATCGACAGAACGGGCCTTATGCGATCAGGCGTGGTCTTCCACGCTTGAAACGCCTGGGATTACCGCGACGTAGCACCAAGCGGAAGGCATCCTACCGTATAGCTGCACCCTACTGGCATGATGCGCCGTTGCCGCAGCCAGAACGGCGGATCGCTGATCGCCAGGCCGTTGCCGAAGACGGGCTGTACGGTCTCCCTTCTCGTCATCGCCACCACCCTCGCCGCGGGGGCGGGATGCACCGCTCCCGACCGGCGTTTCTCGGACAGCGGCGCGGGCGGCGGAATGGGCGGCGGTCCGATCGATGCGCAAGGCGGCGGGGGCGACGCCGCATCCGGCGGGGGCGACGGCGGGGGCGCGTCCGGCGGGGGCGCGTCCGGCGGGGGCGGCGGAGGTGATCCTGGATGCCAGATCCCGCCAGACGGCCCCACGCTCGCCGACGCCATCATGGTGGCTGCGGGCGGCAGCCATACGTGCGCGATCCGGCATGACGGCTCTGCGCGTAGGCAAATCAAGCCGGATCGCAGCGCGAGGAAGTGTAGCGCAGCAAACCGAAGGGGTGGGACCGCGAGCGTCGTGATGGCTCGGTCCTGGGTGTTACCGAGCACGCTCCTTGATGGGCGTGACCGTGCAGGTGGAGGCCGGCCGGGCGCTCGGATTGCCGACGTTCATGTTGTTCCAGGGGAAGCAGTCCCGGAGCACGCACGACGACGTGATGGTGCCCTGGGCTGGAATGCCGAGCCGATACAGCTCCTCGAGCCGCCTGTTTCGAGCGGCGGCTCGTCGGGTGATGGGATAGAGTAGCGGTCATGCGGCGCATGATCTTTGAGATGGAGACCTCGGACCCGGACGACTTCATGACGCTGCTCTGGCTCGCCGATCACCCCGGCGTCGAGCTGCTCGGCGTGCTCGTCACGCCCGGCTCGCAGGACCAGTGCCAGCTGGTCCGCTGGGGGCTCGATCGCTGCGGCCGGCCGGATGTCCCGATCGGCGCACTGCACGGTCCGTCCTGGTGGGCGACCAGCGATGGCAAGAAGGCGCGTGTCTCCGGCTTCCATCACGCGTGTTACGGCGAAGGCATCCTCCAGCACCCGGTCGGCGAAATCGCGATCGGCCCCGCGCTGCTTGCCGAGCTGCTGCGCGATCCGGACGCCACGGTGCTCGTCGGGGCGGCGCCCAAGAACATCGGCAAGGCGTTCAAGGACGTTCCCGAGCTCAGGCTCGCGCGCTGGGTCCAGCAGGGCGGCTTCGCGGGCGATGACCTGGTCGCCGAACCGCTCGAGAAATTCCGCGGCCGGCTCACCTGCCCGAGCTTCAACCCCGGCGGCGCGCCCCGGGAGACGCTCGCGCTGCTCGCTTCACCGCAGATCGACCAGCGCGTGTTCGTCTCGAAGAACGTGTGCCACGGGGTCGTGTGGACCCCATCCATGCAGGACGCGCTGAATCGCCGGATCTCGAGCAATCCGTCGCGGGTTGGTCTGAGGATGATGATCGACGCGCTCGACCGCTACCTCGACGACAAGGGCGTCGGCAAGGCGATGCACGATCTCGTCGCGGCCGCCTGTGCGCTTGACGAGCGCGTCTGCGACCTCGCCGAGGTCGAGATCTATCGAGCAAAGGGCGAATGGGGTGCGCGCGCCGTGCAGGGGACGCGCACGCGGATCTCGATCGGGTTTCACGAGGAGCGCTTCCTCGACGTGCTCGGGCGCTGATCGGCAGCTCGGGCGCGCGCCGCTGCTCGCCGGCGGAGCCCTCCTCACTGGGCCGCGCAGGACCTGCGCAGGGCGCGCGCCTCGTCGATGTACGCGGCGAGGGCGTCCTCTGCCGGCTCGTCCGGGCACGCGGCCTCAAACAGTGGGACGTAGGCTTCGCTGAGCGCCGGTTGATGACTTTACGGACCGCCCCAGCTCGCGCGAGATGTTCCGTGATGGATCTCGCGGGACTGTTCCGCGGCGCCGATCCGTCGCGATCCGTCGCGTCCCCGGGGATTTGGGGAGAGCCCGCACCGCGATGAAGTCCACGCGGATAGCCCCTCGGTCGAAAGCCTGTCTTCCGATGCTGGACGAGCAGACATGACTTCAGCGTTCCGCAAAGAAGATTCTCGGAGCCGTTCCTGACTCGTGCAGTCCGACGGTACGAGCTCATCGACAGAACGGGCCTTATGCGATCAGGCAGGTCTTCCACGCCTGAAACGCCTGGGATTACCGCGACGTAGCACCAAGCGGAAGGCATCCTACCGTATAGCTGTACCCTACTGGCCGAGGACGACCGCGGCGGTCGGCTGCGACACCGCGACATGAGCATCGACGAACGCGGAACACACCGTCCAGGGCATCGCAAGAGCGAAACCGGGACGGATGGGGCCTCGACCTGGCAGATCGACACGAGCGCTGCAACACGCCGCATGACTACATTGCGGACGGCAGGGGCGCGACTCGAATACCAATATGCGTCGAATTCACGAACTGACAAGCACATCGCACAACAAACGAGAAGACCGGAGTACGGGGGCTGCACAAACTCGAAAATGACATGGACCGCGGCGCCCAAGCGTGGTGATCCATCCCAGTCTTCGACTGGCCACGTCTGTCGAGGGCGACACCTCACCGGCCCAGGAGGTCGTCGAGAGCCCGCGTGGGCGGCCCGGTCGCCGGCCCACAAAATCGTTCATTCTCGCCAGGTTACAAAAATCGTCGCCGGCCGGTCACGAAAGGTGAGCCGCGTCTGGCTCGCCTGAGCACTGCAGAGGTCGGGTCGGGGGTCGGTCTGGGATGGAGCGTGGTTGGCGGCGGTTCCCCCTGCGGCGGCGCCGCGGGTGACTTCGGATCCTCGTCTCCTCACGGAACATGGGACACCGCGATGGATATCGCCGGACGGAGGACACCTCGATGCAGATCGCAGACGGCGCATCAGCGCGCGTCTGGGGGCTGCGCCCATCGCGACCCGCATCAACGAATGCGCGCCGGTGCTTCTCGGAGGTAGTCGAGCAGCCGGGCCTCGTCGCTGCCGATCATCCGATCGATGCCGTCCTCGCGGAAATGACGCTGGATCTGCAGCGCCCCCGCGGTCGTCCGCACCAGGATGGCGACGCGCCGGAAGCGGCCCATCACGGGCGGCCGAATCCGCTGCATCGCCGCCTCGAACTGCGGGTCGTTCCGCCCCACCGCGGCGCGCAGATCGATGAGCAGACACAGCCGATGGCGGTCGACCCGGTCGAGCGCGCGGCTCACCTCCATCCACAGCTCCTCGAACTGCGCGACAGACTCGGACGGCAGCGCGCTCCTCGTGACCCGGGCGATCTGCGAAGCCGGGTCGATCGTCACCGTGTGGTGCGCGTTGCGGAGGAGCTCGAGCATGGCCGACGACCATTCTATCAGACCCAGAGCAGCCGAGCGAGCGAGCGATCCCGAGCACCCCGGGTGAAGCTGCCGAGTTCGCCGATGCTGCCTGGCTCTTTCTTCGACGCCGCCGGAAGAGACGCCTCGGACACGTACTGGAAACCTGCTCGGCGAGCCCCACCGCGTGAATCACTCTGACGCGCAGTGGCAAGTCCTGGACAGGAGCGGCGAGGGATGCGCTCGGCCGGCGGAATGCTCCAGGGGCCCTCAACTCTTCGCCGGGTGACGCGGGCGCGCGCGGCGCCGGCGCGCCGATCCGCTCACCGGATCGCGAGCGGGATCCCTGGTGATCCGGACGCGCCCCGGAGGGGCAGCGGGCTGTAGACGTAGAAGAACTCGTAGGGGCTCTTGTGGCCGTGGGGCCGTTCCTGGAGCTCCGCGGCCAGATCCGCGGCCAGCTCCGAGAGCACCATCACCTCGTGCATGAAGATTCCGCTCTTCACCAGCAGGTGATGGTGCACCGGGAAGATCACCCCCGGCGCCACCGGAGGCTTCGGCGGGAGGACCTCGATGCCGAAGTTGTCCGACCCGACGCAGGCGATGCCCTTTGATGAGAGCCACTTCGCGACCTCGAGCCCGATCCCCGGCTGGGCCAGCCCCACGCCCGGCTGCGTGTAATACCCCTCGGTGCCGAGCTCCCAGTTCTCCTCCCAGCCCGTGAAGATCAGCACGACGTCGCCGACGCCGATGTCGCGCGCGTTCATCTTCTGCGCGCGCAGCGTCTTCATCACCATGGGCAGCGTGATCTCCTGGCCGAACGCGAGCGTCTCCCCGCCGTTCGCGTAGCGCTTGACGTCGAGGAGCACGCCGCGCGTGACGAGCGGCTTCACCTTCTCGACGCCGAGGTGCGCGAGCCCGTCCTCCGTGAGGATCTCGGCGCCAGTGAACTGGTTGTAAAAGAGCGCGTCGGCGGGGTCCGTGCTCCCGGGCGGGATGTAGCCGAAATGGCCCAGCGCGTCGAACTCCGTCCCCATCTGGCCGAACTCCCCGTGCATCACCTCGGAGTTCGTGACCTGCTGCTGGATGACCGCGGTCGGCCCGGCCTCCACGGAGAGCCCCTGGTTGCCCGGGAACGTCGGCATCCCCGGCTCGTAGACGTGACCCAGACGATAGACCTTGCCCTCCTTGATCAGGCGCTTGCCCTCGAGGACTTTGTCCGGCGTCTGCGTGTTGGAGGCGCCCGCCTCGTCGTCAGGGCCCCACGGCGAGGGGCCGGGCACCGGATCGTAACCCTGCAGCATCGGCACGCCGCGGGCTAGCGCGGCCCCCGCGACCAGGCTGACGGCCATGGTCACCACGATCGCGCCACGTAACGGCATCACTCTAGGCTTCATACGCAACCTCCTGGGTCACATCGCACGTTGTACCGACAGCGCCTCGCGCTCCCGTCATGGGCGCGGGCGCATGTCATCACTAGAGTACACCGTCAGGGGCGCCAGAAACCTGCTCTCACGAGGTCGTCGCGGGCTCCGCCGACGCCGTGAAGGCCCTGTGCGTACCCGCGCACACCCGATCTCTCGATGGGAGCGCGCTCGGTCACCAGCGGAGCTGGCGCCCGAGCGCGTAGGCGATGCCGCTCTCCAGGGTCCCTTTGGTGACGATGCCGCTCAGATCGGCGCCCATCGTCGTGAGCGTCTGCGCGATCTGCGGCTTGATCCCGGTGAGCACGACCCGGGTGCCCAGCAATCCCGCGGCTCGGGCCGCGTCGACGAAGGATTGCGCCACGCGCTCGTCGACGACCTTCACCCCGGTGATGTCGAGGATGGCGATCTTGGCCTGCCGGTCGGCGATCCCTTCGAGCAACGTCGTCAGGATCTGCCCGGCGCGCGCGGGGTCGACGCTCCCGACGATCGGCATCGCGACGACGCCAGGCGCCAGCGGCAGGAGCGGCGTGATGAGCTCCTGGATCGTCGCCTGCTGCATCTCGATGAGCTGCCGCTGCATCTCCGCGCGCTCGGCCTCGGCCTGCTTGGTCCGGCTGATGTCCACCGAGATCGTCCCGACCGCGTAGATCTTCCCCTCGGCGTCGCGGATGGGGAACTTGGTCGACAGGTAGGTGCGCGGACCGTTCGGGTAGACGAGCACCTGCTCGGATGCGCCCGGGCGTCCGGCGGCCGCTACCTCTTCATTGGCCTTTCGTATCGAGGCGGCCGCCGGCGCCGGGAGAAGGTCGTAGACGACCCGCCCTAGCAATTCCTCGCGACTCATCTTGTAGAACGACTCGATTTCGCGGTTCACGAGGAGGAGCCGGCCCGCGGCGTCCACCGCGACCACCATGGACGGCGTGTATTCGAGGAACGCATGGAGCAGGCTCTCACTCCGCTCGAGCATCTGCTCCGTATGCTTGCGCGCGTTGATGTCGTGCGCCGACCCCAGCATCCGCCGCCCCGGTCCCTCCGGATCGCGGCCGAGCGCGACGCCTCGCTCGAGGAACCATCGCCAGCCGCCGTCGCGACCGCGCACGCGGTACTCCACCGTCGCCTGCTCCCCGCTCTCCGAGGCGGCCACGCGAGCCCGGTACTCCTCGATGCGGCCGATATCGTCCGGATGCACCATCGGGGACAGGCCGTCGCCGCGGGGCGAGTCTGCCGCGGCTCCGCCGCCCTCTCCGATGAGATCGGCGAGCTCCCGGTTACAGTAAACGTACCGCCCCTCATCGAGATCGAGCACGTAAATGAGGCTGGGCAGCGCGTCGAGCAAGCGCTCCGGGAAGCCGCGGCCGGCCTCCTCCAGCTCGGCGACGCGGGAGCGCAGGCGCTGCACTTCCTTCTGCAACACGTCCAGCTCCGCCTCGAGCGCCACGGTCTTCTGCGCGTCCATCTCCCCTTCAGGGCGATGTTATCCCAGCCTCGGGCTGAAGTGGGTCACAATTTTCCTGAGTATCCGCGTTCCAGCACGATCGCGCGCGATGCCTCGTCGAGCCCGATGTCGGCGCGGGGGAATGAGCAGCGGAGCGCCCAGCGCAGACAGCGAGAGAAGGAGTCGGACGTTCATTCTTGCACCAGCCCGAGGTGGTCGAGGTTGAAGCCCGCCGAGGCCGGGGGAAAGCACACCCAAGCGTTTTTGAAACGTCAAGCCCAAACTGCAGGACCTCCGGGTTGACAGTCTCAGCGTCTCTGCGATATCGGCTGCAGGTGCGCCGCCGGAGCACACGGGGAGTGGATCCATGCGACGATTCGCGATCTCTCGTTGGCTGATAGCGTGCTTGGCGAGCTGTACGTCGGCGCCGCCGTCGACGCCGGGGGACGGGGGCGTCGAGGGGCCTCCGCCCCCTGCGCCGTCGTGCCCGACCCAGAAGCTCGCGTTCACCAGGGAAACGGGGTGCGTGAACGATGGATCTTTGGAGTTTTGCCTGCCGTCGGACGACGCGGCGCTCCTCGCGCGCGTGCGGGGCATCGCGCCCGCGATCCGGGCCGGCTCGTCGAGGGGCCGCGCCAGGTGCGATGTGCCCGCAGAGACCCTGTACTTCTTCCCCACGGGAGACGCCGAGTGCACGGCGCGCCATGGCGCGCTCGAGGACGGGGCATGGGACCAGGTTTGTCGTATCGCCGCGCTGGCCGAGGTGCGGGAGATCGTGCCGACGTGGTACGAGTGAGCGCGGGCGCGCGCTCCTGCGCTGGCTCGCCGGCTGAGCGGCCCGGCCGCGCGGATCGCTGGTAGAACCATGCCGCGGGGAGGGCCGGCCGCCGTCCCCCCGGGCGTGAGCGGGGAGGGCCGGCCGCCGTCCCCCCGGGCGTGAGGGGGTGAGCAACCTGATCACGGGCGCGCGAGACCGGCCGCCCTGGGGTCACTTGACACCGCTCGGGGGCGGCACCTTGTTCGCCGTGGCCCGGCCCCTGCCGTGCCTCGCCCGGCTCATGCGCTCTCGGCGGAGCGCATGGCGTTCATTGCGGCGAGCAGGCACGCCGGTGAGGCGCTGGGCTTCGATTCACGGTCACGGTTTCGGCGAAACTCCAGCTCCGGGAAGAGGAGGGTACACACATGGCTGATCGCTGGGAGGACCCTGTTCGTACGACGAGCTTCGGATTGCGACTGGTCGAGCCCCATACCTTGCGGGAGCACCGCGGCTCGTTCATCGGGCTCGGCATCGCCCTCCTGGTGCTTGGCGCTCTCGCGATCCTCATGCCCGTGATCGCCTCGCTGGTCACGGCGGTCGCCATCGGGGCCGTGCTGGTGGCGAGCGGCGTGTTCCAGGGCGTCCACGCCATCCAGCACCGGCGATGGGCCAACTCCGGCTGGTCGCTCGCGAGCGCCCTGATCCAGCTCGCCGCGGGCGTCCTGATCATGGTCTTCCCGGTGACGGGCACGGTCACGCTGACCTTGATCCTCGCGGCCTTCTTCTTCGTGGAAGGCTTCCTCAAGATCGTCCGCGCGCTCCAGCATCGCGAGATGCCCGCCTGGGGTTGGCTCCTGTTCGACGGGCTGCTCGCGCTGGCGCTCGGGGTCCTGATCTGGTGGGGCTGGCCGAGCACCGGGGCGTGGGCGATCGGGCTGCTCGTCGGCGTCGACGTCCTCGTCAGCGGCATTTCGATGCTGCTGATCGGCACCACCGCGCGACAGCGGCCGGTGGCCAGCATGTGACAGGCGCCCCGGCCCGGAGACCGCGCCCAGCGCGCGTCCTCGGGGCGCGCGGGGCGGTCTTCGGCGGGGGATGGCGAGATGGCCGATCGGAATGTTCAGACCGAGGAGGGCCACGAGCGGGCGGCGCAGACGCTGGGTTTGCGCCGCGCGCCGCCCGCCGGGGGCGCCCCGCCCGGCGGCGGAGGAGGTCGAAACCGATGCGCGTCGATGAGATCATGACTCACCCGGTCTTCACGGTCGCTCCGACCGATTCGGTCGAGCGCGCCGAGCAGATGATGAACCGCGAGAAGATCAGGCACCTGCCCGTGACCGACGGCGGCGTGCTGGTCGGGATCGTCAGCCGGCACGACGTGCTCGAGGCGTCGCCGCCGAGCATCAGCGTGCCGTCGGAGGACGACGAGATCGAGTACAAGGCCAAGCTCCATGTCGCCAAGATCATGCACGGGGTGGTCGAGACGGTGCGCCCCGGCACGGACGCCGCCGAGGCTGCCGCCAAGCTGTTCGACCTGAAGATCGGGTGTCTCCCGGTCGTCGACGATCGATTCCACGTCGTCGGGATCGTCACCTCGTCCGATTATGTCCGCCTCGCCAGGGACCTCTTGAGCCAGAGGCGCGTCGCGTAGGCGGGGCCGGGCGCCGCGGACTGCACGACGTGGGACATCGAGGTTCGCCTCCGACACGCATTCTCGTGCGCGGCCGAGCTGGAGCGGCTGCTTGCGGGGGTGGGGGCGTCATGGCGCGTTCCCCCTCGTCCCTCACTGGCCGCCGCCGCCCGTGGCGAGCAGCCCGGTCTCCACGGCGTGCGCGAAGCCCTCGTCGGCGTTCGACAGCGTGATGAAGCGGGCTTGCCGCTGCACGACGGCGCGCGCTTGCCCCATGGCGATGCTGAGCCCGCTCTCCCGGAACATGAGCACATGGTCGGGCAGCTCGCCGATCGTGGCCATGGCCGCGCCGGAGAGGCCGAGGCGCGCCGAGAGGGTCCTCGCGACCTCTCCGGAGTTGGCCCGCGGGTGCATCACCTCGATGCAATGGGGCGCGGGGCGTGACGCAGAGAAGAACGCGCAGGCCCCCTGGAGGCCCGACTCGCAGCGCTCCAGCACCTCGGCGTCGTCGCTGACACCGACGATCTTGACCGCGCAGTCCACGACGCCTTCCCAGCGCTCGACGACCCCGGGGACACACCGCGTGACCGCCTGCTCGCGCGCGACCATGCCGCCTGCTCGGCGGCGCCGGACATCACGCGCCGCATGCCCGAGCTCTCCTGGCCTTCAGCTTCCATCGATCCAGTGCGCATGCGCTCGGCTCCTCGCCGCCATGGCCCCGGGGGCCCTGGTCCCGATCCGGCATTCGCGTGTGCCACGCTGGATCGACGCGAGCACGCCTTTCGTCACGCGCGCTGTGACGCCGTGCGCCTGGGCTTGCCTGCCCTGACGGCCCGCCTCTTGAGTCCATCGAAGAGGAGCGGGAGGCTCTCGATCACGTCGACCCGATCCGCGATGAACAGCGCGACCCAGTGGGAGAGCCGGTGATCCGGGACCTTGTAGGCGATGCGGCGCAGCACGCCGCTCGCTCCTCTCGGCGGCAATGCCGTGCTGAACACCGGCGTCGGGCGGGCGCGCCCGGGGTGTCTGAGCAGCGGCCCCTCGATCGGCTGCTGCTCGGGCTCGAGCCAGTGCGCGCTCGCCAGGATGCGCGGCGGCACCTCCCTCGGGACGCCGGGCCTGTCCTCGGGGCAAAGGTCGACTCCCCAGTACGGCAGCTCTCTCGGCAGCACGATCTCGGCTTCCATGATCGCCTCCTCCTCGATGCCAGAGCTCACTTGGCCCCTCGCGGGATGAGCACGCATTTGAGGATCCCGTCGGTCCTCGCCGCGAACACCCGGTACATCTCCGCGGCCGCCTCGAGCGGGACGCGGTGGGTGATGAGCGCCCTCGGGTCGATGTTCCCGCTGCGGATGTGCTCGAGCAGGCGGGGCATGTACCGCTTCACGTCGCACTGTCCGGCCTTGATCGTCAGCCCCTTGTTCATGGCCGCGCCCACGTCGACGAGGTTCCACGGCGGCCCGTAGACGCCGATGATCGAGACCCTCCCGCCGCGGCGGACCGACTGGATCGCCCAGTTGAGGGCGACGGGCGACCCGGCCTCGAGCTTGAGCGCCTTGCCCAGCACGTCGTGCAGCGCCGAGCCGTTCGCCTCGAGGCCGACCGCCTCGATGCAGACGTCCGGCCCGCGGCCGTCGGTCATGTCCCGGAGCGCGGACACGACATCAGGGGTCTCGCTGAAATCGAGCGTCTCTGCCTTGTTGTGCCGGCGCGCGAAATCGAGGCGGTAACCGACCGAGTCGACGGCGATGACCCGGCGCGCGCCGAGGATCCAGGCGCACCGCTGGACCACGAGGCCGACGGGCCCGCAGCCGAAGACGGCCACGGTGTCCGCGGGGCCGATGTCTCCCATCTCCGCGGCCTGGTACCCCGTGGGGAGGATATCCGAGAGAAAGAGCGCGTCCTCGTCCGAGAGGTCGTCGGGGATCTTCATGGGGCCGACGTCGGCGAAGGGGACGCGGACGCGCTCGGCCTGGCCGCCCTGGTAGCCACCGGTCGTGTGTGAGTAACCGAAGATCCCGCTGGCGAGCGTCGTGAGCGGGTTCGTGTTCTCGCACGCGGAGGTGCGCTCTCGCTGGCAGAAGAAGCACGTCCCGCAGGCGATGTTGAACGGCACCACGACGCGGTCGCCGCGCTTCAGGGTCTGCACGGAGGCCCCGAGCTCCTCCACGACGCCGGTGAACTCATGGCCGAAGATGGTCCCCACGCGCGTGTCAGGCACGTAGCCGTGATAGAGGTGCAGATCCGATCCGCAGATCGTGGCGCGACTCACGCGCAGGACCACGTCGTTCGGATGTTGAACCCGAGGCTCCGGGTTTTCCTCGACGCGGACGTTCTTCGGTCCATGGTATGTGAGCGCCAGCATTCGCACTACCTCCCACGCTGTTCGATGGGGCAATGCAAGGGCTGAACCAGGCGCGCGCGCTCGTGGGTGCACCTGGCGTAGGCATCGGCTCTCCGGGCTTCGAGCGCCCAGCCTCAGGACATCGAGGACATCGCTGCTGACGCCGGCGGCCCGGGCGCCGTTCGCCCTTTCATCGGTCGTTCGTCTTCTTCTTCTTCTCGCGGCCCCGGTGAAGGCCCCCGCCTCGTGGCCGAACAGCTCGCTCGCGAGCACGCCCTCGGCGAAGACGCTGCAGTTCTCCGCGATGAACGGCCCTCTCGCGCGCGGGCTGTGCTCGTGGATCGCCCTGGCCGCGAGCTCCTTTCCGGTCCCGGTCTCGCCGACGATCAGCACCGGCACGTCGGTCGCGGCGACCCGGGCGATGCTGGCGCGGAGGAAGCGCATCGGCTCGCTCTCGCCGACGAGCACCGTGTCGTGCGTGCGCGCCTCGGCCCGCAGGCGCACGACCTCTTCGCGCAGCGCGCGGATCTCCGGGAAGCCCTCGATATCGAGCCGGAGCGGATAGGACAAGCAAACGCGTTCCGCAAAGTCAAGATTATCGGAGCCGTTCCTGACTCGTGCAGTCCGACGGTACGAGCTCATTGACAGAACGGGCCTTATGCGATCAGGCAGGTCTTCCACGCCTGAAACGCCTGGGATTACCGCGACGTAGCACCAAGCGGAAGGCATCCTACCGTATAGCTGTACCCTACTGGAGCCTCCCCTGACGCACGTCCACCCACGCTCCCCGTGGCGAGGAGCCTCCCCTGACGCCCATCCACCTTCGCTCCCCACGACGAGGAGCCTCCCCTGACGCACGTCCACCCACGCTCCCCACGACAATCGTCGAATCCCTGCTCTCTCCGGAGACCGCTCCCGCCGGGAATGACATCCAGGCCGTGACCGAGGCGCTCGGGGCGCGCAGCAGGACAAGCGCCGCGCGCTGCGGATCCCCGTGCTCCAGAGCCGCGCCGCGGAGATCGAGGACGGCGGGCGGCGAGGGATAGCGCTCGGCTCTCACGGGCCCGCGGGAAGAACTGCGCATCGCGCAGTTCTTCCCACATCGGTCCAGGCCGTGCCTGGTCCGGGTGCAGGGGCGGATAGCCCCTGCCGGGGCCTGGGGCAGGGCCCCAGCTCCGCGCGACCTCCTACCGGCCGTCACGAAGCGACGAAGCGCTTCCGCCTCCGGCGCGCGACGGCGAGCCCGCTCATCGCAAGAACCACGAGCGCCTCGCCCATGTGAGGCGTGTCGCCCGCCGCGCGGTAGGAGCAGGCGCCGCCGCTGCCGCCGCCGCCGCTGCCGCCATTCCCGGCGGTTCCCCCTTCGCCGCCCGCGCCGCCGGCGCCGGCCATTCCACCGGAGCCACCGCCGCCGCCGCTGCCGCCGCCGCCGCCAGCGCCGCCGCTGCCCGTCATGGTCGGCGTCACGCAGACGCCCGCATCACACGCGCCCGACGCACAATCCTCCGCCACGTCGCACGCCTCGCCGAGCTCTTGCGGGACGCGAATCAAACGCGTGAACACGCGGTATGCGGAGAGCGGCGCTCCCGGGGCGAAACGCGCGTAGGTGACGAGCGTCTTGCCATTTCCACGCGAGGCGAGCGCCGGCGGGCCCTCCACCTCGGGGTCGTTCGCCACGTTGAACGTCTCGAGGATCGTGCCGTCCTCGCCGACACGCGCCCCGAAGAGGTCCGGAGGCATAACGCCCGCCATGTCCGGAGGCGAACGCCACGCGACGACGAAGCTCTTGCCGTCGTGGACCACCGACGGGCAAACGCCGTATGCGTTCGTCGCGTCGTGCCAGGAACAGGGTTCGATTTCCAGGCCCGGCACCGTGGCGAGCACGAAGCCGCCCGGATCCAGCACCGTTCCATTGTCGTCGACGCGCGCGGCGCGGAGCACGGAGCCCCCCATCACCGTCTCCGGCCAGACCAGGAGGTGGAGCGAGCCCCCGTACGCAATGGCGCTCCGCCCGACCTGCTCCGTCGGCGCCGAGATCTGCAGGCGCATCGGATCCAGGAGGACGCCCGCCGCCGAGACCCTCGACGCGACGAGGTCATTGCCGTCCACCCCGTCCCTCCATGCGAGGAGGAAATTGGTGCCGCCGTACGACAACGTCGGCAAGATGGTCCCGAAATTGCCGGACTCGTCGACGAGCAACGCCGGCGGAGCCGCGAGCGTGCCGTCCGGCAGCACCCGCGCCACCGAAATGCCCTGACCATCGTCGTTCGCGAGGAGCGTCTGCGTCCCGTCCGAGGCCGCCGCGATGGGGTCGTTCCAGTGCGAATTGGACGTCACCGGCACGGCGAGGGGCGTCGCGTCGAGCACCACGCCGGCGGGGCTCACGCGCACGACTTGCGGCTCCCAGGTCGGGGGATTGTAGTCGGAGAGGTAATCGGCGTGGAGAAGGGTGACGACGTGATTCTGCCCGTCGAATACCGTTCGCGGCGCGACGTCCCAGCCCACCGCCTTCCGGATCTGGATTCCGCTCGGATCGAGCACGTCACCGGACGCGCTCACCCGCGCCGCCCAGACATCGGTGAGGTATTCGTTTCCAGGAGAGGCCGCCTGGTCATAGTCTCTGGTATCCGTCCAGACGAGGAGGAAGTTCGTCCCGTCGAACGACACGTCCGGCGTGATCTGCGCGTTGGCGCTCTTCGACACGACGATCCCCGGGACATCGAGGGTGGCGCCCATGGGATCGACACGCGTCGCCGCGATGAACGTATTCATGGGGGGCCCGTCGTTCACGTCCCATACGGTGGATGTCGCGAGCGAGGGCGAGGGGGCCACGGTCATGTCCGCCTCGATGACGCCCGGCGCGAGCAGCACGGGCGCGGTATCGAGGACCGTCGCTCCTGCGTCGACGCGGACGCGAAAGGTGCCGAGCACGTTGAAGCCGTCCGAGTAGACGCCGACCCCGAAGAGCACGACCGCGTTCGTCCCGTCGGACCCGACCGAGGTGCCGTAGAAGTAAGAATCCACTTCTACCTGGTCCGCGACGAGGATCCCCGCCGGGTCGAGCACCGTGCCCGCCGGATCGACGCGCGCCGCGCCCATCGATTGCGGGCCGAAGAGCCCGTCACGCCGCGTCCAGGCGACGAAATACGAGCCCGAAAGGAACGCGACATCCGTGTGCTTGTCGGCGGGCTCGTCTCCGGTGAGCGGCGGGCTGATGGCGAATGGCATCGGATCGAGCAAGGCGCCCTGCGAATCGACGCGCCGTCCCCAGATACGCCCGTCACTCCAGACGACGAGCGAGCTGCCCTGTCCGGCCGACGCGACGGCGGGGTTGTTGAAGGGGGTCTCGAGGGGAAGGCCCAGGCTGGGCCCGACGAGCACGCCACTCGGGTCGAGGACCGCGCCCGCGGGGCTGACGCGCGCGAGAGAGGTATTGAAGAGGTCGCTCCAGACGGCGACGTAATTCGTTCCGTCGAAGGCCACGTCAGGATATACCCCGCCCCCCGGGCTGACCTGGAACTGGCTCCCCACGAGCTGGCCGTTGGCGTCGACCCGCCTCGCGTAGATACCGCCGACCCCCTCGTAGACGACGAGGAAATCTTCCCCGTCCGAGGCCACCGCTGGCCTCGAGCCCGCCGCGATCGGGATGCCATACGTATCGAGCACCGTGCCGTCGTGCTTCACGCGGGCGGCGAAGACACGAGCCTCGTAGGCGCGCTGGTCGCGCCAGGCGAGCAAGTACTGGCCGCCGCCATACGCGATGGCCTGATGGTCCTGCGGCTCTGCGGCTCGGGTGAGCACGGGCTGATCCAGCCCGGTTTCCGGCGAGACGAGCGAATCGAGCACCGCCGGATAGGTGGACGCTTCGAGGACCGCCGCAGGCACGGACAGCTCGATCGCGCCCCCCGCGACGCGCGCCGGGACGCCGGTACGGGCCCCATACGCGTCGATCCAGGTGGCAATCCCGAAACGCAAGCCGAGGTGCGTCGCCGGATCCATGAAATGGTGACCGGACGCCGTCTCCCCCGTGTGCTCCATGCCGGAGACCTCCACCCGGACCAGGAGATCGCCTGGCCCTTCGGGCCGCTCGGCGAACGAATACGACAGCTCCACGCCTTCCCTCGTGTTGCGCAGGTGCTCCTCCACCGCGCCATGTGCAATCGCGAGGTGCCCGTCCGGCGCGACGCGTGGGTTCGCTGCGCCCGCGAAATCCTGGCCGCCGCGCGTGATCGTCACGGTGCGGAAATGTGCGGATGCCCCGACGCTCCGATCTGCGGGCCGATGCGCGACCTCGAAAGCGCCCGCGTGGAACCGGACGTCGTACGCGTCGCCGCCGCCCACGAAGGCGTCGGCTTCGGGCCGGTAGGCGAGCCGGAAATCGCGCACCACCGCGTCGAAGTCGGCGGGGGCATCCATGCGTGTGGGGAGCGCGGAGGACCATCCGGCAGACTGCCCCGCGCCAGAATGTTCGCTACAGGCAGGCAGCGCGCCGAGTCCGACCGCGAGGACGCCGAGCCCCCGCGCGACGCAGCGAATCATGCTTGCCTCGAGACTCACAAAAGAACGCTTTCTCATGAACTTCTCCCAGGAGGCCCGCCGAGACATCGCACGGCTGGGCAAGACGACATATTTTGGTAACCATGGACCCTACCAAACAACCCCCGAGGCATCGGCGCGTCAAGGCCAGTACGCAGCCGAAATGATGCGCAGTTCGGGATGGACGGCGGGGAATTTCGCTGTGGCCGCTGCCTTCGTCGCAGCGCCTAAACGCGCTCGGCTCGACGCTCACGACGAGGCGTGACGCCGTCCCGACGCTCCACGCTCCTTTTCGCTCGGCCCGCCGCCTCCCGCGCGCCTTCCAGCCGCCCCTGCGGCTCACCGTGCGAGAGCTCGACCGGCGCATCGCAGCCGCCGAGCTGGAACTCCACGCCATGAAGAAGCAACGCGACGAAATGGTCGCGCAGGAGGAGGCCGCCGCGACATCCAACCTCGGCACCGTGGTGCGCGCCATCCAGGCCGCCATCGTGAGCTATGCGACCAAGGTGGTCGGCATGGTCGACGAGGACGACCCCGCGACGCTCGAGACCGTCCGGAGGGCCCTCCGCCCGCTCGACGCCCACCGCGAGTCCGGCGCCCGGCGCGCGCACGGCGGCACCAAGGGCGAGGCGGCGAACGGCGCGACGGCAGCGCCGGCCTCCCCGGCAGCGCCGGCCTCGCCGGCCTCGCCGGCGACACCGGCAGCGCCGGCGACCGGGGCGGGCGCGGAGGGCGGCGGAGCGACGAGCGCGCCGGCCTGAGGCCCGGCGGAGCGCGGCCAGAACGGCCTGTTGCACACGCACCACGCGTCCCTGGAGCCGCCCAGGCTCCCGGAGCGGCGGTCGGAGACAGGCGCCGAGCTGCGGGCATGGCTCTCGTGCCCCCCCCGGAGCTCGCCATGCCGTGTCAGGAAGCCGTGAGCCGCGCCGAGCTGCCGCCGTCGCGGGCCGCATTGAACACCTCGCGGCCCGACTCCATCACGAAGTCGAAAGGGTGTAGATCCTTGGCGACGACAAAAGTCCGTGCGCTTTCATGGTGTTGCGCCGAAGGCGCGGTCCCTGGGACCGCGCCCCTATCACATCGACGCAGACGCCCGTCGACGTAGCCGGTGGACTTGGCCCCCCTGCGACGTTGATGCCGTGCACTTATCCGCCGGCCCAAGCGCGAAGCCGCAGCCCAGGTTCGGCCGCGAGAGGTGAAAGAATCCGGGCGCGGGCGAGGCCACATTCGACGGATTGACGATCGTATACTTCGCCACAGGTGATAATTCCGGGCGCGAAAATGCAACGCGTTGAAATTCCACGAATCTGACGTATCCATGGCCTCTGCAAGAGGCCGGTCCCGACAGGCAGGTTGGACCGGCAGGAGGACTTGGTCGTGAGCGCCGCGTACGCCGTTGCAGCAGGTCAGGACCCTTTCGAGAGCGCCCGGGAGCAGGCAGAAGCCATGGAGAAGCATCTTCGGTCATCCGAGTCGATGGAGAGCACGCATGCCGAGCTGGAGGGGTTCGTCGTCGACGAGGGGCGCGAGTACCAGCGGCGGCTCCTCCAGGCCCACCTCGAGCTTCGGGCCGAGCGCGAAAGGCCCGTGGAGGTCAAGGGCGCGGACGGCGTTCAGCGCAAGCATCGACGTCTCAGCAGCAGAGCGCTCATGTCGGTCGTCGGAGAGGTCGATGTGCCACGCGCGGCCTATCAGGCGCCGGGCGTCCCCGGTCTTCATCCGATGGATGCGGCGCTGAGCCTCCCGGACGAGCTCTACTCGCACAGCGTCCGTCGCTACGTCGCCGAGAGCGCCGCCCGCAGCTCGTTCGATGAGGTCGTTGAGGGATTGAGAAAATCGACCGGCGCCGCGGTGCCGAAGCGCCAGGTGGAGGAGCTCGCGGAGCGCGCCGCGCAGGACTTCGATGCGTTCTACTCCACCCGCGCCGTCGAAGTCGAGGACACTCAGGCGCTGCTGGTACTCAGCTTCGACGGCAAGGGGATCGCGATGCGGCGCGAAGACCTCCGACCTGCGACGCGGAAGGCTGCGGAAGCGGGGAAACACAAGCTCACGAAGCGCCTCGCCAAGGGCGAGAAGCGCAACCGGAAGCGAATGGCCGAGGTCGCCACCCTCTACACGATAGACCCCTGGGTCCGCACGCCTGACGACATCGTGAACGACTTGCGCCCTGTGCATGACGTCGCCGCGCAACGGCCGCGGCCGGTGAACAAACGGGTCTGGGCGAGCGTGGAGAAGTCATCGCGAGAGGTGATCTCGGCGGCGTTTGCTGAAGGCCTGCGTCGCGATCCGGAACGCCTTCGGCGGTGGGTGGTGCTGGTCGACGGCAACAAGGACCAGATCACCCTGGTCAAGCGCGCCGCGAAGAAGGCATGCGTCGAGATCACAATAGTCCTCGATATCATCCACGTGCTTGAATATCTCTGGAAGGCCGCGCACTGCTTCTTCGCCGACGGGACCAAGGAGGTCGAGCAGTGGGTGACGTGCCGGCTGCACGAGCTGCTCGCGGGGCGCACGGCCGGAGCCATTGCCAGCACCATCCGGCGCCATGCCAGCAGCCGCGTGGTGGACATGGGGACAGCGGTGACGCTCGATACCTGCATCGGCTACCTCGTGAAGCATCGGACGCTCTTGCACTACGATCGCGCGCTCGCAGCGGGGCTGCCCATCGCCACGGGGGTGATCGAGGGCGCATGCCGCCATCTCGTCAAGGATCGCATGGACCGCACCGGGGCTCGCTGGTCGCTCCAAGGCGCAGAGGCGGTGCTGCGCCTCCGCTCGCTGCGCTCGAGCGGCGACTTCGAAGCCTACTGGGCGTTCCACCTGCAGCAGGAGCATGACCGAACGCACCGTGCACGTTATGCAGGAGGCGATGTCCCCTCACCGCTGCCGCCGCCTCGACCCAAACTGCGCCGGGTGAAATGAGCAAAACGCCCTCGTTCCAGAAGAGCCGCACCCAAGTCGAAATCGACCCACGCGGCCGCGAGGGCCTCCTGGCCACCGGGAGCCAGGCCGAGCTCGGCCGAGAAGGGGTGGCTGTCGTGATCATCCCAGTCCACGCGCAGCGTGCCAGGGAGCGGACCGAAGCCGCGCAGCGCCGTGACCCTGGCCTTCGCCTCCACGATCGCCTGGTAGGCCCGCCGGCGCCGGACCTCGCCGAGGACCTCCACAGGCGCGCCGAGCGCCCGCGCCGCTTGCAGGCCGGACATCGTGGCGGCCTCGATGCAGCCGAGATCGTAGCCGGTCCGGGTCCAGTCGCCCGCGACGACGAGGCCCTCGAACCCCGTGTCGTCGGGCGCGATGCGGTGCTTCTGCGAGCCAGGCACCGACAGCACGTAGCGATCCGATGGGCTCGCGTTGACGCGCAGGTACTGCGCGCGCAGGCGCTCGGCGCCGGCGCGCCCCTCCGGATCGAACAGGGCGTCCCAGCGCACGCCGCCAGCGGCCTCCCGTCCGGCAGGCCAGATGTGCCCCAGGTCCTTCTCCAGGAAATCGAGCGCGGTGCGCTCCAGCGCGGCGAGGTCGTCCACGCGCGGATCGCGCGCCGCGACCGGATCGTCGCCATGGCCGAGCTGCCCGCACGCGTAGAGGATCCCCTGCACGCCCTCGCCGGCGCGCCAGCCCTCGACGGGAGCGAGATGCGACATGTCGGCCCACGTCTCGAGCGGCATCCGGTAGGCGCCGACGATGGGCGCGTGCGCGCTCGTGCCGAGCCGACCGACGGGCTGGCTCACCCAGAGCTGCAACGAGACGGTGCGCACCGTCTTGACGTGCTCGATCATGCGCCGCCATCGCGGGCTCGCCCGTTGCGCCGAGAGCGGACGGGAGATGTCTCGTGCGAGGCTCGGATGGGCAACGTCCTATCGCCTGTGTCCTGGCGCTTGCGGCCGGCGGACGCGCGAGCGAGCATGCGCGAGGAGAGACACATCGCGGGGCGGAGGCAATGAGAGGAGACGAAGACCCCCGCCGCGCAGCCTGCGCTCCCCGAGCTGCCGAAGATCGGTTCTGACCGCGCGAGGCGCTGCCGAGACGTTTGGTGCCAGGACAACCAGCGCGTGCAGCGTGACGGGACGACGGGACGGCCATCACGAGGTGCTTGACTTTCTGATCGCGCTTGGACTTGCTAGCCTCCAGTGTCCACCGCTGTCGTGTCGCTTGATGAGCGCCGATGTCGCTCCTTGCCGAGGATCACGCATGACACGTTTCCTGAAGAATCTATCGAAGGCCTGGCTCTTGACGTGTGTCGTCGCCTGTCTTGAGATCAGGCCCGGTGGCGGGGCCGTCGAGCCTGATGGCGAGGGGGGCGACGGTTCGCCGAGCGGCAGCACGAGCAACGCTGCGACGGGGGGCGCGACAAGCGGCGGCGGCTCGTCGAACACGGGTGGTCGTGGCGGCGGCTCAACGGAAGGCGGCGGCGATGCCACCGGCGGCCAGACGAGCGCGGTAGGCGCTGGCGGCGACGCTGGAGCCGGCGGCGACACGGGAACCGGCGGCGACGCCGGCAGCGGCGGCGACGCCGGCAGCGGCGGCGACGCTGCCGGCGGCGGTGACGCTGCCGGCGGCGGTGACCTCGGCGCGGGTGGAGCCTCCTCGACGGGCGGCGCTTCGGCGACCGGCGGTGCCTCCGCGGCGGGTGGCGGCGCAGGAACGGGCGGCGCAGGCACCGGAGGCGGCGCAGGAACGGGCGGCGCAGGCACCGGAGGCGGCGCGGGAACGGGCGGCGCAGGCACCGGAGGCGGCGCGGGAACGGGCGGCGGCGCTGGGACCGGCGGCGGCGCGGGAGCGGGCGGCGCAGGCACCGGAGGCGGCGCGGGAGCGGGCGGCGCAGGCACCGGAGGCGGCGCGGGAGCGGGCGGCGCAGGCACCGGAGGCGGCGCGGGAACGGGCGGCGGCGCTGGGACCGGCGGCGGCGGCGACGAGCCCGTCTGCGGCAACATGACGATTGAACGCGGCGAAGCCTGCGACGACGGCAACCGCGTCGAAAACGATGGTTGCAACAGCGACTGCGTGACGAGGGCGGTGTGCGCCGGCTCCTCGAGGTCGTGCGCCAACAACGTAACCTGCTTCAACACGTGGCTCCTGAACGAGACGAACTGTCGCGCGAGCTGCTTCACCTCCCCGGTCGCTTCGTGCTGCCTCGAGGCGGACAATGGCACCCCCGGCTGCCCCCGTGAGTACCCCTTCTCGGTCAGCTACAGAACCGGACGAACCGGCGACCAGTACTGGAACGGGGCCGCGGCGGAGCTCGTGCCGGCCTGCGGCCCTGTCGTGATAACGTTTCGCGCCTCGGCTGCGCAGGTGAACCGCAAGTACGCCCGGTCCGAACTCTCCATCGTCCCGCGCTTCTCTGGCGAAGGACCGGCGGCCTCGCTCGTCGGAACCCGCTACAACGGCCCGAACGATGGCCACGTGGAGCCGGCCTTCGTGCAGGTCGATCGCCCGAATGCGACGCTGTGGGCAGCCTATGTCCTCAACGTGTGCAGCTCCTCGACCTGCACGGATTACGTGTCCGAAGTCGGCATCGAGTTTTCGTTCTCGGAGTTCGTGCCGGACGTCTTGAGCGAGAACCCCACCGCGCCGGAGTCGCCGCGCATCACAGGGAACGACGACGTCGTCCTGGTGAGCTATCGCGACGTCGTGGCGGGCAAAGGGGTCGCCGTGCTCACGGGCGGCCCCGTGCTGGCGCTCTCCGGTCGCTACTTCCTGGGTGAGCCTCAGGTGGTGCCCGGGTTCGCGCCGCTCCAGCTCTCCACGGCGGGCGCTGACGCGGAGCGGCCGGCGCTCGTCCGCGAAAATGATGTGGGCGAGACGCGAAAGAACACGCACGTCGTCTGGATCGAGGACCAGGCTTCGCTGCGGTACGCGCAGGTGAGCGACGACGGCGCCTTGCTCACGGGCGGCGAGCTGCACGCGGGCACCGGCCTCCACTCGGTGGAAATCGCGCAATACGACGTCGACAGGATCGTCGTCACGTTCATCGAGGAGGTCTCCGGCGTCGGTCGGCTGCGAGCGCTGCGGCTCGATTCGCTGGGGGCGGCGTCGGACGTCGTCGACGTCACGCAAGGCGAAGGCAACGTGACGGAGGCCACCTTGGCCGTGGCCGACGTCTCGTCAGGTGCCCCTGCCGTTGCGTGGATCGACAGCCGCCTCGGCCATGCGGCCCTCTACTACCAGCGCCTGCACGCTGACACGCTCCTGCCGTCCGGATCCGTGCAGCGCGTCGGTACCGAACAGGACCCCGCGGAGCCCGCGCTCCAGCTCCACGGCAATGTCCCGTTCGTCGTTTACACGGCCAGGGTCGGCGAGGGCCGGCGCCTCCATGCGTCGCGCCTCGTCGGCGGCGTTCCTCGGTCGTTCCCTGCGCCCCTCGAGGTCGCGTCGAGGCCCACGCTCCCGCACTTCCGCGCCAGGAAGCCCGACGAGCGCCCGCTCCTCGGCAACAACGACTACCTGCTCGGCTGGTCGGGGTCGCTCACCGAGGACACGGTGCGCATCGGTACTGGCTCGTTCCCGCCGATGTCGACGCCGAAGCTCGAAGAGGGGCTCTCGCTGGCGTGCGCCGGGCACAGCACGAAGGATCTGGACATGGCGGTCGTGGGCCGGATCCTCGTGAACAACCTCGGCAGCAGGCACGCCATCCCACGTGTCTTCGGCGCCTGGATCCAGGACGGCCGCGTCGTCGTCAAGCAGCTGGCTCAGTACCCGGTACGCACCACCCAACGATGTACGCCCGGCGCCAACTTCTGCACGAACGATCGAGAGGTCGCCTTGTGCGGCCCGGACGGGCACTCGAGCACACGTGTGAGGCTCTGCGAGCACCCCGAGGTTTGCTCGAGCTCCCTCGGCGGTTGCGCCTGCGCGCCGGGACCCGCCTGCGACGGCTCGGTGGCGACGACCTGCAACCACGACGGTACGTACGCGCCCGGGGGGATCGACTGCGCGGCCGCCGGTCAGCGCTGCTTCGAGGGCGCCTGCCGCGACGACTGGTATGCGGACGATTTCGAGACCACCGACGGCAGCGACTGGACGTTTGGCAAGGGGAGGGTGCAGCTCCACGTCACCGACGCCCACGCCGCGGAAGGCAGCCGCAGCCTCTACTATGACGGCGACAACGACCTCGCGTTCCGCTCGCTGGACGCGGCGCGCCCCACGCGGGTGAGCTTCTGGCTCCGCACCGCGACCGTGCTCGGCACCTACCATGCCGGCGTCGTGCTGCGCGGCGACACGGGCGGTCAGGTGGCATGGCTCGGCTTCCACAGCAGCAGGGTCGGCGTGGCTGCGCCGAGCGGCACCTTCCACGGCGTCACAGCCAGGGCCAACACGTGGTACCACATCGAGCTGCGCAACATCGACTGGACCACCAAGAGAGCCAGTCTGTACGTCGACGGCGCCCTCGTCGCCGCGGTCGGCTTCTACGCACCCCAGTCTTCCTCCATCCTGCAAATCGAGCTCGACAAGGCGAACGCAGGGATGTGGATCGACGACATCGAGATGGAGTGAGCTCGGTTCGTTGGCCGCCGGACGGCAGGCGCCTCGGCGGCACACGCCGCACAGGACGCCGCCTCACTTGAAAGGACAGGAAATGCCTATCCAACCACCCCCTCCCATTCACACCGAACGCCTCGACTACACAGAGGGCGAGACGATCTGCGAGGCGTACGTCGCGCACGACGCGTCCTGCGCCGCGAAGCGGCCCTGCGTGCTCATCGCCCACGCGTGGGCAGGGCAGAACGAGGCCATGCACGAGAAGGCCGTGGAGCTGGCCGGGCTGGGCTACCTCGGGTTCGCGCTCGACGTGTACGGCAAGGGCGTCCGCGGCGGCGAGATGGAGGACAACTCCCGGCTCATGGCGCCCTTCGTGGAAGACCGCGGCCTGCTCCGCAGGCGCCTCGTGGCGGGCCTCGCCGCGGCCCGACAGCACCCGCTCGCCGACCCGGACCGCATCGCGGTGATCGGATACTGCTTCGGCGGGCTGTGCGCCCTCGACCTGGCGCGGAGCAGCCCGCCGGGCCTCAGGGGCGCGGTGAGCTTCCACGGCGTGCTGCACCCGCCGAAGCTGGGACCGCAGGCGCCCATCACGACCAAGGTGCTCGTGCTCCACGGCTGGGAAGACCCGATGGCGCCGCCCGCCGACGTGCTCGCCCTCGCGCGCGAGCTCACCGAGGCCAGGGCCGACTGGCAGATCCACGCCTACGGCCACGCGATGCACGCCTTCACCTACCCGGGCGCGAACCTCCCGCAGGCAGGCCTCCAGTACGACGCCGCCGCCGCCAGGCGATCGTGGGCCGCGATGCGGAGCTTCCTCGAGGAGGTCCTCGAGCACCGGGCAGGCTGAAACTACGCGCAGGCCTTCCGGCCTGCGCGACGAGCCGTCGGCTCAGCTCGACACCATGTTCGCGTGATCGCCCTTCGCCCGGGCAAGCACGGATGCCTTGATCCAGGAGCGCACCATCGTGAGGTGGCGCGCCTCGGCGGCGCGCGCCGCCGCGAACTGGTTCAGGAGCTCCTGGTCGTTGAGGCCCTGGGACATCTCGATGAGCACGTCCCAGGCGTCGTTGTCCGTGAGCTCGGCGATCAACATCGCCTCCAGCGCGTCGGCCAGGTTCGTCCTCGGATCGGTGACGACCTTGATCAGGCCGCACGAGGCGACCCCGTGCACGTCGGCGAGCGGCGTCTCGGCCGTCGGGTCGGCGCCGAGCATCCGGATCACCGAGGCGACGAGGAGGAAGTGCTCCGACTCCTCCCTGGTGATCAGCTCGATCTCCTCGCGCGTCGGGCCGCCCTCGAACGAGCCGAGCGCGTCGAGCTTGGCGAGCACGCCCTTCCATAGCCGGCTCCCCGCCCGCTCGAAGGCGAGGCGCTCGCCCAGCTTGTCGAGCAGGACGAGCGGCGCCTCACCCTTCAGCGCCTGGAGGGCCGTCTTCACGGCGCCCTTCAGCGTGCCAGGCGGAGGCATCGTGCCGACCCGCTCCTCCCGCCGCGCATAGTGGGCCATGACGTTGGCGATGGCCGAATCGTCGCCCGCGCTGCTCGGCGGCATGATCCGCGCGCCGACGACGAGCTCCTTCGAGTCCATCGGCGACATGTCCATTCCGGTGCGGTTCATCCCCGCGGTCGTCTCGGTCTTCATGCTGACCTCATCCTGTAAACCTTCGCGCCGTTACCGTTCGCCTGCTTGCCCCGCGCCGCCTGGACCGCGAGCTCGGTCCCGGGGACGTACACGTACCCCGCCGCCACCGTCTCCGACGGCGAGCCGGCCATGTTCAGCCGATCGCGGTAGGCGAGCGTCTGCGGCGACTCGGGCACCTGCCGCGGATCCACGATGCTCTTGCCGACGGCGCGCAGGTGCACCTCGCCCTGCAGCACGCGGCGGACGAACTCGCGGTGGCTCCGGAACTCGATGGGATCCGGCAGCTCCCTCGGCAGGATCTCCGCGGCGTCGCGCCCCTCGATCTCCTCGAAGAGGCGGCGCACGTGCTGGAGCTGGCCGAGCTCGTAATCGACGAACCGCTCCCAGATCGCCTTGATGCGCGGGTTCGACTCGGACTGGGCACAGCTATGGTAGTTGTAGACCTCGGCCGCCTCGTGCAGCAGCCACTTCTCGAGCCAGGTCTCGTTCGGGTCGATGATCGACTCGTACTGCGTGACGTGCTGCTCCTCGATGGAGGCGATCTCCGCGTAGAGCTGCCGCGCCATGGGGTCGGCGAAGGTCGGCCCGACGTTCATGTAATAGTCGTGCGTCTGGTGCTCGGCCGCCATGATCGTGAGCGCGTGTAGCTTGGTGAGCGGCGCCGCCGTCGTCCGATCGTACGGGGCCCGCAGGTCGTCGTCGGGGTGACGGTGCTCGACGCTCGTGGGCCTGCCGGGGCAGACGTCCGTGTAGCACTGCAGGATGTTGTTCGAGTCCTTGCCGTGCACCCGGTCCATGAGCGCCGAGTAGCGGTACAGGTGGTCGAAGTCCTCGAGCATCCCGAACCGGTAGACCTGCGCCATGTACTCGTCAGGCTCGCGCATCGCGACCGACGCGGTGACCTCGATCGCCACCTGCTCGAAGCCGATGGTGGTCTCGAGCACGGACAGATCGCCCGGCAGGAGCCAGTTCACCATCGTCTGCTGGTGCTGCTCGACGCGGCGAATGAGGGCGAGCTCCCGCTGGAGCGGGCCGTTCATGCGAGCACAGGCGTGCGAGAAGCGCACCGCCTCCGACTCGATGCCGTTCATCAAGATGATCCGGACGCGGGTGAACGCGTCATCGTTCAGCTTGCTGGACGGGATGCTGACCATCTCGCGCCAGTCGAACTGCTGCTTGTCCAGCGGTGTGCCCCGCTCGTTCAACAAATCAAGTGCCACCTTGACCTCCAGTCTCCGGGGTGGGTGCAAGGGGCGCTCCACGGGGGAACGCCCCGCCTGTTCGCGAGGGCCGAGCGCCGCGATGGGGCACCTGGCCACATCTGTCGCAAATCGCCTGAGCGCTGCTTGCCTCCAGCGCTCACGACGCGCGCGTAGCACGTGTTGATGAAGTCCGAGATCGCCGCGGTGCCGAGCAGGAACGAGGGCTCCTCTTCGTGGCCCTGCCCCAGCAGCGACTCGAAACGCAGCATGACGTGGCTCTACGCAACCGGCATGCCCTGCGGGCTCAGCGGGATTGACGTGCGGGCGCAGCGCGATCGACGTGCGGGCTCAGCGGGGACTGGAGCGGATAGGACAAGCAAACGCGTTCCGCAAAGTCAAGATTCTCGGAGCCGTTCCTGACTCGTGCAGTCCGACGGTACGAGCTCATTGACAGAACGGGCCTTATGCGATCAGGCAGGTCTTCCACGCCTGAAACGCCTGGGATTACCGCGACGTAGCACCAAGCGGAAGGCATCCTACCGTATAGCTGTACCCTACTGGCCATCTTCGTCGAGGGGCGGCTCGTCCGGCGGCGGGTCGCGGGCCCGCCCCGCAATCCCTCCGTCAACGCTCCGTCACGGGACGCTCGCCGGGTCGGCCGGGTCGCTGCCCGCGTCCCGCTCGTCCCCGTCGCGGAAGCCGTCGCCGTCGCGATCGATGCCGATCCGCTCCCCCGATCCGGGCGGCACGCACGTATACGTCAGCTCGCCGCGGTGCCCCCGGGGGAGCTGACGGAGCTCGGTGTCCCACCGCCGCGGCTCGCGCGCGCGGTCGGGCTCGAACCGGCCATTCCCGGTGTACAGAAAGCCCAGCTCCTCGCCGTGGGACCAGCCCTTCACCACGAGATCGCAGTCGCCGGCGTTGGCGCGCGCGATGAGCAGCGCGATGCGTGGACTGGCCACCGCCGCGTTCGATGACGTGAGCGTGATCTGCTGGCCGACGATCGGCTTCAGGTTCGATTCCAGCGCGAGCATGTACGCTGCCACCTGGTGCTTCAGGAGGTCCCCCTCGGGGCCGATGGGGAAGCCGCCGGGGTTCTCCGGGATCTGGACGAAATCGGAGAACGAGTTGAACCGGAAGAGCGTATCGACCCCGCCGTCGTGGAGGAAACCGAAGCCGCGGACCTGGTCGCCCATGGGGTCGTTGGAGCCGCCGAACGGGAACACGAACGACTCCGCCATGCCGAACATCCCGATCTTCTGGTACTGATTGCGCAGGTGCGGGACCTTGAAGACCTGGGACTCGTTGGCGTTGGCCGAGCCGCCGTCGCTGCCGAAGAAGCCAGGCGCGAAGTCGTCCGGGTTGGCGCCGGGGTCGACGTCGTGGCACCCGATGCACGATTCGCCGAGGATGCTCGAGACGGGCCCCCCGAAGAAGTCGCGCCCCGCGCGCTGATCGGGCGTGAGCGAGTCGTCGAGCGCCCGGATGGGGTTGGGCGGATAGGTGACCTGGAGGATGAAGTCCGTGAAGGCCTCCATGTCCTCCTCCGAGATCGGCTCGTCGCGCCCCAGAAGATCGACGAATGACGCCCGGAACTTCTGGAACGCCGCCCGCTCGTCGAACACCCCGCTGTCCGGCTGGGAGGTGGGGGCGTCATGGCCGCCGGTCCGGTCGCCGCGCCAGTGCATCGGCCCGTGGTTGGCCATGCCGCGCAGGCTCTGCGTCGTCATCGGCCCCTTCATCGGATGGAGGGTCGGGTCCTGGCCGAAGAGATCGGTGCAGAACGGCCCCGGGTTCACCAGCGCGGTGCCGTCCGGGTTCCCGAGATCCCACGCGAGGCTGTCGAAGTCGCCGAAGATATGGCAGCTCGCGCAGGACGAGTCGCCGTGGCTCGAGCTCAGCGACGCGTCGTAGAGGAAGCGGCGCCCCCGGACGACGCTCGGGGGCTCGGGGTTGTGCATCGGCACGTGCGCGACCTCGCGGCGGGTCCGCGTGTTGATGACGGAGATTGCGTTGTCGAAGCGCGTGAGCACGTAGAGCCGCTGCCTGTCCTCGTCGAGCACGAGGCCGGTCGGGCCGCCCCCGGGGACGTGGATCTGGCTCGACCGGCTCGGCACGAACGTGCCCTTCTCGAGCTGCCTGGTGTCGAAGACGCCGATCTTGTCCGAGCCGAGCGCCGCGACATACAGGGTCGCGCCGTCGCGCGTCACGGCCATCCCCGTCGGCTGCGCGAGGCTCTTCGCGTTCTCGCCGTTCGAGACCGGCGCGCAGCAGGCGTCGTAGTCGATGTGCTTGTTGAGGTGCCTCGGGACGACGCCGCCCGGGCCGAGGACGGTGATCCGGCTCTCGTGCAGGTGGCCCCGCACGCTGTGGCCGGCGAAGAGGCCCGGCCCCTCGAAGCGCTCCTCGTTGCGGGCGTCGGTGTTGGACACATACACCTTCCCGCTCACCGGGTTCACGACCATGTTGAACAGGATGGTCCCCACGCCCGTGAAGAAGCCGCCCGGCCCGTCCACCTGGCGCGGCGGATTGGCGAGCGCGTCGATCACGAAGACGTCCTTGTCGGGCAGCGAGAAGCGCACCGCGCCGTCCCAGTTACGACCGAGCTCGTCGACCCAGTGGGCCCCGTCGAACTTGAGGATGAGCCCGACCTCGGGCTGGGGAATGCCCTCGAAATTGGTGTTGGGCCAGGGCAATCCGCCCTCCGCCTCGCCGCCGTTCGGCACGAGGCTCTCGTCGATGCTGGTCGTGCGGTTCCCCGAGTGGAAGGCGGCGGCATAGACGCGGCTGCCGTCCGGCGTCACCGCGAGCGCGCGCGGCGTATCGCTGAACAGCGTCACGATGGAGAGCGGCGTGCCGCCGAGCGACGTCCCGAGGTGGTCGGCGTCGAACACCCAGACGTCCGCCCGCCCGACGCCGGGCGTCGTGAGCTGCGGATCGAAGGGGATGTTCTGGCCGCGGTGGGCCGTGGTGATGAAGGCGCGCGAGCGCCCCCGCCCGGCGAACACGATGTCGCGCGGCTCGTCGCCCACGAGCAGCGTGCGAACGACGCGCGCCTTTTCCTCGTCTCGAACGTCGACGACGCTCACGCTGTCGGACAGGTGGTTCACCACCCAGACTTCGTCGTCACCGCGGGCGGCCACGGCGACCGGCTCGAGGCCCACGGGCACAGACGCCTTGAGCCGCAGACGATCCGCCTGGACGCGGAAGATCTCCAGCCGGTTGTCGGGCGTGTTCACCGCGAAGAGCAGCTTGCCGTCCCTCGACAGGGCCATCGGGCGGACCTGGCCCGATTCGAAGGTCGTGAACGGCGTGGCGGCCGCCGCGGGGAGAGCGGCAGCGAGAAGAGCGGCTGTAGCACCGGTGCATACAGCCAGGATGCGGCGCAGGCAGCATGCGGGCAGCATTTTTTGAACGTACGTGAAGTGCTGTTTTCCACAACGAAAAAACGCGCGTTCACGTGGCGCCGTTCACGGGGGGCCGCTGTCGAGGTGCCGGCCGACGAATTCTTCAATGGCTTCCAGCCGGAAGTCCCTGGCGAGCTTGCGCAGGTGCCTGGTGAACGGCGCGTTCGCAGGGCTCGCCTGATCGAGCCTGTCGGCGTATTTCTGGATCTGGTTGACGAGCCCTCTGCGCGCGAGATCGCGCAAGGCCTTGAGATCCTCGACGGGGGGCAGGGGGACATCCGCGGGGGCGACCGCAGGGGTCACCCCCGGGTCGGGCCTGGGCTCCGCCTCCTCGCGCGCGCCGCCCTGCCGCTCGTGGATCCACGCCAGCGAGAGGTATCGCTGAACCTTCTCGAGGAGCTCATCCATCTGCAGCGGCTTGGCGATGAAGTCGTTGGCGCCTGCTTCCAGGCTCTTGTCCTGGTCGGTGATGAAGGCGCTGGCGGACGACGCGATCAGGATCGAATCCGCGCGCTCTGGCATCTTCCGGACGCGGCGCATCATCTCCCAGCCGTCGAGCACGGGCATCGAGATGTCGGTGATGATCAGGTCGAACGCCTCGCTCGCGATCCTGTCGAGGCCCTCCTGGCCGTCGCTCGCCTCCGTCACCGCGAACCCGAGGGGCTCCAGCATGTTGACGATCACGGCGCGGTTGTCCCGCTTGTCGTCCACCACGAGGAGCTTCCGCCGCGCGCCCTCGTAGCCGACGATCCGACCCTGCTCCGTGAGCCTCGCCTTGTCGATCCAGTTCGGCGCCTCGGCGAGCGTCAGGTCCATCCAGAAGACGCTGTCCTTGTCGAGCTCGCTCCTGACCTGGATGGAGCTGCCCATCAGCGCGACGATCCGCTGGCTGATGGCCAGCCCTAGCCCGGTGCCCTCGCCGTGACGCTTCTTGTCGCCGACCTGCTTGAAGGGCAAGAAGATCTGGTCGAGGTGCTCGGCGCTGATCCCGCTGCCCGTGTCCTCGATCTCGAAGCGAATCGTGCGCTTGCCGGTCCGCGATACGCGGCCCGCGCCGTCGTCCGGGAGGCCCTCGCGCGCGCCGTCCTGCACCTCCGCGACCGTGAAGGTGACGCGGCCCCGCTCGGTGAACTTGATGGCGTTGCCGAGCAGGTTGAGCAGGATCTGGCGCATGCGCCGCTGGTCGGCGCGCACGCCCGCGGGCAGCGCGGGGCCGGGCCTGTAGACGAACTCGATCCCCTTCTGCTCCGCGCGGATCCGGCAGATCTCGACCGTCGCGCGCAGGAATGACGGGAAGTCGAAATCGTTGGGGTGGAGATCCATCGTCCGCGACTCGATCTTCGCCAGGTCGAGGACGTCGTTGATGAGGGTCATCAGGTGGGCGCCGGACTCGGAGATGACGTCGACGCCGCGCTGGTCCTGCTCACCCAGGCGCGTGGAGCGCCTCAGGATCTGGGCGTACCCGAGGATGCCGTTCAGCGGTGTCCGCAGCTCGTGGCTCATGTTGGCGAGGAAGTCGCTCTTCGCACGGTTGGCCGCGTCCGCGGCGACCTTGGCCTCCTTGAGCTCGGCGGTGCGCTGCTCGACGCGCTGCTCGAACTCCTCGTTCGTCTTCTCCAGGGCGGCGAACGACGCGCGGAGCTGCTGCGCCATGGCGTTGAGCGCGTCGCCGATGTGCACGAACTCCCGGGTGCCCGACGCCTCGAAGCGTTGATCGAGGTCGCCGCCCCGGATGCGCTCCGCCGCCGTGACCAGCTTCCGCACGGAGGGCAAGGTCACGCGGCGGATAGGACAAGCAAACGCGTTCCGCAAAGTCAAGATTCTCGGAGCCGTTCCTGACTCCTGCAGTCCGACGGTACGAGCTCATTGACAGAACGGGCCTTATGCGAGCAGGCAGGTCTTCCACGCCTGAAACGCCTGGGATTACCGCGACGTAGCACCAAGCGGAAGGCATCCTACCGTATAGCTGTACCCTACTGAGCTCGTCCAAACGGCCGCCGTCGCGGTTCGCGGCGCGTCGTGATGGCCGGCGCACGCACCTCAGGGCAGACTTCCCCCCGGCCACGTCGTCGAGCAGCGTCCCTCCCTGTCGGTTTCGTCACGCGGGGTCCGCCGGGTACCGCGCGCGGCACTCCAGCGGCTCGGCGAACAGACCGAGGTGGCTCAAGATCTTCCTCGCCGTCGCCTTATCCGTGATCGCGGCCATGAGTCGCATCCGTCCGCTGCATCGCGGGCACGCGAGAACATCTACGGCGTAAGTCCGCCGCAAAAGCTTCGCCCATTCGACGCGAGGCGACGTCGCCAGAAGGAGCCCATCCAGCAGCCGATCAAGGTGCCGGACCGAGATTCCCTCCGACACGAATCCAACATCAGCCCACGGCAGCACAGCGCCCAGCGCAGTCGACACCCGCTCGCGCTCGACCTCGCCATGCACCATCGTCAGCAGCGCCCCAACCGCCACGTCCCGAGTGGGTAGCTCCATCTGGTGAGAGGCCGTGCCGCGCCCAGGCGATCGCCGTCGGGCTCCCAGTACTTCTTCACGAACGCCGCGGCGGCCACGCCTCGCGCACGGCGATATCGTACGGAATGTTCAGCGGGTTGTCGGTCCGCCCCGTCTCGGCGGCGACCTAGACCCAGCGCTCGAAGTCCTTCCCCTGCTTTGCCATGATGACTGCTTGATCCTTCCTCCTGCGTCCCGCGCCCCTCGGGGCACGGCGCGAAGCGTCGAGGATGAGCTCGTTCGTGGAGATGTCCAGCACGGAACAGCGTCTGGACGCGGGTGGGGGGACCCGGGAGGCGAGGCCGAGGGGTGGGATGTCCAGATGGGCCGGGGGGATGTCCAGATGGGCCGGGGGGATGTCCAGATGAGCGGCCGGGATGTCCAGATGGGCGAGGGGGCTGTCCAGATGAGCCGGAGGGATGTCCAGATGGACTTCGAGTAGGGAAGGGGTAGGAGCGCCGACGAGCAACCGGTCGAGAGCTCGCTCAGCCCCGCTCCACCAGAAACAGAATCTCCTTCGCCTTCGGATCGTCCGCCGCGAGCTCCTGCTCCCACATCCCCAGCGCCACAGGCCTCGCCCAGACGAGGCTGAGCCCCGCCTGGCCGCACATCGCCGCGACGTCCTCGCGCGTGTAGCGCCGGTCGCGGACGATGTACTCGCCCGGAGGCCGCCCGTCGCCTTCGAACTGCTCCTTGCGGTAGACGATGCCCGCCTCTTCGTCGAGGTGGAACAGCTCTGGTTTGAAGATGTTGCCGCTCTGCTGCATGACCCGGCTCGGCGGCAGCTCCTGGAGCAGGCGCGGGTTGTCCTCCACGGCGCGCCGCCCCGGCCCTGCTCCTCACCGCCTTGCCTCGCCGCCCGCCCCCGGGCAGGCTTCGTCCATGGGCCAGCCCGCCGAGCAGCAGCGGCGCGCCACGTACGCCGACCTCGAGGCCGTCCCGCCGAACAAGGTGGCGGAGATCATCGGGGGCACCCTGCACGTGGTCCCCCGGCCGGCGCCGCGGCACGCGAATGCTGCGGGTGCTCTGCAAGGAGAGCTCTTCGGCCCCTTCCACCGCGGGCGCGGCGGTCCGGGCGGGGGGTGGATCCTTCCGGAGCCCGAGCTCCATTTCCCCGACCCGCACGCGCCGGGCGAGATCGACGCGCTCGTGCCCGACCTCGCCGGCTGGCGCCGCGAACGCATGCCCGAACTGCCCGACACGGCGTACTTCGCGCTCGCCCCGGACTGGATCTGCGAGGTGCTGAGCCCGTCGACGGAGGACGTCGACCGCGACGAGAAGATGCCAATCAGTCTCCCGATCTCCCGGCTGACCGCCGGGCACAGGTGAGCTTCATCGCGTGGACCCGCACAGGGGTCCGGGCGAGCGCTCGAGCGCCGGGTGGCCGTCACGGGCGGGGCGCTCGCGACGCGAGCAGGCGCCGCGCCTCCTCGGGAGTCAGCGGTCCGAAGATCACCTTGCTCCCCTCCCGTCGGATCGGCTTCTCCGTCGATGCGAGCCCTATCCGCGCGTCAAGCTCGCGCTTCTGCTCCGGAGGGAGGCGCGATGCACGGCTATCGTGCCGGTCCCCGCCGCGCCCGCTCTCCCGAGCATCAACACGCCCCTCGGGCGACGGCGCGCCGCGCGCGGCCTTGGTGCTCCCCCCGGCGCTGTCGACGCGCGGCCAGGTCTTCACGGCCTGGCGAACCGCAGCGCGCGGAGCGTTCTGCAGGACGCCCCGCACGGCGGGCGAGGAGTCGGGCGCGCGTCGCTGCGTCGCCCGCCTTCACCTTCGCAGGCGCGGATCTCCCCCGAGCGGCCGGGGGGGCGGCGAGGGCACACGGCGCGCGCTCCGCGTCGGGGATGCCGCCGGGCGTGGCGCGGCTGCCTTGCGGGGGGCAAAGACTCCCTCGCCGGCGATGAACTGCCGATATGCCGTGTCGTCCGTGTGATGACCAGTGAACGTGTTTTTTTTTTGACATGCTCTCACGCGCACTTCGGCGTGCCGGATGCCGCGTTAATCCATGGAGCTCCAGAATCAACAGATAGAAGAGGCAGTGACGGCGGCGGGCGCCGAGGGCATGGTCATCACGTGAAGCGCGCCCCCTTGACCTGGCGTGCGCCGCCGCGTAACCATCGCCTTCGATGGCTCCCGAGTGGAGCGTGGGTTCTCTAGGAGGAGATGGTCATGCAGATGTATTACTTGATCCCGCTCGTGTTGATGGCGGCCGCTTTCGCGTACTCGATGCACGTCCGCAAGAAGGCCATGGCCGAGGCCGCCAGCATGACCCCGGAGCAGAACGAGCAAAGATTCAGCGACCTCTACGCCCCGTATTACGAGCTCCAGCCCGGCGAGCGCATCATTGGCAACTGGAGCGGAGTCGAGTACCAGGTGCCCGCCGGCACGGCCCGCCGCATCGCCGGCGGAGCCCTCAACGCCGCATCTGCCGCCATGATCGGCGTCTCCAGCTACGTTCCCAACGTCCACGTCGGCCTCACCAGCAGCGGCCGCGTCCTCGTCTCTCGCGAGTACAGCGACTTCGGCAAACGCGGCAACTACAAGCACCACGCCGCCCTCGATCAGGGCACCCGCGCCTTCAACCAAGACGCGACGTATCCCGGCCAAGACATCGGCTCCCGCCCCGGCAACCCCTTCAACCCTCTCGTGAGCCTCGAGTTCATCCAGCTCCGTTCGCCGAGCGGCGACACATACGAAGCGTGGCTGTCCCCGCAGGGCACCCGCCCCGGCCAGCACGGATTCAGCTCGATTTTGCAGTCGCTCGGTTGAGCGCAGCGAGCGGGGCGACGCTGACCAAACCACTCCTCCCTGCCAGCTTGCAGCCTCATGGGGCCACCTGACGGCGTTTTTTGCACGGCCATGGGGCCACCCCAAACGCAGGAGGATGGGGCCACCCGCGCGGGGGCGTGACCCAGTTCTTTGCAAGGTCATGGGCCAGCTTCCGAGGTTTTTTGCAGCCTCACGGGGCCAGCTCCTCGCGGCGCTGGGATTGCTGCTCGGTCGCCCGAAGCGCCGCCCGCGCTGAGCGCATGCGTCGCAGACGGGGAGCCGCAAAAATTTCGCCGGCCGCAGCCAGCAGTGAACGCGCCGTCACGACGTGACGCGCCGCCGGCACACCACTCGTCCACGCCACGCTGACGCTCGCGCGGAGGATCTCGAACACGAGCCATTGTGGCGTGGCGCGCTCGAGCGCTATCGTTGCTTTGTGTCAGCGACCGGTTGGCGAGAGTTCAAGGCCGCGGGGAAGAAGACGATGAACCTCCGGGCTCACGCGACCGTCGTCGCGATGGCATGGCTGGCCGCGTGCAGCAGCGGCTCGAGCGAGCCGCCTCTGCCAGCGCCGTCGGGCGGGGCAAGCGGTATGTCGGCGGCCGACGCCTCATCCGTGGCAGGAGGGGCGAGCGGGAGCGCAGCACAAGCAGGTGCTGCGGGAGGGAGCGGCGGCGCTGCGGCTGTCGCGGGCTCGGCCGGCGCGGCCGGCACCTCGAACGCTGGGGGCGCCGCCGGAGCCGGTGGTGCGAGCGCGGGGGCGGGCGGTGCCGGCGCGTGCCCGGCGGGCTCGACGCAGCTGTCGCCGTGGCCCGGCAAGGCCGAGGTCCGCACGCTCGACAGGGAGGACGCGTTCGAGCGCGATCTGAGCGGGCTGACCTACGAGGCGCCCGGAGTGCTGTGGGCGACCGACAACCTCTCCGCCAAGCTGTTTCGGTTGCTGAAGAGCGGAGGGAGCTACGCGCCGGACACGTCCAAGGACTGGGCCTCCGGCAAACGGCTGCATTACCCGAACGGCAAGGGCACGCCCGACGCGGAGGGCGTGACGTTCGCCGCCACGAGCGCCGCGGGCGTCTACGTGTGCGCCGAGCGCGACGCGGACGATTCTTCCGTGAGCCGGCTGTCCGTGTTGCGCTACGACGTGACGGCCGCCGGAGCGACGCTGACCGCGACTCACGAATGGAACCTCACCGCGCTCTTGCCCGAGGTCGGCGCGAACGCGGGTCTGGAAGCGATCACTTGGGCGGCTGACAGCTTGCTCACGGCGCACCGCTTCTTCGACGAGAGCAAGGCCCGAGCTTACGTCCCGAGCGACTACGGCGAGCACGGCGCCGGCCTGTTTCTGGTGGGCGTGGAACAGACCGGCAAGGTGTACGCTTTCGCGCTGAACCACGAGAGCGGCGCGGCCACCCTGGTGGCCAGCATCTCGACGCCGCTCGGGGGCGTGATGGGGCTCGAGCTCGACCGTGACACCGGGAGGTTGTGGGCTTACTGCGACGACACGTGCGACAACCAATCCGCCGTGCTCGGTATCGACGACGCGCTCGGGCGCTTCGTGCTGGAGCGGCGTTTCACGCACCCCGGCGGGCTGCCGGACTCCAACAACGAAGGCATCGCGCTCGCGCCGGACGCGGAGTGCAGCGGCGGCGTCAAGCCGTTCTTCTGGACCGACGACGCCGACGCCGACGGCTTTTCGGTGCGCGAAGGCTCGCTCGCTTGCGGTTGCCTCTAGAGTTGCCGGTTGTCGGGGCGCCTCGGATCGGTGACTATGCGCGCGCGAGTGGCCAGCGCGGTGGCAGCGGCGTGCGAAACGAGCGGGTTCTTGCAGGTCGTCGGACACGGGATCCCCGAGTCGATGATCGCCGCGATGCGCGCCGCGAGCGACGAGTTCGTCGCGCTACCGCTCGATCGCAAGCTCTTGGTGCGGCCGGCGCATCCCGGGATCAACCGCGGGTATGCGGCGCGGGGGACCGAAGCGTTGAGCTACAGCCTCGGAATCGAGGCGCCTTCGCCCGATCTCTTCGAGGCCTTGGTCCTCCCGCAGGGCCGCTCGGCTATCTCCAGCTCGAATCGTGGTCAGCTTTCCGGATTCGTCACGCGGTGTGACCTCCGTGTGCCCCGACGCCAGGGCACGGGGCTCCCTCTGCGAGGCCCGCGTGGGCGAGGAGCTCCCGGGCGTCGATGACGACGGCGGCCTAGCGGATCCAGCGGTCCAGCTCGGCGAGGTCGGTGCTCGCGAGGACGCGCTCCCGCGCTGCCGCGGGCTGCGGATGCCGCCCATGGTCGCCGCGCTGCATCGTGTAGTCGAAGGCCTATGTTTCCGGAGGAAGAATGGAACGTGCCCACGGCCACGCTCTACGGCCGCGTCGTCGAGCACATCGATCTCTCGGTCCCCGAGTTCCAGCGCCTGATGCAGCGCCTCGTCGGCGTGCGCTGAGCCGCTGTGTGGCCCGTCCTCCGCCGGGTCGCCGCCGCCCGTCAGGCGGCCGCCTGCTCGATGGCGGCCCGCAGCGCGGACACGGAAGCGCTGCGCAGGTACACGACCTGAGCGCCGTCCGCCGCGAGGCTCTGCATCTGATCGCGCAGCGCGTGCGAGACCATCGTCACCATGATCACGATGAGCGCGATCCTGCCCACGCCGCGGCGCGCCCCCGGCGGCACGCGGTTCTCGTAATGGCGCAGCGACCAGCCGTGCTTCTCGACCACATCGCGGTAGCGGCTGGACATGCCGCCGCTGCCCCCGATGACCAGCACCGTCTGCTCCTCGCGCTTCCTGTCGACCGCCTGGGAACGCCGCTCCGCCTTCATGCCGAGTCTCAGAGCAAGGCGTAAGCCACGCTTCTCGAGCGGTCATCTCCGCGCAAATCTCGTCGTTCTGATCTATTCCCGGGGATTTTCCGGCAAAATGTCGGTGCGGCGCGGGGACCTTTGTCATCGTGACAGGGCGACCGCGCTGGCTCGGCGGCGCTGCCGATAGGACAAGCGCGGGAGCACCGGCGCTGTGGTAGGGAGAGCAGCCCGCCCTTGTCCTGCCGCGCCATGCCGTCTCCCACAGCACCGCCCAGCGACGCGCCCCCGCCCGGCACCATCGAGCGCTGGGCCTGGGATTACGTCCTCTCGACCGATCTCGAGCACAAGCTCTCTCCGCCGCCCGTGCCCTCCCCTCACGTCGCGCCGGTCGGCGCCGGAGCCTTCTTGTCATCGGCGCCCCCTCGATTGATCGCGCTGATCTTACCCGCCAGCTCGAGCGCGACCGGCAGCCATTTCTGGTAAGGGACCTCCCGCGCGAGCGATCGAAGCTCGTAGACGTGGCCGACGCTCCGGTGCCCGCGCGGGCCGACCTCCTGCGGCTCCCAGCGCTTCCAGTCCGCCTGCTGCTCGAAGACATACCGGTACTTCTGGGCGACGAGGAGGACCTCCTCGACGAGCGCCGACGCCTTGTACTCCTTCCCTATCCGCTTGTGGAGCGGCAGGCTCGCGTTGGGTTGGACGCCGGCTGCCTCGCACACTCCATGAGCGATCGCCGCCGGTGGAACGATGTCCAGGATGGGAAAGGCTGCCGGCGCCGTGCGGCTCAGGATCGGCACGAAGTCCTTCGGGTGCTCCTTGTAACGGACGTTCCGGAACGTCTCCGCGACGTAGATCGCGAGCAGCGCGATCAGCGATTCACACGCCGCCTCGACCTCGTCGAGGCTCGGCATGGCCTGGCCGTGGTGCACGTGCACGGCGTCCAGGTACGCGCTCCTGTACGCCGCGCGATACCCCTTCGCGACGGTCTTCGCCCGGTCGAGGATGCCTTCGATCCGGTAGCTCGCCTCGGTCATATGGCCGAGCAGCGGCGAGTTCTTCTCGGTCATCTCCCGCAGCGCGGCGAGCGTGCGGCCGCGCTGGATTCCGGCCGTGAGCTGCGGGTTCCCCTGGAGGGGGAGCTTGCGCGAGTCGAACGTGTAGCCGGCGAGCGCCTTCTCGTCGACGTCCCCCCGCGTGAAGCCCGAGATCCGGCTCGCGGGCGTCTTCCGGTCCTTCGACCGCTCTTTGATCAGGGCCTTGATGAACAGGTCGAGGTCCTCGAACACCGCACGGAGGCCCTCCTGATCGTCCTCTTCGAGCGGCAGGATGTTGAACTCGAGGGCCATGAACTTGCCGTACTTCCGCTTGGTCTGCATGAACGAGACCTTCAGCTCCTCGTGCACCCTCGCGGCGCGCGGGTTGTTGTAGTCGTGATGCTCGTCGCCGGTGGCCTCCCATCCCTTCCCGCGAAAGAACACCATGCCCTTCTTCATGGTGATGGGCCCCTTGACGACCCAGTTGGTCTCGAACTCGAAGCCGATCTTCCGCTGCACGGCGCGCGCCCCCGCCGCCGGTCCGGTCGTCGCCGCGTACCGCGTCGACCGCTGCGCCACCGTCGCCGGGTGCGGCGCTTCCTTCCGCTGCGCCACCGTCGCCGGGTGCGGCGCTTCCTTCCGCTGCGCCACCGTCGCCGGGTGCGGCGGCGCCGATCGCGTCGACAGCGCGGGATGCGGCGGGCGCGCCGCGCGGGGGGGAGATCGATCGGTCATGGCGTCACGCTCGCGGAGCCGTCATGGAAGCGCGCGCTTCACCTGCACGCCACCGGCAGGCCGGAACCCAGGCCACTCCCCCGCCGCCCGGAAGCACCCGAGGGCCTCCTCGATCTGCCCTGTCGCGAAATGGCAGAGCCCGATGTTCCAGCGCGCCCGCGGATCGCCGCCCCAGAGCCGCTCCGACGCCTCGAACATCCGGATCGCCGCCCCGTGCTCCTCGAGCGCGTGGAGCAGGAGGCCGAGCTCGAACGCCAGATCCTGCTCCTCCCCGATGAAATAGTAATTGTCCCACACCGCGTGGATCGCCCGCGTCACCTCGCGCCGCGCCTCCTCCGAGGCCCCCTCGATCCGGCCCCACAGCGCGGCGAGGCAGTCGCGCAGGATCCGCGGGTCCCACCGGCTGAGCCGCAGGAGCGACGTCAGCTGATCGAGATCGAGCTCCCCGTAATGGTCCTCAATGCCCCGGCGCAACGCGAAGAAATCGCTCGCCCCGCCCTGCTCGAACGCCCGCGCATACGCGAGCGCCGTCTCGGCGTACGCCGTCGGGTGCTCGCCCAGCAGGAACACGGCCACCGCGAGGTGCGGCTGCGCGTGGGACGCCGCGAGCACGCGCCCGCCCGCGCGCCGCGTGTACGCGCCGACGGCGTGGTAGTTGACGGGGAACGAGAAGCTCCCGTGCGTCGCCATCCCGAGCGCGTCGAGCTGCGCCGAGGGCGTGAGGCCCACGCCGCCTCGATCCCCCGAAAGCAGCAGCACCCGCCCGCGCGACAGCTCGGCGAGGCGGCGGAGACACCCGATCGCGGCCGAGGGGAAGAGCACCGCCCCCTCCACGCTGCCCGCGTAGTCGGCCAGGATCGCGTCGAGATCCGGATCTCCGTAGTACGCGAGCGGCGCCGGCCGGAGCTCGTAGCCGACGGTGAGGCGCTCGATCAGCGCCGGATCGGCCGGATCCGGCGCGCGCTCGGGCAACGACAGCGCGACGCACACCTCCTCCAGCCGACCGCCCTTGAACGAGAACCCGTCCTGCGGGATCCCGTCGAACACGTAGTTCGCCACCACCGCGAGGGGATCCGCGAGCCCGCCCGGCCCGAGCGTCTCGCCCGCCTCGAGCAGCCGGATCTCCCGGTCGCGCTCCGCGTCGAAGATCGCGAAATCGACGAGCCCTTGCGCCACGAGGGGGCGGAGCGCCTCGTGCGCCCGGTAGAAGGCGACGTTGGTCTCGGTGAAATCGGTGAGCACGTACCGGAACCGCAGCCCGCGGAGCGGCGACTGCTCCACGATCTCGCGGAGCGCGCGCACGAGCAGGTACGCGAAGCGCCCGCTCCCGGCGCCCAGCTCGACGATGGTCAACGGCTCGCCCGGCGCCGGTCGCGAGGCCACGCAATCGCGCAGGAAGCCGAAGAGCACCTCGGCGTAGGCGTGCGCGAGCGCCGGGTTCGTGGTGACGTAGCAGGGGACGCTCGACGAGCTCCACGCCTCGACGCCCCGGTCGTGGAAATAGCGCCGCTGCAAGCCCCACAGCGCCGACTGCGAAAGCGGCCGCGCCCGCTCGAGGACGAACGCCTTGCCGCTCTCCGGCGCCTCGTCCTCCTGCGACGCCGCCGCCGTGCGCTCCGACGCCATCATGGATCGCCTTTTCGCTCGCGCGCGCCCCGCGCGACATGCGCGAGCCCGCGGCCGCATCGTCCTACCAGGGCGCCGGATCGAGCGCCAAGATCTCGGCGTGGATCACACGCGCGCACGTCGACGCATCAAGCCGCTTCTCACGACAGAACCGGTCTGCTCCCCTGCGCTTGAATGCTCCGGCGGCGTCTGGGCTGAGATCAACGACGAACAGCGCGCGCCCTCGCTCGACTACGGAAGCGCAGATCCGACAGAGGCTCATCAGGCCGCCTGGTGTCGGTGGAAGCGCCACGCAGACCGGCGGCCCATCAGAACGCGCAAGCTCTTCATTGAGATCGGTGGACGGTTCTCCACCCCAGTATCCAACGCGCGCAGCACGATGACGTTTCGGATCGATTCTTGATGGCCCCAGGAGGAGATCGTCATCGTCGACCACGACGGGGGATGCAACCTTGGCTAGCACTACTGCGGGAGGTTCGTCGCGGAAAGAGAGGAACCGCCAAGAACGCCAAGAACGCCAAGAACGCCAAGAACGCCAAATTTACGGGGAATGAACCACGCGCCTGACACCGGTACGGAGGAAGGCCATTTTGAAGGTGATCAAGAGGCCAAGCCGTAGTCTTGCCGCCTTGAGATACGACAGGAGCTGCGCAACGTGGATCGGGGCAATGCCCTCGGTGGCCTTGAGCTCGACGACGAGCTGACCATCCACCACGAGATCCAAACGAGCCTGGCCCACCAGATTCCCCTTGTAGTCCACGCCGATGGGCACTTGCCGGGCGAACGGAATGCGGCGCAAGGAAAGCTCGACGCAGAGCGCTTCCTCGTAGATCGCTTCGAGGAAGCCAGGGCCGAGAGTTCGGCGCACTTCGAGCGCGGCGCCGATCACGCAGTGGGCGAGGCGATCCAACTCCGCGTCGGGCTCGCTCCTCACTTCTTCCTTGGCGTCCTTGGTGTCTTGGCGGTTCATCTCGTGTCTATCGACACAACCCCACCTTCAGTTGTGCACTCCGCCGCAAAAGAATGCAGTCGACCCTTTGGAGAGTGTGGGATCCCTCGACGGTGACACAGAGGGCATCGAGGGAGTGGTCCTCCCCCGCTTCCGCGGACGCCCTGGTGACGCCGTGGCGGAACTGCGGACGCCACAGGGAGCGGCGAGAAAGGGAGCGGCGAAGGGGCTCCTGCATGTTGGCACGGAGCCCGCCGGGTTGCGCGGCCATGATCTCGGACCGTAGAGCAGGCGTCTCGCCTGGATGCCCGGCGGCAGCGCGGGTCACCTCGGCAGCTGCATCTTGATCACCATCCACCAGACCTGGCCTTCCTCGATCCAGCCGTTGAAGGTCTTCACGTCGATGCCGCCCGCGCCGGTCGCACCCAGCCCGATCGACATGTTGGAGAGGGATTTGGGGTAGAGTGCCTTCTCCCACTTCTCGAGCCCCTTTTTCTCTCCGTGGTAGCCCTCGGGCTTCCCCTTGCTCAGCTCGTCCCGTATCTCTTTCACGACGGCGTCGTCCTCGATGTAGAACTCCACCAGATACCTGTACAATTCATTCTGGTCCTTCACCTTGTTGCCGATGAGACCGGACGAATAGCGAGGATTCCCGGTGAGTCCTCCGAAGGATCTGGTCTCGGGGAATTTGCCCCCGTTCTCCAGGAATGCAGCGAACTGCGTCTCCGAGAAGGCACGATAAAGGTATGTCCCGTAGTCACTCTTCTTCGTGAATTCGCTGTTTCGCCCATAGACGGTCTCCGTCTTCGTGTCTCTGCTATGGGTGAACAGCTTCTTCAAGAACTGGTGGCCGCTGGACTTGCCATCGGATTTGATGGCGCCGGGGTCCGGCTTCCTGTCTTGCTTGACATCCTTCGTGTCGCTGGACGGGGCAGTTTCGGCCCTCTGCACGGCGAGGGGCCGCTGCGCCACGCCGAGGAGCGTGGCTGGGTGCGGCGGCCGGGTCCCCGGAATTCCAAACGGCAAAGGCCGCGGCTGCATCGTCGCCGGATGGCGCGGTCTCCCAGGCGCCGTCTTCGACTGCGGGGGATCGTTCCCCGGCAACGTGGCGGAATGCGGCGGAGTCTTCGACGGCCCGAGCGGCACCTCGCGTCTCTGCAGCGCCGCCGGGTGCGGGGCGCGCGGCGCCGCGGTCGTCGCCGGATGCGGCGGCAGCGCCCCTGTTTGCTCGCGCGGCTGCAGGGTCGCCGGGTGCGGCGGCAACCGCGGATCCCTCCGGTTTCCAGCGCCCATCCGTGCCTCCGCCTCCCGCTCCCTCACGACGCCGCGCGCGCTGCCCCGCGCGGCCGTTCCTCGTCCCGCGCCACCGCGCGGATCTGTACGCGCAGCGCCCGTCCTCCGGGCAGATCCGGCGCTTCGGCCAGCGCCGCGTCGATCCACCGGAGCGCCTCCTCGCAACGCTGCTGCCCGAAGGGGCAGTACGCCAGGTTGTAGGCGGTCTCGGGCGATGGCCCGTAGAGCGCCTTCGACTGCTCGAAATAGCGGATCGCCTCTCCGAGGTATCCGAGCTCGCGCATCCACACTCCGAGGTGGAACGCGAGATCCCGCCCTTCGCCGAGCTCGTAGTGGAGCTCCGATATCCGCCGCGCCAGGCGGAAGCACACCCGCCGCTCTTCGCCAGAGATGCCGGACGTCGAGGACGAGAGCTCGATCAGCCGGTCGAAGACATCCAAGAACAGCTTCCCGTCCGCCTCGCCGAGCGCCAGCGCGGCCAGGAGGTGCCGGAGGTTCATCGCCTCGCGCGCCGCCTCGACGCTCTTCTTCATCGAGAACCAGCCGTCGGGCCCGAAGCCGGAGACCGCGTCGGAGAACGCCGCGATCGTCTCCGCGCCGCCCGCGGGCGCGCCGATCAGGAAGGCGCCGACGCACAGGCTCTGCGACGGCTGGGGCGGGAAGAGCGCGCGCCCGCCGGCGCGTTCGATGTACCGGCGGATGGCGTGGTAATCGACCAACAGCGAGACGCTGCCGTGGCGCGCGATCTCGGGCTCGGAGCGGTCGAGCAGCTCTTCTTCGTGGCAATACCCCTTGTCGGCGGACAGGAGCAGCAGGCCGCCGCCCGCGAGCCGCGCGAGCGTACGGACGCACGCGAGCGAGGCGGTCGGGATCTGGAACGCGCCTTCGCCGAACACGTCGCGGTAGTGCTCCACGAGGAAGCGGAAGTCGGGGTCGAGGTCGGGCTCGCCCGTCACGGGGACGTGCTCGTACGCCGCGTGGATCTGATCGAGCGGCGGCGGCTCTGACAGGTCGCCGAGCGGGCCGGATGCGCTGAGGGTGACGCGGGCCTCGAACAGGGCGCCGTCCTTCAGGCGATAGGCGTCCTGCGGGAGGCCATCGAACACATAATTGGCGATCGCGACGAGCGGCCGCGCGTGTGAGCCCGGCGCGAGCTCGGTCCCGGCGATCTCGAGGTGGATGGCCTCATCGCGCTCGGCGTCGAAGAGGGCCACGTCGAGCACGCCGGCGTCGAAGAAGGGGCGGAGCTGCGGGTGGGCCCGCCAGAAGGCGAGATTGTTGGGCGATACGTCGGTCATGACGTAGCGGATCGGGGCGCCATCGAGCAGAGGGACGCGCGGCTCGGCGAGGAGCTTTTGGAGGAAGTGGTAGGCGAAGCGGCCAGAGCCCGCGCCGAGCTCGACGATGGTGAGCGGCTCGCCCGGCGCGAGCGTCCTGGCGGCCGAGACGTCGCGCAGGAAGCCGGTGACCACGCGCGCGTAGGAGGCGGCGACGAACGGGTTGGAGGTGATGTAGTGGGGGACTTGGCCCTTGCGCCAGGCATCGATGCCGGTCCGCTCGAAGTACGCTCGCTGGAGCTTCCACAAGAGCGAGCGCGACAGGCGCTCGGCGCGCTCGAGCACGGCGGGCTCGGAAGGGGCGCTGGGCTCGGAGGAATCGGCGAGCAGAGAGGTCTCGCAGGGCCCGGCGTCCGGGCACGAGGCGTCCTTTGATGTCTCGCATGGCTCGCATGGCTCGCAAGAGGCCTCGTGGTTGGAGGCCAGCGGTGGCCGCTCCACCAGGACAGGCGCTAGCGACGAGAGCAGGGAGCCGTTCATGCGCAGTACTCCTCCACGTCAGCCGCAATGTCACGGGGCGGAGGAATGGGCCAAGAATCCGTAAATCATGCCAGCCGCGCGCCACGCACGGCGCCAGGCCACCGGTCGAGAGCGCTTGGGCGGATAGGACAAGCAAACGCGTTCCGCAAAGTCAAGATTCTCGGAGCCGTTCCCGACTCGTGCAGTCCGACGGTACGAGCTCATTGACAGAACGGGCCTTATGCGATCAGGCAGGTCTTCCACGCCTGAAACGCCTGGGATTACCGCGACGTAGCACCAAGCAGAAGGCATCCTACCGTATAGCGGTACCCTACTGAGCGTGCAGGTGCTCGCCGAGATCGTGCGGAGGCGGTGCGCAGGCTCGGCCCCGGGTTCGACGTGGAGATCGTCGAGACACACCACAAGGCGAAGGTGGACTCGCCGAGCGGGACGGCGACGCGGCTCGCGGACGCCGTGCGGGACGCGCGCAAAGGATTGCGGACGGTGACGGGGCGCGAGGGCAACGTGGGGCCGCGGGCGGAGAGCGAGATCGGCATCTTCGCGGTGCGCGGGGGCGACGTGATCGGCGATCACACGGTGCATCTGCTCGGCCCGGGCGAGCGGCTCGAATTGACGCACCGGGCGACGAACCGGGACCTGTTCGCCCGGGGAGCGCTGCGGGCGGCGAGGTATCTGTTCGGCAAGCCCGCGGGGCGGTATTCGATGGCGGACGTGCTCGGCTGATCAATCCCTCGCCGAGAGCACGTCGAAATCGGCCGCCTCGAAATGGGCCGTGTCGAGCCCATTCGTGACCCAGGCGCCTCGCAGCCCGAAATCGTCCCGCATCCCTCGATAAGCGTGCACGTCGGTGAGGCTCGGGGCGACGCCGCCCTCGTAGTTGTTTTTCGTCTCCTCGGTGGTCCACATGCGATCGCCGGGGACGCGGTCGAACAGGAACGGATGGTTATGCAGGTGCGCGAACGGAACGAACCCGCGCCCGAGATCGGCGACCACGCGCTCCTTCACCTCGCCGCGTAGTTTCCCGCCCACGCGATCTGCCCCTGAATAGTAGACCCTTACGCGGGCCTCTCCGCGCAGGATGTACGCGCCGAACTCGGTCGGGTGCTCGATCATCGGATACCTCCGCGCCTGGCGCTGGAAGAGGCGCCATTCGAGGCACGAGATGGGCTGCACGGCGCCCGCTTTCCCGTCGAGGATGACGTTGACGTTCTCGATTTCGCGGTATCCGGGGGGCCCGGTCATCACCTTGCGCGCGCGCTCGAGCAAGGCGCGCTGGGAGAGCCCCTCGTCGCTGCCGACCTTGGCGAGGAGGCCCGCGCGATAACGATCCCGCTCCGGATCCGGCGGCGCGGGGGCCCAGAGGGCGGGCTCGTCCGGGAGATCGAAGACCTCGTGCAGCTCGCCGGGAATGGGGTCGGGGACGGCGATTCGTTCGGGGTTTTCGGGGAGCGATGGGCACGCGAGGGGAGGAGCCGGAGGCTCCGGCCTGGGAGGGGGAGGAACGGGGACCGCGGGCGTGTGGCAGGCCGTGATCAGCAAGGCGAGGAGTGCGAAGAGGCGTACACGCATGGGCGGTTCGAGGCGACGAGGTTCGCGGATAGGACAAGCAAACGCGTTCCGCAAAGTCAAGATTATCGGAGCCGTTCCTGACTCGTGCAGTCCGACCGTACGAGCTCATTGGCAGAACGGGCCTTATGCGATCAGGCAGGTCTTCCACGCCTGAAACGCCTGGGATTACCGCGACGTAGCACCAAGCGGAAGGCATCCTACCGTATAGCTGTACCCTACTGAGCTCGTCCAAACGGCCGCCGTCGCGGTTCGCGGCGCGTCGTGATGGCCGGCGCACGCACCTCAGGGCAGACTTCCCCCCGGCCACGTCGTCGAGCAGCGTCCCTCTCTGTCAGTTTCGTCACGCGGGGTCCGCCGGGTACCGCGCGCGGCACTCCAGCGGCTCGGCGAACAGACCGAGGTGGCTCAAGATCTTCCTCGCCGTCGCCTTATCCGTGATCGCGGCCATGAGTCGCATCCGTCCGCTGCATCGCGGGCACGCGAGAACATCTACGGCGTAAGTCCGCCGCAAAAGCTTCGCCCATTCGACGCGAGGCGACGTCGCCAGAAGGAGCCCATCCAGCAGCCGATCAAGGTGCCGGACCGAGATTCCCTCCGACACGAATCCAACATCAGCCCACGGCAGCACAGCGCCCAGCGCAGTCGACACCCGCTCGCGCTCGACCTCGCCATGCACCATCGTCAGCAGCGCCCCAACCGCCACGTCCCGAGCGCCTCGCTCCGACACTGCCGACGGCGCCGCCTCCCTTCGCTCGCCTCCTCTGCGCGACGGCTTCGCCATGCCTCTTGCCCGCCCCTTCGGCGCCTGCCTCGTCGGCATGGGCGTGATCGTCGTCTTCTTGTCATCGCTGCCCGCGCTATCAGCTCCGGCGCGCTGCTCGCCCTTACACGCCTTCCCCGTCGCCTCCACCACGTGCGCCGCCGTGTTGCACATGCGCCGTGCTCCGCAGCTCGGGCAGAGACCGTGTCCCTTACATCGCCCTCCGGGCGTTGGTCTGGCCCGGGATGTTCTTGCGGCGACGCGGCGTGTCCGAGCGCCTTGCGGCGCAGGACGGTGCTCTTCAACGCTCGGGGCTCCGGGTCGCCTGCGGCGCCCTGCGCCCCGAACCCCCAGCAGTGCGGCCGCCGCGTCGGCGCTGGGTGAGCGGCCTGGAACGTCGGTCGGCTCACCGAGCGCGGTGAGGAAGCGGGCGATGTTGCTCGGCTCGGCGATCATGGCGGCGAGCTTCATCGAGGAGCGCGACCGGCTGCGGGCGGTGGTCGCTGTCTCGCACACGGCCCGCCCGGGGAACGTGGCTGCGCAGTACTTCTCGGTGATCCTCGGCGAGACGTGGCAGGGCCGCTTCGATCAGGAGGACCTGAGGCCCGGAAAGCGCGTGCTCACCGCCGAGGCGACGTTCGACGAGGCGGAGGCGTTCGCGCTGCTCGCGACGCACGCGCTCGACGCCGGGGTGGCCACGCGGTTCTTCGACGAGGAGACCCGGCTCTCGCGCGACATCCTGGCCGACGCGGCGGAGCGGATCCTCGCAGGGATGTTCCACGAGGAGCCGCAGCCGGTGGAGACGTAGGCCCGCGCAGGGCGCCGACGGGGCGCCGCCGGCTCACGCCGACGCGATCCCCCCCGTCGGGCCCGAGGCGCCCCGCGGCTCGCCCTCTCCCTCGATCGCCACGCGCGCCCGCGGCAGGTACCGCCCGCCCTCCAGCGACGTCAGCCGCTTGATGAGCCCCTCGCGCACCGCGCAGCGCAGGTCCCAGAGCTTGCCCGACTCGGCGGCCGAGACCAGCGCCCGGAGCGCTAGGGTCTGCGCCGTCGCCTCGACCACGACGAGGCCCGCGACCTTCCCGTCCCAGTTCGCGTTGGCCGCGCACAGCCGCGCGACCTCCGCGCGCATCTCGTCGATCGGGACCGTGTAGTCGGCGTGGATAAAGACCGTGCCGAGCAGATCCGGCGATTCCTTCGTCCAGTTCTGGAACGGTTTCTCGAGGAAGTAGGTGATCGGCACGACGAGCCGGCGCAGATCCCAGACCTTCACGACCACGAACGTCAGCGTGATCTCCTCGATCCAGCCCCACTCCCCCTCGACGATCACGGTGTCGCCGATGCGGATCGGCTGCGAGAAGGAGAGCTGCAGGCCGGCGAGCAGCGTGGCGATCGACTTCTGCGCCGCGAAGCCGACGACCACGCCGGCGATGCCGGCGGAGGCGAGCAGAGAGACCCCGACCTTCCGGACCACGTCGAACTGGAGGAGCACGAGCGCGACGGCCACCACGCCCACGAGGGCGTTGGCGATGCGCCGCAGCATGGCGACGCGGGTCTTGCTGCCCCGCGCGAGCGCCATGTCCGTGACGCTCGTGGTCACGCGCTCGGTCACCGTGTCGCTGGCGAAGCGCACGAGGCGCGTCGTGAGCCACGCCGCGGCGGCGATGAGGAGGGTCTGGAGGAGCGTGTCGACGACCTCCTGCGCGGGGGCGGCCAGGCGCAGCGGCCTGACGAGGCCGCTCGCGAGCGCCAGCGTCAAGAGCGCGCGCAGCGGCGTCCGGACCCCGTCGAAGAGCTGGTCGTCCCATGGCACCTCCGTCTGCCGCACGAGCCTGCCGACGGCGACGGAGACGAGGCGGCCGAGCAGCAGGCCGCCGAGCGACGACGCGGCGAGCGCCGCCACGAGGCCGAGCCACTGCCAGGCGGCGAGCCCCAGGAAGCGCACCCGGGAGAGCACCGCCGGCAGCCGCTCGGCGATCGGCCCCGGACCGAACGCCTCGTGCAGCTCGGGCACGGCCGCGATCGTCGACCGCGAGACGAGCCAGAGCGGCGCGCCGCCCGGGCCGGCCGCGCGGCTCAGGACGATCGGGATCCCGGTGTCCCCGAGCGGGATGCGCCCGACCTCGTCGCGGCCGGGCCCGTCGGCCGGGTCGCCCTCGGGCTCGTCCGAGAGCTCCTCCCACGCGTTCCAGAGCCGCTGTTCGAGCACGAACGTGAGCTGCGCGGCGAGCTCGGGCCCGCGCTCCGCCTGCGCGGCGCGCGGGACGGCGGACAGGTCGAGCGCGTACGCCGCGACGTCGTGGCGCCCCTCGCGCGAGGCGTCGATGAGCAGCCGCAGGGCGCGCCGGGGCGTCGAGCGGTCCGCGTCCGCGGGGGCCGGCGGCAGGCCGTCCTGCGGCCCCGCGACCGCGCGCGTCGAGAACATGAGCATCGCGGTCAGCAGCGCGAGCAGCGCCGCCGCCGCGATCCCCGATCGGGTTCGCTTCACTTCGTCGATCTCCGGGATCTGGTACCGAGCACACGGCGGCGGGACACGTGCTCGTCCCGGGCCGAACCGGCCGGGATGCTTCGCGCATATTACTTTGAAGTCAAACAAACTCGAGCGCGGCGCGCGCCGGCGCCGGTCCGGCGGGACGGCGGCTCACGTCGTCTGCGGAGGTGCCTGGAGCGGCTGTACGCCCGGCGACGGCGCGGCCGGCGGCTGTGCGCCCGGCGGCTGCGCGCCCTGGGGCTGCGCGCCCTGGGGCTGTGCGGCCCCAGGGCGCGCGACGGCGGCCGCGCCCCTCGCGGCCCGGGCTCGCCCCTCGACGATGGACGCCGCCCGCGTCTCGAACAGCGCGCCTTTCGCGACGGCATATGGGCTCCTCTTGGAGGGCGCGCGCCACGGCGGTCGTCCCGGTCGGCGCGGCGCGCAGGTCTGCGCAGGGCGCAATCAACGACGGTGCCCGCGGCCGAACGCCCGGACACACGCGGTCCGGCGACGCGCGAGGAGCGGTGGCTGCGCAATGCATCGCCGCAAGCCGCTGCGTGATTGCGCAAAGATGCGCGGACGGGCGGGATCACCACCGGCCGGGGGTCGACCATCCGCCCATCCAGGGTCGACCATCCGCCCATCCAGGGTCGACCATCCGCCCATCCAGGGTCGACCATCCCCCTATGCAGGGTCGACCATCCACTCTCCGTGGATTGACCATCCAGCCATCCAGGGTCGATCATCCCCTCTCCGTGGGGAAGTTGCCCCGGATCAGCAGAAAAACCGCCAAGCCGCCAAGGACGCCAAGGGGAGAGGGGGAAGGGAACCGTCCGCGGCATTGCCCCCTATTCCCCGTGTTTCTTGGCGCCCTTGGCGGCTTGGCGGTTCGCTTCCCCGGCCGACTTCCCGCAGTAGAGCTAGACAACGCGGCGGCCACGCCGCTCGGCGCGCCGCGCGCTGGAATCTCGTGCACTGCGCGCCGCGGTGGGCGGTAGCATGGGGTCACATTGGCCCCGCCTCACATGAAGAGCTCGTCCCGTGAACGCTCTGGCGTGCCGCCCGTAGCGCTGCCGCGCCCAGCGAATGCCAGGATCGCGCTGATCGCCCTCGTCGTCGCGGGAGCAGTCGGCCTGACGTCCTGGTGGACCGCGCGGCCTGCGGGCGGCCCCGAGGGCTCGCCGCCCAGCCCGACCGCGCACAGCGGCGCCGTCGAACCCGGAGCGCGCCCGGGCGTGGCCGTCGAAGGCATCGCCGCGCGCTACCGCATCACGCCGGCGAGCCCTGCGTGGAAGAGGATTCACCGCGAGCGGGGGCCGTCCGCGCAGGACGGGAGCGTGGATCTCGCGTTCCTTCACGAGCCTACCTCCGCCTCGCTCTCGGTGAAGGTGCTTCCCGTCGCCAACGAGGCGCTCACCGCGGATGACGTCGCGAACACCTTCGTGCAGAGGATGCGGGATGGGATGTCGGGTCTGGACGAGACCCGCCGCGAGCCGTTCCCTGGCCGCGCCGCGGGCGGGGTGGTCGTCCACGCGCGCGCTCAGAAGGACGCGCACCGCGTCGAGCTGATGACGGGCGTCTTCGTCCAGGACCAGATCGGCTATCACCTGGTCGGCATCGTCCCTGCGGAGGCGATGGCCAAGGTGCGCCCGGACATCGAGGCCATGCTTCGCTCCTTCGAGCCGCCGCCGCCCGAGCCTCCCCAGCGCGTGCTCCCCGAGCGCCCCCTCGCGCTCCCGGCTCCGCCCGAGCCGCCCGCGCAGCGCGATGGCCACGATCTCCGCAAGATCGAGCCCGTGCGGCTCTTCATGGAAGCGCGGAGGGCCGCCGCGCACGGCGATTACCAGGCCGCGGCGCAGATCCAGCACTGGGCCGTGGCGGGCGGGGTGGACGGGAAATACAACCTGGCGTGCTATTACGCCCGCACCGGGCAGCTCGACGCCTCCTTCCACTGGCTGGAGCGCGCTGCGGTCGAGGAGGGCGTCGACCCGGACTGGGCAGCCCGGGACTCCGACCTGGAGGCGTTGCGCAGCGATGCGCGATGGGCGACGGTCTATCCCTACCTGGCGCGGGCCGGGCGCTACTGGGAGCAGTCCGGGATCAAGAAGACGCTCCTGGTGCTCCCGAAGGGCTATCGCACCGGCAAGCCGATCCCGGTCGTGATGGGCATGCACGGCCTGGGGTCGCAGCCGGAGGATTTCACGGACGAGAGCGTCCAGCGCGCTGCCGACGCGCTCTCGGTCGCTTTCGTCTCGGTGAGCGGCACCCTGCCGCGCGGACCACGCAAGTTCGTATGGTCCGAGTCGCCCGCGCGCGACCGCGCGCGGCTGGACGAGGCGCTCGCCGAGGTGCGCGACCGGGTGACCGTTGCCCCCGGCCAGGTGATCCTGATCGGCTTCTCGCAGGGCGGCCAGATGGCCGCCGAGATCGCGGCCCGGGATCCGCGCCACTACGCCGGTGCCGTCGTCATGTCTCCCGGGTCCGCCACCGAGCTCTCGCTCGACGGCGTGCCGCGCTCGCCCGAGCTCGCCCAGCGCCGCTGTGTCGTGGTGGTCGGCGCCGGCGAGTCGCCGGGCAACGTCTGGCTCGCCGAGCGCGACGCCACGCGGCTGCGCGCGCTCGGCGCCGAGGTCTTCCACAAGCCCTACGCCGAGCAGCAACAGCACTCCTTCTCGCCGGACTTTGACACCGCGCTCCCGATCTGGATTCGCTACATCCTCGGCACGGGCCCGAGGCCCCGGTAGTCCGCGACCTGCCAGGCGCGTCCCGGTCGCGCAAGTGCGAGCGGCAGGCGCCCAGAGAGGGGGTTCTCCGCGCGGGGTGGGGCCCCGCGCGGAGAACCCCCTCTCTGGGCGCCGGGCGACCCGGCAAGACCTCACGCCCACCGGGACAACGACCGCGTCACCGTAGCCGCCTGGATCCTGTCACCCCATCACGCCAGCCTGCCGAGCTCCCGGAACTGCCCGCGCAGGTCGTTGTAGAGCCCCCGGTACACCGCGTGGATCTCCCGGTACCGCGCCGAGCGCGCCGCGTCCGGCGCGACCCGGGACACGACTCGGCCTCCGCATCGAGGCGATCGGGCAGATCCTGGCCGTCATCGACGACGTCGCCGAGCAGACGAACCTGCTCGCGCTGAACGCCGCGATCATCGCCGCCCAGGCCGGCGAGCACGGCAAGGGCTTCGCCGTCGTCGCCGACGAGATCAAGGACCTCGCCGAGCGCGCCGGCGGCAGCAGGAAGGAGATCGCGGAGCTCATCAAGACGATCCAGTCCGAGTCGAAGAACGCGATCGCCGCCGTCGAGCGCGGCGCGCACAACGTCGACCGCGGCGTCGAGGTGTCGAACGAGGCCGAGCGGGCCCTGAAGAAGATCCTCGAGAGCTCGCAGAAGTCGACCAACATGGTGCGCGCCATCGCCCGCGCCACGGTCGAGCAGGCCAAGGGGTCGAAGCACAGGTCACGGGCGCGATCGGCCGCATCGCCGAGACGGTGCAGCAGATCGCCGCCGCCACGGCGGAGCAGGCGCGCGGCGGGCGCCAGATCACGAGCGCGATCGAGCAGATCTCGGCGCGTAGGTAAAAGAAGCCGGAGCTGCTCGGCCTCATCAAGGATACCGTAAGAACTGGAGGCAAGCCCGTCCTGAGCGAGATGTCCGAGAATGGCAAGCTCGCCTGGGTGTTCGAGAAAGAGTTCAAGGAGAAGATCGGAGAAAAGGGCCAACGCATACTCCGGGTCGTCGTGGACAAGGAAGGAAGGGTCGTGACGGCGTTCCCGGTTGATAATCTCCTCAAGCGTGTCGCGATCAGAGGTATTCAAGTGTCGGCGCAGATCGCCGCGGCCGCTTTGCTGGCCACGCTCTATGAGAACGAGGCCCAGGCGGCAGACCTTGATACCGCGACCAGATACAAGAGTGCAGAAGATGAGAAATCTTGGTTCGAGACGGCTCTGGAATGGGCTGGCCCATTTGGGCTTCTCGAGTCGATCCCTGTCGGGCTGGGACCGAACTTCAGCAAAATCCAAGATAGATCGGCGGCTGTGATCTCGGAGGCGGAGAATGAATTGGGAAGAGGTTTGACATCCGAAGAGGCTGGGGTGATCCGGCAGGACATCTACAGTATCTGGGCTGACTCCGCTACGAGCTTCCAGCGTTGATGCTACGGCGCTCGTGCGAGTGAACCAGCAAGAATAGGGCTGGTCCTGAGATGAAAATGACAGATGTTCGAGCTGCGTCTCACATTGTACTGCCCGCAGGAAGGTTGCTGTACAAGCCATCCGACGAGCTTCGCTACGTCGTGGTTCGCAGGGGTCGGGAGGGCGAATTCTGGCTCGTGGAGGATGGATGGACAGCGGAGAGTATCGCTGCAGGTCCTTTTCGTTCCGAGGATATCCTGCGTGCCTTCAGGCTGGCGAATACGTTGGTTCCTGAGGGGTGCGAGCTTGGTCCATGGCAGACCGGCATCGGCTTGTTCAATCCAGCGAAACTGCCGTCCCACCCCAGTGATTGGTCGCGGGTCGACACTGCATGGCTCGCGCCGTCCGTGTCGCGGTACTCCGACTCCGATGTCAGGAAGCTCATCAACGAGATATGTTGCGCGCCGCCGCAGGATCCTCCTCGCGTCGAGTGGAAGGCTTCGGACACGCCGGAGACGCACGAGCCGCCTGACCTGGTGTACAAACTCTGCCAGGAGTCGCGTCTGAAAGAAGTGGGCACGCTCCGACGGCCATGGAACGCGCATCCTGCCGGCTCACCGCTGCTTGCAGAGAGCAAGGATCTCAACGGCATATTCGTCGTCATCGATCTTCCGCCTGCGTGAATTCGTGGTCGACAGCGTTTGGTTCGTGGGGGAATCGTCAGTACCGTCCAGTACTACAGCCGCGGTTGGACGAAGCCGCTCTGCGGCAACTGTGGTGGCCCGCTCGGCTTCGAGAGCAGCGCCGACACGCTCCTCCGGCTCGTGCACCATGCCGAGGTCGACCCGGCCCCGCCCCGGCGCATCGTGGGGGTGGACGATCGGGCGATCCGGCGCGGGCACGCCTACGGCACGATCCTTGTCGTTCACGAGCGGCGGGTCTCCATCGACCTGTTGCCCGATCGCACGGCGGCGCGTAGGTAAAGGAAGCCGGATCGCTGCGCGAAGAAGTGTGGCGCGGCGAATCGAAGTGGCGGGACCGCGAGCGTCGCGACGCGTCGTTCATGGGTCGAAAGAGTGGGCCCCGCGTGGCGCAGAGCGTGCAAAGGGCGTGCAAAGGGCGTGCAAAGGGGCGCATCGGCGTGCCGCGGGCACACATGGCGACCAGCTCAAGATCCCGGTGTTCAACCTCCCGGGCGAGTCGCCGGTCGCCATCTGCGCCGCGGCCCGCGGCGAGGCGAAGCGGCTCGGCCGCGACGTCATCCTCTACGACACCGCCGGCCGCCTCGCGATCGACGAGCCGCTGATGCAGGAGCTCGGTGCTGCTGCTCGCGAACAGCGTGGAGCGCCCCCTGGGGCGCACCGCGCGGGACGACGTGGCGATCGTGCTCCGGAAGGGCTCGGGCGTCGAGCGGCATCGACGAGCCGCAGATCGCAACGGAAACGGTCTGGGGGAGGCAGCCGGCAGCCCTCCTGGCAACGGAAACGGTCTGGGGGAGGCAGCCGGCAGCCCTCCTGGCAACGGAAACGGTCTGGGGGAGGCAGCCGGCAGCCCTCCTGGCAACGGAAACGGTCTGGGGGAGGCAGCCGGCAGCCTTCCTGGCAACGGAAACGGTCTGGGGGAGGCAGCCGGCAGCCCTCCTGGCAACGGAAACGGTCTGGGGGAGGCAGCCGGCAGCCTTCCTGGCAACGGAAACGGTCTGGGGGAGGCAGCCGGCAGCCCTCCTGGCAACGGAAACGGTCTGGGGGAGGCAGCCGGCAGCCTTCCTGGCAACGGAAGCGGTCTGGGGGAGGCAGCCGGCAGCCCTCCTGGCAACGGAAACGGTCTGGGGGAGGCAGCCGGCAGCCCTGTCGGCAACGGAAACGGTCGGCCGCGAACCGCCACACGCGGATGGCATGGTGCGTGCTGACTGCGTGCTGACTGCGTGCTGACACCAGCAGCTACCAGGCGCCGTAACGAGAGCAGCACACCCCCGCGTGCCGGTCAGGACCCCAGCAGCGCCTGGCCCAGCCGCTCGTGCTCCGCGAAGGCCGGGCTCGCCACCGGCGCGTAGACCCGCGGCGCGACCGGCTGAACGACGGGACTCGGAAAGGCCCCCTCCTGCGCCTCGGACGGAGCGCAGTTGAAGACGAGCCGCATCGGCAATGGGGCGGTCATCGCTCCCATCTACCTTCGCTGCGCGCGTGACGCCACCCCGCCGCGCGCCGGGCACATGACACCTTCAGGCGACTTCTCGCGAGCCTCGCGGGGCCCAGTCCATGACGCAAGATCACGACGAGGGGCGGCGCGCCGTCAGAAAATCAGCCGGCAGGTCGATTGACGGGTGCGCGGGGGTGATTATCCCTGCCCGGAACGTCCGGCGTGCGTCTGACGTTCTCAACACGTCCAGCGCGCGGGGGTGGAGCGCGACGTACCTGTTCTCCGCTGCTCCGCGACGACGAACAACGAGAGGTCATCCCCTCATGAAGAAGCCTTCTCCGCTCAAGAAGAAGCCCGCTCCCAAGAAGCCCGCGGCCCCGCCCCAGGCGGCGGCGGCGTTCGACAAGATCCTGCCCGAGATCGAGGCGCTGAGCCCGGATCGGCTGATCGCCATCAACCTCGATATTCCCCGGGTCGTCTCCCAGGTGCTGGGCGTGCTGCCCGGCCTCCTCGCGCTGCGCTCCGCCATCGCGGAGCACGTGCCGACGCACGATGTCGCGTTGCTCGACCGGCTCGAGACCTACGCGCTGGCCGCCTGGTACGCGCACCTCGCGTGGCTGTCGAGCGGAGGCGCCGAGAACGCGGTGAAGCCGCTGCTCGCGGAGGCGGCCCCGCTGCGCGAGGACCTGCTGAGCGACGCCGAGGCGCTGGCCCGGCGCGGCCTGCTCGACGCGGACACGGTCGCGGAGATCCGCGCGGGGCTGGGGCACATCGACACGGCGAACGACCTTGTCGCGCTCTCGGCGCTGTTCACCGTGAGCTGGGCGGAGGTCGCCAACAAGACGGCGGCGACCGAGGAGGAGGTGAGGCGCGCCGGGGAGATCGGGCCGCAGCTGCTCGCGGCCCTCGGCGTGCGGGAGCACGGCAAAGGCCCCGGGCCGACCGAGGCGGCGGACAGGAGGGCGCGGGCGTTCTCGCTGCTCGTCCACGCCTACGACCAGACCCGCCGCGCCGTCGCGTACCTGCGCTGGGACGAGGAGGACGCCGATACGATCGCCCCCTCTCTCTACAAGGGCCGCACTGGCCGCGCGACGGCGCACAGCGACACCGTCGCTGCCCCGGGCGACGAGGCGCCGGCTGAACCGGCGGCGCCCGGCGCTGCGACCCCCGCCGCGCCGAACGGCACGGCGGCGCCTGCTGCGCTGAACGGCACGGCGGCGCCTGCTGCGCTGAACGGCATGGCAGCGCCCGCGGTGCCCGGCGCCGCACCGAACGGCACGGCGCCTACCAGCTAGAACGACAAACGGGTTGAAACCGCTCGAAAGAGCAGAGAATCGAACCGCCAAGGCGCCGAGGACGCCAAGATCTTGTTCTCTTCTTGGCGTCCTCGGCGCCTTGGCGGTTCATTTCTCGCTCGATCAACGTGATCGGTGTCTAGACGTCGCCGCCCGCCTCCGCGGCGAGCGCTTCCCGCTCCCAAGGATCGGCTGCCCAGGCGAACGCACCGGCGGAGAGCAGGCAGACTCCCCCGCTTGCGGGCGCCCCGCGCCAGACCTTCCACAGCGTGACGTCGTCGCGTGTCCTGGTCCTGGCGATCGGGGTGCTCATCGGCTGCGCGCCTTCGAGGGGGCGCCCGGAGGCGTCCTTGCCGTCCCACGAGAACGTCGTTTCGCTGTTCGGCTCGCAGGGGCAGGCGAATCGCTCCTCGAAGCGCCGGCCGGCGATCTCGACGACCAGGTCGATGCGCACGAGCGAGGCGGGCACGCCGCGGCGGCTGGGCGGGATCGTTAGGGCATCAGGCCGAGCGCGAAGAGGGCATCCGACCAGAGCGGCCAGAGCGTGCGGTAGGGGTGGGTCGCCAGCAAGATGCCACCGTTCGGGAGACGCCGGACGTGGAACCGGGCGTGATCCACCAGGAAGTAGACGTGCTCGCCCGTCAATTCCACCCAGGTGAGGGACCCGCCGCCGCGGGTGAACTGCTCGCCGCGCGCCCTGGCCTGCACCGTCAGGTTGTGGATCTCCTCGGCGCGTGGCTCCGCGGCGCGCCACGCCTCGTCGGGCACATCGGCGGCGGCCACGAGCGCCTCGATCAGGGCGGAGCCCGGCATGGCCAGCGCCTTGAGGACGGTCTCGCGGGAGAGCGGGATCGAGCGCCCGCTCTTGTCCGTCGGAACCACGCGCGCCCCGGCCGGCGCGGCGTCGATACGCGCGTGCAGCGCCTCCAGCGACATGCCCGCGATCAACGAGACCTTCTCTTTGTCGTGGAGGCTGACCCACGACAGGGCCAGATCGCGCGCGATGTCGCGGGCGTCCGCGTTGTACGTCGCGCACATCGAGACTGGCGCGAGCCAGGTCCACGCGCTCGTGCAGCCGCCGGTCGAGACGCGCCTGCTCGCGTCGGGCGCGCAGAGGCGGAGCAGCAGGTCCTCGAGGTAGTCCAGAACGATGTGCCACGTGAGCTCGGCTTCCGCCTCCACGGAGCGCGGTCCGCTGCCCAGGGCGAGGTACAAATCCAGCGGGAGAATGTCCGCCATGTCGGCAGAGACCAGGTGGATGGGGCCCATCGGCTTGAGACGTTCGCTCTTGCCGGTGAAGCAGCGATAGTGGCCACAGAGTATGCGTCGGTCGTCGAGCTCCATGTCGAAGTAGGTCTCGGCATCGGTGCGTCCGAAGCGGGCGCGCATCATCGCGACCGCCTCGTCCACGAAATTCACCGTGCGATCCACGTCGGAGCCCATCCTCACGCGGATAGAACTCCCGCGCGCGACGAGCGCCCGCAACGCCGCCGCGAATGCGCCGATCCGCTCTGCCTCGTCACACCAGGCGAAGAAGTACGGCCCTGGTTTCATCCTTGGTTCACCCTCATGAGGTTGCTGGGTCAGGGATCAGGCCGAGCGAGAAGAGCGCGTCGACCCAGAGCGGCCAGAGCGAGCGGAACGGGTGGGTCGCCAGGATCACGCCGCCGCCCGCGAGGCGGCGCACGTGAAAAGGCGCGTGCTTTCGGAGGAAGCGGACGTGGGCGCGCGTGTCCGTGTGCACCGGCCACGTGGGCGGGCCTTCGCCCGTCTCCGCGATCTGGCTCGTCAGCGCCAGGATCTCTCTCGCGCGCGGCTCGGCGGCGCGCCACGCGTCGTCGGGCGCCGCCGCGGCCTCGAGCGCCTCCAGCAGGGTGGCGGGCGGCGTTGCCAGCGCCTTGAGGACGGTCTCGCGGGAGAGCGCGTGCGCGCGCTCGCTGCCGCCCTTCAGCGGGACGCGCGCCCCAGCCGGCGCGGTTTCCACCCGCGCGCGGAGCGCTTCCAGGGACAGGCCCGCGTTGCGCGATACCATCTCCTTGTCGTGGCGTTGTAGCCACGACAGGGCGAGATCGCGCGCGATGTCCCGCGCGTCCGCGTTGTACGTCGCGCACATGCGCACCGGCGCGATCCAGTCTCCTGCGTTCGTGCATGCGCCGGTCCGAACGCGGCCGCTGGCGTCGGGCGCGCAGAGGCGGAGCAGGAGGTCCTCGAGGTCGTCCCGGAGCAGGTGCCATGCGACCGCGGCCTCGGCCTCGATCGAGCGCGGGCCACTGCCCCAGGCGAGCTCGAGGTAGGAGTAGAGGAAGCCTTCCTGGTCGCTCGTGGACATGTCGATGGGGCCGGCCGAGATGTCACGGGCGGCCTCTTCCGTGTAACAGTAGCCGCTGCACGGGAAGATGCGCTTGGAGGCGCTCAACATTACGTCGAAGAGTGCTCCACCGGCAGGGCCTTCGGCGAACTCGGTGCGGATCATCTCGACCGCCTCGTCCATAGAGGTCGTGTCGGTGAGGGTTCCGTCTTTCCGCACGCAGATAGGAAGCCGTGGGTCTACGAGCGCCGAGAGCGCCGCCAGGAACGCTTCGAGCGTCTCTGCCGCGTCACACCAGGCGAAGAAGGTCGGTCCTGATTCACTCATAGCTGGGTCACCTTGATGGGTCTGTTGAATCCGTTCAGGGTCTCCCTCTTGCCCTTCTTCACATTGAAGAGGTACCCATCCTTGACGGTATAGGTATCTTCCGGTTTGAATTTCGCACCGCGCTTCATGATGAGCTCGACCTGCTCGACATCCCCGACGACCCCCTCCTTCCGTAGCCCCTCCATCCCGTTCGACAGCTGCCTGACCACATCGTCGACTTTGACGGTGTTGCCCCCTTTCACTTCGCTCACGATGAGCTTCTGCCCGCGGGACACCGTCACGAAGTCAGGAGCCCTCCCGCCGGACATGCCAGGGAGCGACTCTTTTGGCATCTTGAGCATTCTGCGCACGCCCTCGTCGCCGACGCCGAGGAGCGCCCGCCCTTCGCGGGTCATGTGGCTGATCGCCGCCTTCTCGAAGGTGTTGAACGCGGCTTCCGTGACGTGCCCCTTCAGGTTCTTGAACCCGCGGAGCCTCCATACCTCGAACCCCTCGACAACGACCTTATCGACCTCCGCGATCTCCCCGGCGATCCGGATCCCACGCGGCGGTAGCGCGCCGGCGGCAGCAACGCCGTGCCAGATGTGCCCGACCGCCCCGAGCCCGAAGCCCAGCCCCGAGAAGATCCGCTCCTCATCGCTCAACTCTCGCCCGGCCGGCAGGCACCACTCCTTGCCCGTCACGGCCTCGCACAGGTCGAGCGCCGGCCCGACCACCGGCACGAACCCCACCCCGATGCGCGTCGTCGCGTGCACCAGCGTCTGCATCACCCCCGCGTACGCCTCGAACCCCTCGCCGACCGTCGACATCGCCCCCGCGAACGCGCTGATCGTCTGGTAGAGCTGCGTCTGCTCCAGGTCGAGCCCGTCCCCCGTCCACTGGTTCAGACTGTCCTTCATCTGGTCCGCCAGCGCATCGAACCTCGGCTTCAGCACCCTGTCCACCTGCGCCCGCAGGTCCGCCGGCACCGGCGAGTCCTCGAACCAGTCCGACGCATCCATGAACTGCCGCACGAACCCCGTGATCCGGTTCTGCGCCTTCAGGAACGCGTTCGTCTCCGCCAGCGATACGCCCATCCGGTCGCGCAGCGCGATCTCCAGCGCCGCGCTGTTGTCCCGCCACGCCCTCACGTTCGCCACGAAGTCCGCCCGAAGGACCACCACCCGGCCGCTCACATCGGCCTCCAGCGCCGCGATCACCGCATCCGCGTACGCCGCGTAGGGATCCCTCCCCTCGTCGAACGCACCGTCCACTTCCGAGACGTCCGGCACCTCGACCCACGGCACCTCGCTCTCTCCGAGCGCGTACGCCCCCGCGTCGTCCGGGTCCCACCCTTCGGCGCGCGCGTCCTGCGTCGCCAGGTCCGCCACCTCGTCCGCCTGCGCGCCGAACTCGTCCATCAGCCGCGCGAGCTCGTCCTCGAGATCGCTGACGCTCTTCTTCAGGTCGTCGACGAGCTGCTCCATCGCCGCCCGCGTCTCCGCGCCGACCGCGTCCTTGTACCGGTCGAGGATCGCATCGAGATCGGTCCGCGAGATCTCGTCGAGCGGCCGGCTGACCAGGTCCTTCAGCTCGGTGTCGAGCTGCTGGAGCATGTCCATCTTCTCCGCCAGGCGCGCCACCCGCGGGGCGTTCGCCACGAGCGCCTTGCGCTCCTTGGCGATCTCGGCGAGCAGGATCTCGATGTCGCGCGCGAGCGCCGGGTTGATCTCCGCGAGGCTCAGGTCGAGGGTCGTGTCGCCGGAGAACGCCACCCCGCGGCGACGGACGTCGAAGAGCGGCTTGTTCAGCCCGAGCGGCACCGACACGAGGTTCACCACCTCGCGCGCGTTGACGCACGTGTTGTCGCCCCCCTCCCTGCTGACGTGGAAGTGGAAGTCGTTCATGCCCATCCCGAGCAACACCGAATCGAACGCCGCCTCCATCCGGTTGCTCTCCGAGCCGTCGTCATGGAACGCGAACTCGCCCGGGACCTCGTAGGTGGGAAGCGGCGTCTCGTTCACGCGGAAGTACGGCGCTCCAGGGTTGAGGAGCTCGGGGGTGAGACACCCCGGGTTGAACTGGGTGGAGACCCAGTCGAGGGTGTACGGCGTGCCGGCCCGCGCCAACGAGGGCGCCACCACGGCCGCCACGGTGACCAGCGCGACGAGCTTCTGCAGTGCCGCGGCGCCCCAGCCACGCCGCGCAACGTCCTTCGAGCCTCTCATGTCCCCTCCGCGCTGCGCACGGCGGCGTCATACGCCATCGCGGCGCCCTTCACGTCGCCCGCGTCGAGCCTCGCCTGCGCCGCGTCGAGCGCCGCCGCCGCCATCCCCTTCTCCCGCAGCGCCGCGAGGCCCTCCGCGATCTTCCGCGGCAGCCCCGTCCTGAGCTCGACCTCCGCGGCGTCGAACCGCTCCCGAAGCGCCGCGCACCCGGCCTCGCGCCACGACGACCCCGCCGCCTCGCAGAGCGGCCGCATCTGCACGAGCCCCGCCAGCTCCCCGCACCGCTCGGCCAGCAGCGGCAGCCCGAGCTTCTCGCTCACCGGCGGCTCCCCCGACAGCGCCGCGACCTGCGTGCGCGCACGTTCCCTGAAGGCGTCCGACGCCCTCCGGGTCCGCGCCCCTGCGATCGCCTCGCGCGCCCCCTCGTCCATCCGCAACACGCGGAGCGCCTGCCGGCGCAGCGCGATCCCGCCGAGCAGCGCCGTCGCCGTCGCGTCGCTCCGGCCGACCCGCCGCTGCACGTAACCCAGCATCGCGCTCAGCGACCGCAGCGCCCCCGAGGTCATGTCCGGCAGGACCGCGCCGTGCGTCGCGAGGAACTCCCGGTGCGGCACCATCGCCTCGTCGAAGGAGGCCGCGAAGACCTGGAGCGCCGCCGACGACCTCAGGATCTCCGCGGCGAGCTCGCCGGGCGAGCGGCTCGCCTCGCGCGCCGCCGCGAGCACCGCCTGCTCCACGCCGTCGAGGCCGTCGATGTCCGACCGCGACGCCTGCTCCGAGAGCGCCGCGTACGCCGCCGTCTCCGCCGCCTCGCTCGCGCGGTACGCGGCGAAGCGCGCCGCGACGCCCGCGTACTTCGATCGCAGCGGGGCCGCGTCGCTCCGGGCCTGGTCGAAGATCGCCTGCACGACCGCCATGGCTTGCTTGTCGGCCGCGAGCGCGGCGGCGAGCGGCTCCGTCTCGGCGCTCGCCTTCTCGATCATCGCCGCCTTGAAGTTGCCGGCCGCATCGACCGGCGCCTGCGCGAGCAGCGCTCTCTGGCGGTCCGTCGCCTCGTCGAGCAGCGACTCGAGCTTGCCCGAGAGCGTCGCCCGCAGCGACTCGGCGTTCCTCGCGTCGTCCCGCACGTAGTCGATCGCCTCGTCCACATGGCGGAACCAGACGTCGAGCGAGGTGCCGCTCGCGACGATCTCCTCCAGCGTCTTGTTGTTCGGCCACGTGGCCCACATCTCGATGGGCAGCGCGCCATCCTTCTCGGCCTGGCTCCACGCGGCGCCCGGGCCCAGGTTCTCGCCCACGCAATGCTCCTCGCCGCCCACCGAGGCCGCGCAGAAGCTCCCGAACGTGCGGTCCTCGCGCTCCCACAAACACCCGGCCCCCACCGCGCCGAACGCCAGGGAGCCGACAGCCACCGCAAGGATCGTCCTCCGTCGCCTCGGTCTCGATCTCTCGCTCATACTCATTCCCTCCACCCCGCGATTTTTCTCGCCCGCGCACGCTCGCCGGCACGTTCTCTAGACGCAAGCGTCCTCACGAAAGCGGTAGGACATTGCTCGGCCGTGGATCGCGCCCCGAGCGCCAGGTTGTCCGTCCTCAATGCGCGGACAGTCGCGGAACCGGAGAGGTGTGCTTGGGGGTGCGTGGCGCCACGGCCTGCGGACCGGCCGCGGGGTCGAGGCGGAGGCCGCTGAGCTCGTGCCCCTCGCCGGCGAGCTCCGCGAGCGAGGTCTCGGCGTCGCGCTCCTGGGGCGCCGCGCGGCTGTCCACGTCGCCACCAGCAGGCCCGCGGGCGCCCTCGTGGAGCTCCGAGTGTGCCACCGACGGCGCCCTGTCACGACAGGGTTCGCCTGAAGTGTCGTGATCCTATTCAGGGAAACGCAGCGTCTCGACCCGGGTGCCGTCCTCCCCTCGGATCTCTTCGCCAGACCAATCCCAGCTCACGCCGCCCTTGCCCGGCGGTCCCAGTTGGTACTTGACCCGCTCCAGCGTGAGCTGGTCCTCGTCGACGTAGCCGATGCCGATCGAGTCGCCGCCGCGCCCGGGGCCGCCGTAGCCGCCCTCACCCCCTCGGCCGCCGTTGCCACCCTGACAGGACCACGTGCCGTCCCCCACGGCGCCGCCCGATGTTCCTCGACCGCCTTTGCCTCCTTGCTCGGGTGGCCCGCCGTCGCCACCCGGCCCCGCGGCCAGCGTCTCGATCACGGTGTCGCGCACCGTCAGGTTGGCGTGCAAGGTGAAGCCATATCCAGCGAGGCGCACAGCGGCTTGGCGTACGCGAGTCTCAGGATTGATCATATTTCCCCCTCCTTCTTCGCGGCGCTCCAGCCCTGGACGAGGATGAGGAGTTGCTCGTAGCCACGCCCCAAGGTCTGCCAGCCGGGCTCGCCGTTTCTCCGGAGGTGTCCGCCGAGCGCGGCGATCGCCAGGAAGGCATCGCGGGCCGTGGCGTTCTCGGGGAGCGGCTTGCGGGCGAAGACCCGCAGCACGTCGAGCTGGGTGGGCGTGAGCACGGCGCTCGCGGGCTGCTCTAAAGCGCGTCGGGCCTCGCTGCGCAGCAGCAGCAACTGCCAGGCGATGGGAGCGAAGAGCGCCAGCACGTTGCGCAAGCCGTGCAGGTCTTCGATCTGGCGCTTTTCGTAGGCGCATCCGGTCTTCAGGGCCTTGAAGAACTCCTCCACCATCCAGCGCGCGCGGTACCAGTCGACCAACTGGGCCAGCTGCTCATCGGACTCGACCGGCTCGCTCGTCAGCAGCACCCACTCGACGGGCGCCTCGCCCGGTGGCGGCTCGAGCTCCCAGACGCGTACGACCTGGAGCGAGAGCGTCGCAGGCAGCTCGCGCGGCTGGGATCTCGGTCGCCGTAGCGTCACGCGCGTGCTTCCGAGGGCCAGCTTCGCCAAGCGTCCGGCGCGCGAGGGATGCAGGCGTTTCTGCTGAGGGCTGCGGTTGCCTGCCGGCCTTAAGGAAAGCTCCACCTCGCGCACGGCTACCGCTCGGACGTGTGCGAGCGCCTGCTCGAGCTTCGCCTCCTCTCCGGAGGCCGTCGCCTCCACGAGGCGATTGTGGGCGAGTCGGATCACGAACCGATGCCCTGCGCTCAGCAGCTGAGCGAACAGGCCGTAGTCGTCGCCTTCGCGATCCATGACGTGCACCAAGGGCTGAGGAGCGCAGCCGAGGGCCGCGACTCGCTCCACCTGCTCTCCCCAGCGGTCGTGCTCGTTGCCCGTCGTGCGGTCGTCGCGCACGTGCGTGCTCAGATCGAGCACGCCGAGCGGGCGGCGCGTTCCATCGCCGCTGACCGCCAAGGTGAAGTGGGCGAAGAACGTCTGCCCAGAGGAGCGCAGCCGACCCAGCCCCTGTCGCTGGCCGTCGGAGCGGAAGGAGACGGTCGGGGTGTCATGGATGGCGAGCACGACCGGCTCGGCCTCCATGCGCGCCAGGGTGGCGCGCACATGGGGAGCCAGGATCGCCGCGGGCGTGACGGCGTCGTTGCCGAAGAAGCGGTACGCCGCCTCCAGCTCGCTGTCGGACAAGAGCGAGGGGAAGCTCTTGTCCGGCGCCTGCGCCAGCTTCTGCACCAGCTTGCTCTGACGCTTCGAAAGCCGCGCATCACCGAAGTGCGCTTCGCTCATCTCCTCGGCGAGTGCCGCCGCGTGCTCTGCCGCAGGTGAACCCATCCGCAGCTTTGATCACGCCGCCCAGCACACATCAAGCGAGATGTGTAGGATCCTGAGACGCGAGTGCGCTCGGCAAGAGCGGCGACAGCCCACGACGCCATTGCGGTCCGGCAGGCGGCTCTCGTCCGGAGACGGCGGAGGCGCACAGCGCGGCCTCGGGCTCGTCGTCCTTGTCGACGCCATGCTTGAGCTCGAACAGCCCGTGCCGTCGCAGGGTGCGCATCATGCGCCGGACGGCGTCCTCGAGCACCTGACCGACCGCGCGCGTCTGCAGGTGACCGAGCTCGTTCCACACGAGCTCTGCGCCGTCTTCGTGGTAAGCCCCGTCGAGAAAGACAACGTGCACGAGCCGCAGATCGGCGTGATCCTCGCGAGCGCCGAGGTGGCGAAGCGGTAGGACGGCAAGCCGGACGGGGTGGGGGAGGTGGTGGCGGTCATCCTCCTCGACAAGCTCGGCACGGACGGCGTCTCGAACGTGGCGGTGCGCGGGGTGCCAGACGACGCGCTCGCGCTCCGCTCGCAGGTGAAGATCCTCGAGGGCCGGCCCGCGCAGCCGGGCACGGACGAGGTGATCGTGGGCAAGGCGATCGCCGGCCGCTTCAAGGGCCTGTCGATCGGCGGCTCGGTCGAGTCTGGGGGAGGCAGCCGGCAGCCCTCCTGGCAACGGAAACGGTCTGGGGGAGGCAGCCGGCAGCCCTCTTGGCAACGGAAACGGTCTGGGGGAGGCAGCCGGCAGCCCTCTTGGCAACGGAAACGGTCAGGGGGAGGCAGCCGGCAGCCCTCCTGGCAACGGAAACGGTCTGGGGGAGGCAGCCGGCAGCCTTCCTGGCAACGGAAGCGGTCTGGGGGAGGCAGCCGGCAGCCCTGCTGGCAACGGAAACGGTCTGGGGGAGGCAGCCGGCAGCCCTGCTGGCAACGGAAACGGTCTGGGGGAGGCAGCCGGCAGCCCTGTCGGCAACGGAAACGGTCGGCCGCGAACCGCCACACGCGGATGGCATGGTGCGTGCTGACTGCGTGCTGACTGCGTGCTGACTGCGTGCTGACTGCGTGCTGACTGCGTGCTGACTGCGTGCTGACTGCGTGCTGACTGCGTGCTGACTGCGTGCTGACTGCGTGCTGACTGCGTGCTGACTGCGTGCTGACTGCGTGCTGACTGCGTGCTGACTGCGTGCTGACTGCGTGCTGACTGCGTGCTGACTGCGTACTGACTGCGTGCTGACTGCGTGCTGACTGCGTGCTGACTGCGTGCTGACTGCGTGCTGACTGCGTGCTGACTGCGTGCTGACTGCGTGCTGACTGCGTGCTGACACCAGCCGCTACCAGGCGCCGTAACGAGAGCAGCACACCCCCCGCGTGCCGGTCAGGACCCCAGCAGCGCCTGGCCCAGCCGCTCGTGCTCCGCAAAGGCCGGGCTCGCCACCGGCACGTAGACCCGCCGCGCGACCGGCTGAACGACGGGACTCGGAAAGGCCCCCTCCTGCGCCTCGGACGGAGCGCAGTTGAAGACGAGCCGCACCGGCAATGGGGCGGTCATCGCTCCCATCCACCTTCGCTGCGCGCGTGACGCCACCCCGCCGCGCGCCGGGCACATGACACCTTCAGGCGACTTCTCGCGAGCCTCGCGGGGCCCAGTCATGACGCAAGATCACGACGAGGGGCGGCACGCCGTCAGAAAATCAGCCGGCAGGCCGATTGACGGGTGCGCGGGGGTGATTATCCCTGCCCGGAACGTCCGGCGTGCGCCTGACGTTCTCAACACGTCCAGCGCGCGGGGGTGGAGCGCGACGTACCTGTTCTCCGCTGCTCCGCGACGACGAACAACGAGAGGTCATCCCCTCATGAAGAAGCCTTCTCCGCTCAAGAAGAAGCCCGCTCCCAAGAAGCCCGCGGCCCCGCCCCAGGCGGCGGCGGCGTTCGACAAGATCCTGCCCGAGATCGAGGCGCTGAGCCCGGATCGGCTGATCGTCATCAACCTCGATATTCCCCGGGTCGTCTCCCAGGTGCTGGGCGTGCTGCCCGGCCTCCTCGCGCTGCGCTCCGCCATCGCGGAGCACGTGCCGACGCACGATGTCGCGTTGCTCGACCGGCTCGAGACCTACGCGCTGGCCACCTGGTACGCGCACCTCGCGTGGCTGTCGAGCGGAGGCGCCGAGAACGCGGTGAAGCCGCTGCTCGCGGAGGCGGCCCCGCTGCGCGAGAACCTGCTGAGCGACGCCGAGGCGCTGGCCCGGCGCGGCCTGCTCGACGCGGACACGGTCGCGGAGGTCCGCGCTGGGCTGGGGCACATCGACACGGCGAACGACCTTGTCGCGCTCTCGGCGCTGTTCACCGTGAGCTGGGCGGAGGTCGCCAACAAGACGGCGGCGACCGAGGAGGAGGTGAGGCGCGCCGGGGAGATCGGGCCGCAGCTGCTCGCGGCCCTCGGCGTGCGGGAGCACGGCAAAGGCCCCGGGCCGACCGAGGCGGCGGACAGGAGGGCGCGGGCGTTCTCGCTGCTCGTCCACGCCTACGACCAGACCCGCCGCGCCGTCGCGTACCTGCGCTGGGACGAGGAGGACGCCGATACGATCGCCCCCTCTCTCTACAAGGGCCGCACTGGCCGCGCGACGGCGCACAGCGACACCGTCGCCGCCCCGGGCGACGAGGCGCCGGCTGAACCGGCGGCGCCCGACGCTGCGACCCCCGCCGCGCCGAACGGCACGGCGGCGCCTGCTGCGCTGAACGGCATGGCAGCGCCCGCGGTGCCCGGCGCCGCACCGAACGGCACGGCGCCTACCAGCTAGACGTCGCCGCCCGCCTCCGCGGCGAGCGCTTCCCGCTCCCAAGGATCGGCTGCCCAGGCGAACGCACCGGCGGAGAGCAGGCAGACTCCCCCGCTTGCGGGCGCCCCGCGCCAGACCTTCCACAGCGTGACGTCGTCGCGTGTCCTGGTGCTGGCGATCGGGGTGATCGAGAACGCTGCGAACGCCTTCCTGCGCTCCGCGGGCTCCATGTAGACACCCCGGTAGACGTAGCCGATCCGCACCGTCATCGGCTGCGCGCCTTCGAGGGGGCGCCCGGAGGCGTCCTTGCCGTCCCACGAGAACGTCGTTTCGCTGTTCGGCTCGCAGGGGCAGGCGAATCGCTCCTCGAAGCGCCGGCCGGCGATCTCGACGACCAGGTCGATGCGCACGAGCGAGGCGGGCACGCCGCGGCGGCTGGGCGGGATCGTTAGGGCATCAGGCCGAGCGCGAAGAGGGCGTCCGACCAGAGCGGCCAGAGCGTGCGGTAGGGGTGGGTCGCCAGCACCACGCCGCCGCTCGGCAGGCGCCGGACGTGGAACCGGGCGTGGTGGACCAGGAACTCGAAGTGATCGAGGGTGATCTCGACCTGCGAGAGGGGCGAGCCGTTGCCCGTCTCCGTGCCCTGCTCGTCGCGCCCCCTGAATGGGAGCGTCCGCTCGTAGATCTCGCGCGCGCGCGGCTCTGCGGCGCGCCACGCGCCGTCGGGCGCCTCCGCCGCCGCTTCGAGCGCCTCGAGCAAGGCGGAAGGCGGAGTTTCCAGCGCCTTGAGGACGGCTTCACGGGAGAGCGAGCTCGAATGCGCGCTGGCATGTCTCAACGCGACGCACGCGCCGGGCGGCGCGGCTTCCACCCGCGCGCGGAGCGCTTCCAGCGACAGCCCCGCGGTGCGCGACACCCTGTCCTTGTCGTGGAGGCAGATCCACGAAAGGGCGAGATCGCGCGCGATGTCGCGGGCGTCCGCGTTGTACGTCGCGCACAGGGCGACCGGCGCGAGCCAGGTCCGCGCCGTCGTGCAGCCGCCGGTCGGGACGCGCCCGCTCGCGTCCGGCGCGCAGAGGCGGAGCAGGACGTCGTCGATGTCTTCCAGCGCCATGTGCCACGCGAGCACGGCCTCGGCCTGCACGCAACGCGGGCCCCTCCCCAGGGCGAGGTCCATGTGCATGGGGGAAAAATCCTCGATCTCGCGGGCGTGCATGTGGATGGGGCCCATCGGCTTGAGACGTTCGCTCCTGTCGGTGAAGCAGTGAAGGATGCAATGGACGAAGTGTTCCTGGCTCAACGACGCGACGAAGTAGGCTTCGGCGTCGGTGCGCCCGAAGTGGGCGCGGAGCATCGCGACCACCTCGTCCACGGAGGTCGTGTTGCACTCCGTGTCGCGGTCCATGATCGCGCGCATACTGTACTGTGGCTCCTTGATGAGGGCCGACAGCGCCGCGCCGACCGCATCGACCCTCTGTGCCTCGTCACACCAGGCGAAGAAAAACGGCCCTTCTCTCATCGCTCGATCATCCTCATGGTGTAGCCTGCGTCAGGACATCAGGCCGAGCGCGAAGAGCGCGTCGGCCCAGAGCGGCCAGAGCGTGCGGTACGGGTGCGTGGCCAGCACTACGCCGCCCCTCGGCAGGCGGCGCACGTGGAAGGGGGCGTGATGCTCGATGAATCGAGTGTGCGCGCCCGTATTCACGATCACGTCCTCGGTGGGCGCACCCTCCTTCGCTGCCTGAATGGTCTCGAGCGCGATCGGCTCGATCGCGTGCCACGCGTCGTCCGGCACAGCGGAGGCTTCGAGTGCTTCAAGCAGCGTGGCCGGCCGCGTGGAGAGCGCTGCAAGGACTTGCTCGCGCGTCAGCTCGGCGTCGCCCGCGAGCGCGACGCGCGTGCCGAGCGGCAGAACCTCGCCGCGCGCGCGCAGCGCGTCCTCCCGCTCTGTGAGCTCGATGGTCTTCCTCCAGCGCGCGCGCGGATCGGGTTCATCGCGCACGAGCAACCCCATCCTCTCCCCCTCTGCGAAATGCTCCAGCTCGGCGTGCTTGCGCGCGCGCGCGACGGTGCCGGCGACCGCGATCCGCGTCCCGCGCGGCGCGGCCTCGATACGCGCTCGGAGCCCATCGAGCGAGTTGCCTGCGGCGCGCGCCACCTTGTAGCCCTCGTGGACGTGCACCCATGAGAGGGCGAGATCGCGCGCGACGAAGGAATCCGCGTGGTAGGTTGCGGCGAGCTCGATCGGTGGACCCCAGGCATTGAGGTCTGAGCACCCGCCGGTCGTCACGTGTTCGCTCGAGCAGACACGGACCAAGAAATCCTTGATGTCCTGCTGAACATGCACCGACATCACCGCGGCTTCGACCTCAACGGAGCGGGCGCCGACAGCCACGTCGATGCTGCGTGGGAGCAGATCGTGATGATCGCCGCTCGATGCGCTCAGAGGACCGTCCGGGGACCGGCGCTCGTGCTTCTCGTCGGCGCAGCCGATGGTGAGCGGGATGCCGTGGCCGAAGCTCGTCATGGTCCAGAAGCCCGCTCCGATGCGCACATCTGTGCCGAAGGCCGAGCGAGCCACCGCCACGGCTTTCTCGACGGGAAGCGCGGCGTAAGACCTATCGGGACCGGCGAGCGGATGGATCGAGAGCCTGATGAACCACCCCGGCATGACGAGGGCGGACAGAGCAGCCGCGAACGCGTCGACCCTGTGTTCCTCGTCGCACGCCGCATACAAGCGAAGGGGCTCCTCCCTCAGCGTACGATAGCTGCTTGCGCGACTCACGACGCGATGCCCTCCGACCTGAGCGGAACGGCTACATCATTTACACCTTGCTGACGGACCATTGGTTTCCCTTCGTCACAGAACCAGGTCGGCCACCATCGCGGCCCGCTTGCCGGCCGGCCCCAGCCGTCATTCCCCGGGCTTGATCCTGGCCCATAGCATCACGGCCTCCCGAGCGTGTTGCTTAGCTTGACGTCACGACATCAGGCCGAGCACGAAGATCGCATCGGCCCAGAGCGGCCAGAGCGTGCGGTAGGGGTGCGTGGCCAGCACCACGCCGCCGCTCGGGAGGCGCCGGACGTGGAAGGGGGCGTGCTCTTCGAGGAAGCGGGTGTGCTCGCGCGTCGTGACGTCCACCCAGAAGGCGGGGGGGACCTCCCCCGCGGCTTCGTCGTCAAGCTGGCGGCGTAGCTCCAGGAGCTCGCGCGCCTTCGGCTCGACCGCGCGCCACGCGTCGTCGGGCACAGCCGCGGCCTCGAGCGCATCGAGCAGCGCCGCCGGCGGCGTCGCGAGAACCTTCAGCACGGTCTCACGCGAGAGCGAGCCCGTGAGCTCGCTCTCGCATTTCATGGACACACGCGCGCCGCGCGGCGCGGCTTCCACCCGCGCGCGGAGCGCCTCCAGCGGCGTGCCCGCGATGCGCGGGACGCGCTCCTTGTCGTGGAGGCTCACCCAGGAGAGGGCGAGATCGCGCGCGAGCTCCGCGGCGTTCGCGTTGTAGGTCGCGCACATCTCGACCGGAGCGATCCAGTCCTCCTTGTCCGTGCACGCGCCGGTCGGCACGCGGCCGCTCGCGTCCGGCGCGCAGAAGCGGAGCAGGAGGTCCTCGACGTCGCCCTGGACCAGGTGGTAGGCGGCTGCGGCCTCGGCCTCCACGGAGCGGGGGCCCGTGCCCACGGGGATCTCGTAGGGGTAGAAATCCCACTTGCGTTCGCCCGCCTTCGCCTCGAGGGGGCCGTACGGATGGTCACGTTCGCTTTCTTCAGGGTAGCACGCGAGCCTGAGCATCATGACGCGCTTGGAATCGTTCGGCCTCACGCTGGAGCCGACGTGAGCGCTCTTCAAACCTCCGAAGTGGGCGCGCACCATGGCGAGCACCTCGTCGATGGAGCACGTCCGGCACGAGATGGTCGCGCTCATCCCCAGGCTGATCATATACCCTGGGATGACCAGCGCAGACAGCGCCGTCGCGAACGCATCGATCCGTTCTGGCTCGTTACACCAGGCAAAGAATTGAGGTCCTGAGTTACTCATAGCCGGATCACCATGATGGGTTTGTTGAAGCCCTCGAGCGTAACCGTCTTGCCAGCGTCCCAATCGAACAGGTAGCCGTCCTTGACGATGAACTTCTTCTGCTTGAACTCGGCACCTTGTTCCATGATGAGCTCGACCCGCTGCACGTCTCCAACGAGCCCCTTCCTCTTCACCCCCTCCATCCCGTTCGAGAGCTGATCGCGTACCTCGAAGACATCGATCTTTCCGCCCTTCGCCTCGCTCAGGATGAGCTTGTGCCCGCTGGACACCGACACGAAGTCGGGCGCCGCCCCCTCGCTACCACCGGGGCTTGAGTGTTTCGGAATCCCGAGCACGTCGCGCACGCCGTCGTCGCCGACCCCGACGAGCGATCGGCCGTCGTCCACCAGGAACTTCGCCGCCTTCTTCTCGAAGATGTCCACCTTCTTCTGCTTCGTGACCGCCCCGCGGAGGTTCTTGTAACCCCTGACGCGCTTCGTCTTCACGATCTGAGCGAAAAACTCCTCGATCTCGGCGATCTCCCCAGCCACCCGGATCGCGGACGGCCTGAGCCCGCCGCTGGTCTTGACCACCCGCCACATCGGCCCGACCGCCCCGAGCCCGAAGCCCAGCCCCGAGAAGATCCGCTCCTCGTCGCTCAGCTCCTCCCCCGACGGCAAGCACCACGCCTTTCCCGTCACCGCCTCGCACAGGTCGAGCGCCGGCCCGACCACCGGCACGAACCCCACCCCGATGCGCGTCGTCGCGTGCACCAGCGTCTGCATCACCTCCGCGTACGCCTCGAAGCCCTCGCCGACCGTCGACATCGCCCCCGCGAACGCGCTGATCGTCTGGTAGAGCTGCGTCTGCTCCAGGTCGAGCCCGTCGCCCGTCCACTGGTTCAGGCTGTCCTTCATCTGGTCGGCCAGCGCGTCGAACCGCGGCTTCAGCACCGTGTCCACCTGCGCCCGCAGGTCCGCCGGCACCGGCGAGTCCTCGAACCAGTCCGACGCATCCATGAACTGCCGCACGAACCCCGTGATCCGGTTCTGCGCCTTCAGGAACGCGTTCGTCTCCGCCAGCGATACGCCCATCCGGTCGCGCAGCGCGATCTCCAGCGCCGCGCTGTTGTCCCGCCACGCCCTCACGTTCGCCACGAAGTCCGCCCGAAGGACCACCACCCGACCGCTCACATCGGCCTCCAGCGCCGCGAGCACCGCGTCCGCGTACGCCGCGTACGGGTCCCTCCCCTCGTCGAACGCCCCGTCCACCTCCGAGACGTCCGGCACCTCGACCCACGGCACCTCGCTCGCTCCAAGCGCGTACGCCCCCGCGTCGTCCGGGTTCCACCACTCGGCGCGCGCGTCCTGCGTCGCCAGGTCCGCCACCTCGTCCGCCTGCGCGCCGAACTCGTCCATCAGCCGCGCGAGCTCGTCCTCGAGATCGCTGACGCTCTTCTTCAGGTCGTCGACGAGCTGCTCCATCGCCGCCCGCGTCTCCGCGCCGACCGCCTCCTTGTACCGGTCGAGGATCGCGTCGAGATCGGTCCGCGAGATCTCGTCGAGCGGCCGGCTGACCAGGTCCTTCAGCTCGGTGTCGAGCTGCTGGAGCAGGTCCATCTTCTCCGCCAGGCGCGCCACCCGCGGGGCGTTCGCCACGAGATCCCTGCGCTCCTTGGCGATCTCGGCCAGCAGGATCTCGATGTCGCGCGCGAGCGCCGGGTTGATCTCCGCGAGGCTCAGGTCGAGGGTCGTGTCGCCGGAGAACGCCACCCCGCGGCGACGGACGTCGAAGAGCGGCTTGTTCAGCCCGAGCGGCACCGACACGAGGTTCACCACCTCGCGCGCGTTGACGCACGTGTTGTCGCCCCCCTCCCTGCTGACGTGGAAGTGGAAGTCGTTCATGCCCATCCCGAGCAACACCGAATCGAACGCCGCCTCCATCCGGTTGCTCTCCGAGCCGTCGTCATGGAACGCGAACTCGCCCGGAACCTCGTAGGTGGGAAGCGGCGTATCGTTCACGCGGAAGTACGGCGCTCCAGGGTTGAGGAGCTCGGGGGTGAGACACCCCGGGTTGAACTGGGTGGAGACCCAGTCGAGGGTGTACGGCGTGCCGGCCCGCGCCAACGAGGGCGCCACCAACACCGCCGCAGTGATCAGCGCGACGAGCTTCTGCAGCGCCGCGGCACTCCAGCCAGGCCGCGCAACGTCCTTCGAGGCTCTCATGTCCCCTCCGCGCCGCGCACGGCGGCGTCATACGCAACCGCGGCGCCCTTCACATCGCTCGCGTCGAGCCTCGCCTGCGCCGCGTCGAGCGCCGCCGCGGCCATCCCCTTCTCCCGCAGCGCCGCCAGGCCCTCCGCGATCTTCCGCGGCAATCCCGTCCTGAGCTCGGTCTCCGCGGCGTCGAACCGCTCCCGAAGCGCCGCGCACCCGGCCTCGCGCCACGACGACCCAGCCGCCCCGCAGAGCGGCCGCATCTGCACGAGCCCCGCCAGCTCCCCGCACCGCTCGGCCAGCAGCGGCAGCCCGAGCTTCTCGCTCACCGGCGGCGCCGCCGACAGCGCCGCGACCTGTGCGCGCGCGCGTTCCCCGAAGATCTCCGACGCCTTGCGGGTCCGTGCCCCTGCGATCGCCTCGCGCGACGCCTCGTCCATCTGCAGCACGCGGAGCGCCTGCCGGCGCAGCGCGATGCCGCCGAGCAGCGCCGTCGCCGTCGCGTCGCTCCGGGCGACGCGACCCTTCACGTAGCCCAGCATCGCGTTCAGCGAGCGCAGCGCGCCCGAGGTCATGTCCGGCAGCACCGCGCCGTGCGTCGCGAGGAGCTCCCTGTGCGGCGCCATCGCCTCGTCGAAGGAGGCCGCGAAGACCTGGAGCGCCGCCGACGACCTCAGGATCTCGGCGGTGAGCTCGCCGGGCGCCCGGCTCGCCTCGCGCGCCGCCGCGAGCACCGCCTGCTCCACGCCGTCGAGGCCGTCGATGTCCGACCGCGACGCCTGCGCCGAGAGCGCCGCGTACGCCGCTGTCTCCGCCGCCTCGGTCGCGCGGTACGCGGCGAACCGCGTTGCAGCGCCCGCGTACCTCGATCGCAGCGGCGCGGCCTCGTCCCTGGCCTGGTCGAAGATCGCCTGCACGACCGCCATTGCCTGCTTGTCGGCCGCGAGCGCGGCGGCGAGCGGCTCCGTTTCGGCGCTCGCCTTGTCGATCATCGCCGCCTTGAAGCTGCCTGTCGCGTCGACCGGCGCCTGCGCGAGCAGCGCTCTCTGGCGGTCCGTCGCCTCGTCGAGCAGCGACTCGAGCCTGCCCGCGAGCGTCGCCCGCAGCGACTCGGCGTTCCTCGCGTCGTCCCGCACGTAGTCGATCGCTTCGTCCACATGGCCGAACCAGACGTCGAGCGAGGTGCCGCTCGCGACGATCTCCTCCAGCGTCTTGTTGGTCGGCCACGTGGCCCACATCTCGATCGGCAGGGCGCCGTCCTTCTCGGCCTGACTCCACGCGATGCCCGGGCCAAGGTTCTCGCCAACACAATGCTCGTCGCCGCCCACCGAGGCCGCGCAGAAGCTCCCGAACGTGCGGTCCTCCCGCTCCCACAAACACCCGGCCCCCGCCGCCCCAAGCGCGAGGACGCCGACAGCCACCGCAAGGATCGTCCTCCGTCGCCACGGTCTCGATCTCTCGCTCATGCTCATTCCCTCCACCCCGCGATTTTTCTTGCCCGCGCACGCTCGCCCGCACGTCCTCCAGAAGCAAGCGTCCCCACCAGAGCGCTAGGACATTGCTCGGCCGTGGATCGCGCCCCGAGCGCCAGGTTGTCCGTCCTCAATGCGCGGACAGTCGCGGAACCGGAGAGGTGTGCTTGGGGGTGCGTGGCGCCACGGCCTGCGGACCGGCCGCGGGGTCGAGGCGGAGGCCGCTGAGCTCGTGACGCTCGCCGGCGAGTTCCGCGAGCGAGGTCTCGGCGTCGCGCTCCTGGGGCGCCGCGCGGCTGTCCACGTCGCCACCAGCAGGCCCGCGGGCGCCCTCGTGGAGCTCCGAGTGTGCCACCGACGGCGCCCTGTCACGACAGGGTTCGCCTGAAGTGTCGTGATCCTATTCAGGGAAACGCAGCGTCTCGACCCGGGTGCCGTCCTCCCCTCGGATCTCTTCGCCAGACCAATCCCAGCTCACGCCGCCCTTGCCCGGCGGTCCCAGTTGGTACTTGACCCGCTCCAGCGTGAGCTGGTCCTCGTCGACGTAGCCGATGCCGATCGAGTCGCCGCCGCGCCCGGGGGGCCGCCGTAGCCGCCCTCACCCCCTCGGCCGCCGTTGCCACCCTGACAGGACCACGTGCCGTCCCCCACGGCGCCGCCCGATGCTCCTCGACCGCCTTTGCCCCCTTGCTCGGGTGGCCCGCCGTCGCTACCCGGCCCCGCGGCCAGCGTCTCGATCACGGTGTCGCGCACCGTCAGGTTGGCGTGCAAGGTGAAGCCATCCAGCGAGGCGCACAGCGGCTTGGCGAACGCGAGTGCGCTCGGCAAGAGCGGCGACAGCCCACGGGTCAAGGTCCTCGGCGACCAGCTCAAGATCCCGGTGTTCAACCTCCCGGGCGAGTCGCCGGTTGCCATCTGCGCCGCGGCCCGCGGCGAGGCGAAGCGGCTCGGCCGCGACGTCATCATCTACGACACCGCCGGCCGCCTCGCGATCGACGAGCCGCTGATGCAGGAACTCGGTGCTGCTGCTCGCGAACAGCGTAAAGCGCCCCCTGGGGCGCACCGCGCGGGACGACGTGGCGCTCGTGCTCCGGAAGGGCTCGGGCGTCGAGCAGCATTGACGAGCCGCAGGTCGCAACGGAAACGGTCTGGAGGAGGCAGCCGGCAGCCCTCCTGGCAACGGAAGCGGTCTGGAGGAGGCAGCCGGCAGCCCTCCTGGCAACGGAAGCGGTCTGGAGGAGGCAGCCGGCAGCCCTCTTGGCAACGGAAACGGTCAGGGGGAGGCAGCCGGCAGCCCTCCTGGCAACGGAAACGGTCTGGGGGAGGCAGCCGGCAGCCTTCCTGGCAACGGAAGCGGTCTGGGGGAGGCAGCCGGCAGCCCTGCTGGCAACGGAAACGGTCTGGGGGAGGCAGCCGGCAGCCCTGCTGGCAACGGAAACGGTCAGGGGGAGGCAGCCGGCAGCCCTGCTGGCAACGGAAACGGTCTGGGGGAGGCAGCCGGCAGCCCTGCCGGCAACGGAAACGGTCGGCCGCGAACCGCCACACGCGGATGGCATGGTGCGTGCTGACTGCGTGCTGACTGCGTGCTGACTGCGTGCTGACTGCGTGCTGACTGCGTGCTGACACCAGCAGCTACCAGGCGCCGTAACGAGAGCAGCACACCCCCGCGTGCCGGTCAGGACCCCAGCAGCGCCTGGCCCAGCCGCTCGTGCTCCGCAAAGGCCGGGCTCGCCACCGGCGCGTAGACCCGCCGCGCAACCGGCTGAACGACGGGACTCGGAAAGGCCCCCTCCTGCGCCTCGGACGGAGCGCAGTTGAAGACGAGCCGCATCGGCAATGGGGCGGTCATCGCTCCCATCCACCTTCGCTGCGCGCGTGACGCCACCCCGCCGCGCGCCGGGCACATGACACCTTCAGGCGACTTCTCGCGAGCCTCGCGGGGCCCAGTCCATGACGCAAGATCACGACGAGGGGCGGCGCGCCGTCAGAAAATCAGCCGGCAGGTCGATTGACGGGTGCGCGGGGGTGATTATCCCTGCCCGGAACGTCCGGCGTGCGCCTGACGTTCTCAACACGTCCAGCGCGCGGGGGTGGAGCGCGACGTACCTGTTCTCCGCTGCTCCGCGACGACGAACAACGAGAGGTCATCCCCTCATGAAGAAGCCTTCTCCGCTCAAGAAGAAGCCCGCTCCCAAGAAGCCCGCGGCCCCGCCCCAGGCGGCGGCGGCGTTCGACAAGATCCTGCCCGAGATCGAGGCGCTGAGCCCGGATCGGCTGATCGTCATCAACCTCGATATTCCCCGGGTCGTCTCCCAGGTGCTGGGCGTGCTGCCCGGCCTCCTCGCGCTGCGCTCCGCCATCGCGGAGCACGTGCCGACGCACGATGTCGCGTTGCTCGACCGGCTCGAGACCTACGCGCTGGCCACCTGGTACGCGCACCTCGCGTGGCTGTCGAGCGGAGGCGCCGAGAACGCGGTGAAGCCGCTGCTCGCGGAGGCGGCCCCGCTGCGCGAGGACCTGCTGAGCGACGCCGAGGCGCTGGCCCGGCGCGGCCTGCTCGACGCGGACACGGTCGCGGAGATCCGCGCTGGGCTGGGGCACATCGACACGGCGAACGACCTTGTCGCGCTCTCGGCGCTGTTCACCGTGAGCTGGGCGGAGGTCGCCAACAAGACGGCGGCGACCGAGGAGGAGGTGAGGCGCGCCGGGGAGATCGGGCCGCAGCTGCTCGCGGCCCTCGGCGTGCGGGAGCACGGCAAAGGCCCCGGGCCGACCGAGGCGGCGGACAGGAGGGCGCGGGCGTTCTCGCTGCTCGTCCACGCCTACGACCAGACCCGCCGCGCCGTCGCGTACCTGCGCTGGGACGAGGAGGACGCCGATACGATCGCCCCCTCTCTCTACAAGGGCCGCACTGGCCGCGCGACGGCGCACAGCGACACCGTCGCCGCCCCGGGCGACGAGGCGCCGGCTGAACCGGCGGCGCCCGGCGCTGCGACCCCCGCCGCGCCGAACGGCACGGCGGCGCCTGCTGCGCTGAACGGCATGGCAGCGCCTGCTGCGCTGAACGGCATGGCAGCGCCCGCGGTGCCCGGCGCCGCACCGAACGGCACGGCGCCTACCAGCTAGACGTCGCCGCCCGCCTCCGCGGCGAGCGCTTCCCGCTCCCAAGGATCGGCTGCCCAGGCGAACGCACCGGCGGAGAGCAGGCAGACTCCGCCGCTTGCGGTGCCGTTCGCGAGGCGGGAGCGAGCTAGTCGCTGTCCGCGCACGCCGGCTTCGGGCAGCGGCCTTGCAGGATGTCGCGACACGCCTTGTCGCGCTCCTTCTTGTCGATCGCGCCGAGCGCGGCGTAGATCTGCTGCGTACTGCACCCGAGCGAGCTTTCGGCCGTGAGCGAGCCGCACGCGTCGAACACCTGCGGCGCCGGCAAGACCGCGCAGCGGGCCTCGCAGGCCGCGATGTCCGCGAGCTCGCGCGGGCACACGGCCGCATAGAGCGCGCACATCGCCTCGCACCGTCCGACGCACCCGGCGTCGCCCTCCGGGCCGAGCGGCCCGGCGGCGGTGCAGCCGGCGGGATCGCCGGTCTCCGCCGCGCGGCACCCGGCATAACCCTCGGGCGACGGCATCGCCTCGCAGACAGCGCAGCACGCCTCGACCGACGGATACTGCGGCGTGAGCTCGCAGAGATCCATCGACCGGGCGCAGTGCGCCGAGCACGTGGCGATGTCGCACGGGCCCGTCTCCTGCGGTGGCGGAGCCCAGCGCTCCTGGCCTCCATCGCCGGCGTCGCCCGCGTCGCTCGCGGCAGCGTCGCGGTCGACACCGGCGCTCTCGGCCGAGGGACCGCCGCCCTCGCCGTCCGCGCCGGGCAGCGGGGCGACGACCTGACACCCGGAGACCCACGCGGCGAACGCGCAGGCGGCAGCGCGGCGCGCCCTCACAGCGTCCCTCGCACGCCGATGTAGCCCGGACCGACCGCCCAGGTGACGCTCGACGCCGGCGTCTTCGAGCGCTCCAGCCCGAGGGCGAGCCCACCGACGGCCGCGCCGGCGACGGCGAGGCCGAACCCCACGTTCGAGACCCACCCCACGGCGTTCGCGCTGCCTCGCGCGTCGTCGGAGCAGCTCGTGGCGCCCCGCCGGCACGCCTGTTCGAGGTCGCTCCGCGCGTCCAGGTAGGCCGCGCCTGCGCCGATCCCCACCGCCAGCCCGGCGCCCGAGGCGACGAACCCGCCGATGGCCCACGCCGAGGCGCCGCCCGAGCGAGTCTCCGGGGTGAGGGCGACGTCGAGCGTCGTGATCTCCCGCTCAGGGACATAGACCCGCTGCCGGGCGCCCACGTAGCCGTCGGCCTCGACCTCGATCCAGTGGTTGCCCGGATCGATCAGGGACCCCTCGGCGGAGGCCTTCACCGCCTGGCCGTCGACCTTGAGCCGGGCGCCGGCGGGGCTCGGCGTGAGCCTCACCTTCAGCCGGGGGATGCGGTCATCGAGCTCGCTGCGCAGGGCGTCGGCGCGGCGCCGCGCCTGCGTGAACGGCCAGGGCTCTCCGGGGGTCGCGCGCGACGCGGTGATCGTCGACGCGAGCTCGCGCGCCTCGCTGAGCCGCCCGATCGCGGCGAGCGTCTTCGCCACCTCGATGGTGGTCGTGGGCACGCAGACGAGCCCCTCGGCGCGCTTGTAGGCGCGGAGCGCCTCCGCGTACTTCTTCTGGGCGAAGAGCTCGTCGCCCATGTACACGAGCTCCCGGGCCTCGATCCGCGCCTCCTCGTCCGCCTCGCCGCCGGCGGCGGCGCCCGCGTCCTCGCCGGCGAGCGCCGGTGAGGCCGCGATGATCAGGCCGGCGATCATCATCAGGGTCCTGGGCCCGGAGTGCATGCATTCCCCCGTCAGAACCCGAGATCGCGGCGCGGGCGCGTCCGCGTGGCCACCTGCTTGAACGGCGCCACGCGCGCCGCCTGCGCGACACCCGGCGCCCTGGGGTCGGCCTGCGCCGCGGCCGGCGCCGTCGCGACAGGCTGCACGTCGGGCTGCGGCGTGGCCGGTGCCGGCTGCGGCGTGGCCGGCGCCGGCTGCGGCGTGGCCGGCGCCGGCTGCGGCATGGCCGGCGACGGCGCCCTCGGCGTGGGCGGCGCGTCGGCCGCGGCCTGCGGCGCGCTCGTCGCGCACTGAGCTGCGGGCTCGGCGGCGGGGTGCGCCGACGGCCCGGCTCCGATGCTGGCGAGCGACGCGGCCTGCGCCGCCTGGGGGGTCGTCGTCCGGGTGACGCCGGCCCAGGCGAGGGTGCTGATCCCCATCACGGCGGTCGCCGCCATGGCCCAGGTGCGCGCCCGCGCCCGCGGCCGCGGCGCGGCGGCGCCGAGGGTGCCGAAGGGCATCAGCGTGGTGACGAGGGACGAGAAGCCTTCGCCCGAGGTGAGGGTGTCGCGCGGGGGCATGAGCTCGGTCGGGCCGGGGGAGGGCCGCGCGTCGCGCGGGGCGGCGATGGCGGCGTCCAGCGCCTCGAGGACGGCGCGGGCGCTCTGGGCGCGGCGCGCCGGGTCCGGCTCGAGCAGCGAGAGGACCCAGGCGTCGATCGCGGGCGGCAGGCCCGGCGCGAAGCGGGACGGCGGCGGGGGCGACCCGCGGTCGATCGCGACCGCCACCGCCGCGATGGTGGCCCCGCCGAAGGGGAGCTGCCCGGTCAGGCAGAAGTAGGCCACGACGCCGAGGGCCCAGAGATCGCTGTGCGGCCCGACCCGCGCTCCGCCCGCCATCTGCTCCGGCGACATGAAGTGCGGCGTCCCCAGGATGGCGCCCGTGACCGTGAGCCGATCGGCCTCCTCGACGGTGTTCTTGGCGATGCCGAAGTCGAGCACCTTCACGAACGGCTCGCGCTCGCCCTCCACGAGGAAGATGTTCTCTGGCTTGATGTCGCGGTGAACGATGCCCGACTCGTGCGCCCTGGCCAGCGCAGCGCAGGTCTGGCGCAGGATGGAGACCGCCTCGTCGAGCGAGAGGCGCCGGCGCCGCTCGACGAGGTCCTGGAGCGTCTCGCCTTCGAGGTGCTCCATCAGGATGTACGGGACCCCCTGGTCGGTGAGCCCGAGGTCGAACACCCGCACCACATGCGGGCTCTGGATCCGGGCGGCGGCCTCCGCCTCGCGCCGGAGGCGGACGACGGCGAGCGGGTGATCGACGTAGATGTCGCGGAGGAATTTCACCGCGACCTGCGTCCTGAGCGCGGCGTGCTCGGCGAGCCAGACGCTCCCCATGCCGCCTTGACCGAGCGCGCGGAGGAGCCGGAGCTGCGAGCTCACCTGCATCCCGGGCAGCGGCCCGCGTTCCGAGCTCGACGGCGCCATGTGGCGGATTGCCTCAGATGGGGCGATCAGGCACGGCGATGGCTGTGTGGCCTCACCCATTCCTACCGTGTTGCTCATGCCGGAGCCGGCTTGCATGCGGCGAGCCAGCGGCTCGATTGAGGGGTTACGGGGGCATGAGCTGGCGTCGGCGTGGCGCATCGTGGCGTGGGGCCGCGCTGTGCAGAGCCCTCGTGACAGTTCGCTACACCAAGGGGTGCCGCGGAGGGCACCACGCCCCGTCGAAGGTGGCGCACCACAGCGCGCGTGGGTCCTTGAAGCCCTGATGGAGACAATAGATCTTTCGGTCGCACACCCTCGTCGACACACCCTCTCGAAGCTGTTCGATATCCGCAGGATGCGCGTGTCGGCCGGGAAGAGCGCACGGAGGCGGAGCACGGCGCGCTGTTCGACAGGGCCGGCCCCCAAAACGTCTCGCCCGAGCGAATTTCGAGGCAGAAGCAAACTTGCGTCAGCACGAAAATACGAGAAAAATAGTGATCAGCGACCCCCTGACAGGGCATTCTATGTCTGGGCGATGGCCGATGTGAGAGCCCCCCGGATGAGGTGAGTTCTATGAACACGTGGGCGAGACGGTTCATCGTTCCTGCGCTGCTCACGACGGGTTGTGCGGCCATGTCCGGCTGCACTGCAATGATCGGCGGCGGAGACGACGTAGAGGGGAGCAGCGGGCCCGGCAGCGGGCCTGGCAGCGGGCCTGGCAGCGGAGCGGGCAGCGGCGGGAGCGGCTCGACGGGTGGCAACCCCGACGTCGAGCCGACGGTGTGCGTGCCGGGGGTCCCGCGAACGTCGGCGCTGCCGCGTCTGACGAGGGGGCAGTACGACAACACGATTCGCGATCTGGTCGGCATCGACAACCAGCCGTCGTCGATGCTCGCGCCGGACGGCGTCGGAAGCGTCGATCAGCGCGCGTGGGATGGGTACAAAACCGCCGCAGCGACGGTGGCGGCGGCGGTCATGGCAGACCCCGGGGCGCGAGCCAGGACCATCCCCTGCACCCCGGACGCCGACGGCACCGCGTGCGCGCACCAGCTCATCGATACGCTGGGACGGCGCGCCTTCCGGCGCCCGCTCACCGACGAGGAGAGGGGGCTCTTCCAGGCCCTCTACGCCCGCCGCCAGGCGCTCACGCCGACCGGCTCGTTCGCCGACGGCGCCCAGCTGATCATCGAGGCGTTCTTGCTCTCGCCCTCCTTCCTGACGCGAGCAGAGATCAGCGAGAAAGCCGAGGGCGAGTACTTCGCGCTGAACAGCCACGAGGTGGCGTCGCGCCTCTCGTACTTGCTCTGGGGGAGCATGCCGGACGACGCGCTGTTCGCCGCAGCGGACGCCGACGCGCTGCTCACACCCGAGCAAATTCTCGCGCAGGCACAGCGAATGCTGGCGGATCCCAGGAGCCGCGCGATGGTCAAAGGCTTCCACGAGCACTACCTCCACATGGGGCCCGGCACGCGCTGGTCGGACATCCAGCGTGATCCGGACGCCTTCCCGGATTTCAATGCCTCGATGGTCCCCCTTCTGTCGGAGGAGACCGAGCGCTTCATCGAGCACGTGGTCTTCGACCAGGCCGGGACGTTCCAGGAGCTCGTCACCACGCCGGTGGGCTTCGCCAACGCCTCCCTGGCGCCGCTCTACGACCTGGATCCTGCGCAGTTCAACGGCGCGGAGCTCGTACCGGTCGATCTCGACCCGACGCGGCGTTCCGGCCTCTTCACTCGCCTGGGCTTCCTTGTGTCGCACTCGGGGTACGACCGGACGTCGCCCATCTTGCGCGGCGCGTTCTTGCAGAAAGAGATCCTCTGCGCGAACATCCTGCCGCCACCACCGATGGTGGAGGGCACGCCGCTGCCCACGGATGACAACCTCACGACAAACCGCGCTCGCGTCGACGCACAGACGGCGGGAGACGGCTGCAAGTTCTGCCATCACCCGTACATCAACCCGACGGGCTTCGCGCTCGAGGCGTACGACGCCGTGGGAGCCTACCAGCAGACGGAGTCGTTCTCCGGCGCGTCCATCGACACACGGGTGAGCGTCGACATGGGCGAGAACATCGTGGAGCTCGACGGCCCGGTGGCGCTCTCCGAGGCCATCGCGAGCTCCCCGGAGGCGCACAGGTGCTACGTGCGAAAGTGGGTCTCGTTCGCCTACCAGCGCGAGCTCAACAACGAAGATTCCTGCACCGTGGACGAGCTGACCGCCAAGCTCACCCAGGGCGGCTACACCGTGCTCGACCTGATCGCAGACCTCACGCAAAGTCAGTCGTTCCGATATCGTGCACTACAGACGGAGGTGGCGCCGTGAACCGAAGATTATTCCTGCGCGGGATTTGTGGCGCAGCGCTCGCGGTTCCCTTCTTGAATTCGCTCGTCCGCTCCGCGCGAGCGCAGGAAGCCCCGTCGCCGCGGCGCCTGGTGATCTTCTACACAAACAACGGTTGCCTGACGAACCGTTGGTTCCCGACGATCGAGAACGGGGCCGGGAGCGTCACCGCGGCGTCCCTGGAGACGGTGCAGGCGGATGGGAAGCCTCGAACCCTCGCCCCGCTCGCTCCCTACGCGGCGAAGCTGCTCTTCCCGCGCGGGCTCGCGATGCCCCTGAACGGGCTCAACAACAAGGTGGACGGCACCGTGCATTTCGATCCCCACGATCAGGGCATGGGCAGCAAGCTGACCTGCGCGCCCCTCGATCCCGCCGGGGAGCACTGGGCGCTGTCGCACTCGCTCGACCACGAGATCGCGCGCCGCTTCAACCAGGGCACCAACAAGATCCCGCTCGTGCTCTCCGTCGGCAATGCCTTCACGAACGTCAAGGGCATCGTGTCGTACTCGGCGTCGAGTACGCCGTTCGCCCCCGTGACAAACGCGCGCACGGTGTACAGCAGCCTGACCGGGCTCTTCGCGAGCGGCTCCGAGACCGAGGCGGATCATCGCGTGGCTCGCGGCGAGAGCATCATCGATCTCGTGACTCATGATCTGAACGCCCTCAAGGCCCGGAAAATGAGCGGCGCCGATCGGAGGAAGGTCGACGACTGGCTCGCCCTGCTCCGCGAGACGGAGCAGCGGGTCCTGCCCTCTGCTTGCACCGCGGAAGCTGCAGCCGCGCTCGGCGTCACGGACGCTGCCCTCACGGCGGCGGGCTACCCCGCCCGCGGCGGCGGCTTCGGCGGTAACAGCGAGACGGTGTACACGCTGGGCAGCGAGATGATGATCCGCCTCATCGCCCTCACGATGATGTGCGACAATAACCGCTCCATCGTGCTCCAGTGGCCGGGCTTCGTGACGTTCAAGTGGGACGGCATCAGCCACACCCACGATCATCACGGGCTCTCGCACCGGAACGGGAGCGCCGCCACGGGCGGCCAGTGCGTGAGCGGCGTCCTCGAGCAGATCCACGAGATCGACCGCTGGTACGCAGGGCGCTACGCCAAGCTGGTCAAGACCATCGACAGCATCGAGGAGGGGGGCGGCACCATGCTCGACAACTCCGCGGTCATGTGGCTGCCGGAGCTCGCCGATGGCAACGCGCACAACACAAACAACTTACCCATCGTGATCGCCGGCGGCGCCGGCGGTTACCTCAAGCAGGGCGTGGCGGTGAACCTCGCGGGCGGGAACCTCGCGGTGGGCAACAGCGAAGCCAGCTGCGCGGGCGGCGGGGAGGACGAGAACAACAGCGGCAACACCGGCTCATCGGGCGGAACCGTCCCGTTGAACAAGCTCTATACGACCTTGATCAACGCGCTCGGCGCCGGGACGCCCGAGTGGGTTCCGGTCGATCGATTCGGCGTGTCGGACGCGGTCTCGGCTGGCTTCGGTGGCAGCGCTCCGTCGTTCACCACGGATGGCGCAGGCAACGTCATCGACGGGCCAGGCATCAGCAACCCGGGTGAGCTCGACGCCATCAAGGCGTGACGAGCTGCTTCAGGTCCTCGGGGGGGGCTCGCGCGACGCGGGGAGCGCGCGGGGCGAGCGGGCGGGCGGGCGGCGTCCGGCGCTCATCGGGGGCGCGGCGCGCGGAGAGCCGGGGTCCGAGGAAGGGCTTGTGCTGCGCGCAGGAAGCCATCAGTCTACGCGCCGCGATGCAGCCTCTCTTCCTCTGCTTCCTGGCGGGCGTCGGCCTCCTCGCCGCGGCGTGCGATGCCCCTCCCGCGGAGGCGCCCAGGCCGGTCCAGCTCCCGCCCGTGCCGGCGGGCGAGCTCCGCAGTCCGGAGGCGTTCGCGTCGATCCGGGACGACGGCGCGCGCGCGGCCTCGCTCTTCCTCGAGGCGAGCAAGGTGCTGCTCCATCCGCGCTGCGTGAACTGCCATCCGCACGACGGCGTCCCGCGTCAGGGCGACGCCGGCGAGCGGCACAGTCCGCCCGCCGAGCGCGGGCCGACCGATCGCGGGGTCGCGGCGATGGAGTGCACGTCGTGCCACCAGGCGCAGAACCTCGATTTCGCCCGCGTGCCCGGGGCGCCGGGCTGGCACCTCGCGCCGGCGGAGATGGCGTGGCTCGGCCGCTCGCCGGCGGCGATCTGCGGGCAGATCAAGGATCCGGCGCGCAACGGCAAGAAGACGCTCGCGCAGATCGTCGAGCACGCCGCGCACGACGAGCTCGTCGCGTGGGGGTGGGCGCCCGGGCATGGCCGCACCAAGGCGCCCGGCTCGCAGGCGGTCTTCGCCGCGCTCATCGATGCGTGGGTGAAGGCGGGCGCCGCGTGCCCGCCCGAGGAGTCCCGACCATGATCATCCTGAAGGTGAACGGCGCCGAGCAGGAGCTCGACGTGGATCCGGAGACGCCGCTGCTCTGGGTGCTGCGCGACGTGCTCGGCCTGACGGGGACCAAGTACGGTTGCGGCCAGGCGCTCTGCGGGGCGTGCGTCGTGCACCTCGACGGCGAGACCGTGCGCGCCTGCGTGACGCCGGTGAAGCGCGCGGCGGGCGGCTCGGTGACGACCATCGAGGGGCTCAGCCCGGCCGGCGATCACCCGCTGCAGCGCGCGTGGGTGGAGCTCGGCGTCCCGCAGTGCGGCTTCTGCCAGGCGGGGCAGATCATGAGCGCGGCCGCGCTCCTGCGGAAGAACCCGCGGCCGTCGAACGACGATATCGATAAGTCGCTCGCCGGCAACATCTGCCGGTGCGGGACGTACACGCGCATCCGCGCCGCGGTCCGCAAGGCCGCCGGCCTCCCGACGGAGTGAAGATGGAACAGCAACGCGTCGTCCTCCTCCGCCGCTCCTTCCTCGCGGGGCTCGGGCTCGCGGCCGGCGGGCTCGCGCTCGGGCTCGCCGAGGGCGACGCCGAGGCCGCCCCGCCGCCGCCCGGGTCCGCCGCGCTGCCGTCGCAGCCGGGGCTCCGGACCGGGGTGTTTCTCCACGTCGCGACCGACGGCACGGTGTCGATCGTCTGTCACCGGTCGGAGATGGGGCAGGGGATCCGCAGCTCGCTGCCGGTCCTCGTCGCCGACGAGCTCGGGGCCGACATGGCGCGGGTGAAGATCGTGCAGGGCGACGGCGACAAGGCCTACGGCGATCAGAACACCGACGGCTCGCGCAGCGTGCGCGACGGCTACGAGCCGATGCGCCGCGTGGGCGCGACGGCGCGCGCGATGCTCGTCGCTGTCGCGGCGAAGAAGTGGCGCGTGCCCGCCGCGGAGTGCGTGGCCGAGCAGCACGCGGTCCACCACGCGAAGTCGAAGCGCTCGCTGGACTTCCGCGAGCTCGTGGCCGACGCGGCGAAGCTCCCGGTGCCCGACGCGAAGACCGTCGCGCTCCGCCCCGTCTCGGAGCTGAAGCGCGTCGGCGGCCCGCTCCCGCTGCTCGACGCACCGGCCATCGTGACAGGTACAGCGCAGTTCGGCGCGGACGTGCGCCTGCCGGGCATGCTCACGGCGGTGATCGCGCGCCCGCCGGTCGTGGGGGGCAAGGTCGTGCGGTACGACGGGGCGCGCGCGCTGGCCGTCGCGGGCGTGAAGAAGCTCGTGGAGCTGCCGGGTCCGCAGGGCGGCGCGGTCGGGTTTCAGCCGCTCGGCGGCGTCGCGGTCGTGGCGGACACGACGTGGGCCGCGATGCGCGGCCGGGCGGCGCTGCAGATCGAATGGGATCACGGCGCGAACGCGGCGTACGACTCGGCGAGCTACCGCGAGGCGCTCTCGGGCGCGGCGCGCGCGCCGGGCAAGGTCGTGCGGAAGGTCGGCGACGTGGACGGGGCGCTCGCGAAGGCGGCGCGCACGCTCGAGGCCGAGTACTACGTGCCGCACCTGGCGCACGCGGCCATGGAGCCGCCCTCGGCGGTGGCGCGGGTCGACGCGAACGGCTGCGAGGTGTGGGCGCCGACGCAGAACCCCCAGTCGGCGCGCACCGAGGTGGCGCGGGCGCTCGGGGTCGACGAGGGCAAGGTGACCGTGCACGTGACGTTCCTCGGCGGCGGGTTCGGGCGGAAGTCCAAGCCGGACTATGTGGCCGAGGCGGCGCTGCTCGCGCGCGCCATGGGGACGCCGGTGCGGGTGCAGTGGACCCGCGAGGACGACGTGCAGAGCGGCTATTTCCACAGCGTGAGCGCGCAGTACCTCAAGGCGGGGCTCGACGCGGACGGCAAGGTGAGCGCCTGGCTGCACCGGACGGCGTTTCCGCCGATCCCGTCGACGTTCGACGGGAGGGTGAAGACCCCGAGCGACAACGAGCTCGGCCTCGGCGTGCTCGACCTCGCGCTCGCGGCCCCGAACGTCCGCGCCGAGGCCTGCGACGCGCCGGCGCACGTCCGGATCGGGTGGCTCCGGTCGGTGTGCAACATCTTCCACGCCTTCGCGGTGCAGAGCTTCATCGACGAGATCGCGCACGCGCGGCAGGCCGATCCGCGCGATGTGCTGCTCGAGGTGCTCGGCCCGGCGCGCCAGGCGACGCCGGCCGAGCTGGGGGTCCAGAAGGTCCCGAACTACGGGGCGCCGATCGAGAAGCACCCGGTCGACGTGGGCCGCCTGCGGCACGTGATCGAGCGGGTGACGGAGATCTCGGGGTGGAGCGCCGCGCGCAAGGCGGGCCGCGCGGTGGGCCTCGCCGCGCACCGGAGCTTCCTCACGTACGTGGCGGTCGTCGCCGCGGTGTCGAAGGACGCGCTCGGCAAGGTGCAGGTCGACGAGGTGTGGCTCGTCGCCGACGCCGGCACGGTCATCAACCTGGACCGCGTGCGCTCGCAGATGGAAGGGGCGGTGGTCTTCGGGATGAGCATCGCGCTCCACGGCGCCATCACGGTGAAGGGCGGCGCGGTCGAGCAGACGAACTTCCGCGACTACCCGGTGGTGCGGACCACGGAGGTGCCGCAGCGGATCCACGTGGAGATCGTGAAGAGCGACGCGCCGCCCGGGGGCGTCGGGGAGCCCGGGGTGCCGCCTGTGGCGCCCGCGATCGCGAACGCCGTGTTCGCCCTGACGAAGACGCGCGCGCGGGAGCTCCCGCTGCGGCGGCTGGGGCTGTGAGGGGGGCGGGGGGATCGAGCCGGAGGGGGTCGAGGGGGGGCCGGGTGAATTGAAATTCAGCCCGGGGGCTGTCGAGGATCACCTTCGACGATGGCGAGTTCGTCGAGATGACCTACGACGACCTCGATCGGGTGATCGAGCGCGCCTTCTCGGACGACACGTTCCACAAGCTGGAGTACGACGAGCGCGGCCGCCTCGTGCTCTTCGAGACGGAGGCCGCCTGCACGCAGTACACGTACGACGCGCGAGGGCGTTGCATCCGTGAGGAAACGGCGCTGGTCAACGATCCTGCCTCCGCCGCGAGCGTCCAGCAGCTGTACGACGCCGGCATGAACCGCACGAGGATGACCGTGCTCGGCGCCGTCTCGATCGCCACCCCGCGCGACCCCGCCGGGCGGTGCTCTGCGCTCTTCTTCTCGGATGACAGGGGCGCGGACCAGCCGATCGCGACGTTCGCGTACGACCCGATGGACGCCGAGACGGGGCGCCTCTTCGCGGGCGGCGGGGGCATCGCGCTCACGAGGGACGCGCACGGCAACGTCCTCCGCTCGGCCGTCTCCGGCCGTGGGACCGCCGTCGACCGTCCGGGCGAACCCGTATGGGTCGGCAAGCTGGGCGGCCCGGAGACCTTGCGGTTCGACTACCGATGCTGGTCGAGCGCCGGCGCTATGCGTACTCGCCGGGCTCACCGGCGCCGATCGCGCAGGCGTCGGCGCGCGACCCGAGGACACCGCCGACCGAGCCTGGCAGCAATGAGCCGTACCAGCGGCAGCTCCACCCCGCCGGCGCGGCCGCGCTCCCGACGCGCAATGCCATGCCAAGGCCGGCCGGCGGCTGCTCCGAGCCGGACGCCGTGAGCCGTTACCTTCAGGACTACGAGCGGCGAAATGGCGTCTCGTGCGACCCCGGCACTCCGCGAGGGCAGCGGCATCTGCGGCGGGCTCTTCGTCGGATGGGCAGCATCGGGAGCAATGATAGCGACCCCAACGCTACCGCGTGCGCTCCGTGCCCGAACTGCTCGCAGATGCTCTCGCGCCTCTATGCCATGGCGGGCGCGGGTCAGCCTCCGCCCGTGACCCCGGCGTCGCCACCACCACCGCGAAACGCCCCGCCCGGCACCCCGCTGCCGCCGCCGACGGCGGCTCGCGGGGCGCTTCCCAACACGCAGCTCCGCAACGACATCAACGCCGGAAATGTGGCCGACGCGAACCGCGCAAATACGGCGAGGTACGCGGAGACGCTGGACCAGCAAGTGGCCGCTGGACAGATGTCACGGGCCGAGCGGGACCGACGCGTGGGGCGGGTCGGCGCCATGAACCCGGGCACATACGATTACGTGAATGGCCAATGGCAGCAGCTATGACCTCATCGCTGGAACCACAGGTGCTCGACTTCCCCGCGCTCCCCGGCATCCCGTCCAGGGACCGCGAACGGCTCCGCTCGCGTTTCGCGGGGTGGAACGACAGCTATCTCGCTTGCACGGGCGCCCCCACCGTCGCCCGCGACGAGATCCTCGACGCCGTACGCGCGCGGGGTGGTGACGTGCCGCCTGCCTCGGAGTCGTGTGGCTCCTTCAGGTGGTACGAGGGCTCGGTGCTGGTCACCGAGAACCGGGACACGTGGTGCCTTCATGCGCGAAGCGCCGAGCAGCTCGTCCCCTGGCTCCGGGCTTTCGGTGAGCGGCAGCCTCGCAAGCCGATCTGGTTCCCTGCCTACTCGGCCGTGCTTGCCGAGAGCGAGCCGCTGGAAGGCGAGGGGCTGTTGTTCGATGACCGGGAGCCGGGCGTCGAGGGGGCCTTCCTGGTGCGCAACGGCAGCGCGGCAGTCCGCTACCGCCTCCCTGGCGGGGAGATGTCGCTGGGGCTCGACAAACGAGCGACAGTGCGCTTGCACGACCCGTGGCAGTCGTCGTTTGACGGCGTGCCCACGGTCCCGGCATTCGTGGTCATCAACGACGAGGGCTGCCCCGCTTTCCTCGCATGGCTGCATGCACAAGGACCGTCATCGTGCCTCGTCGATGCCGTCTCGGACGCGCTCGGCATCGGGCGTGGCATCCGGCGGTTCGATCGAGCCGCCATGTGTGGTCCCGTCCTCTGCCACGCAGAGTTCTTCGCGGGCGCCGCTTCCGCACAGGCGTTCGAATCGCCGCTCCTGCGATCCGGTGACCCCTGGCTTCCGGCGGGTGAGTCATCGCGGCTGCTCGTCGGCTACTGGGACATCGGGACATCGGAAGCGTTCCTCTACCTCGGTGAGGACCGCCGCATCTACCGTTACACGTTCGAGGACGACCTGTGGTCCGTCTCGGCGTCGAGCTACGCCGCCTACGTCGAGCGTATCCTTCGTTTCGACGCGAAGATCGCGGCCACGCACGCTTCAGACCTCCCGATCGTCGAGCTCTGCGGGCGTCTCGGGCTCGTTGTCGACCCGATCGGAACCGATGACTGGGCGACCCTGGCGGTCTCCAGCGACCTCATAGCGTTCCAGCGGCCCGGTGAGCGAGCGTTCTTGAAATGCTTCACCTCCCAGGCTGAGGCAAGGGCGCGCGCGCTCCTCTCGGGGTAGGTCGTCCGCGAGCGGCTGCTCCCGTACCGGCCGAGGATCCGGCCCGCCAGGCAGGAGGAGGACTGGCAGCGCTAGGCGGTGATGCTCCGCAACCCTGCAGTCCCTGCCGGTGGAGATCGCGCCCGCGGGGGACAGGGCCTCCGGATGGGCGCGCCCCTCGGCCAAGAGCGCCTCTCAAAACCTCCCGTCGCCAGGCAGCCGAGAGCGGGCGCATCGCGTCGTTGCTCCTCGTCGCCCTACTTCAGTAGGGCTCCTCGTCGCGCCTAGCGCTGCACCCGCTCTCGGCTGCCTGGCTCGGTCCGGTTTTGTTCGGCGCGCTAAGAGTTCCCCGCCTTTCCCTGCTGGTAGATGTCCTTGACGTTGATCTCCATGAACAGGTCCGGCTTCTCGAGCGGTGTGAAGCCGAACTGCCGGTAGAGCCCGTGCGCGTCCGCGGTGGCGAGCAGCGTCCGCCGCAGCCGGAGGTGACCCAGGGCCTCGGCGACGTGGGCGATCAGCGCCTTGCCGTATCCCTGGCGCTGCTCCGCCTCGACGATGAACACGTCGGCCAGGTACGCGAACGTCGCGTGGTCGGTGATCACCCGGGCGAACCCGATCTGCGCTCCCGCCTTGTAGACGCCGAAGCAGAGCGAGCTTTGGATGGCCCGCTCGACCACCTCCCGGGGGATGCCCGTGCTCCAGTAGGCAGACGCGAGGAAGGCGTGGATCCGCTCGATGTCGAGGAGCGCCTTGTCCGACGAGATGACGATGTCTTCAGCTGCCTCATGCTCCACTGTGGCGATCCTCCGTTCAGCCTGCGCGCTCGGGGTCCTGGTCCCTGACGGCTCCTCCAGCGACCCGTGTGTCCGTCGCTCTCCGGGGAGAGCATCCGAGGGACCGCGCGGCGTCAAGAGGAGGCGCCGGCGCGGGCTCGATCCAGCGCGCGCCCGTGGATCTGGCTGGTCCTGCCGGTCATCGGTCTCCTGGAGCGCTCCGGCCTCCAGGAGCGGGCGCGCGCGCTGGTCTCGCGGGTGAAGACCGCCACGACCGGGCGCCTCCTGCTCGTGTATTTCGTGATACGGCAGCTCAGCGCGGCCCTCGGCATGACCTCGCTGGGCGGCCACGCGCAGATGGTCCGGCCGCTGATCGCGCCCGTGGCCGAGGCCGCCGCGGAGAACCGGTACGGGCCGCTGCCGGACAGGACACGCTGGCTGATCCGCGCCTCGGCGGCGGCGGTCGACAACGTGGCGCTGTTCTTCGGAGAGGACATCTTCCTCGCCATCGCGTCGATCCTGCTCATCTATGGCGGTGTTCACGGTGATCAAGGGGAACGCGTTCGCGGCGTTTCCGGTCATGACCGCGGCCGTGGGGTTGCCGCTGATCGTGCGCCGGCTCGGCGGCGACCCGGCGGTCATGAGCGCCATCGGCATGCTGTCCGGCTTCTGCGGGACGCTGATGACGCCCATGGCCGCCAACTTCAACATCGTGCCCGCGGCGCTGCTCGGGCTGCCCGATCGCGACGGCGTGATCAAGGCCCAGATCCCCACCGCGCTGCTCCTGCTGATCGGGAACACGCTCCTCATGTAGCTGCTCGTCTTCCGGCGCTGAGGCCGCGCCCGTTCCCCGCGTCCGGGTGGCCATCGGCTCGTGGCCGTGCTCGTCTTCGGGCGCCGAGGTCTCCACCCATGACGCACGTCCTGACACCGGACATCGCCACGCGCCTCGCCGCCATCGCGCTCGGGCACGTGACGCGGGAGTATCCGAGCAAGCTCGATCACGTCATGGCCGGCCCCGAGGACGTGAAGGGCCCGCGCGACCTGCACCCCATCTTCTACGGCAGCTTCGACTGGCACTCGTGCGTGCACGGCCACTGGCTCCTCGCGCGGGTCCATCGCCTCTTCCCCGGCGCCCCCTGCGCGGCCGCGATCCGCGCGCTGCTCGACGCGCAGCTCACGGCCGAGAAGGTCGCGGTCGAGCTGGCCTATGTCCGGCGGCCGGCGAGCCGCGGCTTCGAGCGGCCCTACGGGTGGGCGTGGCTGCTCCTGCTCGCGGCCGAGCTCGCGCGGTACGAGACCGACGAGGGCCGGCGGTGGTCGGCCGCGCTGGCCCCGCTTGGCGACGCGTTCGCCGAGCGGTTCGTCGAGTACCTGCCGAGGGCCACGTATCCGGTCCGCGCCGGCGCGCACACGAACAGCGCCTTCGCGCTGGCGCTCGCGCTGGAGTACGCCGCCGTGAAGGGCGATGAGCGGCTCTCGCGGCGCTGCGCCGAGGCCGCCCGGGCATGGTATGGCCGCGACGCGGATTGCCAGGCGTGGGAGCCCTCGCAGGACGATTTCCTCTCGCCCGCGCTCATGGAGGCCGAGTGCATGCGCCGGGTCCTGTCCGGGCCGGAGTTCCGCGGCTGGCTCGCGCGGTTCCTGCCGCGCGCGGCAGCGGGCGAGCCCGCGACCCTGTTCGAGCCGGCGACGGTCAGCGACCGGAGCGACGGCAAGATCGCCCACCTCGACGGGCTCAACCTGAGCCGCGCCTTCTGCTGGCGCTCGGTCGCCGCGGCCCTGCCCGGAGCGGATCCGGTGCGCGCCCGCGCCCTCGACGCGGCGGAGCGGCACCTCGACGCGAGCCTGCCGCACGTGGCCGGCGATTACGCGGGCGAGCACTGGCTGGCGAGCTTCGCGCTCCTCGCGCTGGGCGCCGGCGCGGGGTGACGCGCCACAGAGATCGCGGCGCTCGGCCGCGGCTCGTGTCGCAGCGTCTAGGTCGTGGAGCGGGAGACGGGATTTGAACCCGCGACGTCAACCTTGGCAAGGTTGCACTCTACCACTGAGTTACTCCCGCAAACGTCGAGCACAGAAACCGAGGGATCTGGAGATCCACTCATCCCGGCGCCTCTCGGAGAATACGCCGAGTGCGTCGAGCCGTCGTCGGATGGCTGTCTCCGTCGAGGCGGCGGAGGAGTATCAACCGGCGGCGCCTTAGTCAAGCACGGAGGTGCGTGGTCCTGGAGCAATCGTGCGTGCCGGACGGCACGAGCCCGCCCGGCCGGCTTGCCGTGCCCGGCGTTGCTGGTCCCGGGAGCCCGGAGACCGGCGCGGTGGGCGTCAGGGAGCCCGCATGACCCGCTCGGGCGCCGGCGCCTCTTGGGGGGCGATCGGGAGATGGCCGGGGCCGGGGTCGGGGTCGGGGGCCCGGGATCGAGCGCGGCCTGGTCAGCAGGCGCGATGCCGCGTTCCGGACGGGCCGCCCTGCCCATGAGGAGCGGCGTGCGGGTCTCGCAGCTTCGGGGTTCCACGGTCCTGCGGTCCCGCGACGCGAGGTCGGCCGCGGCGCTCCTGCGGGCGCGCCGCTCGGAGGTCCACGACACATGAGCGCGCTTCAAGAGCTCGCCCTCGCGCTGGGTGGTGGCCTGGTCACCGATCGGGATGTGATGGGGGGGATATCGCCAGGATCACGCGATCTGGGCGGCGGGCGGCTGGCCGCTCGCGGTGGCGCGGCCCTCGTCGACCGCGGAGGTGCAGGCGCTGGCGCGGTGGGCGACCCGGCACCGCATCGCGCTGGTGCCGCGCGGCGCCGGGACCGGGGTGGCGGGCGGGGCGGCCGCCGGAGACGGCTGCGTGGTGGTGAGCTTCGAACGCATGAACCGGATCGTCGCGATCGACGAGGCGGCGATGCTCGCCGTGGTCCAGCCGGGGGTGCTCAACGGCGATCTCGAGGGCGCCGCCTTTCAGCGGCGGAGAGCCATCGCGATGGCGCGCGCCTGACACACAGAGATCCGCTTCGCCCGTCTCGTCCCCCGGCTCGCCCGACTCACCCCCCACCTCGCCCGCCTCGTTCCCCCGGGGGGCGCTCGTCTCCCGACCCGGGGGCGGCCTCCGCCGTCCCGGGGCTCCCGCCCGCCGCCCGCGCCGGGGGCTCCTCTCGTCGACCGCCGGCGCCCTTGCCACGCACCCCGGCGCGATTCTCCCGGACCCCATTCCTCTCTCTGCCGGCCCTGGGGATCACGCGCGCAGAGCACGCTCCGGGCGCACTCGACGTCTCGAAACCCCTCTACCTCCTTGATAGCCGTATGCCGGGAGGTGGATCGTGGCAAAGCTCACGATAGGTCAGAAGGCTGAGCGAGTGCTCCTGTTGCTCATGGGGCTCCGCAAGAACAAGGTCGCCGCGGCGCTCGTCGCTCACGGCTTCTACGATGACGATCTCTCCGAGGGATGGCGCCTGCTCCAGCGCGTCGACCGCTACCCGGTGGACGCCTGCAAGGAGGTTAATCGCTTCGCCGCGGATCCGTCTGGTCGCGCCGGCCACGAACCTGGTCGAAGCGGCCGACCCGTCCCGTATCAACGGTACCCGAGGGCCTCCCGGAGCTTCGAGGTGTCGATGAAACCCCGGAGCGGGTCCTTTGTCGCGTCGGTGCTGCGCTCGTTCTGGGCAACCCCCTGCCACTTTCCCTGCGGAACCTCGATCTCCTTGCGCTCTTCTGGGCTGAGCTCCGCCAGCGCCTCGTTCCAGCCGGCCTCGCCGTCCTCGTCGCGGAAATCGAAAGATTTGCCGTCCAGCGTCGTGAATCGATAGTGCGGATGCTGCCGTTGCGTGTCCGACGGGGCATAGATCGCCTCGAGCTCGCAGGACGCGACGATGGATATATGGCCTCCGGACTTGCGGTTGGCCATGAAGATGTCTCCCGGCTTGGGCGCATACCCGTCCCCCGGCGCATGCCAGACGAGGAGGCCGGTGGGCGTACCTTTCGCGTTCTGGTTCTCGCGGAATGCTTCGAGCGAGAGACCCTTCGCATAGGCCTCGATCATGTTCAGGTTCGCCCCGGGTCTCCACGCGCCGTTGAGGGCCTCACGGTTGAGGAATTTGCCGAGCTCCGCGCTCGTGATCTTGTCCTCCGGCTCGCCACGCAAGGCCCAGGCCTTCCAGAACACCCAGGTCACGAAGTCGCCGCACCAGGAGTGAAAGTCATTGTAATTCTGGCTGGATTCCTCGCGAGCCCTGGCCCGGGCGAGCTTTTCTTCCATCCCTTCTTTCTTGAGCCGCTCGAACGCTGCGGCGTACTTCGCCTCTCGCTCCGCTGCCTTCGCCTGGTGCTGCAGCTGGCACTTCCCGCTCGCCTTGACCCCAGGGAAGGTGGGCAGTATGCCGGGGCACGCAGCGCCGCTCTGGCTGCCGTGTCGGTTCTCGGTGATCTCGAGGATGAGCGGGCTCCACTCGATGCTGTTGACGGCCTGCCAGGCGATGTCGACGAGCCAGTCCTTCGGGCTGATCACGATGACCTGCCCAGTCCCCGTGGGCAGGTGGCTGTTCTTCCCCGGCTCCTCCGGCCGCTCGGCCTGCGGCTGGGCCTGCGCGGGGGCGGCCCCGCCGGGCGCATCTGCCTCCGGCGCCGCCTCGTGCTTGCGGTCCACGACGTAGGTGGCGTTCACGTTGCTGCCGACCTTCGGGCCTTGCACCTTGGTGATGATATAGGCGCCGTCCGGCGTGGCGCCGTAGTCGTTGCCGCCGACGAAGGGGTTGTTCCAGTACACCGTCACCGATCCGCTCGGGCCGCGGTAGGTCACGCGGCCTTCGGTCCCGGTCATGACGCCGTCGGACTCGGCCGACCAGACTGCCGTCGATCGGCACGCCGGCGGTGGCTCCCGGCCCGGGGTGAGGATCCCGTGGTCGAGCCGAGGAGGGCCCACGAACGTGAGCGGCTCGCCCGTATAGTTCACCAGCGTGCACAGTACGCTTCGCGTCGCCATATCCCTGTTCCCCTCCCGCGACGCCCGTCCGCTGCCAGCTCGAAGAGAGCGCCGCTCCCTCGCAGTGTACCAGGAGCCGGGGGGGCGGGCTGCAAGGAGCGGCGCCGCGTGAGCACGCATCCGGCGACCGCGCGCTCTGCGGGACGGGCGACCGGCTACCGGTGCGTCGGGCCCGATCCCGGCGCGATCTCGGTCAGGCGGTGAGAGCGGAAGAGGGCGAGCCGGCGATCCCTCTCACTCTTCTCATGAACGCCGACGACCCAGATGTCGGACAGCGACCGCGCCGCGACGCTTTTCGGCGTGTACGCGGCCTTCACCTCCGGATCGACGGGCATTTGTACCTGCACCCAGGCGCCGCCCCGTGGGAGAGCCCAGACCTCCGGCGCCTTCCCACCTCGGGAAGCGTCTCGCGGCAGGCCGAGGATCACCAACGTTCCGTCCTGCCCGCGAGCAGCGTTCAGGATCCTCCTTGTCGGTGGGGCGGGCATCTCCGAGACAGCGGTCCCATCAAAATGGAAGAGCAGGGGCGGCGACGTCTCCTCCGAGGGGTAAGGCCCATACACCCCCTGGGGTGCCTCTATACCGAGCTCATGATTGCCGACAACGTACACGTCGGTCGGGCTCTCTCCGAGCAGGCGGGTGTCGCATGGGTAGAATTTCCGTCTGTCGCGCCGGATTTCGGGCGGCAGCGGGAGGAGAATCTCGGTCCTGTCCGGCCGCCCCGGGCGGGACAGGACGAGCCGGACCGGCGCTGGCTCGCCTTCCTTCATTGCAGCGTGCGCCTCGAGCGCCAGCACGTCTCCCGAGCGCCAGCCCCGCGCCGCGGCTATCCCGTACGTCTTCTCGTTCGTCGCCTTGTACGAGGGACGCGGCGCTGGTTGTCCGGGGCAATCGAGCACCTCCTGGCGCGCCGTCCAGGCATTTGTCGCGTCCTCGTTGTCCACGAGCAGGCCGACAAGGCACCCGCTGCCTTGATCCCACAGGTCCTGGTACAGGTCCTCGGCGTAGTCGCCTTCCGGTGCCTGGTGGACCCTCGTCCAGCGAGCACCACCGAGACGGAACACGCGCTCATGATAGAATGGGTAATCCCGGCTCGAGTTGTCCGGGGTGCGCAAGACCATCCATGCCGCATCGGGCCAGCGCCCGACGAGGGTCCTTATCTCTCCGTCCGGTACGGAGGACTCCATGGGCAGGCCTTCGGCGATCTCTGCCGACGACCCTACATGGTCACCCTCGATCAAGGCGAAGGAGGTGCCATTGCGCTCCAGCAAGATCTGTCCACCCTCCAGGGGCCACAGATGGGCCGTACGGACGGGCAGCTCAGCGACCTTGCCAAACGAAATTTGGGGTCGCGGGAGGGATGGCCCCGTTGCGTCCGGTGCACGTCGCGCGGCGTCGCTGCCGAGCGAGAGGGTACCTGGAGCCGCACCGCCGGAGCGGCAGGAAACATGAGCCGTCGCCAGGAGTGCAGCTCCCAGAAAAAGGCCTGTCGTGGATCTCGGCGAGCGCAGGATTCGCGCTGGCGACCTCCGACGGGCGCCATGGGCCCCCCAAAGCCGTTCGGCTCGCTTTTTCTCCCGTCCACTGCAACGCTCGCCCGGCAGCCGCAGCCGGAGCAGCGCCCCTCCGGGCCGGGCCGGCAGGCCGGTCATGCCCGCGCCCGCCCGGCGTCGAGCCCTGGCGCGGGGCGCTCGACGCCGGGCGGCGGCGGCGCCTCGGTCTCCGCGAGGTAGGTGACCGCCCCGCCGTGGGGAACCGGGAGCTCGGCGGCGAGCATCCGGAGGACCGTCACCTCGATGCCGTGGCGCTCGCGAGCTCCCTGGAGGACCGATTGGGTCTCCTGCCACCACGGCATCGCGACCGGATAGGGCGGCAGCGCGCCCAGGAGCTCTCCCGCCCTGGTGACGAGGACGAGACGAACGAGGCGCGGCGGTTCGGTCGGCACCGGGCGATGATAGCGAAGGGCCGTCGTGGGTCGAGAGCTCAGATCCGTGATGGACGGCGGTGCTCCCGCGAGAGGAGAATGAGCCGCCAAGGCGCCAAGGACGCCAGAAGAGTACTGGGGTCGAAATGAAACCGACGCCGCCAGCCGCGCGGGCGTATCATTCCTTCTCTCTTCCCTCTCTGATGGCGTCCTGGCGCCTCGCTGTCCTCGGGCGAGGGGGCGCGCATCGCGCCCGGGAACGCCGCCTCGAGGTCCACGAGACGCTTGACTTCCGGGAAGGCCTTTGAGCTCCTTAGACCTAGGGGGGCGCTCATGTCCGCCGAACCCAGCCGGGCTCCGCCAGCACCGTGCTTTCGCGGAGATTCGCCCGGTCGCCGCGTGCTCGCGCGAGAGCAGCGTGGTGATGAGGAAGCTCAGGACACCTCGCGCGGCTCCCGGCGCGCACGCTGGAACATCACGATCCCGAGCAGGATCCCGCCCGCCACGATGGCGATGTCGGCGACGTTGAACACCGGCCAGCGATGAAGGTGGATGAAGTCGATGACGTACCCGCGGACGGCGCGATCGATCGCGTTCCGGATCGCGCCGGCGACGATGAGCGCGTACGCGGCCTGCTCGGCGAGCGAGGCGCGGCGGCTGTGCCACCAGCCCAGGATCACGACGCCGAGGACGATCATCGAGCACGCGAAGAGGAACGCCACCTTGGCCGGCGACTGGATGCCCCGGAGCAGGCTGAAGGCCATGTCGCGGTTCTCGGCGTAGCGGAGATCGAGCACCCCCGGCACGATCGACAGGGGCGCTCGCCGCTCGAGCGCGGCCTGCGCGACCGCCTTGGTCGCGTGATCGCACCCCACCAGGGCCATCGTGAACAGGATCAGGACCCAGCTCATCACGCGTCGCGCCATGGCCGCCGGAACGCATGGTCGCGGCGGGTCATTCCCGCTCTCTCCAGAGAGGACGGTGTGGGATGAGCTCGTCATCGTACTTCACGGCCGGGGCGATCGGCGGAGGGCGGGTCGGCCGTCCAGGAAGACGCCGACGAGGACGCCGAGGTAAGCGCCGGCGTGGAGCCCCCAGCTGACGAGCTAGCGCGTGGCGGCGCCGGGGGGACCCCGCGCCGAGGCTCGCCTCGCGCACGCCGAACGGATCGGCTTTAGATCGCCCTGCACGCCGGCCTTGAGCGCCAGCGGGCCCGCGTCGAAGCCGACGCCCACGAACAGACCCACGCCCGCGAAGGCGTAGGGCTTTGCGTTCGCCCTCACGTTCGCGATCTTCTCTTCGCTGCCCGTCCCCAGGAGCGTGCTCGGGTTGAGCTCGAAATCGATATTGCCACCCAGGCCATATCGCAATGGCTGACGCAGTCGCCGCTCGCGTCCCGGCTCGCCTACCTTGAAGCGCGCTTCGTGCGCGAGCGCGGAGGCGACGCTGGCCCGGCGCGCGCGTGTCACGGAGGGGACATAGGCCCGGTGCCAGGCACGTGTTGCAGGCACGAGTGCCTGGCACGCGTTGCCGATATCGTATGGGTGCGGCTCTTCTGGAACGAGGGCGTTTTGCTCATTTCACCCGGCGCAGTTTGGGTCGAGGCGGCGGCAGCGGTGAGGGGACATCGCCTCCTGCATAACGTGCACGGTGCGTTCGGTCATGCTCCTGCTGCAGGTGGAACGCCCAGTAGGCTTCGAAGTCGCCGCTCGAGCGCAGCGAGCGGAGGCGCAGCACCGCCTCTGCGCCTTGGAGCGACCAGCGAGCCCCGGTGCGGTCCATGCGATCCTTGACGAGATGGCGGCATGCGCCCTCGATCACCCCCGTGGCGATGGGCAGCCCCGCTGCGAGCGCGCGATCGTAGTGCAAGAGCGTCCGATGCTTCACGAGGTAGCCGATGCAGGTATCGAGCGTCACCGCTGTCCCCATGTCCACCACGCGGCTGCTGGCATGGCGCCGGATGGTGCTGGCAATGGCTCCGGCCGTGCGCCCCGCGAGCAGCTCGTGCAGCCGGCACGTCACCCACTGCTCGACCTCCTTGGTCCCGTCGGCGAAGAAGCAGTGCGCGGCCTTCCAGAGATATTCAAGCACGTGGATGATATCGAGGACTATTGTGATCTCGACGCATGCCTTCTTCGCGGCGCGCTTGACCAGGGTGATCTGGTCCTTGTTGCCGTCGACCAGCACCACCCACCGCCGAAGGCGTTCCGGATCGCGACGCAGGCCTTCAGCAAACGCCGCCGAGATCACCTCTCGCGATGACTTCTCCACGCTCGCCCAGACCCGTTTGTTCACCGGCCGCGGCCGTTGCGCGGCGACGTCATGCACAGGGCGCAAGTCGTTCACGATGTCGTCAGGCGTGCGGACCCAGGGGTCTATCGTGTAGAGGGTGGCGACCTCGGCCATTCGCTTCCGGTTGCGCTTCTCGCCCTTGGCGAGGCGCTTCGTGAGCTTGTGTTTCCCCGCTTCCGCAGCCTTCCGCGTCGCAGGTCGGAGGTCTTCGCGCCGCATCGCGATCCCCTTGCCGTCGAAGCTGAGTACCAGCAGCGCCTGAGTGTCCTCGACTTCGACGGCGCGGGTGGAGTAGAACGCATCGAAGTCCTGCGCGGCGCGCTCCGCGAGCTCCTCCACCTGGCGCTTCGGCACCGCGGCGCCGGTCGATTTTCTCAATCCCTCAACGACCTCATCGAACGAGCTGCGGGCGGCGCTCTCGGCGACGTAGCGACGGACGCTGTGCGAGTAGGGGTGCGGCTCTTCTGGAACGAGGGCGTTTTGCTCATTTCACCCGGCGCAGTTTGGGTCGAGGCGGCGGCAGCGGTGAGGGGACATCGCCTCCTGCATAACGTGCACGGTGCGTTCGGTCATGCTCCTGCTGCAGGTGGAACGCCCAGTAGGCTTCGAAGTCGCCGCTCGAGCGCAGCGAGCGGAGGCGCAGCACCGCCTCTGCGCCTTGGAGCGACCAGCGAGCCCCGGTGCGGTCCATGCGATCCTTGACGAGATGGCGGCATGCGCCCTCGATCACCCCCGTGGCGATGGGCAGCCCCGCTGCGAGCGCGCGATCGTAGTGCAAGAGCGTCCGATGCTTCACGAGGTAGCCGATGCAGGTATCGAGCGTCACCGCTGTCCCCATGTCCACCACGCGGCTGCTGGCATGGCGCCGGATGGTGCTGGCAATGGCTCCGGCCGTGCGCCCCGCGAGCAGCTCGTGCAGCCGGCACGTCACCCACTGCTCGACCTCCTTGGTCCCGTCGGCGAAGAAGCAGTGCGCGGCCTTCCAGAGATATTCAAGCACGTGGATGATATCGAGGACTATTGTGATCTCGACGCATGCCTTCTTCGCGGCGCGCTTGACCAGGGTGATCTGGTCCTTGTTGCCGTCGACCAGCACCACCCACCGCCGAAGGCGTTCCGGATCGCGACGCAGGCCTTCAGCAAACGCCGCCGAGATCACCTCTCGCGATGACTTCTCCACGCTCGCCCAGACCCGTTTGTTCACCGGCCGCGGCCGTTGCGCGGCGACGTCATGCACAGGGCGCAAGTCGTTCACGATGTCGTCAGGCGTGCGGACCCAGGGGTCTATCGTGTAGAGGGTGGCGACCTCGGCCATTCGCTTCCGGTTGCGCTTCTCGCCCTTGGCGAGGCGCTTCGTGAGCTTGTGTTTCCCCGCTTCCGCAGCCTTCCGCGTCGCAGGTCGGAGGTCTTCGCGCCGCATCGCGATCCCCTTGCCGTCGAAGCTGAGTACCAGCAGCGCCTGAGTGTCCTCGACTTCGACGGCGCGGGTGGAGTAGAACGCATCGAAGTCCTGCGCGGCGCGCTCCGCGAGCTCCTCCACCTGGCGCTTCGGCACCGCGGCGCCGGTCGATTTTCTCAATCCCTCAACGACCTCATCGAACGAGCTGCGGGCGGCGCTCTCGGCGACGTAGCGACGGACGCTGTGCGAGTAGAGCTCGTCCGGGAGGCTCAGCGCCGCATCCATCGGATGAAGACCGGGGACGCCCGGCGCCTGATAGGCCGCGCGTGGCACATCGACCTCTCCGACGACCGACATGAGCGCTCTGCTGCTGAGACGTCGATGCTTGCGCTGAACGCCGTCCGCGCCCTTGACCTCCACGGGCCTTTCGCGCTCGGCCCGAAGCTCGAGGTGGGCCTGGAGGAGCCGCCGCTGGTACTCGCGCCCCTCGTCGACGACGAACCCCTCCAGCTCGGCATGCGTGCTCTCCATCGACTCGGATGACCGAAGATGCTTCTCCATGGCTTCTGCCTGCTCCCGGGCGCTCTCGAAAGGGTCCTGACCTGCTGCAACGGCGTACGCGGCGCTCACGACCAAGTCCTCCTGCCGGTCCAACCTGCCTGTCGGGACCGGCCTCTTGCAGAGGCCATGGATACGTCAGATTCGTGGAATTTCAACGCGTTGCATTTTCGCGCCCGGAATTATCACCTGTGGCGAAGTATACGATCGTCAATCCGTCGAATGTGGCCTCGCCCGCGCCCGGATTCTTTCACCTCTCGCGGCCGAACCTGGGCTGCGGCTTCGCGCTTGGGCCGGCGGATAAGTGCACGGCATCAACGTCGCAGGGGGGCCAAGTCCACCGGCTACGTCGACGGGCGTCTGCGTCGATGTGATAGGGGCGCGGTCCCAGGGACCGCGCCTTCGGCGCAACACCATGAAAGCGCACGGACTTTTGTCGTCGCCAAGGATCTACACCCATATCGTATGGATGCGACGGCACGCCAAGCGGCCTGGCGGCGGCGATGCCGTCATCCTGGGGGCACGAGCCCAGAGCGCAGGAGCACGCTTGACCGGCGCGAGATCGCGCTGCTAGGCTCCGCGCAGGAGATCGATGGAGATGCGCAATTTAACTCCTGCCTTGCCGATCTTGTGCTCACTCCTTGTACCGATGGCGTGCGGCGGCGACGATGAGACGAGCGCCGGGGCGGGCGGTACGGCGGGGGGGAGCTCGTCGACGACGGGCGGCGGGAACACGGGCGGTTCCGGCGGCGCTGGCTCAGGCAGCGGCGGCGACGCCGCCGGCGGCGGCGGTACGGAGAGGAAGCGGGTCGGAGACCCGTGCACCGATGATGCGCAGTGCCCCTCGTTCGGCAACCTGGAGGGATATTGCTTGACGAGCTGGCCCGGGGGCTCCTGCGCCACGGACCATTGCGACGGCGACCTGGTCTGCCCCCCGGATAGCACGTGCGGTGTTGCGGACGGCGTCGCGCGCTGTCTCCACTTCTGCTTCACCGATGCCAATTGCCGGGACGGGTACCGCTGCGACACGGCAGAGCAATCCTGCGTTCCAGCCGACTGACCGGCCTCCGTCACGGGTGGGTGTGCCCGTATCGGCCAGAGCTGCGCGAGTCCACGGATTCGCGGCTGCACGTCCATGAAGAGATCCCACTGGCCCGAGCCGATCCTTGCGAGGGCTCAACGTTGGTTGTGCGCGGCATCGCTCGTCGCTGCGGCAGGCTGCCCCGCGATCGCCGCCCTCACCGGAGGCCAGGCGCGGGCCGTTCGCGAGCCGCTCGCCCCAGCGGACCAGCGTGGGCGGGAAGCGCTCGGGCAGGGCGGTGACCTCCGCCTTGCGCCGGCGGGCGAGGAGCGGGGGCATCATGAGCCCGGCGGCGGCGGCGACGGCGGCCGCCTCGCTGAAGGCGAGGAACGCGTCCTCGCCCTCGTCGACGGCGCGGAGCGCGAAGAGCGCCCACCGCAGGTCGGGCGCACACCAGACGCCGGTCTGCACCGGGATCACGCCGCCCGTGGGGCCGTCCGGATGGGGGTCGCCGCCGCCGAAGAGCTCACCGTAGAGGACGCGCCGATCCGCGCCGACCGCCGCGAACGCCGCGAACGTCGCGCGGGCGGCGTCCCGGAGCGACGCGCGGAGGAGCTGCCAGCCGGAGAAGGGTCGTCGTTCCGGAGCCACTCCTTGCGCTGCTCGCGCCGAGGCACGGCATCTTGGGGAAGGGGAGGAACTCCATTCCCGCCGACGATAGCGCCGATGGCACCGCCGCGCGTGCGAGACGCTTGACTTCCGGGAAGGCCTTTGAGCTCCTTAGACCCAGGGGGTCACTCATGTCCGCCGAACCCAGCCGGGCTCCGCCAGGGCCGTGCTTTCGCCTCCTGCTGATCGAGGACAGCGCCATCGCCGCCTCGATCGTGCAGAGCCACCTCGACGCGGTGCCGTGGCAGCGCGCCGAGCTCGCACACGCCGAGACGCTCGCGGCAGGGCTCGCACGCGTGAAGGAAGGGTGGGATGTCGTTCTCCTCGACCTCTCCCTGCCCGACGGGGAGGGCCTCGAGGTGGTCGAGCGCGTCCGGGACGTGGATCCCCACGTGCCCATCGTGGTGCTGACGGGCCACGACGACGTCCGCCTCGCGGAGCGCGCGCTCGGGGCCTCGGTGCAGGATTACCTCGTGAAGCGCAGCCTCGACACCGACACGCTGTGGCGCGCCATCCGCTATGCGGTCAGCCGCCAGCAGCTCGTGACGCAGCTCGCGCGCACGATGGCGGAGGCCCGGGAGAACGAGGCCAATCTCCACCAGCTCATCGCCCGGAGCGCCGACGGGGTGATCGTGCTGGACCCCGGCGGCACAGTGCTGTTCGCGAACCCCGCTGCAGAGGCGCTGCTCGGCGAGGGGCGCCTCGTCGCCGGGCGGGGCTGCCCGGTGGCGCTGCGCGCCGGCGAGACGAGCCTGGAGCTCGGCGGGGACACGGTCTTCATCGATGTTCGCTGGGTCGACGTGGACTGGCAGGGGCGGCCCTCGCGCATGGCGCTCCTGCGCGACGTGACCGGGCGGCGCCGGGGGGAGGAGCTGAGGCTCCGGCTCGAGCGCAGCGAGCGGCTCGCCGCGGTCGGGCAGCTGGCGGCGGGCGTGGCCCACGAGATCAACAACCCGCTCGCCTACGTGGTGGCGAACCTCGAGCTGCTCGCCCGTGAGATACGGCGCCTCGCCGGCAACGGGGTGGCCACCGAGCAGCTCGCCCAGCCGCTCGACGACGCCCGCCACGGCGCGGCGCGGGTGATGCACATCGTCCGGGATCTCGGGGTGTTCGCGCGCAGCGAGGCGAACGAGGCGATCGGGCCGACGGACGTCAACGCGGTGCTCGAGAGCGCGCTCAACATCGTCCACGCCCAGATGAAGCACCGCGCGCGCGTGGTGCGCGAGCTCGCCCCGGTCTCGCGCGTGGGTGGGGCCGAGGGGCGCCTCACGCAGGTGTTCGTGAACCTGCTGATCAACGCGGCGCAGTCCATCCGGGAGGGGCGCGTCGCCGACAACCTCGTCAAGGTGCGCACCCGCGAGCAGGGGCGCGAGGTCGTCGCGGAGATCGTGGACTCGGGCTGCGGCGTGGCCGAGGAGCACATCCACCGGCTGTTCGAGCCGTTCTTCACCACGAAGCGCGCCGGGGAGGGGACGGGGCTCGGGCTCGCGATCTGCCGGAGCATCGTCGAGTCGTGCGGCGGGACCATCGGGATCAGCAGCACGGCCGGCGTGGGCACCTGCGTCCGCGTCCGTCTGCCCGCCTGGACGAGCGCGGAGCCCGCGGCGCTGCCCGCGCCAGCGCGCGAGCAGGGGCCGACGCGGCGCGCCCGGATCCTCGTCGTGGACGACGAGCCGCTCATCCTGCGGGCGCTGCGGGGGCTCCTCGGGACATCCCACGAGGTCGTGTGCGTGTCCTCGGGCGCCCAGGCGCAAAGGACGCTCCGGCTCGATGCGGACTTCGATGTCGTGCTCTGCGACCTCGTGATGCAGGAAGGCACGGGGATCGAGCTCCACGAGTGGATCGAGGCGGAGCTGCCGGCGCTGGCGGACCGGGTGCTGTTCATGACCGGAGGCGGGACGAGCGAGGCGAGCAGGCGGTTCCTGGCAGCGCACGGGGGGCGCGTGCTGCCGAAGCCGATCGATCCGGCGGAGCTGATCCGCCGCGTGGAGGCGCTGCTGCCGGCGAGGGCGGTGGAGCCGGCGGGAGGGACGTAGCCGGGGCTCAGGGCAGGCGCTGTCTCGGGTCGCTGCTACGTATCAGGGAGGGCCCGCGGCGCCGTCCTGGATCCACTGCCGCAAGATCGCGAGCTCGTCCTGGCTGACGGTCGGCCCGGCCCCGCTGGGGGGCATCACGCCCGAGATGCACACTGCCGTGGCGGACTCCACGCAGCCGGCGGTCTCCGCCGTGCCGGCGGCCTTGCGGTAGAGCCAGCTGTTCTCGGGATCGCCCGGGACGACGAGCTTGAACTGGCCGCCGTCGCGGGAGGGCTTGTTGACCAGACCGTCGACGATCTTCCTGGAGCTGATGTGGCCACCGAGGATCAGCTTCGCATTGGCGCCCGTCTCGGCGTGGCAGCCGCTGCACAGGTTCTTGTTTGTCGCGAAGATGGGCCGCACCTTCTCGTGGAAGAACCCTGATTCCACCGGCAAAGGCTCGTTGGGATTGTTGACCTCGTCGGGGTCCAGGTTCTGCTTGATGATCTTGATGTGGGTGTCCATCTCGCGGCACTGCGCGGCGAGATCGTCCTTCAACTTCTGATCCGTCGGCTGCATCCCCTTGGCGAGGCGATACTTCTCCCACACGTTATCGATCCAGCCGTGGAGCTTCCAGAACATGTAGTTGTCGATGTTCGCTTCGGTGTTGTTCACGCCGTGCGTCGTGTTGCCCGGCCGCGCCCACTTGGCGTGCAGCACGAAGTGAAGGCCCACCCACGGCATGTTGGTCGCCCCCCTCAGCGCCTGGCCCACGTTGCACTGGAGCCAGAAGCCGAGCGTGCCTTCGTCCGGGAACCTCGCGAGGTTCTCGGGTTTGTCGATCTCGTCGCCGATCCTCCCGGCTTCGAGGGCGGACGCATCCCAGTTCCGCCACGCGGAGCGCCACTGGGGCGGCACGTCCTCCGCCGAGGTCGGAAACTTGGTGAAGCCGGTGAACTGCTCGCTGTGATTGGGCCAGAGCTGCTTCAGCGCTTGAATCATGTGGCGGTGAAACACGAGGAACTGATAGCCGTCGCCGGCGGTCTGACAGTTCTGATCCGCCGGGATCAGCTGCTTGAAGTCGCAGATGCCCACCTTGCTCCCACCACCGCCGAAGGGGCCATTGCACGTGCGGACCGCGTGCCACTCGATGTGGGCCACCTGCCAGGAGTTGTCATACATCCATTTCAGGACCTCCGGCTGCACGGTGGTATCGACGATGTTCGGATCGTTGTTGCCGGGCGGAAAGAAGTCCGCGGGGCCATCCTTCATCGTCGGGCTCGAGTCGCTCTCGTGGGGAGGATAGCCGTACACGCAGTGGTCACTCATATCTTCGTGGTCGACCGTGCCGCCACTGCCACTGCCGCTGCCGTTGCCGCTGCCACTGCCGGTGTCACTGCCACCAGCACCGCCCGAGACGGAGCTCGATCCCGGGCCCGGACCGCCTGTTTCGCCTGTCGTCGCACCGGGGCCCCCGGCGCCGCCCTCCCCGGCGCCGCTCAACGAATTGTCGTTGTCATCGCCGCCGCATGCGCTCAGTGACAACGCAGCCAGCGCCACGAACGTGGCCAGGCGTCGTCGGGATTTGCGGCGGTCGGTTGCAGATGCGTGGTGCAGATCGTTCAATTGCATATCGCTCTCGCAGGCCGGTAAGCTCAGTCCGTCAGGCGCGTCCAGCCCCACAGCGGGCGGGCGGCCACACTCTACCAGTGGCATACATGCGTCGTCAACAAGAACATCTGGCTGTTGCGGTGCCTGTATATTTATCAATCATTGTGCGATGAAATCAAAATTGTAGACACCACCGTTGATGCCACCGGTGCCGTCGCTGCCGCCACTCGCCCAGGACTGTCCAGTCCGCCGCGCCTACGCGCGCGATTTTTGCCATGGATCTTAAGTAATTCCCGCGATCGCGAATTTTGATCTCCAGATCAGCGTCCATTTCGCCTCCAGTACCACCTGCTCAATTCCGCTTCCCAGAATCCAGAGGGATTGATAGTTTCTGTCTTCGATGCGCCCAGGCACGTGGGTGTCGAGCCCAGCTGGCCGTGGAGTGAAGGCCGCCCCTTCGATGTATGGATATTTGATGCAGGTTCAATTTTCCAGGAGAGGTGCGGGGCGCGTAAGGCAGCGCCACGAACGCGAGCTCGCGTCACGGTTGCGCGGCTTCTATCAGTACTTACGTGTGGTGGACGAGCGCCCGATGGCTTCGTAAGGAGCACCGCATCTCCCTGAAGCGCTTGATCCTACAGCATGGGGAGCGCAGCGCGGGGGAGACGAGGCGAGCGATGGACTGACAGCGGCCGGCCCCTTCGAAACGTCCACTGCTCGGTTTGCTCGCCATTCCATGGAGCGTGGTGTCGAGACAGAGCTCTCCCGATCGCCGACCGCGCTCGTCTTTCTCGAAGATGTCCCCCCAGGCGGCATGTGCAGCGCCGCGGGGATCCAGGTCGATACACGACCTGCCGCGCGCCTCGTCGAGCGCGAGAATGGACTGGAGAGCATCGAACCGAGCGCGATGCGGGCGCGGCGCCCCGCGAGCGCCGCGCCGCGGGGCTCACGTCCCGCCGCAGGCCTCGTACTGCGCCTTGCACGCGTCCATCCCCGCCTGCTGCACGCAGGGCGCGCAGTTCGCCGTGATGCCCCCGCCGGCGCACTCCACCTCGCACTCGTCCGCGCACACGCCCGCCGCGCACACGCAGTCGATGAGCGCGTCCGTCTCCGGATCCTGCAGCGGATCCGTGCTCGGATCGCAGCCTTGCACGCACGCGCAGCAGAGGCCGTCGCCCGGACAGCAACCGTCGCCGCGCCCCTGGGGACAGGTGCAGTCGCTGCCGTCCTCGCCCATGCACGCCCCGTAGGCGCTGCCGTCGGGGAAGCACGTCGCGACGCCCGGCGCGCTGACGGCGTGGCAGGTGCACTGCATCGTCGAGCCGGGCACGCACGACGTCCCGGTGGCCGAGCTGGCGCTCGTCGAGCTGGCGCTCGTCGAGCTGGCGGCCGACCCGCCGCTCCCGGTCGGATCGGGATCGGTCGTCGTGGAGCCGCACGCGGCCGCGAACGCCGCCGAGATCAAGCAGATAACAAGATGATTCCGCATGACCGTCTCCTATAGCGCACCGCCGGCGCGGCCGTCGAGGAGCACCGCCGCGCGCTCCTCGGGAGCGCTCGACGCCGCTGCCCGCGTCGCCCGTCGACAGCGCCGTTCAAGGCCGCCTCGGCGCCGTCCAGGGATCGCTGATCCTCGAGCGGCTCCACTCCGCAGGACCGAGGGCCACGGCGGAGGGCGCGCGCAGGCGAGAGGGCGAGCGGCGTGGCCTGGCTTCTACCGACAAGGATCCTTTCACGACGTGTGGAACCGGCGCGCGGCTGCGCTCGCCCGAGCCTGGGTCTGCAAGAAGACCGGAACCCCGGTTCGTCAAGAGTTTTTACATTACTTCACAGGTTTTCCGCGCGGCGGAGCGCCTGCGTGGCGCGCTCTCGGCGCCGGAGTACGTGGTTTCCGGCGGACGAGGGCGGCGCTGGAGCGCCCGGGAAGGCACAGGTGATTTCTGTGCGGCGGAGCGCTTGCCTAGGCCGCGGGGCGACCACAAGGTTGGCGCCTGCGCGCGTCCCCGCCGGCGGTGCTCCCGCACCGCGCTCCCCGTGACGTACCCGGGGCCGCGCTTTCCGCACCGTGTGACAGCAAGGAGATGAAGATGGCGATCTCGATGTATCAGGCTTCGATCCCCGTGTTCGTGAGGACGTTCGGCAACCTGTCCGCGATCCTCAAGAAGGCCGCCGCGTACGCCGAGGCGAGGAAGATCGAGCCGCGCGTCCTGCTCGACGCGCGCCTCGCCCCGGACATGCTCTCGCTCACGCGCCAGGTGCAGATCGCCAGCGACACGATCAAGGGCTGTGGGGCGCGGCTGGCGGCCATCGACGCGCCGAAGTACGAGGACAAAGAGGCGAGCTTCGACGAGCTGCAGGCCCGCATCGCCAAGACGATCGAGTTCCTGAACAGCCTGCGGCCCGAGCAGATCGACGGCTCCGAGGACCGCGAGATCACGATCCCCACGCGCGATCAGCCGCTGAAGTTCAAGGGCCAGGCCTACCTGCTGTACTTCGTCCTGCCCAATTTCTTCTTCCACGTGACGACCGCCTACGCGATCTTGCGCCACAACGGGCTCGACATCGGCAAGATGGACTTCCTCGGCAAGCCCTGAGGGAGCGGCGGTCGACCGCCGCGGAGAGCGCCGCTCACCGGGGCGGCGCTTCGAGGAACCACGTCGGCGAGATGTACCCCTCCGTCGTCGCCCCCGACATCGGCGCCGTGCAGTCGTCTGCCGCCTTCATCGCGGTGAGGGCGACGGCGTCCTTGTCGGGCGTCTTGCACTCGTCGTAACCGTACGGCGCGCCCAGGCTGCCGGTGAAGAGCTTGCACTGCTCGTCGGAGAGCACCGCGTAGTGCAGGTGCGAGTTGTCCCGCGGCCCGACGACGAGATCACAGTCGAAATCGTTCGAGGACGTCGGGCACTCCACCCACTTCTCGGCGAAGTTGAGGTTGTGCAGGCGAGGGATATCGTTCCAGCGCACCACCTTCCCGAGCACGTCGTCGGTCGTCACCTCCTGTCGCGCCACGAGGTCCAGCCCCAGCCCGTCGACGTCGAGGTGGCCATAGAAGGAGCAGTAGCGCTCTCCGGTCTCGTCCTTGGGCGGGTGCTCCACAAGCGCCACGCCGAGGTATTGCGACCTGTTGATGCCCTTCCAGAGGAGCCTGCCGTTGGCCACTGGATGCACCTCCGCGCCCGCCGTGCCGCCCGAGATGACGAGATCCTCGCCGAGGTGGCGGCCGCCGTAGTCCTCGGCCACGACGCCGAACCCCCGGATCACGCGGCTGTCACGGAGGGGAGCCATCCGCTTGTCGCCCCCGGGCCGCTTGCATTCGTCGCTCTCCGGGTCGTTCTTCTGGCAACCGAACGCGCAGTACACCGAGCGCTCGAAGCGGTATTCGCGGTCCCATGAGCGCCCGCCCCGGCCATCGCCCTCGGTGCCGTCACACGGCTTCGTGACGGTCTTCCCGCCCTCGACGCGCGTGCAGTACGCTTTGCAGAAATACAGCATGTTGGGGTCGCCCGCGGCGCGGCCGGCGAGGTTGTGCCCGCAGTACGCCGGGTCGTTCTCCGTGACGTTCCGGTTGCCGTTCAAGCATGGGTTCCAGTGCTGCTCGAAGCTCGCGTCATCGCACGTGAGGCCCTCCGCGCTGGCGAAGTACGCGCAGACGGGGGTCTGCGCGCCGTACGGGTCGGGGCTGCAGACGCCGCAGGAGGTGCCGCAGGAGATCCCCGTGGCGCGCCAGCCGTCAGGGCGGTTCAGCCGGCGCTCGTCGCACGCGAGCACCTGCCCGCCCGGGCCGCAGATCTGCGAGCCCAGGCGGAGCGAGCGCGCGGGCACCGGGTTCCCCTGGTAGTCGACGGTCGGATCGCACTCCGACGTGATGCTCGGCGTGGGCGTGGGATCCGGCATGCCGAACGGCTGCTGCTCCGACTGCCCGTCGCACCGGTCGCTGTTGCTCCCGGGATCCCTGAGCCCGCAGCCGCTCGGGCACTCCTCGTACGGGACGGGGCGCCCCACGACCGCCGCCGTGTCCCCCGCCGAGGGCGGGCACGTGGTCGAGGCACCGAACTCGTAGGCGCAGCGATAGAGGGTCCCGACGCGACCGGTGATCTCGTGCTGGCCGCAGAAGAGATGCTGACAATCGTTGTACCCGTTGTTCCCACCGGGGATGTGGAAGTACTTGAGGTCGCGCGCCGGCTTGCACGACGCGTCCTCCGGTGGGCACGGGCGGCTCACCGGCGGGCACGACTCGTCGCAGCGGTCCCAGTCGCGGAGCTTCGGCGCGTTCGCGGCGGACTGGAAGCCCGTCACTTCACGGTAGCGCACGGGCGGGATCTCCCGTACAGGCATGCACGCGCCGCTCCCGTCCCGCGCGCCGCAGTCGTGGTAAGGCACGGGGCGCGCGCCGGGGCCCGGGCAGGAATAGAGATGATCCGCCCGGCCATGGATGCGGAGGTCCCGCTCGCCCGCGTTGATGGCGAGGTCCTTGTTGGCGCGGCCGCCGAACACCTGATCTCCGCAGAAGGTCTGGCCCGGCTCGACGCCCTTCCACTGGCCATCGTTGTCGCGGAACTCCACCGGACATCGGCCGAGCTCCGCGCCCGCCTCTCCCGTCGACTTGCCGGGATCGCAGGGGAGGTTGAGGTCGATCCAGCCTTCCTCCCCGCACACCCAGCGGCTGCGGTTCCCGACGCCGAGACCGCACACCTCCTCGCCGCAGGCCGTGATCGTGACCTCGCGGCCGGAGCTGTCCTGCACGCCGCGGCACGCCGGGCAGGCGCCTCGCGGCTGATTGCACGAGAGCCCGAGGCTGCGCCAGCCCTCGGCCGAGCACACCTGCCTCGCGCCGGCGTTGCCGACGCCCGTGGGAAAGCAGAGGGTCATCCCGCAGCGGGGCGGGATGCGATCGCCCCCCGGGATGGGCGGGCTCGGGCACGGGCACTCGCCGCTCGCCGCGCCGGTGCAGGCGCCGTCCTCGCAGCCGCCCGGGCAGATGCGCCACGAGAGCGGGATCTGCCCCGCGCCGGGACACTCGTAGAGCGCGGCCGGCTCGCCGTTGACCACGTCCTCGCCGCAGAACGTCCCGTTGGCCGTACACGCGAGCTCGCCGCACCGGTTCTCGGGATAGCTCCGCCACGTGTCGGCGGCGGTGTCGCCGTCGAGGCACTGATAGGCGATGAGGTCGCGCCCGCACACGAAGGCGTCGCAGCGGGTCTCCTCGGGCGGGATCGGCTCGTTGTTGTAATAGAAGCCCGCGGCGCACTCGCACGCGTCGCTGTCGGCCTGCGGCCCGAGCGGCGGCGGCGCCATGGCGCCCGCCGGCGGCTCCTGACTGCAGCCCACGCCGAGCAGCCCTCCGCCCACGAGCAGGAGGGCGGTCGCGCCGCACAGACGCGCGAGCGAGCGACGGGCGGGTCGATGAACGGGGCTCATTTGGCGATCCTCCGCAGGTCGCCCGCCTGGGTCGCCCAGTAGACGAACGCCTCGTCCACGGCGATCGCGATCGCGCCGACCTGCCCCACGGCGAGCGTGTCCACGTCGCCGCCCGCCTTGGACACCTTGCGCACCGAGCCGAGGCGGTTGACCCAGTAGAGGGCCCCGCCGCCCTCGGGATCCACCGCGATCCCCGCCGGACCGGGCTGTCCGTCGGCGAGCGCCACGAGCCCGGCGCCGTCCTTGTCGAGCCGGAAGAGATAGCCGCTCGGCGTGCTCCAGAAGAGGTGCGCGGCGTCGGCCGCGAGGTACTGCGGCGTCAGGTTTGTGCGCTCGAAATCCTGCGCCGACGCGATCTGACGCCGCTCGGAGCCGTCCTTGCGGAGCTTCATGACGGTGCCGTCCGACCAGGTCCAGTAGAGGTGATCGGCGTCGGCGGCGAGCGCGCCGCCCACCTCGCGGGCGGCGCCGCTGATCTCGGCGGCGAGCTGCCCGGCGAAGAGCGCCTCGGCGCGGTACAGGCCGCCCTGGGAGAGCGACGTGAACCAGACCGCGGCGCCGTCGCTGACGACGGCCCACGGGTCGGGCACGCTCGCGGTGACCGTGGCCGCGGCGCCGGAGGGCGGGAACCGGAGCACGCCGGTGGAGCCGGTGACGAACGCGCCGGCGCCCGTCAGGGCGATGCCCTCGAAGCGCTCGCTCCCGCACGCCGCGGCGCCCGGCGTCGCGCCGGTGGCGAGGCAGGTCGTCGCGCCGGACGCCTTGTCGACGCGGACGGCGATGCCGCCGGCGGGCTGGAAGCCGACGACGTAAACGGAGGTGGCGTCGACCGCGAGCGCGGAGGGGACCGCGAGGCCCGAGGCGAGCTGGAGCGCGCCGGGGCCGCACGTCCCGTCCTCGCAGGCGCCGCCGGAGCAGCTGTTGCCGCAGGCGCCGCAGTGGAACGGGTCGGCGGCGAGCTCGACCTCGCAGCCCGTCGAGGGCGCGCCGTCGCAGTCGGCGAAGCCCGCATCGCACGCGAGCACGCACGCGCCCGCCTCGCAGGCGGCCGAGGCGTTCCTGTCGCTGCAGGCCTCGCCGCAGCCGCCGCAGTTGTCGACGTCGCTCTCGAAATCGACCTCGCAGCCGGTCGCGGCGTCGCGATCGCAGTCGCCGAAGCCGAGGTCGCAGGCGAGTGAGCACGCCCCGGCCGCGCAGGAGGGGACGGCGTGCTGGTCGCCGCACACGTTCCCGCAGAAGCCGCAGTTGTCCACGTCGCTCGACGTGTCGCCGCAGCCGCCGCCCGCGCCGCCGCCGCCGTCGCCGAGGCACAGGCCGGCGGCCCGGGCGGCGCCCTCGAACGCCTCGCAGCGCGCGCGGCTCCCGGAGAGCGCGCTCAGATCGCACTCGTGGGCGAGCGTGGGCTCGAGCGCGCCGCAGCAGGTCTCGAGCAGCGCGTCGCACGCGGCCGCCGAGGGCGGCTCGCCGCCGCCGAGCGTGGGGCAGCGGCCCGCGTCCGCGGCGCCGCTCAGGTAGTCCACGCAGAGGTCCGTGTCCGCTTCGGCGGCGAGCTCCTCGCAGCGCTCGCGCGGACCTCCAGGGAGCGAGGGGCAGCATCGGTCGGCGAGGTAGCTGCAGCTCTCGGCCGCGTGATCGGCCCCCTCGCAGAAGCCGCTCGCCTGGGCGTCCCGCTCGAGGAAGCCATGGCAGAGCCCCTCATTGCCGCGGAATCCGGTGGCGTGACAGGCGGACTCGAGCTGCGCGGGCAACGACGCACAGCAGTCGTTCAGCAGGCCGGCGCAGCCCGGGCCGTAGGGGACGCCGTCCGGCGCGGCGCCGCCGCCGCAGAACCCGGCCGCGCTGGCGCTGCCGGCATAGTCGTCGCACGCGGCGTCGTTTGCCGCCGCCGCCGCCGCGTCGCAGCTCGCCCGGAGCTCGGCCGGGAGCGCGGGACAGCAGGCCTCGCTCAGGTGGCCGCACCCGCTCCCGCGCCCCCCCGGCGCGCTGCCGCAGGCGCCGAACGCGGTGCCATCCTCGTTGCATTGCTGCGCGCCGAGCGCCCCGTCGGGGAGGAAGCACACGGAGCGCGCGCCCGGGGCGCAGAGCTGGTCATCACCGCAGCCGGGGCCGCCGTACGCGAGCGCCGACACCACGAGACACACAGAGAGCGAAGGTCGACGCATGGCTGGAGCGCACGATGCTCGCGGCGCGCGCTCGCCGTGTCAACGCTCGCGACGAGCGCTGTTCCTGGAGGTCCGGCGGAGCTGCGAGGTGCCCGCCCGGCGGCGTGACGTGGCGCGCGGCCGTCACCTCCTCGCTCGTGTCGGACATCGACTCCGCAAGACCACCACAGGTGGCGCACAGCGTGACATTTTGTCACACGTCGGACGCCCATTGGTCGCCCAAATTCCGAGGATCTGGCCCCGGTGAAGGCCATTTGAGAGCGGTCACAGCCTGGGCATGCTTGCTGCCGTTGAGGTCGGCTATGTCGACCGAACGCGATGTGCGCGACCCCATGACGACGAGACCCCGCGCAGCCCGACCCGCCGTGGCGCCTTACGTGGTGGGGATCGGCGCCTCGGCGGGGGGGCTCGAGGCGCTCGAGCACTTCTTCGACAACATCCCGAAGGAGAGCGGGATGGCCTTCGTCGTGGTCCAGCACCTGTCGCCGGACTTCAAGAGCCTGATGGACGAGATCCTCGGGCGCCGCACCGAGCTGCCCATTCACCTCGTCGAGAATGGCATGCTGGTCGAGCCCGACCACATCTATCTGATCCCGCCGAAGAAGGAGATGATCATCTCCGGCGACCGCCTCCTCCTCAGCGAGCGGGACCGCGACCAGGAGCTCGCGCTGCCGATCGACGTGTTCTTTCGATCCCTCGCGCAGGACTGCGGCCCGCGGGCGATCGCCGTGGTCCTCTCCGGGGGTGGGAGCGATGGCTCACGGGGGATCCGCGCGGTCCACGAGGCGGGCGGCCTGGTCGTCGTGCAGGACGTCGACAGCGCGCAGTTCGATGGGATGCCGAAGACCGCGCGTGACGCCGGCGTGGCCGACTGCGTCCTGCCTCCCCAGGACATGCCGCGCGTCCTCCTCGAGCACGTGAGGTCCGAGGGGCGCCGGCCGGAGCGGAGCGCGGCCGGCGTCGATCAGGGGATGAGCGCGGTCTACACGATGCTCGAGGAGCAGTTCGGCATCGACTTCACGCACTACAAACCGAGCACGGTCACCCGGCGCATCGAGCGACGAATCCAGCTCGCGCACACGGACGATATCGAACAGTACATCAAGCGCCTGAAGAGCGAGTCGAGCGAGCTCGACGTCCTCTACCGTGACCTCCTCATCGGCGTGACGCGCTTCTTCCGGAACGAGGAGGCGTTCGACATCCTCGAGCAGGAGGTGCTCCCCGAGCTCCTGCGCGCGGGGCCGCGCGACGCGCCGTTCCGCGTGTGGGTCGCCGGCTGCGCGACGGGCGAAGAGGTCTATTCGCTCGCCATCCTCCTCCACGAGCTCACGTCCCGGAGCGGCCACCGCCCGTTCAAGATCTTCGCGACCGACGTGCACCACGGATCGCTCGAGGTCGCGACGCGCGGGCTCTACGAGGAAGAGGCGGTGGTGAACGTCTCGCCCGAGCGCCTCGACCGGCACTTCATCCGGCGCGGGCGCAGCTACCAGATCGTCCCCGATCTGCGCCAGGCGGTCGTCTTCGCGCACCACAACGTGATCAAGGACGCGCCGTTCACGCGCGTCGACTTCATCAGCTGCCGTAACATGCTCATCTACCTCCAGCCGGCGGCGCAGCAGAAGGTCCTGAGCCTCTTTCACTTCGCGCTGAACCGCGGGGGCGTGGTCCTCCTCGGGCCCAGCGAGACCCCGGGGCACCTCGCGCACGACTTCGAGATCGTCGACAAGCAATGGCGGATCTACCGGAAGTACAGCGACCGGCGGATGCAGGTCGAGCCCCGCTTTCAGCCGGCGTCGCCGAAGGGCCAGAGCGCCCCGCGCTCGGGGATCAACGCGCCCGTCGCGCGCCACCCGGTGTCGCACTTGCTCGGGACCTACGACGCGCTGCTCGACGAGTTCATGCCTCCGAGCCTGCTCGTCAACGACGCCGGCGAGCTCGTCCACGCGTTCGGCGGCGCGAGCCGGTTCCTGAAGGTCAAGGATGGCAGACAGGGGCTCGACGCCTTCGAGATGCTGGATTGCGACCTCAAGATGGTGCTGACGGGGGGCCTGCAGCGCGTCATCAAGGAGCGCACGGCGATCGTGTTCAAGGGGGTGCAAGCGGAGGGCGGCGTCTACAAGATCACGATGCGCCGGGCCGAGAGCCGACGAGGTACCTTGCCCCACGTCCTGATCACCTTCGACGCGATCGAGGGGGCGCCGCGGCGGGCGGCGATCCCGGAGAAGGAGATCGACCTGGACGACGTCTCGCGCGAGCAGCTCGGCGCGCTCGAGGCGGAGCTCGGTTACACGAAGCAGACCTTGCAGGCGACGACCGAGCAGCTCGAGGCGAGCAACGAGGAGCTGCAGGCGGCGAACGAGGAGCTCCTCGCCTCCAACGAGGAGCTGCAGAGCACGAACGAGGAGCTCCAGAGCGTCAACGAGGAGCTCTACTCGGTGAACGCGGAGTACCAGCGGAAGATCGCCGATCTCACCGAGCTCGGAAACGACATGGAGAACCTCCTGTCGAGCACGGACATCGGCACCATCTTCCTCGACAAGGAGCTCAAGATCAGGAAGTTCACGCCGCAGATCGCGGAGAGCTTCAATCTGCTCTTGCAGGACGTGGGCAGGCCGATCGAGACGTTCACGTACGCGGTCGACCACCCGGAGCTCACCGAGGATCTCAAGCGCGTGCTCGCGACGGGGGAGCGCGTGGAGCGCGAGCTGCGCGATCGGCACAATCGCTCGTTCTTTCTCCGCATCCTCCCCTACCGCGCCAAGGGCACCGTCGCGGGGGTCGTGCTCACGCTCATCGACGTGAGCGGCCTGAAAGCGGCGGAGGACGCGCTCTTCCACGAGCGCTATCTCCTGAATAGCCTGCTCGGCAGCGTGCCCGACGCGATCTACTTCAAGGACGCGCGCGGCCGGTTCATTCGCACGAACCACGCCATGGCCGAGCGCCTCGGCCTCTCGGATCCGCGCGAGGCCGCGGGCAAGACCGGCTTCGAGCTGCCGGGGCACCGGACGGCGCTCGCCGTTCACCAGCAGGACGAGGTGGTGCTGCGGACCGGCGAGGCGCAGCATTACAAGCTGGAGAGGCGCTTGGGGCAGGATGGCGGCGTGGAGTGGGACCTCGTCACGCGGCTCCCGCTCATCGATGCCGCGCACCGCATCGTGGGCATCATCGGGATCTTCAGGAGCGTCACCGCGCAGAGGCGGTCGGAGGAGCAGATCAAGGACGCCGTACGAAGGCGAGACGAGTTCCTCGCCATGCTGTCGCACGAGCTCCGCAACCCCCTCGGCGCGATCGTCCACGCCACGGCGCTGCTCAAGGAAGATTGCGCCGCGTCGAACGGCGCGTCCGGGCTCGACGAGAAGGTCTTCCAGATCCTCGAGCGTCAGTCGGCGCAGATGGCGCGGCTGCTCGACGATCTGCTGGAGGCGAGCCGCGTCACGCAGAACAAGATCGAGCTCCGAAAGCGCGTGCTCGACCTCGGCGCCGTGGTGAAGGACGCCGCCGACGCGGTCAGGAACCTCATGGACACGCGCGGCGTCGATTTCACGGCGCTCGTCGATCCCGAGCCGATCTGGGTCGAGGGCGACCCGGCGCGGCTCCAGCAGGTCCACGTGAACCTGCTGAACAACGCCGCAAAGTACACGTCGCGGGGCGGTCATGTCACCCTGGAGGCCAGGCGCGTGGACGGGCACGCCGTGGTCCGTGTGAAGGACGACGGCGTCGGGATCCCGAAGGAGATGATCGACACCGTGTTCGAGCTCTTCGTGCAATCGAGCCGCACCCTGGACCGGTCGGCAGGAGGGCTCGGCGTGGGGCTCACGCTCGTCCGGGGCCTCGTCGAGAAGCACGGCGGCACCGTGAGCGCGCGCAGCGACGGGGAGGGCAAAGGCAGCGAGTTCGAGGTGCGGCTGCCGATCACCGAGCGGACGTCCGAGAAGGAGGCGACGCGCGGCTCGCACCTCGAGAAGTTCCCGAGGGGATCGCGGATCGTCGTCGTGGAGGACAACGCCGACAGCCGCGAGGCGCTCTGCGCGCTCCTGGCGCGCGCCGGGTTCGAGTGCCATTCGACGGACCACGGGATCTCGGGGATCGAGCTCATGGACGAGGTGCTCCCGCACGTCGCCATCGTGGACATCGGGCTGCCCGGGATCGACGGCCTCGAGTTCGCGCGCCGCGTGCGCGAGAAGCGCCAGCACGAGAACGTCTATCTGATCGCGCTCACCGGCTACGGGCAGCAGGGCGACCGCGAGAGGGCGCGCGGCGCCGGGTTCAACGAGCATCTCGTGAAGCCTGTCGATCTCGCCACGCTCAAGCGGCTGCTCGCCGACAGCGAGCCGATGGCCGGCGAGCGCCGCGCCTGAAGCGCTCGCCTTGATGGGCGTTCTGGCAGGCGCTCCGGGGTTTACCCGCCCGGCGGCGTGAGGGTCAATCGGGCGGTCGGCCTTGCGCTGGCCACCAGAACCTGAGAAAGAGAGCGGCATGAACGGGAAGATCTGCGTCGTCACCGGCGGCAACACGGGTATCGGCAAGGAGACGGCGCGTGGGCTGGCGCAGCGTGGCGCGACGGTGGTGCTGGCGTGCCGCGACGTGAACAAGGGCGAGGCCGCGCGCGACGACATCGCGCGCACCACCGGCCGCGGGGACGTGGCGGTGATCGCGCTGGATCTCGGGAGCAAGGCGAGTGTCCGGGCCTTCGGAGAGGAGCTCCGCGCGAAGCACGATCGACTCGATGTCCTGGTGAACAACGCGGGGGTGTGGCCGCGCTCGCGCAGCACGACGAAGGATGGGCTCGAGGCGACGTTCGGGGTGAACCACGTGGGCACGTCGCTGCTCACGCAGGAACTCCTGCCGCTGCTGAAGCGGAGCGCGCCGTCGCGGATCGTGGTCCTGTCGTCGGCTGTGCATTACCGCGGGCAGATGGGCTGGGACGATCTGCAGTTCGAGCGGCGGAAGTACAGCGCGTTTGCGGCCTACTGCCAGTCGAAGCTCGCGAACGTGCTCTTCACCAGGGCGCTCTCGCGGCGGCTCGAGGGCACCGGCGTCACGGTCAACGCGGTCCATCCGGGCGTGGTCGCGACGGAGCTCTCGCGCGATTACCCGAAGCTCGTCCTGAAGATCCTCAGCCTGTTCATGCTCACGCCCGAGCTGGGCGCGGCGTGCTCGCTGCACGTCGCCACCGCGCCGGATCTCGCCGGGGTGACGGGAGAGTACTTCGAGAAGAGCCGCATCAAGCCGGCGGCGGCGGCGGCGCTCGACGAGGCCGCGCAGGAGCGGCTCTGGAAGCTGACGGAGGCGCTGGCGGGGTAGTCGCCGCCGCGCGCTGGCCGCCTGGTCGCGCCGGAGCCCACACGAAACGTGGCGCCCGAGCCCTCGCCAGCGCCCTCGTCGAACCCTGGATGGCAGAAATCCTGGGAGACGAAGCTCCACCGGAAGACCTTTGTCACCGCCGCCTTCGTCGCCTTGCCTTCCACGTACACGCCGGCCGACAGCGACTCGAGGAGGGCCAGATCCTGCTCGGTCACGCCAGGACCCAGCCACTTCTTCACCTCGAGGTCGTCGTGGTGCTCGCGGTGCAGGGGCCCGATATAGTAGAAAAAGCCGCACTCGCCGGTGGCGAGGACCCTGGAACCGATGCCGGTACCTGAGGTCGAGTCGATAGAACTCGACGCCGAACAGGACGGCGAGCCCGTCGTCGTCCTCCTCCCCGAGGAGATCATACGATCCGAGTCAGCCCCCGGGTCCTTCAGAGATGGCTGACGAATTCTCGCGCTCGGCCCTGCCGCGCAGGCGGTATGCGCTCAGGTGCGCCGATCGCCGCCGCTGGCCGCAGGCGCGAGCACCCGCGCGGCCGGGCAAGCTCGACAACCGCGGGCGGCTCAGCGGGAGAACGACGTCATCGGGGGCGGTTCGAGCGAAGGAAGACCGGGGGCCGCGCGCGGGCGGCAGATTCCGTTCGTCCAGCTGTGGCACAAGCGCTACGAGAGCGACAAGGCACACGCATGGCTGCGCGGGCACACGCGCGAGACCCTTCAGGCCATCTGTCGTGGAGAGAGGTAGCTCAGGAGCACAGGCTCTTTCTATTCGCCTTCTTCCGCCGGCGGAGGCCGCTCGCCCGCGGCGACCTGGAGCTCGCGGACGATCGACAGCAGGGCCGGACAGCAGAAGCGCTCGACCACGGAACCGTCGGAGGCGAGCTCGAAGCTCGGCGGCCCGCCGTGCATCGGGCAGGCCACCTCGGCGTACTTCGACTCGAGATCTTTCAGAACGCTGTCGTCGACCTCGCGGACCTCGACGTCTGCGGTCGCGGTCGCTCCCTCTTTCTCGTATGTCGCCATGCGACGCACGCTAGCACGAAGCGCGTCGCTGCCCGCGGCGCCTGAGCGACCTCTGCCATCGAGGCAGGGCGCTGGAGCCCGCGCGGTCGACCCAGGCCAGCTCGCAAGCAGCCCGCGCGATCCTGGGCGCGCCGCCCGAGATCGAGAGACAAAATAGCAGCGCCGCCGGGCGCCTCGGGGGGAAGCGGAGGCCGCCGGCGGTGCTGGTCGGGGGATAAGCATCCCCCGTACCAGGTCCATCCCTGCGGATTTCCCCGCATTTTTGTCTCGGACATCGACATGCGGTTTCGATCCTGCGAGGGCGGCCTTGCACCGTTGCAGGACCGCGAGGCGCGCCCGCCCGCCGGGCCGATTCTCTTCCGCGGCGGTCGTGGTGGGGGCTAGCTTCGACCGCATGAACCGCCTGCGCACGATCTCCGCCATCACCCTGGCGCTGCCGCTGCTCGCGGCGTGCAGCGCGCCTGCGCCGAGGCCGCCGGACGGACCGGCCGCGGCCCCCGGCGCCGCGGCCCCGCCGCCGCTCGCTGCGCCCGCCGCGTTCCCGGCAGGGGGAGCTCGCCTGCCGTACCCGCAGACCGCGAAGCGGCCGGTCGCGAACGAGTACCATGGCACCAAGGTCGTCGACGACTACCAGTGGCTCGAGGACGCGAACGCTCCCGAGGTCCAGCGCTGGATCGCGGAGCAAAACCGGCTCTCGCGCGGCTACCTCGACGCGCTGCCCGCGCGCAGCGCGGTCCGGGCGCGCGTGCAGGAGATCCTGTCGGCGACCTCCGCGAACTACTACGCGCTCGACGACGCCGGCGGGCAGCTCTTCGCGCTCAAGGACCAGCCGCCCAAGCAGCAGCCGTTCCTGGTGGTCCTGAGGTCGGCGAGCGAGCCCGCCTCCGAGCGGATCCTCGTCGACCCGGAGGTCGTCGACCCGAAAGGGCACACGACCATCGACTGGTTCGTCCCGTCGCGCGACGGCAAGAAGGTCGCTGTCTCCCTCTCCGAGGGCGGCACCGAGAACGGCACCGTGCGCGTCTACGACGTCGCGACAGGCAAGGAGACGGGCGACACCATCCCTTACGCGAGCAGCGGCACGGCGGGCGGCAGCGTCGCCTGGAGCGGCGACGGCAAGGGGTTCTACTTCACCCGCCACCCGCGCCCCGGCGAGCGCCCGCAGGAGGACATGGGCTTCTTCCAGCAGATCTACTTCCACAAGCTCGGCGCGCCGGAGAAGGAAGACACGTACTCGCTCGGCAAGGAGTTCCCCCGCATCGCCGAGGTGGAGCTCACGACGAGCGAGAGCGGCAGGCTCGTGCTCGCCAGCGTGCAGAACGGCGATGGAGGCGAGTACTGGCACTACCTCCTCGACGCCTCGGGCCGATGGACCCGCTTCGCCGACCTGCCCGACAAGATCATCCACGCCGGGTTCGGCGACGACGATCGGCTCTATCTCCTGTCGCGCAAGGACGCGCCGCGCGGCAAGGTGGTGCGCCTCGCGCCGGGCAAGCCGGATCTCGCGAAGGCGGAGCTCGTGGTGCCCGAGAGCGAGGCGGTGATCCAGGGCTTCTTGCCCACGAGGGGGCGGCTCTACGTCCGGGATCTGCTCGGCGGCCCGTCCCAGGTCCGCGTCTTCGATCTGAAGGGCAAGGCGCTGGGGACCGTGCCGACCCCGCCGGTCTCGTCGGTGCGGCAGCTCGTGCGCGCGACCGGCGACGACATCCTCTTCCGCGGGGTCAGCTACACCGAGCCGGCGGCCTGGTTCGCGTACTCGGCCAGGGACGGCAGGGTGACGAAGACGCCGCTCGCGATGGCCTCCCCCGTCTCTTATGCCGACGTGGAGGTCGCCCGCGAGACGTGCGCCTCGAAGGACGGGACCCAGGTGCCCATCAGCATCCTGCGCCGCAAGGACACGGTCCTCGACGGGACCGCGCCGGCGCTGCTCACCGGATACGGAGGTTACGGGCTCAGCGTATCTCCCGGGTTCAACCCGATCTGGCGGCTGTGGTTCGACCAGGGAGGGGTGTTCGCGGTCGCCAACCTGCGGGGCGGCGGCGAGTTCGGCGAGGCGTGGCACCGCGGCGGCAATCTGACGAAGAAGCAGAACGTCTTCGACGACTTCGCGGCGTGCGCGAAGCACCTCGTCGACCGGCGCATGACGAGCCCGGACCGGCTCGCGATCCTCGGCGGCTCGAACGGCGGCCTGCTGATGGGCGCGCAGCTCACGCAGCACCCGGAGATGGTCAAGGCGGTGGTCTCGCACGTCGGCATCTACGACATGCTCCGGGTGGAGCTCACGCCGAACGGGGCGTTCAACGTGACCGAGTTCGGCACGGTGAAGGACCCGGAGCACTTCAAGGCGCTCCACGCCTACTCGCCGTACCACCACGTCAAGGGCGGGACCGCGTACCCGGCCACGCTGCTCCTGACGGGCGCGAACGACGCGCGGGTGGACCCGTTCCACTCGCGGAAGATGGCGGCGCGGATGCAGGCGGCCACGTCGAGCTCGGCGCCCATCCTGCTCAGGGCGAGCGGCTCGACGGGCCACGGGATCGGGACGCCGCTCGCGGAGGAGATCGAGGAGCAAGCCGACGTGTTCGCGTTCCTCTTCAAGCAGCTCGGGCTCGAGGCGGCGCCGGCGAAGGAGAAGGCGGCGCTCCGGTGACCGAGCGTCCGCGGCCGCCGGGGGGGGGGCGGCCGCGGAGCCGGGCCGCTCCAGCCGGACGGGAACGTGCAACAGGCGTTGACGCCCACGAGATCGGTCCCACGTCGAGCGCAAGGGGAAGTGCAGGTGATGGCCGCCTCGGTGGTCGTCAGCGTGCCCGTGGTGGCCGGGTTTCTGCTGCTCCAGCGCTACCTCGTCCAGGGGCTCACCGCGGGCGCCGTGAAGACCTGAGCGGCCGGGACAGACGTTCGCGTCGATCCAGGCCCGCCATGATCAGGAGCTATGACGGCGCCATCGAGACATGATATGCGAGCTTCATGTCCAGAGACGTCGAGCTCCAGTGTCGTTGCGGAAAGGTCCACGGATGGCTGTGCGACGCCTCGCCGAGCACGGTGAACCGCGCCGTCTGCTACTGCGGCGACTGTCAGGCGTTCCTGCACCATCTCGGTCGCGCGGAGCTGCTCGACGAGCACGGCGGCTCGGACATCGTGCAGGTCGCTCCTTCGTCGATCTCGTTCGACCGCGGCAGCGAGCTCGTCACCGCCGTGCGCCTCACGCCGAAGGGCCTCTATCGCTGGTACGCGAGCTGTTGCAAGACGCCGCTCGGCAATACGGTCGCGCCGCGACTGCCGTTCGTCGGCATCGTCACCGAGCTGTTCCAGCACGCGCCGAGCGCGCTCCCGTGCGACGAGGTCTTCGGCGCGCCGCGCGGCGGGATCTTCGGCAAGTTCGCCGTCGGGGAGCCGCCTCCCGGGTCGGTGAAGCCGAACGTGCGCCTCCTCGCGCGCACGATCCGGAAGGTGCTCGGCTGGAAGCTGCGCGGCAAGGCGTGGCCACACCCGTTCTTCGACCGCGCGAGCGGCCATCCGAAGCACCCGATCACGGTGCTTTCCCCGGCCGAGCGCGACGCGCTGCGCCCGCTGTGCGGCCCGCGCCCCGCGCGCGGATGATCCACGCCACGAGCTCGCGCTTCGCCTCCAGCGCGCCGAGCCCGTGGCTGAACCCGACGTCCCGCACCGCCTGGTGCTGCTGGCGCAGCACCCCGGAAGCACGGAACTGCTGCTGGCGCAGCACCCGCTGCCCGCTTCACGTGAGTTTCGTCCGTTAAAACGGATCCGGATCTTGGCACGCCGCCTGCATTTCTCTGCAATTACCAGCTGAGCACGCGTCGGCGAGGAGCGCGACCCCGGCTTCGAGGGCTCGACCACGAGCGACACGATGCCAGCCGCACCCGCTTGTCCTCATTCGCAATCCCATGAAGCACCTGTCGGTTCGCCTCGCCGCCGTGTCGTTCGCGTTGATCCGCCTCGTGGACCGCTGTCCTTCGTACGACAGAGAGGGCAACCCGAGGTAGCCGGCGCTCCGGCTCGATACGTCACCTTAACAGGCCAAGCGAACGCGGCCCGGCGGTCCTGCCGGCGACCGCGCGAGGAGAATACCATCATGGGAACCACGCAGTTCAAGAAGCCGTCGCGCTCGAGGGCGCTCCGCGCCAACCTCGATTACCCGGTCATCGACACCGATCTGCACACCATCGAGTTCGCGCCGATCCTGGAGGACTACATCGCGAAGTACGGCGGTGCGAGCGCGGTCGACGAGTTCCGCAAGGCCATCAACCAGGGCTTCGGCTACCTGAGCAACGAGTGGTACGAGCTCTCGCCGGAGCAGCGCGCCGCCCGGCGCGCGACGCGGCCGCCGTGGTGGGCTCTTCCGACGAAGAACACCCTGGACCTCGCGACGGTGTCGCTGCCCCGGCTGCTGCACGAGCGCCTGGAGGAGTCCGGGACGGACTACGCCGTTCTGTTCCCGAACGTCTCCACCTTCGCCACCCACGTGGGCAAGCAGGATCTCCGTCGCGTGCTCGTCCGCGCGGTCAACCACTACCACGCCGACGTCTACCGGCCTTACGCCGACCGGCTCACCCCCGTCGCCGCCATCCCGCTGCACACCCCGGAGGAGGGCGTGGAGGAGCTCGAGTTCGCGGTCAACCAGCTCGGCCTGAAGGTCGCGCTCATCCCGGGCAACCTCCGCCGGCCCATCCGGGAGATCGCCGACAAGTATCCGTCGCGCCACCATCCCGACGTCGCGCGGCACGCGAACTGGCTCGACACGTTCGGCGTGGACAGCGAGCACAACTACGATCCGTTCTGGGCCAAGGCGGTCGCGCTCAAGACCGTGTTGACCACCCACTCCGCGGGGATGGGGTGGACGAGCCGCAGCTCGGTCACGAGCTACATGTACAACCACATCGGCCACTTCGCCTCTGCCTCGGAGGCGCTGGCGAAGTCGCTCTTCTTCAGCGGAGTGACGCGGCGATTCCCGGATCTTCGCGTCGGCTTCCTCGAAGGGGGCGCGGCCTGGGGCGCGACGCTCTACGCCGATCTCGTCGGCCACTGGGAGAAGCGCAACGGAAAGGCCGTTCAGAACTACAACCCCGATCACATCGACGCCAAGCTGCTCCACGCGCTGTACCAGGAGTACGGCGGCAAGGAGGTCGAGGCGCGCCTCGGCGACATCAACGCCGTCCTCGGCGGCGCGCTCGGCGTGTCGAACAACTCCCGGAGGCAGCCGCAGGATCCGGGCGCGCTCGACGACTTCGCGGCGGCGGGCATCGAGCGGATCGAGGACATCCGCGATCGCTACGTGCCGAACTTCTACTTCGGCTCGGAGGCGGACGACCCGACCATCGCGTACGCGTTCAACACCAAGGTGAACCCGCTCGGCGTGCAGCTCAACGCCTTCTGGGCGTCGGACAGCGGGCACTGGGATGTTCCGGACCTCACCGAGGTGCTCGCGGAGACGTGGAGCCTCGTCGAGCGCGGGGCGCTGACGGAGGCGAACTTCCGCGACCTCGTGTTCACGCACCCGTACAACTTCTTCGCCGGCAAGAACCCGGAGTTCTTCAAGGGCACCGCCGTGGAGCAGAAGCTCCGGAAGGTGAAGGCGGCCTGACAGGCCGGGCGCCGCGCCGGGCTCGCCCTCATGAGCCCCGCGCGGCGCCGACGCGGAGCCGAGCCTCGAGCTCCGCAGGGCCCAGGTAGACCCGCCTGCGACACTCCAATCATGCGTGACGATACAACGAGCTTTCGGGATCGATGGATGACAACGTTTGACCCTTCGAAAAGAGCCTTATGGGCGGCCCTCGCGTGCGGGCTCGTCCTCGGCGCGGGACGGGCACACGCGCAGGGCGCACCCGGCGCTGCGCAGCCGGCGGCGCCCGCCGCACCCGGCGCTGCGCCCGCCGCACCCGATGCAGCGCCCGCCGCGCCCGCCGCAGCGCAGCCCGCCGCACCCGGCGCGGGCTCCCCTCCGGGGGACGCCGCGGCGCCGCAGCCAGGCGCCGGCGCCGCGGCGGCGGAGCCCGCGGCCGAGATACCGGACTACGATCCCAACGAGGTGACGCAGGACGATCTGCGGGGGTTGAGCTCCGATGTAGAAAATTTCAAGTTTCAATGGCAGCGCGAGCGTGACCTGCACACCGCCCGCACGACCCGCGGCCTCCTCATCGGGGGGGTCGTCCAGACGCGCGTCGGGTGGAGCGACGAGGCCGTGAACTCTGCGACCGTCAATGACCGCAGGGCGACGTTCAGCATCGGCGCGGCGCTCCTCTCGTTCAACGGCTCGCTCTATCGAGACTACGAGGAAGGGCGCAACCTGACCTACCAGCTGCGCTTCGGCGCCTCGCCGCAGCAGGCCACGAACAACAGCTTCCTCAACCTCCTCGACGCGCAGATCTCGTACTCTCCGGTCCCCACGATCAGCCCGGAAGAGTCCACCCTCCTGATCACCCTGGGGCAGCAGCTCTTGCCGTTCGGCCTGGAGGTGCCGGCCAGCGAGGAGCTCAAGCCGGTCATCACCAACGCCCAGTTCACGAGCAGGCTGGGGCTCGCCCGGCGCGACATCGGGCTCATCATCCGCGGCGACCTGTTCCCTCAGGTCGACTACGGCTACGATTACCGCGTCGGCACGCTGGCGTACGCGTTCGGCGTCATCGACGGGAACGGCCCCAACACGACCGACGACAATACCGAGAAGGACTTCATCGGGCGCCTCGCGTTCACCGTGCCGACCGACTACCACTCGTGGCTCCGGCAGATCACGCTGGGCGGGAGCGTCTATTTCGGCTGGCAGAACACGTTCCTCAAGGACGAGAAGAAGACGCTGTCGGGGAAGGGGATCAAGCGCCGGTACGGCGCCGATCTCTACTACAACCACTTCCCGTTCGGGATCACGTACGAGTTCATCTACGGCCAGGACGAGGTGACGCTCGGCACGACGGCCGAGGACCCGCGGAAGACCGAGCTGCAGAGCGTCTCGCACGTGGCGACGTTCTTCTACAGCTTCGGCGCGCAGTTCCTGAAGAGCATGAGGAACCAGGGGAGGTACGACGACTGGTGGCCGAAGACCTACCAGCCGTTCATCCGCATCGACACGTTCGATCCGGACATCGACCAGGCGAGGAGCCGCGTCGACACCTACACGCTCGGTCTCAACGTGTTCTTCGCGGAGACGTCGAAATTTCAGCTGAACTACAACAGGCGGAACGACCGCGCGGACACGCTCGGGGCGGGGAACGAGGTGCTCGCTCAGCTCCAGGGCGGCTTCTAGGCGCCAGTTCGCCCGTAGACAGATGCAGGAAGAAGGCACTTCATGAAAAGACTTATCACGATACTGAAGCTCGCTTTTGTGGTGTTCCTGGCGCTCCCGGCGGGCGCGGCGCTCGCGGACGCACCGAAGGTCATCCGGATCGGGTTCGCCAGCGTCGGCGTCGGCAACCGGCCCGTCGTCGGCGGGAGCAGCCTGAGCGTGGTGCACGGGCGAGGGCTCCTCGAGGAGGAGTTCAAGCGCGACAACGTGAAGATCGAGTGGTCGTTCTTCCGGGGGGCGGGCCCCGCCGTGAACGAGGCCTATGCCAACGGCCTCCTCGACTTCGCGCTGCAGGGCGATCTCCCGTCGACCATCGGGAGGGCCGGGGGGCTGAAGACCAAGCTCCTCGCGGGGACGGCCATCCGGCAGCACACGTACCTCGCGGTGCCGGCCGACTCCCCCGTGACGTCGCTGGCCGACCTGAAGGGCAAGAAGGTCGCGATCTTCAAGGGGACGAACATCCAGCTCGCGATCGCGAAGATCCTCGCGGGGAGCGGGCTGACGGAGCGCGACCTGCGCGTCATCAACATGGACACCGCGACCGCCAAGGCGGCGCTGGCGACCAAGGACATCGACGCTGCGTTCGGTGGGACCGACCTCCTGTCGCTCAGGGACCAGGGGATCGTGAAGATCGTCTACTCGACAAAGAACCAGTCGCCGACGTTCCTCCGGAACGCTCACCTGATCGTCACCGAGGAGTTCGCGAACAAGTACCCGGACGCGACGAAGCGGGTGGTGAAGGTCCTCGTCCAGGCGGCCCACTGGGTCTCGGAGAACGAGAAGAACCCGGCCGCCGTCTACCAGCTGTGGTCGAAGTCCGGGGTGCCCTTCGCGAACTACAAGGAGGACCACACGGGCGAGTCGCTGAAGGTCCGTTCGAGCCCCGTCTTCGACGAGTTCCTGATCGCCCGCTACAAGAGCGCCGTCGCCGACGCGAAGAAGTTCGGGCTCATCCGGAACACGTTCGACGTCGACGCGTGGATCGATCAGCGCTTCCTGAGGGAAGCGCTCAAGGAGCTGAACCTCGAGCGCTACTGGCCGGAGTTCGACGCGGGCGGCAACCTGAAGCGCCCCGGCAGCTGAGCTCCGCTCGCGCTTCAAAGCCGGATAGCCGAGCGCGACCGCCGCCGTGAGCCAGGCGGCGGTCGCGCTGTGAGAAAGGCACTCAAGAGATGACTCAGTCCACAGTTCACAGCGATCAGCCGGACATTGCGTACAACCTCGCGCCGTCGCGGGCGGCGCTCCCCGGCACGGCGGTCTCGCGGCTCGGGTCGAAGGCGGCGAGCGCGGCGCTCGGGCTCTGCCTCCCGGCGGCGCTCTTCGTCGCGTGGACCGTGGCGGCGGAGCGCGAGCTCGTCCCGCCGCAGATCCTCCCCGCGCCGGGCGTCGTCTGGGCGACCCTCGTCGATCTGGTGCGCACGGGGGACCTGCCCAGCAACATCGCCATCAGCCTTGGACGCGTGCTCGCCGGGTTCGCCGCGGGCAGCGCCGCCGGCCTGCTGCTCGGCGTCGGCATGGGGCTCTCGCGGCGCGTCGAGGACTACCTGCATCCGACGTTCAAGGCGCTCAGCCAGGTGCCCGTCCTCGGCTGGCTGCCGCTGCTCATGATGATCGTGGGCATCGGCGAGCCGCTCAAGCTCATCATCATCGCGCAGGCGAGCCTCATCCCGATCGCCCTGAACACGCTCCAGGGCATCCGCGGCGTGCCCCGCTCGTACTTCGAGGTCGCGCGGGTCTATCGGTTCTCGCGCGCGCAGCTGCTCCGCAAGGTGGTGCTCCCCTCGGCGGTCCCCTCGATCTTCGTCGGGATACGGTACGGGCTCACGCAAGCGTGGCTCGCGCTGGTGACCGTCGAGCTGCTCGCGTCGTCCGAGGGGCTCGGGTACCTGATCGTGTGGGGGCGGCAGCTCTTCCAGCTCGACCTGGTGCTCGCGTCCATCCTCGTCGTGGGCGTCGTCGGCCTCCTGCTCGACTCGGGGCTCGGGAAGATCGAGGCGCGCCTCCTCCACTGGCGGCGCGGGGCGGTGTGACCTCTCGCGAGGCGGTCCTATCATGAACTCAAAAGCTCACTTCTTCATCGGCGCGAGGGCGCGCCGGGGTCTGTCGCTCCCGATCGCCCTGCTCGCGGGCTGGACGCTCGCCTGCGCGTATGGCCTCGTCAACACCCACATCCTGGTCCCGCCGCACGCGGTCTTCGCGGCCGCGAAGGCGCAGCTCGCGAGCGGCAGTCTCCTCGAACACCTGCAGGCGAGCCTCGCCCGGGATCTCGCCGGGTTCACCCTGGGTACGACGGCCGGCCTCCTGGTCGGCGGCGCGATGGGGTTGTCGCGCCTCACCGACAGGCTGCTCGGCCCGAGCTTCCACGCCGCGAAGCAGGTGGCGCTGTTCGCGTGGATCCCGCTCATGTCCGTGTGGCTCGGGTCCGGCGAGGCCGCCAAGGTCGTCTTCATCGCGCTCGCGGCGTTCTATCCGGTGGTCGTGAACACCCACGAGGGTGTCCGGAGCGTCGGGTTGGAGCACATCGAGGTCGCCCGCGTGTTCAGGTTCTCGCGCTGGCAGGTCCTGCGCAAGGTCATCCTCCCGGCGGCCACGCCGTCGATCTTCGCGGGCGTGCAGCAGGCGCTCATCTACGCGTGGCTTGGCACCATCGGCGCCGAGTACCTGCTGGAGCCCGCTCCGGGCGTGGGCAACCTGATGACCGACGGACGCGAGCGGTTCGCCATGGACATCGTGCTGCTCGGCGTGATCGTGACGGGCCTCGTCGGGTTCGGGCTGAACACCGTCGCCTCGGTCGTGGAGAGCCGCCTGCTCCGCTGGCGCGTCCGCAGCGTGTGACAATTCAAGGAGTCGATCATGAGTGAGCCCGAAGTCATCAGCATTCGAGATGTGAGCAAGAAGTACGTCGTCAAGGACGAGGTGCTCCCGGTCCTGGACGGGCTGAACCTGACCATCGAGCCCGGCGAGTTCGTGAGCATCGTGGGCACGAGCGGGTGCGGCAAATCGACGCTCCTCAAGCTGGTCATCGGCCTCGACGACGACTACCAGGGCGAGATCCTCGTCGGCGGATCGCGCGTCCGGGGGACGAGCCTCGATCGAGGCATCGTGTTCCAGGAGCACCGGCTGTTCCCGTGGCTCACCATCGAGCAGAACGTGGCGCTCGGGCTGGAGAACTCGACGTGGTCGAGCGACGAGAGGGCGCGGGCCGTCGAGGAGCACATCGCCCTCGTGGGCCTGTCCGGCTTCGAGCGCGCCTATCCGCACCAGCTCTCCGGCGGGATGGCGCAGCGGGCGGCCATCGCCCGCGGGCTCGTCAACAGGCCGAGCATCCTGCTCCTCGACGAGCCGTTCGGCGCGCTCGACGCGCTCACGCGCACGAAGCTGCAGCAGGAGCTCCAGCGCATCTGGCAGCAGGAGGGGATCACCATGGTCCTCGTGACCCACGACGTGGAAGAGGCGGTGTTCCTGGGCGACAGGGTGGTCGTGCTCCAGCCGCGGCCGGGGCGCATCAAGCGCGTCGTCCCCGTCGGCGTCCCGCACCCGCGCGATCGGACGGACCACGCGCTGAAGACCCTCGCGGACGAGGTGCGCAGCTACATCCTCGAGACGCCGAGAGGCTCGTAGGAGCTCGGGCGAGGCAGGGAGCTCCCCGGCCTCGAGTGGCGCTCTTCCAGGTGGTCCTCCGCCGATCGCCGCATCTGCTGACAGTACCAGCATATTTCATTGTCGGTGTAATGCTTGGCGCTGCGGTGCGCGGAGGTGAACGTCCACCGCGGGCAGCCGCCGTGCCGCGCCGGACCCCGATTTTCCCTGCGGGCCGCGCAATCGCCTCACCGGTGCGAGTTGTCACTTGGCAAGATCGGTTCATCCGCTATAATGGATGCGCATCCGTTGGTGAAGTACACGGCGAACGTCTATGACAATACCGCTGCTTGCACTCCCTCATGTCGGCTCCACTCCTCCATCGGTCCGCGCGAGGGCATTCGTCTTCGAGGATCCGCGATCGCGGGAGCTGCTCGAACGCATCCACCAGCTCGCGCCGAGCGACGCGACGCTGCTGATCACGGGCGAGACAGGGACGGGGAAGGAGATCGTCGCCCGCCATATTCATGAGCTGAGCCGCCGCAACAAGGAGCCCTTCGTCACGGTGAACTGCGGCGCATGGTCCGAATCGTTGATCGAGAGCGAGCTCTTCGGTCACGAGCGGGGCGCGTTCACCGGGGCGATCGGGGCCAAGGCGGGCTGGTTCGAGTCGGCGGACGGCGGCACGCTGTTCCTCGACGAGATCGGCGATCTGTCGCTGCCGCTGCAGGTGAAGCTGCTCCGGGTGCTGCAGGAGCGCGAGGTCGTGCGGCTCGGGTCGCGCCAGCCGATACCCATCGACGTGCGGCTCATCGCGGCGACCAACGTCAACCTGGAAGAGGCGGTGGTCGCGCGCAAGTTCCGCGAGGATCTGTTCTATCGCTTGAACGTCGCGACGCTCGCGCTCTCGCCTTTGCGCGAGCGGCCCGGCGACATCCTCGCGCTCGCGCGTTACTTCCTCGACCTTTACACGAGCCGGCTCGGCTCCGGCGCCGTCACGCTCACGCGGGAGGCCGCGGAGCGCCTGGTGGAGCACCCCTGGCCTGGCAACATCCGCGAGCTGGAGAACGCGATCCATCACGCCCTCCTGGTGTGCCACGGCAGCCGGATCGCCGTGGCCGATCTGCGGCTCTCCACGCTCCAGCCGAAGACGCCGGCGCCGCCGCCCGGCAATGCGCAGCGGAGCTCGCTGGAGGACGCGCTGCTCGACCTCTTCGACCAGAATGTCCCGAACCTCTACGAGCACGTCGAGGAGACGATCATCCGCGCCGCCTACCAGTACTGCGAGCGCAACCAGCTCCAGACAGCGAGGTTGCTCGGCATCAGCCGGAACGTGGTGCGCGCTCGCCTCGCCCAGTTCGGCGAGCTCGCGCGGCGCTCGCGCTCGTGCACCCCCGCCCCTGGCGCAGCCGCGTGCGGGGCGGGCGGCCCTCTCAACCACTCCGGCAAGATCGAGACGGGCGCCCCCGCGAGCGCGCTTGGATGAGCTCAGCACAAGTAGGAGCAGGCATGAGCAACAAGATCGAGTTTCACAACGTGAGCAAGACGTTCGCCGTCAAGGGGCCGTCGGGGTCGAAGGAGGGCGCGCGGTTCACGGCGATCGAGGACCTCTGCCTCGACGTGCGGGCGGGCGAGCTGATGGTCCTCGTCGGGCCGAGCGGTTGCGGTAAATCGACGCTGATCGACCTGCTCGGCGGGCTGTCCAAGCCGAGCAGCGGGAAGCTCCTGCTCGACGGCAAGCCGATCACGGGCCCGGCCCTCGATCGGGGGATCGTGTTCCAGCAGTATGCGCTCTTCCCCTGGAGGACGGCGCTCGAGAACGTCGAGTTCGGCCTCGAGGCCAAGGGCGTCCCGGTGGGCCAGCGCCGGGACATCGCCCGCAGCTACCTGGATCTGGTGAGCCTCTCGGGCTTCGAGGATCGGCATCCACACGAGCTGTCGGGCGGCATGAAGCAGCGCGTGGCCATCGCCAGGAGCCTCGCCTACGACCCGGAGGTGCTGATGATGGATGAGCCGTTCGCGGCGCTCGACGCGCAGACGCGGGAGTCGCTGCAGGCCGAGCTGCTCCGTATCTGGGAGAAGTCGCGCAAGACGATCCTCTTCATCACGCACAGCATCGATGAGGCGGTGTTCCTCGGTCAGCGGGTCGCGGTCATGACCTCGCGGCCCGGCCGCGTGAAGCGGGTCATCGACATCCCGCAGGAGCTCCGGGGCTACGAGGACGCGCGGTCGACGCCGGAGTTCGGCCGGCTGCGCCACGAGATCTGGACGCTCCTGCGCGAGGAGGTGCTCAGGGCAGAGGAACAGGAGCGGAGCAAGAAGCTCAAGCTCGCACTGGAGAGCCGCGCCGTCGCGGTCGCGGTCAATGGCTAGCCTGGAACAATCGCTCGATCTGCGCGAAGAGGCGCAGCCGACGCACCTCCTCTCCGACGTGGGGAGGTGGCTCGGCCGCGCCGTCGCCCGCTCCGGGATCCTGCTGCTCGTGGCCGCCATCTGGGAGACGGCGCCGCGGGTGGGCCTCGTGGAGCCGGCGTTCTTGCCGCCGCTCTCCGAGGTCCTGGCGACCGGGTGGCAGCTCCTCCAGAACGGGCAGCTCCTGAGTCACATCAAGGCGAGCCTGTCGCGCTCCCTGCTCGGCTTCACCCTCGCGATCGTGATGGGCGTGCCGCTCGGGCTCGCGATCGGGTGGTACAAGGGGGTGGCGGACGCCATCAACCCGCTGCTCGAGGTGCTGCGCAACACCGCGGCGCTCGCGCTCCTGCCGGTGTTCCTCCTCCTGCTCGGGATCGGCGAGGCCTCCAAGGTGTCGCTCGTGATCTACTCGTGCACGTGGCCGATCCTCCTCAACACGATCAGCGGCGTGCGCGGGGTCGATCCGCTGCTCATCAAGTCGGCGCGGACCATGGGTCTCTCGTCCATCCAGCTGTTCCGCAAGGTGATCCTGCCGGCGGCCGTCCCGACGATCTTCGTGGGCATCCGCCTCTCGGGCGCGTACTCCCTGCTCGTCCTCGTCGCGGCGGAGATGATCGGGGCCAAGGCGGGGCTCGGTTACCTCATCATCTACGCACAGTACAACTTCCAGATCCCGAGCATGTATGTCGGCATCCTGACGATCACGACGCTCGGACTGGCGTTCAATCACCTGCTCATGCGCGTCGAGCGGCGCTTCACGTCGTGGAAGGTCGCCCCGAAGGAGTGAGCCCGCGGCCGCGCGAGCGCCCCGCGTCGCGGCGCCATGGCGCTCACCCCCGCACACGGAAAGAGAGGACCACGTGAATCGCATCATCCTGGGTCGAACCGGCCTGGAGGTCAGCGTGCTCGGTCTGGGCGCCGGCGGCGACAGCCGGCTCGGCGCCGGGCGCATCGCCGAGGCCGACTCGCTCCGGCTCGTCCATGCCGCCATCGAGCGGGGCGTGAACTTCATCGACACGGCGGAGGCGTACGGGACCGAGGCGCTCCTCGGGAAGGCGCTCCGCGAGGTGCCGCGCGAGCGCGTGGTGCTCTCGACGAAGAAGACGACGCGCCTCGATGCGCCGGTGCGGCCCGAGGACGTGGTCTCGTCGCTGCACGCGAGCCTGGAGCGGCTCGGCACGGACCACGTCGACGTCTATCACCTGCACGGCGTGCTCCCGCACCACTACGCCGACCTGCGCGAGCGGATCGTCCCTGTCCTCCTGCGCCTGCGCGAGCAGGGGAAGATCCGGTTCCTCGGCATCACGGAGGCGTTCGCCGCCGACCCGTCGCACGCGATGCTCGAGCAGGCGCTTCGAGACGACCTCTGGGACGTGGTGATGGTCGGGTTCAACCTCCTGAACCAGTCGGCGCGGACGAGCGTGTTCCCGCTGACGCGGGCGAAGAACGTCGGCACGCTGATCATGTTCGCGGTCCGGCGCGCGCTGAGCCGACCCGAGCGGCTGAGAGAGCTCCTCGCCGACCTGGCAGCGCGGGGCAAGGTGTCGCCCGAGCTCGCCGCCGAGGGGCTGGATGGCCTCCTGGAGGGGGAGCACATCGCCTCGCTGCCGGACGCGGCGTACCGCTTTTGCAGAGACGAGCCAGGCGCTCACGTGATCCTGTCGGGGACGAGCAGCGCGGCGCACCTGCTGGAGAACGCGCGATCGATCGACGCCCCGCCGCTGACGGCGAGGGCCCGCGAGCGCCTCATCGAGGCGTTTGGGCGGGTCGACGACGTGTCGGGTCATTGAGGGGAGGGGCCCGCGGCGGGCGAGATGCGGCCTGCGCAGCACGAGCTGCTGACCGCGTGCTCATACCGCAGCACCCGGCGCGCGAGACCCCGAAAGATCGCGCGAAGACGCCTGGCACGGCGCGTGCGATAGCGGCGATGGCGAGGATGAGGACAGGGGCGAAGACGCGGAGCAGGGCGTCGCCCCGCCGACAACGTCCGGAATAACCCCTTCACCTGGAGCATCCCATGAGCGGACTCAGTCTTTCCTTCGATACACCGCAGCTCGCCCAGCAATACGAGGTCCGCAGCGCCGAGCGGCAGTTCCTCCACGGCCAGCGGCTGATCGCCGAGCTCGGCGTCCGCGCGGGCGAGCACGTGCTCGACATCGGGAGCGGCACCGGGCTGCTCGCGGAGCACGTGGCGGGCCTGGTGGGGCCGACCGGCAAGGTGCTCGGGATCGACCCGCTCCCCCTGCGGATCGAGATCGCCCAGCGCAAGGCGCGGCCGAACCTGTCGTTCCAGGTCGGGAACGCCTATGCGCTCGGCGAGCTCCCGGCGGGCAGCTTCGATGTCGTGTACCTCAACGCCGTCTTTCACTGGCTCCCCGAGAAGGCGGAGCCGCTGAGGCAGATCCATCGCCTGCTCAAGCCGGGTGGCCGGCTCGGGATCACCACGGGCGCGAAGGACCAGCCGAACCGGCTGCAGAGCATCAAGAAGCAGGTGCTGTCGAGGGAGCCGTACGCCCGGTACCCGGAGGCCCAGGCCGGCACGCCCCACTGGGTCACGGCGCAGGAGCTCGCCGAGCTGCTCAGCGGCGCCGGCTTCACCGCGCAGAGGATCGAGGCGCAGGCGAACGTCCACCATCAGCCCGACGGCAACACCGCCATTGCGTTCTCGCAGGCGAGCTCGTTCGGCAACTTCCTCGGGCACCTGCCCGAGTCGCTGCGGAGCCAGGCCATCGAGGACATCAAGCGCGAGCTCGAGGCCTTCCGGACGCCCGAGGGCATCCGGCTCGAGGGAAAGAGGCTCTTCGCCATCGCGCACAAGCCCGCGTCGCACTGAGCCGGCCTGTCCGTCTGCCGACGGCCGTCCCGCGACGTCATCCCAGTTTGTCCATCGGCCGAATGGCCACGAGGAGAGAGAGACGCATGAGCGCCCAGGTCAATCCCACAAGCAATGTTCTCGAGATCGTGCCGGTCGCCGGCCGGATCGGCGCGGAGGTGCGCGGCGTGCGCCTCTCGGCCGATCTCGACGCCGCGACCGTCAGCGAGATCCGCAAGGCATGGCTCCGTTACAAGGTGATCTTCTTCCGGAACCAGCAGCACCTCGACGATGGAAGCCAGGAGTCGCTGACCGCGCTGTTCAGCGGCAAGCCGGTCGCGCACCCGACGGTCCCGGTCGTGCAGGGCACCGAGTTCATTCATGAGCTCGACTCGCGGTACGGCGGTCGCGCCAACTCCTGGCACACCGACGTGACGTTCGTCGACGCGTACCCGAAGGCATCGATCCTCCGGGCGCTCGTTGTCCCGCCGTACGGCGGCGACACGGTCTGGGCCAACACGGTGGCCGCGTACGAGGACCTCACGCCCGCGCTCCGCGAGCTCGCCGACAAGCTGTGGGCGGTCCATAGCAACCAGTACGACTACCAGGCGCGAAAGCCGAAGTCCTCGGCGGAGGACGTGCGTCGCTATCACGAGGTGTTCACGTCGACCGTCTACGAGACCGAGCACCCCGTTGTGCGCGTCCACCCGGAGACCGGGGAGCGCGCGCTGGTGCTCGGGCACTTCGTGAAGAACCTCGTCGGCGTCTCGTCCCATGACTCCGCGCACCTCTTCCAGGTGCTCCAGGAGCACGTGACGCGCCTCGAGAACACCGTGCGGTGGCGCTGGGCCGTGGGCGACGTGGCGGTCTGGGACAACCGCGCCACGCAGCACTATGCGATCAACGATTACGGCGACCAGCACCGCGTGGTGCGCCGGGTGACGGTGGACGGGGACGTGCCCGTCAGCGTCGACGGTCGGCGCAGCGCCACGCGCAGCAAGGCGCCGCGCGCTTCCTCGACGAAGCGCGAGGGCGCCGGCGCCTCGGCCGAGGCCTGATTTCCCTGTTGTTCGGCTTGGAGGTTCGTGCCGATGGGCAGGCCAGGATGATGGCGCGGCCAAGTCGTCGGCCTCTCCGGCGCCGCTCACCCGATCTGCGGCACCCCGCGGCGCCAGTACGTGTGAAACTCAGAGCAGTCGCGAAACCAGCCTAGTCTCATGTCGTGGTCGGTCTCGTTCGCGAACCATTTGCGGTTGAGCGGTCCGAACGCTCCCTTGACCTCGTCGAGCGAGCCGCGAGCGACCAGCTGCAGCACGGCTCGTATCTCCTCGAAAAACAGCGCCGCGTCCCATCGGTCTCTGAGCTTCGCGGGGCGCTTCGTGTCGTCTTCGAAGACGCCGGCGATCCACTCCCTCATGGTGTAGTGACCGAGGAACGCCTGATAGAGCATGCTCGCGCCGCCGACCTTGAGCAGCACGAACGCATGACCCCAGTAGGGCATCACCTCCCCGATCGAGATATCCAATCTGAAGACGCCGTCTCCCAGCTCCCAGGCTCGCTCGAACCCTTCCCAGTCGTCCCGGCGCCCATCACGCATGCTCGGACCATCTTCTCCGGTGAGCACCTCGAACGCCGCCCTAGCGTTCCCCGAGCACTGGTCTCCAGAGATGGTGTTGCTCCTCTGCAACATGGCGTCGGCATCAGCGATGGCCCGCAGGTCGGCGAGCGACGGACCGATGGCCACGTTTCCCAGCGGCACATAGGCACGGGCTGGCCGGAACCGATCGGTGCAACTGCCGAACATGGCGTCGAGGATCCACCACCGCTGAGCCACGGCGGGCGCCGGCGCCGTCCGGCCGGCCGGTGCGCCCGCCGCGCGCCGTTGCTGAGCCACCGCGGCGGCGTGTGGTGGCCGCTGCTGGCTCACCGTGGCGGGGTGCGGCGCCTTCGGCTGCACCACCGTCGCCGGGTGAGGCGGCAGCCCCTTGCGTTGCGCCACGGTCGCCGGGTGCGGCGGGCGCGCGCCCTCCCCCCGGCCGTCTCCGCCCCCTCGTGTGCCATCGCTCACCGGCGAGCTCCAACCATCGTCGCGTAACGCTGCCGGGCGGCGCCCCCTCGGGCCAAGTTCCCTTCTCCCTCCCCCCTCCCGCAGCCCGGGCGAGCATCGGGAGCGGGGGAGGGCGGAGCGCGCTCTCATGGGATGGCGAGATGGCGGCGGCGCCCCTCTCTCGGCCCGACAAGCCCGCTCGCCGCCGGAGAGCGCCACACCGCCGCGACCGATCAGGGTCTGATAGCCGAGAGGGATCCGCTCGATGAGCTCATCCGCGCGGGCGGCTCTCGTCCGGATACGGCCGATGCGGCAAGCGCGGCGTCGGGCTCGTCCTCTGCGCCGCGCCGGCGCGGAACGCCGGTTGCTCTCCGCAGGTCCACCATGAAGAGCGCATCCCGAAGAGCCACCCTGATCGCGGCTGCCCTCGGTCTGTCCGGCTGCGTGACCCGCGCTGAGGCCCTGGAGACCAGCGCCAGCGCGCCCCAGCCAGGAGCGAGCCTCCTCCGTTCGCCGGGCTGGGTCGCGGCGCACCTGGATGATCCGAGCGTCGTCGTGATCCACGCCGACCGCGATCGCCGCACGTACGACCGGCAGCACATCCCCGGCGCGCGCTTCCTGTCGGCCGACGCCCTGGCGGTCGATCGGGACGTCCCCAACGAGCTGCCTCCGCTCGCGGACGTGAATGCCGCCTTCGAGCGCGCCGGGGTCGTCGATGGCTCCCAGGTGGTGCTCTACGGCGGGATGGACGGCCTCGCGCCCGCGCGCGCGTTCTTCGCGCTCGATGTCATCGGGCATGGCCATCGGGCCGCCCTGCTCGACGGGAGTCTCGGTGCCTGGCGGGCCGAGGGTCATCCCATCTCGTCGGAGGCCGCGGAGCCTCGGCCGGGCACGCTGACGAGCAAGCCGGAGCCCGAGCGCGTCGTGGACGCGGACTGGGTGGCTGCCCACCTCGACGATCCCGGCGTGGTGCTCGTGGACGCGCGCCCGCCAGACGAGTCTGGAGCCGACGCGAGCACCTGCCCGTCGAGCGCGGGCCGGCGCGGCGGGCGCGGGACACCTGAGGCGACGGCGGAGGGGCGCAGCTCCTCTCGCCTCATGGAGCGCCCGCTCAACCGGGCGGTGCTCCTCGCCAGCGGCGTGCCTGCGCGCGACCGCGCCGACGTCGAGCAGCAGGTGCTCATCGGCGCCTGGGACTCGGTGAGGTGCGGCCTCTACAGCCCGGACCCGCGGGAGGACCCGAGCGGTGCGCTTAAGCTCGGACCCGGCATCCGCCCTGCCGGCCTGGTGCCCGCCGTGGAACTCCGACTCTGCGAGGACGTCTCCGTATCCAGCTAGCTCGGTCGATCCGGTGGCACTGGAAGATCGGCGAACCGGGCCATCTCGGCGCCGTAGGCGATGCAGGCGAGCACGTCGGTCTCCTCGATCCCGTACTCGTCCATCACCTCCTTGACGGACAGGCCGCAGGCGAGGAAGTCGAGCACGAGCGACACCCAGATCCGGTGCTCGCGGATGCAGGCCCGGCCGAAGCAGACGTTGGGGTCGATGGAGATCCGGTCCAGCAGCTCGTCGCGGTTCATCGCGGTACCACGGGGATCGGTCAGCTGGCGGAAGGCATGCGGGCGGCGCTCGCCGCGGGCGACGTCGAGGCGGCGCGCATCGCCCACGAGACGATCGGGCGGCTGCTCGGTGCGCCCTCGAGCGCATCTCGGTGCACGTGCACGCGCTCCGACGTCACGCTCCCTGACCGAGGACCCTCGTTCAGCGGAAGGCGAAGCGGTCGACCGTGATCTTGTAGCTGAGCTGTTCGCCGCGCTCGATGCGGCCACCGAGCGACATGTTGTGCTCCTCGCCGCTCGTCGCCACGTACTTCGCGTCGGCCGCCACGAACGTGCACGCACCCTCGACCGGCTGCGGGCGCTCGAAGAGGCAGCCGTAGCCGTCCTCGGCGACGGGGCGACAGATGCGGGTGTCGATCTTCAGCGCCTCGACCTCCTCGCGCGAAAACAGGCGCTCTTCGTGGGTGATCTTCATGGGCTTCTCGCAGCGAACGTAGATGGGCAGGTACTGGTGCTGCGCGTCCCGGTACACGACGCCGTCTTTGATCTCCTCGCGCGTGCCCGCGGCCACGTCCAGATAGCCCTTCAGGCGGACCGGCGCCTCGACCGCGGCGGGGAGCCCCTCGGCGGGCATCGCCTCGGCGTGCGGGTGATCGCCGGCGTAGACGAGGACGTTGAGGAAGCGTTGCCGCGCGCCGTCCCCGGCGGGGTCGAAGATCTCGCCGACCGCGTCGCATCGTGCGGCCTGCTCGGCGGAGCGGCTCTCCATGTTGTCCCCGCTCGACTCGAACCCGAGCTCGTAGACGCCCACGCTCGCTCCCCAGCCATTGTCGTTCTTGGACGCGGCCAGGCCGGCGGCGTCGTTGTTTGGGGCGATCCAGAGGTTGTTGGTGGTGAGCGCGGGGACGTGCGTCAGCGAGCGAACGAGGTAGCCGTTGTCACCGCAGCCGCGCCCGATCTGTTCATAGGTGGTGTCTACCTCCGCCGGAGTCGACGGGGTTGCCGGCGCCGCGGTGGGCTCGGCGATCGTGTCGCCGTCCGATCCGCCGCAGCCCGCGACGAAGATGAAAGGAGCCCCCACGAGAACCAGCGAACGAAAGTAGTTACTCATGACGGCGGTGGGAGCAAAGCTCGTACCTCCCCGATCCATGCGGACTTTCCGCCCAAATCGCGGCGCGAGACGCGACGCGTGAACGGGGCGCCACACCTCGGCCGCTTGCGACGCGGCCGGCGTCATCGACCTCGCCGCCGAGCGCACCCGGCGCGGCGGGTAGCCCCGGCTGGGCCCGCGCTCGCGGCGGACGACGTGGAGGCGGCGCGCATCGCCCACGAGACCATCGGGCGCTTGCTCGGCGCGGCAGGGGCGGACGCGGGCGGGGTGATCGAGCTCGCGGCGGAGCGTAGCCGGCGCGGCGGGTAGCCCCGGCTGAGGCGGCGCTCGCGGCGAGCGACGTGGAGGCGGCGCGCATCGCCTACGAGACCATCGGGCGGCTGCTGCAGCAGAGACAAGGAGGTCGAGCACTCCGGCGCGTAAGCGGTCTAACGCCCTGCTGGTCTGCCGCCGCGCGAAGCGCGGCCGGCAGCATCCGCTTGTTAGCCGACCCCGCCAGAAAGGGGAAGCGGAGTTGCCTCCGTGGATGGATCTACCGCCTGATACTCGAACCAGCCCTGCTCAGCCGCGCGCCGTAGCGCCGGAACTGAGAGCCCCAGGCGCTGCCGGAGGAACTCGCACGGCAGCTGGTCAATACGCTCCGCAAGCCAAGCGCGCTTTGGGTTTGGATTGGGAAGTCGTGGCGGCCCCTCCTCAATGATGTGGAGGAGCAGCTCGATGGTGTGCTCGCGGTCGTGCACGCGGGTGATGCGCAGCGCGACGAACTCGGGCGAGAACCCGTGCTCATGTGCCCAAAAGCAGTCCTCTAGTGACAAGGCGGATCCAAGGACGTGGAGACGACCATCCGCCTTGTCGACGATGACGCCCTGCGACCCAATATGTCCAACAGCAAAGAACCAATATGTGGCTCCGTCAATGACGGAATTGTTGAACCAGACCGCTTTCCTCTGCTCGGCATACCGCTGCGCGACGTCCTGAGCTTCGTGAAGGGTGATCACGGTTGCTCTCAAGACATGGCCTCGTCGTCATTCCTCTGGGGACCAGTGGCCGGTGCGCCTAAAATCGTCCGCTCGTCGGCGCCATCGCTTGTACTCGTCACTGCCGAAGTCGACCTGTCCATCACGGCCACAAGGTGGGGGCGGTTCGTTGCCTGCGAGGAACCCCGACATCCATGCTCTAGCCGCGCTCGCTGCTTCGTCGACATCGCTCAGAGAAAAGAAAAAGCTCTTCTGCTTCGCTGGGCACCACGCCATCATCCGGCCCGGAAATGTGTGCGGGTTTCCCAGCACGTAGTGCCTTCCTGGGCAGTGCGTGCCCATTGTGAACCAGAGAGCGTCGTTGAAGAGAGGCTCGGACATATTTGTCTCGGATGTGCGTCCGTCGGCTAACGTCGCAATCAGTTGCGTCGCAGGGCCTAGCGGCGAGTTGTAGCATGAAGGCGCCGAGGCGCCGCGGCCAATCTCCGTATTCCTGCGAATAGGTCGCGACGCTCCGCGGCATACCTGCGTATTCCCGTGAATAGGCAGCGACTTCCGCGACCTATCTGCGCATCTCCGAAGATAGGCCGCCGCAGGAGACCCGGCGAGGGCGGGGCATCGGCAACCCCGCGGATCCTGCTACCTGGGCGAGGGCGGCGTCGTAGATCCTTGTCATCGTGTTGGCCGCGAGCCGGAGTTCTGAAATTGTTGCCTTTGCTTCTCTTGTTACCTCTTCTGCCTGGCGAAGCTTCAGCTCAACACCAGCGCCCTTGATCTCCTGGAACAGGTCGATTCGTGCAAACGCCATGGCGAGTAGCAGCGTTGGCGCAGCGATGGCTACGACAGCGGCTCTGTCGCTGAGGACGAATCCAGCAAACGAGCTCGATAGCGGCGCTATTCCAAATACGATGCATGTCAGGGGCGCCAAGCGCGATGGTTTCCCGTTGGAGCGTTCTGTGGAGGGTACGGGCGGCGTCGTCATGCTTGGAGTCCAGAGCGTTCGCGAAGATTGACAACGAGACGACCGTCTCGTTGTCAGAAACCCGGACGGTGCGATTCGGTCGTCGCCGAGCATGAGTGTCGATTGACATTCTAGTGTTGACCACCTAAGCTTGCCGGACAAGCAAAGTACCGCCCGCGGGTGCTGGTAACACCCCGGACGGCGTGGCCGAGCCCCGATAGCGCGAGGTCCGACATGTCCGTTTGTATACTTACGCCCCTCCGGCGGGCCAAAGAACCGATCCGCCCTCAGGACGGGCACCTCGCCCGTCCGCTGGCCGTCCCGCAGACCGGCCCACGGGCCTGCGGTTCCCCACAGGGATCACAGGAGGCGCGGGTGATGCGCCCGCGGAAGGGGGCTCGCCGCCCGCCTCCCGCGCACTATCCCAAGAAGCGCCCTCCGGTGCAGGCGATCTTCGTGGAGCGCCCGCTCATCCGGGCGGTGCTCCTCGCCAGCGGCGTGCCTGCGCGCGAACGCGCCGACGTCGAGCAGCAGGTGCTCATCGGCGCCTGGGATTCGGTGAGGTGCAGCCTCTACCGCCCGGACCCGCGGGAGGACCCGCGCGGGGCGCTTCGAGGGGGGATCCACGGGGTGACAGCCCCTGCTCCGGCACGGTAGCGACGTCGTGTCCAGCTTCCCGGAGCAGGTCGGCCGCTCGTCTGCCGAGGTTCTCGTCCAGCTTGAACTTCATGCGTCCTGCGACACCGCGACGTCGGCGAACCGGGCCATCTCGGCGCCGTAGGCGATGCAGGCGAGGACGTCGGCCTCCTCGATCCCGTACTCGTCCATCACCTCCTTGACGGACAGGCCGCTGGCGAGGAAGTCGAGCACGAGCGACACCCAGATCCGGTGCCCGCGGATGCAAGCTCGGCCGAAGCAGACGTTGGGGTCGATGGAGATCCGGTCCAGCAGCTCGTCGCGGTTCATCGCGGCACCAGGGGGAAGGATGCCGCAAAATTTGTCAGGTCACACGCAGGGCACACAAAAGAAAAAAGACACGGTTTTCACCGTGTCTTTTTGGTGGAGGCGCCGGGAATCGAACCCGGGTCCGCAAGGCATCCAGTCTACCTTCGTTCACGTGCGTAGTCGCCTTACGCTGACGACGGCGTTCGTAGATTCGGCTACGACCTATCCCTCACTGAATCTCGGTCGCGTTATCGAGGGCATCCTCACGCGGCCCAGCCCTGTGGTTGACACCCTTGGAGTACTAGGACGACCTTCTCTTCGGATGGCTTAGCGGTTCTTAGGCCGCAACAGCGTATGCGTTGTCGTTCGCAATTGTACGTCCCGCTTGATAGGCGGAGCAGGAGCCGCCAGCACGCAGACAGACCTTCAGTCCCCACGTCGAAGCCGATCGCCCCCTCGTGGTTCGTTCAGACGGACCAAACATTGCTAGAAACTGCGCTGCCGTCAACCCCTCCGCGCCCCTCGGCGTCAGATCGCCCTGCCGCTGAGCGCGCCTCCCGTCCGCCGTCCGCCATCCGCCGTCCACCGTCGATCCGCGGTTCTCCGGTTCTGCCGGCTCGGTCCGGGCGCGTCCAGCCGGCACGGCTCGTTCTGGCCTGCGTTTTTGCCTGCGTCCCGGCTCCACCGTGCTCCCCGTCCGCTCCCCGGCGAGCTGCTCGCGCGTGCCTCCGGTTGCACCCGCCGCTCCCCGACTCCGGTCGCTCCCCCCACGCCGGTCGCACCCGCCGCTCCCCGACCCCGGTCCGCTTCCCCCACGCCGGTCGCACCCGCCGCTCCCTCCCACGCCGGCCGCCCCCCGCTTTTTCCTGCCGACGTCGCCTGCCTGCCTGCTGCTCTCGACGGCTCCCCCTGGCTCGGCTAAGAACCCCGCGAAAAGGAAAAGGAGACGGGCAACTTATGGCGAGGATGGTCCACTGCGTGAAGCTCGGCCGTGAGGCGGAGGGGCTGGAGAAGCCGCCGCTCAAGGGCGAGGTGGGCAAGCGGATTTTCGACAACGTCTCCAAGGAGGCGTGGCGGATGTGGCTGGAGCACTCGAAGATGCTGATCAACGAGTACCGCCTCGATCTCATCTCCGAGGCCGGCCAGCGGCTCTGGATGACCGAGCTCGACAAGTACTTCTTCAGCGGCGGCAACGACGCCCCGCAGCTCCCGCCCGACTACGTGGCGCCCAAGGACAAGCAGGAGTAGCCGCTCCCCGTCGGCCCTGTCGCCGGCGGCGCTCCCGTCCACCTGCCGGCTGCGGTCCTGCGTTCCGGTGACCTGCCGGCTGCGGTCCTGCGTTCCCGTCACCTGCCGGCCGCGGTCCTGCGCCCCGGCCCCCCTCATTCGCACCGCTAGCTCACCCCCCCCCCGGCCCCCCGCTCACCGGCCTCCCCGGCTCACCCCGCCCCCCCGCCCGCCCTCACGGCAGCGGCCCCGGTGCCGGCAGCGCTCCTCCGCCGCGCACGTACTCGATCAGCGCTGCGCCCATCTGCTTGTCGACCTTCTCGCACTTCGCGCTGACCGCCCCCATCGTCGCGCCCTTGCACTCCTTCCGCCGCTCGGTGACCACCTTGCCGACCTTCTCGTCGGCCTGGAACGCGTCGCGCGTCTTCTGATCGAGGCTCTTCCACGGGATCGGCGCGAACTTCGGCTTCGGCGGCACGTGCAGCCGGACCTCCTCCGTCATCAGCGACGCGCAGGTCCCGTCCCAGCGCAGGACGTCGTAGCCGCCCCCGGCGCCGCTCACGACCATGCCGCCCGTGTCGGGCACCCGCTGATAGAGGATCAGCACCTCCTCATCGAAGAGCAGCTTGTCGTTCGATGACGATCCGCCGGAGGCGTTCCACGCCTCGGTATCGCGGGTGAGGTACCCGCGCGTGAACGGCGTCCCCTTGGCGAACAGGTTGAGCGCCACGTCCGGATAGAACCCGCCGCAGAGCCGCTTCACGAACGCCGCCGGCGGCAAGCACATCTTTTCCCGCTGCTCGCACGTCGTCGGGACCTGCTTCGACGCATCCGCCGCCGCGTCCTCCTCCTTCTTCCCGTCCCCTTCCTCCGCCGCCTCGCCGCCCGACGTCGCTGCCGGCGTCGCCGCCGCCTCGGCGTCCGCCGGATCCGGCTCCGACGGAGGAGGCGTCGCGCCGCCGCAAGCGACCAGGGAACCCATCAGAACAAGCGTAAAAGAGCTCTGGACAGATCGCATGGCCCACGAACCTACCGGAGCCGGCACGCCCCTCCGCATGGAAAAATAACATCACCCCGCGACGCAATGCGCTAGCGCGGCCTCGAAACCCCATGGCGCAATGCAGGAAACCCGCGCCACCGTTTACGACGCAATGCGCCAGTCGTCTCGACGGCCTCCTCGACGCCCTCGACGTTCTCGACGTTCTCGTCAGTGTCGATCGTCGGTCTCGCCAGACGGTCTCGATCGTGGTCTCGCCAGGCGTCGCCAGGCGCTCTCGCCATACGGTCTCGCCAGACGCTCTCAAATGGTTCAGTTTTCCGACAGCACTTGACATCAGAGCCCCATCAGCAGAGTCTGAGCTGATTCCGGCAGGAGGTGGTCGTGCTGGATCTTTCTTCGTTCGCACTCTCATCATCGCGTATTGGCGGTTTGCGTAAGTGCAAGTCTCACACGGACGCTCGTCCAGGGGGACGACGGGTGTCCGCTGGTCTCCGGAGGTGTGCAACACTCGCATCCTGTGCGCTCCTCGCCGGCTGCGGCGCGGCCGAGGAGCAGTTCGATCCGTGGGACACCGGCGAGGTGCTCACGGGGGCGGGCGGCAGCTCCGCCTCGGGCGGCTGGGAGGGCGCCGCGGAGGGCTCGGGCGGCGGCGGGGGCGGCTGGCCGTCGTCAGGGAAGCTCGGGCCGCCTTATCCCATCGTCCTCGCCCACGGCTTCTTCGGATTCGAGGACTTCGCGGGCGCGGGATACGTCAGCTACTTCTACAACCTCAAGCACTCCCTCGGCGAGGGCGGCGAGGTGGTCTTCACGCCCTCGGTCGATCCGTTCAACAGCTCCACGTACCGCGGCGCCCAGCTGCTCGCGCGGATCGAGCACATCCTCGCCGAGACGGGCCACGAGAAGGTGAATCTCATCGCCCACTCGCAGGGAGGCCTCGACGCCCGCGTGGTCGCGCACGAGCGGCCCGATCTCGTCGCCTCCGTCGTGACCGTCGCCACGCCTCATCTCGGCTCGAAGATCGCCGACATCGCGCTCCAGCTCGTCGCCCACGAGCGGCTGCAGGACGTCCTCGACGATCTCCTCAATGCCATCGGGGCGCCGCTCTACGATCAGATAGGCAACGAGACGAGCGTCTTCACTTCGCTCGAGCAGTTCTCGACGCCCGGCATCGCGGAGTTCAACGCGAAGTACACAGACGCGCCCGGGGTGTTCTATGCCTCCTTCGGCGGCCGGACCGACCGCGCGCTCGGCGGCCGCGACTGCACGACGCTCGTCCCGGCGCCCTTCGTCGCGCAGTTCGACGACGGCCTCGATCCGGTGCACCCGCTGCTCTCGCTGACCGAGACGATCCTCGACGGCGGCTTCGGCGAGTCGATCCCGAACGACGGCCTTGTGCGCGCGCGGGACGCGCGATGGGGCCACTTCTGGGGCTGTCTCCCGGCCGACCATTTCGACGAGATCGGCCAGCTCTTCGGACAGAGCCCGGGCGACGGGAACCCCTGGCTCTATATCGACTTCTACCGCGCCGTGATCGAGCGGCTCCGGCAAGAAGGCTTCTGACGAGCGAAAGCCGCCCCGATCGGCGCCCCGTCCAGTACCCTTCCCGGTCGATGCTCAAGGCGCCGCTCACCTGCTCGCTCCCGCTGCTCGCCCTGCTCAGCGCGGCCTGCAGCGGCGACGTGCGCCGGTTTCCCCTGCGCGATCCGGTCTGGCGCGACGCCGACCTGAACCCCGTCCCGGTGCCCTGCAGCCCCGATCCCGAGGCGCCCAGGGACGATCCGCAGCACCGCCTCTGCACGCCTGAGCCGTACGAGTCGTCGTTCGCGTGGGACGCGGCCGACAACCTCGTCTTCCGGCCCGTGACGCGGTTCTTCGCGGTGGATCCGGGAGGGGAGGCGGTCAACGTCAACAGCCTCGACGAGGTGCCGGACTCGAGCTGGTTCACGAATCGGATCGGGAAGCGGCCGCTCTCCGCCGAGGAGCTCGTGCGCGGGCCGTGCGGCGACAGGACGCTGGACGACGAGGCGCCGGACGGGTCCTGGGTCATCGACATGGGCAAGCCGAACGGCGCGAACCCCGGCTTCCGGATCAAGGTCGAGGGGATCGGCAAGTTCATGCTCAAGGCCGACCCCTCGGACCAGCCCGAGCGGGCCACCGGCGCCACGGCGATCGCGGCGCGCCTCTACCACGCCGCCGGCTTCTGGGCGCCGTGCGACTCGGTGGTCTACCTGAAGCCGTCGGTCCTGAAGCTCTCGCCCGGGCTCACCGTGACCGACAACAGCGGGACCACGAGGCCCTTCGACCGGGCGGCGCTCGACGGCGTGCTCGCCAAGGCCTCGAAGCGAGGAGACCGGGTCCGCATGGTCGCCTCGCGCTGGCTGCCGGGCCGCGCCCTCGGGCCCTTCAAGTACGAGGGGACTCGGGAGGACGATCCGAACGACGTCATCCCGCACGAGGACCGGCGCGACCTGCGCGGGGGGCGCCTGCTCGCCGCGTGGCTCAACCACTTCGACTCGCGCGAGCAGAACTCGATGGATGTCTGGCTCGCCGAGGACGGGGAGGACAAGGACGCATCGCCGGGCCACGTGCGGCACTACGCCATCGATCTCGGCGACTGCTTCGGCAGCGAGTGGGAGTGGGAGGACATCTCGAAGCGCCTCGGCCACGCCTACTACTTCGACGCCGAGTACGCGCTCCTCGACTTCGCCACGCTCGGCATCCCCGAGCGGCCGTGGGACCGGGCGACCCGCGACCCGCAGGGCGACATCTTCGGCTTCTTCAGCGATCGCGACTTCCGGCCGGAGGGCTGGCGCGGCGGCTACCCCAACCCGGCCTTCGCGCGCATGACCGAGCTCGACGGCGCCTGGGCCGCCCGGACGCTCGCGCGCTTCACGCCGGAGCTCATCGAGGCGGCGGTGCGGATCGGCGATTTCACCGCCCCGCGGCACACAGCGTTCCTGATCGACAAGCTCATCCAGCGAAAGCGCGCGATCATGGCGCGTTACCTCACGCGCCTGTCGCCGATCGCCGACGTCGCCCTGGCCTCGCCGGCGGAGCTGTGCGGCGTCGACCTCGCGCGGCGCACCGGCGTCGCGCGCGCGCAAGACCTCCGCTACGAGGCCGCGATGTACGCCGGCGAGGCGCTCTCCCCGCGCGCGCGGCCGGTCGTGCGCCCCTCGCCGGACGGCCGCGTGTGCCTCTCGCTCCCGCACATCGAAGCCGATGGCGGCGCGCCCGACGACGCGCCCTCGCGCTACGCCATCGTCGACCTCCTGAACGGACACGCGCCCGGCCCGCTGCGCGCCCACCTCTACGATCTCGGCCCGCGCCGCGGCTACAAGCTCGTCGGCATCGAGCGCCCCGACGAGGCCGATCCGCCCGACTGAGCTCCCCCCCCGCCGTTCAGAATCCGCGGCTGGCGCCGATCATGAGGCGCAGCTCCTGCAGACTGGCTCCCTGCTCGAACGTCTCGGTCGCCGAGCCGATCAGGAAGTCGAAGGAGTGGTCGCGCGAACCGCTCGTGCGCAGGCCGAGCACGAACGACATGCGCAGGAGGTCGAGATCGAAGTCGCGGAGGTGCTCGCTGAACACGTTGCCCGCGGCGACCTGCACCGTGCCGTCGACGAACGCCCAGACCGGGTAACGGTACTCGAGCGTCGCCGCGGCGGCGCTCCGCCCGCGGAGGCGGCCTTCGCGGAGCCCATGCATCGGCGCGCCGCCGCCGAGCTCGACGAGCTCGGCGAAGGGGACCTCGGCGGGGCCGAGCGGGTCCGCGAAGGCCGCCGAGAGGGCGAGGCTCACGATGCGCTCGTGCCCGGTGAGATCGACGAAGCCGCCCAGCGTGCCGCCGTAGCGGAGCCATCGGCTCTGCAACGGTCGCTCCAGGTCGGCGGCGTGCTCCCCGGAGAGCTCCAGCCGGACGCCGTGGCCCCGCTCGGGGCGCGGCCGCCGCGAGTCGAGGGCGGCCCGGGCGCCGATCCGGTAGGCCGTGTACCCCGCGTCGAACGAGGGGGGCAGCGGATAGCGGCCGTTCGCGACCCGCCAGCCGACCGTCGGCTCGCAGCAGATGTCGTCGAAATCGACGGTCTTCGCGCCGGTGTACGCCTCGACGAAGCTGAACGCGTCGAAACCGACGTGGACCGTCGCGCTCCCCTCGACGCTGCGGGCGCTGTAGCGGGCCCAGTCGCGCCCCAGGGACCTCGGGCCGATCCCCGAGAACAGCCAGTCAGGCCGGGCGTCCGCCTCGCCGCGGAGCTTCACGTACGCGCGCTCGTCGAGCGGGATGCGGTCGGCGATCGTGAGCCTCAGCCAGTCGATCCCGCCGGTCGCCGCGTGCACGCGGAGCTCGTTGCCGGGGAAGAACAGGTCGTCATAGAAGATGTAAACACCGACGCTCGCGCGAAACCCGAAGTCGAGGAGCGCCGTCGGGACGATGCCAATGGTGTCGTTGGGCCCGAAGGTGAAGATGTCCTTGAGCTCCTCGATCCACTTGCCCTGCTCCGCCGCGACCGTGAGATAGCCCAGCGGCCGCCGGACCAGGTACTCGCTGACGAGGTAGGCGGGGAAGAGCGCGACGCGCGGCACCCAGAGCAGCGCGTCGCCGACGCTCGCCCCCTCGTCCGGACGACCATCGTAGTCCGGCAGAGGACGCTTCGCGCTGGGCGCCTGCGGCGCCGCGGCGGGAGATCGCCCCGGCGGGGCCGGCTCAGCCTCCCTCGCCTCCGGCGCGGCCAGCGCCTCGGCGCACAGCGACAGCACGGCGCAGCTCGCGAGCGCGGCCGTGCGCCGCCGCCAACCCGGGCCGAGCGCGCGCGTCCATCCCTTCTCGTTCGTGCCCAATCCGCCTCGTCTCTCGCACGTCGCCACGCGGGAGCCTAGCGGAGTTCCCGGCCCGAGAGACTTTTGTCCGCGCCACGCGCCCCTGTCGAACCCCCTGTGCGGCGCTTCACACGGACGGCGCCGAGAGGGATGTTGCCGGCCGGGACAAGGCTCGATAGCCTCCCGCGTTCGGGCATCGGTCCTGTTCCGGTGCCGCCTGAACGGCGGTCTTCCCGGGATGGAGCGGCGCGTGGCGAGCACAGGCGAGAACGAGGCACGATCCCGAGGGGGGCTCCACAGGCTCCTCTCCATCTTCGCCGAGGTGAAGCCGCGCGAGGTCTTCAGCGTCCTCGTCCTGACGCTGAACGTCTTCCTCCTGCTCACGGGCTATTACCTCCTCAAGGTGGTCCGCGAGCCGCTGATCCTCGCGGGCGGCGGGCTCGAGATCGGAGGACAGCAGCTCGACCTCGACGGTCCAGAGGTGAAGGCCTACGCGGCGGCGGGCCAGGCGCTGCTCCTCGTGGGCGTGGTCCGCGCCTACGGCGCCATGGCCAGGCGCTTCGGACGCATGCAGCTCACCACCGCGCTGACGCTCTTCTTCGCCGGCAACCTCGTCCTCTTCTTCCTCCTCGCGCGCCTCGGCGTCCCCCTCGGGGTGCCGTTCTATCTGTGGGTGGGCTGCTTCAACCTCACCGTGATCGCGCAGTTCTGGTCGTTCGCCAACGATGTCTACACCCCCGAGCAGGGCAAACGGCTCTTCGCGATCGTCGGTATCGGGAGCTCGCTCGGCGCCATGCTCGGCGCGCAGATCGCGAAGCGCGTCTACGTGCCAATCGGCCCCTACAACATGATGCTCCTCGCGGCGGGCGTGCTGCTCGCCTGCCTGTGGCTCACGTACATCGTCCACCGCGACGACCTCGCGCGCCTCGGCGGCGAGAAGGCCAGGGCCGACGCGCCGCCCGGCGGCGCGGCCGGCGGATTCAAGATCATCGCGGGGGACCGCTATCTTCTCCTGATCGCCGGCCTGACGCTCGTCCTCAACTGGGTGAACTCGACAGGCGAGTACATCCTCGATCGCACCCTGATCGAGTCCGCCACGAGCGCGCTCAGCCCGGAGAGCGCGCCGCGCGACGCAGGCGAAAGGGAGCCGGCCGCCGCCGGGGCCGAGGGCGCAGACCCGGGCGCGCCCCTCGCGGCGGGCGCCCCGGTCTACCTCGTCGATCCGGCGGCGTCGCGCCTGCTGGAGGGGAAGATCGCCGCCGTCAAGGGCGGGGCGTTCGACGTCGAGGCCGGCGGCGAGGTCGTCGAGGGCGCCGAGAAGGGGCTCGTCCACCCGCGCACCGAGAAGGGGAAAGCGGCGGCGCTCGGCGCGATCATCGGCACCTTCAAGGGCGATTTCTTCTACTGGGTGAACACCTTCGGCGTCATCTTGCAGCTCTTCCTTGTCTCGCGCATCTTCAAGTACCTCGGCGTGCGGTTCGCCCTGTTCCTCCTCCCGACCATCGCCGTCCTCGGCTACGCGTCCCTCGCCGTCCTGCCCGCGCTCGCCGTCGTGCGCGTCGCGAAGATCGCCGAGAACAGCACCGATTACTCGGTCCAGAACACGGCGCGGCAGGCGCTCTTCCTGCCGGTCGGCCGCGACGCGAAGTACAGCGCCAAGGCCGCCATCGACACCTTCGTCGTCCGCGCGGGCGACGTGCTCGCCGCCGTCGGGGTGATCGTCGGCCAGGTGCTCGCGCTCTCCATCCGCCACTTCGCGATGATCAACATCGCGCTCGCGCTCGTGTGGCTCGGCGTCGTGATCGGCATCGCCCGGGAGCACAAGCGGCGCGCCGCGGACGAGCCGGACGCCGAGGGCCTGAAGGCCGCGTAGCTCCCCTGGCGGGATTCCTGGCGGGACTGTTCTGCGGCGCCGAACCGTCGCGATCCGTCGCTTCCACGACGAAGCGGGTGCCGTCGATGACCTCGAGAAGGTCGGGCTGAAGCGGAGCTACGCGGCCTTCGCCGGACTCGGGTTCAGCTGGAGGAAGCGGCGCTGGTAGGCGTACGAGCGAAAGCGGATCTGCAGCGGCGGCTCGTTGCCGCTCTTGATCTCGAGCTTCGCGCCGTCGTCGTGCTCGGCGCAGTGCGGGATGCGCAGCGTGTAGCTCGTGCCGCCGCCGGTGCGCACCGCGATGCTCCCGAGCGCGAGCCCGGCCGCGGCGACGGCCACGTTGGTCCCGGTCTGGCCGTCGTCCGCCTTCGCCTCGATGCCGCGAGTCGCCGGCTTCGCGCACACGCAGCAGCCTTCCGGCCAGCTGATCGTCTCGCTCGTCACCGGCACCGGAAAGCCCGGCTGCGGGTGGACGTAGTCGCCGGCGAGCACGGTGAGGACGCGCTTGTCGACGAGGTACGCGGCCTGGCACTTGTCGCAGAACGCCGGGTCGTCGGTGTGGTTGAGCTCGATCTCCGCGAGCGTCGCCTGGCAGCGCGGGCACGTCGCGGTGCCGGCCAGGTCCCTGGCGACAAGGAGCGACCCGAACGCGAACACCGCGAACCCGATGCCGCCGACCAGACAGAGCAGCCACAGCGGACCGGAGCGGCCGATCATCGCGCGGAAACAGAGGAACGAGAGGCCGGCGAGCACCGCCGTGATGACGGCGTACTTGATGGTGGAGCCGGTGTTGCGGGTCACGGTGGACGTCATGAGCGCAACCTTAGCGCCGGTCGATCCTCGAGCGCGCGCCGAACGCTGTCGCGGAAAGAGGGTAGAGGGTAGAGGGTGGGATGGTAGCGCTTCCAGACGCCTTCCGGCGGTCCAGTGCCATCCTGCCCCACATGCCCGTTGACGTGATGCCCGGAGCGCGACGCCGTCTCGATGCGCCGGAAACATGCACGAATTCGGTAAGTTGGCGGGTCCGATGGGGCCAAGAGGGCGTCGGAGTACGGGTCGCACGCGCGAAGAGAGCGCTTGTAGGACTTCTCTTGAAGTCCGCTAACATTGAATGGCTGGGAAGACTCGTGTGGTGTTTTCGCGGGCGCGGTATTGGAGATAAATGGCAATGAAACGAGCGTTGTGACGAGCGTGTGCGTCTTCAAGGCCACCTCCATGGTCAGTCTGGATGAAAATGCATGCCATGTCGATTCTGGCTCAGCGTGGCTCGTCTCATGCGTGGCGCTCGAGCCCGCCCTCCGGTCCCACGGTCCATATTATCGATCACAGCCCGCTCGGCGTCATTGGCCATCTCGACCGCTGACCCCCCTGAATGACGCGCTTGGATATCCTTTCCACCCCCGCATGTCCTTCCCCGGTCTATGGTGGGTAGGTAGCGTGGCCGACGATTAAGAGCGCCGAACAAAACCGGACCGAGCCAGGCAGCCGAGGGTGGGTGCAGCGCTAGGCGCGACGAGGAGCCCTACTGAAGCAGGGCGACGCTACGTCGACCTGCTCTTCGAGGTCGCTCGTCGACCGGCTCGTGCACCGCGCCGAGGTGATCGAGATCGAGGCCGAGAGCTACCGGCTGAAGGAAGTCGAGGAGCTGAGCGCCACCCGCAGCAAGCAGCGCCGCACAAATGAAGCGCTGAGCGGCCTCTTCACCCAGCTCGTTTCTGGCGGGATCTCCGACGCACCGAACCCGCGTCAGGGCCGGCCCGCGGCCGCGCTCGCCTTCCAGGCCTCGTAGGCCTCCATCAAGGCCAGGTACAGCCAGCGGCCGATGACCTCGGCCCCCGCGCCCGACGGGTGCGCGAGATCGGCGCCGCCGAGCCCCCGCTGGACCCAGACCCCCATCGACCCGGAGCCTCCCATCGCGCCGAACGTGTCGAAGTAGCCGCAGCCGACCTGCGCGGCCACCCGGCGCTGGATCGCCGCGAGCTTCGGGATCACCGGGCGGCTCCTGTAGACCTCGCCCTTCTTGTCGGCGCGGTCCATCGGGCCCACGAGCATGCACGACGACTCGGGCAGCGCCGCCGTCACCTGCTCGAGCACCGCCTTCATCGTCGACTCGACCTGATCGAGCGGGAACAGCTCGCCGTCCTCGCTCTCGTTCATGCCGTAGTGGAACACCGTCAAGGACGGGCTCCGCGCGCGCAGCTGCTCGGCGAAGTGCGCGTCATCGCTCTTGTCGAGGAAGCGGATGCGGCAGCCCTGGATGCCGATCGCGTCGAGCACCACCCCCGGCTCGTCCCGCTCCATCCAGACGCCGAACGCGCGCACCCCCGGGCCGTGCGCGCGCACCTCGATCCCGTGCGGCCCGTCGGGCACCTCGTAGGTCGCGATCGCCGAGCCGGCCTCCGCGGCCCGGGTGTCGATCATCTCCCGGCTCTCGCCGTCGATCTTGATCTCCATCCGCCCACCCTCGGGGTGCTTCAGGTAATCGACGGCGAACCGCGAGACCGCGCGCCCGTAGGTCCCGGTCTCCGCGGTGGCGAAGCGCGAGAACACCCCCGCGCCCTGCGAGCGGAACGACACGCCCCCGAGCCCGTAGAGCCCGTCCTTGGCGAACGGGCCCACGACGCGGCTCACCTGCCAGCCGCGGCTGGCGAAGCGGACAACGTCGTTGTGGAAATATCCAGGCCAGGCGTTGGCCATCAGCATGAACCCGTGGCCCGCGTCGCCGAACCGCTTCTGCAGCTTGCGCCGCAGCGTCGACGTCACGAAGTCGCTCGCCACGATGGAGTCGCCGAAGTAGGTGATGCGCGCGATCGAGCCCGGCGCCTTGCGCTCCACGGCGGCGAGCGCGCGGAAGAACGGCGTCATCGCCTTGCCGCTCGGGTCCTCGATCGGGCGCGGCGGCTTCCCCTCGGAGGCGACCGCGGCCGGCAAGAGCTCTGCGGCCGCGGCCGGCAGCGCGACCTCCTCGGGCTGGCGCAGCTCGGCCTGCTCGGTGGTCTCCGTGACGAGCGTCGTCTCGCCGATCGATGCCACGGGCGCCGGCGCCGGGACCACGACGAGCCCCTCGCCCTCGGGCAGCGGCGTGAGCAGCCGCAGCCGCGACAGGCTCGGGTGCGCGTAGGGCAACAGCACGAGCAGCGCGAGCGTCGCCAGCGCCCCGGCAGCCGACGAGACGAGCCCATTCCGCGGCGAGCCCACCGGCGCGCCGCCCGCTGGAGGAGCGTCGCGTCCGCCGGGCGGAGGCACGTCGTGGACGGCCGGCTCGTGGACGGCCGGCTCGTGGACGGCCGGCTCGTGGGCGCTTGTGCTGCTCGTGGAGGTCATCGACGCGCGCGGACGGGAGAGGGAGGCGCTCTGCGGCGACACGCCCCGCTCAGGGGGACGCATCCCGATCGGGCGGAGGCGTGCGCTTCTCCAGCTTGTCCAGGGCCGCGGTCGCCCTGTCGCGGCAGCTCATGTCGCCCTGGTGGATGCAGATCGCGCGCAGCAGCTTGATCTCGCTGGCCGACGCGCGCCCGCCCCAGACCCTCGGCTCGAGCGTCTTTCGTTGCGCCGGGTACGCGCTCGAGTCGAGCGGAGAGCTCGCCTGCGGGGTGCCCGCGTCGGCGACCTTGGGCGTCGAGGCCGACGGCGTGGGCGCGGGCGCCGGCGAGGGCGTGTGCTGCGGGGACCAGGACGTCTGCGGGCTGCTCTGCTGCGGCGCGGGCTCCGGCTCGGGCTCGGGCGGCGCTTCGGGGTCGACCTGCCGCCGCATCTCGGCCACCCGCGCGCGGAGCGCCGTCGGGACGCTCGTCGTCTTCGCGATCTCGTTGAGCAGCGCGAGCTTCTCTTCCTTCGTCCCGGCCCGCTCGACCTGCTGGAACATCGCCTCCGCCCAGCGCTCCTCGATCTCCCGGAAGCGCTGCGTCTCCCGGACCGGCGCCGTCTCGGCGATCTCCTGCAGCTTCCGGTGCGCGACGTCGATGTTCCCCGCGCGGAAGTGCTCCTCCGCCGCGTCGAGGAGCTGCGCGTCGTTCCCCCCGAGCTCCGGCGCCGGGGGCCGCGGGTCCGGCTCGGGCGCCTCCGGCCCCTGCGAGCGGGCGCGGGTGACCGCGACCACGGCGATGATGAGGATCACGACGACCGCAAGGAGGAGCCCCATCGCCTTGCTCGTCCCGCCGAGCGAACGGGACGACGGCACCGACGGGGCCACGCTCCCGTACGATCCCGGCGCGGCCGCCGAGCCGGAAGCGCCGTCCGGCCCGGCGCGAAAGATCTTGCCGGCGGCGACGAAGCGGAGCCGCACGTCGCCGAGCTCGAGCGCGTCGCCCGCCTCGAGCAGGCCTCGCTTCAGCTCGACGCCGTTGATGCGCACGCCGTTCGCGCTCTGCTTGTCGACGACCTCGTAGCGGCCGTTGCCCAGGCTGATGAGCTCGGCGTGCAGGCGGCTCACCGAGCTGTGGTTGATCGAGATCGTCGCGTCCTCGGAGCGCCCGATCGTGAACCGCTCGCCGTCGAGCGGGAACTCGGCGCCGGGGGTCGGGCCGACGACCATGACGAGCCGGTTGGGGCGGGTGTGGAGCGGCAGGTGCGCCGTGCTGCGGCTGCCGGGCGGCGGCGTCGGGCTCGTCACCGCGGACGACAGCGCCTCATCGACGATCTCGATGCGGTAGTCGCCGAGCTGCACGAGGTCGCCGTGGCGCAGGTGCTGCTCGCCGGTGACCCGTCCGCCGTTGACGTACGTGCCGTTGTAGCTGTCGAGATCGCGGATGACCCAACCCTGGCCGTTCTTCGCCAGCGTCGCGTGCTGCCGCGAGACGTTGCGGTCGGTCAGCCGGATCGAGTTCGACTCTCCGCGCCCGAGCGCATATTCCTCATGGGCGAGGGGGAGCCCCGTCTGTTTCCCCTCGTCATCCTCGATCGTCAGCTTCCACATAGCGGGTTCGGGGCATTCAGGCGAAGCCAGGCACGCTCCGCGAGCGCCTGTAGATCCGTGGCATCCACCGCTCGCCGTACGAGCCTCCTCAGCGAGGCCCGCCTACTTTAGCGAGTCCGCCTCCGGGAAGGCAATGACGGCGCACCACCCCATGGCGGGCGGCCCGGACCGCAACGTCTCACCGGCCGCCGGCAGCCAGCGCCGGGCAAGCACCGGGCGGGCCAGCCTGCCGGCGCGGCGGCAGGGGCGCGTCCCTGCGCGGCCAGCCGCCCGCAGCCCGCCGGCGGGACGCGGCGGCGCCGGGCCCGCGCGCAGCCGCGGCGGAACATCGCGTCCGTTGGGCGATCCGCCGGCGACCCGCCCGGGGGCCGCGGCCTTCGTGACGCGCAGCGGGCTAATGGCCGCCTCCCACGGGCCGGAACGGGTGGAGGAACGCCGAGAGCGCCCCCGGGTTCCGGGTCTGCAGCCAGAGCCGCCCGTGCCCCTGGAACTCGCAGACGAGCCCCTCGCCGGACAGGAACAGGCCCTTCAGGCCGGCCAGCTTGCGCACCTGATACCGCAGGCCCTCGGTGAACGCGAGCAGGTGTGTGTTGTCGCAGATATATCCCTCGTGCTGGCGACCGACGTCGATCGCGTGGATACCGCCGTAGCTCGAGAACCAGATCAGGCCCTCGCCATAGGCCCGGAGCAGCGACAGGCCGCCGGCGAAGAAGCCCTTGGCCCCCTGCCACTTCGTGTCGAGCGTGATGCCGGGCGTGGAGGCGAGGTAGGCGCCCGACTGGAGGAAGACCTCCATCCCCGAGCGCAGCACGATGCGCTCGACCGACCCCTCGGGCGCCGGCGCGAGCCGCATCGACTGCATGGGCGCCGTCGCGGTGAAGGTGTTCTGGAAGAGGCTCTCTCCCGCCGTCAGCCTGCGCTTGAGCGCGCTGGCGAGCCCCCCTTGCAGGCTCGTCTTCATGTCGATGGCCGCGTCGCGCGCCACCATCGCGCCGCTCTCGGCGATGATCTGCTCGCCGGCGTGCTCGAAGGTCACGTGGAGGACGCCGAACTCGGGGTTGTCTCGGATCTCGTCGCGCACGCCGCCCCCTGGATCTCTAGGGTTGCCGCGGGGCGAGCCGCGCGCCGATCGCCGCGCCGTACCTGCCGGCGTTGCGCGACTGGACCCACAGGCTGCCGCGCCCCTCGACGTGGCAGACGAGGCCCTCGCCCGAGAGCCACGTGCCGAGCCACGTCGACGTGTTCTTGTCGATCCGGCAGGAGAGCGTCGACTCCCACGCTGCGAGGTGGCCCGTGTCGACGACGACGTGGCCTTTCACCGGGAGCTCCTCGAGCGCGCCGAAGGCGCCGATGATCATCTGACCTTGCCCCGCCGTCTCGAGGGCGAAGAGCCCCGCTCCCGAGAAGAAGCCGCGCAGGCCGCCCGAGCGCGTCTTCACCTCGACCGCCGGGCTGGACGCGACATACGCGCTGCTCTGGACGCACCATTGCCTGTCGCCCACCTCGAGCACCGCCATGTCCCCCGAGAGCGGCGTCGCGAACAGCACCTCTCCGCCGCCGCCCTCGGCGGCGAACGCGTTCCGGTAGAACGACTCTCCGGCCAGCATCCGCTTCAGGCCCGACATGATGCCGCCCGCCTGCGTCTCCACCCGCACGTTGGTCGACATGCCCACGAGCGCGCCGCTCTCGGCGATCACGCGCTCGCCCGGCGCGAGCCAGCACTGCGCGAGGGCCTGGGAGGGACGGTAGAGGAGATTCACCTGCATCGGACGAATGTCTCCGTCGCCCGCTCAGGGCGGGAGCAGCGGCGCGAGCCAGCCCACGAGCGCGCCGGCGCTGCGCGACTGGATCAGCACGCGGCCGCGGCCGGTGAACTCGCACACGACACCTTCGCCGGAGACCATGAGGCCCATGAGCCCGCCGCCAGGGCTCCTGATCTTGAGCGCGAGGGACGCGTCGAACCCGACGAGGTGCCCGCTGTCCACGACGAGCGACCCGTCGCACGGGAGCTCCTCGATCGCGCCGTAGCTCGTGATCCAGAGATCGCCGACGCCGGAGGCCTTGATGAAGAAGATGCCCTCCCGCGCGAGCACGGCGCGCAGCCCACCCCAGCGCACCTTCACGTCGATGTCGCCCGCGCTCGCGAGGTACGAGCCCGCGCTGAAGAGCATCGTCTCCCCCTGGAGGGGGACGTGCCTCACGCGGCCGCTGAGCGGCGGGGCGAGCCACACCCACCCGCCGCCCTCGGGCGCCTCGATGTGGTTCACGAAGAACGTCTCGCCGCCCGCGAGCTTCCGGAGCAGCGCGATGACGAAGGCCTTGAGCCGCCCGAAGAGCCCGGCCCCGCGGCCCGCGTTGAGCCGGACGATCGTCCGCAGGCTCGGCGAGCGCGCGACCATCGCGCCCGCCTCCGCGAGCAGCGCCTCGCCCGGATCGAGGCTGACCTCCAGCAGCGAGGACGACGGCTCATGCTTGGTGCGATGCTGCATTCGTCCACCTGCGGGGCACGTACATATAACGGACCCACGCCGGAAGCGGAAGCGGGAAGAAGGTGCAAGGAGGTGTGTCGGGGTGAGCGGAGCGCGGCGAATTTCATGTTTTCTGTCCAGCGGCTCGCTCGCGCTGACTTCTACCCTTCGGCGTGGGTAGACTGAGCGCGTGAGCGACAGGCGACTTACGGCCTCCGAGCCGACGTCCCGCGCGGAGCCGCGCAGCGAGAGCCAGGGCTCCGGCTTCGTCGCCGCGCCCCAGCGCATCGCCGGGCGCTACGAGATCCTCGGCCTGCTCGGCACCGGCGGCATGGGCAGCGTCTACCGCGTCCGCGACGTGGAGCTCGACGAGGTGGTCGCCCTCAAGATGCTGCGGCGCGATCTCGCCAGCACGGCCGGGATGATCGAGCGCTTCCGGCAGGAGGTGAAGCTCGCGCGGCGCGTGACGCACCGGAACGTCGCGCGGACGTTCGACTTCGGCGACCACGAGGGCGAGAAGTTCCTCACGATGGAGTGCGTCGAGGGCGAGTCGCTGCACAGCGTCCTCGCGCGGACCGGCCCGATGCCGACGCAGCAGGCCATCGGCATCGGCTGCTCCCTCTGCGACGGGCTCGGCGCCGCGCACGCGGCGGGCATCGTGCACCGCGACCTCAAGCCCGAGAACGTGCTCCTCGACAGGAGCGGGCGGGTCGTCATCACCGACTTCGGCATCGCCCGCACCTCGTCCGGGCCGAGCGCCGGCGAGTCGGCGGGCTTCGTGCTCGGCTCCCCCGCGTACATGTCGCCGGAGCAGCTGACGGGTGAGCCCGACATCGACGCGCGCACCGACATCTACGCGCTCGGCATGATCCTCTTCGAGTGCCTGACCCACCGGCGCGCGTGGCCGGGCGCCGGCGCGATCGCCGCCGCCATGTCCCGGCTGCGGTCCCCGCCGCCCGACCCGCGCTCCGTCCGTCCGGACGTCCCCCTCGTCGTCGTGGACGTCGTCCTGAGGTGCATGGCGATCCGGCGCGAGGACCGCTACGCCGGCGCGGCCGAGGCCCACCGCGCGCTGCTGCTCGCGCGCTCGCGGGTGTCGATCGCCCCGCAGCCGGCGCAGTCGCTCGTCTCGGCCATCGCCGCGTCGACGGCCACGGCCGCGCCGACCGCGCCGCAGCCCGTCGAGCAGAGCCCGACCCGGGTCGCCGCGTCGGCCGAGGCGATCACCGCGCCGCAGCCGCGGCTCATGTCGCCCACGCTCTCGGCGCCTGTGCTCACGCCCGCGCCCGCGCCGGCGCCCTCGTCCGCGTCCTCGCCGGCGCTGAAGACCGTCGCCGTGCTCCCGTTCCGCAACGGCGGCGCCCCGGACGACGACTACCTCGCCGACGGCTTCACCGAGGACCTCACCGACACCCTCTCGATGACCGCGGGCCTCAAGGTGCGGCCGCACGCCGCGGTGTCCCGGGTGCGGCTCGACAACCGCGACCCGCGGGACATCGGCCGCGAGCTCGGCGTGCAGGTCGTGGTCGAGGGGTCGATCCGCCGCACCGGCGGCGCCAGCCACGGGCACGACGGGCCGCGCTCGCAGCCTCAGGCGCCGTACTCGCGGCCGGGGTCACGCCTCGCGCCCGCCGGCGTGCGCGTGACCGCGCGCGTCATCAGCGTCGAGGACGGGTTCCAGCTCTGGGCGAAGCGGTTCGACAGCTCGCCCGAGGCGCTGCTCGCGGTGAGCGACGACGCGGCGAGCGCCATCTCCGGGGCGCTCACCGTCGACGCCGCCAGCCGCGACCGCGAGGCGCCGAGCGACCCGCGCGCGATCGACCTGTACCTGCGCGCGCGCCACCAGCTGCGGCACCTCTGGTACGGCGACGCCGCGCCGGCCGTGGCGCTCTTCGAGGAGGCGCTGTCCTTCTCGCCGAACGACCCGAACATCCTGTCCGGCTACGCCGTCGCCTCGGCGCGGCTGATGGCCGCGCGGGGCGACGGCAGGGCGCAGCTCGCGAAGGCGCAGCAGGCCGCCGAGCGCGCGATCGCGCAGGCCCCCTCGCTCGGCGAGCCGTGGGTGGCGCTCGCGACGGTCCGCTTCAGCGCGAGCGACCCCGTCGGCGCCGTGCCGGCGCTGCGCAAGGCGCTCCAGTGCGCGCCGAGCCTGGCCAAGGCGCACGAGCTGCTCGGCCGTATCCTCCTCGAGGCGGGGCTCGTCAACGAGGCGGTCTTCCGGCTCGACACCGCGCTGTCGCTCGACCCGGGCGAGCTGTTCCCGCGCTGGGAGCTCGCGCGCGGCCGCGCGCTGCTGGGGGACTGGGCCGCGGCCGGCGCGCTGCTCGACATGCCGACCGAGGACCCGTCGAGCCGCTTTCACAAGGCGATCATGCGCGCTCGGTTCGGGCTGTGGCACGGCGCTCCGTTCTCCGTCGACGAGCTGCCGCACGGGATGGATAACGTCCCCGTCCAGTACGCGCGCCTCTACCGCGACGTGCTCGCGACGTCGCGGCTGTCGGACGAGCAGCGGGCGTTCTTGCGCTCGACGGCGGACGGCTCCGAGCCGGGCAGCCGCCTGCGCCCGCTCTTCCTCCAGATGTACGCCGAGATCCTCGCCTTCCTCGGCGAGGACGACGCGCTCTTCCGCACGCTCGCGAGCGCGGTGGAGGCGGGGCTCTTCGACGCCCTCTGGATGCAGCGCTGCGCGGTGCTCGACCGCGCGCGGGCAGACGCGCGCTTCGCCCCGCTCCGCGCGCGGGTCGAGGAGCGCGCCGCGGCGGTCATCGCCGCGTTCAAGGCCTGAGCGCCGCGCGGCGCTCAGCTCCTGCGCGCGTTCTTGGCGTTCCTGGAGATGGCGGGCATCAGCACGTCGCCCTCCACGTGCCCGGAGACATCGAGGACGGTGCGCCCCTCCGCGTCGCGCCCGGGTCGCTCCCGCGTGTAGCGCTCCGCCGGGGCGGCGAGCACCACCCCGACGTCGCGCGCCGCGCCCGTGAGCTCGGCCGCCAGCGCCTCCTCGATGAGCCGGACCCGCTCGCCGCTCGTCGTGCCGGCGGGGATGGCGACGGCGACCGAGCCCAGGACGAACCCCTCGCGCGCGAGCAGCCCGTGCGGCGAGCCGGTCGTCTCCGCGAGCTTCAGCGCCACGCGCGCCGTCTCCAGGCGGTCCCGCGCGGCGGCGAGCGCCGCCGCGCCGCGGCGCAGGATCTCGTGCGCGCCGTGCGCCCGATCGCCGCGGTGCTCCTCGGCGAGCTCCGCGTTCGCCTCCCTGATCCGCGTGACCTCGGCCTCGGCGGCCGCGACCTCGGCCTCGTACTGCGACAGATCGATCGAGCTCATGGCGTGTCGTCAACCTCGGTTCGTGAACAGGATGCTCCCAGCGAGCAGCGCCCCGGCCGCCGCGGCGCCGTAGAGGCAATAGCGCGCGAGCGCCGCGTGGCCAGCCAGGTAGAGCTGTAGCCCCGCGAAGCCGGCCGCGATAGCGAGCGCCGCGTAGATGAGCTGGCGCACCCCCGTATAGACCAGCGACGCGGCCTGGGCGAGGCCGCGGACCTTCACCTCGGCCTCGCCGCGGTTGGCGCGCGTGAGGTACTTGCGCAGGTCGTCCGGGATCGTCAGCGCCTTGATCCCCATGTCCTTCGCCGCCTCGAGGGCGATCTGGGCCCAGTCGCGGCTGCCGAGGACGAAGTCCTGCAGGTACGGGCGCACGACATCCATGGGGTTGAGGTCGGGATCGAGCTGCGTGCAGACCCCGGTGAGCAGGAGGAGCGTGCGCTCGAGCAGCACGAAGTCGCGCGGCACGTGGAACGCGCCGGAGAGCTCCTTCAGGCCGATGTTCATGCGCCTGAGGTCGATCAGGCTCTCGATGCCCTTCTGCGGATCGAGCTTGATGTCCTTCAGGTTGAACGACTCGAGCTTCACCTCGTCCTGGAAGCGCTGGTGGAAGAACTCGACGACCTTCTCGCTGATGTCGACGGCGTCCCGCCGCGAGAAGAAGCGCATCTTGCGCAGCGCCTTGATGATCCCCTCCGTGTCGCGGCGGATCACGGCCTCGAGGAACTCGGGGATGCCCTCGCGCATCTCCTGGGAGAGCTCGGCGACCGCGCCGAAGTCGAGCAGGATGAGCTCCCCGCGCGGCCCGACCAGCATGTTCCCCGGGTGCGGATCCGCGTGGTAGACGCCGTCGATGAAGATCTGCTGGCAGAAGACCTGCACGATGTGGCGGGCGAGCGCCTTGCGGTCGACGCCGTGCGCGTCGAGCGCCGCGACGTCGCCCACCTTGATGCCCTCGACGAACGTCGTCGTCATCACGCGCCGCGTGCAGTAGGGCTCGATCGGCCTGGGGAACCGGACCTGCGGCTGCTTCGCGAAGTTGTCGGCGATGCGCACGATGTTCCTGGCCTCGCCCACGAAGTCGAGCTCCTCCAGGATCATCGAGCGGATCTGGTGGTAGTAGGCGTCGAGCCCCTGCACGGGGACGAACTTCGCGACGATCGCCATGATGCGGCGGATGGTGAGCAGATCGAGGCGGACGATCTCGTCGATGTCGCGGTGCTGCACCTTCACGGCGACGCGCGTGCCGTCCATGAGCCACGCCTCGTGCACCTGGCCGAGCGAGGCGCTCGCGAGCGGCTCCTTGTGGAAGCGGGCGAAGACCTCGTCGATGGGGCGCCCGAGCTCCTCGGCGATGCGCTGCTCGATCTCCTCGTAGGGCCGCGGCGGCACCTGGTCCTGCAGCCCCTCGAGCCCCGCGCGCAGCGTCGCGGGGAGGAAGTTCGCCATGATGCTGAGCATCTGGCCGACCTTGATGAAGAGGCCCTGGAGCTCGACGATCGTGCGCTCGATGCGCCGGGCGTTGCTCGCGTGGACCTCGTCCACGCGGCTCTGCGCCCAGGCGTCGCCGAAGAGGCGGCGCAGGAAGAAGAACCAGAGGTAGCTCGCGATGACGGTGAACGTCGTCAGGTAGGCGCGGATGAAGCGGCCGCTCTGCGCGGCGTTCTGCCGGAGCGAGCGGGGCTGCGCCGCGGGGCGCTGCGCCGGATGGAGCGCCGCGGGCGGCGGGGCAGCGCCCTCGCCGTCGGACGGACTCGGCGCGCCGTCGGACGGACTCGGCGCGCCGCCGGATGGACTCGGCGCGCTGACCGCGCCGCCGGACGGCCACGTATCGTCCGCGGCGTCGGGCGGCCTCGGCGCGCTGTCGGGCTCGAGCTCCACCGCGCCGGGGCGCAGCTCGCCGGGCGCGCGCGCGGGCTCGGCGGGCGAGCGGAGCGACCCGGAGGACGGGCCCAGCGGTTCGGAGGCGGCGCCGTGTGACACCGCGGCAGCCTAGCATCGCCCGGCGTCAGCCCGCGAAAACGCGGGCTCGATGCGGCGCGCCGTCGCCTCCTCGCGTCATCGCGCGCGCGCCATGGCCTCCGCGATCGCGTCGTAGACGGCGGGTCGCGCGCGGCGGATCGCGTCGGATGCGCGCGTCGGGTGGACGCGGTTCGTGAGCAGCACGCCGACGAGCTCGGCGTCCGGGTCGATCCAGAGGCTCGTCCCGGTGAAGCCGAGGTGGCCGAAGGTCCGCGGGCCGAAGCGGGCGCCGGCGCTCGGCCTCTCGCCGCTCTTGCCGTCGAACCCGGCGCGCAGCGACCCGCCCGGCCGCGGCTCGATCAGCCGCCGGACCTCCTCGCGCGAGAGCCACTCCGGCCGCTCGCCCGCGAGCGCCTCGAGCAGCGCGACCCCGAGCCGCGCCACGGACATCGCGTCGCCGAAGAGGCCCGCGTGCCCGGCCATCCCGTCGCGCGCGATCGTCCAGGCGTTGTCGTCGTGCACCGCGCCGCGGATCATTCCCCCGCGGAACCCGACGTCCTCGGTGGGGACGACGCGCTCGTCGAACCGCGGATCGCGGCGCCGGAGCCGGCGCGGCGGCGCGACCGCGAGCCCGAGGGGGCCTGTCACCTCGCGCGCGACGACCTCGTCGAGCTCGGCCTCGCCGCGCCGCGCGACCGCGGCGCCGAGGAGCAGGTAGCCGAGGTCGCTGTACACAGGCGGGAACCCGCCGTCGGGAGGATCGCCCGCGCACGCCTCGCGGCGCCCGTCCGCGCAGGCGAGCAGCGCCTCGAGCGGATCGATCGGCGCGCTGTCGCCGGGCGGGTGGAGCGGGCGGTGCGCCTCGAGCCCGGCCCGGTGCGCGGCGAGGAGCTCGAGCGGCACGCGCGCCGATCGCGTGCCCGCGAGCTCGGGGAGCGCCTGCCCGAGCGGCTCGTCGAGCCTCAGCTTGCCGGCGCGAACGAGCCGGGCGAACGCGAGCGCGGTGAACGGCTTCGTCACCGACGCGAGATCGAAGATGGCGTCGCCCGTCGCCGCGGGCGGCGTCGCGCCGCGCGCGCCGGCCGGCGGGCTGTCCTCGAACCACAGCCGTCCTGCGGCGCCGGATCCGTACCGGACGTCGTTTCGCGTGCGCACCGCGGCGGCGACGCAGGCGCAGGGCGCGGCGCGGTGCTCTTCGATCGCGATCGCTGCGATCGGCGTGAGATCGACGAGGGCCATGGCCGAGGATGAAGAGGCTCGTGCACCCTTGTCAAACGAGCTCTGGCGGTGGGCCGGATGGGCCCGGAGAAACGCCGAACAATCCCCGAAAGATCCCCGAAAAATCGAGGAAAGATCGAGCGGTGCGGTCGGTCCTGCTTCAGGATCTCGCCGTGGCTTCTCCCCCGAGCATCGACTCCCGCGCCGCCGTTGCGGCGCTCGCTGCGCTCGCGGCGAGGTACGACGATCGCCGCCCCGATCGCTGGGCACAGGTCCCCGAGCCGCTCGACGCCGCCATCGAGCGCGACGTCGAGCTCGCCGAGGCCGGGCGCGTGGCGCGTGCGCCGCTCGTGACCGAGCTCGCGCGCCGCTTCGAGTTCCCGGCGCGCTACCTCGACGCGATCCTGCTCGTGCCGCGCGAGCGCTTCGTCCTGCCGGAGGACGTCGCGGCCTCCGCGGACGACACGCCGTTGCCGCTCGACCGTGCCGGGCACGCGACCGTGAGCGCGCCGCACGCGTACCTGCTCACGTACAGCCTGCTCGGCCTCGTGCCCGGCGATCGCGTGCTCGAGCTGGGCACGGGCACCGGCTACGGGGCGGCGCTCGCGCGGCGCATCCTGGGCCCGACCGGGCACGTCACCTCGATCGAGATCGACCCTGCCCTGCACGCGCGCGCGGCGCGGCTCCTCGGCGCGCGGCCGGATCGCCGGGGCGACGACGAGGCGCTCGCGAGCAGCGGCGCCGGCCCTTCCGACGAGGGCGCGAGCGTCACGCTGCTGTGCGGCGACGGGCGCTCGCTCGCCGAGCGGGTGCTCGCGTGCGGCCCGACGCCGCCCTCGGAGCGCTCGTGGAAGGTCGCGGTGACCTACGCGCTGACCGAGCCGCCCGCCGCGCTCGAGGAGCGGCTGGCCGACGGCGGCGTCCTTGTCGCGCCGGTCGGCGCGTGGGAGGGCCACCAGGAGCTCATGCGGGTCGAGCGCCGGCAGGGCGCGCTCCTCCGCGAGGTGCACGGCGCGGTCCGCTACGTGGCGGAGCGGGGGCAGCCCTAGCTTCGCTTCGGCCGGCGCCGGGGGTCCGTGGCGGTGGAGACGGAGGCGGGGGCTCCTGTACCCGGCGCTGATCGCGGAGTAAGGGAAGCGGCGATGCTCGCGGAAGCAAAATTCAAGAATTTCAAGCTGCTTCGAGACGTGAGGCTGCCTCTCGGTCGGCTCAACGTGCTGGTCGGCCCGAACGCCGTGGGCAAGAGCACCGTGCTGGAGGGGATGCACTACCTGCTCCAGCTTGCCTCCGCGAAGCCCGGGTTCGCGACCCTCGGTCCGGCGTCGCTCTTCTTGGGCATCTTGGGCAAGCATGCGGTGGAAGACCTTGTCGCGAAGCCGGACGCCACCGAGCTCGAGCTGGAGGCCGTCCTGGCGGACGGCAGGCGGTTCGGTCTTCGCGCAGGGGCCGTGAAGGAGGAGCCGGGACCTGAGTGGTTGCACCTGTGGTTCGGCAAGGAAGGGCAGGAGACGGAGCTCTCTCTGCCCTGCGACGACCAGGAGGAAGAACGGCTCTTCTTTCGAGGTCCCCGCGAGGCGAAGCTCGGATCGGTCGTCCGGCTCAAGCTGCACGCCGAGACGCTCGCCGCGGAGCATTACTCTGAAGAGGAGATCCCACGCGTCGGACACGACGGTGAGGGTCTGGCTTCCGTGGTGCAATACCTGCAGGGGCTGCGTGACGGAACCCTGGAAGCGATCGAACGGGATCTGGCGACCATCGTCCCCGGCGCGCAGCGTATCCGCGCGCTTCCCGCCCGCGTCCGGCGCCGGGAGAAGCAACGGATCTCCGTCGGTGGCCAGGACTTCTGGGCCGATCAGTCGCGCGACGTCACCGGCGCCCGCTTCGAGGTCGAGTGGGAAGGGCTGGGGTGGGTGCCGGCCGGCCAGCTCTCCGAGGGGACGCTGCTCGCCCTCGGCCTCATCACGGTCGTGCGCTTCGACGCGCCGCGCCTCGTCCTGCTCGACGATCTGGACAAGGCGCTGCACCCCGTTGCGCAGCGCAGGCTTGTCGCGCACCTCCGCGGCGTACTCGAGGCGACGCCCCAGCTGCAAATCGTGGCGACGAGCCACTCGCCGTTCCTCCTGGACGAGCTGCGCATGGACGAGGTCCTCGTGATGAGCCGCGGCCGTGAAGGGGGCTCGGCCCTGCGCCGGCTCGACGAGCACCCGACATCGAAAAAGCGCGGCGGATATCTCCGGCCGGGGGAGCTGTGGAGCCTCGTCGGCGAGGGATGGGTGAGCGAGGGACGAGAGTGAGCGCTGTTGGCATCGCCGAGGACGACTCGGAACGTGAGCGGCTCGCCGCCCTCCGCGGCGAGCTCCACTTCGACCCCTGCGCGAAGCCGGAGCGGCTCACCTCGAAGAACCCAGCGGATCGCAAGGACGCGAAGCGGGTCCTCACGGTGCTGACGAGCGCGGGGCGAGGTGCGGACGCGCGCTGGGCCGACGTTCCCGTCGAGCGCCTCGAAGCCAACGGCGTGGCGTGCGGCCTCGCGCGCTTCGTGCGCGAGGTGCAGGAGCGTCTCGTGCCGGTCGTGCAGCGCCGTTGAGGCGTCGCCCTTGACCTCGTGGCGATCGTTGGGCTTCCGACCGGGTGCTGCGATGCCTCGACCACGGGGCCGTCGCCTTCCCTGGTCGGTTCGAGGGCTGTGTTGTCCGGATGGGCCCATCCCGATGTCCAGATGGCCCGCCTCGATGTCCAGATGGCCCATCCCGATGTCCAGATGGCCCACCTCGATGTCCAGATGGCCCACCTCGATGTCCAGATGGCCCACCTCGATGTCCAGACGACGCGCTTCGGCGTCCTGGTGGCACACCTTTCAGGCGCGAACTGCGACGATGTGTGCCATCCGTTCACGTCGGGGCGCACCGAGCGCCATGCCGGCGCGTGCCGCTGGGCACGACGCTCCTTCCGGTTCCGCGTTCGCGTTCGCGTCCGCGTCCGCGTCCGCGTCCGCGTCCGCCCGAGCCCCCCCAGCGCCCACGTCGGACCACCCCCTCACCGGCTGGCTCAGAGAACGACCCACCGTCTTTGACCCCCGGCCTCGCCGAACTTTATCCTGGCGTCCCCGGAGGCGGGGCCGCCCCGGCGCGCCGGCTCGGCCCGCCGTGGACCCAGGGAGAAGACCGGAAGCACTATGGCGGAGTTCGTTTGGGAGGCGCGCGGCCGCTCCGGAGAGATCCGGAAGGGCACGATGGAGGCCGAGAACGAGGCGGCGGTGCAGAACCGGCTCCGCGCTCAGCAGCTGAGCCCGACCCGGGTCAAGAAGAAGGGGGCGCAGCTCAGCTTCAACCTGAGCTTCGGCTCGGGGGTCGAGGCCAAGGACCTCGTCAAGTTCATCCGCCAGTTCGCGACGATGATCGACGCGGGCCTCCCGCTGGTCCAGTGCCTCGAGATCCTGTCGAACCAGGAGCCGAACAAGGTTTTCCAGGCGGCGCTGCGGGACATCAAGAACACGGTCGAGCAGGGCGCCACGTTCAGCGACGCGCTCCGGCGCCACCCCAAGATCTTCGACGACCTGTTCGTCAACCTCGTCCAGGCCGGCGAGGTGGGCGGCATCCTCGACAGCATCCTGAACCGGCTCGCGATCTACATCGAGAAGCGCGTCAAGCTCGCGCGCCAGGTGCGCGGCGCGCTCGCGTATCCGATCGCCGTCATCGTGATCATGATCGTCGTCATGATCGTGCTGATGTCGTTCGTCATCCCGTCCTTCGAGACGATGTTCGCCGAGTTCGGGGCGAAGGACGCGCTCCCGCAGCTCACGAAGATCGTCATCGCGACCTCGAAGGCCTTCGTCACCTACCTCCCGCTCATCGTCGTGCTGACCGTGGCCGGGGCCGTCGGCGCCACCTACTTCTACCGCTCGCCGGCCGGCAAGCGGATGGTGCACCGCCTCCTGCTCCGGCTCCCGATCCTCGGCCCGGTCATGCAGAAGATCGCCGTGGCGCGGTTCGCGCGCACGCTCGGCACGCTGCTCGGCTCCGGCGTGCCGATCCTCGACGCGCTCGACATCGTCGCGAAGACGGCCGGCAACGTCGTCGTCGAGGAGGGCCTCATGTACTCGCGCCAGAAGATCTCGGAGGGGAAGAACATGGCCGAGCCGCTCGGCGAGATGCAGGTCTTCCCCGGCATGGTCGTGCAGATGGTCGCGGTCGGCGAGCAGACCGGCGCGCTCGACACGATGCTGAACAAGATCGCCGACTTCTACGAGGAGGAGGTCGACGTCGCCGTCTCCGCGCTGACGTCGCTGATCGAGCCGCTCCTCATGGTCGTCGTCGGCGGCATGGTCGGCGTCGTGCTCATCTCGATGTACCTGCCGATCTTCGATCTCGCCGGCAAGATCAAGGCGGAGTGATGTCGCCCTCGGCCTCGCCGGCGAGCCCGGGCGGCGAGGCCGTCGCGCGGCGAGACCGGGGCGGGGCCGGGCCGTCGATCGACGCCCGCGGCTCGCCGGTCGCGACGCCGCTCCCGTCCGGCGCTCCCGGCGGCGCCGAGGCGCCGCTCGCGAGCCGGCTCACCTGGCTCATCGCGCTGCGCCTCGCGGTGCTCACGGTCTTCCTCGTCGTGACCGCGGCGGTGTACCTCCGCGGGTTCACCTCCGGGGGCTTCTCCAGCATCGTCGCGCTCGTGACGGTCGCCGCGGCGTACGGCGTCTCGGGGATCTACGCGGTGTTCCTGCGCATGCAGCGCGCCCTCCGCGCGATCGCCCGGGCGCAGCTCGTGACCGACCAGATCACCTGGACCGCGCTCGTGTACATCACCGGCGGGGCCACGAGCGGCGCCACGTCGCTCTACGGCCTCACCTGCCTGACCGGGGCGATCCTCCTCGGGCTCCCCGGCGCGATCGTCGCCGCCGCGTCGGGGGCGGCCGCGTACCTCCTCCTGTGCGCCGCGCTCGGGCTGCACCTGCTCGGCGTGCCGCCGGACCAGCCCTCCGGCGCGTACGTGACGCAGTGGGGCGAGCTCCGGTACCCCATGTTCGTCAACCTGCTCGCGATCGTGGTGGTCACGCTGCTCGCGAGCTACCTGGCGGAGCGGCTGCGCGCGACCGGCGGCCGGCTCGTGCAGGCCACGGCGCGCGCGGAGCAGGCCGAGCGGCTCGCGGCGCTGGGCCGCCTCGCCGCGGGGCTGGCCCACGAGATCCGCAACCCGCTCGGCTCGATCGCGGGATCGATCGAGCTCCTGCGCACGGGCGGGACGCTCTCCGACGAGGACCGGAAGCTCTGCGAGATCATCGAGCGCGAGACGGCGCGCCTGAACGACCTCGTGGGCGACATGCTCGATCTGTCGCGCCCGCGGGTGCCGGCGCTCGAGGGCGTGGACCTCTCGTCGACGGCCCGCGACGTCGTCGTGCTCGCCGCGCGCTCGGGCCGCGGCGGCGACGTCGAGGTCCGCTTCGAGGGGCCGCCGTCCGCCCCGGTGATCGCCGACGCCGCCCAGATGCGCCAGGTCGTCTGGAACCTCGCGCGGAACGCGATCCAGGCGAGCTCGGCGGGGGCGGTCGTGACCGTGCGCCTCTGGCGCGACGCGAGCGCCTGGCTCCTGGAGATCCGCGATCAGGGGCGAGGCATCCCTGCTGCCGCCCGCGACCGCCTCTTCGATGCGTTCTTCACGACCCGCACGCACGGCATGGGCATCGGCCTGGCCGTGGTGAAGCGGATCCTCGACGATCACGGCTTCGCCATCGAGGTCGACAGCCGCGAGGGCGAGGGCACCGCGTTCCGGGTCCGGGTCCCGGACCGGCCGCCCGCGGCCGGGGAGCCGGAGGTCGCCGCGGAGCCCGCTCCCGCGGATGAATAGCCCGCGGAGACCGTCGTCTGCCCCTGGAGCGCGGCCCAGCGCCGGCGGATTGCCGTGTCGTTTCGCTGTGTTCATGGAGAGCAGGGACAGGACGTCACCGGGCCGCCGTGGCCCCCGTCCGACGTGGCAGGCCGCTTGCCTCGCGCATAGAGTGCGCGGACAGAGGGCGAGCGGTACAAGCGACGCGAGGCTCGCTGGCAGCCCGCAGGCACAGAAGGAGAACCCTACGTGACACGCACGATGACCCATCTCTTCGCGGCGACGTTCTCGCTGCTCGCGCTCACGCTCGGCCCGGTGGGCCTCGCGAACGCCGGGCCGGCGACGGACGTCGTCAAGGCCAAGCAGACGGTCCTGTTCGACCTCCTGAAGAAGGGAGGGGGCGAGAGCCAGAAGCAGGTCGGCTCGGTCTTCGACGAGATGCTCGACTACTCGGCGCTGGCGGAGAGCTCGCTCGGCAGCGAGTGGGCGGCCCGGACCGACGCCGAGAAGAAGCAGTTCAGCGATCTGCTCAAGCAGCTCGTCCGCAGGGCCTACGAGCGCAACCTGAAGAAGACGCTCGACTTCAACATCGAGTACACGGGCGAGACCGAGAGCGGCGGCGTCATGACGGTCAAGACGAGGGCCGTCTCCAGGAAGAACGCGCGCGAGGAGCCGGTCGAGATCGCCTTCAAGCTCGCCCAGAAGGGCGGCACCTGGCTCGTGCGGGACATCGTCACCGAGGGCGTCAGCCTGGTGGGGAGCTACCGCGCCCAGTTCACGAAGATCATCAAGAAGGACGGGTTCCCCGTGCTCATCCAGAAAATGAAGGACAAGCTCGCCAAGGGCGACCTCTGAGCGCCCGTTCCGTCACGTTGCGCTTCGCCCGGCGTGATCGCCGCTAACTCGCCTGGATCGCCGCAGGGTTGATACCCTTGGCGGGTATGGCTGCTGGACAGAGGCGCGGCCGGCCGGCGCGCGCGCTGGGCCTGTCGCCGTCGCTCCGCGCGCTCGCGCCCGGCGGCGGTGCGGCCCCGCGCCCGCCCGACGACCGACCCGTCCTCCGGCTCGCCGTCAGCAAGGGGGCGCTCGCGATCGAGCTCGGGGAGCCGTTCGCGCTCGGTCCGCTCCGCGTCACCGAGCTCGTCGTGCGGCTCGCCGGGATCCGGTTTCCGGTCGACCTCTCCGGCGGGGTCGCGCGCTTCCGGCACCGGCGCGGCCAGCTCGTCCGGCTCGCCGTCGAGGCGCAGGGGACCGAGCTCGCCGGCTGGGCCGCGCCGCGGCTCCGCGGCCTCCTCGGCGACGGCGCGCCGCAGCTGATCATCGCGCCCATCGAGGAGGGCGCGCTCGTCGCGCTGCGATCGGGCGAGGCGGCGCTCGCGTTCGACGTCGCCGTCGCGCCCGGCGAGCGCGCGCTCAGGCTCCTGCCGGAGCGCGCGCGCGGCGTCGGCCTCGCGGCCCCGCCGCACGCGCTCGCGCTCCAGGCGCTCTCGATGATGGCGGGCGCGCACGGCCGCATCGTCGAGGGCGCGATCGTGCTGGACGCCGCGGTCGAGCGGATCGTCCGCCTGCTCCTGCCCGCCGCCGGCGCGAGGGCGCCCGCCGTGGCCGGGGTGCAGTGGATGGCGGTCGTCGCGGAGGCGGGCCGCTTCCGCGCCGAGGGCGCGCTCGATGCGGCGCCTCCGGCGCTGGGCGACCGCGCGCTCCGGGCGCTCGAGGCGGCCGAGCTCGCGGGCGCCGCCGACGAGCTCGCGCTCGCGGGCGGCCTCGACGACGCGCGCCGCGCCTACCTGGCCGCGCTGGAGCGCGCCCCGCGGCACCCCGAGATCTCCTCGCGCCTCGCCTGGATCGACCTCGTGATCGGCGAGCGCGCCGAGGGGGCGCTCTCGACCGTCGTCGACGCCATGCCCGCCGTGGACGCCGGCCTCCTCGGCGGCGCGCTCCTCGAGGCGGTCGGCGATCGCGACGGCGCCTTCTCGGCGCTCGCGCGCGCCGCGCACGCGGAGCCGTACGGCCCGCTCGCCGCGCTCGCCTGGCTGCGCGCGGCGAGGCTCGCGGACGCCCTCGACGTGCGCCTCGACGCGCTGAACCTCGGCGTCGCGCGCGCGCCCGGGATCGAGGCGCTGCGCTGGGCGCGGCTCGCGGCGCGGCTCGACGTCGCCGACGTGCGCGGCGCGCTCGCCGACGCCGAGCACCTCGAGGCCTCGGCGCGCGGGGCCGAGGCGCGCCACGCCGTCTCCCGCGGGGCCGCGGAGGCGTTCCTCGCGCGGGGCCACGTGGCCGACGCGCGGGTGCTCTTCGAGCGGGCGCTCCGTTACGCCCCGGAGAGCCCCGACGTCGTCGCGGGCCTCGGGCGCTCGCTGCGGGCGGCCGGGGAGGGGAGGCGCGCGCTCGACCTCCTCGCCCGGGCGCGCGCGCTCGCCGCGCGCAGCGGGGCGCCCGCCGGCGCGCTCGACCTGGAGCTCGGCCGCGGCCTCGCCGAGATCGCCGGGGATCTCCCCGCGGCGGTCGCGCGCGTGCGGGCCATCCCGCCCGGCGTGCCGGAGGCGCTGGAGGCGCGGCTGCTCGAGGGCCGCTGGTGCGCCGAGCTCGGCGATCTCGGGGGCGCGTCGGTCGCGCTCGGGCGGCTGCGCGACGCGGTGGAGCTCGCGTTGCAGGGCCGCGCCGCCGGCGACATCGGATCCGCCCGCGCCGCGGGCTCGCTGCTCGGCGGCGGCCCCACCGCCGTCGCGGCCATGCTCGCCGAGGCCGCCGAGATCGAGGAGCGCTCCCGGGGGGACCTCCTCGCCGCGCAGCGCCACCTCGGCCTCGCGCTGCGCCTCCGCCCGCGCGACCCGGCCATCACCGCCGCCTTCCGCCGCGTCTCGGGCGAGCTCGCGCCCCCGATCGCGCCCCCGCCCGCGGCGTCGTCGAGCCCGGCTGAGCGGCCCCGCGCGACCGAGCAGCAGATCGAGGTCCACGTCCCTGTGCCGCGCCGGCGCACGGCCCCGCCCGAGCCCGTGGTGATCACCCCGGCGCCCCCTCGCTCGCCGCCGATCGTGCCTGCCCCTGTCGCCCGGGCGCCGGCCGTCGCCGCGCCGATCGCGCCGGCCGTCGCCGCGCCGATCGCGCCGGGCGACTCCGGGCTCCTCGACGAGATGCCCACGCTCGACGGCAGCGACACGTCGACCGACATGGCGCCCGTCCCGAACAGCGTCACGCTCGCGGAGGGGCAGGTGCCGCTGGCCCGCGCGTTCGGCGTCGACGACGAGCTCCTGGCCGAGCGGCTCGCGGATCGGGTCCGCGCCGATCCCACCGACCAGGGAGTGGCGATGGCGCTCGCCGACGTGCTGGAGCGGCTCGGCCGCGATCTCGATCTCCTCGCCTTGCTCTCCGCGCGCCTGGAGGAGGGGGACGAGGCCGCCCGCCTGGAGGTCGCGCCGCGGCGGCGCGACGTGCTCGCGCGGCTCGCCAGGAGGGCGCGGGCCGAGGGGCGCGACTCCGAGGCGGAGCTCTACGAGATGCTGCTCCACAGCGAGCTCACCTGACGGCGCCGGCGCGGAGCTCGCCCGGCGCCGCCGCGCGCTTGGCCCGCGCTCCGCGCCCGTGATAGCCGGATCTCCTGCGCAGCGCGCGCTGCGCCTGGAGGTGCAGCATGGCCGAGCCGGAGCAGCCGCCGAACCGCGTCCAGCAGGAGGGCTCGCCGTGCGCGTCGGGCGCCTCGCCCGCGAAGCCGGGCGGTTCGATCCTCGTGCAGAAGTACGGCGGCTCGTCCGTCGCCGACGTCGACAGGATCGGCAAGGTCGCCGAGCGCGTCGTCGCCGCGAAGCGCGCCGGCAACGACGTCGTGGTCGTGGTCAGCGCGATGGGCAAGACGACCGACGGCCTGCTCGCCCTCGCCCGGCAGGCGGCGAGCGCGGGCGCGGCCGCGGATCCTCCCCGGCGCGAGCTCGACATGCTGCTCTCGACGGGCGAGCGCGTCTCGATGGCGCTGCTCTCGATCGCGATCCAGGCCCGGGGCTTCGAGGCGATCTCGTTCACGGGCTCCCAGTCCGGCATCCTGACGAACGATCGCCATTTCGACGCCCGCATCATCGAGGTCCGCCCGTTCCGGATCGAGGACGAGCTCGCGCGCGGCCGCATCGTGATCGTCGCCGGCTACCAGGGGATGAGCTACCGCCGTGAGATCACGACGCTCGGCCGCGGCGGCTCCGACACAACGGCGGTGGCGCTCGCGGCGGCGCTGGGCGCCGAGCGCTGCGAGATCTACAGCGACGTCGACGGCGTGTACTCGGCCGACCCCCGGGTCGTCCCGGACGCGCGTCACTTGCCCGAGCTCGACTGCGCGGTCCTCCAGGAGATGGCGGAGTGCGGGGCGAAGGTCGTCTGCGCCCAGGCGGTCGAGTGGGCGCGGCGCTCCGGCGTCGCCCTCCATGCGCGCTCGACCTTCGACGCCGGCTCCGGCGCGCGGGAGACGGTGGTGCGCCGCTTCGCGCCGGGCTCGGCGTCCTCGACGCTCTCCGCGCGCGCGATCGTCGCCGAGGGCAACGTCGTCCTCGCGCGGGCTCACGCCGGGCACCGGCTCGACGAGCTCCTCCGCGCGGCCGGTGAGCTCGGGCTGGGCTTCCGTGATCTCTCCTTCGGCCACGGCGGCGGGGCGTTCGTGCTCCCGCTCCTCAACGTGCCCGACTGGCAGGGCGCGAGGCGAAAGCTCGCCGCGCTGCTGCCGTCGATCGAGCTCGTCGAGGGGCTCTCGGCCGTCAGCGTCGTCGGCGACGGCCTCACCGCGACCGCGGAGCCGCTGGCCCGCTTCGTCGAGGTCCTCGGCCGCGCCGGCATCGCCTCCCGGCTCACGGTGGCCGGCCCCCTGCGCCTCGGCGCCCTCGTCGACGCCGCGGACGCCGCGCCCGCGCAGCGCCTCCTCCACGCGTCGTTCGTCGAGACCTGAGCGCCGCGCGACGCTAGTGTTTGCGCTGCCGGGTGAGCGCGATGAGCCCTGCCCAGCACGCGATCCAGACCACCTCGCGCGACGGGTCCCACGCGATCGCGGCCGGACCGACGGACGCGGCGTCCTCCTCGGCCGCGCCGTGGAGCGTCGCCCCGATCTCGGCGACCACCGTGGGGGCGGCGTTCGACGGCACGTGGACCAGCTGCGCCCGGCGCTCGCCCTCGCGGGCGACGAGCGCGAGCAGCGGCGAGCCCTTGGGGTCGCCCGCGAAGGCGAGCGCGACGACCGCGCTCAGGCCCTCGATCACGCGGAAGTTCTCGCCCCCGTCGCGCGACACGCACAGGAGCCCGGCGCCCGACAGCGCGATCGAGCGCCCGCCCGCCGCCGCCGCGAGCCGGCCGTCGTCGGCCTCCGCCGCGCGCCGCGCCGCCCCGGACAGCGGCACGACAGGCGAGCCCTCGTCGTCGCCGCGGAGCCGCTCGAGCTGCGGGCCCCCGGCCGTGATCGTGAGCGCCACGATCACCCCTTCGCTCGCGCTCATCCGGAGCACGCCGTCCCGCAGCGCGGGCCCGGGCGACAGCGACGGGGCGCCCCGCGACGGCGACGGCGCGGCGTCGCTGCGCGGCGATCCGGGGGGCACGGCGGAGCCGGTCTCCGGCGGGACGGCGATCGCGCCGGTCGCGGGCGACCACAGCGTCTTGCCGGCCAGCACCCAGAGCCGCCCCGGCGTCGTCGCGAGCGTCACCGGCGCCCCGCCCGACCCCCACGCGCCGAGCGGGCTCGCCGTCTTCCCCCGGTCGTCGCTCAGGAGCAGGTTGCCGCGGCGCGTGGCGATGAGGAGCGCGCTGTCCGACAGCACGATCGACGACGCCGACGTATCGACGCCGGCGCGGCGCGCCGACAGCGCTCCCGCGTCGATCACGAGCACGGTCCCGCGATCGCCGCCCGCCCGGTCCGCGCGGCGCGAGCGGCCTGCCGCGCGCGGGGACGGCTCGCTCGCCAGCGCGGGCTCGGCGCCGGCGCCTCCGGCGACGACGTGGCCGCCGGCCACCGCGAGCGTGCTGCACGGGACCGCGGCCCCGGCGCCCTCGACCACGGTCCACGGCAGCGCGTCCCAGACCGGGGCCCGGTCGTCCGCGAGGTCGGGCAGCTCCGCGAGCAGATCCTCGCCCTCGTAGGTGCCGTCCTGATCGGCGTCGAGCGCGGGCAGCTCGCCCTCGTCGACGTCGTCCGACGGATCCTCTCCTGTCCCTTCCGCGCCGCCGTCGTCGCCGTGCCCCTCGCCGTCGTCGAGATCGTCGTGCTCGGCGTCGTCGTGCTCGGCGGCCTCGTCGGACAGCCACGAGCCCGCGTCGGCGTCCGCGATCCCCTCGTGGAGCGCCCCCACGTCGACGCCCTCTTCCGCGGGCTCGTCCTCCCCGCTCGCGCCCTCGTCCACGGCGAGCTCGACGCCTACCTCGAGGTCGCTCGCGTTCGCGTCGTCGAGCCCGTGCTCCGCGTCGTCGAGCGTCTGCAGGAGCTCCTCGAAGCTCTCGTCGCCCGCCGCCTCCTCCTCGTGTCCGAGCGGCGGCAGGTCGATCAGCTTGTTGTCGTGCTCGTCGTGCTCGTCGTGCTCGCGCTCATCCTCGTCGACCGCGGTCTTCGGCTGCGGCGCCGGGCACGTCTCGCGGCGCTGCTCCGTACGCTCGCTGCAGGCTCGTGAAGCTGACATCGGCGGGAGTGTAGCGCCCCTCGCGGCGCTTTCGCCCCTCGCGGCGCTTTCGCCCCTCGCGGCGCCTCCTCCACGCGCACCGTCGCCCCCCAGAGCCCGCCTGCCGCGGCGCGCGGACCGCCACCGCCGCCCGACGCCGGCCCGTGGCCCGCCGCGCCTCGAGCTCCGCTCGTTCGAAGGTGAGCGGCCCGACGATCTCGCGAAGCGTTTCGGTTGGCTCGAGAGCGGCTCGGGGTCCGCGGATCGAGGGACGACCGCGGCCTCTTGACGCGGCGAGGGCCCTGGTCATCCCCGCCCGGTATGCCTGCTGGATCCCTCCGGCGAGCGGTGCTTAGCTCCGCCGTCGATGGGCCGGCGCGACAGCAATTCAAGCCGAGTCGCCCCCGCGTCTCCGGCCGATGGGCACTTTTCGGAGGCGGGCGTGGGGCCGCTCGGGCCCGCTCGCGGCCCGCTCTCGATCGCGGAGGCGAGCGCCGGCATGCTGGTCCAGGATGTCCTGGTCCATCCAGCGGACGTCGTGTTCGTGAAGGGTATCCTCGAGGCGAGCGAGGGCATCGCGCTCCTGTTCGCGGCTCGCGGCGGTGAGATCACCCTCGCGGCGCCGCTCGGTCGGGGCGACGAGTTCGCCGAGCTCCTGCGCGATCTGGAGCAGGACATCGGCGCGCGGCGCCGCGGCGCGCAACGCTGAGGCGGGCATGACGGAGCACCGCGATCCGAGCTCGGTCGATCTCGTCCAGGACGCCTCGCTGGATGTCGCTGCGCACGACGGCGCGGCGCAGGGCCTGCCGGCGTCCTCGGGCGCGCTGCTCGATCCGCGCATCCTCGCCGCCTGGCGGGAGTGGCTGGCCGCGCTCGCGACCGACGCCGAGGCCGCCATCGCCGCGGCGCACGTGTACGGCGAGCTCGGCCCCGAGGCGCGCGAGGCGTGGCTCGACGTGCTCGCCGAGGACGTGCCCAAGCTGCAGGTCCCGACGGTCGCGATCTACGCGCCGCTGCTGTCGGTCGAGAGCGACGCGGCGCGCCGCGAGCGGATCGAGATTGCGATCGCGATGGGGGAGGGGGAGCTCGCCCCGCGTCCGGCCGGGGGCTTCGCGCTGCGCGGCATCGCCGCGGGGGGCGATCGGGTGGTGGCGCTCGTGACGCCGCTCTACCTGCGCTTCGTGCGGGTGCTCTGGTGTCGTTATCTCCCCGAGGACGGCATCACCTGGGCGCGGCACGACCCGATCGTCCGGGCGGAGGAGGCGCCCGGCCCCGGGATGCTGCTCGACGGCGCGCAGATCGAGGTGACGCCGATCAAGCTGGTCATCGAGGAGCTGTGCCATGCGATCCTCGCGCAGCAGCGCAAGGGGGCCGAGCTCCCGCCGTCGCTGCAGCTCTGCGCCGATCTCTTCGACGCGCACCTGGAGGGGGATCCGCTGCCATGAGGTCGCTGGCGCCAGTCTGCTTGCCGCTCGTGCTGCTCGCGAGCGGCTGCGCCGGCGGCGGGGGCGACGCGGTCCGGGAGCCTGCGGCGGCGCCGCAGGTCGCGGCGGCGGCCCCGGCGCGTGGCCAGGCGCGGAGCTTCTCGTACGAGACGCTCGACGGGGGCGAGATCTCCACCGCGTCGCTTGCGGGCAGGTTCAGCGTGATCGCCTTCGTCGCGACCTACGACGTGGCGTCTCAGGTGGAGGCGCGGTTCCTCGCGGGGCTGTTCCGCGATCACACGCCGCGCATCAACGCGGCGCTCCTCGTCCTCGAGGCGCCCGAGAACCGGCCGCTCGTCGAGGCCTTCGTCGCGACGCTCAAGCTCCCGTACCCGGTTGCGCTCGCGGACGCCCCGACGATCGCCGGGGAGGGGCCTTTTGCCGGGCTACACCACGTGCCGAGCGTCGTCATCCTCGACCCCGAGGGGAGGGAGGCGTTCCGACACGTCGGCCTCATCCCCCAGGAAGCGCTCGAGGAGGTCCTCCGCGGGCTGGAGCGCGAGGACGCGCGGTAGGTTCCTTCTCGCCCGCTTCCTTCTCGCCCTCGGCGATCGCGCGTCTCGCGGGCTCGCGTTCAGAGCCTGCTCAGGAGATCCGTCTTCTTCGCAGCAAACTCCTGCTCGGTGAGGATCCCCTTCTGCCGCAGGTCCGCGAGCCGCTCGATGGCAGCGAAGATATCCGCCTCCGGAGCCGACGCGGAGCGGGGCAGGGCGGCGTCGGCCTGCGCCGGAGCGGGCGCCTGCGCGGGGGCAGCGCTCGGCGCCTGCTGCACGGCGAGGTCGCCGGAGATGATCGGCAAGCTCAGCACGCTCACCACGCCGTACTGGCTCGTGAACGTGACCGACGACCCCGACCCTTGCTGCTGCGACACACCGCTGATCTGATGATCGAGCGTGTCATAGACGCTGACTCGCCCGTTGACGTCGACAGCCACGCGGCGCGCTCCGGGGAAATAGGCATACCGGATGTCGTTCTGCGACCCGCTGGAGCTCGGCACGCCGAGCTCCCCGGGCCACCAGCTGCCAGAACCGCCCCCCGACGCCGGAACGAACAGGCTGACCGGCGAGCCCCCGAAGCCGCCATTGCCACCCTGCTGCTGCTGCTGCCCTCCCTGCGCCTGGGACTGATGGCTCGTGGGCGCCGGAGCGAACGGCTGGTTCGCCAGGAGACTCGACAGCTCGGCGCACAGGCCCTCCACCTTGGTCTTGAGAGAGCTGTTGAACATGTCCCCGATCATGGTCATGCCGCCCTGCATCCACTGCCCTCCACCGCCCAGCTCGGGGTGGTAGAACTGCGCCATCGTCCCATGGCCGTTCACGAGCGCCTGCAGGAGCGTCATCACCGCGTCGGTGCTGACGTAATAGCGCTGTGACAGGTCGGAGACTCGCCGCTGACCTTCGGGGGTGAGTTGCTGCATGATGAGGCGCTCCAGGAGGAAGCGGCGAGCCTGGCACGGGGGTCCGCCGCTCGCAACGCGCGCGAGCGGCGAGGCGGATGGCGATGAGGGGGATAAGGGCGATCAGCCAGCGAGCTTGCGCACGCTCGCGAGCTGGACACAGACCGTGACAACGTCCATGGCGACGCGGATCTGATCGAGCGGGGGCATCGACGGCGCGATCCGGATGTTGCGATCGCGAGGATCGCGGCCGTACGGGTACGTCGCCCCGGCGCCGGTGAGCTTCACGCCCGCCTTGCTGGCCAGACGCACGACCTCCTTCGCGCAGCCGTCGAGGGTGTCGAGGCTGGCGAAGTAACCGCCGCGCGGCGAGGTCCAGCTGGCGATGCCCTTGCCGCCGAGCTCGCGCTCGAAAATGCTCGTCACCGCCTCGAACTTGGGCCGCAGGAGCTCGGCGTGGCGCTGCATGTGGCTCAGCAAGCCCTTGTAATCCTTGAAGAACCGCACGTGCCGCAGCTGGTTCACCTTGTCCGGGCCGATGGTCTGGATGGCGAGGTGCTTCTTCGCGTCCGCCACGTTCGCGGGGCTCGACGCCATGGCCGCGATGCCGCTGCCCGCGTACGAGATCTTCGACGTCGAGGCGAAGACGAACGGCCGGTTGGGGTTGCCCGCGGACTGACACGCCGACACGATGTCCGCGAGCCGATCGCCCTCGGCGTAGAGGTGGTGGACCGCGTAGGCGTTGTCCCAGAACAGGCGAAAATCCGCGGCCGCCGTCTTCATGCTGGCGAGCCGGCGGACGACCTCGGGAGCGTACGTGGTGCCGGTCGGGTTGCTGTACTTGGGGACGCACCACATGCCCTTGATGGCCGCGTCCTCGGCGACCAGCCGCTCGACCTGATCCATGTCCGGGCCGGCGTCGTTCAGATCGACCGTGATCATCTCGATGCCGTGGTGCTCGCAGATCGCAAAGTGACGATCGTAGCCGGGGCTCGGGCACAGGAACTTGATCTTCGACTGCTTCGACCAGGCGCCGTTCCCGTCGGGCACGCCGTGGACGAGCGCGCGGACCACCGCGTCGTGCATCATCGTCAGGCTGCTGTTGCCGCCGACGATGACCTGCGCCGAGGGCACCTCGAGCAGCTCGGCGAAGATCGCCTTCATCTCGGGCAGCCCGTCGAGGCCGCCGTAATTGCGCGTATCCGAGCCGTCCGAGGCGACGAGGTCGCTCGCGTCGGGCAGGCCGAGCATGCCGTTCGCGAGGTCGAGCTGCTCGGACGACGGCTTGCCGCGCGTCATGTCGAGCTTGAGGCCCCGGGCTTCAAAGGCAGCATAACGTGCCTCGAGCTCCCGGGTGAGCGAGGCAAGAGCCTCGGGGGACAACGAACGCAGTTCAGTCATGGCGGGCGATATCTAGCAGAATTTCGCCGCCACGTCGCGACCCGAGTGGATCCGGAGGAGCCGAGGCGACCGCCGGGATGAGCCCGGCGGCGTCCACCTCACTCCGCCGCGATGGCCTCCCCGCTGTAGGCCGTGTGGCTCACCTCGGGGTTGTTCTCGAAGTACGCCTTGCCGGCCAGGCGCTTCACGAGCGGCTTGAACCGCTCCGAGGCCTTGCCGCCGACGATGTCGCGGAGGAGCGCGACGTCCTCGCGCGCCCGGGAGAGCGTCTCCGGGTTCGTCAGGAACGCCCTGGCGGCGTTCGCCTTCGCCGGGGCGGACATCACCGCATCGCGGAGCGCCCCCGCCGCCGCCTTGGCCTTCACCACGGCGCGCTCGGCCGCCGACTGCTTGATGAGCGGCGCCACCTCGTAGACAAGGTTGGCGGCCGAGCCGGCAACGCGGTGCGGCGCGTGGTGGAGCGGGCTCGCGTATTTCGGGTTCTTCTCGAGGAACGCGCGCACCTCGGCCTCCGTGACGCCCGTCTCCTCGTAGACGCGGGCGAGCTCCTGCTCGGCCAGGATGCGCGCCTTGAACATGTACATCTGGATGCGGGAGTAGAAGTTCGTCGCGCCGTCGCCGCTCGTCTCGACCGCGCAGAAGATCGTGCCCGGGTAGCGCGACGTGATCAGCGACTGGACGCCGTCGGAGACGCCCGACGAGGGCATGCACCCGAACGGCTTCACGCTCACCGTGACGTGCGCCTTCCCCTTCACGGCGTTCACGATGAGCTTGCCGACCTCCATGTGCCCCTCGCCGCCGCGGAGGTCGTTCGAGTAGTAGTCCTTCGCCACATCCGCCACGAGCTCCATGTCCGGAAGGTGGTAATCGAACAGGCCGAGCGGCAGCGCGAACGCCTGGAAGCCGACGCGGAGCGCCCCCTCGGCGAGGCGCATCGTCGCGAGGCGCTTGGCCACGCCGAACTCGTCCAGGCTGGCGAGGCCGTAATTGCCCTCGTCGGCGCCGCGCAGGTCGCGCCGCTCGCGCGTGTCGCGGGCGCACTCCCAGATGTTGTAGAGGAGCCACGCCGTCGTGAGCTGGATGTCGTTCTCGCCGCCCTCGCTCTCGAGGAACCGCTGAAGGGCGTAGTTGCCGTCGCCCTCGGTCGTCATGGCCCAGAACTCGCCGATGATCGACGTCTTCGCCTTGGGCCGGAGCTTGTCCACCCGGACGCCCTCGAACTCCTTGCGCGCCTCGTAGAGCGCCCGGAAGATGTTCGTCTGCTCGTAGAGGGCCGTGTAGAGGATGCGCTTCGCGCTCTCCATCGCGCGGTTCGTCGCGCCGGCCTCGATCTCGTAAGGCCGGACGCGGTAGCCGAGCGCGTTCAGCGTGTCGCCGCACACGATGGCCTTGATGATCGCGATGAAGAAGGCAGGGTTCATCTCGAGGCCGACGTCATCGCCCGTCGCCTGCGAGAGGCCGCCCGTCTGCTGGAAGAGCATCACCCGGAAGCCGTCGAAGCCGGCGTCGCGGAGCGCCTTCCGGTACTCGGTCACGTACATGCCGAACCGACACGGCCCGCAGGCGCCCGCCGTCAGGAACACGTAGTTCTTGATGATGTCCTCGGTCGACATCCCCTGCTTGTCGCGCAGATCGATGAGGTGCTTCACGAGGCCGCCGACGGTGAAGTACGTCGGGTTGCACTGCCCGCGGTTGCCGAACTCCTTGCCCGTCTGGAGACCGGCGTTGTCGCTCATCCCGAAGTAGGTGACGTTGTAGCCGAGGCCCTTCAGCGCGCCCTCGCACAGGAAGTCCTGCGCGGCGGTGAGGCCGCTGATGAGGAGCGTCACGTTGTCGCGCTCCTTCTTCGTCATCTTCGGCTTGAGCATGCCGTCGACCCACTGCCGCCGCTCGGCCTTGATCCCGAGCCGCTCGCGCTCGGCCTCCTCGAACGCCCGGAGCTCCGCCTCGACGTCGATGTCCGTCTTGCTGGATCTCGTCTCGCCCACCAGAGGAAGGCGCGTCTTCTGCGTGATCGTCTGTTCCATGGCGTGGCTTCCCTTCACTTGGATGCTGGAAGGGGGCCGGCCGCGCCGTCCCCCCCTCGACCTCGGTCGTGTCTTCAGGCTTCCAAGGGGACGACGGTCCCGTCGGACTGCTTCCTCTTGAGCTGCACGAGCCCCGTCTTCGGCGCCTCGGGCGGAGACACCGGCGCGACGTAGCTCCTCACCTTGTCGGCGAGCGCCGCGATCTCCCGCTCGAGCGTGGGATCCGTGATCTTGCGCGCCGCCTGCTGCTCCCGCTTCACCTGGAGCAGCTCGAGGCGCTTCTCGTCGATGCGCTGGACCAGCTGCGCCTTCTTCTTCGCCGCGTCCTCGAGCGCCTCCTCGTGCAGCTTGAGGCTGTGCGCGTAGGTCTTCACGCGGATCTTGATCGAGCCGCCCGGCTTGTTCGCGTCGATGTCGTGCAGCGCGGCGTACGGGGTGGCGCTCGAGGTCACGATGCTGTCGATGATGCCGTACGTCGGCGCGTCATGGCCGCACTTGAAGCTCGAGAGGTCGAGCAGCACGACGTTCGGATGGCGGGCGGCGAACTTGACCGCCCAGACCTTCTGCGCGCTGTTCGCCGAGTAGTTCTCCGGCCAGACGTCGTTGATGTCGAGCGGGTGCTGGCCCGCCGCGATCTCGTCCTTGAAGTACCGCGCGAGGTACTCCATGTCGCGCGGGATCGACCGCACCGAGAGGACCGGATAGCCGAGCACCTGGAACTCCTCCGGGATCCCGTGGTTGAGGCCCGGATCGGAGTGGTACGGCCGCCCGATCATCAGGATGGCGACGCGGTTCTCGGCCTCGACTGTCTCGAGGATCGCCCGCCCCTTGTCCTGCAGGTCGCGCTCGAACTGCGAGAGCGCCCGCATCCCCTCGCGGTGCGCGTGATCGCTCTCGTCCTCGGTGATGCCGAGTCGCGGGCCCCACGTCTCGAACATCCGGCGCGCCGTCAGCGTCATCTCGGAGAACGTGAGCGGCGGATCGAGGTACTCGATCCCGCGCGTCTTGAAGAAGTCGACCTCCTTCGTGAACGCCGCCTTCATGACGTCCGGCACGCCCGCGACGATGGGGCAGCTCGTCTTGTCCATCACGCCCTCGCCGAAGCTCGGCACGTGCGTGAGGATGGGGAAGAAGATGTAATTGAGCTTCTTCTCGTCCGTGTGGTGGTGGAAGAGGAGATTGTGGACGTGGGCCTGCGCCACCTTGGAGGGGAAGCACGGATCGATGGAGCCGTACTTGCCGCCCTCGACCCACATCTCCTCGCTCGTCGCGTCGCTGAAGACGACGTTCTGCTTCGGGACGCCGAGCGCCTCGAAGTAGGACCGGTAATACGGGCCCGTCGAGTAGATGTTGAGGACGCGCGGGATGCCGATGCGGACGCGGCGGAGGCGCTCGCGCGTCTCGGGGCCGCTCCGCCGGAACGGGCGCGTCGTCTCCACGCGGCGGATGCCGAGGAAGCCCTTCTTGACGACAACGTCCTTCACCGGCGCCCCGCCCTCCGGCAGCGGCGCGGTGTCGTAGAAGTGGCGGAAGGCGAGCTTCGACTCGTAGTCGACGAGGTTCGGGAACTGCTTCGCGATCTTCTTCCGCTCGGCGACCAGCGCGAGCATCGCCTGCTCGCTCTCGACCGTGCCCTTCTCGCACGAGAAGCCCGAGATGTAGCGGCTCGTCGACCCGTCAGGGCGCTTCGTGTCGATGAACGTCCGCTTGCACTCGTTCGGGCAGAAGTGACAGACGGTCTCCTCGTCGTTCTTCGTCGTGTACTCGAGGGCGATCGCCGCATCGATGCCGATGAACGTCGACCGGCCTCTGCGCTTCACGACCCGGAGCGTCTCGAACGCGGCGCCGAGCGCGCCGGCCTCGCCGGTGTGCGGGTGGACGAACACCTCGGCGCCGGGGACGCGCTCCTTGATGTAGTCGACCTGCGCCTTGACCGCGGCGAGGTTGTACTGCGTGCCGCCCTGGAGCACGTAGCGCGTGCCGAGCGCCGCGAGCCGCGGGATCTGCACGACGTACTGCCACACGTTCTTCGGCAGCACCTGGGCGAGGCCGGCGAGCAGCTCCTCCTTCGAGAAGCCCTCCTTCTGGAAGTTCACCCGGTCGGTGTCGAGGAAGACGGCGCAGCCGTAGCTGAACTTCGGCGCGAGCTCGGCGCCGAACGCCGTGTCGGCGTACTCGGTCACCTTCAGGCCGAACTGGTCGGCCATCGCCTGGAGCAGCATGCCGTTGCCCGCAGAGCACGAGTTGGAGAGGCGGAAGTTCGCGATATCGCCGTTCTTCATGAACAGGACCTTGATGTCCTGTCCGCCGATATCGCAGATGACGTCGACGTCGCCGAAGAACTTCACCGCGCTCATCATGTGGGCGACGGTCTCGACGATGTTGACGTCGGCCCGCATGCACTCCTGGAGCACGTCGGCCGCGTACCCGGTGCCGCCGAACCCGAGCACCTCGAGCGTCGCGCCCTCGTCGAGCACGTACTGCCGGAGCTGGGCGAGGAGCTCCTTCGCGTCCTGGATCGGGTTGCCCTTCGAGAGCTGGTAGGCCTTGCAGACGATGCCCCCGTCCTCGTCGATGAGCACCGCCTTCGACGAGGTGGAGCCGCCGTCGAGGCCGATGACCCCGCGCACCACCTGGCCGGGGGTGAGCTTCATCGGCGTGAACCGCGGGATGCTGTAGAGCTTGCGGAAGTCCTCGACCTCGTTCCGGGTCTTCACGAGCGGCGGGCCCGCGCTCTCGCCGAGCCGGGCCTTCCTGCCGTTCGTCATGTACTCGATGAGCCCCGCCTTGCCGGCGTAGAGGCCGACCTCGGCGGCCTCCTTGAGCCCGTAGACGCAGGCGCCGAACGCCGCGTAGTACTGCGCGTTCTCCGGGACGAAGATCGTCTCCTCGACCGGCTGGTCCTTCGGCCAGGCGTAGCCGCGCTCGTCCCAGGTCTCGGGGATCCGCTTGCGCCAGCACTCCTGGAGGAAGGGGAGGTAGGTGTTGGGGCCGCCGAGCAGGAGGACCTTGTGCTTCAACGTCGAGCCGCGCGTCAGCACCGACAGGTTCTGGAGGACGATCGCGTCGGCGAGCGAGCAGAGGATCTCCGTCGAGGGGATGCCGCTCTTCACGAGATTCACGATGTCCGTCTCGGCGAAGACTCCGCACTTCGCGGCGACGTGGTGGAGCTTCGAGTCGTCGAAGTGGATCTTGACCACATCGCTCGACGGCAGGCCCACCTTGATCATGCACTTGTCGATGGTGGCGCCCGTGCCGGAGGCGCACTTGTCGTTCATCGACGGCGCGGCCGTCTTGTCGCCCGTCTTCGCGTCCCGCTGGAAGATGATGATCTTCGCGTCCTGCCCGCCGAGCTCGATGACGCTGCCCACGTCCGGGTGCAGGTTCTCGACCGCGAGGGTGACCGCGTTGACCTCCTGGACGAACTTGGCGCCGAGGCCGGCGCAGAGGGGCGCCGCGCCGGAGCCCGTCATGAACACCCGCCAGCGCTCCCGGGGCGACGCAGGGAACGACGCCTCGATCACCTCGAGGAGCTCCAGCACCTTCTCCGGCTGCTTCGTCTGGTGCCGCTGGTAGTCGCTCCAGAGAATCTCGAGCGTCTGCGGATCGAGCACGACCGCCTTCACGGTCGTCGAGCCGACATCGATGCCGACCACGACCGGATCCTGGATCTGCCTTCCCATCGGAGCTCCTCCCACCGCCGTCGCCGGTCACCAGCGTCCGACTGACTGGCTGGTCAGTCGTGATGGCTACAACGAGATGTCCCGAAAATCAAAATGATTCGGTGTGTCTCGGTCGGGTTTGGAGAGCGTGGAACGCCGTTTTCCCGGGGATCTGCGTCCAGGGCGCACGATTTCGTCGCTGGGCTCGGCACGGCGTCCCACGCGTGTCGTCCGCCTGCCTCCGATCTTTCCAGGCGCTTTTCGGGCGGCGCGGCCGCGCGACGGCGCAGGGAGACATCGAGCCCCAGAGGACGGGCCGGTGATGGTAAAGCGACCGGCCCATGAACAAGTCCGAGCGTCGCCAAGCCCTCCTCCGCGCGGCGCGCACCGTGTTTTCCGAGAAGGGGTATCACGAGGCGAAGGTCGATGACATCGTCGCGCTCGCGAAGGTCGCGAAGGGGACGTTTTACCTCTACTTCCCGGACAAGCGCTCGGTGTTCGGCGAGCTCGTGGGCGGGCTCTTCTCGCGCCTCGGCGGCGCCATCCTGCGCGTGGATCCGTCGGCGGACGTGGAGGCGCAGATCAAGCACAACATCCGCGCGATCGTGGCCGTCCTGCTCGACGATTCGGCGCTGACGAGCATCCTCCTGTCGCACGCGGCGGGGCTCGACCCGGCGTTCGTCAAGGAGCTGCGCGCCTTCCGGCAGGAGGTGAAGCTCTTGCTGGAGCGGAGCCTCGCGGAGGGGCAGCGGCTCGGCATCATCGAGCCGGGAGACACCGAGCTCTACGCGACGTTCACGATCGGCGCGCTGAAGGAGGTGCTCTTCGAGAACGCCCTCGAGGACCAGGCCCGCCCGCGCGAGCGGATCGTCACGGCGCTCTACGATCTCCTGCGGCGCGGCTACCTCCGGATGGACGCCGCGCCCGGGCAGCCGGCGCAGCGCGGGGAGGGCGAGCGCGGGGCGCCCGCGCCGGGGGACGCCGCGCCCGAGCGGGCGAGCCCGCCGCGCGCCCGCCGCGCCAGGCCGAAGGGGGACTGACCGGCGCGTCAGTCAGGGCCGTGACTACGCCGATCCGGTGGGCGGCGTACGGCCGAGGCGCGGCGCGACGATGTGCGCGATGAAGTTGAGCAGGGTCCGGGTGCCGAGCTGATCCGGCGAGATGCGGGCGAGGAGCGCCGGGACGTCGAGGCCCTCGGCCTGCAAGACCTCGCGGCGCCACGCGATGTAGCCGGCGATGACGTCGTGGTCCATCTCGGGGTGGAACTGCACGCCGTAGCAGGTGTTCGTGAAGCGGATGACCTGGTGGTCGTCGAGCTCGGTGAACGCGAGGCTGCGGGCGCCCTCGGGCAGCGCGCCGACCGTGTCGACGTGGGTCGCGTGGGTCTCGAAGCTCGACGGGAGCCCGTCGAAAATGACGTCGTCGGCGCGGCGCTGGACGCGGATCCGGCCGATCTCGCGGCCGCGCGGGTTCCGGATGACCTCGCCGCCGAGGGCCTGGGCGAGGATCTGGTGGCCGAAGCAGATGCCGAACGTGGGGGCGCCGGCGCGGACGACGTCGCGCAGCCACGCCTCGCAGCGGAGCATCCAGGGCTCGCGGTGGGGGACGTTGGCCGAGGAGCCGGTGAGGACGAAGGCGGCGGTCCCGGGGGCGTCGGGCGCGGGGAGGTCGCCCGTGCGGGCGTCGAAGGTGGCGTAGCCGCCGCGCCACGCGGCGCCGATCGTCTGCTCGATCAGGGCCGCGAAGTCGCCGCGCCGCTCGAGGACCGGGGGCACGGGCTCACCGGTCTTGACGATGACGATCTTCTTCGGATGCCCCACCCTTTCAACATAGCAGAGCGGCCGGCGGGCGAGAGCGGGACTTGGCAGCGCGGGGCCGGGGCGCGAAGATGCTCCCCGATGTCCTCCTATGTCGTGCCGCGCCCGGTGTGGCGTCGGTTTCGTCCGCGTTTCCTGCCCCGCGCCGCCGCGCACGTGAGGGCGGGCGGGCACGCGGCCATCGTGCTGCCGGACGAGCGGGTCGATCTCCTCCTCACCGTCGACGCGCAGGGGAAGCTGACCGAGCTCGGGCTGTGGTCGCTCCTGTCGATCGAGCAGCAGCGCTTCCGGCGCGTGAGCGAGGGCCCGGCCCTGGGGCTCGCGACGGCGCGGGTGAAGCGGGAGTACGAGGGCTCGGTCCTCGACTGGTGCGAGCGCGACAGCGTGCACCCCGGGGCGATCCGCGAGGTGGCGCTCGACTGCCTTGCGTGCGGGGCGTGCTGCCACGACGCGCACGTGGTGCTCGACGACGTGGACCTGTCGCGCTTTCGGGACGCCGGGCGGGGCGACCTCACGGCGCGCGCCTACGTGCGGCGGGCGCGCGACGGGAAGATCACGCTGCGCTTCGCGGCGAGCGGGCGGTGCCAGCACCTCGGCGAGGACCTGCGCTGCGCGATCTACGAGCTCAGGCCGGACAACTGCCGCGCGTTCGTGGTGGGGAGCGAAGCGTGCCTGTCGGCGCGCGAGGAGACGCTCGGGCTACGGGACGGGGCGCCCGTGGAGCCGTGAGCGGCGAGATCCCCGCCCGGGCGGCGGTCTCGTGATGGCGGCGCGCGACGCGGAGACCTCCAGGGAGGCCGGGGAGCGGGCGCCCGCCGCGCGGCTCGGGGCGCAGCGCATCGCCGGGCTCCTGATCTTCCTCGCCAACGGCTTCTGCATGGGCACGTGGGTGACGCGCATCCCCGACTTCAAGCACGCGCTCGCGCTGAACGAGGCGACCCTGGGCAACGTGCTGCTCGCGCCGGCGCTCGGCGCGTTCGTGGGGATGCCGATGGCCGGGTGGCTCGTCGCGCGCCTGGGGAGCCGCGCGGTGGCGGTGTCCTCCGGCGCGGCGTTCGCGCTCAGCCTGTTCGGGCTGGGGTTCGCGCGGACGCCGGTCGAGCTGTTCCTGGCGCTGACGTTCTTCGGCGTCTCGAACGGCGTGATGGACGTGTCGATGAACGCCAACGCCGCCGAGGTGGAGCTCGCGTGGGGGCGGCCGATCATGTCGTCGTTCCACGCGCTCTACAGCGTCGGGGGGCTCGCCGGCGCGGCGGCCGGGGGGGGGCTCGCGCACGCGGGGGTGGCGCCGGCCGCGCACCTCTCCCTCGCGGCGGTGGCGGCGCTGCTCCTCGTCGGGCTGCTCTCGGCCTGGGTGCGGCCCGGCGTCCCGGCGCCGGAGCCGCCGAGGAACCCCTTCGCGCTGCCGCCCCGCGCGATGTGGCCGCTCTGCGCGATCGCCTTCCTGTGCATGTTCGGCGAGGGCGCGATGGCCGACTGGAGCGCGGTGTACCTCCGCGACACGCTCGGCACGTCGGCGGCCTTCGCGGCGACGGGGTTCGCGGCCTTCTCGGTGGCGATGGCGGCGGGCCGCTTCCTCGGCGACGGGGTGAGCACCCGGCTCGGCCCGGTCGCGGTGGTGCGGGGCGGGGCCGTCCTCGTGACGCTGGGGCTCGCCGCGGCGCTGCTGATCGGCCGTCCGATGGCCGGCCTGCTCGGGTTCGCGAGCGTGGGGCTCGGGCTCTCGTGCGTCATCCCCACGGTCTTCAGCGCGGCGGCGCGCACCGGCCCCACCGGCAGCTCCATCGCGGCCGTCGCGACGTTCGGCTACCTCGCCTTCCTCGGCGGTCCGCCCGTGGTCGGCCACATCGCCGCGGCCACGAGCCTCCCCGTCGCGCTGTCGCTCATCGTGGTCGGGGCGCTCGCCATCGTGCTGCTCGCCGGGGCCGCGGGCGGGCCGGCGCCCGCGGTGCAGGACGCGGGGGGTCGACCCGGCGAGCGCCTGGAGACCTGACCGGCGGGCGAGGCCCTCGTGCGACGAGGCCCTCGTGCGACCATCCGGCGCGGAGCACGAGGGCGACAGGAGCTCACCGCGCCAGGAGGTGACACGCCCGCAGGCACGGTCGTGAGCCTGCGCTCCTCGGTCTGGCTCCAGGTGGCTCCGTGGAGCCGGGAGATTCGAAGCATGGACAGTATCGACCCGAACAATCCCGTCGTGCGGCTCTGCGCCGAGGGCATGCAGGCCGAAGGCGAGGGGCGGCACGAGGACGCCCGCGCCCTCTTCGAGCGAGCATGGGCCGCGTGCGCCGACGATTACGACGCGTGCCTCGCCGCCCACTACCTCGCCCGCCACCAGGGGAGCGATCAGGGAACGCTCGCGTGGAACCAGGAAGCCCTGCGCCGCGCCGACGCCGTGGGCGACGACCGCGTGCGCGGGTTCTATCCGTCGCTCCTCCTCAACATGGGGCACTCGCACGAAGTGCTCGGCGACATCGCCGAGGCGCGCGCCTTCTACGAGCGCGCGGCGGCGAGGCTCGACGAGCTCCCCGCGGGACCGTACGGCGACATGGTCAGGAACGCCGTGAAGCGGGTCCGCGAGCGGGTCGAGTAGCCACAGCCCCGCGCGCCCGCTGTCGCGACGGTCGCCTCGCGCGTCGCGGCCACGCGGCGCGCCCTGCTCGCGCAGCGCGTCGGGCCAGCGCCGCTGCGGCTCCTCGAAGTCGCCCTGCGGGTCCTCGCCGCCGGGCGGCGGAAGGACGAGGCCGTCCGAGACCCACTCGGACACGTTGCCGGCGAGATCGTAGACGCCCTCGGGCGTGCGATCGCTCGGGTGGGCGCCGGACGTGCAGGTCGCGACCTCGGTGCCGCGCGCGAGGCAGGCCTCGTTGCGGTCGTAGCACGCGCGCTCGCAGGCCAGCGCGTCGTCGCCCCAGACGAAGGCCCGGCCCGCCGCGCCGCGCGCCGCGACCTCCCACTCCGCTTCGGTGGGCAGCCGCCGGCCCCGGAAGCGGCAGTAGCTCTCGGCCTGGGAGTAGTCGACGCAGTTGATGGGGTGCCCGGTCGCGTTGCGAGGCTCGTTGCAGCGCCGCGACCACAGCTCGGCCTCCTTCGGAGCCGCGCGTGCGCCGCCAGGAGGTACTTGCGCGCGCGGGGGGAGAACATGGGGAGGTCCGGCTCGGCGACCAGGCACCGCCACGCCTCTCGCGGCGTGCATCGGCCCCGTGAAGGGCGGGAGTGACGGCGGAGCCGGCGGCAGCGGCGGTGCCGGCCTCTTGCTCGCTGAACGCGCGCCGGACCGACCCTACACGCGGAGATGACGCCTGTCATGGGAGCGTGACAGCGAGGGTGTCAGGAGCGCGTGACAGCGACGTGCAGCAACCCGGTCGCTGGTCGCGGCCGGCGTGTCGCCATCACGGCCTGATCGCGCCCGATCCGGCGTCTCGCCCCCGGAACAGGAGGCAGAGCCATCGCTGGACGCGCCGGGCGGCCGCGCGCGGCATGCGCGTTGCAATCGCCTCGTCGCGGTCGCGCTGGGGCAGCGATGGCCGTTATCCAACATCGAACTCGTGGAGTGGAAAGGAAGCATGTCATGAGGAGCAATGCACTGCTGCTGGGATCGCTCGTCGTCGGCATCATGGGCGCAGGTTGCGCCGTGGCGTACGAGGCCGAGGAGGGCGAGGTGGGCGACGCCCAGCAAGCGTTCGTGTCCCATGCGTGGGCGTATGCGTGGGCGCACCAGGCGACGGGCTCGTTCACCGCGAGCTCGAGCTACTCGCGGAACTCCTCCGGAGACGCATCTGGGCAGGGCGTGAACAACACCATCACGCAGCTCGGTGCGGGCCAGTATCGCGTGCGGTTTCCGGACGTGGGCGCGGCGCCGGGCGGTCATGTCCAGGTCACGGCCTACGGCGCGGGCGCCGAGCGCTGCAAGGTCAATTCCTGGGTCAGGAGCGGCGATGACGTGGATGTTTATGTCAACTGCTTCACCGCCGGCGGCGCGCCGGTCGACACCCAGTTCAGCGTCGCATATGTCCACAAGTCGGGCACCGGATCCTCGGACGAGGCGTACGTCTGGGCGAACAACCCGACGGCGTCGGCGTACGCGCCCGTCGCGACGTACCAGTTCAACTCGAGCGGCGTGAACAACACGATCGCGCGCCAGGGGGGTGGGCTACTATGCGGTGACCCTGCCGGGGCAGACCGCGGGCGGCGCGACGGTCGAGGTGACGGCCTACGGCCCGGGTAGCGATCACTGCAAGGTCAGCAGCTGGGGGCAGTCCGGAGGCGACGCGGTGGTCGGCGTGCGCTGCTTCGACAGCTCGGGCGCCCCGTCGGATAGCCAGTTCACCCTCAACTTCGCGCGCTCGAGGCAGGTGAACGGCGGGCTCTCCTACAGCTACGCCTGGGCGAACAACGCCACGGCGGCGGCGTACACGCCGAGCCTCTCCTATCAGGAAGGCTACATCGCGGGGGACCTGGGCGAGGTGGAGACCGACATCACCGCAGGGCGCACGTCCGCAGGCCGCTACTCCGTCAGCCTGCCCGGCATGTCGGCGTCGGGCTCGAACGTGCAGATCACGGCGTACGGCACCGGACCGGAGCACTGCAAGGTCGTCGGCTGGTCCGGCACCGAGACGAACACGAACGTCAACGTCGCCTGCTTCGATGCCAGCGGCGCGCCGACGGACACGCGCTTCGTCCTCGTGTACACGGACGACAAGTTCATCGTCCTGTGAGCTGCAGGGCGGGGGGGCCTGCTCCGGCCCGCAGGCGATGGACGCGGCGCTCCGGGGCGCCGTGCTCCCAGACGCAAGCGGGGCGGAGCGGTCGACGACCCGCGCCGAGCTTCTGCGCCGCACGTTCGCAGGATCGATGTCCTCGAGTGCCCGGCCTGCAAAGCGCTTCGCCGCGCACCACGTCGCCCCGCCTTGCCCCGCCGCCCCGCCCCGGGCAGGCGACGGGAGGTTCTGTTCGACGCTCTTGGTAGCGGATCTCGTCGTGGTCGGTCAGCTGGGGCGGCGGCTCGGCGCTGACGTAGCGAGGGCCCCGGGATCAGCGGCACCGAGACATTTTAGCCAGGAAACGGGCTAAATGTAGACGGAATTTAGAGAATCAATTCTGTATTCTGGCTAAATGAAGGCTCCGTTCAGAATTTAATCTGTCAGATCCAGGTGATCGAAAGCCACATCGAGAGAATCGACTCTGGGAACCAGAACAATCTGCCCAGGATCCAGAGAAAATGCTCAGGAATCGAGCGAAACGGCCCGCCCAGGCCCTGTCGGATCGGTGATCCGTGGACGCACGGCACCGGATCCGGCCATGCCGTGCGGGAGGACGAGGGGCTCAGCGCTTCAGCTCAGGGGGCCGCCGCTCCCTGCTCGGCCGGCGCAGCCTGCGGCGCGGGGGCGGGCGGCTGCGCGGCGGCGTCCTCCTGCGCCGGCGCATCCATGGCGCAGCGGAAGCCGATCCAGGCGTGCGCCGTCACGGGCGCCGCGGCGGTGCGGTAGGTGGTGGAGAGCTTCTCGGGGCCGTCCAGGAAGTTCGCGCCGCGCACCACCTTGAGCGGGAAGGACGGGTCGCCCTGCGGGTCCTCGCCGCCGGGCGGCGGAAAGACGAGGCCGTCCGAGACCCACTCGGACACGTTGCCGGCGAGATCGTAGACGCCCTCGGGCGTGCGATCGCTCGGGTGGGCGCCGGACGCGCAGGTCGCGACCTCGGTGCCGCGCGCGAGGCAGGCCTCGTTGCGGTCGTAGCAGGCGCGCTCGCAGGTCGGCGCGTCGTCGCCCCAGACGAAGGCCCGGCCCGCCGCGCCGCGCGCCGCGACCTCCCACTCCGCTTCGGTGGGCAGCCGCCGGCCCCGGAAGCGGCAGTAGCTCTCAGCCTGGGAGTAGTCGACGCAGTTGATGGGGTGCCCGGTCGCGTTGCGAGGCTCGTTGCAGCGCCGCGACCACAGCTCGGCCTCCTTCTGGTCCTCGGACGCCGCCGGCGCCAGCGCGCCGGGCAGGAGCTCGGGGGTCAGCGAGACGTGATCCGCCGTGGAGCACATGCGCTGCTGCATGCAGGCGCGGTAGGCGCGGACGGTCACCTCGTTGCGATCGATGTAGAACCCGCGGGTGAGCGTCACCTGGCGGGCCTCGCCCGCGGCGCCGATCGTTGTCGTGAGCGGCCCGATGAAGACCATGTCGGCCGGCGGCGCCGTCACGGCGGCGGGCACGGCGGCCGACGCCGCCGCCGCGGCGCTCTCCGCGGGCGCGGCGGTGGCGATCGCCTCCGCCGCGCCCGCGGGGGCCGCCGCGGCGCGCCCGGTGGGCGAGGCCTTCGCCGGGGCGCGCGCGGCCGGCGCCCGCGCCGGCTTCTTGCCGCCGGGCGCCTGCGTCAGGAAGTACGCCGCCGCGCCGGCGCCGCCGAGCAGGAGCGTCGCGAGGAGCCAGGGCAGCGCCGCGCGCGCAGGGCTGCGGCGCTGCTGCGGCGGGGCGACGGGCGGCGCGGCGTGCGGCGGCCCGCCCGCCGCGGGCGGTGGGGGCGGGGCGGCGCCGGGCGGCGGGGGCGGCGGGCGGGCCGCGGGGTAGGCGGCGGGCGCGACCGTCTCGATCATGGAGTCGTCGACCTGCGCGGTCCGGGAGCCCCCCGTCGCCAGCGCGGCAGCCGCGCCGGCCGCGCCGGCGGCGCCGCCCGTCGGATGCCCGCTCGCGCCGTGGCTCACCTTGACCACGGCGGGCCGCGCCGGGGCGGGCGCGTGCGCGTCGGCGAGCATCGTCGGCTCGATCGGCAAGCCGGCGTGTCCGGTCGCGATGCCGAGCCCGCGCGAGGCCGCGTACTCCGCGGTCGACAGCCCGCCCGCGTGCTCCGCGCCGGGGGCGTCGAGCCCCGCGCCCGACCCGGCGCGCTCGCCGCGCGCCGCGGCCGAGAGCGCGTCCCAGAACTCACCCGCGTTCGTGAAGCGGTGCTTGGGCTCGATGGAGAGCGCCCTGTCGAGCACGCGCTCGATCGCCTCCGGCGCGTCCGGGAGCCCGCGCGCGCGCAGCGTCGGGCGCACCGCCGGGTCGGCCGAGGCGATGTAGAGCTGCGTGGGGTCGTCCCCCTCGAGCGCGCGCTTGCCGCTCACGAGCTCGACGAAGATGAGCGCGAGCGCGAACACGTCGGTCCAGGGGCCGGTCGCGCCGCGGGCCTTGTTGAACTGCTCGGGCGCCCCGTAGCGCGGCGTGAACGCGCTCGGCCCCTGCCGGGTCGCCGCGAGCGCCTCGGTGAACGTGGGGTGGTCGGCCAGCACCTTCGCGATGCCGAAGTCGAGCACCTTCAGCGTCCGCACCCCGCCGACGTCGGTGAGGAACAGGTTGGCCGGCTTCACGTCGCGGTGCGCGACCTTGTGCGCGTGCGCGACGGCGAGCGCGCGCGCGGCCGGCGCGAGCAGCTGGATCGCCTCGGCGATCGACATGCCGAACTCCCCCCGGTCGCGCCGGTCCCGGAGGTGCTGCCCGAGCGTCTGGCCCTCCAGCCACTCCAGCACGAGGTAGGGCACCCACACGCCGGCCTGGGTCGTGAACGCGCCGACGTCGAGCGCCTGCACGATGCCCGAGGTGGCCCGCGACAGCCGGTGCAAGATCCGCCCCTCGCCCCGCAGCGTCTCGAGCAGCGCGTCGCGCTGCTCGGCGTCGAGCAAGGTCGGCATCTTCAGGCATTTGATCGCGATGAGCTCGCCAAATCCCTCGTGAATCCCGCGGTAGACGACGCCGAACCCGCCATCGCCGATGACGGCCGCGACGCGGTACTTCCCCTCGATGGTCTGCCCCGAGAGGCCGAAAGGATCGTCGGACGGCTCCACCATGCCCCGCTCCTAGCGCGTCGCCGTTCGCAGGCAAAGGGGCTTCGGCGCCGCCAGCCTGCGTTCTCTGTTCCCTCTGCTTCCCTCTGCTTCCCTCCGCTTCTTCCCTCTACTTCCCTCGTCACGCCCGCTTGCATCCGGTGGCTCGTGGCGCCATGCCGGCGCTCATGAAGACACCGCGAGCGCTCGTGATCCTGGCCGAGGGAGCTGAGGAGATGGAAACGACCATCCTCGTCGACGTCCTCCGCCGCGCCGAGGTCGAGGTCGTCCTCGCCGGGCTGGACGGCCCGGGGCCGGTGCGCTGCAGCCGCGGCGTGCGCCTCGTGCCGGACGCGGAGCTCTCGTCGGTTGCGGGCGACTTCGACGTCGTGGTCCTCCCAGGCGGCAAGGGCGGGGCCGACCGTCTGGCCGGCTCGCCGGCCGTCGGCGAGCGCCTCCGCGCGCAAGCACAGGCGGGCCGCCTCGTCGCGGCGATCTGCGCGGCGCCGATCGCGCTCGCGGCGCACGGGCTCTTCCAGGGGAAGAAGATGGCGTGCCACCCGTCCGTGAACGACGTGGTGTCGGCGCACGGCGCGCTCGTCGCGAGCCCGGTCGTCGAGGACGGGCAGCTCGTGACAAGCCAGGGGCCCGGCACCGCGATGGCGTTCTCGCTCGCGCTTGTCGCGCGGCTCCGCGGCGAGGAGGTCGCCGCGAAGGTGCGCGCGCCGATGATGCTGCCGTCCTGAGCCTGCGCCGTCCAGGGAGGCCCTGCGGCGCTCGCGTCCCGGAGCGGCGCGCGTCCACCCCGTCGCCCCTCCTGGCTCGGGGCGTTTGCAGGCTCACAGCTGCGCGCGGTTGGACTTATACTCCGCCGCGTGCTGCCGCTGCTCGCTCTGACCGTCATCGTCGTGCTGTGCCTTGGCTACCGCTTCTACGGGAGGCTGGTCGCGCGCAACTACGCGCTCGACGACGGCGCGGTGACGCCCGCGGTCAAGGTGAACGACGGCGAGGACTACGTGCCCACGAAGCCGTTCTACCTCTTCGGGCAGCACTTCAGCGCCATCGCCGCCGCCGGGCCGATCGCCGGCCCCATCCTCGCCGGCCAGGCGTTCGGGTGGCTCCCGTGCATCCTCTGGATCGCGATCGGCGTCGTGTTCATCGGCGCGGTGCACGACTTCTCCGCGCTCATCGCGAGCGTCCGCCACGAGGCCGAGAGCGTCGCCGAGATCGCGAAGCGGCACATCGGCCGGCGCGCCTGGCTGTCGATGATGATCTTCATCTGGCTGGCGCTCTCCTACGTGATCGTCGCCTTCACGGACATCACGGCGAGCACCTTCGTCGGCAAGACCGAGGAGTTCGAGGGCGGCGCGTTCCAGTTCAACCCCGGCGGCGCCGTGGCGGCGGCGAGCGCCGCCTACCTCGGCCTCTCCCTCACCATGGGCGTGGTCGAGCGGTACCTCAAGCCGCCGCTCTGGCTCACCACCCTGCTCTTCGTCCCCGCGACGCTCGCCGTCGTCTGGCTCGGCACGAAGATCTCGACCGCGTTCGTGCTGCCGGTCGACAATCCGCAGCGCGCCTTCGGCCTCATCATCCTCGTCTACTGCTTCGTGGCCTCGCTCCTGCCGGTCTGGTCGCTCCTCCAGCCGCGCGGCTACCTGGGCGGGTTCGTTCTGTACATCGCGCTCGCGGTCGGCGTGATCGGGATCTTCTTCGGGAACCTCCGGTACCCGGGGGAGTTCGAGCTCCGACAGCCCGCGTTCACGACGTGGGACGCCGGCGGCGCGACCGGCATGCTCTTCCCGTTCCTTTTCGTCACCATCGCCTGCGGCGCCTGCTCCGGCTTCCACGGGCTCGTCTGCTCGGGGACGACGTCGAAGCAGATCTCGAAGGAGACGCACACCCACTCCGTGGGCTACGGCGCGATGCTGGCCGAGGCGTTCGTCGCGCTGATCGCGCTCGCGACGCTCGTCATCGTGGCGCAGGGGACGAAGCTGGGCGGCCCGGGCAAGATCTACGGCGACGGGATCGGCAAGTTCCTCACCGTGATCATCGGCAAGGAGCACTTCCTCTTCGCCGCGACGTTCGGCGCGATGGCGTTCTCCACCTTCGTGTTCGACACGCTGGACGTCTCGACGCGCCTCAGCCGCTACATCCTCGAGGAGCTGTTCCACTGGAAGGGGAGGGTGCTGTCCGCGGCCGCGACCGCGCTCTCGCTGGCGCCGCCCACGCTGTTCATCATGACCGCGCGCCCGCCCGCGCCCGGCGTGCGGCCCGCGTACCTCGACTTCTGGACGCTGTTCGGCACGAGCAACCAGCTGCTCGCGGCGCTGACGCTCCTCTCGGTCACGGTCTGGCTGCACCGCGAGAAGCGGCGCATCTGGTACACGGCGATCCCGATGGTGTTCGTCATGACGATCACCGTGTGGGCCCTCATCCTGCAGGTGCGGAGCGCGCTCGTCGCCGTGCGGGCCGAGGGGCTCACGCTGAACGCGACGACGCTGAACGGCCTCGTGGGGCTCGCGCTGATCGGGCTCGCGTTGTCGCTGATGGTCGAGGCGGTGAAGGCCCTGAAGAACGGCCCGGCCGTCGAGCCGGCGCCCGGCCCGGCGCGCTGAGGGGGCTGGATCGCGGATCGGGAGCGGCGGGCAGCCGGGGGGCGATCGGGAGCGGCGGGTACCGTCCGCTCTCACAGGTCCGAAAAGCGCCAGAGGCGCGGCGGCGCCTGCGCTACGACGCTTTGCATGCGGCTCGACGAAGACGCCTGTTATCGCGCGATCGAGACCCGCGACCTCCGCTTCGACGGTCGCTTCTTCACGGGCGTGCGGTCGACGGGCATCTACTGTCGCCCGATCTGCCCGGCGCGGACGCCGAAGCGGGAGCGCTGCGTCTTCTTCCCCTCGGCGGCCGCCGCGCAGGAGGCCGGCTACCGCCCGTGCCTGCGTTGCCGCCCCGAGGCCTCGCCCGGGACGCCCGCGTGGCTCGGCACCTCGGCCGTCGTCTCGCGGGCGCTGCGGCTCATCGCGGAGGGCGCGCTCGACGACGCGGACGCCCCGGCGCTCGCGGCGCGGCTCGGCGTGGGCGAGCGCCACCTGCGGCGGCTCTTCCTGCGGCACGTCGGCGCCTCCCCGCTCGCGGTGGCGCAGACGCGGCGCCTCCTGTTCGCGAAGAAGCTCCTCGACGAGACCGCGCTCTCCATGACCGAGGTGGCGCTCTCGTCGGGGTTCTCGAGCGTCCGCCGCTTCAACGACGCGATCCGCGCCACCTACGCGCGGACGCCGCGCGAGCTGCGGCAGGCTGCGTCGCGGCGGGGCGGCGGAGCGGCGCGCGCGGACGCCAGCGCGCCGGACATCGCGCTCCGCCTCCCGTTCCGCCCGCCGCTCGACTGGGACGCCCTCGTCGGCTTCCTCGGCGCCCGCGCCATCCCGGGCGTGGAGTCGGCGGGCCCCGGCGCGTACCGCCGCACGGTGCGCGTCGCCGGCGGGCACGGCGTCGTCGAGGTGCGCCCGGTGCCCGGCGAGGCCTGCCTCCTCGCGCGGCTGCGGCTGCCCGGCACCGAGGGGCTGATCCACTGCGCCGAGCGCCTGCGGCGGCTCTTCGACCTCGGCGCCGATCCCGACGCGATAGCGGCGCACCTCGGGGCCGACCCGCAGCTCGCCCCCCGGGTCGCGGCGCTGCCGGGGGTGCGCGTGCCGGGCGCGTGGGACGGCTTCGAGCTCGCGGTGCGGGCGATCCTGGGCCAGCAGGTGAGCGTGCGCGCCGCCACGCAGCTCTCGGGCCGCCTTGTCGAGCGGCACGGCGAGCCGCTCTCGCTGCCCGGCGGCCCGCCCGAGGGCGCCGAGGGCCTCCGCCTCGTCTTCCCGACGCCCGGGGCGCTCGCCGCGGCCGACCTATCGGACCTCGGCGTGCCGCGGGCGCGCGCGGCGGCGATCACCTCGCTCGCGGCGCACGTGGCTCGCGGCGAGGTCGCGCTCGACGCCTCGCGCGGCCTGGAGGAGACCGTGCGCGCGCTCTGCCGGGTGCCGGGCGTCGGCGAGTGGACCGCCCAGTACGTCGCGATGCGGGCGCTGCGCGAGCCGGACGCGTTCCCGGCCACCGATCTCGGCCTGCGGCGCGCGCTCGGCGGCGTCTCCGGCGCAGGCCTCCTGGAGATGGCGGAGGCGTGGCGCCCGTGGCGCGCCTACGCGGCGATGCTCTTGTGGACGGAGGACGCGCAGGGAGCGCGGCCCGCGGAGAGGGAGGTATCGAATGGAGCTCTTGCTGGATGAGGTCGAGTCGCCGCTCGGGGCCATGCTCCTCGCGGCCGGGGGCGGCGCGGTCCACGGGCTCGAGTTCGCGGACTGCGCGCCCCGCCTCCGCGCCTCGCTGGAGGCGCGCTACGGCGCGGTCACGCTGCGCAGCGCCGCGGATCCTCACGGCTTCTCCGGCCGGCTGAGGGCCTACTGGCGCGGCGATCTCGGCGCGCTCTCGGGCATCCCGGTCGAGCCCGGCGGCACGCCGTTTCAGCGCCGCGTCTGGGCGGAGGTCCAGCGCGTCCTCCCGGGCGCGACGCGCTCCTACGGCGACGTCGCGGCGTCCCTGGGGCAGCCGTCGGCGTCACGCGCCGTGGGCCTGGCCAACGGCCGGAACCCGGTCTGTCTGGTCATCCCTTGCCACCGCATCGTGGGCGCCCGCGGGGACCTCACGGGCTACGCGGGCGGCCTCGCGCGCAAGCGGTGGCTGCTCGCGCACGAGGGCGCCTCAGGGGAAACAGGAGCGCGGCTCCTCCGCTCGTAGGAAGAGGCCGCAGCGCTCCCGCTTCGCAGTCCGCGCCGCCGCAGATCACGGGCAGCTCGTCGTCCCCATCGCCGTCCAGCCCCTCGAAGACGCACTGCCGGAGCGACTCGTCGCAGCGCTCTTCCTGGGTGCACGGATCCGCATCCACGCAGTCGGCCGGCGTCGCGCACGCCTTCTCGTTGACGCAGCTACCCCTCGCCCGATCACAGCGCCCGCCCGGACAGCGGGTGTCGTCCGCCACCGACTCGCACCGACCGCCGAAGCAGCTGTCGACGGTGCAGGGGACGCCGTCCGCGCAGTCCTTTGCGCTCTCGCAGGGCTCCCCTGACCCCTGCTGCGGCTGCTGCGGCGCGCCGCCGCCACAGCTCGCGAAGAGGAGCGCTGTCGACGCGCTCAGCAAGGAAAGGCGAAAGAGAAAGGCGATAGGATGTCTCGGCAGGGAGGTTCTCACGAGGCGCTTCTTCGAGCATAAGCGCGATCGCGACCATCGAACAAGCCGCGCGAGCGGCGGTTTCTTGCGCTCCTACTTCTTCGCCCCGAGCAGCGCCGCGATGGTCGGATAGTCGCTGTCCTCCACGGCCCCCTGGATCACGCACGTCACCTGTCCGCTCGGCGCCGCGAGCGCGTGGACCGGCAGCTCGGTCGTCTCCTTCACGCCGAGCGCCCGCAGCCACCCCGCCCGCTGAGGCCCGTCGGGCAGCCAGTACGAGGCGCGCACGCCGGTGCCCGGCTGCGCCTCCAGGAACCGCGACAGCTGCCGCTCGTCGTCGTCGATCGAGATGAACGCCAGATCGACGAGCACGCCGGCCGCCCGCAGCTTCTGCTGCCACGCGAGCAGCCGCGGCATCTCCTCCAGGCACGGCTTGCACCACGCCGCCCAGAAGTTCACCCACACCCACTTGCCGACGCCGAACCCGATGTTCGCCGGCAGCGGCTCCGCGCCCTGGGCCGCGACCGCCGTGAGCCCACCCGACGAGGGCGCCGGCCGCGGCGACTGCCCCGCGCACAGCAGCCGCGGCGCGGCCGGCGCCGCCGCGCTCGCGGGCGCCCTGGCGCTCGCCGTCGCGGCCGCGCCCGGCGCCGTCACCGCGTTGCTCCGCCCCTGGCCGGGCGTCGGGGGCGGCGGCAGATCCGCCTTCTCCCCATCGCACCCGCCCGCGAGCCCCGCGGCCACGGCGAGCGCGACGAGCGCGAAGCTCCTCCTGACGGCGCTCACAGCTGGCAGTCCACCCAGGAGACGAACGCGCTCCGGTTGATGGCCTCTGCCGTACATGCCTTGTTCTTGCGCGAGACGTTCCATTGGCAGTATTCCGCGCCGAGCTGGGCAAACTCGTTCCCGAGCCACAGCATCCCGACCTTCTTGTCCAGGTCCGGCTCCTTGAACTTGTCCGAGATGTCGAAGAGCACGCTGTTCGCGCGCTTGTGCGACAGCGTCCGGTTGAACTCCGGCGTCCCCGTCTTCGACGCCCGGGCGACGATGAAGAAGTAGCGCGCCCCGCGCCGATCGAGCCACATCTCCTCGACCATCTTCCTCGAGTCGTCGTCGAGCTTCTCCGAGGCGTCGTCGAACATCACGACCCCGCCGCGCGTCTTCAGCGGCGTGAAGAGCGCGTTGAAGTCGTCGTCGCTGATCGACGCGAGCGTCTTCACGTCGGCCGGCTGGCACCCGCGCCGCGCCTCGGCCCCGACCAGGCCGCACGCGTTGAGCACCCGCTGCAGCACCGTCTTGAACGCCGGCGTGCAGTACGGCGCCTCGGCGTCGTTGGCGATGGCCACCGCCGGCCTCACCGCCGCGGCCACCCCCGTCTTCAGGCGCTGCGAAGCGGCCTGCACCTCCCCGTGCACCGTCACGCCGGACGCGACGAGCATCGCGCACCCCGCCACGATCCCGATGATCCCTGCGCCTCTCATGACCACCTCACCTCGTCCGGAGGGCCGGCGCGAGCTGCCTTATGGCATACGACAGCCCGATGTCCGTGTCCTCGTCACAGAGCCGCGTCGTGCCCAGGAACATCTGCGGCGTCGAGACAGGGAGCTTGTTGTCGACGATGTAACGGAGCATCCGGTTCAGCCGCAGCGCCGTCTCCTTCGAGTCCATGCACGCGTCGAGCCCCGGCCAGCGCTGCCGTATCGCCGCCTGCACGTTGGCGGTGCCGGCCCCCGCCTTCGCCCCTTCGAGCAGATCCTCCTGGTTGTCGTAGGCCCACTCGAGCACATCCATCGCCCGGTGATCGCTGCAGAGGATGGCCTTGGAGAGGAGGCACGCGCCCGGGTGCACCGGCCGGTCGAGCATCCAGTTGCACTCGCTGTCCAGCGGGAACAGCACAAGCGTCGTGTCGAGCTTCTCGAACACCCCTTCGGACACGAGCCGCTGGTGGAACGCCTTGCACGTCGGGCAGAGCGGATCGACGAAGATCGTCGCCGGCTGGACCGCGCCCGGCTGCTTCACGTGGAGCAGCGCGCCGTTCGGCTCGGTCGGCTTCTCCAGCTTGCCGCAGCCGGTCAGGTAGCTCGCGTAGCTCGGCAGCGCGCTCGCGTAGAGCAGTGCCGGCGTCACCGTGCACGCGCCGAGCGCGACGAGCCACCCCGGCAGGAGCAGCTTCGAGCCCATGCGGCGCGCGGGCGCGGGGGCCGCTCGGCCCGGCCCGTCGACGCCCAGGGGCGCCATGGGCACCGTGGGCCCCACCCCGGCCGCCCCGGCCGGGCGCGGCGTCGCGCTGGACCAGGCCGCGGCGCGCGCCGCCCTGCGGTCCTCGACGAACGCCCAGATTCCGCCGGCCGCGAGCAGCGCCGACGAGACGTACATGCCGACGCACGTCTTGCAGAACACCCCGAGGCGCACCGCCGAGATGAGCGCCATCAGGATCGACACGGCGAGCGGCGTCAGGCCCGCGACGAACAGGAAGTGCGCCGCGCGCCGCGGCGCGTGCTGGCCCGAGAGCAGCACGTAGAGCGCGAACGCCGCGAAGAACGCGAACGCGCCCAGCGCGAACAGCGAGATCGGGATACCGCCCCAGAAGCTCTCGCGGAACAGCGCGGAGTAGGGGCTGTACATGGCCACGCGGCACGCGGTGTCGGCGCCCGCCTGCGCGTCGAGGCCGGGAATGAAGCTGCAGTGCAGATCATGGACCTGCCGGTCGAGGTGCCGGATGTAGTCGAACGTCGACGAGGCGCTGAACGCCAGTCCCAGCAACGACCCGCAGAGCGCGAGCGCCGCAGGCCCGCGAGGACTACGACTGCCTGACATGACCGAGTGGATTACGCGACGCCGGGCAACGCGTCAAATTAGGATGCCTGTGCGTACGGGCATTTCCTGATGGCGCATGACGCGCGGCGCGCCGTGTCGCGATCCCGCCGGACGGCGCGCCGCGCTGAGCCTGCCGGCTCATCTCCCCGCGCGCTCCTCGGCGAGGAGCAGCGTCGTCGAGAACCGCCCGATCGGCTCGATCCACTGCTTGAAGCAGCGGAAGCCCGCGCGCTCCCCCATGCGCACGACGTCGTCCGGCTCGTACTTGTACGAGCTCTCCGTCCAGATGGATTCGCCCTCCTTGAAGGCGACCTCGAGGTCGAGCGCGTCCACGCGGATCGACTGCCGCCGGCGGCTGACGAGGTGCATCTCGACGCGCGAGTCCTGCGCGTTCCACGCCGCGCGGTGATCGAACGAGCGGAGGTCGAACGTCGCGCCGAGCTCCCGGTTCATGCGCGCGAGCAGGTTCTTGTTGAAGGCGGAGGTCACGCCGAGCGGATCGTCGTACGCGAGCACCAGATCCGCCGCGGGCTTCACGAGGTCGGCGCCGAGCAGCAGCCCGTCCCCGGCGCGGAGCGAGGCGCGCAGCGCCGCGAGGAACGCCGCCGCGGCCGCCGGGGCCAGGTTGCCGATGTTCGAGCCGAGGAACAGCACGAGGACGGCGCCATCGCCGCCCCGCGCGTCGATCGCGCGCCGCGCCGTCGCGCGGGACAGGCCTTCCTCGTACCTCGCCCGGTGGGCCGACGTCTCCACGCGCGGCAGGCGGCCCAGGGTCCGGCGCGAGAGGTCGAGCGCCGTCTCCGACACGTCCACGAGGTGCACGCCGAGGCGAGGCACCCGCTTGCAGAGCGGCGCCGCCAGCAAGGCGAGCTTCTCCCCGCTGCCACAGCCGAGCTCGACGATCGAGGCGCCGGCCCCGAACGGCGCGACCATCGCCTCGGCGTGCCGCTCGAGCAGCGCCCGCTCCGCGCGCGTCAGCGGATACCACGGGAGCTGACAGATCGCCTCGAAGAGGTGCGAGCCGAGCGCATCGTAGAAATACTCCGGCGAGAGGTGCTTCGGCGACGCGTTCAGGCCCGCCCGGACATCCGCCATGAAGCGGTCGAGGGAGTCTGTCGTGTGCATCACGGAACCTTAGCCGCAGACCTTCGATAGAGCGCCTGGAAATCCATGGAGCTCCAATGATTTCCAGAGGTACCCCTCTTGGCTCATTCCGATGAGGCGCCGAATTTTCTCCAGCTCGTGACGACCGTTGCCCACGCGATCGGCCGCTGCTAGGAGCTGCCTCTTGGGATCCGGGATCCCGGAGCCAACCGATGACGACCTCTGCACCCGGCGCGGCGAGCGGCGCGCCCCCTCCTGTGAAGCTGGGTCCGTTCGACGCCGAGTTCCTCGCGGACCTGCCCTACGACCCCTCGGTCCTCTTCTTCGACGAGCTCCTCGAGGTGGACGCCGGGAAGAGCCTGGTGCGCTGTCGCATGCCGACCGACCGGCCGATGCCGCTCGTCGACGCGCAGCGGGCGCACCCGCTGCTGCACCCGCGCCACGTCGCCGGCGCGATCCTCGTGCACGCGACGGGGATGCTCGGCTTCGTGCACGCCTACCACCTGCTCGGCCTGCGGCACCGCGCGGGCTGGATCGGCTATGGCACAAACATCCACCGGGTGGTCTTTCGCAAGCTGGTCCAGCCGGGCGCGCCCATCGAGGCCACGTGCGTGGCGACGCGCTCCCGGCTCGGCGAAAAGCGGCACATGATCCGCTATGCGTTCGAGTTCCGGCACGAAGACCGCGTCTGCTACGAGGGCGATCAGACGGCGGTGTGGATGCGCGCGCAGGACGTTCCAGCCATGGATTCCCGACCCGCGCTCGAGGAGCTCGAGCGATCCCTCGCTTGACCCGCGCGTTCGGCTCGTCTACCGGCCCTCCCATGCCGGATTTCGATGCGGGATCGATCGTCCCGTCCACACGCGATCTTCTCCAGGTGATCTCCACCCGTAGAAAGAACATGGCTCTGGTCGGGCTCGTCGGCTCGGAGTCGCCCGCGGAGGATGCGCTGCGGCTCCATGAGCTGAACATCTCTGCCCTCGCGTTTGTCGAGGCGGGGCCCGCCATGCAGGGGGCCGCGCGCGCGACGAGGACCGTGCCGTCGCTCTGCCTGTCCCGGGTGGGCGATCGCGACGGCGCGCTCGCGGCGCGCTACCACGGCGCGGACGGGGTCTGCATCGACGCGCTCTTGCCGCTCGACGAGTGGGACCGCCTCGCGAAGGGGGCGAGGACGATGCGCATGCTGCCGCTCGCCCTGGCCGAGAGCGCGGAAGGGGTCGACGCCGCCGCGAAGGTCGGCGCGCGCGCGATCCTGGTCCGGGGCGCCACGGCGGAGGCGGTGATCGCGTCGATCGCGTCGCTCCCGAGGGCGCTCACCGTCGTCGCCGAGGTGCTCTCGGCCGACGCCGACGCGCTCCGCCGGCTCGTGGGCCACGTCGACGCGGTGATCGTCCCGCCGGCCGTCCACACGTCGGCCCAGTTCCCGGCGCTCGTCGCCGAGGTCGATCCCTGAGCGCGGGCGGGGCGGCCGCCGAAATGTCAGGCCGCCCCTCGACGCCCCGGGCTCCCGCCTCCACGATCAGGCCCCGATGAACAACGCCCACGAACTGGACGAGCAGCGGCGCGCGCTCCGCGAAGGGGCGCTCGTGCAGGCCATGCCCGAGCTCGGGACGCTGATCGTCACCGGCTCGGACCGGCAGACCTGGTTGAACGGCCTGGTCACCTGCGATCTCGCCCCACAGAAGCCGCTGCCCGCCGGGGCGGAGGTCCCGCCCCCCGCGGGCGGGGCGTACGGGCTCAACGTGGTGAAGACCGGGAAGATCTTCGCCGAGGTGTGGATCGTGATCGCGGAGGACCGCATCTACGTCGGCGCGCTGCGGGATCGCGTCGAGGCGCTGCGCGAGAGCTTCGAGCGCTACCTCATCATGGAGGACGCCGAGGTCGCGGACGCCTCCGGCGAGCACGCCTGGGTCTTCGCCCACGGCCCGCGGGCGGCCGATCTCTCCGTGGCCGGGCGCGCGGCCGGCGCGGACGCGGCGATCGTCGACTGGACCGGCCTCGGGGGCGCGCTCCTCGTCGCGCCCCGGCAGGCCGAGGGCGCCGTGCTCGCGGCGCTCCTCCAGGCCCCGGGCGAGGCCGGCCCCGTCCTGCCCACGACGGCGGCGGCGTGGGAGGTGCTCCGGGTCGAGAACAACGTCCCGCGGTTCGGCGTCGACTTCGACGACCAGAACTTCCCGCAGGAGGCCTCGCTCGAGGAGCGCGCCGTCTCGTTCAACAAGGGCTGCTACCTGGGGCAGGAGACGGTGTTCATGCTCCAGATGCGCGGCCACGCCAAGAAGCGGCTCGTGCAGCTCGCCGTCGAGGGGGAAGGCGACGTGCCCGCGGGCGCCGAGATCGCGCTGCCCGACGGCGCCGCCGTCGGCGCCGTCACGAGCCAGGTCAAGGATCCGCGCGGGCAGCGGGTGCTCGCGCTCGGCTACGTCAAGTACAAGCACGCCCTCCAGGGCACGGCGCTCCGGGTCGCCGGCCGGGCGGCCGAGATCACGCGCGCGCCGGGGGCGGGGGGCGCGCCGGGGCAGGCGAAGGTCTAGTACCTCGTCGGCCGAGTTCGTCCCCGGTTCGGCAGGAGGTCTTGCCGAGCGACCCGGCCCGCGGAGAGGGTGTTCGTCGCGCGGGGTGGGGGAGCAGGATGACACGATCGGGCGGGTTTCGAGGGGGCCGAGGCCGGTGTCAGTCTGCCGATCGTGGGCGCTAACCCCGCGATCTCTGGTCGGCCGGACGATTCCGTGACGCTTCCGGCGGTGCCCTCGGCGCCCACGTATGAGGCAGCGCCGGCGACCTCCCCCCGATCCGAAGCGGCCCTGAACACGCCCCCGGCGCGCAGCCCGCGCCAGGTGCTCGTCGCGACCCTCACGCAGACCATCGCCGCTGCCCATGCGGCGGGCGATCTCGCGACCGCGCAGATCTCCGCTCGCACCCTCTCGGAGCTCCTCAGCGCCCCGCAGGCGACGCCGCGGACAGCGCCTGTTGTCGACCTCGCTAGCGCCCGGCGCGCGCGATCTTAAGCCCATCCTGAACGCCACCGGCGCCGAGCTGCCCGCTGTCGCCGTCCACTAGGCCGCGAAGTGAAGGCGTACCGCCGCCCCCGGTTGCTGTTGCGCCCAGCCACCCGTCGTCGCAGGCCGCTCTTGCTCTCGCATCGCGTCGCGAATCTACGGCGACGGCGCGCACCTCGCGAGGATGCGGTCTACAGAACGGATACTCCGGACCGCCGATCCTCCCGGCGGCGTGCTCGTCCGCCGAGAGGGCCGGGGACAACGCGAAGAGGAGGGGCGAGCGCGCGTGAGCGGAAATGTGGCGGGCGTGCACGTGCGCGAAGAAAAGAGAACGCACAGCCGCGTGCATTGCTTTGTAAGTCAGAAAATTATCACAGATCGTCAAAAATAAATGTCTCTTTATCGTGGTAATTTATGGAGTTGGATAACAATGCTGCTTCCTGCGCGAGGAGCCAGGGGGTCTTGCTGATCATGCGCGTTGAGCCGCCTTGACGTGGACTTCGCTCCTGATAGGGTCGCGTTGTTCCATCATCTCTCGGAGGAGAGAGGCGCCGAGGGCTCGCGATGGCTCAACAGTTCGATCGCCTGGAGTGGACCGCGCTGGCGGGCATCCCCTTCGCTGTGCGCAGGATACAACCCTCGGTCGACATCCATGGTCTGTACCGTTATGACGTTGAGCTCGCGATGGAGGTGCCGGCGAGCCTGGCTGACCGTGCGCTCTGGAAGAGCCGCGCGACCCTGATCTTCGTGACGGACGGCGAGGAGAGCTCCGTGCACGGCATGGTCGTGGATCTCGAGCAGATCCAGCGCGCGGACCTCGACCGCAACAGCCTCCGTCTCGCCGTCGTGCCACGCGTCTGGGAGATGACGCAGGCGTCCGCGAAGGGGACCTTCCTCAACCGCACCGTCCCCGAGCTCGTCGCCCGGAAGCTCAAGGCCGCCGGCTTCAACGAGGGTGAGGACTTCCTCTTTCGCCTGCGGCGCAAGCACCCGCCGCACGCGCGCCTGGTCCAGCACGATCGGACCGACTTCGGCTTCCTTCAGGAGCTCTGCAAGCTCACGGGGCTCTCCCTCTCCTTCGCGCACGGCGAGGGACGTGACGTGCTCGTCATCTCGGACTCGGAGGGCGCCTAGGCTCGACCCGGTTTGAAATCGCAGCGCCTCCTGGTGTATGGTCGCCCACGTGCTGCCCGTCGCCGTCCGGTCTTGCCGCGCCCCAGGCCGCTCACGGTCATGACCACCGGCGGCGGCGCGCCCGTCAAGATATCCGGGCCGAAGCTCGTGACGCTCCATCGCCTCTCGCTCGGCTCCCTGCCGAGCTCGGGGCTGCTGCAGGAGCTCGTCGAGCTCCGGGCGGTGGGCTCGAAGCCGAGGGTCACCGCGGGTACGCTCCGGGTGGACGGCGATACGCTGATCGTCTCGTGCGACGTCGACAGCCCGGACGGCTCGCTGAGCGACATTGCGCGGGAGGACCTGAGCCGCCTTCAGCTGGAGGGGCGTTGCAAGGACGGCGCCACGTTCTCTGCGCGCAACGCGGCCGTCCGGTCGTGGAAGAAGAGGGAAGAGCGCGTCTGCAGGGTGGAGCTCACGTACGACGACTGGGCCATCCGTTGGCCCGCGGCCAGGCCGCTGCTGTGGGCGGGGATCACCGATGCTGCGCTGCCCTCGAGCAACGGCAACTTGGACCTGGTCGCGGAGCGTGGGCCGACGAGCCGCCATCGGACCGGCGATTCTGCGCAGCCGGCGCTTCGTCCCGGCCACCGCACGACCGCGGGCGAAGGCACCGGCTCGTGGCGGCACTATTGCCTCGAGGGGCCATCGTACACCTACTACTTGGTTCATTGCGCGCACCGCGGTGAGACCCGCTGGATCCTCGCGTTGGATCCGCGAGACGCGACGACGCTGGACCGCGACGTCCTCCGCCGTGACCTGACCTGCATCGCCTTCTGCTTCGGACAACCGTTCCACGTGGGGGTGCTCCACGGCCTGGACGGGGACGGCGGGCGGGCCGGCCTCTTCAGGATGGGCGTCGAGGCGCGCCTTCCAGGGCGTCAGCGCGAGCGCCCTCCCGTCCCGCTGCGCGGCGACGATGCGCCCTGGCCCGTGGCGCTGTTCACGGTCCTGTCCAGCCACGTCGCGCGCGACGATGCGCAGAGCGGCGCGCTCGCCGCGGCGGTCACGAGGTTCGTCGAGGCGATCCACGAGACCTCGACCGAGGGCGCCGCGCTCAAGCTGCTGCACGGAGCGAGCATGGCCGCGAGGAGCGTGCTCGGCGACGAGGCCCTCCAGGCCGCGGACAGGCAGCGCTGGAACGACTGGTTCGCGCAGCACCGCGGAAGGATCGAGGCGCGGAAAGGGCCTGCGCTGTCGGCCGAGCTCCTCGCCTCCCTGCAGCGCGCAGAGCAGGGGCGCGCGAGCGCCTTGATCCGCGCGGCCTTCGCGAAGGTCCGGCTAGCCCCGCTCGATGAGATCGACGCGGCGCTCTCCTCCGCCGAAGCCTACCTCCTGGGAGAGGACAAGGCGCGGCCGGACGGCAGGAGCGCGGCGATCCTTCAGGCCGTCCTGGTGGCGCTCGTGGCGAAGGCGGTGGGGTACAAGGGGCCCATCTGCGCGTGGGAGAGGTCGCCTTCCGAGCCGTCCGACGCTCCTTCCCGCCCGTGGTGGCCCGCGGAGAGGAGCGCCGGCAAGCGAATCAAGCGGTTCGTCGCCCCTGCTCGCGCGCGCCAGATGCCGCGCGATATGCGCGACTCCTGGCCCTTCTTCGTCGAACCGAAGGTGCCGATCCAGGGACCGATCGCGGCGATCGCCTCCTTCGCGGAGGGGCTGGAGGCCAAGGCCAACGGGCTGGTCACCGCGAGCGTCAAGCCCGTCGCCCCGGCCCCTGGAGAGCTCGCCACGTTCGAGTTTGTCCTGGCGCCCGTGGGCAAACCTAAGGCTCGAATCCTGCTGCTCAAGATCCACGAGACCTTGAGCGGAGCGATCAAGATCGAGGACTGGAGCAACAGGGAGCGCACGTTCACAAGGGAGTCGAAGATCGCCTCTTTCGTGACGGACCTCGCGCACAGCGACGAGACGCGCCAGCTCGTCGAGGGGCTCATGCTGGCTGCTCGGGAGCCGCCGGAGCCATGACCGAGCTCGGGATCCGCCGCCTCGCGGACCACGGATGCCTGCCCGGGGGGCGACCAGCGCCATGATCGGCCGGCGGCACACCGTCCTCCAGTGGAACATGGGCATCTACTACGACCGCGATCTCTCGGAGGATGTCCGGCGGTCGCGGCTCGGCGTCCTCGGGACGCTGGTGGCCGAGCACGCTCCGAGCATCGTGGCGCTTCAGGAGGCGCCCGAAGATCTCCAGCGCCAGCGGGTCCTCGGCCCCAGATATCAGGTCATCTCGGCTCCGGGAGGCATCGCGACCGTCATCCTTCAGCCGGCATGGAAGGTGCTCGATTACAGCGGGATGGAGCGCTGGAGGGCGCTCGTCGTCCTGATCGATCCCCGCGCCGGAGGGCTCGGCCTCGGGTTCTGGAATATGCACCTATCGATCCTCTTCAAGGACTCCGAGGAGCGGCGGGCCCTGGCGCGGTGCGAGCCGCTCGCCGATCTCCGCAGGTTCAGGGCGCACCATCCCGCCCGGGGCGAGATCGTGAGCGGCGACTTCAACCTTGAGCCCCACGACAGTTCAATGACGGGCCGCGACGGCTTCCATGCGCGCGGCGACCCTGAATGGGTGCTGTCGAAGGCGAGCCGGCGAGACATGTCGTATCGACCTCTGTACAACGCGACGCTCTCCGCCTTGCAGCGCGGCGGGCCGCCCTACGGGAGCCGCTGCCGCGGCAAGAGCACGCACAGCGCGGGGCCGTGGTCGATGCCAGATCAGGCGCTCGTGTCGGCCGAGATCGTTCGCTGCGGAAAGCCGAAGGTGACGTTCTTGACGCACGCGGGCTCGACGGCCCTCTGCGATGTACATCGCGGCTTCCCCGATCGGAAGGTGGGCTCGGACCACCTCCCTCTCCTCATCGAGTTCACGGCGTAGCGGGGCGCGGCCCGCGCGGGCTCACGGGAAGATCTCGCGCTCGCCGTACACGGCGGCGAGCCGCTGCAGCGCCACGGCGTAGGCGGCGAGGCGCAGCGTGCACTTCTTCTGCCGCGCCATCTCGGTCACCTCGCGGTAGGCCCGCTTCATCGCCTTCTCGAGCCGGGCGTCGACCTCCTCGAGCGTCCACGTCTCGGAGCGCTTGTTCTGCACCCACTCGTAGTAGCTCACCGTGACGCCGCCCGAGTTGGCGAGGACGTCCGGCAGGATGTCGATCCCGCGCTCCAGGAGGACCTTCTCCCCCTCGGGCGAGCACGGCCCGTTCGCGCCCTCGGCCACGAGCCGGACCTGCAGCCAGCTCGCCTCCTCCACGCCGACCTGGTTCTCCAGGGCCGCCGGGATGAAGATGTCCGCCTTGAGCCGGAAGAACTCCTCGCGGCTGATCGGCTTGCCGGCCGGGTAGCCCGCGATCGAGCGGTGCTTCTTCACGTAGTCTTGCAGCTTGTGCGGATTGAACCCCTCCGGATTGTAGAGATACCCGGTGTGGTCGCCGACCGCGACGGTCGAGGCGCCGAGCTTCGACAGGAGCACGGCCGTGTTCGAGCCGACGTTGCCGAACCCCTGCACGAGCAGCGTCGCGCCGCCGAGGTTCACGTCGTTGTCCTCGGCCCACTCGGTGATGCAGTGGACGACCCCCTGTCCCGTGGCCTTCTCTCGCCCGTACGTGCCGCCCGACGCCACCGGCTTGCCCGTCACGACGCCCTTCACCGCCTGCTTGAAGAGCTGTCCGACGGTGTTCATGTACGTGTCCATGGCCCACGCCATGGTCTTCGCGTCGGTGCCGACGTCGGGAGCAGGGATGTCCGTCTCCGGGCCGATGTTCGAGCCGAGCGCATGGAAGAAGCGGCGCGTGATGCGCTGGAGCTCGGCGCGCGACACCTCGTTCGGGTTGAACTTGATGCCTCCCTTGCCGCCGCCGAGCGGCAGGTTCATGAGCGCGCACTTCCACGTCATCATCGCGGCGAGCGCCTTGAGGTCGTCGAGCGACACCGTCTCGTGATAGCGAACACCCCCCTTGAACGGCCCGAGGAGGTTGTTGTGCTGGATCCGGTAACCCTTGAAGAGCCGGATACTGCCGTCATCCATCCGCACGGGGAAATTGACGATGACCTCGTTCTTGGGCTGGCTCAAGATCGTGGTGATGTAACCCGGCACCTCGATCAGGCGGGCGGCCTCGTCGAGATAACCCTGGATGACTTTGAAGAACTCGTATTTGTGCTTCTGGCCCGGCGCAGGAGGCGTGCTCACCGACGCCGTCGTGACCTTGGTACTGACTTGATCTTCCATGGCTCTGTAACTCTCTAGTGCGCCGCGCCCCCCATTTCAATGCCTGCGGGCGCAATCATGCGCTGCGTCATCGCGGCTCCAGACGGCCGGGACAATGCGTCAGTCTGGCAGTGCGCGACGCGGCGCCGCGCGACGCGAGGCGCCGTTCATGATCTCGACCACAGGACGTACAGATAGGTGATGGTCCCGGTGACGAGCAGGGCGTCGACCCGGTCGAGGATGCCGCCGTGGCCGGGCACGATCCCGCCAGAGTCCTTGATCCCGAAGGAGCGCTTGAACAGGGACTCCCCGAGATCCCCCGCCTGACCGAGGCCGCCCGCGACGATCGCGAGCGCGATAGCGTCGACGACCGGCAGCGACCGGAGAAACCAGACGTGGGCGAGGAGCGCGCCGAGCACCGCGAACAGCAGGCCCCCGAGGGCGCCCGCGACGGTCTTCTTGGGGCTCACCGCCTCGTAGAGCTTGCGCCGGCCGAGGAAGCGGCCGGCGAAGTAGGCCCCCGTGTCGGAGAACCAGGAGAGCAGCAGCGCCAGCACCACGAACGAGGGGCCGTCGGCGCCGGCGTCGCGCCGGAGGAGCGCCAGCGCGCCGAGCCCGCCGCCCACGTAGAGCGGGCCGAAGGTCATCGCCAGCACGCGCAGCGCCGCGGTGCGCATCTCGCCGAGGCGCACCAGCGTGACGAGCATCGCGACGAACGGGAGCAGGAAGATCAGCGCGAGGAGCGCGCCCGGCGAGCCCCCGAAGCGCCAGAGCACGCCGACGACGGCGAGGGTGAGCGCGACGCCGGCGACGCGCGCCGCGCGGTCGTCCGCGTGCGTCATCGCGAAGAACTCGAGCGCGCCGATGGCCGCGGCGGCCGCGACGAGCGCGGCCCACCCCCAGCTCGGGCCGAGGTAGAGCAGCGAGAGGAGGAGCGGAGCGGCCACGATCGCGGTGATGACCCGCGTCGTGAGGTTGGAAGCAGCCAAGCGTCAGACTCCCGTTCGTGAACCGTTGTGAGAGGCGAGGTCGCGCGCGCGCCACGGCCGTCCTGCGTCGAGCGCGCCCTTCGCGCGGACCGCCTCGCCCTCGCCGCCGCCCTCCGCGCCTTCCGCGGGCTCGTCGTCGCTGTCGTGCAGCTGGTAGGCCGCGATGGCCGCGAAGAGGTCGTCCTCGGTGAAGTCCGGCCACAGCCGCTCCGTGAACGACAGCTCGGCGTACGCGGCCCCGTAGAGCAGGAAGTTGGAGAGCCGCTGCTCGCCGCCGGTGCGGATGATGAGATCCGGCTCGCCCACGCTCAGGCTCGGCAGCCGCGCGGCGAGCAGCGCCCCGTCGATCGCCTCCGGATCGAGCCTGCCGGCGACCGCCTCCATCGCGAGCTCGCGCGCCGCGGCGGCGATCTCCTCGCGCGCCCCGTAGGACAGCGCCAGCGCGAGCGTCATCTGCCGGTTCGTGGCGGACGCCTTCCGGAGCGGGTCGAGCACGTCGCGCACGGCCTCGGGGAGCCGGCTGATGTCGCCGATCGCGACCAGGCGGATGTCGTTCTCGAGGATCTCGCCGCGCTCGGTCATCAGGAACTCGCGCAAGAGGCCCATGAGCGCGTCGACCTCGTTCTGAGGCCGCGCCCAGTTCTGCTCGCTGAACGCGTACAGCGTCAGCGCCTCGACGCCGAGCCTCCGGCAGACGCGCACGATCCGCCGCACGGCGGCGCTGCCGGCCTTGTGCCCGGCCTCGCGCGGCTCGCCGCGCAGCTCCGCCCAGCGGCCGTTGCCATCCATGATGATTCCGACGTGGCGCGGGAGATTTCTGGCTTCTACGAGGTTCATCGGCAGGGGGAGTTTCCCTTGTTGACTAACGACTGTCGACTGTTGAGTCTTCACGCCCATGAGCACTGGGGTTGGTCTCACGATCACGCTGCGCGTCAGGATGGGCGCGCACGACGCACATTACGCGGGGGAGCTGTGCGATGGCGCGCGTATTCTCGCGCTCTTCGGCGACGTCGCCACCGAGCTCCTCATCCGTCTGGACGGCGACGAGGGGCTCTTCCGTGCGTACGAGGCGGTCGAGTTCCTCGCCCCGGTCCGAGCAGGCGACTTCATCGAGGCGACCGGCGTGGTCACGAAGGTCGGCGCCACGTCGCGCGCGATGGCCTTCGAGGCGCGCAAGGTCGTCGCCAGCGTCCGCGAAGCCGGGGTAGCGCCCTCGGCGGCGGACGCGCTGGCCGAGCCGATCATCGTTTGCCGGGCGCTCGGCACCTGCGTCGTCCCGAAGGAGCTCCAGCGAAGGCCGCGCCTCGTCCTGCCGGCGCTGTCGGCGCCGCCCCCGGACCACGCGCAGCTCCCGGAGCCGCGGCCGATCATCACGCCGCCCCCCCGGATCATCGTCACGCCGCTGCAGAGCGCCCTGATCCTGACGGCGGCGATCGTCGGCGCCGAGACGACCCGGGCGCAGACGCCGCACCTGCCGGTCACGGCGCGCGAGCTCGCCGACGAGGCGGCGCGCTGCCGCGACGCGGGCGCCGCGGTGGTCCACCTGCACGTCAGGAACCCGGACGGGACGCCGAGCCAGTCGCGCGCGCTCTTCGCCGAGGCGATCGCCGCCATCCAGGAGACGACGGACGTCATCGTCCAGACGTCGACCGGCGGCGCCGTCGGGATGAACGTCGACGAGCGCGCCCAGCCGCTGCTCTGCAACCCCGAGATGGCCACCTTGAACTGCGGCACGCTCAACTTCGGCGACGGGATCTTCGACAACACCCGGCCGCTCATCCGGGACATGGCGGCCCGGATCCGCGCGGCGGGGAGCGTCCCCGAGCTCGAGTGCTATGAGGTCGGCCATATCCATGAGGCGCTCAGCTTGCTCGCCGAGGGGCTCCTCGCCGAGCCGCTCCACTTCCAGTTCGTGCTGGGGGTGCCCGGCGGCATCGCGGCGCGCGAGGACGTGCTCCGGTTCATGATCAGCCAGATCCCGCGAGGCTCCAGCTGGGGAGTCGCCGCCGTCGGCCGCCACCAGCGCCCGATGACCGAGCTCGCCATGCAGCTCGGCGGGCACGCGCGGGTGGGGCTGGAGGACAACATCTACCTGGACAAGGGCGTGCTCGCCGAGGGGAGCGCGCCGCTGGTCGCGCGCGCCGCCGCCTTCGCGCGGAGCATCGGCCGAGAGGTGGTCGATCCGGACCGGGCGCGCCAGCTCCTCGGGATCGGCCCGCGCGCCGCGGCGGCCCAGGCCGGCGGGACTGAAGGAGGGAGCGCGCTCGCGCAGGGATGACCGAAAGACCGCTCTCCACGTGGATCGATCACCTCCGGGGCCGGCTCCCGATCGCGCTCGGCGTCGCCCTGCTCGGGGCGGTCGCGCGGCTCTCGACGCCGTCCCCGCCGGCGCGGACCACCGACGCCATCGCCCGGATGCTCGGGGAGGCGATCGGCGGCGCCGTCAGCCCGGACGATTTCGTCTGGGAGGAGCGCGGCGGGTTCCTCTCCGACGCGCTGCTGGGCCGCCGGGTGCTGTTCCTGGGCGTCCCGCGGCCGCCGGCCGGTGAGCCCGCGGCGGGCGCGGAGCCCGCGGCGGACGGGCGCGGCGCCGCCGACCTGTACCGCGCGCGCGTGCGGCTCACCCGCTCCGGCCGGCCGTTGAGCCTCGGCGGCGTCCGCAACCTGACCGAGACGCCCCTCGGCGACGATCGCAGCCTTGTCGCCCGCGGTCGCCGCGTCGCGGTGACCACCTCCGCCTTCGGCGTCGTGCAGGGGATCACGCTGCTGGATCTCGGCGGCGGCGCGCCCCCGGGGTCTCGGCCCCTCGGCGAGCGGCTCCGCGTGGCCGTCGACGGTTGGATCGAGACCGGGAGCGTGGACGGCGCGTCGCGCAGCGAGATCGCCTTCGACAGCCCGCCCGCGTCGGCGCGGCTCGATCTCGTCGACGAGGGCCTGGTGATGGCCCTCGGGCCCGAGGCGCTGCCGGCGGCGCTCAACACCGCCACCGGCGAGATCGACACGGGCGGGCGCAATCCGTTCGGCGCCCGCGTGCACCTCGTCCCGCCCCGCGTGCCGTCGTTCCTGGAGCTCGCCGGGCCGTCCGCCGGGCGCCTGCTCGGTCCGGGGGCGGCGGCCGCGGTCGAGCGGCTCGCGCTCGGCGCGGATCGCGCCGCGGTGGGTCTCGGCGCCGAGCCGGCCGCCGCGTACCTGACCCACGGCGCCGCGTCCCCGGAGCCTGCGCCGGAGGGGTGGCCCTCGCTCTGGCCGCCGCCGAAGGTGCTGCCCGCGATCCAGCCCCCGCTCCCGGGGGAGGGAGACTGGGTGCTCGTGGCGCCCTCGCTCCCGCGCGTGCTCCCCGGCATCGAGGGCGACCCGCAGCGCCCGTCCAGCCCCTTCGCCGCGACGACGATCCGCCCCGATCCGCAGCGGGAGCAGGTGCGCGTTCACCTGTTCGCCATCGACACGCGGCACATCAAGCTCACCCTGCAGGCCGGCTTCGAGGCGCCCAGGCCGTCCGTCGGCCCGCGCGGCACGGGGCAGCTCCCCGACGCGTCGACGCTCCGCGGGGCCATCGGCCTCGGCGTCGGGCCGCGCGACCCGGCCGCGCCCCCCGCCGGGGCGGAGGCGCTCGGCATGGTCGTCGGCGGCCGCGCGCTCGTGCCGCCGCGCGACGGCGCCGCGACGCTCGCGGTCGACCTCTCGGGCCGGCCGTACTTCGGCGCGTGGCCGTCGCGCGGCGACGTCGATCGCGTGCCCTGGGCGCTCTGGCAGGGCCCGCCGGCCGCGAGCCCCCGCGATCTTCGCGATGGGGGCGGCAAGCGCTTTCCCTGGGCGCTCTGGCAGGGCCCTTCCTTCTTCGAGGCGGCGAGCCCCGCGGCCGCGCTCGCCGCCCTCGCCGGCCCCCTCGGGGAGCGCGCCCCGGCCGACGCGACGCTCTCGCCCGGCGACGGCGACGACCTCGTCGTCGAGCGCTCGGCGCTGTGCATGACCGATCGCGGCCTCGTGGTCCACGCGTGGAGCAGCGCCGCCGACGCGGCCGCGATCAGGGCGGCGCTCGAGCGCGCGCGGTGCCTCGCCGGCGTCTCGCTGGGCCGGGCGCCGGAGCCCCTCGGGGTCGCCTTCCTGAGCCGCCAGCAGGACGGCAGCTTGACCGCGGAGCGCCTCGCGCCGGCGATGTCGCTCGCGCCGCCGGCGCACGTCGCGTCGGCCTCCCCGCGCCCCTTCCTCTACTTCGAGTCGCGCTCGACGGACGGCCCGCCGGCGCCCGATCTGTCGCTCCCGGGCGAGCGCGTCGGCTGGACCGCGGACAGCGGCGCGCAGCCGCCGCCGGCGTGGAGCCCGGCCGTGTACGCCGCCGACACCGTGCACCTCGGCGCGCAGGTCCGCGTCCACGCCCTCGCGCCGGATCGGTTCCTCTTCCGCCTCCGCGCCGGCTCCCGAGAGATCTCGCCGCGGACCGCGCCGAAGCTCGACGCCGACGTGCCGGCCGACGAGCGGTCGCACGTCATGGCGGCGATCGGCGTCGGCACCGGCCGGCGGCGCGGCCCGCGCGGGCTCGCCGTGGGCGGCACCGTCGGGCTCCGCTTCCGGGGCGAGGGGGGCCTGCTGCTGGTCCGCCGCGGCCGCGTCGAGATCCGCCCGGCCGGCGGCGTCGAGGTCGCGCCGGGCATGGACGCGACCGAGCTGCCGCTCACCGCCGACGAGGGCAGGCTGCGGCCCGAGGCGCGCGAGATCGGCACCATGCGCCGGCGCAGCGCCGCCTGTGTGCTCGAGGACGGGACGTTCCTCGTGGCCACGACGACGTTCGACAGCGACGAGGCGACGACCGAGGCGCTGCTCGACCTCGGCTGCGCGCGCGTGGTCGCCCTCGATCGCGGCGCGCACCGCAACGCGTTCGTGCACCGCGCCTCCGGCGACCCCGCGCTGCAGCAGGCCTACGAGGAGACCGCGCTCTTCGCGGTCGGCCTCGCGATGCCCGGCCGGGCGCGGTGGCTCACGGAGGGGGCGGGCCCCTGATCGACCGCGGTCGGTGCGGGCGGCGGTCGGGCGCGGTGGTCAGGCGCGGCGGTCAGGCGTGGGACAGCATGCCGCGCAGCATCCCGAGCGCGCGCGTGTGCAGCTGCGACACGCGCGGCTCGCCGACCCCGAGCTCGGCGCCGATCTCCTTCAGCTTGGCCCCCTCGAAGTAGTACATGCCGATCACGCGCCGCTCTCGCTCGGGGAGCTGCGCGATGGCGAAGGACAGGGCACGCCGGGTCGCCTGCGCCGCGATCACCTCGATCGGGTCGTCGCCGCCGGACATGTGCGCCGACTCCTCCGTGGGCGTCACCTCGCTCAGGCTCACGAAGACGGCCGCTCCGCCGACCTTGCCGGCCGCCGCCTCGGCCTCGACCGCCTCGCGCGCCCGCCGCGAGAGCCAGTCCTGCGCGCGGAGCTCGTCGACGATCGCGCCGCGGATCCGGAGCTTCGCGTAGCCGGCGAACGTCTCGCCGCCGCTGCCGCCGTTCTTGCGGAGCGAGTCGACGAGCCCGAGCATCCCTGCGCTGAGCAGATCGTCGCGCTGCACGTTGGGCGGCAGGTGCCGCGACACCTGGCGCACCAGCTTGCGGACGAGCGGGAAGTACCCCTTCAGCACCTCCGGACGGAGCGGCGCGCCCGGCGGCTCGCGGCGCTGCGACTCGCTCGCGCACGCCGCCTCGGTACAGCACGGCGGGCAGCTCGCGCCGCTGTCCGGCTCCGCGGCGGGCCACCCCTCGTCGTACGCGCAGGGGGACGGGGTCTCCGCGGATTCCCAGATGTCGTGCGCGCAGCTTGACGTGACCTCCACGGATTCCCACGCATCGTGCGCGAGCGCCGCGACGGGCGCCTGCACCGCGGCGCCACGCACAGCGTCCAGCGCGTCGAGGTCGACCGCGTCGGGCGCCTCGATCAGCGCGCGATCACACGTGACGACCGGGCACGTCGTGCCCAGGATGACCGGCTGGACACACTCTTCCCCGTCACAGCACGGGGGGAGTGGCCTGGGAGGAGCAAACTCCTCCCGCTGCAGTCGGGTCGATTGCTGCACGTGAGGTGGATTGGTGCCACAACTCTCGCAGCGTGCAAGGTAGAGCCGTGCAATTGTGTCTGGTGCGGATGTTCAGTGTGTGGATACTAGCCAGCGGCCTGGGCAGCTCACCTTTCCACCACTGACGTGGCAGGAGCCGGGGTGGGTGTACCTGCACCCACGTTCCTCGGCGGCTCGCCACCGCTGCGCCCCGCGTCCGAATTTGTCCCTGTGGTATTCGAGGGTTGCGCCTGGGTGGCGCGGGGCTCACCTGACCCATACACCTCCTCCTCCGCCGAGACGGGGACATCGCGCGCTGCCTCGTCGGCCGCGACAGAGCCCTTCGGTCCCCCGTAGCGCGGCGCCTCTCCAGGCCCCGAGTAATCCACCCAGTAGACCTTGTCTGAACGAACGTCCAGGTGAACAAAGGTCGAGTTGGGGTAATATCCGACACCCGCGTTGCGAAAACCGCGGCAGAAATCGCGGACCACGGTGTTGGGCACGCCCTCGACCATGAAGTCGACAGCGCGACCGAAGTTGTGGTTGGAGTGCGGGGTGTACTGGGTCGGAGAGTAGGGGCGATAACCGCTGACGACGCGGAGGGTCCTGCCGCCGAAGTGGTCGCTGACCATGCCGAGCAGCGTGGCCAGGCGCGGGTCGATCGGGACCGAGGCGGTGGGGGACGCGCGCATCAGCCGGCTCAGCTTGGGGAGGGCCTTGGGGACGAGGCGCCCTTTCGGCGTGAGCACCCGGAGCTCGAGCCGCTCGGCGCCGCGCACCAGGCGGACCCATCCGGGGCGCTTGGGCCGCTGGGTGTAACGCTTGTTCGGCGGCAGCGACCGGGCATCTGCCTTCGCGTCCCGCTTCGTCGACCCCTTGCCCGGGGGACGGGTCTCGGCGATCCGCTGCTTGGCGCTGGCGCCGCGGCCCCGCTCCGGCTCGTTGCGCTGGGAGGCCGCCCGGCCCGGCGTGGTCCGCGTGGAGCGCGCGCCGGGCTTGCCCCGCTCGGGGATCACGAGGACGAGGCCCGGGTGGATCCGCTGGCCAGGCTTGAGCCCGTTCGCCTCGCGGAGCGCGTCGACCGTGATCCGGTACCGCTTCGCGATCTTGCCGAGCGTCTGGCCGGCGTAGACCGTGTGCTGGCCGTCCTCGGCGCGCTCGGCGAGCGCCGCGCCCGGGGCGGCGCTCAGGAGAAAGGCCGCCGCGAGGGCGGCGACCATGGACCGCAGCCGCGACGGCCGAGGGCGGGGCTCCATCGCGGTCCCGGCACGGAGGCCGCCGGTGCCGCACAAACGGGAGATCTCCGGATGCATGAGGGGACTCTGACCTGACCTCATCCGTGCCCGACGACCGAGCCCCGGACGGTGCTACCCTGGGCTGGCGCGCGCCTGCCGGTTCGACCGGCGGCGCCGTGCCGCATATCGAGCTTCGATAGGCGGACGAGAGGCAAGCGTAAAGCGGTTTTTTGCCCCGCGATCGGCTGTGGTGCGAAGCTTCGCCAGAAGCGGCCAGAAGCGATCAGAGGGGATCGGGCGCCCGGGAGACCGGGCAACGCGGCCCGGCCTCCCTTTCTTCATCGAGGCGCGCGCGGAGCAGGACGGACGGGATGTCGGAAGGCAAGAACTTGGTCGGGGTCGACATCGGATCGAGCGCGATCAAGATCGCTCAGATCAAGGAAGGTCGTAAGGGCTACGGCCTCGTGCGGCTCGGTTACGCGCCGCTCGCGCCGCAGGCCATCGTCGATGGCCATGTGATGAACGCGCAGGCCATCGTCGAGGCGCTCGGCCGCGCCTTCTCGGAGGCCAGGATCCGCCAGCGCGAGATCGCGCTCAGTATCAGCGGCCAGGCGGTCATCATCCGCAAGATCACGGTGCCGCTCATGACCGCCGCCGAGCTGGACGAGCAGATCCAGTGGGAGGCCGAGCAGCACATCCCCTTCGACATCAAGGACGTGCACGTCGACTACGAGGTGCTGCGCCGCCGCCCCGAGGCCGGGCAGATGGACCTCTTGCTCGTCGCCGCGAAGCGCGACGAGATCAACGACTACACCCAGATCGCCAGGAACGCGAAGCTCAAGCCCATGGTGGTCGACATCGACGCGTTCACCGTGCAGAACCTGTTCGAGGTGAACCGCGGCGTCCCGCCGGACCAGACGTTCGCGATCATCAACGTCGGCGCGAGCCTCGCGTCGATCAACATCGTGTCGCGCGGCGCGAGCGCGTTCACCCGCGACATCGGCAACGGCGGCAACTACATCACCGAGCAGATCCAGCGGAAGCTCGGGATCAGCTTCGAGCAGGCCGAGGAGTTCAAGTGCGCCAGCGTGACCTCGGGCCCGGGCGGCGTGCCCGCCCAGGTCATCGAGACCATCGAGCAGGTGTGCGACTCCATCGCCGGCGAGATCCAGCGCTCGCTCGACTTCTTCCTGGCCACGAGCGGTGAGGGCGACATGCACCGCATCTACCTGACCGGCGGCTCGTCCAACCTGCCGGCGCTGCCCGCCGCGATCGGGCGGCGCGCCCGGGTCGCCGTCGAGCTGATCCAGCCGATGGAGCGCATCACCGTGGAAGCAAAGGAAGTCAACCAGGAGCTGCTCCGGCTCCGGGCGGCGCAGTTCTGCGTCTCGCTCGGGCTCGCGATGCGCAAGGACCGGGAGAAGCGCTCGTGATTCGCGTCAACCTGCTCCCGCAGCGGCGCGGCACGCGCGGGGCCGCTCCCCAGGCGAGCCAGCGGTGGCTGCTCGTCACGCTCGGCGTCGTGATCCTCGAGATCGTCGCGCTCTTCCTCTTCCACCAGACGAAGGTCGAGGAGCTCGGGGAGCAGACGCGGAAGAACTCGGTGCTCCAGAGCCAGATCCAGGACATCCGCACGCTCGTCGCGAACCACGAGGAGATCAAGAAGTCGCTCGAGGTCCTCCGCGCGCGCGAGGACGCGATCGCGAAGCTCCAGGCGGCGCGCAGCGGGCCGACGGCGGTGCTGCTCGAGCTCGCGCAGCTGCTCACGAACGGCAAGGGGCCGACCGCCGACCCGGACAAGCTCGCGCAGCTCCGCAAGGAGAACCCGCTCGCCGTCTACAACCCCTCCTGGGACAGCCGGCGGCTGTGGCTCTCGAGCTACATCGAGTCCGATCGGACCGTCCGCGTCGAGGGGCTCGCGCGCGACGGCACCGACGTCTACGAGCTCGCCCAGCGGCTCAAGCTGTCGTCGTACTTTTACGACGTGCAGCTGCTGCCAGGGAAGAAGGAGAACGAGAAGGCGTCGCGGCTCGAGCTCGTCTCGTTCGCGCTGCAGCTGAAGGTGAGGTACTGATGGCCACGAAGCCCCAGCCCGTGCAGGCCGGCTCGGCGCTCGATCGGCTGCCGCCGCTCGCGAAGGTCGGCGTCGGCGCGCTCTTCGCGGCGCTCGTCGGCATCCTGTACTTCGTCGGCTTCTACGCCGAGGTGGACTCGCAGATCGAGGGCGCCGTCCAGAAGCAGCAGTCGCTCCAGGCGGAGCTCGCCAAGGCGCAAGCGTCGAAGGCCGCCTACCAGAAGGACCTCGACGAGAAGACCCGCCGCGAGCAGCTGAGCCGCGAGCAGAAGAAGATCCTCCCGGACGAGTCCGAGACGCCGGCCTTCCTCTCCGCGATCCAGGGCATCGCGACCGTCTCCGGCGTCAACCTGACGTCATGGAGCCCCACCGAGGAGATCCCGCAGGAGTTCTTCTCCAAGGTGCCGATGAAGCTGACGCTCTCCGGCAAATTCCACCAGGTGGCGAAGTTCTTCCACGGCGTGGGGCAGCTCGACCGCATCATCAACCTCGAGGAGGTCCAGATCAAGGAGCCGAAGGTCGTGGGGTCCGACGTGGAGGTCCAGGTGGAGTGCCTCGCGACCGCGTTCCGCGCCGTGCGCGCGGGGGAGAGCCCGACGAGCGGCGTGAAGCGGCGGGGCGCCGGAGGTGTGCGGTGAACGCCGGCCGGATGCTGCTGCTCGCCCTCGGGGCGACCATCGCCGCGGCCCTCTCGCTCACGGGGTGCGAGGACGAGCCGGTCGTCACCTCCAGCCAGACGGGCGCGAAGGCCAAGCCGCAGGCCAGCGCCTCGTCGGCGCGCACCCCCGCGGCCGGCGCGTCCGCCGCCGCGGACGCCGGCGCGCCCGAGATGCCGCCGCTGCCGCTCCGGGAGTTCCAGGAGGCCGATTTCTCCGAGAGCGGCCGGAGCCGCGACCCGTTCCGGAGCTTCGAGTCGCTCTTCGCGACGCAGGCCCGGGGGCGGGTGACGATCCAGCGGCAGGTCCTCGTGGATCGCTTCGCGCTCGACGAGCTCAAGCTGGTCGGCGTCGTCTCGCGCGCGCCCGCCCGCGCGCTGCTCACCGATCCGACGGGGCTCGGGTGGGTGGTGAAGGTGGGCGACTTCGTCGGCAAGGCCGAGATCGTGCACGCCGGCGGCCCCACGGGCGTCGACGTGGCCGTGAACTGGCGGGTCGATCGGATCCGCGACTCCGACCTCGTCTTCATCCGCGAGGATCCGTCGCACCCGGAGATCCCGCCGACCACGCGCGTGATCGCGCTGAGGCCGCTCGGCGAGACGAACGAGCCGACCTTCGGCTCGCCCTGACCGCCACGAATTGGGCCCGCCCAGGGCACTCGAAGTAGCCTCCCGGCAGCGTGACGCAGATCTCGCGTCACCGCGAAGCGGGAGTGCAATGAAGAGCAATCGAGACTATCGCCCGAGGCGGGGCGCGCTTCGCCGTGCTGCGGCACTCGGGATGATGTTGATCCTCGGCGCTCCTGCGGGAGACGCAGACGCGGCCGCCCCGATCCAGGTCAGCGACGTCAGGCTCACGGCGCCTTCAGAGGGGAGGGCCGAGATCGTTGTCGCGACGAGCGGGGTGCCGCGCTTCTCGGCGCGCGTGGCGGACGGCGGCAAGCGGCTCCTCGTCGACCTGGAGGGCGCCGAGTCGTCGGCGGGGGCGCCCGGCGCCATCACGGACGGCAACGCGATCGTGGCGGGGGTGATGACCCAGGGGTTCGGCAAGGCGGCGCAGCGCACGACGCGGGTGCTCGTGCAGCTCGCGCGCCCGGCGGCTTACCGGATCCGCGCCGAGCAGGGCGCGCTCGTGATCGAGCTCGCCGCCGCCGACGCGACCGCGCCCATGGCGGCGCGGGCCCCGGCCTCACCCGAGGCGGCGGCGCCGGCCCGCGAGCCGGCGACGATCACCGACGTGCGCTTCGAGCACCAGGCGACGCTCGATCGGGTCATCATCGAGCTCTCGTCGATCCCGAGCTACCGCGAGTCGACCGGCAGGGCCGGCCGCCGCGTCATCGAGCTCAGCGGCGTCCGGCTGCCCGACGCCCTCCAGCGCAAGCTCGACGTCGGCGCCTTCGGCGGTCCGGTGCGGGCGATCTCGACGTTCCGGCGCAACAGCGACGGCTCCAGGGTCGTCGTCGAGGTCGAGCAGGCCGAGGGCGCCGCGGGCGCGCTGGCGCGCGAGGGCAACGCGCTCGTGCTCAGCGTCGCGAAGGGGGCGCTGCCCTCGACCCTCTCGGGGATCGGCGTCGACGGGGGCGCGGCGCGGCGGACCCGCACGGTCGCGCGCGAGGAGCTCCCGGGCGCCGGGGCGCCGGAGATCGAGACCTCGTTCGAGGGCGTCGCGAGCAGCCAGGAGTCGCTCGCCGAGCCGGACCAGGCCGGCGCCTTCACGCCGGCGCTCGCCGGGCAGCAGCGGCGGTTCACAGGGCGGCGCATCGACCTCGACCTGAAGGACGCGGACATCCACAACGTCCTCCGGCTGATCTCGGACGTGGGGCGGGTCAACATCGTCACCGCCGACAACGTGAGCGGGACGGTCACCATCCGGATGCGCAACGTCCCGTGGGACCAGGCGCTCGAGACGGTGCTCCAGGCCAAGGGCCTCGGGGTGGTCCGGCAGGGCAACATGATCCGCGTCGCCCCGATCGCCGATCTCAACAAGGAGCGGGAGCTCGCGATCGCGCGGCGCAAGAGCGAGCTCCAGCTCGCGCCGATCGAGACGCGGCTCATCCCGATCAACTACGCGGACGCGAAGGACCTCCAGGATCGCTCGAAGGACATGCTCTCGCCGCGCGGCTCGCTCGCGGTCGACGAGCGGACCAACGTGCTCATCGCGCGCGACGTCGCGGGCAACCTGAACCAGATCGAGGAGCTCGTCCGCTCGCTCGACACGCAGACGCCGCAGGTGCTGATCGAGGCGCGGGTGGTGGAGGCGACGAGCCGCTACGTGCGCGACATCGGCATCCAGTGGGGCGGCGACGGGACGTTCAGCGCGGCGACCGGCAACCCGACGGGGCTCGTGTTCCCCTCGGCGATCGGCGTCGCCGGCGGCGCGACCGACTCGAACACCCCGACCGGCGGCCTCTCGCCGTTCGCGAGCCAGGTCGCGAACCCGAACTTCGCGGTGAACCTGCCGGCCATCGTCGGCGCCGGGCAGGGCGGCGCGCTCGGCTTCACGCTCGGCTCGATCAACAACACCGTCAACCTCGGCGTCCGGCTCTCCGCGGCCGAGGCCAGCGGCATGCTGCGGATCATCTCGAGCCCGCGCATCCTCACGCTCGACAACCGGGAGGCGCGGATCAGCCAGGGCACGCTGATCCCGTTCTCGCAGATCAGCGCCCAGGGCGTGCAGACGACGTTCCAGGAGGCCAAGCTCCAGCTGCTCGTCAAGCCGCACGTCACGTCGGACGGCAGCGTCGCGATGCACGTGAAGATCAACCGCGACGAGCCCGACTTCAACCAGACCTCGGCCCGCGGCGATCCCACCATCCTGAAGCGCGAGGCGGAGACCGACCTCCTGATCATGGACGGGCACACGGCGGTGATCGGCGGGATCTTCACCCGCAACACCGGCCGGAACCTCGACCAGGTGCCGTTCTTCGGGGACATCCCCGTCCTCGGCCTGCTCTTCCAGCGGCGCCGCGCGAGCGACACCCGGAGCGAGCTCGTCATCTTCCTCACGCCGCGCATCGTGAACCGCGCCGAGTCCCTCGGCCGCTAGCGCTCCCGCGGCCGCGCGTTCGCCGCGGCGCGCGTCGTTCCACGCCAGAGTTCCACGCCAGAGTTCCACGCCAGAACTCCCCGTCAGACGCGCTTCCGGTGGGCCGCCTCCCGCATGGGCGGGACGGCGGCCGTCACGACGCCGCGCAGCCACGCCCGCGCGGGATCGTCCTCGGTCCGGCCGTTCCAGGCCATCGCGATCTCGATGGGCGGCAGCTCGAACGGCAGGTCGAAGGTGCGGAGCGGCAGCAGGCTCGAGAACGCCCTGACGAGGCGCGTGGCCACGGTGGCCACGAGGTCCGACGTCGTGACGACGTGCGGCAGGAGGAACACGTGCGGCACCGCCATGGCCTCGCGCCGCGCGATGCCGCGCGCCGCGATGAGGTCGTCCGCGGTCCCGTCGTGGGCGCCGTGTCCGGGGACGACGATGTGCCCGAGGGCGGCGTAGCTCTGGAGGTCGACGCGCCTGCGCGCCGTCGGGTGGCTCGCGCGCGCGAGCCCGGCGAAGCGATCGTCGAAGAGCGCCGCGCGGCGCAGGTCGGACGGGAGGGTGTCCTCCGGAAAGACGCCGATCGCGAGATCGATCTCGCCGTTCCGGAGCGCGTCGACGGCGCGGGCGTCGAGGGGGAGCAGGTGGAGCGCGAGCTTCGGTCCGCCCTCCGCGAGCGCCGCGTTGAGCTGCGGCAGGAGCAGGAGCTCCACGTACTCGGTCGTGGCGATCCGGAAGGTGCGCTCGCTCGTCGCCGGGTCGAAGGTCGGCCTCGTCCCGCCGAAGAGGCTCGCGAGATCGTGCATGATCGCCGCGACCTGCGGGGTCATCGCCTCGGCGCGCGAGGTGAGCGCCATCTGCCGGCCGACCCGGACGAGCAGCGGGTCGGAGAAGAGCTCGCGCAGCCGCATCAGCGCGTGGCTCATGGCGGGCTGGCTGAGCCCCACCCGGCGGGCCGCGCGGGTCACGCTGCGCTCCTGGAGCAAGGCGTCGAGCGCGATGACGAGGTTGACGTCGATCGCCGATAGATTCACGCGCAGAATATAGAGCTAAATGCATATCCACAGGACGGATACTTACGTTTTCTTGCGCGCGGGGTGTGTCGGAGCGCACGGGCGTGCCGGAACGTGCGTGGCCCGGCGCCTGCGGGCGCTGTCGGGCGGCCGGGGTGGCTGCTAGGGTCGCCCGCGGCTCCACCTGACCGGCGGCGCCCCGCGGAGACCATGACATCGACCGTTCTGCTCGGGGGGATCGACCACTTCCACCTCATGAACGATCGCGCCATGCGATCGCGCGGGCAGGCGGGCAATCACTGCCTGTTCGTGCTCGAGCTCGACGGTCGCCTCGACCTCGGCCGGCTCGCGGCGCGCCTCGATCGCGCGACGCGGGCGCTGCCCGAGCTGCGCTTCCGGCTCGACAACAGCGTGCTCGGGCGGGCGGGGCGGCCCCGCTGGGTGGTCGATCACCACCGGCGCGCCCCCGAGCCGCGCCTCCACGAGGTCGCGGGCGAGCGCGAGCGCGCGGCGTGCATCGAGGCGCTGCTCGCGGACCGGACCTCGGGCGAGCGGCCGTGGGCGCTCGACGTCGTGCGCGGGGCGGGCGACGGCGATACCGTCGTGCTCCGCCACCATCATGCGCTGACGGACGGCAGGGGCGCGGATCGGCTCGTCGCGTGGCTCGGCTCGGGCAGCGGCGACGCGCCGGACGACCCGCCGCTGCGGCAGGAGCGGCACGACGCCCCCGAGCGCCTCCTCGCGGCGATGGGCCGCGACGAGCGGCTCGCGCTGGCGCGCGCGTACAAGGCCCACGTGCTGGCGCTCGGCCGCGCGCCCATCCTGTCGCTCGCGCGCGCCTGTCCGGGGGTGCGGGCCGCGACCTCCCGCGTCGTCCGGCTCACGCTCTCGGCGGAGGAGACCCGCGCCTTCGATCTCCGGGTGCGGCAGCGCGCGCGGCTCGCCGAGTCGAGCCTCCTGCTGATCGCGGCGACGCGGCTCGCCGATCGCGCGCTGGTGGCCCGCGGCTTCGCCCCGCCGCACCACGTGGTCCCGCTGCCCGTCTCGCTCGACCCCAAGGGGGGCGCGCGGCGGCTGTTCGGCAATCACCTCACGATGGTCCTGCTCTCGCTCGGCCGCGACGAGCTCCACGACGACGCCCGCGCGGTGGCCCGCCTGGCGGAGCAGCAGCGCGCGATGGTGCGCGAACGGCTCGATCTCGGCATGGTCGCCGCGCTCGATCTGGCCCGCTGGCTCCCCGGGCCGGTCTACCGCTGGCTCGGCGACCAGCCGTTCCATGGCGAGCTCGCCTCGCTCATCGTCTCGAACCCCGGCGCGGTGACGGTGGACCGGTTCGCGGGGCTGCCCGTGCGCTCGGCGTACCCGCTGCCTGCGGTCGTCACGCCGCCGGGCTTCCAGGTCATCTTCAGCCGCTTCGGCGGGCGCCTCTCGGCCTCGATCGTCCACGGCGACGGGCTGCTCCGCCCGGACGAGGCGGCGGCGATGCCGGGCGCGCTCCGCGCCGAGCTGCTCGGAGCGCCCGGGCCGCCGGCCCGCGGCGGGGTATAAGGGCCGGCGTCATGCGCACGTTCGACGTCGTCATCATCGGCAGCGGCATCGCCGGGGGCTTCCTCGCGCGGCAGCTCCGCCTCGCTTGCCCCGACCTCGGGGTCCTCGTGCTCGAGGCCGCGGGAGCGATGGAGGACTACAAGGTCGGGGAGAGCACGGTGGAGGTCGCGGCGAACTACATGGTTCGCCGGCTGAACCTCGGCACGTACCTCTACCAGCACCAGCTGCCCAAGAACGGGCTCCGCTTCTTCTTCGACTCCGAGGGCAAGGATCTCCCGCTCCCCCGGATGAGCGAGATCGGCTCCGACCACATGCCGTTCCACCCGAGCTTCCAGCTCGAGCGCGCGCGGCTGGAGCGCGATCTCGTCGCGATGAACCGCGCGGCGGGCGCCGAGGTCGAGCTCGGCGCCAAGGTGGTCGACGTCGCGATCGACGGTCGCGGTCGGCACAGGGTGGTCTACGAGCAGGGCGGCGAGCGGCGCGAGGTCGCTTGCCGCTGGGTGTGCGACGCCTCCGGCCGGCGGCACGTGCTCCTCCGCAAGCTCGGCGTGAAGGTGCACAAGGAGACGCGGCTCAACACGGCGGCCGCGTGGGGGCGCTACCGCGGCGTCGCGGGGCTCGATGCGGTCGCCGACGCGGCGTGGCGGTCGCGCGCGCGGTACACGTCGCGCCACCTGTCGACGAACCACTTCATGTACGACGGGTACTGGATCTGGTTCATCCCGCTCGCGGGCGACCTGGAGGGGACCGCGAACGCGGATCCCCGACCCGCGTTGATGAGCGTGGGCGTCGTCTTCGACAAGGACCGCATCGGCGAGGGCGGCGCGCTGCCCGGGCCGCGCACGCGCGCGGACTTCGAGCGCTTCCTGGGCGCCCACCGCGCCGTGCGCGAGCTGCTCGAGGGGGCGGAGCTCGAGGACTTCCAGAGCTATGCGCACCTGCCGTACCACGCGGATCGGTACTTCTCGACCGACCGTTACGCCGTCACCGGCGAGGCGGGCGCGTTCACCGATCCGTTCTACAGCCCCGGCTCCGATTTCATCGCGACCGCGAACGAGTTCATCACGCAGATGATCCTCGCCGACGTGGGCGGCGACCGGTCCGGGTTCGAGGAGAGGGTGGGGGCGTACGACGCGTACTATCGCTTCAAGTACGACAGCACGCTCCGGCTCTACGAGCGCATGTATCCGGTGTTCGGCAGCTTCGAGCTCTACCGGCTGAAGTACCTGCTCGATTTCAACAACTACTACAACCTCGTCGCCTGGCCGTTCATGGCCGACCGTGTGACGGACGTGGGCTGGATCCGGGAGGAGCTCCGGTTCACCGATCTCGTGCTGCGGGCCCTCTCGACGATGGGCGAGCATTTCGCGTCGCTGGCGTCTGACCTGCGCGCGCGGGGCGAGTACTTCGCGCAGAACGAGGGGCGCTTCGCCAACGGGCTGAACGGCGTCGCGCAGCTGGAGACGCGGCTCGGTCCGGCGATCGACGAGCGGTTCCGGCGCGAGCAGGTCGACCGGGCCTACGGGAGCGTGTTCGCGGCGCTCGTGGAGCGGCGGCTCGCCGAGCCGGGCCTGTCCGATCGCGCCCCCCTCGTCTCGGAGCTCAAGCTCCCCCAGGTGCTCGTGTTCCGGGACATCACGCCCGACCGGCTCGCGCGCCTCCTCGAGCGCATCGGCGAGCGCATGACCCGGGAGCTCCGCGGCGAGTTCCCGGACGCCGGGGTCGAGCGGGTGGAGCTCGGGCCTGGCGGCGAGGTCTCGGTGACGGGTCCCGCCGCGGGGACCGGGGCGCACGCGGAGGTCCTCGCCCGGGCCCGGGCGCTCTGGGACGCCTCGGCGGGCTCGCTCGCGCAGGTCACCCTCTGATCCTGGACAAAAAAGCGCCGTTTCCGCTGTACGCGCGCCCGTTCCGCAGTATCACAGCGGCCGATGCGGTGGCGAGCAGCAGGTGGGCGTCTGGGTCAGTGGATGGTCTCCTTGGCGCTCTCGATGAGCGCCATCGGCGCCTGCGTCGGCGCGGCGACCGAAGGCGGCGCGCAGGCCGCGTCGCCGCAGGATCCGCCGGCGCAGGGGTGGATCACCGCCGCGACGCCTGACGCCGATGCCGGCCCGCGGTGTCCGCACGGCGCGCTGGAGGACCCGCACCGTGGCTTCGTGCGGTGTCTCGAGCCGGGCGAGGCGGACGCCGGCTGGCTGCCGCCGTCCCCGCAGCCCGAGCCCCCTCCGGACGACGCCGGCGCCCCGCCGCCCGACGGCGGTTCCATCGACGGCGGCGCCCCTGACGCCTCGATCGTCTCGGCCCCGCCTCCTCTCGTGGAGGTCAAGGAGCCCGAGTTCATGAACGGCGACGTCCCGAACGTGGCCAAGCGGCTGGAGAAGGTCTCCCCCGACCTGGCGAAGTGCGTCGCCGATCATGGCGGCCTCTCCGGCGTGACGGGCAGCATCAAGCTCCAGTTCCTTGTCCGCGTCCGTGGCCGAGCCGAGGGCGTCGAGATCCTCGATTCCCGTGGCGTGACCCCCGACGCTCAGCGCTGCATCCGCCAGTTTCTCAAGAACCGGCACATCGGCACCCCCAGCGCCGACCCCGTGGGCGTCACCGTCACCCTCTCCCTCCGCGCCCCGAAATAACGCCCCCGCCCCCCGCCCGCCCCGGCTCCGTCGCCCCTCGGGTTGACGCAGCCCTCCCGGACTCTATCCTGCCGCGCCGCTGTGCCCGATCCAATGCTCACCCGCGAGATCGCCCGCCGAAAGACGTTCGCGATCATCTCCCACCCCGACGCTGGCAAGACCACGCTCACCGAGAAGCTCCTGCTGTACGGAGGCGCGATCCAGCTCGCCGGCGCCGTGAAGGCGAAGAAGGCGCGGGCCCACGCGGTCAGCGACTGGATGGAGATGGAGCGCGAGCGCGGCATCTCCATCTCCACCAGCGTCCTCCAGTTCCCTTACAAGGGCCGCCTGCTGAGCCTGGTCGATACGCCCGGCCACGCCGATTTCAGCGAGGACACGTACCGCGCGCTCATGGCGACCGACGCGGCCATCATGCTCCTCGACTGCGCGAAGGGCGTCGAGGTGCAGACGAAGAAGCTCTTCCGCGTCTGCAAGCTCCGGCAGATGCCGATCTTCACCTTCGTCAACAAGCTCGACCGCCCCGGGCGCGACCCGTTCGAGCTCATCGGTGAGGTCGAGGAGGTCCTCGGCATCGGCGTCTACCCGGTCACCTGGCCCATCTCGGCGGGCGGCAAGTTCCGCGGCGTGTACCACCGCGAGCGCAAGCAGGTGTTCCTCTTCGAGCTCGTCGCGCACGGCGCCGAGATCGCCCCGATGGAGGTCGTGTCGCTCGACGCGCCCGAGCTCGTCGAGGCGCTCGACGAGGAGGGGGCGCGCCAGCTGCGCGAGGACATCGAGCTCATCGACGCCGCCGGCGACGCGCTCGATCGCGGCAAGCTCGCCCGCGGCGAGGTCACGCCGATGTTCTTCGGCAGCGCCATCACCAACTTCGGCCTGCCGCAGTTCCTCGACGCCTTCATCGAGCTCATGCCCCCGCCCGCGCCGCGCGGCAGCGACAAGGGCCCCATCGCCCCGGACGACGACCGCTTCACCGCGTTCGTCTTCAAGATCCAGGCGAACATGGACCGGGCCCACCGCGACCGGATCGCGTTCCTCCGCGTCTGCTCCGGCCGCTACGAGCGCGGGATGAAGGTGCACCACGTGCGCCTCGGCCGCGACATCCGGCTCACCAACCCGGTGCAGTTCATGGCCCAGGAGCGCACGCTCGTGGACGACGGCTTCGCGGGCGACATCATCGGCGTCTTCGACCCGGGGCTGTTCCTCATCGGCGACACCCTCTGCAGCGGCCCGCCCGTGAAGTACGCCGCGCTGCCGCAGTTCCCGCCGGAGCAGTTCGCCCGCGTCGCCATGCTCGACCCCATGAAGCGCAAGCAGCTCAAGAAGGGGCTCGAGCAGCTCGCGCAGGAGGGCTCGGTCCAGCTCTTCCGGCCGCCGGAGGGGCGGGAGGGTGAGGCCATCCTCGGGGTCGTGGGCGAGCTCCAGTTCGACGTCGTGAAGCACCGGCTCGCGGCCGAATACGGCGTCGACGCCCGGATCGAGCGGCTCTCGTTCAGCCTGGCCCGCTGGGTCGAGGGCGAGCCGGTGCCCCTCGCCGAGCTCGAGTCGAACCTCTACGGCTACGGCGCCCTCGACGTGCACGGCAACGCGGTCGTGCTCTTCAAGGGCGAATGGCAGCTCGACGCCTGCGCCAAGGCGTTCCCGAAGGCGCGCTTCGTCGAGCTCGGCGGCTCGATCTCCCCGGTCTGAACGAGCGGCGCTACTGCGCGAGGAGCGCCTTCAGGTGCCGCACCGACGGCGAGCCGTGGCTGAGCAGGCGGTCGTGGTAGGCGCGCTCCGAGAAGCCCGGCTTGGCCTGGTGCTCGGCGCGCAGGCGCATCATCTCGGTGAAGCCGTGGAAGTACGTGGTGAGCTGCGCGCTCGTGAGCCGGGCGCGCCGCCACTTGCCGACGGCCTCGCCCTCCTCCTGGAACGCGTCCTTCGTCATGAGCGCGAGCGCCTCCTTCTCGTCCATCGCGCCCGCGTGCACCCCCTGGTCGATGATGGCGTTCGCCGCCATGCGCAGCACCATCTTCTGGCGCTGCATCCGCACCTTCGGGCCGCCGAAGCCGTGGTGGGCCATCAGCCACTCGGTGTAGACCGCCCACCCCTCGACGAACGGGCCGCTCGAGAAGACCGCGCGGAACTTCGAGGGGAACTCGTTGTTGTGCATGAGCTGCAGGAAGTGCCCCGGCATCGCCTCGTGGATGGTGAGGTCGGCGAGCATGCTCGTGTTGTACTCGCGGTAGAACGAGTCGACGCGCGCCTTCGGCCAGTCCTTCGGCGTCGGCGCGATCGCGAAGAACGTCTCCTGCTTCGCCTCGAGCGGGCCGGACGCGTCGCAGTAGGCGATCGCGACGCCGCGGCGGTACTCGGGCATCTCGATCACCCGGCAGGGCTCCTCCGGGACGCGCACGAGGTCGCGCTTGCGGACGAAGTCGGTCGCCTCCGCGAGCAGCTTCTCCGACGCGTTCACGATGGTGGCGTTCGTCGGGCGATCGGCCGCGATCGCGTCGAGGACCCTCCGGATCGCCGCCATCTTCTCGTCCTGCGTCTCGACCCGCGGGAACGGCTGCTTCCCGAAGAGCTCCGGCCAGAGCTCCCGCGAGGTCTCCAGCATCTCGGCGTGCGTCGCCGCGAGCAGCGCGCGGGCGCCCGTCACCACGCCGTCGACGTCGACGGACGCGTCGTCCAGCGCGAAGCGGAGCTTCTTCTCGAAGCGCGCGCGCCCCAGCCGGAAGTCGCCGTCGCTCCGCGGGAGCAGGTCCTTCTCGAGGAACGCCTGGAAGCCCTCGAGCGCCGCGGCGGCGGCCTTCGCGGCCGCGTCGAGCTCGGCCTCCTGCGCCGGCGCGGACGCGAACAGCGCCGGGAGCTCGGCCTTGCAGAGCGCGATGAGCCCCTTGTTCTGCGCGATCGCCGTCTCGGTGTGGATGCGCGGCGGCGCCGCCGTGAGGCGCTGCTGCGCGCTCCGGACGAGCGCGGGGATGCCCGAGAGGCGGCCCCCGAGGCTCCGCAGGCGCTCCTCGAGCGGCGCGAAGCTCCTCGTGATCAGCGGGTCGAGCCCGTCGCCGATGAGGCCGGTGGTGACCATCGGGTTCCACGTCGCCTCGCGGAGCTCGTCGATCGCGAACAGCCACGAGCGCAGCTGGTTCTCGATCATCGCCGCGTCGACGCGGCTCTGGAGGCCGAGCTGCTCCAGCGGGAGCCCCCGGAGCTCGGACAGCGCGGCCTCGATCGTGCGCCGGCGCGCCGCCTCGCCCTGCTCGGTGACGTCCGGCCACGCGCCGTCGTACCGGTGGTCCCCCGCCTCGGTGGCGCGGACCGGCTCGTCGCGCAGGTACTCCTCGAGCACGCGCGCCGACAGCGCCGCGAGCGCCTGCTCGGCGCCCGCCTCCGCGCCCACGGCGCCGGGCGGCGCCACGGCCGCGCTCACGACGGGCCCCTTCGCCCCGGGCTGCGCGGGCGGCGCGACCGTGGGCTCGGCTGACCCGCACGCGCAGAGCAGCGCGACGAGCAGGGGAAGGCCGCCGCGTAGCGACCTCTGGACGGTGGAGAGCTCATCGAGGAGACCATGGTGTCGCACCTGCGCCTTCTAGCGAAGGCCCGCGGAGAAGGGAACGCGCCCCGGGGAGCGGCGGCCTCCCTCACGGCGGGCTGCCGAGCGAGGCCTTCGCGAGGCCGGAGATCGCGTCCATGTCGGTCTGCACCGCGTCGAGCAGCAGGCCGAGCGCGAGCCGCAGCTGCTTCGAGTTCGGGTGCCGGAGGATGCGCGCCACGCTCTCGGCCGCCAGCTCGCTCAGATCGCGCTCCACGTAGCGATCGATGTGGGCGCTCGACAGCGCGAGGCCCGGGAAGGCGGTGCGGCAGAGCGCGTCGACCAGCTCGCCCACGATGCCCGGCGCGATGGCCGCGCTGCTCAGCGCCATCCGGGCCTTCTGCGCGCCGATCGTGCACGACTCGGTGCGCAGCTGGCTGATCACGGGCGAGCCGAGCGCCGCGTGCCAGCGGGAGAGCTCGGCGGCCCGGCTCGCCTCGAACTCGCCCGGCGGCGCCTCGGAGACCGGCAGGAGCGCCGCCAGGTGATCGGCCGAGCCGGGATCGATCGCGACGCGGCGCACGATGATCAGGTCATGCGCACGCAGACATCCGAGGAGCAGCCGCGCTGACGCGTCGCGAAGGAGCGGCGCGAGCGCGGCGGCGATCACCGTGAGGGGCGAGCCGATGAGCCCCGGGCTCGACCCCCGCCCGTTGCCCGCCCCAGCGCCGCGGAGGCGGTACGCGCTCGAGCTCGGCGGCGGGCGCACGCTGTTGGGAGGGGGGATGCTCGACGGCGGGTTGGGGTCGACGACCGGCGATGCGCCGGGCACCTGCCCGAAGCCGCGGCTGCTCGGCGGCGCCGGGCTGGCGAGCCGGCCGGCGCCGCCCGCCGGCGGCCGGCTCGACGGCGCGCGCACGCCGGCGCTCCGCGGCGCATCCTGGAAGAGCGGCGGCACCGGGGTCGGCCTGCTGCGCCGCGACTGCGTGGTGCGCTCCGCCACGACGTGCAGCGACGCGAGCTCGATCGCGCGCAGCGCCGGGACGCCGCGCGGCGCGCGGGCCGCGATCGCCGCGGCGAGCTCTGCCTCCCTGCCGAGGAGCGGCTCCTGCTCGCCGGTCTCGCGCAGCAGGTTTCCGGCGAGCTGCGCGCACCGCTCCGCGGCCCTCTCCGCGGCGCTCTGCGTCTGCGGATCCTTGAAATACAGCGTCAGCTTTCCCCTCACGGTCTCGCGGCGCATGGCGGCCGTGACGACCTGCGAAGCGCTCTCGACGTCGGCAGGCTCGCGGCTCCCGAAAGGCCAGAATCCCATGCGGCCATTCTCGCGCGATCCGTGGCCCGGGCGCGAGCGCTTCGAGCGCGCCCTCGCGCCCGCTCAGCGGCGAGGCGGCGCCGATACATAGCGATTGCCGCGCTCGTAGAAGCGCCACGGTTTCTTCGCCCACACACCTGCGTAGTCCACGTTGATGCGAGGCGACCTGCCGATGGGCCCAGCCGCGCCGGGGAGCAGCGAGAGCTGGGCTCCGCAGACATCCATCCCGTAGGCGGAGCGGTCGAGCCCCAGGGCCTTGCAGAGCTTACCAGGGCCGTTTGTCAGCTCGACCCGCCCGGCCGCGACGCCCCGCCGGCGGCTCATGAGCGTGAGCCCGAGCACGGGCTCGATGGCGCGCACGAGCACCACGTGCGGCTCCCCCTCCGAGGCCACGACGAGGTTGAACGCCCAGTGCATGCCGTAGAGCATGAACATATAGGCGTGGCCCGCCGGGCCGAACATGACCTCCGTCCGCACGGTCCGTCGCCCTCCGGCGCTGTGCGCGGCGAGATCTTCCGGGCCGCGATAGGCCTCGGTCTCGACGATCCGTCCGGCGGCGATGCCCTCGGGGCTCCTGTGGACGAGCACCTTGCCGATGCACGCCCGCGCGACGAGGAGCGGGGGTCGAGCGTAGAAGTCGCGCGGCAGCGGCGCTGCCCCTTCGAGGAGCGCGGCGGCTCCGTCGCGGGGCGCGTGAGGCTCGGGCGTGGGGCGCATGGCGGGCTCTCGGCTCTCCGGCGGGACGTCCGGCGCGCGGGACGAGCGCGCCCCGCTCAGTGGGGGCGCGCCGCCCGGAAGCGCTCGTCGATGAACGAGAGCACGTCGTCGCGGTGCTTCGTGGCCTGGAGCTCGTGGTGGAACACCGCCGCGATGCGCATGCCGGGCTCGATGACGTAGGTGACCCGCCGGGCGACGCCGATGATCGGCCAGAGGACGCCGTAGGCGCGGCACACGCTGCGGTCGTCGTCGGCGATCATGGGGAAAGCGACCTTGTTCGACCCGGCGAACCTGCACTGCGTCCTGTGATCATCGGTGCTGATGCCGACGATGCTCGCCCCGGCGAGCACGAGCTCGGCGTGGTTGTCGCGGAACTGCCTGGTCTCGACGGTGCATCCGGGCGTGAACGCCTTCGGGAAGAAGAACACGACCGTGCAGAGCCCGCCCTGCCCGGACAGCACGAAGCGCTGGCCGTCCGTCGCCAGCTTGTCGATCTCCGGCGCGAGCTCACCGACCTTCAGCATGTCGCGGCAATCTGCCGCAAGTCGCCGCCCGCGTCGACTGGCGAGGCGAGGCGGCGCGGTCACGCCGCGTGCCGCGCTCCGCCCGCCCGACGTCACGTGTCGATGCCGAGCCGCTTCAGCCGGTAATAGAGGGTCGTGCGCTGCATGCCGAAGTGCCGCGCGACCTCCGCCTTGTTCCCTCCGCAGCGCTCGAGGGCGGCGAGGAGCTCCCGCCGCTCGATGTCGTCGAGCTGCGAGCTCAGGTCGAGCTTCGGCCGCGACGACGCCGGCGACGCGAGCGCCTTTCCGGTCGCGTCCCCCTCCGGGTCCGCGGCCTTCGGCGCACGGGCGGGCGGCTCGGCCGGCTGGGGGCGCGCGGTGAACGCGAGGTGCTCGGGCAGGATCACGTCGCCGCGGGAGAGGATGGCGGCGCGCTCGACCACGTTCTCCAGCTCGCGCGTGTTCCCCGGCCACGCATAGGCCGTGAGCTTCGCGATCGCCTCGTCCGAGAGCGTCGTGGCCGCGCGCGCGTTGCGGCGCGCGACCTTGCGCAGGAAGTGCTCGGCGAGGGCGAGGATGTCCTCGCGCCGCTCCTGGAGCGGCGGCAGCCGCAGCGGGAACACCGAGAGCCGGGAGACGAGCTCGGGCAGCACGCCCGCGCGCGCCCACGCCTCCTCGATGCCGGGCGTGAGCGACAGCACGACGCGCACGTCGACGCGGGTGATCTCGGTCGACCCGAGCCGCTCGACCTCGCCGTCGGTGAGCATGCGGAGCAGCCGCGCCTGGAGCGAGGGCGTGAGCGGCGCCGGCTCGTCGAGGTAGATCGTCCCCCGGTGGGCGAGCTCGAGCCGGCCCGCCCGCTCGGCGAACGCGCCGTCGAAGGCGCCTCGCCGCCAGCCGAACAGCTCGCGCTCGAGCGCGTCGCCCCGGAACGCGGCGCACGTCACCTTGACGAACGGCTGCTCTTCCCGCGGGGAGCCCACGTGGATCGCCCGGGCGACGACCTCCTTCTCCGCCCCCTCCTCGCCCTCGATCAGCACGTGCGTCGCGGCCTTCGCCACCTCGCCGATCCGGGCGGCGACCTCGCGCATGGCCCCGCTCTCGCCGGCGATCTCCCCGAAATCGATCGGGTCCCGCTGCTCGCGCTCGAGGTAGCCGGCGTAGTGCGCGAGCTGCTCGCGCAGCCGCCGGTTCTCCCGGAGGGTCGCGACCCCGCCGATCGCCTGCCGGAGGATGACGGCGAGCTCCTTCGAGTTCCAGGGCTTCTGCACGTAGCGGTCGACCGCGCCCGAGTTGACCGCATCGATGAGCACCGTCATGTCGGCGTGGGCGGTGAGCAGCACGCCCGCGGCGTCCGGCCGCCGCTCCTTCGCCTGCTTGAGGAACTCGATACCGCTCATCCCCGGCATCCGCTGATCCGCGACGATCACCGCAGGATCGAGCCGAGCGAGGAGCGAGAGGGCCTCGGCGCCGCCCAGCGCATAGTGGACCTTGAACGACTTCCTGAAGGCGAACCGGAACGCATCGAGGTTGTCCTGCTCGTCGTCGACGACGAGGACGTCGAAGCTGTTCCAGTCCAGATCGCGCATCGGGTCGCCCTGCCTCCCAGAGTTACTACAGCTCGGCGCGACCGTGGCAGCGGAGGTGGCGCGCCCGGGCGCGCGCGCCTGCGCCGCGCCCGGACGGGGGCGAGCATTCGCCCGCCCGCGACGCCGGCGGCACCGGGTCGGATCGATTTCTCCGCCGGCCGAGAAATACGCGGTAAGCTCCGCGCCCGCCCGCGAAGAAGGTGGGCTGGGCGAGCCCCACACGGAGGAAGCCGGATCATGCTCGAGGACGTCATCAAGGAGCTGCGCGAAGGGATCGACAAGGCCATCGAAGCTCTCCGGCGAGACCTGGCGAAGGTGCGCACCGGGCGCGCGAACGCGGCCATGCTCGACGGCATCCGCGTCGATTATTACGGCGTGCCGACGCCGCTCGTGCAGATGGCCACCGTGTCCGTGCCGGAGCCGCGGCTCATCACGGTCAAGCCCTGGGAGAAGAACCAGGTGAAGGCGATCGAGAAGGCGATCCGGGAGAACGACCTTGGCTTGAACCCCCAGGTCGACGCGGATCTCATCCGTCTCCCGATCCCGCCGCTGACCGAGGAGCGGCGCCGCGAGATGGTGAAGCTGACGAAGAAGAACGGAGAGGACTGTAAAGTTGCCATCCGGAAGCATCGTCGGGACGCCAACGAGATGATCGACACCCTCGAAAAGGACGGCGAGGTCAGCGGAGACGAGGCCGACCGCTCGAAGAAGAAGGTCGACGACGTGGTGGCCGAGGGGACGAGGCTGGTCGACGCGGTGATCGCCTCCAAGGAAAAGGACATCCTGGACGTGTGAGCGGGATCCGCGGCAGCGTGGCGCCGGCCGCCGAGCTCGAAGAGCGGGGTGGTGGCGCTGCGTACGCCCGCGCGTGCGCCTCGTCGAAAACGACCCGGAGGCGCCTCGCCGTGCTGTCGGGGCGCGCGACCCGAGGCCGTGCCGGGACCGAGGCCACCGAGGCCCGGGGCCGACAATGAAGCGTTCAATGAAAAAGAGGCTTGCGGTCCCCCCGGTCCGAGTCGGTAGGATCAGGAAGGTCGGCGAGTGGACGTTTCAAGACGCCCGTTGCGGTGCGAGAGGCCCTGCTTGACAGGTTTTCGGTAGCATGAAACGGTTGGTGTTCGAAGCCGAAGGCCCGGAGCCGTCTCAAGGATTCCCGAGGTTATGCGAGCGATCGCTTCAGGAATGACGGACGTTGGTCTCCAACGCGACCACAACGAGGACAGCTACGCCGTCCTGTCGGAGTACGATCTGTTCATCGTCGCGGACGGCATGGGGGGCCATCGCGCGGGGGACGTCGCCAGCAGGCTGGCGACCGAGTCGATCGCGGACTTCTTCCGGTCCACGTCGCGGGAGGACGCCACCTGGCCGTTCCACTTCGACACCAGCCTGTCGGAGGAGGAGAACCGGCTCCAGGCGGGCATCCGCGTGGCCAACCGTCAGATCTTCGAGCGCAGCATCCGGTCGCGCGACTGCGCCGGGATGGGCACGACGGTCGTGGGGGCGCTCTTCTCGAAGAAGAAGAACCGCATCTACGTCGGCCATGTCGGCGACAGCCGCGCGTACCGCGTCCGCAAGGGCTCGATCAGCCAGCTCACGCGCGATCACTCGCTGTTCAACGACTACATCATGGCGATGCCCGAGCTCACCGAGGAGCAGCGGGCCGAGCTCCCGCGCAACGTCATCACCCGCGCGCTCGGGATGAACGACAGCGTCGCCGTGGATCTCATCAACGACGAGCCGCAGCCCGGCGACGTCTACCTGCTCTGCTCCGACGGCCTGAGCGGGATGCTCTCGGACGACCAGATCCTCCAGATCGTGAGCTCGACGGCGGAGGTGCCGGAGATGTGCCGCCAGCTCATCGCCAAGGCCAACGAGAACGGCGGCGAGGACAACATCACGGCGCTCGTGATCCGGATCGACGATCAGGACGAGGTCGCGCTCCCGAACAGCGCGACCATCGGCCCGCCCGCCGACTCGCAGCAGGTCACCCTGGGCGAGCGCTCGACGGTCCCGGCGGTGTCGGGCTCGCGCTCCGAGAAGAGCTGACGCCCGGGGCGCGCGGTCAGCGCCCCGCGCGTCCCGGTCGGCTCAGCCCCCGCAGCTGTCGAAGGCCAGGGTGCCCCGCCTGATCTCGCAGATATCGCGGCCGCTCCTCACGGCCGTGCACTCGAAGACGACCCAGATCTTGCCAGCGTTGACCCCCTGCTCGCTGTCGGGATCGAACCAGAACGTGCACTGTTCCTCCGTCGTGGAGGTGAAGGTGATGCCGCTCGTCCTCGCCGACGAGAAGCTGACGCTGCCGGTCGCGGGCATCTCCTGCGTCGCCGCGGGGCTGATGCCGTCGATCTTGACGCGGATCTCCGTGGCGGTGGCGCTGTTCCTGGCCTTCCCCGTGACGGCGAAGGTGCCCGATCCGGTCACGGTGCAGTCGACCGTGGCGCCGTCCTCGCCGTCGGCGAGCATCTGGACCCTCTGGTCGGCGGTGATGTCGCCGAGGGTCTCGGAGTGCCCTGACACGTTGCAGTTGATGCCTGGGTCGACGAAGTTCAGGGAGTAGGCGGCGCGCGGGATAGGCGCCTCGGGGTCGCTGCAGCCGAGGCCGAGCAGGGGTAGAAGACCGAGCACGGGCACGAAGCCGAGGCGGGCGAGACTCATGGCAAGCTCCGGTGGTAGATGGCGGCCCCGAGGCCGCACCTCGCTTCTATCGTATTCGGGGGCCCGCGATCAAACGGCGGCCGCGCCTCACGCGGCGAGCGCGAGCCTCCGCGCCCCGCGCGCGCCTCCGCGCCGCGGGCGCTCGCGCGTCCGGCGCGCTCACGCGGTCGACGCCGGCGCGCGCGCGTCCCCCAGCGCCTGCGCGATGTCGTTCCAGAGGTCCTCGCTGGCCTCCAGGCCGACCGAGAGCCGGAGGAGGCCGTCGGCGATGCCGAGCGCCTCCCGCGCCGCCGCGGGCACGGAGGCGTGGGTCATGAGGGCGGGGTGCTCGGCGAGCGACTCGACGCCGCCGAGGCTCTCGGCGCAGGAGAAGATCGCGAGCCGCTCGAGGAACCGCGAGGCGACGGGGAGGCCGCCGCGCACGACGAGCGAGATCATCGCACCTGGCGCGAGCATCTGCCGCGCGGCGAGCGCGTGGCCGGCGTGCGTGGGCAGGCCGGGGTAGTGCACCGCCTGGACGGCGGGGTGCTCGGCGAGCTTCGCGGCGATGAGCGCGGCCGACGCGCACTGCTGGCGCACGCGCACGCCGAGCGTCTTGATCCCGCGGAGCACCATGTAGCAATCGAACGGGCTCGGCACGGCGCCGAGCGCGTTCTGCAGGAACCCGACCCGCTCGGCGAGCGCGTCCTCCGAGGTGATGAGCGCGCCGCCGACGACGTCCGAGTGCCCGTTCAGGTACTTCGTTGTCGAGTGCGCCACGACGTGGGCGCCGAGGTCGAGCGGCCGCTGGAGCACCGGCGTGGCGAACGTGTTGTCGACAACGAGCAGCGCCCCGTGCGCGCGCGCGATCCCGGCGATCCCGGCGATGTCCGAGATCTTGAGCATGGGGTTCGTCGGGGTCTCGATCCAGATCATCCGCGTGGCCGGGGTGAGGGCCTCGCGGACGACGTCGAGGTCGCTCATGTCGACCGAGGTCGAGCTGATGCCCATCGGCCGCATGACCTTGTCGAAGAGCCGGAAGGTGCCGCCGTAGACGTCGTCACCCGAGAGCACGTGATCTCCGGGCCGGAGCGTGTGGAGCAGGGTGGCGGTCGCCGCGGAGCCGCTGCCGAAGGCGAAGCCGTGGCGCCCTCCCTCGAGCGCGGCGAGGCACGTCTCGAGCGCCTTGCGGGTGGGGTTGCCGCTGCGCGAGTACTCGAACCCCTTGTGATCGCCCGGCCGCTCCTGCGCGAAGGTGCTCGCGAGGACGATCGGCGTCATGACCGCGCCGCTCGTCGGATCCGGCGGCTGCCCGGCGTGGATGGCGAGCGTGTCGAGGGCGAGCCTGTCGTGACCTAGGTGGGGCTTCATGCGAGCGAGACTTATCCCATGGGCCGCGTGCGTCCACCTTTGGCGGGCACGAGGGCCGGGCGCGCGCGGGGTCCTCCCCCGCTTCCGCGGGCGGAGCTAGCCCCGCGGAGCGCCTGCGTCGACGTCGTCGAGCAGCGCCCGCGCGCTCTCCACGCGGCGCTCCGGATCGTGATCGAGCGCGCGAACGAGCGCGCGGCGCTGCCCCGGCGAGAGCGCCTCCGCCGCGGCGAGCGCGTCGAGGCGGAGGCCCGACTCGCCGATCTCGACAAGCATCGCGGCCTGCTCGCGCGCGCGCGTGAGCGGCGCGCCGGTGGCGAAGGCGACGAGGGTCGCCGCCATCGCGTAGACGTCGCCGCGCGCGGTCGGCGGCGATTCGCCGCGGGCGATCTCGGGGGCAACGAACGGGAGGGTGCCCCGGTCGGCGGTCTCGAGATCCGGATCCATGCCGCGGAACCGCGCGGCGCCGAGATCGACGAGGCCGATGTCGCCGAGCGGACCGAGCAGCACATGATCGGGGCCGAGATCGCCGTGGACGAAGCCGAGCGGCCCCTCGGCGTCCTCGAGCTCCTGGAGCTCGGCGAGGGTCTCGATCGCGGTCCGGACGACGTGGACGACGAGCGAGGCGGGCGGCGACCGGCCGCGGCCGCGCCATCCGTCGAGCACGTCGCGGAGGGAGGCGCCCTCGCGCCGGCTCTCGAGGAGGAAGGGGCCGTGGCGGTCGGCGCCGACGCGCGCGAGCGCGGGCAGGGCAGGGTGCCGGGCGAGGGAGAGCGCCTTCGCCTCGCGGACCATGGCGGCCCGCCCGGCGTGCTCGTGCAGGACGCCGGGGACGAGGCGCTTGCATACGAGCGCGGGAGCGCGCGGCGGGCGTCCGAGCCGGACCAGCGCCACGTCGAACGTGGCGCCCGCGCCGAGGTGCTCGACAAGCTCGGTGCCGTCGGGAGCGGGGTAGGGCATGGGCCCTCAGCCGCCCTCTCCCTGCGCCGGGGCCAGCTCGTCGCACTCGCGGAGCCACCGCAGCGCCTCGTCCGCGCCGTGGCTGCCGCGCATCGCGAGCGTCCACCGCGCGTCGCGCCAGCGCGCCGCGAGCTCGGCCCAGCGCGCCGGCGCGCCTTCGCGCGCGGGGAGGGCGGCGATCCGGTCATCGATGCTCTGGAACGGAAACACCGGCTTGCCGAGCCCGAACCGCGCCTGCGTCCAGTGGACAACCCCGATGAGGAGGCCATACCGGCAGCGGCGGGTCGCCTCGTTCACGCCCACCACCGGCGACCTCCAGTCGAGGTGGATGTCATCGAGCTCCGGCGGCCGCGGCTCGCGCTTGCCCACGCAGACGTGCACCGCCTCCTGATCGGGCCGGTGCACCTCGCGCCAGCTGTCCGCGTCGAGCGGCTCGCCGCCCCGGAGGAGCGAGCCGATGCTCCCCGCGAGGGCGCCGAACAGCGCGCCTCGCTGGTGCTCGATCCCCCCGAGGATCGTGTCGCGCGCCATGCGGCGGCCGCCCGTCCCCGCGAACTGGCCGTCGAGGCGTTCGCGCATCGCCGCCGGCTCGGCGTAGACTACCTTGAATCCCGCGCTCCCGCCGACCCATACGTTGCGCAGATACCTGATCTGCGCCCACAGCCCGAGCGTAGGGTCGATGTCGCGAAACCGCTCGAAGACGCGCGCAACCACGTTGACGCACGTCGGCCCGAGCCGGGTGAGCGCCTCGCCGAGGTCGCGGGGCGCGGGGGCGCCCCAGAACGCGTTGTCCAGGTTGCGCTCCGCCCCGGGGCTGCCGGCGAGCCGGTCGGCGAGGCTCCTCTCCAGCGCCTCGCGCAGCGGGCCTTCCAGCCAGGCCAGGTGCGGGCCCGCCCCTGCGTCGCGTGAGCCGGTCATGCGAACATCGTATCACGGCCGCCCGCGCGCCCGGGCGCCCCGGTGGTGGCCGGATTCGAACATGAAGACGGGAAGGCGGGAAGAGAAAAGATCAATGATCTTCCCGCCTTCCCGCCTTCATGTGAATCACTCCGGGGCACATGGGGCCACGGCCGGCGCGCCGGGCGCCGTGGCGCGGCGAGCTCGCCGGCGAGCGCTGCGCCGCGGCGGCCTGTGGGATGGCGACGCACCTGCACGGGGGGAGGGAGGTGGCCAACTTTTCTTCGCGTCATGCGGCATATCTCTGCGTTCTGCGCGAACGTGCTAGAAGTCTTGAGAGCGGCATGGATCCCAAGATCTTGGAGATGCTCTTCATCGCTGTTAGCAACGGCGTCGCCCTCTTCATCGGCGCTTACCTGGCGCGCAGATCGGCAGATCTCAGCGCGGAGCGGCGGGCCGAGCACGAGGCCAGGGCGGAGCTCCAGAGACAGCGGCGGGAAGCGCTCCTGGTGCGACTGGCCCTCCAGCGGCGCGCGCTCGACGACTACGCGCGGACGATCGTCCGGTGGTCCTCGGCGCCTGCGGCCGGGGCGCCGCGCTCGAGGGAGGAGGACCTCGCGGCGGACCAGGAGTCCATCGCGATGTACGCGCACATGGCCAACGCGTTCGGGAGTCGCCAGTTCGCCGAGCAGGCCGCCGCGACGCTGCACGCGGTGCGCGCCGGCCGGGGCAATGCCCAGGTCTTCCCGTTCTCCGTGCAGATCGCCTCCGCCTGCTACCAGGAGATGATCCGGGCGATCTCCGAGCTCGAGAAGGAGATCGGCCTGCCGGCGCCGCGGTCGCCCGCGCGGCCGTTCCTCCCGGACGAGGAGCTCGCGAAGGAGGCGACTCGGCTGTTCTCCAGGAACGTCGTGGAGCGCTCCGGGATCGATCTCGGCATGGTCGATCAGATCCTGGAGCGCGTCCGGGTGAACCCGTCCGAGGAGACGGACAGCCCCAGATAGAGCTCACGCCTCCCGCGTCACTGGCTCCATCCCAGCCGGATGAGGGCGTAGAAGACCAGGAGGCGAGGCACCCGGAACAGTACCATGGTGAAGAAGTACCGCGGCGGGATCCGGTACAGCCCCGACATGTAGCAGAGCATCGAGAAGGGGATCGGCGAGAGGCTCCCGACGGCGATCGCCCAGTAGCCGTAACGGTCGAAGAGCCGGTCTATCTTGGGCCGCGTCCGCTCGAGGCGCGCCGCGAAGATGCGGAGACGCGCGAGGTGGCCGGCGAGGCGGTACCCCGTGCAGCCGGCGAGGAGCGAGGCCGCCGAGATCGTGATCATGGGCGCGACCTGCGAGCCTCCCGAGGAGATCGCCGTCAGCATGTAGAACTGCGGCGGGATCGGGAAGGAGAACGCATCGGCGAGGTAGGTGCCGACGAACATCCCGGCGAGGCCGAAGCGCTGCACGAACCCGCGGCCGAGCGCGTCGAGCTGGTCGCGCGCGAGGTGCGCCGCGAGCGCGATGAGCGCGAAGAGCGCGCCCAGGCTGAGCACCAGCTGGACCAGCGCGCGCCACAGATCTCGTCGGTCGTCGCGCTGGCGCGGCTCGCTCGTCTGCGGCGTCAGACCGCCTCCTGTCGGCGGCGCTGGAGCCGCTCGATGATCCGCCTGCTGCGGAGCGTGCTCTGAAAGATCCGCGTCGCCTTCTCGAGGGCGTCGAGGAGCCTCTGCGCGGCGCCGTGCTTGTCGACGTAGGCGAACGGCCGGTGCGCGTTGATGACCTCGAACGAGTCCTTCTCGTCCTGATACGCCGAATAGAAGATCACGGGCACTTCCGGCTGCACCTTCCGGATCTGGTCGCAGACCCAGAAGCCGTCCTGCCCCGACATCCGCACATCGATGATCACGGCGCAGGTATCCTCGGTGAACGCGGCGACCCCGTCGAGGGCCGAGGTGCACACGACGAGGTGATATCGCTCCGAGAGGAAGGCGCCGAGCGGCTGCCAGAGGCTGCTGTCCTCATCGACCACGAGCACGAGAGGGAGCCGCGTGGACTCGGGCTTCTCGTGATCCGGCCGCCGGGCTGGGTCGGCCGCGAGCAGGGTATCGGATTCCTTGGACGACATTTGGCCTGGGACGTGGAGGGCGTGTCGGGACACCCATGACACAATGTACCACGTCCTGCGCATCGAGCCAGCGCGGCCGCGCGGCGGTGCGGCGGGCGGCGGTGCGGCGGTGCGGCGGTGCGTGGAGGTTGCCGTCTGCGCGTCTGCGCGTCCGCGCGCGCGGCGCGCCGTGGGCGGCGGCCTGGGATTCGTCTATGCTGGGCGGAGGCGTGGCCTCATGGTGAGGCCAGCTGGCCTGTTGCAGAGCGCTGCGATCGTGCCGGGTCGCTCGCTCGTCTTCTCGTGCGCTGACCCGGGCAGCCGGTCGCTCGCCGGGAAGAGCCCTACAACCGAGATGAGCTGCCCATGAAGAACGCAGGACTCCGATCGATTCCCCTCGTCATCGCCGCCGCTCTCGGCCTCTCTGTCGCGGGCGCGGCCGGGTGCAAGGGAGAAGAGAGCTTGCATGCGTGCAGTGAGCTCTGCAAGCACCGCATCCTCTGCGCGGAGGAGCAAGAGGCGCCGCCGCCGAGCCAGACCGGCTGTGAGACCGCGTGCCTCGGCATGGAGGGAGCCGATCTCGTGGAACGAACCGAGGCGTGCGTGAACGAGGCGTCCTGTGATTATGTCGCGTGCGCGGACCCCTGAGCCCGGCGAGCGCCTGCGCGGGAGGCGGGGCGCGCCGCGCCTCCCGGCCGGATGTCCGGCGCGATGATGCCCGGCGCGATCACGGCTCCGCGTCGCACTCGGGCGCGTCGCGGAGCTTGCCCGAGGTGTGCGGTCCGTCGAAGCGCAGGAGCTCGAGATCGACCAGATCGAGGCTCTTGAACGTCAGGTCCAGCGGGCCGACCGACACGCCGGCCTCCGCCTCGGCGTAGGCGTGCACGCCGCCGTCGACCCGCGCGTCGTACGAGCAGTAGGGCGGCGCGGTCTCCGCGCTGACGCGCGCATACGCCTGGACTCCGATGTTCGGACCGAGGATGCCGTACAGGCGCGCTCGGAGCTCCGCGCCGGCGCTCACCTTGCCGGACGCCGTGATCGGGCCGGGCGCCTCGATCGAGGCCGTCCCCGAGGCCGAGCACGAGGGCTCCCAGATCGTGCGCCACGTCTCGTTCTTGTACTCGACCCCGGCCCTGAGCTCGGCGGTCGTCTGCGCCTCGGCCGCCACCTCGGCGGCGATGAAGGACAGCCCCACCTCGGCCTTCGCCTTCGGCACGACGTTCGTCGTGACGACGATGGGCACGGGGCCCACCCAGAACGTCAGCGTCGGCAGCGGCACGCTGGGGACGCCCCCGGCGAGCTCGAGCAGATCGACCGTGCAGCGCCCCGTGACCGTGCCGGCGCCGTGGAGCTCGGCGCTCACGTCGAGCCTGCCCGACGCCACGAAGCGGAGCCGCTTCAGCTCCGGCACCGGGTTGATGGTGCCCCGCGGGCCGACGTGGACCTCGAAGTCGAGCACCGGAGAGAGCTCGGCCGTGACGTCGAGCGCCGCCGTCCCGTGCGCGTCGACCCCGCACGAGGCCGGGAGCGAGGCCGAGGAGAGCTCGAACAGCTTCATCGAGGCGCCGGACGAGATCTTCAGGGCTTCCGCCTGGCTCGCGATCTGCTCGCCGTCCTCGACGCCGATCTCGCGAGCGCGCGCGAGGTGCTCGTCGATGGCCTGCGCGTACTCGCGCGCGTCGTAGTGGACGTGGAAATGCCCTTCGGTGATGAACTCGGTGAGATCGGCGGGCGTCGTCTCGAGCGCGACCCGCGCCCCGTCGAGCACGCGGACGCGCACGACGCGGGCGAGGTAGCCGCCGCCCTGCGTGCCGCCGAGCACGTCGCCCGCGGCGAACGGCGACAGGCTGCCGTCGTGGGTGATGACGAGCTCGTGATCCCCGAGCTCCGCGGCGACGAACCCCGGCTCCTTCTCGGGGACGCGGGCGCGCTCGGACAGCTTGAGCGGCTGGACGACATCGACAGCGCCGGGTGCCGGCAGCTCGGCAGGATCCGCGACATCGCCCGGCGGGGCGACGCACGCCGCGAGCGCGGGCGCGAAGGCCGCGAGGAAAGCGGCAGAGATGAGGCGCGCGGCCAGCGCGCGGCTCCCAGGGAGAGTGGTTTTCATGCGCGCGGACGCTACGCGGGTACTGTGGCGAACGGGTTACAGAGGCGAGACTTGCTGTCTCCGGGAGAGGGGATAATGGCTCACCGCGATGGGTGGATATCCATGAATCAAACTCTGCGGTGTGCCCGGAGAGAGGCGCCCGACGGCCGGCTCCTCGGCGCCCTCGCCAGCGCCCGCCGCCTCGCCTTGCCCCGCCGTGCGTCCCCGGGCAGGCTCCGGTCATGGGCCAGCCCGCCGAGGAGCAGCGCCGCGCCACGTACGCCGACATGGAAGCCGTCCCGCCGAACAAGGTGGCGGAGCTCATCGGCGGCCAGCTGCACGTGATGCCCCGGCCAGCGCCGCGCCATGCGAACGCGAGCGCCGCCCTCATCATGGAGATCGGCGGCCCGTTCCATCGCGGTCGCGGCGGCCCAGGCGGCTGGTGGATCCTCAACGAGCGGGCCGGGGCTGGGAGCGCGGCCCGCTCCACCGCGGCGCGGGTTCGGGTAGAGCCCTTCGACGCCGTCGAGCTCGACCTCTCGGCGCTCTGGTCGAAGTAACGAAGGGGAGCCCCGACGAGGGCGCCCTGACGGGGTTCGCCAACGATCTCGGGCTGTTCTACCTGGGGTGAGTAACGGGAATCGAACCCGCGACAACTGGAGCCACAATCCAGTGCTCTACCAACTGAGCTATACCCACCGTTCTTCGCGGCCCGTGGGCTGCGAAGGCCTGGCAGAATACTCAGCTCCGCGCAGAGTGCAATCGGGTAAACGCTCAGCGCGTCGCTCTTTCCCTCCCGCGGCCTCCGGCGGCCTCCCTCTGGCGCTCCCGCGCCCCGACATTTGCGCCCCCCCCCCCGGCCCCGGACGCCTCGCTCAGAGCGTCGCCCACCGGCGCAGCGCGACCCGGCGGGCGCGGTCGAGGTCCGCGCGGTGGCGCGTCGAGATCGGCGCGCGCTGCGCCGGCGGCCCGGCCGCGCCCGCCGGCTCGTCCGCCGTCTCGCGGCCGGAAGCCGCGAGCAGCGCCGCCGTGAGCGAGCTCTCGAGGGCGGCCAGGTCGTAGCCGCCCTCCAGGAAGATCGCGAGCCGCCCCCCCGCCTTCGCCGTCGCCATCGCCGCGAGCCGGCGACCCATCGCCGCGTAGGCCGAGCGCGACAGCTTCATCGCCGCCATCGGATCGCGCTCGTGCGCGTCGAACCCGGCCGAGACCAGGATGAGCTCGGGCGCGTACTCGTCGAGCACCGGCAGGACGAGCTCGTCGAACGCCGCCTCGTAGACCGCATCCGTCGCCCCGTCGGAGAGCGGCACGTTCACCGTGTAGCCGGAGCCCTCGCCGCCGCCGAGCTCCTCGGCGGCGCCGGTGCCGGGATAGAACGGCCACTGGTGCAGCGAGCAGAACAGCACCCGCGGGTCGTCCCAGAAGATGTCCTGCGTGCCGTTGCCGTGGTGCACGTCGAAGTCGATCACCGCCACCCGCGAGAGCCCGCTGTTCAACGCGGCCCTCGCCGCCACGGCGACGTTGTTCAGGAGGCAGAAGCCCATGCCCGCGTCGCGCGTCGCGTGGTGGCCGGGCGGCCGCAGCAGCGCGACCCCGAGCCGACCGGGGCCGGCGAGCACCGCCTCGACAAGCGCCACCGCGGCGCCGGCGCCGCGCCTCGCCGCGTCGACCGAGCGCGGGACGACGTACGTGTCGGGGTCGAGCGCCGCGTAGTGCCCGCTGACCCGATCCAGCGACTCCAGATACCTGGGTGCGTGGACCCGGACGAGCTCTTCCTCGGTGGCGTCGCGCGTCGCGACGCTCTCGAGCGAGAGGCCGGACGCCGCGCAGCGCTCGATCGCGCGCCGGGCGGCTTCGAGGCGCTCCGGGCGCTCGGGGTGGGCGCCGCGCGCGCGATGTTGTTCGAACAGCGCGTCGTCGACGACGTAGAGGCGCGGGGCCTCGGAGTGCGGCTGATTCAAGTGCACCATGAGCTGGGTGGAGAGTTGTAGCAGCGCCGCAGCGGATGGTAGCGTGCCCTGAGCCCCGGAAAGAAGGAGTGGAGACGCAGGATGCGCGGAAAGATCATCGCAGTCTTCGCCGTGATTGTCCTCATGGTCGGAGGGCTCTCGTACGCCCTCACGCGCGCCCCCCTCGGGGAGATCGGGCGTCCGGGCGAGGCGTCGCGCGCGCTCGCCGCCGCCATGGCGCAGCTTCAGGTGGACGGCCTCGTGCTGGAGCGGTGGCTCGCCTCCCACGCGAGCGACCCGAAGCTGCGCGAGCCGTTCAACGCCGGCACCGCCCCGGCCCGCGCCGAGGCGGCCACCAGCGCCGCCAACGCCATCCGGGAGGCGGTCGCCGCCTCGCCCGAGCTGGCCAGGACCCCGCCCTCTCTCGTGGTCCTGGTGGACACGAAGGGCGTGGTGCTCGGACGAAACGCCTCCGCGCTCATGCGCGGGGACAACCTCGGCGCCGTCTACCCGTCGCTGAAGCGCGCGATCGAGCAGGGGGTGACCGGCTCGGACGTGTGGGTGAGCCGGGCGCGCAACGAGCAGCTGCTCGCGTCCTACGCGCCGATCCGCAATGACGCCGGGCAGATCATCGGCGCCGTCGCGGTGGGCACCGCGCTGAACGACGAGCGGCTGACCAACGCGAGCGAGCGCACGAGCGGGCGGCTGCTCGTGGTCGCGATGCAGTCGGGCGACGGGCTCGACGTGGTGGCGAAGTCGCGCGACGCCCGGCCGCAGCTCGTCGCGGCGCTCACGGCGTCGCCGGCGAAGGACAGCGCCCTCCAGGCGCTGAGCTCCGGGCGGTCGGTCGACATCAGCGGGCTCTCCGGCGAGTACAGCGCGGTCGGGCACGCGCTCGACGGATACGGCGACGGGCGGCGGGCGGTGCTCCTCAGCATCGCGCAGCTCCAGACGCCGGGGCTCGCCAGCTCGCTGCTCTGGCCGCTGCTCGGCGTCACCGCGCTCGGGCTCGTGCTCGTCGTGATCGCCGCCTACTTCCTGGACGCGTACATCTCGCAGCCGGTCTCCGAGATCGAGGACGGCCTGCTCGCGATCATGAACGGCCGGACCGACCTCCGGTTCGAGATCGAGCACGCCGAGCTCGGCGGGCTCGTCTTCCGGCTGAACTCGCTCCTGAACCAGCTGCTCGGCGTGCAGGAGGACGAGACCGACGCCGAGGGGCGCCCGTCGCGCGCGCCCACGTCGGCGTCGTTCCGGGACGCCCTCGAGGTCGACGAGCGGATGGTCGCGCTGTCCCCCGGCGAGATCCCGGCCGACGCCAAGGCGCTCCTCGAGGAGCCGGAGGGCGCCTACTACGCGCGCATCTTCGCCGAGTACATCGCCGCGAAGAGGTCGCTCGGCGACCCGATGGATCACATCACCCGCGACGCGTTCGTCGCCCGCCTCAAGTCGAGCGAGCTCGAGCTCGGGCAGAAGCACGGCAAGCCCATGCGCTACAAGGTCGAGGTCCGCGGCAAGGAGATCGTGCTCCTCGCCGTGCCGCTCGCCTGACGCGCGCGGCGCCAGGACCCGCGGGCCAGGGGAGAGGCGGCGCGCGCAGCGCCGCCGCCGCGCGGCTCAGTGCAGCGCGGCGTCCGGGCCTTCGTGCAGCTCGACGCGCCCCGACGAGGGCTCGCGGCGGAGGGCGATCACGTCGGAGAGCTCGCAGCCGAGCGCGATCGCGGGCGACGACGTCGTGACGATCCACTGCACGTTGGGCAGCGCCGCGCGCAGGCGCGCGGCGAGCGATCGCTGGCGGTGCACCGGCTGCTGCGCCTCGATGTCGTCGATCAGCACCACCCCCTCGGCGAGCCGCGGATCGCCGGTCGGGTGCGCGGAGGCGAGCGCGCGGAGCGCCAGCGCGCCGAACGCGATGGTGTGCCGCGCGCTCCGTCCGAGCTCGTCGAAATCGACGCGCTGGCCGTCCGCGCGCTCGAAGATCGGCTCGAGCCGGAGCGGATCGACGCCCGCGTACGTCGCCTCGTGGCCCTCGAGCAGCGCCTCGAGCACCTCCTTGAGCGCGCGCTCGAGCGCGCCGAGCCGCTCTCCTTGTGCGTCCGCGCGCGCGGGAGGCCGCGCCTCCGGCTGGCTCTTCGCGCGGTCGCGGGCGATCGCGGCCGCGATGTGGATGAACGAGAGGACCTGCTTCGTCTCGCGGGCGAGATCGGTGCGCGTCGCGTCGTCGAAGCTCGCGGCCGCGCGCACATCGTAGCGGAGGATGCTGCGCTCGGGCGTCGTCAGCAGGATCGAGGTGCGGGAGAACCAGCGCGCGCCCGAGAGCGCCACGAGGACGAAGCCCCCCTCCGCCGCGCGCCGCTCGAACAGCGCCTGCTCCCTCCGCCGCAGGAGCGCCGCGTCCTCGGGCTCGTCGAGCCGCGCGTTCGGGCTCGCGACGCGCAGCGGGTGCGCGCGCGCCGGGTCGTCGGTGCCGAGCATCCAGTCGGTGACCACGAGCGGGGGCGAGCCGTCGTCTCCGCGCGATCTCAGCTGTGCGACCGCGTACCCGGGCCGCGTCGACGCGATCGCCGAGAGGATCGAGGTCTTGCCCACGCCGTCTCCGCCGAAGAGGACCACGAGGCGGCGGGGCGCGCCGGCGGCGTCTTCGAAGGAGAGCGAGAGGTCATCGAACGGGCCGACATGGGCGAGGCGGACGCGGGAGAGCAGCACCGCCCGCGAAGTTATCACCGCCCCGCGCGCGGGGTGGCGACGGCAGCGCCCGCCAGCGCCACCCCGCGCGGGGGGGGGGCGACCCCGCGCATCCGGTGGCGCGCGGCGGCGCGGCGGCCTAGAGTCGTTGTCCGGGGTCGTCACCGTGCTGCGCAAGCTGCCTCCGCCGGATTTTCGCTACGTGGGGCTCCATCCGGGGCCCGGCTCGACCGGCGCGCTCGCCGCGGCGGGGACCGCGGGGCTCGCGGGGGCCTCCGCGGCGATGTGGAGCGCCGGGAGCCAGGCGCTCGCGCTGGGGCTCATGGCGATGGGGAGCGCGCTCGGCGCGCTCGCGCTGGCCCGCGCCGAGCAGCGCCTCCGGGTCCAGCGCGGCGCGCGCGAGGTGGCGATGGCCGTCGTGCCCTGGGGGATCCTCGTCGACCCGGACACCGCGCCGCGGGTGCTGCGGTGGCCCGCCGTGGAGCGGGTGAGCGTCGATGTCTCGCACACGATGCGCGGCGGGACGCCGGCCGTCGTGTCGAGCCTCGTGACGGTGCACACCGCGCGCGACGTGCTGGCCGGCCGCGCCGCGGGCGCGGTGGACCTCGATCGGCTCCTCGCCAACCTCGAGGGCTATGCGCAGGAGGCGGCGCGGCCCGTCGCCGGCGACATCGACGGGCTGACGGTGCTCGGCGACGGCGTGACCGAGCCGATCGCCGCGGCGCTGCTGCAGGCGGCGGACGGCGTCTGCGCGACGAGCCGCGGCGCCGCGCAGCTCGTGCTCCCGGGGGGCGGCTACCGCACGGCGGCGGCGCGCGCGGCGGCGCCCGAGACGATCGCGGTGCTGCGCTCGGCGCTGTCGTGGAGCTACGACTGCCCCGCCGATCCGCGGCCGCTGGCGGCGATCCTCGCGGGCGTGCTCGGGGCCGCGGAGCTCGTGCCCGAGCTCCTGCGGCTCGCGAGCTCGCCGCACCCGGTGGTCGCCGCGTTCGGCAAGGCCGCGGCGCTCCGCCTCGGCGCGCCGCCGAACCGCGCCGGCTCGCTCGACGAGGTCGAGGCTTTTCTGTTCGAGGAGGACGTCGAGATCGGAAAGCGGTGGATCGCGTCGGGCCCGACACTTTGTTTGCGACCTCGGGCCGAAGCTTGCTAGCTAGAGGGGTCGGCAGCGCGAGCGCTGCGGTTCGAGCGGCCTGCGCGCGGAGGCCGTCGTCCCGCGGGGCCCGGTCCTCGTGGCGCGCTGCCGGTGGGGCGTCCACCGCGCCGGGTCGGCTATGAAACGGGCTCCGTCGCCATCGAAGCCGTCGTCGCGGGAGGCGCGCCGCCGGCTGGCCGCCGTGTGTCTCCTCGGCGCCTCGCTCGTCGCGTGCGCCGAGCACCACGCGTCCGGGCCGCCGCCCTCGCAGAGCACCGCGCGCGCCGCGCCCTCCGCCGCGCCGCCTGCCGCGGCCGCCGTCGCGCCGCTCGCGCCGCTCATGGCCGACGGCGCGTGGGTCGAGGCGGTGCGGCTCGAGCGCTGGGCCGAGGCGGCGGAGCGGCTCGACGCCCTGCCGATGGAGCAGCGGGCGCTGCCCGCGATGAAGTACGCGCGGGCGCGCGTCGCGCTCGAGCACGGGGATCACGGCAAGGCCGTGGAGCTGCTCCACGGCCTGGAGCAGGAGCTGCCGCTGCTCGCCCGCGAGGTGGCGCGCCACCGCGCCGAGGCGGCGTTCGAGGCGGGGCCGTTCCTCGCGGCGGCGGCGTACTTCGAGGCCTCGAGCGGCGCGCCCGGCCTCGCGCGCGCGGCGATCGCCTACATGAAGGGCGGCGATCTCCAGCAGGCCCGCGCGCTCGCCGATCGGGCCGTGACGGCGGCGCAGCGCGCGCGGAGGTCGCGCGACGAGGCGGCGGCGCGGCTCTCGCGGGCGCGCGTCCAGCTCGGCGTGCGCGAGGCCGCCGAGCGGCCTCAGGACAAGGGAGGCGCGAAGGCGGCGGCGGCGGCGGCGGCGCTCGCGCTCGCCGACCTCCGGTGGATCGTGAAGAACGCGCGGTCGTCGCCCGACGGGCGCGAGGCCGCGGCGCTCCTCGCCGCGATGCCGGGGCAGCTCTCGCAGGAGGACCGGCTCCAGAAGGTCGACGCCATGGTCGCCGGGGGCAGCGCGGCCGAGGCGATCGCCGAGCTCGACAAGCTCTCGGGCGTGCCGGCGTCGGAGCTCCGCCACCGCAGGGCCACGGCGCTGTACCAGGCGCGCGACTACGCGGGCGCGGCCGAGGCGTTCCTCAAGGTCGCGGCCTCGCCGTCGGCGCGCCAGGCGGAGCAGCTGCACCTCGCGGCGCGCTCGCTCTCGCGGCTCCACCGCGAGGCCGAGGCGATCGAGCGGCACCTCGCGGTCGCGCGCAGGTTCCGGAAGACCCGCTGGGGCGAGCTCTCGAGCCTGCTGTCCGCGCGCCTCCTCATGCAGGTCGGCCGCTACGCGGAGGCGGTCGCGCAGTACGGCCGGTTCATCGCCGCCTACCCGCGGAGCGAGCGTCGCGACGACGCCCTCTACGAGCGCGCGCTCGCGACGCTCTCGACGAGCGGCGCCGCGCGGGCGCGCAAGCCGCTGGAGCAGCTCGCCCGCGGCGCGCGCGCGGCCGACGCGGCGAGGCTGCGCGAGCTCGCGGGGCTCGCGGCGCTGCGCGGCGGCGATCGCGCCGGCGCGGTGCGGCTCTGGACGCAGGTGATGAAGGAGCAGCCGCTCTCGTGGGGCGCGCTGCTCGCGCGGTCGCGCCTCGCGGCCGTGGGCGCGCCGATGCCGCCGCTGCTCGTCCCGGCGTCGCTCCCGGACGCGCTGCCCGTGGAGGTGAAGCTGCCGCCGGCCGCGTCGCTGCTCGCGTCGATGGGGCTCGACCGCGACGCGGAGAGCTACCTCGCCGAGAACGAGCGCGAGGTGACGGCGGCCTATGCGGGGCAGGAGAGCGAGGCGCTCTGCAGGATGTACGGCATGCTCTCGCCCGCGAAGCGGCGCTACCGGGTGGGCACGCAGGCGGTCTCCGCCGCGGCGCTCCAGCGCGCGCCTTCGGGGGCCGATCGCTGGACGTGGGAGTGCGTCTATCCGGAGCCGTACGTCGGCGAGGTGCGCGCGCTCGAGGCGCAGCACGGGCTGCCGAAGGGCCTCGTCCACGCGCTGATGCGCCAGGAGAGCGCGTTCGATCCCGTCGTGGTGAGCCCCGCGAGCGCGGTCGGGCTGATGCAGCTCATGCCGGCGACGGCGCGGAAGGCGGCGGGCGAGCTCTCGCTCGGCTTCGAGCTCGGGCAGCTCAAGAGCGCGCCGATCAACCTGCGCCTTGGCGGCTTCTACATCGGCAAGCTGCTCCGGACGTTCGAGGGCAGCCTGCCGCTCGCGACGGCGGGGTACAACGCCGGCCCGAAGGCCGTGTCGCACTGGCTCGAGGGGGGCATCGACCGGGACACCGACGTGTGGGTGGCGCGGATCCCATATGATGAGACACGCGCCTACGTGGGCCGTGTCCTCTCGAACCTGGCGCGGTATCAGTGGCTGGACGGCGGGGATGCGGCCGTGGGGATGCTCCCGCTCACGCTCCCCGCGGACGCGCGCGCTCCGGCGGACGCGTACTGAGGACGGCCGTCGCCGCGACGGCGCAAGGGTTCTCCCTACGTTAGAATTGTGCTGTACGCTTGAACTTGCGGGCGGGTGAGCTCACCGTGATGGGGTGGCAGGAACCGCTGGAAGTGACGGCGTGTTCAAGCGTTGCGGGGTGCTCATCCAGCCCTACGCGGAGGCGCGCTTCGTCGGCCGGCTGCTCATGTCGGCGCTCGCCTGGCTGCTTGTCGTCTTCTCGATCGCCTCGCTCGTCGAGCCCATCGCCGGCCCGCTGGCGACGGTGCTCCTGACGCCGTTCGTGCTGCTTGGCTTGCTGCTCGCGCTGCTCTGCCTCGCGTGCATGCTGTACACGCCGATCGCCTGGCTCTGGGCGGCGGTGGGCTCGTCCGGCGCGTCGGTCGTCCGGGTGAGCAACGCGCTGTGGATCGAGCGTCCTGGTGATCGGAGGTCGTTCTCGCTCCTCTCGCTCACGCGCGCGGGGCTCTCGAGCTCCGGTGGCGAGGTCACCTTGAGGACCGACGACGGCGATGTCATCCGCGTGCGCGTCGACGACCCGGTCGACGCGGAGCGGCTGCTCGGCGCGATCGCCGCCGGGCGGGCGCGGGGCACGTGGAGCGCTCGGCTTTATGACGACGTGTCGCCGCTGCTCCGGCGCCGTCTGTTCGTCGGGGTCGCGTCGCTCGTGTCCCTGATCTGCTGGGCGGTGCTCGATTTCGACCTGGCGCTCTCGCTCGGCGTCGTCACGGGCGGCTCGGCGTGGGCGCTCGCGGCGCTGCTCAGGGAGGGCTCTGCGCGCCGCGTGCTCGTGGCGGGCAGCGACGGGCTCTCGCTCCGGGACGAGGCCGGCGAGCGCTTTGTCTCGTTCGGTTGCATCGAGCGGGTCGACGAGACCGCGCTCGGGGTCGAGCTCTTGCTCACGGGGGGCGAGGAGCTCCCGCTCACCCTCGTGTCGCCGCAGCTGCTGCGCGATCCCAGCGAGACGGGGCTCAGCATGGTGCTCGCCGAGCGGCGCCGCGAGCACCTGCTCGCGTTGCTGCGCGAGCGGAGCGGGTGCGGCGCGCGCGAGGTGGGGCGCGCCGGCGCGCTCCTCGAGCGCCGCGGCCTGCCTGCGCCGGCCTGGCGGGCGGCGCTGCGCCGCCTCGTGAGCGAGGCCGGCGCCGATTACCGCACGGCGACGCTCACGCGGGAGCAGGCGTTCGCGGTGCTCGAGGACGGCGGCGCGCCGGCCGAGCTCCGCATCGGCGCCGCGCTCGCGCTCTCGTCGTCGCGCGACGTCCAGACGGCGGAGCGGCTGCGGATCGCGGCCGAGGGCTGCGCGAACCGCGACGTGCGGCTCGCCATCGAGCAGGCGGCCGAGGGGGACATCGACGACGGGATGCTCGAGCAGGCCCTCTCGTCCTCGGCCGCGCGGCCGGCGATGTCCGCGCCGCGGTGCGTGACGCCGGCGGCGTGAGGCCGGCAGGTCGATTCTTCTCGCCTTCCGGCCTTCCTGTTCCCAGAACTCTCTCCCGAGGACGCGCGGCTCCGCGGGTCTGTGTCCAGCCGAGCTGCCGCGGGCGCCAGCGCGCCTGTGGCCCTCCGAGGTAGCCCCCGATGGAAGGCCCGCTCCAGGATCCTTACGCTTCGGTCGCCGTTCACGCGCCGCGCCCCCGCGCGCAGGCCGGCCGCGCCGCGCGGATCGCGCTGCTCGTCGTCGCGTCGCTCGCGTCGATCGGGTTCGGCGCGCTCGTCGTGGCGCCGCGCCTCCGCGCGCCCGCGCCGGAGAGCGCCGTGGTCGTGCGGCCGTCTCCTGCGATCCTCGTCGCGATCCGCGACCTGTCGCGGCTCGAGACCACGGAGGTGCACGTCGAGAAGGTCGTGGATCTGGCCGACCGCCAGAGCCGCCTGTTCGGCCTTGTGCAGGCCAGCGACGCCCTCCTGCTCGTCGCGGTGGGGCACGTCACGATCGGCGTCGATCTCGCGCGGCTCGGCGAGGACGACATCGCGATGGATCCGGAGACCGGCGTCGCGCGGATGACGCTGCCGGCGCCGGAGGTCTTCTCGACGCGGCTCGACGAGGACGGGACGTACGTCTACACGCGGTCGACGAGCTTGCTCGCGCGGCGCAACGAGCAGCTCGAGTCGCGGGCCCGGAAGGAGGCGACGGCGGCGATCGAGAAGGCCGCGCTCGAGGGGGACGTGATGGTGCGCGCGAGGGCGCAGGCCGAGCGGCAGCTCACGGCGCTCGCGACCCAGCTCGGGGCGAAGCGGGTGGACATCCGCTGGCGCGAGGTGGGCGTCGGGGGCGACTGACGGCTCCCCCGGGAAGCCGGACGTCTCGGGAGGCGGGGGCGGGGCGACGGTTGGTTACTGGGGGACGACGGTCGGGGCGCACGTCGATACGCCGGCGCCGGATGTTCTTGATGGATTCCGGGAGGATGGAGACGCCGAAGCCCGCCGCGACAAGGCGCAGGATGTCGAGGTACAGCGCCTCCTGCACGACACGCGGGCACGTCCACCGGGAGATGGGTGCGACCCATCTTTTCTTGGAGGCACGTCCACCGGGAGATGGGTGCGACCCATCTTTTCTTGGAGGCACGTCCACCGGGAGATGGGTGCGACCCATCTTTTCTTGGAGGCACGTCCACCGGGAGATGGGTGCGACCCATCTTTTCTTGGAGGCACGTCCACCGGGAGATGGGTGCGACCCATCTCCCGCGTGGACGAGCCAGCTCGCCCGGATGGGTTCACGGCATGCCGGCCGCCCCGGGCGGGGGCGCCGGGACGGCTTCGGGCTTCCTGGCGCGGGCTCGTCGACGGCACCTCGCGAGGTCGTCGACCCTTCTAGCGCTGGGCGGCCACCAGCAGGAAGATCGGCCGCTCGCGCTCCTCCGCGAGCTCCGGCCGGGCGGCGATCTGCGCCCTCCAGGCGCCAGGGCCCGGTGTACCGCGGCGAGCAGCCCGCCGAGGTGCTCGATGTAGTGCAGGGCGAGGGAGCTGTACGCGAAATCGAACGCCGCCTCCGGCAGGTCGAGGCGCTCCAGATCCGTCGGCGTATAGAGGATCGCCTCGTCCGAGGTCTCTGACCTGGCCCGCTGCAGCATGCGCTCGGACACGTCCAGGCCGAGCACAGAAGCTGCGCCGTTCTCGCGCGCCCACCGGCAGAACCAGCCGAACCCGCAGCCAAGGTCCACCACGCGCAGGCCCGTCAGGTCGGGCACGAGGGCCCGAAGGGCCGGCCACTCCGGCGCGCCGTCAAGGCCCTCGACGGACCGGCGAAGCTGGCTGTAGGCCTCGAAGAATCCGGGATCGTCGTAGATGTTCTGGGTCACGGCTCACGTCTCCGCGGGCCACGCAGATAGCCGGCCCGAGCCTCGCCGTCGCCGGTTTTCGGGGGGCGTCAGGCAGGCGGTCCCGGGTCGCGCTTCGGGATGGACCAGCTCAACGTCGTCCGCTCTCCCGTTCCCAGCGCTCCTGCGCCGCGATCGCGTCGTCTGCGGCATGGACACCCGAGACGAAGAGCTCCGCGTCCGCAGGGTCGTCCAGGTTCACGCCTAACCCGAGCAGCACGGCGCGGTGGCGCGGCGGGACGGTGCGGAGGATCTCGGCTGCGGAGCGGGGATAGCGGGCGGAAGGCACTTCGCGAGCATACCAGATGTCGAGGGCAGGCTGCGCGGCTGGCGGCGCGGATCGGAAGAGCCGCCGGAGCCCTGCCGCGAGAGCCTGGTCGTGGTCGTCGTGCGGTGGATCGGGTGCGCGCGCGGCGTCGCCACGTCCCGGAGCACCGAGATCCGTGTCGAGCGCTGCATCGGATCGAAGCGCCACCCGGGACCGCCTGCCTGACGCCGTCCGAAGTGCCGGCACCCCGTGCAAAGGTCGATGAGAGCAGCCTCCCGGAACGGTTCGTTGCGGTGCCTACTGTGCTCCGGGCGCATCACCAGATTGGATTGACTCTCAGGTGGCCTGCGATGGTTCGAAGATTGCCGGAGTCAGATCGGCAGTCGGCAGCGGTTTTTTTGTCAGCGTCGACGGATGACCTTCTGCACAAGGACAAGATGCTGGAGGAGCTCGCGCGCATGCGCCCGCACGACGAATCGCCGGGGACTCTCCGCGCCATGGCTGCCAAGCGTGAGCTCGAAGCGCTGGTCGCTTCGTGGGACGGTGAAGGCGAGCCGCCGGCCTCCAGGGTCGCTTGGGCCTCCAGCTTCCTGGATAGCTGGCTCGTGGACTCGGATTCCGAAGCTCCCTCGTCGCCGTCGTGGAGCTCTGCGCCGTCCTCGCCGGGACGTGACTTCGGCTATTCGGGAAAGCGAAGCGTCGGGTGGGCCTGGCCGCTCTCTCCCACCGTCGTGCTGCCATCGTGGTTCCAGCTCATGCCGCCCTTGCCCGGCTGTCCGGTCTCGATGGTCACGCCCTCGAGCGTGAGCTGGTCCTCGTCGAGGTAGGCGACGCCGATGGAGTCGCCGCCGCGCCCTGGGCCGCCGTAGCCGCCGGGCCCACCCTCGCCTCCATGGCCGCCGAGACAGGAGTAAAACCCATTCCCCAGCGCTCCGCCCCGTACGCCTCGGCCGCCTCGGCCGCCTCGCTGGGGTTCCCCGCCGTCGCCACCGCTGCCGCCAAAGTCCGCCGTGATCTTTGTGTCGCGCACGGTCACCCGGGCGTCAAGCGCGAGGACAGCGATGGACGGCTGTCCGTTCGCTCCCCCGCGGCCTCCTCGGCCTCCGCAACCTCCGGCCCCTCCCGAGCCGCCTCCCGGGCCTCCCTTGGTGGCCACGTCGCATAGGGCGAGCCCGCCCCGACGGCCGCCGCCGCCGCCGCCGCCCTGGCCCGGCGTGCCCCAGGTCCCTGCGCCCCCCGTGTCGCCCTCCCATCCTGTCTCCGTGAGGCGTCCGATACCCTTGCCGGGCCCGCCCTGCGTCCCCGGAGCCCCCGGGCCCCCCTTGGATCCGACGTAGCAACTGGCGTCGTCCTGCTCTGCGGTACCACCGCGTCCCGAGGGCGAAGCGTCGGCGGGCTCCCCGTCGCCTCCATCCTCGGCGCTGTCGGGCAGCCCATCCCCGCCCTTGCCGCCAACGCTCGTGAGCCCGCTCTCGCATTCGTTCACGGCCGCAGGCCCGCCGGCAACGACGACCGCCGAGCACGCGTCCCCACCGAACATGCCATCCGGTCCATCCGGTTGGCTGTACTGCTGCCACTTCGCGCCAGGACTGCCTCCATTTCCTCCGCGGGTGGAGATCTCGCTCCGCAGGATCTCCACCACCGTGTTGGACTGAATGAGCACGCCGATCTCGCCCGCCGAGCGGACGTAGAGATCGGCGAGCGTCGACACCCCGTCCGCGGCCCCCCGGTCCTCGGGGCCCGCGGGCTCGACGATCACCATGGGGCCGAAGACCGTCTTGTGAGAAAACGAGGACAGCGGGATTCGAGAGTCGCGATTCCATCGCCGGCAGTCGAAGCCCCCGAGGAGATCCACGCCGGAGGGCATCCTGATTTGATGCACTTGGAATCCGTCGTTGCAGATGAACACGCGCCCTCGTCCAGTGCGCGCGAGCTCGACGGCGCGCTCGACGGTGAACACCGGCTTCGCCTTCGTGCCGGGGTTCCCGTCGTCGCCCCCACCCAATGCCCCGGCGACGAACACGCCGCAGCCGTCGTCGATGATATCGGCCGCGACGTGCTCGACGCAGACCGACTCCGGAGGCGGCCCGTCCTCGCACGAGGAGCCTTCACAAGGCGTCACGCCAGGGTCGTTCACGCCGGGAGCAGTTCCGCAGCCAGTGGCCCACGGGGACAGCAGAAGGACCAAGGTCGCTGCGGTGCTTTTGTTCATGTGCGTCTCCTGACGTGCGCCGGCCGGCACAGGGCGGTTCACTGAGGCGGTTCCGGGGCCGGCGCATCGAACCGGTACCAGAACACCTTAGTCCCGTCATGCGCCTGACCGGAGTGGCTTTCCGGGGTTGCATTCCCGCCGAGCCCCCCGGTGCCGGCTTGGCCGGGCGAGACCGTCGCATGCGGCAAGATGGCCACGGCGGCGCCCACGGAAGCGATGCCGAGCGAGTGGCCACCGAGACCGCCGCCGGCATCGCCCCCGCGACCGCCGTGGCCGCCATCGCCGCCGGCACACCCTCGCGACGTGTCGGTCAGAAGCTTGTTTCCGCCGAGGCCGCCGCCGACGCCAAGGCCTCCCCACTGGCCCGTTCCGCCGACCCCGCCATTGCCGCCCTTAGCCCCGAGGACCGTGCTGTCGTCATCGACCGTGAGGTCGCTCCCTTGCAAGGCCACGATCGCGATGCTCGCGCCGCCGTAGCCGCCCCCCTGGCCCCCCTTGCCCCCACAGCCGCCGCTGCCGCCCGATCCGCCGGCCGCGCCGCCCGATCCGCCGGCCGCGCCGCCCTGGGGTCGACCTGCCGGACACGCGTTCATGTCGTCGCGCCCCTTGCCGCCACCACCCCCGCCGCCGCCCTGACCTGCGCCGCCCTTCCCCCCGTCCTTCCCGCGGACGCCGACCCATCCGTCGAGGCCCAGACGACCAGGGTCAACCGCTCCGGCAGCGCGTTCGGCATCGGCGCCGTCTGCTCCCCTCTCCCCATCCTTGCACGACATGCTGGACGCGCCACCGCCAGCCAAGCCGCGATTGTCCGGAGTCCCGACCGGTTCCGGCAATCCTGACGTCCCGTCGCCGCCCGTCTCGAGGCCTCCATCGCCCCCCTGGCCACCCGTCGACTCGATGCCGTCGTCGCACACGGTCACGACCGGAAGGGCGCCCAGCGCCACGTCCGCGGTGCAGGCATCTACGCCGTTGTTCCCCACCACGCCGGCGCTCGCGCGGTAGCTCGGCGCGTCCTCGCCCGGCTCTCCATCCTTGCCGTCGCCTGCGAGGATCTCGCTCGCCCGCACGATCGCCCTGGCCCCAGGGCTCAGGAGCATCGCGATCGACGACTTGCCGTCGCTCGCGGAGGCGTCGGCCGCCACGGCGCGCACGCCGAAGATCACGGACGTCGTATCGTCCGTCGCGATGACCGCATCCTCCCCCCCGAGGACCCGCACCGGGATCCCCACGGGCGGAGCGATGACGGTCAACGCGCTCTGCCCGTCGAGCGGCCCTCCGTAGGACCAGTCGCCGCCGGCACACAGACGGCCGCCCCAGAGGTCGACTCCCTGCGGGAGCGAGATCGCCTCCTTGAACGCCCCACCACAAGCGTACACGCGCCTGGTCGCAGTCTCGCCGTTCCCTCGTCCGCTTGCGGCGAGCCCGACCGCATGTTGCAAGGTCTTCACCGGCGCGTCCTTCGTGCCGGGGTTCTTGTCGTCGCCCTGCTCGCTGACGAACACCCCGCACCTGTCGAGCGCTGGCGCTGTGCCGGGCGTTCCCGCGCACGGGTCGGGCGGAGGCTCCGGATCGGGAGCACACGCCAGCTTTTCCGAGCAATCCTCGGAATAGGCAGCGCAAGCTGTCAGCGGGCTCGCTCCCCACACGCAGACTGCGAGAGCGACGACCGACGTCACGGCGCCTCGGTCTGCCAGCGGACCCATTCTCTCGGCCCCCCGCGTGCTCACCATACCCCCTCGATTCGCGCGCCGATCTCGTTCCCATTCGCCACCGGCGATACGTTGACCCGATCCTGCGCCGGCTTGAATCTCAGGAAAGAGGAGTCCGTGAAGAATGACGCGGCGGTCACGGCACCGACGACGCCGCCCGTGATCACCGTGGCCAGACCGGCGCGGCCGAACATGTTTCGCGCGTCCTGCAGGCGCGCCAGCTCGCCACATGGCGAGTTCCGAGGCGCTTGCCAGCACATCGACGCGCTCGATGACGGCTCGCTTTGGAGCCGATCTCGCCGGGCGCTCAGGTCGTCATCGAGCTTGCCCGCGTGGATCATGAGGAGGGTGCCCACCGCCACGCCAGCCGTCGTGATGGCGATCCCCGTGATGCGCAGCGTTCCCGGCCAGGAGGCCCACGGGCTGGGAGCCTTCGCGCGCGCAGCGGGCAACGTGCGCAAGGGGGTCGGCGTCGCTGGCGCGGTGTCCTTCGTGCTGCTCGCCTCCGTGGCGCTCCCCGCCGCCGCGCGGGATAGCTCCATCGTCATCTCGTGCTCTACGCCCGCCACGCCAAGGAACCCCTGAAACGCGTCCGCGTGGCCCGGTGCACGGCCCCGCACCATGTGTTTGTCCCCCGGCTCGAAGAAGAGCGTATAGGTGCGCGCGGTCCGTCCGACGCGCTCGCCGTCGATGAGCACCTCGGCGTCGGGCGGATCCACCGAGAGCACGAGCGTAGCGACGCGCTTCACTGCCTCGCGCTGGCCTGCCTGGAATCGACGCTCGAGCGCGTCCGGCAGCGCTTCGCGCTGTTCGAGGCTCTTGGCAAGGTGCTCGGCCGCATCGCGGTACTCGTGCAACGCGACCTCGCAAAGGCCGAGCTCGCCGGTGATCTCCGCGCGCTCTCGCTCGGTGCTGGTCGTCGCGTCCGCGGCGTCGAAAGCCGCCTTGTAGGCAGCGTATGCCTCGCTCCACCGCCCGGCATTGCGCGCTCTCTGACCACGGCGAACATGGCCCTTCATCGATGAACTGTCGTTCGGTCCCGCCTTCGCGGGGGACATCGCCGGCGCTGGCAGACTTCGTGAAGCCTGTTGCGCCTTCGAGCGGGCATCATCGGCGCTGGCCGAGGTCGGGAACCCTGTTGCGACCCCGAGCGCGAGAAATATCGAGAGCGAATGCGCGACGCAACGCATCCAGGGACATTACTGATGCCGGCCGTTCGGCGTCAACCGCCAGAAATCGCGACGCATCGGCCGTTTGGACGAGAATTGGCGGTCGTCTGACGGAATGTGCTTAGTCGTCCTCCAGACCCGCTTTCGCGTAGTTGAGGATGCGACCTTGGTCTACATGGTCCGACCAATATTGCTCGTTGGTTCTTTTTTTTGAAGCGTTTGGGCCCGCTCAAGTGTGCTGCTGACCGTGGGCAAGCCACCGACCGTCTTCCCCGGCTTCGAGCTCTTCCGGCGCCTCGCCAGGCGCCACGGTGTGCCGGCGCGAAACGCCGACGATGTCGCTCAGGAAGCGCTGCTGCGCGGGCTTGAGGCCGACAAGCGACTCGACCCGGGGGGAGCCCCAGCGCCATACCGCGTCACGATCGCCATCAACCAGGCGCGCAACCACGTCCGTGACGCACGCCGCCGCGGCGAGGTGCTGACGTCGTTCGAAGAGTGCGAGATCCGAGACGAGTACCCCACGCCGGAAGAGCTGCTCCGGAGACGGCAGCGGGAAAAGTTCACGCGGGAGCTGATAGACCAACTCGATCCCAAGTACCGGGATCTCGTGGTCAAGCACGACCTCCAAGAGGTTCCGCTCGCCGAGATCGCGGCCGAGCAGGGACTTCCGCTGGACACGGTGCGGACGCGACACTGGCGGGCGCACAAGGAGCTCCGGGTGCAGCGGGAGCGGTGGCAGGCGCAGCAGCGCTCGCAGGGAAGGGACGATCGTCTCTGCGTGCCGCTCGCACTGGGCTTCGGCCGTCGCGCGTCGTGGGTGGCCTCGCTGCGCCGTCTGGGCGTGAGGATCCTCGTCCAGGGCGGGCTCGTCCTGCTGACCGGCGCGCTCGTCTCCTCAGCGCCCTCCTTGCCCGACCTGGAATCGTGGTACGGGGCGGCGGCGGTCAGCGTCCCTGCAACCCCGCCCGCTACGCGGGAGGCTGCGGCGTCGCCTGCGCGGGACGGAGACGGCGTGCACAGCGACGCGGCGCCCGCCGGCGGAGAACGCGCGCACAGCGCGGCGGTACTGGCCGCGCCGATCGCGCGCGAGATCTCGTCGCCGAGGGAGCAAGGAAGCGCGCGCGCGCAGCCGGTGGCGAGCAGCACGCCCGTTCCCTCAACGACGACAGATCGCCGGCCCGCGTCTCCGGCGAGCGCCGTTCGACCGACCGGCGGGGAGCGCGAGCGGAGCCTGATCAACCAGGCCCGGAGGGCCATCGAGGCGCGCAATGTCACGGCGAACCTCGAGGCTCTCCGGCTGCTGAACACCCACGCGCAAGAGTTCCCCCGTGGGCGGTTCGTCGCCGAGCGCGAAGCACTCTTCCGGCAGCTTCGCTGAATCCTCGGCTGTCCTTCGGCAGCTCACAGGCGGTGAGTTTGGTGATGTCTTCGGACAGCACAAGGCGAAGATCCGCCTTGCATCCCGACATGAGCGATCACGTCCAGGAGGCGAAACGCGATGACTACGATGGAGGATCTACTCGGTGCGATGTGGCTCATTTCGCCGCTCGGGCTCGCGATGATAGCCTGTGTCGCGATCGGCTTCGCGGTCACCGCGCGCGAAGCCCTGGGACGGGAGCGGGGGCTTCGCGAGGCGCGCGAGCACGCGCATGACGACGAGGAGGCAGCCCTCACCGATGCGAAGGAGCAGGCCGTGGGGGACCGGGATCGAACCCGGCGCCTTCTGGACTGTCACGTCGATGCGGTGCTCGCAGAGCTGACAGACGCCCGCGCGCGCCGCGTCCCCTGGCCAGGAAGGGTCCTCGAGTCGTTCTGCGCGACGATACCTTCGTGGAGGAGAAAGCTGGCCGAGAGCACGGGCGTAGAGCGCTCTCCGCTGAACACGACACTTCCGGGAGTAGGGAGCCATGGGTGAATTGCGTCATGTCATTATGCTTCGGAAAGCCAGCGAGATCTCGGTGCGGGGAGTGGGATTGCAATGAGCGTCAAGGGCCTGGTTGTCCACTTTCGGCGCGACTTGGATGACGATGAGGCGCAGCGAACGATCGACGCGCTGATGATGATCAAGGGCGTTGTCAAGGTGGCATCTGTCAAGGCCGGTTACGAAGACGAACTGAACCGGCAGCGGGTCAAGCGAGATTTGCTAAGCAAGATTGACGGGCTTCTGAGGGATGACGAGGCCGCCATCTAGCTGCCGACGAACCCGCGTCATCGTGGCGTCGACGCAACCGGCCCGCCGCGCCGCAATTTTGCCTACCGCGGCAAGTACGGAGGGCGCGGTTGGATTCGTGTCGGAGGGGATCTCGGTCCGGCACCTTGATCGGCTGCTGGATGGGCTCCTTCTGGCGACGTCGCCTCGCGTCGAATGGGCGAAGCTCTTGCGGCGGACTTACGCCGTAGATGTTCTCGCGTGCCCGCGATGCAGCGGACGGATGCGCCTCATGGCCGCGATCACGGATAAGGCGACGGCGAAAAAGATCTTGAGCCACCTCGGTCTGTTCGCCGAGCCGCTGGAGTGCCGCGCGCGGTACCCGGCGGACCCCGCGTGACGAAACCGACAGGGAGGGACGCTGCTCGACGACGTGGCCGGGGGGAAGTCTGCCCTGAGGTGCGTGCGCCGGCCATCACGACGCGCCGCGAACCGCGACGGCGGCCGTTTGGACGAGCTCAGTAGGGTACAGCTATACGGTAGGATGCCTTCCGCTTGGTGCTACGTCGCGGTAATCCCAGGCGTTTCAGGCGTGGAAGGCCTGCCTGATCGCATAAGGCCCGTTCTGGCAATGAGCTCGTACAGTCGGACTGCACGAGTCAGGAACGGCTCCGAGAATCTTGACTTTGCGGAACGCGTTTGCTTGTCCTATCCGCTCGCTGAAAGCGAAGCGATCGACGCGGCCGTTCGGGGTGGCGCGCGGATCGAAGAGACCCTCGAAGGCGCCCGGCGGCGCGCGCGGTGCTCCTGTTCGCCAGGCTTACGAGCGCTCTCACCGAACGGCGCGCGCCTCCGCTTGGGCACAGGCCGCGCGTCTTGCACGAGCTGGTCTATTTTGTCGTCACACAGGACGCGTCGTCCGTCGGAGTAGTCAACTCTATCTCTTGAGACGGATAGTACATCACGAAATTATAACACATCTCATCCACCGTCCGCTCCCCGAATTCCACGGCCCTGTTGCCCGGGTTGTCCCACGCGCAACGCGTCCTCACGGTGTCGCCGCCTCGAAGGATGGTATCGTTGTCGTACCAGATCTGGTTGTCGAAGTTCCACGGATCGGCGAGCCCCAGGTTGCTCGGCTCGCTGCCGTCCGTGGGCACCGTGTTGCTCGACAGGTGCTTGCCGAGATCGTGCATGTGCGGCATAACACTGATTACCGAAATCGCCCCCATATCCCGCGGGAACTGGTAATCGCAGCTCACGTCGAGCGAGCCGTGAGGCGGGATGTTGATGTCTTCTGTGCCGAACGAGAAGATGCCGGCGTCGTTGGGGCGGAGCTCCGTCGTCGTGCAGACGTTGAAGCCGGTGCTGTCTTGCTGCCCGTCGAGGCCCTTGATGTTGCTGTAGTGCACCTGGACTACGAAGTGTGCCGTGCCTTCCAGCGGGAAGCCCGCCTCTAGCGGCAGCTCCGTGGCCTCGCCGCCGGGCGCCCAGACGGACAAAAGAGCCCCCTGGATGTCGCCCCCCTCACAGGGCGTGGGCGTCGAGGGAGACGCCTCATCCGCCTTGAAGAGCAGGATATGGTGTACAATGGTGCTGTTGTCGATCTGGGGTGCGATCCCGACGAGGTGTCGTTTCTGGCCGATCTCTACATCGACCCCATAACACATATACTGGTCCTGGACGTCCTTCGGCATGACGTAAGGCGCGGACGGCGCTAGCAGGACATCCGGTGTGCAGCTCAGGGTCGGAGGGTCGATGGTTCCGCCGCCGCCCGGGTCGACGCACGTGTCTTCACCGGCCGGCATGCCGGCGGCGATCCATTGATCGAAGATCGCGAGCTCCGCGGCGGTCAGGCGCTCGGTTGGGGGCGGAGGCATGGGGCGCGCGGTGTCGCGGGCGCGTGCGGCGACGAGCTCGTAGACCTTCTTGTTGGGATCGCTCACCGCGGGCGCGAGCAGATCGCTCCGGTCGACCAGCGGGAACGGCGCGCCGAACTTCGGGGACGCCCCGTGACAGGTCTGGCACTTCGTGGAGAGGATCTTGTCGACGTCGCACGGCAGCGCTTCCGCGTTGCCGTTCTCCGGACCGGAGCCGGATGAGCCGCTGCTGCCCTTCTCGGCGTCGCTGCACGCGACGACCACGAGAGCGGATAGGAAGGGCAGCGCCGAGAACAAATAGCGACTACGATTCATGCGAGCTCCTCGGGGAAAAGTGCGACCTGAATCGGCGTTCGAGGGTATCGAGCGCTGATCTGCATCTTTTCGGAAGGGCGGTCGAAGACCGAGATTCCGAAAAACGCCGTCGAACTGGGTGGACGAAGAACGCGCGCCGCGAGCTCCCGAGAACAGCGGGAGACTTGGCGCGTGAGAGCACCGGCGACCCAGGTCTACGGACGGGCCTGCGACCTGGCGTCGGTGCTACTTCGGTGAGTGCCCGCCCGCTCTGAGAATGTTCAACGGTGCGCTCACGCGGAAGGTATCGAGGCGCTCGCGCGCCAGGAGGCGCGGTGCCGTCTGGTCAAAGCTCGGCTGCGGACTAGGGTCGCGCGCGGGGATCCATCTACGGGGCGCGCCCGAGCCAGTAGGGTACAGCTATACGGTAGGATGCCTTCCGCTTGGTGCTACGTCGCGGTAATCCCAGGCGTTTCAGGCGTGGAAGACCTGCCTGATCGCATGAGGCCCGTTCTGTCGATGAGCTCGTACAGTCGGACTGCACGAGTCAGGAACGGCTCGGAGAATCTTGACTTTGCGGAACGCGTTTGCTTGTCCTATCCGCCTTGCCCTTCCGCCTGGCCAGAGTGACCCCTGGGTCGATGGGCTCGCCGCCGAGGCCTTGCGCGCGAGATCGGACGCGTTCATCCTCGCGGGGGCCGCATGACCAGGATAGAGGCATTTGTTCCGACAGCGATGCTCTTTCAGATGATCGCCGACGTCGCTCGTCCTCACAAGGCGCGCCTCGTGCTCCAGCGTTTCGAGACCGCTCATCATGGCGCGGCGCTCTCCGTCGTCGAAGCAACCCCTCTCGCGGCCGACGAGTACCTGAGCGGCGGCTATGAGCTTGTGTATCTGGCGCTGCGGAAGGCGCCCGCGAGCGAGCAGGACTGGAGCTTCGTCGACCGCGAGGCCGCCGATCTGCTCGAGTTCGCCGGCGCGCGTCAGCGCGGTGAGGATCTCGAGCAGGTCACGATCCGCCCTTTGGCCAGGAAGACCAACGTGGCCAGGTTGTTCGCCGCGACGAAGGCGGCCATCGCGGCCGCCTGCAAACAAGGGGTGACGCTCAACGGTCAGCTCTACCCGAAGATCTTCTACGCGAAGGAGCTCCAGGCTCGAAGATCTCGGTTGTGGATCGATATTGAGACCAAGACCATATCCGCCAGGGTGGTCGGGTAGGACCCTGGCGCTCCCGCGGGACGTCGGGCCGGGGAGCGAGCCGCCATGCGCCTTCGCGCCGCTGCATGGCGGCAGTGTGGGCCGGGAACGCCCCGCCGAAAAGGACCAGAACGCGCTCGCCGCGGGGAAGCGCGGGCGGCGCTGAGCCGGAGCGCGACGATGCCCGTGCGATGAGAGGAGATGAGATGAGAGGGAATCACAGAGGCAGAGAGGAGAGAAGGGAAGAGGACGGTTCGGTCAGCCGGCGTCGAGCCAGGCCTCGAGCGCCGCGGCGAACGCTGCCGGGGCGTCGAGCATCAGCCAGTGGCTGGTCCCCGGCAGCACGACGGACGCCAGCGCGGGCCTCAGCACGTGCAGGCTCTGCGGCCACGCGTTCGAGGGGGCGAGGAGGGCGTGGGCGCGGGCGCCCGGGGCGGCGAGGTAGCGGTCCAGCGCGTTCGCCGCCTCGAACTGCAGCAAGCTCCGGGACATGCCGAGCATCCGGTCGTGCGGTGTGGAGGCGACGCGCGCCAGCACCGTCTCCCGCGTCGCGGGCGTGCTGCCCGCGAGCGCCTCGTTGAAGGTCGCAAAGGCGGTGTCGCGCCAGCCGTCCGCCTCGAGGGCGGCGAGGTAGGGCGGGAAGTGCTGCGCCTGGACCTCCGCCGGGATCTGCGTGAAGTCGCGGGGCGGGTCGGCGAGCACGAGGCGAGCGACCCGCTCCGGACGGGCGGCCGCGGCGGCGAGCGCCACGAGGGCGCCGTAGCTGTGGCCGACGAGCGCCACGCGGGGGAGAGCCAGGGCGTCGAGGACCGCGAGCACGTCGGCAGCGCACGCGGAGGGAGCGTAGTCCGCGTCGGGCGGGGGCTCGGACGCGCCGTGCCCCCGGAGATCGATGGCCACGGCGCGGCGCCGGCCGGAGACGTGCGCGAGCGGCGCCTCCCAGAAGCCGGCGTGGCCGACCATTCCGTGCACGAGCACGACCGGCAGCGCCTCGCGTGAGGGACCAGCGCCCGCGGCCGGAGGAGCGCCTGCGGCGGGATGATCGACGATGTGGAGCGTGCCCGCGGGGCCCGCGACGGTCTGGGAACGCATGTGCGTCTGCTACCTCGGCGTGTGTGGCCGCGTGAAGGAGCCGTGTTGCGCTGCGAGCGCGGAGGGTAGGCGAGGCGCTCGTCCGAAGCAACCCGGCGCTCCTTCGCGGCAGCGCGGCAGGGGCGCTGCCGCGAGCGAGGAGCGGTCCTCCAATCCCTGGCAGCCCCCGTGCGTCGTCGAGGGCGAGGCGGACGTGGTGCAGGGGCAGCCCGCGAAGCGCGAGGCGATGCGCCGCACGTCACGAGACCGACGTGGCGCCGCGGACAGCGGCCGCTGACCGTGGAGAAGCCATACCCGAGGTCTGAGCAGATCCATCAGCTCTGGCGCGATGCGCCCGTCATCGGCGAGGTCCGCCGCGATGCGGCTGCACAGGGCCACGAACTGCGTGTCCCGCGTGCAGGGCGCCAACAACAACAGGCACGGTGACCTGAGCAATGCGGCGCTCAGCGCGAGGAGATACGCGTTGCCGTCGCTGTCGTCTCCGAAGAGCTGAAGTGAATGGCCGGGCGCTCCGGGGTCGAAGCCGGAACCGCCGAGCCCGATGGCCTCGCGCAGCTCGTGCTCTGCCTGTGCGGTGGCCTCCTCGAGGGGGAGGCCCTCGCGCCGGTGGTCGAGCCCGCTGCTCGCGTCGGGTCGGCGCCGGGGCCTTGCAGCTCGCGCTCGCAGGCTCTGCTGAGCGTGTTCTCAGGAGACTGGCCTCGTCGGACGCGCCCGGAGGCCCGCTGCTCTCGGACCTCAACGAGCAGGCCCCATTGCGAGGACAATCTTGCCACGCGGGCGGGGGCGGGTGCCGTCGAGCATCTCATGCGCGCCGCGGGCCTCGGCGAGCGGCAGCACGGCGCCGATGTCGACCGAGAGCTCGCCCGCGTCGAGCAGGGCGGCGATGCGGTCGAGGTGGGCCGTCGTGACATCGACGAGAAAGAAGCTTGCCCGCACGCCGCGGCGGGCGGCCTCCTCCTGATCAGGGGTCGACACCGCCGAGACCAGGGTGCCACGTGGCTTGAGCACGGCGAAGGACCGCGCCTGCGTGTCGCCACCGACGAGGTCGATGACGGCATCGACGTCCTTGGCGGCATCCTCGAAGCGCTCGCTCCGGTAGTCCACGACGACGTCCGCACCGAGACCGCGGACGAAGTCGCGATCCTTGGCCGAGGCCGTCGCGATCACACAGGCGCGGGCCCGGCGCGCGAGCTGCACCGCGTACGCGCCGACGCTGCCGGCCGCGCCGTGCACCAGCACGGTCTGTCCGGCTTCGAGCTGGGCCTGATCGAACAGCGCCTGCCACGCCGTGACGGCGACGACCGGCACGGAGGCGGCCTGCACGTCGTCGAGCCGGAGAGGCGCGCGCGTCATCATGCCCGCCTGCGCCAGGGCACAGGCGGCGTGCGCGCCGGTGAAGCGCTTGTTGGTGACGCCGAAGACCTCTTCGCCCGGCGCGAGGCCAGTCACCTCGGGGCCGACCGCGGCCACGGTACCAGCGAGGTCCGAGCCGAGCGTCAGCGGCAGCGGCTGGGGCAGCACGCTCTTGCCGGCACGGATCCAGCCGTCCCACGGCCCGACCCCGGCCGCCGCGACGCGGACCAGCACCTCGCCCGGGCCGGGCAGCTGGACCGGCACCTTCTCGATGGTGATGACCTCGGGACCGCCGAACCGGTGGATTCGGGCGGCGTCGGTGGAGCTGGGAAGCATCGTCACGAACATGGAGTGGACCTCGTGCGCGTCGAGGGAGGCGCTGGCGGAAGACATCGCGAGGGCAGCCATGAACGGGATTGTTTTACCTTTTTCTCATCTCTGTGTTTCCATTCATCCCGGCAAGGCACAGGCGGACCTGGTGAACAGCACATCGGGTATGCAGTTGACCGAAGCTGGCGGATCCTTCTGATGGTGGTCACGCCGGGTCGCCCGCAGGTTGTTCGGCAAGAAGGGCGGCCGAATGCCGCGGAGCTAAGAGCGCCGAACAAAGCCGGACCGAGCCAGGCAGCCGAGGGCCCAGGTCCTGTGGATGGTGCTGTCATTTGCCCGGAGAGGTTCCACATGAAGACGGGAAGGAGAGAACGTCCTTCAGGTTTTCTTCCCACCTCCCTGCCTTCATGTTCATTCATGTTCAGATGACAGCACCACCATCCTGTGCCCGGCCGGGCGCGAGGCCGAAGATCCCCTCCGGGCTCGGCGCCACACGAAGGAGAGAGGACCGTGAAGGACGAGATCGCTGGCATCCGCATCCCTGACAGCCACCTGGCCGCGGAGGCGACCGAGCTCGCGCGGGAGATGTCGGCGCCCTTCCTCTTCAACCACGTCATGCGCACGTACCTCTTCGGCGCGCTGCTCGCGAAGCGGCGCGGGCTCGTGCTCGATCACGAGCTGTTCTACCTCGGGGCGGCGCTCCATGACCTCGGCCTGGTCGAGAGGTTCCGGGGCCCGGAGCGGTACGAGGTCGAAGGCGCAAACGCGGCGAGCGAGTTCCTGAAGCAGCACGGCGTGCCCGAGGAGGCGATCGGCGTCGTGTGGGAGGCAATTGCGCTGCACACCGTGAGGGGGGTCCCGCCATACAAGCGGCCCGAGGTGGCGCTGCTTCACGTCGGAACTATCATGGACATCATTGGCAATGATTTGAAGGAGCTCTCTGCGGACGAGGTGGATGAGGTGCTCCAGGCGTACCCGCGTCTCGATTTCAAGCGCGCATTTCCGCAGGCGATCGCTGACATGCTCGCCAGCAAGCCGGAGACCGCCTTCTACAACTTCACGGCCGATATCGCCGAGCGCCTGATCCCGGGCTTTCATGCCCCCAATTTCTACGACGTCATCCTGGCGGCGCCGTTCAAGGAGTGACCGGACCCACGCGTCGAGAACTGTGGCCAGGGTGACAACGAGCTTCCGACGACGCGCGCGGCTCGATCGCCGACGAGGCCGAGATGAGGAGAGGCCGCGGGCGCTCTCCGCGTCATCCGCTTTACAGGGCGAAGCGTCGACTGTAACGGAAAATCGCAGACAAGGAAACTGTCTCGCAGCGCACCGGCAGCACTTCTGTCGTACGGGGCCGGGTGGTATCGGGCGACGGTGCGACCGAAAGGCAATGCGCAGGCGGGCTCCGTGATCGCGGACGGGATTGTCCGCGCAGCGCAGGTCGGGGACCTATGATCCGGGCGCGCGACAGGCGCGGGGACGAGACCGCTCAGGAGCTCGCCCTGAGCGCGGTGAACTCGCCTGGATCGTGGAGGGTGGGGGGATTGGTCCCTCCACCGATGAAGTCTTCCGTCCGGTCATACATGCCGAAGTGGGTCACGGGTCCCGGATCGCCCCGCGCCGGGAAACCATCCGCGCCCGCCTTGACCCCGAGGGCGTTCATCAAGTTGCAGTAGTACTTGTTGATCGGCGCGCTGGCGAGCGACGGATCGGTCCCCGTTTCCTGGGAGTACCCGTCGACCTCGTCCGGAGTGCCCTCGGCACACGTGATCTCGCTGTTGCCGGTCGTGAGATCGGGCGAGCCGTCATCGACGTTCACGGCCCAGCCGGTCTTGAAATAGCCGCCGGCGCTGCCGACCTGGACGATCGGCAGGTTGTTGAGGTTGAGGGCGCAGCCGTCCGACATCTCCTGGAACCAGACGGCCGCGCAGTTGTCGAGGAGCGTCCCGTCGCCCTCGTCGATACCGTTCAGCTGCCCGACGAGGTGGGCGAACTTCCTTGCATGGTAGTCGTCGATCGTGAGGAGCATGTCGAGCACACCCGGGACGCAGGGGCCCTGCACTCCCGCGTGGTCCAAGCGACTCGAGAGACCTTCGCTCTCTTGCGTCAGGCCGAGCCCCGTGAAGGTGTAGGCCGCGGGGTACTTCAGGAAGATGACGGGGTTCGCGTTGCACGCCGCCGCGAGCACGGCGAGGTTCGAATAGAGGTCGGCTCCGTCCAGACCGTCCGAGATTCGCCGCGTCAGCCAGTCGTCGACGCTCGGGCGCGTGCTCTGCAGGTCGATGTTTTCTCGCGTCACACCGAGCGCCGTCGCGAGGGACGTGTCGCACTGCGAAGGAACCACCACGTTTCCTGTCGGGTGGAGGAGCTCCTTCCAGGCTGCGAGCTTCTGCTTGTCGGCACGGCTCATGTCGAACCGCTCGAGCGTCTGCAGATCATCCCTCACGATGTCGAGGATGCTCTTGCCGCGCATCGCCGCGTAGGTGTCCGGAGACGTCGGCTTCCCCGCCTCGAAGAGGCCGGTGAGGCTGCTGAAGACCTGCGATGCGGAGATGCTCTTGAAGAGGGTCTCGGCAGCGGAGTAGGAGATCGCCGACTGAGCGTTGTCATTTCCACCAATCGTGTTCATGAACAACGGAACGAGTCAGGAACGGCTCCGAGAATCTTGATTTTGCGGAACGCGTTTGCTTGTCCTATCGGCCTGGATCTTCTGGAACGGCCTCCGGCTCTGTGATCGCGTGAACCTGCAGTGCCGCCTGCGGGGCATGCCCGACGGCGTGCCGCGGGGCCTGGTCATCGCGGCGTGTGTGGCGCGCGTCATCCCGTACATCCAGCTCCTGGCCGGCCCGATCACCTGGCTGTTCGTCGCCATCGCCATGCAGCGCACGGTGAACCGGATCGTCGAGCTCGACGCGCGGACCACGAGCGAGCGCGTGGCGCCGGTCGACGCGGGCGCTGGCGTGTTCGGCGTGCGGTTCCCTGCGGTTTAGGCGCTGCCGCTGCCGGACGACGTCGCCGTCCAGGCGGAGGCGGAGGCCGCGGCGGCGGTCATCGAGCAGCGGCAGCGCCGCTAGGGCGCCGATCGGCTCGGTCGCCTCCAGAGAGAGCGGGAGAAGGCGTTGCTGGCGGCGTGACTCGGGATCGGGTCAGGTAAAGCTGTGCGGGAGCGACGCGCTCGGATCTGCCACCTTGGCGGCCTTGCGACTGGCCTCGAGCGCGGCGGCGAGCGCCGCGTCCTCGAACTCACCACTGAACTGGACGAAGACGCCGACGATATCGGTGGTGCCGTGGCGGAAGACGGTGCCGCTATCGGTGTAGTTCCACACGTCGAAGATGGGCTGACCGCCCTCGGTCACCGTCCAGCGCTCGAGCGGCACCTCGGCCAGACCCTCGAACTTGCCGCAGGGGATCGCGAACGGGTCGTCGCCCTTGATCCCGTACTCCTTCAGCACGGCGCGCAGCTGCGCGACCTCGTGACCCAGGAACTGCTCGACCTTCAACCACGGACCCGCCCAGACGCGCGCGTCCTTGTAGTCGGCGCCGTCGATCTTTCGGTGGTTGGCGAACTGGTACTTGGTCATGGGCCCTCTCTAACACAGGACCGAAGGGCTCGACCAGCAGCGCGAGCCCCGTCGCCGCGCTCCCCGTCCGTGCCGTGCTGCTACGCGGCGTCGCCGTCTTTGAGCGCGCTGGCCACGGCGAGGCGCCTGCCTGCGAAGTACTCCGACGGGGAACAACCCAAGCGCTTGCGAAAGACGCGGTGGCACTGCGCGTAACTGCCGAAGTCGGCTTCGAGGGCAGCTCGCGTCAGCGCCGATCCGCGATCCACGAGCGCGACGAACTTCATCAGCTTGGCCCGCGCGCGGAGCTCGACGAACGGGACCCCCCACTGACCGTGGACGCGGCGGCTCAGCTCACAGGGGCCGGTCCCGAGGCGCTCCGAGAGGGTAGTCGCCGAGACGCCCGGCTCACGCAAGATCTCCTTGAGCGCGCGTCGCGCCGTCACGTGACCGCTGCCCACCCGAGGCTCGGCGTCCGCGAAGAGGCCGACCAGGGACGTCTCGGTGGCGCTCGCACACGCCGTGTGATCGAGCTCGACCAGCCGATCGCGCCAGCTCGACAGCGCCTCCTCGGAGAGCTGGGCTCGCTGACACGAGCGAGGGACGCGCGCTCCCATGGCTCGCTCTGCGAGAGCGGGCGTGAGCGCGAGCACGAACAAGTCGAGATCGTCCGAGGCGTGGAGCAAGACGTGATCCTGTCCTGGGGCGAAACAGGCGAACTGCCCCGGACCAAGCTCGAGGACGTTGCGCCCGATACCGAGGGTCGCGTGCCCGTGCAGCACGACGTTGATCTCCGGTTCGTCGTGAAAGTGACGCGGGCGCGTGTACGAAGGCTGGTACCGCCACGACTGCGCCTGGCGTCCTTCGAGCATGGGAAAGGGCTGGTAGAGAGCCTCGGTCACGTCCGGCAAGATGGTTCAGCGAAGCGGCGTCGTCGAGCGCCCGCGCGCAAAAAACGAGATGCAGTCCGCGCCGGCCGCCGGCAAATCGTCGGCATGTTCGCCCGCTGGACGCCGCTCTTGCTCTCCTGCTTCCTCTTGGCTTGTGACACGGGAGAAACGACCCGCACCGGTGACGACACGGGAGGAACCGCTTCGACCGGAGGTGCGCCGGGCGTCGGCGGCTCGGGCTCCGGAGTCGGGGGAGGCGCGTCCTCCACCGGCGGCACGGCCGGTGCGGGCAGCACGGCGGCGGTCAGCGGCTCGGGCAGCACGGCGGCGGTCAGCGGCTCGGGCAGCACGGCGGCGGTCGGTGGCTCGGGCGGTGGCGGCAGCGACGAACCTGCGCCCGACTCGGCGTTCACCCTGCTCTTCCGCGACGAGCTCGACACGCTCGACCCGAGCCGCTGGAGCATCATGACCCACTCCTGGGACACGAACCTGGCGCTCTTTTCCGCGAAGGCGGTGTCGAACGCGGACGGGCGCTTGTCTCTCACCCTGCTTCCCGCGCCCGAGGGCACGACGGACGGCAGTGCACCCAAGTCCTTCCTGGGAGCGGAGGTGCGCTCGGTCGCGACCCTGACGTACGGGCGCGTGCGCACCCGCGCCAAGCTGGCGCGAGGCTCCGCGGTGGTGTCTTCGCTGGTCACCATCTACACGCCGTGGCCGGCCGACAACTGGAACGAGCTGGACATCGAGTGCCTGGGACAGGACCCGTCCCAGGTTCAGTTCAACGCGATGGTCTACACCGGAGCTCCCGTCACGCCACCGGTCACGTCGTCCGTGAGCCCCACGCAGGACCCCACGAAGGTGAGCCTCGGCTTCGATTCGAGCGAGGACTTTCACGTGTATGAGATCGAGTGGACGCCGGAAGGTGCGTTTTTCCGTGTCGACGACGTGCTCCGGCACACCTGGACCAAGCGCATCGACCTGATGACCTTGCCCCAGAACGTACTGCTCACCATCTGGGCGTCGTCGAGCGCTGCGTGGGCGGGGCCCGTCACCGCAGCGACGCGCGGTGCGGCCTCGGTGTACGACTGGATCGAGCTGTACGAGTTCACCCCCGGCGGGTAACGGATGGCATGCCAGTGACCGCCGACGCCGGCGGTCGCGCATGGACGACCGTCCCGGGCGCAGGACGGATGACGGGAAGCAGCGCGGCGCCGTAAGACTCCGCGGCCTCCCGTGGTTGTGAACTGAAACATCGACGCGGCCGCGGCTTCCATCACCCTGTGATGCGTCACTCTCTGCGCGGTCGCTTGGACCAACGGGGCATGCGCTAAGCTCGCTGGTCGCCTCCTACCAATGTATATTCCGGTCAGCGACGACGAATTCTCACCCGCACGACGCAACTCTTCGCTTCGAGCTCCATGAAGCTCAGGGTATCGATGAATCCTGTCGCCAAAGAGCCTGCATGTGCCGATCATGGGGCGGTCCTATGCGACCATCAATTTTGCCAAATTTCGTCACGAAATGAGGGGATCCCTCAGCTATACGGTAGGATGCCTTCCGCTTGGTGCTACGTCGCGGTAATCCCAGGCGTTTCAGGCGTGGAAGACCTGCCTGATCGCATAAGGCCCGTTCTGTCGATGAGCTCGCACCGTCGGACTGCGCGAGTCAGGAACGGCTCCGAGAATCTTTACTTTGCGGAACGCGTTTGCTTGTCCTATCCGCCTCGGCGGCGTCGCCGTCGCTGGCGGCGTCGCCTACGCGGCGCTCGGCCTGAGCGCGCGCGCCGACGCCGGCCGCCTGCGGACGACCTGCCCCCCGCGCTGCGCCGAGGCCGACGTCGACGCGGCGCGGACCAAGGTCATCGCCGCCAACGTCGCGTTCGGCGTGGCGGCGCTCGGCGGCGCCGCGGCCGCGCTCCTCCTGCGCGGCCCCTCGCCCGCCGCGCCTGCCGCCGCCGCGGTGGGTGGTGTCCGGAACCGGCCGTGGTAGCCCTGGTTCCGGACACTCGTGCAGCCGGTTCCGTACACTCGCATCCATTGAATGGATCGTGTACCTGGCGCGCCGAGCGTCCTCGGGTCGGCTCGCATGAATCTACAACGTGCCCCATTGACGCTCGATCGAGGTTGTGCATTTGCGCGATCGATCGCCGCTCGCGGGTGTGACACCAGCGGTCCGAGCCTCGTGGTCCAGGACGCGTATTTCCACGGTTTCGTGTTACTTTCAGGGCACAAAGCAAAGCGCCCCGCCCTCGGTTGCAGCCGGGAGCGGGGCAGCGAAACATCCGGCGGTTGGCCCGCCGAACGCGCATCGCACCGCGAGCATGGGCCAGCGCCGGGAGAAAGGCAAGCTGTGCCCGGACCTCTCCCCCTGGAGACGCGCGTTCGCGTTGTTTCTGCGCTCGTGGAAGGCAACTCGATCCGTGCGACGGCGCGCATGGTCGGCGTCGACAAGGAAACCGTGATGGCCCTGGCGCTTCGCGTCGGAGAAGGCTGCGGCCGGCTCCACGGTCGACTGATGCGCGACATCGTTGCTCACGTCATCCAGATTGACGAGATGTGGAGCTTCGTTCAGAAGAAACAGGCGCGCGTGAAGCCCGACGAGCCGGAGGAGCGCGGCGACGCCTATCTCTATGTCGCGATCGACGCGAACACGAAGCTGTCGATCTCTTTCCACGTCGGGAAGCGTGACGACGTGAACACGCATCTCTTCATCGAGGATCTCCGCGCGCGCCTGTCGGTCGTCCCGCACATCACGAGCGACGGATGGCAATCGTACATTACCGCCGTCGGCCAGAACTTCCGCGGCTCGGTCGACTACGGCCAGTGCGTCAAGCACTACAGCCGGAAGCCCCGCCGCGACGACGATCACAGGTACGAGCCGCCGCGCGACCCGTTCATCACCAAGACGCCGATCTGCGGCGCGCCGCGTGACGAGCTCCTGTCCACGTCCTACGTCGAGCGGTTCAACCTGACCACGCGCCACACGGTCGGCCGCACGCGCCGGCTCTGCCTCGCCTTCAGCAAGACGCTGCGCGGGCACCGTGCCGCGGTCGCCCTCGGGATCTGCGCCTACAACTTCGTCCGGATGCACGGCACCCTGGGAACCACGCCGGCCGTTGCGGCGAGGGTCGCCCAGGGCCCGTGGACGCTCGCGGAGCTCGTGACCGCTGCGCTTGCCGAAGGCGAGACGGCGCCGCCCGCACCGCAGCCGCTCAAACTTCAGGTGCGGCCCGGGGCAGAGGAGAAGCCTGCGCGCGAGCTCCCAGGTGGCAGGGGGTTTCTGCGGCTGGTCTGATGGAGATACGGCCGTCTGCGCGGAGGCCGGAGTCGCGCAGACGGCTCAACTATCACTCTTCGGCAAGATATAGGAATGAGCTATGGAGATCAGGATTGTTGACGTGGAACACTGCGGCGGCGCAATCGTTACGGTGACTGGAGAGTTGCTCGCCAACAGAGTCGTGGAAGTGAAGATTCTGGAATACGCGGGTCGCCCTGGCGACGACCCGCCTACTTCTTCGCCAGATGACGCTGCCGATCTAGCCGAAGGCAAGTGACCGTCGCTGATTAGTAGCGAGGAAGCGAGAGTAGGTTGTTGGTCCACTTCCCGTCTGCATGGGTTCGCAGATGCGGATGTGGCTTGTCAACAACAACGACGGATACAGTGCTTTTACCGTCGGTCACCTTGGCCTCTCCTTTCTTGTTCTTGATCCAGTCCACCATATCTTCTGTGGTGGTCTTGCCTGTGTCGTTGTTGGCCTTATTCAGCCATTCGAATTCGGCGATGTGCTCGTGACTCGTCCCTCCGGACATATGAATACCCGTAATGTAAACCACCATAATGGCTTCTCCATGGAATGCCGCTGGCGGCTCGGGCTTGACAGGGTCACACGCATGAGCGATCCTGCCCCTACGAGGTCTGGGCCCGGCTTTCAGCGACGCTGTTGAACGGGAGCAGACGAAAGGGAGTCCTGGCGGTGTAGTGACCGCCAGGCTTCCGTCTGCATGGGGACTGACTAGGTCGCCCCACGGCCGCTAGCATGCATTCGCTTTCTCGTGGCCGTCAATCGCCATCGGCCGCGCGGCCTTGAGCAGTGGGGAGCGCGGCCACTGCGCGTACTTTCTAAGTGCGCGCAATCATTGAGATTGAAGGTGGGATCTCTCGGATCCATGGGTGGTGATTTGATCCACCATGGGCGACGCCAAGGCCGGCGGGTGCACAGCCGCCTGCTCGTGTCAAGATCAGAGTTGCCTACCTGTCGCGGCGCGCGAAGTGCCGCTCGATGGCGTCGAGCACCTGCAACGCCCCGCGCGCCTCTGCGACGGCCTCGCGTTCGGCGCGGGTCCTCGCCTCCATCTGATCGGCGAGCACTTGGGCCCAGAGCCGCTCGCGATCCCATGGGTAGACGGGGTATGCCTCAAGAGCGCGCGCCCGCTGGGCGATGTAGACGAGGTCCTCGCTGGTCAGCACGCGGCGCTTCTCGCGCTCGTCTCGGGCGCTCATCGGCGCCACCTCTTGAGCCGCAGGGCCAGCGCTTCCCGGGCGATCCTGAGCCTGGACGCCGCCGTCGATGGGTTCATGCCCCGCCGCCGAGCGTACTCGGTGAGCGCCTCGGGAGCATCGACGGCGAGCAGCGCCTCGCGTTGCCAGCGCGGGAGCCCGGAGAGCGCCTGCAACATCTCGCGAGCCTCGAGCTGCGCGTGCAAGCTCGGACCGACGGGCTCGCGGAGAAGCCCGAGTGGCTGCGGGTGAAGCACGGCGCGGCGCACGTACGCGCTCCCGAGATAGTGCCCGGCCTTGCGCCAGGAGATGCCGTAGAGCCACTTCCGGAGCGCCCTGCGGGCGTCCTCTGCGGGGTCAGGCCGGTACATGCCGCGCCGAACGGAGCTCCACGCGCCGAACAACACCTGCTGCTCCACGTCGAGCCGGTCGCGATCTGGCACGCCGCTGGCGATGAGCACGGCGATGATGACCGAGCGCTCCGCAAGGATCGCCTGCATCGTCGGGCGCTGGCTTCGATGTCGTGCGGCAGGCGGGCTCTGCGCCCCCTTCCGCCGGGGCTTCACCCGCTCCTCCCGCACGTGGAGCAGCGGTCAGCCGCCACGGGCCGGCCCAAGAGCCGCTCGACCGTGGTTCCAGCGGCGCGCGCTGCGCGGACGGCGCTGCCGTGGGATCCTGCGCTCGCACCCCTGGCGATGGCGCGGAGCGTCCGGGCCTGCATGCCCATGACCTCGGAGAGGCATGACCACGAGCCGTAAGCGGCGTGGAGGTTGCGGAGCGCGGCGCGGAGCCGCATGCGCTCGGGTTCGGTGAGGGATCTGGTGACGAATACGGGGCGTTGGCGCGCGGGCGCACCTCCGCCTTCTTGCTCGCCCGAAGGCGAACGGACTACGGTCAGCATGTCGGACCTCGGTGCTACGGGGTTCGGCCACGCGGCCCGGGGTGCTTCCAACACCCGCGGGCCGCACTACTTCGGCCAGAGCCTACGGACCGATCACGAGGTCACAACAGATATCGACATTCCGGACACTGCATCTTCGGATGCCGGACACTCGCCGTTTCAAGGGTGCAATTCCGGACACTACCCCGCGGTGCACGTCGTCCCGCTGCCCGGCGGCGCCGCCGCCGCTCTCGGCGCGCGGTCCTGACGCTGCTTCACGCCGCGGGCTCGCGTTCCGGATCGCCACGTCGAGCGCCTGCGCGCGGGTCGCCGTCGGCGCGCCGGAGCCCTCCTTGTAGATCTTCAGCCACAGCGCCGCTTCACGTGCGTGGTTTGCGGCCAGCCACGCTTCGAGCACGGCCCCTCAGGGGAGCTCTTGATCTTCTTCTTGTCGGGAACGATCGGCGCCATCCGGTCTGCCTCGCAGCGCGTCCCATCCTACGCTGAAGCGGCCGAGACACCAGCGCGGAGATCGTCGCACACCGACTCACCCGACCCGCCGCGCCGGCCCCGCGACGCCCGCCGCCGCCGCCGCGGGGTACGATGTGCGACTCACGCTGCCGACCTGCTGCCGTGTTCCCCAACGGCGAGGCAGCCGTGTGCGCGACGCCCGGTGACGAGCGCCCGCGCCACGGAGATCAAGAAGTGTTCAAACTGGCGGATCGCCGCGGGCGGCAGATCGGAATTGACATCCAATATGTGAGCGCTCACAATGGTCTCATCCTTCGATTCTTCCCTGCGTGGGTCGTCATGAGCGCCGGGATCTCCGTCATCGGGTCGAATTTTTCACCGACTCTGTCGTTCGGTCGTCTCGGGCAGTTGTGACGGCGCGCTCGCAGAGGGCAGCGTCTATCCGTAGATCAAACCGTATTTGGCTTACTTAGCTGTCGAGGAGAATAAAATGAGAATTGGAACGATGCAGGCCTTGCTTGCGGCGGCGACGGGTATCCTCGCCGTGTCGTGCGTCATCGATGCCGAGGAGGCGTACGACGCCGAGACCGAGGAGGGGGGGACCCTCGAGGGCGCCATCACGATCGATGCGAGCGCGACCTACACGATCGTCGGCGTGCAGAGCGGAAAATGCGTCGAGGTGGCTGGAGGCAGCACCGCTGACGGAGCGGGCTTGCAGATCGCCAGCTGCAACGGCTCGACGCGGCAACAGTTCCGTGTGGAGTCGACAGGCGGCGGCTACTACCGCGTCCGCAACGTAGGCAGCAACCGTTGCATGGACGTCGCGGGCGCCTCCACCAGCGACGGCGCCCGCATCCAGCAATACTCCTGCTGGAGCGGGACAAACCAGCAGTGGTCGTTCACGGACGTCGCCGGCGGCGTGCGTCTCACGGCGCGCCACAGCGGCAAGTCCCTGGACGTCTATGGCAGCGCCGACGGCACAGGCATCCAGCAGTGGGGCTGGGCGAACGGCGCAAACCAGAAGTTCTCGCTCCGGGCCGTGGGGAGCGGCTCGAGCAGCAGCTCCAGCAGCTCCAGCAGCTCCAGCAGCTCGGGCGCCGGCGGCGGCGGCGGCGGCTCCGGCGGCGGCGGCGGCTCCGGCGGCGGTGGCGGCGCCACCGGCGGGAAGTTCGTCGGCAACATCACGACCAACGGCGCCGTGCGCGACGGCTTCGCGAGGTACTGGAACCAGATCACGCCCGAGAACGAGGGCAAGTGGGACGCCGTCGAGCGGACGCGCGGGAACAAGAACTGGGCAGCGCTCGACCGGATCTACAACTACGCGAAGGCGAACAACCTCATCTTCAAGCAGCACACGTTCGTGTGGGGTGCCCAGCAGCCGAGCTGGATCGGCGGCCTCTCCGGGTCGGAGCAGCAGGCGGCCGTGAAGGACTGGATGCGTTCGTTCTGCGCGCGCTACCCGGACACGAAGTACATCGACGTTGTCAACGAGCCGCCGCCCCACACGACGCCGAGCTACAAGAACGGCATCGGCGGCGACGGCGCCAGCGGCTACGACTGGATCGTCAACTCGTTCAAGTGGGCGCGCGAGTACTGCCCCAACGCGGTGCTGATCCTCAACGATTACAACAACATCGAGTACCAAGGCGATCACGACAACTTCATGAGGATCGCGCAGGCGGTCATCCGAGCGGGCGCCCCCGTTGACGCCCTCGGCGCGCAGGCCCACGACGCCTACAAGATCAACACGAACACCGTGAAGGGGTACATCGACAGGCTCGCCTCGCTCGGCAAGCCCGTGCACATCACCGAGTACGACATCGGCATCGCGGACGACAACCAGCAGAGGCGGGTGATGGAGGAGCAGTTCACGATGTTCTGGAACCACCCCGCCGTCCCCGGCATCACCCTCTGGGGTTACATCGTCGGCGCCACGTGGCGGGACAACACCGGACTCCAGCATTCGGACGGCAGGATGCGGCCGGCCATGAGCTGGCTCATGAGCTTCCTCGGCCGGTGACGTAACCTCGATCACGAGCTGGGCGGGGCGGCACCGTGCGAGCCCGTGCACGTCTCGCCAGCGCACTTATCGGCGGCTTGAATCTCCCCCCGATCCCCATCCCGCCCCTCGTCGACTGCTCGCTCATCCCTCGACAGCTCGAACGTCGCGGTAATCCCAGGCGTTTCAGGCGTGGAAGACCTGCCTGATAGCATGAGGCCCGTTCTGTCGATGAGCTCGCACAGTCGGACTGCACAAGTCAGGAACGGCTCCGAGAATCTTGACTTTGCGGAACGCGTTTGCTTGTCCTATCCGCCTGTGGCCGTCGGTGTCGTGCGCCGCGCCGGCCATGGAAGGCTCGGAGGAGATCGTGACGGACCCGGGCCTCTGCGACCCGCAGGCAGACATCGCGGCCGGCAGGCTCACCGGGTCCGGGATCAACCCCGATCTCGAGGAGCAGGTCACCTGCGATCCCGAGATCGCGCTCTGCGTGCTCAAGGAGCCGCCGGAAGCGCTGCGCCAAGGCCGCTCATCGGCACGCCACCCCGACGACCGCCGCGCTTCGTACCTCCAGCGTCAACACCGCGTCACCCAGGTGGATCCGTGGTCCCGCGACAACGGATGATTTCGTCGCGGCAGGAAATGCCGTGCCTCGGTACATGGTCAACCCGTTCGTAACCGCATCATCACGCGGCGGACAAGCGAACGGGCTGAACACGCCCTGATCAAATAATCTGAAGGGCTGGTCCCCGTCGCGCCATCAAGTCCATGAGCTGCCCGGATCCGGGAGGCGAGCTGTCCTGTGTGCTCTGGGCCGATGTGCGAAAAGGGTGCTACCATGATGCATAATTCTATCTTCACTGCTACCGCGATGTCTTTTCTCCTTGTCGCCATCGCCGCGGGCGGAATCGGATGCCTCGATTCCGGATCGTCGCAGGGCGAGGTCGATGTAGGGCACAGCGAATCTGCCGTGTGCGCTGGCTCTCCGGAGTGGCAGGAAGGTCAGTGGTACGAGGAGGGTACCATTGTGAATTACCAGGGATCGGCCTACATCGCCGAGCACGGCAATCCCGGCTATATCCCGACGGTCAGCACGTACTTCTGGGAGCCTTACTCCGCCTGCACCGACACCCCCGAGCCCGGCGCGGTCGGCGCGCTCCCCGCGAAGGTCGTCGCCGGCTACTACCCCAACTGGACGCCGTCGCCCGTCCGCATCCGCGACATCAACAGCAATTACAACCTCATCTACCTCTTCGCCGCGCATCCCGTGGGAGGGCCGCCCGGCACCACCGGCGCCGTCACCTGGACGCCGCCGGGCGACGGCAGGGGAGCGGCGACGCACCTCAAGGAGGACATCCAGTACGCCCGGACGACCCAGGATCGCAGGATCATCCTCTCCATCGGCGGCGCCGGCCAGGGCATGAGCTTCCCGGACCGCGGGAAGTCGCAGACGTTCGTCGACAGCGTGGTCGGCATCTACAACGACCTGGGTGGGTTCGACGGGATCGACTGGAACACCTTCGAGGCCAACCAGAACCCCGACACCGAGGAGATGATCTGGATCAGCCTGGAGCTGAAGCGGCGCTTCCCCGGCTTCATCATCACCGCGCCTCCGGCGCCCTGGAACCCGCGCGACAAGGATTTCTGCAAGGCGATGGTGGACGCCGGCGCCATGGACTACGCCGCCCCGCAGTACTACGACGGCCCCGACCTCGACCAGCAGTCCTACATCGTGGACAACGTGGACCAGTGGGTCTGGCTGCTCGGTCCCACGCACGTGGTCGTGGGCTTCGGGATCTGGGACGCGCAGCACTACATGTCGATCGACGAGGCGATCCCCACGTGGAACGAGGTCGAGGGCAACCACCCGACGCTCCGCGGGGCGTTCGACTGGCAGATCCACACCGACGAGAGCCAGGGTTGGCCGTTCGCCGACCGCATCGGGCCTCTGGTCACGGACTGAAGCGACGCCGCGCGGCCCCCCGGGGGGTAACGCATCGTCCGGTCACCATGAGAGGACGTTATGATACGATTCCAGTTTGCCAACGAGATTTTGAGCCGTCATGTTCGGTCGTGTCTTGCGATGCTGCTTTGTTCCTCCCTGTGCGTCGCGTGCGCCGACACCTCCGACGAAGGCGAGATGGTGGAAAGCGAGCCGGCCGCCCTCGACGGCGGCGACGTGCCTGACCCGAGCCAGGTCTCGATCAAGGCAACTGCTTCCGGCTGCGGAACCATGAATACGCAGGTTGGGGCTGTCAACGCGGAATACGCACTCACGTTCGATGACGCTCGCGGGGGCCGCGACGACTTTGGCACGTACGACGTCGCTTGTGACGTCGAGGTTACCTATACGTTTCCAGCGGGCTACACGTTCGATGCGCCGTCCTTGGATGTGTTTGGAGACGTGTATACCGAGGACGCAGCTGTCGTCACGGTTCAAGCAAGCCAATCACTGGCCGGCACGGCCAGCGTCTCCAAGACGTTTGAGAACATCGACACGGACGTCGAAGGGGTGTTCGAGCTGCTCTCTATCCCTGCCGGGGGACAAGCGGGCAGCGCCCCGTGTGGTGCCACCTCGGCTACGGTCGACGTGCAGCTCCGCGCCACGATCGGTGGCACGGGAAGAGCATCCGTCGAGTTTAACTATATTGATGGGCTGATCCGCTGGCGCCGCTGTCAATGAACCGACCCAGGGCCTGCCGTCGCGTCAACCGCTCGCGCTGTCTTGTCACCCTGCGATCAGGCCGCGCTCAAGTCCCAGCGAAAGCCCTTCCCGGGAAGCACGCCAGTAGGGTGCAGCTATACGGTAGGATGCCTTCCGCTTGGTGCTACGTCGCGGTAATCCCAGGCGTTTCAGGCGTGGAAGACCTGCCTGATCGCACAAGGCCCGTTCTGTCGATGAGCTCATACAGTCGGTCTGCGCGAGTCAGGAACGGCTCCGAGAATTGTGCACCTCGCGAATGGCGTCGATGATGTGGTGGGCGGCACGTGTGCCGGGTGGAGGCCGAGGTTCGGTACCACTCTCCGGGGGTGCGTAGAGCTCGGGGTGCCTGGCGAGTAGAACCTGGACGAGGAAGAGGAGCGTCGCGTCGATGAGCGCGAGCGGCTCGGCGACGGGCAAGGACACCGCGGGGGAGCGGAGCATGGCGTGCATCTCCTTCAGCGCTTGCGCGGCTTGGGCATGGGAGACTGGCCAAAGACATCGAGGTAGAGCTTCTCGTCGAGGCGCGGCAGCTCGCGGTCCGCGGCGGCGGCGAGCATCTCGTCGGCGAGGTTCATCATCACGCGGTAGTTGCCGGTGGCGTGGTCGGCGAGCGTGGCCTTGAGCTCGGTGGTCATGAGGCTCGGGTTGCCGGCCCGTGGCGGGCGCGCCGTCGCCCGCGGGTCTTGGCTCATGAGGGCCTCCTTCACGAGCGACGTCTCGTCGTCGCTCGCGTGTTCGACCCTACATCGCCGCGGAATCCCCGCGGAGATCACATGGCACGTCCACCGGGAGACGGGTGCGACCCATGTTTTGTTGGAGGCACGTCCACCGGGAGATGGGTGCGACCCATCTCCCGCGTGGACGAGCCAGCTCACCCGGATGGGTTCACAGCATGCCGGCCGCCCCGGGCGGGGGCGCCGGGATAGCTTCGGGCTTCCTGGCGCGGGCTCTTCGACGGGACCTCGCGAGGTCGTCGACCCTTCTAGCGCTGGGCGGCCACCAGCAGGAAGACTGGCCGCTCGCGCTCCTCCGCGAGCTCCGGCCGGGCGGCGATCTGCGTTTCGGTCGGGCCCCATTCCTCCACGTGCGAGATGACGAAGCCTGCGCGGATGAGCGCGTTCAGCGTGGCGCCCAGGGTGCGGTGCTGCTTCACCACGCCCTCGGCCAGCCAGTTCGTCGTGCGCGGGCCTTCCGCCAGATAGCCATCGACTGGCCAGGTCTTGCGCCCGTCCGCCTCGACGCGCCAGCCGGGGCGGCTCGGCGCCGTGTAGATCGGGTGCTCGACCGAGAAGACCAGGCGCCCTCCAGGCGCCAGGGCCCGGCGTACCGCGGCGAGCAGCCCGCCGAGGTTCTCGATGTAGTGCAGGGCGAGGGAGCTGTACGCGAAATCGAACGCCGCCTCCGGCAGGTCGAGGCGCTCCAGATCCGTCCGCGTATAGAGGATCGCCTCGTCCGAGGTCTCTGACCTGGCCCGCTGCAGCATGCGCTCGGACACGTCCAGACCGAGCACAGAGGCTGCGCCGTTCTCGCGCGCCCACCGGCAGAACCAGCCGAACCCGCAGCCAAGGTCCACCACGCGCAGGCCCGTCAGGTCGGGCACGAGGGCCTGAAGGGCCGGCCACTCCGGCGCGCCGTCAAGGCCCTCGACGGACCGGCGAAGCTGGCTGTAGGCCTCGAAGAATCCGGGATCGTCGTAGATGTTCTGGGTCACGGCTCACGCCTCCGCGAGCCACGCAGATAGCCGACCCGAGCCTCGCCGTCGCGGGTTTTCGGGGGCGTCAGGCAGGCGGTCCCGGGGTTGCGCCTCGAGCATGGACGGGGAGGAGTGCCCAGGCAAGAACCATGGAACGCCCTGCGCCGGATCCTACCGGGGTGACCCCATGACTCTGCAACAAAGGGTGGCTTCATGACCCTGCAACGTGGCAGGCCGACGAGCGTGACCTCGAACGCCGGCGTCCCTACTAAACCCAGCTACCTCCATGGTGGCGTGCAGCGTGTTGTAGTCGTCCGAGGTCACACAATGCAGCTCGACACGAACCATGAAGTTGGCCGTTTCTTCTTCTCCTGTGTGCTCAGCAGTCCGGGAGGTCGGCCAGGTTGTTTCGTGTCGTGGAGTCCCGGTCCGTCCGCAGGTACCTGCCTGTGGGCCCATTCACGACCCGGACCTCGGTCCGGCGCCCGTCGGGCCAGGAAACGAAGTATGTGTGAACTCCCGAATCAATGTCGCGGATGGCGTCGCTCTTACCCCGTGGCGACCAAGCCTCCCCGTGATTGCACAGCCTGATGATGTCGCCGTTGGTGTCCTTGCCCGTCCTCGTAACCTGTCGCTTTGCCATGTGTATCCATTCTTGATGTCAAACCGGTTCTTCGAAAGTTATTAATAATGGTGCTTCTGAGATTCTGTAGATAAACTCTGTTGGGAGCTGTCTCCAGGTCAAGGTTGCGCTCGTTGGCACTGGATTTAGTGGTCGGGTTGTTTTTTTTGTGTTGTCTGCGACTCGCGTGCGACTCTGGCGCTACGAGCGCCGAGAGAGGGATAATTCGATTCGTTATCGCGTGTCTTCGAAAGATGGATCGTTTGCGATCTTCATTGGGTATCACCTCGTAGATGATGCCCTCTGGCCTGGATCGGCAGGTGATGAGCTCCGTATCTCAGCGGCACGTGCGGAGCACCTCCACCACCCGATCGACGTGGATCCCTTCGTTGCGGAAGAAATGGTCCTTGGTTCCTGGCTCGAGGAGCCATCCGCCGCTGTGATGCAGCGCGACGAGCTCCCAGTCCTTGTTGAAGACGGGCGAGCCGGATGAGCCGGGCAGCGTGTCGGTCAGGTACTGCACGCGGCCCTCGCCCACGTAAACAACCAGGTTGTGGAAGAACGAGAGCTGCTTCTGATCGCCGCCGGGGTGCTGGATGATGTTGACCCGTTCGCCGAGCTCGACCCGGGCCGGCTGGAGCGCGATCGTCCCCCAGCGTGCGGAGGGCTCGCCCGCGACCTTGACGATCGTGCAGTCGTCGTCGCTGGAGGTAACGAAGAAGGCGTCGGGATCGAAGCACAACTCCTCCGGTTCCGCGTCGCGGCCCTCGACCGTCTTCTGGTAGTTGAACTGGGCGGTCGCGTCGGCAGCGGCGTTTCGGTCACCGAGGACGTGGTGATTGGTGACCAGGAGGTCACCGGGGACGAGAAAGCCCGTTCCGAGCGAGCCGTCGGGGACCTGGATGCGCGCGACCGCCTGCTCTCGGCGTGCGCCGATCTGGAGGAAGCTCACCGGGACGAGCGCGCTCTGGGCGCCGAGGATCTTCTCCAGCGCCGGACCGCCGCTGCCCCGCCATGGGAGCGAGGTGATGCTTGGCCCTTCAGCGTAGCGCACCGCGGCGCCCTCGCGCAAGCGCCTGAGGATCTCGTCCTCGGGGTACTCCTCGATAGCGCGGTCGAGCACCGCGCAGACCCACCGCGCGCCCCGCTTCTGCGCCTCGTCGAGGACGCTGTGCCAGGTGAGGTCCGCTCGGTTGTGGAAGGCGATGCGGGTCGCGTCGAGCTTGATGTCAGAGAGGAACCGGCGCACCTCGGCGTCGGACGGGTATTTCCACGAAAGAGCCTCTCGCAAGGTACGTATCGCTTCGGGGGAAAAAGCCTGGTTCATCATCTCCTCGTTCTCCGGTGGAGCACGCCGGCGTCGTCGCCGCGTGCAGGCCGCGACGTGGGTCTCTCAGCGAGCGAGCTTCTGTGCGAGCTCTAGGAGATCGTCGTCGTCGCGGTATTCGCTCAGCGCGCAACGCACGATATCTGCGAGGCAATGCTGTTTTCTTGCCTCCTCGAGGATGGCGTCCCAGATGTCGATGATGCTCCCGGAGATCTTGACCAACAGCAGTCTGATTCCCGCCTCCCTGGCGATGCGCCGCGCGGCGTGGTCGGTGTCGTAGAGCACGGCGAGCGTGTTTCGGAGGCGGAATATATCGCTGTCGGACAGCGTGGGTCGCCGCCTCGCGCTCCTCTTCGCGCGGGGGTCGACAGCGGCCAAGCCGTCGACGATCATCCAGAGGTTACCTTCCTCGTCCCCGGCGCAGAGCAACCCGGAGCATGCTGCGACACACCGGAACCACGAGGTCCCGACCAGGGTTCCCAGAGGCCGCCCCGTCTCCAGGCTGAAGGCCCGTACCGTCTCGTCCTCGGATGCCGTGAACACGCGCGCGCCGTCGGGCGAGACGGCGCAGCCGAACACGCGCCGGGTGTGACCGGGGAACTGGCGGACATAGCCAAAGCTCGGCAGCTCGCGCACCTCGATCTGGCCGTCGGCGCGGGCGAGCACCGCGCGCCCGCCGTCCGGCGTTATCGCTCCGGCGAGGAGCCCGCCCGTGAGGCGGATCGACGAGGGGGCACGTGAGGTGTCGGTGAGGTGCCAGAGCTTCACCGCGCCGTCTCGAGAGAACGACATCAGTCGCTTCCCGTCGGGGGTCAGCGCGATGCCGTTGATCTGCCCGTCGTGCGCGCCGAGCTGCGAGGGCTGGTCGAGCGTCGCCTCGGAGCGGATCCAGAGCGCGCCGTCGCGGGAGGCGGTGATCATCCGTCCGTCGGGCAGGAACGCGCAGCCACACACCAGCTTCTGGTGCGCTTTGGCGGTCTCCACGCGCACCTCGGCGCGCTCGAGATCCAGGTGGAATAGCAGCACGCCGCCGTCGCGCGCGCCGGCGAGCACGCGGCGCCCATCGCGGGAGATCGCGCAGGCAGTCACCAGGTCGGCGTGCCCCGTCAGCGTGGCGCGGCACCCGCCGGTCGCGGTGTCCCAGAGCTTGAGCAGCCGGTCCTCCGATGCCGAGACCGCGAGCCGGCCATCGAGGGTCACGGCGGCCGCGGTGACCGGCGCGGCGTGCCCGTCCTGGGCCATGAGGCTCTCCGGACCTCCGAGCTCCCACAGCCTGGCCGAGCGGTCGTGCGACGCGGAGAGCATCCGGCGGCCGTCCGACGTCGCGGCGCACGCGGACACCGCGTTCGCGTGCGCCGCGAGGCGCAGGATGCGGCGCTCGGCGGCGAGATCCCAGACGGCGATCGCGCCGTCCGCCATCCCGCAGAGCAGGTGACCACCCCACGGGAGGATCGCGAGCGCGTCCACGCGGCCCTGTCCCGCACCGACGCGCTGGAGGCATTGGCCGAGGGCGAGATCCCAGCGCGAGAGCGTGCCGTCCCCGCTCGCGGCGAGCACCTGCTCGCCGCCCGGCATGAGGGCGAGAGCGGTGATCCAACCCTGCTCCGAGGCTGCCGGCGAGGGCGAGCGCCCCCCGCCCGTCGGGGAGAGCTCGTAGAGGCGCTCTCGGGACGCGAGGTCCCAGACGCGCACCGAGGCGTCCCGGGAGCCGGAGATGAGCTGACCCGTGGGAGTCGTGATGCACACCGTCACGTAATCGCCGTGACCCTCCAGCGTGCCGATGATCTGGAGCGAGCCTCTATCCCAGAGCGTGAGGGCGCCGTTGTCCGAGCCGACCACGAGCGTCCGGCCGTCGTGGCTGATCGCGCATGCGGTGGCCCAGCGACCGCTGTTGTCGAGCACGCCGATGCAGTGGCCTGTCGCGAGGTCCCAGAGCCGCGCCGTCATGTCGACGGACGTCGACAGCGCGAGCTTGCCGTCCGGCGTGAGCGCGCAGCCCGTGAGCTCGTCGCTATGTCCTTGCATCGTCGCGAGCACCTCGCCGGAGACGAGCGCCCAGTAGCGCAGCGTGCGATCGGCCGAGGCCGACAGGGCGCAGCGGCCGTCCGGGCTCACGACGCACGCGACGATCGCCTTCGTCGGCTCGCAGAACGTGCGCAGCGGCGTCGGTCCGAGGCGCACCCCGTGCAAAAGGCGCAGCGGGGGCAGGTTTCCCTCGAAGTGAAGCATGCGCGCGATCTCCTCGGAGGGCCATCCGGCGCAGCGCAGGCGGTTGTAGAGCAGCGAGGGGAGCAGCCCCTGATCGCGGTAGGCGGACAGCCGGGTCGCCTCCGCGCGCACCGCGGCGAGCACGGCTGTGAGATCGAAGGTCGCGCTGCCTTCCGAGGCGCCGATGACCGCCTCCAGATCCCGCTCGATGGAGGTGACGTCGAGCTCGCGGCACTTCGCGTCCAGATAGCCGACGTCGACGCACAGGCGCTGCGCGCCGTCCACGTCGCCCGCCTCGATTCGGTGCATCACCGCATGCCGGAGGGCATAGCTCCGTCCGGCCGGGTCTCCCTCGTCGGGCGGCCACGCCGCGAGCCCTCCGAGCAGGTGCAGGTGATGATTACGGATCACCCGCTCTCCGAGCTCGTTGACGAAGACCTCGCGCACGTGCTCGTGACGCAGCCGATAGCCGAACTGGCTGTCGTCGTGCCAGTGCGCCGGCTCCTTGCGCAGCAGGTGGAACGTGGCGCGCAGGAACTCGTCGCCAGCGGCGATCGTCGGATCGCTGCCGAGCAGCTCGCCGAAGACGTGCGGCGGGAGCGCCTCGCGCGCGGCGCAGGCGAGGCCGAGGCCCTTGAGGATCAGCCCGCGTCGCGCTTCGTCCAGGTCGCGAAGCTCGTCGAAGATCTGGCGGAGAAAGGGGGTGAGCCCCTGCGTGATGCGCGCCGCTGTGCGTTGCGCCGGCGGCTGGCCGGCGAGCCAGTCGCAGATCCCGCTCGCATACAGCATGTTTCCTCGAGCGCTGCGCACAATCACGTCGATGAGCGAGGTGTCGAACGGCGCGACGAGCGAGCGCGAGCGCTGCTCGCAGATGGCTCGGCACGCGGCCTCGTTGGAGGGCGCCCACTCCTCGTCGTCGAGGTCGAGCGTGCGCGCGTGCTCGAGGACGCCGGGCCAGTCGTGCCGGCGGTACATCGGCCGCGAGGCGCCGAGGAGCACGACGCCCTTCGGCGGCACGCGCGGCAAGAAGCGCGGCAAGAGGCTCTTGCCGCTTCGGTCCTTTGCCGCCTCGTCGAGCCCGTCGATGACGACGACGAGCCTGCCGCCGCGAGGCACGAGGTGGCGCTTCGAGACGCGCCGCAAGAGCTCCCCGAGCCGGGTCTCCACGGGCTGCTCGGCATCCGCCAGCTCCGGGTGGATCCCCTCGATCTGCGCGCAGAGGTTGTGCACCACCGCGTCGGGTCGATCCCAGTCGTCGTGATCGCGCCGGATGAAATGGTGCGGCGTGTGCTGGGGCAACAGGTCCAGGAGGCGGTTGATGATGGCGCTCTTGCCGGCGCCGGCGCTCCCCAGGAAGAGCACCCACCCGCCACGCGGCGCGCTGTCGCCAATCAGCCAGAGGAGCCTCTCGACCACGTTGTCGCGCCCGAGCAGCTCGCCGTGCCGGGATCGTTCTTCTTCGGAATCGTTGATTGCGCCGCTCACTGTGTCACTCCTCGCGCCGATGGACACCGATGAATTCAACGTTAAAATGTGCGCCTTGCGCTCGCCCGCGCCGGCTCAGCGGGTGGCGTCGCGCGGGCGGCGCCTCGCGAGCTTCAGGATCTCGCTCTCTGGCACCTGCTCGGCGCGGAGCAGCGGGACATCCCTCTTGAAGGCCGTCACCCGTCCATCCTGGAGCAGATGAAACTCGCCTGCTTCCTGGCCGGGGATGCGGGCGCTGACGTCCACCCGGGCGTCGCTCAGGAGCGGCTTCATCTTGTCGAGCGCCGTCTGCTGGGTCACCCGACCAACGAACCAGCTCCGGAGGTTGTCACGACACCTGTAGTCGAGGTCTCCCGGGCTCTGCGTCGCGAGCAGGACGCCGAGGCCGCCGGAGCGCGCGCGGCGCAGGAGGTTCTCCATGGGCGCCTTGGTCGCTGGCTGCGACTGCGCCGGCAGGTACATGTCGGCCTCGTCGAGCAACACCACCGCGCGCAGGTGGGGCGACGGCGCGCGGCTCACCCAGCGGCTCAGCGCGAGCAGGAGCTGCGCGACCCAGAAGAGGACACGCGCGCTGTCGCCCAGGAACTTCGTGCTGACGATGCTGAGCCGCGTCTTTCCAGGCTGCGCGTGGGGCCCGAGACCGAGGAGCAGCTCGACGTCGAGCGCCTCGCCGTCCATCGAGAGCAGGTCCGAGGTGTTCAGCTTGAGCACCTCGAGGTCGTGCACGAGGTCCTTGAACAGCCGTGTATCGAGCCGCCCGAGGGTAGCGACGAGGGCCGGATCCTCGTTCGCGATGAGCTCGAGCAACGACGCGACGTCGAGCTTGCGCGAGGCGCCGTGCGCCGCGAAGAGCTGGAAGGCCTGGACGAGGATGGTACGGAGCCCCTTGTCCTTGCGCGTCTGCTTGTAGCCGAGCATGTCGCCGAGGGCGTGGGCCGCATAGCCGGCGGCCTGATCGCGCTCGAGGTCCGGGAGCGCCTCGATGCCGCTCGGCATCAGCGAGAGCCCGAGCTGGCGGCCGCCGGGGTGGCCCGGCGTGAAGAGGGCAACGTCGAGCCGCTCCGCGAGCGCCTGGCGCCGGGCGTCGAGCGCCGCCTCCTGGGGCGCGCGGGTGAAGAGCGTCTGGCGCGCGTAGCCGCAGAGATCCCCCTTGCGGTCGATGAGGATGGCGGGAATGCCGTGGAGCAGGAGCTGCTCGATCAGGTTCAGCGCCAGCGTGGTCTTGCCGCTCCCCGTGCTGCCGAGGAACGCGGCGTGCGCCGTGAGCTGCCCGGCGTCGAGCGTGAGCTTGTGGGAGACGAGCTCCCCGGTCGTGCCGAGCGCGAGGGCGAGGGCCTCCCGCGGCGCCGCTCCGTCCGTGCTGCCTGGCGTCGCACCGTCGGGACCGGCGGCCGGGGGTGGTGCGCCTGGGCGCGCAGGTGACGTATCGAAGGGCGACGGCGCGGCTCCCCGCGACCGAGGCGCCGGGGCGGACGGTGAGCGCTCCTGCTCGAAGCGGTCGAGGCGGTCGAGATCCAGCACGTGGATGAGCGGCAAGAGACGCGAGATGTGGTTCTCTTCCCTGAGCCAATCGCGGAAATGCTCGCGTCGCGCGTGGGTCTCGTGGAACCTGTGGAACGCGGCCAGCGTGCGTTGATCGCTCTCCTCGAAGACCGCCTTGCGGCCGCCGTTCTTGAGGATCTCGGCGAGCGTCGAGTGCACCTGCGTGTTTGGATTGCGCGGAAATTCGCCGCAGCGGAGCAGCGCGAGGGTCCGGCGCCCGGCGCGCTTGCGCGCATCCTCGAACTCGGCTCGGAGCCCGCCACCCTGGGGTGCCCGGTTGCAGACCACGACGAGGATCTCCTCGACGACGCGAGTCGCTCCGCCCGGGATCGGGACCCGGATGTCGATCTCGATCGCTTTGTCGCGTGGCCGGGCATCGAAGCGAACGCCACTCTCGATCTCCTCGGCGCAATGATTCACCGCCCACCCGAAGAGGGCGGCGATCTCGGCGTCGTCCACGGACGGGTCGTCCTCGAACTGCGCCAGGAAGTCGTTCCACTCCTGCTCGATCTTCTCCTTGGCCGCGCGGAGGTCTTGAGCCGCGGGGGCCCGGGGCCGTGCGCTGGGAGGAGCGCTCGTGCCCCACTGCGCCACGATCCGGCCGGCGTCGTTGCACGCATCCCGGAAGACCTGGCACTCGTTGAGCGCCGCGCGGACGCTCATCCCCGAGAGCTGCTCCACGAACTCTCGGGGGATGGGGTAGAGGGGATCGGCCGCGCCGTCCGCCGGCGCATGCCCCGCCGTCTCGTACAGGTAGGCGAGGCGTTTCTGGATGATCTGCCCAACCTCCTCCTTGCTTCTCTCCGCGACCAGAAGAGCAGGCGCCGGGTCGCGCTCGACCCGATCGAGCGTCGACCGGGTGAGGCGGACGCGCATCGTGTCGTAGTAGTCCTTGAGGCAGGCGATCACGATGATTGACGAGGGCACCTGATCGGCGACCGCGCAGAGCGAGGACATCACCCGCCGGAACAGGGACTCGGCATCGTTGACACGGTACGCGTCCTCGAACTGGTCGACGCAGAGGACCAGTGCGCGGGAGTCGCACGCCCACATCAATCGGCCGAGCTCCTCGACGAGGCGCTGGGCGTCCTCGTCCTCGCGCTTCGGCGATAGACCCCCGAGGAGCTTCTGCTCCCGCTCCGAGAGCACCTCACAGCGCAGGTACTTCACGACCCGCTTCTTCAGCGCCGGATCTTGCCGCTGCAGATAGAGCAGGGCGCGGATGAGATCCAGGTCGAGGTCGGCGTAGCGGGGGTGCCTGATGAGCCTGTCGGCGGCGCGCTCCACGAGATCGACGACCTCGTCCTCGTCCAGGTCCTCGCGCTCGTTCAAGGAGCGGATGGACTCCGGATCACCACACCTCGCCGCGACCGCGTTGGAGAGCCGGAGCAGCCCCGAGCCGGTCCCCAGCGCCTCGTAGTAGGTCTGGTCGAGCGAGTCGACGAGGTTGCTCACAAGGTAACGGCTGTAGCTCGTGACCGACGTGGTCATCTGCATATACCCGACGAAGCCGAGCCCGTTGAGATGAACGTGGTTTCGGAAGGCGCGCACGAGGTGCGTCTTTCCGCTGCCGGACTCGCCGAGGAGCAGGAGGATCCGGCCCGCGTCGAGGCCCGGCGGGGTCGTCACCTGGGTGAGCAGCCGCTGGAAGGCCGTGCGGGCCTCTTCATGTACGGAATCGACGTCGAACGGATCCTCGCGCCAGATCTGCCCGCGGTGCTCCACGGAGTGGAACACGTCTTTCTTCGCTGTCGACAGGAACACGTCGAGCAGGGCGTCCTGCTTCGTCATGATGCACCCCTTCTCCCTCTTGCTCATGGGCGCCGGCGAGGTGCGCGCGCCCTGCGCGCGCACCTCGCCGGCGCTCCCCACGTCAGATGCGCACGAAATGGAACGTCGTGCTGAGATACCGGGTCTCCGAGGCGTCGACGTCGGCCGGATCCATGGCCTCGACCAGGTCGGCGCGGTTGAGCGCCAGGAGCCCACGGCGATGCGCGGAGACCAGCCGGGCCTTGAACGTGTCCGCGTCGCCGATCGGTACGCCGTCCTCGGCGAGGCGCTGGAGCACGTGCGAGATGAAGACCTTGTTGTCGCCGAACCGCCCGCTCTTCGACGCCCGCGCCGCCTCGAGCACGCGCGCGGCGAAGGCAGACTCGTCCGCGGGCAAGGGGGCTGCCTGCGGAGCGAGCTGGCCGCGTGCTCCCGTGCCGAGGGCCGACGCCTTTCTCACGAGCAGGTCGAGCGCCTGCTTCAGTGTCGCTTGAGGAGGCGCGTCGGCCTGACGGCTCAGCAGCACCCGCATGCCCGTCTCCAGGGTGAAGGGATCTGCCGTCGTGACGCCGATGGCGCTCCAGGCGACCGCGCCGAGCACGCGTGAGAGCGATGGGGCCTGGCCAAGGTTGAGGTGAAAGGCGCTGGCGAGGAGCGTCGCGATGCGCGCGGCCTCCGCGGGGGGCACGTCGACGGCGATCTCCCCCCGGCCCTTCGCCGCTGAGGTCTCCTCGTCGAGTATCCGGCCCGCCACCAGATCCTTGATCTTCTTCCAGCTCACGCTTTTGTGGTGCGCCAGGTGGAGAGCCGCGCGGATGGTTCTTTGACCGTCGCGGGTGATCTTATAGGAAGATCTCCTCACGCGCTCGGCGAAACCGAGTCGTACGAAGTCGATGAGTTCGTTCTCGATGAGTCGGGTCGTATCGTTTTGATCTTGCCTACCTTTGAAAAGAAACATCAGCGTCTTCGCGATCTCGCGCGGGGTGAAACCCTCGAGCTTGCAGAGCAGCCGGCCGAGGACGTAGGTGCCCAGGCCGGAGAGGGCGACCTGTTCGCTGGAACTCATCGGCCTACCTCCATCGCCCTCGCGGTGGGCCTCGCGGCGCGGCGGTCCACGCGCTCGCGGATCAGCTCCCACGCGTCGGTCGGCTCGAAGTGATAGCGCACCTGCTTCGGCTCGACGGCACCCGTGAAGCGACCGCGCAGGACCTCCAGGAGCGCCAGCGCGTCGGAGCGCTTCTGGTCCACCCGGCCATCCCGCAGGAACTCCCGCAGCGTCGCGGTCTGCTCGCGCGGCACGCCCTCTTCCTCGGCGCGCCGCAGGAGGATCGGATAGCAGCGGTCCGGGTAGAACAGCTGCTGGGCCAGCGCCTCCAGCCGCTCGCGCGTCGCGCCTGGGATCACGCTGGCTCGCTCCGCGGCGCGCAGCGTGGCGCGGATGTTCACCAGCGCCTCGCTCAGCGGGCGATAACCGTCCTCGGCGGGCGCGTGGGCCACGGCGACCTCGTCGTCGGCGTCGAGATCGCCGCGCGCGTACCCCTCGTAGATGGCGCCCACGCCCTCCATGCCGAAGGGCGAGAGCTCGGCCGCGCGGAGCGCCCCCATGCTCGACGCGCCGAGGACGTGGACTCCCTGCGCCATTGCCCAGAGGATCTCCTTGTGGGACACGGACGGGACGCGCTCGAAGTATCCGTCGATGAGGCCGATGGCGACGGGTCTGTCCAGCGCCGCGCGGTAGATATCGCCCTGGGCCGCGGGCGGCAGGAAGATGGCGTCGATCTGCTGCTGGCCCTCCGCAGCCGGGAGGGTGGGACCTGTAAAGATGCAAATTGTCATGATCTGCGCTCCGAAAGGCGCCGCTGCGCGCGCGCGCCGGGGATGTAACCGGGGACGTCGTCGAGCGACTCGAGGCCCGGGATGACCACGCGCACCACCGGGATCTCGAGCTCAGGCCGGGTGAGGTCGACAGCGACGATCTGGTGAAGGCCCGCGGTGCGTAGGCGCTCGATCTCCCAGGCGACGTCGTCGTCGAGGGTTTCGCCCACATGATCGGGCGCATCGTCGAAGCCGCGCTGGGGCGGCTCGCCCGCGTGCTCCTCCAGGAAGCGGCTTGCCGCACGGAGATCGTCGTCGGGACCGTTACCGCGGGCGCGGACGTCGTCGCGCACGCCGGTGACGACGGTGAGCCGGCTCTGCGCTGCCTCGGTGATCGCGCGCAGGAGCGCCACGCCGCGGGCGGGGTGGCAGCCGAAGCCGACCATCGGCGCGATGGGCCGGTGCAGGTTGGGCGCGCGGTCGACGAGCGTGCAGCTGAAGGCCGGGACGTCGATATCGGAGGTGATCTCCCAAACAAGGGCGCAAACGTCGGCACGCTCCACCCGCTCCAAGAGCGCGCGGCATGTCGGATCGTCCACCGTTGACAGGTCGACCCGGGTGCGGCGCTGGTGGTTCCGGCCCGAGAGCTTCCAGAGCGTGGCCGCATCGCGCTCGATCAACTCGCAGATGGCGTGGCTGACCGCCTCGAACGGGTGGTTGCCGGAGGCCAGGCCGTTCGAGCTCATCACGAAGGCTCCGCTCGCGGCAAGCAAGGGAAGTGCGTAGTCCGTGTGGACGACCTCGAACGGGACCCAGGTGGGCGCGCCTGTCACGAGATCCAGGCCAGCCACCCAGAAGAGGCGGAGATGATCATGGTAGTCGACGACGGACAGGCGCGGCAGGCCGTGGACGTCGAGAAGGCGATGGCGGTGGCGGAGCTCGTTCGCGGTGCCGAGCTTGAGCGGGAGCTGGATGTGCTCGGCGTGCCATTGCTCGATCGACTCCATGACGCCCGAGGCGCGCGCGGCAGCCAGGGTCGAGCCCTTGCCTTGCGAGACCGCGATGGAGCGCGCGTTGGGGCGGGTGACCATGACCACCGGCACACCGAGCGTGTCGAGGCCGGTGACGTCGGCGATCCGGGTGATGCCCATCGCGGGCAGGAGTGGACGGACGCGCTCCACCGTCTCATCGGGAGAGACCAGGCGGTGGGTGCCCCCGAGATATCGCTTGAGCGCCGCCGGCGGAGGGCCCGAACGCTGCTCTGCTCCGGTGGGGGTTGTGGAGGTGGCCATGGAAACCCTCGTTCTGCGCTCAGCGCTTGAATCGCGACAAGTTGAGGACGTAGCAGTTGATCCCGACGGGGACGGCTGTCGGCGTCACGACGTCCGGGGGCAATCTCTCGTCCGTGGGATCGGGGCTCATGGAGAGGAAGTTCTTGCGGTGGAGGCCCTCGAGCAGGAGCAAGACTTCCTTGGTCGTCTCGACGAACCCGGGTCTCAAGGCGGGATTCAGCACGAAGCGGCTCCACGATTGACAGCGGACGATGTAGTAGTCGCCTTCGCGGGTCTCGAAGGATTCGCCGTTCTCTGCGCAGATTGTACCGTTCTTGGCGCAGATGACCAGATCGTAAGCGGCGAGCCCTCGCGAGTTGTCGAGCTTTGGACGCGTCCCCGGGACGACGAGATCGTCGTCTGCCGCTTCGGGAATGTTCTTAATGTTCTTTTCGTAGATGACATAGACCCCAATGTCGCCCTGCAGGAAATGTGCGAATGCTCCGGGTTTGCCGGTCTCCTGAAGAGAGGCGGCCTTGTCGCGGATTTCGGGTGGAATATCGCTCTCGTTGCATCGATTTTCTGCGCTGGCCCACGCGCTGGACTCCAGCTGGTAAACAGGATTCGATTCGCGATCAATGGTGAAGAGGATGCCCCTTCGATCGTTGGTGCACTGGATCTCATTAGACATGGTTAGGCTCCGTTGTTGTTTTCTTGTCGTCATCGCAACTGCATACCTAGCGCGCGCCGCCGCGGCCCGGGCGCGGACGAGTGCCGCGCGGCGGGCGCGTCGGCGCGCCGTCCAGAAGATCGGTTGAGTCGAGGCTCAGCTCATGCGTAGCCGCCGTGGCGGGCGCCGCGGAGCGCCAGCGCGAGCGGACGGCAAGCGCGGCCTTCTCGGCCTGCCGCGAAGGCGTGAGCGGCCGTCTCGAGCAGCTTGGTGAGCCGCCCCGGCAAGCGCTGCTGCCGCGGGTCGAGCACCGCGCGCGCCTGCGCGATGGCGTCCTCCAGACGGCCATAGGAGAGCTCCACCCAGCAGAGCGGCAGCCTGGCCAGCCATTGGAAGGGATAGACGAGGGGGAGTGAGTCCCAGCACGCGAGCGCGTCCCGGGCTGTCTCCTCGGCCCGCGCGAGCTCGCCGTGCTGGAGCGCGCACCACGCCAAGTTGGCGAGGGCGGCTCCGACGTACTCGCGTACGTCCTCAGTTCTCGCCAGCTTCAAGGTCCTCCTGGCCAGGTTCTCGGTGCCCTCGACGAGGCTCCGCCGGCGCTGGATCAGCGTGAGATAGGTCAGGCAGCGCGTCATGACCTCGAGGTCGCCGCTCCGCTCCGCCATGGGGAGCGCATCGCGCATCTCCGCTTCGGCCTGGTCGTGGTCGCCGTACAGCATCCGGATAATGGCGAGGCTGCAGCGAGAGGCCAGGACCCAGTGACCGCTCGGTGGCGCGCCAGCGGCCTTGTACGCCGCGACGCATTCGTCGGCGTAGCGCAGCGTCTCGGCGGACGCGACGAACCGATCGCGCTGGATGCCCCCCTGCGTCAGCGCGTGCAGGTAGTGGGCGCGGTGCAGCGGTGTACCCCTGTGCTCCAGCACGGGGCGGACGGTCTCGATGAGCGTGTTCAGGCGGGCGAGATCGGCGAGCCAGTAATGCACGGAGATGCGATCGAGGTGGATCTGAATCCACTCGTTCCACCACGCCTGGGCTCCGCACGAGGCTCGCTCGGGCTGCCCACCGAGGGCGGTCTCCGCCTGTCTGTAGCATTCGAGCGCCTTGGCGTGCTGGTGGTGCATCTCCCAGGTCTTACCGATCTTGCGATGGAATCGGGCGTGGTCGACGCCGGAAGACGTCGCGCCGAGCGCCGCCCCGTAGGCATCGCGGGCCTCTGCCTGATGCCCGACGAGCCCCAGCACGTCGCCCAGCCCCTCGTGGAGCTCCGTGAGTCCTGCGGGGGCGGCGCCCGCAGTCGAGAAGGCGGCGATGGCCATGCGGTAGAAGCGGACGGCGTCGCCGTTCGCATAGACCTTGACGGCGCGCTGCGCGGCACGCGCGGAGTGTGTACCGGCCTTGTCGTGGAGGCCCGCTCCCGCGAAGTGGTGCGCGAGCACCGGCGCGTCGGCGCCGCGCGCCTCGAGCGCCTCGCCGGCACGCCGGTGCAGCGCGGCCCGCGCGCCATGGTCGAGCTGGCTGTAGATCTTCTCGCGGAGCTTGTCGTGCACGAAGCGCAGCCGACCCGTCTCCGTCTCCTCGAGAATTCGCCGCGCCCGGAGCTCCGCAACGGCTTCGACGGCGGCGTCTTGCCCGCGCGGGCCCGCGAAGAGGAGCTCGTCGTCGAGCTCCTGCCCCAGCACCGCCGCCCACGCCGCGAGCTCCCGCGCCTCCGCATCGAGCAGGTCGAGCCGCCGCGCGAGCAGCTCGTCCAGCGTGCCCGGGATCTGTAGGGACCCGAGCGCCGCTGCCCCCTGCCCCTTGAAGGAGAAGCTGCCGTCCTGGTCCCGCTGGAGTTCCCTTGCATCGAGGGCCGAGTGCAGGTACTCGGCGACGAAGAAGGGATTGCCGTTCGCATTGCGGATGAGCGCGTCGAGCACGTTCCTGGGCGGCATGCTCGGCGAGAGCATGCCCATGACCATGTCCTCAATGTCCCGATCGGTCAGCTTGCCGAGCCGGATCGAGGTGGTCCCCGGGGCGCTTGCAACCTTCTCGACCTCTGGGCGCGTCTCCTCCATCCGGTAGGTGCCGACTATCAGCACGCCGCCGCGCTCTTCGGGCTCGGCTCGGGCAAAGGCATCGAGCAGGGCCAGGGTGAGATCATCGGCCCACTGCAGGTCGTCGAGGATAAGGCAGAGCGGCTTCGCCTTGGCAAGCGCCCGAAGCGTCTCCCGCAGCGCGGCGACGACGCGCTTCCGCGCTTGTAGGGGCGGCAGGGGAGCGGGCTCCGACGGACCCCCGAGATCTCGCATCTCTGGCATGTAGGCCGCGAGCACCTCGCGGCGCCCCCCGAAGAGCCGCGCTGCTTCGGCCTCCGATGCACGCGCTCGGTCGACGGCTATCAAGAGCGTCGCACGCAGCGGTTGCAGCGGGGCGGCCATCGCCGCCGTCGCGTCCGCCTGCCCGGCCCCGGGCGCGACGCACACTCCCGAAAACAGCTCGAGCGGCAGCCGCTTCGCCGTGATGGTGCGGCTCAGCTCCCGCGCGAGCCGCGTCTTGCCCGAGCCGCTCTCACCGAGCACGAGCGCGATGCCGCCTCGCCGCTCAGAGGCGGCGAGCTGAGCCAGCTCCTGCAGCTTGCAAACGGCGTCGGTGCGGCCTGCGAGCACGGGCCGGTAGAGGTACACGCGTGGGGGCGGGCCCTCGTCACGCTCGGCCTCCGCGCCCAGTGCGACGAGCTTTGTGGCCACGTCGGCGGCGTACTGGATCCGATGCTGTGGATCCTTGGCCAGGAGCGTGAGGATGAGGTCGTCGAGCGCCGCGGGGAGGCCCGGGACGAGACGCGATGGGCGCTGAGGCGGGGCGGAGCAGTGCTGCTCGTAAACGGCCCAGGTATCGCCGATGAAAGGAGGCCGCCCTGTCACGCACTCATAGAGGATGCAGCCGAGTGCGTAGAGATCGGCGCGCGCGTCGACCGGTTCCCGCAGGAGCTGCTCCGGGGCGATGTAATCCACGGTGCCGGCGAGCGGATCCACGTCGAGCTCCTCGCGGCCAGCACCGCCGAAGTGAAGGGCGATCCCCAGGTCGACGAGCACAGGGTGGACGTCGTCCTGGAGGACGATGTTCGCGGGCTTGAGATCGTGGTGCACCAGGCCCTCGCCATGCAGGTAGGCGAGCGGCGCGCAGAGGCGACGGATCAGCGTGAGCACCGGGCCGAGCGGACGCGCGTCTGCTCTCGCCGCGGACGCGTCCGTGCGCAGACGGACGCTGGCCGGAACGAGCCCCGGAGCTTGCGCGGCAACGGTGACCGCCGCCGCCATGCCGGCGTCCTTCGGAAAGGTAGCCGCGAGGCGGTCCCGGAGCGTGCCGCCCCGGAGGAGCGGCATCGCGACCCAGGGCACCCCGCCGGTGACATCCTCGTCGAGGAAGCGAACGATGCCAGGGTGATTCAAGCGGCGGAGCACCCGCGTCTCACGGCGTATCGCGGCGAGGTGGCCGGCGTCGTTCACGCCGCGCACCGTCTTGATGGCCACTTCCTCGCCCGTCCGTGCGTGTGCGGCGCGAAAGACGACCCCCATGCCGCCTCCGCCGAGGCGTTCGATGATCCGGTACGGGCCGAGCTGGCGAGGCTCGTCCGGTGCGTCGCGGGCTGTCCCCTGCTCGTCGTTCATTGGAGAGCAGAAGGCTACCGCACCTTCAACGCCTCCCTGGCGTGCTATCCTCCGGGGAGACGGCGGGGCAGACGCGGGCCCCTGGAGGCGCTCACCCATAGGTCTCCTCTGCGGCATCGTCGTGCTGCTTTCGCTCCTCGCGCTCACGTTGCGGACACTCAGCACGTTGCGTGCCGAGCCAGGTGCGCCGCGGATCTCCGTGAAAATCCACGTCGTTGCTCATCCGCAGCGCGGCGCGCAGGCCAAGGTTGGCCACGCGCAGGCCAAGGTTGGCCCGCTGGCGGTCAAGCTTGGCCTATCGCTCCGGGAGCTTGATGCCGAGCTCCTTGATCCTGCGCGAGAGCGTACGGAGTGAAATCCCGAGCTGTTCTGCGGCCTTGGCCTTGGTATTGCCCTTTTGGAGCGCCGCCTCGATTTTTTGCCGCTCGATCTGCTCCAGCTGTGACCTGAGGTCGCGGCCCGCTGGCGGCTCCTCTGCGCCCGACCGAAACGGGGCCGCCGTACCATCGTCGGCAGCTGTCGCTGGCGGCTCCGCTGGGTGCAGATGCGACGAGAGATCCTCGGGTTGAATCAGATCCCCCTCGGTCATCGCGACCGCTCGGCGGATCTCGCGGCGGAGCTCACGCACGTTTCCTGGCCATCGGTACGAGCGAAGCAGGGTCATCGCCTCCGGGGCGATGTCGTGCACGATCGTCCGTTCTTCCTGGATGAAGCGATGTACGAGCCGTTCAAGCTCGTCGAGGCGCTCGCGGAGAGGAGGGATCCGCAACGAGATGTCCAGCCGGTAGTAGAGATCCTCGCGGAAGCTGCCGTCCTTGAGCATCGCGTCGATGTTGCGGTTGGTAGCTGCGATGACCCGCACGTCGACCGGTATCTCCTTGGTCGAGCCCACGGGAGAGACCGTGCGCGCCTCGAGCACCCGGAGAAGCTTCTTCTGTGCCTCGGGCTCGAGCTCACCGATCTCGTCGAGGAACAACGTGCCCTCATGGGCAGCCTGGAAGCAGCCCTGCTGCTGAGCGGCGCCGGTGAATGAGCCTTTTTCATGGCCGAAGAACGTGCTCTCGATGAGGTTGCTGGGAATAGCGCCGCAGTTCACGGGCACGAAGGGCCTGTCGGATCGTTCGCTATGAGTGTGAATAAAACGCGCCAACCCCTCCTTGCCTGTGCCGCTTTCGCCAAGGATCAGCACGGAGAGACTCCTCGATGCCACCTTCTTCGCTTCGTTGACGACCTGTTGCTGGGCCACACCGAAGATCGGTCGAGCGTCGGGCGCTGCGCTGCAGGTGGACGAGGCGGCGATCACGGGGCGATCCAGGGTCGCGAGGTCCGCCGCGTTGCACGCTTCATCAATCAGCTTCTGGGGGGCGCTTCCGTTTTTCCGGTACACGGCCACCCCGACGCGGCGAACGCCACCCTGGCTGCCGCCGCCGGACGCGACCGCGTGCGCTATCTGAATGGCATCCTCCGCGTCCGCCTCGGGGACGAGGACCAGCGCGGTGTCCTTCCACATGCTCATGCGATCGATAGGCCGGAGATTCGCCGGGAGCTGCATGGCCCACTCCCCAGCCTTCGCGTGCGCGGCCTCCACTTCACCGGGGCGGACTGCGAGGACTGCAAAGCTTCGGCGCAAGCACCGCGCACGTGTGCGCTCCGCATCGAGCTCCCGATAAAAGGTCGCCTCGTCCAGCACAACCGGCGTGGCGATGGGGCCGATCGCGACGACGTGAGCGCTGACGTCTCCCAGGATGGCATCGCCGCCTGGCGCGAGCATGGTGGGCGCGGTGATCCGCTCGCAGTTCACCCAGGTGCCGTTGGTGGAGTCGAGGTCCTCGACGAGGACGTGGCCGTCGACGAGCGTGAACCGCGCGTGCAGGTGGGAAATCCGCTTATCGGGGATGCGCAGACCCGCGGGCGCGCGCCGGCCGACGACCATTTTCGGCTGGCCAGGATCGAGCCGCATCGCTTCGACACCGCCGCGATGAAAAAACAAGACGGAGACGCCGTGCGGCCGCGGGCGTGCGGGCGGCCCATCCCCGCCGCCCGGGAGCCTCTCGGTGCTCGTGTCGTCCCGTCCGTTGTCGTGCCGCTGGTCGGCCATGGCTCCTCCCATCGCGAAGAGTAGAGGCGCAACCCGCCCGACGTCGATGCTCAAGATGCCCGATGGGCTCCCCGCCGCGATCGCCTCCGGCGGCGATGCTCTGCCCACCCTATCCTCCACTGCGGGCCCTCTCTCGAAGGCGTCTCAGGCGTGGGCGCAACCAGCGGCGCGGCGAGGCCGGCCTTCTGTGCGAACACTCCGGAGCGGGCGCCGATCCGATCGATGAGCGCGCCGAGCGCGGCTTGCACCGCGGCGTCGGCTTCGTGGAGCCTGTCGAGACGGCGCACCCATGTCGAGGAGCGTACGCTCGGCGGTCGTTGCGGGTTCGGCTCCCGCGGGTCTGACCCAGCGCCGAGCGCGGCTCGCGCCCTCGTCCGCGGTGCGAGCGCCTGCTCGAGGACACGTTCCTCGGGACGTTCCCGTGTCGAAGGATAGACGAGCCCAGCGCAGCGGCGGCAGCAGGCCCGGCGCATCGAGGTAGAGCACGGCCGCTCGCGCGGAGCAGCCGGGGCAACGCGCCCAGAGCCGGAGGCCGCCCGAGCCCAAGCGGGTCGCCTCCAGCTGCAGGGCGACCGTTCCGGCCAGCACGAGGCACGCGCCGGCGATGTCGAGCTCGCCCTCGCCGCGTCTGGCGCCGCCGGCAAGCGCGGCGATGATCACGGAGGCGATCTCAGCGGTCGTCCACCTGGGCACGCCGGCAGCGCAGCAGGGCTCGATGCCCGCAGACCGCCGCGGATGTCAGGGATCCGGCGTGGGGCCTCGTGCCGACACGTCCTGCCCGCGCGCACGCACCGCGGGTTCAGCAGACGGCGAGCGGCTGGCCCGCGTACGCTGGGCGGCGGTGCTGTCTCGTCGATGGCTCATGGCGAAGGCTCGACGGGACGTCTGTTGGATCGACGGCGCCAAGTGCGGAAAATGCAGACCGGAGCGCGGGGTGGACCGCTCAACGTAGCCCTTTCTCCCGTTCCCAGCGCTCCTGCGCCGTGATCGCGTCGTCTGCGGCATGGACACCCGAGACGAAGAGCGCCGCGTCCGCAGGGTCGTCCAGGTTCAGGCCTAACCCGAGCAGCACGGCGCGGTGGCGCGGCGGGACGGTGCGGAGGATCTCGGCGGCGGAGCGGGGATAGCGGGCGGAAGGCACACCGCGAGCATACCAGACATTGAGGGTAGGCTGCGCGGCCACGCGGCTGGTTCGAGCCTGGCTCAAGCTGACGAGCTGACGAGAGCGTGTCCAGGCGAACGGGGGGAGCCGCGGCGTGAGCGCTCCGCTGATGGGGCCCGGGAGAGCGCATTGTCCTCCTCTTGGCTCTTGGTCGGCGAAGGCGACCAGGTCAGCCAGGTCGCCCGGATCCTGAAGCTGCCCGTCGAGGCGGCCTCTTCGCGGCTCACCCTCGGCCGGCCGCAAGCACCTCGCGCACGTGCTCAAGCGCTGGCGTCGCTTGCGATAGACCCGGCCTTCCAGGCCTTCGAAATAACAGAAGATTCTCTATGCGATCCGCCCCCTCAAAAGGCGATCCTACATCAGCAATTTATCCGTGCATCGAAGCATCGAAGGATGCCACCTTCACGCCACAGCCTGCGTGCGGGGCGATCATGGAGGCCCGCCGCAGGCCACGAGCGTGCTCGCCGCGAATGCGCGCAAGGCGACCTTTGGATGGGTACCTATGCCGTCAGATCTCGATCGGCCAGCCGAGGTGGCGCTCGTACATCCGACTCCGGTGCTCGAAGAGCGCACGCGGCACCGCGTCGCCGATCTCCTCGCGCGCGGTCCCGAAGGCCTGGCGGAGCAAGGGCTGGAGGCGGGGGCAGTCGCTCTCCGGGATCGGGCAGAGCGGGGTCAGGAAGGTGGCTGCGTAGACGTCGAGCGCGTTCGGGCGGTCGCCGTCGAGGTAGTCGCGGCCTCCGTCGAGGCGGGCGGCGAGGGCGGAGAGCGTGGTGGCGATGCGGGCGCGCACGCCCCAAGCGGCCTCGCCTTTCAAGCCGCACCGGCCGATCCCACGCCGATCCCCGCCGTGAGTCCCCGCCGCGAGCGACCTTGCTCCGCTCCGAAGCGGTCGGGTATCCTGCCGCGGCCGCGATGGAGCTCGAGAACCGCACTCCGTTTTCTGCGCTGGAGTACGACGTCGTCGACGCTCGGGGCGACGAATCGCACGTCGTCGTCGCGCGGGGCAGCTACGCGCTGCGCGCCGCGCCGGAGGCGGGCGAGAGCGACGGCGCGAGGATCACCCACGTTGCCGCCATCACCGAGGGGGAGCTCGTATTCTCGGATGTGGTCCACGGCGAGATCAACCGCAGCAGCGTCAAGTACGAGAGCGATCTTGCGCAGAGCAAGCCGAGGTGCGACGTCATCGTGATCGGCTCGGCGCACGCTCCGGCCGGCGAGGCTGTGGCGCGCGTCGACGTGCGAGCCCGCATCCGGCGCCTGGCCGCGATCCCCAACCTGGCGGAAGCCGGCACGCTGCTGGATCACCACCTGGCCGTCCGCGGAGCGCGGGCGTTCGAGCGCAAGGACGATGGATGGGCGCTGACGGATCCGGAGCCCTTCGCGGCGCTGCCGCTGCGCTACGAGCACGCCTTCGGCGGCCAGCTCAAGGTGTACGCCGAGGACGAGGCCGCGAAGCGGGTCGACGACGCGCACCGGCTGAGCGAGGCGGCGCGCCGGGCGCACCCGGAGGCGGACGCTGCCCCGGTGGCGCACGCGACCTGCGCGTACAATCCGTTCGGCGTCGGCTTCCTCGAGGGCTGGTACGCCGACGCGGCCGAGGTGAAGCGCTGGCCGGCCCCGCAGATCGAGGCGCCCGGCGCCGAGATCACGGCGGAGATCTTCGCGCGGATGGTGGCGGGCGAGGTGCGCGCCGGCGAGGTGCCGGAGCTGTCGCCGCGCGGGGTCGGCGTCATCGCCAAGCCATGGCAGCCGCGGTTGAAGCTGGCCGGCACCTTCGATGATCGCTGGCTCGCCGAGCGCTGGCCGTACATGCCGCCCGACTTCGACATGGCCTACTGGAACGGCGCGCACCCCGACATGCAGTGCGACTACCTGTTTGGCGGCGAGCTCGCGGAGCTGTGGAACCTGCTGCCGCGGAGCGCGCCGGGCGTGACGCCCGAGACCGCGGGCACCGCCTGCCGCTTCCACGTGCCCGAGGCCGCCGTGGTCGTCCGGCTCACCGGCAAGGACGCCGCGGTGAGCTTCGCCGCCGTGCCCATCGACACGGTCATCGTCGACCTCGAGCAGATGCGCCTGTCGCTCGTGTGGCGCGCGTGCATCCCGGCGTCGCTCGAGGTCGAGGGCATGAGCCTCCTGGCGTTCGGGTACATGCAACAGACGGGCGCGGCGTAGTCGAAGGACGGAGGAAGAACATGCCGATCGGAGCTCGAAAGGACAGCAGCTTCTACGCGGTGACCCTCGCCCCGGACGTGTGCTTGACCCCGGTGGGCGGCGCGATGGTGCCGGTCCCGTACATGCTCTACGCCAGCTTCGACAGCAGCATGAAGTGCATCGAGCACGTGAACCTCAACGGCAAGCCCACCTACGTCTACGATCACAGCCTGGCGCCGACCGTTCAGGGCGACGAGCCCGGCACCGGCGGCGGCGTCAAGTCGGGCGTGAACCAGGGCAAGGTGTGGTCGCACGAGGCGTCGACGAACGTCCGCGCCGACGGCCGGCGCATCGTGCGCAGGGGCGATCGCTGCTGGATGAACGTGAAGGCCTGACGCCGTGGCCCTCCCTCCCAGCGCGCAGATCGACGCCTCCGTGCGGGGCGAGACGCCCGGCGACGGCAACCCAGCCGCCAACGCGCTCGGGCGCGTCTACACGACACAGAGAGAGGGAACGCAGGTGGCGCTGCTCGACGAGGAGCTCGCCAGGCAGCTCGCGGCGGAGGCCGCCAGGAAAGCGGCGGAGGAGGCCGCAAAGAGGGCGGCGCCGGGCGCCTTGTCCACCCTCGGCCCGGCGGCCGGCGGAGCGGCCGTCGGCGCGGGGGTGTGGGGCGCCATCGCCGGCGGCATCGGCCTGATCGGCATCTCGCGGACCCGTGCCCTCACCGAGGACGCGCTCACCGATCCGTCTCAGCGGCCGATGCGCACGCCCTTCCTGGGCCTGGACATGGGCCTCGGCCCCCGCGCGTCCCCGAGGCTCGACACAAACGTCCGGGTCACGGGCCCCCGGTGCCTCGTGGGGCGGCACGGCGACCTCAAGAAGATCTGCAAGCTGCTGCCGGGCGAGGGCTCCCAGTCGCACCACATCGTCCCCGACGAGTTCGTTCGATCGGGCACGCGCAACGGCTCCCAGTACCGGATCCTCTCCGAGGACGACGGCGCCGCCATCTGCATCCCCGGAAATGCCTTCATCAAGGGCACGCTGCACAATGCCATCCACGCGGACCTGAACAACCTCCTCAACAACAAGGTCGCCGCCGGCCTGTCGACCGACGGCACCCTCCCGCTCTCCGACGTCATAGGATCGGCGCTCCGCGTGACCGTCGCGTTCAAGCCGGAGTGTACTGCCCAGATCATCCGCGAGGTGGGCAGGGCCTTCCAGGGGATCGACACCACCCAGCGAGTGAAGATCAGATGAACCCGAGCGGCGCGGATCCCCGAGCAACGCCGGACGAGCCGAGCGACACCCCGATGACGATCACGGGCGCGCTCGCCCTGAGCGCCTCCAGCGTCTATCTCTCGGCGACCTTCGCCACGCCGGGCGATTATACCCCGCATACAAGGCTCTTCCTGTACGACGAGGGCGGCGCCCCGCCGTGGACGGCGCACGATGCCGGCTTCTTCACGGTCGGGCTGGAGCAGCATGCCGCCCCCGGGGAAGATCTCACGCTGTTCGCGCTCTCCCTGGACGGCGAGGTCGAGCTCCTGTCCGCGCGGGGCGCGGTGATCGAGCAGATCCCGGAGGCCGGGCTCTACCGGCCGACGTCGAAGGGATACGGTTTCCTCACGGCGCTGCGCCGCGTCGGCGACCGCCTGTTCGCCTGCGGGAGCGCGGGACAGGTGTACCGGAGGCTCGGTCCCGGCCGCTGGGCGCACGCGGACGCGGGCCTCCTCCAGGCGCCCGGCGTGGACTTCAAGGACCTCGTGAGGCCCATCGACCTCCAGGGGCCGGCGGAGGACGACATCTACCTGGCCGCGCAGCAGCTCGGCCCGCTCGGGCTCGAAGGGAGCCTGTATCATCTGGGCGGCCCGCGGTGGCGCCGCCTCGAGGTGCCGCCGATCGGCGGGCTCAACGCGGTCCACGTCGAGAGCGCGCAGCGCATCTGGGTGTGCGGGCACGAGGGAGCGCTGCTCGTCGGCAATCACCGCGACGGCTTCCAGAGCGTGTCGAGGGAGAGGAGCCCGCACCTCTTCCACGCCGTCGCCCTGTACCAGGAGACCCTCTATCTCGGGTCGAACTTCGGTCTCTTCCGCTACGACCTCGAGCGCCGGCGCGCCGTGCGGGTGCGCACCGGCCTCGAGCAGGAGCTGCGCTACATTCACACGATCGAACAGGCCGGCGGCGTCCTCTGGTGCGTCGGCCCCACGGACGTCGCGCGCTTCGACGGCGAGACGTGGACCCGCGTCCATGCCCCGGAGGCGCCGGAGGGAACGACAGCTCCGAGATCGAGCCCGGCGTGATGGACTTGGTGCGCGGCGCGGAGACGCGCGGCCTCAGCGTGCTACTGCGATAACAGTCGCAGCGGTGACAACGTCCTCGGGGGTGAATACACCCCCTCACGCCCGCGCTCGCGTCGGCGGAGCCTGACTCGTGAAGCGCGCCCGCGGTATGCTCCTTCCTCAGGAGCCCCTGCTTGTCCCGCGAAGGCCACCGATCCCAGCCATCCTCCGGCGCCTCGGGAGCGGCGGGTTCGGCACCGTGTACGAAGCCTTCGACGGAAAGCGCGGCGCGCTCGTCGCGCTCAAGCTGCTGCGGCGCCCGGACGCCAGGGCCATCTACCTGTTCAAGCAGGAGCTTCGCGCGCTGGCCGGGATCGTCCACCCGCGCCTCGTCCGGCTCTACGAGCTGCACAGGGATGACGCGCGCTGGTCCTTCACCCTGGAGCTCGTCTCGGGCACGGACGTGATCACGCACGTGCGCGGCGAGGAAGGCCCGGACGAGGCGCGCCTGCGCGCGGCCTTCCGGGAGATCGCCGAGGGGCTTTCGTTCCTGCACGAGGCGGGCAAGCTCCACCGCGATATCATCGCCTCGTACCGCGTGGAGGAGGCCGCCACGAGCCCCGTCCTCCGCGCGCTGCTCGCGGCGCTGCGCGAAGGCCTCGCGGCGGACGTGCGCGTGCACGAGATCGACGTCGGCGAGCTGCCTCCCGCTGACGCCGTGGCGCTCGCGGGCGCGCTGCTCGCGGGCGCGGGCGCGTCAGGCGGCGCGGCGGCGCGGATCGCGGCGGAGGCCCACCGCAGCCCGCTCTTCATCACCGAGCTCGCGCGCCTCGCGGGCGAGAGCGGCCCTCCGGGCGGCGCCGCGCCGACCTTGTCCGCGTTGCTCGCGGGGCGCATCCGGCGGCTCCCCGCGCCACCGCGACCACCTCCAGCGCTTCCGCGAGGTCCTCGCCCGCGGGCGGATCGCGCTCTACGAGGGCGACGCGGCCCCGGCCCTGCGCTTCGTCCTGGCAGGGACGCCGCCTCTCATCGGCTCCGGCGTGGTCGCGATCCCGGTGGTGCGGGGCGAGCTCCACTACCTGCGCGCCCTCGCGTCGCTCGCGGTCGCAGCGCGCGGCGGCGCCCGGGCGATCGCCTTGCGCGTCCTCGCCCTCGCCGACGCGCGCGCGCTCGTCGCCTCGGCGGACGCGTGGATGGATGCCCGCGGCGTGCGGCGCCCCGCGCGCTTCGCCGCCACGCTGACCGCCTTCACGCCGCAGCCTGCGGCGGTAGCGTCGTTGCTACGCTGAGGGCGGCTCTCCTCCGGCCAGAGCCTCGGCATGCTTGGCCTCCAGCGGCAGCTTCACCGTGAAGCTCGCCCCCTGGTCCTTCCCTGCGCTGGCCGCCTCCACCGTCCCCCCGTGCAGCTCCACCAGGTGCTGCACGATCGAAAGACCCAAACCCAGCCCGCCGTGCTCACGCGTGGTCGAAGCGTCTGCTTGCCTGAATTGCTCGAATATATACGGCAAGAACTCCGGATCGATGCCGATCCCCGTGTCGCTCACCGCGAGATGCGCGTACGAACCCTCGCGGCGAAGCGACACCTTCACCTGCCCGCCCTGCCGCGTGAACTTCATCGCGTTGCTGAGCAGGTTCCGCACGATCTGCTGGAGGCGATTCGGGTCCCCGATGACCTGTTCTCCGGTCGACTCGACGCTGAGCTCCAGGCGGATCCCCTTCGTATTCGCCGCCGGCTCCGCCGATTTCAGCAGCGTTTCTAGCATCTTGGCCAGATCGACAACCTCCACGTCGAGGCTCAGCCGCCCGCTGATGATACGCGACATGTCCAGGAGGTCGTCGATGAGCTTGGACTGCGCCCGCGCGTTCCGCTCGATCGTCCCGAGCGCCCGGCGCAGGATCTCGTCCGAGGGGCCGTGGATCCGGAGCAGGTGCGACCAGCCGAGAATCGCGGTGAGCGGCGTCCGTAGCTCGTGGCTCAGCAGCGCCAGGAACTCATCCTTCTGCCGCCCGGTGCGCTCGAGCTCCGCCCGCGCCGCCTGTTCGCGAGAGAGGAGCACCTCCCGCTCCGCCTCCGCCCGCTTTCGCTCGCTGATGTCCGTGGAGATCCCGCAAACCGCATACGGCCGGCCCGACTCGTCGAGGAGCGGGCACTTGATCGCGATGTACGTGTGGAGCCCATCGTCCTGGGGCACGATCTCTTCCTTCTCCAGCGGCCCCCCGGCCGCCGCCACCTGCTGGTCGAAAGCGCGAAATGCGCCGGCATGCTCCACGGGGAAAAAGTCATAGTCGGTCTTGCCGATAATCGACCGCGCGGGCACATGAAATAACTCTTCGAAGCGGCGGTTGATCATCAAATATCGGCCTTCGAGGTCCTTGACGTAGATGACCGCTGCGGAGTTCTCGACGATGGCCTGAAGCAGATGCTGGCTCTCGCGCAAAGCATATTCCGCGCGTCGGCGCTCGGCGTTCTCCGCTTTGAGAGCAGCGTTCGAGCTCGCCAGCTCGGCCGTGCGCCTTCGCACCCGTTGTTCCAGCTCCTGATGGGCACGCTGCAGCTGCGCGTTCTTCGCCACGAGCTCCTTTTGTGCCTCGCGCAAGATCAGTTGCGTCTTGATCCGCGCGAGCACCTCTTCAATCTCGAATGGTTTGGTGATGTAATCGACGCCCCCCGCCTCGAACCCCACGAGCTTGTCCGCCACCTCTCCGAGGCAGGTCATGAATATCACCGGGATGTCTCGGGTGCTCTCCGCCGCTTTCAGGCGCCGGCAGGTCTCGAAGCCGTCGATCCCAGGCATCACCACGTCCAGCAGGATCAGGTCGGGTCTCATGAGGCCAGCCCGCTTCAAGGCCGCCTCCGCGTCCTGAGCGGCGAGCGCCCGATGACCTGCGGATTCCAGATGATCCACCAGCACGGCCAGGTTGGTGGGCATGTCATCCACGATGAGGATCGTGCCCTCACGAGCACCGGGCGCGGAGGCTCTGCTCATGATCGCTGACCGCCCAAGGCGCGCCGCGCACCGAGACGCGCACCGAGACGCGCACCGAGACGCGCACCGAGACGCGCACCGAGACCCGGCATCACCTTCCACGCGAACCCCCGGGGCAGCCGGACCGAAATTTCCCATGGACGCCGATCACTCGCGCGACAGGGCGACAGCAATCCGATTGGCCGCGGCCGCAGGGAAAGCCGTGAGGGCCATATGATCTGATACGGGGTCCACGCCCAGGATTCCATGATACGATCCGCCTCCTCGTCGGTTGCTCGTCAGGTGCTCTCGCCGGCCACCGCCCGGCCTACCGCGGCATGCTCCTCGACGAACTCCTGCAGCTTCCGCAGCTGATAGGTCCGCGCCAGCGTCTGGAGCTGCTCGAGCCAGGGGCCGAGTCGCGGCTCGTCTTGCTGCATCCGCTCCGCCTCCGCCAGCACGTTCCGGATATGGCCCGACGCCACCAGCCACGATAGCCGCGATAGCTGTTCGGCCGAGGGCGGCACCAGCGCGCTATCCCGCTTCACCGCCATGCGGGCCGCGGCTCTCGCCGGCTCATGCGTCCATTCCACGCCCAGGGAACGCCCGATCTTCTCGAAGAGCAGGCCGGCCTGCACCGGTTTGGGCAAGAAGTCGTCCCAGCCGGCGTGGGCCCCCTTCGGCTGTTCGGCGGCGGTGACGTTCGCCGACGAGGCCAGGATCACCACCCCGTCGAGCTCGGGCATCTGCCGCAGGCGACGCGTGGTCTCATAGCCGTCGAGCCCTGGCATGGCCAGGTCCATCAGGATCAGCGCCGGCCTGTGCTCCAGCGCCAGCCGCAGCGCGGCTTCGCCGCCGTCGGCCTCGACGAGGTCGAAGCCTATGGGGACCAGCAGATCGCCGAACAACGCGCGGTTACCGGGGTTGTCGTCCACGACGAGGATCTTGCGGCGCTCGCCGCGATAACCGGTGATCGTGTCCCACCCCAGGGCCTCGGCGGCGGCCGCGGGAGGGAGCGCCTCGGCTAGCGTGAGCGCCACCGTGAAGGCGCTGCCTTTGCCGATCTCGCTCTCGACATGGATGGTTCCGCCCATCTGCTCGATGATCCTCTTGCTGATGGCGAGGCCGAGCCCGGTGCCCTCGCTCTTCACCCTCTGGTCTCCCACCTGCTCGAAGGGGTCGAAGATGCGCGCGAGGTGCTCCGGGGCGATGCCGGTGCCCGTGTCCTCGATCCGGAAGCGCACCTCGCGCTGCCCATCTCCTCCGCCCTCGTCCAGCACGTCGACGAGCAGGGCGACCGCGCCGCGCTCGGTGAACTTGATGGCGTTGCCGAGCAGGTTCAGGAGCACCTGCATCAAGCGCTTCTCGTCGGCGTGCACGGCGGCGAGCGCCGGGGCCCGCACCTCGTGGGTGAAGGCGATGCCCCTCTGTTCGGCGCGCACGCCGCAGAGGTCCACCACGTTGTGCACGAAGGAGGGGAAGTCGAACGTCCGGGGGACGAGCTCCATCTTGCCGGCCTCGATCTTCGCCAGGTCCAGGAGGTCGTTGAGCAACGCCAGCAGGTGCTCGCCCGATCTCTTCACGATCTGCACCCCTTCGCGGCTCTTCGGCGAGAGCTCGGGCGCTCGCATGAGGAACTGAGCGTAACCCAGGATGCTATTGAGGGGCGTGCGTAGCTCATGGCTCATGCTCGAGAGGAAATCGCTCTTCGCTCGATTGGCGCGGTCGGCAGCCTCCTTGGCGATCCGCAGCTGCGCCGTGCGCTCCTGGATCTTGACCTCCTGGTCCCGATACAGCACGGCGTTCTCGACGGCGATCGCTGCCTGTGAGGCGAGCACCGACAAGAGCTCCACGCGCGCGGGAGGGAACGCCGACGGCACGTCGCGGTGCTCCAGGTACAGCACGCCGACTACATGGCCCCGGTGCGTCAAGGGCAGCGCCAGCAGCGAGAGCACCGCGTGCAATGCCAGGTACGGGTCGCCGGCGAAGCGCGCCTCGGACCTCGCGTCGCCTATCACCACCGGCTCGCCCGTGCGGGCCGCATACTGCACCACCGCCACCGGCACGTCGTGGCTCTGCCCGAGAGGCTCCGACAGCCCCGCCTCGATGCGGGTCTCCTCCACCCATAGCCGAGCAACGACCGAGAGCGCTTCCCCTTCGCTGAGCACCAGGGCGCCGCGCTGCGCCCCCGCGTTCTCCAGCGTGAGCTCCATCAGCCGGCCCACCACGCGCCCCGGGTCGAGCTCGACCGAGAGCGCCTGCGCCGCGCGCACCGCGGTCTTCACGTCGAAATGCGCGCCCGTGGACCCACCCGTGGTCGTGGTGGTCGCCGTTACGGTCGTACGCTCGGGGGTCGACGTGTGCACGGACACCTTGAGCACGGCGGGATACCTCGCGCGCAGATGGGCGACCACGGCGTGAGCGCCCCAGCGCGCGTAGGCATCGTGAGCCTCGCGCAGGTACATCGCCCCGACGTGGCTCTTGCCCGTCTCCAGTCGAAACTCGGCGGAGAGCTGGGCTGCCAGGGCCTCGATGTGCAGGAAGCGGTGCTCGCGCGCCAGCTCGATGGCCTCGTCGTATTTGGCCGCTGCCTCATCGGGCTTGCCCAGGACGCGGGCGTATTCCGCCTCGCCGAGGCGCAGCTTGTGGAGGAAATTGGCCTCGCAGCCTTCGGTGAAACAGCGCAATCGCGCGAGGCCGTGCTCGATGTGCCGCCGCAGCCGCGCCCGTTCCTCGCTCGTGGCGGCGCTGGGCCAGCACTTCGCTGCCGCGAGCGCGAGGAAGAGCGCGATGTCCGTCACTGGCGGAACTCCAAGGATGTCTGCCTGGAACAGCTCCGCCTCCCGCATCCTCGCCAGCGCCCGCTCCCACTTGCCGACAGCACAGAACAGATACCCTTCCAGGGTACGAGCGAACCCTCCGGTGTACCTGTCCCCATCGGCCAGGAGGGAGCGCGAACCTCGTGGCAACGGCTCCTCCTCCAGGAGGCGCTTGGCTCCGTCAGGAGACATCAAGACCTCGCAGTAGGACGCGACCAGCTCGAAGTGGTGTCGCCCGACGGCGTCCCCTGCGCGCTGCACCAGCTCCCAGCGAGCCTTTTGCTGCGCATCGACCTGGCCGAGCGGCAGACCACGCCACACCCGGTAGTAGAGCAGGTCGGACAGGAGCCCCCAGCTCGTGCCTTGAAACGACCCGATCTTCAAGCCGGCTGCGACGGCTTGCTCGTACACGAGGGACGCTTCATCGATGGGCCTCGAGTGGACAAGGTAGATCCCCTTGAGCGCGATGCACTCGGGGAGCATCTGGGAGCCCACACGCTCTGCGGCGCGCACCCCGGGCGTGAGCCAGCGCATGACACGGCGATACATGCCCGTCGCCACCGACCATGCGTTGGCGAAGCTGCAGATCATGAAGGTGGCAGCCGGCGTGAGCGCGTCCCGCCGTATCGCCTCGGACACGATGCGGGCGATGACGAGCGAATACAACATCGGCCGGCCACCGTAAATCGCGCAGAGCTGCGCCTGCGTCATCAGGGCGTCGATGAGCCGGTGCTCCTGCGACTGATCGACCTGCATTCGATCAAACCCGTCCGGGTCGTGCTCGAGCCATTGATCCAGCTCGGTGGACTCCTGCAGGAGCGCTGCCTGACACGCCTCATCCGTGTCGGGGAACGTGATGCCCTGCCTCGCAAGCGCGGCCATCCCGAGCCCGATTCCCCGCGCGTACTGCCCCGTGGCGACACAGCAGCGCGTGCGGATCTCCTGCGCCGAGAGCCAGGCGACCTCCGGCGGAGACCTGTCCAGCAAGGCGAGCGCCCGCGCCTCGACGTCGTCGAACTCCCGCAACAGATAGGCGGCCTCCAGGCGCTCCAACCCGATCTCCGCCGACAGCTCGCGCTCCTGCTCCCAGGCGCGCTCGCCGAGGAGCGCCTGCGCGCTGTCCAGCAGGTTGGCCATCAATCGGTACGAGCTCGCCGCCTTCGCGGCGCGCGCGGCCTGCAGGTTCAGCCGCGCGAGCGCCTCGCGCTCCTCCACGGACTCGAGCCGCGCCGAGCCCAGGTTCAGGTGCCGCACGAGCTCCAGGAATTGCTGGGCCGTACCCCCCTCGGCACGATAACGCGCCTGGAGCCGCCGGCCGATCTCCAAGTGCGCGAGCACCCGCTGCTCCGGCGAGATCCGCTCGTAGCTCGCCTGCTGCACGCGGTCGTGCAGGAACCGGTACGCCGCGTCCAGCGCCACCCCGCCAGTGCCTCCGAGCGCCTGCGCGGGGCGGTAAGCCCCATCGACCGGCACCACCAGCTCGGCATCCAGCGCCGGCCATAACGCCCCCGTCACCGGGGCGCGCTCCCACCCGCTGAGCCGCTCCAGGTCCTGCAGGTGGAACGTGTGACCTGCGCAGGCCGCGAGCCCCAGGAGCTGCTGCGTCGGCTCGGGCATCTCGCGCACCTCGTCTGTCAAGAGCGCCACCACGTTATCGGTGACGCCCGCCTTCTCCAGCGACGATTGCTCCCACTGCCACGCCCCGCTCTCCGGGTCCCTCACCACCTGCTTCTGCCGGTGCAGGGAGAGCAGCAACTGCTCCAGGAAGAAGGGGTTTCCGCGGGTCTTGTGCGAAAGCACGCGTGCCAGCGGCTCCACCCGCGCGGGCTCGCTCTCCAGCGTCCGCGAGCACCACGTTTGCACCTGCTCTCCCGACAGCGGACCCACCGTAATTCGCGAGACCTTGGCCTCGCTCTTCTCCGCCGCCTCCACGAGCTTCCACAGCGGGTGCTCGGGCGGCGTCTCGTTGTCGCGGTACGCCGCGATCACCAGCAGCGATTTACGCTCCACGTCCGTCAGCAGCGTCTGCAGGATGATCAGCGTCGCGCTGTCGGCCCACTGCATGTCGTCCAGGAACATCACGAGCGGCGGGTTCGGCGCCGTGACGGCTCGCACGAAATTCAGCCACGTCAGCTTCTGCCGGTTGAGCACCTGCTCGCCCTCCACCGGCGGCACCGGCGGCAGCTTGCCCATGACCAGGTCGAGCTCGGGCACCACGTCCGCGATGAGCCGCGCGTTGTCCCCGACCTCGCGCCGGATCCGCGCCTGCCAGGCCTCGAGCACCGCCTCCGAGCTGGAGAGCCACTGGCGCATCAGCGCCCCGAACGCTCGCGCTAGCGCCGCGTACGGCGTCGACCGCGCGAGCTGATCGTGCTTGCCCGCGATCAAGAGCCCGCGCCCCGCCTGCGCGATATCCCTGTAGACGGTGCGCACCAGCGCCGTCTTGCCGATGCCCGAGGGGCCGCCGACGAGCAGGAGCTCCGTCACGCCCTGCGCGGCGCGCGCAAAGGACTCGCCCATCCGCTCGACGTCGCGCTCCCGCCCCACCAGGACCTGCGGCAACCGGAGCTTGCGCGAGAAGTCCTTTCTTCCCAGGCCGAACGGCTCCACCGCGCCCCGCTCGTCCCATTGCCGGAGAGCCTCCTCCAGATCCTCCGCCACGCCGCGGGCCGTCTGGTAGCGTCGCTCCGGATCCTTGGCCAGGAGCTTCGCCACGATGGCTGCCACGGCCCCAGGGACCTCCGGAGCGACGGAATCGAGCGGAGGCGGGTCCTTGGCCAGGTGCGCGTGCACGAGCGAGAGCGGATCGCGCTCCGTGAACGGCAGCCGCCCCGACATCACCTCGAAGAGCGTCACCCCCAGCGAGTACAGGTCCGTGCGCGTATCGAGCGCGCGCGCTGTGCGCCCCGTCTGCTCCGGGGAAATATAGACCAGCGTCCCCTCCAGCGCCTCGGGGATGCTCGCCTCGGTCGCCTCTTGGGACAGGAACGAGGCGATGCCGAAATCGAGCGGGTGTAGATCCTTGGCGACGACAAAAGTCCGTGCGCTTTCATGGTGTTGCGCCGAAGGCGCGGTCCCTGGGACCGCGCCCCTATCACATCGACGCAGACGCCCGTCGACGTAGCCGGTGGACTTGGCCCCCCTGCGACGTTGATGCCGTGCACTTATCCGCCGGCCCAAGCGCGAAGCCGCAGCCCAGGTTCGGCCGCGAGAGGTGAAAGAATCCGGGCGCGGGCGAGGCCACATTCGACGGATTGACGATCGTATACTTCGCCACAGGTGATAATTCCGGGCGCGAAAATGCAACGCGTTGAAATTCCACGAATCTGACGTATCCATGGCCTCTGCAAGAGGCCGGTCCCGACAGGCAGGTTGGACCGGCAGGAGGACTTGGTCGTGAGCGCCGCGTACGCCGTTGCAGCAGGTCAGGACCCTTTCGAGAGCGCCCGGGAGCAGGCAGAAGCCATGGAGAAGCATCTTCGGTCATCCGAGTCGATGGAGAGCACGCATGCCGAGCTGGAGGGGTTCGTCGTCGACGAGGGGCGCGAGTACCAGCGGCGGCTCCTCCAGGCCCACCTCGAGCTTCGGGCCGAGCGCGAAAGGCCCGTGGAGGTCAAGGGCGCGGACGGCGTTCAGCGCAAGCATCGACGTCTCAGCAGCAGAGCGCTCATGTCGGTCGTCGGAGAGGTCGATGTGCCACGCGCGGCCTATCAGGCGCCGGGCGTCCCCGGTCTTCATCCGATGGATGCGGCGCTGAGCCTCCCGGACGAGCTCTACTCGCACAGCGTCCGTCGCTACGTCGCCGAGAGCGCCGCCCGCAGCTCGTTCGATGAGGTCGTTGAGGGATTGAGAAAATCGACCGGCGCCGCGGTGCCGAAGCGCCAGGTGGAGGAGCTCGCGGAGCGCGCCGCGCAGGACTTCGATGCGTTCTACTCCACCCGCGCCGTCGAAGTCGAGGACACTCAGGCGCTGCTGGTACTCAGCTTCGACGGCAAGGGGATCGCGATGCGGCGCGAAGACCTCCGACCTGCGACGCGGAAGGCTGCGGAAGCGGGGAAACACAAGCTCACGAAGCGCCTCGCCAAGGGCGAGAAGCGCAACCGGAAGCGAATGGCCGAGGTCGCCACCCTCTACACGATAGACCCCTGGGTCCGCACGCCTGACGACATCGTGAACGACTTGCGCCCTGTGCATGACGTCGCCGCGCAACGGCCGCGGCCGGTGAACAAACGGGTCTGGGCGAGCGTGGAGAAGTCATCGCGAGAGGTGATCTCGGCGGCGTTTGCTGAAGGCCTGCGTCGCGATCCGGAACGCCTTCGGCGGTGGGTGGTGCTGGTCGACGGCAACAAGGACCAGATCACCCTGGTCAAGCGCGCCGCGAAGAAGGCATGCGTCGAGATCACAATAGTCCTCGATATCATCCACGTGCTTGAATATCTCTGGAAGGCCGCGCACTGCTTCTTCGCCGACGGGACCAAGGAGGTCGAGCAGTGGGTGACGTGCCGGCTGCACGAGCTGCTCGCGGGGCGCACGGCCGGAGCCATTGCCAGCACCATCCGGCGCCATGCCAGCAGCCGCGTGGTGGACATGGGGACAGCGGTGACGCTCGATACCTGCATCGGCTACCTCGTGAAGCATCGGACGCTCTTGCACTACGATCGCGCGCTCGCAGCGGGGCTGCCCATCGCCACGGGGGTGATCGAGGGCGCATGCCGCCATCTCGTCAAGGATCGCATGGACCGCACCGGGGCTCGCTGGTCGCTCCAAGGCGCAGAGGCGGTGCTGCGCCTCCGCTCGCTGCGCTCGAGCGGCGACTTCGAAGCCTACTGGGCGTTCCACCTGCAGCAGGAGCATGACCGAACGCACCGTGCACGTTATGCAGGAGGCGATGTCCCCTCACCGCTGCCGCCGCCTCGACCCAAACTGCGCCGGGTGAAATGAGCAAAACGCCCTCGTTCCAGAAGAGCCGCACCCAAATCGAGCAGCGTGACCCCCTCGCACGCCTCGTCCACCAGCACGTTTTGCGGCTTGATGTCCTTGTGCATCACGCCAGCGGCATGCACCCCCTCGAGCACCCGTGACAGGAGCCGGCCGAGCCGCAGCGCGGTCCCGACCGGCAAGCGCCCCTGCTTGGCGAGCAGGCGATCGAGCGAGCCGAGGCCAGGATCCTCCAGCACCAGCGCCGCCGTGCCGCCCTGCTGCTCCAGCGCCCGTGCGCGCGCCACCCCGGGCACCTCGGCGAGCTGCATGAGCGCCTTGCGCTCGTGGATCAGCCGCCCCATCACGCGCGGACTGGGCACCTCAGCCACCGGGATCTTGATTGCCACGCGCGCCCGCGAGGGGACATGGACCGCGCGCCATACCCGTGTCTCGTCGCCGTCGTAGACTACCTTCTCCAGCGTGTAATCCCGCAGCTCCATCGTTTCCCCCCTCGCGTCGTTGAGGGGCGCTGTTATCCGAGCATCATCGTAGTAAAATCATCGTAGTATCGAACGGGGCGGAATGCGACCACCGATCCTCCCCTCCCGCTGGGGAATCTTTCGGGCAACCTCTGCTGCACGGCAAAGCCGTGGCCGTCCCCACGCTTCCCGGCAACCGTGCAGGCTCCTGCTCGCCCCGTCCCCCCGCACCGGTCAACTTGTCAGGCGCTTTCAGGCGATCAGGCGAGCAGTGAAGATAACCAATGCTCGCCATTGTTCGCGCTGGTCCCGGACCTGAGGTGCCGCTCGGTTGCGCGGCCTGCTCGATGACTACGTTGAAAGGCTTGTCGAACGGTCCACCAGCGGGAGGGCGCGCCGCGGCGACGATCGTGAGGTGAGTGGGGACCTTGGTCCTCACTCGGCAGGGTCGGGCGTGACGAAGTGAAGGGAATCTTCGCGCGGTTCTGGAAACTTCTGCCCGATGCGGCAACCCGACGACGAGCTATCCTTCAAACGGTTCGCCTCTCTTGATCAAACTGTGCAGACTCTGGCATGCTCCAGCCATGAAGGTTCTCGTTCCGTCCCGCTGGTCGCTGGGTACCCTCGCCGCTTGCCTCGCTGCCGTGGCCTTCGCGGGCTGTTCCGGCTCCGGGGAGGTGAAGGACGAAGACGGGAGCGGCGGCTCGATCGCAGGATCCACCGGCGGGAGCGGCAGCGGTGGCCAACCAGGCGCCGGGGGCGCGGGCGCTGCCTCCGCTACTGGAGGCGTCACGGGGAGTGGCGGCGCGAGCAGCAGCAGCAGCAGCGGGCTCCCTGGTGCGGGCGGAGCGACGGGTGGAGGTGGCTCCACCGGCGACGGCGGCGGCGGCGGCGGGCCCACGGGCGGCGGCGCGGACACCTGCCCGCCTGCGACACCCCTGACCGGAGGCATGGAGTATTGTTCGAACCGCCGAGGCAATGCGGGCAGGGGTTACGGTTATGAGCTCTGGGCGGAAGGAGGCGGGTCGGGCTGCATGACCGTGCACGGCGTCGACGCCACGTTCAGCGCGGCATGGAACGACGTCGAGGATTTCCTGGCGCGCGTCGGGCTCGACTTCAACCAGACCCAGAAGCACACCCAGATCGGCACCATCTCGGCGGAGTTCGCGCATACAAAGACGGAGGAGGACGGCGGCTTCACGTACATCGGCATCTACGGCTGGACCGTCAACCCGCTGCGCGAGTTCTACATCCTCGACGACTGGGGGAGCCAAAAGCCGGGAGGGTTTTCTTCCGACGGCACGCCGCGGGACGAGGTGGGCACGCTCACTGCCGATGGCGAGACCTACGACGTGTGGAAGAAAACCCGCGTGAACAAGCCGGCCATCACTGGTTCAAGTGAAACGTTCGATCAGTATTTCAGCATCCGTCGGACGGCGCGCACGTGCGGCACCATCTCCGTTTCCGAACACTTCACCCAGTGGGAAAAGTTCGGCCTTCCTCTCGGGAATCTGCACGAGATCAAGCTGTTGCTCGAAGCCCAGTCCAACAGCGGGACAGTCAAGTTCACGACGGCGAAGGTCGTCGTGAAATGAGCGGGCAGGAGAGGACGATTCAACTGTACTTCAGCTGAAACTCGTCGTTTCGAGCGCGGGGCGGGTCCTGCGAGCCAGCCCGGACATCACGGTGCGGAGCCGCGCCTTGCCCCGGCGGGTGTGGTCGAGCGCCCTGTTCGCCCCGGCCATGGAGAACAGCTCGACGGCGCGCCCCTCGAGGAGCTCCCTCGGCGGTGGCGCTGCGCGGTCGGCCGTCGCGTCTGTTCCGCGACGACCGCTCCGTTCATGAGCCCGGTCGGCCGCGTCGCAGCGGGGAGGGCACGCTGCAGATCCAGGGACGAGCTCGGGGAACGCGGTCCTAGGCGGCCGCGCTCCTGCGGCCGGCTGCGCCGTTTCGCCCTTCGGTGAGCTTCGCTTCGTGCTTTGCGACCCACTTGCGGAGCCGCTGCGACAGAGGCGACCGTCCGTTTTCGTAGTTGGCGACCGAGCTGCGCGCGAGGCCGAGCTTTTCGCCGAGCTCGGCCTGCGAGAGGCCGAGCTTCTCGCGAAGCACCTTCAGCGTCGTCGAGCCCGTCGCCGCTTGCGCGCGCGCCGGTGCGCTCGGAGGGGGAGGCGGCGCGACCTCGATCGCGCGCCCGGCCCGCTGCGCGCGCTCGACCACCACCGGCGGCGACTCGGTGCGGGCGCCTTCCGAAGCGGTGCGCCGCGCGACGGTCGCTCGGACGCTCCTCGCGCTCCCCGCGAACTTCTCGCCGCAAAACGGGCAATAGTCGAACGCGAGGACCTTGCCCGAGTCGGTGCGGAGCTCGACTCCTTGGATCGAAGCTGGAAGCCCTTGCGCGCGGCGCTCCTCGCTCGACCACCCGTAAACGAGCGTGAGCCCGGGCTCCTCTTGATTCACCGGCAGACCGGTCTGACTCATCGGAAGGCAGACCGTCCTGCCATCGCGTGTGCACTGTCGTCCGATCATGGGCATTGTCGTCTCCTCGTTCGAAGGGGGTGCGGGCGCAGGCATACCCGGTCGAACCTTTGCGCAGTACTGTTCACCTGTCAAGGTTGAACAACGGAGCGCGCGAGGCGCAGCCTGGGCGAGGAGGAGCGCGCGAGGCGCAGCCTGGGCGAGCAGGAGGCGATGATGTAGGACAAGCCGCGCCGCGCGTGCGTCTGCTGGCGCCGGCCTGTCCCGCTTGCGGTCATGGCAGCTTGCAGCCTCATGGGGCCAGCCCGTGGAGGGCGGGGGCGGCCCCCTGGCCCCATGACCCTGCGACGGGGGGGGCGCCATGACCCTGCGACGTGACAAACAGCTTATCCACGCATCGACCGGGCGCCTTCACGCCACGGCTTGCGGGGCCCTCCTTGTCGGTCAACCCGCCCTGCTCCTCGGAGCAAGGCGGGTTGGCGATCCACTCTAGGGCAGATTGGCAGAAGAGATATTCCAGCTTCTGTCGCTGCAGAAGCGGCAGCTCGCGCCGACGAGCATGCCCTTGCCGGTGGCCGATTGGTCGCCCTTGAGCCACCAGTTGAGCCACGCCAGGTTGACCTGAGTGAACTCGCCGCCGTTCCGAGCCCACAGATCGCCCCCATGATCCGCGCCGACCTTGGCGAACATCATGACCGGGATATCACCCTGGGCGGCGATGTTCTCGAAGTCTCTCGCGCCGTTCTCGTCCGCGCCCAGGCTATCCTCGGTGCCGGTGACGATCAACACGGGTGTATGAATCGATTTGTAGAATGCCTGATTCGCCGAGAAAGAGCCGCTGCTCGTGTGTCCCCAGGTCGTCATTCTGGGATCTGCGGCGGTCCCCGCCGCCATCAAGCCGCCGCAGGAGAAGCCGTTCGAGGCGACCTTCGTGGTTTCGATACGCTGGTAGTAGGCGCTGCAAGGCTTCCCGTTCTCAGCGATCACCCAGTCGACGTAGGCGAGCAGCACGTCGCCTCCGCCCCCGAGCTCGCGGTTGGGCTCCGTGTTTCCCGGTGTCCCGTCCGCCACCACGAAGTAGCCATGCGAGGCAATTTCGGCCATGGCCGCTTCAGTCGCGAACCCGTCTCGCGAACATCCGCCCTGCCCCCAGACGAAGATCGGATACTTGGCGTCCCCACCGAGATCCGCCGGACGGAAGATAGTTCCCTGGTTGATGCCCGGGTCTGGGTTCGTCTCGACGACCACCTCATGAGGGCCGCTCCCCGACACGTTTCGGCGAACCGGCTGTGACTCGGTGCACGTGCCGGTGAAGCCGCCGCCGCTGCCGTCGCCCGAGCCTCCGTTCCCGCCCGCCATTTCCCCGCCGCCGGCAGGCGATCCGCCGCCCGAGCCGGAGGGCTCGGACGCTCCGGTCGTGTTCTGTGAGCCACCCGACCCCGTGGGTAGAGACCCTCCGGTGGCGCCCGCCTGCTCGCCGCCCGAGCCGCTCACGCTCCCTCCTGTGGCCGCCGAGGCTCCGCCGCTTCCCCCAAGGTTGCCGTCGTCATTCAAGCCGCCGCAAGCGCCGACAATCATGCCCAGCGCGGCCCAGGTGACAGCCCAATTCGATTTGGTCTTCATAGCGATTCCATATTTCATCGAGCGATCGAAGAGAGGGGCCCCATTCGCGTCTCTCCGCGATTCGAGTCGCTGGTAGACAAGTATGACCCCGAGGCGTCGCCCTCGATCCGATTCATACTATGAATATTCATCGCGACCCGGATGCGGCAGCGTCCGGCCCGGCGCCGACCGGGCGAGGTTGATTTGATCTTGCCATCCTCCCGTGGTGCTGACGGGGCAGATGTACACGGGCCTTCAGGCGCCCCACGGACCCCGGCGACATGCCGTCGATCGCCCAAGCAAAAGGATGCACCTCCAGGCAAATGTGAGCGTTAACATATTGGATGTCAATGCCAATCGACCGGCCTGCGGCTGTCCTCGAGCCCGAGGGAGGACGAGGCGAGCGGGTCTCCTTCGGAGCGCCGCGTCGAGCGAGGGTCCGTCCGGAGCGCCGCGTTCAGCGGGGTGGGCGCAGGATCGCGATCTTCGCCGGCCCGCTCGACTGGCGCAGAGGCGATGTGATCATCGACGTGTGTGTGCGTTCACAAATGTGCGATGGGACGGAATGCGCTCGCGGCGCGGTGCGGGGGAGCTCGCGTTCGGGGAGGTCACGGTTCTCTATGTCACCCGGCGCGTGCAGCGTGGCCGTACGGTGGGACCGGTGATGCCGCGAGCCCTCGACCGCGGGCGACGCGGCGGCGCAGGGCGCCCCGCTGGGCCACACACCTGCTGCTCGATCGCGCTCAGCTCCGTCGTCCCGAGCGAGGGGCGCACGCGCCTGTCGCGGGCGTGGTTCTTCGCCGCGTTCCGCGCGATCGTGTAGGCGAAGGTGCGTAGCGAGCACGCCCACGCGAAGGTCGGTAGCCCGCGCAGGATGCGCTCGCACCACAGCGAGAAGACGTCGTCGGGGTCCTCCTCGGGGCGGAGGAGCGCGGTCAGGAAGCCGAGATCTCGGGCCCGTCGCCGCGAATGGCGAGCTCGGCGGCCCGCGTGACGGCGCCGCTCTCGCAGCGCTCGCGGACCTCGCGCTCGAGGTGCTCTCGATCGACGGACATCGTGGCGCCGAGGATGTCACCGTCCGCCGACCTTCCGCGGTCGACGATCCCGCCGCCATGCGACGGCGCTCATCGTGCTCGTGATCGAATCCTCGACCGTGGACACCGCTTCACGGCGCGAGCGCGCACCAGAGGCCGTCCGACGCGCGGCCGCACAGGTCGGCGCGGCCGTCGCCGTCGACGTCGCCGAGCTGCACCGTCGCGCCGTACCGCGCGGCGAGCCACCCCTGGGCATTGCCGAAGGCGCCGAGCGACGCGGGGCGCGCCGCGCCGAAATCGAGGCGGTTCGACATGGCGCACAGCGCGCCGGAGGCGCCGCGGCCACAGAGGTCGGCGTCGCCGTCGCCGTCGACGTCGCCGAGGCCGAGGCTCCCCCAGTGGCCCGGCGCCGCGCCGAACTCGGACGCGTCGCCGTAATCGGGCGCGCCCCCGCGGCTGTACGACCAGACGTGCGGCCGCACGAACCCGGGGCCGGAAGCGCTCGCCACGGCGCACACGACGCCCGACGGCCCGCGGCCGCAGGCGTCCGCCGCGCCGTCGCCATCGATGTCGCCGAGCTGGATCGTGGCGCCGTAACGCTCCGGCAGCCAGCCGTTCGCGTCGGACATCTCGGCGAGCCAGAGCGTCGCCGCCCCGAAGCTCCCGGCGGTCGTGTTGATCGCGCAGCGCACCCCGTCGGCGCCGCGGCCGCAGACGTCGGCGTAGCCGTCGGCGTCCACGTCGGCGAGGTGGATCGAGCGGTAATGGCTCGGTGCGTCGGCGAACCCCTCCGCGTCGGAGAAGCTGTACGTCCACCAGACGTCGCCGGAGATCACGAAGGCGTCGCCGGCGGCGCTCGCGACCTGGCAGAGGATGCCGTGGATGCCGCGGCCGCAGACGTCGGCCTTGCCGTCGCCGTCGATGTCGGCGAGCTGGATCGTGTTGCCGTATCTCGCGGGCTGCCAGCCGTTCGCGTCGGAGAACTCCGTCGTGTACCGCTGCGCGGGGAGGAACCTGCCTGCGCCGTCGCTGCGCGCGCAATACACGCCGTCGGCGCGCCGCACGCACGCGTCGGCCTTGCCGTCGCCGTTCACGTCGCCGAGCCGGACCGTGCGGGTCGTGGACTCGCTCGTGCCGATCTGGGCGTCCGAGAAATCGTTGCCGGACGACCAGCGCGTGGGCGCCGAGAGCTGAATCGCGAACCGCTGCGCCTCGCCGCCATTGCAGTCGATCATCTGCACCGGCGTGCCGTTCGCGGTGTTGCCCCCGGCGACCGCGAGGCACCTCCCCTGGAGGCCGCGGATCTGGCCGCCGTCCAGCATCGTCCACACCTGGCCCGCGGTCTCGGCGCAATTCTCGAGCACCACGAGGGCGCCGTTCGCGGCGGCGCCGCCGGCGACGCCGAGGCAGCGCCCGCCGATGCCGCCGATGCGGTCCTCCGCGACGGTCCATCTCTGCGCCGAGGCCGTGGAGCAATCGGCGAGGACCACGGGCGCGCCGTTCGACGTGCCGCCGGCCGCGAGGCATTTGCCCCCGAGCGCGCCGAGGCGGCCCGAGACGCCCGCGATCGCCGAGCCCACGTACCGGCGCCGCGCCCAGGCGCGATAGTCGGGCTTGTCCGGGTCGCAGGTGGTCCCGGTGCCGCACGCGCTCATGTCCGTGCAGGTGAACCGGTCGCATTGCGCATACCACCGGAATGCGTCCCACGTGATGTCGAACTCGGCGTCGGAGACGTTCGCCTGCTCGCTCGAGATGTCGTAGCCCCGGTAGGTCTGGAGCGCGTGCCCGGCGGCGTAGACCTGGTGCGCGGCGAACGCGAACATCGATGTGTAGTAATGGTCGGTGTGGTCGCCGGCGTGGCCGTGGTCGCTGTTCAGCGTGCCGACGCGGCTCGCGCGGAAATCGGACATCAGGCGCGAGAGGACGGCGACGAGCTCCTCGCGGGTGTAATCGACGGGGACCGCGCCGGCGGGGTCATCGTCGGTGCGGTCGACCCGCGGCACGGTCGGCGCGCCCCCATTCCAGAGGTCGCTCAGGAGCGCGGAGTCCGGGTACGATGGGAGCCGCAGGAACACGAGCCCGACGCGGCCGGCGCTCCCGTCGAGCGCGCAGCGCACGAGCTCCTTGCCCAGCACCGCGGCCTCGGTGCAGCTCCAGCCATTGGCGAGGCCGGCCATCGCCGCATACGCGGCCTTCATCCCGGCCTCCCGCTCGTCCATGACGGGCAGGCCATTGCCGCCGAGGCCCGCGGTGACGTAGACGGTCTGCACGAAATTTCCCGCCTGGATCGAATCCGCGATGTCGGGGTTCATGAAGAGCAGGTCGTCGTCCTGGTGCGCGACCACGTAGAGATCGCGCTCGGGCGCGGCGAGCGCCTCCCTGGCCGTCGTGGCGACGCTCTCGCGCTCCACGAAGAAGATGTTCTGGGCGTCGCTCTGCCCGGAATAGAGGCTGTCCAGCGTGGTGTCGGTGAGCGTGCGGACGACGACGGGCGGCGCCCCCGGATCGATGCGGCGACCGGCGCCGGATCCGGCCCAGATGCTCACGGTGGCGCTGTGACGGCCGCTCGCATTGGCGGGGCCGAAGACGTACCGCGCGAGCCACGTCTGCTGCGTGGTCCCGGCGATGGCGCTCGTCGGGCCGGCGTCGTCGACGAGCAGGCCCGCGGGGCTCGACGTGTCGAAATGGAGGCCGTGGTGCTGGTGGGCGCTCGTCCAGGAGCTGACGCCCATGGGCACGTGGTACGCGTAGCCGACGGGGGGCGCGGCCATGCGCCCGGTGACGGCGATCCACCGGGTGGCGTGCGCGGCCGACAGCGGGGCCGCGAACCGGCGGCGCCAGTAGCCGTGGGTCTGTGCGAGCTCGCCGCCCGCCCGCGCGAAGGGCCAATCGTCCGTCCAGCCGACGGCGCCGCCCGCCTCGCCGTCGTGCTCGTCGTAAGCGAGGATCTCGGCGCGCGCGCTGGCCGGGGCCGCCGCCGCGGCCAGCAGTGCGCCCAGCGCCGTCAGGATCCGCGCCGCCTTGGTCCACAGGTGTGCTCTCGAATCGATGCGAGTCATGGCTCCGCTCCTCGGGTGAGGCCGGCCCTCCGCCGGCGTTCCCCCAGGCAAGCCCGCGCCGGCGCGGGTGTGAACCGAAATTCGACACGCCGGCGGAGCCCCGGCGCGAGGCACCGGCCACGGCTCCGTCGAGCATGACGCCTGGGCGAGCGCGTGCGGCCCGGGTTCCATCCGGACCATGCCCCGGCGATCGTCGCGATCTTCTCGATGTTCGAAGCAACGCCGGCCATGACGGGGGCGGAGAATGTTATACCTCCTCGGGGGAGGCGGGGTCCTGCTGCCACTGCCGAGGCTGCCTCTCCCAGCGCCTGCATGACGAGCCCGTCTCCTCCCTCTTCCTACACGATCTGCGAGACCGTTTACGAGGGCCGCGGCACCGCCGTGTACCGCGCCATTCGAAACGCCGACGGCCATCCGGTGGTCCTCAAGGTGCTCGACCCGAGGAGCTGCCGGCCGAAGGACCTCGACCGGCTCAAGAGGGAGTACGAGACGGGCAAGATGCTCGACGTGGGAGCCATCGTCAGGCCCCTCGCCCTCGAGACGTACGATGGGGCGCTCGCCCTCGTCATGGAAGACTCCGGCGCTGAGCCGCTCGATCGATTGCTCGGCGCGCCGATGGCGATCGGCACGTTCCTCGAGCTCGCTATCCGCATTGCGGGGGCCGTCTCCGACATTCACCAGCGAGGCGTCGTTCACAGAGACCTCAAGCCCGCGAATATCCTGGTCATTTCTGCCACCGGCGCGGTGAAGATCGCCGATCTCGCGCTCGCCTTGTGGCTCCCCCGCGAACAGCAGGCCGCGGAGCCAGCACGCCTCATCGAGGGGTCCCTACCTTACATGTCGCCCGAGCAGACGGGGCGGATGAACCGTGGGATCGACAGCCGCAGCGATCTGTATTCCCTGGGGGGCACGTTCTATCAGATGCTCACGGGGAAGCTTCCATTCGATGCCCGCGATCCGCTGGAATGGATCCATTGTCACATCGCCCGCGCGTTCGCGGCTCCCTCCGAGGTGGTCTCCGAGGTGCCCGAGGCGGTCGAGCGCATCGTGATCAAGCTCCTCGCGAAGATGCCCGAGGACCGCTACCAGACGGCCCGCGGCCTTCGCCATGACCTGGAACGGTGCTTCGAATCATGGCGCTGCGGTGGCAGCATCGAGCCCTTCCCGCTGGGCGAGCAGGACGCGTCGGGCCGCCTGCAGATCCCGCAGAAGCTCTACGGGCGCGACGAGGCGATCGCGGCGCTGCTGCGCGCCTTCGAGCGCGTTGTCGACACCGGATCGCCGCAGCTCGCGCTGATAGCCGGCTACTCCGGCATCGGCAAGTCGACGCTGGTCCACGAGCTGCACAAGCCCGTCGCCCGCGAGCGGGGGTTCTTCGCCTCGGGAAAATTCGATCAGCACAAGCGCGATATCCCTTACTCCACCATCGTCCAGGCCGTTCAGGAGATCGTGCTCGAGCTCCTCGCCGACAGCGAGAGGATCGCGGCCTGGAAGCAGCGGTTGCTCGAGGTCCTCACGGTCAACGGGCAGCTCATCGTGGACCTGATCCCGCAGCTCGAGCTGGTCATCGGCCCGCAACCGCCGGCTCCCGAGCTGCCGCCGGTCGAGGCGCAGAACCGGTTTCGCATCGTCTTCCGGCACTTCATCGGGGTGTTTGCCCGGAAGGAGCACCGCCTCGTGCTCTTCCTCGACGATCTCCAGTGGGCCGATTCGGCGAGCCTCGGGCTCCTGCAGGATCTGGTGACGCACCTCGACACGGGTCATCTCCTCGTCATCGGCGCGTATCGCGACAACGAGGTGACGCCCTCGCACCCGCTCATGACGGCGCTGGACAAGGTGAGGGGGGAGGGCGCGCGCGTCCGGGATATCGTGCTCGGCCCGCTCTCCCGCGAGCACCTGTCCATGCTCGTCAGTGAGCTGCTTCAATGCCGCCCTGCGGACGCCGCGCCGCTCTCGGCCCTGGTCCACGAGAAGACGGCCGGCAACCCGTTCTTCGCGATCCAGTTTCTCATCGCCCTCTACGAAGAGCGGCTGATCGAGCTCGACCCCCGCGCGGGCGCGTTCCGGTGGGACATGGCGAAGATCCGCGCCAAGGGCTTCACCGACAACGTGGTCGACCTGATGGTCGACAAGCTCGCGCGGCTCCCTGCTGGCACCCAGGAGGCGCTGAAGCAGCTCGCCTGCCTCGGGAACGCCACGGAGGTCGGCGTCTTGACGATGGCGTGCGGCCGCTCGGAGGAGGAGCTGCACGCGGAGGTCTGGCAGGCCGTCCGCGCGGGGCTCGTCCTCTGCCACGAAGGCACGTACAGGTTCCTCCACGACCGCGTCCAGGAGGCGGCCTATTCGCTCATCCCGGAGGATCTGCGGGCCGCAGCGCACCTCAAGATCGGCCGGCGCCTCGTGTCTCATCTGCCCGCCGGGGCCATCGAGGAGCGGGCTTTCGACGTCGCGAACCAGCTCAATCACGGCGCCCACCTCATCACCGATCCACGCGAGAGGGAGGCGCTCTGCCGGCTCAACCTCGCGGCAGGGATCAAGGCAAAGGCTTCGGTCGCCTACGCTTCGGCGCGCATCTATCTGGCGCAGGCGGCGTCTCTCTTGCCACCGGACGCCTGGAGCGCTCGGTACGAGGACACGCTCACGCTCTACCTGGAGCTCGCCGAATGCGAGTCCCTCGCCGGCAACTTCCAGCCGGCCGACGCCCTGTTCGATCGGATCCTCCAGGACGCCCGCTCCAGGTCCGACCGGGCCAGGGCCCACCGGCTGCGCATGCGGCTCTACCAGATCGCCGGACGGCACCGCGATGCCATGACGGTCATGATCGAGGCCCTGCGGCTCTACGGGGTGGCGCTCCCGGAGGCCGACGAGGAGATCCAGGCGGCCGTGGAGGCCGAGATCCGGCAGGTCCCGGACGCCCTGCGCGGGCGTCGCATCGCCGATCTCGTCGATGCGCCCGTGGCGACCGACGAAGACGTGCGGGTGTTCATCGGCCTGATCGCCGAGTCGTGCCCCCTCGTATTCTCCGTGCGACCGGCGCTCTGGCCGCTGCTCACCGCCAAGGGGGTGAACGTCTCCCTGCAGCGCGGACACGCCGAGGAGTCCTCTTTCGTCTACAGTTGTTACGCTGGCGTCATGGTGTCCATCCTCGGGGACATCCCGTGCGCGTTCCAGTTCTCCGAGATGGCGCTCAGGCTGAACGAGAAGTTCAAGAGCGTCACGGCCATGATGAAGGGGAGGCTGCTCTTCCACCACGCGGGCGTCATCAGCATCTGGTACAGGCACTACGCGACGAGCCTCCCGCTCCTGGATAAGGCATTTTCCGATTGCCTCGATGTCGGAGACTTCATATTTGCAGGTTACTTGACGTACAACATGGTGTGGCTTGTTCTGGAGAACGGCGACCCGCTCGATCACGTCATTGACGTCGCGCGGAAGTACGCCGCCTTCGCCCGGCAGACCCACAATGACGTCGTGTACCACGTGGTCCGGCTCGAAGAGCAGCTCGCGGCGAGCCTGAAGGGAGCGACGCGGGCATCCACGAGCTTCAACAGCGGCGGCTTCGACGAGGACAGCAGCTTCGCGATCCTCGAGAAGGCGGGCTTCGGCCTCGGGATCGCCGCGTATCATATCATGAAGCAGATCGCGGCGTTCATGCATGGACGTCACGCTGAAGCGCTGGAGTCCGCAGCCCGCGCCGCGCTGATGCAGGACCAGCTGGCGTCCCTGGCCATGGGGGCGGCGCACCGCTTCTACTACGCGCTCACGGTGACGGCGCTCCACGCGCAGGCGCCGGCCGAGCAGCGGCAGCAATTGGCTCGGACGCTCGAGGAGCAGCTGCAGAAGCTGAGGCACTGGGCCGACAGCTGCCCCGAGAACTTCCGGAGCCGCTACGCCCTGGTCTCCGCCGAGGCCGCCCGCATCGAGGGCCGGGATCTCGACGCGATGCGCCTCTATGAAGAGGCCATCCGCTCGGCGCGCGAGAGCGGCTTCGTCCACGATGAAGCGCTTGCCTACGAGCTCGCGTCTCGGTTCTATCGAGCGCGAGGGTTCGAGTGCTTCTCCGATACGTACCTGCGCGAAGCCCGCTCGTGCTACGTGCGCTGGGGGGCCGACGGCAAGGTGAGGCAGCTCGAACAGCTCTATCCGCAGCTCCTCGAGCGACGGCCGCTCGCGCCCACCGCCACCTTCGCCGCGCGCACGGACCTGCTCGACGTGCTCTCGGTCGTCAAGGCGTCGCAGACGATCTCGGGCGAGATCCTCTTCGAGAAGCTCTTGCGAACCCTGCTCGAGTTCGTCCTCGAGCAGGGAGGTGCCCAGAAGGGCTGCCTCCTCCTCGTGCGGAACGGCGACCTGACGATCGAGGCGGAAGCCGCGATCGAGGAGCGACAAGGGACCGTGACCAAGGTTCTACAGTCGTTGCCGGTGTCCTCCTCCCAGCTCATCCCTGCCTCGATCCTCCACTACGTGCGGCTCACCAAGGAGCGCGTGCTCCTCGATGATGCCGCCGCGAAGGCGGGCAGGTTCTCGGGGGACGAGTACATCGTCCGGCACAATCCGAGGTCGGTCCTCTGCGTTCCGATCTCGCGGCAGGCCGAGGTGATCGGCCTGCTTTACCTCGAGAACAACCTCACCACGCACGCGTTCACGCCCGAGCGGCTCCTCGCCCTCGAGCTGCTCGCCACGCAAGCGGCCATCTCCCTCGAGAACGCGCTCTTGCTCGCCAGGGAGCGAGAGGCGCGGGCGGCGGCAGAGGCCGCGGAGAGGCGCACGGCGTTCCTCGCCCACGAGCTGAAGACACCGCTGACAGGTCTCCATCTGAAGCTCGACACGCTCACGCGATCGATCAAGCAGCAAGAGACGGTATCCTCATCCTGGTTGTCGTCGTCCCTCACGTCGTTCAAGCGTCAGCTCGGTCGGCTCAGCCTGCTGATCGACAGCCTGCTCGACCTCTCGCGCGTCCAGGTGGGGCGGCTCGCCCTGACGCGTGAGCCGGTGGACCTGACGGCCCTCGTGCGGGACGTCGTCGGGAGGCTGAGCGAGCAGGCCGATCTGGCTGGATGTGCGCTCCACGTGCAGGGGGAGCGCGCCGTCTGGGGCCAGTGGGATCGGCTGCGGCTCGAGCAGGTCGCGACGAACCTCTTGACGAACGCCATGAAGTACGGAGCCGGGAAGCCGGTTCGGATCGTGGCCGACGCGGACGGGGCCGTCGCTCGCCTCTCGGTCTCCGATCAGGGCATCGGGATCGCCGAGGCCGACCAGCGGCGCGTGTTCGAGGCGTTCGAGCGCGCGACGGGGCTTCATCAAGCGCAGAGCCTCGGGCTCGGGCTGTACCTTGTTCGGGAGATCGTGCGAGCGCATGGAGGGCGCGTGGATCTGCACAGTCAGCTGGGCTCGGGAACGACGTTCCTCGTCGAGCTGCCTGTCGAGCCGGAGGGCGAGCTCGGCCTCGCGCAGGCGTCCTGAGGAGACCCCCGCGCGTGGGCGCTGCGCCGCCGCGTCGCCCGCGGTGAAGGGCTCTCGGCATCACCGGTCCCACCGTACGGCGCGACCGTGCGCAGCGCGGCTTCCATCACGTGAGCGCCTGGACGTGGACCCGCCGGACCCCGGGCTGCTTTGCGAGCTGGTCAATCAGCCTCTCCACGCCGATCGTGTTCGGGATCCTCGCGTCGAGCGTCACGTTGACGCGCCGCTTGTCGTCGAGGCGGCGCTCGTAATCCATGTCCGAGACGACGGCCCCGAGCGCTTCGAGCGCCTTCATGATGTCAGCCACGCCGGCCGACTCCTCGCCCAGGACGAGGGCGATCCGTCGCCGGGTGCTGCGGTCGTCCTTGTCCTCGAAGCGGCGGAGCGTCGTGAGCGCGAGCACGCCGAGGAGCGTGACGACGACAGCCTCGACGTACATCGCCGCGCCCGAGCACATGCCGATCGCCGTCACGAGCCACAGGCCCGCCGCGGTCGTGATGCCCTGGACCGTGGTCCCGGTGCGCAGGATGGAGCCGCCGGCGAGGAAGCCGATGCCGGCGACGATCGACGCGGCGATGCGCGAGGAGTCGACGGCGACCAGATCCTCCTTTCCGTAATGCTGGAAGTAGACGAACTTCACCGAGATGACCATGAACGTCGCCGCGGCCATCGCGACGAGCAGGTGGGTCCGGAGCCCGACCTGGCGGCCGTGGCGATCGCGCTCGTATCCGATGATGCCGCCGAGCGCCGCGCCCGCGACGATCCGGATCAACAGGTCGACGTGCATGGTGTCCATCTGTGCTTGCACCTCCCGAGGGTGGCCGAGGCTTGCGGCGCGCTTGCGCCCGCGCGCGTCCTCGCCGGACGCGCAGCGGCGCGTCCCCGTACATAGGGCTCGCCGACCCGCAGGGGGAGACAAGGCCGCCGGGCGGCCTCGCCGGCGGTCACCGCCGCTGGCGCCGGGCGCCCGACGCGGCCGCGTGCGGCTGCGACTCCGAATCGTTCGCCGGCGACGCCGGCTCGTCCCCGCGTCCGGGCCGCGGCGCGGCGGGGAGGGGAGCCCCGATGTCGTCGAGCTCGCGGTCGAGCTCACCCTTCTCGGCGCGGAACGCGTCGCGCCGATCGGCGGGGAGCTCCCGCAGGGGCGTCGCGAGCAGCGTCTCCGCGTCGAAGTAGACGCCGTTGCGGCTCGCGCTGAAGTGCAGGTGCGGCCCCGTCGAGCGCCCGGTCGACCCCACGTAGCCGACGAGCTGATGGGTCGCCACGTGGTCTCCGCGCTTCAGGCCCGCCGCGAACCTCGAGAGGTGCGCGTAGCCTGTCTCGACGCCGTTGTCGTGCTGGATCGCGACCCACTTGCCGTGACCACCATGCGGCCCCACCCAGGAGACGCTGCCCTCGAGCGCGGCATAGACCGGGGTTCCCGACGGCGCGCCGTAGTCCGTGCCCTCGTGCGGCCTCACGCGGTGCAAGATGGGGTGCATCCGCTTGGGGTTGAACGGCGACGTCCGACGCAGCGTGGCGAGCGGCGCCTGCCACGGGTTCGGCATCGGCTCGCGTCCCTCTTCGTCGACCAGCCGCCCCGTGGCGTTGCCGTCGAACCGGTAGAAGCGGGCCTCCGGCTGCCCGGCCGCCCGCACGTCGAGCGCCAGAATACGAGGCTCCTTCGGCGCCGTGGCGGCCTCGGCCACGGCGCGGATCACCGCCCCGCGACGGAGCCCGTGAGGGAGGCGCCGCGCGAGCAGCTCCTCGGCTGCCCGCCGCACGCTCGCCAGCGGCTCCGCCGGCTCGCCCGGGGCTCCCACGGTCCAGGCCAGCGCGAGGTGCGGTTCTGCGCCCGCGTCGGGAGCCGGCGCCGGCGGCGCGTCCGGAGGCCCGGCGCTCGCGAGCTGCCGGCTCGCGGCGTCGAGCGACCTGTCGATCTCGATGGCGCGCACCGTGAACCACACGACCCCGACGCCGAGCAGCCCGAGCCCGAGCCACAACGAGGCCTCGGTGCGAGGCGACCAGCCGTCGGAAGTGGGCTCGGGTTGCTTGGGGCTTCCACCCGGCATCGGAGATCACCTTGCGCTATGGCACCGGCGAGCCCTGGCGGCAGTGACAGGGGCACGAGACATGCCGACGCTATGCGCGAGCGTCGCTCGCGTCAACCCCGGCCGCCCGGCGGGCCCCCTTCGCGGACGCATCGCTGGCGCGGCAGGTCTCCTCCGGGCACGCCAGCGCTTCGCCACCGCCTACCGGCCTGCCACGGCCCGGACGAGCTCGAATATCGCGGTCGCGCCGTGCTCCAGCACCTCTGCGGAGATGCGCTCGTCCCGGCCGTGGACTCGCTCGGCGCCGGCCATCGTGAGGTGGAGCGGCATGAATCCGTAGCAGGTGATGCCCTTGCTGCGGAATGCATTCTTCGCTTCCTCAGCCAGGGAGCTGCGCGATCGCGCATCCTTCGAACCATCCCCGCGAGCGCCTCCGCGGAAGGGGCAAGGGGGTCTCGAAACGACATCTGCCAGACCTTGGAGGCTCGGTCCAGTACCGGCATGCGCCTTGCTCTAAAATACGGGGAAATTGCTGAAGCAGCGGGACCTGCGGGCAGACCTCAAGCGGGGCACCCGGGCGGGTACCAGAAAATCCGCGGCAGTATTCCCGTTGTCGCGCCTCTCCAAAGGCGAGTAATCTCTTTCTGGGATAGCGAACACGACATGAGCACGTACGAACTTTTCCAATGGTTGGGGCTCGGGGCGGGCGCCCTCGTCCTGGTCGCGATCGTGGCGGGCGCGATCAAGCTCTCGCGCGCGACGGACGCGGTCTGGCCGAACTGTGCGACGAGGTACGGGCTGACCTTCGATCAGCAGAACGAGGGCAACGCGCTCACGTCACAGCGCCGCGTCAAGTCCCTCACCGGCGCCGTGCAGAACGTGCCGCTCCGCGTCATCTCCACCTGGAGCATGGTGGGCAACACCAGAACCACCTCCACGGCCTTCTATGCGCGCTCGTTGTATCCGGCGCCGCATCGCTTCTCGCTCCAGATCACGCGCGGCGCGGGGGGCCCGCAGTACCACCTGGTGCCGACGGGCGACCCGAACTTCGATCGCATGATTTCGCTCAGGAGCGACTCGCCCGCCCTCTCTCGCGCGCTCATGAACTCGGCGGTGCAGGCAGCGCTGCTCAAGCTGCCCATGAATCAGGTCGGGCTCTCTTACGACAACGGCGAGCTCTGTCTCTCCTACGGCGGTCAGCCGCTGAAGCCCGCCGAGCTCGAAGCCCCCATCCACGCCCTTGTCGCCCTGGGGCACTCGAGGCTCGCATGATGGCCTCACCCTCCGACCCGCGGCAGGCGTACCTCCGAGACCTCGGAGCGGCCCACGGCTTCACGCTCGAAGAGCTCGAGGTGAACCGGCAGGGGCGCCTTCATCCGGCGCAGGCCAAGCGCGGCAAGAGCTCCGGCATCGGCGGCGGGGTGTTCTTGCTCCTGCTCGGGTTACTCGTCGCCGCCGGGGGTGTCGGAGGTGCGCTCTACCTCTACGACGACTACTCGAAGCCGATCTCCGACATCGACATGAACGGGCTCTACGCGCTCGGCGGGGGCGGCGTCGTGCTGGGCGGGTTGCTCGGTATCGGCGCGCTGTTGACGTTCAGGAAGGTCGGCGCGAGGCGCAAGGCGTACGCCCAGAGCCCCGCGCTGGTCGCCCAGGGTCCGCTCCAAAAGGTGCACATCGACGGCCGCGGCGGCATGCCGAGCCAATGGCGCTACGTGATCGGCGGAGTCGCCTTCGTCGTCTCGCAGAAAGCGTGGGAGCTGACGACGCACGGCGCCCACTACCGCGTGTATCACCTGGTGGGCGATCTTCTGAGCATCGAGCCGCTGTGAGAGCTCGGGGCGGCCTCAAGTGATCTCCTCGATGGTCGCGCAATTGACGTCGCTCCCGACCTGAGCTCTCAGCGCGGCGTAGACAATATGGCTCCTCCGCTGGATCTGTGGCGCATGCGTTGAAATCCGAGATTCTCGACGACGCCGGCTGGAGGATTTCGGACCGATGAGCGCGCGCAGACAGAGCGCGCGGCGAACGGTGCCGAGCACGGCGGCGGCTCGGCGCCGAAGCATGTCACCCTCCAGCAGCTCGGCGAGCTCTGGACCTCGGGCGAGCTCGCGCGCATGGTCCCCGACCCTGTCAAGACGAAGCGGAGCGTGGAACAAGACGTCTACCGGCTTGACCGCCACGTGTATCCGATCGCCGGCCGCATCCCCGTCGCGGCCTTCACGCTCGACGACGCGGAGCGCGTCATGCGCGCGCTCCCGTCGATGTCGCCCGCGTCGCGCCGTCACATCGCGCAGCTCCTGCACCGCATGATGGCGAAGGCCGTCTTCCCTTGCCGTCTCCTCGCGACGAACCCGCTCCCCCGCGGCTTCCTCCCGAAGCTCGGCCCCGCGAAGGCGAAGGCATGCCTCTGCGCTGGCGAGGACGCTCGCCTGCTGGCCAGCACCGCGATCCCGCTGTGCTGGCGCGTCCTGTGGGGCTTCCAGAACCGCGAGGGACCGCGATCAGCGAGGCGGCCCGCTTGCAGGTGCAGGACGTCGACCTCGAGCGCGGCGCGCTGCGCCTCGAGAAGAACAAGCCGAACGACCCCCGCGCCTGGGCGCTCTCTCCCGGCGTGTCGCAGGCGCTGCGCGCCTGGCTCGCGCTCCGTGGCACCCCGGCACCCTCCGCGCCGCTCTTCGTCAACGAGGACGGCGATCGCTTCAGCGTCGAGCGCGCGGCCGAGCGTCGAGCGCGCGGCCGAGCGGTTCCGCGCTCACCTCCAGCTCGCCGGCATCGATCGCCCGGAGCTCTTCGAGGACTCCGACGAGCGCCAGCAGGTGCGCGCCCACGACACGCGCTCGACCTTCATCACTGTCGCGCTGGCGAACGGCCGCAGCGAGGCCTGGGTCGCCGACCGGACCGGGCACCGGAGCTCCATCATGATCCAGAGGTACCGCCGAGCCTCCAGGACGTTTGCAGAGCTGGGCCTTGGCGAGCTAGCTTCCCTCGCCGATGCGAGCCCCGAGCTGGGGGAAAAGTCAGCGGAATGGCCAGCGGCGGGGATGATGCGGAGCAGATCAAAGCCATAAATCTAAGCAAAATCAACTACTTGGCCCCGTGGCGAAATGGCAGACGCGGTGGATTTAAAATCCGCGGCCCTCTTGGGCGTGCCGGTTCGAGTCCGGCCGGGGCTACCTCGTGGGGTGACGTGGCGATCTGACCCCCGCCGACGTGATGGGGGCCCTCGGTGCGTCCGGCCGGCGAGAGCCGCCGGGCGCATCGAGCTTCCACCTGGGGGCTGTCGAGCGCAGCCAGGGGGGACCGCGCTTCGACCTGGAGGCTGTCGAGCTCGGCTCCGCGCCGCGCGTCCGCCAGGCTCATGGCCATCTTGCAGCTTCGTCGTAATCCCTTCTCTCCTCTCTCCTCTGCTTCCCTGCCCGGGGCGCTGGGCCGGGACCCCACCGGACACGCCCTCTGCTGCCGCTCACGGCACCTCACACCCTCCGCTGCTGTGGAGCGCTTCCCCCCTCACCCTCTCTGCGGTGAGCTCGTGACCTTGGCCTGACATCGTGCGTCACGACGGGCGGGAACGACGGGCGGGAACGATGGGCCGGGAACCGAGCGGCAGCGGCGGATCGACCTCCCGCGGCAGCAGCTGACCTGAGCTGCTTGCCCGCCTCGATGCCCGCCTCGAACGGGACCAGGTCGCTCTGTGTCCCTCGTGGCGCTGACGTGCCCGAGGCGCCGCGCCCCCGTCACGGGCTGATGGCGCCTGTCACGGTCTGATGCCACTCCGGCGCGCAGCCGTGTCCTGTCTCCTCTGGGCTCGACAAACCAAGTCGACTCTAGTAATGGGAGCGCCACTACATGGATCTGGATATCGATTGTCTGCGCGAGGCGAAAGTAGAGAACGTCGAACGTCTTGCACACGCGCTGGGGGTCAAGCTGCCCGAGCACAAGCGCCATGACAGGCGCGCTTACAACCGCGAGCTCATCCGCATGGTGATGCAGGGCATCCGGCGCGACGCCGAGCGCTCCCGCGGTCGCAGGTTTTTCGGCCGCAGCTGACGATTTCACCCCTGCGGTACGTTCCTCGAAGCGCGCCGGCCGGCAGCCCGTTCCTGCCCGCCTCCGCTCTCCGCTCCCCGCGGCCCCGCTCCTGCCGCCCCCGCTCCCGGCACCCCCGCCCGGACGTCCCGTCCTCGCCCTCGCCCCCAGCCCCCTACCGTCCCTGAGGCTTGCTCCGCACGGCCAGCCGGCTCCCCGTGACGCGGCTCCGCGCCGCCAGCAGGAGCGGCGCCGCCGGCGTGAGCGGATCGACAAGGTCGTTCACCTGGAGCATCGCCTTGTCCGTCACCTTCCACGCCGTCGAGTGACCCGACACCCCCTGCTGGGGCGACCCCGCCAGGTCCAGCGCTCGGCTCAGCTCCCGGCCCACCCGCTCGATGCGCGCCAGCTGCTCCCGCGACGCCCCCCCGTCCTTCGCCGCCGCGTAGATCGCCCGCACCACGCCGAGCAGATCTCGAACGGCATCGAATGGAAACGGCGGGGTGCTGACCGGAATGGGCACTGAGCCAATGTACAGCAACTCCCCCTTCGATGGAGCAGTTGCATTCCGGTGAGTCGCATACGATTTCCAAAAAATCGTCTCAGATGTAATTGTGACAACAGAAAAAATCAGTTGAGCGAACCCACCACCTCCTCCACCGCGGCGATGAGCGCGCCGCTCCGGATGAGCTCGGTGGCCGCCGCGATGTCCAGGTAGAGGGGGCGGTCCTCGACGAGCTCCGGCACCACGCGGCGGATGGCGGCGTGGGCGGCGGCCACCCCCGCGCTCGGGCGGAGCGGGCGCCGCTGGTCCACCCCCTGCGCCGCCGTGATGAGCTCGATCGCCAGCGAGCTGCGGACGTTCTCGATCACCTGGGAGAGCTTCCGGGCGCTGATGCTGCCCATGCTCACGTGGTCCTCGCGGCCGGCGCTCGAGGGGATCGAGTCGACGCTCGCCGGGTGGCAGAGCACCTTGTTCTCGCTGACCAGCGAGGCGCTCGCCACCTGGGCGATCATGAACCCCGAGTGCAGCCCGCTGCGCGGCGCGAGGAACGGCGTGAGGCCGGTCGAGAGCGCAGGATTGACCAGCTGCTCGACCCGCCGCTCGCTGATGTTCGCGAGCTCGGCCGCCGCCATCGCGGCGAGATCCAGGGCCAGCGCGACCGGCTGCCCGTGGAAGTTGCCGCCCGAGATCAGCTCGGCGCCCCCCTCGCCGAGGAACACCGTCGGGTTGTCCGTGACGCTGTTCACCTCCCGGGTCAGCACCTCGGTGGCCCAGGCGAGCGCGTCGCGCGTCGCGCCGTGCACCTGGGGCATGCAGCGGAGCGAGTAGGCGTCCTGCACCCTCGGGCAGTCCGCGTGGCTCTGCATGATCTCGCTGCCCCCGAGCAGCGCGCGCAGGTTGCCGGCCGTGCCGGCCTGGCCCGGGTGCGGGCGCACGCGCATGAGCCGCTCGTCGAACGGGCGCTTCGAGCCCATCAGCGCCTCGAGGCTCACCGCGCCGGCGATGTCCGCGACCTTGCAGAGCGCGGCCGCGTCCCGCAGGGCGAGCGCGCCGAGCGCGGTCATGTACTGGGTCCCGTTGATCAGGGCGAGCCCCTCCTTCGCCGCGAGCGCGAGCGGCGCGATGCCGGCCTTCGCCAGCGCCACCGCGCTCGGCATGAGCTGCCCCTCGAAGCGCGCCTCCCCCTCGCCGATGAGCGAGAGCGCGAGGTGCGCCAGCGGCGCGAGATCGCCCGACGCGCCGACCGAGCCCTGGGCCGGGATGCGCGGGCACACGCCGCGCTCGATCAGGGCGGCGAGCAGGTCGAGCACCTCCGTGCGCACCCCCGAGTGCCCCAGCGCGATCACCTGCGCGCGCAGGACGATCATCGCGCGCACCTCGGCCTCGCCGAGATCGGGCCCCACCCCGCAGGCGTGGCTCCGCACGAGGTTCCGCTGGAGCGCCCGGATGTCGTGATCGGCGATGCGCGTCTCCGCGAGCGCGCCGAAGCCGGTGTTGATCCCGTACACCGCAGGCGCGGCGTCGCCCGCCGCCACGATCGCGTCGATCGCGCGGCGCGAGGCCTCGGCGCGCTCGCGCGCCTCGGCGCAGATCGCCACCGGACGGCCGCGTCGCGCGACGTCCTCGAGATCCGCGAGCGAGAGGGGGCGGCCCAGGAGCAACGGAGAGGGAGAGACAGCGGCGGCGCGCGGCGTGGAGGGGGTCACGGGGACGCACGCTAGAGCGGCGGATGCCGCGAGAAAAGCCGCCCGAGCGGCGATCCGCGGCGCCGCTCGATCGCTCGCCGGCGGCCCGCGGGGCCCCGGCAGCGCCCCCGGCTGGAAAACGCAGAATCCAGTGCCCCGCGGGGATCGATCCGCCTATCCTCGCCGGCGCGTTCCCGGCCGCGCGCCGGCGCGCGGTCGCTTGCTTCCGATGCGTTTCACCCTGGCCCTCCTCGCCCCCCTTGCGTTTGCTGTCGCGGTCGCCTCGCCGAGCGCCGCCCAGCCCGTCGATGACGCGAGCGCGGAGCGTGGGAACGAGGAGGACGCGAGCGCAGACGCCGCCAGCGCGGAGGACGCGAGCGCGGAGGACGCGGACGGCGCCAGCAGCGCGGGGCTGGGCGCGCCGCCGTCCGCGCCGGCCGCGCCGGCCGTCGACCGCTTCGAGCAGCGGCTCGTCCTGGACACCGGCCGCTCGCCGCCGCCCCCGCCGGACCCGACCCGGTCGACGTTCTCGCTGCAGGGCGAGTACCAGCTCCGCTACCGCGCCATGAGCGATCTCCGGCTCCGGGCGCCGCGCCTCTCGGCTCCGGGCGCGACGACGCTCGGGCAGAACCAGTACATCGCTCACTGGCTGCGCCTCTCGCCGCGCTTCCACTACAAGGACAAGGCGTCCATCGTCGCGCAGATCGACGTCGTCCGCGGGCTCATCGCCGGCGATGTCACGCGGCACGTCGAGCAGGTGCGCGACGCGCGCGCCGCCCTGGCCTGGTACGAGGTGCACCCGCGCTACCTCTACCTGGAGCTGCCGTCGTCCGTCGGCGTCTTCCGGCTGGGCCAGCAGGGCGCGCACTGGGGGATGGGGCTCGTCGCCAACGACGGCGAGCGCGCGACCCTCTTCGGAGACTACGAGCGCGGATCGCTCGTCCAGCGCGTCCTCTTCGCGGCGACGCCGATGGGCCGGACCGGACCGCTCCTCGTGACGATCGCGGGCGACCTCGTGTTCGAGGACAGCGCGGCCGACCTGCTCGGAAACGACGTCGAGGGGCAGGACGAAGGGGAGGGCGATCGCGCGCTCCAGGCGGTCGTGTCGGCGCTCTGGCGCGAGCGGCGCGGCGAGGTCGGGATCTACGGCGCCCTGCGGCGGCAGGCCCGCGAGCGCCGCGCGAAGACGAGCCCGGCCCGGTCCACCGAGACGCTCGCCTCGGCCGTGATCGACGTGACCGGCAAGTTCGACGCGCCAGTGCCGGGGGGCGGCGCCCACGTCTACGGCGAGATCGAGGCCGCGGTGATCCTGGGCTCGACGTCGTTCATCCCGCGCGGGCCCGCGCCGCCCTCGGGCGCGGCGGCAGGGCGCGCGCCCGTGGCGGTGCGCTCGGTCGGCGGCGCGGCCACGCTCGGGGCCGTGCACGTCGCGGGCCGCGGGCGGCGGCCGGCCGAGCAGTGGGGGCGCGTCGTCACGGAGCTCGAGGCCGGCTACGCGTCGGGCGACGACGACCCCAGGGACGGCGTCTCGCGGCGGTTCACCTTCGACCCGAGCCACAACGTCGGGCTCCTCCTGTTCGACCAGGTGCTCGCCTGGAAGACCGCGCGCTCGGCCACGATCGCCGAGCGGGAGCTCTTCGCCGCGTCCCCCGAGCCCGGGATCCGGTCGCTGCCCTCCAAGGGAGGCGTGTTCGGCGCCGCCTACGTGAACCCGCGGGTCGTCGTGCGGCCGGCGCGCTGGCTCGACCTGAAGGCAGGGGCGATCATCGCCGAGGCGACGACCGATGTGGTCGACCCGCACAGCACCCCCCGGGCGGGCGGCAGCCTCGCCAACTACGACGGCGGGCCCTCGCGCCGCCGCGATCTCGGCGTCGAGCTCGACCTCGGCGTCGACGCGCGCATCGCGATGGGCAGGCTCGTCACAATCCAGCTCGGCACCGAGGCCGGCGTCCTCTTCCCCGGCGGCGCGTTCGACGACGCCTCCGGCACGGAGCTCGCCGACCAGTACCTGCTCACGCTCAAGCTGGGCGTGATCCATTGACCGCATGGGAGAGAAACGATGCGCAAACGACTCGCGCTGAGCCACCTTCCGACCCCGATCCAGCGCCCGCGGCGGCTCGCCGAGGCGCTCGGCGTCGACCTCCACGTGAAGCGCGACGACATGACGGCGGGCGCGGAGGCCGGCAACAAGATCCGCAAGCTCGAGTACCTGCTCGCCGCCGCGCGCGAAGAGGGCGCCGACTGCGTGCTCACCTGCGGCGGCCTGCAGTCGAACCACGCGCGCGCGACCGCGCTGCTCTGCGCCTCGCTCGGCCTGCGCTCGGTGCTGTTCCTGCGCACCGCCGATCCGTCGGCCGGGGCGCCGCTCCAGGGCAACACGCTGCTCGACCGGCTCGTCGGCGCCGAGATCCGGCTGATCTCGCCCGAGGCGTACCGGAGCCGCGACGCCGTGATGGCCGAGGCGGCCGCCGAGCTCCGCGCGGCGGGCGGCCGGCCGTACGTGATCCCCGAGGGCGGCTCGAACGGCCTCGGCGCGCTCGGCTACGTGCGCGCGATGGAGGAGATCCGCAAGCAGCTCGACCTCGGCCTCGCGGGGGGCAAGCCGTTCGACGTCATCGTGCACGCGTGCGCCTCGGGCGGGACGGCGGCGGGCACGGCGCTCGGCGCGGCCCGCTACGAGGTGGCCGGCGAGGTGCGCGCGATGGCGGTGTGCGAGGACAGGGCGATGTTCGCGCGCATCGCGGTCCAGATCATGGACGACGCGCGCGCGCTCGATCCGCGCCTCGGCGCGCCCGTCCACCTCGTGATCGACGACTCCGCGAGGGGGCCGGCCTACGCGGTCTCCACGCCGGAGCAACGGGCGCGGATCCTGAAGGTGGCGCGGCTGTCGGGGCTCATCCTCGACCCGGTGTACACGGGCAAGGCGTTCTCCGGGCTCTGGGACATGGCCGAGCGGGGCGAGCTCTCGGGCAAGCGGGTGCTGTTCCTGCACACCGGCGGCCTGCCCGGCCTCCTCGTGCAAGGCGCCGACTTCGCCGACGTCTTCTAGGGCGGCGCGAGCCGCCGCGCGCGCGCCGGCCGCTTCAGGTCGCGCCGCGCCACCACGCGTCGGCCAGCGACGCGTCTTCCAGGGTGTCGATCTCCATGTAGCCGCCGTGCGTGTCGATCTTGTGGAGGGCCGCGCCGGACTCGAGCATGTGCTGGAGCAGATCGATGAGGTAGGCGCGCCGGAACGAGCGGCCCTCGCGGAACTCCGGCCGCTCCGAGAAGGCGGCGCGCGCGGCGTCGAAGGCGGCCAGGAACTGCGCGGCGCCCCGCGCGGAGAGCTTCATCACCCCGATGAACTCGCCCGCCGCGGCCTCCGGCGGGATGCGGCGCGAGAGCTCCACGACGCGATCCGCGCTGGCCGCGTCGGCGCGGAGCTTCTCGGCGTCGGTCTCCGGGTGCTGCGAGCGGCCCACGTAGCGGCGCCGCCAGTCGGTGTCGCAGGCGAGCGCGATGTCGTGCGGAGAGCGCACGAGATCCGCCACGATCTCGGGCCGGTAGACGATGTCCGCGTACGTCGAGACGAAGCCGCCCTCGAGGTGCTCGCGCGCGCAGAGGAGCGACAGCAGGATGTTGTTCTGCTCCCAGTCGCGGTTCTCGACGTACGTCAGATCCGGGTAGGCGGCCCGGATCACGTCGGCCTTGTAGCCGCAGACGAACACGACATCCGACCGCTTGAAGCCGCCCGCCGCGAGCGCGTCGAGGATGCTGTCGAGCATCGGGCGGCCAAGGATCGGAACCAGCGTCTTCGGCAGCTCTTCGGTCAGGTGACGCAGCCGGCTGCCCCGGCCCGCACCGATGATCACGGCCTTCACGACGCCGCCGTACCACGGACGGACTCGGGAGAGCCCAGGGACGTAGGAGGCAGCCGGAAAACACGCAGGATCCAGGCCCCCGTTACGGAAACGTGACGGTGCCCTGACCCCCTGCCGCCGACCGCCGGGCTACGAGCGGAGCATGGAGATCGCGATCGTTCTCATCGCCCACTCTACGCTTTCGGTCTTTTTCCAGACCTTCTTCCTGCACCGGTACGCCTCGCATCGGATGTTCACGATGTCGAAGCGATGGGAGCGGATTTTTCACTTCCTGACCTACCTCACGCAGGGCTCTTCGTACCTGGTTCCGTGGGTTTACGCGATCTTGCACCGCATGCACCACGCGTACAGCGACACGCCGAAGGATCCGCACTCGCCGCGGTACTACTCGGGGGTCGTCTCGATGATGCTGGACACCGCGAAGCGCTACGACGCGATCTACGAGGGCAAGGCCGACGTGGAGCCGCGCTTCCTCGGCGGCTACCCGGAGTGGCCGACGCTCGATCGCATCGGCAACTCGTGGATCGGCCGCCTCGCGTGGGGCACGGGGTACACGCTCCTCTACGTGGCCTTCGCCTCGCACTGGTGGCAGTTCCTGTTCCTCCCGCTCCACTGGACCATGGGCCCGCTGCACGGGGCGATCGTCAACTGGTGCGGCCACCGCTACGGCTACCGCAACTTCAACAGCGACGACGACTCGCGCAACACGCTGATCCTCGACGTCGTGACGCTCGGCGAGCTCTTCCAGAACAACCACCACAAGTACGCGATGAGCCCGAACTTCGCGGTGCGGTGGTTCGAGATCGACCCGGCCTATCAGGTCATCCGGTTGCTCGGCTGGGTGGGCATCCTCCAGATGTCCGACAAGCGCCAGATCGCCCGGCTGGAGCCCGAGACCGCGCGGGCCGAAGGGTAGGGGCGCCGGCCGCGCGGCCCGAAGGGTAGGGGGCCGGCCGCGCCGGCCCCGCGCGCGGCTCCCCTCGACGCTACGCGAACAGCAGCCGGAACGCGCCGGGGACGTCCTTCGGCCCGAGCTGCTCCTTGCGCTCGTTGAACTCCGGAAGACAGGCCTGATAGGCCGCGTCCACCCGCAGATCGCTCCCATCCCAGCCCGGGCGCCAGATCTCCATCGTCTCGCCCGCGAGATCGATGACGTCCTTGAACTGCCCGCGCTCCTTCAGGATCTGCGTGCTGAGCCCGTACATCAGCAGCCCTCCCGGGATCGCCCCGAGCGCCGTCGTCGCCAGCGCCGGATAGCAGATGCGCGCCGTCCGCACCCCGAACCGCTCCTGGATCTCCGCCATCGTCTTGCGCTGCAGCTGCTTCGCGCCGGCGAGCGGGCCCATCGCGTAGACAGGATCGTCGCTCGGGTAGTCGTAGTCGCAGAACGACACCACGCTCTCGCCCTTCGCGAGCAGCCCCGCCGCGGCGAGCGGCTCGGCCCACAGGAGCGACGAGGTGCCCATGAACTTGTTCGTCCGCTCGATGTCCGCCTCGTTCGCGACGTCCACCTCGACGAGCCCGAGCTTGCGGACGTTCTCGGGGCGCGAGAAATCAGGCACCTGGAGCACCGGATCGAACGCGACGTCGAGGTCCTTCACCTTCGTCGGCCCGTGCTCCGCGTACCGCTTCATCGCGCCGGCCGCGATGCCGTTCACGAGGTGCACCGCCCGATACCGCTCCTTCAGCGCGGCGACCACCTCGTCGATCACCTGCGGCTTCGTGGCGTCGCTGTTCCAGAAGCGCGCCGTGAGCCCCTCGGCCTCCGCCGCGTCCGAGATCGCCTTCACGTGGTGCGGGCCGATCTGCATCTTCTCGCTGTCGAAGTGCACCGCGAAGACGGCGGCCCGCTCCCCGAAGAGCAGCTGCAGCGCGAGCGCCCGGGTCATGCCGTTCGAGCCGCCCAGGATCAGCACCGCCGCGTCCGGGGCGATCTTCGCGCCGGCCGGGCGGATGCGGGCGCGGTGCGCCGCGAGCTGCTCGGTCGCCACGCGCGCGCCGTGCTCGGCCAGCGCCCCGACGAGCGAGCGGCGATCCAGGCCGCCGAGAGGAAGCTTCTTGAAGGTCTCTAGGTCATCCATCACGTCCCGCGTCTTACCGTCTCCCGCGCTCCGCGTCACGACTGGACAGCTGCCGCCCGTCCGGCGCGCCTCCGTCGTGGCGCCCGAGGCGCCCGGGCGCCCGAGGCGCCCGAAGGGAAGCCCGCCTCCGTCCGAGCCGTGATAGAACGATCTCGTGAAGACGGTTCTTGTCACCGGCGGCAGCGGGTTTATCGGGCGTGGTCTCGTGAAGGAGCTGCTCGCGCGGGGGGATCGGGTGACGGTGCTGACGCGCGACGTGGGGCGGACGCAGGCGGCGCTGCCCGGGGCGCGTGTCGTGTCGTGGAGCCCCTACAGCGCGGGGCCGTGGTTCGAGGAGCTCGACGGGGTGGACGGGGTGATCCACCTCGCGGGCGAGTCGATCACCAAGCGCTGGACCGAGGACGCGCGGCGCGAGATCGTGAACAGCCGCGTCGACACGACCCGCCTCATGGGCGAGGCGATCGGCAAGGCCAAGCGCAAGCCGGGCGCGTTCCTCTGCGCCTCCGCGGTCGGCTACTACGGCCCGCAGCCGGGCGAGAAGGTGCTCGACGAGGGCGCCCCGCCCGGGGAGGGCTTCCTCGCCGACGTCGTGGTCCGCTGGGAAGAGTCGGCCCGCGCCGTCGAGGAGCAGCACGGCGTCCGCTCGGTGCAGCTGCGGATCGGCGTGGTGATCGGCGAGGGCGGCGGCGCGCTCGAGAAGATGATCGCCCCCTTCAGGTTCTTCTTGGGCGGGCCGATCGGCGACGGCAAGCAGGTGATCTCGTGGATCCACCGCGACGACGTGGTGGGGATGACCCTGCTCGCCCTCGACAACGACGCGGTGCGGGGCCCCTTCAACATGACCGCGCCGCACGCGGCGACCGGCGAGGAGGTCGCGCAGGCGATCGGCGCCGTGCTCCGCCGGCCGTCGTGGCTCCGTGTGCCCGAGGCGGTGGTGAAGCTCGGGATGGGCGACGCGGCCGAGATCGTCACCACCGGGCAGCGCGTCCATCCCAGGCGGGCGGAGGAGCTCGGCTACACGTTCCGCCACGCCCGCCTGGTGCCTGCGCTCGAGTCGATCTTCAGCCGCTGAGCCCCGCTCGCAGCCGTCGCCCGCGAGCGCCGCGCTCGAGCCGCTCTTCAGCCGCCGAGCGCCTGGCCTTGGCCGCCGAGCGCCCGCGGAGGAGCCGGCGCGCGTCGCCCCGGCCGCGACGTGTCTGCCAGGGCAGCTGGGCGCCGCCGCACGGCGCCCAGCTGCTGCCCACGCAAGAAGAGCCGCCGGTGGTGCGCTGAGAAGTCGACCGTTGTCGAGCAGCGCACCACCGGGAGCCCGGACGGCGGTTTCCCAGCGCTCCCCCAAGCGCTCCGTCCGCTTCAATGCTTACGACATTACGCGCCGAGAGGCTTTCGGGATGAGTTGGATTGGCGCGTGCAGGGCATCCCGACTGGAAGGTGCCGTGCACCCCCCCACCGCGACGCCAGACACAAAGTCGTTAGGGAAATCCCCTTGCCGCGGCGCACAATCGCGGGGTTGCTCGTCTGATCCGGCTTTCCAGCGCATGAGCGGAGGTGGGGACCGGGGGCAGTCTGCTGTTGACGTCCTGACAGGCAACCACCCCGGCGCGGGGAGCCTGCGCGACCGGCGGGCGCGCAGGCGCGCTGGTGCGCTCACGGGTTGATGCCGCGACTCTGGAGGATCTCGCGCACCACCGTTTGCGCGGAGCCTGGCAGCTCGGCGAGCGAGGCGCGGGCGAGCTCCACGAACTTCATGCCGCGCGCGCGCTTCAGCGCCTCGACGGCCGCGGCGCGCTCCTCGGCGCCCTCGTGCTGGAGGATGCCGAGGAGCATCTCGCCGGCCTCGAGGGTGTCTATCTTCGCGATCGCGCGCACGGCGCTGGCGCGGACGGCGGGCGCCTGCGACTCGCGGTAGATGCGGGCGAGCGGCTCGAAGGCGTGGGCGAAGCGGAGCTCCTCGAGCGCGCGCGCGGCCTCGTGGAGCACGGTGGGGTCGGGATCCACGAGCGCGTCGCGGAGCGTGATGAACGTGCGCTTGTAGAGGAAGCGGGAGAGGGCGCGGACCACGGCCACCCGGATCTTCGGCTCGGGGCGGCGGAACAGGTGCTCGAGCGGCGAGAGGATCGTGTAGAGCTCGACCGTCGCGAGCTGCTCGGCGAGGCTGATGAGCTGCTGCGCGGGCGACCGCTGCGCGGGGGCGGCCTCGGGCGTCGCGCCCTCCACGGCGAGCGCGGTCAGCCGGGCGAGCATGGCGCGGCGGCGGGTGACCTCGGACCACTGCGCCGGGTCGAGGACGATGTCGCCGCACGCCTGGCTGGCGCTGCCGGCCTGCTCCCACTCGACGAGATCGATGTGCCAGACGTCGGGGAAGCCGAGCTCGTGGCGGAGGTGCGCCGGCAGCGGCGACGCGTCGATCGGCAGGTCCTGCGCGCTCACGTAGCGGCCGCCGGCGCGGGCGTAGTGCTTCTTCCGGGTCTCCTCGAGCGGCAGCTGCGTGAGGGCGCGATAGATCGTGCCGACCTTGCTGTACTGCCCCGCCTCGCCGAGCGCGATCACGGCGGCGAGCAGCGCGTTCTCGGCGATCTCGGGGGGGGCGGCGCGCTTCTGCGAGACGGCGGACACCTCTTGCCAGAGGCGGGCCTGCGTGAGCACGGCGAAGTTGGCGACGGCGGTGAGGCCCTCTTTCCGGGCGTACGCGGCCATCTCGCGGGCGAGCGTGGCGGCGGCGGAGATCTCGCCCTGCTTCTCGGCCGCGGCGACCGCCTCCTCGTAGGACTGGAGCGCGTAGTAGCGCAGGTGGTCCTCGCGCAGGATGCGGATGACGTTCACGTAGCCCTCGAGCACGTGCTCGAAGGCGCGGCTCTCGCGGCCGACGGCGATGAGGACCTGGTAGCAGTCGAAGGCGCGCTCGCGCTGGCCGATGGTCTCGTACCGGTCGGCGGCCTCCTCGAGCAGGTGGACGGAGGCGAAGACGGCCTCGCGCGCGGCCGCGGCGTCGCCGGTGCGGAGCGAGGTGCGGGCGAGGTTGAAGCGGGCGAGGCCGGCGGCGTAGAGGTCGCTGCCCGACGAGGAGAGCAGCTGGGCGAGGCGCGACCAGAGGGCGCGGGCGCGGGCGAAGTCCTGGCCGCGCTCGCGGGCGATGGCGGCCTGCGCGACGAGGCCGGCGGCCTCGTACTCGTCGGCGGCGCGGGCGTGGAGCCGCTTCTGCCGCTCGGGGTCCTGCTCGCGCTCGGCCCAGGCGAGCATCGTGCGCGCGCGGTCGATGGGCGGGACGTGCGCGATGAGGGGGCGCTGGCTGTGCTCGCTGCCCGCGTACCAGGCGACGGTGAGGGCGCTCCTCGGGTCGCCCAGCCGGACCAGCACGTCGCGGAGCTCGTCCGTCATGGCGACGTAGTCGTCCTCGCGGGCGATTGTGTGCTGGAGGGCGCTGAAGAGCGCGTCGCGCGCGCGCGGGAGATCGCCCCTGGCCAGCGCGGAGCGGGCCTCGTCGCGGAGCTCGTGCAGGGGGCGGACGCCTTGGGTCATGCGGGGAGCGAGCGTAGTACACAACGGCAGCGGCCGCCGGAGGGGGCGGCCGCGCGCGGGAAGGAGGAGCGCGGACCGCCGCTCCTCGAGGTGACCCCGGCGTTATCCTACCCGCGCGCGCTCAGACCTTGAGGAAGATGCCCCGGCGGTGGAGGGGGTAGAGGAGCACGAGCCAGAGGGCGACCGCCGCGAGCGCGAAGGCGAGGGCGGCGTTCAGCGGCGAGAGCCACGGCGCGAAGAGGCGCGTATAAAGGAGCTGGAGCGCGCTCGTCCTCGCGCCGTCGTCTCCGGTCCTGATCGAGTGATGGAGCAGGTACTCCATCATGGTCGAGCCCACGTAGGCCGCGATGGGGTTTGCGCCGAAGATCAGGAACGGAGCGCCCCACCGCCGCCATCGCTTCACGTCCACGATCCACATGCAGGCGGCGAGGGCGACCGCGGCCACGCCGGCGGTGAACAGCGCGAACGAGCTCGAGTACAGGCTGCGGTTCCACGCGAACCACTGGCCCCAGAGCAGGCCCAGCGCGATCGCCGCGGCGCCGGCTCCGAGGAGCCCGGCGACGCGCGTGCGGAGCCCGGCGGTCGCGGTGAGCCAGCGGCCGCCGAGGCTCCCCAGCATCACCGTCATCGCCGCGGGGAGGGTGGGGAGGATGCCCATCGCGTCCCAGCCCTTGCGCGCGATGTGCTCTCCGAGCAGAACCCGATCCACCTGGGCCGCCAGCGTCCGGTGCGGGTCGTCGAGCGGATAGAGCCGCAAGAGGAGCCAGTAGCCGATCAGGGCGCCGGCGATGATGCCCGCCTGCTGCCGGGCCGTGGTCTTGAGGCAGATGAGCGCCGCGAGCACGTACGCGAGGCCGATGCGCTGGAGGACGCCCGGGATGCGCAGCGCCGTGGGGTGCTCTGCGAGGAAGAACGGGAACGCCGAGAGGAAGAGCCCGAGGAGGACGAAGATGGCGCCGCGCTTGACGATCTGGAGGGCGAGCTCACCGTCGGTCGCGCCGCGCGCGCGGCGGGCCGACATGGAGATGTGCAGGGTCACGCCGATGATGAAGAGGAAGCATGGAAATATCGTGTCTGCGAGGGTGCAGCCGTCCCAGTGCGAGTGGGCCAGGGGCGGATAGATGGCCGGGAATTTGTCCTGGAAATTGACGAGGATCATCGCGACGATCGTCATCCCGCGGAAGATGTCCAGCGATTGGAGTCGCATGCGACGAATGTAGTTTGCGTGGGCTGATGAGCCACGAGATCGTCTGTTGTCGTGCGTTGTCCGTCAGCGATCTTGCCGTGGTGTGCGTTCGTCCGTGGCTGTCTGGCGTGCCCTTGTTGTCCGGGTGTTCATGGCGGCGCGCCGCCTGGGCCTGGTCGCCGGCGGCCCGTCCTCGCGTCTCCAGGCGGGGGCGCCGGCGCGGATCGACGTCGCGCAGCCCGGCGGCCGCGCTGAGCCGCAGGCGGCCGGGGCAGGGGGCGGCGGCGCTGCGACGCTCGTGCGCGCGGCGCGGGCGTTCCTGCCCTCCCGCGTGGTATGGTGCGCCCCGTTACAGCGAGAGGAGAATTCTGTCATGGCACGCACTCCGTCCACGATGCTTGAGCTGGGCACCCCGGCGCCCGATTTCAGGCTGCCGGACTTCAACGGAAAGCAGGTTGCGCTGTCGGATTTCACCAGGGAGCGGGCGCTCCTCGTGATGTTCATCTGCAATCATTGTCCGTTCGTCAAACACGTCCGCCACGAGCTCGCCAGGCTGCGCCGCGATTATCGCCCCGAGGATGTGGCCATCGTGGCCATCAACCCGAACGACATCGCTGCCTATCCGGCGGACAACGCCGAGGCGATGGCGAGGGAGGCGCGCGAGGTCGGCTATACGTTCCCGTACCTCCTCGACGAGTCGCAGCAGGTGGCCAAGGCCTATCGGGCGGCCTGCACGCCGGACTTCTACCTCTTCGGCCCCGATCGCCGGCTGGTCTATCGCGGTCAGCTCGACGACAGCCGTCCTGGCAACGACGTCCCGGTGACTGGCCGCGACCTCCGCGCCGCCATCGACGCGGTGCTCGCGTCGGCGCCCGTCCCCTCGGATCAGCGCCCGAGCATCGGTTGCAACATCAAGTGGAAGCCCGGCCATGAGCCGGAGTATTACGGTCAACAGCCCTAGGCATCACGGGATGCTGGAGCCGAGGCCTACCGGCTTGCTCGGCGTGGCGGGCACGCGTCCGTGCCCCGTCGCCGAGATCCCTCGGGCTGGGGCGGGCTCACGTTCACCCAGAAGGCTGGCGTCATCCTCTTACTGTCCTCGATGTTCGCGTTGAAGGAGGCTCTTGTGCTGCAGGCCGAGCGCGCTGCCTTCGAGAAGACGCGGGGGCTGACCTGCCGGGACGGCACGATGAGCCCCACCTGCCGCTGTCACGGACCGCGCCGCGGGTGCTGCTCTCACCACCGCGGCGTCGCTGGCTGTGGGCCGCTGCCGGCGGAGGTCTCTTGCCTGTCGCCGACGTGCGCGCCGCCGCCGACCTCGCGCTTGCGGCCCTTGGCCATCTTCTGTGCTCTGGCTCAGCTCGACGTAGGAGCTCCGCGGCGGCACCTCGACGCCACCCTCGGGGTCCGCCAGTGCCCCGGTCGCTTCATCCGCGGTCCCACAGGCCGACGCTCCGACGAGCGCGGCCAGGGGCAGGCCGATCCTGTCGTGTGCATGGGCCACCTCCAGGCGACGCGATCCGTCGCGCGCGGAATTGCGTTGCGAGGCGCATGCCAGCGCGCGTCACATCGGCGGGCCGCTACCCGCCTGCCGCACCGCTCGATCGCCGCCCGCTGGCGGGACGACAAGGAGGAGGTTTCGGCCATCGATCATGCCAGATCCGTCCCTACGAGCCGCGGCGCGGGCCCACCGGGCGCTGTGGTTGCGCCGCTGCACGCCGCGTTTGTCATGGAGCACAGACGGCCAGGATACTGGTATGTAGAGAGACGGCGCGGGGGCGTTCGGTCGCATCTCGGTGGGGGAGCACCTTGCGAAGTCACGACATTCGTCTGCATGACGAGCGGATTGCGGCATGGCGACGAGATCCACTCCAGTCTGGCGCACACACAAGCTTGCGCGGTCCAACAGTGATCTGTTCTCCTACTTCATGAGCGCCCATACGACATGACATGGCCCAGGCCAAGGCCGAGCCCAAGGAAGCGGACCTCCTATGCAGAGCTGGATCGATCCGGAGCGCCAGGCGCTGGCGAAGAGCGCCGCGAAGGTGCTCAAGGACAACGTCGTGCACAACCGCAGCGGTCTCCCACCGTTCCGGTTGCCGCAGGTCGCGCAGCAGCTCCTGGACGAGCTGTTCCATTTCATGTCCGCCGGCGACACGGCGCCCGTCCTGTCGCTCGGGCACAAGCTCGGGCATCAGGGGCTCGGGCTGCGCGCCCTCCTCGGGCTGAGCCGCGCTCTTCTGCGCCAGGTGCTGGCGCGCCTGCCCGGAAATGCGCCCGAAGCGCTGGAGGAGGCGGCGCGCGTGAACGACTACCTCACGCTGCTCGTTGACGCGCTCGCGGAGCAGGAGAGGCGCGAGATCGGCGTCCAGCGCGACGAGATGCAGCTCGCGCTCGCGCGCGCGGTGCAGAACCGCGAGCGCGAGCTGCGCGGCGTGATCCTGGAGCTCTCGACGCCGATCATGCCGGTGTACGACCACATCCTGGTGCTGCCGCTCATCGGAAAGCTCGATAGAGAGCGAGCGAGCAGGATCACCGAGTGCCTGTTGCGTGACGTGGTGGACCGGCAAGCGCGCACCGCGATCATCGACGTGACCGGCGTGCCGGTGATGGACGCGGAGGCCGTCGACGCGCTCGTGCGCACCGCGCGCGCGGTCGACCTCCTCGGCGCTCACCCGGTGCTGGTCGGTATCCGCCCCGAGGCAGCCCGCGCGCTGAGCGATCAGGGCGCCCACCTCGCGGGCATCGTGGTCCTGGCCAACCTTCAAAGCGGTATCGTCCATGCGCTGCGGCGCGAGGGGCTCGAGGTGTGTGCCAGTCCGCTCCCGCAGCGCGGGGCTGCTCGCCTGTACCGCGGCCGCTGAGGAGCGCACCGCGACCTTGCTCTAGGAGGGGACCATGGAGATTGACACCAGCAAGCCGCACATCGGTCGGGTTTACGACTACGTCCTCGGAGGACACCACAACTACGAGGTCGATCGCCGCGCTGCCACGGAGATCATGAAGCTCGTGCCGACTTATCCGAAGTGGGCGAGGCTCAACCGCTGGTTCATCCAGCTCGTGGGACAGCAATGGTCCGAGTCGGGTATCACGAACGTGCTCGATCTCGGCTCGGGGCTACCGACGCAGGGCCACCTCAACGACTATCTGCCCGAGGCGCGCATCCTGTTTTCGGACATCGACCCGGTGAGCGTGATCTACGGCGAGGAGATCCTGGCTGACAAGCCGAACATGCGCTACCTCCAGGCCGATCTGCGAGATACGTCGCCGCTCCTCGCGGCCGCGGCGCAGTTCTTCGGCGCAGACCGCCGCATCGCGCTGGGATGCATCGGTATCCTGTACATGATGGACGATGAGAGCTCGCGCGACCTCCTGCGGAAGATGCACGCGTTCTGCGCCCCTGGCAGCGTGCTGGCCCTCAGCTTCCTTGTGCCACGCGGCGCCTCCGCGGCGCACCACCTGAACAGCGCAGGGGCCCTCGCCGGGATCAAGGTCTACCCCCGCACGCCCGAGGAGATGGCGGCGCTCATGAAGCCATGGAAGGTGCATGCGTGCCGGTCGCTCGCGGCGTGGCTCGACCTCGAGGACTTCCTGACCCAGGAGGAGTACGAGTCGAGCCCGTTCGACATGCTGGGCCTGATCGCGCACCACTGAAGGCGCGGCTGTGCGCTAGCTCGGCGGGGCCCCCGGGCGCCGCGCGGCGGGGCCTCCCTCCTCGGGCCGGTCCTGCCGGTCTTTCTCCCCGAGGATCGCCTTGGCCGCGCTCGTCCTCGCCGCCCCGCTCGCCACCGTCGCGTGGTCGACCACCCAGTGCGCGTCCAGGAGATCCAGGTACTCGAGGTCGAGCTGCCCCCCGGAAGGCAGCATGAACACCGCCGAGATGTGCGCGTGATTGAGCACCGCCTGCACCATCTCCCGCGGGATGTAGAGCGCCGCGTGCGTGAAGAGGTGCACAACCGGCGTGCGCGGGTCGTGGTGCCGCGTCAGATCGAGGTCCGTCGCGAGCTCGGCGAACACGCGCGCCGGGTTCCTGCCGCGCTCCCCCTTGAACGACAGCAGGTGCGCCGTGGGGAGCTGGCCGTTCTTCGCGCGGTGGAGCTCGTAGAGGCGCGCGTCGAAGAAGCGGAACGCCACGTCCTCGCCCTCGAGCAGGAGCCGCTTGCCCGTGGCGATCGCCATCCCGCGGGCGAACGTCTGGCGATCGCCGCGCATCGACGCCGACGCGTCGATGAGGAGATAGTGGATGCGCCGCTGCTCGTCCCGGCTCTGCTCCCGGGCGAAATAGAGCACCTCGTTGTCCGCGATCCGGCGCGCGAGCTCCACGTCGTCCCAGGCGAGCTCCGTCAGGACCATGCTGTCGATCGAGCCGCGCGTCCCGAGCCCCGAGTAGCCGTGCGCCGCCGTCGTGCCCGCCGCCGGGCGCGTCTTCGTCTCGAGCACGCTCGGCAAGATCTCCAGCGAGAAGTTCACGATGTCGTTCGCCTCGGGCGACGAGAGCGCCGCGAGCAGGTCGACCTGGGCGAGCGCCCCGGCCGACGCCTCCGAGCCCAGCATGCCGAACAGGCGCAGCGTCTCGATGTCGAGCGCGTCCGACATCGTGAGCACGTAGAGCCGCGAGACGTCGAGCGCCTCCAGCGCCCGCTGCTCGAACTCGCGCCGCGCCGACAGGAACAGGCCGCGGAGCTGCGGCTCGATCCCCTCGAACAGCGCCGCGTCCGCGGGGAGCATCGCGCGGTAGGCCGGCGCCGCGTGGGTGCGCGCCGCGACCGCGCCGAAGAGCCGCGAGAGCACCACCGTCACAAGGTCGTCGCTCATCCGGAGCTGCGCCGCGCAGCGCGCGGCCTCGCTCTCGGCGAGCTCCTGGAGCACCGCCCGGTACCCGTCCAGGATGCGCTCCGCGTCGCGGAGCCGGCCCGCGAGCTCCCTCGCGTCGCAGCGCGGGCCGATCTCGATCTGCTCGCGCGGCGTCGAGAAGAGCAGGCCCGCGTCGTGCACCAGCGCGAACGGCAGCACCACCCCGAGCCGCTCGAGGCTCTGGTGCCAGCGGATCGCGCGCAGCGCGAGCGACGAGCTCAGGGGCCGGACCTGCGAGAACGCGAGCGTGCCGAGGGGGCCGGCGATCGAGGGGTTCGCGAGCTGCGAGGCGGGGACCGGCACGGCCAGAGGTCGCCTACAGGTTCGTCACGCAGCGGAGGCCGATGCCCGGCGCGCTCGCCGTCGCGAGCTGGTGGTAGCGGAACGCCGGGTTGAGCCAGAGCGAGACGCCGCCGTTGTAGCCGCCGCCCCGGATCGCCTTGCGATCGCCGGCCGGCGCCCCCTTCGGGTTCACCTGCTCCTCGTCCTTGTAGGTCTCGAACCAGTCCGCGGTCCACTCCCAGACGTTGCCGACGACGTCGTCGGCGCCGAACCTCGTCTTGCCCTTCGGGAACGAGCCGACCGGCGCCGTGCCGAAGAAGCCGTCGTCGGCCTCGTACATGCGCGCGCTCGGCGTGAGCCCGCGCGCCTTCTCCCACGCCGTGCACTCGGTGCCGCACGCGTTCATGAAGGTCTGATCGCCGGGCGCGTCGCCCCAGGGGAACTTGCGCCCGTCGGAGCCGCGCGCCGCGTACTCCCACTCGGCCTCGGTCGGCAGGCGCTTGCCGTGGACGTCGCAGTAGGCGTCCGCGAGGCTCCACGGCACGCAGTTGATCGGGTGCTGCGCGAGCTCGGGCTTGCCGAAGGTACAGAGCTCGGCCAGGGCCGTGAGCGTCTTCTCGTGCTCGGCGGCGGACACCCCGTCCGCCTTCGGGAAGTCGGGCGTGGACGGCGGCCGCTTGCACTCCCCCTTGTCCGAGCACGCCTTGTAGTCGCCCGCGGTCACCTCGTGGATGTCGATGCAGAACGTGTCGAGCGTCACCTTGTGCGCCGGCTGCCACAGCTTGAAGGCCGGCTCGTCGGAGCCCATGAAGAACTTGCCGCCCGGGACGAGCACCATGCCGGAAGGGCACTCGGTCCGCCGCGCGGGGAGCGCGGCCGGCGCGGCCGCGGCGCTCGCCGTCGGGGCCGCCGCGGCGGACGCGGTGGCGACCGGATCGATGTGCGACGCCTCCGGCGCGGGCGGCTCGGAGCGGAGCAGGCTCCAGGCGATCGCGCCGCCGGCCGCGAGCGCGACCGCGACGCCGCCGAGCGCCAGCGCGCCCCTCGACCTCGGCGCCGCCGCCGCCGACCGCTGCGTCGACGCGTCGTTCGCGGTGCCGCCCGTGGTGCTCGGGCCGACCGCGGCGACCGTCGGCGACGTGGCCGCGCGCAGGGACCCCGGCGCCGTGGGGGGCGCCGCCATCGTCGGCGCGATCTGCGGCCAGGACATCCGCGGGGCGGAGCCGCGGGTCGCCGTCGCCCCGGAGGGGGGCGCGAGCGAGCCGCCGCCCGTGGCGAGCGCCCAGCCCGGATCGTCGGGGAAGACGGCCCGGTGCAGCGCCGCCCAGAAGCGGCCCATGGTGGGGAAGCGATCCGCCGGCGCGACGGCGAGCGCCTTCGCGAAGACCGCCTCGACCTCGTCGCTGACCGTGAGCCCCAGGGTCCGCGGGGTCGGCCGGCGCGACGGGTCGCGGCTCGCGACGGCGAGCTGGAGGTAGTCGTCGCCTTGCAGCGCCGGCGCTCCGCCCAGCATCACCTCGATCATGATGAGCGCCATCGCGAACACGTCGGTCCAGGGCCCGGTCGCGCCGTGGGTGCGGCTGAACTGCTCGGGGGCGCCGTAGCTCGGGGTGAACGCGGTGATGTCCTTGCCGGTGTGGGCGAGCGCCGTCGCCGCCGCCGCGTGCTCGGCCATCACCTTGGCGATGCCGAAATCGAGCACCTTCACGAAGGTGGAGGCGTCGCGCGGCGGGCCGATGACGAACAGGTTCGCCGGCTTGATGTCGCGGTGCGCGATGCTCCGCGAGTGCACGAGCTCGAGCGCGATCGCCGCCGACTCGAGCAGCGCGACCGTCGCGTACAGATCGCGCGGCGGCGCGTTCTGGGTCGTCTCCTCGTGGAGGACCCTGTCGAGCGGCTTGCCGTCGAGCCACTCGAGGACCATGTAGGGCAGCCATTGCCCGTCGGGCGCGTTGAACGTGCCGATGTCGCGCGCCTGGACGATGGCGGCCGAGCGGCTGGAGAGCTCCGCCATGAGCTTGCCCTCCTGGATGAACGCCTGGAGCAACTGCTCGCGCTGTTCGGCCGGCGCGTCCGCGAGGAGCGTGAAGCACTTGAGGGCGACGGGCTGCTTCCAGATGATGTGCTCGGCCCTGTAGACGACGCTGAAGCCGCCCTCGCCGACGGCTTGCTCGATCCTGTACTTGTCGGCGATCAGGCTGCCGGCGATGTTGAGCGGATCGCTGCGGTCCGGGTTCTGGCTCATGAGATCTCTACGCGCCGCGACGGGGCGCCGATCGGAGCGCCTCGTGCGTGGTCCGGGCCATCTTAGTGGCCCCGCGGTCGGTTGGAACTCTTTCGCGCGCTCGGGCGTCCGCGCCGCCCCGGCGCCGGCGCTCGCCGCCGCGCCCGGCGAGCGTCGGCGAGCGCTGCCGGAGACGGTCCTCGGTGTCCGACATGACGGATTTTCGAGGCAGGTAGTGGCGCGCACACTTCTGTGTTTTCACGCTGCTGCCACCATCTTCAGGATGTCTTGACAGTCTCTGGCGTCCGTTATATTGGACAAGGACACGGTGGTTCCCTGCTGGCGTCGCTGATCCCAGCTGGGCGCTCGTGACTGCTGTCCGGCGTCTGCGCGTGTGGCGCGAAGCGCAGGCCTGGGAGCGCTGGTCCGCCGCCTGCGAGGGCGTTGTGCGCCTTCGCGCCGGCGGCCTGTGCCGGCTGGGCGCGCAGCAGAGGGTCTGATCCGAGGATAAAGACGCTTGAAATCGATCAATCGAACCAAGTCGCACACGGTCCGCGCGGCGGCAGCGCTCTCGCTCTTCGCCGCCGCGCTCCCCTTCCAGGCGTCGGCGCAGGAGCCCGCGGCGCCGCCTCCTCCGGCACAGGCGCCTGCGCCGCCCCCGACGCTGGCCCCGCAGGAGGCCGCCGTCGAGCAGCTGAGTCGCCGGGTCGCGGAGCTCGAGGAGCAGCAGCGCGCGCTGCAGGAGCGCCTCGCCGCGGAGCGCCGGGCGGCCGCCGAGAAAGAGGCCGGCGCCGGGCAGAAGCAGGAGGCGAAGGACAAGGGCGGCGGCGTCAAGGTGACGGCGGCCCCCGGAAAGGGCTTCACCGTCAGGACGGCGGATGACAGCTTCTCGTCCACGATCCGGGCCCGCCTGCAGATCCGCGAGACGATCACGCACACGGCGGAGGACGACACAAACGAGATCAACGTCAAGACGGTGCGCCTCACGACGAGCGGGCATATCCTCTCGCCCGACCTGAAGTACAACGTGCAGCTCGCCTTCGGCGGCAACGATTTCGAGAAGGACAGCCCATCTCCCATCCTCGACGCCTTCGTCGAGTACACCGGGATCCGCGATCTCAACGTGCGTGTTGGCCAGTTCCTCACCCCGTTCAACCGGGCGCGGACGCTGCGCGAGCCCTCCCTCCAGCAGACCGATCGCCCGATCGCCGTCCGCGAGTTCAACCTCGATCGCGACGTCGGCCTGATGTTCTCGTCGCCCGATCTCTTCGGCTTCGGAGGCAAGCTGTCGTACAACCTCTTCGTCGGCGGCGGCGAGGGGCGCAATCGCTTCGGCGGCCAGAAGCACGGTCCGCTCGCGGTAGCGCGGCTCGCCGTCCGCCCGTTCGGCGCGTTCGACGACGACCAGGACGGCGACCTCAAGCGCGAGGCGGAGCCCCGGCTCGCGGTGGGCGTCACGGGCGCCTACAACCACCAGACCAACCGCCAGAACAGCACCTTTGGCACGACGCTCACGCTCGGGGCGGCGGATTACCTGCACGGCGCGGCCGATCTCATCTTCAAGTACGCCGGCTTCTCGCTCTCGGCCGAGGCCGTCGTGCGCCACGCCAAGCGGGATTCCTTCGAGGGCGAGGTCGACGGCGCGGCCGTGCGGGAGTGGACCCGGTCGGGTTACGGCTACTTCGCCCAGGCGGGCTACCTGCTGACCGACCGGGTCGAGGTCGCCGCGCGCTGGGACCAGATCTTCGCGGAGCGCGGCACCGATCCGAAGCTCGTCGGTCTCGTCGACGCGCAGGGCAAGCAGGTCGGCGGCGGGCTCAATTATTATGTGAACGGCTATGCGCTGAAGATCCAGGGCGATTATTTCTACATCTTCGGCAAGGAAGGCGCCGACGCCCGCCACGTCGGTCGGCTCCAGCTGGATGCCTCGTTCTGAAGGCGACGCGCGGCCATGGGGAAATCATGATCACTTCTCAGATTTCCGTCGCCAGGCGTCCATCTGCGCTCGGTCGCGACTCCTGATGGCCTTGAGCTCATGGCGTTGTTCGTCGGTGAGGTCCGGATTCACTGCCCAGAGTGCCTTTGCCTCCTCCGGGGACTCGGCCCACATCAAGACATCGCGGTAGTCGCCTTTCGCGGCGTCGGTCATCCGGCGAAGCTCCCCGAGGGCACCTTCGCTGAGTTTGAGGATCGCCAGGCGGACGCGCTCGGTCTCGCGCTCGTACGATTCGACGCCGTACCGGCTGAGCTCGGCGCGCGCCGCCGCACGGTCTTCCCCGGAAGGCCACGCGGCGGCCAGCTTGTGTTCGACCTCCGGCTCCAGCACCTTGCTCTCTCCGCTCATGCGCTCTTCATCCGCTCCCGGATCTGTCCAACGTTCGACAGGAGCGGCAGGGCCCGGCTTGCCGGGACCTTGTTCGCTCGAGGGACGGGTCACGCCTGGCCATCGAAGGCTCCATCTGCGAGCAATCGGTCAAGCTCCGACCACAGCGGATCGCATTGTCCGCTGCGGAAGGCCGCTTGCTTGAACGCCTGCTGTTCGCTCTGATAAAGCCGCCACAAGCTCGCCTTGCGGTCCGCAATGCACGCGCGAACGTTGGCGAGGCGGTCCGCCGCTTTCACGACGAGCGCGAGCGCGAGCTCGCCCTTGGCCTGCGCCAGCTTGGCGTAGGTCCTTGCTTTCCGCTCCTTGCGATTCGCACCGGGTTCGTCGGTGAGCAGGCCGACGCAGGTGGCCACGCGCGATCCGAACTCCGCTTCGATGCTTGCGAGCGTAACGTCGGTGTCCTCCGCCACGTCGTGCAGGTAGGCGACGACCACCGCCTCTTCTCCATACGGCTCCGCCAGCGCCGCGACCGCATCCAGGTGACAGGAGTACGGACGGTCGCCATACCGCTGGTCCCCGTGCGCAGCGACCGCATACAACCGTGCCTTTTCTCTCGTGGTACCCATAAGGCCTAACCATCAGCCGATTGGTCAACTGAAGCCGGCGGACCAGGTCTGTCCAGATCGTCGCCTTTTATGAACTTCCCCACGGAGAGTCTCATGGATTGACGCTGCGCCGCAAGCGCTCGGCGTTGTGGTAGATTCGCGGCCCGGAGGTCTTTTCGTGGCACGAACCCGTGGCCGTTTCACGTCCATCGCCGCTGCGGCCGCGATGGTTTCCTGCGGAGGGGAGACCCCGCCGCCCGCGCTGGCACCGGCGGCTTCGGCTTCCGCCGCGCCCATCGCGACGAACAGCGTCGAGCCCCCGCCTGCGGCTCCGGCTACCCCCGCGGCGTCCACGGCGGCGCCCGAGCTGCCCAGGCTCCCCGCGCCGAGCCCAGTCGCCAGGTACACCGGCTTCGCCAAGCCGGAGAGCGTGCTCTACGACGCGGACAACGACCGATACCTCGTTTCGAACATCAACGGCAATCCGGACGACAAGGACAACAACGGCTTCATCTCCGTGCTCTCGCCCGACGGTCAGGTGACGAACCTGAAGTGGATCGAGGGCGGCAAGGCCAAGGTCAAGCTCGACGCGCCGACAGGATCGGCGATCGCGAAGGGCGTGCTCTACGTCGCCGACCTCACGACCGTCCGGATGTTCGACCTCAAGACCGGGGCGCCGAAGGGGGAGATCGCCATCCCCGGTACGACGTTGCTGAACGACGTCGCGGCGGCTCCGGACGGCAAGGTCTACGTGTCCGACTCCGGCTTCAAGATCGGCGCGATCGGAAACCTGGAGGCGACGTCGAGCGATGCCATGTACGTCATCGAGAAGGGCAAGGCCAAGGCGCTGGTGAAGACCACCGACCTGCACATGCCGAACGGCATCGCATGGTCCGACAAGGGGCTCGTGGTCTGCTCGAGCGGCGCTCCCGAGGTCTTCCGCCTCGACGAGAAGGGCGCCAAGCAGGACGCGACCACCACGGCGCCCGGCGGCCGCCTCGACGGCCTGATCTCCCTCGGGGACTCGCTCCTCGTGACCAGCCACGAAGCGTCGGCGGTGCTTCGCGGGAAGCTCGGCGGAACCTTCGAGGTCGCGATTCCCGAGCAGAAGACGCCCGCGGACATCGGTTACGACACGAAGCGTGGACGCGTCCTCGTGCCCCATGTGATGGCGGACACGGTCGACGTCTATGAGCTGAGATAATCTGTGGACGAAAGACCCCTCGCGATGGAGGAAGGCCTCCTCTAGGCGACGATGGAATGCTGACGCCTCACGGGCGTCGAGCTGTTCACCTCCTCAGCTCTCGGCGCGCCATCGCGCCACGAGGTCGCGCGCCGCCGCCGACCACTCGGCGAAGGCGAACGTGAACCCGGCTTCGCGCAGGCGCCCGGGGACGACGCGCCGGCTCTTCAGCACGAGCTCGGTGTCCGTGCGCATCACGAGCGCGCCGACCTCCAGCATCCATTTCATCGCGGGCAACCCGAAGCCGATGCCCCAGGCCTCGCGCAGCGCGCGCATGAAATCGCGGTAGGGGAGCGGCCCCGGCGAGGCGAGGTTGACCGGCCCGGAGAGGTCGTCCCGCTCGATCAAGAACCTCGTCGCTCGCACGAAGTCGCGATCGTGGATCCACGACACGAACTGCTGCCCTCCGCCGGCCGGACCGCCGAGGCCCCGCCGGGTGAGCCCGAGCAGCACGTCGAAGATGCCGCCGCGATCAGGGCTCATCACCATGGAGGCGCGGATCGCGATCTTGCGCGTGCGCGGCGTCCTGGCCTCGTCCAGCGCCTGCTCCCACGCTCGGGCGATCTCGACGCTGTTGCGCCAATACGAGGGGACGTCCGGCTCGTCGCCGCCGAGGAGCCCGGTCGCCTCGTCGTTGGGCGCGTCGTGGCGGTGCGCGTAGATCGTGGCCGTGCTCATCTGCAGCCATACGCGCGGCGGCTGCGAGGCGGCGGCGATCGCCTCGCCGACGGCGCGCGTCGAGTCGACACGAGAGCTCCTCATCGCGCGGAGGTTCTCGTCCGTGTAACGGCAGTTCACGCTGCGGCCAGCGAGGTTGAACACCACGTCGGCGCCGTCGAGCTCGCGCGCCCAGGGGCCGAGCGTGCGTCCATCCCACGGCACGACCCGCCCTGCGGGCACGCTCGCGCTGCGGCACAGGACGATCACCTCGTGCCCGTCGGCCGCGAAGGCGCGCGCAAGGATCTGACCCACCTGTCCGCTCCCGCCCGGGAGGACGATCTTCATGCCGCGAGCCTACCTCGGGCAGCCGCTAATGCACAGTCCGGCGCGACCACGCGATCACGCGATCACGCCGCGCCGGCGCCGGGCGAGAGCTTGCCCATCGCGGGCGCGCTGGCGGCGCGCCGCCAGCGCGCCCGCGCCCCGGAGCGCATGGTGGCCTGTTCGCCCAGCCCCTCAGGCGGCGGCGCGCGGGCGGGCGCTCGTCATGCTTCGGCCTGCTCCTTGAGGAATTGACGCACGAACTTCCCGTAAGCCTCCTTCATGGGCAGATCGTCGTCGACGTGAAGCCTGCGACGGGTGGTCGGGACGCTCTCTCCGGTCCTGGGGTTCTTCCCTACCTTGGCTATCGTCTCCCAATAAACGCCCGATCCCCGGCGCTGCCACGCGGGCACGTCGTTGAAGTTGATCCCGCGGGAGAAGAGCAGCTCGTTCTTTCCAGCGACGGAGAGGCCGAGCATCGCATGGGTGGCTTCCTTGACGCTCTTGCCCTCCTTTCGAAGGGTCCAATAGCACCAGTTGTTGAGCGCGGAGCGCGTCGCGTCCGTCTGCCGCCAGCGGAAGCAGTCGACCACGTCTCCGCGCCGGGCGCCGAGCCACAGGCGCGCGTCGAACTCCACCGGCGCGCTGAGCGAGAGCGAGAGGCTGGCGGCGGCGGAGCTGACATGCACGTGCGTCGCCGAGAAGTGGGCCCGGAAGAACGTGGTCTTGCCCGAGGCCGGCAGGCCAACGAAGAGGATCACTGCCGGCGAGCCCATCGATCGGCGACCTCAGCAGGGCGTGCGCGCGTCGCCGAGGTAATAGTCGCGCTGCGCCGGATAGTAGTCGGCGAAGCTGGGCAGCGGATCGCCGAGCCTGGAGGCGACGAGCATGTCGAGGTAGTACTCCCAGCCCGGCCCGACATCGCCGGCGAGCGCTGGATCGGCGAGGCGCTGGATGAAGGTGAGCTCGGTGATCTCACCCCTCGCCGCGAGCGACAGCTCGAGCCGCCACCCGCCGTGATCGTCCTTGGCCGTGAGCGCGAGGCGATGCGGCGGCTCGCATGTATCGATCGACATATCGCACCGCGGTGCCCCCTGCTCGAACGCCATCTGGAGGCGCACCGTCTTGCCGGGCCCCGCTTCGCCCTCCCACGGGCCGATCCAGCGCGCCGTGCTCTCGGACGCGGTGACGCTCTGCCAGACATCCTCGATGGGGGCGCGAAAGCTGCGCGTGATGACGAGATCGGCGCCTGTCGCCGTGCTCCGGACGCGGCCTGTGGGTCGGGGGCTCATGCGGTCTCCTTTCTTCGTTTCGCTTCGTCGTGGGAGGGCGGGGCGGTCGCCATGCGCCGCTGCCGGCCGACGCGGTGCACCTCGGTCTCGAGGGCGTCGAACCGGCGATGCCACGGGCCCTCCGCGTGCAGCTCTCGCAGGAACGCCTCGAGCTCGGCGAGCGCACCGAGATCGAGGCGGTACTCGCGCTCGCGACCGCACTGGACGTCGCGCACCAGGCCCGCCTCGCGCAGCACGCGCAGGTGCCGGCTGACCGCCGGGCGGCTGACCGGAAACGCGCCGGCGATGGCGCCCGCCGTGGCGGTGCGATCGCGCAGCATCCGCAGGATCTCCCGCCGGATCGGATCCGCCAGCGCCTGGGCAACAGCGTCCATCGGCGTGATGTGTAACCGATGTGTTACGCGTTCGTCAAGCCGCACGGCCGAGCGCGCAGGTAAATTTCGTCCAATACGCGGTCGGCGCGATGGTCCAGGATGAGCACCGACCCGGATCGCCGAGGCGGCGGGCGCCGGGAGAGGCTCGCCTTCGCCCGGGCGCGCGAGGCGCGCTGCACGACCGTCAAGGCAATTCCCGCCGTTCCCCCGGGAAAGGTCACGACTCGATACGAGCACGAAGGAGCGCGACGATGACGAAGAGCAAGGTCCACCCCGTCCCGGAAGGCCAGACGTGCTTCCCCTACCTGAGCGCGCGGAGCGCCGCGGAAGCCATCGAGTTCTACAAGCGCGCGTTCGGCGCGCGCGAGGACTCGCGCATCCCGATGCCCGACGGGCGGATCGGGCACGCCGAGCTGTCGATCGGCCCCGCCCGGTTCTTCCTGTCGGACGAGTATCCCGAGCTCGGCGCCGTCAGTCCCGAGACGCTGGGAGGCAGCAGCCCGGCCGTCGTCGTCTACGTGGAGGACGTGGACGCGCTCGTCGCGCAGGCCGCGGCGGCAGGCGCGACCATCGATCGCCCGCCGCAGGACAAGCCGTTCGGAGACCGGACGGCCTGGCTCCGCGATCCGTACGGCCATCGCTGGTCCTTCGCGAGCCGGATCGAGGACGTCTCTCCCGAGGAGCTGCAGAGGCGCCTCTCGGCGATGTAGCGAGCCGTCACAAGGGCGGCCCGGAGCGGGCGGGGAGGGCGAGCGCGACAATTGCGGCGCTTCACGAGGGGGAGCTTGCTAGGGTGTGCGGACGTCCATGCTCCCTGACGAACGCGCTCCTCTCCCGCTGCCGGCTCCCGCTCCGCTCACGCCTCCGGAGGGCTTCGCGGAGCGCCTCGCGGCGATCGGTATCACCCTCGACGCCGCGGTGATCGCCAAGCTCGGCGATTACCTCGCGCGCCTGCTCGCGATGAACGAGCTGATGAACCTCACCTCGATCACGGATCCGGTCGAGGTCTGGGAGAAACACGTCCTCGACTCGCTCACGCTCCTGCCCCTCCTGGAGGAGCTGAGCGCGGGGGCGCGCCTCGCCGACATCGGCTCGGGCGGGGGCCTCCCCGGCCTTCCGCTCGCGATCGCTCGGCCCGATCTGAGGGTGACGCTGGTGGAGGCGACGCAGAAGAAGGCTTCGTTCCTCGTCGCGGTGGCCGCGGGCCTCGGGCTCACCAACGTGTCGGTGCGCGCCGAGCGCGCCGAGCAGCTCGGCAAGGGCGATCTCCGCGGCGCGTTCGACGCGGTGACGGCGCGCGCGGTGGGGCGCCTGGTCATGCTGATCCCGCTGACCGTGCCCTTCGTGCGGCCCAACGGGATCGTGCTGCTGGTGAAGGGCCAGCGCGCCGAGGAGGAGCTCGCCGAGGCGAGCTGGGTCCTCGGGCGACAGCGGGCCGCCTTCGTGAAGACCGTGGCGACGCCGACGGGGAAGATCGTGATGCTGCGGAAGTCGGGGGAGGAGCCGAAGCGCCATCCCGGGCGGTGATCCCCGGCGGTGCTCGGTTCGCCCCGCTCAGCGGTCAGGCAGGGCCACGATCCCGACATAGGTGGGCTCGGGGACCTCGGTGACACGGCCTGTCGGCTCGAGGGCGCCCGTCGCCTCGTCCACGCGAAACGCGACGATGTTCCCCGAATCCTCGTTCGCGACGAGCATCAGCTTGCCTGTCTTCGCGATCTGGAAATGGCGCGGCGTCATGCCCTGCGTCGAGGCATGGCCGGCGGGCGTGAGCGTGCCCCGCTCGGGATCGACCGCGAAGATGGCGATGCTGTCGTGGCCCCGGTTCGACCCGTAAACGAACTTGCCCGACGGGGACACCTGGATCTCGGCGCACGTGTTCTCCTCGCCGCTCACGCCGTCGGGGAGCGTCGAGACGGTGTCGAGGGCGGACAGCGTCCCGCGCGACGGATCGTAGCTCAGGGTGGTAATCGAGTCGGCGGACTCGTTGATCACGTAGGCGAACCGGCCGTTCGGGTGGAATTCGAGGTGCCGGGGCCCCGTGCCCGCGGGGAACGAGAGCGCCGGCGGGTCGTTCGGCTCCATCCGGCCCGTCTCCGCGTCGAAGGTGAGCTGGGCTATCGCGTTGCTCCCGAGGTTTGTGACGAAGGCGAACCTGTTGGCCGGATCGGTCACGGCGTGGTGCGACCGCGTCCGGCGCCCGAAGGAGACCTCGGAGGACGCCTGGCCGAGCGCGCCCTCCTGGCCGACGGGGAGCACCGCCGCCGTCCCGCCGCCATAGTTGGCGACGAGGACGAAGCGCCCGGCCCGATCCGTGGACAGGTGGGCAGGGCCCTGGCCCTTCGACGAGACCCGGTTGATGCGCTCGAGCGTGCCGTCCTGCGGGTGGATCCGGAACGCGCTGACCGCCCCCGACATCTCCCCGTCCACCTCGCTCAGCTCGTTCACCGCGAAGAGGCGCTGGCGCGCGGGATCGACGGCGAGGAAGGTCGGGTTCATCTCGGCGTCGAGCGGGCCCTGCACGGCCGACAGCGCGCCGTCGGCCTCGTTCAGGCGAAAGACGAAGATACCCTCGTGGCCCCCGACGTAAACCAGGGGTGCGCCGGTCGGCTGCGCGCCGCCGCCGGCGCCGGCGCCGGTGCCGGTGCTGCTCGCGGTGTTGCCGTTGCCGCCGGTGCCGTTGCTGGTCGCGCTGTTGCCTTGGCTCATGCTGTCACCGCCGCTCCCGGAGATGCTTGTCGTCGCGCCGTTGTTCGCGGTCCCGGCGCCGGATCTGCCGCATCCGAGCCACAGTCCGGCCGCCAGGCAGAGGAGGGTGCGCTGCATCGATCGATCCACGTTCACCTGGACCTGGGTTATCCCCGGACTGCGCCGCGGGGCAAGCGCCACGGCGCTCCCCGTCGCGATGCAGGGCGAGGCGGGCGCGGCCGGCGCGCCCCGCGCGGCCCTGTCCGGGGAGGGCGCACGACGCGGCGCGGCGCTTCAGGCGCGCCCGCGCAGCGCCCCGGCGGAGGCGCCGAGGAGCGCGCCGGCCGCGATCGGGAGGCCGTGGGCGAAGGCGACGTGGAGGAGATCGTCGAGCGCGCAGTGCGCCTCGAGGCCGACCACCACCCCGAGGCCGCACAGGGACCCGATCGCGGCGCCGCGCCACGCCGGCGCCGAGAGGAACGAGCGGCGCAGCACCAGCGCCGCCAGCGCGAACGGCACGAGCGCCGTGCAGAGGGCGCTCGCGATGCACCGGAGGTGCAGATCGAGCGGCACCGGCGGATCGGCCACGCGCGACCTCACGACGGCCGCGGCCAGGAACCCGACCGGCACCGCGACGGCGAGCGCCTGGATCGCCCTCACGCTCGCCGGCAGCCCCCGGGCGCGCGGCCTCAGCGCGAGCAGCAGGCCGAGGCCGGACAGCACCGCCACGACGGCGAGCGGGACGAGCACCCGGGGAGACCCGAGGTCGTCGCGGAGGCCCTCGCCCCAGCTGAAGAGCAGGACCCAGGCGAGCCCGGCCAGGGTCGCGCCAAGGGCGAGGCGCTCGCGCGCCGGGCGCGTCAGCGACGGCTCGGCCAGCGCCTCGGCCAGGGCGGGCGGCGGGCGCGCGGCGAGGTGGGCCGCGGGATCAGGGATGTCCTCGATTTTACTCAACAAATCGGGCTCATTCGCCATCGGCACCTCCCCGGACGCCCGCTTGCCCCTTGCCACGGCGGCCGCTCCGCTCAGGCCCCGTGGCCGCGGGCCTGTCGCCCTTCTCCATGCCCTTCTCTACGCTCCTGTTCTCTACGCTCCTGCCGGCGCCTCGTTCCGCCTCGGGCCGCCGCTTGAGCTCCTCGAGCGCGGCGCGCAGCGCCTCGTAGGCGCGGAACGCGCGGAGCTTCACCGCGGTCGCGGTCGTCCCCAGGACGGCCGCGGCGTCCTGCACGCTCAGCCCCTCGTACCGGAGCAGGATGAACGCCTCGCGCTGCGACGCCGGGAGGCACGAGAGCACGCGCTCGACCGCCCGCGCCGTCTCGGAGGCGATCGCGACCGCCTCGCCGTCGGCGCCGTGCGCGTCCGGCGGCTCCGCGCCCGGATCGCTCGGGAGCCGCTCGGTGCTGCGGTGCTTCTGGGCGCGCGCGTGGTCGACGTACACGTTCCGCGCGATGGCGTACGCCCACGGGGTGACGGCGCCGCCCTGGGCGAAGGTCGATCGGGCGCGGTGTATCCGCAAGAACGTCTCCTGGGTCAGGTCGCCGGCGAGCGTCTCGGAGCCGCACATGCGGGTGAGGTACGCGAGGAGGCGTGACGAGAGCGCGCGGTGCAGCTCCGGGAACGCGCGCGCGTCGCCGCACGCGTACCGGTCCATCGCTGCGTTCAAGGCGAGCTCGTCCATGGCGGCTCCGACGGCATACACCCGTTGCGCGTCGGCGGTCAGCGCGGCGCGCCAGGGGCCTGCGGCGCGCGCGACGGTCCGAGAAGCGCTCCGCGCTCGGCGAGGTCGCTCAGGAGGGTCGCGGTGCTCTCCAGCACCGGGCCGTCGACCGGGCGGCTCAGCGCGGCGCAGCCCTCGACCACGGCGTCCCGGAGCGCGGCGCCCGCGAGGAGGCGGCCGAGGATCTCGGCCGCGAGGGGCGTGAGCTCCAGGAAGCGGACATCGTGCCCGGCGTCGCGGTACACGAGCAGGCGCGTCGGCTCGCGCGCCGGCACGTCGCGCGCCGACTCGCCGCCCTCCAGCCTGTGGACCGCGTGCTCGTAGCGCACGAGCGCCGCGGCCCGTTGGAAGCGCGCGCCCCGGTCGAGCGAGAGCTCCTCGTGGGAGGCCGGCGCGCCCCGCGCGTCCGCTGCGTCCGGCGCCCCCGGCGCCCCCGGCGCGTCCGGCGCGTCCGGTCGGCCCGTTGCGCCGGCCTCCTCCCCGTCCGCCTCGGCGCACGACGCCGCGAAGGCGGCGAGCTCATGGCGCGCGAGATCCGCGAGGTAGGCGGGCACCTCCGGGTCCTCGGCCCAGCGCGGCGCCGCGAAGCCCACGAACTCGAAGGCGACGTCGCGGAGGTAGCGCGAGCGGGGCAGCTCCACGTCGAGGAAGCGCGCCGCGTCCGCCTCGAACCGGGCGCCGAGGCGCGCCGCGGTCCGCGGGATCCCGGCGCGGATCGCGCCCGTCAGCCCGCGGCGGATGAGGCTCCGGTAGAGCAGCAGCCGCTTCGGCGGGAGCGCGGCCATCGCCTCGAGGTCGGGCCCCTCGAGCCCGGCGCGGGCGAGCCACGCGCGCGGATCGGCCGCGAGCGCCTCGCCGTCCGGCGCGCTCACGCTCAGCTGGAGCGCTCGCTGCAGCGCCGCGAGCTCCGGCGGCGGCTCGTTCAGCGCCCCGCGCGCCGCGCTCACGCCCGCGCCTCGCGCGCCGCGAGCCCGCGCCGGTACGCCGCGTCGACCTCGGCGAGCTCGGCGAGCAGCGCCTCGAGCGGCGGCACCTCGTTGTCGCGCTCCAGCACGACCGGCACCGGCCCGGTCCGCGCGACAGCGTGGGCGAGCAGGTCGAGCACGGGCTCGATGACCGGCGCGCCGTGCGTGTCGACGAGGACCTCCGCATCGTCGCGCCACGCATGCCCGGCCACATGCATCGAGACAACGCGCGCAGGTGGAATTTTCTCCAGGTACGCGATCGGGTCGAAGCCGTGGTTCCGGGCGTTGACGTAGACGTTGTTCACGTCGAGCAGGAGCCCGCAGCCGGCGCGCTCGAGCACCTCGACGAGGAAGTCGGCCTCGTCGAGCGAGGCGCGGCCCGGGACCAGGTAGTAGGTGATGTTCTCGATCGCCATCGGGCGCTCGATCCGCTCCTCCGTCTCGCGGATGCGGGCGGCGGCGTGGGCGGCGGCCGCGGAGGTGAGCGGGAGCGGCAAGAGGTCGTGGAGGAACCTGCCGCCCACGCCGGAGAAGCACAGGTGATCGCTGTGGAAGGGGGGGTCGAGCCGATCGACGAACCCCCGCAGCGCCCGCAGGTAGCCATCGTCGAGCGGGTCGACCCCGCCGACCGACAGGGTGAGCCCGTGCGTCAGGATCGCGCGGTGCTCGCGGACGCGCTCGAGCGCGGCGGGGAAGTAGCCGCCGCGGCGCATGTAGTTCTCGGGGGAGAGCTCGAAGAAGGGGACGGCCAGCGCCGCGCCGCGCGCGCCTTCGCCGGGCGCATCGAGCGCCGCGAGCACCTCGTCGAGGAACTCCCATCGGAGCCCGAGGCCGACGCCGGTGAGCGCGCTGCCGGTCATGGGGGTGCGGGGCGGGCAGGGCCGATCGGGATCAGCCGCAGGTGCCCTGACCGCAGCCCGCGTGGCCGGCCTTCTTGGCGCCCACCTTCTTCGCGGCGGGCTTGGCCGGGGCGGAGGTCGGGGTGGGCGGGACGGGCGCCGGGGTGGCCGTGGGGGCGACCAGCGGCGCCGTCGCGGCGGACTGCACGTCGCTCGCCGGCGCCGGCGCCGGGGCTTCGGGCGCGGCCGGGGCCGCGGGGACATTCGCGCCCGCGGCGGCGTCGCCGGAGGTGGTCTCGGCCGGCGCGGGCTCGGCCGGCGCGACCGGGGTCGCCTCCTGCTCGGCGGGGACCTCGGTCGCGTTGACCGGCGCCTGCGCGCCGCCACAGCCGCTCATCAGCATGGCACCGGCGCTCAGCGCGGCGAGCGTCTCGTAAATGCTCTTCTTCGACAGCATCGTGTGGCTCCTCTGGTTCTCGTCATCGACGGGCCTGCACCCCCTACGGGCGAGGCGTGATCCGGTTTCCCGGCGGCGTCCGGAGCGCCATGTCTCTCAGACCCGCCAGGGGGCCGCAACGGCTCACCGGGGGTTCCACCGGCGGCGCGCGGCGCTCACCGCGCGGCGCTGCCTGCGGGCGCCGTGGCCGCAGCGCCCGCGGTCGCGGTGAGCTCCAGCGACACCATCGCCTCTTTGGCGACCTTGGGCGACAGCACCTCGAGCGTCTTCTGGGCGAGCTTGCCGAACGCCTCGCGCGGGCGGACGTCGTGCTCGGCCAGCCCGACCGAGAACGGCTTCGCCGTCTTCACGGTGACGGCGGCGGGCCTGTCGCCCTCGTACCTGAACGTGGCGATGAGCTCCACGGTCCTCGGGGTCTGCCGCTGGTGCAGCAGGAGGTCGCCCGACGCGGTGACGGTCACCGTCCGCTCCGCGCCGGACAGCTTCGAGAGGTCCTTCTCGCCGGAGGTCGAGATCGACCGGATCGCGAACTGGGCCTTCTCGTTCTTCTCTCGGACGTCGCCGGGCGTGTCCTTCGAGATCTCGAGCCAGGTGCGCGCGTGCTCGTTCTGCAGGTCGCTCTTCTTCTCCTCGCCGGGCTTGCCGTCGTCGCCCACGGCGGTCTGGAAGAGCTCGAGCGTGGAGAGGTCGACCATGATGAGGCCCGTCGTCCTCGTGATGTCGGCGGGATCGACCTGCAACGTTCCGCCGGCGGCGCCCTCGATCCGCCCGCGGATCTTCTCCCGCGGCGCGTCCATCGCGAGCTCGACCCTGCTGCCCGCCCTGTCGATCGCGAAGGCCGCCGCGGCGGGCGCCTTCGCCTCCGGCGCCTTGAGCTCGGTCGCGGCGGGCGCGAGGGGGGGCGGCGGCTCGCCCTGGCATGCGGCCGCGCCCGGCCCGGCGGCAGCGAGCACGAGGAAGAGCAGGGGCCTTGTTCGCCTCGTTTTCATGCTCGTCTCCTGGATTCCATGGGTTGATGCGCGGCCGCCCCGGTCGCGTGGAGCTCTCCACTTGAACAGGATGGCAGGAGGACGGGAAGGAAGATCGGGGCTGCCCGTCCCCCCCACCCGCTCGCTCGATGTGGCCGTCGATCCGAGCTGGTTCGCGGCCGCGAGCGGCGTCCGATCCGAGCGAGCGAGCGGTCGCTCGGCGCGCCTCGCTTCACTTCCACGTACGGATTACGTGCGAGCGGCGGCGCGGTTTCGCCGGCGGACGCGGCCGCGCGGGGGCGGACGGGTGACGCGGGGTGGGGCCGCCGGACCCGCGCTGCACAGCCGCGTGTGGCCTGCGGTGTGCACGAGGCGGCGTCGACGACGGAACCGGTCCACGGGGGGAGAACAGCAATGAGCACGCAACGATTCGCGGCGCCGGCCTTGGCCGCCGCCGCCATGATGGCGTTTGCCGGCGCGGCGGAAGCGCAGGGGGCGGCGCGAGCGGAACAGCGCGATCGGCCGGCGGGCAACGTCCCTCCGGCGGATCAGCCGCTCATCCGGCGCATCCCCGAGCCCTCGATCGCGGTCGAGGGCGGCTTCGGCATGCTGGGCTACCTGGGTGGCGCCGCGGGCGTCGGGCCCACCTGGAACGTGCGCGTGACCGGGACCATGTCGCCGCGCGTGGCCGTCGAGGGGAACTACATCGGCTCGGTGAACCAGCGAGCGACGCTGGGGAAGTCGCTCGTGATGACCTCGCTCGACGCGGGGCTGCGCTACAACGTCCTGCGCGCCGACGAGGCGATCGTGCAGCCGTTCGTTGTCGCGGGGGTCGGCTACACGGGCTGGGCGGGCGAGGGCGGCGACGCGTTCGCGGTGTCGGTGCCGCTCACCGCGGGGGTGGAGCGGCTGGTCACACGCAACGTCAAGCTGGGCGTCCGGCTCAACTTCCGCCCTGCCTTCTTCGACGACCTGACCGTCCGCGGCTCGGCGACCCAGACGGGCGGAGACAGCTGGGCCCTGATCGCGCACGGCGGCGGCGCGTTCTGACCGGGGTTGAGGCGGGCGGCTCGTTCCGACCGGGGTTGAGGCGGGCGGCTCGTTCCGACCGGGGTTGAGGCGGGCGGCTCGTTCCGACCGGGGTTGAGGCGGGTGGCTCGTTCCGACCGGGGTTGAGGTTGCGCGGGACTGCCTCTCTGGCAGCCGGCAAAAGCGCCCGGGCGACGTCGTTCCGTGGAGTAGTCTGCCGGGCGCGCCGGGCGGCGACCTGCCTTTCGGGTTCCCGGCACGACCTCACCCACGGAGAACGACCGCATGAACACGCGCAGCAGCTCGCCCCGCCGGGGCCTGCTCTTCCTCTTCACGGGGCTCGCGCTCGCCGGGAGCGCCGCCTGCACGCCCCGGCCGCAGGCGACCCAGGGGACGTCGACGACAGCGACCGGCCCGACACCGGAGAGCGACTGCTCGGTCGGGCCGCTTCTTACGTGCCCCAAGGGACAGCTCGATGGCTGCGCCAACGGGACCACCACGGTGCACCGATGCGTGGAGGCAGGGCCGGGGAAGTGCCTCGACATCCGGGCGGCGCTCGTGAAGTGCCAGGAAAACGAGATCCTGACCCACGAGGGCTGCCCCGAGCCCGCCTACATGCAGCGATGCGCGCCCAGGTCGACGCAGCAGCAGCAGCAGCCGTGAGCCGGCGGCCCGCCGCGGACCGCGGCATCGATAAAACATAGTAATTACGAAGGCTTGCGTCCAGAGCTCCCCGCGGGGAGCTTCGTGTCCGAGACGATCGGCCCTCCCTCGTACACGCCAGCGCCGCCCTCGCTGCCCCAGGTCTCGACCTCGCCGGGGGGAGCGTCCTCTCGCTCGCCGGACGACGTGATCGGCCCGCGGACGCCGGGGACGTCCGCCTGCGGGTGAGGTCGCTTCTCCTCGCTGACCTCGCGCGCGGCGCGCGGCGCGCCCAGCTGGTCGTGCGTTGTCTCGTCTCCCATGTATCCTCCTTTCGGAGGCGTCTGGGGCCAGCGCGCTCGATCGTCCACTCCTCCGCGGAGGCCGCGCCGGCGCGCTCGCCGCAGGCTCATCCCGCGGCCGCGCGGACCCGCCGCCGGCTCAGCCCTCGGCGTTCCCCACCGGGATCGTGAACCGGAAGGTGGTCCCCACGCCCACGCGGCTCTCCACGTGGATGGTCCCCCCGTGCGCGACGACGAGCTCGCGGGCGATGGCCAGCCCGAGCCCGGTGCCCTTGTAGCCGTTCCGCTGGCCGCGCCAGAACCGCTCGAAGAGGTAGGGCAGCTCGTCCTCCGGGATCCCCGGCCCCGTGTCCGCCACCGAGAAGAGGACGTGCTCCTGCCGGTGCTCGCACCGCACCGTGATCGACCCCTGGGCGCCCGTCACCTTGACCGCGTTGCTCAGGAGGTTCGAGAGCACCTGGAGCACGCGATCGCGATCGCACACGACGAGCGGGACGTCCTCGGTCGACGACACGACGCCCAGGTGGATCCCCTTCTCCTGGGCCTGCGGCTCGAACGTCTCGACCGCCTCCCGGCCGATCTCCCGCGGGTCCTGCGGCTGCCGGCGCAGCGCCAGCCGGCCGGCGCGGAGGCTCGCGAAGTCGAGCAGGTCGTGGAGCAGCCGATCCATCCGGTGCGCCGAGCGCTGGATCGCCTGGATCGCCTTCGATTCGCCCGTTTCCCCGCGCACCGCCGCGCGCTTGGTCATCACGGCGGCCGCCGTGATGATCGCGCTCAGGGGGTTCCTGAGGTCGTGGGACACCGTGGCGAGCACGTTGTCCCGGAGCTCGATGGCGCGCTGCGCGGCCTCGTACACCCGGGCGTTGTCCGCGGCGAGCGCCGCCCGCTGCGCCAGATCGTGCGCGACCGCGAGGTCCGCCTCGTCGTAGATCCGGCCGGACTCCGCGGTCGCCAGGGTGATGCAGCCGAACGTGCGGCCCCGCGCGACCATCGGGACCACCATGGCCGACGTGATCCCGAGCTCGCCGACGAGCCGGCGGAAGGCGGCGTGCTCGCCGAACGAGGCGAGCAGCGGGTGCGACAGGTCCCGGACGAGCTCCGGGCGCTCGATGCAGGGGACCTTCTCCATCAGCGCCGCGAGCCCCGGAGGCGGATCCACCTCGCGGAAGATCGCGTGCGCCCTCCGGACCGCCTCCGGATCCGCGTGCGTCACCGTGACCCGCCGCGCCGCCTCGAGCTCCGGGAGCGTCTGGATGACGCACCAGTCCGCGAGCTCGGGGACCGTGAGGCGGCCGAGCCGGTCGAGCGTGCTCTGGAGATCGAGGCTGTCGCTCAGGGCGGCGCTCGCGGCGGCCAGGAAGCGCTGCCCCTGCTCGGCGCGCGTGCGCTCGGTGATGTCGAAGAAGGTCACGACGCCCGCCGAGACGCGCCCGACCGGGTCCCGGACCGGCGACGAGCGCACGAGGATCCGCCCCCACGTGCCGTCCCCGCGGAGCACGTCGATCTCCTCGTCGTTCACGACCTCGCCGGTCGTGACGGTGCGCGCGAGCGGCCACTCCCACGTCTCGTACGGCTTGCCCGACCGCGGGTGGAACCCCCGGTAGAGGTTGTAGCCCTCGATGCTCTGGACGCCGGCGAGCGACCCCCGGAAGAGCGCCGTGGCCTGCTGGTTCGTGAGCAGGACGCGCCCCGTCTCCCGCTCGCCGATGATGAGCCCCGCCGGCATCTGCTCGATCACGGTCGCGAGCAGCGCGCGGGCGTCGTCCGCCTGGTGCCGCGACGCGCGCTCCTTCGCGACGAGCTGCGCCTGCACGATGATCCCGGTCGCCCGGCTGGTCATCGTGCGGAGCATCAGCAGGTCCTCCTCGGAGAACTCCGCGGCGCTGCGGGAGCCGAGGATCGCGACGCCGATCGGGTGCCCCTCGTGGAGCAGCGGCACGCCGTAGACGGCGCGCAGCCCCCTCGACCGGATCTCGCGCGCCGTCACGGGCAAGGTCGGGAGCGCGGCGTCGAGCGAGGTGGGACCGCGCAGCGCGAGGACCGCCCGGGCGAGCTCCCGCGTCGCCTCGAGCGGCGGGCCGAGCAGCGGCCCGTCGCCGAGGCCGGCCGTCGCGTGCACCTCGAGGTGGTCCCCGTCCCCGAGCAGGACGATCGCCACGTCCACGGCGGCCGCCGCCTCCCGCGTGGCCCGGATGAGCGCCTCCAGGAAGGTGTCCAGGTCGCTGCTGCCGAGGGCGGCCGCCGAGATCGCGTCGAGCGCCTGGAGCACGCGCACGCGCGCCTCCTGGTAGCGCGACACGGCGTCCGCGATCGCCTCGTCGAGCGCCGCGTTCAGCTGGATCAGCTCGCGCCCGCCGTCTCCGTCGCCGTCCCGCTCCCAGAGCTCCAGGATCACGGCGCGGAGCGCCGCGTATTCCATCACCACGTCGGCGAGGTCGTACCCGTGGGCGAGCCGGCTCAGCGCGTGATACCCGGGCATGGCCTGGAGCTTCTGGTCGATCGCGGCCCGCGTGCTCGCGCTGCCCGTGACCTCGGCGATGTAGTCGAGGACGTTCGGGATATGGTCGGTCAGCATCGGATCCGACAGCCGCCGCGCCGGGCTCAGCGCCTGGACTCGCTGCTTCCAAGCCTCCAGGATCGCGCCGTGGTGGCGCTGGACGAAGCCGGAGAGCCGCTTTGGGCTCGGTCTACCGAGCTGATCCATCTGGGCCCTTACGATAGCGCGAAAGCTTGAGCGTGTGTTCACCTCGCGCCGCGTGGTGAGCGGAGCCGACGAGCGGGAGTCGAGCTCAGGTACAGCCCGCATGGCCGGGCGCGGCCCGCGCGGCCATGCGCGAGGTCCCCGTCAGCTCCGGATGCCTGGCGCCTCGTGTCCGCTCTGGGCGACATACTCCAGGTATCCGCCGCCGTAGACGCGCGGTCCCTCGGGCACGAGCTCGAGGACGCGGTTCGACAGCGAGGCGAGGAAGCGGCGATCGTGCGAGACGAACAGCATGGTGCCCTCGAACGAGGCGAGCGCCCCGACGAGCATCTCCTTGGTCGCCATATCGAGGTGGTTTGTCGGCTCGTCGAGGACGAGGAAATTCGGCGGATCGTAGAGCATGATCGCGAGCACGAGGCGGGCCTTCTCGCCGCCGGACAGGATGCGACAGGGCTTGTCGATGTCGTCGCCGGAGAAGCCGAATGCGCCGGCGAGCGTGCGGAGCGAGCCGATGGAGGCCTGGGGGAAGCTCGCGACGATGGACTCCCAGACCGAGCGGGTCGGGTCGAGGAGCTCCATCGCGTGCTGCGCGAAGTACCCCATCTTGACGCTCGCGCCGACGCTCACCTCGCCGGCGTCCGGCGCGGAGGCCCCCGCGATGAGCTTGAGGAGGGTGGACTTGCCGGCGCCGTTCACGCCCATGACGCACCAGCGCTCGCGGCGGCGGATCAGGAGATCGAGCCCGTCGTAGATGGGGCGGCCTCCGAACGATTTCGTGACCCCGTCGAGGCGCGCCACGTCGTCGCCCGAGCGCGGCGCGGGCTTGAACTCGAAGCGGATGGTCCTCCGGCGCTTCGGCGGCTCGACCTTGTCGATCTTCTCGAGCTTCTTCACGCGCGACTGGACCTGCGCCGCCTTGGCGGCCTGCGCCTTGAAGCGCTCGATGAAGCGCATCTCCTTCGCGAGCATCGCCTGCTGGCGCTCGTACTGGGCCTCGGCCTGCTGCTCGTTGATGGCGCGCTGCTGCTCGTAGAACTCGTAATTGCCCGAGTAGCTGGTGAGCTCGCCGCCGTCGATCTCGATGATCTTGGTGACGATGCGGTTCATGAACTCGCGGTCGTGCGAGGTCATGACGAGCGCGCCTGGATACTGCTTCAGGTACCCTTCGAGCCAGATGATCGACTCGATGTCGAGGTGGTTTGTCGGCTCGTCGAGCAGGAGCGCGTCAGGCCGCATGAGGAGGATGCGCGCGAGCGCGACGCGCATCTTCCAGCCGCCCGAGAGGGCGCCGACGTCGCCGTCCATCGTGGCCTGGCTGAAGCCGAGGCCGGCGAGGATCTCGCGCGCCTTGGCGTCGAGCGCGTAGCCGCCGAGCTCCTCGTAGCGGGCCTGCGCCTGCCCGAAGCGCTCGATCAGGCTTTCCATCTCGTCCATGCGCTCGGGGTCGGCGAGCGCGGCCTCGAGCTCGCGGAGCTCCGCGGCGACGGTGGAGACCGGGCCGGCGCCGTCCATGGTCTCGGCGACGGCGCTCCTGCCCTTCATCTCGCCGACATCCTGGCTGAAGTAGCCGATGGTGACGCCGCGGTCGATCGCGACCTGGCCGCCGTCGGGCGCCTCCTCCTTGGTGATCATCCGGAAGATCGTCGTCTTGCCGGAGCCGTTCGGCCCGACCAGGCCGATCTTCTCGCCGCGGTTCACCGCCGCGGAGGCCTCGAGGAAGAGGATCTGCTTACCGTGCTGCTTGCTGATGGAATCGAGGCGGATCACGAGGGTCGCTGCCGCTGGAGGCGGCTCCTTTCCGCGCACGTATACCAGACGGCCCGTCGCGCGATGTAGCAATTCTTGCACCCTGCGCGGCGGCCTGGGCGCGCTGCTGAGCCGTGGTGACTCTGCGCTTTGCTCGCTTCCGGACCGAGGTCTTTGCTTATGCGAGCTCGGGTTTCTCTCTTGCTATGGGGAATCTTTCCAGCGACGGCCCTCGGCTGTGGCAGCGGCTGCGCTTCTCCTGCATTTTCGTCGCGCTTGCTCTCTCCTGCGGGCGAGGGCAGAAGGCGGGCATGAGCAAGGTTCAGATCCTCTCCTATGCCGGCTGCAGCACCTGCAAGAAGGCGCTGAAGTGGCTCGGCGAGCGCGGCGTGGACGTCGCCGTCCGGCCCATTGTCGACGAGCCGCCGACGGCCGAGGAGCTCGCCCGGTGGGTCCCGGCCAGCGGGCTCCCGGTGCGCCGGTGGCTCAACACGAGCGGGCAGAGCTACCGCGCGCTCGGCAAGGCGCGGGTGGACGCCGCGAGCGACGCGGAGGTCGCGCGGTGGCTCACCGAGGATGGGAAGCTCGTCAAGCGGCCCGTGCTGGTGAAGGGCAACCGGGTGCTGGTGGGCTTTCGCGAGGACGACTACGCCGCGCTGCTCGGCTGAGCCGGCGCCGCTCCCCTGCGAGCCCCGGATGCGCGGCAGCGCGCCGCGCCGGGGAATGTGCGGCGACCGGCTCCTCGGGGGCAGGGCGGCAGGCGGCAGCGAGGCGCCTCGGCCATGTCCCCATTTCATTTGGGCGGTCACCGTCCTACCCTCGTGGATAGAAGATGTCTGGAAGACTGCCATGAGAAGGAAGACAGGGCTGTTTTTCGTTGGGTGCGCCGGCGCATGTGCCCTCGCGATGCTCGGGCTCGGATGCGCGCAGATCTTCGGCTTCGACAAGAGCTACGACACCGAGGGCGGGGCCGACGGGCGCGGCGGCGCAGGAGGCGGTGACGGCGGGGGCGCGACCGCGAGCAGCGGCGCCGGGGGCGCGACCGCGAGCAGCGGCGCCGGGGGCACGACCGCGAGCAGCGGCGCCGGGGGAGGGGGCGCTGGGGGCGGCGGTGCGGAGCCGGCGTGCGCGGTCCTCGAGGTGATGCCGGGGGAGAGCCTGGACCTGTCGATCATCGACGATATGGAAGACGAGGACCTCGCGATCCCCGAGGGGGACAGCGCAATCCCTCGAGGAGGGGACTGGTTCATGGACCACGACGAGTCCGTGGACGGGATCCACGAGCCTGTCAACGAGCCTGACCTGATGACCCCCCTCGACCCTCCGCGCGGCGATAGCCTCGTGGCCCTGCGCACGAGCGCGAATGACGGCTTCCGTGTCTGGGGAGCCGGTGTCGCCGTCTATGTGTACTACGATGACTACGGCGATGCCTCCGAGTACCGTGGCATCACCTTCTGGGCCCGCGCCGAGGAGGGCTCCTCCAGGAGGCTGAAGGTGATGTTCGTCGAACAGCAGACCCGCCATACGGGGGGCATCTGCGACAACGCGAACGACCGATGCAACGACCATTTCCACAAGCACGTCGTGCTGGCGGGCGACTGGAAGCAATTCAAGATTCCAGTGGAGTGCCTCAAACAGGGAGGGTTCGGTCAGCAGTTCGACGCGCCCGCCATGGACCGGCTCTGGGGCTTCTATTTCAGCTTCGATCCGAGGCAGGAGTTCGATATCTGGATCGACGATCTCGCCTTCTACCGGTAGGCGCAGGTCTCGGCAGGCTGACCCGTGCTGGTGAAGGGGACCGGATGCTGGTGGGCCCTCGCGAGGACGACCGCGCCGCGCTGTCCGGCTGAGCCCGCCGCCCCGCGCTGACGCCGGGGAGGCGCCGCGCGAGGGGGGAGAGGGCCGGGGACGCGTCAGGGCGCCGAGGTGAAGCGGCCTTCCCGGACCTGGCTCAGCTCGAACGAGCTCTCCGGGTCCAGGGTTTTGTCCGTCGTGCCGCCGCGCGTGCGGCTGATCACGATGTCCACATCGCAGCTCTCGGGCTCCTGTGAGCTCGTCGGGTCCAGCACGCCCGCGGCGATGGTGTACGTCCCCGTGTCGCCCCCCACATCGAACGTCTTGGAGAAGATGCAGTCGCCGTCCACCCGGATCACCATGTCGTCCCCCGAGCCGCTCGGCGACCACGCGATCGTGATGTCCTCGGCGCGCGAGACCGGCTCCTTGGGCAGCGCCTCGAGCTCGAACGGGTCGGGGAGCGTCCCGGCGTTGTTCGGCGCGTCGTCGTCGTCCTCGCGGTCGAGCCGCACCGTGAGCTCGGTGCCTCCCTCCCCGACGTCGAAGTGAGCCACATAGACCCCGGCGCTCTCGGAGCGCATCTCGACCTCCTCGTCGTCCGCGGTCGCCAAGATCCGGTCTCCCGCGCTCAGGATGACGTACGTGTTGCTCTCGTCGCCGCCTGCCTTGAGGATGGCCTTCAGGCTCGTCGACGACGCGCTCTCGGCGGTCGCCTCCAGGGTCGCCGAGATCCCTCCGGTGCGGATCTGCTTCGAGTCGAGTGTCTCCGTGCAGCCCGCGAGCAACCCGGAGGCGGCGAGCCCGAACATGGTCATCGTGGTCTTCGTGATCATGAGTTGTCCTTTCCTCATCGCCAACTACCACCCGGGCGCGCCGGCCCGGGTGCGGGCTGGCTCACCACCGGCTGTGCACCGCGACGCCGCCGCCGTTCGGTCCGGCGAGCAGCGACCAGCTCACCGCGCCGGCCTTCGGGCGGGGTGCGGCGCTGGCCAGCGAGCGGGCTGCTGCGGCCGCCCGCGGGCCGGGCGGGGACGGCTCCGTCAGGAAGAGCAGCACCGCCGCGCCCGCCAGCACCGCCCCGGCGCTGAAGCCGATCGTGCTCACCCTCCCGAGGGCCTTCGCGCGGTCGCCGGCGGCCTTTCCTTTGGGGGTGCATATCGCCGCGCCGGGGCTGTCGTCCTCGCACGCCTCGGCCGCGCGGCTGCTCTCGTCGAGCGCCATCCATCCGGTCACCGACCCGAGGACCAGCCCGCTCACGGCGAGCCCGCCCGCCACGTAGGTCACGATGCGGCGGCCGCTGGTCCCGGACGCCTGCGTGGACGGGGCAGGACCCTCGATGGGCTTCACGGGCGGCCCGACGACCTGGCTGGGCGGCCAATCCATCGGTCCCGCGCGCGACGGCTCCTCGACGGGGAGCTTCACCTCGAGCTCGATCGTCGTCGACGCGGACTTGTCGATCGTGAACCGCACCTCGTGCACGGGCCCCCCTGGCGCCCTCGTCGTCACGACGTGCTCTCCCGGGTTGACGGGGAGCGCGATGCCGAGGGAAGGCCGCTCCAGGGTGATGCCGTCGCGCTGCACGACCGTGCCCGCGGGCGCGCCGCCCGGCAGCGACAGCGTGAGTTGCGGCACGAGCGGCGCGAGCGCGTTGCGCTGCTCGAGCGCGACCTTGTAGCGCTCGTGCTGCTGGAGCTTCTCGGCTTCCGACATGCGGGAGTACAGCGCCAGAAAATCGTTGTAGCGCGCAACGGCGGTGGCGATGCGCCCCCACAGGGCCTCGCACTCGGCGAGCGTGAACAGCCGCCCTGCGCGAGGATCGAGCCGATGGCTCTCGGCGAGGGCAGGGCAGCCCGCCGGATACCGGCCCGCCAGCATGTCCGCGAGGCCGCGGTTGAAGAGCGACTCGGCCACGGCGACGGCGTCGGGCTGCGCGCTGGCCGGAGCGATGAGGGCCATGCTCAGCAATCCGCTCAACACGGGCGCAGGCCAGACGAATCGCATCGGTGGAGCAGGAGATATCATCCCCGGGTTCGCCCCAGGCGAGAAAAGCACCGCTCCGCTGCCGCTGCATCCGGCCGCCGAAGAGGCCGCGACGTCAGTCCGCCGAGTAGAGCGCCTCCCGGGGCCTGGCCGAGGAGGAAGCGGACGGCTCCGCGGCCGGCGTGGGCCCGTGCCCCGCGTCGGGCGAAGGCGCCGCGCCGGGCGAAGGCGCCGCGCCAGGCGAAGGCGCTGCGGCGGGCGAGGGCGCCGCGCCCGGCGAATGCGCTGCGGCGGGCGAGGGCGCCGCGGCGGGCGGCGGCATCGAGGCCCTCGCGCTCGCAGGCGCTGCTGCGGGGGCGGGCGTTCGGTCGCCGTCCTCGCGCGACGCGGAGGATTTCGTCGCAGGCATCAGGAGGCCGGCCGCTCCAGGCGCCCCGGAGGCCTCGGGGAGGGCGGGAGCCGGCCCGGTCCACGTCGGCGCGGGGGTCGGCGAGGCGGCTGCAGCCACGGCCGCCGGCACGTCCTCCGCAGCGCCGGGGGCAGGGGGCACACCCCCGCGCAGCGAGGTCAGCGCGATGGCGCCTCCGCCGGCCAGGACGAGGGCCGCGGCAGCGATCGCGGACCGGCTCCGCGGCCTCGCGGCGACGACGATCCGGGTCTCCAGGCCCGTGCTGGAGGACTGGGCGGCCGCAGGCACCGACGACGCGGGCCCCTGGCCCCCACGCGGGTCCGGCGTGTCCACCCTGGACAGGAGCGACGACCTCATCGACACGGGCACGATGTCGAAGATCTTGGCGAGCGCCTCCACGGCGGCCGATGCGGTCGAAAAGCGCGCCGCCGGGTCGCGCGCCGTCGCCTTCGCGAACCACGGGTCAAAGGCCGGGGGCAGCGTCACCCCGTCGGCCTCCGCGCGCGCGCACGCGGGCTCCTGCGGGCCGTACATTGCGATGACCGCGAACGCGAGCGTGTTGCTGAACTCCCGCATGTCGTTCACCCAGTAGGCCTTGCCGACGAGGAGCGTGTACGCGATCATGCCGAGGGCGAAGAGGTCGGCGGCCTTCGAGAGCGACGCGCCGCTGAACTGCTCTGGCGCCATGTAGAGCGGCGTCCCGAGGGCCGCGGTCGTCGCCGAGTCGAGCGACGTCTCGGCGACGAGCTTGGCAATGCCGAAATCGAGCACCTTGATGCGGAGCTCGTCGTCGTCGTCGCTCGCCGCCAGGAAGAGGTTCGCCGGCTTGAGATCGCGGTGGACGACCCCGGCGGCGTGCGTCTTGTCGAGGGCGATCGCCGTCTGGCGCAGGTAGGCGATGACCTCCGCCGGCGACAGGCGCCCGGCGCGGCGGAGGCGCTTGTTGAGCTCCTCGCCGCGGAGCAGCTCCATGACGAGGAACGGCATGCCGGTCTCCTCGTCGATCCCGGCGTCGAACACCTCGACGATGTGCTCGGTCGCGATGCGGGCGGCGATGCGCGCCTCGAGCTTGAACCGGGCGTGGAATTCGGGGTTGTCGGCGAGGTGGGGGTGCATCACCTTGAGCGCCCGCCGCCGCTCCGTCTCGACGTGCACGACCTCGTAGACCGCGCCCATCGCGCCGGTCGCGATGCTGCGCACGATGCGGTACCTGCCTGCGAACAGCCTCCCCTCGTTGAAGTTCAGCGACATGGGTCCACCGCGTCGAACGAGCTTACACCTGAGGCCGGACGGCTGCACTCAGGAACTGGACGTCGTACGCCTCCCTACAACAAGGACGAGGTGTGGGGGCTGCGCGCTCGACCTACGCTGTCTGCGCTGTCTGCGATTGACGCAATTTGCGCCTTTCGCGATGTGTTGTCGAGGTCTGTTGTCGGCGCCGGCCGTGACAGCGTGCCATGCCTCGACAGACAGGCTCGGGGCGGCGGCAGATCCGGCTCAGAGCACGAGCACCGCGAGCAGCCGGGGCCCGTGGAACAGGTCGAAGCCGCCGATATCGAGCTTGCGGCCGACCGTGTAGGTCGTCTCGTCTCCGCGTCTCGTCGCGTGGATGCTGGACACGATGCCCTGGCCGATCGCCTCGACGTTGTAGGACAGCTCGGTCAGCAGGCGGAGCCGGCTGAGGTTCGAGGTCAGCCGGAGCCGGAGCCCCAGGGACAGGTTGCCGGAGAGCGCGATCATCGTCGCCTCGTCGGCCTCGCGCGCGCCGCCCGGGACCGCGGGATCCGCCGGGAAGGCGTAGCGCACCGGTCCGGCGCCGCCGTAGAGGCCGAGGTCGCCGAACGGCGCGAGCCGCGGCCACTCGCCGTTGCCCATCCGCACGCTGAAGCCGCCCTGGTAGAAGCGCGACGTCACGCTCTGGGCAGGGCTCTGCCGCTCGAAGACGTAGATGTCGCCCGTGCCCGGATCCCGCTCGCGGAGCGCATAGAAGATGCGCGGGAGCTTGTAATCCATGTACCGGAAGCCGACGAGCAGCTCCTCGAGATAGAGATCGTCCGCGGCCTCCGGGAAGAGCTTCGTCACGTCGAAGCCGACGTCCACCTGGCGGACCAGGAGCTGGAACGGCGCGCTCGCCAGGGCGCCGGCGTCCCGCCCGGTCACCGGATCGACGGCGAGCTCGGTCACGGTCCCGGCGGTGAACCGCGCGATCTTGAGGCTCGTGCTGATGCCGGCGAGGTCGGCGCCGATGTCGAAGACGTCGCTCGCGAACCCGTTCAGGCCGATCAGCCTCCCGAGCGAGCTGTCGTACGCGATGTCGCCCCCCGACGAGAACAGCCGGTCCGTCTTGAACCCGGCGTTGAGGCGCGCGGCGTTGCGCACGTGCTCGAAGTCGTACGTGAGCAGCGCCCGGCCGCCGACCATGAACACGGGATCGACGTCGTAGGCGAGCCGCCGCGTCCGGCCCCGGTAATCGTTGATGCCGCCGGAGGAGCTCGGGCTCGCGAGCTGGTGGAAGAAGAGGAGCTCGACGTCGCCCCTCAGCTGCAGGTGGACGGCGTCGAGGCTGATCGCCCTGCCCTGATCGAGCAGGCTCTCCTGCATCTCGAAGCCCGCCGTGTCCTCGAGCGGCGTCCGCGCCGGCACGGAGAGCGCCTCGGCGCAGGCGGAGAGCGCCTCGCGCTGCTCCTCGAGGACCCTGGAGAGCGCCTCCGCGCGCGCCACGGTGGCCCCGTAGCCGGGCTCGCCCCGCGCGACGCGCCGGGCCTGCTTCACCACGTAGGGCGCCACGGCGAGCGCCTCGGTGTGCATCCGCAGGAGGAACGACGTGACGCGGAGGGCGTCGCGCGCGAGGGTCGCGGCGGGCTCCTGCCCCGCGCCCGCCGCGCGGAGCGTGGCGGCGGCGCCCGCGATGTCCCGCTGCGCTCCGGCGAGCGCCCGCCGCTGCGTGGCGACCCTCCCCTTCGCGGCGCCGATCTCGGGCGTGTCGGGGGCGCCGAGGGGCCTTCCGGCCGAGAGCCGCTCGACGTTCCGCTCCTCGGCGGCGAGCGCCCGCGCGTGCTCCACGAGCGCCTGCCACGCGGCCGGCAGGCGGCTCGCGGCGCTCTCCCCGGACGCTGACGCGGGCGCCGCGAGCGCCGCGAGCGCGTCGAAGAGCCGCGCGAACGCGGGCGGCGCCGGCCGGGGCGCCGCCGCGCGGGCGAGCGCCTCGTCGAGCTTCACGCGGTAGAGCTTGGCGAGCGGGACCTCGTGCTCCCCGTCGTACGGCGCCGCCTCCTCGAGGCGCTCGCGGAGCCGTTCGCCCTCGTCGTCGTCGAGGCGGAGCGCCGCGACCCACGGGTCTCCCGGGGAGTAGGGCGTGTTCGCGAGGACCTCGTCGGCCAGCCAGGCCGCGCGCTCCAGATCGGCCGCGCGGTCGTCGATGATCGCGCGGCGGGCGTCCTCGTTGGCGAAGGCGCGCGCCGCGCGGACGTTGTACGTGGCGGGGCCGCAGGCCGAGGCTGCGGCAGCGGCAAGGAGGAGGCCTGCGAGCGCCGGGCCCGGTCGCACCGGCGCGAGCCTACCACGGCGCGCGAGCGCGGCTCCACGCCGGCGGCGCGGCGTCCAGCGACCGCATACGGCGGCCGGTCGCGAGCGCACTGGACGCCGCGCCGCCGGCCTGCTCAGAATGCGCGGCCGTGGCTGCCAGCCGACCGAACGAGATTGACGGCGCGCGGGCCGGGGCCTTGCTGAGCCCTCCGATGCGCGCAAGACAACCGGTCGCTGACGGAGCATGAGCAACGTGTGAAGGAGAAGAACCGGGATGAATGATGCCACATCCAGCTGCGACATCGGCATGATCGGCCTGGCCGTCATGGGCGAGAACGTCGCGCTCAACATGGCCGACCACGGGTTCAAGGTGGCCGTGTACAACCGCACGGTGCAGGTCGCGAAGGACTTCGTCGCGAGAAACCCGAGCACCCCCGGCGGCCTGGTCTACTGCGAGACGCTGAAGGACTTCGTCCGCGCCCTGAAGAAGCCGCGCAAGGCGGTGATCCTGGTCAAGGCCGGTCCGCCGGTGGACATGGTGGTCAAGCAGCTCCTCGAGGCGGGCGTCGAGCCGGACGACATCGTCGTCGACCTGGGCAACTCGCTCTGGACCGACACCATCCGTCGCGAGCAGGAGTACGCGAAGCAGTGCAAGTTCTTCGGCTCGGGCGTCTCCGGCGGCGAGGTGGGGGCGCGCTTCGGCCCCTCGCTGATGCCCGGCGGCGACCCCGAGTCCTGGAAGCACCTGGAGCCGATCTGGCGCGCGATCGCCGCCAAGGTGGATCCTGCGACCGGCAAGCCGCTCGAGGACGCGTCCCCTGGCAAGCCGGTGGAGGGCGGCGTGCCTTGCACGGCGTACATCGGGCCGAACGGCGCGGGCCATTACGTGAAGATGGTCCACAACGGCATCGAGTACATCGACATGCAGCTCATCTGCGAGGCGTACACGCTCCTCGACGGGCTGCTCGGGATGTCGAAGGACGAGATGTCTCAGGTCTTCGCCGAGTGGAACAGCGGCGATCTCGACTCGTACCTCATCCAGATCACCGCGGATATCCTCCAGCAGAAGGATCCTGTCCACCAGGACAAGCCGTTCGTCGATTTCGTCCTCGACACGGCGGGGCAGAAGGGCACGGGCAAGTGGACGAGCAGCAATGCGCTCGATATGGGCATTCCCGCGAACGCCATCGCCGAGGCGGTGTTTGCCCGTTGCCTCTCGGCGCTGAAGGACGAGCGCGTCGAGGCCTCGAAGCAGCTCGCGGGACCGACCCCGACCCCGGTCAAGGACCGGCAGGGGACGATCACGGCGATCCGCGACGCGCTGTATTGCTCGAAGATCTGCGCCTACGCCCAGGGTTTCCAGCTCATGGCGGCGGCCCAGGCGGAGTACAAGTGGAAGCTTGATTTCGGCACGATCGCGAGCATCTGGCGCGGCGGCTGCATCATCCGCGCCCGGTTCCTCCAGAAGATCACGGAGGCGTACACGCGCAATCCTGGCCTGACGAATCTCCTGCTCGACCCGTACTTCAACGATCAGATCAAGCTGGGTCAGTCCAACTGGCGCAAGGTGGTCTCGATCGCCGCGCAGAACGGCGTCTGGGCGCCCGCGTTCATGTCGGCCCTGTCGTACTACGACGGTTACCGCGCGGCCCACCTGCCCGCGAACCTCCTGCAGGCGCAGCGCGACTACTTCGGCGCCCACACCTACGAGCGCACCGACCAGCCGCGCGGCAAGTCCTTCCACCTCGACTGGCCGCATCCCTCCCGTCCTCAGCTCGAGATCAAGGGGACCGGCGGCGGGCACTGACCTTCGCCGGCTCCGCACGCCCATCGTGATAGCGCAGGGCTGAGCAGGTCCAGCCAGGCCCGCCGGACCTCCCTCCTGGGGCCGGGTCTCCAGGAGGGCCTCAGGGCCCTCTCCCAGGAGCACCCCCTCAGGTGAGGCTGATCCGCGGCCGCAGGTTCCGCTCGCGCAGGAACGGCTCGAGGTCGTCCATGATGTCGAGCTGCACCCCCGCCAGGCTCATCGCGGCCGCGATCGTCTGGATCCCCATGCGCCCGAGCTTGTTCATCTCGGGCGGCGGACGGACCACGATGTGCTCGATCCTGTCGCGCACGCTGAGCCCCCACTGCGTCAAGACCACGCGCGCCTCGGTCTCGTACCGCACCATGAGCGCCATGTCGTAGATGAAGTACGCCCGCTCCCCCGGGCGCATGACGCCCACGAGCTTCTGGTACGCGTCGACCGAGATGAACCGCGCCAGGTCGCCCGTCGCCGCCGTCTCCCGCAGGAGCTGCACGACCATGCCCGACGGCTGCGTGATCCACACCCCGACGCTCCCGCTGTCGTCGAGCAGGTGCGGCTGCCTTCGGAACGCGAGTCTGCGGTTCGACGGGAGCATGTCTCTAACGACGATAGCCATTCCGGCTGCCGGGGCCGGCCCGCGACGACCGGAGGCGCCCCGCCGGCCCATCCGGTCCGGCAACGCCGAAGCATGCTGCTGTTCCACACATCACCGACCGAACTCCTCCCACGGGGTCAACGCTGCGCCATGGTGGTCCCAAACGGCGGATACGGCCAGAAATGTGCGATCCTGCCGCCACAGGATGCCCGCGGCAGGGTCGCGCCGCCAGGCCGGACGCCGCGGTCGCTCTGGATAGATAAGCGTAAATCCTGGAAAATTGTGTCCTTTCGCGCTCCTGGCAACCTGTTCAGGCTTCGCGCTTCCGGTCCCGGCGCGCTCCTCGCCGCGCGCCGAGCGGCGAGCGAAGGCGACGCGCGCGGCCGATCAGGCGAACAGCGCGGCGCAGGCCGACCCGATCAGGTTGACGTGGTCGAGCCGGGCGATCCGCGGCTCGACGCGCGAGCCGACGAGGGAGCGCAGCGTCTCCTGCACCCGCGGCGCGTAGCGGGGATCGCCCCAGAACAGGCTGCCCTCCGCGAGGATGCCGATCCCCGGGGGGCTCTCGAGCACGTCGGCGACCGCCGCGAGCGCCGCCGCCACGAGGTCGGCCGAGCGCTGGAGCAGGTCGCCGGCGACCCGCCCCGCGTCCCCCGTGCCCTCGTCGCGGAGCCGCACGAGATCGGCGGAGCTCGTCAGGGGGGCATGATCCGGGCACAGCCGCGCGAAGAGCCGCGGCAGGTAGGCCCCGGACACCGCCTTCTCGAAGCGCTGGGCCCCCGGGTTCTCCGAGCTCGCGTCGACCTCCGCGTCGAAGGGCTGGAGGTGCGGAGGGTTGAAGTTGCCGTTCTCGAGGTTGACCGCCATCGGCGCGACGAAGTGCCCCGTCTTGAGCTTCGGGATGCGGCCGGCGGGGAGGAACGTGGCCATGTTGGTCCCCGTCCCCACGATGAGCCCGACGAACGCCGCAGCCTGCGACCCGCCGTGCGCGAAGGCGCCCCCGAGCAGGCTCGCCACCGTGTCGTTCAGCACCCGGACCGGGCCAGGCCGGAGCCTCCGCGCGCCGAGCGCCCGGCCGAGCCGCTCGCCCACGCAGGTGCCCTCGACCCCCGCGACCTGGACGCCCTTGGTCCAGCGGAGCAGCCGCGCATCGAGCGACGGCAGCGTCTCCGAAGGATACGAGAAGCAGTACCCCACCGGCAGCCCGTGCACGGCGCCGAGGCGCTCGACAAGCTCCGCCTGCACATCGAAGAAGGCGTCGCCCGCGACCTCCGGCCCGCCCGGGAACTTCGCCGGCTCGGGCCCCGCGACGATGCGCGACACGCCGCCCGGCAGGAGCTCCACGACCGCGGCGCGCAGGTTCGTGCCGCCGGCGTCGACCACCACGGCGCGGCCCGTCATCCCGTCCGGCGGCGGCGCGAGGTACGCAGGGAGCGCGGCGATCTCGGTGCCGGGCGTGGAGAGGCCGAAGACGATGCGGGCCGCGAGCGTGCGGCGGATGTCCTGGAGCTCGGTGAGCGAGAGCTTCATCGGGGAAATGCTTACCCTCTGGCCCCTGAGAAGGAAATAACTTTGCACATCAGGCCGCGAGCATGCTTGGCGCCGGCCCCGCTCGGACGGTAGATGTTCACCGCCTCGCCCCGGCGATTGCGCTCTGCGTCACCTGGCGGACGTGGCCGAAGAGCGGTTGTCGTCCACACCGAAGACGACGGGATAGACCACCGTGGCGACGCTCTTGCGGTCCGTGGGGGAGGGGAACCGGAGGCCGCGGAAGACGTCGAGCACGCAGCCAACGACCTTTGGATCGCGGAGCGGCGGAGCGGTCGACGACGGCGCCGATGCGCCGGGCGAGGGGAGCGCGATGAGGAGGGGCGCGTCCGCGGGCGGGTGATCGGCGTCCCCCGCGTACGTCACTTTCCCCTCGCCATCGACGGCGAGGTGCACGGGAATGCGCCCCTGGAGCTTCGGGTTCTGGCGAAGGCCCTTTTCGTAGCAAGCGCGCATTGCGCCGAAGTTCTCCTGGACGACGCGCCGCACGACCTGGGGTGGAATGTGCGCTTTGCCCTTGATCGGATCATAGGGGTTGCTCTTGCAATGGCCGACGATGCTCCGGACGACCTTGGCGTCCTGATCGAGGTCCCGCTCCAGCCCGGCGCGGCTGGCGCCGGCCTTCTTGCGGTCGGGCGCGACGAGGGACGCCCGGAATTTGCGGACCGCGGCGCCGGTCCGGGCGAAGCTCTCCCGGAGCTCGGTGGCCGCCTGGGCGAGCTTCGGATCCGAGGCCGGAACCGCGGCCGTGCGGGCCCAGAGCTCGAGCCGGTCCGCGATCCGCCGGAGCACGTCGGGCGGCGTGTTCAGATCGGATTGCCGGAGCACCTCGATCATCCGTGAGGCCTTCTGCACCTCCGGCCCGAGCGCCTTGCAGTCGGCCTCGAGCGAGCGGGCGGCGCGTCCCTTGTCGGCCGGGCGGACGGGGGCGCGCTCCTTGTCGGCCGAGTGGACGGGCGTTCGCCCCTTGTCGGACAGGGGGATCGGGGCACGCTCCTTCGGGGCGTCAGGCGCGCTGTCGCGGGCGCGCTCGCTTCCAGGCAAGCGCAGGGCGGCGCGCTCCTTCTCCTCGGGCGCGCGCAGGGGGGCCTCCTCGGGCGAGGGCAGGGGGGCCTCCTCGGGCGAGGGCGGGGGGGCGTGCGTCTCTCCGAGCGAGCCGTGCTGGGCGGCGCTCAGGACGTGCGCGGGACCAGCGTCGGCTGCCGGCTCTCTCCGCGACGCCGCCCCGCAGCCCAGCAGGGCATGAACTCCGACGAGGACGAGCAGCGCGCTTCGCATCGGTTCCTCCGAGGTGCGTCCGACGTACGGTCCGCCGTTTTGATACAGTACACCGGTCCGAACAACCGCTGCACGCGAAAGCTGCACGCGAAACGGCGGCGCCCTCCCGGAAGTGCGACAGGCGGGGCAGCGCGCCCCTCTCACACACCCCCTCCCCACACCCCCTCACCTCGCGAGGCCCGCCCCGGAGCGCGCGGCTCAGTACGGCGAGGAGCGCGTGCGGTCCCCCTCGTTGTCCACCTTGTCCGGCTCGGCGGACGAGGCCTTCGACGAGGCGGCGATGAGCTCGCGGATGCTGCGCTCCAGCTGCTCTATCCTGATCGGCTTGCTCAGGAACATCGCGTTCTCCACCTGGCGGAGGCCCTCTCGGATGGCCGGGTCGCGCGTGCCGGTGAGCAGGATGATCGGGAGGTCCGCGCGGACCTTCCGGACCATGGAGACCAGCGTCAATCCATTGATATCGGGTAAGTAATAATCCGTGACCAGGACGTCGGCCTGCATGATGAGCGCCCGATTCTCGAGGGCATCCCTGCCGTGGAGAAAGCAGTGCACGCGATGGCCGTCGAGCGTGAGGATGTCCTGCCACCCTTCGCACAGCTCCTCGCTGTCCTCGACGATGATGATGTTCAGGAGCATGCTCCCACCACCACATGGGCCTGCGTGCCAACACGCACGCAGGGCATTCACGACGGACTAGCAGTTCGTGCGACGGACGTCGAGGTTTCCAGTCCCAGGGGCGCGCCTTGCTCGAGGCGCGGGCCGTCTCCAGCGCTCCAAGTAGGCGTGAGGCAGGCGTAAGGTTCAACCTTACATGAAGTCGTGTACTCTACGCAAACTCACCGTCGATTCAAGGGGGCCGGCCCGGGGAACGAAGCCCGGGGGCGCCGCTCGGACGAGCCCGTCCACGCCTGCGGCGAGCCCAGGTGCGCACAAAGTGCGCGGGGGGCCTCATGCTTGCTTCCGGGGTAGCTCCAGCTCGAAGCAGGTATTCTCGTGCTCCGTGACGAGCCTCAGATCGCCTCCGTGGTGCTGCGCGATGTTCCGCGAGAGGCTGAGGCCGAGCCCGGTGCCGTGCTCTTCCTTCTTCGTCGTGAAGAACGGGGTCATGATCTTCTCCGCGAGCCCGGGATCGATCCCCTTGCCGCTGTCGATCAAGCGCACGTGGACCTTGTCGTCCGAGGAGCGCGCCTCGATCCGGATCCATCGCTCCCGGAGCGCCGAGATGGCGTCGACCGCGTTGTTGATCAGGTTGATGAGGATCTGCACGATCTGGACGGGGTAGCAGTCGATGACGAGCTCCTCCCGCGGTAGATCGAAGCTCAGCTGGACGCTCGCCGGCTGGAGCCGGAAGCCGCTGACGCGGACGGCTTCCCGGATCAGCTCCTGGACGTCGTGAGGGCGGAGCGTCTCGGACTCCATCCGGGTGATGGACTTGAGGCCGGAGATCACGTTGGTGATGTTCTCGACCATGCGGTCGATCTCGGTCGCGACGCGGGCGAGGCGCTCCTTCTCCAGCTGCCCCCGCTCCGCGAGCCTCTTCAGGAGATCGGTCTTCGTGGTGATCACGTTGAGCGGCGTGTTGATCTCGTGGGAGATCCCGGCCGCGACCTCGCCGAGCGACGCGAGCTTGCTGAACTTCGAGAGCTCCTCCTGCTGGGAGAGGATGATCCGCTGCGCCTGGACCCGCTGCGTGATGTCGAAGATCAGGAGGATGAGGTAGCTCGGCTCCTCGGCGCCGAAGTTGACGGTGGCGGTCCGGAGCTCGATCCAGAGCTCGCCGCCCGTCCGCTCTGCCAGGTTGATGGTGAACGACGCGAGCGGCCTCTGGCGGGCCGCCTCCGAGACATCGGCGATGCGCGGCGACTCCGCGCCGCGCAGGACGATGCCGAGCAGCTCGTCGAGCGCGAGACCGTGGAGCTCGGCCTCGCCCCTGCCGACCTTGTCGGCGAACTCGTTCGAGGCGAAGGTCACCCGGTAAAGCCCCTCGTCCGACTCGAGGATCGCGAGGCCCGCGTTGGACGCGGAGACGACCTTCTTGAAGACCTCGAGGTGCTGCTCGTGGAGCACCCGCTCCGTGATGTCGAGCGCGATCGTGCAGACGGACTGGGCGTTCCGCCTGTCGTCGAGCAGGGGGAACTTCGACGACAGCCAGTAACGGAGCCTGCCGCCCACATGCAGGCTCTCCTCCTGCCACGTGGGCGACCGGCTCTTCAGCACCTCGAAATCGCGCTCCCGCAGCGCGCTGCCGGCCCTCTGGCCGAACAGCTCCTCGTCCGTCCTCCCCAGCACGTCCTTCTTGGCGCGCCCGAGGACGTCGCAGAAGCGCTGGTTGACGTAGACGTAGGCGCCGATCGCGTCCTTCATGGTCACGAGCGCCGGCGTGTTGTCGAGGATGGCGGAGAGCCGCTCCCTGCCGAGCCTGCTCTGGGTCAGCGCGTGCACGAGCTCGGTGTTGTCGACGAAGCCCACGACGGCCCCGTCCACCTCGCCCTCCGGCCCCGGGATGAGCTGGATGCGCGCCTCGAAGTGCCGGTCGACGACCTCCAGCTGGAGCTTCATCGGCCGCCGCTCGCGCGCGCTCTCGATGATCATCTCGAGGACGGGATCGACGTTGAGGTGCGCGAGGGCGGCGCGGACGTGCTGGCCGCGATCCACCTCCGAGATGCGGAACAGGTGGCGGGAGGCGGGGTTGTAGTCGGTCAGGCGGAGGTTCTTGTCGATGACGAGGAGGGGATAGGCGATCGCGTTCTGGATCGCGACGAGCCGCTGGTTGAGCGTCGTGAGCTCGGACGATTTGACGTTGATCTCCTGGTTCAGCGTCGTCAGCTCCTCGTTCGCCGACTGGAGCTCCTCGTTCGTGGTCTCCAGCTCCTCGTTGGTGGACTGGAGCTCCTCGTTGGACGACTGGAGCTCCTCGTTGGACGACTGGAGCTCCTCGTTGAGGGCCTGGAGCTCCTCGCCCGCGGTGTCGTGCTCCTCGACGAGGGTCTGGAGGTGCTCCCGCGTCGCCGCGAGCTCCTGCTCGAGCCGCCGGATCTGCTCCCCCGGCGCGAGGCGGGAGGCGCTCGCGGGCGCCTTGACCGGGCGGGGCGGAGCGTGCGGCGCGTGGCTGAAGCGGATGATGAACTCGGTCCGGCCGTCGGACGGGAGCGGCACGACGGTGAGCTGGAGCCGCCTCTCCTCGCGGTCGACGACGAACGCGTGCCGCTGGTCCCCCTTCGCAGCGTGACCCGACCGCTCGGCCCGGTGGAGCAGCGCGGTGAGCTCGATCGCCGCGTCGGGCGGGAGCAGCTTCTGGATCGAGACGGTGGGCTCGCCCTTGGGGAAGTTCAGGTACCGGTTGGCGTTCCCGAACACGTGCCGCACCCGGTGGTCGTCGTCGACAAGGACCGAGTCCGGGGCGAAGCCGTTCACCATGGCGTTGAAGAGATCGATGGCTGTGGTGGACTGGCGATCCTTCGTGATGAGCGCGCTCTCGCGGTTGAACTCCTGCCTCGAGTACGACCGCGGGAGGTCGCCCTTCCTGGCGGACCGGACGAAGATCTTCGCGTTCCTGTCCGTGAGCTCGAACCGATCGCCCACGGTCGTCGCCGACTCGGATTTGCCGAGAAACAGCGCGCCCTGGTCGTCCATCGCGAAGTGGAACGTCTTGAGCGTGTGCTCCTGCAGGTGGGGGTTGAAATAGATGAGGACGTTGCGGCACGAGACGAGATCCAGCTTGAGAAAGGGCGGATCCCGGGCGACGTCGTGGCGCGCGAAGACGATGGCGTCGCGGATGTAGTCCTTGATCCTGAACGACGGGTCCTGCTCGTCGAAGTATCTGGACCGCAGCCGGGAGGGGATGTCGGCGACGGAGGCCTTCTGATAGAGCCCCTTGCGCGCGACGGACATCGCCTGCTCGTCGATGTCCGTCGCGAAGATCTGGACGTTGAGCTGCTTGTTCGCCTTCGCGAGCGCCTCGAACACGAGGATGGCGATCGAGTACGCCTCCTCGCCCGTGGCGCATCCGACGACCCAGGCGCGGAAGCTGTCGCCGGGCCGCTTCCGGTCGATCCGCTCCGCGATGGCGGCCGCGAGGGCCCTGAACGAGGGCTCGTCGCGGAAGAACGACGTCACCGAGATCAGGACGTCCTGGAAGAGGAGCCTGCCCTCCTCGGGGCGCACGCGGAGGTAGTCGGCGTAGGCCTCGATGGACTCGCAGCGCGTGGCGATGACGCGCCGCTCGATCCGCCGGCGGACGGTGGTCTGCTTGTACTGGGCGAAGTCGACCCGGCTCGCCTTCTCCAGGAAGGAGAGGATGCTATGATAAGGATCCTGCTGGCTCAGGCCGAGCTGCCTGAGCGAGGCGTCCGGCGGGTCGGAGCGGCCGGCGAGCTCGTTGAATTTGCTGAGCTGATGGGCCATCTCCTCCAGGCCGAGCTCGAGGTCGACGGCGCCGGTCTGCTTCGCGGCGCGCGGCATCCCGTCGTACTTGGCCGACTCGGAGGTCTGGCAGAGGGTGACCCCGCCCGCGGCCTTGATGGCGCGGACGCCCTGCGCGCCGTCCGACCCCGTCCCCGAGAGGACGACGCCGATGGCGTTCTCGCCGTGGTGCTCGGCGATCGACTTGAAGAACAGGTCGACCGAGGGCTTCGGGCCGACCCGGGTCTCGGGCTGCCGCAGGAGGAGGACGCGGCCGTCGGCCACCACGTCGGCGTTGGGCGGGGTCACGTAGACCGTGTTCGCGCAGAGGACCTCGCCATCGGAGACCTCTTTGACGCTCAGGGCGGTGCAGTGGCCGATGATCTCGACGAGCCGACTCCGATGCTGCGGCGCGAGGTGCTGCACGATGACGAGGCTCATCCGGTCGGCGGTCTTCAGGCCGCCTATCAGGACCCTGAGCGCCGCGAGGCCGCCCGCGGAGGAGCCGATCCCGACGACATAGGTGGGGCTCGCGTGGGCGAGCGGCGCGCGGGGGGCCGGCGCTCCGGTGTCCTCGGCGCGCTCGGCGACCGGGCCAGACGTACGAACATCCAGCCTGGGTGTGACCTGCGCAGTCGCTGGCTTCTTCTTCCTGCTGGATGGCCGCCTGGCGCGGGTGCTGTTCTTCGTGCTCATGGACAACAACAGACCGCGAGGGGATCGGGGTCGCGAGGATACCGGACGCGGGCGTAGGGGACCATCCGGTACCACGCTGCCCGGGCCGGCGCAGGGGGCCGCAGGCGACGGCGCGCCCGCGACACGCCTGTGGCGGCTGCTGGGCCGGATCGCGCGGCGGGCGAGGGCAGGGGCTGCCGCGCGGGCCGGGGATCGTGCAGGATGCAGGGCGCCTCACGCGGACGGACGCGAGGGGCGGTCGAGAGTGCACAACGTGAACAAGCGCGAGAAGAACGGCCGCGGCGGGGGCGGGAAGGACGATCACGGCAAGGGCGGGGGCGAGCTCGCCGAGGCGGCGCGCGCGCTCGAGCGCGAGCTCATCCGCTTCGAGGAGCTCGCGGAGTCGGCGCGGAGGCTGCCCCTCGACACGCGCAAGGGGCTCGAGCGCGCCGCGAGGTCGACGACCGAGGCCGCGGAGGCGCAGCAGCGCGTGAGCGTGGCGCTCGGGTCGCTCATCGCGGCGATCGCCGCGGCGCGGGATCGCCACGAGGCGACGGCGACGGCGCTCGCGGGGCGCGGCGAGGAGATCAAGCGGCGGGCAGAGCAGCTCGGGGAGCTGTTCCAGCGCTTCGCGGCGCTCGGCGAGGAGGGGCGGAACATCAACCAGCTGGTCCAGGAGGCCGCGGCGCGCCAGCGCGAGGCGACGAGCCCCGAGCAGATCGGGGAGGTGGTGGCCGCCATGGACGAGGTCGAAGGGCGCATGGGGCGCCTCGCGGACGAGGCGCGCGAGCTGGCTCAGGCGGCGACGGAGGCGGGGATCGTGGATCTCGCGGAGCAGGCGGACGGGATGCGGCAGCAGGTGACCGCGATGCGGAACAAGGTGGGGCTCCTGAGAAAGGGGATGATCGCGCGGCTGTCGGGGACGGGGGGGACGGGGCCGAACTAGGGGCGGCGGATACGCCTCTGGGAAGTGAGGGGGGGCTAGGACGACGGGGACCGACAGAGCGTGAAATAATGATCGAGCGACTTCTCACCCTTGAACGCGGCGCCGATGGAGACGTCCTTTGACACTCGGCGCATGAAGTCGCGCGTTCCGTTGTAGACGAAGAACTGGAGGCCTCTGTCGTTGGGGACGACCGAGGGCCAGCCGTCGGGCACGGGGCCGTCCGGGACCTGGAAGTAATCGATCACGACCGCGCCGCGCTCCTGCCACGCTAGATTGCCCGCCGTCGGGAGCGCGACGAAGAAGCCAGGGCCAATCCAGGAGCGCGTGAGCCCCTCGTTGTAACCGAAGAGCCGCGCGCTGCCGTCCTCGGGCAAGGCAAAGCGCTTCTCGAAGGAGCGGAGCGGGGACGGGAGAGGAAGACTGTTCCTGCCCTTGTGATGAACTGCAACACGACGCGGGGTGCCGTCCGGGACGAAGAAGTCGAGCGTGAGCGGGGGGGCGTGGAGCGCGGCGGCGTAGAGCGACCGCTGATCCGCGCGGGTCGTGGTCGACAGGGCGTGGAGGCGCTCGTCGTGCGTCAGGCCATCAAGGTGCTCGGCGAGGCGAGCTACCGGGGCGTTCTGGCGAAGAAGTTGGATGAGCTCCGACATGGGCAGAGGAGCCTAGCAGCGTTCCGCTTCGGCGCAGGCGGCCAGCCTCGCCTTGAAACGAGGCCGGCCGGGCGAGGCGCCATGTCGCGGCGAGCGACGCCTCAGCCGCAGTCGGAGGGAGAACGCAGCAAGGCCGCGGCGAGATCCGTCAAGTCGGCGCCGTCGAGACCCGCGGCGAAGCGGCGGAACGCCTGCTCGTCACCGCCCGTCAATGCGTGGGCCGCACAGACGGCGCGGGGATGGACCGAGCGGGCCGCGGGCGCGCGGAGCACCCGAGTCAGGCCCTCCAGCGCCTCCTCGTTGCCTGCCGCCGTGGGCGCGGCAGAGGCCACCACGGCGCGGAGATCCGCGGTGAGGACATCGGAAACGTCGGTCACGCGGAGCACGCCGGCGAAGAAGGCGCGCCACGCGGGGAGGGCGGCAGGGTCGAGCCCCTCCAGGTACGCCGCGAGGTGCCGGAGCGCGAGCACGCGCGCGCGCACAGAGCTCGACGCCAGCGCGACCTGGCCCCACGTGCGGAGCGCCGCGTCGGGCGGCAACCTGAACTTGGACAGGTACTGGAGCCGCGCGTCCGAGACGCCGCCGGTCGCGAGCCCGGTCCGCAGCGCGGACCAGTCCTCGGCGAACAGATCCTCGGGCGAGACGACGCTGCTGCACGCCGCGTAGCTGTCGACGTAGTCGAGCCCGTAGCTGTAAGGAGCCCCGGCGAAGATGTCGGTGAGCACGCTCGACCACGCGCCGCGGATCTCGACGTCGAGGCCCGGCGCGCTCGCGGCGTCGCACGCCGCGGCGAGCGCGACGGCCCGGGCCGCCTCGGCGTCGAGGCCGGCCACGAACGCCTCGAGCTGCTCGGGCGCGAGCCCCGGGGGCAGGCCGCCCTGGAGCGCGGCGAGCTGGTGCGCGCCGCCGACGTCGAGGAAGCGCGAGACCGCGTCGGGATCCGACGGCACGCGGCGCGGGGCGAGCGTCGCGGCGTAGGTGTCGAGATCGCGCTCGGTGCTCAGGAAGGCCCACTCGGGGTGGCGATCCAGCGGATCGACGACGAGGAGCTCGGAAGGCGCCCCGGGCGCGACCTCGACGCGCTCGGCGGGCGCGAGCGTCTGCACGCGGGTGAGGCCGTCTCCGGCCACCCAGGCGAGCTCCAGCGGGGCGACGAGCGCGCCGTCCGGGTCGTGCAGCGTCACGAACGCCCCGCCGGAGGCCGCGGGCTCGACCGTGAGCCAGGGGAGCGCCCTGGCCGCGACCGCGCGCCGCGCGCGGGCCAACGCCTCCGGGCCGAGCGCCGGCGCGAAGGCGTCGAGGAACTCGTCCGTGCCGATCGTCCCGAAGCGGTGCTCCTCGAGCACGCCGCGGAGCGCCGACCAGAAGGCGTCCTCGCCGGTGAGGCTGCGGATCTGGGTGAGCAGCCAGGCGGCGCGGCCGTAGGGGCCGCTCGTGTACTTCTCGCCCGGCGCGAGCGATGGATCGCGGACGGCATCGCCCGCGTGGGGGCCGAGCTCGTCGCCGTTCAGCGTCCCCGCGCCGCTCTCGTCCGTGTAGGCGCGGACGCCCTCCTGCTCGAGCAGCGTCGCCATGCCCTCCTTGATCCAGAGATCGTCCCAGGTCTCCACCGTCACCAGGTCGCCGAACCACTGGTGCGCGAGCTCGTGCGTCGTGAGCAGGAGATCCGAGGCGAGCGCAGGCTCCGTGCTCCGCTCCTCGCGCTGGAAGCTGATGCTCGCGTGCTCGATCCCGCCCACCGAGAAGTCCGGCAGGAGCACGAGCGCGTACTTCTCGAACGGGTACGGCACGAGCAGCTCCTCGAAGCGGCCGATGGCGCGCGCGATCTCGTCCAGCATCTTGCCGTGATCGCCGGGCAGCCCGCGGCGGCGCCAGATCGCGATGGGGAGATCCCCCTTCGCCCCGCGCTCGACCTCGAAATCGCCGATCGCGAACGCCATGAGGTAAGGCGGCAGCGGATAGGCGGTCTCGTAACGGACGAGGCGGCCGGAGGCCCCGAGGTCCTCGTCGCCCACGAGATCGCCGTTCGCGATCAGCGACTCGCCGCCGTCGACCCGCATCGCGACCGAGAACAAGGCCCGGTCCGAGGGCGCGTTGTGGCACGGCATCCACCGCGACGCCCCGAGCGGCTCCGACACCGTGTAGACGGCGCGCACGGGGACGGGATCGCCCATGCGCGCCGGCACCGCGCGGAGCGCGTCGCCGGAGAGCGCCTCGTAGTCGATCTCGATCGCGATCGGCTCGCCGCGCGTCGCCTCGGGCACGCTCGAGAGATCGACCGCGAGCGCCGCGCGCGTCGGATCGAGCTGGTGCGGGAGGGCGCCGCCATCCTTCTGCCGGACCTCCTTCACCTCGGCGACGGCGCTGTCGAGCACGACGACGCGCGGGCCGTCGCCGGTGACCGACAGCGTGAGGCCCAGCGTCGCGACGAGGCGGCCCCGCTCCCAGTCGAACTCGCCCCGGAGATCGTATCGCTCGACGTCGAACGCGCTCCCCTCGAGCGGCGCCGGGCCTTCCCCCGAGCACGCCGCGACGAGCGATCCAAGCAGCAGGCAGGCCACCCGGAACGCTCCGGGGCGGTGTTTCTGGACAGTGCAGTGCATCCGGTCTCCTTCGATCGGAAGAGGCGATTCATCTCGCCGGCCGGAGGCTGCAGCCCGGTAACCCGAGCCCAGACAGGCGCAGCGACGCGTAACTGACCTATGGACAGTTACAGAACCCGCGCCCGTGGCCAAGCGGAGGTGACGCGCCGGAGATCGCGGCGGGGAGGCTCGGCGTTGAAAAAGCAGGGCGCTCGGTTGGGTGCGCCACGGGCACGCGGCGCGCGCACCCTTGCGTACCCCGGGCGCAGCTCGTCTGTCGTTTCGCCGTTCATTTGCAAGGGTTACAGCGACCTATGCGAGGATGCTGCCCGCCATGGCACATCATCGAGAGGGGTGGAGGAGGGGGCGTTGGCTGGCCGCGCCCCTGGCTGTGGGCGCGGCGCTCGCCGTCGCGCTCGTTCCGAAGAGCTCGTCCGCGCAGACGTGGACCGGCGGACGGACGACGCCGGTGCTCGACGAGATCGTCGCGATCGACAGGACCGGGGAGCCGCGCTGGCCCTACGGCGACGAGGACGTCGCGAAGGACGGCGCGGCGACCTTCGCGGAGCCGGAGCGGTCGATCGATTTCCGCACCGCCTACGCGGTCGCCGACGCCGGGCGGCTCTGGGTGCGCGCCTACGTGTCGGGGACGACCGCGATCGGCGCCCAGACGACGCTCTTCGTGTTCATCGACGCCGACAAGAACCGGGCGACCGGCGGCACGGCGAGGGCGCCCGAGATCGACCCGCGGTTCACGGCCGACGCGTCGATGGGCGGCTACGAGTACGTGCTCGGCGTGAAGGGCGACGGCACGCTCTCGGACGTCTGGAGGTTCGTGGCGCCGCCGGGGAGCTACGAGCGCGTCACGGTCACCGACATGCAGGTCGCCACCGAGGCAAGGACGGACGTCGATCCCCTGCTGATCGGCGAGGCGATGCGGGGATACGTGCAGGGATCCATCGATCTCGACATCGTGGGCGTCAGCGTCGCGTGCGCGGCGAACCTGTACTTCCGGTCGGTGAACGACGCCGCGGAAATCGGGCCGGGCGATCTCGACATCGGCCTCTCCGCCTCGTGCGTGGCCGACGACGGGGACGGCGACCGCGTGCCCGACGTGATCGTCCCGTCGTCCGGCTGCACCCGCGACGCGGACTGCGCCGGCGCGGGCGTGTGCGTCGAGCGCGACTGCGTGCTGCCGGTGTCGTGCGTCGACGACACCGACTGCACCGGGGACGAGGACTGCTCGCCGGATCACCGGTGCATCCCCGCGCCGTCGGGCAGCTGCACGTCGGACGCCGGCTGCGGCGACCTCGTGTGCGTGGGCGGGCAGTGCAGCCCGTGCTCGCTCGGCGGCGACAGTTGCGGCCCGGGCGCGCGCTGCGCGCCGACCGGGCGCTGCGTCGACGGCGAGGCGTCGAGCGGCGCGGGCGGGCCCGGCGAGCCGGATTTGCTTGAGGGCGATGCGGTCCAGGGCGGCGCCTGCGCCTGCGCGACGGGGCCCGCGCCCCTCGGCGGCGGCGCCCTCTCGCTGCTCGCCGCCGGCGGGCTCGCGCTCGCCTGGCGCAGACGCCCCCGCCGCGGAGCGGAGGCCGGCCGATGAAGAGGAGACCCATGCGCGCACGGATCACCGCCGCCACCGCCTGCACGATCTTCACGACCCTCGCCGCCGCGACGAGCGCGTCGGCGCAGGAGACCGACATCGACATCGAGCGCTTCAAGCCCGCCGTCACGCACGACGCCTTCGTGGTCACCGAGGGCTCCGGCGTCCGGGAGCCCGAGGATCCCTGGGAGTTCGGGCTGCTGCTGAACTACGCGCGCAACCCGCTCATCGTCGCGACGGGCGACGGGGACCTGCGGACCCAGATCGTGAGCGGCCGCCTGGGCGGCGATCTCATGGCCTCGGTCACCATCGCCGAGCCGTTCGCGCTCGGCCTCGACATCCCGTTCTTCCTCTTCCAGTCGGGGGAGGGCTCGCCGTCGTTCGGGGGCATCGGCGACATCCGGCTCGTGCCGAAGCTGCGCATCCTCGACGACCGCGACTCCATCGGCCTCGGCCTCGTGGCCGAGCTGCGCGTGCCCACGCACACCGGCGATTTCTCGGGCGGCGCGCGCAACGTTGTGTTCTGGCCGCGCATCATCCTCGATCACCGGTTCGCGCCCGGCCTGCGGTTCGGCGTCAACGCGGGCGTCGCGATCCGCGAGGGGACGACGTACGCGAACGTCGAGGCGGGGAGCGAGCTGACCTACGCGGCGGCGCTCGGCTACCGCTTCGGCGGCATCGACGGCAAGGTCGAGATCGGCGCCGAGGCGAACGGCGGCATCGGCTTCACCGCGGACGACCTGAAGGAGGAGGAGACGCCGCTCGAGGCGCTCGGCTACGTGAAGATCAACCCGAGCAAGGAGTGGGAGATCGTCGCGGGCCCGGGCATCGGCGCGCTGGCCGGCTACGGCGTGCCGATCTTCCGCGTGTTCGCGGGGGTGAAGTACACGCCAACGTCGCACGACCGCGACAGCGACGGGGTCGACGACGAGCGCGACCAGTGCCCCGACGTGCCCGAGGATCGCGACGCCGACTACGACAGCGACGGCTGCCCCGAGGAGGACGCCGACGACGATCAGGACGGCGTGGCGAACGTGGATGACGAGTGCCCGGACGAGAAGGAGACGATCAACGGCGTCGAGGACGACGACGGCTGCCCGGACAAGGGCGAACCGCGGGTCTCGTACGAGCAGGGTCAGATCGTGATGCGGGATACCGTCCGCTTCCGGTCCGGGTCGGCCGAGCTCGAGCCGGAGTCGTACAAGACCCTCGACCAGGTGGCGCTCGTCATGAAGGCGAACCCGGAGGTCGAGCGGTTGCGGATCGAGGGGCACACCGACGAGACCGGCACGCGCGAGCTGAACCTCCGGCTGAGCCAGGAGCGCGCGGACACGGTCCGGAAGTACCTTATCCAGAAGGGCGTCAGCCCTGGCCGGCTCACGGCGGAGGGCTTCGGCCCGGACAAGCCGCTCGCAGAGGGCGACGACGACGCGAGCCGGGCGAAGAACCGCCGCGTGGAGTTCGTGGTCGACAACTGAGGCGCGCTCCTCCTGGAGCGCGCCGCGCCTCCGCGATCGCAGCTCAGCACGACAGGGGCTTGGCCCAATTGGCCCCGGAGTGATTCACATGAAGGCGGGAAGGGGGCGACCAGGCAAGGCTGGTCCCGAGGGAAAGGAGTGAGCGGTAGCTTCTGAAATCGGGTTTGCTGTCCAGCGGGTGCGAATCCTGCCCGGTTAAGGTTGGCGGGGACGCGCGTGGTCTCGACGGCCTCCGCGGGACCATCGGTCACGCCGGCGGCCGCCGCCGCCAGGAGGTTGGCCGCTGCGCCCTCGGCCGCCATCCTCTCCGCCCAGACGAACGTGGCCACGGTCGGCGCGGCTCCTGCGAGAGCGGGACCACGCCGGCGGGATGGCGGCAAGAGCTCGGCACCTGGGTGTACCCTCGTTTCCATGCCGGAACCGGAATCTCCTGCGAACAGCGCGTTCTCGACGAAAACCAAGCCGGCGCGCGCAAAACAAGAATCCCCGGCCGAGGATTGCGATCCGAGCAAAGACCGCCATGACCTCCGGCAGCTCGTCGCGCGGTGTGGCGTCATCGACGCGACGGATCGCGCCGCATGCGACGAGCTCATCGACGACGCGGGCCGGGCCGAGCTCGGGGGGCGGACGCGCGACTCATGACGGAGAGCGCCAAGAAAACGGGGCACGCCATTCGTGTTCTGGCAGCGACGGTTCTGCTCGTCCCTGCCTTTGGCTCTGGGGTACTGGTCGGCAGATCGATCCTGGACCGGAGGCCACCGGCGGAGGAGAAGAGAGCGGAGCCTGCTTCGGATCCCCGGAAGCGGATAGACCGGAGAGAGCTCGCTGCATGTCAAGAAAAACTGGCAGGTCATTCGGAGCCGCAAGCGACCGCCTCGGCCGCCGATGCTCCTCCGGGGGAAGGGCAACAAGACGCTCCCGAAAAAGCAGCCACCGTCGAGGAGCTCGAGGTGGAGCTGAAACGGTGCAGGAAGAGCGAAATCCTGGTCAACGCTGAGGTTTGCAGCGCCGCGGCTCGTCAGTTCAGCGCGCTGATGGCTTTACCGAAGGATGGGTTGATGTGCGGGCCGAAGTCCAGGTCTGCCGATCTCATCGAGCAGAACTTCGAGAGCTGCGCGGCGCTCTCGGACATTCCCGCGGATTTTCGCTCGGGCGACCTCACGAAGGAAGAGTCGAGCCTCGTCGCGGAAGCGATCCGGGTTCGTCAGACGCTCACGGAAGACGAGCTGCTCCGCAGCCTGAAAGAGTTCGTCTGGACGTGCACGGAGACGCCCCCGAAACTCCCACCGATGATGAAGCAGGCACCGAAGCCTTAGGAGGTTGACACATGAGCAAACCCCCCGAGAGCGCCGGCCTCATGGTTCATCTCCTCATCGCGGTGGCCGTGCTCGGCCTCGTCTTTGGTGGTGGCGTGCTGGTCGGCTGGGCGACGCGGGAGCGCAGACCTCCGGCCATGGAAAAGAGCGCGGCGTCCATCCCTGATGCGGACGTGAAGCGGGAGCTCGCTGCGTGCCGACGCGCAGTGAAAGCGCGCGCGAGAGCCACAGCCATCCCGCCGGCCACGGCGACGTCTCCTCCGGGAGAAACGGACGACGCCGGGGTGGAGAAAGCCGCCGCCAAGGTCGAGGCACTGCAAAAAGAGGTAGAAGAATGCAGAGTACGAGAGACCTTGTCCAATGCCTACGTTTGCGGCACCATTACAGATCATAACAACCTGCTGTTCGTCTTGACATACAGCGCATCATGCGTGGACGAGGCGGGGGTTGGAGAGTTTCTCGTCAATAGTCTCGAAAAATGCACAAACTTCGACGACTTTCCAGCGCATCTGGACGAAGACGAGCTAACGCAAGAAGAAAAATTTAGAGTCGCACAGTCAGAGCAAAACCGCGCATTGAGGACAAAGAACGACTTGACACGTAATGTGCAAGAGACATTCCGCAGGTGCCGCAAAAGATTCGGACTGTCTCCCGAATGAACGAACGCGTTCATAACGTCATCTCCCAGACCGTCTGGGTGGGTGGGGCTTCGATGGGTGAACCGACCAGGTCGGAGGAAGACCAGGGCGTTTGCGTGTCGCGCGCGTGGTCGCCTCTCCCGTCGTCCAGCTTGTCGAGCGCGAAGGTCAAGGCACCCCAGAGCCGCCACCGAACGGGTATCGGGCCGCCAGAGAACTCGATGGGTGAGCGGAGCTCTAATCCCATCGCGACTTTATGACCCCATATCGCCAGGTCGCTGCCCCGGACCGCGAGCGAGGGAACGGCGTTGACGACACCATTCTTGCCGCCGACCATGATCCCCAGATTCGCTTGCGCGCGCTTGCCATGAAGAGCATAGAACCGCACGCCGCCGAGATACGCAATCGACAGGTGAACGTCTGAGGACTGCGGCATGATGGCCGCCGACGCCGCCCCCGTGAGCTGGATCAACGGCAGCGCGGTCTCCCAAAGGTTGATGTGACCCGCGGTGGCGGGTGCGCTGGTGATGACACCGCTCACGGGTTCGCTCGGCCTCTGCGAGCCCTGCCCCTTGGCGGCCATTTGCAGAAGCCACCCGCCGCGCCGGTTGTCGAAGAGAGGGACCCCCACGCCAATGCTCGCTTCGCCGATCCCGAGAGGGAGCACGGGCATCCCGCCGGCGCAGGGAGAGTATCGTATCTGCCTGTACGAAAAGCGCGTCATGGCGAGGAGCGGAATTCCCGCCACGCGTTGTCTCACTTGGAACTGCCCAACGCCCCAGAACCCGTTGAAGGGCTCGGGGGCCGCGCACGGGCCCGCGTGAGCGAACACCTTCGAGGGGCGGACAAAGGCGGAGACGACGATAATGGCGGTCGCGAGGATGCGCGCAGGCAGGACCATCACTACCACCCTCACTCCTCGGGGATGAGCTCCACATCCTCCATGGGGTGCGCCGCTGGCTGTCCCCGCGGCGGGCAGACCAAGAAGCTCAACCTCGCATACACGGGCTGTCCATCGGGCCCGAACTCTTTGATGACGTCGGGGGGATTAACGACCGCGCAGTACCCCGACTCGAAGAAGGTAAAATCCTCGGTGCACCAATTCTGCTCCAGTAACATCAAATAAACGTACTCCGAATAAACGGCGCTCTTTTTCCGGATTTCCTCGCACTGAGGACCATACCATTTTCTTCCGCGGAGGAGCGGATCTCTATTGTAATTCCACCCCTGACAACATTCGAACAAGCACTCCACGGGGATGCAGTTCTGATCGAACCAGTTCCCGACGACGGGCTGAGCTCTCTGCGGGTCATCGCCGAACGTGCAGCCCGCGAGGGCGAGCGCCGCGACAGCAGCGGCGATGACCATGGGTGCGGTTCGAACCGCCGTCCGGGTGATCCGGGCATCCACCCAGTTCCTCAATTCCTGGCGCCTCATGTGTAAATCTCCTCGAGGGGACGACACGCTGGACCTTGGCGTGCGTCGCGAAGGGCCTCTCAACAACGCATCCGACAAGCGCCGGCCCCCCGAGGAAGGCCCCTCCCAGACATAAACTACTGGCTCGGTCGCCGCAACGTTTGCGGCAGGTGTCGTCGAGCTCCTCAACGACATCGCCGCCGCGGCCGAGGCACATCTCGGGACGAGCTCGCGTCGTCACGCGCCGCCGCGTCGGCCGCCCCGCGCTCGGCAGCGGCGTCCTACCTCGCAGTCTGTGGAGCGCAGACGGACGCCGGGCACCACAGCCGCTCGCCCCATAGGATTTCGTCCAGATAGAATCGTGCGTTGTTCGCCTTGCTGCACCCGATGGGGACTCTTCGCCGCCCCGCCCGGGCAACCTCAAGTGCGCCGTCGTCGAGCGCCACGGCGACGCGATCCAGTTCCACCCCACGCTGCTGGCTCTGTCGGCGCATTACCGCTTCGAGCCGCGCCCCGTGGCCGTCGCCCGCGGCAACGAGAAGGGCCGCGTCGAGTGCGCCATCCGCTACGTCCGCGAGGCCTTCTTCGAGGCCCGGAGCTACGCCGACCTCGGCGCCCTCAACCGACAAGCGAAGCGCTGCTCTCTCGGCTCGAACCGCCCCGCGACGACCTCGTATCTTCGTTCCCCGTCCTCGCCCGTCGTGATCGCGACCTGCTGCATCCTGATCTCGCCCGTCGCCGGGTCGATCACGGTCCGCTGCCGCGTCTCGGTCACCTCACCGGTCGCCGGATCCCGAGCGACCTCGCACCGCTCGGCGACGGCCTTGCCGGTTGCGTCGTCGACCACGATGCGCTCGGCCTTGTCGATCGTCACGTTGACTCGCGGTCTGCGCGGTGCTCATCGCGCCGTCCTATGCGCGCGCGCAGCGGTCTTCTCGACAGCGCCGACGACCCAGCGACCGCGATCGCCCGGTCCCTGCCGACGCTGGCGCGCTGGTCGCCGCCGACGCTGACGCGCTGATCGCCGCCGACGTCCGCGCTCTCGTCCACGCCGATCGTCGAGCCGGCTCTCGCGGTCACAGTGGAAGTGCACGCGCACCCGCCCGAGCTCGTCGGTGTGGATCTCCTCGCCCGCCGGCTCGACCACGGTGGCGCAGTCGCTCCCGGTCACCTTTGGCTTCGGTGTCACGAGCGGCGGCCGGTACGGCGCCTCGGCGCTGACCGCTTCGCACGCCTGCGTCCACTCGCCGTCGTGCGCACCGCTGCGCGTGACGCCCGCGACGTGCCGCGCCGTGCCAGCATCGCCCGGTGGGCTGCCAGCACCTCCCGGCTCCCTGCCAGCACCTCCCGGCGACTCCACCAGCAGCCCCGGGATGCCTGCCAGCACCCGCTGGTACGGCTCCTCGGACCTGCTGGTACGGCTCCTCGGACCTGCTGGTACGGCTCCTCGGACCTGCTGGTACGGCTCCTCGGACCTGCTGGTACGGCTCCTCGGACCTGCTGGTATGGCTCCTCGAACCTGCTGGTACGGTTCCTCGAACCTGCTGGTACGGCTCCTCGGACTTGCTGGTACGGCTCCTCGAATCTGCTGGTACGGCTCCTCGGACCTGCTGACACGATCCTCGGCCGTCTCGGCGGCGCTGGCCGCGCTCCCGGCCCGCTGGGCCCACGCGCCGGTCCGCTGGGGCGCCCCCCGGGCGCGCCGGCGCAGCTGTGCGGAGACGTAATCGTGCTCTCCGGATCGCCGGAGCCCGCGTGGGTCGCTGCGAGCTCTGCCGTCGTGCTACGCCTGCCCGCTCGCCACCCCCACAGGAGGTAGGTTCATGGGAATCGAATTGTCGCAAGAGCAGCACGCCGTCCTGAAGGAGACCCGCGCGGTCGCCACCCCCGCGGAGTTCCGGACCCTCCTCGATACCGCGCGTCCCGAGATGGACCGCATCGTCCGCGAGGTCATGGAGCCGAGCCAACCCATCTCGACCACCCTCACGGAGCTCCGGGACCTCTATCTGTCCGTCGTCCAGTACGAGGCGCCGCTCGCGAGCAAGGCCTACGGCCCCGAGCGCCGAGCGCTTCTCCGCGGCGCCATCCAGCTCCTCGACACGGCGAACCTCTGGTTCGGCGAGGGCAAGCGCACCGGCGCCTACCAGGTGCGATCGATCGATCAGGTGCTCAAGGCGAGCCGGCCCTGGCGCGCGCGGCTCAAGGCGTTCGCCGACCAGGCGTTCGCGTTCGAGCCGGACGTCGCGGAGCAGTTCGCCGACGTGAACACGAGCGGCACGCTCACCGAGGAGACCAGCGACCTCGCCATGCTGCTCCGGCTCGCCGAGCAGCACCAGACCCGCCTTTCGCCCGTCGGCCTCACCGAGGGCTTCCTGCGCGAAGGCAGCGCCCTGCTCGACGAGGTGAGCGGCCGCGACCTGCTCGGCATCCTCGGCCTGCGCAACCGGGAAGAGGCGATGGTGCTCCGCAACTCCATCGTGACCTATGCCACGCTGCTCGGGAACGAGGCGCGCGCCGCCGGCGTCAACGCCTGCTGGGACCTCCCCGAGGCGAAGCGCCGCTTCAGCGCCGCCTCGTTCCGCAACGCCCTGCGGAGGCTCCGCCCGAAGCGCCGCGGCAGCGCCGCCGCGCCCGACGAGCCGGCGCCGCCCGAGCCTGCGCCGGTCGAGCCGACAGGCGCGCCGGTCTGACGCCGCGCCGGATCGAGAACGCGGCGCGCTAGCCTGGATTTTCACCGAGATAGTTTGCCTAACGGCGCAGCATGAGGCCGTCCCTCCGGCTGGGTAACCGGAGGACGCGGTTTCACGCCGAACGGCGTGAGCCAGGCAAGCGGCGGCATCAAGGACGTCATGAGGGAAAAGGATGCGCTATGGGCGAATTTCTCGTCCGTCAGCTTCTCCCCCTCGGTGGACGTAGTTGATGCATCAGCGGTGCAGATCAACCTTGAAATCCAGCAAAAATTGGCTGCATCGCCTCTCGACGCCGCTCTCCTTACCTTGACGAGATCCCTTATGTGTGGGTCACGTTTTTCACGATGAGCGCACCAACTCCACTAACTGACCCCGCCCGCTTCTTCCGGGTGCCCGCCCAGACGCGGCACCGCCAGTACGAGGCGCTGCGCGCGTACTTTGTGGAGCATCGCTCGAGCGCCGAGGTCGCGCAGACCTTCGGCTACACTCCCGGCTCGTTCCGCGTGCTCTGCCATCAGTTCCGGCACGATCCCGAGCGTGCCTTCTTCACCGAACCGATGCGCGGCCCGCACGAGCAGCCGAAGAAGTCCCGCGCCCGGCGCCTGATAATCGCGATGCGCAAGCGCAACCTGTCGATCTACGACATCGCCGAGGAGCTCCGGAGCCAGCAGATCGAGCTCAGCCCCACGGCCATCACCGAGGTGTTGCGCGAGGAAGGCTTCTCCAGGCTGCCGCGTCGGAAGGATGACGAGCGCCCCGCCAGGACGCGTCCCGAGCGCGCCAGCCGCGCCGATGTCCGCAACTTTCAGCTCGTCCCTGCGACGTTCGAGACCCATGTCGGCGGTCTGTTCGTGCTCCTGCCTCTGCTCGTCAAGCTTGGCTTTGATCGGCTCGCCGGCGAAGCTGCCCTGCCTGGCTCGAAGGCGATCCCGGCGACCCACGCGCTGCTCGCGGCCCTCGCGCTGAAGCTAACGTCCATCGAGCGCAAGAGCCACGTGATGGACCTGGTCTTCGACCAAGGCCTGTCGCTCTTCGCGGGGCCCAACGTCATCCCGAAGACAACCTTCCTCGCGCAGTACTCCGATCGCCTGGGACGCTCGAGCTCCGTCCGACTGCTGCGCGGCTGGCTCGATCACCTGCGCACTCATCTTGCGCTCGCGGGCGCGTCGTTCAACCTCGACTTTCATGCCGTTCCCTTCTTCGGGCAGGACGAGTTCGTCGAGCGCCACTACCTTTCCAAGCGCAGCCGCCGCGACAAGGCCGTGCTTACCTTCATCGCCCAGGACGCCGACGCCGATGTGCTCTGCTACGCGAACGCCGACCTGCGCAAAGGAGAAGAGAGCGATGAGGTCCTGCGCTTCGTCGACTTCTGGAAGAAGACGTACGGCAAGGTGCCCCCGCACCTCGTGTTCGACTCGAAGCTCACCACCTACAAGAATCTGGGCCGCCTGGATGCCCAGGGGATCACCTTCGTCACGCTGCGCCGCCGCACGGATGTCCTCAAGCGCCATGTGCTGAACGCACCGGCCGCAGCCTGGCGTCGAGTGGAGCTCGATGTACCGAACCGCAAGTTTCGCAACCCCAAGGTCCTCGACGAAACGGTGCGGCTGGGCAAGGACTATCCAGCGCCGATCCGGCAGATCTGCGCGCGCGATCTCGGTCACGACGAGCCCACGATCCTGCTGACCAACGACACCCGCTCGACGCCGCGCACGATCCTCGAGCGCTACGCTCGGCGCATGCTGATCGAGAACAACCTCGAGGACCAGGTCCACTTCTTCCACGTCGATGCGCTGTCGTCCGCTGTGGCCATGAAGGTCGACTTCGACGTGACCTTGACCGTCATCGCCACCGGCCTCTACCGGCTGCTCGGTAAGCACCTGCACGGCTTCGAGCACGCCAAGGCGCGGCAGATCTTCCGCCGCTTTCTCGACACGACGGCGAGGGTCGAGGTCAGCCCGCAGCGCGTCCACGTGCGCCTCCCTCGTCGGGCTCACAACCCCATGCTGCTCGAGTCCGGCGTGCTCGCGACGCCGGTCGCTGTCCCCTGGTGGGGAGGAGCTTCGCTCGAAGTCGCGTTCCCCTGACCGGTGTCAGTGGCCTTTGTGTTAACCGATCTTCTGCTGTGAAAATCCAGGCTAGCGCTGCGGACCCGCCGCAACCCCTCCGTCATTCCGGCAGGAGCGCCTCGCCCAGCCGGTCGCGCTCCGCCAGGGCCGGGCTCTCCTCCGGGAAGACCAGGTTGACCTGCTCCGCGCCCCGCGCGAGGCACCGCACGAAGTCGGCGAGCCGCGCCAGGTTCTCATCGGCGCGCGCGCTGGCCGCTTCGGGAGCGCCTGCGAGGGGCTGCGGTGCGGGTCTTCGGCCTGGGCGCGGCGCGGGCGGGAGCGGCGGGGAGACCGTGCCTGCGCCGAGGGCGCGCGCCGCGAGCGCGCTCGGTGGAAGCGGCGCGCCGCTGCGCGAGGGCTCGCGACTCCGCGCGACGGCGGGCGGCCGGCGAGCCACGCGCGCCGCGCCGCGGCGGCCTCCTTGTTCGGCCGCCGCGCTCGGATCACGAGGTGCGCGGTCGCCTGTGGCGCGCGGGCCGAACGCCCTGGCAATCACTCGCGGCGCGAAGCGCCGTCGAGTGCATTGCCTCGTTAGACCGGAGAGCGAGCCATCGGCCTCGCCCAAAGCCATTCGCTATTCACTCGCATCAGGCGGTTCTACGCTCGTCGTGACCTCCGGATAGCGGCTCCGGAGTTCATCCACGTAGGCGTTCCACGCTCCCCACAACCCTTCGACGGCAGTTTCGAGCACCTTGAGCTGACGTTCGTACTTCGCATCGTAGTCCTCGACAAAGCCGCTAGCTGCCTTTGTCGAAATTACAAACTGGTGCGAAACAACATCGGGGACGCGTTGAATTCCGGAGACGTGCAGGTACTTATCCATGGCGCGAACCACAGTATCGTGCAGCCCGGCAAGCTTCTCTTCTCGGAAACGGTTCTCGGGCTTCTCGGCCAGGCGAATATAGGTCCCCAGCACCGTCAGCGTTTCGCGCCTCTCGTACTGTGGAGACGTGCATTGCGCCTCGTACCAGTCACGCAACCATTCGGAGTCGACGCTCTTCCAAAGTGACCTACTGGCATGAAAATCAGGCTCTCCGAGATGTTTGGTGGAAGCGCGGCTGCGTGACCTGGTCCCGGCCCCCGCGGCGTTGCGGGCGAGCTCGGCGCAGGAATGGCGCGGTGCGATTGGGGATGGAACGCGCACAGCCGACGGGCTACCTCGGGGGTTACGACACCAACCCTTGGAGCCCGATCGGCTGTGCGCGCGACCACTCTGCTCAACAATGTCCTCGGAATCAAGTTCACTCGCGTCACGGGCGCGCAATTCACGGCGGACGGGCTGGTCTGCGACGTCGAGCCGACCACGGAGATCCCTCGCTGCGGAGGGTGCGGTCGCCCGGTGAGGAAGGTGTACGACCAGCGGAAACCGCGTTGCTGGCGTCACCTCGACCTCGCGGGGATGTCGCTGGAGCTCCGGTACTCGCCGCGGCGGTTGCGTTGCCCGCGGTGCGGAGTGACTACCGAGATGGTGCCGTGGGCCGACCCGATGAGCTGGTTCACGCACGCTTTCGAGGAGACGGTCGGCTACCTGGCGCAGATGACCTCGAAGACCGTCGTCTCGACGATGATGCGCGTCGCGTGGGCGACGGTCGGTGCAATCATTAGTCGCGTGGTCGAGCGGCGGCTTCCCCGCGACATCCTCGACGGGCTCACGCACATCGGCATCGACGAGCTCTCCTACAGGAAACACCACAAGTACGTGACCATCGTGGTCGACCACGTCACCGGGCGCGTGGTCTGGGCGCGAGAGGGGAAGAACGCCGACACGCTCCGGGCCTTCTTCCAAGAGCTCGGCTCGGAGCGATGCGCGCTCATCCAGGCGGTCACGATCGACATGTCGAAAGCGTACATCTCGGCGGTCTCGGAGTCGGCGACGAACGCGCAGATCATCTTTGACCGCTTTCATGTCCAGCGGCTGGTTCATGACGCGCTCGACGAAGTACGCCGTGCAGAAGTGAGGACAATCGAAGACCCCGAAGACCGCAGCGCGCTGAAGCATACCCGATTCGCGTTGCAGAAGAACCCTTGGAATCTGACTGCAATCGAGCAAGCGAAGCTGACGGAACTGCCGAAGACGAACGCGACGCTCTACCGCGCCTACCTGCTCAAGGAGTCGTTCGCAGCCATTCTCGATCGGCGTCAGCCGAATGTCGTACTGGCGAAACTCGAAGAGTGGATGTCGTGGGCCACGCACTCGGGTCTCAAGCCCTTCGCCAAAGCGGCGCGAACGATTGGTCACCATCTCGACGGCATCGTCGCCTACGTCGCGAGCGGGCTGTCGAACGCACGCTCGGAAGGCACCAATGGCAAGGTGCGCACCATCACGCGACGGTCCTACGGCCTCCACGGAGCCTCCTCCCTCATCGCGCTGATTCATCTCTGCTGTTCAGGTCTCTCGCTGCAACCTGTTCACACGTGGCCACGCTTCCACCAAACCTAAAAGAGAGCCGAAAATCAACGTCGGACCGCTGAATGCCGACCTTCGGCTCCTTGATTGCGGCCTTGAGCGCCGCAACGAAGTCTGCCGTGAGTTCCGTTTGTACGGCTTCACGTTCGATAGCACCATGGGCCAAGTCATATTTGATAGGCCAGCGCCGATGATTAAGATCGAACGGAAGCGGCGTCCCCGCAGGAATGCCGTTAGTGTTCATGACACCAATCAGGCGCCCCTCTCCGAGTACGGCAAAGGCGTAGCCGAGTTCGAAGAGTACGTTTGGATTAGGAGCAGCCTTGGGCGCCAGCGTGACGAAGGTTGCGTCCCAAACGAAGATGTCCGCGCTCCGAATTTTCGCCAATATCGTCTCGGCGATCGCCGGACTCCCGCCGACGCCGCGCGTGTCGCGGTCAACAGTGATGATGATGGCGTGATCTTTCGCTACGATCTTGCAGGCCTTGGTGAGGCACTTCTCGATGAACGATCGGTTGGCGTCCGCAGGAGAGTCGGACTGCCACGACCAAAACACCGCGATCTCATCTTCATCGTTCGACATGTTCACCGTTCGCGCACGAGGGTCTCGACCTAGCCCGACACCAACCCGAAAGTCAAGCGGCAGGGTGGCGCGGCGGCGGCAGGGATGACAGCCCGGCCCGTGAGACCGGGGGCGGCGGGCCGGCGCTTTTGCTCCGCGAAATTCGATCTCGGCCTAACGTCGCAATCAGCCGTGATGCGCGATATATCTACGCATTTTCACATGTAGGCCGCGAACCGTGGCACCCTATCTCCATATTCCCGAGGATAAGTCGCGGCCCATCATGGCCTATCTCCGCAATCCCGCAGATAGGCCACGACCTTCCGCAGCCTATCTGCGGGATTGCGGAGATAGGCCGCCGCTGCGTACCTACGTATTCCCGTTGCTAGGTCTCGGACGGCGACGGCGTGTCGTCGCGCAAGATTCGCGCCGACGGCTGGGTAACCATCCGCTTCCACAGCGGCAAGCCCCCACGGCAGATGGGCGCGGAAGAGGTCACGGCCTTCCTTGACGAGCTTGCGGTCGCACGCCGCCCCGCGGCATCCACGCAGAACCAAGCGCTGTGCGCGCTCCTCTTCCTTTACAAGCGGGTTCTCGACCTGCAGATACCCCGGCTCGAAGCGCTCGAACGGGCACGCCGGCCGGAGCACCTCCCCTCGGTCCTCTCGCGGCTCGACATCAGGACGATCCAGACGCTGCTCGGCCACAAAGATGGGCGGACCACGATGATCGACACCCACATCGTCGACCGCGGCCCTCTCGGCGTCATCAGCGCCCTTGGCCGCTGACCGCCGCGTCAGCGGGGAGCGCCTTGAGCTCCGACCCCACCCCGTCGTCCCGGCCCCACTCATCGTGAAAGGTAGCGTACCTGACGGCTGCGCCGCCTTGTCAAGGAGACCAACGCGTGCTCGTGCGGGCTCCACACCGGACGACTCGAGCTCGGCCGCGGCGTCCACGCCGCGCGCTCGCGATGGGCATCCCCCTCGCCGATCCCGTCATTGTCATGCCCACCGGGGCAGCTCCGTCCCGAAGCAGGCGGGCGGCCCAGGATCTGGGCGTCGGCGTGCCATGGGCGATGCCGCGCGCCACGCACGTGACGTGGGCGGCGCCTCGTTCCGCAGCGGCCTCGAAGCGCTTGCCCAACGTCGGGATCACTACGCCCGGGGTCGTGCCTTGCGTGGCCGGCCCCGCTTGACCGGCGGTAGCTCCCGCTGGCGGAACAGCACCCCGGGCCGGACGCCGAGCACGTCGGCCAGCCTCACAAGGACGGCCACCCCGACATTCGTCTGGGCGTGCTCGACCTTCTGCAGGAAGCGGAGGGCTATCTCGGCCGCGTCCGCGAGCTCTTGCTGCGTCATGCCGCGCTTCTCGCGGATGCGGCGGACGTTGGCCCCAATGGAGCGAAGCACCTCGTCCAGCCGCGCATCAGGCATGGCGAAGGAGTCGGCTCTCGTCCGATCTGGAATAGTGGCCCATATGGCACATTTGGATTGCTGGGTCCCTCGGCACCACGTAGGCTCCCCACAAGCAAGTGCTGCCCGCGACGGCGCCAACCGTCCGGGCAGCGTGGCCGAACCCCGCACAACCGAGGTCCGACATGAGAACCGTACGTCCACGCCCCGAACAGGGCCAAGAGATCGATCCGCCCTCACGCCGCCGCCTGCGCTCCACGGCTCGTGGCCGGCTCGCCCGCCCGCCCGAGCTCCATCACCGGCCGCAACACCCCGCCGTCTATCTCGAAGCCGCCGCGCTCCTCGAACAGCGCCCGCTCATCCGCAGCACGCTGCGCGCCCGCGGCGTCCGCGCCGCGGATCTCGACGACGTCACGCAGGAGACCGTGCTCGGCGCCTTTTGCAGCATGCGCGCCGGCCGCTTCCGGCCGTCCCCCGATCAGCCGCCGTGCGATGCCTTGCGCGCCTGGCTGGCCGCGGTCGCCTCGCGGCAGGCTTCGCACCACCGCGACAAGGCGCACCGGCGGCATGAGGTGCCCGCGGTCGATCCTGACCGGCTCGCTCCCCTCGCAGCTCCCTCTCCGGAGGAGCGCATCGTCGCGCGCGGGCTGCTCCGTGCCTTCCACTGCCTCCGCGCGGAGCTCCGCGAGGTCCTGGCGCTCACCGCCGCCGGCCTGACGATGCACGAGATCGCGGCGGCGCTCGCGATCCCGAGGCCGACGGTCGCCACGCGGCTCCGCCTCGCGCGGCGCCTGTTCGCCCGGTCCCTCACCCGCCGGCGGAGGTGGCCCCGATGAGCAGCGCGCCCGTCGATGCACCCGGCGAGACGGCGGCCGAGATCCCGACCGCGACCGAGGCTGGCCTGATCGAGATGGTGCTCGGCATCCCGGCCGTCGGGCCGCGCATCCTCGGCACGGCCGCCCTCCCGTCCCTCGGTCGCCTCTCTCCGGCGGCGCTCGCCGAGCGAACCCAGATCGCGCTCCTCGACGCGACCCGGCTCGCCGCGGCCTTCGAGCTCGGCCGCCGCGCCCACGCCGCGCGCGCTCGCCGAGGCGCGCTCCTCACCGACGCCGCACGCGTGGCGCGTTACTTCGGCCCGAGGCTCGCGCCCCTCGTCCACGAGGAGCTCTGGATCGCGGCGCTCGACAGCCACGGCCGCGTGCGCGAGACGCGCATGCTCGCCCGCGGTGTCGACGACGCCCTCTACGCAGGCCGCGCAACTATCCTGCGGGCTGCGCTGGACATGGCAGCCATCCGCTTCGTCCTGGCCCATAACCACCCGAGCGGCGATCCGACGCCGACCGGGGAGGACCAAGCGATGACCCACGAGCTGCGCCACCTGTCCCATGAGCTGAACGTCCCGCTCCAGGCCCACGTCATCGTCACGCCCGGCGGGCGCTACGCCGCCGTCATGGAGTAGCCATCGCGGGCCGCAGCGCGCCAGCCTCACCTGAGCTCCTGCTGAGGGGGCCGGGTGGCGTCGTTGGCACCTGGGCCGTGGGGTCGTTCGAACGCCGAGCAGGACTCCTCGTCAACGTGGACATGGACGTCGCGCGATGGCCGCGCCGATGCCTGTGCTCGCCCCCCGTGATGACGATGACGTGTCTTTCATGCGCGGGAGGAGCGCAGAGCTCGCGCCCGGGCTCGGTCCGCCGTCCCCGCCGGGCCCTGCTCCTCGATGGCGCCCCAAGCTACGATGACAGGAGGGCCGTCGGCGCAGATCCTGCGCGAGGACAACCGGCGCATCGCCCTCGGCGCCGGCATCCATTCCTGCCTGCGCTGCCGCCCGTCAGAAGCGGCCCTGGATCCCGAGCCCGCCTCCGGTGGTCCCGATGGCGGGCGTGACCACGATCCGCGCCGCCGCGGGCTCGGCGTCGCCGAGCGACGTCACGAACAGCGCGACGCCGGCCGCGAGCCCGACCCCGCCGACCACGAAGCCGATGTTGGACAGCGTCGCCGCGCTCTTGGCGTCGTCGACCAGCGCCACGCCCTGATCGTCGCAGAGCGTCGCGGTCCGGCAGTGGTCGTCCTGGGCCCGGCCCCACCGCGCGCTGGCGATGAGCCCGAAGATCGAGCCGGTCACGACGCCCGCGACGCCGACGCCGCCGGCCACGAAGGCGAGGGTGCGGCGGGTGCTCGCGCCGTCGTCGCCGTCGCCGCCCGCGACCGGCCGGAGCGGCGCCCCGGGCGCCGGCGCGGACGGCCCTCCGGGCTGCGACGGGGCCGCCGCGGTCGCCCCGGCCGCCGCGGGGTCGTCCTCGAGCGGCGGGACCGCCACCGTGACGACCTTGCCGGGGCCGGCGGTCTGCGCCTCCACCGAGAACGGCTTCTTGCCGGGCGCGGTCGCCTCGATGCGGTGCGTGCCCGGGTCGACCGGGAGCGGCGCGCTCCACGCGCCGGCGTCGAGGACCGCGCCGTTGCGCCGCACGACGAGCCCGTCGGCCGGCGCGCTCACCGCGATGGCGAGGCGCTCGAGCCGCTTCTCCAGATCGGCCGCGCGGCGCGCCGCCTTCGCCTCGCGGTCGGCCTGGCCAGCCCGGCTCGCCATGTCCGCGGCCTCGCGGAACGCGGCCCAGGCGCTCGCGGTCCGGCCGAGCCGCTCGAGGCAGTCCGCCAGGTTCCACTGGGTGCCGTAGCCCGGGTCGAGCCGCTGGCTCGCCGCGAACTTGGGGCACGCTTCGACGAGCTTGCCCTGCGCGACGAGATCGCGCCCCTGGCGGAAGAGCGCCTCGGCCGCGGCGGCCTGATCCGCCGAGGGCTCCGCGCGGGCGACGCCCGCGGAGAGCGACAGGAGCGCGGCGACACACCACGCGACGCGGCTATTTCCTCGATGTCTCGTCATCATCATTCCTCGGAGGCCTGGGAGTCGACGGCGGCCTGGCCGCGGGCGGCCTCGGCGCGGGCGGGCGCGCGACGGCGCCCGCGCTCGCCGACGCCGCGACGCGCGCGGTCGCCGAGGGGGGCGCCTCGGGCGTCGATGAAGCCGCGGCCGGCGCGTCCCCCGGCGCCGGCGCGTCCCCCGGCGCCGGCGTGTCGGCGCGAGGCGCCGGCCTCGTCTCGGCGCCCGCGGACGGCGGCGGCGGCTCGACCTCGGCGCGCGGGGGCTCAGGGGCGGCCGAGGGGGCGGCCGGGGGCGACCCGCCGCGCACCGCGAGGTAGACGCCGGCCCCGCCCGCGATCGCGGCGGCCAGCACGCCGCCGGCGACAAGGGCGATGGGCGCGCGCGACGCCGGGCGCTCGCTGCGGCTCGACAGCCCCACGCTCGTGGCGGGCGCCGTGCCCGACAGCGCGTGCGGCCCGAACGGCACGCCCGACAGGCGCTGCGGGGTCGAGGCGGCGTCGAACGGCGCGCCCGACAGGCGCGGCGGCCCCGAGGAGGCCCCGAACGGCGCGGCGGCCCCGAACGGCGCGGCGGCCCCGAACGGCGCGGCGGACCCGAACGGCGCCCGCGACGCGCGCACGGCGGCGTCGAGCGGCACGAGCATCGCCTCGACGATCGCCTCGCCGTGCGGCAAGAACGCGCGCAGCGCCGCCGCCAGCTCGCCGGCGCTCGCCGTGCGGCCGGCCGGATCGATGATCAGCGTCCGGTGCACAACGTGGGCGACCTCCGGCGGCACCCACGGCGCGATCTCCTGGATCCAGCGCACCGGGGTCGTGCAGATGGCGAGGACGAGCTCGCCGAGGCCGGTCAGGTGCTGGTTGGGGCGCTGCCCCGCCAGGGCGTGGTACAGGCTGATCCCGAGCGACCAGATGTCCGAGCGCGCGTCGATGGCGCCGCTGCCGCGCGCCTGCTCGGGCGACATGTAGAGGGGCGAGCCGAGCAGCGCGCCGCTCTTCGTCATCCCGCCGTTGCCGAGGCTCTGGTCGGTCATCTTGGCGACGCCGAAGTCGAGCAGCTTGACGACGCGCTGGCCGCCCTGCTTCCGCGCGAGGAACAGGTTCGCCGGCTTGATGTCGCGGTGGACGACGCCGGCCTCGTGCGCGCGCTCGAGCCCGAGGCACGCCTGCAGGCCGATGCGCAGCGCGAGATCGACCGGCAGCGGGCCGAGCCGCTCGATGAGCGCCTGCACGTCCTCGCCGTCGAGGAACTCCATCGCGATGTACGGCGAGCCCGTCTCGCGGTCGCGCCCGGTGTCGAACACCTGCGCGATGTGCTCCGACTCGACCGCGCCGACCGCGCGCGCCTCGCGCTGGAAGCGGCGGAGGAGCTCGTCGTCGGCGGCCTGGCCGAGGATGACCTTCACCGCGACGCGGCGGCCGGTGCCGGTGTGCCGCGCCTCGTAGACGGCGCCCATGCCGCCCTGGCCGAGCAGCCGGAGCATCGCGTAGCGGTCGTCGAGGACTCGACCGATCATGACGGGAGGCCCGGAACGCCGGCGACGGCCGCCTTGGCGAGCGCGTCGGCGAGGCGTGAGGCGGCGGCTTGGGGGCGAGCCCTCTTCACGGCTGCAGGCTAGAGCACCTCCGCCCCCGCGTCATCCCTCGCCGCAGCACCTGCACCACGGCAGCCTCACGAGCGTGTGGTGCGACGTCTCGAAGGTCGAGAGGTCCTGGATCAGGAGCCGGCCCCCGAGCCTCGAGGGCGTGTACGCCGAGAGCACCTTGAGGGCCTCCATGGCCACGAGGTGGCCGAGCAGCTGCCCCATCGCGCCGGCGTGGGGCGCGGGCTCGGCCCGGAGGGCGGCCGCGGGCAGGGGGCTCAGCGCCTCGGCCATCGCGCAGACCCGGCACGCCGTCTCGCCCGGGAACACGAGGGGGCCGAGGACGGCCGTCGCCCCCGCGAGGTGCGCGAAGAGGGAGGCGATCCGCGCGCGGTGGCCGAACCGCGCGACGCGCGAAAGGAGCTCCGCGTCGTCGCCGCGCACCGCCGCGACGAGGAGGTGGGGGCGCTCGTCCGGCGCGAGGAGGTCGTCCGAAAGGAGCGCGGCGGCGGGGCTCTCGTCCACCCGGCACAGCGGCGCGCGCTCGCGGATCAGCGCCGCCACGGCGCCGCGGCGGGGCGCGCCGAGCGCCGCCTGGCCCCGCGCCTGGACGCCCGCGACGTCGCGCGGGTCGACCGCGCCGCCGCGCCCGTCGATCAGGCGCAGCGCCGAGATCCCCGCCGCCGCGAGCGCGAGGGCGGCCGCGGCGCCCCAGGGCTCTGGGCCCACGACGAGCACGCGCGCGCGCGCGATCCGCTCGGCCGCCTGCTCCGGGGCCGACGACCACCTGCGCAGGAACTCGCCTTGCCCGCGGAGGCGCTCGCGATCGACGGACGGCGGCGCGTCGGGCGCCGGCTCGACCAGCCCGCGCGCCTCGAGCAGGTCGAGGAACGCGGTCACGCTCTGCGGCGAGTAGTCGGCGAGCGCCTCGACGAGCGCCTCGCGGCCGCGCGACCCGTCGAGCAGCGGCACCATCCGCTCGAGGAACGCGCCCACGTCCGCGCCGGTGAGCTGGAAGGCGCCGAGATCGGAGCGGAGGATGACGCCCACGTCGGTGGGCGTGATGCTGGCCGAGCGGCTGAGTCGAATGCTGGGCATGGTGCTCTCCGACGATCCCTGTTCAGGCCTGCTGGGCCCCGGTCCGGCCCTCTGCCGGCGCGGGCTGACCGATGCAGACGAGGTACATGGCGTCCTCCTCGGGCGGGAGCGCCAGGAAGCGCTTGAGCTCCTCGTCGTAGAAGCCGCCGATCGCCACCGGGCCGAGGCCCAGGGCCGTCGCGACGAGATAGAGGTTCTGGCCGAGGTGCCCCGCGTCGAGCCACAGGAAGCGATAGCCGCGCTGGCCGTACTTCCACATCGTGCGGAACGGGATCGCCGTGATGACGACCACGACGTTGGCGTTCAGGACCATGTCCTGGTCCACGGCCAGCTCCGCGAGCGCCGCGTGGGCGACGCCTTCCCGGCGGAGCTCGAGCTCGTGCGCGCGCGCGTCGTAGTGGTGCAGGCCGTCCGGGACCCCCTCGACGGCCTGCGTCGCCACGTAGATCTCGAGCGGGTACCGGGCGCCGGCCGAGGGCGCCGGGCGATCATGGTTCCACTCACCCTCGATTTTTCGCATGCCACTGACGCCGTAGCTCGCGTGGAGGAGCCGCCCGAGCGTCGCCGCCGGCATCGGCCCGAGGGCGAAATCGCGGACCGATCGCCGCCGCTCCAGCACCGCGCCGAGCGGGGCGTCGATCGAGAAATCGCGCCCGGGCAGCGGCGTGCGCGTGGAGCCGGCGTACGTGCGGAAGCGGAGCGGCTGGAGATCCTCGTCGAACGGCGGCTCGAGCGCCCGCGACCTCACGTGGGAGGACTGGAGGTGATAGAGCCGCGCGACGTCCGCCTCTTTGCTCCTTGCCATGGTGTCCTCTCTCAGGCCATCGGGTGAGGGTCAGGGTTGATCCCGCGGGGGGCCATCGCGCGGAGGCGCGGATTGCCGAGCCGCGCGAGCTCGTGGCCGAAGTGGATCTGCTGGAAGTCGGGCCCGAGGGCCCGGGCGACGCGGAAGGGGGTCGGCGCGAGATCGGGCGAAGTCACGTCCACGATCGCGACGCGCAGCCCCGCGGCCTCCACGCGTCGGGCGAGCTCGGAGAGCGTGACCTCCTCGGGCTCTTCCAGCTCGGCGGCGGTCACCGTGCCTCCGTCGCGGAGGAAGGCGAAGGCCGCGGCGCGGCTCGGGGGAAGGTAGTAGACCGCGTGATCCTCGAGCGAGCGCACGTCCTCCGGCCGCTCGGGGACGGCGATCTCCTCGCCCGTCATCAGGCGGAAGATGTAATTGCCTATCTGGCCCTGCTCCAGGATGGCTTTCCTGATCGCGGTGAGGGGGCTCAGGTGGGCGGAGATCGAGACCACCGCGCCGGGCCAGCGCTTGCCGTCGCCGAAGCCCACACACATGACCACGGGCACCGCGACGCCTGCGTCGAGGAGGTACAGCTCGATCCGGGCGCCGCGCTCCTCGAGCTGCCGGGCAATCTCGTGCACCTCGCGGTCGACCGTGTCGTCGGGCAAGATCCGCCGCCCCGGCCGGCGCGCGAGCCACGAGATCATGAACGCGTCGCGCTCGATGAGCTCGAGCGTGGCGCCCATCGACGCGGCCTCGAGCGTCGCGCCGGCGGCGAGCCCGTTCGACGTCACCTGGCAGAAGTGAGCGTCGGGCCCGGCGCAGTAGCCGTAGTAGGTCGGGAGCGCCGGCACATACACGGGCGCGCGGGTGTCCAGCCAGCGCCCGAGGGCCCACGCGATGGGCGTGGCCGGATCGAGCGGCGCGAAGGGGAACCCGGGCCGGGCGTACTGCTCCTCGTCGTAGAGACAGAGCCGCTCCGGAGCGATGAAGTCGCCCTTCATCTCGGCGACCGAGGCGCGGAGCAGCGCGTCGCGGTCGACGATCCCGGCGGAGTAGCGCTCGACCGCCTCGCCGGTTGCCCGGATCAGGGCCTCGACGGGCGTGATGCCCTTTCCGGTGCCGACCTCCGGCTCATCGCAGCGGTGAGCGCGCTCCGAGCCGCCTCTGGTGTCGCTGAGGAGCGCCGTGGCCGTGACGGGCGCCTCGGGGGCGAGCACCGGGCTCGTCGCGTCCAGCGTGAGGCGCCGGACGATGCCCGTCCGCGCGTCGACGATGCCGGCGAGCATCCGCCGGAGCGCCGCGGGGTCGCGCGCGTCGCGGAGGCGCACGCCCGATTGCCGGCGCGCGCTGCCGTTGCGCCGGGATTCGGCGGCGCCGCCGCAGACCGGGCACCAGGGCATCCGCAGGACGGCGTGGAGCGACGTTTCCGGATCGATCAGGTTCTGGACCATGAGCTGGCCCGCGAGCCGGGACGCGGCCCGGTTCGCGAGCAGATCGAGGGCCGCGAGGGCGACGGCGTCGCCGAGGAACGCCGACATCGGTGCGGGATAGGTGCGCGCGCGGCGCGCGGGGCGCGCGGCGAGGAGCGGCGCCTGGAGCGCGTGATCCGCCTCCGGCTGATCGCTGGTCGCGAGCCGCCGGAGACGGCAGCAGTTCCAGCACGCGGTCTTGCCCGGCACGACGGCTGGGCCGATCACCGCGTCGAGCCCGTCGAGGTGCGCGCTGAGCGAGAGGACGGAGGCCGCGTGAGCGAAGCGGGCGACGCTCTGAAAGACGAGGAGATCATCGCCCGGGACGCACGCGAGGATCAGGTCCCATCGGGTGTCCTCCAGGGCGAGCGGGCGATCCGCCTCGGCGAGCAGCGTCCCGGCCGTGACCGCGCAGCCGGGAGCGAGCCGCGACAGGGCGAGGGAGAGCGATACCGCGCGATCCTTCCCGAGATCCGCCTCGGCGAAGGGGCCGAGATCGTCCGCCGTGACCTCCATGTCGTCGAGGACGTGGAGCGCTCCGACGCCCGCGGACACGAGCTCGATGGCCGCGACGGCGCCCCACGGCTCGAGCCCGACCACGAGGACGCGCGCCCGCGCGAGCTTCTCGTGCGCCTCCGTCGGCTCGGGCGGGGCGGTCCCGTCGAGCGAGGGAGCGGTGGTCGTGGAGCTGGGCAGTTGAATGGCCACGCGAGATCTCCAGGAAAGGGCAGCGCGGCGGCGCCTCGACCGGCGTCGCCCTGCACCTTCGGTAAAGAGGTTCGATTCCGGCGCTCAGGGATCGGTGCCCCGACAAGCAAAGAGGAGGAGAGCCTCGCCGGCGGCCGGCGCGCGATCGCGCGCGGTCGTGGCGAGCCGGGGAAGACGGGACGATGCCATTGACGATGCCATTCTGCGTACTTCGCGCTCCTCGTCTTCCTCCGGAGCTCTATCCCTCGGCCACGCTGGTCTCAGGACTACCTACAGTGGCACCTGCCACCGCAACCGCACCTGCCGCCACAGCCGCAACCGCCGCCACAGCCGCATCCGCCGCCACAGCCGCATCCGCCGCCACAGCCGCATCCGCCGCCACAGCCGCATCTGCCGCCACAGCCGCATCTGCCGCCACAGCCGCATCTGTAGCTGGCTGGAGTCGCTACTTCCATCGCCTCCAGCTTGCCCGACAAATCGTCGATGGCGTTGCGGAGCTCCTTTATCGAGACATCCAGATCCTTCGGCGCATCATTTCCGTTGTTCGAATCACTCATCGCAGAGCCTCCCACGAGTAGGTGGGGCACGCAAAGGGTCTTCGTCAATCCGACGACTCCTTGCTGGGCAGCGGAGGCTCCAGCGGACTCCTGGTCATCCAGGGCGACCGGGGCCGCGGACAGCGCGATAAAACCGCGGATCCATCGCGGCGTTCACGCGAGAAGAAGGCGAGAAGCAGTTGAACCGCCAAGACGCCAAGGACGCCATAAAGAGAAATTCCTCGGCCCTCCCGGCGTCCTTGGCGTCTTGGCGGATCTCTCGTCCGGATCGCTGTGCCAGACGTCGGCAAGCTCGCCTGTGATCCGGAGCGGCCACGCGCTCGGGCCGGAAAGCCGAGAGGGGCGACCGGGACGGAGCGCTTTCTTCGCGTCGTCCTGCTCGCCGCAAACAATCCTGGATAACCCGGCAGTTTGCGCGTGCGCACTCATCGCGCCGTGAGCGACGCCTCATTCAATTGCCTTTCTGCGCCGCCTCCGGTACCCGGCCCGCCTCCCTCGTGGGCGCTCGGCGCCCGTCAGCAAAGGAGTGTCATGCATCGTACCTCGCTTGGGCCGGCGATGGGCCGTCTCTCTTTTTGTATCCTTGTTGCGTCAACATCGCTCGCGGGCTGCGGCGCCGCGGAGGGCTCCTCGGCGCTCGCCGCGGCCGAGATAACGTGTTCGGGCTGCACCGTGCTGAAGGGAGGTACGGTGTTCGACGGCGCGCGCTCGGGCCGAGGAGCGGTGGTGATCGAGGGCGACAGGGTGCGGCAGGTCGTCTTCGGCGACGTCGCGCTCGCCGGCGTCGAGGCCGGGGGCGGCGAGGTCGTGGACGTCGCCGGAAAGACGGTCCTCCCCGGGCTGATCGATCTCCACGTTCACTCGCTGAGCGTCGCCGGGCCCTATGCTTATTACGACGATGAGCTCCACCTCGAGGACCACACGAAGGCGATGCTCCGGGCGGGCGTGACCTCTTACCTCGATCTCGGCTCGTCCCAGCACGTCATCTTCGAGCAGCGAGCGCGCATCGACGCCGGCGAGCTCCTCGCGCCGCAGCTCTTCGCCGCGGGGCCGCTGCTCACTCCGACCGGAGGACACCCCTGCTATCACGGCAGCCCGCCCGGCGATTTCTGCCTCTTCATCGACGCTCCCGCCGACGTCGCCGCGGCCTTCGAGGCGCTCGTCCCGAGGGCCCCCGATGTCATCAAGATCGTGCTCGAGTCGGGCGGATCCCGGTCGCTCCCGCGCCTGTCGCGCCTGTCCGTGGCGGCCATCGCCGAGGCCGCCGCGGCCGCCGGCGTCCCGGTCATCGCCCACGCGACACAGGCCGTCGACATCGAGGCCGCGCTCGATGCCGGCGTGACGCTCTTCGCGCACGTCCCGGACCAGGAGCGGATCTCGCCCGAGCTCGCGCGGAGGATGGCCGCTGCCCATGCGGTCGTCGTCCCCACCCTCTCGATGACGGACGGCCTGTATCGCACGGCCCACGCCACGCTCACCGAGCTCGACGACCCCGCCCTCGCCGACGACGTGCCGGCCGGCGTGATCGCCGCCCTGCGCGACCCGTCCCTGCTCGCGGAGCTCAGGACTGCGCGCTTCCAGGAGCTCTCGAGGGCGTGGCGCGATCACGCGGCCGCGAACCTCCTCACCTGCTATCAGGCCGGGGTCGCCATCGCCGCCGGCTCCGACGCCGGCAACCCGGGCGTCTTCCACGGGCCCGCCCTGCGCCGCGAGGTCGCGCTCCTCGTCGAGGCCGGGATGCCGCCGATCGAGGCGCTCGCCGCCGCCACGCGCGCGGCCGCGGACGTGCTCGGGCGGCCCGATCTCGGTCGCCTCGAGGAGGGGGCGCTCGCGGACGTGCTCGTGGTCGACGGCGATCCGCTCGCCGACATCCGCGCGCTCGAGCGGGTGTCGCGCGTCTACAAATCGGGCGTCCTCCTCGATCGCGACGCGCTCGCGCTGCCCCGCAGGGCGAGCCTCGCGCGCGAGCCCAGGACGGGCTCCGGCCCCGGCGAGACGTGCCTCGCCGCCTCGGAGTGCGCGCCCGCGCAGTCGTGCAGCCCGGCCCAGGTTTGCGCGGCGACATGCCGCGACGCCGCGGGCTGCGCGCCGGGGAGCGCGTGCCTCTTCGACGGCGCCTCCGCCACCGGGGGCTCCTGCGCGCCGGGCGACGGCTGCGACCTCTTCGCGCAGGATTGCGAGAACGGCGCCGCCTGCGTGTTCTGGGGCAACGGCTCGACGTCCTGCTGGTTCGCCGGCGCGGGCTCGGACGGGCAGCCGTGCGACGCGTCCTTCGCCTGCGCGCCCGGCAGCGTGTGCGACGGGGCCGCGCGCGCGTGCGTCGATCTCTGCGATCCGCGCGGCGAGCGCGGCGAGCCGTGCCCGGGCGGCAAGCGATGCGTCGACCTCGCGGCGATCGCGGGCCTCTCCGTGGGCGTCTGCGAGTAGGCCGGGAAGCCCCGCGGGGCCCGCGTGGAGCCATCGAGCGCGCTCAGCGCGACACGAGCAGCCAGGCGATCACGCCCCCCAGCGTGAAGAACAGGATGCCGGCGCCGGCGAGCACGGCGCGCGAGGTCCGCCGCTCGATGAAGCTGGCGGCCGCCCGGAGGCTGGCCGGGGCGGCGATGCCGAGGCTGCTGTCCCGCGCGCCCATCTTCTGCATGGCGGCGTCGAGCGCCACGAGCACGGCGCGCGCGTGGGGGAAGCGGTGATCCGGATCCTTGGCGAGCAGGCGCATCACGACCGCCTCGAGCGCGGGCGGGACGACGATGCCGGGGGAGCGCTCGGCGATCGGCGGCGGCTCGGTCGATCGGTGCTGCGCGAACAGCGCCGAGGGCTCGACCGCCGTGAAGGGGTGCTGGCCCGCGAGCATTTCGTAGAGGATGATGCCGAGCGCGTAGAGATCGGCCCGCCGGTCGATCGAGCGCATGCCGAGCGCCGCCTCGGGCGCCATGTACGCCATCGTGCCGAGCAGCACCCCCGCGTTCGTGAGCGAGCGGCGCGAGCCCTCGTCCGTGAACGAGAACTGCTCGATCGGGACCTTGGCGAGGCCGAAATCGATGAGCTGGACGCGCTCCTCCGGCCCGTCGAGGACCATGATATTGAGCGGCTTCACGTCCCTGTGCACGATCCCGAAATCGTGCGCTGCGTTCAGCGCCGTCGCGATCTGGCGCGCGATGTTCGCCGCGCGCGGCGAGGGGATGGGGCCCTGGTCGAGGAGCTTGCGCAGCGTGATGCCGCGGATGAACTCCATCACCATGAACCACGCGCCGTCGTCGAGCTGGTTGATCTCGTAGACCGCCGCGACGTTGGGGTGGAAGATGTGGCGGCCGGCGATGGCCTCGCGCTCGAAGCGCTCGATGAGCTCCGGCAGCTCCTCGGCGTCCGGGTGGAGCACCTTGACGGCCACGTCTTCGCCGGTCGCGAGCTTCGTGGCCCTGAAGACGGCGGCGATGCCGCCCATCGCGACGAGCTCCTCGATACGGTACCGGTGGAGGAGCGTGCGCCCGATGAGCGTCATGGCCCGCTCGTGCGCCGCGGAGCTCGCCTGACCACCCGCGATGACCATGGGCCCGTTCATGCGTCGGCGCCTCCAGGCCGAACCCCTCGCGCGCAGGCCGCGCCGCCGCGCAGGGCGGGTACAGCCGCGCCGCGCCCGCAAGGCGTCTCGCGGTGGAACGGCGGTTCCACCCTTGCTGACATCATACGCTCACGCACCGGGCGTTCGGAGGGTAGCGCCCCTCCGTGCCCAGCGCCATCGTCACGGATCGGCGCGCGGGCGGGAAGCGCGCCCGCGCGGGTGCGGGCGGCGCCGAGGCTGGAGCTCGCGGAGCACGGGTGAGCCGCGCCTCCCGAGCGAGCCCGGGAACGGCAGCGCTCGCCCCCCTCGGCGAGGGGCTGCCGCGAGGGCCTGCCCGCAGATCGTCGTGCCCGTGTGGCCACGCGCCCGGGATTCGACCGCTCCGCCGTGACGGGGAATCGCCGGCTGCGCCGTCTCCTGCTCTGATGAAGGCGCAGGCGCATCGTGCCTCCGGCCGGACAGCGTGCCAGGAGCCCTCATGGCCTGTGGCCCGCGGCGGCGCGAACAAGGAGAGACGCTGGAAACGAGATGCGGAGTCGCGCCCGCACCCCCGTCGAGAGAGACCCCATTGCGCGCCGGGCGGCGCCTGCCCGTCGCCGGCGGAGCGCGACCACCTCTCCGCAGACCCCGCGACCTCGCCGGAGCTCCGGCCCCGCGCGCGGCCGGACGGCCGAGCCTGCTCTGGCGGGCGCGCGCCGGCTGTTCTGCCACGAGCAGCCCACATCGGCGCCCGTCGTGCGTGGACGAACGCCGTTTGAGCAACACGCCAAGTTCGCAGATGCGCTTTCTCGACGGGCTCGTGTAGCCTGTATTCGTGGAGGTTTCCATGCAGAGCACAATGCGTCGCACCGTTCTCCTCGCGCTCTTCTCCGGGCTTTCCGTGGCAGCTTGCTCCGCTCCCGATGCGTCGAGCCTCTTCGCTACCGGCGGCTCTGGACCGGGGAGCGCGACCTCCGCGAGCGGAGGCGAGGGCGGCGCCCCGGGCGACGGGGGCGCGGCGGGCGTGGGCGGCGACGGGGGCGAGGCGGGCGGGGGCGCAGGCGCGGGTACCGGGGGCGCGGGCGCGGGGCCCGTCATCGTCGACGAGCCGCCGGTGTGCGGCGACGTCTACGTCGACTGCGACGCGGACGAGGAGAACAGCTGTGAGATCAACGTGACGAACGACGCCCTCCACTGCGGCACGTGCCCCGTCGTGTGTGATGGCGTCTGCCGGGCCGGCGTCTGCGCCGGCACCACAACCCACGTCTCCGGCCAGCAGGATCCGCTGTACATCGCGGTCTCCCGCGGCACTGTGTTCTGGACCAACGGGGAGCAGGGCGTCATCAGGCAGTGGTCGCCCGGCGAGACCAGCGCGATCAACCTCGCCACCGATCAGCCGGAGCCGGCCGACATCAAGGCCGACGACACCCACGTCTTCTGGGCCAACCAGGGTCGGAGCGGCATGAACGACGGCCAGGTGATGAGGGCGCGCATCGGCGGCGAGGAGGCGCCGATCGCCATCGCCGCAGGGCAGGCCGCCCCGTTCGGCGTCGCGCTCGACGACGAGTTCGTCTACTGGACGAACCGCGAGCGCGGCGGCTCCGTGGTCCGCGCGCGAAAGGACTCGGACGGCAATGGACCGTTCGTCACCATCTCGAACCGCGGGGGGACGACCCACGCGCTCGCGGTCGACGCGACCCATGTCTACTGGACGGTCCGCGACGAGATCGGCCGGGTGATGTCCGCGCCGAAGGACTCCACGGGCGATGGTCCGTTCAACGAGCTGGCGACCGAGCAAGGCGAGGTGCGCGAGATCGCGATCGACGCGACGCACGTGTACTGGACGACCAGCAGGACCGGCACGGTCATGCGCGTGGCCAAGACCGGAGGAGAGCCCACGGCGATCGTCACGGAGCAGGGGAACCCGAGGGGCATCGTCGCCGACGCGACGGGCGTCTACTGGACCGACCCGACGTCGCCGCACATCATGCGGATGCTGCCGAACGGCATCATCGGGGCCTTCGCCGCCAGGGAGCTGTCGCCCTTCGGCATCGCCCTCGACGCGAACCGCGTCTACTGGACCAACGGGCTCGGCATGGGCGGCACCATCGTGAGCGCCCCGAAATAGAGGTCGCGCGTGGAGGCCGGGGCGCGGCGTGCTACAAGCCCGCCCCGTGCTGCTCGAGACGTTTGCCGTCGGTCCGCTGGGTTGCAACTGCTCGATCGTCGTCGACCCGGCCAGCAAGGCCGCGGTCGTCATCGACCCCGGGGGCGATTTCGACAGGATCCGCGCGCGCCTCGAGCAGGCCGGGGCGACGGTCGCGGCCATCGTGCACACGCACACCCATATCGATCACGTCGGCGCCACCGCGCCTCTCCAGCGCTGGTCGGGCGCCGCGGCGCGCATCCACGAGGCCGACCGCTTCCTCTATGATCTGCTCCCCGACCAGGCGGCGTTCCTCGGCATCGCGCTGCCGGAGCGCTGCGAGCTCGACGGCGACCTGAACGACGGCGCGGTCGTGAAGGCCGGCGGGCTCGATCTGCACGTGCTCCACACGCCGGGGCACACGCCGGGCAGCGTGTCGTTCCTGGCCCTCTCGCCGACGGGCGCGGTGGCGTTCACCGGGGACACCCTGTTCCGGCGCGGCATCGGCAGGACCGACCTCTGGGGAGGCGACGCGCAGGCGATCTTCACATCCATCCGGAGCAAGCTGCTCACGCTCGACCCGTCGACCCGGGTGGTGACCGGACACGGCCCCTCCACGACCATCGGTGAGGAGCGCGACACAAACCCTTATTTGCGTGCGTGATCCGCCGCCGGCCGATCGCGCTGTCGCCGGGGGCGAAGACGTGTAAAGCGGGAACGCTGGAAGAAAAGCTCCGGCATCTTCGCGCCTTCCCGCCTTGAACAGCCCGCGCGCCGGCGCCGCTTTCCTGCGAGAAAGTGCTTGCATCTTGCCAGGATTCTTCCGAAAAATGCCGCACGACGAGAGCGCGCACCGGCTCCCTTGAGCCGGATCGATCGCCGTCCGTCGCGGAAGTCGAGCACGATGAGCACCGAAAGCGCGTCCGCCACGAAGGTCGAACTCGAGATCCTCCCCACGCAGCACCCTCTCGGCGACGCGGAGCGCGCGCAGCGCATGCAGAACCCCGGCTTCGGGCGCGTGTTCACGGAGCACATGGTCGTGATCCCGTACGCGGCGGACAGGGGCTGGCTCCGGGGGCAGCTCAAGCCGTACGCGCCGCTCACGCTGGATCCCGCGGCCATGGTGCTGCACTACGGTCAGGCGATCTTCGAGGGGTTCAAGGCGTACCGCCAGCCGGACGGGCGCATCAGGACGTTCCGGCCGGAGGCGAACGCGCACCGCTTCAACAGCTCTGCCCGGCGGCTCGCGATGCCGGAGATGCCGGTCCCGCTGTTCGTGGGCTCCGTCGACGCACTGATCCGCCAGGATCGCGCGTGGGTGCCCGCGGCGGTGGGCGAGAGCCTGTATATCCGACCGCTGATGTTCGCGACCGAGGTGGCGCTCGGGGTGAGGTCGTCACGCGAGTACGATTTCCTGGTGATCGCGTCCCCCGCGGCCGCGTATTTCCCCCAGGGCGTGAAGCCGGTGACGGTCTGGATCTCGGAGGATTTCGTCAGGGCGGCGCCTGGCGGCACGGGCGCGGCCAAGTTCGCCGGCAACTACGCCGCGAGCCTGCTCGCGCAGATGAACGCCGCGGCGGAGGGCTGCGCGCAGGTGGTCTGGCTCGATGCGGTGCATCGCAAGGTCGTCGAGGAGATGGGGGGAATGAACATCTTCTTCGTCTACGAGGAGGGCGGGCGCACGGTGCTCGTGACGCCCGAGCTGACAGGCACGCTCCTCCCGGGGATCACCCGCGACAGCATCATCCAGCTCGCCCGGGATTTCGGCTATGGCGCGGAGGAGCGCAAGGTCACCTTCGACGAGTGGGGCGCGGCGGTGCGCGAGGGCCGCATGACCGAGGCGTTCGCGTGCGGCACGGCCGCGGTCATCACGCCGATCGGCGCCGTGAAGTCGCGAGAGGAGAGCTTCGCCATCCACAACAACGAGACGGGGCCGGTGGCGGCGCGCTTCCGCGAGGCGCTGCTCAACATCCAGCACGGCCTCGCCCCCGACCGGCACGGCTGGATGCACGACGTGGTCTGACGAGGCGCCTGCGCCGGCGTCGCGCGGCGCCTACTCCGTGGCCGGCGATCGCTTGGATTTCGCCGTCAGGCCGTACTCGTGCAGGCGGTACTGGATGGTGCGTATGCTGATGTCGAGGAGCTCGGCCGCGCGCGTCGTCGAGCCGTTCGTCGCCTCCAGCGTCGACAGGATCGCATAGCGCTCGATCTCCGCCATGGTGGCGCCCGGGATCCGCAGGGCTCCCTTGGCGACCGGCGCCGCGTCGATGGGGAGGTGCTCCGCGTCGATGCGCGTCTCGTCGCAGAGCACGACGGCCCGCTCGATCGCGTTCTCGAGCTCGCGCACGTTCCCCGGCCACCGGTGCGCGACGAGCTTCGCCCGCGCCTCGTCGGCGAACCCCTCGATCTTGCGGTGGTTCTCCGCGGCGAACCGGCGGAGGAAGTGATTCGCGAGGAGCAGCACGTCGGTGTCGCGGACGCGCAGCGGAGGCATGTCGATGTGGACGACGTTGAGCCGGTAGTAGAGGTCCTCCCGGAAGTGGCCCTCCTGCACGGCCGCCGCGAGATCGCGGTTCGTGGCCGCGATGAGCCGCACGTCGACCGACACGGTGTCGTTCCCGCCGACGCGCTCGAATTTCCGCTCCTGGAGCACGCGGAGCAGCTTCACCTGCGTCGACGGCGCGATCTCGCCGACCTCGTCGAGGAAGAGCGTCCCGCCGTGCGCCTGCTCGAACCGCCCGATGCGCCGCTTGTCGGCGCCGGTGAACGCGCCGCGCTCGTGGCCGAACAGCTCGCTCTCGAGCAGCGACTCCGCGAGCGCCGCGCAGTGCAGCGTCACGAACGGGCCCTTGACGCGCGGGCCCTTCGCGTGGATGGCGCGCGCGAGCTCCCCCTTGCCGGTGCCGCTCTCGCCGGTGATGAGCACCGTCGCCCGCGCGCCCGCCACCTGCCGGGCCATCCGGTAGACCTTCTGCATCGCCGGGCTCGTCCCGATGAGCCCCTCCACGCCCTCTCCCTCGCGCTCGCGCAGCTGCCGGCGGAGGTTCTCCGCCTCGACCCGGAGCGCGCTCCGCTCGAGGGCGCGCTCGAGGGAGAGGAGGAGCGCGTCGAAGTCGACCGGCTTCGTCAGGTAGTCCTCGGCCCCGGCCCGCATCGCCTGCACCGCCGAGCTCACATCGCCGAACGCGGTGACGACGATCACCGGCAGCGATGGGTCCTGCTCGCGGAGCTTCCCGAGCAGCGTCACGCCATCCATGTTCGGCATCTTCAGATCGGTGACCACGACGTCCGGCGGCCGCTCCGCCGCGACCTCGAGCGCCTCGACGCCGTCCGCCGCCGCGTCGACAGCGTAGCCCTCCTGTCGCAGGAGCTTCTCCAGCCCCGAGCGCGCGCTCGCCTCGTCGTCCACGACGAGCACCCGCGAGCCCTGTCTCTTCTCAGCGTTCATGTCGTCCCTTCCGAAGACCGCCAGAGGATACCGCGCCGTGGTCGAAGGAGGCGCGTCGTGGCGCTCCTCCGGCTGCGGCGGCCTCCGTCGGCGACGGCGCGGCAGGCAAGCACCGCCCGGAGGGTGGCGCAAGGGCCGCGGGGCGAGCGGCGCGTCGTGCGGTCTGCCGGAAAGGACGAGGAGCCGTCAGCGGCTCTCGGTCGCGTCGACGTTGTCGCGGATGCCGGCGCCGAGGTCTGCCAGCGCCGAGGCGAGCATCACGATGAGATCGTCGGCCGTGACGATGCCGGTCACGTTGCCGTCGTGACGGACGATCGGCAGCCGCCGGACGCCGCGTTCACGCATCAGGCGGAGCGCCGTCTCGATGCTGTCGGTCTGCTGGAGCGTCGTGGGATCGTACGTCACGATCTCGGACACGAGCGTCTTTCCGGGGTCGCGCGCGTCGGCCATCACCCGCATCACGAGATCGCGATCGGTGAGGATGCCAATGGCGCGCGCGCCCTGCGTGACGACGACGCAGCCCACGCGGAACTCGCGCATCCTGCGCGCGACGTCGATCGCGGTCTCGGTGAGCTCTGCGCACACGGCGCCATGTTCAAATCGGCACAGGGACATGCCCGGATCCAAAGCACGATGCGCGCCACGCCGCCCCCGCCCGGCTCCCGGCTCCCTGCGTCGCGCGCCCGCGTCCACGGCGCGCCGCAGGCTCGGGCTCCATGGCGGAGGGAGGCCGCGCGGCGGCCTGCCAGCCGGCCGCGGCGGGGTGACGGATCGCAGCGGTTGCACGGGGGCGCAAGCCGTTCGCCCGGGAGGGCGATCGCCGGCTCGCGTCGGGGGCTCAGGCCGGGATGGGGGACGGGAGCGGGCCGGGGGCCGCAGCGCTCGGCTGCGCGTGCGCGGCGCGGGAGGACACCGCCTCCACGCTGGAGCGCAGCTCGGCGCTCAGGGCGGTGTAGTCCACCGGCTTTGTGTGCACCACCGCCTCGGGGACGAGCCCTCGCCCGAGCCGCGCCGCGAGCACGGGGTAGCCGGTGAGCACGAAGAGCGGGAGATCGGGCCGGAGCGACCGCGCGAAGCGCGCCACCGCGATGCCGTCGGCGTGGGGCATGCGGAAGTCGGTCACCAGGACGTCGGGGACCGGCGTCCGGGCGAGCCGCGCGATCGCGAGGGCGCCGTCGGTGGCCAGCTCCACCCGGAAGCCGTCGTCCTCGAGCAGGCGCGCGAGCAGGCGAGCGGTGCGGATGTCGTCGTCCACGAGGAGGATCAGCGGCTGTTCGATGATGCTGCGTGGTTCCACGCTGGGCGATCTACCAACTTGCGTGCCAGCGCCGGGGGGCGCCCGCGCGCCAGCGGACGGCGGGGAGCTCAGCCGGACAGGCGGATCGGCAGCGTCACGCGAAACAGCGTCTTCCCCGGGCGGCTCTGGAAATCGATGGTCCCCTCGTGATCGGTGATGATGCGATGTGCGATGGCCAGGCCGAGCCCGGTGCCGTCCGGCTTCGTCGAGTAGAACGGGTCGAAGATCGGCGCGTCCGGGCTCGCGACCCCGGGGCCGTCGTCCTCCACCTCGAGGAGGGCGTGGCGCGGCTTCCGGCGCGCGCGGAGGGTGACGGTGCCGCCTCCGGCCGACCCCGCCGCCTCCATCGCGTTGCGGAGCAGGTTCAGCAGGACCTGCTCGATCCTCCCGGGATCGAGGTCGAGCACCATGTCGGTCGAGGGCAGATCGACCTTCACCTCGACGTGTGTGCCGGCGCCGTCGCCGTCCGACGCCACGGCGACGCGCGCCACCCGCTCGCAGAGCGAGACGACCGACGTCGGCTTCAGGACCAGCGGCTTCGGCCGGGCGAAGTCCAGGAACTCGCTCACCAGCTCCGACAGGCGGCGGATCTCGTCGCGGACGACCTGGATGGCCTCCACGGTGTCCGGGTCGTTCATGCCGGCGCGCGCGAGCCCCCGCTCGAGGAAGGTCACGTGCAGCTGCGCGCCGTTGAGCGGGTTCCTGATCTCGTGCGCGAGGCCGGCCGCGAGCGTCCCCACCGCGGCGAGCTTCTCGCTCTGACGCACGCGCGCGGCGAGCGCGTTCTCGTCGGTCGTGTCCTGGCCGATGGCGAACAGCACCACCTCGTCGTCCGCCGCGGAGGGGGCGTACGCGAGCTGCCATCGCACGTCGCGGATCTTGCCGGCGCGCGTGCGGAGGCTGCTCTCCAGGAGGTCGGCGCCGGCGCGGCGGCCCGCGGCGACGTCCTCCACGAGCGCGCCGTGATCCGCGCGGATCTCCTCGGGGAGGAGCATCTCGACGAACGGCATCCCGAGGATGTCCTCGCGTCCGAGCCCGGTGATCCGCTCGGCCTCCCGGTTGAAGAGCCGCACGACCGCGTGCGCGTCGAGGCCCACGACGAGGACGCGCGCGAGCTCGACCGCGCTCTTGTACCGGTGCTCCGTGCGCGCGAGCGTGCGGCCGACCTCCTCCCGGTCCAGGCGCTCGGCGCGCTGCGCGCGCGCGAGGAAGTCGTCCCGGTACGTCTCCAGCATGATGGCGAGCTCGAGATCGAGCACCTTGCTCACCGCGGATCGGACCGGGATCGCCTGCGCGCCGAGCGTGCCCTCGGCGATCTCGTAGAACGCGAGCCGGATGAGCGTCATCGCCGTGAACATGTACCGCTGGGGCAGGCCGACCCGGACGTGGATCCGCCCGATCTTCGCGGTCTCGTCGAAGTACGCGTCGTCGTAGGGCCCGGTGCAGATCCGCGTCATCCAGCGGACGAGCGATCGCTTGAGGCGCTCCACCTGCTCTTCGCCGGTGAAGACCTCGTGCGCGCCCTCGTGCTCGCGGATGCGATCGTAGAACTCGTCCGCGATGCGGGGGAAGTGCGGCTCCGCGTGCGCGCGAAAGGCGGCCAGCCAGCCCGCGTCCTCGTCGTCGAAGCGAACGTAGCGCTTGATCTCGTCGAAGAGCGTCTCGTGCGCGGGCACGGCGCGGGAGCCTACCATGAGCGCGCTTCCGCGGCGGCCGCCCACGATCTCGCGCGCTCCAGGATCGCCCCGAGCGCCGCTTCATCCTCGCCGCCGCGCGCGACGATCTCCGGCGCGGGCGGCGCCTCGTAGTCGGGGCCTGCGCCGGGGAGCGCGTCGATCTCGCCGGCGCCGGCGGCCCGGTAGAGCCCTTTCGGATCGCGCTCGCGGCAGACCCGGGGAGGGACATCCATGTGCACCTCGACGAGCCGCGGCGCGAGCGCGCGGGCGCGCTCCCGGTAGGCGCGGCGGTGCGCGGTCGCCGCCACGATCACGATCGGCCCCTGGTGCGCGATCAGCGCCGCGAGCCGCGCGAGGGTCTCGTAGAAATCGTCGCGCTCTCGCGGCGCATACCCGGGCCGCGGGACGAGCGCGTCGCGCACCTCGTCGCCGTCGAGCAGGCAGCTCGCCCGGCCTTCGTCGAGGAGCTCGCGGTGCGCCCGCGCGGCCAGGGTGGATTTGCCCGACGCGGGGAGCCCCGTGATCCAGACGACCCCGCCGCTCACGCGAAGAGCCTCTCGGCGTCGGCCGGATCGAAGCGCGGGGCGTCGAGGGCGCGCTCCACGAGGCCGAGCAGGGCGTCCCTCGCGCTCGCCGTGACCGCGGGATACCAGCCGGGGTTGGCCAGCACGAGCGCGCGCCACGCGAGGAACGGCGCCGCCACGTCGAGCACGCCCGCGGAGCCGCTCCAGCCGAGGTAGACGTCCCAGAGCCGCTGCCACAGCGCGCGGAGGCCGCCCTGCCATGCGCCGGGCGCGCCCAGCGCGAAGAAGACGTAGTTGATGGCGAGGCAGGTGACGTCGTCCGCGGGGTCGCCCTGGGATCCGCGGCTCGTGTCGAGCAGCGTGAGCTGCGACGCCTCGTTGAACACGATGTTGAACGGGTGGAAATCGCCGTGCGTGCGCGCGAGCCGCTGGTCGCGGCCGCGGAGCTTCCAGCGCCATTTCACGCAGCGCCGCTCGATGGCCTGGAGCCGGGCGGGCGGCGCGCCGGGCACGTCGTCCGGATAGCCGTCGATGATGCCGAAGATGCCCTCGCCGTGGCCCACGAGGTCGCGCACCGCGCGGCGGTAGCTGCCCGGCTGCGCGCCCTTCGCGCCGTGGAGCGCGACGAGGTACCTGGCGAGCGCCTCGCAGCGCACCAGATCCTCCGGGCGCGCGCGGCGCTCCTTCGCGATCCGCCGCAGATCCGCGGCGTAGACGTCCCCCTCGGCGTACGTGGTCAGGAGGTAGAACTCGCCCGCGTCCCGCAGGGACAGGAAGCGCCCGTCGCGGGTCAGCGAGCCGACGTCCACGACCTCCACGTGCGCCGGGATCGACCCGAAGGTGTCGAACGAGAGCAGCATCTCCGCCGCGCGATCCGATCGCCTGTCGTGCCCGAACGCGTTGGCGGTCGACGTGTGCAGGACCAGCCGCTGCGTCGAGCCGTCGGGCCTCACCACCGTGATCCGCCGGGGAACGCCGTAGCCGGCGGCCTTCTCGGTCAGGTCGTTGCCCGGGCCGCCGTCCGGTCCCAGGGTGGTGACGTCCTCGACCCGCGCGTCCGGCAACACCGCCTCCACGAGCTGGCGGACCTGGCGTGAGGGATCGGCTTCAGGCAGGGTCTGCGGGGCGTTCATGGTCTCCTCGGGGAGGGCGTGGCGGCGTGCCGACGTGACCCTCTGTGACCCTGCGGCAAGAAGCAGGCCGCGTGCCTGCCGAGCCTGTCCTTGGCGCACCGCAGGCCGCAGCCGGATCCTGGCTTCAGCGGGGTCGGCGGCGGGCGATGAGGGCGAGCAGGGCGCCGGGCCGGGCGGGGCGCGCTCGCAAGACCTGCGCCCCCGCGCGAGGCGTGCGCGTCGCCGCGCCGCGCGAGGCTGGGTCAGCGATCCGGAATATCGGGGGGGGTGGGGCCGATCTGGTAGGGCCGCATCATCTCGTTGTCCTCGTGCTCGAGGATGTGGCAGTGCCACACGAACCGGCCAGGCTTCTCGAACGTCATCTTGATGCGCGTGATCTCGTCGGGCAGCGCGATCACCGTGTCCTTGAAGCCCTCCTCGCCCGCCTCGGGCGGGCGCGGAGCGCCGTCGAACGGCTGGCGATCGACGATCTCGAAGTGGACCTCGTGGACGTGGATCGGGTGCGCGTCCATGGTGAAGTTGTAGATCTCCCAGATCTCGGTGGATCCCGTGGCCGGGTTCTCCGTGACCGGATCGTCCCAGAAGAGTGGCTTGGCCGTGTCGGAGCCCGGCGGCCGGAACGTGCCCAGCAGGGCGGCAATCGGGCCGGCCGCGGGGTCGCTCGTGGACGTCACCTCGTTCAGGGACACCCGCCGCACAGCGTCCACGTCTCCGAGCGGCTTGAGCCGCGGCAGCCTGAGCCGGTGAGGGGGCGTGCTCGTGTCCCTGCTCCTCGCCGGCACGACGCGGAACTGCATCACCTGCCCTGTCGTCTCCGGGTCGGCCGGGGGCTGCGGGCCGCCGTTGAACGGCCCGTCCGGACCGAGGTTGCGGAGGACTATCGGGGTGCCGACGCGGACACGGCTGAAATCCACGATCACGTCCGCACGCTCGGCCGGCGCGAGCAACAGGGTATCGCGCTCCACCGGGCAGGGCAGGAATCCACTGTCCGAGCCGATCTGCCAGAACGGGAGACCGTTATCCATCTTCAGGAGCAGGAACCGCGAGTTGCTGCCGTTGAGGATGCGGAAGCGGTAACGTCGCTGCTCGACGTTGAGGAAGGGCCACGGCCGGCCGTTGACGACCATGACGTCGCCGAAGAACTCCGGGACCCAGATCGGCGGGACGTCGCCGTTCGGGATGTACACGTCCGCGAACTCGGGATCGCGTGTCGCGGGGTAGAAGAGCGACCCGTCGTCGTTGAAGGAGCGGTCCTGGATCACGAGCGGGATCTCGTATGTCCCGGATCCATGGCAGTCGTCCCGCGTCCGGGCCGAGCCGGGGAGCACGCCGGGCGGGAGATCGCCTGGGCCGCCGCGGAGCAGGTAGAAGCCGGCAGGTCCCGCGTAGACGTTGAGCCGGGTGATGCCGAGCGCGTGATCGTGATACCAGAGCGTCGCAGCCCGCTGGTCGTTCGGATACTCGAACACGGCCGCCCCCGGCTCCCACAGGTGCCCGAGCGGCGACGTGCGCTTGTAGTAGTCGTAGAAGGTCCCGGTCTCCGCGTATCCCTCGGGGATGTCGGTCGCCGCGGGGAGGTACCAGGCTTCCGGGTAGCCGTCGCTCTCCTGCGCCACCCTGACCATCCCGTGGAGGTGCGTGACGATCGGCACCGGGCCCCCGTAGGGCTCCGGCGGGCATCCGACCGGGAACATGGGCCGACTGTCGCGACCTTCCTCTCCGCCGGGCGGGTTGGCCCAGTGGAGGGTGGGGTCGACGGGGAGCAGGTGAGGGAGGAAGTGGCCGGTCACGGGGTCCTTGAGATCGTTGATCCACTTCACGCGCACCGGCCTTCGCCACGTCGCCTCGATGGTGAACGCCGGGTAGCTGAACGTCTCCGGGTGCTGAATCGACCCGTAGCCCCACACCGTCGTCATGGGCATACGGCCTGGCAGGACCTGCTGTTTGAACTGCCGGACGGCGATCTCGTAGTAATCGTAGTGCGAACCGTGATCATGGCGCCTGCTCGCCCTGGGCATGATGGGCGGGATGAGCAGCGGGACGGTATACCGGTATGGGGCGATGTCGACGCCGGGGAGGGTCGGTCCCTGTGGCAGGACGACCGGACACTCGTCGAACATCGCGCTCGCCGGACCGCCGCGCCGGAGCACCAAGAGCCCGCCCGTCGCGGCCAAACCATGCTTCAGGAGCTGTCGTCGTTTCATGGAGGACACCCAATATCCTTCGGCCACAGCCCACGCTGTGAGCGCGAGGTATCATGACGAGCGAAGAGAGCCGGGCAATCCAGGAAGCGCCGCATTCGGCGATGTGCATGATTATGAAGGATGACCCGGAGTCGTCAGACCTCCGGCGCCGCGTGGACGCAGATGCACGGATCGGGGCCGTCCCGGGCGACGAGCCGTGCGCGCACGACGGGCTCCGCGCGCGGCTCACGTCCTTGCTTGTTCCTCGATGGGGGTGTGGGTCGGCCTGACGCGCGCGAGGCGCGGCTACCGTCCCGGCATGTCGTCCGGCATCGGGCCGATCTGGTATGGCCGCATCATCTCGTTGTCCTCGTGCTCGAGGATGTGGCAGTGCCACACGAACCGGCCGGGCCTCTCGAACGTCATCTTGATGCGCGTGATCTCGGACGGCAGCGCGATGACGGTGTCCTTGAAGCCCCCCTCTCCGGCATCCGGCGGGCGCGGAGCGCCGTCGAACGGCTGGCGATCGACGATCTCGAAGTGGCGCTCGTGGACGTGGATCGGGTGCGCGTCCACGGTGAAGTTGTAGATCTCCCACACCTCGGTCGATCCCACGGCCGGGTTCTCCGTGATCGGATCGTGCCAGAAGAGCGGCCTGGGCGTGTCGGAGCCCGGAGGAGGCTCGAGCGTGCCCAGCACGGCCGCCGTCAGGCCGGCGGCGGGCTGGAGCGCGGAGCTCACATCGTTCAGGGACACCTGCCGCACGACCGCCGCGTCTCCGATCCGTGTGAGCCGCGGCAGCTCGAGCTGGTGAGGGGGCGTGCTCGTGTCCGTGCTGGTCGCCGGCACGACGCGGAGCTGCATCACCTGCCCTGTCGTCGCCGGGTCGGCCGGGGTCTGCGGGCCGCCGGTGAAGGGCGCGTCCGGGCCGAGGTTGAGGAGGACGATCTCGGTACCGGCGCGGACGCCGCTGAAATCCACGATCACGTCCGCGCGCTCGGCCGGAGCGAGCAGGAGGGTCCCGCGCTCCACGGGGGAGGGGAGGAATCCGCCGTCCGAGCCTATCTGCCAGAACGGGAGACCGTTATCCATCTTCAGGAGCAGGAACCGCGAGCCGCTGCCGTTCAGGATGCGGAATCGATACCGCCGCTGCTCGACCTCGAGGTAGGGCCATGTCTGGCCGTTGACGAGCATGGAGTCGCCGAAGAACTCCGGGACCCAGATCGGCGGAATATCGCCCTTCGGGACGTACAGCGCGTCGAGCGGCGGGGAGAGCCCGCGCGAGGCCGGATAGAAGAGCGACCCGTCGTCGTTGAAGGAGCGGTCCTGGATCACGAGCGGGATCTCGTACACCCTCGCTCCCGGGCGGTCTTCTGGTCGCGGGGCTGGTCCTGGGAGGACGTCGTGCGGGAGGTCGTCCGGCCCGCCGCGGAGCAGGTAGAAGCCGGCAGGCCCCGCGTAGACGTTGAGGCGGGTGATGCCGAGCGCGTGATCGTGGTACCAGAGCGTCGCAGCCCGCTGGTCGTTCGGATACTCGAACACGGCCGCCCCCGGCTCCCACAGCTGTCCGAGCGGCGACGTGCGCTTGTAGTAGTCGTAGAAGGTCCCGGTCTCCGCGTACCCCTCGGGAATGTCGGTCGCCGCCGGAAGATACCAGGCTTCGGGATAGCCGTCGCTCTCCTGCTGCACTCTGGCGGTCCCGTGCAGGTGCGTGACGAACGGCACCGGGCCACGGTACGGCCCCGGCGGGCAGTCGCCCGTGAACGTGGGCCGCCGGTCGCGACCTTGCGTCCCGCCGGGCGGGTTGGCCCAGTGGAGGGTGGGATCGACGGGGAGCAGATGAGGGAGGAAGCGGCCCGTCGCGGGGTCCTTGAGATCGTTGATCCACTTCACGCGCACCGGCCGCCGCCACCTGGCCTCGATGGTGAACGCCGGATAGGTGAACGTCTCCGGGTGATGGACGGAGCCGTAGCTCCACACCGTCGTCGGGGGCAGACCCAGCTCGGGCGGCAGGAGCTGCTGCTTGTGCTGCCGTACGGCGATCTCGTAGTCATCGAGGCCTGCGTTGCCCGTGTCGAGCCCCATCGCCTTGGGCATGACTTGCGGGATGAGCAGCGGGCGCGTGTACCTGGGGATCGCGGCGCCGGGAAGGGTCCGGGCCGAGCCCGGGACGGTCGGACATGTGTCCACGGCCGCCTTCACCACGCCACCGCGCCGGAGCGCCACGAGCCCGTCGCGGCCGGCCCGTGCTTCCGGAGCTGTCGTCGCTTCATGGAGGACATCGCATCTCCTTGCCTCCGCAGCGCGCTGCGATGGCGCAGTATCATGATCAGCGCACGGGTCCGGTCCACCCAGGAAGCTCCGGATTCGGGGAGCTCTGGGATCACGGACGATCCCGCGATCGTCAGGTGCCTGGCGATGCGCGGCGTTCAGCCGCGCGGATCGGGATTGCCTCGGACGATGCGCCGCGCGCGGGTCGTGGTCGAGATGGCGCGTGGCGTGCCGACCGCTCCCCGGGCGGAGAGCCCCAGGACGATGGCGGCGATCAAGACAGGTGCAGGTGGGGCAGGAGGGGCGGACCCGACCCGACAGGCCGCCTCGCGGCGGCCGGGGTGCTCGCCGGGCCCGCGCGGCCCGGCCTGAGGGCGACTACTTGCCGGCGGGCCACTGGTCCTTGGGGAGGTCCTTGTAGACGTCCTCGACCTTGTGGAACCCGTCCGCGATCACCGTGGAGGCGAGGTTGTCCTTGTCCACGGCGACCGGCGTGATGAGCACGCTCGGGACGTCCTTCTTCCCGTTGTTGATCGTCTGCGACTTCTCGCCGAGGGGCTCCTTCTTCGCCAGCTTGACGGCGAGCTCGGCGGCCTTCTCGGCGAGCGCCTTGAGCGGCTTGTAGACGGTCATGCTCTGGGTGCCGGCCGCGATGCGCTGGCAGGCGGCGAGCTCGGCGTCCTGCCCCGAGACGACGACCTTGCCGGCGAGCTTCTGCTCGCCGAGGGCCTGGACGGCCGCGCCCGCGAGCCCGTCGTTCGAGGCGACCACCGCCGTGACGTTGTTGTTGTTCTTGGTGAGGGCGTTCTCGGTGATCTTGAGCCCCTCGACCGGCTGCCAGTCCTTGGCCCACTGGTCCGCCACGACCTTGATGTCCCCCTTGTCGATGAGCGGCTTCAGGATGTTCATCTGCCCATCGCGGAAGAGCTTCGCGTTGTTGTCGGTGGGGGAGCCGCCGATGAGGACGTAGCTCCCCTTCGGCTGCTTCTTCACGAGGTAGTCGGCCTGGAGCTCGCCGACGCGGACGTTGTCGAAGGACACGTAGAGATCGAGGTCCGAGTCGAGGATCAGCCGGTCGTAGGCGATGACGGGCACGCCCTGCTTGTGCGCCGACTCGACGATGGTGGCCGTCGTCTTGGCGTTGTGGGGCACGACCACGAGCACGTCGATGCCCTGCGTGAGCAGGTTCTCTGCCTGCGAGTTCTGCAGGGCGTCGTCGCTGTTCGCGGACTGCACGAGCACCTGCGCCCCGAGCTGCTCGGCCTTCGCCTTGAACAGGTCGCGGTCGCGCTGCCACCGCTCTTCCTTGAGGGTATCCATCGAGAAGCCGATGGTGATCTTCTTCGTACCCTTGGCGTCCGCGGTCTTCGCGGTTTTGTCCTCGGTCTTGGCCGCGCCCGCCTCGCCTTCGGAGGCCGGCTTCGAGCAGCCGGCCGAGAACGAGAGAGAGAGCAGCGCCATGAGAAAGGTGGAGCGACGAATCAAGGTGACCTCCGAGTCAGATGATGAGAAATGTGGGGCTGTGTTGGGGCCGGAGCTACTCGATCGTACTGATGTTATCGGCGTAGCCCATGATGATGTTCAGCGTTTCCGTGTCGTTGTCGTACACCGAGTACCACCCCTGGAGCTCGTGGGGCGGATCTCCGATGTAATCGTTTCCGAGGAGCCAGTACTCGTTGTCGTCGTCCGACGGCCTTCCGGTCCCGGCCCAGGCCCAGAAGTTGACGCCGGCGAGCTCCGCGTTGTCGACGACGGCGTCGAAGACGGACGAGTAGTACTCGTTCCTCTTGGCGACGGGCGACCCGACCGGCTCGGACTTGTCGTCCCGCGCGAGGCCGAACTCCTCGACGACGATCGGCTTGTTCAGCGCCTTGGCGTGCGCGATCTGCAGCTCGATGTACTCGTCGCTCTTGGTGATGGCCGACCGGAGCGACCTGTCGGCGGAGCTGTCGATCGGGAGCGACGGGTCGTACCACTCCCAGTTCTCCGGCCAGACGTGGAAGGTGAGGTAATCGATGCCGGGCACGTCGTGGAAGTCCCGGAAATCGCTGTTGGCGTAGTCGCCCCAGTTGTAGGAGAGGTCGCCCTCCGAGCCGATGGAGACGAGGTGGTTCGGGTCGATGTCCTTGATGAACTTCGCGTTCCTCTCGACCCAGAGCTTGAAGAGCGGGCCCCAGCCCTTGAAGGAGCGCGGCTCGTTCCCGAGCTGCCACGCCATGATCCCCGGGTGATCCTTGAGCTTCTCGATCACGACCTTGGCCCGGCTGAAGTAGAACTCCTGGGCCTTCTTGTTGCAAAAGAACAGGCTGGAGAGGTCCATCTGGTCGGGCCAGGGGTTCGTGGTCGGGTCGAGGGTGCCCGAGTGCGGGATCGCCCACTCGTTGATGGCCACGGCCTGGCAGTCCTCGCCGGTGCCCTCCTGGAAGCGGATCGAGCCGGCGAACGGCACGTGGTGGCCGGCCGCGAGCAGGTCGGCGCCCGTCTCGGGGTGGGTCAGGCCGACCTGGTACGCGCCGAAGTCCTCCCCGCAGGAGGTGTCGGCCTCGTCGTGGGCCCACTTCATGTACTGGGGCATCCCGCCGGACCAGTGCCAGAAGTCGTTCAGGGTCATGACCGCCTTCATGCCGCGGCTGTGGATCTCGTCGAGCACCGTCGCCAGGTTGTCCGCGAACGTCTCGAGCTCCGGATCGGCGCACGGCTCGTTGGACGACGCGGGGTAGATCCGCTGCGGGCCGTACTGCGCGTCGTTCTGCTGCGCCTCGGGGATGTCGCCCTCGCTGAGCGCCATGAGCCGGAGGTTCATGACGCCATGGGCCTCGAGGATGTCGAGCTCGAGGCGCAGGCGCTCGAGGCTGATGTAAGGAGCCGACCAGAAATTCGTGCCCATGTACTTGTACGGTTTCCCGTTGAGCGTGAGCATACTCCCATCGGCGCGGACGTAGCACTTTTCGGGTTGCTCGGCGCAGTCGAGCGGCTCGCTGCCGCCGGTTCCGTCCCCGCCGCCGCCGGTGGCGTCGCTGCCGCCGCCGCCGGTGGCGTCGCTGCCGCCGCCGCCGGTGGCGTCGTTGCCGCCGGCCCCGCCGGCCCCGCCGGTGCCGCCGGAGGGCTCGGGGTCGGTCGTGTCGGAGGTGCACGCGGCGAGGGAGAGCAAACCCAAAGCGAGCAACAAGGTCTTGTTCATGGTCGGTTCCTTACCTGGTACGAGGTTCGTTCCTCAAAAGTGGCTGAGCTCTGCCGCCCGGAGCCCACGGCCGGCGTGTGGTGACGTGCCGGGCTGTCGCGTCGCCGTCGTGGTGATCGTGGTGCCGTGGCCACAGCGAGCTCCCCGGTTCTCGCGCCGATGCAAATCTCCGCTCAGGGTGTCACTCTCGCACCGGTGCGCGTCGTGGCAGACCACTTAAACGGTTCAGCGTCAACAGGGAAGAGCGTGCCGGGCGGCGCCGTTTTGGCCCGGACGCGCGGTGCTCGGCGGGGTGTGGCGCGATGCGCCGGCGGGCTGTGGAGCCATGTGCCGGCGGGCTGTGGAGCCATGTGCCGGCGGGCTGTGGAGCCATCTGCGCTTCCGCGCCGAAAACGCCGATCTGAGCCCGTCTCCTGTGCGGGTGACCGCCGCTCTGGGCCGCTGGCGCTCGGAGCACTACTGCACTGGAGTGCGCTGCCGCCGAAAACGCCGATCTGGAAGCGCCGTCGGAGGCGCGACATGATGTCTACCGTTCTGACTCGGGGCTGCCATGCTGGCAGGCCGGCGCCTCGGGTAGGACGCCAGAGGGGCGCGGATCTCCGCGAATGACTCCGGGCGCTCGCCGGGCACGGGGCGTGAAAGGCGCGCTCGCATGCCCATCGAGATGACATCGATCGATCGCGAGGACCGGCTCGCCGGCGTCCTCCTCGGCACGGCGGTCGGCGACGCGCTCGGCCTCCCTCGTGAAGGCCTCTCGCGCCGCCGCGCCGCCCGCCTCTTCGGCGCGTCGCCGCTCGAGCACCGCTTCGTGCTCGGCCGCGGGATGATCAGCGACGACGCCGAGCATGCGTGCATGACGGCCCAGGCCCTCCTGGCCGCTCCGGCAGACGCGGCGCGGTTCGCGCGCTCGCTCGGCTGGCAGCTCCGCGGCTGGCTCGCCTCGCTCCCGGCGGGCGTCGGATACGCCACGCTGCGGGCGACGCTCAAGCTCTGGCTCGGGTTCTCTCCGGAGCGGAGCGGCGTCTTCTCGGCCGGCAACGGCCCTGCGATGCGCGCGCCGATCCTGGGCGCGGCCCTCGCCCTCACGCCTTCGCGCGTCGAGCCCATGGTGCGCGCGTCCACGCGCCTCACGCACACCGACCCGCGCGCCGAGGAGGGGGCGCGGATCATCGCGCTCGCCGCCGCGTACGCCGCGGTGCGCACGCCGGAGCAGGTGAATCCGGCCGAGCTGCTGGCGCTGCTCCGCGAGCGCGTCTCGGACGTGGAGCTCCGCCGCCGGCTCGACTGCGCGGCGGAGCTGCTCGACCGGCGCGCCTCGGCGGAGGAGTTCGCCGCGGCGATCGGGCTCCAGGAGGGGGTGAGCGGGTTCATCGTCGACACGGCTCCAGCGGCCCTGTTCTGCTGGCTCGCGCACCCGGGCGATTTCCGGCGCGCGGTGGAGGACGTCATCCTGCTCGGCGGCGACGCCGACAGCACCGGCGCGATCGTCGGCGGCCTCGCGGGCGCGGCGCTCGGGGCGCGCGGGATCCCCGGAGCCTGGCTGGACGGGATCGTCGACTTCCCGCGATCGATCCCGTGGATGCGGCGGCTCGGCGCGCGGCTCGCGCGGGTGTTCCGCGGCGAGGAGGGCAGCGCCGCGGCGGGCGAGCGCGCTTCGGGCGGAGAAGGGCCTCTCGGCCTCTTCTGGCCGGCATTGCCGGTGCGGAACCTGCTCTTCCTGGCGCTGGCGCTGGGGCACGGGTTCCGGAGGATGCTGCCGCCTTATTGAGGTGGCCCGCGGCCATGATCGGATTGCGCGCTCGATCAGTATCCGATCAGGGATGCGCTCGGGCGGATTGAAGCTCTGCCGGCAGGCGCCCTCTTTGCGAGCGAAGGAGCACCGGTCCGGCTACATCGCCGAGGTGAACAATCGCCGCGCCCTCTGTGAACTTGGCCTGATCCCACTCGTGGAGCAGGACGTTGGTGATCGCCTCGCCGCGCGCTGCCGCGTCCAGCACGGCGCGCTCCTCCGCGCACCGGATCTCGAAGAGATCTGCCTCCGGAAAGGCATCCACGAAGCCCTTTTGCCCCCACCGCTCCACCAGCACGCGCAACTCGCCCCGCTGCGCTTCCGGCACCGGATACGGCCCGCGTTCGCCTGTCGCAGGCCCTCGTCACGAGCCCGCATCCTAGAGATCGCCTTCGCCACCGTCCTGCCGGCGAGCTCCCGCCGTCGATCTCGCTGCGGGGCCGCGGCACGGCTCGCCCGGAACGGCCTCCTTGCCGCCCGTCCTCTGCTCATCTCGTGGCATGCTGCCTCCCACGGGCCACCCCATGCAGTTCGTCACGTACGCCCCGCCTCCCCCCCTCGGCCGCTTCGTCAGCCTGCTCTGGTACTACGCCGCCCCCGAGCTCCCCGACCTGCTCGAGCGCGTGCTCCCCACCGGCGCCATGAGCCTCCTCATCAACCTCGCCGAGGACGAGCTGCGCTGGTACGAGGCCGCGCCTGCCGCCCCTGTCACCCCCGCCCGCTGCCACCGCCTCTCCGGCATCGCCGTCTGCGGCGCCCACGCCGAGCACTTCGCCATCGACACGGCCGAGCAGCGCGCGATCGTCGGCGCCGAGCTCACGCCGGGCGGCGCGCCCCCGTTCTTCGGCCCGGACAACGAGGCGCTCAGCGGCACCCATGTCTCGCTCGACGCGCTCTGGGGCCGCGAGGCCGCCCTCGTCCGCGAGCGCGTCCTCGAGGCGAGGACCCCCGACGAACGGCTCCGCGCGCTCGAGGCCGCGCTCACGGCGCGGCTCCTCCGCCGCCCCGCGCGCCCGCTCGCGCGCGACCCCGCGGTCGACTTCGCGCTCGCCGCGTTCGCCGACCCGTCCCGCGCGACCACCGTGGCCGACGTGACAGGGCAGCTCGGGATGAGCTCGAAGCGGTTCATCCGCAGCTTCACCGAGCAGGTCGGCCTCACCCCGAAGCGCTACTGCCGCGTGCAGCGCTTCCAGCAGGCGATCTCGGCGATCGCGCGCGACGAGCGCGTCTCGTGGGCGGGCCTCGCGGCCGCGTGCGGCTACTACGACCAGGCGCACTTCATCCACGACTTCCGCGCGTTCGCGGGCCTCACCCCGACCGAGTACGTCGCGAGGCGGCGCGAGCGGAACCACGTCCCGCTCGACGGCTGACCCGGCCGGCACGTTTTTACAATACCCGCTCGGGCCGCGTGGGCATCCTCCGCCCATGACCCAGCGACCTCACCCCATCGCCCCGCCCCCGTACCACACCGTCGTGCCGCACCTCGTCGTCGCGGGCGCGACGGACGCCATCGCGTTCTACAAGAAGGCGTTCGGCGCGACCGAGAAGATGCGCCTCGCCGACCCGAAGCTCGGCGGCGCCATCGTCTGCGCCGAGCTCGTCCTCGGCGACTCCGTCGTCAGCGTCGCGGACGAGGCCCCCAGTGGAACGCCCGCGGCCCGAAGGCGCTCGGCGGCTCGCCCATCGTCATCACGCTGAACGTCGAGGACCCCGACGCCGTCGCCGCGCGCGCCGTCGAGGCGGGGGCCAAGATCATCTACCCGATCGACGACCAGTTCTACGGCCGGCGCGAAGGCAGGATCGAGGACCCGTTCGGGCACCAGTGGATCCTCTCGGCCGTCATCGAGGACGTCTCCGTCGAGGAGATGCAGGTGCGCATGGCGAGGTGGTGGGACGAGAAGGGCCCGAGCGGCGCCTGAGCCGCGCGGCGTCCGCCCGGGGCCTCGACCCGTCGCTCCGTCGCCCCGTCGCCGCGCGCGCTCACGCGCTCACGCGGGCCGCGGCGCGCGGCGCGCCCCGCGGGCTCACCGGGCCGGCCGTCGCCGGGCGCGGGACGAGAGCGCGGCGGCCCTCGCCGACTCCGGCTCCTGCAGATCGAGCGCGGCACCGCGCGTCACGCGGGCCTCGAACCTCGTGGATCTCGGCGCCCGCGAGGACGACTCCGGCGCGGCCCCGGTGTCGGACCCGTCGCACGACATGAGCTCGCCCCCGGGGTCGGTCGGCGTGAGCGAGTCCGCCATCGAGTGAACCGAGCGCTTCATCTCGGTGAGGCGCGCCAGCTGGAGGACGATCGCCATCAGCCGCTCGGGATGGAACGGCTTGAGCAGCACATGGTGAACTCCCGTCTCCTTCGAGCGCGCGTGCTCCTCGGCCCCGGTGATCAGGAGACAGCTCGTGTAAACGGGCATGCTCGCGACCTTCCGGAGGAGCTCGTCTCCCTTCATTCCGGGCATCATGAGATCGGAGCAGACCAGGTGGAACTCCTTCGTTTCGAGCAGCGCGAGCGCCTGCTCCGCCGACGTACATTCCACGACGTCGACATCCGTGGAGAGCACCGCAGAGATGCTGCTCAGCGCATGCTCGTCGTCCTCGACAACGAGGACGCAGTATCTCCGCCGGGACGATGAGCATACGGCGCCTCTGTGTTGACCCTCCGAAGAGGTGCGATGAGCTCTTACGGTCGATGACACGATGGCTGCCTCCTGCGACGATCGCGGGTCCGCGTCCTGTGCCGCTGGTCGCGGAGGTGCGCGAGCGCGCTTACGTGGTGTAGAGCGCCTGCCCGGCGCCCCCGCGCCGACGGCCTCTGCTTTGGAGATTTACACGACCCGGTTTGTTGGAGTCAACACCGCAACACGCCCTCTCGACAGGCCAGCACGAAGATCTGGAGTTCCGTTCGGCCTGCGTGAATTGGCGTCTTCCAGGCAGCCGGAACCGTCGGAGGTGTAACGTGAACGAACCGGCTCATCGCGGCTGCGGAAGCGCGCCTCGGGCTCGCGGACGCGGATGCGCGATAATTAACAACTGTCCGATGTTTGAATCTTCACAGTCACGTACGTCTCTACCCCGCTGGAGCCTGCCAGTCGCGCGCGCCCCGGATCTCCGCTGAGCCCGTCAGTTAAGGAGCGCGCGGGCGATTTTGCGAAAGCTGTGGCCGAGTGCCTCATCCGGCGCTCGCATGTCGTGGACAGGGCAGGCGCCTGCGTGGAGCGCCCGTTGCAAAGGCGCGGCGCCAGGGGACTGGAGGTCAAGGTGGCACTTGATTTGTTGAACGAGCGGGGCACACCGCTCGACAAGCAGCAGTTCGACTGGCGGGAGCTGGTCAGCATCCCGTCCAGCAAGCTGAGCGATGGCGCGTTCACCCGCGTCCGGATCATCTTGATGAACGGCATGGTGAACTGGCTCCTGCCGGGCGACCTGTCCGTGCTCGAGACCACCCTCGGGTTCGAGCAGGTGGCGATCGAGGTCACCGCGGCGGTCGCGATGAACGAGCCCGACGAGCACCTGGCCCAGGTCTAGGCGTCCCCGCAGACGCTCGCCTACCGCGAGCGGCTCAACAGGAGCGGATCGCCGTCCGAGGCGGTCGTCGCAGGGTATGTGTGGGTCCCCGTGCGCTCCTGGGTCGAGGCGTCGGTGCTCGCCCGGGGCAGGGGGGATGCGCGCCGGGGCCGCAGCGCGAGCCGCCCGGTTTCGCGAGGTGTTCCCTGGCAGCGCCTACCTGCCCGCCATCGAGGACGCGTTGAACGGCTCTCCGTTGAAGACGAGCCCACGCCCGCTCCCCTCGACCGGAACAGCGAGCCGTCAAGGCACCGTGAGCACCAGGAGATCTGCTTCTCTGGTTGGCGTCCAGGGCGCCTTGAGCCCTTCGAGCCCTCTCTCTCTGTCTCTCTCTGGCCCCTTCAGCCGGAGACGCGCTCGATCTGTCATCACGCCGGCGCGAGCGCCGCGTCGGAATCACGGGCGTGAAAACGAGCGCGCCTGATCGATTTCGCAGCGAAGCGCTGGACCGTCAGGGAACTCGCGTGCATGGACGCGTCATTCGAGGAGCGGCAATGGCTCACCGTAGAACGCAACACCGGCGTGCTCCGGCGTGCCGCCGGAACAACATCCACCCTCCATCGCGAACCTCCTCCCCGTTGCCGGCCCTCGGACCCTCGCCGCCCACGCCAGGGCGCACGGCCTGAGCCCCGCCACGACCGCCAGCAGGCTGCGGCTCGCCAGGAGCGCGCTCGCTGGCCGGATCGCGCGCCGGCGCTGGTGAGCCAGGGCTCCACCCTCACGCCGGCCTCCGGCGCCCGCCGCCGCGCCGGTCGATCCTCTGCGCGCTCTCGATCCGCCGCGCCCCGCATGCGGCTAGACTCCGCGCAATGTTCTGGTTCGATGCCGTCCTGCTCGGGGTCCTCGAGGGCCTGACCGAGTTCCTCCCCGTCTCGTCCACCGGTCATCTCATCCTGCTCGGCGCGTGGCTCGGTCACCAGAGCGAGGCGGCGAAGACGCTCGATATCGTGATCCAGCTCGGCGCGGTCCTCGCCGTCGTCGTCTATTTCCGCGAGCGCCTCGCCGCCACCGCGCGCGGCATCTTCCGCCGCGACCCCGACAGCCTCCGCCTCGCCCTCGCCCTCGCGGTCGCCTTCGTCCCGGCCGCCGTGGTCGGCCTGCTCTTCCACAAGGCCATCAAGGCGTACCTCTTCGGTCCGGGCCCCGTCGCGGTCGCGCTCATCGCCGGCGGCCTCCTGATGATCGGCGTCGAGTCCGCCCGCCGGCGCCGGCCCGACCAGGGCGCGCCCCGCCTCGAGGACGTCACGCTGCGGCGCGCGCTCGCGATCGGCGTCGCGCAGTGCTTCTCGCTCTGGCCCGGCGCGTCGCGCTCGATGGCCACCATCGTCGGCGGCCAGCTCTCGGGCCTCAGCACCGCCGCGGCCGCCGAGTTCTCGTTCCTCCTCGCCATCCCGACGCTCGGCGCCGCGACCGTCTTCGACCTCGCCCAGAACGGCCGCGCCCTCCTCGAAGCGCCCGGCGGCGCCGCGGCCCTCGTCATAGGGCTCGCCGTCTCGTTCGCGGTCGCCCTGCTCGTGATCGCGGTCTTCCTGCGCTACCTCAAGCGCTACGGCCTCGCGCCGTTCGGCTGGTACCGCATCGCGCTCGGCACCGTCGTCGTGTGGCTCTGGTTCGCGAGCCGCACCGCCCCGGTCGACGTCGGCGCCGCCGCGGCCGAGCCCGCACCGCGCGGGGACGTCGCGGCCGCAGAGGACGGCCTCGCCCGCGCCGACGATCACCCGAGCCGCCCCTAGGCGCGCCACGCTCGGGACCGCCAGCCCCGCGCTCTCCGCGACGCACCCGGGCTCAGCAAGATGCCGCGCATTGCACCCGCGGCGCGGTTGCAGCCGGCCAGCTTCTTCAATGTCAGACTCACGTCATATTCCATCCGTGAGGGCGCCCTGGTCGAAGCGAAGGCGCTCGCGAGCTCGTCGGCGCCTTCGCCGACCGTGACCGCGCGCCCGCGTCCTCGGGAGCAGCCTTCGCGACGGAAGACGGAACGGCCTGCTTGCGAAAGACGTCGCGTCGGGCTAGGATGCTCCTCCTCACGAACGTCCCTGGCCCTCGATACGACGCTTTCCCTCTTCCCTCTTTCGCGAGGGAGACTGCAGCTCGCTCGGACGACTGGACGACGCACCGTGTGACCGCGCGGGGGTTCCGCGCGGCACGTCTCCGTTCGATCCGATACGGCTTCGTCGGATGGCAGGCCGAGAGCGCCGCATGGCGCACCAGAAAGCCGTAAAAAAAGCAGGATGGCATGGGAAATCGTCTCTACGTAGGTAACCTTTCGTTCAGCACCACCCGCGAGACCCTCGAGTCCGCGTTCGCCGCAGCCGGCGAGGTCCGTGAGGTCGCGATGCCGACCGATCGCGAGACCGGGCAGCCCCGCGGCTTCGCGTTCGTGACCATGGGCTCTGCCCAGGCCGCGAACAGCGCCATCTCGCAGCTCAACGGCGCCGTCCTCGACGGCCGCGCGCTCAAGGTCAACGAGGCGCAGGAGCGCCCGGCGCGCAGCTTCGGCGGCGGCGGCGGCGGTGGTGGCTTCGGCGGCGGTGGCGGTGGCGGCTACGGCGGCGGCGGTGGTGGTGGCGGCCGCGGCGGCTACGGCGGCGGTGGCGGCGGCCGCGGCGGTCGCGACCGGTACTGATCACCGGCGCGGCGCGGCGGAGCTCGTGCGCCGCCGCGCCTGCGCCTTCAGAACGCGCCACAGGGCGCTGAAGAACGCGCCCGAAGGCGCCGAAAGGCCTGGTTCCGCATGCAGAAGCAGGGAGCATTGAAGCGGCAAAAAGAACGCGCGCGCCAAGAAAAGCAGCGCGAGAAAGACGCGAACCGCGTCGCACGCCGCAAGGAAAAGGGCCCCGGCGACAACGGTTCACCGGGAGAGGATCCGGACATTGCGGGGATCATCCCGGGGCCTCAGCCTCCGGTCGTAGAGTGAAACGCGCAGCGCCGAGCCAGGGCGCCGAGAGCGCCCCGTCCGAGCCAGAGACTGATCCGGAAAGCTCGGCGCAGACCACCGCAAGGCGACGGTTCATCGAGCAGAGCGCGACCACGCTGGGACAGGCGTGGGCCAAGCAGTGGCGTCAAGACCTTCATCGCGAAGGCCGCCCCGCTGCTGGCGGATGGCCCGGCACGCTGCGCGAAGCGCGGACTCAGGTAGAGATCAATCTCCCGAGCGAGCTGCTGCACCGCAAGATGCCCGCCATCACCGGCGTGGAGCGCGAGCTCGCCGCCCGGACCGCGTACGCAAGCGCACGGAACGAGTGGCGCAGACACCTCGAGCCCGAGACGCCGTAACGTAACATCACCGCTCTCGATCGGTGCACCGGCTTCATCCGGTGCAACGACTCAGAAATGAAGACCGTCAGGACGCCAAGGGAACCAAGAAGGTCTCTTCTTGGGGTCTCGGCGGCTCACTTTTCTTCGTTCAAGCACCGCTCTGGCCCGGCGACAGACGGCCCGCAGCGTCGATCGCCGGGGCTCGGGCCGCTCGCGGCGTCCGTCGAGCAACGCCTCATCACCCGAGACACGCCTCGGGTGATGACGGGGCGAACAACGCTCGCCCCCCCGCCTCTACGCTTCGGGGCCCGACCGGTACGTGGCCGTGGCGACGTAGTGGAGGACCCTGGAGCAGAACTCGCCACCACAGCTCCCCCGACAGGCGCATTCACCCTCGAAGCGCGCCGCGCGCGAAGCGAGGGCGTTCAGGACCTCTCGCGTCACGTCGTAGCCCCCGTTGTCGCAGGAAGAGTACGAGCACGGCATTTCGAACAGCGCATGGGCGTGCTCCACGACGACACGACGGATGTACTGCGTGTCGTTCGTGAGTCCGTTGGGGCGGCTCTCGCGGATCTCCAGGTTCAAGCTCGTCAGATCCGGCACCTTCTGAAGGAGCTTGCCAGCCGCCTGTTCCCGCTTCCCGCGGAGGAGCATGCGCTCCTCCCGCTCGATATTCCTGCGACGATTCGCTGAGTACATCTACCACCTCGGTCGCGCAGGAATGCACCAAGCCCCTGCCCTTGTACAGTATAGCGCAGTCGACGGCGCGGTGCATGCACAATCTGGGCTCTCCTGGGTGGCGTCGATCGGCCACGAGAGGGGGTAACGGGAGAGCGCCTGCATCGAAGTCACATCAGCCGAGGACAGCCAATCACAGGCCAGCACGCCGCGCTGGCCGGCGGGCGCGAGGGGATGGGCAGAAGAGCTCGATGCGGATGCGCTGGACGTGGAGAGGAGCGCAGGATCGCGTGAGGCGAGCGGCTCCATTCCGTGCCGAGCGCGCCTCGTACCGAGGTCGGCGTCGCCGCTCGTTCCTTCCGTGCTTCCGTGCTTCCATTCTCGTGCGTCCGCGCGGCTCAGTCCTCGTCGCTCAGGACGAGCCTCTCCAGCTCGGTGAGGTTGACCCGCGCGGCCCTCAGCTTGGTGAACGCCTCCTGGACGACCTCGCTGACGGCCATCTTGTCCGCGCGCGGCGCGACCTGTATCTCCGCGAGGGCCTGCTCGAGGTTGCCCTCCGCGTCGGTGATCTCCTGCTTCGCCGTCGTCAATTTTTCCAAGAGAGTTTTCTTCAGCATCGGCTTGCGCCCTTTCGACTTGCTGCGCGCTTACAGGAGCACCTCGCCGCGAGGTGCGGCGAGGCAGGGCAGCGATTGCCCTTCGGCCCGGGCAGCAAGGCAGCATAGGCGAAGGCCCGGCGGAAAGGGACCAAAGCTCGCGCTCGCCGCGCCGCCGTCGACCGGGGCCGGCGCGGCGACCCGAACCGGCTGCCGCTGCGGCCCGCGGTGGGGCAGCGGCCGAGGGACGGGACGGGTCGGCTCGGTCCGCCGGGCGGGGACGGCGACGCTCGCCGCGCAGGGGCCGCCCGCCGGCAATTTCGTCGCGGTTCCCCTCGTGAACCACACAGGCGCCCTGCGACCCGCTCGCGGCCCCGAGCGCCCGCAGAACGTGTGAGAAATGCCCGATGCCGACGGAATATGTGTCGAGCGAGGCGAGCGGGCGCGGGCGGTCGCACAGGAGGCGAGAGCGGACTGTTCAAAGACACGTTGACCCTTCGCCATCTCTCCCCCGGAGAGCGCTTCCGTCGCCGCGAAAGGGCCTTAGGGTGTTCTCGAGATGCACGAAGCAGCCCTGCGCGACCCGCCGCGGTCGCCTCCAGAGGAGATTCCGCGCGAGGACGAGGAGCGGCTCGCGCGCGCGACCGCCCTCGCGGCGTGCGCGCCTGTGCCCGCCCGCCTCGATCGCGTCTTGGCCGGGACCGCCGGGTGGACCGATCCCACCCTGGTGAAGAGCCAGCGATTCTACCCGAAGGGCGTGTCGAGCCCGGAGCAACGGCTCAAGTTCTACGCGTCCCAGTTCCCGGTCGTCGAGGTCAACTCGACCTATTACGCCCTCCCCCGCCCGGCGATGGTGGAGCAGTGGGTCCAGCGGACGGCGCCCGACTTCGTGCTCGACATGAAGGCATTCGCGCCGCTCACCCAGCACCCGGTGGAGCCCGCCCGCCTCCCCGCGGACGTCCAGCGCGCCCTGCCGGCAGGGCTCCTCGACAGGCGGCGCCTGTATCCGGGCGACCTGCCGGCCGAGACCAGGGACGTGCTCTGGGAGCGCTTCCGGCAAGCGCTCGCTCCGCTGCGACAGGCGCGAAAGCTCGGGTACGTGCTCTTCCAGTTCCCCCCGTGGTTCACGGCGACGCGCGGCAATGTGCGGGTCATCGAGGACTGCCGCGGCCGCATGGACGGGATCCCGTTCGCCGTCGAGCTCCGGCATGCGTCGTGGGGCGCGCCCGATCGCATCGAGCGCGTCGTGGACTTCCTGCGAGATCTCGGCGCCTTCTACGTCATCGTCGACGAGCCGCAGGGCAAGGAGAACAGCATGCCTCCCACCCCGCTCGTCGCCGATCCGCGCCTCGCCGTGGTGCGCTTTCATGGCCGGCGCGCGGAGACCTGGGGCGCCTCGGTCAGCGTGAACGAGAAGTTCAGGTACGTTTACGATCCCGCAGAGCTCGATCCGTGGGCCGAGACCGTCGCGCGGCTCTCCCAGGAGGCGGAGCGGGTACACGCGATCTTCAACAACTGCGTGTCCGACTACGCCGTGCTCGGGGCCAAGGGGCTCGTGGCGCTCCTCGCCCGCAGGGCCGAGTCGCTGGACAGCGAGACTGTCCCGGTCCAGGTCGCCTCGACCGTCCACTGAGCCCTCGTGGCCCCCGCAGCGTCCGTGGACACCCCGCATCCGGTGGCCGGCGCCGCGCGCGGGCGCCTGCGGCCAGTCGCGGCGTCGCCACGGCCGCGGATCACGGTAGGCTCCGCCGCGATGATGCAGCCCAGAGCGGCGGGCGCTCCCCGCCTCGCAGCTCCCCCGCGCCGGTCGCGGCGAGCGGCCGCGCTCCTCGCGGCGCTCGCGCTCGCCCGCTGCGGGGGCGCGCCGCCCCGACCCGCGCCCCAGGAGGGCCGCGCGCCCGCGTCGGCGCACCCCCCGCGGCCGGCGCCGGAGCTCCTGCGCGCCCGCTGGGTCGACGCGAGCGGCGCGACAACGGTCGGTCCCCGGGTCGCCGGCGGCACCATGGCCCTGCTCGGCGGCCGGCGCTTCCTCGTCGGGAGCGACGGCGCAGCTCGGCCGGAGACAGCGGCCTGCCCCGAGCCCCTGATCGAGCTCGTCCTCGTGCCGTCCGCCGCCGGCCCGCGGCTCGTCGGGCGCGGGGTCCACGGCGTCTACCGGTTCGATGATCCGCTCGGCGCGCCCGCGCTCCTCGCCCGGTCCGAGACCGAGCTCCTGCGCCTGGGCGGCGGGCCCGCCGTCGTCGCGGTGTGGGACGCCGCCTCGGATCTGCCGAGCTTTCTCGACATCGAGACGGGGCAGCCGCGCGCGCTGCGGGGCTTGCCCGCCCTGCCGCTCCGCGCCGTGGCGTTCCGGGATCCCCGGCAGGGGGCTGGGCTCTTCGAGGCGACAGGGCTCGCGGTCACGGCCGACGGCGGCGCGTCGTGGCGCGCCGTCGCGCCGGCGCTGCGCGACGACGGCCAGGAGGCGGACCCCGCGGCCCTGCTCCACATCGCCGGCCTGCGGCTGCGCGGCGACGAGCTGCTCGCCGTGACGCCGGGCGCGGCCGCGCCGCCGGGGCAGCGCGAGGTGCGGATCCTTGTCGCCGAGGCGCGGCTCGCGCCGGCCGGCGGCGCGCCCGAGCCCGGCGCCGGCGCCCCGCTGCTCCGCTGGATCCGCGCGACAGGACGCCACCCGCTCGAGGCCGCGATCGCGAGCGGTGCGGCGTGGACGGGCTCCGCGATCACGGCGAGCCACGGCCTCCTCGCGCGCGTGGACCTCGCCTCGGGCGCGCTGCACGAGGTCGCCCCCGTGGGCCGCGGCGACAGGTGGCTGAGCGCCTGCGGCGTCGGTCGCGCGGGGCGCTCGGCGTGGGTGGCCTGCGCGCTCGGCGAGGAGGGGGCGGACGGGCATCACGATCCGTTCGGCGTGCTCCAGGTCACGGCCGCTGGCGGCCCCCTCGGCCGCGAGCCGCCGGTCCTCCTGCGGAGCGGCGAGGTCGAGCTGCGCGTGTCGCCGAGCGGCGGCGCCATGCTGCTCGCGCCGTGCGACGCGGACGAGGAGGGCAGCGCGTGCGTGCGCCAGCCGAGCGGGCAATGGATCACGGTCCGCCCGGGCACCGACATCCACTGGCGCGGCGCCGGGCCGCTCGCCGATGGCCGGATCGCGATCGTGCGCGGCCTCTGGAACAGCGACGTGGCGCCGCGCGAGGACCCCGCGCCCCGCGGGGAGCCCGCGCCGCGCGGCGGCCAGGGCCGCGAGGGCGCCGCGGCCGGCGCCCACGTCGCGGTGATCGACGCCCGCGGCAGGGAGGAGCCGCTGATCCCGCTCCGCTGGCTGCGCGACGGGGGCGGCGACATCCACGTGGTCAGCCCGATCGAGGAGGGGCACGACGGCGCCCTGTCGTTCGTGGTGGCCGACGAGGCCGGCGAGCTCACCGCGGTGGTCCTGCCCCCCGGCGGCGAGGCGTCGCGGGCTCGCCTGGCCGGCGCCGCGCACGCCCTGATCCACGGCGGCCATGGCGTCGCCGTCGGGGAGGGGAAGGTGCTCGCGTCGGCCGACGCCGGCCGCTCGTGGGCGCCCATCGAGGTCCCGCCCCGCGCCATGGATGCGGCCGCCCAGCTCGGCGATCTGCTCGCCGAGCCAGGGGTGCTGGCCGTCAACGAGGTCGGCCTGAAGATCGACGCCCACCTGCGCGTCGGCTGGGGGCCGGCGCTGCCAGCGCAGGGGGCGCCCGCCGCCGGGCCGGCGCTCGAGGCCGCGCTGCTCCTGCCGCACCGCCCGCCACCGGCGCCGGGGCTCCCCGAGCGCGCGCTCGCCTGCACGACGCAGCCGGGGCCGCCGCCCGCGCCGCCGGGCGTGCCGCCGCCGAGCAGCGCGCAGGAGGCGCTCGCGCTGCTCGCGAGCGACGCGAAGCCCGCGCCCACGGGGCAGCGGCACGTCTCGTCGGTGAGCGATCGGCGCTGGGGCCTGCTCTCCACCGTCGCCGTGCTCGAGGCGCGCGCGCCCGACGGCGCGGCCAGGAGCGTCGGCCCGGGGGGCGGCGCCGCAGCGGCACGGCGCGTGACGTGGACGCTGCGCTGGCTCGACCCCACGGAGCTCCAGGCCAGGGTCCGCTCGTGGACGGGCCTCGCGCCCGAGGGCGTCGGGCGGGACGCGATCCTCACGCGGTTCGCGGCGTCCGGCGACCGGCTCGTCTTCGGAGTGCGCGCCCCGGGCCGCGACCTGCTGATCCGGGCGAGGCCCGGCCGCGGCCCCGAGGTCGTCGAGGTGCCGCAGGAGCTGATGCCCGAGACGGAGGTCGCCTTCAGCGAGGCGCCGGACGGGCCGATTGCGTGGCTCCGCGGCGCGTCGCTCATCGCCTGGCAATCCGGCGACGCCCCGCGGCCGATCGCCTCGCTCGCGAGCCGAGGCGCGCGCGCGCTCGGGCAGCCGACGAGCGCCGGCGTGCCGCTGCTGCTCGGCTTCCGCGACCTGACCCTCGGCCGCACGGTGCCGATCCCGCCCGCGGAGAAGACCGCGCCGGGGACGCCCGCGAAGGTCCCGCCGCTCCTGCCGCTCGACGGCTGGGAGATCGCCCCGAATGTCCGCACCGAGCTCACCCGCCTGCCGGCGTGCCCCGCGCGCCCGCGCGGCGCGCGCTTCGTGCTCGACCGCGCGAGCGCCTCCGTGTCCATCGACGGTCACGGCGCGACCGCGAGCACGGCTGTCTATGACGTTCGTGTGTCAGGCCCTGACGCTTGCGTGGCGAAGGTCGCCGCGCTGATCGATCTCGATCGCCGGACCGGAGGCGAGCCCAGCGCCGGCCCCGGCGCCGGCGAGATCGCGTTCGTCCGCGCCGATCTCGCGGCCCGCCGCGCCGAAGGTGGCGAGCGTGGGATCGGCGAAGGCGCTGGGAGTGGCGGAGGGACGGTACACGGGACAGCGCGCGGAACGGTACGCGGAACGGTACACGGGACAGCGCGCCGCCTCGCGTGCTCCCTGCCTGTCCGGCCCTGAAGCGCCGCTGCTGCGAGGGCCTTCGTGCTCGACGCCCCACCCTCCGCGCGGGTATATATGTTCGCGCGCCATGTCCTCTCCGGAACACCCGCGCTCCTCGCACCGCCATCTCGGCGATGGGGTCGAAGACAAGCTCGAGGCGCTCGACCCGCTGAAGATCGGGTCGTTCGACGACCTGCTCCGCGCGATGAGCCGGATCACCATCGGCGGAGGTGTCCCGCGCAACTGGGCCCAGCAGGTCGCGCCGTTCTACGACATCGTGGGCGATCGCCTCGGGATCGAGGCCGAGCACCCGCGGTCCCAGTACGGCGTCCGCATCTGCCCCGAGCCCGTGCACCGGGGCGGCCTCTCCGGCTGCACCTACTCCGAGGGCGTGAGCTGGGGGAAGTTCACCCCGCCGCGCGAGGGCGGCCGCTTCTCCGAGGTGTACGCGGACGCGATGGTCGCCTGGCCGCTCCTCGTGCGCGCCCTCCGCGAGCGGCTCGGCAAGATGCCGAAATAGCGGAGCAGGCCAGCGTGCTCGCCGTCACACCCCGCCCGCCGCGCCTCCTCGAGGTGCTCCTCTCCCTGGCCGCCGCCGGCGGCGCGCTCCTGTCCGCCGGCTGCCCCTCGCAGGAGGAGCGCGTGTGCGATCTCATCTGCGACTGCACCGGCTGCAGCGAGGCGCGGTACCTCGACTGCGTCGACAAGACGGAGACCGCGAAGACGGCCGTGGCGGAGGCGAGCTGCCCCGCGGCCTTCGACGAGTACCTGGCCTGCCTCGAGGAGGAGATCGAGTGCAAGGACGATGCGTTCTCCTTGGACGGCTGCGAGGACCAGGAGAGGAGCCTCCGCCAGTGCGGCGTCTTCGTCTTCCGCACCGTCTGCGAGCACGCCAACGACCACCTCGTGGCGTGCGGGCAGGGGCGCCCCTTCGCGCCCGGCGCCGAGGCGTGCTCCGAGCAGATCGCGTGCAACGCCGAGTGCATCCTCGGCGTGTCCTGCGACGGGCTGAACGGGACCAGTTTCGACGAGGCCCAGCGCTTCAACGAGTGCAACAACCGCTGCTTCTCGATGCGCTGAGCGCCTGATCCGGATCAGGGGCCCGCGATGAAGCTGTCCTGGTAGCCCGGGTCCTCCACCTCGAGCGCGGCCGGGGTGGCCGCGAGCGGGCGGATCGTGTCGAGCATGACGGCGAGCTCGCTCGTCTCGCGGCTCCCGAGGCTCGCCTCGTACGCGCCGGGGTGCGGCCCGTGCGGCACGCCGGCCGGGTGGTGCGAGATGCTGCCGGGGCCGACGCCGCGGCGCGAGGTGAAGTTGCCGCGGCAGTAGAACAGCAGCTCGTCGCAATCGACGGACGAGTGGGGGTAGGGGCAGGGGATCGCCTCCGGGTGGAAGTCGACCGGGCGCGGCACGAAGCTGCAGATGAGGGCGCCCCGCGCCGCGAACGTCCCGTGCCAGTCCGGCGGCAGGTGCACCAGCCCGACGCGCGGCTGGAAGCTCTGGATCGGGAACGCGAACGGGTACACCGTCCCGTCCCAGCCGACGACATCGAGCGGTGAGCGCTCGCAGGCGAAGCCGTGGAACGCGCCGCCGCGCTTCACGACGAGCGCGCGGATGCCCTCGTCGAGGGGGCCGACGAACGTCGGCCGCCGGAAATCGCGGTGGGAGTAGGGCGCGTCCATCCGCAGCTGGCCGACCTCGTTGCGCCACTTGCGCGGGAGGTGGATGTCCGCCGCCTCGATCGAGAGCCACTGCTGGGGCGCGGCGTCCGGGAGGAAGCGGTGGAAGAGCCCCTTCGGGACGACGACGTAGTCGTCCCGCTCGAAGCGGAGATCGCCGAGCATCGTGCGCAGGACGCCGCCGCCGCGGAAGACGAAGAGCAGCTCGTCGGCGTCGGCGTTCGCGAAGTACACCGGATCGTCGGCGTCCGGCTGGGCGATCCCGATCACCACGTCGTCGTTGAACAGCAGCGGCACGCGGCAGTCGATCGCGGGCCCGCCCCGGCGCGGCAGCTCCTGCGACCGGTAGTGCCGCTTCGCGAGCGGGCGCGCCGGCGCGGCGACCGGCAGCGCGAAGCCGTGCGCCGCCCGCGCGACCCGGTGCTCGTGCGGTCGGCGCTCGTGGTAGGCGATCGTGTAGGGGCCGTCGAAGCCCTCCCGCGTCAGGCACTCCTCGTAGCGGAGCTCCCCCGCCTCGCTCCGGAGGGCGATGTGGTGCTTGCGCGGCACGCTCCCGGCGACGACGCGATCGAGCATCAGCCGCTCCCTTCCGCTTTCTGCTGCCGCTCGATGCTCTCGAACAGCGCCCGGAAGTTGCCGGCGCCGAAGCCGCGGTCCCCCTTGCGCTGGATGAGCTCGAAGAAGAACGGCCCGGCGTCGGGATCGCGGTGCGTGCCGGCCGACTCCTTGAGGAAGATCTGGAGCAGGTACGACCTCGCGCCGTCGCCGTCGACCAGCACCTCGAGCTCCCGCAGCGCCGCCACGTCCTCGTCGAGCTGCCCGACGCCGAGCTGCTGCAGGCGCTCGGGCAGCATGTCGTAGTAGGCGGCCGGGGTCGGCATGAACTCCACGCCGCGCGCGCGCATCGCCCGCACGGCCGCGAGGATGTCCTCCACGGCGAGCGCCACGTGCTGCACCCCGTCGCCGCGGTGCTCCTCGTTGAAGACGTTGATCTGCGAGCTCTTGAAGTAGGGCCGGTAAGGCTCGTTGTTGGCGAACTTCACGCCCGAGCCCGGGTCCCACATCACGGCCGAGCGCAGGCCCGAGCCGTGATCGGCGCCCTCCGCGACGTCGTTCGTGTGGAACGCGATCTTCCAGAACGGCTCGAGCCCGAGCACGTGCTCCATCCAGAGCAGGGCGGGCGCCATCGTCTGGAAGTTCGAGGTGATGTGATCGAACCGGGCGAGCCCGAAGCGGTTCTCGCCGCCGCGCGGCGCGTCGTAAGCCACGCAGCCGGGGAACAGCGCCCGGTAGCCGCGCCGCTCCACGAAGCGGAAGGTGGTGTCGCCGAACGGCGTCGTGATCGAGAACGACGCGAACGTGCCGCCCTCGTCCGTCGCCCGGTGGATCTCGTCGATCGGCGTGCCCCCGCGGCCTTCGAGCAGCCGGAAGGCGCGGCCCACGTCCTCCACCTCGAAGATGATCGTGCCCACCCCGTCGGGGTGCTTGCGCAGGTAGCGCCACGCCCGCCCGCCCTCGCCGAGCGGCTGCGAGCACACGATGGCGCACTCGCTGGCCTGGAAGACGACCGACCGCTGCGCCGCCGCCGCCGTGAGCTCCGGCGAGCTCGCGGCGATCTCCTGAAAGTCGAGCTTCTCCGTGTAGAACCTGCGGCTCCGCTCCAGGTCGCGCACGTAGTAGTGCAGCGCCTCTACCCGCTTGATGCCGATCGACTCCACCTTGGCCATCCGGATCCTCCGTCGCGAGGGGCGTACGCAGGGGGTGAGCTACGTGCTCGCGGCGACCGCGTCGGCCTGGCGGTCGGCGTGGGCGGCCTGGAAGGCGGGCAGCGCCATGCACGCCGCCTCGATCCGCGTGAGGGTCGAGAGCGGCGCGAGATCGACCCCGTGGCGTCGCGCATTGTAAAGCTGGGGCACGAGGAACACGTCCGCCACCGTGACCTGATCGCCGACGCAGAACTGGCCGCAGAGCTCGACGGCCGCGGCCTGGAACGCGGCGAGCCCCGACGCGATGAAGCGCCGCGCGAATGCCTTCTCGTCACCGCCGAGCTCGCTCTGCACGTATTTCAGGGTGGCGGTGTTCTGCATCGGCTGCGTGCCGGAGTTGATCATCTCGACGAGCTGCCGCGCCTTGGCGCGCAGGTACGGATCCGCGGGCAGGAGCGGCGGCGCGGGGATCAGCTCCTCGAGCAGCTCGATGATCGCCACCGACTGCGACACGCGCCGGACGGCGCCGCCCTGCTCGAACTCGAGCAGCGGCACCTGCGCCATCGGGTTCTTGGCCCGGTAGTCGTCGCGGAGCTGCTCGCCGCCGTCCCGGACGAGGTTCACCGGCCGGTACGCGTGCGGGGCGCGCTTGTGGGCGAGGGCGATGCGCACGCGCCAGCTGCACGAGCTGCGCCAGTAGCCGTAGAGCGTGAGCCCCTGGATCGCGGCGGTCATCCGGCCACCACCCGCTGCGCGATGCGCCCGAACAGGTTCTCGCCCGAGCGACTCAGCATCTCGATCATGATCGTGTCTCCTGGCTTCATGAAAGGCGTCCTCGCCGCGCCGTGCGAGAGGATCTCGAGCATGCGCTTCTCGGCCAGGCACGACACGCCGCGCGCCGTATCCCGGTTCGAGACGGTGCCGCTGCCGAGCAGGGTCCCGGCCGTGAAGCTGCGGGTCCTGGCGATGTGCTCGACGAGATCGAAGAACGAGAAGTGCATCTCCGGGCCGGCCTCGGGATCGCCGATGAGCGCGCCGTTGTAGGTCGAGCGGAGCGGCAGGTGGACGCGCCCGTCCCGGAACGCGTCGCCGAGCTCGTCGGGCGTGATCGCGAACGGGGAGAACGCCGTGGCGGGCTTCGAGCAGAAGAAGCCGAACCCCTTCGCGAGCTCGGCGGGCACGAGGTTGCGCAGCGTCACGTCGTTGGCCAGCAGGAAGAGGCGGAGTTGCCGGTCGGCCTCGTCACGGCGCGTGCCCTGCGGGGTGTCGCCGAGGACGACGCAGACCTCGGCCTCGAAATCGAGGCCCCACGCCTCGTCGCGCAGGACGATGTCGTCGGTCGGCCCGAGGAGGACGCCGGAGCCGCCCTGGTACACGAGCGGATCGGTCGTGAGCGTCGCGGGGGGCTCGGCGCCGCGCGCCTTGCGCACGAGCTCGATGTGATGGATGTAGGCCGATCCGTCGACCCACTCGTACGCGCGGGGCAGGGGCGCAGCGAGCTCTTCCATGACGAGCGGGGCCACCGCCGCGTCGCCGCGCTCGATGTCGTCGGCGATGCGGCGGAGCGCGGGCTCGGCGCGCTCCCAGTCGTCGAGCGCGGCCTGGAGCGTGGGGAAGGCGGCGCCGGCCGGCGCGTAGGCGAGGCCGTCGCGGCGGACGATGACGAGCGTGCCGTCGCGGCCGGGGCCGCGGAGAGAGGCGAGCTTCATGCGCGTGCGAGCTCCTCGTGGCGTTACGGTGGTCTCATCGTCTTCGCTTGACAAGCACGACGCGGCTCACGCCTGCTAGCCCTTGTGCTCTCTTGCGCCGTGCGCAACGTGCGACCGGGTGACCGGCTGAACGGATCTGCATGAATACCGGACTCGATGTTTTCTCGACGCTCCACCACCTGGTGCAGCGCGCCATGGCCAGCCTCCCCGGGGCGCAGCGTGGCAGCTTGCTGGTGCGCGCTGGACGACGGCTCGTGTACAGGGCGTCCGTGGGGCTCGATGGCATCCTGCCGGGCCGGGTGCACATGCCGTCGGACGGCGGGCTGTTGAGCGCGTCGGCGCCGTTCGGCCCCGCCGCGGCGCCCGAGGCGGCGCGCGGCCCGTGCCTCGTCCCCGCGGCTGTGTGGTACCGGGCGCACCTGCCCGAGGTCGCGCAGCGGCCCGGCTGGCCTCCGGAGGGGGCCCACGTGCAGGTCGTGCCGGTGCACCTGTTCGGCGCGCCGGGCGCCTACTTCGCGCTGGAGCAGCCGGACGACGCGCCGCTGTCGGGCCCTTACCGCGCGCTCGTCGAGTCGGTCGCGGAGAGCGCGGGCGCCGCGCTCGAGCGGCGCGGCCTGTTCGAGGAGAAGGCGCAGGTCGCGCAGGAGCTGCGGCTGCTCGAGGAGGTGCTGAGCTCCGTCGCCGAGTCGGTCGATCTCCTCGAGCTCATCGAGACGCTCGCGGACGGGATCAGGAGCGTGCAGACGGGCCCGCGCTGGGGCACGATCGACCTCGCCCTCCTGGAGGACGCGGGGCGAGGGCCCGCGGCGGATGCGCGGCGGACGCTGCGCCTCTACCGGGCTCCCCGCCGGCCCATGACGGCGTACTGGAACAACGTGCGCGACGGCGCGCTGGCCGCGGGGCGGGACCTGCGGGGCGCCGTGGCGTTCAGGAGCGGGGTGGGCGCCGATCCCGCGTCCCAGGAGGCGCTGTTCGAGGAAGGGCTCCGCCGGGGCGTGAAGGGGATCGCCGTCGCCCCCATCGATCCGGTCGCGCTCGAGCCGCTCATCCGCCGCGCGGTCGCGGCGGGGGTCGCGGTGGTCGCGATCGACTCGCCGACCGTGGAGGGCAGCGCGGCCCCGGTCTACATCGGGACCGACAACCGGGTCGCCGGCAGGCTCGCGGGCGAGATGATGCAGCGGCTCTTGCCGCAGGGCGGGCTGGTCCTCACCCAGGCGCCCTCCTTCGCCGTGTCCAACGCCAGCGAGCGCCTCGAGGGGTTCCGCGAGGCCGTCACCGGCTCGGCGATCCGCCTCGACGCTCCCCTCGAGAACCATTTCGACCCCGCGCGCGGGGTCGAGCTCGCCCTCTCGGCGCTGCGCGACAAGCCCGGGATCGCCGGCGCCTTCGGGGTGTGCAGCGAGAACGGCCCGAGCTTCGGCACCGCGTCGATGACGCTCGGCAGGGCCGGAGACCTCAAGATCCTCGCCTTCGATCTCATCACGCCCACCGTCGCCATGCTCCAGGACGGCGCGATCCACGCCGCGATCGTGCAGCGCGAGTACGACATGGGGTACCGCTGCGTGCAGGTGCTCTACGACATGGCCACGCGGGGCGCCGAGGCGGCGCTCGCGGATCTGCCGGCGTCGCGCTTCATCGACACGGGCGTCGACGTCGTCACCGTCGAGCGCACGCCGCGCTCGGTCGCGCTCTCGGATCACCTCGCCATGAGCTCCGCCCGCCGGGTCGCGAACCGCAGGCTGGGCGCGGCGAGCCGCGCGCCGTCGCTCGAGTTTCTGGTGATCGGCATGGCCGAGCGCGAGAGCCTCGTCGACGACGAGCGCGCGCCGATCGTGGACGACTCCCTGGTGGGACGGGTGATGAGCTCGTGCTGCTCGCTCGTCATCGACACCGCGTCGAGCGAGTACCAGCACTTCAGCGATGTCGTCGAGGCCCGCTGGAACGGGGCGCGCACGCTGGTCGGCGTGCCGCTGCTCTCCCGGGACGCGGTCCTCGGGGTCCTCGTCCTGAGCAGCCCGCAGCCCGACGCGTGCTCGGCGAACGACCTGGCGCTGATCGAGCGCGTGGCCTCGGTGGCGGCCGTCGTGCTCGAGAACGCGCGGCTGCTCTCGCGGATCAAGGAGCGCACGAGGGAGCTCGAGTCGCTGAGCAGCCGCCAGGTGGCGCTCCTCGACACGATCGCCGTGATGTCGAGCCCGGTCGTGCCGATCGCGCCCGGCGTCCTCGTCATGCCGATCGTCGGCGCGCTGGACGCGGCGCGCTCCGGCCGCTTCATCGAGGTGATGCTGAAGGAGATCTCCGAGCACCAGGCGCGCGTCGTGATCATCGACGTCACCGGCATGGCGGTCGTCGACGCGAGCGCGGCGAGCCACCTCGTGCAGGCGGCGCGCTCCGCCGCCATGCTCGGGTCCGAGGTGGTGCTCGTCGGGATCGCGCCCGAGGCGGCGCGGCTCATGGTGGAGCAGGGGTTCGATCTCGGGGACATCGTCACCCGCTCCACCCTGGAGCTTGGGTTCTCGTACGCGCTCGGCAAGACCGGCGGGCGGGTCGTCTACCGTCGCTCCTGAGCCCCGTCGCTTTCGAGCCGCGGCGGCGCCCGTTGCCCTCGCGCCGCGGGGCCCCGCGCGATCAGCGGTCCCGGTGGAGCTCGATGGCGGTCGCGACAAGCGCGGCGATCTTGGCGACGTCCACGTCCTTGGCGGAGCGGATATGGACGTTCCTGGCCGACTTGGGGTTGCCGGTGAGCACGCGGTTCGGATCGGGCAGCTCGGCGCCGTGCTCGAAGCCGAGGTTCACGCCGAAGCGCTGCGGGGCGAGCCAGCAGATCTGGTGCTCGTGCCCGTCGCCCATCCGGAAGCTGATGATCCGCCAGCCTGGATAGACGTGCTCGTGCACGTCGGGGATGACGCGGAGGAGCAGCTTGCGCACGTGCAAGGTCAGCTGCTGTGCTGCGGGCGGGTACTCGCTCAGCAGAGCGGCCACGGCCGGATCTTCCGACACAATCACCCACGCTAGGTCCACGCCCACGAAGACGCAACCGGCTGCGCGTCGCGACGTGACGTTCCGGTTCGGGCGCTTGCTTCCTGTCAGGTCAGCGCAGGCGAGGTCGGGCGCACGCGCTCGCTGTGGGATGGGTCACTCGGTGGCGGGCACGCCTCTCTGGCGTTCGTCCTTGGCGATCCAGACGGTCTTGATGTTCACGAACTCGCGCAGGCCGTAGGACGAGAGCTCGCGGCCGTGGCCGGACATCTTGACCCCGCCGAACGGCAGCCGCGGATCGGACACGACCATCCCGTTGATGAACACCTGGCCGGCGTCGAGCTCGTCGATGAGGCGCTCGCGCTCCTGGGGGTCGCGGGTCCAGGCGCTCGCCCCGAGGCCGAATCGGGTGGCGTTCGCCATGTAGATGGCCTCATCGATGTCGGCGACGCGGATGACGGCGGCGACCGGGCCGAAGAGCTCATCGTCGGCGGCGGGGGAGGGGCTCCGGACGTCGGTGAGCACGGTCGGCGGGAAGTAGTTGCCCGGGCCTTTCAGCCGCTTGCCGCCGGTGAGGAGGAGCGCGCCCGCGGCCACCGACGCCCGCACCTGCTCCTCGAGCTCCGTGACGATCTGCGCCGTGGCGAGCGGCCCGACGTCGACCGACGGGTCCATCGGGTCGCCCACCCGGAGGCGCCGCATGGCCGCGACGAAGCGCTGCTCGAACTCCGGCACGATCGACTCGTGCACGATGAAGCGCTTCGCCGCGATGCAGGACTGCCCGTTGTTGATGATGCGCGCCTTGATCGCGGTCCCGACGGCGGCGTTGAGATCGGCGCTCGGGAGGACGATGAACGGATCGCTGCCGCCGAGCTCCAGCACCACCTTCTTGAGGTGCTTCCCCGCGTGGGCGCCGACGCTGCGCCCCGCGTTCTCGCTGCCGGTGAGCGTCGCGGCCACGACGCGCGGGTCGGCGAGCAGGCGCGGCACCGCGTCGGTCCCGATGAGCAGCGCCTGGAAGGCCCCTTCCGGGAAGCCGGCCCGGCGGAGGATGTCCTCGATGGCGAGCGCGCAGCGGGGGACGTTCGCGGCGTGCTTGAGGAGGCCGACGTTGCCGGCGACGAGCGCCGGCGCGGCGAAGCGGAAGACCTGCCAGAACGGGAAGTTCCACGGCATGATGGCGAGCACCGGGCCGAGCGGGTGGAACGCCACGTAGCTCCTGTCGGCGTCGGTCGCGACCTCTTCGGGGGCGAGCAGGCGCTCGGCGTTGTCGGCGTAGTAGCGGCACACGGTCGCGCACTTCTGGGCCTCGGCGATGGCGGAGCCGATGGTCTTGCCCATCTCGACCGTCATGAGCTGCCCGAGCTGCTCCTTCTCTCCCTCCAGGATCTCGGCCGCCCGGCGCAGCTTCTGGGCGCGGTCGGCGACCGGGGTCTGCCGGAAGCTGCGGAACGCGGCGTGCGCGCGCGCCACCTTCTGCTCCAGCGCCGCCGACGAGAGGGGCTCGAAGGTCTCGAGCGTCTCTCCCGTCGCTGGATTGATCGTCGCGATGGCGGTGTTCACGGATGTGCCTCCTCTTCGAGCGCCGGGGGCCGCGCCCTGTCTCCTGCGTGCGCAGGGCGCGCCGAGCGATCCCGGCAGGCGAGCTTGAGCCAGACCTGCCTCTTCTTGCAATGGTCAGCGAGGACGAGCCCGCCTATGTTCCCGTTCCCAGCGGCTTTCGCCCTTCTGCCGCAGCGCGCGGTCGCATGGGGGCGGAAGGGGGTCGCCATCGCACGTTCTGTTCATTACGCAGAACGGGATGGCCCGCAGCGGATCCCCTGCCGTCGACGACGCGGAGCGCGCGGTTTCTGCCCGGGCGACGCGGGCCGGCGAGCGCGCGACGCTCCCTCCGCCGCCCGTGGACGATGCCGCCGGCCCGCTATCCCGTGCGGGCGAGCTGGAGGTGAGGGGAAAGGCGCTGGAGTCGCTCCTGTGCGCCGGTGTGCCGTTCATGGTGGCGGGGGCGTATGCCTTCTTTGCGTACACCGGCATCTTCCGCGACACGAAGGATCTCGACGTGATGCTGGACGAGCGGGAGGTGCCGGCGGCGTTCAGGGCGCTCGAGCGGGCCGGCTTCCAGACGGAGGTGCTCGATCCGCGGTGGATCGCGAAGGCGTATGCCGGCGACAGGTTCATCGATCTCATCTTCTCGTCGAGCAACGGCCTGGGCGTGGTGGATTGCGGCTGGTTCGAGCACGCGCGTCCTGCGACGATCCTGGGGCACAGCTGTTTGATCGCGCCGGTCGAGGAGATCATCTTCACGAAGGCGTTCGTGGACGAGCGGGAGCGGTACGACGGGGCCGACGTGAACCACCTCATCTACACGTGCGGCGACGAGATGGACTGGGAGCGGCTCCTCGACCGGTTCGGCCCGCACTGGGAGGTCCTGTTCGCGCACGTCACGCTCTACCGTTTCGTCTATCCCGGCGCGCGGAGCCGGGTGCCCGAGTGGCTCGTCGAGGAGCTCTGCCGGCGCACGCTGGAGCAGTCGCGGGCTGGCGACGCGCCGCACCGGGTCTGCCGGGGGAACCTGATCAGCCGGCGGCAGTACACCCATGATTACGAGAAGCTCGGGCTCATGGCTGCGCCCGCCGGGCTCGAGCCCGAGGTGATGCGGGGGTCGCTGTGCCGGAAGCGCCGGCCGCCCGCGGCGGCGCGGCGGCACCTCGGCAAGGGGGGGCCGAGCCGCGAGGGGGCTCCGGGCGGCGCGGAGCGTCTGGGGGCGGAGGTCGAGGCGGCGCGGCTCCGCAAGCCGGGATCATGAGCGCCGGCGCCGGCGGGAACGGGGACCGCGGCAAGCGGCGCGTCGCGGCGGCCTCGGACCTGCACTGCCGGCCGGAGCACGGCGGAAGGATGCGCGAGTTCGTGAAGGCGGTGAACGCGGAGGCCGAGGTGCTCGTCCTGTGCGGCGATCTCACCGATCGCGGCCATCCCGACGAGGCGAAGGTGCTCGCTGACGCGCTCTCCGGGCTGTCGGTGCCGTGCGCCGCCGTGCTCGGCAACCACGACCTCGACCGCGGCGCGGGCGCCGAGGTCGCGAGGCTCCTGGGCGACGCGGGCGTCGAGGTGCTCGACGGGGATCACCTGATCCTGCGCGACGACATCGGCGTTGCCGGCGTGAAGGGGTTCATGGGCGGGTTCGGGAGCGCGACGCTGCAGGCGTTCGGCGAGGGCCCGCTCAAGGCCTTCGTCCAGGAGGCCGTGACCGAGGCGCTGAAGCTCGAGACGGCGCTCTCGCAGCTCGACAGCGACAAGCGGATCGTGATCATGCATTACACGCCGATCCTGGAGACGACCGTCGGCGAGAACGTGGAGATAAGGCCTTTCCTTGGGACGAGCCGGCTTGTCGCGCCGATCGATCTGTACGGCGCCGACGTGGTCTTCCACGGCCACGCGCACCACGGAGCGCTCGAAGGGCGCACGCCGAAGGGGACTCCCGTCTACAACGTGGCCATGCCGCTGCTCAGGAAGCTCACCGGGCGGTCGTTCCTCCTGATCGAGGTGTAATGGCACCGGATCCGTGCTTCTGCAGGAACTCGCGGATCGCGCCGAAGTAGGCGGGGGCGAAGAGGAGGATGTCGTTGTGTCCGGCGCCGTCGATGAGGCGCAGCTCTTTCTTCTCGTGCGGGACGGCCGCGTGGTTCTCGCGGGCGTGGAACGGCGGGAGCAGGCTGTCGTGCGCGCCGTGCAGGGAGAGGACCGGAATCTCGACGTGCTTCAGGAGCTCCGGGTTCGAGAAGCGGCGGTGCGCCTCGTCGCGCAGGTCGCCGAGCTCGATCTGGAAGAGGGCGAGGAGGTGCCGCACGTCGCTGAAGCCGCTCTCGAGGATCAGCGCGCGGTAGGCGCCGCCGCGCTCGCTGGCGATGCGCGACGCGGGCGAGCTGCCGAGCGAGCGGCCGAAGAGCAGCGGCTTCGGCGGCCGGTCGAGGCCCGCGGCGCGGCTCTTCTCGGCGAGCTCCCGCTCGAAGAAGCCGGCGACCTTCGCGGGATCGTCGTGGAGCGAGCGCAGCGTCGGACGCCCTCCGCTCCAGCCGTAGCCACGGTAATCGACGATGAAGAAGTTGAGCCCGATCTCCTGCCATTCCCGGGCGATATCGTCGTAGTCGGGGACGGTCTCGCCGTTCCCGTGGAAGGCGAGCACCGTGGGGTTCTGCGGGTCGGACAGGTGCCAGCGCGCCCCGACGGTCACCCCGGGGGCGACGGGGACGTCGTAGTCCGTCGCGCCGCCGAGCGGGACCTTTCTCACCTGCCTCGGATAGAAGATGCCGGCGGCGTGAGGGGTCGCTTCGAGCTCGCGAAAGAGCTCCTCGAGGGAGCTTTGGGGCTGGTTCGTCGGCATGGCGTGATGACCCTCCGTGAATGCGGCGGCGACGGGCGGAGGATAACGGAGCGGCGCGGGCTCGTCGATGAAGGGCCGCTCCTGCGCTCGGGGCGCATCACGGCGACAGCCCGCCTGTCTCGTCCTCCTCCAGCGTGTCCGCGAGCGCGCGGCGCCACGACCGGGGACCCCGCCCCCCGGGTCTCAGGCCGGCTACTCGTCGCTGTCCCCGTCCGCCGCCGGCATGAGCTCGATGTCGACCTCCTGAGGAACGAAGTCCTCGCATTCCTCGCTCATGACGGGCGTGAGCGTCTGCTCGAAGTCCTCATAGCCTGTCCCCGAGATCTCCACCTGCGTCACCCCTGCTGTCCACAGCTCGCAGACGAGCGCCTCCAGCGCGTCCGGAGGCGGCTTCGCGCGATCGACGGCGCACACGAGGTTGGCCTCGTCGAGCGTCTTCCAGGTGGTCGGGTCGTTCAGGACGAAGGTCGGCTCCTCCGCTGCGCTCCATGCGACGTGAACGGTGGCGTCCGGCGGGACGGGGGCGCCCTTCGCGCGCACGGTGATGGTGAACATCGCCTCTCGCGGCCCCATCGGGCAGCCATCGGCGCCGCCCATGCCCGAGCCGCCGCCGGCCCCGCCGACCCCGGGGTCCTTGCAGGCGCCCACGGAGGCAGCGGTCGCGAGCGCCGCCGCGGCGAGCGCCGCGAAGGTTGTGAGCGATACGATTCGACCTGGCGCGAAGGGAAGGCGTGCAGCCACAAAGGCGACAGGGTAGGGGGGCAACGCTGGCAAATCCAGCGAGAGCAGGTTTTGCGCGGGACGCGCCGCTCATCCCCAGGATTCCCGGATTCCCGGATCCCGGGGACGCGCCGCGGGCGCCTTCCAGCTCAGCCCTGGGCCTTGAGCTCCGCGATGTCCTGGAGGAGCGTCTGCTCGTGCCCCTCGGGCTTCACCTTCAGGTAGGTCTTCCGCAGCACGCCCTGCGGATCGACGACGAACGTCGTCCGGTCCCAGTACAGGTTGCCTTTCCACTCGCTCTGCCCGACGCCTGCGGCCTTGAGGAGCTCGTGCCCGGTGTCGGCGAGCAGATCGATGGTGAAGGCGAACTTGTCGCAGAAGCTCTTGTGCGACGCGACGTCGTCCGCGCTGACGCCGACCACGGTGATGTTGGCCTTGTCGAAGTCCTCCCTGGAGGCGGTGAACGACTTGCCCTGGACGGTGCAACCCGGCGTGTCGTCCTTCGGATAGAAGTAGACGACGAGCCATTTGCCCGCGAAGTCCTCGAGCTTCACGGTCTTGCCGTCCTGGTTCGGCAGGGCGAACCGCGGGAACGGCTCTCCAATCTCGACGCTCATCTTCTCTTTACCTTTGCTGTGGGCCGGAGGAAGGCTCCTCCTGGCCGGTGACCGCTCGTGGGACGATGGAGCGGTGCGGCGCGGGTGTCAACGTCGCTGCCCGCGCGGGATCAGCGCGGGATGAGCCCCCGGAACCAGGCCGCCACCGACGAGGACGACTCGTCCTGGTGGAGCGAGTCCGGTCCTTCCAGCTCGTCGGCGAGCCCTCCGAGCGGCGCCTCGCTGCGCGGGGGCGAGGAGCTCGGGTGCGCCTGCCCGTGCGTCAGGCTCGTGGCCCCGTCCAGGGTGGGCAGCAGGCTGAGGCCGCTGCCGACCGCGGTCGGCTCCTTCGTGAGCGACTTGAACTCGAGGAGCATCAGGTCGATGAGCTCGGCGATCTTCTGCGTCCCGTCGATCGTCCGCGCCGGCCCGCCCTTCGTGCGCTCCACGAGCGCGGCGACGTCGTCCTCGCTCACCGGGCGGCCGTAGCGGTAGAGGAAGCGGGTGAGGTCGCGCCCGAGGTCGCGCGCGTTGCGGTAGCGAGCCCCCGGATCGCGGGCGAGCGCGCGGCGGATGATCTGCTCCAGCTCGCGCGGCACCTCGCTGTTGACCTGCTGGAGCGACGGGACCACCGCGTCGCGCACCAGCCGCACCGTGATGTAGTCCGAGTCGCCGAGGAAGAGCCGGCGCCCGGCGAGCATCTCCCAGAGGATGATCCCGAGCGCGAAGATGTCGACGCGCTGGTCGACGCCCTGCTCGAGCACCGTCTCGGGCGCCAGGTAGCCGAACTTCCCCTTGATGATGCCCGCGTCGCTCTCGGCGAGCTGGCTCGACGCCTTCGCGAGCCCGAAGTCCACGATCTTCACCTCGCCGTAGCGGGTGATGAGCACGTTGGCCGGGGTGATGTCCCGGTGCACGATCTGGAGCGGCTTTCCGTCCGCGGTCGCGAGATCGTGCGCGTAGGCGAGGCCCTGGCACATCTTCGCGGCCATGAACGCGGCGACCTCGACCTCCATCGGCCGGCCGACCTTCTTCTGGTGCTCGAGGAGGGCCCTCAGGTCGGCGCCGTCCACGTACTCCATGACGATGAAGTAGGTGCCGTCGCCGACGCCGATGTCGAACACGGACACGACGTTCGAGTGCGAGAGGTGCGCCGAGAGGCGCGCCTCGTCGAGGAACATCGCGATGAACTGCTCCTTCTTGCTGAGCTGCGGCAAGACGCGCTTGATCGCGACCTGCTTCTTGAACCCTTCGATCCCCGCGCTCTCGGCGACGAAGACCTCCGCCATGCCGCCGGAGGCGAGGCGCTTGATGACCCGGTAACGCTGCTGCTCGGACATGCCCTGTCTGTCGTCCTCCCGCCCCGTCCCGTCTGTCTGCCCAGTCTAGCGGCTCGGGCCCCGCAGCGGATGAAATCCATGCGGCGCCGCCTCGCGCCTGGCAGGTCATCGGAACGTGGCGAGCGCCGCGACCGCCGCGAAGGAGAGCCCGACGAGCGCGGCGAGCGCGAGCACCGACACGAGCGGCTCCGCCCGCACGGTGGCGAGCAGCCGGCCGCGATCTTCCCTGGACAGCGGCGCTCCGTCGGTTCCGTCCTCGCCCTCGCCGCCCGACGCGGCGGCGAGGTGTGCCTCCAGGCGCCGCCGCGCGGTCCGGGATCGCAGCGCGAGCAGCATCATCTGCGCGACCCCGGCGGCGCCGAGCACCAGGAGGCCTGCGCGCCGCGCCTGCGAGGCGCGGCCCCGCTCGCGCGCCTCGGCCGCCGGCACCCCGTCCGCGAGCAGCGCCACGCGCCGCGGCAGGGCCGGGCCTGCGGCTGGCGAGAGCGGCCAGGCCACCGTACCCGCGCCCTGCTCGTAGGGGTCGCTCGCGACGACCGCCCAGCCCGCTGCGCCGGGCGAAGGTCCGTCTGGGAGCGCCAGCGTCCCCGAGAAGAAGCCTGCGCCGTCGGCCGCGAGCGGGACGACCGCCCCGAGCAGGCGGCCGTGCGCGCCTCCGATCGAGACGTAGGCGCGCGGCTTCGGCGCCGGGGAGGTGAGCCGGAGCTGCGGCCGCCCGGCCGCGAGCCCGGCCGGGTCGAGCCAGATCGCGCCAGGGATCACGGGCAGCCTCCCTTCCCAGGTGCCGCTCGCCCCCCGTGACCCCGGCGGCCCCGGCGGCGCGCTCCCCGGGCGCGTCGCACGCAGCGTGAGCTCGACGGCGTGCGCCAGCGGCTTGATCGTGAGCTCCGCGGCGCCGCGCGCATCGGCCGCGAGCTGCACCGGCCCGCTGCCCTGCCCCTCGAGATCCGCCCCGACGGCGCTCGCCTCCACGCGCGCCCCTGGCACGGGCGCTCCGTTCTCGGTCTCGACCGCGACGCGCACCGGCTCCGGGAACGGCGCTGCCAGGGCGCCCCGCGCGGCCGTGACCCGGAGGCGGAGCTCCCCGTCCGCCGCGCCGGGCAGCGCGCTCGTGTGCGCCGCGCCGGGCAGCGCGCTCGTCTCCGCCGCGGGGAGCGGGGGCAAGAGCGGCAGCTCCTGCTCCACGAGCGTCTCGCCGCCCCGCGCGATCCGCACCACGACCGGCGCCTTCAGCCCGCCCTTTGCGCGCAGCAGCGCCTCGCCGATGCCGTCCTTCCCGGTCGAGCCGATCCATCGCTCGAGCGGCGCCCCCGCGGACGCCGCGCTCACCTCGAGCTCCGGCAGCGCAGCTGGATCGTCGGCGCCGTAGAGCCGGCGCACCCCTTCGATGCGGAGCGCCAGCGCCTCGCTTCCGGCGACGGGCGCTCCCCACACCCGCACGCCGGTGGCCATGCGCTGCGCACCTGGTCCCAGGATCACGAGCGCCGCGAGCCCGATGCTGAGCGCAGGCAGGACATAGGTCGCCGCGTTGGGCATCGAGATCATGGTTGCCCCAGCATACCTCTCCGTCCCTGCGGCGCGGTCGGGGCTCGGATCGGGCTGGCTGCTCGTGCGGAGCGCCGTCGTTCGTGCCGAGCCCCTTTGCGTCCGGGCGTCTCCTCCGATAGGAAGCCGCCGATGGCAGGCGACAGACCGGTGAAGCGCAGGCGCAAGGGCTCGGGGGCCACGGGGCAGGGGGGCGAGGTTCTTCTACGGCAGCGGACCGATCCGCGGAGCGAGCGGCGCTTCGAGCCGAAGGCCTCGCTGGAGCTCGGCCTCACCTTGCTCGGCATGTCCGTCGCGGCGCTGCTGGCGGGGGCGGGGGTTTACGGCCAGTGGTTCCGGGGCGAGGAGGCGGGCTCGCACCCGGCTGCTCCGTACCTGCTCGTCGGCGCGCTGCTCCTCGGCGCGGCGGCGAGTCTGTTCGGTCAGTGGTCGATGAAGTCCATCCGTGTCGGTGATGCCGGCGTGGCGATCGAGAACGGGCCTGGCGAGATCGAGCGGATCGGCTGGCACGATGTCACGGGCCTGTTGCTCACGGAGTCTTCGCTCACGGTTCAGGGCGGCGGCACCGTGCTCGCCATCCCGCTGCGCGCGCATCTCCCCGCGGCCTCCCGCGTCCTGGCGGAGGCGAGGAAGCGCGTCCCCGGGCGAGTCGTCGACATCAAGGAGGGCGCGTTGCCTCCGCCCGACGACGCGACCGGCGAGGTGCGCCCGCTGGACCCGCCGCAGGTCGCCGGGCTTCACTGCAAGGCGACCGACAAGCTGATCTCCTTCGAGGCCGACGCCCGCCTCTGCGGCCGCTGCGGCGAGCTCTACCACAAAGACGGCATCCCCTCCCGCTGCATCACCTGCGACGCCCCGCTCCGCTGAGCGGCGGCCGCCCGCCGCCTCTCAGATCCCGAAGCGCTCCGCGTTGTCCCGCAGGAACGCGATGTAGACGTCCGCCTCCTGGTGCGACGGCACCTCGCCCACCTCGACCGCCTGCTCGAGCGCCCGCTTGACCTCGCCCACCCGCCGCGACGGCGGTAGCCCGAACGCCCGCATGATGGCGTCGCCGATGCCGCTCGGCAGCGGCGGCACCACCGCGTCCTCGGCCTGGACATGCAGCACCCGGTCGGCCAGGTCGCTGATCTGCTTCAGCCCCTTCCGCTTCTTCTCCGGCCGCTTCGTCGTGATGTCCGCCCGCGACAGGTCGAGCACGTCGTTCAGGCAGTCGCCCATCTCCTTCGCGAAGCGGCGCACCGCGCTGTCGGTCCACGACGGGTCGTACTGGCTCGCCCGCAGGTGGTGCAGGATCAGGAAGCGGATGCTGCCCTTCAGCGCCTCCTCCTTCGCGAAGAGCGGCAGCCGCCGGTCGATCTTGTCGAACATGCGCGCGCCGACCTCGGCGTGACCGAAGAAATGGACCTCGCCCGACGGCGAGATCGAGCGCGTCCTGGTCTTGCCGATGTCGTGGAGCAGGGCCGCCCAGCGGACCTCGAGCCTCGGGACCGCCTGACGCACCACCTGCTTCGTGTGCTTCCACACGTCCTTGTGGCGCCACTCCCCGTCGCCGAACCCCACCATCGCCTCGACCTCGGGCAGCATCGCCGCGAGGGCGCCCGACTCGAGCAGCGCGTCGAGCCCGGCCTCGGCGTCCTTGCTCATCATGATCCGATCGAGCAGCTTGCGGACGTCAGGCAGGTAGATCGCCGCCGCCGCCTTGAAGTCGGCGGGGCGCCCGGAGATCACCCTGGCCGAGGAGCGTGGCTCGGTGGCCGCCTCGGGCTGCGCGGGCTCGGCCGTCTCTGATCGCTGGACGGCCCATTCGAGCGCCTCCATGGCCCGCTTCGGGCTCGCTTCCTGGGTGAGAATCTCCTGCACGCTGGCCTTCCACACTTTCGAGGTTACGGGAGCGCCCGTGGCGCGCCGGTTCGCGCGGCCCGCACGGGGTCCGCCGGTTTAGAGCCAGCCGGTACTCCGCGCAATGGTTCGTCGCTCGGCGCAGGTTCGTCGCTCGGCGATGCCGGATGGCGAGCGTCCGCCGGAGACGGCGCCTCAGGTGCGGAGGAGCCTGACCACGTGGTCCTTCTCCCAGGAGAGGGCGCGCTCGTAGTCGCGGAAGAGCCGCTCGCGGGCGAGGAACTGGGGCGGGTGGAGCATCCGGCGCCCGATGCCGTGGCTCGCCGGCATCACGTGGTGGATCATCTCGTGGTAGATGACGTAGGAGATGAAGTAGCGGGGGACCCAGGGCCGGTCGAGCACCGGGTGGATGCGGATCAGTCGCTCCACCGCCGAGTAGCTCCCGAGCTTGATGGTGCGCCGCGGCTTCCGCGCCCTGGTCCGCTTGCCCCAGGTGATCAGCGCGTCGACCACGCCGCCGAAGTACGCGTGGTTGAGCTTCTGGAACAGGGTCAGCAGATCGTGCGTCTGCCCCTGCGTCGAGAGCGGCGTGCTCACCGGCCGGCTCGCCCGGATGCGGTGGCCGTTCTCGTCGATGTACTGACCGACCACGAGCGACGCGGCCCGGTCCTGGGTCACCACGTACCGGACGAGCGCCTCCTGGACGACCGCGGGCGCATCCAGGAACATGTGGTGGACGCGCGCCTGCAGGATGCCCTCCCGCAGCGACGAGGAGATCATCTGCCGGTAGTTGTCGGTCACCGAGAGGAGGACCGGCCGCTTCTGGGCCAGCTCGAGGCGCCGGATGAGCGCCTGGCGCGCCCCCTCGTGCACGTAGATCTGCGGCTGGCCCGACGGCAGGCCGATGTGGAGCGGATGGTGCCGGGGGTCCGGCACCCGGACGACGGCCCGGGAGACGCGCGGCCACAGGGAAGAGGATGCTGCGCCCTTCCCACCGCTGCGCGACAGACGGCCTGGAGGGGGTTGAGCGAAGGGGAAGGCCATCTGTCCCGCCATCTCAATCCTCCTTATTTGGGCGTATTCTCGGGTGGGATCCTTGTCAAGCGAGCGGCCGAGATCATCGAAATCGTTTGGCTTTATGATTACGTAAGCAGGGGGCCGACCTCGCCGCAGGGGGTTGGCGGGAGTCGCCGCCGCCGTCCGCCTGCTACCCGGATTTCTGAAGCACTTTCATGGATTTGCGTGGATCGCCGCGGCCCGCCGCGGGACCGCTCCGGTCGAGCTGGCTCCGGTCGACCCGCCTTCCGCCTCGGACGCGTGCCGTCTGGCTCCTGCTTCCTCTCCATGACAGGGCGCGCCCACGGCGCGCACGCGGCGCTCCTTCGCTAGGCGAGCGCGCGGGGGTCGACGATCTGCGCCACGCGCCAGCGGTCCTGCGTGCGTGGCTCGGGCTCGAGGGCGACGACCAGGGCCGTGCAGAAGCTGGCGAGGAGCAGGCCCGTCGCGCCCCGGCCGGGCGAGTCGATGAGCGTCCTGACGAGGTGCTCCACGTTCGGCTGATGGCCGACCAGGAGCGCGTCGGCCCCGCCTCGGGCGAGCGCAGCGACCAGCGCGAGCGGGAGGTCTGCGTCGATCGAGAGCTCGTCCCGGACCTCGACCTCCGGCGCACCGCAGAGGGGCACCGCGATCTCGGCGGTCTCGCGGGCGCGCGCGAGGGGGCTCGCGAGCACCCGCGACAGCGGGGCGCCGCCCCGGATGCGATGGAGCTCGATCGCGACCCGCTCCACGCGCGCGCGGCCTTCGGGGGTGAGCCTCCGGTCCGCGTCGCGTCCGCTCGCCGAGCGGTCCTCCGCCGGGCCGTGCCGCATTACGTAGAGGTGCATGGCGATGGGGCGATCGGCGTCAGTTCGTCTTGCCCGGGGGGCGTCGGGCGTCCGTGCCGGACGGGGCTGCCTCGCCGCGACCCTTCGCCTGCGCGGGGGGCTCGGCCGCGGCCGCGCCGCCCTTCGCGCCGGCGGCTGCGGCGCCGTTCGTCGCGGCGCCCGCGCCGGTGCGGGAGATCCCGTGCTTCGAGAGGACCATCGACTCGATCTTCTCGAGCACCGCCGGGTGCTGCTCGAGGTAGGTGCGGGCGTTCTCCCGGCCCTGGCCGATGCGCTCGCCCTGGAACGAGAACCAGGAGCCGCTCTTCTCGATGATGCTCGCCTCGGTCGCGAGGTCGATGACGTCGCCGCTGTGGCTGATGCCGTGGCCGTAGAGGATGTCGAACTCCACCTCGCGGAACGGGGGAGCCATCTTGTTCTTCACGACCTTGACGCGGGTCCGATTGCCCACGACCGCCGGCTCCTTGCCGCCCGCGGCGGCCTCCTTGATGGCGCCGATGCGGCGGATGTCGAGCCGGACGGAGGCGTAGAACTTGAGGGCGTTGCCGCCGCTCGTCGTCTCGGGGCTGCCGAACATGACGCCGATCTTCATGCGGATCTGGTTGATGAACATCAGCAGACACTGCGAGCGCGAGGTCGTCCCGGTCAGCTTGCGGAGCGCCTGGCTCATCAGCCGGGCCTGGAGGCCGACGTGGCTGTCGCCCATGTCGCCCTCGATCTCCGCCTTGGGGACGAGCGCCGCGACGGAGTCGACGACGATGATGTCGACGGCGTTCGAGCGGACCAGCATGTCGGCGATCTCGAGCGCCTGCTCGCCGTAGTCGGGCTGGGAGATGAGCAGCTCCTCGGTCTTCACGCCGAGCCGCTTGGCGTAGTTCACGTCGAGGGCGTGCTCGGCGTCGATGAACGCCGCCGTCCCGCCCGCCCTCTGGACGGCCGCGATGGCGTGGAGGGTGAGGGTCGTCTTGCCGCTCGACTCCGGCCCGTAGACCTCGACGATGCGGCCGCGCGGGTAGCCGCCGATGCCGAGGGCGATGTCCAGGCCGAGCGAGCCGGTCGGCACGGCCGCGACCTCTTCGTGCAGGCTCTGCCCGTCCTTGAGGCGCATGATCGCCCCTTTGCCGTACTCCTTCTCGACGCTGGCGATCGCGAGCTCGAGGGCGGCAGACTTCTGCTTGGTGTTCTTCTCGTCACTCATGCGTACCTCGGGGAGGGGGGCGAAAGGGAGGGGGTGACCGAAGGGGATCGCGCCGGCGAACCCCCGACGCGCGGGCCAACAGTTTCCGGCAGCTTTACTGTCCGGTTGTTCAGGAAGCAAGACTCCCGCACCCAGGATAGGACCGAAAACGTCCGCGCAGCGACCCGGCCGGACTGGCGGCGGGCGCGCTCGGCGGCGCGTCGGGCGCGGCCCGGGCGCGACCCCCGGACTGGCCGCCTCCGAACAGGGCGATCCTGTCGTGGTCGGAAGCGCTGTTTCCCGGCTGATGTGGAGTCTCACAATCCAGGCAACAATCGTGATCGTCGCACACGGGGAACGCTGGCGGACTCTTCCTCTGTGGGCCACACCTTCCAAGTGGGGGGTGGGGGCCGCTTTTTCCCGGGGTTTTCCCTGGGCCGGTACGAGCTCGTCCTGCGGGTGGCCGCAGGCGACGTGGGAGAGATCTGGGCGGGGCGGCTCAGGCGGGAGCACGGGTTTCAGAAGCTCTTTGCCATCAAGGTGCTTCGTCCCGAGCTCTCGCCCGACCCCGACGCCGTGCGGATGTTCCTGGAGGAAGCCGCGCTCGCGGCGCGCATCCGGCACCCGAACGTTGTGCCCGTCGTGGATCTCGGCGAGGAGGGCGGCACCCTCTTCTATGTCATGGAGTGGGTGAGCGGGGAGCCCCTCTCGTCGGTGCTGCGCGCCGCGCGCGGGCGCCCGGCGCCCGTGCTCGCCGCGGCCAGGCTGGCCTACCAGATCTGCGCGGCGCTCGACGCCGCGCACGAGCTGCGGGACGAGGTCGGCAACCCCCGGGAGCTCCTCCACTACGATGTCTCGCCGGACAACGTCCTCATCACGTCCGAGGGGCTCGTCCGCCTGGTCGATTTCGGCATCGCGAAGTTCGAGGAGGAGCGGCTGTCGGAGCGCCGGCCTCCGTCGTTGCGGGGCGACGGCAGGCGCGCCTTCGCCGCGGCGGCGGGCGGCGAGGGGGGCGCGTTCCTGTTCAGGAGCAGCGCGCCGTACATGGCGCCGGAGCACATCCGCGGGCAACCGTGCGACCGGCGGGCCGATCTCTTCGGGGTGGGGGTGCTGCTCTACGAGCTCCTGTCGGGCGCGCACCCGTTCCAGGCCGACGACAGCGAGAGCACGATGACCCACATCGCGAGCGAGCGGCCCGCCGCGCCGCTGTCGTCGCGCGCCGTCCCGTCCCGGCGCGGGCTCGCGGAGCGGCTGAGCTCCGCGCCGCCGCCCGAGCCGATCCCGTCCGCGCTCGATCGCCTCGTCTCCGAGGCGCTCGCCAAGTCGCCCACCGCGCGCACGGCGACCGCCGCGCAGCTCATGCGCGCGCTCGAGGAGGCGGTCCCGGGCGCCTCGCACCCGGGCAACGACGTGCTGGTCGCGAGCTGGATCGGGCAGGTCCTCGGGGACACGTCCCACCTCCGCACGCAGCAGCTGCGCGCCGCGCTCGAGTCGCTCGATCCGGGGGGCGGCTCGGTCGACGAGACCGAGCCTCCGGGCTCCCCGCGGCGATGGGCGCAGACGGCGTGGGCGTTCGGGGCAGCCGTCCTCGGGGTCGCGCTCGCCGGGAGCACGGCGGTGAAGGACAGCCCGCTCCCGCCGGCCGCGTTCACCGCCCCGGCCGGGCCGCGCGCGGAGAGCGCCGCGAGCAACGTCAGCTCGCCCCCACGTCGTCGAGGAGCGGCGACCACGCCGCACCGGAGATGAGCCAGAGCTGGTGCGACGTCCGCGTCACCGCGACGTGGAGCCGCCGGCGGGCCTCGTCGGTCATCGGGTACGCCGCCGCGGTCGCGTCGGGCACGACGACGTAGTCGAACTCGAGCCCCTTCGCGCTGTCCACGTCGGTGACGTCGATGCCCGGCTCGAACGAGAACTCCCCCTCCAGAACGAGCCGCGCCTCCGGCAGCTCCGCGACGAGCGCGTGGAACTGCCGCGCGGCGGCCTCGTCCCGCGCGATGACGGCCACGGAGGCGCGGGGCTCGCGGTCCGCGAGGTCGCGGAGCGCGCCGGCGAGGAACAGGTGCGCCTGCGCCTCGCTCGGGAAGCGGAAGAACCCGATCGGCGCGCCGTCCCGCGCCGCGCGCGCGGGCGCCTCGGGCGCGAGCTCGCCGAGGAGCCGCCGCGCGAGCTCCGTCACCGGCCGCGGGCACCGGTACGACACCGCGAGGCGGCAGGCCGCCGCGTCGCCGACGCCGAGCGCCGAGCGCGCCCCGTCCCACCCGGCGAAGCTCGACGCCGTCTGCTGCGCCTCGTCGCCGGCGAGCGTGACGCTGCGCGCCTCGCCAAGGAGCTTCCCCAGGACGAACAGCTCGAACAGCGAGACGTCCTCGGCCTCGTCGAGCACGAGGTGCGACCACCCCGCCCCGTCGAGGCCGGCGCGCGAGGCGCGCAGGAACAGCAAGATCGGCAGATCATCGACGTCGAGCGTCCCCGCGAGCTCGTCCGGGGTCCCCTCGGCGATGGCGCGGCCGTCGAGCGCCTGCTTCATCGAGGCCACGGTGATCGAGGCGAGCTGCCGGTCGAGCGGCTCGGCGATCTGCAGCAGGGTGTGCCGGACGGTCTCCTCGACGGCGCTCCGCGGGATGTCCCCGCCCGAGGCGGCGACGACGCCCTCGAGGAACCCTCGGTCCGTGAAGACGTCGGCGAGGCGGCGGCGCAGCCGCGGGAGCGTCGTGCTCGCCCGCGCGAGCTTCGCGAAGCGGTCGCGAAGCGCGCGGTAGAGCGCCGGGTGGCGCTTGAGGCTCGAGACGAGCGCCGGGGGGTCGGCGCAGAGCGCGATCGGCTGGCCGAAGACGTCGCGCGCGGTCGCGGACGACCAGGCGTCGAGCGTCTTCACCTGGGCCTCGCCCGCGCCGAGCGGGGCGAGCAGGCGGCGCGACAGCCGCGCGAGCCCCTCTTCGGGGACGACGACGCTCATGGCCGCGAGCGGGTACCGCGCAGGATCGAGCGCGGCGATCCTGGCGAGGCGGTGCAGCGCCACGGTCGTCTTGCCGCTCCCGGCGCTGCCGAGCACGAGCAGCGGCTGCTCCGGCGGCGCGCACACCGCGGCGTACTGGTCGGCGTCGAGCAGGGCGGTGACCTCGGCGGCCCGCGCGCGCTCCTGGGCGCCGGCGCCGACACCCAGGCTGCCGGGGCGCGCGGCGGTCCCGGCGCCTCCCGGCTGCATGGCGAGCGCGGCGCGGTCCGCCAGGGTCCACCGCCCGTCGCCGCCCTGCGTCAGGACCAGGCCGTCGCCCACGATCCGGGTGAGGACGCCGCGCTCCACGACGACGATGCGGCGCGCCTTCACCACGCCCTCGGCCACGCGGCCCGGGAAGGCCTCCTCGTACTCGTCGCCCTCGCGGTACCGGTAGAAGATCTGCGCCACCGGCGCGACGCGCCAGTCGAGGATCCGCACGTCGGCCGACGGATCCAGGAACGTCGTGTGGCCGAGCAGGTAATCCTTCGCCCCCTTGCCCTCGTCGACCCGGAGGTGGGCGAGGTAAGGGCAGAGCGGGTCGGGCAGCGCCTCCCCGGTCTCCAGCGCGATGAGGCGCTGGCGCACGCTCATCTCGAGCAGCACGGCCGGCAGATCGTCGGCCGAGGCAGCGGCCGCCTCGTCGCGGAGCTCCCGGAGCGCGGCGACGGACCTGAGCTCGCGCGGCGCGGCCGGGCGCGCCGCGCGCTCCCGCGCCCGCTCCAGGGCCGCGCGCACGCGCTCGAGGAGCGCCTCCTCTTCCTCGATGACGGCGCGCGCTTCGACCGGCAGATCAAGCCTGCTTTCCAGCATGGTGGGCCTCCGTGCGCCCCTCGCCGCCGCGAGGGGCTGAGCTCGCATTGATGAACGATGCATTCACTTTTGAGACGAAAAAATCTCATGCGAAGAAGCACCTGAGCCCGGCGAGGTGGTACTTCGAGTAGCCGTGGATCGCCTCGCGGATGGCGGCCTCGTCCTCGAAGCGCGCGAGGGCGCCGACCATCGTCCTGACGAGGCTCTGGTAGATCTGGTCCAGGTTGAACCGCATCGCCTCGGTCACCGACAGGCACGGGTTCACGGAGCGGAAGTGCTCGATCGAGAGCGCGACGAGGCGCTCCACGGTCTCCTCCGAGAACCGCTCGTACCTGGAGCCGGCGGCCCGTCCGAGGACGATCACGACGCGCAGCCTGTTCTCGATGCAGAAGCCGAGGAGCTCCTCGGCGACCCGGTGGTACGGGGCCGTCGGCGCGAGCGTCCGGAGGTCCTCCACGCCGTCGAGCGCCTTCATCCGGCGGCGGAGCAGGCGCGTGAGGGCGCGGGCGAAGCCGTCGTCCACGACCGCGTAGAAGAGCGCGTCCTTGTTCGCGTAGTACCGGTAGATGTTGCCCGTGGAGACGCCGGCCGCGCGGGCGATCTCGGCCATGGTCGCGCTCTCGTACCCCTTCCGTGCGAAGATCGTCAGCGCGGCAGCGGCGATGCTCTCCTGGACGTCGTCCTTGAGTACCTGTGCCATGGCAAATAATGAACGGTTGGTTCACTTATAGCGGGGCGCGCGGTGCCGTCAAGGGAGCGGGCCCTCGTGGGCTCAGGGCTCGATTTTTCCTTCGAGGATCGCGCGCGGGCCGTCGATGAGCATGAAGGTCGCTTCCTCCTCGCCGACCCTGGCGAAGAGGGCGTCGATGCCGCCGCGCACGGCGGCGACGTCGCTGGCGGCGTGGGCGTCGCTGCACGCGGCGTAGTAGTAGCCTGCCTCGATCAGCTGCTCTGCGGCCCGGCGGGGGGCGCGCCCGTACTTGCCGGTGAGGGCCGCGACGTCGAGGAGGAGGACCGCGCCGGCGTCGATCAGCGGATCCAGCGAGGAGCAGTCGTCGAGGACGGGCTCGTAGCGCTCCGGGTGGGCGATGACGGGGCGGAGCTTGCGGCGGCTGAGGTCGAAGAGCCGCTCGGCGATGCGGACGGGGAAGCTCCGGGTCGGGAACTCGACGAGCGCCGCGCGGCCGCCGGGGTAGGGGAGGGCGCTGCCGTCGAGGAGGCGCTGGAAGACGACGTCATCGAAGAAGTGCTCCGACGAGAGGTCGAGCGCGGGCAGGTCGCGCGCGCCGTCGGCGCAGCGCAGCGCGGCGCAGGTCGCGTCGTAGGCGGCCCGGAGGCTCTGCTGGGTGTTGTCGAACATCCCGGGGCGCATGTGCGGCGTGGCCACCACGGTGTCGAACCCGGCGCCGCGGAGGGCGGTGAGGAGGGCGAAGCTCTCCTCGACGGTGCGGACGCCGTCGTCGATGCCCGCGACCCAGTGGCAGTGGAGATCGATGAAGCCGCGCATCGTGGCCTCGAACTTAGCAAAGTTGGCCTCCTTCGTGCGCTACGACGATGCTTCGCGGCGAGGAGGTGTTCGTGTCGCTCTCGTTATCGAACCAGCAGCTTGTGCCTCAGCCCGGGTCGGAGGGCTGCGCAGGGGGCCAGCGCGGCGACCAGCAGGGAGGCCGCGCCCAGCGGCCGGTCGACCCAGGCGCGCTCTCGGCCGAGGGGGGCGCGAACGCCTCGGAGGAGGCGGTCCCCGCCTCCGAACGGCGGCGCCGTCGCAGCGAGGACCCGATCACCGCGCTGCATTATCAGCTCTCGACGACGCGCTCCGAGGCGAACCTGGACGTCGTGGTCCTCGTGGACGACAGCGGCTGCCTCGTCGCGGGGGCGGGCGCGTGGCCTGCGTGCGAGGAGCTCGCCGCCTATGCCCCGCTCCTCGTCAACCCGGACGCCGTCCAGAGCGCGGCGCTCGGCTCGCGCATCGCCGCGCTCACCGCGGAGGTCGAGGTCCAGAGCCTCTCCGTGGCGGGCAGCGAGGTGCTGCTCTGCGGCCGCGGCGGCACGGCGGAGCGCGGCGCATCCATCGCGCGGGCCGCCGCCGGGTGCCTGCGCATCCTGCGCACCGCAGCCTGAGAGCTCGCCCGGCCGCGGGCCGAGCGCTCGCCCCGCAGCAGGCCGAGCGCTCGCGTTTCCCCGGTTCGTGCTACAAGGGGCCGCGACCTCAGGTCGCGCGTCATGCCCGGCCCGCTCGCACCCCCTCGGAACCCCCCGCCCGCCGTTCACGCACCCCTCCCGGCGGACGACGCCGGCCTCGCCCCGCTGCTCGCCTCGCGCAGGGTGATCCTCTGCGTCGGCTGCGGCGGCGTCGGCAAGACGACCACCACCGCGGCGCTCGGCCTCGCCGCGGCCCGCCGCGGCAAGCGCGTCCTCTGCCTGACGATCGACCCGGCGCGCCGCCTCTCCCAGAGCCTCGGGATCGAGGAGATGAAGACGGAGGCGCAGACGATCGAGCCCGCCCGGTTCGAAAGGGCGGGGGTCGACGTGCCCGGCTCGATGACGGTGATGATGCTCGACACAAAGTCGACGTTCGACAGCCTCGTCGCCTCGCTCGCCCCGTCGCCCGAGCAGCGCGACCGGATCCTGGACAACGTCCTCTACAAGTACATCTCCACGTCGCTCGCGGGCACGCAGGAGTACATGGCGATGGAGAAGCTCTACGCCGTGAGGAGCGACCCGAGCTACGACCTCGTCCTGCTCGACACGCCGCCCACGGCGAACGCGCTGGATTTCCTCGACGCGCCGGAGCGGCTCGTGGGCGCCATCGACAGCGCGGCGACGCGCTGGTTCGTGCAGGCCTTCCAGAGCTCCGGCAAGCTGTCGCTCAACCTGCTGGCGCGCTCGACCGCCGCGGTGCTGCGGGGCATCGGCAAGCTGACAGGCAGCGGCCTCCTCGAGCAGATCGCGGCGTTCATCCACGAGATGAACGCGGTCTTCGGCGGCTGGAAGCGGCGGGCGGACGCGGTGGCCTCGGCGCTGCGCGGCCCCGACGTGGCCTACGTGCTCGTCACGACGCCCGATCCGCTCTGCGTGCGCGAGGTGCTGTACTTCGCCGATCGCCTGCGGGAGCAGGAGATGCGGCGCGACGCGTTCGTCGTGAACCGCGTCCACCCGGTGTACGGCGCGCTCCCCGGCGCTGCCGAGATCGCCGCCGCGCTCGACGGGAGCGGCCTCGCGCTCGGCCCCGGCGCCGCGGCGCGCCTGCTCCAGGCCACCGAGGACGAGAGCCGCATGGGCAAGCTCGATCACCTGAACCTCATCGCCCTCGATGCGGCGCTGGAAGACGAGCAGACCGGCGGCAGCGTCCGCGTCGACGTCCCGGCCTTCCCCTACGACATCTACGATGTGGCCGGCCTCGCGAGGATCGCCGACGTGCTGGCGCCGCTGCCCGGGGCGGCGGGGTAGCGCCCGCCCCTCCTGTCGACGTGCGGCGCTGCGTGCGCGCGTGCGGGCGTGGCCGCACGCGCGCACGCGGCGCCGGCTATTCGCGGCGCCGGCGCTCCTTGTACTTCACCCGGACCGGCACGCCCTCCAGCCCGAACGCCTGCCGCAGCTGGTTCGCCACGTAGCGCCGGTAGCTGAAGTGGAGCTTCTCGGGGTCGCTCGCGACCACGACGAACAGCGGCGGCGACGTCTCGGCCTGCGTGACGAAGAACAGGCGGGGCGCGCGGCCGCCGTGCGTGGGCGGCGGGTGCGTGAGGAGGATCTGCTCGAAGAAGCGGTTGAGCTCCCCGGTGGGCACGCGCTTCCGGTAGGCGTCGGCCACCTGGGCCACGGTCTCGAGGAGCTTCGTCGCGCCGCGCCCGCTGCGCGCGCTCACGTGCGCGATCGGCGCCCACGACACGAACGCGAGCTTGTCGCGGGCGTCCTGCTCCGCCTTCGCGAGGGCCTTCCGATCGAGGAGATCGATCTTGTTGAGGCCGATCACGATGCCGCACCCCCGGTCGACCGCGAGGCCGAGGATCTTCGCGTCCTGCTCGGCCACGCCCTCGGCCGCGTCGCAGAGCAGGAGCACGACCTCTGCCCGCTCCATGGCGCGGATCGCGTGCATCACGCTGACCGCCTCGACGGCGCTGTCCTCCTTCGTCACCTTCGCCTTGCGCCGGATGCCGGCCGTGTCGATGAGCAAGAACCGCTTCCCGCCGCGCTCGGCCAGGGTGTCGATCGGATCGCGCGTCGTGCCCGGCTGCGCGTCGACCAGCATGCGCTCCTCGCCCGCGATGCGGTTGACGAGCGACGATTTCCCTGCGTTCGGCCGCCCGACGATGGCGATGCGGAGCGCCCCCTCGGCCGACTCCTCGGGCGCCGTGGGCTCCCGGGGCAGCGCGGCCTCGATGGCCATCTCCAGATCCGAGATGCCGCGGCCGTGGAGGGCGCTGATCAGGATGAGCCGCTCCATCCCGAGGCGGTACAGCTCCGCCGCCTCTGCTTCGGCGCGCGTCGAGTCCGCCTTGTTCGCGACGTAGATCACGGGCTTGCCCGCGCGGCGCAGGAGGCCGAGCTCGGCGTGCTCGGACGGCGTGACCGGCGTCACGGCGTCGAGCACGCACACGATCACGTCGGCCTCGGCGATGGCGAGGTCGATCTGCCGCTTGATCCCCTGCCGCATGGGATCGCCGCTCTCGGGGTCGAACCCGCCCGTGTCGACGAGCGTGAAGCGCCGTCCCCGCGAGATGACGTCGCCGTAGTGGCGATCGCGGGTCACGCCGGGCTCGTCGTGCACGATCGCGACGCGCCTGCCGACCAGCCGGTTGAACAGCGTGCTCTTGCCGGTGTTGGGCCGCCCGACCAGCGCCACGATTCCGGCCGAGGGGAGCGGCGCAGGCGCATCGGCCGCGGCGTCCTCGGCCGCCGCGAGGGCCTCATCGGCGAGCTCCGCCGCGGGCTCCTCCCTGTGCTCGGTCGGATCGTGGCTGCGTTGCTCGGAGGGAGCACGCCCCTTGCTCGGGCCCGATCCTCTGCCCTTCTTCGAACCGGCGGCGTCCTTGCTGGACGCTGCAGCACCCTTGCCGGACGCTGCCGCGTTCTTTCTGGGAGCGACAGCGACGGCGCTCTTGCTGGAGACGGCGGCGCCCTTCGTGGGAGCGGCGCCGCGCCTCTTCTCGGGGGCGGCGCCCTTCGTGGGAGCGGCGCCGCGCCTCTTCTCGGGGGCGGCGCCCTTCGTGGGAGCGGCGCCGCGCCTCTTCTCGGGGGCGGCGCCCTTCGTGGGAGCGGCGCCGCGCCTCTTCTCGGGGGCGGCGCCCTTCTTCGTCGCCCGACCCCCTCCGGCGGCACCCTGACCGCGCCTGGTCGTCCTCGAAAGAGCTGATTTTGCCGCGCTCACGTGGTCTCTCCCTTGTTGTAACCGAGCTCTTCCAGCCGCTGGAGCGACTCCCGCCACTCCGGTGTCACCCGCACCCAGAGCTTGAGGTTCACCTGCCGCCCGACGAGCTCCTCGATCCGGAGCCGAGCCTCCGTGCCGATCCGCTTCAGCTGCTCCGCGCCGGCGCCGATCAAGATCTTCTTCTGCCCGGGCCGCTCCACGTGGATCGTCGCGTCGATGTGCAGCACGCCGTCGCCCGCCGGCTCGACGTAGCGCTCGATCTGCACGGCGCTGGCGTGCGGCACCTCGGCCTTCGTCGCCCGGAGGATCTGCTCGCGCACGTACTCGGCGGCGAAGAAGCGCGTCGGCTTGTCGGTGAGCTCATCGGGCGCGAAGCCCCAGTCCCGCTCGGGACAGAGCTTCGCCACCTCGTCCAGCACGCGCTGAACGCCGTTCTCGCGCAGCGCCGAGATGGGGACGATCGCCGCGAAATCCCGCAGCCTGCCGAACGCGTCGAGGAGCGGCAGCAGCCGGGCCTTGTCCCGCATCCGGTCGACCTTGTTGAGCACGAACACCACCGGCGCCTCGCTCCCCAGGTCTGCGAGCAGCGTGAGATCGCCCGGATGCGGCACGAGCGGCGGGCCGTCCTCGCCTTCCTTCGCGCGCCGCGGAAGGCGCGCAGGATCCGGCGCTTCCGTCACGAAGACGATGACGTCGGCGCTCCGCGCCGCTTCGCGCGCCGCCTGGTTCATCACGCGCCCGAGCTCGGTGCGCGGCCGGTGCAGCCCGGGCGTGTCGAGCAGCGCGATCTCCGCCTGGCCGTGGTGCACGACCCCGAGGATCGCGTCGCGCGTCGTCTGCGGCATCGGCGAGACGATCGCGAGCGGGTGGCCGAGCGCCGCGTTGAGCAGCGTCGACTTGCCCACGTTGGGCCGCCCTACCAGGGCCACGCGCCCGGAGCGCCGCGGCAGAGAAGCGTCCGGCTCCTCCGTCCGCCTCGGTTCGGCGTTCTTCCTTCGCTGTTGCTGCCCGCCGCCTCGCGCGCCCGCCGCCCGTTCGGGGAGCGGTCGCCTCTTCGCGTCGCCAGCGGGGCGGGGCTCACGTCCTGCCAGGCCGCGGGCTGCACCGGAGGAGCGCGCCGCAGACGCCGCAGAGCTCCGGCTCTTCCTGGCGCCCCGTTCGGTAGCCCCTGCCTTGGTGGCAGCGCGCTCGGCGCCGCCCCGCCCGGCAGCGCGCTCGGCGCCGCCCCGCCCGGCAGCGCGCGCGTCGCCGCCCCGCTTACCCGCGCCTCGCGGCCTGTCGTCGGCGTGCGCCTCGTCTTCACCCCGGGGCGGGCGCGCCGGCGGGGTCGCCGCCTCGCCCGTCCGGGGCTCCTCGTCGGATTGCGCTCCCCGGCGGCTGCCTCGGCCACCGTTCCTGGCGGGACGGGGGCCGGCGGCAGCCGGGGAGGGCTTCGACGCCTGCTGGCGCGCTTTCGCGCCCTTGGGCGCACTCTGGGGACGGCCTTTTACCACGCCGCGCGCGATAGCAGACGCCCAGGGGGGCTACAAACGCTTCCCTACGATCCGTGGTCAAGCGTGCGCGAAGGCGGTAAGGGGATGCCTCGCATGTCGAGCGTCCACCGAGGGGATCCACAAAGCGGAGCCCCGCCCGCCGCCCCCGACCCGCAAGCGACCGGAGCCCCGTCCCACGACGAGGCACCACCCCGCGAGGACCGCTCGGCCGAGGCCGGCAGCGCGCCGGCCAGGGGCCGCGCCGGCGCGGTGGACGGCGCCTGGAGAGCCGGCCCTGCGCGGCTCGCGGCCCTCGCGCTCGCGGCCCTCGCGCTGCTGCCCCTCCTCGGCACGAGCGGGATCTGGGACCCCTACGAGCTCGACAACGCCGACCTTGCCCGCCGCATCGCCATCCACGTCTTCGGCGCGCGCGGCGTGGATCTCGCAGCGTCTGCCGGGCAGCTGCCGACCCTGACCGACCTCGGGATGGGCGAGCTCGGGTTCACCTCGATGGCGCTCGGCTTCCGGCTGTTCGGCCTGCACGACTGGGCCGGGCGTCTCCCGCTCGCGCTGTGGGGGCTGGCCGGCGCGCTCGTGCTCTACGAGTTTCTCGCGCGCCTGGTCGACCGCAAGGCCGGCCTGTACGGCGTCGCGGTGCTCGCGACGATGCCGCTCTACGTGATGCAGGCCCGCACCATGCTCGGCGACATCGTCACCATGGCCGCGCTCACGATGGCGTTCTGCGGGCTGACCGGCGCGCTGATCGAGGGCAGGCGACGAGCGCAACGCGGCGCCCGGCTCGCGCCGGCCGCGTGGCTCGCGGTGGGGATCCTCGGCCTCGCCGCCGGATACCTCAGCCGCGGCCTGCTGATCGGGGTCGCCGTCCCCGCGCTCGGCGCCGGCCTGACCTGGCTCGTGCTCCGGACGTCCGGCGCCTGGCCCGGGCCGGAGGGCCCGCGCCCCACGCTCGGCGACCTCGTGGGCTGCGCTGCGCTCCTGCTCGGCGTCGCCGCGACGGCGAAGGGCCTCCTCGTGCTCGCGAGCTCCAGCGCCGACGCGCCGCTCCCCCGCGCCCTCGGCGTCGCGCTCCTCAAGAAGCCGCCGGTCGAGTCCACGTTCGACCTCACGCTGCGCCAGCTCGGACACGCCCTCTTCCCGTGGAGCGCCTTCCTGCCGTTCGCCATCGGCCGCATCTTCCGCGCCCCTGCCGTGGAGCCAGGGGCCGAGGTCGTCGCGCCTGGCCTCGATCGCGAGGCAGGCGTCCGGATCGCCCTCGTCGTCACGTCGGCGCTCGCCTACGGCGCCTTCGCGCTGCTCGCGCCGCACGCCGGGGCGCTCCCGTTCAGCGGCCCCGCGCTCCTCGCCGCGATCGCCGCGCTCGCCATCCGCGATCTCGAGCGCGGCGCCCCCTCCTCGCGAGCGCTCGCCGTCGGCTGCTCCGTGCTCGCGTTCGTCCTCTACCGCGACCTCGTCCTCTCGCCGGACAGGGCCCTCAGCGTCTTCTCCGTCGACAAGCCGGTCTTCCCGAAGAGCTTCGAGGAAGAGGCGGCCTCCGCGATGCGCTTCGTCCTGATAGCGTTCGGGGGCCTCGTCGCGCTCACCTGGATCGAGGAGCAGCCCCGCGAGCTCGATCGCAGCTTCAAGGCGTGGGCGCGGCGCCTCGCCGACGAGCTCCACGCCGGCGCCGGGGAGCTCGCCCGCATCTGGGGCGGCAACCTGCTCTTCCTGCTGATCGTCCTCGAGGCGGCGCTCGTCGGCGTCGGCGCGATGCTCTTCGTCGGCAGGCGCATCGGATGGGGGACCGTGGCGCGGATGCCGAACCACCTCGCCGCGTACGGGATGAACGCGTGGTGGGCGCTGCCCTTGCTGCTCGCGGCGGCGCCCGTGGTGCTCATCGCGATGCGCGACGCGTTCCGCTTCGTCGTCGCGCGCGCTGCCATGCCCCGCGCCCTCGGCACGCTGCTCGCCGGCCTCCTCGCCGGCTTCGCGCTGAGCTTCTGGTACTACCCGGCGCTCGCCGCTCAGCTCTCCCCGAAGGCGGTCTTCGCGTCGTACGGGTCGCTGCGCAGACCCGGCGAGCCGCTCGCGACGCTCGGCGTCCGGAGCCGCGCGGCGGCCTACTACCAGGGCGGTGAGATCGCGTCGTTCGACGACGTCCCGCGGGCGTTCGCCTGGCTCACCGCCACGGCGGACAGCGCTGCGGAGGGATCCGCCGCTCCCGGGGCTCGCCGCTGGCTCGTCGTCAAATCCGACGAGCTGCCCCGGTTGAACAGCCTCTTCCGCAAGCACCACAAGCGCAACCTGCCCGTGCTCGACGGTCGATCGAGCCAGATCCTCCTCGCGTCGAACGAGCTCGGCGGTCGACCGAACGAGAGCTGGCTCAGCCGTGTCGTGCTCGACGAGCCCGTCGCGCCCGCGAACCCGATCGACGCGATGTTCGAGGATCAGCTGGAGGTGCTCGGCTGGGAGCTGACCGACGACGATGGCCAGAAGGTCTCGAGCGTGGTCCCCCAGAAGACCTACCACTTGCGGACCTACTTCCGGGTCCACCGGTCGATCGTCGGCAACTGGAAGATGTTCGTTCACATCGATGGGTTCCAGCGCCGTTACAACGGCGACCACCCCGTGCTCGAGGGGCGCTACCCGCCGAGCCTGTGGCAACCGGGCGACGTCATCGTGGACGACCATGAGCTCCGGCTCGAGCCCAACTTCACCCCGGGCGACTACGCGTTCTACTTCGGCCTTTTTGCCGGCGAGACGCGCTTTCAGGTGTCGCGCGGGCCTGAGCACGAGAACCGCATCCGCGGCGGCGTCATCCGCGTGCGGTGAGCCGCTCGTTGTGGGGTGCCCGACGCATGCCATGGCGCGCGGGTCCCCTGTGCGCCTGGCGCGCGCGGTCCTCGTCGTCGAGCGCCCTCGACGCGCGTGCGGAAAGCGGCTAGTCGCAGAAACATGACCGGGGGCCGTGGTGATTCCAACCATCCGCCCGACGTGCCTGGCGGTTCATCGGCATCCCCCGCGCAGAGCGGCGCCTACGGGGACGAACGCCACGCCGGCGGAGAGGACGAGCGCGAGAGCTCCGCCCCGGACTCGCTCAACCGACGCTCGTCCGAGCGCCTCTACGTCACGTGGCTCGTGGACTGCGAGACGGAGGAGACGTTCCTCTACGCTTCCATCACCAACATCTCGGAGATGGGCATCTTCGTCCGCACGACGCAGCCGCTCTCGATCGGCACGCGGCTCACGCTCCGCTTCTCGCCGCCGGGGGCCGAGGGCTCGTACGTGCTCGAGGGGACGGTGCAGTGGATCAACGAGGTGCGCCCTCTCCACGACAACCCGAACCCGGGCATGGGCATCCGCTTCGTCGATCTCACGCCCGACGATCGCGAGCGCATCGTCGACACGATCAGGACGATCGCCTACATCCGCGATGCGCCGGTGAGGTCGAACTGACGCCGGCGCGTGCGCCCGCGGCGTCCATCGCGGCGACGCCGGCGCGTGCGCCCGCGGCCCGTCAGCGTCCCATCACGGCGTCGAGGGGGCCGCCTGCGCCGGCTCCTGCGCGTCGTCTGCGCGCGGCGGCGCCGCGGGCTTCGCGCTCGGCGCGGCGCGCCGAGGTGGAGCTGCCGCCGCGGGGCGGGAGGCCATCGGAATCGCGTTCTTGGCCTGCGAGCGCCCGACGTTCGTCTCGAGGCCCGCGAGCATCTGCTCGACGCGGTCGCCATACCCCTTCGCGGGGCGCAGCGCGAGCAGCAGCTCTCGCGCCTTCTCCGTCTCCCCGGCACCCTCGTAGCACCGGGCCGCCTCCCACATCGCCGCGTGCGCGGCCGGCGTGCCCGGGTACCGCGCGCCGACCTCGTCGAGCTTGCCGACGGCGGCCGCGCAGCCCGACTTCCGCTGCAGCGTCTGCGCCTCCCGGAGCGCGGCGCTCGCGCCGTCCTCGGGGGCCGCGGCCGCGCGCGCGCTCTTCTCCTTCGCCGCCTCCACCAGCGTCCTCGGCGGCTCGCCCGCCTTCGCTTCGGCCGGGCGCCGGGCATCGCCCTCCTCCGTCGACGTGGCCAGGGCGGCCGGCGCGGGGACGCTGGGCGGCTCATGGTGAACCGACGCAGGCTGGCCCCACTCGGTGACCCGCACGGGGGCCACGCCGGTCTTCGGCCGCAGCAGCAGCAGGCTCGAGCCGATGACGAGCACGAAGAGCGCCGCCATCGCCAGCTGCGGCCGCATCGCGTGGCTGCCGGCCCAGGCGAGCGCGCGGAGCGCCTTGCGCCGGAACGGCGTCTTCTTCTGCGCGACCTCGACCGCGTCGAGGATCCGCGCCTCGAGCTCCTCGCTCGGCTCCTCGAGCGGCAAGGGGCCGGCGTCGCGGGCCGCGCGCAGCCCCGCGAACGCCGAGGCGCACCGGCCGCAGCTGTCCATGTGCCGCTTCATGGCCGCATGCGTCAGCTCGTCGAGCTCGTCGTAGAGCGCGTCCATCACGTGCTGGTCGAACTTCTCGCAGTCCATAGACAGCTCTTCCGGCGCGCTAGCGCAGCGCCCTCGCGTAATCTTCGTACTCCGAGAGCGCCTCCTGAAGCCGCTCCAGGGCGTAGCGCATCCGGCTCTTCACCGTGTTCTCGGGCACCCCCACGATCTGGGCGATGTCCTTGAAGGGCACGTGCCCGATCTCCCGGAGCAGGAAGACCTCCCGCTGCTCGTGCGGGAGGCCCTCCACCGCGCGCACGATGAGCTGCCCCATCTCGGCGCCGATCGCGACCCGGTCCACCGCGGCCTGGGGCGCCGGGTCCGCGGTCCGCTCGCCGAGCGTGGGCCCGTCGCCGCCGTCGCCGGAGCCCTGGTCGAGCGACGGGTGGCGCCGGAGCGACATCTTGCGCAGGTGATCGATGCAGACGTTGCGCGCGATGGCGTAGGCCCAGGTGGTGAACCTCGCCTCATGCTTGAAGTCGGACGCGCTCTGCACGATCTTCACGAACACATCCTGCACCAGATCCTCGGCGATCGCAGGCCCGCGGATCTGCCGCAGGATGAAGTTGTAGATGGGCGTTTTGTGCCGCCGGACGAGCCCGGCAAATGCGGCGCGGTCGCCGCCCTGAAAACGCATCATCAGGGCTTCGTCGGTGACCTCCTCTCGAGAAATCGGGACCATCCTAGCTCCCGGAGCGGCCGAGCCTCTGCGGCGCTCCTTCGGCGGCCCGACCGGCGGGGTGTTCGTGGCGACGACCGCGGCGTCGGATCGGACGCGCAGCGTGGCTCGAAGATCTGAGGCGCTCTCCTTCCCCTGACACAAGCGCACCTTAGCGGATCCGCCCCCGAGCGAGCGAGCCCCCTTCGCCCGCGGCGAGGGGAGGGGCGCGGGCGTCCGGAGGGGAGCCCGCTTTCGGTCGCGTGGCGTCCTCGTGGCAGCGCATCGTCGACCGGCTGAGGACGCCGCGGACGTGCGCTGGGTGAGGGCTCCCGCAGGATTTTCGCTGCATGGTTCGCGCCGCCGTTGCGTCGCGAGCGGCGACGCGCTCTGCCGGGGGGTGAGGAAGCTGTCCAGGTCGTTGCGCTCGGAAGCCCGCCGCCACTAGACTCGCCGGCACCGGGCGTGAGGTCGCCCCCCTCTGCTGACGAGGGTAAAACCACGAGGTTACCTTTCGATGCGACTTATCAGGATGCTGGCTGTGGGGGTGGGGGCCTCGTTCTTGATGGTCATGCCCGCCCTCGCGCAGAGCCCCGACGGCGCGTCGGGCAAGGCCGCTGCTCCTGCCGCCTCTGCGGCGCCGGCCGCATCAGCGCCTGCGGCGGGAGCGCAAGCCGCCCCTGCGCCCGCCGCCACGGCGGGCGCCCCGGCTGCGGGCACGGCTGCATCGCCTGCCACGACGGGCGCCGCGGCTGCATCGACGGCCGCGCCGGCTGCGGGCGCCACCGCCGCCCCGGCGATGGACGGCCCGACCTACGCGGTGCGGCTACGCGATCTGGAGCAGCGCATCGATGAGCTCAAGGAGCAGATCCGCCGCAGCCATACGCGGCTCTCGCTCCTCAGCGACACGATCCTCTCCGGGGGCGGCGCCGGCTCGCGCGCCTCGATCCGGTTCAACAACGAGCTGTCGAGCGCGTTCCGCGTGACCCGCGTGCTGATCGTCCTGGATGGTGCCGTTCAGTACAACAAGACCGATCAGTCGGGCGCCCTCGCGGAGCAGACCGAGATCCCGATCTTCAACGGCTCGGTTCCGCCGGGGGATCACACCCTCCAGGTGCTCGTGAACCTGCAGGGCAACGGCTACGGGGTGTTCTCCTACCTCCGCGGCTACCGCTTCGAGGTGCGCTCCAGCCATTCCTTCACGGCGGTCGAGGGGAAAACGATGAACCTCCAGGCGGTCGCGTTCGAGAAGGGGGGGGTCACGACCCCGCTCGAAGAGCGCCCGGCGGTCCGTTTCGTCGAGAAGATCGTTAGCGGCCTCTCGGATGCTTCCGGGCAGCCGGCCGCCGCCGCGGGTGGCAAGTAGGTTCGAGCTCGTTAGGACAAGTCGCCATGACCTGGGACTCCGGATCGCGGGTTACCCCTGCCTTGCTTGGCCTGCTCCTGCTCGGCGCGGCCACGACCGTGGCCCCTGCCGATGCGTGGGCCCTGGACTCCGAGCGCGCTTACACGAGCGCGTCTCAGCAGATCAGCGGCGTCGGCTCCGGGCTGGGCGCCATCCAGGCGGCGATCCAGAAGTCCCGCGGCGAGCAGCGCACCCCGGCGCAGCGCATCGCGGATGCGGTCCTGCTGATGGGCTCCAGGGACTACGAGCGCGCGGCGAACGTGCTGAACCAGGTGGTCGAGAAGTACCCTGACCATCCGACGGCCTTCCCGGACGCGCTCACGCTGCTCGGCGAGACGTACTTCCGCTCGAAGCAGTACCTCTCGGCCCGCCGCGCGTTCCAGCGGATCGTCGCGAGCAGCGCCGAGCCGCGCTTCGCCGCCTACCAGGCGAAGGCGCTCGGACGGCTCGTGGACATCTGCCTCCGGATCAAGGATTACGACGCCCTCGACGCCATCTTCGCGTCGATGAACAACATCCCGTCCTCCGCGGCGGGGAGCGCCCTCTCGTACGCGCGCGGCAAGGGCCTTTACGTGAAGAAGGACTTCGCCGGCGCGAAGGCGGCGCTCGGCGCGGTCGACCCGCGGAGCGAGTACTTCCACCAGGCGAGATACCTGCTCGGCCTCATCGCGGTGAAGGAAGCGACGCCCCCGCCGGAGCCGCTCAAGGAGGGCGACGTGCCCCCGGCGGTGCCCAAGACCCGCTACGTCGCCGCGATCGACCTGTTCCAGAAGGTGACGCAGCTGCCGGCCGACACCCCGGAGCACCGGCGCGTCATCGACCTTGCGTGGCTCGCGATCGGGCGGCTCTTCTACGAGGCTGACCAGTGGGCACAGGCCGTGCAGGCGTACGGCCACATCGACCGCGTCTCGCCCGAGTTCGGGGCCATGCTCTACGAGCTCGCCTGGGTCTACGTTCGCCTGGGCGACGTGGATCGCGCCCAGCGATCGCTCGAGATCCTCGCCATCGCGGAGCCGGACAGCCAGAACATCGCGGACGGCTCGCTGCTCCGCGGCGACCTGATGCTGCGCGCCGGCCGCTTCGAGAAGGCGCTGAAGGTGTACGAGGGCGTCCGCGCCACCTACGATCCGATGCGCGCGCGCGTGGATGCGTTCCTCGGCTCGACGAGCGATCCCGCGGTCTACTACGACAAGCTGAGCCAGGAGCAGCTCGAGGCGCTCGACACGAGCTCCGCGCTCCCGCCGCTCGCGGTGCAGTGGGCGCGCGAGGCCGAGGATGGGCCGGCTGCGTTCGCGGTCATCGACGACATCCACTACTGCCGCGAGCTGATCAAGCAATCGAACGAGCTCATCGAGAAGCTGAACGCCGTGCTCAGCTCGCCCAACCGGGTGCGCGCGTTCCCGGAGCTCAAGGCCGGCGAGGAGAAGGCGCTCGCGCTGCTCAACCGGGTCGCGCTGGCGCGCCTCGCGCTCGGCCAGGGCATGGACGACGTGGAGGACGGCTCGCTCTCGGGCGAGATCGGCGGCGTCCGCGCGCGGCGCCGCGCGCTGGAGAAGCGCCTCTCGCGGGTGCCCGTCACCGACGGCGACTTCCAGGATCGCGAGACGCAGGCGCTCAAGCAGTGGAACACCCAGTCGCAGCGCCTCCAGCAGCTGACGCTGCAGATGGACACGCTGCAGGCGACGGTCAACGGGCTCAGGCGGCTGCTCCGCGATGGGCCGCACGCCGGGGTCGTCCGAGATCCCGCGAGCATCGCCCGGTTCGAGCACGAGCTCGCGCAGAACGAGCGCGACCTCGCGCTCTATCGCCAGCAGGCGGACGTGCTCCGCAAGCAGGTGAGCGCGGGCCGGGTCCAGGTCGGCTTCGGCGATCAGCGCTTCATCGAGGACGCGCAGACGCGCAAGGCGCACCGCGACGCCCTGACGCGCGAGGTCGCGCTGGCCGCGGCGGGCGCCGGCGGCCCGGATCTCGCGGCGTACGCGCAGCGGGTCACGCCGGTGCTCCGCGCCGGCGACGCGGCGGACGCGAAGGTCGAGGCGGCGCTCCGCGAGATCGAGGGAGAGGTCGCCCAGAAGTCCTCGGGCCTCCGGCAGATCGTCAGCCGGGAGACGGCGAGCGTCGTGCATTACTCGGTGCAGCTCGACGCGCTCGACCGGGAGGCGCGCCTCGTCGTCGGCGAGGTCGCGATGCGAAACTTCGGCCTCGTCCGCGACAGGCTGAAGAACATCATCCTCCGCGCCGACGTCGGCATCACCGAGGAGGCGTGGGAGGTCCGCGAGGAGCAGATGACGCGTGTTCGCAGCCTGCAGGTCGAGCGCGCCCGTGAGGATCGGCTCCTCAAGGAGGAGCTCGACGAGGTCCTCGACGACAGCGGCGATCCGGAGGACGAGAAGTGAGCAAGCAGCAGGGCGGCGCGAGCGCGCCGCAGAACGCTGGCGCACCGCGCGCAGGGGCAGGGGCGCAGATCCTCGAGCCCGGGGGCGCGCGCGTGCCGCTCGGCGACGCCGTGAGAGCGGGGCGCCGTCGCCCGCGCGGCGCGCTCGGGGTTGCCAGCCTTGCCCTGGTGCTGGCGGTCGCGCCCCTCGCGCGCTCGCAGCCGGGCGGCCAGCCGTCGCCCGGGCCGGCGACCTCCGCCGCTCCTGCGGCCGCGCCGACCACGGCCTCGCCAGGGGCCGGGGCGCCTGCTGCGCAGGCCGGAGCCGCCCCTGCGCCGGCGGCGCTGCCGCCGGCGCAACCCTTCGCGCCGCCGATGTCCGTCGGGCGCAAGCAGGCGCCGCCGCCTCCACCGCCGACGCCCGCGCAGCTCGCCGCGCTCGCCGCGCTCGAGAAGGAAGCGGCCGCCTACGAGAAGGCGGCCCGCGACTACCGGAGCGCCATCACGCGCATCGTGCAGCACCACTACGAGGACAGGCGCCGCCGCATCCTCTCGTCGCTCGACCGGGAGATCGAGACGGAGCGGAAGGGCCTCCGCGACGCCCGGGAAGAGGCGATCCGCCGGCTCGAGGTGTTCGTCCAGCGCTACAGCGGCCCGAACGCTCACCCCGAGAACACCCCCGACGCGATGTTCCGCCTGGCCGCGCTCTACGAGGAGCGCGCGCGCACCGACACCGACGCGAGCGAGGATCTCAGCCTCGCGCTGCTCCCGGCCATCGCGCTCTACAAGCGCGTCATCAACGAGTTCCCTCAGTACCGCGAGCTCGCCGGGATCTATTATTACCTCGGCCATGCGCTGAACGATTCGGTCCGGTTCCCCGAGGCGCAGCAGGTGTGGCGCTCGCTCGTGTGCCACGACAGGTATCCCTATCCCGTCGCGCCCGACCCGAAGGATCCGACGCGCGACACGGTCGGCAGGCTCCCGCAGGACCACGACGACGATTACTGGACCGGCTGGGAGGCGCGCCACCCGACGCCCATCCGCTCCACGCCGGGCGGCCGGGCGATCCAGCCCGCCCGCAGGGCCGCGAGGGGGGCGGCCCCCGTCGTCGAGGACGAGACGGCCTACAGCACGCCATATCCTGACGATTGCCAGCCGATCCCGCAGAAGACGGCGCTCGGCGCCGAGCCCCGCTACATCGCCGAGGTCTGGTGGCAGATCGGCGACTACCATTTCAACGAGATCGACCGCGCCGGCGGCCCGTTCAACTACAACAGGGCGGAGTCGTCCTACCGGCAGTCGATCAAGTACAAGAAGCCTCCTGTCCACGGCGTCGCGATGTACAAGCTCGCCTGGACGTACTTCAAGCAGCAGCGCTACGAGACCTCGGTACGCCAGTTCATCGAGCTGCTCCGCTACACCGACGAGCAGGAGAAGCTCACGGGCGACCCAGGCGCGGATTTCCGGGCGGAGGCGTACACCTATATCGCCGGCTCGCTCACGTACCTGGATTTCGTCGGCCCCGGGCCGGACGAGCCCTACATCCCGCGCAATGACGTCCTCGACGTCGAGACCGACCCGCGCATGGCCGAGCAGAAGATGCGGATCGCCATCGAGCGCGTCCAGGATCCCAAGCTGATCCCGCAGGATCAGAAGTGGACTGTCGAGGTCTACAAGGCGCTCGCGCTGGAGTTCAAGGAGCTCAACCAGTACCGGAACACGATTGAGGTGAGCGAGATCATCCTCCAGAAGTGGCCGATGCACCGTGACGCGCCCGTGATCCAGAACCAGATCGCGGACATCTACGACACGCTCACGTCGCAGTCGCGCGAGGGGACGGCCGAGCGCGCGATGAACTCGGCGAAGGCGCTCGAGGCGCGGACGAAGCTCGCCCAGTACGTCGGCACGACCCCGTGGGTCGAGGCCAACAAGGACGATCCCGAGGCGATCCAGACCGCCGAGCGGCTCGTGCGCGGCGGGCTCCGCCGGGCTGCCGCCGATCACACCAACGCGGGCAGCGCCCTCGTGCAGCAGGCGCTGACCGTCAGCGACAAGGAGACGCGCGACCCGATCTTCGAGCGGGCGCTCGGCGAGTATCGCCTCGCCGCGCAGGGCTGGGCCGGTTACCTGGCCCAGGACGAGAACGCTCCGGACGCGTACGAGAGCCGGTACTGGCTGGCCGACGCGCACCACATGGTCGTCGTGATCGCGGTGGCCATGGATCGCTCGCCCACCCCGCAGGAGGTCGAGCTGGCGAGGAGCTCTGCGGTCAGCGTGCGGGACTCCAACGAGGACGACAAGTACCTGCAGCCCGCGGCGTACATGGTCGTCGACACCGCCCACCAGGCGCTCCTGGATCGGCACAAGCTCTTCCAGCGGACGAACGGCGCCGAGGGGCTCGAGCCGCGCGAGAAGGTCAAGCTCGTCGGCGAGGGCGACGAGCAGCGCGTGATCGCCGAGCCGCTGCCCCCGCAGGTCCAGGCGTCCGTCGCCGCCCGGGACGAGTACATCCAGCGCGTCCCGCCCGCGCTCGACGCCCCGAAGAACATCGAACTCTATGCGTTCCAGGCGGCCGACTACTACTTCCTTTACGGCCAGTTCGCCGAGGCGCGCAGGCGGCTCGAGCCCATCTACAACGCGCAGTGCGGCAAGACGGAGTTCGGCTACAAGGCGTGGGAGCGGCTCACGACGATGTCGAACCTCGAGAACAACGTCGAGCAGAGCCGCAAGCTGGCCGAGGCGGCGCTCACGCGGAGCTGCGCTGTCAGCGAGGAGCAGAAGCTGAAGGAGGGCGACATCGCCCGGCCGACGATCTCCCGCGGCTATTACCTCGACGCTGCCCGGGCCTTCGAGAAGGCCGAGAAGATGCCGGACGGCCCGGCGCGCGTCGCCGCCTGGCGCGAGGCTGCGGCGCTCTACAAGGTCGCGCTCGAGAAGGCGCCGGCCCGCGACGAGGCGCCGGAGGCCGCGATGAACGGCGCTTACTGCTACAAGCAGGTGGGCGACTACGACCAGGCCATCGCGATGTACTCCCTGTTCATCAAGGAGTACGGAAACGAGGAGAACCTGGCGAAGCTCGAGAAGGGCGATCCGGACGCGAACCCTCCGAAGAACCCGGATCCGAAGCGCTACGCCGAGCGGGTGAAGTACCTGAAGCAGGCCTACGACGCGCTGTCCGCGGCGTATGTCCTCTTCTTCAACTACCGCAGCGCGGCCGAGACCTACGACACCATCGCTCGCAACACCCGGTTCGAGCAGGCGGCGCGCCGGGACGCGGCCCGGAACTCGGCGCTGCTCTACGCGAACATCGGGGAGCGCGACAAGATGACCGCCTCGCGCGCCACCTTCATGAGCCTGAACCCGCCCCCCGAGCAGAAGGCCGACATCGACTTCCTCGTCGCGTCGGCGGACCTGAAGGCCTGGGACGAGCAGGGGTCCGACGAGGGCCCGAACCGCGCCGCGCGCACCAAGGCCATGCAATCGATGGAGGCCTATCATGCGGCCAACAAGAACAACCCGGCCGCGCGCGGGTATGTCGTCCAGGCGGCCTACCACGCGTCCAAGATGCGCAGCGCCGCCGCCGATCCGAAGGCGCGGGAGTGGTGCAAGAACACCATGACGGCCTTCACGGCGTTCCGGAGCTCGGCGACCGGCGACAAGGCGAAGGCCCTGGGATCGGTGCAGGCCGACATGGCCGCGGAGTGCGCCTACAAGGCCATCGATGATCGCATCAAGGCCGAGTTCGACTACGACACGGGGCACCACCGCTACGAGGGGGTCATCGATCAGGTGAAGCGGGCCTTCGAGGCCGACATCACCAGGGCCAACGATCGGTACTGGAAGGAGCTCCAGGAGGTCATCGCCGCCTACGAATCGCGGCAGTGGTCGGTCGCCGCGCGCGCGCGGCAGGGCTCGCTCTACGACTCCTGCCGCACGGGCCTCTACAACGCACGCCCGCCGGGCCTGAGGCTCTACACGGACAAGGAAGAGAAGCTGCTCAAGCTCGCCGAGACGAGCGATCGCGAGGATCTCCAGGAGACGGCCGACGCGCTCCGCCAGAACCGGCGCGAGCAGTGGCGCGCGGCGCGCGAGCGGCTCCTCACCGACGCCGACAAGGCGATGGTCAAGTTCTACGTCGAGTCCGTCGTCTGGGCGAAGGCGTGGAAGGTCCGGAATCCGGCGGTGGATTATGCGATCCAGCGGCTCGCGTTCTTCACGGACATCCTCGGCGACGCCAAGCTCCGCGAGTGGAGTCAGGGGATCATCGACCCCGAGACGAAGCGTCCGTTCGAGTACAAGGATGGCCTTTTCCTCCGGACGCGGCCCGGCATGACTCCGCCGCTCGCGCCCGACGGCCTCCCCCTGCCCCTGCCGGTCGTCCCATGAAGCGCCGCCTCTCTGTCACCCTCTTCGTCAGCCTGCTCGCGGTCGTGTCGCCGTTCGCCCTCGCGTCCTGCGGCGACGAGGCGACCCCGCCGCCCAAGGTGCCCACCCGCCCCATGACGGGTCCTGGCGCGGCCCCGCCCGTCCAGGCGCCGTACGGCATGAACGACGCGCCGAGCTCGACGCGACCGTACGACCAGCCTGCCCAGGCCACGCATCCGGCCATGAACGCCCGGGCGGCGGCGTTCTACCAGGGCGGCCTGCAGTCGTTCGCGATCGGCGACCTCGCCAACGCGAGGGCGCAGTTCACGCAGGCAGCGCAGGCCGATCCGCGCGCGCACCAGGCCTTCTACTCGCTCGGCGTGGTGCAGGAGCGGCTCCGGGACGAGGGCGCCGGCGCGAGCTACCGCCAGGCGTTCACGCTCGTGCCGGCTTACGAGCCCGCCATCATCGCGTACGCGATGCTCCTCGCCCGGAAGAACCAGCTCGGCGAGGCCGAGCGGCTCCTCAACGAGAAGCGCGGCCAGATGCCGAAATCGGCGGCCGTCGCGGCGACGCTCGCGGAGATCAAGTCGCTCCAGAAGGACACCGGCTCGGCCCAGCGGATCGCGCAGGAAGCGCTGAAGATCAACCCGGACTACCGGCCGGCGATGGTCGTCATCGCCCGCGATCACTACAGAAACCGGCGCCTCGATCTCGCGCTGTACGCGCTCCAGGCGATCCTGGACGGGTTCGAGCCGGTCAGCGAGAACCCGCCGCGCGACAGGGACAACGCGGAGGCGCTGCTGCTCCGCGGCCTGATCTTCCGGGAGCAGGGGCAGCGCGCCGCGGCGCTGGAGGAGTTCCGCAAGGCGGTGACGCGCCGCCCCGATCTCGTCGAGGCGCGGGTGCAGCTCGCGACCTACCTGCTCGAGGCGGGCAATGCCCAGGAGGCCCTGCCCCTCCTCGAGGGCGCCGTCCGCTTCGACGCCGAGCACGTGGCCGCGCACCTCAACCTCGGGGACGCCTACCGCCTGATCGAGCGCTACGGCGACGCGAAGCGCGAGTTCGACTGGGTGCTCGCCCGGAATCCGAACCTGCCCCAGGTCCACTACGACCTCGGCCTGCTTTACCTGTTCGCCCCCAGCGTCCCCGGCATGACGCCCAAGCAGCAGGTGGCGGAGGCGATAAAATCGCTGACGAAGTTCCAGGAGCTGCGCAACAAGGGCCAGCGTGACGACTCGGAGGAGCTCCTGAACCGCGCCAAGCTCAAGGAGGGCGAGCTCGACGCGGCTGCGGCCGCAGCGCAGCCCGCGGCACCTCCTGCCGCCGCGGCGGATGGAGGCGTCGCCGACGCCGCGACCGACAGGTGAGGGAGACCATGAGCACGTACAAGACACTTGCGCTGGGTTCGGTCCTGCTCGCGATCCTCTGCCACGGCGAGCGCGCGAGCGCGCAGGAGAAGGGCAAGCAGCGCGGGGTCATCACGCTCGCCGAGGTGACGATCACCGGCCGCATCCAGAAGCCCATCGCGGCCGTCGACGTCAGCCGGATCCAGCCGAAGCTCACGCTCGCCGAGCTGCGTCAGCCCTTCCTGGACCGCATCGAGCAGGCGATCTTCAAGGAGCCGTTCTAGTGCCTCGCGCCGCCGGCGGCGGCTCGCGCGCCGAGCGCTAGGCGGCGGTGTGTCCGCCGCGCTCTTCATCGCGGTGTCGCTCGCGGCGAGCGGCGCCTGCGCCGTGATCTCGTGGAAGCATCCGGCGCAGGTCGCGCGCGCGACGGGCGGCGACCTGACGGCGCTCGCGCGCTCGCTCCGCGCGCTGCCCGGCGAGGCGCGGCTGGCCGAGCTGGCGAGGCGGTCGCCGCCGGAGAGCTGGGAGCGCCGGCTCGCGCTCGAGGTCATGTCCGCCGCGGACCCGCGCGCGAAGATCGCGGCGGCCAACGATCTCCTCGTCGAGCTCGAGCAGCGGCTCGACGCCGGCGCGGGCTGGCCGCGCGCGGCGGCGCGTCTCTCGGCGCTCGCCGCGTTGCTCCTGGCCACGCTCTCCTTCCTCGCGCGGGCCGGGCCATCGGTCATCGCGCTCGTCCTGGTCGCGGGCGCCGCTGGTGCGATCGCGTCCGCGGCGGCCGGGCGCGTCGGCCGCACCGCCGCCTCGCGAAAGCGCGAGGCCGTCGATGCGCTCGTCGGCGTCGCTCTCGGACCGCTCGACAGCGTCGTCCGGGCCGCCAGCGCGCCCTCTGTATCACCGCGGCGATCGCGCCGCGCGCGCCCCTGAGCGCGGCGCGCTCTCCTGGACCGCCCCCACCTGTCCGTGTACCCTCGCGAGCTGTGGTGCCCTCCGCCGTGCAGCGCTCCTTCCGCGGTTCCAGGCCCGGGGCCCACCGGGCCCGGGGGTGCGACTCCGCCTGCCGCGCGCGATCGGCGGCGGCCCCTGCATCGTCCCCTCTCTCCCGGAGCCCCTTGGAATGACCCAGCAGCACCCTACCCCGTCGCGCCCCGGGCAGCCCGGGCAGATGACCGCGGTCATGCGGGCGGTCGCACCGGTGACCGGCCCGAAGGTCCTCAGGATCGGCCTGGTCCAGGGGGGAAAGGTGATCGAGGAGCGTGTCATCAAGCAGCGCACCCACGTCACCATCGGTCCCAGCGAAAAGAGCATGTTCGTCATCCCGAGCAAGAGCATCCCGCCGAGCTTTCGGCTGTTCGAGCTCGTGGGCGGCGAGTACTTCCTCAATTTCCTGGACGGGATGACCGGCCGGGTCGCCTTCAAGGCCGGCGTCTCGGAGCTCTCCACGCTCAAGTCATCTGCCAAGCGCGCGGCCGTGGGCAATGCCCAGGCCTATCAGGTCCAGCTCAGCGAAGAGGCGCGCGGCAAGATCGTCGTGGGGGAGACGACGTTCCTGTTCCAGTTCGTCGCGCCGCCGCCGGTGCAGCCCAAGCCGCAGCTGCCCGTCTCGGTGAAGTCGGGGATCGCGAACGACATCGACTGGACGACAACGATCATCGCCGCCTTCTCGTTCCTGTTCCACTTCGGAGCCGTGGGGTCGATCTACTCCGACTGGATGGACCCGGTCGTCGACGATGAGGTCGACGTCGCGGCGCTGCTCGAGTCCGTGAAGCAGCTGCCCCCGCCGCCGGCGGTCGAGCAGCCGAAGGAGAACGCCGAGGCGACGGCGGCGACGGCGGCGCCCACCGCCGAGGCGCCGAAGGCCGCGAGCGGCGGCGGGAACAAGGGCGCGGCTGCCAGCCCGGGGAAGGGCTCCGGCGGGATGAGCGACGCTCGCGCCTCGGCGCTCACCAACGAGCTCGCGCAGCTCGACATGCAGATGCTGGGCGCGCTCAACTCGAGCGCGAACGCCACAGCCAGCGTCCTCAGCTCGGGCGATGTGCCGACCGGCCTCCTCGAAAACGCGGCCGCCTCCGGGTCCGGCGTCGGAAAGGGCGGTGTGGCGGGATTGAACATGGGCGCCGCCGGTGGGGGCACAGTGCGACCTGGCTCCGCCGGCGGCGGTGGCCTTGCGAGCATCGGCAACACCGGGACCAGCGGCCCGGCGACCGCCGGCTCGGCGCAGACGGTGAAGGGACCGGTGGGCAACGCCCAGGTGGGCGGTGCCGCGGTCTCCGGCGGGAGCGTCTCGAACGCACCCTCCGTTGTGGCAGGGATGACGGCTGGCTTCCGTCGTTGCTACAACAAGGGTCTTCAGGAGGACCCGAGCATGAAGGGGTCGGTCCGGGTCACCGCGAAGATCGGCCCCAACGGTGAGGTGCTCTCGGCGACTCCCTCCGGGGGCTCCGGCCTGTCCGGGACGGTGGTCTCCTGCGTCGTCGCGCGCGTCCAGAGCGCGCAGTTCGCGCCGCCCGAGGGCGGTGGCGCGACGGTTGTGATTCCTGTCACCTTCGTGAGCCAATAGACCCGATGCCACCCGACTCCGTGGACAAGGCGCAATCTCCTCGCTTCGCCTGAAGGTGAATGGCGTGCTGGCGTCGCGCATCCAATGGGGAAGTACCTCGTACGGGTCCTCCCGATGGGGTGAGCCGCTGGATGCCCGGCATGTTCATTGCGTTTTGACAACGGCGTCTGCCCGCACTTATACTGCGCGGGCCTGACTTTCGGAGGCTTCGATGAAGCGTGAACAGATCCCCGGCTTCGCAGCAGTCGCGCTGATCTCGGTTGTGATCGGCCATGGCATCGCTGCTGCGCAGGCGCAGACGGCGCCTCCGCCGGATGCATCCGCGGGCCTCGCGCGGCAGGTGACGCTCTCGCCTGCCGAGCAGCTCGCGCAGAGCGAGACCTTCCTCGCCCGGATGGACGGGGCCCGGACGTCCGTTCGTCGCCAGCTCGAGACCGCGCGTTCGCAGCGAGACGTCGTGAAGACGCTCTGCCTGAACGACAAGCTGAATCAGATCGACGTCGCCATCCGTTCCGCCCGCGAGCGGCGGCAGGGCCTGGAGCTCGCCGTGAATCGGCGGGATGCCGATCTCTCCAATCACGAGTTCACGATCCTGACGGTATTGCGGCAGCGGGCCGAGCAACTGACGGCTGAGGCCAACCAGTGCATCGGCCAGGAAGCGGGCTTCGTCGGCGACAGTGCCGTCACGGCCACGATCGATCCGAATCTCCCCCAGGAGGATCCTTCCGAGTATCCCGTCAACCCGATCATCATCGAGCCGCCTGCGTGCAGCAGCTGTTTTCGGTAGGCGACCGCCTCTCTCGGATTGCCACTGCCCAATAGGCGATGAAACTTCGTGAAACCATAGCCGCTGCCGTATTGACGCTCACTCTGTCCCCGGCGTTGGCCCTGGCGCAGGATCAGCCCTGGCTCAAGGATCGTCGCTACACCGAGGGCATCGGGATACGCACCGGCGACCTCGAGCTGCACCCGGGCGTCGCCGCGGAGCTCGGCTATGACTCCAACTTCTTCCGCAGGGCCGAGAGAGACCAGGCCAGCGCGGACGACATCGGGCCTGTGGGCTCGATGCGGCTCCGGATCACGCCGTCCTTCTCGCTCTCGACGCTCAGCCAGCAGCGCCAGGAGGCGACGCCCGGCGCGCCGCCGCCGGATGTCGAGTTTCGCGGCGGCATCGCCGCGACCTACGATGAGTTCGTCCCGGTATCCGGGTCGGAGCGCGGGCAGGAGCGGCTGAGTCAGCAGCGGAACATCGGCGGCATACTCGACGCCAACCTGACGATCCTGCCCCGACGCCCGTGGTCCGCGATCCTCGATGCGTCGCTCGGCCGGACCATCGCCTCCTCCGATATCGGGATCTCCAACCAGAGCTTCCGGCGCGTCAACGCGGGCGCGGGAGCAGAGCTTGTGTGGACGCCGGGCGGGGGGCTGCTCGATTGGCGGTTGGGCTATCGCTTCATGGGCACGTTCTTCGAGGTCGATGAGTACGACAGCCTGACGAACATGCATCATATCGTCCGGACGCGAGGCCGCTGGCGCTTCTTGCCGCGCACCGCGCTCATCTACGACGCGTCGCTCGGGTTCGTCGATTACCCGAATCCGGGCGCTCAGCTCGCCTCTCATCCTCTGCGGGCCCAGATCGGGATCAACGGTCTTGTGACGCCGTCTTTCGGTCTCCTCGCGATGGCCGGCTGGGGCGCGAGCTTCTACACGCCGAACAACGCCGGGGACGTCGTGCACGACTTCGACAGCGTCATTGGCCAGCTCGAGCTGAAGTGGTTTTTGACGCCGAACCCGTCAACCGATCCTGAGGCGGCGACGCTCGCGCTCTCCTCGCTCTCGGCTGGCTTCACGCGCGATTTTCACGACAGCTTCCTCGCGAGCTACTTCGAGCGCGATCGCGGGTACCTCAAGCTGACCTACTTCTTCGGCGGACGGTTTCTGCTCATCGTCGACGGCGGCGTGGCAGCCCATGTGTTTCCCGAGATCCCGGCGGGCAACGGACGCCTGGTCGAGCGTCAGGAGCCCTGGACGGACGTCCGTATCGATGCCTCTCTGTTCGGCGAGTACCGGATAGGGGACTCTCTGGGGATCAACTCGACCCTGCGGTACGGCAACAACGTCAGCAGCACCGCGCTGAGGATCCTCGACGAGTCCGGGGCGACGAACTATCTCGGATGGCAGCAGCTCGAAGCCTACCTGGGCGTGCGCTGGTTCATGTGATGCGGCGTTCCGGTCGGTGGGCCGCCGCCTTCCTCGCGCTGGTGATCGCCGCCTGCTCGTCGCGCCAGCCCGAGCCGGTGAACCTGCCCCCTCCGGTGGAGGCGACGACCATCGGTGTCGGAGATGTGTTCGAGCTCCGCATCGTCGGGGAAGACAAGCTGCCCACGGCGTTCACCGTCGCGCCGGATGGCACCGTGGACTTCCCCTACGTGAAGCGGCTCAAGATCGCGGGCCTGGAGCCTCAGGAAGTGGCGGAGCTCGTCCGCGCGAAGCTCATGGAGGGGCAGGTCCTCACCGACCCCAGCGTGAGCGTGAGCATCAAGGAGTATAACTCGAAGCGGGTCGAGGTGCTCGGCGAGGTGCAGAAGCCCGGGTCCCTGCCGCTTCAACCTGGCATGACGCTGCTCCGCGCCATCTCGATGGCGGGGGGATTCAACAGCATCGCAAATAAGGATCGCGTCACGATCCGCAGGAAGTCCCAGGGCAAGACCGTGTTCGCCACCGTCTCGGTCGAGGACATCATCGACAACAAGATCCCCGATGTGCCTCTCCAGGCAGGGGACTCGATCAACGTCGCGCAGCGCGTCTTCTGAGCGACGACGCGCTGCGCGCCACCTCTCGAGCGAGGTGGCGCGCCGTGCGCTCAGTTCTTCCGCGCGAGGCGGAACTGCTTCCTGCCCGTCGCCGGATCCACGGTGTGAGGCTCGATGCGGAGCATCGTCAGCGAGACCTCGCGCACGCGCCCGTCGCGCTCCTGGCGGAGGCGGATCCGCTCGCCGTCGGAGCTGATCACGGTGCACTCGCCGAAGTGGAAGTGGGTCACGCTGTCGCCCACTTCCGGATAGCTCTCCTCCTCCTGGCGAGGGCGGACCGGGCGGTGCAGCGGCAAAGGGGCGGGCTCCATGACGGAGGTCGTCGCCGCGCGGGCGGGCTCGGCAACCGAGGCCGCCGCGCGGGGCGGCTCCGGGGCCATCGCGCGGGGCGGCTCCGCGGCCTGCGCCGGAGGCGCCGTGCGCGTCGGCTCGGCGGCTTGCGCCGGAGGCGCCATCCGGGGCGGTTCGCTCACGGTCGCCGCGATGCCGGTCGACTGGGCTGCGAGCTGCATGAGGCCCGTTCGATCGTCGAACGCCCGCACGAGGGGCAGATCGTCGAACGCTGTGACGCGGAGCTCGAGCCCGTAGACGCGCGCCCAGACGAGCTCGCCGGCGGCGAGCTGGAGACCGACGCCGGACTCGCGGGCGAGCGTGGCGGACAGGCGAAGCGAGGTCTCGCCCTGCTGGAGCGCGACGCTCCCGGAGAGCGCCACCACGTCGCAGGGCCCCTCGAGGACGCGCGTCTTCGCGTAGGTGCGGGAGGCCTGATCGAACAGCGCGATCTCCGCCTTCTCGAGCGAGCCTGTCCCCTCGATCCAGCCGGCGCGCGCCTCGGCCTCGTCAAGGGCGCGCACCAGCGCTGCTGGGAGCTCCTCGCCCCGATCGAGGCGGATGATCAAATGGCGGGCACGGCGTGCCTCGAGAACGTTCATCGCGGTTTCTTCTCTCCGGGGGTCGAGGAGGCTGCGCCCGGAGCACGGGGGGCTTTTTCCGAGCGCCGAGCACGGGTCGCCGTCACCTCGATCTGGGGCGCGTCTTTCGCGCGCATGGCTGATGTGTCGCCAGCGGCGGCCGTGATCCGGTCCGCCGGGAATCCTGCGCTTGCGAGGAGCTCCTTGACGGCGCTCGCGCGCGCGCCAGCGAGCTCGATCGCGCGCGTCGACTGATCGCCCTGGCGATCGGGGTAGGCCTCCACGATGACGACGTCGAGGGGCATGCGCCCGCGCATGAGCTGGGCGATCATGCCGAGCTGGGCGGCCAGGGCCGGCGGTACCCGTGCGCTCCCCGCAGGGAAGCGGACCAGGCCGTCGAGGAGGATCCGGTCGCCGGACCATTGCGGCAGCGACCTGGCCGCCGGCTCGGGGCAGCCGTCGGCGTCGCTCGTACCGTCGATCGTCTCGGCCGTCACCGGGCATGCGTCGGCCGCATCGGCCACGCCGTCCTCGTCGTTGTCGGGATCGGGGCAGCCGTCGTCGTCCTGGAAGCCGTCGCGATCCTCGGGCGCGTCCGGACACAGATCACTGACGTCAGGGACCTGGTCGATGTCGTTGTCGGGATCGGGGCAGCCGTCGTCGTCCTTGAAGCCGTCGACGTCTTCTGCGCCGTTCGGGCACATGTCGCGCTCGTCCGGGATCCCGTCGCCGTCGTTGTCGGGATCAGGGCAGCCGTCGTCGTCCTGGAAGCCGTCGCGATCCTCGGCGGCGTTCCGGCAGGCGTCGATGTCGTCCGGGATGCCGTCGTTGTCGTCGTCGGCATCGGGGCAGCCGTCGTCGTCCTGGAAGCCGTCGATCGTCTCGGCCTCGTCCCGGCACCTGTCGCGCCCGTCGGGGATCCGATCGCCGTCGTTGTCGGGATCGGGGCAGCCGTCGCCATCCTGATACCCGTCGCGATCCTCCGCGATGAGCGGGCACGCGTCGTCGCGATCCAGGACGCCGTCGGCATCCGCGTCGCGTCCCGTCGGCGCATAGCGCAGCCCCAGGTTGAACCGGAAGCGCGGCGCGGTGAGCGCGCCTTCGGAGGAGAACGGGAGGGCGCTCCCGCCGCCTGCGGACAGCGAGACGTCGCCGGCGAGCAGCGGGGCGCTCGTCACCGAGACGATCCACTCCGCCGGCACCGGCGCCGCGCCCCGGACGGGCTGCTCGGCGAGCGTGTAGAGGGCGAACGCCTCTGCAGACGCCGTGAGCCAGCGGTCCGGGAGCACGTCGACCGCGGCGCCGAGGGCGCCGAGGAGCTGCGAGCCGATCGCGACGTCGATCAGCGCGCTCGAGCCGCGGAGCCTGGCACCGGCCTCGGCCGCGAGCCGGAGCTCGCCGAGCTGGTACGCCGCAGTGACGGTCGGCGCGAACGTGACGGTCCCGGCGCTGGCGAACACGGTCTTGTCGCCGGTGGGCAGACCCAGCTCCAGGCGCGCTGCGAGCGAGAAGCCGTCGAGCGGACCCTGCCGGGGCGGCGGCACGATCGCGAACGCTGCGCCGAGGCGCGTGTCGCGCATCACGCTGCGCTGCAGCTCCGTGTCGGTGCCGAGGACATCGGAGAAGCCCGCGCCGTCCTGGTACAGGGTGACGGGAGCGGCGACCGTGACCTCGAGGCGATCGGTGAGCCCGAGCGACCACAGGAAGGTCGCGTCGAACATGTTGTCGAGCACGTGGACGACCGTCCCGTCAGGGTCGGGCGAGGCGACGCGCAGGCCCACCGGCCGCGACAGGTAGCTCGCCACGAGGCCGAACGAGGCCTTCGCGCTCGGCGCCGTCCCCGTGCTCCCCACGGCGAAGAAGGGGCCGCCGCCCGCGTGGGGCCAGAGGTTGTCGGCGTCGATGCAGCCCGACAGCCCGTTCGCTGGCGCGCACTCGTCCGCGCGCGCCAGCGCGGGAAGGAGCGCCGCCATGAAGATCCCGGAGGCCACCAGCAGCGGAAGGCTTGATCGTGCCGGCACCCTGCAGTTGGCGCGCATCGCGCCCGACCCTCTACTACTGCCGGGGTGAGAGTCAAAACAGCAATCGTCTCGGCGCGATCCGGGGGGCACCCGGCGCTCCGCGATGCGCTGCGCCCCGCGGTCGCTCTCGCGCCGTGCTACGACCACGCCCGGCCGGGCCCGGCACCGCCGGCGTCCGCACGACCATGATCGACGACGCGCATCCGCTCCTGCTTGGCTCCGGCTCGCCGCGCCGGCGAGAGATCCTGACCACGCTCGGCCTGCCTCTCCGCGTCGCGGCGGCCGAGGTCGACGAGGCGGGGCGCCCCGGCGAGGGGGCCATGGCCTACCTGGAGCGAGTCACCCTGGCGAAGCTCGCCGCCGCGCAGCGCCTGCACCAGGCGGCCGGGACCGGCGGGATCCTCGTCGCTGACACCTCGGTCATCCTCGAGGACTCCATCCTCGGCAAGCCGCGGGACGAGGCCGACGCGCGCGCCATGCTCCGCGCCCTCTCGGGCCGCGAGCACCAGGTCTGGACCCGGTTCGCGATCGCCGGCGGCGGTCACGTCGATCTCGCGCCGGCGGGTGTCCCGGGCCGCGCCGCGGCCCTCCACGCCGAGACGGTCGTGACGCGCGTGCGCTTCCGCGCGCTCGACGACGACGAGGTGGCGTCGTACGCGGCGACCGGCGAGGGGCTCGACAAGGCCGGCGCCTACGCGATCCAGGGCGTCGGCGCGTTCGCCGTCGCGCGCATCGATGGCTCCTATTCCAACGTCGTCGGCCTGCCCGCGTGCGAGGTCGTCGCGGCGCTGCGCGCCGCCGGCTTGCTCGCGCGCTTCCCGCTGTCGCCCGCGCGTTCGTCATGAGCGACGACGTCTCGATGGCCGCGCGCCGGCGCGACGCGGGCGCGATCTTCGGCCTCGCCCTCGCGGTGCGGATCGCCGTCGTCGTCTGGGCGGCCGGGCGCTTCCCGCCCGCGGCCGACGGCGCCTATTACCAGCGCATCGCCGAGCGGATCGCGGCGGGGCTCGGCTACACGTGGCTGTGGCCCGACGGCGTCGTCACGTACGCCGCGCACTATCCGGTCGGCTATCCGGGCGCCGTCGGGGCGCTGTACGCGCTGCTCGGCGCGCACCCTGCGGTCGCGATGCTGCTGAACGCGGTGCTCGGCGCGCTCGCGGCGCTCGCCGTCCACCGCCTGGCAGCCCGCGCTGCGCCGCGCTCGCGCGCCGTGCCGGCGCTCTCGGGCGCGCTCGTCGCCCTCCACCCCGGGCTCGTCGCGTACACCCCGGCCCTCATGACCGAGGGCGTCACCGGCGCGCTCGTCGCCTGCGCGGCGTGGGCGTCTGCGTGGGCGCGCGAGCGCCGCCCGGCGCTGGCTCCGTTCGCCGTCCTCGGGTTGCTCGTCGGCGTCGCAACCCTCGTCCGCCCGCAGGCGCTCCTGCTCGCGCCCCTCTTCGCCGGCCTCGCCCTCCTGGGCTCTCCGCCCGGCGACGGTGCCCGGATCGATGAGCCCCTCGCCGCGCGCGCGGCGCGACGCGCGGCGCCGGTCCTGGTGACCGTCATCGCGGCGCTCCTCGTGTGCGCGCCCTGGACCGCGCGCAACTGCGTGCGGATGAACCAGTGCGCGCTGGTCAGCGTGAACGGCGGCTGGAACCTCCTCATCGGCGCGGACCCGGCCTCCACCGGCGCCTGGGCGCCCATCCAGGTGCCCGAGGCGTGCCGCGAGGTCTTCGACGAGGCCGGCAAGGACGCCTGCTTCGGCCGTGAGGCGCGCCGCTACATCGCGGAGCACCCCGGCGCATGGCTCGGGCTCGTGCCCCGCAAGCTCGCGGCGACGTTCGATTACTGTGGCGCGGCCGGGTGGTACCTGCACGCCTCGAACCCGGCGGCGTTCAGCGAGGGAGACAAGGTCGCGCTCGGCGCCGTCGAGACCGCGTTCGAGCGGTTCGTCCTCCTCTTCGCGCTCATGTGGGCAGCGCGCAAGCCCGCGCAGACGCCCGTCGCTCCTCGTGATCGCGCTCGCCGTCGCTGGCTCGCGCAGCGCGCGCTCTTGCTTGCTCGGCTCGCGCTGTTCGCGCTGGGGGTCGTCGCCGCGCTGCACGTCCATGCGTGGGTGGGCTACCTCGCGCTCCTCGGCCTCGCGCTGCTCCAGGGCCGCGCGCTCCTCCGGGCGCCGGTGCTCGCGGTCGCCGCGCTCGCCGTCCTCGCTGCGACCGCGGCGACGCACGCCGTGTTCTTCGGCGCGGGGCGTTACGCGCTTGTCGCGTTCCCCCTCCTCTCGGGGCTCGCCGCCCTCGCCGCGGCGCGCCAGAGCTCGGATCCGCCTCGCGCCGGCGCGCCGCACCCCACGGGCGAGGCGGTCTCCGCGCCGCCGAGCGGTCCGGAAGACGAGCTACTTTGACAGCGCCGCCTGGGCTGCTGCATCCTAGGCGCCCGCCGGCTCGGGAGCGCGTGCCCCCGGCCGGCGAACATGGAGGAGAGACGGATGCCCTTGATTGAAACCGAAGAGGCGGCGCGCCGCCTTGCGCGCGCCATCGCAAGCGATCTCTCGCTCTACAACGAGGAGAAGATCGTGCAGGGCATCCAGCAGGATGACCTCTTCACGGTCCTGTCCGAGGAGATCGAGGAGGGTCGCGCCCTCTACAAGAGCCGCGTGTCGCCGGATCTCTTCCAGAAGAATTTTTACGACCGCGCCCTCGTGGACATCCTGATCAAGTCCAAGGGCCACATCAAATCGAAGATCTGGTAGCGAGCCTGCGCAGCTGGTCGAGCGCCTTGCGCATGTCCGCTGGCAGGGCGCTCTCCCAGCGCACCGGCTCTCGCGTGGCGGGGTGGATGAACCCGAGCACGCGCGCGTGCAGGGCCTGCCGCCCGAGCTCCTCCGCGATCGCCCGTACCGCCGGCTTCTTCGGCGGCTTGCCGTAGAGCGGGTCTCCGAGGATCGGCGTCCTGCCGCGCTCGGCGAGGTGCACCCGGATCTGGTGGGTGCGGCCCGTCTCGAGCGAGCACGCGACGACCGTCGCCGCGTCGCCGAGCCTCTCGAGCACGCGGACGTGCGTCACCGCGCGGCGCGGCGCCGTGGCGCGCGCGCCGGCGTCGCTGCGGCCGGCGTCGCTGCGGCCGGCGTCGCTGCGGCCGGCGTCGCTGCGGCCGGCGTCGCTGCGGCCGGCGTCGCTGCGCATCCAGGACGTGTAGCGGAGCCTGTCGGTCGGGTGGCGGCCGTGGAGCGTGTCGTAGGTGGCGTCTCGCGCCTCGCCGGCCACGATCGCGGCGTACTCGCGCTCGATCTCGTGCCTGGCGAACCGCGCTTTCAGCGCCTCGCGGGTGGGCTCGTCCTTGGCCACGACGAGCAGGCCGCTCGTGCCTCGGTCGAGCCTGTGCACGATCCCGGGGCGGACGTGCCCCATGGGGTCGCGAGGATCGGCCGGCGCCAGCGCGAACCCGGGCAGGGCGAGCAGCCCGTTGACCAGCGTGCCCGACTCGTGCCCGCGCGCCGGGTGCACGACGAGCCCGGCCGGCTTGTCGATCACGAGCAGGTGCTCGTCCTCGTACACCACCGGGATGACCACGCCAGGGTCGGCCGTCGCGGCGGAGGGCGCCGGCCCTTCCGGCCGGATGTCGACAAGCGCGCCCGTGCGCACCGCCACCGACGCGCGCGCCGGCTCCCCATCGACGAGGATCCGACCGGCGGCGATCCATCGTTGCACCGCCGCGCGCGAGGTCGCGCGGCCCGCGCGCTCCAGCAGGTGGACGACGAGCTTGTCGAGCCGGTCACGCGGGTCGCCGTCGTCCACTCGGAAGTGGAGCGCTTCCCCACCGGCAGCCATCGCGTTCGTCACGGGCGTCGTTCACGGCCGAGCGGCGCCAGCGCGAGGGCGTCGCTCGCCGCGCGATCAATACTCCGTATCGCCCTCGTCGTCCTCTTCGGCGGTCCCGAGCTCGGGGTTGAGCGCGATGTGCGACTCGAGGTCCTCGAGCCGCTGCGCTTCGGACAGCCTGCCGAGGCCGCACTGCTCGACGAGGTACAGGTCGAACGCCGTGTAGCGCGGGAAGACCCGGACGTTCGTGTCCTCGTTGTCGAGGCCGAGGATGACGAGCTCGCCGTCCCGCCTGGCCTCTCCGAGGTAGAGCGCGTTCCACGGCTGACCGGGGAGGTTGGGCAACCGCACGACCTTGCTCCGGAGGCGCGACTCGGTCCAGCCGAGGTCGGTCTTCGCCTCGGCCAGCTTGCGGACCGAGGTGAGCTTCGGTCGAGGCGCCGACGGGTCCTGGCCGAAGCGATGCCGCCCCTTGAACCGCGGGCCCAGGCTATCGAGGGTGAAATCGAACTCCAGGAACACCCGCAGCGTGGGCGGCAGCTCGACCATCAACTTCGACTCGAGCGCATCGAGCGCCGCCTGGCTCGCTCCCACGGCGGCATGGCTGGAAGGGCGCTTCTTCAGTTGCGCGATCACCCGATGCACAAGCTCAACGCCACGTTCGATCGGTGCCATGTATCCACGGGCCGCAGTTGCGCGGCGTTCTTCAGGAACCAAAGGGCCTCACTAGGCCGCGTTTTCGGCCCCGGTTGTTGCGGGCGCGTCGCGCGCTCGGGCGGCACTCTACATCAGCCGACCGGGAGCGCGTCCCTCTAAGGTGCCTACCGGTCCGGTCTGCTCGGTGTCAACCTGCGATCGCACCTGCTGTCGATCATTCATCCGCCGGGAGCGAGCGACCGGCGCTTTCCGCGTCACCGGCGTCCCGCCGAACGCGGTCCGCCTTACTCTCGTGAGCGGAAGCTGCGCCGCGCTCGCCAGATCAGGACGGCGACCGCCCCGAGCACCACGGCGGCGCCGACCGCCAGGATGACCCATTGTGGCGCAGGGTAACGGCCGCGCTGAAGGCCGTCGGGCGGCCGCTCGTACTCGATCTGGAGCTGCGCGCCCACCGCGCCTCGTTACACGCGGATTCGTCGACCCGCAACTTGATCCGCGGCGCGAGCCAGCCTGATCGGCGCACGACCCCGCCCGCCAGCCGTCCTGGCACCTCCTCGTGATCCAGCCGCGTCGCTCGAGGCGGTGGGCCTCGGGGCCGCGCAGGCAGACCGGACAGCATCAGGGGGATCAAGACTTGCTTCCCTGGAAACTCGGGCGTGTAAAGTGAATCGACGCGTGGGCACCATGCGGCCGGTCCGAGAGGGTCAGAGATGAAGCCGGGCTCTTCAGCATGGGTCGGGGAGGCGCATCCGCGGTCCCCCGGGATTCGACGATCCCTCGTCGCGATCGGGGCGTGGGCGGCTTTCGGCGCGCTGGTGGGGGCGTGCGGCCGGACGAGCCTCCTCGAGCCCTCGGATGCCGGCGTCGGAGGTGGGGTCGCCAGCACGACCAGCGCGTCGACGTCGTCGAACGGCGGCGACGGCGCCGGAGGCTCCGCGGCGTGCGGCAGCCCCACGGACTGCGACGACGGCGACCCCTGCACGAGCGACGACTGCGAGGCCGGGCGCTGCGAGCACCGTCCCCGCGACGACGACGGGGACGGCGTGGGGCCGACGATCTGCGGCGGGAGCGACTGCAACGACTTCAACCCGTCCGTCTTCCCGGGCGCTCCGGAGATCTGCACGGACGCGGCGGACAACGACTGCAACGGCGTGAGCGACTGCTTCGATCCCGCGTGCGCCGCAGGGCAGGACTGCGGCTGTACCCCGAGCCCCGCCGGCGAGCGCTGTGAGAACGGCGTCGACGACGACTGCGACACCATCGTCGACTGCTTCGACGCGGACTGCTCGGGGACCCCCGCCTGCGGCTGCTCCGCCTCGGAGGCCGGGAAATGCGGCAACGGCGTCGACGACGACTGCGACGGCGTCTTCGACTGCGATGACGACAGCTGCGGGGCCGACCCGCTGTGCGCCTGCAGCCTCCAGGGAGAGCGCTGCGACAACGGCGCGGACGACGACTGCGATCTCCTTGTCGACTGCGCCGACCCGGACTGCCGCAACTTCTTCCCTTGCGTGTGCGAGCCGCCCGGCTCGCTGGAGCGGTGCGAGGATGGCCAGGACAACGACTGCGACGGGAGGATCGACTGTGCGGACCCGCAGTGCATCTCCGCGGCGGCCTGCGATCGTTGCGTGCCGGAGGTCTGCGACGACGGCGTCGACAACGATTGCGATGAGCACATCGACTGCGCCGACGCCGCCTGCGTCTTCGCGCCGAACTGCGAGCCGACGCCGGAGCAGTGCAACAACGAGCTCGACGACGACCGCGACGCCCTGATCGACTGCCGGGATCCGGACTGCGCGAGCAGCCCGGTGTGCGTGCTCGCGCAGGCGAACTGCCTCTCGCCGAGGCGCATCCCCGGGACCGGCACCTACACGGGGGACACGACCGGCCACGTGAGCGAGACCCGGGGCGCGTGCGGCGGCGACGCCGGCGAGGCGGTCTTCTTCTTCGTGCTCACCGCGCCGTCGCGCGTGCGCCTCGACTCGCGGGGGTCGAGCTTCGACTCGGTGCTCTACGTCCGCACCGGCATCTGCAACTCCGGCCGGGAGATCGGCTGCGACGACGACAGCGGCGGCGCGTCGGGGTCCTCGCTGCTCGACTTCAGCATCCTGTACCCTGGCACGTACTTCGTCTTCCTCGACGGCTACACGATCGATCCCGGGGGCGGCGCGAACGAGGGCCCCTTCGTGCTCAACGTCGCGATCGCCCCGAACCCGAGCGAGCGCTGCGACGACGGTCTCGACAACGACGGCGATCACTACGTCGACTGCGCCGATCCCGACTGCGCCGCCTTCGGTCCCTGCCGGGGCTGCGCGAACGGCGCCGCGCCTGGTCCCGAGTTCGGGTCCGCCGCGTGCACCGACGGGATCGACAACGACTGCGACGGCACGCTCGACTGCGCTGACGAGGACTGCAGCGCAAGCGACTTTTACGTGACGGAGTGCTGCGACGGCCTCGATGAAAACGGCAACGGGATCCCCGACGACTTCAACTGCCGATGCGCCTCGGACGCCGATTGCGACGCGGGGCAGATCTGCTACGCGCACACGGCGTACACGTGCGGTTTGCCGTGCAACAGCTTCTTCGGGAGCGTTTGCCCCTTCGTGGCGCCGGGCTCGCACTGCAACGACGCGACCAGCCAGTGCGAGTTCTGAGGGCTCGGAGGCCGGCGCCCCCTCGCCTCGTCCGCGCGCACGGCGCTCCCCAGCTGGCGGTCGCCCGGGCTAAGGTCACGGCATGGAGATCCTCATCATTCGCCACGGCCAGGCCGTGGATGACGCGCCCGACCTCGGTGACGCCGGTCGCTGGTTGACGGGCAAGGGTCGCAAGGTGACCCGGCGCGTCGCCAAGTGGCTCGCGAAGCAGAAGGGCCGATGCCCTGCGGCGCTCTGGACGAGCCCCCTCGTGCGCTCGGTGCAGACCGCGGAGATCATCGCCGAGGCTGCCGAGCTCACCGACGAGGTCTCGGTGGTCGCCGAGCTATCTCCCTCGCGGGACACCGCAGAGATCCTCCGCCTCCTCTCGCAGTACCAGGGGCCGCAGCCGCTGGCGCTCGTGGGGCACGAGCCCTCGCTGTCGGCGCTGGTGACGTCGCTGCTCGGCGACGTCGGCTGGACAGGCATGAAGAAGAGCGGCGTCGTTGCGGTGAGCTGGGACGGGCGTGGGCCGGGGACGTTGCGCTTCGCCCTGGATCTGAAGGCCATGAAGGCGGTCGACCCGGTGAAGGAAGCGCAGCAGCAGGCGCCCCGCTCCCGCTGAGCGGCGGGGAGGTACGGACGCGCGCTCAGCGCGCCGATCGTTCCACGGCGCTCAGCACGTCGACGTCGCGCACGCCGTCCGCTTCGGCGCGGTACGACAGCACGATCCGGTGCCGCAGCGCTGGGATCAGCAGCGCCCGCACGTCGTCCACGTCTGCAGCTGCCTCGCCGCGGAGCGCTGCGCGCGCCTTGGCGGCGATCACGAGCGCCTGGCTCCCGCGCGGCCCTGCGCCGTAGCGCACGTAGTCCCGGACCTCCTGCGCGGCGCGCTCCGTCCCCGGCCGCGTCGCCCTGGTGAGGCGCACCGCGAGATCCACGGCCTCGTCGGTCACCGGGATCCTCGGGATGAGGCCGCCGATCGCACGCACCTCTGCGGCCCGGAGCACCGCCGCGATCGTCGGCGGCTTCCCCGAGGTCGTCCTCCGCGCCACCTCGCGCTCCTCGGCCTCGCTCGGGTACGTGACGTGGATCTCGAGCAGGAAGCGATCGAGCTGCGCCTCTGGCAGCGGGTACGTCCCCTCCTGCTCGATCGGGTTCCGCGTCGCGAACACCTGGAAGGGGTCGGGCAGGGCGTGCGTGGTGGTCCCGACGGTCACCTTGCGCTCCTGCATCGCCTCGAGCAGCGCCGCCTGCGTCTTCGGCGGCGTCCGGTTCACCTCGTCCGCGAGGACGAGGTTGTGGAAGATGGGGCCGGGCTGGAAGCGCAGGCTCCGGGAGCCGTGCTGCTCGTGCAGCACGTCGGTCCCCGTGATGTCGGCGGGCAGCAGGTCCGGCGTGAACTGGACGCGCCCGAAGCTGAGGTCGAGCGCCTTGGCGAGCGACGACACGAGCAGCGTCTTGGCGAGCCCCGGGACGCCGACGAGCAGCGCGTGCCCGCGCGCGGCGAGCGTGATCAGCATGGCCTCGACCACGTCGTCCTGCCCGACCACCGCCGCCGCGATCGCCGAGCGGAGCCGCTTGGCTCCTTCCGCTGTGCGCTCGAGGAGCGCGGCATCCGAGAGGGAGCTCGACTCCTCGTCGGCGGTCGTCTCGGCGTCGTTGGTGGGCTCGGGGTCGCTCATACGGGCAGGGCTCGTACCCCGAGGCCGCGATGCCGACAAGGACCCGGCGGAGCCAGCGCTCACCGCGGCGGCGTTCTGCTCCGTGGAGGTTTGCTCCGACCGGTGAGCCAGTGTTAGCAATCGATCGCAATGGCGCAGAGCTCTGAGGCCCGGGAGAGGAGGGGGGCGCACACGGCGGACGGGGAGGCGCAGCGCGAGCTCACGGTGAGCGAGCCAGCGGACGAGCCGCCCCGCGGCGGCACCGGCGCGGCGGAGGACGGCATCGAGGCCCCCGCGGCGGGTGGACAGGGCGGCCCTGACGAGGGCGGTGGGGCGAACGGCGAAGCGCCGTCGGCGCCGCTGGAGTCGCTGAGCCTGCACGACGGACCGATCCCGCACGCGCCGCTTCCGCCGGTCGCGGGGCCGTGGCGTTCCTACAAGGAGATCCTCGCGACCCTGGCCCAGCGGGTGCTAGAGGCGCAGCGTCCGATCCGGATCCTCCAGGCGCTCCGGTGGGAAGGCGAGGTCGAGGAGCAGTTTTTCCGCTCGAAGCAGCGCGAGCTGCCCAGGGTGACCTACTCGGAAGATCTCGGGTTCGACCCGGCGGCGAAGCAGCGCGAGCTCGAGGAGATCCTCCGCGACGCCGAGCGGGAGCTCGGCAAGCGCGATCGGCTCGGCCAGATCCTCCGCACGACCGCGGACGAGTACAGGAAGGTCGTGACCATGCTCATGGGGCGGGGAACGAAGGCGTTTTACACCCTGTCCCGCGAGCTGTACGGCTCCCCCAAGGACAAGCTGCCCGACGGGAAGACGAGCGTGCGGGACATGGGGTTCGTGCTCTATGATCTCCTGACGGCGATCGGCGGTGAGCGGCTCGGCCCGTCGCAGCAGCGCGAGATCACGGCGGAGATGGCGGCGCTCGAGCTGAATGGCCGCTTCGACCGCTTCTTCGGCGGCGCGTCGATCCGCGTCCAGGTGGACGACACGCTCCTCGCGGACGCCGCCGCTGGCAGCGACTATGTGAAGATCAGGAGCGGCGCGATGTTCTCCAGGAGCGACGTCGACATCCTCGAGGCGCACGAGGGGTGGGTGCACGTCGCGACCAGCCTGAACGGGCAGGCTCAGCCTGTGGCGCGCTGGCTGGCGAAGGGGCCTCCGCGCACCACGGCGGTTCAGGAAGGGCTCGCCGTCCTGGTCGAGATCCTCACCTTCAGGAGCACGCCGCGTCGCGCGAAGAAGCTGAACGACCGCATCCTCGCGGTGGACAAAGCGGAGGACGGGGCGTCCTTCCTCGACGTGTTCGAGTGGTACCGCACCGAAGGGTACGAGGAAGAGGAGTGCTTCCAGAATGCCCGGCGCGTCTTCCGCGGCGGCGTTCTCGCCGGGGGAGCGCCGTTCACGAAGGACGCCTGCTACTGCAAGGGGATTGTCCTCAACTACGCCTTCATGCGCGCTGCCATTCAGCAAGATCGAGCGATGCTCATTCCCTTCCTGTTCGTGGGGAAAGTCGCGCACGAGGACGTCCCTGTTCTCCATGCGCACGTGACCGACGGGATCATCCGCCCGCCCCCGTATCTCCCGCCGCTGTTCGACGACATGAACGGGCTGGCGATCTGGATCTGCTATTCATCCTTCTTTTCTCGCCTCGGCGGGACGGCGCTCGCCGAGCACTACGGCAGGATGCTGGAGCACTGATCGCGCCCGACCCGCGCGCCGCTCCCGGCGGCGCCCGTCTCGACGTGCTCGGTGCTCGCTCAAACGGGCGGCGCGGCGGCTGCCTGCGCGCTCGATCCGGCCGTGTGCGCGTGTGCGATCGCGCGCGTCACCGCGATCCAGAGCCTGCGCCGGATCGCCTCCGGCACCTCGGGGACGAGCCTGGCCGCGCTCATGAGCGCCTCTCCGTCCACCGCTCTTGAGCGCTCCGCGACCGGGAGGCTCAAGGGATCGCGGAGCGCGCGCCGGTCCTCGGCGTTCATGCGCTTCACCGCCACGCGGAAGTCCTCGCGGGCGAGCCGGAGTCGGTTGCGCACCGTGTTCTCGTTCACGTCCAGATCGCGCGCGATGTCGGCGGTCGTCACGTCGAGCAGGTCGTGCATGATCAGGACGACCCGTCGTTCGAGGTCGATCGCTCCCAGCAACCGGCCGACGAGCTGGCCGCTCTGCTCGCGCGCGAGCAGCTGTTCCGAGCTCAAGCCTGGGTCGGCGAGGTCGAACGGCCAGCTCGTCCCCGCGCCGACCGCGATCTCTCGGCGGCGATGGGCTCGCCCGCGGTAGTGGCCTACCTGTCGCCACGCGATGCCGAACAGCCAGCGCTTGAGGGGCTCGCCGAGCGGGATCGCCGTCTGCGGAGCCCTGCGCTCCGAGCTGGGGTTGTGCCCGGAAGGGGGGTGGCCGGCGCGTGCCCCGTCTGTGCTGCGCCTCGGATCGAAGCTTTCCAGGGCGTGATATGCAGCGATCATCACGTCTTGCTGGACGTCGTCGATGTCGCGCTCCGCGACCCCGAGCCAGCGGAGCGCTTGCCGGAGAAACGACAGGCCGACCGTGTACACGGTCTCGAAGCTGGGCCGCTCCAGGAGCGGTACGTGCCCAAGAGGCTCTTGCATGCCTGAACTTACGTGCAGCAATCCCCGTTGATTTGAAAATCGTCAGACCACCCCAGGGAAGCCGTTTATTTGTAATATAAATTACAAATTTGCATGGCACGTGCAGCGCGAGCTCACTTGCCCTGGAACACCGGCTTCCGCTTCTCCATGTATGCGGCGAGCCCCTCGCGAGCGTCCTCCGATGCGAACAGCTCCGCCTGGAGCTCTCGCTCGAGGGCGAGCCCCTGTTCGAGTCCCACCTCGAAGCCGGTCTGCACCGCGCGCTTGATGCGTCCGACCGCCAGGGCCGCGCGATCCGGCAGCGTGAACGTGTGGCTGTACGCGAGGATCCGGACCATGAACTCGTCGTGGGAGGCCGTCTCCCAGACGTCGTTGACCAGGCCGACCGCGAGCGCCGTCTCGAAATCGAACGTCTGGCCCTCGCAGATCAGCTGGATCGCCCGGGATTTGCCGATGAGCCTGGCGAGGCGCTGGGTGCCGCCCGTGCCGGGAAGGACGCCGAGCGCTACCTCCGGGAGGCCGATCTTTCCGGCGTTCTTGCGGGCGATGCGGAGGTCACAGGCCATCGCGATCTCGAGGCCGCCGCCTACCGTGTGACCGTTCAGCGCCGCGATGCAGAGCTTTGGCGTGTGCTCGAGGCGGCTCAGCGTCTCGTTTGCGTGGAGACAGAAGTAGTATTTGAACGTCGGATCCGACTCGCGGAGCATGTTCATGTTCGCTCCGGCGCAGAAGAACTTTTCGCCGTGCCCGGTGATGACGATGACATGTACATCGTTGTCGAAGCGGGCCTCGAGGATGGCCGCGTCGAGGTCCTTCATCATCTCGTGGGTGTACCCGTTGACGGGCGGATCATTGAGGGTAAGCAGCGCGACGCCTGCAGAGGTGGCGTAGTCGACGAGAGCCATGGGCCTCTTTACCAAACCGTCAGAAAAAGCGCTGCCCCCTGGTAGAATGGCGCGAGATTGTGCTACCCCGCAGGGACGTGCTCATGAACGCGCAGGACGTGCGGCAGAAGTTAAAAGAACTCATGGTCGAGGAGCTGAACCTCGAGGGGAAGACGCCGGCCGACATCGACGACGCCGCGCCGCTGTTCGGCGAGGGGCTGGGCCTCGATTCGCTGGACGCGCTCCAGCTCGCCATGAGCGTGGAGGAGCGCTTCGGCGTCCGCATCCCGGAGGGCGACGAGGCGAGGCCGATCTTCGCATCGGTGGACGCGCTCGTGGCCCACATCCTCAAGTCGACCGCGGCCGCGTGATCCCGCCGCAGAGAGCCGTTCGAGCGTGCGAATCTGGGTGACGGGCATCGGGGTCGTCTCGCCTCTGGCGCGCGGGGCGAGGGCGACGATGGACCGGCTCGTCGCAGGAGACCGGGCCTTCGCGCCGCTCTCGTTGTTCGAGATCCCCGGGACGCGCGCGCGCATCGCCGCGGAGGTCCGCGATCTCTCCGCCGAGGAGGTCGCTCCGCCGGGCGAGGCGGAAGGGTGGTCTCGAACCGACGCGATGGCCGTGCTCTCGGCCCGCGAGGCGCTCGCACACGCGGGCGTCGACCCCGGGGTCATGCCGGTCGACCTGGTGGTCGGCGGGACGACCGCCGGGATGTTCGAGACGGAGGAGCTGCTCGCCTGGCTCTCGCACGATCCCAGCGCGATCGCTCCCTTGAAGCGGATGCTCTCGCACCCGCTCTCGTCGACGGCCGATCACGTCCGCGCCGTCGTCGGCCCGTTCCGCCGGGTGAGGAGCGTTTGCAGCGCCTGCTCGAGCGGCGCCAATGCCGTCTTGCTGGGCGCGGCCTGGCTCCGCGCCGGCCTGTCCACCCGCGTGCTCGCGGGCGGCGCCGACGGCCTGTGCCGGCTGACGTACACCGGCTTCGGCGCCCTCGCGGCCGTCGATCCGGAGCCGTGCCGCCCGTTCGATCGGCGGCGCGCCGGGCTGAACCTGGGCGAGGCTGCGGCGTTCCTGCTGCTCGAGTCGGAGGATGCCGCGCGCGCGCGGGGAGCGGAGCCCATCGTCGAGCTCCGCGGATGGGCGACCGGCGCCGAGGCGCATCACATCACGAACCCCGAGCGCGAGGGGCGCACCGCCGCCCGCGTCATGCGCGACGCGCTCCGGTGCGCGGCCCTCTCGCCGTCGGATCTCGACTACGTCAACGCGCACGGCACCGCGACGCCGCTGAACGACGTCATGGAGAGCGCCGCCCTGCGCGCCTGTCTCGGCGCCGAGGTGAGCCGCATCGCCGTCTCGTCGTCCAAGGGGCAGATCGGGCACACGCTCGGCGCTGCGGGCGCGCTCGAGGCGGCGATCACCGCCCTCGCCGTCGCGCGCAGCGTGATGCCGCCGACCGGCGGCCTCGAGGAGGTCGACCCGGCGTGCCAGCTCTTGCACCTCAAGGAGGCGCGCGAGGCGCCCATCCGGGCGGCGATGTCGAACTCCTTCGGCTTCGGCGGCACGGACAGCGTGCTCGTGTTCGCGCAGCCCGATCGGTTTCCGCCGCCGCTCGGCGTCGGCAGCGCGCCTGTGCGGCGCTCGGTCGTCGTGACGGCGGCCGCGACGATCGGTCCGCTCGGCGTCCTCGCGTCCCGCGGCGGCGCCGCGTACCTCGAGCCCGGCCCTCCGCCACCCGAGGGCCCCATCGCCTTCAACACGGGCGCGCACCTCGATCTCGCGCGCGCGAGGCGGCTCGATCGCGCCGGCCGCCTGACGACGGCCGCGATCCTCACGGCGATCTCGGATGCCGGCCTCGGCGGCGCGGCTCAGGGCGATGCCGGCGCGGGAGACCCGGCGGCTGACGTCGCGCCGAGCCGCACCCTGCCCGGCGCCATCGTCGGCGCCTCCTTCGGCAGCGTCGACGCCTCGACCGCCTACATGCGGCGCATCTACGACAAGGGGGCGAAGTACGCGAGCCCCGCCGATTTCCCGAACCTGGTCCCCTCGTCACCGGTCGGGCACGCCTCCATCTACCTGGGCCTCCGCGGGCCAGTGTTCGCCATGGCCGATCTCGGCGCGACCGCGGAGGCGGCCATGGTCACGGCCATCGAGCTCATCACCGCCGGGGAAGGGGAGGTGCTCGCCGCCGGCAGCGTCGAGGAGGCGAGCCCCATGGTCGAGCGGTGCCTCGGTCCGATCTGCTCGCAGGTCGCCAGCTGCGGCGTGCGCAGCGAGGGCGCCGCCGTGCTGCTCTTCGAGAGCGCCGCGCGGGTGCGCGAGCGGGGGGCGCGCCCGGTGGCGACGGTGGCCTGGTGGAGCTCCTGGCGCGGCGACGGCGCGGGGATGCTCGCGGGAGCGCCGGCGCCGGCGCCCCCCGGCCCTCCCGAAGAGGTCGCGCAGCGCGTGCAGCCCAGCGTCCCGACGCCCGCCGCCGTGTTCGTCGGGCGGAAGGCGGAGCGCATCGTCGCCTGCCTGCGGGGCTCGCCGTGGGCCGAGGTGCCGTGCTCCACGCTGGCGCCGCGCGCAGGGGATCACGAGGGCGCTGGCGGGTTCGCTGCTGCTGCGGCGGTCGCGGCGCTCGCGAGCGGCGCCCTCGCGAGCGTGCTCATCGTGGGCGGCGCACCCGACCGCGGATACGCCATCCTGCTTGTCGCTCCCGGCGACGCGTGACGACATCGCTGCCTGCGCCCGGCCGTCGTGTGCGCCGCCCCGTGAGCGCTGTGTGCCTCCTGCTCTCGCTCGCGTGCGCCCCCGCCTGCGCCGCCAACGTCGCGCGGCGCGGCGGCCCGCTCGACGCCGAGTTCGCGCGGATGCTGCCTCCCCCGTCGCCGGGCACGTCCGCCGCGCGGCCCGACCGATCGGCGTGGCGCGAGGGGCGAGAGCGCCTCGCAGATCTCCGCCGCGAGGTCGAGGGGGCCGGCCCGCGCACGCTCCGCGTCCGCCTGGCGTTGCGGGAGCCGCGCACCGGCCAGGTGCTCGAGGCCCGCGGCGCGATCGCGATCGCGCCGCCGGCGATCGACGGGAGCCCCCCCGCGGCGGGTAGCGCGGTCCTCGATCCGGAGGGCGCGCTCCGGATGATCCTCCTCGGGCCAGGCGGCACCACCGCGCTCGATCTATGGGCACGCGGCGACCGCTTCCGCTTCGCCGTCCCCGCGCTCGATCTGCTGAAGCGCGGCGATGCCGCGACGCCACGGGCATCGCTCCGCGGCCTGCCGGTAGATTTCCTGCGCTGGTGGATGCTCCACCCGGCAGCGGGGACGCTGCTCTGGTACGAGCGCGCCGCGAGCACGGCCGCCTTCGTCCTGCGCGACGGCGACGCCGTGATCGATCTGAGGATCAACGAGCGCGGCTTGATCGGCGCGCGCCGCACGACGTGGTCGGCGGAGGGCGCGCGCCGGCGCCGGCTCGATGAGGAGATCGTGATCGCCGAGGGCATGGGCTGCGGCCACGTGCGCTACGCGCAGGCATCGACCGGGCTGCTCGTCACGGTGATCTGCGAGGCCGAGGAGCGGGACCGCGCGCCGGATCCGCGCGCCTTCGTCGATCCCGATGCGATCGGGCCGGGGGACGACTCATGAGCGATGCCTGCGTCATCGCTTCGGGCGCTGTCTCCGCGCTCGGCCTCGGCCCTCTCGCCTACCGCGTCCCCGACGCTGGCGAGTCCGCGCCCGTCGCGATCGCGCGCGACGAAGGGCTCGTGCGCGCCGGTCTCCTGCGGCCCTTCGCCGCTCGCGCGCCCGCAGCGCTCGGCGTCGCTCCGGGGACCGATCGCGCCACCGATCTCCTGAAGGCCGCGCTCTCGCAGACGCTCTCGGCGCTGGAGGGCGTGCGCCCGGGCTGGCGGGGCGAGCGCATCGGCATCGCCCTCGGCACGTCCAGCGGCGGCATGCTCACCGCAGAGCGGTTCTTCGCTGCCCGGGCCGAGGGGGCCGACGCCGCCTCGCGCGCCGCGCTGGCCTCGGGCGCGACCTATTTCGCGCCGTTCAACGATGCGCTCGCCGCGTTCGGGCTGGAGCGGACCCCGCGGCGCACGCACCTGCTCGCCGCGTGCGCCGCGAGCACCCTGGCCATCGGCCTCGGCCTCCGCTGGCTCGATCGCGACGCCTGCGATCTCGTGCTCGCCGGCGGCTACGACGCCCTCAGCACCTTCGTCGCCGCCGGCTTCGAGGCGCTCCGCGCGACGACGGCGTCCAGGTCGCGGCCCTTCCGCCTCGGCCGTGACGGCATGGCGCTCGGCGAGGGCGCGGCCGTCGTCGCCCTCGTCCGCGAGGATCGCCGCCGCGGCGCCCCGGTGATGGTTCGCGTCGCCGGCTTCGGCGCCTCCACGGACGCGGTGCACATCACCGCCCCGGATCGGACGGGCTCGGGGCTCATGCGCGCCGGCGCCGCGGCGCTCGCCGACGCCGGGTGGCCTGCTTCGCGCGTCGGCCTCGTCAGCGCCCACGCGACGGCGACGCCCTACAACGACGCGATGGAGTCGCGCGCGATCGCCGCGCTGCTCGCGACGCCCTGCCTCGCGGAGGGCTCGGGCGAGCCGCCGGGCGCCCGTCTCCCTCCGCCCGTGGTCCACCCGTTCAAGGCGCAGATCGGACACACGCTCGGGGCCGCGGGCGTGCTCGAGACGCTCTCGGCCGCGGCTGCCCTCGCGGCGTCCATCGCCCCGCCGGCGGCGTCCGAGGGCGAGCTCGATCCCGACGCTCCGGCCCTCCTGCTCGAGCGCGCCGAGCCTCGCCCGCTCGCTGCGGCGCTCAAGCTCTCGGCGGCCTTCGGCGGCGCCAACGCCGCGCTCTTGCTCACGTCCTGCGCGAGCGGTCGAACGCCGCGGCGCGCTCGCCCCGTGTACCTTCGCGCAGAGGCGCGCGTGACGGGCTTCGATCTCGCGCGCCTCGCCGAGGCGACCGGCATCGCGCGCGACCGCCTCGCGCGCCTCGACGCGCTCTGCCGTCTCGGGCTGACCGCGGTGGCGGCCCTCGCCGGCGTCGTCGGCGCCGACTCGTTGCGGGGCGCCGGCATCGTCGCGGGCCATGCGCTCGCGACGATCGACACAAACGATGTCTACGACGCCCGCCGTCGCGCGCGCGGCGCCCGTTTTGTCGAGCCGCGCCTCTTTCCCGCCACGTCGCCGAACGCGATCGCGGGCGAGTGCGCCATCGCGTACCAGCTCACCGGGCCGAGCTTCGCGGTCGGCGCCGGGCTCGGCGGCGCGCTGGAGGCGCTCCGCGCCGCGGCAGAGCTCGTCGCGTCCTCCGACGCCGATCGCATGGTCGTCGTCGCGGCCGACGACGCGGGGCCGGTCGCGCGCGAGCTGCTCGGCCTCACCGGCGCGCAGCACCGCGCGCTCGCCTGCGGCGCCGTCGCGCTCCTCCTCCAGGCGGCTCCCGGCGACGCCGGGCAGGCGGCATCCGGCGATGCCGGGCGCCTGCGCCAGGTCGAGCTCGACCTCCCTGTCGACCACGAGGGGCCGGTCGGTCATCTCGCCCTCCTCCGCTGGCTCGATGAGCACGGGTAGCGGGTACGCCCGTCCGTGTCATCCGCCGTGGTCCTGATCGCTTCGCTTGCCGATCTGCACCTCGATCTGGCAAGGTCCCCCGGCTGGAATCAGCTACTTCCCCTGAGCGTTGTCCTGCCCGCGTATGCTCTGCCGCCAAACAAAAGCTGTCGCCTCGTTCCTCGTCGTCGCTTCGACCGTCCTCGCCGGCTGCGCGACCCACTACATCCCGAACACGGACGTCGAGGACAACGACGAGAACCGCAAGATCATCTCGTTCTGCGAGAAGTACCGCAACGCGGTGGAGAGCAAGAACGTCGGTGCGCTGCTCCAGCTCGCCTCGCCCAAGTACTACGAGGACGGCGGCAACATCGACGCGGCGGACGACCTCGATTACGCCGGCCTGCGCGAGTACCTCACCGGCAAGTTCCAGGAGGCGCGCGCCATCCGCTACGAGATCCGCTACCGGCGCGTCCTCAGGGAGGATGACCTCATCTTCGTCGACTACACCTTCAGCGCCAGCTACCGCATCCCGGGTCGCAAGGGCGAAGAGTGGCGCCGCAAGGTGGACGACAACCGCCTCGAGCTGGTGGAGCACCAGGACGAGTTTCGCATCGTCGCGGGGATGTAGCCGCTCGGCCGCTGCCCTGCGGCGCCGTCGAGCGACGCAGGGGGCGGAGCTAGTTCAGCGCGCTCTTCGATGAGGGGGCATCGAAGACGCCCTTCTCCTTCGCGGCGGCGAGCACGCGGAGCGCCGTGCGGTAGCCGCGCAGGACGAGCGGCTTCGCGGCGAACCGGTTCATGTAGCTGTATCGGCCGATCGCGGGCGCCACGTCGAGGAAGGTGACGTTCGGGTAGAGCTTCGAGAGGAGCTCGACGCCGCGGCGCTCCTTCTCGGCCAGGAGGATGCTGAGCGACTGCCGGACGACGCCGGGCGCGCCGCTCCTCGCGATCGAGCGCTGCGACTCGTCGCGCTCCTCGGGGCGGTAGATGTTGGAGATGATCACGATGTTCGCGCCAGCGTTCACGGCCACGTCGGCGGAGAGCGTCCGGATCACCTCGCCGCTCAGGTGATAGCGGCCATTGATGCGATAGGGCCGGAACAGGCCGGGCACGCAGCAGCTCGCGGCCACCGCCTGGCTGATCGGCGTGGCCTCGTCATAGCCCGGGCCGAACACGACGCGCTTGGCGCTGTCCACGTCGACCGCCGTCACGTAGACCGCGTGCGGCAGCTGCCGGAAGTCGTTGATCGGCAGCGTCCGGCGCACGTAGCGCTCGAGCCGATCGATCGAGAACACCCCCGAGCAGAGGTACCCCGGGTCGAGCAGATCGCGCAGCGCGGGCGCTCCGAAGAAGCTCGACACGTGGAGGCGAGGTCCGCGGTGACGCCGTCTCCACGGGAGGCGGTAGGCGTCGAGCAGCACATCGAGCGGGATGTCCTGCCCGTACGTCGCGCTGACCAGCGCGCCAGCCCCCGCGCCCACGTAGATCTCTGGATGGATCCCGAGCTCCTCGCAAGCCTTCAGCACGCCGAGGTGCGCCAGACCTCGCGCTGCCCCCCCGGAGCCAACGAACGCGATCTTGAGGCGGCTCATCGAGCCCTGATCTTGTCGGAGATGTGGCACAAGCGCAAAGCCTACTGTAACTGGAAATCCTCGAGCAGCCGATAGATCTTGAATCTCGGTCCGTCTCGCCGCAGCCAGACCACGAGCTCGTCGCCGAGCAGCCGATCCGCCGCGATCCGAGCCGTCATGATCGGCACGCGGATCACGATGTCCTGGTCGTCGAGCGTCTCGGGCTGGATCGCTGGGTGTTGCGGCGTCGCGAGCACGTCCTCCGCCCGGAAGATCTGGAGCTCCGATTCCCGGTAGACCGGCTCTCCGGCGAGCTTTCCATACTCGAGGCGCCTGAACCGCTGCTCCCACCAGAGCCCGGCGCTCGGCGGCTGCCCCGATCCGCCGGAGCCGGTGTGGATCGCGAGGGCATCGCGCGTCAGCAGCTCGCCCAGGGCCTCGCTGTCCTCGGCGATGATCCGCTTGAAGAACTCGGCCACGACGTCCAGCGCCAGGCCGACGCCGAGCGGCGTCCGGAGGGTCACGACGCTGTCGCTGGCGTCTGCCTGGTTCGCGGGTTGCGGCGGAGCGCTCGCCGGATCGATCGCCACGCCGTCCGGGCGGCGACGCTCGTCGGGGAGCTCGGAAGCGGCGGGAAACGCGGCCGTTCCTCCAAATCCGCACCCCAGGAGGGATGAGCCGATGAGCACGGCGATGAGCAGCGAAGGGAGCGCCGGCGGCGCTTGCGAGGCGTCGGAGACGCCGGCCGGCCATGCATGCACCCCGGCCCCCTGCGGGCCATGAGGGCGGTCAGATCGGCTCGATCGCTGGAGCATCGGCGCGCGTGAACGTCACGATCGCACGCTCGCCGACGTCGGTCCACCCCGCGGGGGCCTGGTCGTCGTCGAAGTCCGACGCGACGAGCGTCAACCGGCTCGCGGCGTAATCGGGCATGCGCATCCGGCCGAGGCCGCCGTCGCTCAGGAGCCGCTCCATGTCGTCGCTGCCCTGGTAGATGCGGTACGCCATCGGCGTGCCGCCGTGGGCCGCGAGCAGGTACTCCGGGTTCGTGACCACGATGTTCATCGCGCTCGGTCCGGCCCCTTCCTCCGCGCAGAGCCGATCGACGAGCGATACGGAGGACCGGAGGGCCGCCCGCGCGCTCGCCGCGTCCACGTTGGGCCGATCAAGCTGGCCGCTGTCGTGGAGGAACGACAGGAACAGGTGGAAGAGGATCTCGCTGTCCGTCTCGCCGCGGACGTCGCGCTGGAGAAACTGCGGCAGCGAGTCGCTCAGCTGGCTCCGCAGTCGGGCGAACCCTTCGACCGTGCCCGTGTGGGCGAACAGCCACTGCCGGTAGCGGAACGGGTGCGTGTTCTCGGTGCGCAGGCTGCCGACCGTCGCAGCCCGGACATGCGCCACGAGGATGTCGGCGCGCACATCCTTGGTCATGTCGACCAGGCTGATCTCGGGTCGATCGTCGATCGGCCGGCGCTTGAGGAGAATCTCTCCTCCCTGGTAGAAGCCGACGCCCCAGCCAGGGATCACGCCCTCCTTTCGCCGAACCGTGAGGGCACGGTCTTCAAGCTCGATCGCACGCGCGCCGAGATCCGGACGGTTACCGATAAAGCCGACGAGACGAGCCATAGCTTTGTCCTCGCGAGTTGGGCCGGGGGCGGGGGCAGGGTCCGGCTCGCCGGTAGAGCGCTCCCTCATCTGCAAGCAGGGGTGGCTCCGTCGGTCGGCCGAGTGAGCGTGGGTCGCGGGTTGCGCCCTATGCTTTCTTGATACGACAGAGTCGCCGTGCAAGCGGAGCAAAAACGGATCCCCGGCGGCGACGCTGGTCGCGGGCACGGCTTGACCACACTGCCCGCCGCTCGTTCTCATTGTGCCGGTGCCGCCGGTGCCGGTCGCGTTACCTCTTACTCACGCTCCTCGCACGGCGCGCTCCTACCTGCCGCTCCTTCCCCGTGCCGCTCCTTCCCGCTGCCGCTCCTTCCCCGTGCCGCTCCTTCCCCGTGCCGCTCCTTCCCGCTGCCGCTCCTTCCCCCGCGAGCGGCTAGCCTCGTCTGCTCTGCTCTACGCGTCGGCTCATCGCGTCGAGGCCGTGGCGCATCGCGCCGTGGCGCGCGTCCAGCAGCGCTCGGCCGCCCCGCCGGTAGCTCGCTCTGGCCGCGCGACGTGCGGCCGGCACAGGCGGCTGCTGCACCGCGGGCCGCTGCGCAGCGGCAGCTGTGCATGCGCGGCCTTCGGAGCGGAGCGCGCGGCCAGGACCCGAGGAGCAGCCCCGGGCGGCGCGCGAGGGGCGGCAGGGCGGCGGCCAGACATACGGTCAGGAGCTCTGACGCGCGGCACTAAGGCGAGAGCCGATTCAGCATACGCGGGAACGGGATTGTCTCGCGCACGTGGGGCAGGCCGCAGATCCAGGCGACGCTCCGCTCGACACCCAGCCCGAAGCCCGCATGCGGGAAGGTGCCATACCGGCGCAGATCCAGGTACCAGCTGAACGCCTCGGGGGGCAGCTGATGCGTCTCGATTGCCCGCTCGAGTGTGGCGAGATCGTCCTCGCGCTGCCCGCCCCCGATCACCTCACCATAGCCCTCGGGGGCCAGGACATCGACGCAGAGGGCGAGCCGGCTGTCCGTCGGATCGCGCTTCATGTAGAAGGCTTTCACCTGGGCCGGATAACGGTGGATCATGACGGGGCGATCATACCGGCTGGAGATGATCGTCTCGTCCTCGCCGCCGAGATCCTCGCCCCAGGGAAAGTCTGGAATTTCAGACTCTGCCGCTGTCTTACGTTTCTCCACGCGCGCCTCGTTCAGGAGGGCGACGGCCTCGTCGTAACGAATGCGCGGGAACGGCTTCTTGACGGACTCGAGCTTCGTGACGTCGCGCTCGAGCACGGAGAGCTCGGGCCGGCGCCGCTCGAGGACGCGCTCGACGATGAAGCAGAGGAAGTCTTCCGCGAGGTCCATATCCCCCTCGAGGTCCATGAACGCGACCTCGGGCTCGACCATCCAGAACTCGGCCAGATGGCGGCGGGTCTTCGACTTCTCCGCGCGGAACGTGGGGCCAAAGCAGTACGCTTTCCCGAACGCGGCCGCCGCTGCCTCCATGTAGAGCTGCCCCGACTGGGTGAGGTACGCCTTGTCGCCGTGGTAGTCGGTCTGGAAGAGCGTGCTCGTCCCCTCGCAGGCGTTCGGCGTGAAGATGGGCGCGTCGACAAGCGTGAACCCTCGCCCGTCGAAGAAGTCGCGGATGGCCTGGATGATGGTGTGACGCACGCGCAAGATCGCGTGCTGCCGCCTCGATCGCAGCCAGAGGTGGCGGTGATCCATGAGGAAATCGGTCCCGTGCTCCTTCGGGGAGATGGGGTACTCGCCCGTGGTGGGGCCGAGCAGGCGGAAGCCGGACGCGACGACCTCGACCACCCCGGCGCGCTTCGGGTGCGCCTTCACCTGACCCGTGACCTCGATCACGCTCTCCTGGGTCACCCTGTCCGCCGCCGCGAAGACCTCGTCGCCGACGTCGCTCTTCGCCATCACGCACTGGACGGTGCCGAAGCCGTCGCGGAGCTCGAGGAAGTGGAGCTTGCCGCTTGAGCGCTTGTTGTAGAGCCATCCGCGGAGCACGACCCTGCTGTCGACGTGCTCGCTGAGGTCGCTGGTAGCGATGACGGGCGAGTCCTGCATGGGGGCCCGAAATAGCACGGTTTAGTTGCGGCTGACGCCGGCACCGGCCAAAAATGGCGCCATCGTGGCCTTCCAAAAGCGTCGCGCGCTCTGTGCGCTTGCGTTGTCCAAGCTGCTCGCCGCAGGGAGCATCCTGCTCGCCGCAGGTGGCTGCTCGTTCCTCTACCCGGAGCTCGCGACCCGGCTCCACGAGCCCCCTCCAGGGCAGGAGCTGCATCCTCCGCCGCCTGAGGACGTGCGGTGGCTCCGGATCGTCCAGGCCAGGATTCCAGAGCGCACGCGGGACGGTCGAGCCTGGGATCCAGAGGCGGGCGGCCTCCCCGACCCCTATGTCCGCGTCCTGCTCAACGGCGAGGAGATCTTTCGGACCAAGGTGCAAGCGGACACCCTGGACCCGACGTGGCCCGGCGGTCCCAGCGGAAATTTCCATATCTCGCCCGAGGATCGGCTCCGCGTGGAGGTCTGGGAGTCGGACGCGCTCTTCGACACGCCGATCGGGGTGCGCGACATCGGCCGGCCGACCGATGCGCAGCGCGCCGCCGCGGAGATCGAGGTCGAGCTCGACGGGGGCGGCTGGCTCACGCTGGCGTTCGAGCCGGCCCACGCCAAGCTCGGCCTCGGCTTCTGGTACGAGCTGCACTCGGGCTCCGCGTTCATCTCGCGGACCGTGGAGGGGGGGCCCGCCGAGCGCGCCGGGCTCCGCAAGGGCGACGAGGTGCTCGAGATCGCGGGGCGGCCCGTGCGGCGCCTGTCGGTCGCCGCGATCCGGGGCGTGTTCGACGCCGCGCCGCGCGCCGGGCTCGTGCTCCTGGTCAAGCACACAACAGGCGCGACCGAGCGGCTCAGGGTCCACGAGGGGCCCATCTATCCCCTGTTCGATCGCTTCTCTGCCGGCGAGTAAAGGAGCCAGCGCACCGTGAAGATCCCGCCGTTCGGGCTCACCACCCGGGAGATCCGCGAAGAGCTCGCCCCCCTGCGGAATGACTTCTCGATCGCCGTCTGCCGCGCGAAGAACCCGTTCAACATCGGCGCCATCATCCGCGTCGCGCACTCCTTCCTGGTGCGGGAGATCTTCCTGATCGGGACCGAGCCCTATTACGAGCGCGCCTCGATGGGCATGCAGAAGTACGAGACCCTCGTCGAGTGCCCCGACGAGGCGACCTTCCTCGAGGCGGCGCGCGGCCGCCCCCTCATCGGCGTCGAGCGCGATCACGCGCGGCGGACCCTCTGGGAGGCGCCGTTGCCCCACGGGCTCGTCTTCCTCTTCGGCAGCGAGGACGACGGGCTGCCGCCGGTGCTGCTCGACGCGTGCGAGGACGTGATCGCGATCCCCATGTACGGGATCAACCACTCGTACCCGGTGGCGATCGCCGCAGGCATGACCCTGTGCGAGTGGGCGCGGCGGCGCGACCCGCGCGGCGGCGTGAGCCGCGCCGGCGGCTGAGCCGCGCCGGGCGGCTGAGCCGCGGGTGGCTGAGCCGCGGGTGGCTGAGCCGCGCCGCCGCGCGGTGTCCGCGCGGGGCGAGGGGCCGCTACTCGCGGAAGCGCTCGAAGACGAGGAGCTCGCCCAGGAGGTCGTGATCGAGCGTCCCGGCGGGGCGCATCCCGAGCTTCTCGATCACCCGGAGCGACGCGCGGTGCCAGGCCGGCGTGGTGGCGATCACGCGCCTCACGCTCGCCTGCTGCAGCGTCCAGCGCAGGACGGCGCGCGACCCCTCGGTCGCGTAGCCCTGTCCCTGGGACCTGCCCTCGACGCCGTAGCCGATCTCCACCGTGCCGGTCGCGTCGGGCCGGCCGTTCAGCACCACGCTGCCCACGACGACGCGCTCTTCTTGCCCGCGCGTCACCATCAGCCGCGTGCCCCACAGGAAGGCGTCCGGATCCTCGCGCAGCCGGTCGAGGGGTGAGCTGAAGGCGCGCTCGACGAGCGCGCGCCCGGGCCAGGCGTCGGGGAAGCGCGCCCCCGAGATCGCCTCAGCCTCGAGGCGATCTCCGCGGATGACCGCCTCGAGCAGGGGCAGCGAGACCGGGGTCAGATCTAGGCGCTCGGTAGTCAGGGTGCTCATCGCGAACCTGCGCGGATCAGATCACGCGTCGCGGCCTGCCGGAAGTCGAAATGGCGAAGGGCCGACTTCCCCAGGAGGAAGCCGGCCCTCGCCCGCGGGGCTAGCTGCCCGCGCCGCGATCAGAAGTCGTGGCCGTGGCCCGCGTGGGCCCCGCCGGCCGCCGCCTTCTCGTCCTTCGGCCGCTCGGCGATGAGCGCCTCCGTGGTGAGCATCAGGCTGGCGACGCTGGCCGCGTTCTGGAGCGCCGACCGGACGACCTTGACCGGATCGATGACGCCCATCTCGAGCAGGTTGCCGTAGGTGCCCGACGCCGCGTTGTAGCCGAACGAGTCCTTGCCCTCGCGCACCTTCTGCACGACGATCGAGCCCTCCTCGCCGGCGTTGGCCGAGATCTGGCGGAGGGGCTCCTCGATGGCGCGGCGGATGATGTTCACGCCGAACCGCTGCTCGTCGTTGACCTGGATCTTCTCGAGCGAGCTCTGCGCGCGGATGAGCGCGACGCCGCCGCCCGGGACGATGCCCTCCTCGACGGCCGCGCGGGTCGCGTGGAGCGCGTCCTCGACGCGGGCCTTCTTCTCCTTCATCTCGGTCTCGGTCGCAGCGCCGACCTTGACCACCGCGACGCCGCCCACGAGCTTCGCGAGCCGCTCCTGGAGCTTCTCGCGGTCGTAGTCGCTCGTGGTGTTCTCGATCTGGGCGCGGATCTCCTGCTGCCGGGCCTTGATCTTGTCCTTCTTGCCCTGGCCGCCGACGATCGTGGTGTTGTCCTTGTCGATGATGACCGTCTTGGCGCGGCCGAGATCGCTGATCGTGACGTTCTCGAGCTTGAGGCCGAGCTCCTCCGCGATCACCTGACCGTCCGTCAGGGTCGCGATGTCCTTCAGCATCTCCTTGCGGCGATCGCCGAAGCCCGGCGCCTTCACGGCCGCGCAGTGCAGCGTGCCGCGGAGCTTGTTCACGACGAGGGTCGCGAGCGCCTCGCCCTCGACGTCCTCGGCGATGATGAGGAGCTGCTTCTGGCTCTTGGCGATCGCCTCGAGCACGGGGAGCAGGTCCTTCATGTTGGAGATCTTCTTCTCCGAGATGAGGATGTAGGCGTCCTCGAGGTTCGCCTTCATGGCCTCGGGGTCGGTCACGAAGTACGGCGAGAGGTAGCCGCGGTCGAACTGCATGCCCTCGACCACGTCGAGCGTCGTGTCGGCGCTCTTGGCCTCCTCGACCGTGATCACGCCCTCCTTGCCGACCTTCTCCATGGCGTCGGCGAGGAGCTTGCCGATCGTCTCGTCGCCGTTCGCGCTGATCGTGCCGACCTGGGCGATCTCCTTCGCGTCCCTCGTCTGCTTGGCCGTGCTGTGGAGGTGCGCCACGATCGCCTCGACCGCCTTGTCGATGCCGCGCTTGATCTCCATCGGGTTGTGGCCGGCCGCGACGAGCTTGGAGCCCTCGCGGTAGATCGCCTGGGCGAGCACGGTCGCGGTGGTCGTCCCGTCGCCGGCGATGTCGCTCGTCTTCGAGGCGACCTCGCGGACCATCTGGGCGCCCATGTTCTCGAAGCGGTTCTCGAGCTCGATCTCCTTGGCGACCGTGACGCCGTCCTTGGTGACCGTCGGCGAGCCGAAGCTCTTCTCGATGACGACGTTGCGCCCCTTCGGGCCGAGGGTGACCTTGACCGCGTCGGCGAGGGCGTTGACGCCCGCGAGGATCATGCTGCGGGCGGACTCGTTGTAGATGATTTCTTTGGCTGCCATGGTGTCTCTCCTAAGTTCCTGCTGTCGCCCGCGTCACTTCTCGATCACGCCGAGGATGTCGTCCTCGCGGAGGATGAGGTGCTCCTCGCCGTCGATCTTCACCTCGGTGCCCGAGTACTTGCCGAAGAGGATGCGATCACCCTCCTTGACGTCGAGCTTCCGCACGGTACCGTCCTCGCCGACCTTGCCGTTGCCGACGGCGATGACCGTGCCCTCGATCGGCTTCTCCTTCGCCGTGTCCGGGATGTAGAGACCCCCTTTGGTCTTCTCTTCTTCCTTCACGCGCTGAACGATCACGCGGTCCTGGAGCGGTCGAATCTTCATCTTGCGAATCCTCCGGGGACGAGCGGCCGCGTCCCTCGAGACGGCAGGACCCAGACAGCCCGCCTGAGCTGCCGCAAGGTCCCATACGATTGCAGTCTGGGCACTTTGCTAGCACTCACCTCAGGAGAGTGCTAGCGAGCGCGCGGAAGATAGCCACCCTCTCCGGGGTGTCAAGCGCGGGCCAGTCCGGCACTTTTCGGGCTAGCAGCCAGGCGCCGGGGTGGCTGTAAACCCTGAAGATCCCAAGGAAAGGTCCGGGGCGTGAGGCTGGGCTCGCTCAGGGCCATCGGCTAAAGTGAGCCTATGAGGGCGGAAATGCGGCAGCAGCGTGACGCGACGCCCTCACGGTCTCCAGCCCGATGGAGGCCGACAGGACGTGTCTGGTTGGCCTGAGCGCGCGGTGGCCCGGGTTACGTCGGTATCCAGGGCGCCCGCGCAGGTGAGGTGCCCCCGTGAGCCAAGCGATCTCTGTGTCCCCGAGCATGACCCGCTACTTTCGAGAGGTTGTGGACGAGGCGCTCCGAGTTCGGAACGTCGCCGCGACCGAGGCGGCGTCGAGTTACCTGGTCGGTCTGCTTTGTGCTTTCGCTCACCCGGACGAGCACGCCGAGTCAGCCTTCAACCAGCCCCTGACCTTTCTCCTGCGCGATGCCCTGGAGGCCTCCGGAGCCGAGCGCTTCCGCCGGCTGCGCAACCTCGGCGACGGCGTTCTCTACGTGGTCGGCTTCTTCGGCGGCCACATAGAGCTCAAGGGCGTCGATCGCGGCTATGTGGTCGGGGTCGGGTCGACCGCCTACCACCATGCCGCCGCTATGCTGCGCCTCAACGCGCGCGTCGGCCAGGGCCCGGATGTTCTTTCGGAGATGGCCGAGAAGTTCGAGCGCTTCGTGAGCGTCTTGAACGATGTGGCCGACGGTACGCTCGCGTCCGGTGCTCGGGACGAGCGCTCGGTGCTCCGGCTGTACGAGCGCTGGGTCCGCACCGGCTCCAGCCGCCTCGCCGAGGAGCTCGGGGCGCGTGGGATCGTGCCGGGCCGTGGCACGGGCGGGCTCAACTGATGCCGGGCGCGACCTTCCCCGGTCGGATCCAGCAGCACCTCGCGCGCACCTACGCGCTCGACGACGCGCCCGCCGTCGACGATTTCATCCGGCCCACGGACGGCAGCGCGCGCGAAGCGCTGCTGATCCGGCACGCGGACGGGGACATCGAGGTGGCGCTGCACCTGCCTCGCCGCGCGATCACGCGGGGACGAGAGGGGACGTTCGACGAGATCTGCCAGATCGTCGAGGGGGTGAGCCACTTCATCTATGTGGCCGAGCGGGCGCGCAGGGAGCTCCCGACGACCCAGCTCGAGCTCGAGCTCCAGGCCGAGGTGGACAAGTACGTGCTGCTCGTCCACGGCGGTCTGGCCGAGGAGGTGGAGCCTCCGGGCCCGCCGCTCCGGCGCCGCCGCGAGGTCGCTCCACCGGGGCCCGCGTGCTTCGAGCCCGAGCGCGCCGCGCGGATCCGCGCCCACCTGTTCGAGCGCGTCACGTTCATGGATCCCCCGGGCACGGAGACCGGCGATCGCTACCGGATCGCGAACGATCTGGCGGCGCGGTTCGCGGGCCGGCTGGAGGCCGAGTTTGCCCGCCGCGGCCGGCACGCCGAGCTGTTCGCCGCGCTCCGACGCTTCTACGCGGCGGGGCAGACGGAAAAGATAGCCCTCGCGCGAGCCGCTTGATCGCGTCCTCGCCGGCGCTCGGGGTCGTCCTTGGGGGACGCCTCCGAGCGCCCGTCGCGGCCGCGGGCTCGTTCTCTCTTGACCGGTTCGCGCGCACGTACTCTCATCCGCATCCAAGATGCCTTCCGCGAGCATGATGCCGCCCCGTGTGCTGGTGGCCGAAGACGAACCGGCGATGTTGAGCCTCGTTGCGCGTCACCTGAGGAACCTGGGTTTCTCGGTGATCGAGGCCTCCGAGGGCGATTCGGCCTGGGACCTCGCGCGCGAGCACCAGCCGGACCTGGTGATCCTCGACGTGATGATGCCCGGCATGAGCGGCTGGGAAATCTGCAAGCGGCTGAAGAGCGACACGTCCGACGGCCGGCCGTTCGCGAGCACCGGCGTCATCATGCTCACCGGGATCGGCGAGAACCTGAACGAGATGACGTCGCCGCTCTTCGCCGCGGACGCCTGGTTGAACAAGCCGTTCGACTTCGCGGATCTCGATGCGCGGGTGCGCGAGACGCTCGCGCGTTACGCGAAGCAGCTGCCCGAAGCGAACGGCTGCAAGGTCCAGCCGAGCGCAGCAGGCGAGGAGCGCGAGGCGGAGGCGCCGCGCGCGCAGCAACCGTCCGCAGTGCGCGCGACCGGGGCGAAGCAGCCGGCGGCGAAGAAGCCGGCGTCCAAGAAGGCGGCGGCGAAGAAGCCGGCGTCCAAGAAGGCCGCGGCGAAGAGGCCGGCGGCGAAGAAGGCCGCGGCGAAGAGGCCGGCGGCGAAGAAGGCGGCGGCGAAGAAGCCGGCGTCCAAGAAGGCCGCGGCGAAGAAGCCGGCGGCGAAGAGGCCGGCCGCGAGGCAAGCGGCGTCCAAGAAGGCCGCGGCGAAGAAGCCGGCCGCGAGGCAAGCGGCGTCCAAGAAGGCCGCGGCGAAGAAGCCGGCCGCGGCGAAGAAGACAGCCGCCACGAAGGCGGCACCCAAGAAGAAGAAGACGGCGAAGTAAGCCACCCTGGGGCCCGCGCCGCGCGCGCGCCCGGTCACGTCATTCCCAATAGAACGCACGCGTTTGCCTGCTGGCGCCTGGGCGCAGGGGATCCATCCGGTCGGAAATCGGAGGGAGAGCCCTCACGCACTCTCCGGAGCGCGATCGATGCCGGAAGTCCGCTGAGCGCAGAGGCTGCCCTGCGCGGGAATGATCGGGGTTCGCCGCGCGTCATGCTCTTCACGCGTCGCGCGCAGCCTCCCAGGAACTTTCGGGCGCATGACCCGTCAGCGGGTACAATGCTGCGACGTTTCCTCCTCGAGGGCCCCCGCGGGGGGCGCCCGGAGCGCTGAGCACCGTGAGCGACTCTCGCACGAAGCATCTCGACCGCATCCGCAGCGCCGCGCTCGCCGTCGAGCTGAGGCTCCGGTTCGGGCGCGCGCTGCGCGCTCTGCCGACCGCGCTGACCCTCGCGCTCGCGCTCGCAGCCGGGACGCTCGCGGTCCACAAGGCGCTCCCCGCGCACCTGAGCGAGCCGCGCGCGCGGCAGATCCTGCTCGGCGCGGGGTTGCTCGTGCTGGTCGCCCTCGCGCTGGCGATGCTGCGCCGCCTGCCTCCCCGCGCCGGCACGATCGCCCTCGACCGGCACCACGGTCTCCACGACCGGCTGACCAACGCCCTCGCCTTCGAGACGCTGCCCGCGGCGCAGCGGACCCCCTTGATGGAGGCGGCGATCGACGACGCCTGCGAGCACGCGGCAACGCTGCGCCCCGCTGGCGCCGCGCCGCTCGCGTTCCCGCGCGAGCTCTGGACCTCGGCCGCGGTGGGCCTCGGCGTGCTGGCGGTGGCGCTGCTCGAGGTGCGCACCCCGCGGAAGCAAGCGCCTGTCGCGCAGACCATCGACGCGCTCGCGATGTCGCCCGACGACCTCGAGCTCTTCAAGGACGCGGCGAAGGCGCTCGACCGGCAGGACCAGAGCCCGGAAATGAAGTCCGCGGTCGAGCGGTTCAACCAGCTCATCGAGGACATCGCCAACAAGCGCCTCGATCGGACCGAGGCGTTCCGCCGCATGGAGGCGCTCGAGCGCGAGCTCCTCAAGGGCGCCGAGGCCGACCTGAAGGCGCTCGAAGAGGCGCTGAAGGAGACCGGGATCGATCTCAAAAAGAGCGACCTGGCGAAGGGCGTGGGGGAGTCCCTCGAGAAGAAGGACCTCGAGAAGGCGAAGAAGGACCTGAAGGAGCTCGCCGAGAAGCTCCGCGACAAGAAGCAGAAGTTCAACAAGGCCGAGATCGAGCGGCTGCGCAAGGCGCTCGCCGAGGCGGCCTCGCGCCGCAAGGAGGCCCTCGCCGCGATCAACGAGAAGCGGGCCGAGGTGCGCGAGCAGCTCCTCAAGCAGAAGCAGAAGGCCTCCGCGAACGAGCAGCAGAAGTCCGAAGAGGAGCGGCTGCTCAAGAAGAAGGAGCGCGAGCTGGAGCGGCTCGACCGCGAGGCCGAGCAGAAGGAGCGGACCGGGCGCCAGCTCGACCGGCTCGACCGGGAGCTCGCCAAGGCCGCCGAGGATCTGATGCGCGATCTCGGGATGTCAGCGGACGATCTCGAGCAGGCCGCCGAGGACATCAACCGGATGCAGCAGGAGGAGATGTCCGAGCAGGAGAAGGAAGAGCTGCGCCAGCGGCTCGAAGAGCTCCGGGAGCTCGTGCGCCAGCAAGGGCAGGGCGGCAAGCAGCGGATGGCGAGGATGCTCCGCTTCGGCAAGCGCGCGCGCGGCAACCAGGGCAGCGGCGAGGAGCAGCAGGGGCAGGGCCAGCAGGGGCAGGGCAACGGCGAGCAGGAAGGCCAGGACGGTCAGCAAGGCCAGGGCGGTCAGGGCAAGGGCGGTCAGGGCAAGGGTCAGGAGCTGGTGATCGGGCCCGGCGGCAAGAAGATCCTGATGCCCGGCGGGCAGGGGCAGGGACAGGACGGGCAGGGGAGCGGCCAGGGCAACAGCAACGGGGGCAATCAGCCCGGGGGCGACGGCGCCGGCTCCAGCCGCGGCGGCGAGGTCGCGGGCAAGCGCACGGACCCGAAGATGGGGACCCAGGACGTCCAGGCGCAGGGGCTCGACACGCAGCAGGGGCCGTCGAACAGCGAAGTGATCCTCAGCGCCGCCGAGCGGGGCTTCAAGGGGACCGGCTACAAGAAGGTCTTCACGGACTATCACACGGTCGCGGAGCAGCAGATCAACAAGGACCAGATCCCTGATGGATACCGGTTCTACGTGAACCGGTATTTCCAGCTCATCAGGCCGCGCGAGTGAGTCGAGCCGGCGGCTCGAGCGCGACCGCGCCTCTCTAGACTAGCGGCGCTCCGCGACAGCGGGCGCGAAGCAGGAAGCTATGGCCGAGAAGACGAAGGAAGCAGCGCGGGCCGAGGTGGACGAGTTCCGCGCGAGCATCGGAGGGCTGCGCGAGGAGGTGGGGAAGGTCATCGTCGGCAACCGCGAGGTGGTCGATGGGGTGCTCACGTGCATGCTCGCAGGCTCGCACGCGCTGCTCGAGGGCGTACCGGGGCTCGGCAAGACGATGCTCGTCCGCACCATGGCCGAGGCGCTCGAGCTCCAGTTCTCACGCATCCAGTTCACGCCCGACATGATGCCCGCCGACATCATCGGCACCACGGTCATCGATGAGAGCGCGGGCGGGCAGCGGTCGTTCTCGTTCCGCAAGGGGCCGATCTTCGCGAACATCGTCCTCGCCGACGAGATCAACCGGGCGACGCCGAAGACGCAGAGCGCGCTCCTCGAGGCCATGCAGGAGCACCGGGTCACGGTCTCGCGGCAGAGCTACACGCTGGAGGAGCCGTTCTTCGTCCTGGCGACGCAGAACCCCCTCGAGAGCGAGGGGACGTACCCGCTGCCCGAGGCGCAGCTCGATCGGTTCTTCTTCAAGCTGCACGTGCCGTTCCCGAGCCGCGACGAGCTGAACTCGATCCTCGAGCGGACCACCGGGACCGACGCGGTCGCGGTGCGCCCGGTCCTCGACAGGGAGCGGATTGTCGCGATGCAGCGGCTCGTCCGCGAGGTGCCCGTGGCGAAGCACGTGCAGGACTACGCGGTGCGGCTCCTGCAGGCCACCCACCCCACCGAGGGAGACAGCCTCGACGAGGTGAAGCGGTTCGTGAAGTTCGGCGCGTCGCCGCGAGGGGCGCAGGCGCTCCTGCTCGCCGCGAAGATCCGGGCGCTCTTCGAGGGGCGGTTCGCGGCGTCGGTCGACGACGTGCGCGCGTGCGCGCTGCCCGCGCTGCGCCATCGCGTGCTCCTCAACTTCGAGGGAGAGGCCGAGGGCGTGAAGACCGACCAGGTGCTGCAGGCGATCCTCAAGCACTTGCCGGAGAGCAAATGAGGCGCCGCCTAGGGTAGCATGGGGCTCTTCGACGCGTTCAAGAGGGCCGCCGCGCCGCTGCGCCGGCTCTCCGCGCTCTCCGCCGGCGCCCCCGACGAGGAGCTCTTCGACGACGAGTTCCAGCGCAAGCTCGACTACCTCGCCATGGTGAGCCGTCGCGTCTTTTCGGGAGCGATGCGCGCGGAGCGGCGGACAAAGAAGACCGGCTCCGGGGTCGAGTTCGCCGATCACCGGGACTACGCCCCCGGCGACGATTTCCGGTACCTCGACTGGGCCGCGTACCAGCGCTTCGACCGGCTCCTCATCCGGCTCTACGAGGAGGAGGAAGATCTCTCGATCTACTTCATCCTCGACACGTCGGCGTCGATGGCGTTCGGCGACGGCGCGAAGCTGCGGCACGCGAAGCGCCTCTGCGCGGCGCTCGCGTACGTGGGGCTCGCCAACCTCGACCGCATCGCGATCGTCACCGCGACCGACGAGATCAGCGGGCGCATGCAGTCGACCCGCGGCAAGGCGCGCATCTTCAGGATCTTCCGCTTCCTCGGGCAGGCGCGCACAGGCGGCGCGACCGATCTGGGGGAGGCGATGAAGACCTTCGTGGCGCAGCACAAGCGGCGCGGGCTCGCCGTCATCCTCAGCGACCTCTACGATCCGGTGGGCTTCGAGCGCGGCATCAACGTGCTCCGCTACAACCGGTTCGAGCCGTTCGTGCTCCACATCGTCGACCCGGGCGAGGCTCGGCCCGCGCTGCGCGGCGACGTGCGCGTCTACGACTGCGAGACCGGCGACGAGCGCGAGGTCACGGTGACCGCGAAGGTGCTCGATCGCTACGCCGAGGCGTACGACCAGTACCTCGACGAGATCCGCCGCTTCTGCACGTCGCGGCAGGTGAGCTACTTCCGCGCCGACGTGTCCGTCCCCTTTGACGAGCTGATCCTGCGCGTGTTCCGCAGAGGCGGCTTCCTCCGGTAGCGATGCTGCACTTCACCGGCGTCCCGCTGCAGACTCTGCTCCAGATCGGCGCCCTCGCGGGCGCGGTGGTCGTCGTCTTCTACATCCTGAAGCTGCGCCGGCGGCCCGTCGCGGTCCCCTTCTCGAAGATCTGGGAGCGCGTCCTCCGGGACAAGGAGGCGACGAGCCTGTTCTCGCAGCTGAAGCGGCTCCTCTCGCTCCTGCTGCAGCTCGCGCTCCTCGCGCTGCTCCTGCTCGCGCTCGGGGATCCTCGCCCGCAGGCGAACCTCGTCGAGGGGCGCAACATCGTCGTCCTCGTCGACGCGAGCGCGAGCATGCAGGCCGTCGACGTCGCGCCCTCGCGCATCGAGCTCGCGAAGGAAGAGGTCAGGAAGATGGTCCGTGGCCTGTCCGGCAGCGACCGCATGCTGCTGGCCCAGATGGACGCGGCCGTCACGCCGCTGTCCACGCTCACCGGCGAGATCGCCGATCTCGAGGCCGCCGTCGCGGCGGTGAAGCCGACCGACGCCACGGCCGATTTTGCGCGCGCGCTCCGCTTCGCGGGCGATACCCTGAGCGGGCTCCCGTCGCCGGAGGTCATCGTCGTGAGCGACGGCGCGCTCGGCGAACCGGCCGACGCCGGCGGGCCGGTGCACCTCGGCGACATCAAGCTCTCGTTCTTGCCCATCGGTACGGGCCAGAGGAACGCCGCCATCACCGAGTTCTCGGTGCGGCGCTACCCGCTCGACAAGAGCCGCTACGAGGTGATGCTCGAGGTCACGAACACGAGCGACGAGCCGCTCGATCTCGAGCTGTCGCTGCTCGGCGACGGCCAGCTCACGGATCTGACGCGCCTCCGGCTCAAGCCCAAGGAGAAGCTGCCCCGCTTTTACCCGAACCTCTCCGGCGCATCGAAGACGCTCGAGGCGAAGCTCGCGCTGGCCGACGGCAGCTCCGATGACCTCCCGGCGGACAACCGCGCGTACGCGCTCCTCCCCGAGCGGCGCCGCGCGCGCGTCCAGGTCGTCTCCGCGGGGAACATGTTCCTCGAGGCGGCGCTGCTCCTCGACGAGTACCTCGACGTGACGTACGTCGAGCCGCAGCGTTACCCGACGGCGTCGTCGTTCGACGTGACCATCTTCGACGGCGTGGCGCCGAGCGTCGCGCCGGGGAGCGGGAGCCTGCTCTACCTCAACCCGACCGGGACCACCCTCCCGTTCGAGGTAGGCAAGGAGATCCTGGACGACGATCCGAACTACCGTCTGGGGTTCGACGAGCTCGACGCGAAGCACCCGCTCCTGCGCTACACGGCGCTCAGCGACGTGAACATCGCGCGCGCCCACGTGCTCAAGGGCAACAAGGAAGACAGGGTCGTCGGCCGGAGCTACAAGGGCCCGCTGCTCATCGAGGGGCGGCGCGGCGGCGTCAAATTCGTCGCGCTCGGCTTCGACGTCCGCGAGAGCGATTTCCCCCTCCGCATCGCCTGGCCGCTCTTCCTGCTCAACGCGATCAACGACTTCGTCGAGGAGGACACGAGCTACATCTCCTCGTTCCGCACGGGCGCGGTCTGGCACATCCCGGCGTCCTCGTCCGCGGAGTCGGCCAGCCTGGAGCTGCCCGACGGGACGAAGCGGGCGGTCCCGATCCAGGACGGGCGCGCCGTCTTCCTCGGGCAGCACGCCGGCTTCTATACGCTGCGCGTCGGCGCCGCCGGCGCGCAGGAGGAGAGCATGTTCGCCGCGAACCTCTCCGCGCCGCAGGAGAGCGCGATCGCACCCGCCGCCGAGCTCAAGGTCGACGGACGCGGCGCGGGCGCGGTGAGCGAGTTCAAGATCGGCGTTCGCCGTGAGCTCTGGGTCTACCTGCTCGCGGCGGTGCTCCTCGTGACCGCGATCGAGTGGTTCACGTACCACAGGAGGGTGACGGTGTGAGCGCGTTCAGTGGCCGCAAGTTCCGCGTCGTCGCGTGGGCCATCACCTGCGCCGCCCTCGGTGGGATCCTGTTCTGGGCGTACCGGAAGTACGTCATCTTGCATCCGGATCCGACGCTCACGTGGGTGCGCGAGGGGGTGAAGTACGAGCTCCTCAACCCGAAGATGCTCGGCGCGCTCCTGCTCGCCCCCTGGTTCGTGGGCGTCCTCGCGGGATCGCTCGCCGACCTTCCCCTCCCGCAGCGCGTGCTCTCCGTGCTGCTGAGGATCGCCTTCGTCGCGCTCATCGCGCTCGGGCTGTCGCGGCTCGCGAGGACCGCGACCACGGAGAAGGTCGCCACCATCTATCTCATCGACGTCTCGGAGTCCGTCACCGACGAGTCGCTCGGCGACGCGCGCGCGGCGCTCGACAAGGCGTTCGCCGAGAAGCCGGAGGACGGCGTGATCAAGGTGATCACGTTCGCGCGACGGCCGCGGCTCGTCGAGCACGCCGCCGGCGAGGCGGCCGGCCGCGACGCGGAGCGGCGCGCGCCGGCCATCGGCCGCCACCTCGACGAGAAAGGACAGCGCGGCGATCTCGGCGCCGGCTCGAACCTCCAGGCGGCGCTCCAGCTCGCCTACGGGCTGTACCCGCCCGGCTACCTCAAGCGCGCCGTGCTGATGTCGGACGGCGTCCAGACCGACGGCGACGTGCTGGCCGAGGCCAACCGGGCGCGCGATTTCGGGGTACGGCTGTTCGCCATCCCATACCGGCGACCCGCGCCGCCCGAGGTCGCGGTGCGCGAGCTCAGGATGCCGGACCGCGTCAAGGTCGGCGAGACGTTCGAGATCCACGCGGACATCTATGCCAGCCGCGCCACCAGGGCCCGCGTGCGGCTGTTCCAGGGGGAGGCGTTGAACGGCCTCGAGGGCATCCGGGATCTCGAGCTCAAGGCGGGGCCGAACGACGTCGTGTTCAAGAGCGTCGTGCGCATCGCGGGGCAGGTGACCTACGCGCTCGAGCTCGACCAGATCGCCGACGACAAGTTCAAGGAGAACAACCGGTACGCGACCACCATCGACGTGCCCGGGCGCCCGTCGGTGCTCTACATCGAGGGGACGCCGCAGCACGCCGGCCCGCTCTCGAGCGCGCTCACCGCGCAGCAGCTCGACGTCGACGTCAGGCCGCCGGCCGGCTTCCCCGGCTCCCTCAAGGAGATGGAGCGCTACGATTTCCTGATCGTGTCCGATACCCCGAAGGAAGCGCTCAGCCTGCAGGGGCAGGAGATCATCGAGAGCTACGTGCGCGATCTCGGCGGGGGGTTCCTCTTCGCCGGCGGCGAGTCAGGGTACGGCCTCGGCGGCTGGTACCGCACCACCATCGAGCGGATCCTGCCGGTGCGGATGGACAACGAGCGGAAGAAGGACATGCCGAGCGTCGCGATGGCGCTCGTCATGGATCGCTCGGGGTCGATGACCGGGCTGCCCCTCGAGATGGCCAAGGCCGCAGCGAAGGCGACCGCCGGGGTCCTGTCGTCCGACGACCTGATCGAGGTCATCGCGTTCGACTCGGCGCCGACCCGGTACGTGAAGATGCAGCCCGCGCGCAACCGCTCGCGGATCGCCGGCGAGATCGCGCGCATCCAGCCGGGCGGCGGGACCGAGATCTTCAGCGCGCTCGACGCCGCCTACCAGGACATGACCGTGACCCAGGCGCGCAAGAAGCACGTCATCCTCCTCACCGACGGCAAGGCGTCGACGGGCGGCATCCGCGACCTCGTGTCCGCGATGATCGCGGAGTCGATCACGGTGACCACCGTGGGGCTGGGGAACGACCTCGACGAGCAGCTGCTCAAGATGATCGCCGACGTGGGCGGAGGGCGCTTCCACGCGGTCCCCGATCCGAACAACCTGCCGCGGATCTTCACCAAGGAGACCGAGATGGTCGCGCGCGCCGCCGCCGTCGAGGAGTGGTTTCCGGTCACGCAGGTCGGCGACGCGGCGTTCCTCCGCGGCATCGACATCCGCACGGCGCCGAACCTGCACGGTTACGTCTCGACCAAGCTGAAGCCGTCGCCGGCCCAGGAGCTGCTCACGAGCGACACCGAGGAGCCGATCCTCGCGCGCTGGCGGGTCGGCCTCGGGTGGACGCTGGCCTGGACGAGCGACGTCAAGGCGCGCTGGGCCGTGGAGTGGCTGAGGTGGCCGGGCTTCGAGAAGTTCTGGGGGCAGCTCATCCATGAGCACATGCGCCAGAAGCACCGGCGCGAGCTCGACATGAAGGCCGAGATCGTGGACGGAGAGCTGCGCGCGTCCGTGGACGCGTTCGGGGCAGACGACCGGTTCGAGAACAACCTGACCTCCCGGCTCAGCATCATCGGGCCCGAGCCGGGCGGGACGACGCGGGTTGTCGACATGCGTCAGACCGCGCCGGGCCGGTACGAGACGGCGCTCGCGCTGGATCGGTACGGCTCCTTCCTGCTGCGGGCGGAGCACCTTCGCGAGGCCGAGGACGGCTCGCTCCGGCCCGTCGCCGTCAGCTACGGCCACGTCTCGAACCCGTACCCCCGCGAGTACGCGAGCTTCGAACCCGAGCTCGCGACCCTCGAGAAGGCCGCGACGTCGACCGGCGGCGCGGTCGATCCGAACGGCGTGGCGGCCATCTTCGACCCGGCCGGGGAGAAGGTGACCTTCCACGAGGAGCTCTGGCAGCGGTTCATCTATGCCGCCATGCTCGTCTTCCTGCTCGATCTGTTCGTCCGGCGGGTGCGGCTCTTCGACCGGAAGTTCGTCGCGCGCCGCGGCCGCGGGGTAGGAGGCCGGAGCCTCCCCGCCGTATGACGGCCCGCGGCACAACCGAGCCCCTATGATCGCAGATCCCCCGTTTCGCGCCGCCGTCACGCCCAGCATCGGCGAGCATCCATCAGGTTGCCCCCGACTCCGCTGCATGGATCGCTGTGCTCCAGACCGCTGGCCCGCACCATTTCGCGACGCGGAGGGGCTGTCTTGGGCTAGTTTCCCCTTATAGACCGGTGGTAGAGGAGCCCTGGAAAGCAGCGAAGGACGTGAACGCGCTCGAGGCCTCCACCTCTCGGCCTCCGGTAGGTCGTCCGCTCATTATCAGCGGCGATCCGCTCGCCTCGCTCCGCGGCCGGGGCGCCTCGGTCTCCTCCAACACCGCCCTCGGCCGGCTGCTCCGCGAGTCGCCTCGGACGATCGCGGAGCTCCACGAGCAGGAGATCGCGCTGGGGATCGACGTGATCCGGGCCCTCACGTCCGCGACGACGACGCGTGCCCTGGCGCCCATCGGCATGGGGTTCCGAGCCGCCGCGCTGACCGGAACCGCGGTCGAGCTCGCGGCGGAGGCGGCAGGCGCGGCCGCACGCCGCGTGGCGGTGGCCGGTATCCTGGGCCACACTGCCGCCGCGCCCATGGCCGACCGGATTGCGGAAGATTACGCGGTCCATGCGGCCAGGCTGGCCGCTGCCGGCTGCGAGATCCTCGTCGCCTGCGGCTTCGATCCCGTCCAGGCGGCGTGCGTCTCCCCCGCGGTCGCGCGGCTCGCGCGCCGCGCGGCGGTGGTCAGCGCCAGCACGACGCAGCTGGCGACGTGGGCGCTCGTGGAGCTCGACGGGGCCGGACGTACCGTCGACGGCGAGGGCTTCGAGGAGGTCGCCCGGGGGGCGCTCGACAGCGGCGCGGACGCGCTGCTCTTCGAGATCGCGTCGGTCGACCTCGGGCTCAACATCCTCCGGCGCCTCGAGGGCGTCGCCCACGAGGCCCAGGTCGGCGTGCTGCTCGGCGTCGAGCCCGCGCACGGAGAGGGGGCCGAACGCCTCTCGCCCGCCGAGGCGTGCGACGCCTGGGCCGCGTCCGCGGTGCGGCTCATCGAGGCCGGCGCGCGAATGCTCGGGGGAGGGACGGGGACAACGCTGGCGCACGTCGGTGCGCTCGCGAAGATGCTCCGTACGACGCAGCGCGCGCCCCTGCTTAGGCGCGCGCTCTAGGCGAGAACGAAATAAACCGGAAACGTGATGATGGCCGATGCAAGCCACGCGAGCGAGTCGATGTCTCAACCGTTGAAGACGTTCGACGATCTGCTGTTTCCCTTCCACGAAGCGGTGAAGCCCGAGTCGCTCCACCGGATCGGCGCCGAGGCGGAGAAGTTCGGGGTCGATGCAAGGACGGGCGCCGCCCTCCCCTACGAGGGTGAGCGGAGCATCCTCTCCGTGCTCCAGGCGCTCGTCGAGCGGCACGGCTGGACGCCCGAGCACGAGACCCCCGGCGGTCCGCTGATCGCGCTCGCCCGGGCCGGCGCCTCGGTGACCCTCGAGCCGGGCGGGCAGCTCGAGCTGTCCGGGGCGCCCCTCGAGAACATCCACCAGATCTGTATGGAGATGAGCGGGCACCTCGCGGAGCTGCGCGACATTTCCGCCGAGCTCAGCTTCGCGTGGCTCGGCATCGGGTTCCACCCGTTCGCGTCGCAAGCCGAGCTCTCCTGGGTGCCCAAGTCGCGCTACGCGATCATGCGGCGCTACCTGCCGACGCGCGGCGCGCACGGCCTCGACATGATGCGCCGCACCGCCACGGTGCAGGCGAATTTCGACTACGCCAGCGAGGAGGCGGCGATGCGCGCGCTCCGCGTGTCGCTCCGGCTCTCCCCGCTGGTGACGGCCATCTTCGCGAACTCGCCGTTCTACGAGGGCGCGCTGTTCGGCGGGCGGAGCTACCGCGCCAAGGTCTGGCTCGACGTCGACCCGTCGCGGCAGGGGCTGCTCCGCAACGTGCTCGAGCGCGGCCGCCGCTTCTCGGATTACGTCGCGTGGGCGGTCGACGCGCCGATGTTCCTCATCAAGCGCGACGGCGAGGTGATCGAGAACACGGGGCAGACGTTCCGTGAGTTCCTGGAGCACGGCCGCGAGGGGCACCGGGCCACCCGCGCCGACTGGGAGATGCACCTCAACACCCTCTTCCCGGAGGTCCGGTTGAAGCGGACCATCGAGGTCCGCGGCGCGGACTCGCTGCCGGGCAACCTGGTCTGCGCGCTCCCGGCGCTGTGGGCGGGGATCCTGTACGACGCGCGCGCGCTCGACGAGGCCGACGCCCTGTCCGAGAGCTTCAGGTTCGACGAGCTCGAAGCTGTGCGCCCGATGATCGCCGAGCGCGCGCTCCGCGCTACGTTCCGCGGCAAGCCGCTCGCGGCGCTGGCCGAGCAGCTCGTGTCGATCGCCTCGGGCGGCCTCGAGCGGCGCGCGCGCCTGAGCAAGAGCGGCAAGGACGAGCGCGTCCACCTCGAGCGGCTCAGCGCGCTCATCGCCAAGGGCCAGTCCCCGGCCGATGCTCTCGTCGATGGACTCAGCAACGACGACCCGGACCTGCGAAGCAAGATCCTCGATCGTGCGCGGATTTAAGCGCGGCTCGTCGCCGAGGCGCGGGGGGGCAGGCGCGCCCGCGGGAGGACGTCGACCGGCATGACGTTTGTCTATCTCCTGGGCACCGCGCTCCTGGTGCTCCTCAACGCGTTCTTCGTCGCCTCCGAGTTCGCCATCGTCAAGATGCGGCCGACGCGGCTGGAGCAGCTCGTGCGCGAGGGGGATGCGCGCGCGCGGCTCGCGCTGCAGATGTCGCAGCGGCTCGACGAGTACCTCTCGGCCAACCAGCTGGGCATCACGCTCGCGTCCCTCGGGCTCGGCTGGATCGGCGAGCCCGCCATCGCCCACCTGATCGAGCCGATGCTCGCGCCGCTCGGCGCGTGGTCTGGGGTCGGCGCGCACGCCCTCGCCGTGGGCATCGCGTTCATCGTGATCATGGCGCTCCACACGGTGATCGGCGAGCTCGCGCCGAAGTCGCTCGCCATCCAGCGGACGGAGAAGGTCACGCTCTGGGCGGCGCGGCCGCTGCACGTGTTCTTCGTCCTGATGTGGCCGGTGATCTGGGTGCTCAACTCGATGGCGAACGGGTTCGTCCGGCTCTTCGGGCTCCGGCCGGTGGGCGAGGCCGAGATCGCGCACACCTCGGAGGAGCTCCGGCTGCTCCTGACCAAGAGCCCCGCGGGGCTCGATCCGGCGCTGCGCAGCATGCTCGTGCGCATCTTCGACCTGCGCCGGCGCACGGCGAGGCACGTGATGTCGCTCCGCTCCGACGCGGCGATCCTGCGCGCGAACATGACGATCGAGGAGGCGGTGCGGATCGTGGCGGACGCCGGGTACTCCCGGTACCCGGTGCTCGATGAGCAGGGCAAGAACGTGCTCGGCTACCTGCACCTCCGCGATCTGTTCGACGTCCTGAGCCACCGACGCCGCGCGGCGCGCGTGGCCGAGCTGCTCCGCAAGCCGATCTTCGCGCGCGAGAACACCTCGGTCGAGCGCCTCCGCCTCGAGATGCAGGCGCGCCAGGTGCCGGTGGCGATCATCACCTCGGCCTCGGGCGAGTTCATCGGGCTCGTCACGATGGAGGACCTCATCGAGGAGATCGTCGGCGAGATCCGCGATGAGAACGACGAGGAGGTGCCGCCCATCCACCGCCGCGGCGGCGGCATCGTCGACGTCGACGGCCGCGTGCTGCTCGCGGACCTGGAGCGCGACGCCCATATCGTGCTGCTGCCCGAGGTGAAGACCGTCGAGACGGTCGGCGGCTATATGCTCGGCCGGCTCGAGCACCCACCGGAGGCCGGGGAGCGCGTCGAGTGCGAGGGCTACACGCTGGTGGCCATGGACGTGGCTGGCCGGAGGGTGCGCCGCGTCCGCATCGTCCCGACCGACGCGACCGGGGGCGAGCGGTCGTGACGAGCGCGTCCCCCCGCGCCGCAGAGCCGCGCGCCGGCGCCGTCCGTCGGGGGCGCCGCCCCGGAGGAAGGTGCGCGGCTGGACGCGCATCCCGGAATTGGTCGGTCCCGATGCGAACTGCACGCGGATCCCGGTACAAACTTCGGCGAACCGGTACTACGCTGGCTTCGTAAGTGGAAACGCTTGCAACTCGGATCTTGCGCGATGGCCCGTTGAACGAGCTCGACGCCGTCGGCTGGGCCATCCGCCTCGCGAAGAGGATCGAGGCGCTGCACGCCCTCGGCGTTGCGCACGGGGCCATCTCGCCCGAGTGCGTGCTCACGACCGCGGTCGACCGCACCTCGAAGGCCATCCTGGCCGATCTGCGCCAGACGCCGAGCCGCGCCGCCTACCAGTCGCCCGAGCGCATCGCGGGCGGGACGCTCTCGCCCGGCGACGACGTGTGGGCCATCGCGGCGACGCTCTACGAGGTGCTGACCGGAACGAGCGCCTTCGGCGGCGGGAGCGACGCCGAGACGCGGCAACGGATCGGGAGCTCCTCGCCGGCGCCGCTCGCGGTCTTCGACGTTGGCGACGACGATCTCCAGCGGGTCCTCGACGACGCGTTCCAGCGCGATCGCTCCGTCCGCACGACGAACGCCGCCGCCTTCCGGCGCGCCCTCGAGGAATGGCACCCCGACCCCGCGGTGCGCACGCTGCTCCCGCTCGACGACGAGGACGCGACGAACGACGACGACGACGACGAGGTGCGGACGCTGATGCGCGTCGCGCCGCTGAGCTCGAGCCAGCTCGACGCGATCATCGCGGAGCGCGCGGCGGCAGCGGCCGCAGGGCAGCCGCCGCCGCAACTTCCGCCTGAGCGCCTGCAGCCTCCAGCGGCGTACCACGGCGCGTCGCCGCCGAGGCTGGGTGCCGTCCCCGTCCCCAGGGCGCCCGTGGCCGCGCCTGCAACGCCAGCCGCTCCGGCGACGCGAGGCCGCGTTCCGGCCGCGCGAGGGCGGCTCCCGGGCGTCGGGGCGGTCCCGCTGATCCAGTCGTTCGGCGATGAGCGCGAAGGCGAGAAGCCGATGACGCTCACGCGGGAGGGGTCGCCCCTGGACCTCCGCGGAGCGGCGGGGCCGGCGGCCGCAGCGCCGCCGCCCTTCGGAGGAACGCCCTCCGTCGCGCACCGCGTGAGCAGCGCCGGGCGGCCCGGAGCGAGCGCGGGGTTGCCGGCCGGAGGTCCTCGCGAGCCGTCGGCGCTCGGGGTGCCGGCCCCGGCGTTCGTCGGGCGCGAGCGTCCGGGCGCGGAGCACGGCGCGCTGGCGAGGCCGCATCCGCAGCGCAACGACGACATGCCCTTCCTGGGCGATCTCGACGACGACATCCACGACGAGCTCACGCTGGATGCGCCCACGGTCGTCGACGACGAGGACGACGAGGACGACGTCCCCACGCGGATGCGGGAGGCATCCCAGGCCACGTCCGACGCGCCCCTTCAGGTCATGGCGGCAGCGCCGGTCAGCACGCCGCAGGCGCTCGCCGACGCGGCGACGGAAGGCCGCCCCGCTGGAGCGCCGGTCGATCGCGCGCCGGGGGTGCTCCCGGCCCCTGCGTCCGGGAGCCCCGACGCCGCGAGCGGCGGGCTCCCCGGGCCGCGCGTCGCTGCCGTCGGCGCGATCAGCCCGCCACAGCCAGCGTCGCCGCCCCCGCAGGACGCCCTCGCCGCGCAGCCGAGCGCGGCGCCGGCGCAGCAGGGCTCAGCCGCGCCGGCGCCGTCGTCCTTCGGCAGGCTCGACGGCATGACCACCGACCCGCCCCCCGATCGCTCGGGGCGGCTTGGGATGATCATCGCGGTGCTCGTGGCGCTCCTCCTGGCGGCGGGGGCGATGCTGTTCGCCGCGCAGCTGGGCCTGCTGGGGGCCGCGCCCGGTGCGCCCGGGGAGGGGACGGTCCAGCCGATCCCCGCGCCGGCCGTCGCCTCGGTCGAGGGTCGCCTGCGGCTGGACCGCCGCCTTGTGAAAGCTCTGGATCTGGGCGTCGAAGCCGCCCAGGTCCACGCGCTGGAGCGCCTCGGGCCGGAGGCCTGAGCGGCGCGCGACCGCCTCGGTCCGCTCGGGGAACGGCGAGATCCACACAAGCCTGCCGCCCGGCGCGAGCGCGCGCGCGGCGCCCTCGACGAAGCGCTCGAGCATGGCGTCGAGATCTCCCGTGCGCTCGACGCGCCTCCCGAGGGGCGGGTTGGTCAGGATCAGCGTGGGGGCGTCGCCCGGGGGCGGCCCGCCGTACGCGTCGCGCTGGAGGAGCTCCGCGTCGCGCGCGCCCGCGGCGTCGAGGTTCTCCCGCGCGATCTCCAGGGCCCGAGGATCGCGATCCGAGCCCACGAGCCGCCGGTACGGCCCGAGCAGGGCGCGCTCGCAGAGCTCCAGGCCCGAGCCGACGAACGGATCCCAGACGACGTCGTCGGCGCGCACCCCCGCGATGCGCGCGAGCGCCGCCGCGATCGTCGGGTGCGACGCCGCGGGCACGTCGCCCTGGCGGTACGCGAACCTCGGGTCGGGCAGGCGCGGCGCGAGCTCGACCCGGACGCGCCCCGCGCCCTCGTAGACGACCACGTCCCACGTGCTCTGCGTCGGATCGTTCACGAGCTCCGGGGCCCCTGCCTCGACCGCCGCCGCGGCGCGGAACACCGCTGCCCGGCGCTTGCCGCCGCCGGCCCAGTCGATGCGGTAGCGGATCGCGCCGCGCGTGAAGCGGCGCAGGATCTCGAGCGACTCCCGCGAGAGCAGCCGCTCGGCGACCGCCGCGGCGAGATCGGCGCCCGGATCGAGCTTCCGCAGCGGCAGCGGCAGCGCGATCGACAGCATCGTGCGGGCCCCGAACAGGACGTCGAGGCGGCCGCTCAGCATCACCTCGACGCGCGTGCCGCCGCACGGATCGCTCCGGAGCTCGGGGACGAGCGCCCCGCCGGGGGAGCCCTTGTCGAGCGCCGCGAGCTCCTCGGCGAGGAGCGCCTCGAGCCCGCGCCGGCAGCGCACCGCCACGCGGACAGGGAGCTCCGGCGCGCGATCGCCGGCGATCTCCGACGGCTCGCCGCGCGACAGGGTCCTCCTGGCCAGGAGCTCGGCGCGCGCGCGCACGCCGGCGACGTCGTCGTCGCCGCCGAGCTCGGCCAGCACGTCGAGCGCGGCGCCGCCGCCGACCTTGCCGAGCGCGTCGATCAGCGCGCGGCGGACGTCGGGCGAGCGCTCGCTGCGCGCCGCCTCGGCGAGCGCCTGCTCGACGAGCGGGCGACCGAGATCCGCCGCCTTCGGCTTGCCGAGCGCCACCGCCGCCATCCGCCGCGTGCGGCGATCGTCGTCGCGGAGGCAGGCGAGCAGGTAGTCGCGCGCCCGCTCGGAGACCTCGGGATCGAGCGGCGCGGCGGCCATCAGCTTGCCGATGAGCCGGGTGAGCGGCGCGCGCAGCGACGGCGCCGCGCCGGCGGCGCGCTCGAGCGCGGCCGGCAGCGCGGCCGCGCCGGCGCGCCGCAGCGCCCGCTCGGCGGGCTCGCCGGCCGTCTCGAGCAGCGAGAGGAGGGCGGTGAAGTGGCGGCGCCCCGGCGTGAAGCCCGGGTCCGAGAGGGCGCGCTGGAGGTCGGGGTCGGGCGTGGCGGGGGAGCTCATCGAGTCTGGGATCTCCACGTTTTCATTGGGGATCCCAGCGGATGCAGCCGGCCGGGATCCAGGGGGTGCCTGCGTCGCTCGCCGCGCGCGCTCGACTTTCGCGACAAGCGCGCCGTTCCGGCAAGCTCTTTCAGCGTAGGACCTCTCGGCGCTCTCGTCTTCGGTCCCCGGGTCGCTAGAGTTCCACCATGCCGGATCTGAGCCAGGTCATCCCGCGGACGGCGTTGCCGCACGACGTGCTGCGCGCGGCGCTCGGCGCGATCGAGGCGGGGCGGCGGGTGGTGCTCGCCTCGGTGGTGGCGCGGCACGGCTCGGCGCCGTCGACGCCGGGGCAGAAGCTCTGCCTGCTCGAGGATCTCACCGCGATCGGCACGATCGGCGGCGGCGCCGTCGAGCGGGCGGCGCTCGGGATCATGGGGCGCGCGCTCGACGAGCTCGCCAGCACCCCGAAGCTCGAGACCTTCCGGCTGGGCCCGAGCCTCGGGATGTGCTGCGGCGGCTCGGTCGAGGTCCTCATCGAGCCGATGCTGCCCGCGGTGCACGTGCTCGTGATCGGCGCCGGGCACGTGGGCGCGTTCGCGGCGCCGCTCCTCGCGTCGCTGGGCTTCCGGGTCACCCTCTGCGACGCGCGCGCCGCCGCCGCCGATCCCGCCCGCGTGCCGCCGTCGGGGCCGCTGGCCGGCGTGCCGCCTTTGCATGACGGCGCGCAGCAGGGGCCCCTGCCGGCGCTCGCGGGGCAGGTGCGGTTCGTGCTTGCAGATCACGACGACCCCGAGGTGGCGGCGGGCCTGCCGAGGGATCTCGGCGAGGCGGCGGCGCTCGTGATGACGCACGACCACGGGCTCGACCAGGCGGCCATCGAGTGGGCGCTCGCGCGCGGGTTCGGCTACGTCGGCGGGGTCGGGAGCCGGGCGAAGGCGGCGCGCACGCGCGCGCGGCTCGAGTCGAAGGGGGTGTCGGAGAGCGACGTCGCGCGGGTCCGGATGCCGGTCGGCGTCGACATCGGGGCGCGCACCCCGGCCGAGATCAGCGTCGCCCTCTCCGCGGAGCTGGTCGCCTGGCGCTCGGGGCGACAGCGTGCTCGGTGGTCGCCCGCCGCGACTGCGCTGGCGGGGGAGGAGCAGGCTCGATGAAGACCGTGATCACGATCGTGCTCGCCGCGGGCGCGGGCAAGCGGCTCGGGGGGCCGAAGGCGCTCCTCGCCTGGCCCGCGGGGGCGAAGGGAGGGGCCGAGCGGCCGCTGGCCATCGCGCACGCGGAGGCGCGGCTCGCGGCCGAGAGCGCGCGGGTGCTCGTGGTGGTGCGCACCTCCGTCTTTCACGCGCTCCTGGCCCACGTGCGGCCAGGCATCGACCTCGTCTCGTGGACCGCCCCGGACGACCTCGGCCCAGCGGGCTCGCTGGCCGTCGCCGCGCCGCGCATCGGCGACGCCGATGCCGTCGTCGTGACGCCGGTCGACGTGCCCCCCGCGAGCGCCGCGACGGTGGCGCGGCTGCTCGCCCGGCTCGACGCGGGCGCGTCGTCCGCGACGCCGCCGCTCGCGGTGCGGCCGCGGCACCTCGGCCGCGGCGGCCACCCGGTGGTGCTGCGCGCCGAGGCGCTGCAGCGCTACCTCGAGCCGGATCCGCCGCCGCTCCGGGATCACCTGCGGGCGCTCGGCGACAGGTGCGTGGGCGAGGAGGTGGACGATCCGAGGGTGCTGCACGACCTGAACATCCCGGTGGACGTGATCCGCGTGCTCGGGGGGCCGCCGCGCTTTCTCACCTGAGGGCGATCGGCGATCGTCGACGACATCGCGCAGCGCGCCTGGGTCGACGTCGCCAGGGCGACCGGGCTATCGTCGGTGAGGAGGAGCAGAAGAATGGCGACGAGCCCTCCAGCTTCAGCAAGCGCCGTGGGGAGCAGCGTGCCCCGCGCCGACGGCCCCCCCAAGGTCACGGGGGCGTCGCGCTACGTCGACGATCTCCCGGCGATGCCGGGCGAGATCTTCGGGCGCACCGTGCGGAGCCCGGTGCCGCGCGGGATCCTCCGGGGGGTGCGGTTCGACCCCGCGTTCGACTGGAGCGACGTCACGGTGGTGCTCGCCGAGGATGTCCCGGTCAACGTGGTCGCGCTGATCCTGGACGATCAGCCGATCCTCGGGACCGGGAAGGTGAACCACGCCTACGAGCCGATCGTCCTGCTCGGCTGCGCCGATCGGCTGAAGCTCTCGCGGGCGGTCCAGGCGGTCGCGCTCGACATCGATCCGCTGCCGCCGGTGCTCGACATGCGCGCCGCGCTCGAGGGCGAGGAGATCCTCTGGGGCACCGACAACGTCATCAAGCGGTACCTCATCACGAAGGGGTGCGCGGACGCCGAGCGTGAGCGCAGCGAGGTCGCCATCGACGCGGCGCTCGCGCGCTGCGAGGTGGTCGTCACCGGGACGTACGCCTCGCACCACCAGGAGCAGCTCTACATCGAGCCGCAGGGGGTCATCGCCTGGTGGGACGAGGCAGGCGCGCACGCGACCGGCTCGATCCAGTGCCCGTTCTACGTGCAGAAGGCGTTCCTGAAGGCGTTCGGGCTGCCGCCCGACCGGATTCACATCACGCAGTCGGTGACCGGGGGCGGCTTCGGGGGCAAGGAGGAGTACCCGTCGATCATCGCGCTCCACGCGGCGCTCCTGGCGAGGAAGAGCGGCCGCCCGGTGCGGATGATCTACGACCGGACGGAGGACATCGAGGCGACGACGAAGCGCCACCCGGCGTCCTGCGAGATCACGAGCGGCTGCGATCGGGACGGGACGCTCCGCGCGCTGAAGGTCCGGGTCCTCATGGATGGCGGCGCGTACGCGACGCTGTCGCAGGTGGTCCTGTCGCGCGGCGCCCTCCACGCGTCGGGCGCCTACCGCTGGGACGACGTCTGGATCGAGGCGACCGCGGTCGCGACGAACACGCCGCCGAACGGCGCCTTCCGCGGCTTCGGCGCGCCGCAGACGATCTGGGCGATCGAGCGGCACCTCGACCGCGTCGCGCGGGAGCTCGGCTGCGATCCGCTCGACCTGAAGGCGAAGAACGTGCTGCGCCCCGGCGACTCGACGGCGACGGGGCAGGTGCTCCGCGAGAGCGTCGCGGGCGAGGAGTGCATCGCGAAGGCGATCGCGGCGAGCGGCTACCGGCAGAAGCGCGCGGCCGGCCCGGTCGTGCGCGGGCGCGTGGCGCGCGGGATCGGGCTGTCCGTGTTCATGCACGGCGCGGGCTTCACCGGGTCGGGCGAGCGCTACTACAAGGGCAAGATCGCGGTGGACCTCGCGCCCGGCGGGCGCCTCCGCATCCGCACGGCGTCGACCGACATCGGCCAGGGGACGGAGACGGTGTTCCGGCAGATCGCCGCGGACGCGGCGGGGCTGCCGATCGACCGGGTCGAGTTCGAGGTGCCGTGCACGACGAGGGTGCCCGACTCGGGCCCCACGGTCGCGTCGCGCACCGTCATGGTGGTCGGGTCGATCCTCGAGGCCGCGGCGCGCGAGCTGGCGAGCCGCGTGCGCGAGGAGCAGGAGGCGGCGCGGCCGCCGCGCGCCGCGCAGGAGGGGCAGGCCAGCCGAGCGGCGCCGGCGGCGCTGAGCTTCGAGGAGGCCGCCGACCGGCTGCTCGCCCGCGAGGGGCAGGTGACGTCGCTGAAGCAGTACGAGCCACCGGGCCACGTGCGCTGGGACGACGAGGCTTACAAGGGAGACGCGTACCCGTGCTTCGGGTGGGCGTGCGACGTGGTCGAGGTCGAGGTGGATCTCGACACGTTCGAGGTGACCGTCGTCGACTTCTGGTCGGCCGCGGACGTGGGCAAGGCGATCCACCCGGTGATGTGCAAGGGGCAGATCGAGGGCGGCAGCCTCCAGGCGATCGGCTGGGCGCTCTCCGAGGAGATCGTCTGGCAGGGCGGCAAGATCAGGAACCCGAGGATGACCAACTACATCATCCCGACGTCGCTCGACGCGCCGCCGTTCCATGTCGTCCTTGTCGAGGCGCCGTTCCCGCTCGGCCCGGGCGGCGGGGCCAAGGGCATCGGCGAGATGCCGATGGATGGCGGCGCGCCCGCGGTGGCCGCGGCGGTCGAGCACGCGACGGGGATCGCCGCGTGCGCGCTGCCGCTCACGCCGGAGCGCCTGCTCGAGGCGGCGCGCGGCGCCGCGGCGCCACGGCCGGCGGCGGGGAGAGGGGAGCGCGCATGAAGATATCGCTCGTCGTCAACGGCTCGCCGCGCGAGGTCGACCTGCCGCCGCTCTCGCGGCTGCTCGACGCGCTCCGGGGGCCGCTCGGGCTCACGGGCACGAAGGAGGGGTGCGCGGAGGGCGAGTGCGGCGCGTGCACGGTGCTGATCGACGGCGACCCCGTGAACGCGTGCCTCGTCGCGATCGGGCAGTGCGAGGGGCGGCACGTGACGACGGTCGAGGGCCTCGCCGCCGCCGGGCACCTGTCGCCGCTGCAGCGCTGCTTCATCGAGGAGGGCGGCGCGCAGTGCGGGATCTGCACGCCCGGCATGCTCGTCTCCGCCGAGGCGCTGCTCGTGCGGAACCCGGATCCCTCGGAGCTCGACGTGCGCGAGGCGCTCGCGGGCAACCTGTGCCGCTGCACCGGCTACCAGCGGATCGTCGAGAGCGTCCGCGCCGCGGCGGCGTTGCGCCGGGGCGGGGGAGGGGGGAGGGCCCCGTGAGCATCGCGGATCTTCCCCTGTTCGAGATGCGGCGCGTCTCCGGGCTCGGCCCCCTGTGCGAGCTCGTGGCGGAGCAGGCCGCGCGCGGCGCGCCGGTCGCGCTCCTGGCCGGCGGCACCGACTGGGTCGTCGAGCAGGAGCTCAGGCCTCCGCTCGGTGTGCCCGCCCCGGCGGCGGCGGCGCCGCCGGCGAGCGCCGATCCGGCGGCGCCGCCGATCGTCGTCGACGTGTCCCGGCTCCCGGACCTGCGCGGCATCTCGATCTCGGGCGACACGCTCCGGGTGGGCGCCGCGACGACCTACCTGGAGATGCGCCGGAGCGACGCGATCGCCCGGCGGGCGCCGCTCCTCGCGCGGATGGGCCGCGACGTGGGCGCGGTGCAGATCCAGGCGCGCGGCACGCTCGGCGGCAACCTGGCCACCGCGTCGCCGGCGGCCGACGGCGTGGCCGCGCTCGCCGCCTACGACGCGATCGTCGTGGTGCAGAGCGTCCGGGGGGAGCGGCGCATCCCGATGAGCGCCCTGCAGACGGGCTACAAGCGCACGTCGCGCGCGCCGGACGAGGTGATCGTCGCGGTGGAGATCGCGCTGCCGGAGGCCGGATCGCCCTGGTACTGGCGGAAGGTCGGCGCGCGCCGTGCTCAGGCGATCTCGAAGGTCGCGCTCGCGGGGGTGGCCGAGGTGCGATCCGGGCGGCTCGTGCGGCTCGGGCTGGGGATGGCGTCGGTCGCGCCCACGACGGCGCTCCTGCCGAGCGTGCGCGCGCTCTGCATGTCGCGCTCGCTCGACGAGCTCACCGCGGCGGAGCTCGACGCCGCGGTGGCGCAGGACATCTCGCCCATCGACGACGTGCGCTCGACGCGCGCCTACCGGGAGCACTGCGCTCGCGGGGTGATGCGAGAGCTCCTCCGGCAGCTCGGCGCGCCGGTCTGATCACTCCATCCAGTCGAGCTGCGCGGCCTCGAGTCGGCGGCTGCGCCCGCCGGAGCACGCCGGCCGCTCGAGCGACGGCGGCGCGGGCGGGGGATCCATGTCCACGTCATCGCAGCGAGCGCATCGCCGCGGGGTGTTGGTGCCAGCCTGGAAAATGGTGACGCAGCCGCAGGCCTGGCAGATCATGCCGATATCGTAGTTCATGAGCACTCCTCGACGACGAACGCTCCGGGACGGCCCGAGCGGCGGGAGGATGCGCTGGCGGGGCGACGCGCGCGCGACGGCGCGGCAAACATCGCGCGGAAGCCTCGGTTCGCCGGGGTTCGCGGCTCGAAAAGCGGGCCGCGCCGACGTTCCAGGACATGCGAGAAGAGCCGCTCGGTGACCTTAATTGATTTTGACTTTCATTTTGCACGGGGTCGTGGTACCCGCGCGCTCGCGACACTGCGAGCCCGACACGAGCGCCGCACGGTAATTTTAGTTTGTATAATTTATTACATTTGATGCTGCTCCGTACCTCCCTACGCGGGCTTGGCCTCGCCGCGCCCGTGCTTCTGCTCACCCTGACCCGCGCCCATGCGCAGTCTCCTGAACCGAGCCCAGGGGACCCCTCTGCTTCGGGTCCCCCTCCGGATGTCGGAGCGCCGGTGGAGGTGCAGGGCGCTGCCGCGCCGGAGCAGGCGCCGCCCCCTCGTGGCGGAGCGCCGGCGGAGGTCCAGGGCGCTGCCGCGCCGGAGCAGGCGCCGCCCCCTCGTGGCGAAGCGCCGGTGGAGGTCCAGGGCGCTGCCGCACCGGAGCAGGCGCCGCCCCCTCGTGGCGAAGCGCCGGCGGAGGTCACGGTCGCGGGGACGCGCGTGACGAGGACCGCGGGCTCTGCCCATGTGATCAAGAGCCGCCAGCTGGAGCGCTTCGAGCACGACGACCCGCACGCGGTGCTGATCAGCGTCCCAGGCGTGTACGTGAGGGGCGAGGACGGGCTGGGCCTGCGGCCGAACATCGGTGTGCGCGGCGTCAACCCCGATCGCAGCAAGAAGGTGACGCTCATGGAGGACGGCGTCCCCATCTCGCCTGCGCCGTACTCCGCGCCAGCAGCCTATTACTTCCCCCTGATCACGCGCATGTCGAACGTGCGGGTGATCAAGGGGCCAGGGGCCATCGCGTACGGCCCGCAGACCGTGGGCGGCACGGTGGATCTCATCACCCGCTCCGCCCCGTCGCTCGCCTCGGGCGCGCTCGACCTCGCCCTCGGCGAGTACGGCTACGGCAAGGCGCACGGCTATCTCGGGTCGAGCGACGGTCAGATGGACTTCCTCGTCGAGGGCGTGCACCTCCGGAGCGACGGGTTCAAGGAGCTCCCGGGCGGCGCGGACACCGGGTTCTACCGCAACGAGGTGATGCTCAAGGGCAGCTACGTCGTCGACCCGACCGCGCGCATCAAGAACGAGCTCCGCCTCAAGCTCACGTACTCGGAAGAGCTCTCGAACGAGACGTACCTCGGCATCACGGACGAGGACTTCGAGGCGAGCCCGCGCCGCCGCTACGGCGTGAGCGCGCTCGACCGGATGCGCAACCACCGCACCGCGGTCGCGTTGACCCACGTGATCGAGCCGTCCCCGGACCTGTCGGTGACGACGACCGTCTACCGGAACGACTTCTCGCGCGCGTGGCGCAAGGTGAACGGCTTCCGCGGGGCCAACCTGTTCGACGTGCTCGCCGCCCCCGACACGCCGCAGAACGCGGTGTACTACGCCGTGCTCACCGGGCAGCTCGACAGCTCGACGCCGGGAGAGGCGCTGCTCATCGGCCCCAACGAGCGCGACTTCGCCGCCCATGGCGTGGAGACCCGCGTCCGCTGGAACACGACCACGGGGCCGGTCTCGCACCGCGTCGAGTACGGCCTGCGCCTGCACTACGATCGGGTCGAGCGCCGTCACAGCGAGAACGGGTTTCACGTGCTCGGGGGCACGCTCGTGCCGGACGGCGGCCCGACCGTCGTGACCCAGTTCAACGAGGCGTGGACCGAGGCGGCCGCGCTCCATGCGAGCGACGCGGTCACGTGGAGATCGCTCACGGTGACGCCCGGCGTCCGGATCGAGATGATGCGCTCCGCGTTCGTGGATCGCGCGGCCGGGAGCGAGCAGACGCGGCTCGCGCGGGCGCTCCTGCCCGGCGCCGGCGCCTACTACGCGCTCACCGAGGCGCTCGGGCTCCTGGCCGGCGTCTACCGCGGCTTCAGCCCGCCGGCGCCGGGGAGCGACGAGCACGTCCTGCCCGAGCTCAGCGTGAACTACGAGGGCGGCGCGCGCTTCGCCGACGGACCGCTGCGCGCGGAGCTCATCGGCTACTACAACGATTACTCGAACATCACGGACGTCTGCACGCTCTCGAGCGGCTGCCTCGACGCGGATCTCGACCGCCAGTACGACGCGGGCGAGGCCCGGATCTACGGCGTCGAGGCCTACGCCGAGCACGAGGTCCCGCTCGGCCAGCTGAAGCTGCCGATCACCGTGGCCTACACGCTCACCCAGACCGAGTTTCTCTCGAGCTTCACCTCGGACGACCCCATCTTCGGCCGGGTGGCGAAGGGGGACGAGATGCCCTACGTGCCGCGGCACCAGGCGAGCCTGTCGGTCGGGGTCGAGCACGAGCGCGCCGGCGTCGTCGTGGGCGCAAGCTACGTGTCGGCGATGCGCGAGAAGGCCGGCGGCGAGCCCATGTCCCAGGCGCTCGCCACCGACGAGCAGCTCCTGATCGACGCGAGCGCCAAGGTGCGTGTCGTCGGGCCGCTCGTGCTCTACGCGAACGCGCGCAACATCCTCGGCTCCCAGTACATCGTGTCGCGCCGGCCCTTCGGCGCCCGGCCGAACGCGCCGCGCTGGATCCAGGTCGGGGCCAAGGCGTCGTTCTGACGCGGAGCCTGGCGTCGATCAGAGCGGCCGGAGGTGCGGCGGAGGCTCCTTCGGGCCCGGGAGGATGTAAGACGCCGGGGCGATGCCGTCGCGGACCGAGGCGAGGTCGACGCCAGGATCGATGAGGCGCGCGATGCGGCGGCCGTTGAGCGAGACGAGGGCGTCGGCGCGCACCTCCACGGGCCCGCGGCCGCGGCGCTCGAAGTCTCCCCGGATGTGGCGAGAGAGCTGCAGGATGAGGTCGGGCTGGCCCGCCATCTCGCGCTCCTGCTGGCGGGTCAGGTACTCCCGCGGGCTCACGTGCCACGTCCGGCCGGTCTGCGTGTTGCGGACGATGAAGGTGACGCTCCCGTTCTTCTCGCGGACCATCACGCGCCACGAGAAGCGCATTCCCTGCTCGTGCCAGCGCACGTTGCCGCCGTACGCCAGGAACCGGAGCGGCAGCGCGAGCTGGACCGCGCAGTACGCGGCGCCGAGCGCGAGCCCGAGCGCGCGCAGCCGTCGCGCGGGGGGCGCCGCCGGCGAGGCGGCAAGGTCGCCCGCGAGCGCGGGCTGCTCGCCGGCGCTGCCGTGGCCGCCGGCGCTGCCGTGGCCGAGGAGCGCGCGCGCCCGGGCGACGAGCCACCCGGGCCACGTCGGGGGAAAGAACACGAGCGCGGACAGGACCATGATCACCGGGAACATCCCGATCGGGAACAGCGCGCGCGTGACGGCGTGGAACAGGATCACCGCGACGTAGGCGAAGGGACGGAGCCTCCGGACGAGGAGCAGCCAGACGATGCTTGTGTCGAACAGGAACCCCGCCCAGCTCATGAGCGGCGCGGCCCACGGGTGCGTGAAGAGCGGGCCGAGGACCGGCATGTCGGTGCGCGAGCCGAGCCATATCCTGAGCGGCTGCGCGTGCAGGAGCCAGTCGCCGTGCGCCTTGGCGAGCCCCGCGAACGTGTAGACGACGCCGACCTGGAAGCGGAACAGGTACAGCCACGCGGCCGGGACGGAGCGCTCGCGGCGCCGGGAGAACAGCGCGTCGACGGACCAGGCGCGGTGCGCGGGCGACACCGCGAGCAGGAGGCCGAGCAGGCTCGCGAGGTAGTAGTGGTTGAGGTACGTCGTGACGTCGATGACCTGCAGGTAGGTGAAGCCGACGACGAACAAGGGCGCCGCGACGCGGAACATGAGGCCGAGGGCGATCGCCAGGGCGAGCGCCCCGAGCGCCCAGAACAGGGCGTGCATCCCGGCCGGCGGCAGCGGCTCGACCCAGGCGAAGCCCCAGTACTTGAAATGAAAGCTCGGCTTGACGAAGAGCTCGTCGATCCAGCCGTACGCGATGAAGCGCGCCATGCTCACGCACATCGTGAGCCCGAACAGGGCGCGGAACGCGGCGAGCCAGGCGATATCGACCGGGCGAGCCAGCGCCCCGGCCGCCCGCGACCACGCCGCCGCGAGCCCGCGGGAGGGCGCGCGGTCAGGGGGCTCAGTCGTTGTCACCTTCCGACGACTGGGGCAGCTCGAGGTTCAGCGCGCTGACGAACTCCGTCTTGAGCAGGTCCGTCAGGGCCTTCACGGCGTTGTAGACCCCCTCGACCTTCGCCCGGTCGGTCGCGAGCGCCTGCTCCATCGGCAGGTCGAGCGCGTCCACGGCCGCCTGGGCTCCCGAGAGCGCCAAGAGCATGCGATCGGCGAGATCGCCCGAGCCGATCTCGCGCAGCCAGTCGTCGAACCCGACGCCCTCGCCGCCCTCGCCGCAGCCCTGAAACAGGCGCCGGAAGCCTCTCAGGTTCGCCCGGAGGTGCGCCGCCGAGACCAGGGCAAAGCGGGACTCCAGCGCTTCCGGGCAGGTGGGCGTCACGCAGTCCGCGGTGAAGCCGAGCGGCCGCCCGAGCTTCCAGTCCTTGAGCTCCTTCTCGACATAGAACATCGCGTCGCTCACCGCGTTGAGCGCGTCCTGCTCGGTCGCGAAGACGGGGCTCCCGTGGCCGGCCTGGGTGAGCTTCTCCCGGAAGCTCCCCGCCTCGGGCGCCCAGACGCGCGCGAGCGCGCCCGCGCGGGTGAGCACGTCCGCGGCCACCGCGGCGGCATAATCGGCCTTGCGCCGCGCGAGCTCTCCGGCGCCGAGCGCCGCCCAGGTGCCGCTCGCGTTGATGGTCGAGAACTGCGAGCAGGCGTTGTCGCCGCCACCGTGGAAGACGAGGTACTCGAACGCGGCGAGGCCGCGGGCGTTGATGAGCGACGAGGAGAAGCTCGGTTGCGCGTAGGCCCGGCTCACGATCTGCTCCTCGATCTTGCACCGGCTCACGAGGGGCCAGGCGTAGATCTGGTCCCGGAGATCCTGCCCTCCAGGATGCGCGGAGCTCGCCGCGGGGCCGAAGCGGAAGATCTCTGCCTCCTGCCAGACCGTCATGGCGGCGAGCCAGGCGCCGCGCGCGGCGGAGGCGCTCGGCTCGCCCGGGTCGCTGGCGAAGGCCGAGGCGCTCTCGCTGAGCGCGCGCGCCTGCGCCTCGAACTCGCAGGCGCGGTTCAGCGCGCAGTCGGCGGCCGCCGAGAGCAGCTTGGCTTTCGTGAAGGGGCCTTCAGCGATGGGGACCGGGGCGCAGACGTCACCGACGCCCGGCTCGCCGCCCCCCGCGCCTCCGGTCGCGGCGCTCGTGGAGGCGCCCGTCGTGGCGCCCGTCGTCGTGGCGCTCGCCGTCGTGGCGCTCCCGGCGCCGCTCCCGGTCGAAGGCGCGGGCGCAGCCCCGCCGCTGCCCGATGGCTGCGCGCCGCCGGGGCCCGCGTTCTGGCCGGTGTAGACAACCTCGTTCGGGGGAGGCTTGCGACACGCGACGACCGTGGCGACGCCGACGAGCGACAGCAGGAGCGCCGCCGGGAGGCGGTGGGCTGCGCTCCCGTTCGGGGCCCGGTTCATTCTCGGCCTCACGCTGTTCATGCAGCCTTCCTGGGATACGGGCGCTCGCCCCGGGCCCCGCGGCGTCGCGGCGGCCGAGGCTCGTTTCACGGGAGGATCGTCGGTCGCTCCCCGTCCGTCAACACGAGGCGGGGAGCGCGCTGCCTCTCGTATCGGTCGTGTCAGTCCCTCGGGGCCGGGACCGGCAGCAGGACCAGCGTCGCGTCGTCGTCCTCGGGCCCGTTGCCGTCGGACCGGTATCCGGCGGCCGCGATCCAGGCGCCGTTCGGGGACACCGCGACGCCGAAGAGCGAGTCATCGGAACGATCGAAGCTGTAGAGCCGATGTCCGCTCGGAGAAAAGCGCGCGTCCGGGGCGCCATTCCGATCGAGCACGGCGATCATGGCATCGACATTCCCCGTGGCCGGGGTGGCGCTCCCGACCATCACGACGCGATCGTCGGGCAGGGCGAGGAGGTTGCGCCCGCGATCGTTGTCGCCGGCCACGTCGAGCAGGAAGCCGCCGCTCACGCCCCAGGAGGCGTCGAAACCGCCGGTGGCCGTGACGCGGAAGGACACGAGGTCCACAGGGCCGCTCTCCTCGGCGCGCCCGTATCCGGTGGTCACGTACTTGCCGTCCGACTGGAGGGCCGCGCCGTAGGCCTCGGCCATGCCGACCGGGAACGGCGCGAGCCTCACGACGCCGTCCGACGAGAAGGTCGTATCGGGGGTCCCGTCGTCGTTCAGCCGCAGCAGCACGATCTGGTTCCTGCCGCCCACGCTCGTGTAACCGGAAGAGAAGATCTTGCCGTCGGGCTGCACGAGCCCGTTGCGCGGGTTGTCGCCCAGGTTCAGCCCGTCGACGTCGAGCGTGTGAACCCCCTCGGTCGCAAAGGTGGTGTCCAGATCGCCGTCCGCGGTGAGCCGCACGATCGCGCGGTCTCGATCGGCGCGGCCTTCCGCCTTCTTGGAGGCGAAGAGGACCAGCTGATCGTCGATGTCGCGGTCGACGCCCCAGAGCATGTCGCCCGTGTTGCCGTCACCGGCGCCGAGATCGTGGATGGCGATGCCGTCCGTGCCGAAGGTCGTGTCGAGCGTGCCGTCGGTGTTGAACCGTACGACCGCGAGATCCGCGTCGGGCGGCGTGGCGCTCGGGTCGTGCTCGACATTGCCCGCGAGCACGACCTTGCCGTCGGACTGCAGGACGATGCCGCGCGCGGTCTCTGCGGTCCCGCCCGCGACCACGTTGACCTTCGCTATCCCGTTCGTGCCGAAGGTGGTGTCGCGCGAGCCATCGGTGTTGAAGCGCGCCACCACCATGTGGGTGTCGCCCTCCACGGCCACGTGTCCCGCGGCGTAGGCCTTCGATTCGGCGTCGAACGCCACGGCCCAGAAGCGGTCGTCGGCGGCCTCATCGAGCGCCACGACCCCTGCGAAGCCGTCCGCCCAGGGCTCCTCACCGGTGCCGCCGCCTTCGCCCGCGCCGCCGGTGCCGCCGCCTTCGCCCGCGCCGCCGGTGCCGCCGCCTTCGCCCGCGCCGCCGCCGCCTTCGCTCGCGCCGCCGGTGCCGCCGCCTTCGCCCGGGCCGCCGCCGCCTTCGCTCGCGCCGCCGGTGCCCCCGCCCTCACCGCCCCCGCCGGTGCTGCTCGTCGAGGTCGCACCGCCTGTACCCCCGGCGCCTCCAGAATTCTCCTGGCCGTCGGTGTCGTCACCGCACGCAGCCACCCCGCCGAACAGCACGCACCAGGAAATTCCGAACGTCGCGAGAACGGTCCGATGAGCGGACAGCCAGGTTCTCCTCGAAGGCATGATCGACGACCCTTTCATGAAGATGATAATGAAAGTCGCTAACTGAGGCGGAAATGTATGTGCAGGAAGACCGCTCTGTCAAGAGATTCCGCTGGATCTGGCGCGTCGATGGGCCGGTGATTGCCGGGGATCTCGCCGGGACGGGCAGCGCGGCGTTGCCTCCACGCCCGTTCTCGAGGCGCGAATCGCCTGGATCGAAGCTGTGCCACGGCGATCCTCGGCGCATCCCTGCTGCCGGTCTTCCGTCCGCCTCAATCGCGCAGCGGTCTCGACGTCGTGCCGCTCGGGCTGGCAGCGCGCGGGCGCCGCCGCCGCCGCGTCAGAGCAAGGTGAGGAGGCGCCGGGCGCGGGCCTCGGCCGACTGGATGAGCTGCTCGGACTCGAGCTCGGGGATCTCGAGCTTCTTGCACAGCGCGGCGAGGTACTGCTTCTCCGCGTCGTGCTGCTCGCCGTCGACGAAGGTGAGCAGCACCGCGTGCTGGAGCAGCGTGCGGCGGTCGTCGCCGCCGAGCTCGCCGAGGGGCACGTCGTCCAGGGTCTTCCGCTCGGCGGCGTAGGCGCGGATCTCCTTGGCCTGGTCCTCGCTTGCCTCGAACGCCGCGATCAGCCCCTCCACCATCTCGCGCTCGGTGTCGTGGAGCTCGCCGTCCGCCCACGCCACGCTCACGAGCGACTTCACGATCGCCATGCTCTGCTCTTGCATGGCGACGAGTGTCGTCGCTCCTCCGGGGCAACGTCAATCGTGAGGGGGCGGCGTCCTCGCCTCCGCGTGCGGCACGACGTGCAGGGCGCCGCGCGCGAGCGGCCCGGCCAGCGAGGCGAAGAGCTCCGGCCGCAGCGTCCCGGCGAGCCCGGCGAAGAGCAGGGCGAGCGCGACGAGCGCGAGCCACAGGGACAGGCCTCTCCGGCGCCGGGTCACCAGGGGCGCAGGCGGCCTGCTGCCCTCGTCCAGCGCGACCGGCTCGGCTTCGGGCGCGGCCCGCTCGGACGGAACGGGACGCCCCGCCCCGGGGACGGGCGAGCGCACGCCCGCGATGGCGAGCGCGGAGCTCGCGGAGAGAGCCGCGACCGGGGGAGGCGTGAGGGTGAGGTCGAGGCCTGCGAGCGCCTTCATGCTGCGCGCGGCGCGGCGCTGCGCGCTGTGCTCCGACTGCGCCACGAAGCGCGCGACGAGCTCGTCGACCCGGGAAGCTCCGGCGCCGTCCGCCGGGGGGCGCGCGCTCCGGGATCGACGCGAGGCGCTCCACACGATGGCGTCGATGGGAGCGAGGCCCGCCGGGCACGGCTCCTCCGCCGGGGCCGCGTCCGCGGGCGGGTCTGCCGGCACGGCGTCGAGCGCCGACACCGGGGCATCCGCCTCCACCGCCGCCGAGGTCTCGGCCGCCGCAGGCGCGGCCGCCGCGGCCGGAGCACCGTCGCCGCGCTGCGCCGGAAGGGGCCAGGGCAGCGTGTGTCGCGCTTCCGGCGTTTCTTCGAGCGACGCGACGGGCGCTCGAGGACCCGCGGGCACGGCGCCGAGGTGCTCCCGACGGACGAGCGGCCAGCCGTCGTAGGCCGGGGTGACCTGGAGAGCTGCCGCCTCCTCGACCTTGAAATGGATGGCGGGGGCGCGCGCAGTCTCGACGGCCTCCGCCGGAACCTCGCCGGCCTCCGCCGGAACCTCGGTCGCCCCGGCGGGCGCCTCCGCCAGGTGGTTGGCCGCGGCGCCCTCGGCCGCCATCCTCTCCGCCCATACGGCCGTGGCCACGGTGGGCGTCGGCTCCTGCGAGAGCGGGACGACGCCGGCGGGATCCGGCGAGAGCTCGACGAGGATCGAGTCGGTCGGCGTAGGCTCCCGGGGAGGCGGCGCGACGCGGGCGGGGGCAGGGGAGAAGTCGACGAGGAACACCTCGATCCCCTCGGGGCTCGTGAGCGCCTCCCCGTACCCCGAGGCGCAGGCGACGGGCGATGATCCTGCCACGGCGCGCGTCCCTTCAGGTGCGACGGCCGCCACCGCCGGCGCGATCGGCGAGCTCGACGCGATGAGCGCCACGGGCGCGATCGACCGCACAGGCTCGATGAGCTCCGGGATCACCGGGACCTCGGCCGGCGCTCCGGCCGTCTCGATCTCCACCACCGCCTGCACGATGGTGGGTGTCGGCTCCGGGAAGGCCTCGGCTTGCGCGCCGGCGTGCGTGGGGGGCTCGACCGCGCCGGTCTGCGCCTCGGAGCGCGCGGCATGCTCGGGAGACGGCTCGACGGCCGAGGTCCCGGCGACCTCGCCCGCCACCGCAGAGGCCTGGAGCGGCGGCCCGGCGGTCTCGCACGCGACCGGCCCGGGACTGAGGGTGAGCTCCACGATCGCAGGCGCGATCGGCCCGGGGCTGAGGGTGAGCGCCACGATCGCCGGCGCCGGCGGCGCGGCCTCGTCGCGCATCGCGGCGGCTGGGTCACGCGGCGCCACGGCGGCCTGGCCGCGGGGCGCGACCGCTGCCTCGGCGCGCGGCTCGTGCTGCGATCGCGCGGGCGGCGGCTGCGCCCTCTCGCTCGCTTCCTGCGCCGCGGGCCTCGCCTGGACCTCCGCCCGCGCGCGCTTCAGCCGGCCGGCCTCCTTGGCGCGCAGCGTCTCGCGGGCGAGCCGCGCCAGCGCGCGCCGGGCGGCGTTGCGGTTCACCGGGATCAGCGCGGCCTCGAGCTCGCGCGCCACCGCGTCCGGGTCCTGCTCGGACGCGGGGCGCGGGCGCGCGGTCGCCGCGAGGCTCGGCATGCTGCCCGCGGACGAGGCGAGCAGCCGCGCGAGCAGATCGCGCAGCAGCCGCGCCGCCTCCGCGGGCGCCACCGCCTCGCCGCGCGAGCGCAGCGTGACGGTGCCCTCGGTCGTGAGCAGCACCGCGCGATGGTCGAGCCGGAGGGGCAGGCGCGACGTCGCGTCGCTGACCGCCAGCGCGAGGTAGCCCGAGGTCTCCGGCACCAGCGAGGCGCATCGCGCGTGCGCCGCCGCGAGCACCTCCTCCAGCGTGACGCAGGCGCTCACGAGAGCCCCCGCGCCGCCGCGTCGCTCGCGCGCGCCGGCCTGACGGGCACCCCCGCCGCCGCGAGGTACGCCTTCGCCTCGCCGATCGTGTACTCGCCGTCGTGGAAGATCGACGCGGCGAGCGCGGCGTCGGCGCCGCCCTCGACGAGGCCGGCGCGCAGGTGATCCAGCGTCCCGACGCCGCCCGACGCGATCACCGGGACCGGCACGGCCCGCGCGATGGCGGCCGTCAGCAGGAGGTCGTACCCGTCCCGCGTGCCGTCGCGGTCCATGCTCGTGACGAGCAGCTCGCCGGCGCCCGCGCGCGCGATCTCCTCGGCCCACGCGACCGCGTCGCGCCCCGTATCCCGCCGGCCGCCGTGGGTCACCACGGTCCAGGCCACACGCGAGGGATCGGCGATCCGGCGCGCGTCGATCGCCACCACGATCGCCTGCGCGCCCCACCGATCCGCGGCGCGGCGCACGAGGTCGGGATCGTTCACGGCCGCGGTGTTGATCGCCACCTTGTCGGCCCCGGCGTGGAGGAGCGCCTCGATGTCCTCCTCGGACTTGACGCCGCCGCCGACCGTCAGCGGGGTGAACAGCACGTCCGCCGTGCGCGCCACGACGTCCAGGATGATGCCGCGCTTCTCGTGCGACGCGGTGATGTCGAGGAACGTGATCTCGTCGGCGCCCTCGGCGTCGTAACGGCGGGCGGCCTCGACGGGATCGCCGGCGTCCCGCAGCCCCACAAAGCGGACGCCCTTCACGACGCGGCCGTCCTTGACGTCGAGGCACGGGATGATGCGCTTCGCGAGCATACGTGGGCGTTAGCGTACCTGCCGCGCGTGGGCCAACTGTTGCGAGGCGCGCTTTCGCCGGCGTTTCCGTCGCAGCGACGGGGCCCCGCGTGGACTGGACGCCCGGAGCCTGACCGCGCCGCGGTTCCTCGCTACCATGGCGCCCATGCATTGCCCGCACTGCGGGAAACCCATCCCCGAGGGCTCGAACGCGTGCCCGCACTGTGGCGCCGCGCTCATGCCGCCGGGCGGAGCGGCGGGCCATCACGGCCTGAAGCCCGTGGCCCGCACCATGGTCGGCGTCGCGCTCCCCGACCTGCTCCGGCAGACGCCGCCCGCCCCGGCCGATCCGGGCGGCGCGGGCCACGGCAAGGCCGCGCTGCCGCCCATGGCCGGCGCGCCGAGCGCCGCATCGCGCACGATCGTCGGCATGCCCGCCGCGATCTTCGGCCAGGCGCCCGTGCAGGCGGATCCGCGCCTGTCCGGGGGCACGCTTGCCGTCGGGACCCCGGGCGCAGTCGCGTCAGGCGCGCGCTTCGATGCGCCGGCGCGGCCGGGCGCGCCTGTGTACCCGCCGCCGGGCGCGCCGGCGTACCCGCCGCCGGGCGCACCGGCGTACCCGCCGCCGGGCGCGCAGCTCCTCGATTCTACCGTGCCGCTCGCCCCGAGCCTCCCCGCGGCGCGCGGTCCGGCGCCGCCGCCGGCAGCGTCCCGCACGCTGGTCGGCGTCGCTCGGCCCGGCATCGCGCCGCTCGCGCCCGGCGCCCCGGCCGAGCCCGATCCCGAGCTCGAGGCGCGCTACCAGCCGGCCGGCGAGCTCGGCGCGACGATCGCCCCCATGCGCTTCCGTGCCCCGGCGCTGCGGAACCCGGCGCTCATGCGCCCGCTGCGCCTGAAGCAGCGGCTGGCGCCGGCGCCGCCGAGCACGCGCGCGCGCACGTCCCGTCGGGCCGTCGTCGTCGTCGCCGCGGGCGGCGTGCTCGCGCTCGGCGCCGTCCTGTTCGCGCTGCTCTGGCCGAGCGCGCCCCCGGTGACCGCGCGCGCCCGCGCCGACGCCGGTGGCCGCGAGGTCATCGAGCTCCGGTGCGACAGCTGCCCCGACGGCACGGCGGTCTCCATCGGCGAGGGCCGCGCGACCATCGCCGCCCGCGTCGCGCAGATCCCGCTCGCGAGCCCGCTCTCCGTCGGCGAAAACCGGATGAAGGTCGCCATCGACCGCCCCGGGAGGGGGCGCGACGAGACGGTCGGCGTCTCCATCCACGTCGCCTACCGGATCCGCCCCGACCTCGGCACCCTGCAAGGGGAGCGCCCGTCGATCCAGGTCGTGGTCGAGGCGAGCAAGGGCACGCAGGTGATCCTCGACGGCAAGGAGGTCGCGCTCACGAGCGGCCGGGCCATCGAGTCGATCGACGTCACCGCGGCGGTCACCGGGCTCTCGGACGAGACGAAGACCTTGAGCCGGCAGGTGCCGTACACCGTCGCGCCGCCCGACGGCCCGCGCGAGCAGGGCATGGTGAGCGTCGCGGTCGGCATCGTCCCGCTCGGCATCGAGGCGCCCGGCCCGAGCGTGGTCATCGACAAGGAGAGCTTCGTGCTCGCCGGGCGCACGGCCCGCGGGGCCCAGCTCTTCGCCGGCGCGCACCCGATCGCGGTCCGCCCCGACGGCACCTTCGCGCACGTGATGAACGTCTCATCCGTGGGCGCGACCCAGTTCGAGGTGCGCGCCAAGATGCAGGGCATGGCGCCGCGCATCGCGAAGATCGCGGTGCGCCGGGTCGACCGGCTCGCCGCCGCCGCGAAGGAGTTCGCCGGCCGCGGTCCCATCGGCTACGCCGAGCTCGCCGCGGGCGGGAAGGACCACATCGGCAAACCGATCGCGCTGACCGGCGAGGTCCTCGAGGCGCGCCGGCAGGGGTACTCGACGCTGATCCTGCTCTCGGTTCCGCCCGCCTCCGGCTGCAAGGAGGCCGGCGCGACCGCCGCGAGCGCGAGCCCCGGCGCCGCGGCGCGCTCGCCGGATGCGTGCAAGGTCCGGCTCGTCCACGGCGCCGAGAACCCCGCCCAGCGCGGGGACGTCCTCACCGCCTATGGCAGCGTCGCGCCCCCGTTCGCCGCGCCGGGCGGCGCCGAGATCCCCGAGGTGTGGGTCGAGTTCACCCTGAAGGGTGGCCGATGAGCGCCGCGCGCGCGACAGAGCGCGGCCCGCGCCGGCCGCGTCGCCTCTGGAGGGCGGGCCTCGCCGCGGCCGCGGCCCTGCTCCCCGCCACGGCGCCGCTCGCCTTCGCCGACGCGGTGGACACGAGCCGGCCGCGCACGATCGTGGTCGGCGCGCCCCGCGGCTTCGCCCCGAGCGACCGGCTCGACGCGCACCGCACCGGCCGCTCCGCGGCGCGGCTGCCCATCCCTGCGCGCGAGGCGTGGCGGAGGCAGCTCCGCGCCGGCATCGACGCGGCGCCGCTCGTCGACGCCGACGGCGACCTCCTCCTCACGCTGACCGTCCCCGAGGTCGTCAAGCTCGGCGCCGACGGCCGGGAGCGCTGGCGCGTGCGCATCGGCGACAGCGCGCCGCTCGCGCCCGCCGCGATCACGAGCGACGGCACCCTCGCGCTGATCACCTCGTCCGGCCTCGCCGTCGGGCTCACGCCTGCGGGGAGCGTGCGCTTCGCGGTCCCCCTTGGCCTCCGCGGGCGCGACGCCGACGTGACGCCGCTCGCGCTCGACGACGGCGGGCTCGTGGTCGCCGCGGGGCGCTCCCTCGTCGAGCTCGCCGCGGACGGGAGCGTGCGCGCCCGCGCCGAGATCCCGGAGCGCGCGACCGGCGCCCTGCTCGCGGGCCCCGGCGGCACGCTCGTCACCACCGAGTCGGGCGCGGTGCTGACCTGGCGTCCGCCCAGCGCGCCGAGGCGGCTCGGCTCCCTCGGCGGCCTGCCCCGCCGCGGCGCCGCGCTCGCCGACGCCCGCACGCTGCTCGCGGTCATCGACGGCCGCCGCCTCGTCGCGCTGGATCTGCCGACCGGGACCACCGGTGTCCGCGTCGGCGGCGCCTTCGGCGGGCTCGACGGGCCGCCCGCCGTCGGCGTCGGCGGCGTGGCCGTGGTCCTCTCGAACGTCGGCCTGCTCCTCGGAGTCGACGCCTCGGGCAACGAGGCGCTCCGGGTCGCCATCGACCGGCCTCTCGCCGCCCCGCCCGCCGTCGGGCTCTCCGGCTTCCTGGGCGCGGCGGACGCGAAGCCGAGCCCGCCGGTCGTGATCGATCGCACGGGCCGCGTCGGCTTCGTCCGTGCGGGAGGCCGTGCCGGCGTTGTCGAGGCGGACGGCAACGTCTCGATCGCCGCCGAGCGTGTCTGCGCTGCCCCGGTCGCCGTCGTCCCTGCGGGCGAGGAGCGGATGGCGATCGCTTGCCGTGACGGCACCGTGGTGATGCTGGCGCGCTGAGCCGCGCGCCCGGGCCCGGCGCCCCCTGCGGCCGGCCGCGCGCGTGCGATCAACGCGCCCGCGCGGTGCATCGGGGACGGCCGTGGGTCAGCCGTCCTGGCTCGTCGTGTTCGGGGTCCACTTCTTCCAGGTGCCCTCCTCGTCCACGTACAGCTCCGACTCGCCCGCGGCCGTCCTGAACCGCGTGATCGTGATCTGGTCGTCGAGCGTCGCCGCGTCGGCCTCCTCGTACAGGGGTTTCGCGAGCGCGTCGGCGGGGAGCATGTGCATGCTCACGACGAACTCCTCGGCGTTCGCCTCGGCGATGCAGAATCCGTTGCTCGTTGTGTTGCTGAAGGCGAGGTACGGATTGATCGTCGCTTTGGACTCGGAGGGGTCGACGTTGATGAGCTCGGCGATGTTCGCCATCTCGTTGAGTTTCTTCAGCAGCGGATGGCTGGCCACCTGTTTCTGCAGCCGCGATTGGTACGTCGTCGACGAGATCGCGGCGCCGACGAACTCCACGATCTTCGGCGGGTCGGCGTCGGCGCTGTCGACGGCCGGCGTCCCTGCGAAGAAGGCGTGGGGATCGCCCGAGATCGCCACCACGTTGGGGGCCGCGATCTCGCGGAGCAGCGCGTTCCGCTGCTCGCGGAAGCCGTCCCAGCCGTCGCAGCTCAGGTAGAAGCGCCGGTTGACCGGCTCTGTGGCGGACATCGTTATATCGATGGCGAGCTGTGAAAGGCAGTACTCGTTTCCCCACACCTTCCATGTGCTCTTGGACCCGTTGATCTTGTCCTTGAACCACGCCAGCTGTGCCTCCCCCATGACCATGGCCTCGGCGGGGGGCCCGGTGGGCGTCGGTTTGAACGCGATCAGCGAGGCCGCATCGAAGGTGTCCTTGACCACGAAATAGCGCGACCCGAACGCGCTGTAGAAGTCGGGCTTCTCGAGCGCGAGATCGACGTACTTTCCGAGATCGACGTAGGCGAGCCCGCGATCCCAGAAGGCGCTCACGCTTGGGTCGATGAGGTCCAGCGGCGGCTCTGCCCCCTGCTCGTTCAGCTTCTCCACGATCGCATTGACGAAGGCGACGCTGATGGTGCGGGTCCGCTCGTCCTGCGTGTACCCGAGGCTCGGATCGAAGCCGAGCACGGGCGCGGCCTCCTTCAGCACGTTCGCGTAGTAGCCGTCCTCGAAGGTATCGATGTTCTCGATGTAGTTGCCCGCTAGCTCGGGCACGTCGTTCGGGGCGCCAAAAGCGCCGATCTTCGCGAAGATCTTACCCGGGAAGCCGTCCTCCGGGATCAGGTGATCCGCGCGGTAGGTGCGGAGATCCGTCATCACGAGGTGGACGTGCTTTCCGAAGGTGAAGTCCCGGTAGATGGTGATGTCCTCGGGGTACTCGACCGTCTTGCTGTAGCGGAAGTCGTCGCCCGCCGTGTAATCGACCGGCATGTACTCGAACCAGGCCTGGTTCGCCGCCTTGCGCCGCTCCTCGTCCGTCTCCGGCTGCCGGCCGTTGAAATAGGTCGCTGTCGCGCCGTGGCAATCGCCCGAGAACTCGTGATCGCCCCAGACGGCGATCATGGGAAACAGCTCGTGCACCCTCTGGAGCGCCCGGTCGGACCGGTACGTCCTGTAGAGCTCCCGGTAGTTGCTCAGCGACTTGGCGGCGTGGTACGGGGCGCCCTGCGCCGGCTCGAAGGCGATGGCGCCGTTCGCGTCCGAGAAGGTGATCTTGCGCTCCTCCGAGGGGGCCTGGAAGCTCGGATCGCCGGTCGTCTCGACGATGTAGTCCCCGAGGTGGACGATGAAATCGAGCTGCTGTCTCGCCAGGGCCGCATACGCGTTGTAGTAGCGACCGACGTAGTCCTGACTCGACACGAAGGCGAAGCGCACAGGCACGTCCGCGTCGGGCGCCGGCGCCGTCCGCGTCCGGCCGATGCGCGAGCTGACACAGCCGTCTCCCGTCGTGTAGTAGAAGCGGTAATAGTAGGTGGTCCCGGCGCTCAGGCCGCTCACCTTGACCTTGACGCAGTGATCGAACTCCGCCCGGGCGGTCACGGGGAACCGCGTGCTGTTCGAACCCACGGTGGCCGCGTTGCCGGAGGTCGCCTTGAGCGTCACGAGCTGCGTGAACCCCTCGTCGAGCGCGACGACGAGCGACAGGCTGAGATCCGTCTTCTGGTCGCTGTCGACGAGCCGGGTCCACAGCACGACGCTGTCGGGCTTCGGGTCTCCGGAGGCCACCGACTGGGGAAAGGACGCGTCATCCTCTTGTACATCGCACGCGCCGGGCCCGCCCTCTTCGTCGGTGCAGGAAGTCGACACGACCACCGAGCCGGCGGTCACCAGGGTGGCGCGAAGAAAGTCTCGGCGTCTCATCATCGATTGAAGTCCTCCAACGACGGATACACCCCGGGCGCTGCGCGCGCAACGGCGGCGCCGGGCCCGCCCTCGCGCCGCGCGCCCGCGCGCTCCTCGGGCTCGCTCGGGCGCCGCGGGCCGCAGCATGGCGCCTCCGCGCGAAGGGCGCGAGGGCTACTTGACGTGCCGAGTAAGGCGGCCTCTCGTGCGGGCTCGACCCGCTGAAAGGATGTCATGTTCCAGACCAACCTCTCCCCTGAAGCGCTGCGCGGCGCCCTCGCGCGCCTCCGCGGCGGGCATCCCGAGCGGGGCCGCGCCGGCGCGCGCCAGCCGGTCCATACCGTCTACGGCGGCGCCCACCTGTTCAAGGCCGACACGGCCCGGAAGCTCGGGGCGGTGGCGCTCCGCGTCGTCGACGAGCACGCCCCCGACTTCGCCGTCTTCGCCCGGGCGATCGGCCTGCCAGGGGCCGATGGGCTCCCGGAGGAGCGCGCCGAGGCCCTCGCGCTCTCGGCCGCGATCGAGGCCGGCGGCGGCGCGGCGGCGCGCGCCTCCGGGCCGGCGAGGCTCGCGCACGCCGTGTACGCACGCGTGCTCGACAAGCTCCGCCGCGAGCCCGTGGAGGACCTGCGCATCGACTTCGAGGACGGCTACGGCGTGCGCCCAGGCCACGAGGAGGACGCGCACGCCGCCGCCGCCGCGCGCGAGGTCGCCCTCGGCATGGCCGCGGGCGGCCTGCCGCCGTTCCTCGGGATCAGGATCAAGTCGCTCGGCGACGAATGCGCCGAGCGGAGCCTGAGGACGCTCGACCTCTTCCTCTCCTCGCTCGTCGCCGCCTCGGGCGGCGCGCTCCCGCCCGGCTTCGTTGTGACGTTGCCGAAGGTTGTCGCGCCCGAGCAGGTCTCCGCGCTGGCCGACGCCCTCGACGCGCTCGAGGGCGCGCTGCGCCTGCCCGCGGGCTCGATCCGGATCGAGCTGATGGTCGAGACGCCGGCGTCGATCCTCGGCCCGCGCGGGGAGATCGCGTTGCCCGGGATGGTCGAGGCGGCCCGCGGGCGGTGCGCGGGGGCGCACTTCGGTGCTTACGATTACACGGCGAGCTGCGAGATCACGGCCGCGCATCAGCACCTTGCCCACCCGGCGTGCGACTTCGCGCGACACGTGATGCAGATAGCCCTGGCCGGCTCGGGGGTCTGGCTCTCCGACGGCGCGAGCAACGTCCTGCCCGTCGCGCCGCACCGCGCGCGGCCCGGCGGGGCGCCGCTCACACCGCAGCAGATGGAGGACAACCGCCGCGCCGTCGTGGGCGCATGGCGGCTGAAGTACGAGCAGGTCCGTCGCGCGCTCGGGAGCGGTTACTACCAGGGCTGGGACCTGCACCCGGCGGAGCTCCCGGTGCGCTACGCGGCCACCTACGCCTTCTTCCTGGAGGGCGTCGAGGCGAGCTCTGCCCGGCTGCGGGGCTTCATCGAGCGGGCCGCCCAGGCGACCGTCGCCGGGACGGTGTTCGACGACGCCGCGACGGGGCAGGGGCTCCTGCGCTTCTTCCTGCGCGCGATCAGCGCGGGCGCGATGACGGAGGTCGAGGCGGCGGAGAGGACCGGCCTCACGCCGGACGAGCTCAGGGGGCGATCCTTCCATGCCATCGTGGCGCGCCGGAGCGTGTGATAGGAGAGCATCGGAACGGACGCATCGCACAGGGGCACGGGCCGCGGGCCCGGGCCCGAGGAGAACCGATGAGCGCGATCACGACGCACGTCCTGGACACGTCGCGGGGCTGCCCGGCGAGCGGCGTGCTGGTGGTGCTGGAGGTCGGCGACGGCGGCGGTTACCGGGAGGTCGGCCGGGGCCCGACCGACGACGACGGCCGGCAGAGAGGCCTGCTCCCGCCCGGCGAGCGGCCGCTCGAGGGCACCTACAGGCTCACCTTTCACACCGGCGCCTATCACGCGGCGCTCGGGGTCGAGAGCTTCTACCCCACCGTGTCGATCCTCTTCGAGATCCGGGACCCGGCGCAGCACCATCACGTGCCGCTGCTGCTCAGCCCTTACGGTTACACCACGTACCGCGGAAGCTGAGGCGGAAGCTGAGAGCTGAGCGCGCTCCCGCGGGCGGCGCGACGGAGCATGGGCGCTCGAGCGTCGCGCGCTGGAGCGCGTGCGCTGGTCGCGCCTGATGCGGATGCGATCGAGGGGTCCGCGGCGGCGGCGGCCCCGGCGTGACGCACGGCGATGGAGCGCATGATACGATGGACGCTGCTCGGTATTGGGGCAGCTGGAGGGGAAACGGTGGGCTCTCTACGAACTCGCTCAGGTGAAGCGCGGGATCGCCGGCGCGGTGCTGGCTTGCTCGTCGTCGCGATGGTTGCGCCCTCGCCCGGGTGTGCGCCGGAGGAGCGGCGCTTCGTCGGTCCAGGCGCCACGGGAGGGGATGGCGCCGCCGGTGGAGCAGGTGGATCCGCCGCTGCGGGAGGCGGTCGCGGCGGCGAGGCGGGCGGCGGCGGCGGCGCTGGCAGCGGTGGCGAGGCGGGCGGCGGCGGGGCTGGCAGCGGTGGCGAGGCGGCTGGCAGCGGCGGGGGGAGCCCCGTGGCGTGTTCTCCCGCGGAGGCGCGGTGCGCCGGCGATCTCCTGGAGGCGTGCGGCGGAGACGGGCAGTGGCGACCTGTCGGCTGCGCTGGGTGGTGCGGCGCGGGCGCGTGCGTCGTGCCGCGGAGCTGCCAGGGCGGCTCGCCCGGAGCAGGCGAGGCCTGCGGTCCGGAGCGGAACCAGCCTTGCTGCGCGAGCCCACGCGTTCCGGGCGGCAGGTACGACCGGAGCAACGACGAGGCCTATCCTGCGGAGGTGAGCGATCTTCGCTTGGACCGGTACGAGGTCACGGTCGGACGGTTCCGCAGCTTCGTCGAGGCGTATCCCGAGAGCCGACCTGCCGGCGGCGCCGGAGCTCACCCGACGATCCCGCGAAGCGGCTGGGACGACGGGTGGGGCTCCCGTTTGCCGGCGACCCAGGCCGAGCTGAGGGAGGCATTGAAGTGCAAGCCGGGATTGCACACGTGGACTGACGACACGGGCGACAACGAGGCCAGGCCGATCAGCTGTGTGAGCTGGTTCGTTGCGTTCGCGTTCTGCGCCTGGGATGGCGGGCGGCTCCCGACGGAAGCGGAGTGGAACCATGCGTCTGCCGGCGGGGGCGAGCAACGGGAGTATCCGTGGGGCAACGCGTTTCCCAACGCGACGTACGCCGTGTACGACGCGGCGGGCAGCGCGGTTGTCGGCTCGAAATCGCCGAGAGGCGATGGCCGGTGGGGGCAGGCCGACCTCGCGGGGAACCTGTGGGAGTGGACCCTGGATTTCCATGGGCCGTACCTCGCTCGGTGCTCCGATTGCGCGAAGGTCGAGGGCGGCTCCACGCGGGTGATCCGCGGCGGCAGCTGGTGGCAGCCCGAAGCGGAGGACATCTCCACTCCCCTTCGGGAGAGCTGGGACCCGGCCGATCTCACGGACGCGCTCGGCGTCCGCTGCGCAAGGCCGCTGTAGCGCCGGCCGCGCTTCGTGAGCCACGCTGACCGGCGCCGTGAGGCGCCGCGGTCAGGGGGAGATGAGATAGATGACCGTGAAGGCCACGGTGAGCGTCGCGGCTGCAAGCGCGATGAGCTTGGGCATGGTCCAGTCGTCTTCGATCTTCGGGTTCTCTGTGCTCATCGTGGTCCTCCGCCGTGCTCTCCGCGCGCGTCGCGCGCGCTCGTCTCCTGGCAGAAGGCGGACTCGCCGTCAACCCTGACCCCCGGCCGCGCCCTGTCCGCCCGCGTGCAGCAGCGCCAGCCTCACCACCTCGGGCAGCAGATCGGCGAGCAGATCGCGCAGCGACGCCCGGTCGAGCTCGTGGCGCTCGATCCAGTCGAGGCTGGTCGCCTCCACGAACCCGATCCACCCGCGGAGCGCCACCCGGAGCGCCGGGGGCCGCTCGGCCACCGGCGCATCGGCGAGCAGCTTGTCGAGGAACCGGCTGCGGGTCTCCTCGATGATCGCCAGCACCTCGGCGTCCGAGCCGATGCCGCCCCGGAAGATGGCTGCGTAGGAGATCCCCTGTCGCTCGACATACGCCAGATAGGCGTCCAGCCCGGTGCGCAGCCGCTCCGGCTCCGGCACGTCGTCGACGTCCAGCGACCGCTCGACGAGCTCGCGCGCCGCTTCACGCAGGACGTCGATATAGAAATCGCGCTTGGTGGGAAAATAGTGGTAAAGAAGCCCTTTCGAGATGCCTGCGGCCTGCGCCACCTCGTCGATGGATACGTCGTCGTAGGCTCGCTGGCTGAAGAGCTCGAGCCCGAGCGCGAGCAGCTGCGCGCGGCGCGCGTCGAGGTCGAGCCGCTGGCGGGGCGGCTTGCCCTCGACGCGCCGGGACGTCGCGGCGCGGGACGGCTTTCGGGTCGAGATCATGAGAGGCGGACACCCTACGCTTCCGTCGATCCGGGTTCAATCTCGGCAGAAGCGGCGACTCCGGTTCATGCATTGGGCCGCTCTCGTTACGCTCTTGCCGCGCTCTCGTTACACTCTTGCTGCGCTCTTGTTCCGCTGGCGTCCTCTCTTCGGCTTGCCCGACGCGACCCGGGGAGGAAGCGTGTCCGTCGCAGCCCTCGCCGGGCGCCGCCGCGCGACGTGCCGGGCGTGCGTCGCGCGGCGCGTGGGCCCGGCGTCGTCTTTGCTCCTTGTGGCGCCCTTGCATGGCGCATCCCTGGGATGTGCAGGAGGGAGACATGCAGCATCTCACGATGTCCGCTCTGGGCGCCGTCCTCCTCGCGACGGCGCTCTCGCGCGCGGCGTTGCCCGCGGCGTTGCCTGAGCGCCCGGCCTGCCCGCTCACAGCCGCGCTGACCGGGCAGGACGAGGTGCCCGGTCCCGGCGATCCCAGGGGGAGCGGCACGGCCCGTCTCACGTTCGATCTCGTCCGGGGCGAGGTCTGCTTCGACCTCACGGTCGCCGGCATCGCGCCGGCGGTCGCGGCGCGCGTCCACGAGGGCCGGGCCGGCCACGCGGGCCGCGGTGTCATCACGCTGATGCCGCCGACGGGCGGCAGCTCCAGCGGCTGCGTCAGCGCGGCCCGCGACGACATGAGCGCGCTGCTCACCGCACCGGAGCGGTATTACGTCGCCGTCCGCACCGCCGATTTCCCCGACGGCGCCTTGCGAGGCCAGCTCTCGCGCTGAACGCCTCGCCAGGAGCCCGGTCACCCCGGCAGCCCGGACAGGCGCTGTGCCGATGAAGAGCTCCCTCCCCGGGGGCCGTGCCTCCCCGGATCTACCCGCCCCGCAGCAGCTTCCTCAACCGGATCTCCGTGATCTTCCGCTGCTCTTCCGCCGCGATGTGCAGCTCCTCCTCCGGCGTGTGCTCGATCCGCTCGCGCAGCATCTCCAGCATCTCGTCCGCGCTCTTCCCGGTGGCGCAGACGATGTAGATGAACCCGAACTTCTCGTCGTAAGCGAGGTTGTACTGCGCGAGCGCCTCCCGCAGCTCCTCGGCCGCGGCGTTCATCCCCGCCTGTTCCTGGCTCGAGAATCGCCTCGCCGTCGCGCTCGCCTCCGCGGCCTCCGCCTGCGGCCAGGTCTCCCCGATGCGGGGGTGCGCGCGGAACGCCTCGAGCCAGTCCTCCGGACCGAGCCGCGCGAACACCGCCGACGCCGTCGCGAGCAGCGCCTCCTCGTCGCGGAACGGCCGCGCCGCCGCCATCTGCGACGCCCACGACGACGCCCCGCACGCCGCGCGGAGCTCCGCCTCCGCCTCCCGTTCGGTGAGCGCGTCGAGCCAGCGGAGCCGCTGCTCCGCCGCCCCGCTCCGGGTCGCCTTTCCGAAGATGCGGAGCCGGCTCACGCCGCCGTCAGGATAGATGTTCAGGCGGACGTGCGTGAACGGCCCCGCCGCGCGGAGCTCCTCCTCGAAGAGGTGGCGCGTGTGCGCCTGGAGCTTCGTCTGCGGCACGATCTCCCGCCAGTCGCCCGCGCCGGCGAGCTCTTCCACGGGGCGCCCCGCCGCGTCGATCCCCTCGATCATGCAGCTGTCGGGGTAATTGCCCTTGAAATGGTTCGTGTCGACCTCGATCCGGCGGATCTCGCCCTGGGCGGCGAGCGCCACGAGCGCCCAGTCGTACCCGGGCCCCCGCCGGCGGCGCGTCTCCCAGCCCTCTCCCATGTTCGCCGCCCGGCCGGGCAGGATGAGGTTGTGGCGCACCCCGAAGAACATGTCGCTGCACGAGAGCACGCGGGCGCCGTTCTCCGCGGCCCCGAGGTCGAGCTCCGCGCCCGGCCGGTCGAGCCGGCGCCAGTCGGGGACGGCATCGCCGTGCACCCGGAGCCGCGCCACCCCGCCGTCCGGATAGATGTTCAGGCGGAGGTGCGTGAGCCGAGAGGGGCAGCTCACCGCAAACGCGTTCTGCGCGTCGCCGGCGAGCGCCGAGCGCGTCAGGATCTCGACCCAGTGGGTCCGCGGATTCAGCAGCTCCTCCACCCGCGTATCCGGCCGCGCCGCGCACGCCTCGATGGAGCAGTGCTCGGGGTAGTTGCCCCGGAAGAACGCCGTATCGATGACGACCCCGCGGATGATCCCGGGCAGCCCCAGCCGGACGAGGCACCAGTCGAACCCGGGAGTCCGGCGCCGGCGCGTCTCCCAGCCATCCATCCACTTCCCGCGATCTGTGTACTCGTGCTCCAGGAACACCGGTCTTCCGGCCTTGAGCAGGTTCTCCTTCGGCGCGAAGAACTCGTCGTTCGCCGAGATCACCGCGCCGCCCAGGCGCTCCGAGGCGAGATCGAGCGCCTCCGTGAACGCCGGCGCCGTCACCCCTCTCTCTTCAGCCATCGTCCCCTCGCCTCCCCGGAGAAGCTCCCGCGAAAAAACACCTTCTCGCCGCGAAGGTAGGTGGCCTGAACGACCCCGTGGAGCTCCTCCCCGGCGTACGGCGTCACCTTGTGCCGGTGCTGGAGGAGCGGCGGCTCGACCCGGAACGTCGCCTCGGGATCCCAGATCACGAGATCCGCGTCGAACCCTCGCCGGATCTCCCCTTTGCGGCGCAGCCCGGCGAGCCGCGCCGGCCCTCGGCACAGCCAGTCCGCGAGCCGCTCGAGCGGGATGCCCCGGCGGCGGGCGTCGGTCCACACGATCGAGAGGCCGAGCTGCAGGCTCGAGATCCCGCCCCAGGCGGCGTCGAAATCGCCGGCCTCGATCCGCTTGAGCTCGGGCGTGCACGGGGAGTGGTCGGAGACGACGAGATCGATGAGCCCGCCCTGGAGCGCGGCCCAGAGCTCCTCGCGGTTCTCCCGCTCCCGGATCGGCGGAGCGCACTTGAAGGGCGTCGCGCCGTCTGGGATCTCCTCGGCGGCGAAGTGCAGGTAGTGCGGCGTCGTCTCCGCGGACAGCGCGGCGCCGCCGTCGCGCGCCCGCCTCAGGATGCCGAGCGCCGTCGCCGACGAGAGGTGGACCACGTGCGCGGCCGCGCCCGTCGCCTGGCAGAGCGCCGCGAGCAGGGCGATCGCCTCGTCCTCCGCCTCGCGCGGCCGCGAGCGCAGGTAGGCGGCGTACGTCCGCGGATCGAGGCCGGCGAGCGCCGCGCGCGCCGCGTCGATGGGGCCGGGGAGCTCGGCGTGGACGAGCAGCGGCGCCCCCGTGCCCGCGAGCACCTCGAGCGCAGCCCGCAGATCCGCCTCGGCGACGTGGCCGAACTCCGCCACGCCGGAGTCGACCATGAAGCACTTGAAGCCGAGCGCGCCGGCCTCGAGCAGCGGAATCAGCTCTCCCGCGTTGCCCGGGACGGCGCCGCCCCAGAAGCCCACGTCGACGAGGCACCGGCCCTCCGCCGCGCGCGCCTTGTCCTCGAGGTGCGCGACCGTGGTCGTCGGCGGGATGCTGTTGAGGGGCATATCGACGAGCGACGTGACGCCGCCCGCGGCCGCGGCGCGCGTCGCCGTCTCGAACCCTTCCCACTCGGTCCGTCCGGGCTCGTTGATGTGCACGTGCGCATCGACCAGGCCGGGCATCACCACCGCGTCCTGCGCGTCCACGACGGGGCAGCCCTCCGGCACCTCGTCATGTCCGGCGACGGCGACGATCGTGCCGCCCAGGATGTGCACCGAGGCCGGCCGCACGACGCCTCCGGTGACCACCCGCAGCCCGCGAACGATGAGGTCCGGCGTCATCGGGATGCGACGATACCACGGCGCCGAGCGGCCCGCCGAGGCGCCGGGCGGCCCGCCCAGGCGGCGCTCCGTCGCGGCTTGAGCTCTCGCCGTCCTGCTCCTACGCTGCCGGCGTGAGCGCCGATGGCCGAGCTGCGCCGCGCCAGGGCGGCGCACCGGGGCGCGGCCCCGTCCCCTGGGAGCCGCTCTTCCACGAGAAGAGCCGTCTCTACTGGCCGATCCGCCCGCGGGCCGAGGCGTTCGCGGGGTGCGTCGACTGGCCACCGGTCGAGGACTACAACCGGGCGCTCGGCGAGGGCTTCCCCGTCCGCTTCGTGGAGCAGCCGCCGAGGCCGCGGCGCCGCGGGCGGCACGGGCCGCTGGACCTCTCGGCGCTCTACGACGCGCGCATCCATGTCGAGGGCTGCGTGCCCACGCGTCCGAGGAACTGGCACGACTTCCTCAACATGCTCGTGTGGGCCGCGTTCCCGCGCGCCAAGGCGGCGCTCCACGCGCGCCAGCACCGGGCGATCGCCGAGCGCCTCGACCCGTCTGCCGAGGCGCTCCCGGCGGCGCGCACGCGCGAGCTGGACGGGCTCGCGCTCCTCGACGAGGGTGGGCTGCTGCTGCTCTACGACGACACGCACGCACGCCGGGCGCCCCTGCTCGTCGACGCCTCCGACCTCGGGCGCTGCGCCGGCGAGGTGCGGGACGCCGTGCAGCGGGGCGAGGTCGCGGCGCTCGTCTTCGGCCACGCGCTCTACGAGAGCCTCCTCCGGCCCGGTCCGACCGTGTACGCGCTGGTGCAGCCCATCCCGTGCGAGGGCCCGCTGCCGGCGGCGCCGGACGCGCTCGTCTCGCTGGCCGACGCGCGCCTCCGCGATGCGCTGCGGTCGCCCGGCAGCTTCGCGCACCCCGAGCGCAGCGCGCGGCTCCCGGTCGACGAGCGCGTCCTGTGCTGAGCGGGTGAGCGCCGCTCTGTGTTGCGACGATCGAGGAGGCGTTCCCCGGAGCGCGGCTGTGGTCTGGGGGGCGCGAGGTCGTATAGGAAGGCGGCCGGCGGCGCGGCCGCGCCTAGATCGTGCGCGAGGCTTGCGCCCGCGAGCGGGTCGCCCGGATGATGGCCGCCGCCATGACGACCATCCGACTCTACGATCTCCAGGTGCGCGACGATCGCAGGCCGAGCCCCTTTTGCTGGCGTATCAAGTACGCGCTGGCCCACAAGGGCCTCCCGTTCGAGACCGTGCCCACCGCCCTCACGGACATCCCGTCGATCGCGGGCGGCGCGCACAAGACCGTGCCGATCATCGAGGATGACGGCAAGACCGTCGGCGACTCCTGGGTGATCGCGGACTACCTCGACGAGGCCTATCCGGACCAGCCGCGCCTCTTCGGCTCGGCGGCGGAGCGCGAGCTCTGTCGCTTCGTCGAGGCCAGCCTGTTCGTGAGCGCCGGCAGATCGCTCCTCATGAGCTATCTGAAGGACATTCACGATCACGCGCTCGAGAGGGACCGCGCCTATTTCCGGCAGAGCCGGGAGAAGCTGTTCGGCCGCACGCTCGAGGAGCTGGCCAGCGAGCGCGCGGAGCGCATCGACGCGGCGCGCGCGGGCTTCGACTCGGTTCGACTGACGCTACAGGGCGGCGGTCCGTTCCTCTCGGGGGCGCACCCCGGCTATGCGGACTACATCGTCGCGGGCTTCCTGCTCTGGATCGCGTCGATCGCCACCGCCCCGCTCCTCAAGAGCGACGACCCGCTGCTCGCGTGGCTCGGCCGCGTCCAGGATCTCCACGGCGGCCTCGGCCGGAAGAGCCCGCTAAACGCGCTCGTGGCCTGAGCGGCCGCTCGCCCACGCAGGACGAGCTGAGAAGACCCAGCCCTGTACGGCGGTCGAACCCCCCCGCGAGCAGGCCCAAGGCCAGGCTGTACGGGGGTCGAGCCCCCCGCGACCAGGCCCAACGCCAGGCTGCACGGGGGTCGAACGCCAATCGCGAGCCGGCGAACCCCGTTCAGGACCGCCGCCGCGCCGCGAGCGCATAGACCAGCGGCAAGCGGCGCCCGAACCTCCTCATGCGGAACTGCCCGGGCGGCCCCTCCGCCATGTCCGGGAAGATGTCGTACGGAGACCAGTCGATCTCCCGGAGCCGCTCCAGCGTGAGCCCGGCGTCGAGGAGCGCCGTCACAACCGTCCCGATACCGTGGTTCCAGCCGACCTCCTTGAGCCTCACGGGCGCGTCGCGGTCGGCGTACGTGCCTGTCTCCTCGGTGGGGATCGGCTCTCCGTGCCCGTCGTACGGATAGGCGATGTGCTCGAACGCGTCGTCGAACGTCCACACGACGGGGTGGAACTCGACGAGGTGCAGGACGCCCCCGGGCTTCAGGCACGCGGCGGCCGCGCGCGCCCAGCGCGTCATGTCGGGGAGCCAGCCGAGCACACCGTACGATGTGAACACGATGTCGAAGGTCTCGCCGCCGACGGCCGCTGGAGCGTCATAGACGTTGGCCTCCACGAACCGCGCGTCCAGCGAGAGCTCCTCCGCGAGCGCGCGCGCGGCGAGGATGGCCTCGTCGGAGAGGTCGAGCCCGGTCACGCGCGCGCCCAGGCGCGCCCAGGACAGCGTGTCCTGACCGAAGTGGCACTGGAGGTGGAGGAGAGACTTGCCGCGCACGTCGCCGACCTGATCGAGCTCGATCGGCTTGAGCGAGCTCGCGCCGGCCCGGAAGGAGGTCAGATCGTAGAACTTGGAGGCCAGGTGCACGCGGGTGCGCGTGTTCCAGGCGGCGCGGTTCATGTCGAACCATTCGGCTTCGGGCATGGACGCCGTCTATCACGGCCCGAGCCGTGCCGCCTCGCGCGGCCGTGACGGTCGTCCCCTGCAGGCTCCGACGCCTGCCGTCATGAAGCCTTCCTGGCGCCTGTCTCGAGCGCCCCCGGCTCATACCCCAGGTTCGGCGACAGCCACCGTTCCGCCTCTTCGAGCGTCATCCCCTTGCGCTTCGCGTAGTCGGCGACCTGATCCCTGCCGAGGCGCCCCACCATGAAATACCGCGCCTCGGGGTGCGCCAGGTAGATGCCGCTCACGCTCGCCGCCGGCATCATCGCGCAGGTCTCGGTCAGCTCGATGCCGACCGAGGGCGCGTCGAGCAGCGCGAACAGCTTGCGTTTCTCGGTGTGATCCGGGCACGCCGGATACCCGAACGCCGGCCGGATACCCCGGTATTTCTCCTCGATGAGGGCGTCGTTGGTCAGCGCCTCTCCCGCGCCGTAGCCCCAGTCCCTCCGCGCCCGCTGGTGGAGCAGCTCCGCGAACGCCTCAGCGAGCCGGTCCGCGAGCGCCTTCGCGATGATCGCGCTGTAGTCGTCCTTGTCCTGCTCGTACGCGCGCACGATCTCATCGAGCCCGATCCCCGCCGTCACCGCGAACGCGCCGACGTGATCGGCGAGCCCGCTCTCCCTCGGCGCCACGAAATCGGCGAGCGACAGGTGCGGCTTCGCCCCGAAAGAGGCCTTCTCGCCGTCCTCCTCGGCGCCGCCCGCGGCCTTCACCTGCTGCTGCCTGAGCATGTTGAACCGGAGGAGCTCCCGCGAGCGCGCCGCGTCCCCGTAGAGCACGATGTCCCGCTGCTCGCCGCTCGCCGGCCAGAACCCGTAGACGCCCCGCGCCTCGAGCAGCGCGCCGTCGATGATCCGCTGCAGCACCTTCTGCGCGTGCTCGAACAGCTCGCGCGCCGCCTCGCCGTACTGCGGGTGCTCCAGGATCTGCGGGAACGGGCCCCTGAGCTCCCAGGCGGTGAAGAAGAACGTCCAGTCGATGTACCGCGCGATCTCGGAGAGCGAGATGTCGTCCACCACGCGCCGCCCGGTGAACGACGGCGCCGCGATGTCCTCGGGCCGCCATGCGATCTTGAGCCGCCCCTCGTCCGCCGCGGCGAGCGTCACGAGCGGCTTCGCCCGCTTCCTCGCGAACAGCTCGCGCAGCCGGGCCTGCTCCTCCCGGTTCTGCGCGTCGAACGCCCGGCGCTTCGCCGCGTCGAGCAGGCTCGACACCACGCCCACGGCCCGCGACGCGTCGAGCACGTGCACCACGGTCCCGCCGAGCTCCGGCGCGATCTTCACCGCCGTGTGCTGCCGGCTCGTCGTCGCCCCGCCGATGAGCAGCGGCAGCCGGATGCCCCGCCGCTCCATCTCGCGCGCCACGCTGACCATCTCGTCGAGCGACGGCGTGATCAGCCCGCTCAGCCCGATCATGTCGGCCTTCTCGTTCAGCGCGGCCTCCAGGATCCTGTCCTGGTGCACCATCACGCCGAGGTCGACCACCTCGTAGTTGTTGCACCCGAGCACCACGCCCACGATGTTCTTGCCGATGTCGTGCACGTCGCCCTTCACGGTCGCCATCACGATCTTCCCCTGATACGACGACTCGCCCGCGGCCTTCTCGGCCTCCATGAACGGCATGAGGTACGCGACGGCCCGCTTCATCACCCGGGCGCTCTTCACCACCTGCGGGAGGAACATCTTCCCGGCGCCGAACAGCTCGCCGACGATCTTCATCCCGTCCATCAGCGGCCCCTCGATGATGGAGAGCGGCTTTTCGTACTTCTTGCGCGCCTCCTCCACGTCCGCCTCGATGAAGTCGACGAGCCCCTTCACGAGCGCGTGCGACAGCCGCTGCTCGACCGGCGCCTCGCGCCAGGCGAGGTCGAGCTCCTTCTTCTTCCCCTTGCCCTTCACCTGCTCGGCGAAATCGACGAGCCGCTCGGTCGCGTCCGGGCGCCGGTTGAAGAGGACGTCCTCCACCCGCTCGAGCAGGTCCTTCGGGATGTCCTCGTAGACCGCGAGCTGCCCCGCGTTCACGATGCCCATGTCCATGCCCGCCCGGATCGCGTGGTACAGGAAGGCGGAGTGCATCGCCTCGCGGACCGCGTTGTTCCCGCGGAACGAGAACGACAGGTTCGACACGCCGCCGCTCACGCGCGCCCCCGGGCAGGTCGCCTTGATGATCCGCGTCGCCTCGATGAAGTTCTTGGCGAACTCGTTGTGCTCCTCGATGCCTGTCGCGATCGCGAGGATGTTCGGGTCGAAGATGATGTCCTGCGAATCGAAGCCGGCCTCCTCGATGAGCAGCCTGTACGCGCGCTGGCAGATCGCGACCTTCCGCTCCACCGTCTCGGCCTGGCCGAGCTCGTCGAAGGCCATCACCACGACCCCGGTCCCGTAGCGCCGGACGACGCGCGCCTTCTTGAGGAAGTCCTCCGGCCCCTCCTTGAGGCTGATCGAGTTGACGATCCCCTTGCCCTGGATGCACTTGAGCCCCGCCTCGATGACCGACCACTTCGAGCTGTCGATCATGATCGGGATGCGGGCGATCTCGGGCTCGGTGGCGATGAGGTTCAGGAACGTCGTCATCGCCTGCTCGGAGTCGAGCATGCCCTCGTCCATGTTCACGTCGAGGATGTTCGCCCCGCCGCGCACCTGGTCGAGCGCCACCTCCAGCGCGGTCGTGAAGTCGCCCTTCTTGATGAGCTCCATGAACCGGGCCGAGCCCGTCACGTTGGTCCGCTCGCCGATCATCATGAAGTTCGTGTCGGGCCGGATGACGAGCGTCTCCAGGCCGCTGAAGCGCCCGAAGCCGTCGCGCTCCGCGGGCAGGGGCCGCGGCCTGAGCTCGGCCGTCGCCCGGGCGATCGCGCGGATGTGGTCCGGCGTCGTCCCGCAGCAGCCGCCGACGATGTTCACGAGGCCGCTCTCCGCGAACTCCGCGAGCAGCCGCGACGTCGTCTCCGGCAGCTCGTCGTACTCGCCGAACGCGTTGGGGAGGCCGGCGTTCGGGTAGCAGCTCACCCGCGCCCGGGCGACCTTCGCGAGATCCGCGAGGTATGGCCGCATGTCGCTCGCGCCGAGGGCGCAGTTGAGGCCGACGCTGAGCGGGCTCGCGTGCTCCACGCTCGTCCAGAACGCGTCGATCGTCTGGCCGGAGAGCGTCCTGCCGCTCCGGTCGGTGATCGTCACGCTGAGCAGGATCGGGAGGCGCCGCCCCTTCTCGGCGAAGACCTCCTCCATCGCGACGATGCACGCCTTCAGGTTCAGCGTGTCGAGGAACGTCTCCGCGAGGAGCACGTCGGCCCCCCCGTCGACGAGCCCGCGGACCTGCTCGGCGAACGCCCGCCGCAGCTCGTCGAAGGTCACCGCGCGGAACGACGGGTCGCTCACGCTCGGCGAGATCGACAGCGTCTTCGGCGTCGGTCCCAGCGAGCCCGCGACGAAGCGCGGCTTGTCGGGCGTGCGCGCCGTCCACGCGTCGGCCGCCTTCCGGGCGATCTGGGCCGCGGTCACGTTGATCTCGTAGGCGAGCGACTCGAGCCGGTAGTCGGCCTGGGCGATCGAGGTGCCCGTGAAGGTGTTCGTCTCGATGAGGTCGGCGCCGGCCTCGAGGTACGCGCCGTGGATCTCGGCGATGACGTCCGGCCGCGTCAGCACGAGGAGATCGCTGTTGCCCTTGAGGTCGATCGCGTGGTCGCGGAAGCGCTCGCCGCGGTAGTCGGCCTCGCCCAGGCCATAGCGCTGGATCATCGTGCCCATCGCGCCGTCGAGGCACAGGATCCGGGTGTCGAGGATCTCCTCGATGCGCGTGGGGTGTTCGCTTCCGCTCATGGCCCTGCTCTTTCTATCCACTAATCCGGATAAGGAGATGGTAGCCTGGCGGATCTGCGGGCACGCGTCAAGCGCCGCCTGCGGTCGGCGAGGGCGGCGGTCTTCCTCTGGTCCGAGGCCTCACCTGGTGCGCTCTCACCTGGGACGAGGGGGCGGGCCCCTGGGCGAATGGCGGCTACACCTGGACGGGCGGCGTCGGGTCGATCGCGTACCCCGTTCCGGCTGAGGCACTGGCGGACATCGCTAGAGGTGCGTATCTTTGGCTAGCCCTGAGCACCCCACCCCAGGGCACGGCCGGCCGGGCTCACCGCGCGGCTCGCCTCGAGCGGGGCGAGCGCCCCCTCGGGCAGGGCAGCCGTCCCCGGCCGGACAAAGCACGCAGAGGAGATTTCAGGATGATCACGATCACGCAGAAGGCCGCCGAGAAGGTGATGGAGATCGCGACCGCGGAGGAGCTGATGGGGCAGGGGCTGCGCCTGCGCGTCGTGGGCGGCGGATGCGCCGGCTTCTCCTACGACCTGTACTTCGAGGACAAGCCGACCGAGTTCGACGAGGAGTTCGAGGACCGGGGCATCAAGCTCTACATCGACCCGCTGAGCTACCAGTACCTCGACGGAACCGAGATCGACTACGTCGAGGGCCTCCACGGCTCCGGCTTCAAGTTCAGCAACCCGACGGTGAAGAGCACCTGCGGTTGCGGCTCCTCGTTCTCCGTCTGAGCGCGCGCTCGCACTCCGGCTGACCCTCACGTCCGCCCTGGCTCGCTCCGTCGTTCGGCGGAGCGGCCGACGTGAGATGCACACGAGCTCCCGGGCGTCTCCGCCCGGAGCATCGAGACCCTCCCGGCTCTCTCGTGCCTCCTTTTTGCCTCAGTGCTCGCGCAGGCGAGCCTGAGCGGCGTGCGCCATGGCTTCGCAGCCACGGTGTACAACCTGCCCGCCCGGGGCGGCATGCCAGCTGCATCGCAGCCTGGGTGGGCTGCTCTCTTCGGTATCTCGAACCAACTACTTCGGCGGCAAGTGCCGGCGAAGCGATCAACGCGATCGAGGCCCGGCGTCGGCCGGCCTCGACAGCAGGAGCCGAGGTACGGCATCGGCCGGCCTCATCAACCGAAACGGGGTCTTCGGACCTTGAAGGAAATCCTGTGCAAACGTCCCGAGATCAGGCCAGCGCGGTTTCGCGCTACATCACGCATGTTCGGCAGATCCCGGAGCTGTCGCGCGAGGACGAGGTCGAGCTCGCTCGACGGTGGCGGGACCACGGCGACGAGCGGGCCGCGGCCGCTCTCGCGCTCGCGAACCTGAGGCATGTTGTCTCGATCGCGATCAGCTACCGGCGTTACGGGATCCCGCTCGCCGATCTCATCGCCGAGGGGAACTTCGGGATCGTCCACGCGATCCGCAAGTACGACCCGGACCGTGGAAATCGCTTCGTGACCTACGCGGCCTACTGGATCCGGGCGTACATCCTGAACCACGTCATTCACTCCTGGAGCCTGGTCGGCGTGGGCTCGGGCCCGCTCCGCTCGAAGATGTTCTTTCGCCTGCGGCGGGAGCGGGCGCGCATCGCGGGCCTCGTGGGCGAGGGGGAGGAGGGCGATCGGCTGCTGGCCGAGAAATTCGGCGCGCCCGCGGAGAAGGTGCTGGAGATGGCCCACCGGCTCGAGGCCCGGGACGTCTCGCTCGACACGAAGGTGTTCGAGGACGGCGCCCGGTCGCTGGTCGATACGCTGCCGGCGGACGAGCAGGACCAGGAGGAGCGCTTCTCCCGCGCGGAGGAGGGGGCGCTGCTCCGCGAGCGGCTGACGCAGGCCGTCGAGAACCTCGACCCGCGCGAGCGGTACATCGTCGAGACCCGGATGATGGCGGATCCGGAGGAGGAGCTGTCGCTCGCCGAGATCGGGCGCCGCCTCGGGGTGTCGCGCGAGCGGGCTCGGCAGCTGGAGGCGCGCGCGAAGAAGAAGCTGCGCGACCGTCTCCAGCCGCTGGCGGCGTAGCGATTTGCCACAGGTGAGCGGCGGGCGAGCACAAAAGCACGGAGCCCCGCCGAGGCGGGGCTCCGTGGTCGCAGGGGACGTAAGCCGAGTTCTGTTGCGCGGGGGGTCGCCCCCCTCGCGCCGGCGATCATTCCTCTAGGACGCGCGTTGCCGCGCGCCTCAAGCAGCCAACCCGGAGGCCTGGGGTGGGCAACCCTTGCCGTGGCGGCGGTTGCCGCCGCGGACGCCTCCCTACGCGGCCTTGCTCCAGGTGGGGTTTGCCGTGCCGCCCTTGTTGCCAAGGGCGCGGTGGGCTCTTACCCCGCCGTTTCACCCTTGCCGCGCGGCGAGCCCCTCGCGGAGCGCGCGGCGCGGCGGTCTGTTCTCTGTGGCACTTTCCTCGAGATCGCTCTCACCGGGCGTTACCCGGCACCCTGCCCTGCGGAGCTCGGACTTTCCTCCCGCGACCGGGTTTCCCCGGCCGCCGGCGATCGCCTGTCCCGCTGCGACGCGGCGAAGATAGTCAAGAGACGGCCGAACGCCAACACCTCCGCGCGGCGCCCCCGAGGCTGCCCCTTCACTCAGGTGCGGCGGAGCTTCTGCGCCATCTGGGCGCCCAGCTCGGCCGACCGGTTCGACGCGGCCTCGACCGCGTCGATCAAGGTGCGCCGGAGCCCGCCTGCCTCCAGCGTGTGGAGCCCCGCGATCGCCGTGCCGCCGGGGCTCGTCACCATGTCCTTCAGGCGGCCGGGGTGCTCGCCGGTCTCGAGCTGCAGCTTGGCGGCGCCGTACACCGTCTGCGCCGCGAGCAGCAGCGCCACGTCCCGGCCGAGGCCGACCTTCACACCGCCGTCGGCCAGCGCCTCGATCATCAGCATGATGTACGCAGGGCCGCTGCCCGACAGGCCGGTCACCGCGTCGAGCAGCGACTCGTCGAGCACGACCACGCGGCCGACCGCCTGGAACAGGGTCCGCGCGATCTCGACGTCGTCGCTCGTGGCGTGGCTCCCGGCGGAGATCGCCGTGGCGCCGGCCAGCGCGATCGCGGCGGTGTTCGGCATGCTGCGGATGACGCGCGCGCCCTCCGGCAGGCGGGCCTCGATGGCGTCGATCGGCACGCCGGCCGCCACCGAGATGACGACATCCGTGCGGCCCAGCCCCGACGAGAGGGGGGCGAGGATGCGATCGACGATCTGCGGCTTGACGGCGATGACGAGGACGTCGGCCCACTGGCAGAGCGCCTCGTTGTCCTCCGTGGTCTCGATGCCATACCGCGTGTGGAGGAACGAGAGCCGCTCGCTCTTGAGATCGCTCGCCCGGATCTGCTCCGCGCCCACGGCGCCCCCCTGGAGCAGGCCTCGGATGAGCGCCTCTGCCATGTTCCCGCCGCCAAGAAACCCGATCTTGCGCCCTCGCAGCCGGCCGTCGTCGCTCCCCATCGCTATGCTCGCCTCCAGGAGCGCGCACCCTAGCAGCCCTGCCGAGCCCGCGGCTCAAATCTCGACGGTCGTCGCCGCCAGCGCGGCGTGCTGCCATGGACGGGCGGGCGGACGCGCGGCGCGCCTTCCCCCGGCGCGCCTTCCCCCGGCGCGCCTTCCCCCGGCGCGCCGCGAGCGCCCTTGTCAGCGGACGTCGTGGCGTTATCTGTGCGGCGGAATGAACGCAGTCGGTTCCCTGTTCGCCGAACGCAGGACGGGACCTTTCGACTGCCCGACGGAGATTCCATGATTCAAGCGGTTTCCTCTCGCTCTCGCGCTTCGGCCCTCGCGCTGCTCTCGATGGCGGCGCTGGCGTTCGGTGGGTGCGGCCAGCAGGCGCACGCCACGCCCCCCTCCACGCAGGCTGCCGTCGCGTCGCCGCCCGCTGCAGCACCGCCGCCCGTCTCGACCGTGACGCTTCCGCCGGCGCCGGTGCCGGCCACCTTCGATGTCGCGGCGCTGTCCGAGCGGGTCAGGCCGATGGTCGTCAACATCACGACGATGCACGAGTCGCGCGGTCCCGAGCGGCTCGATCCCTTCGAGTACTTCTTCGGCCCGCAGGGCGGCGGCCGGCTCGACCCGCGGGGCCCGCGGCCCCCGCAGACGGCGCTCGGGACCGGCTTCATCATCGATCCGAGCGGCTACGTGGTGACGAACGAGCACGTCATCCACGACGCGTCCGGCGTCCGCGTGCGGCTCGCCGACGAGCGGGAGTTCGAGGCCGACGTCGTCGGGCGCGATCCCAAGCTCGATCTCGCGCTCCTCCGTCTGAAGGGCGCGAACGGCCTGCCCGTGGCCCCGCTCGGGACGAGCGAGCAGCTGCGGGTCGGCGAGCACGTGCTGGCGGTCGGCAACCCGTTCGGGCTCGGCCACACGGTCACGCTCGGCATCGTCAGCGCGAAGGCGCGCGCGATCGGCGCGGGGCCGTACGACGACTTCATCCAGACCGACGCCTCGATCAACCCGGGCAACAGCGGCGGGCCGCTGTTCAACTGGCGGGGCGAGGTCGTCGGCATCAACACCGCGATCCGGGCGGGCGCGAACGGCATCGGCTTCGCGATCCCGGTCGACGCGCTGAAGGACGTGCTCCCGCAGCTCCGCGAGAAGGGGCACGTCGAGCGCGGCAAGCTCGGCCTCCTGTTCCAGCCGGTCACGCGCGAGCTCGCCGCGGCGCTCCAGCTCGACGCGCCCAGCGGGGCGCTCGTCGCCGAGGTCGAGCCGGGCGGCGCCGCCGCGCGCGCCGGCATCAAGCCGGGCGACGTGATCGTGGACGTGAACGGCGTCCCGATCCACCACGCCGAGGAGCTTCGGCGCAACGTGGCGCGCAACGCGCCCGGCTCCGAGATCGAGGTGACCGTGGTGCGCGCCCAGAAGCGGCACGAGCTCCGGGCCAAGCTGGACGCGCTGCAGGACGAGGAGGGCGACGCGGCCAGCCGCGCGCGGCCGAGCCAGGGCGCCCGGCCCGAGCGGCAGCAGAGCTCCGAGAAGCTCGGCATCCAGATCTCCGACGCGCCCGGCGGCGGGGTGCGGGTCGACGGGTTCGCGTCGGGCAGCAACGTCAAGGATCTCCAGGTGGGCGACGTGATCGTCGAGGTGAACAGCACCCCCATCAAGGACACCGCCGGCCTCCGCGCGGTCATCGCCAAGGTCAAGGAGGGGTCGATGGCGCTCCTCAAGGTGCGGCGCGGGAAGCTCGTCCAGTTCGCGGCCGTGCCCATCCCTGCGCGCTGATCCTGCGGCGCGGCCGGCGCGCGCCGGTCCGCGCCGGTCTTTCCCGATCACCCCACGCCTTGCCGTCGGCCGGCGGTCTCTTCTCCTCCCTCGGGCGCGCTCGCAGGCGAGGCGTCCGCGGCGCGCGCCGCCTCCGCGAGCGCGCGCTTCTCCGCCTCCGTCCGCTTCACGCGCTCCTCGAGCACGTCGGCGCCGAGGTAGCGGAAGACATAGATGCCCCCCACGAACATGCAGAGGAACAGGGCGAGCACCCGCCAGATGACGATGTACGGCACCACGAACGCGCCCTGGACCCAGGGCGACATGAGCGCGTTCGAGCCGAGCTCGGCGACGCCGCTCGCGCCGGGCGTGGGGCTCATGTAGAGCGCGAAGTTGAGCAGCGTCTGGGTCAGGACGACCTGGACGATCGGCGGGCCCACCGAGACGAAGGTCGAGGGCGACGTCGGGATGCCGAGCCCGAGCAGGATGAAGTAGGCGACCGCGAACCGCGACCAGAAGAAGCCGAACGTGAGCAGCAGCGCGGCGGCGTAGGCGCGCTTGCCGCGGCGCATGTAGACGCGGAAGCCCTCGTGGAACTTGTCCACGCTCCGCAGCAGGCGCGCGGTCATGGCGCCGGGCGCGGCGAGCGCGGCGTCGGCGCGGGCCCGCAGCCGGGGCACGCGCCGGGCGCCGAGCAGCGCGGCGCGCAGGAGCTGCCCGAGCGGCACCGACAGCGCGCGGACGATCGCCTTGAGGAGCGGCGGGTACGCCGCCGCGACGATCAGCGCGACGAGCGCGGAGCCGAACATGGTCACGGTGAAGAAGAGCAGCCACTCGATCTGCGCCCCCCCGTGCATGACCAGCGCCCCGTTCTGCCGCAGCACGAAGATGGCCAGGGCCGAGAGAAGGAAGAACGTGACGGTGCACGAGGCGGTGAGCAGCTCCGCCGTGGCCACATCGACGAGCCGCATGCCGCTGTGGACGAGCACGGCGGCCTGCGAGGGCGCCGCGCCGGCCTGCCCCGGGGTCACGCCGGCGCAGAACATCAGCACGAACTCCGCGGTCACCGCGGTGCGGACGCGGAGCTCGGGCCAGAGCACGCGCCCGAGGACCCAGATCCTGAGGCCTCCGAACACGCCTTCTTGCAGCGCCAGCACGGCGCCGACGAGCAGCCAGCCCGGCCGCACGTGCGCGAGCCCGGCGGCGAGGCTCGCCTGCTTGTCGTGGATCTCGCTGTAGAGCACGTAAGCGAACGACGCGAGCGTGAGCGTGACGATGACCTGGATGCCTCGGATCAGGGTGGCGCGGTTCATACGGGGGCGCGCAGCCGGGATGATCGCCTGCGCATGCCCTATACCCTGTCGCCGGCGCTCGCGACCGTCATGCGGCGCTTCGCCCCGGCGCGCCAGACGCGTCCCGGGGCGGCCCGACCGCAGGACGCGCGTGGCCGGTGCGAACGACGTTTCGCGGGGGCGTTTCTTGTGTTGTCCAGCGCTCGTCCAGCGCGGCGCGCGCCGTCGTTCGTGGTCGCCGCGAAGCGCGGCTCTCACGCTCGTTCCGCGGCTCTCGAGGCCGGGGCGAGGAAGATGTCTATTGTCTATTGCGTCGCCGAGGAGGGCTCGCGATGCTGGCCGTCTCATGGCGGCACGTAAGATCGCTATCAATACCGGAGGCGGCGATGCGCCCGGGCTCAACGCTGTGATCCGCGCGGCCACGCTCGCCGCGATCGAGCGCGGCTGGGAGGTCTGGGGGATCCGGCAGGGCTACCGCGGACTGCTCGAAGACTCTCCGGACGGGCTCATCCGGCTGGACCGCGAGCGGGTGCGGGGCATCGCGCACCTCGGGGGCACCATCCTGGGTACCGTGAACCGCGGCGATCCGTTCCACTATCCGATGCCGGGCGAGCACGGGCTCGTGCCGCGGGATCGGTCCGAGGATCTCGTGCGGCGGTTCCGCGCGCTCGGGTTCGACGCGCTCATTGCGGTGGGCGGCGACGGCTCGATGCGGATCGCGCACCAGCTCCTCGAGCGCGGGCTGCCCCTCGTCATCGGCGTGCCGAAGACGATCGACAACGACGTCTGCTGCACCGACGTCACGTTCGGCTTCGACACGGCCGTTTCCATCGCGACCGAGGCGCTCGATCGGCTTCACACCACGACCGAGGCGCACGAGCGGATCATGGTCGTGGAGGTGATGGGGCGGCACGCAGGCTGGATCGCGCTCAACGCCGGGATCGCCGGGGGCGCCGACGTCATCCTGATGCCGGAGATCCCGTTCCAGTACGAGCCGATCGCCGAGAAGATCCGCCTCCGGGAGTCGCGCGGGCGGCGCTTCTCCATCGTGGTGGCGGCGGAGGGGGCGTGCTCGCAGGGGGGAGAGCTCGTCATCAAGGACGCGGGCGACGCCTTCCGCCGCACCCCCGTCCTCGGGGGCGTAGCGGAGCGCGTCGCCAAGGAGCTCGCCACCCGCACGGGCAAGGAAGCGCGCTCGATGGTGCTCGGCCATTTGCTGCGCGGCGGCGGACCCACGACGGCGGACCGCTTGCTCGGGCTCCGCTTCGGCGCGTCCGCGATGCGCTTCCTCGTCGAGGACTGCGGGAGCGGGATGGTCGCGCTGCGGGGGAACCGGATCGAGCTGGTCTCCCTCGACGACGTGGCCGGCAAGACGAAGACGGTGCCGCTCGATTCGGACACGGTCGTCACGGCCCGTGAGATAGGCCTGTGCTTCGGCGACGAGCCGTCCGGCCATTTCGCCGCCTCCTGATCCCGGGCGCGCGGGTGTGCCGCTGTCGGCCGTCGGCCCGGCAGGAGCCGTGGCGGATTGTCCAGGCTCGCCTTCCACCGGGTCTCATTCGCGTGGCGCGCCGCCGGCCGGGCGGCCTGAGCATGGCGACCAGCCTCGTGTTTGACACTCGTCGAAGGGGGCCGATATCTTGGGTTCCCCTCCGAACCCGCGCACACCCCGGAACATGACGAAAGTCCTCGTATTTGAGAGTGATCCGGCGTTTGCCGGGGAGCTCCGCACGGAACTGGGCCGCCTCGGCTGCACCGTTCAGGTCGTCGATGATGGCAACGTCGGCCTGCAGGCCGCCGCGGCCGATCGCCCCGACCTCATCCTGCTGTCGATCGAGCTGCCGCGCATGAACGGCTTCTCGGTCTGCAACAAGCTCAAGAAGGACATGCAGCTCAAGGACGTCCCGCTCGTCATCATGTCGAGCGAGTCGAGCGAGGAGACGTTCGAGCAGCACCGAAAGCTCAGGACGCGCGCCGAGGACTACATCCACAAGCCGATCGCGTTCGGCGAGCTCCTCGAGCACATCCGCAACCATGTCCCGCTCGACGGCGACGACGCGGAGGCCGATCCGATCATGATCGATGAGGCCGAGGTGCTCGAGGCCGACATCGACGAGGACTCCGGGGATCCCACGATCATCACCGCGGCGGTGGGCTCGAACGGCACGTCTGCGAGCGTCGCGCCGCCGGCGCCGTCCGTCGCGCCGCCGGCGCCGTCCGTCGCGCCGAGGCCGCCGTCCGTCGCGCCGAGGCCGCCGTCCGTCGCGCCGAGGCCGCCGTCGGCTGTGCCGAGGCCGCCGTCCGCCGCGCCGCCGTCGCCGTCCGCCCAGGAGCGTGTGCGGGCGCCAGGACCGACGAAGCCTCCTCAGGCCGCCGTCGTGAGGTCGGATTCCCGCAAGTCGGATGAGGACATCGAGGAGTTCATCGGCGGCGCGTTCACCCGGTTGATCCGCGACGAAGAGGAGGAGCTGACCGACGTCAGGCCCTCGGTCGCGCCGTCGACGCGGACGCCGTCGACGCGGACGCCCTCGGTCGTGCCGTCGACGCGGACGCCGACGTCCACCGGCACGCCCCTGCCAGCCTCGGTGCCCCCGCCGGTGAGCTCGTCGCCGGTGGCTGCCTACCGCGCTCCTGTCTCCGAGCGCGGGGGCGCCTACCGCGCCCCGGTCTCCGAGCGCGGACGGCTGACCCCGGCGCCGCCAGCGCCGCATCGCTCCGACGTCGACGCGGGCGAGATCGAGCGCCTGCGCGCCGAGGTGGACAGGTCCAAGAGCGAGATCGTCCGCCTCACCAAGGAGGTGGCCGCTGCGCGCGCCACGTCGCTCCGCCTCGAGGGCGAGATTTCCACGGCGAACGACGGCAGCCAGGAGGCGGTCCGCCTGCGGCGCGAGCTCGACGAGGTCAAGGCGAAGCTCGCGGCCGGCGGCAGCGGCTCCAGGCCCGGCGGCGTGTCGAGCCGCGAGTTCCTCGATCTGCGCGAGGCGCTGAACAAGAAGGACAAGGAGATCCTCGCGCTCCGCGACCAGATGTCGCGCAAGGACAAGGAGCTCCTGGAGCTCAGGGATCAATCGCTGTCGCTCGATCGGGAGAAGGCCGATCAGGTCGACAGGATCCTGGAGCTCGAGCGTGCGAGCGAGGACCTCGACGGGCAGCTCGCGTCGCTGCGCGCCGACAAGGAGCTCGCGGCGAAGCGCGCCGACGACTTCAAGGCGCGCGCCGAGAAGATGCAGGCGCAGGTCGTCGCCCGCGACGCGGAGGTCTCGGCGGCCCGGCAGGCCCTGATGAGCGTCGAGGCCGCGCACACCGAGGCGCTGCGCTCCGCGGCGGACGAGAGGGCGCAGGCGATCGCCGCCGTCGAAGCGTCGGCGCGGCGCGAGATCGAGGAGAGCGCGCAGGCGGAGCGGGAGCGCTTCGAGCAGGCGACGGCGGCGCATCGGACGGAGGTCGAGAGGCTGAACGCCGAGCACGCCGCCCGCGTGGAGCAGCAGGCCGCCGAGCAACGCGCCGCCGCCGACAGGCTGGCCGGCGAGCACGCCGCGGCCACCGACAAGCAGGCCGCCGAGCATGCTGCGGCGATCGAGCGGGTGAGGGCGGAGCACGCCGCGGCCGTGGACGGCGTGAGGGCGGAGCACGCCGCGGCGCTGGACCGGCTGAGGGCGGAGCACGCCGCGGCGGTCGAGACATCGCAGGGCGAGCACGAGGCCGCCGTCGATGCGCTCCGGCGCGAGCACGCGGGCGAGACGGAGCGGCGCGACCGGGAGCACGCCGACGCGCTGGACGCGGCGCGCGCCGAGCACGCCGCCGGGCTGGACGCGGCGCGCGTCGAGCACGCCGCCGGCGTCGAGCGGATCAACGCGGAGCACGCGGCCGCGCTGCAGGTGGTGCGCGCCGAGCAGGTCGCCGCCGTCGAGCGGCAGCAGGCCGAGCACGCCGCCGCGCTGGAGGCGCTGCGGGGCGACCACGCGACCGCCGTCGAGGCGCTGCGGCGCGAGCATGCGGAGGACGTGGAACGGGGCGACCGCGAGCACGCGGCCGCGCTGCTCAGCCTGCGAGCCGAGCACGCCCGCGCCATCGAGGGACAGGCGGACGAGCACGCGCGGGCGCTCGAGGCGACGCGAGAGGACTTCGCGGCGCGGCTCGCAGCCCGAGAGCGCGAGCTCATCGAGGAGCGCGAGCAGGCCGTTCGCGCCGCCGAGCAGGCGCATGCGGCCCGGGTGTCCGAGATCGAGGCGCGCGCCGCCGACCGGCAGGCGCAGATCGAGGCGGCGCACGCGCAGGCGCTCGCCGACCTCCGCGGCGCACACCAGGCCGAGATCGCCGAGCGCGAGGCCGCCTGGACGGCGCAGAAACACGAGCTGGACGAGATCGCCCGCGGGCTCTCCACCGAGCTCGGGCAGGCGCGCAACCAGGTGGCGCACCTCGAGGCCCGCTCACGCGACCTCGAGCAGCAGCTGGAGCAGCGCACGGGCGAGCTGTCCGCCCGCGTCGAGGAGCGCGATCGCCTGCTGGGGGAGCTCGCCGAGCGGGCGCGCGCCGTCGAGGCGCTCCAGGGCCGGCTCACCGAGGCCGAGCAGCGGGAGCGCGAGCTCGGCGCCCAGCTCTCGGACCGGACCGAGGAGCGCGACACGTTGAGGACGCAGGGCGAGCAGCTCACCGAGCAGCTCGCCGTCGAGCGTGCCCGACTCCAGAAGGCGCGCTCGAAGTGGGGCGAGGACCGCGCCTCGCTGGAGCGCGCGCGGGAGGCGCTCGCCTCGGCGCTGTCGCAGATCGATCAGGGTGACGCGCTGTCGATCGAGTGAGCCGGCGGCGCTCGCCGGCGGGGCGCGGGGGCGATCAGCGCGAGAGCGCGGCCGCCCCGAACGCCTCGGGCAGGAGCGCTGCCAGCGAGGTGATCCGAGGCGCCACGCTGCCGCCTCCGGCGGCGATGAGGCGGATCGGGAGATCGACGGCGAACTCGGCGAGGGTCTGCCGGCACATGCCGCACGGGCTGCCGAGGATGGGCCCGCTGGTGGCGACGGTGAGCGCGATCGGGTCGCGCTCGCCGGCCGCGACCATCTGCGCGATGGCCGAGCGCTCCGCGCAGAGCGTGAGCCCGTACGAGGCGTTCTCGACGTTGCAGCCGGCGAACACGCGGCCCGACCGCACGAGGATCGCCGCGCCTACCCAGTAGCCCGAGTACGGCGCGTGCGCCCGCTCCCGGACGGCGAGGGCCGCCCGGTCGAGCGCGTCCCAGTCGATCGCCCGCGCCGCCTCGGTAGCGGCGGGCGCCTCGACGGCGTCCTGCGGGGCGCGGCTCACGACGCAGAGCTCCCGGCCGCGGCGCCTTCGCCGACGCGGCGGACCCACGCCGAGAGCAGCGCCGTGAACTGGGCGCGCGCCCTCCGGGCGGTCTCCTCGACCTCCTTGTGGTCGAGCTCGCGCTGCGTCAGGCCCGCCGCGAGGTTCGTGATGCACGAGATGGCCGCGGCCGGCACGCCCATGTGCCTGAGCGCGATGATCTCCGGGACCGTGCTCATCCCGACCGCGTCTGCCCCGAGCGCGCGCAGCATCCGGATCTCGGCGGGCGTCTCGTACGTCGGCCCGAGCAGACCGGCGTAGACCCCCTCGCGCAGCGGGACGCTCGCGTCGCTCGCCGCCGCCCGCGCGAGCTCCAGCAGCCTGGGATCGTGCGCGTAGGTCATGTCGGGGAAGCGCTTGCCGAGCGCCTCGTCGTTCGGCCCGAGGAGCGGGTTCACCCCCATCAGGTTCAGGTGATCGGTGAGCAGCATGAGGTCGCCGGCGGCGAAGCCGGGATGGATGCCGCCCGCCGCGTTCGTCAGGAGCACGGCGCGACAGCCGAGCCGCGCGAGCACGCGGACGCCGAACGCGACCTTCGCCGGCGGGTGCCCCTCATAGAGGTGCGCGCGCCCCTGCAAGCAGACGACCGGCACATCGCCGACGCGCCCGGCGCAGAGGAAGCCGGCGTGCCCCTCGACGGCGGGCCGGGGCATGCCGGGGATCTCCGCGTAGGGGACCTTCACGAGCCCGGAGAGCTCGTCGCCCCAGCCCCCGAGCCCTGATCCCAGCACCACGCCGATGCTCGGAGACGCCGGAATTCGTTGGTGAATGATGCGCGCTGCTTCGTCGAGCTCGGCCAGGAGGGTCACCGCGACAAGCTACCCGAGGGCGACGCGGGAGGTAAACGTCGCAGATGCACAGCGGCACCGAGCGTGATAGGGTCGCCGCCCTTTCGGGGTAAGTGACGACGATGGGCACCAAGATCGAAAATTTCTTGAAGGAACAGAAGATCGACCCCCGCCGCATCATTGCGGTGTCGGTCAAGATCGAGCGGCTGCAGCCGGAGGATCGGGCGATCCGCCTGACCAAGCGGCTGGCGCGCAGCAGCGAGGATGCTGCGAAGAAGAAGGAGGCCGCCAGCACCAAGAAGCCGCGAAGCGGCCGCCCGGTGACCGACCGCACGCTGGGCGCGGCATTGCAGGGCAAGCCGATCAGCGGCCCTGCGAAGACGCGCCTGCTGCGCGCGGTCAACCGCATCCTGGAGCAGAAGAAGCAGGAGAAGGTCGAGCTGTCGGCGCTCTTCGAGCTGCCGAAGAAGGGCGGCGCCGCGGCGGAGGGCGCCGAGGCCGCGGGCTGATCCGGCCGGACGACCCGGGTACACCCACGGTTCTTCCCGTCGCCCGGCTTGAGCGCACGTCGGCCCGAGGCCGAAGTGGGCTCAAGCCGGGCACCTTTTTGTCCAGGGCCTGAAGCCGGTCGCTACGCGCGATCGCGGCGGCGCGAGCCCAGCTCGAGCAGGTCGGCGGCGACGAGGGCCACGGTCAGCGACACGGCGATGATGATCATGCGCCGGAAGGTCGCGCCGATGTGCCCGGAGGAACAACTTTTGTGCGCTTCCGGGCGTCATCGCGGCCCGGGGCGGCGCTGCACGGGCCATCGGCCTTCGCAGCGCCATGAATGGTCCGGCTGCTCGGCGCATCGGAGACCTTCGTGCATACCGTGGCGGTCGAGACGGGGGCGTTCTGGGCGCACCTCCCGCTGTCGTTCTTCCCCCTCGGCTGGGGGGCGCCGAACGGCCGCGCGGACGCCCGGGCCGCGCAGGACGCGCGCGTGGCGCTCGACGCGGCGCTCGCGCGCCATGACCTATCTCGCCGTCCGGCGCTCGTCGTCTCGCCATCGAGCTCCATGAGCGCCGAGGGGGCGGATAGGCTTCCGCCCGTGACCGAGCCCGACGACGTGGGCGAGTGGATCCGCCGCTTCCAGAGCGGCGACCCTACGGCCTTTGCCGAGATCTTCCGTCGTTATCGCCGCGACGTCGCGCGGCTCGTCTTCAGGATGCTCGGGCCGACCGCCGACGCGGAGGACGTCATCCAGGAGGTGTTCATCCAGGTGCACCGGAGCCTGGGGGACTTCCGGGGGCAGTCGAAGTTCTCGACGTGGCTCCACCGGGTGACGGTCAATGCGGTGCTGATGACTCGGCGCGCGGCGCGCTCCCGGCCGGTGTTCGCGGGCGAGCCCAGCATCCATCTTGAGGCCGACCGCGGCATGCTCCCGGACGAAGACGCCGCTCGCGCTCGCAGGATCGACGCCTTCCGGCGGGTGCTGGAGCGCCTCCCCGAGAAGAAGCGGGTCGTCTACGTCCTCCACGAGCTCGAGGGGATCGCGCCAACCGAGATCGCGGAGATCGTCGGCGCCCCGGTCCTGACCGTCCGGACGCGGCTGTTTTATGCGCGCCGGGAGATCGAGGCGATGATGCGCGCCGAGCCCGCGCTCGCCCAGCTCGCCGTCGAGCTGGCCGAGGGCGGCGCGGACAAGGTGGACGCCACAGGTCCGGAGGCGACGCGCGAACCGGTTTCTAGAGGGGGCGCTGCAGTGGGGTATCCCGCGGCGGATCAAGCGGCTGTCGACGCGGAGGACATGTGAGCGGCGCAAAGCAGTACGAGCGGGCACGGGAGCACATGGAGCGGCTGCTCCGCGCCGAGGAGCCTCCGGAGCCTCGCTGGGACGCCATCGAGCGCGAGCTGTTCGCGCGGATCGATCGGCCCTCTTCGGAGCGTCGCGCCGCTCCGCCGCAGCGCTCGCCGCTCGGGCGAGCGCTCGCGTTCGCGGCGGCCGCGGCGGCGATCGCGTTCGCGGTCCTCGCGGCCGGGCGCTCCGCCCCGCCCGTCGCGGCGACGTCGACGCCGCCGCGCGCCCGCGATCTCGCGGACGTGCCCAGGGCCGCCGGGGCGGCCGACGACCTGGATTTTCGCGCCCTCCGGCCAGGCGACTCCGTCGAGGCCGCGGCCCACGCGATCTCCTTCGTCGATGTCGGCTCGGTGCGCTGGACGCTCTTGCCGAACAGCCGCGCCGTGGTGCGCGCCGTGGGCGCGGCGGGGGTCGGCCACGTGATCGCGCTCGAGCGGGGCTCGGTGCGGGCCGACGTCGTCACGCGCGCGCCCGAGGAGGGGCTCGTCGAGGCGTTCGCCGTCGAGGTGGACGGCACCCGCGTCGCGGTGCACGGCACGCTCTTCACCGTGACCCGCCTGGAGGATCGCGTGGAGGTCGACGTGGAGCACGGCACCGTCGCGGTCGGTCCCGCGGCGTACCGCGGCGCGACCACCGCGCACCTGCTCGTCGGTCCGTCGCGCGGCACCTTCTCGCTCGACGGCGGCCGCGAGGCGCGCCTCCTCCAGCGCCCCGCGCCGCAGGACAGCGCCCTCGCCGCGCCCCCGGAGCCGGCGCGTCCGCCTGAGTCGCCCCGGCCGACCGCCGGCGTGCGTCCGCCGAGCGGAGCTGCTGCGGCCCCGGTGGCCGTCGCTCACGTGGAGGAGCCCGCCTCGCCCGTCTTCTCGGCGGCCGCCGAGGCGGCCGCCCCGGCGGTCGACGAGCCGCCTCCGCCGTCGCCGATCGAGCCGTCGCTGGCCGTCGCAGAGCCGGTTTCCGACCCGCAGGCGACCGCTCACCTGCCGGCGCTGACGTCAGCGTCCGTGCAGTCGCTGCTGTCGAGCTGTTTCGCGCGCGAGAGCGCTGGCGGTTCGTCCTTGGTCCGCAGGTCGATCGTCTCGACGCTGCGCATCTCCGTGCACCCGGACGGCAGCGTCGCCGCCGTGCGCTTCGACCCGCCGCTCCGGCCTGCGCTGCAGGCCTGCGCTGCAGGCCTCTACCAGGGTCGCTTCGCGGAGGGCCCGAGGCAGCTCGCCATCCCGTTGACCATCGAGGACTGAGCGCGGCCGTCGCGCGGGGAGCGCTGCGCGGCCGTCCGCGCGGAGGCTCAGAGCGAGCCGAGGAGCTGCGTGAGCGCGTAGGTCTCCCGCGCGCCCATCACCCCGAACTGCACCCCCATCCCCTCGGAGGTGGTCCATCGCACGACCGACGGGATCGCGGCGGCCTGCTTCAGGCCCGCCAGGGACAGCAGCACCTCGATGGTCGCTCCGAAGGGAGCGGGCGAGCTGGTATTGATGAACATCCCGCCGAGGCTGATGTCGCGGCATGTCGCATCGACGGGCGGGCCGTCGCCGATCCGGAACGCGATCGAGAGCTCGATGAGCTTGCGCGGGTGCTTGCGGTGATCTCGCACGTGCCTCGCTGGCTAGGTGTGCGGCGCTGGAGGTCGCCGCGTGGGGTATTCTGGAGCGCAGAGGAGACGATCAATGTCGCGAGCCGAGAGCGTCGCTGTCAAGCGCCGGGAGCCGCGCTCGGCTCGGTCGAGCCGCAGCCGGGCCGTCGCGTCTTCCACCGCGTCGCCGCGCGCGGAGGGCCCGGCGGAGCGCCGCGGCTGGAAGCGGCACCTCGACGGCTGGGAGCCGGGGCTCGTGGCCATCTTCATCGCGGGAACTGCGGCCATCCTCACGGTGCCGCGATCGGTCGAGCCCGCCGAGCTGCCGCTGCCGCTCGCCGACGCGCAGGCCCTCGCGCGGACGCGGGACGCGGACATCGCGCGCGCCGGAGAGGCCGAGCAGCTCGGGCTCGACGCCGAGGTGCGCGAGCTCGGCTCCGCCATCCGCGCGTTCGGGGTCGTGGACGCCGACGCGGATCACACCGAGGCCGAGCTCCTCGCCGCGCGCAAGCGCGTGCTCGAGGCCGTGGGCCCCGCGCTCGCCCAGGGGGACGAGGCGGTGCTCCGGCTGCGGGCCTACCAGATGCGCTCGTTCGTCCGCGAGGTGCGCCGCTTCGAGGCGACCGGCGAGGAGTCCGACGAGCTCCGCGAGCTCGGCGGCAATTTCATCGGGCTGCTCCGGCGAAACACATGGCTGCGGCGAGGGGAGGCGGGGCCGCGCGGCGGCGGCGAGGCGCGCCGCGTCGCCATGGATGGCGCCGTGCTCGGGGTGCTCTTCAAGAAGCGCTGGGGCGCCATCGTGGGCCTCCAGCGAGCTCCGTTCGGGGTGGCGCTCGACGAGGAGCGCGCGCTGTTCAAGTTCCTGCTGTCGCACCCGCTCGGCGGGAGGAGCGCGCAGGAGCTCGCGGCGCCTCCCGCCGCGGAGGCGGCGGCGCGCCCGGAGCAGCAGGCCGGCGAGCCGGGGTCGCGCTCGCCCGCGGCGGCGCTCCGCGCGGCGGCGCTCCGCGCGGCGGAGGCGCAGCGCGCCGAGGAGCACTATCGCCTGAAGAAGATCGACGAGCTCGCCGCGCTCGACCCGGCGTATCCCAGGCACCTCGCCCGCGGCGTCACCCTCTACCGGCTGAGGAAGTTCGTGCAGTCGGCGGAGGCGTTCCGCAGTCACCTGGAGCAGCACCCCGACGGGGCGTACACGCTGCGGGCGCAGAACCACCTGCGCGCGGCGCTGGAGCGCGCGAGCGAGGAGTCGTTCTAGCGGACCGAGCGCCGCGCTCGAGAAGCGACTCGAGCAGGCGCGCCGAGCCGCTACGGGCCCCTGCGCATCCCGCCGGGGCGGTGAGGGCGCCCGCTGATCCCCTTGGCAGGGTTGCCTTGCGCGCCGCGCCCCCGGCGCGTCTCCATCTCGTTCATGATCCCCTGCATGGCCGAGGCCTGCAGGAACCGGCGAGCGGCCGGAAAGACCTCCTGCTCCTCGCAGGCCACGTGGCTCTGGTACGCGGCGCGCAGGCTCTCGATGAGCTGGGGGAGCACCTCCACCGCCTCGGGGCCGCCGTCGCGCTCGATCGCGGCGCGCAGCGCGTTGATCGCGCGCTGATGCGCCTTGTGCTCCTGCCGGAGGCGATCGAGGGTCGGCGCGATGGCCTCCAGCACCGCGAGCCGCGGGAACAGCGAGCGCTCCTCGTCCTCCTGGTGCCGGCTCATCGACCGCTCGAAGTAGGCCACAACGCTGGAGAGACCCTCGAGCGCCGTGGCGCGCCCGGGGGCATCGCTGAGCGCCCGCGCGGCGCGCGCGAGGTCGTTCAGGTTCTCTTCCAGGCTCCGGTGAGCGGCGGTGAGCTTCTCGAGCGGATCGTTCCGGTCATCGGGCATCAATCGATGATCGAGCAAGTGCGCGGAGGCGTGGAAGCTTTTTTCTCTCCGCTCGCGGTTTCGCGCGCCCGCGCGCTGGCCGTCCGATCACCTCGCCGCTTGACCAGCGCGGGGCGCGACATCCCACCTTTCCTTCAAGGAAGGCTCGCGTTGCGGGGCAGCTCGATCCGCAGCTCGGGGGCCAGCATCTCGCGCGCGAGGTGCACCTCGAGCAGGTCGATCACGGGGCTCTTCGACACCGCCCGGAGCCGCTCGTCCGCGCCCGCATCGCCGGCCGCCTTCTTGGCCATCGCCGTGTAAAATTGCGCCTCCACGCGCTGCGCCGCGCTCTGGGCGAGCTTGTCGAGATCCGCGTCGCTGAGCTTGCCGTTCGCCCACGCCGCGAGCTTCCCTGTCCAGGACGCGCGATTCGCCGCGCTGTCCAGCGCGCGGCCCGCGGTGCCGTCCGTCGCGACGCCGAGGGCGCGCTCCAGCAGGAGGACCCAGAGCCCGCCGTAGACGAGATCCTCCTCGTCCACGTTCGCCTCGAGGCCGCGCTTCAGCGCCCGCCGCGCGGCGGGGAGATCGCGCTCGACGAGCGCGCGCCCCACGGCGTCGAGCATCGTGGCGCCGAGCTGCGGCGGCTCGGCGGCCACCAGGGCGAACGCCCGCTCGTAGGCGCGGGTCGCGCCTTTCTCGTCGCCATAGCCATCGAGGATGCGCCCGAGCAGCCGCTCCGTCCGCGCCTTCGTGCCGGGATCTCGCGCGCGCTGCCGGGCGTCGAGCGCGGCGGCGAGCGCCGCGTCGAGCGACTCCTTGGCCCGCTCCTGCGTGCCCACCTCGCGGTGGAGCTCGAAGGCGAGCACGTGCGCCTGGATGATCTCGAGCGGCGCGGTGCGCGCGTCCGGCGCTCCCAGCGCCCGCCGCACGTCCTCCAGCGCGGCCTGGAGCTCGCCGGACTGCCGCTCGGCCATCGCGAGGAGCGTGAGCCCGTTGACCGTCGGCTCGGCCGCCGTGGCGGCGCGGAGCAGCGGCAGCGCGCCGGCGAGGTTGCCGGCGCGCAGCTCGAGCGACGCCATGAGGGACCGGACGCGCGCGCCCGACGGATCGAGCACGGCGCCGCCGCGCGCCGCCCGGTCGGCGAGCACGAGCAGCGGCCCCGCGGCGCTGTAGGTGCGCCGGGCGGCCTCGAAATCGTCGTTCGACGCCTCCTCCGAGAGCGCGCCCAAGAGGAGCCCCAGCGCGGCCCCGAGCGCGCCGGGGCTCGGCCGGTCGCCGAGCGCGCCGGCGACCACGAGCGGCGTCGCCTCCGACATGCCGAGGCGGATCATCACCTGGGAGATCAGCGTGGCGCTGTCGTAGCTCAGCGGATCGCGCCGGTAGGCCTCCAGGGCCGTGCCCCAGATCGCCCCGTTGAGCAGGTCCTGCAGCATCCCGGTCTCGGCGTCGCGCTCCTGCGTGTCGTGGAGGGCGAAGGCGGTCGCGAGCGCCTGCCACGAGACCGCGTCGTCGCTGGACGCGGCGGCCTTGATCCGCTCGTACAGGCCGGGCGGGATCACCCGGCGCGCGCTCGTGCGGTCGATCTGCTCGAGCGCGCCCTTCGCGTCGCCGTAGCGGAGGAACAGCGCGGCCATGCTCGCGCCGCCCGACTCCAGCGCGCGCGCCGCCTCGACCGCCTCCTCGCGCTCCGGCCGCTTCCCCCCTTGCCGGAACTCGATGTTGAACTCGATCGCCCGGTCGATCCACGCCGCGGTGGCGGCGGCGGCGCGCTGGATCGTCTCCGGGCGGCTGTCGACGAGGGCGCGCGAGACGGACGCGCGCTGCTCCATGCCGAGCTGCTCGAGCGGCCCGCCGGTGCGCGTCTCCTTCATCCAGCGATCGAGGGCGGCCAGGTGCTCGTCGACCTCGGCGCGGGCCCGGCTGCCGCTCGGCAGCGCGGCGGCGCGGAGCTCCATGAGCGCCCGCACCCGCCCCTCGTCGCCGCGCGGGCTCAGCCGCTCGATGGCGCCGGCGAGGGCGCGCTCGCCCACGGCGTCGATCATCTCGGCGTGGCCCTCGCCGGGACGGACCAGGTAGAGCGCGCCGAGGACGCTGTCGACGGCCCGGTCGGGCTGCCCGGCGTGGAAGCGCGCCGCGGCGTGCGCGAGCTGCCTGCGGATCACGCCGATGAGCAGGCCCGTGCGCTGCGGGCTCTGCTTGCCGTCGCGCACGATCGTGAAGAGGCTGCCGGAGAAATCGGCGTCGCGGACCTCGACGACAGCGGCGCGGCCTTCGGCGCCGGGCGGCCCCTTCGCCCCCGGCGTACCGGAGGCCCCGCAGGCGAGGGGAGAGAGCGCGAGGGCGAGCGCGGCGAGACCCCGGGCGAGACGGCGCCGGGGGAGCAAGGTCGGCAGCGACATTGCGGGGCAGTGTACACGGGCGAAGCGTGCGCGCACCCCCCCGGGGCTCTGTCGCCAGCGCTACCGCGAGCCGTCGCCGAGCCTGCGGCCGAGCAGCTTGGACGCGAGCGTCTCGCCGAGCTCGCTCATCATCAGCTGCTCGACCACCGCCTCGGTCGCGGCGCTCTCCGCCTCGCTCGCATACTGGAACTCGATGCCCATCCCCGCCGGCGCCTCCTCCGTCGCCTCGGCGGGCATCACGATCCACTTCACCCGCCCGCGGAGGCGGAGCGGCTCGGCCAGGTTGCGGATCGAGAGGGCGAAGACGAACTCGGTGCCGATCGCGAGCGGGCGATCGGTCCGGATGAACGTCCCGCCTTTCGAGATGTTGCGCGTGTAGTCGGCGAAGAACGTGTTGAGTCGCTTGTACTCCACGCTCAGCTCGATCGCGGCCCGATTGGCTGAGCGGCGGTCCGTCTCCGTCACGGCACCACCCTACCACGGCGCGCGCGGCCCAGAGTAAAGTCGCCGCCCATGGAACGTGGTGGTGCCAGGGCCGCGGTCGCGAGCGGGCGGCGCAGGATCGGCGCGCTCAAGGACGGGGCGCTCGTCGCCGGGCGGGCGGTGACGCAGACGGGGCTCCTCGCCGCGCTGCGTTGGCCGGGGCTCAAGGTCCTCGCGCGCGAGCTCGCGAAGGGCAAGGCGAACCCGTCGCTCCTGTTCCGGTTCTACGCCGAGAACAGCCCGCACCGCATCGCGGTGGTCGACCCGCGGAGCCTCGCGCGCGGCGCGGCCGAGGGCGACGTGAAGGCCCCGGCCGAGGATCGGGTCTACTCGTTCTTCGCGCTGAACGAGGCGATCGAGCGGCTCGGCTACGCGCTCGACCGGCGCGGCGTCGGCCCGGGCGCGACCGTGCTGCTCGCGCTCAAGAACCGCCCCGAGTTCGTGATGAGCCAGATCGCGCTCGCCCGCGTCGGCGCGTCCGTCGTGACGGCCTCGTGGCGATCGACCCCCGCCGAGCTCTCCTACCTCGCCGTCCACTCCGGGGCGCGCCTGCTCGTGTTCGACGCCGATATCGCCGACGTGATCCGCGAGGCCGCGCCGCGGCTCGAGGGGATCCCGCGCGAGCGCATGATCGCGGTCGGCGAGCGCGCCCCGGGCTTCGCGCACTTCGACGAGCTCATCACCGAGCGCGGCGCCGCGCCGGATCGGAGCGAGCGGGCCGCGGTGGTGATGTACACCTCCGGCACCACCGGCAAGCCGAAGGGCGCGGTGCGCGGCTTCGGCGGCGGGGTCGTCGTGTCGGCGCTCGGGGCGATCGGCGCGACCCCGATGCGCGCGGGGGACGTGCACCTCGCCGTGTGCCCCCTCTACCACCTCACGGCGCTCGGCTTCGTGAACCTCTCCCTGGTCCTCGGCGCGACGATCGTGATCCTCCCGGAGTTCCATCCGGAGCTCTTCCTCGAGGCGATCCAGCGTTACCGCGTGACGACCACGGCGGTCGTCCCGACGATGCTCCACCGCGTGCTCGAGCTCGGCGAGGCGCGCCTCCGCGCCCACGACACGTCGTCGCTCACCGCGATCTTCACGGGCGGCGCGCCGCTGCCGCCGGCGCTCGCGACGAAGGTGATGGGGGTGTTCGGCGACAGGCTCTTCAACTTCTACGGCGCGACCGAGACGGGCATCGTGACGATCGCGGGCCCCGAGGATCTGCGCGCGTCGCCGGGCACCATCGGGCGCCCGGTCGCCGGCAGCGAGCTCATGCTGGTGGGCGAGGACGGGGAGCCGTGCCGCGACGGCGAGGTGGGCGAGCTCTATGTGAGGAGCCCCCTGCTCGTCTCCGGCTACCACAGAGATCCGGACGCCACGCGCGAGTCGATGCTGGACGGCTACTTCTCGGTCGGCGACCTCGCGCGCCGCGACGCGCGCGGCTGCTACCACATCGAAGGCCGCAAGCGGGACCTGATCATCTCGGGCGGCGTGAACGTGTACCCCGCCGAGGTGGAGTCGGTGCTGCACGATCACCCGGCGGTCGCCGAGGCCGCCGTGGTGGGCGTCCCGGATCGCGCGTGGGGGGAGCGCGTGCGCGCGTTCGTCGCCCTGCGCCCCGGCGCGGTCGCGAGCGAGGACGACATCGAGGCGCACTGCCGCGCAGAGCTCGCGGGCCCGAAGGTCCCGCGCGAGATCGTCTTCGTCGACGCGCTGCCGCGCAACCCGACGGGCAAGGTGATGAAGCGCGACCTCGCCGGACCCGAGCCGAAACCAGCGGAGTAGGCGCGCCGGTAGCTGCTGTCCCGGGAGGGCGATCGATGCTATTTCGCACCTCGTGCGGGATCCGTACGAAGTGTTGGGCGTCGAGCGTTCCTCGACGCAGGATGAAATCAAAAGCGCTTTCCGGCGACTCGCCGCGCAGCACCATCCCGACAAGAACCCGGGGGACCAGGGCGCGCACGTCCGCTTCAAGGAATTGAACGCGGCCTACCAGATCCTCAGCGATCCCCAGAAGCGCGCGGCGTTCGACCGGTTCGGCCCCGCCGCCGTCGGCGCCCCCGCCGGCTCGGGCTTCCAGGGCGTGCCCTTCGACATGCAGGACCTCAACCTCGACGCCATCTTCGGCGACCTGCTCGGCGCCCTCGGCATCAAGGTGGGCGACCGCGGGACGCTGCAGAAAGAGGTGCGGATCAGCTTCGAGGAGGCGGCGTTCGGCTGCACGAAGCAGATCACCTACGATCGCGTCGAGCCGTGCGGCGACTGCGCCGGCTCGGGCTCCGCGCCCGGGGCGTCGACCGAGCGCTGCGCGGCGTGCGCGGGCCGCGGCCGCGTCCGGATGCAGCAGGGGATGTTCCCCATCGCGATCGAGCGCCCCTGCGGCCGGTGCCGCGGCACGGGCCGGATCGTGACCGACCCGTGCACGACGTGCCGCGGCGCCGGCCTCGCGGCGAAGCAGAAGACCATCGAGGTGACCATCCCCGCGGGCGTGGAGAACGGCGCGACCCGGCTCGTGGAGCGCGGCGGCAACGCCGTCCGCCCCGATCGCGGGCCGGGCGATCTCGAGCTCACCATCCGCGTCGCGCCGCACGAGCTCTTCCGCCGCGTCGGCGACGACGTTGTGTGCGCCGTGCCGATCTCGTTCGCGCGCGCGGCGCTCGGCGGCGAGCTGGAGATCCCGACCCTCGACGGGAAGGGCAGGCTGCGGATCCCCCCGGGCACGCAGCCCGGCTCGGTGCTCCGGATCAAGGGCAAGGGCATCCCGCGCCGCGTCGTCGGCGGGCGCGGCGACCAGCTCGTCGAGGTGAGCGTCGAGGTGCCGACGCAGCTCACCGCCTCGCAAAAGGAGCTCATCTCCCAGCTGGCGAAGGACCTCGGCGAGAACGTGCAGCCGCAGCAGGCCAGCTTCATGGACAAGCTCAAGGGTCTGTTTGGTTGACCTGCCGTGCGCCCGCGGGTGATCCTTTGCGTCCCGCTGAACGCAGAGGCACGAGCGCTGCCTCGAGCGTCTGAGCCGACATGGCGAAGGAGGCATCGGACATGGATAGACCGAAGTTCATCGACGTCCTGAGCGACTCCACGGGAGAGACGGCGGAGAAGGCCGTGCGCGCCGCGCTGCTCCAGTTCCCGGACGCGGGGGTGCAGATCCGCCTCCACACCCGGGTGCGCACGCCGGACATCGCGCGGCCGGTGCTCGAGCGCGCGGCCCGGGAGGGGGCGCTCGTCGTGTTCACGGTGGTGAGCCCCGAGCTGCGCGAGTTCGTGCACGCCTCCACGGCCGAGCTGAACATCGAGGCGATCGATCTGATCGGCTCGCTCATCGGCCGGCTCGGCACCTTCCTCGACCGGGAGCCGATCAACCTGCCGAGCGCGATGCTGCCGCTCAGCGAGGAGTACTTCCGGCGCATCGAGGCGGTGGAGTTCGCGGTCAAGAGCGACGACGGCAAGGAGCCGAGGAACTTCAAGCGGGCGGACATCGTGCTCGTCGGCGTCTCGCGCACGTCGAAGACGCCGCTGTCGACGCTGCTGGCGCAGCGCGGCCTCAAGGTCGCGAACCTGCCGCTCGTGCTCGGCGTCGCGCCGCCGCCCGAGCTCGTGGACGCCCCGCAGGACAGGGTCGTCGGCCTGACCATCGGGCTCGATCAGCTCTGCGAGATCCGGCAGGCGCGCCTGCGCCACCTCGGGATGCCCGCCGAGACGAACTACGCGATGCGCGAGCACGTCCGGCAGGAGCTCGACTACGCGCGCCGGCTCTTCGCCGCGCACCCGGAGTGGCCGGTTGTCGACGTCACGGGGCGCGCCATCGAGGAGACGGCGGTGATCATCCTGGAGCACCTGAAGGAGCGCGACGAGCGCGCGAAGGCCGCGCGCTCGTCGCTGATGTGAGGCCGCGCGGCCGAGCGGGACGCGCGACGCCGCCGCACGGCGCGAAGGCAGGAAAGCGGCGTGTCCAGATGGGCGTGCGGCGTGTCCAGATGGGCGTGCGGCGTGTCCAGATGGGCGTGCGGCGTGTCCAGATGGGCGTGCGGCGGGGCGCGCCGCCGGTCAGCTCACGATCTTGAGGGCGCGGCCGACGAGGACCTCGTTGTGGCTACCGGTCCTGTACCCGCCGAGATCGAGCGTCACGTACCGGAAGCCGTGCCGCTTGCCGGCGGCCACGATCTCGGCGCGCAACGAGGGCTCGGCGGCGCGCGCGAGCTCGCCGGCGTCGAGCTCGATGCGCGCGAGGTCGTCGTGGTAGCGGACGCGGACCTGGCGGAACCCGAGGCCGCGCAGCGCGCCCTCGAAGCCGCCGATCTGCGAGAGCCGCTCGCGCGTGACGCTGGTCCCGTAGGGGATGCGGCTGGAGAGGCAGGCGGCGGCCGGCTTGTCCCAGATGGGCAGGCCGACGCGCGCCGCGCCGGCGCGCACGTCGGCCTTGCTGAAGCCGAGCTCGACGAGGGGGCTCACCACGCCGGCCTCGCGCGCCGCCTCGAGCCCGGGGCGGTAGTCGCCGAGGTCGTCCGTGTTGGTGCCGTTCAGGATCGCCGCGAGCCCCCACTCGGACCGCTTGTGCACGGCGATCCGGTAGAGCTCGCTCTTGCAGTGGAAGCAGCGGTCGGGGTTGTTCGCCACATAGCGCGGGTCGTCGATCTCGGACGACGCGACGAGGCGGTGGTCGGCGCCGATCAGCCGGGCGATCGCCGTGGCATCGTCCTTCTCGGCGGGCGCGAGGCTCGGCGAGACCGCGGTCATGCCGACGGCCTTCGGGCCGAGCTCCTGGTGGGCGACCGCGAGGACGAAGGCGCTGTCCACCCCGCCGGAGTAGCAGACGAGGACGGATCCGAGCTCCCGGAGCCGGGCGCGCAGCCCGGCGAGCTTGGGGTCGATGGGGGAGCCCTCGGGCGTGAGCGACGGCGCGGACATGGCGTTCCTCCCTTTACCACAAGCCGTCTGGTGCGCCGGTCGGCCCGGCGCCCGCGGTGGGATCCGCGCCCGATGCCGCCAGGTTACTTGCGGTTCGAGCGCCGGTTCTGACACGCTAAAGGGCGAGATGGACCCGAAGAGGAAGCAGGCAGGCCGCACCGCCCTGCCGTTCGCGGTCGCGGTGGCGCTCGCGGCCGCCGCGCACGCTGGCCAGGGGTGCGGAGACAACCGGCTGCCGCCGCGGGACCTGCCGCGCGCGGACGATCAGCGGCCGCTCCCGCGCTGGTACCCGGAGAGAGCCTGGTCGGAGCAGGGCGGGGAGAGCCAGGTCTACATCGAGGGCAAGATCGTCTTCGACACGAGCAAGGCGGTGATCCGGCCGGGCAGCGAGAAGACGCTGGAGACGCTGCTCCAGTTCCTCAAGGAGCACCCCGAGGTGACGCGGCTGCGGATCGAGGGGCACACCGACGCGCAGTCGAGCGAGGAGCGCAACCAGGAGCTCAGCGCGCGGCGCGCCCTCGCGGTCGCCGACTGGCTGGTCGACCGCGGGGTCGAGAACCTCCGGCTGATCGCGGTCGGCTTCGGCGAGTCGCGCCCGCTCGGGCCGAACGAGATCGCGGCAGGTCGCAGCGAGAACCGCCGGGTCGAGCTCCACGTGGCCGAGGTGAACGGGCGCCCCTTCCAGGGGCAGGACCCGTACGCGGGCGGCCTCGCGCTGGAGGTGCTGAGCCTCGAGGAGCGCAAGCTGCGCGCGGCGCAGGCGGCGCCCAAGGCGCCCCCGCCCCGCAAGGCGTTCGTGGCGACGGGCGACGAGATCAAGCCGGTGCCGGTCAAGCGGCCGGCCGAGACCGGGGGGCCGGAGGGCGAGCCGCTCAAGCCGAGCGCGCCTGCCAAGGAAGCGCCGGCGAAGGACGGGGCTCCCCCGGCGGGCGGGGGCTGAGCGCCCTCAGCGCCTGAGCGCCCTCAGGGCGCGAGGTGGCGCGCGCGCGGCGACCGCGTGCGGTACCGCTCCAGGAGCGCGAGCGCCGCCTCCAGCGACGCGCCGTACGGGAGCACGTTGCCCTTCGGCGTGGCGTACTCGAGGTAGAGGTTGTCGTCCGTGGACAGGATCGGCCCGCCGTCCTCGGCCGCGTCGGCGATGAGGCGGTCGAGATCGTCGCCGGAGGCCACGAGATCGTCGAGGAGATCCGCGAGCCGCGCGCCGGCGAGCGTCGCGCGGAGCGCCGGGCGCGCGTCGAGGGCCGCGAGGCGCGCCTCCGAGGCGGAGAGCGGCGCGGCGCTCGCGACCAGGATGCCCTGCGCGCCGCCCACGAACAGCGCCACGTGCGGGAAGGCGCTGCGCATCGTCCGGATCACGACGGCGAGCTCGCGCTGCCGGATGTGGTGGAGCTGCACCCACTGCTGCAGGACGCCGCCCTCGGTCAGCCGGGACCGGGCGAGCTCGTAAAACTCGCGGCTGTAGAGGCTCGCGGCGCCCGCGAACCAGACGCTGGTGAGCTCGATCGCGATGAGGTCGTAGCGGCCCTCGGGGGCGACGAGCAGCTCGTTCCTGCCGTCGTTGAGCGAGAGGCGGACGCGCGGGTCGTCGAGGGCGCGGAGGCTCGGGCCCGCGAAGAAGCGGCGAGAGGCCTCGACGATCGCGGGCGAGATCTCGGCGACGTCGATGCGCTCGAAGGGGTAGGCCGCGATGGTGCCGGTCGTCGTGCCCGTACCGAGGCCGATGACGAGCGCGGCGCGCGTGTCGCGGACGAAGAGCGAGGGGAAGTGCGCGAACCGCCGCTGCGCCGTCATCTCGGGGCCGTCGTCGCCCTGGAACTTGCCGTTCGTGTACATGGTCGTGACGCCGGCGCGGCGCGCGACGGTGGTGACGCCGCCGTGCACGTCCTCGCGCACGAAGTCGATGCGCTCGGGGCGCGGCCCCATGGCGAAGTAGACGTTCGCGCCGCTCGTGAGGCGGGCCATGTCCCAGCGAGGCGAGAGCGCGACGAGGGCCGCCGCGGCGGCGGCCACCGCGAGGGCGCGGGGGAGCTCCGCGCGGGCGCGCGCGGCGGCGAGGACGGCCGTGAGGGCGAAGGCGAGCGCGATCGCGAGGAGGGCGCGCTCCGAGCCGAGCGCGGGCAGGATCAGGTAGCCGGTGATGATGGCGCCGGCGATCGTGCCCAGGGTGTTCGCGGAGGTCAGCTTGCCGACGCGCGCGGCGACGTCGGCGTGCGCGGCGGCGCGCGCGAGGAGGAGGGGGAAGGTGATGCCCATGCACAGCGTGGGCAGCGCGAGGATCGCGAGCGCGGCGAGCGCGCGGCACGCCTCGCGGCCGGCCCACCCGTCGACGTGCTTGCCCGCGAAGGCGAAGAGCCGCGGGAGCTGGTCCCACAGCGGGATGGTGGCGGCGAGCGCGAGGGCCGCGGCGACGAGCCCGCGCCAGAGCGCGCCCTCGCCGTGACGGCGCGCGAGGGCCGGCGCGCGCGCGGCGCCGGCCGCGAGGCAGACGAGGAAGACGGCGAGCATCAGCCCGAAGGCGTAGGCGCTGTTACCGATGAGCAGCGCGAGCAGGTGCGTCTGGACCACCTCGGCGGCGAAGACGAGGAAGCCCGAGGCGAACGCGAGCGGCAGCAGGAACGGCGGCTCGGCGCGGCCGATGGCGGGCGGGAGAGGGGCGCTCGAGGAGCGAGCCTCCGAGGAGCGAGCCTCGGGGGCGTCGGTCGCGACGGCGGTGGGCAGGACGGGCGCCGGGCCGCGGAGCCCGGCGACGATCGCGATGGCGCCGAGGACGAGGTTGGCGATCGCCGCGGACCAGAGCGCTCCGCGGATCCCGAGGTGCGGGAGGACGACGTAGGCGCCGGCGAGCGCGCCGGCCGCGCCGCCCGCCGTGTTGATGGCGTAGAGCGAGGCGAGGCGGCGCGCGGCCTCGTGCTCGGAGGGGGGCGCGCCCCCGTCCGGCGCGGCGCCGGCGCGGAGGATGCGCGAGAGCACCGGGAGCGTGGCGCCCATCGCGACCGTGGGGACGACGACCACGAGGGCGGTCAGCGCGGCGCGCGCCGCGGTGAGCAGCGCGAGCGAGTCCGGCGCGGCGCGGGCGACGGCGACGTAGGTCGAGGTCAGCGCCTCGAACACGAACGGCGAGACGGCGCAGATGGCGCCGACGATCGCCTCGAGCACGCCGTAGACGACGAGCGGGCGGCGGGCGGCCGCGGCGTGGCGGCCGCCGAGGTGCGCGCCCAGGGCGAGGCCGCCCATGAAGGCGGCGAGGACCGTGCTCACGGCATAGGCGGTGGCGCCGAAGACGTAGGCGAGCAGCTTGGAGAAGGCGACCTCGTAGAGGAGGCCGGTCGCGCCGGAGACGAAGAACAGGGCGACCACGAGCGGGAAGCGGGTGCGCACGGGCGCGCAAGCTAGTACAGGCGCGCGAGGAGCAGGCACCTTAGCGGCGCGATAGGGACGGGCGGCGACGCGATAGGGACGGGCGGCGGCGCGATAGGGACGGGCGGCGGCGCGATAGGGACGGGCGGCGGCGCGATAGGGGCGGGCGGCGGCGCGATAGGGACGGGCGGCGACGCGATAGGGGCGGGCGGCGGCGCGATAGGGCGCTCCACAGAGCGAGCGTCCCGCGCCGCGCCGTCACCAGCCGAGCCGCTGCAGCCGCTCCCGAGCCCCCTTCACCCCGAAGATCGTCTCCTCGCCGGGCGGCACAACGGGCGCGAGCAGCACCGCCGCGAGGACCGCGGTCACGACCAGCGGCGCTCGCGCGTCATCGCCGGCGACCGGCGGCTCGCGCACCTGCCAGGCCCGCCGCGCCCGCGCGAGCAGCGCGTCGAACCCGCGCCCGCCGATCGCCCGCACCCCCGCCGCCGCCGCCGTCCGCAGGAGAGGCGCACGATCCAGCGGCGCCGTCAGCACGAGCACCCGGCTCGGCGCGCCGCCGGCGCGGGCGATGTCGACCTCCACGGCGTCGACCATCGGCGTGGCCCCCGACGGATACGCCTTCTTCTGCACGACCGCGAGCTCCGCTCCGAAGAAGACGCGCGCCTGATGCGCCCAGCGGTGCTCGTCGATCCGCGCCTCCGGCTCGGGTGACAGCAGCGACCAGCCTCGGCCCGGCGGCAAGAGCTCGATACGTCCTTCCGCCCACCCGTTGCTATCGAATTCCATTCGTGCGCCCGCTGTCACGGTAATCCCGGGATCGGCCTGGTCCGGGTCGCGCGAAGGCACGACCAGTGCTCTATAGTTCATGTCATCTCGGGTAAAGGTGAGCCCTGCATGCCGAAGTCCGATCCGGCGTCGGAAGAGCAAGGTCGGGCCGCCCTGAGGGCGGCCCTCTTCGTGCATCGCCGCGCGCCCCTCTCGCGCCAGCTCGCTCGCCGCGGCCTCGGCCCCTACCGCGGCTACGGCGAGCTCCTCGAGGCGATCGAGCGGCTCGCCGACCGGGGAGCGCAGCTCTCCTTGATCGGGCGCTCGGTCCGCGGCGAGCCGCTGCTCGCCGTCCACCTCGGCGCAGCCCGCCCGGCCGCCGGCGATCGGCTGGGTGTGGGGCGCCCGGCGCTGCTCTCCCAGGGTGGGCGGAGCTCCGCGAACGGCGCCCCGCCCCACGGCGGCAGCGGCGCGCCGGGCGGCGCGGACGAGCCGTCGGCGAGCGACGCCGTCGCGGAGCCGCCCGTGCGCGCCGGTCCGCTCGACCCGCGCGGCTCCGCGGGCGCCGGGCCGCGTGGCCGCGGGCGGACCACGGTGATCCTGTCCGGGATCCACCCCCTCGAATGGGTCGGCATCGAGGCGCACATCGCGCTGCTCGACCGCCTCGCGACCGAGGACCTCGGCGGCCGGTCGATCTTCGCCGTCCCGATCGTGAACCCCGACGGGCTCCTCCGCGTCGAGATGAACCTCCGCTCCGGCCGCCACCGCTACGTGCGCGGCAACGCCCGCGGCGTCGACCTCAACCGGAACTTCGACGCCGGGTGGTACGAGCGTGGCCTCGTGCAGCGCCTCATCGGGCTCGTCGTCTCGCCCGGCAGCCGCCCCGCCAGCGAGCCCGAGGTCGAGGCGATCGCGCACGCGCTGTCCTCGCGCCGGATCGACCGCGCCCTGTCGCTGCACAGCGCCGGCGGCGCCGTGCTGTACCCGCCGGCGCACAGCCTCCGGCCCGTGGCCGACGCCGCCGAGCACCGCGCCTTCGCCCTGCGCGTCGCGCGCGCCGCGGACCGCACGCCGTACCGCGCCATGTCCTACGTCCGCTTCGCCTGGGGCATCCGCAAGGCGGGCCTGGAGATCGACTGGCTCCACGATCGCCACGGGGCGCTGTCGCTCCTCGTGGAGTGCTCGCGCGGCAAGCTCGGCCTGCGCCCATCGCGGCTCGTCGAGCCGTTCGCCTGGTACAACCCCCGGAAGCTCGACGACGCCACGCCGCCGCTCGTCGAGGCCGTCCTGCCCTTCGTGAAGGGCGCGCGCCCCTGAGCGCGCCGCCCCGGGGTCGGTCCGAGCGCGCCGCTCAGGACTCGACCGGCTCGCCGACGGGGATCTTCTGCAGGCCGAGGACGACGCCGACGGCGGCGAAGCTCGCGGCCATCAGGCCGTACGCCGCGAGCGCCCGGTGCTCGATCAGCCAGCCGGCGCCGATGGGGCCGATGATCTGCGAGATGCTCGCCAGCGACTGGCTCACGCCGAGCGCCGCCCCCTGCTCGTCGCGGCCGACGCTCTTCGTGAGCAGCGTGGTGACGGCCGGCCGCACCACCGCCGAGCCGAACGCCCCGATCGCCACGAGCACCAGCAGCGTGGGCAGCGCGGACGCCACGCCGAGCAGCCCGTAGCCGACCGCCATCGCGCCGAAGCCGATCAGCGCGAGCCGCTCCTCGCCGTACCGCTTCGCCAGCCGGCCGATCGCGCCGCCCTGGATGCTCCCGCCGATGAGGCCGGAGAACGCGTAGAGGTAGCCCGTCTCCTTGATGCCGAACGCGAAGCGCCGCTCGAGGAAGAGCGCGAGGCCGCCGATGAGCGTCGAGAACGAGAGGGTGAAGGCGAAGAACTCGAGCAGCCGGCGGCGCGGGAGCGGCCGATCGAAGAGCCGGCGGAAGGCGTCCCCGCGGCCGGTCGTCGCCGCACGAGCAGGCGCGGCCGCGGCCGCCTCGGGCGAGGCCGCCGGCACGATCGGCTTCGCCGGCAGCAGCGTGGCCGTCAGGACGATCGACAGCAGCGACAGCACCGCCGCGCCGTAGGCCGGGGCGCCGTAGCCGAACCGGCTCGCGAGCTCCCCCGTGACGGCCGGGCCGAGCAGGAACCCCGCGCCGAAGGCGATGCCGATCAGGCCGAACGCCCTTGTGCGCTCCTCCGGCCGGGTCACGTCGCTGATGTACGCCTGCGCGATCGTCAGGTTCCCGGCCGTGAGGCCGTCGATGATCCTCCCCACGAAGAGCATCGACAGCGAGCCCGCCGAGCCGAGCACGAGGAACCCGAGGAACGTGCCGGTCTGGCTCGCGAGCAGCGTCGGCTTGCGGCCCACCCGGTCCGAGATCCGCCCGAGGATCGGCCCGGAGATCAGCTGGCAGACCGCGTAGCTCGCCGCGAGCACGCCGACCATGAGCTCGCTGGCGCCGAAGTGCTCGGCATAGAACGGCAGCAGCGGCAGGACGAGCGTGAGGCCGAGGACGTCGACGAAGACGGTAAGGAAGATCGGCAGGAGCGGCGAGCGGAGCATGGTGGCTTTCGGTGGCGATGACGGCGGTGAGGACCGCGGAGATCCGTGCCGGAGGTGGCCGGATCGGCAGACGGGCGCCCGGACGGCGGTGTCCTCATGACGCATCTGCGGCGCGGTGGGTACCCTCCAGCGCGCCTCGGCGGCCCCGCCCGGCCGGCGCGCCGGCCCGGAGCGCCGCTGCGCCGGGGGTCAGCGCCCGGCCTGCCTGGCCCCGCGCGCGTCCGGGCGAGGGTCGGGAGCGCGCAGCGCGAGCGTCATCTGGATGTCGTTCAGGATGGCGTCGTCGACCCGGAACGCGTCCTCGCGGGTGCCGATCGGGACGAAGCCCATCCGCGCGTAGAGCCGCAGGGCGCGCTCGTTGTTGGAGAAGACCCCGAGATCGAGGTACGAGAGGCCCGCCTTGTCGCGCGCCCATGCGATCGCCGTCTCGAGCAGGCGCCGGCCGTGGCCCTGCCCGGTGTAGGGGCCGAGGATGCCCATCGCGAGGACGGCGCGGTGGCTCTCGGACCAGACGCGGCCGCCGCGCAGCTCGATGTGCCCGATGACGCGCGCCCGCGGCTCGGTCGATCGGAGCAGCCAGGCCCGCCCCCAGAGCGGCTCGTCGAGCGCCTTGCTCCAGCGGTCGCGCGCGCTCTTCTCGACCTCGTCGGGGGCGAGCAACGTCACGACGGCGAAATGGGGCGCGCCGCGGCGGCCGGACTCGGCCACGTGCTCGACGAGGTAAGTCATGAAGGCCCGCGCGTCCGAGCGCTGCGCCGGGGTGATGGCGGGGAGGGCGAGGGAAACGTCCATGCCGTGGCGCGCGCTGCGCCGCGGGGAGCGTAATGCCGCCGCGGCGCCCGCGCGACCTCTAACGGCGGCGGAGGCGGGATCGGGCGGCCCCGGCTGAGCCGGGCGGATGGCCGGCGACGGCGGCGCGCGGGGCGAACCGCGAAGGCCGTGGTCCGCGCGCTCGGGTTGCTGGAGCTGGAAGGGGAGAGGAGGGCGGGGGCCCCGGCGCGGGGCCCCCGGCGCAGCGAGGCGCTAATCCGTCGAGTACAAGCCCAGCTGCTCAGGATCGGCGAGGCCGAACCTGGCCATCATCTGGAGCATGTAGTCGGGCACCGACTTGTAGCTCTTCAGCTCGTACGCGTAGTGGTTCTTGTAGACGGTGAGCTGCGTGCAGTTCGGGTTGATGTTCTGATCGCACGCCGGCACTTCCTTGAGCGTGCCGACCGGGGGCACGTCCTTGATGGCCGGGTCCGGGATGATGATGGCGGTGCCGTCCGGGTGGTACGTGACCATCGCGCGACCGTACCTGTTGAAGCCGGGGCCGTACCCGGCCACGTACGCCGGATCCGCGGGGATGCTGTCGGTGGGGTTGCCCGGCTGCGCCTCGTGCCTCGGGTCGAGCTGGTACCCCTTCGCGGTGAGGGCGTTGGCGTACTCGAGCACGCGCGCCGCGATGCCCTTCTGCACCCACTTGCCGCCGGTGCCCTCGCAGGCCGCCCTGTCCTTGCCGATCCCGAAGAGGCACTCCATGCCGTACGTGCGGGCGTAGTAGATCTGCCCGGACGTCGGATCCTGCCACTCGATGCGCTGCTCGATCCCCGGATCCGCGTCCCTGCCGAGCCGGTAGATGCGCAGCATGTCCATCCAGTTCGTCTTGCCGTTCGCGGGGATGTACGCGAGCGTCCAGGCGATCAGGAACTTCTGCACCTCCCAGCCGATCTGCGGATCGACCGCGATGGTGCGGGGGACGGTCTCCGGGTTGAAGTCGCCGCCGAGGTAGCTCGAGCAGAGGTTCTTCCCGTCCGTCGGGAAGCAGACCTTCGGCCCCTCGTTCGGCCACCAGCTGACCCAGCCCATCGGGCGCGCCGGGAACTCCTTCGCCAGCGGGTCGGGATCCGTGCTGTCCGCGTCGACCACCGGGAAGCCGTTCGCGTCGGCCTCGAGGCGAGGCGCGAGGAGCGAGCGATCGCCGGTGAGGGCGTTGGCGAGCAGGCGGCGGTACCCCTCGGGCAGCACGTCGGCCATGCCGACCGCGCGGAAGCGGGCGTCGTAGAAGTCGCGGCGGGAGCTGCTCACGAACCGGTCCTCCGACTCGGAGAGCAGGATCGCCGCGTGGATCTTGTCGTAGTAGCTGCCCGCGTTGATCGTGAAGTCGGTGTCGAAGTCGCCGTTGTCCTCCGAGTTCGCGTTCTCGAGCGGGTGACCGCCGAACCCGACGTCCTTCAGGTAGCCGGTCGAGCCGTTCGGGATCTGCACAAGCACGGGGCTGTTGGTCGTGCCGCCGAAGCCGCCGAAGTCGGTGCCGGCGCCGTAGTCGTCGCCGTCCTTGTTCGAGCGGAGGACCGGGTCGTTGAACAGCGGATCGCGCAGGTAGTGCGGCCCATCCTCCGGGCGCGAGAGCTGCCGGGCGAAGTGGTCGAAGGCCACGGTCGCGGCCACGACGTTCTCCTCCAGGCCGCCGTCGATGAGGAGCGGCCACAGCGTGTCGAACGACAGGCCCTGGTTCGTCGCGAGATCCTGGTAGATCGTCCCGAAGAACCCGATGCCGCCCGCGATGCCGAGGAGCTTCTCGCTGTAGCGGCTGTAGGACCGATCCGCCGCGCTGCGGACGCTGAACGTCGTGCGGTCGCGCCGGAAGTTGTCGAAGATGTGCCGGTTCTCCTGGGAGGTGAGCAGGAACATCAGCTGCTCGTACGGGTCGGCGCCGTTGTCGTGACGGAAGACCGAGACGTTGCCGGTGTCAGCCCAGTTGTCGCTCGCGAACGCGTACGGCACGCGGACCCGGTTCTGCTCGTCGACCGCCGGACCGCCGCGGAAGCTCCCGATCGAGGTCTCCTTGTCCGTCGGCTTGCGCAGGTGCCTCCAGCCGACGTAGTCGACCGGCTGCTGGCGGCAGCGCTTCGTCTCGTTGCCGACCGTGACGATGCCGCCGTCGATGACCTGGTGCCACTTGCCGTCGACCGCCTCGTTCCAGCTCGCGGGCGGCTCCGTCGGCACGTCGTAGCAGTCGCGGATCATGCCGTACTGCGAGTGCAGCTGGGAGTAGTGGAAGTCCGTGACGCTGGCGTCGCCCTTCGCGAACGTGCCGTACTTGATGCCGGCCAGCCCGCCGAAGGAGTCGGTCGCGGCGAGGAGCGCGCCGCCGACCTTGCCGCCGGCCGCGTAGTTGCGGTCGCCGTTGTCATAGACGCTCACCGTGTCGCCGTAGAAGAAGCGCGCGGCGGCGAAGTCGTAGACGCCGAGGCCGACAAGGTCCTGCGAGACGTCGCCCGGGTAGTCCATGACCGTGGAGTGCTGGAACATCCAGATCATGTTCTTCTGCTCTTCGTCCGTGATCGCGTCGAAGTAGCGGGGGCCGACGCACTCCTCCGGGTTCTCGCCCGCCTCGCCGGTGCACGCCGCCTTGATCGTGCCGTTCTTCGTCCTGAGCTGCCAGTACTGGGGCCGGAAGAAGAGGGAGGCGTAGGTGCTCACGAAGTTGTGCCGGAGGCCGACGGAGTGCCCCATCTCGTGCGCGATGACCGCGTACTGGTAGCGGCGCTGGATGTACTTGAACATCCGCTCGTAGCGCCCCCGCTTGTCCGCGTCGGTCTCCTTGTCGCCCACGGGGAACTTCTCGCGGAGCGCCTCCGCGAGGCCCGTCATCGCCGAGGCCTCGGGGGCCTCGTGCAGGATGCAGGCGCCGCGCTTGGCGAGCGCGTTGTCGTGCATGCGGCGGAGCTGCGACTGCACCTTCGGGTTGTTCATCCCGAACGGCGACGCGGCGTCGGCGAGCGGGCCCTCGACGGGCATGCCGGCGGGGATCCCCGCGCGCTGGAGCATCGCCGGGTTCATGAGCTCCGCCTCGGCGAGGCTGCCGCGGGCCGCCTTCATGCGGGCGCTCACGACCGCCTGCTGCGGCGAGGCGATGTCGCCCCGCACCGCGATGTCGGCGACCTGGGCCTTCATCGGCTGGATGATCGCCTTGAGCGCGGGGGAGGCGCCCTGCGCGACGAGGGCCTTGTACGCCTCGGGGTCGAGCTTCGTGGCGCTCGCGAGCCGCGAGGTCACCTCGTCCTTCGTCATCGTGGGCCCCTGGCCGCCGCCCGAGACGCGGCTCGCCTGCGCCCAGTCGCGGATGTACTTGCCCTCGGTGATCTCGGCGGTCGGGAGCTCGCCGTTGATGTAGCGGACGAGATCGAGCAGCCCCTGCGCCGCGGAGTCGGTGACGTGGCTCCAGATGTTGATGCTGGCGGCCAGCTTCTCGCCCGTGATCGGGTCGTCGGCGTCGGCCATGATGCCCCACGGCGAGGGGGTCTGCGGCTTGTCGACGATGAGGACGCTGTTGTAGCGGAGGTCGCCGAGCCGCGGGGCGAGCCCCTCCTCGCCGCAGGCCGGGTGATCGCCCGCGATGACGGGGTTGTGGCAGAGGACGATCACGGGCGGCTGCGTCACGACGCTGCCGATCGCGAGCGTCGCCTGGTCGTTGTCGCGCCGCTCCGAGAGGTTCGTCACGGCCGCCCAGGCCGCCTGGTCGCACTGCGGCGCGTCCCAGCCGTTCGCCCGGCGGCACGCGTTCAGGTCGCGCGAGATCGCGATGGCCTCGTCGATGTCGTCCTGCTGGCCTCTCCACATCGGGAACCGCGCGTCGCAGTCGGCGCCGCCGCCGGTCTTCCTGCACTCGACGAGGCGCGACGTCTGGATCGCGGTCTTCATCGCGAGATCCCACTCCTCGGCGGCCCAGTGGGTCGCCTCGAAGAGGTCCTCCGTCGTGTTGCCGCCGAGGTACCAGGGGATGACGACGGCCTCGCGCTGCGCGTAGGGCAGCGTGCACTTCTGCTTGTACACGTCGCACTGCGAGCCCGGGCCGGCCGCGGCGCACTCGTCCGCGGTGCCGTCCTTGTCCTCGTCGCGGTTCGGATCGGCGATCACGCCGCTCGAGCCCTGGGTCGTCTCCCGGGTCGCGCAGGCGATCGCGCCCTCCATCGTCTCCGGGCTCGTGTAGTAGTGGCTGCGCTTCCAGAGGTTGTAGCGGGCCGCGAAGCGCCGCCACTGGTTGTCCAGGATCCCGTAGTTGCGCTCGTAGCCGTAGCGGTAGTCGAAGTTGAAGATGCCGAACGCCTGGAACCGGACGCCGTCGAAGTCGACCGGCTCGTAGTCGGTGTCGACCACCTTCTTGAACGACTGCCGGATCGTGATCTCGACCGGGTTGCAGTTGCCGTACGGGTCGGTGCCCCCGGCGAATTCGCCCGGGAGCATGCAGGCCGGGAACTTGTCGATGCCCCAGCCGAGGCTCGAGAGGTCGAGCAGGGCGGGCGTGGCGAACGCCTTCGTCGTCACGTCGAAGTAGCCGTTCTTGGCGTCGAACTTCGGGGCGTCGGCGGCGTTGGGATCGTTGACGTAATAGGCGAGCGGCTCGTACTCGACGCCTCCGTAGATGCCGAGCATCGAGAGGGTGTCGAAGTCGTAGGCGTCGGTCGCGAGGTTGCGCGACCAGTCGACGCGCATGTACTCGCGATCGAACCAGAGCTTGTCGGTCGTGTTCTCGACGATGACGTTCGACTCCTCGCCCGTCGCCGGGTTGTAGTCGCGGCGGATGTCGAAGTGCGACTCGATCGCGTAGCTCGCGACGATCTGGCCGTCGTTCGTCGTCTTCTTGGTGAGCCCGTTATAGGTGTTGCCCTTGGTGTCGGTGCCCTCGATGCGCTCGTAAGCGAGCCGCGCATTGAGCTGGTGCTCGGTGACCTCCCACTTGATGCGAGAGACGGGCTGGGCGTACGTCGACGTGAAGAGGCCATCTTGGGCAGCGCCGTACCCGACGTCGATGACCGTGCCCCGCATGTAGAACTCGGGGTCGTCGGCGATGTCGGCCAAGCTCCCTCCGACGAAGAAGGACTTGGCGAGCGCATCGCTCTGGACCTTTCTGATGGACTGCCGCTCCTCTGCGCAGCCCGCCCCCACGACGGTCAGCGCAACGGTGCCAAGGAGCACCGCGCGCCTAAAAATTCGATTCATCAACGATCCTCCGGAAGCTGCCTGTCGAGATCGATGCACAAGCCGGCCCTTCGCGACGCACCCGGCGCGGCGCGAGGCGTTTCCCCCAAGCAAGAATGCTGCCAACGCTCGAAGGCGAACCCTTTCGATAAGTTAAGCAACTGTCGCACATTTGCACCTGGGGTGGCGTTAAAGAGTTAACTGCCGTCGGTCGAGCCTGCGACCGGCGCCGTGTCCGGGGTGACGGTGGTCGGGAACGGTGGTCGGGACGGCCGATGGCGCGCTGGGAGGCGGCCGTGTTCGCCGCCGGGGGGTCGACAAGTCGTCCCCTGTCACGTTCTTTGGTATGGTCGCCGCGTGCACTCCCCCTCGCATCGAGCGCGCGGGTCGCGCAGGCGCGCGGACGGCCCTGGTGGCGGTGCGCTTCTGCGCGGGCGCCCGCGAGCAGGTGGGCGGTACGGCGGCCCGGTGACGAGCGAACGTCGCAGGCGCGGGCGGGTGCCAGGCGCATGAGGCATGACGCTCTCCTCGGCCGCAAGGTGGCCGGGCGGTTCACGATCACCCGCTTCCTCGGCGAGGGCGGGATGGCCAGCGTCTTCATCGCCGAGCGCGACGCCGAGCCCCGCCGGGTGGCGATCAAGATCATGAACCCGGAGTTCACCGCGGACCGCGCGTTCGTCCGGCGCTTCCAGCGCGAGGCGAAGGCGGCGGCGCGGGTGAAGCACCCGAACTCCGTCAAGATCTTCGAGTACGGGATCGAGGGCGCGCTCAGCTACATCGTGATGGAGCTGCTCGTGGGCGACGACCTCTACGTCCTCCTCGAGCGCCACGGCGCGATCGGTCAGGTGAGGGCGGTCCGCATCCTCTCGGAGGTGTGCGAGGCGCTCGCGGTCGCCCACGAGATGGGCGTCGTGCACCGCGATCTCAAGCCCGAGAACATCATGGTGGTCCCGGACCTGACGCACCCTCACGGCGAGCGGGTGAAGGTGCTGGATTTCGGGATCGCGAAGATCCTCGACACCGCCTTCGCCGGCGACGAGCCCGGGATCCACGCCGATCCGCTGTCGGTCGTCACGCGCGCGAACACGTTCGTGGGCACGCCGGCTTACATGTCCCCGGAGCAGTGCGGGCTGCTGCCGATCGATCCGCGGGCCGATCTGTACACGTGCGGGGTGCTGCTGTTCCAGCTCGTCACGGGGCGGCTGCCGTTCGAGGGGGAGACGCCGCTCCACACGGCGACGCTCCACATCCATGCGCCGGTGCCGGTGCCGAGCAGCTGCGCGCCGGGGATCGACCCTCGGCTCGAGGCGCTGCTCGTCAAGGTGCTCGCCAAGCAGCCGGCGGACAGGCATCAGACGGCGCGCGAGCTCGGCTATGCGCTGCACACCTTGCTCGCCGATCTGCCCGATACGGCCGTGGGGCTGGGGCCGATCTCGCGCCGGCAGCCGAGCTCGGTGCTCTCGCGGGACGTGCCGCCGCGGCCGCAGTCGTCGCTCCCGCCGCTCACGTCGCTGCCGAGCTCGACGTCGGTGCCGCTCCTCGGCTCGGAGCCGCGCGCGGAGGCGTCGATCGAGTCGGCCCGGACGCTCGTCTCCGGGACGGTCGCGCCGGAGACGGGGCCCCCGCCGCCGGTGCAGCTCCGCACGCCCCCCCTCGACTTCCCGCCCACGCTCGATCCGCCGGGCGTGTACCCGTCGATGGGCGCCGAGCCGCAGCGCTGGGCCGCGGAGTCGGTGCCGGAGATCTCGCTGCAGCTCCCGTCCTGGTCCCACAGCGAGAGCGAGGCGCTGCTCTCGGGGAACGGCCTGGCCGGGCCGAGCTCGTCCGACGATGCGGGCGATGCGGGCGATGCGGGCGAGGACAGCACGCTGACGATGGTCCGCCGCGACGAGCTGCTCGGTCCGGCGAGGGTCCGGGTCCACACCGGGTCGTACGATGCGTATGACGAGGGCGACGAGCTCGACCTCACGCCGCCGGGGCGCGAGGTGAAGGCGACGCTCCGCTCCGCCGAGGATTTCGGGCTGGGCACGCCGGAGAAGCGGGCCGAGGTCGGCCTGGTGCGCGTCGATTCCGCGCCGACGCCGCCGACGCCGCCGAGCCCGCAGCTCGACCCGGACGCGGCGGCGTGGGAGGGGAGACCGAAGCGCGTCGCCAACACGCTCCGGCTTGTCTCGTACCCGCCGCCGGCCGACAGCCAGATGCCCACGGTTCAGCCCGGCGAGCTGCAGGCGGCGAGCCCGTCAGGGCTGGGTGCGGCGAGCGCAGAGGTCGCCGGGAGCGCCGAGGTGGGCCGACAGACCGCGGCCGGCGGCGCCGCGCCGGGGTCCGCGGCAGAGTCGCTGCCGCTCGGGCTCGCCTCGACGCTCACAGCGGAGCGCACGGTCCTGGAGCGCAGCGCGACGATGCCGGATCATTTCCTCGTGCCGCAGGCGCCGCCCGCGCCGTCGCCGGTGCTGGAGCCGAGCTGGCTCGCCGGCAAGCGCGGGCTCATCATCGGCTTCGTCGCGGGGATGGTCCTCACGGCGGCGGCGATGGTGCTCCTGATGCGCCTCTTCTCCTGACGCGCTCTGGCTGACGCGCGCCGCGCCTCTCCGCGCGATCGGCGCGCGCCGCGCGGGGAGGCGCGCTTCAGGGGATGTCGTACGTGAGCAGCCGGCACTCGATCGGGCCGTTGAACACGACGAGCGACCGCTCCGGCCGGCGGCGCATCGCGTGCTCGATGTCCTCGGTGCCGGCGAGGAGGGCGACGCGGTGGCCCGCGAGCCGCGAGAGCGCGGCCGCCATGTCGCGGTAGAGGGCGAGCGTCCCCGGGAGGCGCTCGCCGTAGGGCGGGTTGGTCAGCACGTGGCCCGGCGGCTCGGCCTTCGAGAGCGCGGAGATGGGCTGGCAGCGCACGTCGATCTGCACGCCGGCCATCCGGGCGTTGCCGCGGGTGATCTCGGCGGCGCGGGGATCGATGTCGGCGGCGAGGATGGGCGGGCCCTCGGGCCGGATCCGCGCGCGGGCGGCGTCGCGGAGGGCGGTCGTGCGCTGCGCGGCGGCCTGATCGTGGCAGGCCCACCGCTCGAAGCCGAAGCGCTGCGCGCGCAGGCCGGGGGCGATGTCCCGCGCCCAGAGCGCCGCCTCGAGGGCGATGGTGCCGGCGCCGCACATCGGGTCGACGAGCGGGCGGGCGCGGTCCCAGCCGGAGAGGCGGAGCAGCGCGGCGGCGAGGGTCTCCTTGAGCGGCGCCTCGCCGATGTGCGTGCGGTAGCCGCGGCGGTGGAGCGCGGCGCCGCCGAGGTCCGCGTAGAGCGTCGCGTGGTCGTGGACGAGGTGGACGAAGAGGGCGAGGTCCGGGTCCTCGAGGTCGACCGACGGGCGCGCGCCGACGCGGCGCCGGATCTGGTCGACGATGGCGTCCTTTGTCCGCTGGGCGATGAACTGGGTGTGGGTCAACGCGCTCGAGCGGCAGGAGGAGCGGACCGCGAGCGTGTGGACAGGGCTCAGGTAAGGCGCCCAGTCGACGCGGGAGACGCCCTCATAGAGCGCGTCCCCGCTGGGCGCGTCGAAGGAGGCGAGCTCCGCGAGCACGCGCACGGCGGTGCGGAGCTCGATGCAGGCGCGGAAGCCCTCGTCCGCCGCGCCGGCGAAGTGGACCCCGCCGCGATCGGCGCGGACGCCGCGGAACCGGAGCTCGCGGAGCTCGTCGCGGAGGGCGGGCTCGGTGCCTTTGGCGGCGGTCGCGAAGAAGTCCATGGCGACCGGGCTTGTAGCCGAACCGCCGCGCGGCGGCCCTCACGAACGGCCCTGCGGCTGCCGGGCGAGCCGGGCGGGCCGCGGCGGTGGCACTGGATTCGCACGGAGCTCGGCGAGCTCGTTGATGTGTGGGTCGGGCGCAGGGCACGCCGGCGCTCGGCATGAGGGGGTGAGCGGAATGAGGGGGTGAGCGGACTCGGCCTTTCCGGGCCGCTCGGGGGCGTGACGCCTGCGCGCGGGCTGCGGCGAGCGGGCGGGGGAGCGAGGGAGCGGGGGCGCCGCACGGCGGAGAGCGCCGGCACGGCGACAGGAGAGGAGGGGTGAAGCCATGCAGCGTCGGACGGCGACCGTGCGCGGCATCAACATCGCGCTCGGGGTCTGGTTGGTCATCTCCGCGTTCCTCTGGCGGCACAGCCAGGGGCAGTTCACCAACATCTGGGTGGTGGGCGCGCTGTGCGTGCTCTTCGCCGTGCTCGCGATCTGGGCGCCCCGGGCGCGCTACCTCAACACGATCCTGGCGATCTGGCTCTTCGTCAGCGCCTGGTCGATACCCGCGCTGTCGGCGGGGACGGTGTGGAACAACGCGCTCGTCGCCATCGGCATCTTCATCGTGTCGCTCGTCCCGACCGAGGTCGCGGTGCGGGGGGCGCGGACCGTGCCGCGCCTGTAGAGCTGCCGGGCCGCGGCGGGCGGGAGCGCGGGGCGCGGTGTCCGGTCCGGCGTCGCCGGCAGGCCGCGTCCCCTCGGCCGGCTCGTGTCGTGTTCGCCTCGCGGCGTCGATCGTGTATAGCGGCGTCGCGAGCGCCGCGCCCGAGCCGGCGAGAGGATGCCCCCATGAAGCTCAGCGTCAACGTGAACAAGATCGCGCTCCTGCGGAACTCGCGGGGACACGACGCCCCGAGCGTCCTCTCCTTCGCCCGGAAGATCGTGTCCTACGGGGCGCACGGCATCACGATCCATCCGAGGGCCGATCGGCGGCACATCACACCGGACGACGCGCGGGCCGTGACTCGCCACATCACCGCCGTGGAGACGAACTTCGAGGGCGATCTCCGCGAGGAGTTCCTCGACCTCACGCTCGAGCTCAGGCCGACGCAGTGCACACTGGTCCCGGTGACGCCCGGGGAGCTCACCTCGCACCGCGGCTGGGACGTCGTGAAGTGGCGTTTCCTCCTCCAGCCGGTGGTGAAGCGGCTCAAGGAGGAGGGGATCCGGACAAGCCTCTTCGTCGAGGCGGACCCCGCGGTCGTGCCGGTGGTCGCCGAGATGGGGGCCGATCGCATCGAGATCTACACCGGGCCTTACGCGCAGGCGTTCGATCGCGGCGATCACCGCGCGGAGCTCGACAAGATCGTCGCGACCGTGCGGGCCGCCGCGGCGGCCGGGGTCGGGATCAACGCGGGGCACGACCTCACCGTGGAGAACCTCGCGCCGCTCGTGAGCGAGGCGCCGCAGATCCAGGAGGTGTCGATCGGCCACCACCTCGTGGCGCTCGCGCTCGAGGTCGGCATGAAGCAGTCGGTGCTCGACTACCTCGCAGCGGTCGAGGGGCGCCGCGCGCCGGCGCGGTAGCGGGGCGGACGCCGCGGAGGGGGATCTCACCGGCTTCGGTGAATCTCTGCGGTCGAGCGCCGCTCCGCGACGCCGAAGGTGGAGATCGCCGAGCCCGCGCTGCCTGGAGCGCGCGGCCAACCTCGCCTCCCTCAGAGAGGATGCGGGTGGCTCGGGAGCGAGTGGGACCGGCGCGGACGGCGGAGCGGCTGGCTCCTTGGTGAGCGATGGGGGAGGCGATGCGGGCGCGTCCGGCACGGCCACGTGTTGGTGGCTTATTCGGAGGATGAGGGGTCGGGATATGAAGGGGCCATCCTGGTGCACCGACTTTTTCCCGACGGAACCAACGTGGGTCCTGAAAGGGTCCTCGACGCCTTCACTCGCGCTATGGCCGCGAATCCGGTCGCAACCGTCGGCCGACGGTGAGCGTGTTGCGCCGGGTAACGCCCACGTAACCTGGGATCCCCGCATCATTCTTCTCGACAAAGACGGGCAAACGGTGAGTGATGCGCTCTTCCTCATCGAGTCCGGAGGCGCGGCAGTGGCCGACTGCTCTTCCTTGGCCGGGACGAAGCACGGTGTGCTCGCGCATGAATCCCGGTCGATCCCCCTTTGCAAGGTTGATGAACGGAGAGCTCGTCGCGCTCGCTGGCGAGGTCTCCGGCTCGGTGATCTCGACACGAGGCGGTGGCTTTTTTCTGGCCGATGGCCGTGTCTTCTTGATGTCCGAAAGCGACGATATCACGTCGTTTGTGGAAGTCGTGTGCGGGGCTGCGGGTCACGCCCTCCGGCCTTGAGCAGCTCTCTCCGAGAAGCTCTCCCCGGCATCACCAACTTCGCTTCGGTGCAGCGATACTTCGGCGCGACGAACGTGTAGTCGACTCGCGCGTCGCGGTCCTTGAGGCGGTCTCCGTCGTTCACGTTCGGTGGGCCGCCACCCTCGAGGACGACGCGCTCGCCCGGTGCCACATCGAACGGAAATGGGCCGTCGGGCGCCGCCCGCGGACCCCCACGGCGCCCCGCCTCCGGAGCTCCGGACACCGCTACGTGGGCGTGTTCCAGCTGAATTCAAGTATGCTGTCGTTGTAGTCGCCGTCGTCTCCATTCTCAGCGACGATCACCATGAGGTTGTAGTTGCCTATCACATAAGGACCGCCAGATTTCAGCTGGCGGGACTTGAGCCATTCTGCGTTGATGTCCGTTTGATACTCGAACTTCGCTCGCAGCTTCGCTCTTGCATTGGAGACGACGGTCGACTGGCCCGTCATCGCGTTGCGCTCACCAGAGCCTGCGAAGACGCACAGCACCTCATCGTTGCGAGTCACGGTGATCTTTTGAGTGTACCTTGAGTTGGTCGTCACTTTGATGGTTACGGTCACACCATCCGGAAGCTCATCGATTTCACAGGTGTTGCCGGTCAATTGAGGCATGTGCTCATGTTCCTTCCTATGGATCGCGCCCCGCGGCCGGGAGAAGGACCGTCGAGAAGGGGGACGGTTTCGCGGCGTCAGAGGATGGCTATCAAACCTGCCGCAAGCGTGCAACGACAAACATCTTCCCGTGCTGGAAGCGGTCATGGGCAGACCGATCTGACTTAGCCAAGCACGGCGCGCCGGTCCTGCGACGGGGCAAGCTGGTGTCTCACGGGCCAGGACGGCTCGCCGGGCGCCGTCCCCGCCGGGCTTGACATGGGCAAAAGTCCTACCGTTCGTAATCCGCCGCGACGTACGCTCCGGCTCATGGAGCAGCTCCGTGCGGACGTGTGGTCCGACCTCGCACGCGCCCGAGGCGCGCGCCGACGAGGAGGGGGCCCGCTCGCTCGGCGCCGCCGGCGCGCCGTTCTTCGTGCTCGGCGGCCGCTCCGCCGTGTCCGGCGCGGGCGCGACGCCCGGCAGGCCGTGGCGTCGCGCCTCGAGCGGCGCTCGCGCCGGGGCGTCGTTCCCAAGGACGCGCTCCGCGGCGGCCATCCTCGGGCGCTCCTGCTCCTCGCCCGGCGTGCCGGGCCAGGGCCGCGGCTGCCGGGACATGGATCGAGGACGAACAGGCCTGCCGTCGTGGCTCATCGAGGCCGCCATCGCTCCTGGCGAAGGCGGCTTGTCGCTCGCGGCTGAAGACGAGGGCTTGCTGGCTCGCCCTGTCCGCGCCGCCATCGAGGCCGCATGGGGGCGCGCCGCGACGGCGGAGCCCCGAGGCTGTTGAGTGAGGGCGGCACTTTGCGAGCATGGCACATGTTAGCTCGCCAATGATGTTGACGCCGAGCACCTTTCCGATAGGATGCGAGCTCGCTAAAGAGGACAGTGATGAACTTGAGAATGCTAAAGTTTCCGGTCGCATCGTCATGGTTTGCGCTCACGGTGATCGCCTGCGCGCCGAGCAACCAAGGCAACCAGGTTGGCTCTCCCAACCAGGCGAGCGCCACGAATCAAGCCAGCAGCGCCGCTCCGGCCGGCACCTCGAGCCAGGGCGGCGCGGCTCAGGCGCCCCCGGCGGCGGAGCCCGCGCCCCTGGGTCCTCCGCTTCAGCCCGCTGCAAAAGGGGCGTACGTCACGGGTGAGTATCGCAATTTGTTCGCCGAGCTGGGGCACAAACCCGCAGAGATCGACGCCAAGATCGCGAAGGCCTACGCGCAGCTGTTCCATGGCGATCCCAAGGAACAAGCCGTCATGTTCGCGGCGGGGAAGAACGCGAACGGCCCCAAGGCGTACATCATGGACATCGGCAACAATGACATCCGCTCCGAAGGGATGTCGTACGGCATGATGATCGCCGTGCAGGTCGATCAAAAGGCTGACTTCGATGCTCTGTGGAACTGGGCCAAGTCTCACATGTATCACGCGGATCCGCGTCACCCCGGATTCGGCTATTTCTCCTGGCAGATGCGCCCGGATGGCACGGCCATCGATGAGAATCCTGCCGCCGACGCGGAAGAGTATTTTGCGACGGCATTGCTGTTTGCGTCCCACCGTTGGGGAAACGGCAAAGGGATTTACGACTACCGGAAGGAGGCCTTGAGCCTCCTCGACGCGATGAAGAACCGCAAGTCCATCACCGGACCGGTCAACGCCGACAAGCGCAAGACCACGTTGCTCTCGCTCTTCAATGCCGAGCACAAGATGGTGCGATTCACGCCGGACTCGGATAACTTCTCGAAGAACGGCGATCATACCGATCCATCGTATCACCTGCCTGCGTTCTACGAGCTCTGGGCGGCCTGGGGCCCCGAGGCGGATCGTGCGTTCTGGGCCGAAGCGGCCAAGGTGAGCCGCGATTACTTCGTCAAGACGACCCATCCGAAGACCGGGCTCGCTCCGGATTACGCCAACTTCGATGGCACCCCCAAGGCCGCTTCCTGGGACGCAGGGACCGCCAACTTCCGCTACGACGCGTTCCGCACCGCGATGAACTGGTCGGTGGATGCGGCGTGGTGGGCGAAGGATCCGCGGGAGACCGAGCTGAGCGATAGACTTCTCGCGTTCTTCGAGTCACAGGGCCCGAAGTACCGGGCCAACTTCACCCTCGAGGGTAAGCCCATCGTCGAGCACGATTCGCTCGGACTCGTGTCGATGAACGGCGTTGCGGCGCTGGCTGCTACCCATCCGCGGGCCTGGCGCTTCGTCGAGGACGTGTATCAACGTGAGGCGCCCACGGGCAAGTGGCGGTATTATGACGGCATGCTCTATACGATGTCCCTGCTGCACCTGAGCGGGAAGTTCCGCGTCATCATGCCGCCAGCGCAGGCCTCGGCGTCTCCTGCTTCCGGTAAGCGCTAGTCCGGCGGGTGTGGGGGCGGTAGGGCGTGGGCGCTCGGATTCCTCCGGGGATTGCGGGCGCCCAATATCGCAGCCGTAGCCCGTGATCCCCTGGCTCACGTTCCCGACCCTGCCGTTCGGGCTCCACGCGTTCGGCTTGCTGCTCACGCTCTCGGTGGTCGTGAACCACCTCGCGCTCGTGCGGCGCGCTCGCGCGCTCGGGCTCGGCTCGGCGGGGGCGATCGAGGCGCTGGCGATCGGCACGGCGGCCGCGGCGATCGGGGGCGCGTACGGCGTGGGGCGGCTCGTGGGTGGGGGCGGGACGCTCTCGTCGGCGGGCGGGTGCCTCGGGGCCATCGTGGGGCTCGTGGGCCTCGCGCGGGCGCTCCGCATGCCCCTGCTCGCCGCGGCCGACGCGACGGCGTTCGCTTTCCCGTTCGGATGGCTGCTCGCGCGCGCGGCGTGCGCCTTCGCGCACGATCACCCGGGCCGGCTCTCGACATCGTGGCTCGCGGTGCGGTACCCGGGCGGCGCGCGCTTCGACCTCGGCCTGCTGGAGTGGATGGCGACGCCGCTCCTCGTCGGGATCGTCGTCCTCACCTCGCGTCGCGCGTCGCGGCCGGGCGTCGTGACGGGCGCGCTCTCGGTGGCGTACGGGGTCTTGCGTCTCGGGCTCGATTTCTTGCGCGCCGAGGACTTCGGCGGGATGCCGGATCCCCGATGGCAGGGGCTCACGGCGGCGCAGTGGGTTTGCCTCGGGGCGCTGATCCCGCTCGGGATCGCCTTGCTTCGGCTCAAGGCCACCCCGTCGCCGCCCGGAGCACGAGCCCCAGGAGCGAGCTCGTCGCGTTCGCCGCGAGCGCCCACCCGAACGCCCGCCGCGCCGTGATCCCCACCTTCCAGAAGTACGCCGCCTCCACGGCCACCGCGAACCCCTCCGCGAGGACCCCATACCCGAGGAAGTAGCCCGTCTCCCCCAGCACGAAGCGCGGATCGTCTCGGATCACGGCCACGTACAGCGTCCTCCACGCGGCCGGCATCACGAAGCACACGATCGGGTGCGTGATCAGGCTCGCTCCGAACGCGACGAGCGGGCGCACGCCGAGCGCACGTCGGTAGATCGGGACCTCGATCACCTGGGTCAGCACGAACGCCACGCAGGCGCGGACGAGCGTCTCCCCGGTCGACATTCGCGTCAGGCGGAGGCGTGCGCCGGGGAGAGGGCGCGGCGCCCCTCGGCCCAGAGCAACGCGCCCGCGGCGAGCTCGAGGTGGCCGTGGAAGAACGCGAGGCGCAGGTAGCCGTCACGCGCCGCTCCGGGGCCGAAGAACGCCCAGCCGGCGAGCCCGAGCGCGCCGAGCACCGAGAGCCAGAGGATCCACCCGCCGAGGTCCGTCGCGAGCGCCCGGAAGCTCTGCCGGTAGGAGCGCGGCGTCTTGCTCGGCCGGTCGTCCTCGGGCATGAGCCGCAGCCAGACGATGTAGTGCGTCGCCTGCGCGAACGCGTAGAGCACAACGAACCGCTCGGCGAGCGGGCCCGCCGGCGTCGGGCTCAAGGTCCACGCGAGGTGACGCATCTCGAGCCCGGTCCACGGCGCCTCCGCGCCGCCGCTCCACGCGAGCAAGGGCCCCGCCGCGCCGAGGAGCAGCGCCGCCGCGCCCGCCGCGAAGAGCGCGATCGGCACGAGGTGCAGGCGCGTCTGTCGCGGCCGCCAGGCCCACCAGATCACGACGGCGGCGAGGTTGTGCAGGTGCGCGAAGGCGAGGTCCGCGGCGTACCCCGCGCGCTGCGCGACGGCAAAGAGCGCGCCCACGACCCCGAGCCCGACGAGCCGGCGCGGCCACGAGGCGCGCGCCGCGCAGAGCGCGAGCGCCGCACCGAAGAGGCCTCCGCGCACGCCGTAGCCGAGGCCCGCGGCGACGATGCCCGCGCCGATCGCCGCGAGCACGAGAGGCCGCCGGTGCAGGCCCGGGCGCGCCACGAGGTACCGCACGTCCGCGAGCACGTGCGGGATGCCCCAGAGGAGCGGGCCGAGCACGAGCATCACCACGGGCCAGGTCGAGGCGAGGAGAAGCGCGGCGACGAGGAGGGTCGAACCGAGGACGGCGACGCGGCGCTCGCGCTCGACGAGCAGCGAGCGCGAGAGGGAGGGACCGAGGAGGCGCAGGCCGAGGCGGCGCAGGTGATCGAGGCCCGCGAGCGGGGCGTCGAGCGGCGGCGCCGGGATGGCGCCGACCGACCCTGCGAGCACGTGAAGCCGCCCTCCCACGCAAGCCCTCGGCGCGCCTTCAGATGGGGCGCACGTCGGGCGGGGTCGGGACCGCGGGGCGCTGGCTCATGGCTCCGTCCTCGCCGGCGTCCGCGGGCTCGGGGGGCGGGGCAGGGGGCGGTCCGTCGTTGCCGAGGCACATGTCACGGGCGCCGAAGCCGGCGCCGACGAGCGCGAAGAAGCTCAACCGGGACGCCATCCGCAGAAAAGAAGTCTTCATCGATCCTCTCGGTGGACAAAGCAAGGACGGGTGCGCGGGCCCTGGTAGCGCCCTCTCTCATGATAGACGACCTCGGCCGGGTTTGGGAGGACACCGGGGAGCACCACCGACGAACCGATGCGCGGGGAGGGGGGCTCCAGGCTCGCTGCCACCCGAGGTGAGCGCGGCGATTCGCCCTGAGCTCGTCGAATCGTTTCGCTGTCTCTCTTCGCCGCTCGCACGGACCGGACGCGCCTCAGAGCAGCATTCCGCCGCTCGCCTCGATGCGCTGGCCGTTGATCCACTGGCCCTCGGGCGAGAGCAGCAGCGCGACCAGGCCGCCGATGTCGTCGGGGAGCCCGACCCGGCCGAGGGCGGTCTGGGCGGCGATCATCCTGTTGAGCTCGGCGTTGTCGCGCACGGCGCCGCCCCCGAAATCGGTCTCGATCGCGCCCGGCGCGAGCACATTGACCGCGATCTTCCGCGATCCGAGCTCCTGCGCCATGTAGCGGGTGAGCACCTCGACGGCGCCCTTCATCGCGGCGTAGGCGGCGTACCCGGGGAAGGAGAACCGCGTGAGCCCCGACGAGACGTTGAGGATCCGCCCCCCGTCCGCGATGAGCGGAAGGAGCTTCTGCGTGAGGAAGAACGTCCCCTTCAGGTGGACGTTCATGAGAGCGTCGAACTGCTCCTCCGTCGTCTCGGCGAAGCTCGCGTGGGCGCCGATGCCGGCGTTGTTCACCAGGTAATCGAGGCGGTCGCGCCCGAAGCGGCCGGCGAGCTCCGCCTTCACCGCCCCGGCGAACGCGTCGAAGCTGCGCGTATCGGCGGCGTCGAGCGCGAGGGCCGCCGCGGTGCTCCCCTTGGCCTCGATCTGCTTCACCACGTCCGCCGCCTCGGCCGCGCCGCTGCGGTAGGTGATGACGACGCCCACGCCGCGATCGGCGAGGTGGAGGGCCATGCTCTTTCCCAGACCGCGGCTTCCGCCGGTGATGAGGGCGACGGGATTGGGCTTCGATGTGCTCATGATCAGGTCCTTTCGCGGGTGACGCGGCCGCTCGCCGCTGTCTGAGAGCAGGAATAGCGCTCCGTTCCGGGTTGATAAAGGCCGGGAGAACCGACACACTGTTTCGCCAGGCGAAACAATGAGCGTCGACCTGGAGTCGCTGAAGATCTTCGTGAAGGTGGCCGAGCTCGAGAGCTTCACGCGCGCCGGCGAGCACCTCGGGATGCCCAAGGCGCGCGTGTCGCTGCGGCTCAAGGCGCTCGAGGCGGAGCTCGGCAGCCGGCTCCTCCAGCGCTCGACGCGCGTCGTGCGCCTCACGCCGGACGGGGAGGCGCTCCTCCCGCGGGCGCGCCGCCTCGTGCTCGAGGCCGACGACATCGGCGGGATGTTCCAGTCGGCGAGGGCCCTGCGGGGGCGCGTGCGGATCGATCTGCCGGTGAACTTCGCGTGCAACGTCATCATCCCGCGCCTGCCCGAGCTGCTCGCGCGCCACCCCGAGCTCGAGATGGTCGTCAGCACGACCGACCGGCGCGTCGCGCCGCTCCGCGAGGGCTTCGACTGCGTCGTGCGCGTCGGCGCGCCGGGCGACGCGGAGCTCGTCGGCCGCAGGCTCGGCGTCCTGCGGATGATGAACTGCGCGAGCCCGGCGTACCTGCGCAAGCACGGCACGCCCCGTCGACTCGAGGATCTCGACCGGCACCTCGTCGTGCATTACTCGTCGGCGCTCGGCGCCGAGGCGCCGTCGTTCGAGTACCCCGATGACGGCGGCTACCGCGAGCGGCCGATGCGCAGCGTGGTGACGGTCAACGGCGCCGACGCCTATCGCGCGGCGTGCGTGGCGGGCCTCGGCATCATCCAGGCGCCGCGGGTAGGGGTGCTCGAGAGCATCACCGCGGGCGTGCTCGTCGAGGTCCTGCCCGCCCTCACCTGCGCGCCCATGCCGGTCTCGCTCCTCCACACGCACGGCAGGGGCGTGCCGCGCCGCGTGCGCGCGGTGATGAGCTGGATCACCGAGGTGCTCTCTCCGCACCTCGACGCGCTCGACCGCTGAGCGCGCGGGCGTGTTCAATCGATCTGCGCGGTCGTCGAGACTGGCAATCTCCTCTCCCCGCGCGCGCGTTGTTCGGTGTTTGTTCTTCTTGCGTGTGCCCGCTGTCGTCGCGGGTGGGAGCGTCTCGGTATGTCATGAGCCCGCCTGTGCGCTTCACGTGCAGGATAACCAAGCTCGCTTCATCTGGCGAGTTGAAATCGCCAGATCGCTTTTGGTGTGCCCTGTCGCACGGATTGGCAATTGTCGATTGCCGTCGATGAAGTCGGTCCTGTAGGGTCATCACACTACGGCTTGAGGTTAAGACGTACGAAAGGGGAGCGAACGTCATGACATACCTTCCTACTTGTTCTTCCATTGGAGCACAGGGGCTTCGCCGCTTCGGCTGCGTGATCGCGGCGGTGTCTGCGCTCACGGCGCTGTCGGCTCCGGCGAGCGCGCTCCCGGCGTTTCCCGGTGCAGAGGGCTTTGGCGCCGTCGCGACCGGCGGGCGCGGCGGGCGCGTCATCAAGGTCACCAACCTGCGGGCGAGCGGGGCGGGGAGCCTCCAGGCGGCCCTCGACGCGAGCGGGCCGCGCATCATCGTCTTCGACGTGAGCGGCGTGATCGAAGGGGATGCCGTCATCCGCAATGGAAACGTGACGATCGCGGGCCAGACGGCGCCGGGCGCGGGCATCACCGTGCGCGGCCGCCTCCTCTCCAGGTACTCGAACGCGGTCAACAATGTCATTGTAAGATTCCTGCGAGTCCGCCCTGTGTTCGGCGGCTCGGCCGGAGAGCAGTTCGACGGCGCGCAGTTCTCGCTGAACTCGAAGCTGATCCTCGATCACGTCTCCATCGCCTGGGGCGTCGACGAGACCCTGGATCTCTATGAGGCGGATGACGTCACGGTGCAGTGGTCCACCATCGAGTCGTCGTCGACCACGGGCCATCCAGAGGGGGCGCACAATTACGGTCTCATCAACGGCCCTGATGGCCATCGGATCACGATTCATCACAACCTGTTCGCCCATCACAAGGCGAGGTGCCCGGCGGTCGCGAACGGCCCCGCCGATATCCGCAACAACGTGGCTTACAATGTCAGGCACGGGTTCGTGCATCACAACCGGGCGAGCGGCCAGTTCAACATCGTGGGGAACGCGTACATCAAGGGGCCGAGCGATCAGCTGATCCCCTTCTATTTCGACGGCAGCGCCGGCGCGGGGCTCAAGTACTTCCTCGCCGACAACTACATCGACGATCCTGGCAGGTTCACGGGCGTGGTGAACAACCCCTGGCAGAAGCCGTTCCTCCACCCGAGCTTCAGCCGTCTCAACAAGCCCGAGTCGCACCGCGCGTCGTCGCAGTTCAACTTCTCGCGCGACGTCCCGGGGTACATCCCCGTGACGACGCACAGCGCGGCGGACGCCGCTCGGCTCGTCCTCGCGCAGGCGGGCGCGCTGCCGCACGACGTCGTGACGAGAGGCGTCCTTCAGAACATCGAGCGCCGCGACGGCGCGTGGGGCGCTCGCTACGCGAAGAACCTGATGGAAGGGCTCACCCCCGGGAAGGCGCCCGCCGACGCCGACGGCGACGGCATGGCGGACGCGTGGGAGCGCGCGCGCGGCCTCAGCCCGTCCAACGCAGGCGATCACAGCAAGGTGATGTCGTCCGGATACACAGCGGTCGAGGAGTACATCAACGAGCTCGCCGCGGCGCTGATCAGCGATGCCGAGAGCAGCCTGGCGATGCCCCAGGGCGACGAGCTCGACTAGAACACCGGACAGGGTGAGAGGCCGAGCAAGCCGCGCCGCACCGCGTCGCCGCCCAGCTCGTTGCGCAGCCCGCTGCGCCTGCTAGGTTCCCCGCGGCGCTCCACGCGAGCGTCCCGGACGAGACGCGCCGTACCCGGTCAGGACAAGACGACGCAGCCACCACGAGGAGATTCGTCTTGTCCTGGCTGTTGTTGCTGTTCGCAGGTCTGCTCGAAGTCTGCTGGGCTATCGGGCTCAAGTACACACAGGGCTTCACGCGCCCGCTGCCCACCGTGCTCACGATCTCCGCGATCATCGCGAGCCTCGTTCTCCTCGAGGCCGCCTCGCGGACCCTGCCCATCGGCACGGCTTACGCCGTCTGGGTCGGCATCGGGGCGTTCGGGGCGGCGATCGCCGGCATCCTTCTGTTCGGCGAGCCTGCGACGCCCGCGAGGCTCGGCTTCCTCGCGTTGCTCGTCGTGTCCATCCTCGGCCTCAAGCTGTCGAGCGCCTGAGCGATCTCCGCCTCCGCGCGCACGACTGACCGCCTCGGGTCGACTAACCTCCCCTCCATGCACGGAACCCCCGAAGCCCGCGCCCTGCACGCGCAGTTCCCCGCCATCGATCTCCACGCCGACAGCCTCATGTGGGCGCGCTGGGTCGGCTACGATCTGCACGAGCGCCACGAGCCGCCGCTGCCGCTCGCTGCCCTGGCCGGGCACGTCGATGTCCCCCGCCTCGTCGAGGGCGGCGTCGGCGCGCAGTTCTTCGGCCTGGTCTCGGTGCCCATCGGGCAGCGGCGCGGGCTCGCCGCCGTCGTCGACGAGCAGATCGACCTCCTGGAACAGGCCGTCCGCGCGCAGCCGGACCGCCTCACGAAGGCGCTCACCGCCGAGGACATCGAGGCGGCGAGCGCCCGCGGCGCCGTCGCGGCGCTGCTCGGGATCGAGGGGGCGCACGCCCTCGAGGGCGACCTCGACACGCTCGAGCGCTTCGCGCGGCGCGGCGTGCGCTACCTCGGGCTCTGCCATTTCAGCGCCAACGACGTGTGCTATCCCGCCTACGGCCGCGGGCGCAGGGACGGCGAAGGCCTCACCCCCTTCGGCCGCGAGGTCGTGCGCCGCGCCGAGGATCTCGGCGTCATCGTCGACCTCGCGCACATCAACCGCGCTGGCTTCCTCGAGGCGTGCGCGCTCGCGCGCCGGCCACCCATGGTCAGCCACACCGGTGTTGCCGGCGCGTTCGAGCACTGGCGCAACATCGATGACGAGCAGCTCCGCGCCCTCGCCGACCGCGGCGGGTGCGCCGGGATCATCTTTTGCCCGCTCTACCTCGGCGGCAACGGCCTCGCCCCCGTGGTCAAGCACCTCCTGCACATCATCAACGTTGCCGGCGAGGACACCCCCGCGCTTGGATCCGATTGGGACGGCTTCATCGTTCCCACACGAGAGCTGTGCGATGCCGCCCATCTTCCGCTCTTGACGGATGCGCTGCTCCAAGCTGGGTTGAGCGAGCGTGTCATCGGCAAATTGCTGCGTGATAACGTAATGCGCACCTTGGGCGATAATCCGCTTCCAACGAGGCTCCAGGCTGCGTAGTCTCGCTCGACAGGGCCGTCGGGGTGGGTGGTCCCTCCGGCGCTGCACGAACTCATCCTCACGCGGAGCGGATGCAGGCCATGACTCTCCATCGCCTCGCTGCACAGGGCTATGCCACTGCAGCGGATGCTTATGAGAAGGGGCGCCCCGACTACCCGCGCGGCGCGATCGAGCTCCTGCTCGATACCCTCCGCATCGACGCCGCGAGCACCGTGCTCGATCTCGGCGCGGGGACCGGCAAGCTCACGCGCCTCCTCGTGCCGACGGGCGCCCGGCTCCTCGCGCTCGAGCCGGTCGAGGGGATGCGCCGCAAGCTGGGCCAGATGGTCCCATCGGCCATCCCGCTCGACGGCGTGGCCGAGGCGATCCCCCTGCCCGAGGCGTCGGTCGACGCCGCGGTCGCCGCGCAGTCGTTCCACTGGTTCCACGGCGATCTCGCGCTCACCGAGATCCACCGGGTGCTCCGGCCGAGGGGGCGCCTCTCCCTGCTCTTCAACCTGCGGGACGAGCGCGTCGACTGGGTCGCTCGCATCTCCCACATCCTCGACCGCTACGGCCGGGATGCTCCGGTCCACCGGTTCGGGGCCTGGCGCCAGCCTTTCTCCGACTCCCGCCTCTTCGCGTCGATCCGGGAGCATGAGCTCACCCACACGCAGGAGCTCGATCTCGACGGGCTCCTCGAGCGCATCGCCTCGACCAGCTACATCTCCGCGCTCCCCCTGAAGGAGCGGTACGCGGTCCTGAACGATGTCCGCGAGCTGGCCGGGAACCACCCGGACCTCGCGGGCAAGAGCGTGTACCTCTTTCCGTACCGGACGCTCGTGGCCTCCTACGAGCGGCGCTGAGCGTCCCGCGCGCCCGCCGAGCATCCCGTGCGCCCGCTGCGGGGTGCGCCGTGCTAGAGCGGCGCCGCATGTCGGCGCATGAAGTCGTGATCGTCGGCGGCGGGCCGGCGGGCCTGAGCACGGCGATCTTCCTTGCCCACCATCGCCCGGCCCTCACCGACAGGATCGTGGTGCTCGAGAAGGAGCGCTACCCGCGGGACAAGTGCTGCGCGGGGGGGCTCGGCGAGCGAGCGGACAGGGCGCTCGCGGCGATCGGGGTGACGATCGACGTGCCCTCGGTCGTGGTGCACGGCGTCAGCGCGGCGTTCCAGACCGGCGAGATCGCGCTCCGCGAGGGGAACATCGGCCGCGTCGTCCGGCGCGTCGAGTTCGATCGCGCCCTCGCCCTCGCCGCGCGGGCGAGAGGCGTCCGGATCGTCGAGGGGGCGCGGGTCACCGGCGCCTCCTTGAGCCCCCACGGCGCCCGGATCGAGAGCTCGGCCGGGGCCTTCGACGGCCGCGTCGTCGTCGGCGCGGACGGGGTCGGCAGCGTCGTTCGCCGCGCGATGGGGCTGCCGTTCGGCAGGCTGCGCGCGCAGGCCGTCGAGGTCGACACCGAGCCCGTCGCGGCGGACCGGGCGCGCGACCTCCTGCACTTCGAGATGCGGGACCGCTCGTTCCCCGGCTATCTGTGGGATTTTCCCACGATCGTGGGCGGGCGCGAGCTCGTCTGCCGGGGAGCGTACGTGCTGCACGAGGGCGCCCTCGGCGCAGCGCGCCCCGCGCCCGACGCCGAGCGCGTCCTCCGGAGCCGGCTCGCGGCGCTCGGCCTCGACCCGGACCGCTACCGGCGGAAGCGCTTCGCCGAGCGCGGTCTCGACCGGAGGGCCGCGGTCGCGCGGCCTGCGGTCCTGCTCGTCGGCGAGGCCGCGGGCATCGATCCGATGCTGGGAGAGGGGATCGCCCAGGCGATCACGTACGGCGCCCTCGCGGGCGAGTACCTCGCCGAGAAGCTCGAGGCCCGCGATCTCGGGTTCCACGACTGGGCCCGGCGCGTCGAGCGCTCGCTGCTCGGCCTGGACATCCGGTTCCGCCGCCGGGTGATGCGCGCCTTCTACGGCGCGCCGCGGGAGCGCGTCGAGCGCTATCTCCTCGGCGAGCCGTCGTTCCTGCGCTTCGGCATGCGCCACTTCGCCGGCAGACCCCAGCCGGCGCCCGACGCGCTCCGCGCCGCGGCGACGGGCGCGCTCGTCGTCGGCCGGCTCGGGATCGAGCGCCTCGTCGCGTCGATCCCCCCGCGGGGCGTGGATGGCGATGGCGATGGCGATGGCGACGGCGCTGGCGCGCACCCGTAGCGACCCGCGCCGCGCCGGTGCGCGCCGGCCCCCCTCGACAGCACCATGCTAGCATCGCCGGCCATGATCGCGCCGATCCAGCCGGCGGCCGGGATGCTCTTCGGAGAGTTCCGGATCGTTCGACCTCTCAGCGCCGGGGGCATGGGCGCCGTGTACATCGCCGAGCAGGCGAGCACCGGCAAGCTGCGCGCCCTCAAGCTCATGCATCCCCAGCTCTGCGCGGACACCCGCCTGCGCGAGCGCTTCGAGCAGGAGGCGCGGGTCGGCGCGCTGGTCGAGAGCGATCACATCGTGCAGGTGATCGGCGCCGGCATCGACCCGGCGAGCGGCGTGCCGTGGCTCGCGATGGAGCTGCTCGAAGGGGAAGACCTCGCGCAGCGCATGAAGCGCTGCGGGCCGCTCCCGCCCCAGGAGGTGCACGAGATCTTCCGGCAGCTCTGCCACGCGCTCGGCGCCGCCCACCGGGCGGGCGTGGTCCATCGGGACATGAAGCCGCAGAACGTCTTCCTCGCGAAGACGCACAGCGCGACGGCGCCGTGGTCGGTCAAGGTCCTCGACTTCGGCATCGCGAAGATCGCCGCGGAGGCGAGCACGATGGCGACCGCGTCGCTCGGCACGCCGCTCTGGATGGCGCCCGAGCAGACGGAAACGCGCGGGCAGATCGCGCCGGCGACCGACGTGTGGGCGCTCGGGCTCATCGCCTTCGCGATGCTCACCGGCCGCACGTACTGGCGCGCCGCGAACGACCCGATGGGCACCGCGATGCCCGTGCTGCTCCGCGAGATCCTCTTCGAGCCGATCGACCCGGCCTCGACGCGCGCGACGGCGCTCGGGAGCGCCGGCAGCATCGTGCACCCGTTCGACGCCTGGTTCGCGCGCTGCCTCGCGCGCGAGCCGTCGCAGCGCTTCCAGACGGCGCAGGAGGCGTTCGACGCGCTCGGGCCGGCGCTCTTCGTCGACCCGCGCGGCGCCGCGATCTCGGTGGCGCCGCCCGGCATCGCGGCGGCGGCTGTCACGGCCGCGGGGATGGCCTCGCGCCTCTTGATGACCGGCCCGACCGAGGTGGCTGCCGACGCGCAGCGCCCGCCGTCAACGGCCCCCGGCGCGCGCGGGGGTGCGCCGCCTTCCTCGCAGCCGGCGGATCGGTCGCGGCAGGGCGCGTCCTCTCCGCCGGCGAGCGCGCCGGCCCTGGCGAGCAGCGCGCCGGCGGAAGCCCCCCCGCGGCCGGCCTGGTGGAGGCCCATGCTGCTCCTCGCGGGCGGCCTGCTCGGCGGCGCCGCGGCGGCGGCGGCGCTCGCGTTCGCCACCGGCCGCCCGCCGCGCGATGTCGAGCTGGTGCAGCGCCTGCCCGCGCCGGCGCACCCCACGGTGGTCAGCGCGGGGCGCGGCGACGAGGCGCGCCCGCCGGCGTCGGCCGCCGGCGCGGACGGCGCGGACGCCCAGCAGCCGGCGCCCGGCCCTCGCCACGGGCCGGTGCTCCTGCCGAAGGCCCCGCGCCCCTCGCGCGAAGGCGGCGCGCCCGCGACCACGGCGCAGCCGAGCGCGGCGCAGCCGAGCGCGGCGAGGCCGTTCGATCACGCGGCGGCCCACGCCGCGCTGCAACGCAAGGGGTCGACCGCGCCGGTCCACTGCAAGGGCAAGCAGGGGCCGAAGGCGGTGACGGCGCGCGTGTTCTTCAACCCCGCGGGCGCGGTGCAGCGCATCGGGATCGATCCGAGGGTCGCGATGACCCCGGCCGGGAGCTGCGTGCACATGGTGCTCGGCTCCACGCGGGTGCCGCCGTTCGACGGGAACGAGCTCCAGGAGGTCTCGACGACCGTCGCGATCGAATGAGCTCCGCGGGCGGGGCGGCCGCGAAGCGGACGCCGGGGTTCGGGGCGGAGCCCCGAGGCAACAAAACTAGGGCCGCCCGCGCGAAGCCGCCGCGAAGCGGCGCAGAAGTCCGGCCAACCCTGGCCGGACTTCTGGCGGGCGGAGCTAGCCGCCGGCCGGCCCGGTCACGGGCCCTCGGAGACGCACTCGCCCTCGCCGCGGAAGTGCCCGAGCGTGCCCGAGAGCGCCGCGACGAACGCACCGAGATCATTGATATTTCCGGCGCTGCCCGTGCCGTAGCCGCCCTCCGCGATCGCGACGAGGCGGACCGCGGCGAGCTCCTCCAGGGTGACGTCGCCGTCGCCGTCGGCGTCCGCGGCGGCGATCGGCGCGAAGCGGCGCGAAGCGGCCGCGGACTGGAGGTCGTCGTAGAAGAAGTGGTCGCCGTGGATCGTGAGCTCCACGGTGTCGGTGCCGCCGTTCGTGACGAGGACGCCCTCGGTCTCCTTGCCGGCCTTCTCGCCCTGGCAGTCGGCGTAGCGCGTCGCGAGCGAGAAGGTCCAGTCGAGGCGCTTCTCGTCGCCGCCGTCCCCCTTCCGCGCGATCGCCTCGATGTGCACCGACGCGCCCGCTGCCAGCATCAGCGCCTTGTCCTCCTCGGTCGCCCCGTCGAGCGCGGTGTCCGCGTCCGCCGGGCCGATCTCGTAGGATACGCGCTCCCAGGGCTTCGCCTCGAGGCCCTCGAACGTCACCACCGGCTTCACGCCGGGCTTCGTGTGGTCGTACAGGATCGAGCCTTCCATCCGCGCACCGACGTTCCCCTCGCGATCGGCGACGGTCACGTTCCGGAGGACGAACAGGAACTTCTCGTACCGGACGCTCCAGCCGTCCTCGAGATCCGCGGCCGGGATCTCCTGCTCGATGTACTCCTCTCCCCACGTCGAGAACGCCACGCTCCCGGCCCCCGACGCGCCGTCATCGCCGCAGCCGGCGAGCGCCGTCGCGGCGAGCGACAGCGTCGCTGCGTACATTCCTCCGGTGATCCTCATCGCTCCTTCTCTTTCTCTTGCTCTTGCGGGGCGCCGGGCGCGAACGAGAGCGCGTAGGCCGTCCCCTTCTTGAGGCCCCGCGCGAAGCCGCGCCGGGCCTGGCTCTCCGGCTCGAGATCCGCCGGCGCGCCGTCGTCGCTCCCGGCCACGTCCTCGAAGTCGACCTGGTCGAGCCAGACCGCCGGCTTGACCACGAGCGTGACGACGCCGGGCCCGTCGACGTAGAGCTCCTCGAAGACGCACCCTTCCACCGCCGGCTCGCCGGTCGCGTCGCTGACGACGTCCGCGAGCAGGGCGCGCGCGCGGAACACGCGCGCGACGTCGCCCTTCTCGGCGCGGCCCTCGAGGGCGACGACGTGCCCGTCGAGCTCCGCGGCGAACGGGCCCGCGGGCGGCACGCCGAACGTGAAGCGCGCGGATCGCACGACGCCGCTCACCGCGTCGGCGTCCGCGAGCGCGGTCGCCCCCTCCAGCAGGTCGACCGAGGTGGGCTGCGTCATCTGGCCCCTCGCCTCGCCGGCTCGATAATGGCCCGGGTGGGCGTGCGCCTCCGGAACGGCCCACCGGGCGAGCCGGTCGAGCAGCGAGGGCGCGCCGCCGCGGCCCGGCGCCGCGCGCAGCGCCGTGAACGGCGCGCCCTCGAAGTAGTAGAGCGGCCCGACCGACAGGTGCGCCTTCGACAGGGTGATCGTCCAGCCGAGCGCGTTCGTGAACGGCTCGGCCGGCGCCGCGTCGGCGACGATCTCGGTCGCGAGCGTGAGGCGCTTGCCGGCGGTCGAGTCGCCGCCCGCGGCGCCGCACCCGGCGGCGAGCGCGCCCGCGGCGAGGAGCCCCGCCGCGGCGAGCGCGGCGCGCCGGCGGGGCCTTTCGTGTGCTGTGGTGGATGTCATCGAGGACCTCATCCGAGAAAGAGCGAGAGCGAGACGAGGAAGCTGCGCGGGGCGCCGACCGTCACGTGCCGCGCGGGCAGGAGGTCGGGCGCCGCGCCCCGGGTGAAGCTCGACGGGTAGACGAACTCGCCGTCGAACCAGGCCGCGTCGAGGAGGTTGTAGACGTCGAGCCCGAGCTCGACGCGGTGGTAGCGGACGTGCGCCGTCACGTCGGTGAGGAGCGCGTCGCGCCCGAGCTCTCCGTACGGCAGCGGGCGTCCGTGGAGCAGCGTCGCGCCGGCGCCCGCGCGGGCCTCGAGGCGCCGGCCGAACAGCGCGCCGAGGCGCGGCGTCACCGCGAGATCGGCGCGCGCGACGACCTGCGGCACGAACGGGAGGAGATCGCCCGCCGCGTGGCGCCCGCCCGCGGCGGTGAAGGCGGCCCGGGTGTAGGTCAGGCCGACGCTCGACACGAGCCACGGCGCGGGGCGCGCGACAGCGTCGAGGGCCACCCCGGTGCGGGCCGTGGCGGGGACGGGCTCGTTGCGGCCGGTCGCCTCGTCGAAGACGAGATCCTCGCTGAGGCGCGCGTGGAACAGCGCCGCCGACGCCCTCACGAGCTCGTCCGCGTAGCGGAGCCCGGCCTCTGCGGAGAGCGCGCGCGTGAAGGGGGTCCGCTCGCCCTCGCCGAGGCTGCGCGCCTGGGGCGAGCGGAACCCCTGGCCCACGCTGGCGAGCGCGTGCAGCCCGGGGAGCAGCGTCACGTCGATCGTGCCCTTGCCGCCCACGTGGACGCCCTGCGCGCTGCGCGCCTGCGCGCCCTCGCCGGCGTGGTCGACGACCTGGTAGGCGAGCCCGTCGGCGCGCAGCCCGCCGCGCACCGTGACCCGCCGCGCCGGCCGGATCGACGCGTCGAGGTAGCCGGCGAGGTCTGTCGCGCGGACCTTCGCGTCGACGAGCGTCGCGGTCGGCCGGCCGTCGACGGCCGCGAGGCGCCGCTGCGACTGCTCGATCCAGTCGGTGCGCGCGACGACGCCCGCCTCGAACGTGTCGCGCTCCGACAGCACCGGGAACCTGAGCCGGTACGAGGCGGTCGCGCCCGCCGTGATCGCCTCGTTGAGCTGCTGGGTGGCGTCGCCGGAGGTCGGATCCGCGAGGTAGCCGGTGAAGTTCGAGCGCAGGCGGAGCGCGCGCAGCACGACGAACGGCGCGAGCGAGAGGCCCTCGCCGCGGGCGGCGTCGCCGCCGGACGAGCGCAGGTCGACGACGAGCTGCGCGCGCGACGAGTCGCCGCCCTGATCCGGGTCGTACGAGGCGAAGCGGTCGACCTGGCCCGCCTCGAGGTCGTCGAGGCGCAGCACGCCGGCGGAGCCGAAGCGCGAGGCGAACGCCGACACCATCACGCGCGCGCGGACCCCCGCGAGGGGCTCGTAGACGCCCTGCGCGATGGCCGAGGTCCGGCTCGCGGCGCGGGCGGGGCCGAAGCCGTCGGTCGTGTACGCCTCGAACGCGGCGAACGTTGTCTCCTCGGCGTGCTCGGGGTGGTAGGCGAGGAAGAGCCGGCGCGCGCCGAACGAGCCGGCGGAGGCGGTGGCGGTGATCCCCGGCTCGTCGTAGCCGAGCTCGAGGCGCACGGTGCCGGCGACGGCGAAGTCCCCCTGGCGCGGATCGTACGACCCGGGTTGCGCGCGGAGCTCGCGGATCACCTCGGGCATCACGAAGTGGAGATCGGCGTAGCCCTGCCCGTGGACGTTGGACACCTCGTTGACCGGCGCGCCCGCGATCCAGATCTCGAGGTCCTGCCCGTGGACCGCGTCGAAGCCGCGGAAGAAGATCTGGTGGGCCTTGCCCTCGCCGCTGTGCTGGGCGGCGAACACGCCCGGCACGAGCTGCAGCACGTCGCTCGCGGTGCGGTGGGGCGCGGCTCGCACCTCGGCCCGCTCCCGCACCGCCTCGGAGGCGCTGCGCGGCGGCGGCGCGCCCTGCACAACGACCGCGATCGGCGCGGCGTCGCCGGTCGCGGCCTCGGCCGCCGCGGGCGGCGGAGGGGCGGCGGCGTCGCCGGCGCGCGCCGGGACGGCGGCCGTGGTGATAAGGAGCGGCGCGAGCGCCGTGCGCAGGGAGAGGATCACAGCGGGACCGCTCCGTAGCACGTTTTTCTGAATTCGTGCTACGCGGCTGGATGCGCTCGCTCGCCTGGGATCCCACCGGCGCGCCTGCTAGAGGTTTCAGGCGGCCGGCGCGGGGTGTCCGCGGCGTTCCTTGTCGCTGGCCGCGGGGCGCCGCACCGGGACGAGCAGGAGCTATTTTTCGATGCCCGCTCGATTCGTGGGATGGAGCGGAGCGCGACAGCGGTCGCGACAAGATGTCGCATTCAGGTTGGTGATGACGCGGCCTATCGTGGCGCGCATCGTTCCTTGGTTCCTCAGGAGGACTCTCATGAAACGCGGTCTTCGTGCGTCATGGCTCTTGTTCCCGCTGGTCGGGGCGGCGCTCTCGCTCACGGCGTGCGGCAGCGATGGTGGGGGGAGCCCCGCCGATGGCACATCATCGACCTCGACGGGCGCCGCCGGCGGCGGGGCCGGCGGCGAGGGGGGGAGCGGCGAGGCAGGCGGCGGCGGGGCCGGGGGCGGCGACGCGGCGGTCGCTGTCGAGCTGCAGTTCGAGGGCCGCGTCCGTGACGAGGTGTTCTCCTGCAGCGACACGTACGCTGTCGGCACCGCGGCGACGGACGTGAAGCTCAACGACTTCCGCCTGTACATTCACGATGTACGCCTGCGCCGCGCGGACGGCGAGGAGGTGCCGCTCTCGCTCGAACAGGACGGGCTGTGGCAGCACGAGAACGTCGTGCTCCTCGATTTCGAGGACAGGTCGGGCAGCTGCGCCAACGGGACGCAGGAGACGAACGGGCTCGTGCGCGGGACGGTTCCGGCCGGGGAGTACGATGGCCTGTCGTTCAAGCTCGGCGTCCCGTTCGAGCTCAACCACGGCGACGCTTCGGTCGCGCCGTCGCCGCTCAACCTGACCGGGCTGTTCTGGAGCTGGCAGGCCGGGTACAAGTTCCTGCGCATCGACAGCGTCTCCGAGGTGGGCGCGATCCCCTTCATCGTGCACATCGGGAGCACCGGCTGCGTCGCCGGCGAGGGCGGCGAGGTGACCGCGTGCGACCGCCCCAACGTGGCCGAGATCGTCATCCAGGACATCGATCCGCTCACGACGAAGGTGCTCGTCGACTATGCGGCGCTCGTTTCGGACACCGACGTGTCGGGGAACGCCGGCGGCACGCCTGGCTGCATGTCCGACGCGACGGATCCCGACTGTCCGCCGCTGTTCCTCCACCTCGGCATCGACACCGCCGACGGCTCGCCGCGCCCCGAGCAGCAGTCGTTCTTCAGGATAGACTAGGAGCCATGACGATGTTCGCTCTGGTGACCGCCCTCCGCCGCTCCGCGCTCTCCTCTGCCCTGGCCGCGCTGGCGGCCCTCGCCTGTGCCTGTGGCGACGTCTCGCCGGGCGCGGGCGGGCCTTCGGGGGAGGGCGCCGGCGGCCAGGGCGGGGGCGATGGTGGACATGGCGGGGGAGGCGACGCGGGCCCGTACGTATGGGGGCTGCCGCCGGGCTTTCCCGTGCCGAAGGTCCCCCAGGACAACCCGATGTCGTCGGTCAAGGTCGAGCTCGGCAGGCGGCTGTTCTACGACAGGCGCCTGTCCGGCAACGGCACGTACTCCTGCGGCTCGTGCCATGTCCAGGAGCTCGCGTTCACCGACGGCCTCGCGAGCGCCAAGGGGTCGACCGGCCAGCTGCACTCGCGCGGCTCGATGGCCCTGGTCAACGTCGCTTACCTCACGACGCTGACCTGGGGGAACCCGCTCCTCGACACGCTCGAGGAGCAGGCGCTCCTTCCCATGTTCGGCGAGACGCCTGTCGAGCTCGGGCTCGTGGGCATGGAAGAAGAGCTGTTCGAGCGGCTCCGGGGCGAGCCGCTGTACCAGGAGCTCTTCCCCGCGGCCTTCCCCGGCGACGAGGCCCCCATCGACCTCGCCAACATCACGAAGGCGATCGCGGCGTTCGAGCGGTCGCTGCTCTCGTACCGCTCGCCCTACGACCGGTACCGCTACGACGGCGACCCTTCGGGGATGCCGGACGCGGCGCTGCGCGGCATGGATCTCTTCTTCTCCGAGAAGCTCGAGTGCTTCCACTGCCATGGCGGCTTCAACCTGTCGGACTCGGTGCAGCACGACGGGACCACCTTCACGGAGGTGATGTTCCACAACACGGGGCTCTACAACATCGGCGGGAGCGGGGATTACCCCGAGGGCAACGCCGGGGTCTACGAGATCTCCCGCAACGAGGCGGACATGGGCCGGTTCCGCGCGCCCACGCTGCGCAACATCGCCCTCACGGCGCCGTACATGCACGACGGCAGCGTCGCGACGCTCGACGAGGTGCTCGACCATTACGCCGCTGGAGGGCGCACGATCGAGGACGGCCCCAACGCCGGTGTGGGGAGCGAGAACAAGTTCAAGAGCGAGCTCATCACCGGGTTCGATCTCACAGCAGAGGAGAAAGCAGACGTGATCGCCTTCTTGCAGAGCCTGACCGACGATGCGTTTCTGAAGGACCCGCGCTACGCGGATCCGTGGGCGGAGGCGCCGTGAGCCGGGCCCCCATCCTCCAGAGGGCGCTCCTCGTCCCCGCGCTGGCGGCGCTCGTGTCGGCCGCGATGTACGCCGGCGCGTGCGGCCACGACCACGACCACGGGGACACGTCGAGCGGGACATCGTCCGGGCCGGACCTGGACGACGTCATCTACGAGGGCGGCGCGACCGACGAGGCGCTGCTCGCGCTGCTCGCGGCGGAGCCGAAGGACGAGCCGTCGCAGGGGACGGTGTTCGACGCGCCCGCGGAGGGCGCGACGCTCGCCGGCGACGCCGCGCCGGAGCTGACCTTCCATGTCGCGGGCGCGGCGCAGTGGACGGCCCCTCGGGCCGCGCCGGCGCTGCGGTTCGCGGGCGCCGCGGCGGGGGCGGGGGATTTCGGCGCGGCGGGGGGGGCGCTCTGGGCGGAGGTCGGCGCGCTCCTCGGGCCGGTGCGCGCGGCGCGGGCGCACGGGACGCCCATCAACGGGCGCGCCTACTTCCTTGTCTTCTCGACTGCAGAGCGCGACGGGCTGCTCCGGGTGTTCACGACGAAGCTGAGCTACACGCCGGACGCGGCGGCCTGGGAAAAGCTCCGCGCTGCCGGCGCGCCGATCACCGCCAGCGTGATCAACGCGGTGTTCGAGAACAACCGCATCGTGCAGGGCGGCGGACCGTTCCCCGGCGAGCCGGTCTCCTTCTCCGTGGCGCCCTGAGGGCCTCGGTGGCGCCCTGAGGGCCTCGGTGGCGCCCTGAGGGCCTCGGTGGCGCCCCTGAGGGCCTCCGTGGCGCCCTGGAGGCTGAGGGCCTCTCCTGTGACGCCCTGAGGGCCTCCGTGGCGGCCCGGAGGCCCTCCGTCGCGCAGGAGGGCGGTCCGTCCCCGCGCGCACGCATCTTCCCGCGCTCCGGGAGCCCCCGTGCGCCGCCCCGGAGCGGCCGAGCGGCTTCTCGGCCCGCGCTGTGTGGCCAGCCCCGACGCCCTCCCGAGGGCTACCAGCAGCCGCGGCGCTGACCCATGTAGCGCGTCGGGGGATCTTCATCATGACCATGAGGACGAGCGGGCGGACGGAGCTCGATGCAAGCGCAGGGCACGCGGAGTCCGCGATCACCAACAGCCTGGAGCAGGTGCGCGACATCCTGTGCGGCGCCCAGCTCCGCGAGCTCGCTCGCCGGCTCTCGCACACCGACGCTCAGGTCGCCGCCCAGGCGGAGGAGCTCCGGATCGAGGCGCGACGGCGCCTGGACGTGCTGGAGGCGCACGTGCGCAGGGAGATCGAGGCGCTCAGCGCGTCGACCGAGGCCCACCGCGCGGCCAGCGCCGGCGCGCTCGGCAACGTCGCGCGCGATTCGCGCGAGGCGCTCGAGCTGCTCGATCAGCGGGTCCAGCGGCTGGAAGATCTCGTGGAGCGCACGCAGCGCGAGCTCCGGCAACAGCTGCTCGAGCAGTCCAAATCGTTCCTCGACGAGACGCGGCGTACGCGGAGCGAGCTGAGCAACCTGCTCGAGCGCGAGCTCGCCGCCATGTGGGCCGACAGCATCGACGCGGGCGCGCCGGACACGCCGACGCGCGAGGGAGCCGCGGAGTCCGAGCGGTACCAGAAGACGGAGCGCCGCTCGGACGAGGCCGCGTGAGGCGACGGCGCCGCTCCGGTGAGCGGGTGCGGGCGCGGAGGTCCGGAGACGAACGATGGGACAGCCGAGAGCGCGTCGCGGGGCACCCTCGCCGGTGAGGACGCTCGAAGACCTCCGCCCCCTGCTCGTGGGCCCCGAGCAGCGCCGCATCCGGCGGCTCGAGGAGCGGCTGGACCAGTCCATGGCCGAGATGGTCGCGGGGGTGCTGCCCGAGGCCGTGATCGAGAGCCGCAAGAAGGGCGAGGCGCTCTCGTGGGCGCTGGAGCCGCTCATCGCCGCCGCGATCCACGAGCGCGTGCGCCGCGACCCGGGGTCGTTCGCGGAAGCGATCTCCCCCGCCATGGGGCCGGCCATCCGCGGGGCCGTGGCCTGCGCTCTCCGGGCGATGATCCAGCGCCTCAACGAGGCGCTCGCCCTCGGCCTTTCCTGGGAGAGCCTGCGCTGGCGCCTCGAGGCGCGCCGCACGGGGCGTTCTTTCGCCGAAGTGGTGCTGCTCCGCTCGATGGTCTACCGGACCGAGCAGCTCTTCCTTGTCCACCGCGGGACGGGGATCGTCCTCGAGCACGTGAGCGCCAAGGACATCCCCTACAGGGATCCCGATCAGGTCTCGGCGATGCTCACCGCCATCGACGCGTTCGCCCACGACGCGTTTCGGACCGATGCGCGGCTGGAGCGCTTTCGCGTGGGAGATCTCACGGGGTGGGTGGAGCATGGCCCGTCGGCCCTCCTCGTGGCCATCGTGCGCGGCGTGGCGCCGCCGGCGTACGGGACCGTCCTGTGCGAGGCGCTGGAGCGCGTTCACCTCGCGTACGGGGGCGAGCTCGCCGGCTTCCGCGGCGATCGGACGCCGTTCTCCGGCGCCCGCGAGCTGCTCTCGAGCTGCCTGCAACAGCAACGCAAGCCGGCCCCGGGCCGAGGTCGGGCCGCGGTCGCGGCGGCCGCCGTGCTGGCCGCGCTCGCCGCGACCGCCCTCGTCTTCTGGATGCGCGCCTCGTGGGAGGACCAGCGCCGCTTCGCCGACTGCGTCGAGGCGCTGCGGCGCGAGCCCGGCCTGCTGGTGACCGCGGCGGAGCGGCGCGACGGCCATGTCGCGCTCACGGGCCTGCGCGATCCGCTCGCCGCCGATCCGAGGGCGGTCATCGAGCGCGGCGTCCCCGCGCCCCCGGCGGTCACGCTGCGCTTCGAGCCCTTCTATTCTCTCCACCCGCAGATCGTCGAGCGCCGGGCGGCGCGGGCGCTGGAGCCGCCGCCGGGGGTCTCTCTTTCGCTGCGCGACGGCGTCCTCGTGGCCAGCGGCGTCGCGCCCGAGCGCTGGATCGAGCGCGCGCGCTGGTCGGCGGCGGTGCTCCCGGGCGTCTCGGGGTTCGACGGCGAGCGCCTGCAGGCCCAGGAGTCGATCGACCGGGCGCGCGCCGCGGCGAGATCCCTCGAGGGGATCGAGCTCCTCTTCCGCCGCGGCGCTGCGCGGCTCTCCTCCGGGCAGCGCGCGCGCGTCGACGAGGCCGCGGCCGCGGCCGAGCGGCTGTTCGCGCTCGCGCGCGAGGCCGGCATGACCGCCGAGATCCGCGTGATCGGCTACGCGGATCCGGTCGGGTCGGAGGCGTCGAATCGAGCGCTCAGCGCGGCCCGCGCGGAGCACGTCGCGGCCGAGCTCGGCGCGCGCGGGATCCCGGCCGACCGGCTGCGCGTGAGCGGCGTGGGCCTGCGGCGCGAGCTCCTGTCCCCGTCCTGCCCCGGGGGAGCGGCGCCGAGCGGGTGCATCACCGGCGCGGACGCGCGGCGCGCGCGCAGCGTGATCTTCCTTGTGGACCTGCGCGCGGCGAGCAAGGAGTGAGTCATGGCGGAGAAACGCAAGGTCTGCGTGCTGGGCGCCACGGGGGTCGGCAAGACGAGCCTCGTCGCCCGCTTCGCGCGCAGCATCTTCTCCGAGTCTTACCTGACGACCATCGGCGTGACGATCGAGACGCGGCGCGTGAGGTGCGATGATCGCGAGCTCGACCTCGTCCTCTGGGACCTGAGCGGAGAGGACGAGTTCCAGGACGTCCAGATATCGTACGTGCGCGGCTCCGCGGGCTTGCTCCTCGTCATCGACGGCACGCGGCGCTTCACGGTGGAGACGGGGCTCCGCCTCCACGCCGCGGCGCGGGCGACGGCCGGGGAGCTCCCGTCCGTCGTCGCCCTGAACAAGGCCGATCTCACGGCAGCGTGGGAGATCGACGAGGCCGCCGAGGCCAGGCTGAGGAGGGCGGGCCTCCTGGTCGCGAGGACGAGCGCCAAGACCGGCGCCGGGGTCGAGGGCGCGTTCAGCGCGCTCGCGCGCGCCATGCTGGCGAGCGATGCGCCCTTGTGGCGGGGCTGATGGACGTGGACACCTGGCTCCTCTCGGCGCTGGACATGCTCGTGCTCGAGCGCCTGCGCGACGGCGCCTTCGTCGTCCGCGGCGAGCCGCCGCCGTGGTTCCTCCGGCTCGGGATCGCGCCGCCGTGGCGCGATACACCGCTCCGGATCGATCGCGCGCTGCCGTTCCTGGAGGTGTTCCTCCCCGAGGCGGAGCGGGCCTGGTCCACGGACGCATCGCGGAGCGCGCGAGCCGACTGCTGGACGCAGGGGGGCGTGCAATCCGACTGCTGGACGCAGATGACCGAGGACGACGAGGCGCTGCACCTCGAGGCGACGGCGCTCTGCGTGGGCTCCTCGCGGCTGCTCGTGATCACCCGGAACGACGCGCTGTTTCACGAGCGCCGCCGCGTCCTCCAGCGGGCGCGCGAGCTGCGCCTCGTGCACGAGGCGCTGTCGCGCGAGGTCGAGCGGAAGGACGTCCTCGTCCACTGCATCGTTCACGACCTCTCCGGCCCGCTGAACAGCCTCCTCGGCGCCCTCTCCCTGCTGCAGGAGCAGCCGCTCCCCGAGAAGAGCGGCGCGCTCGCCGCGATCGCGCTCAAGGCCGCCCTGCGCCAGCGCGAGCTCATCCGGGAGATCCTCGACACCTTCGCCGCCGAGGGGGCCGCGCTCGATGCCTCCGGCGGCGAGCTCCCTGAGGTGGCGGACCTGCGCGGCACCGTCGCTCAGGTCGTCGAGGCGCTCCTGCCCATGGCGTGCAGCCGGTGTGTTCGCCTGGAAGGACCGCCGGAGAGCGGCGGGGGACCGCCGTGCTGCGTCGCCGGCGAGGGGCGCAGGCTCGCACGCGTCGTCTCCAACCTCGTCGAGAACGCGCTCCGCTTCACGCCTGCGCGCACGTCGGTGCGGGTCCTCGTGCACGAGGACGAGCCCGGGTGGGCTCGCCTGACGGTGGAGGACGAGGGCCCGGGCGTCTCGCCTGCCATCGCGCCGCGCCTGTTCCAGAAGTTCGCGCACGGCCGCGACCCGGGGGCGGGCAGCGGCCTCGGGCTCTACGGCGCCCGGATCGCGGTGGAGCGGTGGGGCGGGGCGATCGGGTACGAGGCGCGGCCGGAAGGAGGGGCGACGTTCTGGGTCCGGCTGCGGCGCGTCGGCGCGGCGGGCGAGGCGACGGGCGGCGGGGCCCAGCGCGAAGCGCGAAGGGAGTGATGACATGGCCAAGCTCTTGCTGGTCGACGATGATTCGGGGACGCTCGCGTGGATGGCCGAGGCGCTCGACGGCGCGGCGTACGACGTCCGGACCGTGACCAGCGGGAGCGCGGCGATCGAGCTCCTCCGGACCTGGACGCCGGACCTCATCCTCACCGATTTTCTGATGCCCGAGATGGATGGCTTCGCCTTCAACCGGCTCGTGCAGTCGCGCGAGCGGGTGCCCGTGATGCTCGTCTCCGTCGTGAACAAGCCGGCGGAGGCGATCCTGCGAGGGGTCGCCGGCTACGTGCGGAAGCCCGTCACCGCCGCGGAGCTGCGCGCCGCCGTCGAGCGCGTGCTCGGCGCCGCCGAGGGGGTCGCCGTCCTCGTCGTGGACGACGACGCGGACATCCGCGCGTGCTACCGGTTCATCCTCGAGCCGCGCTTCATCGTGCTCGAGGCCGAGAACGGGCGCGACGCCCTCGCGCTGCTCTCGAGCGAGCCCGTGGCGCTGGCCATCGTGGACGTCCACATGCCCGTCATGAACGGGATGGAGCTCATCCGCGCGATGCGCGCCGACGCGAGGTTCTGCACGATCCCGGTCGTGGTGCAGACGAGCGATCGGGCCGCGGCGCGCGCGCCCGTCTGGACCGACCTGCACGTGGCGCAGACGATCCTGAAGGACGAGTTCATTGACTGGCTGATGACCCAGATCGACGCCCACCTCGCGCCGGCGCCGCCGCGCGAGGCCGAGCGCGCGTGGTCGACCGCGAGCCGGTAGGCGCCCCGCGGCCTCGGGCGGGCGCCGTCAGCCGGGCGTCCACTGCGGGTTGGCCGTGAACAGCCCGGACCCGACGCTGATGTCGTAGGCGAGGAACAGGCCGAAGCCCACGCTGAGCAGGCCCGCGGCCGCGCCGAGGGCGCGGTGCATCCCGCCGAAGCGGGCGTTCGTGTACGCGAACGGCACGGCCAGCATCCCGGTGATCAGCATCATCCCGGCGATCGTGCCCGCGCCGAACAGCGCGATGTACCCGAGCCCCCACCGCGGATCGCGCACCGTGGTCAGCACGAGGAGCGCGACCGCCGCGGAGCCCGCCACCCCGTGCACCACGCCGATGAGCAGCGGCCGGAGGCTCACGTAGGCGCGCGACCGGCCGAAGACGCGATCCGCCCAGCCGACGCCGTCCCGGTGGCCGTCGTGATGCTCCGCCCCCTGCGCCTGCGGCTCGCCCCGCCGGACCGCCCGGTAGAGCCGCAGGAGATGGTACGCGCCCAGGCCGATCAGCATCAGCGCGACCGTGAGCTCCATGGCCAGGCCGACGTGCGGCGGCACAACGAGCCCGAACAGGAGGATGCCACCCCCGATGAGCATCAGCGTGAGGGTGTGCCCCAGACCCCACATCGCGCCGATCAGCAGCGCCACCCCGAGGCTCCGGACGCGGCTCACGATCGTCGCCACCGCGATCACGTGGTCCGCGTCGGTGGCGTGGCGCATACCGAGGGAGAAGCCGAGGAGCAGCAGCGGAAACGCCGAGGCGAACATGGCCCGTTTCGTAGCACGGACCACGCGCCCCGTGCTACGCCGGCGAAGGGGCGGCTCCCTGCAGCGCCCGCGGCGCACCGGCCCTCGCGTGGCGCTCCAGCGCGCGGTCTCGTCTCGTCCGGCCCGCGGAGCTCCCTGGACTCCCGGCAGATCCGGTGAAGAATGCCGTCTTGACTCGGCCCAAGAAAGTCGGTTCGTCGGGCGCGGTGATGCGTGACACACGAACAGCGCAGCCTGACGAGGCGCGCTCATCCATCAGCAGCCGGCAGCAGCCGGTCAGCCGTCGATCAGCCGTCGATCAGCCGTCGATCAGCAGTCCATCCACAACCATCGTCCCACGCCGCGTCGCTTCCAGCGTGGTTCGAGGAATACAGATCTTTTGTACGAGCGCCTGGTCCCCAGGACCCCAGATGCCGTCTCCTCCCGGCGTGTCAGTTGGCGTGGTCTCGACTCAGCGCGTCGATGGCCTCTTGCATCCAGACCGCGTCCTCTTCGGCCTGCTTCAGCCCGTGCATCATCTGCTGGCGCAGCATCCCCGAGGTCTCGCGGATGCCCCGACGAAAGACCTCGGCGGCGCGCTCGTGGACGACCTTGAGCCACGGGGCAAGGACGCGTTTGTCAAGCGGTCCTGGAGCGTCCAGGACGGTAACGCAGGCTTCGATGGCCTCGCGCATGGCACGGGATTCGAGCGCGTCGGCGAAGGCGGAGAATTGGAGCAGCGACTCTCGCAGCGCAGCGCGGCCGGTCGATGAGACTCTCTCTGTCATGGCCGCGCTCAGCCTACCACCTGGGCGACGCCTCCGCCCGTGCGCGCGCTGCGATTGCGCGCGTCAGCGCAGGTGGGATCGGCCCGCCGTCTCCAGCAGCATCGCGAGCACGAGCGGGTCGCCGAGGCCGTGCTCTGCGCCCATGTGCGAGCGGAGGCGCGCGAGGCGCGCAGCGTCCTCCAGGAACAGCGGCTCGTTCAGCCGGGCCGCCGCCTCGCGCAGGATGCCCTCGCGCTCGGTGAGGAGCGCGGCCGCGCCGCTCGGGTCGCCTCGCCCGACGCGGGCGGCGGCCTCGGCGAGCGACTCGCCCGCGGCGAAGCCCTGAAGAGTCCGCGTCATCGACGCGTCGACGGACGCCGCGCTCGCCGCGTCGCTGTCCGCGTAGCGCACCTCGATCGGGATCTCCTCGATCACGTTCTTCCTGGAGAGTCGGTCCTTGTACTTGAGCTCGACGGTCGCCAGGGTACGCTTCCCGGTGCCGGGCTCGGCGCTCAGCTTGAGCAAGAGGGCGTGCCGGTCATCGCGGGCGAACATCGGCAGGAAGAAGCGCATGCCGCCCTCGGCGTCGTCGCGCCGGTCGACCGCGATCCTGTCCCGGGACAGCGCGGCGACGTCGGCGGCGATCTCCTGGGCGCGGACGCGGGAGGCCTCGGCGTCGCTCAGCCGGCGCGAGCCGTAGACGCGGAGCAGGTCGACGCCGCGCTTCAGGCGGACGCGCACCTCGACGGCGGTCGCCACCGGGTCGAGGCGCTTGTCGAGCTCGGTCGACAGCGCGGGCGCGATCTGCGCGGGGTCTCGCAGGTAGTAGTAGCCGCCTGCTCCGTCGCTCGCGATCGCGCTCATGAGCTGGCCGTCGTAGTCGTCGCCGAGCCCGAGCGCGCTCGTCTGGACGCCGCGCTGGAAGGCATCGAGCGCGAGCCGCGCGAGCCGCTCGCCGTGGGTGAGGCCGCTTGTCGCGCGGCCGTCGGAGACGAGCAGCACCACGCGCACGGCGTCCTCGGGGATGCCGGGCCGGCTGGCCTGCGCGTAGCCCAGCGTGAGCCCCGCGCCGATGTTCGTGCCGCCGCCCTCGCGGATCCCCTCGATGGCGCCGCGGATCGCCGCGCGGCGCGGGCCGACCGGGCCGTCCTCGATCCTCACCTCGGCGTCGCTCGAGAAGGTGGTGAGCGAGAAGTCGTCGGTGGGCGCGAGGCGGTCGACGAGCGCCTGCGCCGCGCGGCGGGCGCTCTCGATCGGCGCGCCGGCCATCGAGCCGCTCGTGTCGAGGACGAGGTGCACCGAGAGGTGCGGCCGCGCCGCCGCCGCCGCGGCGGAGCGGAGCGCGAGGCGCAGGTGGAGGGCGCCGCCGCCCGGTCCGAGCGCGGCGCGCTCCAGGTCGGTCCGCAGGCCGAGCGCCTTGCCGGGAGCGAGCGGGACCTCCGGGGCGTAGCGGGCGCCGACGTCGCTGACGAGCTCGCGCTCCGCCTCGGGCACGACGCCGCGCGCGAGGGCGGCCTCGAAGGCGGCGAGGTGACCGCCCCCGGGCCGGTACGTGGTGGCGAAGCGGCCGTTCGGATCGAGCGGGACCTCGGCCTCCGGAGCGTGGGCGGCCGCGCCCCGCGGCGATCCCGGCGGCGCGGCGGCGCCGGCGCGCCCGAGACCGCTGCCGAACCCCTGGCCTGTCCCGGCGCCCGCGCCGTGCCCGATCGTCCCGATGGCGCCGAGCCCCAGCCCCCCGCCGCCTGAGTCCCCGAGGCCGTCCAGGGGGAGGCCGGCTCCGCCGGCGCCCGCGGGCGCGCTGGGGTGGCCCCACGCGGTCGTCGGCGCGCTCGGCTGGCCGCCGGCGCCGCGGTTGAGCAGGCCGATCATCCCGAACTCCGCCGCGTCGCGCAGCGCCTCCTGCGGCGTCCCGTGCGGCGCGTGGCGATCGCTCGGGCCGGCCACCCCCCACCGGTTCCCCATCGCCATCCCGGGCGCGTGCGGGTTGCCCATCGATCCTTCCTCGCCCTTCGCCCTCGTTCCCGTGCCGCCCTCCTTCGCGTCCGCGCTCTGCTCGCCTTCCTCCTCGTGCGAAGCGCGCAGCTCGCGCTCGTCTGCGGACGCGAGGTACTGCTGCACGAGCGCGATCCGATCGGCGCTCATGCCGGAGGACGGGTCGACGGGGGGTGGGGCCCAGCGCGCGAGCGCGCCGAGGAGCCCGAGGTGCAGGGCCGCCGAGGCGGCGTGGAGGGCGAGGCTCTTCCGGCTCACGAGCGACCGGCGCGCGCGCTCGCCCGCGGCGACGTCGGCGCCGACCTGGATCCGGACGCCCGTGATCTCGACGTCCACGCGGGCGTGCGCGGGGAGGGGGACGAGCACCGCGCCGGGGATCTCCGCGTGCGCCGCGCCGGCGTGCCGTTCCCGCGCGGCGGCGGCGGACAGGGGCGCGCCGCCCAGGGTGAGCGTCCCCGTCGCGGCGCCGAGCAGGACGAAGCGGACGCGCCCGGCGCGATCGACCTCGAGGAGGGGCGCGCGGCGCGCGCCGAGCACGCGCTCGGGGAGGAAGCCGTCGCACGGGCGCCCGTCGGCGCGCCCTTCGCCGACGTCGAACGCGCGGGGCGGCGCGAGGTGCTGGACGAGGAGGACGGTCGTGCCCCAGGAGATGAGGATCTCCACGGAGCGCACCGCGGCCACCGCGGCCTCGCCGGTGCTCGCCGCGTCGGTGGGGCTCGCGGCCGTGAGGTCTGGATGGGTGGCGGCGGTGGCGCCATCCCCGGCGTCCGTCGTGTTCGCGCTGGGCATAGATCTCCCCTGTGCGCCGCGCGGAGCGGCGCGCTCACGTCATCAGGAACCGCGCCGAGGACGCGCGGATCCGCGTCCTTCAGGCGGGCGCTCGGCCGCGCTGGCCGGCTGTCCGTCGTGCCTGCGGAAAGACAGCGGCGCCGCGCGGAGGTTCCGGGGACGAGGGGGTCAGGTGAGGCGGGGGCGCCGCCCCCGCGATGGCCTACTCGAGGACGGCCTGGTACCGCCCGCTGGGCGTGACGATGACGTGCGCCTGGAGCGGGACGTTCAGCGCGCAGGAGAGATCGCGGAGCTCCTGGGTCATCGCTTGGTCCTCCCCGGTCGGCGCCGGATCGCCGCTCGGGTGGTTATGGGCCAGGACGAAGCGGATGGCTGCCATGTCCAGCGCCGTGCGCAGGATGGTCGCGCGGCCCGCGTAGAGGGCGTCGTCGACACCGCGGGCGAGCATGCGCGTCTCGCGGATGCGGCCGTGGCTGTCGAGCGCCGCGATCCAGAGCTCCTCGTGGACGAGGGGCGCGAGCCTCGGGCCGAAGTACCGCGCCACGCGGGCGGCGTCGGTGAGGAGCGCGCCTCGGCGAGCGCGCGCGGCGTGGGCGCGGCGGCCGAGCTCGAAGGCCGCGGCGAGGCGGGTCGCGTCCACGAGCGCGATCTGGGTTCGCTCGGCGATGGCCGCCGGAGAGAGGCGACCGAGGGAGGGGAGGGCGGCCGTGCCGAGGATGCGCGACCCCACGGTCGGGATGGCGAGCACCATCTCGATCAGGCCGGCCTCGGTCGCGGTCGGGATCTCGGCCGCCGTCTCGGCGGGGGCGTCGACGGGGGCGCTGCTCATCGGGGCCACCTCCGCCGGCGGGTGAGGGACCGGGCGAAGAGGCGCCGCGCGAGGCGGAGCTGCGTGGCCACCGTCGGCCTCGGGATCGCGAGCGCCGCCGCGATCTCGCGCATCGTCATGCCGGTGGCGGTGAGCGCCAGGACCTCGCGGAGCTCCGCGCGGAGACGGTGGAAGGCACGGAGCAGCCCGCGCGCGACGATTCGTTCCTCCGGAGAGGGCGCCGCGAGGAGAGCGAGCCGGTCAGGATCGACCGCGGGCACCTCGTGCCGGCGGTATGCCTTCTCGCGGTAGTGCGATGCCTGTCGCAAGGCGACACCGGCGAGCCAGGTGCGGAGGGCGTCGGCCGGCGGCTGTCCCGGAGACGGCCGGAAGCGGCCGGCGCGCAGGCTGCGCCAGGCGCCGAGCACGGTCTCCTGCGTGATGTCGTCGAGATCCGCGGCGCGAACGCCGCGGGCGCGGAGCGTGCTGCGGATGAGCGGGCGCTGTTCGAGGAGCGCGGCGGCTTCGAGATAGACGGCGGGGTGAGCTGATTGGTGACGGGGCTCGGGCGGGCGGGCGAGCCGGCCGCGCGCCGTGGAGCGCGGCCGGCGGCGTGAGGGCGGATCGATCTCTTGGCCCTGTTCGGGGCGGGAACGTACTGTTGTCATGTCGGACCTCGTGTGTGCGGGGTTCGGCCACGCTGCCCGGACGGTTGCACCCGTCGCGGGCAGCACTTGCTTGCGGGGAGCTTACGTGGTGCAGAGGGACCCAGCAATCCAAATGTGCCCTAGAGGGCACTATTCCAGCTCGCACGAGAGCCGACGAGCTCCCCATGGATGATCCCCGGCTGCAGGAGGTGCTCAACTTCATCGGGGCCAATGTCCGAAGGATCCGCCTCAAGCGCGGCATGACGCAGCAAGAGCTCGCCGACGCGGCAGGGGTCGGCCTCCGCAACCTCAAGAAGGTAGAGCACGCCCAGACCAACGTCGGGGTGGCCGTCCTCGTGAGGCTGGCCGACGTGCTCGGCGTCCGGCCTGGCGCGCTGTTCCGCCAGCGGGAGCTACCGCCGGTGAAGCGGGGCCGGCCACGCAAGGCACGACCCCGCGAGCTGTGATCCCGACCGTTGGGCAAGCGCTTCGAGGCCGCTGCGGAACGAGGCGGCGCCCACGTCACGTGCGTCGCGCGCGGCATCGCCCATGGCACGCCGGTGCCCAGATCCTGGGCCGCCCGCCTGCCTCGGGACGGAGCTGCCCCGGTGGGCGTGACGATGACGGGATCGGCGCGGGGGATGCCCATCGCGAGCGCGCGGCGTGGACGCCGCGGCCGAGCTCGAGTCGTCCGGTGTGGAGCCCGCACGAACACGCGTTGGTCTCCTTGACAAGGCGGCGTAGCCGTCAGGTACGCTACCTTTCACGATGGGTGGGGCCGGGACGACGGGGTGGGGTCGGAGCTCAAGGCGCTCCCCGCTGACGCGGCGGTCAGCGGCCAAGGGGGCTGATGACGCCGAGAGGGCCGCGGTCGACGATGTGGGTGTCGATCATCGTGGTCCGCACATCTTTGTGGCCGAGCAGCGCCTGGACCGTCCGGATGTCGATGCCCGCCTCGAGCAGGTGGGACGCGAAGCTGTGGCGGAGGGGTCGGCATGTCGCGCGCTTGGCGAGCTCCGCCGCGCGTCCGACATCGTGCACGGCCCTTTGCACTGCCGATATTTGTCGTCGATCGAGGTCGACGTCGTTGACGCGAATCGAAAGCGCTTCGAGGAGCCGGAGGCCGTTTCCGTAGAGGAGCTCGCCGATGAGCCGAAAAGGCGGGACGAAGTCTTCGAGCAAGGTGAGCGTCTCCTGCCGCGAGAGGACCGAGGGGAGGTGCTCCGGCCGGCGTGCGCGTTCGAGCGCTTCGAGCCGGGGTATCTGCAGGTCGAGAACCCGCCTGTAAAGGAAGAGGCGCGCGCACAGCGCTTGGTTCTGCGTGGATGCCGCGGTGCGGCGTGCGACCGCAAGCTCGTCAAGGAAGGCCGTGACCTCTTCCGCGCCCATCTGCCGTGGGGGCTTGCCGCTGTGGAAGCGGATGGGTACCCAGCCATCGGCGCGAATCTTGCGCGACGACACGCCGTCGCCGTCCGAGACCTAGCAACGGGAATACGTAGGTACGCAGCGGCGGCCTATCTCCGCAATCCCGCAGATAGGCTGCGGAAGGTCGCGGCCTGTCTGCGGGATTGCGGAGATAGGCCATGATGGGCCGCGACTTATCCTCGGGAATATGGAGATAGGGTGCCACGGTTCGCGGCCTACATGTGAAATGCATAGATATGTCATGCGTCACAGCTAATTGCGACGTTGGGCGGCCCGGAACTGGAGCCACTAGGCGCAACTGTCACCTATTTGGGGCAGCGCGGAACGACCATGAACCGGCAGGACTATCTCGACTCTCTGGTGACACTCGCGGCTACGTTGGACGTTCAGGCTCAATCGGAGGATTTGCTGCGTCGCCGGCAAACCTACCTTGGGCAGCTCGTCGCTCTCGCGAAGGATCTCGCGGCCCAGCATGGTCCTGTGCCGGCGTCCCCCGCTAATACTGAGATCTTTGAGCGCGTCATCATGGCGAGCCCCAAAGATATACTGTGGCGCGTGGCGGGAGCCAGTGTGGAAAGACGGAAAGCGCTGCCTTCTGCCCGTCGCGCAATGCTTGGCGTTCTGGAAACGCGTCCGGACCTTCTTGGCCCGCTCGGTCAGGCGCATGTCGAGGTAGTGCACTCGGCGCTCGTCGCCCACTTTCTCGATCCACGAAAGAGCGGGGATGTTGGCACGGCCTGCCGAGCTGCATTCGGAACGTTTCTCATACATCCGACCAGTGAGGAAGAAGAGGGGGCCATTCCGGAGGCCCTTAACTTCGTCGGCGCAGAAGTGCGCACCGAGCGCCACCTCGGGAAGCACGGTAGAGTCGATATCAGTATCGAGTCACCTCGTGCCGTAGTGCTCATTGAGGTCAAGGTCGACGCGGCGGAGGGGCTTCAACAGGTACCGGACTACGCCGCGGCTCTCGGCGAGCTCTGCGCACAAGGCGCTCGCGAGGGCATCCTCGTGTTCCTAACACAAGACCCGGAGCAACGGCCTAGCGTCAAACAAGCTGCGCGACACATCATCTTCCGCGATCTTCTCAGGCTATGGCTCCCGGTGGCGATTTCAGGACGAACGTCGGAGCACATGTATTTGTCAATGTACCTGAAAACTGTGGCGGTCCACTTGTATGGCCTGGCGGAGGCGGACACCTTCGATTACTGGTCACTCCGAACGCAAAGGAACGCACTACGGTTTCTTGAATCCGAGGTGGAGTCCACGTGAGCATCGAAGTTGTAAGTAAAGCATTCGCGTTTGTTCTCGAGAACGGCGAATTCACGGAATCGATTTTGTTCGCAACCGAGGAGATTCCTGAACTGAAGCCGGAGGAGCGGGAGGCGATTGAGTTGATCACGCCACACGTAAGAGACTCGTACGTGGACCTTTTGCTTGCGTGCCGTCAAGCATTTCTCAGTGCGGCCGGTGACGCCAAGAATAGAGCGACGCTCGAGAAAAACAAGAGCCGGCGAGACACCATCTGGGAGAGAACTTACACCGATGTACCTCTTCTCATTCGCAACGCATGGGAGGCTTGGATAACGTTCGCCCTGTGGAAGACCTCCGAAAACGGCAATCCGATAAAGCTTTTTGCGAATATTCGAACGCAGCGCCGTTACTTTCCTTTGCTGAGTGCGCTGGCCCAGGAGAGGAACCTCGACCTGCGCAACGCAGAGTGCTCTTGCCGCCTTGGAAGGATCCTCCCGAAGGAGGGCGACTCTTTTGCGAAGCTCGCCTCTCAACTCGCAGCCGAGTCATGGCCGATCGCTTCCGAACTCTACGACCGCATCATGGCCGCTCCGCCGAAGTGACGTGGCGCCGCCCAACGAAATAGCGTTTTCGCGGCGGCGGAGTGGCGCTCGCGAAGCGAGCGGCGCTCCGACCGGCGTTAAAACGCTGGTTGAACAAACCCGCCCGGATGGCAGCAGCAGGTGACTGGGGATTTCAGGCTCTCCGAGATGTTTGGTGGAAGCGCGGCTGCGTGACCTGGTCCCGGCCCCCGCGGCGTTGCGGGCGAGCTCGGCGCAGGAATGGCGCGGTGCGATTGGGGATGGAACGCGCACAGCCGACGGGCTACCTCGGGGGTTACGACACCAACCCTTGGAGCCCGATCGGCTGTGCGCGCGACCACTCTGCTCAACAATGTCCTCGGAATCAAGTTCACTCGCGTCACGGGCGCGCAATTCACGGCGGACGGGCTGGTCTGCGACGTCGAGCCGACCACGGAGATCCCTCGCTGCGGAGGGTGCGGTCGCCCGGTGAGGAAGGTGTACGACCAGCGGAAACCGCGTTGCTGGCGTCACCTCGACCTCGCGGGGATGTCGCTGGAGCTCCGGTACTCGCCGCGGCGGTTGCGTTGCCCGCGGTGCGGAGTGACTACCGAGATGGTGCCGTGGGCCGACCCGATGAGCTGGTTCACGCACGCTTTCGAGGAGACGGTCGGCTACCTGGCGCAGATGACCTCGAAGACCGTCGTCTCGACGATGATGCGCGTCGCGTGGGCGACGGTCGGTGCAATCATTAGTCGCGTGGTCGAGCGGCGGCTTCCCCGCGACATCCTCGACGGGCTCACGCACATCGGCATCGACGAGCTCTCCTACAGGAAACACCACAAGTACGTGACCATCGTGGTCGACCACGTCACCGGGCGCGTGGTCTGGGCGCGAGAGGGGAAGAACGCCGACACGCTCCGGGCCTTCTTCCAAGAGCTCGGCTCGGAGCGATGCGCGCTCATCCAGGCGGTCACGATCGACATGTCGAAAGCGTACATCTCGGCGGTCTCGGAGTCGGCGACGAACGCGCAGATCATCTTTGACCGCTTTCATGTCCAGCGGCTGGTTCATGACGCGCTCGACGAAGTACGCCGTGCAGAAGTGAGGACAATCGAAGACCCCGAAGACCGCAGCGCGCTGAAGCATACCCGATTCGCGTTGCAGAAGAACCCTTGGAATCTGACTGCAATCGAGCAAGCGAAGCTGACGGAACTGCCGAAGACGAACGCGACGCTCTACCGCGCCTACCTGCTCAAGGAGTCGTTCGCAGCCATTCTCGATCGGCGTCAGCCGAATGTCGTACTGGCGAAACTCGAAGAGTGGATGTCGTGGGCCACGCACTCGGGTCTCAAGCCCTTCGCCAAAGCGGCGCGAACGATTGGTCACCATCTCGACGGCATCGTCGCCTACGTCGCGAGCGGGCTGTCGAACGCACGCTCGGAAGGCACCAATGGCAAGGTGCGCACCATCACGCGACGGTCCTACGGCCTCCACGGAGCCTCCTCCCTCATCGCGCTGATTCATCTCTGCTGTTCAGGTCTCTCGCTGCAACCTGTTCACACGTGGCCACGCTTCCACCAAACCTAAAAGAGAGCCGGATTTCACGCCGGCGGAGGCACGGCGGCATCCTTGCGAGGGCGGTGTGTGGAGGGGCGAGCGAGGATTTGCGGGGGGTTCATGGCCGCGGGCGGGCGATGTCGGTGGGATTGAGGAGCGGCGATCGTGATGTTTTTCGGGTCATGCGCGCACGTGTCCCTTGGAACGCACGGGGCGTCCTTACCGTGGGGTGCCAGCGGGGGGGTCATGGCTCCACCGCTCCTGTCGCGAGTACCGGGGTCACGGCGGCGCACGCGCAGGGGGCTGCACCGTGGACTCGGCGGCGAGTGCGTTGGCCAGCGCGACGCACTCCGCTGGGGACAGGCGGCGCACGAGGCTTAGGGACCCCTGCCCGCAATGCGGGCACAAGCGACGCGGCGGTGTCCGCGGCCCCGGCGTGGACGACTCGGGCCGTTGCCGCGGCGCCAGCAAGAGCTGGAGCCGCTGGAGCGTGTCGCGGTGCGCCGGATGGAGCAGGCCGAATGCGCGGACGCGATGCAACCCTTTCGGTGGCACGTGCTGGAGGAAGCGGCGGAGGAACTCGTGGGCCGGAAGGGTCATGGTCTTGCGTCGATGATCCCGGCTGTCCCGGTAGCGGAAGGTCACCGTGCGGTCGTCGAAGCCGACGAGACCCTGATCGGAGATCGCCGTCCTGTGCACGTAGCGGCCGAGGTACTCAAGGACCTTCTCCGCGCCTTGCACAACCGGCTTGGCGAAAACGACCCAGGACTTGCTCCACGGGATCTGGGGAACGGCGACCCTGGGCAGGGCGCGCCGCGCGAGGTGAAGAAAGCGCCCTCGAAAGAGCTTGGAGAGCGCACGCACCGGGACGAGGTAGCGCGTGCGCCGCGGCGGTGCCGCGCGCCAGGTGCGGCCGTCCGGAGCGATGCCGCCGCCCGGCACGAGCAGGTGGACGTGGGGATGCCATTCGAGGGTGCGCGTCCAGGTGTGCAGCACCCCGAGCGCGCCGATCCGCCCGCCGAGAAAGTGCGGATCGGCGCACAGGCGCGCCAGCGACTCGAACGCCGCCTGAAAGAGCACCGGCACGAGCGCCCTCTGATGCGAGCGCACGAGCCGCCGCAGCTCGGCGGGCAGCGTGAACACGACGTGAAAGTACGGGATCGGCAGGAGAAGCTCGCGCTGCTGGACAAGCCAGCGCTTCGTCGCGTCGTGTCCGCACTGAGGACAGGCGCGATGCCGGCACGAGTGATAAAGAACGTGCTCGCGCCCGCACTGCGGGCACGCCGCGACATGGCCGCCCATGGTCGGCGTGCGGCAGTGCAGAATAGCCTTTACGGCGCGCACATGACTCGGCATCATGGACGCGCCATGGCGCTCCATGTACGCTGGACCGTGCCGCCGCACCACGTCGGCGAGCCGGAGCATAGCTCGGGGCCCGCGCTACAGATCGACCATCAGCCGGTCGAGCGTCTCTTGCAAGCGCTCGGCGCCGGGCTGCGTGACATGCATGTAGAGCTCTGTCGTGCGCAGCGACTTGTGACCGAGCACTTGCTGGATGGTACGCAGCGAGACGCCGGCCTCGAGCAGATGCGTCGCGTAGCTGTGGCGCAGCGTGTGGATCGTCGCGTCCTTCTCGATGCGGGCATCCGCGCGTGCCGCCGTGAACGTCTTCTGCAGCGTCGTCTCGTGCACGGGAGCGATGCCGTCCTGCGGGACGAACAGGTACGGTGCCGAGGACCGGGGCCGCTCGGTTTTCCAGTACTGGCGCAGACGCGCGAGCAGCGGGCGCGGCAGCGGCACGCCGCGATCCTTGGCGCCCTTGCCGTCGCGCACCCAGACGACGAGCCTTTGGCCGTCGATGTGTCCGGTCTCGAGCGAAAGGCCCTCTCCGAGCCGCAGGCCGAGGGCGTAGATCGTCGTCAGGGCCATGCGCCGTACGGGATGCCGCACGGCGCGGAGCACCGCGCGCACCTCGCCCTGGCTCAGGACGACCGGCAACATGCGCGGCTTGTTGACCCGAAGCAAGTCGAACACCTTCCAGTCGCGCTGCATGGTGTGGATGAAGAAGAAGCGGAGCGCGTGCACGGCGATGTTGATGCTCGATGGCGCGAGCTTCCTCTCCTCTCGGAGGTAGAGGAAGTATGCGCGTACGTCCTCGTCCGTGAGAGCCTCCGGCTCCCGCGCTACCCGATCGATGAACTGCCGCACCGCGAGCAGGTATCCCTCCTGAGTCCGCGGTCGAAAGTCGCGCAGCCGCATGTCTTCACTCATTCGCTCCCGCCAGGTCGTAAGCGTCACCATGGTCGTCTCCGTCGAGCGCGCGGCGACACTGCATCGCCGTGCGAGGACAAGAGTGCCAGGTATCGATACGGGCTGGCGACAGGCAAGCCATCCCACGAGAGACATGGTGAGCGCGCGCAGCGATCAACGCTCCTATTGGCGTGTGCCGCAGTCTGGAGCTACCGCGCTTGCGCGGTTTCGTTCAACGAGGCGCTGATGCTGACCGCGCCTGCGGCGCGGCAGCACAGCGCTAAGGCGTTGGGCGGGCAGGCGTGAGCCGAGGCAGCTATGGCTCCAGCGGAGTACAGCCTCCCAGGCGTCTGCCCCTGGCGGGCTCGCGCGGACGGGCCCGTCTCGACGATCGAGGATGCGCGCTCGAGCCCGGATGGGCCCGTCTCGACGACCAGCAGGCCGCCCACTCTCTGAACCGTCCTGATCCTCCCGACTTTTCCGATCAATACGAGGACTTGCGCGGGACGACCTGGGCGCGCGTGCCTGGGCCTGGTATGCTCCAGGTGCGTCGGCGGGAGCGCGCCTTCGCCAGGAGCAGCCCGTGAAACCGCGCGTCTATGTCGAAACGTCAATCTTGAGCTATCTGACCGCGCTGCCAAGCCGAGATGTCATCCAGGCCGCCCGCCAGCAGGTCACGATCGGCTGGTGGGCGCGGCGACGAGTTCGAGCTGTTCCTCTCCGACCCGGTGCTGACCGAAGCGCGCCGGGGCGACCCCGCGGCAGCTGCTCGGCGGCTCGGGGCAGCCGCGGGGATCGCTGTCCTGTCAGGAGCCGAGGAAGCGGAGACGCTTGCCGCGGCCCTCATCAAGCAGGCAGCCATGCCCGCAAAGGCAATCGTCGACGCCGCGCACGTGGCCATAGCGGCCGTTCATGGCCTCGATTTTCTGCTGACATGGAACTGCACGCATATTGCGAATGCTACGATGCGACCACGCATAGAGTCCGTGTGTAGAGACAGTGGGTTTCGACCGCCCATCATCTGCACACCAGACGAGCTGCCGCCACAGGAGGAGAAATGATTCGCGATGCCATCGTCGATGAAGTTCGCGCAATTCGCGACGAAATTGCGAAGGAATGTGGCTATGACGTTCACGAGCTGTTCAAGGCGTTTCGACGCCTTGAAGCAGGCAGCGCCACAGACCACGTTTCGATCGTTCCGCGTAGCGGTGGCCCGGAGGCTGCCCAACAAGGCAATGCAGCGGACGAGGCGCAGGCGACGACGCCCGCACCTCGCCGCTGATTGCCAAGGCGTCGTTCGGCCCGCACCCGCCACGGGCGACTGCGCGCCTCGTGATCCGAGCGCGGCGGCCGCACAAGGAGGCCGCCGCGGCGCGGCGCGCGTGGCTCGCCGGCCGCCCGCCGTCGCGCGGAGTCGCGAGCCCTCGCGCAGCGCTCGGGCTGTCCGGAATTCCGCGGTTTGCAGCGAGCGCCAACACCGACCGCGCCTGCGGGCACGGCGGCTCATCGTCAGGGCGTTCGGCGGGCGGGTTTGGTGCTCGGAGGGGGGCCGCCTGCCGACGCTGAAGACAGCGGACGCCAGATCGGCGGGATGGGACCGCTACGCCACGGGATGCGGTGTGATTTCTGTCGCGGTGCTCGTACGCACGCCCGAGCACGGAGCCGCTTCGGCTGCCCGCCATGGGCGGACCTTGTTGCGAGAGCGCCGGGGTGGCATGCTTTCCGCGTCGATGGCCGACGGAGGATCTCATGGAAAAGCGAACCCTCGAACAGCTTGAGGCGGCTCTGGATGCCGTCAGCAGGGACCTGGCCCCGCGCGTAGAAGAGCTCGCGCAGAAGAGTACCGAGGGCACCCTCACTGTCGAGGAGCATAGGGAATATGAAGAGGTCGTCCGCTTGAACGACAGGCTCAGCCTTCTCAAGCTCGAGGCCGAGGAGTTCTGGACGGTGCGCGCGGCGTCGTGAAGCTCTCGAACGAGGTGCGGGAGGCGGTCCAGCTGCGCGCTCACGGCGCGTGTGAGTATTGCCGGCTTCCTCAGGAAGCGTCAATTCTGCCCCATCAAGTCGACCACATCATCGGCAGGCAACACCGTGGCTCGGACGATGTTGCCAACCTGTGTCTCTGCTGCGTCCACTGCAACTTGAAGAAGGGTCCCAACATCGCATCAATTGATCCCGAGAACGGTGCTGTCGTGGCGCTGTATCATCCTAGGAAGCACTCCTGGCACGAGCACTTCTCGGCCGCGCGCGATGGCACCATCGAAGGCCTGACATCCGAGGGGCGCGCCACAGTCCAGCTCCTGGACATGAATGACGAGGACCGAGCTCGCCTACGCGCGCTGCTATTGCGCAGAAACCGATACCCATGAGTCGGGAAGGCGTGCCGAACAAGCCGCTGGTACCGACGCCGCTTCGCGGCGCGGTACACCGGCAGATCGTTCGGCCCGCACCCGCCACGGGCGACTGCGCGGCTCGTGATCCGAGCGCGGCGGCCGCACAAGGAGGCCGCCGCGGCGCGGCGCGCGTGGCTCGCCGGCCGCCCGCCATCGCGCGGAGTCGCGAGCCCTCGCGCAGCGGCGCGCCGCTTCCACCGAGCGCGCTCGCGGCGCGCGCCCTCGGCGCAGGCGCGGTGTCCCCGCCGCTCCCGTCCGCGCCGCGCCCAGGCTGAAGACCCGCGCCGCAGCCCCTCGCAGGCGCTCCCGAAACGGCCAGCGCGCGCCGATGAGAACCTGGCGCGGCTCGCCGACTTCGTGCGGTGCCTTGCGCGGTGCGCGGAGCACGTCAACGTGATCATCCCGGCGGACAGCCCCGCCCAGGCGGAGCGCGACCGGTTGGGTCACGTGCTCCTGCCGGCATGACAGAGGGGTCACGTCGGCGGGCCGGTCCGGAAGCGCGGCTTCAGACCGGCGCGGGCTCGACGGGCTTGGCCTCGACGGGCTTGGCCTCGACGGGCTTGGCCTCGGCGGGCTCGGGCTCGGCGGGCTCGGCGGGCTCGGGCTCGGGCTTGGCGGCGGCGGCGGTGCCCCGGCGCTTCGGGCGGAGCCTCCGCAGGGCGTTGCGGAACGAGGTGGCGCTGAAGCGGCGCTTGCCCTCGGGGATGTCCCAGCAGGCGTTGACGCCGGCGGCGCGCGCCTCGTTCCCGAGCAGCGTGGCATAGGTCACGATGGAGTTGCGGAGCACCATCGCCTCTTCCCGGTTGCGCAGGCCGAGGATGCCGAGCAGGTCGCGGCCGCTCACCTCGTCGAGCAGGGCGCTGCCTTCGCGCAGGAAGACCTCGGTGAGGCCGACGGGCGAGAGGCGGGTCTGGTGCTGCTGGGCGAGCCGGAGCAGCATGGCGAGATCGCTTGTCTCCTCGGTGAGCGTGCCGCTCGTGTTGACGTCGGCGAACTGCTCGGCGACGTCCGGCTCGAACGCGAACGCCTGGTCGGCGAACGCCTTGAGCCGCGCGCGCCACGGCCGGCTCGCCTTGATCACCTGGTCGACGGGCCGGACCTGGTAGGCGCCGGTGCGCTTGCCCTCGCCGAACCAGAGGTTCGCCGTGTCGAGGAGCTGGATGGCGCCGCGGAGCAGCGCGCGGCGCTCGGGGCCGTAGGCCTTGCTCGCGAGCGGCGCCTCGTACTGGACGACCGACAGATAGAGGTCCCGGAGCTCCGTGAGGGTGGTCGAGATGGGTTGGCTCGGCTCCATGACCTCGCGGACGATGCGGTCCATCTCGGGGCGCGCGATCTCCAGGAAGGACTGGAACTCTGCGGGGGTAGCGACGGCGCGGGTCTCTCTCAGGACCGCGTGTTGTTCTTGCGACAGTTCGATTCCCATGAACCTACCTCCAGTGGGGGTGGCGAGCGGGCGAGCGTAACACCACGGCAGAGCTCGGGGCAATCCGATCCAGACGGGCTCTGCCGTCCGAAGAGCACGTTGTCGACGCCGACTCGGGGCAATCCAGTCCAGACGGTCTCGGCCGTCCGAAGAGCACGTTGTCAACGCCGGGCAGCTGCGCCGGCGCGCCGGGACGCGTCCCAGCAGGCCGGGGCGCGAATCCAGCAGACCGCGGAGCGCGGCCGGCGGGCCGGGGAGCGCGGCCAGCGCCGCCGAGACGACCCGGAACCGTGTCAGCAGGTCCGAGGAAGCGTACCAGCAGGTCCGAGGAGGCGTACCAGCAGGTCCGAGGAGGCGTACCAGCAGGTCCGAGGAGGCGTACCAGCAGGTCCGAGGAAGCGTACCAGCCGGTCCGAGGAAGCGTACCAGCCGGTCCGAGGAAGCGTACCAGCCGGTCCGAGGAAGCGTACCAGCAGTTCCGAGGAGGCGTACCAGCAGGTCCGAGGAGCCGCACCAGCGGGTGCTGGCCCGCGTCCCGGGGTTGCTGGGGCAGCCGCCGGGAGGTGCTGGCAGGGCGACGCGGCGCGGACAGGGGAAAGAGCGCTTCGCCGCCGGCCCGGATGGAGGTAGCGATGACGACGCCCCGGACGCGCGGGGCGATCCCCACCCCCGAGCTCCCGGAGTGAGACCATGCGACGCCCGCTCTATGGCCCGATCCTCGCGCTTGCGCTGCTGCTGGAGTGTCCGTCGCCTGCCGCGGCAGGGCCGCCGCTGCCGCAGCGCCCCCCGCCGAGCAAGGCGGAGCACGACTTGCAGCAGCAGGCCGAGCGGCTGGTCGCCGAAGGGCGCATCGCCGACGCGCGTGACGTTCACCTGACGCTGTGGCGCCTCACCCAGAGCGCCTATGACGCGTTCAACGTGGGGATGCTGTCGTTCAGGCTCCGCGAGTTCGTGACCGCGGCGGAGTTCCTGACGATCTACTTCGACAGGGTCGGTACGCCCGACGCGCCGAAGATCCAGGTTCCGCCCCGCCATAAGGACAAGTACGAGGCCGCGCGGGCGAACTTCGCCGAGGCGCGCCGGCACATCGGCGCGCTCGAGGTGCGCGTGAGCGATCCTGGCGCTGACGTGCTCGTGGACGGGCGTCAGGTGGGCGTCTCTCCGCTCAAGCACCCCGTCTTCGTGGCCCCTGGCCAGCACGAGGTGGCGGCGCAGCTCGGCGGCGCGAAGGTCGGCGATGTCGTCGCTGTCGAGGCGGGCGGGGAGCGGACCGTGCGGCTCATGTTCGTCCCCGCCCAGCCGGCGGTGCCGCCTTTGCGGCCGGTAGCGAGCGGCGGACGCGGCTTGCCGCCGGCGGCGCCGCCGCCTCGTTCCCAGCCCGGTCCCACGCTGCGCTGGTGGACCGTGGGCGCGCTGGCCGCCAGCTCCGCGGCGCTGAGCGTCCTCGGGGGCGTCTCGGCCGCCAGGGCCAATGATGCGGCCGGCGACCGGACCAGGGCCCTCCACCATGTTCGATGGGAGAACGCGCACGGCTGCCCCGGCGCCTCCGCCTGCGGCGAGTTCACGGCGGCCGACGGCCGCGCGACGACCTGGACGGCGATCTCCGTCGGCGCCTTCATCGGCGCAGGGCTGGCTGCCGGCGGCGCCGGGGCGGCAGCCTACCTGCTGGCGCCGGAGGCGCCGGTCCGGGTCGGGAGCGCTCCCGGGGCGGGGGTCTCCGTCTCCTGGTAGGCCGCGGAGCAACGCAGAGCGCCTCGGCACCACCGCTTCATCACGTTTTCGTGGAAAAAATCGGCGCTCTACGTAATGGGGTCGTACTCGGGGTTTCGCCTCCGCGCTCGAAGCCGGCCCACCATGTCGGCTCTCGCTCGCCTGCTGCTCTGGTACCCTCCCGCGCATGCGGAAGAAGGCCGGCGCCTGCTGTCTGATGATCGTGGCGATCCCAGCCCTCTGGGGAGCCTGCGCCGGGGAGACGTTCGTCGATGCTCGGCTCGAGCTTCCATGTGACACGACGGACGACTGCCCCAGCGGCGAGTACGAGGATGGAACGGAGTGCATCGAGGGGTACTGCGAGTGCCCCAACCCCGACGAAGAGGCGTGCTGCGAGCCCGGCGCGGCGTTCAACGAGTGCGAGCGGAAGTGCCGTCCGGCCGCCGAGTGTCACGTGGATCTCTGCACGACGTCGGAGGAGTGCGCGGGACCGGTCGACTCGCGGTGCGGCAACGCGCAGTGCGTTGGAGGGGTGTGCCGCCTCAAAATGACCAAGGCGCTCGTTCAGCTCGTTGGCGACTGCAAGAGCAGGGTCTGCGACCCAACCGGCCGCATCCTCTTCGAGGAAGATCCGACAGACGTGTTCAATGACGCCAACGAGTGCACTTTCGACATGTGCATGGGCTCTGAGATCGCGAACACTCCTTACAGCGCGGGACCATCACCAGGCAGCGCCGCGCGATGCGACGGCGCTGGACGACGTGTCGAATGCGTTACCGACGAGGACTGCGGCGACCCCGCGATCTTCTGCTCCTTGCAAGGGAACTGCGTTCCATCGTGGTGTACCAACGGCGTCAAGGACACCGTTGGCGGCGAGACCGCCATCGACTGCGGAGGCCCGTGCGACCCGTGCGCGGTGGGCGTCGCCTGCGAATCCGACTCCGACTGCATCGAACAAAAATGCGGAACGAACAAGAAGTGCACGGCGCCAGAGTGCGACGACCGTATCAAGAACGGCAGCGAAACAGATGTCGACTGCGGATCGTCTAGCTGTCCGCCGTGCGCTGCTGACCTGAGGTGCCACGCGCACGACAACTGCGAAAGCGGCATTTGCAGAAGCGGCCAATGTCAGCTGGCATCGTGTGGCGATGGCGCCCAGAACGGTTACGAGACAGAGATCGACTGCGGCGGCATGTGCCAGTCCTGCCCGCTCTACCTCAACACCGGCGCCGACGAGCGCCCCTGAACCGCAGAGACACCTGATGAAGCCACTTCGCTCAGCCCTCGCCGCAGTTGCCGCCGCGGCCTTCTGGTTCGCTTGCTCAGCCGAAACACCACCGACCGTCTTCAATCCGTGGGCTCCAAAGCCATGTCAAACCGAGGAAGACTGCCCCGTGCCGCTGACACACTTGTGCGGCACGCGCTCGTGCGTCGATGGACTCTGCAAGCTGGACATCTACGTCCAGAGCCGGAGCGACCTCCGCGGAGACTGCCACGTCGAGATGTGCGACAGCGCCGGCTACGGCGTAGCGAGACCGGAGCTCGAAGACTTCTACGACGATGGCAACCCGTGCACGCGAGACTACTGCGGCGAGACGGGCAACAGCGTAACCCCTCGCCACGATCTCATCGATCCGGGACCGGTACCGGACGGTACTGGGTTCTGTAACGACAGCGGACGCATCGTTGACTGCCTCAACGCCGAGGATTGCGAAGACACGTCTTTGACGTGCTCTCGAGATGGCCACTGCGTTCCCCTCGCATGCGCGAACGAGGTGCGCGACGAGTCACTGGGAGAAACAGGTAGAGATTGTGGCGGTCCATGTGACGGATGCATCGGCACGGATCCTTGCAACAGTGATGCGGACTGCTTCAGCGGAGTTTGCGGCGATGACAAGAAATGCGTCTACGAACGCTGCGGCGATGGCGTCAAGAACCGCACTGAGACGGACCTGGACTGCGGCGGCCGGTACTGTGGCCCGTGCAATGACGGGCAGGGCTGTAAGGTCAACGACGACTGCGTGAACAAGGTCTGCTTCGCCGGAGAGTGCCAGCCCAGGACGTGCGACGACGGCATGAGGAACGGCGACGAGGAGGACATCGACTGCGGCGCGGACTGCCTGCCTTGCCAGTTCTGATGAGGGAGCAGCGGGGTGCCCCCCGGGCTCGCCGTAGTCGTTGACGCCGGCGCGCTTCAGGGCCGCGAGCGCCGTCAGCGGCAGCACGGGCGCGCGGGGGAGCTCGGGTGGCTCGCCTCTCGACGAGGCGATCATCTCCTCCAAAAGCCTGGTGCTATGATGCCATCATGGACGTCATCGGCGAACGGAAACTGGCATTCTGGCCAGCAGAAGAAGCGGAGCAGGAACGGGAAATTTTGCTTCGCGTCGGCCGACCCCGACAACGGCCGGATAACGATTGGGAGGTCGACATCGACATCATCGACCCAGAAAAAGAATGGAAATTGCCGCCAGTATGGGGACACGATGGATTTGGCGCCGTCATCTCCGGAATCATCGGGCTTTCTAAATACATCGCGTGGTACACGATGAGAGGGCGCCTGACCTTGCCAGTCCACGGAGATGATTTGTTTCCGGAATGGGCGCTTTTGGCGGATACGAGCACGCCACCGGACACTGCCGACTGAGTCGGCGGCAAGTGGAGAGTGAGGCACCTGGGGCCTCGATCCCGTCGCTCTACGACCGCAAAACCCGAGCTGGCAGCACAGGTCCAGGACCCTCTACGCCGCCGTACACTCCGCCATCATGCGCTGTGTACGGCGGCTGATGTTCGTCTCGTTGTTCAGCGCGAGGGGGCTGCAAACGGAGCGTCTGTCGGCGCCGCCCGGAGAGCCAGCGGCCCCCATGCCCTCGGTCAGACGCGCGGGCCGGCCCGGTGTAACGCTATCCCTCACAGCCGAGCGAGCCGTCCGTCTTCGAGCAACACCCCGGGAGTTGAAGCCGAGTACGCCTCGGTTCCAGCGATGGGTAGACTCGGCGCGTCCGCAAGTCGCTCATTGGCCCTCCTTCATTCGCGGCTCAAGGGGCGGCTCGAGCGCATCGCCATGGATCTCGCGAAGCAGGATCGCCGCGTGCCGAGCTCCGCTCTCGATCGCGTCGAGAGGATCTTCCCCAGATACATTGTAATTGCGCCCGTCGACTTCCACAGGGACAACCCAAGGCCACTTTTTCTCCGGTGGGTTTCGGGTCGGCTCGTGGAGGCGAACCACGATGTCGCGCGGCTCGCCGTCCTCTCCGGTCACCTTGAAGACTAGTTCGAGCATCACTTGCACCTCCTGTCGCAGTCCTTGAGGCATCGCCCAAGTTCTTCGGTGCATTGGCTCCGACAGTTCCTGTCCCCCTTAGGGCAGTTGTCGTAGCACCGTTCCCAGAGTTGATCGCACTTTTCCTTGCATGCCTCTTTGCAGTCGGACGAGCTTGAGCCTGCCGCCCATCGACATGAGTCGCACGACTGCGCACCGGAGCCGTTGCGAACCCCAGAGGCTTCCTCACATCGATCCTTGGCTTCGTCCAGACTTGCATGCTCGCCCTGGTACCGCGTCGTGCAGCTACCGGCCGCGCCCTGGTTACTGCAAACAGCCGACCCCGCCTTCCACGTGACCGTGCATTCCACGGTTTGCGAGCACGGATCCGCATCGAAGCCCGTGTGATCTTGCGGCTCCAGTGGCACATACCACCCGAAGCCTCCAACCCCTCCTGTCGGTGTGATGATGCTGCCGCCGACGCCTTCGTTTCCCTCACCCCGGACATAGCACTCACCTACGTCGTAATTGCACGCCGTGAGACCGAAGCACAGAACAAAAAATAGCCTGTTCATCTCGGCTTTACCTCAAGTCTCCAAATGGGTCCAGTGGTCACCATCACGACCAGACTTCCAGGAAGAACGCGACTACTGCCGCCAGCCCAGTCCACATGGACGCTGGTGGATACGCCCAAGGGCCCGGCGAAGTACCAGTCGGACTGCGCGCGGCCGCCTGGAGCAACGCCCACCACGCGGTCACAGATCACGGCACCACAAGCCGACATCGAGTAGATCGCCAGGGACGGCCCGAGGCTGACGGTGGTTGTCTTCGTGGCGTACCCAAGAGTGACGGCCGTTCGGTCGTAGACCCCTACGCCTGCCCCTGGAACGATGCTGAGCATGTTGTGGACTTCGAGCCGGAAGTCCCCCTCGTTGCGCCAGAGCCACCCGGCGAAGGGACTCACGGCGAGCCTTGGTTCAATCCCGACCTGGATCCCGCCCACGCTCACGCCGCCGCTGAACTCGAGCGCTTGTGCCGGCGCCGGAACACTGACGAGCGCACAGGCACAGCCGCACAGCACGAGCGCGCTCGCCCTCCCCCTCAGCCCGTGCCCCATACCTTCCCCTGATTCCGGATGCTCCTCCCACCGGAGAGCCGCGTCAACGGTGATTTTGACCACATTGCGTCCTCGCTGCCCCTGCATCGGCGTGCCGAGCGCGGCGGGTCGTGTGGGTGGGCCGGGGCGCCCGTGCGCCGCCGCTCGCCCGCCTCCCTCCTCTATAGAGTCTGCGATCCGCCGGCCGTGCGCATTGGCCGGCGTCGTCTACAGCTCGCCCGGGCCGAGCGGGTGGGTCGATGGGAGCGGAGCGGGCTGAGTGCCGAGAAGTTCGCGCGCCGCGAGGGCTACAAGCCCAAGCAGCAGTCCTTTTGGCGCTGGAAGCTGCGGGCTGACGGGCCCTGGCAGCCGGCGCCGTCGTCGCTGACGGAAACGCCGCGCTTCCTGCCGGTGCACGTGGTGACCGTTTACCGTCCGACGCCGGCGCGCTCCAGGGCCGCGAGCGCCGTCAGCGGCAGCACGGGCGCGCGGGGGAGCTCGGGTGGCTCGCCTCTCGACGAGGGGATCATCTCCTCCAGGTAGAAGCACCGCCAACGCTGGACCTATGGGCAAGCCAGAGATCGCGCCGGTGCGCGGCCCCGGCGTCGAGGTCCTGGGGCGCGAGCTCGTCGAGCGCGCCGGCGTCGGCCCCCGGTGCGGCCGGCGTCGAGGTCCTGGGGCGCGAGTTCGTCGAGCGCGCCGGCGTCGACGTCCTGGGACGAGCTCGTCGAGCGCGCTGGCTCGAGGTCCTGGGGTCTAGCGCGACGCCGGCGCGCTCCCGAGCGCGCCGTTGTCCACCTCGACGCCGCGGGATACCGAGCGAGCCTCAAGGCCCACGCTTCCTTCGTGCCCGTTCCTTGAGAACCTCGGCCACTATCTCGCCCATGCGCTCCGTTTCATCATCTACGAGCTTTTCTAGCCTGCGCTGAAACCAGAGACCAAACGGGCTATCTATAGGAAGCGGCAGTCCGATGTCTCCTGGCTCCTGCTCCATCCAGGTAATCGGCAGCCCGCATTTGTCCAGCGCGTGCCGCGTGTACCGCATGGCACTTTGGATTGCCTGGACGGCGTCGATCCCTTCGACATACTGGATGTCCGATTCTAGCCCCTCAAGAAAGACAGGGCACGTCCACGATCCACTGGGCGACGCCGGCTGTATTGGTTCACCGATCTTTAGGACGATCTCGCGACCTGGTTCACCTGCGACGCTATATCGACGAACAGCTATGACCTTGTACTTTTGCCGAGCCATCTGCGCAGGATAGCTAAAACTCGTAGATGCACCAGTTGATCCACTTGATGGGCCTGTCGAAGCGATGCGACCAGCAACGCCCCCGTTGGTCACTTTCCTTGAGCGAGCGACAGAACGCCTCCTTGACGCACCACGGTTGCCGGTGCCGGCACGTCCGTTGACAGCGGAGCGCCCCCGGGTCCGGGTGTTCGCCAACCGATCGGCTGGCGAACGGCCCCGGCCCGCCGCCGCCCAGCCCCCTCCCGCCCTAAGCCCGCCGCCGCCCCCAGAGCGCCATCTGGATTTGGCGCCATCAAACACCATCTCCGCCGCTTGCGTATTCCGACGGACGTGACGGCTCGTTCCGGAGCGACGCGACGGCCTCCAGCGCGTGGTCGAGCGCCTGCTCCGCGAGGCGCTGGAACCACAGCCCGTAGGGCGAGGAGATCGGGCTTATAGTCCGAGGTCTCCCGGCTCTCCGCCGGCCCACGTGAGCGACAACCCTGAGGCTTCCAGCGTCCGCTTGGCGAAGCCTTGGGCGAGCTGGAGGACTTGCAGCGCATCCACGCCCTCCTGCACGTGAAAAATCCCCTCGTCGATGCCGACGATGAGCACGGCGCAGCGCCAGTCTCCCTGGGGCTCGCGGGGCGCGAGCGGCTTGCCAATGACGAGCACAATCTCCCGGTCGTGCTGGCCTGCAACGCCGTAGCCACGGACGGCGATGGGTTCGCCGACGCGCGTGTCGATGCGTTTCTTGGGCATGCCCGAGCCTAACCCAGGTGAGGCGCGTCGCGCCTGTCCCAGCACGCCTAGAACGCCGATCACATTGAAATTTCGCTAAAATCGACTCATGGGAAGAGGACCGCAAGGGCGCCAGGGGCGCAAGGGGGGGAGAAGAATATAATTCTGTCTCTGTTCCCTTGCGCCTCTCGCGCCCTTGCGGTCTCTCGTCTGACTGGGTGCCGTGCCCTTCCAGCGTGCTCCTCGGCGGCTCCGACGGCTGCCACAGTCTGTTGAATTTAGCTGAATTTTAACCTGTTCGGCGTTCCAGGACGATCATCGGCGGCCTGGGGCTACGATGTTCCGGACCGAGTCAGCCGACGGTGGACCACGTCCAGCGCTGGACTCGTGGCATGAGAACAAATCGATTTGTCGCCATCGCCCTCATTGGTTGCTCCATCCAGCCGTGCACTGTTGACCAGGTACATGAACCAGAAGCTGCGTTGGAGGAGGATACCCTAGTGGTCCGGGTTGTTCGTCAACCGATCGGCTGGCGAGCCCCCCCCTCCGCCGCCCAGCCCCCTCCCGCCTTACGCCCGCCGCCGCCCCCAGAGCGCCATCGCCCCGAGCAGCGCCGCCCCCAGCGCCGCGCGCTGGCCGCCATCGCCGCCCCCGCGCTGCGGGGCGCCCGCGGTCGCGCAGGCGCAGCCGCCGCCTGGACGGAGGAGGACCGGAGGCTGCTGCGCCCCCTCGCACAGGTCCACGGTGAGCGGGCGCGGCGCGCGCCGCCCGCTGCCCTGATCGAGCGGCGTCTCGAGGTTGCCGGTGTTCCGGTTGTCGTGGTGGAAGCTCTCCCAGGCGATGACCGCGTCCGTCGTCGCCTCGGTGTGCCAGGCGAAGAGCCAGCCGTCGCGGGTGCCCACCACGACCTCGAGCGTCCCGTCGCCGTCGAGGTCGCCCACGGCGGGCGTCGTCGCGATCGACTGGCCGGTGTGCTTCGGGAACCCGCGCGGCTGCCGGCCGCACCCGTCGAAGGCGTGCAGGAAATAGCCGCTCGATCCCGTCAGCACCTCGGGATAGTCGTCGCCGTTCAGATCGACAACCGCCTGGCTGTTCCCGAGCGTGTGATCCTCGAGGACGAACGGCGCGCGCGGCAGCATCGCGCCCGACCTGCCGCTCCAGACCGCGAGCAGGTGAGGCCCCGGCTGCTCCGCGCCGCGCGCGCCCGCCAGCGCCAGCGCGGCCGCCTCCGAGGAGCCGGCGGCGACGACGTCGGGCGTGCCGTCCTGATCGACGTCGCCGAGCGCGGGATGCGAGAGCAGCGGGAGCATCGTCCGCGCGCCCGCGGCGGGCGAGAGCGGGCCGAACGTCGGGTCGAGCCCGGCCTGCGAGCCCCCCCGCGCCGGCGGCAGCGCGCCCGCCGGGGTCGCGAGGAGCGCGTCCTGCGCGCCGGGCGAAGCCGGGAGCACGAGCGGCGCGGCGCCGTTGCCCTGGACGACGCCGGCCAGCGCGCCGTCGAACCGCCCGACGACGCCCGAGGCCGTGATCCCCTGCGCAACGAGCGGGGCGAGCGAGAGCGACGGCATCGTGACAGGCCAGCCCGCGAGCACCGGCCCGGAGGCCGCCGCCGTGCCGCGCGCGTCGAGCACGTAGACCGCCCCGGCCTCGCCGTCGTCGCCGAGCCGCTCGCTCGACCCGACGAGCAGGTCGGGGAGGCCGTCGCCGTTGAAGTCGGCGACGGCCGGCGTCGCGAGCAGGCGGCTCCGCGCCGGCTCGGCGGCCAGCGGTCCCGTGTAGTGCACCTCCACGGGCCAGCCGCGCAGCGCGCGGCCGTTCGCGTCGAACGCATGGACCTTGCCGTCGAAGGCCGCCTGGATCACGTCGAGCCGGCCGTCGCCGTCGAGGTCGGCGATGACCGGCGAGGCGGAGGCCCCCCGCGCGATCCGCGCCCCCTCCGACATGCACGGCGCGCTCGCCGGCGCGCCGGGAGCGAGCGGGCACGAGGGGATCTCGGGCAGGCGTACCGGCCACCCGTCCCGGAGGAGGCCGTTCGCGCCGACCACGTAGATCGTGCCCGGCCAGGTGGAGACCGCGATCTCCTGCGCGCCGTCGCCGTCGAGATCCGCGATCGCGGGCGCGCCCAGGATCGGCTCGCGGCCGAGCTCCCAGGCCACCTCGCCGTACGCGCGGGCGCTCCGGTAGACGGGCGTGGCCCGCGACGGCGCGGGATCGAGCAGGCCGTCGGCGTGCCGCGTCTGGAACGGGAACCCCGGCAGCGGCTCGGGTCCCTTCGGCGTCATCGTCAGCACGTGCAGCTCGCCGCCGGCCGTGGGGTAGATGAGCTCGCGGGCCCCGTCGCCGTCGAGGTCCGCGAGCTTCGGGCTGCCCTCGCCGCTGTCGCCGATGAAGCGGGGGAACCCCTGGACCAGCGTCGGATCGCTGGCGACGTAGTACGTGCGCCGCGCCTCGCTCTCCACGTTGCCGGTGGCCCCGCCGTAGTGGGCGACCGCGTGGATGCGCACCGTGATCGCGCGATCGTTCTCGCCGTGGGGGCTGTCGGCGTCGCGGGCGTGGGACGTGTCGATGGTGCGCACGTCGAGCGAGGCGATCGGGCCCTGGCCGCCGGTGGTGACCGTCGGCGCGACGTTCACCTCCCGGTGGATCACCTTGAAGTCCGCGGCGAGCGGCTGCACGCCCGGCGCCCACGCGACCGAGTAGTCGTACGCCGTCGCCCGCTTCGCCGAGACGGTGCCCTCGATCGGCACCGGCACCTGGACCTGATCCTTGTAGAGGACCTCGAACCACCCCGGCGACGTGAGGTCGATCGCGGGCGGCACGCGCCCGTCGTGGAGCGCCTCGACGGCGCGGTTCGCGTTGACGCGGCCGTGGCCGAACCGCTGATCGAACCCGGGCTGCGACGAGCGGTACGGCGACCCCGGCTCGCGCGACTCCGGCACGGCGATGTCGTCGGCGCTCGCGATGAGCAGGCCCCGCACCTCCCCGGGGGACAGGGTCACGCCGCGCTCCAGGGCGGCGGAGTACAGGAGCCCCGCGATGCCGGAGAGCTCGGCGGTCGCATCGCTGGCGCAGCCGGCGCTCGACACCGCGAGCAGGTTGTTGCCGCCGAAGCTCGAGCACGGCGAGGCGTCGAGGAACGAGGTCGACGTCGTGACGCTCTGGCCGTCGTAGCGGACGGCGCTCACGGGCAGCGCGTGGTTGCTCGTCGCGGGCGCGCTGTGGTGGCGCGAGCCCTCGTTGCCGATCGACGCGACGACGAGCGTCCCCTTGGCGTAGGCGTGGTCGAGCGCCTCCTGGAGGAAGGCGGTGCTGTCGACGGCGGTCACAGGGCACTGCACGACGTCGGCCCGGAGGTCGGCCGCGTAGAGGAGCGCCTTCGCGAGGTCCTGCGCGTCGGCGACGTGGCTGTCGCCGACGCGCAGCGGGACGACCCTGCATCGCGGGCAGACGCCCGCGCCGCCCAGCTGGTTGTTCGTCTGCGCCGCCGAGGTCTTCGCCCCCGCGGTGCCGTGGCCGTTCCGGGTGTCGTCGAACGGATCGTTGTCGTTCTTGAAGAAGTCCCAGCCCGCGATGTCGTCGACGTAGCCGTTCTGATCGTCGTCGACCCCGTCCGAGAAGTGCAGGATGAGGTCGCCGGCGTCGAGCCGGCCGTTCCCGTTCCGGTCGCCCTGCGGCCGCCCTTCCGACGCCGCGGGCGTGAGCCAGGATGTGTTCTTGTAGTCCGAGGCGGACAGGACCCCGTCGCCGTTGCAGTCGAAGCCGGCGAGCTCGCCGTCGCCCGCGCACGGCGCGCCGTCCGCGTGCAGCGGCTGGTAGGACGCGAGCTCGCCCCGGTTGATCCACACCTTCTCGAGGAGATCTTCCTCGCCCCAGAGGATCCCGGAGTCGGTGACGGCGATCCTGACGCGCGGGTCCCCCTGGGTGAGCCGCCACGCGAGATCGATCGCCATGCCGGCGGCGGTCTCCTCCGGGCGCGGGCGGACGCCCTCGCTCGGGGCCGGGATGAAGGAGTAGAAGCTCCACTGCCCGCTCTGCGTGGCCGAGGTGCCGTACTCGGGATCGCTCGGCCAGCTCTCCGGATCGGCCATGTCCGCTGCGCTGGCCGAGGGGGGCGGCGGCCAGCCGCCGGACGCATCGGAGGGAACGAGCGCGCCCGCCGCGGCGCCGCCGAGCGCCCCCAGAAAAGCAAGCGAGGAAAAGCGAATGCAGCGCATATGCCGAGACCCTACCATCGGTCCATGCGCGCGAGGCAACCGGCGCCAGCCGCAGGAAACGGCGCTTTCCCCGCGCCCGCGCCCGGTTCGCGGAGGTCTGCGCGCCGCGGGGGACCGGGCGCGGCGGCGGCGCTCAGGGCGAGGGCGTGCAGGCCTCGGGGGTGGGGTGCTGGGCGCAGTACGCCGGGTCGTCCGGCGGACCGATGCGGAGCACCATGTCCTGCGACGCGAGGCGCGGTCGCGCGCCGCATGCGTTGGTGGACGCGCTCTCCGACGGCGCGCACACGCCGGCCTCGTTGGGCACGGTCCAGGCCTGGCCGGTGCCGTAGATGAGGTTGAGCGCGTAGCGCCCCTCGGGCAGGCAGCCGTAGACGACCTCGATCGCGCGCCCGAACTGCCGCGTGAGCGCCTCCTCGACGTCGCGGACGTCCCATGCGTCGGCGTTCTCGTCATCCGGCTCGGGGAGGATGGCGTTGCCCTCCGTGTCCGTCGCGTGGCTGATCACGAGGACGCCCTTCGGCTCGGTCGGGTGCATGCAGAGCGCAGCGGGCCGGACGCCGACGAGCACGCTCTCGCGCGGCTCGTCCAGCGGCTCCGCGCCGAGCGTGGCGGTGGTCGCGAGGTCGTCGTAGATCGTGAGCCCCTGGAGGAGCACCGCGGGCGCGGCCTGGCGGACCAGCGGGTCGTCGTCGTCGAGCTTGGCGAACACCGAGATCGGGAAGAGCGCCGGGATCAGGGCCGAGTCGGGGACGTGGTCGTCGGCGTCGATCGCTCCGTCGCGGTTCACGTCCTGGCGCGCGTACGTGAGGGTCGGCGCGGGCTCGCCGCCCACCGGCAGCGAGATCGGGGGCTTCGCCGCGCTCGCGACCTCTCGGCCCGGCACCCCCGCGGCGAGCCGCAGGCGCAGGAGCGACGCCTCGGTGCCGACGGGATCGACAAGGGTGAACGTCTCCAGCTGGAAGTCGGAAGCCATGACCACCTCGCTCGAGCTCTGGCGGACGCCGGAGGCTGGCGCGAGGACCTCGGCGACGTGGAAGATCGGCCGCTCCAGCGGGAGCGGGAGGCCGAGGGTGACCGCGATGCCGCTGACGCGCGCGCCCGTCGCGGGGATCGGGGCGGCGAGCGTGATCTCGCGGTACCGCGGGGCGGCGCCGCCGAGCACCTCGGTCGCGTTCTCGATCGCGCCGCCGGCCACGTCACCCTGGCTCGGCAGGTTGGCGATGCTGAAGGTCGGGTCGAAATCGCCGTCGTGGTCGTAGAAGCCGCGGATCTGGTAGGTGCCGGCGGGCAGCGGCGACAGCCTCCAGGTGGCGCTCACGGTCACGGGCGGATCGTCCGGCTCGGGGCAGCGGAGCACGCCGTCGCTCGTGAGATCGAGCGCGGCGCCCAGGCCCCCGAACAGCTCGTCACCGGGGATCACGTCGATGCTCGCGGCCGAGGTGCCGAGCCCCTCCGGCGGCGGCAGGAGGCGCGTGTCGAAGCCGAGCACGACAGCGGCGCCGACGACGCGGCCGTCCTTCGTGCAAGGCCGGGGGCCGGCGTACGTCACCGTGCCGTCGAGCACCCCGGCGGGGCCGCTGTGGTCCGGCAGCGGGATGAAGACGTCCACCGCCTCGCAGCCCGGGAGGGCCGCGAGGAGTGCGCCGAGCAGGAAGAGACCGGTGCGGGGGGTGGGTCCGAGCATGGGGGTGCCTAGAGCGAGTACCTGAGGAATCCCATGAAGCGCCGGCCGATGCGGTTGCCGAACGGGTGCATCTGCAGCGGCTGATCGCCGAGCCCGTCGAGCGCGTTGAAGACGGTCGCGGAGATCTCGGCGCGGTTGTTCAGGAAGCGGTAGCCGAGGCGCGCGTTGAGCAGCGTGTACGCGGGCAGCTCGTAGATGTGCGTGGCGATGGCCGTCCCCGCCGGGACCTGCTCGGCCCACTTCTGCTCGGACTGGTAGTGGAACGTGACCTCGCCGTCGACGCCGACCGGGGTGCGGACCTGGACCCCCGCGTTCACCTTGTGCTGGCTTGTGCGCCCGTCCTTGAGGGCGTTGCACCCGGCCGGGAGCTCCTGCTCCGACAGGTTGAGCGCATAGTTGGCGAAGACGTCGAGCCCCTCGGCGGGGTAGACGCGGCCGCCGAGCTCGCCGCCGACCCCGTGGTAGATGTCGCACTGGTTCTCGAAGCCGCCGAGGCCAGAGGTGTAGCGCCCCGTCTCCGGGTTCAGCCCCCCGAACCCCTGGGCGCGCTGCGAGAGCGTCGTGCGCTGCGGCTCGGCGAGCACGATGAGGTCGCTCACGCGGTTGTAGTACGCGGTGAGCTCGAACTCGAAGTGGTCGCTCTGCTGGTTCAGGTAGCTCGCCTCGGCGGTGATGATCTGCTCGGGGTCGATGATGACGCCGGACCTGACCGGCGGCCGCGTGGTCGAGAGGAACTCGAGGCCGGGCATCGCGAGCTGGATCGGCAGGTCGACGTAGGCCTCGAGCGACGTGGGCGAGCGGAACGCGGTCGAGCCGGAGACGCGGATCGCCTGGCGCGGGGTCGGCTTGACGATGACGGAGCCGCGCGGCGACGGGATGAGCCGCTCCAGGTAAGGCACGTAGTCGAGCCTGCCGGAGGCGACCAGCGTGACGCGCTCTCCGAGCTTCATCGAGTCCTGGAGGAACACCGAGCCGTGGTGCTCGATCGGCATGTCGTCGTCGAGGTAGCTCCAGTCGGTCGCCTTGAGCCGGTAGCCGAGGCCGATGTGGAAGTCGTGCACGACGGGCGCGGGCGCCCGGAGCGTCTTCACGAACTCGAGCTCGGCGTTCACGATGTGCTGCCGCGGCCGCCCCGCGTACAGGGGGTGCCCGAGGTACGCGGCGTTGAGCTGCGAGTACCCGTCGATGTGCGAGTAGTACGTCCGCGCGTTGACGTTCTCGCTGCGGTACGCGACCGAGGCGTCCGTGTTGGCGGCCTCCAGGTTGTAGTCGTTGAACGGGCCGATGCCGTAGACGTCGAGCTCGCTCCGGGAGTAGCCGGCGCCCACCGCGAGCTCGCGCTGCGGCCCGAGCCGCTGCGTGGCCCGGAGGTCGATGCGCACGCTCTGCGCGCCGAGATCCTGGCTCTGGCCGCTGGTCTCGAGGTCGATCCGGTCGTCCGCGACCTCGCGCGTCCACCGCGGGTAGCGCGTGTAGCCCGCCGACAGGCGGTACGCGAAGTCCCCCTCGCGCGCCGAGGTCCACACCGAGCCGTAGCCCTGCTGGTGATCGCCGTAGCCCGCGCGGAAGCCGCTCTTCCCGACGCCGGGCTCGATCGTGATGATGTTGACGATGCCGGCGAACGCGTCGGCGCCGTAGAGCGCCGAGCCCGGGCCGCGCACCACCTCGATGCGCTCGATCTGATCCACGTCGATCGAGAGCGCCTCCCAGAAGGTCGAGCCGAGCACGTCGTTCTTGACCGTGCGCCCGTTCACGAGGACGAGGAGCTTGTTGGCGAGGCGGCTGTTGAAGCCGCGCATCGAGACGTTCTCGTCGCCGCCCGTGATCTGCATGACGTCCATGCCGGCGACGCGCCGGAGCAGCTCCGGGATGCGGGTCATCCCGGAGAGCCGGATGTCCTGGCGGGTGACGATGGTCGTCGAGTTCGGGGAGTCGAGCGGGCTCTGGGCGCCGCGCGACGCGGTGATGACGGTCTCCTGGTAGACGTCCTCGGTGCGGGCCGCGCCGACGAGCCCCGCGGCGTCGACGGGGGCCGCGCTCGATGTCGGCGCCGGGACCGCGGCGCTCGCGGGCGCGCCCTCGGCGGTGGGCTGGGCGGGCGCGTTGCCGGGGGCGCCCTGCTGCGGCCCGGGCGGCTGCGGCTCGGGCGCCGGCGGCTGCTTCGGCTCCGGGGCCGCCGCGGCGCGCTGCGCGGCGAGGCGCTGCTCCAGCTGCTCCATGATCCGCGTCGCCAGCTCCCTGTCCGGGGGGTCGCTCGCGATGTACTCGCGGTACGCGGCGATCGCCTGCTCGATGTGGCCGGCCTCGGCGTGCGCGCGCGCGATGTTGAAGACGACGTTCGGGTGCGGGAGGATCTCGTTGGCCTTCTGGAGCTGGCGGATGCCCTCGTCGAACTGCTTCTGGGCGATGAGGTCCATGCCCGCCCGGAAGTGGAGGCGCGCCTCGGTGCGGGCGTCGGCGAGCGCGCCTCGCGCGGCGGTCATCGCGCCGAGGGCGACGGCGCAGGCGAAGAGCCTCCGCCCGAGCGCGGCCCCGCCGCGCGGCCGCGCTGCGCGGGCGTCGTTCGTCGGGGCGGGCGCCGGGGCGGCGCCGCGGAGGCCGCGCGAGCAGGAATCGGAAGACGACATGCGTTCGCCCTGTCCTCATCGGGGCCGGGGGCGCGACCGCGAGCCTCCGGCGACAAAGGCCGGGTCGCGACGGCGATCCCGGCGAGAGCTCGGGAGCGCGGACGGCGCTGCTCCCCACGTCACACCGAACACTTCATCGACGCGAGGAGCGCCCGCCACGCCCCTCGCGCGAAGCCGCCGCGGTCATGGTAAGAGGTCCCAACCGCGAAGGCGCGGCGATTCTAACAGAGCGGCCGGCGCGCGTCCGCGCGCTCGTCAGTACGGGTTGCTCTTGTACGGCTCGGCCTTCTGGACGTTCGCCCGGGGCTTGCTCGGCGTCCCCGGCGCCGGGATGGGGGCCGGATCGAGCTTCGCGCGCACCTTCTCCTCGGCGCCGGAGACGCGCACGATCGCGGGCTTGTAGCCCTGCTTCTCGAACACGAGCTCGTGCTCGGACGCGAGCGCGGCCGCCCTCCCGCGCCAGATGATCTCGCACGGCGTCTCGGTGCAGAGCTCCTTGTTGCCTTCCCTGACCGCCGCTCCGGGCGGCGTGCTCTCGACCTGGAGCGGGCGCGCCGCGGGCGCGTTCGCCGCGGGCGCGTTCGCCTCCGGGGCCGTCTCGGCGGCCGGCGCGCTCCCTGCGCCCGGTTCGGGCGCCGCCGCGCTCGTCTCTACCGCCGGCGCGCGGGCCGTCATGACGGCGGCGACGCCGACCACGGCCGCGAGGGCCGCGGCGATCGCCCAGGGGACGACCTTCCGACCCGGGCTCGCGCCGGGCTGGGTCGACGCGAGGCCCTCCGCGTGCGGCGCCGGGCGCGGCCCCATCGAGTCGGTGATCGACGGGGCGACGAAGAGGGGCGCCGCCGGCGGCTTCAGCGCGCTGTCGGTGGCGAGGGGGCCTGTATAGGTCACGGGCGAGCTCGTGGGCGGTGACGAGCTCGGCGTGGAGAGGCCCGGGAGCTCGCCCATCGTCGAGTACGACGGAGCCGACGGATACGAGGGGATCGACGGATACGACGAGGCCGACGGATACGAGGGGGCCGACGCGCGGTAGCTCGTCGCGCCCGGCAGCATGGGCGCGGTCTCGCCCGTGTCTCGCGTGGAGATGCCCCCCGCGGCGAACTTGAGCGCGGTCACGAGCTCGTTCATCGAGGAGAAGCGCTGCGCCGGGTCCTTCTCCAGGCAGCGGTAGACGATCCCCTCCATCGTCTGAGAGATGGAGAGCGTCGGGTTGTGCACCTGCATGGGCGGGACCGGGTCGTGGACGTGCGACATGAGCGTCCCGACGCTCGCGCCCTTGTCGAAGGGCACCTGTCCCGACAGCATCTCGTACATCATCACGCCGAGCGCGTAGATATCGGTGCGCGCGGACACGTCGCAGCCGGCGATCTGCTCGGGCGCCATGTACTTGGGCGAGCCCATGAACAGGCCCTGTTGCGTCAGGTCCTCGCCGCTCTGGGTGTCCTTGACCAGCCCGAAATCGAGCACCTTCACGTGGTCCTGCTCGTCTTCGTGGTCGACGAGCAGCACGTTGCCCGGCTTGAGATCGCGGTGCACGACGCCGATCGCGTGCGCCTCGCGGAGCGACCGGCAGATCTGGCGGGCGATGTGCGCGGCGCGCGCCTCGAGGAACGGCCCTTCCTCGCGGAGCACGCGGTGGAGGGTCTTCCCCTCGATGTACTCCATCGCGATGTAGTAGATATCGTCGTCGCTATGACCGTAGTCGAACACGGTGACCGTGTTCGGGTGCGAGAGCTTCGCCGCGGTCGACGCCTCGAGGAAGAAGCGCCTGTGGAACTCGGGATCGTGGTCGCCCTCGTACTTGGGGCTCAGCACCTTGAGCGCGCAGATGCGGCCGAGCGGCGCTTGTTCGGCCCTGTACACCTTGCCCATGCCGCCGCGGGCGATGACGCTGACAACCTTGAAGCGGCCGTTGATGACACGCCCTAGCAGCGGATCCGGCGCGGCAGACCTCGATGTCCTCGAGCTGCCGTTTACCTCTCGCTGTCGGCCATCAGGCATGTCGTGCCTCTCCTCGGGCAGCGTGAGGAGGTGAAGATTGGACACACAGCAGCCGCCTCGGGAGCAGTGTGACTGAGGCGACTCTGACGTGTCAATCTGCAGTGCCACGATACACGCAGGAAATGCGCGACGTGTGGTGCGCTGCCGTCCGGACGGTCGGTGAGCCGCGGTGCCGCGGCCGCGGCTCAGCGTCGGACGGCGACAGCGAACAGGAACCCGCCGCTCGGCAGGGGGCCGCCGATCCAGAGGCGGTTCGCCTCGTCGGCGAGGAGCGAGAGCGACGTGCCCGCCGTCGCGAGCTCGAGGAGCGGGGCCGGGGAGCCGTCGGCGCGCACGCGACCGCCGTCGTCGCTGAAGGCGACGGCGACCGGCGCGAGCGCCTCGTAGGTCGCGGGGTCGCTCGGCTGGAAGACGAGGAGGCCCGGCGCGCCCTGCTCGGGCGCGAGGGCTGCCAGGCTCATGCCGCTGCCCGGGAGCGAGAAGAGGACGTCGCCCTCCGCAGGCCCGGCGCCCCGCGCGATCGCGCTGGCCGCGAAGCCGCGCGCCTGCTGCGTTCCGTCTGCAGACGGGAGCACGGCGAACACGTTGCCGCGGAGGTCGGCGGCGACGGGGCCGGAGCTGTCGCCCCACGCCCCGACGGCGGCGGGCTCCGCGCAGCTCGCGTCGCCCTCCGGCACGAGCCGCGCGTCCTGCCCCGCCGCGCCGCAGCGGTCGGCTGCATAGAGGCCGTTCGGGCCCGCGGCGGGATCGCCGAGCGGCGAGAGCCCGGTGTGGAGCAGGCGCCCCTCGACGGCGGCGGCCGCGAAGAAGCCGTTCACCTCGTAGCGCTTCGCCACCGCGCGGTCCTCGATCAGGACCAGCTCCCCGCGCGTGTCGGGGAACGCGCGGGTCCACGAGATCGCCGTCCAGCCGAAGAAGGGCAGGTCCACGGCCTGTCCGCCGAGGAAGGCGCCGTCGGGGATGCCGACGTCGACGGTCGTCCGCGCCGCGGCGAGCGCCCCGTCCGCTCCGTCCGGCGGCGTGAGCCGCACGATCTCGACGGCGCCCTCGGCGTCGGTCCGCGCGAGCATCGGTCCGCCGTGGCGTCCCCACGTCACCGAGGCGAAGCCGAGCTCCTCGTCCGTCCTGTAGACGGCGACGGCGCACCACGCGGGGTCGACAAGCGAGAAGAGCGCGTCGTGGGATCGCGCGTCCAGGCACCCGGCGCCGTCCGCGCCGCCGCTCCCGCCCGACGTCGCTCCGGCGCTCCCGTCCGTGTCGTCGCCGCAGCCCAGCGCGAGCGCCGCCGCCGCGCAGAGCGCCGCCGCGGCGAGGCGCGCTCTTCCCTGTCGGATCCAGCCGTCCCAGCGCATCGATGCCTCCGAGGATCCGCGGCGCTGCGGTCCGGTGATCGCGTCCGTCCCGGGCTCCGGGCCGGCGGAGGGCTGCGCCGGATCACGGCTCCACCGGCTCGGTCAGCCCGGTGCACCTCGCGTCGCCAGCGCCGGCGCGCGGCGGTCGCGCCGGGCTGATCGAGGCGCGTAAACAAATCGGCGGCCATCGTCAAGAGATCCCGGCGCCCGGGGCGTCCGGAGGGGCGATCTCGGCACAAACCAGCGGGCCGGCGGCTGCCGCCGCGCGGTGTCCTGCCTGTCCCCCAGAACGACCGTTGCGCTCCACGTTCAGATGGACGACGCTGTGCGCCGCAGCCGGTGTCGGGCACGCTCCGGTTCGCGCTCCTTTTATCCACCGCGGGCCGTGACCAAGACACCCCCCCCTCCCATTACTGCCGGAACGGTCATCAACGACCGTTACGACATCCGTCAGAGCCTCGGTAAAGGCGGCATGGGCGAGGTCTTCCTGGCCTTTGATCGCTCGACCCAGCAGACCGTGGCGCTGAAGGTGGTCCGCGAAGAGTCGCGCATGCCGGGCGACGACGAGGCGCTCCGCCAGGAGCTCCTCCTCGCGCGCTCGGTCGGCCACCCGAACGTCTGCCGCGTGCACGATCTGGCGCCGAGCCCCTGGGGCCCCATCCTCGTGATGGAGCAGATCCCCGGGCAGACGCTCCACACGCACATCCGCAAGCGCAAGGCCCAGGGCGGCTACACGGCGGACGAGTTCCGCAAGATAGCGAGCGAGGTCTGCAACGGGCTCGCGGCCATCCACGCGCAGGGCCTCGTGCACGGCGACCTGAAGCCCGGCAACGTGATGGTCTCCGAGGGCCGCGCGGTGATCCTCGACTTCGGCTTCGCGCAGGAGCGCGCGCGCGCCTCGGCGCGCCGCCCCGGCGCGCCGCCCGACGGCGGCACGCCGAACTACATGTCTCCCGAGCGGCTGCGCAACGGCGGCGCGAGCCCCGAGGACGACGTGTACGCCATGGCCCTGACGCTCTGGGAGATGTGGACCTGCCGCGTCCCTGAGCCCGGCTACAAGCCGCGGCTCAAGACGATGAAGCAGCAGATCATGTTCGACGTCCCGGCGGGCCTGTCGATCGACGAGGTGCGGCAGATCTTCCGCGGCCTCAACGAAGATCCGTCGATGCGGCCGCAGGCGCGGCACATGCGCTTCTTCAACCCGTCGCAGCTCACGACGAGCCCGATCCAGCTGCCGCGCGAGCGCCTCGATCCGGGGCCGCCGCCGGGCGGCGCGCTCAAGCTGAACTTCACCCCCGCGGCGCAGTCGCTGCTCGTGACGTACGCGACGAACGCGCCCGAGATCGTCGGCTCGCTGCTGCCGCTGCACGACACGAAGCTCGCGCTCGGCCGGCGCAGCGATCAGAGCCTGTGCGTGCCCGAGGCGACCGTCTCGGGGGCGCACGCGATCCTCAAGTGGCAGACGGGCTCGTGGCTCATCGAGGATCAGGGCAGCACGAACGGCACCTACGCGGACTTCAACTACGAGCGCAAGTCGCAGGTCTCGCTGCTGCACGGCGGCGAGGTGCAGGTCGGCGAGTGCCGGATGAAGCTCGTGACCTTCGGACCGGACTCGCCGCAGCACCGGCGCGCGAAGCAGTACCTCGCGAAGCGCGACGGCCTCACCGGCCTGCTCGTGCGCGAGCACCTGATGAAGGCGATCGACGAGGACGGCCTGTTCGCCGACTGGGCCGAGGTGCCGATGCAGGTCGCGCGCTACGAGCTGCGCGGGCCGAACCGCCAGGTCAGCGAGCGCCCGACCATCCTGGAGATGCTCGCCCTGCGGAAGGCGGCGCAGCGGGTGATCGATCTGACCGAGATGCTCCTGCTCAGCCTCACCCCCGCCGTGGCGGGGCGGACGGGTCCGCTCAAGTTCGTGGTCTCGATCGTGGGTCCGAGCATCGACGAGGCTCGCCACGTGGTCGAGCAGGTGGTCGCTCAGGTTCAGGGGATGCTCCCCGAGACGCTTGAGCTTGGCGCGACGCTGGTGAAGGGCGAGCCCGGGCGCCCTGCGCGGACGCTCATCGATTGAACCTGAGCGCGTCCGATGAACAGCCGGCCTCCGTTCCCGTCCAGCCCGCCGTCTCAGCCCTCGCCGTACCGTTACCTCGGTCGCGGCGGCGGCGAGCGCCCCGTGCGGCTGCAGATCATCATCGCGCTCGTCGCGGGGCTCATCCTCGTGGCGGTGCCGCTCTACCTCTGGCGCCGCCCGAAGCCTGAGTCGATCCCGTCCGCCGACGCCGCGACGGCCGACGCCGGCGCCTACGCCTGGGACGCGGGGGCGCTCGCCGACGCGGGCGCCGCGCTGGCCGAGGGCGTCAAGCTCTCGCCGTTCACCACGATCAAGTGCGAGAACCCCGGCCCGGGCACCACGCCGCCCGAGCGCTGCGATCACGTCACGTTCTTCGAGGACGCCCTCGCGCGCGCGATCCGCGACAACGTCCAGTGCGCCCCGTCCGGCAAGGCGAGCATCACGGTGAGCTTCGTCTTCGAGATGGACTTCCGGCGCAAGCGCACCAACATCTACGCCGGCAAGTCGACGACGGTGAACCGCGCGAAGACGAAGGAGCTGCTCCGCTGCGTGAAGCGCGCGATGCCGACGCCCGACTGGGGGACGATCCCGCACCAGTACGTGAAGTACAAGATCAACGTCATGGCGACGTACCCTGCCAGCGACTCCCTCTGAGGCGCGCGGCTCGTGCGGCGCGCGTCGATCGTGCTGATGCGCTGCGCGCCTTCGCTCCTCGGGGGGCTCATCGCGATCGCGGCGCAGGCGCAGGCGCAGCAGGGCGCGCCGGCTGCGCCGGCCGAGCCTCGGCGGCACGAGGGCTACTCGAGCTACGAGAGCGCCACGATCGAGCGCGCCCTGGCGCGGCTCGGCGCGACGCTCGATCCCGCCCCCGAGGGCAAGATCGTCGAGGGGATCGACGTGGTCCCGTTCGAGGTGATCGAGGACCGCGATCCCGCGCCGTCCTTCCTGAACTGGTTCCACGCGCTCTCGCGGCCGTACGTCATCCGGCGCGAGGTGCTGCTCGCGGTCGGGCGTCCCTACGCGCAGGCGCTCGCCGATGAGTCGGCGCGCAACCTGCGCGGCCTGAGCCAGGTGTCGCTCGTCCTCGTCTTCGCCGTGCGGGGCAGCGCGTCGGATCGGGTGCGGGTCGCGGTCGCCACCAAGGACGTCTGGAGCCTGCGCCTCAACACGGACTACCGCATCGCCGAGGGGGAGCTCGAGAAGCTCTTTCTGCAGGCCGCCGAGCAGAACCTGCTCGGCATCCACCACGCCGTCGCGGCGCAGCTCACGCTCGATCCCGGCGCGCTCTCGCTCGGCGTCGCCTACGCGATGCCGGGCATCGGGGGCAGCCACGTGCGGATGCGGACCGAGCTGAACGCGATCATCGATCGGAAGACCGGCGAGCTCGAGGGCACGCGCGGCGAGTTCGTGTACGGGCAGCCGCTCTACGCGACGGAGGCGGAGTGGGCCTGGGACGCCGAGGTCACCTGGCGCGACGAGGTGACCCGCCGCTTCATCGGCACGAAGCTCGCCACCTTCGACGCGAGCGCCACGACGGAGGACGACCGCATCCCGTACCTCTACCGGAGCGATCTCCTGGTGGGCGGCTACGCCGTCACGCGCAGCTTCGGCGCCGCCGCCTCGGCCGTGAAGCACGATTTCTCGGTGGGCATCGAGGCGAGCCGCAAGGTGTACCGCATGGTCGCGCCCGCGGGCTTCGCCCCGGCCGCGATCGCCGAGTTCGAGGCGCGCGTGATGCCGGTGAGCGACACCCGCGTCGCGCCGACGTTCAAGTACTCCACGTACTCGACCCGCTTCTCGCGCGTGCTCGACTTCAACACGCTCGCGCTTCAGGAGGACTACCGGCTCGGACACGAGCTCTCGATCGTGCTCTACCCGGTCACGACCGCGCTCAACTCCACCCGTAGCTTCCTCGGGGTCTCCGCCGCGGCGGCGTACACCGTCGCGCTCGGCGACGGCCTCGCGCGCGCGGTGGTCAAGAGCGTCACGGAGCTCGATCGCTCCCAGATCTTCGACGCCTCGATCGAGGCGCGCGCGCGCGTGCACACGCCGAGCTTCGGCGTCGGGCGGCTCGTGTTCGACGTGCGGCTGCTCGACCGCTACCGGAATTACCTCAACAGGCGGTCGCCGCTCGGCGGCGAGACGCGCCTCCGCGGGTACAAGTCGGCGGCGTTCATCGGCCAGGACGTGCTCTCCGCGAACCTCGAGCTCCGCACGCGCCCGGTGGAGATCTGGTCGTGTCAGCTCGCTGGCGCGGCCTTCTTCGACGCCGGCGACGCGTTCGACGACTACGACGAGCTGCGCCTCAAGCAGTCGGCGGGCTTCGGGCTCCGGGCCCTCTTCCCGCAGTTCAACCGCATCGTCACGCGCGTCGACTGGGGCTTCCCTCTCACGCGCGGCTACAGCGGGCCCGGTGCGATCCCGGGCATCATTGTCCTCAGCGCCGGTCAGGCGTTCCCGATGCTCCCTGCGGACGAGTAGGCGCGCCGTCGCGTCCGCGTGGCTCCTCCCCGGCCGGGGCGCCCCTCGGCGCCGCCGGGGCGGCGCTCGCCACCCGCGCGCGGTGGGCCGCGAACACCCCCCGGAGCGCGGGCGGCACCGGCTCCCGGTCGAGCGCCGCGAGCGTCTCCGCCGCCGGCCTGCCCGCGAGCAGCGCGTGCCAGGCCTGCTCGAGCGCGCCCCTGAGCCGCGCAGCGTCGTCCTTCGGCGGCTCCTGCCGCGTGCCCGGCCCGGCCGCCTCCGCGCCCGGGCCTCGCGCGCGCGTCTCATGAAACGCCTGCGCCGTGCTGCCCCGGTGTGTGTAGCGATCGCCCTCGAAGCCCGCGACGTCGAGGAGATCCGGCGCGATGGGATCCTCCTCGGCCACGTGGATCCGACCGGCGAGCTCCAGCGTGCCGTCGTGGTTGACGTCGAGCGCGAACCGCGGCGGCGTCGCGAGCTCGACGGCGTACCGGGCCGCGCCGAGCGGCTGTACGCCCCAGATCTCCAGCTCTCCCGCCTCGTTTCTGAGCACGACGTCCGGCGCGCCGTCGCGGTTGAGATCGGTCCCCGAGCGGAACGCCCCGAGCTGCTCCGTCGCGTCCGGCTGCGATCCCGGGAGGAGCGACGGTACCAGCTGGGTCGCCTGGCTGCGGTCCACGCGCCCGCTGTCGAGGGGCCCCGCGGCCATGACCACGCCGCGCGGGGTCGCCACGCGGACCGCCGAGGTGCGGCGCCCGAGCGCGTCGGTCCCGCGGTAGCCGCGCAGCACCACCTCGCCCCCGCGGCGCGGGAGCGCGCCGCGGAGCTCGACCTCGAGCTTCAGCCCGAGCTCGGCGGTCTCCACGTCGATGGCGCGCAGCTGAGCCTCGAGGTCCGGGGGCGCGACGTACGCGCCGAGGCGCGGCCTGCGCGCGGTGCCCCAGGGCGAGACCTGATGATCGCTGGCGCAGGCGATGAGCAAAACGCACATCGTCAGCGAGAGCTTTTCTGTTACCGTTCCCTTCCGCATGCGCCTGCTAGTCGCCGATAAGATGGATCTCTCGGCTCTGGAAGAGCTCAAGGTACTCGGGATCGAGATCGAGTCCCGGCCGGAGCTCACCAAGGACACGCTGCCGGCGGCCCTGGACGGGATCGGCATTCTCGTCGTTCGCTCGACGGAGGTCACCGCGAAGGCGATCGAGGCGGGCCGTCAGCTCAACCTGATCGTGCGGGCCGGGGTCGGCGTGGGCACGATCGACGTCGCGGCGGCGAGCGCGCGCGGCGTCTACGTGGCGAACTGCCCCGGCAAGAACGCGACCGCGGTGGCAGAGCTGACGATGGCGTTCATCCTCGCGCTCGACCGCCGGCTGGTCGACGCGACGTCCGAGCTCCGGGCCGGCCGCTGGGAGAAGACGAAGTACTCGGCGGCCCGGGGGCTGTTCGGCCGGCGGATCGGCATCGCGGGGCTCGGCGCGATCGGCCGCGAGGTGCTGGTGCGCGCCCGCGCCTTCGGGCTCGAGCCGCACGCCTGGTCGCGCTCGCTGACGCCGGGCCGCGCCGCCAAGCTCGACGTCAGCTACGCCCGGACCCTGGAGGACCTGGCTGCCCGCTCGGACATCTTCACCATCCACCTGACCGCCACCCCGCAGACGCGCGGCATCGTCGGCCGGAGCGTCCTCGAGGCGCTCCCCGACGGCGCGATCGTCGTGAACGCCGCGCGCCCGGAGGTCCTGGACTACGCCGCGCTCGAGGAGCTCATCCCGCGCAAGGGGCTGCGGGTCGGCCTCGACGTCTTCGCCGGCGAGCCCGACAGGGGCTCGGCGCCGTTCGAGTCGCACCTCCTCGCGCGGGGGCTCGTCTATGGGACCCCGCACATCGCCGCGCAGACGGAGCAGGCCCAGCGGGCCATCGCCCTCGAGACGGCCCGGATCATCCGCTCCTTCATGACGGAGGAGGAGCTGCCCAACGTGGTCAACATCTGCGCTACCTCGCCCGCTCGCTACGCGGTCGTCGTCCGGATGCTGGACAAGGTCGGCGTGCTCGCGAACACGCTCAGCGTCATGAAGCGGCACGGGATCAACATCGAGGAGATTTCAAATACCGTCTTCGATGGGGCCACTGCCACGTGCACGAAGATGCGGGTCTCCGGCCGGCCGAGCGAAGCCTGCCTGAAGGAAATCGCGGCGTTTGAGGAGGTCCTGCACGTGGATATCGTCGCGCTGCCGAATCTGGCGTAAGGCATCCCGCCCTCCGGCGGTGACGCGGCGCAGGCCAAGGCGGGGGCGAACCGGCGGGGAGATCCCCGGCCACGAGGGGGCGGTTTGCCCGTATCCCCCCTTGCATGAGGCCCAGCATTCGACTAGGTTGTCCGCCGACAACTAGGCGGATCCGCGAGCCGGGTTCCCAGTTCGGGAATCGGCTCTTTTTTTTTGGCGCAGGGGCGCCGGGCACCGTCGCTCGGGGTTCATGGCGCTGAAAGTTCCCGGATCCGCCAAGGGTGACGTCTCTCCCATGCCGCAACTGATGGAGCCTTCGACCGGAGCTGTGTTCGATCTCGGGCGCGTTCGCGACGCCCTCGCGCCGGTGCTTGCCACGCGCGGGGTCACGCTCGTCGACCTGGAGTGGACCACCGAGCGCGCGGGCTGGACGCTTCGGCTCACGATCGAGCGCGAGGGGGCGGCCGAGGTGGGCGGCGGCGTCACGCTGGAGGACTGCGTGGATGTGTCGCGCGACGTCTCCTCGGTCCTCGACGTCGAGGATCTCATACCCAACCATTACAACCTCGAGGTCAGCTCTCCGGGCCTCGACCGGCGGCTGCGCACACCGGCCGAGTTCGCCCGCTTCCTCGGCAAGACGGCGAAGGTGAAGCTGTCGCGCCCGGCGCCGGACGGCCAGCGGCTGCTCCGGGGCGAGCTCCTCACGGCTCCGGAGGGGCAGGTCGCGGTCCTGGTCGACGGCAAGCGGATCGAGGCGCCGTTTTCGGATGTCATCGAGGCGCGCCTCGTCTTCGAGCTCTCGTCGCAGCCCAAGCCCAAGAAGGGGCAGCGGCAGGGCAAGGAGACCGCTAAGGAGTCGGGGCCGACGAAGCGGCTCGCGGAGGCGGCTCCGCGACCGGCCTCAATGCGGAGCGCGCGCGGTTCCGAGAAGCGCAAGTAGAGAGAAGAAAGATCAGGAGACAGGGACGTCATGGCAACGATGGCAGCGATGCCGACCTCGGAGACGAGCCTCGGCAGCATCCTCGATCAGGTCGCGAAGGAGAAGGGGATCGACAAGAAGATCCTTGTCGAGACGATCGAGGCCGCGATCTTGAAGGCCGCGCAGAGCGTCTTCGGCCCGACCCGCGAGCTCGAGGCGCGCTTCAACGAGGACAGCGGGCAGATCGACCTCTTCCAGTACATGACCGTGGTCGAGGCCGTGGCGGAGCCGGAGCGCGAGATCTCCATCACTGACGTGGACAAGCTCAAGCTGGACGCGACCCTGGGCGAGGAGCTCGGTTTCCAGGTCTTCTGGCGCCCCGAGGACGCGGAGAAGGCGCGCGATCAGGACAAAGAGTACGGCGACATCCTGAAGCTCAAGCACGGCCGCACGACCTTCGGGCGCATCGCCGCGCAGACGGCGAAGCAGGTCCTGCTCCAGCGCGTGCGCGACGCCGAGCGCGATCTCATCTTCAATGAGTACAAGGATCGCAAGGGAGAGCTGATCCGCGGTATCGTGCGGCGGTTCGAGAAGGGCAACAACATCATCGTCGACATCGGCCGCACCGAGGGTGTGCTCACGTTCCGCGAGCAGACGCCGCGCGAGACGTACCGGCCGGGGGACCGCATCGTCGCGTACGTGAAGGACATCGATCGCGAGGCGCGCGGCCCGCAGGTCATCCTCTCCCGCTCCGATCCCCGGCTCGTCGAGAAGCTCTTCGAGGCCGAGGTCCCCGAGATCTACGAGGGCATCGTGCGGATCGTGTCGGTCGCCCGCGAGCCGGGCGCCCGCTCCAAGATCGCGGTGACCAGCCGCGACGCGGACGTCGACCCGGTGGGCGCGTGCGTGGGCATGAAGGGCTCGCGCGTGCAGGCCGTGGTCCAGGAGCTCCGCGGCGAGAAGATCGACATCGTGCCCTTCGACAGGGATCCGGCGCGCTACGTCATCGCCGCGATCCAGCCGGCCGAGGTGCACAAGGTGATCGTCGACGAGGCAGACGGGCGCATGGAGCTCGTGGTCCCGGACGAGAAGCTGTCGCTGGCGATCGGGCGCAAGGGCCAGAACGTGCGGCTCGCCGCGCAGCTGACGAACTGGAAGCTCGACATCATCAGCGAGACAAAGTTCAAGCAGATGGAGGAGGAGGCGATCTCCGCCCTGCAGCAGATTGACTGGGTGACCGAGCAGATCGCCAAGTCCATGTACCGGCTCGGCTTCCGTGCTCTGGAAGAGGTGAGCGAGGCCTCGGTCGAGGAGCTCGCCGCCATCCCGGGCCTCGGCGGCGCCGAGGCCGCCGAGCGCATCAAGGCGCAGGCGGACACGACGATGGAGCGGCTGCGTCAGGAGCGCATCCGTACCGCGAGCTCGCGCACCGAGCCCCTCACCGACCGCGAGCGGCTGATGTTCATCCGCGGCGTCGGCGAGCGGACGGTGGTGCTGCTCGAGGAAGCCGGGTACCGCAGCGTGGAGGACCTGCTGCGAGAAGACGAGGATCGGCTGGCGATCCGCACGGGCCTTGGCATCAAGAAGGCGCGCGCCATCAAGCAGGGCGCGCGGGACTTCGTCGAGAGCGAGCAGAAGGTGCTCGATGCAGCGCGGGCGGACATTCGCCGAGCCGCCGAAGCGAGACACGTGTAACGCGTTTCAAGGAGCGGGGTTCAGAGGACCGAGGATGGAATCAGCGGTGAGCAGACAGAACGACGCGGGTGAGCGCGAGCCCTTCGAGAGGGGGCGGGTGCGCACGTGCGTCGGTTGCGGGGAGCGCGTCGGCGTCGATGACGTCCGCGGCGCTCGTCCGCTCGTCCGGCTCATCCTCGGTCCCGGCGGCGTGATCGCGGTCGATCCGGGCGACGGCGGGTTCGGGCGGGGCGCGCATGTCCATCCGCAGCGGGACTGCGTGGCGGCCGCGGTCGCCCGGGGGCTCGCCCGTGCCGCCAAGGGACGGGTCCACGCGATCCGGGGAAATGTAGGCCCGGGCGCGGAGGGCGACGGCGATCAGGCCGCCCCGGGCGCGGAGCCGCTCACGGCCGTCTCGCTGGCGCGGGCGATCCGGGGGGCGACGGAGCGCCGGCTCCAGGGGCTCATCCGTGCGGCCGTCCGCTCTCGGAGCGTGGCGATCGGCGCCGATGCGGTCGTGGGGTCGTGCGAGCGGGGAGAGGCCGCGCTCCTGCTGGTCGCGTGCGACGCGCCGGCAGGCGCGGATCTACCCGAGGTGCGGCGGGCGATCGCGGCGGGGCGCGCTGTCGCATGGGGCACCCAACAGGTGCTCGGCTCCCTGGCGGGCCGCGAGAGCGGCGTGGCGGTGATGGCCATCTCCTCGGCGCCGCTCGCGGTCGCCGTCGCGCACGCAGCGCACGTCGTGGACACCTGCGCCCGCATCGAGCGGGGCGAGGGCGCCGCGGAGGGCGGGCGTGGCAGCTCCGGTCGAAGGGGGCGGTCGGCGCGCAACGCGGCTGTCCGGTCGGAGGCAGGTGGGGGCCCCGAACGACGGAAGGCTGCGTCCGGCCATGCTGGCCCGGCCCCTCGCCGTGGATCGGGGAGGGCGGGGGTGGACGTCGAGCACCTCAGCGCTGGCGTTCGGCCGGCGTCCGAGGGGGGCGGGGAAAAACCTGACAGCCCGGCGGGCGGGCTTGCTGGCCGCGACGAGCGGCTGGCGTCAAAGAGTGGGTCCGGTCGGCTTCTTGCAATCGCGCGGGGCACCGGGGAAGGCGGCCCGGTCGGGGGCACGGCGGCGAGGTCCGGTTCTACCGGACGCGCCACGACGGTGGACAGAGTGGCCGCAACGGGTCGCCCGCGCGGATGGGTGAAGCGGATTGGTTAACGTGGAGCGAGGTGCATGAGCAAAGTCCGGGTCTACGAGGTCGCCAAGCAGCTGAACATGGACCAGAAGACGCTGGTCGCGCTCTTCCAATCCATGGGTATTGGCGACGTGCGCAATCACATGAGCGCCGTCGAATCCGACGTCGTCGAGCGGGTTAAGCGGCACCTCGAGCGGCAGAAGTCGCCTGAGGTGGTGGAGGAGCGGATCCGCCCCACGGTCGTAAAGCGCCGTGCTCGGCCTGGGGCCGATCCCGAGCCGTCGTCGCCGGGCCGCGGGCCGGATCCGGAGGCGCCGGTGCGCGCCGCTCCGGAGCCGGCGCCTTCGCGGCCTGCGGCTGCGTCCGTTGCTGCTCCCCCGCCGCACGAGCGCGTTGCTCAGGAAGAAGAGGCGCTGGTCCATCGCCCCGCTCCACCGCCCGCCGCTTCCATCGCATCGCCCCCGCCGCCGGCTCCTGAGCCGGTGGTCGCCGCGAGCCCGCGCGAGCCAGCGCCCGCGCCCAGCGCACCTGCCCCGGCAGCGCCGCCCGTTGCGGTAGCGCCGGCAGCGCCGCCGCCTCCGGCGGCTCCCGCTCCCGCAGCACCCGCGTCTGCCGCGGCGTCCGCGCCCGCGCTCGCGGAGGAGACGAAGGTGACCTCGCCCGAGCCGAAGCCTGCTCCGTCCGCCGCCGCCGCGGCGCCATCTGCCGCCGCCGTCGCGCCGGCCCCTGCCGAGTCGGCGCCTGCCGCGCCGGCCCCCGCCGCGGTTGCGCCCTCACCGGCGCAAGCGCCTGCTCCCGCCGCGCCTGCAGCGCCCGCGCCCACCGCGGCGCAGGCGACTGCGCCGGCTCCGGCGAAGCCTGCAGCGCCCGCGCCTGCCGCAGCGACCGCGTCCACCGCGGCGCCTGCGCCGGCCCGGACACAGGCCGCCTCGGTGCCTGCCCCGGCGCAAGGGGCGTCTCGGTCGACGCAGCCGCCCTCCACGCCGCATCGGCCTTCCGGTCCGGCGCACCACCCTGCGTCGTCCGCGGCCCGCCCGGGATCCCGGCCGACAGCGCCGCCCGCATCGGCGTCCGCGGCCAAGCCGGAGGACGCGGCGGGCGCGAGCCAGGCGCCGCGCCGGCCGTCCTCGCCGCCGAAGACCGGCATCGAGGTGTGGCAGGGGCGCCCCGGCGTCACGATGCCTGCTGCCCGCACCGGCACGCCGCCGGCGCGGCGCACGACCTACGATCCGCGTGCGAACGCCCAGCAAGCGCGCCCCGGCGGTCCCAGCTTCGGTCCAGGCGGCCGGCCCATGGGCGGCCGGAACACGCGTCCGGGGATGTTCGGGCGGCCGCGCCCGGGCTCTCTCCCGCGCAAGCCGGTCCAGGTCTCCACGCAGGAGATGGCCTCGCACAAGAAGGTCATCAAGATCGAGGAGCAGGTCACCCTCCAGCAGCTCGCCGCGAAGATGAGCCTGAAGGCCACGGACGTGCTCATGCGACTCCTGTCGATGGGCATGACGGGCGTGAACATCAACAGCACGCTCGACGCCGAAACAGCCAAGATCCTCGCGAGCGAGTTCGGCTGGAGCGTCGAGGACGTGGCCGTCAGCGAGCAGGACACGCTGACCGCGGCCATGCAGGCCGGCACCGAGGCCGACGAGGAGTTCGAGAACCGTCCGCCCATCGTCACCGTCATGGGTCACGTCGACCATGGCAAGACGTCGCTGCTCGACAGGATCCGGAAGGCCACCGTCGCCGAGGGCGAGGCGGGCGGGATCACCCAACACATCGGCGCTTACCGCGTCGACACGCCGCGCGGGACGATCGCCTTCCTCGACACGCCGGGTCACGAGGCGTTCACGGCGATGCGCGCCCGCGGCGCCTCGCTCACCGACATCGTGATCCTGGTGGTCGCGGCCGACGATGGCGTGATGCCCCAGACAAAGGAGGCGATCTCGCATGCGCAGGCCGCGAAGGTGCCGATCATCGTCGCGGTGAACAAGATCGACAAGCCGGGCGCCGACGAGGACAAGATCAAGCGCGACCTCGCCGCGCTCGGGCTGCAGCCCGAGGAATGGGGCGGCGAGACGATGTTCTGCAGCGTGTCGGCGAAGCTGGGGCAGGGCATCGACCAGCTCCTCGAGTCGGTCCTGCTCCTCGCCGAGGTCCAGGACCTCCGCGCCAACCCGAAGAAGCGCGCCAGCGGCACCGTCATCGAGGCCTTGCTCGATCGTGGCCGCGGGCCGGTCGCGCGCGTCATGGTCCAGGACGGCACGCTCCGCACGGGCGACATCCTCCTGGCCGGCGCCGCGTGGGGCAAGGTCCGGGCGATGACCGACGAGCTCGGGCGCTCCGTCGCCGAGGCCGGCCCGGCGACGCCCGTCGAGGTCCTCGGCCTGGCCGAGGTGCCGAGCGCGGGCGATCCCGTCCACGCCGTCAAGGACGGGAAGACCGCGGAGGAGATCGCCGAGACCCGCCGCAAGAAGGCGTCGAAGACGCTGATCCCGCAGGACTCGCGCGTCTCGCTCGAGTCGATCACGAAGAACCTGCAGGAGGCCGATCAGCTCGAGCTCAAGCTGATCATCAAGGGCGACGTGCAGGGCTCGGTCGAGGCGATCACCCACGCGCTGGCGAAGCTCACGACCGAGAAGGTGAAGGTCACGATCGTGAACGGCGCCGTCGGTGGCATCACCGAGGGCGACGTCAACCTGGCGGTAGCGTCGAAGGCGATCATCGTCGGCTTCAACGTCCGATCGGCCGGCAAGGCGGGCGCTCTGGCCGAGAACGAGGGCGTCGAGATCCGGCTCTACAACATCATCTACAACGCCGTCGACGACATCCGAAGCGCGATGGAGGGGCTCCTCCCCGCGACAAAGGTGGAGAAGGTCCTCGGCCGCGCCGAGGTTCGCCAGGTCTTCAAGATCACGAAGGCGGGCACGGTCGCCGGCTGCATGGCCGTGAGCGGCTCGGTCAAGCGCACCGCCGAGGCGCGCCTGATCCGGGACAACGCCGTCATCTGGACGGGGCGCCTCTCGGGGCTGCGCCGCTTCAAGGACGACGTGAAAGAGGTGGTCGAGGGGTTCGAGTGCGGTATCTCGCTCGACGGCTACTCGGACATCAAGGAGCGCGACCTCATCGAGAGCTTCGAGATCGAAGAGATCAAGACGAAGCTCTGAGCCGCTAGATGTTCGTCGGCGTTCTCCGTCTCCGCCTCGATATCGTCGGGGCCCGCTCCCTCAAGGACAAGCGCAGCGTGGTGCGATCCTTGAAGGAGCGGGCGCAGAGCCGGATGCGCGTGTCGATCGCGGAGGTCGGCGTGCTCGACGATCCGAGGCGGGCGACGCTCGGCGTCGCGGTCGTCTCGAACTCGGCGGCCATGTGCGACAAGGTCCTCGCGGACGTGGCCGCGATGGCCGGATCGCTGCCCCACGCCGTCCTCAGCGACCGGGCGACCGAGATCGTGCCGTTCGGTGAGGGAGGAGCGGGGGTGCAGGGCGGCATCGAGCAGGCGCTCGATCGCGAGGACAGGGATCTGGGAGCGGCCTCCGACATGTTCGAGGACGCAGAGGACGACGAATGAGCGGCACGGTGAAGCGGGCGACGCGGGTCGCAGAACGGCTCCGCGAGGACCTGTCCAACCTGCTCCGGGAGATGCGCGATCCGCGCATCGCCGGCGTGCTCGTGTCGCGCGTGGAGATCACCGACGATCTGCAGAGCGCGAAGATCCACGTGCGCCACGAGTTCGGGGCGGAGGACGCGGCGTCGCGCCGCGCCCTGCTCAAGGGCCTCGAGGCGGCGTCGGGCCGGCTGCGCAGGGACGTCGCCCGCACGATGGGCCTGCGCGTCGTGCCGACGCTGCGCTTCTTCTACGACGAGGGCCCCGACGCCGAGCGGCGGATCGATGAGCTGCTCCGGGAGATCAAGGAGGAGCCAGGAACCCCGCGCTCGTAGCGCCGGGGCCGGGCAGCGCCGCGCGCTCTCCGGGCGCGATCACCGCGGGATGAGCCGCTCGATCGCCTGCGCGGGCTCGAGGTCGAAGCGCCACGGCCCCACCTTCGTCGGGGCGTCGAGCGCCGTCTTCAGCGCGCGGAGGAACTCGCGCCGCGACCACTCCACGGCGCCGAAGCGTTCCAGGTGCTCCGTGTACACCTGGCAGTCCACCAGCGTGAAGTCCCAGGCGACGAGGTTCCCGAGCAGCGTCGCGAACGCGACCTTCGAGGCGTCGGGCGCGCGCGCGAACATCGATTCGCCGAAGAACATGCGCCCCAGCGACACGCCGTAGAGGCCGCCGACGAGCTCGCCGTTCGACCAGGCCTCGATGCTGTGCGCGACCCCGGCGGCGTGCAGCGCCGTGTATCCGTCGACGAGCTCCTCGGTGATCCACGTGCCGCTCTGCCCGGGCCGCGGCGACGCGCTGCAGGCCCGCATGACGTCCGCGAACGCCGTGTCGGTCCGGACCTCGAGCTCGCCCCGGCGCACCCGCTTGCGCAGCGAGTGCGGGATGTGCGCCTCGCGCGGCGGCAGGACGAAGCGCGGATCCGGGGAGAACCAGAGCAGCGGTAGCCCCTCGTGGGGCCACGGGAAGATGCCCCGGCGGTAGCCGGTCAGCAGCCGCTCCGGCGAGGCCTCGCCGCCCACGGCCACGATCCCCTCGGGGGTCGCGCGCTCGGGCGGAGGAAAGTCGAGCTTGCTCGTGAGCACCGGGACGCGCATCGCTGTGACCTCGAATCCTCCCACCAGAGCCTGCGGTTGCAAAGAGGCGCTCTGCGCGCCGCGCGCTCAGGACGCGCACACATAGTCGGAGCCCTCGACGAAGCCGCGCGCGGCGAGGTGAGCGCGGATGAGCGCGCGCGCCCCCCGCGCCCCCACGGCGACGACGAGGGTCTGCGCGCCCCGCGAAAGCCGCGACGGGTCGACGATCGGCGCCCCCTGCGCGATCCGGCCGATCTTGCGCGGATCGATGTCCACGAACCGCTCGGGCGTCACGCCGTTCCGGGCGAGCGCCCTCGCCAGCCGCCGGCCGGTCTTGCCCGCGCCCCACACCGCCACGGGGCGCGCCGAGCCGAGCTTTCTCGCGAGGTAGTGCGCCTTTGCCTCGAGGAAGCGCGCGATCGCGTACCGCGGATCCGCGAACGTCGCCCGGCCCTCGCGGTGCCGCCAGCGCAGGCCGAGCTCCGGGAGCTTCGCCATCCGCGCGCCGGCGGCGTCGAGGCGCAGCCACAGGTCGTAGTCCTCCGCCCAGGGGGTCTCACGGAACCCGCCGACCTGCTCCAGCGCGCTCCGCCGCAGCATCACCGACGGGTGACACAGCGGGGATTCCACGAACATCTCCCGCGCGTGGTCCTCGGGCGTGAGGATCGAGTTCAGCCAGTCCACGTAGCGGAGCATGCCCTCGCCGATCGGCCCCGCCGCGAACGCCTCGACGCGGGCCCCGACGACGCCGAGCCCTGGATCCCGCCGGAGCGCCTCGACCTGCCGCGCGAGGCGCCCGCCGACCGAGATGTCGTCGCCATCCATGCGCGCGATGAGCTCGCCGCGCGCGGCCTCCGTCGCGCGCGAGAGCGCCCGCGCGATCCCCACGCCGCCCGTCGCGATCGGAACGACACGGGGGTCGCGCTGCGCGATGCGCGCGACGCTGGCCGGGCCGGCGTCGGTGGAGCCGTCGTCCACGGCGATCACCTCGAGATCGACCTCGCGCTCGGCGAGCACGCTCTCCAGCGCCTCCTCGATCGTCGCCTCCGCCTGCCGGTACGGGAGCAAGACGGAGACGAGCGGCGCCATGCCGAGACCATGGCGGCGCGCCGGCGCAGCGTCCACAGGAAGGGAGCGCCGCCCGCGGCTCGCCGGCGGGGCGCGTCGGCGCGGCGAGCCGCGATGCGCGGTACCGGGCGGGCGCCGATACGGCCCGCGTCAGGCGGCCCGCGTCAGAGATCGCGGGCCAGCCGGATGCCGCTCATCTGCCACCGAGCGTCCGGCGGGAAGAAATTCCGGTACGTCGCGCGGACGTGCGTCGCCGGGGTCGCGCAGGAGCCGCCGCGCAGCACGAGCTGGCCGCTCATGAACTTGCCGTTGTACTCGCCGAGCGCTCCGGGCCACGGGCGAAAGCCGGGATAGGGCGCATACGCGCTCGACGTCCATTCCCACACGTCGCCGAGCAGCTGTCGCGGGGCTCCCGGTCGCGACGGCGCGCTCGCGGGCTCCGGGTGAAAGCGCCCGCGCTCGGCGAAATTCCCCGGTGGCGCCACGCCGGGCGAGGTGCTGCCAGGGACCTCCTCGGCGCCGGAGAGCGCGCCCTGCGCGGCCGTCTCCCACTCGGCCTCTGTCGGGAGCCGCGCGCCTGCCCAGCGGGCGTAGGCGTCGGCCTCGTAGTGGCTCACGTGGCAGACGGGCTCATCGAGGTCCACCTCGCGGAGCCCGTGGAGCGTGAACAGCTGAGCCCCTCCGTCCCGATGCTCCCAGTAGAGCGGCGCCTCCCACCGGTTCGCGGCGACCGCATCCCAGCCGCTCGATAGCCAGAGCTCCGGCCGTGCGTACCCGCCGTCCTGCATGAACCTGAGATACTCGCCGCACGTCACCGGCCGCTCCGCGAGCGCGAACGCGCCCACGAACACGCGGTGCCGCGGCGTCTCGTTGTCGAACGCGAACGCGCCCCCGCCGTCGCCGATCCAGCGGACGCCCTCGGCGTGCTCCACGAAGCGGAGCTCCCCGGCAGCTCCGCCGCTGCTCCGGCCCGGCGGCGCGCCGCCGAAGATCGCGGGGCGCAGCGGGTTCTGCGCCATCGCGTGCTTCAGATCGGTCAGGATCAGCTCCTGGTGCTGCTGCTCGTGGTGCAGCCCCACCTCGATCGTGAAGGCGAGATCGAGGTGCTGGCCCGCGCCGATCTCGTCGAGGAGCTCGCGCATCCTCTCGTCCACGTGGCGCCGGTAGCGGTAGATCTCCTCCACCGTCGGGCGCGACAGGATCCCGCGCCGCGGGCGGCAGTGCCGCTCGCCCACGGTCACGTAATACGAGTTGAAGAGGTACCCGAACCGCGGGTGAAAGGGCGCGTATCCGGCGCGCTCGCCGAGCACGAACGTCTCGAAGAACCACGTCGTGTGCGCGACGTGCCACTTCACCGGGCTCGCGTCCGGCATCGACTGGATGACGTAATCCTCGGCGCAGAGCGGCGCGCAGAGCGACTCCGTGAACGCCCGGACGGCGTCGTACCGCGCCCTCAGCCTGCCCGCGACGCGCTCTGGCTGTTCCATCGCGTTCCTCTGGGGTCCTTCGTCTCCACGAGAGGTGTCGCCGCGGCGACCGGGAGCGGGCACCTAGCGCTTCTTGAAGTCGCCGAGGTGCGTGATGTACCAGCGACCCTGCCAGGAGATGATCGTGTGGACATCGAGGCTCGCCGGCTTGCCGTCGATCTCGTACTTCAGCTTGCCGTGGAAGGAGCGGTAATAGCCGATCTTGTTGACCTCGTCGCCCGGAGGCACCCACTTCGGCCTGGAGCCGACCTCGAAGCCGACGAGCTGCGCGCCTTCCCAGCTCTTGCGCTTCCGGTGCATCGCCTTCACGTCGTTCGCGTAGGCGGCGTGGAGGTTGTCCCAGTACTTGCCGGGATCCTTCACGTCCTTGAGCGGGATGAACGGCTCTTTGGGGAACCAGAAGGGATCGGCCAGCGCCGGCTCGTTCTTCACGATGGCGTCGAACAGCGCCCTGGCCCGCGCCGTGAGCTCCTCGCTCTCGAGCGGCGGCAGGATCTTGTTCGTCGCGAGGGCGGTCGCCGTGGCGCCGGCATCCGCGCCAGGGACAGGCGGCGATCCCGGCGGGGATGACCCGTCCGTCGCTGCCGCCTCGGCCGCCGTGCGAGCACCCCCATCCTGCGGCGGGCCTGGCGCACCTGCGTCTTCCGGCGGCGGCGCCGCCTCGGCCGCGCCCGCCGCCGCCGTGGGCGCGGCGGCGGCCGAGGGGGGCCGGGCGCTCTCGACGGGCTGGGCGTCCGGCACCGGGGTGGGCGCCGCGCAACCCGTCATCACCGCGAGCGCGCCCACGACGACGTGCTTCATCATGCGCGTGCCCTATCGCACCGCCCCGGCGCCGACAAGCGACCCCGGGGCGCGGCCGTGCGCCGGACCCGCCCGACGGCGGGCCAGGCTCACTTCTCCACGATGATGAACTGCACGCGCCTGTTCTTGGCCTTGTTCGCGGGCGTGACGTTCGGCGCGACCGGGCGGTCCTGTCCGTAGCCCTTCGCGAGCAGCCGCGAGGCGTCCACGCCGGCCCTGGCCAGCCAGGCGCGCACCGAGTTCGCCCGGGCCTCGCTGAGGGTCTGGTTGTGCTCACGTCCGCCCGTGTTGTCGGTGTGCCCCTGGATCTCGACCTTGCGGATGTTCGGGTTCCGCTGGAGCACGTCCGCGATCTCCTCCATCAGCGCGTTCGAGTCGCCCAGGATCTTCGCCGAGTCGGTCTCGAAGTGGATCTGCCGCGAGATCTTGATCTCGTTGCCCTGCACCTTCACGAGCGAGACCTTCGGCCGCTTGTTCACCGTGAGCGCGGCGCGCGTGTCCTCGCTCGTCCGGACGTCGGCCTGGTTGACGTGGTTCATGTATCCCTGCGCCTCGACCTTGAGCGTCACCGCGCCGGCCGGCAGATCCGGGAAGCGGAAGGCGCCGCTCGCGTCGGCCGTCGCCGTCTGCTCGCGGCCCGCCGCGTCGACAAGCCGGATCGTCGCGCCGGCGACCGCGTCCCCGCTCTCCGCGTCCTTCACCGTCCCGACGATGTTGCCCGTCTTGGGCAGCGCTTCGAGCGAGCAGTCGACGTCCACGAAGGTCGGCCCCTGCGGCTGCGCCGCGCTCGGTGCAGCGCCGGGCAACCCCGGCTGCGGGCCGAAGGGCCCCGGCTGCCCGGGCTGCGGGCCGAAGGGCCCCGGCTGCGGGCCGAAGGCGCCGGGCTGTCCGGGTTGCGGGCCGAAGGCGCCGGGCTGTCCGGCCTGCGGGCCGAAGGCGCCGGGCTGCGGACCGAAGGCGCCGGGCTGCGGGCCGAAGGCGCCGGGTTGCGGGCCGAAGGCGCCGGGCTGCGGGCCGAAGGCGCCCGGCTGCGGGCCGAAGGCGCCCGGCTGTCCGGGTTGCGGGCCGAAGGCGCCGGGTTGCGGGCCGAAGGCGCCCGGCTGCCCCGGTTGCGGGCCGAAGGCGCCGGGCTGTCCGGGCTGCGGGCCGAAGGCGCCGGGCTGCGGGCCGAAGGCGCCGGGCTGCCCCGGTTGCGGGCCGAACATGCCGGGCTGCCCCGGCGCCGCCCCGCCGGCGGGGAGGGTCGCCTGGCAGGTGCCCGGCTTGTAGCCGTTCGCCCGGATGTTGAATGTGTATGTCCCCGGCTCGAGGTGCCGCGTGAGGAAGCGGCCATCCGGACCGGTCGCGTACGGCGGCTGGGGCGCGCCATCGACCGTCACGATGGCGTCGGCCACCGCCGCGTCGGGCCGGTTCTGCTCGTGCACGAAGCCGCGCACGAAGCTCTGCGGCGCCGGCACGAGCTGCGGCGGCTCCTTGATGATCTGCGGCGCAGGGGCCGGCGGCGGCGCCTTCTGCTTCGTGTCGTAGGCGTAGCCGATCCCGAGATACAGCGTCCACGGCGCCTGCGGCGCGACCTCCTCGATGAACACGGAGGTCGCCGACAGGCCGAGGTCGAACGCCGCATGCCCGGAGAGCCCGCGGAACGCCTTCTCGAACGGTGTCACCCGCACGCCGAGCGACAGCCGCGACGGCGCCGCGGCGTAGCCCGGCCCGCCCTGGCTCTGGGGGTCGGGCGACGCGAAGTCGTCGAGCCCGAGACAGACGTCGCCGCGCGACACGCGGCTCGTGTGGCACTCGTAACCCTGCCGGTTCACCGGGATGTCGAGCGTGTACTCGAGGTACGGCTGCACCTTCGGCAGCGGCACCTCGACGCCGAGGTGGGTCTGGAAGAAGTCGACCCGGTTGATGCCGAGCCCGAACCGCTCGATGCGCGAGATCGGCTGCCGATCACGCTCGTCAGTGAACGCCTTGGCCCGCTCCTTCTCGACCTCCTCCACGAGCTTGCCGGAGTTGTCGACCTTGTAGCCGAGGTTCACGTTCACCCGCAGCGGGAACCCCTTGCCCTGCGGCTTGCGCAGATCGAGCGTCGCGAGCCCGCGGAAGACCGCGCTCGTGCCGCCGCCGGCGAGGCCCACGTCGCCCGTGCCGTTGAGCAGCAGCAGCTGCGCCTCGCCGCCGAAGGTGAACGGCTTGCCGATCTTCGGGGGCGTGAACGCCTTCACGCCGAGCGTCGTGTCGCCGAGCACCTGCAGCAGCCGCGGGCGGCCCTGGTCGTTCGCGTTCGCGAACGTGCGGATTGAGGCGTAACCTTCGAGGAAGGGCAGGGGGGTCGCGTTCAGCGTGAAGAACGCCCCCACGTGGCTCGCCGAGTCCTCCTGCGCGTCGGGGCCGCAGGTGATCGGGTGGCCGGCGAGCGTCGACTCGGCCGGATCGCAGAGGAAGCCGCTCGTCGAGAACCAGTCGAGCAGGAACGACACCCGGAAGGTGCCCGGCGCGCCCGAGCCCGCGTACGACGTCCTGAGCAGGCCGGTCGACCCCCACAGGTTCGGCTGCGCGGCGAGCGAGAGCGCGCGCTCCTCCTCGTCCCACGCGGTGGAGCGCGGCGCCGTCGCGCCAGCCTGGAGGCCCTGATCGCCGGCGGACGCCTGCGCACCGAAGGAGAAGCTCGCGTCCGGCGGCGGCTGCCCCGGCTGCTGCCCGAACTGCGGCGGCGTGTCGCCCGGAAAACCCGGCTGAAAGCCCGGCTGCGGGCCGAACTGCGGCGGGGCGTCGCCCGGAAAGCCCGGCTGAAAGCCCGGCTGCGGGCCGAACTGCGGCGGTGACGCGTCGCCCGGAAAGCCCGGCTGCGGCCCGAAAGGACCGGGCTGGGCGGGAGGAGGCTGGGGCCCGAACGAGCCAGGCGGCTGCGCCGGCTGGCCCGGAGGTGGCTGCGGTCCGAAGGGCGGCTGCGGCTGCTGCGCCTCGGCAGCGCCCGCGAGCGTGAGCGAGCCGGCGAGCGGCAGCGCCGTGAGCGCAGCGCGCCGGAGCCTGTCGGCGAACACCTTCCGAAGCGTATGCATCGAGCCTCATCCGCGAGATCGAACAAGGAAACGCCCGCCAATCGGGACGGTGGAGACCTCGCGCGCGGCCCGTTGTACCACTCCGGGCCGCACACGAAACAGCGGTTTTCTTCGGCGGCAGCTCCTCGACAGGCCGCGCCGCACGCCTCGATAAGTGCGGCCTCGCCGCGCCGGTGAGGTCCGGTCGTTCGGCCTGCTTCGCGCCTCGTTTCTGCGGCGGGCTCGGCGTTCTGCGCGTTCTGCGCGCACGCGGCGCCGGCGACCCGGTCGCAAACGTGCTCGACCGCGGCGCCCCGAGCGACGGCGCCCCTCCCCGGGGCGACGGCGCTCCTCGGCCGAGGCCGAGCAGTCGCCCAATTCTGCGGGCACGCATGCTAGGAAAGCCATCACCATGGCATCCCGCGGGCGCATCCTGATCGTCGATGACGAGGCCAACGCGCGCGCGGCGCTCTCCGAGATCCTCCGCGAGGAGGGATACACGACCGAGACCGCGGCCGATGGCTTCAAGGCGCTCGGCAAGCTCGAGGAGTTCGCGCCCGATGTGGTCCTGACCGACCTGAAGATGCCGGGGCTCGACGGCATCCGGATGATGGAAAAGGCTCAGCTCGCGCTGCCGGACGCGACGTTCGTCGTCATGACGGCGTTCGGCACCATCTCGAGCGCCGTCGAGGCGGTGAAGAAGGGCGCGTACAACTATCTGACGAAGCCGCTCGATTTCTCGGTGCTCGCTGTCGTGGTCGAGCGCGCGGTGGAGCGGGCGCGGCTGCTCCAGGAGAACTCGCGCCTGCGCGAGCGGCTGCGCGAGCGCAACGCGTTCGGCCACGTGATCGCGAGCCATCCGAGCATGGCGAAGCTCCTCCGGCTGGTCGAGCAGGTGGCGCCGAGCCGCGCGAGCGTGCTGATCGTGGGCGAGACGGGCACGGGCAAGGAGCTCATCGCCGAGATGATCCACCGCGCGAGCCCGCGGTCGAAGGCGCCGCTCGTCCGGCTGAACTGCGCTGCCCTGAGCGAGTCGCTCCTGGAGAGCGAGCTGTTCGGCCACGAGCGCGGCGCCTTCACGGGCGCCGTCGGCCGCCGCGAGGGCCGCTTCGAGCAGGCGAACGGCGGCACCCTGTTCCTGGACGAGGTGAGCGAGATCCCGCTCGCCACGCAGGTGAAGCTGCTGCGCTTCCTGCAGGAGCGCACGTTCGAGCGGGTCGGCGGCAACGAGACCCTCAAGGTCGACGTGCGGATCCTCGCCGCGTCGAACCGCGACCTGCGCCAGCGCATCGCCGAGGGCCTGTTCCGGGAGGATCTCTACTACCGGCTCAACGTCGTCACCCTGGAGATCCCGCCGCTCCGCGAGCGCCGGAGCGACATCCCCGAGCTCGCGACGTTCTTCCTGGGCCGCTATGCGCAGGAGAACGGCAAGCGGATCGATGGCTTCACGGACGAGGCGCTGTCGGCGCTGACGAGCTACTCGTTCCCCGGCAACGTGCGCGAGCTGGAGAACGCGATCGAGCGGGCGGCGGTGCTCTGCGACGGCGCGCGCATCGAGCTCCGGCACCTGCCGGCGCAGATGGGGTCCGAGCCGGCCGAGGCGTCCGACGCGATGCCGCGCGTCCCCGGGAGCACCATCTACGACCTGGAGCGTTACGCGATCCTGCGCACGCTCGAGGCGTGCAAGGGCTCGACCTCGAAGGCAGCGACGATCCTCGGGATCAGCCCGCGCAAGATCCAGTACAAGCTGCACGAGTACAGCGCGGCCGGGCGTGGCCGGGCGCGGCCGGGAGACGGCGCGTCCGGCGAGAGCCCCGAGGGTGAGGAGGGCGCATGAGCAGCGGTGCCGGATCGATCGTCGAGGAGCGCGGCGGGCGCGCCGTGCCGGCCGGTGCCGGCGGGGAGGCGCTGGACGGCGAGCTGCTGATCGACGTCCGCGGCCTCCTCAAGACGTTCCAGGTGGGCTTCTTGCGCCGGAAGGCGGTCGAGGCGGTCAAGGGAGTGAGCTTCGGCGTGCGCCGCGGCGAGATCTTCGGCTTTCTCGGGCCGAACGGCGCCGGCAAGACGACGACGATCAAGATGCTGACGGGCCTCATCGCCCCGACCGGCGGTGAGGCGTACCTGTTCGGCGCGCGCGTGCCGTCGCCCGAGGCGCGCCGGAAGATCGGCTTTCTGCCGGAGAACCCGTACGTGTATCCCTACCTCACCCCGCGCGAGTTCGTTGAGCTCTGCGGCCGCCTGTCCGGGATGCGCGGCGCGGCGCTGCGCAGGCGGACGATGGAGGTGCTCGATCAGGTGAAGATCGCGTACGCCGCGGATCGGCAGGTGCGCCGGCTGTCGAAGGGGATGCTGCAGCGCACGGGGCTGGCCGCCGCGCTTGTCGCCGATCCCGAGATGCTGATCCTGGACGAGCCCATGAGCGGCCTCGATCCGGTGGGCCGCAAGGAGGTGCGCGATCTCATCTTTGCGGAGCGCGATCAGGGCCGGACGATCTTCTTCTCGACGCACATCCTGAGCGACGTCGAGGCGATGTGCGATCGCGTGGCGATCCTGCGCGAGGGCCACGTGGTGGTGAGCGGCGCGATCCGGCAGCTCCTGCGGGGCGACGTGCTGCGCACCGACGTCACGCTGGCGGGCGCGAGCCCGGCCCTCCTCGAGGAGCTCGGCGCGCTGGGCTTCGCGACCACGCGCCGCGGCGACGTCGTGATGGTCGACGTGGAGGGCGAGGCGGGCGTGCGCGAGGTGCTTCAGCGCTCGCTCGCCGCGGGCGCCCAGGTGGTCGAGGTGACGCCGCGCCGCGAGACGCTCGAGGACCTCTTCATGCGCCGCGCCCTCTGAGCGAGCCTCGCGCTGCGCCGTGGATGGGGAGGAGAGGGGGGCGCTAGGCCGTGGCGCCGGCGACGTCCTGCTTGGCCGCCTCGATGATCTCGAGCGCATAGGCCTCGATGGTCGATGCGTCCTCGCCCTCGACCATGACGCGCAGCTTCGGCTCCGTCCCGCTCCACCGCACGAGGATGCGCCCCTTGTCCCCGAGCGTCTTCTCGATGCGATCGACCGCGATCCGCGTCCGCTGCATGCTGTCGAGCGGCATCCGCGTCGAGAACGTCGCGTTCTCCAGCACCTGAGGCACCCGCTGCATCGCGCTCGAGGCGAGCTCGCTCAGCGGCTTGTCCTCCTCCATCATGATCGCGAGCACCTGCAGCGCCGCCACGATGCCGTCGCCCGTCGTCGCGTGGTCGAGGAAGATGAGGTGCCCCGACTGCTCGCCGCCGAACGAGTAGCCGCCGTTCCGCATCGCCTCGACGACGTAGCGGTCCCCGACCGCCGTCCGCACGACGTGCCCGTTCTGGGCCTTGAGCGCGCGCTCGAGGCCGAGGTTCGACATCACCGTCGTCACGATCGTGCTCCGCGGCAGCTTGCCGATGCGCAGCATCCTGAGCGCGCAGAGCGCCATGATCGCGTCGCCGTCCACGACCTGGCCGCGCTCGTCGACCATGATCACCCGGTCCGCGTCGCCGTCGAGCGCGATGCCGATCGCCGCGCCCCGCTTGAGCACCTCGGTCGTCACGTTCTCCGGGTGCAGCGCGCCCGTCTCGCGGTTGATGTTGCGGCCGTTCGGCTTCACGCCGAGCGCGGTCACGTGCGCGCCGAGCTCGGTGAACACCGAGGGCGCCACGCGGTAGGCCGCCCCGTGCGCCGCGTCGACGACGATCTTCACGCCGTCGAGCGACAGCGCCGTGGGGAACGTGCTCTTGCAGAACACGACGTACCGCCCCCGCGCGTCGTCGAGCTTCACCGCGCTGCCGATCGCCGCCCCCACCACCCGGGCCTCGTCGAGCTCGTGGCTCTCCATGAGCCGCTCGATCTCCTCCTCGGCGGTGTCGGGCAGCTTGTAGCCGTCGGGCCCGAAGATCTTGATGCCGTTGTCCTGATACGGGTTATGGCTCGCGCTGATCACGACCCCGGCGTCGGCCCGCATGCTCTGCGTGAGCTGCGCGACCGCCGGCGTCGGGATCGGCCCGCTCAGCATCACGCGGCCGCCCATGGCGCACACGCCGGACGCGATCGCGGTCTCCAGCATGTAGCCGGACAGCCGCGTGTCCTTCCCGATCACCACCCGCACCTGCCGCGACTTCCCGTGGCTCGCGACGAAGGCGATCGCCCGCCCGAGCCGCAACGCCATCTCGGGCGTCATCGGCGGCTGGTTCGCCACGCCGCGCACCCCGTCGGTGCCGAAGAGCTTGCGCCCCCCGGAGGCCTTCTGTGGTGCGCCCGTCGCCGACGGAGCGCCCTCCCTATGATCCTTCTTGGTGTGCTTCGGCACGGTCCCTCTCTGTGGGTCTGGGCTGAGGAGACCACCCTTAGCAACCTTTGCCAAGACAGCCTACGGCCAACTGCCGGCGCGGCGACCCTGGGCTCATCGTTCCGGTCTCGATGCGGTCGCTCATCGCGCCGCTTCCGTGCGACGCGATCGCTCCCCGCGCCACCGGTCACCGCGCGCCGGCGGCGGCGCGCCGGTCACCGCGCCGGCGGCGGCGCGCCGGTCACCGCGCCGCTTCAGGCGGCGCCTCGTTGTTGCGCCGCGCCGCCTCGTTGCTCAGCCGCAGCAGGACCGACGCCTGCGCCGGCGCGTGCAGATCCCGCCCGCGCGTCGTCCCCGCGCCGCCGCGGGGCGACGGCAGGAGCGCGTTGAGCAGGCCCATCAACCGCACCGTCGTCTGAGGCGCGATCCCGTGCGCCCAGCTGAGCAGGTGCGAGGACAGCCCGAGCTTCACCTCGGCGCGCCCCTCGCGCGCCGCCGCCACCACCTGCCGCGCCGCGCGCCGCGCGTCGATCGTCGCGATCGGGATCGACGAGGCCAGGCTGAACCAGCCGAACTCGCGCTGGGGGCTGCCGCCGAACTCGGCGTTGTAGATCGACCCCGTGCGCATGGGCCCGGGGATCACCGTGGTGACGCGTGGGCCCGGCGCGCTGCCGTGGCAGAGCTCGGCTCGGAGGCTCTCCGAGAAGCCCATCATCGCGAACTTCGACGCGTTGTACCCGAGCAGATGCGGCACGGCGACGCGCCCGCCGATGGACACCACGTTCACGATCCGCGCCGCGCGCCCCTGCCGCTGGAGGTGCGGCAGCGCGCGCAGCGTCGTGTAGACCGCGCTCCAGAAGTTCGAGCGCATCGCGTCTTCGAGCTCCTCCACGCCGAGGTCCTGCATCGGCGCGACCTGGATCACGCCGGCGTTGTTCACGAGCACGTCGATCCGGCCGAACACGCTCGCAACGCCGTCGATGAACGCCTCGGCGGCGGCGCGATCGCCGAGGTCGCACGCCACCGCGTGCACCTCGATGCCGAGCGCCCGCAGCCGCTGCTCGGCCCGGTCGAGCGCCACCGCGTCGCGGCCGGCGATCGCCACCCGGGCGCCGTACCGGCCGAACTCCTCGGCCAGGAGCAGCCCGAGCCCGCGAGAGCCGCCCGTGACGACCACGACCCGGCCGCGCAGGTCGAGCCGCCGCAGGGCGCGGAACGCCGTCCGCGCGAACGCGGCCGCCCCGAGGGCCGCCGCAGGAAAGAGAACCGGAGAACGCCGCTTCCTGAACGCCATGCCGCCGGACCGGCATCGCCCGTGCCAGACCGGCGCGCCGTCACGCAGCGACGCGCCTGCACATCGCACGGCGGCGCGCTCGCTTCAGAGCGTCACGACCGGGTCCGGCACGATGCCGAGCAGCGCCGACCGCACCTCGCCGACCAGGTAGATCGAGCCGGCCACGACGACGAGCCCACCCGGCCCGGCGACCTCGATCGCCCTCGCCACCGCCGCGCGCGGATCGCCGATCGGCTCGCCCGGCGCGATGTCGCGCAGCGCATCGAGCGGAGCGGCCGCGCGGCCCTGCGGCGTCGCGTAGAACCGCCGCTGCGCACGCGGGGCGAGCGTCTGTAGCATTTCGCCCCACCCCTTGTCGCCCATCGCTCCGAACACGAGCGCGGTGCGCGCCGCGCCCGGACCCTCCTCGTCGAGCCACGCGGCGAGCGCCCGCGCGCCGTGCGGGTTGTGCGCACCATCGAGCAGGACCTGGGCGGCGCCCGCGTCGATCCGCTCCAGCCGGCCGGGCCAGCGGGCCGCGGCGAGCCCCTCCGGGAGCGCCCGCTCGATCTCGGGCCACCGGCCCGCGAGCCGCCACGCGATCCCGCACGCCACGCCTGCGTTCTCCGCCTGGTGCGCCCCGCGGAGGCCGAGCTCCACCTCGATCGCGCGGCGCCCCGGCCCGGCGACGCGCGTCGCGCGCGCTCCAGGCCCCGCGCGCCCCACCGCGATCTCGCCCGCGCGCCCGCCGCGCTCGGCCCGTGTGACGCGGAGGCGCGGCCCGGCCCCGATCGCCTGTGCGACCGCCTCGATCGCGGCGTCGGCCTCGGGATCGAGCGGGCCGAGCACCACGGGCGCGCCCGGCTTGAGGATGCCGGCCTTCTCCCGGGCGATGTCGGCCAGCGTCGGGCCGAGCAGGGCCACATGGTCGAACGCGATCGACGTGATCGCCGTGCAGAGCGGCGCCGCGATCACGTTGGTCGCGTCGAGCCGCCCGCCGAGCCCGACCTCGAGGATCGCGAGGTCGACGTCCGCGTCGCGGAACGCGACGAACGCGGCCACCGTCAGCGCCTCGAAGAACGTGAGCGGCGAGGGGACCCGCTCCAGCGCGGCCGCGAGCGCGCGCTCGAGCGCCGCGTCGCCGATCGCGTCGCCGCCGATGCGGATGCGCTCGGCGAAGCGGGACAGGTGCGGCGACGTGTAGAGCCCGGTGCGGAGCCCGGCCGCGCGCGCGACCGACTCGACCATCGCGCACACGCTCCCCTTGCCGTTGGTGCCGGCGACGTGCACGGCGCGGAGAGCGGCCTGGGGGTCGCCGAGCGCCGCGAGCGCCTCGCGCACCCGGTCGAGCCCGAGCACCATGCCCCGCGGCGCCCGCTGCCCCAGCGCCGCGAGCAGCGCCGGGAGCCGCGGCGCCGCCGAGCTCATCGCCGCGCCTGGCGATTGCCCACGAGGTGCTGGAGCAGCGTACCGATGTACGCCTTCATCTCGGGGCGCGGCACGATGGCGTCGACCATCCCGTGATCGAGCAGGAACTCGGCCCGCTGGAAGCCCTCCGGCAGCGTCTGCCGGATCGTGTTCTCGATGACCCGGGGGCCGGCGAAGCCGATGAGCGCCTTCGGCTCGGCGATGTTCACGTCGCCGAGGAAGGCGAAGCTCGCGGCCACGCCGCCCGTGGTCGGGTGGAGCAGCACCGAGAGGAACGGGAGCCGCGTCTTGCGGTAGCGCTCGAGCGCGGCCACGCTCTTCGCCATCTGCATCAGCGAGAGGATGCCCTCCTGCATCCGCGCGCCGCCCGACGACTGGAGGAGCACCACCGGGAGCTCCTCCCGCGTCGCGCGCTCGAACAGCCTCGTGATCTTCTCGCCGACGACGGAGCCCATGCTCCCGCCCATGAAGGCGAAGACGAACGCGCCGTACGCGATGTCGCGGCCGTCCAGCCTGGCCCGGCCGATCTCGATCGCCTCCTTCGCGCGCCCCTTCTTGTGGAGCGCCGCGACGCGGTCCCGGTAGCTCTTGCCGTCGCTGAACCGGAGCGGATCGTTGGGGACGAGGTGGTCGTCCCACTGGGCGAGCTCGCCCTCGTCGAGCAGGAGCCTCCGCCACCCCTCGGCGTCTAGCTTGTGGTGGTGGCCGCACTGCGAGCACACCTCGAAGGTGCGGGCGAGCTCGGAGGCGTCGTGGGTGTGCGAGCAGCCGTCGCAGCGACGGAACACGCCCGCTCCCAGCGAGCGCTTCTCGCTCGCGTCGGTCGTCGGCAGGGTCTTTTCGGGCCAGGTCATCGGCGAACCCTCAGGCGCCCCGCTGGCCCATCTCCTGGACATCGGAGGGGACCCGGAGCGTTGGTTGTGTCTTCTCCTGCACCTCTCGGGCGCTCACGCCGGGCGCGAGCTCGCGCAGCACGAGCCCCTCGGGCGTCACGTCGAGCACGGCGAGATCGGTGATGATCCGGTGGACCACGCCGCGCCCGGTGAGGGGCAGCGCGCACTCGGTCAGGATCTTCGGCGCGCCGTTCTTCGCCGCGTGATCCATGATCACGACGACGCGCTTCGCGCTCACCACGAGATCCATCGCCCCGCCCATCCCCTTCACCATCTTGCCGGGGATCATCCAGTTGGCAAGATCGCCCTTCTCGGAGACCTCCATGGCCCCGAGGATCGCGAGGTCGATGTGGCCGCCCCGGATCTGCGCGAACGACTCGGCGCTCGAGAAGATCGCCGAGCCGGGGAGCATCGTCACCGTCTCCTTGCCGGCGTTGATGAGGTCCGGGTCCTCCTCGCCCGGGGCCGGGTAAGGGCCGATGCCGAGCAGCCCGTTCTCGCTCTGGAGCACCACCTCGACCCCGGCGGGGATGTAGTTGGCGACGAGCGTCGGCATCCCGATGCCGAGGTTGACGTAGTAGCCGTCCTTGAGCTCCAGCGCGGCGCGCTGCGCGATCTGTTCCCGCGTGAGTCCCATCGTGTCCCCTGTCCCGGCGCCGCGCCTAGGCGGCCGACGCCTTGCGCACCGTGCGCCGCTCGATCCGCTTCTCGTAGCGCTCGCCCTGGAAGATCCGGTGAACGAAGATCCCGGGCGTGTGGATGTGGTCCGGGTCGAGCGAGCCGACCTCGACGAGCTCCTCGACCTCGGCGATCGTCACCTTCGCGGCCATCGCCATCATGGGGTTGAAGTTCATGGCGGTGTGGCGGTAGACGAGGTTGCCGAACCGGTCGCCCTTCCAGGCCTTCACGAGCGCGAAGTCGCCGCGGATGGCCGGCTCGAGCACGTAGTCGCGGCCGTCGAACTGCCGCACTTCCTTCTTCTCGGAGTACCTCTTCACCGTGCCGTCGGGGTTGTAGAGCACCGGCAGCCCGCCCTCGCTGATGGCCGTGCCCGCCCCGGTCGGGGTGTAGAACGCCGGGATCCCGGCGCCCCCGGCGCGGATGCGCTCGGCCAGCGTGCCTTGCGGCGTGAGCTCGACCTCGAGCTCCCCGCTCAGGTACTGCCGCTCGAACTCCTTGTTCTCGCCGACGTACGACGAGATCATCCTCCGGATCTGGCGGTTCTGAAGGAGGATCCCGAGGCCGAAGCTGTCGACCCCGCAGTTGTTGGACACGACCACGAGATCCTTCGTGCCGAGCTCGCGGAGCGCAGCGATGCAGCGCTCCGGGATGCCGCAGAGGCCGAAGCCGCCCGAGAGGATCGTGGCGCCGCCGGGGATGTCCCTCACGGCATCCAGCGCGCTCTTGAAGACCTTGTCCATGGCCGACCGAGAGGTAGCCCAACTGGCCGCGAGGCAAAAGCCTCCGCTGCCGCCGCAGCGCGGCACGGGGACCGGGCGGCGCCGGCTTTTTGGCCCTACCCGCCGAAACCCCGTAACGCACCGGTGTGCCTCGACCGCTCTCCTTGCTGTTCACGATCCTGGCGCTCTCCTTGCCCGGCGCCCCGGCGGTCGCCGCGGCGCCTGACGCGCAGGCGCGCTCTGCCGCGGAGACGCCGGCGCGCTCGAAGGCGCGCTCCGCCGCGAAAGAGCCGGCGGGCTCGAAGGCGCGCCCCGCCGCGGGCACACGGGCGCGCGCGGGGGCGCCGCGCGCGCGGGTCACGAAGGACGCCGGCAAGGGCCACCGTCCCCGCGCCGGCGACGCCGGGTCGAGATCGGCCGAGCCGGCCAAGACCAAGGCCGCGCCCAAGGCGCCCGCCGCGTCGGTCGGCCACCCGAACGAGGGGCGCCTCGAGGGCGGCGTGCGGCTCGACACCTCGCGCAAGGACATCCGCGTCGTGCCCGCCTATGCGCACGCCGACGTCCGCTGGGGCATGCCGGCGCTCGTCGGCATGATCGAGCGCGCGGCGCGCGGCGTGGCCAGGCGCTTCCCGGGCGCGGTGCTCGACGTCGGCGACCTGTCGCGCCAGCGCGGCGGCGACGTCCACCGCCACGGCTCCCACGAGAGCGGCCGCGACGTCGACCTCGGCTTCTATGCGCTCGACGGCCGCGGCAAGCAGGTCCACGCGCCGCGCTTCCTGCGATTCAACGCCCGGCTCGCCTCGACCAGCCTGCCCGGGGCGCGCTTCGACCTGCCGCGCAACTGGCTGCTCGTGCAGCACCTGCTCACCGACCCCCGCGCCCACGTGAGCCACATCTTCATCTCCGATCCGCTGCGGCACGCGCTGCTCGCCCACGCCAAGCGCATCGGCGTCTCCCGCGCGCTGCTCGTCCGCGCGCAGTTCGCCATGATGCAGCCGACGGGCGCGGAGCCGCACGACGACCACATGCACGTGCGCATCTCCTGCCCGCGCGCCGGGCGCGGCAGCTGCATCGAGCTCGCGAAGAACGCCCCCTCGTTCCGCACGCGCGCGCGCATGGCGAAGACGGACAAGGCGCTCCGGACCCCCTCCGCCCGCGCTCAGGCCGCGCGCCCGCAGGCGACGCCCGCGACGCCCGCGCCGGAGCGGCCCCGCGAGGCCGGAGCGAGCCGGCGCGATCTCGCGAAGGGCTCGCGCCGCGAGGAGCCGCGCCGCGAGGAGCCGCGCCCTGAAAAGGAGGGGCGCCGCGCCGCGCCGCGCGCAGGTGGAGCCGACGCGCTCCCCGCCGCCGCCGCCGCGCGCGCGGCAGCGCGGCAGCCCATGGGCGGCCTCGACCTGTCGTTTCTGCGAGGGTCCACGCCTCACGACGACGTCGAGGCCGACTCGGACGGCGCCGACGCGAGCGGCGCGCTCGACGACAGCGGGGCGCTCAAGATCACGGACTGAGGCCCGCCTCCTCCGCGCGCCGCCACAGCCAGGCGTCGATGATGCAGTGCGTCGCAGGCGGTTCCGCAATCTTTGACCGGGGCGCCATCGCATCTGGACCGCGAGAGAAATCCTCGTGCAGACTGGGATGGATAAAGGGGGGTGTTCATGCGCCAAGCTGACTCCCACACCTCGATTCCCACGCTTCCATCTACTCCGTCGCTCGTCGCCAGCGGTCATGATCGGCGCGCGCTGCTCGCGGCGCTCACGTTCGTCGACAAGCCTCCCCAGAGCGGCGTGGCGCTCGCGCGCTGGTTCGAGAAGCACCTCGTGGCGCCCGGGCGGATGCCACGCCCGGCCTATGTGACCGAGGGCTTCTCCAAGCAGGTGGCGCTCGCCCCGGTAGAACCGGACGAGCCCGAGCTCCAGGAGCTCGTCGAGGCGGCGCGGTTCCGGGTGCTCGCCTCGCTCCGCGCCTTCATGCCGCCCGCCGCGGACGATCGCTTCCTCGCCGCCGCGATCGACGGCGGGCGCGTGCGCCGCGCCGGAGACGCCGCGCTCTGGGAGTCGTGCCCGCGCGAAGAGGACTTGCTCAGCGACATCGTCCTCAGCCTGTTCTCGGCGGACATGCTGAACTACCGCGAGTTCCACGACGCCTATCTCTGCGTCTGCAAGACCTGCCTCCGCATCGACTTCGACCCGAACCGGTCCGGCCGCACCGGCTGCCCCGAGCACCAGCCGACCGCCACGGTCGGCGTGATGCGCCGCAGCCGCCCGCCGCTCTGACGCCGGCCCGCGATCGCGCGGCTGGCGCCTGTCGCTTGGCGCGAGCCCCCGCGGGGCCCTGCCGTTCACGGGGCCCGCGCGACGCCGCCGTTCACAGAGCGCCCGCGAGCGGGAGGGAGCTCAGAGGCAGCCGAGGCGACACCTGGACGCCTGCTCCAGGCACGTCGACAGGCAGCTCTGGTAGCGCTGGTACTGGCTGCCCTGCGTGGGCTCCTTGCCGCATTGGGTCGCCCTGCACGCCTTGTGTCGCCGCTCGCACGCCCCCACGCAGCCGGCGTTGCCGCCGGCGGGCGCGTTGCCGGCCGCGGCGGCCGCGCGAGGCGCCGCGCCTGCAGCGGCCGGCGGCGACGCCGGGAGCTCCGCCGCCGGCGCATCGCTCCCCTGCGCCGGGGCCGTCCGTTGCGCCGGGGGGTGGGGGGCCCGTCCGCAGCGCTCGAAGGCGCGGCGCATCACGTCCTCCGCGGAGCCCGGAGGGATCTCGCACGCCCGCGCCACGCTCTCGATCCGGCGCTCGATCGCGGCGGCCGCGCGCGCCGCGACCCCGTCCGGCCGGGCCGCCGGCGGCGGGGCGCTCGCGGGAGCGGCGCTCGCGGGCGCGGCGCTCGCCCGCGCCGCCGCGTCGTCCGGCGCGCTCGACGCCCTGCCGATCAGGAAGGCGACGAGCAGGCTGACCGCCACGAGCCCCAGGGCCGCGAGCAGGAGGCGCGAATCGATGCGGCGCGAGGCGCGGGCCGGCGCGCGCTCGACGGCGCCCGGAGGGCCGGCCGCGCGGTACGCCGGCCCGGCGGCGCCGGGCGACCTCGGCTTCGCGGGCTCCGCCATGGGGACGGTCGGCGTCCGTGTGGTCGGCGGGATCGGCGGCGGCGCCAGCGTCGGGACCTCCGTGGGAGGCGAGGGGACCTGCAGCGGCGCGAGCTTCGGCAGCGGCGCCGGTCGCGGGATGTCCGTGTGCGCCTGCGCGATCGATGTGGCCGGCGGCACCATCGGCATGTCGGGCCACTCCACGAGCGGCCGCACCGCGCGGAGCTGCTCGACGAGCGACAAGAGCTCGCGCCGCTGCTCGAAGCGGCGGACGAGCTCGTGCGCCGCTCCCTGGATCCCACGATCCCAGGGGATGTCGGGCACGCCGAGCGCTTCTGCGAAGCGGCGCAGCTCGGCCAGGCTGAAGCAGGCCGTGATGCGCCCGCGGATCTCCGCGGCGTTGCGCGCCGTGTTGCCGGCGCTCCGCGGCGTCCCCGTGACCTCGTCGTCCACGCCCGCAGCTTACCGCACGCGCCACCGAAGCCGAACCTGGTATAGGCTCGGGACATCGTGTCCCGCGCTGCGGCACCCGGGGACGCGGAGGCAGGGAGATGAGCCGAGGGGAATGTCCCGCGCTGCGGCCCCCGGCGACGTGGAGGCCATGGAGATGAGCCGAGAGGACAGTGCAACTGGCGCAGCGACGCCCGCCCGTGCACCGCTGATCGGGCGCGAGGCCGAGCTGTCGGCGCTGGCCCGCGCCCTCGACGCCGTCGAGCGGGAGCGCTCCACCCGGACCGTGACGCTCGTCGGCCCGCCGGGCATCGGCAAGAGCCGGCTCGCGCGCGCTTTCCTCGAGCGGCAGCGCCAGGGCTCCGCCGCGCTGCGCGTCTACGCGGGCAGCGCCGGCGACATGGCGTCCGCGTACGGCATCTTCACGCGGCTCCTGCGCGCCCGCTTCGGCCTCTCGGACGGCATGGACAAGGACGCGGCCCGCGCCGAGGTCCGCGCGCAGGTCGCGCACGTGATGGGCGACCGCAAGGTCGGGGACGTCATCTACTTCCTCGGGCAGTTCATCGGGCTCGCGTTCGGCGACAGCCCGCTCACCCGCGCGGTGCAGGACGACCCGGCGCAGGCCGACCTCATCCGCCGCGCCGTGCTGAAGGCGTTCCTCGAGGCGGACGCCGCCCAGGGCCCCGTGTGCCTCGTCTTCGAGGACATCCACGCCGCCCACGACGACTCCCTCGCGCTCCTGCGCTACCTCATCGAGTACCTCGCGGGCCCGGTCCTGATCGTCTGCGCGGCCCGCCCGGAGCTGCTCACCCGCGAGGACGACTGGGGCAAGGTCGGCGAGCGGCGCCACGCGCTGATCGAGCTCACGCCGCTCGGCGAGGCCGAGGCGGCGGAGCTGGCGAGGGCGCTGCTCGCGCCCTGCATGCCGCGCGGCGGCGAGGACGTCGTCGTCGTCGACGCCGCGGGCGCGGAGTCGCAGGGCCGGCCGGGCGCGCCGCCCGAGCTCGTCGAGGCGGCCTGCTCCTTCGCGAACGGCAACCCGGCGCTCGTCGAGCAGATGGTCCGCATCTGCCACGACCAGGGCGTGATCGAGGAGCTCGCGCCCGACTCGGGCGGGCCGCGCTGGCGCGTGCACCTCGGCAAGCTGTCGACGGCGCACCTCCCGATGACGGTCGAGGACGCGGTGAACGTCCGCCTCGCCGCGCTCGATCACGACTGCCGGCAGCTGCTCGAGCAGGCCGCGACCATCGGCCCGGCGTTCTGGAGCGGCGCGCTGTTCGTGCTCGGCCGGGCCGGCTGCCAGGCGCCCGAGCTGTGGGGCGAGGAAGAGAGCGACAAGGATCTCGACCGGATCAACGCCGCGCTCCGCTCGCTGTGCGACCGCGGCTACCTGCGCAAGCAGAGCGAGTCGAGCTTCGCGGGCTCGGACGAGTTCGTGTTCATGCACGACAAGGAGCGCGAGGCGCTCCAGAAGCGGATGAGCGCCGCGGCCCAGCGGCGGTACCACCACGCGATCGCCGAGTGGCTGGAGCAGCAGGTGGCGGTGCGCGCCAGCGAGGAGTTCCTCGCCGAGCTCGCGACGCACCGCGAGCGCATCGGCGACGCGGTGCGGGCGGGGCTGTCGCTGCTCGACGCCGGGGACGTGGCGCGCGGGCGCTACTCGAACGCGAAGGCCGCGGAGTACTACGCGCGCGGGCTGTCGCTGCTCGGCGACGCGCACGTCGCGCGGCGCATCGACGCGCTCCACGACTACGGCGACGTCCAGCAGCTCGCCGGGCGGATCGACGACGCGCTCGCCGCCTTCCGCGAGATGCTGACGCTCGCCTACCGGCTCGACAACCGGCGCAAGGGCGGCGCGGCGCACAACCGCATCGGGCGGCTCTACCGCGACAGCGGCTCGCTCGACGAGGCCGGCAAGCACCTCACGACGGCGCTCCGCCTCTTCGAGGGCGCGCGGGACGAGCGGGGGATCGCCTCGACCATCGACGACATCGGCAAGCTGCACTGGCTCCGGGGCGAGTACCAGGAGGCGCTGAAATGGCTGCGCGACGCCCTCGCCCGCCGCGAGCGGATGGGCGACCGCCGCTCGATCGCGCTGTCGCTGAACAACCTCGGCCTCGCCCTGCAGGACTCGGGCGAGTTCAAGCAGGCCCTCAACACGTTCGAGCGGTCGCTCGCGATCCGGCGCGAGATCTCGGATCTGCTCGGCGTCGTGATGAGCCTGAACAACCTCGGGATGATCGCGCAGGACCAGCGCGACCACCGCCGCGCCCTCAAGCTCTTCGAGGAGGCGCTGGAGGTGGCGCGGCAGGTCGGCGATCGCAACCGGACGGCGCTCATCCTGACGAACATCGGCGGGACGCTCTACCGGAGCGGCGATCCCGACGAGGCGGTGCGGGTGCTGCAGCAGGCCGAGGAGCTCTGCGACGAGCTCGGCGACCGGCTCGGCCTGGCCGAGGCGCGGCGCGCCCTCGGGAAGGCCTACATGCTCCGGGGCGATCTGGAGAAGGCGCGCGACTCGATCAGCCGGGCGGTGGACCTGTTCGCCTCGGTCCGGAGCAAGGTGCACCTCGGCATCGCGCTGCGGACGCTCGGCGAGATCACGGCGGCGGGCGGCTGGGGCAGCGCGCACACGAAGAGCGCGCGCGCCTACTTCGCGCGGTCGGTCAGCATCTTCGAGGAGACGGGGAACGAGCTCGAGCTCGCGCGCACGTTCCAGGCCTACGCGCGGTTCCTGACGACCGACCGGAGCTTCGTGGCGAACATGGCGGCGCGGCGCGAGGCGGTGACGATGAACGAGCGGGCCGAGGCGATCTTCGCGCGGCTGAAGGTCACGTCGATGCGCTTCGAGGACGAGCCCACGCTCCCGACGGGGCCGGCGGGGCTCTCCAGGCCACCGGCCTCCTCGTCGAGCCCGGGCCGCACGCCCACCCCGGAGGAGCCGGCGTTGTTCCCGAGCCCGGGGCGGGTCTCCACCTCCAGCTAGCGCCGCGTCGCCCGCGCTCGTCCTTGAGCGCGCGGGAGGGGAGGTCTCGCCGAGGCGTCCGGCCCCCGCCCCGGGGGCCTGTCGTGGGCGCGGCGCCGGGGACGAGCTCGGGGGCGCGGTGATACATCTGGCGGGTGAAAGCACAGCACGAGAAGCGCGCCTCCGATTCGGTCACGACGATGACCGAGTACGTCCTGCCGACGCACACGAACGCGCTCGGCTCGATCTTCGGGGGGCAGGTGCTCGCCTGGGTCGACCTGTGCGCTGCGATCTGCGCGCAGCGGCACACCGGCAGCACGGTGATCACCGCCGGCATCGACAATCTCTCGTTCGACCGCGGGATCAAGGTCGGTCAGGTCGTGCGCCTGTCCGCGCGGGTGACGGCGACCTTCCGCACGTCGCTCGAGATCCTTGTGTCGGTCGAGGGGGAGGACGCGACGACGGGCGACGTCTGGCCCACGGTCACGGCCTTCGTGACGTTCGTGGCCGTCGACGCGTCGCTGCGGCCGACGGCGGTGCCGCCGCTCCGGCTGGAGACGGACGAGGATCGCCGCCTCGCCGAGGCCGCGGCAGAGCGGCGCGCGCGCCGGCTCTCCCGGCGCGCGGGCGGCCGCGGCGGGGCGTGAGCGCTACCTCTTCTTGAACCGGTCGGGATCCCCGAGGAACTCGAAGTGCATCGTGTCCTCGAGGTCGTCGTGGCCCAGCCAGTCGAAGCCGTAGCGCTCGAACGCCTTGATCCAGCAGCGGGAGAGGGCCGCGCGCTCGTAGGCGGTGCGCTTCTTCTCTTGGCACAGCGGGCTCGTGGGCCACGGATCGACGCAGCCGCAGCACGGGTTCCGCTCGGGATCGATGTCGATGGCGGTGCCGAAGAGGTGGTTCGAGATCTCCGCGCCGCGGTAGCTGTTCGCCGTGCGGAACCCGCCGACAGCGCGCGGCGTGTAGCGGCGGGACTTGCTGTTGCACGTCGCGCGGATCCGCTTCTCGACGCAGTGGAGCGCGGGCGCGACCTTCTCGTGGATGGAGAGCGGCAGGCCCATGAACCGCACGGTCGTGGCCTGGGCGTGGGCGCTCTCGGAATTGTAGCGCCGCGTCTCCTCGGTATCGACGTGGCCGTAATGCTCGGCGAGGTAGCGGACCGCCTTGGCGTGCTTCTTCGGGTTGAGCATGCCCTTCTGGACGAAGGTGCGCCGCTTCAGGAACTTCTGCGGGCTCTGCGGGCGGCACTCGTACTGCGGCGCCTTCTTCTTCTTGCTCTTGCCCCCGGCGGCCTCCTTGGCCTCCGCGACGGGCCCGCCGCCGAGCCCCGAGGGGCCGGCCGCGAGCAGAGCGATCGCTGCTGCCACGAGCAGATGCACCCGTGTCCGACCGTTCGCGTTCACGCGCGGAGGTTAAGCAGGCCGCGTCAGGCGCGGCAAGGACTTGCCGCAGGCGCCTGTCAGGAGAGCGCTGTCAGGCGACAGGGCGCACCCTTGCGGCAGGCGGCGCACTGCGTCGCAGCGACCGCGTCACCGCGATGGCGCCGCGGCGCAGACGCGGTATCCCTTCGCCCCGGGCGCTCTCGGATGTGTGTCTCCGCCTACGCGTGCTCGCGGCCGGAGCGGAGGTCGGTACCGTCTGGGCCATCGCCCCCGGTTGCACCGCTGAAGCGGCGTTTCATCCATGCAAGGGAAATCCGCCGTGAACCCCCGTGTTCGTGCGGTGACTCGTGCCGACATCGGGCGGCATGGCCGTTGCAATAGCGGGAGTGTTCCCTCTGCTGCGGTGGTTACCGCAAGCGGCCCCGTGTCGAGGATTTTCCGCGGCGAGCACCATGATGAAAGAGGTCCGCAGCGACCAGCAACGGCAAGCGAACGAGACGCCGATTCCCAGAAGCGGTGTCGTGCGCACCGTGCCTCGGAGCGTCATGCCGTCGAGCGCGCCGGCCGCCGAGGGGCCGCTCGTGGGGCCGAACGGTGCGTCCTTCGAGGCGCGTCCGTCCGACCCGCTCCTCGGCAACATCGACATCGACGCCGCTGTCGCAGGTGTCCCCGAGTTCTACGCGATGAAGGGGATGTTCTTCAACGCGCTGGCGGCGACGCTCGGGGAGCGGTTTGCGCAGGTGGTGACGACGCTGGCCAGCCCGCCGCGGGGTGGGCTTTACCTGCCGTTCTCGGACTATCCGATGCGGGACTTCCTGCGACTCTACGACGCGGCCGCGCGGCTCTCGCACCCGAACCGGAGCTCGCGCGAGGCGTACCGGCGCCTGGCGCGGCAGCAGGTCGCGGCGTTCAGGGAGAGCGCGCTCGGTCGGATCACGATGCACCTCGCGACCGACCCGGGCGCCGCGCTGATGCGCTACACGGGCAGCCTCGGCGCCCTCGTGAAGGGGCCGTCGGCCAGGGCGCGGCAGCTGGGTCCGTCGGAGGTGCAGATCGACATCAGCAGCTTCCGTGGCACGCTGGAGTACCCGCTGGGGAATTTCGAGGCGCTCGTCATGGGATACGGCGCCAAGCCGACGATCTCCGTGGATGTGCGAGGGCCGGACGCGCTGCAGTTCGTGGTGAGCTGGTAGGGCCACGCCGGCGGCGGTAAGAGGGCGGTCAATCCGGTCGTAAAGCCGATCGCGAGATACCGTGGCGAGATCGGGTGTTGCCGAGACCGACGTACGCGAGGCGCGTTCGTCCACGCGCTGACCGACAGCTCAAGAGTCGACGAGCCATCTCCCCTCATCGCGGCACCCCCCTCGTCCGAGCCTCAACCCCGAGTCACAGCTCCCGAGCGGGCAGGTGCAACGTTCCCATGGCGCTGCATCTCCCGCCGATTCCCCGCCCGCGTCCTCCCGGCCGACCTTGCGCCCGTCCCCTCCCTTTGCGAGGGTCTCTGCCGGGCCGCCGAGCCCGTCCCGGGGACCACGCCAGATGACCACCAGCGAGATCACGCTCTTCGTCTACGACAACCTCATGAAGGGCGAGGACCAGCATGAGTGGCTCTCGGCGGCACGCCCGCTCGGGGAGGCGAGCACGACCCCCCAGTACGCGCTCGTCGACCTGGGCACGAGCGGCGCCCTCGTCGAGGGCGGGCTCGTCGCCGTGACCGGCGAGCTCTACGCCGTCGCGCTCGCCGCGCTCGCCGCGCTCGACGTGCACCGGGGACACCCGATCCTGCACCGTCGCGCCGCCGTTCGCCTCGCCGACGGGCGGGAGGCCCAGGCCTACCTCCTCTCGATGGAACAGGCCGCAGGATGCCGCCGCGTCCGCGAAGGCGACTGGCGGAAACGTCGTGGCGCGCCCGGCGCCGCGCGGACCCGCGACAACAGCCCGCTCGTGAGCTGGGCCAAACGCCGCTTCGATCCGTCCCGCTGACCGCCGACAGCTCGGCCCACAGCATGGACCGCCCGCCCCCGTCCGCTCGCTCACGCCGCCGGAACGAGGCCGACGCGCCATCCGATCGAGCGGCGCCTTCCTCCGCAGGTGCCAGGCCGAAGCCCCAGGACGCGTGACGATGATCTCGGCGCATGACCGGACCCCGGGCACGAACGGAGAGCCCGCAGCGGCCTCCGCCCAGCTCGCGGAGGCGAGCCGCCGCTGCGGCAGCTCTGCGGCGGCCCGCACCCCCTCACGACGCCCGCGCCCGCCCAGCGCGTGCTCCTCTGCGCGCCGGGCGGGCAGCCCCTTCCGCGCCACGAGATGCCCCTCGTCCGGGCGGCGCGCGGCCAGGGGACGACCTGCCGAGCCGGGCGAGACGACGACCTTCCACTTCACGCTCCCGCTCCCGGCCGCGCCCTCGGGCGGCGACTGATCCCGCGCCCGCGGCGCCCTCCGCCGCGACGGCCGACACGAGGTCCGCCGCGACCGCTCAGCCGTTCTGGATGCGCGCCACGATGGCGTCCGTGAGCGCCTTCGTGTCCGACTTGCCGCCGAGGTCGCGGGTGCGCACCCCGTCCACGTTCAGCGCCCCGTCGATCCCGGCGCGCAGGCGGCCGGCGAGCTCCCCGTGGCCCACGTGGTCGAGCATCATCGCGGCGGCGAGCATCAGCGCGATCGGGTTCGCCACGCCCTTGCCGGCGATGTCCGGCGCCGAGCCGTGCACCGCCTCGAAGATGGCGGCGTGCTGGCCGATGTTGGCCCCCGGCGCCATGCCGAGGCCGCCGACGAGGCCCGCGATCTCGTCCGAGAGGATGTCGCCGAAGAGGTTCGTCGTGACGATGACGTCGAACTGCCACGGGTTCAGCACGAGCTGCATCGCGCACGCGTCCACGATGCGCTCGTCGGTCGCCACGCGGCCCTCGTAGCCCTTGCCCACCTCGCGCGAGGTCTCGAGGAAGAGGCCGGTGAGGGCCTTCATGATGTTGGCCTTGTGGACGATGGTGACCTTCTTGCGGCCGTGCTTCTCGGCGTAGTCGTAGGCGAACTCGGCGATGCGGCGCGAGCCGACCCGGGTGTTCACGCCCGAGCCGATCGCCACCGCGTGCTCGTCGCTGCCGATCGGGATGTAGTGCTCGAAGCCCACGTAGAGGCCCTCGAGGTTCTCGCGCACGAGCACGATGTCGATGTTCTCGTAGCGGCCGCCCGGGACCAGCGTGCGCGCGGGCCGCACGTTCGCGAAGAGCTTGAACTCCTGCCGCAGGCGCACGTTCGAGGAGCGGTATCCCCCGCCGATCGGCGTCTCGAGCGGCCCCTTGAGCGCGAGCTGCGTGCGGTGGATGCTGTCGAGCGTGGACCGGGGCAGGGGATCACCGGCCTCCTTGACGCCGGCCATGCCGGCCACGCACGTCTCCCATTCAAAAGGCGCGCCGAGGGCGTCGAGGGCGCGCAGCGTCGCCTCCACGATCTCGGGGCCGATGCCGTCGCCGGGGATCAGGGTCGCAGGGTGCTTCGGTGAGGTCACGGGCTGTCTCTTCTCGGGCTCGAGGTGATCGTCGCGTTGAGGAGGAAAGTCGCACACATAACCGAGGTGCACGCCGCGATCTACCTCGCCGGAGCGGCGGGACGCGCCGCCGCTCCGGCGAGGTAGATCGCGGCCTCCCCTCGTCCGGTCGGCCCCTCGCGAGATCGCCCGCCGGGCGCAAGTCCCCTTGAGGTTCCCCGTTCGCGCCGCCATCATGACGCGCGTCCATGATTTGCCCGCGCTGCCACCGCGCGTACGCCGACCGCTCTTACGGCTTTTGCCCCGACGACGGCGCCCGCCTCGTCGAGTCCCTGTCGTCCGCGCCGCCCGCGCAGCCGACGCGGCAGTTCGGCGCCGTCCTCGAGGATCGCTACGTGATCCAGGGCTTCATCGGCGCCGGCGGGATGTCGCGCGTGTACCTCGCGGTGGACAGCCGCACGAAGGAGCAGGTCGCGATCAAGATCCTGAACCGCAACTTCGCCGCGGACCGGACCCAGCGCGAGCGGTTCCTCCGTGAGCTCGAGGTGGCGGCCGAGCTCGGGCACCCCAACATCATCCGGGTCTTCGACGCGGGAGAGCGCAAGGACGGGTCCCCATTCATCGTGCTCGAGCTCCTCACCGGCGAGTCGCTCGGCGTCCTGCTCCGCCGCGAGGTGGCCGTGAGCGAGGCCGTCGCGCTGCCGCTGATACGGCAGGCGGCGTCGGCGCTCGCCGACGCGCACGCGGTCGGGATCGTCCACCGCGACGTGAAGCCGGACAACATGTTCCTCGTCCGCTCCCCGAGCGGCCGGCGCGTGCTCAAGGTGATGGATTTCGGCTTCGCCAAGCTGAGATCCGGCCCCGTGACCGCGGCCGGCCTCGTGCTGGGCACCGTCCCCTACATGGCCCCGGAGCAGGCCCTCGCCGATCCGGTCGACGGCCGCACCGACATCTACGCCCTCGGTATCACGATGTTCCGCATGCTCGCCGGCCAGCTGCCCTTCTCCTCGCCGGACGACGTGGTGGTCGTCGCCCAGCACGCCTGCACGCCGGCCCCCCGCCTGAGCACGATCCGCCCCGGCATCGACCGGCGCCTCGAGGCGCTGGTCGCCACCGCGCTCCGCAAGCTGCCCGGGAACCGCTTCGACTCGATGCAATCGCTCCTGGAGGACGTCGAGCGCATCCTCGGCGCCCGTCCCGGCGAGCCGATCGGCGCGCCGCTCCGGAAGACCCCCGACGTCTACGAGCCGGTGAACCCGGCGGCGCGCGAGGCGCTCAAGTTCCTGCGGCGCCAGCTGCCCTGAACGGACAGGCGGTATCCCCTCCGGCGCGGATGCGCCGATGCGCTGACGGGCCGATGCAGGGTCACCGCGCGCCGAGGTCCTCGACGCGGTAACCTTCCGGATACGTGCGGTTCTTCATCCTGGTGAGCAGGCGCGGCGAGCGCCGGCGCGGCATCGCCCGCAGCAGCGGGCCGCGCGCGCGGAGCGCCGCCGCGACGATGCGGCGCAGCGCGGGCGGCGGCCGCGGCAGCCCGACCGCGTCGAGCAGGGGATCGTCGATGAGCGCGTGGATGACCTGCGCCCCGAGCGGCCACAGGGCCTTCGGCAGCACCCAGCCGAGCATGAGGTCGCGCGTCGCGACGGCGAGCCGATGGTTGTTCTCCGAGAACCGCAGGTGCTCCGCCTCGTACTCGAGGTTGAAGCGCTCGAACGCCTCGAAGCTCGGCGGGATGTCCCGGATGTTCATGAGCGTCCCGACCTGCTTCCAGTAGTGATACCCCGCGAGCTTCTCTTTCCGGGTCAGCGGCCGCCAGCCGAAGCGCTCGTTCCAGCGGACGGGCTCGAAGATGAAGGTCGACAGCGTGTACAGGTACTCGTCGTTCGGGATGGTGTAGCGCCTGTGCTGCTGGTTCATGCGGCGCAGCGCCGCCCGGCCGCGCTCGCTGTCGTATCCGTTCTCCAGGATCTCGGAGAGGATGAGGGTCGTGTCGTCGTAGCGCTTCTGGGTGCGCTGCAGGAGCTCCCCTGTCTGCACCAGGAGCGGTGTGCCCTTCGCGATGCCGAAGACACGGAGCAGCGCGAGCTCGAGGGCGCGCCGCGTGTCCCACGGGAAATCATAGTATGTCGTGAGAAACGCGATTTCTTGATGGTCCTTGACCGGATCGAGGTTCGCCTCGATATGGTCGCGGATCGCATAACGGGATCGCGATTCGGGAGGAGCCCAGCGCATGGATAGATCTCCTGATATGTATCCGCTCGATGACTCCACTGTGTCTATCATATCTCCGCGGTCTCTGGCGGAGACGTCGTTGAGCCGGTGCGGGGGCTGCCCATGCGCCGAGGTGGAGCAGACGAGGTGAGGACGGACACCGGGCGCCGTGGCCATGACGTGGGGGTGGGGCGAGGCGGCCCGCGCCCCGCGCGTCAGCTGTTCAGGCCTCCGCGACCGCCCCGGCCGCCGGGGCGGTCGCGGAGGACGGGCCGGAGCGCTCGGGCGGCTCAGAGGTACGGGCGCCGGCGCTGGGGCGGCTACGCGTGCGCTGCCTGCGCGAAGGTGGCACCCTAGCTCCGTGCAGCCTGTCATTGACGACATGATCCAGGAGCTCCTTACGCGCCATCGGTCGACCGGTCGGGTGGACCTCAACGACATCGCCGAGGTCATCGACCGCCGGCCGGTCTCGTATGAGGAGGTGGAGCACATCATCGACCAGCTCGAGTCCGAGGGCCTCCGCGTTGCCGAGCCGCTGGACTCGGGCGACGTCGAGGTGCTCCGCGCCGTCCTCGCGAGCGCGAGGCGGCTCGCGGCCGAGCTTGGGCGCACACCCACGATCGGCGAGATCGCGCTGGCTTCTGGCCATGCCCCGCACACGGTGCGCCGGGCGCTGGAACAAGCCGGGCGTGCCAAGACTTGTTGAAGAGGACGCGTGGAGGCCACGCCGGACGCAGCGCAGCGCGGCAAGACGCGGCAAAACTCGGCAAGACCCAGCAAGGGCATGCAGAACGAGCAGAACGAAACGGAGCCAAACAAAACGAAAGCGCCGCGCCGTTGAGGGCAGACCAGAGCTCTACAGCAGTGTTACTATGGAGATGGAGGGGTGCTCTGTATCCGTAGTCGATTGTTTCCTGTACGCGTCAGGGAAGGAAGGCTGGCCTGATGAACATTACGATCACGTTCCGGCACATGGTGGGTACCGAGGCCGTCAAAAAGTATGCTCACGAGAAGGTCGCCAAGCTCCAGAAATTCCTTAGGCAGGCGATGACGGCGCAGGTCACCCTCTCCGTCGAGGGCCTGACCCACGTCGCCGACGTCCGCATCTCCTCCGGCAGCCTGGCCTTCCAGGCGACCGAGCAGGGTGAGGACATGTACGCATCGATCGACATGGTCCACGACAAGATCGAGCGGCAGATCCGCGATGGAAAGGGGCACACCATAGCGCGCAAGCGCGGCGGCACGAGCGCCGGAGAGTACGCCGCCGAGGTGGAGAGGGAAGCGGTGGCAGGGGCGGGACGCACCCGATCCTGAGCCGCCGAGTCGGCGGGGCGCACCCCATTCGAGCCGCCGCGCTCGCTGTCGCGGCGGCGGCGGCGGCTTCCCGCAGGTGAGCCGCCGCGCTCGCTGTCGCGGCGGCCGCGGCTCCCCGCAAGCGAGCCGCCGCGGCGTCGAAGGGCGATCGTCGCCGCGGGCCTGATCCCGCACGCGTGCTGGCAACGCGTGCGGGATCCCGCCGCCCGCGCTGCGGCGGTCGCCCGCGATCACGAGGCGAAGAACGCTCCCTCCGGGGCCGCTGGCCGCGATAGCGTCCTTGAGTCGCGTACCCGAGGTCCCCAGGGTACGATGGCCACCGTCGGCGCGCCTGGCCCTGGCCGAGCGCCGCGCCGTCCGTGCCACGGGCGCCACTCCAGAGCCCTCTCACCTCTCCCGAGCGCCGAAATCAGCATGCAAGTCTGCGACATCTTGACCGCGCACCAGGTTTCCGTCGCCAGCGAGCAGGAGGGGGTCGTCCGCTCCAAGGCGGACGCGCTCCACCGGCTCGCCGCCCTGCTCGCGACAGGGCAGCAGGGGGTCAAGACCGAGGACATCGAGCGCGTCCTCGCCGAGCGCGAGCGCCTGCAGTCCACCGGCGTCGGCAGCGGCGTGGCCATCCCCCACGGCGCCATGGAGGGCGTCGAGCGGCTGATCGGCGCCGTGCTGCTCTGCCCGAAGCCGATCGACTTCGACGCCATCGACGGGGCGCCGGTGTCCATCCTCGTCGCCGTGATCGGGCCGAAGCGGGCCACCGGGGAGCACCTGAAGACGCTGGCGCGCATCTCCCGCCTCCTGCGGGACGAGGCGTTCAGAAGGCGGCTGCTCGGCGCCTCGACCGGGCGGGCGGCGTTCGAGCTCATCGCCGCCGAGGAAGGGAGGTCGGTATCATGAGCAGCTCGCGCGGCAGCACACAGGAAGGGGACGGAGGCGGCCGGGTGCCCCCCACCGGCGCAGGGCGGCCCGACCGCCCCGCCCTCACGGTGCGGAGCCTGATGGCCGACGAAGGGCTCGGCATCGAGCTCACGCTGATCGCCGGGGCGGCGGGCCTCGACCGGCCCATCATGAACACCCGCATCCAGAAGTCGGGGCTCGCGCTCGTCGGCCACTTCCACGGCATCGTCCCGACGCGGGTGCAGATCCTCGGGCAGACCGAGCTCTCGTTCCTCCACAAGCTCACCCGCGAGGACCGGCTCCTGTCGCTGCGCGGCTTCTTCGAGCTCGGCCTCTGCTGCGTCATCATCACGCAGGGCGACCAGCCGTTCGAGACCAACGGCTCCGGCATCGGGCTCGTCCCCGTGCCGGAGCTCGCGCAGTGCGCCGAGGAGAGCGGGACGCCGCTCCTCGTCTCGGCGGTGCGGTCGAGCGTCACGATCACCGCCCTGCACGCGCTGCTCGACGATCGCCTCGCGCCGCGCATCCGCCTGCACGGCGTGCTCGTCGACGTCTTCGGCGTGGGCCTCCTGCTCATGGGATCGAGCGCGATCGGGAAGAGCGAGTGCGCGCTCGACCTCGTGATGCGCGGCCACCGGCTCGTGGCCGACGACGCCGTGGAGTGCGACTACCGCCCGCCCGGCATGGTGTTCGGCGCCCCGGCGGAGCTCCTCCGGTACCACCTCGAGGTGCGCGGCCTCGGCATCCTCAACGTGAAGGACCTCTTCGGCGTCACCTCGATCCGCGAGCGGAAGCGGATCGACGTCGTTGTGAAGCTTGTCGAGTGGTCGAAGGACACCGAGTACGACCGGCTCGGGCTCGACGAGCGGTACCACACAATCCTCGGCGTGAAGATCCGCGAGCTCGTCATCCCGGTGCGCCCGGGCCGCGACATGGCGTCGATCCTCGAGGTCGCCGCCCGCAACGAGCTCCTGAAGAACGCCGGGTTCCACGCGGCGCGCGAGTTCTTCGGCTCCGTCGAGGGCGAGCTGCTCCGCGAGCGCTCGGCCGAGGAGTCGTCGGTCCCGCCGCCGGTGAGGCTCGCGGAGGAGGGGGCCCCGCGCCACGCGGCGCCGCACGGCCCGCCCCGGCCGCCGCGGCCGGGCCACGGGGACCTGCAGAGCCCGCCGAGCAGCGCCTACCGGCAGCCCGTGGAGCGGGGGAGGCCGCCCCCGCCCCCGGAGCGGCCGAGCCCCGGGTTCGACGCCACCGAGTCGTCCGTGAGCCTGCCGCGGCCGAGGAGGCGAGGGTGAGCGGCGGAGGCGATCCGCAGCCGCCCGCGCAGCCGCCGCCCGACGGCGCGACGTCGCGCGTCGTCGTCGTCACGGGCCTCTCGGGCGCGGGCAAGTCGACGGCGCTCCACGCCCTGGAGGATCTCGGCTTCTTCTGCGTCGACAACCTGCCCACGTCGCTCGTCCAGCCGGCGGTCGAGGCGTGCGAGGCGGGCGGGATCACCCGGATCGGCCTGGGCATCGACGTCCGGGTGGGCTCGTTCCTCGCGGGCGCCACGGCGGCGCTCGACTCGATCCGGGTCGGCCGCGACGTGGTGATCCTCTTCCTCGACGCCTCGGACGAGACGCTGCTCCGGCGCTTCAGCGAGACCCGGCGCCCGCACCCGCTGACGACCGGCGGCAGCGGCGCCATCGCGATGCTCGACGGCGTCCTCCTCGAGCGCGAGCGGCTCGCGTCGCTGCGGGCGAGGGCGACCATCGAGCTCGACACGACGCGGCTGTCGACGCACGACCTGCGCCGCGTCGTCATCGAGCGGCTGCGCCCGGCGAAGGTCGATGTGCCCCGGATGTCCACCCGGTTCATCTCGTTCGGTTACAAGTACGGCATCCCGCTCGACGCCGATCTGCTCTTCGACGTCCGCTTCCTCGACAACCCGTATTTCGTCCACGGCCTCCGCGAGCTGACGGGCAACGACGAGCCGGTGCGCGAGTACATCCTGAAGAACGCAGATGCCCTCGAGTTCATCAGCAGAACGGAGGGGCTGCTCTCGTTCTGCATGCCGCGCTACGCCAGCGAGGGAAAGAGCTATCTCACGATCGGCATCGGGTGCACCGGGGGCCGGCACCGCTCCGTCGTGCTCACCAACGTGCTCAGCGACAGCCTGCGGCGGAAGACGGGGCTCCCGATCACAGTCGTGCACCGGGACGTCGCCCGGGTGAGCAGTAGTATAGTACCCTCGGGGGCGGGTGAGGGCATGGCCGGGACGCCCAGCGTGGATCTCCGGCGGGTTCAGCCGGGAGCGGCCGCGCCGGAGTCTCGCCCGGCGTCGGACAAGAGCGTGACGGGGGGCGAGCGGTGACGACCGAGCCGGTGACGATGCGGTTCACCATCATCAATGTGCGCGGGCTGCACGCGCGCGCCGCGACGAAGCTCGTGCAGCTCGCCGGCCGCTACGACTGCGAGATCTCGCTGACCGGGCCTGATGGGCAGTCGGCCAACGCGAAGAGCGTGATGGGCGTGCTCCTGCTCTGCGGCTCGATGGGCACCGTGATCGAGGTCCGCGCGACCGGCGATCAGGCCGCCGACGCGGTCTCCGCCATCGGCGCGCTGATCGCCTCGCGCTTCGGAGAACCCGAGTGACGCGCGGCCGGAGCGCGCTCTCCGCGGGAGCCCCGGGCGATCCTCCCGCCCCGGCGGACGCCGCCCGGGGCGACCCGGCGGCGCCCGGCGCGACGAGCGACCCGGCGACGCCCGGCGCCCGCGGGAGCTCGCTGCCGCCCGGCGCCCGGACCGAGACGCTGCGGGGCATCTCCGGGTCGCCCGGAGTCGCCATCGGCGCCGCCGTCGTGATCGGCGGGCACAGGACGGATCACCCGCGCCGCCGCGTCAGCTCCGGCGAGATCAAGGCAGAGATCGAGCGCTTCGAGGCCGCGGTCGAGCGCGCGCAGGACGAGCTCCGCGACATGGCGAAGCGCGTCGGCGATCACCGCGCCGAGGCGTCGATCCTCGAAGCGTACCTCTTGATGCTCGGCGACGAGGTGCTCGCCGACGCCGTGAAGCGCCAGGTCACCGAGGAGCGGCAATGCGCCGAGTGGGCGGCCGCGACCGCTTGCGAGGCGATCGCCGGCCGCTTCGCCGCCCTCGACGACCCCTACCTGCGCGAGCGCAGCCACGACGTCATGTTCGTCGGCGAGCGCCTGCTGCGCGCCTTCAGCCTCCCGCCCCAGGAGCCGCCGTCCTCGCGGGACACCTCGCCGCTCTCCACCCGCAGCCTGATCGAGCTGCAGAACTCGATCGCCATGCCCGCGACGTTCGGCGCGGCGCTGCCGCGCTTCTCCGGGCCCACCATCCTCATCGCGCACGATCTGTCGCCAGCGGACACCGCGGCCATGGTCGACGAACCGGTCGTCGGCTTCGTCACCGAGGTCGGCACCCGCACGAGCCACACCTCCATCATGGCGCGCGCGCTGGAGATCCCGGCTGTGGTCGGCGTCAGCGACGTGCTGCAGCGCGTGATCACGGGCGACATCGTCGTGATCGACGGCTTGCGCGGCTCGGTCATCGTCCGCCCCGGGCCCGCCGAGCTCGCCGAGGCGCGCGCCCGCGCCGAGCGCCTCGGCGCGCTCGCCAAGGAGCTCTCGGAGTCCCGGCACCGCGCGGCCCAGTCGAAGGATGGGGTCAAGGTGTCGCTCCGGGCCAACGTCGAGCTCCCGGCCGAGGCGATCCTCGCGCGCGATCAGGGCGCCGACGGCATCGGCCTCTACCGCACCGAGTTCCTCTACATCGATCGCACGTCCCCCCCCTCGGAGGACCAGCAGTTCGAGATCTTCCGCGCCGTCGTCGAGGCGCTCCGCCCGAAGCCGGTCACGCTGCGCACGTTCGACATCGGCGGCGACAAGTTCGTCTCCACCTTCCAGGTGCCGCCGGAGATGAACCCGATGCTCGGCCTCCGCGCGGTCCGGCTCGCGCTCTCGCGCCCCGACGTCTTCCTCGAGCACCTCCGCGCCATGGTGCGCGCCTCCGCCTACGGCGACGTGCGGATCATGATCCCCATGGTCGCGGGCCTCGGCGAGCTCCGGCAGGTGCGCGCGCTGCTCCACCGCGCGCAGGAGCAGGTGCGCGCCCGCGGCCAGCCGTGCGCCGACGAGATCCCGCTCGGCGTGATGATCGAGGTGCCCGCGGCGGCGATCATGGTCGACCATTTCGCGCGCGAGGCCGCGTTCATGAGCCTCGGGACGAACGACCTCATCCAGTACGCGCTCGCGGTCGATCGGACCAGCCGCTCGCTCGCCTACCTGGCCTCGCCCTTCGATCCTTCGATCCTCCGGCTGATCACGAAGGTGATCCGGGCGGGGCAGGAGTTCGGTCGTCCGGTCTCGCTCTGCGGCGCCATGGCGAGCGACCCGCTCGCCGCCCTGCTCCTGCTCGGCCTGGGCCTCCGCGATTTCTCGATGGAGGCGGCGGCGATCCCCGAAATCAAGGAGACGCTCCGGCGCGTGACGGTCGCCGAGGCCGAGTCGGTCGCGGCGGAGGCGCTCGCCTACGCCACGGCGGAGGAGGTCGAGTGCTGCGTCGCCGCGGCGTTCGCGCCGGATCTCTACGATCTGCTCACGGGAGAGCGCGACGCGCGGTGACCTGCGCCGCGGGTCGACCGCCTCGCCCGCTCACCTCCTTTTCGCTTGAGCTCGCGTGGATCGCTTCCTGGCGTGATACCGCTCCATGAAGTCCCGTACAGCCATGGACGCGGCGCCGGGGGCAACGACACCGCCCTCCGAGGCTCCCCCTCTCCGGCGCGCGGCGCGATGGGCGCGCCGGGGCGTTCGCCCGCGGCGCCGGCCGCGTCGCGCGTGTCGCGCGCGCTGACCGCCTGCGCGGTGGCGCTCGGTAGATGCCGGGGTTCATCGAGGGGCTGGACACCGAGGCCTCGCTCGTCCTCCGCGTCGACCTCGCCGCGCTGTCCAGGAACAACATCGGCGTCGGAACGAGCGTCCAGGCCCGCTTCTGATCCGGCGGGCGCCGCCCGCGCTCATCGCGGCTGGAACCCCTTGAACGCCGCCACGGCCCGCTGCGTGCTGCTCACGGTCTCGACGATGCGGAAGCCCCCACGGACGTAGAATCCCTCGAAGTGCAGCACGCTCTCCCCCTCGGCCGGCTCGATCTCCCAGTAACGCGAGCGATCCTTCGACGTGCCGAGGACGGCGATGCGCCGCCACCCCGCCGGGATCCTGCCCGTCCATTCCGGTCCGCGCTTCTCCGTCAGCTCGAAGTCGTCGCGGCTGTGCTTCACCCGGAAGCTCGCGTCCGGGCCTGATCCGATGCGCGCGTCGAGCGTCCCCCCGGGCGGCCCCTTCGCGTCCTGGTCCTGCCGCCGCGGCCCGCGCTTGCTCACCCGGTAACCCGCCACCGCGTGCGGATCGAGGTAGTAGGTGCCGCCCTCCTTGCTCGCGCGCAGCCGCCCCGCGTAGATCGCCTGGCGCACCGCGCTCTCCGAGATGCCGAGCTGCTGCGCGGCCTCGGGCACCGTCATCGTGTACCGCGTCCGCGGCGTGGCCACCGCCGACTCGGGCGGCAGCCGCTTGCGCGCCAGGCAGTCGAGCATCACGTGGAACGCCGGATCGCGGTACACCTCCGCCGTCGCGATGCTCCGCCCCGCCACGGCGGTCCTGTCCAGCAGCGGGTTCTCCGGACCGAGGACGAGCTCGGTCAACTCGGCCTCGGACACCGACGGATCCCGGGCCGCCGCCAGCACCCGGCACAGGAAGGTGCCGAGCTCGCCGGTCGGCGTCGCGAACTCGACCGTCTCGCCGGACAGCAGCGTGTATTGCGTCTTCATCTCGCCTCTTCGCAGCTCGTCGTGTGCGCTCGCCACCACCGCGCGCCGCACGCGTGCCCGGGGCCACGCGTGCCCGATCCGTCCACGAGGCGGACGAAGTCCCTCACGCGCCGGAGCGGGCGCGCGCAGGCGGATCTCGCCCCACCGGAGACGCCGCGCCGGCGGCCCCCGCCCCCAGGGACAGGACCACCCGCACGCCGCCCCCGTCGGGCACGCGTTCAGCGCCGCAGCTACGGATTACTGTATGCCCGTTCAGTTAATTCCGTCTAGTGCCTTCGCGCGCCGGTAGGACAAAGATCGTCCGCATCCGGTCCGTCACGGCGTCCGCAACTATCTGAAACCCATCATTTATTCTGTGCGCTTAGAACGCAGGTAGTCCGCGGAAAATTCGTCGCAGGCTCGCGAGGCAGGACGGATCCGGCCGCTGAAGGCGGCGCAGCACCCGGGTTGCTCGGGGCGCTGTTCAGTGCCGTGTGCGGCGTCGTCGGTTCAGGTGGCGGGCTTCTGCCGCGTCTCGGCGAGCGCCCCGATGGTGTCGGGGTCGTGGTCGCGGATGCAGTCGACCCCGTTGCGCTCGAACTGGACCGCCGCGGCCAGCGCGGTCCGGCTGCGCTCGCGGTCCATGGCCCACGCCGCGTGGCGCACCAGCAGGGCGAGCTGCAGCGCCCGGCCCAGGGTGATCGCGACCCGGCGGGCGCCCGCCTCGAGGCCGGGGCGGTCTTTGGCGGCCATCTCCTTGATCCACGCGCGGGCGTGGGACACCGCGCGCGACGCGGCCGTCTCGGCCTCGGCGAGCTTCGGCTCGACCACGCCGGTGAGGAGGCGCGCCACCTCGGCCGCGAGGATGTCGAGCGAGCCGTCGTTCTGGATCACCCGCAGCGCGTCGAGGGCGAGCACGTTCGTCGTGCCCTCCCAGATCGTGAGGACCTGCGCGTCCCGCAGCAGGCGGGGCAGCCCCGTGTCCTCGACGTAGCCGGCGCCGCCGAACGCCTCGAGCACCTCGCTCAGCACCGACACCGCCTGCTTCGCGGTCGTGAGCTTCGCGAGCGGGATCATCAGCCGCAGGAGCTTCGCCTCCGACTCGGTGAGCGAGCCCGTCTCCTCGCGCCCGAGCAGCTCGATCGCGCGGAAGGTGATGTGGAAGGCGCCCTCGAACTCGGCCTGGAGCTCGGCGAGCGTGTCCATGTGCAGCGGCTTCTCCGCCAGCGTCGTGCCGAACTGGACGCGGCTCTGGGCGTAGGAGCGCGCCAGCGAGAGCCCCCGCCGCATCCCCGCGATGGCGCCGATCGCGTTCCAGGTGCGCGTGACGTTGAGCATCGGCGCGATCGCCCGGACGCCGTTCGTGAGGCCCGCGACGGGCGTCGCGAGGACGCCGTCGAGCGTGAGCTCGGCGGTCGGGACCTTGCGGGTGCCGAGCTTGTCCTTCAGCCGGTTCAGCAGCACGCCCTCGCGGCGCCCCGCCTCGCCCGCGAGCTCGACGTAGAACAGCGCGAGCCCGCGGCTGCCCTCCGGGTTGCCCTCGGGGCGCGCGAGCGCGAGCGCCATCTCGGACGTGGCGGCCGAGGCGAACCACTTCGTCCCGTAGAGCCGGTAGGCCCCGTCCGGCCCGGGCCGCGCCACGGTCTCGCTCCGCCCCACGTCCGAGCCGCCGGCGCGCTCGGTCATCCACTGCCCCGACGTCCAGGCGAGCGCCGGGTCGCGGCTCGTCAGGCGGGGCACCGCGCGGTCGATGAGCGCGCGGTTCTCGCTCGCGAGCAGGGCCCGCGCGGCGCCGTCGGTCATCGCGAGCGGGCACGTGTACACGTCGCTCGACGCGTCGAAGAGGTACGCGAGCGCGAACTGGTGGACACGGGAGAGCGCGCCGTGCGCCCGCTCGTACGCCGTCGCGACGACCCCGTGCTCGCACGCGATCCGCGCCGCCTCCTTCCAGAGCTGCGTCACCTCGACCTGGTCGACGCGCTTGCCCCAGGCGTCCCACGACGTGAGCTTCGGCTCGTTCGGGCGATCGGCGAGCTGCAGGCGGTAGAGGCGGCCGCCCGCGAGCTCGCCCATCTCCCGGAGCGAGGGCGTGATCGACGCGGCCACCTCGCGCGGCAGCACCCGCGCGAGGTAGGACCGCAGCACGCGGTCATCGTCGTACTGGTTCCCGAGTGATGGGGGGTCTTGATAGAAAGCCACCGGCCGACTCCTGGGTTGGTGCGCCGCAGCCCGAACCGTCCGACGCGGACGCGTCGATCCGGTTCCGCGCGCCCATGTGGGCAGGCGCGGCGACTCGCAGCCTCATCGACTCGAAGCTACTGAACACGTCCCATCCGGTTCAACAGGAAGCCGAGCGACGCGTCGCCGTGACGCAGCGGACGGTGAACCCCGGCTGTCAATTTCGGCGCGCCGCCCGGTTTCTGTGCGCTGTTCGGGTGCCGTGTCGCACGGAACGAAGCACAAGTCGCTCTTTGTGCGGTTCTTGACTTCTCCGATGCACCAATGCATATGGCTGTCGGTGAAGCTCTCGAACAAGGGTCGCTACGGTGTGCGCGCATTGTTCGATATCGCGTTCCACAACGACGGGCGGCCGACGCAGATCCGCGAGATCTCGGAGCGGGAGCTCATCCCGGCCCGGTTCCTGGAGCAGATTTTCCAGGATCTGAAGAAGGCCGGGCTCATCAGCTCGAAGCGGGGCCCGCGCGGGGGCTACCACCTGGCGCGGCCGGCGAGCGAGATCAGCCTGGGCGACGTCGTCCGCGCCCTGGAAGGGCCGGTCGCGGTGCTCGTGCCGGACGACGACGGCAGCCCGGAGAGCTCGCCGCTCGATCCGCCCACGGCGGTGTTCCTCGATCTGGCCCTCGCGATCGAGCGCTGCTTCGATTCGGTGTCGATCGCCGACGTCTGTGAGCGCGGGGTCGAGCTCGGCGTGCACCGCAAGGGGCGGCCGGAGCGGTCGACCTACGTGATCTGAGCTGACAGCCATGAGAAGCCCCGACCAAGCCGACCTGTCCCCCGGCGTCCCCCGCGCACCCGCGGCGGGCGAGGCCGAGCTGCCCCCGCTGCCCTCGCACCCGCGCGTCGTCGACAGCGTGCTCGACCTCGTGGGCGACACGCCGCTCTTCGAGGTCGGCCGCGTCGACGTGGCGACGCCCCGGGGGCGCGTCTTCGGGAAGGCCGAGCAGTACAACCCGGGCGGCTCGCTGAAGGACCGGATCTGCCTCGCGATGATCGAGGGCGCCGAGGCGCGCGGGCAGCTCGGCGCGGGCGCGGGCGGCGTGGTCATCGAGCCGACGTCGGGGAACACCGGGATCGGGCTCGCGATCGTGTGCGCGGCCAAGGGGTACCGGTGCATCCTGACGATGCCGGCGAGCATGAGCCTGGAGCGGCGCCAGCTGCTCGAGGCCTACGGCGCGGAGGTCGTGCTGACGGAGCCCGAGCTGCAGATGGAGGGCGCCATCGAGAGGGCGCGCGCGCTCGCGGCCGAGATCCCGGGGGCGGTCATCCTCAGCCAGTTCGACAACCCCGACAACCCCCGCGTCCACGCGGAGACGACCGCGCGGGAGATCCTGCACGCGATGGCCGGCCTCGACCGGCCCGGGCGGTCCGGCCCGCGGCAGTCGCTGGCGATCGACGCGTTCGTGGCCGGCGTGGGGACGGGCGGCTCGGTGAGCGGCGTCGGGCGCGTGCTCAAGCGGCTGCGCCCCGCGACGCGCGTCATCGCGGTCGAGCCCGAGTCGTGCGCGACGATCTCGCGCGGCGAGCGCGGGCCCACGAAGATCCAGGGGCTCGCGGCCGGGTTCGTCCCGGCGAATTACGATCCGGGCGTGGTCGACGAGGTGCGCACGGTCAGCGATCGCGCCGCGTACGAGACGAAGGCGGCGCTCGCGCGGCAGGAGGGGCTGCTCGTCGGCATCAGCGCCGGCGCCGCGGTGCGGGTGGCGCTCGACGTCGCCCGCGAGCTCGGCCCCGACGCCAACGTCGTGACGGTCCTCTGCGACACAGGCGAGCGGTACTTCAGCCTGGACGAGTATTTCCGATGAGCGGCGGCGACGGCGAGGCGATCCGCGGGTGCGTGCTCCTCGTCGGGGCGGGGGGCATCGCCGCGCCCGCCGCGCTCGTGCTCGCGGCGGGGGGCGTGCGGGAGCTCCGGGTGGTCGACGACGACCAGGTCGATCTCACCAACCTGCACCGGCAGATCCTGTTCGACGCCGACGACGTCGGCCGCCCGAAGCTCGACGCCTTCGCCGAGGCGCTGCGCCGCCGCTTCCCGGGGCTCCGGGTCGACCGCCGGCACGGCCGCTTCGCGCCGAGCGCGGCGGCGGGCCTGCTGCCGGGCGTCTCGGTCGTGGTCGACGCGACCGACAATTTCGCGTCGCGGTTCCTGATCGCCGACGTGTGTCGCCTCACGAGGACGCCGGTTGTGCACGCGGCGGCGATCCGCTGGCGCACGACGGTGATGGCGGTGGCGGCGGAGGGGGGGCCTTGCTACCGCTGCCTGTTCGAGGACCTGCCGACCGGGGACGCGCCGGACTGCGCCACGGCCGGCGTGGCGGGCCCTGTGTGCGGCGTGGCCGGCGCGCTCGCGGCGGACCGGGCGCTCGCGATCCTCGCGGGCGACACGTCGGTCTACGGCCGGATCGCGACCTACGACGGCCTCTCGGACACCCTGCGGAGCGTTCCTGTCGCCGCGCGCCCCAGCTGCGCCCTGTGCGGCGAGCGCGCCGACATCGCGACCATCGACGCGTCCCGCTACGTGATCTCGTGTGCTGTAGAAGAAGGGGACCGCGAGAGCGGCTCCCCGACCCACGTTGAAAAGGACCGCGAGAGCGGCTCCCCGACCCACGTTGAAAAGGACCGCGAGAGCGGCTCCCCGACCCATCTCAACACTGGAGACCAAGACCATGGCTGACACCGCGACCGTCCGCATCCCGACCCCGCTCCGCACCCTCACCGGCGGGCAGGACGAGGTCCAAGCCGCCGGCGGCACCGTCGGCGAGCTGCTCGAGAACCTCGAGAAGAGCTACCCGGGCATCCGCGACCGCCTCCTCGACGAGAAGGGGGTGCGGCGCTTCGTGAACATCTTCGTGGGCGACGAGGACATCCGCTTCCTCGACGGGCTGAAGACGCCCGTGAAGGGCGGCGATCAGATCGCGATCGTGCCGGCGATCGCCGGGGGCTGAGGTGGACGACCCGCGCTATCTCCGCCAGGTGCTGCTCGCGGAGATCGGTCCAGAGGGACAGGCGAGGCTCGGGGCGGCGACGGCGCGCGTGCTCGGCGGCAGCGGCGGCGCGCCGCCGCTCGCGCACGAGGTGGCGGAGCGCTACGCGCGCGGCGCCGGCTTCGGCGCGCTCGCGGAGGGCGCGATCGACGTCGCCGCGCTCGCGCCCGCGGAGCTCGTCGCGTCGCCCGCCGCGCGGGCGGTGCTCGCCGGGGCGCGGGCGACCCTCGCCGAGATGCGGGTCGCGCTCGGCCGGGGCGGCGCCGGGGCGGGGCAGCGGAGCGCGCCGGAGGGCGGGCTGCCGGAGGGCGCGCCGTCATGAGGCACTCCCTCGCCCGCTCGATCCGGCTCGGGTCGGTCGTCGACGCCGTGGGCGACACGCCGCTCGTGCGCCTCTCGCGCATCGGCCGCGAGACGCCGTCGGTCGAGGTGTACGCGAAGCTCGAGTTCACGAACCCCGGCGGCTCGGTGAAGGACCGCGCCGCGCTGCGGATGATGAGCCGCGCGGCCGAAGATGGCCGCCTGACCAGCCGAAAGACGCTCATCGACTCGACGAGCGGCAACACCGGCGTCGCCTACTCGATCTTCGGCGCGGCGATGGGCTTCAAGGTGGCGCTCGTCATGCCGTCGAACGTGTCCAAGGCGCGCAAGGACATCGCGCGCGCGTTCGGCACGGAGCTCATCCTCAGCGACCCGATGGAGGGCTCCGACGGCGCGATCCGCCACGTGCGCGCGCTGGTCGAGAAGGACCCGGAGAAGTACTTCTACCCGGACCAGTACTCGAACGAGGACAACCCGCTCGCCCACTACCACGGCACCGCGCGGGAGATCCTCGAGGCGGTCGGCGACCGGATCACGCACTTCGTGGCCGGGGTCGGCACGAGCGGCACCATCGTCGGGACGAGCCGCCGGCTCCGGGAGCACCACCGGCCGATCCGCTGCATCGCGGTCGAGCCCGCGGACGCGCTCCACGGGCTGGAGGGGCTCAAGCACCTGCCGAGCTCGCTGGTGCCCGCCATCCACGACGGGGGCGCGTACCACGAGACGATGCGCATCACGACGGAGGACGGCTGGGACATGTCCGACCGCCTCGCCCGCGAGGAGGCGCTGCACGTGGGGCACTCGGGCGGCGCGGCCATCTTCGCCGCCTTCGAGGTGGCGAAGCGCCTGCACCGCGAACAGCAGGGAGGGTGCGTGGTGGCGATTGTCCCGGACCGGGGCGACCGCTATTTTGCGCCTATGAAATGGGAGAAGCGTTACCTATGGTGATGTCACCTCACCCGTGGACCGCCGGCGGAGTCGTCCTGAAGGCGGGCGTCCTGAAGGCGGTCGAGGACGAGGCGCTGGCCGGTTACGCGCGCGACGAGGAGGCCTGCGGGTACCTGAAGGGGCCCGCGGGCGAGTCGTTGCTCTGCGACGAGCACATCCGGATGGATAACATCGCGAACAAGCTCCACGCCGTCGATCCGGAGCGGTATTTCCGGACGGCGCGGACGTTCTTCGACTTCAACGGGAAGCGCTTCTCCGATGCCGTCGAGAAGGGGGCCGCGGAGGGGCGCCCGGTGAAGGTGCTATACCACTCGCACCTCGATGCCGGCGCCTACTTCAGCCCGACGGACGCCGCCATGATGAGCGGCGGCGAGCCGCCGGCCGAGGAGGGGGCCCAGATCGTGATGGGGCCCGGGCCAGCGTTCCCGCTCGCGTTCCTCGTCACCAGCGTGCGCGGCGGCTCGGGCGACGGGGGCCCGGACGGGAAGCCCCGGATCGCCGAGCACCGCCTCTTCGTCTGGGATGGCACCGCGTTCGTCGCGTCGACGTTCACCGTCGTCGATTGAGCTCATCGCGCCGGGGCGCGTCCGTCGTCCTCGCGCTGCCCGCACCCGCTCGCAGGGATCTACTCCCGAGGCCCAGCGAGGCCGATTCCGCAGTTGTCACTTGATCATCGAAGGAGTTGCCTAAATGTCAGGTTTTGTTGTCTGGTTCACCGGTTTGAGCGGCGCTGGCAAGAGCACGCTCGCGGCGATGCTCTCGGCCGAGCTCCGCGCCCGCTCCGTCCACGTGGAGGTGCTCGACGGCGACGAGGTGCGCACGAACCTCTCGAAGGGGCTCGGGTTCTCGAAGGAGGACCGCGATACGAACATCCGGCGGATCGGATACGTGGCGAAGCTCATCGCCCGCTCGGGCGCGTGCGCGATGACGGCCGCCATCAGCCCGTACAAGGCGATCCGTGACGAGCAGCGGGCGCAGATCCCGCAGTTCGTCGAGGTGTACTGCTCCTGTGCGATCCCCGTGCTCGCCGAGCGCGACGCGAAGGGGCTCTACAAGAAGGCGCTCGCGGGCGAGATCAAGAACTTCACGGGAATCGACGACCCGTACGAGGCGCCCGAGAGCCCCGAGGTGGTCGTCTACACGGACAAGGAGACCAAGGAGGAGAGCCTCGCCAAGATCCTCGCCAAGCTCGAGGAGGTCGGGTACGTCCCGCGCCGCGGCGCCGCGGTCGCGGTGTCCGGCGCTGCTGCCGCGGGGGCGGCGGCGGGCGGCGGCCGCGGGCTCATCGCGCCGCACGGCGGCGAGCTCGTGAACCGGTGGGTCGAGGGCGCGGAGAAGGCGTCGCTCGCCGAGCGGGCGAAGGGCCTGCCGGTCATCGAGCTCGACGAGCGGACCGAGAGCGACGTCGAGATGATCGCGGTCGGCGCGTTCTCGCCGCTGCGCGGCTTCATGAACTCGAAGGACTACCTGCGCGTGGTGCGCGAGATGCGGCTCGAGAGCGGCCTGCCGTGGTCGATGCCGATCACGCTCGCCGTCTCGGAGCAGGCGGCGGAGGGGCTCCGCGTGGGCTCCGAGGCCGCGCTCCGCGCGCGCGACGGCCGCATCGTGGCGGTCATCGAGCTGAGCGACAAGTGGCGGCCGAACAAGGAGCTCGAGGCGCAGGAGGTGTTCCGGACGACCGAGACGAAGCACCCGGGCGTCGCCTACCTGATGAGCACGGGCGCCGTGTACGTCGGCGGCGAGATCCGCGTGCTGGAGCGGCCGGTCGAGTCGCCGTTCCCGGCGTACGACCGGGGCCCGGCGGTGACGCGGGCGTACTTCGCCGAGAAGGGGTGGCGCCGCATCGTCGGGTTCCAGACGCGGAACCCGATCCACCGGGCGCACGAGTTCATCACCAAGACGGCGCTGGAGAGCTGCGACGCGCTGATGATCCACCCGCTGGTCGGCGCGACGAAGTCGGACGACATCCCGGCGGACGTCCGGATGCGCTGCTACGAGGAGCTCATCGCGAAGTACTATGTGAAGGACCGCGTGCTCCTCTCGATCTACCCGGCGGCGATGCGCTACGCGGGCCCGCGCGAGGCGATCTTCCACGCGCTCGCGCGCAAGAACTACGGCTGCTCGCACTTCATCGTCGGGCGCGATCACGCCGGCGTCGGCAGCTACTACGGCACGTACGACGCGCAGGAGATCTTCAATGTCTTCAGCCCCGGCGAGCTCGGCATCGCCACGCTCAACTTCGAGAACGCGTTCTACTCGACGGTGGTCGGAGCGATGGCCACCGCGAAGACGGCGCCGGGCGACGCGTCGACGCAGGTCAATCTGTCCGGGACGAAGGTGCGCGAGATGCTCCAGCGCGGCGAGCTGCCGCCGCCCGAGTTCTCCCGTCCGGAGGTCGCGCGCATCCTCATCGAGGCGATGCGCCGCTCGTCGTAGCCCTGGAGCCGTGATGGCGGCGGCGCGCGGCCTCGTCGAGCGGGGCCGCCGCGCGGCCGCCGGCGCCGCGCGCGGCGCGGCCCTCGCGCTCCTGACCGCGCTCGCCGGCCTCTCCGCGGCGGCGCCGGCGCGCGCGGACCTCAGCGATGATGCCGCGCGCGTCGCGCGGATGTGGTCGCTCTCGGGCGCGCGCGTGGCGCGCCTCTCCCCCCTCTTCATCGAGCACGGCCGCGTCAGGGTGGTGGCGGTGGACCCGCCGCCGGCCGGCGCGGCCGGCGCGGCTGGACCGAAGGCCGAGGAGTGCCTCACCGTCGTGTTCCTCGCGTCGCGCACCGTCGAGTTCACGCTGGAGCCGGACTCTTTCGCGGGCGAGCCCTCCGCCCTGGAGGGCCTCGTGCACCGGCTGCGGGGCCAGGATCCCGAGGACGAGCGCCGCATCCACAGCGTCGCCGGGGCCGCGGCGATCCTCCGGTGCGGGGCCGCGCGCGAGGGGCTGCGCCGCGTGGCGGTCGAGGTGCTCTCGACACGAGGCGCCTTCGATGTCGTTGTCGCGGCGTCGAGCGGGCCGCCGGAGCGCCTCGAGGCCATCCTGCCCGAGCGGGTGTCCGGGCCCATCGCGCCGCGCGGCGACCCGGGGCGACCGGCCGATCCGGGGCCGCTCGACGCCCGGGTCGCGCGCGCCGCGCGCCGCGCCCGCGCGGACGGGGCGTCGCGCGTCGCGCCTGTCGAGATGCGCGCCTCATCGGTCGGGACCGGGCAGTTCTCGGTCAAGCTCAGCGAGGGCTGTCACCGGCTCGATCTGATGGCCGAGGTCCCGGGCGTCGCGGTGCGCCGCGCGACCGACCTGGACGCCGAGGCGCGCGAGGTGGGCACGGGGAGGCTGCTCGGTCGCGACCGGTCCGACGCGCCCGACACGCGGCTCGACTTCTGTCTCGGGGAGCCCGGGGTCGTCGAGGTGCCGTTCCTCGGGGCGGCGGGCCCGGTGAAGGTCGTGCTGTCCGACGCGCAGTGGCCGATGCCCTCGCACGTGCCGGGGTATTTCGGCGCGCGCGCCCGGGGCAACCTGGCCTTCGCGCTGCAGCGCCGCCGCGCGCCCGCGCCGCGCGCGCAGGCGATCGTCGAGGCCGTCGGCGCGCAGGGCGACACGCTCGTCCCCGTCCAGGTCGAGCCGGGCCGCTGCTACTTCGCGGCGGCGGCGCTGGTCCGGGGCGAGATGCGCGCGCTCCGGATCTCGGTCGAGCTGGGCGATCGCGCCGCGCGCGACGACGCGGGCGAGCACAGCGAGGGCGCCGGCGTGGCCTTCTGCTCCGAGATCGAGGAGAGCGCCGCCGTCCGCGTGTCCGCGCGCGGCGGCTCGCCGGTCTGGGTCCTCTCGGTCTGGCCCATGGACTGACGCCGGCTCACCCCTCGGTGCGGGGGCGTCTCGGGCGGCGCGAGGTGATCGGCTCCGGCGTGGGCCTTGTCACGGCGCCCGACTGGGCCCGCTCCGGCAGGAGCTGGCGGAGCTGCCACGCCTGCAGGAACGCGCGTCGCTCCGCGTCGCGGAGCGCGTGCTGGTGCTGGCCCATCATGAACGCCGGCACGACAAGCATGAACAGGGTGGTCAGCGTCAGCGCCGTGATCGTCGGGACCTTCGAGTGCTCGACGGCCTGGGGCAGGATGACCATCGCGCCGCCCGTGAACTCGTACGAGCGGGGCAGGATGCCCGAGTACTCGATCCACGCGGCGGCCAGCACCGCGACGCAGCCGGTGACGACGACGGCGACGCGGTAGGCCGTCCGGTACGTGAACGAATTGCCGTACGTGAAGATCACGAGGAGCATCGGCATGAAGAGCAGCGGGCCGAAGCCGCGCGCGATGAACAGGAAGCTGAGCACGTTGAAGACGAACCCGGCGTAGGCGTACCACTCCGCGGACCGGCGGTGGACGAGGCGCGCCGCGATGAACTTCATCAGCGCCGCCAGGGCCGTGAAGCCCAGGATGAAGCCGAAGACCTGCCACTCGCGGATGCCCAGCCACACCGCGGCCACGAGCGTCGCGATCGCCGTGGCGAGCAGCTCGGCGCGGATGCCCGCGTGCAGCTGCAGCCGGTGCCGCGTCGCCGCGGTCGCGTCCAGCTCGGCGAGCACCTCCTGCGGCATCTCGCGCGGCGGCTCGGTCAGGATGCGCCGGAGCGTCTCCAGGGCGCGCTCGTTGGACGGATCGAGGGCGAGCGCCTGGCCGACCTCGCTGAGCAGCGCCTTGCGGGCGCTCTCGGCCTCCCTCCCGCCGGCGAGCGCCATGGCGACCTTCTCCTCGGCCAGGCCCGCGTGCCGCGCCGCGAGGCCGCGGCGGAGCTCCACGTCCTTGTCGCCGTCGAGGAACCGCTCGACCGCCTCGTAGAGCGAGCGCGCGGTCGGGTACCGCTCGGACGGCTCGCGCCGGGTCGCCCGCACGCAGATGGCGTCGAGCTCCGGGGGCACCTCGCGCTCGGGCGCGCGCACCGACGCCCGCGCGTCGGCCCCGTGGATGAGCGAGTCGAGCATCTCGCCGCGATCCTTCTTCGGATGGAGCGGCTTGAGCGTGAGCAGCTCGAAGAGGATGGCCCCGAGCGAGTACACGTCGCTGCGCACGTCGAGCGTGTCGACGCACCCCTGCGCCTGCTCCGGCGACATGTACCCGAGGGTCCCGAGCACGTCGCCGGGGATGGTCCTCGTGCTCATGGGATCTTCCCCCATGTCGATCGTCTGGTGCGGCGAATCGATGAGCTTCGCGACGCCCCAGTCGAGCAGGTACACCTCGCCGAAGTCGCCGAGGATGATGTTGGCGGGCTTGAGGTCGCGGTGGAGCACGCCGCGCGAGTGGGCGAAGTCCACGGCGATGCAGATGGACGAGAACGCGGTGAGCAGCTTGCGGCGCGAGAAGCTCTGCAGCGCCGTCGCGTCGCCCTCGCGGAGCTCGTTCAGGATCCTCGCCAGCGTGAGGCCCCGGAGGCGCTTCATCGTGAAGTACGCCGAGCCCTTGGCGTCCAGGCCGAGGTCGTAGACGGGCACGATCGAGGGGTGCTCGAGCTGGCCCTGGACCCGGGCCTCGCGGAGGAACCGGTGGCGGAGCGTCGTGTCGCCCTGGTGCTCCGCGCGGATGACCTTCATGGCCACGTCGCGGCCGATGCGGCGGTCCCTGCAGAAGTGGACCTCCCCCATCCCCCCGACGCCGAGGAGCGAGCGCACCTGGTAGCGGGGGCCGTCGCTCGTGAGATCCGAGAGCTCCGCCCGGGCGCGGCCGGGGTTCACGGGCGTGGGGCTCTGGCCGTGCGAATCCCCGCCCTTTCCGCGAGATTTTCGCATCTCGGGGAGCTGCTCGAGCGTCTCGAAGTCGTCGTCGAACAGAGCCATGGCCTTCGGGAAGCCAGGCTGAGTCGCGCCATGCCAGCAAAACCCCACACCGGCAGGGCTCCGCGTGGCGACCCCCGGACCTCCTCGACGGACGGCCGCGAGCAGCGCTGCGGAATGCTGGGCTTCCTTGCCGAGAGGATCTCGTATCGGGGGGTGATGTCAACGGGATGCTGCGTCCGTCGAAGACAGCGGACGAGCGATGCAGCGTCGCACACCACGCGCGCCGCTGCGGTGAAGGCGCGCGACTCGCGCAAATGAAGGTCGATGTCGGAAACCCGCGCACGCCGCCGCGGCGGCATCCGCGTCATGTGTGGGGAGCATCACGACGCAGGCGATCGGCGGTGAGGCGCCGGCGGAAGGCCCGGCGCGCTCGACATGCTCAACGTCCGAGGAGCGCGAGCAGCGTCTTCTTGTTCGTGAGGCCGATGTGCCGCCCCAGAGGCTCGCCGTTCTGGAAGGCGACAACGGTCGGCAGCCCCCGGATCCCGAAGCGCTTCGCGGCTGCGGGCGACGCGTCGACGTCCAGCTTGACCACCTTGACCTGGCCCGCCGTCTCCGCCGCGATCTCATCGACGATCGGCGCGAGCCGCTTGCAGGGGGCGCACCAGGACGCGGAGAAGTCCACGAGCACCGGTGTGTCCGTCTCCAGGACCTCTCGAGTGAAATTCAGGTCGTTGACTTCAATGACGTTGCTGCTGCCCATGGCGCTGTCCTTTCAGTTCTCCTCGGGAGCGAGCGCCCCTTGCCGCGCGCGCCGGCTCGACGCCGGCCTTGTCGCGACAGCGACGCTCGCATGAACTGTTATAGGCACGGTTTCAGTTTCTGCCAGGGGAGGGGAGACCGCCGCGCGGGCCGATCAGCGGGCCTTGGCCGGCGCCGGCGCAGGGCGACCGAGGTGCTGCGCCCGGAGCGCGATGTCCGCGACGGTCTTCTGCGAGAGGCCGCGCAGCAGCCCTTCGTTGGCCGCGTCCGCGACCTCGTCGAACGCCCGCTGGATCCCCGCCCCGATCGGGCACTTCGCGTTCGGCTCGCACGGGCTCGGCGCGATGGCGCCCTCCGGCTCCACGGCGGCATACACTTCGCTCAGCCGGATCCGTTTCGCCGGCCTCGCCAGGCGATAGCCGCCCGCGCGGCCCTCCCGCGCCTCGATGAGCCCGGCCTGCGACAGGCGCGCGAGGATGCGCCGCAGGAACGCCGGGTTCGTGTTGATGCTCGCCGACAGCGCGTCGCTCGCGCAGCTCTCACCGGTCTGCGCGAGCAGCGCCAGGGCGTGCGTGGCGATGGCGAAGCGACCCGACGACATGAAAGGGCCTCTCGGCCGTATCTGAGGGCTCCGAGGTGTCCGCTGTCAAGCCTGCGAAGGCGCCGCTCCGCGGCGGCGGCCTCAGGGCGACGGCGATCGGGAGGAGGTGCGGGTCAGCACGAGGGCTTCGCCCTTGCCGTCGGCGAGCCTGAGCTCGATCGACGCGGGGACGGGCGAGGCGCCGGCGCAGCGGCTGTCGGACACGATATGGCGCGCGCGGGCGAGCGAGCTCTCCCCGGTCGAGGTGTCGACGAGCCGCAGATCGACGCCGGCGCCCCCGGCGTCGAGCGCCGCGATCACCTCGGCGCACGTGTTGGCCGGGATCTGGAGCGGGAGGATCTTGAGGCGGGAGGCGTCGAGCGCCACCGCCTGGGCGCCGGAGGCCGCCGCGGCGTCGACGAGGCCGGCGGCGCTCATGCGCCCGAGCAGCCTCGCGGCGGCGAGCGGGTGCGCGACGAGCGCGGGCGGGGCCTTGGGCTCCTTCCGGACCTCCACGGCGAACGGGCCGGGCTGCGCCATCGACTCGACGTCGATCCGGGCAGGGCCGCCGCTCCCGCAGGCGAAGAGCGTCGCCCGGGCGCCGCCCCGGGCGCGGCCGAGGAGGGCGTGGGCGTCGCTCCAGAGCTCCGCGAGCACGTCGGCGAGCGGCCTGCCGGCCAGCACGTCGATCCGCGCGCAGCCGGCCGGCAGCTCGATCGGGAGCGTCGTGCGGCTGCCGAGCCGCGCCGCCCCGGTCGACACGCGCGGCGCGCCGTAGCCCCGACCCGCGAGCGCGCGGCCGTGGGCCGCCCGCGCCTCGGCGAGGTCGCGGCTCTCGGTCACGCGCTCGATCGGCGTGGCCCCGGAGATCTCCGCCTCGGCGCCCGGCTGCGAGCGGCCGACGACCACGGCCACGAGGCCCTGGGTGCCGCGCGAGCGGACGGCGATCGAGAGCTCGATCGAGATCGTCGAGCAGAGGAGCAGCAGGCGATCCTGGCCCCGCTCGCGGGCGCGCGCGACGATCCTGCCGGTCTCGTCCTCCGCGACCACCTCGAGCGAGGCGACCTCGTCGCTCGGCGAGACGAGCACGTCGATGCAGCGGCCGCCGTCGAGGGTGGCCCCGATGCGGCTCGCGGTCCTCGAGCCGACGGGCAGCGCGACGCGCCGGACGTCCTCCCAGCGCGCGCCGATCGCGCCGCGGTGCGCCCGGACCTTCGCCTCGAGGCCGGGCCACGACTCGAGCCGCCCGCTCTCGTCGCCGGCCCGGCCGCGCGCGCCGACGGCGCGGGCGACGGCGTCGGCCGCCTTGACCGGGACGCCCTGCACGCCGACGCTGACCGCCCCGGCGCCCGACATGACGCGCGCCATGACATAGAGCCGCCGCGGGTGCGGCGGGCAGACCAGGATGGAGGCGCGCGCGTCGGCGGCCTCGTCCGTGGAGAAGGCGCTGCCGTCGTCCTCGAAGGCGAACAGGTCGACGTCGCCGATCGTGGGCGAGACGCGCGCCATCGCGAGCATGCACTCCCCGGCGGGCACCTCGACGAAGGCGCCGACCCGATCGCCGTCGGACGCCATGTCGGCGCCGATCACCCGGAGCGGGCCCGCGCCGGCCTCGGCGGCGCGCTGCGCGTCCCGGCCGAGCAGGGTGCTGCCGTCGATGCGATCCGGGAGCGCGCGCAGCGCCTCCGGCGCCGGCGCGCCCGGCGAGGCGGTCGCCCCGGCGCGGCAGGCGGGCGCGACCGCCAGCAGGGCCGCGAGCGCCCAGGCCGCGCGGGCGGGCGAGGGACGGGCCGCGCACGCGGGCCTGGAGGGACGGAGCGCAGGCGGCGGCGCGGGCGAAGGAAGGGACGCGGGAAGTCTGGGACGCAAGGTCGTGGGCTCGTCGGGGCGCTCGTGGCGAGCGACGAGGTTCTACTTCAGGGCGGGTACGGCATCCAGGGCGCGACCGCCCGTGGCCCGCCGCGCCGTCCGCCGCGGCGCGCCCTCGCCGTCCCGACGCGCGGGCGCCCCTCGCCGCCTCGGCGGGCGGGTCACGCCTCCGCCGCCTCGGCGCAGAGCCGCCCGAGCGTCCGGACCGCGTGCTCGGTGAGGTCGGTGAACGGGTAGCCGCAGTTCACCCGGATGTAGTTCGAGAACCGGTGCTTGGCCGAGAAGATCGGCCCCGGCGCGACGCTGATGCCGTGCTCGAGCGCGCGATCGTGCACGTCCAGCGCGCTCGCGCCGGGCGGGAGCTCGACCCAGAGCACGAAGCCGCCCGCCGGGCGCGAGACGCGGGTGCCGGGGGGAAAGTGCTCGGCGATCGCCTCGCTCATGCGCGCGACCTGGGCGGCGAGCCGGCGCCGGAGCGTCCGCAGGTGGTGGTCGTAGCCGCCGATCTCGAGGAACTCGGCGACCGCCATCTGCGGCAAGGTCGCGCACGCCACGCTCTGCCCGAACTTGAGCTGCTCGACCTCGTCGAGGAAGCGGCCGGGGGCCGTCCAGCCGACCCGGTAGCCCGGCGCCATCGTCTTCGAGAACGACGAGCAGAGCATCACGAGGCCCTTGCGATCGAACGCCTTCGCCGGGCGGGGGCGGACGTCGCCGAAGTGCAGGTCGCCGTAGATGTCGTCCTCGATGAGCGGCACGTCGCGGCGCGCGAGCATCGCGACGAGCCGCTCCTTCGCCTCGTCGGGCATGGCGCTGCCGAGGGGGTTGTTGAAGTTCGGGATCGCGAGGCACGCCTTGATGCGGTGGCGGCCCAGCATCTCCTCGAGGACGTCGAGGTCCATGCCCGTGCGGGGGTGCGACGGGACCTCGATCGCCTTGATGCCGAGGCTCTCGATGAGCTGGAGGAGCCCGTAGTACGCCGGCGACTCCAGCGCGACCGTGTCGCCGCGGCGCGCGACCGCGCGCAGGCAGAGGTGGAGCCCCTCCATGGCACCGACCGTGGTCACGATGTCGTCGGCGGAGAGCGCGATGCCCCACTCGACCGAGCGCCGGGCGATCTGCCGCCGCAGCGCCGGCAGGCCGGGTGGCGGGTCGTACGAGACGCCCGCGCCGCCCGCGCTCCGCGCGATCGCGCTGAGGATCCGGTTCAGCTTGTCGGTGGGCAGGAGCTCGGGGCTCGGGCAGGCCGCGCCGAACGGGACGATGTGCGGATCCCGGGAGGCCCGGTAGACCTTCGAGACGAGGCTCTTCACGCTGACGCGCGAGGCGGTTGTGCAGGCGCGCGCGGCCCGCGGCTCGGGGAGGGCCGAGAGGCGGCGGGCGCGGACGTAGTGCCCCGACTGCGGGCGCGCCTCGATGATCCCGCGGTTCTCGAGCTGCAGGTACGCCTGCAGCACCGTCGCGACGCTCACCCCCTGCTGCCGGCTGAGCCGCCGCACCGACGGGATCCGGTCGCCCGGCCGCAGCGCGCCGCGCCCGATCAGAGCGGCGATGTGCGCGGCGACGCGATCGTAGAGATGGGCCTCGGCCTCCGCTTCGATGGGCACCTGCACGAGGGACGAGTGTACAACCGGGCGGGCGCTGCGGTACCGGTACAGCCGGCGGGCGTGAGGACCAGCACAGTCGCCGATTCCGCGAACTGTGCCGGCCTCAATGCCGGGCGGACTGCCTCTGTGCCGGTCGCTCGCTTGAGCCCAAGCTCGGCGCCATGAAATTGACCTCACTTGTTCCGGAGGCGCGCTCGCGCCCCCGAGAATCGTCGCGGATCGCGCTGGGGAAGGGGGGCCTGTGGACGCACCGCCTCCGGGGCGGGCCGCTGCTCCTGAGCTGTACCGCCGGCTCGGTCTGGATCACCCGGGAGGGGGCGCCGGACGACGTGGTGCTGGAGGCGGGGGCCAGCTATGGAGGCGAGGGGCGCGGGCTCCTCGTGGTGGAGGCGCTCGAGCCGGCGCAGATCGCGGTGGCCGCGGGCGAGGCGCAGCGGACGGTGCGCGCGGCGCTCGATCGGGGGCGCGCGGCGATCGAGGGGGCGCGGGGGAGCTGGCTCGTGCTCCTCTCGCTCGCCGCGCTGTACCTGATCTGGGGCTCGACGTACCTGGCGGTCTCGATCGCGCTCGAGACGCTGCCGCCGTTCCTGCTGGCCGGGGTGCGCTTCGTGACGGCGGGCGCGCTGCTCTACGGGGGGCTCCGGCTGCGCGGCGTCCCTCGCCCGACCTTGCGGCAGTGGGGCGCGGCGGCGCGGGTGGGGGTGCTGCTGCTCGTCTTCGGCAACGGGCTCGTCGTCGTCGCGCAGCAGTGGGTGAGCTCCGGCGTCGCCGCCGTCGTGGTGTCCACGATGCCGCTCTGGCTGGCGCTGTTCACGACCGTGCGCGGCGCGCGCGGCGCGTCCGCCGGGGCCCCGGAGGTCTCCCGGGGCGAATGGCTCGGGCTCCTCGTCGGGTTCGCCGGCGCGGCGCTGCTCCACCTCGGCGGCGATCTCCACGCGGCGCACGCCGGGGCGCTGCTCATCGTGCTGGCCCCCGTGGCGTGGGCGCTCGGCTCGATGTACAGCCGCTCGCTGCCGCTGCCTGAAGGGCCGATGGCGGTCGCGGCGGAGATGCTGGCGGCGGGCCCGGTGATGCTCGGGATCAGCGCGCTCACCGGCGAGCACCTCGCGGCGCCCCCGTCTGCGCGATCGCTCCTCGCGCTCGGCTACATGACGGTGTTCGGGTCGATCGTGGCCCTCAGCGCGTACACGTTCCTGCTCCGGAACACGCGCCCGGCGATCGCGACGAGCTATGCCTACGTGAACCCGATCGTCGCCATCGCGCTCGGCATCCTGCTCGGCGGCGAGCGCGCCTCCGCGACGACGTGGGCGGCGGCCGCCATCGTCGGCGCCGGCGTCATCATCGTCTCCCGATCCCGCCACTAGAGAGCGGGGGCAGCGTGGGGCGCCTCGGCCGCGGTGGTGGTCTCCGGACGGGGCGCCGGGCGGACGCCGCTCTGCACGAACGCCGTCGACCGTAGGCAATGCGGGGGGCGACGTGTAGTGTGCGCCGCGAGGAGGCGAGGTAGATGAGGAGAGGTTTCCGGCTGCTCGGATGGGCGCTGCTCCTTTCAGGCGCGCCCTCGGCCTGCGGCGGCGACATCGGCGCGACGTCGGGCGGCGGGGCGGGCGCGACGTCGAGCAGCTCGGGCGGCGGGGGCGGCGGTGAAGGCGTCGGCGGCGAAGGCGGCGGGCCGGAGGGCAGCGTGGGCGTGGGCGCGGGTGTGGGCGTGGGCGCGGGCGGCGGCGGCGGTGGGGGCCCGACGGGCGAGTGCGCGGCGGTCGCGCCCGGGCCCTTCGAGCCGACGCTGGTCACAAACGTGTTCAGCGGCAGCGAGGACTTCGCGTTCGATGGCCAGGGTTACCTCGTCGCGAAGCAGGGGCCGAACCTCGTTCGCTTCGACGCCACGACGCACACCTCGAATTTCGCGTCTCTGCCGGGCGACGTGCTCGGGCTGCGCTATCGGTCCAACGGGACCCTCGTGGCGGCGCGGCCCCGCCAGGGCGACGTCGTCCAGATCTCGGCGACCGGCATCGTCTCCGAGTACGTCGAGGGTCTCCAGGACCCGAACGGTCTCTCTCCGGACGCGGACGGCAATGTCTGGGCGACGGACCTCGCCGGCGGCCGGGTGCTCCGCCTCAACCCGGACGCCACGGTCGACGAGATCGCGAGCGGCGCTCCCGAGGTGAGCCAGCCGAACGGAATCGTCTTCGACCCGGCGCGAAGGGCGGTTTTCTACACGAACTCCTCCGCGGGCGAGATCCGCAGGATCGACCTCGCCGCCCCCGACGCGCGGCCCGCGCTCGTGGCGACGGTCGCGTCGGCCACGCTCGATGGGCTCGTCCTCGACACGTGCGGTCACCTCTACACGCTCGATAACAAGGACAGAGAGCTCTATCGCGTGCGGCTCGATCGGGGCGGCGCGGCCCTGGGAGGGCCGGAGCTCCTGGCGAGCTTTCCGACCGGGGTCGCCAATGCGCAGTTCGGATCGGGCCCCGGCTTCGATGCAAGGACCCTTTATGTCGGGGGCGCAGCCGGCTCGATCTACGCTGTTGCGGTCGGCATCGTCGGCGCGCCGGTCCCCGCGCCGCCAGAAGCGCCGTGATGAACGCTCCTCGGCGGCGCGCCGGATCGGTGGCAATTCAGCGGGCGCCCTCGGCCGCGGCCACGTCACCCTTCTTGAGCTTCCCTTGAAGCTCGCCGAGCTTTCCCGCCGTCCGGTCGAGGGTGCGCGCAGCGTGCTCGAGCGCGATCCGCCCATACCCGATCGCCACCCCCGCCCAGGAGGTGCCCAGCTCGCGCAGCGTCTCGACGAAGGGCGGCTTGGTCGCCGGCGTCGCGGCGCCCGCGTCCGCCTGCGTTGCGGGGGCGGCGCTCCCGTTCACGCTGTTCTCGGCCTTCGGCTCCGTGATGCTCTGGGTCTCACTCATGATCTGCCTCCCACTTCGTTTGTCCCCCCGCGACGGCCGCGGGCGTACAGAAAGGATCCATCGAGCGCAGACCTCCCGGTCCCGCGCGTCGCCGCAAGACGCGATGTGCACTGGAGCGAGGGGCCTCGCCGCGCGGCCATGCCAGCCAACAGCGCCACTCGGTGGTCCCGTCGGAGGCACAAGCGCGACGTCACGACACTGCGACGCAACGCGTTAACTGTCAAGGGTTCATGTCGATTTTGTTGCAGTCGCTTTTCACTAAGTTGTTTGATGAGGACGCTGCGGCGGCCATCGCGTTCGCTCGGCAGGTCAAGGAAGGGAGTTTCCCTATGTCGCTAGCGCGCTGGAACAAGGCGGCGCCTTCAAGGCTCTTCTGGCTCCTCGTGGTGCTGTTGCTGCTCGCCGTTCCCGCGCCTTCGCTGGCGCAGGGGCCGGGCGAGCCGACGGCGGCGCCTGCCGCGGGCGCGGCGCCCGCGGCGCCCGCGGCGAAGACGGCCGCGGCGCAGGCGCAGGCACAGGCGCTTGGGCCTCCACCGGACTCGTGGGCAGGCCAGCTGGAGATGCTCTCCCGCTGGGTCGACCAGCGCCGCGGCCCGGGGCGCTGCGCGGAGCGTTGTTACGCGCTCGACCGGCTGCGCATCACCGGCGCGGTGGGCGAGGGGCCGCTCCAGTTCGAGCTCTCGGGCGGCGTGCTCGCGGACGGCCCGGTGGCGATCCCGCTCTTCGGGCCGCCGGCGCACCTCCGCATCGAGGCCGTGCTCGACGATGGAAGGCCCGCGTCGCGCCGCGAGGCCGCGCCGATCAGCTTCGCCGAGGGCCATTACTACCTCTGGACGGCCGCGCGCCGCTTCGTGCTCCGAGGCTCGCTGTGGCTCGAGGGCGACCTCACGCTGCTCGTGGCCGGTCCGCTCAACACGTTCGAGGCCGACGTCACCGGCGGCTCGGTCGCGGAGGGCGCCCAGCTCTCGGGGCTCTCGGGGGCGACGCTCCACTTCAGCCGCGACGGGGGCGCGGCGGCGCAGAGCGCGGGCCCCACGGTCTTCCAGCTCGCGCGCGCGGTGCGGGTCGGGCGGGAGGTCAGCTTCGAGTACCGGCTCGTCCTGCGGTCGGGCAGCGATCTCGGCGTGGTGCGCCTGCCGCTCGCGTTCGGGGAGAAGGTGCTCGACGTCACCGGCGCGAGCGGCTTCCGGATCGAGGGCGGGGAGCTCGTGCTGCCCACGTCGGGCCGCACCGCGGAGATGACGATCTCGGGCACGCTCCCGAAGGTCGGGGGCTTCTCGCCCGATCCGCGCTCCGCCTACGAGTGGTGGCTGTTCGAGTCGGACGTGGAGCACCGCCTCACGGTGAAGGGCGACATTCGCCAGGTCGACGCCGCCGAGTCGCCGATTCCGCGGACCCAGGCGACGTCGCGGCTGCTGCTCCTGAAGCGAGGGCAGCGCGTCGAGGTCGAGGTCGAGCCGCTCGCGGGCGTCGACGTGCTCGCCGCGGTGGTGCGCGAGCACCGCCGCACCCTGATCCTGACCGAGCGCGGGGACCTCGTGGCCGACGACGCGCTGACCTACGAGAACAACGGCATCGATTACCTGACCTACGCGCCCGGCGGGCGGCCGATCTTCCTCGCCACCGACGGCAAGGCCCAGCGGATCATGCACCAGGGCGCGGCCGCGGAGGAGGTCCTCGTGCCCCTGCAGACGGGGAGCCACAGGATCCAGGTGCAGTCGCTGGCGCAGGCGGTTGTGCGCCCGCTCGGCGGATCCATGGAGCTGCCGATGCCGAGCTACCCGCTCACCGCGAGCGAGGTGGCGCTCACGGTCGGGCTGCCCGAGCGCGTGGTGCCGCTCGCGCTGCTCGGCGGCGACCGGCCGGTGTGGTTCGCGGACTCGGGCGACGCCGTCGCCGTGGCGTTCGGCTTCGTGGCGGCGTGGATCGCCGTCCGCCCCGGCGGGGCGCCGAGCCGCGGGCGCCTGCGCGCGCTGCGCGCGCTGGGCGGGCTGATCATGGCGGGCCTGTGGTTCGTGGCGCCTGCCACGTTCGTGGCGCTCCTGGTCGGGATCGCGACGGCCGGGGCGGCGTGGCTCGTGGGGCGGCTCTTCCGGGGCACGAGCCGCGCGGTCGCGATGGTTGTGCTGCTCGGCATGGGCGGCATCGCGCTGCTGGTCGGGCTCTTCGCGGTCTCGGCGGGGCGCTACCGGGGCGAGCGATGGAACTCGTCGTACGAGACGTCCATGGCGCCGCCTTCGTCCGCGCGCATCGCCAAGTTGGACGACCAGGCCAAGGGCGGAGGCTCCCTCGCGCCCGGCGGCGCCGTGCTGGAGGGGGTGACGCCGGTGGCGCTGACGCTCCCGGACTACGACCGCGCCGTCCAGGCGAGCCGCGAGCTCGTCACGCGCGATCGCGTCTTCCACCCCGTGCTCATCTACACGACGTCCTCGGCGCTCGTGCCGCTCGCGCTGCTGTGGCTGGCCGGGGCGACGATCCTCCTCGCCGCGCACCGCGCGCCGCTCACCGAGCTCTACCGGCGCGCGGCCGTGCGCCTGTCGCGCCGGCCCGAGGACGACGGCCCGGACATCGACCGGCCCGGCGGGGGCGGCGGCAGGCCGCAGGGCGGCGCGAGGCACGCCCCGCCGGTGGGCTGACGCGGAGCCCGGGCGAGAGCGGGCAGACCGCGCGCTCTGCATCGCCGAGGAACGGTGATACGACCGCGGCATGGCGCGGTCGCCCCGTCTCGCCCTGGCCCTTGCGCTCCTCGCGCTCGTCGCGCTGCGCATCGCGCAGCTGAGCCCTCCCAGCGTCATCCCGGCCAGCGCCCCGCCCGACGTGTTCTCGGCCGAGCGGGCCAGGGCGCACCTCCTGGAGATCGCCGCGGAGCCGCGCCCCACGGGCTCGGCGGGGCACCGGCGGGCGCGCGACTACCTGCTGGCGAAGCTCGCGGACCTCGGCGTGCAGGCCGAGGTCCAGAGCACCTCGGTCCTCAGCCGGCAGTGGGGCCTGCCGTACGACGCCGCGCACGTCGAGAACCTCGTGGCGCGGCTGCCGGGCGCGGACAGCACCCGGGCGGTCGCGCTCGTGGCGCACTACGACTCGGTGCCCGGCAGTCCGGGGGCCGCCGACGACGGCAGCGCGGTGGCGGCGCTGCTGGAGACGCTGCGCGCGCTGAAGAGCGGCCCACCGCTGCGCAACGACGTGCTCCTCCTGTTCACGGACGCGGAGGAGGGAGGCGTGCTCGGCGGCAAGGCGTTCATGGACGAGCACCCGCTGCGCGGCGAGGTGGGGATCGCGCTCAACTTCGACGCCCGCGGCGCCGGCGGCGTGGTCGCGATGTTCGAGACCGGGCCCGGGGACGCGTTTCCCGTCCGCGAGCTCGGCCGCGCCGCGCCGTTCCCGATCGCGTCGTCGCTCTTCCCCGAGGTCGCGCGGCGCCTGGGCCACAGCACCGATTTCAGCGTCTTCAAGCGGGCCGGCATCCCCGGGCTGAACTTCGCCTTCAGCGACGACGCCGCGCACTACCACACGCCGTCCGACACCCTGAGCAACCTCGACCTCCGGAGCGTGCAGCACGCCGGGGACTACGCGCTCTCGCTCGCGCGCCGCTTCGGCGGGCTCGACCTGCGGCACCGGGACCGCGAGGACGCGGTGTACTTCAACACCTGGGGCGCCCACGTCGTCTCCTACCCGATCGGCTGGGCGAGCCCGATCGCCGCGCTGGTCGCCGGCCTGTTCGCCGGCGCCGTCGTTGTCGCGCGGCGCCGGCAGGTCGCCTCGCTCGGCCGCATCTCCGCGGGATTCCTCGCCTTTCTTGCGTTGCTCGCCGGCGCCGCCGCGGCGGTGGGCGGGCTCGGGTGGATCCTCCGGCGCGTCCACCCGGTGCTGCGGGTGATGCCGTTCGAGCCCTACAACGCGCCCGCGTTCCGGCTCGCGCTCGCCCTCGCCGCGCTCGCGGTCTCCGCGGCGGGCTACCGGCTCTTCCGGCGGCGCCTCGGCGCCTGCGAGCTCGCCCTCGGCGCGCTGCTCCTGTGGCTGCTGCTCCTCGTCGGGGCGAGCCTCTTCATGCCGGGCGCGAGCTTCTACTTCGCCTGGCCGCTCGCGTTCTCCCTGCTCGGCCTCGTGGCCGTGACGATCCGGCGCGGCGACGCTCCTCCCACGCTCGCCGACGCGGCGCTCCTCGTCGCCGCCGCGGTGCCGGTGGTCGCGCTGGCCGTGCCCGGCCCGTACCTGCTCTTCGTCGCGCTGGGGCTGCCGATGGCGGCGGCGCCGGCCCTCGCCGTCGCGCTCGTGTTCGGGCTCTTCCTGCCGCACGCCGAGCTGCTCGGCGGCGGCCTCTCGCGGCGTCTCGCGCTCGCGTTCGCCCTGCCGGGCCTCGCCGCGCTCGTCGTCGCCTGCGCGCCCCTCGGCTTCACCGAGGCAGAGCCCCGGCCCGCGAGCCTCGCCTACGCGCTCGACACCGCCGCCGAGCGGGCCCACTGGCTCTCGGCCGACCGGGACCTCGACCCGTGGACCGCCGGGTACTTCCCGGCGGAGCGCGCGCAGTCGCCCTCGTTCGCGGTGCCGTTCGTGCGCGTGACCCGCCAGAGCGAGGCGCCGTCCCTCGCCCTGCCGCCGCCCTCGCTCACGGTGCTCGGCGACGCGGTGCGCGGCGGCGTCCGGTCGCTCCGGGTCCGCGTCGCGTCGCCCCGGGGAGCCCCCTGGCTGCTCGCCGAGGTGGCGTCCCCGACCGAGGTGATCCGCGCGGAGGTGGACGGGCGGCGCGTGGAGGAGTCGGCCCGCGGCGCGGGGGCGAGGCGGAACGTCCGCTGGGGATTCACCTACATGGGCTTGCCGCCCGGAGGCATCGAGTGGTCGCTGGAGGTCGAGGACTCCGGGCCGCTCGAGATCCGGCTGATGGACCAGACCTACGAGCTCCCGCGCGAGCTCGCGCGCGGGCCGCGGCCGAGGGAGATCATGGGGGTGCCCTACCGGCTCGCGGATTCGACGTTCGTCAGCGGGTCGTTCCGGTTCTAGCGCCGCGTCGCCACGTCGCCTGTGGGTTCATGAGAATTCGAGCCACAGAGGCACGGAGGACACAGAGGAGAGAACAGAGAAACTCTGTGTCCTCTGTGGCTCTGTGGCTCTGTGCCTCGAATTCTTCCGCGCGCCGCGCGAGCCCTGCTCAGTCGACGAAGATGGGCTCGCAGTTCGTGAACGCGAGCGTCGACTGGATCACGAAGTTCGACTCGTCCGTGTGCCGCTCGGCGTGGAAGAAGTCGAGCGGAACCTCCTGGCCGGGCACGATCCCGAGCTCGGAGGCCATCGCGTCGAGGTCGAGCTCGTCGGACTGCGGGCTGTGGAGGCCGCCGAGATCGATGGCGAGCCGGTTGTTGATGAACACCCAGAGATCGTCGTCGCCCCTGAACGAGAACACCTCGCCGCCGCTGTAAACGAACTTCATGTGGAGCTCGAACGTGAAGTGGAAGTTGTGCTCCCTCCGCTCGTTCCCGAAGCCCTTCCCGTCGATGGGGAAGAACGCCCGGTTGTCGTAGGTGGCAATGCCGTTCGCGTCGACCGTGGGCGTGATGGTGAACTGGATCGGCATGTTCACCCCTTGCACGTCGCGATACCACTGATCGAACTCGGCCGGCCCGGTTGTGTGCTCGGTGCCCCCCTGGTGCGCATAGACGGGCTTCTGATCCGGCCCCAGCTCGCGCTCGACGATGCCTTTCAGGCCGCTGCCCGTGAACGTCTCGAAGTCGGGGTGCCCGTCGCCGCGGGCATAGGCGCGGAAGTCGCGCACGATGCCCGTGAGGTTCGCGTCGCAACCGCTGCCGCTGCCGCTGCCGCTGCCGCTTCCCGCGCCCGGCCCCACCGCCACGCCGCTTCCGAAGTCGTCGCCGCCCGAGCCCGCGCCCGCGCCAGCCCCGGCGCCGGAGCTGTCCCCGGAGCCGTTCGACCCGCCGTCGTCGCCGCCACAGGCGACCCCGGCCAGGACCAGCATCATTGCGAGCGGAGCACACCAGTTCGATTGCAGCGGCTGAAGCATGCGAAGACTCCTTCTGAGCGTGAGTTGCGCGGATACGCGCCAGGGCAGCCAAACCAAACGCCGGCCCAGGGCGCAAGGGAGAAAACGATCTTATCCCGCCATCATAGCGGGTCGAACCACAAAATTGTGACGACGCGACAGCGGCCGGTCCACCGGAGACGCGCTGGTAGGTAGGTAGGTTTTTTATCGAGAGCTGCCGCCACGGTAGGTGTCGAGCCGCCGCGACAGCGCCGACGGGAGCCGCTCGCAGAAGCCGGATGGGCGGGGCAGGGGCTCGCGCCGCGCGGTCTGCCAGAACAGCACCGGGCCGAGCCGCCGACCCCGCGCGTCGGCCATGAGCGCGGCCATGGCCTTGCCGGTGTAGACTCGAGCGCCGCGCGCACGACGCCCACCATGCCGAGCGCCGACGTGGCGCCGAGCGGCACGATGGCCGCGCCGTCGCCGTCCCGCGCGCGCAGCGGCAGGAAGAGCGAAGGGCGCGCGAGCGCGAGCTCGAGGCGCGAGGGATAGAACCGGATCGAGGTCGGCCCCGAGGCGATGAACGCGAGGTTGTCGATCACGCTCCTGGACGGGTCGGTCCAGAACAGGTGCGCGTGCACCCGCCGGCCGAGCCGCTCCGCCGCGACGGCGAGCGCCGCCACGTTGCCCGAGCCGATGCCGCCCACCGCGGACCACGCCGCCGCGGTCGAGCGCGGGAAGCGGCAGCGGCAGCGCGGCGACCGGCGAGGGCGCGGTGACCCACCCGAGCCGGGGAATGCGATCGATCATCCGAAGGGCGGCTGCGTCGCGCAACGGGGGCACCTCGCGAAGGCGGCTGCGATCAGGCGGCCAGGCGGCGTCAGCCAGGCGTGCCGGCGCGCTGGCCCGCGAGCACGGCGTCCGGCTCCAGCACGAGGAGGCGCACGCGGCCCGTGGCGCAGAGCCGGCCCTCCTCGTCGTGGACCGAGCCCTCCCAGACCTGGGTGCGCCGCCCGCGGTCGAGCGGCCGCGCCGTGGCGCGGAGCCGCCCCGACCGGACCGCGCGCAGGAAGCTCGTATGGTTCTCGAGCCCGACGACCGAGCGGCCGGCCGGCAGGGCGTGGAGCGCGGCGCCGACCGACGCCAGCGTCTCGATGAGCCCCGCGTGGACGCCGCCGTGCACGATGCCGTACGCCTGCCGGTGCTGCGGTCCGACGTCGAGCTCGGCCTCCACCCCGTCGCCCGTGGCGCGGATCAGCCGGAGACCCATGGCGCTGACCCAGCCGTCGATGCTCGCGGCGTTGAGCGCCGCGGCGAAGTCCTCGGATTCCCCTTCGGCCATGGAGACAGCGTAGAGCACCGCTCAGGTTGATTGGTGACAATTCCGGGCGCCTTGATGAGCCGTGAGCCGTGAGCCGTGAGCCGATATGGCATTCGGTGTAAAATTATCGTACAGGTGAAGAGCGCATGGGCGACGAGCGCTGGTTCGTTCCAGAGCGCACCGATCTTCTCTGGATCGACGCCGCGCACGGCTCGGTGTCACGGGCTGCTCCCGAGTGTGCGCGCGGGCAGGCGCGTCCAGTGACGCGCCCTGCCGGCGGCAGACATCATGTCGTCTGCACGAGCGCTTCGTGCGGTGGCCAGGCGACCGCTCCGGCGGGAGCGGTCACTCGAGGCGCGGCGCCGTCCACCTCATCCACCGGTTCAGGTCGGCCCTCGCCCCGTCGCTCCTGACCACGTTGGTCTCGCCGCTGCCGCCTCCGACGAGGAACTTCTTCACGTAGGCCTCGAGGAGCGCCCGCTGCGCGGCGGGGAACTGGCAGTGTTCATGGCCGCCGAGCTGCCAGTAGGCCATCTTGTCGGGCGCGCCGAGGCCCTCCCAGATCGCGTGGGCGATGGCCCCAGCCGTGAAGGTGCTATCGATGCCGAGCCAGTCGATTCTGTTGTCGAGGACGAGCAGCGCGCGCGGCGCGACGAGGCCCATGACCATGTGGTGATCGAAGGGGAGGTTATTCACCCTGCTGCCGAAGGTCGAGCCGAAATTCTGGCGGAACCACGGCTGCTCATTGGCCGCGTTGGACAGGGGCTGCACGTTCTGCCCAGAGTTGGCGGCTGCCTGCGAGACGCGCCAGCTCGCCGAGCCTCCGGCGCCCGACTCCTGAGGGATCGTCAGCACGATGCGCTCGTCGAACGCGCCTGCAGTGAGAGCGCCCTTTCCATCCCGCGAGCAACCCGTCACGGCGATGCGCCTCGGGTCGATGTTGGCTGACGGGGTCTTCTCGAGCGCGTCGATGATCCGGCTGATACCCCACGCCCACGCTATCATCGAGCTGGCCGAGTGGTTCCTGCCGTAGAGGTCGTAGAACTTGCCCGTCCCACGTGAGCCGCCCCCCGATCCATTGGTTAGAGTTCAAGATGAGCGGCCAGCGTGCTCCCGATCACGGTCGCACCCGCGGGCCTGTGCCGACGACATGCCTGGCAACCACGATGTTGGTCGGAGAGATGCTCACCTGCGGATACACCGCGTGAGGAGGCTGGGCATCTTAGAAAGCAAGAGCAGCTCGGACGCGCAGCCGCCAAAAAACATTGATGCAAATTCGTGGCGAAAGTCAAGACTCTTTAATTGGTCGAGGCGGTTTTGCGTGCTGTTTGCGTGCAGCTTGCCGTGCTGTTCGCGTGCAGCTTGCCGTGCAGCGTACAGTCACGTTGCGCGCGCTGGCTCGGGCATAGAACCTTATGAGGCTCGTTCACTCTCCTGGAAATGCGACGCTCTACCGATAATCGACGCGGCCGGCCGATCGAGGTCACCCTGCCTTGCGGTAAAACTCCACGAAGAACCGGACTGGACCGTGGAGGTCGACGTGGTGCAGCACCTCTGGCACGACGATCCCCGGGGACTCCGGATCCAGCAGCATCTCGCGACCGCCGAGCCCGTCGATGTGATAGCGGAGCTGCCCCGAGACGACGTGGATCACGCCCCACACACCGGGCTTGGTCGTGTGGTTCTTTCTCAGGCCGCCCGGGATCGTGCCCTCGTCGAACTCGGCCGTCCGGCTGTACGCGACCATCCCGTCGGGCATCTCCAGCCGATCGCAACGCACGCAGTCGAGCTCGGTTCCGAGCATGGACGCACGGCCCTCGGGCGTGAGCACCCAGGGGCGCACCATGAAGGGCGGGGTGTGCCGGACGTGCTGGCCGTGACCGCAGCTCAGCTCGGCCACCCAGTCGTTCGCGTCGTCCCGATGGTAGCCCGTGATCGCTCGATGCATGGCGTCGAGCTACCCGATCCGAGGACGGGTGTCACGCCGGCTTCCGCCGGCCTGGCGGGCGCTCTGCCGAGCGCCTCCGGCGATGGCTCAAAGATCGCAAGATCCTCCAGGAACGGCGCGCGGCGCGCTGTCCAGGATGAGCGTCGACCAGAGAAGGTCGCCCCGACGCGAGGTTTTCCCATGGCCGAGATCGTTCTCCACCACTATCCCCTGTCGCTCTTCGCCGAGAAGATCCGCCGGAGCCTCGCATACAAGAAGATCGCGTGGCGCTCGGTCGAACAGCCGATGACGGCGCCGAAGCCGGAGCTGACGCCGCTCACCGGCGGTTACCGGCGGATCCCGGTCATGCAGATCGGCGCGGACGTCTATTGCGACACGGCGTGCATCGCGCGGCGCCTGGAGCAGCTACGGCCGGAGCCTGCCTGCTTCCCGCCCGGGGAGGCCGGGCTGGCCGGGCTGATCGAGGACTGGGCGGACCACCGGTTGATGCAGCAGATCGTGCCGCCGGTGGTCGTCGAGCTGTTTCCTGTCCTGCCGCCCGGCATCCTCGCGGATCGCGCGGCGATGTCGCCGGCGTTGAGCAAGGACGCGATCTTCGGGGCGGCGCCGCACGCCCTGGGTCAGGCGCTGCTGTCGCTCGATCGCCTGGACGGCCAGCTGCGCGACCGGCCTTTCCTGCTGGGCGACGCGTTCTCGATCGCGGACGCGGCGTGCTTCCACCCGGTGTGGTTCATGAAACAAGGCGTGAGGCTGTTCGCGGCGGTCGAGGCGCGTCCGGCGCTCGCGGCGTGGCTCGCGCGCATCGAGGCCTTCGGCCCGGGCGACCCTCGACCGATGAGCGCCGCCGAGGCGCTCGCGGGCGCCCGGGCGTCCGAGCCGGCCGACGTCGCAGGCGGGGAGATCGCGGCAGGAGAGGGCCTCCGGCCGGGAGATGCGGTGGCGATCGCGGCCGACGATTACGGTCCAGACGAGAGCCGGGGCGTCGTCGTGCGGCTCTCGGCCTCCGAGATCACGGTCCGGCGCCACGATCCGGCCGTGGGCGAGATCGCGCTGCACTTCCCGCGCGCGGGGTATCGCATCACGAAGCAGTGAGCCGCGCCGAGGTGTCAGGCGCGCGATGAGAAGGGATCCGAAAAGCAAGCCCCTCGCGGCCTCCGCCCCATCATACAGCCACGCTGCATACCTGGTTGATCAAGAGCCCTCTGCGATCCACCCTCGCAGAAAAACAACGCTGTGTCGGGATTTCTCCGCGCGGCGAAGGCGTATCCTCCACGCCACGATCGTGCGGGCGTCGGCTCGGCGCACGAGGGGCTCGAGTTCAGGGCATCCGCGTGGAAGACTGCGGCCGCTTCACGCGTCCCGAGCGATCGGGGGCGCGGCCGAAAGGAGCGGGTCATGCGTGCTCGTGCTTCGTGGCTTGGGTCGACGATCACCATCGCGAGCAGCCTTGCCGTGCTGGCGAGCTGCTCTGCGTCCGGCGTGAGCAACAGCACGGGCATCCCCGGCGGCGGTGGCTCGGGCGCCGGGGACAACACCGGCACCGGCGGCGGGCTCGGCGGCGGCGACTTCGGTATCGGCGACAACGGCGCCACATTCCGTTGTGGTGACGGGATCCTGACCTCGGACGAAGCCTGCGACGACAGCAACCTCGCGGGAGGCGACGGTTGCCCCGCAGATTGCCTCTCGGTCGAGCCGGGCTGGTCCTGCCCCAGGCCCGGCGCTGCCTGCACCCGCGCCGCCCGCTGCGGGGACGGTGCCGTGGTGTTTCCGGAGCTCTGCGACGACGCCAACACCGAGCCGGGCGACGGCTGCTCGCCGACCTGCAAGGTGGAGGTGGGCTACAAATGCGGCGGCAGCCCGAGCGCCTGCACCGAGACGACCTGCGGCGACGACGCCCAGGAGGGGGCCGAGAGCTGCGAAGACGGCAACACGATGCCCTTCGATGGCTGCTCCTCGACGTGTCAGGCCGAGCCCGATTGCTCCGCGGGCTCCTGCGCCTCCCGCTGTGGAGACGGCCTCGTGCTCGGGGAGGACTGCGACGACGGCAACAACATCGACGGCGACGGGTGCTCCGGGGCCTGCACGACAGAGCCCGGGTATCGCTGCGCCGTGCCCCAGCCTTCGGGATCCATGGCTGTGCCGGTGGTGTTCCGCGACTTCCGGGCGGCCCACCCCGACTTCGAGCCGAAGGGTCCCGGCCGCAGCGTGCCGGTCTTCGGCATGGTCGCGAACCGGCTCGACGCCGAGAAGAAGCCTGCGCACATGGCGGTCGCGAACAGCCTGGTCACGAGCGTGCAGAGCTTCGCCGACTGGTACCACGACGTGCCCGGCACCAACAGCACCACGGTCGCCACCCTCACGCTGTGGGACACCGGCGATGGTCGCTTCGTGAACCGCTGGGGCGCGGACGGCGAGCCGTGGACCCTGCTGTCCCCGGAGAGCGCGCACTATTGCGGCAACGTCGGTAACGAGGAGGACGGGGAGCCCTGTACCTCGACGACCGAGAACACCGCGGCCTGCGGCGATATCGACAGCCCCGAGTTCCACAGCTGCGAGGCGCGCGGCGGGGTCTACTGGGCGAGGTACGTGGACGCCACCTACGACGGGAACCCGCTGTTCTTTCCGGTCGACAGCGATCGCTTCACCCCGGCGGCCGAGCGCGTCCCGGCCGATATCTTCCCGAGCTACGGGGACGGGAGCTGGTTGAAAGAGGATGGCACCCCGGACCACAACTTCCACTTCACGAGCGAGATCCGCTACTGGTTCCAGTACACGGCGGGCGAGGAGTACGTGCTCGATTTCACCGGCGACGACGACGTGTGGGTGTTCATCAACGATCGCCTCGCGGTCGACGTGGGCGGCATCCACAGCGCCGTCACCGGGCACCTCGTCATTGGCGGAAGCGGGGCAGGCCGGGTGACCTACGCCGGAGGAGAGGACGACGTCATCCCGACGCGGAACGTCGACCTCGGCCTCGTGGACGGCGGCGTCTATCAGATCGCCGTGTTCCACGCCGAGCGCCAGACCGCGGCGTCGACGTTCAAGCTCACGCTGCAGGGCTTCGCGACGGCGCGCAGCGAGTGCACCGCGATCTGCGGCGATGGCGTCGTCGGCCTGGGCGAGCAGTGCGACGACGGCGTGAACGACGGCGGCTATGGCGAGTGCGGACCGAGCTGCCAGCTCGGCGAGTTCTGCGGCGATGGCATCGTGCAGGATGTCGAGGAGTGCGACGATGGCAACAACCGCGACGGCGACGCCTGCGGCAGCGGCTGCCGCAACCTCGTCCCCCGCTGAGCCGGCGGAGGCGCGCCCCTCGCCATGCCCGCTCAAAACGAGCAGCTGGACGGCGGCGCGCGAGCTGGGGAGCGCTGGAGATCCGTCGCTCGCTCGCCCCTTGGCTCCTGCGGACGCGTCCGCCGCCGGCTCGCCTCGCATCCGCTCGCTGAGGTGCACCTGACACGCCCCCTGCCTGCGTTCTGGAGAACTCCCCTATGTCGCGTCCTGGCTCCTGTCTCGCGCTCCCGTCGCTTCTCGCTCTCTTTTGCTCATTCGCCTCGTTCGCCTGTTCGAGCGAGCAAGGCCCCGATGATCTGGCCGCGCCCGCCGGAGGCGGCTCGTCCGCCGCGTCCGGCGGGCCATCGAGCGGCACGACGGGGAGCGGCGGTACGGTGTCGCCCGGGGGCTCGGGAGGCGCAGGCACCGGCGGGAGCGCCGGCGCGCCCGTCGATTGCTCACGGATCGAAGCGGCCGGCTTCGAGCTTTGCACCTCGGGCGAGGATTTCTGCGGCGCCGTCTTCCAGGACGGGAGCGGCTGCACGGCGGTGTGCGCAGCCGCAGGTCTCGCCTGTGAGGCCGCCTCCGAGAACCTCGAGGGAAGCTGCGGCGCCGACGAGGCGCTCCCGCCCGTGTCGTGCGACTCGGGGCACCAGTCCGACCATTGCCTGTGTCGCGGCCCCGCGAGCGGTACCGGCGGAAGCTCGGGGACCGGCGGCTCAGGCGCAGGTGGTTCAGGCACAGGTGGTTCAGGCGCAGGTGGTTCAGGCGGCGGCAGCGGTACGTCCGACTGCAACAGCGTGACGAGGGGGCCGCTCATCGAGGTGAACCGAGATGGCTCGGGTGATTTCACCTCGATTCAGGCCGCGATCAACAGCGTCGCCAGGTCGAACACGACGCCCACCATCCTTCGCATCGCCCCCGGGACCTACGCCGAGAAGCTCGTCGTCGACCGTCCCCACGTGACGCTCTGCGGCCAGACAGGTCAGGCCGAGACGACCGTGCTCACCTACGGCGATAGCGCGAACACCTCGAACGGCGCAGGGGGCACGCTGGGCACCTCGGGGAGCTTCAGCGTCAATATCTCCGCGAACGACGTCTCCGCCGAGAACATCACCTTCGCCAACAGCACGGGCCCAGGCGTGCAGGCCGTGGCGCTCCTCGTTTCCGGCAGTCGCGTGCAGTTCCGTCGCTGCCGGGCCATCGGTTATCAGGACACGCTCTATGTGAAGAACGGATCGCAGTACTTCAGGGATTGCTACATCGAGGGCACCGTCGACTTCATCTTCGGAGGCGCCACGGCCGTGTTCGAGGACTGTACGGTCCATAACGTCGCGAGCGGGACGGCGATCACCGCGCCGAGCACGGACGCATCCATTCCCTTCGGAATCGTGTTCCTCGGAGGAAAGGCCACGGCGGCCGGATCGATCAGGTCCGGTTCGATCGCCCTCGGTCGCAACTGGAGACCCTACGGCGCGGCCACCTACCTCGGAACCGAGCTCGGCGCGCACATCTCGGCCGTCGGATGGGTCCGCATGAGCGAAAACACGCTCGCGACAGCGCGCTTCGCCGAGCACATGACCACGGGACCCGGCGCGAGGCCGAGCGAGCGAGCCCGCGAGTCCAAGCAGCTCAGCGCGGCCGAGGCTGCAAGCTATACGGTCGAGAACATGCTCGCGCCCTGGACACCCACTTTTGCGGACTGAGAGCGCCGCTCGTCAGCCCTTGTCGCTCACGACCAACGACGTCGGCCTCTGCGTCGCCGGGAGCGCGACGAGGCGGGGGATGAGCCCCCGGTCCGATCCTCCCCCCGCCGAGCCGGCGAAGGCGCGCGCGCGGCAAGGCCGGCGTGCGGGCGGCCTCGGTCGCCTCGTGAACCGTCGTTCGCCGACAGCGTGAGCAAGTATCCCACGCAGCGCGGACGGCTCCGTTGCGCTACGACTGCGGGATGTTCGGTCATGGGCATCCTCAGAACCGTCCGCCGCCGCCGCCTTACTATCCTCCCCAGCGGCCGCCTTACTACCCTCCTCCTCCGCCCCCTCCGCAGCGTCCGAAGCCCGGCGTGTCGCCGCTCGTGATCGTGCTCGCCGTCGTGGGCGGGTTGTTCGCGCTCGGCGTGGGCGCCCTCGTCGTGATCGGCGGCGCGGTGTACCTGGTGGCGAGCGCGGAGCCGGAGCAAGCGGTCGGCGAGCCCGTGCTCTCCGACGTGTCGACGACGGGCGGCGGCTCGCCCCTGCTGCCCGTGCCGCCCGCGTCGACGAGCACCCCGCTCCGCCCGGACCTGGAGGCCGATGAGGTGGCGGGCGATGTCGCGTCGCCCTCCGGCGACGACGGGAAGGGCGAAGCGCCGACGCCCTCGCTGGCTGGGGGGCGGACGCCCACCGCGCCGAGCGAGGGCTCCTCGAACGGAGGCCCCAGCAGCGGTAGCGCGACGGGCGGGGCGTCCTGGTGGTGCACGGCGAGCGCATCCGTGCGCGTCTGCGGCTTTGCGGGCGCCTGCAACTATCAGATGGTGTTCGGCAACGGCGGAGGGAAGGACCGCTTCCTGGCCTCGCAGCAAGCCAAGCGGTCGTGCGAGGCGAGCGCGCGTGCGAAGGGCGCCTCGGCCATCTGCGTGGTGCAGTGCAGCCCGCGCTGACCGGCGCGGAGCTGCGCGTCGCTCGTTTCCGGCTCAGAGCTCGGTGAACAGGCCCCAGAACGCAGCGGGCGCGAGGGCGTCCTGGCGATCGTGGCCCTGTCCGCTTGTCTCGCACCAGATCACCGGGTACCCCTCGTCGCAGCCCTGATAGCGCACGCACGGCGACGGCGCCTCGGGCACCGGTTCGCGCTCGGCGTCGCAGTGATTGGCCTCGAGCAGGCGGTCGCGCTCGACAACGCTGCCGCTGATGTCGTTGTCCCTGTCGTTCGCGTCGTGCACGAAGATGCGCGCGACCTGTCCGACGCAGTCGCGGGGGTTCACCGCGCCGCCCGCCACCGACCCGGCGGCGCGCAGCCTGTCGCCGCGACGGCACTCGAGCGTGTTGATGAGCCACGCGCCGCTGCTGTAACCGGCCGCGAAGACGCGCGACGCGTCGGCGCAGTGATCCTGGAGCACGGCGTCGAGCATCCGATCGAAGAAAGCGACGTCGGGGCCGTTCGCGGACGCGTCCCAGCAGGTGTTGCTCGACACGCCGACGCCGCGCACCAGGATGGCGTCCTCCCCTGTCTGGCGCTGCATCGGCACGTTGTTGTCGCCCGAGCTGCAGCCATGAAAGAGAAACACCACCGGGTAGGCTCGCGTCGGGTCGTACTTCGCGGGCAGCCATACCCACCACTTCCGATCGACCGACTCGATGTTCAGGTCGGGTTGCGCGACCCACTGCGCGAGGGGCTGCGAGGCGTCCTTGTCGCAGCCGGCGCTCGGCGTCGGGCTCGCGCCGCCGGAGCCACCGCCGCTGCTGGCTGTCGAGCTCCCCTGTGCGCTCCCGCTGCCGGACGTGCCGCCGCCGCCCGCGCCGGCGCCGCTGCCTGTGCTGCCCGACGCACCGGATGCCGCGCCGCCTGCGCCGCCGCCGCCCCCGTCCTGGGAGATCGCGCCGCCTGCGCCTCCACCGCCCGCGCCGGGGTTGTCGCTGCTGCACGCGACCACGAGAGAGAGCGAGGCGATCAGGGCTGGCAGGGGGCGCTGGAGCATGGCGGGCTCACTATCTGCCAGCGGTCCCGTGCTGTCACCTGCGATCGCGTCCTGCACGCCGGGTGCGTCGTGCCCCCGCTTCGCGGCTTCGGGCGACGCGGCGCTCTGGTCTAGCGTCCCGCGGGCGGCGCGGCGCGGCGGAACGCGCGCATGTGGAAGCGGCGTTGCTCGTCGGGATAGATGTGCTCTTGCCCGACCGGGCACGCGCGGCGCGACAGGCACCCTCCGGTCATGCACGCCCCGGCGGGCTCGGCGTCGAGGCGGCCGACGCAGGCGGCGACATCGTAGCTGCGGGGCGAGAACGCGGAGACGGGGCAGGCGCCAAGACAGGGCTTGTCGGCGCAGGACGCGCAGGGGCTCGGCGGGGCCTCGCGCGGCGGGAGCGACAGCCGCTCGGCGAAGACGAGGGCGGCGCGATACCCGTGCCAGAGGCCGAACCGCGGGTGGATGAGGATGCCGAGGGGCGACGGGTACACCGGCTCGGCCCGCTGCGCCCAGCGCTGGAAAGGCCAGTACGGAGGGCCGGTGCAGGGGAACAGCGCGGCCGCGCCGAGCTCCGCGGCGAGCGCGGAGACCACCGCGAGGGTCCAGTCGTCGAGCGCGAGATCGGGGGCCTGCGCGCGAGCGCGGGAGAAGGCGCGCCACATGGACGGGCCGGCATGGCCGAGCAGGACGAGCGTCCCCGCGGCGAGGCCTCCGGCCGCGGGGACGCCGTCGGCGTCGAGGGGGTGGAAGCCGCCGCGCAGCGGGATACCCGCGCGGTCGCAGCGCGCCGAGAGATCTGGCCAGCCGATGGGCACCAGGGCTCGCTTAAGGCGCCCGGACCGGCGCGGCAAGCGAGCTCTGGCCCCGCCGCCTTCGCGAAGGCTTCCGTCGCGGGCATGAAGGCTTCCGTCGTGGGCATGAAGGCGCTCGGAGACGGGGTACAAGTTCAGACGGGCAACCCGGGGGCCCTGCTCATCCGGCGCGAGCGCCGCGCGCTCCTCAGGGCGCGCCCTCCTCCCCGGATAAGGCGTTCTGTTCTAGAGTGGCGCCGTGGCGCGGAGGCTCGATTTCCGGCTCGGGACGAAGACGCCGTCCCCCAACGCCCGCGCGGCGCGCGCGGTCAGCCGCGCCGCGCGGGCGCCCGCGAGCACGCCATGAGCCCTCCGCGCCCGGTGGTCACGCTCCACTTCGCCCAGACGCTCGACGGCCGCATCGCGACCCTCGACAAGCGCGTCGAGATCAGCACGCCCGCGGGGCTCGAGCACGCCCACCGGGCGCGCGCGGAGCACGACGCGGTGCTCGTCGGGATCCGCACCGTCGTGATCGATGATCCCCTGCTGACCGTACGCTTGTGCGAGGGCCCGCAGCCGATGCGCGTCGTGCTGGCGAGCGCCCTCGGCGTGCCGGAGGGGGCGCGCCTGCTGCGGTCGTCCAGCCGAGGGCAGCCGGCCGGCGGGCGCGTGCTCGTCCTCGGCGCGGCAGGCCGCGCGCTGGACGCTGCGCGCGCGCGGCTAGAGGAGCACGGCGCGGAGGTGGTCGTCGTGCCCGCGGACGACCACGACCGCGTCTCGCTGCCGCACGCCCTCGCCGAGCTCCATGCGCGCGGCGTGCGGCGGCTGCTCGTCGAGGGGGGCGGCGCCGTGCTCACCTCGTTCCTGCGCGCGCGGCTCGCCGACCGCGCGGAGGTCGAGATCGCGCCGCGCCTGCTCGGTGATACGGCGATCCCCGCGGTCGGCGCCCTGGGAGAGGCGTCGCCCGCGTCGGCGATCGACCTGCGGGAGACGGCGCTCGAGCTCCTGGGGAGCAACCTGCTCTTGCGAGGGAAAGTTGCCTATCCCGACTGACGATCCCGCGCCGCCGGAGATGCCCGCGCCGCCGGAGATGCCCGCGCCGCCCGCCCGTGAGCTCTGGTTCGTCCGGCCCGGCCTCGTCGAGGTGCGCCGGGGCGCCCCGCCGCGCGAGCCCCGGGCCGGCGAGGTCGTGGCGCGAGCGGTCGCCTCGGGCGTCAGCCAGGGGACCGAGCTCCTGCTCTTCCGCGGCGAGGGGCCGACGCCGTTCGATCCCTCGCTCGACGCGCCGGGCGCGCCGACCTACCCGCGCCGTTACGGCTATGCGTGGGTGGGCGAGGTCGTCGCCCGCGGCGAGGGCGTGGCGCTCGGCCTGGGCGACCGCGTCTTCGCGCTCGCGCCGCACGGCGATCTGCACCTGCTCGGGCCGGGCGCGGCGCGCGCGCTGCCCCGCGCGATCCCGGGCGAGCGCGCGGTGCTGGCCGCGAACCTCGAGACGGCGATCACGTGCGTGTGGGACGCGGGGGTGGGCCTCGGGGACGCCGTGGTGGTGCTCGGGGGCGGCGTCGTCGGGCTGCTCGTCGTGGCGCTCGCGCGGCGCGCCGGGGCAGCGGTGCGGCTGATCGAGCCGAGCGAGCGGCGGCGCCTGGCCGGCCTCGCGCTCGGCGCTGCCGCGGCGATCCGGCCGGAGGACGACCGGCCGCGCGGCGACGCGGACATCGTCATCGCCGCGACGGGCGACCCGGGCGAGCTCGACCGCGCGATCGCGCACGCGGCGCGCGAGGCGACGGTGACGGTCGCGTCGTTCTACGGGGCGCGGACGAGCCCGGTCGCGCTCGGCGCCGAGTTCCACCGCCGTCGGCTGCGCCTGCGCGCGAGCCAGGTCTCGACGATCCCGCCCGAGCGCGCGCCCCGCTGGGATCACGCGCGGCGCTTCGCGCTGGTGCGCGCCCTCCTCGAGGACGCCGCCCTCGACGCGCTGCTGGACCCGCCCGTCCCGTTCGACGCCGCGCCGTCCGTGTACGCCGAGCTCGCCGCCGCGCCCGGGGCGAGGCTGCAGACGGTCTTCCAGTACGGCGCGCGATCGGGTACGCGAGAGGCCACCTAGAGGTCTGCCATGTTCCTCCTCGGCGTCAGCGATCACGTGATGATCGCGCACAGCTTCTCCGATCCGTTCTTCGGTCCGGCGACCCGGATGCACGGCGCGACGTACGCCATCGAGGTCGAGATCCGCGCGAAGGCGCTCGGCCCGCACCACGTGGTCATGGACATCGGCGCGCTGCACGCGGCGCTGCGCCGGGCGCTCGACACGATCGACTACCAGAACCTCGACGAGCACCAGGCCTTCCCCGGGCGCACCTCCACGACCGAGCGCGTGGCCGAGCACGTGGCCGGCCTCCTCGCCGCGGACATCGCGAAGCTGCCCGCCGACGAGGCGCCGCACCCGGGCGCGACGCTGCGGGTGCTCGTCCGCGAGTCGCCGTCGGCGTACGCGGGCTTCGAGCGCGACCTGTAGCGCCCGCCGCCGGGCGAGCCCCGCGGGGCGTGCCGCGAGGGCGGGCGTCGGGCGAGCCGCGCCGCGGGGCCAGGGCAGGCGTCGCGTTGCTGCGCGTCGCGAGGGGGGTATATCAGGTCGAGCTGCTCTCCGGACCCATGCGCATCGCCTGGATCGTCTACGGCGCCCTCGACCAGACAACGGGCGGGTACATCTACGATCGGCTCGTCATCGAGCGGCTGCGGTCGCGGGGCGACGTCGTGGAGGTCGTGTCCCTCGACCCGGCGCCGCGGTCGCGCGCGCTGGCCGGGCTCGCGCTCGCGCGGCGCCTCGCCCGGATCGACCCTGCCGTCGTGGTCGGCGACGAGCTCTGCTTCCCGGAGCTCGTGCCGGCGTTCGCGGCGCTGCCGCGGCGGATCGCGCGCGTGCTCCTCGTGCACCACCTGAGCGCCTGGGAGCTCCCGCCCGGCCCGCGGCGCGCGGCGCTCTCGCTCGCCGAGGGGGCGGTGATCCGGCTCTGCGATGCGCACCTCGCGACGAGCGCGACGACCGCGGCGCGGCTCCGGCGCGAGCACGGGCTCGACCGGGTCGACGTGGCGACGCCGGGCGCGGACCGGCTCCCCTTGCGCCCCCGCGCCGCGCGGGACGGCGGCCCGCTGCGGCTCACGTTCGTGGGGAGCTTCATCCCGCGCAAGGGGCTGCTGGAGCTGCTCGCGGCGTTCGAGCGGGTCGGGAGCGCGCGCGCCACGCTGCGCCTCATCGGCGATGCGGCGCGCGATCCGGCCTATGCCGAGCGGGTGCGCCGGGCGATCGCCGGCTCCGCCTACCTGCGGGCGCGCGTCGCGGTGCCCGGCGTGCTCGACGACGAGGCGCTCGCGGCCGCGCTCGCCGAGACGGACGCGCTGGTCTTGCCCTCGTTGCTGGAGGGCTACGGCATGGTGCTCACCGAGGCGGTCCGCGCCGGCGTCCCGGTGCTCGCCGCCCGCGCCGGCGCGATCGCCGAGGTCGTGCAGGACGGCGCCGAGGCGCTGCTGTGGGACGACGGCGAGGGGCTCGTGCGGGCGCTCTCCCGCTTCATCGAGGACGGGGCGTTGCGGGAGAGCATGCGCCGCGCGGCGCTGCTCCGGGCTGCGGCGCTGCCCACCTGGGACGGCGCCGCGGTCGCGGTGCGCGCGGTGCTCGCGCGGGTGGCGACGGCGCGCTGAGCCGTCATTCCGCGACGCCGACGGGATTGCGCAGGAAGCACCGCTTGGCGCGGACGAAGGCGTCGAACCGGGCCTCCTGCAGGCCGTCCGCGTCGGGGGTCGGGTCCTTCACGATGCACGCCGCCACGGAGAGCTCCCCCTCGTAAGGGTCCTTCTCGCGCGTCGTCTTGTGGTTCAGCTGGCAAACACCGTTGAGCGCGTCGTCGCCCAGGTTGGCGGACACGTTCCAGGCGTCCTGGCTCATGTCGTGGGATGCGCGGAGGGTGATCCCCCAGAACCCCTTCTTCTCGCGGATTGGACTGTTGAGGATCATCACCTCGAACTCATCGCCTTTCACCCCACAATCGGTGTACCAGCTGCGCTGATTGTCCTCGTCGAACGCGACCGCGGTCTCCCCGTTGTTGCCCGTGTCGAGAAAGAACTGCTTCGCCCCGAGGGTGAGCACGGCTCTCCCCGCGACCAGCGGCGGCTCGAAGTCGCTGCCGCACCCGAGCGGCGCGAGCAACAACGCGGTGGCGAGCAGTGTTCTGAGCATGGGTGTCCTCAGTCGTGAGGATCATGCGTGGTCGATCCACAAGTCAATCTGCAAATCGACCAATTTGCGCGTTTTGCCGCGGTAATTTGCGCGAGCCCATGGGAATGATCAGGGCCGGGAGTGTGGAAATCCGTCTTCCCGTCGACCCTCATCACCTTTCGTGCGCCTTTCGGACGATAATCAGCTCAGGTTGCGACAATTTTGTCCTGTTCGCGGGAATGGACTCGCCTGTGCGCTTCATCGCATCGGCTCGAACTGCCGTGGCGCGTGGCGGTGCTCTCGTCCTCTCGTGCTCTCGTCTTGCACGATGGATTCCTGGTCAGATGTCTGGCTGTCCGTGGCGTCGGCCGACCGCTTGAGGCGGTTGCATGCACTCAACCGCAGCAGCCGGGACAATCTCGTTTTCTGTCGTCCCCCGGCGAGCGGACCCAAGGCCTGGAGGGCCGCTGGAGAGGTGAGCCCCCCGCGCCCCTCGCGTCCCCCGCGAGCAGCGCCGCCGCCTCCTCCCGGAGCCGCCGCGTGAGCCCCGCGTCATCGTCCCTCCCGCCCGCCACCACCGCCGCCGCCTCCCGCGCCTCGCCGAGCCGCACCCGCACGTCGACGTCGCCGAAGCCCGGCAGCGCCACCTGGAGGAGCGGCGCCAGCGTGCTGATCCCGCGGCGCTCGGCCCACCGCGTGACGGCCAGCCGCTTCGCCCGCGGCGAGTGCACCCCCGAGACGACCGCCACCGCGACGCGCCCCCCCGCCGCCGCCGCCGCGCGCAGCAGCGTCCCGGCGCTCGGGTGCCACGCCCCGAGCAGCGCCTCGCCCGCGCCCGCGAACGCCGGATCCGCCTCGATGCGACCCGCCGGGAAGTGCAGCAGCGCGCCCCCGCCGCGCAGGTGCCGCAGCGCGCGGCGCACCCCGGCCGTCCGCGCCGCGAGCTCGCGCCGGCCGCCGCCCGCGTCGATCGGCACGAAGAGCAGCCGCTGGCTCACATGAGGCAGCGCCCGCAGAAACCGCCGCTCGGCCGCGACGATCATGAGATCCCCCCGGCCGAGCGCCGCCATCAGCGCGAGCGCGTCGTAGGCCCCGGGGTGATTCGACACCACCAGCAGCGCCCCCCGCGACGGCGGCGCCGCGTCGGCCGCCCACCGCGCGCCGAAGCCGGAGAGCGCCTCCCGCGCCGCCACGTGGAGCCCCGCCTCGCCGGTGCGCCGATCGAACCGCGCGAGCACCCGCCCGAGCGGCAACGACGGCACCGCGAAGGCCGCGCACCCCGCGCGGCGCACCCACGCGGGCGCCCCGCCGAGGCCGAGCGCCGCCACCATCTCCTCGCCGGACAGCCTCGCGAGCTCTCTCTCCAGCGGCTCCGCCATGTCCGCGTCTCTACCCGCGCCCACGCCGCCACGCCAGCGCCGCGCTCCCGCCCGGCCGATCGCGAGGCGCCCGGATCCGCACCGCCTCGAGCGCCTCGACGCACGCCCACCGGCGCCGCTGTTGGACGCCGACGCAGAGCGCGCCTGCCTCGATGGGCCCAGCGTTACCAGCGCGCGACCAGCGCGCGTCCTTCATGGCCTGTCGGGTTTGCGCCGGGGCGCGCCGGCTCTGTATGAAGAGAGCATGAAGGCCACGCTCCCTGCCATGGATGACTCCATCCGCCGCGGCGCCGAGCCCGCGCGCCCGCGGCGGGCGCTGGCGGACCTCCCGGGGCCGAGGGGGCTGCCCGTGATCGGCAATCTGCTCGCGATCCACCCCGACCGCTGGCACCTCGAGTTCGAGCGATGGTGGCGCGTCCATGGAGACCTGTTCGTCGTGCGGCTCGGCCGCCGGCCGATCCTCGTCGTGGCCGACGGCGAGCTCGTGCGCGACGTGCTCCACCGCCGCCCCGCGGTGTTCCGGCGGATGCGCACCATCGAGGACGTGTCGCGCGAGGCGGACATGGTCGGGCTGTTCTCGGCGGACGGGGACACGTGGCGGAAGCAGCGGCAGCTCATCAACCCGACGTTCCACGCGCGGCACATCGAGAGCTTCTTCCCGAGCATCTGCGAGATCACGGGCAGGCTGCGCGACCTCTGGGCGCAGGCGGCCGACGAGCGCGCCGCGCGCGACGTCCTCGGCGATCTCATGCGCTACTCGGTCGACGTCACCTCGTCGGTCGCCTTCGGTCGCGATCTCAACACGCTCGCCCGCGGGCCGGACGCGCTCCAGGAGCACCTCCAGCGCGTCTTTCTCGGCCTGAACCGGCGGATACTCGCGCCGCTGCCCTACTGGCGCTACCTGGGCCTCCCGGCCGACCGCGCCTACGACCGCGCCGTGGTCGCGGTGAAGCGGTTCATCCTCGAGCTCGTGACCGCCGCGCGGCGCGAGATCGAGGGCGGCGCGGACCGGCCCGCCCGCCCGCGGACGCTCCTGGAGCTCATGATCGCGGCGCGCGACGGCGAGGACCCGAAGGCGCGCCTCTCGGACGCCGAGGTCTACGCGAACGTCCTCACGATGCTGCTCGCCGGCGAGGACACGACGGCGAACACCCTCGCGTGGATCCTCTATTACCTGGGCTCGCGCCCCGACGTGCAGGCGCGCGCCCGCGAGGAGGCGGATCGCGTCCTCGGCGCCGCCCTGATCCCGACGCTCGAGCAGAGCAAGCGCCTCGAGTACACGAGCGCCGTCACGCACGAGACGCTGCGCCTGCGCTCCGCGGCGCCGCTGCTCTGCCTCGAGGCGAACCACGACACCGCGGTGGGCGACGTGGCGGTGCCCGCCGGCGCGGGCGTCATGGCGCTCACGCGCGCGGCGGGTCGCAAGCGCGAGTATTTCGGCGATCCGGAGTCGTTTCTCCCCGAGCGCTGGCTCGCCGGCGCGCCCGCGACGCTGCCGCACGAGCCGAGGATGGCGCTCGCCTTCGGCGGCGGGCCGCGCATCTGCCCGGGTCGCTCGATGGCGCTCCTGGAGTGCGCCGTGACGGTCGGCATGGTGCTCCGGAGCTTCACGGTGCACCTCGCGGATCACACCGCGCCGGTGCGGGAGCGGATGGCGTTCGCGATGCAGCCGGAGGGGCTGCGCATCCGGTTCACCAGGCGCGCGTGCACGTGAGGGCGCAGCCGCCCGCGATCCGGCTCACCGCACCTTGGCGAGGGCCGCGTCGTAGTCGGGCTCCTGCGCGATCTCCGGGACGAGCTCCGCGTGGACGACCTTGTTCTGCTCGTCGAGCACGAGGACCGAGCGCGCGAGCAGGCCGGCGAGCGGCCCGTCCACCAGCTTGACCCCGTACTTCTCGCCGAAATCGCCCCGGAAGGTCGAGAGGCCCTCCGCGTTCTTGATGCCCTCGGCCGCGCAGAAGCGGCCGTGCGCGAACGGCAGGTCCGCCGAGATGTTGAGCACCGTCACGCCCGGGAGCTTCTCGGCGCGCTCGTGGAACGTGCGCACGGACTTCGCGCAGACCCCCGTGTCGACGCTCGGGAAGATGTTGAGGATCTTCTTGCCGGAATAGGACGAGAGCCTTCCTTCCGAGAGGTCGCTCTTCACGAGCGTGAAATCGGGGGCAGTCGCGCCGACGGACGGCAGCTCGCCGGCGGTGTGGACGGGGCTTCCCTTGAACTTGGTCTGAGCCATGGTCGTATCCTCCTCTGTGCAGCTGTTTCTGCGCAGCTGTTTCTGTGCAGCTGTTTCTGCGCAGCTGTGCGGCAGCGGCGGTCGTAAGCGCGCGGAGGGCGGAAGCCAAGCAGATCCACCCAGGCCGCCGGCTTCGAGGCGCCGGTCGACCTGCCGCGTGGGCGATGCGCTGTCGGACCGTTTTGCCGGCGAGAGCTGCCGCGCGCATCCGTCAGCGCGAGCTCTCGGTCGCGCCCACCAGCGCGAGCCGCCGCTCGCGCTGGACCCTCAGCCGATGGGCGAGCGGCTGACCAGGGGGAACGGCTCGACCTCGGCGTCGTCGGGGTTCATCGAATCCCTGCTGTACCCCATCTCCTCTTCGGCCGTGGTGACGATGAAGGGGCCCCCGAGCTCCTCGGAATCCATCGTGTCTTCGTAATCCTCGGCGGTGTCGCCCCTGCCCGACGTCGCGGAGGCGAGGTACTGCTCGGCGATCTGCTCGGCGAACTCGTCCACCCCCTGCGTGGGGCCGTCCCCCGGGTCGGGGATGAACGCGTCGCGATCGTCCGCGCGACTCGCGCTATTGCGCGCTGCCTCCACGATATCCTGTCCGTGGCTTCTGCGGGTGGCCCGCTGGGAGCCGTCTTGCTTGGTCTGCATGATGGATCATCTCCTCGCTCGGCGGCACTCCCACGCGCTTCCCGCTGCGCCGCCCGCCCGGTGTTCTGACATAAAAAGAGATGCACCGCGTGTACCAAGGCTGGAACGCCATCCTGATCACGCTTTGGCGAGGAAATCGGATCGGTTTTCGCGCGCCGTGGCGCGCGCGCTGTACCGGATGTGCAGCGGGTGTAGCGGCGTGCCACAGCGGATGAGAGGCGCCGGTGACACGATGCTCCGGCGCCGCACGGCGGTCGTCCCGCGGTGGCTCGGCGCGTCGAGCTGCTGCGGGGTGCTGGAGAAAAGGTCGCTCTGGTGGGTAGGCTGCTCGGTGGAGCGCAGAGAGCGACGAGCCGCGGCGCGGCTGGGGGCGCAGGGGAGGATCGATGTCCCTGCGCCTCGTCGCCCTGCTCTTACCAGCCGAGCTCTTCGCTGATGGCCTCGGAGAGCTGCTGGGCCATCTGCTGGTTCTTCTTCGCGCTCGGGTGCCAGTCGCAGCCGAGCCCATCCGTCTCCTTGGCGTGCGGGGGGAACTCGAGGAAGCGCACCCGATCGTCGCCGCTTTCGGTCCGGTCCTCCACCACCTGGCCGATGTAGTCGCGCGCGCGGCTGAGCGCCTCGGCGCCCTCCGGGAAACCGTCGCTGAGCATGGGCCCGATGGTGCAGAAGATGAACGCGTCCGGATAGTTCTTCCTGACCGTGTCGACGAGGCCTGCGTAGGCGTTCGTGAACGGCCCACGGAACTGGGCGTCGGCCGGGACGTTGATGCTGAAGTCGTTCGTGCCCAGGTTGATCACGACGACCTGCGGCACCCAGGACGAGAAGTCCCATGCGGGCTGCGGCTCGTCGGCGATCGTCCGGCCGTAGATCTTCGGCATGGTGTCGGCCGCTTCATCGTCGTAGTTCCGGTAAACGCCTCTGCCGGACCAGGCGACGATCGTGGTGTCGGCCTCGAGCATCCGGCCCGTCAGGGCGCTGTAGGCAAGGTAGTTGTTCTCCGTGTCGCTCGTGAAGGGGCAGGTCTCGTCCGCGCCGTCGACGCCGTAGCCGGCGGAGATCGAGTCGCCGATCACCTCGATCCGGCGCTCGGGCGCGGGCGGGACCGGCAGGAGCGCCTCGCCCTGCTCCGGGACGAACTCGACGAACTGCGTCACGCCGACCAGCGGCTCGGTCCGGCGGTGGAGCAGGAGATCGTGCTCGCCGTCGGGCAGCCCTTCGGCGACCTTGTAGAGCTCCTCGTCTCCGTTGACCTTGAGGACGCCCTTCGATTCGCCGTCGATCACCACCTGGAAGAAGTTGGATTGCGCCGCGGTCGACGCGTCGTTGAAGCGGACGCTGATCGACGTCCCCGAGAACCGCGTGGCGATCGCGCTGCCGGCCCAGGAGAAGCGGGGGCCTTCGGGCTTCGTCGTGTCGAAGCGGCCGATGAAGCGGATGGTGTCCCCGGAGGGGTTTCCCCCGCCGGTGCCGCTCGCGCTCGACGACGTCGCGCCTGCGCCTGCGCCGCCCTCGCCTGCGCCGCCCTCGCCTGCGCCGCCGGTGCCGCCGGTGCCGCCGTCGCCGCCTGCGCCCGAGGCGCTGGTCGATGTCGATGCGCCTGCGCCCGTCGTCCCGTTCGGATCGTCGTCCCCGCACCCGGCCAGCGCCGACAAGGCGATGCAGACGGCGAAAGCGAGCTTCGGGAGGCTTGTGTAAGCAGCTGTCTTCATGCGGCGGAGGATGCTGCAGGCCCGTGGCGCACACAACACCAATCTTTCCCTGCGAACCGGGACCAGACTCCGCGATGCGGGCGTGGAGACGCCGAGATCGGTAGATGCCCCGGGGGGCGGCATGAGCCGCCGGAGGAGCGGAGAAGGAGCGCCGGCACCCCGAAAGATGGCCTCGCCGGGCTCGATAGGGCGCCGCCGAGCGCCCATGCGCCAATGCGCCACACGCTGGGGCAATCTGTCACACCGGCGCGGCCTGGCCTGTCCGGGACGAGCTCGCCACGCCGGCGTGACAGCCAGGTTCGGCTTCGATGGAGCGGTGCGGGGCGCCGCGGACAGCGGCGCTCACCCGGTGCTCAGTACCGCGTCTCGCAGGGGTGCTGATCGGCGAACGCCTTCACGGCGGTCTTGTGGGACGACCAGGGGAAGTTCCCATCGGTGATCGACCAGGAGAGCGCGCCCGCATAGCCGATGTTGTAGAGATCGCTCACGAACTTGTCGTAGCCCACGTTCATCTCGGCCATGTTGATGGGGAACTCGCCCATGACGACCGGCTTGTCCGTGAGCCCGTACTCGGAGAGGGGCTTGTTGTACGCGAAGTGGTCGTTGACCCAGCCGTACATGTGGACCTGGTAGAAGTCGACGTCCGACTTCGTCCACGCCTGACCCCACTTGATCGCGGCGCTGCCGACGCTCACGGGCGCGCCGGTCTCGCCCCTCAGCACGGCGGCCGACTCCTTGGCGAGCGCCTCCATCTGCGGGTGCGTGACGAGGTCGAACTTGCTGGAGTCCCCCTCGAACGGCGGGTCGTCGCCGTGGAGGCTCGGCCCGGTCATCGCCCACTCGGGCTCGTTGATGACGTCCCAGGCCAGCATGCGGCTGCGGTGCGGGCTCGACGCGACCGTCTGGGCGATGGGCCGGACGACGTTCTCGATGAGCCGGGCGCGCCGGCCCGCGTCCGCGACGAGGGGCCCCATGCTCCAGACCGACAGGCCGTTCGGCGGGTTGTGCGACGTCTTGTGGAAGCCGTCGAAGGAGAACAGCGTGAACATCACGTTGACCTGCGCCTGGTCCGCGAGCTCGAGCGCCGCCAGGATGTCCTGCTTCGAGGTGCCGCCGAGCCCGGTCGGGTTGCCCTGCCCGTCGAACGTGATCTGGTCCCCGTAGAAGCGGGGGTAGATCCACCAGCGGACCACGTCGACGCCGTTGGCGCGCATGTCCTGGAGATCGGCGAGCACCTGGCCCCGCTTGCCCGAGATGCCCGCCTGGCTCCACCGGGACTGACCGCCGAAATCGGCGCCGAAGTCGCGCCAGGCGTAGTTGACGCCGTACATGAAGCGGAGGCGGCAGGCGATCTCGACCCCTGCGTCGAACGGACAGACGTCCTCCTCGGTGCAGGTGCTGGGCTCTCCGCCGCTGCTGGTGCTGCTGCCCACGGGGTCGCCGCTGCCCGTGCTCGCGGGCCCGCCCGTGGGCGAGCCGGCGCCCGTGCCGGTGGGCGAGCCGGCGCCCGTGCCGGTGGGCGAGCCGGCGCCCGTGCCTGTCGGCCCGGCCGTGCCCCAGGAGCCGCTGCCGGTAGGGCCGCTGTCCGCCGGGTCGCCGCCCGCGCCGCCCTCGCCGCCCTCGCCGCCGTAGCCTGCCCCGTCGCCACAGCCCAGTCCAGCCGTGGTGAGCTGGAGAACCCCAACAAGAAGAAGCCAGTTGCGCATGGCCGATTATCGCCAGAAACGCGCGAGCGAGCCAGCCCGATCTCTTAATCGGTTCAGTGACTCGGCGCGTAACGTTCTGCCATGGCTACAAGATGATTGTCACAGCGGCCCTGGCGAGGTCATCGCCTCTCCTGCAAGGCAGCCAGCGTATTTCGCCTTACCGGGAGGGCCCACGCGGCCTGGGGTGAATCCCCATGTACGCGGCGGCGCTCTTCGCCGAGGGGTCGTCCGGATAGCGTTCGACGAGGTCTTCCGCGAGGCTGCGGGCCTGGCCGGTCCGGTCCATGCGCACGAGCGCCCGCACGCGGAGCAGGCCGCGCTCGGCGACGCGGGGGCTGTCGCCGAAGTCGCGCGACGCGGCGTCGTCGAGCCGGAGCACCTCCTCGGGGTCGCTCGTCAACGCGGCGCGCATACGCTCGATGACACGGGCCTCGGGGTCGGTGTCCGGCGGGGCTGGCGCTGCTTCCAACTCCCGTGCTGCGGCGCGCATGGTGGCGGCGGCCGGCGGCGGCGCGGGGGGGATGGCCGATGGCTCATCGCGTCGCTGCGGCCTCGTGTCTGCGGTGGACTCGGCGCTCGACGGCCGCGCCTTCGGTGCGGGGGGCTCGTCGCGGTCCATGAAGAAGAAGGCCGCCGTGGCGAGCGCGGCGAGGGGGAGGCCGATGAGCAGCGCGCGGCGGGGGCCGGACGGTCGGGGTGCGTCCACGGCGGCCAACGTAGCGCGGAGGGGCGGTGGGCGGTAGCGATCGGAGTGAGGAGAAGGGGAGAGCCGCTCACGAGAGATGGCGCCGCCGGCGTCAGCGAGGCGGGGGAGACGTCGGTGCCGTCGACATGGATCCGCCGCAGGCCATGGCTCGTGCGCTTGCTGATGAGGGCGGCCCCCGCGCGAGAGTTGCCCGCTCAGCACGAGCCGCTGCTCCGGCCGAGGAGCCGTACAGCCTCGAGCGCTTCGTGGAGATCGTGAGGCAGTCGCGCAGTGGCGATGGCCGATTCCTCGAGGCTCTCCCGGGCGCGCTCTCCCCGCGAGGCGGGCTCTTGTGGGCTTTCTGCGACGTCGCGCCGCGCGCGGCGTGGCCTTGCACAGCGCGAAGCGTCGCGCCCGCTCGCCGTGCAGCGCGTTGCTTCACGCTGGTGGCGCGGCACTGCGCTTGCTGATCGCTCAGGGGAGAGGAGGTTCCCATGGCGGAACAGCAGCGCCAGCAGGCGGACCAGGGCGTGCCGGTCTCCAGGTCGCAGCAAGGCAAGCAGAGCAGCCGGGCGACCGGACAGCCGGCATTTCAGGGGGCCGGCGGTGAATGCACCGGAATGCAGCGGCAGCGAGCGGACGAGCAGATAGGTCGCTACGGCGGCGGGCGGCAGGCTCAGCGCCTTCGCGATGGTGCGTCGCATGATGCACGTCGCCCCGAGGGCGCGCCTTCTTGGAGAATGCGATGATGACCGACTTCGTTGTTCGAAACTGGTGGGCGCCCGTCCTCCGCGGCGTGTTCGCGGTGCTCTTCGGCGCGTTCACGCTCGCCGTGCCGCGGATCAGCCTGAAGGCGCTCATCCTGGTCTTCGGCGTCTATGCCGTCGCGGAGGGCGTGACGAGCATCGCCGGCGCTGTCCGAGGCGGTGACGAGCGGCGGCGCTGGTGGGTGCTGCTCCTCGAGGGGATCGTGGGCGTCGGCATCGGGCTCATCGCGCTGCTCTTGCCGGGTATCACCGCCGTCGCGCTCGTCTTCTGGATCGGCGCGTGGGCAATCCTCCGGGGCGCGCTCGAGATCGGCGTGGCCATCCGGCTCCGCGATCACATCGAGGGCGAGTGGCTGCTCGGCCTCGCGGGGGTGCTCTCCATCGCGCTCGGGGTGTTCATGTTCGCGTCGCCCGGCGCTGGCGCGCTCGTGATGATCGTGTGGATCGGGGCGTATGCGCTCGTGTTCGGCGTGTTCCTGATCGCGCTGGGGATCCGGCTTCGCGGGATCGGCGTCGCCAGGTTGCGCCAGGGCGCCGGTCCGATCCACGGGACCTGAGGGGGAGGGATCCCCCTCATCGAGCGCGCTCACCGGCCGATAGATCTCGATGTCGCCCTCCAGATCGAACGCCCCCCCCCGGTCGCGCCAGGTCAGCTCGTATCGCCTTCGTGACCGCTCAGAAGCCCACCACGGCGTCGTAGGCCGGCTTCGGGTCGTGGTTGACGTCGAAGAGCAGGGGGAAGTCCTTGCGCCCCGAGCTGAACTCGGACAGCCAGGTGTTGTCGTCCGCTATGCCCCAGAAGGTGACGCCCGTGATCACGGTCCTGTACTCCCGGAACAGCTCGAAGAACTCCCGATAGCGCGCGGCTTGCTTGGCCTTCAGGTCGTCGGTGAAGGTCGCGGCCGTGTAGAACGTGCTCTGGTTGTACGTCATGCCGGGGATGTACAACGAGATGTCGAGCTCCGTGACCTGCACCTCCAGGCCGAGCGACGAATAGAGCTTGATCGCCTCTTCCAGGTTGGCCACGTGCTGGTAATATGCCTGGTTCGTGGTCACCGTGGAGGGCTCGACGTTGAAGTGAGCTTGCAGCCCCACGCCGTGGACTGGCACGCCCTGAGCGAGCAAGCCTTTGAGCATGTTGTAGATGCCCTGCTGCTTGGCGGGGATGTAGTTGTAGAAGTCGTTGTAGAACAGCTTGGCGTCCGGGTCGGCTGCGTGCGCGGCCTTGAAGGCCTCCGCGATATAGCTCTCGCCGATGATCTCGTGCCAGCGGCTCTTCTGGCCCTCCGCCAGGTTGCCCGTGCGGTACGTGCCGTCCTCCATCATGGCCTCGTTCACGACGTCCCACGCGTAGACCTTGCCCCGGAAGTGACGCATCACGTTGCTGATGTGGCTGTTCATGCGTGCCAGCAAGGTCTGCTTCGAGACGGTGCCGCCAGAGCCGTTCGAGAACAGCCAAGCGGGGTTCTGGCTGTGCCAGACCAGGGCGTGTCCGCGGATCTTCATCCCGCTCGCGACCGCGAAATTCACGATGCGATCCGCCGCGTCGTAGGAGAAGCTGCCCTCGGTCCTCTGCAGCGACTCGAACTTCATCTCGTTCTCGGCGGTGACGCTGTTGAAGTGCGTCTTCAGCAGCGCGGCGTGCGTCATGTACGACTGCGAATCCACCGCTGCTCCGATCGGGAAGTAGCTCGCGTACTTCTCCGCTAGGTTCCTGGGGTCGCCAAGGTCGCCAGGCGAGTGCGGCATTCCTCGTTTCAGCCGAGCGGCTCGTGCAGCCAGCGCACGCGCCAGCCAGGTACAGTAAACCTGTACTCGCACGGTGCCCGCGTGCGCGCCGACGCGCACGATGGACCGCAATTTCCGCTGCTGCGGCGCTCGTTCGTGTTCGAGGAGCCCGCCCTGCTCATCCACGGGGTGTCCGCGGTCACGTGGGCGCTCCATGTCGGCGCAGGCCTCTCTTTTTGATGATCAGGCGGTCGCGATCCGGAGATTGCACGAGGTGTGAGCCGTGGTGAAGCGCTGACCCTGATGGATCTCCCCGCCGCCGTTCTGACCGAGGGCCGGGGGGCGGCGGGGCGAATCGCCGCGCTCGTGGCGGAGCACTCGGAGTTCGTGTGGCGCTCGCTGGTGCGGCTCGGCGTGCCGCGCGCCGACGCGGAAGACGCGGTGCAGCAGGTCTTCCTCGTGGCGACCCGGAAGCTCTCGGCCATCGAGACCGGCCGTGAGTCCGCGTTCCTGTTCAGCACGGCGCAGCGGATCGCCTGGCACGCGCGGAGGACGCAGCAGCGGCGACGGGAGGTCCTCCTGGAGGAGCCCCACGAGCGCGTGGATCCGGCGCCGGATCCCGAGGAGATGATGGATCGTGCTCGCGCCCGCGAGGCGCTCGACGCCATCCTCGAGAGCATGCCGCTCGAGCTGCGCGCGATCTTCGTGCTGTTCGAGCTGGAGCAGATGACGATGGCGGCCATCGCCGCGATGCTCGAGCTCCCACCGGGCACGGTCGCCTCTCGCCTCCGCCGCGCGCGGGAGCACTTCCAGGCCGCCGTGAGGCGGCTCGAGGCGCGGGGCCATTTGCGAGGTGAGTGCCATGAGTGATCCTGAGCGCCTCCTGGACCAGAAGGAGAGAGCGCTGCAAACGACGCTCCTCCGCGCGGCGCTCGACGAGAGCCCGCCGAGCGGCCTGACCCGGCGCACGCTCATCGCGCTCGGCGTCGTCGCGGCCGCGGCGAGCACGGGGGGCGCGGCCGTGGGCGTCGGCGGCGTCGTGGCGGGCGCGGGGCGCCGATCTTACACAAGCCGATTCCTTCGGTCTGCGGGTCGCTGGAAGCTGAGGATCGAATACGGCATGACGAGGAATCTGACCCACAGAATATTCCTCCGAGGCCTGGTGGCGCCCGCGACAGGTTCGGCGCCACAGCCACCGGTCGAGCAGGCTGGCTTCAGGGTGAAACCTCGAACAGGCACCGCGTGATCGGGATGGCGACGTCCGCCCACACGTACAGGTAGTATCTCGTGCCCGGGACGAGCTCCTCGGGGCTCCCGTCGGCGGGATAGCCCTGCTTCGTATCCGGTGGAACCTCGCCGTAGGTGATACCGCTCTTCACAGGCTCGCCGCTCGAGGGCACGTCGAGCCGCCAGATCGTCCCTTCGGGCAGGTCGAGGTTGGGCGGGGCGCCCGGGTTCTCGGCGTCCGCCGACAAGACATAGACGTAGCGGGCGTCGCCGCCGGTCCAGGTGATCTTGCCTGCGGCGTCCACGCCTTCCCCCGCCGCGCACGCGCTCGGCGCGTAAAGGCTCTGCTGGTAGAGAGGCCCGCCGAACGGGGTCTGGTCCGCGAAATCCTCCTTCGTGAATCCGCGGCGCCGGAGCTCGCCCTCGAAGAACGCGACCATCCGCGCCGGGTCGGTGGTGGGCAGGCCGGCGACGTCGCGGGAGAAGCCGTTGTTCTGGTCCGCCGGATACGCGCCGAGCGCATCCGAGGAGACCCAGCCGGCGACCAGCGCGAGGCCCGCCGGATAGAAGCTGTCGGTCCAGACCGGCCCGGCCTCGATGTACCAGTTCGACGGCCCCGCGGCCGGCGCGGCGTCCTCCGAGTGACAGCACACGCACCCGCACGCCTCGGTCTGCTCCGTGACCCAGGCGAGCTCGCCGAGCCATTGCGGGTCGGAGAGGCGTGGATCATCGCTCGGGGTCCTGTACTCCGAGGGAGGAGCGGGCCAGTACGGGCGCTGCGTGAAGACCGGCTCGCACGACGCGTAGTCGGTGAACAGGCGGCCGGGCTCGGTGCAGCCCGAGATCGCGCCGAACGTGCAGACCTTGCCGTCGCTCTGCCCGGCCGGCTCGCCGGCCATCGGGTCGACGCAGGCCTGCTCGGGCCACTGGAAGACGGCGCCGCCCGTGCCCACGCCGCCGGCGCCGCCGCCGGGCTCCCCCTCGGTCTCTCGACAGGCCCCCAGCCCTCCGAAGGCCGAGACGAGGAGCGCTGCGCCCAGCATCACGTGCGGTGAATGGAGGAGCTCTTGCTTCACGGTCGAATCTCCTGAACGTGGCCTTCGAACGAAAGGGTATTGTGATTTAGCTTACTGTTATGCGCGGCGAGCGTCCCGATGTATACTGTTTGTTCATGATTGTGCAATCGTTGTACAATGTTTTGTGATGGAAAAAGTGTGCCAGGTCACATCTATGTGGGTGAAGGCGCGGCTCGGGGGGCTGGCAAGCTCGGCAGCCACGGCGGTCCGAGGTGACGGGCCGGCCGGCGTGAGCTCTCCACCCCCGACGCTCGACAGACCCTCCTCGGAGGCGCAGCGGCCCGCCGGCGACGACAGCCCCTCACCGGAACGCGCCGATGCCGAACGAGAGACAGGGCTCTCCGTCGCGCACCGAGAACGCCGCGAGCTGCTTCTCGGGAGGGTACATGTACCCGAACAGCGTGCACATCTCGTTGTCGCCGAGGCCGAAGGTGAGATCGTGGTCCGACGTGTTCCGGAACCTGCACGCGTACCGGAGGGAGTCGCCCTCCTCGAGCGCGATCGCGGGCCGGTAGACCTCGATGTCGCCCTCCAGGTCGAACCCCCCGCCCGCGTAGACGCGCGCCTCGCCGCCGTCCTCGCGGACGACATCCACGTCGAAGGCCTCGGCGTAACGGTGCGTGTGGGGCATGAGGGAGACGATGTTCCCGCCGAACGTCGAGCACGCGGCGCCGACGGTCCGGGTGGCGCGCGGCGGGACGAGGAAGTCGTTCACGTTCATGACGAACGGCACGAGCTCCTCCGTGCGCTCCGAGAGAGGCATGGTGAAGAAGTCGTAAGCGAGCTCGACGACCGCGGGCTCGGCCGACGTGTTGAGCAGGTGGACGCTCGTCGCGATCTCGCGGGACGAGTCGAGGGTGAAGCCCATCCCCTCCGGGAAGACGAGCGTCTCGTCGCCGACGACCTGGGTGGAGCTCGCGAAGAGGACGTCGGGGATGACCGCCGGCAGCGCGCCAAAGGGGTCGTCGGCGCCAGGATGGCAGTCCGGGTACGGGTTCGGCCCGAGCGATGGATCGACCGGCTTGGCGATGACGTTGCTGTGGTGCAGCCCGGCCGTCGTGTAAACGCGCGCCGCGTGGACGGTCTCGTTCACGAGGGCAGGGAAGGGCCATGAGAGGCAGAAGGTCGCCTCCTCGCCGGGCGCGAGGGGCCGCGGCGGCGCGATGATCCTGAAGCCGCTGCGCGGCGGCTCCGGCAGCGTGAGCCGGGTGGGCGGCTCGCCGAAGGCGACGACGTTGTCCCGGTCGATGCGCGCTTCAGGCTCGTAGCGGGCAGCAGGGTGGACGCACCGCCCGCGAAAGAGCTCCTCGCCGGGAGCGCACGCCGCGGGCGGCGAGGGCTCGAGCCCGGCGCAGGCAGGGAGGAGCGGAATCCAGAGGAGACTCTTCAAACGTGCTCTGTCCCTCGGGACGGAGCGGAGCTGGGGAGTTCGCATCACGAATCACCTGCGACCGGCGGCGCCTCACCGGAAGCCTCGACTGGCGATCTCCCCTGCCGGAAGACAAGGCCAGCACGCGGCCAGGGCGGATCCCGCGGCCTCCGTGGCGCTCCCGGCACAACCGAGGACAGCCCGGGCCGATGCTGCCCAGTCGCCGCGACCGCCGTCCCGCCGGGGGGCGCCGGCGCGGCGGCCTCTCCGCCAGCGCGGCGGCTGCGCTGCCGGGGTAGGGCGACCCCAGCACATCCCGCCGGTCTGGAACGCCGGGTCGTCGCCACGGCGCGGCGGGGTCGCCCACGTGAACACCCTGCTCACCCGGCTCGACGCTGTGCGCAACAAGGGCGTGACGTGGGCGTCGCGGATCGTCTAGCATCCGCCTGCGAGGGGCATCACGCCCCACGATCCCCTGCATCACCCGACGACCACGCAGCGTGGTCCCGGCTCGTGGAGAGACAGCATTGAGCGAGCAAGCAATCGAGCCCGCCCTCCCCGTCACCGCTTTCGAGAGGCGCTTCAAGCACCCGCCGGGGCTCGTGATCCTCTTCTTCGCGGAGATGTGGGAGCGTTTTTCCTATTACGGCATGCGCGGCCTCCTCAAGCTGTATATGGCGAACTACCTGTTCGTCACGGCGCGCGAGGCGTACCAGGGGTGCCGACAGCACGCGCCGCCGTGCGAGCTCGTCCATGGCGATCCGGCCTCGGTGTTCGGCTGGGAGTTCATCCGGGGCCTGCTCCCGAGCGCGCCCGGCGAGCAGGCGTCCGTGCTCTACGGGCTGTACACGGGCCTCGTCTACCTCACCCCGTTCTTCGGCGGCATCCTCGCCGACCGGGTGTGGGGCCAGCGCAAGACGGTGGTGATCGGCGGTGTCCTGATGGCCGTCGGACACTTCGTCATGGCGCTGGAGAACTCGTTCTTCCTCGCGCTGCTCCTGCTCATCCTCGGTAATGGCGCGTTCAAGCCCAACATCTCGACGCAGGTCGGCAGCCTGTACCCGAAGGGTGATCCGCGCCGCGACGGCGCCTTCACCATCTTCTACATGGGCATCAACCTCGGCGCCTTCATCAGCAACCTGGCGTGCGGCACGCTGGCCGCCATCTACGGCTGGCACTACGGCTTCGCCGCCGCGGGCGTCGGGATGTGCCTTGGGCTCGTCGTCTACCTGATGGGGCAGAAGTACCTCGCCAAGGACAACCTGATGAAGGCGGCGGAGGGCACCGGCGAGGAGAAGCAGCCGCTCACGAGCGACGAGTGGAAGCGCGTCGGCGCGCTCGTGGCGCTCTGCGCCCTCAACATCGTCTTCTGGGCGGTCTACGAGCAGCAGGGCAACACGATGCAGAGCTGGGCCGACGAGAAGACGATATGGCCCAGCGTCCTCGGCTTCCAGCTCCCCTCGACGTGGTTCCAGTCGTGGAATCCGCTCTGCATCATCCTGCTCGCCCCGCTCCTCGACATCTTCTGGCGCTGGCAGGCGAGGCGGGGCACGGAGCCGACGAGCGTGTCCAAGATGGCGATCGGCTGCACCCTCCTCGGGGTGTCGTTCATCGTGATGATCCTCGGCGCGCAGGCCGTCGGCGACGGCAAGGGCAGCCTGTTCTGGCCGCTCTTCTGCACGCTGCTCCTCACGATCGGCGAGCTCTACCTGTCGCCCATCGGCCTGTCGCTCGTGACCAAGGTCTCGCCGGTGCGCATCGTCTCGATGATGATGGGCATGTGGTTCGTCTCGAGCTTCTTCGGCAACACGCTGAGCGGCTTCCTCGGCATCTTCTACGAGCGCTGGTCGAAGGACATGTTCTTCCTGATGCTCACCGTCCTCGGCATCGGCGCCGGCGCCGCGATGTTCGCGTTCAACAAGCCGCTCCGCCGGGTCATCGGCAATCAGTGAACCGGGCAGCTCCCGGCGCGGCGGCGCCCCCGAGGCGGGGGGCGCCGCCCGCGTCAGGGCGCCCGGGCCCCGCCGGGCTCGACGATCCGCTCGTCGAGCACCGCGAGCCGCCCCTCGGGCAGCGCGCTCCCGATGGCGGCCACGGCGCGGCGGACGCTCTCCAGCGTGCTGCACGAGGCGACGTCGACGAAGAGCCGCCCCGACTCGGGCCAGGAGTGCAGCGCCACGTGCGACTCGCTGACGACCGCGCACGCGGTGATGCCCTGCGGCGAGAACGGGACGACCACCACCTCGAGCAGGGTGAACGGCCCGGCGGCCACGGCCGCCTCCAGCGCCCCGCGGAGCGCGGTCGGGCTGTTCAGGAAGTCGAAGGGACAGCCTTCGAAGTGAGCGAGGGCGACGTACAACCGCATCGGTGGGCAGGGCGCGCAGCGGCGGCGCCGCGCTGGCTGGGCAGGATAGCCGAGGCCGGGCGGCGCGGGACCGGAATCGGAGCGGCCCGAGCCGCGGGGGCGCGCCTCGCCGCGAGCAGGAGCGGGTCGGCGCGCCGGCGCCGCGCGGGGCGCGCCGGCGAGCTCACGCCGCGGGCGCTCCGGCCGGCGCTGGCGCCCGGGAGGTGCCGGCCCGCGCCGCGGCCTCGACGCAGACACGGACCTCCTCCAGCAGCTCCTGGAGGCCGAGCTGGCCCTTCTGGAACACCCTCTCCGTGCCCATCCGGAGCCGCGCGCGATCCTCGTCCGTGAGCTCCTTGGCGGTGAGCACGATGAGCGGCATCCGGCGCCAGTGCTCGTGGAGGCGCAGCCGCTCGATCAGCTCGAACCCGTCCATCTCCGGCATCATCAGATCGACGATGGCCGCGTCCGGAGCCTCCGTGTCGGTGGCCAGGAGATCGAGCGCGAGCCGCCCGTTCGCCGCCGACAGCGCGTCGCAGCCCGACCGGCGCAGCATCCCCTCGAGCAGCTCCCGGCTCGGCGCGTCGTCCTCGACCACCAGGACGCGCGGGCTGCGCCCGCTCCGGAGCGCGCAGCGCGCGAGGGCGCGCTCCAGGGCCTCGCGCTCGACCGGCTTCGTGATGTAGTCCGCGGCGCCGAGCGAATACCCGATGCCCCGCTCCTCGACGATCGAGATGACGATCACCGGGATCGACGCGAGCGCCGGGGTCGACTTGAGCGCCGAGAGCACCCGCCAGCCGTCCATCTCGGGCATCAGGAGATCGAGCGTGATCACATCGGGAAACAGCGTGCCGGCGAGGCGCAGCCCCTCCTTTCCGCCCGGCGCGAGCGCCACGTGGTGGCCGAGCGCCTCGATGTGCCGCTTGAGCAGGTCGCGCACCGTGGCGTCGTCATCCACCACGAGGACGAGCCGCTGCGCGTCCCCGTGACCCGGTGTCCACGCCTCGGCGCCGGCTCGGCCGTGGCCGTCCGCCGCGCCGTTCCGCGCTGCGGCCTCGTCGGGCGCCGCCGCGAGCGGCAGCCGCACGCTGAACGTGGAGCCTTTGCCGGGCTCGCTCGTCACGTCGATGGCGCCGCCCATGAGCTCGACGAGCCGCTTCGTGAGCATGAGGCCCAGCCCGGTGCCGCCGTACCTGCGCGACGTCGACGAGTCGGCCTGGACGAACGGCTGGAACAGCCGCTTCAGCTGCTCCTCCGTCATCCCGATGCCCTCATCCTCGATCTGCAGGTGCAGCGTCGGCCGGCCGGGCCCGCCCTCGAGCGCCACCCGCACCCGCACGGCGCCGTCGGCGGTGAACTTCGCCGCGTTGCTGAGGAGGTTGTAGAGGATCTGCCGCGTCCTCCGCGGGTCGGCGTGCAGGGTGATCGCGCTGTCGGGGCGGTGGATCGAGAGCGTGTTCCGGTGCTGCGCGACCAGCGGGCGCACGGTCGAGGTCACCTCGTCGAGCAGGGCCTGGACGTCGAAGGACTCGGGGTGGAGCTCCATCCTGCTCGCCTCGATCTTCGACATGTCGAGGACGTCGTTGATGAGGCCGAGGAGGTGGGCGCCGGCCTGATGGATCTTCCCCAGGTCCGACACGAACGCCTGGTTGCCGAGGTCGGTCGCGTCCTCCTGGAGCATCTCGCTGTAGCCCAGGATCGCGTTGAGCGGCGTCCGCAGCTCGTGGCTCATGTTGGCGACGAACTGGCTCTTGGCCAGGTTCGCGCGCTCGGCCGCCCTCGCCATGGCCTCGGCGTGCGTCTTGGCCTCGGAGAGCTGCAGGTTCACGACCTCGGCCCTCTCCATCGCCTGGGACAGCGCCCGCTCCGTCTCCTTGTGCAGGGCGATCTCCTGCTGCAGCTGCTCGTTCTGCCGATCCAGCTCCTCCTCGACGAGCTCCCGGCTCTCCCAGGAGAGGACGAGCCACCAGGCGCCCACGCCGATGAGGACCACCACCGCCGAATAGAGCTTGATGAACGCGGCGAGGACCTCCGGCCGCGCCTCGGGGGTCAGGGCAGCGCTCCAGTAGAACAGCCAGAAGAGCGCCCCGACGACGCCGGCCATGGCGAGGAACACGAGCGCGAAGCGCAGGAGCCGCGACGAGAGCCGCGCCGACAGCCGCTCCGCCACGAAGGCGCGGAGCGCCGTCGCCCGGCGCGCGTCGACCCCGGCCCGCGGCGTCTTGCAGACGTCGTGGCAGCGCGCGTCCAGCGTGCAGCAGAGCGAGCAGATCGCCCCCTCGTACACGGGGCAGTACGCCATGTCCTGCGGCTCGTAGCCGTGCTCGCAGACGCAGCACTGCGCGACGCCATGGTCCTTGTCGTTCGAGAAATGAGCGTTGTGGCGGGCGATGTAATACTTGCCCTTGGTGAGCCAGGCGATGGCGGGGGACAGCGCGAACGCGAGGCCGAGCGCGATGAACGAGGAGTACGCCGCGGCGGCGGGGCCGAACACCCCGGCGAAGCAGAGCATGGACGCCGCGGCGCCCACGCCCATCGCGCCGACCCCGACCGGGTTCACGTCGTAGAGGTGCGCCCGCTTGAACTCGATGTACCGCGGGCTCAGCCCGAGGGGCTTGTTGACGACGAGGTCGGCCACGATCGCGCCGATCCACGCGATCGCGACGCTGGAGTAGATCGCGAGCACCTTCTCGAGGGTCTGAAAGACCCCGAACATCATGAGGAGGAGCGCGATCGCGACGTTGAACACGAGCCACACGACGCGGCCGGGGTGGCGGTGCGTGAGCCGCGAGAAGAAGTTGGACCACGCGAGCGACCCGGCGTAGGCGTTGGTCACGTTGATCTTGAGCTGCGAGACGACGACGAACGCCATCGCCACGAGGAGGACCACGCTCCGGTTCGAGAAGACGTGCTCGTAGCCGGCCAGGTACATCACCACCGGCCGGAGCGCCGCGTCCACGCTGGAGCCCTGCCTCACCGCGAGCGACGCGAGGAAGGCGCCGGCCAGCTGCTTGGCGCCGCCGAGGAGGATCCACCCCGGGCCCGCGAGGATCAGCGCGATCCACCACAGGCGGCGGTTGGATCTCGTCCTGTCCGGCATGAACCGCAGGTAGTCGACCTGCTCGCCGATCTGCACGATGAGGGAGAAGCTCACGTTGGCCGCGAGGCCGAAGAGGAGCGGGTCGAACGCGTTGCCGCTCGGCGACCTGCCGGCGAAGCTCGTCCAGCCGGACAGCGCCTCCGGGTCCTTCTGGAGCACGAAGACGAACGGCAGCGCCATGAGCACGAGCCACAGCGGCTGGGTCCAGAGCTGGAATTTGTTGATCAGGGTCACGCCGTAGAGCACGAGCGGGATGATCACCGCCGAGCACACGAGGTACCCGGGCACGAGCGGCAGCCCGAAGTAGAGCTCGAGGGCCTGCGCCATGATGGCGGCCTCGAGGGCGAAGAAGATGAACGTGAACGACGCGTAGATGACCGACGTGATCGTCGAGCCGATGTAACCGAACCCGGCGCCTCGCGTCAGGAGGTCCATGTCGAGGTTGTAGGTCGCCGAGTAATAGGTGATCGGCAGGCCCGTGAGGAAGATGACGGCGCTGCAGACAAGGATCGCCCAGAGCGAGTTCGTGAATCCGTAACTGACGATCAGCGAGCCGCCGATGGCCTCCAGCGCCAGGAACGAGATGCCGCCGAGCGCCGTGTTGGCGAGGAGCGCCGGGGACCACTTCCGGAACGACCTCGGCGCGTAGCGGAGGGAGTAGTCCTCCATGGTCTCGTTGGCGACCCAGCTGTTGTACTCGCGCCTCTCCCTGACGATGCTGTGGATGACCTGCATGGCCTGCCGCTCCGCGCCGCCGCGGCACGCCGCGGCCAGGCGCCCTGGTGTTCACGGACCCTCGCCCCGCGACGCGCCCCGGCCGGAGCGGTCCCCCTCGCTCAGCCCCCGCCCGGCTCGTCCGCGGCGCCGCGCGCCGCGCGCTGCGCCTCCTCCGCGCGCGCCCGGTGCTCGCGGAGCAGCGTGACATAGGCCTCCTCGCACTGCCTGAGCCGCTTGAGCTCGAGACAGGCGCGGATGCGCGCGTGGAGCAGGACCATGTTGAACGGCTTTGTCACGTAGTCCTCGGCGCCGCACTCGATGCCGCGCGCCACGTCGCCGAGCTTGTCGGACGCGGAGAGCAGGACCACCGGCGCGAAGCCGAGGCGCCCCTCGCCCCTCAGCTTCTCCAGGACCTCGAGGCCGTTCAGATCCGGCATGACGAGATCGAGCAGGATCAAGTCATAGTCGTTCTCGCGGATGAGCTGCAGCGCCGTGCGCCCCCCGGGCGCCTGGTCCACCTCGTACCCCCGCCGCTCGAGGCACGAGGTCAGCATGTCGCGGTTCACGGAGTTGTCGTCCACGATGAGCAGGCGCCCTCCGATGCCCCCGGCCCTGGCCTGGGGGAGCGGCGCAGGAGGGGCAGGCTCGTCCTGGCCGAGCGGCAGCCCGAGCCACGGGGCCTTCGGGAGGGCGCTCTGCGAGTACCCCGCGATGAGGTTGCGCAGCATCACCCCCGCCGCCTGGATCCTGCAGAGGATGGGGATCAACGCGGACCGCTCCTCGCGCTCGAACCGGGAGAGCAGCTCCGCGCAGAGAGGCTCGATCTTGCTCGTGTGCGGCTCGGTGGCGGCGTTGAGCTCACGCAGGCTGCAGAGCAGCGCCTGCGCGTCGCGGCTGCCGAGGGCTTCCTCCGAGATGCGCTCGTCGACCTGGGTGAGCACGAAGGCCCCGATGCCCCGGAGCCCGTTGAGCGCGTCGAACGTGCTCGTCGGCGCGTCGAGGGGCAGGCACTCCAGGAGGTGGTCGCCGTAGCCCACGATCGCGGTGAGCGACGTGTGGAGCTCGTGGCGGAGGTGCGCGACGAGCGATCTCCAGAGCTCCTGTCGGCCAGGCCTGTCGCTCGTCGCGGCGCTGCGCCCGGCGAGGGGATCGGCCGGGCGCTTCACGGCGACTCCCGGCCGAGCAGCGTCTGGATCTTCGCGTCGAGGCGCTCGATCTCGACGGGCTTGATGTCGTAGTCGTCGCCTCCCGCCTCGATGGCCTGCTCTCTGTCGCTGGTCATCGCGTGGGCGGTGAGGACGATGATGGGAATGTCCCTGGTGCGCGTGTCTCCCTTGAGGCGACGGGTGGCCTCGAGGCCGTCGATGCTGGGCAAGCCGACGTCCATGAGGATCAGCTGCGGCTGCTTGGCCCGCGCCAGCTCCACCCCCGACTCGCCGTCCACGGCGGTCACCACGGCGTATCCACGGCGAAGCAGGCGTCGCGATAACATGTCACGGTTCATCTCGTTGTCTTCGACGAGGAGAATGGTGGTCATGAGGTGGCCCCCTTGAAAGCAAGATCTCGCAGCGCCCCGCCCGATGACGAACGCGGCCGCCGTCACGCCGACGCGCGCCAGGAGGCGGCGCCCCGCGCTGCCCGCGAGCGCCGCGTCGGCAGGCGGCTATTCCGCCTTCAAGAGCTCCCGAGCGGTCGTGTCCCCCGTCTGCGCCGCCTTCGTCGAGTCGATGTCTCGTACGTTACGGTATCGGTTTTTGAGGGTCCATAGAAATCGGTGTTTGCTCCGTCACGAAGGTGCTTCTCCGAGAGCGGGTGTCCTCGGTCGGCGCCTCTCCCCGGCGGGGGAGCTGCGTTGTGTCCAGCACGTGTCGAGCGGTGACGGGGAGAGCGGCGCGGCCGCGAGATGGCCTGTCGCAGGTGGGAGGAGTCGATTCAGGACGTACGCTGCCGGAGCGAGCCGGTCCCCGGGCGCTCAGCGCCGCGCGATCTCGACGATCTCGCGCGCGCGGTGGCCGCCGATATCGAAGCGCCCCTCGAGCCCCGCGAACACGAAGCTGTTCACGCGGCTGCCCCGGACCTCGCGGGCGGCGCTGGCGCCCCCGGTGCGCTCCAGGAGGAACACGTCGAGCCCGCCGCCGATCGATGGGCCGAGCGCGACGCTGTCCGACATGCGGACGTCGATCACCGCGCCGAGGCGCGCGAGCTCGAAGCCGTGGGTGAGCGTGTCGCGCTGCCGGCCCGGCGTCGCGGTCCAGAGGGCCCGGTAGCCGCTGCCCAGCGAGATCACCGGATCGATGCGCTCGAACGGCGCGAGGTGAAACCTCGCCTCCACGCCCGCCGTCATGCCGCGGACGTCGGTCTCGCGCCGCTCCGGGCCCATGGCCATGTACTGCTCGTAGCTCGACGTCAGGCCGAGGCCGAGCTTCGGCGTCGCGCGGTAGCCGAGCTTCACGGCCACGCCGGCGCCGGGGCCCGACACGTCGCGAAGGCGCCGCTCGCTCCCGATGCGGCCGAACCCCTGCGTGTACCCGGCGCCGACCCCGAGCTCGAGCGCGTTGCTCGGCGCCCTGAGCGGCGAGCTCAGGTAGCTCGGCGGGACGTCGCCCCCGAAATCCTGCGCCGAGGCGGCGCGCGCGCAGAGCACGCCGAGCGCGCCCGCGGCGACCACGAACCCCGTGTTTGCCTTCATTGCGGATCCTCCTCGTTCGCGGCGCCACGAGGCGGCGGAGCCGATCTGCGATCCGCGCTCCACGATCCGCGCTGCGCGACCTGCGCCGCGCGACCCGCCGGGGGCGCCGCTCGCCGGGGCGCGAGCATCGCGTGTGCCACGGGGCGGCGAGCACCGCCTTCTCGGTCACGGACGGGCGGCGCGGCGGCGCGAGAGGCCGCCCGCCGCTCACCGCACGACGCCGCCCGGCGCGGCCCGCAGGCCTACCAGCGGTGGTAGGCCGGGTGCCCTTCCTTGACGGCCACGAATGTCCCGCGGCACGTCGCCGTGACCCGGCCCCTCGCCTCCAGGGTCGCCTCGATCACGACGCGGTCGCCCTCCGCCTCCGCCACCTGCGCTCGCAGGCGCAGCGGGCCGAGCGGCGTCGGCTTCCTCAGCTTCACGTGGAAGTCCGCCGTCACCGTGCACGGCGGCGCGTCGGCCCCCCGCGCCTGCATGAGGTGGTGGGCCGCGGTCCAGTTCGAGTGACAGTCGAGCAGCGCGCCGATGATGCCGCCGTTGAGCATCCCGGGGAACGCCTCGTGGTGCGGCTCCGGCGTGAAGTCGCAGACCACCGCGTCGCCCTCGACGCGGCTCTTCAGCCGGAGCCCCTTGTCGTTCGCAGGCCCGCACCCGAAGCAGCGGCTCTGCGGCGCGTACCTGTCCTGCAGGCTCGCCGCTTCGCTCAACTCCTGCCCCCGACGAACGCCTCGTCCATCAGCATCTTCTGCTCGAGGAGGTGGCTCGCGCGCGAGCCGGTCGCCGGGCTCGCGCTCGGCGAGCGGCTCACGCACGAGAGCGGCAGCCGGTCGCCGATGCGCTGCCGGAGCACCGCGAGGATGTAGTACCAGGCCCCGTAGTTGCGCGGCTCCTCCTGCACCCACACGAGCGGCGTGCCGTCCTTGTAGGGCGCGAGCGCGTTCACGATCTCCTCGTTGAGCGGGAACAGCTGCTCCAGCCGCAGGATCGCCACGTCCTTGAGCCCGCGCGCCTCCCGCGCGAGCGCGAGGTCGTAGTACACCTTGCCCGAGCAGAGCAGGACCCGCTTCACGTCGGCGGGATCGACCCCGCTCGTGTCGGGCAGCACGCGGTGGAACTTGCCCTCGGCGAGGTCCTTGATCGTCGACACCGGCCGGTGCGGGCCCTTCGACGTCGCCGGGACGCGCAGCAGGCTCTTCGGCGTCGCGATGATGAGCGGCTTGCGCCACGGCCGGTGCACCTGCCGCCGCAGCACGTGGAACAGCTGCGCCGGCGTTGTCAGGTTGCACACCTGGATGTTGTCCTCGGCGCTGTTCTGCAGGCAGCGCTCGATGCGCGCGCTCGAGTGCTCCGGCCCCTGGCCCTCGTAGCCGTGCGGCAGGTAGAGCACGATGCCGCTCAGGCGGTGCCACTTGTCCTCGCTCGACGTGAGGAACTGGTCGACGATGACCTGCGCGCCGTTGAGGAAATCGCCGAACTGCGCCTCCCAGATGACGAGCCCGTCCGGGTAGTCGAGGCTGTAGCCGAAGTCGAAGCCGAGCACCCCCGCCTCGCTGAGCGGGCTGTTGAACGCCTCGAAGCGGCCCGGCGCCTCGGCCACGTGCGACAGCGGCGCGTAGCGCGCGCTCGTCTCCACGTCGCGCAGCACCGCGTGCCGGTGGCTGAAGGTGCCGCGCTGCGCGTCCTGCCCGGAGAGCCGCACCGGCGTCTTCTCGGCGAGCAGCGTCGCGTAGGCGAGCATCTCGCCCGTGCCCCAGTCGAACGGCTCGCCGGCGACGAGCCGCTCGTGCCGCAGCTTGAGCGTCGGCAGCACCTTCGGGTGCGCCTTGAAGCCCTGGGGCAGCTCGAGGAGCCGCTCCGACAGCGCGATGAGCTTCTCGGCCGGCACGTTCGTCGGCACGTCCGGCGTCGCGTGATCGGCGCCGCCGCGGTAGTGCGACCACACGCCGCCCATCGAGTAGAGCACCGGCGCGAAGCCCTTCTGCTTCACCTCGTCGAGCGCGGCGGCGAGCGCCTCGCGGCGCCGCACGACGATCTCCTCGGCCTTCTCCTCGGTGACCTGCCCGAGCTCCATGAGGCGCCGGACGTAGACCTGCCGCACGGTCGGCTTCTTGTCGATCGCGGCGTACATCCGCGGCTGCGTGTAGCGCGGCTCGTCGCCCTCGTTGTGGCCGTACCGCCGGTAGCAGTACATGTCGATGACCACGTCCGAGCCGAAGCGCGCGCGGTAGTCGATCGCGAGCTGCGCGACGTGCGCGACCGCCTCGGGGTCCTCGCCGTTCACGTGGAACACCGGGACCTTGAGCATCCGGGTGATGTCCGACGCGTAGCGGGTCGAGCGCCCCTCCATCGGATCGGTCGTGAAGCCGACCTGGTTGTTCACGATGACGTGGACCGTGCCGGCGGTCGTGTAGCCGGGGAGGTTCATCATGTTGAGCGTCTCGGCGACGACGCCCTGGCCGATGAACGCCGCGTCGCCGTGGATGAGCAGCGGCATCACGCGGCGGCGCGCGTCGGGGGCGCCGTCGGCGAGCCGCCGGTCCTGCTTCGCGCGGACGCGCCCCTGCACGACGGGGTTCACGAACTCGAGGTGGCTCGGGTTGAACGTGAGCGTGAGGTGGACGTTGCGCCCGTTCTCGAGCGTCCGGTCGGTCGAGTAGCCGAGGTGGTACTTGACGTCGCCGCTGCCGAGGTGGCGCTCCGCTTCCTTGTCCTCGAAGGCCGCGAAGATCTCGCGCAGGCTCTTGTCCATGATGTTCGCGAGGACGTTGAGCCGGCCGCGGTGCGCCATGCCGACCACGATCTCGTCGACCTCGTGCGACCCCGCGCGCTCGATGATGAGGTCGAGCAGCGGGATGAGGCTCTCGGCGCCCTCCAGCGAGAAGCGCTTCGTCCCCGCCTCGTAGGACTTGTGGATGAACTGCTCGAAGATCTCGGCGTCGGAGAGCTTCGTCAGGATCCGGAGCTGCTTCTGGCGGTCGAGCGTGAGGCGGTTGCGCGTCGACTCCATCTGCTGCTGGAGCCACTGGCGCGCCTCGGGCTCCTCGATGAACGTGAACTCGACGCCGATCGAGCGGCAGTACGTCTCCTCGAGCCGGCGGATGATCTCGCGCAGCGTGAGGACGGGCGGCACGCCGGCGAGGTCGGTCGTCGGGAACGCCAGGTCGAGGTCCTCGACGCGGAGCCCGAAGTTCGTGAGGTCGAGCTCGGGCGGCGTGGCGGGCGGCAGGCCGAGCGGGTCGACGTGCGCGAAGAGGTGGCCGCGCACGCGGTAGGCGTTCACGAGGGCGTACACGCGCGCCTTGAGCGCGGCCTCCGCGAGCACCTTCAGATCGCGCGGCGTCTCGAGCGAGGTCGGGTGCTCGCTGAGCGTCTGCGCGAACGCGGCCTCCAGCGTCTTCGCGGCCTCGCCGTTCGTCTTGCCGTGCCCGTTCCCGGGCGCCGTCGACGGCCGCAGCACGTGAGGCTGGATGGCCGGCAGCGCGGCGGGAGCGGGCAGCCTGATGGGCGCCGCTCCGCCGTTCTTGCTCTCGAAGAACGAGCGCCAGCCAGGGTCTACCGACTCGGGGTTCTCGAGGTACTGAGCATAGAGCTCCTCGACGAGCCCTGCATTGATTCCGAAATCAAGCTGCATCGTGTTCGTGGTGCAAATAACGCGGGTCGGGTCGGCACGCTAGAGTCGTTTTCCGATGACTCCGGCTCATGGGGCGGATCATCGTCCGGACAAGGGGTCCGAGCGCCTGGAGAAATGGTAGGGAGAAGCGGTACAAGGGGGACCATGGATCAAGACCGCGCAACCCCGGGTCGAGGACCGGCGCCCGCCGTCCTCCCCTTCGATCGCTTCCGGGACCACCTCTTCCACGACCCCAGCCTCGGTCTCTGGCTGGACGTGAGCCGGATCCACTTCGAGAAAGACTTTTTCGCCACGATGGAGCCGCGCATCCAGGCGGCGCTCGCCGAGATGGCGGCGCTCGAGGGCGGGAGCATCGCGAACCCCGACGAGGACCGCCGAGTCGGCCATTACTGGCTGCGCGCGCCGGAGCTCGCGCCCGAGGCCGCGCTGCGCGCCGCGATCGAGGCGACGAACGCGCGGATCCTGAGCTTCGCGGCGGACGTGCACGCGGCGCGCGTGCGGCCGGAGCGGGCGGCCCGCTTCCGCAAGGTGCTCGTCGTCGGGATCGGCGGCTCGGCGCTCGGGCCGCAGTTCGTCGCGTCGGCGCTGGGGACGCCGGCCGACCGGATGCAGCCGTACTTCTTCGACAACACGGATCCTGACGGGATCGATCGCACGCTGGACGCGATCGGGGACGATCTCGGCGCGACGCTCGCGGTGATTGTCTCGAAATCGGGCGGGACGAAGGAGACGCGCAACGGGATGCTCGAGCTCGAGGCGGCGTACCGGCGGCTCGGCCTCTCGCTCGGCGCGCACGCGGTCGCGGTGACAGGGGAGGGGAGCGAGCTCGACAGGTTCGCGACGAAGCACGGCTTTCTGGCCCGCTTCCCGATGTGGGACTGGGTCGGCGGGCGGACGAGCGAGCTCTCGGCGGTCGGCCTGCTGCCGGCGGCGCTGCAGGGGCTGTCGATCGTGGAGATGCTGCAGGGGGCGCGCGAGATGGATGAGGTCACGCGCTCGAAGGAGGTGCCCCGGAACCCGGCGGCGCTGCTCGCGCTCGCCTGGTACTCGGCGACAGGCGGCGTGGGCCGGAAGGACATGGTGCTGCTCCCGTACAAGGACAGGCTCGAGCTGTTCTCCCGCTATCTCCAGCAGCTCGTGATGGAGTCGCTGGGCAAGCGGCTCGATCGCCAGGGCAAGGAGGTCTGCCAGGGGATCGCCGTCTACGGCAACAAGGGCTCGACCGATCAGCACGCGTACGTGCAGCAGCTGCGTGACGGGCTCGACAATTTCTTCGTCACGTTCATCGAGGTGCTCCGCGATCGCGCGCCGTCGCGCGGCGCGATCGAGGTCGACCCCGGCGTCACGACGGGCGACTACCTCTCCGGCTTCCTCCAGGGAACGCGCAAGGCGCTCAGCGAGAGCGGGCGCGAGTCGATCTCGATCACGATCGAGACGGTCGACGCGCGCGCCGTCGGCATGCTGATCGCGCTCTACGAGCGCGCGGTCGGGCTGTATGCGTCGCTCGTGGGCATCAACGCGTACCACCAGCCCGGCGTCGAGGCCGGGAAGAAGGCCGCGCAGGAGGTGCTGGATCTGCAGGCCAAGGTGCTCGCTGCGCTGGCCGCCGGCGCGGGGCGCGCGCTGCCGATCGAGGAGATCGCGCGCGCGGCGGGCACCGACGACGTCGAGACGGTCTTCTGGATCCTGCGCCACCTCGCGGCGAACCCGGAGCGCGGGGTCGTCCGGGAGGTGCCGCAGGGGGGCTCGCCGTTCGACGCGACGTACCGGCTGGCGCGGTGAGGGGGGCGTCCACCCCCCCGGGGGGAGCGTGCTGCCTTGCTCGGGGCGGCCGACGGGCCCCCGGCGAGGCGCGAGGCGAGGCGTGAAGGACGCAGGAGGCGCCGGGAGCCGAGAGGCGCTCCTGGCGCTCCTGGCGCTCCTGGCGCTCGCGCCTCAGAACTGGACGCGCAGGGTCCCGCCGGTCGGGCCGACGAGGAGCTCGGGGGTGTGGAGCGACACCTTGCGCGGGATGTCGCTGCGCACCCAGACCTGCTGATTGGAGACGAGGCCCGCGACGAGCAGCGCGAAGCCCGTCACCTGGGTGAGCCCGTTGAGGAGCACGAGCGAGCCGGCGACCTGGCCGCCGTCGCTGGAGAAGTCGATGTCCTCGCCCGTGGCGAGCGTGATGAACGGGCCGCCCACGGGCACGAACAGCGGCGTGTAGCTGCCGGCCTCGCTCTCTCCCTCGGCGAGGATGCTCCCGGCCGTCAGCGCGGCGAGCGCCCACGCGGTGCCGAGGACGATGGACCCCGCGACCACCAGTCGGCGGCTCATCTGCGTCTCGAGGCGGTAGCCCGCCGGCGGCGGCTCGCGTTCCTTGAAGGGCAGCGTCCGCGGCATGCCGAGGATGACGGGCGGTGCAGCTGGCGCGTAGCCCGGCGGCGGCGGGTAGCCTGGAGGCGCGTAGCCTGGAGGCAGGTAGCCTGGAGGCGCGTAGCCTGGAGGCAGGTAGCCTGGAGGCGCGTAGCCTGGAGGCGCGTAGCCTGGAGGCGGCGGGTAGCCTGGAGGCGCGTCGCCCGGCGGCGGGTAGCCAGGGGGCGGCTGCGCGCCCTGCACGGACGGTGCGACGCCCTCCGCGGCGGCCGGCGTAGCGAGCGCGAGCACGCCGAGCAGCGAGGCCATCGAAAGGACAGTGCGGATCGCGATCACGTGCATCTCCCTTCGGGGTGAGAGCTCCCGGCGCAGGATCGCCGGCTCAGAATCGCCATCGGAGCTCCGCGGACGACGGGCCTATCGAGATCGCAGGCCACCTGGACGCAGCGTGCTCGGGGCCGCGCGGGCTCACCGAGAACTGGCGCTCCAAATAGACCTCCTCGTGGGCGAAGCTGGCGGCATACAGGAGCAGCCCGCTCACCTGGAGCACGCTGTCCATCGCGAGCCAGAAGAGGCCCGCGCCCTCGACGTCCATGGTCGCCGTGCCGATCATCGGGCCGACGAACGGGATGAACAGCGGCCCGAACTCGTCGAAATCCTCGTCCGCGAGGGTCGCGATGCCCGCGACCGTGAACGAGATCGCGTACGGAACGCCGAACGTCAGGAGCCCCGCCCCGAGGAGCGTGCGGTCCGGCCTGGTCCTGAGCGCGTAGCCGCGCGGGATCGGGTCCCCCTCTTCGTACTGGATGGTCCGCGGGTTCGCCCACGGCGGGAGCGACGGCGGCGGCAAGTAGTAGCCCTGCGGAACGGGCACCAGCGCGCCGCCCGCAGGCGCGGGAGGAGCGCCCGCAGGCGCGGGAGGAGCGCCCGCAGGCGCGGGAGGAGCGCTCGGCGCGGCGGGGCTCGCCGATGTGCTGCCGAGCGCGGGCTCCGGCGGCGCGGCCGGCTCCTGCGCGGCCGCCGTCGCGGCCAGCCCGAGCAGCGCCGCGAGCAGCGCGGCGGCCTGCGCGCAGCGGGCGCGCGGCGCGGCGAGGCGGCGACGTGGAACGATACTCCCTTCGGTATGCCCGATCGGCATGCTGGCTCCCGTCGCGCTCGCGCGGCGACTCCAAGGAACTGCGGGTGGCTTCGGTGCAGCGAGGCCAGGATACGCGCACCGCTCGCGAACTCAACGAGGCGCGCACGATGTCCGCGCGTCGCGGCGGGGTGGGCCCGAGGGCGCTCCGCGCAGCGCGAGCGCAGCCGCCTCCTCGACGAGGTCCGCGCCGTCGAGCCGGACGTCGGGCTCGAACCCGCGCAGCTCGGCGAAGTCGCCGAGCGGGTCGCGGAACGCGCGGGTGCCGAACGAGAGGGTGACGCCCGAGCGCGGGAGCCGGAAGAACGCGAGCTCGCCGACGCTCATGCCGCCGCGGGTGTTCTGCCCGGCCACGAGGACGCCCGGGATCTGTCGGACCAGCGCGAGCAGCATCTCGCACGCCGACGCGCAGCCGCGGTCGACCAGGAAGACGGCGCGCCCCTCGAGCGGCCCCGCCGCCCGCCCGCGGACCTGCGCGCCGCGGGTCGTGAGGTCGGCGCGCGGCGCCGCGGCGCCGCGGCCCACGGCGCGCGCCCGCAGCGTCCCGGCGAGGCGCTCGAGCGCGGCGAGGTGCTCGACGAAGCGCGGTCGCGCCTCGTCCGGGACGTCGCCGCGCGCGAGCCGCCGGCGGACGCTGTTGGCGCGCCCCTCGGCGGCCGCGACGGAGATGACCTCGCGCTCGTCGAGCGCGCAGAGCGGCGCGTCGGTGAGCGCGAGCGCGAAGCGCTCGGCGAAGAGGTAGTTGCCGCCGGCGTTGCCGCGCAGATCCACGACGAAGGCGGGCGCTCGCCGCAGCTCGGCCGCGAGCGCAGGGAGCGCCGCGAGCGCCGGGGCGGCGGCGCTGCTGAAGGTGCGGATGGCGAGCACGGGGACGCCATCGCGGCTCCGCGTGAGCTCGACGGGCGGGCCGTGGCCGAGGCGGCGCGGCGAATCGAGCCGCCGCGGAGGGGCATCGCGCCGCCGCGGAGGTGCCGCGCGGGGCGCGGTCTCGGCGGCGGCCGCGCGCTCGAGGCGCGGCGCGGGCGGCGGGGTCGCGGCCAGCCGGAGCGGCGCGCGGCCGCCGTGGCCGAACGCGAGGTGACCGTCGGGCGCCGCGAACACGTCGTGGAGGAGCCGCGCGAGCTCGGCGGGGCGCCACGCCGCGCGGCTGCGGAGCGCGCCCTGGGCCCGGGCGATCGCGAGCGGCGAGGGAGACGGTGAGCGCCCGTCGAGGCCCGCGTAGGCGTGCTCGAAGGCGTAGCGCGCGTCATCGAGATCGCGGAGCGCCTCGGCCGCGGACACGGTCCGCGGCTCGCCGTCGAGATCACCGTCGGCGATGCGCACGCTCCGGAGCGGCGCGGGCTCCCTCGTGGGGGAGAGCGCCGGCGCCGGGGCGCAGGAGAGCGCGGCGCATGCGAGCAAGGCGCAGGAGAGCGCCGCGCTCGCGCCGGCCGCGGCGCGCCGCGGCCGGCGGAGCGAGCATGGGGCGGGCATCGCGCGCGAGGGTGCGACGGCCCGCGCCGCCGGCGCAACCGGAGCCGCTCGGGTCCGTGAAGGAGGTCACGGCATCGCAGCGAGATCCAGGGCTCCGGCGCGGCGGCGAGGCGTGGGCGAGGCCGACCCGGGCGCATCTGCAGAGCGTCTCGGCGGCGTCCTGCGCAGCCGGCGCTCTCCTCCTGCGCACCCGTTGGGGTGTCCTGCGTCAGGATCGCGCGCGTCCTGCGCAGCGTCGCGCACCCTCCTGCGCAGCCCTGTTCGTGTCCTGCGCAACCATGGTTCGGCGCCTGCGCACCGTCGCCGTCCCTCCTGCGCAGCCTCGGTGTCCTCCTGCGCAGCGTCGCGCACCCTCCTGCGCGGCGCCGGTACCCTCCTGCGCGGCGCCGGTACCCTCCTGCGCGGCGCCGGTACCCTCCTGCGCAGCGCCGGTACCCTCCTGCGCGGTCTTGTATGTGTCCTGCGCAGCAATTGGGCCTCCTCACGCTCTTCGCCAGCCCCACGGTCCACGGCGCTCGGCACACCATGGCCTTCGACGCTGCGGCACACAACCCGTCCCGACCCGCTGACCAGTCCCGCCAGCCAGGAGGTCGGCCAGGATGGCCGGACTTCTGCGCCGCTTCGCGGCGGCTCCGCGCCGGCGGACCTAGAGTACCGATCACCTTGGAGTCCCAAAAAATCAACAGAACGGTCCGCTCCTGACGGCCCGTCGCCCTTGTTACGTGCTTTTTTTTTGTTATCGAGTGAGAATTTTGTTGTCGATTTCCCAATGCGACAATCTTGAACGAATGAAACACGGTGGCAGCTGGGACGCTCCCTGCCGGCGGCTAGATGATGTAGAGAGCAACGCCACGCCGGATAAGGTCCCCTCGCGTCCGGCGCGGCGAGCCATGCAAGCTTGCATCTTAGCGAACACCCATCGAGGGCGGGACAACCGCACGTGTACGCCGTGTGCTTGCAGCGTCAGGAGGTAATTGCAGGGTCGACGTGCTCCTGTACGGCGATACCACGTGTGTGAATCGGCTTGACACGGGTTTCGGGGTCGGGCTCAACGACACGACATGCCACGACACCCCCGCGCCCGAGCCGCTCTCGGCTGTGCGCGTGATCCTCACGCAGGACGAGCCGGGCACCTGCACGCCGACGACGAGCACCTCCGAAACTCGCGGCCTGGTGGAACATGACGATACGCGCGTGTTCTGCTGCGCCACGGAACCGCTGCCGTGAAGGGTTGGTGACCACGATGCGCTCGGCTGTGTTCCTCACGTTGACCGCGTTCGCTCCCATCGGCTGTTCGCCGGAGTCCTACGATTTGCCGTCTCCAGACGAGCGCGAACACTTCTACGTTCGGTTTGAGAACCATGGCGATAGCACCGATTGCCTCTTCGGAGATGAGGTCTTGTGGGAGGGGTTGGTCGGGAAGGAGACGCCGGACAAATGCGAAGCCTGCGAGTGCGGCCCAGCCGCCTGCACGCTGCCGTCGAAGGTGACCGTGCACGCCTCGGTCTGCCCTGGCGAGGACGACGTCGGCTCCGTGGAAGCCAGCGAATCCTGGGACGGGTCTTGCGCGGCGGCTGCCACGCCCATCCAGAGCGACGCCTTCGCGTCCGTGACCTTCGAGCCGCCGGCGCTGGCTCCCTGCGCCCCCGTGGCACCGGCGCCGGAACCGTGGCGCCGTCCCCTGGCAGATGTGAGGGCTTGCAAGCCCAAGACTCCACACCGGATTCCTGGATACGCCTTTTCTTGCTACCCTACGCAGGCCAATGGAGAATGCTGGAAGGGCTACCCGTTTCGGCATGATTTTTCCACCGTCATCGATGCCCGCACCTGCACGCCTTGCTCCTGCGGCGCGCCGACCGGCGGGGAATGCACGGCGCAAATCACGCTCTACCAGGATGAACGCTGCTTCGACGCACTTGGCAACACGTTGATCACCAACATCGAGTCACCGCTGTGCAGCAGGGTCGCCAACGCACCGCTCGCGGCGATGCGATCCGCTTTCATCCAGGACGAACCCGGCTCCTGCACCCCTTCGGTCTCCACGATCGAAGGCGGCAAGCTGGAGCCGGGGGAGACGCACGTGGCGTGCTGCGACCGCTGACCCCGGTCCCCTCCTGGTCCCGCAGATCCTCCACGCCGGAGCCGCCGCTCCCGGCGCGTCCGCGCACGCGCCCGCGGATCAGCGCATGCCCGACAGCCTCGCGATGAACCCGTGCGATTCCCGATCGCCGTCGCTGCCGAGCGGCTTGTCGAGCCCGGGGAGGTCGAGCGTCCCCGCCACGACGCCTGCGATGTAGAGAGGCTCGCCGGATGCCCCGCTCGCCGCGACGATCCGCACGGCGACGGAGCCGTCTCCCTCGAACCGGGCCGCCGAGATGAGGTTGCCTTGGGCATCCAGCCTCATGAGGAATCCCGCCCGCTTCCGGGAGGTCGTGAGCATCCCGGCGCTCCCCAGCGCGATCGCGCCCGTGAACTCGCCCGTGACGTAGATCGAGCCACCCTCGTCCACCGCCACGCCGGCGGCGATCTGGCTCTCCGTCGCGTCGCCGAACCCGCGGCTCCACACGACGCCATCGTCCGAGACGCGCGCGATGAAGAAGTTCTCCGTCTCCCCCGCGTCGGGCAGCGCCGGGCAGCGATCGCCGAAGCTGATGCGCCCGCGGTACGTGCCGGCGATCACGACGTCGCCGCCCGGGAGCAGCGCGGCCCCGTGCTGCGCCACCTGCTGATCGCCGTCGAGGTTCAGCGGCTTCACGTCCTGCAGGGCGCCGCTGCTCGACACATAGCGCGCGATGAAGACATCGCGGCGCTGCGAGGCGAAGGGGGTGTCTCCGCCGAACGAGACGTCTCCGCTCAGCGAGTCGTAGTCGCCCACGACGGTCACGAGCCTCGACCCCGACCTCGTGTCGGCGGCGATCGCCTTGACGGTCACGGCCGCTCGCGGTCCGAGGCGGCGCTGCCACCTGCACGCGCCGTCCGCCGGGTAGAGCGCGGCGAGCAGCGCCGAATCGGCCGGGATGTCCCCGGGCGCGCACGGCCCGAAGCTCCTGCCGGCCTCCGACACGTCGACGGCGAAGACGACCGCCTCGGAGGTCGCCGCGAGGCCGCGCGCGGTGGTACCGTGCTTGGCGTCGACGCTCCACACCCACCCGCACTTGCCCTCTGGACCGAGCGCCGCCACGAAGCTCGTCGTGAAGGCGGTATCGAGCAGAGGCGGGCCAACGCGGCATGCGCTGAGATTCCCGGTGGGCAGGTTGATGGCCCCCTCGGACTCCCCGGCCACATAGGTGAAGTCACTGCCGGCAGCCAGGTGCAAGCCCCACACGCCCTTCGCCGCCAGCCCGTAGCGGCTGTCGCGCGCCCCGCCGGCGCTCCACTTCGCGACCGTGAACTGATACGCCGAATCGTCGAGGACATCCGTGACGACGGCCGTCAACGCGCCGCCCGATGCGGCGAGGTCGCCCACGTCGAAGCCGAGGGTCTCGCCCCACTTGGCCGACGGCTCGATGATGGCGCCCCCGGCGTCGCTGCACACCGGACTCCCGCCGCCGCTGCCCCCGCCGCCGCTGCCCGCACCTCCCGCGCCCGAGCCCCCGCCGCCCGACTCTCCGGCGCCGGAGCCACCCGCACCGGAGCCGTCCGCACCGGAGCCGCCCGCGCCCATGCCGCCCGTGCCCGAGCCGCCGGTGCCCGAGACCTCCGAGGAGGAGGTCGCGCCCGGGGCCGCGCCCGCGCCGGCCTGCGATGAATCCAGCTCGCCGACCTCGAGCCCGATGAGCGCGTTGCAGCCGCCCGCCACGGCGGCGAACAGGCCGGCGCAGGACACGATGGATCGGATCGTACGAGGTTCGCGTTTCATCGGCTCGGCTCTCCGCTGCGTGGCATCCCCGAGGCCACCATCGCGCCAGCGCGGGCTCAGTGGCAAGCCCTGACGGAGTCAGGATAGATGATGGTGGTCTGGCAGAGGGCGTTGCAACCGCCGAATGGACCTCGGGCTCCGCACGCGACGTTCGTCAGGAACACGTTGGTCGTCGCCGCGCAAACGAGGCCGCTGCAGTTGACCACCGGGAGCTCCCGCTCCTCCGCGCCGCTGCAGTCGTAATCGAAGCCGCCCCCCGGCCTGATCGGCGTCTCGTAGAACGTGCTGGGCTGGCCGGGGTGGACCGAGGGGTTGTTGTCGTTGCAGTCGTTGCCGCCCTCGCACGCGGTCGAACGATAGCCATCGTCGTCGGCGTCGCAGTCGACGCTGCCGCCCCCGCCGGAGCCGGAGACGGCCGAGCTGGAGCTGGAGCTCGCCGCGCCGCCGCCGGAGCCGGAGACCGCCGAGCTCGCGCTCGCGCTGGAGGTCGCCGCGTCGCCGCCCGCGCCGTCGCCGCCCGCGCCGTTGCCGCCAGCGCCGTCGCCGCCCGCGCCGCCCGCGCCGCCGGAGCCGGAGGCCGCCGCGCCGCCGCCGTCGCCGCCCGCGCCGGAGGTCGCCGCGCCGCCGCCGGAGCCCGCTGCGTCCGAGGACGAGGCGGCGGTGCTCGCCGACGACGTGGTGGCGCCGGCGCCGGCTCCGCCAGCGCTCGCGGCGCTCGTGTCGTCGGTGAACGTGGCGTCGGGGAAATCACACCCCGCTGCGGCGCTCAGGGCGGCGGCGGCGGTGGGGAGAGCCAGGTGGAAACATCGGTGAAGCAAGCGCATGCACGAATGGAAGCTGCCGATCCCACCGGCGTCAACCGGTGGCTGGATTATGCGCCGCGCCGCACCTGGCAGGCTCTCCCGTGCGTGGCAGGCTCTGCGGTGTCGTGTGGAAATGTCGTGGGCTATTCGCCTGGCGCGCGCTCGAGAGCGCGCGCGGCGGTCACGGCATGCCCTTCAACCGAGCGATGAACCCTTCTCCCGGCGCCTGGATGGGATGGTTGTCGGTGGGCACGAGAGGGAACGTGTCCGTCAGCTCACCGGCGATGTAGAGCGGATCGCCGAGCGTCGCGCCCGGCGCGACCGACCAGACGGCCACGGTGCCGGCCCCCGCGAGCGCGGTGGCCGAGAGGACGCCGCCGCCCGGACTGAGCACGATCAGATAGCTCGACAGCTGATCCGCCTCGGCCGCGAGCCTCTCGCCGGGCCCCAGAGGAATCTCGCCCTCGAGCGTCCCCGTCACGTAGATCGAGCCGACGCTGTCCACTTCGAGGCTGACGACCATCTGATCTTCCGCGGCGTCGCCGAATCCACGGCTCCAGGCCACTCCACCCCTCGAGACGCGCGCGACGAAGGTGTTCTCCGTCTCCCCCGCCTCCGGCAGGAGCGGGCAGTCGTCCTGGAAGCTGAAGGACGGCCCGGTGTACGTCCCGGAGAGCACGAGGTCGCCGCCCGGGAGCAGCGCGGCCCCGTGTCGCGCCGCCGACTGGTTTCCAGGGGCCCTGAGCGGGAGGACCTCCGTCACCTCGCCGTCCTCGAGCCGGACGCGCGCGACGAACAGGTCGCGATCCGGTGTGGCGGGGAGCTCTTTCGCCTGGATCTTGATCCCCCCATCCGGCGCATTGTAGTCGCCGACGACGAGCACCTCCCCGGTCTCCGGGGAGGCGACGAGCTCTTCGACGCGGACGGTCGCGGTGGTATCGAACGCGAGGTTCCAGATGCACATGCCGTCCGCGTCGAGCCCCACGAGCTCCGTGGACCCGCGCGCGTCGCCGGTCCCGAGGAGGCAATCGTCGGTGCTCGCGCGCGCCGCTCCCGACACCGAGACAGCGAACACGACCCGCTTGGGCGTCGCCGCCAGAGCGATCGGGGAGGTGTTGAGCTCGGCGTCGACGCTCCAGATCCAGCTGCATTTGCCCAGCTGGTCGAGCGCCGCCAGAAAGCTCGGTTTATGCCCGGTATCGACGTGCGCGCCGACGGAGCACCCGCCGTCCGGCGTGAGCAGGGCGAACGGCGCATCCGACGACCCGGTCACGTAGGCGACGTCCGAGACGACGAGGAGGTGCTCGGGCCAGACGCTGCCGGGCAGGTCGCCGGTCCGCATCCCGTACGCGCCGTCGAGGGTCCCGGACGGGTCCCACCTCGCGACCGAGAACCCGATCTTGTCGGGCGCGGTGTCGAGCCCTCGGCTTTCCTTGACGATCGCCGTCACCGCGCCGTCCAGCGCCGCGATGCCGGCGACCGACAGGCCCGACAGCTTTCCCCACTCGCTCGACGGCGCGCGGACAGCCCCCTCGCGGACATGGCCGCAGAGCGCCTCCTCCCCGCCGCTGCCACCCTCGCCGCCGCCACCCCCGCCGCCGCCACCCCCGCCGCCGCCACCCCCGCCATGGCCGCCGCCGCCCGTGCCGACCGCGGACACGCTCGCCGACGTCGCGCCCGCGCTGCCGGACGAGGAGTCCAGCTCGCCGACCTCGAGCCCGATGATCGCGTTGCAGCCCCCTGTGGCCGCGACGGCGAGCAGCCCGGCGCAGAACAGGGGTCGAGTGCTCGTGAGATCGCGCGTCATCTTCCCGCCTCCCGTGGCGCGGCGCGTACGGCCGCCGTCAAAAGATCACCTTCGCCACGGCGCCTCCTGGCACCACGCCCACCATCGCCCTGGGGGCCGAGGACGCCTGCGCCGGGGAAGGCGCCGTGAAGATGAGCACCGCGCCGGCGCCCAGCGCCGCCGCCCCGACGAGGAACGCGACCGTCGAGATCGTCCCTGCGGTCGTGCCCTGCTCCTGCAGCCGGATCCCCTGTTCCCCGCAGACGTTGGCCTCGTTGCAGTAGGCCTCCGCGTCGCCCTTCTTCCCGAGCGCGCGCAGCCCGAACGCGGCGCCGACGCCGATCCCGACCGCGCCGACGCCGGCGCCGATCCAGCCGGCCGTTCGCCAGGTCGAGCTCCCCGCCCCCTGCGGGCCCTGCTTCGGGGGGAGCGCGGGCCCTGCGCTCGCGCCGCCGGCCGCGGGCTCCTCAGGCGCCACGAGCAGCTCGGCCTGCGCGCCCTCGGCGAGCTGCGCCGTGAACGTCTTCTGCTTCCGGCCCGGCGCCGTCGCCGTCACCTGGACCTCGCCCGGGTCCACGGGCAACGGCGCGCCCAGCGAGCCCGCGCCGACCGGGATCCCCGAGCGCTGCACGGCGGTGTCCGCCGGCGCGCCGGGCGCGAGCCGGATGGTGAGCCTCGGCACGCGGCCCTCCAGCGCGGCGGCGCGCGCCTGCGCGATGGGGCGCCGGTCGTCGTTCGCCGGCAGATCGCGCGCGAGCTGCCGGAAGATCGACCACGCGGTCGCGATCTTGCCGCGCTTCTCCTCGCAGTCGCCGAGGTTGAGCAGCGCCCCGGGCGCCGGATCAAGCTCGTAGCTCTCCCGGAACTTCGGGCACGCGGTCTCGTAGTCCTTCGCCTGGAGCGCCGCCCTGCCGGCGTCGAACAGCGCCTCCGCGACCGCGGGATCGCGCGCCTGCGCCGAGGCGTCGGGGCAGGCGAGGAGCGCGGCCCCTCCCAGGGCGAGCACCTCGGCCGGGAATCGTCTACGCGAGCTCAATCTACCCATCCGTGCGACCTCAACGTCTCCGGTTGTACGGGTCCTCCGCCGGCGTCGGCGCGGGAGCCGGCGTCGGCGCGGGCGGCGTCTTCACCGGAGCGGTCGCGGGCGGTCGCGCCTTTCCCACCGAGGCGGGCCTCGAGGTGGCCGCGGTCGCGCTCGACGGCGCCCCGGTCGCCGACGCGCTCGGCGTGGGCGCGGGCGGCGGCGTGGGCGCGGGCGGCGGCGTGGGCGCGGGCGCGGACGGCGCGATCGCCGGGACCGCGTCGCCGGACGGAGCGGGCTGCGCGCCCGCGCCGCCGTGCGGCTCCGGCTCCGCCCCGGCGCTCGCGGCAGGGCGCGGCTCGGCCTCCACCGCGGATCCGCTGGACGGGTGCTCTGCGTCCCCGCCAGCGCTCCCCCGCTGCCACCACACGAGCGCGACAAGGGCACCCACGGCCAGCGCGCCGGCGCCGGCCAGGATCGCGCCCAGGACCGCCGAGCGCGGCGCCGGGCGCTCCGTGCCGACCGAGCGCTCCACGACCGGCGAGACCGTGCCGCCGCCGGCCGTGCCGCCGCCGGCCGAGCCGGCGCTGACCGCGCCGCCGCTCCCCGGGCTCGCCGCGGTGAGCTCCGTGCCGCGCGGCCCGCTCCCTGGGCCTCGCGCCTGCACGGTCGGGCGCCCGGGATCCGAGGACATGAGCGCGCGCCCCCGATCCGGGTGCGCGGACATGCGCGCCGGATCCGCGTGCGAGCCCGGGGCCGGGTCGAACGCCGCGCCCCCCCGCGCCTGGCGGAGCGCGCGCTGCATCGCGTGGGCGTTCGGCCAGCGCCGGTCGGGATCGAACGCGAGGGCCACGTCCATGACGGCGGCGATCGGCGGGGGCACGGCGGGCAGGACGCTGCCCACGGGCGGCGCCGGCTGGGTCATGGCGGCGAGCAGGAGCAGCGGGAATGTCTCGGCCTCGTGCACGTACCGCCCCGAGAGGAGCTGGAACATCGTGCTCCCGACGGCCCAGAGGTCGGTGCGCGCGTCGACCTTGTCCCACTGCCCCCTTGCCTGCTCGGGCGGCATGAACTGCGGCGTCCCCATCAGGGTGCCGGCGCGCGTCGTCGCGTTGTTCGTCGGGGACGAGAGCTCGCGCAACCGCGCGATGCCGAAATCGAGCACCTTCAGCTGTCCCTGGCGCGTGAGGAACAGGTTGTCTGGCTTGAGGTCGCGGTGCACGATCCCGCGCTCGTGCGCGACGGCGAGCACGTCGAGCAGGTCGTCGGCGATGCCGAGCACCTCGTTCACGCCGAGCATGCCGCTCGGCTCGCGCGCGCGGCGCGCCTCGACCGTCTCGCCCTCGAGCAGCTCCATGACCAGGAACACCGAGCCGTCGTCGGTGACGTCGTCGTCGAGCACCCGGACGATGCCCGGGTGGTCCACGCGGTTGGCGACGTAGCCCTCGCGCAGGAACCGCGAGCGCGCCTCCTGGTCCTCGGACAGCTCGCGGCGGAGGATCTTCACCGCGCCGCGCATCCCGTTGCGGTGCGTGCCGGCGTAGACCATGGCCATGCCGCCGAAGCCGAGCAGGTGCTCAAGGCGCCACTTGCCGCGCAGGACCTGGCCTACAAGCGCCTCGGGCCGGAAGCCCGCGGGTTCGACTCGGGTCATCGGCGAAGACCACCCCCGGTCGTGGCCACGGGGGTCATCGCTGCGCCGGCCAGGCCGGCGAAGCCAGCGCGGCGAGCGCGGCAGGGATGGCTGGCGGGCGCGCGATGCATGACGGGCGCATGTTACCCCGGTCTGGCGCGGCGGGGCGCGAAACCGTCAAGGTACGCCCGCGCCCGCCCTCGCACGGGTTCACCACGGCAGGCCCGTCGGCCACGGTCTCCGCCGAGCACGCGTCGCCGCCGTACATCCCAATCGGCGCCGTCGGGGGTACGGCTCGGCCCGGGCAAGTCCTCGCCAGCATGCCCCCATCCTGGGAGGGTGAACGCCTGGCCGTTCGCGATGTTGCTGAACCCGTGCTGGAGGTTGGCCGAGCCATGCTCCGGGGTTGACCCCGCAGGCTTCGACGATGGCCGTTGCAGCATGGAATGATGGCCGACCCATCATTCCATGCTGACGGAGCCACCATCGACCTTGAACCCGCCAGGGGGAGTCCATGGTTCCCCGAACGACGGAGGCTTTCGGCTGGATGCGCACGGGCGCAGCGCCCCGGCGGCGGGGCCGCTGCGCCCCGCGAGGGCCGTGTGCTGCGCCGTCGCGGTGCCTCGTGGTATCTTGCGGTTCATGGAACGAGCCATCCAGGGCCCGCCGCCCGGCCTCGCTGCTCGGTCAGCCGCTGGCGAGCACGCGGCCGTTGGCTATCAACAGGTGCATTCGTGTCGAAGGTTGATCTCAAGAGGGAGCTCAAGCATCTCTACCAGGCATCCGCGAAGGAGGTGGTTCAGGTTGAAGTGCCAACGTTTCGGTTCCTCATGATCGACGGCGAGGGCGACCCCAACACATCACAGGGGTATGCCGGGGCAGTGGAAGCGCTGTTCTCCGTTTCCTACACGACGAAGTTCATGGTGAAGAAGGGGGCGCAAGGAATCGACTATGCGGTGATGCCTCTCGAAGGCCTTTGGTGGTCGGATGACATGTCCGTCTTCACCTCCGACGATAGGTCGAGGTGGAAATGGACGATGATGATCATGCAGCCTCATTTGGTGGAGGAGGCGGTGATCCAGGGGGCCATGGTGGAGGTGAGGCGAAAGAAGGCGCTCCCCGCGGTGGACGCGCTCAGGCTGGAGAGCTTCGCCGAAGGATCATGTGCTCAGGTACTTCACATTGGCCCCTTCACTGAAGAAGGACCGACCATCGAGCGAGTCCATGATTTTATCGGTGCGCGCTCGGCGCTTGCAGGAAAGCACCACGAGGTGTATCTGAGCGACATACGTCGCGCCGATCCGGCCAAGTGGAAGACCATCGTCCGCCAGCCTATGGAGTGATGGTTGACCGATCGTTCAAGCCCACGCCGCTTCGCGGCACGGCTTGACTCAGGCGTTAGCCGAGCGAAGGATCATGGGGCTTTTCGACGTCGTCATCGCCCACGCACACTGCCCCGGCTGTGGTGATTCCACCCGACGGCCTCCGGCCGCGTGTGAAGTGAACGACGACGTTGGGCCGCCGTGTCCTGGCGTGGCGCGAGGTGGCCATCCCCGTCCGCCATGGCGCCGCCACCCCTGAGCTGGAGCTCTGCTCGCATTTTCCCGGCGTTTCGTGTCGGCATGGGGGGTGCTGAAGGCCGAGCGTCATGCCGACCCTCGAGCACAACGCCCTCGTCGAGATGTTCCGCGAGCACCCGGAGCTCGCGCCCCGCTGGCTCGCGACGCTCTTCCACGTCGAGGTGCCGCCGCACGCCTCGGTCGCGGTTGTCGAGTCGTCGCTCGACCAGCTCCTCCCGGTGGAGTTCCGCGCCGATCTGGTGCTCGAGCTTCGAGCCGCGAGCGGCGCGCTCGTGCTGGCGATCGTCATCGAGGTGCAGCGCGACGTGGACCCGGACAAGAGGTTCTCGTGGCCGACGTACGTCACGGTCGTGCGCGCCAGGAAGCGCTGCGGCACGATCGTCCTCGTGGTCGCGCCGGACGCCGGCGTGGCTGCCTGGGCCGCGGAGAACATCGATCTCGGCCTGGGCCGCGGCAACGTCGAGCCGCTTGTGCTCGGTCCGGCGGTCGTCCCCGAGATCACCGAGCCGGCCGACGCGGAGAACGAGACGGAGCTCGCCGTGCTGTCGGCGGTGGCGCACGGCAACGGGCCGAGCGGGCTGACCGTGGTCCAGGCGGCGCTCGCCGGCCTCGGCCGGCTCGACCAGGCGCACGCGATGGTCTATTTTCAGCTCATCTGGAACGGGTTGCGTGAGCCGATGAGGCAGGCTCTGGAGGTATTGGTCATGGAACGGCAGATCGAAGGCGAGGCGACGTTTCCCCCGTTCGTGCAGAAGCTCGTCGATCGCGGCAAGCTCGAGGGCATGCGTGAGGGCGAGCTCAAGGGCATGCGTGAGGGCAGGCTGGAGGGCAAGAGGGACACGCTGCTGCGGCTGCTTGCGCGTGCAGGGATCGTGCTCACCGAGAACGAGAGCGCGCGCATCCAGGCATGCACGGACATCGCGACCCTCGACCGCTGGATCGATAACGTCCTCGGGGCGAAGACTGCCACCGAAGTGCTCTCCTGACGATGGTCGGACGCGGCCCAGCAAGGCGATGAATCCGACGGGCCTCGCCGGCTGATTCATCGTGGGGCGTTGCGAGGGCGCGGGCGAGCTCGAATCCAGCTATTCCGGTTCTGCTTGGCCACTCGATGGGCGGCATGACCGCCGCGGTGGTGGCGAGTCGAGGAGCGGGGGCCATCCGCGGCCTCATCCTTCGCCCGAGATCGATTTCAACAACCCGAGCGCCTGGGAGAGGTGGTCCTGTCGTTCTTGCGTGAGCTGGCGTAGCCGCTGCGGTCACTCGTCCGCTGTGCCGAATCGGGTGTTGCTGCACGCGCAGCACGCGCCCGCTGCTGGCCCAGCAAGGGCGCGACGTCGCGCTGTCCGTGGATGAGGTCGTCCTACCTTGAGGGTCAGGTCAACCCCCGAGGGCAAGGTCGTCCTGGGGGCAGCCTCCTGCGCGGGCCGGGGGCGGCCCGTTGTGGTACAGCCCGTCTCCGACGTGAACGGCGCGAGCGATCGCCCGTCTGCGTCAGACGACGCACCTGGACCGCCGGCCTCCGCGCTCGATCGCGGGCGGCTCGGCTCGAAGGAGTGACGAATGAAGATCGGAATCATCGGTGCCGGCTTGATCGGCGGGTCGCTGGCGAAGCGGTTGGGGAAGCTCGGTCACCAGGTCGTGATCGCGAACTCGCGCGGGCCGGAAACGCTCCGCGAGCTCGCCGCCGAGACCGGGGCCACCCCCGTCACGGCCGCGGAGGCCGCGCGCGGCGGCGAGATCGTGGTCGTCACGATCCCCCAGCGCGCGGTCGTGGACCTGCCGAAGGATCTCTTCGCCGGCGTGCCCGCCGACGTGGTCGTGATCGACACAAACAACTACTACCCGGTCCGCGACGGCAGCATCCCGGCCATCGAGGCGGGGCAGGTCGAGAGCGCGTGGGTCGCCGAGCAGATCGGGCGGCCGGTGGTCAAGGCGTTCAACAACATCTACTTCGAGAGCCTGCTCGCGAAGGGCAGTCCGAAGGGCACGCCGGGGCGCGTCGCCCTCCCGATCGCGGGGGATCCGCCGGAAGCGCGGGCGAAGGTCATGCGCCTCGTCGACGAGCTCGGCTTCGATCCGGTCGACGCGGGCGGCCTCGAGGACTCGTGGCGCCAGCAGCCGGGCACCCCCTGCTACATCCACGACTTCGACGCGCCTCGGCTGAAGGAGGCGCTCGCCGCGGCCGAGCGGAGCCGCGTCCCCGAGTACCGCAAGGCCTCGGACGACTGGCTGCGATCGCTCATCGCGTCGCAGAGCCCGAGCTGAGCCTCCGGGGAGAATTGAATTCAACCCGGAGGGTGTCGAGAGGTGGTGCCCTGATCAGGGCAGACGGCCCACCAGGCAGTTGACGGCTGCTGCCAGGATCGACCGACCGGGGACGAGAGGTTCGAATCCCTCCTCCTCCGCCGAGATCCGTGCGGCTTACTGCGCGGCCGTTGGATCCATCCACAGCACCTCCCAGTGGTGCCCGTCGAGGTCCTCGAAGCTCCGCCCGTACATGAACCCGTGGTCCTGCGGCGGCCCCGCCTCCTTGCCGCCGCCGGCGAGCGCCTTCGCCACCATCGCGTCCACCTCGGCGCGGCTCGCGCACGAGAGCCCGAAGGCCCCCTCCACGTGCGTCGCGGTGTCGCAGATCTCCTTCTTGGTGAACGTCTTGAAGAACGGCTCGACGAGCAGCATCGCGTAGGCGTGCTCGCCGATGAGCATGCAGGCGGCGTTCTCGTCCGTGAACTTGAACGTGAAGCCGAGGGTTTTGAAGAACGCCATGGTGCGATCGAGGTTCTTGATGGGCAGGCTGACGAAGAGCTTGTGGGACATGAGGTGGTCTTCCTTTTGCTCCATGGACCCCCCGCCCGCGGAGAAGTCATCGGTCGCTCGAAAAAAATCTTCGCGCCCCACGCCGGCAGCTCCATGGGCAGGCCCAACGCCGGGAGCGGCCCGTCGCGCACGGGCCAGGACGCGTGATGTCACATCGACGTGGAAACGCCGGGAAACGTAGGTTTCCGTGCTACCTTGCACGTCGGGCAGAGCGCTCCGCCTCGGCTGGAACCCGAGACGGGGCTGCGGAACACCGGAGGGGGCCCGTCCAGCGCAGGTCGCAACGCGCATCATGGGCCTGCCGCCGGGGCCCGGCCGCCGTCGGACGCACGGCCTGTGCTGCCAGGGGCTGCGGACGTGGATTCTGGAGGTGCGCAGCGCCGGGGGCGGGCCGCTTGCTTGCGGGCGCGTCAGGAGGCGGAGCTGGTGGAGGCGCGGAGCGGCTCGGCGGGGAGCTCGCGCTCCCTGGCGGCGGGGACGAGCTTGGGGGCGGTCTTGAGGTGGGTGACGTACAGGGTGAGGCCCGTGAAGGTGATGCCGCCGAGCATGTTGCCGACGACGGTCGGGATCTCGTTCCACACGATGTAGTCCATGACCGAGAAGTTGCCGCCCATGAGCATGGCCGACGGGAACAGGAACATGTTCACCACGGAGTGCTCGAACGTCATCGCGAAGAACAGCATGATGGGCATCCACATCGCCGTCACCTTGCCGCCGACGGTGTTGGAGATCATCGCGCCGACCACGCCGGTCGAGACCATCCAGTTGCAGAGCACGCCGCGCACGAAGAGCGTCAGCATGCCGGCGGCGCCATACTCCTTGTAGCCGAGCGTGCGCGCCTCGCCGATGCCGGAGATGGCCTTGCCGACGGCGCTCGGCTCCGTGGAGAAGCCGAAGGTGAAGACGACCGCCATCATCACGGCGACGGTGACGGCGCCGGCGAAGTTGCCCGTGAAGACCAGGCCCCAGTTGCGCAGGACGCCGCCCAGGGTGACGCCCTTGCGGCGATCGATCAGCGCCAGCGGCGACAGCACGAACACACCCGTGAGCAGATCGAAGCCCAGCAGGTACAGCATGCAGAAGCCGACCGGGAACAGCATCGCGCCGATGATCGGGTATCCCGTCTGCTGGGTGACCATCACCGCGAAGACGGCGGCGAGCGCGAGCAGCGCGCCGGCCATGTACGCTCGGATCAACGTGTCCCGGGTCGACATGAAGACCTTGGACTCGCCCGCATCGACCATCTTGGTGACAAATTCTGCCGGCGCCAAATAGGACATAAGCTTGGCTTTCCTCCGTGAAGACGTGACTTGCGACAGGACTCGAGCTTGGCGCGCCCGCCCCTGTCAGGCCGCGCCGCGCTGGCCGGCGCGGCCTGGGCGGCAGCGCGAACGGATCGCCCCGGCGTGTGCCGGAGTGATCGAGCTCCCTCGACGTCCCGCGGAGTGTAGACGCGGCTTCATTTCGTCAATGTTTCCGTCGACGATCGAACTGCGATTTATCGAAAGGAGAGGTTTGGGGCCGGCGCAGGGAGCCCCTTTCACGCCGCCCCAGGTGGACCCGCCGAGGCGCGTTTGCCGTGTCTTGTCCTGCGAATCGGAATTCTGGATGAAGAGTCCCAACGGTGGGACTTGACGTCTCCGAAACGTCTGGACTTCCTTCTCCCCCAGGCGGGAGGGCAGCCGAGGCTCAGCGCGCGCAGCATCGCGGCTTCGAGCGGCTGTCGGGTCGCGAGCGCAGTCCCCCTCGGTCGCTGGTAGAGCGCTTCGGGGAGAGCGAGGGTGACGGTGGCGGTCGACATCGCGCCGGGGTGGACGCGGGAGGCAAGCCCGCTTCGCCGTCGAGCCAAGCACGAGGAGCACCCCGGCTCCTCCCCGGCCAGCCGCGATGACGAGAGCGAACGCACCGCGGGGCTGCCGGCTGGGGCGGTGCGCGGGAGGCTTTCGGCTGGATGCGCAGGGGCGCAGCGCGCCGCCGCAGGAGCGCAGGGGCGCTGCGCCCGGGAGGAGACCTACTCGTGGACGGCGGCGTAGCGGCCGCTGGGGGTGACGATGACGTGCGCGGTGAGCGGGACGTGCAGCTCCGCCGAGCGATGAAGGGGTAGCCAGCGCTACGCGGGCGGGTGCCAGCCCACCTGGGCCCAGCGCCGACGTGCGGCGACGATCGTCGGGCGGTTCATCCGGAGCGCGATGACCGTTGCTCTACCGGACGGTGTCACGCCCTCTACCCTGGTTGCGTCGACGCTCCACGTGAAGTGATCGCTCCAGCGATGGAGGCGCGGATTGAAGAGCGGTACGACTTCTCCCGTCAGCGGGTCGACCGACTCCGTGGCGCCTGCCTTGAACTCGTTGCATGGGCGGCATGCGAGGCATACATTCTCGAACGAGGTCGGCCCGCCCTTCGAGACCGGCGTGATGTGATCGTAAGTCAGGGGAATTCCGCTATTGGCCTCGCTTGTCAGGCAGTATTGACAGCGGCGCCGATCGGCCTCCTCGATACGAGAACGGAGCAGTTCGGAGACGTAGGTTGACACCGCAGTCCGTCTTCCATCTCGTGGAGGGCGCGCGCTACGGAGAAGCGACCGCGTGCCCGCGCCATCGCAGGAGCGCCGCAGCGTGCGCCTTGCGGAGCATGAACAGGTCGCTCTCGTGGCGAAGACGCGCGAGCTCGATGCGCTCCGCCGGCGTGAGGAGCCCCTGAGTGTTCCGGTCGAGCAGCTCGTCGTAGCGCGCGAGCTCGGCTTCGGACCTGTGGCTCTTCGCGATTTGCCAGAGCGCCTGGTCGTCCATCTTGTCGAGGCAGGCGAGGTCGACCTGGAACTCCGGGGGCGCGTCGTCCCAGGCGGGAGGGCTGCCGAGGCTCAGCGCCCGCAGCATCACGGCTTCGAGCGGCTGTCGGGTCGCGAGCGCAGTCCCCCTCAGCCGCTGGTAGAGCGCCTCGGGGAGAGCGAGGGTGACGGTGGCGGTCGACATCGCGCTGGGGTGGACGCGGGAGGCAAGCCCGCTCCGCCGTCGAGCCTAGCACGAGGAGCACCCCCCGCTCCTCTCCGCCGACCGCGATGACGAGGCGGCCCGGGCTCGGCCGGATGGCGCGGCAGTGCGTGGTTCGTCGTCGGCGCTGCTCGTTCTCGACCGCGAGGGCCGTGTGCTGCGCCGTCGCGGTGCCTCGTGGTATCTTGCGGCTCATGGAACGAGCCATCCAGGGCCCGCCGCCCGGCTTCGACGATCTCACCGTGCACGAGCAGATCGAGTACGTCCAGGCGCTCTGGGAGCGGATCGCGGCGAGGGAGGACGAGGTGCCGGTATCCGAGTGGCACAAGGCCGAGCTCGATCGCCGGTTCGCCGAGTACGAGGCCGCACCGGATGCTGGCCGGTCCTGGGAACAGGTCGAGGCCGACCTCCGTGCGCGCCTCGCAACGCGTCGATGAGTCGGCTCCTCGTTCGCCCGTCTGCCGAGCTGGACATCCGGGAGGCGGCGGACTGGTACGAGGGCTTACTCGTGGACGGCGGCGCAGCGGCCGCTGGGCGTGACGATGACGTGGGCCGTGAGCGGGGCGTGCAGTTCCGCGGAGAGGTGGCGCAGCTCCAGGGTCATCGCTTCGTCCTCGCGGATCGGCGTCGGGTCGCTGCTGGGGTGGGATCGTTGGCGCTTCGACGATCGACGATTCATCAAGGCGGCCGCTCACCCAGTTCCCCAGCCAGCGACAGGATTCTCTGGCGGATCTCGCCAGACAGCCACATGCCCGCATCGGCGAGCTTGTCGACCCACGGTCCGACGTTCTGCGTGATCCCTCGAGACTTTGCCTCCAGCAAGATCTTGAGCGTTCCCCAGACGACCAGCCCTGCCGCTTGAGCCGTGCGTCGTGCCAGCGCATCGTCGAGGAGAATCACACGGGATGGATTTTCCAGCGCCAGGGCCATGGCTGCAAGCTCTCCCGCTCCCAGGTCGAGCGCGAGCCATTCCGATGGCTTGGATTGGGGGTCGACGATCTTCACCCACCCATGAGTGCTCAGCGTGGGGACCTCATACCCCCTGGCGTCGCCCCTCCTTCAACTCAAGATCGACAGCGCTGGGGACCCAGACGTCTTTGAACATCTCGGCGAGCCAGTCGATGGCGCCGATGCGGTGAAGGTACAGCAGGGGTGAGGTATTGCTGATGGCCTCAACCAACTGCGGCCTCCAGCGCGCGGAGCTCGGCGTCGAGAGGGAAAACCTTGTAGCGACCCAGACTCAAGAGAAATTCGACTCGCGCCATGCCGGCGAGCTCCGCAGCGCGGCCGGACGAGAGCCGCCCCAGCTCGTACAGCTTGACCGCGGCGAGGGTGCGGAGCTCTCGCGCGAACTCAGCTTCGTCCATCTTCTCCGCAAGGAGCACCTTCTCGGGCACATCCACCACAATCTGTCGAGTTGCCATGTTCCGTCCTTGGTTGCTCGGAGGGGCGGGCAACTCTGCTTTTAGCACGAATTTTAGCGCGAAAGGTGCCGGGCGAGCACGCTGAGGAGCTCAGCGATCTTCATCGGAGCGAGCATGCGGTCCTCGCGCGCGCCTGCTCTCACGGGCGAGGCAAGCGGCGCCAGGCGTCTCGCCGACCGTCATTGCGCGGATCCTGCCCGGTGTTGTGACCAGAGACTTCCGCGATGGCCATCCACCAGGCCGGACCAGATGGGGCGGGGACGCCATCCGCCAGTCTGAGCCGCCGCTGCCGGAGGCTTGGGGAGCAGTCGGCCGGCGCGATGCGCCGGGGCTTTCGGCTGGATGCGCAGGGGCGGGGCGCGCCGGCGGCGGGGCGCAGCGCGCCGCGAGGGCAACCTCGTGGACGGCGGCGTAGCGGCCGCTGGGGGTGACGATGACGTGGGCGGTGAGCGGGACGTGCAGCTCCGCGGAGAGGTGGCGCAGCTCCAGGGTCATCGCTTCGTCCTCGCGGGTCGGCGTCGGGTCGCCGCTCGGGTGGTTATGGGCCAGGACGAAGCTGTGGGCGGCCATGTCCAGCGCCGTGCGCAGGACGGTGGAGCGGCCGACGTGGAGGGCGTCGTCGGAACCGCGGGCGAGCAGGCGCCGAGCCGGACTATTGGCGCCCGCGCCAGGTGAAGGGCCGCCGCTTCTGATGTGCAATCGCGAGGATACGAAGGTGATCGTCGCGTACCCGGTACAGCACGCTGTAGGGAAATCGCCGCACGAGCCCCCAGCGAACATCGTTCTCCACTGCCATCCCCGTGAGCGGGACGCAGCCAGGGCATCGACTGCACCTTGAACCTCGGCGAGAAAGGTGTCGCCAAGGCCAGGACGTGCCCGAGCTTAGTGAGCGGCGGCCTCGTTCAGCTCGACCTCAGCCAGGTCGTGAACGATGACCGGGAGCGTCACCGGAGCCGCGCGCGGGCGTCACGAAAGACGTCCTCGGCCGGTCGGCCCCGGGACGGATCTGCGTCAAGCTCTGCGTCCCGGCGCGTCGCTTCCTCGGTCCAGAGGCGTCTGTGATCCTCCTCGGAGAGCTCATCCAGGCTTTCCAGAAGCGTCTCTGCGAGACGTGCCCGCTCCGCGACGGGCAGCTTCAGGGCTTCGGTTTCCAGCTCGGGAAGGTTCACGGGGGGATTGTACCGCGCGGCTCGGAGGCTGCCCAGGCGCGCTTCCCCATCGGCGAGGAGACGCCGCGACGACGGCGATGGCCGACGTCGACTGGCGTGGCGCAGGCACGGAGCGACCTGACCGAGCTCGGGCTAGCCAAGCCATGGTCGGTTGCTCCACGTGCTCCAGCGCCTCTGCGGCTGCCGGGGCTCGCGGAGCTCCCGGCCGGGGCGGTGCGCGGGAGGCTGGCTGCTGGATGCGCAGGGGCGCTGTGCCCGCGAGGAGACCTACTCGTGGACGGCGGCGTAGCGGCCGCTGGGCGTGACGATGACGTGGGCGGTGAGCGGGACGTGCAGCTCCGAGCCGAGGTGGCGCAGCTCCAGGGTCATCGCTTGGTCCTCGCGGGTCGGCGTCGGGTCGCCGCTGGGGTGGTTATGGGCCAGGACGAAGCTGTGGGCGGCCATGTCCAGCGCCGTGCGCAGGACGGTGGAGCGGCCGATGTAGAGGGCGTCGTCGGAACCGCGGGCGAGCAGGCGCGTCTCGCGGACGCGGCCGTGGCTGTCGAGCGCGGCGATCCAGAGCTCCTCGTGGACCAGGGAGGCGAGCCTCGGGCCGAAGTACCGCGCCACGCGGGCGGCGTCGGTGAGGAGCGCGCCCCGGCGCGCGCGGGCGGCGTGGGTGCGGCGGCCGAGCTCGAAGGCGGCGGCGAGCCGGGTCGCGTCGAAGAGGGCGATCTGGGTGCGCTCGGCGAGCGCCGCGGGCGAGAGGCGACCGAGGGAGGGGAGAGCGGCCGTGCCGAGGAGGCGCGGGCCGACGCCGGGCAGGCCGAGCACCATCTCGAGGAGGGCGGCCTCGGTCGCGGTCGGCAGCTCGGCCGCCGTCTCGGCGGGGGCGTCGACGGGGGCGCGGCTCATCGGGCTCATCGGGGCCACCTCCGAGAGCGGGTGAGGGCGCGGGCGAAGAGGCGGCGCGCGAGGCGGAGGCGGGTGGCGACCGTGGGGCGCGGGAGCGAGAGGGAGGCGGCGATCTCGAGCGAGGAAAGGCCGGTGGCGGCGAGCGACAGGATCTCGCGCAACTCGGGGCGGAGACGGTGGAAGGCGCGGAGGAGGCCGCGGGCGACGAGGCGGGCCTCGGGAGAGGGGGCGGCGAAGGCGGAGAGGCGGTCAGGGTCGACCGCGGGGAGCTCGTGGCGGCGGTGGGCCTTGTCGCGGTAGTGCGAGGCCTGCCGCGAGGCGATGCCGGCGAGCCAGCGGCGGAGGGCGTCGGCGGGAGGAAGAGCGGAAGAGCGGGGGAGGGGCGGAAGCGGCCGGCGCGCAGGCTGCGCCAGGCGCCGAGGAGGGTGTCCTGGGTGAGGTCGTCGAGATCGGCGGGGAGAACGCCGCGGGCGCGGAGGGTGCTGCGGATGAGCGGGCGCTGTTCGAGGAGCGCGGTGGGGTCGAGATAGACGGCGGGGTGCGGGGGCTGGGGATGAAGGGGTTTGGACGGGCGGGCGAGCCGGCTAAGAGCAGCGGGGCGGGGGCGGCGACGGGAGGGCGGATCGATCTCTTGGCCCTGGTCAGGGCGTAGACGTACGGTTTCCATGTCGGACCTCGTGAACGCGGGGTTCGGCCACGCCTCCGGACGGTGCCAGCCGTCGCGGGGGCACTTTGTGTTTTGTTCAGGGTACGTGCGAGGCACGATCCGAGTCAAGTAAAGTCGCAATCCACGACTACTTTTGGCCCTCCCAGGTTCAGCCCGTGGCGATGGAACCCATCGAGACTGATACGGTTTTTCGGTACATCGCGGCGAACGTGCAGCGGCTTCGGGTCAGGCGAGGGCTGACCCAGGACGAGCTGGCGGCAGCGGCGGACGTGAGCCCTGGCCTGCTCCATCGCCTCGAGCGCGCGAAGACCAACGTCAGCGTCGCGGCGCTTGTGGCGATCGCCAACGCCCTCGGCGTGACACCAGCAGCACTGTTCCGGCCAGCCGAGATGCCGGAGACGACGCGCGGGAGGCCGCGCAAGCGTCTCGCCGGCCCTTGACGGCCATCCCTCGCTGCCCGCAGTCGACCGCCTACGGCTATCGCCGGTGCTCCTCACCGTGACGCAGAACTGGCGCATGCTTTGCGCAGACGCTGCACCGCGCCGCGGCGAACTCTACAGGCCGTAGCAGCTTGAGGGCCCCAGCCGATGACTGGCCGGGCCATTGCAGGGCCACTTCTTCGCTTCGGAGGGGTAGGGCATCGAGGAACCGCTCGCGCCTTCGTCCGTTGGAGAGCCCGCTCGGTCCTGCGCTGGCCTCCTTGACAAGGTGGACCAGCCGTCGGCTAGGCTACCTTTCCACGATGCATGGGGGCGGCACGAGGGGGTGGGGGCGGAGTTCAAGGCGCTCCACGCGGAAGCGGCGGTCAGCGGTCGAGAGGACTGATTACGCCGAGAGGGCCGCGGTCGACGATGTGGGTGTAGATCATCGTGGTCCGCACATCCTTGTGGCCGAGCAATGTCTGGATCGTCCGGATGTCGGTGCCCGCCTCGAGCAGGTGGGTCGCGAAGCTGTGGCGGAGGGTATGGCATGTCGCGCGCTTGGTGAGCCCCGACGCCCGTCCGGCATTGTTCACGGCCCTTTGCACCGCCGATTCGTGCAGGTGGTAGAGGACCTGTCGACCCGTCGCTGGATCGGTGCAAGGGCGAGAGGCGGGGAAGAGGTACTGCCAGGGGAGGCTCGTGGCTGCTCCTGGCATCTTCGCTCGCAGAGCGTGGGGCAGGTCGACCTCGCCGCGGCCAGCCGCGAGTTCCTTCTTGTGCCGTTGCGCCACGGCGTCGAGCTGGGCCTGCAGCTCGTCGCGCGCCCGAGCGGGGAGCAAGGCCGGCCGGTCGTGCTGTCCTTTCCCGCGGCGCACCATGATTTGCCGTCGATCAAGGTCGACGTCTTTGACGCGAATCGAAAGCGCTTCGAGGAGGCGGAGGCCGCTTCCGTAGAGGAGCTCGCCGATGAGTCGAAAAGGTGGAATCAGGTGCTCGAGCAAGGTGAGAGCGTCCTTTCGCGAGAGGACCGTGGGGAGGTGCTCCGGCCGGCGGGCACGCTCGAGCGCTTCGAGCCGGGGTATCTGCAGGTCGAGGACCCGCTTGTAAAGGAAGAGGAGCGCGCACAGCGCTTGGTTCTGCGTGGACGCCGCGCTGCGGCGCGCGACCGCAACATCGTTGAGGAAGGCCGTGACCTCTTCCGCGCCCATCTGCCGTGGGTGCTTGCCGTGATGAAAGCGAATAAATGCCCGGATCCAATGGACATACGCCTCTTCGGTACGCGGCGAGTAATGCAGGCGCCGGATGGTGGCGCGCACGGCTTCGATGAGGGTCATGGGGGTGGTTCCGATTGGTTGGGGCCGGTTCGTCGGACCCGCAGTGACCCTTATCGGCGCAGGGCGGGCGCGAGTTGCGGCGGCCAGCGGATATTTGGGCCGCACATCAGTCGCCCGAGGCAATCAATCACAGGCACGCATCTTGCTTCTCGTCACACCGTCGCCGTCCGAAGCCCATCAACGGCGATACGTAGTTGTGTAGCGGCGGCCTATCTCCGGAGATGCGCAGATAGCCTGCGGAAGATCGCGACCTATCCGCGGGGATATCTAGATATGCTGCGGGGTGCCGCGACTCATCCGCGAGAACACGGTGATCGGGCACCGCGGTTCGCAGCCTACATGCAAAAATGCGAAGATATGTCGCGCGGCACAGATGATTGCGATGTTAGCTTGGTAAAAAGACGGATGAGAACATGATTTCTTCCACCTCCGAGACCGCGAGGCCTCCTCGGGTTTTCCTGAGCTATGCGGATGAGGACAAAGCCATCGCCCGTCGTGTGGCAGAAGCTTTTCAGGCCAGCGGTGGACACGTCTGGCTTGACGAATGGGAGCTCGGCCCTGGTGATTCGATCGCCAGTCGGGTTGACGAGGCCCTCGCGTCGGCGGATGTCATCGTTGTTCTCCTCTCGCACCACGCTCTCGAGTCGCGATGGATTCAGGCAGAACTGGCTGCGACTCTGGCTGGCGAGTTACGGGATCGTGCGATCACTGTGATTCCAGCGCTGATTGAGGACTGCGAAGTCCCGACGGCTCTTTACAATAGATTGTACCTTGACCTGCGCGACGATCTAGAAGCTCGCGTTCGTCGTTTTGCAACTCAATTTCATGCAATTCCCGACGTCGACTTCACTCTTCTTGATGCGCCGGCATTCGAGGCATTGATCACCGATCTTCTCACCACAATCGGCTTCGTAGAGGTAGCGGTCGTCGTCGGCCGCGATATCGGCTTCGACTTGGTCGCATCCTACCGTACCAAGGATCCATTCGGCGCTGAGAAGACCGAAAAGTGGCTAGTCCAGACAAAGCTCTACAAGCAGCAGCGCGTCGGCGTGCAGGTGTTGATGCAGCTCCTTGGCGCCCTCTCAAGCCTGCCCGGCATCAACCACGGTCTCGTGGTGACGAACAGCCGGCTGACCTCGGTCGCGCGCGAATTTCTTGCCGAGCACGCGGAGAAGACTGGTCACGCCATACGGGTCGTCGATGGCGCCGAATTGGTCACCATCCTCGTTCAGCACCCCGACCTGATGCGCCGCCACTTCCGCGGGAGCCAACTGCGATGACGCCGGCGAGTATCCTTCGCCAGCGCATAAAGCACTGTCCTCCGGGTCGCCCCGGCTGGAGGGAATTCGAGAACATCTGCATCGAAGCTCTCCGATTTCTCTTTGTGCCTCCACTGCATGAGCCCCATATTCAGCCACGCTCCTACTCTGGCATTGATCGGCGTGACGCGGTGTTTCCCAATAGGAATATTGGCTCGTCGAACACTTGGGGCCAGCTATACACCGAACTCGCGGCACGCATGATCTTGTTCGAGTTCAAGAACTATGACTCCGAGGAGATCGGCAAGGAAGAGACAAATCAGACGCGCAACTATTTGACCGCGCCGATGGGACGTCTCGCTATCATGTGCTGCAACAAGATTCCGGATCGCGCAGCACACATTAAGCGTAACACCATTTTTAGCGAGGAGCGGAAAGTTATTCTCTTTCTTACCAGAGACCACTTCTTGGAAATGCTCGCCATCAAAGAGCGAGGTGATGATCCCTCAGACTTGATCATGGATTTGGTCGAACGATTTTACCTTCAACACGAGTAGCATGAGAAGAGAGCAAGCTAACACGGCAATGCAGCTGACAACCGCCGTCGCGGCACGCAGCGTCCTTCGGCCGCTGCGCTTGCTCCCGGCGGTTGCAGCTGATTACCCACGTTAGAGGGCGCATGAACAATCTCGACAAGCTGGTAGAGAGGCTCTACTCAGAAACCGACTTTGCTCGTAGCATCGCCACTTCGGTTGCCGGCATAGTCGGCTTGGTCATCTACTTAGTGCAGCGTGATTGGGTTATTGCTGCTTTCTCGGCAGTAATCGTGTTCCCAGTCGTTCGCCTAGCGTCCGCTCGCATTCATGAGCGCCGACAACGGGCCGAGAAGCGCCGGATGAACCGAGAAGATGCAGCAGAGAACTACAGCCGCCTGAGCGAGCATGAGCAGGCCGTTGTGCAAGCCTTCGTCGAGGCAGGCGGGGCAGTTCTCACGTGGTCCCAAGTCAACGCTTTAGAGTTGCGCGGGCCGGCAATCGAGTCACTGATCCATCGCGAGCTTCTCGGCACGTCAATGACGGCCGACGGCATGCGGGAGACATTCGTACTAGATCCAGGGCTGTTTGAGGCCGGGGTTGCTAGAGCACGGTCGGCGCCCTCTAACAGTTCGTCCAAGCCGACGCCGCTTCGCGGCGCGGCTTAACTCAGGTGTTGGGCCGCGGAGTACCTTGCACATCGTAACCACGTTATCCGACATCGGTCCGTAGAGTCATGCCGACGGGGCTTTCTTCTGACCCACAGAACGCGTAACCTACGAACCCGGAGAACTACGAATGAACAAGGTAGAACTCGAGACGTGGCTGACGGCCGCAAGAGCGAGCACCATCGCCGAACTTAAGTTCGGATCAGACTGGTGGCCCATGACCACGGGTTCCGAGCAAGCTTATGCGTCGGCCTGGGCTCTAGCGTTCTTCATCCACGCGGCCCACGACCGATGCGCTGGAAATGAGCTGACGGCCGCCTGCAGTGCAGGAGATAAGAAGGAAGATAACGACAAGATTCTCAAGGCACTGTGGACCAACGGATCTTCGCGCCTGCATCAGCCGGAGCAAGTGCTCGTTGATTTTTCTGTTCACAACTGGAACGCATCGAGCCCTATTCAGCTCACCGGAGAGAGCGAGACGTATGCGGCTCATGGCGTCGGAGACTCGCTGACGAGTAAGGATGGGTACTCCTGGGATTTCTACAAGCTCCTCATCGTACCGAGCGCCACGCGACTGTTCTTCGCCCGTGTGGGAGGAGCAGACGGTGAAGATGCGAGTACGCGGTGCTCCAAGCTGGCTCAGACGCTCATGGGGCTGGTTGACTGGTATGGCCCCGCCCTCCTTCGGCCCCACGACGAACTGGGCGCTGTAATCCTGCCATCTGCGAAGAAGGCCCACGCGGATACGATTCTTCTATGGCTCGATCGGGGTCGACTGAGACAGGAACGCATCTCCAAGCCGCTTCTGCTGAATGCAGGCGAACAAGATAAGGAGAGCACCTGAATAGCCTAGTTCTTCCCGAGCGCGGCGAGTCTCTTGGATCCTAGCGATTCGGAAGTATAAGAGGTGCAATGGCTACCGTACATGTCTCTCCGGCCGTGAACGATTCCCAGAGCAGGGCAAAGGCGCAACAGTTGGCCGATGCCTGGGAAAAGGCACTTACGAACCTGGGAAGCAGGGGTGACTTCATCGTATCGCACGGCAAGGATGAACCCTCTGCCGACGTTGAAGGTAAGCCGTTCGATGGAGGCCTGTGGATCGCAACGAGTCCGCGCAAGTGCTACGTGTTCGTGAACAGGAACGGCCACCAGAGCGATTTCGTGGGAGCCGCATCCCCGAATCACGCTTCACAGCGGTATCGACCTGGATGTTGTACCTGTGGTGGTGGCCACTGACGTAGGGTTTCGCTGTGTTGTTCCGCGATGATTGCCACGCGTGCGGCCCAACTCCGCGCTGCTGCGGGCGGGCCGCGAGCCGTTCGGCGGACGGAGCTCGAAGCCCTTCGGTCGATGGTGGCGGTCTCCCCGGTCGTTGCTTGCCGCTCAGTTCCCGGTCGTCTGGGCGACCGCTCGAAGGTGCAGGACGACGACGGCTGCACGTCGCGATGGGGAACGGAAGTCGTTGCCCCGGGATGTCCGCGTTGATACGCTAATCAGGTGCAACGCGCAGAACATCAGCTTGAGCCCAAGATTCGAGAAATTATCGACCGCGTCGAGCACCGTTATCCCGGCGACGCGGGTCTCCTCGCCGCGATCGACCTGGTCGCCGGGACCCTCGACGAACTGCCCCGCGAATTCGCGTTCGATGCCGACCCAGATCTGCGACTGGCCACGCTCGAAGCAAACCGTGTGTCGAAAAATGAGGCTCTGCTTCTGGTCGCACAGAATCTGCACGGCTGGTTAGGATTCGCGGTCTATGCGACGGTCTTCAAGACGTCGGAATTGGTGGACGATGTGATTTCCGGACTTAACGATGCGCGCCCACTGCGAGTCGTAACAGCGGCGCGCTCGCTGATGGAGCACGCGGCGGTGTTGAACTCGTTCTATCGCGACGTGGCCCAGTCGTTGGATTTACTCGGTTCGTCAGCCTTCCGGGACGTCGTGCGCGGGTTGGTGGAGGGCTACGGCATTGCGCTGAGGTTCGCGCAGAGCACACGGTTCAACTGGGCCGCAGGAATCGCTGGGGATCTCGATCGGTTCTACGATCACTCCGGCAGTGTCGACGGGGGCAGCAAGGCGACGAACGTACTCACGCTCATCGACAAGCTGCCGCAGACCGTGAAGGGCGGGACGGCGTTCTTTTACGGGATGCTTTGCGATTTTGTTCACCCGAACGGTGCATCACACATGCTCACGGCGCGCATCGTGATGCCACTTCCAGGCGGGCGAATGCGCTACGAGCTGGCCCGACCCAACAACTCCGACGAAGCGTACGAGATGGTTGTCCATGTGATCGCGATCCCGGTCCGGGAGTCCTTACTCCTGCTGACCGGGCAGTTGCTCGATCTCGAACATCGGAGGCGCATCCTCTCGGAGACGATCGGCATGATTCGCAGCGCGGCGCCACCTACAGGTCCGATTCCATAGCGTCTGTTGGTCGGTCAACCTCGCTCGTGGGCGATCGCGGCTCGCGGCCGTTGCTTGAACAGCAGCTCAGGATGACTGAGAGTGTCCGCTGGCCGATAGATAGTATCGGCCGACCAGCCGACTTCGCCGCCCGCGCGCAAGACCGCCGCCGGACAATTGCATGCAGCTGACGGCGGTCCACCCCGGCTTCGCCGGGCTGGACCCGCGCCGCCTGCGGCCTCGCGGGCAAGCCGCCGCAGCTGATGCAAAGGGCGTTAGCCGGACCTATTCGAGGCCACCAAATCCGCTGACAACGACATGACCGGACGAAGGTGGGAACAGACGCCATATGGACGAACGATGTTCAGCGCCGGTCCTCGAACGAGGGGCCTGTTCGACGAGATTCGCGGCACATTGACGGGGAACGTGCGTGGTGCTTGACCGCGGACTGCGACTGCTCCGCAGCCAGCTGAACAAGACGCGAGGTCGTGGCGCGCCACGGCGTCCTCCTCGGCGGGGTTCCGGCTCACCCGCAGGCCGTTGACTGGGCCAAAAAGCAAGGATTTCCGGGCACTTATCGCTCGACCGGCGACGTTGGTCGCGTCCGAGGCCGGCTCGTGGTACTCTCCATGTTCGCATGAAGCGGTACTCTGCTCAGGTTGCGGATGCGGTGGTTGAAGCTCTTGCCACCTCGTTCCACTACAAGGAGGATCTCGGTTCATTCTTAGTGCGCTGCGGTGTCCCGGGAGACACTGTGCAAGCCTGTCAGTTTACGCGGAACGGGCCACCTCGCCGGGTCAGCGCGAGAATGCTCGTGGACGGGCTCGCGGCTCATCCTGCCACGGGGACCGAGTTGATGCGACTCATCATTCAAGGCCTACTGGCGGAGGACCTTGACTTTCCAAGGCTTAGAAAGCTCGAAGACGGTGAACAGCGCGTAGCGAGCGCACGTCGCGCTCTGTCAGAGTTGAAGGACCTCGTCAGCGGCGAGTTCGCTGCCGAACGGAGGAAACGAGAACGGCAGGACGGCCTCGAAAAGAGCCGCCTGGATGCTTCGCTGATTCAGCATCGTGCATCGATGCTCCGAGGGCTCCGCGGTCGCTTCATGGCACTGTTTGCGGCGAGCGACCACCAGGGTCGCGGCAAGCAATTCGAAGTGCTTCTCAAAGACCTCTTTGAACTGTTCGACCTTTCTCCACGAGGCTCGTTTCGCCCAGACGGGGAGGAGATCGACGGCTCGATCATTCACGAGGGACAACACATCCTCGTCGAAGCGAAGTGGGAGACAAAGCCCATCGAGACCGCGCCGATCGGCGTGTTTCGTCAGAAGGTCGAGGACAAGCTCAAGACGACACTTGGGTTGTTCGTATCCATGTCCGGTTACTCACCCGCGGCGGTGGAGAAAGCTGGCGGCGGTGGCGCCCGTTCGATGATCCTGATGGAGGGAACGGAGCTTATGCCGGTGTTTGAAGGGCAGGTAGATCTTCGTGACCTTCTCGCGCGGAAGATTCGCCGTGCGCATGAGACTGGAGAAGCGTTCTTTAAGCCATATTCTTAGCTAACCGAGCCGTCCGATTGGCGCCGGCTAACATGGTCATCCAGTGCGCCCGCATCGCGCCGAGGACCGCGGTCTCCGCGGCGGGCGTCGCGGGGCGACCGAGCAGCAGCGCGCTGATCGCGAGGTGCCCGATCCCGGTGACGACCCACGCCCACGCGGCCACCTGAAACAGCACCTGTGCACGGCACCTCATGACAGCCCTCGTTTCTTTGCCGCCGGTCCCTGGCGGGGGCGCTCCACATGCTGCCGTTTGGACCTGGAGCACGGCCCTGGACATTTCAATACGGCACCGAATGGTCTCACCGGCCGACCGCGCCGGGCCGCCGTCGCGTCCGTCCTCCGCGCCGCCGGGCAATCCGTCAGCCCGCTTGCCGCCGACGCTCGAGAGCCCGCCGTCCGCCTCGCTGGGGCTCGCCGCCGTCGCCGCCCTGGCCACCGTCGGACGTCTCGATCTCGCTGTCGCGCACGGTCACCCCGGCGTGCAGCGCGACGAGGCCGATGCTCGGGTAGCAGGACGACGGAACGGAAGACGGCGAGCCGGAAGGGAGAAAGGGTTGCGCAGCAACCACAAAGGGCACCCGAGACGGCGACGGGGCTGCGCGGGAGACCACCGGGGCTGCGCGGGAGACCACCGGGGCTGCGCAGGAGCCGGACGGTTGTAACAAGGGACACCAATGGAGGCGCCCAGGAGGGGCACGGGGCCGCGTAGGACGGCGGCGACTGTTGCATAGGACACCAACGGCGGTGCACAGGAGGGCGCCGAGGCCGCGCAGGAGGGTGCCGGGACCGCACAGGAGAGCGCCGGGGGCTGCGCAGGAGGCCCACCGGGGCTGCGCAGGAGGCCCACCGGGGCCGCACAGGACGGCGCTGGGGCTTATCCAGGAGGGCCAATGGGCTGCGCAGGACTGTACGAGCGGAGCCCTGGTAACACTTCAGACCGGGAGCCGCGGTGACACTTCCTTGAGCCACGGCCCCATGCTCCGGGAGGACTGGAAGCAGGGGCCGGATCCTTGTCGACGCGACACGCTCGCCGCGCTCTCTCGGACCGCCAGAATCTATACACCAACCGCTCCCCTCGGTCTCGGTGCACAGGAGCCTGCCCTCACGGTCCGGCGTGAGCTCGCGCAGGTCAACGCGCCTTGATGAGCTGCAGCTCCTTGTTCTTGAGGTTGACCTGCGCGAGCAGAACAGGACCGTAGTACAGCTCCCAGACGTCGTCCGCGATCGGAAGCAGCCCCACCGGCTCGTTGGCGATCAGCTTGGAGACGAACGCGTGCGCGCCCCCGAGCTTCACCTTTCCCATGTGGTCGATGCGTCGAACGGCCATCGTGTCCGGATACTCCGGCGACGAGGGCTTGCTTGGCATCGTCCGCCGCGACGGCGTGTAGCGCGATGCCGGCGTCCTCTGGCCGAGCGCCTCGTGAGGCCGCTGGTCGTTGTACTCGTGCCGGAAGCGGTCGAAGACGCGCTGCTGCGCCGCGAGCGTGGCCTGTGGCGGCGAGGTCGCCTCCGCCTTCAGCGTCTTGTGCATGCGCTCGTGACGGCCGTTCTGCTGGGGCTTGCCGGGCTCGATGCGCTCGGGAACCACGCCGAGCTTGATCCAGCTCACCGACAGCGCCGACAGCCCGCCGATGCCCAGCGTGGCGAACGGCGGGCCGTTGTCCGAGCGGATTCGGTTTGGCAGCCCGAACTCGTGGAACGCGCGCTCGAAGTGCGGCCGCACCGAAGCCTCGTCCGGCTTCGCCACGCCCTCGCACTTGAGCAGGTAGCGCGACGCCTGGTCCGTCAACGTCAGCGGGTGGCACCGTGTCTTGTCGCCAAGCGCGAAGTGTCCCTTGAAATCGGCGCACCATGTGTCATTAGGCTGCTCCGCTGGAGCCAGCGTCGACGGCATCGCTGACGTCGGCGTCACCACACGGCGGCGACGGGGCCGGATCAACCCGTGCTTCTTGAGTAGCTCGCCGATGGTGCTCGTCGCCGGCAGCCCCTCGAGGCCCATGCTCTCCAGCCGGGCGCGCAGCTTCTTCGGCCCCCAGGTGGGGCGCTCCTTCCGCAGCTCGACCAGCGCGTCGACGAGCGCCGCTGGCGTCGCGTGCGGGAACGTATGCGCCACGGGCCGCCGCTCCTCCAGACCTCGAGGTCCGGCTTGCTCGTAGCGCTCTACCCACTTGTACCCCGTCTTCCGGCTGATGCCGAACCGCCGGCACAGCTCCGCGAACGTCTCGTCCGACTCGTTGACCTGCGCGATGAACTGAAGCCTCTCGTCCACTGAACATGTCTCTTTCCAGGGCACCAGCGATCCTCCGTCGCCGGTCCTCTACGACATGTGTCACCTAAGCTCCCGGTCCGTCCGGGTGCAACCCAGGCTTCCGGTCTGAACTGTTACCCAGGCCACCGGTCCGTACCGACGGCCCAGGGGGTATCGAAGCGTGTGCGCACGCGGTCACCCCACGCGGTGCAACCACCTTCCGGCGAGCGCCACCTCCTCTGCGTGTTGGCGCTCGCTGCAAACCGCGGAATTCCGGACAGCCCGAGCGCTGGGTGAGTCGTTCGTCACCCCCCAGGGTCACCGCGATCGTTTCGGGCGTGGTGGTGGCGACGAGCTGATCGGCGGAGGAAGCGGGAAGGTCACCGCCTCCGGGCGCTCGCGGCGCCCAGGGCAGGCGCAACCGCCGGCTTGGCCCAGGTCGCGGAGGAGGCGCATGCTCGGGCCCGCAGAAAGAATGAGGGCCCGGAGTTCGCCGCTCCGAGCCCTCGGTCGTTCGCGGATGGACGCGGTCGACGCCTTGTGGTGTCGCACGGTCCACCCGGCTCGGCCAACTTTCCGCTCGGTGCGGGATGGACTCCGTTCGCCAGGTTCAGTGCGCAAATCCGGCCTGCGCTCGGCTCTTTTACCTCTGTCCGCGGTGCGACCGCGGCGACTGGTACTGCGGGGCCGTGTGCAAGGACCTCCGGCGTCGGCTGGCGCGGCATGAGAGCGCGCAGCGCTACTGGAGGAGTCCGGAGGGCAAGCACATGACGTTGCTCCGGGTCCGACAGCTCCGGAAGGAGCGCGCGACGATTGTAACGGACGCTGCTACCCGAGAAGTTGCCCCACCCGCGACTCTCCCCTCGCCGGCCGATTCGCTCCTCGTGTCGAGGGGCGCGAGCGCCGGCGAGGAGAAGAGCCATGAGTTCGATCTGGATGGGAATCGCCCCGGGCCCGACCGCGACGCGGGTGCTGGCGATGCACGGCGCGGGCGAGACGCTCCTGAAGGCGAGGCTGCGCCGCGACCCCTCGCACCCGCGCGCGCTCGCGACGCTCCTGGAGGCGATCGCGCTCTGGCAGGGGATGCACGTCCACGCTGCGCTCGCTGCGGACGACGAGCGGACTTCGTGCGACTCGAGTCTCTGTCGAGATCGGTTGACCGACCACGGAATCGATCCGCTGTTCACCGTCGCCTGGGTCCCCGTCGCCGGGCGAAGGCGAAGACGGCCGGGGATCGCGGGGATGGGCCGCTTTCATGATCTCGAGCGACTGCTGATCGGAGAGGTGTCGCGATGATCTCGGAAGAGCTGCGCTCCCGCATGCGAAGGCTCTACTTCGCCGAGCACTGGAAGGTGGGGACGATCGCCGCCGAGCTGGGCGTCCACCACGACACCGTGCGCCTCGCCATCGATGCGACGCGCTTCGTCAACACCCAGTACCGAGCGCACGTTTCGGTCCTCGATCCCTACAAGAGCTTTATCCAGCTCACGCTCAAGGACCACCCGAAGCTGCTCTCCACCCGGCTCTACGACATGATCACGTCCCGTGGCTACGCAGGCTCGGTGGTGCAGCTGCGCCGGTACGTGCGCGCCATCCGACCCTCTTCGCACCACGAGGCGTTCTTTCGCCTGCGCACCCTGCCGGGGGAGCAGGCCCAGGTGGACTGGGGATGCTTTGGGACCCTCCTCGTTGGCAGGGCCAAGCGAGCGCTGTCGTGCTTCGTGATGGTACTCGGGTGGTCGCGCGCCGTCTACGCCTACTTCACCCTCGACCAGACGCTGGAGAGCTTCGTCCGCTGCCACATGCGCGCCTTCGAGGCGCTCGGCGGCGTGCCACGGGCGCTGCTCTACGACAACCTCAAGACGGCCGTGCTCGAGCGGCAGGGAGACATCATTCGCTTTCATCCTCGTCTGCTCGAGCTCGCGGGCCACTACCACTTTGCCACCAAGCCCTGCGCGCCGTACCGGGGAAACGAGAAGGGCAAGGTCGAGAGGGCCATTCGCTACCTGCGCTACTCTTTCTTCGACGCTCGCTCGTTCTCCTCGGTGGCCGACCTCAACACGCAGCTTGCCGCCTGGATCGCGGCCGTCGCCCACACACGCCGCGTCCCCGGCGATCCCGACGGACGCCTGGTCGCCGAGGCGCTCACCGAGGAGCGGCCGCGCCTGCTGCCGCTGCCGCAACATGCCTTCGAGAGCGATCTGGTGCGACCGGCGGCTTCGGGCAAGACGCCGTACCTCCGCTTCGACCTCAACGACTACTCGATCCCGCACGCTCTCGTGCGCAAGCCGCTCACGCTGATCGCCTCGGAGGAGAGTGTCCGGATTGTCGACGGCAAGACCGTCGTCGCCCATCACCGCCGCTCCTACGATCGGCTTCAAACCGTGGAGGACCCGACGCACCTCCAGACGCTCGCCGACCACAAGCGCCACGCGCACGAGCTGCGCGGGCGCGACCGTCTGCGCACCGCCTGCGCCCATGCCGAGGCGTTTCTCGACGCCATTGCGCTGCGGGGCGGGCACCTCGGTGGCACCACGTCTCGGCTGCTGCGGCTGCTCGATCGATTCGGCGCGGCGCCCCTCGATGGGGCGATCGCCGATGCGTTCGGGCGCGGCGCGCTCTCGGCCCAGTCGGTCGCGCACGTGCTCGATCAGGCGACGCGCGCCGCCGGGGCCCCGCCGCCGCTCGAACACGTCATGTCCGACGATCCGCGAATCCACGGACTGCGGATCACGCCGCACGCGCTCGGCCGCTACGACGCGCTCGGCGCCAGCGACCCGGAGGAGCGTCATGAGTGATCTCGCAGAACGTCTTGACGACCTCGGGCTCCGCGCCACCGGCGCGGGGCTCGACGATCTCATCGCCCTGGCAACGAAAGAGCGCTGGAGCCCGGTGCAGCTGCTCGAACGGGTCGTCGATCTCGACGAGAAGGACCGCGTGAGGCGCAGCCTGGAGCGGCGCTTCTCGGACAGCCATCTCGGCCGCTTCAAGCCGATGATCGACTACGACTGGGCCTGGCCGACGAAGATCGACCGCGAGCTCGTCGAGCACTCGCTCGGCGGGGGCTATCTCGCCGCCGCGCGCAACATCGTGCTCGCCGCCCCGCAAGGCCTGGGAAAGACGATGATCGCCCAGAATCTCGCGCACCAGGCCGTCCTGATGGGCCACTCGGTCCTCTTCGTCACCGCCGCGCAGCTCCTGCTCGATCTGGGCTCACAGGAGTCCTCACGTGCCCTCGACCGTCGCTTGAAGCACTACGCGAAGATCAGCCTGCTCGTGCTCGACGAGGTCGGCTACCTCGCCTTCGACAACCGCAACGCCGACCTGCTCTTTCAGGTGGTGAGCCGGCGGTACGAGAAGAAGAGCCTTGTGCTCACCACCAATCTCGCGTTTAGCGACTGGCCGACGGTCTTCCCGAACGCGACGTGCGCCACCGCGCTCATCGACCGGGTGATCCATCATGCCGACGTGATCGCGATCGAGGGGGAGAGCTACCGGTTGCGCGAAGCCAAGGAGCACGCCGGCCGGCGAGCACCGTCTCCGCGAGACGACGGGGTGCCGAAGAACAAGAAGAAGTAGGCGTTGCCCGGCAGCCCGGCCACCCGCTCAGGGGTCGGCCGGGCTGTTCAGATTTCCGCGGTTTGAACGGTCCAGCAACATCTGCGGCCGCAAGCACGGTCTCCTCCCCTCCGGCTCGACGGAAGAGGCCGGCGAGCTGCGCCACGCTCGCCCATCCCTGGAAGACACCGGCCAGCGACGGAGTCCCCGAGGCGTCCAGCAGGCTCGCCGAAAGCAGCCGCGCCGCATCGGCGGGGCTTATCCAGGGGGCGGCCCCGCAGAGATCGCCGAGCGCGTCAGCGTCGTGGCCTCCTGCCTCGAAGGCAAGCACCGCACGCCGTGCCGCCTCGGCGCGCATCGATTCAGCGAGCGCCCCTGCAAGCCGCGCCAGCGCGCCAGTCCGCGCATAGCTCCCGGAGGGCTCGACGCAGCCCTCCGCGATTCGTAAAGCCGCTTCGTCCCCCAGGAGCGCGACCGAAGCGGAAGGGTGCTCCTTGACCCAATTGCACCGCTCCTCCGGGGCGAGCTCCTCGAAGAGTGCCCGCACCTCCTCCACCGGCCGCCGGCCCGGAGGGAGCGCCTCACCAAGGCGAAGCAACGCGTCCGCCCGGTAGCCTGCGCTGCTCCCCGCCCACCGCAGCACGAGCGCGCGCGCCTCGTCCTCTCGCCCGACCGAGACCAGGCGTGCACCGAGAGCATGCACCGGCCAGACCGGAACCTCCTCGAGCGCCCTCTCCAGGAGAGGCTCGGACAGGTAAGGCGTCACGGCCTCGGCTTCCTCCCTGGTCTCGAAGCACCAGGGCGCCCAGAGTCGTTCGATCTCCTGGACAGCACGAACTCTCGCCTCTGCCGGCAGCGCGGAGAGCAACCGGGCGAGGACGCGGATCCGCTGGGGCGTAGGCAGGGAACGCGAAGCCCGCTCCAGCGCGACGGCGGAAGCTTCGCTCACCCTCGGCCCAGGCACGAGCGCGGGCGGCGCCCCTCCCGCGCGCGCGATGGCCTCTGCCGCGACCTCCCGGGCTTCCTCTTCGGGGAGCAGGCCCGCCGCCGCGACGAGCCCCCAGACCGCATCCCCCTCATCCGACCGGCGCGCCGCTGCGAGCGCGAAGCGCGCAACCCGGATGCGCCTCTCGCCCTCCGCCGCCTCCGCCACGGCGACCAGCGCCGAGGGGCTTGACCACCCCGCGCCCGTGTTCTCGGCGATCTCGAACGCTCGCTCGAGGACCCCGGCTCGGGCGGACGGCGAGACCTCCGCAGAGAGGGCGACTAACGACAGCGCGCGCGCCGCGTCCGCCTCAAGCCATGGAGTCACGAGGTCTGCGTCCGGGGTCGCCCAGGGCTCCGCGTCTCCCAGCGTCGCCGCCGCGCCCTGCGCCGCCGCACAGCGGACGAGCGCTGCGGCGAGGGAGGGAGGCATGGAGCCGCAGCGCTCCACCTCCTCTCCGATACGATCGCGCAGGCGGCGGAGATCGAGGAGGGCATCGGCGAGCGCCTCGGCAGAGGCAGCCGCTACCCAGCCCGGCTCGGCAAAGGCGAGCATCGAGGCGACGGGAGCGCCGCCGAGCGCGAGGTGCGCGCTCGCATGACGGCGGAAGTAGGCCGGCCGGCGGCGGGAGGTCTCCGCGGTACATCGCGCGATCGCGTCCCGGTAACGCGCCTCGATCGCCTCGTCGCGACCGGCGCTCCGCTGCGCCCACGCGACCCGCAGCGCCTCATGCTGGAACCTCAGCGCGCGCGCCGGCCCATCCCAGCGCAGGATCCAATCGAGGGACGGTAGGACCACGTGCAGGAGACCGCGCGCGGTAAAGTCGTCAATCTCCAGGAGCTCCGCGACATCCTCTGCATCGAGCGGCGAGAGCGCGCGCGCCAGCAGGGAGAGCACCTCCAGCGCGACCTCTCCTCCGTCGAGGCGCCGGAGCTCACGCTCGACCTCCGCGGCGAGCGCCTCCGGTCCGCCGTCTCCCCCTGCCGCCGCCCAGCTCGGAATGCCTCGGCTCTCCGCCGCGGCGGGGGAAGGTGGTGCAACCTCGACGAGGAGCGCATCCGCGTCCTCCCATCCGAGGCGCTCCCTCCAGGCGTGCGCTTCGCCCTCTCCGCCCGAGATGGAGACCAGACATCGGACGCGCAGTCCTAGCTCCCGGAGCGTCGAACCCCGAGCGCCGCGAGGCCAGTCGACGCAGTCGTCGAGACCATCGAGCACGAGGAGCACCTCGGGCTCGTCCTCGTCCTGGCCATTGGCCAGCCTGTTCCGGAGCTCGGAGCGCAGCTTCAGGACGTCCCGCGGAGGGTGCAGCACGTCCTCGCCGAGCTGCTCCAGGAGCGACGCGAGGATCTCCTGCTCGAAGACGAAGGCGCTCGCCCGTCCTACCTGCACCGCGGCGACACAACCCCGCGTGCGCTCGACCGCCTCGTCAACGAGCCGGGTACACAGCGCCGTCTTGCCGGCTCCCGGAGGGCCGTGCAGCACGCACGCGGGGCCCGGAGCAGCGCGCCATCGCTCGAGCGCTTCACGGGCGCGCTCTTCCCCCTCGGTCCACGAGATGGGCGCGGGAGCTCTTTCCTTTTCCTTTTGCTGCATGCGCACCTCGGCGTGGGGCGTTCGCCTCCGCTGTTCTAGGCCCTGTAAACGCCGTATTGGCCCTTCTTGCCCTTCACCCCGATGACGTGCTCCTGAATGCCGAGCCTCTCGAACATCGCTCCGCATTTCTCGCACGGGTCGACCCGCTTCCGCATCTTCGCGCTGTCGTACGTCTCGATCGAGAGGCCTTCGTCCTGGAACTTCTTCTTGATGCGCCGGTTCACCTCGGCGTCGGTCTGCTCGGGGGTCATGCGGTCCTGAACGCGCACCTTTTTCTGCTCTTTCATCACGTCTCTTCGGATGTTGTCCCCCATCACCGTCACCCGAGACGGCGACGGGGCTGCGCAGGAGACCACCGGGGCTGCGCGGGAGACAACCGAGGCTGCGCAGGAGCCGGACGGTTGTAACAAGGGACACCAATGGACGCGCCCAGGAGGGGCACGGGGCCGCGTAGGACGGCGGCGACTGTTGCATAGGACACCAACGGCGGTGCACAGGAGGGCGCCGAGGCCGCGCAGGAGGGCGCCGGGGGCCGCACAGGAGGGCGTCGGGGCCGCGCACGTGCTTGGCTATCTGTGAGGCGCACAAGCTGTACGGCTGCGATCCGCCGGATACGAACTGCGTCCAGGACTGTAGCTTGATAGTCGTCCCGCTGTCCTGCCCCGCGTGCGAGGACGAGCTCGTCGCGTACTATTCGTGCTGGCTGCCTGAAGCCTCCACCTGTAAGCAGGGGTTGCCCGCCGACTGCCAGGACGAGAAGGACGCGTACTACGCGTGCCTGGACGCTCACGGGTGCATCGGGCTGGAGTGCGACTACCCGCACGGCCTGGAGGGCAACGAGTGCGCGTGTTCGTCCACGTGCCTCAGCAAGAAGCACGAGGTCAAGTGCGGGCCATCCGAGGACGGTACGACGATGTGCTCGTGTCTCGTCGAGGGAGTCGAGGTCGGGACGTGCGACGGCGCGCCCAGGGAGGTGTGTCACCTCACGCAGGGCTGCTGCCAGCAGTTCTTCGACATCAACTGACCGTTCGTCTCCGCTCACCGCTCCTCCCCGCCGCCTGGAGCGCGGCGTCCCGTGAACAGGCGATTTCCTCGCAGTCGCCCCGCGGAATCGTATACGCTGCATGCATGAGTCAGGTCGTGATGCAGGCAGCGGAGTTCTCGACGGTCGCTGCGGCGGAGCAGGCCGCGGCGGAGCTGCGGCGGCTCGTCGCCGACTATGCCATCTACGAGAAGACCGCCGACGCGCCGTGGAGCGAGGGCGCCGTGCCCGCGCCGCTGGTCGAGTTCGGGCGGCGGCACGGCGTGCCGTGGCCAGGCGACGCAACGTCGCGGTTCCTGCTCAAGGGCCTGTTCAACGACGAGGCGAACGTGCTCAGCGTCGATCGCCTGGTGTTCTTCTGGGGCGGCGGCTTCGATCTCGGCGGCGCGTGGCTGCGTGAGGTGCTGCTGCGCGGGCTCGGCGCGGTGCATTCCACCGACGCGCCGCGGCTGGTGGTGCGCGTGGACGATCCCGAGGCTCGCGCGGCGGCGTCGGCCGAGTTCCTCGTCGAGGAGGACTACGAGGAGCCGTTCACGACGACGGACGACGCCTTGCTCGATCGTGCGCCGTTCACCATCACGTTCGAGCGCGACGGCGACCGCGTTCACCTGACGTTCGATGACTCGGGCGGGCAAGACTGGGCGTTCGTCGCGATGCTTCCCCAGCTCTCGGGCGACGATCCCACGCTGCGCCCCTCGTCTTGAACCGCGAGCAGGCTGCTGGGGATGATGCCCCGGTGCTCTTCCTGGACGCCGGAGCTCAGGCACCGCGGCGGGCGGGCCGGCGCGGCGGCGTGATGGGGGCGAGGGGTGTCCGCCGGGGAAGAGCACGGCGGCGGCCGAACGCGCGGGCCGCGACCGAGATGCTGTGGCATGCCACGTCGCGGTGAGCAGCAGGTTCACGCTGCGACGGAAAAACTTCGCTCCGGCAATATCTGCTCTCGTGGTGAGCCGGTCCGATGGCGATCTGCTACTGCCATTGGTGAAACCGTTGATTCGCCAGAACGATGCTGGAGTTCTCTGCGCTGCCGGAAGCTCCGTTCGTGGCCTTCGCGATGACCTCGAACTCCTCATAAAGAATGCCTGTGGTTCGATGAGGAAGCCTCCGTGCGTCCGGAGCGGACGAGGCGTGACAGCAAAGCAGGCGCGTCGTCTCGGGGGCCTCGCTCGGCCATCCCGACGACAGGAGAGAGGGGTATGTCGAAATTCCGCTTGAGCCGACGTGCCATGCTGCGAGGAGCCGGCGCCATCGCCGTCGCGCTCCCGTGGCTGGAGATCATGGGAACCGAGCGCCTGGCGCGCGCGCAACCCGCCCCCGCCCGGCGCTTCGTCGCCGTCTACACGCCCGGCGGGACCTTGATCGATCGCTGGCGTCCGACCGGCACCGAGACGAGCTTCACCCTGGGTCCCATCCTGGCGCCGCTCGCGCAGGTGCAGGACCGGTTGCTCGTCGTCGACGGCCTCGACATGAAGAGCGCGCGCGGTGAGCAGCACCAGGCCGGGATCATCGCCTGGCTCACGGGCACGGCTCAGATAGCTCAATCGAACGGCTACGCGGGGGGGCCGTCCATCGATCAGGTGATCGCCTCCCGGATCTCCGCCGGTCGGACGGCGAAGGCGAGCCTCCAGCTCGCGGTGCGCTGGGCGACGGGCAAGTCCCACGGCCTGATGTCGCCGATGAACGTCGCCAATTTCGAGGACACCGCGCCGTACAACCCCATCCCGCCGCGCCTCGATCCGGTGGAGATCTTCACCGATCTCTTCGGCACGCTGGACCCCGGCGCCAGCGACGACGCCGCCCGCCGCCTCGCGCGGAAGCAATCGATCCTCGACTTCCTCGACCGGCGCTACGCCGCCCTCTCCGCGCGCCTCGGCGCGGCCGACAAGCAGAAGATCGACCAGCACCTGACGAAGATCCGCGAGATCGAGCAGAGCCTCAGCAGCACGCCGGCTGCGACGAGCGCTTGTCGGGTCCCGACGAGGGTCGACACGTCCGACTACAACCCGAGCGCGGGGCTCGGCTCGGACGACACCGGCTCGATCAAGGACACCTCGACCGACGCGGCGATCCCCAAGGTCGGCAAGCTCATGATGGATATGCTGGTGATGGCGCTCGCCTGCGACATCACCGCGGTCGGCACCCTGCAGTGGAGCGACACCGAGGCGAAGTACACGTTGCCGTGGCTGAACCTGACCGAGCACCACCATTTCTACCAGGAAATGGGCGGCTTCAGGCCGGCCGAGTGCGAGCTCATCTACACCTGGTACTCGGAGCAGCACCTCTATCTCTTGCAGGAGATGGAGAAGGTCGACATGGGCGGGCGCTCGCTGCTCGACGAGAGCGTCGTCTTCTTCGGCTCCGAGATCTCGCATCCGCCGACCCACGCGAAGACGAACATGCCGTTCCTGCTGGCCGGCGGCGGCGGGGGCCTGCGCACCGGGCGCTGGGTCCGGTACCCGAACCTCCCGCACAACAACCTGCTCGTCTCGATCCTGAACCTGTTCGGCGACACCCGGACCAGGTTCGGCGCGCCGGAGTACTGCACCGGGCCGCTCACGAACCTCATGTAGGCATTTCCCGCGATGCCTGGCTGAAGGCGAGCTTCGCCGCCGGCGCGAGCGGCGGGCGCGAGCCATCCTCGACCGTCGAGATCGACGATCGGGTGGATCTCCACGTGCTCGTCGTCGCTACGCGCCCGCGGGTCGCCTTCACGCCCCAGCCTGCGGGCCGCCGCCTCGCGACTGTGGCGCGGACTTACCCGACTTCACCGGCGATGTGGAGCGCCGTATCCAGCGGTGCCCCGCGTCTCGTGGCGCTCGTTGACCGACTGTGGTCGATGGCGCGCGTGTTGAGGCATGCGCGTCCGCCTACCTGGACGACCGGAGAACATCACGCGCCCGCCGCGATCGCATCCTGGAGGCGCGGGAACTCGGGCTTGAAGCCGAGATCTTCGCGGATGCGGCGGCCGTCGAGGAGGACGTCGAAGGCTCGGGCCGCTTCGCCGGCCGAGCCGTCGGGCGGTGGGGCGCCGACCGACGCGAAGACGGTGGCGAGGTCGGGGGCTTCGTCGTCGACCACGTTGTAGATGCGGTGCGAAGGCGATGCGGTGTCGAGCACGCGCGCGACAGCCTGCGCGACGTCGGCGTGATGACTCAGGGCCATGCGCTGCGACGGCGGCCAGCCGCGCATCATCGGGATCGCTTCCTCGATGTGCGGATCACCGTCGCCGTAGACGAAGGGGAGGCGGAGGACGCGCACATCGAGGCCCTCGAGGGCGAAGAGCGCGCGTTCGGCGGCGAGCTTGCTCGCGGGGTAGCCCGGTGGCGGCGCGCACTCGTCGCCCTCGTGGGCGAGGCGGCCGCCGCTCGGTCCGTAAACCAACCCGGTGCTGGTGAAGACGAAGCGGTTCACGTTCGCGGCGCGGGCGGCGGCCGCGAGTCGTTGCGTGCCGAGGTCGTTGACGGTGTGCGCTTGTTCCGGGGTGGCGCCGCGGAAGAAGGCGGCGCAATGGACGACCGCGTCGATGCCGCGCACCGCGGGCGCGAGCGAGGCTTCGTCGAGGAGATCGCCCTTCACGGTCTCGACCCGGTGCTCGCGCAGCTCGGCGGCGCGGTTCGGATCGCGCACGAGGGCGCGGACATGATCGCCCCGGCGGGCGAGGCGCTTTGCGAGACGGCTTCCGACCTTTCCGGTCGCTCCGGTGACGAGGATCTTCATGACCGCGATGCTAGCGACGCGCGCGGGTTGGGAATTGGAAGAAGCGGACAATGTCACGCGCGGGCATGCGCGATCGGCGCGCACGTTCGTCCTCCGGTCCTGCACGCGAGCCCCCGCCGCCATCGCCTCGCGCCCAGCGCGTCGATTGCGCCGGCCGTCGAGGCGCTGTTCGCGAACGAGCGCACAGGCGACGCGCCGCACGTCTCGATCCCGCGCCCCGAGATCGAGCTGATGTTTCGCTTCGGGCCGGCGGCGCCACGCGGGCTCGAAGCGCATGCGTTCGGCGCGCGGCAGCGGGTGCGTCGCTTTCCATATCTCGTCGTGTACCGAGACGAGCCAGCGCGCATTCGGGCCGCCGCCTCACGATTGCAGCGCGGTGCGCCGGAACCTGAACGAGCGATGCCGCAACGGTTCGTCCGACGGGCCGCTCGTGGCGACTGCGATGGGCTATGAGCTATCATCGCCCGCACGCTCAGCGCACCACGAGCGCCGCGCCGAAGCACGCCGTCGCGACCAGCATGGTCACGATCGGCGGCGGCGGAAACGCGCGGACGGCGATGGCCAGCAGCGCCAGCGACACCGCCGCGTTCAGCGCCACGACAGCAGGGAGCGCGGCGAGGGCGGGCGCGGCGAGCACGCAGACGGCGCCGTGCAGCGCGAGCACCCGCCGCCATGAACGATTCGGCCTCCTCGCGGCGATGCAGACCGCCTGCTCGCTCGTCGGTCGGGGTGGCCGAATGAGCGTTGCCTGGTCTGCCGCGGGCCTGTACGATCCACGAGCTTCATCCCCGAGGCCCGTGCATGAAACCGAGCGTCTAGGTGGAAACCAGCATCGTCAGCTACCTGACTGCCAGGCCGAGCCGCGATCTGGTGCGAGCGGCGCATCAAGAGGTGACCGGCGAGTGGTGGGCACGGCGGGACGCCTACGATTTGTACATCTCGCAGCTCGTGGTCGACGAAGCTTCGGCGGGCGACCCCGGAGATCTGCCGAGCTGGTGGCTTCGAGCCTCCGGTTATCTGCACGCCTCTGGAGCTCGTGGAGGAGTAACATCATGCGCTATTCCGATTCCATCATCGACGAGGTCCGTGCTCCCCGCGACGCCATCGCCAAGGAGCACGACTATGATATTGATAAGCTCGCCGAGGCGCTCAAGGCGCGCGAGGCCAAGAGCGGGCGGAAGATCGTACGGCTGCCACCGCGCGAGGTGACGCTCGTTCGCAACGCCTCGTGACGAGGCGATGGGCGATAGCTCCGCCCAACAAGGGCCTGCTGACCGGCGTGTGGGCGCGCGCAGCGCACCCACACGCGGCAGAAGCCCAAGACGTCAGGCCGACCTACGTAGCCGCCTCCCGCGCGCTTCTATGAACCTGATTCAGCTGGCCGACGCCCTGACCGCATGCGCCGTCGCTGACCCCTGGGCGTTCGACGGCAGCGACTTCTTGGAGACGCTCTCCAGGATCGAAATGACGGCTGGCGCTCTTCAGCCGCCGTTTTCCCCGGAGATCGAGCTGAACGATCGCTTTATCGTGGTCGATCACGCGGGCCATGTGCCAGAGTCCTCTGTCTGGGGCTTCGCCGATCGTACGGAGCTTGAGGCGTTCATCCTTGGCCCCGCGGGGCTGACGAATCCGTTCACGACCTTCTGCGTCGCCTTTGTGGACGGCAGCTGCTGCCCGTTTCGGCTGCTATACGTTGATGGTGCACGAGATATCGAGTTCAGCAAAGCCGCGCAGCTGGAGCGCGATCCCTCTGGGCATGAGTATCCGAAGCTTCGACTCGAATGGCTGCCGACCGCGCAGCATCGCTCGTGACGCGTCCATGCAGGAGGCCAAGAGGCAGCCTGACTGGCGAATGGATCCGACGGGCTTGCGGCCGCCGTTGATTCGCAGGATCGTTGGGCAGACGGCACACATCGCTTGATGCCGATGCCTGGGTGTTGGCACCCCAGAGCACGAAGACTCAACTGAGAAAGCTCGCGATCATCGAACACATCTCGCTGGACGGCATGATCCAGGTCTCCGGCGAAGACGGCGACTTCCCCAACGGCGACTGGACCGCGCCCTATCGGACCCCGCTGGCCGGGACGCAGTCATCGCCGCGCATGACGAGAGCTTCGATCTGCGGCTTGGCCGTCGCACCTACGATATCTGGTCGGGCTTCTGGCCAAAGGCGCCGAGCAGTCCGATCGCGGGTCCTCCAGCACGCCGCCCGGTGCGCCCCGGCCGCCGCGTCCGCCTCGCTGGGGCTCGCCGCCGTCGCCGCCCGGGCCGCCGTCGGACGTCTCGATCTCGCTGTCGCGCACGGTCACCCTGGCGTGCAGCGCGACGATGCCGCCGCTCGGGGAGCCGTTCTCGCCCCCCTTGCCGCCTCGGCCGCCGCAGCCGCCTGCCCCGCCCGAGCCTCCCCCGGCGCCCCCCTGGACGCCGCGCCGCACACGCCGAGCCCGCCCCTGCGGCCGCCGCCTCCGCCGCCGCCCTGGCCCGGCGTGCCCCGGCCGCCGTCGCGGGCCCAGTCCGCTTCCCAGCCGGCCTCGCGGATGCGCCCGATGCCCTGGCCGGGGGCGCCGACGCGGCCTCGCGCGCCGTAGATCCCGTAGTCGCCGTCCGTGCAGCCCACGTCGGCCACGTCCCCTCGTCCTCGCCGTCCGTAGTTGCCGGGGTTCCGCGTCGGCGTCGGGGTCGGCTCGCCGTCGCGCCCGTCCTCCGCGCCGCTGGGCAATCCGTCACCGCCCTTGCCGCCGACGCTCGGGAGCCCGCCCTCGCACGGGTTCATCACGGCAGGCCCGCCCTGCGCGGACCGCACCCGACCCGGGTTGGGCCGACCCGGGCTTCCCGCCTGCCCTTCCTGCCGCAGCCGCTCCGCACGCCCGGTCCGCTGGCGTATCCTCGGCGCATGGCCCGTACCGCCCCGGTCCCGAACATCCCTGCCATCCCCGGCATGAACCCCGGCGTCTTCGTCATGGGCGGAGGAGGAGGCGGCGGCGGGAGCGGGGCGCGCGGCGGCAACGGGTCGAAGAACGGCCAAGGCTCCGACGGAAAGAACGGAGGCAGCGGCGCCAGCGGCGGTGGCAAGAGCGCCTGCGGTTCCCCCGGGAAGGACGGCGGCGGATGCCCCCAGCACCACGGCGGGAGCAGCAGCGGCGCGGCGTCGCATGGAGATCCCATCGACGTCATCACCGGCCGCGTGTTCACCGCGCCCGTCGTGGACCTCGATCTTCCAGGGCCGCTACCGCTCGAGCTCGCGCGCTCATATTCCACGACCAGCCGCGAGCGGGATATCGGCCTTGGCCACGGCTGGACGCACAGCTTCGCCTGGGAGGTCGAGCTGCGCCGCGGCGGCGGCGCGAAGGTCTGGACGGACGACGGTCTTGACGTGTCCTTCGGCGTCGTCGAGCGGGGCACGGGAGTGATCGGACCGCACGGATGGGTGCTCCACCGGCACGAGGAGGGGTTCGCGCTCGACGTGCCCGACGGCACGCGGCGAATCTTCGAGCCGGATCTCGGCGACCCGGCGCGCCGGCGCTTCCGCCTCGCTCGAGTCGAAGATCGCGCCGGGAACCGGATCCAGCTCCACTACCATTGAGGAGAGCTCGATGGAGGGACCGTTCTTTGGTGAAGGCCAGTCCAGGGCATTCGAGGCCCTGCGATCCTGGCATGAAGCGGGGCGCCCGTCGGCGTGCGTCGTCCATGGCCCCTCCGGCACAGGGAAGAGCACGGTCGTCGAACGCTTCTTCCGCTCGATCCCGGGTCCTGGCACCCTGAAGCTCCTCGTCCACGCCGGACGCACGTTTGGCGCGGCCTTCGAGGAGGAAGTGCTCGCGCGGCTCTCGGCTGGCCCATGGCCCGAAGGCACGGGATTCGACGAGTTTCACTTCGGTGTCCGCACGAGCCTCGTGAACCGCATCGCAAACTGGGACGGCGAGGACGGCCAGCCGCAGCTCTTGATTGGCCTGCTCGCGCCTGATGCCTGCGTGGACTGGCCGGACGACCCTCGCCGCTCGGTGCTGGACGAGCCAGGCCCCGGCGCGCGTGTGCTGGTGACGGTCTCCGGCGCGCGCGACGTTGCCGAGCGGTGGGCAGAGCGGCTCGGTCTCCGCGCCGCGGACGTGACGTACGTTTCGGTCGACGGATTCCGCCAGGAGGACGTCGAGCCATCTCTCCGCGACCATCTCGCCTAGGCGGCGGTTGACGGTCCAGGTCCACGCGCCCATGTGGACGCGATCGCGAGATCACTCCGCGATCGCGGCGCGGCTCCGCTGGAAGAGCTCATGACGACCCTCGCGTGCGCCTTCGCGCCGCTCGACGCGACCGAGCTGGCGCCGCTCCTCGGCGCGCACGTCGCCGAGGTGATCGGCTCTCTCGACACGCACCGCGAGGCCGTGGAGCCGGTTCTCCAGTGGTGTGAAGAGGGTCGCCAGATTCGCTTTCGTCATGAAACGCTGCGCGCCGCCTGGGTGGCCGCGCACCCGGAGCACGTCGCGCTCGCTGAGCAGCGGTTCGCCGAGGCTGCCCGGGCGCTCGTTCGCACCTGGGAGAGCGTCGACACAGGCGAGAGGGGCGCGGTCACCTACCTCCGCCGGTACGCCGGCGATCACCTCGTCTCCGCCGGCGCGCCGCGCGCCGATCTCCTTCCGCTCGGTGCACCGCGGTGGGCATGGCCGCGCTCGCGCGAGGATCTCGCTGCGCGCCGGGCGGAGCTGGGGCGCGTGCGACGCTCGATGTCGGCGCCGCTTGGCGCCTCCGACGCCAGGGATATCCCGCCCGACGCGCTGTCGAGCTTCGTGCGGATCGCGCTCGCGCAGGGCGCGCTCGCGACGCTGCACCGCGCGTGGCCTCCTGGAGCCGACCGGGCTGACGAGGAGGCGTGGAGCGACACGGAGCGGGCGCTCGCCGTCTCGCTCTTCGCCCTCGCGGCGCGCGCCTCTCCCTCGCTGCGCGCGGACATCGAGGCGCCCGCGCTCGACGTCGTGAGGCGGACAGGCGCGGCATGGCGCGGTGATGGCTGGGAAGATGCGCTCGCATTGCTCACCGCGGCGCGCGCTGCATCGGGCGACGAGGCGTCGACGTTCGCTCGGTGGGCGGTCTCGGCCACGTGGCGCGCGGAAGGAGGGCCCGACAGCACCTTGAGCGCGTGGCTCACGGCGGCCGACTTCCTGCCGCGCGCCGAGGCGGAAGCGCTCGTCCAGCAAGCCATCCAGCGCGCGCTGTCGAGCGCGAAGCCGGGGCAGGCGCTCGCGCGGCTCGCCACGGCGAAAGGGATGGGGCGGAACCAGGTGCTCGCCCTCCTCGGCGCGGCGGTCCCTCTTCCACCGACGTCCCGCGCCAACGCGCTGGCGCCCCTCTTGCCAGTGCTGCCCGATGCAGAGCGGACCCTCGCTGTCTCGATGTCCTTCGATACGTTTTTTGCCGACCACGACGAGGGCGCCGACAGGCACGACGTCGGCGCGTGCACCGCGGCCCTACTTCCCTTCCTCGGGCTGGCCGAGCTCTCCAGGCTGCTGGACGAGGCCCTCCCGCCCCCTTCCGCGATGGCCGTCCGGTTCGCCGAGCTCGGCGATCCGGAACGCGCGCTCGGCATCGTCCGAGAGCTCTGTGGCAGCGGGATCTTCGCCGCTCGTCCGCTGCTCTGCGCCGCAGCGACCGAGGGAGGCCGCTCCCTCGTGCAAGCGGCGCGCGACGCGGTGGCCTCGCTGGAGCCCCCGTGGGTCGCCGCGGGGCTCGTGTGTGATCACGCGGCCGAAGCGATCCAGGTGCTCGGGCTCGAGGCGGCGGTGGCGATCGCCGAAGGTGGCGGCGGAGGTGGCTCGGAAGCCGCGCGCGTCATGGCCCTCGCGGCGCTCTGTCTCGCCGCCCCCGAGCCGTCGCGCCCCACGCTCGCGGCGCGCGCCGTCACTGCTTACCACGACGACCGGGGCACCGAGGCTCTGGAGAGCGTGGTGCGCTGCGCTCCCTGGATGTCGCTCGCGACGGCGGCAAGGCTGTTCGTCGTGAGCCTCGGGGACGCGGCGGAGGACGCCTCGCTCGTCTCGACCCTGAGCCGCTGGGGCGGCGTGGAGCAGCTCGCGCCCCTCATCGCGCGTATCGGCGGAGATGAAGCGCTCGCTGCCGCCGCGAGCGTTCTCTCCGAGGCGCTCCGGTGGAAATTGCGGGCAAACGCCGGATCGAAGGAATGCTCGACGTCCGGGGTCGCGCCCGCGGGACTCGACGATGGACGTTCCACGATGCAATGATGGCCGATTCGTGATTTCCGAGCCGCAGCGCGGTGATCGCGAGGTGCAACCGAGTGATGCGCTCGCGCACGCACAAGCACCGTGACGAGGCACACCGAAGGCGACAGGGACCCGCTTGGGGGCCGCAAGGAATGGCCTGGCCGGTCGCAGCGAGCCGCGCCGCACGGGGCTCACGCCAGCAAAGACGTAGCGGCCAGACTCCACTGGGGGTCGGCAGCAGAGACCGCTGAAGCCGAGCCGGAATTGTGGTAGAGTTCACGTCATGAACCACCGCGATCGCATCGTGCGAGATCCTCTCGTCTGCGGGGGCGAGCCGGTCATCAAGGGGACGCGGGTCACGCTCCGCACGCTGCTCGCCAGCCTGTCGGACGGCGACTCGATCGAGGACATCCTCAGCGACTACCCGACCCTGACCGCGGACGACGTGCGCGCAGTGATCGCGTTCGCCGCGGATTCCGTCCGGGAAGACCTACCGGCACCCAATGTCGTCGGATTCTGATGCGCATCAAGCTGGACGAGAATCCGCCGACTTCGCTGGTCGAGGCGCTCGTGCAGCTCGGCCACGACGCGGACTCGGTGCAGCAAGAGGGGCTTCAGGGGTCGCCAGACGCCGGCGTGTGGGCGGCGGCTCAGGCGGACAAGCGTTTTCTGATCACGCAGGATCTCGACTTCTCGGATCTGCGGCAGTTCGCCCCTGGAACACACCACGGGCTCCTGCTCGTCCGCCTCGCTGATCCAAGCCGGCGGGTGCTCAAGGCCTACATCGAGTGTCTCTTCCGGACAGAGGACGTCGAGCGCTGGGCCGGGTGCTTCGTGGTTGCAACGGACATCAAGATTCGCGTTCGGCGGCCCGAACCGAACCGTTGATCTGACGGCTCTTGGTAGGACAGGCCAGTGCTGCTGACGTGCGCCCTTCCTCGCTTCGGGCGGGCGTCCGCAGCAGATTGGCAAATCGTCAGGCACAGACAAGGCTTGGCGAGGTTTCTTCGCCTGCCGCACAGGGGGTCGCTTCCCAGCCGGCGTCGCTGGCCGCCTGCGTCCGCCATGGCGCCGCCACCCCCTGAGCTGGAGATCTGCTCGCATTTTCCCGGCGTTTCGTGCCGGCATGGGGGGTGCTGAAGGCCGAGCGTCATGCCGACGCTCGAGCACAACGCCCTCGTCGAGATGTTCCGCGAGCACCCGGAGCTCGCGCCCCGCTGGCTCGCGACGCTCCTCCACGTCGAGGTGCCGCCGCACGCCGCGGTCGCGGTTGTCGAGTCGTCGCTCGACCAGCTCATCCCGGTGGAGTTCCGCGCCGATCTGGTGCTCGAGCTTCGCGACGAGAGCGACGCGCTGGTGCTGGCGATCGTCATCGAGGTACAGCGCGACATGGACCCGGACAAGAAGTACTCGTGGCCGGCGTACGTCGCGGTCGTGCGCGTCAGGAAGCGCTGCGGCACGATCGTCCTGGTGATCGCGCCGGACGCCGGCGTGGCCGCCTGGGCCGCGGAGAACATCGACCTCGGCCTGGGGCGCGGCCACGTCGCGCCGCTGGTGCTCGGTCCGGCGGTGGTCCCCGAGAGCATCGACCCGGCCGACGCGGAGAAGGAGACGGAGCTCGCCGTGCTGTCGGCGGTGGCGCACGGCAACGGGCCGAGCGGGCTCACCGTGGTGCAGGCGGCGCTCGCTGCCATCGGCCGGCTCGACCAGGCGCACGCGATGGTCTATTTTCAGCTCATCTGGAACGGGTTGCGTGAGCCGATGAGGCAGGCTCTGGAGGCATTGGTCATGGAACGGCAGATCGAAGGCGAGGCGACCTTTCCCCCGTTCGTGCAGAAGCTCGTCGATCGCGGCAAGCTCGAGGGCATGCGTGAGGGCATGCGTGAAGGCAAGCTCGAGGGCATGCGTGAGGGCGAGCTCAAGGGCAAGAGGGACACGCTGCTGCGGCTGCTTGCGCGTGCAGGGATCGCGCTCACCGAGGACGAGAGCGCGCACATCCAGGCATGCACGGACGTCGCGACCCTCGACCGCTGGATCGATAACGTCCTCGGGGCGAAGACGGCCACCGAAGTGCTCTCCTGAGGATGGACGGATGCGGCCCAACAAGGCGATGCGTCGGAGAGGCGGCGACTGCCGCGGCTGTTCGGCGAATCTACCCTGTGGCGCTGGACAGCGCTTGGGCCTTGCGGCGCGGAGCCGAACCGTGAGATTTTCGGTGAGGAGATCACGGACGGCGACCATCTGGACAGACCTGGCCCGGCGGCTTCGGTCGACCAATCGACGGATGGTCAGAGCCCAAGAATGGTCCACTTCGCAGAACAGATGCCACCCTTGTGCATGTCGTGCAGCGCGCTGCTCTGCCAGCCTTCGACTCGATATTGCTTCGAGCTAGCCACGTGACCGCGCTGCAAGGTTCAGCACGTTAGCTTCCTGCCGGGGTGGATACCCTCCTCAGACCGGGAGTTCGCGTCCTGTTACGCGGCGACCACGGAGGCCGGACCCGGATGACCACGCTCCACGCACGAGCCGGTGAAGCGCTCGCCGTCCCGGAGATGGACGCCTACGTCGTCGTGCTCGCGTCGTCGACCGATGGCGAGGGTGAGCGGATCGAGGTCCAGCGTCGGCTCGACCCGTTCGATGATCAGGACCGAGAGCTGGGGCAGGACACGTACTCCATCTCGACTCACACGGGCGCCACGACCTACGCTGGGATCGAGGCGTGCCGGCTCCGAGGGAGCACTCTCCCCCCGGAAGACATGGTCTTCGCCGAGTGAGGTGCGCGAAGGCAGGGGTGCACGCGGATTCGAGCGCAACCCCGCAGTGCGGTGATTGGCGCCGGCGCGGAGGTCCTCGCGGTGAATGCCGGCGCGTGTTGCTGCGTACAGTCCGCGGTGTCCGCGCGCCTCGAGTCGCCGCGGCGGTCGGCGAGGCGGCCGGCGGGGCGGCGATGCGCTGACGCCGATGCTTTACCCGGTGGTGCCGCGCCACGTACGCTCTGGACGTACACTCGGAAGCGGTGGCGCGATCGATGGTTCGCGCGGCGGCTGGGCGCGACGATCGACAGGTCACGAGGCACAAAAGCATGGCAGAACAGGGCGCGTACACGTTCACCGCGAAGCTGCACGAGAGCGCGGGCGTGGTGATCCATCGGGCTGTCCGCGCCCGCGACGGCGCCCGCGTGGTCGTCAAGATCGGCAAGGGCGGGCCGCTCGCGCCGGCGATCCACGGCGCGCTGCGGCGGGAGTTCGCGGTGCTGCGATCGCTCGATCTGCCGGGGGTGATCAAGGCGCACGCGCTCGAGACGATCGGCGACGAGCTCGCGCTGGTGCTCGAGGACTGCGGCGGCCGCTCGCTCGACGTGCTGTTCCACGCCGGCGCCCTCGACCTCGCGGCGGTGCTGGCGATCGGCGTCGAGGTGGCGGGCACGCTCGACCTGCTGCACCGCTATCCGCTGCTGCACCGCGACGTCAAGCCGCACAACATCGTCCACAACCCGGCGACCGGGCAGGTGAAGCTGATCGACTTCAGCCTGGCGATCGCCGGCGGCGAGGACGGGGCGCTGCGCGTCGATGCGGGCGCGGGGATGGCGGGCACTCTGGCGTACATGTCGCCCGAGCAGACCGGGCGGATGAACCGGCCGGTCGACGCGCGCTCGGACCTGTACTCGCTCGGCGTGACGCTCTACGAGCTGGTGACCGGGGTGCTGCCGTTCGAGGCCGGCGACGCGATGGCGCTGGTCCACAGCCAGCTCGCGCGCGTGCCGGTCGCCCCGGCGGTGCTGATGCCGAAGGTGCCGCCGGTGCTGTCGGACATCATCATGAAGCTGCTCGCCAAGGCGGCCGAGGATCGCTACCAGAGCGCGGCCGGGCTGCGGGCCGACCTGCAGCGCTGCGCGGCCGCGTGGGCAGCGACGGGGACGATCGAGCCGTTCGCGCTCGGCAGCGCCGACCGGCCGTCGACCCCGCGGATCCCGCCGCGCCTGTACGGACGGCAGCAGGAGATCGACGTCCTGCTCGCGGCCTACGCCGGCGTCGCCGACGGCGCGCGCACGCTGCTGCTCGTGCGCGGGCCCGGCGGCGCCGGCAAGTCGGCGCTGGTCCAGACGCTGGCGGCGCCGGTCGCCCGCGGCGGCGGGTTCTTCGTCGCCGCCAAGTGCGATCAATACGACCGCGGCGCGCCGTACGCCCCGATCGCCGCGGCGCTGCGCGAGCTGTGCCGCACCCTGCTGACGGCCGCGCCCGAGGTCCTCGAGGCGTGGCGGCGCGCCCTCGCGTCCGCCCTCGGCAGCGGCGGCAAGCTCCTCACCGATCTGATCCCCGAGCTCGAGCTCATCGTCGGCCCGCAGCCCGAGGTCCCGCGGCTCGGCCCGGCCGAGTCGCAGAACCGCTTCAACCTGATCTTCACCGCCCTGCTGCGGGTCTTCGCCGCCGCCGACCACCCGCTCGTGCTCGTGTTCGACGATCTGCAGTGGGTCGACCCGGCGTCGCTGCGCCTCTTGCAAGAGATGCTGCTCGACGCCGAGTGCAGGCACCTGCTGGTGCTCGGCACCTACCGCGACGACGACGTCGGTCGCGGGCCCCCGCTGCCGGCCGCGCTCGCCGATCTGCGCGCGGCGGGGGTCGAGGTCGGCGACGTGCCGCTCGGTCCGCTGGCGCTCGCCGACGTCGAGGAGCTGCTGGCGGACACGCTGGTGATGGAGCGGCCGCAGGTCGCCGCGCTGGCGCGGATCGTCGGCGAGAAGACCCACTGCAACCCGTTCTTCATCGGCCAGTTCCTGCTGCTGCTCGCCGAGGACGGCCTCCTGCGCTGGGACCCCGCCGCGTGCCGGTGGGTGTGGGACGACGCGCAGGTGCAGGCGCGCGACGTCACCGACAATGTCGTCACCCTCGTCACCAGCAAGATCCGCCGCCTGACCCCCGCGGCCCAGCGGCTGCTGCAGCGGGCCGCGTGCGTCGGCTATCGCTTCTCGTGGCGCGTGCTCGCGGCCGTCGGCGGCGACGACGGCGACGACGCGACCGCGGCGCTCGGCGAGCTGGTCCGCGAGGGCCTGGTGGTGCCGCTCGCCGGCGGCGAGGGCGACGATCTCCACCGCTTCCTCCACGACCGCGTGCAGCAGGCCGCCGACTCGCTGCTGGCGAGCGAGGTGCGGGAGGCGACGCACCTGCGCGTCGGCCGGCTGCTGCGCGACGCGTACCCGGCGGGCGTGCCCGACGAGGCGCTGTTCGAGGTCGTCGGCCACCTCGATATGGCGCTGCCGCGGATCGGCGGCGACGAGCGGCTCGAGCTTTCGCGACTCAACCTCCGCGCGGGCCGGCGGGCGCGCGCGGCGACGGCCTACCACGCGGCGCGGCAGTACTTCCAGGCCGGCTGCGAGTGCCTCGGCGCCGACCCGTGGGCGCACTGGTTCGAGCTCGGGTTCGCGCTGCGCGTCGAGCTGGCCGAGTGCGCGTACCTGTGCGGGGCGTTCGCCGAGGCCGACGCGCTGTTCGAGGAGGCGCTCGCGCGGGCGCGCTCGCGCGAGGAGCGGGCGCAGGTCTACGACCTCCGCGTCCTCCTGCACGCGGCGATGGGCGACTTCGCGGCGGTGGTCGCGGCCGGGCGCGCGGCGCTGGCGATGTACGGCATCGGCCTGCCCGATGAGGGCCCGGCGCTGCAGGAGGCCGTCGCGGCCGCGTTCGCGGCGGCCCACGAGAACCTCGGCGAGCGGCGGATCGGCGCCCTGCTCGACGCCCCGCCGGCGCGCGACCCGGACGTCGAGGTCGTGATGCGGCTCCTGGCCTCGATGTCGGGGCCGGTGTTCGTCGGCAGGCCGGCGCTGTTCCCCCTGATCGTGCTGCACATGGTCAACCTGTCGCTGCGCCACGGCAACGTCGACGGGTCGGACTACAGCTACGCGGTGTACAGCATCCTGCTCGCCGGCGTCACCGGCGAGCTCGGCAAGGCCTACGAATTCGGCGAGCTCGGGGTCAAGCTCAACGAGCGCACCGGCAACCTGCGCACCCGCTGCATGGTGCACTTCTTGTTCGGCACGTCGGTCGTGTTCTACCGCCAGCCGTACGCGGCCGGCGAGGAGTACCGCGATTCGGCGCGGCGCGTCGCGCTCGAGGTCGGCAACTTCGCCTACGTGTCGTTCTACTGCCTGCAATCGGCCGCGCTGGCGCTGATCGCCGACGCCGACATCCGCGGCGCCGAGGCCCGCATCGACGACGTCACGACGCTCCTGCGGAAGACCCGCGACGTCGCGTCGACGGCGGTGGTCGAGTTCATGCGCCGCGTGGTCGTCAACTTGATGGGCGAGTCGGCGACGAGCGCCCTCGGCGGCGACGGCTTCGATGAGGACGCGTTCGTCGCCCACATGCCGCCCGGGGGGCTCGTGCCGTGGCTCTACGCGGTCAGCAAGCTGCGCCTCGCCTACCTGTACGGCGAGCACGAGCGCGGGCTCGAGCTCGCCGTCCGCGCCCGCGAGCTGCACGAGAGCGGCGCCGGGGCCGGGCACATGTACTCGCCCGAGCAGTACTCCTACTCGGGCCTGGTCGCCGCGGCCCGCTGGGACGCGGCCGGCGAGGCGGAGCGCGAGGCGCTGGTGCAACAGCTCGACCGCGAGCGCGCGGCCCTGCGGCCGTGGTCGACGAGCAACCCGTCGCAGTTCGTGGCGCTCCAGCACCTGCTCGACGCCGAGGCGGCGCGCCTGGCCGGCCGCGACGCCGAGGCGATCGCGGGCTACGAGCAGGCGATCACCGAGGCGCAGGCGCGCGGGTTCGTGCTCCACGCGGCGCTGGCGAGCGAGTGCGCGGCGCGGTTGCACCTGCGCCGCAACCGTCGCGCGCTGGCCGGCGCCTACCTGCAGGACGCCCACGTCGGCTTCGCCCGCTGGGGCGCGGCCGCCAAGGCGAGCCAGCTGCTCCTCACCCGCGCCGACCTGCTCGCCCCGCCCGCGCCCGCACGCGCCGGGCACAGCACGGGCCGCTCGACGACCACCAACCGCATGCTCGGCGGCAGCTCGCTCGACCTCGAGGGCCTGATGCGCGCCGCCCAGGCGGTCGCCGGCGAGCTGGTGCTCGACCGACTGCTCGACCGCCTGATGCGGATCGTCATGCTCCGCGCCGGCGCCCAGCGCGGCTTCCTGCTCGTGCCGCAGGGCGAGGGCCTGTCGATCGCCGCCGAGATGCGCACCGCGCCCGACGAGGTCCGCGTCGGCCTCGACCAGCCGATGCGCGACGACGCCGCCCTGGCGACCTCGGTGGTCCGCTTCGTCGCTCGCAGCCGCGAGGGCGTGCTGCTCGGCGACGCCGGCGCCGAGCCCCGCTTCGCCCGCGACCCCTACGTCGCCAGCCAGCGCCCGCGCTCCGTGCTGTGCCTGCCGCTGCTCCACCAGGGCCGGCTGTCGGGGATCCTCTACGTCGAGAACAACGCGACCCGCGACGCCTTCGCGCCCGAGCGCGTCGAGCTGCTGCAGCTGCTGTCGGCGCAGGTGGCGGTGGCGATCGAGAACGCCCGGCTGTACGCCAGCGTGCAGCAGGCCCGCGAGCAGCTCGAGCAGCAGGTCGAGGCGCGCACACACGAGCTGCAGACCGCGCTCGAGCAGCTCCAGGCGGTCAACGCCGACCTGGTGCGCCAGGGCGAGGCGCTGCGCGAGGCCCACACGCAGACGCGCCGCGAGATCGGCGAGCGAGAGCGGGCCGAGCGCGAGCGGTCGGCGGCGCAGGCGGAGATCTTGCGCGTCCAGGAGGAGCGCCTGGCGGACATGGCGGCGCCGCTGCTGCCGATCACGGAGAGCATCGTGGTGATGCCGCTGATCGGGGTGCTCGACGACGCCCGCGCGTCGCAGGTGCTGGCGACGGCCCTCGAGGGCTCGGTCCGCACGCGCGCGCAGGTGGTGATCCTCGACATCACCGGCGTGCGCCAGCTCGATGCCGCCCCGGCGGCGATCCTCGCCCGGACCGCGAGCGCGCTGCGCCTGGTCGGCGCCCAGGCGATCCTCACCGGGGTGCGGCCCGAGGCGGCCAAGCTGCTCGTCCGCGATGCAGCCGGGCTCGGCGGCCTGCTGACGCTCGGCACGCTGCAGAGCGGCATGGCCTACGCGCTCGCCCATACCCGCGGCCGCGGCTGAGGCGCCGCCGCCGGGGAGGGCGACCATGCGCCAGGCGACCGTGCGCCGGTCTCCTTGACAAGGTGGGGCAGCCCTCGGATACGCTATCTTGCCACGATGTATCGGGGCGGCGCGAGGGGGTGGGGTCGGAGTTCAAGGCGCGCCACGCGGAAGCGGCGGTCAGCGGTCGAGAGGGCTGGTCACGCCAGAGACCCTGAAAGCCCGTTTCTTCATCCTCCCACGCTTCAATGACACCCATCTGGACGACCGACCTTCCGTACTCGCTGACCGGCTCGATGGTGCCTGTCTATGACGCCATGACGGGATCTCTGCTGGTCTCGGATGGCTGGGGCACTCCTTTCGCGTCGTTGTCGCTTCGGCGCTTGTCGTTGTCGGACGGTGAAGTCACCGGCGGCGCTCGCGTCCGGTCCGCCGTGTATTCGACGGCTTTGAGCCCCTCGCCAGAATCCATCCTCGTCGCGTCCGGCAAGCGCCTTCTTGAGCTTGAACGAGCAACGCTGCGCGAGACAAGGCGTTGGGACAAGGGTGTGCCACAGTACGCTCATCGCTCTGTGCGCATCGGCGAGCTTGCTGTGTGCATGTCCTCGCGAGGACCGACGGTAGGACTCTTCAACCTTGATGACGGCTCCTGTCGCCGCAAGTCAGTCGGTTCCTGCCAGGGGCTCTATCGTCATGACGCTCGAAGCGCGCTGATATGTTCAGGCAGTGAGGGCGTCGTTACGATGCTCGATGTCGCCGAAGTGACACTCACAACGATCGCAGCACCCGGCCCCTTCATTCATGCAGCGTATGCGGATCAGGCAGCTGTGGTTCTGCTTGGTCTCGGCGTTCCGTTTGACGTGACCAGCCAGAGCGTGACGCACAATCGCATGTCGGGACGCTTGGCGTTCGTGCGAGCTCAGCCTGACGCCAAGGTAGTCGCGATGGATGCCCCCGTTCCGTTTTCCTGGATGAGCCTGAGCCCTGACGGCCGGCAACTGGTTCTTGCTGATGGGCAGGATGTCTATGTGTGCACGTGCGACGGGACATCCGTGGAGATCGCGGCACAGCATAAGCTCCCAGCCTCGCTCGAGGCCGCGTTGGTCATTCATGATCGTGAGCTTCTGATTGCGATCGACACGACGTCCAAGCAAGGGGTTGTGGCTGCGTGGCGTATCGGGCTCCAGCAGTCGCCATCGCTGTCCTGGCTAACGAGTGCATGAGCGCTTCTATGAGCCTGATTCAGCTGGCCGACGCCCTGACCGCATGCGCGGTCGCTGACCCCTGGGCGTTCGACGGCGGCGACTTCTTGGAGACGCTCTCCAGGGTCGAAATGACGGCTGGCATTCTTCAGCCGCCGTTTTTCCCGGAGATCGAGCTGAACGATCGCTTCATCGTGGTCGATCACGCGGGCCATGTGCCAGAGTCCTCTGTCTGGGGCTTCGCCAATCGTACGGAGCTTGAAGCGTTCATCCTTGGCCCCGCGGGGCTGACGAATCCGTTTACGACCTTCTGCGTCGCCTTTGTCGACGGCTGCTACTGCCCGTTTCGGCTGCTCTACGTTGATGGTGCACGAGATGTCGAGTTCAGTAAAGCCGCGCAGCTGGAGCGAGACCCCTTTGGGCATGAGTGTCCGAGGCTTCGACTCGAATGGTCGCCGACCGCGCGACATCGCTCGTGACGCGTTCATGCAGGAAGAGGCCAAGAGGCGGCCTGACTGGCGAATGGATCGGACGGGCTTGCGCCCGCCGCTCATTCGCAGGATCGTTACGCTCTGGCGGATGTCGTCGACGTTCACGCCGAGTCGCTCGGCGTAGAGGCCAAGGGTGCGCCGCCACGCCGGGCGGGCCTGACAGTGCTCGTAGTAGGCCTTGAGCCTCGGGAAGGGCTCCATCAGGTCGGCCTTGCGGGTGCTGCGCAGGACGCCGGCCATCCTGATGTCGGCCGTCGTGAAATCGGCGCAGGCGACCCCCTCGGGGAAGATACTTCCTCTCCGAGGAGCTCCGCCTCGCGGGCGGCGCTCAGCATGTACGCTGCTGCTCTCGTCGAGGACCGAGGCGCGCCCTGTCTCTCGCGCGGAGCGCGCTTCCTTGCGACCTTGTTGGTCCTGGGCGACGTGGTGGTGGATGCCTTTGCCATGGTAAAGATACGCCTCCTTGTCGGGGCCCCCTGCGGAATGGGGGGCCGACGCATCGGCGAGGGGAGCGGCGAACAAGGCATTGGCCAGCGGAGAGCACGAGTCGGTCACGTCGCGAGGGAGGCGCTGGGGCCGAGGGTTGGGAGAGGCGGCGTGCCGCGGCATCGAGGGGAGCGGCGTGCCCGGCGCCGCGGGCAGCGGGCCACGGAACTGGCGAAGAGGGCGCAGGAGGGAGCAAATGTTGCGTAGCATACAGAAATGGCGCACGAGAGGGCGCCAGGGCTGCGCAGGAGACCCACTGGGGCTGCGCAGGAGCCGGACGAGGGTGACGAAGGACACCAACAGGGGCGCGCAGGAGGGGCGCGGGGCTGCGCAGGATGGGGGCGAGCGTAGCGCAGGACACCAACGGTGGTGCGCAGGAGGGGCGGGGGCTCGCGCAGGGGGGGCCGGGGCTCGCGCAGGAGAGCCGACGGGCCCGCGCAGGAGGGCGCCGGGGCTCGCGCAGGAGGGCCGACGGACTGCGCAGGAGGGCCGAGGGGGCCGCGCGGCTGCGCCGTGTCACGCGGGCGGTACGCCGGATCACATCCGCCGCACCGCGAAAAAACGACGCGAGCGCATGCGATTGGATGAAGGATCGGCGAGCCCGGCGGCATCCAGGGAGCATCATGCGCACGTTCGCCACCGCGGCTCGGCGAGCCGAGCTTTGCGGCCCTGGTTGGCCGCGCTCGCTGCCCACCCTGCCCCCGGCGACCTCGGCGCTCTCCCACGCCGGGTGCATGAACGAGAGCGCCCCTCTCGGCCGAGGGAGCGATAGGGGCGTCTCCTCCGGAGCCGGAGACGGCTCCGACGACGGCCTGCTGCCATGCGGCGGTTCGTGAACTGACCCACTTTCCAGCGCCCCCTCGCGCCGTCGGCTATCCAAAGGAGCTTCACATGAGACGAACATTCCTGCCCATGGTCGCAACGCTCGCCTTGTGCGGAGCGTGTACTGGCGGGTCCTCCAATGCCTCGCCCGACGGTGTTTCGCCCGACGAGCACGACGTGGACCCCGTGGACCCCGTGGACCCCGTGGACCCCGTGGACCCCGTGGACCCCGTGGACCCCGTGGACCCCGTGGACCCCGTGAAGCCCCTGGGCTCGCGGCCGTTCATCTGCGGCGATTCGACGTCTCCCATGTTCAAGAGCCGTGAGGTGCTGGACATGCGGATTTCCGCCGACTTCACCAAGCTGAACACCGCGCCCACGAAGGAAGAATCCAGCTCGGCGGCCGTGATCGAGATGGACGGCGGCGCAACGACGAGCGCCGCGACGATCATCGCTCGCGGGCATTCGCGCTTCCTGTGCGGGTTCCGTCCGTTCTCGCTCAAGTTTCCGGAGAAGCAGAAGGACAACGTCTTCGAGCACCTCGGCAAATCCGTGAAGTTCGCCACACATTGCGGCGACACAGAAGGCTTGCCTCCCGCGCTCAAGGCGGACTCCATGGAGGCGTACGAGCAGCGCGTGCTCATGGAACACGCGGTTTATCAGGTGCTCGACCAGCTGCGGGTACCTTCGCTGAAAACACGGCTCGTGCGGCTCACCTACCACGACACGCAGACCGACACCGAGGAGACCCACCTCGCCTTCGTGCGCGAGCCCGAGGACGAGATGGCCGAGCGCTGCGGCATGGTAGAAGCAGAAGACCTGAACGCGGTCGACCAGGCGCCGCCCTCGGAGAACCAGCACTCGCTCTTGCTGCTGCATCTTCTGAACAACTTCGTGGTTCAGTACGACTGGGTCGGGAACAAGAATACCATCATGCTGGTCGATCCCGAGCGCAACGAGTACTTACGTGCTCCCTACGACTTCGACCTGGTCGGCGTCTTTCGGCCGGACTACGTGGCCAACGAGGGTCGGACGATCGAGCAGAACCGGGATGCCTTCGCAGACTGGCTGCGGCGCAACCAGAGCGCCCCCCTGTTCAGCGAAATCGACGTGACGCTGAGCAAGGCCGAGCTGATGCAGGGCGCCGTCGAGCAGTCGGGCATGAGCGAGCAGAACCGCGAGGTCTTCTCTCGCTGGCTCTCCCTCTATCTGGGGCTCCTTCGGGACTTTCGCGCCTGCGAGGGCCATGCAGACGACCCGTCACGGCCGCTGTGTCACGTGGAGGACGACCACGGCGGTCTCCCTCAGTCGGCCAGCGCGGTCGACCTCGGCGAGCGGACGGCCCGCCTCGAGCCGCCCGGCGACGTGGACATGTTCGCCGTCGAGCTGCAGGCGGGCGCGCTCTACTCCTTCGGCGGAAGCGTAAATATCGAGCTCCTCGACGACGAGGGAAGCCTGCTGGCGAAGTCCTCGGACCGGGGAGTCTCGGTGAGGCCGAGCGTGGCGGGGACGTACATCCTGCGGGCTTCGCTGGGAGAACAGCTGGTCTCCTCCCCGATCTTGCCCACCTCCGACGAGATCGACCGCAATCTCTTCATCTACGCGGACGACCATGGCGCCTCGGTGGAGACGGCGACCGTGCTCGGCGCTGGACAGACCCTGCAGGGCGCGTGGGAGCTGACCACGAACGCGGACGAGGACTGGTTCTTGGTCAGCGCGGACGCCTCGACCTCCCTCCACGTCACGCTCGATCAGACGGCCTGGGGACTCGCCGTGGTGGCCCGACGCGACGCGCCTGACGGAGAGCTTCCGGCCGAGACCGATCTGACGGGAGGCGACAACGACCTGTCGTCGCTCTTCGGCGAGCCCGGCGATTACGTCGTCCAGCTCATTCAGATCACCGGCCTCGGCGGGAGCTCGTCGTATACGGTGCAGCTGCAATAGCGCTCCGATCGCGGCCTCTTGCGCCTCCTCGCGCGCGCAGATCGCCGGCTTCGCCGTGTGCGTCGCGAAGCGCAGGACCCAGCCGCTCACAGCGCGGCCGCGAGCTCTCTGCCTCGACACGCATCCAGGCATCGAGGGGCCGCCTTCACTCGCCGCTCGTCCGCGCGCGCCCAGCGCCGGACCTGCGCCGCTTCGAGCGGCGACAGGAGCGAGCCCCACGGCTTCAGGGGTTCGCAAATCAACACCGCGTCGAGCCTGCGCGGCCGATCGGGTAGCCCCTCACCGCGCCGTCAGCGCCCCGTCGGAGGTCCACCCGACCTGCGCTCCTGGCGACGCGGAGCCCGGAGCCGAGAACCACAGGGTGACGCGCCCGCTCGATGGCTCTCTCTCCTCTTCGGGGATCCCCAGATCGGGGTCCCCCGGATAAACCTCGCCTTCGCCATCGGCCAGCGTGACCGTCATATTTCGGATGAGCGCCCCCTCGATCTCGAACGCCACACGGCGGCCGTCCGTGAGCGTGACGCCCCTGGGCCCGATCGCGGTCGGCGCGTTCGCCAGCCACGCTTCGCGCATCGCGAGGCGTGGATCCCCGAGGCGCTCCTGGTGCTCGTCACAGGCGCGCGGCGCATGGCCGAGGCTCCCGCATACGGCGTTGAAGAAGACGCTCGTCGCCTCATACTCGCGCACGAAGCGGTAGCGCATCGCCAGGATCTCGTCATCGAACACCGGTACATTGGAGAGCGGCTCCTCATCGATCTCGTTCAGAGCGACTTGAACCGCGGCGACACCATCGCGAATAGCCGCTCTGAGAGCGTCGGCCGTCACCTCTCCACGAAGGGTCCAGACGAGCTGCCGGAGCGCTTGGCCTGTCTCGTGATCGCCGCGGCCCCGCTCCCAGACCGCGTCCGAGACCGACGACTCGTAGACGTCCATCCTCCGGCGGCACCCGACCGGCGCCCCGCGCTCGTCCAGCACCTTGCCGTGGCAGGCGTCACCGTCGAACACGTGCGCCAGGATGTCCGCGATGGCCTCGTTCGCGCTGGCGCTGAGCCGCTCGCCGAGCGGGCCGGAGGCCATCCAGAGGCCATAGTGGAGCGCATGGCCGAGCTCGTGATTGACGACGTCTCGCTCGAGGTAAGGATGCGCGCGCGCGGGCTCCGTGGCGTGCCCCAGCAGGACGTAGGAGCAATTCCTCCTCGCCGGCAGCTCGAACTCGCCGTTGTCGGCGTGAAACGAGAACGTTGCGTCGGGCGCCATCCGCTCGTCGTGGTACTCCCGGAGGGCCTCCGCGAAGTCGGCCGGGCGGATGTCGGGATCATCCACGTATTTTTCGGCATCCTCGAGGAATCCGCGATCGAGCGGCGGATGCGCGCACGTGAACGCGTCGATCAGATCGAGCGCCGCTCGGTTCGAGGCGGCGTTCGCGACATCGACCTCGAGGGCCCGCAGGTCATCGAAGATGCTCTCGCCGTAGAGCTCCGGGAGAGCCTCTGACGCCTTCATGCCGGGAGGCGGAGAGATGAAGAGGCGCGCGGGTTCATGGGGTACGGCCAGCCCCACCTCGGCCCAGTAGGAGAGGAACGCTCGCGCCGAAGGGAGAACCTCCGCCTCGAAGCGCTCACGATCGGCGTCCGTCGCGAACGCTCCGCTCGCGACGATCTCCGTCGCGGGCGCTCCGCTCGCGACGATCGGATCGTCGGGAGCTGCCGTCGTGGGCTCGACGCCCTCGGTCACGCAGCCGGAGAGGACGAGGAGCAAGCACGCAGATGAAGGAAATGACAGTTTTCGCATGGCTGTTGCCCTTGTATTGAAAGCATGACCGCGAGGACGCGAGCGTTGAAGACCACTGATTTCATGGTCACGTCGCCTCGTCGATAACCCTATTCCGCACCGCCCCCGCGTTCCTTTAGACATGGCGGACGATTTCTCGCGCGGGGCCCAGCGAGGCAGGTTTCCGACGACCCGCCGGTATGTGCTCGACGACGGACCGGCAGACCGCCCGTCCTACGCCGAGCTCGCCGCGACGGCCGGCGCTCGGCGTGGCAGGCGGGCCCCGTAGCGTCGCAATGGGCCGCCGAACCCGGCGTTGCACCCGACGGGGGAGCACCAGTGCGTTCCGCGGGCGACCGCGGAGAGCGTGGTTCAGCCGCCACCGGAGGCTGCACTCGAAGGGCTTGCTCCCACCGCGGGAGCATGATATGCCTTCCACTCCGTGAGTGGTCTTCAGCCGCAGCACTCTCGTTGAGTTCTGGACTCGGCACGCATGCCGAATACGACGAGATTGACGCGACGAGCAGCTCGGGTGGACTCGCAAGGAGCTTGAGCGGTTGATCGGCTCCAGGGGACGCGTCTCGGAGGTCTTGGGCCGCGAACGGGCGCTCACGCTCCCGATGATCCGAAAGCTCCACGTATCGATGCAGATCCCGGCCGAGGTGCTGATCGCGCTTCCGCCTCATTCGCGTGGGAAGCCGCCGCCGCGGCGAACGTCGGGACGGAGCGCTCATGGCAAAGGCGCGAAGCGCGCCGCGTGAACGGCGCCTTCCATCTGGCTCGAATCAGCCGCCGAACAAGCCTCGTTCCACATGATCGTGCCCGAAGAGGAGGTCACCGACTCGCGATGGAGCTGGCTCCGATCCGTCCAAGGGCTGACGGCCGAGGGGCGCGCCACAGTCCAGCTCGGCGGGGAGGCTCGTCAGGCGCTTGAAGGCATGGAAGGAACCAGGTGCGATGAGAAAGCCGGAGCTGGTGAGGTTTGAGATCGAAGGTGCCGAAATGGCGGTCCGCCTGGCGGGCGATCGGGAGAAGCCGGCGCTTCTCCTGATCCACGGTTTTCCAAGCTCCTCGGAATCGTTCCGGAACGTGATCGGCGCCCTCGCGCGGGACTGCTTCGTGATCGCCCCGGACCTTCCGGGGTTCGGAGGCTCCGAGCCGGTTGAGCGGCCCTCATTTTCGCGTTTCGCGGACATGATCGACGGACTGCTCGCGCGGCTCGGAGCTGGGTCCTTCCACCTCTACCTCCACGATCATGGAGCGGCGGTAGCGCTTCATCTCGCCACGCGCGCGCCGAGCAGGATACGCAGCCTCATCGTCCAGAATGCCAATGCCCATGAGAGCGGGATGGGGCCGCAATGGTCGGCGACCAGAGCCTACTGGGACGATCCCACGCCGGAGCGGGAAGCCGAGGCGACCGCACACCTGACCTTCGAGGGGACGCGCGACCAATATGTGGGCGGCGTTCCCCGGGACATCGCCGAGCGCATCGATCCCCGATGGGAGGAGGACTGGCGGATCATGTCGCTCCCCGGCCGGCTCGAGACGCAGCGTGCGCTGGTGCTGGACTATCGCAGCCATTTCGCGCGGTTCGTGGAAATTGCCAATTATCTCGCTCGCTGGCAGCCCCCGGCGCTGATGCTATGGGGGCGGCACGATACCTTCTTCGACCTCGAGGAGACCCTCTCCTGGATGAAGGCGCTCCCGCGCATGGAGGCGCACATCCTCGACGGCCCGCATTTCCTGCTCGAGACCCATCCGGCCGAATGCGCCGCGTTGATGAGCGCCTTCGTCAGGCGCGCGGAGGGGCCGCGTTAGGACGACGAAATGAAGAGAACATGAAGCCACGAATCACAGTCATCACCATCGGCGTCGACGATCTCGACGTGTCGCTGCGTTTCTACAGGGAGGGTCTCGGCTTCCAGACCGAAGGCATTGTTGGCAAAGAATTTGAACACGGCGCTGTTGTGTTCATCCAGCTTCAGCCTGGCTTGCGTCTGGCTTTGTGGCCTCGCACGAGCATCGCGCATGACACGGGCCTCTCCGCAGGTCGTGCTAGCCCGACCGAGATGACGCTGGGCCATAACGTCACATCGAAAGCGGAGGTCGACGCTGTCATGGCAAAGGCGAGAGCAGCGGGAGCCGTCCTCATCAAGGCCGCGCACGACACCTTCTGGGGCGGCTACTCCGGTTACTTCCAGGACCCAGATGGTCATCTCTGGGAGGTCGTCTGGAATCCGCAATGGTCCGAGTGAGCCCAACGCTAGTGCTGCACGCGACGTGCGAAGACGCACGCGCGTGAGCAAGGGCCTCGCAGCGGCGACCGGCGGGGGAGCGGGCCCTGGGCGCGCCCCCACATCCGGAGGGACGACTCGGCCGAGGACCTCAGGGCCGACGTGTCCACGCCGAGCCGATCGAGATCGGCCAGGCGGCGCTCTCCCGTCTGCTGCTCCGCGGCACGGCCTCGCACGACGATGAGCTCGCGCCGGGCTTCCGGCACGCCCCGGCGCTCGATGCGGGCGACCCCAGCCTTGTGCACGTCGGCGAGAGCTCCGGGAGGAGCGCGCGGACGTTGCAGCGGCGCCTGGCCGGGGTGGGCGTCAGCCACCGGGAGCTCCTGCAGGAGCTCACCGGGAGCCCCCGGCAGGCGCCGCGGCTGGAGCGGGCGCGGCCGGCGGGCGCGCCACGTTCGTCGTGGCCCGCTGGCGCGGGCGCGCTTCCGCCGGAATTCACCGGAAGCGCAGGCGCCCACGTGCTATCCCCCGCGCCGCTGAGATGATCACGCTCGAAAAGCTCACCAAGCGGTACGGTCCCAAAATTCTCTTCGAGAACGTGTCGATGCGCTTCGACCCCGGCAAGCGCTACGTGCTCGTCGGCGCGAACGGAGCGGGGAAATCGACGCTCCTCAAGGTCATCTCCGGCGAGGAGGAGTCGGATCAGGGCGCCGTCGAGATCCCGAAGCAGCTCCGGGTCGGGGTGCTCAAGCAGGACCATTTCGCCTACGAGTCCCACCGCATCCTCGACACGGTCCTGATGGGGAACCGGGCCCTCTGGGAGGCGATGCACGAGCGCGACCGGCTGTACGAGGGCGAGATGACCGACGAGGTCGGCATGCGGCTGGCCGAGCTCGAGGGGACGATCGGCGAGGAGGACGGCTACACCGCCGAGGCGCGCGCCGCCGAGATCCTCGAGGGGCTCGGGATCGCGACCGCCCGGCACACGAGCACGGTGAGCACGCTCGCGGGCGGGTACAAGCTCCGCGTCCTCATCGCCCAGACGCTCTTCGCCGGCGCCGACGTCCTGCTCCTCGACGAGCCGACGAACCACCTCGACCTCGACTCGATCCGCTGGCTCGAGGCGTACCTCACCGACACCTTCCGCGGCACGCTGCTCGTCGTCAGCCACGACCGGCACTTCATGAACGCGATCGCGACGCACGTCGCCGACGTCGACTACCAGACGGTCACGCTCTACACGGGCGACTACGACGACTTCATCGAGCAGAAGACGACGGGCAAGCGCCAGTCGGACGCCGACGCCGCGCAGAAGAAGAAGAAGATCGCCGAGCTCAAGGACTTCGTGGCCCGCTTCGGCGCGAGCGCGAGCCGGTCGAGCCAGGCGCAGTCGCGCGTGAAGGAGATCGAGAAGCTCGAGGCGGGCATCCAGGTGCGGCGCACGAGCGTCGTCCGGCCGTACATCAAGTTCGAGATCGAGAAGCCCTCCGGCCGCGACGTGCTGCGCGTCGAGGGCCTCGCCAAGAGCTTCGGCGACCTGCACGTCATCCAGAAGCTCGATTTCAACCTGAACCGCGGCGACAAGCTCGCCGTGATCGGGCCGAGCGGCATCGGTAAGTCGACGCTGCTCAAGCTCCTCGTCGGCGAGCTCACGCCCGACGCCGGGAAGGTCACGTGGGGCCACGACACGAACGTGGGCTACTTCGCGCAGGATCACCACGAGGCGATCGAGCCGGGCTTCACGGCCTACGAGTGGCTGTACCGCTTCGACCCGAGCGCGCCCAAGGAGCACGTCCGCTCGGTGCTCGGCAAGCTGCTGTTCAGCGGCGAGGCCGGGCTCAAGAAGACGGAGAACCTCTCCGGCGGCGAGGCGGCGCGCCTGTTCCTCGCGAAGCTCATCCTGGTGAAGAACAACATCGTGGTGCTCGACGAGCCGACGAACCACCTCGACGTGGAGAGCATCGACGCGCTCCTCCAGGCGCTCATCGAGTACAAGGGGACGGTCATCGTCACGAGCCACGACCGGCACTTCGTGGGCAAGCTCGGCACCCGCGTGCTCGAGCTGTCGCCCCGGGGGCCGCAGCTGTACAACGGGACGTACGACGAGTACCTCGAGGGGCCGGGGAACCCGAGCGCTCAGGGCGTCAAGGCGTCGTAGCCTCACGCCAGGCGGCGGGGGCGCGGCGCTTCAGGGCTGCCGGCCCCTCTTCAGCGTGGCGCGAGGCGATCGAGCTGCTGAAGGTCGTCGGCGGTCAGCCGCCAGCCCACGGCCGCGGTGTTGGCGCGCACCTGCTCCGGCGACGTCGCGCCGGCGATCACGGAGGCGACTGCCGGCCGGCCGGCGAGCCACGAGAAGGCGAGCTGGAGCAGCGTGTGGCCCCGGGACGACGCGAAGGCGGCGAGCGCCGCGGCGGCGCTTCGGTTCTGCTCGGTCAGGAAGCGGGCGGTCAGCCCGCCGTCGGGCGCCGAGAGCCGGGCGCCGGCGGGGGCGGGGCGGTCGGGGAGGTACTTCCCGGAGAGCAGCCCGCTCGCGAGCGGGAAGTACGGCAGGAAGGCGAGCCCGAGGCGCTCGCTCTCCGCCAGCACCTCCCGCTCGGGCTCGCGCTGGAGCAGGCTGTACTCGTTCTGGACGCTCACGAAGCGCGCCGCTCCCGGGCGGGTGGCCTCCTCGGCGTCGCGCAGCTGGGAGGCCGAGAAGTTCGAGTTGCCGATCTCGCGCACCTTGCCGGCGCGGACCAGCGCGTCGAGCGCCTCCAGGGTGTCGCCGATCGGCGTCTCGGGGTCCGGGCGGTGGATCTGGTAGAGGTCGATCCAGTCGGTGCCCAGCCGCCGCAGGCTGGCCTCCACGGCGCGCTGGATGTACGCCGGCTTCGCGCCGCCCTCGCGCTCGCCGTCGAGCGGGAGGCCGAACTTTGTCGCGATGATCGCCTGGCCGCGCCGGCCGCCGAGCGCCCGGCCGAGCAGCTCCTCGCTGCGCGTACCGCCGTAGATGTCGGCCGTGTCGAAGAAGTTGATGCCCGCGTCGAGCGCCGCGTCGACCACCGCCGCCGTCCGCTGCTCGTCGATGCGACCGCCGAAGTTGTTGCACCCGAGGCCCACGACCGACACGTCGAGCGATCCGAGCCGTCTCTTCTCCATCTGAATCATTCCTTCTACACGAGAGATCTCGCAGGTCCTGCGCCGGCGGGCATGCGTCGCCCGCCGGGGGCTCCGGGCGCGCGGACGCGCAGGCTGCTCGAGCTCACGTGGATTGCACGCCCTGTGCCGCTGCCCGCCGGCTCCGGGGTGGCCCGCCCCCGGCCGCTCCTGGAAGCGCGCTGTCCGAGCTGCTCGGCGCCCAGCAGCCGAGCTGCGCGGCGCCCAGCAGCCGAGCAGCAGCGCTGCTGATCCACGAGCAGCGGCGATCGCGGGCCGCGGCTCGCTCGCGGGGGGGGGCGCCGGCGTGGCTCGTCGCGCCCGCGGCTGGCCACGCCGCACCGGGCGTCGGCACGCCCCCTGCTCAGGCGGCCCGCATGAGCACGATCAGCCTCTCTCTCGATACCCCGGAGCTCGCCCAGGCCTACGAGCGCGGCAGCGACCGGCAGTTCAACCACGGCAAGCTCCTCATCGAAGCGCTGGGCGTGCGGCGCGGCCAGCGCGTGCTCGATGTGGGGGCGGGCACCGGCCGACTCGCCGCGCACGTGGCCGAGAGCGTCGGCGCCGAGGGCAGCGTGGTGGCCATCGATCCCCTCCCGCTCCGCGTCGACATCGCCCGGCAGAAGACCCGCGCGAACCTCACGACCGCGGTCGGGCGCGCCGAGGATCTCTCCGCCTTCGCCTCGAGCAGCTTCGACGTCGTGTACCTGAACAGCGTCCTTCACTGGCTGAACGAGGCCCAGAAGCAGCGCGCCATCTCCGAGGCGGCGCGCGTGCTGAAGCCCGGCGGCAAGCTCGGGTTCAGCACCGGATCGCGGGAGAAGCCGCACCAGCTCGAGCCGATCCAGCGCAAGGTGCTCGCCGAGCTCGGGAAAGAGGCGCAGGGCACTCTCCCGTACAAGCTGACGGTCGACGAGGCCCGGGCGCTGCTCCAGCGCGCCGGGTTCATCGTGGACACGCTGGAGATCCGCACCTTCGTCGACCACGCCGCCGACATCGATGAGATCTTGAGGCACAGCGGCTCGAGCTCGTTCGGCAATCACCTCTCGCACCTGAGCGCCGAGGAGAAGCGCGAGGTGCGCGAGCGGCTGGCGAGGGAGCTCGAAGCGTGGCGCACGCCGCAGGGGATCCGGCTCGAGCGGAACCTCATCTTCGCGATTGCCCACACGGCCGGCAACTAGCCTCGACGCCAGCCGCTCTCGCCATTCCTGGCACGCCCGGATCGGCGGGATGCGCCGGCATGGGTGCCGGAGTGAACGCCGTCGCGCTGCGGGTCCACGCCGCGCTACTGGTCGGCGGTGTCGCCGGAGCAGAGGACGAACTGCGTCGCGCCGTCGCGGGCTTCACCGTCGCCGGTGAACCGGACCTGCCGGCGCTCGGTGGACGGGCACTTGGCGACGACCTCGTCCTTGCCGAGGCCGAGCCGCGGGTCGACATAGCACCACCCGTGCACCTTCTCGCCTCCGACCTCGACCGGCGCCGGCGGAATCGTGTCCTGGCAAGCCTTGAGCTCGTCCGGGGCGCTGAGCTGCTCGACCTCGCAGACGCAGTTCCAGCCGTTCGCCGCCGCGACCGGATCGTCGAGCACCATCCGCTCCGCGGCGAGGTTCTCCGAGGGCACCTTCCGCCGCGCCGCGAGCGCGTCGCAGCGGCACTGCCCGTCGGGCACGCTCCGCGCCTCCAGGACCAGGCAGCTGACCTGTCCGGCCCCGTTCGGCTGGAGGGCGCGGGGCAGGCACTGCCCGCCGAGCCTCGTCTTCAGGCGATCGACGATCGCGCCGATCGCCGGCCGATAGCCGAAGTCGGAGTCGCCCGGCCCCGAGTCCTTGAGCTGCGCCGGGCACACCGAGCCGACGATGCCCTGTTCCCCGAGGTCCCGGATGAGCTCGAGCTGCCGCAGGCCCGGATAGGCCTTCGCGTAGATCTGGAGCTCGCTGTCGGTGCCGTCCGGGTTGTCCTCGCACAGAGGGCTATTCCGGTCTGCCCCGCCGTTCGCGCAGTCTCCGCCTTGCGTGGGCGCGAGCAGCGGGAAGGTGCAGGCGAACTGGAGGTCGCCGAATCCCGTCCTGGGATTCCACTCATGGCCGTTGATCTCGTTTGCGTTGTCCGGCGAGTCCGGGCCAGCGATCCGCGTCCCGGTGATCGGGTTCTCGCCCTCGCGGGGGACCGGAGACTCGACCATGTGGGGGTCCGCGGGAGGGCGGCGCGCCCCGGGATCGCCGAGGATGATGTCCCAGGTGCTCGCGAACCCGGCGTTCGGGGCGCTCAGCTCCTCGGCGCTCTTGAAGCCGCCGATCGGATTGCCGTCCCCATCCTTGCCTTCCCGGAGATCGGGCTGGCCCGCGTCGTTCCGGCGCGCGATGTCCTGCCAGGGCACGCCCACGAGGCCCGCGAAGAACACGAGCTCCGGCGGCCGAACCGTGCTGTTCTCGTCGGTCGGGTCGAGATCCGAGAAGATCGGGTTGTCGACGAGATCGCCCTCGTGATCCGCGATCTGCGCCTCCGTGAGCGCCTTCGTGTAGCGGTCGATCGGATAGAGCAGGTTGGCCCCGAACCGCCGCTTCTGGTCGAAGCAGCGCAGGTTGATCGGGTCCCGCTCCTCGTCGAGCGCCGCGATCCTGTCCCCTTCGGTGCAGGTCTCATCGACCGGGCACTCGCCCCTCTCCGACGCGCACGACCTGCAGCACGGGTCATCCGGGCCGCTCGTCTCGCACTCCTTGCGCGGCCGGGGCATCCGGCTCGACCTCGCTACCCAGAAGGCCGTCCCGCCCTCGCGGATGGAACAGTCGTTCTCGTCCGACAGCATGATGATCGCGAGGAGCGAGTCCGGCCGGAGGAACGCCTTGCGCTGCTCCAGCAACGTGGTGTCCAGCCCTTCCCGCACCGCGTTGTCCTTCACCACCACGAGCCTATCGTGGGGCGCTGGATCCGCGAGGAACCGGTACCAGCTCTCCAGCTGCGACTCGTAGCCGCACCCGACGTCGCCCACGCCTCTGACCATGTTCGTCAGCGTCGGCACGAGGCCGCCGCCCTGGCCGTCGTCGAGGATGGACTCGCCCGCTGGGGTCAGCTTCTGCTCCGGGTCCCAGGCGAGGAAGCCCTTGTCTTGATAGGTCGGCGGTTCGTTGTCGTTGTCCGTGTCGCTCCTGGCGATGAGGTGCCCCTTGTCGTCGTTGGAGAAGTGGTTCCCCTCCGTCTTGCACGGGCCCTCCGCGCCGTGGTCGCCGAGGCTCGTGCTGATGATCCCGATGTGGATGTCGAGGACGGGCTCGAACTCGCGCTCCGTGCCGCTCGGGCAGCTGCCGTTCATCGGCGGGGATGATTCCGTGGGCTTCAGCGGATTGACGCACCGGGGGTCGACAAGGCGCCTCACGAGGTCGGGCACGGCCAGCGCGAGGATGTCCTGCTTGTCCTTCATGGACGCCGAGTTGTCGATGGTCAGGAGGAGATCGATCTTGTCGACGCGCTGCGGGAGCCGCTCGACGACGGTGCCAGTCGTGCGGGTATCTTGATGGGCGATGGGGCGGCTCAGGCACCCCGAGATGAGCGATGTCCCGCCCACGACGAGGGAGCACCAGAGCAACGCGGCCGCGCGGGCAGGGCGGGACGGAGGTCGATCGGCCATGGATCCTTCCTTGCGCGAGAGATGGAGTGGTCCCTTCGCGCGTCGCACACGACGCGCGCGCTGCGCCGGCGCGCCTGTCTCGCGCGGAGTGGATGACAGGCCGCCTGGCGATCGCGAGTCAGACGCGGAGAGGGGGGGGTCTCTTGGCTGCGTGGCGACAGGAGCGCGACGCCATCACGAAAAATGCAGGAAGCACAGGGAGGGCGGCGCGGTCGCGGCGTGGCGCAGGGGCCGCGCGGCCATCGCCCGGAGCAAAGACGGCGCGGTCGTCCCCTGGAACGAACACGGCGCGGCCGTCGCCCGGAGCGGACGCGGCTCGCGCCCGTCGGTCATGGCGTTGTAAGAATGTAATAAAAGGACGGAAATCGAGAGGGCGGGGCGCCGAGGGGGCGCCGTCGGCCAGCGTCGGAGCTCAGCTCTCGGCGGGGGCGGCCGTCTCGGCGCCAGCGACGAGCGGCGCGTACTGCGCGAGGAACTTGTTCCAGCGCTTTGTCTTGCGGCCGGGCTTGCGGGAGCTCTGGGCGCTCCTCTCCTGCTTCTGGGTGACTTTGAGGGTGAGGTGCTGGTGCTGGCGCGTAGGGCGATACATGGCGGCGGATATGCTCGAAGGCGCCGCGCGCCGCAAGCCTCAACGCGACGGAAGCCGCGCCCGCTCGTCGCGCTCCGGCCCCAGCCGGCCGAAGCAGTGGATGCCGTAGATGAGCACGACGAGCGCGAGCACCGTGAGCGCCATGCCGGCGTCGGACGGCCCGACGCCGACCAGCGCGAGCCCGGCCACGAGGAGCAACCCCCCGCCGCCGAGCGCGCGGCGCGCGCGGCCCTCGGTCGCTGTCGGCTGTCCCCGGCGGCGCGCGGGTCGGCGCGCGCCCTCGTCTTGCTCGCGCGCGCTCACTGGAACTTCTGCGTCCGCGCGTACGTGATGAAGTCCTGCACGTCGCGCGTCAGCTCGCGCTCGGCCGTGATCGTCGTGCGCTCGTGCGACTCGCCGACGAGATCGTCGTAGAGGTAGTTCTGCTGGTAGAGGAGCACGATGCGGATGGCCCCGTCCGGCCCGCCGCGGACGATGCGCAGCTTCTCGTCCCGGCCGTTCGGCGGCGGGATCGCGGCGCCGAGCGCCTGGGCGTCCTCCTCGGTCACGTAGACGACGCCGTACGAGCGGCTCTGCACGCCGACGTCGATGCGGACCTTGGCCCCGCTCACGAGATCGATCTGGCGCCCGAGCACCGGCTTCGCGCCCTCCTGCGCCATCGCCCGGCGGATCACCTCGATCGCCCGGCGCTCGTCGAGGGAGCGCAGCGGGTTCGGCGCGCGCGCCTCGCCGCCGCCGCAGCCGGCGAGCGCGAGCGCTGTGGCCGCGATCCCGAGCGCGGCGCGCGCCGCCTCGCGCGCACCGCCGAGGAGACGGGGCGCGCCGCGGGCAGACCCGGGCGCGAGCGCGCGCTCTGAAGACCGATGCTGAAGGGGACCGAGCTGGTGGGCCCCCGACCTGCGTTGAAGCTTCCTCCACATGAGCGGCATGAGAGTAGCCAACAGCCCGGAGCTTCGCTACTTCTCCCGACATGGCGCGGCTCGCTGCGATCGACATCGGATCCAACGCCATCCGGCTGCGCATCGTCGACGTCGATCCTCCGGCGCTCGGGGCGTTCGGCGCCGGCCGGGAGCCGGCGCTCGCCGGGGGCTCGGCCGGGGCGCATGACGCACCGCGCTTCCACCCGTTCCGCGACGTCCACGGGGATCGCGCGCCCGTGCGCCTCGGGCACGACGTGTTCACGAAGGGCCGGCTCGAGTCGGGGGTGATCGGCGCCGCCTGCGAGGCGCTCCGGCGCTTCCGTACGGCGATGGATGCGGCCAAGGTCGACCGCTACCGCGCCGTGGCGACGAGCGCCGCGCGCGAGGCCCAGAACGGCGACCTCTTCGTCGAGCGCGCCGCGCGCGAGGCTGGCGTCCACGTCGAGGTCATCGAGGGCGTCGAGGAGGCGCGCCTCGTCCAGCTCGCCGTCTGCGAGCGCGTCCCACTCGGCGAGCGGACCGCGCTGCTTGTCGACATCGGCGGTGGCTCCACCGAGCTCACGCTGCTGCGCGGCCGGGGGGCGGTCTTCTCGCGCTCGCTCCCCGTCGGGACGGTGCGGATGGTCGAGACCTTCCTCGAGGATCGCCGCCCCGTCGACGCGGGGCACCGGCGGCTCCTCGAGGAATACATCGACCGCGTCATGGCCGACGCCACGCGCGAGATCGTGGAGCTGCTCGGCGAGGGCTCGGGGGTCGATCTGCTCGTCGGTACGGGCGGCAACATCGAGACGCTCGCGGACCTCTGCCCCGTGTCGGGCGCGCCCGTGGAGGGGCGGGCGATCGACGTGGCCGCGATGTTCCGCCTGCTCGACGACCTGGTGTCGAAGACGCCCGAGGAGCGCGCGCAGATCTACGGCCTGCGCCCGGACCGCGCCGACACCATCGTCCCCGCCGCGACGATCCTGACGCGCATCGTCCGGACGTTCGCGCAGCCGCTCATCGTCGCGCCCGGCGTCGGGCTGAAGGAGGGCGTGCTCGTCGACCTCGCCCACACGCACTTCCTCGGGCCCGACTTCCGCGGTGAGGCCGCCGCCGTCAGCGACGCCTGCACCCGGCTCGGCCGCCGCTACCACTTCGACGAGCAGCACGGCGCGCTCGTGGCCCGCCTCGCCGAGCGGCTCTTCGACGATCTCGCGCCGCGCCACCGCCTCGGTCAGCGCGACCGGATCCTCCTGCGCGCGGCGGCCTTGCTCCACGACATCGGCGACTTCGTTCGCTACGAGGGGCACCACAAGCACAGCTATTACATCATCGCCCACAGCGACCTCATGGGCCTGACCCCGGAGGAGCGCGCGATCGTCGCGAACATCGCGCGCTACCACAGGAAGTCGCCGCCCAGCATGGACCACGACAACTTCCGCGCGCTCTCGCGCGACGCGCGCGCCAAGGTCAAGACGATGGCGTCGATCCTCCGCATCGCCGACGCGCTCGATCGCGAGCATCGGGCCAAGGTCGTGGACGTGAGCGGCCGCATCGAGGGCGACACGCTGGTGCTCGGGGTGCAGGGCGCGGAGGATCGAGCGCTCGAGGAGTGGACGGTCGTCGCGAAGGCGGGGATGCTGCGCGACGCCCTCGGCCTCGATGTGCGGATGGTCGACGCCACGCCGAGATCGCACCCGCCCCCGTCCGCCGCGGCCGCGGGCGGCTGACGCGACGGGAGCCGCCGCGAACGCGGGCGGCTGGCGCGACGGGAGCCGCCGCGAACGCGGGCGGCTGGCGCGCGAAAAAAATCGCCGCGACCTTTGCGCGGAACCCTGTGCGTCACCATGTAGGTCAGCACGGGGGAAGTTGTGCCTCCGGAAACGAGCGCGGCGACGCCGTGCCAGCGGTCGCGGCGGTGCCGCGAGCGAGGGCGGCTGCGCTGCCGCGGAACGAGGGCGAGCGACCGTTGACGCTGAAATCTCCAAAGCTGATGGAGGCCCGCCGCGCCGCCGGCATCCTGGAGTCCGCCCTGCGCGGGCACACCGGCGATCTGACGCTCGCCGACGCCTCGGCCAGGAGCGGCCTGCCGCTGCGCGACGCCGAGAGCGGCCTGCACCTGCTCGTCAGCGAGTACCGCGGGCACCTCAAGGCGACGTCCGAAGGCGAGCTGCTCTTCCGCTTCCCGCACGGCTTCACCAAGCCGTGGGAGACCCGCACGCGGCTCGAGCGCGCGCTCGGGGCCGTCCTCCGCGGCGCCGCCGGCGTGGCCCGCTTCGTCGTGCGCGCGTGGATCGCGATCGTCCTGATCGCGTACGTCGTGATCTTCGTCGGGATCCTGCTCGCCCAGATGTTCGCCCGCTCGAGCAGCGACTCGCGCGATCACGGCAGCTTCTCCGGATCGTTCGCGGGTTACTTCCTCTTCCGGATGGTCTTCGACGCGATCTTCTGGACGTTCCACCCGTTCTCGCCGTTCGTGTGGACGGCCGATCCGCCGTGGTCCTCGTCGCACGGCCGCCGCGGGGCGTTCGGGCAGCGCCGGGACGAGACGCCGTTCTACGAGAAGGTGAACCGGTTCTTCTTCGGTCCGACGCCGGCGCCGCCCGATCCGCTGGAGAACGAGAAGCTCATCCTGGCCGAGATCCGCGCGCAGCGGGGCCGGATCGGGCTCGCCGATGTGATGCGCGTGACGGGGCTGTCGCGCGATGAGGCGGACCCGCTGATGGCGCGGCTGATGCTCGACTACGACGGCACGGTCGACGTCTCGGAGGAGGGGGGGATCGTCTACCGGTTCGAGGCGATCCGGCGGACGGCGGCCGAGGCGCCGTCGCGGTCGCCGTCGCCCGTCTGGGCGAAGCGCGAGGAGCTGCCGCCGCTCACCGGGAACGGCCCGGGGGCGAACACGATCATCGTGGCGCTCAACGGGTTCAACCTGCTGATGAGCCTCTACGCCCTCGGGGCGAACCTTACCCTGGACAACCTCGGGCTCCTGGTCCGCGGGGTGCCGATGGCGGAGCTGCCCGCCACGGGGACGGCGGTGGCCCTCGGGGTGGTGCCGCTCGTCTTCTCGCTCGCCCTCTTCGCGCTGCCGCTCGGCCGCGCGCTCTTGCGCCCGCTGAAGCGGCGGCGGCTCGCCCGGCGGAACGCCCGGCGGGCGGTGCTGCGAGCGATCCTCACCCGCATCGGCGCCAGGCAGGGCCGGGAGCCGATCACGGAGGCCGTGCTCCAGCGGGCCTGGCAGGACGCGGCGGGGGAGGCGCCGCGCTCGGAGGAGATCACCCGCGAGGTGGTCGCGCTCGGGGGCGACGTGGATCTCGAGGCGGGCGAGGGGATCCGGTACCGGTTTCCCGATCTGGAGACCGAGGCGAAGGCCATCGAGGCCGAGCGGGAGGCGGCCTCCGAGGAAGAGGCGCGCCCCGGGAAGGTGATCTTCTCGTCCGACGCGTGAGCGCCGTCTCGGGCGGTTTTGTCCTATGGAGGCGGCCGCAGACAAAGCGTCATTGGCGTGGGCGCGCGTACGGGGCCGAACCGCACGAATTCGCCGTTCATTGACGCGCTCTGGCTCGGACGTCTACGGTACGTTTAATTTCGCTCATGTACTCCGTTGACAACAGAGCCGGTCGTCTCATCGAGGTGAGGCTCGCCTCACCGCTCCCGGCTGGTGAGGTCGACGCGTGCATCGCCAGGATCCAGGGCATCGTGACCCAGAACCGGCACGGGGCTGTGGTGTGCATCGAGCTGCTCCAGGTCGACGTGCTCGCGCCCGAGAGCGCCGAGAAGTTCCTGGAGATGATGCGCGTCCAGAACGCGACGGTGCATCGGACGGTCTACCTGCTGCCGGTGGCGAACGCGATCCTGGGTCTCCAGGTCGAGCGGCTCATCCGGGACGCGCACAACTCGAGCCGAAAGGCGTTTCGCGACACCACCTCGCTCGAGGCCTGGCTCGTCCCGGTGATGACGATGGTGGAGGCGCAGCAGCTCAGGAAGTTCCTGTCGCAGCTCGGCTGAGGCGCCGGCGAACTTCGGCCCTGAAGAGCGCGATCGGGTCCAATAGACCTCCATGGGGTCGCGGCCGAGCGTGCCTCTCGTGGCGCCGCGTCGTGGTATAGGGGTGCGATGCGACGCATCGCCATCGTCGGAGGCGGTCTGGCCGGGTGCATCGTCGCGTTCAGGCGAGCGGCGGCGGGCGACCGGGTGACGCTCGTCGAGGCGGCGCCGCGGATCGGCGGGCAGCTCTGGACCGAGCGGACCTCTGGCTTCGTGGTGGAGCACGGCGCCGAGGGGTTCATCGCGCGGAGCGAGGCGGTCCCCGCGCTGGCGGACGCGCTCGGCATCGCCGGCGATCTCGTCGGTCAGGAGACGCACAGGTCGTTCGGCTTCGACGGCGCTGCGCTGCGGGAGCTCGCGCCGGGCGAGGCGGCGGCGTTCCTCGGCTTCCAGGTGCCGCGCGACGAGCTCGGCAAGGGGATCCGGACCTTTCGCCTGGGGATGGCGCAGCTGACCGAGACGCTCGCGCGCGCGCTCGCGAGCGACGGGCGCGTCGACGTGCGCACCTCCGCGGCGGCCGTCTCGCTCGAGCGGGCGGCCGGCGGCCTCCGGCTCGCGCTCGCCGGCGGGGCCGAGATCGACGCCGACGTCGTGGTGCTCGCGACCCACGCCGCCGGCGCGGCCGCGCTGCTCGGCGAGCCGGCGCGGGCGCTCCGCGACGCCGAGACGCTCTCCAGCGTGACCGTGTCGCTGGCCTACCCGCGCGCCGCGATCGAGCACCCGCTCGACGGGACCGGCTTCGTCGTCGCCGCGGGGCACCAGGCGCACGGCTTCCGCGCGTGCACGTTCACGACCTCGAAGTTCGCCGATCGCGCCCCCGCCGGCCATGTCGCGCTTCGCCTCTTCTTCCGCCCCGAGCCGGCGGATCTCGAGCAGATGAACGACGGCGCATGGGCGGCCCGCGCCGAGGCCTCGCTCGCGCGCGTGCTGCGCGTGCGCGGGCCCTCCGAGCGCGCGTGGGTCTCGCGCTGGTCGAGCGCGCTCCCGGTCTCCACGCCCGCCCACGCGGCGCGGGTCCGGGAGACCGAGCAGGCGCTCGCCGGCAGCGGCGTGCTCCTCGCCGGCTCGGCGTTCCACGGCTCCGGGATCGACGCCGCCGTGCGCTCCGCCGAGGCGGCCGCGGAGCGCGCCGGCGCCCTGTCGACCTAGACGCGAGAGGATGCACACCATGACCATGGACATCAGCGGCAGCTGCTGCGCGCTCGATATCGACACGTCCCGAGCCACGAAGGCCCATGTCGCCGCGAACCCGCAGGCGGGACAGGGCAGCTTCGACGGCGCGCTGGAGGAGATCCGCAAGGCCGCGGAGCGGGCGAGCCCGGTGCTCGACGACCTCCAGAGCCCCACGCGAGCCGCGAGTGCCGTCGTGAAGAGCGGCAGCGCGAGCGGGCCAGAGGCTTGAGCAGCGCGACGCCTGCGCCGGCACCATGAGGAACACCAGCAGATCGACGACCCAGGGAGGGCGTCTCGCGCTCGGCCTCGCGCTCGCGGCGGCGTGCGCCGTCGCGGGGTGCCGTGACGAGCCGCAGAGGCCGGCCGCCGAGCGTGCGCCGCCTGTCGCCGAGAGCTCGCCGCCGGCCGCGGCGAGCTCGGCCGCCGTCGCCTCGTCCGCCAGCAGCGGTGCCCCGCCAGCGTCGCCGGCCCTGCCCGCGCGCGGCGGAGCATCGCCGCGCCCGCTCACCGAGAAGGAGAAGCAGGCCCTCGCCGCGCACGATGCGGCCCTGGCGAGGGGCCGGCTGGCGACAAAGAAGCGGGACTTCGGCGCGGCTGTCCAGGCGTTCACCGAGGCGCTCGCTGCGGATCCGAGCGACGCGCGGGCGCTCGCGGAGCGGGGCTTCGCGCACCTCGGCGCCGGCCACGGCGACGCGGCGGAGGGCGATTTCTCCGCGGCGCTGGCGGGGGCGGGCGACCCCGAGCTCCGTTCCCAGATCTGGTTCAACCTCGGGCTCCTGCGCGACAACGCCGGCGACGCCGAGGCGGCCCGGGTCGCCTACGCGAACGCGCACGCGCTCAGGCCCTCGCCGGCGACGCGCGGCAAGCTCGCCGGCAGGTCGACGTGCGCCGTGGAGATCCGCAAGACCGGCCTCGAGAGCGCGGTCATCGCGAAGAGCTGGACCGAGCTCCGCGAGCGGGTCGGCCCCAGCGGGGAGGAGCTCGGCGAGGCGGCGACCGAGGCCGCGGCGAGAGCGCACCTGTGCGGACCCGAGGGCAAGCGCGCGAGCGACGGCCCGTGCGCCGGCGATCCGCCGTGGATCTTCCCTCGCGAGTACGCGACGTATATCTACCTCCACAACCATGTCGTCTTCCCCCGCCGGCCAGGGGGGTTCTTGGTCGCGAACGGCGGTCGCTCGGGGGGCTGGCCCGCGCGCTGCCACGGGCTCCGCACCGTGAGCGGCTCGACCAGGGGGGAGCTCCTCGTTGTCGAGGGGTTCTTTGACGGCGCCGGCGCGGTCTTCGACGGGGAGCCCAACGAAGAGCAGCGCTGCCGCGACGGCGTGAGCCACCGCGAGCAGACGTTCTACGACGCGCGTACCGGCCGAGCGCTGGTGGCGCTGCGCTGGCCGGCAGTGAGCGAGGCCAGCGTGACGGTGGAGGGAGGTCACGTGGTGGTCTCGGGCGCCGGGTGCAATGAGCGATTCCGGATCGAGGTCGGCGCCCGATAGGGCACGATGTGTGCTCCGCGCTGCCACCGTCCGCCGCCTCCCTCCCATGATGCGCGGTGATCGGGCCCGCCGCCGCCCTTGGTATACGTCGGGCAAACCCCCGGAAAACCGCGGGATCCCCTGATTGCGCTGATCCGCGCTGCGGCCCGGAGAGCCCCGGTATCGAGCGCGGAGAATAAAAAGAATCGACTCCAGGAACTTTTCGGTTGCACAGCCCGTCCAAGGGGAGTACTTATCCGGCACACAAGGATTCGTTATGTTCAGCCGCCACGACGACATGCAGCTCATCGCCAACCAGCCCAAGGCGGGAACGCCTGAAGCGATCGTGGCATGGGAGCATCTGCTGGGTGACGATTCCTTGGCGCACGACCCCGGACACGCCTGCGGCCTCCGCCCGTCGCGGAAGCTCGGTACCCCGGAGAATAGCGCCTAGAGGCAGCTAAGCACGCGTCGATCCACGACGTTCGCGAAGGCCGCCTCGGGAAACCCAGGCGGCCTTCGGCGTTTTGGGGCTCGTGAGCTGGAGGCCCGTTGTGGGCTGCAGGCCCGCTGTGGGCCGTGGCTCCCTTGTGGGCTTCGGGTCCGCTGTGGGGTGCGGGCTGCAGGCTCGTCGAGGAGAGGGATTGTCTTGCTTGCCGCGCGTGCGAGGTCGTCGCGCGCTGCGGCAGGGGGGAATTGCGCCCATGGAAAGGAGGCGCGGTAGAGAGTGCGCTGGAAGCATTCGAATCGATAACGAATGACGTTCGGGGGCCATGGTGCGCGCTCGCGGGGGCGCGATCGGGATTCGTGTACGCCCGCTCCGGGCGAGGGATGGCCCGAGCGGCTGTAGATCATCCGCTCTTTCGACGCGGAGGTTCGAGCTCTTCAGAGGATGATGGCCTGCCCGCGTGGCAGGCGATGCGGAGGTGCGCCCTCCGTGCGGACCCGTAGCTCAAATGGATAGAGCAGCCGCTTCTTAAGCGGACGGCTGGAGGTTCGATTCCTCTCGGGTCCACCCGGCGCACCGCTCGGCGTGAAATGCCGGCGAGCGCGGCGTGAGAGCGCAGAGATCGCCGATGCGCTCTCGTGGATCCCTCTGCGGGGGGGTCGCTCGTTCTGTGACAACCAGGATGTACGATGTAGATGGAGGCGCGCTGCGCCTCCATGTTCCGGTGTAGCTCAATGGTAGAGCGTCCGCCTGTTAAGCGGAGGGTTGGAGGTTCGATCCCTCCCGCCGGAGCCGCGCCCCCGGCGCTCGGAGGTCAGGGCCCGCCTTGTTCACGCGAGGCTCGGGCTCGCCTCCGGGCCCGGGGGGCCGTGGGCGCCTGCCGTGGGCAGGCGCTCCGGGATGTAGCCCAGTGGAGAGGCGCCTCATCTGGGGTGAGGAGATCCGCCGGTTCGAATCCGGCCATCCCGACGATAGCTTGCGTGGGTGTTACTCTTCTGGTGAAGAGGGCAGGTTGTGACCCTGCGAAGACGGGTTCGATCCCCGTACGCCCACCCAGGACGGGTCGATCGCGCTCGGTTATCTTTGGGAGATCCTCCGAGCGCGCCGCTTATCCGTCCTCGTTTGCCCGGGCTCTCGGGCCGGAGGTGGTGTCATGGCCAATTATCTGAAGCACTTTGCCGCGCTGGTCACCCCGCAGCGGCACAAGGCCCGCGCCGATCAGGCGAAGAACAGCGCCGGTGGCTTCGCCTTCGCCCTCGACGAGTGGGCGAGGCTCGACCGCTGGCTCATCCTCGGCGCGGAGGGGGGGACCTACTATGCGAGCGAGCGGAAGCTCACCGTGGAGAACGCCCGCGCCGTCGAGGCCTGCCTCGCCGCGGACGGGCCCCGCGCCGTGCAGCGCATCGTCGACATCAGCGGCTCGGGGCGAGCGCCGAAGAACGCGCCTGCGATCTTCGCGCTCGCGATGGCCTCGGCCGACCCGAAGATCGAGACCCGGAAGGCTGCCCTCGCGGCCTTGCCCGAGGTATGCCGCACGGGGACGGATCTCTTCCACTTCGCCCGCGACGTGCGGGGTTTCCGCAAGTGGGGGCGCGGGCTCCGGTCCGCCGTCGCTGCCTGGTACAACGGCAAGCCGGTCGACAGGGTCGCGTATCAGGCGATCAAGTACCAGCAGCGCGACGGGTTCAGCCACCGCGATCTCCTGCGGCTCGCGCATCCGGTCGCGCCGACCCCGCAGCACGACGCCCTGTACCGCTGGATCGTCGGCGGTATCGAGGCGCTCGGCAAGGAGTCGGCGCGTGGCAAGGCGCTGCCCCCGGGGGAGCTGCCGGACGCGGTGCGCGCGTTCGAGTCGCTCCGCGCGGCGACGAACCGGAAGCAGGTCACCGCGCTGATCAGGCAGCATCGCTTCACGCACGAGATGCTCCAGACCGAGTGGAAGAACGACCCCGCGGTCTGGGAGGCGCTGCTCGAGCACATGCCGCAGACCGCGCTCATCCGGAACCTGGGGAAGATGACCGCGATCGACGTGCTCTCGCCGATGAGCGACGCGTCCCGCAGGGTGGCGCAACAGCTCACCGACGCCGGCCGCCTGGCCGCGGCGCGGGTCCACCCCGTCGCCGTGCTCTCGGCTCTCAAGGTCTACGAGCAGGGCCACGGCGAGCGCGCGCGCCGGCGCGCCAACGCGCTCTCGTGGACCCCGGTCCGCGAGATCGTCGACGCGCTGAACGAGGCGTTCTACCTCGCGTTCCGGGCGGTCGAGCCGACAAGGAAGAAGCACCTCCTGGCGCTCGACATCTCCGGATCCATGACCAGCGGCAACATCGCTGGTGTCCCCGGCCTGACGCCGCGCGTGGCGAGCGCGGCCATGGCCATGGCGACGGCGAGGATCGAGCGCGAGTACAGCGTGGTCGGCTTCTCGGCGGCGTCGGGCGGGTACGGCGGCAAGTGGGGCGGGGGAGTCTCCGGCCTCTTGCCGCTGTCGATCTCGCCGGAGCAGCGGCTCGATGACGTGCTGCGCGCGGTGGAGGGCCTTCCCTTCGGCGGCACCGACTGCGCGCTGCCGATGATCTGGGCGAAGCGGAACCGGGTGGAGGTCGACTCGTTCGTCATTTACACGGACAACGAGACCTGGGCGGGCGGCGTTCACCCGTTTCAGGCGCTCAGGGACTACCGGCAGGCGATGGGCCGACCGGCGAAGCTTGTCGTCGTCGGCATGACGTCGACCGGCTTCTCGATCGCCGACCCGACGGACCCCGGCATGCTCGATGTCGTGGGGTTCGACGGGGCGGCCCCCCAGGTGATGGCGGATTTCACCCGGGATACCTCGTGACAGAAAGCGTGACGGACGGGCTCCGCCGGCCCGTCCGTCCGACGCCGGGTGCGGTTCGACGCCAGCGTCCGGCTCCCAGGAGCTGCCCCCGAGCCCGAATGGACAGGGGCCGGCCTACGAAGCCGGTCGATGCGGGTTCGAGTCCCGCCGGGGGCGCCGGGATCCCGCCCTCCGTTGTCCGCCCATTGCCCGACCCGGGCCGAGGGACGACGGTTCTCGGATCCCGACCTTGCCGCTGTAGCTCAGTCTGGTAGAGCACCTATACCGTTCTCCGCCCGCTTGCCCGACCCGGGCCGAAGGAGGACGGTTATCATTCCCTAGGATGTCGCGGGTTCGAATCCCGCCGGCGGCGCCGTGTTGCCCTCGTATGCATCTGGTGAGGCAGCCTGATTGTCGATCAGGTGAGGGGAGTTCGATCCTCCTCGGGGGCGCCTCGAGAGCTCTACAGAGCTCCCGCGAGACGCTTCGATTGCTGCAAGCCCGGCTCCCTCCAAAAAAGAGCGAGCCTGGCTCAACGAAATCGGCGGACAGCCGTCCAATGGAGCCAATGGAGAAGGAGATGACAATGAAGATCTGACGCGAGGGTCGACTCGCTGAAGCGGGGTGATAGTTCAACCGGGAGAACACTGCCCTCGCACGGCAGGGATCGAGGTTCGACCCCTCGTCGCTCCACCGGACGGGCCGAAGCTCGTGGGTTATCACCTTACCCTGAGCCCCCACAGCGCCCCTTGCCCGTTCGTTCTTCTCGGCGCCGAGGCGGGCCGCCGGCCGGCGTGCCGCACATCGTGCGGGCGCGCGCGGCGCCCGGCGGCCCGCCTCCTTTTTTCATCATGAACCTGCGGTGGTAGCTCAATGGTAGAGTGCGAGCGTGCCAAGCTCGCGACGGGAGTTCGATTCTCCTCCACCGCTCCAGCCACGAGAGCCGCGCCTCGGGAGAGGACCGCGCCCGCGACGCCGCGGAGCCGGGAGCTCCCGCGGCCGGTGGTCGCTATTGCGTGGTTACGTGACCATGTCCCCATCTTGCTAGAGGCTCAGGCGGCCGGATTTTCGCTCCGGAGACGCGGGTTCGAATCCCGCTGGGGACACCGGGCCGCTCCGCTCGCCTGCGTGCTACTTCGGGAGCCCGCGCCCGAGCGAGCGAGCCTGCCAATTCTATCTCATCGCACGTGACGTGGAGTGACATCATGAAGAGAAAGAGACGCTAGAGAGGTGGGCCATGACCGCGCAGACGCTGCTTTTGACGCCATGGATGGTGCCCCATAAGGTCATCTCGTGGCAGACCGCTGTCACGATGAGCTTTCTGGGCAAGGTGGAGGTCATCGAGGAATACGACGACGACATCCGGTCGCCGTCGCTCTCCATCAAGGCACCCGCGGTGGTGCGGCTGAAGCGGCCGACGCTGGGGATGAAGCGCGGCGTGAGGTTCTCGAGGGTCAACGTCCTCCTGCGCGACGGCTTCCGCTGCCAGTACTGCGGCGTGAAGAAGGAGGCCCGCGAGCTCAACTACGACCACGTCGTCCCGCGCGTGCAGGGCGGCAGGACCGTCTGGGACAACATCGTCGCGTCCTGCTACGCGTGCAACACGATGAAGCGGGGCCGGACGCCGGAGCAGGCCGGCATGAAGCTGCTCCGCGCCCCGGTGAAGCCGAAGTGGCTGCCGCCGGCGCCCGTCCTGGGCCTGAGCGAGCGGCGTATCCCGGAGGTGTGGGCAGGCTACTGCGCGAGCGCGGGATGACCCGAGCCCCGCGCGCCGGCGCGTCCATGACCCCGTCCCACGGTCGAGGGTCAGGCGCGCCGGCGCGCGTCGGGGCTTCCGCCGCCGGGCGGGCAGGTGCAGGATGGTCGGGCATGGAGATGCGCCCGGCCTCCGACCGCATCGAGGACGAGCTCGCGCCGTTCCCCGCGGTCCTGCGCGGCTGGCTCATCGAAGGCGAGCTCGGCCGCGGCGGGATGGGGCGGGTGTTCCGGGCGCGGCACCCGAAGACGCGGGCGCGGGCGGCGATCAAGGTGCTGCTCGGCGACTACGCCCGCCGGCCGGACGTCGTGGCCCGCTTCCGGCAGGAGGCGATCGCCGTCAACATCATCAACCACCCGGGCATCGTCCGTGTCTTCGACTCCGGCGAGCTCGAGGACGGCTCGCCCTACATCGTGATGGAGCACCTCGACGGGCGGGGGCTGCGCGACTGGGTGCAGGCGGCGCCGCCCGCGGATCGACCGCGGCAGGTCGTGCGCCTCGGCTACCAGATCGCCTCGGCCATGGCCGCGGCCCACGCGTCGAAGGTCGTCCACCGCGATCTGAAGCCGGAGAACATCATGGTGGTCGACGACGAGCTCGCGCCCGGGGGCAGCCGCGTCAAGATCCTCGATTTCGGCATCGCGAAGGTGCTCTGGGGCGGTCTCCCCGAGGTGCTGGAGCTGGAGGGGAGGGGATCCATCGCGCCCGCGTCCGTGCCCACGATCCGCACGGAGCTCTCGACGCGGCAGGCGCCGACGGTGGCCACCACGAACGGCCCCGCGCTCGCGGCGGGCACCGCGAGCGCCGCGGGCGCAACCTCAGAGAGCGACGCGCGCGAGGACGACGCGCTCAGGAGCCTCCCCCTCGTGAGCATCCGCAGGTCCGCGATCCACCCCGCGTCGGTCGAGGGCCCGCCCGAGGCGGCCTCCTCCGCGGTGGCGCGGGGGTCGCGCGCGTCGATCGAGGCCGCGCCGCACAGCGAGGGCGCGGGACAGCCCACGATGCCGTTCACGCAAGAGGGCGTGTGGGGCCTCGGGACGAGGAGCTACATGGCGCCGGAGCAGGAGCGCCACTCCGGGAGCGTCGACGTCAAGGCGGATGTCTACTCCCTCGGCGTCATCCTCTATGAGCTGCTCGAGGGGCGGACGCCCGACGCGCCGAGCGGGGCATGGCCGCCCCCGATGAGCGCTTCCACGCCGCCCGATCTCGTCGCCCTCGTCCACCGGGTGCTGTCGTTCGAGCCCGAGGCGCGGCCGCGCATGACGGAGGTGGCGAGCGCGCTCCACCGGCTCGGTCGGGCGAAGAAGGAGCTCGACGAGGCGCTCTCTAGGTGGGTCCTCGGCGGCAAGGCGCCGAAGCTCTTGCCTCGCGGCAAGGCGCTGCACGAGCTGTCCGCCTGGGCCCGGGACATCGACGATCTCACCGTTCTGGAGCGCACCTTCCTCGACGCCGCCGTCGCGGCGGAGGCGCGCCGCGAGCGCCTCACGCGGGGGCTCCTCGCCCTCGGCGTGGTCGTGCTGATGGGCATGGTCGCGACGACCACCGTGTTCTGGATGCACGCGGCGCGAGCGCGGAAGACGGCCGAGGCCGCCGAGCGCGCCGCGCGGGAGCACAGCCGCCTCGAGGCGGCCGCGAACGCTTCGGCGCAGGAGGCGCTCGCGAAGATGAGCGAGGCGCAGCGCGCGACCGAGGAGGCGCTCGCCCTGGCGATGAGGGCGAGCGACGACGCGAAGAGCGCCAACTCCGCCAAGGAGTCGATGAACGAGGCGAAGCGCCTGGCCGAGCACGCCGAGCTCCGGGCGCGGCGCGCGGCCCAGGCCGCGTCGGCGGCGAAGGCCGAGGCCGACGTGCGCTACGAGCAGTCGAAGAGCGCCATGGAGCGCGAGATCACCGGGCTCGAGATCGACCGCGAGCGCCTGTCGGCGCGGATCGAGCAAGCCGAGAGCGAGCGCGAGCGGGCGAGGGCCGCCCTCCGCTCGAGAGATCACGAGCTCAGGGCGGCGCTCTCGGAGCTGAGGCGTGAATCCGCGCGCGTGGGCTGGCTCGAGCGCAAGCTCGACGAGGCCTCCGACCGGATCGACGACCTGGAGCGGCAGCGCGAGGCGTGGGAGACGAGGCGGCAGAGGGCGCAGCCGCAGCCAGATCCTCCCCGGGACGGGGACGCGGTGCCTGCACAGGACGAGATGGAGGAGATCGCGACGCCGCCGGCCGAGCCCCCGATGGCCCCGACGCCGCGGCGGTCGCCTCTCCCGCCGTGGCTGCGCGATACGACGATATAGCCGCCCGCAGGGCGAACGAGGGAGCGGCAGGGCCGGCGCCGCGCGCACGAGCCCCGCGCTCTCTTGGCTCGGCCTAGCTGAGCGTGGGTATCTCCTCGCGGCCGCGGTTGCCGCCGCGCGCGTCCACGACCCGCACCGTGCTCGCCTGAGGCCCGTCGTCGCCGTCCTCTTCCGTGTAGGCGACGCCCATGCCGATCTTCAGCTCGGAGAACGGCGCCGATACGATGCTTCGCTCGTGGAAATAGATCTCCCGACCCTCGATCGTCCTGATGAACCCGTGGTCGTTGAACAGCTTCGTGATGACGCCGGCGGTGTCCTGCGCCGGGTGGGCCTTCACCTCGCTCCGCTGCTCGCTCGCGAGCTTCTTCAGCTGGCGACCAGCGCGGTGGAACACGTCGCGCACCGCCGTGGGCAGCAGGTTCCTGGCGGCCCGCTCCTCGCTCACGATCTCGTGCTTGCCGGCCACGTGGAGGTCGACGCGCACGCGGTACTCTCCGCCCGTGCCCTGGCTCGCGTGTTCGCGCTCGACGACCACGGCGCAGCTGTTGATGTGGTCGTTGAAGCGCTGGATCTTGTTCGCTTGCTCGCGGATCAGCTCCTCGAGCGAGGGGCTTTTATCGATGTGCCGGAAGGTGAGCTCCACTTGCATGCTCGCTCCTTTTCATCCTGCGTCGCTTGGACTCCCGGAACGCGCGCCGCTCCGGAACTGTGAGGTAACACCTCGTGTGTGCTTGAAGTGAGCAGGTAGCAAGTTCGCTGCCATGGTCGCTCAGCCGTGCGGCAGCCCGATGGCGGCGAGTTTCGCGCTCGAGCGACGCCGGGCGCGGCCGGGGCGGCGCAAGCTCTGCGCGACAGGAGCAGCTTCTTGCGTTCCTCGTGGATCTCCAGGCTGGCGCGGGCGGCGTGGGCGAGGAGCGACGAGCGTGCTCTCCTGGGGCAATCTGCGACACCCGGGGCGTCTTGCGTCATTCCGTTGCATTTCATCGCGTTCTACACGCCTGTCCGGTCCAGGAAGGCGTGTCGACGCTCGGCGAGCGAGCTCTTCCATGGAAGGCAGCGAGGGGCGGCCGCTGCGGCGGGCGGGCCATCGCGCCGAGCGATGCGAGGGCCCCCGCCCGCCGTGCCGAGATGCCGTGCCGATCGGGAGCAGGTGCGCACGGCGCGTCGTCGCGCCGGCGCCGAGGAACGACAGGGGAGCGAGCACGAGGGCGAGATCTCGCGGCGCCACCTCGCCTCGCCCTCGGAGGAGCCGTGGGCGCCCTGGGGCATAGCGCCCGCTCCCGGGCCGTTCCGGGGCGCTGGACATCCTCGGCGCGAAGCGCGGGGTGGATGACCGCAGCTGCAGGTACCGCGGAGCCCTCGGATCGCGGCGTGCCGGCCCCCGCCGTCAGCGGGCGCGCCGGCCGCCCCCCGAGCGCCGCTTCAGCGGATCTCGAAGACGTAATCCGTGTCGTAGGTGCGGACGAAGAGCTTGCCGTCCTTCTCGACAAGGAACTCAGGTCCGCTCTTCAGCGGGAGCTTCGAGACCACCTTGCCGGTGGCGCGCTCGAGGACATAGAGGAAGTCCGGCTCGGCCGTGAAGCCGTATCCGCAGAGGAGATGATCTCCGCGCAGGACGAAGTTCTCGGCGTTGCAGACGAGCGGCGCGCTCTGCCAGAGGAGCTGCCCAGAGGCGAGATCGATGGCCGAGAGGTAGGCGTTCTTGCCCTTCGACGAGGCCGCATACGTCCTGTGTCCCGACGAGACGTAGAGCACGCCGTCCTTGACCACGGCCCAGCCGACGTGGCCCCGCACGAACGCGGCTTCCTTGGGCGCGAACTCGGGCGGCGTGAGGAAGCTGTCGAAGTCGAAGAAGGCGACGACCTCGTGCGCCGCGTCGAGGATCGCGACGAAGCGCGCTTCGGCGAAGTCTGGGCCGTAGAACAGCGCGATGTGGTCGCCGTGATCGATGGCCTTGACGAGCGCTTGATCGCGGTAGCCCTCGGGAACGAAGGAGGGGAGGGGGCGGGCGCCGCTCGCGCCGCCCGCGGCCGCGCTCGGCACCTGCAGCGTCGGCAGGGAGAGGCCGTTCGTGGTGAACCACGCTGCCCCGTCCGTGATCTCGTTCTTCCGCTCGGCGACCTTCACGAGGCGCGGCGCGGCGGAGCCTCCGGCCGGCGCGGGCCGGAAGAGCGCCTGGCTGAACGGCGGAGGCGCGAGCTTGACGGGGGACCTGCTGTCGAGCGTCGCGCGCGCCGCGCCGGCGCCCGCGCCCGACGCGCCGTCGCCCGCGGTCGACGGCGCGGGCTGCGGGGCCGGGGTGGCGTCGTGCGGCGACGGCGTTGCGACGCCGGGCGCGCCGGGGAGCGGCGGGGCGTCCTGGAAGGCGCGGGCCGGCGGCGCGGAGGTCGGCTGGCAGGCGCACGCGGTCAGCAACGCGGCGGCGAGCAGGCGCGTGCGGCGAGGCGGCTGGGCGGAAGGCGGGGCGGCAAGCACGCGCGCAGCGTACCTCATCCGCCCCGTCCGGAGGGCGCTCGGTCGCGCCGCGCGGCGGCGCCGGAGCTCAGGGAGAGGGGGTGAAGGAGAGGTTGAGCGTGTAAGGCCCAGCGTTCCTCTGGCTGTCCGTGTCGACGAAGATGAGCAGGGGCACGCCGCCCTGGACGCTGACCGTAAGCGTCTCATCGCGGCCTCCGAGCACGGCGTCGATGCACGCCAGCTCGGGGCCCGTGCAGCCCGTCCGCACGTACATGCCCTGATCTGTCGCGGAGGACAGCACCAGCCTGAGCCTGCCGGCGCTCGGCGGCGTGAACGAGTGGATCCTCTCCGGCGTGTTGGGGCGGATGCAGCTGCCCGCGAACAGCACCGTGCCGCCCGTCGTGTCGCCCCGGTTGTCGCCCAGGACGGCCACGGACGCGTCCTCGCAGACGTCGTCGAGCTCCGCGGTGCACGCGGCGGAGCAGCCGTCGCCGTCGACCGTGTTGCCGTCGTCGCACTCCTCGGGCGCGCTGACGATCCGATCGCCGCAGGTGGCCGGAGAGAACACGAGCTCCAGCGTGTACGGCCCTGCGTCGGCGCGCGTTCGGGCGTCGACGACGATCGGCACCGCCTGGCCCTCGCGCACGACGAGCGCGAACGACTCCTCCTCGGGCGCGGCGTCCGAGGCGGCGTGCTCATCCGCGCACGCGAGCTCGGTGGAAGCATTCGCGCACGCCGTGCGGGTATAGAGGCCGTGGTTGCTCTCCGACTGGAGCACGACGAGGAGCGTGCCCGACTGGCCCGCGGGCGGCGTGAACAGGTGGAGCTCCTCCGGCCCGTCGCCGGTGCAGCTGCCTTTGAGCGCGCGCGTGCCGCTCGACGTGTCGCCCTCGATCGTCGTCGTCGTCACCGGCGTCGCGCCCGCGCAGGCTGCGTCGACGAGCGGGCCGCAGGTCGCGGCGCAGTCGCTGTCCGCGCAATCGATCTGGCCGTCGCCCTCGTCGTCCTCGCCGTCGGCGCAGTCGGCCTCGCCCAGCTTGCAGACGCCGTCGAGCCTGTCGCACACGCCGAGATCCGCGCACTGCGAGTTCACGGTGCACCCCGGGATGCACGCCGTGATCTCGCCGCCGATGTCGCTGCACCTGTAGCCATCGCGGCACTCGTCGGTCGTGCTGCAACGAAGGATGCACAGGCCGAGCGACTCGCCGAAATCGACACAGACGGCGCCGTCGGAACAGGCGCCCACGGCGGGATCGCAGAGGCTCGCGCAGGCCCCGGCCGGCCAGCCCCAGTCGGTCTCCGTGATGCAGTACTCACCGGCGCACGCCGCGTCGTAGGTGCACGCCGCGCCATGGCCGGCGGACGTCCCTCCACCGGAGCCGCCGGTGCCGGTGGGCTCGGCGCCGCCGGAGCCGCCGGTGCCGGTGGGCTCGGCGCCGCCGGAGCCGCCGGTGCCGGTGGGCTCGGCGCCGCCGGAGCCGCCGGTGCCGGTGGGCTCGGCGCCGCCGCTGCTGCCCGTGCTTGTCGCGTCCGACGCGCCGGCGCCGCTGCCGCCGCTCCCGCCGGCGCCGCCGGCGCCGCCCTTGCCACCTTCGCCTTCATCATCGCCGCATCCGGCGATCGCCGAGAACGCGAGCACAAAGAGACCTGCAACGAGTCGTACGTTCATCCACTCGCTCCACCAGAAGAGAGATCGTCAAGACGCGAGGTGCACCTCACCCCACGGCGCAGCTTCGCCATCTTCAGCGCAATGGCTTCGCCTGCCAACCCCCCGGTTCATGTCGCCGGCGTTCCGTGACCGGCCGCTCCCGGCTGCCAGATCCGAGCAGGCCAGGCGTCCCTTTCGCGGAAAGAGGGCGCACGAAGGCGGTGCGCGGAGCATGCGAGCACACCTGCCCGCCGCCGGGACGCGTGCGCTCGCTTTCGGCCTCGCGTACGGTCGCGCCCGATGAAGTCCGAGAAAACATTGCTCCTGTCCCAGTCCGATGTGGTCTCCCTTCTCGCCATGGACGCGGCCATCACCGCCGTGGAGGCGGCGTTCGCGGCGCACGGCCGCGGCGAGGCCGCGATGCCGCCGAAGGTGTACCTGGGGCTGCCGGCCCACGACGGGGATCTCCGTGCGATGCCGGCCTACGCCGACGGCGCGGCTGGGGTGAAGTGGGTCAATTCGCACCCGAAGAACCCGGCGCGCTTCGGCCTGCCGTCCGTCATGGGGCTCTACATCCTCAGCGATCCGGCCACGGTGTCGCCCCTCGCCGTGATGGACGCGACCCGCCTCACGGCGGTGCGGACCGGCGCGGCGGCGGCGATCGCGTCGAAGCTCCTCGCGCGGCCCAACCCGAGGACGCTCGGCTTCATCGGCTGCGGCGTGCAGGCGCGCTTCCTGCTCGACGCCCACCGCGCCGTCTACGGCGCTCAGCTGGAGGTGCTCACCGCGGACGTGTCGCGCGAGGCGAGCGAGCGGTTCGCGGCCGAGGCGGGCGGGCGCGCCGTCTCGGTGGAGGAGGCCTCCGGCTGCGACATCCTCTGCACCTCCACGCCCGCGCGCGCGCCGGTCGTGCAGCGCGCGTGGGTCCGCCCAGGGGCGCACATCAACGCGATGGGCGCCGACGCGCCCGGTAAGCAGGAGCTCGATCCGGAGATCCTCCGGGACGCGCGCGTGATCATCGACGACTGGGCGCAGGCGACCGAGAGCGGCGAGGTCAACGTGCCGCTGCACGCGGGCGCGCTGCACCGCGAGCACATCCAGGGGACGATCGGCGAGGTCGTCGCGGGCAAGCTCGCGGGGCGCGGAGACGCGGCCATCACGGTGTTCGACTCGACCGGCCTCGCGATCCAGGACGTGGCGCTCGCGCGCGTCGTCTACGCCGCCGCGCGCGAGCGGGGCGCCGGGACGGCGTTCGATTTCTTCGGCTGAGCGCGGCCCTCTAGGGCGTCCTCGCGCACCGCACGCCGAGGCTGTAGTAGGGGGCTGACGGCGCCACGCTGACCCGCGCGGACGTCAACAGATAGCTCGGCGCGCCGAAGGTGCTCCCGCCGCGGACCACCCGGCTCGAGGTGTCCGTCAGGTTGGCGCAATCGACGCATTCCGCCGGGTAGGTCCCGTATCCATCCAGCATCCACTCCCGCATGCTCCCGCCGAGATCCGCCTGCGCCCACCGCCCGTCGCCCCTCGGCGAGCGGGACCCGGAGGGCGCGATGTCGCCGAAGTCGCTCTGGAACGTGCAGCCGGGCGCTGCGCTCTCCCTGCAATCATAGGATGCGTAGCTCGCGTCGATGGTCGTCGACTCCGGCGGGTTCGACCACGGATACTGCCTTTGCTCGTCCCCTCCGGCCGCCGCGTAGTTCCACTCGGCTTCCGTGGGGAACCGGCCCCCGTCCCAGGCGCAGAACGCGAAGGCGACGTACCAGCTCACGCAGTTCATCGGCAGGTGCTCCTGGGCGCCGGGCTCCTCCGTCCACGTGCGCATGTCCGGGTTGTCTGGAGTGCACGTCACCGCGGCTCGCAGCGCCGCCGCGTCCGGGGGCAGCTCGCCGTTCCAGGCCGGGTTCCACCCGCTCGCCTGGATGTCCGGGTGCGCTCCCGCATCGGCCGCGGGCCGGCTCCCGGGGTACGCCTCCACGAACTTCCGGAACCTCCCCACCGTCACCTCGAAGCGATCCAGCCGGAAGTCGCTCACCGTCGCTGGATACGCAGGATCGTTGCCGCGGTTGAACGTCCCCCCCGGCACCAGCGCGCTCGCGCAGCAGCCCTCGTCGGCGCCCGACCCGCACGTCGCTGGCAGCCCTTCGCAGCTCGGCGGTGTCGTGCACGCCCCTCCGCTGCACACGGGCGCCTCCGCAGGGCACGGCTCCGGGGCGTCCCACTGGCCGCGGTCGTTGCATTGCTCTGGTCGGTTGTCCGAGCACCGCGCATCGCCGGGCGTGCACGCTCCGGTGCCGGCGCCGGTGCCATTGTCGCCGCCGCCGCGGCCCGAGCTTGCGTCGCCGCCGCCCGAGCTTGCGTCGCCGCCGCCCGCGCCATCCAGCGGGTGATAGTCCTTGTCCAGCCCCAGGAGCGCCGTACAGCCGCTGGCCAGGAAGGTCGATGCCGCCCACCACCACCCGGCGCGCCTGCTGAGCATATTTACTCCTACAGCCGCCGCACGGGCGCTGTCCACCGCGCCGCGCGCCCGTGCTCGCGTTTGGTCAGCGAGCAGCTGCGTCGCATCGGCGATGCGTGCCTCCCGAATTGCACCGTCGCGCCGTGTCTGACGCTCTCGGGAGCGCGCGGCCAGCGGCGCGGGCGCGAGCTGAGCGAGGTTATCTTCTGAGTGGAGTGCGCCAAGGCTGCCCCGAACCCGACGTGTGGCGAGCTGTTCGCTGAGCAGAACACGCGGCCTCGCGTGATTACACGCAGCCCGGTGCGCCCATCTCTCTTTATCTGCCATGGATAGCGGTTGTTCGAAGTGCGCTCCTCCTGGAGCGCTGGTATCGAAGCCGCGTGGGAAAGCTGGGCCGGTTCGCGGAGGAGACGTTGCGCGTCACGGCTGGTGCCGCTGCATGGCAGGACGCGCCCGAGGTCCGGCTCGAGCGGGTGCAGGCCGACGGCTATCTTCTCCCATGGATGACCAGCGGTTGAACACCATGGATCCGGGCAAGCGTGGCGGCAAGCCGTGTGTGCGCGGCCTGCGGATCACGGTCACTGACGTCCTGGAGTATCTGGCCTCTGGCATGACCATGGAGGAGATACTCGCCGACTTCCCGGATCTGACCGCGGAAGAGTCAGACCCGCAGGCATCCTTTTTCGTGCTGTATTGACGGGTGAGGCGCGGCCGGGGAGCCCCCTCCCGGAACGATGCCGACGCGGCGCATGCACGAGGTGGCCGGATCAGCGTGGGGACGGAAAGTCCTGGGACGAGGCGCCTCGGAGGCGCAACGGCCAGCCTCAGAAACGCCCTCTCGCGCCGAACGTCGCCCCCGCCGGCCCTGCCTCCAGCACCCCTGCGCTGATCCACCTCGGGCGCGCGCCGGCCGCCGGGGCGGTGGGCTTCGGCTCGGTCCAGTACAGCACCGCCGCCGCCCCGAGCCCGGCCAGCCCCACCCCGAAGGCGATGGTGCTTACCCGGGCCATCGCGTCCGCGCTTGTCGCGGCGTCGTACCCTGTCGGGTCACAGGCCTTCCGATCCGTGACCTGGATCCCGCTGCCGCAGTGCTCCGCGATGACGCCCTTCTTGTCGAACACGAGCGCGCCCAGGATACCGCCCAGCAGGAACCCCGCCGCGCCGACCGCGCCCGTCACGTAGACGGCCGCCCGGCGTCCGGCCGGGACCGCCGGCGCGTCCGGTTCGGCCGGCGCAGGTGCTGGGTCGGGCGGGGGCGCCGCCAGCTGCGAGGGCGCCGGAGGCGGCGCGGGCGCTGCCGGGGGAGGCGTTTCCTTCAGCTCCAGCGTGAGCTCCTTCGCCTCGCCCTCGACGAGGGTGATGCGTTGTTCCCGGACGGGCCCTCCCGGCGTCTTGATCGACACCAGGTGCTCTCCCGGGTCCACCGGCAGCGCGATGCCCAGCGCGGCCTCGCCCAGCGCGATGCCGTCGCGCATCACCACGGTGCCGGTCGGCGCGTGCGGCGGCAGCGAGAGCGCGAGCTTCGGGATCCGCGGCGCGAGCTGCTGGCGCTTCTGTCTCGCGAGCTCCGGCCGCTTGCCCTGACGGATCCTCTGCTCCGGCGTGAGCCGCTCGAACAGCGCAAGGTACTCTCCGAAGCGCGTCGCCGCGGTGGCGATGCGGCCCCACTCCGCCTCGCACGACGCCAGCGTGAAGAGCGTGCCGGGCTGAGGGTCGAGGCGCAGGCTCTCAGCGAGGGCCTTGCAGCCCGTCTCGTAGCGGCCCGCCTGCATGTCGGCGAAGCCTCGTTCGAAGAGCGCATCGGCGGCCGCGATGTCCTGCGCCGCAGCAGGAGCAGAGAGGGAGAGCAGCCCGGCGATGGCGAGGAGATGCGTGGAGCGGCGGAACCAAGGGGGCATGTTCTGGCACTCAGCAGGTGAGGAGAGATCGGGACCCGCGCGAGAGCAGGCGCGGAGTGTGGACGGATGTGAACATGAGAGCGGCGAGGCGGGAAGGAGAGATGAGCGGGTCTTTGTGCGCTCGTTCTGTGCGCTTGTGACGACGTGCGGACCTCTCGGGGACGGACCAGGCCGCCCTCCGCGCGCGTGGGGCGCGAGGCGGCGTCGCGGCGGAGATGCCGCTCAATACCGCCCGAAAGGGGAGGTCGATGTCGGCTGCGGCGGGGGCGGCTTCTTGTTGACCGGAGGGGGTCTGGGTCCGGTCGGCGACGGTTTGACCGCCGTGTCCCGTGACGTCGTGCCCGCAGGCGCAGCTGGAGCGGACGTCATGCCGGTTTTCACCGCCGTCGAAGACGGCGCGCTCGGAGCCGCGGCGCTCGGAGCGACCGTGGGGGTTGGTGCTGGCGCTGCGGCGGTCGTGTCCTGCGCCGCGACGGTCGTTTCCGGGCCTGCGGGGCGCAGCTCCGGCGTTGCCGCTGCGGTCGTTTCCGGCGCTGCCGCGCTCGCGGCGTCCGGCGCCGCGACAGGATCGCCCCCGCCCGCGCCGCGCAGCGCGAGCCAGCCGCCCAGCAGCACACCGAGCCCCAGCAAGGCCACCGCGGCGAGCGACGCTCGGCCGGGCACCCCGGAGCGTGCTGGCAGGGCGGACACCGCTGCCCCGGTCGACGTCCCCGCGAGCGCCAGGCCCTGCGAGCGCGCGTCGCGCTCCGGGCCCGGGCTCCTCGCCGGCGCGGGCTCCGCTGTCGCGACCGCGGAGGGCAGCCCCGTGGCGGCGGGCATCACCCCGGGCCAGGACGGCGCGCTGGGGAACGTCCCCCGGTCGCCGCCCACCGGGACGCAGAGCACCTCGCCCAGGGCGTGTACCGCCTCCAGGGCCCGGCGGAACCGCGCCGCCGGGTCGACCGCCGTGGCCCGGGCGAACCACGCATCGAAGCCCGGCGGCAACGCCACGCCGTGCGAGCGCGCCCGCTGCACCGGCGATTCCCGAGGTCCATGGATTGCGATCATCGCGAACGCGAACACGCCGTCGGCGCTGCTCGCCTCCGGGTGCCAGTAGGGTATGCCCACGAGTAGCGTATAGGCCATCATGCCGAGCGCGAAGATGTCCGCGGCGGCGGTGAGCTTCGTGCCGCCGTGGAACTGCTCGGGGGGCATGTAGATCGGCGTGCCGAGGCTGCTGGTAGCGCCGGCCGCGGTCGCGCCTTCGGCGACGAGCTTGGCGATGCCGAAGTCGAGGATCTTCACGCGGACCGAGCCGTCCTCCCGCTGCGACAGGAAGATGTTCGCGGGCTTGAGGTCGCGGTGCACGATCGACACCGCGTGCGTCCGCTCGAGGGCCAGCGCCATCTGGTAGAGGTAGGTCACCGCCTCGGCGGGCGGCAGGCGGCCGGCGCGCTTGATGCGCTCGCCGAGCTCCTCGCCGCGGAGCAGCTCCATGACCAGGAAGGGCGTCCCCGTCGCCTCGTCGACGCCCGCGTCGGAGACGTCGACGATGTGCTCGCTCTCGACCTTCCCTGCGATGCGCGCCTCGCGCTTGAAGCGTTCGCGCATCTCGCCGCTCTGGAAGAGGTGCGGGTGCATCACCTTGAGCGCCCGGCGGCGTTCGGTCTCGAGGTGGACCACCTCGTGGACCGCCCCCATGGCGCCGGCGGCGATGAGGCGCACGACGTGGTAGCGGCGCGCGAAGACGGTCCCCTCCGCAAGTATGACCGACACGGTACGAGGCTCGCGCGCCGGCCGGGCGGCGTCAAGGAGTCAGGAGGCCCGTTATCCATCGACCGTCGCGAGCGAGATCCGCCATGATGCTGCGCCTGCGCACGCCCCAGGCGTGGTGGGCCATCACCGAGCGCATCCTGGACGCGCCCGCGTACGTCGAGAGGACGCGGTTCTACTTCCCGGGCGACGACCTCTTCGCGCCGCTCACGCGACCCCATGGCTTGCCGATCGGCAACCTGACGTCGCAGATCTGGGCGAACGTGGTGCTGACACCCGTGGACCACCTCCTCGGCTCGCACCTCGGGATCGGCTCCTTCGTGAGATACTGCGACGACCTGCTGGTCTTCGATGACGACCCCGGGCGGCTACGCGCCGCGCGGGCGCGGACGAGGCCGCGCGAGGCGGCGGCGAGGTCGGCGCGCTTGTCGCGGCGGTAGGAGGCCTCGATGAGGCTCTCGGTGACGTCGAGGCACGCGTGGAGGAGGCGGTCGCCGACGGTGAAGCGGTGATCGCGGGGGAACTTGGCGACGCGCTCGGCGACCCAGGCGAGCAGCGTTTCCATGCGGACGGCGATGACCGGTGCTGCAGCCGGGCCGGGGGCTCCGCCCCCGGACCCCAGGTTCTCCGCGTTACGGCGGCTATCGCCCGCCATCGGCGGGGATCGTTGCTTGAACAAGGGTTCAAGGATCAAGCTTCAAACGAAGTGTCGTGATAAGCAATATTCGTGTCATGTCGCTACGGTGTCCTCGCGCACCGGGCACCGATGTAGCTGTAGCGGAACGACGGGACGAGGTTGCTGCGAGCGGACGAGAGCAGGAGCGATGCATCATCGGTGAAGCCCCCGCCCCGGAGCACCCGGAACGAGGCAGAGATCGTGTTGGCGCAATCGTTGCATTCGTCGGAGTACGTCGTGTACCAGTCCAACACCCACTCGTACATGCTCCCGGCCAGGTTCGCCTGCCCCCACCTTCCATCTCCCCTCGTCGATCGCGACCCCACGGGCTGGAGATCACTGAACACACACGCTCCGGACGCTGACCCGTCCCCGGTGCATTCATATACGGCATGACTTCCATCGATGGTGGTCGAGGCTGCCGGATTCGACCATGGATACTCCCGCTGCTCGCTCCCTCCGGCCGCCGCGTAGTTCCACTCCGCCTCCGTCGGCAACCGCGCCCCATCCCACGCGCAGAATGCGAACGCCACGTACCAGCTCAGGCAGTTCATGGGCAGATGCTCGGTTCCTTCGTTCGTAGCCCGCCACGTCTGGTAGGTCGAGTTGCACTTCACGGCCGCCGTCAACGCCGCCGCATCCGCAGGCAGGTTGCCGTCCCAGCGCGTATCCCACCCGCTCCCGTCGATCAACGGGTGTCGCCCTGCTCCCGCCGCCGGCATGCTCCCGGGGTACGCCTCCACGAACCTTCGAAACCGCCCCACCGTCACCTCGAACCGATCCAGCAAGAACCCGTTCACCGTCGCCGGATATGCTGGATCGTTGCCTCGGTTGAACGTGCCCCCGGGCACCGCCTCCGCGCTCGCACAGCAGCTCTCGTTGCCCGCTGGCCCGCACGTCTCAGCCAGCCCGACACAGCTCGGCGGTGTCACGCACGCCCCTCGGCTGCACACGCGCGCTCCCGCAGGACACGGCGCCGCGTCCTCCCACGCCCCGCGCTCACCGCACCGCTGCGGCCGGTTCTCCGAGCACCGCACGTCCTCCGGGCCGCACTCGCCGATGCACTTCCCCTCCACGCACGTCTGCCCCACGCACTCCGTTCCCCCTGGCGTGCACTCTGCGCCACCGCCGCTGCCACCGGTTCCGCCGCCGGTTCCGCCGCCGGTCTCTCCTCCGGTGCCCGCGCCGCCTCCGGTCCCCGTCGCCGTGCCACCGGCCTCTCCTCCGGCGCCAGCATCCCCACCGGTCCCCGTCACCGTGCCGCCGGCTTCCCCACCGGTCCCGGTCCCGCCGCTGCCTCCTTCCACCACGTAATAGCCGTCCTCCAGCCCCGCGAGCATCGCACACCCGCCCGCCGTGAGCGCCCACGCCGCCCACAGCCATCTCGCACGCTCCCTCGGCCTCTTCTCCATGTCTTCCCCTAGGCCGCCGCACAGCCGCTGTCCACCGCCGCACGTGATCCGCCTCATGCCCTGCTCCGCGAGCCGCCTGCGCGCCCTCCCGCTGCGCGGCTTCCAGGGGGCCCGCGGCATTGTCGGCTCTCCGGCGCCCAGCAGGTCGGCCGGCCCGACGGCGCCGGCTCCGCCGTGGCCGTCCGTCACGCGGCTCCGGGGCGCTCCGCGGCCGCTCCCTCGTGTCGAGCGAACCGAGCGCCGAGAGGATACCCGCCAAGCAACTCCGGAAGCACCGCAGGCCGGGCGAGCCGCCCGGCAGCGGGACGCGCAGACTCACGCCATTACGCGCGAGCTGCCACAATGGTGTCTCCATTTCTGCTGCGCAACATCGAATTTTCGAATGCCCTCCTCCGGGAGCGCTGATATCACTCCGCCGTGGGCCACCTCGATGGGGGCGCGAAGCAGACCTTCGCCGCGGAGACCCCGCGCACTCCTGAACTCGACCGCCTGCGAGCAACGTCGCGATGCCCTCCATGGCCCATGAGGTCCTCGTGGATCTCTTCAAGAACCGCCCGTCGCTCGCCGCCGAGCTCCTCGTCGAGGTGCTGGGCGTCCCGCTCCCGCCCTACTCGGGAGCGCGCCTCACCTCGATCGACCTGACCGAGATCCAGCCTGCCGAGTACCGCGCCGACCTCGTCGTCGTCCTGCTCGACGGCGACGCGCCGATCTGGGTGCTCATCGTCGAGGTCCAGCTCGGCATCGATCCACGAAAGCGCTTCAGCTGGCCCGACTACACCATGGGCGCGCGCGCCGCGCACCGCTGCCAGGTGGGCCTGCTCGTCGTCGCGCCCGACCCCCACGTCGCCGCCTGGTGCGCAGCGCCGATCGAGACCGGCATCCCCGGCTTCGTGTTGCGCCCGCCCGTGCTGGGGCGTGAGGCGGTTCCGGTCGTGACGGACCTCGCGGAGGCGGTCCGCCGGCCCGAGCTGGCCGTGCTCTCCGCCCTGGCGCACGGCAGCAGCGAGCAGGGAGCGAGGATCGCCGCCGCCGCGCTGCCCGCGATCCGGGGGATCGAGGAGGACAGGGCCAGGTTCTACGGCGATGTCGTGCTAAATTCCCTGAACGCGGCGGCCCGCCGGGCGCTGGAGGTGATGATGAAGGGCTACGAGTACCAGAGCGATTTCGCGAAGAAGTACGTCGCGCAGGGACGCGACCAGGGTCGCCGCGAAGGAGAGCGTGCCATCCTGCTGCGCCTCTTGCGCGCTCGTTTCGGCGAGCTGCCGGAAGCTGCTGTGGCTCGAGTCGAGGGGGCAGAGATCGCGGTGCTCGAGCAGTGGGCCGAGCGGGTGCTCAGCGCGAAGACCCTCGCCGAAGTGCTGGACGAACCGAGCTGAGGAAACCGCCGGGCCGGCCGGCACGCCGGCTGCGGCTCTTGCGCGCACGTTTCGGCGAGCTGCCAGATCGACGCCTGCTCCGAGCTGACCACCCTGCACCGATGGCTCGATCAGGCGGTGACCTCGGCCAGCGCAGAGGAGGCGCTGGCGTAGGTCGTCGCGCGGCCGCTCACACCGCCAGAAACTCTCTCGCGATCTCGTCGTCGAACTCCGCCACGCTCCCCCGTCGCACGATCCCCCCGTTATCCATGATGAAGTACTCGCTCGCCGTCGAGAGCGCGAAATCAAGGAACTGCTCCACGAGCAGGATCGCCATGTCGCCCTGCTTCCCGAGCCCTTTGATCACCTCCCCGATCTCCTGCATGATCGACGGCTGGATCCCCTCCGTCGGCTCGTCCAGCAAGAGGAGCTTCGGCTTCCTCAGCAGCACGCGCGCGAGAGAGAGCTGCTGCTGCTGCCCGCCGCTCAGCGTCCCTGCCGCCCGCGCCTGAAACTTCTTGAGGATGGGGAACATGGTCATCATCTCTTCCAGCGCCGCCGGGCTCGGCGCGGAGTCGCTCTTCGCCTCGAAGCCCATGAGCAGGTTCTCCCGCACCGTCAGATAGGGGAAGATCCCTCGCCCCTGCGGCACATAGCCGATGCCCGCGCGCGCCCTGTCGCTCGGCGACCTCGAGGTGAGGTCCGCCCCGTCGAGCGCCACCTTTCCGCGCCGCGGCTTCAGCACGCCCATGATCGCCTTGAGCAGCGTCGTCTTGCCGACCCCGTTGCGCCCAAGAAGGCACGATACCCGGCCGGGCGCGACATCCAGGCTGACCTGCGACAGGATGCAGCTCTCTTCGTAGTAGACCGCGAGATCCTCGATCACCAGCATGTTCTCTACCGCTCCTCCGCCGCAGCCGCGGCCGCCGCGCCGCCGCGCGCGCGCCCTGCGTCGTGCGCCCGCCCGAGGTAGACCTCGATCACCTGCGCGTTGCCCTGGACCTCCTCGACCGGCCCCTCGCACAGCCTCCTGCCGGCGTGCAGCACCGTCACCGTGCTCGCGTAGCGCCGCACGAACTCCATGTCGTGCTCCACCACCAGCACCGACCGCTGCTTGGCGATCTCCTGGACGAGCTCCCCCGTGCGGTCGCGCTCGCGCCGGGTCATCCCCGCCACCGGCTCGTCGAGCAGGAGCAGCTTCGGCTGCTGCACGAGCAGCATGCCGATCTCCAGCCACTGCCGCTCCCCGTGCGCGAGCACCGCGGCCCGCAGCTCCGCGCGCCGCCGGAGCCCGATCCGGTCGAGCGTCTCGGCGATCTCCTTCTCCTGCGCCGCGGACAGCCCGCGGAGCAGCCCCGGCGCGCTCTCCCGGAAGCCCATCGCCGCCTCCAGGTTCTCGAGCACCGTGAGGCTGCCGAAGACGGCCGGCGTCTGGAACTTCCGCCCGATCCCCTGCTGGACCAGGGCGTGCTCCGGCAACCTGTGCACCTCGACGGCCTCTCGCCCCGACTCCCCACCTCCGTGGAACACCACACGTCCGCTCGACGGCCGCGTCTTGCCCGTGAGGATGTCGAGCAGCGTCGTCTTCCCCGCGCCGTTCGGCCCGATCAGGAACCTGAGCTCCCCGCGCTGGATGGAGAAGTCGAGCCCGTCCAGCACCTTGAAGCCGTCGAAGCTCACCGTCACCTGCTGGACCTCGACGATGTTGCCGCGGCTCATCCCCTCGCTCCTCTGTTCGTCGTCGCGCTCATTCATCGTCCATCCCCGCGTCCATTCCCGCGTCCATCCCCGCGTCCATCCCCGCGTCCATCCCCGCGTCCATCCCCGCGTTCATTCCCGCGCTCGTCCCCGCTCATCTCCGCTCCTCCCCCTCAGCGCCCGGACGTCGCCGGCACCTCGGTGCGCGCCGCCGGCTCGACCTCGCCCGCCGCCCCGGCCACGGCGGCCTCGCCGAGCGCGCCCGCCCGACCCGCCGCGCCGCCCGCGTGGCGGCGCACGAGCCTCGACCCGTGGCGCCGAAGGAAGCCGGCGACGCCGGTCGGGAGCAGCATGACCGACGCCGCGAAGAGCGCGCCGAAGGCGAGCTGCCACACCTCGGGATACGACTCGCTCAGCGCGCTCTTCCCCAGGCTCACAAGGATCGCGCCGACGACCGCGCCGATCAGCGTGCCGCGCCCGCCGACCGCCACCCAGGTCACCATCTCGATCGACGGCATCACGCCCATCGAGGACGGCGAGATGAGGCCGACCTGACAGACGAACAGCGCGCCGGCGATGCCGGCCATGCCCGCCGACAGCGCGAACACCAGCGTCTTCAGGGTGACCGGGTTGTAGCCGAGGAAGCGCACCCGGTTCTCGTCGTCGCGCATCGCCACGAGCAGGCGCCCGAAGCGCGACTGGGTGAGCCTCCGGCAAAAAAGGTAGAGCGCCCCCAGGCAGAAGAGCGTCACGAAATAGAGCACCGTCTGCGTCGAGGCCGCCCCGCGCGCGAAGCCGAAGATCGTCTTCAGGTTCGTGATCCCGTTCGTGCCGCCCGTGAGCGCCTGCTGGCCGATGAAGAGGATCGACGCGATCAGCGTGAGCCCCTGGGTGATCAGCGAGAAGTACACCCCCTGGACGCGGCTGCGGAAGACGAGGTAGCCCACCGCCGACGCGATCGCCATCGGCAGGAGCACCACGGCGCAGACGGCCACGACCGGCGAGCGGAACGCCTCCCAGAAGAAAGGCAGCGCCTCGAGGCCGCTCCAGCTCATGAAATCGGGCAGGCGCGAGCCCGACGTCTCCAGCTTCAGGTACATCGCCATCGCGTAGCCGCCGAGGCCGAAGAAGAGCCCCTGTCCGAGGCTCAGCATCCCGCCGTAGCCCCAGATGAGGTCGAGCCCGAGGGCGACGATGGCGTAGGTGAGGAACTTGCCGAGCAGGTTCAGCCGGAAGTCCGAGAGCACGAGCGGCGCGACGAGGAGCGGCAACGCCACCGCGAGCGGCGCGCCCCAGGTCCAGAGGAAGCTGCGAAGGGTGGAGTCTCGAAGGGCCATGTCCGTGTCCTCTTCTATCGGGTGCGCAGGGCGAGCAGGCCTGTCGGCCGCCACTGCAAAAAGGCGATCACCAGCGCGAACACGAGCGCCTTGCCGAGCGACGCCGTCGTCGAGAGCTCGAGCAGCGTGTTCGCGACGCCGATCACGAGCGCCGCCACCACCGTGCCGGGCAGCCGCCCGAGGCCGCCGAGGATGACCACCATGAAGGCGTCGACGATGTAGTTCGTCCCGAGCGACGGCCCGATCGAGCCGAGCTGCGTCAGCGCGCACCCCGCGACCCCGGCGAGCCCCGCGCCGAGCGCGAACGTCGCGGCGTCGACCCGGCGCGTGCGGACGCCGAGGCACGAGGCCATCTGCCGGTTCTGCATCACCGCCCGCAGCCGCCTGCCGCCCGCGGAGCGGTGCAGGTACGTGTAGACGGCGACGATGCACGCGATCACGAGGGCGATCAGGAAGACGCGCTTGTAGGGCAGCTGCACCCCGCCCGAGAGCGCGACGCCGCCGCTCAGCCACGACGGGCTCGAGACCTGCACGTTGGACGCGCCGAACAGGCTGCGCGCGGCCTGCTGCAGCACGAGGCCGACCCCCCACGTGGCGAGCAGCGTGTCGAGCGGCCTGCCATAGAGAAAGCGCACGATCGTGAGCTCGAGCAGGAGCCCGAGCACGCCGGCCACGAGGAACGAGGCCGGCAGCGCGAGCAGGAACCAGAGCCCGGCGTCCGTCCCCCCGACGAGCGGCGCAAGGTGCTGCCCGACGACGTACGTCGTGTAGGCCCCCGCCATGATGAACTCGCCGTGGGCCATGTTGATCACGTTCATCAGCCCGAACGAGAACGCGAGGCCCATCGAGATGAGCAGGAGGATCGAGCCCAGGCTCAGGCCGTTGAAGGCGTGGAGGAGAACTTCGTTCATGCTAGAGCACCGAACAGGTTGAGACGCCGCGCAAGAGAGGTAAGAGCCGCAGAGGCACAGCGGGCATCACGACGAGCCCCCTGTGCGCTCTGCGCCTCCGTGGTCGGGCCCTCGGGCTTCGAGGGCGGGACTGCCGCCTCCGGCCGCGCTACTTCGCGGCCAGCTCCTTCGCCCAGGGGTATGCGGCGAGGTACGGGTCCGGCTGGACCGGCTTGCCCGAGCTCCAGACCTCCTGGATGAGGCCGTCCTTGCGCACCTGGCCGATACGCACCGTCTTCCAGGTGTGCTGGTTCTTCCCGTCGAGCCGGACGAGCCCCCCGGGCGCGGCGTACTCGATGTCTCCGGCGCTCGCGGCCTCCTTCACCTTGGCCACCTCCGTGGACTTCGCCTTCTCGACGGCCAGCTTCCAGAGGTAGACCCCGAAATAGCCCGCCTCGATGGGATCGTCCGTGACGCGCGCGGCGCCGTACTTGGCCTTGTACGCCTCGACGAACTTCTGGTTCTCGGGGGTCTCCGTGGTCTGGTAGTAGTTCCACGAGACGAGGTGTCCGGCGATGTTCTCGGCGCCGATGCCGCGCACCTCCTCCTCGGCGACGCTCACCGAGAGGACCGTCATCTTGTCGACCGTGTAGCCGGCGTCCTTGAACTGCTTGAAGAACGCCACGTTGCTGTCGCCGTTCAGCGTGTTGAAGACGGCGTCCGGCTTGGCCGCGCCGATCTTGCTGATGATCGTGCTGACCTCGGTCCCGCCGAGCGGCAGGTACTCCTCGCCGGCGAGCTCGCCGCCCTTCGCCGCGAGCTGGGCCTTGATGATCTTGTTGGCCGTGCGCGGAAAGACGTAGTCCGAGCCGAGCAGGTAGATGCGCTTCTTGCCCTGCTCCAGCAGGTAGTCGATCGCGGGGACGATCTGCTGGCTCGGCTCGGCGCCGGTGTAGAAGATGTTGGGCGACTGCTCGAGGCCCTCGTACTGGACCGGGTAGAAGAGCAGGCCGTTCAGCTCCTCGAACGAGGGCAGCATCGCCTTGCGGCTGGCGCTGGTCCACCCGCCGAACACGACGGCCACCCCGTCCTGCTGGATGAGCTTTCTGGCCTTCTCGTTGAACGTGGGCCAGTCGCTGGCGCCGTCCTCGATCACGGGCGTGATCTGCTTGCCGAGCACGCCGCCCGCCTTGTTGATCTCCTCGATGGCGAGGATCGTCGCGTCCTTCACGGCCACCTCGCTGATCGACATCGTGCCGCTCAGCGAGTGGAGCACGCCGACCTTGATGGTGGCGCTGTCCGAGGCGGGCGCCGCGGGCGCCGTCCCGGGCGCCGGCGCCCCCTCGCCCTCCTTGTCGCAGGCGGAGAGCAGGGCCGCGCCGGCGAGGGCCGCCGCCGCGAAGCAGACCGCCCGCCGCCGAAAGGAGCCCGTCGCCGGCCGCTCCTCAACGTCCAACCCAGACGTGAACATATTCAACGCATCCTCCTTGGGTGCCGGTGCGCGTTCAATGCCCTGCATCGACGCGGCGATCCGACTGCACGAGAGCCGTGGGAAAGCTCGGGAGTCGACAACTGGAGACTCCCGGCTGGACACCGAAGGACCGCCCTGCGCAGCAGGGCTCGGCCCTCGGACAGGGGCCAGCGACACGATGTCGCGGTGAAATGTCTAATGCCGAGTGCCATGTTTCCTCGAGGTTTCCTCGAGATGAAATGTCGACCGGTCGGGCGACGAGGCGCGCTTTCCGCCGGCCATTTGGGTCCCCGATCACAAAGCGAGTCTCGCGCGCGCCGCCTCGACGGCGGCGGCTGCGGGCACGGACGCGGGCCGCGCGCGGGCGGGCAGGGCGGCGCGCGGAAGGGCGAAGGGCAGGGCCGTCCGAGGCGCCTGCGCGGCCGGGCAGGCGTTGGCTCCGGAGCGCCGGCCCCGGCAGCGAGGCGCGCGCGCCACGCCAGGTGTCGCCGGCGCCGATACGGTGTGGGGAGCTCTGGCCTCCGAGCGCACGAGCGCTGAGCGCTCCGGCGCTGTTGCGATGAGGTGCGCTCTCCAGTGCAGTAAAAAACTTGTATCAAGAGCGGTGGAGCCCAGGTACATTGATGGATGCTGTCTGCGCCCTGTGCTCGAGCGACACGGACGGCAGACGGGGTGGAGCGTATGAGAAGCACGAATCACATGCCCGGTGAGACGGATGGGCGATCCGCGAGCGGTGGAGCGACGCCGAACAGCGTCGTGGCCGGGCCGCGGGACGAGAACTCGGTGGTGATCTCCCTGAGCGCGCTGCTCGCGGTGGAGCAGGCAGCGACCACGAAGGTGGCCGGCGCGCGGGTCGATCAGGGCCCGAAGGGCTCCGGGACGGTGGATATCCACGGACCGGCCGCCGGCGATGAACAGGAGCGCAGCAGCTACCTGGATCTCTTTCCGTTCGGCGCGCCCGAGCTGCCGGCGTTCAGGTCGCCTGATCTCACGCCGGTGCCGTCCGAGGTCCCGATCGACCTGCGCCCGTCGCGCGCGCGGCGGGCGGCGGGGGTGCGCTATGGCGTCATGGGCCTCGTCGGCGCCGCGGTCGTCGCCAGCGCGGTGTGGCTCGGCGCCCCGCGCGAGACGCTCCACGCGGCCGCGCAGCCCGGGGTGCGATCCGCGGCGAGCGCGGCGCTGTCGCACCTGCCGAAGGCGGAGGCGAACGCCCCGGCCGCGATCGCGGCGGCGCCTCCGGCAAAGTCGGGCGACAAGGCGAAGGAGCGCGCCGCCCGCGGGGCGAAGGCCCGGCCCGCCGCCCCGGCAGGCGCGGGCAAGGCCGCGGCGAAGCGCACCGGCGGGAGCAGCGGACCGGCCGCCGGCGCCGCCGCACCGCCGCCGAGCCAGGGCGGCGCGCGCGCGGCGAGCGACCCCTGCAAAGGCGACCTCGACTGCGCCATGCGGCGCGCCGCGGGCGGCTCGTAGCGCCGCCCGCCGCGCGGCGATCCAGCGCTCTCCCTTCCTCGCGTGAGCTCAGCGCACTTCGCGTGAGCTCAAAGCAGCTTGCCCGGGCGCCGCGCCGGCGCTCTGGCCTCGGCGGGACAGCCCGGACGAGCCGCGGGAACGCCGGAATGACGCGCTGCTGCAAACCGGCCTGGCTGGGCCGTTCGCTCGCCTGGGCGCTGCTCCCCTGTACGAGGATGCCGCACGAGCGAGCTCTGTCGGCCCCGGTGTCGCGCATGAGCCGCTGAGGACGCCTGCGCTCGTCGTGGTTCCCGGAGAGCAGGTTATCTACGCGACACACTTGATCCCCCACGTCGCCTCCGTGCTAGGATCTGCTCTTGCTTCACAAGTTTGCTGATGGTGGATCGCTCACACGCGCCTGGCGGGCGCATCTCGCGGAAGCGCGCGCTCTTCGAACGCCTCCGGGGGGGCGCCCGCAAGGCGCAGCTGTGAGCACGCAGCGGATACCATCGCGTAAATTTCTGGTGTAGGAACAGAACCCGGCGCCAACGGCGGCGCTGAAGTGCACAGGAAGGGCTGCCGGGCGGCGTCGCTCGACGCGTCCTTCCACATGAGCAGCGCAACTCTTCTTGTCGGAGGATTCATTCATGAAAGCTCTTGGTTTTGCGGCGATCCTGGTCAGCGTGTGTGCGATGGCGGCCTGTACGATCACCGACGGCGACGGCGGCACGGGCGGTGAGGGCGGCACGGGCGGCTCGACGAGCACCTCCACGAGCACCACGTCGGGCGCCGGCGGCGAGGGCGGTGAGGATAGCGGCACGGGCGGTGAGGGCGGGGGCAATGAGTGCTCCAGCCTGGAGGCCCAGGCGTGCATGACCTGCTGTTCTGAAGCACGTCCCAGCGAGACGGAGGCGTTCAATGCGCTGACCTTCTTGCATTGCGGCTGCGCGGCAGAAAGTCGGTGCGCCGCGTTCTGCGACACCACGGATCTCATGACCGACGTCTGCGGCGAAGACGGGGAGGTGAACGTGGAAGTGAGCAACACCGATTGCGAGTTGTGCGTCATCGAGGAGGCGGACACGGGCTCGTGCTACGACGACGCCTACACGGCCTGCGAGGCGGCCGAGGGCTGCCAGGCGCTCACCGCGTGCTTCAACTCCTGCGAGTGATCTACCGCTCTCCGGCCTGACCGGGCAGGACAGGCGGCCTCTCGCAGGTCGCCTGTCGTGTTTTGTGGGCCCGACGCGAAGGTGGCTCCGGGCTCGGCCGCTCTCCTGCGCGACATGGCCGCCTGCTCAGCGCTCCGGGGGCCTCACGGCGCGAGCCGCACCACCAGGATGTCGGCCGCGGTCGACTGCGCCGCGGCGCCGTCGAGGTCCACGCTCCCCTCGACCGTCCCCGCGAGCAGGACGTGACCGCGGTCCACGGAGGCCGCGACGCCCGCCGCCGACCGGCGCCCGCCGCTGCGCCCGGCGCCCGGGCCGAGCCGCTTGCTCCACACGTGGCGCCCCTCGGCATCGAGCCGCGCCGCCACGATGTCGCTGCCGCGGCCGGCGCCGTCGAGGGGGCCGCCGCCGAGATCGGTCGGGCCCTCGACGCTGCCGGCGAGGACGAGCCCGCCGTCCGCCTCGAGCGCGAGGCGCGGCGGCTGCTCCGCCGGGTAGGCCCGGCTGAAGCGGTGCTCTCGCGCGGCCCCGAGCTCGACAACGAACGCCGAGAGCCCCTCCGAGAACAGCGTGCCGCTGCCCAGGTCGAGGAGCCCCTCGAACGTCCCGCTCAGCGCGATCTCGCCGCCCGGCCCGATCTCGATGTCGCCCCCGTACTGCCGGCGGCCGTCACCGAAGGCCAGCGACGCGACGTGCTCGCCGCGCTCGTCGAGCTTGGCCAGGAACACGTCGCTCATCCCCGCGGACGACAGCCGGGGCGCCCCCTCGCCGAAGTCGAGGTCGTCCTCGAAGGTCCCCGTCAGGACCACATCCCCGCGCGCGTCCACGGCCACGCCCGTCGGCTCCTGCGTCCCCGCGCCGCCGAACACCCGCGTCCAGAGGGGCACGCCCGCCGCGCTGAGCCTGGCCACCGCCACGTCGCTCCCGCCGTGCCCGAGGAGCGCCGACGCGACCACGACGTCGCCCGCGGCCGAGACCGCGACGTCCTGCGGTTTGCCGGGGAGCAACGTCCCCCAGCGCAGCCCGCCTCCCGCGTCCAGCTTGACCACGAACCCTTGCTGCGCGGGCGCGGTGAGCCCGGCGGCGCCCATCACCCCCACGAGGTCGCCCGCGATCGCGATCTCGCCCCCGGCGTCCACCGCGAGCGCCTGCAGCGCGCCTTGCCCCTCGTCGACGAGCCGCCGCACCCACGCGACCGCGCCGTCGGCCTCGATCCGCGCCACGAAGACGTCCCGCTCGGCGCCGGTCGCGATCGGCCCGGCGCCGAGGTCGAGGGAGCCCTCGAACTCGCCGCCCAGGATCGCGAAGCCCCCGCGGCCCGCCGCGAGCGCCCGCGCCCGCTGCTGACCGGAGCCGCCGAGGAGCGCGCCGAGGAGCCCCCCGGGGAGCACCGCGCCGCAGTCGCCGCCGCCGCTGCAGTCCTCGTCGGCCGGCGTCGTGCAGTCCTCGGCCCGCGGCGTGACCTCGCCGGTGCAGGCGCCCCAGCGGCCGTCGCCGCCGCAGGTGCGCCGGCCGGCGCTGCACGCGCCGACGCCCACGGTCCCCGGCGGCCCGCCGTAAGGGCACACCTCGACCGTCCCCGGGCCGCAGGCGCAGACCTCGCCGTCGCCGGCCGCGGGGTCGCCGGCGTCGCCGTCCGCCTCGTCGACCGCGCCGTCGCAGTCGTCGTCGGCCGCGTTGCCGCAGCGCTCGGGGGCGGGCGTCACCTCGCCCTCGCAGGGGCCGTAGCCGTCGCCGGCGGCGTTGCATCGCCGGAGGCCCGTCTGGCAGGCGCCGATCCCCTCGGTCGTCGGCGGCCCGGTGTAGCAGGCGACGGCCGAGAGCGGCTCGCAGCGCTCGTCGACGAGGAGGCCGTCCTCGAGGCCGAGCAGCGTGTTGCACCCGGCGCAGCCGAGCGCCACGAGCGAGAGGCGCCCGCCGATCCCGATCGCGCCGCGCGCGCCCACGTCAGTAGCTCCCGCCCACGACGAGCGAGAACGCCCCGGGGCCGGCGGCGGCCGCCGCCGTGGCGCGGTGCGCGGGCGGGGCGGCGGCGCGGGGCGGCGCGGTCCAGAGGAGCAGGCCGGCCGCGAGCAGCGCGGCGGTGCCGGCCGAGAAGGCGATCGTCGAGGCGGTGCCGGCGGACTGGGCGTCCTCGCGCAGCGCGACCCCGGCGGCGTCGCAGCGGTTGCGCGCGTCGCAGTGGCCCCGGTTCGAGGCGTCCCGGCGGGCGATCGCCTCCGCGCCGAACACGGCGCCGAGGCCGAGCCCCACGAGGCCGGCGCCGCCGGTCGCGAGCGCGATCATCCGCTGCGCGCGGCCGCCGGTGTCGCCGCCGTCGCCGCGGCCGGCGCTCCCCAGGACGGGAGGCGCCTGCCGGCGGGGGCCCGGCAGCGCCGCGGAGAGCGCGCGCGGGGGCGGCTCCTGCTCCAGGGGGGGCACGTGGATCACCACGCGCGCGCCGTCCGGCGGGACGGCGCGCGCGGTGGACCAGCGCCTTCTGCCGGGCGCACGCGCCTCGACCGTGTGGGTCCCGGGATCGACCGGGAGCGCCTGCCCCCACTGGGCGGGCAGGATCAGCACGCCGTCGCGCCGGATCTCCAGCCCCGGCGCGGCGCCGGCCGCGGGCGGCTCGATCGCCATGCGCGAGAGCCGCGGCTCGAGCGCAGCCGCGAGCGCAGCCGCGCGCGCGGCGCGGGGGTCGCCCGCGCTCTTCGCGATGGCCGCGGCCTCGCTGAAGACGTTCCAGGCGCCCGCGGTCCTGCCCGCGCGCGCGAGGCACTCGCCGAGCCGCAGGAGGAGGTTGATCGCCGTCGGATCGAGGGTCCTGCCCTGTTCGAGCACGGCGCACGCCTCGGCGACGCGCCCCGCGTCGAGCAGCTGTCGGGCGACCTGATACAGCGCGAGCACCTGCTCCTTGTGTCCCCCGGGCTGACCCGGGTTGGGCTGACCCGGGTTGAGCTGTCCCGGGTTGGGCTGTCCCGGGTTGAGCTGTCCCGGGTTGAGCTGTCCCGGGTTGAGCTGTCCCGGGTTGAGCTGTCCCGGGTTGGGCTGTCCCGGGTTGGGGGGCCTCGAGCCGGGCTCGGAAGCCGCCCCGCTCGCCGGCGAGAGCGACAGCGACAGCGCCGCGAGGGCGCAGGCGAGCCGGCGCGGGCGCGAGCTGCAGACCTTCGGGAGAGCTCCTCGGCGCATGGCGATCACCAGGGGCTGTCCGGCGCCCCCACCGTCGGAGCGTTCGCGCCGAGGCTGGGCCCTGCCACGTGGACCGGAGCGCCGGCCGCGGAGTCCCGACCGGGCGGCGGCGCCGCAGCAGACGACGTCGTGGGCGCGGGCCCCGGAGCGGCCTGCGCCGGGGCCGCCTGCGGCGCCAGGCCCTGCGGCGCCAGGCCCTGCGGCGCCAGGCCCACCCGCGTCCCGGCCGCGAGCGCCGCGCGCGCGGGCGCGCGCGACGGCCTCCCTGCGTTCGCCCGCGCGAGCGGCGCCCCCCTCGCGGGTGCGACGGGGCCGGCGCCGTCGAACGCGGCCGGCGGCGCATCTCTCGCGTCGGGTTCGGGCGCGCCGCACGCGCCGCCGTGCGGCGCGCCGCCAGCCGCGGCGCGGGGCGCGTGGAGCGGCCCGCCTGCCACGGGGGTCCCCTGCGGCTCCGCGGCGAGCCCCTGCGGCACCGCCGCGAGGTGCTGCGCGCCGGCGCGGTCGGTCCAGGTGACCCCCCCCGTGCGCGGCCACCCGGGCGGAAGGACGGTCATGGCCAGCGCGGCGCTCGCGGAGAAGGCGCCGGCCGCCAGCCATGCCCGCCTGGGGCGGCGGAGGACCCCGGACCCCTGCGCCTCGGACGGCCGAACGGCGGTCGCGGGCGGCCGGAAGGCGCTCGTGGGCGGCCGGAAGGCGGTCGTGGGCGGTCCCTCGTCCAGCCATGTGAACGTCGGCTGGCTCCGCTGGACCGCCGTGGGCAGCGTCGCGTCGGGCGGCCCGCGCAGCGCGAACGGCGCGAGCGCGGTCGCGAGCTCGCGGGCCGAGGCCGGACGGCGGGCCCGGTTCTTCTCCAGGCAGCCCATCACGATCTCCTCGAACCCCTCGGGCAGATCGGCGCACACGTTCCGGAGCGGCCGGGGCGCCTGCTCCGACACCACGAGCACGAGCTGCTCCAGCGTCTCCGCGCCGAACGGCAGCGCGCCGCTCACGAGCTGGTACAGCACGACCCCGAGCGCCCACAGGTCCGCGCGCAGATCCACGTCCTTGGGCGTGAGCATCTGCTCGGGCGCCATGTAGCGGCGCGAGCCCATGACCGACCGCGCCGTCGTCATCTCGAGCCCGTCCTCCTCGGGCCTCGCGCACGAGAACTTCGCGACGCCGAAGTCGAGCACCTTGATGAGCGGCGTGCCGTCGGTCCGGTACGTCAGGAACAGGTTCGCGGGCTTCAGATCCCTGTGCACCATCCCGAGCGCGTGCGCCTCCATCAGCGCGACGCAGGCCTGACGGACGTACTCGGCCGCCTCGTCCACCGGCAGCCGCCCGCGGCGCTCCACGATCGAGCGGAGATCGTTGCCCGAGAGGTGCTCCATCACGATGTACGGGACCGGCAGCGCGATCCCCGGCCTCGGCGCGAGCGCGCCCAGGTCGTGGACCCGCGGCACGTGCTCGGTCTTCAGCCGGAACATCCCGCGCGCCTCGCGCTGGAACCGCCTCAGCAGCGCCGCGTTGCCGCAGTGCTCCGCCCGCATGAATTTGATCGCCACGAGCTCGCCCAAAGACAGGTGCCGCGCCGCGACGACGGCCCCCATCCCGCCGATCCCGAGCAGCCGCTCGACCCGATAGCGGTCCGCGATGACCTCGCCGCAGTGCACGGGCACCACTCCCTCTTCATCGCTCACTACGCGCCCCCCACTCCGTCGCTCTGAGATTGCAGACCGACCAGCCACGATCTCGGACCGGATGGTTCCTTGCAGGGCCACGCTCGTCGCGCTTACCGCAGGCTCTGCTGAGATTCGATTCTCCGGAGAGGCAATGCGTCGCGTCGCCTGTCGAATTTTCCGGCGCTCCTGTGGGCGCTTGCAGGCGCGCTCCGTGCGCCGCGGGCGATCCGGAGCACGTCTCCGCCCCGCACGCGCCGCCCGGCCGTTGCGCGCGGCGGTTCCTTTTCGGCGTTCCTTGCGATACATGCGCCCCGTGTCTGGCTCTCCCGCCCTGGTCTGCCGCGGCCTGGTCAAGCGTTACGGCGATGTCGTGGCCGTGAACGGGCTCGACCTCGAGGTGCGGCGCGGCGAGTGCTTCGGCCTGCTCGGCCCGAACGGCGCGGGCAAGACGACCACGGTGGAGATCCTCGAGGGGCTGACCCGCCCCGACGCCGGGGAGGTCGAGGTGCTGGGCGAGCGCTGGGCGGGGGACGGCATCGCGCTGCGCCAGCGCCTCGGCATCCAGCTCCAGGAGACGCGCTTCCCGGACAAGCTCCGGGTCCGCGAGGTGATCGCGCTGTTCCGCAGCTTCTACCCGCGCGGGCTCGAGCCGGAGGAGGCGCTGCGCTGCGTGTCCTTGCAGGAGAAGGCGGGCGCGTTCGTGCGCGGGCTGTCGGGCGGGCAGAAGCAGCGGCTCTCGCTCGCCTGCGCGCTCGCGGGCGACCCGGAGGTGCTCTTCCTCGACGAGCCGAGCACCGGCCTCGACCCGGCGTCGCGCCGCGAGATCTGGGACGTCGTCGAGGACCTGAAGGCGCGCGGCCGCACGATCCTCCTGACCACGCACTACATGGAGGAGGCCGCGCGGCTCTGCGACCGCGTCGCGATCGTCGACCGCGGGCGGCTGCTCTCGCTCGGCACGCCGGCGGCGCTCGTCGCGTCGCTGGGCGCCGAGCACGTCGTGGAGGTCGAGGTGGACGGCGAGATCGCCGAGGAGGAGCTCAGGGCGCTGCCCGGGGTGGAGGCCCTGCGCTTCGCGGACGGGGCGCTCCGGCTGACGGTGCGTGACGTGGCGCGCGTGCTCCCGCCGCTGCTCGCGCTCTGCGCCGCGCGCGGCGCCGCGCCGCGCCGGCTCGCGACGCACCACGCGAGCCTGGAGGACGTGTTCATGGCGCTCGCCGGGCGGAAGCTCGCGGGCGAGGAGGCGGCGTGATGGCGCGGTGGTTCCGCTCGCTGCGCGGCGCGCCGCTCGTGCTCCTCATCCGGGCGCGGGTGGCGGAGTTCCTGCGCGAGCCCGAGGCGCTCTTCTGGATGCTCGTGTTCCCCATCCTGCTCTCGTCGGCGCTGGCCGTCGCGTTCCGGGACCAGGCCGCGGCGCCGCTGCCGGTGAGCGTCGAGGTGGGCGCCGGGGCCGAGGCGCGGCGCGCCGCGCTCGAGGCCTCCGGGCAGGTCGTCGCCCGGGTGGTCCCGCGGGAGCAGGCGCAGCAGGAGCTCCGGGCCGGCAAGGTCGCGCTGGTCGTGCTGGCCACCGATCCGCCCACGTACTGGTTCGATCCGACGCGGCAGGAGAGCCGCATCGCCCGGCTCGAGGTCGACGAGGCGCTCCAGCGGGCGGCGGGGCGCGCGGACGCGTTCCGCCCGGCAGCGCTCGAGATGACCGAGAGGGGCTCGCGCTACATCGATTTCCTCGTGCCCGGGCTGCTCGGCATGAACCTGATGTCGACCGGGATCTGGGCGATCGGCTTCTCGATCGTGCAGCAGCGCATCGGCAAGCTCCTGAAGCTGTTCGTGGCGGCGCCGATGAAGCGCTGGCAGCTCCTTGTCGCGCACCTCGGGGCGCGGCTCGTGTTCCTGGCGATCGAGGTCATCGCCTTGCTGCTGTTCGCGGTCCTCGCCCTCGGCGTGCCGATCGCCGGCTCGCTCGCCGCGCTCGCGCTGGTCATCGTGGTCGGCGCGCTCTCGTTCGTCGGGCTCGGCCTGCTCATCGCGGCGCGGCCGCGGACGCTCGAGGGCGTCTCGGGCCTGACCAACCTGGCGATGTTCCCGATGTGGATCTTCTCCGGCGTCTTCTTCTCGACCGAGCGCTTCCCGGCCGCGGCCCAGCCCTTCATCCAGGCGCTGCCCCTCACCGCGCTCAACGACGCGCTCCGCGGCGTGATGCTCGAGGCCACGCCCCTCGCCGCGCTCGCGCCCGAGCTCGCGGTGCTGGTCGGCTGGGGCGCCGTCTGCTTCGCGCTCGCCCTCAAGCTCTTCCGCTGGCAGTAGCCCGCGCTGCCGCCGCGCTCGGGCCTTCCGGCCGGGCGGGTGCTTCCCTGCCAGCAGCGCTTCCGCAGCGCTGGTGGTCCGGTGCTGCTCCCGCAGCACGCCGTCGTCGCGCCGGGGGCGGCGGTGCCTCGCTCTGCGCCGGCGCGCCCGTGGTCCCGCTCGCGGGCACGCCGCTTGCGCTCAGGCAGGGCAAGCAAGGCACGCAGGGCACGCACGGCGCGCAGGACGGCACGTCCGCGCGCGAGCGCCAGCACCGAGACCGAGGACAACCCATGAGCGACAATCCGCGGCAGATCCGTTTGGGCGCCTTCTTACCTGGCGCAGGACACCACGTGGCCGCCTGGCGGCACCCGCAAGCGCAGGCCGATGGAGGCATCCGCTTCGGTCATTACAAGCGCATCACGCAGACGGCGGAGCGGGCCAGGTTCGACGCCGTGTTCCTCGCGGACGGGCTCGCGCTGCAGAACCGGCCGGGGGCGCAGGGCCGCACCGCCTACGGGGCCAGCTTCGAGCCGGTCACGCTGTTCTCCGCGCTCGCGGCCGTCACCGAGCGCATCGGCTTCATCGCCACGGCGTCGACCACGTACGAGGAGCCTTACCTGCTGGCCCGCAAGTTCGCCTCGCTGGACCACCTCAGCCAGGGGCGGGCAGGGTGGAACGTGGTCACCACCGGTGGGGGCGAGGCGGCGGGGAACTTCGGGCTCGACGCCCACCCCGACCATGCGCAGCGGTATGCCCGGGCGCGCGAGTTCGTCGACGTGGTCACCGGCCTCTGGGACAGCTGGGAGGACGACGCCTTCCTCCGCGACAAGGCGTCGGGGGCCTACTACGACCCGGACAAGCTGCACACGCTCGATCACAAGGGGAAGTTCTTCTCCGTTCGGGGGCCGCTCAACATCCCGCGTCCGCCCCAGGGGCACCCGGTGATCGTGCAGGCGGGATCGTCGGAGGCGGGCAGGGATCTCGCGGCGGAGACGGCCGAGGTGATCTTCACCGCGCAGCAGACGCTGGAGGATGCGCAGGCCTTCTACGCCGACGTCAAGGGCCGGATGGCCAGGTACGGTCGCCACCCCGACCAGCTGAAGATCATGCCGGGGGTGTTCCCCGTGGTCGCCCGGACGGAGTCGGAGGCCAGGGCGAAGTACCAGGAGCTGCAGGACCTCATCTTGCCGGAGGTCGGCCTGTCGCTGCTCTCGGGTCTGTCGGGCGGGATCGATCTGTCGGGGTACCCGGTGGACGGTCCGCTGCCCGATCTGCCGGAGACCAACAACAACAAGAGCCGGCAAGCGCTGATGTTCGACATCGCCCGCAAGCGCAACTTCACCATCCGCGAGCTCTATCTCTGGGTGGCGGGAGCGCGCGGGCACTGGACGCTCGTCGGCTCGGTGGAGCAGATCGCGGACCAGCTGGAGGCGTGGTTCACGCAGGGCGGGGCCGACGGGTTCAACGTCATGCCGCCGTGGCTCCCGGGCGGGCTGGATGAGTTCGTCGAGCTGGTGATCCCGGAGCTGCGGCGTCGTGGGCTGTTCCGAACGGAGTACGAGGGCCGCACGCTGCGGGAGAACCTCGGGCTGTCCCGGCCGGCGAACCGTCACGCGAGCAAGGCCAGGTCGCGGGCGTCGGCGGCCTGACGAGCTGCACGTGATCGATGCAGACGAACGTGAACGGCATGAGCCACGTATACAAGAAAACAGGGTAGATCACGAGCGGCGCCGGTCGACATGCGCGCTGATCGAACCGCCGGTGGGCGGATTGTTCATCGCTGGATTCGCGCAAATCCAGGTGTGAGTCGCTGTCTCCTGGCGCTCCGCCAGCGCGCTTGACGAGCTGCCGGTGTCATCCAAAGTAGTTGGGGCTGGTCAGCTCCGTCGTGACGACTCTGTCGGTTTCAGGGCAGGAGATCGAGCGATCTTGTCTCCCCTTCAATCAGGAGATTCCACATGGCTGAATCGACGAAGATCGTCGTGCTGCTCGCTGCCTCGTTGTCGACGGTGATCGCTGGCTGCATGGCGGCGACGGACGAGGTGGATGGGGATGAGCGGGGGGACCTGTCCGCCGTCGCGGCGCCTGCGGACGCCGAGGAGAGCGTGGGTGAGGCGTCCGCCGCTCATCACTGCCACCACTGTCCGCCGGGGACCACGTATGTCGCCGTGGTGAACACCTGTGTCACCGAGCCTGCCAGCTTCGATTATACACCCTGGGCCCACGGGTGCCCTCACGGCGCCATCCTGACTGGCCGCGGCAACGTCATCTGTTTCCCGTGCGAGAGCCCTGGCCCTCCGAGCGTCCCCATCGCCGTCGGTCTCCCGGGCCCGCAGCCCGGCCTCTTTCCCCCTCCGGTCGCGGGCGGCGGTTTTCCGGGCCCGCAGCCCGGCCTCTTTCCCCCTCCGGTCGCGGGCGGTGGTTTTCCGGGCTCGCCGCTCGGCGCCTTTCCCCCTCCGGCCACCGGCATCGGCGCGCCTGGCTCCCCGGCTCCGCTCGGCCCGTTCCCGTGACGCGCCGGATCCAGCTCTTGCTCTCGCGAGCGCGGTAGGCCCCTGCGAGGGGGCCGGGCAGCCCGGCAAACCCCTGCGAGGGGGCCGGGCAGCCCGGCAAAGCCTCCGGGCGTGCGCCTCTCGCCCCGGTCCTCAGCCGCTCAGCCGCGCCCCGCCGTGCTCGCCGGATCCCCCACGACCGTCGTGCGCAGCCGCTCCTTGATGTCGTCGGACAGGCACATCCGCGAGACCATGTCCTCGAACGTGTCGCGCCGCCGGATGAGCCGGCTCCGCCCGCCCTCGATGAGCACCTCGGCCGGTCGCAGCCGGCCGTTGTAGTCGTAGCTCATCACGTGGCCGTACGCGCCGGCGTCCATCAGGACGACCACGTCCCCCTCGGCGACGTCCGCGGGGAACTCGCGCTCGCTGATCCACATATCGGTGTTCTCGCAGACCTGGCCCGTCATCGCCATCGGGGCGGTCTGGCCGCGGCGGCCGTTGATCCGCACCTCGTGGTAAGCGCCGTACATCACCGGCCGCGCCATCGTGTTCATCGAGATGTCGGTGCCGATGATCGTCCGGTATCCCTGCTTGATCGAGATCACCCGCCCGAGCACGCTGCCCGCGTCCCCGACGAAGTAGCGCCCCGGCTCCATGACGAGGCGGGGCGCCTTCAGGCCGTGCTCGGCGCACTTCTTCTGCACCATCGCGGCGATCTCGCGGGCGACCGCGTCCACGTCGAGCGTCGGCTGCTCCCTGCGGTAGGGGATGCCGAGCCCGCCGCCGATGTCCAGGAACGCGAGGTCGAAGCCGAGCTTCCGGGCGACCGGGCCGATCAGGTCGAGCAGCTTGCCGGTGACATGTGCGAAGCTCTCCGGCTTGTTCGCCTGCGAGTGAGGCATCATGTGCACCCCGAGCCGCTCGACCCCGTTCTCCAGCGCCGTGCGGTAGGCCTCCTCCACGTAGCGCGGGTGGATCCCGAACTTCGCGGACGGGCCAGCGAACGGCTTCAGATCGGGCGTCGCGATGTCCTCGCCGCTCGGGTTGATCCTGAAGGACATGCAGCGCGGCCGCCCGAGCGAGAACAGGCGCCGCAGGATGCCGTGGTCATCCACGTTGAAGATCACCCCGGCGCGCAGCCCAGCGGTCAGGTCGTCGTCCGAGAGGCTGTTGCCCGTGTAGATGATCTGCTCGCCCGAGAGCCCGAGCGCCTGCGCCAGGCGGATCTCGTTCGGGCTCGCGGCGTCCACGCCGGAGCCCTGCTCGACCAGGAGCTTCGCTATCTCCAGGTTGTTGCACGCTTTGATGGCGTAGAAGACGGACACCTCCGGGTAACAGCTGCTCAGCGCGCGCGTGAGTCGACGGAAGTTCTCCCGGATGCGCTCGGCGTCGTAGGCATAGAGCGGCGTACCGTACTGCTCCGCCAGGTCGCGCACCGAAATGCCACCGATCTTGATCTCTGCCTCTTGCATACTCCTCGTCGCGTCAACGCTTCCACTTCGAGAGACAACCCGAAGAAACTGGCTGCAGGCTTACAGTACACCAGCATATCATGTGCCACCGGCGGCCGGCAACGGTGCGGGCGGAGCGCCGCCTGTGCGGCTAGGTGGCGTCGCTGTGGCTCGCGTCGCTGCGGCCTGTGTCGCTGCTGCCGGCGTCGCTGCTGCCTGTGTCGCTGCTGCCGGCATCGCTGCTGCCGGCGTCGCTGCGGCTGCTGAAGAGGTGGCGCCAGAGCGTGCCGAGCCCGCCCACGAAGAGCGAGCCGTTGTGCTTGTCGATGGCCTCGACCGCGGCGGGGTCGAACGGCAGCTGATGCGGGTCGATCACCTCGAGCAGGGCGCGCTCGTCCGCCGTCGGCGACGGGTGGAGCCTCAGCCGGCACGAGCTCCCCGGCGTGCGCGGCCCGGTCGCGGGGCTCGCCAGCCCGTCGAGGTGCGCGACGAGGTCGTCCACCGGGTCGAGCTCGGTGTCGCCGAGGTGCTCGCCGATGAGCGACGCGCGCGCCCTGCGGATCGAGCGGCCCAGCGCGTCGTCGGGATCGTCGGTCTCGACCGAGGCGTTGATCTCGGTGTCGATCGAGAGGCTGCGGTTCGTCAGGTTGGCGGAGCCCACCGTGAGGAAGCGGTCGTCGACGATCATCACCTTGGAATGGATGTACGTGGCGCGCTCGGCCGTCTCGTCCTCGCCGCAGGCCGGCAGGGTGTAGTAGACGCCGAGACGGTGGCCGGTCTCGGCCGCCGCCTCGCGCAGCGTGCCGAGCACCTTGGCCTGGGAGAGCCCGACGGCGATCTGCTCCTTCATCGTCTCGGCCTCCATGTTCAGCACGAGCACCACGTCGAGGAGCGGCCGGCCCTCGGCGCGCATCCGCCGCACGATCCCCTCGGCGATCACGTGAGAGCTGAAGTACTGCGTCTCGACGTAGATGAAGCGCTCGGCGGCGTCGATGGCGTCGAGGTAGAGGTCGCGTATCTCCATGCAGTGCGGAGCGCCGGTGGGCGCGCCGTGCGGATCGGTGCGGCTCAGCGTCACGTGCCGCGCCGCGAGGGGGATACCGCCCTCGGGCCGGTAGTCGGGGAACGTCGGGTCGGCCGCCTCGATGTCCGGCAGCGTCATGGCCACGCCGCCGGCGCGCCGCCAGCGATCCGTGAAGATCTCGGTCAGCGCCCGGGCGACCTCGCGGCTGCGCACGTAGGCCTGGACGTCGTGAAACGGCTTGTGCGGCTCTCCGCGGCTGACGCGGAGCGGGTTCTTGTTCGTGTGGCTGCGGTCGTCCCAGCGGTGGTCGCAGAGGTCGAGGCCGCCGAGAAAGGAGAGCTCGCCGTCGACGACCACGAACTTCTGGTGGTGCGAGGCGCGCTCGACGTGGGTGGAGTCGAAGAGGAAGTGCAGGCGATGGTTCGTCCACTCGAAGACGAGCTGCTGGAGCCACTCGCGCTCGAGCGCGAACACGAGGTGGAAGTCCCAGGCCAGGATGAAGATCTGGAGATCCGGGGTGATCTCGCAGAGGTGGTCCAGGAACTTGAGCAGGGTGATCGGGCCCGACACCCCCGCCTCGCGCCCGCCGCGGAGCAGGGCGACGTCGCTGTCGAACTGCCAGCCGGCGAGGAGCATGTAGCGCCGCGCCCCGGACGCGACCCGGTAGAACTCGGGGTAATACTCGTCGGCATCGACCAGCAGGCCGAAGCTGTCCACCGGGGTGCTACACCACGTGTGACGCCGAGGGTCGATGATCTTCGCCATCGCCCCCTCACGCCGTCGCGTCCGGGCGCTCCTCACGGCGCGCCTGCGGTGTCGCGTGCTCCTCGATGAGCCGCTTCAGGCTCGAGATGCCCGGCCGGTCTCCGCTCGCCTCGCCGACGGCGGCGAGCCGCTCCGCCTCGTCGGGCGAGAGGTCGGGGCATATCCACTCCAGCAACGCCGCCCAGTCCGGTTCACCGTCGCAGCTGTAGCAGTCATCGGGGATCGGCGTATTGTCGGGGAAATTCCGGAAAACAAAGTACGGCATCGCATCTACCTTCATGCCGAGATCACGGGCACGTCCTCATTGCGGCTCGGATCTCGCGCTGCCGCGCTGGCACGCGGCCGACCGCGCGCCAGCGCGGCAGCGCGCGGCCCGTCGGCTATGGTGCCGGCCGCCCGGGGGGGCAAGCGCGTCCCGCTCGCGCCGGTCGGCCCGCCGGCGATCGTGCCCGGAACAGGACGGCGGCGCGGGTCCGTCGCGCCGCAGCGTGGACCCAGGGAAGAAAAATCCACCACGCCTGAGCTCGGCCGCTCGGGCGCTGAAGGTCGAGCTTGTTCGGGGCGCTCCTCTGGGCTGAACTCCACGCCAGGATGAACGACCTTGACTCGATAGCGCTTGCTGCCCGCGGCGCGCTGGCGCTGATCGTGAGCCTCACGGCGGTGGGCTGCCAGCTCGTCTCGGGTATCGACGGGATGAACGTCGACCCGTCGGTGGGCGGCGTCATCGGCGACTGCGGGCCGGCGGGCACCCGGTGCGGCGGGACGTGCGAGGACGGCATCGCCACGCCTCCGGGCACCTGCAGGGGCGACGGGACGTGCTCCGCCGAGCCGAAGAGCTGCGGGTCCTACGCCTGCAACCTGGGCGGGACGGCGTGCGCCACGAGCTGCTCGATCTTCGACGGCTGCGTCGACGCCGCGGTCTGCGACACGATGACCGCGACGTGCATGGCGTGCGGGGCGAGCCCTTCCGATCCGGCCCCGTGCGACGGCTGCGAGCACTGCCAAGGTGGCAAGTGCGTCACCCGGTGCGACACCGAAGGCGAGTGCGTCGAGGACCGGATGCTCGACGCGAAGGAGCGCCCGGCGAGGCTCGAGTGCAACGGTCAGTGCAACAACATCAGCGTGGTCTGCATAGGGCCGCACCCGTGCGAGATCGTCTGCGGCGACGGTGGGTGTCAAGGCCTGCTCATGCGATGCAGCCATGACGGCCCGTGTTATCTCGAGTGCGGCCGGTCGGGGTGCGCGAGCAATGTGAAATTTGAATGTGGAACGAATATTTGCGTTGCTGCTTGCATCCTCGAGACCACCATCATCGATCAGGAGTGCGGGAGCTCGTGCTCGTGCATGTCGCAGGTATGCCAGTGATCCACGCGGGCGCCGTGCCGCGCTGCGCCGTGCTCCGTGCGGGGAGGCGCGGCGGCGGCGTGGACGCACGCGGCGGGCGCGCGCCGCTTGCGGGCGCGTGCCGCTTGCGGGCGCGTGCCGCTTGCGGGCGCGTGCCGCTTGCGGGCGCGTGCCGCTTGCGGGCACGTGAGTGAGACGCGCCGATGAGAACGGCGCCCGGCGGCGCCGGGGATAGGGGTAGCCAAGACCGCGCGCCCCCGATATTCTAGGGCTTTGCATGACGACCTGCCCCGCGCGGGGCAACCGGGACCACGCGACCCCTAGCTTCCATGGCTCAGTATGGCGACGTGCCCCAAGTGCGGTGCAGTGTACGATGAGGATGTGACGACGTGTGCGGCAGACGGCAATCCGCTGCTGCCCGCGCGGCTGAGCCTCCCCGCCGAGCCGCTCCTCGCGGCGCACACCATGGTCGGCGAGTACCGCATCGAGCGGAAGCTCGGCGCAGGCACGTTTGGAGAGGTCTACGCCGGCGAGCACCCGATCATCGGCAAGCAGGTCGCCATCAAGGTCCTGAACGGGCGCTTTGCCGCGCAGCCTCAGGCCGTCGCCAGGTTCGTCGCCGAGGCGCGCGCGGTGAACCGGATCCGCCAGCGCAACATCATCGATATCTTCTCCTTCGGCGTGCTCCAGGAGCTGCAGCGGCACTACTTCGTCATGGAGCTGCTCGACGGCCTCACGCTGGGCGAGCTGTGCCGGCGCAGGAGGCGGCTGCCGTTCCCGACGATCGTCCCCATCCTGCGGGGCATCGCCGACGCGCTCGACGCCGTGCACGAGGCGGGGATCACGCACCGGGATCTGAAGCCGGACAACGTCTTCCTCGCGGCGGAGCGCGACGGGACCTGGTTCCCGAAGCTGCTCGACTTCGGGATCGCGAAGCTCGCGGACGGCTCGGAGGAGACGAGCACCGGGGTCGTGCTGGGCACGCCGCAGTACATGGCGCCCGAGCAAGCGCGCGGGCAGCGGATCGGGCCGCCGGCGGACATCTATGCGCTCGGCGTGATGATTCACAAGATGTTGACGGGAAAGCATCTGTTCACCGGCGAGTCCGCCGTGGAGATGATGTACAAGCACGTATCGAATCCTCCGCCGCGGATGTCGAGCGTCTGCGCCGATCTGCCGCGCGAGCTCGACCTGCCGGTGCTCGCCATGCTCGAGAAGCGCGCGGGCGACAGGCCTCCGAGCGCGAGCAGGGCAGTCGCCGCGCTGCTGGACGCCGCGCGCGGGATCGGGCTCCTGCGGGGCCGCGCGCCGGAGGAGCCCGTCTCGGCGCTCCCGGTCGCGACGTGGGCTCCGGGAGAGATGCGCTCGACAACCGAGGTTGTGGCGCCGGCGAGCGCGACGTGGACGTCGGGGCTGGCGTCATCGGCCATGGAGCCTTCGGCCACCGAGGTTGTGGCGCCGGCGAGCGCGACGTGGACGCCGGGAGGGGTGTCTCCGGCCACCGAGGATGTGGCGCCGGTGAGCGCGACGTGGAGCCCGGGGCCCGCGCCTGCGGCGAGGGAGGACGCGATCACCCTGGAGACGGGCGTTCCCTTTGAGACGGGGCCCTCGGCGACCGCCGGGGGCTGGGCGCCGGACCGCTGCTCGGACGCCGGTACCGGCCCGACGCCGGAGCCCTCGATCGCGCCCGGGGGATCGGCCATCGCGGTCGCCGAGAGCATGGCCGGGACGATGGCGAGCCCTGGAGGCGCGACCCTCCCCCCGGCAGGGCCGCCCGCCGGGGGGGTGGACCCGGTGCGAGGAGAGGACGCGGGCGATCGTTCGTCGCTGCGCGAGCTGGCCGCCGTCGAGGCGCCGTCGATCGTTCCGGCCGCACGGGCGACTGCGGCGAGGCGCTGGAAGCTCCTGGTCGCGACCGCCGCGGGGCTCCTCGCCGCGACGTGGATGTGGGCGGCCGGGCGTCCCTCCGGGCTCCCCCCGCTGGACGGCTCGAGCGCCGTGGCGCTCGCCTCGTCCGCCGCCGCGCCGGCGCCGCCGCGCGCCTCGGCCTCCGCCGTGTCGCCGCCGCGCGCCACGGCCGCCGCCGCGCCGGCGCCGCCGCCGCTCGCCTCGTCCGCCGCCGCGCCGGCGCCGCCGCCGCTCGCCTCGTCCGCCGCCGCGCTGCCGCTCGCCTCGGCTGCCCCAGCGGCCCCGAGTGCCGCGCCGGTGCCGCGCTCCGCGACCCCACGCGCCGCGACTCCACGCGCCGCGGCTCCGCGCGCCGCGACCCCGCGCGCCGGGGGGTTGAGCCAGGGTCGCGTGGAGAGGCTCCTCGACCAGCGTGAGTGAGTCGGGAACATGAAGCGAGGGCTCTCGTTCCTTGGCTCCGGCGTGCTGCTCGGGGCCGTCGCGCTGTCGGGCGCGGCGTCCGCGCAACGCGCGGTCAAGCCCGTGGCCGAGGTGCTCTTTCGGCAGGGGCGCGACCTCTTCAAGGACGGGAAGTACCCCGAGGCCTGCGACAAGTTCGAGGAGAGCCAGCGCATCGAGCCGAAGCCCGGGACGCTCCTCAACCTCGCCGTCTGTCACGAGAAGGTGGGGAAGCTCGCGACCGCCTGGGCCGAGCTGAGCTCGGTGGAGGAGGTCGCGCGGCGCGAAGGCCGGAAGGACCGTGAGGGCTTCGCGCGCGCGCAGCGCGAGGCGCTGGAGAAGCGGCTCGCGCGGCTCGAGGTCAGGATGGCTGCGCCGCCCGCGAGCCTGCGCCTCACCCTCGACGGCGAGCCGCTGAGCGGCGCTGCCCTGAACGCGCCGTTCCCCATCGATCCAGGCCAGCACCGCGTCGCCGCTGCGGCGCCGGGGAAGAGGGCGTGGTCGACCGACGTCGAGGTGCCGCCCGAGCGCGCCACGATCGTCGTCACCGTCCCGGCGCTGGAGGACGCGCCGCCCGCTGCGCTGGCGCCGCGCGCGGCGGGCCCGGCGCCCGCGCCGAGGCCGCAGGCGGGGAGCACCGGGACGGTGCTGATGGCCACGGGGTTCAGCGTCGGCGCGGTCGGCCTGGTGGTCGGGGCCGTCGCGGGCGCGCTCACGCTCTCGAAGTCCGGGGCGCTCGCCGAGGCGTGTCCGGACGACCGCTGCCCTCCGAGCCGGCGCGGCGAGCTCAGCACGGCCAACACGCTGGCCAACGTCTCCAACGCCGGCTTCGCGGTCCTCGCCGTCGGCGCCGGCGTCGGCGTCGCCGGCCTGCTGATGCTGCCACCCCGGGGGCCGACGGCGGGCTCGCGCGCGGCGCTGACCCCGGTGCTCGGGCCTGGAGCGATAGGCCTGCAAACCACCTTCTGATGGCTGGAAACTGGCTGTGTAGCTGCGAACGAGGCGTGGTCACGCAGGGCCTCGCGCACGCGCGCGCGATCGTCATCGCGATCGCGCGCGCGCGCTCGTGCTGATGAAGATGGCGCCGGGGCCATCGCTGTCCGGCGTCCGGCTGCGCTGGCCTCGAGTCAGCCCTTCTCGCCCCCCTCCCTCCGGATCCCGAGCTTCCGCATCTTGCTTTGCAGCGTCGTCGGCTTCAGCCCGAGCGCCGCGGCCGCCCCGTCCTCCCCGTAGATCTTCCCGCCCGAGGCCCGCAGCGCCTCCTCGATGCAGCGCTGCGCCGCCTCCCTGTACGTCATCGCGCGCCCCGCCGCGCGGGGGGCCGCGGCGAGCGGCGCTGACAGGATGAGCTCGTCCCCGGTCGACATCACCATCGACCGCTCGATCACGTTCTCCAGCTCCCGCACGTTGCCCGGCCAGCCGTGCGCCCGCAGCCGCGCCATCGCCGCCGCGCTCACCCGCGGCGGCGGCCGGCCGAAGCTCGCCGCGACCTTCTCCACGATGACCCGCGTGAGGGGCTCCAGGTCCTCGGGCCGCTCCCGCAGCGGGGGGACGACGATGGGAAACACCTGCAGCCGGTAATACAGGTCCTCACGGAACGCCCCGCTCGCCACCATGGCCTCGAGCGGCCTGTGCGTCGCGGCGATCACCCGCACCGAGACGCGCACCGCGCCCTCGCCGCCGACGCGCTCGATCTCGCCCTCCTGGAGCACGCGCAGGAGCTTCGCCTGCGCCGCCTTGGGCAGCTCGCCGACCTCGTCGAGCAGCAGCGTCCCGCCGTTTGCGCGCTCGAACATCCCGTGGTGCCGCGCCGCGGCGCCGGTGAACGCGCCGCGCTCGTGGCCGAAGAGCGCGCTCTCGACGAGCCCCTCGGGCAGCGCGCCGCAGTTCACCGCGAGGAACGCCCGCTCCGCGCGGCGCGAGAGCGCGTGGATGCGGCGCGCGATCACCTCCTTGCCGGTGCCCGTCTCGCCGCGCACGAGCACGGTCGTGTCCTGCCGCGCCACGAGCGGCACCATCTCCTGGAAGATCGCCCGCATCGCCGGGCTCGCCGCGACCACCTCCCGGGGCAGGGCGACGCGGTCGAGCTCCTCCTTCAGCGCCCGCTTCTCGCCCTGCGCGCGGCGCGCGATCGCCGCGACGCGCCCGAGGACCTGCACCTGCCGGAGCGCCACGGCGAGCAGGCGGCCCAGCGCCTCGAGCAGCGCGGGCGAGAGCTCGAGCGTCGCGCCCTCGCCGAGCGCCATCGTGGCGCAGCCGACGGCGCCGTCCGCGTCGCGGAGCGCGAAGACGGCGAGCGTCTCGCCGCCCGCCTCGCGCCGGATCTCCGGCGCGCCCGGCGCGGCCGCGCCGCGGCGGAGATCGAGCCGCCGGAGCGGGAGGTGGCGCGCGAGCACGGCGCTCACCGCGGGGACGAGCGTCGCCTCCGTGTGCGCGCGCGCTGCGGCCTCGCCGAGGTCGGCGAGCAGGAGAACGGCGCGATCGGCGGGGGCGGTCATCGTGCGCGGAGCGACGCCACCGAAATGGCGTTGCGCGGCACCGTAGGGGCGTTGCCCGGGCAGCACAAGGCCAGCGCAGGCCCGGGAAAGGGCCGCTCGGGCCGCGGGTACGCGCCGTGCAAATGCAAAACCGAGCAAGGAGAGGAGAGCGCGGACGACCGTTCCGCGGAAAGGACCCTTCATGGCCTATGTCATCGCCGAGCCCTGCATCGCCACCTGCGACACCGCGTGTGTCTCCGTCTGCCCCGTCGAGTGCATCCACGGCCCGCTCCCGATCGACGAGATCGCGCGCATCCCAGAAGAAGAGCGGACGACGCGCCTTGCGCGCCTCCAGCTCTACATCGATCCCGAGTCGTGCATCTCCTGCGGCGCCTGCGAGGGCGAGTGCCCCGTGAGCGCCATCTTCGATGAGGACGAGCTGCCGGCCGAGTGGGGACATTACCGGGAGATCAACGCCCGCTTCTTCGCGGAGCGCGCCTGAGGCGCCGGGAGCGCTCGCCGGTGTCCTCGGCCGGCGAGGCCACGACACCCACCCTGATCCCGAGCGGCGAGGCGGGGCGGCGCGCCGGCGGGTAGCGCCCCCCGCAGGTTGTGGGATCCCGGTGGCAGCGCGGTAGTAGGATGTCGGCATGACCAGGGACGACCTGGATCGCTACGAGGTCACCGCGGAGGGGTTCGCCTACGCCGCCCAGATGGCCTGGGCGGCCGCCAGCTCGGTCTTCAAGCGATCTGTGTCCTAGCGCCGGCCGGCGCTCCTCCTCGCCCCGGCTCCCGCCCGCGCGCTCTGGACGCGGCAGAGGAGCGCCTCCGCCGGCTCGTAGTCCCGGCCCTCTGCGCGGGAGAGCTCCGCCTCGGTGGGGACGAGCTCGCCCGAGAACGCCCGGGCGAGGATCGTCTGCGCGAGCCTGTCGGCCCGGGCTGCGGCGGCGGTCACGCGCTGCTCGACCGCGCCGGCGAGCGCGAAGAGCGCCTGCGCGCGGCGCACGATCTCCGCCTGCTCCTCGCTCGGCGGCAGCGGGGCAGGGATGCCGTTCAGCGCCGCCTGCGTGAGCTTCGGCTGCGCCGAGCCGGTCACGTGGTGCTGGAGATCGAGCGAGTTCAGGAGCAGCTCGAGGTACCCGAGGACCACGCCGGCCTTCGGCTGGACGACATGAGCGTGGTTGTTCACCCAGAACCGCCCGCTCGCGGCGAAGGCCACCGCGGTGCTCCTGGACAGGAGGTTCGCGCCGTCCTCGGCGACGAGCAGGTAGTCGCCGTCGAACAGATAGCCATCGATCGAGTCGATGATCCCCGACGCGCCGTAATAGGGATATGAACCCCGGCGCCCCCCTCGAACCGTGGAGTTCACCGGGACGCGCCGCCCGTCGTGGTTGTCGACGAGGGCGCCGAACGGGCAGAGGGCCCACGACGCCGGCAGGCGCCGCGTCGAGCCGCCGTCGCTCCCCGCGCCCGGCGCCGCCGGCCACGAGCGCTGCAGGGCCTCCGGGAGCTCGGCGGAGGGCGGCGCGGCGGCGTCCGGCGCGCGGAGGTCCTCGGTGAGCCTGCCCGAGCACGCCGCCGCCAGCACGGCCTGCCGGAGCCGCCTGACGACGAGCGACGCCCTGGCCAGCCGGGCCCTCGCCGCGTCCACCTCGCCGAGCAGGGCCTCGACCTTCGCGACGATGCGGCGCTGCTCGGGGAGGGGAGGCAGCGCGAAGGGGCGCTCGAAGGTCTCGCGCACCTTCACGAACGGCTGCGCGGAGCCGCCCTTCGCCCAGAAGCCCTCGTCGTTGAGGTGGAGGAACAGGTAGTCGACGTCGATGGCCCGCGGGTCCGGCCAGACCACGTGGGTGTTCGCGATCGCCGACCACCGCCCGCGCGCCTTGAACGCCTTCCCGCACCGCGTCCCCACGGCGGAGACGACGATCGCCTCGCCCTCGTGCTCCCAGCGGTCGGACCACACGTCGGGGCCGGACGCGCTGAACGCCTGGAAGCGCCCGGGCCGCTGCTCGGCGTGGAGCCTCCCCTTGATGAGCTTCGAGCTCCCGGTCCGGTGGGAGCAGAGCGACGCGAGCGTCGTCTCGGCCCACCCCTCGGGCAGGCGCCCGCTCACGCCTCCGCCGCCTTCGCCCCGCCCTCGAGCAGCGCCAGCACGCGGTTCAGCGCGGCGACCGCCTCTTCCAGCTCCTGGATCGCGTCGGTCGCCAGCTCCTCCGGCTCCGGCAGCTCGCCGGCGTCGTCGGGCGACTCCTCCCGGAGCCATTTGAACCCGTCGAGCTTGAACTCGCGCTCCTCGACCTCGCGGAGCTCGAAGCTCCGAAAGCGACCCTCGCTGGAGCTCGCCGCCTCGCGCCGCGCCCGCCCCTCCGGGTCGCCGCCGTAGCACCGCTCGAACTCGGCGAAGTGCGCCGGCGAGAGCGGCCGATCCTTCTTTGTGATCGACGGGACGCCCGTCCGCGCGTCGTAGATCCAGACCTTCTCCGTCGCGCGACCCTTCGTGAAGAAGACGACGTTGGCCTTCACGCCGGGGCTGTACGGGGTGAACGTCCCGCGCGGCAGGCGGAGCACCGTGTGCAGATCGCAGCCCTCGGCGAGGATCTCGAGCACGGCGCCTGCCTGGTCCGCGAACAGGCAGTTGTCTGGCAGGACCATCGCCGCCCGGCCGCCGGGCTTCAGGATCGTCAGCACGTGCTGGATGAAGTTGAGCTGCTTGTTCGCCGTCGCGATCGCGAAGTCCTCGCGGGCCGGCGCCTTGTGCGCCCCCTTCGTGCCGAACGGCGGGTTCGTCAGGATCACGTCGAACCGCTCTTCGGGCGGCGGCGGCGGGGCGTCGATCGAGTCGCCGAGGGCGATCCTCGGCTCGATCCCGTGGAGGTACAGGTTCATGAGGGCGAGCCGGCGGGGGCGCGCGACGAGCTCGTTTCCGAAGAACACAGTGGATTTGACCCGGCCCGCCGCCTCCCGATCGAGCGTCCCCCGCGCCTCGGCCTCGAGCCATTCCCAGGCGGCGACAAGGAACCCTCCGGTGCCGCACGCCGGGTCGCACAGGGCGAAGCCCGGCTTTCCCCGCGGGTCGGGCCGCATGCACCGCACGATCGACTGGATCAGGACGCGGGGCGTGAAGTACTGCCCCGCGCCCTTCTTCCCCTCGGCGGCGGCCTTCTCGAGGAGCCCCTCGTACGCCGCGGCCTGGATGTCCACGCCGAGGCGCGTCCACGCGACGTCGTCGATGAGGTCGACGAGCCGCTGGAGGTTCGCGGGGCTCTTGAAGCGCGGCTGCGAGCCCGCGTAGATCTCCCCCAGCACGCCGGGGGCCTGGTCGAGGCGCCGGAGGACCTCGGCGTAGCGGTCGAGCAGCGCCTGCCCGCTCGTCGCGCGCAGGGCCGGCCAGGAGCAATCCATCGTCCCGACCTCGCCGCGGGGCGCCCTGGGCTCGACGCGCGAGAGATCGAGGCCTCGCTCGGCGGCCATCTTCAGGAAGAGCAGGTACGTGATCTGCTCGATGTAGTCTCCATGATCGATGCCGTCGTGGCGGAGCGTGTGGCAGAACCCCCAGAGCTTTCCAACAACGTCGGTCATGCGGCGATGGCTTCGTTCAGGTCGTGGAGGAGATCGAGGCGCGGAGGGCGCCGCCTTACCACGGCCGGGTCTCCACGTGTCTCGACGGCGCCGGGACGCGCCGGCGCCGATGTACTAGGCTCGGCCCGTGCCGCGTGCCCTCACCTCGCTGCTCGCGCTCCTCGCGCCGCTCACCGGCCTCGCGTGCGCGTCGTCCTCGCTCCCCGACCCGAAGGAGGCGGTGCGGGCCTACGCCGACGCGGCGGCGCGCGGCGACGCCGACGCCATCTACGGGATGCTGAGCGAGCGGAGCCGCACCGCGACGTCGCGCGAGGAGGTGCGGCGGCGGGTGGCCGAGGCGCGCGCCGAGCTCGCCGAGCAGGCCAGGAGCGTCACGGCGCCCGGGGTGGTGGTCAGGACCCGCGCCCGGGTGCGCTACCCGGACGGCGAGATCGCGACGCTCGAGCTCGACGACCGCGAGCGCGCCTTCCGGATCTCGGCGGCCGACGCGCTGCCCGCGGGCGGCCGCACCCCCGAGCAGGCGCTCGAGCAGCTCCGCCGCGTCCTCGCGCGCCGCAGCTACGCCGGCCTGCTGCGGGTCCTCACGCCGGCCACGCGCAGCGCCATCGAGAGCGACCTCCGCTCGCTCGTCGAGGGGCTCGCCCAGCCCGAGGGCCTCGAGGTCCGGATTGCGGGCGACTCCGCGACGGTTCAGATCCCGGGTGGGCACGAGGTGAAGCTCCGGCGCGAGGCGGGTGTATGGCGGGTCGAGGACTTCGATTGAAACGGTGGCTCGCCAGAGCCGGCGCCTCCGGGCTCGGCCGCCTCGCCGCGGCGGCGCCAGGCCGCCTCGTCGCGGCGGCGCCAGGCCGCCTCGTCGCGGCGGTGCCGCCTCGCCGCCTCGCCGCGGCGGCGCTTGTGCTGGTCTCGGCGTTGCTTCTCTCGGCCGTGCCGCGTCCGGCGCGCGCCTTCGGCGAGGAGGGGGCGTGGAACCCGCGGCCGCTGCTCACGGGCAACGCGCGGTGGGAGGGCGTGCGCGCCACCGCGCCGGCGCGCTGGTCGTTCGAGCTGGAGCGCCGGACGAGCGCGCCCGCGCGTCGCAACCCGACCACGGTCCGCGCCGACGACCCGGCGCTCCTGGCCGAGCCGTTCGCGCTCTGGGGCGGCGAGGGTGATCTCCCGCCGCTCACCGAGCGCGAGGTCTTCGGTCTGCGGCGCTTCCTCGCGCTGGGCGGCGTGCTCTTCGTCGACGACTTCGCCCCGGGGAGCGGCGCGTTCGGCCGCGCCGCGCGGCGCGAGATCGCCCGTGTCCTTCCGGAGGGCTCGCCCATCCCGATCGGCACGGAGAACGTCGTCTTCCGCTCCTTCTATCTCCTCCCGCGCGCCGTCGGCCGCGTCGAGGGCCCGCAGAAGCTCTCGGCGATCGTGCGCGGCGGCCTGCCGCAGGTGATCTTCTCCGACCACGACCTCGCCGGCGCGCTGGCGCGCTCCGATGGCGGCGGTTCGAGCGTCGATGTCACGCCCGGGGGCGAGGCGCAGCGCGAGCGCGCGTTCCGGCTCGCGGTGAACATCGCGATGTACGTGCTCTGCTCGAACTACAAGGACGATCAGGTGCACGCGCCGTTCCTGATGCGCCGCCGCGCGATCGACGATGCGCGACCCCGCTCCGTGCCCGGGCGCCCCCGAGCGCCCTGAGCTGACATGCCGGATCGTCTCGCCCCCGCGCCGAAGCCGGTCTGGCAGAACGACGACTACGCGGTCCTGGTCGACGCGCCGCTGGGCATCGTCTGGAATGTGCGCAGCAGCAAGCCGTTCGCCTCGATCGAGGAGCTCGAGGCCTCGATGGCGTCGGTCTGCCGTTGCATGGATGGGCTGGGCCGCTCGCGGTATGCCCTCCTCCTCGACATCCGCGCCGCTCCTGGCCGGAACGATCCCGCGTTCGAGGCTGCCCTCGACCGCCTCCGGCCGCTCTGGTTCCAGGGCTTCCGCAGGGTCGGCGTGCTCGTGCAGAGCGTCGTCGGCGAGCTGCAGGCCCAGCGCTATGCGAGGAGGGACAGCATCAAGCGGCTGATCACGAGCGACGAGGCCGCGCTCCTGCGGTACCTCGCGCAGGGCGGCTGAGCGGCGGATCCTGACGCGCCCCCGCTCCGCGGCCGGGTATGGCGGTTGCTAAGGCGCCTCTGGACGAGGTGACCCCATGAGACACGTTCTTCTTCTCGGAGCATCCTTTGCGGCGATCGCGCTGCTGAGCCATCCAGCGATCGCGGCGCCCACGGTGTCAGGGGACGTCGACGTCGGCCACGCGGTCGGGGAGGCCGCCGACTGGAACGGTGCGACGTTCGGTATGACAGCTCGAGCAGGGTACGAGGTCGATCTGGGCAAGGGCGTCTTCCTCGCCCCCGAGGCCGGCGCGGGATTCGTGTTCATCGCGCAGGGAGACGGCGTCGCCGACGGCTCCTCGCTCCTGCCGTCGAATCCGTTGGCCTTCCGTCTCCTCGGCGGCCTGCGCCTCGGCGTCGGCGACCGGGTCGTCCCGTCGCTGTTCGCGCGCGGCGGATACGCGTGGATCACCGGCGACACCGACGGCTACGAGCGCCGCGCGCAGGCTCCGCTGATGGACGTCGGTCTGGCCGTGGATGCCGCCCTGTCGCGCGGGTTCCGGGTCGGCGGGCACGCGGGCTTCGGAGCGATGTGGGCGAGGGATTACGGCGGCGCCTTCACGTCGCTTCACCTCGGCATCACGGGCGCGTTCTCGTTCGGCGAGCAGGACGGACCGAGCACCGAGACAGCCTCGACCCGGTAGAAGCTGCCTCGCCCATGGCACATCTTGAGCTCAACGCAGCATGGGCCGACAGGGGCATTGCGCCACTGCTGCCACGAGTTGAATCCGTGAGAGGTCCGGACCGTCGCGCCTCGTCGCGCTGATGCCGCCCGCGAGGTCCCGACCCACCACGGTGCCTCCACGGGAGCCTGCGACGGGGTCACGAACTCTCCATTTGTATGAAAAAATTCAATTCTTTTGATCGGGACCTTCTTACAGGCTGAATTTCATCCTCCGCGATAGGTCCCGACCCTTCCTCGGCCTCGCAGACGAGCGCCGGTGCTGGTCGCGACCTCCCTCGCTCCTCGTTTTTGACCGGCCGGGTTGATCCCACCACGTCGCGAACCGGCGGGCCCGTCGACGGGCGCGACCGCTTCACCGTCGCCGGGCTCACCGGCCCTGCCGATCGAGGAGCTCGCCGTCACCGCCGGGCGTGACGCAGGGCGTGCGCGATGCCGCTCTGCAAGGTGCTCAGCGTCGTGATCCCGGAGAGGTCCACGCCGAGCGTGACAAGCGTCTGGGCCACCTCCGGGCGGACGCCCGTGAGCACCACGCGGGTGCCGAGCAGCTGGGCGGCGCGCGCGGTCCGCGTCAGCGCGTCCGCGACGAGCGTGTCGACGGCGCGCACGCCGGTGATGTCCAGGATCGCGGTGTGGGCGCCCTGTCTCGTGATGCCCGAGAGCAACGTCTCCATGATCTGCTCCGCGCGCCCGCTGTCGATCGTCCCCACCAGCGGCATCGCCACCACCCCGTCGGCGAGCGGGATGAGCGGCGTGGACAGCTCCCGCAGGGCGGCCTGTTGCCCGGCGATGATCTCCTCCTGAAGCGCGGCCCGCTCGGCCTCCGCGCGCTTCAGGGTGGTGATCTCGGTCACGACGCCGCCGAGGCCGATCGGCTCGCCGTGCTCGTCGTGGATCGGGAATTTGACCGTGAAATAATGGAGTCGATCGTCGCCGAGCGGCAGCACCTCTTCGAACTGCATGACCTGACCGCCGGCCATCACCTCTCGCTCCTTCTCCGCGAGCATCTCGGCGATCTCGGGGGGCATGGAGCCCTCCCTGTCATCTCTTCCGATGAGCTCGACGCCGTGCTTCTGCAAGGTCTGCGCATAGGCGCGGTTGACGAAGACGTAGCGCCCCGCGATGTCCTTGACGAAGATGGAGCTGCGCGCGTTGTCCACGAGCTGCAGGAGCATCTGGTAGCGCCCGTGCACCGTCCGCTCCCTCCGTCGCTGGTCGCCGGTGTCGTCGACGATCGCGGCGATCTCGCGCGCGTCGCCCCGGTCGTCGCGCAGCACGGCGTAGGTCCACCGGCAGACGAGCGCGTTTCCCTCTTTCGTCCTGGCCGCGCTCGCTGTCGCGGCGAACCGGCTCTCTTCCCGCGTGAACTCGAACGCCCGCACCGCGGCAGGGGACACGGGATCCGCGGCCACGAGGTCGGTCAGCCTGCGGCCGACGGCCTCGCCCGCGCTCCAGCCGAACATGCGCTCGGCCGCGTCGTTCCAGCGTGTCACCGTGCCGTCCAGGCGCCAGTAGACAACCGCTGGCACCGCCGTGGGCAGGCCGTCGAGCGCGGCGTGAGCGTCCGCGCTCCCCGCGCCGTTCAGCGCCCCGTCGTCTGGCGCAGCTCCGTTCGGCGCCGCGCCGTCCGGCGCGCGACCGTCGGACCGCTCCGCCAGCGCCTTCTCCAGCTCCGCCACGCGCGCGCGCAGCTCCGCGTTTTCTTCTCCAAGCCGCCCGGCTTCGCCCAGATCGTCGCGCATCTTCGACAAGATTACGAGCCTACGCGGAGCGTCGCCGGCGTTTCAAGGTCGCTGGCAGGGCTGTTCGATGTTGCCTGGCAGGTCGCCGCAGAGGCGGTGCTGGGCTGGGACACGCGGCGTCGATGTGAGCGCCGGGCTGGGACACCCTCGGCCCGATGTACTAGGCTCCGCCCGTGTCGCGCGCCCTCGACTCGCTGCTCGCGCTGTCGCGTTCCCACGCAGCCGGCGCATCCAGCGGGCCACCCTCTTCGCCCTCTCCTGCTCGCTCTGCTCGCTCGCTCCCGGAGCGGCCGTGACGCGGAGCTTCGCGCCCTCGGGGGATCTCTCCTCGCCGGTCGTCGCCGTCGCCTGCGTCGTCGCCGCGCTGAGCTTCGGGCTGCTCGTGCTGGAGCTCGTCCGCTCGCGCGGCCGGGCCGCCGCGGGGGCGGGCGGCGGCCGCGGCGCGGCGCTCGGCACGGCGCTCACGGGCGCGCTCGCCGTGCTCTGCCTGCTCGCCGCCATCCTCCGCCCGGTCGCGGTCGTGTCGCGCGGGAGCCTCGTGGGCCCGAAGGTCGTTGTGCTTGTCGACGGCTCCCGGTCCATGGACCTGCCCGGCCTCGCGGGGACCCGCCGCGACAGCGCCCAGCTGGCGCTCGCGGAGCTCGGGAAGCGCTCCGACGTCCGGCTCTCCCGCTACCTGTTCGGCGAGGGAGCGCCGCTGCCGGCTGACGCGCAGGCAGGCGATCCCGGCGGCCTCGCGCCCGCGCCGGGCGGGAGCGCAGGCCCCGCGCCGGCGCCGGGCGGGAGCGCAGGCCCCGCGCCGGCGCCGGGCGGGAGCGCCGGCGCTCCTGCGCCCGCCGCGCTGGCCGCGACGCCGGCGCGAGGCCGGCCGCAGCGCCGCTCGGACCTCAGCGCCGCCCTCGAGGCGCTCGCCCGCGCCGCGGACGAGCGGCCGTCGGCGTTCGTCGTCGTCTCGGATGGCCGCCTCGACCGCCCGGGCGCGGAGGGCACCGCCGCGGCGACGCGGGCCGCGCTGGAGGGGCTCGACGTCCCGGTGCACACGGTCGCGGTGGCGACCGAGTCCGTGCGCGACGCCAGCGTCCGCGCGGTCCGGACCTCCGGCGCCGCCGTCGCCCACCAGCCGCTCTCGCTCCGGATCGACATCGGCTGCAGCGGCGGCCTCGCGTGCGACGCGGTCCCCGTCGTCGCCCGCGAGCTGCGCGAGCAGGGCGCGCCCACGACGCTCGCGACGGGCACGGCGCACGTCGAGGGAGGCGTCGGCACGGTCGAGCTCGGCGTGACGCTCGACCGCGCCGGCAGGCGCATCCTGGAGGTGGCGATCGACGCGCCGGACGGCGACGAGCTCCCCGAGAACGACGTCCGCTACGTCACGCTCGACGTCGCGCGCGATCGCATCCGGGTGCTCCACGTGGCGGGCCGGCCGACGTACGACGTGCGCGCGCTCCGGATGTGGCTCAAGGCCGACGCCTCGGTCGACGTCGTGGCGTTCTTCATCCTGCGCACCCCGGGCGATGAGGTGAACGCGTCGTCCGACGAGCTCGCGCTGATCCCCTTCCCGGTGGACGAGCTCTTCAGCGTGCACCTGTCCAGCTTCGACGCGGTCGTCTTGCAGGACTTCGACGCCGCGCCGTACGGCCTGACCAAGCACCTGCCGGCGCTGGCCCAGTATGTCGACAAGGGCGGGGGCCTCATCATGGTGGGCGGCCCGAACGCCTTCGTGCAGGGCAACTACGCGCGCACGCGGCTCGCCCGCGTGCTGCCGGTGGATCTCGACATCGGCCGCGCGCCCCCGGATCTCGGCGCCTTCGTGCCGCGCATCACCGCCGCGGGCCGCACGGCGCCGGTGCTCGCGCCGCTGCTCGCGCTGATCGGCGACGAGATGCCGGAGATGCCGGGGACCAACGTGGTCGGCGATCCGCTCCCCGGGGCGATGGTGCTGATGACGCACCCGACGCGCACGACGGCCTCGGGCGCGCCGATGCCGGTGCTCTCGCTCGGCGAGCACGAGAGCGGCCGGACGATCGCGCTGACGCTCGACGGCAGCCACCGCCTGCTCTTCAGCGCGTTCGCCTCGAGCTCGGCGGGCCGCGCGCACGGCGCGTTCTGGGACGCCCTGCTCGGCTGGCTCATGCGCGACCCGCGCTTCGAGCCCGCCGCGATCGAGCCGCGCGGCGGCTGCCTCGCGGGCGAGGAGACGGCGCTCGTGCTGCGCCCGCTCGCGGGGCAGCGGGGCGAGGCCAGGGTGACGATCGCGCGCCTCGGCAGCGGCACGGTCGTGAAGACGCTGAGCGCGCGGATCGGGGAGGGCGGCGAGCCGATCGAGCTCGCGGCCGGCCGCCTCGAGCCTGGCGGCTACGCGGCCACGGTGGAGATCGTCCCGGCGGAGGGCGCCGCCGGCGACGCGAAGGGCGCCACGACGAGGCGCGACTTCGCGTGCGAGCGCGGCGGCGACGAGTGGGCGGATCCGCGCCCGGACGTCGCGCGCCTGGAGGAGATCGCCAGGGCGACGGGCGGCGCGTCGGTGCTGCCGTCGGCCGCCGGCTCGCTGCCGCTGCCGGCCGCCACGCAGGTGGCGGCCGAGCGCCACGTCGCGCCGCTCCTGCCCCCCTGGGCCTGGACGGTCGCGGCGGCCGCGGCCCTCGGCGCGCACTGGATCGTGCGGAGGCGCGGGGGGCTCGCCTGAGGGGGCCTCGCCTCGAGGGGGGGTGCTGTCAGTCTCCCCGCCCCGCGCGATGAGCCCCCTTCCGCTCCCCCGCCCCGCGCGATGAGCCCCCTTCCGCGGGACGGGGCCGCCCGCGGGCTACCCGCCTCGCCTCAAGGAAGCCACGGCTTCTCCAGCGGATCTGCCTTGTCGCCGACCCACACCCTCAGCACCCCGAAGTGGTCCGGGTTCCCGCTGAGGAGCGCGTGGTTCACGATGAGCAGCATCTTCGCCGCGTCGTTGAAGGCGACGTTGGCGGGCGCGTCGAGGGGCATCTCGTCTCCGGGCGAGCTCTCGATGCGCGCCTCCTCGACCCCGTGCTCGTCGAGCACCGAGATGGCGTTGGCCGCGGCGAGCGTGACATAGAGCTTCCCCGATTGGCCGAACGCGAACCCGTCGGGCGCCTCGCCGGCGGTGTAGTCGTGGACCAGCTCCAGATCGGCCTCCTCCGGGGCGTCGACCAAGGGGAGCCGGTAGATGGACCCGAGGCTCGGATCCGACAGGGAGAAGGTCACCGAGACATAGACGTGCTCCCGCAGCGGATCGAGCCTGATCCCGTTCACGCCGAACGGCTGGGGGGGCGCTCCGGCGAGCGCCTGGCTCTGGAACCAGATCTGCGGCGCGCCGCCCCCGGGCGCATAGCGGAAGATCGTCGCCTGGAACGAGTCGGTCACATAGGCATAGCCCTCCTCGTCGAAGACGATGTCGTTCGGGATCGGCGGCACCTCGAAGGGCGTCGGCGAGCACGCCTCTCCCGGCGCGGCCGCCACGCACGCCGGCAGATCCGGCAGCGGAGCGCCGTAGGTCTCCTGGACATATCCGTGTCCAGTCTTGGTGAAGCGCAGCAGTCCCAGCTGCGTGCTGAGCGCATAGACACGGCCCTGGCCGTCGACCGCGATGCAGCTCAGCGCATGCTCCGCGCCGAGCGCCTCGCCCGCCACCGTGATCGTGCCCTTCAGGACCTTGCTGTCCCTGTCGTGAACGAAGATCTTCGACGGCCCCTGACCCGCGGTGCCGAACGTCGCCGGGCCAGACACGAAGACCCGATTGCCATCGACCGCGATCCCCTCAGGGAACCCGGGAGACGCCGGGAACGTCGCGAACGTCTTGATCTGGCCGTGCCATTCCCCGTGCGCCCGGGCCGAATCTGCGATCAGCGCCGACGCGATGGAAAGCAGCGTCAGCGCGCCGCAAACAAGCCCAGTTCTGCTCGAGCGCGATAGTTTTGACTGCATAAAATGCGACATGCTCCCTCCTGGGTCCGTGGTCCACGGACCGGGGTTGTCGAAATGAACGCCATCGAGATGCCAAGGTGCGATCGGCCCGGCTTCGTCAAGCCGAAGACGCGTCCATGATGGCTGGAGTATATGCCGATGAGCCAATCGGCTGTCGAGGTAAATTTCCTTCGATCATGAAGTCGCGGTGAGGCGGCTGCGCGATGCGGTCAGGCTCCTGTCTTTACTATGATTGAATCTGCGGCTTTACGCGTTTGCGCCCCCGCTGGACCACGTGCTACCACGTGTTGACATGAGTGGCTAACAGGCGCGTGTCGTCCTGTGATCGAATGTGATTGATTCGCGCACCAAGCGATGTCTTGTCGGCGCCGGCTCGGCGCGACGCGGCGCGCCGGCGTCGATCACGCAACGGCGTCGGGTACGGGCCGTGTGACGGGAGCAGCGGGAGCGCCGCCCCGCGCCTGGTCAGCTTGTCTGGATTGCGCAGGTCCAGATCGCGTCGATGCCGGCGGGCGAGACGTCGTGGCCCGGCGCGCCGCGCTGGCCTCGACGTCTCACCCGCCGGACCCCGCGTCTACGGCCGCGCCGGCCAGGCGACGGGCGTCGGCACGAGCCGCGGCTCGATGGTCCCGTCGCCCAGCTCGCCGTTCCTGTTGTCTCCCCAGCAGAGCATCTCGCCCGTGCGCCTGAGCGCGCAGCTGTGGTCCGCTCCGAGGGCCAGCTCGACAACGTCGGTCAGCTCGAGCGGCTGCGGGAGCAACAATGGATCCTGCGTCCCGTTGCCGAGCTGACCCTTCGTGTTGTCGCCCCACAGGAGCACGTCGCCGCTGGCCAGCACCGCGCCGGAGTGCCTCGCGCCGAGCGCGAGCCGGCTCACGTCCACGAGATCCGGGATCTCGCGCGGCGCCGCCTCGACGTTCTCGGTGCCTGTCCCGAGGCGGAACTGCGCTCCCTCACCCCAGCAGGAGGCCACGCCGGTCGCCGGCGCGGCGCACGTGTGCAAGGCGCCCGCGGCCGTGAGCGCGACGCGGGTGAGGCCCGGGAGGGTCTTCGGGACGCTCGACGCCTCGAAGGTGCCGGAGCCGAGCTGGCCGCTCTGGTTGTGGCCCCAGCAGCTCATCCGCCGCTCGCCCATCCGCTCGATCATGCCCGCGCAGGTGTGCGAGAGGCCGGCGCTCACCGAGGCCACGCCGTCCAGGACCACGGTGGGCACGTACAGATCGGCCTCGTCGCCGTAACCGAGCTGGCCGGAGCTGCCTTCGCCCCAGCAAAAGAGATTGCGCGACGTCGTCACCGCGCAGGTGTGGCTCCCGCCGACGGCGACCTGGGTCGCGCCCGCGAGCTCCTCGGCGCGCACGGGAGAGAGGGAGTTCGTCGCCTCGCCGTCGCCGAGCTGCCCGCTGTTGCCTGCGCCCCAGCACGCCACGGCGCCGTCGGTCAGCACCGCGCAGGTGTGCGACCGCGCCGACGAGATGCTCGTCGCGACCTTGGCGGCGCCGCCGCCGAGGCCGACGACCTGCCTCGGGATCGGCCGATCCTGCTGCAGCGTGCCGTCGCCGATGTTGCCCCAGGTGTTCCTGCCCCAGCACCAGACCGTGCCGTCGCTGAGCACCGCGCAGGTGTAATCGGTGCCGGCCGAGATGTGCGTGGGCACGACGCAGGCACCCTGCCTGCACTGGCCCTTGCAGGGGTTGTCGCAGCTGCCGCAGTGCGAGAGGCTCGTGAGGAGATCCACCTCGCAGCCGTTCTCGGGGTCCTTGTCGCAGCTGCCGCGGTTCTCCTCGCACGCCGGCGACTGGCAGACGCCGTCGCGGCAGCTGGGCAGGCCGTCGAAGGCCGAGCAGACGACGTCGCACGCGCCGCAGTGCTCCGCGTCGGTCCTCGTGTCGACGCACGTGTCGCCGCACACCTCGCCGCCGCCCGGGCACCCGCCGCCGCTGCCGCCGCTGCCGCCGCTGCCGCCGCCGCCGCTGCCGTTGGTGCTGGAGGTCGTCGACATGTCGGGCGGGCGCGCCGTGAACTCCTCGCCGCACGCCCCGGAGGCGACGGCGACGGCGACGACGACAGCGGCAGGCACGTACGCCGCCGCGGGGGGCAGCGAGGCGGACGGGAGCCGGCTGGCCCGAGGTCGATGCGTGGAAGCCATGGAGGGCGCTTTCCCTTGCGTTGTGGCGCGGCAGCGCCGTGGGGGGCGCGACGCGCGCGCGAGCCGCATTCTAGACGAAGTCGCGGGCCGAGATCTCGCCTCGCGCTGCGCGCCGGCTGGCCTGCCGCTCCGATCAGCGCGCGGCGACGAGCAGATCGTCGATCGGCGGCACCTTCTCGAGCACGCCGAGGTCCACGAGCTGCTTCGCGAGCGTCTCCCAGCGTTCGCGGGTCATCACGCCGAGGCCCTTCTCCTGGGTCTCGGGGGTCTCGATGAGCGGCCGCTGCGCCTCCGCCGCGGCGACGAAGGTCTCCGCGTCCATCGCGGTGTTGAGCGGGGCCATGACCTCGTTGGCGCGCTTCGGATCGTGCAGGTAGGTGCGCCAGCCCTCCCGCGTGGCGCGGATGAACGCGCGGACGCGCTCCGGGTTCTCCTTCCAGAGCGCCGCGCGCGTGATCACGACCACCACGTACGGGTTGAACCCCTCGCTGGCCACGAGGAACGCGGCGGGATCGCTCCCCTTGCGCTTGGCCGCGATCGGCTCGGCGGTGATGAAGCACTGCTGCGAGAAGTCCTTGTCGGCGACGAAGCGGGCGACGCCGCCGTCGTACGGGACGACCTTCACCTTGTTGAACCCGTACTTCTTCTTGAGGTACGCCGCGTAAGGCAGCCCCGGCTCGATCGCGAGCGTGCCGCCCGACGCGAGGATGTCGGCGATGCCCTTCGCGCCGCGGCTCTCGTGGGTCATGATGGCCTGCGGCGAGGTCTGGAACACGGCGAAGAGGGGGAGCACGTCCGCCCCGCGGGCGCGGGCGGTGAGCACCTCGTCGGCGCCGGAGAGGCCGAAATCGACCTGCCCGCCGGCCACCATCTGGACGACCGGCACGCCGGCGCCGCCGCCGAGGATCTCGACCTCGAGCCCCTCCTTCGCGAACGCGCCGGTCTCGCGCGCCGCGTAGAACCCGCCGAACTCGGGCTCCGGGACCCAGTTGAGCGCGAGCTTCACCTTCGCGGCCGGCGCGCCCTGGGCAGGCGCGCCCTGCGCGCCCTGCGCGCCCTGGGCGGGCGCGGCCGGCGCGCTTCCCTGAGGGGAGGGGGCCGATGAGCGTCCATCGCCTTCCGGCGACCGCGAGCACGCGGGGGCGAAGAGGGGGACGGCGATGAGGGAGGCGAGGCGCTGGAGGACCAGCCGGCGACTGTCACGGGAGTGCATCAGCGATTGATCTCCGAAGGATGCCAGCGCCGCAAGAGCCGCTTGCCGGCGAGGTCGACGGCGCCGAACAGCGCGAGGCCGAGCGCGGAGGCGAGCAGCACGGCGGCGAAGAGCAGATCCGTGCGCAGCTGGCGGTAGGCGGACAGGACCAGGATGCCCAGGCCGGCGGCGTCCTCCGAGAAGCCGGCGACGAACTCTCCGACGATGGCGCCGATGACGGCGAGGCCCGCCGCGATCCGGAGCCCGGTCACGATGTGGGGGAGCGCCGAGGGCAGCTCGAGCTTGCGGAGCATGGCGAAGCGGCGGGCGCCGTAGAGCCGGAAGAGATCGCGCAGCGCGGGCTCGACGGAGCGCAGGCCGGTGAGCGTGTTCGCGATGACCGGGAACACGGAGACGATGAACGCCGAGACCGCGACCGCGCGCAGGCCGGGGCCGCACCAGAGCACGAGCAGCGGGGCAATGGCGACGATCGGGACGGTCTGCAGGAAGACGGTATAGGGGTAGAGCGCCCTCTCGAGCGGGCGCGACGAGGCGAGCGCGATGGCGGCGAGCACGCCGACCGCAGCGCTGAGGCAGAAGCCGGCGAGCGCCGCCTTGGCGGTGGTGAGGGCGCCGGCGAGCAGGGTAGCGGCGTCCCTCGCGCCCGCGCGCGCCACGTCCGAGGGGGGCGGCAGGAGATAGGCGGGGATGTCGAGCGCGCGGGCGAGCACCTCCCAGAGCGCGAGCAAGAGCACGAGCGCGGCGAGCGGCGGCGCCACGGCCTGGAGCAGAGTCGGTCGCACGGCTCGAGCCTCATAGCGCGACGCCGCCGCGCCAGGAAGAGGGCGCGAGCGCCCTGCGCGCTCGATGAGAGATGGGGTGGAGAGCGACGCATCGCGCGGCCGGTGCCTGACCGCGGTGGATCTCTATGCGTCCGGAACACCCGCGACGGCGGGCGGAGGGTGGGCTTGGGCGAGAGCGGGTCTTGTCGAGGCGGGGCGTGAACCGCGCCGAGCGCGGCGCCTCTCGGCCCGACTACTTGCCCTTCTTGGCGGGCGCGGCCGGAGCCGGCGACGCCTTGGCTGCCGCGGCTGCTTTCTTCTGGTTCTTGTCCGCAGTGTCCTGCTTCTTCTGACGATCTTTGGCCTTCGGAGATTTGTCACCCATGGGAGCACCGCCTCGGTGGACGCGTTGGTAAAAAATCCACCTTGATCGAGGGTAGCACCAACTCCGGCGGCGAAGTCACGAACTTTGTATTTCGCGATCGCGCACGTCTCGCCGTCTCGCTGCCTTCGCTCGCCCACGGATAAGCAGGACGGCCGGGAGACGGTGGGGCCTTCAGCAAGGCCGCCTGCTTGCTCCGGGCGATGCGCGGCTGCCGGAGGTGTCCACGGCGTGGACGCCGGCCGCCCACCGGCTGGGCGACGGTTCCCGGAATATGCCTGAAAACAAGGGTATTTTACCAGGCACCGGGCTTGCTGAACCGCCTGAGCGAAGGGCACCGGGAAACCGCCGCGGTCTGCCGGCGTTTACCGGGTTCACCGGGCCCGAGGGGAACCTGTCATGAGAGCCACGTACCGAGACGATGAGGACGTTGCCCGCCTACATATCGAGTCGCTCCTCGCGCGCCACCGCGAGCAGGTCGACGCCATCCCGGAGTCCCTCCGTCGCCTGTACGGTCGCCGCGTCGCCCGAACGCTGGCCGGCCAGGTCGCCCTCGGCGGCGCGGCCCTCGTGGTCATGGCCGCGGCCGCGCCCCCCCTGCTCGGCGTCCTCGACGACGGCGCCGCCACGATCGCGCTCCTCGCCGCGTGGGCGACGTCTGCGCTCGCCGGCCTCGCGGGCCGGGAGCTCGCCGACGGGAGGCTCCGGCGCGCGCTCTCCCGCGAGATCCAGCGGAGCGGCGACGTGCACGCGGACCGCGCGCGGATCGAGGCCGCGGCGCCCGAGGCGCGCGTGCGCGGCATGATCGACGCAGAGGAGCGCCGCAGCGTCGCGCTCCCGCTCGCCGGCTTCGTGGCGCTCGCGCCGCTCACGCTGCACTTCGTGATCTACTGCTGCTTCGAGGGCTGGTACGCCACGCTGAGCGGCCTGACCGAGGACTTCGACGGCTGGGTGCGCGCCGCCCTGGTCCTCGTGGGCCACGTGCACGCCCTCATCGCGTACCTCGCCTTCCGCTACGCGCGCGCGATCCACGCGGCGTCGACGTACGAGCTCGCCGCCGGCGCTCCCAAGGGCGCCGCCCGCGCGCTCGGCTACGCGACGCTCGCGAGCCTCTTGCCGGGCGGGATCCTCCTCCTCCCGCCGCTCCTCGTCCTCGCCACGGGCGCCGCGTTCCTGCCCGTCTTCGCCCTCGCCCGCGGGCGCATCCTCGCCGAACGGCGGCTCATCGAGGGGTAGGGCCCGCTCCGCGAGGCTCGCTTGCCGGCCTGGAGGGGCGGCGCTAGGAACGCCCCGCGTGTTCAAGGCCATCCTCTGGGACAACGACGGCGTCCTCGTCGACACGGAAGGGCTCTACTTCCAGGCGACGCGCGAGACGATCGCGTCGGTCGGCGTCGAGCTCACCGTCGAGGACTATCGCCAGCTGTTCCTCGTCGAGGCGCGCGGCGCCTGGCACCTCGCCAGCGCGCGCGGGGTCGATGATGCGGCGGTGCGGCGGCTGGCCGACGAGAGGGACCGCCGCTATCTCGAGCTCATCGCGGGCGGAGACCTCCTGTTGCCCGGCGTGCGTGAGATCGTCGCGACGCTCGCCGCGCGCTTCCGCATGGCCATCGTCACGAGCAGCAAGCCCGAGCCGTTCCACCGCGCGCACGCGACGACGGGCCTCCTCGCGTGGTTCGAGTTCGCGCTCACGCGGGACCAGTACGCGCGCGCCAAGCCGGATCCCGAGCCGTACCGGGTCGCCTGCGAGCGGCTGGGACTCGCCGCGCAGGATGTCCTCGTCATCGAGGACTCCGAGCGCGGGCTCCGGTCGGCCAAGGCGGCGGGCCTCGCGTGCTGGGTCGTCCCGTCGCCGCTCACCGCGCTGTCGGACTTCACCGGCGCGGACGAGGAGCTCGGCTCGCTGCGCGAGGTGCTCGAGCGCCTCGGGGGAGATCGAGCGTGATCTCGCGCTCGGGCGATGACCTGGCTCACAGCGCCCGCCCGCACACCCCCACCGCAACGCGTCGCCGCGTGGATTTTTGCACGGCCCAGCCGGGGACTGCATGAGCGTCTGGCGGTTTGCGAGCGGTTCGTGGCACCTTCGCGCCCGTGGCTTCCGGTGACGGCATCTCGTTCATCGAGCTCGTCGTCCTCGGCTGGTCCTCGGCCACCGCGGCGCCGACGCCGATCCCCATTCGCCTCGACTTCGACGCGCCGGCGGGCTGCGCGACGGTCGACGATCTCTACGACGGCATCCGCGCCCGATCGGATCGCGTGCGGCAGGCGGAGGACGGAGAGGGCGGCTGGGAAGTGCGCGTGCGGCTGATGCGCGTCGGGTCCAGGGTCCACGGCGAGCTGCGCGTGATCCACGAGCGCGGCGCGACGGACACCCGCACGGTCGAGGCCACGTCGTGCGAGGTCGTGATCCAGGCGCTCTCGCTCACCGCGGCGCTCGCGCTCGACGAGGTGGCCGAGGTGACAGCGCCCCTGCCGCCGCCCTCGCCGCCCCCGTCGCCCCCGCCGCCGCCGCCCGAGGCCCCGCGCCAGGGGCGGCCGTTCACGTTCGGGCTCGGAGCGCAGGCCCTGGTGACGCAGGTCGTCTCGCCCTACGCGAGCCTGGGCGGCGCGCTCGTCGCCCGGGCGACCTTGCACACGGACAGCGCGCTGAGCCCTTCACTCGGCCTCTCGCTGACATACACCCGAAACGACATCCTGCAGGGCACCGACAACGCCCTGATCCACTGGACGGCCGCTGTGCTCACCGCCTGCCCCCTGCGCTGGCAGATCGCCGACATCTTCAGCGCGGAGCCGTGTGTCGTGGCCAGCGGCGGCTGGTTCACGGCGACGGGGGAAGACATGTCGAACCCGAGGTCCGCCGTGCGGTCGTGGTGGAGCCTCGGGGCCCTCGCGCGCGCCGCCGTGCCGCTCGGCGGGGGCACCGCCTTCGAAATCGAGGCGGGGATCGGCGTGCCGCTCGTTCGTCGGCGCTTCACCATTTCCTTGCCGACGGAAACGGTCGGTGAAACGCCTGTGATCTCGCCGATGGCGGCCGTCGGGATCGTGCACAGCTTCTGAGGCGGTACTTCCGTGATCAACTCGATGCAGCCTGGGAATTATGAGACATGGACGGCATCAGGAAGCAGCGCGGCAGGCACGGTGCCCACCCCGACCCGACGCACCTGCTCCGCGCTGACTGCCGCCGGTCGTCGTCCGTGCGGAACGCCTGTTCCCTGGTCTCATGTCCCGCCTCGTGGTGAGTGGAAACATGGTCGCCGAAGTCCTGACATCGCCTGCTTTGCCTGAAATGGAGCCGGCGAACGTGAAACCTTCGGCAGCGAGCTTGAGACAACGGGATGCGCGCCTGCGCCGGATGGTGGACGCGCATCTCGACTTCATCGGGCGGGTGCTCCGCAACGCGGGGACCCCCGCCGCCGAGATCGATGATGCGGTGCAGCGCACCTTCATCGCCGCCGCCCAGCGGCTGGACGATGTCCGGCCGGGGGCCGAGAAGAGCTTTCTTCTCCAGACAGCGCTTCACGTGGCCGCCCACGCGCGACGCAGCGCCGCGCGCCGGCGGGAGTTTCCGGCGGCCGAGCCGCCGGAGGTCGTGGACGGCGCGACACCGGAGCAGCTTACCAGCCAGAAGCACGCGCGGCAGATGCTGGACCAGGTACTCGACAAGATGGAGTCGGACCTGCGGACCGTGTTCGTGCTGTACGAATTCGAGGAGATGAGCATGGTGGAGATCGCCGGCGTGCTGGGGATCCCGCAGGGTACCGTGGCCTCTCGGCTACGAAGGGCCAGGGTCGATTTTCGCGAGCGCGTCCGCGCGCTCGAGCTCGTTGCGACGAGCGAGGTGAGACGATGAGTGAACCACGCCGCATGCTGGAAGAGAGCGACAGCCCGCTCGAGCGCGCGCTGCTGAGCGCCGGCGCGTCGTACCAGACTTCACCGGAGACGCGCGCGAAGACGATGGCCGCGCTGGGCCTCGCCGGCGCCGCCGCGCTGTCGGCCAGCGTCGTCGCGCCTGCTGCGGTCTCCGCGGCGGGGACGGCCGCTGCGTCCTCGTCGCTCGCCGTGAAGCTCGGCTGGACAAAGATCCTCGTCGCGCTCTCGACGGTGGGCGTGCTGGCCGGCATCCCGGCCGGCTATCTCGCCTGGCGCGGGCAACAGGCGCCGGAGCCCCTCGCGGTCCACCGCTTCGGCGGCGCGCTCGCGGACCCGATCGCGCGGGCCGCGCCGCGCCCGACCCCGGCGGCCCAGGCGGCGCCCGTGGAGGCTCCGCCGGAGGAGCTCCCCGCCCCGGCGCGCGCCGGCGACAGCGGCGGCGCGGCCCCCAGGGTCGCCCCGAAGCCGTCCGCCTCGAGCACGGCGCTCCAGGCGGAGCTCAGCGCGCTGGATGCGGCGCGCACGACGCTCGCGAGCGGCAACGCGCAGGGCGCGCTCGCGCTCCTGGACGCCTACTCCAGGGAGCATCCGCGCGGCCGGATGGCGCTCGAGGCCGAGGTCTTGCGGATTGACGCGCTCGCGAAGAGCGGCCGGCCGGACGCGGCGTCGCAGCGCGCCGAGACGTTTCTGCGCCGGCATCCGAACAGCGTGCTTGCCTCCAGGGTTCGGCGCTATGTAACTGATTAAACTCCGGGTCATGCGCTGTCCCGCCCCCCTCCGTTGGTTCCGCGTAGCGTCGGGCATTGTATGTGCTCCGTTGGCGCTCTGCGCGTTGCCTGCATGTGGGACAACGGTGGATTGGCTGGGCCACGACCGGATGACCAGCGATGAGCTCCGCCCGCTGACCGGTCCACCGGAGTACCCCAACGCGCTCCGCGACGTGCTCGGCAAGACGGACGAGGAGATCGCGGAGAAGATCGACGATCGCTTCAATCAGCTCTTCTACGGCGATCCATGGACCGAGGCCATCTTCTACCCGGACCTGTCCAACACCGACAGGGCCTACATCTGGGATGTCCTGCACGAGCAGGTGCGCACCGAGGGCATCGGCTTCGGCATGATCATCACGGTCGAGCTCGACAAGCGGCGCGAGTTCGATCGGCTCTGGAGGTACGCCAAGGTCTGGCTAGAGCGCACGTCCGGCCCCAGCGAGGGTTACTTCAGGTCGTGGTGCGACACCCCGGCAGGTAGAACGGTGCGGTGCACCGATCCGTTCGGCCTCCAGCAGCTCGCGATGGCGCTGCTCTTCGCCCACGGCCGCTGGGGGAGCGGCACCGGGGGCATCGACTATGGAGCGGACGCGATCGCCCTGCTCGAGGTGATGCGCCACAAGGAGACGCTGAACGGCGGCGTCGACGACGGCGTGACGAACACCTTCGACGCGGAGACGAAGCTCGTCTTCGACGTCCCGCACGTCGACGCGGCGGACATCACCCGCCCATCCGCCGCGATGCCCGCGTACTACGAGCTCTGGGCGCAGGCCACGGGCGACCCGTTCTGGTCCGAGGCTGCGGCCCGCGCGCGCGAGCACTGGAAGGCGGTCGCGCACCCGCGCACCGGGCTCATCCCGGTGCGCGCCCGCTTCGACGGCACACCGGTGACCGGCTCGGAGAGGTTCGGTTCGGAGTCCTACCGGGCGCTGCTGAACATCGCGCTCGACCACGTCTGGTTCGGGGTCGACCCGTGGCAGGTGGAGGAGGCCGACCGGCTGCTGGCGTTCTTCTCGAGCAAGGGCATGGACTACTACGTTGGGTCCTACACGCTCGACGGCGTGGCGCTCGGTGCACGGGAGTCTGCGCTCATCGTCATGAACGGCGTCACCGGCCTTGTCGCGACGAGCGAGGAGCGCGCCAAGTTTATCGAGGCGGCGTGGGCGACCGAGCTGACGACGGGGCAGCCGCGCTATTACTCGGGGATGCTCCACCTGCTCTCGCTGTTGACGCTGAGCGGTCAGTTCCGCGTGTACTGAGCCGGCGCGCGCCCTGCGTGCGCCGCCGTTGCGCGGATCGTTCGTGAGCTGGGGTTCGACGATCGACATCGGGGCTCACGCGAAGCGAAGGTGGAGGACGGACGGCGCGCCTCCGTCCTGGAGCAGGCGCGCCGCCCTGCTCGCTTCGCGCAGCGCCCGCCCGAGCGCCGGCGCGGCCTCGTCCCCGCCGAACGGCCGCAGCCGCGGGTAGCGCGCCACGGATCCATCGAGCGTGGGGAGCTCCAGGCAGGCGCGCTTTCGCGGCGGGATCCGCAGCGGCGGCGACGCGTCGAGATCGAGGAGGAGCTCCGTCCCCGTCGCGAGGCGCAGGGAGGCGCGCGTGAAGAAGGCGTCGACGAGCTCGGGCGACTGGCCGGCCAGGGCGCCCTCGGCGATGAGGAGCGTCGGCACGTCGCCCGCGCCGCGGAGGCAATCCATCCACCCCGCGCACGCGATCGATCAGCACCTCGCGATGGCGCGGCGAGCCGCGGACCAGGGGAAAGCAGCGAGCGCTGCGCAGGGGGACGGGCTCAGGACAGGGGGCATCTCCGGGCTCACGAGGGCTCCATTGTTGATATTGAAAGTTATGTTCAATTTCGATAGATTGTGGCCTCGCTGGTGTCAAGCGAAAATGGAGCCTGCTCGTGCGCCAGAGCGAACGGACGCGCCGGTGGATGATCACCGGAGGCCAGCCCTGGCTAGAATGCGCACCGATGACGCATCTCCGTACAGGTTGTCGTTTCGCCGGAGCTCCGGGGGCCATGGCTGCCCTCGTCCTCTCCATGTTGCCGGCCGTCGCCTGCGGCGCGGGCTGCGGCGGGGCGGACGGCGCGACGGCTCCCGGCGGCGGAGCGCAGGCCGGAACAGGCGGCTACTCGACAGGCGCGGGCGACGCAGCGGGCGAGGGCGGCGGCGCCGCGCCGAGCAGCGCCGCGAGCAACGGTGGGGGCGCGGAAGAGGGCGGCGCGGGCGGCGCCAGGCTCGTCGACGCGCCGCTCAAGGTCGTCAGGATCATCGCTATCGGCGACACCGGCGAGGGCAACCTCGCGCAGCACCAGGTCGCCGATCGGATGAGCGACAAGTGCCTCGAGGTCGGGGGCTGCCACGCCGTGATGATGAACGGCGACAACTTCTACAATCACGGCGTTGTCGACACCAGCGACGCGCAGTGGGGCCCGAAGTTCGAGCAACCCTACGATCGGCCGGGCCTGAACGGCCTCCCGTTCTACGCAGTCCTCGGCAACCACGATCACGGCCCCAGCAGCAACGGCGTGCGGCAAGCGCAGATCGATTATTCGCTGCTGCCGCGGGGCGACGGGCCGGGCACGCGGATGACCGACAAATGGCACATGCCCGCCGCGTACTACGATGTTCGCGTCGGGCACGTCCATCTCTTCGGGATCGATACCGTCGACTTCACCTCCGATGAACAGGCGCTCGACATGAGCGCGCGGGTCGCCGCCTCGGACGCCCGGTGGAAGATCGTCTTCGGCCATCACCCCCGCTACACGTCGGGGGCGCACGCCGCCGAAAATCAACAGTTCGGGCTGGACGGGATGTTCGACATGCAGCGCGCGATCTACTGCAGGGCCGACATGTACATGAGCGGCCACGACCACAATCTCGAGCTCATCGACAAGGGGCGCGACGAGCGCTGTCCGGGCACCTATTTCGCCGTCAGCGGCGCCGGCTCGAAGATCCGCCGAGCGGCGGCCTCGGCCCCGAGGGAGCCGGGGCAGCTCTTCTACACGGACGGGACCGAGGGCTTCGCCTACCTGGAGTCCGAGGGGCGCACGCTGCGCTTCGAGTTCATCGACAAGCAAGGCGCGGTCCTCTACGCGAAGACGATCGCCAAGTGAGCTGACGAAGCCCGCGGCCCCGGCCGGCCTGCGGCGTCAGCGCCGCTCGTCCTCGCGCGGCGCGTCGGCGCTCGCGCCGCCGTCGGGCCGCTTCCCGAACGAGATCGTGCTCTCGGTGCCCGCGATGATCCGCCGGATGTTCGGGGTGTGCTTCAGCCAGATGAACGCGCAGAGGAGGAGCGAGAGGCAGAGGACCGGGGCGTCCCGCTCGCCGAGGAGCCAGAGGAACGCCGGCAGGACGAGCGCGCCGACGAGGGAGCCCGCCGAGACCCAGCGGGTCGCCCGCACGACGATCGCGAAGACGGCGAGGGTGGCGAGCGTGGAGCGCGGCGCCAGCACGAGCAGCGCACCGCAGGACGTCGCGACGCCCTTGCCGCCGCGCATCCCGAGGAAGACCGTGTAGTCGTGGCCGAGCACCGCGGTGAGGCCGCCCGCCGCCGCGACCCACCCGCCCGGCGCGGCGGAGAGCCACGACGCGAGGGGACCGGCGGCGAGCGCGCCCTTCGCCACGTCCGCGGCCATGACGACCAGGCCGGGTCTCCAGCCGAACGCGCGCAGGACGTTCGTCGCGCCGATGTTCCCTGAGCCCACCGTGCGGATGTCGATCCCTTTGACGAACCGCGCAAAGAGGTAGCCTGTCGGGATCGCTCCGAGGAGGTAGGCAAGGACGAGGTAGATTGCTGTCATCGGGCGCCTCCGTGTCCGAGCGCACGGCGGATGTAGCATGGCGCCGCGCGAGGCGCGCTTTTCAGGGTCGGTGTCGCGCTGGCGCTCATGGTACTCTGAGAGCATGGTCGCCCTCTCGCCCGCTTCGACCCGGAATGGCCGCGCCCCCAAGATCGCGCTCGTCCTGGCCGGCGGCGCCGCCCGCGGCGCTTACGAGGTCGGCATCGTGCAGCACATCCTCGAGGAGGTCTCGCGCGACCTCGGCCGCGAGGCGCCGCTCGACATCCTGTGCGGCACCTCGGTCGGGGCCATCAACGTCTGCGGGCTCGCCGCGTTCGCGGACGAGGGGCGGAGCCGCGCGCGGCGGCTCGCCGCGGTGTGGACGCGCCTGCGCATCGACGACCTCGTGCGCCTCGACGTGCGCGGCGTGCTCGCGGTCGGGCACGACCTGCTCCGCGGCGGCGCCGCGAGCGCACCCTCGAGCGGCGGCCACGCGGCGATCCTCGACACGTCGGGCCTCGAGCGGCAGATCGCGGAGGCCGTCCCCTTCGAGCGGATCGACGGCCACCTCGAGCGAGGGCTCCTGTCGGCGGTGACCGTGTCGACGACGCTGGTCAAGAGCGGCCGCACCGTCGTCTTCGTCCACCGCCGCGAGCCCGGCCTGCCGCCCTGGAGCCACGATCCGACGATCTCCCCGCGCGCCACCGCGATCCGCGCCGAGCACGCGCTCGCCTCGTCCGCGCTCCCCATCCTGTTCCGCCCGGTGAGCATCGACGGCGAGCTCTACTGCGACGGCGGGCTGCGCCAGAACGTCCCGCTGTCGCCGGCGCGGCGCCTCGGGGCCGACGGCGTGATCGTCGTCAATCCGCGGTACATCGAGCCGGCCTCGGCGGCGGACGAGCGCGACGCGCCGGGCTTCCCCGGGCCGCTCTTCCTGCTCGGGAAGACGCTGAACGCGCTGATGCTCGACCGGATCGACAACGACCTGGCGCGCCTGGAGAGCATCAACGGCATCCTCGAGGCGGGGCGGCGCCGCTACGGCGAGGGCTTCATCGACGACCTGAACGACGAGCTCGGGCTCCCGCCGGGGCGCACGCTCCGGCCGATGCGGTCGCTGCTCATCCGCGCCTCCAAGAACATCGGCAGCCTGGCGGCGGATTTCGTGCGCTCGCCGGCGTTCCGCGCGCGGACCACGAGCGTGCTCGGCCGCGTGATGCGGCGCCTCGCCGACGGGGACGAGCAGCGCGAGGCCGACTTCCTGTCGTACCTGCTGTTCGACGGGGAGTTCGCCGGGCGGCTCATCGAGATAGGCCGCGCCGATGCGCGGGCGCGGCACGAGGAGCTGTGCGCGTTCTTCGATCGGGCGCTGAGCCCGGGCGGGTTCGAGGCGCGGGCGCGCTGAGGGGGGCTCGGGGACACAGGCCTCCTCCGGATCGTCTCGGGCTCCTCTCGAGCCCTGAAACGCAATGACGACATCCGGGCTCTCCACACCCGAGCACGGCGCGATTTCCGCGCGGCCGCGGCGCCCGGTGTAGACTCGCGCCGGGCGATGGCACCTTCGGATCCCTTCGGCTGGGTGGGCGCGACGATCGGCGGCAAATACCGGCTCGACGCCGTGGTCGGCGAGGGCGGGTTCGGGGTCGTCTACCGCGGCCACCACCTCGGGTTCGATGAGCCGGTGGCGGTCAAGTGCCTGAAGCAGCTCGGGGCGCTGGCTCCGGCCGAGCGCGAGGCGTTCCAGCGGATGCTCCTCAACGAGGGCCGGCTCCTCCACCGCCTCTCCCGGGCGAGCGCCGGCATCGTGCAGGCCCTCGACACGGGCGCCGCGGTCTCGCCGTCGGGCGAGTGGACGCCGTACCTCGTGCTCGAGTGGCTCGACGGCGCGCCGCTCGACCACGACATCGCCGCGCGGCGCGCCCGCGGCGATGCGGCGCGCCCGCTCGCCGAGGCGGTTGCCCTGCTCGCGCCCGCGGCGCAGGCGCTCGAGGTCGCGCACACGCAGGGCGTCGCCCACCGCGACATCAAGCCGGCGAACCTGTTCCTCGCGGACATCGGCGGCCGGCGCACGATGAAGGTCCTCGACTTCGGCATCGCCAAGGTGCTCAGCGAGCTGTCGAGCATGACGCACGCGATGGCCGAGACGGGGAGCGCGCTCCGGGCCTTCACGGTCCACTACGGCGCGCCGGAGCAGTTCCACCACCGCTTCGGCGCGACGGGGCCGTGGACCGATGTCTTCGCGCTCGCCCTGGTGCTCATCGAGGTCGCGTCGGGCAACCGCGCCCTCCTCGGGAGCGACGTCACGCAGCTCTACATCGCCGCGACCGATCCGGCGTTCCGCCCGAGCCTGCGCGGCGCGGGCGTGAGCGCGCCCGACGCCGTCGAGGCGGTGGTGCGCCGCGCGCTCTCGGTCGAGCCGCGCGAGCGCTACCGCACGGCGGGCGAGCTCTGGGGAGCGCTCGAGGCCGCGATGGCCGCGACGTCCGCGCCCGCAGCGCTGCCTGCACCGGCAGGCGCGCCGCCCGCCCCGCCCGCCACCACGATGCGCGCCCTCACCGCGAGCGCGCCGCCGGGGCCGCTGCCTCCGGGGTCGCCACCCGCCGCGCCCGCGGCCGCCGGGGCCGCCCGGCGGCGCGGCCTGCTGCCCGTGGTCGTCTCGGTGGCCGCGCTGGCCGCCGCTGCCGGCGCGGGCGCCGTCGCGTTCTTCCTGCACCGCGCCCCCGACGACGCGCCGCCGGCGCGCGCGCGCGGCGGTCTGGCCGCGCCGCCGGTGAAGGCGCCGCCGCCGGACATGGTCCGGGTGCTCGCGGGTCGGTTCACGATGGGCAGCGCAAAGGGCGGCAAATCCGAGCGGCCGCCGCACGAGGTGACGCTGACCCGCGCGTTCGACCTCGATCGCACCGAGGTCACGGTCGCCGCCTACCAGCGCTGCGTCGAGGCGGGCCGGTGCACGCCGAGCGGCCTGCACGGCCCCCGCGCGACCGACGCGGACGTCGAGCAGCGCGGCGCGCTCTGCACCGCGGGGGATCCCGCGAAGTCGCAGCACCCGATCTCGTGCGTCGATCAGGCGCAGGCGGCCGCGTACTGCGCCTTCGTCGGCAAGCGGCTCCCGACCGAGGCCGAATGGGAGTACGCCGCGCGCGGCGCCGACGGCCGCGAGTACCCGTGGGGCAACGAGCCGCCGGGGTGCGCGCACGCGATCGTGTCGCGGCCTCCCGGACAGGGCTGCGGCGCGCGCGGCAAAGGCACCCAGGAGGTCGGCTCGGCGCAGGCCGGGGCGAGCCCGTCGGGCGCGCTCGACATGGCGGGCAATGTCTGGGAGTGGGTGGCCGACGGCTGGGATCCAGGCGTCTATACGAAGGGCGCCCAGACCGATCCCCGCGTGCCGGCGACCGGCAGCAAGGGCGTGCTCCGCGGCGGATCGTGGGACTTCTCGGCGAGCACGGCGAAGTCGACCTTCCGCCTCGCGTACGACCGCGAGGCGGGCGACGTCTCGACCGGATTCCGCTGTGCTCGCACGGTCGATTGAGCGCGAGCCACCCCCCCTTGCCCGCCTGCCTTGGAGAGGCGCTCGAAGAACGATGAGCCCGCCTGTTCGTGGGCCGACCCACGAAGGCGAGCCGCGGCTCAGCCGATCCCACGAGCTGGTTCCTTCCAGCCGTGACGAGGATGAGCTATTTGTCTGTCTCTGGTCGAAGGCAAATTCCCAAGGCGGGCCATCAGGTAGGATATCGAAGCAGGTGTAGTTGTGTGGCCTGGTGCACGCGGTCAGGCCGCGCCGGCCGCCGTTGGGGGCGGCACCGCGCCTCGACGCCGCGAAGGAGCACCGAGGCCTCCCGGTCAACCCCTGCTGAGCGCACAGGAGCCCATGCAAGAATCCGAGAACATGATCTCTTTCGAGGAGCGTCGGATGCAACGCGTCATCGATGCGGTCGCGCTCGCATCGACGGGAGAGATCGCGCTCGCCTTGAAGCAGCTCGAGGCTGTCGAACAGGACGCCTTCGGGGTGATCGAGGAGGCGCTGAGGGTCTTTCTCTCCGAGCTCTCCACCACGGCGCAGCAGAGCGCGCTGGCGCTCACCGCGCTCGCTGCCTCGAAGCGGGAGCTCGAGAGCCAGCTGGAGACCATCCAGCGCCAGGACAGCGCCATCCGGGAGCTCTCGGTGCCGATCATCGACATCTGGCACGGCATCCTCACGCTCCCGCTCGTCGGGCTCTTCGACTCGGTGCGGGCCGTCGAGGTGACCGAGCGGCTCCTCGCCCGCGTGGCGGACGACAGCGACGTCGAGTGGGTGATCCTCGACCTCACCGGCGTCACGGTCATCGACTCGATGACCGCCCTGCACCTCGTCAAGCTCGCCCAGGCGGTGCAGCTCCTCGGCGCGCGCTGCGTCCTCACCGGGCTGGGCGGTCACGTCGCAGCGACGCTCGTCACCCTCGGCGTCTCGTTCGATGAGCTGAACCCGATGCGCAGCCTGCGGGAGGGCCTCAGGTTCTGCCTGGCGCAGCGCAAGACGTACGACATCGCCGAGGTGATCCGCCGCGGCACCGGGCAGATCGAGGCGCCGCGCCGGACGGAGACCTGAGCGCGGCGGAGCCTCACGGCGGTGGAGACAACGAAAGCGCGCTGCGCTGACCGCGCGATCGTGGAATTCACCTCTCCAATTCACCTCACGAGGGGGATGGCGCCCTGCCGCCATGCAGGGTGTCGACTACCGAGCTGGGCGACCCGCGACGCTGTGGGGCGGCGCCCGGGCTGGCACCCCATCGCCGCTCACGGCTCCAGGGAAGTGCTCGCCGGAAGGCGGCGCCGGCCGCGCGGGCTCGTCTTTGCGGAACGCCGTCGGTGTGCCAAGGGATTCCGTATCACCGCATGAAGAACGCGACGATCCCTGCTCGGTTCCAGGACACCGCAGATGCCCGCCGTCGCTTCGGCGACCAGCTCGATCGCCTCGCGCCCTTCCTGCTCCGCGTCGATCCGACGGCCGACGCCGTCGTGGAGGCGTTCGCGTCGATGCCCACGGGCCAGGGCTTTGGCCTCCTCGAGGCCGCCCTCGCGCGCGGCGTCGACCACGTCGCCAAGGACGCCCCGGCCGAGCTGCGGGCGCTCTTCGCGGCGGTCGACCACGTTCCCCTCTGGGTGGACTGGGAGGCGGTGAACCGCGGCGGGACGGCGTTCCTGCGCACGGGCGCGCTCGGGGGGGTCCTGCTCGCGATGCAGGCGCTCCTCCTCGGGTACGCCTCGCCCGGAGGGAACAAGCCGCTCGTCTTCTCGGGGAGGCTCCGCGAGCAGGCCGGGCGCCGCCTCGGCGAGACGAGCCGGTTCGTCTATGCCGTGAGCCAGGCGAACGGCATGCGCCGCTCCGGCGATGGCTTCGCGATCACCGTGAAGGTGCGCATCATGCACGCCCAGGTGCGGCGCCTCATCCGCGCGAGCGGCCGGTGGCAGACATCGCTCTGGGGCGAGCCGATCAACCAGCACGACATGGTCGCGACAGCGCTGCTCTTCTCGGTCGCGGTGCTCGACGGCTTCGACAAGCTCGGCTACCACATCCCGCCCGACCAGAAAGAGGACCTCGTCCATCTCTGGCGCTACGTGGCCTACGTCATCGGCGTCGAGCCGGAGCTCATCCCGGGGTCGTGCGCCGAGGCGAGACGCCTGGCCGAGATGATCTTCGCCACGCAGGGCGCGCCGGACAACGACTCGCGCCTGCTCGTCGACGCGCTGGTCACCCACAGCATCCGCAGCGCGCGGAGCGACGGCGAGCGCCGGCGCGCCGAGCGGATCATGGCCATCTTCTGCTGCGTATCCCGCGCCGTCCTGGGCGAAGAGCTCGCCGAGCAGCTCGGGGTGCCGCGGCAGAGCTTGCTCCTCGCCGTGCCGCTGCTCCGCGCCGTCGCCGCCGCATCGAGCCGCGCGCACGCGCTGCCGTCGCTGCAGGACTTCGCGCTCGGCCTCGGCGGCCGCTACTGGGAGCGCGCGATCGCGGCCGGCCTCGGCGGTCGTCCGGCCGACTTCGCTCCTCCGGAGCGCTTCGCCGGCGACCGGCCCTGAGCGAGCGAACCGCTGCGGGGCCGCGCCGGCTCCGAGCGCGCCGCGTGCGGGCCTTCCGGAGGCCCTGCGCCAAGAGCTCGCCCGGCTGTCGGGGTTGAACCGCGATCGGGTTCTGCGGTACGAGACCTCCCTCATGGAGATCATCCCCTACGGCGGTTGGAAGCGCGCCGCGCGCCTCGTCTGTGGCGACACGGAGCTCGTCGTCACGCTCGACATCGGCCCGCGGATCATGCGGTACGGCGTCATCGGCGGTCCGAACGAGCTGTCCGAGATCCCCGAAGATCAGGGCGCGACGGGCGGGACCAGGTACAGGTTCTACGGTGGCCACCGGCTCTGGATCGGCCCGGAGGACGAGCAGCGGACGCTGCAGCCCGACAACGACCCGGTGGAGTATCGGGAGGAGAACGGCGCGCACGTGTTCCGCCCCGCGCCGGACAAGTACGGGATGCAGAAGGAGATCCGCATCACGGCGGACGCCGCGGCGGGCAGGTTCGTCCTCGATCATACGATCGAGAACCACGGCGCCTATGCGGTCGAGCTCACGCCCTGGTCGCTCACCGTGATGGCGGGCGGCGGTGAGTGCCTGTTCCCGCACGCGCCGTTCTTCCCGCACCCCGACCGCCTCTTGCCGGCGCGGCCGCTCGTGCTCTGGCCGTACACCGACATGAGCGATCCCCGGTGGACCTGGGGCAAGCGCGTGCTGCGCCTGCGGCAGGTCGCCGGCGAGGCCCCGCAGAAGGTGGGTATGCTCATGAGCCAGGGCTACGCGGCGTACGCGAACCACGGGAACGTGTTCCTGAAGCGGTTCCCGTTCATCGAGGGCGCCACGTACCCGGACATGGGGGTCAATTTCGAGACGTTCACGAACGCGGACATGCTCGAGGTGGAGGCGCTCGGCCCGCTGCAGCGCGTGGAGCCCGGCGCCCGCGCGCAGCACCGGGAGGCGTGGTATCTCCTGAAGGGCGTGCAGCCGCCCGCAGACGACGTCGCGTGCGCGGCGTGGCTCGAGTCGCTCGCGGCGCAGCGCCCGCTGTGAACCGCAGGTCCTGAGCCCGCCGCGGGCTGGCTCACCTCCTCGGCGGCGGGCGGCGATCTTCGCGTCGCCGAACATCACGCCTCGGGGGCCATCGGCTTCGTCAGGAAGTCGTGCGGGGAGTCGAGCGCGACGGCGCTGGCCCGGTCAGCCTCGGCGCGGTCATTGGACGCAGGAGCACGCTCCGCCTGCATCACGCTGCACGCTCGCGCAGGACGTCGGAGCGAACCAGTCCGGCTTTCCGCTGCCCGAGAACCGTGCGATCAGCCGGCCGAAGCTCACGTGATAGTCGCCGTGCGCATCCCCTGTCACCGATGCCTCGAACGCGCGCGGTATCAGCAGGTTCGACCACTGGCCCACCGTATCCACGCCCGCCTTGGTCACCCGGTACAGGGCGCCGCATGTGCCGATGAGCACCGCATCGGCGCCTGGATCGAGCACGCGCGCGGCGGGGCAGCCGACGACATCTGCGTGCGGCGTCAGCGCCCAGTCACCTCGCTCGTTGCGGTCGATTCGATAGAGCTTCGTGTGCCTCGCGCACGCCTCGCCATGGCACAGCCCGGCGACCCCGATGAGCCCGAACGTGACGCGTGAGATCCATCGGATACGCTCGTCGAGCGCCGAGTCGATGCGTCGGCCTCGCATCCCCGTCTTGTCGACCCAGAAGAGACCCGCGCCGAACTCCCCTTTGTCGACCGCGACCAGCCAGCCATCGTCCACATCGATAACGCGACGTGCAGCGTCGGCGGGGATGCTGGAACGAAGCTCAGCTGGCAGCTCGACCGGGAGGGGGTCTACGACGGGAGCCCACTTGCCCACCTGGACAGGGAGCACGCGTCCCCCGTCATCGCGCCGGAGACCCCACATCGGTGCTGACAGCTGCCCGGCGCACTCGATGTCGTCCGGACGGGTTTGGGGGTCCGGGACAGCGACCCAACCGGGCCACGGAGCCCCACGCCCGGCCCCCTGCCCATCGGCAGCGCCTGTGGCCGGTTGGTGGACGCCATGGTCTACCTTCGTCGGTGCGGCTTCTCTCGCGCTCCTGGCTGCGCATGAGCAGAGACTGAACGTCGCAGCAGCAACGCCGCCGATACAGTGCAACCACGTCATGCGCATGAAGACCTCCTCCTTGCAGCGGGCCGAGCGGAGCGGTTTTTGCGACTTCGATCGATGCTACTGGATTTGTCAGAACGAGCAACCTAGATGCGAGGTGATATTCGTCGCAGGGTCATATCTGTACCCACAGCCATCGCTGCACGCCACGAAATACATGCGACTGTCGGCCTCGGCGTCGGCTATGTCCTCGGGGCTGAACTCGGTGTCCACCCCTGCAGGGTGCGTGTGATAGTAGCCGACGACGCTTTCACCCGCAGAGAGCGAGATGCTCGCGGAGCAGAACGTCTGGGAATTCTGTGTCACCGGGGCTCCGGCGCGGTACTGGCCGTTGGCCTTCCGGACCACCAGGCCGCAGTATTCCCACAGGTTTCCGTTGGCTTGTGTCAGGTTCTGCGCGGCCTGCAACGCCAGCACGCCGCTCCCCACAAGCTGCGGGCTGTCATAGAGCGCGCTCGCGGACTCTTCCGTCTTCTCCTCCTCGGCAGCTTCGTAAATACAGCCCGAAGAAACGACAGCTGCCAGAAGGGCAAAGGCAGCACCAACGAGCGCTCTCACGCCTGCATGTCTCTGTTCCATCAGTAGGATCTCCTTGAATTGAGTCCAGTAAAGGTCGGCTGCGATGCAGGAACATCGCTCTCTGAATCGTCACAAAGTCCGGCGCCTCGTCCGATGACCTGCTGGACGACGCGAAGGGGCCCCGGTAGTCCCCGTACAGCACACGTCCGCTTGCTTCAGCCGGACGGAGGTCAGCGTATGCGCGCCGGATTGTTTGCGTTAACACTCGGCTGCGTTGCGTTCCTGCTACGAAGCCTCGCTCGAAATTTGGAGCGACGATGCACGGGCGATGATGGGTACCGACCCCTCGCCGGAGGATCTTCAGCAGGTTCGGCGCACTAGAGGCCGCCCGGACAGCCGGGCGCTGCGCTCCTGGGCAGTGCTGCCGCGCGCCTCAGGAACCCCTCTGTGGCCTGCGCCGACGCCTCCGGCGCGAGCTGCAGCACGAGGTGCGGCGCGTCCACCGTGACGGACTCGAGGTCGGGCCGCAGGCGGCGGAGCTCGCGGAGCACGCGCGGCGGCACCAGCGCGTCGCCCGCGGCGCCCAGGTAGAGCAGCGGCGCGGCGCAGCGCTGGAGCAGCGCGCGCGCGTCCACCGAGAGCACCTCGCGCACGCGCGCCGCCATCACCGCGGGGTCGACGGTCGCCACGTTCGCGGCCACGCGCTCGATCCACGCGGCGGTGGCGCCCGCGCCGACGAGGTAGCGGCGCGAGACGAACGCCGGCGCGCGCCGGCGGAAGAGCCACGGACCGACGAGGTGCCGCGCGAGCGACGGGACGAGCCACACCGGGTTCGTGACGAAGGTGGCCACCAGGACGACGCCGACGAGCTCGCCGGGGCGCCGGCAGGCCAGGCGGAGCGCGAGCGGCCCCGAGAACGACTCGCCGAGCAGCGCGTACGGCCCGTCCGCGGGGAGGCGCTCCGCGACGAGCTCCTCGAGCGCGTCGCGGAGCGCCCTGTCCGCAGGGTAGGAGACCACCTTCGGCGCGATGTCGCCGGACAGCGCCTCGAGGAACGGCTCGAAGAGCGCGCCGGTGCCGTCGAGGCCGGGGAGGAGCAGCAGCCTGAGCGGCTCGTTGCCGGGCACCATGGGCCGTCAGTCGGGCGTGCGCTCGGCGCGCACCGGCTCGCTGGAGACGACGATGGGCGCGCGCCAGAGGTGCCTGTCGAGGAACGCCAGCACGCGCCGGTCGATCTCGGCGCCACGGAAGCCGTGCCCCCATGCCGCGACAGGGACGAGCACGCTCGGCGCGCCCGCGCGCAAGAGCGCCCCGTGCATCGCCTCCGAGAGGCGGAACGGAACCACCTCGTCGCGCGTGCCGTGCATCAACAGGAACGGGGGATCCCGCGCGTCGACATGGTGGATCGCGGAGGCCGAGCGCACGAGGTCCGCGCGCTCCGGCGGAGGGCCGTTGAAGAGCGGATCGAGCCGGCCATGCATCTCGGCGATCTCCTCGGGGGTGCTGGCCGAGGCGAAGAAGGCCTCCATGTCCGTCGGTCCGCAGAAGTTGACGACGGCCTGGACACGGCTCGACAGGGGCCTCGCGGGCGGCCGGGGATCCTGCGGAGACGGCAAGCCTCCCTCGAGCGCGGCATCGCCGTCCGTCGTGTGATCGCCCGACGAGGATACCGGGACGCGGCGCGCATCGCAGCAGGAAAGGAGGCCTCCCGGCGCGCCGCGCGCTCGCCGCGGCGTCCGGTGCGCCGAAAGGCGGAGCGGCCGCAGCGCCGCGCGGAAGGCTTTGCTCGTCCCGCGCGCTCGGCTATGCGGAGGCTCATGCCGCTCCACCCCTTCGCGGGCCGTAAAGCCCCGCCCGATGTGCTGATCGATCCGGACAAGCTGCGCGCGCAGTACTACAGCGAGGTCCCCGACCCGAGCGACCCGCAGCAGCGCGTCGCCTTCGGCACCTCCGGTCACCGCGGCTCGGCCGCGCGGCGCAGCTTCAACGAGGCCCACGTCCTCGCGATCGCCCAGGGCATCTGCGACTACCGCGCGAAGCAGGGCACGACGGGCTCGCTCTACCTCGGCATGGACACGCACGCGCTCTCGGAGCCGGCGCAGCGCTCCGTCATCGAGGTCTTCGCGGCCAACGGCGTCGACGTGCTCTTCGCCGAGCACAACGGCGTCACGCCGACGCCGGTCATCTCGCACGCGATCCTCACCCAGAACCGCGGGCGCACCTCGGGGCTCGCCGACGGCGTGGTGATCACGCCCTCGCACAACCCGCCCGACGACGGCGGCATCAAGTACAACCCGCCCAACGGCGGCCCCGCCGACACCGCCGTCACCGGCTGGATCGAGGACCGCGCCAACGAGCTGCTCCGCGCCGGCAACGCGGGCGTGAAGCGCATCCCCTACGAGACCGCGCTGCACGCGCCGACGACCCACCCGTACGATTACATCGGCTCCTACGTCGCCGATCTCGGCAACGTCGTGGATCTCGAGGCCGTGCGCGGCGCCAAGCTGCGCCTCGGCGTCGACCCGCTCGGCGGCTCGAACATCGCGTACTGGGGGCCGATCGCCGAGAAGTTCGGGCTGGATCTGACCGTGGTGAACCAGGTCATCGACCCCACCTTCAGCTTCATGCCCCTCGATCACGACGGCAAGATCCGCATGGACTGCTCGTCGCCGTACGCGATGGCGAACCTCATCGCGCTCAAGGACGACTACGATCTCGCGTTCGGCAACGACGCCGACTCGGATCGCCACGGCATCGTCACGCGCAGCGCCGGGCTGATGAACCCGAATCACTACCTCGCCGTGGCGATCTCCTATCTGTACCAGAACCGCCCGCTCTGGCGGCCTGACGCGGCCGTGGGCAAGACGCTCGTCTCGAGCAGCATGATCGACCGGGTGGCGAAGCACCTCGGCCGCCCGCTGCGCGAGGTGCCGGTCGGCTTCAAGTGGTTCGTCGACGGGCTGCTCGACGGCTCGCTCGGCTTCGGCGGCGAGGAGAGCGCGGGGGCCTCGTTCCTGCGGCGCAACGGGCAGGTGTGGTCGACGGACAAGGACGGCATCATTCTCGACCTGCTCGCCGCCGAGATCCTCGCGCGCACCGGCCGCGACCCCGCCGAGCACTACCGCGACCTGACCGAGCGCTTCGGCGCGCCGCTCTACACCCGCATCGACGCGCCCGCCACGCCGAGCCAGAAGAGCGTGCTCAAGAAGCTCTCCCCCGACGCGGTGCGCGCCACCTCCCTCGCGGGCGAGCCGATCACCGCGAAGCTCACGCGCGCGCCCGGCAACGGCGGCGAGATCGGCGGCCTCAAGGTCGTCGCCGAGAACGGCTGGTTCGCCGCGCGGCCCTCGGGCACCGAGGACGTCTACAAGATCTACGCGGAGAGCTTCAAGGACCAGGCGCACCTCGATCGCGTGCTCGACGAGGCGCGCGCGATGGTCGCCGACGCGCTGTCGGTCGAGTGAGCCCGGGCGCGGCGGCGCCGTGAGGACGCGGCGCCGGATCGCCGGGTCAGAAGAGCGACAGCTGCCGCCGCGCGCCGGTCATCGCGTCGAAATCGGGCCCGCCCAGCCACCGCAGCACCGAGTCCGCGATCGGCTTGAGCTGCTGCGACACGTAATGGTCGTAGTCCGGCGGCGCGGTCGTCTGGCCCGCCGGCTCGGGGCCCGCGCGCGTGATCACGTAGGTCACGATCCGCCCCACGTCCCCGCTCAGCTTGCGCGCCGCCTTGACGTGCGGCGGCGTCGTCTTCGTGTAGGCGCCGAGCGGCTTCCGCAGCGCCTTCTTGTACACGAGCTCCGCGTCGAACCGCCCCGCGCGCAGCTCCGTCACGAAGGCCCGCACGAAGCCCTCGACCGGGCGATCGTGGAACACGAGATCGAGCAGCTCCCGCTGGAAGCGCCGCGCCACGGCGCTCGCGTCCCGCCGGACCGCCTCGAGCCCGACGATCTCGAGCTTGCCGCCGCCCTCCCCGGCGACGAGGCCCGCATACCGCTTCTTGCTGCCCTGCGCGGCGCCGCGCAGCTCGGGCAGGAGGAAGCGCGCATAGACCTTCTCGAACTCGAGCTCCAGCCGGCTCTCGCACCCGAAGGTCCTCCCGATCTCGGCGGCGACCGACCCCGAGACGGCGTCGCGGAGCTCCTCGGCGCGGGCGAGGGCGCGCGCGGCGTCTGGCTCGCCGATATCGACGAAGAGCGAGTCGGTGTCGCCATAGAGGACCCGGTGTCCGGCCTTCCGCACCGCCTCGGCCGTCAGCCGGATGACGTGCTGGCCGGCGCTCGTGATGGCGTTCGCGACGGGCGGAGAGAACAGGCGCGAGGCCGGGGAGCCGAGCACGCCGAAGAGCGAGTTCATGAGGATCTTGATCGCCATCGCGCCCCGCTCGTCGCCCGCCCGCCGCGCGTCGGCCCGCTCGTCCCAGAGCCGCGCGACGAGCTCGGGGAGGATGCCCGGATCGCCGCGCCGGAACGCCGCGCCGCCCGGCGTCACGATGAGCGCCTCGGGCGGCGCGCCGTCCCCGGCGACGAACGTCAGCGGATCGATGTTGAAGGTGCGAATGAGGCTCGGATAGAGGCTCTTGTAATCGTACACAACGATGTTGCGGTACAGCCCCGGGATCGGCTCGAGCACGAGGCCGCCGGCGATCTCGACCTCCTCGTCCGGCGCCTCCCTCGACACCGACGGCGCCACCTTGCCGCGGGCGCGGAGCGCGGGCAGGTACAGCGAGTCGATCGCGGCGATCTGCGCGCCCACGCGGTCGACCTGCATGCCCGTGAGCAGGCTCCTCCGCACCGACAGCTCGATCAGCCCGGTCTTCTCCAGCAGATCCCGGACGAGGCGGGCGTCCTCGAGGTTGTAGGCCGCGAGCCGGGCCGGGTCGTCGCGGTACGACGCCTCGATCTGGGCGCCTCGGTCCTCGGACCCGAACAGCTTGCCGCGCCCGAGGATCGTCTGCGCGGCGGTCTCGAGGCGGTAATCGTCGAGGCGCATGAAGGCGCTGCGGAGGAGCGCGAGGCCGTCGAGCACCACGCGCCCCGGGAGGATGGCGCGCGCCTCGCGCGAGAAGCCCGGATCGCGCAGGATCGCGATCTCGTCAGCGCCCCGCCCGAGCGCGCACGAGAGCCCGGCGCGGCGGCAGTAGCGCTGGAGGGCGGGCAGATCGAAGTCGGGGATGTTCCAGCCGGTGAGGACGTCGGGATCCGCCTTCGCGACGTACGCGAGGAACCGCTCGAGGAGCGATCGCTCGTCGGGGAAGCGCTCGACGTAGGCGGGCAGGCCGCCGGGCACGGGCTCGTCGCGGACGAGGAGGCAGCGCTCGCCGCCCGCCCCCGCGAGGCCTATTGAAAAGAGGTGCTCGCCGTCGAGGCTCGTCTCGATGTCGAGCGACAGCACGCGCAGCGCCGGCACGAAGGTCGCGGGGACGAGCTCGGGGTCGCGGTACACGCGCCCGACGCCTGGGCGGAGCTCGAACGGCCCCGACACCGCGAACGCCCCGCGGATGCCGCGATCGATGAGGAAGCGGTAGGCGAAGCGCACGTCCGCCTCGAGGGCGTCGGCGCCGGCCTCGGCCAGCTTGTCGCGCAGCGCCGCGACGTCCCGCGGGAGCGCGGCGTCGATGCGCAGGACCGGCTCGCCGTCGAGCGTCTCGAGCGCCTCCGGGGAGACGCGGTTGCCCGCGAGCCGCCGCGCGATGTCCGCGTCGCTCTCGCGCACGAAGAAGTAAGGCCTGAACCGGTCCTCGATGACGAGCGCCGGGGTGCCGTCCTCCATCATCGCGTACAGATGGATTTCCGGGCAACCGGCGACGACCCGGTAGGTGGGCGTGAGGATGAAGCCGCGGTCAGGCATGTGCGGGTGCGCGGGGGCCTCCGTGCGAGCTCGTCGCCGGCGCGCGGGCGGCCCGGGACCGCTCCGCGCCACGCCACACTTGACCACCGGGGCCCGCCCCCCGCAAGCCCCCCGCGCCCGGGATTTCCCGGAGGAGCGCGAGGGCCGAGGGAGCCGGCCTCCGCCGGAGAGGACGCCTTTCGCGGAGGCGATCTCTCTCGCATGGATGACGGCGAAGACTCCCTCTTCGCCGTGAAGGCTTGAGACGCGGCGACGAGCGCTCGCCGGGTGCGCGGCGATCGCCCTCCCTGCGTGGATCGAGGTGAGCAGCGCGGTCGCGCCGATTCCGTCGAGAGCGGGTCCGCGGCTTGCTTGATGTTTGAGACGTCGTGAACCGCGGGCGTCCACGGATGGATCCGTGAAGCGCTCCGTGGAAATCAAGGAAGGGAATCCACCATCATGCGTCATCATTTCAAGCATCGCGTCGCGGTGATCGCCGCGCTCGCCGCGAGCGTCATCGCCAGCTCCGCGCACGCGACCGGGCGGGGAGGTTACGCCCAGCAAGGTGCGCAGATCTCCCAGCAGCGGAGGCCGCAGCAGCAGCAGGCGATTTCGCAGCGCGCGCAGGTCCAGGTGTCGGACGGCGCCATCGCCGGGATCATCTCGGCCAGCAACCAGGTCGAGATCACCCTGGCGACGATCGCCCGCGAGCAGGCGCGGTCGCGCGAGGTCAAGGATTTCGCCAGGGAGATGCTCGAATCCCACACCCATGCGGAGCGCCGTCTGAGCGCGCTTCTCCGGCGTCACAGGATCCAGGTGCAGCCGACGCGGGTGAGCGCGATGCTCACCGGGCACTCGCCGGTCTTCGCGAATTACCTTCGCAAACAGCCGGCCAAGAAATTCGACCGGGTGTTCATGGCCACCCAGGTGATGACGCACCGCTACGCCCTGCGGATGCTGGACGAGCAGCTCATCCCGAAGGCGGAAGCGCCGGCCCTGAAGGAGGAGCTCCAGCGCATTCGTGATGAGGTGGCGAGCCACCTGGAGCATGCGCGGACGATCCTGGCGACGCTGGAGAAGCAGCAGGGCACGTCGTCAGGGCAGGGTCGCTAGCTCCCCGCTCTTTCCAGCGCGACACCGCCAGGACGCCAGGAGCTCTCGAGAGATCGCTCTCTCTTGGCGTCCCTGGCGCCTTGGCGGTTCACTCTCTCTCCGTCCTCCACTCCTCCCGGGCTCAACCATGGTTCCGTGAAGACCGCTCCCTCCGTGGCCCGGCGTCAGGGAGCGAACACCGCGCGCATGCACCCTTCCGCGCGCTCGTCGAACAGCCGGTATCCGCGCGGCCCGTCGTCAAGGCACATCCGGTGCGTCACGAGGTACGACGGATCGATGTCGCCGCGCTGCATGAGCTCGAGCAGCCTCGGGATGTACCGCTGTCCGTGCTGCTGACCGGTCCTGACGATCAGCGCCTTGTTCATGAGCGCGCCGAGCGGGATCTTGTCGGCGAACCCGGAATAGACGCCCACGATCGACACCGTGCCGCCCTTGCGGCAGGCCAGCATCGCCTCGCGCACCACGAGCGGGCGGTCGTTCTGCAGCCGGAACGTCTGCTTCACCCGGTCGTACGCGTACTGCAGGCCCGCGCCGTCGGCCTCCATGCCGACCGCGTCGATGCAGGCGTCGGGGCCGCGCCCGCCCGTCATCTCGCGGAGCGCCTCCTGCACGTCGACCTCGGCGTAGCTCAGGACCTCGGCGCCCCCGTGCGCCTTCGCCATCGCCAGGCGGTCCGGGACCCTGTCGATCGCGATCACGCGCTCGGCGCCGAGGAGATAGGCGCTCTTGATCGCCATCTGACCGACGCCGCCGCACCCCCACACGGCCACGACCTGGCCCGGGCGGATGTCGCAGAGCTCGGCCGCCATGTAGCCCGTCGAGAGCGCGTCGGAGGCGAACAGGGCGCTCTCGTCCCGCACCCCGTCGGGCACCTTGAACGCGCCGTGATCCGCGAACGGCACGCGCACGTACTCGGCGTGGCTCCCCGCGACCCCGCCGAAGGCGTGCGAGTAGCCGAAGATCGCGGCCGTCGTGTCCCCGAACACCCGGTCCGCCACCACGTGGTGAGGGTTCGAGTTCTCGCAGAGCGACCACAGCTCGCTCTGGCAATACGCGCACCGCCCGCACCCGATGATGGACGCCACGACCACCCGATCGCCCCGCCGCACCCGCTTCACCTCCGCGCCGGTCTCCACGACCTCGCCGAGGAACTCGTGCCCGAGGATGTCTCCCTCCTTCATCGTCGGGACGTACCCGTGGAGCAGGTGCAGATCCGAGCCGCAGACCGACGACAGCGAGACGCGGACGATGGCGTCGTGCGGGCCGAGGAGCCTCGGCTCCGGCACCGACTCGACGACGACGTCATTCACCCCGTTCCAGCAGATCGCTCGCATGATCACATCCTTCCACGGCCTGTCCGGCCGGACGGCTGCCCCACCGTCGTCGGGATCTCTCCGATCTCGATCCATTGCCTCAACCGCCGCAGATCGCCCCGCAGCCGCCGCCTCGGGACCTCCGCGAGCAGCGCGCCGACCGCGCGGGCGAGCCGCCCCCTCGGCCGCGCGCCGGGCAGGACCACCCGGATCTCGGTGCCCCGCGCGCCCGGCGCCTCGGCGAGCGACACGAGCCCTGTCCTCCCGCGCTCCCGGCCTCCCATGCCGGAGGTCCAGATCGTCGAGGTCCCCTCGGCCACGCCCATCTCCACGCGCGCGACCCGCTGCAGATAGCGCCGCACGCCCTCCGCGTCGTACAGCGCGCAAAGCACCGCCGCGCGCGCCCGGCCCACCGTCACGCTGCTCGCGATCCGCGGCGCGCGCACCCCGAGCGCCCGCAGCACCGGCGCCGCCATCTCGACCCCGAGCGCCGGCCGCTCCTCGGACAGCCCGGAGATCCGCTCGAAGGCGCGGTATGCCGCCGTCTCCACGCGGCTCCAGAGCCGCCGCGCGATTCCCCTCCTTCGCGGCAGCGGCGCGCACGGCTCGCTCGGCCCTGCGGCGAACACCTGCGCTCCCGGCGAGGCCCTCTCCTGCTCCGGCGGGGGCGCGCCCTCGCCCGCGCTCCGCTCCCGGACCGCGCTCTGCTCCGCCCGTTGCGCCGCGGCGCGCGCTCGCAGGACAGCCTTCTTTTTTGCCATCTTCCCCCCCTCGAGCCTCGTCCAGAGAGCCCGCGAAGGCGCGTTGCAAGCCGCCGGCCACTCGCGATGATCCAGCCGCTCACGTCTCAACGATGCTCCGAACGCTCCACCGCCGTTGCGAGCGGCCCCAGCAAGGAGCTCCGCGCGATCGCTCCCTTTCGCGGCGTACGCGAGAAAGACGGATTGCAGCGTGGAGAGAAGGAGGTTGCGGTGCCTGAAATTTCGGGCGATACTCGGCGCGCCAGGACGCTCCTTAACTCACATGATGTCCGGCTTAAGGCGACTCCTGATGAGCACTTGGCGGATTACGGAGACTCGAACGTATGAAGACTAGAGTTTTTCTGCGCGGATTTAACTTGGCGATCGCCGGGCTGGCCGTGGCGGCGTTCGCGGCGTGCGGCGACGACGACGGCGGCGGCTCCGGGGGCGCGGGCGGCGCGGGCGGCGCGGGCAGCGCCACCTCGGGCACCGTGGATCCGTCGACCACGACGACGGGGACCACGGACCCCACCACCTCGACCTCGACGGCCGCGAGCACCTCGGCGACGACGGGCTCGGGCGGCGGTCCCCAGACGATCGAGATGATCGATGACATGGAGGACGGCGACAACGCCCTCCTGCCCGCGGGGGGTCGGGTCGGCTACTGGTACACCTTCAATGACGGGACGGAGGGGGCCACGCAGAATCCTCCGCCCGATCCGGAGGGGACGGGGGAGACGCCTTTCACCATGGCGGAGCTCGATCCGGCGCGCGGGCAGAGCGCGCACGCGGCGCGCTCCTGGGGCACGGGCTTCGAGGGCTGGGGCATCGGGTTCGGCTTCGATCTGAGCAGCGCGGATGGGGCCAAGACCGAATATGACGCCTCGGCGTACACCGGAATCACCCTCTGGGCCAAGGTCGGTCCGGGCTCCGGCACGGGCGCGGTCGTCCTGATCTCGGACCCGGGCACGGACCCGGTCGGCGGTGCCTGCTCCGACCAGTGCGACCCGTGGAAAAAGGACCTCGCCGTCACCGAGGAGTGGCAGCAGTTCACCATTCCTTTCGCGGACATGAAGCAGGGCGGCTGGGGCGATCCGGCGGGCACCGCGCAGATCGACGCGACGAAGCTTTACTCCATCCAGTTCCAGATCACCGACGCGGCCTCGTTCGACCTCTACATCGACGACCTCGGCTTCTACAACTGAGCGCCCTCGCGCCGGCCTCCCCCCAGGGGCCGTCGCGCCGCGGGCCGTCATTCGCTCTGCGCGTCCTGCGCTTCCAGCTGGCCCGGGCGACGGCGATGGCGACGACGGCCCGCGCAGCTCGTCCGTGCGTCGCCGATGCGCCGCCCGAAATAAGTGCTTGCATCGCGGGCGTGTCCCGGGCAAACGTGGCCGCGCTTCCGCACCTGTTCCCAGGACAATGCCTCTCCTCGAGCTCGCATCGATAACGAAGCAGTTCCCGGGCGTGAAAGCCCTCGACGGCGTATCGTTCGACCTCCAGGAGGGCGAGATTCACGCCCTCTGCGGCGAGAACGGCGCGGGCAAGAGCACCCTCATCAAGACCCTGTGCGGCTACTACCCGGCCGGCACGTACGGCGGCGAGATCCGCTTGAACGGCCGCGTCGTGGAGTTCCGCAGCATGCGCGGCGCCGAGGAGCACCGGATCGCGCTCATCGCGCAGGAGCTCGCGCTCGTCCCCGACCTCACCGTGGCCGAGAACCTCGTGCTCGGGCGCGAGCCCGTCCGGGGAGGGCTCATCGACTGGGACGCGGTGCGGGCCGTGGCGCGGCAGGCGCTCGCGCGCGTGGGGCTCGACGTCGACCCCGAGCGCCCGATCAATGACCTTGGCATCGGCCAGCAGCAGATGGTCGAGATCGCGAAGGCGCTGCTCAAGGACGCGAAGATCCTCGTCCTCGACGAGCCCACGGCGGCGCTCACCGACTCCGGCGTGAGGACGCTGCTCGGTCTGCTGCGCGACCTGCGCTCCCGCGGCGTCTCCTGCATCTACATCAGCCACCGTCTCGAGGAGGTCTTCGAGATCGCCGACCGCATCACGGTCCTCCGGGACGGCAAATCGATCACGACGCAGCCGCGGACCGAGCTCTCGCCGGACAAGGTCATCTCGTTCATGGTCGGGCGCGAGGTGACGAACCTCTATCCCTGCCCGCCGCCGCCGGAGGGCCCCGTCGCGCTCTCGGTCGAGCGCTGGTCGGTCGAGGAAGCGGGGAACCCCGGGCGGTTCGTGCTGCGCGACGTGAGCTTCGAGGTGCGCGCCGGCGAGGTGCTGGGCGTCGGCGGCCTCATGGGCGCCGGGCGCACCGCGCTCGTCTCGACGATCTTCGGCGCGGCCCAGAGCCGCGTCACCGGCGCGATCTCGGTCCGCGGAGGGCCCGCGTCGCCGCCGTTCACGGCGCCCGCCCAGGCCATCGAGGCGGGCATCGCGCTCGTCAGCGAGGATCGCAAGCGCTACGGCCTCGTGCTCGAGGCGACCCTCCTCGACAACATCACGCTCGCGACCCTGCGCCGGTTCGTGAAGGGGCTCTTCCTCGATCACGCCGCGCGGGAGTCCACGGCGGTCGAGCAGATGAGGGCGCTCAGGACCAAGGCGCCGGGGCCGCTCGCGCTCGCGAACCAGCTCTCGGGCGGCAACCAGCAGAAGATCGTCATCGGCAAGTGGCTGATGACGGGGCCGCGCGTGCTCCTGCTCGACGAGCCGACCCGGGGCATCGACGTCGGGGCGAAGGCGGAGATCTACCAGCTCATTCACAAGCTCGCTTCGGACGGGCTCGCCGTGGTGCTCGTCTCCTCCGATCTGCCGGAGCTGCTCGGCATGAGCCACCGCGTGCTGGTCCTCACCCAGGGCAGGGCGACCGCCTGCCTCGACCGGAAGGACGCCACCGCCGAGCGCGTGATGGCTGCAGCAACGAGGAAGGTGACGGAATGAGCGAGGCGAAGCTTCGCGTGCGTATCCCCTGGCGCGCCCTCTCGATGGTGGGCTCGCTCATCGCGATCTGGGTCGCCTTCTCGATCACGACCGACGGGACGTTCGTGACGTCGCGCAACCTGACGCTGCTCGCGCGGCAGATGTCGGTGACCTCGATCCTGGCCATCGGCATGGTGATGGTCATCGTCGCGGGGCAGATCGACCTCTCGGTGGGCGCGCTGGCCGGCCTGCTCGGCGCCACGTCGGCGATCATCTACGTGAACCTCGACTGGCCGCTGCCGGCTGCCTTCCTCCTGCCGCTCGCCCTCGGGGCGTTCCTTGGCTTCGTGCAGGGGACCCTCGTGGCGCGTCTGCGCATTCCCCCCTTCATCGTCACGCTCGGCGGGATGCTCATCTTCCAGGGCGCCATGCTCGGCACCACCGGGGGCGTCTCCGTGTCGCCGGCGCGTCCCTACCTGTTCGTCGGCCAGGCGTACGTGCCGCACGCGCTCGGCTGGGCGGGCGCGGGCCTCCTCTCCGTCGTGCTGCTGTACAAGGCGGCGCGCGCGACCGGCTCGGCGCGCCTTCCGTGGATCGGGCTCACCGCGTTCACCCTCGCGTTCGCCGCGCTGATGAACTCCTACCAGGGTGTCCCGTTCCCCGTGCTGGTCGTCATCCTGCTCGCGGGCGCGTTCACGGTGCTGGCGAAGCACACAACGTTCGGGCGGCACCTCTACGCGATCGGCGGCAACCGCGAGGCGGCCTTCTACTCCGGCATCAACATCGATCGTCACCTCATCGCGGTGTTCACGCTGATGGGCGTGATGGCGGCGATCGCGGGCATCGTGCTCACCGCCCGGGTCGGCTCGGCGACCTCGGACGCCGGCCGGATGATGGAGCTCGACGCCATCGCGGCCGCGGTGATCGGGGGCACGTCGCTCCTCGGCGGGCAGGGCACCATCTGGGGCGCGCTGCTCGGCGCGCTCGTCATGGCGTCGCTCGACAACGGCATGAGCCTGATGAACACCGAGAGCTTCTGGCAGCCGATCATCAAGGGCGTGATCCTCATCCTCGCCGTCGGCATCGACATGGCCAGCCGCAAATCCCGCTCCCACTGAGCGAGCGGCGGCTCACCCGCTTCGGATACGGGCCCATCTCGACGTTTTCGGTGCTCGGCGTACTGGAGTACGCCTCCGCGCCGAAAACGCCGATCTGGGCCCGTCTCCTGTGCGGGTGAGCCGCCGCTCGGGGGGTCGTGAGCTGGCGGTCGGGGGGTCGTGAGCTGGCGGTCGGGGGGTCGTGAGTTGGCGCTCGTCCGGGAGAGGGGGGGTCTGTCCGGCGCGTAGAGGGGGCGGAGAGGAAGAGTTGCGTCTGGTGCGACGGGGGGCTGTCGGTCGCATCCAATCGGCACCTGCTGCGGGCCTGGACCGGCAGGAGGACGAGGAGGACGCATGGCCGACCAAGGGAAGAAGAACCAAAGCCCGAGCATCGACCCGAACAGCAAGGTCGCGAGCCTGGAACCCCACCGCGAGGACCTGACAGGCACAGTCCTCTCGACTGACCAGGGCATCCGGATCGACAGCACCGATGACTCACTCAAGGCAGGGGCCAGAGGGCCAACACTCCTTGAGGATTTTCATCTACGGGAAAAGATTACGCATTTTGACCATGAGCGGATCCCGGAGCGCGTCGTCCACGCGCGGGGCTCGGGGGCGCACGGCTACTTCCAGGTCTATGAGCCGATGGCCGAGTACACGCGGGCGGGGTTCCTTCAGGACCCGAGCGCCAAGACGCCGGTCTTCGTCCGGTTCTCCACCGTGGTCGGCTCGCGCGGGTCGGCGGACACGGTCCGCGACGTGCGCGGCTTCGCGACGAAGTTCTACACCGAGGAGGGGAACTTCGACCTCGTCGGCAACAACATCCCGGTCTTCTTCATTCAGGACGGCATCAAGTTCCCGGACGTCATCCACGCGATCAAGCCGGAGCCGGACCGGGAAATCCCACAGGCCTCGTCCGCTCACGACACCTTCTGGGACTTCATCTCGCTGATGCCGGAGTCGACCCACATGGCCCTGTGGGTGCTCTCGGATCGCGCCATCCCGCGGAGCTTCCGCATGATGGAGGGCTTCGGCGTCCACAGCTTCCGCTTCGTCAACGCGCAGGGCAAATCGCGCTTCGTCAAGCTGCACTGGAAGCCGCTCCTCGGCGTGCACTCCCTCGTCTGGGACGAAGCGCAGGAGCTCGCCGGCAGGGATCCGGACTACCACCGCCGCGATCTCTGGGACGCCATCGAGCGGGGGGATTATCCCGAGTACGAGCTCGGGGTGCAGATCATCGAGGAAGAGGACGAGTTCGCCTTCGACTTCGATCTGCTCGACGCGACGAAGATCGTGCCGGAGGAGCTCGTGCCGGTGCGCCGCATCGGCAAGCTGACGCTGAACCGCAACCCGGACAACTTCTTCGCCGAGACCGAGCAGGTCGCGTTCCACACGGCCAACGTCGTGCCCGGGATCGACTTCTCCGACGATCCCCTGCTCCACGTCCGGAACTTCTCGTACCTCGACACCCAGCTCCTTCGGCTCGGCGGCCCGAACTTCCCGCAGATCCCCATCAACCGCCCCCTCGCCCCGGTGCACAACCAGAACCGGGACGGCTTCATGCAGCAGCGGATCAAGCAGGGGCGCGCGCACTACGTCCCGAACTCGCTCGCCGGCGGCTGCCCCGTGACGGCGTCGTGGCAGACGGGCGCCTTCGTGCACTACCCCGAGCGGGTCGTCGGGCTCAAGCTGCGCGAGCGGAGCGAGACGTTCAAGGACCACATCACCCAGCCGAGGCTCTTCTGGAACAGCCTCTCTGTGCCCGAGAAGAAGCACCTGGTCCGCGCGGCGCGCTTCGAGCTCGGCAAGGTCGCGACCCGGGACGTCCGCGAGCGCATGGTCGCGCGGCTCGGCGAGGTCGACACCCAGCTCGGCAGGCTCGTCGCCGAGGGCGTCGGCGTCGCGCCGCCCGCGGGCCGGCCCCAGGCGCCGTCGAAGGGCAAGGCCACGGGCAAGCGCTCCGTGGACGCATCGCCGGCGCTCAGCATGGAGAACACGGTGAAGGACACGGTGAAGAGCCGGCTCGTCGCCGTGCTCGCGGCCGACGGGTTCAGCGGCGCCGAGCTCGCGGCGGTGCGGGCGGCGCTCGAGGCGGCCGGGGCGCATGCGCAGGTCGTGTCGACGCGCCTCGGACCGATCCTCGCGGACGACGGCAGCACCGTGGAGGCGGACAGGACGCTGCTCACGACGAAATCCGTCATGTTCGACGCGGTCTACGTCCCCGGCGGGCGCGCCAGCGTGGAGGCGCTCGCGGCGATCGGCGAGGCGGTCCACTTCGTCAACGAGGCGTTCAAGCACTGCAAGGCGATCGGGGCGACGGGCGACGGCGTCGCGCTCCTCTCGTCGTCGCTCATCCGCGGCGTGGCGCTGGCCGACACGCCGGCCGCGGGCCCGCTCCTCTCCGACAAGGGCGTGGTCACCCTGCGCGATCCCGCCGGGCTCGCGCCGTTCACCCACGAGCTCCTCCGGGCGATCGCGCAGCACCGCCACTGGGACCGCGAGGACATCGCGCAGATCCCAGCCTGATGGCTCGTCGGCGAGACTAGGGCGCCCCGAGCTCCGCGATCTCCTGCTCCAGCTGCTCCCACTCGGCCATGAGCGCGTCGATGCGCGGCCCGAGCGCCTCCTCCTCGGCGTTCAGCGCCGCGATCTCCGCCTGCCCCGTGCGCTCGAAGAACCCGTCGCTGCAGTAGAGGTCGTGGATCGCCTTCTTCCGCGCCTCCGCCGCCTCGATCGCCGCGAGCACCTTGTCGCGCCGCCCCGGTAGCTCCTTCTGCCGGTTGCGCCGCCGCTTCTGCTCCTCCCAGGAGCCGCCCGCCTCGGGCGCGGCGGCCGCCTTCTGGTGCTCGCGCTTCGCCTTGAGCACCACCGTGTCGGCGTCGAGGTGATCGTCGCCGCAGCCGGCCAGGTACTCCTCGTAGGTGCCGGGGAAATCGCGCGGCCCAGCCTTCGTGACCTCGAGGATGCGCGTCGCCAGCTCGGACACGAAGAAGCGATCGTGCGAGACGAAGAGCACCGTCCCCTCGAAGGCCTTGAGCCCCTCGACGAGCCCGTGGATCGCCTCGAGATCGAGGTGGTTTGTCGGCTCGTCGAGCACGAGCACGTTGGGCCGCTCGACGAGGATCCGGCAGAAGATGAGCCGCGCCGCCTCGCCGCCGGAGAGCGAGCCGACGCTCTTCTCCACGTCGTCGCCCGAGAACAGCGCCTTGCCGAGCTGGCCGCGGACGTAGCTCGGCGACTCGTCGGGGCACGCCTCCCACAGGAAGGAGAGCGGCGTCATCGATCCGTCGACGAGCAGCTCGCGGTGGTCCTGGGCGAAGTAGCCGACGCGCACCTCGTGCCCCCACGACGCGCCGCCGGCGTCGGGCGCGAGGCGGTCCACGAGGATCTTGAGCAGCGTGGATTTGCCGAGCCCGTTCGGCCCGATCACCGCGACCCGCTCGCCCCGTCGCACCGACAGCGACACGTCGCGCAGCACCTGCTTGTCGCCGTACGCCTTCGAGATGCCCCGCGCCTCGAGCACGTCGCGCCCGCTCGGCCTCTGGACCGCGAACCGGAACGCCGGGGTGCGCCGCGACGTGTCGGCGAGCTCCTCGACCTCGATCTTCTCGATCTGCTTGAGCCGGCTCTGCGCCTGGCGCGCCTTGGTCGCCTTGGCGCCGAACCGCTCCACGAACGCGCGCTTGTCGGCGATGATCTTCTCGGCGCGCGCGATCTCGGCCTGCTTGCGCTCGCGGATCGCCTGCTTCTCGACCACGAAGGCGGCGTAGTTGCCCGTGTAGAGCGTGATGGTCTCGTAGTCGACGTCGAGGATGTGCGTGGCGACGTTGTCGAGGAAGCGCTGGTCGTGCGAGATGACGACGGCGCACCCCTTGTAGCCGGCGAGGAACTTCTCGAGCCACCGGATCGACAGGATGTCGAGGTGGTTCGTGGGCTCGTCGAGCAGGAGCACGTCCGAGCCGCCGAGGAGGACCTGGGCGAGGAGCACGCGCAGCTTGAAGCCGCCCGACAGCGTGGAGAGCGACCTGCGGTGGGCCTCCACGGGGATGCCGAGCCCCTCGAGGACGGCGCTCGCGCGCGCCTCCAGGGTGTAGCCGTCGTGGGCGCGGATGCGGTCCTCGAGGTCGGCGACCCGGCCGGCGTCGCCGCCTTCCTCCGCGAGGCGGCGCGACTCGACGAGCGCGTCCCAGACGACGCGATCGCCCATCATCGCGAGATCCAGGATGATCTGGTCGTCGTCGAGGAACCGGTCCTGCCGGAGCACGCCCACGCGGGCGTCCTTCGGCAGGCTGACGTTCCCCTCGGTCGCGGGCTCGTCGCCGGCCACGATCTTGAGGAAGGTGGTCTTCCCCGAGCCGTTGGCGCCCACGAGGCCGTAGCGGGACCCCGGGTTCAGCTTGAGCGAGACGCCCTCGAAGAGGGTCCGATCACCGAAGGATTTCGCGAGGTTGGACGTTCCGAGCATGGCGCTTTGGGGGCTTGGGCGGCGCGGCGCGCGCCGTCAGGAGCGGCGCGGTGCGCGGCGCCGCGGGGGCAGAGGCATAGCACTGCGCCCCGGGAGAGCGGGGGGTTCGTGTGCCGCCGCGGTCGTCCAGGGGCGCCGTGCGCCGCCGCGGGAGCCCCACGGGCGCGGCGCGCGCCCGGCCGCCGGCGGGAGGCCCCGGCGGCCGGACGGCGCCGCGTCAGTCGACGCGCTCACACGCCACCTTGTCCGAGGCGGCGTCCTTGTTGTTCCCGTCGTTGCACTCGTCGATCGCGCCGTCCGGGTCGACGACGCCGTAGATCAGGATCGAGAGGTTCCACGGGAACTCGTCGATGGTGGCGGTGAGGCTCACGCGCGCCCCCGGCGCGATCGGCCCCGCGAGGACCTCCTCGTGGAGCACCGTCCCGCCCTGACCGGGATCGCCGGCGTAGTACCGGATCCGCACGTCGCTCGCGGGCGCGGAGCCGACGTTTGTGACCGTCGTCGGGACGTCGACCTCCTGCGTGCTGCACTTCACGTCCGTCACCCGGCCGAGCTCGATCTGGAGGTCCGGCAGCGCGTCGCCCTCGTCCACGACCACGATCTGCTCGTTGTTGCTCTCGTTGCACTCGCGCTCGAGGGCTTTCTCGTCGACGACCGCGCGCACGCGGCCGGGCAGCATCGCCAGCGGGCTGTTCGCGGCGTCGTAGCTCACCGTGAGGAGCAGCGAGCTGTGCGGCTCGATGCTTGTCTGGAGGACCGCCTCCAGCGGGACGAGGGTCGCGTCGAGGAGCGCCTCCCAGCCGTCCGCGGCGTCCCACTCGCCGTAGAAGCTGAGGACGACGCCGGGGCCCACGCGCAGATCGCCCTCGTTCTTGACGCGCACGGTGATCTCGACGTTGTTGGTGAGCTCGCCGCAGGCCGCGTCGGGCGACGAGATCTGGATGGCGTCCAGCGCGAGGTCCGGCGCGATCCCGTACGACCGCGGGTTCGAGCGGTAGGTGTTGTAGACGCGGCCGCCGTACGTCTTCCAGCTCTCGGGCTCGCGCACGGGGATGCCGCCGCTCTCGAGCACGTTCGTCACGTGGTAGCTGTGCTGGTTCCAGATGCGGCGGGCCGAGACCCAGGTGTCGGTGGGGCTGCCCCAGACCTCGAGGCCGTTGTTGTAATCGACGCCCTCGCGGCAGTTGTCGGACTCGTTCGAGGTGGCGAACACGATCTCGGCGTTGCCATCGTTGTCGACGTCGGCCACGACCGGGTACTCGGTCCGCGTGCGGCTCGGGGAGTGCTCCTTGAACAGGACGTCCGCGGTCACGCCGTCGTAGATGCGGAAATAGCACTCGTCGTTGTAGATGACCTCGGCGGCGCCGTCGCCGTTGAAGTCGAACACGCTCGACCCGGTGGCGCGGCTGGAGTTGTCCTCGATGACGCGCCGCCAGCCGTTGTGGTAGCAGACGCAGGTGCCCCGCTGCGTGTTGCAGGTCGCCGCGCCGGTGCCGCCGCATTCCTCGTCGGTCGTGCACGCCTTCCCGTTCGGCGTCCGCGCGGGGTTGGCTGTCCCCGAGCCGTTGTCGTTGAGCGCGTTCGGCCACTCCGGGCACTCCGCCGTCGGTTCCTGGAGGTCGAGCATCACGTAGCGCCCGCCGAACGCCGTGCCGACCTCGGGGAAGCCGTCGCCGTCGAAGTCGTCCACGTTCGGCGCCCCGCCGTCGAAATTGGCGCTCGCGCCCATCGCCATGCTGCGCGCGATCTTGCCGTCCTGCCCGTTCAGCACGAAGAAATACCCGTTGTTGAACAGGATCACCTCCGGAAGCTGGTCGAGCGGGTTGCTCGGTCCGGGCGCGGCGCTCTGGTCGGCCCCGAGGACGTCGGCCACGGCGCAGAACCCGTCGCGGCGGAGGTCCGGGATCTTCTTCGCGCCGAGCTCGTCCACGCCGTTGACGGCCTGCCCGTCCCAGACCACGACGAGCTCCCCGTTGCAGAACGCGGTCGCCTCCGGGTCCGTGTAGGGGGGCGCGCACTCGGCCCTGCTCTTCACGCCCTCCGGCGGGCGGGGCAGGGCGTAGGCGGTGCTGCCCGCGACGATCTCCAGCCGGTGGTCGTCCTTGAGGTTCGCCACGCACGCGATGGGGCCGAGCCGGTTGGCCGCGTTCGCCGGATCCCCCTGGATACCCTGCGCCTCCCTGCCCCTGAACTTGTCGACGATCGAGAGCGCGCGGGTCGTGGCGTCGACGCGGAGCGTGAACACGTGCGCCCCGACAACGATCTCCGGGAGCCCCTCTCCGTCGATGTTGGCGATCGCCGGCGCCGGCTCGTTGTAGTAGTCGGCGGCTAGCCAGAGGTCGTTCGCGACGAGCCGGGTCTCGCCCGTGTTGGTGAAGATCTGGAGCCCTCGCGACTCGGTGATCGCGACGATCTCCGGGATGCCGTCGCCGTCGAGATCGCCGACGGCCAGCGAGGCGGTCGGCATCAGCGTCGCGTCGGCGCAGAGGTAGGACGGGTTGATGGGGTCGCCTTCGTGCCATACCTGCGCCCCGAGCACCGCGAAGTAGTCGCGCCCCTTGTCGGGCCCGCCGCCGTGGATCGCGCGGAGGACCCCGCTGTCTCTGTACGTCGAGCCGCAGAACGTCGTGAAGATGATCTCGGGGAAGTCGAGCTCGTTGATGAGCCCGTCGCCGTTGTCGTCGTCGAGGTTGGCGACGAGCGGGGTCATGACGTTCTGCGCCGAGACCGGGAACGGGCTGCCGACGGCGTCCGTGTTGGCGCGGCTCTTCCCGCCCCACGTGAACTCGACCTGCGGCAGGACGCTCTCGAACGGCTCCGGGGGCAAGAGGCACGTGGGCGCGGCGCCGGTGCCGGAGCAGGAGCCGACCTCGCAGGCGGCGTAGGTGGGGCAGTCCCAGTCGTCCTCGCAGGGGCAGCTCGCGTTCCCCATGCCGTCGTCGGTGCAGGTGCTCTCGTAGTAGGCCTCGCCGCCGCACGTGAAGAGCTCGCTCGTGGTGCTGCCGTTGGAGACGCACGAGAGGAGGCGCTCGCCGTCGCACGTCCGCTCGCCGGCGGTGCAGGCGTCGGCGACGCAGATGGTGCCGTTGCAGAACTGGTTGAAGGGGCAGCCGAGGTCGTCCTCGCAGCTGATATCCACGCAGATGGCGCCCCCTTCCGGGGTCATCTGGCATTGCTCGGTCGGGTCGCAGGTGAGGTCGGCGCAGGTGTTGTCGACGCAGGTGCCCTGTCCGTCCTCCATCTCACAGCGCTGATCCGGCCGGCAGTCCACGTCCCCACAGCCGCTCTCGACGCCGCCCGCCCCGCCGCTGCCGACCGTTGTCCCGACGAACCCGCCGCCTGTGCCTCCGCTCGTGCTGCCGCCACCCCCGCCGCCCTCGCCCGGGCTCGTCACGATCTCAGGATTGCTGCAGGCCGTTGCAGCGAGCCATAACCAAGGAAGCGCGAGGGGAAGCATCCGCCGGGGGCACGTGGGCATGAGGCGATTGTACGGGCGCGCAGTCGGCATGGAAGCGCGTTCGCGCGCGACTTCGTGCGGCGAGTGGGAGCTCTGCCCACGATGGGCGTCGCCCGCGGCCGACGTCCGTGGCGCGGGGGAGCGCGCCGCGCGCGCCGTGCGGGACGGCCACGGTGGGCGCGGCGGCGAGGGTTTACGCGAGGAACGCCCGGGCGCGTCGAGCCGCCCTTTCGCTTCCTGGCCCGCGCGTCACGCCCCGCCGCGCTCGAGGGCCTCCTGCAGCGCGCGCACCTCGCGCGCGAACGCCGGCTCGGTGCGCAGCGCGGCGGTTCGCTCCGCCGGCAGCGAGAGCGCGCGGTCGGCGACGATGCGCGCCGGGCGCGGGGACAGCACGACGGCGCGCTCGGCGAGGTAGGCGGCCTCGGTGATCGAGTGGGTCACGAAGAGCACCGTCATCCCGAGCTCGGCCCACAGGGCGCGGAGCTGATCGTCGAGCCGGCTCCGGGTGAGCTCGTCGAGCGCGGCGAACGGCTCGTCGAGCAGGAGCAGCCGCGGGCGCGTCACCATCGCGCGGGCCAGCGACACGCGCATGCGCATGCCGCCGGAGAGCTCGGCCGGGTACCGCGCGCCCGCGTCGGCGAGGCCCACCTGGAGCAGCGCGGCCCGCGCGGCGGCGCGGCGCTCCTCGACCGGCGCCCCGGCGAGCTCGAGCGGCAGGGCGGTGTTCTCGAGGACGCTCCGCCACGGCAGGAGGTGCGCGTCCTGGAAGACGTACGCGATGGGCGCGCGCGCGCCGCCCGCGCCGCTAGCGCCCTCCTCGACCTCCACGACGGTCGCGCCGGCGTCGGCGCGGTCGAGCCCGGCGACGAGGCGCAGCAAGGTGGATTTGCCGCACCCGGAGGGCCCGAGCAGCGCGACGAACGCGCCCGGCGCGACGTCGAGATCGAGGCCGTCGAGCACGACGAGGCCGGAGGCGCTGCCCCCCCGCGCGCGGCCGGCGTCGTCCAGCACCGGAAAGACGCGCCGGATGCCGGTCAGCCGCACGCGGACGCCGCCGCTCGCCATCGCCTTCGTCATCTGCGCCCGGCGTTCTATCCGCGCCGGCGCCGGTTGGCCAGGAGCGCGTGAGCCGCCGCGCCCGCGTCGATCAGCTCGACGAGGCCGTGCGCACGCAGCGGAAGCCGCCGTCGGCGAAGCGGTAGTGCGCCTCGAAGCTCATACGCGCCCAGGTGCGGAGCGACTGCGCGCCGTACATCCACGAGCCGCCGCGCATCACGAGCAGCGGCCTGTCCGGAGGCCGCGTGTTGCGCGGGTTGTGGGAGGGGCCGTCCGCATAGAAGTGCGGATCGTCGTAGTCTTCACACCACTCCCACACGTTGCCGGCGAGGTCGAGGATGCCGTAGGGCGAGGCGCTGCCCGGCGTCGAGCCGACTGGCACCGTCCCGCCCTCGCGGTTGTCGTAGTTCGCGCGCGCCGGCCCCGGCTCGGCGCGCCCCCAGGGGTATCTGCGGCCGTCGGAGCCGCGCGCGGCCTTCTCCCACTCGGCCTCGGTCGGCAGGCGCTTGCCGGCCCAGTTGGCGTAGGCCCGCGCGTCGTCCCACGACACGTAGACCACGGGGTGGTCCTCGAGGCCCGCGGGGATCTCGCCGCGCCTGAAATGGGAGAGGAACCGGCTCGCGTCGGCGTCGTCGGGGCGATATCCCGTCACGTCGACGAACGCCTTGAACTGCCGGTTCGTGACCGGCGTGCGATCCATGTAGAAGGCGTCGACATGGAGCTTCCTGCGCTGCTGCCCGCTCAGGAACGGTCCGCCGGGGACGAGGAGCATCTGCTCGCCGGTCTTCTCGCGGACCGTCGGCGCGAGCTCGCGCCCGTCGGACGAGGGCCGCGCCGGCGAGGGCGAGAACTCCGTGAGCGCCTCGTCGAGCCGCGCCCGGAACTCCGCGCACGACGCCGGCCGCCCGGCCGGGTCCTTCGCGAGCGCGTCGAGGATGAGCCGGTCGAGCGCCGGCGGGAGGTCGGGGCGGAGCGACGAGGGCGGCGCCGGCGGATCGGCGACGTGGGCCATCATCACGGCAAAGTGGTTGGGGCTGTCGAACGGCACCTGCCCTGTCGACAGCTTGTAGAGCGTCACGCCGAGAGAGTAGATGTCCGAGCGCGGGTCCGCGGCGTGGGGGCTCTTCACCTGCTCGGGCGACATGTAACAGCACGTCCCGAGGAACGCGCCGCTCAGGGTGTAGGTCGTCCCCTCGAGGATCTTGGCGATGCCGAAGTCGACGATCTTGGGCATCAGGCCGTCTCTACCGGTCGTGACGAGGATGTTGTCGGGCTTGAGGTCGCGGTGGATGATGCCCATCCGGTGCCCCTCATCCATCGCGTCGAGGACCCCGCCGAACAGCGCGCGGATCTCCTGGAAGGGGATGCGCCCGCGCCACCGCTCGAGGTGCCGCACCAGGGTCGACCCCTCGACGTACTCCATGATGATCGCGAGCAGGTGCTCGCGCTCGACGAAGTCGTAGACGGCGACGACGTTGTCGTGGCTCCAGGAGCGGAGCACCCGCGCTTCCCGCGCGAACCGCCGCCGGATCTCGGGGTTGCCGGAGAGGTTCGAGTGCAGGCATTTGACGGCCACGACGCGCTCGCGCGCCCGGTCGTGGGCCCGGTAGACGACGCCCATGCCGCCCTCGCCGAGCGTCGACTCGATGCGGTAGACGCTGATCTCCGTGCCGGGCAGGAGCCGCACCGGCGGCAGCGGCAGCGAGGGGGGCGGCAGCCCTCCGGCGCCGAGCTGCGTGGGGGGGAACGCCGTCGCGGCGAGGCCGGGGCCGGGATCGGTGACGAGGTGGCCGCACGAGGGGCAGAAGCGGGCGTTCTCCGGGAGCGGAGCGCTGCAGCCGGCGCACCGGGGAGAGCTGTCCTGGCCCATCGGTCGCGGCGAGTCTCGCACAGGTCGGGGCCGTCGTGGGCGGCGAATGTGTGGCGCGCCGGGAGCGGCCCCCGGCCGCCGTGTGGACCCGAGCGGCGCTCCGTGCGGACCGCTCGGCGTGGTAGCGTCGCGCGATGAGCGCTCCGGGGGACGACGACGCCGATCGACCCATGGGTGCGATCCACGCGGCGCTCGTCGCGGGCGGCACGATCGCGCCCCTGGTGATGGATGACCGACAGACGTGCCTGTGGATGGATTGCGAGCTCGCGTCGCTCGTCGAGAACCGCTTCTTCGCGCGCGTCGATCCGGTGGCGCGCGGCGCCGAGCTGCGCGCCGTCTGGGAGCCGAGGGCGACGCGCGACGGCGCGCTGCTCGGGACGCCTCACGCGGGCGCCCGCTACGTGCGTCCGTACTGGCTCATGCAGGGTGGCAGTCGGGTCGGCACCATCGCGCTGTCGACGGGCGCCCGCGGGGAGCGGCTGATCGAGGTCTCGAGCCTCTACGTGCTCCCCGCCCACCGCGGGCGCGGCGTCGCGGGCGCCGCGCTGCGCCGCGCGGACGTCGTCGCGTGGGCCCACGGCGTGCCTGGCGTGCGCGTGCAGACCTGCTGGGCGTGGCAGCCGGCGGTGCGGTTCTATCTCGGCCTGGGCATGTGGGTCGCCGGCTGGACGGACGCGCTCGTCTTCACGTGGCGCCGCGGGCTGCCTGCGCACGACATCGAGATCGGCGAGCGGGAGGCCACGTTCAGCGTCGTCGTCGACGGCCGGAAGGAGCACCTCATCCGCGCCTCGGCCGAGGGCGACCGGCTCGGGTGGGTGGAGTCGCCCCGGATGGAGGCCTATCGCGGCGAGCCCTCCGACGTGCCGTATCTCGGCCCGGGGACGTTCGCTGTCGCCCTGGCGACGCGCGGCTTCCCGCTCGTCCGGTCCGAGGGCCTCTGGCGAGAGCGCCACCGCTCGTCCAACGTCGGCGAGCCCGAGGGGCTCGCGTACAAGATCGAGCTCTTCGAGGCGGTCGATCGCGGCTTCGGCTTCGACGTCCGCACGCCGCGCATCCCGGGCCTCCTGTACCGAGCGTACGACGACATCGACTGACGTTGCGCACGTTGCGCACGTTGCGCACGTTGCGCACGTGGCGCACGCGGCGCGAGCGCCGGCGCCAGGTGGTGTAAGCTCCGGCGCATGGACGACTGGCTCCACCGCGCGCCGACCGCGTTCCGCGGCAAGCGTATCTTCCGGCTCGGCCTCGCGGCGAGCTACGGCATCGACGAGGGCGGCGTGCGCGCGGCGATGGATCGCGGCGTCAACCTCTTCCTCTGGACGCTGCGCGCGCGCGGGCTCGGCAATCCGCTGCGCGAGGCGCTGAAGCAGCGCCGCGATCGCGTGGCGGTGGTCGGCTATGCGCAGGTCGGCTGGTTCGGCTGGGGCGTGCGCAGGGGGGTCGAGAAGCTCCTGCGCGAGCTCGGGACCGATCACCTCGACGTCTACCTGCTCAGCTGGCTCGGCGTCGGCTCCGCGTGGACGAGCGCGACCGAGCGCGAGCTCGTGCACCTGCGCGAGAGCGGCAAGGTGGGCGCGCTCGGGGTGAGCATCCATGACCGCCCGCGTGCGGGCCGGCTCGCGGCGTCCTCGCCGCTCGACCTGCTGATGATCCGCTACAACGCCGCGCATCCGGGGGCGGAGCGGGACATCTTCCCGCACGTGCGCGACGCGAGGCCGAGCGTCCTCGCCTACACGGCGACGGCGTGGCGGCGCCTCTTGAAGGAGCCGAAGGGCTGGGCGGGCCCGGCGATGACGGCGGGCGACTGCTATCGATTCCAGCTCTCCAGCCCGCACGTGGATCTCGCGCTGACGGGGCCGAAGACCCGCGCCGAGGTGGAGGAGAACCTCGACGCGCTCGCGAAGGGGCCGCTCACCGCGGACGAGGATGCGTGGATGCGCGAGTTCGGTCGCGCGGTGCACGGGTGAGCGGGGCGTCCATGGATCCGATCGTCATCGCCTGCACCACCGTCTTCCCGGCGGAGGCGGCCCGCCTGCTCGCCGAGGGGGTCGCGCCGCACGCGCTCGCGCTGCCTGCGGCGCGCTCGGCGGCGAACCTCGCCGTCGTCGCGCCGGATCCGGTCGTTCTGGGCGCCGATGTGGTCTTTGGCCAGCCGCATCCGGACGACGTCTGCGCGGCCCCGCGCCTGCGCTGGGTGCACCTCAGCACCGCCGGCTATGCCCGTTACGATGTGGCCTCCGTGCGCGCCGCGCTCGCGGCCCGCGGCGCCGTCCTCACGACGAGCAGCGGTGTCTACGCCGACCCTTGCGCGGAGCACGCGCTCGCGTTCCTGCTCGCGGCCTCCCGGCGGCTGCCCGAGTGCCTCGAGAACCAGCTCGGCCCGCGCGGCTGGCCCGACGCGCCCGTGCGTTCGCGGAGCGCGCTCCTCCGCGGCCGGCGGGTGCTGCTCCTCGGCTTCGGCGCCATCGGCCGCCGCCTCGCCGCGCTGCTCGCCCCGTTCGAGGTGGATCTGCGCATCCTGCGGTCCCATCCCCGCGGCGACGAGCCTGGCCGTGTCGTCGCGAGGGAGGCGCTCGGCGACGCCTTCGCGTGGGCGGACCACGTGGTCTCGACCCTGCCTGACGCCGAGAGCACGAGGCGGCTCGTCTCGCGCGCGCTCCTCGCGCGGATGCGCCCCGACGCGTGGTTCTTCAACGTCGGCCGGGGCGCCACGGTCGACCAGGCGGCGCTGCTCGAGGCGCTCGGGGCGCGCCGCCTCGCGGGCGCGTACCTCGACGTGACGGATCCCGAGCCGCTGCCGCCCGAGCACCCGCTCTGGCGCGCACCGGGCTGCTTCATCACGCCGCACACCGCCGGCGGGCGGCGCGAGGAGCCGGAGGCGCAGGTCGAGCATTTCCTGGCGAACCTGCGGCGGTTCGAGCGGGGGGAGCCGCTCGTGGACCGGGTGATCTGAGGCGGCGGCGCGCGGGCGCGCTCGCGAAGGGGGACGAGCACTCCTGCGCTTCGTCCGATCGGTCCTCGGCATGCAGGGGGACGTTGCGCGCCCGAGCGCGTGCGTGCCATGGAGGATGTGCAGCCCATGAACGACGACGAGCACACGCCCATGCTGGCGGGCGACAACGCGGTCGCCCGTCTGTTCGAGGCGGCGGATTATGAGGTGTCGCAGGCGGTCGGCCTCGAGCCGGGGAGCGTGGATTGGTTCGCGACGCCGCGGAAGGGGCTAGTGCGGCCGAGAACGTACTTCCGCGTCTGGATGCGCTGCCCCGAGGGCTTCGATGCCGCGCTGGCGGAGCTCGATGAGAAGCGTCGGGCGACGGCGGCCGATCGTGCGCTCGGGGTCGTGATGGAAGGCGGCAGCCTGCCGCCTGGGTACACAGCAGACCTGAGGGCAGATGTCTGCGCTGCGATCTCGTACCGTAGACTGGTCCTCGAGGTCTCAGGGATCGCGGACGGCATACGTGAGCACATGAAGGCGTATGAGGCGAAGGGCGAGCCGGGGAGGTACTTGTCGCGGCGCATCGACGATCCTGAGATGGGATATCCTGACGCCGTAGCTTGGCTCAAAGAGTGGGTGAGCAGCAGGCCGACGTCCTCCACTATCTTGCTATCATACGACGATCTGACCGGCCGCTCGGCGGTCGTCGAGCAGGCCATTTATGAGATCGGCCTGCGGTCCTTGCGCGAACCGGACGACACGGTGCTGCTCGCAAGGTATTCTCCGACCGGAGCAGCGCACCTGGCTTACGAGCACGGGTTCGCTATTCGCGTGCATGATGATATCGATGAATTGTTGCGTGGGAGCCCACCGTCGTTGGTTTGCCTCGAGCGTTCGGAAGTCTACGATTACGAAAAGCGCGTCCGCAACTACCTGCCAGGTAAGTGTGTGAGGGTATGTGCGCCGGCGTCGAGCGATGTCCAGCGCTGGTTCAGTGACAGGCTGGCTTCGTCGGCCTTGACCGCTCGATTTCTCGCGGCTCGCGAGCGTGACCCGGAATTCAAAGATCTGACCGACGCGCCTGCCAATGTGCAACGATTGCTGGAGTCCGTTCTCATTTGCCGGGATGTGGCGTCGAGCAGCCCTGCGCAATGGATAGCGTATGTGGTTCACGATTATATCGTCAAGCTCTTGCATGACGCTTTTCCGGACGGGAAGGCTCTGCTGGCGCAACTTATGCCGCTGGAAGAAGCGGCGCTGACTCAGTTCTCGCTCGGGTGGATTTCCGTCGGGCCCGACCGCCCAATCGCGTCGCAGCGAACATGGGGTGAACTGCGAGAGCAGATCCTCGCATGGTACAAGATAGACAGCCAAGGCCGCGTCCGGATGAATGCGCTGATCCGCGACCACCTCATCGCGCGTAGGGTGGCGCGCGAGATCCTCGCCGGTAACGTCGGCTCTCTGAGTCGTCACCAGTTCCCCAGGGAGTACGTGTTCCTGTTCCTGTCGATCCTCTCCCCAGAGGCGGCGGCCCGGTTCGCGGAGGGGCGAGGCGCCGAGGTTCGCGCCGAGATCGAGGCCGAGGTGGAGCGCCGCCTCCAGCTGACGCTCGCTCATCAACTCAAGCGCTCCGTCGGCGCGATCTTGATGAATGTGCAAAATATTCGGGAAAATCTCGGCGCGTTAGACGTGGCGAAGTTCAAGTATGAGTTCCGCCGAATCGACGAGGAGATCGCATTCCAGTCGGCGCTCGCCGAGCAGACCGGGCGGTGGCAGGAAGTCCCGAATGACGCTCCGGAGGGCCTCGCTCTCCACGACATCGTGATCGATGTCGTCGCACCGCTCCGGCAGAGGTGCCCGGATGCTGGTTGTGAGATCGCGATCTCCGCCGCGCTCCGCGTGCGGGCCAACCGCGCGGGGCTGCGCGAGATACTCCACTGCCTGTTGGAGAACGCGTTCCACGCAGTCGCATCCAGCCCTGCGCCTCGCTTGTGGATCCGCGCGATCCTGGAGGGCGATACCGTCCGCCTGGACATCGTCGACAACGGCCCCGGTATTCGCGCGGAGGATCGGGAACGCATCTTCGAGCCCTACGTGACGACCAAGAAGGGCGGCGACCAACCGCTCGGTACGGGGCTGGGGCTCGCCATCGCGCGGCGCTATGCGGCCCAGCTCGGCGCGTACGTGGGGCTCGACCCCGAGCGCGAGGGGACCTGCTTCTTCGCACGGTTTGTCACGTGGAGGGATGCATCATGAACCAAAAGAACGCCCCGAAGGTGCTCCTCGTCGAGGACAACAAGGCCACGGCCGGTGATTTTCTGCGCGTGCTCCAGCTCAATGGATTCACGGCCGAGCACGCCCTCGATGCCTCCGAGGCGCTGGACAAGGCGGCCACCTTCGGCCCCGACGCGGTCCTGCTCGACCTGCAGATCCCCTCTGCGCCGGGCCTCTCCGACGAGAACGTCGAGCACGGCTTCCGCGTGCTCGACGCGCTCCTCGCCGCTGACCCGTTTCGCCCCGTGTGCATCGTGACTGCCCACAACCAGCCCGAGCTCATCCGCCGCGCGATGCGGCGGACGCACGGCGCTCCGTTCGTCTTCAAGGACGACGATCTCCGCCGCGCCTTGCCGAAGGCCGTGAACGTCGCGCTCGCCAGCCCGGCCTTCAAGATGAGCCGCACCGTCCGCGAGTTTCGCGCTCTCGTCGATCGAAACGAATCCGAGGACGTGTATCGCAAGTTCATCCACCAGCACTGGGGTGCGATCCTCGGGCCCGAGTACCAGGACGTCCGTTCGCCGTACCCGATCACGCGCGGCGGGGAGATCGATCTCCTCGCGATCCGCTGGGACGGCTTCCCCGACCTCTGGGAGCTCAAGCGCCCGAGCGACCCCGTGTTCAAGGACTACAACGGCTGGCTCCATCATAGCCTGGAGTGCGCCCGAGCGATAGGCCAGCTCATGTCCTACTACGATGCGGCGGAGAAGGAGCCCCGAGGGCCGCTCGGATACGACGGGCGCAGGGGCATCACGGTGCATCTCCAGCGCCCCCGCGGCTTCGTCGTGATCGGGCGCTATCAGAGCGACGCCGAGCGCGAGCGCCTGCGCCTCGAGAACGGCTTCCTCGCCGGCCTCGCCATCCTGACGTACGACGATCTCATCGAACGGGCCGAGCAGTTTCTCACGTTCCTCCAGCAGCATCGGAACGGGGACGATTCCCCCGCGTGACAGTCGGATCCGTGCTCGATCGGGCTCGCGACGTTCCACTCCGTTCCGGTCGGAGCGGATGGCGAAGCGCTGCGGGGAGGGTGGCCGGAGAGCTCCGTCGTTGCGCGGCGTACCGTTCGGGGGAGCGCCGGAAGGTTGTCCACCCAGCCCCCTGCATCGTCTTGCTGCGCGGTGAGCGCCTTGAAATCGCCCTCTCCTGCACGCAGTCACCCGCTTCAAGGCTTGAAACGCCCGACTCGGTCGCCCAGTCGGCGATCTCAAGCCTTGAAACGGTCGACTCGGCCGCCGAGTCGCCCATCTCAAGCCTTGATCCGCCCCGCTGGCCCGCCGAGTCGGCCGTCTCAAGCCTTGAAACGGCCGACTCGGCGACCGAGTCGCCCGCTGCAACGCTTGCATCAAGCGTTGCAGCGGGCCGCAGGCTCACGCGTCCGGCGAGCCCTCCTGCTGGCCCGCCGGCCCGGCCGCCGCCACGGGCGGCGCGGCCGGCTGGCCGGGCGGGAGCGCGTCGCTCACGCCGCTCACGCGGTGGACCTCGGCCAGGTCGTCGAAGAGGAGCGGCAGGAGCTCGGGCTTGCCCAGGTGGGCGAGCAGCCCGCGCACGAGGCTCTTGTTCGCGTTGTAGACACCCAGCCAGGCCTCGCGCGCGGTCGACACCTCGGGGCCGAGCTCGAGCCGCTCGACGCGCGTGGCGCGCTGCTGCCGCTCGATGATCCCGAGCTTCTCGTGCGCCTCCCTGAGCTCGGCCTGCCACACCTCCGCGCCCCGGATCTTCTCGCGGTGCTTCTCCAGCTCGTCGGCGATGTGCCCGACCGCCGCGGTCAGCTTCGTGAGCCGCCGGCGCGCGAGGACGCTCGGCATCTCGCCGCGGAAGAACACCTTTGGATCGACCGGCCTGCCCTTGAGCGAGTCGAGGTACGAGGCGAACCGCACGATGACGTCCCGCGCCTCCTCGAGCACCGCGCCGCTGTCGAGCTCCGGCGCGGGCCTGGGCTGGCGATCGAGGACGTCGGACATCGCCTGATCGGCCATGAGCTGCTTGCCGATCGCGAACTCGACCATGCCGTCGAGCGCAGGGAGCTTGCCGATCAGGACAGCGGCCATCTGCTCGCGCGCGAACTTACCGTAAATCTTCGTCTCGAAAGGATCGATGTAGGGGTCTGCCACAGGCGCCTCCTTGGGTTGAGCCAAACGAGCCGATGCTCGCCGAGCGCGGCTGCCCTTCGCAAGACCATGGCAGGAATCCGACGCACGGGGGTCGCGCCGGAGTTGCCCGGAGAGGTTCACAGGAAGGCGAGAAGCCGGGAAGATGATTGAGCTTTTCTGCTCGCCTTCCCGCCTTCCTGCCTTCCTGTTGAAATCCAGCCACCCCCGGCGCCGGCGTGGACCCCTCGGGCCTGAGCGACGGGCGGCAGCCTTCGCCTTCGCAGCCGACCCCCACCGCGTCACTCGGGGCGCGCGGAGGCCGGCCGGCGTCGCAGGAGCGCCTCGCGGGCAGCTGCGTGGACGCCCCGGGGGAACTCGCGCCGGTGTTGCTCGAGCAGCCGGCGCGCCGCGTCTCCTCCTCCCGAGGTGAGCGTCGCGATGGCCTCTCGCCACAGCCGGTCCTCGCGCTCGGACAGGGCGCCGCCGCCCTGGAGCGGATCGGGCGCTCGCCGCAGGCTCGACGGGCTGCGGCCTGTCGCCTCGGGAACGCCGCCCGCGGCTCCGGCGGCCTGTGGATCCGGCGGAGCGCCGCCCGCGGCGCCGGCGGCCTGTGGATCCGGCGGACGCGCCGGAGCCCAGGGGAGGGCCCTGCCGCGCTGAACGGCCGCCTGGAGCTGCGGTGAGCTCCGCGAGACCGCGTCGGCTGGCGGCGTCGCAACATCGCCTGTCCCACCCGGGGCGAACAGCACGAGAGCGCCCGCCGCGACGCCGGCGGCGGCGTTGGTCACCGATCTTCCGACAGCGCGTGTCGCCACCCGCGATATGCCTTGCGAGCTCGCTGCCTGGCTGGCATCGCCGCGGGACGGCGCGCGCCCGAGGGCGCGGCGAGCCCAGCCGAGCAGCCGCCGCAGCGGGCCTCCGTGGACCGGCTCCGACGACACGCGCGCTTCGCCCGCGCCGAACGCGATGGCGAGCGGCGCGAGCAGCGCGCCTCGGCCGCGGTTCCGCGCCCGCCATCGCCGCGCGGCGGCGTCGAGGCTCAGCCGCGCGAGCCGGAGGTGGTTCCACGCGGTGTTGCGCGGGATCGCGCGCTCGTCGGCGATGACCTGGACCGCCTCCTCCTCCAGGTCGTGCGCGACGAGGATCTCACGCCGCATCGGAGGGACGTCCAGGAGCAGCTCCGCGAGGAGGTCGCTCCGTTGCGCCTCGATGAGCCGTGTCTCGGAGTCCGGCGCATCGCTGGGGAGCCCGTCCAGCGCCTCGTCCGGCCACAGCGCCTCGTGTCGGCGATGGGCGCGCTTGCGCTCGTTGGAGGTGAGGTTGAACGCGATCCGCAGGAGCCAGGTGCGCACGCTGGCAAGGCGGGGATCGAACCGGGGCAACGACCGCGCGGCGCCGTGGAAGATCTCCTGGACCATGTCGTCCCGATCCGCGCCCCGGAAACCCCGCCGCTCCACGTAGCGGCGGATGGCGTCCTGGTGCTCGGCCATGATCGTCTCGAGGGTGAGCGGTGAGCCCTCGGCGGCGGCGTCGGTCTTGCGAGAAGGTTTCCCCATATCAGTCCAGTTACGTGGCGCGTCTGTTCGACATTTGAAAAACGTCGAGCCGGACCGGGCCGATCCAGGCCGATCGCGCTCGCGTGTGCGCGCTCTGGATCATGCTGTGGAGGGGAGCGCGGAGCATTCCGGAGGAGCTACCAAAATTGGCTGACGGTTGAGCTGATTTCATCGTTCGCTCCGGGCCAAGGCAGCTTGACCGCATGGAGCCTCAGCCGTAGTGTGCCGGCGAGATGGGCTCCACGGGCCGGTTGCTCCTCGCGGTGGCCGCTGCATCTGTCGTGTGGAGTCTCGCGGCGGTGTCTGCCGGCGAAGATCATCCTGCTGGACCGTCCGGAGCGGCCGCGGCGCGCTCCGGGGCCGAGGAGGCGTTTGCGCGAGGCGAGAGGGCGCGCCGCGCGAGGCGGTGGGCGGAAGCCGAGGCGGCGTATCGCGCCGCGTGGCAGGCGGATCCGCGGCCGGAGGTCGCGGGGGAGCTCGGGCTCTCCGAGCTCGCGCTCGGGCGGTTCCGGGATGCGGCGGAGCACCTCCGGGAGTCGCTGCTGGAGCCGGAGACGCTCGCGCCGGCGGTGCGGCGGCGCTTCTCCGACGGGCTCCAGCGGGCGGAGCGCGAGGTGTCACCCGCGACCGTCGCGGTGAACCGGCCCGAGGCCGAGGTGTTCATCGACGGCCGGCGGATCGGCAGCGGACAGGGCATGTACTTCGTTTACGTCGAGCCGGGGCGGCACGAGGCGCGCGGCAGGCTCGAGGGGTATGTCGATGAGGTCTATCCGTTCGAGGCGCAGCGGGGCCGGGAGGCGATGATCGGCCTTCATCTGGAGCCCGAGCCCCCGCCGCTGGCTGCGGCTGCGCCTGCGCCGGCCGCTGCGCCGGTTGCGCCTGCGCCGGCCGCTGCGCCCGGGGGCCCGTCGGCGGGCACGGTGTTCCGCGTCGGCGGGATCGCGCTCGCGTCGGCCGGGGTTGTGCTGGGTACGGGCTTCGCCGTGGCAGCGGCGGTGCGCGGCGGGGAGGCGGAGGCGCAGGCCGCCCAGATCCGCCAGCGCAACGGGGCGGCGGCATGCTTGTCCAAGGCATACACCGAACCATGCGGTGCGCTGCTCGAGATGAACGACGCGCGCGACACAATGGAGGCCGCGGCATGGGGGAGCTTCATCGGCGCCGGCGTCGTCGGCGCGGTCGCGCTCTCGTCGCTCCTGTGGGCGCCGGAGCCGGGAAAGCGCGCCGTGCGCGCGGCGCCGCTCGCGGCGAGCCATGGCGGGGGCGTGATCTTCTCCGGCAGCTGGTGAGGCTGCGCCGGAGCCGGAAGGAGCAGTACCGATGCGGAGCGTGCGGCAGAGAGGGCTGGCAGGGCTTTGGCTCCTCGGCTTCGGAGGGGTGGCGGCGGTCAGTGGGTGCAGCGGCGCCGGGGCGTACGACTGCGCGGAGGCGGTCGCGTGCGAAATCCGGAACGACGACGGCACAAGCAACGGGCACTGCTGGGGGCAGTGCGTCCACGCGCCGTCGGCCTCGTTCGGCGCGCCGACGCTCGTCTGGACGGGGCCCGAGGTGCTCGCGCCGGCGTCGTGCGCCGAGCTCGTGCGGATCGTCCCCGGGACCGGCGAGCGGATCTCGTTCGGCGGCGCCACGCGGACGCTCTTCGCGCGGGCCATGCCGGAGCCGACGCACGGCTGCCCCGCCTGCGCGTGCACGGCGCCTGCGTGCGCGCTCCCGCAGACCGTGACGGCGACGTCGATCGAGGCGTGCGGCGACGGCAGCGCGGGGACGCAGACGTCGTTCCTCCCGCCGGCAGGCTGGGACGGCTCGTGTGTGTCGCCCGGCATGGTGGCGGCGGAGCAGCTTGGCTCGCTCTCGATCGGTCCAGCGATCTGGGAGCCGTGCACGCCGATCGTGGCCGACGAGCCCCCGCAGCCCCTCTCGAGAGGCGTGGGCGAGGTCGCCGTCGCATGCGACAGCGTGGTGGAAGACGAGCTGTGTCCGGGGCAGGGGGAGCTCTGCATGCTCGAGCAGCAGCCGGCCCATCTGCCCGACGGGTGGCGCCATTGCATCGTCGGGGCGGGGGATCTCGGCTGCCAGCAGCCCGAGGGAGGGGCGGACCCTCGGAAGATCTTCTCGGACAAGCTAGGGGTGTTCTATGTGAACCTGGAGACCACGCCGGGTTGCTCGCCGTGCACCTGCGAGGCGCCGGCGGCGAGCCGGTGCGAGGCGCTCGTGGTCGCGTGGGAGGACGGCGCCTGCAGCGACGTGCTCGTCGGCATCGATGTGAACGAGAGACAAGGGATCTGTGTCGATCCCGTGTCGGGCTCGACGTTGAGCAGCGTGAGTGCGACGTGGCTCTCGAACGAGCCCGGGACGTGCAAGCCGACGGGTGGCGATCGCATCCACGACAAGGTGGTCGGCGACGCCAAGACGGTCTGCTGCCTGCCGAAGGCGCTGGAGGCGCCGTGAGGGCCTGGTCGAGAACACCGGCGGGCGGCGGGCGCGCCGCCCGCGGCAGGAGCCAACCGGTGGTTCAGCGTGCACGGGCTCCTCGGGAGCGCGCGGGGAAGGCGGTGAGGTAGCGATGATTTGGAACAGAAGGCGGTGGCTCCTGCGAGCGTCGATCACGCTGTCGCTGGGGGGCCTGGGCGGCGTGCTCGTCGCGAGCGGCTGTGGCAGCGCAGAGCCGCCGTGCGGCCTCCCGGGGAATCTCTGCCACATCACCAACGAGGACGGCACCAGCAACGGCGTCTGCGCCGGGAGGTGCGTGATAGGGCCGATGGTCGGCTTCTACAATCCGCTGCTCCTGTGGATCGGAGACCCTGACGAGCCCGAGCCGTCGTGCGGAGACCTCACCGGATACGACCTTCAGCGTCGCAACACGCAGAAGATCGCTCCGACGGTATTCTCCCGGCTGCGGTCGGTGCGGCCGGGCGAGGAGCCCTGTCCCAAGTGTGGATGCAGCGTTCCGCTCTGCTACATGCCGGAGCTGGTTGCGGCGCACTCGGACGCCTCGTGCGAGAACACCCCGGCGGAGACGCTCCGGCCGTTCAATCCGCCCCGGAACTGGCGAGGCGAGTGCACGTCTCCAGGGACCGTGCCGGCAGACGAGTTCAGCGCGATCTGGATCGCGCCGGGGCCGGATGGTTCGTGCACGCCGTTCACCGTGGACGAGCCCTCTCCGCCGGCGGGCCCTGCCAAGATCGCGATCGCGTGCAGTGGCGGGGTGGCCCACTTCGAGTGTCCAGTGGGCGGGGATGTCTGCATGCTCAACCAGCAAGAGGCCAACGTGCCCCCCGGGTGGCGCTACTGCATGATCGGGTTGGAGGGGGATCGCGGATGCTACCCGCCCGCCGGTCCGGGGGAGCGGCCCGTGTTCTCGGAAAAGTTCATCTTCTATAACCGGGACCTCACGCGGAGCTGCGAGCCGTGCGTCTGCGTGCCCAGCCGCACGCCGAGGGAGTGCGTCGCGCGGGTGAGCGCCTACTCGGATCGCGCGTGCAGCGAAGACGCGCTCCTCGGGACGACGACGGTGACTGCCGGCGAGGTCGATCGCTGCCTGCGTCCCGAGGAGGAGGGTGCGGCGCTCGGCAGCATCCGCGCCGAATTGGAGGTCAATCACGTGGGGTTCTGCGACCCGGCCGGCGGCGAGGCGCGCCCGACGACCGTCTGCTGCCTGCCAGAGCCCGCCGGATGACGCGACCGTGAACGGCAAACGGCCACGCGAACGCGGTCCTCTTCAATCACCCCAAGCCGCACGCGGCGGCCTCCGCCCGGCCGCTTCAGGGCTTCTTGCGGGTGCTCGGCTGCGTCGGAAGTCGTCAACCTGTCGAGCTCCGCTGCGGGCGCACCGGCGCCGCGCGACGGAGGGGGCGGGAGGGGAGGGCGCACCCGTGTCGGCCCCAAGCGGCCCCATGTACGCCGCGCCCTTCCCCATCGTGAGACTGGACTAGACTCCGGGTATGCCTCACCCGGATCAACCCCTCACTGAAGACCAAGAGGATCTGCTCGACTGGGCGACTACGGCCGTTCTCTTCGCAGGCGGCTACATCCGCATCCTCGCCGACGCGATCGAACGCGGCGACGCCGATCTCCAGGTGGATCCCGTGGCGTGGGAAAACACCCTGATCGCCGTCGAGGGGGCGATGGCGGAGCAGATTCGCGGTCGCCTGCATGGGCCTACGGCCATCACCGCGGAAGACGTCGAGCGGATGCGGCGACTCCGCGGGCTAGGTTCCGCTGCGCTCTCGGGCGGTGAGCGGTCGCCCGAGCTCTGCCCGCTCGCTCTTCGGTCCATGGAGTCTCTGTTCGGACCGGACTGGAAGCGCGTGGCGCGAGAAGCCGCGTTCTACGCGCGCGCTCTCAATCAGGAGTTCCACCCTCGCAGCGGCACCTGACGGGAAGCATCCCGCTCCTCGCTAGAGCGGACGGCCGATCCGGGCGCGGATCTGCGCCCGGACATCCTCCGGCAGCGAGCGCAGGTAGTCGTCTGGGAGTAGCCGCAGCACCTCGTCGGGAGCCAGGAGGAGCCGCTGCTCGGGCGTCAGCCCCGCGACCCGCTGCTCGGGCGGCACCCCGGCGAGCAACTCCTCCATCGGCAGCGCTGGCAGCAACGCCTCGATCGGCAGCTTCGTCAGCAGCGTCCGCAGCACCTCGTCGAAGCCTTCCAGCTCGCGCATCGCCATAGCGCTCTCCTCTGCACCGACCTGCTCGGCCAACCACCGGCGGGCCTCGAGCGTTCGCGCCGCGCCGTGACCAAGCAAGTGTAGCAGATCGTCGTCCTCTTCGTCGGCCACCTCCGGGGCAGGACAAGAAAACATGACCGCGAGAGGCCTCTCACGTCCATGTCTCATCGCATTACGACGACAGGTAAGCTTTCGTCACGCCTTCTTCAGGAGCAGGCGAATCGCGCAGACACAGGGGCCGCCGCCCCCGATCGGGCGCAGCGGCCGATCGCCGGCCCCGCCTACTTGGCGAAGGTGGACCCATTCCAGACGTACCGCACCGGCTGCGCTCCCCCCCACGGCAGGAGCAGCGGCTCGAAGCCGCCGACAGGGCCCTTGTCCTGGTTGAACGGATACGTCTGCTCCGTCCACTCGATGGCCCGCCCGGGGGCGAGCTCGATCCCCACCTTGTCGTCCACGCGCACGAACTTGAGCTCGCCGGCGATCTTCTTGCCGTCGATGCTGCGCGCGACCTCGGCCGCGAAGATCCGCTGGATGCTCTCACCCTCGAGCCGGAAGATGAGCACCACGTCGCGATCCACCGTCCCGCCGCCCGCGTCCTTGGGCGCCGCCGCGCGGACGGTGCCGTGGACGATGATCTCCGCCTTGCCGTCGCCGGTGAGATCGCGCGCGCTCACCGAGCGGATGTCGCCCGGGGAAGCGAACTGCGCGAGCGTCATGAACGCGTACCCCGCGCCGCCCCGGAAGCCCTTCCCGAACACCACGAGATCGCGGTCGTGCAGGAGCACCCGCTCGGGCTCGCGACCCCCGGCCACGTCGGCGCCGAGATCGAACCGCGGCTTGCTCGACGAGGCGCCGCGGTCGCGCCGGTAGAGCGCGTACACCTTGTCGAGCATCTCCGCCGGCGACAGCGCGGGCGGCTTCGCCGCGCCCCGCGCCTCGTCGGCCTTCGCCGCGGGGCGCGCCGCCGCGGCCGGCGCCTGCCGCTGCTCGCTCGCCTTCGTGAACACCCCCCCGGTGAGCTTGTAGAGCTGCGACTTGATCGACCCCCACGGCAAGAGCAGCGGGTCGTACGTCGTCTCCACCCCCTCGGCGTAGTTGCTCGCGTCGTACCGGGTCGCCTTGCCCGGCTCCACGCGGATCGCCATCCTCGCGCCGTCGGGCACGAACTCGACCTCGTTGACGACCGAGCCCTTCTCCGTCGAGATCGCGACCTCGTGCTGGAAGATCGGCTTCGGCGTGTCGCCGGCGCCGAACTGCACGACGTGCATCACCTCGCGGTACCTGGCGCCGCTGCCGGAGCGCTTCCTCAGGATGAGCTCGGCCTGGCCGTCGCCCGTCAGGTCGCGCGCCGTGAGCGACGGCAGCATCCCGTCGCTGGCGTCGACCCCGAGGTCCTCGAAGTAGTACTGCGCCCCCTTCCGGAACCCGGGGCCAAGGACGACAAGGAAGCGCTCGTGCACGATCACCCGCTCTCGCATCGCGTCGCCGGCGACGTCGACGACGAGGTCGTACTTCGGGGCGCCGCGGATGCCCTTGCTCCTCAGCAGGCCGTCGGTGAGCGCGAGCTCCGGCTCGGTCGCGAGCGGCGACAGCGCCCCGTACGCCTCCGAGGCGGCGCTGCCGACGATCGCGTCGACCCCCCCGGCGCCGTCGGCGTCGTGGACGAAGAGCCCCGCCCGCAGCCCGACCCGGGTCGTCGCCGCCTCGGGGAACGCCGACCAGGGGACGCTCGCCTCCAGCGTGTACCCGCCGCTCCGCGGCGCCTCGATCACCTTCGCCCCCGCCACCGCCTTGCCGCCCGGGAGCTTCACGCTGCCCGCGGTCTTGCCCGGCTGGCCCGGGTAGAGCGCGACCTCGCGGACCTTCCCGCCCGGGAAGCCAAGGACGAGCTTCACGTGATCCGCGCCGCCGCGCAGCGCGTCATCGGTCACGTCGGCCGCCACGTAGATCCGCGCGTCGTCGTAGGCGATGGCCGCATGCGCGGCGAGATCGGCCTTGCTCGGCTTGCCCTTCACCTTGATGCCGAGGGAGGTGAGCGCCACCGGCCACTCCTTCGGGATCCCGTCGAACTTGAGCCATTTCGACTCGACGAGCGGCGCCGCGAGCGGCGCGCCGGCGGCGAGGGCGGGGGGAGCGGCGACCGCCAGCACGGCCAGCGCGGCCGGCGCGAGCGCGGCGAGGCGGAAACCGAGGGCCGGAGCCCCCGGCGCACGGAGATAGGGTGTTCTACGTCTCATAAGCTCGGGTTTGGACGCCTCTCCGCGCCCGCTTGTTCTTACCACGAGCACTTTGTTTCCGGATCGCTTCGCGCGCGGGCCCGACGCCGCCACGAGCCGCTCGAGGCAGCGCCCCCGGCGCGGCCGAGGCGGCTACCTCGACGCGGCGGGGGAGGGGGGAGGGAAGGGGGAACGGAGAAGGAGAGGGGCCGGCGGCGCCGGCCCAGAGCGGCGGGTCAGCGGGAGCCGGCGGAGGCGGGGAGGCGGGCAGCGGCGGCGTCGGCAGGGCGGATCCAGCGGTACACGAGCTTCGCGATCTCGACGGCCGGCACGATGAGCGCCGAGAGGATGAGCAGGAGCATCCACTCGCTCGACGACATCTCGTACGTGCGGAAGACCGGGCGCAGCGCGGGCACGAGCAGCGCGACAAGGTGGATCACCGCGCTGGCCGCCACCGCCAGCAGGAGCGGCAGGCTGACGAGCGGCTTCGACGCGAAGATCGAGATCACCGGGCTCCGGCAGCTCCAGGCGTGGAAGAGCGGCGACAGCGCGAGCAGCGAGAAGGCGACGGCGCGCGTGCGGAGCAGCCCGTCCTCGGTCTGGTCCGACGTCGCGTAGAGCGCCACCGCCGCGAGCCCCATGAAGGCGCCGACGTACAGGATCCCCAGGTAGTCGCGCTTGATGAGCAGGCCCTCGTCGCGCGGCCGCGGCGCCTCGCTCATGAGCTTCGGATCCGGCGGATCGATGCCGAGCGCGAGCGCCGGCAAGCCGTTCGTCACGAGGTTGATCCAGAGGATCATGAGCGGCGTCAGCGGAGGCCACTTGCCGAAGAACGAGACGACGAACACCGCCACGAGGAGGCCCATGTTCGACGAGAGGAGAAAGAAGATGAATTTCTGGATGTTGCGGTAGATGGCGCGCCCCTCGCGCACCGCCTCGACGATGGTCGCGAAGTTGTCGTCCGCCAGCACGAGATCCGCCGCCTGCCGCGCCACGTCGGTGCCGCCGCGCCCCATCGCCACGCCGATGTGCGCCTCGCGGAGCGCGGGCGCGTCGTTCACGCCGTCGCCCGTCATCGCCACGATGTGGCCGTGCGCCTTGAACGCCCGCACGAGCCGGAGCTTCTGCTCCGCCGTCGTCCGGGCGAAGACGCGCACGTGCATGATCCGCCGCGCGAGCTCCTCGTCGCTCATCGCCGCGAGCTCCGCGCCGCTGAGCGCCTCGTCGCCCTCGTCCCAGAGCCCGATCTCCTTGGCGATCGCCGTCGCGGTGAGCCGGTGGTCGCCGGTGATCATGACGGCGCGGATGCCGGCGCGACGGCACTCGGCCACCGCCTCCTTCACCCCCTGCCGCGGCGGGTCCATCATCCCGACCAGGCCGAGGAACGTGAGCTCGCGCTCGACGTCGTTCTCGTCGCGGCTGACCCGCACGCGACGGCAGATCGCGAGCACGCGCAGCGCGGACGCGCTCATGCGATCCGCCTCGGCGGTGATCGCGCTCCGGTCGTCCTCGGTCAGCGCCCGCACGCCCTTGTCGTCGGCGAACTTCACGCAGAGCGGCAGGAGCACGTCGACGCTCCCCTTCACGTGCGCGATGTCGCGGCCGCGCTCGTCGCGCGTGATCACCGTCATCCGCTTGCGATCGCTGTCGAAGGGCAGCTCGTGCACGAACGCGTGCGACGGCGCCACCGACTCGCGCGAGTGGCCGCCCTTCGCGGCCAGCGTGAGCAGCGCCCCCTCGGTCGGGTCGCCGACGATGTTCCAGCGGCCCGTCGCCTGGTCCTCGTTGAGCGACGCGTTGTTGCAGAGCGCGACCGTCGCGAACAGGTAGCCGAGGGGCGCCGAGGGGTCGACGACCTCCGCGCCGCCCTCGTCGCGCAGCGCGCCGACCGGGTTGTACCCCTCGCCGGCGACCGTGAAGCGGTGGCCGCCGGCGTACACGTTGCGGACGGTCATCTCGTTCTGGGTGAGCGTGCCCGTCTTGTCCGAGGCGATGATCGTCGCGGCGCCCAGCGTCTCGACCGCGGGCAGCTTGCGCACGATCGCCCCGCGCTTCGCCATGCGCTGCATCCCGAGCGCGAGCGTGATCGTCGTGATCGCGGGCAGCCCCTCGGGGATGGCGGCCACGGCGAGGCTCACGCCCTCGAGCAGGAGCTCGTGCCACGGCCGGCCGCCCCGGATGAAGCCCCAGCCGAGGAGCACCGCGGACAGCGCCAGGCACACCCGCAGGATCATCGAGCCGAAGCGATCGAGGCGCTCCTCGAGGGGCGTCTTCTGCTCGCCGACCGAGCGGATCATCTCGCCGATGCGGCCGAGCTCGGTGTGCACGCCGGTCGCGGTCACCACCGCGCGGCCCTTGCCGCGCACGATGCTCGTGCCCGTGAAGATCATCGTGACCCGGTCGCCGAGCGGCGCGTCGTGCGCGACCGGGGCGAGCGCGTCCTTGACCGCGGCCGCGCTCTCGCCCGTCAGCGCCGCCTCCTCGGTCGCGAGGCTGATCGTCTGCACGAGCCGCGCGTCGGCCGCGACCGAGTCACCCGCCTCGATCTCGAGGATGTCGCCGGGCGCGACGTCCTCGGCCGCGATGATCACGGTCTTGCCGCCGCGGCGCACGCGCGCGTTCGGGGCGCTGAGCTTCTGGAGGGCCTCCAGGGCCGCCTCCGCGCGCCGCTCCTGGTAGTAACCGAGGAACGCGTTCAGGATCACGATGAGCAGGATGGCGATCGCGTCGCCGAACCTGTGGAGGAAGCTCTCGCTCTTGTCGGCCGTGAAGCCGACGACGACGGCGATCGTCGCCGCGGCGAGGAGCGTGAGGACGAGCGGGTTCGCGAACTGCTCGAGGAGCCGGAGGAGCGCGCTCTTCTTCTTCGTCTCCGGCAGGCGGTTCTTCCCGTGCTCCTCGAGGCGCTTCTGCGCCTCGGCCTCGGAGAGCCCGCCGGACGAGCTCACGCCGACGCGTTCGAGGAAGGCGCCGACCTCTTCGGCGTGTACGGGAATGGGAGCGGAGGGGGCGGCGTTCGACTCGGTCCGGCGGAGCGCCGTGGCGGCGTGGCTCATGGGCGGGCGTGCTCTAGCGCTTCATCCTGGCTTGTTCACGTTGTTCTTCGGCCTCGAGCTCCGCGATGGCCGCCGCGAGCTCGTCCTGCTCGGCCTGCTGGGGGCCGGCCGGCGCGCCGCCCGCCCCGGCCACGCGCACCTGCGGCGGCGTCGCGGCGGGCGGCGGCTCGGGCGGGAGCACGCCCATCTTCCGCTTGAGCGCGAGCAGCTCGTCGTCCGCGCCCGCCGTCGCCTCGAGCTGCCCGAACTTGTGCGCCAGCGTGTCGCCCGTGTACTGCTCGGCGATCTCCGTGGCGGCCTCCGCCTCGGCCTCGATCTGGTCGATCTTGGTCGACATCCGGTCGAACGTCTCGAAGGCGGAGGCGTTGTTGAGACCGCTCATGGTCTCCTGGATCGCCTTCTGCGCCTCGGCCCGCTTCTTCCGGGCGATGAGCACGTTCTTCTTGCGCTTCGCCTCCTCGATCTTGCCGTTGAGGAGGCGCAGCGCCGTCTTCAGCTGGTCGACCGCCTGCTTCTGCTTCTGCCACTGGTCCTTGTAGGTGGTGGCGAGCTGGTCGTGCTCCTTCTTGCGGTTCAGCGCCTCCTTGGCCAGCGCGTCGTCGCCCGCCTTGATCGCGAGCATCGCCCTGCGCTCCCACTCGGCGGCGTGGGCCGCCTCCTGCTCGGCCTGCTTCGCCAGCCGCTTCTCGTCGGCGATCGAGACGGCGACCTGCTTCTTCGCCTCGATCAGCTGGTTTGCCATGTCGATGACGACCTGGTTCAGCATCTTCTCGGGGTCCTCCGAGCGGCTGATGAGGTCGTTCAGGTTCGACTTGATGAGGGTCGCAAGGCGCGCGAAAATTCCCATAGATCAGCTCCAACTCACGGGTAGCGCAGGGTCGAACGTCGCGGCAGGTCAGCTCAGCGCGAGATCGTGCAGCACGGGGACATGGCGGGCGAGCGCGAGATCGATGTCGCTGAGGATCGCCTCGAGCTCGTTCATGTCGAGGTTCTCGAGCTCCAGCGCCGCCGACAGGACGATGGTGCCCGCCTCGATCCCGTACGAAGCGTGCATCAGATCCGTCGCGTTGTACTCGAGCAGGCGGCGGAAGAGCCTGGTCTGGTGGGCGTCGTCGGGGGGGACGGAGCCGATCGAGACGCGGACCGCCACGATCGGCGGATCGATGCGGATCGCGATCGGCGGCGCGTCAGGGCCCCCCGAGACGAGGTAGGTACCGGCGTCGTTCTCGAACCGGCGATCGAGCTGCAGGAGGTAGGTTTCAACGTCCTCGGCGGTGCGCGGCATGGCGCGGCGAGCCTACAGAATCATGTCGCATCGGGCTAGTGCCGCGGCTCCTCGAGTTCCTCCCGGGATTCCGAGCCGCGGCCACGCTGCCCCGCCGCCACGTCGGATCGAGGGCGCGCCGCGCCGGCCGTTGTGTGGTCCACCGAACCAAGGCGAGCCGTCGCTCCGCGCGCGATGTGGTGCCGCTCCGTGATCGGTTCTGCTCGCTCCGGGAATCACAGGGTTTACCTGGGCGCTCGCTTTTTTCTCACCTGTTCTGGGTCCGCGGTGGTACGGTCCCGATCCAGGTTACGTGGCGATCCACCCGGGCGACCTTGTTGCTGGTTACCGTGTCACCCGCTTACTCGGGCGGGGCGGCATGGGCGAAGTCTGGGCGGCGACACGGGAATCGGACATGCAGCAGGTGGCCATCAAGGTCCTGCTGGCGCGCGCCGCGATGAAGCCCGACCTCGTGCGGCGCTTCGACCGCGAGGCGAAGATCGCCTCGGCCATCAAGAGCCCGTACGTCTGCCAGCTGCTCGACGTCGGAGAGGCGAACGACGGCGCGCACCTGCTCGTGTTCGAGCAGCTCGACGGCGAGTCGCTGGCGGATCGGCTGAAGCGCGAGCAGTACCTGCCGTTCAGCGAGGTCGGCCCGATCATCGACGACGTGATCCAGGGGCTCGTGGCGGCGCACGCCGCCGGGGTCATTCACCGCGATCTCAAGCCTGGAAACATCTACCTGGAGCACCTCGGCCTGCCCGATCGGCGCGAGCGCGCGAAGATCCTCGACTTCGGCATCTCCAAGCTCACGCGGCGTGAGAAGGAGGAGCCGACGCTCACGGCCTTCGACGCGACGCTGGGCTCGTTCGCGTACATGGCGCCGGAGCAGGTGCGGGGCGCCGCGCGGGCCGACGAGCGGGCTGACATCTACGCGGTCGGCGCGGTGGCCTTCCGGGCCCTGTCCGGGCGGCTGCCGTTCGAGGGCGCGACGGCCGCGGTGCTCGTCGCGATGAAGCTCGACCGCCCGGCGCCGTCGCTCGCCGAGGCGACCGGCGAGAAGTGGCCGGTGGGCATCGAGCGCTTCCTCGAGCGGGCGCTCGATCGCCGGCGCGAGGGGCGCTTCAGCACCGCGGCGGAGGCGCTCGCGAGCTGGCGCGCCATCCAGCCGGTGAACATTTCGCGCGCGATGCGCCGCTCGCAGCGGAGCCGGTACCCGTCGGAGCTGCCCGATGCGTTTCTGGAAGACAACCCCACGGTCGTCGACGGCCCCCCGACGATGACCGAGAACGGCGGCTTCGCCGACGTCGGCCAGAGCTCGCCGCCGCCGCCGCCGTCGCCGAGCAGGACGGGGAGCGTTGTGCCGCCGGCGCCGCCGAGCAGGGCGGGGAGCGTTGTGCCGCCGCCGCCGCCGAGCAGGACGGGGAGCGTTGTGCCGCCGCCGCCGCCGAGCAGGGCGGGGAGCGTTGTACCGCCGCCGCCGAGCAGGACGGGGATCGCGGCGCCCCCGCCGCTGCCGAGCCGGGCCGGAGGTGCGGTGCCGCCGGCGCCGCCGAGCAGGACGGGGGTCGCGGCCCCGCCGGCGCCGCCGAGCAGGACGGGGGTCGCGGCCCCGCCGGCGCCGCCGAGCAGGACGGGGGTCGCAGCACCGCCCGCGCCGCCGAGCAGGACGGGGGTCGCGGCCCCGCCGGCGCCGCCGAGCAGGACGGGGGTCGCAGCCCCGCCGGCGCCGCCGAGCAGGACGGGGGTCGCAGCACCGCCCGCGCCGCCGAGCAGGACGGGGGTCGCAGCACCCCCGGCGCCGCCGAGCCGGGCCGGAGGCGCGGTGCCCCCGGCGCCGCCGAGCAGGAGGGGGGGCGCAGAGATTCCCCGGCCGGAGGGCCCACCTTCGCGCCGCAAGACAGAGAGGAACTGAGTTGCTCGACGCCACGGTAGGCACGAAGAACAGGGTCGAGGTGCGCGGCGGGCGTATCCGTCCGACGAAGTCGTCGGCCGCTCGCGGCGGCGGGTGGCTGGAGATCGGCACCGATCCCGTCATCGTGGGCCGCAACGCGGCCTGCCAGCTGGTCGTCGACGACGCCAAGGTGAGCGCTGTGCACGCCGAGTTCGTCGCCACCGAGCAGGGCGTCCGCGTGCGCGACCTCGACAGCAGGAACGGGACGTTCGTCGGCGGCGTGCGGGTCGGCGACATCTACCTGCTCACGAGCACGAAGCTCCGGCTCGGCGAGACCGAGATCCAGTTCGAGCCGCTGCGACCCGAGCGCATCACGGTCTCGGCGATCCCGTCGTTCGGCCCGCTCGTGGCCAGCAGCCCCGGGATGCGCGCCATCTTCGAGCGCCTCTCCAAGATGGCGCCGACCGACCTCACGGTGCTCATCACGGGCGAGACCGGGACGGGCAAGGAGCTCGTCGCCCAGGCGCTGCACCTGGCGAGCGCCCGCTCGAAGAAGCCGTTCGTCGTCGTGGACTGCGGCTCGATCCCGCCGACCTTGGCCGAGGCGACGCTGTTCGGCCACGAGCGCGGCGCGTTCACCGGCGCGGTCGACAAGCGCCTCTCGCCGTTCCTCGAGGCGGACGGCGGCACGATCTTCCTCGACGAGCTCGGAGAGCTGCCGCTCGAGGTGCAGCCGAAGCTCCTCCGCGCGCTCGCCGAGCGCCGCATCAAGAGCGTCGGCGGGTCGAGCTACCGCGAGGTCGACGTGCGGGTGCTCGCGGCGACGCGCCGCGACCTCGTGCGCGCCGTCAACGGCGGCAACTTCCGGAGCGACCTCTACTTCCGCGTCGCGCAGATCAAGATCGAGCTGCCGGCGCTCCGGCAGCGCGTGGAGGACATCCCGGTGCTCGTCCGCCGGATGCTGAAGGATCTCGGCGACGAGAGCGCCTACGAGCGCATCGCGAACAGCACGCTCGAGCGGCTGATGCGCCACGACTGGCCGGGCAACGTGCGCGAGCTCAGGAACGCGGTCGCCGTCGCGTTCGCGCTCGCGGGCGAGGGCGAGGAGATCGACGTCGCGGCGCACCTCGGCGCGCTCACCGAGACGCCGGTGCACGGCAACTCGTCGCCGTCGATCCACCCGGCCGGCGGCGGCTCGTTCAACAGCTCGTTCGCTTCGCTCAAGGGCCGCCAGTTCCAGGAAGCGAAGCGCGACGTCCTCGCGCGGTTCGAGCGCGACTATTTCGCCGCCCTGTCCGAGGACGCGAAGGGCAACGTGAGCGAGATGGCGCGGCGCGCGGGCATGGAGCGGGCGCACGTCCGGGCCTACCTCCGCCGCCACGGCATCGGCGCGAAGCAGGAGCAGGACTGAGCGGCCGGCGCCGCGGCTCACCCCAGCGTCACACCGCCGCGGCCTCGTCGTCCTTGCCGGACGCAGGGACGCCTCGCGCTCCAGCGCCGCCAGCAAGAAGTTCTTCGCCTTGTCGGCGCGCGCCGCGCGGGAGGTACGGCGCGGCCCGGCGCCGTGATAAACACGATCGGCCATGCAGATCGAGCTCATCGCCACGGCAAGCGAAGATTCCGCCTACCTGCCCCGGGTGGGGCTCGGCACCCTCGCGGCGCTCACGCCCCCCGAGGACGAGGTCATCTACACCGATGACGTCGTGCAGCCCTTCGACCTCCAGCGCGACGTCAAGGACGTCGATCTCGTCGGCATCAGCGTCGACAGCAAGACCGCCCGCAGGAGCTACGATATCGCCGCCGCTTACCGGAGGCGCGGCGTCAAGGTGGTGCTCGGGGGCATCCACCCCACGGCCTGTCCTGACGAGGCCATGCAGCACGCGGACGCCGTCGTGGTCGGCGAGGCGGAGGACGCGTGGCCCGTCCTGCTCGCGGACGCGAAGCGCGGCGAGCTCAAACCCATCTACCGCCCCGAGCTGCCGAGCCTGGCCGGCAGGCCCCCGCCGCGGCGCGACCTGTTCACCTCCAAGAAGTACATCCCGTTCCAGGTCGTGCAGACGATGCGCGGCTGCCCGTACCCGTGCGAGTTCTGCAGCGTGTCGACGGCGAACGGCACCACGATGCGGTTCCGCCCGACCGACGAGGTGCTGAGCGAGCTCGGTACGCTCGGCAAGCTCATCATGTTCGCGGACGACAACGTGATGATCCACCGGGCCTACTCGAAGGAGCTGTTCACCCGGATGGCGCCGATGAAGAAGCACTGGATTGGCCAGTGCTCGCTCGCCGCGGTCAAGCGCCTCGAGAACGTGAAGCTCATGGCCGAGAGCGGGTGCAAGGCGCTCTTCATCGGCTTCGAGAGCATCGACGAGGAGACGGTCAAGTTCACCGGCAAGCGGCAGAACCGGCCCTCGCAGTACAAGGAAACGATGGCGATGCTCCACGAGCACGGCATCTCGGTCTGGGGGAGCTTCGTCTTCGGGTTCGATACGGACGATCCCGAGGTGTTCGATCGCACCGTGGAGTTCGGCATCGACATGAAGCTGACGATGGCGCTGTATGCCATCCTCACCCCGTATCCGGCGACGCAGCTGTACCGCCGCCTGAAGGCGGAGGGCCGCCTCACGGACGAGCGCTGGTGGCTGCGCCGCGACCACGACGCCGGCTCACCCTATTTCGTGCCCAAGCAGATGTCCCGGGAGCGGCTCCGGGAGGGCTGGGTGTCGGCATGGACGAAATTCTACTCGCCGTCCTCGATCTGGCGCAGGTTCACCCTGACGCGGCAGTCGAGCTGGATTCAGCTGGCCGGCTTCTTTCCGCTGAACTTCATGCAGCACTCGCTGGCGCACCGGAAGATCGCGGGGGGAGAGCAGCGCTTCCGGTCCGGCGTGCACATCGAGGACACCGCCGCTCCGCCCGCGACGCAGCCGCAGCAGGAGCCGCAGCAGCCCCAGCCGACGAGGGCCAAGGGCAGCAGGCAGCTGCCGATCCTCGGGTAGAGTGCCCCTTCGTCAGCGGGCGCGCGTCCGTCCTGATGGCGCCGTCCTGCAGGCTGCAACGCAATGCAACAGGACTCTCCTGGCCCGTGGTGACGCGCTGTTCCAGCGCGCCGCTCCTCGGCGCGACAGGACGCCACGTGTCGGCGGCCAGGCCTGCGGCTCGCCGAACGCCCCGGCTCGCCTGACATGTAGCCAATCGACGGCGCTCGGATCGACGGCGGCGCGCGATGCGAGGGCCTCGTTTCCCTGCTGCGCTACAGTGCAGCTGTCGCTTGCTGATTTTGCTACGCTCGTGTGAGCTGTGGAATGCCGGGGGTGGCGGGCGGGGGGTTAACCCGCTGGGTCACCGCATTGCCCTCGAATGGAGGTTTCATGGGTCGACTTCGTTTCTCCTCCTCGCTCCTCATCATCGCGGGCGCTGCGGTGTCGAGCGCCGGCATCGCGGTCGGCTGTAGCGCGACGGGCAATCCCGGCGGGCGCGACTCGAGCGGAGGTGACGACACAGGGGGTGCCGGCGGCCTGGGCGGGGCGGACGAGGCGGACGGGGCGGGCGGGCTGCTCAACGTCGATGGAGGGCAGGTGCCCCCCGACGTCGTGACGGTGAACCCGTGCGGGAGCGCGTGCGGCGCGCAGGAGCTGTGCGCCGGCGCGAACCTCGGCCTGGATGACGACTGCGACGGTGAGATCGACGAGGACTGCCACTGCCTCCCCGGCCAGGCGCACTCCTGCTTCCGCGGGGACCCGTCGTTCCGGAACGCCGAGGGCTGCTTCCCCGGCTCCCAGCTCTGCGGCGAGACCGGCACGTGGGGGCCGTGCCTCGGCGGCGTGCACGCCGACGAGGGCTGCTATGCGAACAGCGACGCCGCGTGTCACCCGATCCAGGCGTCGCCCTTCGCCGATGTCAACCTCAAGCCGGGCACCGGCACCTTCAGCGCGGATGCGGTCGCGGGCTCCGAGGTGTGGACGGTCGAATGCCCCGAGGGCATCGACCCGTGCCCCGGCGTGGACGGGTCGGATCCAGCGGACGATTTCAAGCCGCTGCAATCGGGCGAGTACACCGTCACCTACACGAAGCGTGTCGCGAGCGGCGAGACGCAGAGCTGCCAGTATCCGCTCTTCGTCAGCGCGGGCGGCCTGCGCGTCGAGCTCGAGTGGGAGCACGACGTCGGCGGCGTCGATCTCGACCTGCACCTCCACAGGCCGAACAGCACGCAGCCCTGGGCGACCTCGGGCTCGTCGGAGGACTGCGGCTGGAACAACTGCACAATCGAGCACTTCGTGAAGCGCTCGGGAGTCAGCTGGTTCACCAACAGCGCGACGCCGCCGGATCCGGTGAACTGGTTCCTCGACCCGTTGGAGAGCAACAACAGCTGCTTCTACGCCCCCCAGGGCGTGGGGGACGCGTGGCGCGCGCACAGGCTCGGCTGCCACAGCCCGCGGCTCGACCTCGACAACAGGGGGGAGTGCGACCCCACCGTGGACAGCCCCGATGACCCCGGCTTCTGCGCCCCCGAGAACATCAACATCGATTTTCCGCCGAAGGACCAGTGGATGCGGATCGGCGTACATTACTATCGCGCAAGCGCGTCGCCCGGCGATATCCACCCGCGGATCAAGATCTTCTGCAACGGCGCCCTCGGAGCCGATCTCGGGCCCACCGGGTTCTACGGCCCCGAGCGGCCCGTCACCTTCGCGCCCGCGGGCGCGAGAGACACGTTCTGGCTCGTGGCCGACGTGCTCTTCCCCAAGTCGGACGAGTGCGGTCAGGCGAACTGCATCGTCCAGCCGATCTACCGGAATACCGGCAGCAAGACGCCGCTGCTCACCACCGAGGAAGACGTCGAGACGAGCTTCGGTCCAGCCTACCCGAAGCTGCCCTGAGCCGCGGGCGCGACGGGCGCCCCCGCATCCGGACCACCGCAGCCTCCGCCGCTCGAGCGAGCGCTGCCGCAATCGAGCGAGCGCTGCCGCTGCGTCTCCGGCGCTGCGGCTGGCGGCGCGCGAGCCGGCGGGCTCGAGCGCTCGGAACGGAGCGCTGGCGCGCCTGACGGCAGGCAATAACCCTGTAATGATTGACTGGATAGTGATTTGCGTGACTCGGCGCCTCCGGAGAGCGCGCTTCTCCGGCTCCCGGCTGCTCGTTATCTCCGACGCCGGCCGGAGAACCATGCTAGGGAGCCGGTGAGTCCTGCACGTCACCTGTCGAGCCCGCACACCGGTTCCGGCTCTCACCGGAAGAGGATCGAGGCTTCGTGGTCTGCCATCCCTGGGCGCGCATTCTCGCGTGTCGCCGGGCTGCAGCGTCGCCGCTTTGCCAACGGTGTTCTTCGCTGTGGTGCTGAGCGGACGCAGGCCCGCTGCGATCCCGCGCCGAAGTCCCCGAGTGGAGGTATCATGTCTCGTCTTCGTGTCCTCTCCGTGTTCCCGGTCGTCCTCGCAGCCGCCGCGTCGGGCGCCGGCATCGCGGCCGGCTGCAGCGCCGAGGGCGAGCGGTTCGCATTGGACAGGACGACGGGGGGCAGCGCGAACGCCGGCGGGGCGGGCGGCGCCGGCGGGGCGGGCGCCGCCGGGGACGGGGCGGGCGGCCCGACGGGCGCGTCGGAGGGCTTCGGCGGTCTGATCAACATCGATGGGGGGTCGACCCAGGAGACGCCCCACGTGGAGGTCAACCCGTGCGGGAGCGCCTGCGGCCCGACGGAGCTTTGCGGCGTGGATGAGCTCGGCGTGGACCATGACGGGCTCGACGACGACTGCGACGGTGAAATCGACGAGACGTGCCCGTGCATCCCCGGCCAGGCGCACTCCTGCTTTCGCGGCGACCCATCGTTCCGGCACAGCCCGGGGTGCTTCCCCGGGACCCAGCTCTGCGCTGAGACAGGCTCGTGGGGTTCGTGCGTTGGCGGCGTGCACGCGGACGAGAGCTGCCACATGAACGATGGCACGGGCTGCCACCCGATGCAGACGGCTCCGCTGGCGAAGGTCGACCTGAAGGAGGGCACCGGGTCGTTCAGCGAGGATGCGCTCGCGGGCTCCGAGGTCTGGACGGTGGCCTGTCCACCGGGCGTGGACCCGTGCCCCTCGGTGGGCGGGACGGATCCGGCGGACGACTTCAAGCCGCTGCAGTCGGGCGAGTACACGGTCACGTACACGAAGCGCGTGGCGGGCGGCGAGACCGCGACCTGCGCCTACCCGCTGTTCGTCGGCGCCCGCGGCCTCCGCGTCGAGCTCGAGTGGGAGCACGATCGGGCCAGCGTCGATCTGGACCTCTACCTCCACAAGCCGAACAACACGCAGCCCTGGACGATCGGCGGCTCGAGCGTCGCGTGCGGTTACGGGAACTGCACGCTCGACGGCTTCCTGGGCGGCTCGTCCATCCGCTGGTTCGACGACGGGGCGACGCCGCCCGAGCCGGTGAACTGGTATCTGGATCCGGAGGAGGCCAACAACACGTGCTTCTACGCGCCCCGCGGCGTGGGGGACGCGTGGCGCGCCAACGGCCAGGGGTGCCACAACCCGCGGCTCGACCTCGACAACATCTCCTGCGTTCATCGCATCACCGACCCTGACAATCCGAATTTCTGCGCGCCGGAGAACATCAACGTCGACTTCCCGCCCAAGGACGGCTGGATGCGGATCGCCGTGCATTACTTCGGCGGCACCGCGTCGACGGACGTGCACCCGCGGGTCAAGATCTTCTGCAACGGCGAGCTCGGGGCCGACCTCGGGCCGACCGGCTTCTACGACCCGGAGCAGCCCGTCTCGTTCCTCCCGGAGGACTCGGGCGACAGGTTCTGGCTCGTGGCGGACGTGCTCTTCCCCAAGCCCGATCCGGGGCAGTGCGGCGGCAGCAACACCTGCATCGTCAGGCCGATCTACCAGGACGAGGCGATGAAGACGCCGTTCCTCTCGGATAGCCGGACCATGGTCAGGGAATTCGGTCCGGCTTACCCCAGCCTGTCCGGGCCCTGACGGCACGGCGGCGGGCGTGGCCTCACGCCTCGACGCCGGCCCGCTTGAGGAAGGCGAGCGCGGGGCCGAGCGCGTACGCGGGCGCCCTGCCCAGGCGCAGCTGCTCCCCGGTCGACAGGCGAAGGAGCAGCCAGCGCGGCGCGAGGCCCGGCTCGTCGACCTCGGCGTCCCAGGCCGGCGGGGTCGAGATGCCGACGATCGCCTGGATCGGAAAGACCCGCCGGAAGCCGCGGCCTTCCTGGACGAGCTCGGCCCGCTCGAAGTCGAGGCGGAACAGGCCGTGGCGCCGGCGGCGCCGCCGGACGACGAGCAGCGCCGCGGTGGCCCCTGCGGTCCACGTGACCGCGATGAAGAGGATGGGAAAGGGGGCCGCGCGCGCCGCCACGATGCCCACGATGATGAGCGAGGCGGTCAGCGCGAACGCGGCGACGCGACGTACGGCGAGGTCGATGCCGTCGCCATGGCACTCGCAGACGAGCACGGCGGGGCCGAGCGCCCGGATGGCGCCGTCGGCGTTCGAGAGCAGGACGTCTCCCTCAGGCAAGGTGTTCCTCCCGGTCGGGTGAGGTTGTCGATACCGCAGCGGGCGGAGAGAGGCGAGGGGAGCGGAGGGGAGGCGGAGGGGAGGAGCGGGGGCCGGGCTGCTCGGCCCCCGGAGCGGAGGCTCGTGGGGCGGAGCGGGGCCCCCGCCGACTCGCCTGGGACGTTCCGCGAGCGGGCGGGCGAAGGCGTCAGTCCGCTAACGCTGGCGGCGCCGCGCGGTCGCACGGCGGAGGTCGACGAGACACCGTACGAGCAGGGGTTTGCTGCGAACAAGGGCGCTTTGAGGCGCGTGGCACGCGATGTGCCGCAGCCCCGGTGAGGGCGAGCAGAGACGCCAATCGCGCAACCGGGGCGGCCGTCACGGCAGATCGCGTGCGGACGCCGAGGTTCTCATGGGGGCACGCGCGCTCGGGACCGAGCTGCAAGAGGAGGACTCTGCGATGAGTTGGATCGTGAGACTGGCACTGCTCGCGGCAGCCGTGGGCTTGAGCGCGGGCTGCGCCGAGGAGCGGGCGCCGATCAGCCAGGTGCAGGCGAACGCGCTGGCGAAATCGTTCTTCGTCGGCGCCGATCTGCAGAGCAAAGAGGACGATCCGGAGTTCTGGACGCGGACCACGGTGGTCGACGTGGGCTACGGCGCCTCGCAGGACGGGCTGTTCTCGTCCTCGTACGCGCAGGCGGAGGTCGCGCGCATCAAGTGGATCATCCAGGAAGATCTCCTGATCGGGCGCCTCACCTACGAGCGCGTGAACGACACCGACGGCAAGGGAGCCGGCGCGGCCACGGATGACGGTGTCGTGGCCGTCGCGTACAAGATCCTCTCGCATTTCGACGTCCAGCGCGATTACAACCGGGCGACGGGGGAAGAGAGCAACGTCGTCGTCGAAAACACGACCGACCGTCCCTGGTATGCGCGGGAGTACCTGCGGGTCGACTGGTCGAAGAACCTGAACGTCGACTCCTACGACTTCGATACCCTGTCGCTCATCGGCGTCTACGGCGGCGTGAAGTACGAGCCGCTCTCCTATTACGTCAGCGACCCGAGCCACCCGGACGCGCCCCACTTCGACCCCGAGGCGGGATATTTCGACGTCACAAACAAGGCCTTCGCGATGCCGCAGCTCATCGATCTGAGCCACCTCGGGTGGGGCATCGACAGCTTCCCGGCCTGCATGCTCGACGCGGACTTCCCCGGCGGCACCGCGCCGGTGGGGTCCTGCAACCCGGTCGAGGTCACGCTCCGGCAGTCCTTCCGCCGCGTCGTCGAGCGGGACTACGAGCCGGCCGAGTGGGACGGCTACCGCTTCCGGGCGTTCGGCCCCTTCGTGCGCGAGCGCTTCGGCTACGCGCGCAACTACGGCATGAGCGACGCCAAGTGGCACCGCATGATCACGCGGTACAACCTCTGGGAACGCAGCCACTACTACGCCGATCCGGAGCGCATGACGGGCGAGATCCCCTGCTTCACGCCCGAGACCACCCCCGCCTCCGCCGATCCGCACCGCGATGACGACAAGAACGGGACCGAGGACGAGTGCGAGGCGGTCACCGGGGCGATGATGGACCAGGAGGGGGCGCAGGTGACGGTGGGCCCCGGCTCGCGGTGCGACACCTTCAAGCAGCGATGCACCCTGCCGTACCAGCGGCGGAAGGCCGTGCCGCAGCCGTGGTACGTGACGTCGAGCAGCCACCCCGACTACTTCGACGCCACGGACTGGGCAGCCCACGAGTGGGATGTCGCCCTGCGCAGCGCCGTCGTCACCGCCAGGTACGCCGAGTGCGTCCGGACGGCGGGCGACGCGGCGCGCTGCAGGGCGGAGTTCCCGATCTACGACGGGCAGATGGACGACAGCGCCGACGCCATCGCGCTCGCGCGCGAGGTCGACGCGTGCCGGCGCGGCGGGGCGCGGGAGGGGCAGGGGTGCGACGCCCTGGCCGACGAGCTCGGAAAACGACGCGGCTACGCGCCTGGCGTCGTCGCGCTCGCCAAGATGCCCGAGGCGATCGTTGTCTGTCATAGCCCGGTCGAGGCGACCGACCCGGAGGCGTGCGGCGGCCCCCGGCTCCCGGAGGGCGTGACCGCCAGGATGTGCGGCGACGAGCGCCGCAAGGAGGCGGGGCGCGATCCCGCGCTGATGAAGGCGTGCCGTGAGGCGCTGAACGCGCGGATCGGCGACCTGCGCTATCACCAGATCAACAACTTCGAGGCGCCGCAGTCGCCCTCGGCCTGGGGCATCTACAGCGACTCGGAAGACCCGCTCACCGGCGAGAAGATCGCGTCGAGCATCAACGTCTGGACGCACGTCAGCGACATGTGGAGCCAGGGCGTCGTCGACACGGCCCGTTACATCAAGGGAGAGCTGAAGACCGAGGAGGTCACCGACGGCGACTACGTCCGGGACTGGGCGCAGGCGAGCGACGGCGCGTCGAAGGGCGGCGCGCTGCCGCGGCTCACGCGCGAGGAGATCGCGCGGCGGATCTCCCGGTCCGCCGGGGTGGGCGCGGAGGACGCGTCCGGCCAGATGGCGCGCGATCCAGCGCTGCGCGAGAGCCTCCGGCGGCTCTCGAAGGAGGTGCGCGCGATCGCGGCCGACGCGACGGCGCCGGACAGCATGCGCGCGGTCTACGAGGCGCGCCGCCGATCCGCGGTGGGCACCGAGCTGGAGGCCGAGCTCACGACGAAGATGATCCAGGAGCTCACCGGCGTGGAGGCGCTGCCGCTCACGGACGAGGTGATGCGCTTCGCCTCGCCGCTCCGAGGGGCGAACCCGAGCGTGCAGCGCGAGCTCAGGAACCTGCGGGAGCTCGCGCTCGCCGAGCGCGGCGCGTGCGTCATGCACGAGGCCCCGGCGCCGCTCGCGACGGCCAACCTGGCGGACATCCTCGAGGAGAAATTCGCGAGCAAGCACGGCCGCTTCGGCGAGGGAGACGCCGCGCAGAAGGTGCGGCGCGCCGAGGCGATGCGGCGCTACCTCGCGCAGCGGGCGCACTACGCGGTGATCCTCCACGAGATGGGCCACTCCGTCGGCCTGCGCCACAACTTCGTGAGCTCGTCCGACGCCTGGGGCTACCGGCCGCAGTACTGGCAGCTGCGCACGAACGACGGGCGGGTGAAGACGCTGTGCGAGACGCTCTCGGAGGACGGCGAGGCCTGCGTCGGGCCGCGCTACTACGACCCCGTCACCGAGAACGAGCGGAAGAACCTGCTCTGGATGTTCATGCACTCGTCGACCATGGATTACGCCGGCGAGCCCACGCAGGACCTCATCGGACTCGGCGCCTACGACTTCGCCGCGGCCCGCATGTTCTACGGCGACGTCATCTCCGTGCACGCCGACCCGAGCTACAAGGCGACGACCCCGCGCGGCAAGGGCATGCTCGCCAAGGTCGACGACTTCGGCGGCGTCCTCGGCTTGCAGCCCGAGTACGACGACGAGGACATCCACTACTCCGACCTGCAGAACAAATACGACCTGATCCAGCCGGGGAGCTGCGTCGAGGTCGACCCGAGCGCGTACATACCCTCGGGCTGGAACGAGGAGCGGGACGGCGTCTGGCACCCTGTGCTCGATGGGCAGATCGTGCCGGTCGACGGCAAGTACACGCGGTGCCGGCAGCAAAAGGTCGATTATGTGACGTGGCGCGCGCTGGAGACGCCGGACGGCGTGAAGGGGCCCTCGGTGGATCCCGCGGGGCGCACCCGCGTGCCCTACGGGTTCGCGACGGACCGGTGGGCCGACCTCGGCAACCTGAGCGTGTACCGGCACGACAGCGGCGCGGACGCGTACGAGCTCTTCAACTTCTTCATCACGCAGCAGGAGGTGAATCACATCTTCGACAACTACCGCCGCGACCGGCAGGCCTTCAGCGTGCGCGCGGCGTCGGAGCGGACCTTGAACCGCTACAACGCGAAGATGCGCGACGGCGCGAAGGGCCTCGGGCTGGTCGCGAACATCTACCGCGAGTTCGCGCTGGACCGTGGTTACGACTTCGACACGTTCTGGGTCCACGCCGCGGGCAGCACCTTCAAGGAGAACATCCTCGCGGCCGGGATCGCGTTCGATCACTTCGCGCTCCAGATGGCGCGCCCGCAGCCGGGCGAGCACTTCCTGCCGGCAGGGGACACCGTCCTCCGGTCATCGAGCGACGTCTTCGGCGAGCCCGGGGCGACGGTGGTGGTCGTTCCGAACGGCGCGACAGGGTATTTCGGCGACATCGCCCTGGGCGGCAAGCCGCTCGAGAACGCGCTCGCGGAGGACAAGGGCGAGTACGACTCGTCGTACACGATGAACGCCGGCTCCTATTACGACAAGGCGTGGGTGGCGATGCTGATGACCGAGTCGGTCGACAACTTCATCAGCGACTCGCGGCACGACTTCCTCGACGCGCGCTACCGCGCTGTCTCTCTCGCCGACGTGTTCCCGGAAGGGTACCGCCGCTGGCTCGGCAACAACCTCACGGGCGACGACGCCATCAAGGGCGTGCGCGTCGAGGCGGACGACCGCGGCCGGCCTGTCCGGGATGCGAGCGGGTATCCGGCCAGCGCGCTCGGCTGGACCTCGTGGTGGAGCGAGAGCGGGCCGGAGAGCTGCTTCCCCGGCGCGGGGAGCATCGTCTGCAGCGCGTACGGCGCGGTCGACAGCGCGCCGTGGAACCCGCGGGCCCCGGCCAAGGTCGCCATCGTCGACCCGCAGATCGGCTGGGAGCAGCAGAAGTTCCTCATCGCCTGGACCCTCCTCTACCTCCCCGAGAACCAGAAGCAGAGGTGGCTGGACATGATGCACGTCTGGGAGACCGGGGCAGACACCGATCCTGCGTTCCCGAACCGGATCGAGCTCCACCATCCGTCCGGGAAGGTGTTTGTGGCGAAGACGTACGGGACCGAGACCATCTTCGGCAAGGTCGTGCAGAAGGGCATCGGCGCGCGCGTCCTGGAGCATGGGAATGAGCTCCTGGCCAGGGCGTATGTCACGGAGGCAGGTCCCGACCTCGACGGCGACGGCAAGGCGGACTGGCACAAGGTGAAGCTGAGCCCGGAGAGCGGGCAGCCGATCGTGCGGTGGGATCCGACGGTCGCCGCCATCACGCCGGACGGTGAGGTCCTGAGCGACGGCGTGCCCGGCTGCGAGGAGGACTCCGCCGCAGACGACGACGATTACAGCGATTTCTACAGCTGCACGTGCACCTCGAACCGCGCCTGCGTCGCGCTCGAGAGCTACGTCTCCGTGCCGGTCTTCATGCGCCAGGCGCTGTCTGCGTTCAAGCTGGGCGACCCGACGATGAGGGGCCTCCACTGAGCCCGATACCGCGACGGACGCTGCCAGGGGGGCCAATCGCGGCCTCAGGCAGGCCCGGCGCAAGGGTCGTGGCATCTTGCCGCATGGGGCAATTCGCCCCATGCGCTCGGCCCGTTCGCCCGCGGTCCTGGACGCGGGTCGCCGTGGCGCAGGTCTTGCTGAATTTTTCCATGAAATGAGCTGCTTTTGGACACCGCCCGTTCCAGGCGTCGGTTGTCCGATGGCACACAGAGAGAACCAGCCATGGACTTCGAGAATGTCACGCATGGCCAGAGGGCGCAGGCACGCGTGGGGGCGGTGCTCAACGGCGCGTGGCGGCTGGACGCGCTGATCGGCCTCGGGGGGATGGCCGCCGTGTATGCCGCGACGCACCGGAGCGGCCAGCGGGTCGCGATCAAGCTGCTGCACCCTGATCGGGCGAGGGACAAGGTCGATCGGGCCCGGTTCCTCCGCGAGAAGGCGATCGTGAGCACCGTGAATCACCCCGGGGTCGTGGCGGTGCTCGCGGACGACGTGACCGAGGATGGGTCGCCCTTCCTGGTGATGGAGCTCCTGGAGGGAGAGACCCTCCTCCAGCGCTGGAAGGCGCAGGAGGGCCCGCTGCCTCCTGCCGAGGTCCTCTCCCTGAGCGAGCAGATCCTCGACGTGCTCGCGACCGCGCACGATAACGAGGTCGTTCACCGGGATCTGAAGCCCGACAACATCTTCCTCACGCGCGATTACTCGGTGAAGCTCCTCGATTTCGGCATCGCGCGCCTGCGGGTCCCCTCGGGGCAGACGTCGCTGGTGGGGCTGCGGGCGATGGGGACGCCGGCGTACATGCCGCCCGAGCAGGCGCGCGCGCGCTGGGATCTCGTCGATGCGCGGACGGACATCTGGGCGCTGGGGGCGACGATGTTCTCGCTGCTCACGAACCGGTACGTGCAGGACGCGTCGACCGTCAACGAGCTCTTCTTCCTGCGCATGACGTGCCCGATCCCGTCGCTCGCGAGGATCCAGCCGTCGATGCACCCTGTCGTGGTGCGGGTGGTGGACCGGGCGCTCGAGTTCGCGCAGGCGGATCGCTGGCCCGACGCGCGGTCGATGCTGGCGGCGGTGCGCGAGGCGCAGGCTGCGGTCGCGGTCGCGCCGCCCGCGCGGAGCACCCTCGTGCCGCCCGCGCGGAGCACCCTCGTGCCGCTGCCCCGGAGCACCGTCATGCCACCGCCGCCGCGGGGGTCGCTCGCGCCTTCGACGGAGGTGCGCGACCCCGGCGCGCTCGATGCGCGATCGCCGTCAGGTCGCCCCCAGACCCCGACGCGGCCCCCCCGGACGCCGGGGCTCTCGTCGCCGGCGTCGCTCTCCACGATCCCGGGTGCGCTCTCGACGATCCCCCGCGCGCCTTGAAGCGAGCGTCGGGCGGCCAGGGGCCCCGCCCTCAGCCCGGGCTCGCTCCGGGGCGCGCATTTCGCCTGAGCGCGCGGGCTACGCGTTCAGGCCGGCGAGCAGCTCGCTCGGCCGCAGCACGGCGCGTCGCTCCGACTCCCGCCGGGAGAGGAGCGTCTCGTAGATATCCATGTAGCTCGCCATCATGCGCTCCGCCGAGTAGCGCCCCACCGCGAGCTTCCGCCCTCGCTTGCCCATCGCTGCGGACCGCCGGGGATCTGCCTTGAGCTCGGCGAGCTTCGCGGCGAGCGTGTCGACGTCGTCCGAGGGCACGAGGAAGCCTGTCTCTCCGTCGGTGATCAGGGCAGGGATGCCGCCCACGGCGGTCGAGACCACGGGCAGGCCGGTGGCCATGGCCTCCACCATGGAAAGCGGCAGCCCCTCCGACGTCGACGACAGGACGAAGACGTCGCTCGCGGAGAGGAGCTCCGGCACGTCGTGCCGCTCGCCGGCGAAGACGACGCGGTCGCCGATGCCGAGCTCCTCGGCGAGGGCGCGCAGCGAGGCGGCCTCCGGTCCGTCTCCGACGAGGAGGAGGCGCCCGTTGTCCGACAGAACACCCGCGGCCGCGCGGAGCAGGAGGGCGTGGTTCTTGACCTGCGACAGGCGCCCGACCGCCCCGGCGACCCACGCGTCCTGGGGGATGCCGAGCTCGGTCCGGATGCGGCGCCGGGCCACGGAGTCCGGCCTGAACCGGGAGAGATCGATCCCGTTCAGGACCACGTGCAGCTTCGAGCTCGGGACCTCGTTGTGCTTCAGCATGAAGTCGGCCGTCGGCTGCGACACGGCCACGTGCGCGTCGGCGAACCTGGCCGCCATGTGCCGCAGCCAGGCCCTGCGGCCCTGATCGAACATGGCGCCATGCAGCGTGTGGCACACGGGCACGCGGTGGAGCCGGCCCGCGGCCGTCGCGTAGATGAGCGGCAGCTGATTGTGCGAGTGCACGATGGAGACACCATGCTTGGCGAAGAACGCCGCGAGCTTCCCGGGGAGCTTGAGGTCGAAGCCGGGGCGCTTCGGCATCATGTGCACCGCGACGTCGCGCTCCCGGAGCTGCGCCGCGCGCGGCCCATCGGGGTTCGTCTCGATGCCCACGACCATCACCTCATGCCCCGCCGCGCGCTGCAGCCCGGCCAGATCCACCACGACCTGCTCCGCGCCTCCCACCTGGAAGGAGTTCAGCACGTGCGCGATCACAAGACGGTTGTGGTGCGCTCGGGTCATCGGTGCATGCTGGGTCGTCTTCATAGGGCAATCTACACTCATGGTTTCCCTCTAGGGGGCGCTCTGACGCATGTGGTCTGACCTGAGAGAAACCCCTCCTTCGTGTCCTCGTTCGTGGGGGAGGTTACCACAGAGTCGATGAGGCAAGGAGCTTTCTCCGTGGTTCTCTCCAACATGCCTCGTACCTCTGGGTTGAAGTGAGGGGATGCCTTCACCAGCCGGTCAGTCGACTACGTGAAAGGTCTGCTGTGGCACATGACGACAGCTGTGACAAAGGGCGCCGCCGTGGCGCCACGCGTCGCGGCGCCGCGATCGTGCGCAGCAGCCACGACGCGCCGGAATTCCGGCAAATCTCGCGGAAGCCGCGCATTTTTTTCGGTGCCGTTGAAGAGCCGAATGTTCACGATGTCACCGACCGGGCTCCTTGCGAAAAGCGTGCAAGCTGCACCACGGCCCCACCCGGCACCCGGGTCCTGGTGCTCCGATGGCGTGAGCTGTCCTACGTTGTGGGGAGGATCCGGGGCGCGTCGGGGGGTCCTGGTGGGCGTGGAGGCGTCAGCTCGCTGCTGTCCGCGGCGGAGGGGGATGAGGGCGGGGCGTGCGCGGCGGCGGCGCGGCCGCTCGCCGTGCGGTGTGTGGGGAGCAAGGCTGCGGGGCTGAGCCAGCTGTCCCCTGTCCTCAGGGCTGTGGTGGGGGGGACAGAGGGCAGCTGGTCGAGAGGTGGGGCTCACGGTCACGTGAGCATGGCCCTGCGGTCGTTCGGCGTCAGCGCTCGGGCACCTCGGCGCAGACCGCGAAGGTGGTCAGCGCCACCGTCTGCCCCTTCTTGCCGTAGCCGTTCTCGAACACGGCGGTCGAGGTCCAGCCCGGGCGGCCTTGGTCGGTGGCGTCGAACGGCGAGTTCTCAACCACCCTGCTGGTCGCCTGGGCTCCGCCGGAGATCGAGAATCCACCGCTGATCACGACTTCACCCGCGTTGCAGAGCGCCTTGACGTTGACGAACGTGCTTGTCGGCCCTGCCTCGCGCGTCACGGAGACCACGCGGATCTTGGCGATTCCGGGGGGGCCCATGGGTCCCTGCGCGCCGATCTCGCCCTTGGGCCCCTGGGACCCCTGGAGGCCCCGTGCGCCGTCGGTGCCCTTGAAGCCCTGGGTACCGATCTCGCCCTTGAGGCCCTGGAGACCCTGGGGGCCCCTTGCGCCATCAACGCCCTTGAGGCCCTGGAGACCCTGGGGGCCCCTTGCGCCATCAACGCCCTTGAGGCCCTGGAGACCCTGGGGGCCCCTTGCGCCATCAACGCCCTTGAGGCCCTGGGGACCGATGGTGCCCGCGGGGCCCTGGGGACCGCGCTCGCCCTTGGGACCCTGGGGACCGACCTCGCCCTTGGGCCCCTGGCGGCCCTGAGGGCCCATCTCGCCCTTGGGTCCGACCGGCCCGGCCGGCCCCTGAGGACCGCGCGCGCCGTCGACGCCCTTGAGGCCCTGAGGACCGTGCTCGCCCTTGAGGCCCTGGGGACCGATGGCACCCGTGAGACCCTGGGGACCGCGCTCGCCCTTGAGACCGTGGGGACCGACCTCGCCCTTGGGCCCCTGGTGGCCCTGAGGGCCCATCTCGCCCTTGGGTCCGACCGGCCCGGCCGGCCCCTGAGGACCGCGCTCGCCCTTGGGACCCTGGAGGCCCTGAGGACCGTGCTCGCCCTTGAGGCCCTGGGGACCGATGGCACCCGTGAGACCCTGGGGACCGCGCTCGCCCTTGAGACCGTGGGGACCGACCTCGCCCTTGGGCCCCTGGTGGCCCTGAGGGCCCATCTCGCCCTTGGGTCCGACCGGCCCGGCCGGCCCCTGAGGACCGCGCTCGCCCTTGGGACCCTGGAGGCCCTGAGGACCGTGCTCGCCCTTGAGGCCCTGGGGACCGATGGCACCCGTGAGACCCTGGGGACCGCGCTCGCCCTTGAGACCCTGGGGACCCACCTCGCCCTTGGGTCCCATGGGGCCCTGAGGACCACGCGCACCGTCGGCGCCCTTGAAGCCCTGAGGGCCCATCTCGCCCTTGGGTCCCACGGACCCCTGAGGACCGCGCGCACCATCGACGCCCTTGAGGCCCTGAGGGCCCATCTCGCCCTTGGGTCCCACGGACCCCTGAGGACCGCGCGCACCATCGACGCCCTTGAGGCCCTGAGGGCCCATCTCGCCCTTGAGCCCCTGACGGCCGTGCGTGCCGTCAATGCCCTTGAGGCCCTGAGGGCCGACGAGCCCCGCCTGCCCCTGCGCGCCCGGCTCGCCGCGCTCGCCCTTGGGCCCCTGAGGACCGCGCGCGCCGTCGACGCCCTTGAGGCCCTGAGGGCCCATCTCGCCCTTGAGCCCCTGACGGCCGTGCGTGCCGTCAATGCCCTTGAGGCCCTGAGGGCCGACGAGCCCCGCCTGCCCCTGTGCGCCCGGCTCGCCGCGCTCGCCCTTGGGCCCCTGAGGGCCCGCCGGCCCCTGAGGACCGCGCTCGCCCTTGGGCCCCGCCGGCCCCTGAGGACCGCGCGCGCCGTCGACGCCCTTGAGGCCCTGAGGGCCCATCTCGCCCTTGAGCCCCTGACGGCCGTGGGTGCCGTCAATGCCCTTGAGACCCTGAGGGCCCATCTCGCCCTTGAGCCCCTGACGGCCGTGGGTGCCGTCAATGCCCTTGAGACCCTGAGGGCCGACGAGCCCCGCCTGCCCCTGCGCGCCCGGCTCGCCGCGCTCGCCCTTGGGCCCCTGAGGGCCCGCCGGCCCCTGAGGACCGCGCGCGCCGTCGACGCCCTTGAGGCCCTGAGGGCCCATCTCGCCCTTGAGCCCCTGACGGCCGTGGGTGCCGTCAATGCCCTTGAGACCCTGAGGGCCCATCTCGCCCTTGAGCCCCTGACGGCCGTGCGTGCCGTCAATGCCCTTGAGGCCCTGAGGGCCGACGAGCCCCGCCTGCCCCTGCGCGCCCGGCTCGCCGCGCTCACCCTTGGGCCCCTGAGGACCGCGCTCGCCCTTGGGCCCCGCCGGCCCCTGAGGACCGCGCGCGCCGTCGACGCCCTTGAAGCCCTGAGGGCCGATCTCGCCCTTGAGCCCCTGATGGCCGTGCGTGCCGTCAATGCCCTTGAGGCCCTGAGGGCCGACGAGCCCCGCCTGTCCCTGCGCGCCCGGCTCGCCGCGCTCACCCTTGGGCCCCTGAGGACCGCGCTCGCCCTTGGGCCCCGCCGGCCCCTGAGGACCGCGCGCGCCGTCGACGCCCTTGAAGCCCTGAGGGCCGATCTCGCCCTTGAGCCCCTGATGGCCGTGCGTGCCGTCAATGCCCTTGAGGCCCTGAGGGCCGACGAGCCCCGCCTTCCCATGCGCGCCCGGCTCGCCGCGCTCGCCCTTGGGCCCCGCCGGCCCCTGAGGACCGCGCTCACCCTTGGGCCCCGCCGGCCCCTGAGGACCGCGCTCTCCCTTGAAGGCCTGCTGACCCACGAATCCTTTGGTCTGCTCTGCCTCGCCGGCCCAGCCCACGCCTGCGCTGACCATCACGCCCGCAAGCCCGGCGACGATTCCAGCAGAAACCGCACTCGTTCGATATTTTTGCATGTGAGTCCGCCTTTCTATCGATTTCGAGCTTCGGTGCGCTCGATTCCCGCACACAGTCGTGTTCAGATGAGGTGGAGCCCACAGGCGAGCGAATCGGACGAAGGGCGACTCCGAGGCGGATCTCCGCCCTTGCCCAGCCCCGATTTCTCTACGAAAGTCCCACCAATTGCCGGCACGAAAAGCCAGGGCGATGCGTCGATACGACACATGGCGGGTCACGCCACGACGCGGGCGTAGCCAGATGCTGCCAGCGCTCGAAGGCTCCAGTCGCCAACCCGCTGTGTCTGGAGCGATCCTAAGTTAATGGGGGCGGTTCACCAAGCCCCCTGCTGAGGGGTTGACAACCACGGCTCCCGCCGGCCCGCGCCCGCGGAGCGCCCGAGGGCCGCCGCGAAGCCCGCGAAGCCCGCGCGCTCTGCGAGGTTCGAGCGAGGGCCGAGCACGGCGAACGCCTGGAAAAACAGCAGCTCGCGCCCGCGAGCGCGCAACGGCGCCAGGAGAGCATCACCGCGAAAATGAGGAGATGGTTTCAGCGTTCCGGAGGGATGTCGGGCGAATCGAGTCGCCGCCGGAACACCCAGCGTTTCATCTGGAACGCGGAGAATGACTCGCCGGCGCGCCGGCTAGCCGCCGGCGGCGATCGCTTCGGCGAAATTCCGCGAGAGCCTCCTCGCCGCCTGCACATCCGGCATCCCGGCGTGGACCACGAGCGCCCGATCGACGTCGCGCCGCGCCTCGTCCTCGAGCGCGGCGAGCGCCCCGCGCCGCGCCTCCTCGACGCGCCGCCGCTCGGCGGCCGAGAGCCGCGGCCGCACCCAGACGTCGATCGCCCACGAGAGCTTCGCGTGCCGCGCCTCGTCGCGCGCGATGCGCGTCATCACGCGCCGGACCAGCGGATCCTGCGCGACGCGCCCCTGCCACATGCCGACCAGCGCGCCGTACGTCTCCCGTATGCACCCCTCCGTCGCATTGTCGATCGCGAGCTCCTCCAGCGATCGGACCGGCCTCGGCTCCACCCGCGGCGGCTGCCAGCGGCCGCCGTAACGGGCCGAAAGGCGCCGCATCACCCGCGCGTGCCGCACCTCGTCGCGCCCGGCGATGCGCGCCCGCTCCACGAGCGGCCGCGGCGCCCCGTGATGGACGAGCTCGCGCCCGAGCACCTCGAAGGCCCGGACGCTCGCCGCCTCGAGCTGCGCCACGTTCGCGAAATACGCCCCGACCTGCGTCGCGCCCCGGCCCGCGGTCCGCAGCAGCCCCGCCGGCCTCCGGCCGACGCAGGCGCCCGACTCCGACTCGATCACCTCGGATTCCAGCTCCTGCACATCGCCGCCCGCGTCCACCGCGAGCACATAGAGCGTGCGCTCGATCGGATCACAGATCTCCGTGTACCTCGTCGCGAGCACCTCGTATGCGTCCCCGGCAGGCCGGACGCCGCCCTCGTCAGGCTTGCTGCAGCGGACCGTGTAGTCCGCCAGCGACGCGGCGAGCACCGCGTCCGCGGGCGTGTTCACGGGGCCGAGCCACGCCATCACCCCGTCCCGCGTATCGAGGACGGTCACCTCGTCGCCTGTGTTGACGATCAGGACGTGATCCGGGCAGAAATCCACGCAATCTCCGAGGTGGAACCCCTTGCTGGACGTGGCCGCAGCGATCTTCTCCTCGCACGCCGGCCTGTCCGCCGCCCCGGAGCACTTCTCGCCCACGAACTCGAGCGTGCTCGTCGTCGGGCCCCCCGGGCCCGTGGACATCCGTAGCTCGATGTAGTCGGCAGGAGCCCCGGGCTCGACCCCCGCCAGGTACGGGGTGCGGCCGTCGGCCGCGCAAGGGAGGGTCTCGAAGCCGCTTGTGTCGATCCCGCACCCGCCGACGAGGGGCGCGAGCGAGAGCGACAGGACATGACGCAGGATCTTGTCGATGGAGTTGGGAGAGGCCATATGCGTCCGTACGAAACAAGTTCTGTGCCGCTGCGAACGGCGCGTGCAGCTCGCGCTTTGCGCGGACGGTGAGCGTCCCCTGCCTGACATCGTCGTCGCACCGGGCGCCCGGGGAGCGCCCGACGAGGGCGGCCGCCGTCGAGCGCGGGCCCCGCGCCGGCCGCACAAGGCACCCGGAGCGACCGTGGCCGCACCGTGTCAGGGCCCGATCCGGGGCGACGCTCCCGCCCGGTCGACGCCGCGGGTGCATCGCCGTGGCGAACCCGGTAAAATCGCAGGATGGTCGCCCTCGACAGGAACGAACCTGACGACTACCCCGCTGTCCTCTCGACGGAACGCCTGAGCCTCCGCCCCCACCGGCCCTCCGACCTCCCGTTCATGATGGAGATGAGCGCCGATCCCGAGGTGCTCCGCTACACGGGGGACCCCGCGTTCGCCAGCGAGGACGAGGCGCGCGCGGTGCTCGCGCGGCTCGCGCACCAGTTCGAGGCCTTCCGCATGGGCCGGTTCATCGTCTCGGACCGGGAGACGGGGGAGAAGCTCGGCTGGTGCGGGCTGAAGTGGCACGAGGACGACGAGCTCGCGGATCTCGGATACCGCTTCCTCCGGAAGCACTGGGGCCAGGGCTACGCCACGGAGTCGGCCGCGGCGTGCATCCGGTATGCGTTCGAGGATCTCGGGCTCCCGCGCCTCGTCGCGCATGCGATGCTCGAGAATACCGCGTCGGTCAGGGTGCTCGAGAAGCTCGGGTTCCGCCGGACGGGGCCAGGGGGGTCCGAAGGGTTCGCGGCGGAAGGGTTCGTGCTCCCGAGGCCGGCGCCGCCTCGGCCGGCGAGCGACGTGGCTCACTCGGGCAGCAGGTAGTCGAACGGCTTCCCCACGTTGCCTGCCGAGTCCTCGGCCTCGGGCAGCGAAACGGCCGACAGCCCCTGGCAGCGCCGGCCTCTCCGCCAGCGCCGGCCTCTCCGCCGCCGCCCCCACCTGCCCCCGAGCCGCCGCCGCCCTGTCCGCCTGGGTCGCCGGGGGGCGACGACGGCGCGCAGGACGAGGAGACGAGGCAGGCGCAGGAGAGCTGCCCTGCGATCATCAGCGAGAGAGGACGCGACATCATCGAACCAGCTCCTCGATGGCGGGATGCCGTAGCTGCCGCCTCTGCAGCCCGCCCGGCGCGATCCTGCTCGAGCGCCCCGAGCCCCTCCTTGACAGGCGGCCGAGGTCGCTTCATAAGTTGGTTGTACGAACAACCAACATACCCGTGCGCCAGCGGGCGCAGGAGCGGCAGGATGCCTCGCCCGTCCAACACCGCCGAACGTCGAGCCCAGATCGCGCGCGCTCTGTTGAAGGTCATGGCGGAGCGCGGCTATGAGGGGGCGTCCATCGGGGCCATCGCGGCGGCGGCTCACCTCGCGCCGGGGCTCGTCCACTACCACTTCGAGAGCAAGCGAGAGATCCTGCTCGCCGCCGTCGCATTGCTCGTGCAGGAGCATGCCGACCGGATCGAGCGGCGGCTCGCTCCCGCGGCGGGCGATCCGGAGGCCGAGCTCCGCGCGTTCATCGACGCGCACCTGCGGGTGGGCGAGGGGGCCGACCCGCAGGCGCTCGCGTGCTGGATCTGCGTGAGCGGCGAGGCGCTCCGGGACGCCGAGGTGCAAAAGGCGTTCGCGGGAGCGCTCGAGAGCGCGGTCAAGAGGCTCGCCGCGATCGCGCGGCGCGGCGCGCGGGAGCGGGTGTTCTCCTGCGCGCGCGGCGACGTGGACGCCGCGGCGGCGGCCATCGTGGCCACCATCCAGGGGTATTTCGTGCTCGCGGCCACGGCGCGCGATCTCATCCCCCCAGGCTCGGCCGCCGACGCGACGTGGGCGATGGCGTCGGGGCTCTTCGGCCTCTCGTCGGCCACCAGGAAGGCGAGCCGCTGATGCGCTTTCCCCACCTGTCCTTGCGACGGCTCGGGCTCTTGACGTCGCTCTACATGTGCCAGGGCCTCCCGTTCGGGTTCTTCACCCAGGCGCTCCCCGTCCTCCTGCGCAAGCAGGGGATCTCGCTGGAGGGCATCGGCCTCGCCTCGCTGCTCGCGCTCCCGTGGGCGCTCAAGTTCCTCTGGGCGCCGCTCGTCGATCGCTTCTTCTTTCCCCGGCTCGGGCGCCGCCGCTCGTGGATCCTCCCCCTGCAAGGGCTCACGATCGTCGTGCTCGGGCTCGTCTCGCTGCGGGAGCCGGGAGAGGGGCTCTCCTCTGTCCTCGTGGCGGTGCTGATCGTCAATCTGCTCTCGGCGACCCAGGACATCGCCACCGACGGCCTGGCGGTGGACATGCTGGAGCCGGGCGAGCGGGGCTGGGCCAACGGCATCCAGGTGGCCGGCTATCGGGCCGGGATGATCGTGGGCGGAGGGGGGCTGCTCGTCTTCTTCGAGCGGCTGGGCTGGCGGCTCACCTTCGCCATCATGGCGCTGTTCATCGCGCTCCTGAGCGTCCCCACGCTGCTCGCCCGCGAGGCGGGGGGCGGGCGCGAGGGGGCGCGACCCCCCTCGTCCGCTGCCGCCATTGCCGCCTCGTTCTGGAAGCGCCCTCATGCCCGGCGGGTGCTCGCGCTCATCGTCGTGTACAAGCTCGGCGACGCCTTTGCGGTCGGCATGCTCCGGCCGTTCCTGTCCGATCTCGGCCTCTCCCTCGCGGATATCGGCTGGCTGCTCGGGACGGTGGGCTTCGTGGCGGGGCTGCTCGGCGCGCTGACCGGTGGGGCGCTTGTGCTGCGGCTCGGGCGGCGATCGTCGCTCGTCGGCTTCGCGGTCCTCCAGGCGGCGAGCGTGCTCGGGTACGCGTACGTCGCCCGCGCAGATGCAGGGGTGCCGCTGCTGACGGCGCTCTGCGCGTTCGAGCACTTCGCCGGGGGGATGGCCACGGCGGCGCTCTTCACGTGCATGATGGACTGGACCGATCGGGAGAGCGCCGCCACGGACTACACAGTTCAGGCCAGCGCGGTGGTGATCGCCACGGGGGTCGCCTCGGCCGCGAGCGGGTTCTCGGCGGGGCGCCTCGGCTATCCGTTGCACTTCAGCCTGGCGGCTGCGCTTGCGGCGCTCTCGCCGGTCCTCGCGCATCTGCTGTTTCCGAGCGCGCGCCTCCCTGCGAAGCTCGCGCTGGAGGAGGCCTCGTCGTCCGGGCGCTCACCGGACCGGCAGCCGGCAGAGCCGTCAACCGGCGTTTGACCTCCGCGGGGACGGCGCCCGCGAGCCGGTGGCGCCTGAAATAGGTGAGGCCCGGGACTGTGGCCTAGCCCCGGGCCTCGGTTTGCCGCCATCTGCGCACACCCACACGTTTAAGGTCAGAGGTCAGTCCTCACACCGTCGTGCTCTGCCATTGAACTACCGGCCATTGTGATCTGCGCGCCGGGGCGGGGACGCCCCGGCGCCGCGCGAGGAGAGGCATCGCCTCACCGCGGCGCGGGCTGGCCAGGCTGGAATTGAACCAGCATCCGACGATTTTAGCCTCTTCCCGTTCGATTGGATGATCGGCGGCGAATGCTCGAGCCTGGAGTGAGAGCTTGAGACCATTGAACGGGCCAGCGCTGCCTCTACCGAGTTGGGCTACCCCGCCGTGAAGACGACGATGAGATGGCGGGGGCAGGGCTCGAACCTGCACTGGGGCGCTGTGCCCATCAAGCTGAGCTTGAGCTTCAACTTGCACTCCGCCGCTACGATATCGCCCCGGCGGCCGCGGCGCAAGCGCCGCCGGTGCAGGGGAGCGGGCGCGCGTCAGGCGCCGAAGATGAACCCGAGGACGGCGGCCCCGACCTTCTGCTCCTCGGCCGCCTGGTTGTTCGCCTCCTCGCGGGCGAACTTGACCGCCTTCTGCAGCTTCTCCACCCGATCGAGCAGCTCGTTGATGCGCCGCGCCGGCAGCGCGCCCGAGAACTTCACCGTCTTCCAGTAACCGACCACGACATCCTCGTGATAGACCTCCACCTGCGCGGGGTGCTTGTCCGTCGCCTCGGCCTTGACGTGGTTGCGCGGGATCTTCTTGGTCCGCGCGGTCTGCACCGGCTCGGTCGCCCAGGAGTCCGCCGAGGGATCGAACGTCCAGCTCTCGGACGCGTCGAGCACCGGCAGCTTCTTGATGAAGGTCTGCAGGTCGACGAGCTGCTTCTCCAGGAAGAGCAGGTAGGTCACCGGCGCCCCCGTGAGCAGCACCTTGCCGTCGACCACCACGTCCGCGCGCGCCTTGCAGTTGGCGTAGTCCTTTGTGGCCGTGACGTCGAAGAGCTCGCCCAGGATGTCGACCGTGCTCCGGATGATCTCCTCGGCCTTCGCCTGCACCCTCGTCGCCTCGGGCGGGAGCTGCTCCCCCTCCTCGTCCTTCGGCCTGTAGGTGCGCGTGATCCCGGAGAGCAGCGCCGGCTTCTGCAGCGCGTGGTGCGCCTCGGTGAGGCGCTGGTGGGAGCGGGCCTTGACGCCCTTCTCGATGGCGATGATCTGGTTCAAGCGAGGCATGGCGGTCTCCTGGAGGGGGCTACCCTATCAGAGGAGCAGAGCGCCTGTCAGCGCCGTCGCGCCCTGCTACAGTGCGGCCATCGTGCACGCCACCACGAAGCTGATGCTCATCCGGCACGGGGAGACCGACGACAACCGCGCGCAGGTCTTCCAGGGACAGGCGGGGCGCGGGCTCAGCGCGCGCGGGCGCGAACAGGCCGCGCGGCTCGCGGAGCGGCTCGTCGGCGCGCGGATCCGGCTCTCGGCGGTCTACTGCTCCGACCTCGAGCGCGCCGAGGAGACGGCGGAGCGCCTGGCCTCGGCGCTGGGCCTCGAGGCCGTCGCGGACCCAGCGCTGCGGGAGGTGAACCTCGGCGCCTGGCAGGGGCTCAGCCGCGCCGACGTGCAGGCGCGCTTCCCCGAGGAGTGGGCTGCATGGCGGCGCGGCGTCGATGTCCGGCGCGGGGGCGGCGAGACGTACGCGGAGCTCGGCGATCGCATGATGCGCGCGCTCGACCGGATCGCGGAGCGACACGCGGGCGAGGCGGTCGGGCTGGTATCCCACGGCGCGGCCATCAAGACCGCTGTCGGGCGGATACTCCAGATGGACGCCGGCGGGCTGAAGGCGCTGCAGGTGCTGGCGAACACGGGCGTCTCCCTGATCGAGCACGACCCGAGCAGCGGCTACCGCGTCGTCGTCTGGAACGACGCCGCTCACCTCGGCGACGCGCTGGCCGAGGCGCTCTCCGCGCCGCCGGCGTGAGGCGCGATGCGGTGGTCAGACGTCCGACCACGGACGGCCAGACGTCCGGTGCTGGTCAATCGCTCTGCGCGATCCCCGCCGGACGCCCTACGCCGACGGGAGCACGGCACTCCGGCTGTCCGTCTCCGTCCCGGTCTCGGCCACATCCAGAGGGAGCTCCACGATGAACGTGGCGCCGGCGCCCGGCGCGCTCTCCACGCGGATGGTGCCGCCGTGCGAGGTCACGATCCAGCGGACGATGTAGAGCCCGAGGCCGAGGCCGCCGAAGTTGCGGACCGACACCGCGCGCTCGAAGCGCTCGAAGATCCTGGCCTGATCCGCCTCCGCGATGCCCATCCCGTGATCCCGGACCACGAGCGTCGCTCGATCCGGCTGCCCGCGCACGACGACATGAATGGGGCCGCCGGCGCCGTACTTCATCGCGTTCGACAGGAGGTTGATGAGGACCTGCTCCACGCGAGACGGATCCCAGCGCCCGACCACGGGCTCGTCCAGATCGAGCTGGACACCGCAGCGGGCGTCGGCGAGCTGCTGGCTCATCCGCTCGACGACCTCGCGCGTCAGGGCCGCCAGATCGACCGGCGCGCGCACGAGCGTCAGCCGCCCGGCGCTGAGCCGGGTCACGTCGAGCAGCTCGTTGACCAGGTGCGCGAGCCGCGCGATCTGGCGATTGAGGACCTGGAGCGCCGCGTCGATGCGCTCGGGGGCGATCTCGGCCCGCTGGTAGCGACGCAGCAGCCGCTCGATGAGGTGCGACTGCATCTTCAGCGAGGTCAGCGGGGTCTTGAGCTCGTGCGAGGCGACGAGGAGGAACTCGTCCCGCCGCTCGATGGCCTTCTGCGCCTCGGCGAACAGACGGGCGTTGTCGAGCGCGAGCGCCGCGCGACTCCCCAGCTCCTCGGCCAGCCACAGGTCGGCAGGGCCGCAACGGCGCCAGGGCGCGGTCGCCAGCAAGGTCATGACGCCGAAGCACCGGTCGCGCGCGAGGAGCGGAACCCGGAGGAACGCGTGAATGCCGAGCTGCCGCAGGAGCGGCGCGGCGCCGACGTCGCCCACCTCGGGCCGGATCGGCGACGCCGCGAGCAGGGGCCGCAGCGCGTCCTTCACGGCGTCGACCTGCTCGTCCGGCACGCCCGCGGTGGCCGTGTGTCCCGGGGCGTCGTGATCGAGGCGCACGTCGACGACGCACTGGTCGGCCAGCTCGGGCACCGCGAGCTGCGCCACGCTGTCGAGGGTCGCGCTGTAGCCGAGGGCCATCAGCCTGCGGCCCGCCTCGGCCAGGAAGCGCTCCGCCCGCTCGGCCCGCTTGAGCTCGGTGATGTCGGTGGAGATGCCGCACAGCACGCCCGGCATGAGCTCCTCGCCGAGCGGGAACTTGACCGACAGGAAGGTGTGCGGCCCGTCCTCCAGCCATATCTCCTCCTCGAACTCCAGCGGTTTGCCCGCCTCGAGCACGCGCCGGTCGTTGCTCTGGAGGGTCTCGACGGTCGGCCCAGGAAAGAGCTCGACGTCGGTCTTTCCGAGGACCTCATGGCTCGACAGCCCCACGGCCTTGCCCGTCTGCCGGTTGGCGAGCACATACCGGCCCTCATGGTTCTTGAGGTAGACTGCCGCGGCCGAGTTGTCGACGATCGCCTGGAGGGTCGCCTGGTTGGCCTTGAGCGCGTGCTCCGCCCGCCGGCGCTCGGCGTTCTCCTGCTCGACCTGGGAATAGAGCATGGCGTTCTCCAGCGAGATGGCCGATTGCGAGGCGAGCAGCTCGAGCACGCTGAGCCGCGCAGGGGTGAACACCCCGGCGACGAGCCTGTTCTCCAGGTAGAGCAGGCCGAGCAGCCGGGCCTGCCGCACGATCGGGAGACACAGCACCGACCTCGGCCTCTTCCGGGTGAAATACTCGTCCTCCGAGAACGGGTGCCTGACGGCGGCGTCGTCGAGCAGCACGCGCTCGTGGCTCCGGCGAACGTAGTTGAGGATGGACCGCGGCAGCGCCGCCGCCGCCTCCTCGCCCGCGTCGAGCAGCCGCGCCTCGCCTCCGGACGCCGCGATCGCCGCCGCGGTCGACAGGCGATCTTCCCGGACCAGGAGCACATAGCCCTCCTCGGCGCCCGCGTGCTCGACCACGATGCGCAGCAGCATCTCGAGCAGGCGCGGGAGCTTGAGCTCGCCGGAGATGCTCTGCGCGGCCTTGACCACCGACAGGACGTCGAACTGCTCGGCCCGCACGGCGAAGGTGACCGTGGGGGCGATCGGCTTGCGCTCGACGAGGTCGGGGTAGCGCTGGTCGAGCTGCTCCACCTTGGCGTGGGCGCCCCAGCGGAAATAGCCGGCGCGGGCCTTTCGCAGGTAGGCGCCTTCGGGCGTGGACAGGCCGCGCGCGCGGTAGAAGCCCGCGGCGAGCTCGCAGGCGATGGCCTCGTGCTGGACGAAGCCGTGCTCCCGCGCCGACGAGGCCGCCTGCTCGTAGAGCCGGATGGCCTCCCCTTCTTGCCCCAGGAGACGGGCGATCTCGGCGCGGACCAGGGCGTGCTTGTGGCGGAAGTTCGGCGGGCAGCTCTCCGCCCACGCGCCGAGCTGCCGCTCGCAGTCGAGGAGCGCCCGGGGGAGCTCCTCGGGCGGCTGTGCCTCGCCGCAGACCGCGGCGAGCGCGAGCGCGTGGTAATAGAAGCTCTCGACGACGAGCGCGTGCGCGTCGTTCCTCCAATCGTAATCGACGATCACACGGGACGACGCCGTGAGCGCCTCGCCCGGAGAGCCGAGGACGAACAGCGCCTGCGCCTTCAGGCTGTAGTACTGGCTGTGAGCGCTGCGCGAGTCCCCCGCCAGGAGCCGCGCCTCGAAGGCCGCCCGGTCCAGCTCGGACCCATCCAGCATCGAGAAATGGACCGGCCGCCCGCGCAGCGTCTGGATGAGGTACCGGACGCCGAGGAGGATGTCATGGACGAATGCGTAACCGGCCTTGCGCACGAAGCCGAGGCGGTCCTCGGTCTGGTGGAGGACGTCCTCCAGCGGCTCACCGCAGAGCAGCGGGAACGTCGGCGCCCAGATGCAGTTGTAACAGGCATTGTTCCAGTCGCCGCACTCCATCGCGGCGTTGAAGCCGAGTCGAGTATAGGAATAGGTCTCTCTGTAGTGGCGCGTCCAGAAGACGATCTGCTGTCCGAACAGCGTGAACACCGGGGACTTTATGGCGAGGACGGGGCTCCTGTCCGCCAGGTCGCAGGCGAGCTTGCCGAACAGATAAGCCTCCTTGTATCGCCCGAACCGCGGGGCGAGCACCCGCGCGAAGGCGGCGTACGCGTGGGCGGAGCTCTCGGCGTTGCCGTGGCGGAGGCTGAGCTTGACCATGCGCATGACGAGCAGATAATGCAGGTTCTGGTCCACGAACCACGCCGGGATGGCCACGCCCCGGAGGACGGCCATCGCGATCTTGATCTCCGGGTGCGTCATGGCGGGCAGATGGATCAGGCCCTCGATGGACCGATCGCCCAGGATCTGCCAGACGCTCTCGGTCTCCTCTTCGACCTGCGCGTCGGTGACAGAGGGCGATACCTCGATGTCCCAGGCGCGGAGGCACGAGAGCCCGATCTCCACGGCGCGCGCGACTTGTCCGCGGGTGACGTTCAGCGCGACGGCGAGCTCGACGACAGCGGCCCTCTCGACCTTGGTCCTCGTGCGAGCCATGAGCTCTCCGAGCAGCCGCTCGGCTTCTTCGAAGCTGCCGATGACGTACGCGGCGTGCGCGCGCTCCAGGCTGAGGTCGTGGGCGAGCTCGTACTGCGTCTCCCAGCGCTCCTCGGGGAGGAGGGCCATGCCCGCGGCGAAGAGGGCGGCGGCGGTCTCGTGGGCCGCCGCGGCCTTGGCCCTCCTGCCGGCGCGGAGGTTCAGCGCGGCGAGCTCGTCCCGCTCCGCCGGAGATCGGATGAGCGCGGCGCCGCGGTTGAGGTGGCCCACGATGTCGAAGAGCGCATCTTCGCGCTCCGCCGCGCTCCGCCCCTTCAACAGCAGCCGGCCGATGCAGAGGTGCACCTCGGCGAGCTGCGTCGCAGGGATGAGCGCCTGGGCGGCCTGCTGCACCCGGTCGTGGAGGAACCGGTACGCGCCGTTGCGGCGGAGGAGCAGCCCCTCCCGCACGGCCTCCGCGAGCGCCTCGCCGAGCTCCGTCGCCGGGCGCTTCGCGACCACCGCGAGGGTGTCGAGGATCAGGCTGCTGCCGAGGCACGCGGCGAGCTTGAGCGCCTCCTGCGCCGGGGCGGAGAGCCGCTTCAGCTTGCCCACCATCAGGTCGACGACGTTGTCGCTGAAGCCCTTGTCGCGGATCGCGGCGATGTCCCAGCGAAAGGTCCCCGCCTCCGCGTCGAAGGCGACGAGCCCCTCCTGGTGCAGCTCCATCAGGAACTGGATCGCGAAGAAGGGGTTGCCGCCGGTCTTCTCGTAGACCAGTTGCGAGAGCGGCTCGACCTGCTCGGCCGGGGCGTGCACCGCGCCGGCGACGAGCGCGCCGACGTCGGACGGAGAGAGCGGCGCGAGGACGATGTCGGTGACGCGGGCGCCGCGCTTCCGCGCGTCGGCCAGCATGAGCGCGAGCGGGTGCGCCGGGCCGATCTCGTTGTCCCGGTAGGCGCCGATCAGCAGGAGGTGCTCGGCCTCGGCGTACGTGACGAGCTGCTCGAGCAGCTGGAGGCTCCCGGCGTCGGCCCACTGGAGGTCGTCGATGAAGAGCACCATCGGGTGCTCCTTCTGGACGCACGCGGCGACGAAGCGCTGGAGCGTTGCGTGCAACCGGTGCCGGGCCTCGACCGCAGGGAGCTCGGGCACGGGCTGCTGCGGGCCGAGGAGCAGCTCGAGCTCGGGGAGCACGCCGGTGAGGAGCCCGCCGCTCGCGCCGAGGGCCTCCCGCAGGCGCAGGCGCCAGCGCTCGAGCTCCTGCTCGCTCACGCACAGGATCTCCTGCACGAGCCCGCGGAACGCCTGGAGGAAGGCGTGGTAGGGGACGTCCCGCTTGAGCTGCTCGAACTTGCCGGAGAGGAAGAAGCCGCGCTCGCGCACGACCGGCCCGTGCAGCTCGGCCACGAGCGACGACTTGCCGACGCCGGAGTAGCCCGACACGAGCACGAGCTCCGGTAGGCCCTGGGCCACGACGCGCTCGAAGACGACGAGCAGCGCCTCGACCTCGCGCTCGCGGCCGTAGAGCCGCTGCGGGATCTGGAACCGGTCCGAGACGTCGCGCTGCCCGAGCGGAAAGGCCTCGATGGCGCCGCGCGACCGGAGCTGGGCGAAGCAGAGGTCGAGGTCGTGCCGGAGGCCGAGCGCGCTCTGATAACGCTCCTCGGCGGCCTTGGCCAGCAGCTTGAGCACGACCGCCGACAGCTGCGGGGGAATCGAGGGGACGATCGCGTGAGGCGAGGGCGGCGTCAGGGCGATGTGGCAATGCACCCACTCCACGGGGTCGCTCGCCTGGAAGGGCAGGGTGCCAGTCAGCATCTCGTAGAAGGTGACGCCGAGGGAGTACAGGTCGGTCCGCTCGTCGATGGAGCGGTTCATCCGGCCTGTTTGCTCCGGCGCCATGTACGCCAGCGTCCCCGCGACGAACGCGTCGTGGGCGAGGTCCTCCGGCGCGCGGGGCGAGAGGCGGGCGATCCCGAGATCGGTGATCTTCACCTCCCCGGTGTCGGGGTTGTAGAGCAGGTTCTGGGGCTTGATATCCTTGTGGATGATATGGTGCCGATGCAGCTCGGCGAGCGCGCCGGAGAGGCGCAGGGCGAGGGGGAGGAAGCGCTCGAGCGGCATCGGCCCGTCGAGGAGCTGGTCGAGCGAGCGGCCGCCGAAGTCCTCCAGGACCAGGGCCACCTGGTCGCCGAACGCCTCGATCGCGTGCGCCTTGACGATGACGGGCACGTCGAGCCGGCTGGCCACCTCGTGCTCGTGGCGCAGCCGCCCGAGGGCCTGAGGGCTGGCGTGGTCGCGCCACAGGACCTTGAGCACGACCGGTAGTCCGTCTTCGTTGCGTCGCGCTCGGTACAGGATCGTGTCTGCCCCGGTGTGCAGGACCTCCAGCACGAGGTAACGTGGACTCTGAGGCATAAAGAGATCTTCGGAAGGCCGGAGCGGCCTCCGAGGCGCAGGCGTGGATCGAGATGTTGCCCAAAGCGCCGCGCTTCGCCACGGGCAAATTGCGGCGCCCTGTCGCGCCGGCTCGCCTGCGACGCCCTCGCGTCACTCCCGCCGAGAGCGGCCGTCGCGCCGCGGGACGCCGTACCTGGACAGCACCTCACGGACCCGATCCAGAGGAATGGCTTCCACCGTACGGCCGTTTCCGGCGGTGGTCTGAGCCGTGAAGAGCGAGTTGTAAATGGCCTCTTCGCTGGCCTCGATCACGGCCTGGAACAGCGCAGACATCTCCTCGTTGGCGAGCACCGTCGTCACGAGCTGCTTCGCGCCGGAGGGGCGCCGGACCGAGGTGCTCGTCGAAAAGGCGACAGCGTAGTCTCCGGATCCGTTTGCGGCGGAGGAGCCCGTGCGCGACAGGCCCAGGATCGCGCGGGCCGCGAGGCGTCCGAGGTTGCGGTCCGACAGCGGCGCGTCTGTCGCGACCACGATGAGGATGGATCCGCCGCCCTGATCCGGTTCGACTTCCTGGTTCGATTCCTGGTTCGGCTCGATCTCCGACCGAAATGCGTACCGGCCGAGCTCCTCGCCGACAGGCGCCCCCATCACCTGCAGCACGCCGCCGAAGTTCGACTGAACGAGCACGCCGACAGAGGCGCCGCCGAGCGACGCCGGCAGCGCCCGCGAGGCGGTGCCGATCCCGCCCTTCCACCCGAACGCGATCGTCCCCGTGCCCGCGCCGACGCACCCCTCCGGCACGGGCCCTTCGCGCGCCGAGGTGAGCGCCGCGCGCACGTGCTCGGCGGTGATCGGCCGGAGCCGGATCGCGTTGAGCACGCCGTCGTTTGTCTCGCCGACGACCGGGTTGAGCGAGCGGACCTCCTCCATGCCGGGCTGCGCCAGCATCCACTCGACGAGCGCGTCCGCCGCCCGGAACACGCAAAGCGTGCTCGTGAGGAGGAGGGGAGTCTCCAGCTCGCCCAGCTCGCGGACCTGCGTCGAGCCGACGAGCTTGCCGAACCCGTTGCCCACGTGGATCGCCGCGGGGACGCGATCGAGGTAGAGGTTCGCCCCGTGCGGGAGGACGGCGGTGACGCCTGTGCGGATCGCGTCGCCTTCGACGACCGTGGCGTGCCCGACGCGCACGCCGCCCACGTCGGTGATCGCGTTCAGCGGGCCCGGGTCGAAGATCCCGGGCGCGACGCCGAGATCACGTGCGCGCACGCCGCCCCCCGCCGGTGCCCCGGAGCCGGGCGCCAACGGCGCGCGGCCTGCCTCGACCGGACAGGCCATCGCGCCCCGGCGGGGAGCGGCGATCGGCCGCGACGTGCGTCCGGGTGATGGGACATGGCCGGCAGCGGTGTCTGGCATTCATGGGGAGATGCGGTATCAACCTCCGTGCCAGAGGGCGCGCGGGCGCGCGAGGTCAAGCTTCAAGGCGCCGGCAGGAGGACGCGCGCGCCGCGAGCGAGCGTCACGCCGTCCACGTGGCCCATCAGCGATCGCTCCGGCAGGACGACGTGGAAATGCGTGTTCGACCCCATGTGCGTGAAGACACCGTGGTGGCGCTTCGAGAAGAAGCCCACCAGCGTCCCCTCGGCGGCGGGGAGCGTCCCGCTCACCGACGCCCGGACATGGTCCGCGTGGCCGCCGCCGGGGGCGAGCTTTCTCCCGTCGATGACATGCCAGCTGAGATCGCGGAAGCCCCCGCGCACCTGGACCGGGACAGCGCCCTCCGTGTCGAGGCCGCGCTCCCGCAGGAGCGCCTCGATGCGCGCGTCGATCTGCCCGTCCGGCACGTCGGCGTCGAGCGTCGCCTCCTGCCACCGCGCGACATTCGCCACCACGAAGAGCGTCGCCCGCTCCTCCGCCCCGGCGGGGCGCACGTCGAGGGTCCCGTCGTCGCGCGCATAGGAGGTCCAGATCGCGTCGTCGACGACGGTCACCTCCCCGCGCAGCTCGCTGAGCGCCCCGATCCCGAACGCGTGCGGGCCCGGCACGACATCGCCGATGCGCACGGCGGGCCCCGTCTGCCCCTCGTGCATGATCGCGCGGAGCGCGCCGAACGAGCGGACCGGCACCGCCGCCGGCGCGCCCGGCGCGGGCTCCGCGGCGGCCTCGCTCGAGGGTGTGCAGGCGGCGATCGGGGACATCAGGAGAGCTCCGAGAAGAGCGCTAGAGAGAATCGCTCGTATCGCTTGCATGGGGCTGCTCCTCGGTCACGCGCGAGAGCGCGCTGTTCAAGACGTGCAACGCACTCACCACGGCGGCGCGCTCCTCGCAGGGAATGGCGTCCAGGATCGACTGGAACCTCCGCAGGCTCTGCTCCTCCAGGCGCCCCGCCGTCCGGCGCCCGGCCGAGGTGAGCCGCAGGCGACGGACCCGCCCGTCCTCCTCGCTGACGTCCTGCTCCACCCGGCCGTCCTCGCGGAGGCGCTGGATCAGCCGGGTGACGTTGCTCTTGTCGATGCCGAGCGCCCCCCGCAGGTCGCTCTGGGAGAGCTGCACGCCCGCCCGCTCGGCGTCCGCGAGGATCGTCAGGGCGTGGGCCTCGCGCGGCGCCACCCGGACGCCGCACGGCGTGCGCTCCTCGTCCAGGAGACCGAAGCCGCGCACGAAGGCGCGGACCTCGGAGCGGAGCTCTCTCGTTGTCACCCTCCGATGGAAACACAGATCGTTGCGATACGCAACCATCTCCGGGTAGAAAAGTTGCGCTACGCAACCATCTCCGGCGCTGGGCCGGCCAGGCCACCAAGGCGATCGCCCAGCGCGCCGAGGTGCTCCTCTTCGAGGTCCTCAACGACGGCATCGTCGTCCTCGGGGTGTCGGCCTACTGGCAGCAGATCATCGAGGGCGTCATCATCGTGGCGGCCGTCTCCGTCGACATCCGCAAATGCCTGCGGGAGCGCTGAGGTACAGCGCTCGATCCCGGTGGATGGGACGCTCGGCCTGGAAGGGAACAAGCTCGATGGAAATGGATCACGAATCCCGGAGGACCGTTGCTGCGACGGCGCGGGCGCCCCGCGGTGGGCATTTCGCCCATGTTGCGGGGGCGGCGCTTCTTGCGGCGCAGGTGCTGTTGGCTTGCACGAGCGACACCGGCGTCGGTGGCGGGGGCAGCGGCGGTGACGGGGGTAGCGGCGGCAGCGGCGGCAGCGGCGGAGATGGCGGCAACGGCGGCGACGCAGGCGGCAGCGGCGGAGACGGCGGCGCAGGCGGCAGCGGCGGCGCAGGCGGCAGCGGCGGAGACGGCGGCGCAGGCGGCAGCGGCGCAGGCGGCAGCGGCGGAGACGGCGGCGCAGGCGGCAGCGGCGGAGACGGCGGCGCAGGCGGCAGCGGCGGAGACGGCAGCGGCGGAGATGGCGGCAGCGGCGGCGGCGGCGTCACGGTGTCGGCCGCGTTCTTCGACGACTTCACGTACACCGGCAACGCCGATCGCAATCTCACGAGCCGGTGGTGGGTGCGGACGACCGACGGAGCGCCCGGGGTCGCCGGCGCGCAATGGCCGGCGTCCAATGTGTCGTTCATCGACGATCCCGATCTCGCCTCGAACAGGCTGCTGCGGCTCAAGGCGACAACGAGCGGATCCGGCGCGAGCACCTCGCACGCGGAGCTCCAGTCCAACGACGACAAGTTCCGCCTCGGGACTTACTCCGCCAGGGTGAAATTCAGCAACACTCCCCTGACCGGGACCCGGCACCTCGGCGACAAGCTGGTCGAGACGTTCTTCACGATCAGCCCGTGGATCAACGACCCCGAGACCGATCCCAACTATTCGGAGCAGGATTTCGAGTACATGCCCAACGGCGGGTGGGGACAGGGCAACACGAGCACGTTGTGGCTCACCTCGTGGGAGACGGCCTCGCTGGAGAGCACGCAATCGAACCACGTAGCGGGGGACCAGTCGGGCTGGAAGAGGCTCCTCATCCAGATCGCCGAGTCAGGCATCCAGTACTACATCGAAGGCACGCTGCTTTTCACGCACGACGCCGCCTACGTCCCCGAAACGAACCAGCACCTCGACTTCAATCTATGGTTTGACGAGCTCGCTGCCGGAGAGTCCGGCCCGCGGACGTACGCCGAGGACGTCGACTGGGTTTATTTCGCGAAAGACATCCTCCTGTCGCAGGCCGAGGTGGACGCGCAGGTGGCCGGCTTCCGGGCGTCCTCGATCGCCCGCGAGGACACCCTGCCCTGATCCCTCCTCCCCCAAGGAGGAATTTGCGGTGGCGAACCGTGGCGATCCGTCGGAACACCCGGGATGCTGGGGGCCGTCACGACGGATCGCAGCCCCTCGCGATGCCTGCCATCCCGCGGCCGCGCGCCGGACGCGCCGGTCAGTGGTCGTCCGGGGGCATGAGCCCGCGCACGAGCTTCTGCGCGCTCGCCATGGTCGAGACAACGCTGTGGTGCTGCACGGCCTTCTCCACCGCCGCCTTGAGCCCCGACACGTCGCCGTTCTTGTCGAAATAGCCGAACGCCTTGTGGGTCGAGAGCAGGTCTTGCTTCTCCAGGATGTCCTGGAACGCGGTGTAGAAGATGATAGGCACCTTCGGGTACAGCGCCCTGATCTTCAGGTACGCAGTGAGCCCATCGATCCCCGGCATGCGGATGTCCAGGATGACCAGGCTGGTCATCTCCGTCACGGCGGCGATGCCCTCCTGAGCGCTCGCGTACAGGCGCACGTCGTAGTCGTGCCGCAGCGTGAACGCGAGCGCGGACCGCATCCGCGGGTCGTCGTCGATCACGACCACGATCGGCCGCTCCCGCTGGGGCGCCTCCGGCGCCTCGTCCGAGGTCCCGCGAAAGCGCCTGGTAAATTTCGCCGATGTCATCTTGGCGCCCCCTTTTCAGTTCCCGGCGAGGTTGAGCTCGATACGGCTGGCGCTGGCGCCGGCCGGCTGCGACTGTCCACGGGGCACCGCGCGCGGGAGCCGGACGACGAACGTCGTGCCGCGCTCCGCGTCGCTGTCGACGTCGATCGTCCCGCCGTACATCGCCACGGTGCGAGAGACGAAGCTGAGCCCCAGGCCCACGCCGGTCGTCGGCTTCGTCGAGAAGAACGGCTGGAAGATCTTCGACAGGTTGTCGGCGGAGATCCCGTCCGCGTTGTCGCTGACGGTGAGGACCTGGAACTCCCCCTCATCGACCGTCTCGATCCGCACCCGCCGGCCGCGGCCGTCGTCGACAAGGAGCAGCGCGTCGCGCGCGTTCAGGACGATGTTGTTCACGATGGAGTCGAAGTGCGACTCGTACCCGAGGACCGCCGAGCCGCCGCGGATGTCGAGCTCGACCGACACGCTCTGACGCGCGAACTCGTCGCGGTGCCGCGCCGCGACCGACTCGACGATGCGGCGGAGGCTCACGACCTCGTTGCCGACGAGCGCGACGCCGAGCTTCGAGTACTCCAGGATGCTGTTCGTGACGCTCAGCGCGCGCGCCGTGCAGTCGCCCACCATGCAGAGCACGCTGTCCAGCGTCTCCTCGGCCTCCTCGATGTCGCCCAGCCGGGCGAGGACCGGCTTGAGCTTGCCCTCGGGGATGTCGTCCTTGAGCAGGTCGAAGAGCTCACCGAGCCGGGCCGCGTTCTTCGCGCACAGCGTCTGGCCGCCCTGGGTCACCGACCCGAGCACCATCGCGGCCCCCGAGAGGGCGTTGCGCATCTCGTGCGCGAAGCCCCCCGCCATCTGGTTCTCGACCGCCTCGCGCTCCAGCCGGACGATCGTCGCGTGGGCCTCCTCGAGCTCCGCCGTGCGCTCGCGGACCTTCTGCTCCACGCCGGTGTAGAGCTTCGCGTTCTCGATGGATATCGCCATCTGCGAGGACAGCATCGTGAGGAGCTCCAGCCGATCCTGGGTGAACGTGCCGGTCGCGGTGTTGTTCTCGAGGTAGATGGCCCCGTAAAGGCCGCTGTGGTGGATGAGGGGCGCGCACAGCACCGACCTGGGGCGGCGCAGCGCGACGTAGTCGTCGCGCTGGAATTGCCTGTCTGTCGAGGCGTCGGCGAGGACGACGCTCTCGCCCGTCCGCGCGACGTACTGCACGATCCCGGCCGAGACGAGCGGGCGATCGCGCGCCGCGGCCTGGTCGAGGAGCAGCCCCGGGAAGCGCGCGTCGTCGCGGCCGTCGGTCCAGTCGACCTCGGCCTCGACCCGCAATCCGTCGCTGTCGTGGAGCACGAGGCAGCCGCGCTGGGCGCCGGCGTTCTCCATGGCGACCGACATGAGCTTGACGAGGAGCCGGTCGAGCACGATCTCCCCGGAGATCGCCTGCGCGGCCTTCAGCACCGTCCGCAGGTCGAGGCGGGACGCGCCGAGCGAGGTCGTCGTGACGAACGTCCGCGAGGGCGCGACCCCCGGTGATCGCTGCGAGACCGCCTCGCGCGGGGCGAGCTCTGGATACCGCTCCGCCAGGTCCTGCGCCTTGCGGACGGCGCCCCAGAGGTTGTAATTGTAGCTCGCGTCCGCGAGGTACACGCGCGCGAGCTTCTCCTTGCCCTGCGCGAGCCAGAACCGGCCCGCCAGCTCGCAGGCCACCGCGGCCTCGTTCACGTAGTCGTGCTCCGACGCCGACGCGATGGCGCGATCGTACAGGTCCAGGGCCTCCGCCACGCGGCCGTCGAGCCGCGCGAGCTCGGCCTCGACGAGCAGGTGCCGGTGCAGGAAGTTCTCGGCGCACGTCTCGGACAGCGACCTGAGCTTCGCCTGGTTCTCCGACACCTTGGCGCGATAGCGCTTCTTGTCTTCGGGCGAGGCCGCCGGGTAGAGCGCCGTCATGGCGAGGGAGTAATAGAAGGTGTGCAGCGGCGTGAACACCTTGCCCGTGCTCGCGCCGAGGGTCGGCTCCGTCTCGGCAGCGTGCTTGTAAGCGAGCTCGTATTCGCCGAAGACGAAATAGAGCATGGCCTGCGCCGTATGGATGTAGTTGACCGTGTTGAAGTTCCTCGTCGCGTACAGGCCGGGGAGCGCCTGCTCGGCGTCGAAGAACTCTCCCTTGATCTTCGCCCCGAGCTCGGACCTGCCGGTGAGGTTCCGGATGACCTGCCGCCACACGCTGAGCTGGTTGATGACCTGCTCTTGCTTGAACTTGAAGACCTCCTCGATGTACCTCTCGAACATCGACTCGAGCTCGAGGAGGTTCTGCCCGGAGACGGCGCCGCAGACGAAGGCGTTGATCAGGCAGTACGCGGCGCTCTCGGCGTCGCCGTTCTCGGCGTAGCTCAGGTATCCCTCGATGAGCGGCGCCTGGCTCTCGCGCGCCGGACGGTAGAAGTGCCGCGAGAGGCCGTAATAGAAGTTGTAGACGCTCGCCTTGTAGAGCGGCTCGTCCCGGCGCCGGTGCACCTCGATCGAGAGCTCGCCGAACTGGGCTCCCGTCCTGATGTCGCCCACGCCGGCGTTGACGAGGACGCTGAACGCCGCGAGCGCATAGGACGAGAGCGGCGACTCGCCGTGCTCCATCGTCAGGTCGAGCGCGCGGCAGATGAAGAGCCCGAGCATCTCCGGCGCGGCGAAGTACGACGCGTGGATCGCGCGCCGGAGGATCACGAGCGCCGCCTGCTTCGGGGCCTCCGTCATCGGGGGGAGCTCGGCGAGGCGCCCCTGGCCGAGCGCGGCGACCTGCTTCGTCGTCTTCGTGTAGGCGTCGAGGAAGTCCTGCATGCCGGGGCTCGCGGGGAACGCCTCGCCGAGCTGCGCGAGCGCCTCCACGGCGGTGTCCACGGCCTCGCGGAACTCCGCCTGGGTGTGGTGATAGAGGATCAGGAGCTCGTAGAGCTTGCTCCTGCTCATCACGTCGCGGATCTCGCCCAGGGCCGCGTCCACGAGCTCCTTCATGGCGCGCCAGTCGGCGTTCATGCACGCGGCCTCGGCGGCGCCGAGGTGCAGCGCGCTCGTCAGCGCGTGATCGCGCTGCCAGGCGCCCGCGGGCAGCAGCGCGAGGCCCTCGGCGAAGTAGCCGCGCGCGGCGTCGAAGGCGGCGGAGAGCAGCGCGCGCCGGCCCGCGAGGAGGTTCAGCTCCGCGAGGCGCCTCCGCTCGGCGGCGTCGCTCAGGAGGTCGGCGCCGCGGTTCAGGTGGTAGACGATGTCGAAGACCTCCTCCACGGGGTCGCGCCCGCCCAGGCTCCGCAAGAGGAGCCGGCCGATGTCGGCGTGGAGGCCGCTGCGCTCGTCCTCCTCGATCATGGCGTACGCCGCCTGCTGGACGCGATCGTGGAGGAACCTGTGGTCCGGGAAGACGAGCGGCGCGCCGAGATCGTCCGGGGCCGCGGGCTCCATCGGCGACAGCGGGACGATGAGGCCCTCGTGCAGCGCGGGCAGGAGGTGCCGGTGGACCTCGCCGCGCGTCGCCTCGAGGATGACAGCGAGCCTGTCCAGATCGAAGCGGTTGCCGAGGCATGACGCCGACATGAGCGCTCGCTGCGTGTCCGCCGGGAGCCCGCGGAGCTTGCCGATCATCAGGTCGACGACGTTGTCCGTGATGTTCCTGGACTCGATGTAGGCGACGTCCCATGTCCACGCCGCGCGGCCGGCGTCGTACCGCAGGCATCCGGTCTGGTGCAGCGTGCGGAGGAACTCGTTGACGAAGAACGGGTTGCCGCCGGTCTTCCGCGCGACCAGCGCGCCGAGCGGCGTGACCGCCGCGGCCTCGGCGCGCAGCGCGTCCGCGAGCATCCGGCAGACCATCTCGGTGCCGAGCGGCCCCGGGGAGATCTCGCGCACGACGGCCCCCTCGCGTCGCAGGGCGGCGAGCGCGGCCGAGAGCGGGTGAGCGGCCCCGACCTCGTTGTCGCGGTAGGCGCCGATCACGAGCAGCCCGCGCAGCTCGGCGTCCGTCATCAGGAGCTCGATGACCCGGAGCGACGCCGCGTCGGCCCACTGCAGGTCGTCGAGGAAGACGGCCAGCGGGCGCTCGGCGTCGCAGAACACGCGGACGAAGTTCTGGAGGACGCGGACGAAGCGGTTCTGGGACTCGGCGGGCCCGAGCGCCTGGACGGGCGGCTGCTCGCCCACGATGAGCTCGATCTCCGGGATCACGTCGACGAGGACTTGCCCGTTCACCCCGAGCGCCGCCTTGATCTTCGAGCGCCACAGCGCGAACTGCGCCTCGGGCTCGGCCACGATCTGCCGCACGAGGTCGCGGAACGCGCTGGTGATCGCGGTGTACGGGGTGCTCCGCTTCAGCTGGTCGTACTTGCCGGCGACGAAGTACCCGCGCGCCCCGGTGATCGGCTTGTACAGCTCGTGCGCCAGCGCCGACTTGCCGACCCCCGAGTACCCGGCGATGAGCATCAGCTCGGTGCCGCCGCGCGCGACGCGATCGAACGCCTCGAGCAGCGCCTCTACCTCGAGCTGGCGCCCGTAGAGCTGCTGCGGGATGCGGAGGTCGCCGGAGGCGTCGGCGCGGCCCAGCGGGAACGGGGCGATCTCGCCCGCGGCGTCGAGGCGCCGCTGGCATTCCTCCAGGTCGTGGAGGAGGCCCGCCGTGCTCTGGTAACGGCCCTCGGCCGTCTTCGCCATGAGCTTTATTACAACGTCCGACAGGGCCTCCGGTACGCTCGGGCATCGCGCGCGCGGCGGGGTGGGATCGAGGGCGATATGGCAGTGCACGAGCTCCATGGCGTCCGCCGCGCCGAAGGGCGGGGCGCCCGTGAGGAGCTCGTAGAATGTGGCCCCGAGCGAGTAGAGATCGGTGCGATGGTCGAGCGCCCGGTTCATGCGGCCGGTCTGCTCGGGAGAGATGTAGGCGAGGGTCCCCTCGAACACGGTGGGGCTCTTGCTCGACAGCTCCTCCCGCGAGAGCCGCGTCGAGATGCCGAAGTCGATGATCTTGACCGTACCCGCCTCGCGGTTGAATACGATGTTGGAAGGATTGATATCCTTGTGTATAATTCCGTCCTCATGGACGTCGTGGAGGGCGCGCGTGATCCCGATCGCGAGGGGGAGGAAGTTCGCGGCGTCGAATCGGCCGTTTTGCACGTTTTGCAGGTGGTGCGCCAGCGAGTGGCCTCCGAAATCCTCGAGGACGAGGAGGAGCCCTCTCTCGTTCCGGCACAGGTCGAGCGCCCCGACGACGCCCGGCACATGCAGGTTGCGGAGCACCGCGTATTCATGCCTGTAGCGCGTGAGCTCCGTCTGGCTGGGATAGTCTGTGCGCAAGAGCTTGAGGATGACGGGGCGCTCGTCGCCGGCGCACCGGCCTCGGTAGACGAGCGAATTGCCGCTCTCGTAGATCTTGGCGACCGCTTGATAACCGGAGATCGTCAGCATCATTCCCCTTGACTGACGTGGACGTGCCCTGGCGGCACGGCGTGGCCGGCGGTGGTTGTGTCCCGGATGATACCACGAGGACACGTTGCGGCAGGACGAATCTCGCTGTGGCGGGGTGCGTGGATGTCTGTCCTTGATGCCTGTTCTGGTCCGAGGTGCTGCCGCGGTATCCAGGCAGGTGAGGTCTCTGGACAGGCCGATGGGGCGACGAGCCGCATGGAGATGAGTGCCTGCGCACCTGCGGTGACGAGTCGCAAAGGGAGGAGCACGCTGCCCGCACCTCCCGACTGTGCAGGAGAGGGGATACGACGTGGGTGGACCTGTGCGTCTGGCGCCTTTGACGGCGCCGTTCGGCGGGGAGCCGGTGGCCGCCGTCGTGTCATGGCGTTCCGGAGGAATTCACCTCGGAGTGTCTGGGCGCGACAGCGAAGGGGAGAGTCGCCGGAACATTTCTGCTCTTCGTGGAATGCTTGCGTTGCAATGCATGCGAGACGTAGCTTGGTGCCATGTCGATACGATGCATGCGAGTCGCCTGGTCGCTGATTCTCGTCGTCTTGCCCGCGGGCTGCACTGGAGAGTCGGGCTCGACGGCGAGCGGCGGCGGCGCGGGGGCGTCGAGCGCGAGCGGCGGCGGCGCGGGGGCGTCGAGCGCGAGCGGCGGCGGCGCGGGGGCGTCGAGCGCGAGCGGCGGCGGCGCGGGGGCGTCGAGCGCGAGCGGCGGCGGCGCGGGGGCGTCGAGCGCGAGCGGCGGCGGCGCGGGCGGCGATCCTGGGCCAGGCGCGTGCGGCGTCACCCAGGACCGTATCCGCATCACCGAGATCGACGTCGGAGTCCGCGTGATCAACAGCGAGGACGAGGCCGCGCTGATGCCGCTCGTCATCTCGCCGATGCCGTCCGGCGGGTCGCGCCTCGCATGGATGAGCGACGACGATCAGGTCCACGTCGTCCAGCTCGACGCAGGTGATCGGGCCGTGGGCCCCTCGCTCGGCCTGCCGGCGAACGATCTCGCCGATCTGGTCGCCGATGACGCGGGCGGCGTGCTGCTGCTCACCCGCGACGCCGAGGGCGGCGGAACGTTGAATTGCGGCGTACCGGCGAACCTGTGCGGCACGCCGCCGTCCCCTCCGGTCCCCTGCCACGACATGTACATGGTCCGCTTCGACGGCGCGCGCGAGACCTGGGCGACCAAGCTCACCAGCTCGAGCGCCGCGCTGCCGCCCTACTCGACCGGCCCCACCGGTCCCAGCGTGTTCATGATCTGGTGGTACGCCCACCACGGCCGCATCGCCTTCGACGGCGCGCGCTATGCGGCCTATTTCGGCGCCGCGATCAGCGTCTCGCAAGGGGGGTGCATCAACATCCACCAGGGCGATCGCATGAAGGTCGTCGACGCCGGCGGGGAGCTGCAGCGGGACGGCTTCGACTGGGGCTGCAGCCACAGCGGCTACGAGCGCATTATCTGGGACCCCAGCGCCGGCAAGTTCGTGACGGTGTGCAAGACCGACAACAACAATCGTATCGCGCTCGCGCCCGATTACACGACCATCGCTCCGGTCGATCTCGCCTACTCGAACCTGGGCAACCTCGTGACGGCGAAAGGCGGCGGCTACTGGCTCACGACGAGCGATATCCGCCCGGGCCAGCCGGCGGGGTCGAACGGGCTCGCGGACGTGCGGCTGCTCCACTTCACCGACGGCGCTGCGGACAAGGACATCACGATCGCCGACGACGCGGGCCTGAACCACCGCGCTCCGCACCTGGCCGCCTACGGCGGCTCGCGCCTGCTCGCGGCCTGGGAGAGCACCCCGCGCGCCGGCGATATCGCCCGCAACGACCCGGAGCGCACGCTGTACGTGCAGACGCGCGATCGTGCCACCGGGGAGGCCGAAGGCGCGCCGCTGCAGGTCGACGTGCTCGGCAATCGATACCAGGACTTCGTGGCATTCCCCGACGGAAGCGTGGCCTTCGCGGCGCCGGGCAGCACGAGCACCAGGATCCGGGTGCTGCGCATCCTGCCCTGCGGGTAACGTCACGAAGGCGCGCTGGAGACGGCGCAGGTGGACGGCGGGCGCGCCATGGCTCAGGCGGCGCTCTCGACGGGGCCGAGCTTGCCGCGCTCCACGCTGGAGCTCGCCGCGACACCAGCGTCGACGCGCGCGGCGAGCATCGGGCGGAACGCCGCGCGGTAGGCGAAGGCGAGGTAGAGCTCGAGGGCGAGGATGAGCCAGGCGGCCGGGTTGGGCGGCGTGAGGAAGGTGTGGAAAGCGACGATGTTCACGACGATGGGCGCGAGGAGCGCCAGCGCGAGCGGGACGTAGCGGTTCGAGAGCAGCAGGGCGCCCGCGACGACCTCGGTCCCCTTGATCAGCGGGAACATGTAACCGGTCGCGGCCAGCGCGGCCCCGAAGCTGGCGGCGGCCTCGGGCGCCGGGGGTTGCGGCAGGAACTGCAGGAAGCCGTTGAGCCCGAAGACGAAGAACACGAGCCCGAAAAGGGTGCGGGCAGCGGCGGGAGCGAAACGCTTGACGATGTTCATGATGAGCCTCGCTGAGGTGAGGCGGGCGCTCCGGCTCGGAGCGCCCGCTTCCTCTCTATGGGCGCGCGGCGAGCCAGGTGCTATTGTGCAACGGTTCAACTCAGCGTTGCGTTTTAGCAACCTGCCCTCGCCACCTGCCTGCCTTCGCGACCTGCGCCACCTGATCGCGCGCCCGACCGAAGCCGCCCAACCCTCGTGAGGTCCCCGCATGCCCGGCCCCCGCACGGCCGCCCGAGCGCAGTCGCCCCGATCGCCCCAGCTCGACGAGATCGCCGCGTTCGTCAAGGTGGCGGAGCTCGGCTCGTTCACGGCCGCGGCCGCGCAGCTCGGGGTCCCGAAGTCGACGGTGAGCCGCGCGGTGACGCGCCTGGAGGAGGGCCTCAAGGTGCGGCTCCTCCACCGGTCGCCGCGCGCCGTCGCGCTGACCGAGGCGGGCCGCCGCTTCTTCGGCGACGTGGCGCCCCACATCGCCGGCCTCCGCGACGCGGCCCAGGCGCTCGACGCCTACCAGGGCCAGCCGCAGGGCCTGATCCGGCTCAGCGCGCCGCCCGACGGCGGCGAGTCCTTCGTGGGCGACCTGCTTGTCGAGTTCTGCGCGCGGTATCCGCTGCTCTCCGTGGAGGTGGACCTGTCCTCGCGCCGGGTCGACCTGCTGCGCGAGGGCTTCGACGTCGCCATCCGGGCGACGCTCGATCTACCGGACTCCTCGCTTGTCGCGCGCAAGCTGCTCGACTCGCACCTGCAGCTCTTCGCCGCCCCTTCGTACCTCGGGCGCCGCGGCCTGCCCCGCGCGTTCGACGAGCTGGTCGACCACGAGCGGGTGGTGTTCGTCCCGAGCGCCCGGCGCGGCCAGTGGCCGGTCGATGACGCGAGCTCGGTGCGCGACGCGATGTCGACCGGGCGCATCGTCACCGACAACGTCCAGCTCATCCGCGCGGTGCTCCGCGCGGGGGGCGGCATCGGTCCGCTCCCGCGCGCCTTCGCCGCGGCCGACCTGGCGAGCGGGCGCCTCGTCCATGTGCTGCCCGAGTGGTCGCAGCGCGCGGGGGCCGTGTACCTCGTCTATCCGAGCGCGCGGCACGTGGCGCGGAACGTGGCCGTGTTCCGCGACTTCGTCCTGGCCTGGGTGAAGCGGCTCGCGTGACCGGGGCGCCCGCGCGCCGACGGGCGCCGAGCGCTGGCGCGGCGCTGCGATGGGGCAGGGGATCGGCGATCTCGCGCGGGCGCCGCGACGCGCGAGATCGCGCGTCGGGCACGCCGGAGATGGATAATGATGATGCCTCTGGCGGAGCGCGGGCCCATCGGCGGCAGCGGCGCATGGCCGTGTTTCGCGGCGGTCCCGGCTTGGATACGCTATCTCTCGCGCTCGCCCGCTTTGCGCGTGGATCCGGGGCCGAGCATGCTGTTCTTCGAGGCCTCGCACCCGCCATGTACCGAACCGCTGCGTCCCTCCCGCCCGAGCCGCCCCGCGAATGGCAGCTCATCGTCGAGGCCTACCTGTACGAGCACCTCTCGGTGCCCGAGGCCTGGCTCGCGCGCGCCGGGGGCACGGTTGCGCTGCTCGTCGGCGCGCGGATGCTCGCGCCCGAGCACCACGGGGAGAACCGCGCCTGGCTGTTCGGCGACCTGCGGCGGGTGGAGGGCCAGCGGCCGCCGCTCGTCGCGCCCACCTCGTTCGGCCTGGAGCGCGTGTGCGCGCCGGGCGAGGCGGAGGCCGCGCCGCGCCACGTCGCGGTCTGCCCCTGGCCCGACGCGGCGGGCATGACGCTGGCGGGCATCGCGCGCTACCTGCCGGGCGCGCGCTTCGAGATCGGCGCGGCGGCCGAGGTCGCCGCGCAGCTCGCGCGCGTGCGGCTCGCGGTGCCGCACGCCGGCTTCACGTACGCGCGCGTCGTCGTGTTCGAGAGCGGCGAGGTGCGCGTCGCGCCGCCCCTGCCCGAGACGGAGCGCTCGGCGACGCCGAGCTATACGGGGCTCGAGTACCTCGATGATCTGGGGATCGGGGCCTTCCTGATCCAGGGCCGCGAGGGCCTCGAGCCCGGCTTCGGCGTCGCGTCGGCGCTCTTCGAGCTCGTCGTGGGCTTCGGCGAGGCGGGCGCCGCGGCGAAGCGCCAGCTCCTCGACGCCGCGCTCAGGGCGCCGCGCGCGCACCCGCTGCCGTCGGACTTCGGGGTGCGGAGCCGCGAGATCGACGCGCTCGTCGCGCGGGGCACGTCGGGCGATACGCCGCTCTCCGAGCTGGCGCAGGCGCTGGCCGCGCTCAGCCAGGCGCTCGACGGCGCGACCGCGCTCGGGCGCGCCGTGCGCGCGAGCGCCGCCGCGGCCGCGCCGTCGCCGCCGCACAGGCAGACGCGGGACGGGAAGCGCGGTTACCTGCTGTTCCCCGACGTGCAGGCGCTCCCCGTCGGCGCCGGCTGGCCGGCGATGGCGCCATGAAGAGGCCGCGCCGCCGCGGGCCCCGCGCGGCTAGCCGCAGCTCGGTACTTCGTCCAGGCTGAAGAAGATCTGTTTGCCCATGGATCGGGACAGCTCGACCATCTCGTCGGCTCCCTTCGAGGCGCCGCCGATCCGCAGGCAAGCGTCGCAGCGAGCGACGAGCCGGCGGGCGACGGGGTGGAAGATCTCGTTGAAGATCTCGTCGCCGATCTCCCGCGACCCGGCGTGCTCGATGAGCGGCAGCGCGAACCACTCGCCGAGGACAGGGAGATGGCCGGCGCGAAACAGGCGAACGGCCATGTCGTTCATGGCGTGAACGTTGGCGGCGATCAGGACGGGGTCATCGTTTGTGCCGGAGCGATAGGGCCCGGCGACGAGGATCATGAGCGCCTTGGGGGTCGTCATCGTCTCGAGTCCTCCAGGGGAGATCGCGTGTCGGTCACGGGGCCTGGAGGTCCTGATCGGCGCTCTTGAACCAGCGCGTCGCGACGCGGACCGCGTTCGTGGCCGCGCCGAGCCGCAGGTTGTCCCCGACCACCGTGAGGCACACGCTCTTCCGGTCGCGGTCCCGTGCATCCGGGCGGATCCGCCCGACCAGCGCGCGGTCGCGGTCCTGCACGCAGTGGAGCGCGCTCAGGCCCTCGCCCGCGGCGCCGGCGAGGTGCTTCACATAGGGCGACTGCGCCGGATCGCTCAGGAGGCTCGCGACGCGCTCGAGGTCCACCGGGCGCTCGAACGTCACCCACGCGTTCTCGTAGTGGCCCACGGCGACGGCGACGCGGCAGCACTGCGCGGAGATGCCGAGCTCGGGCATGCCCAGGATCTTGCGGCTCTCGAAGATGAGCTTCCGCTCCTCCGAGGAGAAGCCGCTCTCGTCGGTGCCGCCGTTGTGCGGGACGGTGTTGGCGGCGTAGCCCGAGAGCTTGAACGGGAGGCCCAGCCGGTCGAGGGCCTGGTAGCCGTCGCGCGCGTCCGCGATGAACGCGTCGAGGGCGGCGATGCCGGCGCCGCTCACCGCCTGGTAGGTGCTCACCGTGACCGCGCTCAGCCCGAACTCCCGGCGCAGGGGCGAGAGCGCGAGCGTGAGCGGGATGGTCGTGCAGTTCGGATTGGCCACGAGCCGGACCGAGTCGTCGACGATGCTCGAGTTCACCCCCGCGGCGACGAGCGGCACCTTCGGGTCGGCGCGGAACGTGTTGCTCTTGTCGATCACGCGGTACCCGAGGTCGAGCAGCCGCGGCACGTACCGCTTGCTGTGCTCGTCATCCAGGGCCACGAACGCGAGGTCCCCGCGGGGCGCGTCCTGCGCCTCGAGCCGCGACGCGCTGAGCACCTCGTACGACTTGCCGTCCAGGGTGAGCTCCTGGTCGCGGCTCGCGAAGAGGGCGAGCGTTGCGCCGGGCCAGGCCCGCGCGATGAGGGTGATGGTCTCGCGACCGACGAGGCCCGTAGCGCCGAGGATGCAGATTCGCATGAAGGCGCTCTTTACCAGACCGGGGCCCAGCCGACGAGGGGCCAGTGGGCGGGCGCGGCAGGGCGCCCGCGCGGGGGCCCCACCAGCGCGCCGCCGCCCAGGCCCCCGGAGGGGCGCGCATCGCCCGGGATCGCCCGGGATCGCCCGGGATCGCCCGGGATCGACGGACGGCGAGGCGATGGCGCCCCGGACGGCGCAGAGCGCCATGCCGGGCGGCATCGTGGCGGGTTGTTACGGACGCGCGGGCGCGGCGGCGCCGACCTGCGCGGGCGAGCGCGCCGCCGGCTTCGCGGGGCGGCCTCTCAGATGACCGTGCGGCCTCTCAGATGATCGTGCCCGGGGGCACGACGGCGTTCTTCGGGACGACGACGATGCCCTCCCGGGCCGCGTAGTACTCGGTGTCGGAGTCCTCTCGATCGGGGATGTTGCGGATCACCACCCCCTCGCCGATGCGCGCGTTCTTGTCGATGATCGCGCCGTCGATCCTGCACCCCCGGCCGATGCCGATGGGCGGGAGACCCCTGCTGCTCTCGGGGCCCTGGGCCTGGAACAGGAACTCGTAGTCCGCGCCCATCATGACCGTGTTCGACATCGTGACGTGAGGCCCGATCGAGGAGAGCTGCCCCACGATCGACCGGGAGATCTTCGACTCGATGATCCGGCTCCCCTCGGCGAGGAGCACCTGGTCGAGGACCGAGCCGGCGCTGACGTGGGCCGGGGGGAAGAACTGCGGGCGGGTGTAGATCGGCCGGTGCGGATCGTAGAAGGAGAACGGAGGATTCGTGTCGGTGAGGGCGAGGCTGGCCTCGTAATAGCTCCGGATCGTGCCGATGTCCTCCCAGTACCCGTCGAACGTGTAGGTCACCATCCGGTGGCTGTCGAGCGCGCGGGGCAGGATGTGGTTGCCGAAATCGGAGGCGTTGTCGCGCTCGAGCATCTCGTAGAGCGCCTTCGCGCTGAAGATGTAGACGCCCATCGAGGCGAGCCACGGGTACTTCGGATCGGGCAACCGCCGCACGCCGTCGAGCAGCTTCATCTCCTTCGGCTTCTCGACGAACTTGATCACCCGCCCGCTGTCGTCGGTGTCCACGATGCCGAGGCGCGACACCTCGGCGGTCGGGACGGGCCGCACGGCGAGCGTGACGTCGGCCCGGGTCTCGCGGTGGTGCGCGAGGAAAGGCTCGTAGTCCATGCGGTAGAGGTGGTCGCCCGAGAGGATCATGACGTCGCGCGGGTTCGGCGACTTGACCTCGCCCAGCTGCTTGCGGACCGCGTCGGCGGTGCCCAGGTACCAGTCGCTGTGGTCCGGCGTCTGCTCGGCGGCGAGGATCTGCACCGCGCCCGCGGAGAAGACGTCGAATCGATACGTCTGCGTGATGTGGTTGTGGAGCGAGACCGAGTTGTACTGCGTGAGGATGTGAATGCGATTGAAGCCCGAGTTGAGGCAGTTGCTGATCGGGATGTCGACCAGTCGGTACTTGCCGCCGGTCGGGACGGCCGGCTTCGAGCGCAGCTTGGTGAGCGGGTAGAGGCGGCTACCGACGCCGCCGCCGAGGATCAAGACCACCACGTCGTTGTGCTTCAAGCGGACCTCCGCAGGTGAGGGGGACGGTTCGACGTCCGGAGCGATGGGCGCGACTAGACTAGCCGATCCTCGGGATCGGTCGAGCCGAATACCATGCTGCGCGACGTGGTTGCAACCCTCGCGATCTCCGGGTGATCTCAGGGCAGGTGGCGCGGCGAGCTCCGGCGCTGCCTCCGCCGCGTCAGGGCGGTGATCGGACGAGAGCGCGACAAACTGCCAAGGCGGCAAGGACGCCGAGAAAAGGAAGTCTCGGGGCCTCCTCGCGCCTTGGCGATCTCTTCCTTCATGGCGTGTCTCGCTCGGCGCGCCCGCCGCCGGGGCGTCGCGTCATTCCTGCGGTCGCGCGCGCGGGCCACGCGAGCCGCCGGGCGAGAGGACGGCGGCAGCGCCGCCGGATCAGCGCGCGCCGCCGGAACCCGGGGCGCTGCCCGTGGCGCCGGGGCCCGCGCCCGGGCTCTGGGTGCCGGTGCCGGGCGTTCCACCCTTCTTGTTCGGTGGATTGCCCTGCTGCGAGCCCGTCGTGGGCGACTGCGTGCCGCTGCTCGTGTCGCCGCGGAAGCCGCCGGGGACGCCGGCGCCCGTACCCGTGCCCGGGGTCCCGGTGCCCGTCACGCTGCTGCCGGTGCCCGTCGTCCCGGTACCCGGGGCCCCGGTGCCCGTCATGTCGCCGGTGCCGGCGCCGCCGGGACCCATCTCCGTTGGGGCGAGCAGGGGCGAGAGCGCAAGAGTGTGAACGAGAGTTCGCATGGTGATCTGTCGCCTCGCTACCGCCCGAGATGGGCGTGGTAGCGGGCTGAAGCGAGCTCCGTTGTCCCGAGTCTCGTGGACAGCGGCAATCCGTGGGTGCGAGCGCCGGCGGCGGACTGCACGAGGCGAGCCAGCCGCACGACTGCCGCCGAAAACAGGCTGCTCCATCGCGGCGTCGTCACGGCGCCATCGCGAGCTCTGCCGGGCCTTCGCGCGGCGGCGCTCTGCCACGGGCGTGGCGCGATGGCCGGGGCCGCCGGCGAGCTCAGCGGCAGCGCGACGGGCGGGCGCGTGAGCGCTCGCCTTCCAAGGCGATAGCCCCCGTCTGCTCCTCGACGCTGAACGCGGTGATCCGCGGGTCCGGCGAGGTGTCGACGCGCACGGCCACCGAGAGCGCGCCGCGCTCGCAGCGCAGGCCGAAGCGCGCCGACGTGGCGCTCTCCACCATCGCGGAGCCGTCGAGCGCGCACGGGCCCACCCTCGCGCCGACGTCGCGCAGCTCCTGCCGCAGCGACGCGAGGTGATCCTCGGGGAACCAGCCGGGCCGGAGCCTGCGATCGAGCAGGTCCGTCCGCGCTCGGCCGATGACCGAGGCGACCGCCTGCGCCGCGCGCCGCACCGACGGGGAGGGCGGGACGACGCGCGCGACCATCGCGCCGGTCGCCACGAGCCTGCCGAGCACCTTCGTGTTGAGCGACTCGAGATCGGCGCCGGCCACGTTGGCGAGCGCGACGACGCCGACGCCGCGCTGCGGGAGGACCATCACCGAGGCGGAGAAGCCATCGATGAGGCCGTTGTGGAAGACCACGTGGCCGAGGTCGCAGTCCTCGCGCACGTGCCAGCCGAGCCCCGGGCCGTCGGCGCCGCCGGCCGCCGGGAACGCCGAGCCGTTGCGCGCCATCATGTGCGACTCGCGCACGGTGCTCCGCCGCAGGACCCCGGCCTCGGGCGCGTCGCGGGCGGGCCAGGCGGCGAGCTGGAGCCCGATGAATCGACCCATGTCGGAGAGGCTCGCGTAGAGGCCCGCGGTCGACTCGGAGGCGCCGAGCCGCCACGGCTGGATCGGCGTCACCGCGCCGCCGACGCCGCGCGCGTGCGGCGACGCGAGCGCGCCGGCCGGCACCTGCGAGGCGTCCCACGCGGCGTCGCGCATGCCGAGCGGCGCGAGCAGCGCGTCGCTCATGTAGCGCCGGTACGGCACGCCCGCGGCGCGCCCGACGAGCAGCCCGAGGAGCGAGTAGCCGAGGTTCGAGTAGGACGTCTCGGTGCCGGGCGCGCTCTCGAGCCCGAAGCCGTCGAGGGTGGCCAGGATCTCGCGCTCGGTGACGTCGCGCGCCGTCGACGCGGGGGAGAACACGCCGAGCCGGGGCAGGCCGGAGCTGTGCGTGAGCAGGTCGCGCACCGTCATCGGCCGCGAGTCGCGCGTCGGGTAGACGACGCCGGCGAGCGCGGGCAGGTAGCGCGCGGCCGGGGCGTCGATCGACAGCCGCCCTTCGTCGCGGAGCCGCAGGATCGCCGCCGCGGTGAGCGCCTTCGTGATGGAGCCGATGCGGAAGCGCGTGTGCTCGTCGACCGCTCCGCCCAGCGTGACGTCGCGCACGCCGATCACCTTCTGGATCGCGAGCTCCTCGTCGATGACGACGCCGAGCGCCAGGGCGGGCAGGCGCTCCCTCTCGGCGGTGCGCTGCGCCAGCGCCTGCACGTCGGACGTCGCCGCGCGGAGCTTCCGCCCGCGCTCCGGATCGACGAAGCGGGGCGCCGGCGCGGGCTCGCTGGCAAAGCGCTGGAGGAGCGGCGCGGGGGCCGCAGGCCGGACGGCCCGCGGCGCGGGCGCGGTCGACGCGCACGCGCCGAGGAGCGGGAGCGACGCGGAGAAGGCGGCCGCCGCGAAGCGGACGGCGAGCTTGCTGTCAATCGTCCTCAAGGCGGAACCGTGATTGTCGCTCCTCAATCACGACCCGACAATTCGAAAGCAGCAGGCGCGCGGTTTCTGTCCTCGACTATTCCATTGAAGGTGGATGGGAATGGCGACCTCGACGCAGCCCGGCGTAGCTCTCCCACCGTGTGGTGTGGCCGGCGCGCGGGTGATTCGGGGGGTCGCGGGGGTCGCGGGGGTCGCGGGGGTCGCGGGCTCGCTCGTGCCCGCGACGGTGCACGCCTACGCCCCCGCGAACCGGTCCCGGAACGCCCGGTAGTTCGGCTGGTCGGCGGCCCGGTCGTACACCGCGAACACCACGCGCGAGAACGCGCCGCGGAAGCGCGGGTGCCCGAGCCACAGGGCGAAGACGTCGGCGACCTCGACCGAGTCGTTGCGGAAGACGCCGCACCCCCAGGCGCCGAGCACGAGGCACCGGTGCCCGTGCGCGCCTGCCGCCGCGAGCACCATGGCCGCGCGGCGCTCCAGGGCCGCGCGGATGTCCTGCTCCGACCCCTCGTCGCGCTGGAGCGCCTCCCCGGCGTTCGGCGCCGGCACGGTGATGATCGACAGCGCGAAGGGCCGCTCCAGCAGGGCGTGCTGCTCGTCGCGGAAGAACGGCACATCCGGCGAGTAGATGAGGTGGTCGGTGTACAGGAGGCTCCCCGAGGCGCGGTTCTGGTCGTAGTAGTCGCGCTGCTCGACCAGGCAGGCGTAGAGCGCGGAGCACCTGGCGAGGTCCTCTTCCTGGGCCTTGGCCCCGCGCAGGAAGCCGCCCCCGGGGTTCTTGCCGGACGCGAAATTGAGGATCGCCACGCGGCCCTCACCCTCCTGCTCGACGAGTCGCCGCCCGGCCGCCGCCGTGGTCTCGCCGGTGACCTCGATCGTCGCCGGGCGCTCGAGGCGCTCCTTCGGCTCCCAGGTGTCGAGTGAACCGGGCCGGTAAAGCACGCTGCCCTTCACCGCGGCGAGCACGCGATCGCGGATGCGGATCGTCGCGCCCGAGGGCGCGGCGTACTCGCCTCGGCTCGCGAACTGCACGGTTTCTGCGGCGACGCTCGTGAGTTTCATGCCGCCAAAGATTCGCGAGTCGCGGCCGAACGTCCAGCGAAACGCGCTCGGCCGCGGGGGCGGGCTCACGTGGCGCGCTTCATCACGCGGCCTGGGTCCAGCGTGTTCATCCAGTACACGGCGGCCGGCAGGCGCGCCATTCTCCGCGCCATGCCGGACACGACCTCCCCCGTCCTGCCGGACGCGGCTCCCCCCGTCCTGCCGGACGCGGCTCCCCCCGTCCTGCCGGACGCGGCTCCCCCCGCCCTGCCGGACGCGGCTCCCCCCGTCCTGCCGGAGGCGACTTCGTCGACGCGACCCTCGCGGCGAGCCGCCACCCTGGCGGGCGTCGCGGCCATCGGCCTCTGGGGCAGCTTCACGCTGCTCGCGACCTCGGTGAGCCGCCTGCCGCCGCTCCAGGTGCTCGCGTCGACCTTCGCGATCGCGGCGCTCCTCGGCGCGGCGCGGCTCGCCCGGCGCGGCCGGGGCGGCCTGGGCGCGCTCCGCCAGCCGCTCGGCGGGTGGCTCGTCGGCGTGGGCGGCCTGTTCGGCTACCACGCGCTCTACTTCTACGCGCTCACCGCCGCGCCGCCCGTGCAGGTCAGCGTCATCTCGTACCTGTGGCCGCTGCTCATCGTCCTGCTCTCGGCGGCGCTCCCCGGTGGCCGCCTGCGCTTCAGGCATGTGGCCGGGGCGCTGCTCGGGCTCGCGGGCGTCTGGACGGTCCTCGCCGCCGGAGGCGCCGTCCGCCCGAGCGCCGCGCACGCGCCCGGCTACCTGGCCGCGCTCGGCTGCGCGCTCATCTGGTCGACGTACTCGGTGCTCCAGCGCCGCTTCGCCGACGTCCCCGCCGACGCCCTCGCGGGCCCCTGCGCCGCGACCGCCGTCCTCGGCCTCGCCGGGCACCTCGCCCTCGAGCGCACGGTCGCGCCCACGGCCGGCCAGGCGCTCGGCCTGCTCGCGCTCGGGCTCGGCCCCGTGGGCGTCGCGTTCTTCGCCTGGGACCACGCGACGAAGCACGGCGACGTCCCGCAGCTCGGCGTGCTGTCCTACGGCGCGCCGGTCCTCTCGACGCTGCTCCTCTGCCTCGCCGGCCACGCCGAGGCGAGCCCCCAGCTGCTCGCCGCCTGCGCCCTCGTGACCGCCGGCGGCCTCGTGGCGACCGCGCGATCGACCGCCAGCGCCGCCTGAAGAGCGAGACAGCGTCCCTCGCTCGCTCCGGCGCTGCCGCGGGCTGGAGGTGGACACCGGCGCGCGCGCGGCCGCCTTCTCGTGCATTTCCCCTCCGTCGCTTTGCGCCTCTGCGTTGATCGGACGCGCTCCAGCTTGCGAAGCGAGCTTCTCTCGATCGCCGCATGCCGGCTTGTAAACGTAAGCCATCTACCCTTGAGCGCCGCCTGCCGGCAGGTGCGCGGCTGTCTGCTTGCGCAGAACGGGTGGGAAGCGGCGATTGAAGTGAGGTGCTTTACGTCAATGTGCCACCGAACGGCGATGTAGAGTGATGTCGATTACATCGAAGTGCCGCCCGGCGGCGGTCTGGAGGAAGATGGCTCACATCGAAGTGCCGCCCGGCGGCGGTTTGAAGGAAGATGGCTCACGTCGAAGTGCCGCCCGGCGGCGGTCTGGAGGAAGATGGCTTACGTCGAAGTGCCGCCTGGCGGCGCGCGCCGGCAGTGAGCTTGCGCCGAGGTGCCGCCGGGCGGCGCGAAGCTACGGCAGCTCGTCGCCGATGAGGCCCGCTGTCGCGCTCGGCGTCGCGAAGACCTCCTGCTCCTCGTCGGCCGACGCCCATCGCCCCGCGCACATCAGCGCGCCCCCGAGGATCTCGGGCTGCGCTGCCGGGCGCACCTGCACGTCGTCCGCGTGAACGCTCACGTTGACGTGCACGCGCGCGTCCGCCCCCGCGCGATGGACCACCGCCTCGTGCAGCGCCGTCGCGACCTGGAGCGCCGCGCGCCGCGCGCTGCGCTCCTCGTCCGTCCCGGCGGGCAGGAGACGCACGCCGAGCACCTCGTTGCCGGTCGTCGAGGCCAGGATGAACCCCGCGCGCTCGAGCTGCGACTCGGCCGCGTCGAGCACCTGCCCGATATCGGCCGCGAGCGCCTCGTCGAGGTCGTCGGAGTCGCCGCGCGTCCGCACCTCCAGGTACACGCCCACCGCCGGCTGCGCCGGATCGGGCCCGCCCCTCGCCCCCGACGCGGGCTCGCCGATCGCCTCCCGGAGCGCCCGCACCAGCTCCTCGACCGAGCCGAACCGCCGCTCCCGACGCTTCTCCATGCAACGCAGCACCACCGCGTCGAGCTCGAGAGGAAGCGGCACCCGCAGGCTCGGGGGCATCGGCGGCTCCTCGAGGTGCTTCCGCACCATCTCGTCCATGTCATGGGTGTGGAAGGGTAATCTTCCGACCAGCATGCGATGGAGAAGCACGCCGAGCGCATAGACATCCACCCGAGCATCAATGGGACCGCCCAGGATCTGCTCGGGCGCCATGATGGATGGCGTCCCGGGCATTCTTCCGGCGGTGGTCAGCCAGGTCGAGCCCTCCTCGGGTCCCATCAATTTCGCGATCCCGAAATCGAGCAGCTTCACGCTTCGTGGTTTGCCGGAGGAGATGAAGATGTTGCTGGCCTTCACGTCGCGGTGAACGATTCCAGCGGCGTGCGCGGCCCCGAGCGCCGCGCAGATGGGCTCGAACAGCTCGAGCGCCTCCCGGGGCGCGAGCCGCGTTTCGGCCCTGATCAGCGCGTCGAGCGTCATCCCCTCCAGACGCTCCATCACGTAGAACGGCTGGTGGTCGTTCAGCTCACCCACTTCGTATATTTCTACGATGTTGGGGTGGGAGATCAGCTGCAAGGCCTCGATCTCACGTGCGAATCGCTCGACCACACGGCGCGAATGAGCTACCGCCTCGCTCAGCACCTTGACCGCGGCGGGCTTCCCTGAACGAGCGTGCCTCGCCGCATAGACGACGCCGCAGCCGCCGCGCGCGATGAATCCTTCGAGGATGTATTCGCCAGCCAGGGTCCCCGCCGGGAGCTCGCCGCGCGCGATGGTCCGCTCGAACTCCGAAAACGGCCTCGTCTCGTCCTCTTTCGCCATCTCGCCTCACCGCGCGGCGCGTCACGGGGCCACCGGAGCCGCGCGGCCATGCGGACCATGCGGGCCATCGGGACCACCGGGGGACGCCAGCGCGCTGCTGTCCCCTTCGAGGAAGATATTTGATGAACCGGCACGCTCAGGAGCGTTTCCAAATGGTAACTTAAACTTGGCCGTCACTCGACCTGAAACGCCTGGACCCATCATCGAAAGGGGGAACGAGATGTTTCTTTACTGTCCACGAGCTGTTGCGCTCCTCGCAATACCTCTGGTTACTACCGCCTGCATCGGGGCCGAGCTCGACGCCGAGCTCGACGAAGAGGCGGCGGAGCCAATCGGGGAGGGGGAGGCGGCCATCCTGGCCGGGAACGGCTCGCTGCCCAATCTGATCAACATGAACGCGCTTCTCTCCGGCGCGCTCGTCCCGAGCCAGCTCAGCGAGAAGGCGCTCAACCCGGGCGCGCTCAGCGCGACCGCGCGCACAGCCATCCAGAATCCAGGACCCGAGGGCGTCCTGTCAAGGCAGCTCCTTCAGTACGTCGTGAGCTGCGCGCTGAGGAAGGACCAGTCGTTCTCGTTCACGTGGACCGACAGCGGTGGGACGAATCGACGGGAGACGTACAGCGGCTACCTCGGGATCGCGGACTGGTGGATCTACGGTCCGCTCACGGATCCATTCCACCAGCGCTACATCTCCGCGTGCCTCGCCGCGCGCACGAACTGGTATGGCGTCTCGGTGATGATCTCCTTGCGCGGCACCCAGGTATCCCTGGCCTCGTCGGCCTCGGAGCGCTCGAGCTACCCGGTCAAAGAGGGCGCGTTCTGGGGAAATCTGTTCACATCGACGCCCCACGTGCGGGCCTGCTACTCGCCGGCAGGCGTCACGCACGCGCGGGCGATGAAGCGCGATTGTGCGGCAGGTCACATCGGTGCCGACCCGGTGACCGGGGCGCCGATCACGGAGCCGTGTGGGCCCATCGCGCTCGCGGGCTCATGCGATACTGTGTGCAGCTGGGATAGCTCCGCAGGCGGCTTCTACCTTCGATGTCTCGACAACCCCGCGATCTCGTCCACGGCGCGCACGGATGTGGTGATCACGTCGTTCCTGGCGCCGTAGGATGGAGCATGGGCTCCGAGGTCCAGCGGCACCAGGATCCCGAGCGCGCACCCCCGGAATATCGGCGTTGCCCGTCCTGCGGGCGGCGGAACCAGGGCTCGTGCCCCGAGTGCCCGGCGGCGGGTGAGTCGTCGCTGCCGGACGACGCGACCGTGCTCGACCTCACCGAGGTCGTCTCCGTCTCGCTGCCTCGCTTCCCGGGCTACCGGACACGCAGGGTCCTGGGGCAAGGCGGCTTCGGCACCGTGTTCGAGGCCGAGCCCGAGGACGGCGGGCAGCCGGCGGCGATCAAGCTCGCGCGCGTCGATCGCCGCGGTGCCGGCCCGCGGCTCCGGCGCGAGATCGAGGCGCTCCTCGCCGTCGGGGCTCCCCACGTGCCGGCCGTGCACGCATTCGGCGCGCTGGACGACGGCTCGCCGTACGCGGTGATCGAGCTCGTCGCCGCGCCCACGCTCGCCGCCCGCCTCGCCGCGCGGCCGGCGCCGCGGCTCGAGGAGGCCGCCCGGCTCGGCCTCGCGACGCTCGCGGCCCTCGAGGTCGTCCACGCGCGCGGCTACGTGCACTGCGATCTCAAGCCCGAAAACATCTTCGTCGATCACGCGGGAAAGGCGACCCTCATCGACCTCGGCATCGCTCGCGTCGTGGGGCGGCCCGGCGGCGCGCAGGGAGATGACCTGGCCCTGGGGACCGCGGAGTACACGGCGCCGGAGCAGTCCGCCGGCCGCGCAGATCTCGACGCGCGCGCCGATATCTACGCGATGGGCGTCATCCTGTACGAGCTCTTCGCGGGCCGGCCTCCGTTCTGGGGGCCCCGCGCGGCGGTGCTGGAGGACCACCGGAGCCGCAGGCCGCCGCGCCTGTCGGCGCGCGCGGCCGTGCCGCGGGCGATCGAGGAGGTGGTGCACCGCTGCCTCGAAAAGGACCGGGGCGAGCGGCCCGCGAGCGCGGCCGATCTCCGCCGCGCGGTCGAGCGCGCGCTCGGGGACGAGCTCGCGGTGAGCGAGCGCGACGGACCTCGCTCCCTGGCCGGCGCAGAGCGCCGCGCGGTGGGGCTGCTGTTCTTCGAGGGCGTCGCGGACCGGATGGCCGTGCAGCGCAGGATCCGGGCGCTCGGCGGCGAGCTCGCGCACGCGTCCGGCTCGCGCTACGCGGCGGTCTTCGGCTACGAGGGCGCGGCGAGCCCCGCGCGCCACGCCAGGCGCGCGGCCGACGAGCTGCTGCGCGGCGGGCTGTGCGAGCGGGTGCTCATCGATCTCGCGCCCGTGTCGGTCCAGACCCGCCCCGGCGGGGCTCGGCGGTTCCTGAGCCCGCTCTTCTCGCGCGCCGAGCGGTGGCCGGCCGCCTCCGGACCGCCGGGGCCGTTCCTCACCCCCGCGGCAGCGGCCGCGCTCCCGGAGGCACCCTTCGCCGCGCCGGAGGACGAGCTTGCGCGCGGGGCGGAGCCCCGGCCCGGCGACGACGCGCGGGAAACGACGGGCCCCGGCGCGTTCATCGGCCGCCGCGAGATCCTCGATCAGCTCCTCCACGGCGCCGAGGAGGCGCTTCGGCTGAGGCAGCCCACGGTCGTGTCGGTGATCGGCGAGCCCGGGTACGGGAAGAGCCGCCTCTTCGTCGAGCTCGGCAAGCAGCTGCGGTCGCGCCTGCCCCAGGCCAAGCTGATCGAGCTGCGCGGGCAGGAGCCCACGAGCGGCGCCGCGGACGCGACGCTCCAGGAACTCGTGCGCGAGGCGCTCGACGTCCCCGAGGCGCCCCCCGAGAGCGGCGTCCGCGCGGCGCTCGCGGAGCGGCTCGGCTCCGCGCTAGGCGATGAGCTCGGATCGGGGCTGGCGATGGCGCTCGGATGGGTGGACGAGCGGACGGGCGGCGAGTTCTGCCGGGATATCGAGGCGCTCAAGGCCGTTCCCGGCGCGCTGCGCTCGGCACGGGTGCGTGCGGCGGGCGAGTGCCTGCGCCGGCGCATGGCCGCTGCGCCCCTCGTCGTCATCGTCGACGACGCGCAGTTCGCGCACGACGCGACGCTGGCGGCGCTCGAGTTTGCGGCGCTCGGGGACGGGGCCACGCCGCTCTGGATCTGCGCGATGGGGCGCCCCGCCTTCGCCGAGGCGCACCCCTCCTGGGGCGAGCGGGCGGCGCGGCGCGAGGTCGTGCGGCTCGACCCTCTGGACGTCGACAGCGCGCGGGCGCTCTGCCGCCGGCTGCTCCTGCCCGCGCGGGACGTGCCGGAGCCGGCGATCGACCACCTCCTCGAGCGCGCGCAGCGGGTGCCGCTGCTCCTCGTGGAGCTCGTTCACGGGCTGAAGCGCGAGGGGATCCTGCGCCGGCACCCGCGGGGCGACGCGTGGTACCTGGCGACCGACGAGCTCGATCGCCTCCCGGTGCTGCCGCTCCTCGATCCGCTGGCGCAGGGGGAGATCGCGGCGCTCGGGCCGGCCCTCGGCGCGCACGCGCGGCTCGTCTCGCTGCTCGGTGCCGAGGTGTCGCCCGACGAGATCGCGGGTGTGCTGCGCCACCTCGATCGGCGCGGCGAGGGCGCGGCTTTCCCGCTCGACGCGCGGGTCGGGACCGAGCGGCTGCTCGCGGCGGGCGTGCTGGTGGTCGACCGGAAGGGCCGGCTCGGGCTCCGTCACGCGCTGGTGCGGGAGGCGATCGCACAGGGGGTCGCCGAGGCCGAGCGGCGGCGGATCCATCTGGCTGCCTACGAGCACCACCGCGAGGCGACCCACGAGAACCGGGAGCAGCGGCGGTTCAAGATCGCGTACCACGCGGCCGAGGCGGGGCTCTCGGCGGTGGCGGAGGAGGCCTACCTGGAGCTGGCCGCGCGGGCGCGGGTGCGGCACGCCTATATCGAGGCGGAGCTCCACTACAGCCGCGCGCTGGCGCAGCCGGTCGACGATCGCGGCGCGCGGCGGAGGGCAGCGTACCGGGGCCGGGGGCTGATGCGCTACCGGCTCGGTCGCTACCACGACGCGCTCGGGGATCTCGATCGCGCGCGCGTGATGGCGATCGAGGAGGGCGAGGCGATCGAGCAGATCGAGATCCTGCTCGACGAGGCCATCGCGCTCGACTGGATGGTCGACCACGGGCGATCGAAGGAGCGGGTGGAGCAGGCGAAGGCGCTCGCGAGCGGCGAGCTGCCTCCGGCGCTCTCGGCGCGCCTGTCGATGGGGGTGGCGCTGTCGCTCCATCGAGAGAGCCGGGAGGAAGAGGCGGCGCGGGAGTTCGAGCGCGCGGCGGCGCAGGCGGAAGCGCTGGGCGACGAGGGCTACGAGACGCTGGTGGTGTCGCTGCTCGTCCTCGGTTTCATCTACCAGGGGCTGGGCAAGCTGGACGAGGCGGGGGTGGCGCTGGATCGGGCCATCCGGATGTGCGAAGCGCGCGGCGATCTCCTGCACCTCGGGCCGGCCATCAACAACCGGGCGCTCCTGCGCGCGTGCCTCGGCGACAACGAGGGGATGATCCTGGACATGTGCCGTCTCCTCGCCCTCTCGCGCGAGCTGGGCATCGGGGCGATGGAGCTCATGGGGGAGTTCAACCTCGGCGAGTACCTTTACATGATGGGCAACCTGGAGATGGCGATGCCGCACGTGGAGCGGGCCGCGCACCTGGAGCGCCAGCAGCGGGGGGAGGAAGCGCGTCCGCTGGTGCAGCTGCTCCAGGCGAGGCTGCTCCTCTATCGAGGCGAAGAGGGCAAGGCGCGGGAGATCATCGAGACCATCCGGGCTCAGCAGGCGAAGACCATCGCCGAGGGGCGCGGGGGCATCGAGATGGCCCCCGCGGAAGAGGTACAGTGGTCGATGATCGACCTGGCGACGCGCGATGCCAGCGACGAGGAGTGGGATGAGCTCGAGGAGCGGTCCGCCCGCTCCTCCGTGGGCCAGGAGCAGATCGAGGTCATCGAGGCGCGGGCGCGGGCGCGCTCGCGGCGCGGCCGTCACGTCGAGGGGGAAGCGGCGCTGGCGAGGGCGATCCAGGCAGCCGGGAGGATCCCCAACTGGATGAGGGAGCGGCTGGAGCGGCAGCGAGGGAGCTAGGAGCCCGGCTGGCTGCGAAGTACACGGAGAGCGCCATGCGCGCTGCGGACGTGATCGAGGATCGGTTCGAGATCGAGCGGCTCGCCGGCGCCGGCGGGATGGGGGACGTGTATCGCGCGCGCGACCGGCTGTCGGGCGAGGCGGTCGCGCTCAAGGTGCTGCAGGGCGCGAGCGCGCACGACCTGCGCCGGTTCGTGCGGGAGGCGGAGGCGCTCGTCACCCTCCGGCTGCCGGGGGTCGTGCAGTACGTCGCGCACGGCATGACCGGCGCTGGACAGCCCTACCTGGCGATGGAGTGGCTCGACGGCGTCACCCTCGAGGAGCGGCTCGCCGAAGCGCCGCTCACGCTCGCCGAGAGCGCGACGCTGGCCGCCCGCGTGGCGACGACGCTCGGCGCCGTCCACCGGCTCGGCATCGTTCACCGCGACCTCAAGCCGAGCAACCTGATGCTCGTCGCCGGCGCCGTCGAGCGCGCCACGCTGCTCGACTTCGGCATCGCCCGCGATCTCCGGCTCGCGCAGAGCCTCACGTCGCCCGGCGCGGTGCTCGGCACGCCCGGGTACATGGCCCCAGAGCAGGCGCGCGGCGAGTTGTCCATCGACGCCCGGGCCGACGTGTTCGCGCTCGGGTGCGTCCTGTTCGAGTGCATCGCGGGGCGCCCGCCGTTCCTCGGCAACAGCGCGCTCGCGCTGCTTATCAAGGTCGTCCTGGAAGAGCCGCCGCGGCTCGGGGAGCTCCGCGGCGACATCCCGGAGCCGTTCGAGCGCCTGGTGACGCGGATGCTGTCGAAAGAGGCGGGGGACCGGCCGCGCGACGGCGCCGCCGTCGCGGCGGAGCTCGCGGCCGCGGCCGGTGATGGGCTCTCCGCCGGAGCGAGCGCGGTCGCGGCGCCGCCCGCGCCGAGCGAGGAGATCACGACGGCCGAGCGCCGGGTCATGTGCGTCCTCCTGGCCGAAGACGGCAGCGCCGAGACGGACGCCACGCTCTCGGAGGCCGACGGCGCCGCGCGGGCCGAGGCGCTGCGCGACATCGCGGCGCGCCACGGTGGGAGCGTCGATCGGCTGCAGTCGCGCTGGCTGCTCATCGCGCTGTCCGGCGCCGAGTCCCCGACGGATCTCGCCACGCGGGCGGCCCATTGCGCGCTCGCGCTCCGGACGGTGCTCGGCGGGGTGCCCATGTCCGTCGCGACGGGGCTGGCAGAGATCGAGGGGAAGCTGCCGGTCGGCGAGCTGGTCGATCGGGTCGCGCAGCTCATCGCCGGGCGCGACGGCCCGCTGCCCCGGGAGATCCGGCTCGACGACGCGACGGCGAGCCTGCTCGCGAGCCGCTTCGAGACGGTACGGGGGCCCGGAGGGTGCTGGCTTCGCGGCCCGAAGGAGGAGCCGGACACCGTGCCTCGGCTGCTCGGCAAGCCGACGCCGTGCGTGGGGCGAGAGCGCGAGCTGTTGCAGCTCGCGACCGAGTGGCGCCATTGCGTGGACGAGCCCTCCGCGAACGCCGTGGTCGTCGTGGGCACCCCGGGCCTCGGCAAGTCGCGCCTGGCGTGGGAGTTCCTTCACGCCCTCGAGGCGCGGAGCGAGGCCGCCGAGGTCTGGATCGGCAGGGCCGATCCCATGGCGGCCGGCTCGGCGTTCGGCCTGCTCGCCCGGGCGCTCCGCCGCGCCCTGGGCCTCCTCGACGGCGAGCCGCTCGAGGCGCGGCGGCGCAAGGTGCTCGCCCGGGTCGAGCGGCTCGACGCGTTCCGGAGCAAGGGCCCGCAGGTCGCGGCGTTCCTCGGCGAGCTCGTGGGGGCGGCGTTCGCGGACGAGAGCGATGCGCAGCTCCGCGCGGCGCGCCAGAACCCGATGCTGATGAGCGACCGCCTTCGCCAGGCGTTCGAGGACTTCGTCCGGGCCGAGTGCCAGCGACAGCCGGTGCTGCTGGTGCTGGAGGACCTGCACTGGGGCGACCTGCCCACGGTGACCCTGGTCGACGCGGCGTTAAGGCACGCCAGGGACCTGCCGTTCTTCGTGCTGGCGCTCGCCCGCCCGGAGGTCGACGCGCTCTTCCCGGCGCTGTGGAGCGAGCGAAACGGCCTCCGGCTCCGTCTTGCGCCGCTGCCGCGGCGCGCGAGCGAGCGGCTGGTGCGTGAAGTGCTCGGCGACGGCGTGGGGGACGAGCAGGTGGAAGAGCTGCTCGCGCGCGCCGACGGCAATGCGTTCGTGCTGGAGGAGCAGATCCGCGCGGTCGCCGAGGGCAGGAGCGAGGGCATGCCCGAGACGGCGCTGGCGATGGTGCAGGCGCGGCTCGAGACGCTGGAGGTCGAGGAGCGGCGCGTGCTGCGCGCGGCGAGCGTCTTCGGCGAGACGTTCTGGGAAGGCGGGGTCGCGGCCCTCGTGGGCGGCGCGCCGGCGGCGACGCGGCTCGCCGAGCTCGCGCGGCGGGAGCTCGTGCAGCGGCGCCACGAGGCGCGGATCGCGGGCGAGGTCGAGTACGGGTTCCGCCACGCGCTGGTGCGGGAGGCCGCTTACGAGATGCTCACCGAGCGCGACCGTCGCGTCGGGCATGGTCTCGCGGGCGACTGGCTGGAGCGGGCCGGGGTCGCGGACGCGATGGCGCTCGCGGAACACTTCGAGATCGGCGGCGCGCCGGCGCGGGCGGCGGATGCGTACCTGCGCGCCGCCGAAGAGGCGCTCCGTGGTAACGATCTGGCGACGACGCTGGAGCGGGCTAACCGCGGTATCGGCTGCGGCGCTGCCGGAAATACCGCGGGCAGGCTTCGCGGCGTCCAGGCCGAAGCCCATGCGTGGCGCGGCGATGCCGCCCTCGCGGTGGAGCGAGGCACCGAGGCGATCGAGCGGCTCGAGCGCGGTTCGACCGTATGGTTCTCGGCCATCACGCAGGTGGCCATCGCCTCTTCCAAGCTGGGATGGTTCGATGACGTCGAGCGCTGGATGACCGTGGCGGCGGAGGCTCCGGCCGTAGACGGCGCGCAGTGCGTCAAGCTCTCCTGTCTGGTCGAGGGCGCGACCGTGCTGATCCTGGGGGGGCGTTATGCCGAAGGGAATGCTCTGCTTGAGACCGCCGAGCGCGCTCTCGCGCGAGAAGAGGCACAGGACCTGAAGGTGCTCACGCACCTCCAGGAAGCGCGCTGTTACCACGCGATGTGTACCGGTGATCTGAGCGCCGGCGTGAGCGGCCTGGAGGCCGCGGTGCTCGCCTTCGAGCAGGCCGGCGATCGCCGCAACGCGTGTAGCAACCGCGCGAATCTCGGGTTTGCCTACGCGGAGCTAGGCGACTTCGAGAGGGCAGAGTCGACGCTGCGCGCGGCCCGGGAGGAGACCGACCGGCTACAGCTGCACGATTTGAAGCTCATCGTGGAGTCGAGTCTCGCGCAGGTCCTCGCGAGCCGCGGTCAGCTGGTCGAGGCGTGGGCGCTCGCGGAGGCAGGCGTCCTGCCGAGCCAGCGAGCGAGCGGAGCGCGCCTGGAGATGATCTTTCGTTGCTGCATCGCGAGGATCGCCCTCGCCGCCGGCGATCTGGAGACCGCCGAGCGCGAGGTGCGCGCTGCCGTGGCGCTCTCTCCCGGCGCGCCGACGCTCGGCGTGCAGGCATTCGCCATCCTTGCGCGCGTGCTGCTCGGGCGCGGGCACGTCGACGAGGCCGTCAGGACGGCCGCCGAAGCGAGCGCCATGCTGGAGTCGTTCGGTGCCATCGAAGAGGGCGAGTCGCTCGTCCGCCTGGCATTCGCCGAGGCGCTGGCGGCGCACGGTCGCCGCGAGGAGGCCGCCATCGCGATCGCGTCGGCCAGGGCGGCCCTGCTCGCGCGCGCCGAGAAGCTCAGCGATCCGACCTGGCGCGAGCGCTTCCTCCGCGATGTCCCCGACAACGCCCGCACGATCGAGCTCGCGCGGCAGTGGCTCGGCAGCTGACCCGAAGCCCCGCTCACGCGCGCCGCCGGCCGCGCGCGATCCGCAGCATGCCGCCGAGCAGCGCGAGCCACGGCGCCGGCGAGCCGCCCGCCGGCGAGCCGCCCGCGGCGCGACAGTCGCAGCCGTCGCCGCCGCCGTCGAGCCCGCCGCCGCTGCCCGACGAGGAAGACGCGTCGCTCGATGAGCTCGCCGCGCTCGAGGCCGCCCCGCCGCCGCCCTCCGCCCCTGGGCAACCCCGGGTCGCGGCCGGCCCGGCCTCGGTCGGGCAGGCGTCATCGATGTCGCTCACGAAGTCGTTGTCGTCGTCCGTGTCGCAGTCGTCGCCTATGCCGTCGCCGTCCGTGTCGGTCTGGGCGGGGTTCTCCCTGGCCTTGCAGTTGTCGCACGCGTCGCCCACGCCGTCAGCGTCGGTGTCGGCCTGGTCCGGGTTCGGGACGGCAGGGCAGCTGTCCGCGCTGTCGAGCACGCCGTCGCCGTCCGAGTCGAGGCCATCGTCGTCGCAGGCGTCGCCGGTCCCGTCGCCGTCCGAGTCCTCCTGGCCGGGATTGGCCACCTTGGGGCAGTTGTCCGCGTCGTTGTACAGGCCATCCTGATCATCGTCGATATCGCAGGCGTCGCCGATGCCATTGCCGTCCGAATCCTCCTGACGCGGGTTCTCCGTCAGGGGGCAGTTGTCGCCCAGGAGCACGCCGTCGCCGTCGAAATCGATGGCGCCGGGCGTCGGGACGGCGCATGCGGTCCAGGTCGACGACAAGGGCTCGCCGGTCTCGACAGCGCCGGTCACTCCATTTCCCCCGCTCGCGGTCTGGGCGCCTTCGGTGAAGTCCTGCCGGCAGCTCCCGCCCGCGGTCGAGAGCGGCGCGTGCAGCGCGACGTCGTCCGCCGCGTCGTCCAGGTAGGCGCTCGGCGCGCTCCCGGGGTCCGGTCCGTCGATCGACACACCCGTCTTGTCGACAGGCGCGTTCGGCCCCGTCCCGCCATAGAAGACGTAATCGACGTCCCTCACGAGGTCGCTCACGCCGTCCCAATAAAAGAGGATCAGGCACTCATGATCGTTCGTCAGCCCGCGCGTCTCTCCCACCGATGCCTGGAGCGGCAGCCGCATGTCGGGCACGGCGGCGGCCGACTTGCTCCCCCCCTCGCCATAGGTGGCCGTGCTGTGGATCTCGTAAGTCGGGTGCGAGCCCCAGCCCTCGAACGCCCTGGTCTCGTTGCACCCCATGCGGTAGCACTCGGCGCCTCCGAGCGACACGGTCTGGATCTCACCGGGGCCGATCACGGCGCCGTCCGGGAAGCGCACAAGGAAATCGTTCGTGTTCGGGAGCGTGGGGCTCGGCGTGACGAGCTGGTAGTAGAAGCGGTAATCAGCGAGGTAGTAGTCCGAGAGGTCGACCGCGCCTCTGCCCGGGTTGTAGATCTCGACGAACTCCGCGGCCGTCGGGTGGACGAGGAGCTCCGTCAGGAGGAGCTTCGCGGGGCTCGACACCTGCGCGCGCATCCGGCCGTGGAGCGCGTCGAGCTCCAGCGTGACGACCTGCCCGGGCGCCGCGCTGAAAACGCCGTTCGAGGAGTCTCGCGGGGCGTAGCTCCAGCCGTTCGCGCCGAGCCTCGTGCTCCACGGGCCCTGCGCCGCGAACTTGAAGGACGCACCGGAGAGCGCCGTCCGGGCCACGAAGCGGTACGTATAGACCTCATCGCCCGCGCGACGATCCCCGAGGCGGCCATCGTCGCGCGCGACCGTGAGCGATGAGTGAGGGTTCCAGTCGGTGTCGCCCACTGAACCCTGCCAGTCTCCGACGGCGACCCACACCTGCGGCGCGCCGTCGGCATCGATCGAGGCGTTGCGCGAGTCCGAGGCCGATTCCCTCGCCGGTAAGAACCCTTGTGCGGTCAGGTCGCGCGTGTCGTAGTAGAAGGTGACATCGTAGGGCGGTGTCCCGCCGGCCAGCGTGAAGCGCAGGCGCTCACCGCTGGCCGCGCCCGCGCCGCCATCGTCGAGATCGACGCCGTTCCGCGAGATCTTGTACTCGACGTCGCCCCGCGCCGCGAACGACACGGCCGCCGTGAAGACGCCGTCCCCGGGCGTCGCGTCCGGGGCGATCCCGTCGTCGCGCAGGGGGGCGCCGCGGGGCGCGTCCCACGCTCCGAGCTCCGGCGTGGAGCCGGTCACCGTCGGCAAGGCGAGCGCCGCCCTGGGCAGGAGCGAGAGCAAAGCGAAGCTGATGCCGACGAAGGAGCGACGACGTCGCACGGGGCCACCTCGGTGCCGGGGCGAAATATCCGGACACGCGGAACCCTAGCGCAGGACGGACGAACAACGAAGTCACAAAGCAGGAACAGTCCAGCGCTCGTGAGACGGCGTCACGCGTCGCGCCAACCATCGATGAGCGCTGAATCCCGACCTCGACCGCCTCGGGCTGCGTAAAGGTGCCTCGATGTCGCGGCTCAGGCGCGCGGGTCGCTCCGAGGGCCCGGGCGGCGCGTTCTCACCGCGGGACAGCCGCTGTGGCGGGGCGAGGCGAGTCCTCGCGATGCGAGGTGCCCGTGAGGACGCTCGTTACGCTCATCTGATCGGCGCGGTCGCCCGTCGCGTCGACGAGCGCGAGCGCCCTCGTGTAGTCGAGCGCCGCTCCGGCGGTGTCGCCCTGCTCGCAGCGCAGGTCGGCGCGCGCCCTGAGCACGGCCGCCTGGCCAGCGCCGTCCCCGAGCGCTTCGAAGAGCCGGAGCGCATCCTCGTAGTCGCGCTGCGCGCCCGGGAGCGCGCCCCGCTGGCGGCGCAGGTCGCCGCGGACCTTGAGCGCGGCGGCCTCGCCCGGGCGATCGCCGCTGTCTCGGTACAGCAGGATCGCATTGCCGTAGTCGCGCGCCGCGAGCGCCGTCTGGTGCTCTCGCAGGCGCAGGTCGCCGCGGGCCTGCCACGTGCGCGCGTGGGCCTGCTCGCACCCGAGCGCACGGAGGAGCTCGGCCTGCGGGAGGATCTCGCGCGCGGCGCGGCCGCTCGCCCCGCGGCGCTCATCGACGCCGCTCGGGGGCGCGCGGAGCTGGCTGAGGACGCGCTCCTCCACGCCCTCGAGGATGTAGAGCGCCCGGTCGTAGTCGCGCGCCGCGCCCGCGAGATCCCCCTGCCGGAGGCACAGATCGCCGCGCGCCTTCAGCACGTTGGCCTCGCCCGGGCGATCGCGGCAGGTCCTGAGGAGCATGAGCGCGCAGCCGTAGTCGCTCGCGGCGCCCTGCGCGTCGTCCTGGTCGAGCCGGAGGTTGCCGCGCGCGAGCAGCCCCATCGCCTCTCCGGTCCGGTCGGCCGCCGTCTTGAAGAGCGAGAGCGCCCGCTCCTCGTCGCGCAAGGAGGCCGCGAGATCCCCCTGCCGCCGGTACAGGTCGCCGCGGAGCAGGAGCGCCGTCGCCTGCCCGCGCCCGTCCCCGGCCGCCTCGAACGCGGCGAGCGCCTCGCCGCAGTCCGCCGCGGCGTCCTCGAGCGCGCCCTCGCGGAGGCGCAGGGCGCCGCGCGCGAGGAGCTCCTTCGCGCCGCGGAGGGCGTCGTCCTCGACCGGCGCGCTCCGCGCCGCGGCGCGCTGCGCGTTCGCGCGCACCGCCCTGCGAAGGACGTCGCGGTGGCCCGGGCGGCCGCGCTCGCGGGCGGCCGGCGTGGCCCGGAGCGTCCCGAAGGTGCCCCGCCGCTTGCTCGCGAGCTCCGCGCGCCGCGCGCCCTCGATCGCCGCGAGCGCGCGCTCGCGCAGCTCGGGGAGCGCGTCGCCGCAGAGGCGCGCCGCCTCGTCGAGCAACCGCTGCTGGACCTCGGACGTGAGCCCGAGATCGAGCACCGTGCAGGCGTCGACGAGCGCCCGCGCCAGCACGTCGGCGCCGCGCGCGCCGTCCCGGAACGCGGCGATGTCGAGGGCCTCGAAGAGCTCGCCGGCGATGCGCCGGCGCATCGCCGCCTCGGGTCGCCCCTCGGCCGCGGCCGTCCAGAAGAGGAGCGCCTGCATCGCGTCCGCCACCCCGCGGTGCAGCGCGTCCCAGCGCTCGGCGTCGCCGACCACCTCCTTTCGGGCCACGGCGCGCACGAGCGGCGTCACCCGGTAGGTCTGCGTGGCCTGATCGAGCGACACGAGCCGGCCATGCACGAGCAGCTGGAGCGGCCGCGCGGCGGAAGGCGCGGGCTTCCCCGCCGCGGCGGCGACCACCTCGAGCGGAACCCCCGCCGCGGGCAGCGCGGCGAGCGCTTGCACAACGCCGCGCGCCTCCTGGCCGAGGGACTCCAGCGCGTCACCGAAGACCACAGCCAGGATCTCGTCCCCGGGCCCTTCTGGATCCAGATACGTCGCATTTTTCCGCAGGTACGCCTCGGTCGACATCCCCGTTCGTCGCAGCGTGGCGGCGGCGATCTCGACCGCGGCGGGCAGATACCCGAGCGCAGCGACGAGCGCATACGCCCACTGGACCTCTGCCGCGGGCGGCGCTTCCGTCCCCCATGCACCCTGAGAGAGGGCGGACATCGCAGCGGAGACCGAGAGCACCGAGACCCTGAGCTCAGCTGTCTTCCGATCTCCGGACGTGGAGCGGAACCTCAACATTTCGCCTCTATCATTCCAGAAGAGCTGGTTGTCCGAGCAGGCGCCGGCGGGCTCTCGGCCCGTGACGACACGCCTGCTGGCTCCCATGAGCCTGGAGATTGCTGCTGTTGCGAAGAGCTTAGCGCGGCGCGGGACGGGCTCAACGACCTTCCAGGTTTTCGCGCGTGGTGGCTCGCGCCGCGCGCTCCGTGTCGCGACTTCGCACCGGCGCCGCGCCCGCGCTGGCACACGCCCGGCATCGGCTTGCCCCTCCATGGGCCAGCGTGTTCGACGACATGGAAAGGTGGAACCGTGCGCTGGACGCTCGCTCGGCGCCACCGGGTTGTCTGTCCCGCGGCGGGATCGAAGAGAGAAGAGCCCACGCATCTCCGCGGATCCTGCGGCGAAGCGAGCGGCGCGGGAGGAGACCCGCGGGCGGGAGATCCGGGTCGGGGACGAGATCGTCTATGTGACCGAGACGGGCGCCGGGACGCCGGTGGTGCTTCTGCCCAGCATGCTGGTCAGCGGCATGACCTACCGGTCCACGGTGGACGCGATCGCGCGGCGCGCCCGGGTGATCGTCGTGGAGCTGCCCGGCTCGGGCCGCGGCTCGCGGCTGCGCGCGCCGTGGACGATGGAACGGTACGCGCGCTGCGTCGCCGACACGCTGCGGGCTTTGCAGCTCGAGCGCGTCACGCTGATCGGCCACTCGCTCTCGGGCGCGGCGGCGCTGGTCACCGGCGCCCTGTACCCCGAGCGGCTATCGGGGCTCGTGCTTGCCGATTCCGTCGGAGTCAACCCGCCTGGCTCGATCCTGGCGCTCGCCCTCTGGCGCGCGACCGACACGCTGTTCGTGCCGCGCTTCTCCGTGCCGGCGGCGCCCGCTTTCCTCCACAACCTGCTCTGCCACACGCGGAGCGCGCTGAGCCTCCTGCGGATCGCCGCGACGGCGGACCTGAGCGGCTACGCCGCGCGCGTGCGCGTGAGGACGCTGCTGGCCTGGGGCGCGCGCGACCTCACGGTGCCGCTCGGCTCGGCGCTCGCCATCCAGCGCCTGATCCCGGACTCGACCCTTGTTGTCTCCGCGAAGGGGAGCCACGACTGGATCGTGGGGCGACCAGCGGAGTTCGCGGACGTGGTCGCGAGGTTCATGGCGCGCGGCGGCTGAGCATGGGGGTATCGTGGCGCGCCGGCGTGCGCTACCATCGTCCCGACGTTCTTTGGCGTGAACCTCGGGTGCGCGGCGAGCGCCGCGCCGCCGTCGAAGGGGGTGGGCTTGACTGGTTTGTGGCGCCTGCTGGAACAGGCCGCGCGGCGGGGGCGGCTCGCGATCCCGCTCCTCGCGTTGCTCGCGACGATGGCCCTGTGTCGCCCCGCGCGCGGCGATGCGGCGCCCGCGCCCGCCGCGGGGGCCGCCGGTGGGGCGGGAGCGACCGGCGCCCCCGCGCCGCCGGGGCCGCGGCCGTTGCCGCCGATCCCCGGCGAGGGGAAGGTCACCGTGGTCGCGATCGCCGGCGCGATCGACCTCGGCCTCTCGCCGTTCCTGGAGCGCGTGGTCGCCGCCCAGGGGGAGGGCGATCTCCTCGTGCTCGACATCAGCACGCTCGGCGGGCGCATCGACGCCGCGCTCGCCATCCGGGACGCGCTGCTCCGGGCCCGCGCCCGCACCGTGTGCTGGGTCAACCCGCGCGCGATCTCGGCCGGCGCGCTCATCTCGTTCGCCTGCGACGTCATCGCGGTGGCCCCAGGCGCGACGCTCGGGGCGGCGACGCCGGTGCAGCTCGGCGAGGGCGGGGAGATGAAGCCCGTCGCCGAGAAGGTCGTGTCGTACATGCGCAAGGAGATGCGCGCGACCGCGGAGGCGAAGGGGCGGCGCGGCGACATCGCCGAGGCCATGGTCGACGCCGACGCGGAGGTCCCCGGGCTCGACGAGAAGGGGAAGCTGCTCACGCTCGACGGCGCGCAGGCGCTCGCGTGGGGCGTCGCCGAGGTGCAGGCCGGCAGCGAGGCGGAGCTCTTCGGCGCCCTGGGCCGCCCGTCGCCCGGCGAGATCGCGCGCCCGCGCCCCAGCTTCGCCGAAGAGCTCGCGCGCTTCCTCTCCGATCCGACGCTCTCCGGGATCCTCATGACCCTCGGGATGCTCGGCATCCTCCTCGAGCTCTACGCGCCGGGGCACGGCGTCTCGCTCGTCGTCGGGCTCTCGTGCCTCGCGCTGTTCTTCTTCGGGCACCACGTCGTGAAGCTCGCCGGCTGGGAGGAGATCGCGCTCTTCGTCGCCGGCGCGATCCTCATCGCGGTGGAGATCCTCGCCCCGGGGCACGTCGTGCCCGGCGTCGTGGGCGCAGGGTGCGTGGCGCTCGCCCTCCTCCTCGCGCTCCTCGATCTCGAGCGCGTGCCGATCGACGTCGCGTGGCACGCCGGCTGGCTGCCGCGCGCGCTCGCCACGGCGAGCGTCTCCCTCGCCGCGACGGCGGTGCTCGCCGTGGTCGCCGCCCGCGTCGCGCCGAGGACGCGGCTCGGGCGGCGCCTCGTCCTGGACACGGCGATCCGCGCCGTCGCCACCGAGGGACCTTCCGGGAGCGCGGCGGCGCCCGCGTCGCTCGCGTCGGCTGTGGGCAGGGTCGTCACGGCCGACACCGATCTGCGCCCCTCGGGCAAGGTCTCGCTCGACGGTCGGCGCGTGGAGGCGCTCTCGGAGCTCGGTTACGTCGAGGCGGGCGCCCGCGTCCGCGTGATCCGGGCGGACGCGGGCCGGCTCGTCGTGCGGGCGATCGCGGGCGGCTCGGGCGAGGAGGCCGGCGCGTGACGCCGGCGCTGCTCGTCGTCGCCTTGCTCGTGGCGGGCCTCGTGCTGCTCGCCATCGAGGTGCTCGTCCTGCCCGGCATCGGCCTCGTCGGGGTCCTCGGCGGCGCCGCGGTGCTCGGGGCGGTCGCGCTCGCGTGGGCGGCCCTCGGGACCGGCTACGGCCTGCTCGCGCTCGGCGCGGGCGTCTGCGCGACGGGGCTCCTGTTCTGGGCCGTCCCGAGGACCCGGGTGGGCCGCAGGATGGTGCTGCTCGAGACCCACCAGGGCGGGCGCGGCCCGGACGCGCGGCTCGCCGCGCTGATCGGCAAGGAGGGCAGGGCGCTCACGCCGCTGCGCCCCGCCGGTACGGTCGAGATCGAGGATCGCGCGGTCGATGTCATGACCGACGGCCTCTACGTGGAGGCCGGCACGCCGGTGCGTGTCGCGAGCGTGGAGGGGAATCGGGTCGTCGTCGAGCCGCAGGAGCCCTAGGGCGCGCGCGAGAGGCGGCCCTTCACGGACAGGACGGGTTGAAGAGTGGATATGGAGATCATCTCGGTCATCGTGATCGGCGGGCTCGTGCTCGTCGCCATCGTCGCGACGCTGTACATGATACCGCTCCGGCTGTGGATCGCCGCGCAGGCGTCGGGCGCCGCGGTCTCGATGCTGACGCTCATCGCGATGCGCCTGCGCCGGGTGCCGCCCGATCAGATCGTCAACGCGCGGATCAGCGCCGTGAAGGCCGGCCTCGAGGGGGTGTCGATCGACATGCTCGAGGCGCACTACCTGGCCCGCGGGCGGGTGGAGGCGGTCGTCTACGCGCTCATCTCGGCGGGCAAGGCGGGGATAGCGCTCGATTTCTCGCGCGCGGCGGCGATCGACCTCGCCGGCCGCAACGTGCTCGAGGCGGTGGCGATGTCGGTGAACCCGCGGGTCATCGAGACCCCGAAGGTCTCGGCGGTGGCCAAGGACGGCATCCAGCTCCTCGCGATCGCGCGCGTGACGGTGCGCGCCAACATCGATCGCCTCGTCGGCGGCGCGGGCGAGCAGACGGTGCTCGCCCGCGTCGGCGAGGGCGTGGTCTCGACCATCGGCTCGGCCAACGACTACAAGCACGTCCTCGAGAACCCCGACACCATCTCGAAGAACGTGCTCAAGAAGGGGCTCGACGCGGGGACGGCGTTCGAGATCCTCTCGATCGACATCGCTGACGTGGACGTGGGCTCCAACATCGGCGCGAAGCTCCAGACGGAGCAGGCCGAGGCGGACAAGCAGGTCGCGCAGGCCCGGGCGGAGTCGCGCCGCGCGCTGGCGGTGGCGCAGGAGCAGGAGATGAAGGCCAGGACGCAGGAGATGCGGGCGAAGCTCGTCGAGGCGGAGTCGATGATCCCGCTCGCCGTCGCGGAGGCGCTCCGCACGGGCAAGCTCGGCGTCATGGATTACTACAACATGCGCAACGTCATCGCGGACACCGAGATGCGCCAGGGCATCGCCGGCACCGCGGGGGGCAAGCCCGACCCCGTCGGGGAGTCGTGAGATGCCGCCGCGGGACGCTGCGAGCCCGCTCCTCGCGTGGCTCGGCCGCCGCGAGGGGCTCGTGCGGCGCTTCGTGCTGGCCGAGGTGCTCGGCCCGGCGCGCGCGCTGTCGCCGCATGCGACCGCGCTCGGGCGGCCGGTCGGCTGGCAACATCCCGAGGACGCTGGACGGGCGCCATGGATGACCTCGAGCGGTACGTCGGCTACCTCATCGCGGCGGCGTGGCTGATCATCCAGGCCGCGATCAAGATCGGCAGCCGGCGCGCGGAGCGCGCCGCGCGCGCCGAAGCGCTCCGCGAGGCCGCGGCCGCGGCCGCGGTCGAGGCGCGGCGCGGTACGCTGCCAGCGAGCGCGGACGAGCCGCAGGGCGACGCGCCGCTCGCCGGGGCCGCGCGGCGGAGCGCGGCGCCGCGGGCGGCGGTGCCGTTCGGTGCCCCGCTGGCGCCCGATGCAGCCCGGCTGCGCGCGGCGCTGTCGCGGCTCGCCGAGCTCGATCGGAGCGCCGCCGCGCTCGGCGAGGCGGTGCGCCACGAGCGCGCGAACCGGCGCTTCGCGGACGTGCTCACCACGTTCGTCCCGCGCGAGATCGCGCGGCTGCGCGCGGCCGTCGACGCGGGCCTAGGAGCGCGCGAGGTGGAGGCCGCGGCGGATGACATCGAGCTCGTGGTGAGCGAGATCGCGGTGCTCGCGCGGCAGCGCCGCGACCCCTCGCTCCTGCCCGAGCTCGGCGACGCGGACGCCCTCGCCGACGCCTGCTACGCCCCGGTGATCGCGTTCGCGCGGGCGGAGGGGTTGCCGCTCCGGAGCGGATTGCCGGCCACGCAGCTCACGCGCTTCGAGCTCTCCATCTGGACGGGCTTCATCCCGACGTCGATCGCGCCCATCTTCCTCCCCGCCGACTTCTTCTCGACGCCGCTGCGCTGGCCGGCGCTCGCGCACGAGATAGGCCATGATTTCCTGGCGTCGATCGACGGCCTGGAGCCGGCCCTGCGCCGCGAGCTCGGCCTGCCCGACCGGAGCGAGCGAGCGCGCCCGCTCGCCCTGGACGACGATCGCGCCGGGCCTTCCGAGCTCGGGCGGGTGTTCGGCGCGTGGTTCGAGGAGATCTTCTGCGACGTCTTCGGAACGCTCATGTTCGGCCCCGCCTACGTGCTCACGATGAGCGAGCTGTTCTTCGAGGAGGACTATCCGTACGCGTCGCTCGCGATCCAGACCAACGCGGGCGGCGCGCGCTATGACGAGCACCCTCCGCCGCACCTGCGGGTGCTCATCGGGTGCATGGTCCTCGATCGGGCCGGGCTCGGCGATGCCGCGGGCGCGCTGAGGGAGGCGTGGGCGCGCCGCCACGCCGAGGTGGACCTCGACGAGCTGCTCTTGCCCGCGGGGAGCGCGTGGCACGCGTTTCCGCTGTCGCCCTTCACCGAGATGGCCGAGCGGCTCGTGGAGCGCCTCTATGCCGGACCGCTCGTGGCCCTGTCGGGCTTCGGTCTGCAGGACATCAGCGGGCTCGGCTACGGCCCGCACGCGCACCAGGAGGGCCTGCGCGCGCGCGACGCGCTGCTCGCCGGCCGGGTCCCCGCGGTCCGCGACGCGCGGGCGCTCCTCGCGGGCGCGGTGCAGGCGGCGCACCAGGCGCCCGAGAGGGCGCTGCTGATCTTGACCCGGGCGCGCGCCGCGATCCCGGCGCTCGGCACGAGCGAGCGGCGTCCCGACGCGTTCGCGCCGGCCCCCGGCGCGTTCAGGGTCGCGCTCGACCGCCGCGCCGTGACAGAGGCGCTGCTCTTCCGGGAGGCATTGCTGCCACCGAGAGCGCTGCGTGCGCGCCGCCGGGCGCGCATATAGGCCGCGCTCGGAAGAGGCATATAGGCCGCGCTCGGAAGAGAATGAGTCGAGCTGCCAGGTCGTCCTCGGACGGGAAAGAGTCGAGACGCCGGTACGCGGAGGACGCCTGGGAGAAGATAGATGAGAGAGGCGGAATTTTCTCTCTCTTTGTGTCTTGGCGGTCCGCGGTCACGCTTGCCGCGCCGCGCGGATCAGAGGGCGTCGAGCTCGGCCGCCCCCTGCACGGAGTGGACGGTGTGGATCGTGGGCGCCCGCGGCGCGGCGAGGCTGCCTGCCGCGATCAGGGGCAAGGGCGCGCGGGGCGGGGCGAGGCTCTCCGACTGGAGCTTCATGAGCTCCTCGCGCTGGTACTTCCACACGGTCCGGTAGCGGAAGAACGGCACCGCCGGGTAGAGGTGATGGATCAGGTGATACGTCTGCCCGAAGAGCAGCACGTTGAAGAGCGCGCTGTCGATCGCGCGCGTCGCGCGATACCGGTTCTGCGCTGCCGTGACGCCGTGAGGGTAGTGAGGCAGGTAGTCGAAGGCGAACGCGAGGAAGAAGATCGCCATCCGCGCCGGCACGATCCAGTAGAGGAGCGCGAGCTCGCCGTAGCCGAGCCCGAAGGCCAGCGCCACGAGCGCGAGCATCGCCGCGAGCGTCGCGATCGTCTCGATCCGCTCGCTGCGCTTCTGCGCGCGGTACGAGCGCAGGAACAGGTAGTAGTAGTGGAGGTCCTGCGTCGCCCAGCGGAGCGGGAGGAGATACCACGGGCCGCGCCCGCTCCAGTGGTCGGGATCCCGGTCCTCCTCGTTCGTGTGCTTGTGATGCTCGATGTGGAAGTGACGCACCGCCAGGAACGGCGCCATGAGCAGCAGCCCCGACAGCCGTCCGACCACGCCGTTCAGCAGCGCGGAGCGCGCCAGCGACCGGTGCGCGGCCTCGTGCATCGGCGTGAACGCGGCATACGCGGCCACCGCCGCCCCGAGCACCGCCGGCGCCGCCGACACCCAGCCCGTGACGCCGGCGTAGACCGCCGCCGCCCAGAGGGCACACGACCCCGCGAAGAGCGCGAGCGTCGGCCACTCGATCGGCCGGGTCTGCAGCAGGCCGCTCGCCAGCGGCAGCACGCTCCAGATCGCGGGCCGCCCGGACGGCCTCCCTGAAGGCCGCCCTGACGATCGCCCCGAAGGCCGTCCCGAGGGCCGGCTGGAACGAGGCTCGTCGTTGTTCATCGTGAAACTGCAGGCCGCTGGCCGCCCCGATGGACGACTGAGTCGATTCTCGTCGTTGTTCATGGCGTTCAACACTCCCGGGGGAAGCTTCGGATCTTCACTCTTGTGACAGCGGACGATGGACGCCGGATCGAGCGCAAGCGAACGTTCGACCACTCGGGACCGCGCTCCAGGGATCGCACCGAGAGGTCGTCAGCGGCCGGCGATCTCCAGAGCGAGGTCCTCCACGGCCATTCTCTCGAATGAACAGGGAGCGCCATGGGCGTTTCCGCTGCGAGAGAAGGCGGGAGTTGCTCGCAGACGAGCACGAATCCAATCTAGCAGCCTCGCAACAGGAGCACAACGAGACTTTCGGAGCAATGCGTTGGGCTTCTGGTTGGCTGGATTCCAGAAGCGGACTCTTCTGCTGGGCGGCTTTCACAGAGGTCGCGGTGGCCGTGGTTCTCGCCGCCGTTGTGGCTGGCCACGTGAGCGGAGCGCGCGGCTTGGCTGCCTGTGCGGAGCCGGCCCGGAGGCGTGGCGCTGAGCATGCCGACACCGTCGAAAACGTGCAGGGGAGCCGTTTGTTTCGCTTTTCCTTCTAGACGTGCCGCAGCATCGCGCTCACCTCGCTGGCACAACCCCACGCCAGCGTGTACCCCGCGCCACCGTGGCCGTAATTGTGGATCACGCGGCCTTCGCGCTCGAGCCGCACGGCGCTCCGATACGGGCGCAGGCCGGCGCGCGCTCCGAGCAAGCGGCCTGGTCGAAGACCGGCCGCGCGCACCCGCTGGAGCATTGCGTCAGTACGCTCGGGGTCGGGCGTCAGCGGGCGGTCGTCGGGGGACGGAATGACACAGCCGCCAATCACGATCTCGCGACGCCGCGGGACGACATAGACGAGCGCGGATTCGTCCCTTTCGTCACCCAGTGCGACATCTAGGGGGATCTCGCCTGGCTCGACGAGGGCTACCTGGCCGTAAAGGGCGAGGAGCTCGCCGTCGCCGGTGAGGGCGCGCGCCCCGAGCCCGGTGCAATTCACGACGTCGTCGCCCTCGACCTCGGCGAGCGATTGCACGCGCTCGATGCGCACCGGGCTGTGGAGCTGCGACTCCAGCCAGGGCAGGTGCAGCGACGGCTCGATGCGCGGCGCCGTGAACCGGAAGCTGTACGGCGCGCCCAGCGGGTGCGGCCCAGGCTCGAGCGCGAGGTCCGGGGCGCTCGGGGCCCACCAGGGCAGCTGCGTGCGGTCCGACGCCTCGCGCGTGGTCAGGAGATCCACGCCCGCCTCGGGGTGCTCCCCTGCGATGCGCGTGAGCTCATCGAGGCTCGCCCGCGACCAGGCGTTGACGCGCTCGGGCGGGTCCGCCGCGAACGGGTGCCACAGCGCGGCCGCGACAGCGGACGTCGTGCGCTCGCCGCGCTCCGCCGCGATCACCTGCACGCGGTGCCCGTCGCGCTGGAGGACGACCGCCGTGGTCAACCCGATCACCCCTGCGCCCACGACGGTGATGTGCCGCGCCGGTGCCTGTCTCATCGATGACTCCACGGCCGCGCGCTCTAGCACGCTGCTCCCCTGCGTCGAGATCGCACGCCGCGCCCGGCGATCGAAGCCGAGCGGTCAGCCGTCCCGCGCCGCCGCGCGCCGCGCCCCGGACGGCGCCGCGCGGCCGCGGTGGTCTGCGCCTCGCGCGCGCTGACGCGGCCGCGCACGGACGGTGCTACGCAGTCCCGGTCCGCAGCGCCGGGCTCGCCGCGGTCCCGCGGTCCCGCGGCTCGGCGCGCGGCGCGAGGGACCATGTCGAGCCACCGCTTCAACGATCCGGAGATCGCCGCCGTGTATCGCGCCATCCACGAGCGGCGCGACATGCGCCACTTCCTGCCCGAGCCGGTGGACCCCGACGCGCTCGCCAGGCTGCTCGCGGCCGCGCACGCCGCGCCGAGCGTGGGCATGATGCAGCCCTGGCGGTTCGTGCGGATCACGGCGCCGGAGCTCCGGCGCGACATCCACGCGCTCGTCGAGGCGGAGCGCCTCGCCACGGCGCGCGCGCTCGGGGAGCGCGAGGACGAGTTCATGCGCCTCAAGGTCGAGGGCATCCTGGAGTGCGGCGAGCTGCTCGTCGCCGGCCTCATGGCGGGGCGCGAGGCGCACGTGTTCGGCCGCCGCACGCTGCCCGAGATGGATGTCGCCTCGGTGGCCGCGGCCATCCAGAACCTGTGGCTCGCGGCGCGCGCGGAGGGGCTCGGCGTGGGATGGGTATCGCTCTTCGAGCCGGAAGGGCTGGCCGCGCTGCTCGGCATGCCGCCGGGCAGCAGGCCGCTCGCCATCCTGTGCGTCGGTCACGTGGGGGCGTTCTACGATCGCCCCATGCTCGAGGCGTGCGGCTGGGCAGCGCGGCGCCCGCTCCCGGAGCTCGTCTCCGAGAACGCCTGGCCCGAGGAGGCCGCCGCGGCCGGCGAAAGGGGCCCGTGATCGCGGCGCGCTCGCGCCGGTGGGCGAGGCGAGCGCGGCGGGCGCGCAGGCAGCGAGGCGAGCGCGGCGCTCCGCGGAGCTACAGGTCCCGCGCGCAGCGGGCGCCGATGTTGTTGACCCGGTCGAAGGGGTAGCTGTAATCGCGGTTGCCCGCGCGCAGGTCCGACGCCGGCGCACGGTAGCTCCCGCCGCGCGTGACCCGCGTCGCGTCGCGCTCGCCGTCCACGCGATGCACGCAGTCGATGCACGACGTGGGGAGCGCGTCGCGCCACCAGTCCATCGTCCACTCCCACAGGTTGCCGGCCAGGTCCGAGTGCCCCCATCGCCCGTCTCCGGTCGGCTTCGACCCCACCGGCAGGATGTCGCTCAGCGCGCAATCTCCCGCGGCGCTCCCGTCGCCGGTGCACCCATAGGCGGCGCGCGCGCCGTCGATCCCGGAGCCCCAGGGATACGGCCTTTGCTCGTCGCCCCCAGCGGCCGCGTAGTTCCACTCCGCCTCGGAGGGCAGGCGGCCGCCGTCCCACGAGCAGAACGCGAAGGCCTCGAACCAGGTGATGCAATTGATCGGGAGCTCCTCGTTCGCTCCCGGCTCGTCGGTCCATGTCCACAGGCGATCACCATTGCATTGCAGCGCCGATCTCAGCATCGCGGTGTTCGGCGCGAGCCGCTGGTTCCATCCGGCGATCCACCCGCTGCCGTCGACGTGAGGGTGACGGCCAGCCCCGATCGCGGGCGGGCTCTCCTGCACGCCCCGCCCGGCTTCCACGAACGCCCGGAATCGCCCCACCGTGATCTCGAACCTGTCGAGGCGGAAATCGCTGACGGCCGCAGGGAACGAGTCATCCGTGCTCGATTCACCGTCGTAGCTCATCAGGTACGTGCCGCAGGGGACCAGTCTGTTGCCGCAGCAGCTCGCCTCGCCGGGACCGCAGCTGTCCCCGGCGCCCGGCCCGCCGCCGGCGCAGCTCCGAGGCATCGCCAGCACGTCCGGCGAGCCGCACGTGTTCGGGCAACCCGGCTCCCCGCACTCGCCGCACGCCGTGCCGCCCTCGCACAGGACGCAGGCCCCGGCGCCATCGCACGCGGCGCCGCCGTCCGATCCACAGGGCGTCCGCGCCGGCCGCGGCAGCTCCGCGCACATGCCCTCGCCGCACGCCACCTCGATGCAGGCGCTCTGCGCCGGCGGGCAGTCCTCCACCGGGTCGACGCAGGTGCCCGTCGCGCCGCCGCCGTCACCGCCGCCGCCGCTGCCGGTGGTGCTGCTGCTGGTGCTGGTGCTGCTGACGCCGCCGTCGCCGCCGCTGCCCTCGGACCCACTTCCGCCGCTCCCGGCCCCGTGGTCACCGGAGAAATCACGGATGATCGGGCTGCAACCCGACACGAGAGAGACGGACACGAGGAGCACCAATTGTCTCATGTACGCCATGATACGTCACCCGGCGGGCCGCGTCGTCGCGTCGGTGGTGGATCGACGCGGACGCGGCGACTCGACAGCACCGGGCTCGGCTACTTGCGCTGGGCGGCGGCGTCGCCTGCGCGCCGGCCGGGCTCGATCTGGCTGACGTCGCGGACAGCGCCGTTGGCGGCGCTCGTGGCCATGAGCGCGTAGGCCCGCAGGGCAGGGGAGACCTTCCGGTCACGGTTCGGCTTGAACGCATCGGCGCCCCGCGCCTCGACGGCGCGGCGGCGGCGCTCGAGCTCCGCGTCGCTGACGAGGACATCGATGGTCCGGGCGGGGATGTCGATCCGGATGCGATCGCCCTCCTCGATGAGCCCGATGGTCCCGCCTTCGGCCGCCTCGGGCGAGACGTGCCCGATGCTCAGGCCCGAGGTCCCGCCGCTGAACCGGCCGTCCGTGATGAGGGCGCACGCCTTGCCGAGGCCCTTCCCCTTCAGGAACGACGTCGGATAGAGCATCTCCTGCATGCCGGGGCCGCCCTTCGGGCCCTCGTAGACGATGACGACCACGTCGCCCGAGCCGACCTGGTTGTCCCAGATCGCGTCGCACGCCGCCTCCTGCGACTGGAACACCCGCGCAGGCCCCTCGAACTTCCAGATCTCGGGATCGACGCCCGCGGTCTTCACGATGCAGCCGTCCGCCGCGATGTTGCCGTAGAGCACGGCGAGGCCGCCCTCGCGGCTGTACGCGTGATCGACGTCGCGGATGCACCCCTTCTGGGCGTCGTCGTCGGTGTCGGCGAAGTACTTGTCCTGCGAGAACGCGACCGTGGTCGGGACGCCGCCCGGCGCGGCGAGCGAGCGCTTCTTCGCGGCCGCCGCCGCCGTGGGGCGACGGAGGTCGTTCTCGTCGATCGCCTCGCCCAGCGTGCGCGCGTGCACCGTGCCGACCTGCCGGTGGATGAGCCCCGCGCGGTCGAGCTCCCCGACGATCGTCAGCACGCCGCCCGCGCGGTGCACGTCCTCGACGTGGTAGTGCGACGACGGCGCCACCTTGCAGATGTTGGGCACCTTGCGCGACATCCGGTCGATGTCCGCCATCTTGAAGTCCACCTGCGCCTCGCGGGCGATCGCCAGGAGGTGGAGCACCGTGTTCGTCGAGCCGCCCATCGCGATGTCGAGCGCCATCGCGTTCTCGAACGCCTCGAACGTCGCGATGCTCCGCGGCAGCACCGAGGCGTCCCCGTCGACATAGTACCTCTGCGCGAGCTCGACGACGCGCTTCGACGCCGCCTCGAAGAGCCCCCAGCGCGCCGCGTGCGTCGCGAGCAGCGTGCCGTTGCCGGGCAGCGCCAGCCCGAGCGCCTCGTTGAGGCAGTTCATGCTGTTCGCCGTGAACATGCCGGAGCACGAGCCGCAGGTCGGGCACGCGGACCGCTCCATCGCGGCGAGATCCGCGTCGCTCACCTTCTCGTCGCTCGCGGCGATCATCGGATCGATGAGGTCGAGCTTGCGGACGAGCGGCTTGCCGTCGCGGTCGTGCGTCCCGACGAGCTTGCCCGCCTCCATCGGACCGCCGGAGACGAAGACGGTCGGGACGTTGAGCCGCATGGCCGCGAGCAGCATGCCGGGCGTGATCTTGTCGCAGTTCGAGATGCAGAGCAGCGCGTCGGCGCAGTGCGCATTGACCATGTACTCGACGCTGTCGGCGATGAGCTCCCGGCTCGGCAGCGAGTACAGCATGCCGGCGTGGCCCATCGCGATGCCGTCGTCGATCGCGATCGTGTTGAACTCGACGCCCCACCCGCCCGAGGCGTCGATGACCTTCTTCGCCCGCTGCCCCACGTCGTGGAGGTGGACGTGCCCCGGAACGAACTGCGTGAAGCTGTTGGCAATCGCGACGATCGGCTTCTCGAAGTCCGCGTCCTTCATGCCGGTGGCGCGCCATAGCGCGCGCGCCCCTGCCATGTTGCGTCCCTGGGTGGATGTACGACTGCGGTATCCGGCCATGCCCGGAACCTACTCCGTTCCAGCCTTCGCGCCTAGCCGACAGGCGGCGTCGGCGTCAGGGGACCACCTCGACCCACGCGGACACGGGCGAGACGTCGTTCGACGCCGGATCGACGCCGGTGAGGCTCGCCCCGTACGCGCCGACGCGCCGGTTCCTCCCGAAGGTGATCGCCGGACCGGGGCCGGGATCGAAGCCCCGGAGCCCCTCGAGCGCCGCGACGAGGCCGGGCCGGGTGAGGTGGGCGCCGGCGCGCTTGAGCGCCTCGACGAGGACGCGGGCGGCGGCGTACGCGCTCGCCTGGAAGGCGGTGTGCCGCGGCGGGATGCGGTGGCGCTCGAGGAACGAGGCGAGCGAGAGCAGATCGAGCCGCTCGGCGTCGTCGGCGGGGCTCGCATGGACGAGCAGGAGCCGCGCGGCGGCGGCGAGCCGGAGCGACCCGGGATCGCGCGGCATCAGGAAAGCGGGCGCGTAGAGGGCGGGGCGCGGGCTCGCCGAGGGCGACGGCGCCGCGAGCCACCGGGAGAGCTCGTCTCCCTCGCCGACGAGCAGGACGGCCCGCGGCCGCAGCCGCGCCGCGGCGTCGGTCGCCGCGGCGGCGTCGAAGCGGCCGGGCTCGAAGGGGAGCGAGACAGGGGCAGGGAGGCCGCGCCGCAGCGCCTCGGAGCGCGCCCCGCGGAGGAAGGCGTCCCCGCGCGGGCCCGCCGGATGGACGACGAGCAGGGCCCCGGCGCCGGAGGGCGCAGGGGCGCCGGCGAGGTGCGCGACGGCGACGCGCGCGAGCGTGTCGAGGCCGGGCTGGAGATGGAACACGACGCCATCGCCCGGGTCCGAGGCGGGGAGCCCGGACCCGAGCGGTCCGACGAGCGGCACCTCGTCGGCGGCGAGGCGCGCCGCCGCGTCGCCGTCGCCGCTCCACACGCTGCCGACCAGCGCGAAGACCCGCTGGTCGAGGAGGCGCGAGGTCGCGGCCGCGCCGTCGAGGGTGTCCTCGCTGTCGGCCACAACGAGCTCGAGCCGCCGCCGGAACACGCCGCCCTGCGCGTTCACCTCCGCGAACGCCGCGGCGAGCACGTCGCGGGCCGCGGCGCCCGCCGCCGCGAAGCGCCCGGTGAGCGGGAGCGCGGCGCCGAGCCGGAGCGCCTCCAGCGAGACGCCCGGATCGGCGTCGCGGCCGACGCAGCGCAGGTAAGCGAAGAGATCGTCGAGCTGCGCGCGGTCGAGCCGGTAGCGCGGCATGACGAGGTAAAGGTCCCGCGCCGCCGGCGCCCTCCCGTCGCGAACGGCGGACGCGAGCGTCTCTGCGGTGTAGGCGCCCCCCGCGCGATCGGCCGCGAAGAGCTGCTCGGGGGTGAGCGGCGGCGCCGCGACGCCGCCCTCCGACGTGCCGTCGCCGCTCCGGCCGTGGCAGCCGGCGCACGCCGCCGCCTTGCCGTGCAGCGCGGCGCCGCTCGCGCCGAGGCGCCCCTCGACCGGCTCCCCCGAGGCGAGGGCCCCGTGGTGGAAGATGCGCCTGCCGCGGAGCGCCGCCGGGCTGAGCTCGGCGCACGAGGCCGCGTCGTCGGGGGCGGGCGCGGGCGCGTCGCGGACGGCCGCGGCGCCCTTCAGCGCGGCGGCGAGGCCGAGCGCCGAGAGCGCGGCGGCGAGGGCGCGGCGCCGCCGCTTCGTCACGAGATGACCCACATGCACCTCACGGCTTGTCGTTGATGTGATCCACGAGCTGCACGATCGTCTCGGGGCGCTCGGTGGCGAGCGTCTTCAGCCACATGCCGGTCGTCACGTCGCCGATGAGCAGCGTCGAGGTGTGCTCGTCCGGCTTCTTCGTGAGCCCGCCGAGGCGCCCGAGGACCTTCTCCACGTTGTCCGGGGTCCCGGTCAGGAAGCGCCAGCCGTCGCCCGCGCTGAACTTTGCGGCGAACCGCTTGAGCACCTTCGGCGTGTCGTTCACGGGGTCGACGGTGATCGTGAGGATCGCGACCTCCTTGCCGGCGCGCTTGCCGAGCAGGGCCTGCACGCGCGCGAGGTTCGCCGCCATCGTCGGGCACGCGCCCTTGCACGAGGTGAAGGCGAAGTGGATGAGGACCTTCCGGCCGCGCAGGAGGTCGGTGTAGAACCGCCGCGCGCGCCCGTCCTGATCGACGAGCTCCGTGTCGGTGAAGTACGCCGCGGCCGCGGCGTCGTCGCCGGCGGGCGAGGCGCCGATCCGGGCGCGGGTCCGGTCCGGCACAGGCTCCGCGGCCGGGCTCGCGCACGGCAGCGCGAGCGCGAGCGCCGCCGCCAGCAGGGGCGCGGCGCGCCTCATCGCCCGCCTCCCGCCGCCGGCGCGGCGCCGGGCGAGCCGGCGTGGAGATCGACGAACGGCAGCGCGCCGAGCGGGGCGTTGCGCGACTCGGCCTCCACCAGGAAGCGGTACTGGCCGGGCTCGGGGGGCGTGAACGTCACCGAGAAGGCGCCGTCCGGCTCGGCGCGGGGCCGCACGATGTCTCGGAAGCCGACCGGGAACTGGAAGATCATGACGTTCATCTCCTTGGCTTCGAGGGGCGGCGCCGAGGCCTTCGGCCTCGCGTGGAAGCGCAGCGTCGCCGGCTTCGAGACCTCGATATCGACGCTGCCGTCGAAGAGCGGCTCGACGGTGAGCCCGGGCGAGCGGTCCTCGGCCGGGACGGCCGACGGCGCGACGGTCCCCTCGAGGCACGCGGCGAGGCGGCGGCCGCCGAGCAGGAGCTCGACATCGTACGCGCCCTCGTCGCCGAGCCGGACCGTGGTGGCGTACACGCCGGGCTGCACCTCCTTGAGCGAGCGATCCTCGATGAGCGCCGCGCGGGGCTCTCGCCCGTAGTTCGAGAGCGTGCCCATCGGCGCCATCATGCCCTCGACGTAGTAGTAAAGGGCCTTGTCGGCCGGGCTCGCGACGATGGCGCCGTTGCCGTCGGGCACGACGGCGAACGGCGCGGCGCTCCCGACGCCGTTCGCCGTCCGGGGTGCCCCCTGGCCGACCTGGACCTCGACGACCGCCGGCTTGCCGGGCCGCTCCAGGGAGGGCAGCTCGACGAGCGAGACCCTGCTCTCGCCGAGGTTCCTCACGTAGGCGAACGTCTTCGTGAAGGTGATCGCGTCGGGGCTCGCGAAGCCGGTGAGCGTGTGCGCGAGCGCTCCCACGGAGGCGTCGAGGATCGACACCTCGCCCTTCGCGGGGTTCAGCGCGAAGGCGAAGCGGCCGCCCGGCGCGAACTGGATCGCGCTGACGCCGGCCTTCACCGCGATACGGCCGGCGACGGCGCGGCGCTCGGCGTCGAGGATCACGACCTCGCCCTTGGCCTCGTTCGCCACGTAGACGGCGCCGGCGGCGTCGCTCGCCGCGACGGCGACGGCCCCCTCGCCGATCTCGATCTCGGCGACGGGCTCGAGCGTGCCGGTGTCCACGGCCGTGACGGCGCCGGCGTCGCGGCTCGTGATCCAGGCGGTGCGCCCGCCGTGCGAGAAGGTGATCTCGTGATGTCCGGCGCCGACCTGCAGCGTCTTCAGCACCTCCGCCACGCGCGCGTCGACGACGCTGACCGTCCCGTCGCCGTCGTTTCCGACCCACACGGTGCGCCCGTCCGGCGCCACCGCGATGCGCATCGGCGCCGCGCCGACAGGCACGTTGGCCGCCACCAGGCTGCGCCTCGTGTCGACGACGGCGAGGCCTCGCCCGTTCTGGAGCGTCACGTAGAGGCGGCTCCCGTCCGGGTGGAGCGCGACCGACGTGGAGCCGGCCGCGAGCGTGACGAGGCTGCGCAGCTTGCTCCGATTGAACGCGAGCTGCGGGTTGATGACCGACAGCGTGTTGTCCTCGTTCTGGGTCCACAGCAGGTAAGCGTTCATGTCCACGTCAGGGCGGACGGCCATGAGCCCGCCCATGAAGCTCTTGATCTTCTCCTGGCACCCCGCCTCGTCGGGCGGCGCGCCCGCGCGCCTCGTCATCCACGCGAGCGGCGACAGGTCGCGCGCGGGCGCGCCCGTGGCAGCGTCGGTGATCGTGAAGACGGCCGTCGCGTCGGAGCGCGCCTCCGGGCGCCCTCCGGCGCCGTGGAGCGGCCGGAGCTCGAAGGCGATCGACAGCCCCTCTCGCTCGACCCGGCTCACGTCCGGACCTGGTTCGCCTTCGCCGCGGGCCTCGACGGGGGCCGGGGCCGGATCGGGGGGTGGGGGAGGCGGCTCCCGCCGGCCGCAGGCCAGCGCCACGACGGCGCCGAGGAGCCCTGCGGTCAGCGGGAGGCGGCGCGAAGCGCTCGAGGGCCTCACGGCACCACCCGGAAGAGGCCCCAGAGCCCGTTCGCGAGCATGGGGGTCGACTGTTCGTTGTAGAGCCGGTCGCCGGTGACGAGGAGCTCCCCGCCTGCCGGGAGGAACGGGACGATATTGCGGTGAGTCATGGGTCCTATGGGGTTCTCCACGGCGAAGTTCAGCACTTCGCGGTTCTCGCCGATGCGCCGGGAGCGCTCTCCTTCGGCGAAGGGGTTGTGCGGCCACGCCGTGTTCCAGAGGCTGAAGGCGTGCTGGCGCCGGTGGCCGGACGGCTGCACGATGCGCAGGCGGACCTTCTGGACGGCGCTGGCCATGAAGATCGGCGTCACCGGGTCGCCGTGGACGCGGGAGCTGAAGATATCGCGCAGGTTCTGGCCATTGAGCGCCTCGCTCGCGAGCTCGGGCCTGATCCCGAGCCGCGCCCAGAACGGCTCGGTGCGGTAGTTGAAGGCCTCGTGGCCCGTGTCCTCCGCGTCGTCCTCGCCGTCCTGGTTCCGGAGGGCCGTGCCGCAGTTGAGCCGCGGATCGAGGCACCGGAACCTCGGGTTCCGCGAGTGCAGGCCGACCTCGTCCTGGTAGACGGCCACGAGGTCCCGGAACGAGCGCGTGGCTCCATGCTCGTCCGTGAACACGACGTCCGCCTGGGCGTGGGTGCCCGGATCGCTGCGCCAGGCGGCGCCCTGGGGCTCGATGATGAGGGCGCCGACGGCGCCGTGCATGCCGTGGTTCACGACGTCGGCCATGTCCCTGAGGTTGATGGCGCCGTACTCGACGGCTCGGGGCTCGACGGGGCCCGACGCGCCGTCTCGCTGGGAGAGCTCGCCGGCATACCAGGTGTACTGGCGGAATTCGCCGGGGGCGACGGTCTGCCCCTCGTTGAACCCGACGTTGGCGCCGTCGTCGGTCCTGACGTCGTAGGCGACGAGCTGCGGGTGGAGCGAGACGTGGTTCGAGGGCCGCACCTGGTTCGTGTTGAAGCCGTCGACGATCGGCGGGCTGTAGTTCCAGTGCGGCGTCTTGGGCAGCTCGAAGGGCAGGTCGTTGACGAGCGTGACCTGGATGCAATCGCCGGCGGCGGCGCGCAGGATGAGCGGCTCCGGGGCCCGGCGCCCGGCGCGGAGATCGGGCAGATCCTCGGCGCGGACGAACAGGATGGCGTCGGGGTCGTAGAGATCGAACACCTTGTTGTAGATGAGGCGGCCGTCTGGCAGGTTGCCCTTCGCGGTGATCGCGTGGACGACATACCTCGTGACCGGCGCGCTCGCCGGGCAGGTCTCGAAGCCTCGCTGCGCGCGCGGTATCCAGCGCGGGTGCGAGGGCAGCGGCAAGAGGCCCGGCGCGCCGTGCGGCCTCACCCTGAGGAGGCCCCAGACGCCGTCCCACAGGTCGTCGGTGGGCGCGCTCTGGTAGAGGTAGTCGCCGGCGCCGATCTCGCCGAGCGCGGCGCCCGATCCTCCGAGCCCGAACGCGAAGTGCTCGGAGAGGCCGATGGGCTGACCGTTCGAGTAGCCGCTGTCCGGATCGTCGATCTCGGTGAGCCACCGCTGGCCGTGAATCGAGAAGACGTGCTGTTCCTCCTGCGCGCCCTGGATGAGGCGCACCCGGATGTCGTCTCCCTCGTTGGCGAGGAGCAGGGGCGTGAACGGGTCGCCGTGGACTCGCGAGCTGAACACGTTGTGCATCTCGCCCACCTCCCCGGGCTTCTGCCGCACGCGCCCCGTGCCGCAGTCGCGCTCGGCGATGCGGAGCGGGATCGGCTCGTTGCGGTAGTTCATGAGCTGTCCGCCGGGGTCGCGCGCCGAGATCACCTCCGGGGCGAAGATGTCGCGGTGGTCGACCGCGAGCGGGAGCGGCGCCTCCTCCGTGGTCGGCGGGTTCACCGGCCGCCCGCACTCGTCGAAGAGGAGGGCAAAGTCGGCGAGCGCGAGGTTGAACTCCCGGAACGGCGCGAGCGAGGAGCCGCTCGGCGGGAGGATGTCCGCGCGGAAGCTCGTGGGCCCGCCGTCGGCGCGCGAGCCGAACACGACGCCGGTCTCCGGATCGCGCCAGACCGAGCCGCGCGGCTCGATGATGAGGGCCAGGTAGAGGCCGTGGTGCTGGTGCGACGAGGGACCGAAATGGTCGTGGGACAGCACGGTGTTGAGGGTGCGCTCCACGTTCTGCTGGTTCAAGATTGGATCGGCCCACCAGCGCTGAACGGTGGTCTGCAGCCCGAGCACCGGGCTGTAGATGCGCGGGTGCGGCCGCGGGGTCAGCGCGACGCGCGCGCCGTGCTCGCTCAGCGTGCCGTCGGCGGCGAGGGCGCCGCCGACGGCGTTGGCCGCCTCGATGCGCTGCACGACCTCCTGGGCCGCGAACGTGCCGTCCTCGTAGTTGAAGCCGTTGGCGCCGCCGTCGGAGGAGGTGATGTCGAACTTCACGAGGTGGATGTGCTGGCCGATGATGTCGGTGGGCGTGAAGATCTGGAACGGGTCCTCTTTCAGCGCGTCGGGCATGAGGTTCGTCGTCTCCGAGACGACGCATTCCCCCGAGTTGGCGCGGAAGAACAGCGGCTCAGGAGGCCTGACGCCCGACAGGGTCGCGTGGATGTCGTCCTCGAGGACCATGAGGCGCATCTGGGCGTCGTGCCATCCGCGCCCGTTGACCACGCCGTCGATCTGGACGAACGCGCTGCGGTACCTGCGCTCGGGTGTCCCCTGCGGGCAGGGGTTCGTGTAGAACGCGCCCGGCGCCGGCGGCTGGCCGTTGACGGCGAACTGCGACAGAGCGCCCTCCGGCGTGAACGCAGGATAGACGCTCGTGGGGAACCCACCGCTCATGACGGGTCGCGCCCCCGGGAACCGGCCGGAGTGGAACGCCTGGGCCGACAGCTCGAAGGGGGTCCCTTCCTGGGGGAGCAGCTTGAGGTTGGCCGCCTCGAGCGTCACATCGAACCTGCCGCGCTCGCCGAGCACCGCGCCGTCCGGCGGCACGCTGGTGACGACGTGGCGCGGGAGCCCGCCGTCGGCGGCGAGATCGAGCGGTGGCTGAGGGGGCCTGTGGCCTTCCAGGGCAGCGATGTAGAACGGATACCCCGGCATGGGCGGACGCGCCGCGATCGCGCCGTCGGGGAGCTGCACGGCGGTGGACGCGTAGGTCGGCATGGGCGGCATCGCGAGCTCGGGGATCGGCACGACGGCGGGCGTGGGCGTCCCGTGCTTGATCTCGCCGTCGGGAAGGAGCCGGTCGCGCGTGCCGGCCTCGAAGACATCGTGGTTGCGGAGGAGCCCCCACATACCCTGCGTGAAGTGAGGATAGAGGTGGCAGTGGAAGATCGCGTCTCCGGCGCCCAGGGCACGGCCGCCAGCCCGGCCGATGTTGTAGGTGAAGGCGCCGCCCGGGCCGATGCTCTGCGAGTCGATCGTGCTGCCGTTGTCGTTGTTCGGCGCCCGTAGCCACTGGTGGGCGTGCAGGTGGAAGACGTGGGTCTCCTTCGGCCCTGCGTGGAGGTTCCTGAACCAGACGGGGTCGCCGAGGTACGCGTGATGGACGTTCGAGGGGTCGTCGGGGAACAGCGCCTGGATCGCGTTACGGTTCCTGTCCCGCTCGACGATCATCGCCGGATCCCCGTTGGGCCAGGAGCTCAGGAAGAACTCCTCGAACTTGCACTCGATACACTCCTTGCTGGGGCCGAGCCTCGCCCGGTTGGCGAGGAGAATGGAGCCGAACCCGGAGGCGCCGTAGTTGATCCCGAAGCCGTCGCGCACGCCCTGGAACGCCTCGTCCTGCTCGAGCTCCGGGAACGCCTGGACGACGTTCAGCTCGTCGTGGAACAGGACCGTGAGCTCGCGGAAGCGGCCTGGAATCAGCGGGGGCGCACCGTCCAGCTGGCTCGCCTGGTAGCCGGCGATGATCGCGTTGAGATCGCCGTGCACGATCTCGTCGCGATCGTTGATCATCCTGAGGATCGGCTCGCCGTGCCCGTCCACGGCGTCGTAGTCGAGCCTGGGTGTCCCGTCGGGGTTCGGCGTGGGCAGCGAGGCGGCCGCGAGCTCCTCGGCCGTGACCTGCGACCGGTACGCGACCGCCCACGGGGGCTCGACGTGGACCGCGCCGAACAGCCCCTGGACGATCTGCCCGCCGTTCCCCTGGCCGCCGGCCATGGCGCCGGTGCTATGCATGAGGAACGTCCCCTCCCGGTTGGCGAAGAGCTCGTAGACGCGCGTCTCGCCGGGCTCGGCGAGGGAGTCTGGGCTCCGCCCGACGTTGCCGCCGAGCGACTCGATGTTCGCGATGTCGAGCCCCGTGACGTGCACGGACGCGCTCCTTGTCCTGGGAGAGTCGTCCGGACGCCTGCCCGGCGCGAGCAGGTTGGTGAACCTGATCTTCAGGCTGTCGCCGACGTTGACGCGCAGCACGAGCGGCCTGGGTCGCTTGCCCGGGCGCAACCTCGCGTTGCCCGGGCCGAGCGGCTCATCCGGCCGGATGGGCACGACATCCCGCGCAAGCGCGTAGATCATCCCCGCCGGGTTGAAGGACCCGAATCGGTTGTACACGTAGACCTGATCGAGCGCGACGACATCGGCGTATACGGTCCTGCCGCTCGCCCGCGCGCCGTGAGCCCCCGACTCGGCCGCCAGGTCCGCGGTCTCGTCCTCTGCCGGCGGAGCGCCTTCGTCGGCGCAACCCGCGAGCCCGAGCACCACCGCAGCCCAGCCGAGAGCTCCAAGCAGCCTGTTCGAAATCAACGTTTCTCTCCTCGGCATGCCCCACCTGCACGCCTGGCTTCGGACATCGAGCATGTCCCACGCGCACCCACAGGAGATTGGAGCGTGACCGTCCCCGAGATCGGCCGAGACCATCAACCTGTGTTGTGGCTCACAAATCTGTCGGCGTACCCTATCGGGGTCAATGGATTTCGCCGCTCAGGCCGGCATCTCCCGCGGACAGAGCGAACTCGATGTCGAGCTCGGGTGGAGACGAGAGATCCGGCGCGTACGAAACCGTGTGTCTCGGCGAAAGCTCGTTTGACCGGCTCGCGTGCGGGCTTACCGTGTCTCGCGTCTGCACGGCGCCGCGCCGGCGTGGAGGAGGCCGCCTCCGCCGAGCGCCGGCCGGCGCCATGGTAGGCTGAATGGATCAGCGATCGGCGGGAGCCGGCGTGGGGAAGGCGGTCACGGGGTCTACCGCGTCACCCGGAAGATGCCCCAGAGCCCGTCCGAGACCTTGAAGCTCGGCTGATCGAGGTAGAGCCGGTCGCCGGGGACGGCGAACCTCCCGCCGGCTCCGGAGAACGGAACCAGGTTGTGGTGCGTCATGGCGCTGATGGGGGCCTCGACTCCGATGTTCAGCACCTCCGGGTTCTCTCCGATGCGGCGGGAGCGCTCCCCCTTGGCGAAGGGGTTGTGCGGCCACTGCGCGCCCCAGAGGCTGAAGGCGTGCTGGCGCCGGTGGCCGGACGGCTGCACGACGCGCACGCGCACCTTCTGCGTGGCGCGGGCCGTGAAGATCGGCGTCGCCGGGTCGCCGTGGACGCGGGAGCTGAAGATGTCGCTCAGGTCCTTCTCGTTGAGCAGCACCCTCGCGAGCTCGGGCCTGATCCCGAGCCGCGCCCAGAACGGCTCGGTGCGGTAGTTGAAGGCCTCGTGGCCCGTGTCCTCCGAGTCGTCCTCGCCGTCGTAGTTCCGGATGGCGGTACCGCAGTTGAGACCCGCATCGAGGCACTGGAACCGCGGGTCGCCCGAGTGCAAGGCGACCTCGTCCTGAAAGACGAGCACGTGCTCCCGGAACGAGCGCGTGTACCCGTAGACATCCTTGAAGGTGACCTCCGCCTGCGCGTGGGTGCCCGGATCGGCGCGCCAGGTGGCGCCCTGGGGCTCGATGATGAGGGCGCCGACGGCGCCGTGCATGCCGTGGTTCACGACGTCGGCCATGTCCCTGAGGTTGATGGCGCCGTACTCGACGGCCCGGGGCTCGACGGGGCCCCACCTGCCGTCCTTCTGGGAGAACTCTCCAGCATACCACGTGTACTCGCGGGAGTCGCCGGGGGCGACGGTCTGCTCCTCGTTGAACCCGACGTTGGCGCCGTCGTCGGTCCTGACGTCGTAGGCGACGAGCTGCGGGTGGAGCGAGACGTGGTTGGACGGCCTGACCTGGTTCGTGTTGAAGCCGTCGACGATCGGCGGGCCGTAGTTCCAGTGCGGCGTCTTGGGCAGCTGGATCGGCAGCTCGTTGACGAGCGTGACCTGGATGCAGTCGCCGGCCGCGGCGCGCAGGATGAGCGGCTCCGGGGCGAGGCGCCCGGCGCGGAGGTCGGGCAGATCCTCGGCGCGGACGAACAGGATGGCGTCGGGGTCGTAGAGATCGAACCTCTCGTTGTAGGTGAGGCGATCGCCGGGCAGGTTGCCTTTTGCGGTGATCGCGTGGACGACATAGCTCGTCACGGGCGCGCCCTCCGGGCAGGTCCGGAAGCGCCGCATCCCGCGCGGCGCGCCCGGCGATTCGGGCAAGGGCAGCAGGGCCGGGTCGCTCCGCGGCCGCACCCTCATGATCCCCCAGATCCCGTCCCACAGGTCGTCGGTGGGCGCGCTCTGGTAGAGGTAGTCGCCGGGGCCGCTGTCGCCCCGCGCGGACACCGGGGGCGTGAGCCCGAACTCGAAGTGCTCGGAGAGGCCGATGGGCTGACCGTTCGAGTAGCCGCTGTCCGGATCGCTGAACTCCTTGAACCACCTCTGTCCGTGGACCGTGAAGACGTGCTGTTCCTCCTGCGCGCCCTGGACGAGGCGCACCCGGATGTCGTCGCCCTCGTGCGCCGCGAGCACGGGCGTGTACGGATCGCCGTGGACGTGGGAGCTGAACACGTTGTGCATCTCGCCCTCTTCGCCCCGCTTCTGTTTCACGAGGCCCGTCCGGCAGTCGCGCTCGGCGATGCGCAGCGGGATCGGCTCGTTGCGGTAGTTCATGAGCCCGCCGCCGGGATCGGCCGCGGAGATCACCTCCGGCGCGAGGACGTCGCGGTGGTCGACCGCCAGCGGGAGCGGGGCCTCCTGCGTGGTCGGCGGGTTCACCGGATCGTCGCACTCGTCGTAGAGCAGGGCGAAGTCGGCGAGCGCGAGGTTGTACTCGCGGAAGGGCCGCTGCGTCGAGCCGGCCGGCGGGAGGATGTCGGCGCGGAAGCTCGTGGGACCGCCGTCGGCGCGCGAGCCGAACACGGTCCCGGTCTCGGGGTCGCGCCAGACCGAGCCGGTCGGCTCGATGACGAGGGCCAGGTAGAGGCCGTGCTGCTGGTGCGACGAGGGGCCGAAATGGTCGTGCGAGAAGGAGGTGTTGAGGGTGCGATCCTGGTCCTGCTGGTTCACCACCGGATTGGCCCACCAGCGCTGCGTCGTGGTCTGCAGGCCGAGCACCTTGCTGTGGATGCGCGGGTGCGGCCGCGCGGTCAGCGCGACGCGGGCGCCGCGCTCCTCGACCGAGCCGTCCGCGGCCAGGGCGCCGCCGCGGTTGTTGGCCGCCGCGATGCGCTGGACCACCTCCTGCGGCGCGAACGTCCCGTCCTCGTAGTTGAACCCGTTGGCCGAGCCGTCCGAGGAGGTGACGTCGAACTTCACGAGGTGAATGTGCTGGCCGGCGGTATCGGTCGGCGAGAAGATCTGGAACGCGTCCTGTGCCACCGCGTCGGGCATGAGGTTCGTCGCCTCGGAGACGACGCACTCCCCCGAGTTGGCGCGGATGAACAGCGGCTCCGGCGGCCGGGCGCCCGACAGGGTGGCCTCGATGTCGTCCTCGAGGACCATCAAGCGCATCTGCGGGTCGTGCCACCCGCGCCGGTTGACCACGCCGTCGAGCTGGATGAAGGCGCTCCGGTACAAGCGCTCCGGCGTGTTCGGGGGGCAGGGGTTCGCGTAGGGCGCGCCCGGCGCCGGCGGCTGGCCGTTGACGGCGAACTGCGACGGCTCGCCCTCCGGCGTGAACGCCGGATAGGCCTTCGCGGGGAACCCGTCCGTCGTCGTGACGGACGTGGCCCCCGGGAACCTGCCGGAATGGAAGTCCTGAGCCGCTCGCTCCTCGGGCGTCCCCTCGTTCGGCAGCAGCTTGAGGTTGGCCTCCTCGAGGTCCACATCGAACCTGCCGTCTCTGCCGAACACCGCGCCGTCCGGCGGCACGCTGGTGATGACGTGGCGCGGGAGCCCGCCGTCGACGGCGATGTCGAGCGGCGGCTGAGAGGCCCTGTGGCCCTCCAGGGCAGCGATGTAGAACGGATACCCCGGCATCGCCTTCCGCACCTCCTTGCCGCCGCCGGGGAGCTTTACGACGGTGGGCTTGTAGGTCGGCATGGGCGGCATCGCGAGCTCGGGGATCGGCACGACGGCGGGCGTGGGCGTCCCGTCCTTGATCTCGCCGTCCGGCAGGAACCGGTCGCGCGTGCCTGCCTCGAAGACATCGTGGTTGCGGAGGAGCCCCCACATGCCCTGCGCGAAGTGGGGGTACAGGTGGCAGTGGAAGATCGCGTCGCCGGGCGTCAGGACGCGGTTGCCGCCCCTGTTGATGTTGTAGGTGAAGGCCGCGCCCGGGCCGATGCTCTGCGAGTCCAGGGTGATGCCGTTTTCGTTGTTCGGGGCCTTCTGCCACTGGTGCGCGTGGAGGTGGAAGACGTGCGTCTCCTTCGGCCCTGCGTGGAGGTTCCTGAACCAGACGGGGTCGCCGAGGTACGCGTGATGGACGTTCGAGGGGTCCTCCGGGAACAGCGCCCGCTTCGCCTTGCCGCGCCTGTCGCGCTCGACGAGCATCGCCGGGTCGCCGTTGGGCCAGGAGCTCAGGAAGAACTCCTCGAACTTGCACTCGACACACTCCTTGCTGGGGCCGAGCCTCGCCCGGTTGGCGAGGAGGATGGAACCGAGCCCGGAGGAGCCGTAGTTGACCCCGAATCCGTCGCGCACGCCGTGGAAGGTCTCGTCTCGATCGAGCTCCGCGAACGCCTGGACGGCCTTCAGCTCGTCGTGGAACAGCACCGTGAGCTCGCGGAACCGGCCTCTCGCCACCGGGGATCGGCCGTCGAGCTGGCTGTCTTCGTAGCCGGCGATGATCGCGTTGAGATCGCCGTGAACGATCTCGTCATGGTCGTTGATCATCCTGAGGATCGGCTCGCCGTCCTCGTCCAGCGCGTCGTAGTCGATCCTGGGTGTCCCGTCGGGGTTCGGCGCGGGCAGCGAGGCGGCCGCGAGCTCCTCGGCCGTGACCTGCGACCGGTACGGGACCGCCCCCGCGGGCTCGACGTTGACCGCGCCGAACAGCCCGAGGACGGTCTGTCCGCCGTCCCCCTCGCCGCCGGCCATCGCGCCGGCGCTGTGCATCAAGAATGTCCCCTCCCGGTTGGCGAAGAGCTCGTAGACGCGCGTCTCGCCGGGCTCGGCGAGGGAGTCGGACCCCCGCCCGACGTTGCCGCCGAGCGACTCGATGTCCTTGATCTCGAGCCCGGTGACGTGCACCGACGCGCTCCTTGTCCTTGTCGAGTCGTCAGGACGTCTGTCCGCCGGCCTGAGCAGGTTGGTGAACCTGATCTTCAGGCCGTCGCCGACGTTCACGCGGAGCACGAGCGGCCTGGGTCGCTTGCCGGGGCGCAACCTCGCGTTGCCCGGGCCGAGCGGCTCGTGCGGCCGGATCGGCACGACGTCCCGCTTGAGCGCGTAGATCATCCCCGCGGGGTTGAAGGACCCGAATCGGTTGTACACGTAGACCTGATCGAGCGCGACGACATCGGCGTATACGGTCCTGCCGCTCGTCGGATGGTCGTTCAGCTCCGAACCTGCAGATTCATGACTTTCTTCCTCGAGCGCCTCGACGCCCGGGTCTCCGCAACCAGCGACGCCAAGCGCCACCGCAGCCCAGCCGACATCTCCGAGCAGTCTCCGACTGATCAAGGTTGTTCTCTCCTCGGTATGGGCGTACCCGCGCGCCTCGCCCTGGACGCCGAGCGCGTCCGTGCGTCTCCACTGCGCCGGATCGCGGCCGTCCGCCGTGGACTGGCCGCGCAATCCGGAGAGCGATCCGGGTGAGCGACTTTGTGACTTTGTGAGATCGCCGTCAAATAGAATTGGTCGCGTCTGGCCCGGCTCGGTCGCCCCGCGTGGATTACGAGATTTACCGGGATCGTGTCGTCGGTCCGGCCCGGGGGGGCCGGGAGAATGGATACCGCTGGAAGAGCGATGAGAGGTGGAATGAAAGGTGGAATGAGAGGTGGAACGAGCGGTGGAACAGCGGCGGCAGCCGGCGAACATCCGCTCCACGTCGGCGTTGCTGTCCAGGTGAGGGAGCGTGTCGCCCATGCACACGGCGAGCTCGCAGGGACGCCCCGAGCGCTCCAGCGCATCGAGGGGATCCCCTCGCACGACGTCGACGGCGAGCTGCCCGCGGCGCGAGGCGAGCTCGGCGAGGGGCCTGTCCTAGGTGTTCACCGCCGTCACCCGGAAGCCGAGCTGCGCCAGCGCGAGGGACTGAAGGCCCGAGCCGCCCCCGAGGTCGATGGCCTCCGAGGGGCCCTCGGGGCGCACGCCGAGGCGCTCGAACAGCGCCCGCTGCTCGGCGACCTTGGCGTCGTAGTCCCCGAACATCCTGGAGTAGTGCTCGGCGAGGAGGCTGTCGTCGTGATCGGCGACCGTGGGCATGGCTCTCCTCCTCCGCGGTCATCCTACAGCCGCGCGGCGCGCGGCGCGCGTTACCAGGCGCGCGCGCGCGTTACCAGGCGTCAAGCGTACATGGACGCACGGGGGCGCACCAGAATCGCCTGCGTTCGAAAATTTCTGTTCTGCTTTGACGGAGCCATGATATCTTGATTGAAACGCGACTTTTACTCCGACATCGATTTTCGCGTCGGCGATGTTGGAAGGCAACGGGGATGATCCCGGAGCGATGTTGAAGAGGGAGAGGTCGCGGTGCTGTGCGCAGCTGGTTTCGTCGGACGGGTCAGAATGAGATACGGCGAGCTTGGACCGAGCGCGCCGGTCGCTCGCGCGGGCCTCTCGCTCATCGAGAGCGCGCCTCGCGCGAAGCGCGCTGACCTACCCGTGGGCGGAGCCAGCCAGGCGAGCCGGAGAGCCCAGGCGAGCGGTCGAGCCGGGTAACCAGGCAGCCGGAACGAGGACGCGAGAACGGCGGGCGAGCCAGAACAACAGGCAAGCCGGATGACCGAGCGAGCTCGGGCGAGCGCGCGGTGCGCTCCTGCGTGCGCCGCTCCCCCCCCCGGAGGTTGATCCGCCTCGCCGGGGCGGCCAGCACCGGAGTCCGGGATCTTTGATGCCGGTGGTGATGCTGGTGATGCTGGTGATGCCGTGGCGGCGGTGACGCGCTCCGTGAGACAGAGAAATGAGTTGCGGAGAGTGTCAGTCTCGTGCAGGATGAGAAGTTTCATGACCGGGGAGTTTGCGGCCTCGCCGGGTGGACGAGGGCCGTGGGGTCTCATTGGAACGAAGGAGCGGAGTGCATGAAGACGGTTGTTGGTTGGCTCTCCAGGTGCTCTCGATCCCTCGTCGCGGCCGGTGCGGCCGCGCTCCTCTCTGCCATGCCGATCGCGGCCTCGGCAGAGCGCCCGGTCGGGCCGCGGCAGCCCGCGCCCGGAGGCGCGCCGGCGGCGGTCGGGGCCGCGGAGAGCGCGGCTCCGGCAGAGCTCGCCCGTTCGTCCGGTGCGGGCGAGTGGGACAGCTACTCCGTGGAGGTCTATGGCACGCTGGTCTCCCGAGCGGGGAAGGTCGCGACGCTGCTGCCGCTCGTCGCCACCACCGCGACGCCGGTCGCCGCAGGGACGAAGGCGGTGCTCTTCCGCAGGATCGGGGACCCCAAGGGCGCGAGTCCCACGAAGTGGGTCGAGATCGCCAGGGTGACCATGAAGAAGATCGAGGTGACCGGCAACATGCAGCTCACCATCGACTCGGAGGAGCAGGCGCCGGCCGGGGAGAAGGGCAAGGCGCCGGGCCACTTCGTGAAGGGCGCGCGGCTCAAGCTCGCGATCCAGTAGCCCCGACATCGCCTCTCGGCTGAGCGCGCACGCGGGCGTGCGCTCGCGCTCGGTCGCGCCGCGCCGCGGCCGGCGCGGTCGTCGTCGCCCGGGGGGGGGCGGCGCGCCGTCGGCGCGGCCTGCGCGGGCCGCGCGCGGCGCGGGTGAGGCCGCCCTCCGGATCTCGCCGTCGCCGGACGACATTTTGGAACGCCGCGCCTCATCGTTGATAGAGTCGCCTTGCGGAGACGAGCGACTACGATGAACGCCCTTCGATCCTGGCTCTCGCAACTGAATCGCCCCGAGGTGACCGAGTTCGCCGTGGCCACGGGGCGCATGCCCAGCGTGAAGATCTCGGGCGCCTTCCAGGCGGTCGATCCCGGCGCCCTCTCCACCGAGGACATCCTCTCGCTCCTCAGCGCCCTCGGCGGCGGCCGCTTCATCGAGGCGCTCGGCGCGAAGCCATCGCAGTGGCACATCCGCATCGAGGGCATCGGCGCCATCTCGGTCGTCGCCGCGCGCCAGGGCGACCTCGTGCACGCCCGCATGACGCGGATGCAGCCGTCGTCCGCCGCGCCCGGGACCGCGGCCGCCGCGCCGCCGGCCCGCCCTTCGCAGCAGCTCTCCATGCGGGAGCACCTCCCGATCGAGGAGGTGCAGCGCCCGCCGCCGCGCGATCCGGACGCGAAGAGCACGAGCTCCTCCGAGATCGCGCTCGACCTCCGCGGCGCCCCGCCGCCGCCGGCCGAGCCCCGCGCCGCCGCGCGGGCGGCCGCGGCGGGCCCGCGCGCGCGGCCCTCGTCCACCGACATCCGGGCGGGCGCCCTCGACGGGTTGCTCGCCATGGCGCGCGATCAGGGGGCGAGCGATCTCCACCTCGTCGCCGGCCGCCCGCCGCTCCTGCGGGCGGGGGGCGAGCTCGTGCCGCACGGGGAGCCGCTCGACCCGGCGGCCGTCGAGTCCCTCCTGCTCCCGCGCGTCCCCGCGCGTCTCTCTCCGGTCCTCGCGAGCGAGGGCTCCTGCGACTTCGCGCTGGAGCTCGGCGCGCTCGGCCGCTTCCGGGTCAACATCGCGCGCCACCGCCAGGGCTACAAGGGCTGCTTCCGCCTGATCGCGCGCAGCATCCCGACCCTCGCGTCGCTCGGCATGCCCGACGCCATCGGGCTCGCCACCCGCCACCATCAGGGCCTCATCGTGATCACCGGGCCGACGGGCCACGGCAAGACCACGACGCTGACCGCGATCGTCGACATCCTGAACCGCGAGACCAGCCACCACATCATCACGGTCGAGGATCCCGTCGAGTTCGTTCACGCGCGCGGCCAGGCGATGATCAGCCAGCGCGAGGTCGGCACGCACACCCGCTCCTTCGAGAACGCGCTCAAGGCCTCGCTGCGCGAGGACCCCGACGTCATCGTCGTCGGCGAGCTCAGGGACACGGCGACGGTGCGCATGGCGCTGGCGGCGAGCGAGACGGGCCACCTCGTCCTCGGCACGATGAACACCCCGAGCGCGGCGAAGACCATCGATCGGCTGATCGATCTCTTCCCGCCCGGCGATCAGCAGCAGGTCCGCGTCACCCTCGCGGGCGGCCTCCGGCTCATCGTCAGCCAGCGGCTGCTGCCGAGCACGGACGGCAAGCGCATGATCGCCGCCGCCGAGCTCCTGCCCGGCTCGGTCGCGCTCTGGAACCTCATCCGTGACTCCAAGACGTTCCAGATCCCGAGCCTCCAGCAGCGGGGGAAGGGCCTCGGGATCATCCGCCTCGACGACTCGCTGGCCGAGCTCGTCCGCGCCGGCAAGACCACGCTGGAGGCCGCGCTCGCGGTGGCCGAGGCGCCGGACGAGCTCGAGGCGGTCCTCGCCGGCAGGAGGCAGCCCGTGCTCGCGCCGGACAGGAGGCCTCCCGCCTCGCCTTCCGAGGCGTCGAGGCCCGCCGTCACCGAGGCGGGCAAGGGGCTGTTCGAGCGCGCGGGCGCGCTCTTCGGGAAGAAGGGAGGCTAGCGTGGCCAGGATCGATCGCCTGTTCGACGAGCTCCTGTCCAGGAAGGGCAGCGACCTGCACCTCGGCATCGGCTATCCGCCGCTCGTCCGCGCCCGCGGCGAGCTCCTCGCCCTGCGCGACACGCCCCTCGACGCGGCCGAGATGGAGGCGCTCCTCTTCGAGATCACGACCTCCGAGGAGCGGCGGCGGATCGTCGACGAGCTCGACCTCGACTTCGCCTATTCGTACGCGGACAAGGCCCGTTTTCGCGCCAACTACTTCTACAAGACCACCGGGCTCGCGGCCGTCTTCCGCACCATCCCGAGCAAGATCCTCTCCCTGGACGACCTCGGCTGCCCCGAGACCATCCGCCGGCTGTCGGAGCGGCCGAGCGGGCTCGTCCTGATCACGGGGCCGACCGGCTCCGGCAAGTCGACGACGCTGGCGGCGATGATCGACCACATCAACCGCTCGCGCGCCTGCCATATCCTCACGATCGAGGATCCGGTCGAGTTCGTGCACAGCCCCATCCGTGCCCAGATCACGCACCGCGAGGTCGGCCCCGACGCGGGCAGCTTCGCGAGCGCGATCCGCAGCGCCGGGCGGGAGGACGCCGACGTGATCCTGATCGGCGAGCTCAGGACGAACGAGACGATGAAGCTCGCCTTGCAGCTCGCGAGCTTCGGCGTCCTCGTCTTCGGCACCGTCCACACGAACAGCGCCGCCGCGACGATCGACCGCATCATCAACGCGTTCCCCGCCGACGAGCAGCTCCAGGTCCGCGGCATGCTGTCCGAGAGCCTCGCCGCGATCATCGCCCAGCAGCTCCTCCGCACGAAGGACGGCGCGGCCCGCGTCGCCGCGCACGAGATCCTCGTCGGATCCAGCGCGCTGTCCGCGATGATCCGCGAGGGGAAGACGTTCCAGATAGCGAACCTGATGCAGGCCGGCCGCTCCGCCGGCATGCAGACGATGGACATGGCGCTCGAGCGGCTCGTCAAGAAGGACACCATCTCGGTCCAGGCGGCGCTCGAGAAGGCGATCGACAAGGACACCTTCCAGAGGCTCTTTCCCGACGCGCAGGGGTCGTGACGGCGCGCTGAGCCGGGAGGACGTTAGAAGGCTTGATGAAGGAGCGGAGTTGAACCGCCAGGGCGCCAAGAGGGCGGACTGCAAGTATAGCTGAGCGGCGACGCGGGCTCGCGCGTGCGGGAGGGGAGGACGGCATCGCGCTGGCCGCCCCGTCCGCCCGGGCGGCGGAACTTCCGTCTGGCCCGCCGTTGGTGACGGGCGTATCCTTGCTGGACGGACCCGATGCATCAGCCCGCACAGGACATCGCCTCGCTCGACCTCGACGCCTATCTCGCCCGCATCGGCTACCGCGGGGCGCTCGCCGCCACGCGGGAGGCGCTCGATGCGCTGCACACAGCGCACGCCCACTCCATCCCTTTCGAGAACCTCGATATCCTGCTCGGCCGCCCGATCCGCATCGACCTGGCCAGCGTGCAGGCCAAGCTCGTCGGGGCGCGCCGCGGCGGCTACTGCTTCGAGCAGAACACCCTGTTCGTCGCGGCGCTGCGCCGGATCGGATTCAAGGCCACGACGCTCATCGCGCGGGTGCGGTTCCAGCGGAGCGACATCGGCCCGCGGACTCATATGCTGTCCCTGGTCGAGCTGCCCGAAGGGCCGTTCGTCGCGGACGTCGGCTTCGGCGGTGCGGGCCTGACGCAGCCCATCCGGCTCGTCGAGGGGGAGAGCCAGGTGCAGGCGCACGACGTGGTCGGCCTGCGCCGGGAGGGCCCGTTGTGGGTGCTCGAGTCGAGGGCGCGCGAGCCGTGGCAGGACCTCTACGCGTTCACGCTCGAGGAGCACTTCCCGATCGACTACGAGCTGGCGAACCATTACACGTCGAGCCACCCGAGCTCGCTGTTCGTGAGCAATGTGGTCGCGGCGCTCCCCTCGCCGGAGGCTCGTCTGACGCTGCGCAACCGCCAGCTGGGGGTGCTCCGGGGCGGCCACTTCGAGCGCTTCGAGCTCGGCGACGCCGAGCTCCTCGACGTCTTGAAGAGCCGCTTCGGGCTGGAGCTCCCGCCCGGAGCGCGGCTCTCCTGCGCGGGCCTCGACGGCTGAAGCGGCGGCGCATCGAAGGGGGGTGTCCGGCGCTCGCCGTCGCGGAGGCGGGGCGCGCGCTCGTGCTGGGGGCGGCGGGCGCGGCTCCCCGGCCGCGCCGCCGCCCCTCTCGCGCCGGGGCTTTAACGGGTCAGTGCACGCGCCCGATGCCGCGGCGGATGAACGCCGAGCGGCTCGCGGCCGGCGCGGCGCCCCGCGCCGCGGCCGCGGCGCCTGCGAAGGTCGGGACAGGTTCGCAGACGAGCGCCTTCAGATCCGCATTGCGGCGCCCGAGATCGTTCAACGTCCGCGGCTCGCCGGTCACCGGATCAGGGATGTTGATGCCCGTCATGAAGCCCGACAGCGAGGTCTCGTTCCCGAGGAACCTCGGGTTCACGTGCAGGAAGCCCGTCCCCGTCTCCTGCGCCCCGTGGCACCCGTTGCAGGTGTTGAGGGAGAACTTGTGTCGCGCCTCGTTGTTGAGGATGCCCGGGGCCGTCCACGCCGTCAGGTTGTTGAACGACGAGCCGCCGAGGAACGGGCTCCCCTGGAACGTCTCGGGCACCGTGTGCTGCTCCGCGACGATCGCCGCCTCGTTCTGGTTCACAAAGTCCGCGAGCGTGGCCGACCCGTCGAACGTGATGTCCGGCGTCAGCTTGACGGTCTCCGGGCGCAGGAAGCCCGTCTGGGCCGAGAGGACGAACTCGCGCAGCTCCCACGGGGACGCCAGCGCGATCTCGTTCGTGCGGAGCTGCCCGAGCGAGCTCCCGTTCGGCCTGCCGGGCGCGGCGTTCCGGCCCGCGAACTGCGTGGTGATGTCCTGGAGTGCGGCGTTGTACTCCTCGGACGGGAAGGGCAGGCTGCCGAGGGCGTGCCAGGAGTTCGCCCAGTCGAGGACGTCCGCCTCGGTCGACGCGGGGAGCTTGTACTCCAGGATGATGGTGAACTGTTGCGGGAAGCCCTGGCTGACGACGCCGAACACGAACCTCCCTTCGCCGGCGTGACCTTCGGCGAGGTTCCGCACGTCGATCCGGTTGACGATGCCCAGCAGCAAGAGCGGCGCCTGCTGCAGGTCGAGGGACCCGTCAGGGCTCCTCGGCCACTCGTCGAGCACGACCTGTTGAATGAACGGGCGCGCCGGCAGCGTGAACCCGTTCACGACCTGATCGGTCAGCCAGGTAGTGAACATCTGCTCGACCATGGCCGGCGCGTCTGCGGGCGTGGGCGCCATGTCCTCCATGAGGCGCGCGAACGTCCACGCGCCCGTCCGGGGGTCTCCTGGCGGCCCGTCGAACGTCGTGCGGAGGGGATCCTCGACCACGCTGAGGTCCTTCACGAAGATCTCGCGGCTCGTCCGGACGAAGCAGCCCGTGGGCTCGGCGAGCTCGAAGTTGAGGGCCCCTGAGCCGACGATGAACTCGGGCGAGTTGAAGTTGATCACGTCGAAGGGGAGCTGGTGGGCGCCGGGGTCCGCGTCCTCGGTGCCGGTCACGGTGGCCGCGAACGTCGCCGTGCTCCCGGGCGGGACGCCGGGGAGGAACTGGGGATCCACGAAGGCGTTGATGCCCGGCGACTGGCTGAAGAGCTGGATCAGGTAGTCCCCCGGAACGCACGCGCCGACGTCGTTGTTGGTGACGGCGATCTGGTACGTCACCGGCGTGTTCGGGGCGACCGGGCCGCTGCTCTCCGGCGTGACGGTGAACGTCGTGGGGCGGCTGAGGCAGGAGAGCTGGGCGATCTCGTTGCCGGTCGTCGGGGACGCGGAGACCCACACCTCGTCGATCAGGCCCTTGAAGCGCTGCTGCTTCTGCGGGTTGCTGCCGATGTGGATGGGCGCGTTGATGTCGGCGATCGTGCCGATGGCGCTGATCTGGCCGACCTGCTCGCCGTTCAGGAAGAGCCGCACGAACCTGCCGTCGTAGATGCCCGCGACGTGCGTCCACACGTTGGCCTGGATGGGGGCGCGGGAGGTGATCGTCCGCCCGTTGGTCAGGGTCACGGCGAACCGCGCCTGGTCATTCCGGATGTCGAGCGAGAAGCTAGTGTCTCCGCCGCCCCGTTCCTGCACGATCGTCCGCACCGCCGACCCGGACACCGAGGTCGGGTTGACCCACGCCGCGACCGCGAGGTTCTGTCCGAACGTGAAGCTGGGATTGTCGTCGGCGGCGACCGTGTCGTTCTTGCGGTCGAAGGAGATGGCGAGGCCGCTGACGCCCTGAGCGCACGCGGCGCTGGCCGAGCGGGAGGCTGTCATGTCATTGCCTGACGAATCGAGCAGATCCGACGTCGAGCTGTCGCAATCGTCGAACTGCCAGAATCCGACGGCCGGCGGCCCGACCGGGGGCGGATCGACGGGTCCGCCGCCTGTGCCGCCGCCGACGCCGGTGCTGCTGGTGCCGGTGCCGAAGCCGCCGGTGCCGCCGCCGCCGACGCCGACGCTGACGCTGACGACGCTTGACGCGCTGACCGCCTCGTCGAGCGCTTGTTCTGCATTGTCGAGTGAGCCTTCATCGACGCCATAGCTTCCGCATGCGGCGGCGCCGAGGGCGAGCAGGGCGAGGATCGCAGCCGAGCTGGTGTTGATTGCATGGGGGTGGGCGAAGCCGAAGGAGAGTTTCCGCATCTGCGTTCTCGTTAGGTAAGAGTTGGCTGCACGAGCGCCTTCCGGCCGCAGCTTGTTCTGTGACCGGAGGCGCGAGCAGGTGTCTGTCAGACCCGACCGGGCTGTTCGGGTTTGGGTGCTGGTGCAGAGCGCCTGCTTGGCAATGGATATGCCCGGTCCTGGAGGTCGATTTTCCCCTGCTGCGTCGAGTCCAGCGTGCCTGGCCATGTCGTGGGAGCCCGACACTGGCACAGCTGGCACACCATATTTACGGGACCGGCGGGGGCTCGAGATCAGACAAGCACGTTTTCCACGCGTCCGATTGGTGCGCGTGCTGTCTCGCCGCGCATCCAACAACGCTCCTCCCCGGAGCCGCGCGCCTGTCGCACTTCGTCCCGGGGGCCATGCCTTTGCCGTCCGCCGTGCCGCGCTCGTGGCCGCGTTGGTCGATCGTCGCCCCGCCGCTTCTATAAGCCGGCCGCGCCACCGCCTCGATGCGCCGCGCCGCGCTCTCCCAGCGTCGGCTCGCCTCGACGTCTCCTTATAAGGAGGGGGCGCCCACCCCTATCTCATATAAGGAGGAGGTCGCCGACCGTTCCGTCTCGTCACGGCCCGTCCTCGTCGTTCCCGCGAACGGCCGCGGTCTTCGGATCGAATCCCCAAGCCCCAAGAGGCGTCGTTTGCGGTCTCCCGCCGTCCCCCCAGCAGGTTTCCGCCGCGCCCCCGGACCTCCTCACCCCCAACCTCTGAACCCCCCGTTAGCGGAGCGCTCCCGCACAGGAGACGGGCCCAGATCGGCGTTTTCGGCGCGGAGGCGTACTCTTGTACGCCGAGCACCGAAAACGTCGAGATGGGCCCGTATCCGAAGCGGGAGTGCTCCTCAGTGAGTGCTCCTCAGGACGATGTCCAGCGGGGCCCGGAGGGGGTGTCTTCCAGGACGACGCCGGCCTCGGCGAGCAGGGTGCGGATGGCGTCGGCCTTGGCGAAGTCCTTCGCCTTCCGCGCGGCCTGGCGCATCGCGAGCAGCCGGTCGATGGCGGCGTCGCCCCCGCGCCCCGCTTCGCCCTCGGAAGGGACGAGCGCGTAGTCGGCCACGAGCACCGGATAGAGCGCCGGCTCGGCGATCTCCACCCCGAAGACCCAGAGGTGACGCGCGATCGCGCGGTAGACCGCGAGCAGCGAGGCGCGGTCGTCGCACTGCTCGATCCCCGCCGAATAGAGCGCGCTCACGTAGTCGAAGAAGGCCGCCACAGCGTTCGGCGTGTTCAGGTCGTCGTCCATCGCCTCGATGAAGCGCCCGATGAACCGCTCGGTGTGCTCCTTGAACCGGCCGTGGACATACTGGTGGCGCATCCTCGGGAACCGCTCCTCCTCGGGCCGCTGCGACGCATAGGCGCCGGGGGCGAGGGGCTCCTCCGCCGCGCCGCGCAGCTTCTCGGCGAGGACCGCCGCGAGCTTCTTGATGCGCGCGTAGCCCTGAGCGCTCTGCTGGAGCAGATCCCAGCCGAACGGGAGCTTGCACCGGTAATGGTGCGTCACGAAGAACCACCGCGCCTCGTCGTGCTCGTGCCTCGACAGGAGCTCCTCGATGGAGACGACATTCCCGAGGCTCTTCGACATCTTCACCTCCTTGAGATCGAGGTGCTCGGGGTGCAGCCAGTAGCGCACCCAGGGCCTCCCGCAGAGCGGCTCGCTCTGCGCGATCTCGTTCTCGTGGTGCGGGAACATGTTGTCGATGCCGCCCCCGTGGACGTCGAAGTGGTCGCCGAGCAGCGCCGTGCTCATCGCCGAGCACTCGATGTGCCAGCCGGGGCGCCCCGTCGGCCACGCGTCCGCCCCGGTCTGCCAGCTCGGCTGGCCGGCGGCGGTCGGCTTCCAGAGGCTGAAGTCCGCCGGGTGCCGTTTTCGCGCGAAGTCCTCCTCGACACGGCCGCTCGCCCCGACCTCCTGCTCGTCGACCTTGCGCCCCGAGAGCTCACCGTAAGACGCGCACGTCGAGACTTCGTAGAAGACCTCGCCGTTCACCGTGTACGCGTGGCCCTTGTCGATCAGGCGCTTCACCATGTCGACCTGCTCGTCGACGAAGTCGGTGGCGCGCGTGTAGACGGCGTAGTCCTTGATGTGGAGCTTGCGGCAGTCGCGCCGGAACGCCGCGATGTTCCGCTCGGCGACGTCGACGGCGCCCTCGCGCTCGCTCGCGCGCTGCATGATGCGGTCGTCGATGTCCGTGTAGTTGATGATGCTCAACACGTGATAGCCGCGGTACTCGAGGTAGCGGCGGAAGACGTCCCAGAAACAGTAGGTACGCGCATGACCGATGTGCATCGGCGCGTAGACCGTGAGACCGCATGTGTAAATGCGCACGATCTTCGGCTGGGCGGAGACGAATGGCTCCTTCTTCCTCGTGAGCGTGTTATGGACCTTGAGCGGCATCAACCACCTGCGTGAATGTGCGAGCTGCCCCCCCCGGACCGCGTACGCTACCCCGGCCCTGTCGCCCGGTCAACGCGGAACATCGCCGTCGTTCCCCTTGTTTTTCCTCAGGAATGAGGGCGCCCGGCCAGGAATGAGTGCGCCCGGCGGGCCCGCTCCGCGACTGGCGACTGACTCGCAAAACTCTGGATGACCACCCCGCGCTGCGGTGAGCCCGCACCGCGCCCGGGGATGGACACGGCTGCTCGCGCCGCCCCGGCCGCCGTGGACGCTTGCGGCCGTCCTTCCTTCGGTCTACGCAGCCGTGCATGCACATCACTTCAAGGACCTTGCCGTTCGTCCTCGCCGGCGCGCTCGCCGCCTGCGCGTCCAATCCGCCGCCCGTCGAGAGCGCCCCGCCGCCCGCGCCGCCGGCCCCCACGCAGCCCACGCCGGCCGTTCCGGCCGCGCAGCCCGAGGCGGCGACCCCGCCCCAGGTGGACCCGGCAGAGGAGAAGAAGAAGGCAGAGCTCGCCAAGCTCGCCGAGGACATGAAGGCCATGGAGGCCAAAGCCGACCAGGAGGCCGCGCGCTTCGACGACGCGCTCAAGGCCCAGGTCAAGGCGCTCGTCGCTGCCAATCACCCGAGCGCGGGCGCGGCGCTGCGCGCGGCGCTCAAGGGGAAGCACCGCGTCCCGGGCAACGCCGAGCGGGACGCGGCCCGGCACCCCGTCGAGACCCTGGAGTTCTTCGGCCTCAAGCCGGCGAGCACCGTCGTCGAGCTCGGGGCAGGCGAGGGCTGGTACACCGAGCTGCTCGCGCCGGTGCTCGCGAAGAAGGGCAAGCTCATCGTCACGTCGCTGGATCCGAACGGCCCCGCGGAGTCGCGCAACACCCTCTATGGAAAGCGGGTGAGGCGCCTGCTCGACAAGTCGCCCGACCTGTTCGGCAAGGTCGATGTCGTCGTGATCGACCGCGAGGACCCGAAGCTCGGGATCGAGGGCAAGGCCGACATCATCCTCGCCATTCGCGAGGCGCACGGCTGGCACCGGGTCGGCAAATTCGACACCTACGTCGCCGAGGCGTTCAAGGCGCTCAAGCCGGGCGGCGTCTTCGGCATCGTGCAGCACCGCGCCCAGGCCGACGCGAACCCCGACGAGAGCGCGAAGCAGGGGTACCTCCCGGAAGCGTGGGTGATCCAGAAGGTCGAGTCGGCCGGCTTCAAGCTCGGCGGCAAGTCCGAGGTGAACGCCAATCCGAAGGACACGAAGGACTACCCGGAAGGGGTCTGGGCGCTGGCGCCGAATTTCCGGCTCGGCGACAAGGACCGCGCGCGCTACGCGGCCATCGGCGAGAGCGACCGGATGACCCTCAAGTTCGTCAAGCCCGCCCGCTGACCCCCGCCCGCCCCGGTCCCACCCGCACCTCACCTCCGCGCGCCGCGGCGCCCGCTGCCAGGCGGCGCCGCGTCGGCGCCCGCCGCTACGCGGGCGCCGCGGCGCGTCCCGCCGGCGGCGGAGCGACAACGCGGCGCATCGGGATCGCCGCGCCCGGGGCCGCCGAGGCCCGGTTCGACGCGAAGTTGAGGCCGTCCAGCGTGGCCGGCGACGCGTAGACGCCCGGATCCGCCGCCTCCTGGAGGCACGACGAGAGCTCGAGGACGTTCCCGCCCACCACGGAGCCGTCCTCGGTGACCACCACGTCGCCGGCGTGGAGGCAGAAGCGCACGCCGACCCTCCGGTCGCGCCCGTCGGGCCCGGCGAGCCGCTCGTACAGCGCGAGCGCGGCCGCGATCGCGCTGCGGCGCGCCTCCTCGGCGCCGCGCTCGTCGCGCGGCCAGTCCGCCGACAGCAGCACGCTGGTGCTCGTGACCGCGAGCGGCGAGAACCCCGCGGTCGCGAGGTGGGCGATCGCCTGCGGGAGCACCGCCTCGAAATCGGTCAGGAAAGAGTCGGTGGGGGCCTCGAGCGCCCGGGTGTCGGCGAGGACCTCGACGAGCATCCCGATCGCGAGGCGCCGGATGCGCCCCGCCTCCTTCGCCCCGGCGCGCAGGACCCGCGCCGTGGCGGCCCGCACGTCCTCCAGGAACGCGGTGACGTCCGGATGGCGGCCCGCGGGGTCCTTGCTCATGGCCCGCACCACGATGTCGTCGAACGCCGGATCGACCGGCGCGTGCAGGCTCGGGCGGGGCGGCGCCTGGTGGAGGTGCAGGTGGCGCAGCACGGGGTACGCGCTCGCCGAGAACGGCATGGAGCCCGCGACCATCGTGTAGAGCAGCGCGCCGAGCGCGTAGACGTCGGTCCGCATGTCGACCGGCCGGTTGAGCAGCTGCTCGGGCGACATGAACGCCGGGGTCCCCACGACGTGCCGCGACGAGGTGAGCGAGAGATCCGTCGCGCCGAGCAGCTTCGCGATGCCGAAGTCGAGCAGCACGACCCTGAGCCCCCCGCCCTCCTCGCACAGGATCACGTTCGAGGGCTTCACGTCCCGGTGGATGATCCCGAGCGCGTGGACCGCGGCGAGCGCGCTGCAGAGCGGGTCGAGGATCGCGAGCGCCTCGTCCGCCGGGACCCGGCCGCGCGAGAGCAGGTGCTGCTCGAGGCTCCTGCCCTGCAGCAGCTCCATCGCGTAGTAGGGCCGCCCGTCGTCGAGCCGCCCGACGTCGAGGATCTCGACGACGTTCGGGTGCCGGATCTGCTTGATCGCGTCCACCTCGCGCTGGAAGCGGAGCACCACGTCGATGCGCGAGATCAGCTCGGCGTGCATGATCTTGACCGCCGCCGGCGCCCCGCTCGTCCGGTGCGCCGCGCGGTAGACGACGCCGAACCCGCCTTCGGCGATGACCCCGTCGAGGAGGTACTCGCCCGCCCGCGGCGCCACGGCGATCGGGATGCCCGGACCCTCGCCCGCCAGATCGTGCGTGTCGAGGTTCCATGTCGGCACCGTGCCGGCCGGCGCCTCGCCCGTGGCGGGCGCGTCCGCCGCCGGCGCGGCGGGCGGCGACTCATTGTCTTGGCGGGAGGTCTTCATACATGACAGCGGTTGACTTCGCGCGTTACTGTAGCCGTAAGCCGGCGTCCAACGTGACCGTCGGCTGCCCCGAGATCGAGCCGAATCATGCATCGATGCGCCGTATGTCACGGGCGGCTCGCCGATGGCGCGCCCTGCGCCAGAGACGGCTTCACGCCGCCGCCCGGCGAGCGCGAGGCCGTGGAGGCCGCGGCGCCCGTGCTCGAGGGCTTCGCGGTGCTCGGCCCGCTCGGTCGCGGCGGCTTCTCGGACGTCTGGGCCGCGGAGCGGGACCACGACGGCGCGCCGGCCGCCATCAAGGTGGCGCGGCAGTCGGCGTCGAGCTTCCGCGAGCGGTTCCGGTGCGAGGCCTGGCTCCTCGAGCGCGTTGGGGGGCCGCACGTCGCGCAGCTGTACGCCCACGGCGAGCTCGCCGACGGCCGGTCTTACCTCGCGATGGAGCGGCTCTTCGGCCGGACCCTGGCCGAGGAGCTCGCGGCGCTGCGCGCCCCGCTCGACCCGGACCGCGCCGCCGGGCGCGCGGACGCGATCCTCGCGGTGCTCGAGGCGGCGCACGCGGCCGGGGTCGTCCACCGCGATCTCAAGCCGGAGAACGTCTTCCTGCTCGGCTCGAGCGGCCGCGCCGTGCTGCTCGATTTCGGCCTGGCGAAGCTCGCCCTTGCCGACGGCCAGCCCGCCTCGTCGGTCCACGCGACGCGCGCCGGCGCCATCGTGGGGACGCCGGAGTACATGGCCCCGGAGCAGCTCCGGGGCGACGCAGCGAGGATCGACGCGCGCGCGGACATCTATGCGTTCGGCGTCATCCTGTTCGAGCTGCTCACCCTGCGCCCGCCGTTCGTCGGGGACGAGAACGCCGTCGAGCACGGCCACCTGGCGCTGCGCCCGCCGCGCCCGAGCGACCTCGCGGACGTCCCCGAGGGGCTCGAGGAGCTCACGCTCGCCTGCCTCGCCAAGGACCCGAGCCGCCGCCCGGACAGCGCCGCCGCGCTTCGCCGCACCTTGCACGCCCTGCGCGCGCGCCGGTCCGGCGACACCCTCCCGCCGCCGTCGGCGCCGCGCTCCTCGCCGCGGTCGTCGAGGCCGGGCGATGACGTCGCGACGGCCGCCGCCGAGGGGCGGCAGCCGGTCGCGCTGCTCTTCGTCGAGGCCGGCGCGGGGCCGGTGATCGCGGCGGTCGGCAGCCGCCGGGGGTTCATCGCGCGGCAGCGGGGGCGGCGCTGCCTCGCCGTGTTCTCCGCGAGGGACGTCGACGACCCGGCCCGCGCCGCCCTCGCCGCGGCGCGCGAGCTCACGGAGGGCGACGGCGCGCGCGTGGCGCTGCACCTCGCCAGCGTGCGCCTGCGCCGGGTCGCCGGCGGCCTGCACGCCGCCTATGGCGCCCCGGTCGAGCGCCCCGAGACGTGGCTCCCCGCCGAGCCCTGGCGCGGCCTCGTCATGACCGAGGAGTTCCAGCGCGCGCTGCCCGAAGACGAGCTCGCCCCCACGCCGCCGGACGCCCCGGAGAGCCTGAGCGAGCCGCCGCTGCTCGGCCGAGACGACGTGCTCTCGGCGCTCGCCGGCAGCGCGACAGACGCCTTCGACGGGACGTGTCCCGGCCTGTTCACGCTGATCGGCGACGCCGGCCTGGGCAAGACGCGCCTCACGGCCGAGGCCGCCTGCATCGCCGGCGTGCCGGTCCCGGACGTGCGCGTGGTTGTGGTGCGCGCGCTCCACCCCATCCATGGCGGCGCCGCGCAGGCGGTGCGCGCGCTCCTGCGCGTCGCGCTCGATGCGCCGGACGAGATCCCCGACGATCCGCGGGGGTTCTGCGTGGAGCGGCTCGGCGAGACGAACGGGGGCGCCACCTGGGAGGCGGTCGCGGCGGCGCTCGGCTGGGCCGGCCCGGGGGGCGGGCTGCTGTCCGGGGCGGCCCGCCACGGCCTGATGCTGGCGCTCGCCGACGCGCTCCGCCAGCGGGCGCGCCGCGGCCCGCTCGCCGTGATCCTCGACGACGCCGACCAGGCGGACGACGTGCTCCTCGACGCCCTCGAGTACGCCACGCTCGACGGCGAGGGCACCCCGCTCTGGGTGGTCGTGACCGCGCGCCCTCGCTTCGAGCAGGCCCGCCCCAGCTGGGGCCAGCGCAACCAGCGCCACACCCGCGTGACGCTCGCGCCGCTCGCGGAGGAGGCGGCGATGGATCTCGCCTCGCGCCTGCTCCTGCCGGCCGAGTACCCGCCCGCGGAGACGCTCCGCCGGCTGGCCGACTGGGCGGGCGGCAACCCGGACTGCCTGCGCCGGATCGTCCGCTCGCTCAAGTACGCGGGGATCGTGCGCCGGCGCGCCGGCGGCGGCTTTTACGTCGCGACCGCGGAGGTCGCGGCGCTGCCGCCCGCGCCGGCGTGGCAGTGGCTCGCGGCGCGGCAGCTCGACGAGCTGCCGGCGGAGCTCGCGGCGTGCGCCCGGGTCTGCTCGGCGCTCGGCATGTCGTTCGATCGCGCCGAGCTCGAGGCGGTGCTGGACGGCCTCGAGCGCGCGGGCGGCGCCGGCTCGATGGTCGACGCGGGCTTCGGCCTGGGGGCGCTCGTCGAGCGGCGGATCCTGCAGCGCGACGGCCAGGGCGGCGGCGGCGCGGGCGGCGACCGGCACGCGTTCCATAACGCGGTCTTCCAGGAGGCTGTCTACGAGATGTTCGACCCGGCGCACCGCGCCGAGATCCACCGGAGCGCCCTCGAGTACTGGCGGGCGCAGGTGGCGGCCGGCTCGACCGACGGGCTCCGCGCGCTCGCGCGCCACGCGGCCGTCTGCGGCGAGCGCGCCGAGGCCGCCGACGCCTACCTCGCGCTCGGCGATCTCGCGTCCGCGCGCCACGACGCCGTCGAGGCGGACCAGCGCTACGACGCCGCGCTCCACGTCGCCGAGCGGGGCGACGCGCGCCGGCGCGCGCGCGGCCTCGCCGGGCGCGGCAGGAGCCGGTACCGCATGTGCCGCGTCCAGGAGGCGCGCGGCGATTTCGGCGAGGCGCTCGCGCTGGCCGAGGCGCTCGGCGACGCGCACCTCACGGCGACCCTCCTGCTCGAGGACGCGATCGCGCTCGACTGGGCCTTCGACTTCGACGAGTCGGCGCGCCGGGTGGAGGAGGCGCGGCCGCTCGTCGACGCGGAGCGCTCGCCCGAGCTCGCGTTGCTCCTCCGGGTCGCCGAGGGCCGGACCTTGTGGCGGCGGGGGCGGCTCGACGCGTCGATCGCGGAGCTCACCGGCTGCGCCGGGCGCGCCGCGGCGTCGGGGCACTACGACGCGCGCGTCCTCGCCCTGCTCATGCTGTCGTTCCTGCTCGCGTCGGCGGGCCGCCGCGAGGAGGCCGAGCGGGCGTTCGGGGATCTCATCACCCTGCTCTCGGCGGCCGGCGATCGATTTCACCTCTGCGCGGCGTACATCAACCGCATCGCGCTGTGGGCCTGGAGGTGGTCTCTGCCGGGCGCGGTCGACGATCTCCGCCGGGCCGTCGATCTCGCGCGCGAGATCGGCAATCCGTGGCTCGAGAAGATGGCTTCGTACAACGTCGCGGTGCTGCTTCACTGGAGCGACAGGCAGCGCGAGGCGCTCGCGCTCGCGCGGCGCGCCCGGTGGCTGGAGGAGCAGGCCTCGGAGCGCCCGATGCCTCACACGGCGATCCTGCTCGGGCAGATCCACCTCGTCCTCGACGAGTACGAGCAGGCGAGCCAGCTCGTCCTGTGGATCGAGCGCTCCTGCGTCCTCGGGCCGGGCGACGTCCCGGACTACACGTTGCTCAAGCTCGTGCTCTCCGAGGTCGGGCTCCGGCCGGCCAACTCATCCTCTGTCTCGTGGAGCGAGGCGATCCAGCTCGCGAAGGACCAGCCCTTTGTCGAGAACACGCTGCTGCTCCTCTACTGGCGTGCTCGAATGGCGCTTCGTCGGGGACACACCGCGGAGGCCGAGGAAGCGCTCGCGAGCGCGCGGGAGCGCCGCGGCGAGAGCCCCATGTGGCTGTCCCGCTTCGGCGAGCTGGAGCGCAGGCTGGAGGAGGGGTCCCGGGCTCCGGACGTTCGTCCAACCCTGCCGGCCTGACTCGACAACGGTTGTTCTCGCGCCGCGTTCGGGCGAGACCCGAGACGCGATACGCGGGACCCGAAACCCGAAGCCTGAGACCCGAAGCCCGAAACCCGAAACCCGAAACCCGAAACCCGAGACCCGAGACCTGAGACCTGAGACCCGATATCCGGGCAAACAGTGTGTAACGCTTTTCAGCATTGCGCGTCTTCCTGGAAAATGAAATACTGAGCGTTTGGGAAAGAGCGAGATTGTCGGCGTGTATCTACCGCTGTAATCATCTCGAAGGAGCGCGGAATGTCCTCGATTCGCTTCGTCGCAGTGTGTCTTCTTGGTGCCTGTGTGCTCACGGCTGGATGTGTCGGGCCATCGGACGTCGAGCCGGTCGAGACGGCGGAGATGCCGCTCCTACCTCGCACGGTGGTGCCCATCGGCGCGAACGGCCTGGATCCCGCCCACTTCTGGGCGACGCCGAACCGTGCGGCGTTCCGGGCGCTCGGCGGCGCTGCGCTCGTCGGCGCCGGCGCCGTCCTGGTCGCGACGCCGCTGCTCGGCACCGACGGCGGGAAGAGCGTGCTCGACTACACGGTGCGCTGCGCGCTGTCCTCGGAGCAGGTCGTCTATGGGCCGGACGGCGATGTGTTCTCCGGTGCCTTTGGATTCGCGCCGGGGTGGACCGGTCGTGCTCTCAACACCTCGGAGCAGCGCTGGGTCTCGGCGTGCATCTTCCAGCACCTGAACGGTTCCGGCGAGCATGTCGATATCTTGCTGAAGGGCGGCCACCCGGTCCTCGAGTGTCCCCTGGACGAGGAGCCCTTCGTGGATTTCATCGTGCGGGACGCCACGATGTACGGTAACGCCTTCGTTCCTGGGCCCGTTGCCGGGTTTGCCTGCATCGATCCCGATCTGACGGGGGAGCTCTCGAGGGTCTCGCTGAGCTGCCCGCTCGATCTCAGCCTCCTCGCGCTGGAGAGGCTCTGCGGCCATGTGCCGACGTGCGGGATCGCCTTCCTCGGGCTCTGCGACCTGGCCTGCACGGAGAACGCTGCCGGCGACCAGACGTGCCACACGCTCCCGCTGCTCGGGCCGCTGCTCGGGCCGCTGCTCGGGCCGAGCTTCTCGGAGACGATCCGGACCGAGCTACGCGACGTCGATCTCCTCCCGCTCTACCCGGGTTGCGGCCTGCTCTGACCGGCGCTGACGGACGCCGGCGCGCGGGGGGCCTGACGCGGGGGGCCATGCCGCCGTGCCCTCCACACGGACACGCCACTGTCGCCCCTCGGGCGCGACGAGCCCCGCTGGGGACCGTGAGGGACACATCGCGTCCGGGCGGAGGAGGGCAGCGGACGGGTAACGTCCGGGCTGGGAAGGGCGGCGGACGGGTCGCGTTCGGGCTGGGAAGGGCAGCGGACAGGTAGCGTCCGGGCTGGGAAGGGCGGCGGACGGGTCACGTCCGGGCTGGGAAGGGCAGCGGACGGGTCGCGTCCGGGCTGGGAACGGGAGCAGTCAGCGAGCTCCAAGCTGGGCCGGGCGGCGGCCGGAAGGCGTCCTGATCGGGCCGGAGAGCGGATGCCGGGCGGCGGTGCACGCCGTGAGGATGTCCCTTCAGATCGAGGCTGCGCTCAGGGCGGGGCGCTCGCCGGCTCCTCCTCGTCGTCCGCTGGCTCCTCCGTGACGACTTCCTCTTCACCCTCGCCGTCGTCCATCGCGGCCGAGCGCGCGGGGGGCGGGTAGCGCTCGAGCAGCGCGAGAAAGGGAGCATGGAGCGCTTCGAGCTGCTGCCGCTGCTTGCCGGGCGCGGACTGAGCGAGGAGCCACGTGATCTCGTCATGGATGGCATTGAACGCCGTCACACACCCGCTGGTGGCCGCGCGCAGGCGCTTCGCCCGCGTCCCCGGCCGCTTCTCCCCGCCGCCTCGGCCGATGCCTTTGGCGAGCGCTTCGGTGGCCTTCTCGATGCGCTTCAGGTGCGCACCGGCGCCGATCTTCTTGATGTCGGCCTCCATCGATTTTCTCGCGGCCGCCGCCTGGAAGCGCCCGAAGTCGACCTCGGCGTCGTACCCGAGGCGGGTCTGCTCGGTGCCGTTGCCCTTGAGCATGACCGAGCGGATCCGGGTCGCTGCCTCGCGGACCGCCGGGTCCTCGCCCTCTTCCGCCGAGGCGACGAAGTGGTGCAGCGCGCGCTGCGCCGCGTCCCACTCGGCGTCGAGCGCGGCGAGCTCGCTGGCCGAGCCGATGCCGAGCGCCTCGTCGACCACGGCGATGCACCAGGTGGCGCGGAGCTTCCACGCGACGGGCCGCGGCGCCTCCACGAGCTGCGGCGGCATGCGATCGAGCGTGTCGTACTTCTTGATGGAGACGTCTTTCCACGCGCCCTCGTCCAGATCGCGCGAGAAGGCGCTGAATCCCCGGTCGGGGACGAAGCTATACCCGTATCTGGCCATGTGTCCTCTTTCCCCTTCCCCCTCCCCCGAAGGGACAGTTTACAGGGGAGGCCGGCGGCTCGTTCAAGCTCTTTTCGTTCCTGAGCGCCGCCACGTGCTCGACCCCGACCGAGAAGAGGCCGCTGCGCCGCCCGCGCGGTGCCCGAGCCATCCAGGATCTGCTGGCCTCCTCCGCCTCGAGGCGCGCTCACGCGCCGACGGACCCGACCTCGACCCTCGGCGCTGCGCGTGGGTGAGCACGCCGCCTCGGCATGCAGACCTCGGCGCCTCGGTTCCGACCCCGAGAGCGATGCCGTGGCGGCCCTTGCCCGAGCGGGAAAATGGGCATAACGTGCGCTGGCAACGCGCGCCGGCGAGCCACCCATGAAGCTGACGACCCTCCGAGCAGACCGCTACCGCAGCCTCAAGCACGTCGACACCTCGTTTGGCGGCCTGAACGTGCTCATCGGCACCAACGCGAGCGGCAAGAGCAACGTCCTCGACGCGCTCCGCTTCCTGTCGGAGGGCGTCAGGGCCAAGGACTTCGCCGACAGCGTCGCAGACCGCGGCGGTATCGTGCACCTCGCCTGGAAAGGCGAAGTCGCCGGCGAGGTCTCCCTCGAGACGCACTACGAGGATGAGGGGAAGCGCTACGAGTGGACCGTGGGCTTCCGGCGGGTGAACGGCGGCTTTGCGACGTGGGAGCGCCTCTATCAGATCAATGATGGGGGTCCACCAGGCCACCTGCTCGAGGCGAACGCTGGCAAGGCATGGTGGTGGTCGAGCCAGGCCACGAGCAACAAAGTCAGCCTGGCGCTCGCTCCCACCGCCTGCGCCCTCGCCGTCGCCAGCGCGGACGAGTCGTTTCCGGCGAGGCGCCTCGGCGCTTTCGTTCAGCGATGGGGGTTCTTCGATCCGAGCCCGCCGCTCCTGCGGCGTGCGTCGAACGTGTCGGATGCCGACCGGCTCGATACGTTCGGGCGCAACCTTGCAGCTCGGCTCTATGCGCTGCAGAAGGGGCCGGACGGCGGCGAGGCATTGAATCGGATCGTCACGGCCACGCGCCGGGTGCTCGGCGTGCCGGAGCAGATCGTGCTCCGGGTGTCGGACATCGATGGGCGCGTCTACTTCGTCCAGCGCGAGTCCGGTCTTTCCTACAACGTGCACCAGGTAGGCGCGTCGAGCGGCACGCTCCGCATCCTCGCAATGATGACCGCGCTCCTCGGCGAGGCCGACGCGAGCCTCGTGGGGGTCGAGGAGCCGGAGAACCATGTCCATCCCTCGGCGCTCAGGGCCTTCGCCGAGTACCTCCGAGACGCGAGCGAGCGCGCGCAGATCCTGGTCACCACCCACTCTCCGCTGTTGCTCGACTGCTTGCCCAAGCCCGAGGAGGTCGCCGTCGTCCGGCGTACGCCGGACGGCACCACCATCGAGCGCGAGCAGCACCCGGAGGCGGTGGACGCAGCGCTGGATGCGTCCGGCTTCGGACTGGGGGAGTTTTACGAGACCAAGGGGTTCGGGGCCTGAGCCATGGCCAAGCGGGTCGTCGTCATCGCTTCAGGAGAGACCGAGCGGCTCGCCTTGCCTCACCTTCTGCGACACCTCGGCGAGCACGGCACGCTCGTCGACGAGCCGATCCGAACGCCCTCGCGCAACCGGGCCATCACCGGCGAGAATGCATGCAGGCTCCTCCTCAGCGCGTGGTACGAGAAGCCGCCGACGGACCGACCTGACAAGTTCGTCATCCTGCTCGACGCCGACGCGAAGGACCCGCAGGATGTCGTGGCTCGGTTCGAGGAGGACTTGAAGGCGAGCGCGGTAGGGCATCGCGTTCCGGTCCCCATCCTTACCGTTGCGGCGAAGTGGCACCTCGAAGCCTGGTTCTTCGCCTGTGCGGCATCGCTCCGTGACTACCTAGGGCGGGACCTCGGGAACGTCGACACCAGCCAGCCTGACGAGATCGTGAACCCGAAGAGACACCTGATCCACCTGCTCAAGGAGGGGCCGGGAGAGATCTACACGGCCCGTGTCTCCGAGGAGATCGCGCAGCGGCTCTCGGTGCAAGAGCTGCGGCGCAGCCCGAGCTTTGCTCGCTTCGAGTCAGCGGTCCGCAACGGCCCGAAGCCGGCATGAAGAGGGGTGCTTCCCCGCGGTGCGGCGAGAGCTCCGGCGAGCTGCGCGGGGCCCTCGCCGCGCCGGGTCGCTGGTGGCGCGGCTCGCCGCGCGCGCTCGCTACGTCCCGAGGCGCGCCTTCAGCTGCTGGATGGCCTCGGCGATCGCCTTGTCCTCGCGGAAGCAGCACGGGTCGGTGCGCCTGCACCGCGCGCCGTGCAGCACCTGGAGCTCGAAGAGCGTGCGCTCGTCGCCCTCGGCCGCGGCGCGGCCGAACAGCGCTCGCTTGCCGTTGCACGTGGCCTTGCGGAACGCGAACGTGACGCGGAGCGCGGGGGTCGCGCGCGCCATCACCGCGGGACGCGTCAGGATCTCGCTGGCGCGCCGGGCCGACTTCGTACCCCCGCGCGCGCGCGTGATGTCGAGCAGCACGTCCAGGCCGCCGCTGCCGAGCCGGTTCGTGAGCAGGTCGAAGACCTCGTCCGCCGCCGGATTGCCCTCCTCGAACGCGATGCCCGCCACCGTGGACAGGACCTCTTCGCGCAGGCCCCGGCTCAGGATCAGCTCCGGGTCGGCCTCCGCCAGGGCCAGCATCGACTGCGCCCCGAGCACCCAGTTCCTGATCGCCACCGCCCGGCTGAGCTGAGCGCGCAGCCCCGCGGCGCCTCGGTCGTCGTCCTCCTCGGGCGGCGCGCTCGCCGTCGTTGCCGGAGGCGGTGCTGCCGGCGCGGGCGGGGGCTCCACCACGGAGGCGGGGGCCGGCGCCGCCGTGGTCGCACTGGGCTGCCGGAGGACGAGCCAGGTCGCGCCGCCGATCGCGAGCACCGTCACGGCCGCCAGCGCCGCCGCGAGGGGCACCCAGCCCGCCGAGGGCGCGGAGCGGCGGTGCGCGTGCGCGAGCAGGGTCTTCCGGGGCCCTGACCAGGCAGGCGGCGCCAGGGCCCTGGGAGCCCCCTGGGCCGCCCTGGGGGCCTCCTGGGCTGCGTGCGCCCCCTGGGCTGCGTGCGCCCTTTGCGCGGCCTGCGTCCCTTGGGCTGCGTGCGTCCCTTGCGCTGCCTGCGTCCCCTGGAGGGCCTGCGCCCCCGCCGCCGCCTGCGCCCCCTGGGCTGCGTGCGCCCCCGCCGCCGCCCCCGCGTGCGCCCCGCTCCCGACCGCCGCCGGCGCCGTCGCCCGCGCGAGCGCCGCGAGCCCATCGTCGAGCGCCGCGATCGCGTCGGCCGCCGTCTGGTAGCGGAACGACGCGTCGTGTTCCATGAGCCGCGCCACGACCTGCTCGACCTCGTAGGGCACCACAAGATCCGGAGCGCGCAGGCGGAGGGGCGGCGGGCCATCCGGGCCCTGCTGCTTGAGCCGCTCCACGATGTTCTTCGTGTCGAAGGGGTGCCGTCCGGTGAGCATCTCGTAGAGCACGAGCCCGAGCGCATACAGGTCCGCGCGCGCATCGACCGCATCCATCCCGCGCAGCGCCTCCGGCGCCAGGTACGCGAGCGTGCCGAACACCTCGCCGGCGCTCGTGAGCGCGGGCCTCGGGCTCGTCGTCTCGCGGCGCTGGCTGGACAGGAGATCGACATCCACCTTCGCGAGCCCGAAATCGATGAGCCTGACCTGGTCGTGCGCGTCGAGCAGGATGTTCAGCGGCTTCACGTCGCGGTGGACGATGCCCTTCTCGTGCGTCGCCGAGAGCGCAGACGCGAGCTGGCGCGCGATGCGGAGCGCCCGCGCGGGCTGGAGCCGCCCCGCCGCGATCACGTCCTTGAGCGGCGTGCCCTCGACGTACTCGAGGATGAGGAAGAACGACGCGTCGTCCAGCTGGCCGAAGTCGATGGCCGCGACGACGTTCGGGTGCCGGATGTGGGCGCCCGCCACGGCCTCGCGCTCGAACCGCGCCACGAGCTCCGGCATCCGCCGGGCGAGCGGCCTGAGCAGCTTGATCGCGACGTGCTTGCGGAGGTGCACCTGCTCGCCGCGGTAGACGGCGCCCATCCCGCCCTCCCCGATGAGCGCTTCCACGCGGTAGCGCCCCGAGATCAGGCTCCCGATCAGCGCGTCGCCGCCCGCGCCGCCGGCGGCGTCCGCCGCCTCGACGCCCTCGGCGAGGACCGCCGCCTCGACGCCCTCGGCGAGGACCGCCGCCTCGACGTCCTCGGCGAGGGCCGAGCTCGAGAGCTCCTCCACGGGCCCTGTGGCCGGCGCTCCGACCCGCGGCACCGTGAGGTCCTCGATGTAGGCCGAGCCGAGCGGCTCTTCGGATCGCGGCGTCTCCGGCATGCGGCGCAGGATATCAGGTCGGCCGGCGCTGCGGGGAACGGGCGCGGCGCTCCGGCCGGGGGGTGGACGGGAGCGCGCGCCCTCCGGCGGCGCACCTCACAGGAGGAACGACACGCCGAGCGAGAACGCGGGATACCCGAGCCGCATCGTGAGCGTGAGGTTCTCCGTGAAGTGAAAGCGACCTCCGACGAACACCACCGGAGAGACCCCGGGATACGGATCGCGCCCCAGGTCGCCGAGATAGAACGACAGCCCCGGCTCGCCGAACACCGACCATCGCCGGTGGAGCCAGAAGTTCCACTGCATCACGACCGAGCCGAACACGTAGTTCGACGCGTCCCCGTACGTGTCGACCTCGGTGCAGACGCGCGTGCCCGCGGGCCCGTTCTCGAAGCGCCTGCAGTCGCCGCGGTAGTTCCCGTTGCCCCCGTAATGGATGCCGTCGATGCCGAAGCCGATCCCGACCGAGTCGTTGATGCGCTTGATGAAGCCGTCGGGCGCGAGCTCGATGGTGGCGCGGAAGCCGGCGCCGACGCCCGTCCCGACGCCGGGGCCGAGCGGCTCGAACGGCGCGATGAGCAGGTGCGGCTCGAGCTCGACCTTGTAGTCGGGGCGGTCGCCCGGGCGCTTGATCGTCATCTGCGCTTCCCCGACCTCGGCCCATCCGACGGTCAGCGCCACGAACGAGAGCGCGGCGGCCAGCAGGCGCGGCGCGCGGAGCTGCGATGTCATCGCTGTCTGCATGGTCTCGGTCTCCTCAGCATCCGCCGCACGCGAGCGAGCGGTCCGTGCACAGGACCGGAGCCTCGCCGTCGGGGCAGGTGACGCGGCACTCGCCGCTCACGTTCTCGCAGAACACACGGCACGAGCCCCGGCACTCGATCTCGCAGGTCCCCACGTTCCGGCAGGTCACGACGCTGCTCGACCCGACGCTGACGCCGCACCGGCTCGTGTCGTGGCACTCGTACCGGCAGCCGCGGTCGCAGATGGCCCCGCACGACGCGGTGTTGTGGCAGTCGAGATCGCAGTCGTCGCCGCAGGAGGACGAGCACTCGTTGACGTCGAAGCACTCGAACGAGCACCCGTGCTCGCAGACCGCGCCGCAGCGATCCATCTGGAAGCAGCGCTGGTCGCAAAAGTCACCGTCGCAGCCGAGGTAACACTCGTCTCCGTTGGAGCACTCGCACGCGTCTCCCTCCACGCAGGCGCCGCTGTTCCAGCAGCTCGCCAGGCAGAGGCCCGCGAAGAGCATGAGCAAACATAGTGCATAGAAGCGCATGGCCGGGCCAGCATACCGAGCCGCCCGAAAATTGTCACCAAATCCGCGGATGTGCGCCTGCTGCCCAGCTCACCACCGCGTCCAGCGAGAGATTCGCCGCACCCGCGTGAAGCGTGTGTCGTCGCCGGCGAGCCCGAGCCGCTCCGCGATGTGCGCCCCGAGGTGAGGACCCCAGCCGCCGTCGTCGAGCGGCTCGTCCGCGTCCGCGCCGAGGTTGTATTCCCAGCACTGCGCGTAGTGCTGGGTGACGTTCAGGAACTCGAGCGCACAGTTCCCCGGGTCAGGGTCGCCGTCGTGGTCGTGAGACGACCACCCCGAGAGGAAATGCGCGACGTAGATGTCGGCGTTCCCCGAGACGTGCGCGGGGCGGAGGAGCTTCATGGTCGCCGAGTCGATGCCTTCGGCGGTCGCGCGCATGGCCTCCTTGACGGTTCCCTCGATGTCCTCGATCTCGTCGCGGTACTCTCGACCGACGAAATAGAGCGAGCCGCGGTAGAAGTTCTGCGAGATGTCCGGGGCTCCCCGGGTCCCGAGCCGCTCGGCGTAAGGGATGTTCCAGAACGGAAGCGTCGCTCCCGCCTCGGAGCCGACGCTGTTGTAGACGAGCGCCCAGCCGCCGCCGTCCGTCGCCAGATCGCAGTAGGCGGGGAACTCCGGCTCTGGGCCGGGCCCGTCCAGATCGAGGAGAACAACGCCGCTCGGCAGGCCGGGGGGAACGTCGGCGCAGCTCGGGTAGACGCACCCCTGGTTGACCACGCCGTCGCAGTCCTCGTCCTCGGCGGTGTTGCAGCGCTCGGGCGCCGGCAACACCTCTCCGGCGCACGGGCCGAATCCGTCTCCCTCCTCGCCGCAGGTCCTCACGCCGCCGCGGCAGGCGCCGCGGTTCAGCGTGTCGGGCGGCCCGCCGTAACAGCCATTTTGGCTCCCGGGCTCGCACGGCCGCCCGCCGCCCCCGCTCGCCGTCGAGCCGCCCCCGCCGCCGCTCGCCGAGGCGCTGCCGCCGCCGCTCGCCGAGGCGCCGCCCCCGTCGCCTCCGGCGCCCTCCGCCTCGAACCTCCGCACCTTCGTCGAGCAGGCCGGTGCGGCGGCGAACAACACGATGGTTGCGCAGCAGGCCCCTGCGACCGGACCTCTGCCGAGCACCATGCGACCTCCGGGAACACGCGCGCACACCACGCGGCCTTATACACCAGCCGCCGCGCCGCGCGCATCGGCCGCGCGCGGATCGCGGCGGGGCAGGGGGGCGGAGCCGGCGCGGCACGGCCGCGGCGCCGGCGCGCGACCGTTACAGGGCGAGGGCCGGGGCCTGGCCGCTTTGCAGCGCGAAGGAGATGGCGCTCTGGAGGGTGCTTTTCGTGATGACGCCGGCCAGGTCGAGCCCGAGCCCGACGAGCGTCTGCGCCACCGCCGGCCGGATGCCGGTCAGGATGGTCCTTGCGCCGAGCAGCTGCAGCGCCCTCGCGGTGTCGACGAGCGCGGAGGCGACCCGCGTGTCGATCTCCTTGAGCCCTGTCACATCGAGGATGACGATCTGCGTCTGGGTCGACTGGACTCCGTCGAGCGCGACCGACATCACCTGGCCGACCCGCTCCGAGTCCATCTGACCGATGAGCGGCATGACCACGATGCGATCGGTGATCGGGATGAGCGGCGTCGACATCGCCTGCATCGAGTCGCGGAGCCGCGCGAGCGTCCGTTCGAACTCTCCGAGCAGCTCCCGGTAGGGCGTGACGTCGTGGGCGGTGGCATAGACGAGGCGGCTCGCCGGATCCTCGGCCCCGTCCAGGTGCGCGGTCCACGCGAGCCACTTGTAGGAGCCGTCCTTGCACGCGTAGCGGTTGTCGAAGCGGATGGTCGTGCGGCCCTCGAAGAGGGCGGCGGCCTCGGCGACCGTGGACTCGCGATCGTCGACATGGACGAAGTCGATGAACGGCTTTGCGGTCATCTCCTCGGGGGACCAGCCGAGGGTGCGCTCCCAGGCCGGGTTTGCGTGGCGGAAGTACCCGTTCGAGTCCAGGGTCACGAGCAGGCCCACCGAGACCCGGAACAGCCGCTCGTACACTCTTGCGAGCTCCGCCACCTGCGCGAGCTGCTCTGTCCGCTCGCGGTCGCTCGTCAGGTCGAGCGCCATGGCATGGATGAGGCGCTCGGCGGGGGGAGCATCCATGTCGACACGGGCGGCCCAGCCGAGCCACCGGTACGACCCGTCCTTGCACACATAGCGATTGTCGAACCGGGATGTCGTGCGACCCTCGAACAGGGCGGCGGTCTCCGCGAGCGTGGCCTCCCGGTCGCCTGGGTGGACGAACTCGATGAACGGCCTGGCCCTGAGCTCGTCGAGCGACCAGCCGAGGGCCCGCTCCCAAGCAGGGCTCAGATCGTGGAAGTGGCCGCGCGCGTCCGCGGTAGCCAGGAGCCCAGCCGACACCTGGAACATCTTTTCGTGGCTCAAGCCCGTGTCCTCCCCTGCGTGGGCGGCGCGCGCTCCTCGTCGCGCTCGCCCGCTTCCTGCGATGTCCCTGCCCAGATGCTCGTGAACGTTGCCCACGCCGTCTGGTCGGAGCGCGCAGGCGCCCGCGTCCAGGCAGAGTCGATCCCACCAGTACGTCGAAGCTTGCTTGTCCACGAGATCGATTTCCATGTCAAGGGCGTCGTCGCAGGCGCCCAGAGAGCCACGAGGGGCGGCCGGGGTCGGGGGTGCGTGTGCGCCGCTGGCTCGCGCCCACTGTCGGTGTCGCCGCGGTTGCCAGGCCCTGGTGAGGCGGGTACGGTCCGCGCCCAAAGGAGTGGACCATGACCGTCTCTGCGATTTTCAACCCGGCGCGCTGGCGCGAGGTCGACGGGTTCTCGTTCGAGGATCTCACCTATCACCGCGCCGTGGATCAGGGCACCGTGCGCATTGCGTTCAACCGGCCCGAGGTGCGCAATGCCTTTCGTCCCCGCACGGTCGATGAGCTGTACACCGCGCTCGAGCACGCGCGCACGACCGCCGACGTGGGCTGTGTGCTGATCACCGGCAACGGACCCTCTCCGAAGGACGGCGGCTGGGCGTTCTGCTCCGGCGGCGATCAGCGCATCCGCGGGAAAGACGGTTACAAGTACGAGGGCGAGAGCGCGGGGCAGGCGGATCCGGCGCGGCTCGGTCGACTCCACATCCTGGAGGTGCAGCGGCTCATCCGGTTCACGCCGAAGGTCGTCATCGCCGTCGTGCCCGGCTGGGCGGCCGGCGGCGGCCACAGCCTCCACGTGGTCTGCGACATGACGCTGGCGAGCCGCGAGCACGCGATGTTCAAGCAGACGGACCCGGACGTGGCGAGCTTCGACAGCGGTTATGGCTCGGCGCTGCTCGCGCGGCAGGTCGGGCAGAAGAAGGCGCGGGAGATCTTCTTCCTGGGGCTCGATTACACGGCGGAGCAGGCGGCGGCGATGGGGATGGTCAACGCCGTCGTCCCTCACGCCGAGCTCGAGGACGAGGCGCTGCGCTGGGGGGCGCTCATCAACTCGAAGAGCCCGACCGCGATGCGGATGTTGAAATATGGTTTCAACCTGCCTGACGAGGGGCTCGTCGGACAGCAGCTCTTCGCCGGCGAGGCGACGCGGCTCGCTTACGGTACGGACGAGGCTCAGGAAGGCAGGGATGCTTTTCTAGACAAGCGCCGTCCGGATTTCAAGCGCTTTCCCTGGCACTACTGACAGCGCCGCTCCGTGGGGTCGCGGCCGACCCCCCAGGACGGGTCGGCGAACGCGCATAAAGCTTCGAAAACAGACAGTAAATGGGGGTGGATCCGCGGGCGCGGGGCGCGGATCCTGCGACCCGAGCGTTTGAATTTTTCTGTAAATTTGTGTCTTTGGTGTGCGAGCGCGACCTGTCCACGGTTGCGGCGCGTCCAGCGACGCCGCAACGCGCGATCTCGATGACGCCGCGATGCGTGATCTCGAGTTGACGAAGTCGGGTGATCGTACCGCGCCCGGAGTGCATGTCTGCGCTTGACAATCACACCGGCTCCATTGAAGGTTGCGCCGTCGTAACGTTCCGTGCGCATCGTCCTCTGCTGCACGGCTGTCAACTTCATCCGGAGATGCTCATTATGCTTTTTGCTTCTAGGTCGGCTGGTTGGAGGCGCTCATGGCTGTCCTTGGGAGGGTCGCTCCTTCTGGCGCTCGTGGGCGGCCTCACCGCAGTTGGCTGCGGCGACGACAACGCCTCGAACGGTTCGGGGGGCGCGGGGGGCGCGGGGGGCGCGGGCGGCGCGGGGGCCTCGGGCGGCGCGGGGGGTGCGGGGGGTGCGGGGGCCTCGGGCGGCGCGGGCGGCGCCGGTGGCGAGGCGCCGGTCGAGACGGTGCCGCCTTCTGGCACCGAGCTGATCCGCGTCAATCAGGTCGGATACCTGCCGAACGCCGCCAAGGTGGCCACGGTCGTCGCCGCGGCGGACAAGCCGCATGCGTGGGAGCTCGTCGACGCCGGCGGCGCGGTGGTCGACAGCGGGGCGACCCGGGTCGTGGGCGACGACGCCGCCTCCGGCGAGCACGTGCACACCATCGACTTCAGCGATTTCACGACCGCCGGCGAGGGCTACGAGCTCCGGGTCGGGGAGGTGTCGAGCCATCCGTTCGACGTGAGCCCGACCCTCTATTCTCAGATGAAGTACGACGCGCTCGCGTACTTTTATCACAACCGCTCTGGCATCGAGATCCTGGGGCAGTACGTCGGCCCGAGCCATGCCCGCCCGGCGGGGCACCTGCCGGACGAGGCGCCGTGCGCCGACGGCATCGGCTGCGCGTACTCGCTCGACGTCACCGGCGGGTGGTACGACGCCGGCGATCACGGCAAGTACGTGGTCAACGGCGGTATCTCGGCCTGGACGCTGCTGAACCAGTACGAGCGGTTCGTCGCGCTCGGGTCCACGGCCGGCGACTTCGGCGACGGCAAGCTGAAGATCCCCGAGAGCGCGAACCAGATCCCCGACATCCTCGACGAGGCCCGGTGGGAGCTCGACTTCATGCTCAAGATGCAGGTGCCCGCAGGCGAGGCCAACGCGGGCATGGTGCACCACAAGATCCACGACGTGGAGTGGACCGGCCTGCCGCTGGCGCCGCACGAGGATCAGCAGCCGCGGCGCCTGCGGCCGGTCAGCACCGCGGCGACGCTCAACCTGGCCGCCACCGCGGCCCAGGCCGCGCGCATCTGGAGCGAGCTCGACGCCGCGTACTCGGCGAAGTGCCTGGAGGCCGCGAAGCGGGCGTGGACCGCGGCGAAGGCGAACCCGGCGGTCATCCCGAACGAGGGCATGGTCGTGGGCGGCGGCGCCTACGGCGATGGCGAGCTGAGCGACGAGTTCTACTGGGCGGCCGCCGAGCTCTTCCTCACCACGGGCGACGCCGCGTACAAGACCGAGCTCGCGGCGTCGCCGTACACCGAGGAGCTCATCGGCGTGGACGGCACGTTCAGCGCCATGACGTGGGGCCAGGTCGACGGGCTGGGCGCCATCTCGCTCGCCGTGGTCGAGGCCCAGCACGCCGCGGCGGAGCGCGAGGCGGTCCGGACCAAGCTTGTCGCCCTCGCCGACAAGTACCTCGAGAACATCGGGTCGGAGGGGTACCGGGTGCCCTTCAAGGCGGACCAGAGGGGGTATCCCTGGGGCTCGAACTCGTTCGTGCTCAACAACATGCTGGTCCTCGCCCTGGCGCACGACTTCACCGGCGAGCAGAGGTACTTCGACGGCGTGGCGTCGGGCGCGGATTACCTCCTCGGGCGCAACCCGATGGACAAGTCCTATGTCTCCGGCTACGGCGAGAGCCCGCTCGAGAACCCGCATCATCGCTTCTGGGCTGCCCAGATCGACCCCGAGTACCCGTCCCCTCCGCCCGGCGCGGTGTCCGGCGGGCCGAACTCCGGGCTGGAGGATGACGTGGCGAAAGCGGCGCTCGGCGAGACGGAGGAGCGCGCGAAGTGCGTCCCGCAGAAGTGCTACATCGACGACATCGAGGCGTGGTCGGTCAACGAGATCACCATCAACTGGAACAGCCCGTTCGCGTGGACGGTGGCCTGGCTCGACGAGAAGGCCAAGGCGAGCGCCGAGTGATCTGGAGGCGCCGTGCGGTCGCGTGACCGCGCGGCGCATCCCCGCCGCACCGCCAGCACACGCATTCCCGCCCCGCAAGCCGCGCGCGGACGACGCACGGAAACGTGGCACGGACGACGCACGGACGACGCACGGACGACGCGCCCGTCGCACACGCGGCCCCTTCCGCGCTCGCCGAGCGATTGGCCGCGACAACCGTCCAGCTTCTGCTAGATTGCGCGGCTTTCATGAATCCAGACTCAATGCTCGACGCCTTGCCCGCGCCGCTCGCGGGCGCGCTCGCCCGCCGCGGTTTCACCTCCCTCACCCCCGTTCAACAGGCCGTCCTCGCCCCTGAGCTCGCCGGACGCGACCTCCGCGTCTCGTCGCAGACCGGCTCAGGAAAGACCGTGGCCATCGGCCTCGCGCTCGCCCCCCGCCTCGAGCGCGTCCTCGCCGAGCGCGCCGCCGCGGCGGCGCCCGACGCCGCGCCCCGGACCGCCGCGGCCCCGGCCGCGGTGATCATCGCGCCGACCCGCGAGCTGGCCGCGCAGATCGCCGGCGAGCTCAGCTGGCTCCTCGCGGCCATCGGCGTGCGCGTCGCGTGCGTCACCGGCGGCACGAGCTTCGGCGCCGAGGCGCGCTCGCTGCGCCGCGACCCGCTCGTCATCGCCGGCACGCCCGGCCGCATGGTCGACCACCTGGAGCGCGGGACCATCGATCCGCGCGGCGTCCTCACCCTCGTGCTCGACGAGGCGGACCAGATGCTCGACCTCGGCTTCCGCGACGAGCTCGAGGCGATCGCCGGCAAGATGCCCGAGGACCGCCAGACCCACCTCGTCTCGGCCACCTTCTCGCGCGAGGTCCGCGCGCTCGCCGACCGCTTCCAGCGGGACCCGGCGAGCGTGCAGGGCACGCGCCCCGGCGCGGCCAACGTCGACATCGCGCACGTCGCCCACCTCGTCTTGCCGTCGGAGCGCGACGCGGCCCTCGTGAACCTGCTGCTCCTCGCGCCCGGCGAGCGCACCCTCGTCTTCGTGCGCACGCGCGAGGGCGCCGCCGAGCTCGCCGACAAGCTCACCGGGCTCGGCCTGCCCGCGCGCGCCCTGAGCGGCGACCTCGAGCAGCGCGAGCGCACGCGCACCCTCGACGCGTTCCGCTCGGGCGCGGTCACCACCCTCGTCGCCACCGACGTGGCCGCGCGCGGCATCGACGTGCCCGAGGTCGGGCGCGTCATCCACGCCGATCCCCCGGGCGACCCCGAGATCTTCACGCACCGGAGCGGCCGCACCGGGCGGGCGGGCCGCAAGGGGATGAGCGTGCTGCTGGTCGCGCCGTTCGCGCGCGAGCACGCGCTGAGGCTGTTCCGTCGCGCGCGCGTCGAGGCCACGTTCCGGCCCGCCCCGTCGCCGGAGGACGTGCTGCGCGCCGCCGACGAGCGGCTCGTCGCCGAGCTCGCCGCCGCGCGCTGGGGCGGCGCGGACGCCGCGGCAGCGGAGGGCGTGAGCAACGCGGACGCGGACGACGCGGACGCGGACGACGCGGTCGTGAGCAACGCTGTCGCGGGCGACGCGGGCGACGCGGGCGACGCGGGCGCGGAGGGCGTGAGCAACGCGGACGCGTCGGGCGGACGCGAGGCGCGCGAGCCCCGCGCGCCGTCGGGCCTCGTGCCCGACGCGCGGCTCAAGCAGCTCGCCGCGCGGCTGCTCGCGGACATGGACGCGACCGAGCTCGTTGCGGCCCTCCTCGCGCGGGCGAAGCACACCGGCCCCTGCGCTCCGCAGCCCGTCACCGCCGTCGCGCCGCGCTCCGAGGGGCTTGCGCCGCGCGGCCGCCCCGCCGGGCCGCCGTGGTCCGGGGCCCCGCCGCGCGGCCGCCCCGCCGGGCCGCCGTGGTCCGGGGCCCCGCCGCGCGGTCGCCCCGCCGGGCCGCCGTGGTCCGAGGCCCCGCCGCGCGGCCGCCCCGCCGCGCATCGCGCCGACGGCGAGCAATCCCCGCGGCTGCCCTTCGTGCCCTTCCAGGTCAACTGGGGGGAGCGCCACGGCGCGGATCCCCGGCGCCTGCTCGCCCTCGTTTGCCGCCGTGGCGGCGTATCGAGCCGTCAGATCGGCGCGATCCGGATCGGCTCCACCGCGTCCGTCGTCGAGGTGGCCTCCCCCGCCGCGCCCGATTTCGCGCGCGCGGTCAACCAGCCCGACGCGCGCGACGCGCGGATCCGGATCGTCCGCGCGAGCTCGATGCACGTCGACTAGGCGAGCTCGGCCGCGCGCGCCGGCGCCGGAGCGCACACGGACGCACGTGGCTCGATCCCGCGCGGATCCAGCGCAGATCGAGCGTGGATCCGGCGCGGCGCGCCGTGACGCGCGCGGCGGCGGCGACCGAGCAAGCTCGCGCGACGACGACGATCGCCAGCAAGTGCATGGGTTTCCTGATTTATCGGGGACCTCAGGTGTTGTACAAACGCCGGGTGAACCGAAGCCCGAACATCAAGCCAGCCATACGCCGTCTCGCGAGCCCGGCCGCGGTGCTCGCTGCATTGCTCGGCCTCGCCCTCGTCGGTTGCGGCGGTTCCGTGCCTCCGCCGAACGACCAGCTCGCCGCGTCCCAGGCCGCCATCCGCGCGGCCGACGAGGTGGGCGCCGAGACCGATCCCCAGGCCACCCTCCACCTCAAGCTCGCCCGCGAGCAGCTCGACAAGGCCAGGCAGCAGATGGCGGCCGAGGACAACGAGTCCGCCCTGCGGCTCCTCGAGCGCGCCGAGGCCGACGCCGAGCTCGCGCTCGCGATCGCCAAGGCGCGCTCCACGCAGGCCCAGGCGCAGGAGGCGCTGAAGCAGGTCGAGAAGCTGAAGCAGGCGGGGGTCCAGTGAAGCGCGAGGTGAAGGTGATGGCTTCTGGAATGAAGAACCGACCGTTGCGGGGCCGGTCGTTCGCGCTCTGCGCCGCGCTCGTTGCGGCCTCGGGGTGCAGCGCGGCGATCCCGCCGAAGGAGCTCGTCGACGCCCGCGCCAGCTACACGCGCGCGGCCCAGGGCTCCGCGGCGACCCTCGCGCCCGCCCAGCTCGACACGGCGAAGCAGGCGCTCTCCCGCGCCGAGGGGGCGTTCAACGAGGACGCCGAGTCCCAGCAGGCGCGCGACCTCGCCTACATCGCCGATCGCAAGGCGCGGGAGGCCGAGGCGGCGGCGGCGTTGCAGCAGGCGCAGCGCGACAAGGCCGCGGCCGAGGACGCCTACAAGGAGCTCTCGCAGCAGCAGCTCGCCAGCGCGAAGGACGCGCTGCAGAGCGGCCAGCAGCAGATCGAGCGGGAGCGCCAGGCGCGCGCCCAGGCGGAGAGCGCGCGGCTCCAGGCGGAGAGCGCGCGGGTCCAGGCGGAGAGCGCGCGCACCGTGGCCGAGAAGGGGCGCCAGGAGGCCGAGGCGGCGCGGCGCGAGGCCGAGCGCGTCGCGAACGCGGCGCTCGCGAGCCTCAAGGAGATCGCCGCGGTGAAGGAGGAGAAGCGCGGCGTGGTCATCACGCTCTCCGGCGCTGTGCTCTTCGCCTCGGGCAAGTCCGAGCTCCTGCCGATCGCCAAGGAGAAGCTCAACCAGGTCGCGACCACCCTGAAGGATCAGGGGTCGCCGCCCCTGCGGATCGAGGGGCACACCGACTCGACCGGCTCCGCCCAGGCGAACCGCAAGCTCTCGCTCGATCGCGCCGACTCCGTGAAGGCCCACCTGGTCAGCGTGGGTCTGCCCGCGGACAAGATCTCGACCGTCGGCCACGGGCCGGATCGCGCCGTGGCGGACAACTCGAGCGCCGAGGGCCGCGCCAACAACCGGCGCGTCGAGATCATCGTCAATCCCACCTCCGTGCAGTGAAGCCGCCGAGGGGAGAGCGCCGCGGATCCCGGATCCGCCGCCTCCGCCCGCCCCCTTCGGCGCCACGGCGCTGTTTCCCGGGGGCCTGGATGTCCCGTGCGTGATGCCCAAGCCCGGCGCGATCGTCCCCGCGCCGGATTGTGCCAGGGGTACCGGCGGTGATAAGCACGGCGCGTGATCGCAGGCTTTTTCCGCGGGATCTGGCAGGAGTACGTAATCGACCTGCGCGACCGGCTCGACGCCGAGGCGGCGCTCCACCGGGCCACCACGCCGGCGGGAGAGGTCACCCGCCGCATGGTGAGCGTCTTTCTCACCGTGATCGGCGTGCTCCTCTTCGTCCGGTTCGCCTGCAACGAGAACGACACGCGCTGGATGGTCCAGGGCCTGCGCGCCGTGGGCCTCGATGACGCCGCGGCGGGGCTCCACGACGCGCTGAACACCTCCCCGGACCGTCGCTTTCACCAGCGGACCGTCTGGGCGGTGGGCCGCATCATCGGCTACCTGGTCCCGACCCTCCTCGTCGCGCGCTTCGTGCTGCGGGTGCCGATAACGAGCCTCGGCCTGCGCGTCCGCGGGACGGCCCGGCACATCTACGTCTATGCCTTCTTCTTCGCCGTCATGGCGCCGATCCTCTACGCCGCGTCGCTCTCGCCGGCCTTCCAGGCGAAGTACCCCTATTACAAGCTCGGGCGGGGCGAGGACCTGTGGCCGTGGTTCTGGGCATGGGAGGCCCTCTACGCCGCGCAGTTCGTCGCGCTCGAGTTCTTCTACCGCGGCTTCTTCATCCACGGCATCCGCCGTGCGCTCGGCTACGCCTCGATCTTCGCCATGATGGTGCCTTACGCGATGATCCACTTCGGCAAGCCGTTGCCCGAGGCGCTCGGCTCGGTGATCGCCGGGTTCATCCTCGGCACCGTGAGCCTGAAGAGCGGCTCGATCTGGGGCGGCTGCGCGATCCATATCGCCGTCGCGACATCGATGGACCTCCTCTCCCTGTGGCACCAGGGGCGTCTATAGCGACGCCCCGTGGCCGCCGGCGCCGCTGAGGGAGCACGATGGCCTTCAGAGGTCCACCACCGCGTAGGTCATCACCGGCTGCACGCGGCCTTTGACCGTGATCTCGCTGACGGGACGCGTGTTGAAGACCTCCTTCACGAGGAGGTGAGTCTCCTCGCTGAGGAGCACGCTCACGCCGAGCTCCTTTGTCGCGGTCTCCAGGCGCGAGGCGAGGTTCACGGCGTCGCCGATGACGGTGTACTCCATGCGCGCTTCAGACCCGATGTTGCCCGCGACGACCTCGCCGGTGTGGATCCCGACACCGGTCTTGAGATCCGGGATGCCCCGCGCGGCGAGGCGCCCGTTGAAGCGCTCGAGCGCCGCGCGCATGCGGATGGCCGCGCGCACGGCGCGCACGGCGTCGTTCGGCTTGGGGACGGGCGCGCCGAAGACCGCCATGATCGCGTCGCCGATGTACTTGTCGACGACCCCGCCCTCGTCGAGGATGATGGCCACCATCTCGGTGAAGTACTCGTTCAGGAGCCCCACGAGCTCCTGGGCGTTCATCTTCTCGCTGATCGTCGTGAAGCTCCGGATATCGCAGAAGAGGATCGAGACGGTGAGCGTCTCGCCGCCGAGCTGCACTTTGCCGGCGAGCAGGTGATCGAGCACGGCTTCGGTCATGTACTTGCCGAAGGTGCTGCGGAGCTTGTCGCGCTCCTTGAGGCCGTCGACCATCGAGTTGAAGCCGGTCGCGAGATCCTCCAGCTCGTCTCCGGTCTTCAACGCCTCCACGTGGACGTACTGCTGGTGCTCGAGCTGCTTGAGCGCCACGTTCACGCGGGAGAGCGCGCGCGACATCGTTGTCGCGAGGCGCGCGCCGAGGAGCAGCGCGACGATCGCCGTGAAGGTGAGCACGCCGGCCGCGAAGGTCAGGTTCTGGCGCACGATCTTCCGGACATCGCTCACGTCGAGCGCCATGACGATCGAGAAATCACCGACCTTGCCGCGCAGCGATCGGGGGGCGAAGCGGGAGAGGGCCCACAGCGAGCTCGCGTCCTCGACGATCGTGGGGTGGGCCTCGTCGCCGATGACGGCGCCCTGGAGCAGCTCGGTCGGGAAACGTGCCGTGCCCGTGATCCTCTTACCGGACGGCTCGACGAGCGCGATCTCCACGCCGAGCTTCGTCGCCACCTCGCTGAAGTACGTGGGATCGATGGGGATGCAGGCGAGCAGCGATCCGGCGTCGCTCCTCGCGCGCTGGGCGACCAGGTATGCAGGCGGCGAGCCGGGCTGTCCATCGCACCCGTGGACGAGCACGTCCCGCAGGTCTTCCATCTCGTCGATGCCCGAGAGGCCCTCCGCGAGCCCGGGGACCTCGTCCGTGCTCGGCGGTGGCGCGTCGAACCCCCTCGCCGCGACGAGATCGCCGAGCTCGTCGAAGGCGGCGATGGCGACGTTCGGATGAGCGTCGATGACGGCCTCGAGCGCCGTTCCCACGGCCGCCTCGTTCCACAGCCGGAGCCCCTCGACGAGCTCGCGCGTACGAGACGCCTGGCGCGAGCTCGTCGAGACGGCGCGCTGCTGCTGCCTGAGCTCCAGCCGGAAGTTGCGGATCGCCTGCGGGACGCGCTCGCTGATCTGCGCGATGAGCTGCCGGTGCATCACCCACGACAGCACGGGGAGGGCCGCGAGCGTCGCGAGCGACGAGAGCGCGACGAGGACGATGAGCTTCGCGCGAACGGTGCGGAGGCGGAACATGAAGACGCTCATCAGAGCAAAGTCCGCTCCCAGTGGATAGCTCTCGGCGGCATCGACCCCGCGTTGCCCGAGCCGGCCGAGCTGCACGGGCGGGAGCTCCCCTCCTGTAGACCCTCATTCGGTATGCTGCTTCGCATGGACCAGCGTCCCGAAGACGCCATCGCCGTCCCGCCGGCGCTCGCCCACCTCCGCCGGTTCCCGCTCGACGGCGCTCTCCTGCTGTTCGAGCGGCGCTCCGGCCTCACGGCGCTATGCGATGGCCCCGAGACGGCTCACCTGCGCATGCGCGCTCCGCGGGTCGTCCAGTTCGCGATCACGAACGCCTGCAATCTTGCCTGTTCCTTCTGCTCGCGCGACGCCGGGGCCGACAGCGTCTGGACCGCGGGCGGCGCCTTCGCCATGCTCCGCGACCTCTGCCGCGCGGGCGCGCTCGAGGTGGCCTTCGGGGGCGGCGAGCCGCTCGTCTTCAAGGGCTTCGCCGATCTGGTCCGGCGCCTCGACGAGGAGACCGCGCTCGCCGTCAGCCTCACCACGAACGGCACCGGGCTCACCGATCGGCTCCTCGCCGCGCTCGTCCCGCACGTCGGGCAGATCCGCCTCTCCGTGTACGACGACGTCGACAACCGCCCGGTCATCGCCCGCCTCGCCGCGCGCCGCGCCCGCTTCGGCGTCAACTGGCTCGTGACGCCGGCGCGCCTCGCGCGGATGGAAGAGGTCGTCTTCGATCTGCTCGAGCGCGGCTGCCGCGACGCGCTGCTCCTCTCGTACAACGGCCGCGATCGCGCGCTCCACCTCTCTCCCGCCCAGGCCGCGGACCTCGCGCGGCGCGTCCGGGCGCTCGGCCGCGCGCTGGAAGGGCGCATGACGCTCAAGCTCGATGTCTGCTGGGGCGAGCGGATGGAGGCCGTCCCGCGCCTCTTCGCGCCGGGCCCGTGCCCGGCAGGACGCGAGTTCATCGTCCTGACGAGCGACGGGCGGCTCGCGCCGTGCAGCTTTCATCACGCCTCGTTCCCCGTCGCGACGGCCGCCGAGGTGCTCCGCGTCTGGGAGCAGGAGCGCGCCTCCCTCGCCGCCCCGGCGCGCGACCCCGGCTGCGCCCGGGCCGCCGGGTTCGGCCTCGATGCCGGGCCGCGGAGCCTTCCTCTCGCAGGTTGAACCATGAGAATCCGCCTCTTCAACGCCTTCGCCAGCAACAACAGCGGCAGCTACACGATCGTCGGCTCCTTCCGTGACGCCGCCACGGCCGAGGAGGTCGCGCGGCTCGTGCAGGAGGTCTGTGACGCTCACTCTGCCTGGCTCGGCGCGCGCGACGCGGCGCCGGAGGCCGCTGCGCCCGAGGGAGAGTCGCCGCTCGAGGCCTTTGCGCAGCGCGAGGGCCTGCGCGCGGACGACCACGGAGGCGACGGCGACGACTGGCCCCAGTACGGGCCCTCGCCCGCGGCGATCGCGGCGGGCCATCAGGTCATCGTCCACGCGCCGTACACGGTGACGATGCCGCCCGTCTTCGGAGCGCTGTTCTACGCGAAGGGCGGCCGCGTCGAGGCGGAGCTCGAGCATGCCCACGAGGAGCTGGCCGTCGAGTTCAGCTACTGGCCCGAGGACGTGCGCTGGGACGACCCCGGGGCGGCCGAGCGGCTCGACGCGTTCGAGCAGCGCGTCACCGCCGAGCTCCCCGCCTGGACGGCCCGGAGCGAGCACGACAGCCGGCCCCCCATCGCGCCCGCGTGGCACAGCGGCGAATGGCGCTCGCGGCACCTGTCCGCCGTCTTCTCCGACCTCGTCGAGGGCGTGCAGGGCGTGCGGCGTCTGGCGCGCGAGCACGGAATGCGCCTCACCGTGCGCGTGACGGAGTGCCCGCACGGCGTGGCCGATCCGTTCGCCCGGCTGCGGGCACGGCCGAACCCCTGGGGCCCGTTCCACGTGATCCTCTGGCAGATCGGCCCGGACCGGATCGCGGCAATGAAGGCGGTGCGACAGGCCGTCGGCTGCGACCTCGACGAGGTGAAGGCCGCCCTCGAGGGGCTGCCGCGGGAGATCCTCGTGGACGTGACCGAGGAGCACGCGCGGCGCGCAGCCGACCTGCTGCGGCAGGCCGGGTGCGACGCCGAGGCGGTGGTGCCGGCGCGGCGCTGAGGGGATCGCGGGACGGGAGGGGGAGGACTGGCGCTCTCAGGAGGCGCTCGCCGGCCGGGCAAGGCGCGCGTCACGGACAGGGGCGCTCGCTCGGGCGCTCATGTGCTGGAGCAGGTAGCGTGGAAGGATGAAGAACCGTCTTGTGCGTGGAACGATGAGCAACCATTTTCAATCGACCCTGGCGGCGCTCGCGGTGATCGTCGCGGGCTGCGGCGACCCGTCGAGCGCCACCGGCGACGGGGGCGCACCGGCGGGCGGGTCCTCGTCGTCCATGGACGGCGGTGTGTCGCCGCCCCCGGACGGCGGCGGGGCGGGCGACGGCGGCGGGGGCGACGAGGACGCTTCGGTGCCGCCGCCGGGCACGCTGAGCGCGCGCTACCCGGGCGACGAGGGGATCCGCGACGACCCGGCCGTGCTCTTCCACGACGACTTCGAGGCAGGGTGGGGGCGCTGGGACGGGCCCACCGCCGACACGCGCACCCTGCACATCGAGGCCGATCCGGCCGCCGCCCACGGGGGACAGGGCTACCTCCGCTCGACCGTGACAACGGCCGACCTCGCGGAGGACATGTACATCTCGTCGTCCACGTGGGTCACCCACGAGCGCGTCGACGCGATCTACTGGCGCTTTCACGCGCGCTTCCCCGAGCTCGCGCCGAACCCGCACCACTGGGTGCGCATGGCGGCGGGCACCGAGGAATGGGACTGGAGCGGCCTCGCGAACACGGTGCCGGCCGGAGACGAAGGCTTCTGGTTCGACTTCGACACGAACACCGACGACGTCTTCAACTTCTACGCCTACTGGTACAAGATGCGCTCCGGCCGCTGTAACGACGGGACCGCCACGCCCGGATGCGCCGGCGATCAGGGGACCACGTATTACTACGGGAACGTCTTCGAGCCGCCGGGACAAGCGCCGTTCCCGCGCGACCGCTGGTTCTGCATCGAGATGCATGCGCGCGCGAACACGGTGGGCGAGCGCGACGGCGCGCTCGCGTTCTGGATCGACGGCGCGCCGATCGGCGATTACCGCCCCGGCTACCCCGACGGCACCTGGCTCCGCGCCCAGTTCCACACGGCAGGATGCGAGTTCAGCGCGTGCACGCCGCCCGAGCCGTTCGAGGGCTTCGACTTCCGATCGAGCGAGGACGTGCGCTTCAAGAGCTTCATGCTCGACGCGTATTACGAGCGTGACTCCGACGCGCGCCGGCGGGCGGAGATGGAGGAGCGCGGCCTCACCGTCTCCGACGCGCGCACGATCCTGTACGACGATGTCGTCATCGCGACCGAGCGCATCGGCTGCCGCCGCTGAGGCGCGCTCCGCAGGCGCGGTTCGGCATCTCGGGCGCCGCCGAGCGCCGCGGCCCTCGCGGAAGGGCCGGCGCGGCGGCTCGGCGGAGGAGACGGCTACGGGAGCACCCAGTCCTGCGTGGCCTGTCGGCACGCAGGCCCGCAGTCTTCGCCGTTCGGGTACGAGGTCTGGTACCCGGGTGTGAAGCTCTGCTCTCCGAGGGCGGCGCCGTCCCGCCGCGCCACGACGTCGACGCGCGCCGGCGTGCCCTGGATCGCGAGCAGCTGCGTGAACTGCCCGGGGATCGGGACGCAGGACTGCGATACGGAGTCGCGGTCCGACCTCTCGGTGCATCGTGTCACGGGCTGGATCGAGACGGACACGGTCGGGCTGCACTGGACGAACACGCCGCCGCCGCCGGGCTGCGGCGTGTTCGTCCAGCTGTAGGCGCACGACACCTCGCTGCCATCCACCACGAGATCCAGCGTGTACTCTCCCGCTGCCCAGCTCTTGTTCGCCGTCGCGGCGGTGATCGAGAGGCCGTCGGTGCAGCCCATCTCGGTGCATTGCTTTGTGACGCAGCCGGACGCGGCGATCAGGGTGAGCCCGGCGAAGAGCGCGGCGGTCTTGCGCGGGCAGGAGTCGAGGCGAACGAGGGAAGAAGGAGATCGATTCATGGGGTCGTCCTCTCTCCGGCGAAGCCGCCGGGGATGGCTGCGCAGGCGTAGCAATGGGCAGGCCACCTTGCGCGGACACAGGCCCCCCGGCCCTGCGGCGGCCGGTGGTCGCAGAGCGACGCCGTCGGCCCGGAGCGGAGCGGGCCCGCCGCCCGGAAATCCTCGGCCGCGGGTCCTTCCGGGGGCCGGGTCAGGCCAGGGTCCTGCCGCCGTTCACGGACAGCTTCTGGCCCGTGATGAACCTGGCGGCGTCGGACGCGAGGAAGGCGACGGCATCGCCGATCTCGTCCGGCGTGCCCATGCGCCGGAGCGGGTTGCTCGCGGCATACGACTGCATGGCCGCAGGGTTCGCGCCCTCGCCGAGGTGGCGCTCGACCGGGACCCAGCCGGGCGCCACAAGGTTGACGGTGATCCCGTGCGGGCCGAGCTCCATCGCCCAGGAGCGCGTGAGGCCGAGCTGGGCGCCCTTGGCCGAGACGTAGCTGGAGAACTCGGGGACACCCTGCTCGAAGACCTCGGACCCGATCTGGATGATCCGGCCCGCGCGGCGCTCCTTCATCCCGGGGAGCACCGCCTTCGCGAGGAGGAGCGGGCTCTTCACGAAGAACTCGAGCTGGTCGAGGCAGTGACGCCACGTCAGATCCTCCAGCTTGACGTGCGGCTGCGGGCCCGTCGCGTTGATCACGAGCACCTCGATCGGACCGAGGCGCGCCCGCACCCCGTCCACGAGGCGAACGACCTCCTGCTCGTCGCGCACGTCGGCCTGGAACGCCTCGGCCTCGCCGCCGCCCCGGCGGATCTCCTCGACCACGCGCCCCGCATCCTCGCGGCCGGCGAAGTAGTTCACCGCCACCCGCGCGCCGGAGGCCCCGAGCCTGCGGGCAATGGCGGCTCCAAGGCCGCGCGAGGCGCCGGTGACAAGGACAACTCGTTTCGACAGATCGTGCGCCATTCAGGCCTCTCCAGGAGATGGGGGATCGCGGTTCGCCCGGCACTGTAAAGGAGATCGGCCGCGCAAGCGCGCCTCCGGGAGCCTCCCTGCCGCGCACGGAGCCGCTCGCCGCGCGCGCACAGGGCCGAGGTCGGTCAACGGTTGCGGTATCGATCTGGATCCAGCAATACGGGATTTTTACGTCGTTATGCCGTGCTGCTGCGCCGATGCTCCGACTTTTCACCAGCAGAATTGAAGGTTTTCAACGCAACGCGCTACTGATCGACCCCTGGGCGTCGTATGCTGGGCCACATGAATACACGCACGTTGCGACAGGCCCTGCGCCCTCTCGTGATGCTCGCCATGGGACCCGTGTTCTGTGCGGCCGTGGGGATCTCGCTGATCCACGCGTGGCTCGACGTGCGGCGAAGGCCGCCGGAGCGGCGCGGCCTCGCCCGCGCTGCAGTGCGGCATCGGCTCCAGCGGCCCCGCGAGCAGGCTCGGCTGTGATTGACACGGTGCTTCCAGGGCGTTGTGGCGGTACGGCTCAGCGCACGAAGAGGAGCCAGAGGAGCGCCGCGGCGGTCGAGGCCAGCGTCACCGGGACACCGACCCTGGCGTAGGCGCGAAAGCCGATCTCGCGCTCGGCGCCCACGGTCTCCACGACGATGATGTTCGCCACCGAGCCGAGGAGCGTGAAGTTGCCCGCGAGGGTCGACACCAGGGCGGTCGCGATCCAGGCGATGTGCGGATCGGGCTGGCTCTGGATGTAGGACTCCGCGAGCAGGATGAAGGGGACGTTCGACACGATCTGGCACCCGACGAGCATCGCGATGCCGAGCCCGAGGAGGCCGAGCGTCGGCCCCGCGGGGAGGTAGGGGCTCGCCGCGCGCAGCGCCTGCTCGGGCATGCCGGTCTTCTGGAGGGCCGCCACGACGATGAAGAGGGCGCCGAAGAACACGAGCACGGTCCACGAGACCCTGTCGAACAGCCCGTTCGCGTCGCGCCGGTGCAGCAGGATCGCCGCGGTCGCCCCGCCGAGCGCCGTCCAAGCCAGGTTCGCGCCGAGCACGAACAGCACCGACACGACCGCGATGCACGCGAGCGGCACGAGGGCGCTCGGCCGAACATCCGGCGCCGGCGCCGGCGCCGGCGCGGGCTCGGGCAGGGGCACGGACGCCTGGACCGCGATGCGGCGCCGGAGCAAGAGGTGCAGCATCACGGCCGTGACGGCGAGCCCGACAAGCGCGGCGGGGCCGGCCTCCAGCAGGTACGTGCGGTACGAGATGCCGGAGAGGTGGCCCACGAGCATGTTCTGCGGGTTGCCGGCGAGCGTGAGCGCGCTGCCGGCGTTGGCGCCCATCGCGAGCGCGAGGAGGTACGGCACCCGATCGAGCCCTGCCCGCCGGGCGGTCCGGTCGACGAGCGGCGCCAGCATCACGCAGACCGAGTCGTTCAGCAGCACCGCGGAGGCGAGCCCGGCGCCCACCGTGACGAGGTAGAGCAGGCGGACCGGCGAGAGATCCCGCCGCGCGACCCACGCGGCGGCGCGCTCGAACACCCCGGCCCCGTCGAGCGACGCCGAGAGCAGCATCATGCCGAGCAGGAGGCCGATGGTGTTCGGCTCGATCGCCGCGAACGCTTCGTGCGGCGTCAGGCCGGCGCCGGGCTCGAGCGCGCTCAGGAGGACCATGGCGCACGCGCCCGCGAGCGCGCCGGCCGGGCGCCCGATGGGCAGGATCGACAGGCGGCGCGCCGCGATGAGGACGTACGTGGCGGCGAATACGAGCAGGACGGACCACACGGCGCGGCATCTGAGTGGCCGGGCACGCGGCTGTCAAACGAAGGCGACGCGGCGGTCTCGCCGCCGGCGCGCATTCCGGGTAAGCAGCGACGGCCTCGCACAGGCGCGGGCGGGGCGCTCTCCCGGGCTCAGCGGGGGCGCTCGACCGGGCTCAGCGGGGACGCCAAGGCATGGGCAGGCAGCTCTCGACCCCCACCGCGATCCTCCTCGGCAGCGCCCTGATCGCCGCCGCGGTCTACCTCGGCCTGCGCCACGGCCCGGCCGCCGTCGCCCCGGACGCGCGCTCCGCCGGGGGCACGGCCGCGGACCGCGCCGGGTCGGGGTCCTCCGCCGGGCCGGCGGAGCGCGCCGGCGCGTCCGGAGAGGGCGCGCCGGCGCCTCGGCGCGCGCCGAGCGTGCCGCGCGAGGAGGTGGCGAGGCAGGCCGCGCGGGCGCTCGACGCGCACCGCCCGGCCCTTGTCGAGCGCTGCTACAGGCCGGCGATCGCGGCGCACCCGGCGCCGCGCGGGGTGAAGTACGTCTTCGACCTGACGTTCGACGCGCAGGGCCGGCAGATCGCGCGCGGCATCCTCGAGGATCGCGAGACCTCGCGCCCCGAGATCACGGCCTGCCTGGTCACCGCGCTCCCGCCGGTCGCCGTCGCGCCGCCCGGAGCGAGCGTGCGCGTGGACGTCCCGTTCTCGCTGCCGTGACGGGCGCCGGGCCCGCCGGGGCCGTGACCCCGCGCGTCGCCCTTGACGCACCTGCCTGAACGCCCGATGGCGGAGCGGTGACGCCCGACCAAGCCTTGAAGGAAGCGACGACCGGCGCCCTTCGCCCGGTCTACCTCGTGATGGGGGAGGAGCGCTGGCTTGTCGATCGCGTGGTGAGCGCGATCCGGGAAGCGGCGGCCAAGGGGGGCATCGCCGGCTTCAACGAGGACAAGTTCACCGCGGGCGACGCGCCGATCGAGTCGGTCCTCGGCGCCGCGCGCATGCTCCCGATGATGGGCCCGCGCCGCTTCGTGCTCGTCCGCAGCGTCGAGCGCTGGGAAAAGAAGGACGACGTGGACGACGGGGACGACGAGCGCGGCGGCGCGGGCGGCAAGCGGGGCGCGTCGAAGCAGGTGAGCCCGCTCGACGCGCTGGCCGAGTACGCCAAGGCGCCCTCGCCGAGCGCGGTCGTCGTCGTCGTCGCGGCGAAGCTCCACGGCCAGCGCCGCCTCGTCACGTCCGCCAAGAAGGGCGACTTCCTCGTCGCGTGCGAGCCCCTGAACCGCCGCGCCCTGCCCGGCTTCATCACGTCGATGGCCCGCGAGAAGGGCAACCCGATCTCGAGCGACGTGGCCGACCAGCTCGCCGAGCTCGCCGGGCCCGAGCTCGGCTACGTGGTCGACGCGATCGAGCGGCTCTCGCTGTACGTCGGGCCGAAGCAGCCGATCACCGAGGACGCGATCGCGCAGGTGGTCATCCGGGTCCGGCAGAGCACGGTCTGGGAGCTCATCGACGCGCTCGGGCGGCGGCGGCTCGACCGCGCGCTCGCGGCGCTCGCCGACGCGTACGACCCCCGCGACGGAGGGCTGCGCCTGCTCGGGGCGGTCTCGTGGTCGGTCCGCCAGATGGTGAAGTTCGAGTCGGCGCTCGCCACGGGCGCGAGCCAGGCCGAGGCCGCGCAGCGCGCGGGCGTGGCCCCCTTCAAGGCGAACGACGTGGCGCAGTCGATCCGCCAGCTCCCGAAGGGCGCGCTCGCCGGCTGGATGCGCATGCTCGCCGAGACCGATCTCGCGCTGAAGAGCAGCCGCCGCCCGGCGCAGGCGGTGCTGGAGACGATGCTGATCGAGATGTGCTCGCGCTGAGCGGGAGAGCGCGGGCCCTTCTCAGGCGGGCTTTCGGGCCCAGGCGCCGAAGACCATGTCGCTGATGTACGTGGCGTTCGCCTTGGCTCGCTCTTCCACGAGGCGCTCCTCGAGCGTGTCGATGTCGATCTCGGCTTCGGTCGCGACCCCCTGCTGCACGATGCGAGGCAGCATCGCGCGGACGATGGCCGCGGTGCGGTAGCGCGTCTGCGGCGTTTGCACGACCGCCTCCGCGCGCACGCTCACGACGGTGAGGCCCGCCTGCTCGAGCACGGACGCGAGATGAAAGCCCATGCGGATGTCGGCGCCCTCTCGCTCCACCGTTCCCCACGTCCATCGATGCGTGCGCTCGTGGAGCGGCAGGGGCTTCACGGATGCCGGCACCATCGTTGTGTCGTGCTCCTGAAAGACGACCAGGCCGCCGGGGCGCAGGGCACGGGAGAGGCTCTTCACCGCCGCCACCGCGTCGGGCTGGTACATCAGGACGCGTCTGCCCACGATCGCGTCGAAGAGGCCGTGCTCGGGCGCCAGCGCGCCCAGGTCGCCCTCGGCGAAGGTCATGTTCGAGAGGCCGAGCGAGCGCGCCCGGTCTCGAGCCGCCGCGAGCGGACGCGCGTCGCGGTCGATGCCCACGACCTGCCCTTGCTCCCCGACGAGCTGCGCGATCCGGAACGAGACATCCCCGGGACCGCAGCCCACGTCGAGGACGCGCATGCCGGCGCCGATGCCTGCATCGGCCAGCAGGCGGTTCGTCATGTCGCCAACCACGTCTGTCATCGGTCCACTGTCCTTCGCCTCGTTCGCCATGCTCGAGTCGTAGCGCGAGCGGCACCACCGCTGCAGGGCCCCGTTTGTTGCCGGATTGGCGGATCTTTCGATCCGGGAGGGGAGAAGAGGGGCGGGGAGCGGAGAAGCGGGGAGCGGAGGGACCCCGGAGCGGGGCCTCATTCCGAGCAATTTCTTCTACGGGCCGGGCGCCAGGAGCTTGCGCGGGTCGTAGTAGGAGCGCAGGCGCTTGATCTTCGGCGTGTCCGGATCGATCTCGAAGTGCTCCGACTGAACGACCTCGCCGACGGGCGACGGGAAGCGGATCAGCGTCGCCACGCAGTGACCGTCGGGGCTCAGGTAAGTGGCCTCGACCGTCAGGTGCTTCAGGTAGGGCGCAAAGGCGGTCGCGGCCTTCACCGCGTCCTGACCGCGCAGCGGGCCCCCATATTTGGCATGCACCATGGGGCTCTCGACGACGAACTCCTCATGGAAGACCGCGGCCAGCGCCAGGGCCACGGCGGCCGATTCGCCGGCGCGAAAAGCGTCATAGTACGACTCCACGACCGAAAGCGCTCGCGGTGTTGCCATTTCGACTCCTCCCTTGCCGCCCTCGGGAGCGGCTGAATTTTCGACAGAGGTCAATTGAACCAATTGCCATACAGGTTCACGATGGTGGGAGGGTACGCCCCCCCGCCAGGGCAAGCGCACCCGTGGACGAGATCCGCCTCGGGAACGCGTGGTCAGCCCTCGACCGGGGCCAGGCGCACGCGGAACGCCGAAGGGTACCCGTGGTGGCGCGGCGTGGGATCGATCCGGTAGGGAACGCCGGCCCGCAGCAGCTGTTTGACGGCGATCGAGATATGCAGAATGGCTACGTACTTGCCGTGGCACGTATGGATCCCTGACTCCCAGAACAGGTAGTTCTTGCTCGCGAGGCGCCCGGGCTTGAACTCGTCCGGGGCCGCGATGTGCTCTGGGTCGTGCATCGCCGAGGCGCTGCACGCCATCACCAGCGCGCCGGCGGGGATCTTCGCCTGGTGATGCGTGCCAAGCCCGACCGTGTATTCGCGCACGCAGCGGCTGGTGACGCCGACCGACGGGGGCCGGAAGCGTAGCGCCTCCAGCACATAGCCGGTGATGGCGGCGTCGTCCGCGACGTTCGCCACGTTGAGCGCCTCGCGCAGCACGCGCGGGCGCTTCATCAGCTCGACCAGGACGTTGACGATCGCGCCGCCGCTGAGATCCACGCAGCCCATGAGCAGCCCCAGGATCACGTCGCGGATCCCCTCGTCGCTCTCGTAGGTTTCGGGGACCGCCTGCATGAGCAGGTAGCGGTCCATCACCGAGGGCTGCTCTGGCGGAGGCGATTGCGCGAGCTGCTTCTTGCGCGCGGCGATCATCGCGTCGATCATGGGCAGCGCCTCTTGACGAGCGGCCTTCGCCGCCCCCACGGCTGCCGGGTCGTTGGTCGGATTGAGGAAGATGTCGTGGAACAGCGCGTGGGTCCACGCCACCACCTTCTCGGTCGGTATCTCGCCGACGCCGAGATATCGCGCCATCGCGGCGGCTGGCACCTTGAGCGCATATTCCCCGGCGAGGTCGAACGGCCTGTCGATGCCGACGTGGGTCAGCAGCCGGTTCGCCTCCTCTATGACGAATTGACGGTAGCGGGGCAGATCGGCGCGAGGGAACGCCAGGCGGAGCAGCGACTTCTCCTTCTCGTACTTGGGCGAGTCGTTCATCGCCAGGATGTTCTGGCCCACGTCCTCGATCAGCTTGGGCGCGATGTTGTCGATCGTGAAGACGTCGTTGGTGTTGAGCACCTCGATGACATCGTTGTATCGAGTCACGAGCGTGAGGGCCGGGTTGGCGAAGATGGGCCTCTCGCGTCGCAGCTGGCGGAGGAACGGGAGCGGCTCCTCTTTCAGCCACTTGAAGACCATGCCGGCCTCGATCTGCTGCCGTTTGACCGGATCATTCTCGTGCAAGAGCGCGCTGTGGAGGGCCTCGAGGTAGTCAAAAGGCGCCTTGGAAGAGTCCGCCTTCTCGTCTTGTTCATCTTCTTCGTTGCAGATGCTCATGGGGCGAATTCCTTTCTCGCAGGTCGATCAGATCGCGACGCTCTGGGGGACCATCGAAGGGAGCAGGTACAGATACGGTTGCTCGCGGGTGCGATTGCGCTCGGTGATCTCCCGCTCGATGTGGGCCAGGCGCTCGCGGTAGCGAGCGAACGCCTGCTTTGCCGCCGGATCTTGCAGCATGCACTTCATCGTCGTGAGGCTCGCGCTGGTCAGCGGGGGGCCGATGCTGAGCGAGCGGCTGAGCACCATCTGGCGAATGCTCTGTGTCCGCCCCGGGAGACGCTCCAGCGGCTTGAACTGTCGCTTGTCGTCTCCGTTCAGGATATCGCTGTAGGGGCGATAGGTGGAGAACTGAGCATTGGGGATCCAGGTATAATAATCGGCCTGGCCGAAGTTGACGGCGGCGTGGTACGCGGTCGCCGTGAAGATGATGTTGGTGACGATGGCGACCAGGTCGTCGAGGTTCGTGAGCGTCTTGAGCTGATCGGAGCTCTCCGGCGGGAGCAGGCCGTTCACGTCGCCGAGGTCAGGAGACGCCAGCTCTTGAACCCACCTCTGCAGGCTGGCGTCGCTCGCCAGACATCGCGGCGTCGGAAAGGCGATCTTCAAGACCTGTTCGACGTACTCCTGGATCGCGGTCCAGTGCAGCAGCGCATCGTCGCGGTAGTGATAGTTCTTCAAGTCGCCCACGTCGCGCGCTGACAGATCGTAGGGGAGCGCGCTCTCGAAGAACCGCCAGGGCTTGCCACGGTATCCTCCGACGCCCGAGCCGGCATAGGCGCGCCTCAGGAGCTCGAAAGAGCCCTCGCTGGCCACGGCGCTGGTGACGCCGAAGAAGCGCCCTCGCCCGAGGAACCGCCGGCGCGCCAGCTCGTTGATGGCCAGGGTGTTGAAGAAATGCGGCCTGAGCAGCTGATGGAGCGGATGCGTCGCGGGCAGGTTGCGGTAGGTGCTCACCGCGAACGGCTCCATGATCAGGTGCGAGAAGAGTAAATGGGTCACTTCGCCCTGGTAGATGGCGTCGGTGCTCGCGACGGCGATCTTGGCCGTGAGCCAGTCATCCGCCGGGCCCAGAGGGGTGAAGATCTTGTCGGGCGGCGTCCCGTCCCCGCCGTGCGAGTGCGCCAGTCTTATGGCCACGGGCAAGAGCTCGCCGGCCGCGTTCTGGTGCAGCATGCACGTCGGAGCCAGCGGATACTTCCCCAGCTCCTGCTGCACGTCGGTGTCGACGATGCCCTTGAAGATGCGATAGTCGATGGAGTAGAGCTTCCCGCTCTCGCACAGCATCTCCAGCGTGCGACCGTCGGCGAGGGTGACCGGCTGGGGCTCGGCGCCGCTCAGGAACTCGCAGAGATCGCGCGGCGTCGCGCGGCGGATGTGCGCCGGATTGATCCCCACCAGGCGCTGCCGCCCGAACTCGGCGTCCTCCATCCAGCGCGTCGCTACCAGGGGCCTGCGCATGAAGGTCCAGGGCTTGAAGAACTCGTCGAACTGGTCGAAGGTCTCCCAGTCATCGACGGACTCGAAGATGGCGCCCAGCCCGAGATCGGACGTGGCCTTGATGACGAATTTCCCCTCGCGGTAGCGCTTGTACCCGTACGCGAACAGGTGAAGCGCCTGCGCGATTTGCAGCCCGGCCGTGTCCTTCCACTTGCCGAGGTTGAGCGCCAAGATCTTCGCGACGGGAAAGCCTTCCCCCGGCGGTACGAGATCGCTACCAGCCGGCAGGTTGGACCCGAATTTGCGCCAGTTGGGTGTCGAGCTGGGCTCCATCATACTCGTGCTCGCTTCTCCGTCTCAGGCAGTTGTGAATTGGGTGGTTCAATTGAACGTCGCTCTGACGTCACAGCGCTCTTGGCGCGTGCGGGAGGGCCTCCGTGTCAATCGCAACAGGACTCAGTGGTTCCAGCGCCGCCCCCCCGTGCTCGCCCTGCCCCCGCAGCCGATCGCGTCGCCCTTCAATGTAGAACAGGCGAGTCGCCGTCCCACGAAAGGTTGTCGTGCCGGGTTGCACCTTGCCGAAGCGTACAGGTGCATCCTCGAAGTGGTTAGGAGACCGTAGAGCGTTCGCGCATGTCAAGCCATTTCGGTGGTGAGCCTTCGAGCTCCCCGCGCGTGCTTCAGTCCTGACGCTCCGCCGCCTCGACGCCCATGAAATGTCGCATTTCAGAACGATTTCGCGCAATGGGAAAGCTGCGCGGCGTCGAATTCGCAGGATACCGACGCGCGTGTCGGCGCCGCCCTCGCGCGAATCGTTCCGTCCCGGACGACTGGTCAAGATCGGGACGCCTCGCAGCGCTGTGCATTGAGCTGTGGAGTGAACGCGGCCCCTTCGATAGGTGGCCAGGTTGTCGAGCTGGCACCCGACGCGTCGGCGGCGCCTCACCCAATCAGAGCGCATCTCCGGTATGTCTTGAAGCTATTGGCAGCCCGTGAATCCATAGCTCGCGCTCGATGATGGCCGCTCGCTCTGCTGTGCGCTGATGCTCTGGATGGCCATCGTCCTTATACCGGCGCGCGAGCGCCCCACCGGCGCGGCGGTGTGCAGGTCCGCGATGCAGCGGATCTCTGCGGTAGCCCGGTCTATCGGGGCGGAAGTCGACCGTGAACGCTCAGAGGGGCACCGACGCGCTGGGTGCTAGCCGAGCAGCGCCTCGAACACGCCCTTTTCCCCGAGGTCGCCGAAGCTGTGGGTCGGGGCGCAGGCGGCGAGCTCCGCGAGGGCGTAGGTCCCGGTGGCCACGGCGATCGACTCGGCGCCGATCGCCCGGGCCGCGGCGATGTCCTTCGGCGTGTCGCCGATGACCACGACGCGGCACGCCTCGAGCGGCGCCGCGAGCCTCGCCGCTCCGCGCGTCGCGCCGATGCGCAGGAGCTCGTCGCGGCGCTCGTGATCGCAGCCGAAGCCGCCGAACGCGAACCGCTCGTAGATGCCGACGCGCGTGAGCTTCGCCTGCGCCCCCGCGCGGACGTTCCCCGTGCCGAGGCCGACGGCGCACCTCGCCCGCCGGGCGGCGGCGTCGAGCGCCTCGACGACGCCGTGGTGGATCCGGGTCTCCTCGGCGAGCGACATCTCCTCCGCGAGGATCTCGACGTAGATCGCGAGGAGCGCGTCGATCGCGCGCTCGGTGACCTCGCGCCCGAGCGCCTCGAGCCCTGCCCGGAGGATGGCCCTGTCGGTCATGCCGGCGAACGAGAACGACGCGCACGCGTCGGGCCGGCCGGCATACCGCGCGAACGCACGCTCCATGGCGCGCCGGCCCGCGCCGCCGATGGAGAGCAGGGTGCCGTCGATGTCCCAGAGGAGGACGGTGGGGCGCATCTCCCCAGGGTAGATGCGTCGCGACGCGAGCGCGAGCGCGGAGGCGCGGCGAGCGGTCCCCGGGCGGCCTCATCGGCGCGGAACCCGATCGCGCGAGGGAGGCGCCCGCGTCGCGCCGTGCGCTGCGGCGCCCCCGCGCGCCCGACGGAACCCCGGCCCAGGCGCTGCTGAGCGCGATGTGCGTCGCGGGCCGACACACCGTTCACACACTTACGCGCAGCCCGTCAGATCCGTCAGCAAATCGACCAGAGTGGCTCGGCGTGCACCGACCGCCCTTCACACACTTACGAGCAGCACATCAGATCCATCAAAAATTCGACATGGGTGGCGCTGTGGATGCGACGCGAGGCGTCGCGGCGTGACTGCTTACGAGCAGCGGTAAAAAATCGTTAATGAAAATTCGTGGATCATCGCAAATGCTCTGCGGCAGGGTCGCCCGGCGCGGTGCATTTCGCGAGAGCATGGAGATGAAATCGATTTTCTCTATGGGAGAGGAGGTTTAACGTCGTCTCCATGGGACGTGTGCTGGGACAATCGTTCGGCTTTCTTCTCTGGCTCGTTGGCCTCGGGCTGATGCTGGCGCTGGTCAACAATTACGCGGCGGAAGAGCCGGAGGTGGACGCGATGGCGCGGGCCCAGGCGTGCGAGGGCGTGCAGGCTCCGTGTGATGAGCTCTTGATTGGCTACGTGCGCAGCTCGCTCGGCCGGAGCTTCCAGCTCATCGTGCGGGGCAAGGACATCTCGGTCCGGTGCCGGCGCGAGCACATCGTCCTCGGGGACTACCGGTGCACGCGCTGGCCGCCGGCGGCGCTACCGGCTGCCGTGAGCTCGATCCCGGTGGCGACCTCCGCCGGAAGCGCTCTCCCGGCGCCGCGAGGCGGGAGCGCGAAGCGCGGGGTTCCACCGCCGAGCGCGGGAAAGCCGGAGAGCAAGTTGTAGGGAGCGCCGCGCCCCTCCGAGGCGCCTCGTGGGCGGCGTGACGCGCCCCGCCTAAGCACGCGCGCACGGCCGCGAGTTGCGCTACTCCTCCAGCTCGATGGCGCTCCAACCTTTTCGCGTCGCTGCGCTCGCCCTCGTGGCGGGCCTTGTCTTCATCGGCTCTCCGGCCTGCAAGAAGGGAGAGGAGGCCTCGCCCGAGCAGGGGCGCAGGCCAGGGAAGCAGGGGATGAGCTTCCCGGTCGAGATCGCGCAGGTCGCGGCGGAGCGGGTCGAGTACGCCGTGCCCGCCGTCGGCTCGGTCGATGCGTTCGAGCAGGTGCAGCTCACCGCGCGCGTCGCCGGCGTCGTCGAGGCGGTGCGGTTCATGGAGGGCGACGAGGTCAAGGCGGGGCAGGTGCTCGTCGAGATCGATCCGGCCCGGTACAACCTCGCCGTCCGCGCCGCGCGCGCGACGCTCGACCGCATGACCGCCACGCAGGCCGAGGCCGCCTCGGGCCTCGAGCGGCGCGAGGCCGAGGGCGCCGAGGGCGTCTTCAGCAAGGAAGACGTCGCGTCGTGGCGCTCCAGGTCGGCGACGACCGCCGCGCAGGTCGCCGAAGCGAAGGTCGCCGTCGACCAGGCGCTCCTCAACCTGCGCGACGCGTACGTGCGCGCGCCCATCCAGGGGAAGATCCAGACGCGCACCGTGCAGACCGGCCAGCACGTCGCCGTCGGCACGGTGCTCGCGACGCTCCTCCGCCGCGACCCGCTCCTGCTCCGCTTCCAGATCCCGGGCGCCGACGCCGCGCGCGTCCGGCCCGGCATGGAGGCGCGCTTCACGGTGAAGGGCGACGCGCGGGCCTACACCGCGAAGCTCACGCACGTCGCCGACGCGGCGGATCCCGCGACGCGCATGGTCGCCTTGACCGGCGAGGTGCAGGGCGAGGGCAAGGACCTGCTCCGCCCCGGCACCTTCGCCGAGGTGACCGTGCCCGTGGGCGCGAGCGGCGAGGCCCCCGTGATCCCGCAGACCGCCGTGCGCCCGAGCGAGCGCGGGTTCCTCGCCTACGTGGTCGACGGCACCACCGCGCGCGAGCGCGTGCTCTCGCTGGGGCTGCGCACGGCGGACGGCCGCGTCGAGGTCAAGTCGGGGCTCTCCGTGGGGGAGCGCCTTGTGGTGCGCGGCGCAGAGGCGCTGCGCGACGGCTCCCAGGTCCGCGCCGCGCAGCCCGGCAGCATGCCCGAAGGCCAGGCCGCGGGGCACGCCAGGCAAGGCGAAGGCGCCGGCGCGGCGCCACCTGGGTCAACGGCCGGCTCACCGTCGCCGACCTTCCCCGCGAGCTCATCGCCGGCGCCGGCCGGCTCGGCGCCGGCGATCTCTCCCGCCAGCTCGACGCGGAGCGCGCCGTGAGCCTCACCGAAGCGTGCCTCCGGAAGCCGGTCTTCGCCTGGATGCTGATGGCGGCGACCATCGTCTTCGGCCTCGTGGCCGTGTCGCGCATCGGCATCAGCCAGTTCCCCGACGTCGACTTCCCCACCATCACCATCTCCGCCACGCTGGAGGGCGCCGCCCCCGAGATCATGGAGCACGACGTTGTCGAGCCGCTCGAGGAGGCGGCCGTCCAGGTCGAGGGGATCCGGTCGATCACGTCGACGTCGCGTCAGGGCAGCGCCTCGGTCACCATCGAGCTCGACCTGTCGCGCGACGTCGACGTCGCGCTCCAGGACGTGCAGACGAAGATCTCGCAGGCGCAGCGGCGGCTGCCGCTCGACCTCGACCCGCCCGTCGTCTCCAAGAGCAACCCGGAGGACCAGCCGATCATGTGGGTCGGGCTCTCCGGCCCCTTCTCCCCCCAGCTCGTCGCCGACATCGCGCGCTACCGGCTGAAGGAGAAGCTCCAGACGGTGCCCGGCGTCGGCGAGCTGACCCTGGGCGGCTACCTCGAGCGCAACGTCCGCATCTGGCTCGACGCCGAGCGCCTCGCCGCCAGGGGGCTCACCGTCGCCGAGGTCACCGAGGCCCTGCGCCGCCAGCACATCGAGCTCCCCGCCGGCCGCATCGAGACCGAGGGCCGGGAGGTGAACGTGCGGGTGATGGGGGAGGCGCTCGACCTCGCGACCTTCAGGAAGATCGTCCTCCGCCAGGGCGATCTCGGCCCCGCCGCCCGGCCGGCGGACGCGGCCGTCCAGCCGGCGGGCCCGCCGTCGTCGGCGCGCGGCACGGTGTACCTGGAGGACGTCGCGCTCGTCGAGGACGGCTTCGAGGACGTCCGCCGGCTCGCCCGGGTGAACGGCCAGCCCGCGCAGGGCCTCGGCGTGAGGAAGCAGCGGGGCTCGAACGCGGTCGAGGTCGCGCAGGGGGTCCGGGCCGCGCTCGCCGAGGTCGAGAAGACCTTGCCCGAGGGGATGGAGGTCGGGGTGAACTTCGACTCGACCAAGTTCATCGAGGAGTCGGTCCACGAGATCGAGCTCGAGCTCGGCATGGCCATCGCGCTCACGGCCCTCGTCTGCTGGATGTTCCTCGGCTCGCTCTCCAGCACGCTCAACGTCGTCCTCGCGATCCCGATGTCGCTGCTCGGCACGGTCGCCGCGATCTACTTCCTCGGCTTCACGCTGAACACCTTCACGCTGCTCGGGCTCTCGCTCGCGGTCGGCATCGTCGTCGACGACGCGATCATGGTGCTCGAGAACATCCACCGGCACGCCGAGGCGGGGAAGGACCGCGTCCGCGCCGCCCGCGAGGGCACGGCCGAGATCACCTTCGCGGCGCTCGCCGCGACGCTCGCGGTCGTCGCGATCTTCATCCCGATCATCTTCATGGAGGGGGTGGTCGGCCGCTTCTTCCTCCAGTTCGGCGTGACCCTCTGCATCGCCGTGCTCCTCTCGTACCTGGAGGCGATCACCCTCGCGCCGGCCCGCTGCGCGCAGATCCTCGACGTCTCGCGCGAGGGCCGGAGCCGCTTCGGGCGGCTCGTCGATCGCGGCTTCGACTCCCTCGCCCGCGGCTACGGCTGGCTGCTCGCCCGGGCGCTCCGGTTCCCGCTCGTGGTCGTCCTGCTCGGCGCGCTCCTCTTCGCCGGCGCGATCGTCACGATGCAGCGGCTCCCGACGGAGTTCGTCCCGTCGCAGGACCAGGGGCGGCTCATGGTCCGCCTGCAGACCGCGGTCGGCTCGGATATCGAGGAGACCGACCGGCTCTTCCAGCGCGCCGAGGCGTTCGTGGGCGAGCACCCGGCGGTGTCGCGCGTCTTCGCCGTGGTCGGCGGCTTCGGCGGGGGCGCCGTGAACACGGGCATCCTGTTCGTCACGATGAAGCCGGCCGACGAGCGGTCGTCCTCGCAGGCCGACCTCCAGGGCGTCCTCCGCAAGGAGCTGAACGGCTACCCCGGCCTGCGCGCCGTGGTCCAGGACCTCTCGCAGTCGGGGTTCACGGCGCAGCGCGGCTTCCCTGTCGAGTTCTCGATCCGCGGCCCCTCGTTTGAAGAGCTCACGAAGCACAGCGAGCGCATGCGGGGCGAGCTCGCGCAGAGCGGCCTCGTCGTGGATCTCGACACCGACTACCAGCTCGGCATGCCCGAGCTCCGCATCCTGCCGGATCGGGCGCGCGCCGCGGATCTCGGCGTGAGCGTCGAGGCGATCGCGACGACGCTGAACACGCTGGTCGGCGGCGGGCGCGTCGCCAAGTTCAACGACAACGGGCGCCGCATCGACGTCCGCGCGCGCCTGCTCGCAGAGCAGCGGAGCCGGCCGGAGGACCTCGCGCGCATCCAGGTGAGGAGCGCGTCGGGCGCGCTGGTCCCGCTGACGTCGGTCGTCACCTACGAGGAGCTCCCGGCGCTGCAGGCGATCACGCGCCGCGACCGGGAGCGCGCGATCTCGATCTTCGGCAACATCGCGCCCGGGCACTCCCAGGGCGAGGCGGTCGCCCGGGTCGAGGAGCTCGGCCGGGACCTGCCGGCCGGCTACCGCCTCGTGCTGGGCGGCGCGAGCGTGACGTTCCGCGAGTCTATGGGCGGCCTCCTCTTCGCGCTCGGGCTCGGGATCCTTGTCGCCTACATGGTGCTGGCGTCCCAGTTCAACTCGTTCCTGCACCCGGTCACGGTGCTGACGATCCTGCCGCTGTCGATCGCGGGCGCCGCCTTCGCGCTGCACCTCTCGGGGCACACGCTCAACATCTTCAGCATGATCGGCATCCTCCTGCTCATGGGGATCGTGAAGAAGAACTCGATCCTCCTCGTGGATCACGCGATCGAGGTGAGGCGTGAGGGCGGGCGCGCGGCCCACGATGAACCGGGGCGCGAGCGCGGGGCAGGGGAGGCCATGGACGCCCGCACGGCGATGCTCCGCGCCGGCCCGGTGCGGCTGCGCCCGATCCTGATGACCTCGACGGCGACGCTGATGGCCGCGGTCCCGTCGGCGCTGGCGCTCGGCCCCGGGGCCGAGATCCGGGCCCCGATGGCCGCCGCGGTCATCGGCGGCCTCCTCGTCTCGACGGCGCTGAGCCTGCTCGTGGTGCCGGCGTTCTACGTGGTCGCCGACGACGTGCAGGGGCGCGTCGCGCGGCTCCGGGCGCGGCGCGCAGGGCGCCGGGCGCCCGCCGGTCCGGCGCACCCCGCCGCGCCGGAGAGCTAGGGCCGGTCGTTGGGTGGGGAGGTCGGGTCCCCGCCCTCCGCCATGGCGCCGCCACCGAGTCCCACCTCGGCCCAACGACGGGCGGCCAGCACGAGCGTGCCGGCCGAACGCGCGCAAGGATCACGGCGTCGGGATCTTCACGGGGCGGACGTCCGGGATGAGCGGGGGCCGCAGCGTTTCGGGGCGCTGGTCGACGATCACGCCGCGGAGCTGCGCACACCGCTGTTTGCCCTCGTCCCAGACGCAGCCTGAAGGGCATACCGGCGGATCGCCGGTCGGCTGCTGGTCCGCGCAGACGTCCTCTTCGGCTTCACCGGCGGCCGTCGTCTGCGCGCGGCTTGCAGGTGCGGTGTCCGGGGTCGCGCCTTCGCGCGCCCCGGCGGGCGTGGCGGCGGCAGGGGTGTCGGCAGGCTGCGGCAGGCTGCTCTGGCAGGCGGTCGTCGCGAGGGCGAGCGACGCGAGAAGCATCAGGATCAGGCTTCGGGACATGACAACTCTCCGTGCTTGCACGTGGGCAGCATCCGCTTGCGTCCGGCGATCCGGCGCGCGCGGTGCGGCGATTGGGTCTCAAGGAGCACCCTCCTGGCAACCAGCAATCCACGCCGTCCCCGGCGCCGCGCGTCCCGCGCCGCCGCCGCCCCTGCCGTGTCGCACCCGCGCTCGGACTCCGGGTCCGGTCATGCCCCGGCCGCCTTCGAGACCCGCCGGGTGACCCTACATGTCCCCCACGAACCGTGATCCGGCGCAGGCCCGGCCGCGGTAGCATCGTCGCCGGCTGGATGCCGTCTCCCACCTCCTCCGTAGCGCCCGCTTTCCTGCAGCGCCCCGCTGCGGATCGCTGGCTCGGTCCGTTCCGGCTGATCCGTCAGATCGGCCGCGGCGGCTTCGCCCCCGTCTGGCTGGCAGACGAGGTCTACGAGGGACGCAAGCTCCGCGACGCTGCGATCAAGCTCTTTTTCCTCCCGATGGGCCTCTCCCCGGGCTCGGCGGACGCCACGCGCTGGCGCGATGCGATCCTCGACGAGGCGCGCGCCCTCTGCCGCGTCGAGCACCCGAACGTCGTCCGCTTCTATGCCCTGCACCGCGACGACGCCTGGGGCGTGGTGGGCCTCGCCATGGAGCACATCGCGGGCGTGAGCCTCGATGTCCGTCTCGCGGAGGCCGGCCCGCTGAGCCCCGATGGGGTCGCGAGGGCCGCCCTCGGCGTCGCCTGGGCGCTGGCGGCCGTGCACGGCGCCGGCCTCGTGCACCGCGACGTCAAGCCGGCCAACATCATCGAGCGCGCCGCACCGAGAGGGGCGCGCGGCGAGGGCCAGGGCCTCGCCGCCCATCCGGTCCACAAGCTGATCGACTTCGGCATCGTCGTCGATGACCCCGCGCTCCGGCCGCGAGGCGCCGCCGCGCCGCTCCTCGTCGGCACCCCCGGCTTCATCGCGCCGGAGATCCTGCTCGGCGGCGCGGCCACCCCTGCCGCCGACCTCTACGCCCTCGGCGCCACCGTCTTGCGCCTGTGCACCGGCCAGGTCCCGCTCGACCCCGCGGGCGGGCCCGTGGCCGTCCATCCCCGGCGGCGTGCGCCCCGGCTCGACGCGATCCTGCCGCTGGACACGCCCGCGCTCGCGCCGCTCGCGGATCTCACCGCGCTCCTCCTGGATCCCGATCCCCGCGCGCGCCCGCGCCACGCCGAGTGGGTCGCGCGCGAGCTCGAGCGCGTGCTCGCGCTCTCGACCGGCGAGGTTCTGCCGCACCTCCGGCGCGCGGAGCATGGTCCTCCGGGCGAGAGAGCCGCCCCGCACGACCTGGACGCGTTCGACTCCCAGCCTGCGATGCCCACCGCCCCGCGCGGGATCGCGGGGCGGGCCCCGCAGGTCGAGGGCCCGACCGTGCTTGAGGCGCGTCCGGCCGCGCACGTCGGGAGCCCGATCGCGCCGGTCTCGCGTCCGGCCTCGCAGGTCGAGGGCTCGAGGGCGCCGACCGAGACCCTCGCGCCGCCCGCGCCCTGCCTGCACACCCCGCTCTTCGGCTGCGACGACGCCCTCGCGGCGCTCGCGCGCCTCGCCGCGGAGGTGCGCGGAGGCGGGGTCCGCGCCGCGTTGATCACCGGGCCGCTCGGCGTCGGCCGCACCCACCTGCTCGCCGCGGCGCTCGAGCGCGAGAGCTTCGGCGCGGACCGCGTCCTGCGTGCCGCCTGCTCCCCGGAGCGGAAGGGCCCCCTCCGGCCGCTGCTCCGCGCCCTGGAGGCGCTCCCGCCGGAGGCCGCGAGCGCGCTCGGCCTGGTGGTGGACGCGATCGAGCGGGCCCTCTCGCCGAGCGTGCTCCCCGGCGCGCCGGACGCGACCGCGGCGCTGGAGGGCGTGGAGGACGCGCTGCTCTCGGCGAGCACCGAGGCGCCGCTGGTCCTCGCCCTCGACGACCTCCAGTGGGCCGACGCGCACACCCTCGCGCTGCTGCGGCTCCTGGTCGAGCGCGTGGGCGCGACGGTGGCGCGCAGGGGCGCTCCGGCGCGCCTCCTGGTCCTCGCGGCCGCGCGCGACGAGCCGAGCCCTTCGCCACCCCTGCGCGCGCTGCTCGCCGAGGCGCGCGGGCGCGCCCGCCCCGGCGCACGGCACCTCGCCCTCAGCCCGCTCGGCGACGAGGACGCCGCGCGCCTCGCCCAGGCCACGCTCCCCGTCGCGCCCGCGCTCGAGCGCGCGGTCGTGCGCGGCTCGGGCGGCGTGCCGTTCTTCATCGTGCACGCGCTCGTCGCGTGGCGCGAGACCGGCGCGCTCGTCTATCGCGCGGGCGCCTGGGATGCCGCCGAGCCCGACCTCGCGAGCCGCGGCGTCCCGGGGGTCGCCGACCTCGTGGTCGCGCGCCTCGCCAGCTACCTCGACCCCGCGAGCGACGAAGGCCGCCTCGCCCTGCGCGCGCTGGCCGCCGTGGCGCTCCACGGCGGCGGCCTCGGCGTGGACGTGCTCACCGAGGCCGCGGGCCGCGACGACGAGGCGCTGGAGGCCGCGCTGCTCCCCCTCGTGGACGCCGGCCTGCTCACCGCCTCCGGGGCCGGCCAGCACGGGCCGGAGTACAGCTTCGTCCAGGAGATGGTGCGCCTCTCCGTGCTCAACCTGGTCCGGCCGCGCCCCTGGCTGCGCCGCCTGCACCGCGCGCTGCTCGACGCCATCGCCCGCCGCCCCACGGCGGCCGCCGACGCCGCGTTCCTGGCCTCCGGCTACGAGCGCCTGGGCGCGGCCCCGGAGGCGCGGCGCTGGCTGGGCCCGGCGATGGCCGCGGCGATGTCGGCCGGCCTGTTCACCGAGGCGGTGGAGCTCGGCGAGCGCCTCGCCGCGCTCATCGAGGATCCGGACGAGCGCGCCGCCGCCGAGATCGACGTGGTGCGCGCCCTGCTGCGCGGCAGGAAGCCCGAGGAGGCGCGGCGGCGGCTCGACGCGCTCGACGCGCGCGCGGCGGTGTTCCCCGCGCGCCGCGCCGAGGTGGCGCTGCGGCGCCGGCTCTGCCGGCTGGAGGTGGCGCGGGGCCTGCGCGAGGAGGGCTACGACGATCCCGGCCTGCTCGCGGCCGCCGACGCCCAGCCCGACGAGGCCCTCCGCTGCGAGGCGCGCATGGCGCTCGCCGGCGTCGCCGTCCCCGAGCGGGCCATGGAGCTCGCGGGGGAGGCGGTGGCGCTCGGGGCGCGCGCCGGGCCGGCGCTGGAGTTCGGGGCGCGCGTGCTGCGCTTCGAGCTGAACTACGCCTCGAACCGCCGCGAGCTCGCGGTGGCCGAGGAGGACCTCACGCGCGCGCTCGCGATCGCCTCGGCGCTCGGATCGCGCTGGCACAGGCTGCACATCGAGGCGGATCTCGCGGTGCTCGACGCCGAGCGCGGCCGGCTCGGCGAGGCGATCGGGCGGCTCGAGAGGATCGCCGGTCAGGCCGAGGCGGACGGCATGCGCGGCCAGCTTCGCCTCGTGCTGACCAACCTGGCCGCGTTCCTGCTACGCGACGGCCGCGCGATCGAGGCCGCGGAGACGGCCAGGCGCACCGCCGAGCTCGCGGCGGAGGCCGGCGATCCGGGGCTGCGCGCGAGCGCGCTGTCGCTGCGCGCGGACGCGCTCCGGCGCGTCGGAGATCTCCCTGGCGCGCTCGCCGCGGCCGACGAGGCCGAGGCGCTGCAGCGCGCCCACCGCGACCGCCGCCAGGCGCTCACCCTCCTGCGGCGCGCGGAGATCCTGGCCCTGGCCGGCCGCTACGACGACGCGCTCGCCGACGCGCGCGCGGCCAGGAGCGTCGCGGAGGCCCGGGCCGACCGCGATCTCGCGCTGGGCGCGCGGCTGTGGGAGCTCCTGCACCTCGCGCGGTGCGGCGAGCTCGTGGTCGCGGCCCTGGAGGAGGCGGTCGCCGAGGCCGCCGGGTCGGGCGTGACGTTGCGCCCGCTCACGCTCGGGCTGATGGACGAGGCGCGGGCGTGGGTCGCCACGACGAAGCGGGCGTGATCCGCCCGGACAGGCCTCCCGGACGGCGGATCGAGCGGCCCGTGGCCGCAGGGCGGCGCCCCGTCGCCGGAGGCTCCCGACGAGGACGCCCGCCGCGAGGAGCGCGCCGCTCCCGGCGCTCCCGGAGAAAGCGCCCGTACCCGCCGCGTCGCACGCGCAGCCGCGGGGCCCGGGCGGCACGGAGGGCACGGCGCGCGGCGCGGCCGGCCGCGGCGCCACCTCGCGGCCGTCGAGGGCCGCGCCGTCGCCGGAGACGATGAACGCAGCCCAGTAGAAGGGGTGTGCCGTTCCGGGTCGGGACCGCATCTCGATCTGCGCCTGCCGCATGGCCTCGACCCGGCCCCCCCCCGGCGGCGAGCTTCTCGTAGTAGGCCTCCATCAGGTTGCGGGTCTCGCGGTCCTGGACCTTCCAGAGGCTCATCACCTGGGTCTCCGCCCCGGCGAGCACCAGCGCTCGCCGCAGGCCGTGGACCCCGTCCGCCCGCTTCACCTCGCCGAGGCCCGTCTCGCAGGCGGACAGCACGACAAGCTGCGTGCCGTACAGGTCCAGGCCCGAGGCCTCCAGCGCGGTCAGGACACCGTCCTCGGGGCCGTCGTAGGGCCGGTTGGCCGAGGCGAGCGCCACGCCGGCGCGCAGCAGCGGGTTCTCGCCGGCGGCCCCGCCCGCGTGCTCGCTGTCGGGGAGGAAGAACCCGTGCGTCGCGAGGTGGAGGATCCGCGGGTGCGCCGCGCTCTTGAGCGCTTCCTCGGTCGCGCCGAGCCCGGTGAGCACCTTCGCCCCCGGGAACCGCCGCGCGATCGCCGTCGCCTCGGGCAGCGTGCCGGGGAGGGCCGGGAAGGACAGCGCGCGCATGTCGATCGACCGCCTCGCCGGCGCCGCGCCGGCCGGGGCCTCGCGGCGGAAGCGCGCGTGCCGGGTCGCGTCGCCGAACTCCGGCGCCCCGATGACCAGCGCAGACAACCCGGGTTCGGCGCGCCGCGGGTCGTGATGCCGGGCGCGGAGCAGATCGCGGCCGCTCGTCAGGTAGGTGAACGAGCTGTGCTCCAGCAGGTAGCTGCCCTGCTCGTCGACGAGCGCGCCGAAGGGGACCAGGTTGAGCTCGCCGTCGGGGCTGAGGAAGATCCAGCGGACGCCGCCGAGCAGCGCCCGCACCGGCTGCATGACGCGCTCGTCGACGGCGCGCGCGGCGCGCTGCGGGTCACGGAGCAGCTGGGCGAAGGCGCGCCGCAGGTCGCCGGCGGCCGCGTCGATCGGCGCCGCGTCGCGGAGGTCGACCCAGGCGACGCGGCCGTCCGCGTGGAGCACGTACGCCGCATACCGCGGCGCGCCCCAGGCGAGCGGCGCGGCGCCGCCGCGCTCGCGCACGCGCGGGCGGCGCACGACGAGCTCGACGAGCGCCGCTCCCTGCGGCAGGGCGGCGACCACGCGGTCCAGGGTGACCGGCGCGTCGTCGATCCGCAGCGGGGCGCCGCGCCGGCCGATCTCTTCTTCAAGCGCCTCCTTCTTTCGCTCGAGCTCGTCGATCGACGCGCGGAGCTCGCCAGGCTGCCCCGAGGAGGGGAGGCGGATGATGAGATCGGCGAGCCGCGCCTCGACGGAGACGAGCTGCCGGAGGAGCATCGCGTCGTCGGGGCGGCTCCGGTCCCTGAGCGCGGCGATCCGGTCCGCGGCGGCGTCGAGGACCACGCCCTTGCGCCGGAGCACCGCGGTGAAGGCGAGGCGCGCCGCCTCCGCGTCGGAAGGAGCGCTGTCCGCGTGCAGCGAGAGGAGGAGATCTGTCTCGTCGCGGAGCGCGCCGGCGAGGGCGGTCCTCTGCTCCTCGCTCGCCGCGGGGAGCAGCGCGAGCGCGCGCCGGTCCTGGATGTCCGCGCCGCGCGCGAGCAGGCCCATGGCCTCGCCGATCGCCCCCTGGTCGAGCCGGTGCCGGCCGAGCCGCAGCAGGGCGCGGACGACGCGCGGATGGTCCGGGCCGAAGGCGGCCTCCTCGATGGCGAGCGCGCGCCGATGGAGCGGCTCGGCGGCCCGAGGCTCCCCGCACTCTTCCCGGAGCTGGCCGAGCGCGGCGAGCGCCTCCGCGACGCCCGGGTGCCTGTCGCCGAGGCGCTGCTCGCGGAGCGCGAGCGCGTCGCGGTAGGCGCGCTCCGCGGCCGCAGGATCGCCGCGCCTCAGCGCGAGATCGCCGCGGAGCATCAGGGAGGTGCTCCGTCCCACGTGACCCTTGCCGAGCGTCCTGTCGCGCAGCGAGAGCGCCCGCTCGACGAGCGGCTCGACCTCCGAGGGCTCGGCCCCCTGCAGCAGCTGGACCGCCGCGAGCCGGTCCAGCGCGGCGGCGAGGCTCGGGTGCTCCGGGCCGAGCACCCTCTCGAGGAGGCCGATCGCGCGCTCGAGGAGCGGCCGGGCCAGCGCCGGATCGCCCGCTTCGGTGTGGATGTCGGCGAGGTCCTGGAGGCAGCGCGCGGCGCTGGGGCGGTCGCCCTCTTCGCATCTCCCGCTCGATTGTCTCCGGAGGCGGTCCTCGGCGCGCCCGTGCTGCGCGCGTGCAATCTCGAGCTCCGCCAGGGTCAGGACGAAGTGATTCTGGCGGGCCGTGCCCTTCGGGAGCGCGCTCAGGAGCGCGTCGGCCCGGCCGTACTCCGCCTTTGCCAGGAGCAGGCGAGCGAGGCTGTCCAGGGCTCCAACGAATCCCTGGTAAGCCCACCGGCCATGAGCCTCTCCCCACAGCGACGTCGCGCGCGTGAGGAGCGGCTCCGCAGCGGCGTAATCGCCTTGCTTCATGCGCAGCTCGCCGAGCAGCGCGAGGGCCATCGCGAGCCGACCGCGCCGATCGTCGTCCTCCGGCTGCGCTGCGTGATCGCGCGCCGCCACGGCGAGGGCGCGGGCGAGCAGCGGCACGGCGCTGGAGTGATCTCCGGCCCCCATCCGCGCGGCCCCGAGAACCATCAGATCAGGGAAGATCGTCGCGTCACGTTGGACCGCATCCCCCGGGAGGCCACCGCGGTTCGATGGCCGCTTCTCGAGGGACGCGATGCGGGACTCTGCCCAGCGTGCCTCGGCCGTGTAGTCCTCGCTCATGTACCAGAGCGCGGCCGTCGTATCTCCCGGCCCGAGCACGGCGCCGCGCGGCTCGGCGGCGTGGGCGCTCGCCGCCAGCGCGAGCCAGGCCACGAGGAGCGACGTCAGGCCTCCGATCCATCCACTCCCTCGGGTCATGTGTCCCGCGCCTCCACGGCCGCTGCCTGCGGCCCGCATCCTACCGCGCATCGCCCTTCCTCCTGCGAGCCATCGTTGCGCCCACCGTGCCGAGCGCGCGCCGAGGAGCCGCGAGCGCAGCTCCCCGGCATGGCACCGGGCGCGCACGCCGCCGGCTCCCCCGGCGAGGCGCCGCCCGCGTATACTTCGATGCGTGGCAGAGGAGCTGACGAAGCCGATCGAGCGCGACGGCGCCTACAGGCTCGCCTCACGCAAGATCCGCGTCGAGGTCGTGGACGGCCCGGATCGAGGGCTCGTCGCCGATCTGCCCGGGCCGGAGGCGCGCGTCGGGCTCGGCCGCGAGTGCGACCTCGTCCTCAAGGATCCCACGGTCAGCCGCCGCCACCTCGTCGTCCGCGTCGAGGGCGAGCGCATCCGCGTGATCGACGACTGCAGCAGCAACGGCACATCGGTCGACGGCGTGGAGGTGCGGGACGCCTATGCCCGCCCCGACGCGGCCATCGTCGTCGGCGGCACCACGCTGCGCCTGCGGATGCTCAGCGACGTCATCGAGCTGCCGCTCTCCCACCGCGAGCGCTTCGGCGGCATGCTCGGGCGCAGCGTGGCCATGCGCCGGCTCTTCGCCGTGCTGGAGCGGATCGTGCTCACCGACGCCACCGTGCTCGTCGAGGGCGAGACCGGCACCGGCAAGGAGCTCGTGGCCGAGGCGGTGCACGAGGAGAGCCCACGCCACGGCGGGCCCTTCGTGGTCTTCGACTGCTCGGCGGTGAGCGCCGCGCTCATCGAGAGCGAGCTGTTCGGCCATGTGAAGGGCGCCTTCACCAGCGCCGTGTCCGAGCGCCCGGGGGCGTTCGAGGCGGCGGACGGCGGCACCCTGTTCCTCGACGAGGTCGGCGAGCTGCCGCTCGATCTGCAGCCCAAGCTCCTGCGGGCTCTCGAGCGGCGCGAGGTGCGGCGGGTGGGCTCCAACGTGACGCGGCGGGTGGACGTGCGCATCGTCGCCGCCACGAACAGAAACCTCGCCCGCGAGGTGGAGCGCGGCAGGTTTCGCGAGGATCTCTACTACCGGCTCGCTGTCCTCCAGGTCGCCGTGCCGCCGCTGCGCGAGCGGCACGGCGACATCCCGCTGCTCGTCCGTCACTTCGAGGAGGGGCACAAGCCCCGATCCGGGTCGCGGCCGTCGCTCTCCGTGGACGAGGTGGCGGCGCTCGCGGCGCGCTCGTGGCCCGGCAACGTCCGCGAGCTGCGCAACGCGCTGGCCCGCGCGCTCGCGCTGGGCATGGCCGGCGGCGCGGGCGGCCCCCCGGCGCCGGCCGTGCCCAGCGAGGGCGCGCAGGGCCCGCCCGCGGTGGACCTGACCGAGCCGCTGCTCGCCGGCCGGGAGCGCGTGGCCGAGGCGTACGAGAGGGCCTACCTGGACGCCGCGCTCCGGCAGACGGGCGGCAACGTGTCGCGCGCGGCGGAGCTCGCGCGGGTGAACCGGAAGTTCATCCAGCGCGCGATGAAGCGTTACGGCCTGCGTGGAGACGGGGGCGCGGACGGGTAGGCTCGGTCCTCTGCTGGCGCGCGAGGTCGGCGAGGTCCTGGAGATCGCCCTCCGGCGCATGGCGCGTCACCTCCGTCGACATGGCTTGACTGGCCCCTTGTTCCAGCCGCTGCGACAGGCGCGTGGCGCTCCCCGCGCCTGCGGCTCCGTCGACTGCCCCCGGCGCGTCGCACCCGCCCCCGCCATTCCCTCGAAATAGAGCCCGATCGTGCGTGGCTCGCTTTCTGCTCATTCCCTCGGGCGAGCATCGCGGGACGCAGCGCCCGGGATGCGGATGCAGTGCTCGAGATCCGCTGGCTCCGAGGAGCCACCCATCAGCAAAAGGAATCCCACAACATGAACACGACAAGCAAGACGATCGCCCCCTTCGTGCTCTCCGCGCTCGTCGGCTTCGGCGCGACCCTCGCCAACGACGCCGACGCGGCTTACCGGCACTACTCCTCGACGTTCTGCTACGGTGACGCGATTTTCTCCGGGGGGCGGCTCAACAACGGCGAAGCGGACTCGACCTTCCTCGGGTGCCCCATCATCGACGACAGCACGTTCAGCAAGGGGCAGGTCACCCACTTGAGGGTCTACGCCTATGACAACAGCACGGTCGATAGCGTCGACGCGACGGCCTGCGCCACCTTCCACAACAGCGTGGGCGCCACCTGCGGGGCGTGGGTCAGCTCCGGCATCTCCCAGGTGGATTTCGTGACCCTCTCTCCCCCCACCACTGCATGGACGAGCGCAGCCGTCGGCTATTTCCCCGAGGTCAGGGTGATCTTGCCGGGCACCGACGGCGGCCGGTACGCCAAGCTCATGGGCTACCACGTCGACGACCTGTGAGGGACAAGCGAACGCGGAGCTCCGAGCCACGCGGCTAGGAACCCGCGGACGCGGAGCTCCGACCCACGCAGACTGAGATCTACGGATCGCCTCAAGGCCGAGGGATAAACCATGTCCAAGCATCAGGGAAGATTGTCCTCGTGGACGCGCATTCTGCCGATCGTCGCCGGGGGGCTCGCGGGCGTCATTTCATCCGTCGGCGCTTCGAGCCTCGTGCAGCCGGAGCGCGTCGCGGGCGCGGCGGCTCCATCGCCTCCGGCGGAGAGCTCCTCGCAGGATCGAGCGCCCGCGGCGCGTGACGGCCGCGCGGCGTCTCCGGAATCGTCGGCGGACGGTCAGGCGGTCGTGGTCGAGCCTGCGGTCGAGCCGGGTGCTATCGACATGGATCCCGAGGAGGAACGCGCCATCCTCCGGCAGCGGGAGCACGACTGGCTGGCCATGCACGCCGCCGACGCGACTGACCCTGCGTGGAACGGCCAGGCGAGCGCCAGGTTGAACGCCAGCCTCTCCGCGCTCGCCGCGCAGGGGAGCTTCCAGGTGGCGGACGTGGATTGCCGGAGCAAATCGTGCCTCGCCACCGTGCGGTGGTCCTCGTACGACCAGGCCGTGACGTCGTACCAGGAGCTCGTGCATGCGCGCTACGACATGCCCTGCACGCGCACCATCCTGCTGCCGGAGCCCGAGGACCGGGCGGCGGCCTACCAGGCCAACCTGACGTTCGATTGCGAGCGCGATCCTCGATCCACAGCGCAGTAGGCGCAGCGCCCCCCCTTCACCCGTCCCACCGAACGGCGGCGCCCTTCGAGGGCGCTGCCTCCCGCCGCCTGCCGTCGTACTTGGCCGCGTCGCCGGCGCTCGACGCGCTGCCGCCGTCGCGCGGCCCCGGCATGCGGGTGGAGCAGACCGCTGCTCCAGGTGATGGCCCGAGCCGCCACCCCTGAAGACTCCAGCCGCTGACCGGGCGCCTCGAGGCCCGCGCAACGGTCGTTTTCGCGAGCGAATCGCCCCGATAGGCGCGCGCGCGCCGGTGGCATCAAGGTTGCTATTCATCCGGACACGCAGGGACGTCCCCCTTCCGCCGCCGTCTCCGGCGATCGCCGGGAGGGCTCCCCGTCGACCTGCAGAACACCACCCGAGGTGAATCGACATGCGATATTCCGCAATGGTCTCGAGCGCGTTGACGGCGGCATCGGCGATGATGATGGGCTGCGTTGCGGCGCCTGATCTCGACGAGCAGCTCGTGGGCGAGGTATCCCAGCCCAGCATCTGCGGCAGCACGAGCGATTTCCAGCACGTCGAGCAGTACGACGGCACGCTCGGCGTGACGGCGGGGTTCGTCGGAGCGCACCAGGCGCCGGTCGGGCAGATCCAATGGAAGAGCGATCTCGCGTCCCGCTACGCGAACCCGGGCAACGTGAGCGGCACCCGCACCTGCTCCGGGACGCTGATCGCGCACAACCTCTTCTTGACCGCCGGCCATTGCTTCGATCCTGACGGCGGTGGCTGGACCTGGCCCCGGACCGCCGCGAACACGCCGATCTCGGCGAGCCAGGGGGCCGCCGAGATGCGCGTCAACTTCGGTTACCAGGAGGACCCGAGCGGCGGCCTCAGGACCGCGGTGTCGTTCGACATCGTGTCCCTGCGCGAGCACCGGCGAGGCGGCCTGGATTACGCCGTCGTGCAGCTCGCGCAGAGCGCCGCCGCGAGCTACGGCTTCACGGTGGTCTCCACGACGGACGCCGCGGTCAACGACATGCTCGCCGTCATCGGCCACCCGAGCGGCGAGCCCAAGCAGATCGACGCGGGCCCCGCCAGCAGCTTCAGCGGCGATTATCTCCAGTATGGCTCCCTCGACACGCTCGGCGGCAACTCCGGCTCAGGCGTGCTGCGTGGCCCGTCTGGCAAGCTCGTCGGCGTCCACACGAACGGCGGGTGCACCTCGGTCGGAGGCGCCAACGCCGGCGTCAGGATCACGTCGATCATCGAGGAGTCCCCGATCCTCCGCGACGTGACGCAGCGGCTCGTCGTGTTCTCGAAGGGCTCGGACGGCGCCATCTGGCACAAGTTCTACGACGGCGGCTGGTCCGGCTGGACCTCGCTCGGCGGCACCCTCGCCTCGGCGCCGTCCGCCACGCTCACGCGGGAGGGCCGCCTGACGGTGTTCGCGAAGGGCACCGACAAAGCCATCTGGCACAAGTACTATGACGGCGGCTGGTCCGGCTGGATCTCGCTCGGCGGCACCCTCGCCTCGGCCCCCGCCGCGACCGTGACGCGCGAGGGGCGACTGACGGTGTTCGCGCGCGGCACCGACAACGCCATCTGGCACAAGTACTATGACGGCGGCTGGTCCAGCTGGATCTCGCTCGGCGGCGCGACCACGCATGATCCGGCGGCGGTCGTCACGGCCGATGGGCGCCTTGTCGTCTTCGCGAGGAGCACGAGCGGCGAGCTCGTCCACCGGTACTACGACGGCGGCTGGTCCAGCTGGATCTCGCTCGGCGGCGCCGTCGCGTCGGGCCCCTCCGCGGTCGTCACGGCCGAGGGGCGACTGACGGTGTTCGCGCGCCGCCCCGACGACGCGATCTGGCACCGGTACTATGACGGCGGCTGGTCCGGCTGGTTCTCGCTCGGCGGCGCGATGGTCGACCAGCCCGGCTCCGCGGTCACGCCCGAAGGGCGACTGACGGTGTTCGCGCGCGGCGCCGACAACGCCATCTGGCACAGGTACTACGATGGCGGCTGGTCGAGCTGGACCTCGCTCGGCGGCGTGTTGACCTCGAGCCCGGCTGGGCTCTGATCGGAATACGCCTGCTCCTCCTCCTCCTCCTCCTGAACGCACCCATTGCCGCTCTCGCTCGGGGTCGCGGTCCTTGGGATGCTGTCGATGAAGGGTACGGAGCGGCGTCCAGGAAACGGGGGGCGGCGTCCAGGAAGCGTGGGGCGGCGTCCAGGAAATGGGGGGCGGCGTCCAGGAAACGGGGGGCGGCGTCCAGGAAACGGGGGGCGGCGTCCAGGAACGGGGGGCGGCGTCCAGGAAACGGGGGGCGGCGTCCAGGAAACGGGGGGCGGCGTCCAGGAGCGCTGGAGCTTGAGGGATCCACCTCGCGTGGACCGCGCTATCCTCGGGCGAGCGCCTCACCCGAGAAGACCGGACGGGATCCGGCGAGAGACCCCATGACCGCCCCTCAGAACCCGCTGCTCAACGACCGCGACGTCGAGTTCCTCCTCTACGAGGTGCTCGACGCGCCGCGCCTCTGCGAGCTCCCCTATTTCGCCGATCACGCGCGGGAGACGTTCGACCTCTACCTCCAGAGCTGCCGGCGGTTCGCGCGGGAGGTGCTGTTCCCGACCTATCGGCCGGTGGACGCGTCTCCGCCGCGCTTCGAGGGCGGCGCCGTCACGGTGCACCCCGCCCTCAAGCAGGTCTTCCGGCCGATGGTCGAGCTCGGGATGCTCACCGCGACGCGGCCGGCCGCGGTGGGAGGCCAGCAGCTGCCGCTCGTCGTCGCCACGCTCGCCGGCGCCTACCTGCAGGCGGCCAACCTGAGCGCGTGCGGCTACCTCGGGCTGACGACCGGGGCGGCGCACCTGATCGAGGCGTTCGGCGACGACGCCCTGAGGTCCGCCTTCATGACCCGGATGTACGCCGGCGAGTGGACCGGGACGATGGCGCTCACCGAGCCCCAGGCCGGCTCGAGCCTGGCCGACGTGCAGACGCGCGCGGCGCCGACCCAGGCCGGGCACTACCTCGTCCGCGGGTCGAAGATCTTCATCTCGGGCGGCGATCACGACCTCACCGAGAACATCGTCCACCTCGTGCTGGCGCGCATCGAGGGCGCGCCGCAGGGCATCAAGGGGGTGAGCCTGTTCGCCGTGCCCAAGCGGCGGCCCGAGCGAGGGACCGAGGGCGGACAGCTCGTCCCGAACGACGTGGAGGTCGCCGGCGTGATCCACAAGATCGGCTGGCGCGGGCTCCCGAGCCTGGCGATGAGCTTCGGCGAGCGGGACGACTGCCACGGCTACCTCGTGGGCAGCCCCCACCAGGGCATCGCCTACATGTTCCAGATGATGAACGAGGCCCGGATCATGGTGGGCGTGAACGGCGCGGCGACCGCCTCGGCGGCCTACCACGAGGCGCTCGGCTATGCGCTCGTCCGGCCGCAGGGCCGGCGGCTCGGCTCGAAGGACCCGGCGGCGCCGCAGGTGCCGATCCTCGAGCACGCCGACGTGCGCCGGATGCTGCTCCGGCAGAAGGCCATCGTGGAGGGCAGCCTCGCGCTGCTCGCCACGACGGCGCGGTACGCCGATCTCGCGGCGCACGCCGCCGACGCGGCGGAGCGGGAGCGCGCGCAGCGGCTCCTCGACCTGCTCACGCCCATCGCCAAGACCTTCCCCGCCGAGAAGGGCTTCGAGTCGAACGCCCTCGCGCTCCAGGTCCACGGCGGCTACGGCTACTCGAGCGAGTACCTCCCGGAGGCGTGGCTCCGGGACCAGAAGCTCAACTCGATCCACGAGGGGACGACGGGGATCCAGGGCCTCGACCTCCTCGGCCGCAAGGTCGTGGCCGGGGGCGGCGCGGCGCTCCTGGCGCTCGGCGGCGAGGTCGAGCAGGCGATCGGCCGCGCGCAGCAGGCCGGGGTCGAGCCCGCGTGGGGCGAGCGGCTCGGCGCGTCGATGTCGCTGCTCGGCGAGCTGACGGCCCACCTCGCGGAGGCGGGGGTCCGCGGCGACGTCGAGCGGATGCTGCGGCACAGCGCAGATTACCTGGAGCTCGCCTCGGTCCTCGTGGTCGCCTGGCAGTGGCTCGCGATGGCCGCGGCGGCCCGGGAGGGGCTGGCCCGGGGCGCCTCGCCGGCCGGCTTCTACGAGGGCAAGCTGTGCGCGGCGCAGTACTGGTTCTCGACGGAGCTGCCGCGGGTCGAGGCGCTCGCGGCGCTCTGCCGCTCGGGCGACGACTCGTACGCCAGGATGCGACCGGAGTGGTTCTGAGGAGCGCGCGGCGCGGGCGCCGAGGCGCCTCGGCCCCGAGGCCATCGCGCGGCTCCGCGCCGAGCACCCGTCGGCCACCCTCCGCTGCGCGTGGCCCTTCGACCTCCCGGAGGTGGCGCGCCCGCTCGCCGCGCAGCTCGCGCGGGACCTCGGCCAGACCGGCGCCCGCGCCGCGCTGAGCCCGCTGAGGTGCGTCCCGTATGCCCCCAGAGCAACAACTTGGAGAGCTTACCTTGTCCCTGTTCAGGGCTTACGCTACTTGATTGACGTCACCTTCAGGGGTGGCCGGACATCGGCAGGGTAAGCGGGCATACGTGATGCGCCGTTCCTTGCTTGACACGAGACCCAGGATTCCTCCACCAGGAGAGCGAGATGTACGTCCCGACGACGGCGATCCGGCCTCAGCTCGATATTCGCGCCCAGGCGCCCGTGCCGACGAAGCACGGCGTCTTCCAGATGTTGGTGTTCCACTGGGGTGGGGCCGCGAGCTCCGACCAGGGGCTCTCCCCCGATCACGTCGCCCTGATCATGGGCGACGTGCGCGGCAAGTCGGACGTCACCCTCCGCGTCCACTCCGAGTGCCTCACGAGCGAGGTGTTCGGCTCGCTGAAGTGCGACTGCCGCGAGCAGCTCGAGTCGTCCCAGGCCGAGATCGGCCGCCGCGGGCTCGGCGTCGTCCTCTACCTGCGGCAGGAGGGGCGCGGCATCGGGCTCGCCAACAAGATCCGCGCGTACCAGCTCCAGGCGTTCGGCCACGACACGGTCGACGCCAACCGCATCCTCGGCCTGCCCGACGACGCCCGCGGCTACGAGCCCGCCGCGGCGATGATCGACCACCTCGGCATCGAGTCGATCCGGCTGCTCACGAACAACCCGGACAAGGTGGAGGCGCTCCGCGCGCTCGGCGTGCGGATCTCCTCGCGCGCCCCGGCCATCGTCCCGGCCAACCCGTTCTCCGCGCCCTACCTCGAGGCGAAGCGCCTCCGGATGGGCCACGCCATCCCGTCGTTGCGCGACGGCGCGGTCGCGGAGAGCGCCGCGGCCGGCGACGCCGAGTAGCCCGGGGTGGGCGCGATCCGTCGTGACGTGCGCTGAGCCCTGGCCGCCGGCGAGGTCGTGCTCCTGCGTGCCGGGCGCCTAGCCCGCCAGCGCCAGATCTTGCCGCATCCGATCGCCGTCTTGCCCATCGTCGCCTGCGCACCCACGACGCGCCCCGCCGCCCCGAGAGGGCGTCGGGACCGTCACGTTCGAGGCCGGAAGGCGTTCTTGACGGAGACAGCTGGAGAGGAGACCACGCGATGACCGAGAGTCTGCGGAAGCCCGGGGCAGGCGAAGGGCAGCCCGAGACGGGCGAGGCCGAGCGCTTCCATTCGTTGCTCGTCCCCGTCGATCTGACGCCCATTTCGGACCGCGTCCTCGGCCGGGTCGCACTTCTGCCTCTGGCCGATGGAGCTCGCGTCACGCTGCTTCACGGGGTCGTGGCGGCAGCCGCGCGCTCCGGGACACCTTCCTCGGCTCGACCGCGGAGCGCGTCATCCGCCGCGGGCAGCTCCCGGTTCTGGCGGTCCGGCTGGCTCCTCGCGCGACGTACAGCCGGCCCGCGGTCGCCCTCGATCTCGAGCAAGGATCCACGGAGGTGCTCGCCCTGATGCTCCGGTTGAGCTCCGCGGGGCGGCGCGCGCCGCCGCGACGCTGACGCTGCGCGCGAGCCGCTCCCCAGCCTCGAACCGCCCTCAGGAGTCGCGGGGTAGAGTGAGCGGAGGCGGAGTGTCGGCTGCTCGCGCAGCGCGGCGGCGGAACAGCGCCACACGTGCCAGGAGCAGCGTGGTCACAGGGACCGTGATGGAGAGCATGATGATGATGAGCCACGTGTGCAGCACGAGCCGGGACTCGATCATCGAGAAGTAGAGGATGCTCGCCAGCGTCACGCACCAGCTGCCGAAGGTGTACGCCAGCGCAGGGGGATGCATGCGCAGGAAGAAGTCTTGCAGGCGCAGGAACCCGAGCGCGGAGATGACCACGAACAGGCCGCTCAACACGAGCAACGCAGCGACCGCCGCCTCGACCCAGAGGGGGAGCTCGTTCATTCAATCACCTCCCCGCGCAGGATGAACTTCGCCATCGCGGATGAGCTCACGAAGCTGAAGAGCGCGATCAGCAACGCGGCTTCGAAGTACGTGTCGCTCCGGTGACGAATACCGAGCACCAGCATGACCAGCATCGCGTGGAAGTAGAGCAAGTCGAGCGCGAACACGCGATCCTGTGCCCGCGGCCCCCGGATCAACCTGATGACCACCAGGACCGACGCGACGGCGTAGCAGCCGAGCGCGAAGGCGATTGCGCCAGACAGAAGTGCGCTCATTCGAAGATCTCCCTGAGCGGCTCCTCGTAGCGAGCCTTGAAGCGGGCGACGAAGGCGCCTTCATCACCGACATCCCACACGTGCAGCAAGAGCGCGCTGCGATCGAGCGCGAGCTCCGACCACACGGTGCCCGGAACCACGGTCGTCACCATGGATAACGCGGCCAGCCCGAGGGGGTCACGCAGATCGAGGGGAACGATCACGAACCTCGACTGCGGTCGCCGCCATCGCCATGTGACCACGTCCCAGGCGATCTCGAAATTCGAAAGCAAAACGTCGTAGCCGACCCTCAGGATGAAGCGCACGACGACCAGCGGTCGCCGCACCCGGACATTCGTCAGTCGCAGGGCCGAGGTAAGGAGCGGCACCGCCAGCGCGAGCCCCAGCCCCAGGACGATCTGGCCCGCGCTCGTGGAGCGCGCGAGCGCGAGCCACAGCGCGAACAGAGCGGCGGACAACAGCGGCGCGGGCACGAGCTTCTCGACGAAGATCACGGCGCCTCCTCCTCTTCGATCACGGAACGCGTCGGTCCCGGACGAGGCCTCATCGACAAGACGGCCTCGATGTACGCCTTCGGCGAGTGCAGCCCCGCGGCCGTCGCGCTCGTGGTGCGCAGGACCGGCTCAGCGCACAGCGTGAGCAAGATGCAGCAGAGGATGAGGCCGAGGACGGAGGCGGCCTCGACGGCCTTCAAGCGGGGCGGAAGCCGCCCACCCGACGACCAGAAGTATCGAATGCCCGCCCTCGCGAGGGAGATGGTGGCCGCGAGCCCCGAGAGGAGCAGCAGCCCGAAGAGCATCCACGCAGCGGGCGGGATGGGGGCGCCGGCGCTCGCGTGGCCGTCCCCTCGGGGCGACAGGAGGGCGGTCAGCAACGAGGCCTTCGCGACGAAACCCGAGAGCGGCGGCAGCCCTGCGACGAGCATGGCGCAGACCATGAACGCCAGGCCGAGCAACGCAATGGACACCGGAAACGCGCGGGCGACGAGCGGCGCCTCCTCGTCGTCGAGGTTCGTGTCCTCGCCCGGCTCCACGTCGAGGTCCGGCACCCGCCGCTGTCCATCGGAGCCGATGCGCTCCACCAGCTCGACGAGGAGGAAGAGAGCGCTCACCGCCAGCGTGGCGCTCAGCATGTAGAACAGCGCCGCCGACGTCACCGCGGGGGTCCCCGTCCCGAGCGACGCGAGGAGCGTCCCCGACGACACGATCACCGAGAAGCCCGCGATGCGCCCGAGGGACATGGAGGCCATGAGGCCGATCGCGCCGAAGGCGATGGTCGCGAGCCCCGCGTAGAGCAGGACTGTCCCCCCGAACTGCGCCGAAGCGCCCGCGGAGAAGAACAGCGTCCACAAGCGCAAGAGCACGTAGATGCCCACCTTGGTCATCAGCGCGAAGAGCGCCGCGACAGGCGCGCTCGTGGCCGAGTAGGCCGGCACCAGCCAGGCGTTGAGGGGCCAGATCGCCGCCTTGATGAGGAACGCCACGGCGAGGACCGCCGCGCCTGCATGCAAGAGCCCGCGATCGCGCGCCGGGACGAGCGCGAGCTTCTCGGCGATGTCGGCCATGGAGAGCGTGCCCATGACGCCGTAGAGCACCGCGAGGCCAACGAGGAAGAGCGACGACGCGAGCAGGTTCACCGCGATGTAGTGGAGCCCCGAGCGCACCCGCGGCCACCCGGATCCATGAAGATGCAGGCCATACGACGCCGCGAGCATCACCTCGAAGAACACGAAGAGGTTGAAGAGGTCCCCCGTGAGAAAGGCGCCGTTGAGCCCCATCAATTGAATCTGGAAGAGCGCATGGAAGTACGCGCCCGCGCGACCCCACGCGGCTTCCGCGTAGAGGGCAGCGCAGAGGCTCACCACGCCGACCAGCACCAGCATGAGCGCAGAGAGCCGGTCCGCGACGAGCACGATCCCGAAAGGCGCCTCCCAGTTCGACATGAGATACACGCCAGCGGCGCCGGACGAACCGCCAGCGTCGGCGCCGCGCAGGATCTCCAGCGCCACGAGCAGGCCCGCCAAGGCCGCGCCGATGTTGGCGATCGACTTGGCGCGCTTGCGCTTCTGACCCAGCAGGAGCAACAGGGCCGCCGTCATCAGCGGCAGCACGACGGGCGCGACGATGATGTGCGGGAAGCGCTCGGTCATGGCTCCTCCCTCGTTCCATCCACGTGGTCGGTGCCGCTGAAGCCGCGCGAAGCGAGGAGCACGACGAGGAAGAGCGCCGTGGTCGCGAAGCCGATCACGATGGCCGTGAGCACGAGGGACTGCGGCATCGGATCCGTGTAGTGCTGAAGATCGGCGGGCACGCCAGGTCGCACGAGCGGTGGCTTGTCGATGAAGATGCTCCCCATGCTGAAGATGAAGAGGTTCACCGCGTAAGAGAGCAACGTGAGCCCCATGATCACCTGGAAGGTCCGCGGACGCAGCACGAGCCAGATCCCGGATCCGCCGAGCACACCGATGACGAGCGCGAGCAGGGCTTCCATCTAGCTCGTGCCCTTGCTCGTCGACGACGCCGGGCTCTGTGCTGGTCGCCGGTGTGCACGCAGCGACTGGTGAGCGAGCGCCGTGAGGGTGAGGAGCGTCGCTCCCACGACGACCGCGAACACGCCGAGGTCGAAGAAGGTGGCGCTCGGCAGGTGTACTTCGCCGACCAGCGGCAGCCTGACATGCGCGGTGTGCGTCGTGAGGAAGGGATAGCCGACGGCGAGCGCCCCAAGGCCCGTGGTCGCCCCGAGCAGCAGTCCAACGGCGATCCACCGCACCGGACGGAGGCGCGCGCGCGCCTCCAGCCAGAGCGCCCCCGAGACCATGTACTGCATGAGCATCGCGATCGCGACGACGAGGCCGGCCACGAAGCCGCCGCCTGGCTCGTTGTGCCCACGAAGAAGGAAGTGCGCTGCGACGAGGAAGGAGACCGGCAGGAGCAGGCGCGCGATGACCGCCGGCACCATCATGTATCCGCGCGCGGCGTCCTCGGCCGTGCGCGGCTTCACGAGGTCGGTGACGACGTCGGCCGGAAGAGTTCTCTGTTGCTGGGGCTGCTCGATGCTCTCCGGGGGCGGTCGAAAGCGGCGCAGGAGGGCGTAGACCGTGAGCGCGACCGCGCCGAGGACCGTGATCTCGCCGAGCGTGTCGAAGGCACGAAAGTCGACGAGCATGACGTTGACGACGTTGGCGCCTCCTCCCTCCGGCAGCGCGCGGCTGAGGAAGAACGGTGAGATGCTGTGCGGCGCCGGCCGGGTCAGCATGGCATAGGAGAGCGCGGCGAGACCGCTGCCGGCGCCGATCGCGAGCAGCAGATCGCGCCCGCGCCGCATCCTGTCGCGGGCCGTGACAGGCCTCGAAATTCCTTCGATGCGCATCGGCAACCAGCGCAGCCCGAGCAGGAGCAGGATGGTGGTGATGACCTCCACGACGATCTGTGTGAGGGCAAGGTCGGGCGCCGAGAACCACATGAACGTCAGGCAGGTGACGAGGCCCGCGCCGCCCATCAAGGTGATCGCGATCAGCCTGTGGAACTTTGCCATCACGGCAGCGCCGACCGCGCAGACCGCGCCGATGACCCACAAGAGCACGAACGCGGGCGACGCGGGGAGCCGGTCCCGGTCGCCCCACTCCAGCGGGACGCCACGCGCCGCGAGGAGCGCGAGGAGGAGCGCAACCGCGATGATCACGAACATCTGCGTCTGAAGTCGTCGAGTCCCGACGAGCCGAAGCACCCTTCGCGAGAGGCGCGTGAGCCCGAACAGCGCGCTCTCGAACAGCCGCCTTGCGTTGAGCCGTCCGACGAAGGGCGCGTCCTGGAGCCGCCCCTGCTCCTGATGCTTGCGCAACCAGAGGTACCCAACGACGCCGCCCGAGATGGCGACGAGGCTCATGACGAAAGGCAGGTTGAAGCCGTGCCATACGGCGAGGCTGTACTCGGGGAGCGTCCCACCGACCACGGGGCGGGCTGCCGCTGCGAGCGATGGCCCGATGGAGATCGTCGGCGCGATGCCGACGATGAGGCAACTGAGCACCAGGAGCTCCATCGGTGTCCGCATCCACCGCGGGGCCTCCTCCGGCTGGCGAGGGAGATCGGTCGACGGCGGGCCGAAGAAGATGTCGTAGCCAAAGCGCAGCGAGTACACGACCGCGAAGATCGCCGCGATCGTCGCCGCCACCGGGAGCACCACCTCCACCGAGGGGTGCGCGGACAAGAACATCGTCTCGGCGAAGAACATCTCCTTCGACAGGAAGCCGTTGAGCAGCGGCACGCCGGCCATCGCGCCGCTCGCCACGAGCGCCAGCGCGCCGGTGCGAGGCATGGAACGAATCAGGCCATTCAAGCGACGGATGTCGCGCGTCCCGGTCTCGTGGTCGACGACGCCCGCGGCCATGAACAGCGAGGCCTTGAACGTCGCATGGTTCATGATGTGGAACACGCCGGCGACGGCGGCGAGCGAGCTGTTGAGCCCGAAGAGGAGCGTGATGAGGCCGAGGTGGCTGATGGTCGAGTAGGCGAGCACGCGCTTCAGATCGTTCTGGAACATCGCGATGTACGCGCCGAGCAGGAGCGTCGTCATGCCCGCGCCGCTGACGATCCAGAACCACAGCTCGGTCCCCGACAGCACCGGCCAGAGCCGCGCGAGCAGGAATACGCCCGCCTTCACCATGGTCGCCGAGTGCAGGTAGGCGGACACCGGCGTCGGCGCGGCCATCGCCCGCGGCAGCCAGAAGTGAAACGGGAATTGAGCGCTCTTGGTGAGCGCGCCAAGTAAGATGAGGACGAGCGCGGCTGGGTAGAGCGGGTGTGCCCGCACGTGGTCGCCCGAGGCGAGGGCCACATCGAGATCGTAGCTGCCGACGATGTGGCCGAGGAGGATCACGCCTCCGAGGAGCGCGAGCCCGCCCGCGCCGGTCACGGTGAGCGCCATCCGCGCCCCCCGCTGCGCGTCCACCCGGTGATGCCAGTAGCCGATGAGCAGGAACGAAACGAGGCTCGTGAGCTCCCAGAAGACGACGAGCTGAATGAGGTTGCCCGAGAGCACGACGCCGAGCATTGCGCCCATGAACGCGAGGAGGAACGCGTACAGGCGCGCCACCGGATCCTCGGGGGACATGTAGTAGCGCGCGTACAGACAGACGAGGGCGCCGATGACGGTGATGAGCACCGCGAACATCCACGCGAACCCGTCGATCCGAAGGACCAGATCGAGACCGAGCGAAGGCACCCACGAGATCGTCTCGCGGATCACGCCCCCGTCACGCACCTGCGGGAACAGGCTGATGACCCAGATCGCCGCGCCGGCCGACACGAGCCCTGCGCAAGCCGCGAGCTCGGACCGTGCCCGCGTCGGCAGGACCGCGGTGAGTACGCTTCCGAGAAATGGCAAGAGGAGCAGGGCCGCCACAGGCATGGCGCGCGAGTGTACTTGCTGGCCGCACCGGTTTCAGCCAAAAGGTGGGAGGGGTCGCAGCGCTCGCGACACCGACGACAAAAGCTCTCTAGCGGAAGACACCGTGAGCTAGAACAGGATATCTCGCGGTTCTCGACATGCCGCGCGACCTCGTCGGCCCGGGGTCGGAGGTCGCGCCGCCGCGCCCGCTACTTCTTCGCCGCGCCCTTCAGCCTCGCCTTGAGCTTCGCGGCGTAGCCTTCCTTGTTCTCCTGCTTCACCCGGCCGATCGCCAGCGCGTCCTCCGGCACGTCGCGGGTCACGGTCGTGCCCGTCGCCACGTAGGCGCCCGCGCCGATCTTCACCGGCGCCACGATCTGCGAGTCGCTGCCGATGAAGGCGCCGGGGCCGATCTCGGTCCGGTGCTTCCGGAAGCCGTCGTAGTTGCAGAAGATCGTCCCGGCGCCGACGTTCGCGCCCTCGCCGATGTCGCCGTCGCCGAGGTAGGCGAGGTGGTTCGCCTTCGCGCCCTTGCGGACCACCGTCTTCTTCGTCTCGACGAAGTTGCCGATGTGCGCGTCGGCCTCGATCTGGCTGTCCGGGCGGAGGTGCGAGAACGGCCCGATCTGCGCGCCGGCCCCGATCGACGACTGCGAGGCCACGGTGTACGGCTTCACCGTGGCGCCCGCCTCGACGACCACGTCCGTGAGGACCGAGCCCACGTCGATGCGCGCGCCCGCGCCGATCCGCGTCTGCCCCCGCAGCACCGCCGCGTGCTCGATCACCGCGTCCGGCTCGACCGCCACGCCGGCGTCGACGCGGGCGCTCGTCCGGATCGTGACGCCGCTCCGGCGCAGCCGGTCGGCGATGCGGCCGTAGAGCGCCTCCTCGGCGGCGGCGAGCTGCGCGCGGTCGTTGATGCCCACGAGCGAGCCGGCGTCCCGCGCGACGACCACCGCGGCGCCGCCGGCCTTCGCGGCCTGCGCGACGATGTCGGTCAGGTAGAGCTCGCCCTGCGCGTTGTCCGTCGTCAGCCCGGCCAGCGCGCGCTCCAGGAAGGCGCCGCGGGCGAGGTACACGCCGGGGTTGATCTCGGTGATCGCGCGCTCCTCGGGGCTCGCGTCCTTGTGCTCGCGGATGCCGATCACGCGGCCCGCGCCGTCGCGCAGGATCCGGCCGTAGCCCGTCGGATCGGCGACCCGCGCGGTGAGCATCGCCATGGGCGCGTCGCGCGCGCCGTCGAGCGCCCCGCGGAGCTGCGTGAGCTGCTCCGGATCGAGCAGCGGCGTGTCGCCGCACAGGATCAGCACCGCCTCGGCGGTCGCCTCGAGGTGCGGCATGGCGCAGCGCACCGCGTCGCCCGTGCCGCGCTGCTCGGCCTGGAGCGCGGTGCGGACGTTCTTGCCCTGGGCGCCGAACGCCCTGTCGAGGTAGCCGGAGACCTCGTCGCGGCCGTGGCCGACGACGACCACGACGTCCGAGGCGCCGGCGGCCAGGGCCGCGTCGACGACGTGGTGGATCATCGGCCGGCCGCAGAGCTCGTGGAGCACCTTCGGTCGGGCGCTCTTCATCCGAGTCCCTTGTCCGGCAGCGAGAACGACAGCGGTGAGCGGGGTGGGTTGGGCGGTCGCCATCGCCCCGCAGCCTATCACCCTCCGCCCCGCCGCCGTCCCTGTCGCCGCGCAGTGAGCCTGGAGAATGCGCGCCGCGTCATCGCCGCCCTCACCTACAGGCACGAAGTCCTACGCAGCTGGAGCGGAATCGTCTACCCTGGCGGTGTCTCGGGGAGGTTGTCGTCCATGCGCAGACGAACGCTGCGTTCCTCGGCCGCTTGTGTGCTTCGGCTGGCTGCGCTCGTCGCGTCCGGCGCTGCGGCCGCTTCATGCCATGAGCCGCTCGACACGACGCGGCGGGCGCCGCCCACGGTGGCGGTGGGCCACGGGCTGGGCGACGACGTCTTCGGCATGCTCTGCGACCGCGTGGGCGCCTCGAGCCTCGTCGAGGACCCCACGGGCGCCTCGTACCAGCGTGTCTGTCACTATGACCGCGAGGGCCGGTACGAGGACGAGGTCGACGTCTCCCTGCTGCCGCCCGTCTCCGGCGAGCGGGCGGAGCGGGCGCGCAGGCGCGGCGTGGCCAAGGTGGAGGCCATGGCGCGGTGGCGCGGCGACCTCGTGCGCGCCGTCAACGCCGCGGTGCCGGACGTCGAGATCGACAACCTCGCGCCCGGCGAAGGGGGCGGCGAGATCCGGCTGCACGACGCCTTCCTGAGCCTGTCGCACACGATCGCGCCGCTCTACGAGACGAACCCGTTCGACCCGAGCCCCGGGGCCGAGGCGGTCCTGCCGGCATCGACGCGGGGGCTCGGGCGGCTCCTTGACGCGTTCATCCACGGCAGCGCGGAGAACGCGGCCCGGGACGAGGGGGAGAAGAAGACACGGCGAGAGCGGGCGCCGATCGACTGCGACCGGGCCGAGGAGGGGGCGGAGCTCGTCTGCGCCCTCTCCAGGATCTGGGGGCGCCAGGGCTACCGGTCGGCGGAGGTGGGGCTCGGCGCGGTGCGCGCGGCGCTCGCGTACCCCGGCCTGCGCCCGATGACCGTGGCGGCGCTCGACACGATCGGCCCCGGCGGGCCGGGGGCGCCCGCGCTCCAGGCGCTCTTCGCGGCCGGCAAGCAGGAGCTGGCCGCGCTCTCGCCGGAGGAGCGGGCGCCGCTCTCGGTCGACGCGCCCACCGCGCAGCCGAGCCGCCCGCGCACGCTCCTGGAGCTCGCGCAAGCGGCGCTGCTCGCCGAGCACGACGCGTTCGCCTCGCCGCCGTCGAGCTTCATCGCCCGCCGCGACGGGCGCGGGTGGGTCCTCCCCCGGGGCGACGGGGTCCCCGCGCCGTTCGCCGACGCCGACCGCGATGGGCTCGCCGACGTCGACGCGTCCGGCAGGTTCGTGGACGAGCGCCGCGCGCCGCTCGCGATCGACCCGCCGTTCGCCATCCCCGGGGTCACCTCGCCGCCGCGGGACGACTTCGGGCGCCTGTCGCCGGAGCTCTACGCCTACGTCGACACCTCCGAGACGCTCCTCGGCGCGGCGCTGCGGGCGATCGTGCCGCTCGTCGACGGGACCCGGTACGCGGGCAAGGACGACCCCGAGCCGTGGAAGACCGAGCACGAAGGCCTCATGTACGCCCTCGCCGGCGCGTACCTGCTCTACGGCGACCGCGAGGAGGCCCGCCACGACCCCCGCAGCGACCGCATCGTGCCGGCGGGCGAGGCGTGCGACGGCTGCCTCGCCTACCGCCGCTTCCGCGGCGAGGACTCGCCGCTCGCCGACCTCGCGCACGCGCTCGGCCAGGTGCTCGCCGACAAGGACTCGGACGTCCTCCTCCTCACGCTGATCGAGCTGCTCGAGGACCACGAGGCGGAGCTCGCCCGCATGACCGGCGCGGCGCTGCGCATCCGCGATCTCGCCCGCGAGCACGACCGGCTGGCCGCCGAGGGCGCGGAGGCGGCCGCGCAGATCGACGGCGAGGCGCCGCTCTGGGACGAGCTGGCGGTGGTGCTCGACCGGGCCGTCGAGCAGCCGGGGCTCGTGGCGCGCCTGATGGAGGCGCTCGCGAGCGACGCGCTCCTCGCCCCGCACGGCAGCGCGCAGCACGCGGGCGACGCGATCGCGACGATGCTCAGGAGCCGCGACATGTACGCCTACGACCCGGCGGTCCTGAACGGCCCGGCGATCAACCTCACGGTCGGGGCGCCGTCGACGGCCGACCCGCGGACGCCTGTGGACCCGACGAAGCCCAGGATCGGCGACAACCGCTCGGCCATGGAGCGGCTGATGCACCTCATGCACGACACCGCCGGCGTCCGGCAGTGCAACAAGGAGGGCGCGACGGTGAGCGCCTTCGAGGTCACGGTGCCCTTCCTCGAGTTCGATGAGTGCGAGCTGTTCCAGATCGACAACCTGGCGGCCTTCTACCTCGACTCCCTGCTCCCGGAAGGGGACGGCAAGAAGGCAGAGCTCAAGGTCAAGCCCACCGTCCTCGCGCTCGTGGTGACCGATTCGGTGCTCGAGTCCTCGAGCGGCATCGACGGCCTGACGGGCCACCCCACGCCGGCCGCGCTCAGCCGGCTCATCTACTTCGGGGCCGACTCGGGCAGGTTCCCGGGGCTCGTCGATCTCGACCCGCTGCGGGACCTGACGAACTCGACGACGAACCTGTTCATCTCGGGGACGCTCGAGCCGGCCGGCACGATCCACTGCCCGAAGAACGCGCTGGGCGTGAACGCGTGCAGCTCCCCGGAGAACCTGATCCGGATCCGCCACCCGGGGACGACCTTCCTCATCGAGCGGCTCGGGCTCGGCGCGTACCTGAGCCCCATCGTGAAGGCGTTCGCCGACGTCGCCCCGGACACCACCGGCGAGGAGATCCTGATCGATCTCTTCAGCACGGCGTACCGGCACTGGCCCGGCAAGGAGCACGGGCCGGAGTGCATCAAGGCCGGCTCGCCGGCGACGAACACCGCGTACTGCTCGGAGGCGGGGGTGAACAGCTACGAGCCGCTCCTGGCCGACGCGCTCCAGGCCGAGGACGTCATGGCGTCCTCGGTGGCGTTCGCCGGGATGCTGATCGACCCGTCGGCCCCGGTGACGGTGCAGCGCGGCCCCAGGGCCGAGCAGACCTGGACGAAGGCGCAGGCGATCGAGAAGCTCGCGCGGATCTTCTTCAGCACCCGTCACGCGGCCAGCGTGGGCATGGTCGACCGCTGGGGAAAGAAAAGCGCGACGTGGGCCGACGGCCGGACCCAGGACCAGCTCACCGCGTTCACCCTCCTCGCCGACGCGCTGAACGGGATCGACGCGCGCTTCGAGCAGAGCGCAGCGCCCGACGCGATGGCGCGAAAGGGCCAGTGGAAGCGCGCCACGGACGAGCTCGTCGACGCGCTCCTCGCGGTCGAGGGATCAGGGCCGGAGACCCGGTTCAAGAACCGCGCGCTGCCGAGGATGGGCGCCCTCGTGCTGCGCGTCCTCCGCGAGCAGCTGAACGCGCGCTGCCCCGATCGCGAGACGACCGGGCGGTGCGTCTGGGCGCAGGAGGAGCTCGGCAGGAAGGTGAGCGACATGGTGAGCCACCCGCTGTTCGCCGCCGCGGCCGACGTCTCGGAGGCGATCCGCGCCCACGAGCCGGCGCGGCGGGAGCTCGAGCGGTTCCTCACCTACCTGCTCGACGAAGGCGCCGGCGGCGCCCCGCTCCGCGCGCTGCTGGCGACGCTGGCCGACGCGCTCCAGCTGCTCGGCGACGAGGACACCCTGCTCCCGGCCCTGAAGGCCGCGTCGACCGCGCTGACCCCGGCGGGCGACCCCGGCGGCCCGGGCGCGGCCGACGCGGGGCTCGAGGCGCTCAGGGCGCTCAACGACGATCGGTACGACCGGTATCACGCGATGGATCACGTCCTCCCGGCGCTCGTGACGCCGATGGACGACGGCCGCGCGCCGCTCGAGGTGTTCCTCGACGCGTTCGCGGACGTGCACCGCGTCGAGGCCGCGAGCGGCGAGCCGCTGATGGCGGAGGACTACCGGCAGGTGTTTCTCACGGCAAGGGACTTCCTGACCGACGAGACCCGCGGGCTCGAGCAGCTCTACACCATCATCAGGAAGCGGCCTCGCGAGTGACCCGCGCGCGTCCATCCACGCTCCGCGCCACGCTCCTCGCGGCCTCCGCCGCCGGCGCGCTCGCGCTGCTCGCGGGCGACGCCGGCGCGGCCGGGCTGTACTTCACCGAGCGCGGCGTCCGGCCGTCGTCGCGCGGCGGGGCGTACATCGCCGGCGGCGACGATCTCGGGGCGATCGCCTACAACCCCGCGGGCGTCTACGAGGCGGGCACCCAGGTCCTGCTCGACGTCGGGCTGTTCGAGTGGCGCAGCGAGCACACGCGCCAGGCGATCGTGCGGCAGGTCGATCCGAACACCGGCGAGCCGACGGGCGCGAGCTTCGTGCAGACGATGGATCCCGTGACAGGCAGCGCGCCGGTGCTGCCGATCCCCACGCTCGCGGCGTCGTTCCGGGTCGACCCGCGATGGGTCGTCTGGGGCGGGATGTGGGCGCCGTACGCGGCCCTCTCCAGCTACCCGGAGCAGGTGAAGGGCATGCCGGCGCCGCAGCGGTATGCGCTGTTCACCCTCGAGGGCTCGGCGCTCGCGTTCCTCGGGGCCGGCGCGGCGTACGCGCCGTCGCCCGAGTGGCGCCTCGGCGCCGCGCTCGGCGCGCTGGTCGGCACGCTCAACAGCCGGATGGTGGTCTCCGGGTGCGTCCCGGAGCGGATGTTCTGCGCGCCCGAGGATCCGGACTGGGACATCCACTCCGAGCTCACCGTCGGGCCCATCGTGGCGCCGACGGGCCAGCTCGGGGCGCTCTTCATCCCGACCCCGCGATGGCGCATCGGCCTGGCCTTCCAGCTGCCCGTCTGGGTGCGCGCGCCGGCCACCTTCAGGGCGCGGCTCCCCGCGGCGCCCGTCTTCGAGCGCGCGGTCCAGGAGGGCGAGGACGCCGACATCTCCTTCGATCTGCCCTGGATCCTCCGCGCCGGCGTGGAGGCGCGGCTCGTGGACGACCTGCGCGTGGAGCTCGGGCTCGGCGTCGAGGGCTGGGGCATGCACGACGACATCCGCGTCGAGCCCGACGGGGTGGTGCTCCGGAACGTCGCCGGCTTCCCCGAGGCGTTCCGCGTGCCCCCGGTCGTGGTCCCCCGGCGGTTCGAGAGCTCGCTCTCCGCGCGGCTCGGCGGCGAGTATTCCTTCGAACTCGCGGGCAAGCGGTGGGCGCTGCGCGCCGGCGTGAGCCTCGAGCAGAGCGCCGTCCCGCCCGAGTACCTCTCGGTCCTCACGATCGACGCGACGAAGCTGACGACGGCGGCCGGCCTCGGCGTGCACCTCGGGAGGTGGCGCCTCGACGCGAGCTATGCGCACGTCTTCGCCGCGGACGTGAGGGTCGACCCGAGGGAAGCGCGCCTCCCGCAGGTGAGCCCGGTGCAGGGCAATCCGCCCGAGAACCCGAACACCATCAACGGCGGCGCGTACGGCGCCCGCGCGAACGTCGTGGGGCTCGGCGTCGCCTACACCTTCGACGAGCGCGCGAGCGGCGCTACACCGCCCGCAGCTCGCGCAGCCGCTCCGTGAGCCGGGGGCCGTCGAGCCAGCTCAGGTCCTTGTCGACGCTCGTCTCGATGTGATGGCTGACTTGCTTGCTCACCGTGCTGCGGAGCAGGCCGAGGAAGTGCGGCGGCGCGATGAGCACCAGCGAATCGTAGGCGTGCTCGTTGAGACCCTTCTCCAGCACCTCCGCGAGCTCCTGGGCGAACTTCTGCTTCTCGACCTCCTTGGGATCGGTCTCGGGCGCCGCGCCGGACCGGCCGAGGTACTGGCCGCCCGCGCCGCCGCCGAGGTTGCCGTTCCCGCCGGGGGTGCCGTTCGGCTTCCGGCCGTGCGCATCGGCCATCAGATCCCGCACGCGCGCCCGGCTCTCGTCATGATTGTAGGACTCGAGCAGGGTAAAGCCCTTGCCCGCAGGCTCTTCACGGTAGAGCTGGGCACGGCTTGCGTCGGAGACCAGGATCCACGTCTTCCGTGCTGCCTTGTTTGCCATAAGCCTCCACAGGGAATCAACCCTTCGCTTTGTCTACGTTAAAGACCGACCCCGCACATCGCAAGCGGCCGGAGAGCCCAGACCGGCGGGATTCGACCGGATTGCACGCCGCGACACCGGATCGAGCAGGCTCATCCACCTCGTGCAGCGCGAATTCGAGGAGAGCGGGAGACGGCGAGAGCCCCTCAGGAAGTTGTTGAGGGACAAATACGGTCGTCGGTGTACGAGAGGGGGCCGCTCCTCGGCGTCGCCCTCGGTCGCCTGCGCGCGCTCTGCTCGGCGCGCGCTCGGGCCGGCGCCCCTCCGCCCGCGCGCGCCTCAGCGGAACCGGTCGGTCGCCTCGACGAGCTCGTGCAGGATGCCGGGCTCCATCGCCGAGTGCCCCGCGTCCGCCACGATGCGCAGATCGGACTGGGGGAGCGCGCGGTGGAGCGCCCACGCGCTCTCCGCCGGACAGACGACATCATAGCGGCCCTGCACGATGACCGTCGGGAGATGGCGGATCCGGTGCGCGTCGTCGAGCAGCTGCGTCTCCGACGTGAAGAACCCCTTGTTCATGAAATAGTGGCACTCGATCCGGGCGAACGCGAGGGCGAACTGCTGTCCTGACGTCTTCGCGACCAGCTCCTGGTTCGTGAACAGGCAGCTCGTCCGCCCCTCCCAGACGCTCCACGCCCGCGCCGCCTGCTGCTGCACCTTGGGATCGGGGCTCGTGAGCCGCCGGTGGTAGGCCGTGAGCAGATTGCCCCGCTCGGCCTCGGGGATGAACCCGAGGTACTCCTCCCATGCGTCGGGGAAGATGGCGCTCGCGCCTCGCTGGTAGAACCAGTCGAGCTCCTGCTTCCGCAGGAGGAAGATGCCGCGCAGCACGAGCTCCGTCACCCGCTCCGGGTGCTTCTCGGCATAGGCCAGCGAGAGCGTGCTCCCCCACGAGCCGCCGAACACCTGCCAGCGCTCGATCCCGAGGTGCTCGCGGAGCGCCTCCATGTCCGCGACGAGGTGCCAGGTGGTGTTCTCCTCCAGGCTCGCGTACGGCGTGCTCCTTCCGCTGCCCCGCTGGTCGAAGAGCACGATCCGGTAGACGGCCGGGTCGAAGAAGCGCCGCTGCTTCGGCTCGGTGCCGCCCCCGGGGCCGCCATGCACGAAGACCACCGGCTTGCCGCGCGGATTGCCCGACTCCTCGAAATAGATCTCGTGAAGATCGGAGACGCGGAGCCTCCCGGCGCGGTACGGCTCGATCTCGGGATACAGCGTTCGCCTCTGGGTGCCTGTCGTCGTCATGCCGCTCCCGTCCGTCGACCCGGCGTGAAGCCCGCGTCAGCGCGCGCCAGCCTACGCCAAGGCGCGCCGGGAGGGGAGAGGGCGTGGAGGGGAAAGGGAGGGGAACCGCGGGGGGCGGCGGTGGCCACCGGCCGGGAGGCGCCGGCCGGGGGGCGCCCGCGGATCAGCCGGCCGGCGCGGCCTCGCGCGCCTCGGGCCTCGCCGCGCCGCTGTACAGCGCGTCGAGCGCGGGCGCGTACTTCTGGAGCGCCACGCGCCGCTTCAGCTTCAGGGTCGGCGTGAGCATCCCGTTGTCCGCGGTGAAGTCCTCGGCCGAGAGGGCGATCTTCTTGATCTTCTCGAAGGACTTGAAATCCGTGGCGTACTGGTCGACCTCCGCCTGGAGGTGCGCGACCACCCGCGGGTGCTTCAGCATCGCGTCGGGCGACTCGAACGAGAGCCCCTGGGCCCGCGTCCACTCGGCGAGCGCCGTCATCTCGGGCACGATCAGCGCCACGTTGAAGGGGCGGTTGTCGCCGTAGATCATCGCGCCGTTGATCAGCGGAGACAGCTTGATCTTCTCCTCGAGCGGGGCCGGCGCGACGTACTTGCCGTTCTCCAGCTTGTACTGCTCCTTGATGCGGCCCGTGATGTAGAGATAGCCGTCGTCGTCGAGGTAGCCCAGATCGCCTGTGCGGAAGCCGCCGTCCTCGGTGAAGACGGCCTTGTTCTCCTCGTCGCGCTTGTAATAGCCCACCATGACGTTCGGGCCGTAGATGACGATCTCCCCCTGCTTCGGATCGTGCGTCTCCGACTTGTCGATGACGACCCGCACCCCCGGGATCGCCTTGCCGACGCTGCCGAGGCGGCGGGCCCCCGGGTAGTTCACCGTGGCGACGGGCGACGTCTCGGTGAGGCCGTAGCCCTCGTAGACGGTGATGCCGAGCGCGTCGACGAACTCGGCCACCTGGTAGGAGAGCGCCGCCCCGCCGCTGATCGCGTACTTCAGCTTGCCGCCGAACTTCGCGCGGATCTTCGAGAAGATGACCCGGTCGGCCGCGGCCAGGGTGAGCCGCTCGACGAGGCCGAGGGCCTCGCCCTTGTTCTGCCTCGTCGCGGCGCGCAGCCCGGCGCGGAACAGGCCCTGGATGAGCGCGGGCTTCTCCGTCATCTGCTTCTGCACGCCCTCGTAGATGCGGTTGAAGATCCGCGGGACGCTCATCAGCACGGAGGGGTGCACCTCGGCGAGGTTCGCGACGATCTTGTCGACGGACTCGCTCAGCGCCATCGACGCGCCGACCGTGATCATCACGTGGAGCTCGCCGGTGTGGCCGAACGAGTGGGCCCACGGGAGGAACGACAGGCTCCGGTCGCCGTTGCCGAACGGGATGAGATCCAGCACGGCGCAGACGTTGGAGGCGATGTTGCCGTGCGAGAGGATCACCCCCTTGGGATTGCCGGTCGTGCCCGACGTGTAGATGAGGCACGCCGTGTCCTTCGACGTCGGCTGGATGGCCGGCGCCGGGCTCTCCTCGCCCGCGGCGAGGAGCTCCTTGTACGAGGTGGTCCGCGCGCCGGGGACGCCGTCGCCCGCCCCGCCGGGCTCGAACAGACAGACGAGGTGCTTCAGCGAGGGCGCCTTCTCGGGGAGATCCTTGCACTTGCCGTGGATCTGCGGCGTGGCGACGATCGCGGCCACGGCCTCGCAGTCGTTGATGATGAACGCCCACTCTCCCGGGAGCTGCGCCTCGTACATCGGCACGACGGCGACGCCCATGCTGAAGCAGGCATAGGCCGAGACCGCCCACTCCACACGGTTGTTGGAGATGAGGGCCACCCGATCGCCCCGCTGGACGCCGAGCGACGCCAGGCCGCCGCGAAACCTGGCGACGAGCTGCCCGAACTCGGCATAGGTGATCCAGTCCCAGCGGCCCTCGGTCTTCGTACCGAAGATCGGCTGGGGACCATGAAGCTTCAGTGAGCGATCCAGCAGTTCTACCAGGTTTTCCAGTTTCGCCATCGGGTCTCCTCCCGGCCCGATTTTTACCATGGTAACGCGCCGGCTCTGCGTCCTTTCGGCGGCGCGCGACGCTTGGGGGCACCGGGCCGGGCCGGCGCCGCGTCTGTCCCGCCCGGGAGCGTCGCGTCGCGCGGGAGGCGGCGCGCCGCGCGCGCGGCGCGCCGCGCACGGGCGCTTCCCGCCGCGAGGTGGCGGCCTCGGGCCCCTTCTGTTAGAGGGTGCATCGCTTCAATGCCCCGGTATTCGATCACGACGTTCGGCTGTCAGATGAACGTGCACGACTCCGAGCGGATGCACGACGTGCTCCGCCGCGCCGGCTACACCGAGGCCGGCGGCCCCGAGGAGGCGGACGTGCTCGTGCTCAACACGTGCAGCGTGCGCGAGAAGGCCGAGCAGAAGCTGCGGAGCGAGGTGGGCCGGCTCGCGCGCTGGAAGCGGGAGCGCACCGACCGGGTGGTCGTCGTGGCCGGATGCGTCGCGCAGCAGGAGGGGGAGCGCCTGCTCAAGCAGATGCGGACGATCGACGTCGTGGTGGGGCCCGACAACATCCCGGAGCTGCCGGGCCTGCTCGGCGACCTCGCGCTCGGCGGGCTGCCTGTCGCGCGCACGGTGTTCGACCTCGACGCGCCCCGGTTCCTCCTTGCGTCGCCGTCGCCCTCGTCGCGCGCCGCGCCGACGGCGTTCGTGACCATCATGAAGGGCTGCGACGAGCGCTGCTCGTTCTGCATCGTCCCGCACACCCGCGGGCCGGAGCGCTACAGGTCGAGCGACGAGATCGTCGCCGAGATCGCGGCGCTCGTGGCCGCGGGGACGCGCGAGGTCACCCTCCTCGGCCAGACGGTGAACAGCTACCGCGATCCGCTCGGCGCGCTGCCGCGGGCCCCCGGCGCGAGCGCGGACGACCCGGACGAGAGCGAGTTCGCGGCGCTGCTCCGGCGCGTCGCGGCCGACGTCCCCGGCCTCGCGCGCCTGCGCTACACGAGCCCGCACCCGCGGCACCTGACGCCCTCGCTCGTCCTCGCCCACGCCGAGCTCGCCGTGCTGCCGCGCCACGTGCACATGCCGGTGCAGTCGGGCAGCGATCGGGTCCTCCGGCGGATGATCCGCCGCTACACGCGCGCCGAGTACGTCGCGAGGACGCGGGCGCTCGTGGAGGCGGTCCCGGGGCTGACGCTCTCGACCGACATCATCGTCGGCTTCTCGGGCGAGACGGAGGACGACTTCGCGGCGACGCTGTCGCTCGTGCGCGAGGTCGGGTTCAAGGGGCTGTTCGGCTTCAAGTACTCGCGCCGCCCGCACACGCCCGCGCTGAAGCTGCCGGACGACGTGCCCGAGGGCGTGAAGGGCGAGCGGCTTTCGCGCCTGTTCGAGGCGAGCGAGGCGCTGCTCGCCGCCCACCTGTCGGGCCTCGTGGGGACGACGCAGGCGGTGCTCGTCGAGGGGCGCGACAAGGAGCGCGGCGCGGGCGGCGCGCGCGGCCAGGGCGGCGCGCTCTGGTCGGGCCGGACGGGGCGCCACGAGATCGCGCACATCGAGGGCGCGGGGGAGCTCGATCTGCTCGGCGAGGTCGTCGAGGTCTCGATCGCGCGGGCGAACAAGCACTCGCTGCAGGCCGAGCTCACGGAGGCGGCGCGCGCCGCGGCCCGGCCGCGGCAGCGGGGCGGCGCGGAGCCGACGCGGCGCTCGCTGCCGGTGGTCGCCGCCGAGGGGGGCTGACGTGGCGCTCGTCCTCGACCTTGGCGGGGCGTCGCCGCGGCTCGGGCGCGACGTGTTCCTCGCGCCGAACGCGACGGTGATCGGCGACGTGACGCTCGGCGACGAGGCGAGCGTGTGGTTCGGCGCGGTGCTGCGCGGGGACATCGGCGCGATCCGCATCGGCCCGCGGACCAACGTGCAGGACCTCGCGTGCCTGCACCTGACGAGCGGCGTCTCGGAGACGATCGTCGGCGCCGACGTCACCATCGGGCACGGCGCGATCCTGCACGGCTGCCGCGTCGGCGACGGGTGCCTGATCGGGATGGGGAGCATCCTGCTCGACAACGTCGTGATCGGCGAGGGCTCGGTGATCGCCGCGGGCGCGGTGGTGCCGCCGGGGAAGGTGATCCCGCCGCGGTCGCTTGTGCGCGGCAACCCGGCCCAGGTGATGGGCGAGGTGCGGCCGGACCAGGCCGAGCTCGGCAGGCTGGGCGCCGCGAGCTACGTGGAGAACGCGAGGCGCTTCCGGGCGGCGCTCGCCGCGGCGACCGCGGCCGGCGCGCCGGGGGCGGCGGCGGCGAGGCGCGAAGGCGGCGCGTAAGGACGAGGTGAAGAGGCCATGAAGATCACGGTGAACGGAGAAGCGCGCGAGGTGCCGGCGGCGGTCACGGTGCGGAGGCTCGTCGAGCTGCTCGGGCTGACCGAGGGGCCCGTGGCGGTGGAGCGCAATGGCGAGGTGGTGCCGCGGGCCGAGCACACGGCCGCCGAGGTCGCCGAGGGCGACGTGATCGAGATCGTGCACTTCGTCGGCGGCGGCTGAGGCTGCCCGGCTGGCAGCTCCAGAGCTCGGCAGGGCCCTCGACGGCCTAGCGATCTTCCAGTTCGTCCGCGATCCGGCTACCATGGCGAGCTGCCGTGGATACGAGGGCCCTCGTCTTTGTCTTGGCGCTCGGCGGTTCGGCGGGCGTGGGCGCCGCCCTGACGGTGCGCGACGCGCTGCCGGTCTCGCCGGTGGTCCGCGGCCTCTCGATCGGCGAGCGCTTCCTTCCGGACGGCGCCTCGCCGGCGGTCTGGCTCGAGGCGAGGCGCGACGCCCTGCGCGCGCGCGTCGTCCGGCTCCGCCACGACGACGTGGAGCTGACCTCGACGCTCGGTGAGGTGGGCGTCGCGATCGACGTCGGCGAGACGCTCGCGGCGGCGCAGCGCGTCGGCCACGAGGGCCCCTGGGCGCGGCGGCTCCGGGAGGCCCGGCGGGCGCGGCGCGGCGGGATCGACGTGCCGCTCGTGTGGGCCGTCGACGAGGCGAGGGCCCGCGCGCTCCTCGAGCGGCTCGCCCCGCAGGTCTACCGGATGCCCGTGGACGCGCGGGTCGACCTCGCGAACCGGCGCAAGATCCCGGAGCAGGCCGGCCGCGAGCTCGACATCGACGCCTCCCTCGCGGCGCTCCGGGCCGGCGACCACGACGACGAGGAGCTCATCGAGCTGCCGGTCCGGTACATCGCGCCCGCGGTCGGCGTCGACGATCTGGTGAGCGTCGACGTCAGCCGGGTCGTCGCGGCGTACGAGACGAAGTTCAAGCGGCACGGGAAGGAGGCCGGGCGCGCCGTCAACATCAAGAACGCGGCGTCCAAGATCGACGGCACCATCCTGGCACCCGGCGAGACCTTCTCGTTCAACGCCCATGTCGGCCCGCGGACGCGCAAGAACGGCTTCACCATCGCGCCGGAGATCCTGGGCGACGAGACCGTCCCCGGTTACGGCGGGGGGACCTGCCAGGTCTCCAGCACGCTCTACGCCGCGTCGCTCTTCGGCGCGCTCGACACGCCGGACCGACAGAGCCACTCCCGCCCGAGCGCCTACATCCCGATGGGGCTCGACGCCATGGTGACCTACCCCGAGTCGGACCTGAAGATCAGGAACACGCTCCCGTTCCCGGTCATGATCCACGCCTATCTGCCGGAACCGACGGTGCTCCGCGTCGAGATCCTGGGCGGCGACCCGGTGGCGGAGGTCGATCACCGCATCTCGGCCGAGCACACCGACGACTTCATCCGCCGCATCTACGTGAAGTCCGAGCTCTCCGAGGGCAAGGTGAAACGCCACCAGAAGGGCTCGTGCGGATACGACGTGCGATCCCACGTCACGCTCCGTTACAAGGACGGCAGGGCCGCCGAGCGCCGCTATACGAGCGAGTACAGGCCCGCGCCCGAGGTCTTCTGGGTCGCGCCCGACTACGACCGTTCCACGCTGCCCGAGCTCTCCGAGCACGCGAAGGCGGTGGAGGAGCTCCTCGAGGGGGAGACCCCTTCCGCGGAGGGGAAGACCCCGCCTGCGAAGGGGCAGGGCGACGGTCCTGCGGACGGGCAGGGCGACGGCTTCTCGATGTGAGCGGGGCGCGGAGGCCCTCCGCGGCCCCGCGGCTCATCTGCTGGCAGAGGTGGGCGCGCCCTGCGGCCGGCGCGAGCGCGCGCCGCCGGCCGCGCAGCCGTCGATGAGCTCGCCCGGTCGGTATTGACCTGGTGAGCGACGACTTCGGCGGAGAAAATCTCAAGATCGAAGAACGAACAACACGGCAACATCCGACAGTCGCGTGGTCCCCGCTGCGCTCCGGGAATATTCCTGTGGACGGTGGGTGACACAGGTGTAAATGGCCGTGCCAGCCGGGGGACCCGGGTGAGCTGCGACTCGGCTCGATCGCGGGCAACACGCCGGAAGCGAGCCCTCCGCGGTGGGATTGCGTGAGCAGACGGCAGATGCAGAGGGGGCGAGCACCGATTGCGCGAGGGGACGCCGGGCGGCTGCCGGGCCGTCGCGAGCTCCTCGCCGGCGTCGGGGCGACTGCGGGTCTGCTGCTGCTCGGCTGTCGCGGTGAGCCGGTCGACGTGCGGGAGCAGGCCGCCATCGCCGCCGGCGGCAGCCGGGGTTACGCGGGCCCGGCCGTCGAGCTCTCGTTCTGGACGGGCTTCACCGGGGGCGACCGGCCGCCGATGCAGCGGCTCGTCGAGCGGTTCAACCGCGAGCACGACAACATCACGGTGCGGATGAGCGTGAACCGCTGGGGCGACTTCTACCAGAAGCTGCCGGCCGCGGTCGACAGCGAGAGCGGCCCCGACGTGGCCGTCATGCACGCCGACCAGCTGGCCACGGCCGCGGTCCACCGCACCCTCCTCCCGCTCGACGAGGTGACCGAGGCGCTCGGCCTCGGCGCCGCCGACTTCTCCGAGACGCTCTGGAACGCCGGCGTCTTCCGGGGCCGTCGTTACGGCGTCCCCCTCGATATCCACCCGCTCGGCCTCTACTACAACCGCGCCGTGCTGGCCGACGCCGGCCTCGACGACGCCGCGCTGCCTCGCTCCCGGCGCGACTACATGGCGGTCCTCGAGCACCTCCGGCAGAGGGGGATCCAGGGATCGTGGGTGTCGCCTGTCCTGTTCACCGGCGGGCTGATGTTCCAGTCGATCCTGTGGCAGGCGGGCGGCGAGCTGTTCTCGGAGGACGGCGCCCGGGCGATGTTCAACTCCGAGGCCGGCGTCGAGGCGCTCGGCTTCATGCTCGAGCTGGTCCGGCGAGGCTACAGCCCGCGCGACGTCGGCCAGGACGCCGACAGCATCGCCTTCACCAACAACCGGAACGCCTTTCTCTGGAACGGCATCTGGATGATCAACATCTACCGGGCGATCCCCGGGCTCCGGTGGGGTGTCCTCCCGGTGCCTGTCATCGGCGCGCAGCCGGCGGTCTGGGGCAACGCGCACCACCTCGTGCTTCCGCGGCAGCCATCGACCGGCGCCGGCCGCCTGAGGGCGTCGGTTGTGTTCCTCGCCTGGCTGAGCGAGCACTCCCTCGAGTGGGCGGGGGCCGGCATGGTGCCGGCCCGGCGGGCGGCGCGCGAGAGCGCCGCGTTCGGGCGGATGACGGAGCAGGCGATCTTCGCCGAGCAGCTCCCGGTGGTCCGCTTCCCGCCGGCGTTCCCCGGGGTCGACTCGGTGCGCGCGTCCACCCTCGATCTCGCGGTGAACGAGGCCGTGCTGCTGCGGGCCGCGCCGCGCGAGGCCCTGAACCGCGCCGCCCGCGAGGCCGACGCGCTGCTCGCGACCAACCTGAAGAAGTTCGCGAGGGCCCTGTGACCGCGGTCGACGTCCCCCTCGTGGAGCCCGGCCGGGCCGAGGCGGACGGCGTCCCGCAGAGCGCCCCCGGCGTCGGTCGGCTCCGGGAGCGCGGCCTCGCGCGGCCGCGCCGGTGGGCTCCCTACCTGTTCCTCGCGCCGTACCTCGCGCTGTTCGGCCTCTTCGTCGCGGCGCCGATCGTCCTCGGCGCGTGGATAAGCCTCCACGACTGGGACCCCTACCTGCCGTCGCGGCCGTGGGTCGGCCTCGACAACTACGCGGATCTGTTCCGGTCCGGCTCGCCGACCCGCGGCAATTTCTGGCGCGCGCTGCGGGCCACCGCGCTGTTCACGGCGCTGAGCGTGCCTGTCCTCGTGACGCTCCCGCTGCTGCTCGCCCTCGCGCTCAACCGGCGATTTCCCGGCCGATCGTTCTTCCGGGCGATGTTCTTCGCCCCCTACGTGCTCGGCGTGGCGGTCGTGGCCCTGATGTGGCGGCTCCTGCTCGACCCGCACATCGGCGTGATCAACCACCTGCTGGGGAAGCTGGGTTTGCCCGCCGACACGGGCTGGACCACGGCGGTGCCGTGGGTGTGGGTCTCGCTTGTGGGCATGACGGTGTGGTGGACGCTCGGCTACAACGCCGTGATCTACCTGGCCGGGCTGCAGAACATCCACCGGGAGCTCTACGACGCTGCCCGCATCGACGGCGCGACCCGCTGGCAGCAGCTCCGCCACGTCACGGTGCCGGGGCTCAGGCCGGTGTTCGTGTTCGTCGTGACGATGACCGTCCTCGGGTCGGCCAACATGTTTGGGCAGGCCTATCTGATGACCGGGGGCGGTCCTGGCAGCGAGACGCGCACGACGATCATGTACATCGCCGAGGAGGGGTTCCGTAACTTCCGCCTCGGCGCCGCGGCGGCCATGAGCTACGTCCAGGCGTTCTTGCTCGCGCTCGTGAACCTCGGCATGTTGCTCCTGTTCTTCGGCCGGCGCGGCGGCGGGGACGCTCGATGAGGCGCCGGCGGGCCGACGACAGCTATCCTGTCCGCCGCCGGCAGATCGGGAGTGTCCTGTCGTATGCCGCGCTGCTCCTCCTCGCCGTTGTCTACCTCGCTCCGGTGATCTGGATGGCGCTCACCTCGCTCAAGTCGCCGCCGGAGGCGACGGCGGTGCCGCCCACGCTCTTGCCCGCGCGGGCGACGCTCGAGAGCTACGAGGCGCTCGCGGGCTCGAGCTCCGGGGCGCCGGTGCTCCGCTGGCTCCTGAACAGCGTCCTGGCCGCCGTGGCCCATGCGCTGCTCGTGCTGGCCACGGCGGCCCCGGCGGCGTATGCGCTCGCGCGCATGGAGTTCCGCGGCAAGCGGCTCGTGCTCGCCGCGGCCCTCGCGACGCTGTTCATCCCGCCGATCCTGTTCCTGCCCGCGAACTACCTGATCGTCCGGGCCCTCGGCTGGCTCGACAGCCTCCCGGCCCTCGTCGTGCCGCCGGCCGCCTCGGCGTTCGGCGTCTTCTTCCTGCGCCAGTTCTTCCTCGGGCTCCCGAGGGAGCTCGAGGAGGCCGCCGCGCTCGACGGCGCCAGCCGTCTCCAGGTCTTCTGGAAAATTGTACTGCCTCTGTCGAAGCCGGCCCTGGCCACGCTGGCCGTGCTCAGCCTGCTGAGCAACTGGAACGACTTTCTCTGGCCCATCTACGTGCTGTTCAACCCGGAGAAGCTCACGCTGTCGCCTGGCCTCGCGCTGCTCCAGGCGGCCCACGCCACCGATTACGCGCTCGTCACGGCGGGCGCGGTGGTGGCGAGCGTCCCGGTCCTCGCGGTCTTCATCGCCGCGCAGCGGTACGTGATCGAGGGCGTCGCCCGCACCGGCCTGAAGGGGTGATCCGCGGCGCGCCACGGCGGCGCGACGGCAAGGACATTGGCTGTCCGCGCGTCATCGCCTCTGCTTGACCCGGAGTCGCGCTCGGGGGAAGCTCTCTGTCCTCGGCGGCTGGCGGCGCCCCTTTTGCGCGCGGCCGAGCCGCCGCGATGTGCCGGCTGCCAGGGACGACGGCTGGTGTGTGCTTGGCTTATCTTTTCTTCACGCCTTCACGCTTGCCATGGTGATTGAATGACCCTTTCTGGCTGCTTCAGCGCGGCCGTCGCGCGAGCTCGCCCATGAGGCCGAAGAGCTCGACCGGGCCGGGCGGGGTGAGCTTCCCTCCGCTGAACTCGCGGTAGAGCGTGTGCACGTTCACCGCGATGCGCTCCGCGTCGCTCCAGCTCGCGTAGTCGGCGAGCGCGATGTCGCGGGCGGCGTCGGCCGGGGGCATGCCGGCGTCGTAGCGGCGCCGCGCCTCGTCGCGGATGTACACGAGGTAATCGCGGACCGCGCGCACGCCGGCGCGATCCGTGATGGGCCCGTGCCCCGGGACGATGACGTCGGCGTCCAGCGCGAGGATGGTGTCGCACGCCTTGATCCAGTTGCCGACGGGCCCTGCCCACAGGATCGGCGTCACGTCGATGAAGAGGATGTCTCCCGTGTAGATCGCGCGGTCCGCGGGCACGTGCACGAGCAGATCGCCCTTCGTGTGGGAGGGGCCCACCTCGATGAGGCGGACCTCCTTGCCCCCGACCGCGACGGTCAGCTCCCCCTCGAAGACCCGGGTCGGCGCCGTGGGGACGATCCCGTCGAAATCGAAGGCGCCGAAGCAATGGACGAGGTACTCGCCCAGCGCGCCGGCGGCGCCGCTGCGCGCCTGTCGCATCAGCATGGCGAGCATCGGCGCGGGGATCTCATCCATCTCGGCGGCGCCGGCGCGCGTGGCGATGATCGTCGCGCCCTCGACGAGCGCGTTGCCGTAGCAATGGTCGCCGTTCGCGTGGGTGTTCACGACCGTGCCTATCCGCGCCGCGGCGGGGGTCGCCGCGCGCATGGCGTCGAGCATCTCGCGCGTGCGCTTCAGGTCGAAGAGCGTGTCGACGAGCAGGGCCTCGCCGTCCGAGGTGACGAGCCCCGCGTTGCTGAGCCCCCAGGTGCCGGCCGGCTGGAGATACGCAAAGCAGCCGTTGCCGACGTCCTGCAGCCCTTGATCATACCGCCATCGACTCATGTTCATCTCCTTGTGCACGAGCGTTTCCCGGCGCGGCGCTACCAGGCGAAGGCCTCCGGCGCCTCGCCGCCGGGGCCGGGGAACACCTCGTCGAGGCGCTTCAGGTGCTGCGGGGTCAGCTGGATCTCGAGGGCGCGAAGGCTCCCGTCGAGCTGCTCGGCGGTGCGCGGGCCGATGATGGGCGAGGTCACGACCGGGTTCTGGAGCAGCCAGGCCAGGGCCACGTCGGCGGGCTTCTCGCCGAGCTCGGCGCAGAACGCCTCGTAGGCCTCCAGCTTGGCGCGGCTCTTCTCGATGCGCGCCTGCGCGTCGGCCGAGGCGCGCCGGCCCTCGCGCGCCTTCTGGAGGGCGCCGCCGAGCAGCCCCCCGGCGAGCGGGCTCCAGGGCAGGACGCCGAGGCCGAACGCGCGGCAGGCGGGCAGGACCTCCAGCTCGACGGTGCGCGCGCTCAGGTTGTACACGCACTGCTCCGAGACGAGGCCGAGGAAGTGCCGCTGCGCGGCGAGGCCGTTCGCCTGCGCGATGTGCCAGCCGGCGAAGTTGCTGCTGCCGACGTAGAGGACCTTGCCCTCGCGGACGAGCTGCTCCATCGCCTGCCAGATCTCGTCCCAGGGCGTCTCGCGATCGATGTGGTGCATCTGGTAGAGGTCGATATGGTCGGTCTGCAGGCGGCGCAGGCTCTCCTCGCAGGCGCGGCGGATGTGATAGGCCGAGAGCCTCCTGTCGTTCGGCCCTTCGCCCATGGCGCCGTAGACCTTCGTGGCGAGGACGGTGCGGTCGCGCCGCTCGCCGCCCTGGGCGAGCCAGCGCCCGACGATCTGCTCGGTGATCCCCTCTCCGCGCTTCCGGCCGTACACGTTGGCCGTGTCGAAGAAATTGATCCCGTGCTCCAGGGCCCGGTCCATGATGGCGAAGCTGTCGGGCTCGCTGGTCTCCGGGCCGAAGTTCATCGTGCCGAGGCAGAGGGGGCTGACCTTCAGGCCGGTGCGTCCGAGATTGCGGTAGTTCATGGTGCCGGGGAGGGTAGCAACGCGCCCCGCGCGCCGTCCACGCGCAACCGCTGAACGCGCCGTAGGGTTTCGCCGGAGTCACGCGTCCGTGAGCCGGCACAAGGCCGGTCTCAGCGATCGAGGGGCTTTCTGGCGCTGATGAGCGAGTATCCGGCGTACGCCGGCATGACGGACACGTCCGTGAACCCGCACCCGCGGACGAGCTCGTCGAGCTCGCCGGCCGTGAGCTGCTTGCCGGGGGTCAGATACACCATGTTCATGGAGCTCAGCGCCGCCGTGAGCGGGCCGTCCTGCCCGTCCGCGAGCAGGAGCTCGTAGATGAGGACGCGGCCGCCCGGGGGCAACACATCGAAGCTGCGCTGGATCAAGCGCTGCCGGCGCGCGCTGTCCCAGTCGTGGAGGACGTTGGCGAAGAAGATCACGTCGTGACCCGGAGGCCACGCGTCGCGGAACATGTCGAGCGCCGCCACGTCGATGCGCTCCTCGAGGCCGTGCTCCGCGACGTACTGCCTCGTCGTCTTGCACACGGGCGGCAGCTCGGCGACCGTGAACCGCACGCGCGGATTCTGCCGCGCCAGGGCGATGCTGAAGCAGCCAGAGCCGCCGGCGACGTCGAGCAGGCGCTCCACGCCCGTCAGCTCGACCCGCTGCGCGAGCCCGACCGCCGTCGCGAAGGAGTGGCTGTGCATCGCCCGGGTGAAGACGAACGCCCGCTCCTCCGACAGGTCGACATGGTCCCACGCCTCCGTGATGGCCTTGCCGGCGTCCCACGCGACGGCCCCGTCCCGCCGCAGGGTCTCCAGCAGGGTGCTGTGCGAGACCGGGACCTGACCGATCAACCGCAACATGTGGCCCCAGTAGAACGGCCTGCCCGGGAGCAAGAAGTTGCGGGACGTCTCGGTGAGGTGGAACTTGCCCTGAAACCGGGCCAGGAGCCCCATTCCGGCCAGGGAGGCCAGGAGCGCCTCGGTCGCGCGGAAGCTGAGAGAGAGCTGTCTGGCCAGCTCCGCGATGCCCGTGGGCTCCCGATCGAGATGCGAGAACACGCCGAGCTCGTCCGCAACGCTGAGGATGGGCAGCTGAAAGATCGATAACGAGAGCTGCCGTATCAGAGAGTCGTCACAGGTGGGCTTTTCGAGGTCCATGGGCATCGATCCGTTCCTCCGTTCTGCTCAAGAAGGGATTCGGGCGCCGGCGCGGCCGGTGTTCGATCCATTCTACACATACCTGAGCGCTGTCGGGTCTGCCCGGGCGTTGCTTTCCGCCTCGCGGCCCCCGCCATTTCTATCGGTCGCCGCGCGCCGGCCGGTCAGCAGGCTCACTTGGCCAGCTTGATCACCGAGGCAGGCGCCTCGTCGGTAGCCCATGTCGTCCAGTAGAGGGCGCGGCAGTCCTGCGCGAGGCTGCGGACGTAAGCGGCGCTGTCGGCGAGCGGCTCCGGCGCGCCGCCGGAGGAGCGCACCCGCTGGAGCTGGTTATCGCCGCCGCTGTACCAGTAGACGAAGGTGGAGTCCACCAGGAGGCGCGCGGGGTAGTCCGCCGACGCGAGCACCCCTGCGCCGGAGCCGTCCTTGTTCGCGGCGTGGATGTTGCCGCCGACGATCCAGTAGATGCGCTCGCCGACCGCGATGTCCCCGGGCAGATCGTCGCCCTCGACGCGCGTCGACGCGACGGTTCCCGTAGAGAAGCCGGAGGGGCGGGGGCGTTCGCTGTGCCGCTTGGTTGAAATATTTCTCGTCGCGGGAGAGGGAGAGCTCAAGGCAGCGGCGTGTGCCGGCGGGCGGATTCAGCGTCGACGTCGCGCGTTATCCTCCGTTGCCCGCGCCGAGATCCACGCTAGGGTTCCACGCAGAAAGCCCTGTTATCGGGCACCCACCGCGAGGTCCTGAAGATGTGGCCCGACACGCAATTGACGAGGGCGCTCGGCGTCGCGTTGCCCATTGTCCAGGGGCCGATGGCCGGCGGCGTGACGACACCTCAGCTGGTCGCCGCGGTCGCGAACGCCGGAGGACTGGGCTCGCTCGGCGCCGGGTACATGGATGCCGAAGCGATCCGGAGCGCCATCAGGGAGATTCGCGCGCTGACCGGACGCCCCTTCGCCGTCAACGTCTTCGTCGGCGAGCCTCGGGCCGAGGCGGCGAGCGGGGTCGACAAGGTCAACGAGGCGATGCTCGTCTATCGGAGAGAGCTCGGGCTCGAAGCGCCGACCCAGCTCAAGGGCGTCCCGCTCCTCGATGAGCAGCTGCACGTCGTCCTGGAAGAGCGCGTGCCCATCCTCAGCTTCACGTTCGGGGTGCTCTCCGCGGCGTGGTTGCAGCGGCTTCACAGCGCGGGCTGCTCGGTGATGGGGACCGCGACAACCGTTCGAGAAGCCGCCGCGCTGGCCGACGCCGGCGTCGATCTCGTCGTGGCCCAGGGCGCCGAGGCCGGCGGACATCGAGGGACGTTTCTCGCGCCGGTCGACCGCTCGATGGTCGGGCTCGTGGCGCTGCTCCCGCAGATCGTCGATCAGGTCCGCGTACCGGTCGTCGCCGCCGGGGGGATCATGGATGGCCGGGGTATCGTGGCCGCCCTGGCGCTCGGGGCGGCAGGGGTCCAGCTCGGGACGGCGTTCCTGCCGTGCCCGGAGAGCGGCGCTCACCCGAAGCACAAGGACGCGGTCCTCTCTGCGACGGACGAGAGCACGGTGCTCACCCGGGTCTTCTCGGGCAAGCCAGCGCGCGGCATCGCGAACCGATTCATCGCCGAGATGAGCCGTCACGACGACGCCATCCCGCCCTATCCGATCCAGCACGAGCTCACCACGGACATCCGGCGGGCTGCCGCGGCAGCAGGACGCGCGGAGCTCATGTCGCTGTGGGCCGGACAGGCGGCCGGCATGAGCTCGAGCCGCCCGGCCGGCGAGGTCGTCACAAGCTTGAATGCTCAGGTCGAGACCCTCCTGCGCCGGCTGCGCGGATGACGTGACCCCCACGGGTCGCCCGCGACCCTTCACGCGGTCGCGCGTCCACACGACGCCGCTCGTCGGCTCCCTGTAGGCTCGACCCCGAGATCGCGGGCACGTCAGCGCGGGAACGCGCTTGCTCGATCGGGCAATGCCGTGATCGAACCGCGACGGCGCGGCGCCGGCCGTCGCGGCGATCGGCGAGACTTCCGGCCACATCGCCGCTGGCATGCGCGGTGCAACGCCACGTCGCCAGGCAGCGTCGCCAAGGCAGCGTCGCCGAAGGCAACGTCGTCATCAGCCCAGCCGGGCCCCTGATCCTCAGCGACCAGGAGATCGCCGACGCGTTCGCGTCAGCGCATGAGCTTGCTCGGGTGTGCCGGACTGGCCCTGCCAGTCGCCTCTCCCCGGAGCTCCTCCCTGGTTCCTCGCCCCGGGGCCCGCTGAGCAGAGCCGTCGAACAACCATCGCAGTGGACATCTATCTACCATGAGATTCACCACCAAATCAGCCAATCTGTTCATGCACGGCCGCTCGGTCATGCCGGATGGGGTCAGCTCCCCGATGCGCGCGTTCGCGCAGGTCGGGGGCAACCCGATCTGCGCCGCCTGGGCCAGAGGGTCAAAGATCATGGATGTGGACGGCAACGTCTACACCGACTTCCTGAACGCGTTCGGCGCGCTCCTCCTCGGTCATGCGCGAGACGAGGTGGTCGAGGCAGTCTCCAGACAGGCCTCTCTGGGCACCGTCTACGGCCTCTCCACCGCGCTCGAGTATGAGCTCGCGGAGAAGATCGTCGCGAGCACACCGTCGATCGACAAGATCCGCTTCGTGTGCAGCGGGACCGAGGCGGTCATGACCGCCGCGCGCATCGCGAGAGCCCACACCGGCAGGAGCCTCCTGGTCAAGTTCGGCGGCGCGTACCACGGGCACTCCGATGCTCTGCTGGCGACGCCGCTGAACCTCGGCCCGGCAGCGGTGAAGATGAAGGGCGCGACCCAGGGCGTCGCCGAGCAGCTGAACCGCGAGGTGCTGCTGTGCGAGTACAACGACGAGGACCAGCTCGAAGCGCTGTTCTCCGCGCACGGCCCCCAGATCGCGGCCGTCCTGGTCGAGCCCTTCGCCACCAACATGGGCTTCGTCGAGCCGCGGCCTGGGTTTCACGCGCGGATCAGGGCGCTGTGCGACCGTCACGGCGCGCTGCTCATCTTCGACGAGGTCGTCACCGGCTTCAGGTTCAACTTCGGTGGTGTCTGCAACTCGCTCGGCATCGACCCCGACCTCGTGACCTTCGGGAAGATCATTGGCGGCGGCGCGCCGATCGGCGCCTACGCAGGAAAGGCGCGCTACATGCGGCACGTCGCCGTCGGCAACAGGGTGTTCCAGTCCGGGACGTTCGCGGCCAACCCGCTCACGATGGCGGCCGGCAACGCCGCGCTCGACGTGCTGGCGCGCCCCGGCTTCTACGAGGCGCTGGACGCCAGAGGCTCCTGGCTCGAGGCCGCGATCCGGCGCCAGCTCGCGGCGCGGCACATCCCGTTTCACTTCTCCCGCCATGGAGCGCTCGCCGGCGTCGCCTTCCGCGACAGCCGGGAGCCGATGAGGTCGTACAGGGACGTCAAGACCCAGGACTACGACGTCTTCAAGAAGGTTCACGCTCGTCTGCTGGAGCGCGGCTTCCTGATGCCACCTTCGCTCGAGGAGCCGATCTTCATATCGGCCGCCCACAGCCTCGACGACCTCACCTCGCTGGCCGAGGCGCTCGCCGAGTCGATCCAGCTGTCCAGGGCCGAGCGGGCGGCCGCGGACGGCCAGCCGACGTCGGCCGTCTGACGCGCTCCGAGCGCGCCGCCCGCATCACGAAGAGCACTTCATGTCACAGGCCATCATTTCACCCGAACGCAAGGGAGATCCACTCATGAGCCCCATCGCAGCGCGGAGCGCATCGGCAGATCCGGAATCGGTCGAGAGGTGGTATGCCTCGGCCACGGTCCGCAACAGCCCGCGGATCGTCGTGCCGGACACCGCCCACGGCGAGTACATCTTTCCACGCTCACGCCAGCCGTTGAGCGAGCACCCCATCGTAACGGGCCTGGGCGAGGACGCGATCTCGTTCGTCCTCACCCAGTCGGCCTACAGGTACATGTACGAGATCGGCCTCCTCGAGACGCGGTACGTCATCGATTGCGCTCTCAACATCGTCAACAACGAGATCAAGGGCGCGAGCGACGTCGAGAAGCGAGAGGCGCTGGCCATCGTGATCGACGAGGGCTACCACGCCTACGTCGCGCTGGATTTCATCATCCAGATGAAGGCGCTGAGCGGCGTCCAGCCCATCGAGGTGCCCGACACCAACGGCAACCTGGACGCCGTACGGCGCGCCTTCGAGGCCCTGCCGCAGCACATGCACCATGACTTCCAGCTCGTCTCCGTGTGCCTCGCGGAGCACACCTTGACGAAGGACCTCTTGAGCATCGGTCGAGAGAAGGACGCGACGCGCACGTTCACGCAGGTCATGACCGACCACGTCTCGGACGAGGGCCGGCACGCGAACTACTTCGCGAGGCTGACGAAGGCCCACTGGGCGCGGCTCCCCGACGCGACGAAGACCGTCATCGCGACGCTGCTGCCGAGCTACCTCGACGACTACCTCGCCGGCGACCCCGCGCGGGGCTTCGACCGGAAGGTCCTGTCCGCGTACGGCCTCGCCGAGAGCCAGGTGAGCCGCGTGATCGACGAGACCAACGAGACCTATCTCGCGAGCATGAACGGAACCATCACGAAGACCAAGGCCAACCTGGTCAAGCTGCTGCAACGCGTCGGAATCATGGACTTCCCGGCCACGAGGGCCGCGTTCCTCGCCCACGACGCGAGCGCCGCGCTGACGTCGACGATCCGCGCGGCCTGACACGGGCCGCGATCACCCCCCCGACCGCGCCGACCCTCGAGCGAGCCGACGAGGCGCTCCGGCCGGCGGTCGACACGGCTGGCTTCGACTTACAGCTGTCGCGCACGAACAAAACACACCATGAGACCCATCGCAGGGATCTTCGAGGAAGACACGCAGTATGTTGATTCATCAGATAGATTCAATCGCCAGCAGCACGCCAGGCCGCCTCGCCGTTGTCGCCGGCGAGCGCCGCCTGAGCTTTGGCGAGCTGGTGCGGCGGGCGAATGAGCTGGCCGCGTTCCTGGCGGAGGCTGGCAACTCGGACGGCGCGCTGGTCGCGCTCTACATGCAGCGGACGGCGGACGCGCTGGTGGCCCTGGTCGGCGTGATGAAGGCCGGCGCCGCGTACACGGTCGTGGAGGACGACGGGAACCCCGCAGAGAACATGAACCGCCTCGCGTCGATCAACGCGCGCGTCATCCTCTGCGAGCGAGAGCGCCTCGCTTCGCTGCGGGCGCTCGGCTTGCCCGCGATCTGCGTCGACGACGCGCGCCGCCCCTCCGCCGAGGTCGCGTTGCCGCCGGTGACCGCGGAGCAGGTCGCCTACGTGCTGTACACCTCCGGTTCGACCGGAAAGCCGAAGGGCGTCGCCGTCACCCACGGCAATATCGCGCACTACACCTCGGCGATCGCCGCCCGCCTGAGCGTCGAGCCGGGCCTCCGGTACGCCCACGCCAGCACCCTCGCGGCTGACCTGGGCAACACATCGCTGTTCCTCTCGCTGTACACGGGCGGCTGCCTCCACCTGATCGACGCACGGACGAGAAAGGACCCGGCCGCGCTGCGCGGCTACCTGAGCGACAACCAGATCCAGTTCTTGAAGATCACGCCTTCCCACTGGAACGCGATCTTCTCCCTCGCGACAGAGCGGCGCGACGAGGCGCTGCGGCTGCTCTACCTCGTGCTCGGCGGGGAAGCGCTGCCTGTCAGCCTCGCCCGGAGGATCCTGGACTCCGGCCTCGTCCGCACGCTCGCGAACCACTACGGCCCGACGGAGACGACCGTGGGCGTCACCGCCTATCCGATCGCGGGAGTCCAGCAGATAGCCGAGCTGCGATCGGACTCGGTGCCGATCGGCCGCGCGCTCGGCAGCACGGTGTTGAAGGTCCGCTGCGAGGACGGCGTGTTCCGCGAGAGCGGCGCGAGAGGAGAGCTGTACATCGGAGGCCCCTCCGTCGCCGCCGGCTACGTCGGGGATCCCGCCGCCACCGAGAGGAGCTTCGTCCTGATCGGCTCAGGCGAGGAGGCGCCCGGGCGGTTCTACAAGACCGGAGATTACGTGTCGATCGACGACGACGGCGTGGCCCTGTTCCTCGGGCGCGTCGATCGCCAGGTCAAGGTCAACGGCTACCGGGTGGAGCTCGAGCACATCGAGAGCGTGCTGCGCACGGTCGAGGGCGTCAGCGAGGCGGCCGTCTTCTTTCCGGAGGTCAGGGGCAAGAACCGGATCGTCGCCGCGCTCACGGGCCCGAAGCCCGACGACCCTCTCGACTGGCTGAAGACGCGGCTCGAGCGCCTCGTGCCAGAGCACATGATCCCGAGCGTCTTTCTGCCGATGGAGCAGCTCCCGCGCAACGAGAATGGCAAGACCGATCTGAAGGCGCTGAAAGAGCAGGTGCTGTCGCGGCTGGCCGAGGCGCCGCCGCGCGGCGCCGAGCGCCCGGCCGACGCTCCTCCCGCCGGATCCCCGCTCGGGCAGGAGGTGCGCGCGCTGTGGCAGCGCGCTCTCCAGGTGGATTCCTTCGGCGACGACGACGACTTCTTCGATCTGGGCGGCGACTCGCTGGACGCGATCCAGATCATCGCCGAGCTGCAGGTCAAGGGCCACGCGGTGACCGCGCACTCGTTCCTGAAGAGCCCGACCGTGTCGGGCCTGCTCCAGGCCATCCGCGACGGCGCCCGGGCGCTGCTGCCCCGGAGCGGCAAGCAGGCTGCCGGAGAGAGCCGCTCGTTCTCGGCCGCCCAGGACTTCTTCTTCCGTCAACAGCTGGCCGCTCCCGACCACTACAACCAGGCGGTCCTCCTCGAGTGCGGCGTGGAGGTCGACGCCGACGTGATGCGCAGGGCCCTCGGGCAGCTCATCTCGAACCACGCTTCGCTGCGTACGGCCTACGGCCGCGACGCCCTCGGCGACCTGGGTCGCGTCGTGGCCGCAGAGGACGCGGAGGGAGCGATGGATGTCTCGTTCATCGCGGCGAACACGAGCGAGGCCTCGTTCGAGGATCACATCGAGGAGGTCTCGCAGCGAGTGCAGCAGTCGCTCTCTCTGGCAGACGGGCGGCTGCTCCGGTGCCACCTGTTCAAGCGCGCGTCGGGGCCAGACCACCTCTTGCTGGTCGCGCACCACGTCGCGGTCGACATGATCTCCTGGCGGGTCCTGGTGTCCGAGCTGGCGAGGCTGTACAGCGACCACCGCGCCGGTACGTGCTCGCCCGTCGCGCCCAGCCGGACGACCTTCTGGGGCTGGGTCGCCCACATCGAGGAGCACAAGAGCACGCTCTACAGCAACGGCGGCGCATGGCTGGACGCGACGGCCGCGGCGGCTCGACTCACCGCGCCCAGGTACGACGCGTCGAACACCGATGGCGCGGCCCACACACTGTGGATCGGCTTCTCCGAGGAGGAGACTCGACTCTTGCTGCGGGACGTGACCACCGACCTGGGGACGCCCATTCACGTGGTCTTGCTGGGCACGTTCGCGTTCTGCCTGGCGCGTCGCCGAGGCCTGAGGGAGCTCGGCGTCGACGTCGAGAGCCACGGTCGGGTCGCGTTCGACGACTCGGTCGACGTCAGCCGCGTCGTCGGGTGGCACACCTCCACGTTCCCGGTGCTCATCGACGTGAGCGAGGGGAGCGTCCGGCACACGGTGGCCTCCGCGGCGTCGGCGGTGCGCGAGGTCCGTGATCTGGGCGTCGCTTACGGCGTGCTGCGCAGGGACGGCGCCCGGGAAGAGCTGCCGGCCACGCCGTCGGCGGCGGTCTGCTACAATTATCTTGGCGACATCGATTTCGGTCACGACCCCCGCTTCCCCGTCACCCCGGCCCGGTACGACATCGGGCGCGCGCGAGCCAAGAGGAACCACCGCGGCCACGAGCTGAAGCTCACCGCCCGGATCGTCGGCGGCCAGCTCGCGCTGGACCTGTCTTTTCCGGGGACATGGGGCGGAGCGGAGATGACAGCGGTGATGCAGGACATGAAGCGTGAGCTCGCCGCGCTGCTCGGATGGAGCGCGCCGGCCCCCCGGATCGTCGCGGAGCCGGGGACGCGCACCGGCCTCATCACGTACGTTCCGCCGGACCTCGTCGCGCAGACCGCCGCGCGGCTCCGGCCGCCGTACGGCGCGGTTCTCCTGACCGGCGCTACAGGCTACCTCGGCGTGCATGTGCTGCACGAGCTGCTGTCGCGGTCGAGGGCGCATGTCTACTGCCTGGTCCGCGGGAAGGAGGGCTCCTCGGCGGCGCAGCGGCTGCGCGCGGCGTTCGACTGGTATTTCCCCGGCGCGTCGCTCGACCGCCTCGTCGGGCGCTGCACCGTGATCGAGGGCGACGTCGCGCTGGAGCTCTTCGGGCTGTCTCCGGGGCTGTACGCGCACCTCGCGGCGGAGACCGACGCGATCTACCACTTCGCCGCCGATACCCGGCTGTTCGGGTCGGACGAGGAGTTTCGCAGGACCAACCTGACTCCGGTGCAAACCTGCATCGAGCTGGCGATGCATCGGCGGCCCAAGGACCTGCACTACATGTCCACGCTGGCGGTCAGCGGCGTCAATCCCGCCCCGGAGCCCGTCAGCTTCTCGGAGGACTCGCTGGACGTGGGGCAGGAGTTCCAGAACCACTACGAGTCGACCAAGTACATGGCGGAGCGCCTGATCAAGGGCTTCGAGGCGGCGGGCGGGCGCGGCTTCATCTACCGCTCCGGGAACGTCTCGGGGCACTCGCGGACCGGACGCTTCCAGCGCAACGCTCGGGAGAACCGCCTCGTCCAGCTCCTGGCCGCCTGCGCCAAGGTGGGGAAGGTGCCGCGGCAGATCGAGGACACGATCGCGCTGAGCCCCATCGACCAGGTCGCCGCCGGCATCGTCGCGATCTCGCTCGATCCCCACACGCGGGGCGGCGTGTTCCACGTCGACAGCCCCTACGAGGTCGCCCTCGAGCAGGTCTTCGACGCGCTGCGGAGGAGCGGCATCGCGCTCGAGCGGTCGGAGCACGCCTCGTTCTCGAGCGTCTTCGGCGCCGTCCGGGAGCAGGAGGACTCGGACCTCGCGCTGGGGTATTTCTGGGCGTCGAGGAAGCCGCGCAACGTCCGCTACAACCACGATAGAACGCACCAGCTGCTCTGGCGGCTCGGATGCTCGTTCTCCGAGCTCGGCGAGGAGTGGCTCTCGAAGTTCACCAGGTCGCTCGCTCGGGAGGGCGTCTTCGGCGCCGTCACGCCGAGCCGGAGGACCGGCCCGGCCGTCATGAGGGGCATTCGCGTGCGGAGCATGAAACGGGCTTCATAGCCTCGCGGCGCGGCGCATCGGCTCGTCCATGCGCCGCGTCGACGTCACGAGGCGGGAGCTTCACGGGCCAACCACCGCCATCAGGGCGAACATCGATCGAGTCAACGACAGGGCGATTCATGGAAACGATCAGCGACAGGTTCAGCATCACGGAGAGAGACATCGAGAGTTACCGGCAAACCGGCTTCGTTCTTCTGAAGAGATTCTTCTCCGAGGACATGGTCCTCTACCTGAGGGACAAGGTGAGGGCGGAGCTCTCCACGCCCACGGACAGCTACCAGAAGGGCTTCAGCAGGCTGGGGTACGACCTGTGCTCCGGCGACGCGGTGATCTACGAGCTGCTGCGCGACCGGAGGTTCCGCGCGGCGATGTCGGCGCTCACCGGGCACCGTCTGTTCTTCACGCAGGGCGTTGGCTTCGAGCTGAAGAGGAATCTCAGCAAGGGCTTCGAGTGGCACATCGAGTCGCAGAGCTTCGGTTTCCACAGGACCGAGGATTACGCCTGCACCATCTGGGCGCCCCTCCACCCCATCGACACGAAGGGTCAGCGCGGCGGCATGAGGTACGTCCCGAAGGACATCATCTCCGGTGAATACATGTACTCTCACGTCGATCCCGCCGTCTTCAGGTGCATGCAGGAGCGGATCGACGCCGGCGGGGTCGCGTTCGAGGACTACGTCGCTCTGCGCGACGGCCCCCTGAACTCCTCCGGCATGAACAACCTGCTCGAGTTCTTCGCCGTCGAGGACGATTACGAGCTCGGGGACATCTTGCTGATGGACAAGTACGTGATCCACAGGAGCGTCCTGCTGGGCGATGGTCCTCTCGAGTCGAGGGACGCGTTCTCCTTGCGGTTCATCTGCGAGACGTCGAGGTACGACCGCGCGCGGGCCCACATGATCGAGATCCCGCGCAACTATTTCAGGTACCCCGGCCCGACGAGGTTCCACCTCGATGTCTGCCAGAACGACGGCGACCGGATCGTGGACAGCCCGTTCTTCCAGGATCGAGAGCAGCGACGGATAGGCGTTTGATCCCCCGGAACCACGATCGGAAGCGACATGGCCCTGGTAAAAGACTTCTCTGTGTCCGCGGTGAACGCGGGGCTCGTGACGGTGCTGGTGGGCTTCACCAGCTCGGCGGCGATCATCTTCCAGGCGGCGGCTGCGCTCGGCGCGACGGAGAGGGAGATCGGCTCCTGGATGTGGGCGCTCGGCCTCGGCATGGGGCTGACCTGCATCGGGCTGTCGCTGCGCTACCGGATGCCCATCGCGACCGCGTGGTCGACCTCGGGCGCGGCGATGCTGATCACCGGGACGGCCGGCGTCTCGATGCGCGAGGCGGTGGGCGCGTTCGTCGTCTCGGGGGGCCTCATCACGCTGTGCGGGTTCACCGGCTGGTTCGAGCGCGCGCTGAACCGCATTCCGATGTCGATCGCCTCTGGCATGCTCTCGGGCGTGTTGCTGCGCTTCGGCCTGGATGCCTTCGCGGCGATGAAGATCCAGTTCGCGATGACGATGGCCATGCTGTGCACCTACCTGCTCGGGCGCCGCCTCCTGCCGCGTTACGCGGTGATCTCGGCGTTGCTCGTGGGCGTGGCCATCGCGGGCGCCCAGGGCCTGCTGCACACGGGCGGCATACGCCTGGAGCTGGCCGAGCCGGTGCTCGTCGTGCCCCGGTTCTCCCTGCACGCGGTGATCGGCGTCGCGTTGCCGCTGTTCGTGGTCACGATGGCGTCGCAGAACGTGCCTGGGGTCGCCGCGCTCCGCACGTCGGGCTACAAGGTGTCGAGCTCGCCGCTCGTCGGCTGGACCGGGGCGACGACCCTGCTGCTGGCGCCGTTCGGTGCCTTTGCCCTGAACCTGTCCACGATCACGGCCGCCATCTGTGTCGGCCGGGAAGCGCACGAGGACCCGGCCAGGCGCTACGTGGCCGCCGTGGCGGCCGGGGTGTTCTACATCATGACCGGGCTGTTCGGCGCGACGATCGGCGCCGTATTCGCGGCGCTCCCCCGCGAGCTCGTGCTGGCGATCGCCGGGTTCGCGCTCCTGGGGACGATCGGGAACGGGCTCGTGTCGGCGCTCGGCCACGAGCGCGAGCGCGAGCCCGCGCTCATCACGTTTCTTGTCACGGCCTCCGGCGTGAGCTCGTTCGGTATCGGCTCGGCGTTCTGGGGGCTCGTCGCTGGCGTCCTGGCGCTGGTGGTCCTGAAGGCAGGACGCTCGTAGATTGTCCCCGGAGCGTCTCCCTGGTTCCCAGCGGAACGGCCGGAGCCAGGGAGGCGCTCCGGGGGACGCGGCGCGAGGGGCCGCCGCGATGGACAGACAGGCGGCGTGATGAGCTCGAGGCGCTGTGCAGCGCGGGCCAATGCGCCGTGCACGCCGGTTACGGCGCGGGGCTCTCGAAGGCGGCCCGCGGCCAGGCGTCTCTGCTCCCTTGAACTGCTCTCGATGGCACAGATGCTGCAACTTGCGCAGGTCGCGCAAGCCGAGCGCGGGGCAATCAGCGCAACTCAACAGCAAGTCAACAGACGATATTCCTGAGGAGACCGAAGATGAAACTGTATTTCATGCCCGGCGCCTGCTCGCTGGGGCCGCACATCGCGCTGGAGTGGACCGGCAAGCCGTATGAGACCGTCAAGCTCACGGCGCCGCAGACAAAGGAAGCCGAGTATCTCGCCGTGAACCCGCTCGGCGCGGTGCCGGCGATCGTCGAGGAGGACGGCTGGGTCCTCACCGAGGGCGCGGCGGTCCTGAGCTACATCGCCGATTCGTATCCGGAGGCGAAGCTCGGCGGCGACGGGTCGCCGCGCGGCCGCGCCGAGGTCACGCGCTGGCTCGCGCACCTGACGTCGGACGTGCACAAGGCGTTCGTGCCGCTGTTCGCGCCGGAGAGGTTCATCTCCGATCGCGGCCAGTGGGACGACCTCAAGGCGCACGCCGTGAAGAAGATCCGCGCGTTGCTGGCGCACCTCGACCGCCAGCTCGCCGGTCGCGACTTTCCGGTGGGCTCGCGCCGGACGGTCGTGGATGCCTACCTGTTCGTCTACCTGGGCTGGGCCGAGAAGCTGGCGGGCGGCCTCGCCGAGTTTCCCCATCTCGCGCGTGTCTTCGCGCGGATGAACGCCGATCCGGCCGTGCAGAAGGTGCTGCGCGACGAGCAGGCCTGACGTCGCGGCGCTACGTCCCCGCTCCTGGATCCTTGCAGCAGCGAAACCCGATCTCGTAGAACCGGAACATCGGTCCATGCGAGTCGTTGGTCCCGCGGCACCCCGCCCACGGCTTGGACCAGTAGCCGCCCTTCAGCGACGAGCGGTGCGGCCACTCGGGTCGCGACGTCGACACCCACTCTTCCACGTTGCCGACGAGATCGACCGCGCCGTACGGGCTCACGCACGCCGGATACGAGCCGGACGGCTCGCCCTGCCAGAGCCGCTGCGTCTCGGCGGCCCGCACCGCCGGGTCGTTCGACGCGAGCCGCCGCTCGCTGATGCCCCGGTAGGGCTTGCTCACGTTGCAGGCGGCCGGATCCTGCGCGTGGCCGTAAGGGAAGGGGAGCGCGGACGGCCCCTCGCACGCGAGCTCCCACTCGAACTCGGTGCAGAGGCGCTTGCCGGCGGCGGCGCACTCCCGCTCGGCCTCGACGAAGCGGAGCATCACGACCGGCAGCGCGCCCGCCCGGTTCGGCCACTCGTGGCGGTCCATGCACGTGCGCACCGGCGTGAAGCGCGGCTCGGCGGCGAACAGCCCGGGGAAGAAGCTGAAGCAGTGGCCGCCCCGGTAGCTCGTGCAGATCCGCTGCACGTTCTCCGTGTGGGTGCCCTCCACGAGCACCATGTCGGGCGGGCAGGACGCCGCTGGCCCGGGTCGGGGCAGCGCGTCGGCCTGGGCGAGCAGCGGGGCGAGCAGGAGGTCGAGGAGCACGCGGCGGCTCTCTATCGCAAAGCCGCGCGCGCCGCACGCGAGGCCGCACGGCGGCTCGTCATCGGCGCTCGCGCGGCGCTCGCGCCCCCGCCCGCGTCGGGTTAGTCTCGCGCCATGGGAATGACGCTGCTTAGGACGCGTATCGCTGCGCTCGCAGTCCTGGCCTGGGGGAGCGCCTGCGGTGGAAACGTCGTCGTCGACGGGATGCCCGGCGGGTCAGGAGGCGCCGGCGCGACAAGCGCCAGCGCGGTCGGCGTCGGCGTGACAAGCACCAGTGCGGTCGGCGTCGGCGTGACAAGCACCAGCGCGAGCTCGACGACGAGCTCGACGGTGGGGACCTCGACCGGGGTGGGCGGCGGCGACGCGAGGTCGAGGTGTGTGGACTACTGCGAGCTCTTCCTGGCGACGTGCGGGCAGGGACCGGGCGACTGCGGCGACTTCTGTAATGAGCAGGTGTCCGCGGCGCCAGAGTGCAACGGCCAGCTCGTACCGTTCTTCGATTGCGCGATGGACGAGGTGTTCAATTGCAACGTCATCCCGCCCAGGTGCCAGCCGCTCCTGGATGAGTACAATGCGTGTGCGTCCGACCCCGCCTGCGGGGCGATCGCGTGCTTCGACGGCGGCGGCAGGGCCTGCACCTGCAAGGGCTCGTGCCCGGGCGTGGACCTGGCCGCCGAGTGCCGGCCGAACGGGCCCGGCAGCATCCGCTGCTCTTGCCTCGTCAACGGCGTGGAGGTGGACTTCTGTCAGGACAACGGCGCGGCGTGCGATCTCGCCCTTGGCTGCTGCGGGCCGATCTTCGAGCGGTTCCGCTGAGGGGTACGAGCGGCGTTCGCCATGGAGGACGATCAAGGGAGCGCGGCGCGAGGCGGGGCGCTCGCCGAGGCGATGGCGAGCTGGGTGGGGGCGCGGATCGACGCGGCGCACGCGAACCCCGCGACGGGGCTCGTCGCGCTGGCCGTGTACGCCGGAGCGCGGCGCGTGCTTGGCGTCGGCATCGGGCCGCGCGTCGCGGGGTCGGGGGTCCTGCCGCGGCTGCCGCGGCTCCGCGCCGAGGCGTCGCATCCGCTGCTGGCGGCCATGCGGGCCCACCTGGTCGGCCGCCGCGTGCTGGCCATCGAGGTGCGGGGCGACGGGATCGCCGTCATCGCCGGCGATGTGCTTCTGGTGGAAAAAGACCAGGAGAGCGAACTGTTGAGCGAAGCGGGGGCGGCGGTGGCCTCACCCAGGTTGAGCCCGGGGGCGGCGGTGGCCTCACCCAGGTTGAGCCCGGGGGCGGCGGTGGCCTCACCCGGGTTGAGCGCGGGGCCCGCGGCCTCACCCGGGTTGAGCCTTGGGGCGGCGGCGGCCTCACCCGGGTTGAGCCCTGGGGCGGCGGGGGCGGCGGCCTCACCCAGGTTGAGCCCTGGGGCGGCGGCGGCCTCACCCGGGTTGAGCCCGGGGGCGGCGGCGGCCTCACCCGGGTTGAGCCCCGCGGCGCGGCTGGAGCTCGCGCCGGGCCGCCGCGGCGAGGTGCGCCTGCTGGACGGCGCCGGCAACCTCATCCTTCGCTGGCCGCCGCAGGGGAGCGCCCCGCCGGCCGAGAGCGCCTACCCGGCGGATCCCCTGGCCGCCGGCGCGGCGCTGGTCGAGGCGAGCGACGACGCCGCCGCCGGGCAGGAGAAGGCGGCGCTCGCGCGCGCCGTCAAGGCGCGGCGCGCGGCGATCGAGCGCAGGGCCGAGGCGGTGCGCGGCGATCTCGGGCGGCTGGGGAGCGTGGCGCGCCTCCAGAAGACGGGGCAGCTCCTGCTCGCGCAGGGCGCGCGGGTCCCGCGGGGGGCGGCGCGAGCGCTCCTCGACGACTGGGAGACCGGCGGCAAGCTCGAGGTCGCCCTCGACCCGGCGCGCCCCGCGAAGGCGCAGGCCGAGGCCTTCTTCGCCAAGGCGCGGCGCTACCAGCGCGGCGAGGCGGTGATGCGCGCGCGCCTCGCCGAGACCGAGCGCGCCCTCGAGGCGCTCGCCGCGCTCGCCGCGGACGTCGCGGCGGCGTCGGCGCGGCCAGAGGCGCTCGATCCGCTCGCGCAGCGCGCGCGCTCCCTCGGCGTCGCGCGCGCGGAGCTCGCCGGGGTGGGCGCCGCGGGGGCGGGTGAGCCGGGGATGCCCGGAGCCCGCGGCCGGCGGGCCGCCCGGGCCGCCCCGCGGCGGCCGTTCCATGCTTACCGGAGCGCGTCCGGCGCGGCGATCCTCGTCGGCCGGGGCGCCGAGGACAACGACGCGCTCACGACGAAGCATGCGCGGCCGCACGACCTCTGGCTGCACGCGAAGGGCGTCGTCGGCTCGCACGTCGTCGTGCCGCTCCAGAAAGGGGCGAGCTGCCCCGCCGACGTGCTCGTGGACGCCGCGACCCTGGCGGCGCACTTCAGCGACGCGCGCGGCGAGGCGGTGTGCGAGGTGAGCTATCTCCCGCGCCGCTACGTGCGCAAGCCGCGCGGCGCGGCTCCGGGCGCGGTGGTCTTCGACCGGGAGAAGGTCATCGCCGTCCGCATCGAGGCAGAGCGCCTGTCGCGGCTGCTCGCGACAAAGGAAGAGGCCTGACGGCCGCCCTGATCCGGCTCAGGCCGCGAACGCCCCCCGGACCTGCTCGTTCAGCTGATCGAGCCGGCGCGCCGGCAGCTCCGCCGCGCGGGCGAGCGACTCGATCACCGCGCGCTCCGCGTCGGAGATCCCCTCGCTCGCGTGGGCCACCGCCAGCGCGACGAGGATGCCCTCCTCCACCGCGTCGCAGTCCATGAGGATCTCCGCGAGCAATCGCACCCGCGGCTCGACGCCCGCCGCCGCGATCACCTTCAGGCTCGCCTCGATGAGGTAGCGGACGAGCTCGGCGTTGAGCTGGGTGCCGAGCATCGGCTCGATCAGCTGCCGCAGGGCGTCGATCTCCTCGGCGTCCACGTTGCCGTCGGCGTTCGCCACGAGCGCGCCGAGGTCGACGATCGGGGTCGGGTTGTACTCGTTCAGATCGAAGCGGGCGCGGAGCAAGCCGGCTGCCTGCTGGATCAATGCGGGAGGTTTCATGTCGTCTCCGCTCCGGCGATCCGGCTCATGACTCACCACCTCTCGGAGCGCGGCGCCGCACCGTCTCGGCCTCGCTGAGCCCGAGGCAGAGCTGCGCCCGGAGCGCGCGCAGCCCCTCGAGCACCTCGGCCGAGACCTTCTCCGACTCGGCCCGCTCGATGGCCGCGTCGAGCGTCGCGAGCCGGCCTGTCTGGAGCGCCTTGAGCGAGTAGGTCATCTGCACGAACGTGTCGAAGAGGTCCCCGAGCTCATCGCCCTTGCGCAGCCCCCCTCCGATGGTGAGCCGCGTCGTGCCCACCTGGCGGCAGAGGCGCTTCAGCTGGTGGACCGGCCCCACGATGCGCTGGGTGATGAAGATCCCGAGCACGCCGAGGACGACGAGGAGGAACACGCCGCCGCCGACGAGGATGTTGAGGAGGCGCTGTCGCAGCCCCTCGACCTCGGCGCGCCGCTTCGCGACCTCCGCCAGGTTGCGCTCGTGCTCGCGGTTCGTCTTCTCGAGCTCCTCGTCGAGGGTGCTGTCGAGCTCGGCGTTGTCGCCGCCCAGCGCGGCGGTGCTCATCTTCAGGATCTTGGCGCTGTTGGCCGCCTCTTTGAGCGCGAGCTCCGCCTGGGTCGCCGCGTACTGCGCCTGCTCGTTCGCGACGCTCGCGGTCTGCCAGATGACGAGTCCGAGCACCGCCATGACCGCGAGCACCACCGAGACCAGGAGCCCCGTGTACTTGAGCTGGAATCGCGGATTCAGGAGCAGCTTGCGGCGTGGGGCCGGGCGGGCTGTGGCGTGATCCTGGGCGGGAGAGGTCATGAGGTCTCGTCAGCGGGCGGACGGCATCACCGCCTGCCCAGGACAGGGCGCGAGCGGGGTCGCGCCGGTGCGACCCCCCCGAAAATGCACTGCCTTCTCACTGGTACCCCATTCCTTGCGCCGGTCGCAAGGGTCATTCAGAGGTCGAACAGCGTCCCCTGCCGGCTCGGCCGCCGGAAGGTCGAGCGCTCTTTTGCCTCGTCCGCCTCGTCGCCAACGCGCGCCGCGTTCAGCTCGAGGCGCTGGCAGTGCACCTCGAACAGCCGCTGGATCGCCGCCCAGCGCGCGCCTGCGCCCTGGAATCGCGCCCCGAAGGCGGCCTCGTTCATCTTGCCGCCGCGCATCTCCTGGATGCCGCGGCGGACCTTGCCGGCGCGGTCCGGGAAGGCCTCCTCGAGGCGCTCGTCGAAGACTGGGAGCACCTCGCGCGGCAGGCGCAGCGGCATCATGAAGGCGCTCTGCGCCCCGGCGTCCCGGGCGCGCTCGAGGAGCTCCGGCACGTCGCTGTCGTTCAGGCCGGGGATCATGGGCGACAGGGAGATCCCGGTCGGCACGCCCGCGTCCGAGAGCGCGCGCATGGCCTCGAAGCGCAGCGATGAGCGGCTCGCGTACGGCTCCATCTTGCGCGCCACCGCGTCGTCGGCGAAGGGGATGCTGAAGTGGACGCGGGCGCGCGCGCGCCGCGCGAGCTCGCCGAGCAGGGCGGCGTCGCGCCGCACGAGCGCGCCCTTGGTGATGAGCCCGACGGGGTTCCGGAACGCGAGGCAGACCTCGAGGCAGCGGCGGGTGAGCTCGTAGCTCGCCTCGAGCGGCTGGTAGCAATCGACGTTGCCGGAGAACACGATCGTATCGCCCTGCCAGCCCGGCTTGTTGAGCTCCTTCTCGAGCAGCTCGGGCGCGTTCGCCTTGACCACGATCTTGCGGTCGAAGTCTGTCCCGGCGCCCCAGCCGAGGTACTGGTGCGAGGGCCGGGCATAGCAGTAGGCGCAGGCGTGGATGCAGCCCCGGTACGGGTTGACGCTGTACCGGAATGGAAGATCGGGGCTGTCGTTCGCGGTCACGATGGATCGGGCCTGCTCCTCGAAGACCTGCAGCGTCGCCGGGGGCGCCTCTTCGAGGTACTCGACCTGCGTCGACGACCACGGGTTCGGAGGGTTGTTCACGGGGCGCGGCATGGTGTGGTCAGCGCCGGGCGAGGAGGCGGTCGCTGCGCGCGCAGTGTAGCGCGTCCTGGCCGGGATGGGAGCATTTGTTCAGTGGAGACCGGCGGGCTCCACATCGCGGCGGGCTGAGCGGCGGCGGGCGCGCCGGGGAGGCGCGCGGCGGCGCCGGGGAGAGCGGATTGACAGGGCAGGGGCGGCCTGCTGGCATGAGGGCGCTCAGGAGCGACGTGAGGGACATGGCCAATCAGAGACAGCCCGGGTTCGATCTTCGCAGCACTTACCTGCACCTCGCCGACGGGGGCGACGCGCTGCCCATCGAGGTGAGGCCGACGTTCTGGCAAGAGCTGATGTCCGGCGACTCGAAGGCCGCGGACATCCGGCGGATCACGGACGATGGAGGCTGGCTGGTGATGCGGTTTCACCTGACCGAGGACACGCCGCAGTGGGAGATGCACCCGGCCGGGGACGAGATCCTGTGTCTCCTGTCGGGCGCGAGCGACGTCGTGCTGGAGGAGCAGGGCAGCGAGCGGGTCGTCGCGCTGGTCGCCGGGACGACGTGCAAGGTCCCGCAAGGCGCGTGGCACCGGTTCATCGTGCGCGAGCCGGGGGACCTCCTGTCGATCACGTACGGCAAGGGGACGCAGCACCGGCCGCTGTAGCTGCGCGGCGGCGACACCGGCTCACGCTCGTCGTCCGCCGTGCCCTCGGTGCCTGATGTCCCTAACGAGCCTCAGCCCTGCCCGACGACGCGGCGGTGGTCGACCATGAGGCAGCGGCTTTGCACGACGAGGATGCCGGCCTCGACGAGCCGCTCGGCCACCCTGTCGTTCCGGATGCCGAGCTGGAGCCAGACGGCGCGCGGCCGGGCGGCGAGCAGGTCGGCGAGGTGCGCTGTGACGTCCTGGCCGCGCCGGAAGACGACGACGATGTCGATCGGTCCCGGGACGTCCGCCACGCGGCGATAGACCGGCTGGCCGAGGATGGTCTTCACGTCGGGGTAGTAGACGGGGACCGGGATCACCTCCACGCCCGCGCTCTGCAGGTAGCTCGGGACGTAGAAGGCGGGCTGATCCGCCTGCGCCTCGATCTTGATGCCGAGCACGGCGACGCGCCTCGCTGAGCGGACCAGCTCGGCGACCCGGGCCTCGTCCTGGCTGATGTCGCGAATGTCGTTCATGCAGGGAGTGTACGTCCGCCGAGCCGGCGTGGCACCCATGGCGGACGCCTTGCCTCCGCTGCAGCGGCTGAAGCCGAGCTCGCGGAGGATCTTGCGGTCCTCGATGGCCAGCTGGACGATGGCGCTCCATCGCCGCATCAGCCTTGTTCCTGCGCAGACCCATCAGCCACTGGAGCCCCCGCTCCGCCTTCCGCCGGTGCGTCGGCCGGGCCATGAGGACCTCCCTTGCAGGACGACGACGCGAGGCCCGAGGACGCGTCCACGGGGGCGGAGCGGGAGCACCCAGAGGCCGGGCAGGGGCGCCCCGCAGGCGCTCAGGGAAGCCACGACGTCGACAATCTCCCGGGCCACCGCGGCGACGCCCTGCGGTCCAGCGACGCGAGCGAACAAGGGCGCCAGGTGCCCGAGGTCGTCCTTCGTCCAGTCGTCGAGGAGATCGGGGCGCCGCTTCCAGTCGAGGTGCTGCAGGAGGCGCTGGCAGAGGTGGCGCGCGTGCCGCTCGGTCATCGAGGCGGCCAGCGGGACCAGCGCGAAGAGCGCCTCGTCCCAGCCGTCTCCAGACGGCGTCGCGAGCCGCGGCGGGGAGATGCGCCGGCACGGCAGCCTGTGCCTTGACCCGGTCGGATGCCTCGGGCCGCGCCGCCACGAGCGCGAGCGCGTCGTCCGCGCGGCCGAGATCGCCCAGGCGCGCCGCGACCGCCGTCACCATCGGCCGCCGGAAGCAGGGCGCAGCCGCGCACGCCTGGACCAGCGCGGGCACGAGGTCGGCAGGCGCGTGGGGCGCGAGCGCGCACACGCTCCAGCACGCGTCCGCCGGCAGCTCGCGCGCCAACGCCTCCGGCGCGCTCGGCGTCGGGCAGCTCGCGCGCCAGCCGAAGCTACACCGGATCCACCCAAGTCCACTTGTCCGAGAACAGGCACACGTAGATCGTCGCGTTGCCCATCAACGCCCCGTCCATCTCCACATCCGGCACCACCTCGTTCCCGAGCTCCGGTGGGATCGGTCGGTAGCCGGGGTACGTGGCCTCGATCTCTTCTGCGACCGCCGCCGAGATCTCGTCGGGCTCGCCCCTGTCGTGGATCCCGTAATAGGGCCCGAGAAGGCTCACGTGGAAGCTGAGCGAAGCCCTGTCGCTGAGCGATGGAACGGGCCCCGAGTCCTCGGGGCGATAGATGCGGGCCGAGTAGGCCGGCTCGACCCCCCCCGCCAACAGGCTGAGCGACTCGTTCTGAAGGCTGTATCGATCCCCCACGCGGCGGATCATCGCTTTCCACGTCAAGTACTCCGCTCGCCCGCGGTTTGCGGCTTCCACCAGGCGGCGGCGCTCCTCCGTGTCGTCGTAGCAGGGCTCGCTGGGAGGCACGTGGACGCGCTCGAAGTTACGCACGCCCCGCGGGTAGAAGCGGTAGACGACGTCGAGCAGCTCGGAGCGAGTTATCATCATGGCCTCATCACCGTGGCGCCGAGCCGCGGGTACTTGGATTTGAACGTCGCCCGCATCTCGTCGATGAACCTACTGCAGAAGATCCCTTCCGGGAGGTTATAGTTCATGCGGCGTGCGACGTCCTCTGCGATCCCTATGCTGAGCATGGCCGCACGGTTTGGCCGGATTCGCCCCATACGCTGAGTCCGTAGCGGCATCCCTACCCTGAAAGAGCACGTCCAGCGGCGCACCGGGCGCAGGTTATGCAATTTCGAGAATGGCAGGTTGGCCTTGGCCTCCTGCCATCCACCGCCCTCGTCCTTGCCGTCATCTTTGACAATGGTGCCGAAAGGGAAATCCTTCCGTGAGAAAAGGAGACGATGGGGAACTGCTGCTGAGCTTCGCCAGTCGGATCGCCTGCGTTCGTTGGCTCGGCATCCAGTATGCACGAGACGCCGAAGAGCGAGGAAAACAGAGCGAGGACGACAGCGGGCAGGCTCTTCATGTGCGAAACCTAACGTCCGCTCTCGAGCCATCCAGTCCGGCGGATCCCGTAGAGCATCGGTACTGGCCACGGAGGTCCTTGCGCCCCCAGATCAACCTGAGCACGATCGAGCGCTCGGGTGGGGTGTTGGCATACATGGGTGAAGCCATCGCCGTCTGAAGTGTCGGGTGGCGGCGTGGACGTCGGAGCGAGCAAGCTGACAGGTTCGCTCATCGCGGTGCTCAGCTTCAAGATGGATGGATAGTTGAGCGGCTCCGATCAGGTTTGCTGAGGAACAGAAGACCAAGCCCCCTCGGAAAACTTGCGAGAAGTCGTCCGAGAGGGCTCGCTCCGGGGGTGGCTTGCATCCAGTGAGCGCGCGCCGCGATTGAATCGCTCGAGGCGCCGCAGCGGCGCGCTACGGCGCCTCGAGCTGACCGTAAAAATTGTCACCCCAGCAAGTGATCGTCTGATCCGCCTTGATGCCGCAGGCGTGAAAGGCGCCGCCCTCGATGCTGGTAAAGCGGTCGTTGGGTCGCGACTCCATGGGGATGAACACCTGCTCGCCATCGACGACCGTCGGCCGCTCTCCCCAGCAGGTTGCCGCGCCGCCGGCTTCGAGCCCGCAAGAGAAGCCGTAGCCGGCGGTAAGCGCGGAGAAGGGGCCCGTCGGCGCAGTGAGCTGCTGGTGCTCGTCATTGCCCCAGCACACCGCCGTGCCGTCGGAGACGCGTAGCCCGCACGCATGGTAGTTGCCGGCCGCGAGCTGAGAGAACGTTTCCCCAGCTGGGACCATGAGCGGATCGAGCCGGGCGTCGCCCCAGCAGGTGGCGGAGCCCGCCGCGTCGAGCACACAGCTCAAGGTTTGCCCGCATACGATTTGCGTGAAGCCGCTCGCCGCCGGGTAGTCGTCGAGCCCGCGGCTGAGCTGGCCCCAACACTCGATAGCGCCCGCGCTGGTGAGCCCGCACTTGTGATACGTGCCGGCGCAGATCTGCGCGAATCGGCTGGCGGGTGGGTCAAGCTTTCCGCCGTAGTTGTCACCCCAACAACCGAGGCTGCCGTCGGGACGGAGCCCGCAGCCATGGTCGCCCCTGAAGGCGATCTGCGTGAACGGTCCCGCTGGTGGCTCGAGCTGACCGTCGCGGTTGCCCCCGCCCCAGCACGTCACCTCGCCGCTCGTCAGCAGCGCACACGTCGCGGCGTCGTCGGCCGAGATGGCTCGAACCTTCTGCGTGCCGGTGTCAACCGTCTTCTCGGAGCGCCGTCCGTCAGGGACGCTGCTGCAGCCTTGAACGACGAACACGCCCAGCGCGCACCCCAACACCTGCCTCACCATGCGGCTCAGCATGTCAGATCCAGCGCCCGCCTGGCAACTCGCGTGCACCGCGCGAGGGAGCCCGGCGGCCAGCTTTCAGAGGTTGAGCTTGCGGAGAATCAACGAGGGGGGCCAGGAGAGCCAAGCCGCTCGTGTCGTGGTACTGGTAGCAGATCGGCTGCGACATCGAGAACTGCAGGCATCGCCACCCGCTCGTGGGCGTCCCTGTGCGCTGACGACGCGAACGAATGAGGCGTTCTCAGCCCGCGATCCCCACGGCCGACATCATCAAAGGCCGCTCCAATCCAGTGGATTCGAGCGGCCTCGGTCGCGCGGGCACCCGCCGCGAGCCGCTTTGTTACCACCCCAAAGCTTCGATCATCTTCTCGCCATAACGCGTGCCCATGAGAACAACGGACGCATGATCGAAGTGGTACTCATCCATGACCTTGGTCCCCTGCTGAGTGATCCAGTATCCCTGAGGCAACATGTCGGCCGCCTGGTGCACGAGGTTGTTATGACCGCTGCAGCATCCGCCCCCGGGGAGCTCTCCAAGAATGAAGGGAACGTCGTAGTCGGCCCCCCAGGCTGCTTTCACCTCGTTATAGAGCTGGACGACCTTGCCGGGCCATGAGCTCTGGCCGCTGTCGGACTCACCCTGGTGGAAGATGATGCCCGCGAAGCGCGCATTCTCAGCCGTCTTCGCTTTGGCGATCTTGTTCAAGATCATCTGGTGATGTGAGCCACCAGAGATGAACGTGTTGATCGACTCACCGCTCTCAGCGGTGCCGACCAGCCCGATCGTATCCCCCTCAGCCAGCTTTCCGAGCAGGGTCTTGCCGAACCAGATGCCCGGGTCGACGGCGGTCGACAGGTTCCATCCTTTTTCACCAGGGCAATCGTTGAGCGGCGGATTGGCCACGTTCCACTGTCCGGCCGGCTGATTGCATCCGCCGAGGACCTTGAGCCGCGCGTCAGAATTCTGGTCACTGGCCTGTTTGTCTGCGACACCGGCCATGTTCGACTGGCCCATGAGCATGAAGACGTGAAACGTCGGACTTGAGCTCGGTGCGCCGCCGGTGCCTGCCCCGCTGCTAGCCGATGCGGTCCCTCCCGTGGCGCCACCTCCAGTTCCAGCGCTCGTGCTGCCCGCCGCGTCGCCTCCGGTCCCCGCGCTCGTGCTGCCCGCCGCGGCGCCTCCGGTCCCCGCGCTCGTGCCGCTCGTCGAGGCGCCTCCGGTCCCCGGACTGGCCCCTCCGGTGTTGTCGTTCTCACCGGTCGCGCCGGACTCGCCACAACCGGACGCCGCGATGATGAAGAGAAATGGGAGGAGCAGGAGTCTGCGTGTGCCTCGGCCTGTGCGGCTCATCTCGGTCATGGTCGTTACCTCGTCGCGCCGGGGCGCGATCTGAAGAGAATGGCGGAATTGGTAGGCCGGCGTCGCGACGCCGGTGCGGCGAACCTCGCCCGCAAAGAGCTCAGCGCCGGGACCTAGCCTATCCCATCTTGGGAGCTTGGCATCCAGGATTCGGCTTCAGGACAGCACAGGGAGAAGACCGTTGATGCTGAATTCTTCCATTGTCGGCGGCGTTCGCCCCTCGCTGCGCCTCGATCGTCGACCGATCCTCTCGAAGCGAAGCGGTTTCTCGGTCCGGGACCGCGGAAATTTGAAACGGACGCGTCGCGCGGGCAACGCAGGGGAGCCATCACGAGGCAACCGCGCTGCGTCGCGAAATTTGCGAGCCTCTCGGAGTCCCCAGCTCTGCTGGGCGAAGCGGTCGACCAGCGCCCCGAGGCACGGCGCATCTCCAAACACCGTGCCCCACCGCTTGCAGGAGAGATCTGTCGTGATCACGACGGAGCGGCTCTCGTGCCTCTTGCTGAGGATGCGAATCAAGAGGTCCGCCGCGCTCGCCTCCTCCTCGGCGAGGACCTCCCCGACGGTCCGGTCCTTCTGGGTCGGGGCCGGCGGCTGCATCGCGACCGTCGCGACGGACCTGGCGCAGCGCAAGCCCCCCGCCCGCCGCTTGTGGCAGACTCACGCCCCGTGAACCTCGACCGGCTCCCGGCGCTCTGGGCCGACCTCTTCCGCTCCCCCGCCTCGCTGCCCGTCGCGCTCGGCCTGTCGCTCGCCGTGCTCGCGCTCGGGTTCGTCGCCTACCGCCTGCTCTTCGGCTTGCTCTCGCGCGTCGCGCGCGCCACGCAGACGTCGCTCGACGAGCTCCTGCTCCGGCGCATGCGGCTGCCGGCGCGCGGGCTCGTCGCGCTGCTCGCGCTCCACACGTACATTGCCCTGCGCGGGGGCGAGCTGCCCAGGATCCACAAGGGCGTGCTCCTCCTGGAGCTCGCGCTCGCGTCGTACCTGGTCATCGAGTTCGCCGAGACCCTGATCATCGACTACTGGCTCGCCGAGCGCCAGAAGGTGCAGATTCCGGCGCTCGTACGGCACCTCCTGCTCGCGATCCTCTACCTGGTCGCCGGCCTCTCGATCGTCGGCGCGGCCACCGGGGTCGACCTCGTGCCGCTGCTCGCGACCTCGACCGTGATCACGGTGGTCCTCGGCTTCGCGCTCCAGGACACCCTGGGCAACCTCTTCGCCGGGCTCGCCTTGCACTCCGAGCGCTCGTTCGGCGCGGGCGACTGGATCCTCGTCGACGGGATCGAGGGGCAGGTCGTCTACGAGGGCTGGCGCTCGACCCGCCTCAGGACGTTCTCCGGAGACATCGTGATCCTGCCGAACTCGATCATCGCCAAGGCGCGCGTGCAGAACTTCTGCGCCCCGGACCGGACGTGCGCGCGCAACATCGAGATGCTCGTCTCGCTCGACGCCGCCCCGGAGGCCGTCGAGCGCGCGGCGCAGCGCGCCTGCGCGCAGGTGGCGGACATCCTCCGCGAGCCGGCGCCCAGGCTCTGGCTCGCCGCCGTCACACCCCTCTTCCAGCGGTACGTCATCAAGTTCTGGATCGCCGACTTCGAGCGCCACGATCTGCTGGAGTCCGAGGTGATGAAGGCGTTCTTTCGCGCGTGTCGCGAGGAGGGCGTCGCGCTCGGCCCCGCCGCGGCGCAGCCCGGCCTCGCCCTCGATCCGCGCGTCATCGACCCGCGCGCCGCCGTCGATCCGAGGATGGCCCCGCTGGTCCTGCCGGCGATCGTCGCGGTGCCGGCCGCCCCGGCGCCCGCCGCCGCGAGCGGCAAGGCCGACGCGGGAGCGCCGCGCCAGGGGCGCTCCGCCGAGCCGCTCCCGGAGAGCTGAGCCCCGCGACCGGACACAGCGGGCGCCGGAGATCGCTCGCTCCGGCCGCCCGGGCGAACGCGGCCTGTCGCGGCCTGTCGGGCCCCTGATTTGGCTTGGTCCGGCCCTGCCGCCGCGGTAGCCGATCGGTATGCCCGACCACCCGTCTGTCTCCCCCAGCAAGGTCGCGATCGTGGGCGCTGGCAGCGTCGGCGCGACGATCGCTTACGCCTGCCTGCTCCGCGGCGCGGCGAAGGAGGTCGCCCTCTTCGACGTGAACCGGATCAAGGTCGATGCCGAGGTGCTCGACCTGAACCACGGCCTGCAGTTCGTCCCGGCGGCGACGCTCGAGGGCAGCGATGACGTCGAGGTCTGTCGCGGGGCGCACGTGGTCGTCATCACCGCCGGCGCGAAGCAGAAGCCCGGACAGAGCCGGATGGACCTCGCCACCGCGAACGTCGCGATATGCCGCGAGCTCCTGCCGAAGCTCCTGGCCGTCGCGCCGGACGCGCTCTATCTGCTGGTGACCAACCCGGTCGACGTGATCACGTATGTCACGCTCAAGCTGACGGGCCTCCCGCCTGCCCGCGTGATCGGCAGCGGCACGGTGCTCGACAGCAGCCGGTTCCGCTTCCTGATCGCCCGGCAGCTGAACGTGGCCGTGCAGAACGTCCACGCGTACATCGCCGGCGAGCACGGCGACAGCGAGGTGCCGCTGTGGAGCAGCGCGAGCGTCGCGAACATCCCGCTCGACGCGTGGTCGGTGCCGGGCCACGGCAAGATCGGCGCGAGCGACCGGACGGCGATCTTCCACGGCGTGAAGAACGCCGCTGCCCAGGTGATCTCCGGCAAGGGCGCGACGAACTACGCGATCGGCCTGGCGACAGCCAAGATCCTGGAGGCCCTGCTCCGCGACGAGAACCGCGTGCTGCCCGTCAGCAGCCTGCTGAGCGGCTACCGCGGGATCGACGATGTGTGCCTGAGCGTGCCGTGCATCGTGAACCGGTCTGGCCTCGAGTCGCAGCTGCCCATACCGATGAGCCCCGAGGAGGACGCCGGCCTCCGTGCCAGCGCGGACACGATCCGCAAGGCGATCCGGTCGCTCGGATTCTGAAGATCGCGATCCGGATCGGTCGCGACGCCGAGACCGATCTCTAGCGGGCTTGCGCGATGCCAGCGCCGAACCAACAGGTCAAGGCATCCCGAAGGCCCTGATCCGTGCCGGCTCCGACCCAGGCGACATGGCCGTCGGGTCGGATCAACATCGCGGTGGGCGCGGCGACCGGGCCGATCACGGGCAGCTCCCACGGCCCGGTGGTTCGAGCTTCGATCCGTCGAACCCGATCCGCCCACGGCCCGATGTCGAATGCGCCGGGCGCGCCGAGGTCGAGCAGTACCGGTCGCGCTTCGTGCAGAAGCGTGAACACCCGCGTCGAGCCGCGCTCGGTCACCAGATCGAGATCGGGCATGCGACGACCGAGCAACGGGTGGCCCGGACCGAGATCGTAGTGGATGTCCAGGCCGGACATCATGCCGGCGTAGTGCTTGCGAGGCTCGGCCATCTTCAAGAGCTCGGACATCCTCGTCTGCAAGACCTTCGTCCGTTCGTCGCCCCGCATGAGCGCGACTTGCGCCAGGCTGTTCTCCAGCACGCGCGCACCGATCGGATGCCGCTCGGCCTGGTAGGTATCGAGCAGCGTCTCCGGCGAGCTGCCGCGTAGCACCTGGGCCAGCTTCCACCCCAGGTTCACCGCGTCCTGGACACCGATGTTGAGTCCTTGTCCGCCGGTCGGCGCATGCACGTGCGCGGAATCGCCGGCCAGGAGCACGCGTCGCTCCCGGTACGACGCCGCCTGCCGGGCCATGTCGGTGAACCTCGAGACGTAGGTGACGCCGTGAACACCGAAGTCGGTCCCATAGACGGCGACGAGCGCGTGCCGGAGGTCGTCCAGCGTCGCCTCGCCGCCCTTTTTGACGTGCGGCTCGTTCAAGACCACGCGCACGCGCTTGCCGTCCTCCAGCTTGCCGATGGCATTGATGCCCCTCTCGTTGGGGCGCATGCCCCACGCCGGCTCTTCGGTCATGTCGACCTCGGCAATCAGGTAACTGATCGACGGGTCCCATCCCGGAAAGTCGATGCCGGATTTCTTGCGGATCACGCTGCGACCGCCGTCGCATCCGACGAGGTACTGCGCTCGCAACCGGCCGCCGTCGCTCAGCTCGACATCGACGCCGGCGTCGTCTTGCACGAAGCCCGTCACCTCGCGGCCGCGATAGGTCGGTACCGCCAGCTCCTCGACCCAGCCGGCGAGGATGCGCTCGATGTGATTCTGTGTCAGCGCGAGCCCGTAGTTGTGGCGAGTCGGAAAGTCGCTGAGGTCGAGGCGGTTCATCGCGAAGCCCGTCACCTGCATGACGTTCCCTTGCGAGAGGAAGCGCTCCGCGACTCCGCGCTGATCGAGCACCTCGATCGTGCGGGAATGCAGACCGCCTGCCCGCGATCCCACGAGGTCCTGGTTCTTGCGCCGCTCGACGATCGCGACGTCGACCCGTGCGAGCGCGAGCTCGGCCGCCAGCATGAGCCCCGTCGGGCCTCCTCCCGCGATCACCACCGCATGCTTCGTCATGGCCACACCGCGTCCGGGTTCGTCGTGCATTTCGATCCTCCGTCGTCGCGCGTTTCTCGTATGCGCCCGGTGAGATGGCCGCGAACGAGCGCGCCGGCATGCCCCTCACACCCAGCCGACGGATGAAGGATCTCGTCGCTCGTTGATGGGGCACGAGCCGCTCGGCAAGGCCCCCCTCAGCCGCTGGCCGGCCCCGTCCCCTGGTCCGACTCCCCCCACGCCACCATGACCGCGCTCGTGTTGTGGAACCCCTCGACGCTCCCCCCGAACTTCGCGATCTGCCCGTAACACGCCATCCCGAACATCGGATGGGCCGCCCCGCTCGGCGACAGGAACGCCCGCACCTCGTCCCGGTACCGCTCCCCCAGCACCCGGAACCGCGACGCACAGTCGAACACAAACGCCCCCGACACCGCGGGCAGCGACCCGAGCACCTTCGTCGATAGCCCCTTCGCCGCCTGGAGCAGCCCGTCGGCCGTCGCGTTCACCACCCGCACCACCTGCCCCCGGGCCAGCCCGCCGGTCAGCACGACCGCCCCGTCCCCCCGGATCGCGATCGGCCCCCGGATCTTCAGCGCCTCCCCGAACGGCGTCTTCGCCCCGAGCGCGTGCTTCGCCATCGTCTGGAGCAGCCCCTCGCCGCTCGAGCGCAGCCCGAGCCGCGACAGCTCCTCCTCGATCACCCGCGCCGCCGGCTGCCCGTCCAGCGTCCTGAGCACGTTCCGCTCGATGTCCGTGATCGTGAAATCCCGCCCCCCCTCGGCCGCCCGGAACCCGTGCACGACGTCGATGTTCACCCGGTGCCGGTGCGTCAGCCGCACGAGCACCGCCGCGTCCGTCAGCGCCTTGCGGCCCAGGAACACCCGCGCCCCCTCGAACGTCCACCCGTCGCCCGCCGTCCCACCGAAGACCCGCGTGTGCGGCGGCACCCCCTGCCGGAGCGCCGCCACGAGCTCGTCCCCGTCGCACGCGAACGCGTCCGCCAGCACCAGGATCGAGCTCGGCGCGCCGCTGCGCGGGCCGTTGCTCGAGACCGCCTCGTCCATGTCGCTCAGCGCCGCCCGGATGCTCTTGCCGTGATCCGCCCGCAGCTCGCGCGCCGCAGCGCACGTCACCTCGACGTGCGCGCCCCCGAGGAACGCGCACGAAACACCGCTCCTGGTGAAGCCCCGCTCGGTGAACGACGCCCCGCCCGTGGTGGCCCCGATCACCGGGATGCCCGTCGCGTCCTCGACCGCGGCGAGGTACTCCTCGTGCTTCCCCCCGCTCGGCAAGGCCAGGATCGCGAGCCGCGCGGGCTCCTTCCACTCCGCGACCGTTCGCTCGACCTTCCGGCCGAGCAGCCACGCGTTCCCATCAAAGGGTCCGAGGGTCATCATCTTCATGCGCCGAAGCTCCTACGTGCCCAGCGCCGGAGCGCGGGGCTTCGAGTCCAGGCCATCCGCTGACCATACGCGTCGCGGCATGGTGATAACACGCACGACGGACCCCTCTCTACCCCTCTTGTAGACTTCTGCTCCGTGCGGTCGCCCGCCTGGTGAGCGCCCCGCGGCCGCGCGCCTGCGGAGCGCGGGTGCTGTGATCCGCTCACGCACCTCCGCGCCCGCGCGTGGGGTCTGCTTCACCAGGCCGCTCCGGCGGCGGCGGCTGGGTCTGCGGGCGCGCCGCGCGGACCCGCTCGTCGAGCGACCGGAGCGCCTGGCCGAGCTCCGCGATCTGCGCCTCGATCGCCCGGATGCCGAACGCGCTCTGCGTCGTCGCCTTCGAGAGCGGCGAGACGATCCGCTCCACGAGCGACAGGTGGTGGCCCACGAACTCGGACACCGAGCGATCCGTCTCGACCTTCACCTCGACCTTCGGCTGCGCGACCCCCTTGAGCGCCGCGGAGAGCCGCTCGATCTCCGGCGCGAGCCACTGCTTCATCTCCCGCGCCCGCGCGTCGCCCGCCTGCGCCGCCACGGCCGCCTTGCCGATCGCCCCGCGGATGCCCTCGAGCTGCTCGCCCAGCATCGAGAGCGTGCCGGTCACGCGCACGACCGGATCGTCCTCCTTGCCGCCCATCCGCTTGATGCGCTGGTACCCCTTCCTGATCTCCTCCCACCGCGCCTTCTGCTCGGGCGTCATCCGGCCGCGCAGCTCGCCGAGCTTGAGCAGGTTCTGCTCGGCGCCCGTCGTCAGCGTCTGCGACTCGCTCACGTAGTGATCGTCGATGAGCCGGTCGATCTCCTCGGGCGTGTGCGCCGCGACGACCTTCTCGGCCAGCTTGTTCATGTTGCGGTAGCTGCCCTGCAGCTTGAACGGCGGCTCCGTCCGGAAGGCGTCGTCCTGCGACGCGCTCCGGATGTACTCGAGGTTCACCGACAGGAGCACCTTCTGCACCTGGAAGAGCCGCTCGAACACGGCGACGATCTCCGAGACCTCCGCCGCGGAGTAGGCGTGCTCGAGCTCCGTCGTGGCGACGGGCTCGCCCTGCGCCATCCGGATCAGCTTGTGCGTGTCCCCCGGCGGCCGCCCCGAGAGCGGCGCGAGCGTCGGGTTCGACGTGAGCGCGTTCTCCAGGTAGCTCAGCGCGAACAGCTGCTCCTTGCCGTCGAGGATGTCGCCCAGGTTGTAGGTGTCGGCCCGGTTCGACAGCATGTCCGGGATCTGGAACCGCGCGCCCGACTCCGTGTACGGGTTGCCCGCCATCACCACGCAGAACTTCTTGCCGCGCAGGTCGTACGTCCTCGTCCGGCCCCGCCACACGCCCTCGATCCGGCGCTGCCCGTCGCAGAGCGAGATGAACTTCTGGAGCAGCTCCGTGTTCGTGTGCTGGATGTCGTCGAGGTAGAGCATCACGTTGTTGCCCATCTCGAACGCCAGGTTGATCTTCTCGACCTCCTGGCGCGCGGTCGCGTTCGGGGCCTCGGTCGGGTCGAGCGACGTCACCTCGTGGCCGAGCGACGGCCCGTTCACCTTCATGAACACGAGGCCGAGCTTGCTCGCGACGTACTCCATCAGCGTCGTCTTGCCGTAGCCCGGCGGCGAGATGAGCAGCAGCATGCCCATCAGGTCGGTGCGCTTCGCGTCGCCCGCGGCCCCGAGCTGCTTCGCCAGGTTCGCGCCGACGAGCGGCAGGTACACCTCGTCGATGAGCCGGTTGCGCACGAACGACGTGAGCACCCGCGGCGCGAACTCCTGGAGGCGCAGCCGCCTCCGCTCCCGCTCCGCGATCTCGCTCCGCACCTTCCTGTAGGCGCGGTAGCGCGGCGCCCTCTCGTGCAGGAAGTCCTCGATCCTGCTCAGGAATTCGTCGAGCCGCAGCGCGAGCGCGCGCTCCTTGATGCGCGGGTGCTGGCCGAGCAGCCCCTCGACGCGCGCCTCGGTCACGGCCCCGCTCGGCTCGCGCTCGATGTGCCGCTCCGTCACCATGACGACCGCCGCCTCGAGCGCGAGGTGGCCGAGCGGGGCCGACGGGGGTTTGGGGGCAGAGCCCGGCTTGCCGGGCGAGCCCCCATCGTTGACCGCGTCTCGCGCGGCGAGCCCCCGCAGCCACGCCAGCGCGAGCTCCAGCCGCTCGGCCGGGTGCTTCTCGAGCTGCCGGAGGTCCTCCTCGAGCGCCCCGCGGCCGCCCTCGAGGTCGAGGCGCGCGAGCAGCGCGGCGCGCAGATCGAGCGCCGCGTCGCTGGTCACGAACCTCGGGTGCTCCGCCGCGAGCTCCTCGACGAGGTACCGCGCCGCGACGCGCACGTCCGCCGCGCTGCTCACGTCCGCCGCGAGCCGGTGCGCCGCCGCCGCCGCGGCCACGCCCGCCGCGAGCTCGGCCGCGAGCGCCGCCCGCGCCTCGCCCGCGCCGAGCTGCGCCGCGAGCCGGCCGAGGCTCCGCGCCCGCCGGTGCGCGAGATCCCGGGCGCGCGGGTCGAGCCCCGCCCAGGTCAGGCAGGCGAGCGCCCGCGGCGCGCTGCCGAAGCGGAGCAGCCCCGCCGTGGCCCGCAGCGCGAGCAGCTTCTCCAGGAGGTGCGCCGCGTCCGCGTCGTGGACGCCGCGCTCGTAGCCCTCGTCGTGCCGGTCCGCCGCGTACGCGCGCACCGCGGCGAGCAGCCCGCCGGGGCCGAGCGACGCCTCGCGCAGCCGATCGATCGAGAGCCCGCCGCGCCCCGCCTCCGCGTCCGCGAGCATCGAGCCCGCGAGGAGCTCGCCCCGGTAGACCTCCGGGGTCTCGCTCACGAGCTCCTGGCCCCAGAGGTCGCGCGCGCTCTCGAGCGCCGGGTCCTCGATCGGCTCGAAGAAGTCCGTCCCGGTGAGGTGCAGCGCGAGCCCCTCGCCGTGCGGGACCAGCGTGAGCTCCAGGGCCTGGGTGCTCACGTTGAAGCGGTGGCGGCCGAGCTTGATGACGTCGCCGCCGCCGCCCTCGAACAGGTCCTCCCGGTCGCGCAGCGCCCGGAGCGCGTCCTGCCGCGCCGACTTGAGCCGCGCCTCGACCTCGTCCCCCTTCACGCTGTCGCCGAGCGCGTGCAGGCTCGCCGCGAGATCGCGGATCTTCGCGACCATGGCGTCGGACGCGAAGTACGTGTTGAGCTCGTCCACGGTCGCGAACGAGCGCGCCCGGCGCGTCACCCCCTGGACGATCCGGTCCGCCGCGGCGACGAGGTTCGAGACGCGCCGCTGCCGCTCGTCGAGCAGCGTCTGCCGCCGCGCGGCGATCGCGTCGTTCACCTCCTCGCGCTTCGCGGCGAGCTCGCCGAGGAACTCGTCGAACTCGCCGAACTTCCCCTCGAGGTCCTCGAGCTGGACGAGGAGCTTCGAGAGCTCGGCGTCGCAGCGCTCGGGCGAGTCGCAGACGGCCAGCGCGCTCGAGACGCTCTGGCCGAACACCTTGAACTGCGCGCCGAACTCGGCGCGCCCCTCGGCGCCCCGGAGGTCCTTGCCGCGGGCGCTCAGCGTCGCGCGCGCGCGGTTGAGCTGCGCGTAGACCTCGCTGATCCCCTCCAGGATCCGGGTCCGCGCCGTGGGGTCGTCGACCTTCAGGCCCGCCACGATCTCGGCGAGCACCGAGAGCCCCTCGTTCACGCCGTCGAGGTCCGCGGCGAACGGGGCGAGCTCGGACGACCTCGCGACCGCCTCGATCTTCGCGATGAGGCCCGCGAGCCGGTCGGCCAGCGGCCGGAACGCCTGGTCGCCGAGGAGGAACGTCACGCACGCGCCGCTCACCTCGTCGGTGCGCGCCAGGATCTCGGCCTCGAGCGCGTCGACGCGGCCGAGGTCCATGTACTTGAGCTCGCGGAGCGTGATGAGGTGCCCCCGCTGCCGCCGCAGCGCGGTCAGGGCCTTCAGGAACGCGTCGACGCTCGCCGCGTCCTCGGGCCGCACCCCGCCGAGCAGCTGTCGCTGCGCCGCCTCGGTCTCGGCGAGCGCGCTCGCCGCGCGCGCCTTGATGGCCTCGACCTTCTCGAACTCGTCGACGATGCTCTCCGAGACGGTCCGGAGCTCGTTCACGGTCGACAGGAGGTCGCCCGCCTCGGCGTGGCCGAGCCAGTAGTAGGCGTCGGTCATCCGCTCGGCGGTCCGGATGAGGTCCTCGAACGTCTGGCGGGTCGGCGACCCGTCCATCGCCGCGCGCCGCATGCTGAGCGCGTCCGAGATCCCCCGCACGAGGTCGGCGTTGCCGACCTTCGCGAGGTACGAGCCGTCGGTCGGCGCCGACGCCGCGAACTCCGCGGTCATGAACGGCGTCTGCCAGATCTGCATCGGGTGGACGCGGGTCGGCTCCTCGCCCAGCGCCCGGAAGATCACCATCTTGCCGTCGTCGAAGAGGCTGTACCCGTGGCACTGGATCGGGGTCGCGATCTCCTTGCGGATCAGGTTGTACGGGAAGAGCACGTAGCGCCCGTCCACGACCTGGTGGAACACGTAGAGCACGTCTTCCCCGTTCGGCGAGCGGATGACCCGCTCAAAGACGAGGCTGTCGGTGCTGCCCTCGAAGCGCTTCATCTCCCCGGTGATGAGGTAGTAGCCGTTCGGGAAGACGATGCCCTGGTCCTCCGGGAGGCTCAGGCAGGCGAGGCCGATCGCGTCGATGCGCACGACCTTCCGGGTGCGGCCGTTGTAGACGAGGTAGCGGTACGACGGCTCCCGGAACGGCTTGATCTTGAGCAGGATGAGCGGCCCGAGCCGGGCGTACTGGATGTCGGCGTCGTCGAGCGCCTGGCCCGCGTCGTCGACCGGCTCGCGGTAGATGCCGAGCCCCGTGGCCGTGTTGTTCTCGACCTTGATGGTGAGATCGCCGCCGACCGTCTCGACGAAGATCTCGCCGAGGATGGTGACGTGCGGGTGCTTGCCCTGCACGTGGTCGTCGCGCGTGGTCTGCGTCCAGGCGAAGTCGTGCGCCCGCGGGCGGACGTTGTCCTCGTCGCCGCGCGCGTCGAGGTAGCGGACGCGCCCTGTCGCGTCGATGCTCCAGCGGAACACCTTGACGTCGCGCTCGGTCGCGCCGACCTGGAAGACGGCGAGCATCCGCGTGTCGCTGCGCCGGAGCTGGAGCAGCCGGGGCTCCTTGACGTAGCGGTGGAGGTCCTTGAACTCCTTGACGAAGGTGGCGTCGCCGAGGAACGCGTCGCTCTCCTCGAGCGGCGCGTGCGACAGGTCGAAGGCGCCGCCCTCGCTCGCGAAGCGGTGGAGGCTGAAGACGTCGTCGACGTTCACCTCCTTCAGCCCCATGAACACGAGGTAGCCGACGAGCAGCTTGCCCCGGATGCTCACGATGTCGCGCGGCAGGCAGTTGTTTTCGGTCCTGACGCGCGCGTTCTCGAGGAGCGCGAGGTCGGTGCCGCCGAACACCTGCTTTCGCCGCGCGTTGAGCGCCTCGGCGCGGCGGCCGAGCTCCTCGGCGCGCTCGACGAGCCGCCGGCGGATGACCTCGTAATTGCCCCCATCCAGCGTCTCCGCCGCCTGCGGGGGGGGCGCCCCCGCCGTCCGGGCCGCGCCGTCCAAGGCCCCTGTCGCCACCATGCATGCTCCGTGTGGTCAGGCTCGATGCCCGCCCCCGCGTCGAATCCGCGCGGGCCTCGGCCTGTCCGCGGCCAGGTTACAGCCGTTCGCCGCGTCCGGGGGGCGAGATGGCGACCGCGCCGCGCGGCGGCGCGAGACAGGCCGCTGCGCGCGTGGGCCGTGAGGGGGGTCACGGCGCGCGCGGGCCGCGAGGGGGCCGCGGCGCGCGCCGGCCGCCAGGCGCGCCGGGATGTCAAGCCCGGGCTGGCCCCCTGTCGGCCGGCGCGCCGCCCGCGGATTCCCCCGCGTCCCGGCGGGCGGCGCGTCGCAACGCCGCCACGGCGTCGTCGCAACGCCGCCACGGCGTCAAATCTGCTTGCTCCACGGGGGGTGTTGCGTTGCGATGGGCCGTTGACGAGGGCGACGAACCGCGCGCATGCGCGCGCGAGCCCACGCCGCCTCCAGCGGCGCACCTCGTCGACCGGGGCGCCTCGCGGCGCGGCCTGGGCAACACGACGAACTTCATCGAGTTGGGATGGTGGTATCAATGGGCTTGGGAAAAAGACTTACTTCCGTGCTCCTCGTCCTGTTTGCCGGTCCGCTCGCCGCCTGCGGGGATGACGGCGGCGGCGGCGGCAGCGGCGGCGCCGGGAGCGGCGCGGGCGGGGCGGGCGGCGGCGCCACGGGCACCGGCGGAACCGACGACAGCTCCGGGGCCCTCGGCGGCGGGTTCATCACCATCGGATCCGTGGGGGCCACCGGCAGCGGCGGCGATCCGTGCAAGTCGCCGGATCCTCCGCCGGAGTGCGACGCGGTGGTGCCGGCGTGCGGCGACGGCGAGATCAACCAGGAGACCGAGGCGTGCGACGACGGCAACAGCCTGCCCGGGGACTGTTGCTCGGGCGCCTGCAAGATAGAGCCGTACTGCGCGTGCGAGCCGGGGGAGCCCTGCCGCACGACGATCGCGTGCGGCAACGGCGCGATCGAGCCCGGCGAGAGCTGCGAGGACGGGAACACCGTCTCGGGCGACGGCTGTGACGATCGCTGCCAGCGGGAGCCGGGCGACTGGGTGTGCCCGGGGCCCGGGCAGCCGTGCTACCGGCTGCACTCGTGCGGCGACGCGCGGGTCTCGGGCGGCGAGACCTGCGACGACGGCAACGCGGTGGGCGGAGACGGGTGCTCCGAGGTCTGCGCCCTGGAGGACCCTGGCAACATCACCTGCCCGATCCCGGGGCGGCCTTGCAAGCCGGTCGAGCGGTGCGGCGACGGCCTGCTGCGGCCGAGCGAGGGGTGCGACGACGGCAACCTGGAGCCGGAGGACGGCTGCTCGCCGAGCTGCCAGGTCGAGGCCGGCTGGGTGTGCCCCGACGGCGTGAACTGCGTCTTCACGGTCGTCTGCGGCGACGGTCAGATCGGCGTGGGCGAGGGGTGCGACGACCGCAACAGGGTCGCGGGCGACGGGTGCTCGGCCACGTGCCAGATCGAGCCTGGGTTCGAATGCGCGCGCGCCGGGAGCCGCTGCACGGCGGTCTGCGGCGACGGGAGGGTCGTCGCCCGGGAGGAGTGCGACGACGGCGGCGCGGAGGACGGCGACGGGTGCGACGCCACGTGCAAGTGGGAGCCGGGCCTCGTGTGCGAGCCCGCGCCCGGCGGTTACATCTGCCGCGCCACCGTCTGCAACGACGGGGAGAAGGAGGGCTCCGAGCCGTGCGACGACGGCAACACCACGATGGGCGACGGCTGCACGCCGTTCTGCCAGGTCGAGCCGGACTGCGGCGACAGCGGCTGCACCTCGGCGTGCGGCGACGGGCTGCGCCTGGGCGGTGAGGCGTGCGACGACGGCAACACGACGGACGGCGACGGCTGCTCGTCCACGTGCACCATCGAGCCGGGGTACAGCTGCACGAACGACGTGGTCCTGGGCGACGAGCTCCGCGTGCCGATCGTGTACCGCGACTTCAAGGAGGACGCGCCGAACTTCGAGCCTGACAACGACAATCGGCCGAACGCGATCGTGACGGGCATCGTGCAGAACGTCCTCGGCGCCAACAACAAGCCCCAGTTCGCCGCGGCGCGGCCGAACGGCTTCCTCACGAACGCCACGGATTTCAACCGCTGGTACAGCGACTCGACCCTCTCGAAGCCGGTCGTGGACTGGCTCGTCCTCGGGCGCGTCGGGACGTCGGACTTGTTCGTCTACGAGGATCACACGTTCTTCCCGCTCGACGGCAGGGGCTGGCAGCACACGTCCGTGCCGGTGGCGCAGCGCGAGGCGAGCCGCCCGGCGAACGATCCGTTCGACGGCTGGGCTCCTGCGGGCAGCCACAACTTCTACTTCACGAGCGAGGTCCGCTACTGGTTCGAGTACCACGGCGGGGAGCGGCTCGATTTCTACGGGGACGACGACGTCTGGGTGTTCGTCAACAACCGGCTCCGCGTCGACCTCGGCGGCATCCACGCCCCCATGGGGACCGGCGAGATCGACGGCGTGGAGGACGATCGCGGGACGGTGCTCATGGATGACCTCGGCCTGACGGAGGGGAGGGTCTACGAGGTGGCCGTGTTCCAGGCGGAGCGGCACACCACCGGGTCCAGCTACAAGCTGACGCTCGGCGGCTTCAACGCGGCCCCCTCGCGCTGCGAGCCCGTGTGCGGCGACGGGATCGTCACGCCGGACGAGCAGTGCGACGACGGGGCGGCGAACGGCCCTGGTTACGGGAAATGCTCGACGACCTGCACGCTCGGGCTCTACTGCGGCGACGGGGTCCGGACGACGCCCTACGAGATCTGCGACGACGGCACCAACCTGGGCGGCTACGGCTCGGGGGCCTGCGCCCCGGGTTGCGTGGCGGCGCCCCGGTGCGGCGACGAGGAGATCAACAGCCAGTTCGGCGAGACGTGCGACGACGGCGTGAACGACGGCCGCTATGGCGGGTGCACGCCGGAGTGCCTCGTCGGGCCGCGGTGCGGCGATGCGATGGTCCACAGGCCGGACGAGACGTGCGACGACGGCGTGAACGACGGCCGCTATGGCGGGTGCACGCCGGAGTGCGGCGACGCGGCGAAGTGCGGCGACGGGATCCCCCAGGAGGAGTGGGGCGAGGAGTGCGACGACGGCGTGAACGACGGCAGCATGGGCTGCCTCGGCTGCCGGCTCGGGGCCGTCTGCGGCGACGGGTTCCCCCAGACGGAGCTCGGCGAGGAGTGCGACGACGGCGTGAACGACGGCGGTTACGGCGAGTGCGCTCCCGGTTGCGTCTACGGTCCGCGCTGCGGCGACGGCGTGACCCAGGCGCCGCAGGAGCAGTGCGACGACGTGGAGAACGACGGCGGTTACGGCGAGTGCGCTCCTGGTTGCGTGTTCGGCCCGCACTGCGGCGACGGCGTGCGGCAGCTGCCGTACGAGCAGTGCGACGACGACAACACCGCGAGCGGCGACGGGTGCAGCGCCACGTGCCACCAGGAGGTCGACTGACCCGGATCGACCCGTGACGGAGAGCGGAGCGCGGCGGCTCGCCCGGGCCGCCGCGCCGCTCGGCTCCCAGACCGCCGAGCATGCTGAAAATCGTCTGGTTCCAGTAGTTTACGCCGCTTCCTGCATCGGCCGCTGAGCCCTGGCCGGCCCGCTGGCCGGGCCCGGCGGGCCCCGAAGGGTCCTTGTCCAGTGTGCGTCTGAGCGGGCCGCCTCTCCGGGCCGGACCGATCCAGCACCGCGTCGCCCAGGGACGAATTGGCCGCGCCGAACCGTCAAGAGAACGCCGCACAAGTGAGGGAATCCGTCAGGGTGCCGTCAGTTCGGCATCTTCCGCCAGGGGACAGGGAGGGCGCGCGCTCCACGTTGTCGTCGGCAAGTCGCTCGATCGTCGCCCGGCTTGTGACCTGCGATGCCACGTCTTAGGTGTCCAACAGACGCTCATGACGAGCACCACGCGGGCTTGGGTGCGTGGAGCGGAAGATCGGGGCCAACAAATTCATATACGACGCCATCGTCGGGAATAGAAACCCCGAGTACATCGACAGCCTTCAGTTCCGGCCGCCCTCCGAGCAGGCAGCCCATAACCCGTCCCTGTCCTATTCGGAGCAAGCGGAGGCCAGAAGACAAGCGCCTGAATGAGCGGCTGTACGAGGGCGGGGGGCCCGGAGCTCCACTCGCTCCGGAGCTCCCCGCAGCGCTCCCGCTCCCAAGGCCGACGGTGGCCACGATCACGTCATCGTCACGTCCGCAGGGCGCTTCTCCCCCGTGTTCCGCCGCTGACACGGCTTCGCTCCTGCCACCCGACCTGCGCGACGCCAACCAGCGTGCCGGCGACACGGCCGGTCCCCCGCTAGAGCGTGCAGGCGAGCTTTAGCCGGTTCGGCTCGATCGGCGCCAATTTGCAGGCGGATGGTGCCGGGCTCGTCGCGGGCGGCGCCCGTGAAGGAGCCCTTGACATGGCCGAACATCGCGCGTGCGGGCAGCCGCGTGCGCTGCCCCGCGGCCGATCGTGACCAGGTCGACGTCGGAGAGGCCATGCCGAGCGCCACCGGCGAGCGGCTGATCGCAGTGCAGCACGACGAACAGGTACGGCTGCAAAGTCGTCTCGGGGCGGCATCCCGCGGGGGCATTGTCCTCGATGGTGGTGAACGTGGTGGGCTCGACGGTCATGCCGCGTACCATCCTGGTACAGCCGTTGGACGGGAGCGGCGCCCTATCTGGGCGCGATCGAGCTGTGGAGCAGCTCGGTCCTCGCCGCGCACCGGCCCGACACGCGCGACGGCTCGAGCACGCTCGCGGCGCGCTCGGCGAGCCACGGCGTGTTGCGCCCGGTGCCGCACCCGATCTCGATGACGTCGCGGCCGGCCAGCGCTAGGTCGCGCTGCCGGAGGGCGGCGGCCCCCACCCAGGCGGCGCCCCCCACCCGGGCGGCGGCGCGGCAGGCGGCGCCGCCTGGCCGAGCACCTCCATCCAGGCCGTGCTCTCCACCCACGCCGCCAGGTAGGGCACGCTCGCCCCGCGCCGCTGGAGCAGCACCAGGAACGGCCGTGTCACCAGGAACGACCTCGGAGGCGGCGGCCCGTACGAGCCCACGACCGCCTCCGCCGTCGCGCCGGCGCCGCCCTCGTTCAGGTGGAACTGCACCCGCTGCTTCGCCTCGTCGAAGCGCTTCCCTCGCAGCGCCTCGCCGAGCAGGGGCCGGCCGATGAGGTCACCGAAGATCGCCTCCAGATCGAGCCTCAGCCGCGGGATCGCGAGCGCCTCGTCCGGCGCGAGCCGCCGCGCCGCTCCCTGGAGCCGATCGAGCCGGGCGGCCGCGCTGGACACCGTCGCCGCCAGCGTCTCCGCCGGCGCGACCTGCGCGACGAGGACGCGGCTGTCCGGATCGTCGGCGACGAGCTCGAGCACGAAGTCCTCCGGCGTGGCCCTGTCGTGCACGACGACCTGCGTCCTGCGCGCCGGGTCCGCGCCAAACGGACTGTTGTCCAGGCCGAAGGCGCGGACCCGCGAGGTCTTGAATGTTCCTTCCCGCACGGCGAACGTCGTCCCGAACTTCAGGACCTTGCTCAGGTAGCCGTACGCCAGCAGGGCATCGGCCGGCACGGCCTGCGGCAGGTACTCCGGCCTCGCGTCGGGGAACTTCGAGGAGAGCTCGGCGCGCAGCGACTCCACGATGCCCTCGCCGCCGAACCCGGCCCCCGACACGCTCCACGCCGGGTCCACCACGTCGGCGCCGAGCCGCATCGCGTTGAGCGCGTCGGCCAGGGCCGGCTGAGGCTCCATGCGGATCGGGCCGAACCGCGCCCGAAGCTGCTCCCAGGCGAGCGCGAACGCGGCGCAGAAGACGAGATCTTCCCGGGGCGACGGGAGCGGCGTGGACAGGCTCGCGCAGACGGACGGCATGGGACCTCGAAGTCAGGGTCGGCGGGTGAAGGGCTGCATCGAGCCGGCGGGGCCGGCGATCGTGACGCCCGGGATCGTGGCGTAGTGGAGCGTGCCGGGCGACCCGTGCCCGTAGACGTAAAGATCGCTCTCGCCGGCGAGCGCCCTCGGATTCCCGAGCTGGCTATAGTGCACGATCTGCTGCCCCGTGGCCCGCGACCGCGCGTTCGCGCCGTTCACGCAGGTCGGGTCGTCGCTCATGAGCAGGATGGCGAGGCCGAGCGGATCCACCCAGAGCGTGACGTTGGGAACGAACGCCAGCTCGAACATCGAGGCGTCGATCCAGAGCGGGTCGGGCGTGGTGAAGGTCCCGAGCTCCGGGGAGTAGTACCTGGCGCGGTGGTAGGTGAGCCCGGTGAGCTCATCGTGGCGCTGCCCCGCGAACCGCAGCGCGGTGAATGGCCCCTCCCGCCGGGTGACGGCGCCGAGCGCGCCCAGATCCTGGCCCGTCGCGGCGCCTGTCGGGTCGACCATCAGCCAGGGCGTCGCTGTCGCGTCGGTGACGATGCTCCGCCACGCGCCCGCGGCGCTGCCCTCGAGCAGCGGGGTGAGCTCGTCGTCGGCGAACACCCGCCGCGCCGAGGCGCCCGCGCTGCTCACCTCCTCGACCTGGGTCTGATCGTCCCAGCCGAACCAGGTGCTCGCCCCGTCGCTCCTCACCTCGCCGAGCCGCCGGTTGAACGCGTCGACGTGGTACTGGACGACGAGCCCGTCGCTCCGCGTCGCGCGCACGAGCGCGTCGAGCCCGTCGTAATCGTAGGTCCAGCCCGGGGAGCCGCCCTCGGGCGCTCGCGACGCGAGCCGCCCCTGCGCATCCCACGTGTACGCCGCGGCCGCGTTGCGGAGCACGCGCCCGCCCGGCCCCACGCGATCCTCGCCGGAGCGCAGCGGCGTCCCGCTCGGATCGTAACGAAATTGCTCCCGGGCCCCGAGCCCGCTCACCGCGAGCGGCCGTCCGAAGGCGTCGAGCTCGTACGTGCGCCTGCCCGCGGCGCTGTCGCTGATCTGCTCGAGCGGGCCGAGCTTGCTCCAGACATAGCGGCGCGCGCGGACGGGCTTCCCCTCGGCGTCCTCCAGCGACACGACGATCGGCCGCCCCATGGAGTCGCGCTCCGTGCGGATGGCATACCCGCCCTCGCGGACGCGCGTCGTCTCCTGCCCGCGGGCGTCGACCTCGCGCAGGATCCGCTCGACGCCGGCGGCAGACTCGAGCGTGATGGACTCGACGGCGCTGCTCGGCCCGCGCGCCATCTGGACCTGCCAGCCCGTCGAGTAGCGCTTCGCGGTGGCCCAGCCCTTCTCGTCGAACGCCCGATCCACCCGGTACCGCCAGCCCCCGACCCGCTGCTCCTCGCTCACGATGCGCCCCGCGGCGTCGCGCTCGAGGAGCACCTCCGTCGCGCCGCGCGTGCCGCGGCGGACGAAGCCGCGGTCATCGTGATCGAGGGTGGTCACGACATCGCCGTCCTCCCGCCGGATCATGTCGCCGCTGGCGTTGTAGGCGATCTTCCGGACGGTCGCTCCGGCCACCTCGGCGCGCACGACACGGCCGCGCACGTCGTGCTCGTAGGCCGTCTCCACGCCCGAGAACGTCCTCGTCCGGATCACGCGGCCGCACCCGTCCCGCTCGATGGTGAGCGACTCGCCGGCCGGGTTCTTGACCCAGGACAGCCGCCCTCGGGCGTCGTAACCGAACCTGTACCGGGCGCCGTCCGATTGCACCTCCTCTACGACGAGGTGCCCGACGTAGCGCGCGAACGAGACGCCGCCGCCCGGATGGCGCGCCGACACGGGGCGACGCGCGTCGTTGTACGCCTTCTCGACGACGACGCCCCCGGGCGCCCGGACCCGCACGGGGAGGCCTCGGCTGTCGTGCTCGAGCTCGTACACCGCGCCTTCCGGCATCTCGACGCGAACGAGCTGGCCGAAGAGATCGTGGGTGTACCGCGTCGTCCCCCCGCCCGGCAGCGTCCGCGCGGCGAGGTTTCCATGAGCGTCGTAGTCGAAGGACTCGACGGAGCCGTCGGGCGCGACGATGGCGATCACCCGCCCGTACTTGTCGTGGTCGTACCGCGTCTTCGCCCCGAGCGGGTCGGTGCGCTCGAGCATCTGCCCGTGAGCGCCGACGGCGAAGGCATACAGCGCGCCCGCGGGATCGCGCACCTCGACGATGGCGCCGTCCTCGCGGCGCTTCAGGCTGAACGAGCGGCCCATCGCGTCCGTGAAGGAGGCGAGTCGGCCCCTCGCGTCGTAGGTGCGCCGCTCGGTCCCGTCCGACGTGGTGGAGCAGACGACCTGGCCGACGACGTTGTACGACAGGTTCTTCTGCTGGCCCGCCGGATCCTGGTATCGCTCCACGAGGCCGAGCGCGTTCCCCTTGTAGCGGAACCTGTGGCCGAGGCCGTCGATGACCGTGGTCTCGTGAGGCCCAGGGCCGTACTGGAAGCGCATGTGGAAGAGGCCCCTGGGCCGCGTCGCCATCGAGGCTTCCGGCGCGCCGACCTCCTGGAGGACGTCGGCGCCCTCGAGGTCGCCCCAGGTCTCCACGCAGCGCCGCTCCCCCGAGACGTCGGCGTACACGAAATGATACCGCAGGCCGCCAGGCTGCTGCTCCTGGACGAGGTAGTGCTCGTCGTCGTACGCGTACCGCGTCTCCGCGCCGCCGGCGTTGATGACGCGGACGAGGTCTCCCTTCGTGTCGAGCTCGTACGTCACGAGGCGCGTCGTGTGCTCCACGCCGTCCGCGCCGGCCGCGGCGACCCACCAGCTCCTGTACTGGCCCTCCTGGACGAGCCATGCGCGGCGCCCGACCGAATCCACGAGCTGGACGACCTCGCGCTCATCCCAGGTGATCTCCGCGAGATTGCCGGCCCGATCGCGCAGCTGCGCGAGCCGGAAGGTGCCGGGCGCGTGCCCGCGCCGGAGGACGCGGAGGATGCCGTCGTCGAGGTCGACGACGAGCGCGTCTTCCTCCCAGTACACGCGCCGCGCGAAGGGGAGCAGCACCTCGACGTCGCCGGCTGGAACGGCGAGGGTCGTCTCGCGGAAGGTCTCGTCGATCAGGGTGAGCCGATCCCCGCGGATCTCGGCCTGCCAGCACAGGGCGTGGGACCAGCCGCGGCCGACGCCGCACTCCCGCAGGACCGAGGAGGTGCGGTACGTGCGGATCCAGGCGACCGGCAGGGGCCCCGGGAGGAGGAAATCCGTTTCCGGCGGCGTGAACATCGTGCCGGTGACGATGTCGACGGGGTGCCCCGCATCGGCTTGACCGTCGGCCCCTGGCGCCGCGGGCGGGCCGGGCGGCCCTGCGCCCTGGTTGCTCCCGCCCCCGCCCCCGCCGGCGTTGCTCCCGCCCTGCGGCCCGCCCCCGCCCGGCCCGCCGGCGCCGCCTCCTCTCCGCCCCCGCCCCCGCCCCCGCCGCCGGCGCCGCTCGCGCTCGCGCCGGCGCCGACGGTGATTGACTTGTTCATCTGCCCCATGCTGCCGGTGATGCCGGCCATGCCGAGCTCGATGAGCACGTTGGGCGCGCCGAGCCAGGGGAAGCAGGGGCCGCCGGTGTTGAGGCTGACGAGCTCCTTGAGCGTGCCGGGCTCGTTGCCGTGGCACGCCTTCATGCAGCCGCCCACCGTGAGGATCTTCGCGCCCTCGATCTTCGTGCGCATGCACGGATCGATGATCCCCTCGGCCACGGTGCCCATCGTGGGATAGGGGATCGGCAGGGGGCTCGGCGCGGCAGGGGTGAGACACACGCTCACGGCCATTCCGGTCATCTGGTGACCGGATTTGTCGGTAATGGTGTCCATGTGGAGCGCGGTGACCTTGCCCATGGCGCGCAATGGTCGCACGCCGGGGACCGGCGCGGGAAGCGGCCACGTGCGGCGGCGACCGTCTCGCGGGCGGGTCCGCCGGGAGCCGGTGGCCATGATACCGATGCGGGTTGTCCGCGCTCGGCGATACGCGCCACAGCACGGCGGACGTTCGCGTGCTGCGAGCGCCAGGATCGGGTGTCATGCGCGGATGACATGTAACGCGCGCGTGTCACCTGGCACGTCACTCGCGCGTACCATCGCGGGGCGCTCGACGCGAAGGGATCCGGGCAGAGCACAGATCGGGACACGCTGTTCCCCGGCAAGGCGGCCGAGCCGGAGCACGCTGGTACGCGGCTTGCGAGCACATGGTGCATGGTGGCGAGCGCAGCGCGACGTCGCGGATGCTCGGGCGAGGATGGCGGCTGCGACGATTCGATCTTCGACGGCTGAACACCATCGCCTCGAACCACGCGCAGCGCCTCTGGGTATCTCCCCTGCTACCCGATGAGGATCGAGCCCGATGCGTGAGCGACTTGCTTCCGTAGACCACGACTGGGGTCGCTGTCCTCGCCGGCCAGCGGCCCCGCCTGCGTGCGCTCCAGGGCGCAAAGGAGTTAGATACGATGTCCCCCTCGAGAACCCCGCCCCTTCATCCAGGTGCTCTCGCGAGCATCTCGCTCGCCGCCCTCCTGGTCGGCTGCGCCGACGCGAGCTCGCGAGAGATCGACTCGCCCCAGGCCGCTGATGCGCTCCGCGCCCAGGCTCCCCCGGATCTGGCGAGCGCGACGGGCTCCGCGAGCACGCGGGCGACGGAGAGCTGCGACGTGTGCCAGATCTCCTGCTCCGTCTGCGTCGCCGCTCCGGAGAGCTCCACGTGCAAGGCCTGCCTCGATCGCTGCGCCAACGCCACGTGCGAGCGCTCCTGCCGCGCGTGCGCCGCCTCCCCGGGGAGCACCGAGTGCAAGACGTGCATCCGGGACTGCAAGCTCGACAACGACTGCATCCCGCCGTACTACGACACCACCCCGATCTGCAACTACCTCGATCGTGGGCTCCGCGATCACCGCTCGTTCACGAGCGACACCTACAACGTCTATGCGCCGGGCGTGCGCACCCTCGCTGACATCGACAAGCTGGAGTTCGGGCTCGATCTGCCGGCCACGCGCTGCAAGGACAACCCGCACGGCGTGCCGTGCGCCGACGCGTCGTACACCCGGGAGTGGTGGATCGACGAGGTCCGCCTCTCGGCGCACGGCATCCCGCTCTTCGAGGCGAAGAAGGCGACGTCCCAGCCGACGCTCCTGCGCGCCACCGGCGGCGCCGGCGACACGGGGATCGTCGGCTTCGGCGGCGACGAGCTGCGCAAGAACCCGCTCTGGGGCTTGAGCTTCAACGAGCTCAGCGCCCTCTTCAAGCACGTCGTCATCGACGAGAACAAGCGCCTCGCCTTCAACCCCGAGGTGCTCGAGTTCAGCGCCCGGGATCTGAGCCACCTGATCGAGGGGATGTTCGGCCGGGTCCTGGCGGCGCAGGCCAAGGGCTGTGCGAACGGCCTTTACTGCGACAACGATCGCGGACTCCAAGGCTTCTGGGCCGACACCCATGGCAACGGCGGGCAGGTCGACTGCGACTTCGGCGGCTGTGCCCCGCTCAGCGAGCGAAGCCCCTCCCCCTGGCTCGAGATCAAGGGCAGCAGCGATCGCAAGCGGCTCCTCATCGACGCCGATCTTCAGGTCGCCAACGGGACCTTCGACCCCGGCGACTGCGACGGCGTAGGTCTCGGCAACGGCCCGGACCACTGCGGCACCCTCTACACCTCGCTCGGCGACTTCAGCCTCCAGATCGAGCTGGCCTTCGCCTGCGAGGAGGTCGGCAAGAAGAACGGCAAGGAGAAGTACGCCATCGTCGTCTCGCCGACGTCGGTCGACGTCGGCATCGAGGGTGGCCTGTTGAACGTCGTCGACTGGGTGTACGCCTTCGGCTGCAGCTTCGTGGGGAAGGATTGCAGCGTCGAGGAGCTCTTCAAGTCGCGGCTCGCGCACGACATCAACAAGGCGATCTCAGGCCAGCAGCTCACCCAGGATCTGGACGCCTGCCCGGCCGGGGACGCGCTGGTCGACGTCGCCCCCGATGGCGCGGTGGCGATCAACCTGGCGGGCACGGCGGCATGCGACGAGGGCGCCGAGTGCCTGGGGCACCGCGTGATCGCCCCCGGCGGCTTCGACCTTGGCGCCGCCCCCTTCCGGAGCGCGCCCGCCGCGCTGCTCGCCCGCCTGAGCTTCGGCCAGCCCCTGAGCGCGCCGAGCATCGATGTCATCGACGCGGTGAAGACGGCCGCCGGGCTTCAGCTGTCCGAGATCGACTGGTCCGCCCCGCTCGACCTGAGCCAGGCGCTCGGCGCGCTCGACCCCGATCAGAAGATCCCCATGGCTCAGCTCGACGAGGTGATGCCGATGCTCTGCGCCATGATGAGCCAGTGCGACGCCGATCTCGATTTCGCGGCGCTCACGGTTCCACCGCCGATCGTCGACGACCCGTCGATCCTCCTCGCCTGTGACGAGGGCGTCGATCCGAGCTCGGAGGCTTGCCAGGTCAAGGCGGCGTTGCTCGCCTTCATCACGCAGGAGGAGATCTTCTCCAGGTGTGTCGTACCCCGCACCCCGAACGTCGACGACGACCTCCGCGTCGTGCTGTGGCTCCAGGACGTCGCGACCGATCTGCCGGCGTGCGAGGAGAAGCTGAAGCCGATCGAGACCTACATCGCGCTCCCGTACATCGGGCTCGAGCTCACGAACGGCCGGCTGAGCACGACCGACGGGTTTGCGTTCGTCGACCTCCAGCACGCCGAGAACGTCGCGGCCGGCGTCCGCGACGAGTACGCCTGCCGCCATCGCCCCCAGGAGGCGCTGATCCCGAACCCCTATGAGTACGGCGGCTGCCCCGACCCGGAGAACCCTGCGTACTTTGGCACCGTGGGCTGCCCCTGCGCCGACGTCGACGTCGTCCAGGCCGAGGACGCCGCGTTCGACGGCGGCTACGCCGACGGAGCCGGCAGCCACGTCAAGAACGGCCTGTACGGCCTGGGTCAGTACTGCGATGACGGCACCGCCGCCACACCGGGCAACCAGGTGGTATGCGGCAAGGTCACCCGGCAGGGCAAGGACTACCCTGTCTGCCAGGAGTGCGGCGAGGACACCAACCTGGGCTGCCCCTGTCAGCTCGACAGCGACTGCGTGGGCCTCGGGGAGAGCCTCTCCTGCTGGGGCAGCGAGCAGAGCGGGTGGGGCCCGTCGGTCGGCGGCAAGTGCCTGCCCGACCCGGGTAACTCGGCGGGTCGCGAGGCGGTGAGCGAGATGCCGTGGTTCTGCGTCGACAACTGCGACGCCATCGATACGTATGCGAATGGGCTGACCGCCTGCGTCTACAACCAGCTGGGCGGGTTCAGCTTCTCCCACGGGACGTGCGTCAACTTCCTCGGCTCGTGTGAGGTGGAAGGCGTCAACCTGCCAGGTGTCTGCGAGGAGGCCGGCGGGTACTGCGACGCGGAAGATCAGTGCGTGAGCGAGTGCATCGAGGACGCGGACTGCTCGGGCAAGGGCTTCCCGGACTGGTATAAGTGCGACCTCAGCGCCGGTTATGAAAAGGGCCACTGCGTGCCCCCGGGCTGCGCCAGCGCCGACGCGATGCTCGACGCGAGCTACTGCTACCTCTTCCGGTAGCGATCGGCGCCGCCCTGCTCCCCCGGGCCCCCGATCGCGGTCTCCATGGCTTCCCCCAGGGCGGCGTTCCAGGAGCGCAGGCCGCGAGGGTCGCCGCGGTGAGGAGCGCGAGGGGCAGCAACGTGCGCACGGGCCCATCGGATCACGCGCGATCGCCGCGCGCGGACGGCGAGCGTCGCAGCGCCCGTCGTTCTCGCGGAATCTCTCGGAATCCTGGCGGGGCGCCTCCTGGCTCACTCGGAGTCGAGAAGGAGCCCGCTCGCCGAGAGCGCGATGAGGGCGGGATCCGCTGTGTCGCAGTTCACGATGGCGACCACGGCGGCCTGCTGCTCGGGGTAATACAGCATCTCCGTGGCGTAGCCGGGAATGGCGCCGTCGTGCCCGAGGGCGGGAACACCCATGACCTCGCGCCCGATGACGATCGTCCCGAGCCCGTAACCCCCGCCCGTGCCGCCCGTTCTGTCAATGAGCTCGTACAGTCGGACTGCACGAGTCAGGAACGGCTCCGAGAATCTTGATTTTGCAGAACGCGTTTGCTTGTCCTATCTGCGACTGCCTTGATGCGCGCCCGGGCTTGATGAGGTGCCCGAGAAGTTGGCCGACGAGAACCGGCTCCGCGACGATCGGATGAAGAGGTCAGGATGTCATCGGAGCCTTCCCGTCCCATCGGGCCGCGCGAGCGGCCGCCGCATCCGGCCACGGTGGCGCAGCCGAAGCCGGCGCCGAGCGGTGCCACCACGCGGCCTCCTCATCCGTCGACGGCGGTGCAGCCGAAGGCGCCGCATCCGGCGACAGTCGTGCAAGGGAAGGGCCTGCCGCCGCACCGGGCGACGGTGATTCCGCCGCAGTCCCCGTCCAAGGGGGGCGTGCCGCGGCTGACGCATCCGGCGATCGTCGTGCAGCAGCGTCTCGCCCGGTCTGCCGCCCAGGCCCGGATTCCAGAAGCTGTCCGTGTGGCTCAGAGGGCCGCAGCGCTGGTGCTCCAGCATGGCTTCAACAACGCGGTACTCGCCGCCGCGTACGGCGGCGCGGCGGCCAAAACGGCGAATGATGCCCTCGGTGACTCCAAGGTGCGCGATGCCTTGAAGGAAGCCTGGATGCTCAGCATCAACCTGAAAGGGAAGACCGTCCAAGAGCGCGGTGGCTGGATCTTCTTCAAGGTGGGCGGGGCCAGCCATGAATACAAGGTCGTGCTCGCCTCGACGAAGCGCTCCAATGCATTGAAAGACAATGACCGAGCCACCGGCGCAGCGATCGATCTCGCGGATCCAGGGAGCTACTCCGGTGAGGTCGCCCCCGATGGATATGCGATGATCGCAAATTTTCACTCCCACCCATTGACGCATGGGAACGCTACGCCGAGCCAGGCTGACATACAAAATGCCTATGTGCGCAACCTGCAAGGCATCGTTCTGAGCTGCGACGGGCACGTCTACATCTACGGGCCGCTCCGCTTGGCATCCACACGCGTCGGCTATCCCATGGGAGGCGCGGTCGCGGCTGCGGCTGGGCCCGTTCTGGCAGGCATCCCTGCCTCGCCTTGGAACATCAACGTCAACACGGGCACGATCAGCTGAGTGGCGCCCCGACCCGACCCAGGTTGCGCCGACCCAACCCAGGTTGGACCGATCCGAGGTTGCACCGACCCGACCCACCGACCCGACCCAGGTTGGACCGATCCGAGGTTGCACCGATCCGACCCAGGTTGCGGCTGACCCGACGACGACAACACCGCGAGCGGCGACGGTTGCAGCGCCACGTGCCACGAGGAGGTCGACTGACCCGGATCGACCCGTGACGGAGATCCGCGCGCGGCGGCTCGCCCGGGCCGCCGCGCCGCTCGCCTGTGACTGCTCAGGTCGACGAGGCGGCTGAGCACGCGCTCGAGGATGAACAGGCGGCGTGGCGTCGGAAGCCGGGGCCCCGGCGGTGCACCGGCACGGCGGCTCTCAGGGATTGAACGTGGCCACGAAGATATCGCGACTATCTGCATAGGTGATCGGGCCGGTCCCGAAGTCCACCGGATCGGTCATGCTTCCGGTGATGGCAACGGTGCCATTCGGAGAGAACGCGATATCGTCCACGAGAGGATCGAAGCCCGCCCACCAGAGCTCGTTCCCGCTCGCGTCGAGCCCGGCGAGCCCGCCCCCGGCGACGACCATTCCCCCGGCGGAATCGAGGGCGATCTTGTCGCCAAAGCGCACCGAGCGGCTGAAGAGATGCTGGCCTGCAGCATCCAGCTTGACGAGCACGGGCCCGGCGGGGAGCACGCCGCCGCCGAAGTCGATGAGACCGTCCGTGAAGCCCGCCACGAGGACCTCGTCCGCCGCATTGACCGCCACCGAAGACGCCATCGCCGATCCGTCGGACTCGAACAGGCGCTGCCAGAGCAGCGCGCCCGTCGAGTCGAACTTGGAGACAGTGAAATAGAGCGGGCCTCCATAGCAGCAAGTCATTGGGTCCTCGTTCGCCACGATCACGTTGCCGGCGCTGTCGACCGCGAGGCTTACCGCTCCGTTGCTGACGGCGGACGCCGGCACGAGCTGTGTCCAGAGAACGCCGCTGCCTCCGGCGCCCAGCTTCGTGAGGTGCGCCCAGTCGCTGATGTCGTAGATCATGTACACGTCGCCGAGGGCATCGACGGCGATCTCCGCTACTCTCTGCATGGACGTGGGGATCACGACCGTGTATCCGGCGCTCCAGACATGATCGCCGCCGGGGTCAAACTTGGCCACGAAGGCTCCCCTGTCCTCGGCGGCCGAGATCGGGCCCCCGCCGAAATCCGGGCCCGGGAATTGCCCCATCGCGCCGCCGCCGTAACTGCCGGCGAGGAAGATGTTGCCATTCCCGTCGACGGTCATGACGCCGCCCCAGTCGTCGAACTCGGTCCCGTAGCGCCTGCTCCAGATCACCGAGCCCGAAGGATCGAGCTTGAGAAAGAAGACGTCGGACTGCCCTGCGCTGGTGAGGGGGCCGGCGCCGAAGTCGACCGTCCCCTCGAACTCACCCGAGACGTAGTAGTTGCCCCAGGCGTCGCTCACGATGGACATGCCACTGTCCCAGCCAGTGCTGCCGTACCCGCGCGCCCACGGTAGCTGCTGAGGGCAGCTGGGGACGCCGTCGCAGCTCTCGTCCACCGGCGTGGCGCAGAGCTCTGCGGCGGGCGTCACCTCACCCGTACAGGGGCCGTGGCCAAGACCGTCCGCGCGACAGGCCTGCGTCCCGGGAGCGCAGCGCCCGACGCCCGCGGTCCCGGCGGGGCCGGTGTAGCAGGCGACGACCGAGCCCGGCGTGCACGTGCCTGGCATGCTGCTGCCGGTCGAGCTGCTGCCGCCCTCGCCGCCGGCGCCGGTCGAGCTGCTGCCGCCCTCGCCGCCGCTGCCGCTCGCCGCCTCGCAGCCGTCCGCGCCGCCGGCGCCGAGCGCGCCACGCGCGCTGGCGGTATGGCCGCTGTCGGCTGTAGCGTTGTCGCTGCGGCCATCGCCTGCTTCGCCCCCGCGCGCTGCCGGCTCACACGCCGTCGCGGCGAGGACCGCTGCGATGGTCAAGGCGGCCGATGCGTCCATGCTGGTCCTGGATGCTGAATCGATTCGCTCGGCGTCTCTGGTCATGATCGCTTCGTTGCTCGGCGTGGGCACCGCATTCATCAGCGCCGCACGATCCCGCCGAGGGCCCCCGGAAAGATGCGACACGACAAGAATCGCCCATCCACGCATCGAGGGGCCGCCTTTCACTTCATCGCCCTGCGGGAGGCACGTTTCATCAGTACCCGATGGCCACCTGAAGGTCAGGGCGTTCATCAGGGAACGGTCGAGCGGGACCGCCAGATATTGAGTCGCCTCGCCGCGGACATCGCCATGTATGGCGAGTTGGACATCGAGGTCGACGAGCGCGGTGAGACGCCTCGCGGTCGGCCCGTGTTCGAGCGCGGCTTTGGGGCCCCCCCCGCCGCGCCCCCGCTGCCACCGGGCGTCCCGCCCGTGCCGACGGCGCCGCCCCTGCCCGCGTCCCTCGCGCTTCCACACCGTGAAGTGCGCGGGGGGCGCGCGCCTGCGAGCCGCCCACGTTGGGGCGCCGGCGCATCGGACCGCGCCCTGCGAAGCCGCAACAGCCCGCGAAAGCGGACGACGAGCCCGCTCCCGAACGCAAGCGAGGCGGCTATCGGCCGTGGGCCGAGCTGCTGCGCCGGACGTTCGCAGGATCGATGTGCTTGAGTGCCCGGCCTGCAAGGGCAGGATGAAGCTCGTCGCCCTGCTCACTGAGCCGAGCAGCATCGCCCGCCTCCTCACCGCGCTCGGTGAGCCCACACGGTGCTGATGGTCGAGGGATGGCGGAGCTCCAGGCGCATCACAAACCTTGACGGTCCGCGCGCATTCCTGGCAAACATTCGGGCATGAGCGCCTTCCGACCTCCGACCCTTGCCGCGATCCCTGCCCTCGGGATCGCTGCGCTGCTGGTCGCCGCCTGCGGTGGCGGCGGGGCCAGCTACCCCGATAGCTCGGATGTCACAAGCGCCCAGGCAGCGTGGTGCCAGGGGCTCGCCAAGCTGAACGGCTCGGGTGATGCATGGGAGCACCTCGGGGCGTGCAAAGGCGCATACCCGACGGCGTCGGCGGCCTACCTGCGCGGGATGACCAAGTGCTTCACGGCGCGGCACGAGGCGGCTGGCGCGGATGCCCCGGACAACAGCCAGCTCATCACCGAGTGCAACGACGGGGTCACGGTCGAGATGGGCGCGGACGGGCCGGGCAGCGAGGAGGTGATCGCGGCGCGGTGCCAGCGGGCGGCGCGCTGCGAGGAGGAGGTGTCGGCGGCCGACTGCAAGACGGCCGTCGACAAGCTGGAGACGGCCCAGCGGGTGCTGCTCACGACCACGTACAACGCAGGCGCGCTGCACGCCATCGCGGACTGCCTCTCGTCGTCCAGCTGCACGGACGACGAGGAGGCAGCGAGGGAGAGCTGTTACAAACCCTCCTCCGAGAAGCTGCTCTGGTTCCCCTGACGGACCCCCTTGTCGCGACGCCACGACATCCGAGCTGATGCAAGCCGGGCTGCCTCGCGATGAGGCCTTCATGATCCCGTCGACACGTCTGCGCGGCGGAGGCTGTTGAAAGGGAGTTCCATGCGAAAGTCGACATCGGGTGTGCTCACGTCGCTCGTGTTCCTGCCGGCGTTGCTCCTCGGTTGTTCTGGTGAGGAGGGGCCGGGCTCCACGGCGACGTCGCCGACATTCCATCGCGACGTCGAGCCGCTGTTGCAGGAGCACTGCATGAGCTGTCATTCCCCCGGGAACATCGCCCCATTCAGCCTGACGACGTACGACGCCGCCCGCACGGTGGCGAACCTGCTCGCGGCCTCGACGCGGGATCGCACGATGCCGCCGTGGGGAGCGGAGGAGACCGACGAGTGCCAGCCTCCTCACGGCTGGAGGGATGATCTCCGGCTGACCGAGGAAGAGATAGCCGTCTTCGAGGCGTGGGCTGCTGCGGGCGGCCCCGAGGGGGATCCGGCCGCCGCGCCGCCCCCGTTCGTCGCCGGCGCCGGCGGGCTTGCCGGTGTCGAGCTGGAGGTCTCGCCGGAGGCGCCGTTCGTCGCGAGCGGCGATGCCGACCAGTTCCGGTGTTTCGTGATGGATCCTGGGCTCGCGGAGACGCGTTACATCAACGGCGTGCACGTCCTTCCTGGCAACCGCAAGGTGGTGCACCACGCGCTCGTGTATCTCGACAAGGAGGGCGTGGCCGACGAGCTCGCGGACGAGGAGGGGGGCTACGACTGCTTCGGCGGCCCTGGCTTCTCGGGCGAGCTCGTGGCCGCGTGGGCGCCGGGGGCTGTTCCTCTGGAGTTCGCGCCGAACATCGGCGCCGAGCTCCCGGTCGGCGCGCGGCTGGTGATGCAGGTGCATTATCACCCGGCGGGGGCGACCGCCGACCCGGACACGACGCGCCTTCAGATGCGCTTCACGCAGGGCGTGCCGGAGTACGCCATGGGGGTCGCGCTGATCGGCAACTTCGGGTCGCCGCTGGCCGAGGGGGGCGGCCTCTTGCCCGGGCCGAACGACGCGAACGGCGTCGAGTTCCTGATCCCTGCCGGCGCGAAGGATCATGTCGAGACCATGCAATTGAGGCTACCCGAGTCGGTGTCTGCCTCGGAGACGTACCTCTACGGCGCTGGCACGCACATGCATTATGTCGGCACGGACATGAAGGTCAGCCTGGAGCACGAGCAGGGGGCTGCCGGCGGGGCAGGGGAGCAGTGCCTGGTGCAGACGCCGCGGTGGGATTTCTCGTGGCAGCGCGCGTTCTACTACGACGTCCCCATCGCGGAGCTCCCGCGCCTCCGCGGCGGGGATCTGCTCACGATGCGCTGCACCTACGACAACTCGACAGGCAACCCGTTCCTCGCGAAGGCGCTCAAGGAGCAGCACCTCCCGGCCCCGGTCGACGTGCGCCTCGGCGAGAGCACGCTCGACGAGATGTGCATCGCCGCCCTGATCTACCTGACCAAGAACCAGTAACCCGAGCGCATCGGGTGGCGCCGCGTGAAAGCAGCGGAAATCGAAGCCCGGCGGGATCTCCGCAATCACACCGTCGCCGCGGCGGTGGGCCCGACGGGGAAGATCGCGACGGAGGCCTTTGCCGCGCCGTCCCCTTCCATACTCGGCGCGCGAGCGAATGTACCCTTGACGTTGCGTGCGCCGCACCCGCATCATCGGGCCTTCCACCCGGTCCACCGGCACGCGAACGGAGCCAGAGATGAGCGGAGACGACATCCAGTCGAATGGCAAGTACTTTCGCGTCGTGGTTCCGAATTTCGGCACCGACAGCCTGCTCGGGGACACCATCGCGTCCCGCCAGATGTCGAGCTACATCCGCCTCGGGGCCGTGCCCACCGCTCCGGGCTCCGACCCGCCGCAGATCGTCGACGAGCCCGGCGACGATCTCGCCAAGCTCGTCCACGGTTTCGTCGACGACACGCGCCCGCGCGACCCTTCCGCCCACCCCGTCGCGGACCGCCAGGCCGAGAGCGCCAAGCTGCACACCCGCGGCGGATGGCTCGACCACTCGGACGGCAACCGCATCTCCACCACCCGCGGCGACAAGATCGAGGTGATCCGCGGCAACTACAAGATGGTCGTGCTCGGTCGATACCCGGTGACCGGTGATCCGACCACCGTCGACGGCGCCACGGGCGGCACGACCTCGTACGAGTCGGGGGGCGGTCACGTCCAGGACTGGCGCGTCACCCCCGGCGCCGTGACCGAGATCACCTGGGTCGAGAGCCGCGGCACGTGGAAGGTCCACGAGAAGACCGAGAAGGGGGATGTGCACGCGATCTACAACGGGGAGGTCAAGGAGGAGTTCTACGGTCCTCTCAAGGAGAGCATCACCGGCACCGAGAGCCCGGGCAGCCTCGTCCCGGAGACGAACCCCAACCCGCTCAACGACTTCACGGTCACCCGTGAAAACCCGGTGTTGATCGAGAAGACGTGGGCCCAGAGCATCGACTCGCAGACCGGCTCCGAGCAGGTACCCATCCCCACGATCACCGAGAAGACATGGGCGGACAGCATCGACTCGCAGACGGGCTCGACCGGAAAGCCCGTCTCCACGATCCACGAATCGACGGTCGCGGGCGCGATCTCCAGCGAGACCATCGCGGGTATCATCAACGAGAGCACCATCGGCAACACGGTCAGCCAGCAGATCGGCACGTCGTCGTCCATGCTGATCGGAAACGACTTCAGCTTCCTCCTCGGCCCCAGCGAGAGCATCCAGATCGGCGCCGCGCTCGACCTGTTCCTCGGCCTCAAGAAGCTCGGGATCGACATCTCGGCGATCGGCATCACCGGCATGCGCATCGCGCCGCTCATCCTCGACCTCAACGTCGCCAAGGCCATCAACGACATCCGCATCGGCTACAAGTTCGAGGTCACCATGGGGGACTCGGACTCGGCCGTCATCGGCCAGGACATGTCCGCGAGCCTCGTCATGAAGCGCCTCGCCATGGCCATTTTCCTCGGCTGATCGCGGGCCCCGGCGATGCGCACGAAGAACACGACGGACCTGCTCTTCGGGGCGAAGGTCACCTCGCGCAGGCCGCCCCGGCCGGAGATGACGCTCGTCGTGCGCGGCACGTTCGCGCTCCGGCACGGCGCCGTGGCGGCGCCGCTCGAGGGCATTCCGCAGATCGTCCAGGGCCCTCTCCAGGCCGAGACCTTCCGCGACGGAGACGACGAGCGTCTCGGTGACTGCCTGTATCCGGGCGACTTCGCCGATTTCAAGCTGCGTGCCGACGTGCTCCTCGCCGGGAAGTGCCACGCTCCCGGGGGCAGGCCGGTCCGCGAGATGGACGTGCGCTTCTCCGTGGGCTCGTGGTCGAAGGCGCTCCGCATCACCGGCAGGCGCGTCTGGACCGAGCATGTCCTCGGCCCCGCCATGGGCGAGCCCGCGCCCTTCGTCGAGATGCCGATCGACTGGACAGGCGCCTTCGGCGGTCCTGGATACGTGAAGAATCCGGCCGGGAAAGGGCTCGGACCCGGGGAGCTGCCCACGGTCGAGGACCCGCGCTTTCTCGTTCGGTCGAGAGACGACCGGCCGGAGCCCGCGGGCTTCGGCCCCATCAACCCCGCCTGGCCTCAGCGCGCCGGCAAGATGGGGAAGGAATACGGCGCCTCCTACCGCAGGACCCGCGCCCCGTACTTCGCCGAGGACTTCGACTGGTCCTTCTTCAATGCCGCCCCCGCGGACCAGCAGCTCCCGTACCTGCGCGGCGACGAGGAGGTCTCGTTCCAGGGCCTGCACCCGGTCCACGCCGTGTACACGTCTCGCTTGCCAGGGCTGCGCGTGCGCGCCTTCGTCAAGGACAGGGACGGAGCTCTCCGCGAGGTGAGGATGGTGCTCGACACCCTCTTTGCCGACCTGGAGGCGGAGCGCGTCGTCCTCTCGTGGCGCGGACTCACCGAGGTGCGCGAGGACGATCTGAGCGACATCACCTTCGCGCTCGTCGCCGCGGAGCCTCTGGCCGAGCGCCCCCTCCCCGAGGACCATTACCGCGCCCAGCTCGAGGCCTTCGAGGCCGACCCGCTGGGATTCAAGGACATGTCTCCCCAGCTCGCCGAGGCCGTCGCGCGCGGCCGCGAGATCGAGGCCGCGCAGAAGAGGGCGGCCGAGCCCGGAGCCGACCCGCTGGACGCCCTCCTCGCGCAGAAGCTCGCCCCTCTCGCGCCCGACGTCCGGGCGCAGGTCCGCAAGCGAATCGACGACGCGATCGCGAACGCGCCCCCGGGCACCGACATGCGCGCCAGGATCCTCGAGCTCCTGTCCGGCGCGCCCGCTGCCACGACGCCGCCCCCGGTGTCGCCGACCATCCCGGGCGCAAAGCCGCGCGTCTCGCTGCGCGAGGTGCTGAAGAGCGCGCTCGAAGCGGTGACCAAGGCCCGGGCGCGCGCCCAGCAGAACCAGGCCACGCCCGAAGATCTGAGCCTCCTCGCCCAGGCCGAGGCCCTGTGGGGCGACGCGCGCCTTCGAGAGCTCGATCCCACCCTCCGGGAGCCGTCGCCGGAGGAGCCCGGCCCGGGTCGCGACCTCTCCGGGCAGGATCTGACGGGCCGCGACCTCCGCGACCGCGACCTCCGCGGCGCGAAGCTCGACGGCGCCATCCTCACCGGCGCGAGCCTGCAAGGCGCCCGGCTGACCGGCGCGAGCCTCAAGGGAGCCGTGCTCTTCGAGGCCAACCTGCTCGGCGCGGATCTCGCGCAGTGCAATCTCGAGCTCTGCAACGGGACCCATGCCCTGCTCGAAGGTGCCATTCTCAAGGGCGCGTCGCTCGAGCAGGCGTGCTTCAAGGGGGCCATCCTGCGGGAAGCGGACCTGCGGCGCGCACACGGGCAGTTCGTCTCTCTCCCAGACGCCGATCTCACGAGGGCCAGGCTCGGCGGCGCGCGCATCTCCCGGGCCGACTTCGAGGGCGCCGTCCTCGAGGCCGCGGACCTCACCGAGGCCGAGATCACCCGGTCGGCCTTCCGCGATTGCCGCGCCGCGCGCTCGATCTGGGCCCGCGCGCGCCTCGGCGGCTCGAGCTTCATGGGCTCGTCGCTGGAGGACGCCAACCTCATCGGCATACGGGCCGAGGGCTCGATCTGGACCGGCGCCCTCCTGCGCCGCGCCGATTTCCGCCTCGCCCACCTCCGGGCCGCTCATTTCACCGAGGCCATCGCCGACGAGGCGCGCTTCTACGGCGCCGACCTGGCCGAGGCGCGCCTCTACCGGACGAGCCTCCTCCGCGCCGGGTTCGCGCGCGCCAACCTCTTCGGCGCGGAGCTCAACAAGGCCCGGCTCGACGGCGCGCGCCTGCCGGGCGCCAACCTCTACGACGCCAAGCTCCTCGGCGCCACCGTCCGCGGGTGTGACTGGAGCGGCGCCAACCTGGAGCGCGCGAGGTTCGAGCACGCATGACACGCGCCGACGAGATCGAGGCCGCGGTCCGGGCGGGGCGCTCCCTGGAGGGGGCGCTCGTCGCGAACGTGGATCTCGCGGGCCGCGATCTCCCCGCGGCGCGCCTCGCCGGCGCGAGGCTCGTGCGCGCCACGCTCCGCGGCGCGAGCCTGGAGCGGGCGGACCTGCGCGGCGCGCAGCTCATGGGCGTCGTCCTCCACGGCGCCCGGCTGGAAGGTGCCTGTCTCCAGGACGCGAAGGGGATCCTGGTCGATCTCACCCATGCGCGCCTCGCGGGGGCCAAGCTCGAAGGCCTCGCGCTCGCGCGCTCCACGCTCGAGGCGGCCGATCTGCGGGGCGCGAGCCTGCGCGGCGCCTCGCTGCCCGGGGCGAACCTCCGTGGCGCCGATCTCTCGGGCGCCGACCTCGAAGGCGCCTCTCTCGACGGCGCCGATCTGCAAGGCGCCAATCTCTCGGGCACACGGCTGGGCCGCACGACATGGAGCCGGGCGAACCTCACGGACGCGCGCCTTACGGACTGCCACATCGAACAGGCAGTCTTCACGTCCGCCGTGCTCGCGCGCGCCGATCTCTCCGGCTCGACGGTGAACACGGCGATCTTCCTCCGCGCCGACCTCCGCGAGGCGCGGCTCCCCCGGGTGATGAGCCGCGCCGTCTTCGACGAGGCCACGCTCGCCGGCACGGACCTCCGCGGCCGGGAGCTCGAAGGGGCCGAGCTGTCGGGCCACGATCTGCGCGGCGCCGACCTCGAGGGCGTGCGCATGGTCGAGTCGTCGCTCCGCGGCACCGATCTGCGCGGCGCCCGGCTGCGCGGCGCGCACCTGGAGAAGACGATCCTCGCCGGCTGTGATCTCCGCGGCGCCGATCTGACCGGCACGGTGCTGCGGTTCTGTGTCCTCTCCAGCGCGGATCTCCGCGGCGTGGATCTCTCCGGCAAGGACCTGGAGATGACCATGATGACCGGCGCCAACCTCGAGGGCGCCAACCTGAGCGGCGCGCTCCTCGTGCGGGTGCTCCTGTCTCAGGCGAACCTCGCGGGCGCCGACCTCTCGCGCGCGCTCGTCCGCCAGACGGTGCTCGACGGCGCCGCGCTCGACGGCGCCGTCATCGAAAAGGCCACGTTCCACGGGGTGGACTTCTCCGACAGGGACCTTCGCTCGCTCTCGATCCGGGGCCTGTCCATGGTGCAGTGTTGCTTCTCCGGCGCCAACCTCGAGGGCATGGACCTGCGCGGCGCCGATTTCACGAGCAGCGATTTCACCCGTGCGAAGCTCGGGGCCGCCCGGCTCGACGGCTGCGTGATCCAGCAGGCCAATTTCATGGAGGCCGATCTGCGCGCCGCGCGCCTCGAGGGTCTCGCCGCCAAGGGCGCGTTCTTCGGCCAGGCCGATCTCGAGGGCGCGCGCCTCGCCCGCACCATGTTGCGGTTCTCGACCTTCACGAAGGCGAGGCTCCGGCGCGCCGATCTCTCGGGCTGTGATCTCCGCGAGTCCATCATGACCGGGGCCAGGGCCGAGGGCGCGAGCTTCGCCGGCGCGCGGCTGCATTTCGCGGACCTGTCGCACGCGGACCTGCGAGGCTCGGATTTCACGCGGACCGATCTCGGCCGGGCGAACCTTCACTGCGTGCTCGACGAGGGCGCGATCTGGGACCGCGCGAGCACGGCGCTCGCGCGGCGCACGGACAGCAAGCGGCTCGAGGCCGAGTCCTGGCAGATGCCGGAGCGGCTCGACGACGAGTGAAGGAGAGGGATATGAAGGGCAGCAGTTTCCTCCAGATGGGCGCGCCGCAGACAGGTCCGGATCTCGCCGGGATCTTCGCCTCGGCCGGCGGCGCCGTCTCGTTCCTCGGCCCGGCGGAGGTCACCGCGCTCGGCCCGGACAGCGCGACCGTGCTGCTCGCGACCGGCACCACCGAGCGCGCGTTCTTCGCGTTCGCGCTCCCGTACGAGCCGTCGCTCGGCGACGTGCTGCTGGTCATCGGCGGACCGGGCGCAACCTACGCGATCGGCGTCCTCGCCGGGCGCGGCCGCCTCTCGATCGCGTTCCCGGGCGACGTCGATGTCCGCGCGGTGGGCGGGAAGCTGCGCCTCGGGGGCGACGGCGGCGTCGAGATCTCGGGCAAGGGGCTGGAGGTGATGGTCGACAAGGTGAAGATCACGGCCGGCGAGATCGTGGAGCGGTGCGCCTCGCTCTACCAGCGCGTGACCAGCCTGTTCAGCGCGCACCACAAGCAGGCGCACACGGTCGTCGACGACGAGTCGCACACCCGCGCCAGGCGCGCCACCGTCCTGACCGAGGAGACGGTGACCATCAACGGCAAGCAGATCCACCTGGGATAAGGGCGATGCTCACCGCCTCCAACCGCGGCGCCGGGATGAACATCGGTTTTCCCGACGTGTGCAACACGCCGGTCGGCCCCGCCGTCGTGCCGATCCCGTATCCCAACTTCGCGCTCAACGCGCAGGCCGTCCCGTTCTCGCCGGTCGTGCGCCTCTCCATGGTCAACGCGCTCAACCTGGGCTCGAAGATCCCGGTCACGTTTGGCGACGACCCGGGCGTCGCGCACCCGAGCGTCAAGGGGACGGGGCAATACACGATGGGCAATCCCGTCGTGTACGTCGACAACCTCCCCGCGATCAACCTGCTCTGCCCGACCACGGGCAACAACATGAACGACGGTGTCGGCGCGGTGGTGGTGCCCAGCGCCACGAACGTATTCTACACCCTCGCCGGCCCGCCGGCCGGGGCGATGCTCGACGCAGGATCCCTCACGTCGCTCGCGGAGACCTTGACGGAGCCGCTGTGCGGGCCGGGGGAGATCGTCGCGGAGGGGCCGGCGGAGACGGGCTCTGCCGCGATCGGCGTGCTCCGCGTCCGCGTCTTCTCGTGCGCGCTGCCGACGCTCGTCCACAACGAGATCCGGCGGCTGACCGGCGAGGGAATTCTGGCGCTCGTGATCGATCTCCGGGGCTGCCCCGGAGGTGACCTGGACGCCAGCGTGCGCCTGGCCGGCGATTTCCTCGATCGGGGCCTGGAGATCGTGCGTGTCGTCGACGTGGACGGTGACGAGCTCGTGCACCGGTCCCGCCACGGCGATCCGTGCACGCTCCCGCTGGCGCTCCTGGTGGACCGGCGGACGGCCTCGGCGGCGGAGGTCTTCGCCGCGTGCCTGCAGGTCCACGGCCGTGCCCTGGTCGTGGGCGAGGCCACGTGGGGCAAGGGCACCGCACAACGTGTGATCTCGACCGAAGAGGGCGCGCTCCACGCGACCGTGGGGCGGTGTGCACGCCCAGGCGGTGAGCCGATCGACGGGGTGGGGGTCGTCCCCGACCTCGCTGTGGAGCCTGAGGCCGCGAAGGCGGCGGCCATCGGCGCGCTGGGCTCGGGGCAATCCCGTCCGTCGCACTCCCTCCAGGATCACCCGAGTCCAGCCGAGCGCGATGGAGCTCACGAGATGGCGGTGGCCTAATTTGAACATGAAGGCGGGAAGAAAAGATCAATAATCTTCCCGCCTTCCCGCCTTCATGTGAATCACTCTGGGGCAAATCGGGGTCGATTCACGCCGGATCGGCGAGGGGCTCTTCCTGCGCGGGGCTGGCGGGGCGGTTCGTCTCCCGACCCCGCTCAGGTTCGTGGCGTTCGCTGCTGCCCGAGCTGGTCGAGGCCGAGCTCGCGCGCCTTCTGGGCGAGGGCCTCGATCTTCTTCTTCCCGTCGGCGTCAGCGCTCGGCAAGAGCGACGTGAGCATCCCCGACAGCGTCCCGTCCGACGACCTCGCGCTCGGCGACGGGTGCGCGACGAGCTGCTTCAGGTCCTCGGGCAGGCTCGCGTTGCCGTTCAGGTAGTCGCCGACCAACGCTCGGACCGTGGCGCTCTGATCGACCACCCCGTCGATCGACTGGCCGAGGGTGATCGCCTTGACGAAGCGGTCGAAGAACGCCCCGTCGCCGCCGACGATGTTGATCTTCGCCTGATCGAACGCGCCCCGCAGGATCTCGGCCTGCGCCTGCGCGATCTCGGCGCGGATGCGCAGCGCCTCGAGCTCCACCGCCCGCTCCTTCTCGAGCCGGAGGCGGAACTCCTCGTGCTCGCGCCCGACCCCGTCGAGCGCCTTCATGGCCGCGGCCTTCTCCGCCGTGCCGGCCGCCTCGGCCAGGAGCCGCTGCTTGATCGCGGTCGCCTCGGCGAGGCCCGTCTTCTCGAGGGCGATCGCCTCGGCCTCGCGCGTCCTCGCGGTCGCGAGCCCCTTCTGCTCGATGCCCGAGGCCTCGGCGAGCAGCCGCTCCCGCGTGACGAGCGCCTCGGCCCGCCCCTGCTTCTCGATCGCCTGCGCCTCCGCCTCCTTCACGAGCACCCGCGCGAGGCCCTGCTTCTCCTCGCCGACGGCGGCGGCGTTCATCTTCTCGAGCGCCACGCGCGCCTCGGCGAAGCCCTGCTTCTCGATCGCCTGCGCGTCGGCCTCCTTCACCCGGATGCGCGCCAGCCCCTCGGCCGCGGACTCGGCCTGCACGCCCTCGGCGATGCGGATCTTCGCGCGCGCCGCCTTGTCGCTCGCCTCGAGGTCGGCGTCGGCCGTGAGGAGCTTCTCGCGCGCCCGGAACTTCGCCGCCTCCTCGCTCGCCTCGGCCCCCTTGATGTGCTTGACGAGCTGCTCCTGCGCCTCCGCCTCGGCGTTGATGCGCGTCACGTCCTTGATGCGCGTCGCCTCGGCCACGGCGCGCACGTCCTTGATCCTCTCCTCCTCCTCGGCCACCGTCTTCTCGACCGCGATCCGCGCCCGGACCACGTCGGCGATGTCCTTCCGCTGGATCTCGAGCTCCTTCTCGCGGGCGATCTCCTGGAGCGAGACGTCGCGCTCGCGGCTCACGATCTCGAGCTGGCGCGCCTTCTGGACGCGCTCGGTCTCGACCGCGATCTCGCGCTCCTTGTTCTTCTGGGCGACCGAGACGCCGCGCTCCTTCGCCTCGCGGGCGATGAACGCCTCCTCGTCGTTCTTCTCCTGGAGGAGCACCGTCTTCTTGCGCTCGTCGCTCGTGATGCGCGCGGCCTCGTTCTGCTCGCGCGCCTGCGACACGGCGATCTCCTTCGCCTTCTTCGCCTCGGCCTCGGCCCGGCGCTGCTCGAAGCGGAAGATGGCCTCGTCGGAGTTCAGGTTCTGGCTGCCGATCTCCATCCGCTCCTTCTGGCGGAGATCGTTCGTCAGCACGTTCTGCGTGACCGTGAGCTCGGTGATCTTCCGGATGCCCTCGGCATCCATGATGTTGTGCTTGTCGAGCAGCTCGATGGGCGTCTGCTCCAGGTAGTCGATCGCCGCGTCGGCGAGCACGAACCCGCTCAGGTCCTTGCCGATGACGTCGAGGATGTCGTCCTTGAACTTCTGCCGCTCCATGTAGAGGTCCTCGAAGTTCAGGCGCTTGCCCACGGTCTTGAGCGCCTCGGAGAACTTCGCGGCGAACAGCTGCTCGAGCGTCTCCGGGTTCGACGCGCGGACGCAGCCGATGGTCCGCCCGACCGTGCGCACGTCGTCCTGGGTCTTGTTGACCTGCACGAAGAAGGTGACCCGGATATCCGCGCGGATGTTGTCCTTGCAGATGAGGCCCTCCTTGCCGCGCCGATCGATGTCGATCGTCTTGACCGAGATATCCATGTACTCGGCGCGGTGGATGATCGGCAGGACCATCGTCCCCGTGAAGGTGACGATGGGATCCTGGCCTCGGGTGTTGATGATCAGCGCCTTGCCCTGGTCCACCTGGCGGTAGAACTTGGCGTACATGACCAGGATCCCGAGGGCGACGAAGGCGAGGACACCGACGAGGACGGCAATGAGGGGGACAGTCAAACTGGGCACGCGGAGCTCCTTCGCGTTTCGGCGGAGGGGAGGGCGCTGACCCTCGCGTTCACGTCGCGAGGGTCGAACGCCCAAGCCCGCTCCGAGCCGGGTCGGGGGCCACACGACACCCCCTCAGGCGAGAGCGTACACGAAACCGCCGGCGCGCCAGCGGCGTTCAGCCGCCGCGCCGCTGCTCGTCCCGGGGTCGCACCGCGGGGGTGGGCTCGTCCTCGGCGCCCTCCGGGGGCGCTTCCACGCGGGACGCAAGCCGCCCGGCGAGGGGAGGGGGCGGGCCGAGCAGGGCATCGAGCGGCTCGACGCTGAAGACCTCCCCGTCGGGGTCCCAGCTCACGAGCAGCGCGCGGTCGCCGCGGCGGAGGGCGCCGGGCGTGTCGCTCCGGACGTCGAGGATGTGGCTCGCGCCGCCTTCGTCGATCACCGCCTGGCCGAAGCGCTCGTCGACGCGCCCGGTGGAGATGACGCACACGCGGCCCACGAGGTCCTTCTTCGCCTGGCCGTGCCGGGTCACGAAGAGCGGCCCGAGCGGCCGCACGGCGAGCGAGGTGAGCAGCACGGCGACGACGAGCGACCCCGCGAGCACCGCGAGGCCGAGCGCCCAGCGCGGCAGCCCCCAGCCGACCCAGAGCGGCTCGACGGCCAGCGTGGACAGGGCGCTCGTGAACCAGCCGAACGCCGCGATCAGCGTGAGCGTCACGGTCGCGGGCACGCGGTGGAGGTCCAGGGCCACGAGCACCGAGCCGAGGCCGTGCGCGCCGTCGGCCGCGTCGGCCACGCCCTCGACCGCGCCCTTGGCGGTGCCCTCGAGCGCGCCCTTGGCGGCGCCTTCGAGCGCGCCCTTGGCGGCGCCCTCGAGCGCGCCCTTGGCGGCGCCCTCGAGCGCGCCCTTGGCGGCGCCCTCGAGCCCGCCGAGCTCGGGCATCGCGTCGCCGTGGGCGCCGCCGAGCAGGTCGAGGTCGAGCGCGCCCACGAGGACGAACAGCCAGTAGATGAGGGCGAGCGCGAGCACGACCGTGAAGATCACGGCAGGGAACATCAGCGATGCGGCGAGCACCTCGGCCATGGGCAGACGCGAGCAGGGTGCAGGCGCGGGGGAACGAGGCGCGATGCGGCGCCCGCGACCGGCGCCCCGATTGGATCACAGGGAGGGGAGGAGCGGGGCCAAATTCGGCCGTCCGGCATGCCGCCGAAAAGACTTGACATGTCCCGGCAGGCGTCCGTGGAGCGGCGCGCCGATCCGGGGCCGATCGGCCTGCGGACAGAGCGCCAGGGCGCGAGCGCGCGGCGCGGCCTGGCCGCGGCGGCGGTTCAGGGCGATCCTTGCTCGTCTTCCTCCTCGGCCGGGGCGACGTCTTCCGGCGCTTCGTCTTCCGTTTCGCCCTCGTCCTCCGCGCCCTCGTCCTCCGCGGCGGTCTCGCCTTCCTCTTCTCCTCCGGTGGACGCGGCGCCACGGGAGACGGGGAAAGGCGCATAGGCCTTCATCTTGTCAGTGCCGGCATACCAGTACTCCGCGGCGGCGCGCAGCCTTCGCTCGGCGATCACGACGAGCGTGTACGCGGCGTCGCGGAGCTTGCGCGAGCGCAGCGCCTCGGGCGAGAGCGTCTTGTCGGCGAGCATGCGCGCGAGCAGCGGTGACAGCTCGCGGAGGCGGGCCACGGCGGCGGCCTCGCCTCGAGGGGCCTTGTCGACGGCCTCGGCGTGCTCGGAGCAGAGCAAGAGGAGGTCGGAGACGTCCTGGACCAGATCCGCGTCGCCGCTGCCCGCGCGGATCGCCATGAGCCGCTTTTGCCCCTCGGCGCTCTTCTTGAAGCGGAGGTCGAAGAAGCGGAGGAGCGTTTGTCGGTGCAGGGCGGCCTCGGCGGCCGGCTTCGCGAAGGTCGCGGCGGCCTGCTCCTGGCGCTGATGCGCAGCTTGCCAGCGCGATTGCGTGACGCGCAGGAGCTCGATCTTGTCGCGGAGCCCGTGGATCTCCTCGAGGGTGAGCGGCGGGTCGTCCTCGGGGAAGGGGGTGCGGACGAGATCCGCCGCGTCGCGCTCGGCGGCGAGCTGGATGCGGCTCGCCCAGATGACGCGCCGGGCGAGCTTGCCGGGAAAAATAAGGGTGTTCTCGCCGAGCGACTCGGCCTCTTGGAGGAGCTCGGCCTCCCGGGCGGCGCCGAGCGCGTACGCTGCTGCTCTGGCGGAGGAGCGAGGCGCGCCCTGCGCGTCGCGCGAAGCGTGCTTCCTTGAAGCCCTGCTGGTCGCGGATGACGTGGTGGACGTGGTGGTGGATACCTTCGTTGCCATGGTAGAGATACGCCTCCTTGTCGGGGCCGGCGCCCCTCGGAATGAGGGGCGGAGGATTGGCGAAGGTATTGGCGACTCAGGGCATGGGCCAGTGGAAAGCACGTTTCCGTCACGTCGCGCGTGGCGTACCGGGCTTGAGGGTTGAGAGCGGCGGTGTGCCGCGGAGTCGAGCGGGGCGGCGTGCCCGGCGCCGTGCGGCGAGCAGCGGGCCACGGCGCTGGCGGGGATGCGCAGGAGGGGGAGAGTGTTGCGAAGGACACAGAAATCGGTGCGCAGGAGGGGTGCGGAGCTGCGCAGGAGGGGTGCGGAGCTGCGCAGGAAGGGTGGCGAGGCTGCACAGGAGGGAACGATCTGTTGCGTAGGACACACAAGCGGGTGCGCAGGAGGGGTGACGAGGCTGCGCAGGAGCCGCGCGAACGTGGCGTAGTTCACCGAATGGGGCGCACAGGAGGGTGGCGGAGCTGCGCAGGAGGGGCGGCGAGGCTGCGCAGGAGGGGCGGCGAGGCTGCGCAGGAGGGGCGGCGGGGCTGCGTGGGAGGGGCGGCGGGGCTGCGTGGGAGGGCGGCGGAGCTGCGTAGGAGGGGCGGCGAGGCTGCGCAGGAGGGTGTACGAGCGGAGCCCTGGTAACACTTCTGACCGGGAGCCGCGGGGCTGGACCGGCTGGAGTCGCGCGACGGAATCCTCGCCACCCGCCCGCTGCTCGTGATGCGCCGGTACGACTTCGACGATCTCTGGCGCTGGCTCGAGAAGACCGTCGCGTCCTGCGAGGCCGAGACCTGGCCCGCCTGCGTCGAGAACCTCCGGCGTTACTTCGCCTGGGAGTACGAGGGCTACCGGGAGCCGTGACGCGAGACGAGCCCGGGCGACGACGCGCTGGCCTCCGATGCGCTTGCCGAACGTGCCGCCCGGACCGCCCTGCCGCGCGGCTCCTTCTGCCTCCGCGGATCACTTCAGCTCGTAGACGTCGACCCTGTCCTCCATCACATCGCCGCGGGCGCGACGGAGGAAGGGGAAGCCGCCGGTGCCACGCGCGCGCATAGCTGCGTGTCGACCACCGGCCACGCGGCCGGCGGTACATCATGGCACAATCTGTGTCCGACTCCCTCGCGGCGCGTGGCACACCACTGGGGCCAAGACATCGTTGTTTCATCAGCATTCCCGCGCAGCGTCCTCCGGGCGCGCAGCTTGCTTTGTCCCGGCGTCATGCGAACGACGATGGGCTTGATCGCCGCGTTCATGGCGGTTCTGGTTGGGTGCGGCTCGGAGCAGGGCGGGGGACCGGGAGGGGGCGGCTCGGCCGGCGGCGGGGCGGGAGGGGGCGGCTCGACCGGGGGCTGGATCGAGTGCTTCGAGGCGAAGCCTGGCTGCGTTGTGCCCTCGGACGCTCCGCGGGTCGAGAACCCGAGCGTCCCGGCGGAGGATCTGGCGTCGCTCGCGCGCAACAACGCGAGCTTCGCGCTCGATCTCGGGCGCGCGCTCCAGAGCTCGGACCATAACCTCGTCTACTCGCCCTTCAGCATCTCGACAGCGCTCGCGATGACCTACGCGGGCGCGCGGACCACGACGGAAGAGGCGATGGCCGAGGCGATGCGGTTCGAGCTGCCCCAGGCGCGGCTGCACCCGGCGTTCAACGCCGTGGACCTCGAGCTCCGGAAGCGCGCCAGGGACTCCGGCGGAACGGAGGGAGGCGGCTTCCGGCTCCACACGGCCAACGCGATCTGGTCGCAGAGCTTCAGGATCGAGCCGCCGTTCTTGAAGGTGCTCGGCGAGCACTATGGGGCGCACGTGCGGCTCGCGAACTTCGACTCCGCGGAGGAGGGGGCGGACCTCATCAACAAGTGGGTGAGCCATCACACGGAGGGCAAGATATCGAATCTGCTGGCCAGCGTGCCCATGGGCGGGACGGAGTACGTGCTCGTCAACGCGATCTACTTCGACGCCGCGTGGCGCACGCCGTTCGAGGAGCGCGCCACCAAGCCCGGGACGTTCCGGCGCGGCGACGCCACGAGCGTCACCGTCCCGATGATGCGCGGCACGCAGGAGACGCGCTACGGCGCCGGCGACGGTTGGGAAGCGGTGGAGATCCCTTATGCGGGGACCCCCGTCTCGATGTTCCTCGTGCTGCCTGCCGAGGGGACGGCGGACGCGTTCCTGGAGTCGCTCGACGGTGCGGCGCTCGAGGAGATCATCGCCTCGATGCAGGAGCGGTCGGTCGACATCACCATGCCGAAGTTCTCGTTCCGCTCGTCCCCCCTTCTCGAGCAGCCGCTCAGCGAGCTCGGCATGGAGATCGCGTTCGACCCCGGCGCCGACTTCTCGGGCATCACCGGGAACCGGGGGATCTACATCGATGACGTCATTCACCAGGCATTCATCGGGGTCGACGAGGCCGGGACGGAGGCGGCGGCGGCGACGGCGGTCGTCCTCGCCTCGGCGGGCGTGGGCATCTTCCACGAGCCCGCGGCGATCGTCCTGGACCGCCCGTTCTTCTTCTTCATCAGCGATGGGCCGACGGGGGCGCTCCTCTTCGCGGGGCGCGTCAACGACCCGACGGCGCGCTGAGCTCCTTGGGCCCTCGGGGCGGGCGCCGACGCGCTAGCCTCCGATGAGCTTCCCGGCGCGCTCCCGCGCAGCCCCGGCGCGGAGCGGCAGCCCGTCGGGCGCGAGCGGCCCGCGCACCGTCACGCTCCCCTCGCGCAGGTCGACGCGCAGCGTGCCGTCGCCGTGCGTCCAGGCCACGTCGAACTCCGTGCCGGTCACCAGCACGGCGAACGGCCCCGCCTCGACCGACCAGCGCGCCCTCGGCCGCGGGACGACGCGCAGCGACGCGCGGCCGTCCTCGAGCAGCATGCGCGCTCCGGCCGCGTCGACCTCCGCCACGCGCAGCGCGCTGCCCGGCGCGAGCGCGACCGTCGTGCCGTCCGTGAAGCGGAGCCGGCCCTCCTCGCCCGCCGCCGCGGCGGATAGGACAAGCAAACGCGTTCCGCAAAGTGAAGATTCTCGGAGCCGTTCCTGACTCGTGCAGTCCGACGGTACGAGCTCATTGACAGAACGGGCCCTATGCGATCAGGCAGGTCTTCCACGCCTGAAACGCCTGGGATTACCGCGACGTAGCACCAAGCGGAAGGCATCCTACCGTATAGCTGTACCCTACTGAGAATGGCGGGAGCACGATGCGCGTTCGTGTTGCTCACGTAGAGCTGTCAAAGGCTTGTGCGGCATCCTTCGGCGCCGGTCTGTCGGGCAGTTCTCTCGTCCGCAAGGCCGGCTGACCGGCCGGCCTTGCCTCAGCTCCCACTCAAGCCCCTAACGCACCGTCGATGGTGTGCATGGCGCCGGTCACGAAGCCGGCTTCCGGTCCGGCGAGCCAGGCCACCATGGCGGCGACCTCTTCCGGGCGGCCGTGGCGCTTGATGGCCATAAAGCTGTGCATCAGGTCCTTCATGGGGCCGTCGGCGGGATTGGCGTCGGTATCGATCGGGCCCGGCTGGACCACGTTGATGGTGATGCCGCGCGGACCGAAGTCGCGCGCAAGCCCGCGTGCGAGGCCCTGCAGGGCCGACTTGCTCAGCGCATAGGCGGCCATGCCGGGAATGGGCATGCGATCGCCGTTGACCGAGCCGATGATGACGATGCGACCGCCCTCCGGCATCTGCCGGGCCGCTTCCACCGAGGCGTGGTAGGGGGCGTGGATGTTGATCGCGAACAGCCGGTCGACGTCATCGGGATCGAGTTCTAGGGCATCACCGAACACGCCGATGCCGGCATTGACCACCAGTACGTCCAGTGGCCCGTGTTCGCGGACGGTGGCGATCACCACGTCGCGCTCGGCGCTGTCGGCCTGCACCGCCAAGCTGCCGGTCTCGTTGGCCACCTGGCGCGCCGCGGCCTCCGATCCGGCATAGGTGAAGCTGACCTGCGCGCCCTCGGCGGCGAGCCGACGGACGATGGCCGCACCGATGCCGCGGCTGCCGCCGAGAACCAATGCCCGCTTCTGCTTGAACATCATGGAACCGCTCCTGTTGTGGATTTATGTAGCGCATGCTACAGTCGCCAAGTGACGCCGTCAAGGAAAATTTAGCGATGACTACAAAAATAGGTCGCCCGCGTGGCCGGCCACGGTGTTTCGATGCCGAGGCGGCGGTGTCCACGGCCCAGCGGCTGTTCCACGTACAGGGCTACGACGCGGTCAGCATTGCTGCGGTGACTGGGGCGCTCGGGATCAATCCGCCCAGCTTCTACGCGGCCTACGGCAGCAAGGCGGCGTTCTACGGGCAGGTGCTGGCGCAGTACTCGCGCGAGCACGGGGTGCCGCTGGACACGCTGCTGCGCGAGGATCGCCCGGTCGCCGATTCGCTTCAGGCCGTCCTGATGGATGCCGCACAGCGCTATGCCGCGGACCCTGACGCACGCGGCTGCATGGTGCTGGAAGGCTTGGGCTGTGACGATCCGGAGGCGCGCTGTGCGGCAGCGGCGTATCAGCGCGCTGCCGAGGAGGCAATCCACCAGTACGTGTCGCAACGCCATCCTGCGCAAGCCGATTGCGTGACCGATCTTGTCAGCACGACCATGGCGGGCCTCTCCGCGCGGGCGCGACAGGGTGTGGGCGCGGAGCGCCTCGCTGCCGTGGCCACGCTCGCCGGCGAAGCGGTCGCGCACGCGCTCGAAGCGCCAGCGAAAGGCACGGCGTCAGCGCGGGGCCAGGGACAATCCCGGCCGCGGAGCGGCGCAATCGCCAGGGCAGGGAAGTAAGGCGCCATCGGCGTCCACCCGACCACCCACCATCGAGCCATCCCGGCTGTTCCACAATCGTCGCCGGAACTGGCCTGATCGAGGGGCCGGAATCTCGGAGTTTTCGAGGGCTCGAAGGAGGATCGAGCGACGTGGCGAAACGGTGGTCTTTGCAACGAGAGCCGCCGCTGCGAACCGCTCCATTATCCGCTCCGGGCCTACGCCATCCCTATCTGCGGCCTGCGCACCTGGCGCATGGTCATCGCTCGATGGCGAAGCTCAACACCAACAACACCGGATTATCGAAGGTGCAGGGCCTGGGCGATCGGCTCCCCAACCTGAGGAATCCCCTCAAATTTTTGGGGAATTCACATGAAGACGGGAAGACGGGAAGCAAAGTCTCTGGGAAATCTTCCCGCCTTCCCGCCTTCATGTTCAATTTTTCGCTGGAATCGGCCACAAAATGAGGGGATTTGTCATCTCCCCAACCCCACCGGCTTCGGCGTCTTCACGTGGCGTGTTGGCGCACGGTGCGGATTCTCTACTCGGTAAAGACCACTGGTGCGAACGCCGGCGCAGGCTCCCTCACACTCTGGCACGGAGGGGGACAGCAGTCACCTGAGTTCGATTCATCTTCTGGAGCCAGCACAGGTGATGGGGGCGAGGGCGCCTCCTAACCTCTACTCTTCCTTACTCAGCCACTCCCTGAACCCGACCGTCTCTAGACGCCGAACGACTCGGTCCACATCGATGGTTTCAGAATGTTCCTGCGCTGCGTACACATCGTTCAGCACGATCCCGCGATTCTTTCCCGTGAGCTCCGCGGCGACAATGACGACATTCTCATCGCACAGGTATCGTGCCAAGACTGCGAGTAACGGCATGTACTCATCCTCGGCAACTCCGTCCGGAAACGCACGCAAGAGGAGCGCGAACGTATCACGCAAATGATCGGGCACGGTCATGATGGCTTCCTCCTGTTTTCCACGCAGCGAAATGGGACGATGAATAAAGGCGGGGAATACCACGCCCCGGGCCTTGGCACCCTTCACAAAATTTTTGCGGATAGGACAAGCAAGCGCGTTCCGCAAAGTCAAGATTCTCGGAGCCGTTCCTGACTCGTGCAGTCCGACGGTACGAGCTCATTGACAGAACGAACCTTATGCGACCAGGCAGGTCTTCCACGCCTGAAACGCCTGGGATTACCGCGACGTAGCACCAAGCGGAAGGCATCCTACCGTATAGCTGCACCCTACTGAGCTCGCGCCGCGATTGCACGGGGCGCCGGCCAGCGGTCGCCGGGACATCGCCGGTTCGCCGGAGCGAGCATGGTGCTCGGTCATTGGCGGCGCGAGCCGGCGGCGGAGGGGGGCCCCGGCGGCGGCGTTCGCGCTTCCAAGTGAAGGCGTCTCCGACTATCGTGCGCTCGATGGCGGAGAAGCATACGGTCGAGCCGGGCGAGTGCATCGCCAGCATTGCTTTCGAGCGCGGCTTCTTTCCCGATACGCTGTGGAAGCTCGCCGCGAACTCCGAGCTGCGCCGGGCTCGCGGCAATCCCAATGTGCTGCTCCCGGGCGACGTGGTCGAGATCCCGGACAAGCGCCTGGGCGCGGCGGCGTGTGTGACGGCGCAGCGGCACGTGTTCCGCCGCCGCGGGGTGCCCGAGAAGCTCAACATCGAGCTGCGCGCCGAGAACGCGCCGCGCGCCGACCTCGCCTACGTGCTGACCATCGACGGCATCGCCCACGAGGGGCGGACCGGGAGCGACGGCCGGGTCAAGGCGTGGATCCCGCCCGGCGCGCGCCGCGGCACGCTCGCGATCGGCGAGGCCGAGCGCTACGAGCTGGCCCTCGGGCACCTCGCACCGGTGAGCGAGGAGAAGGGCGTGCGGGCTCGCCTGGTGAGCCTCGGGTACTTGCCGCACGAGGCGGAAGCCGCGCCTGAAGGGGCGGCGCCGGTGATCGCCGCGGTGCGGGAGTTCCAGCGGGCGCAGGAGCTCGAGCCGACCGGCGTGGTCGACGAAACAACGCGACGAGCCCTCGTCACGGTGCACGGCGCCTGAGAGCGCGCATCTGCCTGATTGGTCGGTCCGATTTCGGGGGCGCTCCGAGCCCGGCCTGGCGCATGAAGCTCCGCCCGGCGGGCGGCCTCTCACACCACGAAGTTGAAGGCCCTGGCGCAGTTCGCGCAGTTCCACTGGATGTGTCCGGCGAGGGCCGCGCCCGGCCGCAGCGGGCCCTCGTAGGCCGCGATCCCGGGCACGGCCGCAACCCCTGCCACGCCGACGATTCCAAGGGCCGGCACGGCGACGACGGGGGCCACGGCGAGCACGGGCGCGACCGCGGCGATGTTCTCCCAGCCGAGCGCGATGTGGCCGTGCGGGCTGGCGTCCGGCTGCAGGCTGGCGGCGGTGTTGACGGTGTTGCGCCGCTCTCTCCAGCCGCGTGACCGGTACTTGGCGATCGCGATTGGATGCGGGTGGCCCATCGGTCCCGGTGCGGCCGGGTGGCAGTGTCCGGTCCCGTTCAGACCGTAAGAGTAGGCAATGCGCCCTCCCGCCGTTCCCGCCACCGCGGGGTAGACCGGATCGGCCAGGTAACCCGAGCTCGTGGCGGCGCGGATGCCCAGTTGCTCGACGTTGAGCGCCGCCGCGGCGCCCGCCTCGGCGCCGAGCACCGCGGCCCAGTCGGCGATCGAGGCGACGGCGTTGGTCTGGGGAAAGGCCCCGACGACGGCGGGGATGGCCGCGGCGGTCGCGACCACGGCGGCGGCGCGGCGCGCGTAGAGGCAATCGAGGAGGGCAGAGACCCCGACGAAGCGCGGCTGCAAACCGAACAACGCACCGGCGACCGGCGTTGCGTAGAGGGCGCCTGGGTGCATCGCCTGGACGACCTGGCCCCCGATCAACGGAGCCATCGCGCCCGCGGCGGCGACGTGCGCTTCCGCGGCTTGACTGAGGGCCACGAGCCCGACGACGGGTGCGAGTGGCATCGGGTAGACGTGACGCGCAGCCAGGAGACAGTAGCGGCCGAGGTCGTACGGCGAGATCGCGTTGGGCTCCATCGCCCCGAGCGCGAGCGCGGCGGCCACGGCCGCGTTGATGATGTTGGCGTGATCGGCGGCGGCAGCGCCGAGGATCTGCGCGGTGCAGCCGGCCACGGCCGCGGACGCCACCGCCGCCGGCTCGTTGGCGACGATTGCCGGGAAAGCGGCGGCGTAGTCGTTGAGCCGGACGCGCTCCACGAGGCACACGGCCGCGGCGGCGTAGCGGACCGCGGGCGGCGTCGCAGCGCTTACAGCGGCGACGATCGCCGCTGCGTTGGCGTCGGCGGCGACGGCGGCGAGCGCGCCGATGACGGCCGCGGTGGCGCCGTTCGCCACCGGGGTCGCGCCGTTCGCCGCGGCCACGGCGGCTGCGTCGATCGCCGCGGCGGTTCCGACGCTGCCCCAGCGTGTCGCGGCCGCGACTGCCATCTCGATGACGGTGCCGGGGCGGGCGGCGACCGTCTGTGCGACGCGGGCGACGGCGACCTCGGCGCTCGTGCCGGCCCACGGGATGGAGTACGACTCGATCTGCGAGCCGTCGACGCGGTTCGAGCCGTGGTGGGTGGCGAGCAGGCCGACGACGATGGGCGTCTGCGTGCCGGCGGCGAGCAGCGTCTGCGTCGGCATGCGCGAGTAGTTGGCGTCGCCCGTCAGCAACACGTAGCGCTCTTGTGTGGTGAACGGCGCCGGGTTGCCGACCACGGTCGGGATCGCTGGATGGGGCGGCGGGAGAGCGAGCGCGGGAGGGTTGTTGACCGCGCTGTTGACGATGCCGAACAGCATGTCCTTGACGGCGTTGCGTCGCTTCCGGGTGCGCGCGGCGGGGCTGTCGGCAGCCACGATGACGGGGGGCGTCGCGCCGATGTGGGTCACCGCGGCGACGTCGCCGAGGCCCGGCGCGGCAGCGCCGCTCAACACGTCGGCGGCGGCGTTGGCAATGGCGCGGTGGGCGGCGTGCCCGACCAGCCCGTTCGCGGCCACGACGGCGTTCACCGCGGCTTCGATCAGCGGCAGGGTCTCGTTCGCCACGGCGACGCGCTGCGCGTTGACCGCGGCCACCCACGCCGCATGGTTCGCGGGCGGCGCGGCGCCGGCCGCGACGATCGCCGCGGCGAGCGCGACCACCGCCGAGTTGGCGACGTTGCGGGCCACGGCGGCGGCGGCGAGCGCGGTGCCTCCGCTGGTGGCGACCGCCTGCGCGACGGCCTGACAGGCGGCGGCGATCGCCGGGACCGGAGCCGCCATCGCCGCGGCCACCGCCGACGCGTACGCGGCCGTCGCCGAGGTCTGCGCGACCTGAGACGCCGGTGCCGCGCCGATCGCCGCGCCGAGCCCGAGGTGGGCCGGCCAGCCGGCGGGGATGCCCGCGACGTTGGGAAAGTTGACGATGCCCGCGGCCGCGGCCGGCGCCGCCGCGGCGACGTTCGCCGCCGCGGCGGGGACCGCGGCGGCGGCGTTGTTGGCCGGCGCTTCGGCCCCGCCGATCTGATCCTTCACACACACCCAGGCGACCAGCCCGCTGTCGTTGCGGCTGTCCTCGTCGAGCGGGGTCGGCCCGTTGGCGCGCTCGACGAAGCCCCACGGAAAGCGCATGTGCGAGCCGGCCCCGCCGCCGCCTGCGAGCCACAGGTTGAACTGTCCGCCCGCCTGCAACACGCGGGCGATCACGTGGAGCGAGGCTGTCCCCATGTGCTGCTGCGGGGCGAGCCAGCGCAGCGTCAAGGCGTGGTGCTCGCGCCGCACCATCGCCCAGTGGTCGCTGTCCCAGTGCGAGAGGATGATCAACGGACGGCGGCAGAGACACGGCGAGGTCGGCGCGGCCGGCGCCGTGCCCACGGTGAAGTCGGTCGCATAGCCGAAGTCGAAATAGGCAATCACGTGATTGTCGTGATTGACGAACATCGTGCAGTGGCCCTGGCCGATGTTGAGCGTGCCGAGGAAAGGTTGGTGCGCGTGGTTCGGCAGGAGCCGGGCCATCGGGTTCAGCACCGGCCGACTCCCGGCGGCCCCGATGCCGGCTCCCGCGATCGTCGGCAGCCCGGCCCACGGCGCGATGTTGAGCGGGCTCCCGGTGTAGGCGAGGGGTTCTGGCCTGGCCCCGAGATCCGGCGGAACGAGGCGACCTGGCAGCGCGACGCGGCCTGGCAGCGCGAAGCCCCCTGGCAGCGCGAAGGCCGGCTGCGGGCTCAGCGTCGCCGTGAGGTCGCCGACGACGTCTTGCACCACGTCGTGCAGCGTGCCTTTCACCAGCGCGGTGGCGCCCGCGAACCAGCGTCCGGCTCGCCGCGCCAGGGCCGTCACGCTGGGCGCAACCGCCCGAGGCCTTCGCGGCGCCGCGGCGGGTGCGGCGTGCGGCGCCTGGGCCGGCGGCGCGGGCGGCGGCGCGTCGTCGTCGAGCAGGTTGGCGTCCGCTCCGGCCGGCAGCGGGTCGATCTGAGGGAAGTGCAGCGCCTTGAGCCCGCCCTGGATCACCGACGGCCCGAACGCGCCTCGCTCCATCCCTTCCGTCTCGTACGGGATGCGCCGCCCGGAGGCGGGCACGCGCCGGAACGCCGCCGTCACCACCCGGCGCACGCTGCGCACGTCCTCGTCCGGAGTCGCGCCCCACTCGACGAAGTCGCCGGCATAAGCCTCGTCCGCCCGGGCCCCGCCTTCGAGCCTCAGCTCGTACCAGGCGCAGTGTTTGATGACGGGACGGACGAGGCGATCGTCGGGCGGGAGGATGACCGTGAAGAACGACACCGGGGCCGCTCCCTGGAGCACCGGCGAGTCAATGGAAACGCCGAGGAACCAGGCATAAACCAGGTACAGATGACGCAGGTCCGAGAGGCCGAGCTTGGGATAGACCATCTCGAACGGCTTGCCGTCGAACAGCCGGAACAGCCGCGCTCCCGCCGCCGTGGACATCAGCTTTTGCCACGAGGCATCCATCCAGCGAGCGTCGACACACTCGAACTTGACCTCCCACGGCTGGCCCTCGGCCCCTTCGATGTTGCTCACGAAGGCGTAGACCGTCGGCCCGATCGCGTCGAGCACGTGGATGCGCTCGCCGCGCGGCACCGCGCGTGGCTGGGCGACCAGCGCCAGATCGGAGAACGTGTCCTTCGCCGGCGGCGGCTCCGGGACGTTCTTGCGCAATGGTTTGGGCGGGATCTCCGCCGCCGGCTCGGGGAAGCGCTCCGGCGGCGGCGCCGGTACGCTCTTGCGCGGCGGCTCGGGGAAGAGCTTGGGCGAAGGCTCGGGGGAGGGCGATGGCTCGGGCACCGGCCACGGCCCCGGCTGCGGGACCACCTCTCCATCGTCGTTCGGATCGCGGCGAGTCGCCATGGCCCGCACTCTTACCAGACAAGCGCCGGCCGGTTCCAGTGGACTGTCGCTGTCGCCCCCGGCGCGCGGGGCCTCGGCTCCGTCCAGGCGGGGAACCGCGGAATGGACCCGATGTTGCTCTCCACGAAGCGGATTACCCACCTCGCGCGCGGGCTGCCTGCATAGCCGATTTCACGTCGAACAGCCTGTTTCGCACCGGTTCACAGCCTTCGAGACAAGCATCTTTGCGGCGGGATCTCGCGGATTGTTCGGGGCGGTGTCGCGCCTTGTTGGACACGGGGGCTCGCCGCGTGGCAACAGCCCGAGGGATACTGGCTCCCGGACACGGTCCACCTCGCCGACGTGGACGGCGATCACCGGGCCGACCTCGTCTGGAACAACCTGCACGACGACAAGCGCACGTTCGTGGCGCTCGCGAAGACGGCCTCGAGTCACCCGTGACGATCACGCATGACTCGTTACGACACCGCGGCCCGGCGGCTCAATCCGCCGGCCAGGGCTCCTCGGCCAGGTCGAAGCGGCCGAAGTCGTGCGGATAGGACAAGCAAACGCGTTCCGCAAAGGCAAGATTCTCGGAGCCGTTCCTGACTCGTGCAGTCCGACGGTACGAGCTCATTGACAGAACGGGCCTTATGCGATGGGGCAGGTCTTCCACGCCTGAAACGTCTGGGATTGCCGCGACGTAGCACCAAGCGGAAGGCATCCTACCGTATAGCTGTACCCTACTGGAAGGGGATGGCCGCCGCCGCCCTGAGTATTCGAGAGAATCTTGTCATGAATCGCTGCGCTTCCTGCATTGGGAGGAGTTGACGTTTCGGGTTCGGATTGCCGAGGTCCGGGTCCTGGCCGAGGGCAACCACCTTGATGCGAATGTTGCAATGGCGATGCCAGCCGCCATTGGACGGCTCGGTGAGGCTTCGGGGCGATCTCGGACCGATCCGACCGTTGGAGCGCCGGCGGAGATCCAGGCGGACCTGCGGCGGGCGCGTCGAGCGGGACCCGCGCGGGGGCGATGAAGCCTTGCGTCCCGAAATGAAGCGGCGCTTCTCGACAGGAGGCGAGGCCGGCGCCGCGAGGGGGGCGAGGCGTGCCCGGAAGATCGGACGACCAGACGCCTGTGGGGGGTTTTGGGGGAGGAAGCGCCCTTGCGCTGGGGGCCCGAAGTGCCGGCTCAAGTGGCACGTCGCTTGCAGTTACGTCGCTTGCTGTGACGCCGCGCCAACGAAGCGAGGCGCGCAGGTGCTGCTACCGGACCGAGGGGAGCGCCGCTGCCGCGCCTGCGTACCAGGTCTGCGCGGTCAACGCCCAAGGATAGGAGAGAACAACATGACAATGCACATCATTTTTCTGATCGATAGCAATTCTATCAAGCAGAATCCTGGAGGGCAGTTTGGCAGTCCCAAGACTTATCCGGGGTCGCACCCTCCTCTCAAGTACGGGAGAGGGAACGATCCCACTACCTACACCAACCAGGGCGGGGACACTCCCGTGACTGTGTACTTCAACGAGGAGGTCCTCATCTCCGTCCAGGACGCGAACTCCAACGTCGGCGTGGCGTGCGCCCCGGTGGGCTTCGTCGCGATGACCTGGAAGACCGATCCGATCACCCTCGGTGACCTCACCGGCGGGGATGCGATCATCGGAGACGTCAGCTTCCGGGACACCCGCGTCAGTTCGTATGGTTATGACTATGTCGTCGGGCCGAACTCGCAGTGGGCGCAGGAGAATGGCTACCAGTACCTGGTCACCCGCCATGACGCGAGCCTGACTTCGCCCGTGAAGCGCAACCCGTACATCCTTGTTCCGGCGCTCGCCACGCCGGGAACGCTCCAGTACGGTCTCGAGTTTTATTGCGCGATCGGCGGGGAATACATCGGTAACTACTGGTTCGATCCCTCGATCACGATCGCAGCACCGCAGTGACCATGGGCGCCGGCGTCAGCCGAGCCGTCCGAAGGCGCCCCTCGCCTCTGCCGGCCCGAGACGCCCGCGCGCTCCCGCCTGCCCTGGAATCCATGCGACGAATCGTCGGGGCTGCAGCCCGGTCCCGACGGGCCGCGCTGGCCGATCTCGCAGGCGCTCGCCGATGTGTTCCCGCCGTTCTGGCCTGGTCGACCGCCGAGCTCAGCCTATCGCCTCGGCCGTGAGCAGGCGCGTCCTCCGGCCCGACGCGAGCGTGAGGTGCTGTCCCCAGCTCGTCTGGTGCGGCATGTCCCCCTCGACGAGCTCGTTCGCCCGGATCTCGAAGCCCGCCGCGCGGTAGGCGGGGCGCAGCGTGTCGTCGACCCACGCGTCCGAGAGCTCGGGGAGCCCGAGCCGCGCCGCGTAGGGCCGGTCGTCGAAGACGCTCTGGTTGAGCAGCGCGATGAGCTCCCCGCCCGGTCGGACGAGCCGGCGCAGCGCCTCGATCACCGGCGCCTCGGGCAGCACGAGCGCCGAGAGCAGCGAGGCCCAGGGGAAATTGACGGTGAGGGTGTGGGCGAGCCCGGTGAGCTCCTCGGGGAGCGCTTGCACGGACGCGACGACGAAGAGCGCGTTCGGCCGGGCGGATAGGACAAGCAAACGCGTTCCGCAAAGTCAAGATTCTCGGAGCCGTTCTGACTCGTGCAGTCCGACGGTACGAGCTCATTGACAGAACGGGCCTTCTGCGATCAGGCAGGTCTTCCACGCCTGAAACGCCTGGGATTACCGCGACGTAGCACCAAGCGGAAGGCATCCTACCGTATAGCTGTACCCTACTGGCTTCGGCGGCTCCGCTCGTATCAGCGGCTCGATCCGACGCCACAGAGCGTCGGGCACGTCGGCAAACTTGGCTTCCACAAAGCACTGTAGCTCACACTCGATCCGACCTTTCAAGAGGTTTTAGGCTCGACTCTTGGCAGCCTAGAACTGACTGAAGAACTTCCAAACCTCTTGCGGTTGCCAACGTTGACCACCCTCTCGCGGCGGATCAGGCGTGTGCGGTCCCACGAAGGAGCAGAACTCGACCGGATAACCCGTCGTGCAGCCCATGAAGTTGGTGCACACGTGGTTTCCGGTGGCCCTTGTCGGCTCCTTCCAGGTGCAACCGTTCAGCCCGGCGTACGTCTGCGCCATCGAGACACCGCCACCGTACTGAAGGACGTTGTCGTTGGTGCCATGGGATGCGTAGAAGGCGACCGCTTCGCTCGGCTTGCAGTTGCCGGCACTGAGCTGCGCCGCTCCGTTGTAGATGGCGACGGCGCGGACACCCCAAGTGCCGGTTCCATCGAGTGGACGCGAGCAAGCCGTCCGGTAGGACATGCTGCCGCCGTAACTCCAGCCGTTTGCGAAGATCTTGCTCTTGTCGATACAGAAATTTTGCTCGACCTGCTCTACCACGGCGTCCGCGAGTGCCACGTTCGAGCCGCTTGAGTCGGGCCACCCGCAGCCGCTTTCCCCGTTGCCAGTCCCGGTGCACGGCGTTCCGTTCTTCTCCCCATTGGGAGCCACGAAGATCGTACTGCTGGCGGCGTCGGCGATGTCCTTCAGCCAGTAGTAGTTCTGCTGATACATCTGCTTGTCGTTTCCATCGAGCTGATGCCAAGCGATGACCAATCTGTACGGCTTCTTATTGTCGTAGTTGGCCGGCACGCTCAGGATGTATCGACGTTGCCGATTCGCCGCCGTAATCGAGATCGGGTTGCCGTTATTGTACATGCTGGCGTCAATGGTCGGCGTTTTGCCGCACCCGGCGGACAACGTACCCGTGTCCGAGCCTCCACCAGCGCCACCACCGGACCCGGCCCCGCCGGCTCCGCTACCACCTGAGCCAGCAGCCCCGCCCGTGTCCGAGCCGCCCGTGCCCGAGCCGCCCGTGCCCGAGCCGCCCGTGTCCGAGCCGCCCGTGTCCGAGCCGCCCGTGTCCGAGCCGCCCGTGTCCGAGCCGCCCGTGGCCGAGCCGCCCGTGGCCACGGCACCGGTGCCTGCGGAACCATTGGGAGCGCTACCTCCAGAGCCCTGCGTGTCGCTCGAATCGGACGAGCAACCGACGAGCGCCGAGGCACACGCGAACGAGTTGAGAATGACGACGAGGGAAGCGCGGTTCATTAGGCCTCTCCATAAAGGGGACGTACGGGTTTACCTACCGCTTGTAAGTACCGGAGTCACGGTCTATAAATTTATTCCTTCGCTGTTCGCTCCCTCGGTCCGATCCGCGGGTGAGCACGTGGGCGCTCGTGGGCGACGCCGAGCTGGCGCGGGCTGGATGCACTTCGCCATTCGCGAGATGCTGCGAAACCCAAAGTACGTCGGCGAATTCTCGTTCGGTCGACGGAGGTGGAATTTGTCAACGCGGATGAGACAGCGGTCACGAGAATCCTAACTCGGCACGCGCTCTCGTATCGCCGGTGGCCGCGGCGGGCTCGTACCTCGGTACAACGTCGCACGGCTCACTCCCAGCGCGGCGCACGCGGCGACCACCGAGACCCCAGGCTCGGCGAAGTCTTCCACCAGGTCCATCAGCTGTGCGGATAGGACAAGCAAACGCGTTCCGCAAAGTCAAGATTCTCGGAGCCGTTCCTGACTCGTGCAGTCCGACTGCACGAGCTCATTGACAGAACGGGCCTTCTGCGATCAGGCAGGTCTTCCACGCCTGAAACGCCTGGGATTACCGCGACGTAGCACCAAGCGGAAGGCATCCTACCGTATAGCTGTACCCTGCTGAGCTCCTTCGTGAATGAGGTCGAAGAAAGAAGAATCTACGAGCGCTCCATGGAACATGGCTATCGGGGCCAGGCGCTCAGCGTCAATGCGAGGCGACGGTGGAGCGGTCGGTTCCGTCGGTTCCGTCGGTCCCGCCCAATGCGCCGGAGCTCTTCACCGGAATCGGCGCAGCGCGGCGATGACGCGCCCAGACTGGAAAGGCGCCCAGGTGGGCGCAGGAAAGTGCCTTATCCACGATTCACGAGACAGCGCCTGACCACACACGCCGGGAGCGCTGGTCGTTCCTCGTCGTCCCGCGTCGTTCAAGGTGTCGGGGACATCTGCGGCTGACACCTGCCCGACGAGCAGACCGCCGTCATCCCGTCCGGGAACGCGGGCGCGCACGGAGGGCACGCGCCCATGCCGGCGGGACAGACCAGGGCATCGAGCCCCGCGCTCCGGTTGAGGGCGACGATGCCTGTCCCGTCGCACCCCTCGCAGCAGCCGAGGCCGTCGCGCAGGACGCAGTCCGAGTCGACCGCGCACGCTGTCAGCGGCGACGCGCGCACGTCGAGGACGACGCAGCGCCCCGCCTCGCACGTGGCGGTGAAGTACTGGGTCGTGCGCTCCGCCTCGGTGACCTCCGGGCACGCGCCGCACGCGACGCCCCCGCACCCCTGGATGATCTCGTTGAGCTTCGTCCCGGCGCGGTTGATGGCCCTGAAGTTCTCGGCGACGGCCGTGTCACAGGCGCCGCAGCAGCCCCGCGACACCAGGACGCAATCGCTCGGCGCGTTGCAGACGCCTATGTCGGGCAGCTCGCCCCGACAGGCCTCCTCGCACGCCGCGAGGGAATCGAAGCGGTTCTCGTTGCCCTCGCAGCCGCCGTAGGTGAACTCCCTGCACGCGCCGGCGGCCGGGTCGTACCAGTATTTCGGGAACGCCGCGTCACACCGACCCGGATCCGCCGGCAGCAGGCACCGGACGGGCAATTGCCCGCCGCCGCCACCGCCGCCGGTCTCCGCAGACGAACCGCCTCCGCCCGGGTCCCCGCCGCCCGAGCCTGCGGGGTCCACCTTCCCGGAGCAGCCTGCGGCGAGCAGAAGGGAGCTAAGCAAGCCAAGACCCAGGGATAAGTGCCGAGGCATGCCGGGCGAGTTGCAACGAGCATGCCCGGGCGTCCGGTCGATGCGCCCGCCGATCTCGGCCCGGATCGCGCGGGCGAGGGGCCTCGGTGTGCCAGACGGCGCGGCACACCATGACGGCGTCGTCGAGGCGGCCGGTCCCTGAGCCGATCGCCGTCAGGGGTCGCGCGTCAGCCGGACGTTGTAAAAAATGGCGCTCTCGATCGCGATGCTGCCGTTCGCCTCCTGTTGATCGAATTCAAGATCGAAGTCGACCCGTTCCTCCGCGAGCTCCGCGTCCACTGTGCACCCGGACTCGCCACAATGGCAAACATCCTTTATGCACAGATCGATATAGGCACAGTCGACGGGCTGATCGGCCAGGAAGCAGCCGTCGCTGCCTTGCAACTAGCCCTGGTCGGACTCGCAGAAATAGGTGCGCTCTCGGCCGCCCCGGGTGACCACAAGGCGCGGCGTCTGGAGCTCGCACCAGCCCTTCCAGAGCTCTGTGGGTGCGATCGAGAAACGCAGCCGGCTCTCGCTGAGGTGCGCGCCCAGTAGCGTGAAATCGAAGCCATCGTAGCGCAGGCCGAGCGCGTAACCAACCTCTATCCCGGGGTTCGGGGGATAACCCACGTCCGGATCCGTGGGCGGGGGCATCGATGGCCCCGCCCCGAAGCGCACCGTCCCCTGGATCGCCGAACGCTCCACCGTATCGATGTCGAGCTGCACCGCGTCCGATCCCGAGCGGAACTCGAAGTTCTCGACGTATCCCTCCCAGTGCGCGACGAGCAGCGCGGCCGCGTCGGATCCCTCGCCGCCCGAGCTGGCCTCACCGCCGCCCGAGCTGGCCTCATCGCCGCCGATGGGCAGATCCTGCGGCTGACAGCCGGTGTTCCCGAGCGAGGCAGCCGCGAAGAGCAACGCGAGCGCGACGCGGGTCGAACGATTCATGGTTCCTCCTGTCTCTTGCGATCCATCGCTACATGACCGACGCGAGGAACATCCGTCTCTGTCAGTCGAGATTTTCTCGGAACGCGCATGAGGCGCGGACGCGGCCCGCGCCGGAGATGTCGCCTGGCGCCGCGCCGGTGTCCGGCTCCGCCGTCGGGGTGCCGCGGCTCGCTGCGTCGGGATCGATCGCGAGCGCGATGATCAGCGCCGCCGCGTCCGCGAGCTCGGCGCAGGTCTCGCCGTGGAGCTCGCGCGACCGTGTCGTCTCGCCGAGCGCCGTCGTGAGGCGGAGGTCCCACGACCCGCGCTCGTTCCTGGACACCACGGCGCGCGCCTTGAGCGGCGGCTCGCCGTTCGCCTCGGACGACCGCCCGAGGCGCTGCTCGATCTCGGCCAGCACGCGCCCTCGATCCGCGCATTCCCCGGGCGCGATCCAGTCGAGCTCGACGCCGCCCGCGTTCGCCGCGCCCTCCGCGGCGCTGGCGCGCGCCTCGGCCGCCGTCGCGGCGAGCGCGAGCGCGGCGAGCGCGGTGAAAGAAAGAGACGAAGAGGACATCGGCTGCAGCGATGAAGTCCGACCCGCGGCGGTCGCGCGGGCCCATCACGTCCCGCGGATCGCGGACGACGATGGCGCCGGGCTCCTTCGCGATCCGCAGGAGGCCCTGCGCTCCGCTCGGGAGGTCGGCGCGGCTCGACGGCCAGCGAGCCTACCAGAGATCGCGGGGACACGTCCGCCAGCGCAGCCGCAGGCGGCGGGCGCGCGTGCCTCGCGGCGCCCTTCTGGCGCCACGCCCGCCCCCGTCGAGCGCCCGGCGCCGTGATCCGGCGGGCGCGCGGCGGCGCTCGCGGGTGCTACCGTGAGGCCGTGCGCGAGCGCCTCGATGGGATAGTCACCAAGCTGACCGCGGTCCGGGAGCGGGGCCTCTCGTGTTTTGGCAGCGACGCTCATCGCTTCGAGCTGAAGCCGCCGGCCACCGAGGCCGAGGTGGCGGCGTTCGAGGCCGCGCGGCGGGCGCGGCTGCCCGAGGACTACCGCGCGTTCCTCCTGCACGTGGGGCACGGCGGGGCCGGGCCGTTCTACGGGCTCCTGACGCTCGCGCGGTGCGACGAGGCGCGGTACGAGGCGATCGACGACCTCGACACCGCGTGCCCGCTGCACCCCGACACGCTGCCGCCCGGGGAGGACTGGCTCGATGTGCTCCTGCCCGGCGAGGACGAGGCGATGGACCGCGCGCTGCGGGGCACGCTGAGCCTCGGCATGCAGGGCTGCAGCTACTTCAGCCAGCTCGTGGTCACCGGGCCGGCGCGCGGCCGGGTGGTGTACGTCGACCTCGACGGCGGGCGCCCGTATTTCCCCGAGAACGAGGGCTTCCTCGACTGGTACGAGCGCTGGCTCGACGAGCTCCTCGCCGGGTACGAGTTCCACTGGTTCGGCACCGGCATGCCGGGCTTCGAGCCCGAGCTGGCCGGCGTGCTGCGCCGGGGCGAGCGCGTGGCGGCGGCGCTGGCGGCGATGTGCCAGCTGCCGCGGCTGGGCGGGGACACGCTCGAGCTGGTGATCGCGCGGCTCGATCACCCCGAGGCGGGCGTCCGGCAGCAGGCGCTCCAGGTGCTCGGCAAATTCGACGACGGCGCGGGGGCGCGGGCGCGGCGGTTCCTGCGCGATCCGGAGCCGGGGCCGCGCCGGGCGGCGCTGAAGGTCGTGAGCAAGGGCGATCCCGCGCGCTGGGCCGCCGATGCCCGCGCCCTGCTCGACGACGCCGACGGCTCGATCGCGTCGGCGGCCCTCCGCGCCCTGGACGAGGCGAAGGTGATCATGCTGGCCGACCTCGCGCCGCGCGCCCGCGACCCGCGCAAGGGCGTGGCGACGGACGCGGGCTGGCGCCTCGCGGGCATGGCGAGCCGGGGCGTGCCGCCGTCGGAGGCCGCGGCGTTCGTCGCCGCCGCGACGGCGATGCTCGATCACGCCGAGCCGAGCGTGGCGATGTACGGCCTGCAGGTGCTCGTCCACGTGGACGCGCCGGCGCTCGTGGAGCGGCTGCGGGCGTTCGCGCTCGGCGAGGAGCGCTCCCACCGGATGAGCGCCTGCCGGGCGCTCGTCCGGCAGGACCGCGCCGCGGGCTTCGAGGTGCTGACCGAGCTGACGAGGCACGCCGATCCGTTCGTGCGCCAGGACGCCGCGCGCATGCTGGGCGACGTCGGCGACGCGCGGGTGCGGCCGGCGCTCGAGCGGCTGCTCGAGGATGAGACCAAGCCGTTCGAGCGCACCGCGACCGGCACCCGCAGCAACGTTGACCGCGTGTGCGACACGGCCCGGATGGCCATCGAGGCGATCGATCGCCGCGCGCAGCATTGAAGCGCGGCGACCGCGGCGCGGCCTCCGGAGGTCTCCGCCGGCGGGGAGCTGAGCTATAAGCGCCCTGCGCGTACTCGGTCAGACGGAATGCATCGCCCTGTGCTCCCCGCGCAGGCGAGGAGAGCGACGGCGCGTCAGGCCTCGACCTGGTTCCGTGCGTCAGAGATCCCGCCAGAAGAACCGCTCGACCACGAGCGAACGCCGGAAACAGCCGCGATTTTCATAGTTTCCGTCTGTCTCGCCGCCCCGTTGCCGGACCCTTCGATGCGCTGCCGCCTGTGTCGGGATTGTGCCTGCGTCCCCGCGCTCTGCCGGCCCAACGCCCTGGCGATACTCAGCGGGCAAAGCCCGTCTGATTCATCGCCTTGTCGGGCCGCATCCGCCAACCGTCAGGAGAGCACTTCGGTGGCGGCCTTCGCCCCAAGGGCGTTGGACCGGGCCGGTTCGCGGCCGGGCGAGGCGGTCGCGAGGTCTATGGGGATCCTGCCCGAGAAGGCAGCAGAGGGCGGGTGCGGCGGGGCTTGCACGGGTGGTGCATCCCGCCGCCACGACGTCGGGCGCAGACGTGCCGAGACAGAGCGCGGTGCCGACGGAGGCCCAGCAGCACGCACGCCACCGACATGGACGGCGCAGAAGGCGGATCGATGCCTGACCGCCACGCGACGGAGGTGGTGTTGTTGCTCTTGCCCAGGCCAGCGATGCTCATGACGTGTCCGGAGGAGCAGCGGAAGAGGCGACGACGCACGACGGCAGCGGGCGGCGAGCCATCGCAGCCTGGCCGCAGCGAGGACAGATGAACAGGTCGATCCCCGTGAGCGCGGTGAGCAGCGTGCACCAGTCGACCTTGACGACGTGGCGCGCAGAGGGCTCGCGCTCGTGAGAGCTACCTTCCCGGTGCTCATCTCCCCCGACAGCGCGCTGCGCTGCGTCTGGCGCCGCCAGGATCCTCGTGCGTGCCACCTCGAGCGTGGTGGTGGCGTGACACGCAGCCATCAGGCCGAAGTGTCGGATCTTCACGAAGCGATGAGGCAGCACGTGCAGCAGGAAGCGACGCAGAAACTCCTCCGCGGAGAGCGTCACGGTCTTGTCTCCGCGGGTCCGGAAGCACACGCCGCGCTCATCCATCGACCGCAGCCGGTGATTGGACAGCCCGACGCGGTGGGTATAGCGACCGAGGTAGGCAAAGACCTGCTCGGGCCCAGCGAAGGGCGGCTTGGCGTAGACCACCCAGGGCTTGCGGTAGAGCGCGTCGAGCAGCGCAGCGAAGGCAGCGGGGTTGGGCGGATAGGACAAGCAAACGCGTTCCGCAAAGTCAAGATTCTCGGAGCCGTTCCTGACTCGTGCAGTCCGACGGTACGAGCTCATTGACAGAACGGGCCTTCTGCGATCAGGCAGGTCTTCCACGCCTGAAACGCCTGGGATTACCGCGACGTAGCACCAGCTACCAGGAGCTCGGCGCGGACTCCCGCGACTACGCGTCGACCGCGTTCTTTCCGGCGTACCCGGACCACGACTGGAGGGACATCTCCGCGTGGGCCTGGGGCATCTCCCGCGCTGTCGACTATCTGATGACCGATCCAGCCGTGGATCGGGACAAGATCATGATCACGGGCACGTCGCGCCTGGGCCAGGCGGTCCTGCTCGCGGGCGCCCTCGACGAGCGCATCGCGCTCACGGCCCCGGTGGCGGGGGGCATGGCCTTCCGGTTCTCCGGCGCCGAGATGGGCGGCGGGCTCGGGCAAGGCATCACCGAGATCGTCGATCAGAACACCTATTGGTTCGGGCCGCTGCTTCCGGAGTTCAGGAACCGGACGGAGCGCCTTCCCTCGGACCAACACTGGTTGCCCGCCCTCACCGCGCCGCGGCTCTTCATCATGTGCAACTCGCTCAAAGATCAGTACAGATCAGTACGGAAGGGCCTACGCGGCCGTGCAGTCGTACCTCGGTGCTCAACCGGTGTACGACTTCCTCGGCGTCCCCGAGCATGTGGGGCTGAACTTCCGGCCCGGCGGGCACGGCGCCACCGAGGAGGACTGGAACGCCATCTTCGACTTTGCCGATCAGGTCCTCCTGGGGAAGCCGGGGACCCGGCGCTTCGACGTCATCCCGCCGCGCAAGGACACTCCCTAGGTAGCCAAGGCTGCCGGTCTGAACCGTTACCCAGGCCACCGGTTCGTACCGTCAATCGACCGGATAGCCCCGCCACATCCAGCGCAGCGTGTCGGGGAGCGTCTGCCTGATCACTCTCCCGTCGCAGTGGGCGGCGCCCTTCGCGTAGACGAAGCGGTAATGATACCCCTTCTCCTTGAGGATCTCCGCCACGCGCTGGTTCGCCATCACCCAGTTGTGGTGGCTGGCTTCATCCCTGGTGCTGCCGAGGTCGTTCTCGCCGACCTGCAGGAAGACGCGCAACGGCTTGGGCGGGTTCTCCCGGATGAGCCCCTCCGTGTACTCCCAGGCGCCGTCGGGGTACTCGGCCTCGGTGGGCGCGCGGGGGTTCTGCTGGTCGACGAACGTGCCGGAGTAGGTGACGATCTTGCGGTAGGTGTCGTGGCCGAACCAGCCCATGGTCAGCGCCGCCGCCCCGCCCGAGCTGCATCCGTACGTGGCGCGGCCGTCCGGGTTGCTCGTGAACTTCAGGTTGGGGTACGCGGCGTGGACGGCTTGGTCGTTCTTGACCGCCTCGAGGAGCTCCGTATCGACGAACCTCGGATAGGCGTCCGACATGGTATCGTATTCGAGCCCCCGCTCGCTGCCGTACGAGTCGCCCCCTCCGCTCGCGGCGAAGATGGCGATGACGCTCGGGAAACGGTTGTTCGGGTCCGCGACGAGGTTGTTGATCGTGTTGATGATCTCGTTCCTGTCGCGCGCGTCCTGGACGACCATGAACGGCGCCTCCACGCCGTCGACGTACGTCGCGGGGATCGCGACCTCCACGCGGCGGTTGAAATCCCCCTTGGCGTTGTCGTTCAAAGTCGGATCGTGGCCGGTGAAGATTTCGCTCTCCCGCGACGACAGGGAAAACGTGAACGTCCGCCCCTGGGGAACGCCGTCGACCCTCTTGATCTCCGGGGCGTCCTGGTAGTCAGGCCCGATCTCGAAATCGCCGTCGCCTTCGGTGCCGACCGGATCGACCGTCCCGCCCTGTCCTCCCCCGCCGCTCGGGTTCGGGTCGTCTGTGCCGCCCGCGCCCGAGGTGCTGCCGCTGCTGCTCGAAGAGCTGCTGCTGTCCGAAGAGCTGCTGCTGCTGTTGCTGTTCGAAGCGCTGCTGCTTCCTCTTCCTCCGCTGCCGCCCGAGCCGTCGGCGGCGTCGTTGTCGGACCCGCAAGCAGCGATTGCAAGCGCGACAAGGAGCGAGATACTGCATGGGATCGAGCGGGTCATGAATCCTCCTGGGATTGGGTTGCCGCCCGCCATCGGCGTGTGCGGCACGGACGTCGGGCCGTGGCGCTCGCGCGCCGGTCGGCGGACGTGAAGCCGATCGTGACGTTCGCGTGAGCGCGCAGGCGCGGCGAGGCAGCGCGGGTGACCGTCGACGAGCTACTCGGTGGTGAACCGGAAGACGACCGTCTGCGCGTAGCGCTGGCCTGGCTTGAGGATGACCTCGTTCTTCCAGGCCGGGACGTTGATCGAGTTCGGGAACTTCTGCGGCTCGAGGCACAAGCCGCTGTACTGGTCGTAGACCGCGCCGCCCTTGCCCTTGATCGACCCGTCGAGGTAGTTGCCGGTATAGAACTGGATCCCCGGCTGATCGGCCTCGATCGTCAGCACCCGACCGGTCTTCGGATCCTTGACCCGAGCCGCCTCGCGGAGCTTGTGCGGGTCGCCGCTGATGACGAGGTTGTGGTCGTATCCGACCGGCTTGCCGCCCACGGCTTTCAGGTCCCTGCCGATCGGCTTGGCGGCGGTGAAATCGAGCGGCGTCCCCTTCACCGGCTTGATCTGGCCCGAGGGGATGTCGGTGGCGTCCGGCGGGGTGTAGCTGTCGGCGTGCAGCATCAGCTCCTGGTCGGCGACGGAGCCCGAGCCGTGCCCTCCCAGGTTCCAGTAGCCGTGGTGGGCCATGTTGACGATCGTGGTCTTGTCGGTCGTGGCCGACATCTCGACCCTGAGCTCGTTCTTGTTGGTGAGCGTGTAGGTCGCGGTCGCGTTGACCGTGCCGGGGTATCCTTCTTCCCCGTCCTTCGATACGTACGTGAGCTTGATGGACGGGCCGTCCGGCGTCTCGGTCGCTTCCGCGTCCCAGACGACCTTGTCCCAGCCTTTCTTGCCGCCGTGCAGCGTGTGGGCGCCGTTGTTCGCGGAGAGCTTGTAGGTCTTGCCATCGAGCTGGAACTGCGCGTTCTTGATGCGATTGGCCACGCGGCCGACCGTCGCCCCGAAGTACGGGCTGCTCTTCAGGTACCCGTCGAGGTTGTCGTGGCCGAGGACGATGTCGCCCATCTTCCCTGTCTTGTCGGGGACGTGGAGCTCGGTCACCGTCGCGCCGTAGGTCATCACCTTCGCGACCAGGCCGTTCGCGTTCGTGAGCGTGTAGAGGATCACCTCTTTGCCATCGGCGTTGCCGAAGGGCGACTTGGAGACGGGAGCGGGCTTTGCGTTCACTGCTTCACCACCAGGTAGCTCGGATCTGGCGGCCGGGGCCGCTGGAGAGGCGCCCGTCGCGGGGGCCGCCGTCGGCGCAGGCGGCGCTGCCGCAGGGGGCGTGTCGACGGTCTGCGCGCCGCCGCATGCGCCGGCGAGGCACGCCGTCATCGTCAATCCGAACCACGAACTCGTCCTACCTATCGCCATGCTGTTCCCTCCGCCTGGATTGTCTCACCTGGATCGGCCCCGCCTGAGCGCGCGCAGCGCGGGCGAGCCCCCGCGATCTCGCCATGGCTTGCGTTCACGACACCCGAGCAGAATCGGTGCAGAGATCGATCCCGATACCAAGGACCAAGAGTCCGGTGCGCACGACGGCTACCCGGGACAAACCGGCAGGACACCCTGAGACGAAATTGTGAGCGTTCACATTGTTCGTGTCAACTCAAATGAACCGGCGCAAGGCGAGCCCCGATCCCGAAATTGGAATCCACATCGAACAATACCGTGGCCCTGCGCCCGCCCTCTTGACGCGCCGCTCCGGAGGAGACTTGCCAGCCATCCGACTCCAAGCTGTGCCTGATGATGGCGCTCTCGCCGCTCGCGGCGTGCGCGTCGTCTTCCTCGACCACCGCGCCGCTACCCGAGGATCACTCGAGCGAGCGGGCACGCGAGCGGTGCCACGGTGTCAGCGGGGTATCGTCAGGTGCTCTGAGCCTGCGTAGTGCCCGGTTGATGTCCCGATCCTCGTCGCAGGCGGCGCGAAGGGTGCGGCATCCGTGCATCAGGGCGTCGACGGAGGAGCTAGACGGCCACGTGGAGGGGCTGCAGCACCGCCGGCGGGTGCTGCGTTTGCCCCGCCGAGCACCGCCCGCCGGAGCTGTTCTCTACGCCCGCGCGCTGTTCTCGAGCTCTGCACGCGCGGCGCTGACCACGGACATGAACTCGCGCGCGCGCTCCGTGAGGACCTCGTCCTTGCCCGCCGCGAGCGCCGCGGCGTCCACGAGCTCGCCGCCGACCCCGAGCGCCACGGCGCCGGCCTCGATGAAATCCCTGGCTGTCGTCAGGTTGACCCCGCCGGTCGGCATCATCTTCACCTCCGGGAGCGGCGCGCGCAGGGCGCGCAGGTACTTCGCGCCCCCCATCGCGGAGCACGGGAACAGCTTCACCGTGTCGGCGCCGGCGTTCCACGCGGTGATCACCTCGGTCGGCGTGAGCGCCCCCGGGAAGACCGCCTTCCCGAGATCGTGCGCCGCGCGGATGACCTCCAGGTCGAGCCCCGGGCTCACGATGAACTCGGCGCCGGCCTCGATGCACCGGCGGGCCGCGTCCGCGGTGAGCACGGTGCCCGCGCCGACGAGGACGTGGTCCCCCATCCGCGAGGCGATCTCGCGCATGGCGGACAGGGCGTCGGGGACGGTCATCGTGATCTCGACGACCTCGATGCCGCCCGCGCACAGCGCGCGAGCGGCCCGCACGGCGAGCTCTCCGCTCGGCGCGCGCACGACGGGGACGATGCCGATCTCCTCGATGCGGCGGACGACTTGCTCCCTGCTCATCGCTCGATCCTCGCGCCGGCTCCGCTCATGGCCCTCCGCACCTCGGCGAGCGACGCCATCGAGGTGTCGCCCGGGGTCGACATCGCCAGCGCGCCGTGCGCGACGCCGCACTCGAGCGCCCACTGCGGGCTCTGCTCGGTCAAGAGGCCATAGATGATCCCCGAAGCGAACGAGTCGCCGCCGCCCACGCGGTCCAGGATCTCGATGTCTCGCTGCGGGACCTCGTGGAACTCGCCCTCGTAGTACAGGATGCCACCCCAGCCGTTCACGCTGGCGGTCCTGGCCGACCGGAGGCTCGTGGCGACGACCGAGATGTTGGGGTACGCCGCGACGACCTCGGAGATCATCCGGCGGAAGCCGCTCGTGTCGAGCTGGCTGTAGCTGCTGTCCACGCCGGACACCTCGAAGCCGAGGCCCGCGACGAAGTCCTCCTCGTTGCCGAACACGCAGTCGACGTACGGCATGAGGGCGCGATTGACCTCGCGCGCCCGCCGCTGGCCGCCGAAGTTCTTCCACAGCGAGGGCCGGTAGTTGAGGTCGTAGGAGATCCGCACGTCATGCGCGCGCGCAACCTCCATGGCCTCGTGCGCCACGCCGGCCGTGGTCTCCGAGAGAGCGCAGAAGATGCCGCCGGTGTGGAACCAGCGCGCGCCGCGCTCGCCGAAGATCGTCTTCCACGGCACGTCGCCGGGCCTGAGCTTGGACGCCGCGCTGTGGCCGCGGTCCGAGCACCCGGCGGCGGCGCGGGGCCCGAAGCCGCGCTCGGTGAAGTTGAGGCCGTTGCGCACGTCCCGGCCCACGCCGTCGTAGTCGACCCAGCGCAGGAAGGACGTGTCGACCCCGCCCTGGAGCATCAGGTCCTCGATGAGGCGCCCGACGGCGTTGTCCGCGAGCGCCGTGACGATGGCGGTGCGGAGCCCGAAGCAGCGCCGGAGCCCCCGCGCCACGTTGTACTCTCCCCCGCCCTCCCCGACGTCGAACGTCCGCGCCGCGTGGACGCGGCGCTCACCCGGGTCGAGGCGCAGCATCACCTCGCCGAGGCTCACCTGGTCCCACTGGCAACCTTTTGCACTGCGAATCTGCATCTTCTTCTCCTCAACGGCTCATCCAGCCGCCGTCGACGACCAGCGCGTGGCCGTGGATGTACTTGGTTGCCTCTGCGCACAGCGCCGTCCTCGTCCGAGTGCTGGGCGGCTGACGACCTGCGGATCCGCCCCGCGTTGCTCACGAGGATGTCGAGGCGACCGAGCTCTGCCCCGCAGGCTGTGGAGTGAACGCCGCCCCTTCGATGCATGGATGAGTTATTGAACTAGCGGGCTGTTTGACAAGGCTTTCAACACAGTCTCCGATGCCCCATGCCGTGCGCGTGGCAAGCGAGCCGGCAGCGTGCGGCGCTGCGCTGCGACTATGCTGGAAAAATTATCGAACAGTTCTCCAGCGTCGCTTCTCCAGGGTTGGTGATCGATCCCGATCCCAGGGATGAAGAGCCGCCGCGCATGATGGCCTGCTCAGGGGAGCGCGAAGAGAAACCCCAAGACAAATTGTGAACGTTCACATTGCGAGTGTCAACGAAAAAGGATCGGCGCGAGGCCATCCTCGATCCCGATGGGCGCGCAGCGGCGGCCGGCCACGGCGCCCATGACCCAAGGTCGAGGAGATGGCGGGTCGCCGCCGCCGCGCCGTCGTGTTGGTCGACGGCGACGACCGGGACCGAATCGTCCAGCTCGCCCGCGACAGCGGTGATCCCAGATGCTCCCTACTGGGATAGGCCCTTAACCGGGGGCAAGCGGATTGGAAATTGGAATCTACATCGAACATAACCGCGGCCCGGTGCCCGCCACTCTTGCCGCGGCGCTCCGGAGGAGACTTGCCCGTCACCCGAGTCCGAGCTTGGCCTCAGGGGCGGATTGGTGTTGACATCGCTCATGTGAACGTTCACATTGAGGCCTCCTTATTCTGCTTTGCCATAAGGGGGTCGTCATGCGCAGCGACACCTCCGCTATCGGGATCGCGTTCGGCACCGACTCCAAAAAGACTCCACCATGAAAATACTCACGAGTATTCCGGCGACTTTCGCCAAGTTGTGCCTGATGATGACGCTCTCGCCGCTCGCGGCGTGTGCGTCGTCTTCCGCGACCACCGCGACGCCACCCGAGACGGCGGGCGACGCGAGCAAAGCGGCGGCCCCGCTGGCCGTGCCGGCGGAGCAGCGTGGTCCGATCCTCGACACGCACATCCATCTCTACCAGGTCACGCGTCCGGGCGGCGTCGTTTGGCCGGAAGCCAAGCAGAAGCCGATTTACCGCGACGTGTTGCCCCCGGAGTATGAAGCCATCGCGAAGCAGAATGGCATCATCGGCACCGGCATCGTCGAAGCCAGCCCCGTCGTCGACGACAACTTCAAGGTCCTCGAGGCGACGAAGGGCAACGACTTCTTCAAGTTCCTCGTCGCGCAGCTCGAGATCGGCTCGCCGAGCTTCAGCGCCGATCTGGCGCGCCTCGTCGCGGACCCGCGCGTGGTCGGCATTCGCGGCTTCCTCTGGAGCCCGAAGCTGGCGCTCGACGCCAAGCAACTCGCCTCGCTGGAGGAGCTCGCGGCCAAGGGCATGACCCTCGACATCATCAGCCGCGGCACCCTGAACCCGAAGGACAAGGTCGAGGCGCTCGCAACCGCGGTGCCCAAGCTCCGTATCATCATCGATCACCTGGCGGGCGCGAAGGGGCCGACGCCGGATCCGGCTTGGGTCGATGCGATGCAGCGGCTGGCCAGGCACCCGAACATCTACATCAAGTTCTCGTCGTTCTTCGACATGTACAACCCGGCCGCCACCGAGGACGATCCCTGGAAGGCGCCGACCGACCTCGCGTCGTACAAGGCGCACTTCGACGTGCTGATGAAGGCCTTCGGCGAAGACCGGCTGATCTGGGGCAGCAACTGGCCCGTGGTCGACATGGGTGGCAGTCTCGCTTCGGAAATCGAGATCGCCGAGCTCTACCTCAAGGAGTTTGGTCAGGAAGCACGTGACAAGGTCATGTACAAGAATGCGCAAAAATTCTACGCGCGTCACCCCTGAACAGCGGCGTTCCGAGCGCCACGGCGAAGGCGGCGCCTGCCGCCCCGCTCACGGATCGTAGAGCAACGCCACGTCGCTTCGGCTTCGGCCATTCGACATGGCGCTCTGTTCTTTAGCAGAACGAAGCGGCCCCGGCTGCGGAGCGCGCCGTGAAAGCCGCGAGTGAACGAAGTCGCTCAGTGAGGCAATGACATCATGAAAGCCCTGACGATCACGGGTCCGTCGGTTGCACAGGTGAGCCAGATCCGCGAGCCCAAACCGGCGCACGATGAGGTGTTGATCCGCGTGCAACGGGTCGGTTTGTGCGGCTCCGACTTGAACACGTTCTTGGGCAAGAACCCGATGGTGACGTACCCTCGGGTGCTGGGGCACGAGGTGGCCGGCACGATCGTGGAGCTCGGCTCGGGCGTCGAGGCGGACTGGCGCGTCGGTACCGACGTCACGTTCACGCCGTACACGGCGTGCGGCGGGTGTCCCTCGTGCCGCGCGGGACGGCGCAACGCCTGCCGCGACAACAAGACCATGGGCGTACAGCGCGACGGCGCGCTGACCGAGCTCGTGGCCGTGCCGTACCAGAAGCTCTTCACGTCACGGGAGTTGAGCCTCACGGAGCTCGCGCTCGTCGAGCCGTTCTCGGTAGGCTTTCACGCGGCGGCGCGAGGGCGCGTCGAGGCCGGGGAGACCGTGCTGGTGATGGGCTGCGGCGGCGTGGGGCTCGGGGCCATCGCCGGCGCGGTGAGCCGCGGCGCGCGCGTGATCGCGCTCGACACGCAGGACGAAAAGTTCGCGCTCGCCAGGGCGCTCGGCGCGCGGGAGGCGGTGCTCGGGAACGCCGATGCACGTGAGCGCGTGATGGACCTGACGAACGGCGACGGGCCGGATGTCGTGATCGAAGCCGTGGGCGCGACCGCGACTTACCGCAACGCGGTGGAGTGGGTGAAATTTTGCGGTCGAGTCGTGTACATCGGGTACGGCAAAGAGCCGGTGAGCTACGAGACCAGGCTGTTCGTGATGAAGGAGCTCGACATCCTCGGCTCGCGCAACTGCCTGAACGAGTTCTCGGACGTGATCGCCTTCTTCGAGCGACGCACGTTCGATCCGAACATCCTGATCTCGAAATCGATCCCCATCGAAGGCGTGCCCGAGGCGCTCGCCGACTGGGCTGCCCACCCCGGTCGAACGTCCAAGATCATGGTGGGCATGTCATGAGCGTGCGCGATTCGGCGCCTTCACTGAAGGGATTTCGGATGAAGACGATCAACCAGCTTCTGCAGATGAAGAACCTGCTCTCAAAGCACGACCCCGAGTCGACCGTGTTGCCGAGCGCGACCGGGAGCCTCGCGGACACGAGCCTCGCGTGGGTGCGCGCCCGCTGAGCCGCCGGAGCACTGACATGGGCAATCCGATTCTTCAGTTCGGCACGAGCCGGTTCCTGCAGGCCCACGCGGACCTTTTCATCTCGGAGGCGCTTCTCGCCGGCAGCGCGCTCGGGACGGTCACCGTGGTGCAGACCACGTCGAACCCCGAGAGCCGCGCGCGCGTCGATGCGCTGCGCGCGCGCGGGCGTCACCCCGTGCGGATCCGCGGGCTGTGCCGCGAAGAGGTCGTCGACACGACGATCGAATGCGGCTCGATCACGGAGGCGCTCGACGCGAACACCGATTGGCCGCTCGTGCGCGAGCGCTTCGCGAAGGATGCGCGCGTCGTGATCTCGAACACGAGCGACAGCGGATACGTCTGCTCGCCCGAGGACACAGCGACATTGCTCGCGCCCGGCGCGGGCGTGCCGCGCGGGTTCGCCGCGAAGCTCGTCGTACTGCTGCGCGCACGCTTCGAGGCGGGCGCCGCGCCGCTCACGCTGCTGCCTTGCGAGCTCGTCTCGAACAACGGTGACACGCTGCGTGCGCTCGTCGCCGGCGTCGCGCGCCAATGGGACGCCGATGCCGCCTTCCTGCGCTACATCGAGCACACGTGCATCTGGGTGAATTCGCTCGTCGACCGGATCGTCTCCGAGCCGATCCGCCCCGTCGGCGCGATCGCCGAGCCCTACGCGCTCTGGGCGATCGAGCGGCGCGAGGGGATGGTGCTGCCGTGCCAGCATGAAGCGATGATCGTGACGGACGACCTGCTCCATTACGAACGCTTGAAGCTGCTGTTGCTGAACCTCGGGCACACCTACCTCGCCGAGCGCTGGCAGCTCGGCGGGCGCCCCGCGGACGAGAACACGCTGCACGCGATGCGCGATCCGGCCTTGCGCGCCGATCTCGAGGCGCTCTGGCGCGACGAGGTGGTGCCCGTCTTCGATGCGCTCGGCAAGGGTGCTGCCGCGCGGGCCTACCTCGACGAGGTGCGCCAGCGCTTCCAGAACCCATTCCTCGATCACCGGCTCTCCGATATCGCGCGCAACCATGGCGAGAAGAAGCGACGCCGCTTCGGGCCCGTGATCGAGCTCGCGCACGAGCTCGGCCTGAACCTCGAGCAGCCCCGGCTGCACGCGGCGCTCCGCGCGGCCGTGCCCGCATGAGCATGCGAGGCTGCCACAGGCGGCTTCGCTCAATCGACGGGCCGCGCGAGCCGCCGCGATCGCCGCGCCGATAACCAAGACAACCCGATGCGGTCGCCGTTGCACCGCCCGCGCGACGTACCGCAAGGCAGCGCCGCTCGACGGGCAGCGCGCGAGAGCTGCCGATCGCACGAACAGATGCCGTATCAAAGGAGACATGCAGATGAGAAAGATGCGTTGGGTCGTGCTTCTTCTGTGCTTTCTCGCCGTCGCCATCAACTACATCGATCGCGCCAATCTGGCGGTCGCGGCGCCCCAGATCGAGAAGGAGCTCGGCATCGGCCCCGCCCAGATGGGGTTTATCATGAGCGGCTTCTTCTGGACCTACGCGCTCATGCAGATGCCGTTCGGCTGGTTCGTCGACCGTGTGGGCGCACGCATCGCGCTGCCGATCGCCGTCGGCTGGTGGTCGCTCTTCACCGCGGCGACCGCCGGCGCGTCGAGCGTCGCGGCCATGTTCGGCTGCCGATTGCTGCTCGGCGTAGGCGAAGCCGGCGCCTACCCGGCCTGCGCCAAGCTTGTGAGCCAATGGTTCAAGCCGCGCGAGCGCGCGCTCGCGACGGGCATCTTCGACAGCGGTGCGCGCGTCGGCTCGGCGCTGTCGATTCCCCTGGTCGCGCTCATCGTCGACACGCTCGGATGGAAGACGGCCTTCATCATCACGGGCCTGTTCGGCGCGGTGTGGATCCTCGGCTGGGTCGTCATCTACCGCAGCCCCGCACATGGCGACATGACGGGCGAGCAGGACGTCGTCCACGCAGCGCCCGCCGAGGACGCGCAAAACAACGTGACGTGGGCGTCGCTTTTCCGCCATCGCACGCTCTGGGGCATGATGCTCGGCTTCTTCTGCCTCAACTTCACCAACTACTTCTTCATCACGTGGTTCCCGAGCTACCTCGTGCAAACGCGCGGCTTTTCGCTCAAGTCGCTCGGCACGCTCGGCATGATCCCCGCGCTGATGGCGATTCCGGGCGGCTGGATCGGCGGCTTCGTCTCCGACGCGCTCTATCGCCGTGGCTGGAGCCTCACCGCGGCACGCAAGACCTGCATGGTCGGCGGCATGCTGGTGTCGTCGGCGATCACGTTGTCGGCAATGACCTCCAACATCTATCTGATGCTCGCCTTCTTCGGCATCTCCTACGCGAGTCTTGCGTTCGCTGGCGCCAGCGTCTGGTCCCTTCCCGGCGACGTCGCGCCCACGCCGCGCCATGTGGCTTCGATCAGCGGCATCCAGAACTTTGCGTCGAATCTGGCCGGCATCGTCATCACGACGTTCACCGGCGTGATGCTCTCGCTGACCAAGGGATCGTTCACGATCCCGCTCGTCGTGGCGGGCGGCTTTTGCCTGCTCGGCGCGTTCAGCTACCTCGTCATCGTCGGCAAGATCGAGCCGCTCCAGGTCGGCGCCGATCGCCGCGAGGTCCCCCAGCCCGGAGTTTGACAGAGAATTTTCGCCCAATAGCGCAGCATGAGGTCGTCCATCCGGCTCGGTGACCGGAGGAGGCTAGGCGGGCCGTTCGACGTGCGGCGGAGCGAGGCCGAGCCTGGCCTCCGACAGGCGCTTTCGGCTCAAAGGGTGACGCCCCGCTTCCAAAGTGCGATCTCGCGCTCGCCGTTCTCCTCGGCGCGGGTTGGACGGCCCGAGGCGGTGGCCAACACCAGGTCCATCAGGGCGTCGGCGGCCGCGTCCATGGATTCGCCCGAAGCGATGCGGCCGGCGTCGAAGTCGATCCAGCGCTGCTTGCGCTGGGCTAGGCTGGAGTTGGTGGCGAGCTTGAGGGTCGGCGCGGGGAAACCGAGGGGCGTGCCCCGGCCGGTGGTGAAGAGGATGACCGTCGCGCCGGCGGCTGTGAGCGCTGTGGACGAGACCGCATCGTTGCCGGGGGCCTCCAGCAGAGCCACGCCCGGCGTGCCGCGGATCTGCCCGCCGTAATGGACCACCTCGGTCACCGGGGCGCGGCCGGCCTTCTGCACCGCGCCCAGGGACTTCTCCTCCAGCGTTGTGATGCCGCCGGCGATGTTGCCGGGCGAGGGGTTCTCCGACACCGGCTCGCCGTGGGCGATGAAGTAGCTCTTGAAGTTGTTCACCACGCCGACGATGTCCTCATAGACCGCCTCGCTCTCGGCGCGGGTCATGAGCAGGCGCTCGGCGCCGAAGATCTCCGGGATCTCGGTCAGGATGGCCGAGCCGCCGGCGGCGCAGACCTTGTCAGCGATGCGGCCCACCAGCGGGTTGGCGGTCAGCCCCGAGAAGCCGTCCGAGCCGCCGCACTTGAGACCGATCACCAGGTCCGAGGCGGGGCAGGGCTCGCGGCGGTCCTGCTCGACGATCCTCACCAGTTCCTCGACGGCCTCGAGGCCCGCCTCGAGCTCGTCCTCGGCCGTCTGGGCGGTGAACGACCGCAGGCGATTGGGATCGAGGTGCGAGGCGCTCCCGAGGAGCGGGCCGAGCTGGTTGTTCTCGCAGCCCAGGCCGATGATCAGCGCTCCGCCCGCGTTCGGGTGGCCGGCCAGGGCCACGGTCATCCGGCGGGTGGCCTCGAGATCGCCCCCCAGCTGGGAGCAGCCGAAGGGATGGGTAAGGGCGTAGACCCCGTCCACCCGGCCCTTGAAGCGTTTGTCCGCCTCGGCGGCCACCTTCTGGGCGGTGCGCGAGACGCAGCCCACCGTCGACAGGATCCAGATCTCGTTGCGGGTGCCCACCCGCCCGTTCTTCCGCCGGTAGCCCATGAAGGTGCGGTCCTCGGTGGCAGGAAGGGGCTCAGGGTTCGTGGGCTCGTAGGCGTAGGTGTCGAGGCCGGAGAGCGCGGTGGCCAGGTTGTGCGTGTGCACGTGGTCGCCCGGCTGGATGTCCACTGTCGCCCGTCCGATTGGCCAGCCGTACTTCCGCACCAGCTCGCCAGCGGCCATCGCGCGCAGCGCCACCTTGTGCCCGGCGGGGATGTCGACGCGGGCGGTGATCGCGCCGGCCACCGAATCACCGGCGGTTATGCCGCGCACGGCGACGGCCACATCATCTCGGGGATCGATCTGCAACAGGGAGGCTGCCAAGCTCATGTCATCGACGGTAACCGGTGTCGTTTGGCGCGGCAAGTCTGCGCGACGCCGCAAGGACGGGTGTCGCGAGGAACCGCCATGGCCAGGCCGCTGATACTGCACGAAGACCGCCTGTCCCCGCCCGAGCTTGCGGCGCGGGGCGTCGCGCGGCGACGGTCGACGGCGGGACGACGCAGAACAACGACGCTTCGTTCACGATCGAGCGGGAATGCGATCGTGAAATTCACCGCCTCGTGCTGAGCTCCCCACCTCGCTGCTCGTGCTCGATTCCTCCGCGAAACAGTCAGTCGCCAATCGTATTCGCGCCGTTCAGGAGCGGTACGCCGAAGTTCGGCGTTCCGTCTGCGTTCCATTCGAGCCGCTGGACGCGCGTGTGACGGTTCGGGTCGTAGAGCGGGTCCCCCGTGATCTTCTCGTAGTTCCGCGCGTGGTACACGAGCACGTCGATCGATCCATCCGCCGAGGTCGTGAACGAGTTGTGGCCCGGGCCATACAGCCCGTTTGCGCTGACGAACACTGGATTCTCGTTCTTCGTCCACGAGCTTGCGCTCAGCAGGTCGTCCGTCGCGCTCCCCGTGAGCAGGCCGAGGCAGTAGCGGTCGTCCGTCGCGCTCGCTGAGTAGCTGATGAAGACCCGCCCATTCCGCTCGAGCACGGCAGCACCTTCGTTGACCGCGAACCCCGCCGTCTCCCAGGCGTGCTCGGGCCTGGCGATCCGCACGTTGGGCCTGGCCAGCGTCCACGGGTTCACCATGGCCGCGATGAACAAGCTGCTGTTGTCGCCCACGACGCTGGGGTCCTCCTGCGCCCACACGAGATAGCGCTTGCCGTCGTGCTCGAACGTCGTCGCGTCGAGCGCGAAGGTGTCCGAGTCCGTCACGATCTGCCCTCGCTCGATCCACGTGCCATCCATCGGGTTGGCCGATGAGTTCTCGAGCGCATACATGCGAATGGCCCAGATGTTGGTCGAGCTTCCGGCGGCGAAGTAGATGTACCACTTGCCGTCGATGAAATGTAGCTCGGGCGCCCAGATGTGCGCCGCCATCGGGCCGGTCGCGTGCTTCGTCCAGACGACCTTCGGGGTCGCGCTGGCCAGGCCTCGTATCGTGGTCGCGCGCCTGATCTCGATGTGATCGTACGTCGGCACGCTCGCGGTGAAGTAGTAGTAACCGTCCGTATGCCGCTTGATGTGGGGATCGGCGCGCTGCGAGATCAAATAGCCGAGCGGTTCGAGCGCGAACGACGCCTCCGAGTTCTCGACCGCCGTACCGTCGAGCACGTGCGCATAGATCTGGTAGTTCAGGTGCCGGAGATAACGTGTCGCATCTGAGTACCACTGCAGCGACACCATCGTCGGATCCCCGTTCAGCGCGGGCACGATCCGGAACGTGGCGTCCCTCCGGAACGTGGTGGTATCCGTGAACACGTCGATCCACAGAAGGTGACTCCTCTCTTCGGGTGGGGTCTGCCAGAGCCCGCTAGCCCGGTTGGACGTCTCATTCTGCAGCGGGTACCGGGTCGAATTCATCCTGTCGACGTGCAGGTAGCGACCGCCGAAACTCACAGGCTCGAACGACACCAGCGTCGGATCATCCGGGTTCGCCAGGCCGGGCACCACTCTCCACTGGAAGTCGGCAGGAAGCTGGTTGTTTGCCCTGTCGTCGAGGTTGGTGATCATCGCGTGATAATAGGAGTGCGCGACGTAGAGCGGGGCGTCCTCCTTGTGCGTCGTGCGAATCTGGTAGCCCCCTCCGACGTCGTCGTCGAGATTGGAGAGCTCGAGAACAGCGGGGGAGGCGAGGGCCGCATACTCGGGGTCCTCGCTGGCCGGTGAGTCGAAGACGACGCGTACGGGCTGAGCTCCGTCAACCTGCCAGTCATCGACGCTGCTCAAGGTCACGGTCTGCGCCGTGCTCCAGTTCGCCTCCGTGAACGTCAGGTCCGCATGGCTCAGCGTCGCCTCGGTCGTGTCGCTGACGCTGAGAGCGATCGTCACGGGCGCGCTCGGCTGCGATGCGAGGAGCACGGTGAATGTCACGGGCGCGCCGCGCTCGGCGAGGGTCCCCGACGGGTCGCTGACGACGATCGCTGCCGTCCCTGGACCGTCGTCGTCCGTGTTCGTGATGTCAGCGGACTCCGCGACGAGGCCGTCGCACGCTGGGTCTGCAGAGACCGAGGGCCCGAAGCGGACGCGGAAGATCTGATCCCCATCGCTCTCCGCATCGTCCACCCCCGTGACCGTGATCTCTCGAGGGACGCTCCAATCTTCCACCGTGAAGGAGATGGTCGCCGGCGAGACGAAGCCTTCGGTCGCATCCGAGCTCGAGACCGGCACCATGATCGGCGCGCTCGGCGCGCCGTCGAGCGCCACGCGCACGGTCACCCGCCCGCCGGACTCCGAGGTGCTGAGCGCTGTGCCCGCCGTCATGATCCGCAATCAATTGGTCGACGCGTCCGGCGCATCGGTCGAGGGCCCATCCGAGCACCCGACCACCACGAGCAGTGCGGCGAAGGCGAAAGCTGCCGCCGTGAGCGCAACCCGTGGCGCAGAGAGGGAAGTGCACTCTGGATGGGAAGATCTCGGTGCGCGCATGATAAGGGGAAACTCTACCCGTCAGTGGGTCCGGTAGAATGTTCAGTAGTGGGCGATGATCGCGTCGAGCTCCGCCTGCGTGACCCGGACCGCGTTCGCGTGGCGCACGCCGGACGGAAAGCGGTACTGCGCGCTCGGGAGCTCCGTCCAAGAGCCCGGATCCGCGTCGAGATCCGTCGTGCTCCAGCACCCGAACACACCGCCGTTCAGGTAGTAGTCGGCGAACAGGTACCATCGACTCTGCCGCGGATCCTTGATGACAAACGGCCCCTCCGTCGCTCGTCTACTGCTCTGCGTCGACCCGCGCGTGATGTAGTCCGGACTCCATCGCGTGAACGTCGCCGGATCGAGCGCGAGCGTCGAGGAGCGCGCGATCTGGATGTCCTTGCCCGATCCGGTGAGCGCACTCCCGCTGCTGTCCGTCTCGTCCTTGAAGAAGAGGTAGTTGCGGTCATTCCATTGCGTGATCGTCGCGTCGATGACGCTGTAGCCCGGATCTAAGAGCACGTCGGGTGTCGGGTTGACGATGGTGACGAAGTCCTCGGTGTAGCTGACGTAGATGCGGTTCGCGCCCGTGGTGTCGTTCCCGGACCAGATGATCGCATAGAGCTTGCGATCGGGGTCGTAGTAAGCCTCCGGGGCCCACGCGTGCATCGGGGTGGCCCTGGGGCCCGGAAGGTTCGTGAGCGTGATCAACCGGGGATTCGTGAAGGTGATGAGATCGGTCGAGTCCGCCACGAAGATCTTGGAGCTCGGATGGTTCCAGTAGTTCGAGTCGTTCTCCGAGAGCGTCCAGTCCGTGGCGATATAGGTGTACGTTCCATCGTTCTTGCGGAACAGGAACGGATCGCGGATGTGATTCGTGCCCATCCCGGTGAGCTGGTACGCAGGCTGGCCATTGGCGAGGGTCGACCAGTTTAGCCCGTCGGTGCTGTAGGCGAGATGCAGCGAATCGCTCGCCACGTCCTGATGCGGCCCGAAGTAGCTCAGCACCCAGGCACCCGGGGAGCAGCTGGTTGCATTCATCGTGGCCGTGTGGTCGCCGTTCGTACACTTGACGCAGCTGCGGTCCGTGGTGCTGCTTCCCCCCGTGCCGACGAGCTCCCCTGGCACGCAGTCGGTCCACGCGACGCATGTCGTTGCGGGATCGGCGTCGTCGTCCCAGGTGCCGTCCGCGCAATCGACAGGCGCGGCGGTCCCGCCTGCGCAGTACGTGCCCGGCGAGCAGCCGTCACACTGCGCGGGCGTGGTGCTCGTCCCCGGCGCGGTCTGCCTCGTCCCAGGCGCGCAGGGCGTGTGCATCCTGCAGCTCGGCGCGTTCATCGTGTCGCTGAAGGTGTGCTCCGGGCACGCCGTGCACCGCCGGTCCGCCGTGGGCGAGCCCTCGGCGCTAGCGAAGGTGCCTGCGGTGCAGCCTGTCCATGCGACGCAGCTCGTCGCGCTATCGCCATCGTGATCCCAGGTGCCCTCGGAGCACGCGGGGGGCTCGGCATCGGGTCCTGCGTCTCCGCCGGTCGTCGTCACCGGGTCGCTGCACCCGGAGGTCCATAAGAGCGCCACTAGGAATCGTGCTTTCGATCTGCTTCCCGAACGTGCCATCTCGCTCCTCTGTTTCCCGCGTAGTTGCTGCGCCGATGGACGCCGGCGCCCGCCCGGTCCGATGTCCGGAGCTCGGGATCACATCCTGGTCCACAGCTGGTTCGAGCGAGCGGAGCCGTGCCGGGATCGATCCCGAGGACGAGCGCCCTGCGCGCTCGACGGCCTGTCCTGGACAAAGCGAAGGGGTGGTTCGCGAGCAATTGTGAGCGCTCACATCAGCGGCGTCAACCGAAATGGCCCGGCGACGAGCTCACGGCCGCCGCGGCGAGCTCCGGAGCTTGCGCCCGGATTCCCTCGACGACGAGCTCGGCGAACACCCTCGCCGAGAGAGGGCGAACGAGGGAGGATCGCTCCTCGTGACGCCGCGCTCCAGAGGCGTCCCGCCAGCATCTTCTCCCTCGGGCTGGAGGACACCGCGTGCCGGTCGATTGGAATTGACGTTGTTGATGTGAACGCTCACAATCGACCCGATCGGTATCCTTTTGCTTCGCCATCGTCAGCAAGAGGAAGGCGGATCGCGTAAGGAACCTTCTGTCACCTGAGGTGAGCGTGGCGATTCGCCAGTGACAGCGCCGGCGCCATGTTGTCGCAACCTTGCTTGGTTCGAGAGAGCAAATTCACACACAGGAGAGAACTCCATCATGAGCCGAAATTGGACTGCCTGGGGCGCCTTGCTGGCAGCCATGCTGGGGTCGGTACCCTCCGCGGGAGCGGCGACGTTGCAGCAGGTCAAGGACTGGGGGGTGAGCGGTCTGCCTGGTGACGTGAGCATGTACGTCTATGCCCCGGACCACGTGGCGCCGAATCCTCCGATTGTGACTCTGGTGCATTACTGCGGCGGGACCGCCAGTGCAGTGTTTGGTCAGGCGCGGGGCGGGGGCATCGTCGACGCGGCGGACGACTATGGCTTCATCATGGTCGTCCCCAGCAGCGGAAGATGCTGGGACGTCGTCTCGGACAAGACTCGCACGCGCGAAGGCGGTGGCGACAGTCACGCCATCAGGCAGATGGTGAAGTACGCGCTCGACACGTACGGAGGCAACGCGGATCGCGTCTATGCGACGGGAGATTCGTCCGGCGGCATGATGACCGAGCTCCTGCTTGCCCTCTACCCGGACGTCTTCAAAGCAGGCGCCGCGTTCGCGGGCATGCCGGCCGGGTGCCGCGCAGCCAACGAATCAGGCAACAGCGGCGGATATAGCGGAGCGTGCGCGGGCGGCTCGGTGACCCACAACGCGCAAGAGTGGGGGGACATCGCCCGTTCGCTGGCCCCCGGGTATGCGGGACATCGCCCGCGGCTGCAGCTTTTCCACGGCGACGCGGACACTATCATCAGGTACCCGAACCACACGGAGGCCATCAAGCAATGGACCAATGTTCTGGGCGTGGGCGCGAGCCCGACGTCGACCGATACGGGAGTCCGGCTCGGCAATCACGATGCGACGCGGCAGCGCTGGGAGAATGAGTGCGGCTACGTGGTCCTCGACGCGTTCACCTCGATTGGCGGTGATCACGGCCCATCCGACGCGTTATTCCCCGCTGAGTACGTCATCCCCTTTCTGGGTCTCGACAAGACCGGGCCGGTCGATCCCGAGATAGAGGAGTGCAGCGGTGGGGCGGGCGGAAGCGGCGGCGCGGGTGGAACCGGCGGCGCGGGCGGAACCGGCGGAGAGGGTGGGGGAGGCGGACAGGGGCAGGGCGGCACGAGCGGCGGGACCGCTGGGAGCACGGGGTCGAGCGGCACCGCAGGCGGAAGCGGCACCGCAGGCGGAAGCGGCGGGAGCAGTGGAACGGGTGGCGCCGTCACGGCTGGTGGCCCGGCCGGTAGCGCTGATTCTGGGTCGTGCGCGGTCGGCAGGGCCGATTCAGGGGAGTCCGTCAAGACTTCCCTGGTTGCTCTGGCAGTTGCACTTTCGACCTTGATCCGTCGTCGTCGGAGGACAATGGCAGCCCGGTGACCTACATGCACTGGCAGCCGGGCCAGCCGGACAACCCCGCGAACGAGCGCTGGGTGAAGATGGTTGCCGACGGCAGCTGGGACGACGGCAACATCGACACCTCGTACATCTGCGCGTGGGACGACTGACGCCCAGAGCAGCGTGGCTGTACGGTGGGACCGGTGATTCCGGGGGCCCTTCACCGCGGGCGACGCGGCGCACGAAGGGAGAGTCGTACTGGCCAATCAGGATCATGGAGGCTCGTTTAACCGAGCCTGCCGCCCGCGGCTACCAGACAGCGCACGTCTTGGTCGGCCGCATCGGCGTGCCCGGCGCGCACTTGAAGGCCTCGCCGAACTCCGGGAGGTTCGCGAGCGGCCCGTTGACGCGGAACCGCGGCGGGGAGTGCGGGTTCACCTGGACCATCAGCCGGAGCGCCTCGTCGCGCAGCTTGCCGCACCAGGACTGCCCGTGCGCGAGGAAGAACTGCTGATCTTCCGTGAAGCCGCTCGCGACCGTCTGCTCCGCCGCGCCCTTGCGCATCGCGCGGTACGCCATGAACGCGAGCTTCACGCCCCCGAGATCCGCGATGTTCTCGCCCAGCGTCAGCTTGCCGTTCAGCTTCAGCCCCGGCAGCGCCTCGAAGGCCGAGTACTGCGCCTCGACGCAGGCGGTCTTCTCCTTGAACGCCGCCCCGACCTCCTTCGACCACCAGTCCTCCAGGTTGCCCTTCTGGTCGAACTGGGAGCCCTCGTCGTCGAACCCGTGCGTGAGCTCGTGCCCGACCACCATGCCGATGCCGCCGAGGTTCACCGCCGCGGCCGAGCTCACGCTGTAGAACGGCGGCTGCAGGATGCCAGCCGGGAAGACCATGTGGTTGCGCTGCGGGTCGTAATAGGCGTTCACGGTCGGCGGGCTCATCTGCCACTCGTCGCGATCGAGCGGCTTGTCGATCTTCCCGAGGTCCCACTGCGTGTGGAAGGCGCGCGCGGCGAGCGCGTTCTTCGCGTACGACCTCGGATCGACCTCGAAATCGTAGCTCCTCCACTTGTCGGGATATCCGATGAGGTACGCCATCGCGGCGAGCTTGGCGAGCGCGCGCTGCCGCGTGCCCTCATCCATCCAGTCGAGCGCCCGGACGTTGCGCGCGAACGCGTCGCTGATCTGGTGCACCATCGCCTCGGCCGCAGGCTTGCTCGCGCCGGGGAAGCTCGTCTTGACGAACGGCTGCGCGAGCAGCTCGCCGAGCGCGTTGTCGGTCGCGTCCACGCAGCGCTTCCAGCGCGGCCGCACCTCCTTCTGCCCGGTGAGCGCGGCCTGCAGCGTGAAGCTCTCGTCGACGAACGCCTTGGGCAGCGCGGGCGCCATGGAGCGCACCACGTGCCACGAAAGGTAGCTCTGCCACGCGGCGGGCTTCACCGACGTGAGCAGCCGGGAGAGCCCCTCGAAGAACCGGACGGAGGTCACGTTGACCTCCTTGACGTCCTGGAGGCCGAGCCCCTGGAAATACGCGTCCCACGAGAACGCCGGCGCGGCCTTCGCGAGCGCCGCCCGGTCGAGCTTGTTGTAGAGACCCGCCGGGTCCCGCCGCTCGACCCGCGTCTTCGAGATCTTCGCGAGCTCGGTCTCGATCTGCAAAACGTCGAGCGCCGCCGCCTTCGCCGCCGCCTCCTGCGCCCCGGCGAGCCGCATCATCCGCGCGACGTGCTCCTCGTAAGTCTTGCGGAGCGCCTTCGATTTGTCGTCCTCGTTGAGGTAGTAGTCGCGGTCTGGCAGGCCGAGCCCGCTCTGGTCGAGCTGCGCGATGACGCGCGTCGCGTCCTTCATGTCCTGCGCGGATTCGACGTCGAACAGCGCCCAGATGCGGCGGCGGTGGAGCTCGGTGACGAGCGCCCCGAGGCCCTTCGGGTCGCGCACCCGCCGCGCCTTCGCGAGGAGGTCCGCGACGGGCTTCGCGCCGGCGGCCTCGACCGCGGGCTCGTCCATGCACGCGCCGTAGTAGGCGCCGATCTTCTTGGTCACCGGATCCCGGTCGCCGGCGCTCGCGGCGTCCTCCAGGATGCGCCGGAGCTCCGCCTCGTTGCGCTTCTCGATCTCGTTGAAGCTCCGCATCCAGTAGGACTCGTCCCCCGGGATCTCGGTCTTCGCCAGCCATCCGCCGCACGCGAACTGGTAGAAGTCCTCGCAGGGGTTCGCCGATCGGTCGAGCGCGGCCTCGTCGAGCCCGACGCTCTCGAGCTTCGTTTCGACGACAGGGAGGCCCTGCGGCGCCGGCGGCATCAGCGCCTTCACCGCGGGGGGCGGGGGCGCCGGCGGCGGGCTCGCGGCGGGGCCGCAGGCCGCCAGCGCGGACAGGGCCACGGTGAGCGCGAGGGGAGCGGCAGGCTGTCGGTGCGTGCGCATACAGCGCTCTACCACGGGCCGGCCGTTGCGCGGGCTCGCCGATGGCCGCCCGCCGTGGGATCCCGCGCTGTCGCGCCCGCATCTGCCCGGAGCGGGCCCGGCCTCACTCCCGGTCGAGCTTGCCCATCAGGCTCAGGGTGAAATAGGCCCCCATGTACTTGAGGTGCGGGCGCACCTCGAGGTGGACCCGGTACCAGCCCGCGCTCCCCTCGACCTCGGTGACAGAGGTCCGCCCCTTGCGGAGCGGCCTGCGCGAGCGCACGGCGGGCGACACGACATCCATGTCCGCGACATACTGGCTGAGCCAGCCGTTCAGCTCGCGCTCGAGGTCGCCGCGCTCCTTCCAGGTGCCGATCTGCTCGCGCTGCATGACCTTGAGGTAGTGGGCGAGCCGGCTGACGAGGAAGACGTAAGGCAGCTGTGTGCCGAGCCGGTAGTTGATCTCGGCGGCGCGCCCCTCATCGCTCTGGCCGAAGTACTCGGGCTTTTGCGCCGAGTTCGCGGAGAAGAAGCACGCGTTGTCCGTGTCCTTGCGGAACGTGAGCCCGATGAAGCCCTCCTCGCTGAGCTCGAACTCGCGGCGCTCGGTCAGCATGATCTCGGTCGGGATCTTCGTCTGGATGGCGCCGAGCGCCTCGTACTCGTGGAGCGTGAGCCCCTCGACCGTGCCGCGCGGATAGGACAAGCAAACGCGTTCCGCAAAGTGAAGATTCTCGGAGCCGTTCCTGACTCGTGCAGTCCGACTGCACGAGCTCATTGACAGAACGGGCCTTCTGCGATCAGGCAGGTCTTCCACGCCTGAAACGCCTGGGATTACCGCGACGTAGCACCAAGCGGAAGGCATCCTACCGTATAGCTGTACCCTACTGGCTCCTTCAGGCGGGGGCGAACACCACGTCCAGCAGGTCGCCGTCGTCGCCGCACCACAGCTCCCCGTTGTTCTTGGCGCGCATCGGCTTGTTGTCGTAGTAGTCGGACCGCAGCTCGGGACCGTTGGCGGTGAAGGTCCTGGCGCCGTTCCAGCCGTAGAGGCCCACCGGCCCTTCCCTGCTGCACGACAGGTACTGGTCATGGTCCCTCCGCTTGAAGTAGTCCTTCCCGTCGTAGGTGTATCGCTCGAAGATGATCGGGTCGTCGGCGCTCAAGATCTCCGGGCTCCCGGGGTCGCCGATGATGGCCCAATCGTGCTCGCCCATGGCCATGAACTGCCTCTGCGACGGCTGGCCCGCCCGGCTCAGCAGGAGCTTGAAAGGCGACACCTCGAACTGCACCGAGTAGCCCGGCTTGAAGGTGTTCCGGAGGACGATTAGCTCCTCCAGGCTGCCGGTCCAGCCGGTGTTGCCCGTGAAGTCGACCGGCAGTATCCCCAACCGGCGCCCCGTTCCGCTCAGGTTGTTCCCTAGATAGGTCTGGAAGTAGTTGTTGATGTTCTGGGCCGCGGTCCCCACGTAGGCGGTGCCGGCGCGGCTGAAAAAGTTGAGGAAGAAGCGATCCGGCGAGATCTGGCCATTGTAGGCGAGATTGAGGTACTGCTCGACCGCAGCCTCCTTATCCTGGTCGTTGCTCCACTTCTCCCAGCCGTTCTGGGTCTCGAACAGGGCGTTGGAGGAGGTACCGTCGATGTCGAAGCCGTTCCACACCAGGCCCGGACCCGGCAGGGCTGAGACCTTGCTCTGGGTCGACGGCCACCCGGCGCCCGATGCCGAGTCGTAGGTGCGCACCATGACGATCTTGCCTCGCCAGTCGTCGGCGGTCTGGATCGTACTCGGGAACAGCCAGTAGGCGGAGTTGTAGAGCGTGACGAAGGTGTCGAAGAACTCGTCGGGGGTCCGATTCTTCAGGTTGGGAACCATGTTCTGCTGGACGTTCATCAGGATGAACTCGGAGGGGTGGGCTTGGAGGAACTTGATGCAGGCCTGCTGGACGTCCTCGAAGTTGGTGAACTGGTAGACGCCACCGTGGTAGATGGGGAACTCCTTGGAGCCCAGGCTCCCGTAGGCGTGGGCGCACCGGAGGTCGATGAACCGGATGCCTCGTCGCAGCTGGTCGCCGACCTCCAGCCACTGGCACTGGGTCGGGCCGCCCCCCCACAGCGAGCACGACTCGTGGGTGCCGGGGATGCTCATGTTCTGAACCGGGGTGGTGCCCGGGATGCCCTCCATCCAGTTCGCTGCGGTGAGTATGGTGCCCATGGAACGCTCCTCTCTTGTTCGACGTCGCCCGCAGCGTCACCTCGCCGCAGACGCTGCTGCAGTCGACGGAGGACCACGTCGCGCCCGGGATCGAGGCCACGGCGCTGCCGGACGAGACCCTGCGTGTTCCCACGCCGCCGGAGGTGACGTCCGAGGGGGTGAAGGTGTCGCTGGAGGCGGCCGGCGCTGACCGAGCCGGCGCGCCCATCATAAAAATGCAGCTCAATGCGAACAGCGGGATGCCGCCTCGTTCCACGCCTCGAACGCGGCCGTTCCAGATCGCCGCCTGGCGCCGCTCCGGGTAGCGCGGCATGCTCCGGACGTGATGCTTGAGCTGTCGCGGGCGGATTTCGTACGCCCGCCTCCGAGCCTGCCGCTCCGGCTGTCCCTTCACCGGTTTCGGCCCGATGCGCCCATGGGTCTGCTCGGAGACGCCGTCGCCGAGCCGGGCACGCCGTAATCACAGGCTCCGTCACTCTGATTGCTGACGAACGCTGGCTCCTGGTGGAGGCGGACTCCGTCGGCGCGAACGATCGTCTGAACAGAATCACGATGTGGAGGAAGAATGAAGAAGAGAGAACTTGGTCATAAGCTTGGTCTCACGGTGTGCGCGGGCGCCGCGCTCGGCCTCTCCTCGGGCTGCTCGATTGAAAGCGCGTCGGATGAGCCGCTCGAGTCGCATTCGTCCGCCATCATCGGCGGCGAGCTCGCCGAGGCGAGCCCCTGGGCCGTCCAGGTCTTCGACGTGCGCGGGAGCACCGGCGACTTCTACCAGTGCACCGGCACCCTCGTCGCGCCGCGCTGGGTGCTGACCGCGCAGCACTGCATCGCGGACGAGGGCGAGACGTCGGCGGTCCGGCTCGGCAGCAACACGTACCGCGAGGGCCGGCGCATCGCGGTCGACGCCGTCGAGGTGCCCTCGGCCGGCGTCGACATCGCGCTGCTCCACCTGACCGAGGACGCCGGCGGCGCGGTCGTCCAGCTCGCCCCCGCGGGGCCGGCGGTGAACGGGAGGGACGCGACGGTTTACGGCTGGGGGAGCGAGGGCACGCCGCTGGTGATGGCGCCGTCGCTCAAGAAGGCGACCATCCACATCGATGGCCGGCGCTCCGACGACGAGCTCCTGGCGACGGGCGTGACGGGCTCGGGCTGGAGCGGCGACTCCGGCGGCCCGTGGTTCGTCGACGGGCGTCAGGTCGCCGTGTTCTCGTCCACGAGCGGCCAGGACGGCACGAACCTGCACGCGACGCTCGCCGGCGTCGACGTCGCGCGCCACCGCGCGTGGATCGACGCGACGATCGCCGGCGGCCCCACGGTCCACCCCAGCGGCCAGGTCGTGCTCCACGATCTCTCGAGCTTCTCCGGCGTCTCGCAGGGCTTCGGGATCGGCCGCTACAACGTCGCGGACCTGACGATCATCGGCAACGACCGCGCGAGCGCCATCAGGGTCCCCGCCGGGCTCCGGGTCACGGCCTTCATCCACCACGACTTCGGGGGCGAGGTGCGCGTCTTCACCTCGGACACGGATCTCGTGGCCGCGGGCTTCAGCGACGCGATCTCGAGCCTCGTCGTCTCGCACGCCTCGGACCCGCAGCTGGACGTGGTCACCTTCTACGAGCACGCCAGCTTCTCGGGCGAATCGTTCGTGTACGGCGTCGGCTCCGGCCTCTTTTTCAGCACCCCATGGGACCAGAGGGTCAGCTCCGTCCGCGTCCCCCCCGGCTTCCAGGTGACGCTCTACGACGGGCTCTGGCGGTACTCGGCCGAGGAGCGCGTCTTCACGACAGACGCGAACCTCGCCCCTCAGAACTTCGACGACAAGACACGGAGCTTCCTCGTCGAGCGCTTGTAGGAGCGAGCGCGCGGAGCGGCCAGCGCGCCTCACCCCGAGCGCGCCGTCCCGCTCGCGGCCGCCGACAGCCGCGCCTTCGCCGCGGCGTGCACGGCGGGACGCCTCCGGCGGTCGGTCCTGGGCTACCGTGATCGCCATGAACCTCGCCGGCATCGCCGATATCCAGCTCTCGGTCACCGACTTCCCGCGCAGCCGCGCGTTCTATCGCGCGCTGTGCGAGCATTTCGAGATGCAGTGTCAATACGACGATCCGGGCAGCGAGAACGAGAGGCCCATGCTGTATTATATCGGCGGAAAGACCGGCGTGTTGATCCGCCCCGTGAACCCGGAGCACGCCGGCGCCCGCTTTCACCAGTACAAGCCCGGCCTGCACCACCTGTGCTTCCGCGCCCGCAGCCGCGTGGACATCGACGCCTTCCACGCGTTCTTCGCGGGCACGCTGGCCGCGCTCGGCGGCAAGCTCGTGCACGCGCCCGAGGAGGGCGCGTGGGCGTCCGGCTATTACTCGATCCTGTTCGAGGATCCGGACGGTATCCGGCTCGAGATCAACCACGTCCCCGGCAAGGGCAACCTGGCCGAAGGCGTCCAGCTGCCGTTGGCGGATAGGACAAGCAAACGCGTTCCGCAAAGTGAAGATTCTCGGAGCCGTTCCTGACTCGTGCAGTCCGACTGCATGAGCTCATTGACAGAACGGGCCTTATGCGATCAGGCAGGTCTTCCACGCCTGAAACGCCTGGGATTACCGCGACGTAGCACCAAGCGGAAGGCATCCTACCGTATAGCTGTACCCTACTGAGCGGCGGAGGTGACGTAGCCGTGTGCGCTGCTGCCGAGCAAAGGGCCGCGGCGCCCCTCCGCACCGGCGACGTCCGACGCGGGGAGCGAGCTCAGAAGGCCGCACCCGTCGCTGCGTTCCTCGCGCGGATGGCCTCTTCGGTCATGGGAACGAGTGCCTCCAGCCCGACGCGCACCGCCTCCGCCTGGACCTCGTCGATGAAGGGGCGGAAGGCCTGGTCGTAGTCGCGGAACGCGCGCTCGAAGTCGCCGTCGCGGTCTCGCAGCGCGTCCGCCAGCGCCGCCGCGCCGTCGATGGCCAGCGACCCGCCCATGCCGGCAGCGGGCGAAGCGCAGTAGCCCGCATCACCCACCAGGGCCACGCGGCCCTTCGTCCATGAAGGCATGCGTATCTGACACAGCTTGTCGAAGTAGAAGCTCTTCGAGCTCATGACCTCTTCGAGCAGCTCCGGGGTCCGCCAGCCCTGACCGGTGAACTGCTCGCGGATGATCCTTCGTTGCTGGTCCGGGTCACGATGGTCGTACGGGACCTCCTGCTCGGAGGCGAAGCAGAGGATGATGTCGGTCTTGTTCTTGTAGGCGTTGAGCATCACGGCCTTGCCCGGCACGTTGTACATCTGCGCGGTGTCTCGCTCGATCAGCAGCTTGTCCGCGATCGTGATCGAGAAATAGCACCCGAGGAAGTGCGTGTACCGGGCCTCGTTGCCGAACCAGAGCTTGCGCACGGCGCTGTGAATGCCGTCGCAGCCCAGTACCAGATCGAACTTGCGCGCTGAGCCCTTGGTGAGCGTGGCTTCCATGCCGCCGCTCACCTCGCGCAGCGCCCTGATGCTGGCGTCGAAGACGATCTCGATGTCGCCCTTCACGGTATCGAACAGCAGGCTCAGCAGCACGTCCCGTTCGATCTCGAACTCGTCGTCCCGAGCTGGCTCGCCTTCGCCTCGGAGCACCAGCGAGCGCTCGGTCACGTCGCGCTCGTTCTTGAAATCCCAGCGCTTCAGGCTCGAGCGGTTTGCCCGGATGGGCTCGAGCAACCCCATGCGCCGGACGATGTCGACGGTGTTGCCCTTGATGTCGACGGCCGTCCCGCCCCAGCGAAGCCCGGGCGCGAGCTCCACCACGGTGACGGCGTAGCCGAGACGCCTCAGCCAGTGGGCGGTCGAGAGCCCGGCGAAGCTCGCCCCGGAGACGAGCACCTTCTTGCCATTGTCGCGCATGGACTTCTCCTTTTCGCGGGGTCCGCGCTGGTCGCGGGCCCGTCAGGAGATTACTTTGTACTCAGTATAACGTTTCGACAAGCGAATTTTGGACTGAGTAAAGTAATTGTATCGCGCCGGTGGCGCGTGCGCTAGAATGGGCCGGCATGGGCGAGCGGCGCGAAAGCAAGAAGCGCGAGACGAGGCAGCGGATCTCCGACGTGGCGACCGAGCTCTTCATGGCGCGGGGCTTCGAGGCGGTGACGCTCGACGAGATCGCGGCCGCGGCGCAGGTCTCCAGGATGACGGTCTTCAACTACTTCGCGCGCAAGGAGGACCTGATCCTCGATCGTCAGGATGACTTGAAGCTGGTCTTCTTTCGCGAGGCGATCCGCGACAGGCCACGAGGGCAAGCTCCGATCGCCGCCCTCCGTGCGCTCATGGGCGAGCTGCGCGAGCAGAAGCATCCCTTCGCACATTTCGACCGCCACAGCGCCGACTTCTGGCGCTTCGTGGCGGCGAGCCCGTCGCTCGAGGCGCGGCTGCGCGAGCTCAACGACGAAGCCGCAGAAGGGCTCGCGGTCGAGCTCGCCGGTAAAGAGCCGGATGGCCTCGCGCGGCTCGCGGCCGGCATGATCGTGTTGACGGTACGCACGGCGCGCCAGGAAGCTGTCCGTGTGTTCGATCGTGGCGGCTCGGCGAAGAAGGCCAACGCGGTGCTGTTTGCGCTGATCGATCAGGGCTTCGCAGCCGTTCAGGAAATGCTGGCGAGCGGCGCGCGCGGCTGAGTGCCCCATCTCGGGCACGCCAGCGTGATCGAACGAAGCGCGCCCGTCCGCGCCGGGCCGGCTCGATCTCGAAGGTCGCCGCGCGCCCGAGGCCCTGCTCACGAGGTCGCTACCGCCGAGAGCGGCGAAGCGGCGGTCGAGCAGGCCAAGAGGGGGGCGTTCGATCTGGCGATCACCGATCTGCGGATGCCGGGCATGGGCGGCGATGAGACCGTGGCCGCCCTGAAGCGGATCCACCCGAGCCTGCCGGTCATCGTGGTGACGGGCTTCGCGTCCGACGACGCCGCCGTCCGCTGCTCGAAGGAAGGAGCGTTCCGGATCATCAGCAAGCCCGTCCAGCTCGAGGATCTGCTGCGCCTCATGGAGGCTGCGCTCCGCTGAGCGCGTGCGGGAAGTGCACGCGGAGCGTCCGCTGCGCCGAGGTGAACGTCGCGTAGAAATCGAGTGAAGATCCCGAACCAGAGGCAGCTAGCGCGATCCCCACCGGCTGGGCGCGGGGCGGCGCCTGCCCATGACTAGGAGGCGTTCCGGCGTGACTCGTTGTTCTTCGTCTCCGAGGGCGACGTGGCGCCGAGGGAGGTCGCGGCGCCGAACGCGCCCGCGGCGGCGCCGGACGCGCCCGCGGCGGCGCTGGACGTGCCCGCGGCGGAGCGCTCGCTCGACGACAGCCCGGCGCTCGTCTTCGCCTCGTTCTGCTGCTGCTCGCGGTACATCCGGATCTCGTTCCGCACGTCGGTCACGCCCGAGATCCGCTCCGCGAGCACCTCGAGCTGGTGCTTGAAGCGGCGCTCGCGGACGGTGCCGGAGAGGACGACCTCGCCGTTCTGCACCTTCACTTCGACGTCGCTCGCGTCGAGATCAGGGTCATCCGAGATCCGGTCGCAGAGGTCTTCCCGGATCCGTTCGTCCGAGCGCTTGTATCCTCTGGGCGGGCGGCCGCGCGAACCGCCGACGTTTCCGCCCAGTCCGACGGTCTGGAGGAAGCTCTGTCCGCCTGAGCCCTGTCCGCCGGAGGGCTGTTCGCCGGACGGATAGCCGTGATCGCCGCGGAAGCGTGAGTCCTGGCCCTCGTACCCACGCTGGTGTCCTGATCGCTCGCTCCAGCCGCGCTCGTCGTCGGCCCACTGCCGGAGGCCGCCCCGGGCTCCGTAGCCTTCGTGCTGGCCGCCGCCGAAGCCTCCCTGGCCACCGAAGCCGCCCTGGCGGCCACCAGATCCACCCTGGCCACCGAATCCACCCTGGCCGCCGAAGCCGCCCTGGCCGCCCTGGCTGCCGCCGAATCCACCCTGACCACCGAAGCTGCCCTGGCCGCCGCCGTAGCCATCCTGGCCGCCACCGTGGCCGCCCTGGCTGCCCCCGAATCCGCCCTGGCCCTGGCCGCCGTAGCCGCCCCGGCCGCCGCCGAGCTCGCGCTCACCGCCGAAGTGACCCTGGCCGCCATAGCCGCTCTGGCCGCCGCCGAACCCGCGCTCACCGCCGAAGTGGCCCTGGCCGCCATAGCCGCTCTGGCCACCCAATCCGCCCTGGCCACCGAAGCCGCGCTGGCTGCCCCCGAATCCACCCTGGCCGCCGCCATATCCGCCGAGTCCACCCTGGCCACCGAAGCTGCCCTGACCGCCGTGACCGCCCTGACCGCCGCCAGATCCGCCCTGGCCGCCGCCGTGACCGCCTTGGCTGCCGCCGAAGCCGCCTTGGCCGCCGTGGCCGCTCTGGCCGACGCCGAAGTGACCTTGGCCGCCGTGACCGCCCTGGCCGCCGCCGAAGCCGCCCTGGCCGCCACAGAAGCCGCCCTGGCCGCCTCCGTGACCACGCCCGGAGCCAAGATCGTCGCGACTTCCTCGCTGGACGTCATCCCGCGGGGCGCCCGAGGCCTGGCGCGGGCCTCCGTGATCCTCGCGCTCTGCCCAGCCGCGATCCTGCCGGCCCCCCCAGCCGCGCTCGCCGCCGTCGCCGCGCTCACCCTCGTGACCGCGGCCGCCGAACTCCCGCTGATCCCACCCGCCGCGGAAGTCGTGCTGACCGCCTCGGGAATGGCGCTGATCGTCTCGCTGGACGACTTGCTCGTAATTGCCACGATGCCCGTAGCTAGCATCGCCCGAGGCCCCGCGCTCGCCTCGATATCCATCCTCCCCTCGCTGTCCCTGGTGCCGCCCAGACCTCTCCTCGTCGTGCCTCCGCCCGTCGTTATGTTCCTCGTCGATCCAACCCTGACGATTCGGCATGACTCCTCCGCCTTCCTCGCGATACGAGCGACACGGCAGCGAAGCCGCGTCGCTCCTCTCTCGTGATCCAGTCGACGCGTCGGTCGACGCTCGGGGGCACGAGGGACAGCAGTGATCGGGCCGCCTGCTCTGCGCGCCTGTCCGGCGCCGCGTGACCTGAAAATGGCCCAGGCCCCGATGCCCCGGCGCGCCCGGACATCGCAAGGGGTATTCCAGGCCATGCGGGCCGATGTTTCACTCCGATTTCAGGAAGATTACGCCCCGCCGCGCACGCGCCGAGGTGCAAAGTGCCTCATGCCAGAGCGACAAAGCGTCTCATCGAGACGTTGTGCCACAGCCACGACATCGCGAGTTAGGGCTCTCCCTGAGATGGCCTAGGGAGTCGACGCAGGCAATCGGACACAGCGGCGCCGGCGCCGCCGCTCACCTCGGCGCGCGCAGCGCCTCGAGGATCCCGTCCAGCCGCTCGACGATCGCCCGGCCCTGATCCTGTGTGCCCTGCGGCGCGCCGAGCGCGGAGGTCGCGAGCGCCGGGCCCATCGTCATCACGAAGGAGGCGATCGCCTTGCCCGCGGCGGTGTGCGCGAAGCGGTCGACGTAGCCGCCGGACAGGCAGGTCGAGATGAACAGGAGGGCGTCCAGGAAGCTGGCGCACCGTGGGTTCTCGCCGTGCTCGGCCTGGTAGAACAGGTACGAGCTCCCGAGGATCATCACCGCGAGCGAGTCGACAGGATCCCGCGCCATGGCGTCGCGGCAGCGCCGCTTCAGCTGGTCGTAGGAGAGCTCGCCCGCTCCCCCGGCGGCGAGGCCCAGCGCGAGCAGGGCGACCGCGCCGCGCAGCCGCTCGTCCCGGCCGAGCGAAGGGGCCGCGGGCGCGACGTCCTGCACGATCTTCGTTGCGGCGAGCGCTGACAGGTCTCCCAAGGCGTGCCCTCCCGGCCGCGCCGGGGGTCACGGCGCAGGATCCATGTCTCGCACGGACGCGCGCCGAAGGGAACGGTCGTGCGCCGCACCGAAAATCCATGCGCTTGCCGCGCCGAAAATCCATGCGCTTGCCGCGCCGAAAATCCATGCGCTTGCCGCGCACCCGTGATTACCCTCCCGCCTTCCTCGGAGCTCCCATGCCGGCCCAGAGAAGCGTGACGAGATGGCTCGAACGGGCGCCCGCCCCGGTGTTCTCGGCGTTCGCCATGCTCGCCGCGTTCGCGACGTACTTCTGCATGTACGCCTTTCGCAAGCCGTTCGCGGTCGGGACCTTCACGGGCGCGGTCGCGCTGCCGCTGCTCCCGGACCTCGATCTGAAGAGCTTTTACATCATCGCTCAGGTGATCGGGTACTGCGCCTCGAAGTTCCTCGGCATCAAGGTCGTCTCCGAGATGCGGCCCGAGCGGCGCGCCCTCGCCATCCTCACGTGCATCGGCGTGAGCGAGGCGGCGCTCGTCCTGTTCGCGCTCGTCCCCACCCCGTACGCCGCCCTCTTCCTCGTGCTGAACGGGCTGCCGCTCGGCATGGTCTGGGGGCTCGTCTTCGGCTTCCTCGAGGGCCGCCGCGTGAGCGACCTGCTCGGCGCCGGCCTCTGCGCCAGCTTCATCGTCGCCAGCGGCTTCGTGAAGACCATCGGCAAACTGACGCTCGGCTGGGGAGTGCCGGAGGTGTGGATGCCCGCGGTGACGGGCGCGCTCTTCTTCCCGCCGCTGCTCCTCTCGGTGTGGATGCTCGCGCAGATCCCGCCGCCCACGGCCGACGACGAGGCGCTCCGGACGCGGCGCGCGCCGATGGACCGCGCCGCGCGGCGCGCGTTCGTCGCGGCGAACGCCGGCGGGCTCGCGACCCTGGTCCTCGGCTACATCGTCCTCACGGCCTACCGCGATTTCCGGGACAATTTCGCCCGCGAGATCTGGGACGCCCTCGACTACGCCGATCAGCCGGCGATCCTGACGACCGCCGAGATCCCCGTGGCCATCGGCGCGCTCGTCTCTGTCGCGGTGATGATGGGGATCCGGAGCAACCGCACGGCGCTCGTCGTGGTCCACGGCATCATGGTCGCCGGCGCGGTGCTCGCCGGGCTGAGCACCGCGCTCTACCAGGCGGGCGTCATCGGCCCGGTCGCCTGGATGATCAGCGTCGGGCTCGGGCTCTACGTGGGGTATGTCCCGTTCAACTGCGTGCTCTTCGACCGGCTCATCGCCGCGGTGGGCTCGGTGGCGACGGCGGGCTTCCTGATCACCGCGGCCGACGCGTTCGGCTATCTCGGGAGCGTGGCGCTGCTGCTCTACAAGAGCTTCGGCCAGGCGAAGCTCTCGTGGATCGAGTTCTTCGTCGGCTTCAGCTACGCCACCGCCTCCCTCTGCGCGGCGCTCTTCGCCGCGTCGGCGGCGTACTTCTGGCTGCGCACGCGCGCCCCGGTCCCCGGCGCGCGCCCGGCGGTCGACGCCTGAAGCCCCGCGCGGCAGCGCTCCTCCAGCTCCGTATCCCCGAAGCTCGTCCCCGCTGTCGTGGGGGGATGAAGCGTTGGGACCATAGAGGCACAGAGGGGACAGAGAGAGTGAGATCTCTGTCCCCTCCGGGAGCGCAGGGGGAAGGGGCTCAGTTGACCGGCGGGATCTCGGTCTTGCAGCCGACGCGGAGCTGGACCTGGCCGCCCTCCTGGAACCGGGTGCAGGTCGCGGGGCACATCACGATCTTCGTCGGCGCGCCGCCGGTCGCGGGGTCGACGTCGTAGTACCAGCCGCCGGCGGCCGCGTCGCAGCTCGCCTCGTCGGCCACGTAGAAGATTGTCGACTCGGCGCCGCCGTTCGGCGAGGTGTGCTGGACGTTGAGCGTGTCGTAATCGAGCGTCTGCCCGGCCGACGGCGCGGGGACCTGGTACTCGCACGCCAGGCTCTTGCCGCGGATCGCGCTGAGCGCGTCGAGGAAGGCCTGCGTCACGTCCTCGTTCGTGTCGATGAAGAAGGCCGACTCCGTCCCGCCGCCCTCGGCGATGCGGTCCATCGTGGCCTGGGCGCCGTCGTCGTTGCCGTCGAAGACGCCGATCACGAAGGTGGAGATGCTCGGCGTGCCGCTCACCCCCTCGGCCGCGAGCGCCGCCAGGCCGTCGGCGTCCTTCGGCTTGCACTCGGTGGGCATCCCGTCGGTGGCGAGCACGGCGACGACCCGGTGGGTCGGGTTCGCCTCGGCGTGCGCTCGGGCCTGCGCGAGCGCGCCGGACAGGGCGCCGGCGGTGGGCGTGCCCCCGACGGGATCCGTCCGGGCGATCGACCGGACGAGCACCTCGGCCCGCGCGGCGTCGAGCGGCTCGATCGAGACGGCGGGCGTCGCGTAGTCCTCGGTGACGCACGAGTCCGGGTTCGCGCAGTTGCTCCGGCTCACCCTCATGCACGTGCCCCCGCGGTTGCTGCAGGTAGCGTCCACATCCGCGCAGAGAGCGCCGCTGCGGGAGCAGACGCCGAGGTCCACGCACGCGTCGCTCTCCGAGCAGTCCGCGTCCGTGGCGCAGTACTCCGCCATCCTCGTGGAGAACGTGTCGCGACAGACCCGGAGCGCGCACGGCCCGTTGTCGCCGCACTGCGCGTTTGTCGTGCAGGATCGAGGCACGTCGTCGTCGGGCAGCGGGAAGTACTGGAGCCCGACGCCGATCCCCTCCGATTGCGAGTCGGTGAAGAAGGCCTCGAGCGCCTCGGTGACGGCGTCCCACTTGGTGACGCCCCCCGCGAGCCGCTCGTCCATCGACCCGGACGCATCGAGCATGATGTAGAGGTCGAGCGGGACGATCTCGGCGGTGCTCGACTCGCCCGCGCACGAGGCGTCGCCGCCGGCGCCCTCTCCCGTGCCGGTGCTGTTCCCGGCGTTGGTTCCTCCCGGTTCATCGGGGCCGTAGCCGGTCTCGGAGCTCGTCCCCGAGCCGGTCTCGGAGCTCGTCCCCGAGCCCGCGCCGGCCCCAGTCGCCGCCACGCCCCCGGTCCCGCCGCCGGCGACCGAGCCGCCATCGGCCCCACCGCAGGCCGCGAAGATCGCGCAGATCCCCGTCGCGGCGAGCGCCACCATCGTTGAGCGGTTCTCCATGAACAGAATCGAAACACCCCTACAGCGCTTTGTCGAGTGCGTTGGTCCGAGCCGCTGTCTGGAATCTGGAATCTGGTCGGGTGTGGTGCTGGGTGAGACGCTTCGAGCGAGGTGAGTGGAACCCCGATATTCAAGCGTGGCTCGGGACACAGGATTGCCGCGAAGCACAGGATTGCTCCGAGGGCAGGGGGCTCTGGAGCGCAGCGGTGCCTGGAGCGCAGGGCGCTCCGAGGCACAAGGGTGCTGCGGGCACAGGACCGCTCCGTCGCACAGGGGTGCTTTGGAGCACCGGGCCGCTCCGTCGCACGGGTGTGCTGCTGGCTCAGGTGTCCTGGTGGCTCAGGGCTGCTTCTTCGGACCCACGAGGCTGCGGAGGACGGCGCGGGCGACCTCGGCTCCTGTCGCGTCTCGCAGGCTCACGGGGATCGGGTATTCCCTGCGTTCGCTCGTGTCCGGGACAGGGCACTCGCAGACGGCGCGGAGCGTCCCGCGCGCCTTCTTCAGGTACTCGATCGAGAGGCCCGCGACGATGAACCGCGCGTCGTCGGGCAGCGCGTAGGCCAGCGCCGTGTTGGCGGTGAGCTCGGCGAGGTTGACGAGCGCGACGGCGTGCACCGAGCGGAGGTGGTTGCGCAGCCCGGGCCGGTCGCGCATCGATACCTCCGCGCGGCCGCGCTCGAGGACCTCGATGTCGGCCCGGATCGTCCCGGTGTACGGCGCCATCGCGCCGATGAGCCGGCTGAACAGGCGCTTGCCCCCGGGCAGGAGGTGCAGCCTGTCCCAGAGCTCGCGGATGGTGTTGCGGCGCGAGCTCGCCGCGATGGCTGCGAGAGAAAAGTCAGAGAGGTTCATGCGCTGGATCCGCGTGGCAGCGCCAGGGTGCCCCAAGTCGCCCGCGCACGCACCCGGAATGTTGCTCCCCCGCTCCCGTCGCGAAGCGAGGCGGCAGCCTGTCCGGCACGCCACGGAGCAGCGCAGATACATCGGTTGCGCAGCGAACAGCGCCCGCGCTTCGGCGCCGATGCCGCGAGCGTGATGGGCAGTGCTGGCGCGCGGCCACACGGCTGGGGCCGCCCGCCGCGCCCGCTCCTGGCTCGCGCCACGGGACGATCTTGGCAGATCCCGCCGGCCAGCGCTTACGTCCCAAGGCCCCTCCTTCAGGGTCCTGGAGCGAGCCGGAAAGATTCATTCACCAGAAGAATTGTACGCGTGAATATTATTCGAATTTCGGATGGATCCAGGGACGCCTCGAGACGCCGCCGGCGCGAGGATCCCGCGCGGATCCAGGCCTCCATGCGCTCGCGAGCGGTCGCCAGGCCCCCGCGCTCGCCGCTCGTGGCCTGCCCCGAGCGGCAATCCCCCCTCCGTGCCCGGAATTTTTCTTGTGTATGACACGACCTCGCCGCCCGGGCCAAGGTGGTCCACCCGAGAAGGAGCGAGCCTTCGAGCTGCTCTTTCGTGAAAAAACATTCATGCTCGTCTGGCGCTGGCTGACGCGCCTGGGAGTTCCCCTGCGCGACCGTGCAGACCTCGCGCAGGACGTCCTGCTTTCTGCGTATGTGAGCTTCGACAATTACAAACCTGAGATCTCCCGGCCCGAGCGCTGGCTGAACCGGATCGCGGTTCACACCGCCGCGCACTACCGGGAGCGCGCCCGGCACCGCTACGAGGAGCTGGTGCAGGAAGAGGAGTTCCCGGTCCTCGTCGACGAGTCCAAGAGCGCGGACGAGCTGTTGATCTCGGACCAGGAGCGCCTCATGGTGATCGAGCTGCTGCATCGGCTCGACGTGGACGCGCACTCGATCCTTGTCGAGCACGACCTCGAGGGCGTCCCGATGGCGGATCTCGCGCAGCAGCGCGGCATCCCGCTGTCGACGGCGTACAAGTGGCGCGCGCGCGCCATGGCCATATTCCACGATCTCATCGCGAAGCGCCGGCGCGAGGAGCGGAAGAAAGAGGGCCCGCGCTTCGTGCTGCCCCTGGATCCGGCGGCGCTCTTCGCCACCACCCAGGTCGCGCCGCGCATGCCCGACGACGTCCAGCTGTCGATCCTCCGCCGCGTGCAGGAGTCGGCGCGGGCGCTCAAGGAGGGCAGCGCAGGGAAGACCGGCGTCGGCAAGGCGCTGAACGAAGCCGCGGCGTGGCTCAAGGGGCTCGTGAAGCTCGCCCAGCAGGTGCTGCCGAGCGTGGGCGTCGGGCCCCTCGTCGCCGCGCCCGTCGTGGCCACGGCGGCGGCCGGGGCGCTCTGGCTGGCGCTCCGGACCCCGGAGCAGCCGCCGCCACCGACGGTGAGGCACCTCGCGCCCGCGATCATCACCGCCGTGCATCCTTCGCCGCCGCCCGTCGAGCCGACGGCGCCGCCCGAGGAGCCGGCGCCGCCCGAGGAGCCGCCGGCCCCGGAGCCCGTCCAGGCGCCGCCGAGGCGCACCCCGGTCGAGCGGCGAGCGCGCGTCCCCGCGCCCGACAGGGAGGAGCGCGCTCCGGCGCCGGTCGCGCCCGAGGTGCCCGCGGTCGAGGGCGAGGTGCCCGGCAGCAGCCTCGACATCGCCCTGTTCGAGGCGTGCAGCGCGGCGGTGCAGCGGCGCGAGCCGACCCGGGCGATCGCGGCGCTCGAGCGCTACGAGCGCGAGATGCCGCAGAGCGCCTTCGGGGTGGAGCGGAAGGTGCTCTGGATCCGGGCGCTCCTGCTCGCGGGGCGCCGCCCCGAGGCGCGCACGCTGCTCGACGAGGCCCTGCTCGATCCCGCGATCGACAGGCGCCTGCTCGACGAGCTGGACGAGGCCTTGCCCGATCCTTAGAGCGCGCGCCGCGCGTCGCGCGCCGCGCCGGAGAGCGCGCCGCGCGGCGCGGCGGCTCAGTCGCCCGCGTACGTGCCGAAGCTCGCCCGGCCGCTCGTGGAGACCTGCGGGGCGGCCTGGCCCACCTGCACGACCGCGGAGACGAACGCGGCCGGCTTGAGCCCTTCGTCGGGCCCCGCCTCGTTGGTGATGTACTCCAGCCCGATCCCCGCCAGGAAGCCGAACGACGTGGTGTTGCCCCCCGAGCCGAGGATCGGGACCGTCGGCGCGACGCCCACGTAGCCGAGCAACCCGACCCGCCCCTCGCCGAGCGTCTGCACGAAGCCACCGAGCTGCGCCGCGACCGGGAAGGCCCGGCGCTCCACCGGGTCGTAGCGATCGACAGCGAGCGCCACGCCGACCGCGCTGAGCACGCTCCGCGTGACGAGGGGCTTCTCCACCCACGGCGCGCGGGTGACCTGCAGGGTCGCGAGCATCGCCGGGACGGTCAGGTAGGCGCGGAAGCAGCTCCCCGCGGCGTCCAGCGTCTCGAAGTTGTCCTCCCCGCACAGCGGGACCGAGTGGATCGCCACCGAGCCCACGAGCCGCCGGGCGCGCTCCGGATCGCCGGGCTCGCTCGAGCGGAGCGAGCTCGCGACGCGGCCCGCGTCGGAGACGAGCACCACCTTGCCTTGCGGGCTCAGCGGATGGCTGTAGACGGCCAGCCGGAGCCGCGCGTCCCCGTCGAAATCCTCTGCGAGCGGCGGCAGCGGGAACTCCGCGCTGCTCGGCGTGACGATCCACGTGCCGTCCTGGAGGAGCTCGATCGGTGCGCCGCCCCGCAGCTGGTCGGTGCGCGTCAGCGAGACGTGGAGCGCGAGCGGCGCCACGAGGCGGTGCTTCGTCTGGCCCGTCAGCCGGATCCGGCAGTTGCCCAGCCGGAGCGGCGCCGGCGAGATGACGACCGCGCCGTGCGCGAGCGGCTGCGGCCCGGGGCGCGACGGATCCACGTCGGGCGCCCGGCGCGGCGGCAGGGCGCCGAGCGGCGGCGCCGGCGAGGGGGCCTGCGCCGCCGCCGGACCGGCCGCGGCGCGCGGAGGCGCCCGGCCCCCCGGCGGGGCGGCGGCCGGGGGCAGGGGCCCGGGCGGACGGTGGCTCCCCGGCGGGGCGCCCCCGAGATCCGCGCGCTGCGCGATCGGCGTGGGGCCGCAGTCGACCTTCAGGTCGTCGGCGAGCGGATCGGGGAAGAGCAGCCGCGCGGGGTTCGACTCGACGAGGTTCTCGAGCGGCGGGATCGTGACCCGGTACGTCGCGTTGACCACGTTGCCCGCCGCGGGCGCGTGGAGGTTGAAGGCGGAGACGCGGAGCCAGCCGCCGCCCGGGAAGACGCGGAGCACCTTGCCGTCGGGGCGCCCGCAGGCGCCCGAGGCGACCTCGAGGACCGGCACCGTGAACGTGCGCTGGAACGGCTGCACCCGGGCGTTGCCGCAGCTGTCGACGATGGCGAGGTAGTGGAAGTCGGCCATCTCCGACTGCTTCGGCCACTGCATGCCCAGCGTGAGCTCGCCCGCGTCGGCCGGCGGCGGCTCGGGCCGGCCGTCGCGGCAGACGTCGACGCGCTCGGGCGACGGCGCGGCCGGCGCGCCGGAGGGGGACCTCGCGGCCTCGGCGACCGGCCGGTAGGCGCAGACGTGCCGGTACGAGCGGCGGCCGAGGAGCACCGGATCGAAGTCGAGCAGGCGCTGGCCGTCCTCGCTGAGCCGCCCCCAGATCGTGAGCGGGAGGGGCAGCGTCGGGGTCTGGAGCTTGATCGAGCGCAGGACCTGGTCGCCGACGGGGCTCTGCCCGGGCTCGCCGGTCTGCGCCGCGCAGCCGCCGCCGCTGCAGAGCCAGCGGCCGCCGCGGCGGGCCGCCTCGATCGGGACCGGATCGGTGTCGCGGACGGTCATCCAGACGCGGCGCGCGTCCGGGAAGATCTCCGGTCCGCCCGCCGACGACGCCGCGGCGCCGGCCGTGCCCGCCGGGGCGCGCACGACCTGCAGGCTGCCGCCGAAGTCGGCGGGGACGGCCATCGGCAGCGCGCCCGCCGCGCTCCGCGCCGAGGCCGAGCCCCCCGCGGGCGCGTCGCCCTCGCCGGCGTCGCCCTCGGGCTCGTCCTGCGCCGGCGCGGTGGCGGGCGCCGCGAGCGCGACCGCGAGCGCGGTGATCGATAGGAATATCGAGGACTTGCGTGCACTCACGGCGAGCCCTCCCCTTCTTCCTCGGGCTCCGGTTCGGGCTCCGGTTCGGGCTCCGGTTCGGGCTCGGGCTCCGGCTCGGGCCTCGGCTCGGGCTCGACGACGGTGATGGGCTCCGAGGAGCACTCCGGGCGCGCGAGCAGGCGCGGCGTCACCCGCAGCACCGTCGTCCCCGGCGCGACCGCGATGCCCTGGATGATCGTCGCCTCGCTCTCCTCGCCGCGCAGGGTCACGGACGCCCCGCCGAGCGCGATCACCTGGTCGTCGTCGACGGTGAGGTCGACGGGGACGGCGATGCGCACGCGCTCGGCGTTGTAGGCGCTCACCTCGAAGAGATCGCCCGGCGTCCCCGCGGTCACGACGCTCCGGAGGGAGCGCACGCGGAGCAGGCGCGGCTCGGGGTCGACGGTGAGCGAGGGGTTCGGCTCGATCGCCTTCTGCCCCGAGCTCACGGCGAGCTTGACCTCGCCGCCGAGGTCGCTGAAGCACAGGGTGAAGGGCGGGCTCTCCCCGGTCGCGCCGAGCAGCACGCGCAGGCGCGTGGCCCGCTCGCGGCAATCCGGGGCGAGCGAGAGGGCGGCCTCGCTGTGCAGCGACTCGATGATCACGGGGGCGTGCTCCACCACGCCCGGCGCGTCCTGGGGGGGCGACGCGCGGACGCGCGCCTCGCGCGACCGGATCGCGCCCGGCCGCCAGGTGGCGCCGAGGTCGTCCGGCAGGGGGCCGAGCGTGCACGCGAGGGGCAGGTACGTCGCGAGCACCCGGTCGCTGTCGCCGAGGCCCCCCGCGATGAGCGCGAAGTTTGTGGCGTCCTCCGGCAAGCCCGCGGGGAGCACCGTGATCGAGAGCTCCTCGGTGCGGTCGGCCCAGGCGACGACGAGCCGCGCCTCGCCGGACCAGTCGCCCTCGGAGGCCGCGGTGAGGCCGGCGTAGCCCTGCGTGCCGGCGGTGCAGCGGAACGCGCCGTCCTTCATGCCGCACGAGGCCCGGTCGCCCTCCGCGCCGTCCGCCGGGTGCAGCGCGAGCGCCTCGCTCGGGACCACGCGGACCTCGACGTAGGCGCCGTACGCCGGCTCGTTCGCCTCGGTGAGCTTGAGCGAGACGTCGGTGCGCCACGGGCCCTGGCGGGGCGGCACCGGCCTGCCCGTCGCGTCGAGCGTGTCGGCCGCGAACAGCGGTCCGGCGACGTCGGCGCGGAGCTCGACCTGCCCGCTCCCGGCGAGGGGGTAGCCGCGCTCGATGCAGGCGGCGGCGAGGACGAGCGCGCCGCCGCCCGCCGCGAGGAGCGCCGCGCCGGGTCGGCGTGGACGACGGGCGCGCGCGGCGACGGGCAAGGCCGGTCGAGGTGCGCTCACTTCTGGTAGATCTCGGTGTACTCGGTCCCGAGCGGGTGGCGGTGCCACGCATAGGCGCTCTGCGGGAACCCGCTCTCGTCCGTGTAATCGCACGGGCCCAGCTCCCATTCGGTGTGCCAGACGCTCGCGCCCGTCGCGGGGTCGACGGACATCGCGTGGGCGGTCACGTCGCTCTCCGGCTCGCCGGGGTCGTGCACCATGCGCGTCTCGTCGTCGAGGTAGCGCTCGAGGACGGCGACGGGGATGCGCGCGACGCGCTTGCCGGGCATCGGGATGAGGAACACGTCGTTCTTGTCAACGGGGCTGGTCATGGCGCTCTCTCCTGGCGAGCGGCGAGGGGGCGGCCCTCCGGGCGCGGAGCGCCGGCTCCCGGATCGCGCGCCGCGCTGGAGCGCGGGCTCTGGGTGGTGCTCGGCGCTGTCCCTCCACGCTGTCTCGATCATACCCGCTTCGCGCGGCGCGCGGGAGCGCTTCGCGCGGCGCGATCCGCCTCCGGCTCACCGCGACGGCGCGACGGCGCGACAGCTGTTCTCCGTCGACCGCCAGGGAGCGCCCGCTCACCACCCTGGTCGGCAGCGGCCGAGGGCGGGCCGCGGGCGCCGTGTGGTAGGCTGCCGGCGCCGCGGGCCCTCGCGAGATCGTGTCCCTACCGCGGCCGCCCGATGCGCTCCCCAGATCGCCTGATCGTCCTCGGTGGCCGCTACCGTCTCCTGAGCGAGATCGGTCGGGGCGGCGCGGGCGTTGTCTACATGGCCGACGACCTCGACGGCGGCGGCCGGGTCGCGGTGAAGGTCCTGCTCCGGACGCACGCGGCCGGAGACGCGGCGGCTTCCCGCTTCCAGCGCGAGATCCGGGCGATGCGGCTCCTCGACGCGCCCGGGTTCGTGCGCATGCTGGACGCCGGCGTCGCCCCCGAGCTCGACGGCGCGCCCTTCCTGGTGATGGAGCTGCTCCAGGGCCACGACCTCGAGCACCTCGTCACCACCCAGGGCAAGCGCTCGCCCGTCGAGGTGCAGCGCTGGCTCGGCGAGGTCGCCGACGCCCTCGAGGTCGCCCACGCGCAGGGCCTCTTCCACCGCGACCTCAAGCCCGCGAACCTCTTCCTCGCGATCGGCGACGACGGCCGGGAGCGCGTGAAGATCCTCGATCTCGGGCTGGTCAAGGAGATCGAACCCGGCGCGCTCGGCGCGTCGGGCAGCATCACGGCGACGGGCATGGCCATCGGCACGCCCATCTACATGGCCCCCGAGCAGGCGCGCGGGCGCTCGGACCAGCTCGGCCCCGCGGCGGACGTGTGGGCGATCGGGCTCATCGTCGTGCGGCTCCTGACCGGCGACATCTACTGGACCGCGAACAGCATGGCCGAGCTGATGGTGGCGCTGCTCGTCATGCGGCTCTACCCGCCGTCGACGCGCTGGCGGTGGCTCCCGCCCGCGTTCGACGCATGGTTCTTGCGGTCGTGCGACCGCGACCCCGCCGGGCGCTTCCCTTCGGTCCGCGAGCAGAGCCTCGAGCTGCGCGCCGCGCTCGAGGCGGTCAGGGTGCCCGCCGAGCCGCCCGGCGCGGGGGGGCCGTGGTCGGCTGGAGGCCCCGCGGAGACCGACATGCTCCGCACCTCCACGATGGAGCTTGCGGGGACGGTCGAGGCCCCCTCCCAGCCTTTCCCCGGCGGCACACCCCACGATCCCGGCCCGCTACCGGCGTGGCTGGGCGCCCCGCCGCCGGGCCCTCCGCCGCCGCAGGGCGCCCCGCCGCCGCTGGGCGCCTCGCCGCCGCTGGGCGCCTCGCCGGAGGCCGAGCGGCCTCGCCACAACCTGCCGGTCCAGCGCACGCCGTTCGTGGGCCGCGCCCGCGAGCGCGCCGAGATCGCCGCGCTCCTGCTCGATCCGGGGGCCGGCCTGCTCACGCTCACCGGCGTCGGCGGCACCGGCAAGACCCGGCTCGCGCTCCAGGTCGCGGAGGACCTCGTCCCCGTGTTCCCCGGCGGCGTCTGCTTCGTCCCCCTCGCGTCGCTGCGCGAGCCGGCGCTCGTGCCCTCGGCGATCGCGCAGGCGCTCAGCCTCGGCGACGGCGGCGCGCGGCCGGATCTGGAGCGCGTTGTGCATTTCCTCCGCGACCGCCGGCTCCTGCTCCTGCTCGACAACCTCGAGCACCTGACGGCCGCGGCGCCGGCGATCGCGCACCTCGCCGCGAGCTGCTCGCGCCTGTCGCTCCTCGTGACGAGCCGCGCCGCGCTGAACCTCTCGGGCGAGCGGCGCTACGTCGTGCCGCCGCTGGAGCTGCCGGAGCCGCGCGGGATCACGGCCTCTGCCGCGCTGGCCAGCTCGGCGGTGAGCCTGTTCTGCCGCCGGGCCTCCGCGATCAAGCCCGGCTTCCAGCTCGGCCCCGAGAACGTCGCCGAGGTCGTGGAGATCTGCGCGCGCCTCGACGGCCTGCCGCTCGCGATCGAGCTCGCCGCCTCGCGCCTCCGGGTCCTCACCCCCGCGGCGCTGCTCGCGCGCCTCCGCGACCGCGGCGCCGCCGGGCGTCCCTCCGGGGCCGCGGGCTCGTTCCGCCTGCTCACGGGCGGCGCGCGCGACCTGCCCGAGCGCCAGCAGACCATGCGGGCCGCCATCGACTGGAGCTACGGCCTGCTGGAGCCGGAGGAGCAGCTCGCCTTCCGCACGCTCGCCGTCTTCGCGGGCGGCTTCTCGCTGGCCATGGCGGACCCGATGTGCGCCTTCCGCGACCCGGCGCTCGACACGCTCGGGATCCTCGAGTCGCTGATCGACAAGAGCCTGCTGCTCCAGGCCGCGGGCGAGGAGCCCCGGTTCCAGATGCTCGCGATCCTCCGCGAGTACGGCCTCGATCGGCTCGCGGAGGAGGGCGCCGCCGCGGCGTGCAACCGGCGCTTCGTGGAGCTCTCGCTGGAGCTCGCCGAGCGCGCGGCCGAGGCGCTCCGCGGGCCCGAGCAGGCCGCGTGGCTCGCCGCGCTCGACCTCGAGCACGACAACCTCCGCCTCGCCCTGGAGCTCGCGATCGAGGGCGGAGACGCGGGCGCTGCGGTCCGGCTCGCCGCCGCGATGGCGCGGTTCTGGTACATCCACGGGCACTACCAGGAGGGCCGCGCGTGGCTCCGCCGGGCGCTCGGGGCCGCCGCGGGCGTCGCGCCCGAGCACGTGGCCCCGGCGCTCCGGGGCGCGGGGACGCTCGCGCTCCTCCAGTGCGACTACCGCGAGGCGCGCGCGCTGCTCGAGCGGGGCGCGGCGCTCTACCGCGAGCTCGGGGACGAGGGCGGGCTCGCCTCGGTGATCCAGATCCTCGGGAGCGTGGCCCGCGAGCAGGGCGACTACGAGCGCGCGCTCTCGCTGCACGGCGAGAGCCTCGCGCTGGCCACGCGCCGCGGCGACACGCTCGAGGCGGCGCGCGCGCTCGGCTACTCGGGCTTCGCGGCGTGGCTCTCGGGCGACACGGCGCGCGCGGAGGGCGCCTGCCGCCTCGCGCTGCCGGAGCTCCGCAGCGCGGGCGATCGCGAGGGGACCGCGACGGCGCTGCTCTACCTCGGCTGCGCGGCGTTCTACCGCGAGGATCTCGACGAGGCGGCCCGCCTTTGCGAGGAGAGCGAGGGCCTGTCGCAGCAGGTGAAGTTCAAGGAGGGGATCGCCTGGACGAGCAACCTCCTGGGGCTCGTCGCGATCGAGCGCGGCGATCTCGTCCTCGCGGGCCGGCGCCTGCGGGCGAGCCTGCGGCTGCACCGGGAGCTCGGCGATCTCTGGCGGTCGGCGAGCGTCCTGGAGGCGCTCGCGCGCGCGGCGGTGTGGGCGGGCAAGCCGGAGCGCGGCGCCCGCCTCCTCGGCGGCGCGGCGGCGCTCCGCGAGGCCATCGGCACGCCGGTGCCGCCCATCGAGCGGCCGGCGCTCGTCGCGTGCGCCGGGGCCGCGCGCGCGGCGCTCGGGGATGCCGTCCACGAGGCGCGCTTCGCCGAGGGCCGGGGGGCCGGGCTCGACGCGACGATGGCGGCGGCGCTCTCGGAGTGAGCGGGCGCGCGCCGCGGTCGTTCAGCGCTCGCCCGGGTCGTGCGCCGCCGCTTCGCCCCGCCCCGCGGCCCGGCCGAGACGCTCGGCCAGACGGCGGAGGACCTCGATGAGCTCCCGCGGCTCGTGCACCTCGAAGTCGAACCCCATGAACCCGAGGTGGAATGCGAGCGCCTCGAGGCTCCCGCCGCCGGTGTGGACCACGCAGCGGTCCGGCCCCAGCGGCTCGATGCGCCCTGCCACGCCGGACAGCTGCGTCGAGACGGCGTCCGCGGCGGCGTGCACCGTCACGCGCGCGCGGAACGGGTACGCGTCCGTCGAGACCGACTGCGACACGTAGGCGGCCACGTCCTCGGCGGGCAGCGGGCGCGGCTTGAAGCGACCGCCGGTCCTCGGCCTGCCCTGGATGCGATCGACGCGGAACGTCCGCCACGCTCCCCGATCGAGGTCGTACGCCAGCAGGTACCAGCGGCGGCTCGTGTGCACGAGCCGGTAGGGCTCGACGACGCGCGCGCTCGCCGTGCCGTCGTGGCTGCTGTACTCGAAGCGCAGGACCTCGGAATCGCGGCACGCGTTCGCCATCACGGCCAGCGCGTCCGCGTCGAAGCCGGGCCCGCCCTCGCCGAGCCGCACGCTCACGGCATCGAGCGCGCTCACCTTGCGCCGGAGCCGCTTCGGGAGCACCTGCTCGAGCTTCGCGAGCGCGCGGACCGACGCCTCCTCCAGCCCCTTCACCGGGCCGGTCGCGGCGGCGCGCAGCCCCACGGCGACGGCGACCGCCTCGTCGTCCTCGAGCGGCAGCGGCGGCAGCTCCTTGCCGGCGCCGAGCTGGTAGCCGCCGCCGATCCCGGGGGCCGCGTGCACCGGGTACCCGAGGCTCCGGAGCCGGTCCACGTCGCGCCGGACGCTGCGCTCGGTGATCTCGAGCTCGCGGGCGAGCTCGCCGCCCGTCCAGAAGCGCCGGGACTGGAGCCGCGACAGGAGCTTCAGCAGGCGCGCGGAGGTCTGGATCACGTGCCGCTCCTCATCGGTGAACCTTGCGGACCGAATCTGTCCGCAATCGAGTGTAGCCTCCTCTCAACCCGCGGGCGAGGCGCCTGAAGGCGCCCCGCCCCCCTCATCCCTGGAGTTACCGCCCATGAGCAACGCCGCTTCCGCGCAAACCACGACGACCCTCGGCCCCCGGACCCACAGGGGAAGCTGCGCCTGCCGCGCCGTTCGCTTCGAGGCCGACTTCGACCCGAGCGCCGGGACGACGCAGTGCAACTGCACCATCTGCGCGAAGACCAGGTGGTGGGGCGTCATCGTGAAGCCGAGCGCCTTCCGTCTTGTCGCCGGCGAGGAGGTCCTCGGCGACCACTCGCGGTCCGAGGCCGGCCACGCCCGCTTCTGCAAGACCTGCGGGATCCGCGTCTTCGGCCACGGCAACCTCCCTGAGCTCGGCGGGGAGTATTGCTCCGTGAACCTGAACTGCCTCGACGACGCGGATCTCTCCGGCGTGCCGGTGATCTACTTGGACGGTCTCCACGACACGTGGGAGCAGCTCGCCGTCGCGCCGTACGTGGACCCGGTCACGGCCGCGAAGAGCGCTTGAGGCGAAGGCCGGCGGGCCGCCTCCTCCCGTGGGCGGCGGCTCACCGGCCCTCGAAGCCGCAGCGCGCCTGTGGCGTCGGGACTGAAGAGGTTACGGCGAGGTCGCCTTGACGACGTCGGCGAGGATCGCGTCCAGGTTCACCGCGTTCGCCATCGCCTGGTAGCCGGCGTCGTTCGGGTGCAGCTTGTCCGCGTCGTAGGCCGGGAGGAGGCGGCTCGGATCGGCCGGATCTCGCAGCGCCTTGTCGAAGTCGATCACGCCGTCGAAGGCGTTGCTGGTGCGGATCCAGGTGTTCAGCTTCTGTCGCTCCTGCTCGCCCTTGGCGGTTCCATAATCGCCCTTGTAGGTCCCGGTCGAGCCGGCGAACGGCACCAGGGTGCCGCCGTAGATCTTGAGCCCCGCGGCGCGGGCAGCCTGGATGATCTGCTGGTAGACCGGGATCAGATCCGCGGCCTTCGCGGAGCGGTCGCCGATGTCGTTGATGCCTGCCAGCAGGATGACGGCGCGCGCGCCGGGCTGGGTCAGCACGTCGCGCGCGAGGCGGGCCGGGACGGGGTAGCCGAACTGGAGCTGGGGGCGGACGGTGAGCAGCTCGTTCCCGATGATCCCGGCGTTGACCACCGAGAGGGTCTGCCCCTTCCGGCTGGCCAGGCGCTGCGCGAGGAAGTCGGGGTAACGCTGGTTGTTGTTCTTTGTCGAGAGATATCCATCGGTGATCGAGTCGCCGAGCGCGATCAGGGTGCCGACGACGTTCGGCGCGGCCTTGACGTCGACGCCCGACGCGAACATCCAGCACGAGATCTTCCGTGTGAACTGCTTGTCAGCGCCGGCCCCGGTCTGGTTGCCCGCGGCGAGGAAGTTGTCCTGCGCAGCGAAGTAGTGCTGCGTGGCCGGCCCGGTCTTGGCCGGGAGGTGGATGTTCACCGCCAGCGTCTGGAGGGGTTGCACGTTCAGGGCCACGGGGTCGCTCACCGCTTCGCCGCCCGCGGCGATGACGATCGAGGCCTGACCTGCGAAGCGCAGCGGCTTCGACGTCCCGGCGACCGTCGCCGCGCCGCCCGCCGAGGCGGCGACCGACGCTGCGCCCACCTTGAGCGGCTCGCTGCCCCCGGCGTTGGAGATCCGCACGCGCACCGAGCTCCCGCCGGCGCTCAGGCGGACGATGTTCCGGACCGTCTGGCCGGTGAGGCCGACATCCGAGGGACAATCCTGCGAGTTGAACGTGCCGCCCGGCGTCGGGCTGCCGTGCCATGCGGAGACCCATCGTCCGTCAGGCGCCGGGTCTGCGGCCAGCGCGGGGCGCCCCGATGCACCAGCCGTCAGCGCGATCGCCGCGGCGATGAGCGCAAATCGTGGCAAGCGCCCGAGCCTCGGCCTGGGCAGATCGAGCAAGAAGCGCAAGGCGTTACGGCGCCCTGAGGTGACTCCGTGAGGTCTCTGTGTATTTGCCATCGGTTCTCTCTACGTTGTTCGCGTGGAGCGCAGCAATTTCCCTGGCTCCGAGCTCGACGGTGACGCGCGCGTTGCTCCATGGCCGCTGTCGGTGACCCTGGCCAGGACCACCCAGGGCGGGGGGTGACGCGGGGGAGGGGATCGAGGGGGACGCGGACGGCGATCGAGGAATGCGCAGCGGCGCATTTGCGTTGAATTTGCCGAGGCTCGGTGCGGTAATCGCTCGAGGAGCCCGCCGTGCGCTCGGGCGGCGCGCGCCGGGGGCGGCGTGGATCGGACGCCGGGATCACCATGGACAGGCACGCGTGACGGGCGCACGAGACAGCGGAGGAGACTTCCCGGCGGGCGAGAGCATCCCGCCTGCGCCCGTCGAGGCGAGCGGCTCCGAGGGCGCGCCCGGGGCGGAGCTGCGCTCGGTCGCTGCGAGCGGCGCCACCCTCTGGCTCACGCAATCGCCCGGGTTCTCGCTGTGGCGCGGCGAGGTGGCCGCCCCGGATCGGCTGCGGATCGAGGGGCGCGACGGGTACCTCCACGAGCTCCGGCTCGAGCCGGTCGGCGTGCTGCGGCTCGGCCGCGCCGAGCGCGTCGGCGACGAGCGCAACGAGCTCGTCTACGCCGACGTCGCGTCGCGGCTCGCGGCCACGCTGCGCCACGACGGCGTGCGCTGGTGGCTGCGCCGCCGCGAGGAGTGCAGCGTGCCCGTGCAGGTGGGCGCGCGGCACCTCGCGCGCGGGCAGGAGTCGCCGCTCGTCCACGGCACGTTCGTCTGCGTCGGCGGCATGCGCGCGACGTTCTTCGACCGCCGCTATGCCGCGCTGTCGGTCCCCGCCGGGGCGGTCGACCCGGCGACGGGCCTGCTCGCGCGCGGCGGCCTGGAGCAGGAGTGCGCGTCGCTCCTCGCGCGGAAGGGCCAGGGCGCGCTCGTCCTGCTGCGGCCGATCGAGGCGGGCGCGCCCTCGCGCGCGGCGGCCGCGGCGGCCGCCCTCGTCGCGGTGCACCGGCTCTGGCCGGACCTGCCGGTCGGCGACGCGGACGGCACGGCGGTGGTGCTCGTGCGGGGCGGCGCGGCGGAGGCGGCCGCGGCGGCGGGGCGCGCCCTGGAGGCCGTCGAGGCGGAGGGGCTCGGGGCGTTCGCGTGCGGCTACTTCACGGTGGCCGGGGAGGCGGACGTCGCCGGCCGCGAGGTCGAGCTCGGCTTGCACGCCATCGCCTCGCTCGCGGCGGAGCGCGAGCGGTGCGCCCCGGGGGGGTCCACCCCCGTGGCGGAGCTCCGCGACGCCGCGGCGAGCGCGCGCTTCGCCGCGCCGGGCGAGGTGATCGAGGCGTCGCGGAGCGGGCGCCGGGCGACGGTCCTGTTCGGCATCGAGGAGCAGAGCGCGCTCGGCGGCGTCGGGCCGCATGTCATCGGGGCGCTCGCGCAGGAGCTCGCGGCGGTCGTCGCGAGCCACGCGGGCGCCGGCGCGCTGATCGCGCCGCTCGCGCCCGGCGTGGTCGCCGCGTGCGTGCCCCGGAAGGCGGATCCGGCGGTGATGGCGAGCGCGGTGCAGTGCGACTGGCACGGCCGGCCGCCGATCCTGGACGGCAGGGTCGAGCACGCGCGGACCCTGTCGTGGGAGCTCCTGCACGGCGCCGACGCGGGCGCGCGGGCGGAGGAGATCTCGCGCGAGTGCGGAGATCCGCACGGGGTGCTCTCGGCGCTGAGCGGGGGCCTGCCCTATCCGATCGCCGGGAGGGTGCGGGCGGCGATCGGGGCGTCGAGCGCGATCGAGCGGGTGAAGATGCTGTTCGACGTGCTCGAGGGCACGTGGCGGTTCATCGCGACGGTGCTCGTCTCGGCGTTCTTCAGCGGAGGAAGCGCGCCGCCCGGGTCGGGGCGCGGCGGCGGGGGGAGCGCGAGCGCGAGCGGATCGGGCGATGGGGCCGGATCGGGCGGCGGGCGCGGGTCGGTGGCCCCGGCGAGCGGCGGCAGGCCGAGCAGCCCGAGCGGCGCGGGCGGCGCGGGCGGCGTTCCCCCGGGGTGGGGCGCGCTGCTCGATCTCTATGGCCGCACGCGCACGCGCGACGGCCTGGCCCTCGGCGCGTGGCGCGAGCTCGCGCGCACGGCCGCGCGGGCGTTCGGGGATCGCGACGATCCGATCGGCTCGATGGCGAGGGAGGTGCTCGACGTCAAGCTGTCGCACAACCAGACGTTCGAGACGCTCTCGAACCTGATGCAGGCCGAGCGCAACCAGTTCGCGCACGGTCACTACACCGAGGCGCGGGCGGCCGCGGATCTGCCCGATTTCGAGCAGATGACCCGCGCGCTGCTCCGGGCGCAGCGGCCGCTCTGCGCGTGGACCCTGGTGACGGTCGAGAAGACGGAGCCGGATCTCTACGGCGATCTCCAGACGGTGGAGTTCATCGATCACACAGGCCCGTTCGCGTCGGGGACGCGGCGGCGGATCGGGCTGAACTCGCCGGTTCGGCTGTCGAACGTTGTCTATCTGGCCCGCTTCCGCGAAGGGCTGATGCTGCCGCTCGATCCGATGGTGCGGCGGCTCGCGCCGGACGACAGGTTCGATCTCTACTGGATGGATCACCTGCCGCGGCCGGGGGCGTGCAATATGAGCGCGGTCGTGGCGGGAAAGGCGGTGAAGGCGCCCTGCGATGCGCGGAGGATGGCGCCGCTGCTGAGGGCGATGCTGGACGCGGCGGGCGGGTGAGGGGCTGAGGGCTCCGCGGGGGCGCGGCGTTCTTGCTCTCGTCTGCTCGTCTCGCGGTGGGCACGACGCCACCAGCGATGGATCAACTCCGGAAACCGCCCGGCGGCGCGCCACCCCCCGCGCCGGCCGACCGCGCAGCCTTTTGCGGGATCCGGCAAGATCCTGACGCAAGAACGCGCCGCGCCCCTCCGCCAACCCGCGCACGAGGCCGAATCTCTCCAGAACGTTTCGTGGCACACACGGTGCTTGCGGGCGTGCTGGGCGTTCGGCAACGACGAAGCCGCCCCGAGCCGCCCGCAGCCCCGTTGGGACTGCGGTGCTCGTCTTAAGTCGATCATCCTTGGACAAGGAGAGGCCATGGCACAGCGGTTTGATGCACGCGCATGCGCGTGCGGATCGATGGTCATTGCACTGGCACTGGGAGCTTCCGCGTGCGACGCGGACAAGGGGGGTTCCACAGCAAGAGAATCAGCGGCGAACGGATCTATCCAGGCGGCGCTCACCGTCGGCGGCGCGCGACACGACGTCACCGCCGTCCACTACAAGGTCGTCAACGCGAGCAGCCGGTGCAGCGACTCCGCCATCGCGGAGACCACGAGCCCCCTCGAAGAAGAAGCGCTCCCCGGCGGGGCGCTCCCCCCGGGCGCGGGGACCCACGCCGGCGCCGACGGCCTGTTCGTGGTGCCGCCCGGCGATTACCGCGTCTGCGCGACGCCGATGGGCAACGCCGGACCCTCCCTGGAGTGCGGGCCCACCGAGGGGATCGCGACCGTCATCTCCGAGGCCACGACCGAGCTCTTCCTCGTGTCCCAGTGCCTCGGGGCGGGCAACGGCGGGCTCGACACGGTCGTCGCGCTGAACGACCCGCCGGCGTTCCAGGACCTCGACATCGCGCCGAGCAAGTTCATCACCCGGTGCGAAACGGCCACGATCACCGCGGTCGCGGAGGATCCCGACGGCGACGCGATCTTCTACACGTGGGAGCTGGCCGCCGGCGCCGGCTCGATCACGGGCGACGGCAACGCCGCGACGTTCACCCCGGACGGCCCGGGTGATGTCACCGTGAGGGTGAGGGCGACGGACCCCTTGGGCGGGAGCTCCTCGCTGACCTTCCCCATCCACGTCTCCGCGGACTGCGGCACCCCCGGCACAACGGTCGAGTTCTCGGAGGAGTTCACGCAGGACCAGTCGTCGAGCGAGCAGTGCGGCGCCTGGGACGCGTTCCGCGCGTCGCTCACGGGCGAGTACTCGTTCGTCACGATCCGGGGCAGCCAGGACCCCGGCGGGGTGACCTGCACGGGCGCGGCGGCGAATCTGCTCTGTCAGGCGCTCCACGATGGGACGCAGACGGGGCCAATCGAGTGCGACGGCCGGAGCTGGGTCGTCGGGACGGGCTGCGGCCCCACCTCCGAGGTGGTCGAGATCACCGCGGACGGCGCGCAGTGCGCGTGCACCAGCGGGTACACCGCGCGGCCGTGCATCGGCAACGAGAACTGGGGCGGCGTGGGCGGCGACACCTGCTTCGCGCCGAGCCAGACGATCTCCGTCGTGTGCGGGGGCGAGGGCGGCACCGCCCCCACGTGCGACGACGGCCTCCAGAACCAGGGCGAGACGGGCGTCGACTGCGGCGGCCCCTGCGCGCCCTGCACCGGCACCACGGTCGAGTTCTCGGAGGAGTTCACGCAGGGCCAGCCGTCCTCCGAGCAGTGCGGCGCCTGGGACGCGTTCCGCGCGTCGCTCACGGGCGAGTACTCGGCCGTCACGATCCGGGGCAGCCAGGACCCGGAGGGGGTGACCTGCACGGGCGCGGCGGCGAACACGCTCTGCCAGGCGCTCCACAACGGGACGCCGACGGAGCCGATCGCGTGCGACGGCCGGACCTGGGTCGTCGGGGCGGGCTGCGGCCCCACCTCCGAGGTGCTCGAGATCACCGCGGACGGCGCGCAGTGCGCGTGCACCAGCGGGTACACAGCGCGGCCGTGCATCGGCAACGAGAACTGGGGCGGCGTGGCCGGCGAGACCTGCTTGGCGCCGAGCCAGACGATCTCCGTCGTGTGCTCGGGCGAGGGCGGCGCCGCCCCCACGTGCCACGATGGCCTCCAGAACCAGGGCGAGACGGGCGTCGATTGCGGCGGCCCCTGCGCGCCCTGCCACATCGGCCTGTGCGATCCGGCGACCGAGGTCGAGCTCGACGGGCACTGCTATTACCTGGACGGCTCGGGGGGCGCGTGCGACGCCGGCTACACGCTGGCCCCGCAGGGCGCGCTGAGCCGCATCGCGCCCGGGTTCGTGGGCAAGACGTACAAGCACCAGCCGTCGGACAACTGCTGCATCGCGCACCGCGATCAGTCGACCGAGCTCCAGGACTGGGGCATGGACTCTGCTGATTGCAACGGATCGGGCCCGTTCCAGCTTGCCCCGATGCTCGGGGGCGCCGGCTGCTCCGACGTGCTGATCGAGTGGCCGGGTCAGCTCACGCTCTGCATGAGCCTGTGAGCGGATCGTGACCGGCTGACGCGCGGCTCCTGGCGCGCGCGGGGCCTCCGGGCGCCGCGCGCGACGTGAGGCGGGCCGCCGTCGACCGCGACGGCGGCCCGGATCGCGCTCGAGCGCAGCGCGTCCGGCCGGAGGAGCAGCGGAGCGCGGATCAGGTAGACTGCGGCTGCAAACGCCGGAGGACCTATGGCGCAGCTCGTTCTGGACAACCTGGAACCGGAAGTCATGGAGAAACTTGAGCTCCGGGCCAAACGGCTGGGCACGACCCCGGAGAAAGAAGCCTCGCGGTTGCTTCGCGAGAGGCTCCGCGCCGATCCGGAGCCGAACAGCGCCGAGGCACGCGACTCGGGGGCGAGCGAGGCAGGATTGGATCCACGGTTCGTGCGGCGGCACGGGTTTCTCGTGTTCGACGGCGAGATCGCCTCCGAGGACATCCCCGATCATCGCTCAGCACGCGACGAACGTATCGACTCGCTCTTGAAGGGCTCCGGTGAAGGTCGCCTTTGACACGTCGGTGCTCACCGCGGCCCTGGTCGCCTCGCACCGGGACCATCCGCGCGCCATCGTGTGGCTGAGCGCGGTGTCCGAAGGAGCAATCGATGGCGTGGTGAGCGTGCACGCGCTCAGCGAGCCGTGGTCGGACCTGACGAAGCTCCCCGTGTCTCCGCCCATTTCCCCGTTCGTAGCCTGGGAGGCGATCCGCGACCTCTTGGACCGATTCGAGGTGGTGTCGCTGACCGTGCAGATCCAGATGAAGGCTGTCGAGCGCTGTGCCTCCAAAGGACTCCGGTCGGGCGCGATCTTCGACGCGATCCATCTGGCGACGGCGGAGGCAGTTGACGCGGGGGTACTGCTCACGTTCAACGAACGGGACTTCACGCGGCTCTCGGTGGCCGCCGCTCCGTCGAATCGAGCGCCGCGAACCGCTCGGCCAGGGACAGGCGCTCGATTCGACGGAGCGGCGGCTCATCGAGGAGGCGCTGAAGGCGGCGCGCGGCAACCTGTCCGAGGCGGCGCGGCAGCTCGGGATCACCCGGGTCATGATCAAGCGGCGCATCGACCGGTTCGGGCTCGGCTTCCGCGACGAGTGAGCGGGGCGCGGCGCGCGCCGGGGGATAGTGGAGACGTTGCTCGACGATCTGCGGCGGGGCGAGGGCGGGCGCGGAGAGGGCGGGGCGCGGAGAGGGCGGGGCGCGTCCCCTTGCCTTCCGCGGCCTGTCGGCCCGCGTCACGGGCAGGACAGCTCAGCCGCCGAGGGCATCGCTCCCGGCCGCGTCGACCTCGCTGGGCGCCGCAGGAGCCGCCGGGGCCGGCGGCTCCTCGACGGCGGTCTCGCTCGGCCCGACGCCGGCGTACCGCTTGCCGGCGCGCTCCGACGCCTTCAGCACGGGGCCGCGGATCGTCTCGATGGCCTCGGCCGGCGCATCGGAGAGGTCCAGGTTGGAGAGCACCGCGGAGACGACCCGCAACCACTTGCTGCGCGCCGAGAGGATGGTCGCGTTCGGCACGGGCGCGGTCTTCTCCTTGGCGGCGAGCGCGTCCCGCTCGTGCTCGATCGCCGAGAGCTCCTTGCCGGCCTTGATCCACCGCTGCGTCGTGTGGAGCAGCGTTGTCTTGCCTGCGGCAGGGATCCCCTTCAGGAACTCGGCGATGGCCGGCTCCTCGTCGAGGAGCCGGGCGATCCGCGCGGTGTTGCCCGACTCCGCCGTTGGCGACGCCTTGATGATGCTGAGCCCGCTCGGGAACAGCTTGCCTTGCACCTGATCACAGGCGGCGGCGCGCTCGGCGTCCGGCGGCTCCCCGGCGAGGCAGTGCTCGCGATGCGCGTCGATGCCCCACGACACCGCCTTGGCGAGGTGGTCGTGGCGCGTATCGACCACGGCGAGCTCCTGGGTGAGCTCGACCATCCTGGGCGAACCAGCGGTCTTGGCGGGGCGCACCGCGAGCACGGTCTCATGCGCCTCGACCACCCTGGGGTGCAGACCGGCGATCTCCGGGATCGAGAGGAACAGCCGCTTCCGCTGCGCGTTCTCGACCCAGGGAGCCAGCAGCGCGACCATCTCTTCGATCATCAGGTGCTTCAACATCGCATCAACCTCCTGATTCGGGGCAAAACGTGTCCCGCAAGGACATCTTCAAAGGGGCAAGCGTGTCAATGCTCTTTCTGCGTGCGCTGGCCTCGAAGCAGGTTTTGGTCGCGATGCTGGAGGCCGTGGGGCGGCGTGCCTTTGCAGGTCGTCCATGACGGACGTATGGCGGAGGTCGCGATCTGGCGCGGAGCATAATTTTGAAGTGACGGCCAGATCCTGGCCAGGCCGGCGGGTTCCGGGGAGCCTCTCGGGTGGGAGGCGACCTTGTCGGAGGGCTGAAAAGGAGCGCCAGGCGAGGACGCGACCTTGCCGGGGGGCTGAAAACGAGCGCCTGGCCAGGTCGCGATCTTGCCGGGGGGCTGGAAGCGAGCGCCTGGCCAGGTCGTGACCTTGCCGGGGGGCTGGAAGCGAGCGCCTGGCCAGGTCGTGACCTTGCCACAGGGCCGGAAAGGAGTGCCTGGCCAGGTCGTGATCTTGCCGCAGGGCCGGAAAGGAGCGCCCGGCCAGATCGTGACCTGGCAGGGAGGCTGAAATGGAGCGTCGGACCAGGTCGTGATGCTCGGGGGTGCTGAGAGCGCGGCGCGCGCGAGCGTTCGATCGCCAGCGCGCGCCTGCTCGACCCGTGGGGTTCATTCCAACGACTCGGGGAACCGCAGCGTCTCGACGGAGGTGCCGCTCTCTCCCACCGTCGTGCTGCCATCGTAGTTCCAGCTGGTGCCGCCCATGCCCGGCCGTCCGATCTCGAAGGTGACGCCCTCGAGCGTGAGCTGGTCCTCGTCGAGGTAGGCAATGCCGATCGAGTCGCCGCCGCGCCCCGGGCCGCCGTAGCCGCCGGGCCCTCCTTGGCCGCCCCGGCCGCCGAAACAGGCGGAGAATCCATCCCCCAGCGCTCCGCCCGGTGCGCCTCGGCCGCCTCGGCCGCCTTCCTGGGGGGGCCCGCCGTCGCCGCCATAGCCGCCGGTGACCGTCGTGATCACGCTGTCGCGCACGGTCACCCGGGCGTGAAGCGCGAGGAGGCCGATGGTCGGATGTCCGTTCGCTCCCCCGCGGCCCCCGCGACCTCCGCAACCGCCGGCCCCGCCTGAGCCTCCGCCGGCGCCTCCCTTGGAGGCCATGCCGCACACGGCAAGCCCGCCCCGGCGACCGCCGCCGCCGCCGCCGCCCTGGCCCGGCGTGCCCCAGCTGCCCTCGCCCCCCGTGTCGCCCTCCCATCCTGTCTCGGTGAGGCGCCCGATGCCCTTGCCGGGCGCCCCCCCCCTGCGTCCCCGGAGCCCCCGGGCCCCCGTCGGATCCGACGTAGCAATCGGCGTTGTCCTGCTCCGCGGTGCCACCGACCCCTGAGGGCGAAGGGTCCCGCCCTGAAGCGGGCTCACCGTCGCCTCCATCCTCGGCGCTGTCGGACCGCCCGTCCCCTCCCTTGCCGCCGATGCTCGTGTGCCCGCTCTCGCACCGGTTCACGGGTGCAGGTCCGCCGGCGACGACGGCTGCCGAGCACGCGTCTCCACCGAACATGCCATCCGGTCCGTCCGGCGGGCTGTACTGAGGCCAGTTCTCGCCGGCGATGGCTTCCAGTGTGCCGCCTGCGCCGATCTCGCTCCGCAGGATCTCCACCACCGTGTTGGACTGGACGAGCACGCCGAGCGGGCTAGACGTCCGGAGGTCGAGATCGGCGAGCATCGATACCCCGTCCGCGGCCCCCGTGTCCCCGGGGCCCGCGGGCACGACCATCACCATGGGCTCGACGGTCCAAGAGCGATGAAACCTGGTCCGCAGGGTCTGGGGGGCGCGATCCCATCGCCGGCAGTCGAAGCCCCCGAGGAGATCCACGCCGGAGGGCAGCGTGATGTATTCTTCTACATCGAATTCGTCATTGCAGAGGAACACGCGCCCTGGTCCAGTGCGCGCGAGCTCGACGGCGAGCTCGACGGTGTACACCGGCTTCGCCTTGGTGCCGGGGTTCCCATCGTCGCCCCCACCAAAGGCTCCGGCGACGAACACGCCGCAACCGTCGTCGAGGATGTCGGCGGCGACGTGCTCGACGCAGACCGACTCCGGGGGCGGCTCGTCGGCACACGAGGTGCCTTCACAAGGCGTCACGCCAGGGTCGTTCACGTCGGGCACAGTTCCACAGCCGGTGGCCCACGGTGACAACAGAAGGAACAGGGTAGCGGCAGTGGCCTTCCTCATGTGCATCTCCTGACGTGTGGCGCCAGCACGGGGCGGTTCATTGAGGCGGATCCGGATCGGGTGCATCGAACCTGTGCCAGAACCGCGCAATCCCATCGTCTCCCTCGCCGGACGTGGTTTCCGTGGATGAATTGCCGCCGAGGCCCCCCTTGCCGGCCTGTCCGGGCAAGACCGTCGCATCCTCCAAAAGCGCCACGGAGGCGCCCACCGAGCCGATGCCGAGCGAGTGGCCCCCAAGCCCGCCGCCGGCATCGCCGCCGCGGCCGCCGTGGCCGCCAAAGCCGCCGCGGCACCCTAGCGCCGTGCCGGTCACAAGAGCGCGTCCGCCTCGACCGGGGCCGGCGCCAGCGCCTCCCCACTGGCCCGTTCCGCCGACGCCGCCCTTGCCGCCCTTGGCCCCGAGGACCGTGCTGTCCTCGACCGTGAGGGCGCTCCCCTGCAATGCCACAATCGCGATGCTCGCGCCGCCGTGGTCGCCACCCTGGCCCCCCTTGCCCCCACAGCCGCCGCTGCCCCCCGATCCGCCGGCCGCACCGCCCTGGGGCCGACCGGTCGGACATGCGTTCATGAGGCCGCGCCCTTTGCCGCCACCACCCCCGCCACCGCCCTGGCCGACGCCGCCCGGCTTCCCGTCCTTCCGGCGGACGCCGACCCATCCGTCGACGCTCAGGAGGCCGGCGTCCACCGCTCCGGCAGCGCGCTCTGCAGGGGCGCCCGCTGCTCCGTCCTGCCCATCGGTGCACGGCATGCCGGACGCGCCACCGCCAGCCAGGCCAATGTTGTCCGGATTCCCAACCGGTTCCGGTAATCCTGACGTCCCGTCGCCGCCCGTCTCGAGGCCTCCATCGCCCCCCTCGCCACCCGCCGACTCGATGCCGTCGCCGCACACGGTCACGACCGGAAGGGCGCCCCGCGCCGCGTCCGCGGTGCAGGCGTCGGCGCCGTCGTTCCCAACCACGCCGGCCTTCGCGCGGAAGCTCGGCGCGTCCTCGCCCGGCTCTCCGTCCTTGCCGTCGCCTGCGAGCACCACGCTCGACCGCACGATCGCCCTGGCCCCATGCTCCAGGATCATCGCGATCGACGATTTGCCATCGCTCGCGGAGGCGTCGGCCGCCACGGCGCGCACGCCGAAGATCACCGACGTCGCGTCTTCCCCCGCGAGGACCGCGGCTTCGCCCGCGAGGACCCGCACCGGGATCCCCACGGGCGGCGCGATGACGGTCAACGGGCTCGGCCCGTCGAGCGGCCCTCCATAGGACCAGTCGTCGCCGGCACACAGACGGCCGCCCCAGAGGTCGACACCCTGGGGGAGCGAGATGGCCTCCTCGAACAACCCGCCGCACGCGTACACGCGCCGGGTCGGCGCTTGGCCGTTGCGTCGAACGTGCGCGGCGAGGCCGACCGCGCGTTGCAGCGTCCTCACCGGCGCGTCCTTCGTGCCGGGGCTGTCGTCGTTGCCCTCCTCGCTGACGAACACGCCGCACATGTCGAGCGCCATCGCCGTCGTCGGATTCCCATCACAAGGAGACGGCTCCGGCGGTGGAACCTCGCACAGGTAGTCGTCCGCGCAGTTGTCCGAGTAGCACCCCGTGTTGCCGGCCGCGCCGGCCAGGCCGAACGCGATGGGCGCCAGCGAACGGAGGACACCTCGACCGCGACCCATGGATCTAGAACGCATGACGCGCCTCCGCCTCACCAGGCTCCCTCGATGAGCGCCCCTGCCCGTTCGCTCGTTGTCATGGGTACGACGCGGATCCCCGTGGCTTTCGGCCCGGCACCGAAGACGGCGACCTCGGTGAAAAAGGAGGCCGCCGTCGCCACGCCGAACACGGCGCTCGTCACCAGCGACACCTTGCCGAGGGTGGCGAACAGGTCCCGCTCGTTCACCTGGTCGTGAATGTCGGTGCATGCCGGGGGGGGCGCTGGCTTCCCGGCAGGTGTGCGACGTCCAGCCCCGCGCGCGGCGCGCGAGGTCTCCCTCGCGCAGGTCGCCGTGGGCGACGTGAGCGCGCAGGAGGAAGACCGCACCGGCCGCCGCCGTGGCCGTCGTCACCGCAATGCCGCCGATCCGCGCCGTCCCCGGCCAGGAAGCCCATGGGCTGGGAGGCCCCGTGCGCGCAGCCGCCGGGGAGCTCGGGGCTTGCCGCGCTTCGTTCGGCGGCGCCGGCGCGCCCTCCTTGGCGTCGCTCGTCGACTTGTGCGGCAGTTTCATCGCGATCTCGTGCTCCGCGCCGGCCACGGCGCCGACGAAATGGAGCCCGTCTTCGCGGCCGGGAGCTCGGGCCCGCACCATGTGCCGGCCCGGATCCAAGAAGAAATGGCGCGGTCACGGAGCGGAGCTACCTCGCCGACAAGCAGCGCCTGAGGCACATGGTGACGCAGAGCGGCGCGGGCGAGGTGCAAGACCTGGACTATGGTTACGACGATCGCCTGAATCTCACCCACCGCACCGACGCGCTCCAGCCCCAGAACACGACGGAGCGCTTCCGGTACGACGCGATCCACCGGCTGACCTGCGCGTACTTCGGCGAGGTCGAGAGCGCGTCGGCGCCCTGCGCGCTCCGCTACGACTACGCGCTGAACGGCAATCTCACCTTCAAGTCGGACGTCGGCACGCTCACGTACGACGACCCGTTGCACCCGCACGCCGCTACCAGCACAGAGCTCTTCACGGGCACCTTTGGCTACGACGCTGTCGGAAATCAGATCGCGCGCCCCGGCGGCACGACGGTGCGGTATACGCCGTTCGACCTCCCGGAGCGCATCACGCAGGGCACGAGCACCATCACGTTCGCGTACGACGGCGACCAGCAGCGGATCCGCAAGACCACGCCGGACAAGGAGACGCTCTACTTCGGCGATCTCTACGAGCGGGTCACCGAGGCGGCGTCGGGCACCGTAGAGCATCGGTACCACGTCCACTCGCCGGAGCGCGTGGTGGCGATCGTGACCCGGGGAGGCTCGGATGACGGCACGCGGTACGTGCATGTCGATCACCTCGGCTCGGTCGATGCGCTCACCGACGAGGACGGCGACGTGATCGAGCGGCGGAGCTACGACCCGTTCGGGCAGCGCAGGAACCCCGTGTGGGGGGAGCGCCCGCCTGCGTCGTTCTCCAGCGAGACGACGCAGGGGTTCACGGGGCACGAGAGCGATGACGAGCTCGGGCTCGTGAACATGAAGGGCAGGATCTACGATCCCAGGATCGGACGGTTCTTGACGACCGATCCGATCGTTTCCTTCCCGTTCTTCGGGCAGAGCTGGAATCCGTACAGCTACGTGCTCAACAGCCCGCTCAACTTCGTGGATCCGAGCGGCTTTCAGGGAGCGCTTCCGGAGGACGGGGCTCGCTCACCGCTGCCGGCCGGCGCGGAGTTCACTTCGGACGAGCTCGGTCTGCCGCCGATCGAAATCGAGCTGGTCCTCCCATCCTCGGAGCAAGAGGCGCGCTCCGACGCCGAACCAAACACCATGGCTGCCGAGACGGGCGGCGCCCTGCCGCCGATCGACGTCAGCGTGGTTGGGACCAGCTCGGGCTTCGTGCCCCAGCCGGCGCTGTCGTCGACGGAGGCCACGAGCCCCGCCAGGCTGGTCGGCGAGAGCTTGCTCGGCGCCGCCGAGGGGACGGGCGAGCTGGCGCTCGGCCTCGCGCAATCGCTGGTCCTGAATGCGATGACGTTTGGTGGTTACGGCGCCTACGAGCTCGGCCACGCGATGTGGGACGGCTACCACGAAGCCGGCGTCCTCGGCGCGATCAATGCCGTCAACCCGCTCTACCAGGTCGCACGGAACGGGGCCGACACGGCCCTCGCCATCGGCGGGGGCGACTATCGGGCAGCGGGCGCGGCGGGCGTGAAGACGATCGTCCTCGGCGCGGCGACGGTGTTCGGTGCGGGAAGAGGGATCGGGGCGCTCGCGGAGGGGTCGGCAGCTGCGGCGGGAGCCGCAAGGGGGGCAGCATTCGGTTCTGGGCGGCCGCCCCACGTCGCCGATGTGACGGTCTACCGACGCGGACATGTTACATTCGCCGACACCTTGTCGAGCGGCGGAATGACCGCTGAAGAAGCTGCCCTAGGTTTCCCAAGATCATCGTTGGTGACACATGCAGAGGCGCGTGCTATGCGAATTCCGCTTCAGGCTGGCGACACGATGATCATCCAGGGACAGTACCCTCCTTGCCCCTCATGCAAGGGCGCAATGAGGAATACGGCATCGTCGTCGGGAGCGGAGATCCACTACTTCTGGGAGAGCCAGCGCTGGACGGCGGGAGGACGGTAACATGCGCAGATTCGAGGCGAAGGCGCTGGCATCAGCGGAGTGTCCAGATATTAACGCGTTTGTGGTGATACTGGCTGAGCACGCCGACGGCAGCGGGGCGCGGCTGGAGATTCAGAGGCCCTTGTCATCAGACGAGCAGGACCGGCGGCTCGGACTAGATACGTACTGCCTGTGTACGGAGGAAGGAGCGACGCACTACGGCGGCGTCATGTCTTGGGCTCTGACACAAAGCTCGCTAAAAATCTTACTCGACGCAAAGGCTGCTGAGTCCCTTGGCGTCGAGGGCGGGTTCGTGGTCGATTTCGCGCCCGAGAGTCGAACGGATCTCAAGGATGGTCTCGAAAGGGTTCTGGGCTGAGGCACCCGAGCGGCTATGACCAGGTGTTCAAGGGAAGTTACCCCGGAGAGCGCGATCCTGTACGATCGTTACGAGTACGATGCGGTAGGTCGCGAAGTGCGCCATACGACGCTGTGAAGCGCGGTCACGACGACGGAGCACGATGGCTTCCGCGTGTGTGTCACCGACCCGCTCGATCACGTGACCTTGGTCGAGGAGGCTCCGCTGGGGCGCATCAAGACCATCACCGACGCGGACCGTATAGTTACGGCCCGTTCGGCATGCTGCACACGGTCACCGATCCAGGCGGCGCGGTGACGCGCACGACGCGCGACGCGTTCGGTCGCGTCCGGCATCTCGACGACCCCGATCGGGGCACGACGGTCCCGGTCCACGACGGCTTCGGCGAGCTGATGTCACAGGCCGATGCGCTCGGACGCGAGACCACGTGGGACTATGACCCGCTCGGCCGACCCGACACGCGCGTGGGCCAGGACGGCGTCAAGCGCCTGACGACCACGTGGACCTGGGATGCCGCGGCGAACGGCATCGGCGAGCTCCACGCGCTCACGAGCCACGACGGGGAAAAGACGTACGGCTACACCCGCTTCAGCCAGATCGAGACGATCTCGCTCCGCATCGACGGCGAGCGCGCTCCCCTGGAGGCCAGGCTGGGCTACGACGATCTCGGCCGCTGGAGGCCAGGCTGGGCTACGACGATCTCGGCCGCGTCGAGACGGTCACGTATCCGGCGCCGGCATCCTGGGCTTCCGCGGCCTCGGAAGGCCGTATTCCTTGATCCGGGACACGAGCGTTCTCCGCGAGATCCCCAGCAGCTTCGCCGCGTAGGTCTGGTTCCCCACGCACTTCTCGAGCGCCTCGACGATGCGCTGCTTCTCGCTCGGCTCCGCCTCTCTCGCCGCGGCGCCGCGCGGCGGAAGAGGCTCCCGCGGTTCGCCTGACGCCGCGTCGGCGCCCCGCGCGGGGGCCGCGGGCGCGCCGCCGGTCGTCATCTTGGCCGGCAGGTGCTCCGGGAGCAGCGTGTCGCCGGTGCAGAGCATGACGGCGCGCTCGATCACGTTGCGCAGCTCCCGGATATTGCCGGGCCATGAGTAGCGCTCGAGCAACGAGAGGGCCTCGGCCGAGACGGCGGGGACGTGCGGTCGCTCGAACGACTGGCTCGCCTTGGCCGCGAAGAGCTGGACCAGTGGCGCGATGTCCAGGGCGCGCTCGCGCAGCGGCGGGATCGTGAGCGTGACCCCGTCGAGCCGGAAGTACAGGTCCTGCCGGAACGCCTCTCGCGCGACCTCGGCCTCCAGATCGCGGTGGGTGGCCGACAGGAAGCGGACATCGATGCTGCGCGGGACCCGGCCGCCGACGCGGAGCACCTGGCGCTCCTCGAGCACGCGCAGCAGCTTGACCTGGGTGGCCCTGGGCAATTCGCCCACCTCGTCGAGGAACACCGTGCCCCCGTCGGCCGACTCGAATCCTCGATCCGGAGCGGGGGATCGAGGTGCAGGACGGCGTGCCGGCGCGAGACGGACGCGTGGTGGATGCAGATGTCGTTCTCGGCGGCGCGGCCGATCGAGACCGAGCCGCTCGGCGGCAGCGGGTGGACCACGACCGCGTCGCCGGCGAAGACCGTGAGCTCCCGCGCCGCGGGAGGGCGCGGGCGCCCGGCCGCAGCGCGATCTCCGGCCGGTGAACGACGGTCTGAACGATCCGAGGTCACGGGGGCGTTCTACCCCCTGGGAGGCGCTCTGCCGCGCCGGCGGCCCCGAACTTGTCGCCGCGATCGTACGCCTCGCTCGAATCGGAGAGCGCCTCGATCACGAGGGCCGGGTTCAGGGAGCGTATCGCGCCGCTCATCCTCGAACTCGGGGCGGCCGCAGACGACCGAGCCGTCGGGGTAGACCTCGAGATACTCCCCTGGCGAGAGCTTCCGTCGCGGTGCCGCCACGCCCGCGCCAGTGTCGCGTGCCGGGCTGGCGATGTCCACGCGCAGGCAGGCGAGCCGCCGCGGGCGCGCGTGGAGCACCGGGCGGTGTGCTGCGCAGCGAGACCGTCCATCTCTCCCCGCGCCGGTGATACCGTCGTCCTGCGATGGACCGCACGCTCGTCGACGAGGGCAGCTCCTCCCGCGACCCGGGCGTCGTACCGCTGCCCCCGGGCGGCCTCGGGCACATGCCCGGCGACGCGCTCGACCGCCGCTACCGCCTCCGCGTCCGGCTCGGCCGCGGCGGCTTCGGCGACGTGTGGCGCGCCGAGGAGCTCCTGCCCGACGGCGCCCCGTTCCGCGAGGTCGCCCTCAAGCTCCTCGTCTCGGACTTCGCCGAGGCCGCGGACTGGGCCGAAGAGGCCAAGCTCCTCGCCTCGTTCCGGCACCCCTCGCTCGTCACGATCTACGCCGCCGGCATCCTCCACGGCGCCGCGAGGACCCCGTTCGTCTCGATGGAGCTCCTCGAGGGCAGGAACCTCGCCGACCTGATCCGCTACCGCGGGCGCGTCCCCTGGCGCCGCGTCGTCGCCTGGGCCCGCGACATCGCCGGCGCGCTCGACGTCATCCACGCGCGCGGCGTCGTCCACCTCGACCTCAAGCCCGCCAACCTGTTCCTCACCCAGGACGGCACCCTCAAGGTCCTCGACTTCGGCATCTCGCGGCGCGCAGGCACCCCGCCCGGCGGCCCCCTCTCGCGCGCCCCCGGCGCGCCCCCGGCCGTCAGCATCGGCGGCGGCAGCGGCCGCGACGGCAGCGGCAGCGGCGGCCGAGACGGCGGCAGCGGCGCCGGCAGCGGCGAGCTCGGCACCGCCGCCTTCCTCGCCGAGCGCGACGTCTACGCCTCCACCCGCCGCGCCTTCGCCGGCGCGGACAGCCCCGCCGTCGCGCGCAACGTCATCGGCACGCCGGGCTTCATGGCCCCCGAGGTGCTCGAGATGGCCGAGCCCACCGCCGCCACCGACGCCTACGCGCTCGCCGTGTGCATCGCGCAGCTCGCGACCGGACGCCTCCCGCACGACGTCCCCGACGAGCCGGACGACTGCTCCGACCCGTCGAGCGTCTCCGCCTGGTGGACCGAGCTCCGCAGCGCGACCCTGCGCGGCGCCATGCGCGACCTCGCGGGCGACCCCGCGCGGCTGCCGCGCGGCCTCCTCGCGCTGCTGAAGCGCCTGCTCTCCGTCGATCCCGCGCACAGGCGCGTCGCGCCGGGGCGGCTGAAGCAGCTGATCGACGAGGTCTGGGAGCGACCCCACGGCGTCCCGGACCGGCCGTACAGGGGGCTCGCCCCCCTGTCGGCCGCCGACGAAGGCCTCCTGTTCGGGCGCGACGACGACATCGCGCGCCTCGGGCGCGAGCTCGAGTTCGAGCCGTGCCTCGTCCTCCAGGGGCCGCGTGGCGCCGGCAAGACCTCGCTCGCCTCGGCCGGCCTCGTGCCCCACCTCGCGCGCCGCCACGCCGACCACAAGGACGACTGGATCGAGGCGCGTCTCACCCCCGACGGCGACCCGGACGGCGCCCTCGCCCGCGCGCTCGCCGCCGTCTCGCCCGAGCTCGAGGCCGCAGACCTCGCCGCGCTCACCAGGTTCTGCATGACGTCGGCCGTCGGGGTCGCGCTCGTCATCGACCCGATCGCGCCCCTCGGCGACGGGCGGCTCGCCGCCCTCGTGAGCGCGCTCGCGACCGGCGACGCGCGGCGCGGGCTCCGGCTCGTCGGCGTGCTCGACGAGGCCGACGATCGCGCCGCGGCGCTCCTCGCCACGCCGGCCGGCGAGGGCCTGCGCGCGGCGCTGCGCTACGTCGGGCTGCCCGCCGCCGCCGCCGTGAAGGACCTCGTCGCCGGCCCGGCGAAGCTCGCCGGCGCCGAGGTGCGCGGTCTCGCTCAGGTCGAGGCCGAGGTGCAGCGCGAGCTCCGGGGCGGCGGCGCCGCGCTGTCGTTCGTGGCGCTCGCCCTCGCCGACTGGTGGACGACCGCGCGCGACGTCCTGAGCGGCGAGGCGTGGCAGGCGCTCGGCGGCGTGCGCGGCGCCCTCGCGCGGCACGCCGACGCCGCCATCGCGGCCCTCACCCCGGAGGACCGCGCGATCGCCGACGAGGCGCTGCTCCGCCTCGGCGCCGTGGACGGGTCGCGCGTCCGCTGGGTCGAGGCGGAGCTCGTCGAGGCCGTCGCCGCCCCGCCCGCCGAGGTCGACCGGATCCTCGGCGCCCTGGAGCGCGCGCGCCTCCTCGTCCGCCGCGACAGGGCCGTGGAGCTCGCCCACGAGGCGCTCGTCGCGGGCTGGCCGCACCTCGCCGCCACCCGCGCGCGGCACATGGAGCGGGTCATCCTGCTCGAGCGGCTCCGCGAGGCCGCCGACGTGTGGGATCGCTCCGGCGAGAGCCCCGACTTCCTGCTGCGCCGCGACCTGCTCGACCAGGTGAGCGCGGGCGCCGCCTTCGCCTCGCGGCTGCCGCGGCGCGAGCAGGCCCTCGTGCGCGAGAGCCTCCGGCGCGCCCGCGTCCAGCGTGCCAAGAAGATCGGCGCGGTCGCGGCGCTCGGGCTCGCGGTCGCCTCGGGGTTCGTGGCCGAGCGGTGGGTGTCGGCGCGCCAGGCGAGCGCCGAGGCGGCGCGCCGCGCGGCCGAGGAGCGCGCCGACCTCGCCGAGCTCATCGGCAAGGCGCGCCGCACCGAGGACCCGTACCACCGCGCCGCGTGGATCGCCGCGGCCCTCGGGCGGCGCGCGGACGACGCGGCGCTGCCGCTCGATCTCGCGACCGCGGCCATGGGCCTGCCGCGCGCGCACTTCCTGACGGTCGACAGCGTGGTGGGGCCGGCGCTGCCGTGGGACGACCGCTGGGTCGTCGCCGGAGGCCCCGGCGGCACCCTGCTCATCGCCGACCTGCGCCCGCCCGATCCGGACGTCATCGACGACGTCGCGCTCGACGTCGACCCGGAGAGCGTCGAGCTCGCCAGGCCGCCGCGCGTGCTCGCGCTGCGGCCGCACGACGCCCCGCACGTGGAGCGCGTGCCGTTCGCGTTCGACACGGCGGTGGCGACGCGCTCGGTCACGGGCGAGGTCCGCGTCTTCCGGCTGCGGGAGGGCGGCACCGTGGCGCTGGCCGCTGTCGCGCCGGTGCAGTGCAGCAGCGCCGTGCACGCGGCCGAGGCGGCGCCCGTCCTCGCCTGCTCGACCGACGGCGGGATCGCGCGCTGGGACATGCGGCGCGGCGGCGGCGCCGGTGCGGTCGACAGGCACCCGTTCCGCGGCAACGTGCTCGGCATCTCGCCGGACGGCGCGCGCGTGGCGGCGGTGCTCGGGCGCAGGGCGCTGCTCTGGGGGCCGGACGGCGGCGCGGGCGCCGAGATCACCCTGGCGGCGCCCGCCGTGCTCGGGCGCTTCAGCCCGCGGGACCCCGCGATCGCGCTCGTGCAGCAGAGCAGGACGTCGATCTACGCCTTCGATCGGCCCGGCGCGCCGCTCCTCGAGCTCGACACGGACCCGGCGCCCGCGTCGGCGCGCTGGGACGCGGGCGGGCTCGATCTGGGCGTCTGCGGCAGCGGCGGCAGCGCCTGGCACTACCTCCGGAAGGGCGGGCGCGCCCCGGGCGATCCGCCGCCCGAGGGCTCGCCGTGCGAGGCGCCGCCCGGCCAGCGCGCGCCGCAGCCGCTGCGCGCGCGCAGCGACGCGGCCGACCTCGCCGAGCGCGACGTCGGCCCGCACGGCCTCCTCGGCGGGTGGCGGCTGCCGGACCGCCGCGTGCTCACGCGCGACCTCATCCTGTTCAGCCCGGGCCCGCCCGCCGCGGAGCGCTTCCTCCGGTTCGAGGGGCTCGACCCCGCGGGCAGGCCGGAGCTCCGCGAGGTGAGCGCCTCGGCCGCCGCGGCGCTGCGGAGCGGGGGCGCGGTGGCCTTCCAGATCGGCGGCGAGGTGCGCCTCTACGACGGGGGGTCGCGGCGCCGCACGGCCGCGCAGCGGGGGCACCTGCTGCGCGCCTGCGACGACGGCCGCGTCCTGGCGTACCGCAAGGACGAGGGGGTGTGGACGCTGTTCGACGCGGCGACCGGGGCGACCGTGGAGGCGGTGCCGACGGCGCCCGCGCTCGTGCTCGGCGTCGACGCCGCCTGCCGGACGCTGTTCACGCAGGAGCTCGACGGCAACCTCGTCGCGACGTCGCTCCGCGACCTGTCGTCGCGCACGCTCGCGGTGACCGACGGCTACGTCTACGAGGCGCGCCCGAGCCCCGCGCGCGGCGACGTCGGCCCGGGGCTGTGGCTCGCCTTCAGCTCGGGCGCGGTGGCGCGCATCGACGAGCGGCGCGGCGAGGTGCGGGTGCTCGGGTACGCGACGCCGCGGGCGACCGCGATCGCGGACGGCCCGCTGCCGGGCGACGTGGCCTTCGCGGACGCGACGGGCGTCGTCCTGGTCCGCCGCGCCGGCCTCGCCGAGCGGGTGCTCGACGGCGTGAGCGGGGCGGAGTGGGAGGACCTCTCCGCCGCGCCCGACGGCAAGACGATGCTGCTCTCGTCGGCGGACCGGATCGCCGTGCTCGACCTGGTGCGGCGCGAGATCGTCGGCGCCATGCCGTCGGACGGCCGCGAGCGGCTCGCGCCCTGGGACGCCGAGGGCTCGGTGCTCTCGTGGTCGTTCGGCCGCGTGGGCGGGCCGGCAGGCGTCGTGGTGCCCCGGGGGTTGCCCCTGGCCCGGCGGGTGGGGGAGGCGGTGTCGAACCTGCGGGCCGAGGGCAAGCGGCTCGTGGCGCGCCACGGATCCCCGTGACCCGCAACGCACGATCCCCCGCGCCACGCGCCCGGGACCTCTCGCGAATCTCTCGTGAACCGCTGCACCGATCGCGCTCACGCGGGCGGGCGCCTCGCCCGCGCCCTCGAAGCGCGCTGTCGCGCGCGCTCTCTCTCTCTCGGCCCATCGGACGTGACATTGTAGGGAGCGCGCTCACCTGCGCGGCCGCGAGAGAGCAGAAGGGATTGGATCCGGTCCGCGAACGCCGTACGCTGCTCCAACCGTGCCCGCGCCCGAACCGAGCCAGAACGCTTCACTGTTCCTTTGCATCACATTCTTCCCGAGCGAGAGGCTGGCCAACGCGGTGTTACGGCTGGTGTCCAGCTTCTGCGGGATGGTGCTGGACGACGCGAACGTGAGCTCGCGGTTTTACATGGCCGCGCACGAGCTCGCCGAGAATATCACAAAGTATTCGACGGGCCCCAAGGTCAGCCTCGAGCTCGCGATGGAGGAGGACGAGAGCTCTTATATCCTGAAGATCCGCGCGCGCAACGAGGCCTCTCCGGAGCGGCTGCGCGAGGTGGAGAGGCGGCTGCTCGAGCTGAAGACCGCGAGCGATCCGGTGAAGCACTATGATGAGCTCATCAACGAGACGGCGATGATAGAGGGGGTGTCGGGCCTCGGCCTCGCGCGGGTGTGCGCCGAGGGCGGGCTCGACGTGGACTACAAGATCGAGGGCAACGAGCTGACGATCATCGCGCACGCGCCGGTTGGGAGATGGAGGGCAGATTGAGCAGCTTAAAGGTTGAGTCCGTCGTCACGGACAGCTTCGGGATCGAGCCGACCCTGAGGGACGACACCCTCAGCGTCAAGCTCACCGGCACGGGCGACATGGCGGCCGCCGCGCCGCTCGGCTCCTATTTCAGGACCCTCCAGGCGGAGGTGGTACGCCTCTCCGTGAGCGCCGTCGAGTTCGACGTGAGGGCCCTCTACTTCCTGAACTCGAGCTGCCTCAAGGCGTTCATCAGCTTCATCTGCGGTCTCGCGGGTCAGGGGCTCAAGTGCAAGATCCAGTTCCTCACGGACGCGAGGCTGGGGTGGCAACGGCGGAGCCTGACGGCGCTCGAGCGCATGTCTCCGGAGCTGGTCTCCATCGCCGATACCTGACCCGAGAGCCGTAGGCCATGAGCAAGAAGCGCCGGACGATCGCCCTCTTGATGGACTACGTACGAGGCGAGTACCAGTCCGGGGTGCGCTTCGGCGTCGAGCGCGCCGCCGAGGCGCACGACGTCAATCTCGTGATCGCCTTCGGCGAGATGCTCGCCCTCCCCGGGTCGTCCGGTACGGCCCAGAACAGCATCTATCACCTCATCGGCGCCGAGACGGTCGACGGCATCATCATCGCCTCGACGACCCTGTGCCATCACGTCGGCATCGAGGGAATGCAGCGGTTTTGCCGGTCCTACGCGCCGCTGCCGGTCTGCAGCATCGGGGTGGCGATCGACGGCGTCCCGAGCCTCGTCGTCGACAACGCCCTCGGGATCGACGCCGCGGTCGGGCACATGGTCGACGCCCACGGGTGCCGGCGCGTCGCGTACCTCGGCGGGCCGGCCAACAACGAGGAGGCGGACGTGCGCACCGCCGCCTACTTCAGGGCGCTCGCCGATCGATCGCTGCCCTTCGACCAGCGCCTCTTCGCGTGCGGCGCGTTCACGATCGACTCCGGGCGCGCCTCCATGCGCGAGATCCTGGATCGCGGGGTCGAGCTCGACGCCGTGGTCGCCGCGAACGACGCCATGGCCCTCGGCGCGATCGACGCCCTCCGGGCGCGCGGCCTCGGCGTCCCGGAGGACATCCTCGTGTGCGGCTTCGACGACGTGGTCATCGCGCGCTTCACGAAGCCGTCGATGTCCACCGTCGGCCAGCCCATCAAGCGGCTCGGCGCGCGCGCCGTCGACGCGCTGATGCGCATGATCGACGGCGAGCCCGTCCCGGAGCGCAGCCTCTTCCCGGTCGAGCTCACGCTGCGCGAGTCCTGCGGCTGCGGCAACCCGGCGGACGCGGCGGGCGGGCCCTCGAGCAGGGCGCGGCGCGCGCCGCTCCCGCCCGCGCACGCCGGCGGGCGGGAGGCGCTGGAGCGCGACCTCGAGAAGAGCGTCGCGATCCCGGCCGGCCCGCTCCACGGCTGGGCCGGTGAGCTCCTGTCGGCGCTCGACGACGAGCTCGCCGGGGAGGAGGGCCGCTTCCTGCGCGCCCTCGAGGCGCTCCTCGACGCAGCGGGGCGCGAGGGCGCGAACCTAGAGCATTTCCAGGGCGTGATAACGCTCCTCCGCGAGCGGGTGCGCCGCGGGCCCGGCGACCTCCGGGGCGCGGCGCTCGCGGAGACGCTCGAGCAGCTCTGGCACGCCTCGCGCGTGCTCGTCGGGAGCGCGTCCGTGCGCTCCGAGGGGCAACAGCGCCTGAACGTGGAGCTCGCGTCGCTGTACCTGAGCTGGAGCGCGCGGAGCTTCTCGACCTGCCTGAGCCTGCCCATCCTGCGGCGCATGATGGCGTCGGAGCTGCCGCGGATGCAGTTCTCGCGGGTCGCCGTGTCGCTCTACGACGACCCGCGGCGCAACACCATGGTGCCGCTCTTTCTGATGGAGGACGGCCGCGAGGTCGAGCCGCCGCCCGCGAGCTTCCCGGCCCGGCTCCTCGCGCCCGACGGCTTTCTGGGAGACGGGGAGCGCTGGAGCGTGATCGCGCTGCCGGTCGCGTTCGGCGACGCGGAGAAATTCGGCGTCGCGGTGCTCAACAGCGGCGCGAACGAGCTGGTCTATGACGCGCTCCGCCTCCAGATCGGCTCCGCGGTCAAGGCCGCGGCGCTGCACTGGGAGGTCGTGCGGCAGGTGGAGCTGCGCGAGCGGCTGGAGCAGGAGAAGGCCCGCCAGGAGAGCGTCGTGGCGGCGCGCATCCAGACGGCGCTTGTGCCGACGCAGCTCTCGGTCGAGGGGCTCGAGCTCTCCGCCGTCATGAGGCCGGCCGCCACGGTCGGCGGCGACTACTACGATGTGCTCGCGACCGCGGAGGGGGGCTGGCTCGGGATCGGCGATGTCGCGGGGCACGGGCTCGCGGCCGGGCTCGTGATGCTGATGATCCAGAGCATGGTCTCGGCCCTGACGCGCAGCGACCCGAACGCCAGCCCGAGCGACATCGTCTCCGCGGTCAACGCGGCGGTGTACGAGAACGTCCGCAGCCGGCTGAAGCGGGATGAGCACGCGACGCTGCTGCTCCTCCGGTACGAGCGGAGCGGGCGGGTGACGTTCGCCGGGGCGCACGACGACCTCATCGTGTGCCGCGCGCGCACCCGTCGCTGCGTGTGCATCCAGAGCTCGGGCGTGTGGGTCGGCGCGCTGCCCGCGATCGACGCGATGACGCGAGACGCCGAGTTCGTCCTGGAGGACGGCGACCTCCTCGTGCTGTACAGCGACGGCGCGACGGAGGCGCGCGACGCCCACCGGGAGCAGTTCGGCCTCGAGCGGCTGTGCTCCACCATCGAGTCTTCCCAGGACGCGCCCGCCGACGCGATCCGCGACCGGATCATGAGGGAGGTCGAGGGCTGGTGCCCGAGCCCCGATGACGACGTGACGGTCGTCGTGGCGAGGTACAGCGCGCCTCGGGGGCTGTCGCTCCAGTCCGCCGGCTTTCCTACATGAGCGCTACCTCGCGCGCGGGAAGGAAGACAGGGATTGGATTCCGTCCGAGAACCACGTAGGCTGCTCAATCGTGCCAGTGTCCGAACCGAGCCGCAGCGGGTCACTGTTCCTGTGCATCACGTTCTATCCGACCGAGCGGATGGCCAACAGCGTGCTTCGCCTGGTGTCCAGCTTCTGCAGCATGGTGCTCGACGACGCGAACGTGTGCTCGCGGTTCTACATGGCGGCGCACGAGCTCGCCGAGAACATCATCAAGTACTCCTCCGGCCCCAAGGTCAGCCTCGAGCTCGCGCTGGAGGAGAGCGACAGCTCGTGCGTCATGAAGATATGCGCCCGCAACGAGGCCTCTCCGGAGCGGCTGCGCGAGGTGGAGAGGCGGCTGTTCGAGCTGAAGACAGCGATCGATCCGGTGAAGCATTATGACGAGCTCATCTGCGAGACGGCGATGGTAGAAGGGGTGTCGGGGCTCGGCCTCGCGCGGGTGCGCGCCGAGGGCGGGCTCGACGTGGACTACAAGATCGAGGGCAACGAGCTGACGATCATCGCGCACGCGCCGGTTGGGAGGTGGAGGGTCGATGAGCATCTTGAGGGTTGAGCCCGTCGTCACGGACAGCTTCGGGATCGAGCCGACCCTGAGGGACGACACCCTCAGCGTCAAGCTCACCGGTACGGGCGACATGGCGGCGGTCGGGCCGCTCGGCTTCTTCCTCAAGGACATCCAGTCGGAGGCGCTGCGCCTGCGCGTGAGCGCCGTCGCGTTCGACGTGAGGGCGCTTTATTTTCTGAACTCGAGCTGTCTCAAGGCGTTGATCAGCTTCATCTCCAGCGTCGCGGGCCAGGGGCTCAAGTGCAAGGTGGAGTTCATCACGGACGCGCGGCTGGGGTGGCAGCGGCGGAGCCTGACGGCGCTCGAGCGCATGTCCCCGGAGCTGGTCTCCATCGCCGATACCTGATCCGAGAGCCGTGGGCATGAGCACGAAGCGCCGGACGATCGCCCTCTTGATGGACTACGTGGGCGGAGACTACCAGTCCGAGGTGCGGTTCGGGGTCGAGCGCGCCGCCGAGGCGCATGACGTCAATCTCCTGGTCGCCTTCGGAGAGACGCTCGCGCTGCCCGAGGCGACGGACGCGGCCCAGAACAGCATCTATCACCTCGTCGGCTCGGAGACGGTCGACGGCGTCATCGTCGCGTCGGCGACCCTCTGCCATCACATCGGCATCGAGGGGATGCGGGAGTTCCTCCGCGGCTACGCGCCGCTGCCGGTCCTCAGCATCGGAATGGAGATAGAGGGCATCCCGAGCCTCACCGTGGACAACGCCTTCGGGATCGAGCTCGCGGTCGGGCACATGGTCGACGCCCACGGGCGCCGGCGCGTCGCGTACATCGGCGGGCCGGCCAACAACGAGGAGGCGAGCGCGCGCGCCGAGGCGTACTGGGGAGCGCTGGCGGCGCGCGCCGTCCCGCTCGACGAGCGCCTCTTCGCGGAAGGCGCGTTCACGATCGACAGCGGCAGGAGCGCGATGCGCGATCTCTTGACCGGCGGGGGCGAGCCCGACGCCGTGGTCGCCGCCAACGACAAGATGGCCCTCGGTGCGATGGAGCTGCTCAAGGAGCGGGGGATCCGCGTCCCGCAGGACATCCTCGTGTCCGGCTTCGACGACGCGGTCATCGCGCGGTTCTCCAAGCCGTCGCTGACCACCGTCCGCCAGCCCATGAAGCGGCTCGGGGCCCTCGCGATGGACAGCATGGTGCGCATGCTCGACGGCAAGGACGTGCAGGACATGGCGCTCCTGGAGGTCGAGCTCACGTGCCGCGAGTCGTGCGGCTGCGGGGTCCAGGCGAGCGCCTCGCTCCCGCCTCCGGGCACCTTGGGGCGGAGCGGCGCGGCCTTGATCGCCGCGCAGCGGGAGTCGCTGGAGCGGGGGCTCCGGCGGAGCGTGTCGATCCCGACCGGCTCGCTCGACGGCTGGCCCGGCGATCTCCTGTCGGCGCTGGAGGCGGAGCTCACCGGGAAGGAGGGCCGCTTCCTGCATGCGCTGGAGGCGCTCCTCGACGCGGCGGGGCGCGCGGGCGCGATCCTCGATCACTTCCAGGGCGCGATCGCGGTGCTCCGCGAGCGGCTCCACCGGCCGGTCGAGGACGGCGGCGACGGCGTCCTCCAGGCCACCCTCGAGCGGCTCTGGCACGCCTCGCGCATCGTCATCGGGAGCGCGTCCGTGCGCGTCGAGGGGGAGCGGCGGCTCAACGTGGAGCTCGCGTCGACGTACCTCAGCTGGAGCGCGCGGAGCTTCTCGACCTGCCTGAGCCTGCCGATCCTGAAGCGCGTGATGGCGTCGGAGCTGCCCGCCCTGGGGTTCTCGCGCGTCGCGGTGTCGCTCTATGACAGCACGCTCGGCGCCCACGATCCGCAGCAAACCACGATGAAGACGCTCTTCCTCATGGAGGGCGGCCGCGAGGTGGAGCCGCCGCCCGCGAGCTTCCCGGCCCGGCTCCTCGCGCCCGACGGCTTTCTCGGGGGTGGAGAGCGCACGACCCTGATCGCGATCCCTGTCGCGTTCGGCGACCTGGAGAAGTTCGGTGTCGCGGTGCTCAACAGCGGTGCGCACGAGCTGGTCTATGACGCGCTCCGCCTCCAGCTCGGCTCGGCGGTCAAGGCCGCGGCGCTGCACCGGGAGATGATCCGGCAGGTGGAGCTGCGCGAGCGGCTGGAGCAGGAGAAGGTCCGCCAGGAGAGCGTCGTGGCGGCGCGCATCCAGACCACGCTGGTCCCGGAGCGGCTCTCGGTCGAGGGGCTCGAGCTCTCGGCCGTCATGAAGCCGGCCGCCGCGGTCGGCGGCGACTACTACGACGTGCTCGCGACCGACGAGGGCGGGTGGCTCGGGATCGGCGACGTCGCGGGGCACGGGCTCGCGGCGGGGCTCGTGATGCTGATGATCCAGAGCATGGTCTCGGCGCTGACGCGCAGGGACCCGGGGGCGAGCCCTGCCCGGCTGATCTCGGCCATCAACGCGGCGGTGTACGAGAACGTCCGCGGCCGCCTGATGCGGGACGAGCACGCGACGCTGCTGCTCCTCCGGTACGAGCGGGGCGGGCGGGTGACGTTCGCCGGGGCGCACGACGACCTCATCGTGTGTCGCGCGCGCACCCGTCGCTGCGTGTGCATCCCGAGCTCGGGTGTCTGGATCGGCGCGCTGCCCGCGATCGACGCGATGACGCGAGACGCCGAGTTCGTCCTGGAGGACGGCGACGTCCTCGTGCTGTACAGCGATGGAGTGACCGAAGCGCGCGACGCCCACCATGAGCAGTTCGGCCTCGAGCGGCTCTGCGCCGCCATCGAGTCCGCCCAGTCTGCGTCCGTCGTGGCCATCCGCGACCGGATCTTGAAGGAAGTCGAGGGCTGGTGCCCGAGCCCGGACGACGACATCACGATGGTCGTGGCGAGGTACCGAGCGCCCCGACAGCCCTGACGGCCCGGCGCGGTGGTGGCGCGCGGCCACGAGCGCGCCTACATGGCCGCACAGCGGACCGAGGGGATTGGATCCCGTGCAAGAACGACGTACGCTGGCCGGGTCGTGTTAGCTTCCGGAGTGAGCCAGAACGCTTCGCCGTTCCTGTACATCACGTTGGTGCATCACGTTTCTTCCGAGCAAACGGACGGTTATCGCGCTGTTACGGCCGGTGTCCAGCGTCTGCGCGATGGTGCTGGACGAGGACCGCGCGCTCGCGAGCGAGGGCGGCGAGCTGACGCGCCTCGCGCGCGCGCCGGTCGGGAGATGGAGGGTCGATGAGCAGCTTGCGGGTTGAGCCTGTCGTCACGGACAGCTTCGGGATCGCTCCGACCCTGAGGGACGACACCCTCGGCGTCAAGCTCAGCGGGACAGGCGACATGGCGGCGGCGCCGGAGCTCGGCCTCTGCCTCAAGGCGCTCCAGGCGGAGGTGCAGCGCCTCTCCATCCACGTCGTCGAGTTCGACATCAGGGCCCTTTACTTCCTGAACTCGAGCTGCCTGAAGGCGTTCATCAGCTTCATCTGCGGCCTCGCGGGCCACGGGATGAAGTGCAAGGTGCTGTTCATCGCGGACGCGCGGCTCGGATGGCAAAGGCGGAGCCTGGCGGCGCTCGAGCGGATGTCCCCGGAGCTCGTCTCGATCGAGGACGCCTGACCCGAGAGCCCGAGGACATGAAGCAGAAGCGCCGGACGATCGCCCTCGTGATGGATTATGTGCGGGGCGAGTACCAGTCCGCCGTGCGGATCGGGGCCGAGCGCGCCGCCGAGGCGCACGACGTCAATCTCGTGATCGCCGTCGGCGAGACGCTCGCCGGCCACAGCGCCGCCGAGGTCGCCCAGAACAGCATCTATCGCCTCGTCGGCCCGGAGGCGGTCGACGGCATCGTGGTCGCCGCGGCGCCGCTCTGCAACCACGTCGGCGTCGAGGGCGTGCAGAGCTTCTGCCGCGCTTACGCGCCGCTGCCCGTGTGCAGCATCGGGATCCCGCTCGCGGGCGTCCCCAGCGTCGTCGTCGACAACGGCCTCGGGATCGAGATGGCGGCCGGCCACCTGCTCGACGAGCACGCGTGCCGGCGCGTCGCGTACATCGGCGGGCCGGCCAACAACGGGGAGGCGAGGCTCCGCGCCGACGCGTACCGGAAGGCGCTCGCCGCGCGCGCGCTGCCCTGCGACGAGCGCCTCGTCGCGGCCGGCGAGTTCACGATCGACAGCGGCCGGGTCGCGATGTCCGAGATCCTGGCCCGCGGGGTCGAGCTCGACGCGGTGCTCGCCGCCAACGACAACATGGCCCTCGGCGCGATCGAGCTCCTGAAGGCGCAGGGCCGCGATGTCCCCCGGGACATCCTCGTGTGCGGCTTCGACGACGTCGGCGTGGCGCGCTACGCGAAGCCGTCGCTCACCACGGTCCGCCAGCCGATCCAGCGGCTCGGGGAGATCGCGCTCGAGACGGTCCTGCGCATGCTCGACGGCGAGCGCGTCCCCGAGCTCCGCACGCAGCCGATCGAGCTCACGCGGCGCGAGTCGTGCGGCTGCGCCTATCAGGCCGTCGCCGCCGTGCCGCCGCGCACGAGCCCGCCGCCGCGCCACGGGGGGCTCGTGCTCGGTGGCCGCCGCGGCGAGCTCGAGCGCGCGCTCGAGCGCGCCGTGGGCATCCCGGCCGCCTCGCTCGACGGCTGGTCCGGCGAGCTCCTGTCGGCGCTGGAGGAGGAGCTCGAGGGGAGCCAGGGGCGCTTCCTGCTCGTGCTGGAGCGCGTCCTCGACGCGGCGGCGCGCGAGGGGGTGTTCCTCGATCTGTTCCAGGGCGTGATCACGCTGCTGCGCGCGCGGCTCCGCCGGCCGAGCGAGGACCCGGCCGGGGCCGCCGCGAACGAGGCCATCGAGCAGCTCTGGCACGCGTGCCGCGTCCTCGTCGGGGCCGCGGCGGTGCGCGCCGAGGGGCGCCAGCGCCTCGACGTCGAGGTCGCCGCGATCGATCTGAGCTGGAGCGGGCGGTGGTTCTCGACGTGCCTGAGCCTGCCGCTCTTCAAGCGCATGCTGGCCTCGGAGATGCCCCGGCTGCACGTCACCTGCGCCGCCGTCTCGCTCTACGAGGACGCCCAGCGCACCGCCCTGAAGACGTTCTTCTTGATGGAGGGCGGTCGCGAGGTGGCGCCCCCCGCGGAGAGCTTCCCCGCGCGCTCCCTCGCACCGCCCGGGTTCCTGAGCTCGCACGAGCGCAGGGGTACCGTTGTGATGCCGCTTACGTTTGGTGACACCGAGTTTTTCGGGATCATGGCGCTCAACAGCGGCATGTCCGAGACGGCGTACGACGCGTTGCGGCTCCAGATCGGCTCTGCGGTGAAGACGGTGGCGCTGCACCGGGAGATGGTCCGCCAGGTGGAGCTGCGCGAGCGGCTGGAGCAGGAGAGCGAGCGGCAGGAGACCGCCCTCGCGGCGCGCCTCCAGACGACGCTTGTGCCGGAGGAGCTCGAGGTCGAGGGGCTGGAGCTCTGCGCGGCCATGACGCCGGCCGCCGAGGTGGGGGGCGATTACTACGACGTCATCGCGACGCCCGGGGGCGGGTGGCTCGGGATCGGCGACGTCGCGGGGCACGGGCTCGCGGCGGGGCTCGTGATGCTGATGATCCAGAGCATGGTCTCGGCGCTGACGAGCCGGGACCCGGGCGCGAGCCCGAGCGAGCTCCTCGCGGCGCTCAACAAGGCGGTGTTCAAGAACGTCCGCGGCCGGCTGAAGCGGGACGAGCACGCGACGCTGCTGCTCCTCCGGTACGAGCGGAGCGGGCGGGTGACGTTCGCGGGGGCGCACGACGACATCATCGTGTGCTCCGCGCGGACGCGGCGGTGCGTGTGCATCCCGAGCACGGGCGTCTGGATCGGCGTGCTGCCCGTCATCGACGCGGTGACGCGGGACGCCGAGTTCGTCCTGGAGGACGGGGACGTCCTCGTGCTCTACAGCGACGGCGTGACGGAGTCCCGCAACGCGCACCGCGAGCAGTTCGGGCTGGAGCGGCTCTGCGCCGCCATCGAGGCCGTCCAGACCGCGCCCGTCGAGGCGATCCGCGACCGGATCCTGAGGGACGTCGAGGGCTGGTGCTCGAGCCCCGACGACGACATCACGGTGGTCGTGGCGCGGTACCGCGCGCCCGCGTAGCGCCTCGGGGCAGCGCCCGCCGCGGCGCTGGCCGCGGGGGGCGGCCGTCCGTGACGGCGCCGTGGCGGAGCGGAGGCGTCCTGTCGTCGCCGGCGCGCTGCGGGGGTTGCAGCGCTGGACTTGCCCGGAGCGCGGTGCTGGACTCGCCGGAGCGCCGCGCGTCGCGGTGCGCCGCAGCGGTGCGAGGATCCACGCACCGGAGCCCGGAGATCGCGCCATGGCTTGTCCCGACCCGCAGGTTGTTGAGCACGCTCTCGCCGCCGTGGAGGCGCTGCGCGCGAGCGCCGGCGAGCACGAGCAGCGCTACCGGCACCTGATCGCGGCGGTGCACCCGCGGCACCGGGCGGGGGCGACGAACCTGCTCCACTACCTCGCCGTCCGGCAGCAGGACCTCCGCGAGCTGCAGCCGCGGCTCGCCTCGCTCGGGCTGAGCTCGCTGGGGCGCCTGGAGAGCTGCGCGCTGGCCTCGCTGGACGCGGTGCTCGGCGCGCTCGACGCGCTCGCGCGGCGCCCCGAGGCGCGGCCGCCCGGCGAGCACCCCACCACGTTCGCGTCGGGGGGCGCGCTGCTGGAGGAGCACGCGCTGGCGCTGCTCGGCGAGGGGGGGCAGGGGCGCCAGACGCGGGTGATGGTCACGCTGCCCCGGGACGCGCGGAAGGGCGAGCTGAAGCGGCTGCTCGAGGGCGGCATGGACATCGCGCGGATCAACTGCTCGAAGGGGGACGCGGACGCGTGGGCCGAGCTCCTCGATCGGCTCCGGAAGGCGGGGAAGGAGACCGGGATCGCGTACAAGGTGCTCTGCGACATCGCCGGGCCCAACCCGCGCGTGGGCAAGATCGGCGGGTCGGCGCGCGTCACGCTCCCTGCGTCGGGCGAGCGGCCGAAGTTCTGGCTCTGCAAGGACGTGAAGCGGGCGCGCGCCCTGGCGGGCGGGGCCGAGGCCGAGGAGGCGCTTGTGGTCGGCTGCTCCATCCCGGAGGTCGTCGACGACCTCCGGCCCGGGCACAGGGTGTTCTACGACGACGGGCGGCTGGGCGGCACGGTCCAGGCCGTGACCGAGGGGGCCGCGCTCGTGGAGGTGGATTTCGCGCGGCAGGGCTCGGTGAAGCTGAAGCCTGGAAAGGGCCTGAACTTTCCGGACACCGAGCTCGGGATCCCGCCGCTCGCGCCGAAGGATCTCGAGGATCTCGACTTCATCGCGCGCCACGCCGACATGGTGGGGCTCTCGTTTGTTCGGTCTCCTTCCGATGTGGAGCGCCTCCAGGCGGAGCTCTCCGCGCGCGGGGCGGATCACCTCGGGATCGTGCTCAAGATCGAGACGACGCCTGCGTTCCAGCAGCTCCCGCGGCTCTTGCTCACGGCGATGCGCAGCGAGCACGTGGGGGTGATGCTCGCGCGCGGCGACATGGCCGTCGAGATGGGGGTCGTGCGGGTGGCGGAGGTCCAGGAGGAGCTCCTGTGGCTGTGCGAGGCCGCGCTGGTCCCGGCGATCTGGGCGACGCAGGTGCTCGAGAGCCTGAACAAGACCGGCGTGCCGACCCGCGGGGAGGTGACGGACGCGGCGATGAGCTCGCGCGCCGAGTGCGTGATGCTCAACCAGGGCGAGAACCTCGTCGCGACGGTCGCCTTCGTCGTCGACGTGCTGAAGCGGATGCACGAGCACCAGGACAAGAAGCGGGCGCTGATGCGGCCGCTCAGCGTCTCGCGCCTCGACTGAGGCGGCGCGGGGGCCGCCGGCGCCGGCCGGTCAGTCCACCGACGGCACGGTGGCGTCGACCCGGGTCGGCAGCCCGCGCGCGCCCGCCGGCGCGCGGAACGCGGCGCCGGACAGCTCCCGCCGCATGCACGTGGCGGCCTCGTCGTGGCGGGGGTCGGAGGCGCTGCCGATGATCGTCGGCACCACGATGTAGCCCTCGGCGTCGACGTTGAACTCGACGCGGACGGCGTCGGGCGGCAACCTCTTGCCGTCCGGGTCGCGGCAGCGCTGCACGAGGTCCCAGTAGAGCTGCGCCCGCGCCGCCTTCTCGATCGCGGGGCTCGACATGTTGGCCTGCATCATGGGCGCGCCGATCTCGACGCGCGAGCGCGGGGCCGGGGTGGGGGCGGGCGCCGGGGCCGGCAGGGGCGCGGAGGGCGCCGGCAGGCCGGTGCTCGTGCCGATCTTCGCGAGGCTCGCGCCGTCGCCCGGCCTGGGCGCGGCCTGCCGCGCGGCGGCGAGGATCTCCTCGAGCGCGTCCGGCTCGGCGGAGCCCACCGCCGGCGCAGCGCCTGTCCGGGGGTGGGCGCTGCGCTCGCTCAGGGGCGGCGCGGCGCCGCGCGTCCAGGGGGTGTGAGCCCCCGCGTCGGCCTCCGCCGGCGGCGCGGGCTGAGGGCGCTCGCAGGCCGCGAGCAGCGGGAGCAGGACCACGAGCGCGGTGCGCACGGGGAGAGGGTCGATCGAATGCGCGTCGCGCGCAACGGCGTCCGCGGTGTAGCGTGGCGCCGCACGTCGATGCGCGCGCTCCTCGCGATCCTGCGGATCGGTCTTCGCTCGCTGCGCGAGGGGGGCGGGGCGCACATGTCGCAAGCGCCGGCGGGGGAGCAGGGGCCGGCAGAGCGCCGCGCGGCCCTCTCCGGAGGGCTGCGCCTCGCCCTCGTCGTGGCGCTCTCCTCGCTCGCAGGCGCCCTGTCCGGCCTCCTGCCGGCCATGGCCGGCGCGGCCCTCGGCGCCGTGGCCGGGCGCGCGGCGGCGCCCTCCAGCGGCCTCGGCGGCGCGCTCGCCCGGCTGCTCGACGGCGCGCCGCCGTCCGCGGTGGTCCTCGCCGCGCTGGGCGCCACGCTCGCCTCGGCCTCGGCGGCGGTGCTGTCGAGCCGGAAGAGCTCCGAGCTCGCCGGCGACCTCACCGCCGCGCTCCGCGTCGCGCTCTTCCACGCGGCGCTCTCCGCCTCGCCCCGGGACGTCGACGCTGCGGGGCGCGCCCTCCTGGACGCCCGGGCGGCGGGGCCCGCCGCGGCGCCCCGGCCGCCGGCCGGCGCCGGCGCGCCGCCCGCGCCGCCCGCGCGGGGCGCCGAGGTCGTGCGGCTCGCGATCGCGCGCGACGCCGGCCTCGTCGCCGACTTCGGGGTCGCCCTCGCCACCGGCTTGCCCCAGGCGCTCGCGACGCTCGCGGTGCTCGCCGCGTCGCTCGTCTCGAGCGGCATGGCGCTCGTCCTCGCGGGCGGCGCGGCGCTCTTCGCGGCCTCGCGCCTCGCGGCGGATCGCGCCTCGGGCCGCGTGGCGCACGCGATGCGGGAGATGCAGCACGCCGACACGGCCGTCTTCGGCGCCCTCGGCGAGGCGCTCGCGGGCGCGGAGGACCTGCGCCTGCTCGGCGCCCGCGCCCAGGCGGAGGGCGAGCTCGCCGGGGCGGCGCACCGGGTCGCGGACGCGCGCCGCCGCTTCGGCCAGGCGCTCGCGGTCTCGGGCCAGATCAAGGGCGTGCTCGCGGCGCTCTCGCCGCTCGTCATCGTGGCGGCGATCGCGGCCTCCCGCGGGGATGCGGGCGCGGGCGAGGTCGGCGAGCTCCTGCTCGTTGTGCCGCTCCTGATGGCGCGCCTCGAGGCGCTCGACGCGCTCCGCGCCGGCTTCCTCGAGCGCGCCCCGCTGCTGCATGCGACGCTCGCCCTGCTGCGGCTGCCGGAGCACCCGCCGCGCCCGAGCGGCGCCCCCGCGACCGGCCTGGACGGCGAGGCCATGGGGCCACTGGCGATCGTCTTCGAGCGGGTCACCTTCACCCCGCCGGGCGCGAGCCGTCCGGTGCTCGAGGACGTGTCGCTCTCGATTCCCGCCGGCGTGGTGGTCGGCGTCTGCGGCCGCTCCGGCAGCGGCAAATCGATGCTCCTGCGCCTGCTCCTGCGCCTGGACGAGCCGTCGTCGGGCGCGATCTCCGTGGGAGGCGTGGATCTCCGGCAGATCCCGCCCGAGCACCTGCCGCGGCTCTTCGGCGTGGTGGGCCAGTCGGCGCGGCTGTTCGAGCGGAGCATCGCGGACAACCTCGCGCTCGGCCTCGCGCCAGCGCCCTCGGAGGACCGCATGCGCGAGGCGCTTCGCCGGGTGGAGCTCGACGAGCTGGCGGGGGGGTCGGACGGGCCGGCGGGGACGCGGCCGGCGCGCGGGATCGCGACCGAGGTGCGCACGTCGCCGCCGAGCCTGTCCGGCGGCGAGGCGCGGCGGTTGCTGCTCGCGCGGGTGCTGCTGCGCGAGCCGCGCGTCTTCGTGCTGGACGAGCCGGAGGCGGGCCTGCCGGGCGCGACCGCCGAGGCGCTCCTGCGCACGGTGTGCGAGGTCGCCGCCGGGCGCACCGCGATCGTTGTGACCCACGGGCCGCATCTCCTCAGGTCGACGTTCAACGTGCTGCTCGACGAGGGCAGGGTCGTGGCGGTGGGCACGCACGAGTCGCTGCGCGAGGGCTCGCACCTCTACCGGTCGCTGCTGGCCGATGCGCTGCAGCGCTCGACCCCTGTCACCTGAGGGATCCCCTCAGGAGGAGGCGCTCGTCAGAGCTTGCGACGTACTCGTCGACCACGTTGGGGTCCCAGGAGCCCAGCGCGATCGAGGACCACGAATCGGGCCGGGACCTTTCCCGGTCGCGGTGATTCGCCGCCGCCGGGCTAGCACGTCGAGAGAGCGACATCCCCGCCGACCGGGATGGAGGCTGAGAGCGCCAGCGCTGGCGGCTCGAGCCTCCAGCTGCGCCGCTCGAGCCGTCCCCTCGCGCGTCCCTGCGCGCGGTCGCAGGCGAAATCGCCGCGATCTCACGCCGGCACATGGCGTGCACTGTGCTCTGCCCAGGGCGCGCGTCGAGCTCCTGTTCGTGACGCCGACGCGCTTTGCCACCGCATGACCTCTCGGCGCTCGTTTCTGCGCCTCGCGAGGATGCCTCATTCGACCTTCAGGGCCAGGCTCGGTTGGTCCAGCCCCCATGTCCCGCAAGGAGAAGCCCATGTTCGCGCCGTCACGCCGCTCGACTACCCACGTCTTCTTTCACGCCCTCGGAGCCCTGTCGCTCGTCGCCGCGACGTGGGGTTCAGCACACCGGCTCAAGGCGCACAGCTGAATGTCGATGAATACTAGAACGACAAACGGGTTGAAACCGCTCGAAAGAGCAGAGAATCGAACCGCCAAGGCGCCGAGGACGCCAAGATCTTGTTCTCTTCTTGGCGTCCTCGGCGCCTTGGCGGTTCATTTCTCGCTCGATCAACGTGATCGGTGCTCGTGCGCCAGGCCAAGCCTGGGCGAGGAGGAAGCGATGAGCTGAAACTTCGCGAAGAAACCCTGCGGGTGAGAGTCCCGCCCGGCAAGGTTGGCCCACCAGCCGGAAGCGAGTTTTGCGGGGCGCCGGGCGACCGGCGTCGCGAAGCGTAGACAGCGAGCGTGCGGGCCGTGGGATGGAGCCTCGAAAGATCAGAGGTCGTGGGGTCGACGCCGTGAACGCAGCGGAAGACAACATCGTCGCGTCAAGAGCGAGCCCGGGTAGCCCCCGGTCGCAGGGCCTGGCGTGGCGACCCACCGGGGTCAGAGACCAGGGCACGTACGCAAGGGTTTCCCGAGGAACCTGGGAGGTCCCGCCGCCTCCACCGAGAGGTGGAACCGCCGAGCGGAGCGCAAGCGAGCGGAGCGGGGGCGACGGGAAGTCGGAGTGCACTCGTAGTACCGCGGAAGCGGGGGAACCAACCCGAGGGACCCCGTGGAGGGAAGGGGAGCACCGGGGCACGGGATCGTTGGAGGGAAAGATGAAGGAGACATCGGGCTCCGAAACCGTCTGCACGAAACTCGAACGAATAGCGGAGCTGGCGCGGCAGGCACCCACCATGGTGCTGACGACGCTCGCCCATCACATCGACCTGGACTGGATGCGCGAAGCCTACCGGCGAACGCGCAAGGACGGCGCGCCCGGCGTGGACCGGCAGACCGCGGAGCAGTACGCGGAGCAACTGGAGGACAACCTCCGGTCGCTGCTGGAACGAGCCAAGGCGGGCACGTACCGCGCGCCGCCGGTGAGGCGGGTCCATATCCCGAAGGGCAACGGGGAAACACGCCCGATCGGCATCCCGACCTTTGAGGACAAGATCCTGCAGCGCGCGGTGGCCATGGTGCTGGAGGCCGTCTTTGAGCAGGATTTTCTTGACTGCTCGTACGGTTTCCGGCCCGGCCGTTCGGCACACCGAGCGCTCGCGTCGTTCTGGGACAAGGCGATGGAGATGGCGGGCGGATGGGTCATCGAGGTCGACATCCGAAAGTTTTTCGACACGGTGGACCGTCAGCACCTGATGGATGCGCTGCGCCGCAGGGTACGAGACGGCGTGCTGCTCCGTCTCATCAGCAAGTGGCTGCACGCGGGCGTGCATGAAGACGGTAGCCTCAGCTACCCGGAGGCCGGCACACCGCAGGGCGGCGTGGTTTCGCCGATCCTGGCGAACATCTACCTGCACGAGGTGCTCGACACGTGGTTCGAGCGCGATGTCCGACCCCGGCTTCGAGGCAGGGTACACCTCATCCGCTACGCGGACGACGCGGTGCTGCTGTTCGAAGTGGAAGAAGACGCGCGCCGGGTGATGGCCGTGCTGCCGAAGAGATTCGGCAAGTACGGGCTGAGCCTGCACCCGGACAAGACGCGCCTGTTGCCGTTCCAGCGGCCGCCGAAGAGACCCCCGCCGAGCGGCGGGGCGTCGCCGATGTGGCCGTCGACGTTCGATCTGCTCGGCTTCATGCATCACTGGGGCAGGTCGCGGCGAGGCAACTGGGCGATCAAACGCAGGACCGCCAAGGACCGCTTCAGCCGCGCGCTGCGGCGCGTGGCGGAGTGGTGCAGGGACCACATGCACGATGAGCTGAGCAGCCAGCAGGGGAGCCTGGCCATGAAGCTGCGGGGTCACTACGAGTACTACGGGATCACCGGGAACTCGGAGGCGCTCCGTCGCTTCGCCTGGGAGGTTGTGGCGGTGTGGCGCAAGTGGCTCGATCGCCGCTCGCAGAACGCCAAGATGACCTGGGAGCGGATACACCGGCTGCTGGAGAGGTATCCCCTTCCGCGGCCGCGCATCAGGCACCCCGCTCCTGCACGCTCGTAGCGAACCCGTGTCCCGAAGAGCCGGATGCGGGAATTCCGCACGTCCGGATCTGTGGGGGGCCGGGGGGCAGTCGACCCCGGTCTACCCGACTAGGATCCGATAATGGGTGGAGCGCGAGTCAACTCCGGCGAGATGTCGTCGGGGGGACATCGCCTCCGAGCTGAAGAACGCGTTCGCCAGCGCCCTGGAGTAGACCTCGGACGAGGAGGGCGATGGAACTGACGTCCTGAGCTGCTCCTCGGAGCCCGGCGGCACGACCGGCGGTGTCGGGGCGCTGCCGGGGGTCGCCCCGGCGCTGCCGGTGCCTCGCCGGCGATGCGGCGAGGTTCGCCTTCGAGGCCGCGAGCGGCTGCGCGGCGTTCCCGGAGATCGGGACGAGCAGCGTCGGCCCGCCGTTCATGGGCAGCGGCGTCGCAGGGCCGGTGCTCGGCTTCGCCCATGGCGTCGGCTTCGGGGCGACTCAGGAGAAGTTCATGTCCCCGACCGTGCGCGGATCAGGGTTGGCCCTCTTCTGGTCCATGAAGTCTTTTATCATGCATTCGAGTTCGATGTAGGCGAAGTTGCTGTTCGGTCGAACTGATGTAATGTAAGGCTCCATGAACGCGTAGACTCTTATCAGATAGCTTCCGGACATTCTATAGAGTAGGTTCTTGTCGAAGACGCATGTGTTGATGCCGACCGATAGATGCTCCAGTCGAGCGAGGAGCTCTCTCACTGCGTCTCTCAGCTCCGGCGAATTCTTGATCGTTTCTACCTCTTTCTCTGTGAGTGACTTGCTGTTGGCTTCGATTTTTCTGCCGATGCCACTCTCTATGGCAACTCTCCTTTCCTGCCAGAGATCGCGAATATCGTTCGCGTACTCTATTGTGGCCTGTTTCTTGCGCCGTTCATGGTCTGCCCTTAGTGTCTTGATCGCCAGCAAGAGCGTTGCCAGGCTGGTTATGAACCCGAGAGCGCCGAGGCATATGGAGATCGCTTCGTGTGTGCCCATGGTGTTGTCTTGTGGTTGTTGATGTGTGGGTTTGTTTCGTGGAGGTCGATGGCGGAAGTTGCCAACAGGTTCGAGACAGGCCGGACGAGAATCCTATGAGTGGATCGCGTTGAGGGACGCGCCGCGCAGCTCGGCGATATCCCACGTCCAGAGCGGGTTGGGGGCCGCGGCGGAGAGCGTCGGCTTGGCGTGCTTCATCGGCCCACGACGCTGCGCGCGTCGCTCGTCGCTCCCGCCCGACCGTCGTTCGTGAGGTTGACGCCCAGAATGGCAGAGGCTTTTTCTTGGAGGCCGATGAGCTTCTCGGCGAGCGCGAGCTTCTCTTCGAGCCGCGCCGAGCGCTGCTCGAGCTCGGCGATGCGCCGGTCCTTCGCGTCCTGCTTCGGCTTGCGGCCGGGCTTGCGCCCCGCGAGGGCCTCGCTGCCGTGGAGGGCGAGCTGCTTGCGCCAGGCCGTCAGGAGGGAGCTGTAGATGCCGTCGCGGCGCAGCAGCGCCTCGATGTCCCCGCGCTGCGTGCACGCGGCCGCCTCGCGAACGATGCGCAGCATCTCCGCCGCCGAAAGCTTCCGCCTCTTGCCCGGCTTCGGCGCGGTCTCGACGGCCACGCCACTCGGGCGGGGAGCAGCGCCCTGAGCCGCTGGGGCGGGGGTAGGATCGACGGATCGGAGATGGGAGGGCTTCGGCACGGGTCAGATCCATTCTCCGCCCTCTCACCACAGATTTCCAGGAGAAGCCTGTCTCACCCGACGTTGGCACAGAGGGGGGGCTGGTCCCGAGGGAAAGGAGTGGAGCGGTAGCTTCTGAAAGCGGGGTTGTCGTCCAGCGGGTGCGAATCCCGCCCGGTCAAGGTCACGCCCGACCAGCCGGAAGCCAGCCTTGCGACGGACCCTGCGAAGGGTACGGCGATCGGTCAAGGAACAGCACGCCGCGCTCACACGACGCATCGTCGGGCACTGCAACTACTTCGGCGTAAACGGAGACATCCGGAGCATCGCGCTCTTGACCCGTGAGGCCGGACGGGCATGGCACAAGTGGCTATGCCGGCGGAGCCAGCGTGCGCACCTGAACTGGAAGCGGTTTCAAGACCTGCTGCGGGACTTCCCGCTGCTTGGGCCGCAGAACCGCGTCCAGATCTGGACGTCTCCCGGAGCTCTCTCGGCGGAAGAGCCGGATGGTGGAAATCTCCTTGTCCGGATCTGGCGAGGGCCCCCGAAGGGATTGGCCGGGGGCTACTCTACAGCCCGGATCGTGCCCGATTCGCTTGATTCCTGAGTGATTTATCTGGATCCAGGCCATGATTGTCTTGTTGTTTGAGTCGATTATCTCGATTTAGCTTCCAGTAAGCCATATTATGGCATCTATATTCTGGATGTAGCCCGGGTCTTTCTAGAAACCAAGACGTATTCTCTAGATTGAGTTGATTGTTGTCTTGTTTGTTGGCTAGGATGTCTCGATGCCCCTGGTCCCCACGCCCCCCGTCGCCCCCCGTCGCCCCCCGTCGCCCCGCGCGGTTACAGCGCCGTCGAGCTGGCGCGCGCCGCCGGCGTGAGCACCGGCACGATCAAGCACTGGATCGCGGAGGGGCTGATGGACAAGCCCGCGTTCCGCGGCCGCCGCACGACATATGGCCGCGAGCACCTCGTGCGGGCGCTCGCGATCAAGAAGCTGCGCGAGCACAACCTGCTGCTCCCGGAGATCAAGCGGAAGCTCGCCGAGATCCCGCTCGAGGAGCTGGCGAGGGAGGTGCTGCCGCCGGAGCCGCCCGCGAGCGGGGCGCCCGGCGCGGGGGAGCGCGCGGACGCGGCGGAGATCGGTCGGGCGTGGCGGCGCGTGGAGCTGATGCCGGGGCTGGAGCTGCACGTGCGCGCGGACGCAGGCGCGGTGGTGCGCCGGATGGCGACGGAGATCCGCGAGAAGTACGGGTGTGAGCGCGAGGAAGGGTGACGAGAAGAGGACCGGCACAGGCGCTACCGCTGCCGGCGGCGACGCGCCTCCGGCGGGCTGCGGCTCAGCTGCTCCCTCCCCTCGTGATCGGGACGTCGCCGCGGACCACGAAGGCGCCGTCCTCGTTCACGGTGATGAGGCGATAGTTCTCGTATTTCGACTTGATCTCTTGATCTCCGGAGAGCGAACGATGTGCCAGCCGGCCGACGGCTTCGGCTGGGCTTCCACGCCCACCTTGTGATCGTCCTCCGAAGCTTTGAGGGAATTCCCCCAGCCCATCTGCCGCTCGACGAAGAAATTGCCGCGAATCGTGGTCGTCGCGAAATCGTTCTTCCTGCTCGCTACGTAGTGGTGATGATGCTCGCGGTCCCCCCCCCAGAAGACGTTGTCTTCGATGAGGATGTCGTGGGGCTTGCGCATTCCGGCTTCCCGTCGCGAGCGCCGGCGCGCGGAGCTCGGCGCCCCACCGGCGTGAGCCCCCACGCGGCTCCCGTGCGAGCGCGGCGTCAAGCCGACAGCGCCTCGGCCATGTGTTCCATGAACGCGCGGATGCGGTTCACGTTCCTCAGCTCGGGGAGCGTGAGCAGCCAGAGGTCGCGGTCGAACGCGGGGTCGATCGGGCCGATGCGCGCGAGCCGCGGGTCGCCGTCCGCCGCGATGCAGGCGAGGAAGTGCGCGCCGATCCCCGCGGCGACCGCCTCCTGGAGCGCCATCGAGCTGAAGTCCACCCGCATCGCGATGCGCGCGCCCGGAACGTTCGCCGCCAGCCACGCGTCGAGCCAGCGCGGGTCGAGCCGCTCGTCCCAGTGGATCCAGGGGAAGTCGGCGTAGCGCGCCGGCTGCCCCGCGCGCTCCGCGAGGCCCTTGCTCGCGTACACGGCGAACTGGACGCGGCCGACCTTGCGCCCCACGAGGTGCTCGGGGGGTGAGCTCGTCATGCGCAGCACGACGTCGGCCTCGCGGCGCGGCAGGCTGACCTCGCTGTCGCCGGAGGCGACCGTCAGCTCGACGCCCGGGTAGCGCTCGGTGAACGACGAGAACGCCGGCTGGTACACGCGAAAGAGCATATCCATCGTGGATACGCGGAGCCTCCCCTGGAGCTGCGCGTCCCGGCCGAGCACGCGCGCCTCGAGCGCCAGCAGCTCGCCCTCGGTCCGCTCGGCGACCTCCACCACGTCCTGGCCCGCCGCCGTGGCCACGTAGCCGTCGGGCGTCTGCGCGAAGAGCAGAACCCCCAGGCGCTCCTCGAGCGCCCGGATGCGGCGCGCCACCGTCGTGTGGGTCGTCCGCAGCGCGACGCCAGCGCGGCTCAGCGTGCCGTGCCGCGCGAGGGCGAGCACGTGCCGCAGGTCGTCCCAGTCCACCTGTGCATCCTTGCACAGTGAATCTGCGGATTCAACCATCGGTTGAACGAATGTGAACCGCTACGTTCATCGCATGAGGCACCCGGAACACACCCTCTCGACGCCGCCCGCCGCGATCCACGCGCCGCCCCGGGACATGCAGCGCCTCCTCTCGGCGCTGTGGGTCTTCGCGATGTTCAACTACCTCTATGCCGACGTCGTGGGGCTGATGGACTCCACGATGCTCGCGCAGTACCTGCGCGGCCAGGTCGACTCGCTCCGGATCACCCGCGAGTTCCTCCTCGGCGCAGCCGTGCTCATGGAGATCCCGATCGCGATGACGCTCCTGTCGCGCGTCTTGCCGCATCGGGCCAACCGGTGGGCCAACATCGTGGCCGGCGCCGTCAAGACCGCGGTCGTCGCGGCGACGCTCATGATGGGTCCCACCGCCGGCTATTATCTCTTCTTCGCGACGATCGAGATCGCGTGCACGACGCTCATCGTGGTGCTGGCCTTCCGGTGGAAGCCGCGCCCCGCGAGCGAGGCACGAGCCCGAGGCCCCGGCGCCCATGCGGCGCGGCTGGAAGAGGGCTGGTCCTGAATCGGAGCAAGCAAAGAGACGCCGAGAGAACCCATCTCCCGGCGCCTCCAGCGCCCTCCCGTCTCGGGGGCTCAGCGGCGTGCCAGCGCCGCGCTCCTACGCCTTGTCCGTGACCTTGTCCCAGGCGTGCCGCACCGCGGCCTTCATGTGCTCCCAGGTCCCGGGGTTGCGCTCCTCCCACGCCTTGCCCGCTTCCATCTCGATGGTCGTCCAGTCGTGTCCCTTGAAGTTCTTGGACGTGCCGAGCTGGTAGCCGAACAGATACGCCGGCGCGACCTGCTCGTAGGCATAGCCGTGCTTGGCGTAGGCGCCCGTCTGGTAGTGCTGCCGGAAGTCGGTGTCGTACTGCTCGTACCCTCTCACGCCGTTGCTGCGCTCGGCCGCGCTGACCGGCTCGACGTGGACCTCGGTGTGACGCAAGGTCTCCCGGATCTGCTCGGTCCGCTGGGTGACCGCCTTGCTGACGACGACCTCCTCGATGACGCGCGCCTTCTTGGCGACGACCGCCTCCTCGTCGGTCTCGACGAGCTCCACGGTGCCGGACTGGAAGGCGTCGAGCGCCGCCGGCTGAACCGGCCGATCCACCGGGTGCCGCTCGACGTGGACGTGCTCCTCGCGCAGCCTCACCGACTCCTGGATCGGCTGCTCGACCAGGCGGCTCGACACGCGCACGCCCCCGCGGTTCACCTCGCGCTTGCCGACCTGGAGCTCCTCCTCGATCACGGGGACGGCGAGCTGCTCCTGCAGGACGTCGGCCCGGAGGTCCTCGGTCCTGGCGGTCGAGGTGGCGGTCTTGGTGGTCTGCTGGGACTTGCTCAGCTGCTGAGAGCGCTGGGACGGGGACATGGAACGTTCGCTGTGATTCATGACATGACCTCCAGGGTCGGTGGGGTCCCTCTGGACCGTTGTCCCCCGCGCCGCGCGCGAGGGTGGGGTTCGTGGCTCGGGGTCCGGGACGCCGGAGCCCCTCGAAAACTCTTCACTCGCCGTCGCGATCGCGCGGAGGCACGCGCTCCACCCGTACGTCCTCGCTCCGGAGCGTGACGCGCTCCGGCGGGCTCATCTCGACCGCGCGGATCCGGGTGATGCGGAGCTCTTCCTTCAGCACCAGGCGCTTCTCGACGAAGAGCACCTCCTCGACGACCGGCACGATCAGGGTGTCGCCCTCCTGCCGGGTCGCGGGCGGCTCCGTCACCACCTGATTGACGGCGACGCGCTCCACGACGACGCGCTCGCTCACGAGCGGCTCCTCGACGGCCTCCACCCGCTCGTGAACCTGCTTGGCGATGCGGACGCGTCCAGACTCGACCGTGCGCTTCTGCACCTCGAGCTCCTGCGCGACGACAGGCACGATGAGCTCGTCGGCGATCTCTGCTCTCTCGTCGGCCGGTCTCTGGCTGTTGATCGAGTCCTGCACGGTGCCCCGGTGCGCTCCACGGAGCGCGGTTCTTCGTCGGTGACGCGCCCTCGACGAGCGCTCCCGGTCGTCCCCGGTCTGGAGCACGGTCCGGGCCAACTGCGGCCGCAGGCGTCGAGGCGCCGCGCGACAGCGCGCTCTCCCCTGCGCGGGCCGCGCCGCGCGAGGCATCGCGCCACACGCGTGACATGAAGATGTGTTTACAAAGTATTTGTTGCCGCGAATCGCGACGTCGGAGGCGATGACCAGAAGGCCACAGGTGAGGCCGCGACGCGGTTCAGATCAGGGCGTATGATGAGCCGGGCCGATCGGGCGTCACAGCGCCGCTCGCCCGCATGGCTGTGCTGTTGCGGAGGTCGGTCGCCTGCGCGGAGCTCCTGGTCCGCAGGGGCCGCCCGCCCGTCTGCACGGCTTCACGGATCGCAGGGGCCGCCCGCCTGCACGGCCGGACGGGCGAGCTGCCCCGCGCCGCTGCCCGCGCGGAGCGCGTCCTCCGGCACGTCCGCCGGGATGCCGAGCGGGCGGCCCGCGAGCCCCCGCGCGAGGTAGACGAGGATGGACACGGTCCCCCAGGCGAGCGCAAACGCGACGCCCGCGTCGACGATCGCGCGGTAGGGCGGGGACATCTGCCGGACGAGCAGGATGAGCGCCACGATGCCCGCGATGAGCACCCACGTCGCGATCAGCCGGCGGCGCGTCGTGTGGAAGAGCGCCATGCAGTAGAGCGGCGCCAGCGCCACATGCAGGGGCCGACGGTGCTCCGCGAGGTGGAGCGCGCGCGCGATCACCCGCGGCGAGAAGCGCTGCTGAAAACCGCGATACCCCTCGAAATAGGCGATCACGACCGTCCAGGCCGCAAGAAGAATGAGCTGGGCTGTCGTGAGATCGTGGGTTGTCAGGATGTGAACCGCCGTGGCCCCGAGCCGGTAGATCGCCTCGATCAGGACGGCCACGACGCCGAGGACACCCCAGAGGACGACGGCGAGACGGAGCCGCTGCTCGCGGACGGACGGGCTCATCGCGCCCGCGCCGGATCGAGGGGCCTCGCGGCCGTGAACCGCGATCCGTCTGCCGCGTGCGCGGTCGATCGCTTCGGACGGTGCGCGGGGCAGCCGGATCGCCGCATGTCTTTGCATGCTAGGAGAGGAGCAGGGCACGTCAACCCGAACCTCGCAGGGCGGGAGGCGGCCCGCCGCGCCCGCGGCAGCGCTGTCCGGGGGGCAGCGGCTCGGCGCGGGCGTCATGGCGGTTCGCTCGAGGGCCCTACGGCGGTAGCATCGCCGCACCATGCCGCTCGCCGACCGCTCCGCGCCGGGCGCCCCGCCCGCCCCGGCGCGGGCCCTCCCGCCCCACCCGCACGCGCTGCGCTCGCCGCTCGCCCCGTTCACCGCGCGCCTCCGCGATCTGCTCGCGACCGTCGAGTCGGCGGCGCTCCTCGGCGCGGTCGAGGCGCGCGTGCGCGGGCTCGGAGAGCACCTGCGCTTCGCCTGCCTCGCGGTGCCGTGTTCGGAGGCGCTCGTCGCGGTCGAGATGGAGGCGCTCGGGCGGCTCACGGTGCCCGTCGTCGCCGACGCCGCCGGCTTCCGCGCCCCGGGCGCGGAGCTGCCGCCGAGCGGAACCCCGTTCGCGTTCCTGCTCGGCGGCGGCGGCGGGCACGCGGTGGGGCTGTCCGACGGCGACCCGATGATCGCGCCGCTCCGGCCGCTGTTGGCCGCGGCGCCGACGGCCGCGATCTTCGTGCCGATCCGCGTCGGCGCGACGACCGTGGGCGGCGCCGCGCTCTTCTCGCATGACGCTCCCTTCGGAGCGAGGGAGCTCGACATGGCCGAGCGGCTCGCCGAGGTCCTCGCGCTCACCGTGGAGTCGTTCCGCACCGAACGGGTCGTCTTCGAGCTCTTCGCCCGCGCGATGCCAGACCTGCTCGCGCAGGCGCCGGGCCAGTCGGCGCAGGAAGGAGCGGCCCCGCCGCCGACCTCGCTCCGCGCCGCGCTGGAGCGGCACATCCACGCGCTCCGGCTCACGCCGGAGTACCGCCGCCGCCTGGAGCTCGCGGCGGTGGTGGGGAGGCTCGCCGAGCACGGCGAGGCCGAGGCCCGCCTCGCCCTCGACCTCCTCGCGCGGATCGACGCCTACGCGCGCGGCGCCGGCGGCGCACAGGGGCCGCTCGCCGAGGGGGAGGGGAGCGCGGCGTGACGGCGCCCCCTCCGGCAGGACCGGGCGGCGACCTCGACGACGCGGCGCGCGGGGAGGCGCGCCGCGGCGCCGGCGTGCGCGTCGCGCTCGTCGACTCCGGCGTCGACGCCTCGCACCCAGCGCTGAGCGCGGCGGCGCTGCGCCACGTCGCGCTGGTCCGCCGCGGCGGCGCGCACGAGGCCGCGCCGTGCGCGCCGGGAGACGTCAGCGGGCACGGGACGGCGTGCGCGGGCATCGTCCACCGCATGGCGCCCGGGGCCGAGATCACGAGCGTGCGCGCGCTCGGCGAGGACGGACGATGCTCGCGCGAGGGGCTCATCGCCGCGCTGCGCTTCTGCGTCCGCGAGCGCTTCTCCGTGGTCAACCTGAGTCTCGGTATCGACATCCCGAGGAGCGCGCCGCTCCGCCCCGGCGACTACCGGTCCCTCGTCGAGCTCTACGAGGTCGCGGACGCGGCCTACACGGCAGAGGTCGTGCTCGTGGCCGCCGGCCCGAACGCGGCGGCGTTCCGCACCTATCCAGGGCGCTTCAAGTCGCTGATCGGCGTCGGTCGAGGGGCCCTCCAGGACCCGGAGGCGCTCCGGAGCGAGCTCACGCTGGACCATGAGATCCTCGCGCCCGGCGAGGAGGTGCTCGCGCCCGCGCCCGGCGGCGGCGAGCGGCGCTGGACCGGAACCTCGTTCGCGGCGCCCCACGTGACCGCGCACGTGGCGCGGATCCGCGCCGCCCGGCCGGAGCTCTCGATCGAGGCGGTGAAGGCGGCGCTGCACGAGCTCGCGCGCGGGGCGGGGAGGAGCGCGGTGGAGGGCGCCACGGCGGCGCGAGCGGCGCCGCAGCGCGCGGGCGCGGAGGAGTTGGAGGATGGCCGTGCTCCCGCTTGACCCGCTCGAGAGGATGTCGCCGCTGCCGCGGCTGCTCCGGAGCGCGCCGGGCGCCGAGGTCCGCGCCGAGCTCGACCGTGTCGCGGTGCTCCTCGGGAAGGCCGGGGATCCAGCGGCGGCGCCGGCTGCGCCGCCTGCCGGAGGCCCGCTCCTCGCGGCGGCGCTCGGCTTCGGGCGGGGCGCGCTCGCGCTGCGCGAGGGGGCGCTGGACGCCGCGGTCGTGCTGCTCGAGGGCGCCGCCGCGGCGTTCGACCGGGAAGGCGAGGCGGAGGCCCGGGACCTCGCCCGGTGCGAGGCGGTGCTCGCGCGGCTGCGCCGCGACGCGCGGTCGGCCTGCGCCTCCGCCGTCGCGGAGCTCGACGCCATCGCGGGCGCAGGGGACACGGGCCGCCGCGCCGCGGTCGTGGCCGGCCACTACCGCGGCACGGCCGAGCGGATCGTCGGCGACGCGGCGGCCGCGCAGCGCACGCTGCTGTCGGCGCTGCGCCGGTCGGAGCCGTTCCTCGGCGAGCGGGCGCAGATCCTGAACTCGCTGGGCACGCTCTACGTGACCCTCGGCGCCCACGGCGCGGCCGAGGCGCTGCTTGAGCATGCGGCCGAGCTCCATCGCCGCCGGGGCGATGCGGTGGGCGAGGCGATCGCCTGTGGCCAGCTCGGCGCGGCGGCGCTCGGGCTCGGCGCCCTCGAGCGCGCCCGCGCGGCGCTCCAGCGGCAGGAGTGGCTGTGCGCGCGCCTCGGCGATGCGTTCGGCCGCGCCCGGGCGCTCGCGTTCCTCTCGGAGCTCGCGCTCGAGCTGGGCCGTGCCGATGACGCCCTCGCGCTCGCGAGCTGCGCCCGCGAGGTCGCCGCGGGCGCCGCGCCGCCGCTGCGGACCTGGATCGCCTACGCGGCGCGGGCTGCCGGGCGCGCGCGGCGGGACCTCGGCGATCCCGGCGCGGCGGCGGCGCTCGAGGAGGCGGGCGCGCTGTTCCGGGAGCTCGGCCATCCGCTCGGGGAGGCGCTCGCCGCGTGGGACCGTGCGTCGGCAGAGGCGCTCGCGCCCGCGGAGCCCGCGGCGCCGGTCGACTGGTTCTCCGCGGCCTGGTCGCTCGGCTCGCTGGGGCTGCCGTCGCGGGTGGCGCAGCTGCTCCGCGAGCGGCTGGAAATCGAGGAGGCCGCGCCGCCGCAGGATAACGGCGGGCCGGCGCCGGACGGCGGGCTCCGCGAGCGGGCGCTCGCGGCGGCGGCGCAGGCGGCGCCTCATGTGGCCGTCCAGCGCGAGGTCGAGCTCGTCTACGACCGACCCGACGACCTCACCGTGGTTGCCGCCCGCCGGACTGCGGCGCACCGCAACCTGGGTCGCCTCGCGGCGCTGACGCTCGCGCCACCGGGGCTCGTCGTCGCCGCGATCGCAGCCTCGCGCGTCGGCGCCCGCGGCCTCGCACTCCCGCCGGAGCGCGCGGCGGCGGCCTGCGTCGCCGATCTGCCCGGCCTCGCGGTCTGGCTCTGGCCGGCGGCCATCCCGCCGGTCGCCATCGGCCGCGATCTCGACGATTTGCGTGCCGTGCTCGGCGAGCCGCTGCGCACCGCGCTAGCGCTCGCGCCGTTCGGCCGCGTGCTCTGCCCGCCCTTCGCAGGCGACGCCGGTGCCGAGCTCGAAGGGGTCGAGGTCGGCGCCCTGCTGGCACTGACGGCATCGCTTGCACCGGGCGAGCTGCGCCTGGCTCCGCGGCTGGGCTGGGACAATGAGGTTGGCGCGAGCTTGGAGGCCCTGGGGTTCGTTGTTACGCGTTGAGGGCGTCCGCAATCAGCCGGGTGACCCACCTGGGTTGAGCCATCCAGGGTTGAGCCATCCATTTTCATTGCCCGACCCGGGTTGACCCATCGACCCCTTTCTCGAAGCGACCCGGGTTGACCATCGGTTGGGGTCGCCGCCAACCGCTAAGGCGCGGCACCGCTCGGTCAAGCAGCCCCTACAACCCCTCGCCCCTGGCGCCGCCTCGTACGCGCTCGGCGCGCCATGACCCACGCACAACCATTCATGCAACGCCGTGCGGAGGAGTTGTCGCCCGCTCCGCCTTTTCAAAACAAACGGTCCCCACGACAGCGCGTCGCAGCTGTCGCGCGCCCGTGCGCATTTCAGTGTGTAGCGCACCCGCGCAGCGCCTACACCACCAGCACGACATCGGTCGCGCTGGCGCCGTGGAACGTGCGCATCCACCACGTCCCCGCCGGGAAGACGACGCTGCGTATTCCGGCACGCCAGCGTTCGAGCGCCGCGCGGTACAACGCGCGAAACGCCCGCACAGCGGCACCAGCGATTCGCCATGCGTCACCCTGATCACGGCCCACCGCGAACGTCGGATTGCGATCGCGCAGTGCCTCGAAGCTCGTGGCCCGCTTGCAAGGGGAGACCTTGCTGGCTCGCTCGGCGCCCAGGAACCGGAGTCCCTGCCGCTGCGCCTCGGCATGTGCCTGCGCTTCCAGTCGCTCGAGCTCGATGGTGACCTCGCGGCGAAACGCTTCCGCGCTGTCCTGCTCTATGGCCGGGGGCAGAGCGAGCGGGAGCGTCGCTTCCTTGGGCCATTGTGGGTTTTCCGGGTCGAGATAGGCCGAGGGCCGTACTGCGTGCAGCACGCCGCGACCGAGCTCGCCCACGTCCACCTTGGCGCCGGGCCACTCGTTCGCATGCTGGACGAGGCCAGCGGCCACAGGATTTGCGAGGACGTACGCGATCTTCTCCACCAACGCGGCGCGGGTCAGCAGCCGCACCGCGCTCGTGGGCTCGTGGTCCCACACCGGCCCTTCCCACGTGCGGAGCACCTTCGTGCCGAGCGCGGCGATACGATGGAAGAACTGCAGGAAGCGCGGCAAAACGCCGTTGACGTCGGTCACGACGAGGTGCAGATGCGTTGACATCGCGCAGAGCGCGTGGACCTCGATGCCGTAGCGGCGGCTGGAGACCGCGAGAGCGTAGACCAAGAGCTGGGTGATGGTCGCGTCGGGGCGGAGGAGGTGGTGCCGGCGCAGGATACGGCGGGTGATCAGGTACGTGGCGCCGGGGATGATCTCGCGGGGCTGGCTCATGGCTGGCGCACATCAACAAACGCCGTGCCGAGGCTCGTGGTGGGCGATTGCAAGGACTTGCCGTGCGCCCGGAGGGTGGCGGCCGCCAGGTTGTCCGCCACCCCAGGCTGCCGTCGATCGCCCGCCCCAACCCCAACCTTGGGTCACCCGGGTCACCCCAACCTGGGTCACCCCAACCTTCGGGTCACTCAACCTGGGTCGGGTCACTCAACCTGGGTCGGGTCGCCCCAACCTTCGCAACCTGGGTCGGGTCACTGCGCCGGTTGAAGGAAAAGTCGAACGGGACGGGACCTCTGGAGCTCGTCGTGATCGGAGCGTCGCTCGGTAGCCTGCGGCCGCTCACGGGGAACACGTGGTTCGGGTCAAGGACGTCCTGGCGAGCCTGATCTACTCGATGCTCCGCCGTCCTCGCCGGCCACGACACCTCCCCATCCACACCGGCCTCGCCGACGGCCCGCCACGGTGGCCCGCCACGGTGGCCCGCCACGGTGGCCCGCCACGGCATGGCTCGCGCGACGCGCCTCGCCCCGCTCTTCCGGCGCGCGGGCGGTCCTGGCCTCCCTGCCCACGGACACCGCCTCCTCGTACGCCTCTTGCGTACTTGAGCAAACGCAGGTCGCGCGCGAGGACACACCCGCCCTCGGCAGCCTGGACTCGCATGCAAGATCCAGGGTGAATGACGCTCCGGCCCGCGGCGCGGACGCATGGCATCGCGGATGCTTGAACGACGACGACGCGACGACCACGAACGACCATCCACTGTTGACCGGGATGCTCACCATGTCCGCCCTGAACCCGCAGCCCACTGGAACCCTCGATGTACGCCGGCCTGCTCGCGCCTCGGAGCACGACGGAGGGGACGGCTTCCGGGACGAGTTCCTCACGCTCGCATCCCATGAGCTCAAGACGCCCCTGACCTCGCTCGCGCTACAGGTGCAGAGGATGAAGCGAATGAGCGAGCGCCAGGCGGGGGACGCGTCGACGTGGGTCGCCTCGCTCGAGGTCGTCGGCCGGCAGGTCAACCGGCTCGCCCGGCTCTGCGACGACATGCTCCAGGCGATCGCGCTCCGAGCGGGCCAGCTCGCGCCCGAGCGCCAGAGCGTCGATCTCGGGGCGCTCGTCCGGGAGGTGGTCGCCGGGCTTGCGATCGAGCTCAGCGCCCCGTCCACCTCGATCTCGGTCGACACGCCGGAGGGCGTGGTCGGCCGCTGGCATCGCGAGCAGATCGGGCGCCTCGTGTTCAACCTGGTCAAGAATGCCATCATGTTCGGTGAAGGCCGGCCGATCTCCGTCGAGGTGAAGGCCTCTCCCAGGGGGGCGCAGCTCCTCGTCCGCGATCACGGCACGGGCATCGCGGACGAGGACCAGGAGCGCATCTTCGCGTGCTTCGAGCGCGTGGGCGATGTGGAGCACTTCGGTGGTCTCGGCCTCGGGCTCTATCTCGCGCGTGAGATCGCGCGCGCCCACGGCGGCCAAATCGGCGTGGAGAGCTCGCTGGGCCGCGGCTCGACGTTCCTCGTCGACCTCCCGCTCGGCCCCGAGCCTGCCATTCAGGCCAGCGTCGCGCGCCTCCCGTGAACGCCGTCGAGCCCATGACCCCGCGCTACGGACCCATGACCCCGCGCTACGGACCCATGATCCCGCGCTACGGATCCCCGGGCGGCGCGTACCCGAGCCGCTTGATCCCGAGCGCCTTGAGCTTGTAGACGAGCGTGCGCAGCGGCATGCCGAGCGCGCGCGCCGCCTCCGTCTGGTTCCCGCCCGCCTTGCGGAGCGCCTGGACGATCAGCTCGGCCTCGCAGCGCTGGAGCCGCGCCTTCAGGAAGTCCCCCTCAGGAGCCGCGGCCGTGAGCTCGACGCCGTCGCACGGCGGCTCGCGCTCCTCCGCCGTCGCGGCCGGCGGCGGCGCCGCCCGCGCGCGCTCGGGCAGGTCCTCCTCCGCGATCCACTCGCCCTCGGCGATGACCACGGCCCGCTCGATCGCATTGCGCAGCTCCCGCGCGTTCCCCGGCCACGCGTAGGTCCGGAGCCGCGCGAGCGCCCCGGCGTCGAACCCGCGAACGAAGCGAGCGTTCGCCTGGTTCGCCTGCTCGAGGAAGCGGAGCGCGAGCGGCTCGATGTCGTCCGGGCGCGCCCGGAGCGGAGGGATCGTCACCGTCATCGCGTTCAGGCGGTAGAGCAGATCGCTGCGGAACCCGCCGGACGCGCACATGGTCTCGATGTCGCGGTGGGTCGCCGCGAGGATGCGCGCGTCGACCTCGATCGGCTTGTTCGAGCCGACCCGGGTCACCTGCCGGGTCTCGAGGACGCGCAGGAGCGCGGCCTGCGCCGCGGCCGGCAGCTCGCCGATCTCGTCGAGGAACACCGTCCCCCCATCCGCCGCCTCGAACACCCCCCGCTGCTGCTGCCACGCGCCGGTGAACGCGCCGCGCTCGTGGCCGAAGAGCGTGCTCTCGACGAGCTGCTGCGGGATCCCCCCGCAGTTGACGCACACCATCGGCTTCCCGCTCCGCGGGCCGAGGTCGTGGATCGCGCGCGCCACGACCTCCTTGCCCGTCCCCGTCTCGCCCAGCAAGAGCACCGGGATCGACGACCGCGCCACCCGCTTGACGATCTCGAAGACCCGGAGCATCGCGGGGCTCGCGGCGACGGGATCGGTGTGCCCGGAGCCCGGATAGCTCTTCACTGTCCCCCCCGGCGCCGACCGCACCGGCTGATCCACCGTCGCGCTGCGCACCGCGCTCCAGCACCGATGGAGCAGCTCCTCCGCCACGGTCCCCGCGTCCGGGAACGTCGCGAATCCCGAGAGCATGACGGGCCCCCCGCCCCCGGGCGGCGCGGCGAGCGCGCGCGCCACGTCGAGCGCCGTCTCGGCCCCGGCCTCCAGGAGCAGCGCCGCCACCACGTCCGAGCTGTAGAGCGCGATCCGGTCCACGGGGCGCAGCAGCGCCCGCACGCGCGGGAACAGGTGGCTCACGTGGGCGTCCTGCTGGCGCGCGGGCCGGGCCATGACGATGGCGAAGCTCCGCCCGAAGTACCGCGCGCGCCTCACCTCCTCCTCGAGGGCGACGCGGAGCTGCTCGTGGCTCAGCAGGCCCGGCAGCTCGCCCTCGGCCGCCGTGATCGCGCGGACGGCGACCACCACCTTGCCCAGGATCACCTCGTCCCCCGGCTTCGCCTCGCAGCGCGCGACGCGCGCCCCGCCGAGCCAGGTGCCGTTGGTCGAGCGCAGGTCCTCGATGAGGACGTTGTCGCCGGACAGGGTGAAGCGGGCGTGCTCGCGCGAGAGGCTGACGTCGCGGATCTGGACCTGCGACGGCGGCGCGCGGCCGATGACGACCGGCGCGCCCGGGCTCAGCACGACGCGCTCGGCGCCGTCGCGATGGTAGACGAGCAGGGCCACGCGCCGGTCGTCCTGCCTGACACGCTGGAGCGCATCGATGAAGCTGTTCGACAGCGGCGTTGTCTCCATGCCGCTGTCCTCGCGAATGACTGACACGCTGTTTATCCCCCTCTCACGAGATGTCGTCCCGGGGCCCGGGCGCCACGCTGCGCGCCGGGCGGCGCGTGGCGGCGAGCCCGCCCGCCCGCCTCGCAGGCAGGCGCTCGCTGATGCTGAATTGCGCACCGGCACGGGCGTCTCCTGCGGCCCGCGACGCACCACATGGCTCACCGGGTCCGGTGTTCATGCCCCTCATGCCGCGCATGCCTCGCATGCCTCGCATCTTGCAATTCAAGCACCACCTGCGCGTCGAGCCCGCTGGTGACAAGGAGACCGTGTTCCTGATCGGCGAGCGCGAGCGCTTCATGCTCCGCGGCCGCGTCTATGGGCTCCTCGGGCCGCTCCTCGATGGCCGCCGGACCGAGGACGAGCTCGTCTCCGCGCTCGACGGCGAGGTCTCCGGCGTCGAGGTCCGCTATGCGCTGATGCGGCTGGAGCAGCGGGGCTACCTCGCCGAGGCCGCGCCGGCGCCGGAGGTCGCCGGCTTCTGGCAGGCGCTCGGGGTGGACGCCGGCCGCGCCGCGGAGCGGCTCGCGTCGACGCCCGTCGCCGTGCGGGCGGCCGGGGGTGAGGATCCGCAGGCGCTCGCCGGCGCCCTCGCCGAGGCGGGCGTCGTCGTGCAGCCGGAGGCCCCGATCGTCGCCCTGGCGACCGGCGATTACCTGGACGCCGGGCTCGACGCGTGGAACCGGCGCGCGCTCCGGGAGGTGCTCCGCTGGGTGCCGGTCAAGCCCGGCGGGGTCGAGCCGTGGATGGGGCCGATGTTCTGCCCCGGCGCGGGGCCGTGCTGGGCCTGTCTTGCGCACCGGCTGCGGCATAACCGCCCGGTCGAGGCGTACCTGGAGCGGCGGCGCGGCGGCGGCGACCCGCTCCTGCCTCCGCGCGTCGCCCTGCCTGCGGGCCGGCGCGCGGCGCTCGGGCTCGCCGCCGTGCTCCTCGCGCGCTGGATCGCCGCGGGGGGCGCCGGCCCGCTCGACGATCGCCTCTACAGCCTCGATCTCGCGTGCATGCGGCTCGCGGAGCACCCGGTCGAGCGGCGCCCCCAGTGCCCGGCCTGCGGCGACCCCGAGGGCGCGCGGGCGCGCGCGCTCGCGCCGGTGACGCTGGCGTCCCGCCCGAAGCGCTTCACCGACGACGGCGGCCACCGCGCCGTCCCGCCCGACGCGACCATCGCGCGCGTCTGCCGCCAGGTGAGCCCGTCGACCGGCCTCGTCGCGAGCGTTGGCCCCCTGGAGGGCCGCGATCACCCGCTCCGGCCGGTCTACGCGGCCGTCTACCGCGCCTGCCCCGCGGGCGACGCGCCCGCCTTCGGCGACTTCCACCGCGCGAGCAGCGGCAAGGGCCGCACCCCCGCCCAGGCGCGGGCGAGCGCCCTGTGCGAGGCGATCGAGCGCTACAGCGCGACCTACCACGGCGACGCGCCCCTCCGCCGCGCGCGCCTGGCCGAGCTGGGCGGCGACGGCATCCCCCCGGACGCCCTGCAGCACGTCAGCGAGGCGCAGCTCCGCGCGGCGGAGGCCGGCGGCGCGCAGCTCGGCCGGGCGCGCGACCCCCGGCAGGCGGTCTCCCTGCCGTACGACCCGGCCGCGGCCATCGACTGGGCCCCTGCGTGGTCGTTGACCCACGGCAGGCGGCGCTACCTCCCGGCCGCTGCTTGCTATCTCCACCTGCCGGCGGCGTCCGGGGAGCCGTTCTGCTCGTTCGACTCGAACGGGCACGCGGCCGGCAACTGCATCGAGGAGGCGATCGTGCAAGGCTTCCTGGAGCTCGTGGAGCGCGATGCGGTCGCGCTCTGGTGGTACAACCGCGCGCGCCGGCCCGCGGTCGATCTGGCGAGCTTCGGAGAGCCGTACTTCGACGCGCTCGAGGCCCACTACCGCGATCTCGGCCAGCGCCTCTGGGTGCTCGACGTCACGACCGATCTCGGCATCCCGGCGTTCGTCGCCGTGGCGCGCACGCCGGACACCGCCCGGCTCACCCTCGGCTTCGGTTGTCATCACGAGGCCCGCCTCGGGGTGCAGCGGGCGCTGACCGAGCTCAACCAGCTCTTCGACCCGAGCGGCCTCGGGCCGCCCCGCGGCTGGGATCGCGCCTCCCTGGCGGGCGAGCCGTACCTGTTTCCCGCCGAGGCCGTCCCGGCGCGGACGCGCGGCGATTATCCCTACGCCCTGCGCGACGACCTGCGCGACGACGTGAACGACTGCGTGGCGCGCGCCGCGCGCGTCGGCCTGGAGACCGTGGTGCTCGACCAGACGCGGCCCGATACGGGCCTGTGCGTCGTCAAGGTGGCGGTGCCCGGGCTGCGGCACTTCTGGCCCCGCTTCGGGCCGGGGCGCCTCTACGACGTTCCGGTCCGCCTCGGGTGGCTCGACCGGGCGAATCGGGAAGGGGACCTGAACCCGGTGCCTCTCCACGTCTAGGCCGCATCCGGCCAAGGAGACCCCCTCCCATGCGCGACGGCCATCGCATCCTCGACGCGGATCGTCACGTGATCGAGCCGCTCGATCTGTGGAAGTCCCACCTCGATCCGGAGCTCCGCGCTCACGCGCCGTACCTCGCGTACACCGGCGAGGGCGAGCCCCTGGCCGACCGCGTGGCGTACCCCGGACCGGAGGGCCTGCTCTCGCTCCCTCCGCAGCCGATGGTGGATGGACAGCCGCTCCATCACCGGATGAGCGCGCGGACATGGCGCGCGCTCGCCTCGGCCGCCCGCCGGCGGTCCGGGCGGCTCGCGCGGCTCGGCCCGCTCGAGCTGCCCCGGACGCAGGTCGAGGACATGGACCGCGAGGGCATCGACGTGGCCTTCCTGTACCCGACCCTCGCGCTGATGCTCCTCGGCATGGCCCATCTGGAGCCGCCGCTTGCGAGCGCCTTTGCGAGGGCCTATAATAGCTGGTTGCGCGGCTTCTGCGATCACGACCCCGGGCGCCTCCGGGGCGTGGCGCTGATGAGCCCGCACGATCCGGCGCAGATGGTGCCCGAGCTCGCGCGGGCGGTGGCGCTCGGCTTCCGCGCCGTCGTGCTCCGGCCGAACCCCGTCGCGGGCCGGACGCTGGGCGACCCTGCCTACGAGGCGTTCTGGGCCGAGTGCGAGCGGCGCTCCATCGCGGTCGCCCTCCACGAGGGCGCGCACGCCTCGCTGCCGGCGGCCGGCGCGGACCGCTTTCGCAGCCGCTTCGCCCTGCACGCTTGCTCGCACCCGATGGAGCAGATGATGGCGCTGCTCGCGCTGATCGAGGGCGGCGTGCTCGAGCGCCACCCCCGCCTGCGGGTGGCCTTCCTCGAGGCCGGCTGCGGGTGGTTGCCTTACTGGCTCTGGCGCCTCGACGAGATCGAGTACCGCGGCCTGGCCGACGAGGTCGCGCCGCACGTCCGCCGCGAGCCGTCCGCGTATTTCCGCCGCCAGTGCTTCATCGAGATCGAGCCGGACGAGCCTTTGCTGGCGCAGGCGATCCCGTGGCTCGGGGAGGGCAACGCGATCTTCGGGACGGACTTCCCCCACATCGACCACGACGCGGGCATGGTGGAGCGGGCGCTCGCGCTCCGCGGCAGGCTCCCCGGCGACGCCCTCCGCAAGATCCTCTGGGACAACGCCGCCAGGTTCTACGGGATCGAGGCGTGACTCAGCAGATGAGGACGGAGAGCGAAGCGTCGCTCGCGAGCTCGGCCAGCGCGACGGGACGCTCGGACAGCTCCGGCGGCGGTGGGATATAGAGCGTGAGGGCGCTCGCCGATGGATCCCAGCCCTTGCGCTGCTCGCAGAAGCGCCACCCGTCGCCGCTGGGCGAGCCCGGCTCCCGCGCCTCGCGGAGGGTGAGCTCGATCCCCGGCGGCAGCGTATAGCTGCAGCAGGCCATCAAGAACTCCCGCGGATCCCTCTTCAGCCGAGCGAGCTGCGCCGGGTCTTCCCAGGTGAGCGCGACGGCGCGCAGCCACGCGGACTCCAGCTCCAGGAGCTCGTCCTCCGTCGCGCCTCGCTCGCGCGGCGGGCGCATCTCGACCGAACCGCCTCCACCCTCGACCTGCGCCCTTGTGCTCTCGGTCTCCGACGTCCCAGACTCGTATTTGGATGACTGAGGGGAAAACATGGCTGTCTCCATCCGTGCAGGCGCCCCGGGAACCATGGAGCCGGCGCCGCCCCCCGTCGAGCCCTCCGCGGGAGATCGAAGGCGCTCGAGAAGGTGCCGTGTCGAAGGCGCTCGAGAAGGTGCCGTGACAGCTCAACCGGCCAGCTCCTGGTACAGCGTGCGCGCCTCGGCAAATTCGGGCAGATCGGCGCACTCGACAGGCCAGCCGTCGATCTCCCGGAGCAGCGGGCGCGCCTCGTCGCGCCGGTCCTGCCGCACGAGGGTACGGCAGAGCGAGAGCGTCGAGCGCAGCTCGATCATCCGCGAGCCCTGCTCGCGCGCGATCGCGATCGATTGACGCAGGCAGCGCTCGCTCTCCTGCTCCGCGTGGGCGCCGCAGGCGCGGAGAGACAGCGCCTTCAGGCGGTAGAGCTCCGGCACGTAGTAGACGTCGCCCAGCTCCGCGGCGAGCAGCAAGCAGCCCGCGAGCCGCTCGACCGCGGCCTCGTGCTGCCCGCGCTCGGCCTCGAGCTCCGCCACGAGAGAGAGCCAGTACGGCAATCCCATCTTCTGACCGGTGCGCCGGATCGCCTCGACATCCCGCCTCAGCTTCTCGAGGTCGCGCTCTGCCCAGGAGCGCATGGCCCAGCAGAGCTCCTTGAACCAGAGGAGATGGCGCTCGGTCAGCTGCACGAGAGCGTCGGTCACCGCGGCGACCTTCTCCCGTTCGTGGCCGTAGTGATAGACGCCGGCCAGGTGGAGCAGCGCCATCCCGAGGGTGTTCGGGTGGTCGAGCTCGCGCGCCCACGCCACCGCCGCCTCCCCCTGGGCGAACGCCTGCGCCGGGCTGCCCATCAGGTAGAGCAACAGCGCGAGCGTGTACTGGCCATTGGTCTTTGGATCGAAGCCATACAGGGCGACTTGCTCCCGATGCGCAGGGTCGTAGAGCGCGATGCCGCGCGCGAGGTGCGGGCGAGCCTCGGCGAGCTTCCCCTCGAAGAACAGGCAATTCCCCAGCAGCACCGTCGACGCGACCAGCTGGCCGGTGTCCTGCGACCGCGTCGCCATCCCGAGCAGCCGCTCCGTCAGCGCCCGCGCCTCGCGCCGATGGCTCCGGAAGTTGTGGTACCAGAACATTGCCCACAGCGTCGGCGCGGTCATCGGGCTGTCCCCGAACGCGTCGCTCAGCTCCTCGCAGCGCTTCACCGCCGCCGCGAGCTCCTGGAGCATGTACCCGCGGCGCTCCAGGAGCGCCATGATCAGCAGGCTGTTCAGGCGCAGCTCGGCGAGCGCGCGCTCCCGGTCGTCCGTGATGGCCTCGAGCCAGCCGAGCGCCTGCGTCACATGAAGGACGGCCTCGTTGTCGTCCGCGTTCGCCGGCCGCTTCAGCGCGCGCTCCGCCGCGGTCTCCGCGTAGGCGATCGCCTGTTGCTTCTGCTCGGCGGCGGCGTGGTGGTGCGCGAGCAGGTCGGGCCGCGCCGCGGCGATCTCGGGGAAGCGCTCCTCGAGCGTCCGGGCCACGCGGGCGTGCAGCTTCTGCCGGCTCCGCTTCGAGAGCGACTCGTAGGCGGCGTCCCGGATGAGCACGTGCTTGAACAGGTAGGTCGGGTTGTTCAGCCGGCGCTTCCTGTGGACGAGGTCCGCGGCCATCAGCCGATCGAGGTCCTCCTGGACCAGCTCCCCGTCGAGCGTGGACACGGCGCTGAGCACCTTCAGGCTGAACTCCCGGCCGAGCACCGCGGCGATGCGGGCCGTCTCCTTGGCTCTGCCGAGCCGGTCGAGGCGCGCCATCAAGAGGCCCCGCAGCGTCGTCGGGATCGCGAGCGCCGAGATCGGCTCGGAGAGCGTGTAATGGTCCCCCTCGTCCACGAGGGACCCGGACTCGAGCACCATCCGCGTCAGCTCCTCCACGAAGAGGGGGACGCCGTCGGTCCTTTCGACCACCTGCGCCAGCAGCGGCTCGGGCAGCGAGCGGCCGCCGGCGAGCCGCGCGACCATGTGCTCGACGTGCGAGCGATCCAGGCGGCCGAGCTGGATCTGGAGCATGCCCGACGTCGACCAGGGCGGCGAGAACTCCGGCCGCGCGGTGAGGAGCGCCATGAGCCGCGTCGAGGGCACGTCGACGATCAGCATCCCGAGCCACTCCAGGCTCGTCGGATCGGCCCATTGCAGGTCCTCGACCATGAACAGGACGGGCCGCTCCTCGGCCATGTCGAAGAGCATTGTCGCGAGCGCGTTGAGCGTCCTTTCCTTCTGCCGCGGCGGCGGGTCCTGCGGGGCGGAGTAGCGCGCCTCCAGGGGGATCGACAGCAGCGCCGCGAACAGCGGCACCGTCTCCTCCAGGTCGAAGCCGCGGCGGGACAGGAGCCCTTCGAGCCGGGCGAGCCGGCGCCCCGGCGCGTCGTCCCGGCCGGGGTCGATCAGCCGATCGAGCAGCTCGATCATCGGGTGGAGCGCGCTGTTGCGCCGGTCGGGGGTGCAGCGGCACTCGAGGCAGCTGTGCCAGTCGCCGTGGAGCCGCCGGGCGAGCTCCCAGCTGAGGCGGGATTTGCCGATCCCGGGCCCGCCGGTGACGAGGATGCTCTGCCCGATGCCCTGCCGGACCTGGCCCCAGCGCTGGAGCAGGAGATCGAGCTCCTGGCTCCGGCCGATCAGCGGCTCCGTATCCCGGCCTGCGGTGTCCTGGTCCTGGGGCGCGACAGCGATCTCCTGCCCCATGCGGTAGATCGCGACCGGGCGGTCCGCATACGAGAGGTCGTGCGACGTCACCTGCTCGAGCGTGAACCGGCTCCGGAGCAGCCTGAACGCGTCGCCGCTCACAACGATCGTGCCCGGGGCCGCGAGCGCGCTCAGCCGGGACGCGATCTGCGGTGTCGTCCCGAGGTGCTGTGTGTAGCGTGGACACTGGCCGGCGATCACGAGGCCGGTGTGGAGCCCGACCTGGACCTCGAGTGAGAGGCCCCGCGTCGCTTCCAGGCGCGCGCTGCGCGCGCGGACGTCCTCCACGATCTCCAGCGCCGCGCGCGCGGCGCGCCGGGCGTCGTCCTCCTGCGCGGACGGGTAGCCGAAATGCAGCAGGATCTGATCGCCCAGCGCGCCGGCGAAGCGCCCGCGGTGGCGGCGGGCGATCTCGGAGCAGACGTCCTGTTGCTCGCCGAGCAGGTCGTCGAGCTCCTCGACGTCGGCGCTCTTCAGGCCGGCGCCCGAGGTGGTGAAGGCGCAGCAGACGACGGTGAGCGGCCGCCGTTCGCCGTCGAGGCACGCGGCGCTGGCGCCGCCGGCGCGCTCCCCCTCCAGGGGAGAGGGCGTGTCGTCCAGGCGCGGTGTCGCCGGGGAAGGCAGCGTATCTGCCGCCGCGCGGTCGCTGGGCGTCGCCCGGCCCTCCCGCGGGAGCCGAGCGAGCGGCGCCGTCTCGCTGGCGCTTTGGACCCAGCCGTCCCCCTCCGGCGCGTCCGGGGCCATCGGTGGGTCCAGCGCTCGCGCGGGCGCGACGAGGTCCTCACGGCTCAGCTCCTCGACGTCGCAGGCCTCGAGCGCGCGCAGCAGGCTGGAGGCGGTGACGACGCGATCGGACACGTTCTTCAGGGTCGCGCGCCTGAGGAGGGTGCCGAGCGGGTGCCCGAGGAGCACCGCGGGGATCGGGATCGGCTCGGAGCTGGCCTGTCGCAAGAGCACCTCTTGCAGCGACCTGCCGGCGATCGACGGCCGCCCGGTGAGGCACTCCAGGAAGACGAGCCCCCAGGCGTACAGATCCGAACGCACGCTCACCGGCTGCCCGAGGAGCTGCTCCGGCGCTGCATAGGCGGGCGTACAGAGGATCTCGTTGCTCGGGGTGAGCTTGGCGTCGATGCCCTCCATGGCCCCGGCGATGAGCGCGCCGATGCCGAAATCGAGCACCAGCGCGTTGCGCCGCGCGCCGGTCGAGACGATCATGATGTTGCTGGGCTTGAGGTCGCGGTGGACGACGTTCTGCCCGTGGGCGCAGCCGAGCGCGTCGAGGATCTGGAGCATCAGGTGCCGCGCCTCGCGCGGCTCCAGGGCGATCTCTTCGGCCAGCACCTCTGCCAGGTTCTTGCCGGGCACGAACTCGAAGATGGTGTAGAGCGTGCCCTCGTCCGTCTGTCCGGCGTCGATGAGCCGGACGATGTTGGGGTGGTGGAGCTGCGCGCAGAACCGCGCCTCCTGGTGGAAGCGAGCGCAGCGCCGGGCGACGTCGGCGGGCTTGCCGCCCCCGGTTGGTCGCATGACCTTGATGGCCACCATCTGCCCGGTGGCGAGCTGACGCCCCTTGTAGACGTCGGCGAACCCGCTCTCCCGCAGCGCGGAGACGATCTCGTAGCGCTCCTGGAACACGGCTCCCGGGCCGATGGCGGTCCGGCTCATCGTCGCTCCCTCTGCTGGGCGGCGCGGCGAGGCAGGGCGAGCGGGCGCGCTCCGGGAGGAGCGGCGCGCGGCGCCGGACGGCTCGCCTGGTCGATGATGCGCTTGCGCAGGGCGGCTGTCGACCTCGTCAATAAGGCTTTATCCACGGCCGACCTCGCTGCTCACGGTAGCTCATATAAGGTGTGGAGCCTCGGACGTCCGTCGAGGGTCGTCCGGTTCCGGCGCACCTGATGAAGAAATTCAGAATCGCGCTCGCGCCCGACCGGCGCCGCGGGAGCGCCGCGGCCGGCAGGCGGACCGGTGCGCGCGGGGCGGCGCGCCGCTCACCGGGCGGCGGCGGGGCTCGTCCGGAGCTGTCCGAGGCCGCTGGAATCTTCTACCGCAGCTGCCGATTCAATCCCTGCGATCTGCAGCGAATTGACCTCTGACGCCGCCGGTGAGAGGGCGAGGGCGCGGGCTTCGTCGGCGAGCTGTCGCGCGATGCGCCGCGAGCGCCCCACGGCCTGTGAGCGACGACGCAAGGTTCTTTGGAAGGAGTGCGAAACATGCTGAGGCAACTGGCGACGAACATCGTTTTGCTCGCATTCGCGGCGGCCGGTCCGGTCGCGTGCTCGGGGTCGGGTGACAGCCCTGCGGGCACCGACGACAGCGGCGTCGCCAGCGGGAGCGGCGGCGCGGCGGCTTCCGGCGGACAGACCTCGGCCAGCAGCAGCAGCAGCGCCGGCGGGGACGACGGCGCGGGAGGCCTCGCGGAGGGGGGCGGCGGGGGCACGGGCGGCGGGGGCACCGGCGGTGGGGGCACCGGCGGTGGGGGCACGGGCGGCGCGGGCGCGGGCGGCGCGGGCGGGGGCGAGGGGACCGGCTGCGTGGGAATGGGCGGGATCTCTTACACGCTCGCGAAGGCGCCTGCGCCGACGGCAGAGCAGCAGTCCGCGTACGACATGATCACGAGCGCCATGGATGAGGCGCTGTCGCACTACAACTGCCACACGAGCATCGAGAAGAGCCTGTCGGTGTCCTACGTGCCATCGGTCGCGACGGCCGACGGCAACGTCAATGGATCCATCCGGTTCGGCTCGCTCGCCTCCATGAATCACATCACGGCCATGCACGAGATCGGCCACACCCTGGGGGTCGGCAGCTTCGAGTTCGTGGCGCTGGTGAAGGACGGCATCTTCACGGGCGATGCGGCGACGCGCCAGCTCAGGGCCATCACGGGGAACGAGAGCGATGTCGTGCACGCGGACAGCCAGCACTTCTGGCCGTACGGTCTCAATTATACGAGCGAGGTCAAGACGACGGACGATCTCGTGAACCATTGCAAGATCGTGGCCGCCATCCGTGAGGACATCGGCTTCTGAGGGGCTCCCGCGCCGCGCCGGCGCGGGGTCACTCGAGGTACGCGGCCAGGCCGAGCTCCTGAGCGCGGAGCGCGCCGGCGACGACCCTGGCGATCTGCTCCGCGCCGGAGCGCGCGAAGTGCGTGTGATCATCGCAGAAGAACTCGCCGACCGGCCCTCCGGTCGTCCCGCTCACGTCTCCCCCGGGGACCGGGCAGAAGCCGAGGGTGTTGTACAGCGCGACGCTGTGCTCGTGGAGATCGATCACCGGCACGCCGTGCTCTTCGCCCGCCTCGAGGGTCGCGGTCACATACCCGCCGCGCGTCCCCCGGGCCGTGCTGCCATTGCAGGCGATCGCGCTCACGGGGGTCACGAACACGGGCTGGGCGCCTCGCTCCTGCGCGGCGAGGGCCATCATCCCGTAGCTGCTCTTGAAGGCGTCGAGCCCCACGTGCCGGTCGCACGTGCGCGACCCGTCGTTGATGCCGAACTGGATGAACAGGTAATCTCCCCGCTTCATGCCGTCGAGCATCTCAGTCCACCTGTCCTGCAGCACGGGCTCGCCGCTCGAGTCGCGATCGAGCACGCACTCCCCCGCGCTATCCATGGCGGTCTGCACGTGGTAGAGCCACGTCCGCACGCTGCGGCCGCCGACGGCGCGGTTCACGACGGTGACCCGCTCGTCGAACAGCGCCGCGAACTGGCCGCCCCAGCCCGCCGGGCAGGGGGTCTGCCCGTTGGCGACCGTGGAGTCGCCCGCGATCCAGATCGTGATGTTCGGCAGCGGCTCCATCCCGCCTGACCCGCCGCCGCCGGGATCGCCGCCCGAGCCCCCCGCTCCGGCGGGCGCGTCACCGCCGGCCCCGGCGCTGCCAGCGGTCCCCGTCGACGCCACGGTGCTCCCGGCGCTCGAGCTGCTCGCTTCGGGCGACGCGCCTCCGCCGGCCCCTCCCGCTCCAGCTCCGGTGCCGTCCCCGGAGGCCCCCGGATCCGTGCAACAGGCCAGGGCGAGCAGCGTGACCCACGACACCCGGGCCACCCTCCGACGAGCGGCAGATCCAACGTCCCAGTGCATGAACGAGCCTTTCCTTCAGCGTCCCTGTATCCGGGACGCCTTCCAATCAATCACGGATGGGCGCTTTTTTCTCGAAGCCGTCGACCGCGGCGCATTTCCCGGGCCACCCGGTGCATTTTTGAGGCGTCATTGAAACCCGTCGGCGGGCGGAGGTGCCTCCGGGGCCCGGCGCCTCGTCGGCCGGCCCGCGCTGGAGCTGCAAACCGCGCTCATGCGACGCCCCTACCACGGCGGTCGCTCCACCCCAACGCGCGATCCGGGCTCCTCGGCCCGGTCTCGTCGCTCCGCGCGAGGTGCTCGGCCAGCACCTCCGGGTCCTGCTCGCCGGCCTCCTTCAGCCACGCCCCGGCGAGCCGGTGGCCGAGCGTCCTGTCGCGATCGGTGAGCATCGCGTAGGCGCCCTCCCGCAGGAGCGCATCGCGGAACGCGAGCTCCTCCTCGCCCGCGAACCGCGAGCTCGGCCGACGCTCCAGGACCTCCCGATCGACCAGCTCGGCCCACGCATCGCGCTCGCTCGCCCTCGGTGCCGGCGCGCCGAGCAGCGCGCGCACGCCCCCCGCCCAGCAGACCTCCCCGAAGACGCTGGCCGCCCGCAGCAGCCGCCGCGGCTCGGGCCCGAGCGCCGCGAGGCGCGCCTCCACCATGCCCAGCACCGTCTCCGGCGGCGCGCCGCCGCGCCCCTCCGCCGCGGCCCGGATGAGCTCCTCGAGGCAGAAGGCGTTGCCCCCGGCCCGCCGCACGAGCGCCGAGACCTGCTCGGCCGCGAGCGACGCGCCGAGCGCGCTCCGCACCAGCTGCTCGGCCGCCCGGGCGGGCAGCTCGCGCAGCCGGAGCTCCGAGAGCCCCCGCTCGGCCCAGAGCTGGGGGAACAGCGCGTGGACCTCGGGCCGGGCGAAGGCGAGCACCGCGTAGGGGCGATCGCCGAGCTCCCGCAGCGCCCGATCGAAGATCCTCACCGAGGGCGCGTCACCCCAGTGGAGATCCTCGAGGACGACGAGCATGGGGCGCGCGCCCGTCACTGCCCGCGCGTGGTCGACGTACGCGCGCTGGCTCTCCTCGGCCACCAGCGCCGGATCGCGCCGCGCGGCCCGCAGCGCCGGCGCGGCCGCGTCCCGAGGGGCGACGCCGAGCAGCTCGCCAAGGACCGCGGCCGCCGGCCGCCCTTCCTCGCCCGCGAGCAGCGGCCCGAGCGCCTGCGCGACCTTCTCCCCCCGCACGTCGAGCGCTTCGTCGGGGGCGATCCCGAGCGCGCTCCGCAGCGCTCCGGCGAGCATCGCGAGCGCGGAGCCCGCGCCGAGGGGGTCGCCGCGGGCGACGCTCAGCACCAGGCCGGGGTGACGCCGGCGCAGCGCCTCGACCGCCTCGTGGCGCAGGCGCGATTTGCCCATGCCCGCCGCCGCGGTCACGAGCGCCGCCGCGGCGCGCCGCTCGGTGAAGCTGTCGTCGACGAGCTCGAGCAGCTGCTGCAGCTCCCGCTCGCGCCCGACATAGGGGCTCGGCCTGTCGAGGAGCTCGCGCGCCCCCTCGCCGATCTCGTTCTCGGCCTCGAGCCGCGCGATCCCGTCCTGCGCCACGACCTCGAAGCGCGCGTCGAGCAGGGCCCGCGTCACCGCGTCGATGTGGACGCCCCCGCGCCCGCCGTCCGCGGGCGCGGGCGCGGGCGCGGCGGCCTCCTCCAGCAGCGCGGCCGCCCGGTCCAGCACCTCGCCGAACGGCGCTCGCCCCGTTGTCTCGCCCCGCCCCGTCACCAGCACGACCGCCGCGCCGGGGAGCTGCGCGCGGATCTGCAGCGCGCAGCGCGCCGCGAGCGCCGCCTGGTCGGTCGCGCCGCCCGCGCTCGCCGCGATGGCCGCCACGCTCCCGTCGCCGAGCTCCTGCACCTGCGCGCCGAGCGGCAGGGTCGCGCGGCGCACCGCGGCGAGCGCGCCCGGCGGCGGCGCGCGCACATCGAGGGACTCCGTCGTCGCGCAGAACGACGGTTGCGCGGCCCGGACCGCCACGATCGAGGCCAGCCGCCTCTCCCTCGCGCTGATGGCCTCGGCGCGAGGCAGGCGCGAGGGGGCGCCGCCCCCTCCCAGGGCGCCGAGCGCGTCGAGGCAGCGCGCCACGGCCGCGCCGTCCTCGGGTCGCCCCGACGGGTCCTTGGCCAGCATCCGCGCGAGGAGCGCGTCGAGCGCCTCGGGCACCTCGGGCCGCAGGTCCGTCGCCCGCGGCGGCTCCTCGAGGAGCAGCTTCCACACGAGCGAGAGGTGCTGCCCGCGGAACGCCCGCTGCCCGGTGAGGCACTCGAACAGCACGCAGCCGAGCGAGAAGACGTCGGCGCGCGCATCGACCACCGCCCGGTCGCCCTGCGCCTGCTCCGGGGCCATGTAGCCCAGCGTGCCCAGCACCGCCGACGTCCCCGTCAGGCGGGACGTGGCGTCCGAGAGCAGCGCGATGCCGAAGTCGAGCAGCTTGACCCGATCGAGCGCGCCGTCGACCAGGAAGAGGTTGCTCGGCTTGATGTCGCGGTGAACGATCCCGCGCGCGTGCGCCGCGCCGAGCGCGTCCGCCACCCTCCGCGCGAGGGCGACGCTCTCGCCGACGCGCAGCTCCTGCTGCGACAGCCGATCCGCGAGGCTCTCGCCGGAGAGCCACTCCATCGCGAGGTACGGCTCCCCCGTCGGCGCCACGCCGTGCGTCGCGTACCGCACGATGTGCGGGTGCGTGAGCCGGGACAGCGCCTCGGCCTCGCGGAGGAAGCGCGCCTCCGCGCGCGCGTCCACCCGGCGCAGCAGCTTGACCGCGACGACCTCTCCGCTCGCGCGATCGATGGCCCGGTAGACCGTGCCCATCCCTCCGGAGCCGGCGACCTCCGCCAGCTCGAAGCGGTCGTCGAGCAGCCTGCCGGGCAGCATGGGCTGGTCAGGATGCACCCTCACCCGAGCGCATGGCAAGGCGGAGCGGCGGCGCAATCCTGTCATGGAGCCGGACGGCGACGCTCCTGTCGCCTTCGTGATCCGGCTGCTGGACGAGGGTACCTATCCGCGACGCTGCTCGGTGAGGGGGCTCCCGTCGAACTGGACGTCCACGCTTTCGCCCTGGGACCACTCCCCTGGCCCCGGCGAGGTGACCGTGGGGTCGGCCTGGTGGTCCGGGACGGCCGCGTCCCGCGCGAAGAACTGCAGCACCGGCTGCACCTTGTTGATCTGGTCGAGCGTGGATCTGGCGCGCACCGCCTGCGCGGCGACCTCGCGGTCCATCGACGCCTTCACTCCGGCGATCTTGGACTCCAGCAGCTTGATCTGCTGGTTTCCTTCGGCGAGCACCTCCTGCGTGTGCTCTTCGCCGGTGCGCGTGAACGCCCTCAGCGCCTCGATCTGCTTCGACGCTGCGGCCACGATCTCCTGAGTCGGGACATCGAAGGCCTTGAATGCCGCCTCGACGATGTCCCGCTTCACCGGTGCGGGCGTATCGCCGGGCAGCGTCCTCAGGAGCTCCTGCGCCTTGAGGATCTTGCTCCGCTGCTCGGGGCTCACGCCGGCGGCCAGCAGGATGGCCGCGAAATCGACCTCAGAAGGCGGTGCGGGCACGTCGTCCTCCGGTGCCAGCGGCGGCGAGGGCAGCGACGACACGTCGGACCGTCGGCTGAACGGCGACTTGAAGAAATCGGACAGGCTCAAATCTACCCCCTTTTTGAGGACACCGTCATTCTACATGGTTCCGGGCGGCTGCACAGCCGCCTCTTGGGACCGCCCCTCGCGTCGCGGCGGTTCATTTCTCGCTCGATCCACGCGATCCGTCTCCTTGTTCAGCAGGTCGGAGGATCGCCGCCCCCCTTGTGTCCCCCTGCGTCGCTGCATCCTGTGCGATCGTGGCGAATATAACGCATTGCATCATCGACGACACGGGGTGCTGGAACGGCCGCGAGCGAAAGCGCGGCGTCGATTGAACGTTCCGCCGGCGTCCGGGAACGGAGGTGTATCCGGCCACGCAGCGGCGACCTCTCGAAGGGGTGCCCGAGGCGCGCCCACAAGGAGTCACCGATGACGCCCCTCTCCCCTGCTCCCGCGGCGCGGAGCGCTGCGCCGCGATCTGCCCGGCGCCGGCTCGTGAAGCCGCTCCTCGGCCTCATGGTCTTCGCGGCGCTCTTCCTTGCGCTCGCGTGGCAACTGGACCGGCCATCCGCGGCCTCGGGGCCTCTCGCGGCGGTGGCGGCGGCGAACCCCCTCGGCCAGCTCTCCCGGTCCGGCGCCGATCGCGCGCTCCTCGTCGGCCGCGTCGAGGAGCGCCTCCCGGCCGGCTCGTACACCTATGTCGCCGTGCGCACCGGCGAGGCCCTCACGTGGGCTGTCACGGTCGGCGACGCGCCGCCGCCCGGCACCCCGGTGCAGGTGCGGAGCATGGGTCGCAAGACGAATTTCCACTCAAGCCGCCTCTCGCGGACGTTCCCCGAGCTCGTGTTCGGGGTCGTCTCGCGCGCCGACTGAGCCCCTGGCAGCGCCCGAACCAGAAAGGACAATGACCATGACGACACGCACGTTGAACGAGACCCTCGAGCGCTCCTCGCGCGCCTTCGCCGCCGCGGTCCTCGCGGCGCTCGGGGTGATGCTGCCGGGATGCGGCAACGACGCCGGCGCGACGCCCCCCGACGCGCCCCCCGCCGAGTGCACAGGCGGCGTGCTCGAGGCCGATCTGCAGGCGGAACCGCTGAGCGGGCCCGGCGTCGATCCCGCCACGGGCAAGCTCCAGCCGCCCCCGGAGGGCTCGTCGTACACGGTCAGCGCGACCTACGGGATCCCGAGGCCGGGCGACGCCGTGATGGAGAAATACGTGCAGTACTTCGGGGCGATTCAGGCGCAGCTCGCGTCGCAGCCAGGCCTCGTGGCGATCCAGCTGGGCCAGTCGCCGTCCTGCGGCTCCGGGCGCACGCTGGCCGTGTGGTCGTCGACCGAGGCGATGGTCGAGTTCGTCATGAGCCCTGCCCACCTGGCGGCGATGGACGCCGTGAACGAGCTGGTCGAGCCCAACTATGCGGTCACCCACTGGGAGGCGGCCGGCGCCGACGAGGTGACCCTCGAGGAAGGGGTCCGCCGCATCCAGGCGAGCGAGACCCGGGCGCGGTGAGCTCGCGCCGCGACGGCTGCGCCGCGGCGCGGCCCGCCGCGGTCGAGGATCAGCGGGCGGCCGCGCTCGCCGCGCGCTGCGCGCCGAGGCGGCTCATCGCGTAGGCGAGCCCGCTCTGGAGCGTGCTCTGCGTGGAGATCCCGCCGAAGTCGATGCCCAGGCTCACCAGCGTCCTCGCGATCTCCGGGCCGATGCCCACCATCACGCTCCGACAGCCGAGCAGCTCCGCCGCCTGCACGGCGCGGATCAGGTGGCGCGCCACGGCGGTGTCGATCATCGGCACGCCGGTGATGTCGAGGATCACGAACTCCGCGCCCCGCTGCCCGATGGCGCCGAGCAGGCTCTCCAGCGCCTGGGCCGCGCGCTGGTCGTTGATCTCCCCGACGAGCGGCATGAGCAGGATCCCCTGCCAGACCTGGATGACCGGCATCGCCATGCGATCGAGCATCGCCGACTGCGCGTCGATGATCGCCCGCTGCTCCCGGTTCTCCGCCGCCATCCGCTCGGCCTCCATGTGCCGCTGCTTCAGATCGGTGATGTCGGTGATGAGCCCGCAGAGGCCGACCACCTCGCCCCGCGCGTTCTTCATCGGGAACTTGCGGGTCCAGATCGTGCGCGTCACCCCGTCCGAGCCGGTGGCGCTCTCCTCGTTCTCGCTCGGCTCACCGGAGTCGAAGACCACATCGTCGTAGCTCCAGAACACCTCCGCCTGCTCCTTCGGCCAGTAATCCGGGTCACTGCGGCCGATCAGGGCCTCGTGGCGCTGCCCGATCAGCCTGCAGAAGCCCGGGTTGCAGGCGATCCAGCGGTGTTGCCGATCCTTGACGAAGATGGGATCCGGGATGGTGTCGATGACGAGCTGGAGCAGCTCGAAAGTCTTCCAGTCAGAGACGTCGATGCAAGGGAGCTTGAACGCCATGCAGCCAAACCCATCTCCCCCCGGTCAGCCTCTCGTTATCAGCCATTGTGGATCGCGCCGCAAGGACAGAAACGGGCGGGGTACCACGCCAAGCGACGAAGAGGTATTGGCGCACGCCATAACGTCTTGAACGTACTTCGTCTTTCTAACGGTCACTACATATCTGCGTGGAGCTTGACGAGCGGCGCCGTGGTGAGGCCGACGGAGCTCCGCGCGAGCGGTCGCGTGCCGGCCGGCAGCTCGTCCGCCACCGTCACCGCGAGGTCCACCGAGCGGCGCGGGGGGCGATCTCGGGGCGGCGCTCTCCGCGGAGCCGGGGACATGGCGAGGTGTCAACGGTGGTTGTGAAAATTTCTTCTCTTGGCGCTCTTGGCGCTCTTGGCGGTTCCTCTCCTTCTCTAACTCTCGCGCAGCGCTGCAGAGCCCCCTCGGCGGTCTGATCGGGCGACTTTGTCGGCGAGGTGGCGGAGATCGCACATTTCAGATCGACGCGTGATCAATTCGTCTCGGTGGGGGAATTCACCGGCGCCGCACAGCAACGCCGGCGTTTACGCGGATTTGCTGCAATTTTATGCGTCACAGCCGCTGATCGGGTCTTGCACGCTGGAGCCGATCGGGCGATGGCGCGCCCTGCAGGCACCACTGCGCGTCGGGTACCCTTCGTCCAACCCACCGGAAAGCTGGGGCCACGGGAGCCCCATCCTGCATGAGAATCGTCGACATCCGCGCCACCACCGTCACCGTGCCGCTCGAGGCGCCGCTGCGCCACGCGAACGGCTGCCACTGGGGCCGCTTCGTGCGCACGATCGTGGAGGTCGAGGCGGACAACGGGCTGATCGGCCTCGGGGAGATGGGCGGCGGCGGCGAGTCGGCCGAGGCGGTGTTCCGCGCCATGAAGGCCTACCTCGTGGGCCACGACCCCGCCCGCCTCGAGGAGATGCGGTTCAGGATCGCGAACCCGACGGCCTCGCTCTACAACAACCGCACCCAGATCCTCGCCGCGCTGGAGTTCGCCTGCCTCGACCTGCTCGGGCAGGCCTTCGGCGTGCCGGTCCACGACCTCCTCGGCGGCAAGCTGCAGGACGAGGTCCCCTTCGCGTCCTACCTCTTCTTCCGCTACCCGAACGCCGATGGATCGGGCGAGGTGCGCACGCCGAAGCAGATCGCCGACGAGGCGAGGGCGCTGAAGAAGAAGCACGGGTTCACCTCGCACAAGCTCAAGGGCGGCGTGTTCCACCCGGATTACGAGCTCGAGTGCTACCGCGCGGTGGCCGACGCCGTCGGGGAAGATCGCGTCCGCTTCGACCCGAACGCCGTCTGGTCGACGGAACAGGGCATCCGCTTCGGGCAGGCGATCGAGGATCTGAACAACGACTACCTGGAAGACCCCGTGTTCGGCCTGCACGCGATGCGCCGCACCCGGGAGAAGGTGCGGATGCCGCTCGCGACGAACACCGTCGTCGTCGGCTTCGAGCAGCTCGCCGCGAACGTGCTGGACACGGCGGTGGACGTCATCCTCCTCGACACGACGTTCTGGGGCGGCATCCGGCCCTGCGTGAAGGCGGCGGGCATCTGCGAGACCTTCGGCCTCGGCGTCGCCGTCCACTCCTCGGGCGAGCTCGGCGTGCAGCTCGCGACGATGCTGCACCTCGGCGCCGTCATCCCGAACCTCTCGTTCGCCGCCGACGCGCACTACCACCACCTCAAAGACGACGTGATCCGGGGAGGCCCGCTCCCCTACCGGAACGGCCGTATTCGCGTCCCCGAGGGCCCCGGCCTGGGCGTCCGCCTCGATCGCGACAAGCTCGCCCACTACGCCGAGGAATACCGCCGCCTGGGCTCCTATCCCTACGACAGAGATCCGCTGCGCCCGGCCTGGTGCGCGACCGTGCCGAACGATCGCTGGGCCGATCCCAAGGACGACCGAATCCCCGAGGTGCCGAGATGACCCTCGCCGAACGCGTGGCCAAGGCGGTCGCCGCCGCGCCCGTCATCGATCTCCACACTCACCTCTTCGCCCCCCAGTTCAACACGCTGAACCTCTGGGGCGTCGACGAGCTCTTGACCTATCACTACCTCGTCGCCGAGACCCTGCGCGCCGAGCCGAAGGTCGCGCCCGAGGCGTTCTACGCCCGCGACAAGACGGCGCAGGCCGATCTCGTGTGGGAGGCGCTCTTCGTCCGCCGATCGCCGCTGTCCGAGGCGACCGCGGGGGTCGCCACCGTGCTCGACGCGTTCGGGCTCGACCCCGCCGCGCCCGACCTGCGCGACGCGCGCGCCTTCTTCGCCGCGCGCAAGGTCGAGGAGCACCTGGAGGACGTGCTGCGCCTCGCGGGCGTGACCGCGCTCGCGATGACGAACGACCCGACCGACCCCGCGGAGCGCGCGATCTGGGAGGCGGACGTCGCGCCCGATCCGCGGTTTTACGCGGCGCTGCGCATCGATCGCCTCGTCACCTCGAACGACCTCGCGGCCGAGCTCGACCGGTGGATCGCCCGCATGCGGCCGCGCTACCTGGCGATCTCCGTCAACGAGGTCTCGGCCCCGCCCCGGGCCGTGCTGGACGCGTGCCGCGCGCACGACCTGCCGTTCGCGATGATGGTCGGCGTCCGGCGCGCGGTGAACCCCCGCCTCGGCGTGGCCGGCGACGGCATGAGCACCGTCGACCTGGCCCCGCTCGAGCGGCTCGCCGGCGACAACCCCGACGTCCGCTTCCTCGTCACGACGCTCGCGCGCGAGAACACGCACGGCCTCTGCGTCGTGGCGCGCAAGTTCGCGAACGTCCTCCCGTTCGGCTGCTGGTGGTTCATGAACAACCCGAGCCTCATCGAGGAGACGACCTCGATGCGGCTGGAGATGCTGGGGCCGACCTTCGTGCCGCAGCACTCCGACGCACGCGTCCTGGATCAGCTGATCTACAAATGGCGCCACGCGCGCCGCTCGATCGGCAACGCGCTTTCGCGACGCTACGGCGCGATGTCCGTCCCGCCGACCGACGCGCAAATCGAGCGCGACGCGCGCGCGCTCCTGGGCGGCATCGCCGGGGAATGGCTGGGAGCATGACCCAAATCTTCGACATCGCGGGCCGCACGGCCGTCGTGATCGGCGGCACCTCCGGCATCGGCCGCGCGATCGCCCTCGGCCTCGCCGAGGCGGGGGTCCACACCGTCGCCTCGGGCACGCGCGCCGATCGGGCCCGGGCGGTCCATGGCGAGATCCTCCAGCGGGGCGTCCGCTCGCTCGAGGCGACGTGCGACGTCAGCGACCGGGCGTCCCTCGACGCCCTGCGCGACGGCGTGGTCCAGGCGCTCGGCGGCGTCGACATCCTCGTCAACTGCGCCGGCCGGACCTTCCGCACACCCACGGTCGACGTCGGAGACGCCGAGTGGAACAGCCTGCTCGACACGAACGTCACGGGCATGCTGCGCGCCTGCCAGTCGTTCCACGGCCCGCTGCGCGAGAGCGGCCGGGGCCGCATCGTCAACATCGCCTCGCTGTCGAGCTTCGTCGCGTTCCACGAGGTGGCGGCCTACGGCGCATCCAAGGCGGCCGTGATGGCGCTCACCCGGAGCCTCGGGGCCGAGTGGGCGAAGCACGGTATCCGCACGAACGCCCTCGTGCCGGGCGTCTTCGTGACCGACCTCAACCGCGCCCTCCTCGACGGCACCGCGCGCGGGCAGGAGCTGCTCGCCCGCACGCCGCTCGGCCGCTTCGGCGAGACGCAGGAGCTGATCGGCGCGGCCCTCTTCCTCTGCTCTGACGCGGTGAGCTTCATCACCGGCACGAGCATCGCAGTCGACGGTGGCTTTCTAGCTTCTGGGGTGAACCAATGACCGCTGCATCTCCCGTGGTCCCGGCGAGCGGCGGCGTGATGACGCGCACCCGCTGGACCATCTGCGCGCTCCTCTTCTTCGCGACGACGATCAACTACCTCGACCGGCAGCTCTTCTCGCTGCTCGTCCCGTTCTTCGAGGACGAGCTGCGCCTCGGGCCGACGGACCTCGCGCTCATCAACGTGAGCTTCCTGCTCGCCTACGGCTTCGGCATGGTGTTCGTCGGGCGCTGGATCGACCGCGTCGGCACCCGCAAGGGGCTCACCGTGACGTTCCTGCTCTGGAACGTCGCCTCTGCGGCCCACGCCTTCGTCGGCAGCTTCAGCGGCTTCGCCGCGATCCGCTTCCTGCTCGGGGTCGGCGAGGCGGGCAACTTCCCCTCCGCCGTCCGCACCGTCGCCGAGTGGTTCCCCAAGAAGGAGAGGGCGCTCGCGACCGGCCTGTTCAACTGCGGCTCGAACGTCGGCGCCATCCTCGCCCCGCTCCTCGCGGTGCGCATCGCGGAGGCGTACGGCTGGCGCGCCTGCTTCCTCTTCCTCGGCGGGATCGGCGTCGTGTGGATCTTCTTCTGGACGCGCCTCTACCGGCGCCCCGAGGAGCACCCGAAGGTGTCGCCCGCGGAGCTCGCGCACATCCGCTCCGACGCGAAGGAGTCGACCGAGGCCCTCGGCATCAGCGAGGTGTTCGGGATGCGGCCCGTCTACGCGGTCGCGATGGCGAAGTTCTTCACCGACGCGCCGTGGTGGTTCTATCTCACCTGGCTGCCGAAGTTCCTCGTCGGCGAGTTCAAGCTGACGCCGATGTTCATGGCCTACGCGATCCCGGTCGTGTTCATCGTGGCCGACGGCGGCGCGATCGGCGGCGGCTGGCTCTCCTCGAAGCTCATCGCGAGCGGCCGCTCGGTCGGCACGGCGCGGAAGCTCGCGATGCTCGCCTGCGCGCTCGCCGCGGTGCCCGTCATGGCCGTCGGCCAGCTCGTCGACGTCCCGAGCGTCGCCGGCATCCCGTCGGTGTACATCGCCGTCGGGCTCATCTCGCTCGCCGCGGCGGCGCATCAGGGCTGGAGCAGCAATCTCTACACGCTCGTCTCGGACACCCTGCCTCGCCCCGCGATGGCGACGGTGGTCGGCATCAAGACCGCGTTCGGCGTCGTCGGCGGGGCGATCTTCCAGATCTTCGTGGCCCGGTCGCTCACGCTCACCGGCTCGTACGCCGTGCCGTTCCTGCTCGCAGGCAGCCTGTACCTCGTCGGGCTGCTCGTGCTGCACCTCCTCTTGCCGCGGGTCGAGCCGGTCGTGCCCAGGCGGCGGGTGCCGAAGGCGGCGATCGTCGCCGGCGGCCTGGCGATGCTGGCCAGCATCGCGGCCCTGCAGTTCGCCCTCAACCGTCCTCCGTACGACTCCGTCGCCGAGTACCGCGCGACGCGGTCCGCCCAGCTCGGCGCGACGGGCGCGCCGGTCGAGGGCCCCGCCGCTCACGTGGGCTGGATGGACGCGCGCTGGTATCTCTGGCCGACGGCCCAGGGGACCAAGGCCGAGCTCGTCAAGCTCGACCGCGACGGGCGGCCCATCGTCGAGTCCAGGGGCGCCGGCGCCAAGGGCTATACGGGCCCGTCCGTCGCAGAGGTGCAGTCGTCCGCAGCGCCGGGAGGCAACCCGTGAGCTCCGCCCCCGGCGAGCCTCATCGCCTCTCCGCGGCTCTCACGTCCCCTCGCGCCCTCCTCCGCGACTCGGCCCCTCCGTCGCGCGGCCAGCGCTCCTGCCGGTGAACCATGCCCTTCACGCTCCGCGATCCTGCTGCCTGCCGCTGGGACCTCGTCTCCCTCGGCGAGGTCATGCTGCGCCTCGATCCAGGCGACGGTCGGATCTCGACCGCGCGCGGCTTCCACGCCTGGGAGGGCGGCGGCGAGTACAACGTCGCCCGCGGCCTCCGCCGCTGCTTCCGGCTCCGGTCGGCCATCGTGACCGCCCTCGCGGACAACCCGGTCGGGCGCCTCATCGAGGATCTCATGCTGCAGGGCGGCGTGGACATCTCGCACCTCCGCTGGGTGCCCCACGACGGCGTGGGGCGGACCGTGCGCAACGGCCTGAACTTCACCGAGCGGGGCTTCGGCATCCGCGGGGCGGTGGGCGTCTCGGACCGCGGCCACACCGCCGCGTCGCAGCTGAAGCCCGGCGACATCGACTGGGACGCGATCTTCGGTCGGGAGGGCGCGAGGTGGTTCCACACCGGCGGCATCTTCGCCGCGCTCTCCGAGACCACGCCGGACGTCGCGAAGGAGGCCATGGAGTCGGCCAGGCGGCGCGGGGTCGTCGTCTCCTACGATCTGAACTACCGCCCTTCGCTCTGGAGGTCGATCGGCGGCCAGGCCCGCGCGCGGGAGGTCAACCGCGCGCTCGCGCCGTACGTCGACGTGATGCTGGGCAACGAGGAGGACTTCACCGCGGCCCTCGGCTTCGAGGTCGAGGACCTCGACGACGCGCACAGGACGCTCCACGTGGGCGCGTTCGAGGCCATGATCGAGCGCGTCATCGCGGCGTTCCCGAACATCCAGGCGGTCGCGACGACCCTGCGTGTGGCGACCTCGGCGACGCGCAACGACTGGAGCGCGGTGCTGTACGAGGGCGGCCAGCTGTACCAGGCGCCCGAGCGCAAGGACCTCGAGATCTACGACCGCGTGGGCGGCGGCGACTCGTTCGCTTCGGGCCTGATCTACGGCTTCCTCGCGGGTCAGGGCCCGCAGTGGGCCGTCGACTGCGGCGCGGCGCACGGGGCGCTCGCGATGACGACGCCCGGCGACACGACGATGGCGACCCTTGACGAGGTACTCAAGGCGATGAAGCTGGGCACGGCGCGGGTGGATCGATGAGCGGGCCGATGAACAAGCAAGCCGTGCTCGGCTGGATCGGGCGCACGCGCATCGTGCCTGTCGTGCGCGCGGGCTCGGCCGACGAGGCGCTGCAGGCGGTCGAGGCCCTCCTCGACGGCGGGATCGACGTCCTCGAGATCACGATGACCGTGCCCGGCGCGGTGGAGGTCGTGCGCGAGATCGCCGCGCGCCACGGCGATCGGGCCCTTGTCGGCGCGGGCACCGTGCTCGACGCCCGCACCGCCGAGGCGTGCGTCGAGGCCGGGGCGCGCTTCGTCGTCAGCCCCGCGCTCGACGAGGCGACGGTGAAGGCGTGCCTCGCCATGAACGTCGTCCACGCCCCCGGCGCGCTCACGCCGACCGAGGTCGTGGCGGCGCACCGGGCGGGCGGGGACGTCGTGAAGGTGTTCCCCTGCGACGCGCTCGGCGGCGCGTCGTACCTCAAGTCGCTCAAGGCGCCTCTGCCGCACATCCCGCTCATGCCCACCGGCGGCGCGACGCTGCAGAACGTGGGCTCTTTTCTCGCCGCGGGCGCGGTGGCCGTCGGCGTCGGCAGCAATCTCGTGGATCTCAAGCTCTTGCGCGAGGGGCGGCGCGACGAGCTCGTCGCCCGGGCCCGCGCATTCCGCGAGGCCGTCCGCCCGGCTTGAGGCGGACACAGCAGGCGCGAACGCCGTTCGTCGTTTCGACCCCGGTCTGCGCCGCCGGGCAGCCGTGATGATCAAGACGCCCGGGCCGTGATCCGCCCGGTGTGACGTAAAAATATAACAAAATCAATTACTTGCGGCGCTCGCGAGGATCCCCGGCGCCGTCGAACATCAGGGGCTTCGAACATGAACCAATCGAAGGTTGCGAACCTATTCGGTGCGTCGATTCTCTTCGCGGCGGCGGCGGCGCATGGCCAGGCTCCCCCGCCGGCGCCGCCTCCGGGGGCGGCGGCTCCGGCCCCGGCTGCGGCGGCGGCTCCGGCCCCGGCTGAGGCGGCGGCTCCGGCCCCGGCTGAGGCGGCGCAAGCCCCCCAGCCGGCGGACGCCGGCATGACGCAGCTCCCGACGGGCACGCAGGCGCCGGCCACGCCTCCGCCGATGGCGGGCACCGGGCCTGCGGCTGCGGCGCCGGAGCCGGTCCCTCCGGTGGAGTCGGCCAAGCCGCCCGTTCCGGCCGCCGCTCCCGTGACCTCCAAGTGGAAAGCCACGATCTACGGGATGGCGGAGTTCGACATCATGCACGACTCCACCCAGAGCTTCGGCGAGTCGGTGGGGGCCACGGTGATCCAGCGCGAGGACACCTATGCGGGCAGGCACGCCCGCACGCATTTCACGACGCGGAACTCCCGCCTTGGCGTCAAGGTGAGCGCGCCCGAGTACGAGGGGATCAAGGCCACCTCCGTCCTGGAGCTCGACTTCTTCGGCAGCCAGCCGCCCAACGTCTCGGAAGCCGCGCTGGTGAGCAGCGGCACCTTCCGCCTGCGCCAGGCGTTCGTCAAGCTGGAGTCGGATTACGTCGACGTGGTGATTGGCCAGACCTATCACCTGTTCGCGTGGCAGCCGTTCTTCTTCCCGGCCACGTCGTCGTTCTTCCCGGTGATGAACCAGGTCTTCGGCAGGATGCCGCAGGTGCGCGTCGGCCACACCTTCAAGTCGGAGCCGGTCAACGTCGAGATCGCGGCGGCCGTCGTCAAGCCGCCGCAGCGCGACTCCGAGGTGCCCGACTTCCAGGCGGGCATGCGCTTCGGCTTCAACGGCTGGAAGGGCATTCACACGCTGGGCGCCGGCGGGATGTTGTTCGACTCGTTGACCCTCGGCGTCTCGGGCCTGTTCCGCCACTTGAAGGTGGCCGAGCACACCGCCGCCCCGCTCCACTCGAGGTCTGCCAACGGCTACGGGATCTCGGTCGACGCGCTGATCCCGATCATCCCGGCGAGCGCGCTCGACGACCCGGGCAATGCGCTGACGTTGACCGGCTCGTTCTTCTCCGGCACGGGCATCGCGGACATCGTGGGCGTCGCGAGCAACGTGCCGAACCCGCCGCTCCCGGACGGCGCGCCCTACACGCCGGACATCGACAACGGCCTCGCGGTGTACGACGCGAACAACGACCTCAAGACCATCGGCTGGCGCGGGATGATGGTCGGGCTCCAGTACTATCTGCCCCCCTCGGGCCGCGTCTCCCTCTCCGCCAACTATACCCAGGGCTGGTCGGATCGGATCACGGCGGAGCACGGCTACAGGGACCTTCGCACCGCCTTCCGCGAGTCGCGCTACATCGATGGCAACCTGTTCGTCGACATCCTGCCGGCCCTCCGCGCGGGCCTCTCGTTCCAGCGCTCGGAGCAGACGTTCGCCGACGACGTGACCGCGACAAACGAGCGCTTCAAGCTGTCCCTCTACAGCTTCTTCTGAGCGGCGCTCGGCCGCGTCGCCCTCAAGCCGGGCCGGGTCGAGCCACCCTGCTTCGCGCGCGACGAGCATGGGGGCACTCGCTTCGCCAGCGGGCGCGTCCTGCATTACAATGACCCATGTCGCCATCTTATGTCCCTGTAAATCGACAGTGGCGCTGTGATCGTCGCAGCACCGCTGGTTCTTTCCAGCTCCTCCTGATTGCCGCGATGGCCGGGTTCGGCGCGTCGGTGACCGGATGCGAGGTCGAGGAACGCAACTTCGGCGACGGGGGGAGCGGCGGCGCTGGTGCCTCGAACCCTGATTCCGGGGGGAGCTGCGCTGTGCCGTCGGATTGCCCTGCTCCGGCGGATCCATGCCAGATCTCGGCGTGCGTCGACGGCAGGTGCGGCGCGGCGCTGCTGCCGGAGGGGACCGAGATCGAGCCGGTGGCGGGCGATTGCCAGCGGACGGTCTGCGATGGCCGCGGCGCTCGGAAGGGGGTCCCCGCGGACGAGCTCCCGGACGATGGCAATCCCTGCACCGTCGACGCCTGCGCCGGGGTGACGCCCGAGCACTCGCCCCAGCCAGGGTCGTCGTGCCCAGGAGGGATCTGCGATGAGGCTGGCCAATGCGTGCCGGCGGGGTGCTCGTGCCCAGGCGGGGACTGCGACGAGGCTGGCGAATGCGCGTCGGCAGAGTGCGTGGATGACGCCGATTGCGACTCCTCGACGGAATGTGCGGAGCACATCTGCATCGACGGTGCCTGCCTGACGGAGCCCGTTCAGCGAGGGATGCCGTGCGGCTGGGGGGGGCAGGAGCAGTGCGACGGGGAGGGCCAGTGCATGGGCGATGAGTGCGTCGAGGACAGCGATTGTGCGTGCGGATTCTCCGAGACCTGCATTTGCTTGGCCGGGTCCTGCTATCCCCTGGAGGACTGAGGGGCTCCTGGGCAGCGATGGGCTCGACGTGTGTCCCGCGAGGGGCATCCCCTCGTCCGATCGAGCAAGCCCAGGAATAACCGGCCCGGGAGCGCCGCATAGAGCACAATCTCTGACGAGAGCGGAAACCGGGCCGGTGTCTCGTGCGGTGTGGGGACCCAGCTGCTTCTCCTGCTCACATGAGAAGGAGAACAGGGGACGAGTGTGCACGATCGGGGCTCTTCCTCCGCAATGCGATCGAACGAGCGCGCATCGGGCTCCCGGTGGGTCGCTCGGCGCGCTCGGGGCCGCGAGGGAAGCGCTTCCCCCGCGAGAGACCCCGTGGTGCGCCGCGCCGGATCGATGCTCCCTGCGCCATTCGAGCTGCACCTTCTCCTCGGTTCGTGGGTATGCTTGTCGCCGCGATGGTGGGCTCGCTCGCCGATCGCGCTGGCTGCGAGGGGCGCCGGCGGAGATCGGAGGGGTGCCCGTCTCCGCGCGTGAAGGAGGGACGATGATGACGCCGAATCGAGCCGCAAAGGGATGTCCGGTGCTCCACTTCAAGCCGGACGCGCCGGGGTTCGACGCGGACCCTTACCCCGCGTACACGGAGCTGCGCGAGTCCGCGCCTGTGTATTTCTGGCCGGATGCGCAGTCCTATGTGGTGAGCCGCTTCGACGATGTGGCGAGCGTGCTGCGCGATCCGCGGCTCGCGACCGATCCCGCGGCGGCCGGGCTGCCCGCGCCCGAGGCGGGGCTGCCGGAGCCGAGCCGCGCGCCGTTCGAGCACTCGCTGTTCCGCCTCGCACCCAAGGACCACGCGCGCGTCCGCCGGGCCGTGAGCCCTGCCTTCACCCCGCGCGCGATCGACCGCCTGCGCCCGATGATCCAGCGCACGGTCGACGAGGCGCTCGCGCCGTTCGAGGGCAAGGACGAGATCGAGATCGCGGAGTTCGCCGATTTCATCCCCCTGCGCGTCGTCGCCTCGATGCTCGACATCCCGGGAACGCACGAGAAGATCTTCCGGGACTTCGGCGAGGCGCTCATCAGGACCGTCGACCCGCGCCTCACCCCCGAGACGTTCGCGGCGGTCGTCGCCCCGGTGCCTGCGGGCGTGGAGCTCCTCCGCGAGCTCATCGCCGAGCGGCGCGACCGCCTGGGCGACGATCTCTTGAGCACGCTCATCCGCGCCGAGGCCGAGGGGGACCGGCTGAGCGAGGACGAGATGCTCGGGCTCGTCGCCACGATCCTCGCTGCCGGCTCGGAGACCACGGTGCATTTCATCTGCTTCGGCGTCATGTCGCTGCTCTGCGTGCCCGAGCGCGCGGCGGCGGTGCGGGCCGAGCCCGCGCTCCTGCGCGGCGCGATGGACGAGCTCCTGCGCTTCGACAATTTCGGCAAGGGAGGGATCGTGCGGTACTGCACGGAGGACGTCGAGATCGGCGGCGTGCGCATGGGCAGGGGGTCGACCCTCGTCGCGATCCTGCCGGCGGCGCTGCGCGATCCTCGCGCCATCCCCGACGCGGACCGCTACGACCCGCGGCGGCAGTCCGAGGAGATCCTGAGCTTTGGCCTCGGGCCGCATTACTGCCTGGGCGCCTCGCTCGCGCGGCTCGAGGGCGAGGTCGCCATCGGGACGTTGATGCGCCGCTACGCGGACATGCGGGTCATCGGAGAGCCCACGTACGCGCGGCACCCGATCCTCCGCAAGCTCTCGTCGCTGCGCGTGGCGGTGACGCCCGCGGCTCGGTCCGGGGTGGGCGGATGAGCCGGGTCGTCGTGGACCGGGATCTCTGCGAGGCCAACCAGGCCTGCATGCGGGTCGCGCCGGAGGCCTTCCGCGTGGACGAGGAGGATCGGCTCCACGTCCTGCTGGACGAGGTGGACCCGGCGCTGCGGCCGAAGGTCGAGCGGGCGGTGCGGGCGTGCCCGCGGCGAGCGCTCGAGATCGTGGATTAAGGGGTATCCGGGGGAGGGCGCGCGCGCCGGAAAGGGTCGCCCACGTCGCCGTTCGTGGTAGGATCGCGCTCCGCAAGAGGAGATCGGATCGCATGCCTGCCGACGTGGACGCCGAAGTGGACAGGTTGACAGATCTGGCGCTCGCCCTCCCGCCGGCGCTGCGTGAGCTCGTGGCCTACCGGATCTGGGAGAGCCTCCACCCCGAGGAGAGCTGGCCTCTCGCATCAGGGCAGATCGAGGAGATCCGAAGGCGAGCAGCGGAGGTCGAGGCAGGGACGGTGCAGCTCGTGGACGGCGAGGACGTCCTCCGCAATGCGCGCGCCCGGATCGATGCGCGCCGGCAGTGAGGCGGTTCCGGTTCCACCCGCGTGCGCTTCAGGAGTTCGAAGAGGCGGTCGACCATTATCTCGAGCTGTCGCCCGAGGCGGCATCGCGGTTCGTCGATGCGTTCGAGGCGGCCGTCGGTTTCGCTCGACGGAACCCTGACGCCGCGGCGCGGATCGAGGATGACGTGCGGCGGTGGAACCTGCGCAAGTTCCCTTACGCGTTGATCTACCGGCTCTCGAGCGAGCACATCGTTATCATCGCTGTGATGCACGCTCGCCGCGAACCTGGATACTGGAAGAGCCGAATCTCTTCATAGCAGGGTCGGGGCGGGCGTCCTCGACCGAGCCCGCGGCAGCTCATCACTCGCTGGATCCGCGGCAAGACCCGGGGTCTTGCCGACGATGCGGATCAGCAACGCGGCCACGACAAGGCCCGCGAACGGCCAGTAGAACGGGTCCGACGCCGCGCGCTTGCCGAAGGAGTTCATGAATGACAGCCACAGATAATAGGATGCCGCGAGATGAAGCGCCTTCCACGCCCGGGGGCCGAGCCAGGCCGCGGTGCGCCTGAAGGACGTGACGGCCATCGCGAGGATGAAGACGTAGCCGAGGCCCGAGATCACATGGGTCGATGGCGGGACCCGCGAGTGATAGAGCACCGGATCCATGAAGGCATACGCCATGATGGCCAGCGCGTGGATGGCGTGCGAGCCCGCGAACGACAGGCCAAGGTAGCGGCGGTTGGCGCGCTGCCAGCGCGTGAAGGTGCTGGGCCACAGGCGGAACGCCGCCGACGCGGTGAAGGCCAGCAGGAACAGCGCCAGGGAGGTGCGCGCCGTCGTCCGCAGGACCATGCGCACGCCATCCACCGAGAAGTCGCTGCGCCACAGGATCGCGACCGCGACGGCCGCGATGATCAGCAGGCTCGTGCGCAGCAGGGACCATCCTTGAAGATGTCTCAGGGGGCTCATTGGGGGTCAGTCCTTGGACGGGGGAGGGATACTCCGGTTGGAAGCTGCGCGCTCGCGCGCGGGTTGCGCGACCGCATCGCCCTGGATGACCTCGTCGAGGCCCTCCGGGCGCAGCGCACCCACCGCTCCTACGCGGGGCGGCGTCGCCGGTTTCGTCGCGGCGGCGCCGGACGGGCGCTGTCTCGTCCATCCCGGATCGGACGGTCGAGCCGTATGGCTCGACGCCGTCCACGACGGCTCGCGTCGTGTGCTGTATGCTGCCGTCATGAGCTGGAAAGAGAGCTGTCGCTCCCGCCTCCGCGAGCATCTCGACCCGCGCGGCGATCTCGCTCCGCCATGGGAGCGCTTCCCCGACTACGAGCGCCACACCCTCGGTTGGCGAATGGGCGCAGGTGAGGACTGGATGGGGCTGTGGGGCGTCTTCCTCGAGCAGCTTGCCCCGGATCCCGAGAGCCGCATCGCCTACCTGCGACGCCACCCGCCCGCTCCCATCAGCTGGGCAGACGCCGTTCACGATGTCCTGTACCCCGCGGAGGGTGGCGACGAGGACGACAGCGACGAGGACGACAGCGACGAGGACGACCCGACTGCGGTGGTCCAGCGCCGCTCCGCGCTCCTGGAACAGGGGCTCATCGCGTCCGACGTCGCTTTCACCACCTGGCTCGCCCAGCAGAAGGAGCTGAGCTGGCCGTGGGAGATGTACCCGACGCCCGAGGACGCGGCCCGCTACAACACCCGCGAGCTCTGGTTCTGGTCGCGCCAGGTCGCCGAGCTCCGGAAAGGCAGCGGATGGACGCCCCCCGGCGTGCCGGAGAGCTGGCGAGCGTGCGCACAGGCGCTCGAGACAGGGGACGCTGGCATGCTCGATCCTCACCGCGGGCTCCTGTCGCTCGCCCGAGTGCTCTGCGCCGGGCACGTGAAGGCGCCCTGGCAGCTCGGCCTGTCGCTCGCCGATTTCGCCGACTCCTTCGAGGACGACATGGGTTATGTCGACGCGTTCCGCCTGTGGGGAATGTCGGCCTTCGATGACGCCGACCAGCTCCGCCGCTACCTCGACGCCACGCGCATGCCGCCGGACTGGGAGGCGTGGGTCGCGGAGCAGCTCCCCGTGGCGTGAGCCGAGATGGCTCCCTTGTGGGCGCGCGGTGTTCACGGCGGGCTCATCCGCACTGTGAGTGCTCGCTTCGTCTGCCGAAACTCGAAGCGATTCGAGGTGTCAAGGGCGAATCGCCGCTCGTGAAGCGCCGCGTGCCATCCCCGTCGCCGATCTGTCGCGTATCCGCGCGGTCCGCGTCGACGCGAGCGGGAATGTGCGCGGCGTCGACTGGCTGGCTCAAGGCGCGGGCGGCGCAGCCGGCCCGAGCGGGCCCGACGCCGCGAGATACCGCTGCACCGTGCGAAGGCTGATCCCGAGCCGCTTTGCGGCCCTCGAGCGATTGCCGCTCTCCAGCGCCAGCGCGGCGTCGAGGATCTTCCGGAGCGACTCGTCCAGCGTGGCGTCGAGGGAGATCTCCAGCACGCGAGCGCCTCCGGAGCCCGATGCGGAAAGGGCCTCTCCGGCCGGGGCCAGCTCCCGGAGCGGCCTTGGAAGATCGCGCACCCGGACCTGCTTGCCCGATCGCAGGAGCGTGAGCAGCTCGATGACGCTCCGGAGCTCGCGCACGTTGCCCGGCCAGTCGTGCCGGCGCAAAGCGGCCATCGCGGCCCGCGTCATCCGGGCCGGCGGCTCCCCGTGCTTGGCGGCGAGCTGCTGCAGGAACAGGTGCACGAGCGGCGGGAAATCGGCCTGTCGCTCCCGGAGGGGCGGCACCAGCAGCGTGACCCCCTGGATACGATAATAGAGGTCGGCCCGGAAACGGCCGGCCTTCACCTCCTCCTCCAGCGGCCGCAGCGTCGCGCACACGATGCGGGCGTCCACGGACAGCTTCTCGGTGCCGCCGACGCGCATGAACTTCCTGTTCTCCAGGAAGCGCAGGAGCTTTGCCTGAACCGAGATCGGCATCTCGCCGATCTCGTCGAGGAAGAGCGTCCCGCCGTCCGCCGCCTGGATCTTGCCGCGCGTCCTCTCGACCGCTCCGGTGAAGGCGCCTCTCTCGTGGCCGAACAGCTCGCTCTCGAAGAGCGCCTCCGGCACGGCAGCGCAGTTGATGGGGATGAAAGGACCCGAGCGACGGAGCGACAGATCATGGACCTGGCGGGCGAGCACTTCCTTGCCGGTCCCGCTCTCGCCGACGAGCGAGATCCCCACCTCCTTCGGGGCCACCGTGCGAAGAACGCGGCCGAGATCCCGCATCGCAGCCGACCGCATCACGGGCTCGATAACTACGTCAAGCTGTCGCGATCGGCGGTTCACGATGAAATTATAGCGACAATATGTCGCCATGCCACATCCATCCCGCTGTTTGCGCTGGACGGGTAGGGATCGCGCGACGAACAGAGGACATCGTCGCGTGGCACCGATGTTGCTGTGCCCCGTGGCCGTGACCGACGTGGCTGTGACCGCCGTCGCTGTGACCGACGTGGCTGCGCGGGAGAAGGCGCATCGCGGCGCCACGCGCCGGTGGCCATCGGAGCAGCCGAGAGGCGCCTGAAGGAAAGAACAAGCATGCAGAACGAAGAGCTCGACTCCTGGGTACTCTCGGTCGCGACGCACGTCCGCCCCTCGAGCATCCACTGGTGTGACGGTACGGACGCGGAGATCAGGTGGCTCCAGAAGCAGATGGTCGCGAAGGGCGTGCTGGCGCCGCTCGATCCGGACAGATACCCGCGGAGCTTCCTGCATCGCTCCCCTCCGGACGACGTGGCTCGCGCGGAGCCTCCGCCGCTCCTCTGCACGCAGCAGCGCGTCGACGCCGGGCCGACGAACACCTGGATGTCCGAGGACGACGCGAGCCGGATCGTGTGGCCGCTGTTCGCCGGGGCGATGGCGGGCCGGACGCTGTTCGTGGTCCCGTACCTCCTCGGCCCGTGCGGCTCGCGCTTCAGCCGCGTGGGGGTGCAGCTCACGGACAGCCCGTACGTCGTCGCGAGCCTTCGGCTCATGACGCGCATGGGGAAGGCGGCCCTGGAGCACCTCGGCAGCTCCTCCGACTTCGTTCGAGGTCTCCACAGCACGGGCGATCTCTCCCCGGACCGCCGGTACGTCGTCCACTTCCCCTCGACGAAGACGATCTGGAGCATCGGCTCCGGGCACGGGGACAGCGCGGTCCTCGGCACGTCGTGCCACGCCCTCCGCATGGCGAGCGCGCAGGCACGGAAGGAAGGTTGGCTCGCGGAGCGCATGCTCCTCCTGGAGCTGACCGATCCGGAGGGAGACCTGCATTACATCGCCGTGGCCAGCCCCGGCGCCGGCGGGAACACGCGCCTGTCGACGCTGTTCCCGGACGTGCCCGGATGGTCGGCGAAGGTGCTCGGCGACGACGTCTGCTGGATGCACGCGGGGGAGGACGGGCAGCTCTGGGCCATCAACCCGCTGGCCGGGATGTCCGGCGTCGTGAGCGGGACGAGCCTCAAGGAGAACCCCAGCGTCAAGCAGCTCCTTCGTCACGATGTCCTGTTCACGAACACCGCGCTTCAGCAGGACGGCGCGCCGTGGTGGGAGGGCATGGGCGAGGAGCCGAGAGACGGGCTCGTCGACTGGCGGGGGCGCCCGTGGTCGGCCTCGTCGCCGGAGCCCGCGGCGCACCCGGACGCGCGGTTCACTGTCGCGGCGAGCCAGTGCTCCACCGTGACGCGCGCGATCCACGACCCGAAGGGCGTGCCCATCTCCGCCATCGTCTTCGCCGGCGGCGGGGCGGAGGTGGCGCCGCTCGTGTACGAGGCCACGAGCTGGGCGCAAGGCGTGTACATCGGAGCCACCCTGCTCTCGCAGACGACGCCCGCCGCGGCGCCGCGGAGCGACCCGATGGGGATGCTCGCCTATTGCGGTTACAACATGGGCGACTACTTCGCTCACTGGCTGTCCATCGGCGCGCGGCTGCCGAGGGCGCCGCGGGTCTTCCATGTCAACTGGCACCGCGCCGACAGGGGCAAGCCCCTGTGGCCCGACCGCGGGCACGAGGCGCGCGTCCTGAAGTGGATCGTCCAGCGCGTGCAGCGGAACGCCGCCGCGCGGCTCACGCCGATCGGGTTCGTTCCCACCGAGCTCGACGTGGCCGGCCTGGGCCTCTCCGCGGACCACGCCCAGAAGCTGCACGAGGTCGATCTTCGCGCCTGGACAGAGCAGATGGCCCGCAATCAGGAGCTCCTCGCGCGCTTCGGGAACCGCTTGCCCGAAGCGCTGCGCGGCGAGCACGAAGGCATCGTCCACCGCCTGAAGATGGCGTCGAACTGATGGTGAAGAAGACAAGGGCCGCGGTGCACTCCAGCGTGCGACGACGACGGGGCGATCCGCTTCACGTGGTGATCGTCTCGGACAACGCGGAGACGCTGGATGGGCTGCAAGAGTACCTCCAGCGCGCCGGCGTGACGGCGCACGTGACGCGCCACCTGCGCGCGCCGGTGCTGGACGGCGCCGCCATCTCGGCGATCGTGCTCTTCCCGGACGATTACCCGCTGGCGGAGGTCGAGGCGGCGGTCGAGCGCATCACGCGCGACCGTCCCGGCGTGCTCCCCCTCCTCGTGACCCGGAATCCTCGAGGTTTCGCGGCGCTCGCGACGGGCGGAGGCGCGCGCCATCTCCTCACGATCATCCCGAAGCCCGCCTGGGGATGGACTATCCTGGACACCATCCGTGCGCGGGTGGTGGAGGTGTGACGATGTCTGCTTCTCCTCGGCCTTCTCCTCAGTCCGAGCCGGTGAGGCGTCGAATCCCGGTGGCGGCTGCCCTCCGGCGCAGCTTCAGCAAGGGATACGGACTCGGGGATTTCCAGGCCGACCTCCTGGCCGGCACCGTCGTCGGCGTCGTGGCGCTCCCCCTCTCGATGGCCCTCGCCATCGCGGTGGGCGCTCCGCCTCAGCACGGGCTTTACACGGCGATCGTGGCCGGCGCCCTGGTGGCGCTCCTGGGCGGTTGCAAGTTCCAGGTCACCGGCCCGACGGCGGCCTTCGTGGTGATCCTCGCGCCGATCGTGACGAAGCACGGGGTGACAGGGCTGATGACGGCGGGGCTGATGGCCGGCGTGCTGCTCGTGATCATGGGGCTCGCGCGGCTCGGCCGGCTCATCGAATATATCCCGTATCCGGTGACGACCGGCTTCACCGCAGGGATCGCGACCGTGATCGCGACGCTCCAGCTGAAGGACGTCCTGGGCCTCGAGGCAGCAGGGCCGCTCCCGGAGCACTATGCGGCCAAGGTGGCCGCCTTGTGGGCGGCTCGCGGGACGGCCGACGTCTTCGAGCTGGCCGTCGCCGCCTCGACGCTCGCCCTGCTCCTTGTCATCCCCCGCGTCGTCAAGAAGGTGCCGGCGCCGCTCCTCGCCATCACCCTCGTGTCGCTCGCCGCGGTGGTCGTCGCCGAGGTCTACCCAGTGTTCTCCGTGGCGACGATCGGCAGCCGCTTTCACACCACCCTCGACGGCGTGGAGTTCGCCGGGATCCCGCCGGTCCTCCCGACACCCGCGCTCCCGTGGGGCGACGGCCTGTCGCACGAGCTCGTGAGGGAGCTGCTCCCCTCCGCGTTCGCCATCGCCATGCTCGGCGCCATCGAATCGCTGCTGTCGGCGGTCATCGCCGATGGCATGACGGGGACCAAGCACGATCCGGACTCGGAGCTCATCGGCCTCGGGATCGGGAACATCGTCGCGCCGATCTTCGGCGGCATCGCGGCGACCGGCGCGCTCGCGCGCACCGCCACGAACATCCGGGCAGGCGCGCGCTCTCCGATCGCGGCCGTCACGCACGCCGTGGTCGTCCTGCTGTCAATCCTCTTCCTCGCCCCGCTCGTGGCCTACGTCCCCATGGCGTCGCTGGCAGCGCTGCTGCTGCTCGTCGCGTGGAACATGTCGGAGCTCCACCATTTCATCCGTATCGTGAAGCTCGCGCCGAGGAGCGATGTGTTCGTGCTGCTCACCTGCTACGGGCTCACCGTGGTGATGGACATGGTGGTCGCGGTGTCGGCCGGCGTGGTCCTGGCCGCCGTCCTCTTCATGCGCCGGATGGCCGAGCTGACGGGGAGTCGAACGGTGCTGAGCACCGCCGACGACCTGGGCGAGTTCGCGCTCCCGGAGCGGGTCGCCCTGTACGAGATCAATGGCCCGCTGTTCTTCGGCGCCGTCCAGAAGGCGATGGCGGCGCTGCACGCGATCCGTGGGGATAGCTACGAGGTGATGATCCTCCACCTCGGCAAGGTCCCGTTCATCGACAGCACGGGGTTCGTCGCCCTCGAGAACGTGCTCGACGGGCTCGTGCGGCGTCAGAAGACGGTGGTCCTGGCCGGCCCGCTGCCCAGGCCTCGCGAGATCTTCGACAAGGCGCGCCTGGAGGAGAGGTCCAAGCGCGTTTACATCGCGGAGGACCTGGACGCGGCGATCCGCCTCGCCGGCGCGCTGGTGAGCGCCTGAGGCGACCGCCGCGCTACCTGCACGAGCCCGTCTCGATGGAGTGCGGGCGCACCGAGGTGTTCTGGATGCTGTTCGGGTCGGTCACCGCGACCTCGCGGCCCCAGCCGGTGAGCCCCGCGAAGGTCCCGTCGGTCGTCATGTCGAACGGCCCGTCGTCCTTGCAGTCGCCGTTCTCGGCGGCGCCCCACGACCAGGCGAGCCACCCCACCTCGAGCTCGACGCTCTTGGCCAGGAGGGTCTTGTAATCGAACGGGTGCCGGCTGCACTCGTACACGGCGTGCTGCGCGAACTCGCCGACCATCAGAGGCAGGTTCAGCGCCACGGACTCGTTGAGCTCTCTCGTGATCGTGGCCCCGCTCCCGTCCGTCCACCACATGTGCACGCTGAGCAGGATGTTCGGATCGTGCGCGACGAGCGCGGGACCGACGGCCTGGAGCTGGTCGATGTTCTGCCCCCACTTGGAGGCGTCGATGATGAGCGGCGTCGTGATGCCGGCGTCGCGCATCCGGGTGATGGCCTGCTTGTAGCCCGTCTCCCACGCCGCGTTGTCCACCACGTCCCCGACCTCGTTGCCGATGTTGACGAGCAGGTTCTGCTCGTGCTTCTTGATCATGGCGACGGCCTCCGGCTTCGTCCAGTAGTCGACGAGGCTCGGCAGGAGCTCCCATTTGCCCGTGGCGTCGTGCAGCTCGACGATCGGAATGAGCTTCTGCGAGAGCGCGTTCGTGATGGCCTGATCGAGGCCCGCCACGGACGCCTTGGTCTCCCACACGATCCGCACCGTGTTGGCGCCCGTCTTCGCGATCTCCTGGAACTCCGGCATGCCGTCGGACCCCGACGAGAGCCAGACGACCATCTCGTTGACGCCCCGGAGCAGCACCTTCTCGCCGCAGCGGTCGTGGAGGAAGCGGCCTCGCACCGAGAACCCCGGCCCCGTGACATCCCCGCCCCCGGCGCCGGTGCCGGAGGTGGCGCTCGTGCCGGAGGTGGCGCCCGTGCCCGACGTGTCGCCGCCGGCGCCGGAGGTGGCGCTGCCGGCGCCGGAGGTGGCGCTGCCGGCGCCGGCGCCGGACGTGGCGCCGGTGGCATCGCCGCCCGTGCCCGACGCGCCCCCGCCCGATCCGGTCGCCTCCTGCCCCGAGCCCTGCTGATCGTCCGCTTCGCCGCACCCGGCGGAGAGGCCCAAAGCCATGAGGGCTGCACCGGCCCAGCCAGCTACCGATCCATGGATAACGCGCATCGTGATCTCCCGTTCACCTGCCCCCGCACCTGACTGCACCAGACGCCGGTATGCACGAGCAGAGCGGGGCGGGCAATCCTCGTCGCCCGCCTTCGCGCAGGATCCAGGGTCATCCTCACCATTTTCGCGCGATCACCCTTCACTCGCCATCAGGCTCACGGTATCGCTCCTCTCCTACTGTACCGGTTCAGTTGGCGGGCCCTGCATTGCGCACCTGGATGCCCGGCGTCACCCAGTTCGGCTGCGGCGTGTGCTCGTCGTACAGCACCTCCAGCTGGCAGTCCGCCGGGCAGGACGAGGTGCTCTCGCCGGTGCTGCAGACGCCGTCGCCGCAACCCGCGGGGGAAGCCGTGCACGATGAGATCGGTCTCGTCTTCTTCCAGTTCCAGCGGCTCGCTCGACACGCCACCTCTCGCACGTCGATCGCCAGGTGGAGCGGCCCGCCGCCGGGGCCCGGCGCGGCGGACGCCTGCGCGGCGAGCTCGCAGGCGCGTTCATGGGCGGGTCGGAGCCGAGGGCGGGGTCTCGACATCCCGGGCGACGATAGCGAAAAATGCTGGGACCAATACAGGGCGAGGGTAGGGGAATGTAGGTGGTGCCGGCGTGGCGGCTGGCGTGTGTCGGCGGTGCCTGTCGCGCCGGCGACCTGGCCGTTGCGCTTGCGTGGGCGACGTTGTCCGCTCCGCCCGCGTCGTGCGCCGGCGGGGGGCGAGCGGCGGTACGTCCTCGAAGCGCGTCCGGGGCTCTCCCGCGGACGGTAGGATGGGGCCCGTGTGCTCGGTCGTCGCAGGTGGTCCGCGAATGAGGGAGCATGTGCTCGGTCTTCGCAGGTTGTCGCTCGCCGACCTCCCATCACGGGCGGATTCCGCGGCCATGCGTCCGACGGATCCTCCGGCGGCATCCCTCGCGACGAGGCGCCCGGGCGTGGTGAATCCCGGCGCCGCGGGTCGGTGGGATCTGCGGGACGCGCATTGGCGGACCGCTCTCCGTCCCGCGCCTCGGCCCGGGCGCGGGACATGCACCCTCGCGCTCGGATTCTCAACGCCGTACGAACCTGGAGGAGCGTCGATGGAGAAGCGTGCTTTGCAAGGGAAACTTGGACGCCGGCAATTCGCCGGCACGGCGGCGGCCGCCGCCGGTGTATCGCTGATCGCGACACCGGGCCTCTCGCTCGATCCGAGCAAGGGTCAGGGCAGCTGCGAGTCGATCGGGCCGCTCTCCTTGCCGGAGGCGGCGGCGTTCACGCCCGGTGTCTTCGTCGATCAGCGCGCGAGGAAGCCGATCTACCTGCCCGGCATGAACGCCGGGCTCGCCGGGTACGCCGTCTCGGAGGTCCTCTTCTGGACGGACATCATGATGGAGCACGCGATGTTCATGTCGCTGCTCATGCCGGGCGATCACCTCCGCGGGCCCCGGAGCGAGGCGCGGCAGTTCCAGCTCGTCTTTGCGAGACACTTCCTCTCGGCCCGTGACGGCGGCTATCGCGACGACGGGCTCTCCTCGCTCCTCTCCTCGACGCGGGCGAGCGTCCTCCCGTTCATCGAGTACAAGCGCCGCATGCAGCGCGCGCAGGAGGCCGGCACGCTCCGGAGCCTCGTCTGGCCGCTCTTCTTCGACCACATCGCGCGCGAGGCCGAGCGCTTCGCCGCCCGGCTCGAGCTGCTCGCGAACGGCAGCGCCGCGCTCCAGCGCGACGAGGTCTCGGCGTTCTGGACGACGATCATGGCGGATCACCTCGAGTTCGTCGCGCACCTGCTCGACCCGCAGGAGCGCGCGCTCGTCGCGGACGCGAAGGCGCGCGCGGAGCAGCTGTATCAAGCGCACACGCAGCGCGTCGGCAGCGGGCAGCTCGCGAGCATGGCCGACGAGGTCATCGACTTCAAGACGGCCGCGGAGCAGGGCATCGAGACGGGGCAGATCAAGAGCATCATCGATCCGTCGCTCGCCGATCACGTCCTCCGCGAGGCGGTGAGGTTCTCCGACGAGATCCAGCGCGCCCAGTGAGGTCGCCGGTCGACCGCGCTCGATGAGCGAGCATGGATAGGTCGCTCGGACGCGAATCGGACGCGAATCGGACGCGGATCGGACGCGGATCGGACGCGGATCGGACGCGGATCGGACGCGGAGAAGAGCGACACCGCGCCGCCCCGCGCGGCCGGGTGGACATCCAGCGATGCCCGCACAACATGTCGTGCGGCCATGAGACGGTGCGCGATTCCGATCGTTCGTCTTATGCAGCGGATTCCACGCGGAGGGGGCGACCATGAGAACGACGAGAAGAATTCAGGCAGTCCTCGCTTTCGGCATGCTGGCGGCCTTCGCCGGCGGGGCGCGCCCGGCCAGCGCAGAGGAGCTCTTGCCGGGCGGAGCCGATGGAGAGGTTCAGCCCCGGGCCGTCGAGGAGACAGACTCCGAGACGATCGGCAGCGCCGTCGAGGCCATCTCGCCCTATTGCAGGTTCAGGTGCCAGCGCATGTATCGAACTTGCTTGTCATTTGCGCTGCCCCACGTGTGCTACCAGCGCTACTGGAGATGCCTGGCGAGCTGTCCTCCCACGCCGTTCCCGTTCGCGGGGAGATAGCGTCGCTGCGGTGACGCACATGAGGTCGCGCTGGCCTGCCGCAGGGCGGGCGAGCGCGATCTTGGTCTCGGCGTCAGCCCGACGTGGCCGCTGCCGGCGCGCGGCGCTAGGCTCCTCTGGTATTACCCAGCGCGGGCCTAGCGGTTCTTGCGGCGCTGGGCCCGCGGCGCCGGAGCCGCATGCGAGGGCAGCGATGGATCTGACGGCGGTCGACGAGGGCGGTGTGAGGTTCGTGGAAGGCCTGCCGGACCAGGCGCTCATGTCGAGCGCTCGCGACGTCGATCGCGTGCTCGAGGCCTGTTTCTCGGATGGCGTGCGGTGCGCCCTGCTCTACGCGGCGAACCTGCCGGCCGCCTTCTTCGATCTCAGCTCGAGAGAGGCCGGGGAGATCCTGCAGAAGCTCAGGAACTACTGGATCCGGCTCGCCGTGGTGTGTCCGCCGGGGGGATCCGATTTCAGCAGCCGGTTCGGTGAGATGGTGGCCGAGGAGCGCCGCGGCGCGCACTTCGGGGTGTTCGAGACGCGCCAGGCTGCCGTCGAGTGGATCCGCCGGACGTCGGATGCAGATGCGGTGTGACATGCGGCGATGACGCGGGCAGGCGCCGCGCGCGCGTCCGCCCGTGGCGCGCGGGTCCTGCTGCGTGGCCGTCGCCGGTGCTGCCCAGGGGCCTGTTGGCTCGCCCTGCGGCGCCCTGTACGCTCCCCACCAGGAGGTCGGACGCGATGGCCAAGGTGACCGCGCTGGGGACTGGGAAGGGAATTTCGTCAAGCCGCGGCCCTGGTACAATTTCTGGTCGAAGTCGGAGACGACGATCGACGGCAAGGACTACGTGAATGGGCCGAAGGGCGTGATCCACCCCGGCGAGATGAGCGGCACGCCCTGGGATCCCAAGGTGCACGGCGTCGCCAAGCACCCGGTGACCAACCTGCCCCCCGCCCGCCTGCGCCGCGCGCTCTCGCGCTTCGTGGAGGCGCGCGACGCGGCGCTCGCTCGCCTCGTCCCGGACGACGCCGATCTGCTCCCGCTCGACCCCGGCCACGACGCCTGCGATGCCTACGAGGCCTTCGGCGGCGCGCTGCCGGCCGCGCTGCGGCTGCGCTCGTTCTGGGGGGGGGCGACGTGCTCCGCGGGCTCCTGTACGAGGCGCCGAGGCGCGGCGCCCCCCGGAAGGTCCCGCTCGACGGCCACCCTGCATGGCTTGGCGCGACCGACACGGGCGTGCTCGTGAAGCGGGGGAGGAGCAGCAGGTCGGGTCGAGCTGCGACGTGGTCGCCCGCGACGAGCACCTCCGGCGGCAGCGGCTCACGCAGTTCCGCTTGCACGCGACGACGGATCCCAGGTACGGCTCGCCGAGCTTCGCCTCCCAGAGGCGGCCGTCCTGACGAACATCGCCTGGAGCACCGGCTCCTCCTCGCATGTTCCGCCGAACCCGCCGTCGTGATCGAGGATCTCGCCGAACAGCCTCATGCAGTCGGCGACATAGGCTTTCGGGTGGAGCATGTGGAGGTGCCATATGCAGTCAATGCGTTGCAGCCACCCCGAGCCGCCGTGAGGGCCAGGCGAGCGCCCCCGCCGACCCCAGCCGCCTCATCGCTACTGCAGCTGCGCGACCAGCTCCTCGAGGCGGTCGTAGCTCACGCCCGCGCCCTGCTCCATTCCGGACGCGACGACCGCGTCGCGCACTTCCTTCGACGGATAGCGCACCGTGGTCGTGACGCGCGTCTTGCCGCCCTCGTCGGTGAAGACCGATGTCACCACCGAGACGGTGTCCGGAAATTGCTCGAAGATCTCGGTGAACACGATCCGGCTCGGCGGCGTGATCTCCTTGTACTCGCCGTGGAAAGCGGCCTCGCCCTCGGGGAAGCGGTTCACGAAGCGCCACGCGCCGCCCGGGCGAAGATCGATCTCGCAGACGGGCACCGAGTATCCCTCGCTCAGGCAGCCCCACCATCGCTTCACGTGCTCGGGCCTCGTCATCGCCTCGAACACGAGGTGCCTCGGCGCATTGAACAGGCGCGTCATGCAGATCTCCTGCTCCGACGGCGTCGTGACCTGGAAGCTGCTCTTGTTGGCGACGCTGGTTGCGACCATGACTCTCCTCCTCCTGCGCAATCGTTCCCGATCCTGTACGGGATGCCCAGCGGATGGGCCGGCACCCGTGATTAACCAATTGGTTAATTAACCTTTGGGTTAAGTACACCGCCGCCCCGCGCTTGTCAAGGCGGAGCTCCGCCCGATTTCCGCGTCGAGGGCCTCACCGTCGATCGTCATGTCGATCTCGTCGGCGAGCGCATCGACGTCGCCCTCCGGGTCCTGCCATCGAGGGATCGCTCCGCGCTGGGAGCGCCCGTGAAGGACGGCCTCACGGACGCCGAGCAGCCTCACCTTCACGGGAGGCTTGACGGTGGCGCCCGTATCATGTATAACCACATAGTTTTTTAACCAAGGAGTTATAAAGTGACGCCCTCCGAGCGCCTCGACGCAACGTTCGCTGCGCTCGCCGATCCGACACGGCGAGCGATCCTCGCGCGCCTCGCGTCCGGCGAGGCGTCGGTGAACGAGCTGGCGAAGCCGTTCGCGATGAGCCAGCCCGCGATCTCGAAGCACCTCAAGGTGCTGGAGCGCGCGGGCCTGATCTCGCGCGGTCGCGACGCGCAGCGACGGCCGTGCCGGATCGAGGCCACGCCGCTCGCGGACGCCAGCGGCTGGCTGGACAACTACCGTCGTTTCTGGGAGGGCAGCTACGAGCGCCTCGACGCCCTGCTGGAGGAGCTGAAGGAGCAGGAGAGCAAGGGCGAGCGCTCGAAGCGCTGAACCCTCTGCGCAGGTCACTCGGAGAACGGTCCCATACCACCTTCTCCGCGCTCAGGGTGCTTGGCAGGAAATGCAGGTACCTTGTCTTGACGGTCAACTGCGCAGCGGGGGAGCGTCATCGCGTGAATCGGCCCCGGCCATCGAAGAGCGCTCCCCGCGTGACGACCCCGACGCGACCTTCGTTCGATCCGGGAAGATCTACACGTCCGCGGGCACCACCGCGAGCATCGATCTCGCGCTCTCGCTGGTGGAAGAGGAGCTCGGGTACGATGTGGCGCTCGAGGTGGCGAGGGATCTCGTGGTGCTCCTCGCAACTTCGCGCGGGGGCCTGAGCCCCGTGTCCTGAAAGCAGGGTGGAATGTCCTGTCGGTTCACCTCGGCGTCGCTCACAGTCGGGTCCACCGAGCGCCGTCGACAGGGCGCTCGTCATGGCCAGGCGCGGCGCCGCACCCTGCCCCGCCGTTCAACGCGGGAACGCCGGAAGCTGCAGGTCCCGAGCTCACTCGGCGTGTCCTGAGCGTTCTTGCGCCGGACGATCAGAAGATGCGGAAGGTCGCAGCAGAGATAGGCGTCAGCGCGAGCTGAGGTGCCTTCATGTGAGCTCCCTCCGGGCGGCGCGGCCGCCGCCGCGGGCTACGGCTGGATCGCCGCGGGGTCCATCCAGAGGACCTCCCAGTGGTGGCCATCCAGGTCGTAGAAGCTGGAGCCGTACATGAAGCCGTGATCCTGCGGATCCATCGCGTGCGACCCGCCCGCCTCGAGCGCCTTCTTCACCATCTCGTCGACCTCGGCCCGGCTGCTGCACGAGAGCGCGAAGAGCCCTTCCGTGTGCGTGCTCGTGCTGCAGATCTCCTTCTTCGTGAACGTCTTGAAGTACGGCTCCGCGAGGAGCATGACGTAGGCCTCCTCGCTGATGACCATGCAGGCGGCGTTCTCGTCCGTGAACTGCGGGTTGAACTCGAACCCGAGCTTGCCGAAGAACTCCATCGACCGCTTCAGGTCGCGGACGGACAGGTTGACGAAGATCTTGCGAGGGTTGTTCGTTGTCATGGCTCTCTTCTCCTCTGCTTCCTCTGCTGTGACGGACTCCGGGGAAACGTGAAGCTCATCGGTCGAGCGACGCCGGGCTCGCGAGCAGCGCGCGCGCGCGGCGGTCGCGCAGCCAGAGCCCCGCCCAGAGGAGCGCGGCGATGTAGATCGGAAAGAGCGTGTGGCTGAAGAGCGGGCTCCCGACCCGCACGTGGATCGCGATCGCGCCGCCCAGGTAACCGGTCCACAGGATCGCGCCGAGCACCGCGGTGCGCGGGATCAGGTACGTCACCAGACAGGCGATCTGGAGATAGCCGAGGGTGGGGACGAGGCTGGCCGGGAATCCGAGATCGGCGGTCCCCGCCTCCGCGGGGACCAGCCGCAGCACCTTCACCGCGGCATCGAACGTCAGGAACAGCACGCCCAGCCCGCTCAGGACGCGACCCGCCCACAGGGCTCGCCTGGACGGCGCCGCGCCGGGCGCTGCGACGCGGGTCGGCGCCTCGGTCCGGGGCCCGGTGGTGAGATCTTTGTCACGATGATGGGTGCTGGCGACGTTCGCGGTCATGGGTGCCTCCGTGCTGGATTCACCCCATAGACCCCCGCGCCCGTCGGGAATCATCGGTCGCCGAAAAAAAAGATCGCCGCGCCGCGATGCCGGGAGGGCGCCCGCGGTCAGGCCGGAAGTCAGGCCGCAAGATCGAGCGGCAGCCCGAACCGCGGGAAGAGCGTCTCGGTGTCGAGGAAGGACGTCATGCCGGCGATGCGGTCCCCGGCGATGTCGAGCACGATGAGCGCCCAGGCCCGGTGGCCGCCCTCGGGGGTGGGGCGATACTGTGCGAACGCCGGCGCGCCGCAGGCCGCCGTCGGCACGAGCCGCGACCCGCGGCAGCCCGCTCCCCGGCCCAGTAACCAGGTGCGGATCGCCTCGGGGCCGCGCAGCCAGAGGGTGTAGGGCGGCATCGACAGGACCGCGTCCTGGTGCAGCAGCGCCGCGAGCGCGTCCACGTCGTACTGCTCGAAGGCGGCGACGTAGCGGTCGACCAGGGCGGACTGCGTTTCGGGCAGCGAGACGCGCGCGTCGCCGAGATCGCGGCTCGCGAGCGTCGCCCGCGCGCGCTGGAGCGCGCTGTTGATCGCGGCGACCGAGGTGCTGAGGCTGTCGGCGACCTCCGCCACGGACCAGCCGAGCACCTCCGTGAGCAGCAGCGCGGCGCGCTGCTTCGGCGGCAGGTGCTGGAGCGCCGCGACGAACGCGAGGCGGATGCTCTGGCGGAGCATCGCCTTCTCGGCGGCGTCGATGTCCGCCGGCAGGGCGTGCGCGTCGGGAATGGGCTCCAGCCAGTGCGTGCGCGGGCGCGTCTCGAGCGTGTCGTCCGCGGTGCCCACCGGGCCTTCCTCGATGGGGCGCGCCCGGCGCGCGCGGTCGGCCCGCAGGTCGATGCAGACGTTTGTCGCGATGCGGTACAGCCAGGTGCGCAGCGACGAGCGCCCGTCGAACCGATCGAGGCTGCGCCAGGCGCGCACCATCGTCTCCTGGACGGCGTCGTCGGCGTCGACCACCGAACCCAGCATCCGGTAGCAGTGCCCGGTGAGCGCCGCGCGGTGTTCCTCGAGCTGGGCTACGCTCTCCGACATCGGCCGGACAGTATCATCGGCTTTCCGGCGGGTCCATCGGTCACGCGTGCTCGGCGCGGAGCATCGGTGTCCAGGGTGGGGGTCAAAGGACGCTCACGACCCGGCCCCGGAACCCCCTCCCCGCATCAGCTCGGGCGCCGCAAGTGGAGGATCTTCGCGCCGCGATGGGGGTCGATCGGGGGTAACGCGAGCACGAGCCGCTCGATCAGCGGCAATGCTTGCTGCACCGAGCCTTCTGCCTGGAGCTCGGAGAACGGGCCAGGATACGCGAGGATCAGGCGGTAGATGTTCGCGAAGGCGCGCGCGTACACGCCGACCTGCTCGTGCTGGCTGATGAACCTGCCGTGAGCGGCGCTCTCCGAGGCCGCGGGGCCCCGCACGCGGTCGATGGCGCGCGCGATGGCGACCTGCCGCCGCCACGCCATCGGGCTGCGTGAGCCGCGCTCCCGGATCTTCTGGAGGTGGCCGGCGATGGTCTCGCGCGCCCCGGGGCCGAGCGACGTTGTCGCGAGCGCCTGCTCCAGCGCGGCGTCGTCGAGCTCGAGCAGATCGATCAGGTTCACGCCGACGCGCTCCACGTCGTCGGCCCACTGCGCCAGGAGCAACGCATCGCCGACGTCCACCTCGTCCCGGCGCGGCTCCGAGGTCCCCCAGATCACCGGGGAGGTGTCATCCACGACGATCGCGCCGAGCGCGCCCGCGCGCGACGCGAGCGCTTCCAGCTCGTCGTCCAGGCGGTGCGTCGACCCGCTGCGCGAGGGCCGCTGGTCGCCACCCCCTGACGAGAGCCCCGAGAACGACGCGGCGAGCTCCTCCAGCTGCCTCGAGATCCTGGCGGGCTCGCCGGGCGGCTCGGCGAAGCGCGCGACCAGCCGCGAGCCGTTCGGCAGCGCGCACCACACCGCGCGCGGATCGCCGGGCGGCCTGCCGCCGAGCTCGATCAGGACGTCATCGGCGGACAGCTCGCGCTGCACGAGATCGAGATAACGGAGCAGGGCAGGGTCCATGGCGAGCAGCTTACTCGAGTTGGCCGGGCCGACGGCCCTCGACGAGCGGCGTCATGGATCCCCTCGCGAAGCCCGGGCAGCCCGATCGCTCGCTCTGCCCGAGCTCGCCGGGCGGCGCGCAGCCGCTTCCGGCGCGACGGCGACGCCCCTGCGCTCGCCTGGCTGCGGGACGGCGTCCGCGCGCAGATCGAGGCCGCGGAGCTGCTCGAGGCCGCGGGCACCCGCGAGTTCTCCAGGAGCTGCTCCGCGTGGCCGCGGACGCGCGGCCGGCGGGGGAGGGGAGGCGCCGCCGCGGCCGGCCGCCGGCGGCGCAGAGCGGCCAGGGGTGAGCGCGCCCGGCGGGGCACTTCCCGGCCATAAAAAGGCGAAGAGCCGGTCTCCCGCCCGGGAGACCGGCCCTCACGCTCCTCCCGGCGGCGCGCGCGGGCTCATCGCCCGGCGCGCGCCCTCAGGAGACTAGAAGTCGCCGTGGCCGTGGCCCGCGTGGCCACCACCGGCGCCGGACGACTTCTCGTCCTTCGGACGCTCGGCGATGAGCGCCTCGGTCGTCAGCATCAGGCTCGCGACGCTCGCCGCGTTCTGGAGCGCCGAGCGGACGACCTTCGCCGGGTCGATGACGCCCATCGCGATCAGGTCGCCGTACTCGCCGGTCGCGGCGTTGTATCCGAACGAGCCCTTCCCCTCGCGGACCTTCTGCACCACGATCGAGCCCTCTTCGCCGGCGTTGGCGGCGATCTGGCGGAGGGGCTCCTCGATGGAGCGACGGATGATGTTCACGCCGGTCCGCTGCTCGTCGCTCACCTGGAGCTTCTCGAGGGCGGCCTGGGCCCGGATGAGCGCGACGCCGCCGCCGGCGACGATGCCCTCCTCGACGGCCGCGCGGGTCGCGTGCAGCGCGTCCTCGACGCGGGCCTTCTTCTCCTTCATCTCGGTCTCGGTCGCGGCGCCGACCTTGACCACCGCCACGCCGCCGACGAGCTTCGCCAGGCGCTCCTGGAGCTTCTCGCGGTCGTAGTCGCTCGTCGAGTTCTCGATCTGCCCGCGCATCTCGGTCAGGCGGGCCTTGATCTTGTCCTTCTTGCCCTCGCCGCCGACGAGCGTCGTGTTGTCCTTGTCGATGATCACGGTCTTCACGCGGCCGAGGTCGCTGAGCGTGACGTTCTCGAGCTTGAGCCCGAGCTCCTCCGCGATCACCTGGCCGTCCGTGAGCACCGCGATGTCCTTGAGCATCTCCTTGCGGCGATCGCCGAAGCCGGGGGCCTTGACGGCGGCGCAGTGGAGCGTGCCGCGGAGCTTGTTGACGACGAGCGTCGCGAGCGCCTCGCCCTCGATGTCCTCCGCGATGATGAGGAGCTGCTTCTGGCTCTTGGCGATCGCCTCGAGCACCGGCAGGATATCCTTCATGTTGGAGATCTTCTTCTCCGAGATGAGGACATACGCGTCCTCCATCGTGCACTTCATGGCCTCGGGGTCGGTCACGAAGTAGGGCGAGAGGTAGCCGCGGTCGAACTGCATGCCCTCGACGACATCGAGCGTCGTCTCGAGGCTCTTCGCCTCCTCGACCGTGATCACGCCCTCCTTGCCGACCTTCTCCATCGCGTCCGCGAGGAGCTTGCCGATGGTGAGATCGCCGTTGGCGCTGATGGTGCCGACCTGCGCGATCTCCTTCGCGTCCTGGGTCGACTTGGCGGCGCCCTTGAGGTGCGCCACGATGGCCTCGACGGCCTTGTCGATCCCGCGCTTGATCTCCATCGGGTTGTGGCCCGCGGCGACGAGCTTGGAGCCCTCGCGGTAGATCGCCTGGGCGAGCACGGTCGCGGTGGTCGTCCCGTCGCCGGCGATGTCGCTGGTCTTCGAGGCGACCTCGCGCACCATCTGGGCGCCCATGTTCTCGAAGCGGTTCTCCAGCTCGATCTCCTTGGCGACGGTCACGCCGTCCTTGGTGATCGTGGGAGCGCCGAAGCTCCGCTCGATGACGACGTTCCGGCCCTTGGGACCGAGGGTGACCTTCACCGCGTCCGCGAGGGCGTTGACGCCCGCGAGGATCATGCTTCGGGCCGACTCGTTGTAGATGATTTCTTTGGCTGCCATGGTGCGAATCTCCTTGAAACGGTCTTGCCCGAATCAGCTCTCGATGATGCCGAGGATGTCTTCTTCACGGAGGATGAGGGCCTGCTCGCCGTCGATCTTGATCTCGTTCCCCGTGTACTTGCCGAAGAGGACGCGGTCGCCCTCCTTCACGTCGAGCTTGCGGACGGTGCCGTCCTCGAGCGTCTTCCCGTTGCCCACGGCGAGCACGATGGCCTCCATCGGCTTCTCCTTGGCGCTGTCCGGGATGAAGAGGCCCCCCTTGGTCTTCTCCTCTTCCTGCACGCGACGAACGATCACACGGTCCTGGAGCGGTCGGATTTTCATTCTGTTTTCTCCTGGCGTGACCCACCGGTCACGACCTGACGTCACTTCATCCCGTGCGTCGTGCATGGCGGCACGCTCGTGCCTCGGCTCCCGGGTCTCCCCGGGAACAGCTTCGGGCGCGCCTCTGCCGTCTGGCCGGATGCTGGCGTTGGCTTGGAGTTCTGGCACTCACGAGATGTGAGTGCTAGCAAGAACGTGGCACTATACTCGGCCGCCCCGGGTTGTCCATCGTTAAGACGCCGTCAGAGCCGTTCGTTCCTGAGGGCCTGAGGACCCGGCGGCCTGCTCGCCTGCTCGCGCCTTGACCCCGCTCAGTCGAGCGATGACGCTGCGTTGAATGGAACCGGTCCAGTCCCGACCCGTGCGTCCGCGCGTGTCGTCGGCGCACCGCCGTGGTCGCGCAGCGCGCTGTCGTCTCGTCGCGTGGGCGCTGGCCCTCGCCGCCGCGGCGCCCGCGCCTCCGGCCGCCGCGGAGCCGCCGGCGGGAGGCGCGGCGGGCGCCTCGACCCCGCCGCCCGCGGCGCCCGCGTCCCCTGTCGCGCCGGCCGTGGCGGGTCTCCGGCCGGGGGCCACGTGGGAGGAGACCGCCGCTGTGCACGAGGCGCGCATCGCGGCGCTGGAGAGCCAGGCGCGCCGCGTCCACGAGATCGGCTCCGAGGACGAGCGGCGCGCCGCGCAGCGCCGGATCGAGCTGGAACTCGCGGCGGCGCGGAGGGACTTCGACGACTTCGAGGAGCGAACGACGGAGTGGAACAGCCCTGTCATGATGGTCTCGGGGCTCGTCCTCGCGAGCCTCGGCGGCGCCGCCATCCTCGGCGGCGCGGTGCTGGTCTTCGCGAGCTACGACGACAGCAGCGCGGGGCGCAGCGAAGCGTCCAAGCTGGCGATCGCCACCGCGGCCGGCGGGGTGGCCGGCGCCGCCATCGGCCTGCCGCTCTACGTGATCGGCAAGAAGCGGGTGCGGCGCGACGCCGCGTCGAGCGCGCCTGTCGTCGCGCGGCTCCTCGTCGGTCCGGGCGCCGTCGCTGCGTCGCCCGGGGCTGGCCCCCTGAGCGCGGGGCTGCGCGTCGCGTTCTGAGCACGAGCGCCCCGTGTCTCCAGCTCAGCAGCGATATCCAGGTCTCGATGTCCGCGGCAAAAGGCCGCAAGCCAGCGCGATGCCGACGCGATGCCAGCGCGCGAACTGCCCTCCTCCACAAAAATCGCTGGGCATGCTCCCGGCCGAGTGCTAGCGTTCCTCTCGACGCGTAGCCCGCGTCGACCATGCGCACTCCCGGCTGAAACCACCGCTCCGTCGCGCGGCCGTCAAGGTTGAGCGCCTGCTGCCCAGGGTGGCACGGCGTCCTTGTGTTGTCGCGCATGAGCCGCCACGACGGCGACCCGCGGAACCCCGCGCGAGCTCGCGTCGTGCGCTCATGAGGACGGAGCGTGGCCGACGAGCGGACGAGCCCGAGGCGCTGGAGGTCGATCTCCAGGAGATCCGCGATCTCCTGGTGGTTGTCTCTCGCTCGCTGGCCGCGCGCTCGAAGCACCGAGCCGGACGGTTCGTGGCGCGACGGGCCGACTCGCCATCTCTCCTGACGTCGAGACGCTGAGGCATCTCGACAGGGAGCGCGCGGCGAGGCGGACCGTCCCGTCCCGACGAGAGGCGGAGGTGCGTCGAGAGAGCGCCTGTCGAGCGGCCAGGGAGAGGCCCAGAGAGCCAGTGTCCGTCGCGGGTTCGGTCTGTCTGCAATCCGGGGTCGTACGATGAATGGAGGGTCTATGAGAGCCGGTTCTTCGAAGGTTTCGTTCAGCCTTGGTGTTCTTCCTGATGTGGTGATGACCGATCGAATGGAGGATTCTATGCAACGACGCGCGCACCTCCCCGTCTCCGACCTCGCGCTGGGCTCGGCCAAGACACCCGACCCGCGCCCGCCGCAGAGAGGGCAGCCCCCTGCGCCGAAGCCCGCGCACCGGGATCCCCGCCCGCCGCGCGCGCTCCCCAGCCAGGATCGCTCCCGGCCGGCGGTGAACATCCCGCAGCGCCGCCGCATGGGCGTGCAGCGGTAGATCCCGCGCCGGCTCCCCCGCCGGAGCGCGGGCCCCGGGCTTCCGGCCCGGCCGCGCTCGGCGGCGTGGCCGCCCTCCGGCGTTGTCCCGGACCTGAGGCCCGGGATTCCCGCGATGGCGCGTCCTCCGGCGGCGCCCTCCCGGCTTCGATCGTGATTGGGCCGAGGCGCAGGCTGCGGTAAGACCTCGCTACCCGCGCGGCTCCCGCAGCCTGAGCCTCGCCGGGCCCGACCATGATCCACGCCGAACCGTTCGAAGCCCGCCTCGTCGCCGCCCGGCCTCTCAGCCCCTTCGTGCGCGAGCTCTCGTTCGAGCGCGCCGACGGGAGGTCGTTCCTGTTCGAGGCAGGACAGTGGGTCAACCTCGTGCTCCCGCTCTCGGGCGGCGAGGTGAAGCGCGCCTACTCGATCGCATCCGCTCCCGACGGCTCGCCTCGCTTCGATCTCGCGGTCACGCTGGTGGAGGGCGGGGCCGGCTCGGAGCACCTGCACCGGATCGAGCCCGGCGCCACGCTCCGCGCCATCGGTCCGCACGGGCTCTTCACCCGCGATCCCGGGGATTCCTCGCCCTCCTTGTTCGTCGCCACCGGCACCGGCATCACGCCGCTCCGGAGCATGCTGCACGCATCCCTGCGCGCAGGGCTCGCCGCGCCCCACCTGTGGATCCTGTTCGGCGCGCGCTTCGAGGAGGACGCCATCTACCGCGACGAGCTCGAGGCGCTGGCGCGCGGATCCGACCGGATCCGCTACGAGATCACGCTCTCGCGGGGCGGCCCTTCGTGGTCCAGCCGCCGCGGCTACGTGCAGGCGCACGCGCCCGAGCTCTACCGGGAGCTCGCGGAGAAGAGCGGCGATCCGGCCCCGCACGTCTTCATCTGCGGCCTCGATCGGATGGTCTCGTCCGTCCGCGAGCTCGCCCGCGGCGAGCTCGGCGTCCCCCGCAAGCACGTCCACGTCGAGCGCTACGACTGAGCCTCCGGGCCCGTCCGCGGCGGCGCCGCCGGCCTCGCCGCGGCGCCACGGCGGAGCCGCCGGCCTCGGGCGGACGCGGTCGCGGATCGCCGCCCCGCGGCGCGGCGCGCCTTGAGCGGCACCCTGGGTACGACGTAGGATGCCGCCCCCGCGGGCGGTTCCTGCGGGTCTGTTCTGCAGGTGACCACGTGACGACCAAGAAGACGTTCCGCACCATCGATCCCGCGACGCTCCCGAAGCACTTCGACTCGCCCGTCGCCGAGCAGCGCCTGGCCGACGTGTGGGAGGCCGACGGGACGTACCGATACGACCCGTCGCGTCCCCGCGAGGAGACCTTCGTCGTCGACACGCCGCCGCCGACCGCCTCGGGCTCGCTGCACATCGGCCACGTCTTCAGCTACACGCACACGGACGTCGTCGTCCGCCAGCGCCGGATGCGCGGCTTCAACATCTTCTACCCGATGGGCTGGGACGACAACGGCCTGCCCACCGAGCGGCGCGTGCAGAACTACTTCCACGTCCGCACCGACGTGCGCACGCCGTACGAGCGCGGCCTGACCTTGCCGCAGGCGTCGCCGGAGGCGATGAAGAAGGAGCCGCCGCGCATCGTGTCGCGGCCCAACTTCATCGAGCTCTGTCACAAGGTCACGCGCGAGGACGAGCAGGTCTTCAAGGCGCTCTTCCGCCGGGTGGGCCTCTCGGTCGACTGGCAGCACGAGTATGCCACCATCGATGATCACTGCCGCAGGACGGCGCAGCTGTCGTTCCTGGATCTGCACGAGAAGGGCCATCTCTACTCGGTCTTCGCGCCCACGATGTGGGACGTCGATTTCCAGACCGCCGTGGCCCAGGCGGAGGTCGAGGATCGCCAGCAGTCCGGCGCGTTCCACGACATCGCGTTCGCGGTGGAGGGGACGGGCGAGCAGCTCATCATCGCCACGACGCGCCCGGAGCTGCTCGCGGCCTGCGTCGGCGTCACGGCGCACCCGGAGGACCCGCGGTATCGGCACCTCTTCGGCAAGACGGCGCTCACCCCGATCTTCCGCGCCCCGGTGCCCATCTTCCCGAGCCCGCTCGTCGATCGCGAGAAGGGCACGGGCATCCTGATGGTCTGTACCTTCGGCGACGCGACGGACGTGATCTGGTGGCGGGAGCAGAAGCTCCCTCTGCGGCAGATGCTCGGCAAGAACGGCCGTCTCCTCCCGGTGACGTTCGGCGAGGGCGAGTGGCAGAGCCGCGACCCGGCCGCGGCGAACGCCGCCTATGCGCCGCTCCAGGGCAAGGGGGCGAAGCAGGCGCGCACCGCGGTCGTCGAGCTCCTCCGCCGCGACGAGCACGCGGCGGCGCCCGGCGCCGGCCCGGCGCTCCGGGGCGAGCCGAAGCCGATCGAGCGCGCGGTGAAGTTCTTCGAGAAGGGCGACCAGCCGCTCGAGTTCGTGCCCACGCGGCAGTGGTTCGTCCGGCTCTCCGACAAGAAGGCCGAGCTCCTCGAGTTCGGCGACAAGATCGCGTGGCACCCGGATTTCATGCGCCTCCGGTACCGCAACTGGACCGAGGGGCTCCAGGGCGACTGGTGCATCAGCCGCCAGCGTTATTTCGGCGTGCAGTTCCCTGTCTGGTATCCGCTCGACGCCGAGGGCAACCCGGATCACGACAGGCCGCTGCTCGCGACCCGCGAGAGGCTCCCGGTCGACCCGACGGTCGACGCGCCGCCCGGGTACGAGCCGTCGCAGCGCGACCAGCCGGGCGGCTTCACCGCGGAGTCCGACGTCTTCGACACGTGGTTCACGAGCTCGCTCACACCGCAGATCAGCTCGCACTGGGGGGACGACGAGGAGCGCCACGCGCGGCTGTTCCCGGCCGATCTGCGGCCGCAGGCCCACGACATCATCAGGACGTGGGCGTTCTACACGATCGCCAAGGCGATGCTGCACGAGTCGTCGATCCCGTGGCGTCATATCGCGATCTCGGGGTGGATCCTCGACCCCGATCGCAAGAAGATGTCGAAGAGCAAGGGCAACGTCGTCACGCCGATGCACCTGCTCGATACATATTCTTCCGACGCGGTCCGCTACTGGTCGGCGAGCGCGCGGCTCGGCACGGACACGGCGTTCGACGAGAAGGTGCTGAAGATCGGAAAGCGCCTCGTCACGAAGATCTGGAATGCGAGCAAGTACGTGCTCAGCCAGTCCGCGGAGCTCCATCCGGTCTCCGAGGAGCTCGACCGGGCGTTCTTGCACAAGCTGTCGGCGGTGGTGGCGGACGCGACGCGCTCGTTCGATGAGCACGAGTTCGCGGCGGCGCTCGAGCGCACAGAGGATTTCTTCTGGCGCTGGTTCACCGACGCCTACCTGGAGCTCGCGAAGGCGCGCGCGCGCGGCGAGGGCGGCGCCGGGGAGGCGGCGCGCGGCTCGGCGGTGGCGGCGCTGCGGCTCGGGCTGTCGGTGCTGCTGCGGCTGTTCGCGCCGGTCTTGCCGTACATCACGGACGAGGTCTGGCGCTGGGTGTACGCGGAGGAGACGGGGCAGGCCTCGATCCACCGGGCGACGTGGCCGGCGGCGGCGGATTTCGCGGACGTCGCGGCGCCGGCGGACGCCGGGCTCCTGGATCTCGCGGCGGGGGCGATGGCGGCCGTCAACAAGCGCAAGAGCGAGCTCGGCGCGAGCGTGGGGCGCGTGGTGACGGATCTCGCGCTGGGCGCGAACGCCGCGACGCTCGCCCGTTTGCGGCCCTCGCTGGGCGACCTGCTCGCGGCGGTGCGCGCGGGCGCGCACACGCTCGTGGAGCGGCCGGAGCTCGCGGACGGCGAGGTCGTGGTGGTGCGCTGCGAGGTGGAGGCGGCGGCGGGCGCGGCGGCCGGGGCGGGGGAGGCGGCGGCGGCCACGGAGTAGCCCGGCCCGAGGGGAGGGAGCTCGGCCCGCGCGGCGAGCTCCGTCCCCTGTTGCGGGGAGTCGGGCTGCGAGGGGAACCCCCATGACGCGGCGGGCAGCCACGACGCCATCGACGCGACGCGAGCGCTTCCTCGCGCCGTCACGCAGGGGGGGTAGGATTGACCGATGACCCAGCGCACCCCCGCACCGCACCACGAAGCGCTGCATGCGCCCGGCAGGTTCCGCTCGCTGCTCGTCCCCGTGGACCTCTCGGCGGCGTCGGATCGGGTGATCGGGCGGACCGCGCTCCTGCCCCTGGCGGATGACGCCCGGATCACCCTCCTGCACGTGGTCCCCGAGGGGCTCAAGCCCCTTTCCCGGGAGCGCGCCGAGAACGACGCGAGGAAGGCGCTCCAGGCCGAGGTGGCGGCCCTGGCCCGGACGCTGCCCCGGACTGTCACGATCCAGCATGCCGTGCGGGGAGGCGCTCCTGCCGTCGAGATCGTCCAGCACGCGGCCGCCGTCGCCGCCGATCTGATCGTCGTGGGTCGCGGCGGAGGCCGCGGGCTTCGCGACCTCTTCCTGGGCTCGACCGCCGAGCGCGTCCTCCGGCAAGCGCGGCTTCCGGTGCTTGTGGTTCGCCTGCGCCCGCACGCCCCGTACCGGCATCCAGCGCTCGCGCTGGCGCTCGACGACGCGGCTCGTGACGTCGTCACCTCGCTGCTCCGGGTGATCCCGCCGCCGCGCCCGACGGTATCGGTCATCCACGCCTACGACGCTCCGTACGTCGAGCGGGCCTATCCCAGCTTGTCACTGGAGGAGGCCGAGGCGTGCCTCGAGGAGTACCGGCGGAAGGCGCTCCACGAGCTGGCGCAGATCCTGGCTGCTGCGCTCGCGGAGGCGAACGTCCCGCCGGACGACGCGCCGGCCTGGAAGACCCGCGTCAAGTACGGGTCGCCGAGGGCGCTCATCGCGAAGGCCGTCAAGAAGGCGGAGAACGATCTCCTGGTGCTCGGAACCCAGGGCCGCAGCGGCGTCGCGCACGCCTTCCTGGGGACCGTGGCCGGGGACGTGCTGCGCGCGGTGGCGTGCGACGTCCTGGTGGTGCCGCCTTGTCAGACCACCTGACGGCCGACCTGATGCAGAGCGGCGGCCTCCTCCGGGCGCGCCTGCGCACGGCGCACCTGCCGATCCTCTGCATTCCCGAGAGGATGGCGGTTCGCCGGGCGCTCGAGCACGCCCGGGAGGTCAGCCCGGGAGCGACCGTGCTGGCCCGGACCCACAGCCAGGAGGATCGCGTCTTCCTTCGGGAGCGGGGCGCGGACGAGGCGGTCATCGGTGAGATGGAGCTCGCGCTGGAGCTGGGTCGTCGCGCGCTGCACCGCCTCCGTGTGGAGCCGAGCGTGATGGAGCACTCGCTCGCGGTTGCCCGTCGCTCGCTCGCGTGAGCGAGGGGGACGTGCCGCGCGCGAGAGGCGTAGGGGGCCGAGCTCGCGCGAAGTACACTGGCGTTGCGATGCGCGCCGCGGATGTGATCGAGGATCGGTTCGAGATCGAGCGGCTCGCCGGCGCCGGCGGGATGGGGGACGTGTACCGCGCGCGCGACCGGCTGTCGGGCGAGGCGGTCGCGCTCAAGGTGCTGCAGGGCGCGAGCGTGCACGACCTGCGCCGGTTCACGCGGGAGGCGGAGGCGCTCGCCACGCTGCGGCTGCCAGGGGTGGTGCAGTACGTGGCGCACGGGATGACCGGCGCAGGGCGGCCCTACCTGGCCATGGAGTGGCTCGACGGCGTGACGCTGGAGGAGAGGCTCGCCGAGGGACCGCTCTCGGTGATCGAGAGCGTGAGGCTGGCGGCGCGGGTGGCGGCGACGCTCGGCGCCGTGCACCAGCTCGGCATCGTTCACCGCGACCTCAAGCCGAGCAACCTGATGCTCGCGGGCGGCGCCGTCGAGCGCGCCACGCTGCTCGACTTCGGCATCGCCCGCGACATCCAGCTCGCGCGGAGCCTGACGGCGCCCGGCGCGATCCTCGGCACGCCCGGGTACATGTCCCCCGAGCAGGCGCGCGGCGAGTCGTCGGTCGATGCCCGCGCGGATGTGTTCGCGCTCGGGTGCATGCTGTTCGAGTGCGTCGCGGGTCGTCCGCCGTTCCTCGGCGGCAACGCGCTCTCGCTGCTCATGAAGGTGGTCCTGGAGGAACCTCCGCGGCTCGGCGAGCTCCGCGACGGTGTCCCCGAGCCGCTCGAGCGCCTCGTGGTCCGGATGCTCGCGAAGCCGATGGAGCATCGGCCGCGCGACGGCGCCGCCGTCGCCGAGGAGCTCGCATCGCTGGCGCGCGCAGGGCTCCCCGTCGGAAGGGGCGAGTCGGCGGAGCCGCCCGCGCCGAGCGTGGAGATCACGACGGCGGAACGCCGGGTCATGTGCGTGATCCTCGCCGAACGAGGCAGCGCGGAGGCGGGCGAAACGCTCTCCGAGGCCGCGGGCGCTGCGCGAATCGAGGCGCTGCGCGAGATCGCGGCGCGCCACGGCGGGCGCCTCGAGCTCCTGCAGTCGCAGTGGCTGCTCATCGCGCTGTCCGGCGCCGAGACCCCGACGGATCTCGCCGCGCGCGCGGCCCATTGTGCCATCGCCCTGCGGGCAGAGCTCGGGGGCGTGCCCATGTCCATCGCCACGGGGCTGGCGGAGGTCGCCGGGAGGCTGCCGGTGGGCGCGCTGATCGACCGCGTCGTGCAGCTCTTCCCGCAGCGCCCTCGGCCGCCCGAGGCGGGCATCCAGCTCGACACCGCGACGGCGGGGCTGCTCGCCAGCCGCTTCGACACGACGCAGGGGCCCGAAGGATCCTGGCTTCGCGGCCCGAAGGAGGAGCCGGACACCGTGCCCCGGCTGCTCGGCAAGCCGACGCCGTGCGTGGGGCGCGAGCGCGAGCTCTTGCAGCTCGCCACCGAGTGGCGCCACTGCGTGGACGAGCCCTCCGCGAGCGCCGTGATCGTCATGGGCGCCCCGGGCATGGGCAAGTCGCGCCTCGCCTGGGAGTTCCTCCACGCCCTCAAGGCGCGGAGCGAGGCCGCCGAGATCTGGATCGGAAGGACCGACCCGATGGCCGCCGGCTCTGCGTTCGGCCTGCTCGCCCGGGCCCTCCGACGCGCCATGGGCATCCTCGAGGGCGAGCCGCTGGAGGTGCGGCGGCGCAAGGTGCTCGCCCGGGTGGAGCGGCTCGACAGCCTCGGAGGCAAGGGCTGGCACGTCGCGGCGTTCCTCGGCGAGCTCGTCGGAGCGCCGTTCCCCGACGAGGGCGACGTGCAGCTCCGCGCAGCCCGCCAGAACCCGGTGCTGATGGGCGACCGCCTCCGCCAGGCCTTCGAGGACTTCATCCGAGCCGAGTGCCAGAGGCAGCCAGTGCTCCTCCTGATCGAGGATCTGCACTGGGGCGACCTGCCCACGGTGAACCTGGTCGACGCCGCGCTCCAGCACGCCAGGGACCTGCCCTTCTTCGTGCTGGCGCTCGCCCGTCCGGAGGCCGACGATCTCTTCCCTGGGCTCTGGAGCGAGCGCAACGGCCTCCGGCTCCGGCTTGCGCCGCTGCCCCGGCGCGCGAGCGAGCGGCTCGTGCGGGAGGTGCTCGGCGACGGTGTCGATGCCGACCAGGTCGAGCGGCTGCTCGCGCGCGCCGAGGGCAATGCGTTCGTGCTGGAGGAGCAGATCCGCGCGGTCGTCGAGGGTCGGAGCGCGGGCATGCCCGAGACGGCGCTGGCGATGGTGCAGGCGCGGCTCGAGACGCTGGGCGTCGAGGAGCGCCGCGCGCTGCGCGCGGCGAGCGTCTTCGGCGAGACGTTCTGGGAGGGCGGGATTGCGGCCCTCGTGGGCGGCGCGCCGGTGGCGTGGCGGCTCGCCGAGCTCGTGCGGCGGGAGCTCATCCTGCGGCGCCACGAGGGGCGCATCGCGGGCGAGGTGGAGTACGAGTTCCGGCACGCCCTGGTGCGGGAGGCCGCCTACGGCATGCTCACCGAGCGCGACCGCCGCGTCGGGCACGCGCTCGCGGGCGACTGGCTGGACCGGGGCGGCGGCGCGGACGCCATGGCGCTGGCCGAGCATTTCGAGATCGGCGGCGCGCCGTTGCGGGCGGCCGATGCGTACCTGCGCGCGGCCGAGGAGGCGCTCCGGGGCGGCGATCTCGCCGCGGCGGTCGGGCGGGCCGAGCGCGGCATCGGCTGCGGGGCGGCCGGGGACACCGCCGGCAGGCTCCGCCGGGTGCAGGCGGAGGCCGACGTGTGGCGCGGCGAGCTCCCCCTCGCCGTGGAGCGAGCCACGGAGGCCATCGAGCGGATCGAGCGTGGCTCGACCGCCTGGTTCTCGGCCATCATGCAGGTGGTCATCGCGTCGTACAAGATGGGCCGGCTCGACGAGATCGAGCGCTGGATGACCCTGGCGACCGACGCGGAGGCCACGGTCGACGCGCAGAGCGTCAAGCTCGTCTGTCTCGCCAACGGCGCAACGGTGCTGTCGGTGGTCGGCCGCTACGCGGAAGCGCGCGCCCTGATCGAGACCGTCGAGCGCGCTTTCACGAACGGCAATGTACGGGACGTGGGGGCGCTCGCGCAGCTCCATGAGGCGCGCTCTTGCTATGCCATATGCACAGGCGATCTGGTCGCAGGCACGCACGGGATGGAAGCCGCGAGCCTCGCCTTCGAGCAAGCCGGTGATCGCCGCAATGCCTGCAGCTCGCGCGCCGGTCTGGGCGTCGCCTGCGCCGAGCTCGGCGACTTCGAGAGGGCGGAGTCGGTGCTGCGGGCGGCCTTGGAGGAGGCTGGCCGGATGCATCTGCATGACCTGAGGGACGCCTCGGAGGCCAACATCGCGCAGGTCCTCGCGTATCGCGGCCAGCTGGCCGAGGGACGGGCGTTCGCCGAGTCGGCTGCCTCGGCGAGCCGGCGATCGGGGGTCGCGCGTACGGAGCTGTTTGCTCGCAGCTATCTTGCCAAGATCTGCGTCGCACTCGGCGACTTCGAGGCCGCCGAGGCCGAAGCGCGCGCCGCGGTAGCGCTCGTGCAGAGCGCCCCGACGCTCGGCGTCCAGGCGTACGCGGTCCTCGCGCGCGCGCTGCTGGGGCTCGGGCGCATCGACGAGGCTGTCAGGACAGCCACCGAGGCGAACTCCATGCTGGAGTCGTTCGGCACCCTCGAAGAGGGCGAGTCGCTGGTCCGCCTGACGTATGCCGAGGCGCTCTCCGCGAGCGGCAGACAGCACGAGGCGATTGCCGCCATCGCGTCGGCCAGGACTGCCCTGCTCGCGCGCGCCGAGAAGCTCATCGACCCGACCTGGCGCGAGCGCTTCCTCCGCGACGTCCCGGATAACGCCCGCACGCTCGATCTCGCGCGGCAGTGGCTCGGCGGCTGAGCCGGACGTCATGGCCAGCAGGTCGGCCTCTCGGTACGCTCGCCGGCGCTGGTGACTTCGAGCTCCTTGGGTTGCGTTAACTCGGTTGCGTGGTACCTGCGCGGGAATAGTGCAGTGCCACCCGTGGGAGAACACACACCCGGGGGGCTCATTCGAAGTACACAAGAACGGCGATGCGCGCCGGGGACGTGGTCGAGGATCGGTTCGAGATCGAGCGGCTCGCCGGTGCCGGTGGGATGGGGGACGTGTACCGCGCGCGCGACCGGCTGTCGGGCGAGGCGGTCGCGCTCAAGGTGCTGCAGGGCGCGAGCGCGGACGACCTGCGCCGGTTCACGCGGGAGGCGGAGGCCCCGTCGCTCAGGACGCGTCGGCGCTGCCGGCAGCCGCAGCAGCGAGCGACGACGTCGCCCACGCGTCGGGCAGCAGCTCGTCGAGCCGAGCGCGCGTATCGACCCGGCCCGCCTCGTTGTTGACCATCGACGGATCGATGCGCGCGTTGGCGCCGATTGCGCCGTGGATCGCGACCCTCCCCCGCGTCGTGGCGCCGGCGGCCCGCGCTACGCGGCCACGCCGAGGGTGCCGATCTCCTCGAACTCGCGGATCATCCGAGCGAGCCCGCCCTCGTCGACCCTTAGGCCGAGGGCCGCCGCGGCGTGGGCGAGGAGCTTCCGCTCCCGCAGCGACGCGACCTTGTCGACGGCCGCCGCGATCTCGAGCGCACGCAGCAGCGGGGCGCGCGCGCCCTCCGGCACGCCGCGGAGGCGCTCGATCCAGGTGATGTCGTCGGCGAGCCGTTCGTTCAGGCCAGCGCGCGCCGAGGCCGGCAGCTGCCGCAGCACGGCCGCGAGCAGCGCGGTCTCCTCCGGCTTGAGGCGGCCGTCGGCGGTGAAGATGAACCAGAGCCCGTCGAACAGCCGATCGAGGTGCGGGCGCAGCGTCTCGTCGCAGAGCGCCCCGTCGAGCGCGCGCCGGTAACGCACGTATCTGCGCGCGGTATCCCCGAGGCGCCGGGTTACCACCCAGCTCGTGATCGACGACGAGGCGACCGAGAGCACGGGCACCAGGTTGCGCGCCACGCTCTCGCCGGCGAGCCGCGCCGCGAGCTGCCTGGCCACATCCGAGCCGCGCTCGCGCGCCGAGCGCACGAGCACGCCCGCTGGATCGTCGGTGTCCTGGGGGTGCTCCATGACGCCGAACGTGAGGGCGAGCAGCGCCCACACGTCGGCCGGCTCGTCTGGATCGAACCGGTGCCCGAAGAGATCCGCGAGCTCGCAGAGCATCTGCACGTGCAGGAGCAGCCGGAGCACCGTCTCGCCGCCGATCGCGAGCATGGCGGCAGGGATCGCGATGAGCCCGCCGAGCCCGTTCGTCTCGGCCGTGGCTGCGGCCGCGCCGGTCGAGAACGCCCCGGTCGCGCCACCCGCGAGCGCCGAGCGGATGCAGGCGCGCCGGATGACCGCGCGCGCGTCGGTCGGCTCCGTCACGCCGGTCGACGTGGCGATCGTCGCGGGGCGAGGCCGCCGGTTGTAGCGGCGCACCGCGCGGGACAAGAGCTCCTCGAGCCATGCGTCGACCGGGCGCACGCGCTCGCCCGCTTCGCTTGTCGCCTCGGTCAGCGGGAGCGCCGCGGCCCCCGCTGCGTCACCAGGATGCACAGCCTCGTCGCTCATGGATCAGGGCGGTTCAAGATGCATTCCGCGCCCAGCGGGCGCCGAGGCCGAGCGCGTTCGCTGCGCTGCCGAGCTCGGCTATCGCAGGTGGCCGGAGCTTGAGATTCGGCGCTCTGGCCGTCCTCTGCATTCATTGCGAAGGCGACCGGACCCCGACGCCGAGGCCAGGCACAAAGCGCCCTACCTTCGCGCAGTACGCTGCGTAAGCCTCGCCGTGGGCGCCGAGCAGGTACGGCTCTTCGACCCACCGGACCTGCAGCTCTATCGCGAAGACCAGCGCCCCGAACGAGGCGAGCGCAGCGGCGTTCGGGACGATCAGCGCCATCCCGAGCGCGGCCAGCATCATGAAGCTGAAGATGGGGTTCCGCACCACGGCGAACGGTCCTCGGGTCACGAGGCTCGTGCGCTCCGCCTCGCTGACGCCGATGCGCCACGACTCACCCATCGCGCCCTGCGACCACAGCGTGCCGAGCGTACCCGCGATCGTCATGGCCGCGCCGAGCCCGACGACCAGAGCGCCGGGCTCGACAAGCGGCCCTATCCAGCCCGCGAGCTCCACGAGAGGGGCCGCCACACCGAGCAGGATCGCGAGCACAAAGAGCACCCCGCCGACCCACGGCAGCGATCCCGGCGGCCCCGAGATGCCGCGGAAGCCCGTGGATCCGGTCGCACGGCGCTGCCGGAGCGACCGCCACCCGAACGCGAGCGCCATGTAGACGGCGTACAGAGCCAGGGCGAACCAGGGACGAGTCATCTTGAGCTCCAGTCTCGCTGTTCAACAGGGTTGCAGGGAGCTGAGCGGTCAGGGGCCTGCTCGCTCCTGTCCAATCAACAGCGCTTTCGCTTCGGGCGCTCGCCAGTCGCGCGCGCCCGTGAACCGGAGGGCCATCCTGCCGTCCGCCTCCACCAGGAAGGTGTCAGGCAACGTCGAGACCCCGAACCGCCGCTGCACGGCGGGCGATCCGGCCCGCACGACCCCGGGAGGGACCTCGCCCCCGAAGAAGGCGCGCACGACCTCCCAGTTCTCGTCGACGCTCACGGCCACGAGCTGGACCCTCCCGGCTTGCTCCACCTCTCGGCCAAGCTCCAGCAGCAGCGGGAGCTCAGCGCGGCACGGGGCGCACCAGGTGGCCCAGAAATGGAGCAGCACGGGCCGGCCGCGCAGCGCGCCCGGGTGGAGCAAGGTCCCGTCCGGCTGCTCGAAGGCGACGTCCGGCACCGGCTGGGCGCCGCTGAGCTGCTCGTACGCAAAAGGACGACCCGGCCGCTCCGCCTCGCGCCGATGCTCCACGGCCCAGTAGATCCCCGCCGCGAGCGCCTGAACCAGGGCCAGGACGCCCGCAGCAGCGGCGGCCACGCGGAGGCGGGAGCGCGCGCTCATCGCCTACTCCGCAGCGGGCGACAGGGCCGCGCCGGCGCTCGGCGGGCGCTCGGCGGCGTCCGGCTCGCCGGCGGCGTCCGTGCGGAGACGTCCACCGGCCACGCTGTAGAGGACCGGCAGAACGAGCAGCGTGAGCAGCGTGGAGGAGATCACGCCGCCGATCACGACCGTCGCGAGCGGGCGTTGCACCTCGGCGCCGACCCCGGTGTTCAGCGCCATCGGCACGAAGCCCAGCGAAGCGACGAGCGCCGTCATCAGGACCGGGCGCAGGCGCCGCTCCGCCGCGAGCTCGATGGCGGCCCGCACCGGCATCCCGGCCGCGGTGAGCTGCCGGATCGTGGAGACGAGCACCATGTCCCCGAGCACCGCGACGCCCGACAGCGCCACGAACCCGACGCCCGCGGAGATGCTGAACGGCAGGCCGCGGAGCCAGAGCGCGACGACGCCGCCGATCGCGGCGAACGGGACACCCGTGAAGACGCGGACCGCATCGAGGAGCCGCCCGTACGTGAAGTAGAGCAAGAGCAGGATCAGCCCCAGGGCGACGGGCACCACGACGAGCAGGCGTGCCTGTGCCCGCTCGAGGTGCTCGAACTGCCCGCCGAAGCGGACGTAGTAGCCGGGCGGGAGCTCGACCTCCCGATCCAGCCTGGCTCTCGCCTCCTCGACATAGGTGCCCACGTCGCGGCCGCGGACGTTCGCCTGCACCACGATCCGGCGCTTCGCCCACTCGCGGTGGATCGCGGTCGGTCCCTCGGCCGTGCGGATCTTCGCGAGCCGCGCGAGCGGGATGCGCTCCCCGCCGGCCGACGTGACCAGGATGCGGCCGATGGAGGCCGGGTCCTCCCGGTAGCGATCGTCGATGCGCAGCACCACGGGGAAGCGGCGCTCGCCCTCCTGGAGCTGCCCCACCTCCCGCGCGCCGAGCGCCTCGACGACCTCCAGGACATCGGCGGCGGCGATGCCGTGCCGGCCGATGGCGGCGCGGTCGACCTCGATCTCGAGCACGGGCTGGCCTGTGATCTGCTCGGTCACAACGTCCGCGGCGCCGGGGATCTTCTTGAGGGCGGCCTCGATCTCGCGCGCCTTCTGCTTCAGCGTGTCGAAGTCGTCGCCGAACAGCTTCACCCCCAGATCGGCCCGGATCCCCGCCACCATCTCGTTGACCCGCATCTCGATCGGCTGCGTGTAGATGACGCGCATGCCCGGCATCCCCGCGAGCTCCGACTCCATCGCCTGCACGAGCTCGTCCTGCGTCGCGGCGCGCTTCCAGGCCTCCCGCGGCCTGAGCGTGATGAACATGTCGGACAGCTCGAGCCCCATGGGATCCGTCGCCACCTCCGCGGTGCCCGTGCGGGTCCAGACGCGCTCGATCTCGTCCGGGAACCTGTCGAGCAGGACCCGCTCCAGCTGGGTCCCGTAGCGGATCGACTCGCCCGCCGAGACCCCGGAGAGCCGCACGGTGTTGGCGACGAGGGTGCCCTCGCGGAGCCGCGGCACGAACTCGGCGCCGAGCCGCGTCGCCAGGAAGACCGCGTTGCCGAGGAGCAGCGCCGCGCCGGCGAGCACCGCCCAGCGCCACCGCAGCGCGAGCTGCAGCACGGGCCGGTAGGCCCGCTTCAGCAGGCGAACGAGCGCGTTCTCGCGCGCCTTCATGCGGCGCGGCAAGAGGAGGCTCGCGAGCACCGGCATGAGCGTGAGCGACAGGATCATCGAGCCGACGAGCGCGAAGATCACCGTGAGCGCCATCGGCCGGAACAGCTTCCCCTCCGCCCCCTCGAGGGCGAGGATCGGCAGGTAGACGATCATGATGATGAGCTCGCCGAACATCGTCGGCTTGCGGACCTCGAGCGAGGCGTCGCGCACGACGTCCGTCGTGCTCCGGTCGCTCGTGTCCTCCGACAGCCGCCGGACCGAGTTCTCGACCATGATCACCGAGCTGTCGACGACGAGGCCGAAGTCGATCGCGCCGAGGCTCATCAGGCTCCCCGCCACGCCGGCGCGCAGCATCAGATCGAAGGCGAAGAGCATGGACAGCGGGATGGCCGAGGCCACGATGAGCCCGGCGCGGAGGTTACCGAGAAAGGCGAAGAGCACCGCGACGACGAGGAGCGCGCCCTCGAGCAGGTTCCTCTTCACGGTGCCGAGCACCCGGTCGATGAGCTCGGTGCGGTCGTACACGACGGCGACGTCGATCCCTTCCGGGAGGCTCTTCTTGACCTCGGAGAGGCGCGCCTTGAGCCGCGTCGTGACGTCGTGGCTGTTCTCGCCCATCAGCATGAAGCCGAGGCCGAGCACGACCTCCCCCTGGCCATCCGCGGTGACCGCGCCCCGCCGGATCTCGCGCCCCTCGACCACCTGGGCCACGTCGCGCACCCGGATGGGCGCCCCGTCCTTGGCGGCGACCACGATGTCCTCGATGTCGCTCACGCGCGTGGCGATGCCGATGCCCTGGATCAGGCTCGACTCGCCGGCCTGGTCCAGGCTGCCCCCGCCCACGTTGGCGTTGTTGCGCTCCAGCGCTCCGGCCAGGTCGTGGAGCGACAGCCCCCGCGCCGTGAGCTCCGCCGGGTCGACGAGGACCTGGATCTGCCGCTCGTCGCCGCCCCAGGCGTTGACCTCGGCCACGCCGCGCACCGAGCGGAGCTGCGGCGCGATGACCCAGTCGTGGACCGTGCGCAGCTCGCTCAGCGACTTGCCCTTGCCCGTGACCACGTAGTGGAACACCTCGCCGAGCCCCGTGGCGACCGGGCCGAGCTCCGGGCGATCGATGCCTGACGGCAGCGCCACGGTCTGGAGCCGCTCCATGACGACCTGACGGGCCAGGTAGATGTCCGTGTCGTCCTCGAACCGGGCCGTCACCTGCGAGAGGCCGAAGCGCGAGAGCGAGCGGACCTCCTCGAGCCTCGGCAGCCCCGAGATCGCCTGCTCGACGGGCGCCGTGATCTGGCGCTCGATCTCGACGGGGGAGAGGGCAGGGGCGACGGTGTTGATCTGCACCTGCACCGGCGTCGTGTCCGGGAAGGCGTCGATCGGCAGGCGGCGGAAGGCGAGGATGCCCGCGAGCGAGAGGCCGATCGAGGCGAGGATCACGAGCAGCCGGTGGCGGAGCGACCACGTGATGACGGCGTTCAGCATGACCGCGCCTCAGTCCTCGCCGCAGCAGCCGGCGCCGATGCTCTCCTTGAGGGTCTCGGTCTTCAGCAGGAAGCTCCCTTCGGTCGCGACCTCCTCGCCCGGGCGCACGCCCTTCTTCACCTCGACGAGGTCGCCCTCGGTCGCCCCGATCTCGACCCGCCGCGCCTCGAACTGGTCCTCCGCGAGCCGCACGAACACGAGCTTCACCGTCCTCGCGCGCTGCACCGCGGCGCGGGGCACCATGACCGCGGCGCGCGCGGGGGCGAGGATGCGCGCCCGGCCGAACATGTTGGCCCGCAGCGCGCCGCCCGGGTTCTCGAGCGGGACGCGCGCCTTGGCCGTGCGCGTCGCCGGGTCGATGGCCGGCGCCACGTACGTGATCTCCCCTCGGAGCTCGCGCCCCTCGATGCCGTCGACCTCGATGACCACCGGCTGCTTCAGCGAGACGGCCGGGAGGTCGGTCTCGGGGACATCGAGCTCGGCCCACATGCTCGAGACGTCGACCACCTCGAACAGGGTCTCCTCGACGCCGACGAGCCTGCCCACGGTCGCCTTGCGCTGGGTCACGACCCCTGCGAGCGGCGTCGTGAGCGTGTAGCCCCCGCCCCCGCCCGCGCTGGCGCCCACGACGGCCAGGGAGGCCGCGAGCGAGGCGCGCTCGGCGCGGGCGGCGTCGAGCTCCTGCTGCGCGGCGAGGACGCTCTTGCGCGCCGCGAGCCCTTCTTTCTCGAGCTGCTCCTCGCGCTTCAGGTGCTCCTCGGCCACCTTGAGGCGCGAGAGCGCGCCGGCCAGCCGCGAGCGATCGGCCCCCACGTCGGCGCTGTCGATGACGGCGAGCGCCGCGCCCTTCTTGACCGCCGAGCCCACGTCCACGTGCAGCTGCCGGACGACCCCCGGAGAGCGGGCGTTGAGCTCCGCCACCTTGAGCGCGTCGTAGACGATCCTGGCGGTGGCGGGGATGCCTCCGCTGCCCTGTCGCTCGACGGCCTTCGTCGTGAGGATGCCGGCGAGCCGCGCCGTGTCCCTGGTCTTGAGCTTGACCTTCGTCCCGTCGGCCGGCGCTCCGTCGCTCGCCACGTCGGCCGCCGGCTTGCCGCCGCGCTCGGGGTGGCAGATGGGACAGATGGACTCCGGCAATTCGTGCTCTTTGCACCAGTCCCCCTTTGCCTGGAAGACCGGGGCGAGCTTCGGATTGCACTTCGTGCAGAGCGCTTCCAGCACGCCGTGCTCCTTGCACATGGCGCCCTCGACGGCCGGCGCCGGTCTGGGCGTCGCCTCGGCCTTCTCCGGCGCCGCGTTGCCGGTCCCCTTCGCCCCGCACCCCGAAAGAGCGGCGAGGAGCAGTAACCAAACAACGTGAAGGCGGCCGTGCATCTCAGCTCCCCTTCGGCGGTCTGACGATTTTCAGGTCGGGGTTGCACTTGAGGCACTGCGACTCGGGCAGCCCGTGCTCCGCGCACCAGTCGCCCGTGGCCTTGAAGGCCGGCGTCAGATCCGGGTTGCAGCGCGTGCACTGGGACTCGGGCACGCCGTGCTCTCCACACCAGTCCTCGTGGGACCCGGGCTTCACGTCGGCTGGCGCGTGCGCCGCCTGCGTCGGCTCGGGCGCCGCCTTGCCGGCGCTCGGCGCTTCCTTCGAGCACGACGCAGCACCGAGGGCAAAGACGCAGATCACGAGCGGGATGGAACGAATCTTCATGACCCTTTTCTCCTTGTTGTTCGCAACGTCACAGAGCGGACGCGTCTCAGGCATGCCGTCGCTCCCGCGCGCCTGAGCGCGTTGAGGTCGCCGGCGTCCCCGGACGCCCGCCACCTCAACGCGTTGTGGTTGATTCAGGAGCCAGGATCTCGAAATCACCCAGCTTTTTCATGTCGACGTGAGCCAGCTCACGAATTGCCGGCCCGGAACACCGCCCCGCCCGCCCCCGCGGCGACGCGGGGCCCGCGCGTTGCGAGCCCCCGCTCACCCGCCCGCCCTCACTTCGTGGCGAGCTTCGTCAGGTCGAGCATTTCGTCCACGTCCGGCATCACGATCAGGTCGCACCGGCGGTTCTTCTGCTTGCCGGCCGGCGTGGCGTTGTTCGCGATGGGGTCGGTGTCCCCGAACCCGGCCGCGCTCCAGTGCCGCGTCGGCAGCTGGCCTTCCCGCCCGATCAGGAACAGCAGCACGGACCGCGCGCGCATCAGCGACAGCCCCCAGTTGTCGTAGTACGGACCGTTCTTGTACGGCTGGCTGTCCGTGTGCCCGGCGACCTGGTAATCGCGGTCCACCAGCGACTTGTCCCCGCGGATGACGTCCGCGATCTTCTTCAGGATCGCCTGGCCCTCCTTGCTCAGGGTGTCCTTGCCCGAGTCGAACAGGACGTCCCCGGGCAGCGAGATGACCATCCGGTTCCGGCGGACCTGGACCTCCAGGCCGAGCTTTGTCAGCTCCTCGAGCTTCTTCCGGAGCAGGTTGAACCGCGCCTGGATCGCCTCCAGCTGCTTCGCGCGCGCCTTGTACTCCGCCAGGGCCTTCTCGCGGTCCTCGAGCGTCGAGGTCATCTTCGAGATGTCGGCGCCCTGGTCCGCGAGCTGCTTCTCCAGCTCCTCGACGCGCTGCTTCGCCTCGGCGAGCTCCTTCTCGAGCTCCGCCTCCTTCTTCTGGCTCCGGTTCTGGAGGTCGTTGTACTTGGCGAGCTGCGCCTTCCACTCCTGCTCGGAGTGGCCGCAGCCCGCGGCGAACAGCGACGACAGCACGAGAGGTAGCGCGATGAGTGTCCGGTTCATGCTTTCTCCATGGCTCCGTACCGCGGAGCGCGGTGCCGCGGGCCAGAGCCTCGCTCAGACGGGGCGAGAGATCCAGAGGGGAGGACGCCGGGCTCCGCCCGTCCACGCGGCCGTGCGCCGTGGGACAGGAGGGATCAGGGCTTCGGCGGCGGCGGGGCCAGCGGCAGTGGATCCGCAGGCCGCGCTGCCGGCGTCGAGGCGGGCGGCGCTGTCGCCGCCGGCGCCGCCGGATCGCCGGGCGCCTGCAGCGGCTTCTTCACCGAGTGCAGGATGGTGAACTCGACGCGCCGGTTCTTCTGGCGCCCCTTGGCGGTCCTGTTGTCGTCGATCGGCCTGTCCGGCCCGTAGCCCCGCGCCACGAGCTGCTTCGGATCGATGCCCTTGCGCGTGAGGTAGGCGACAACGGCCTCGGCGCGTCGCTGCGACAGCGCGCGGTTCAGGTCCGCCGGCCCCGCGTTGTCCGTGTGGCCCGCGACCTCCACCTTGAAAATTTCCGGGTGGAGCATCAGCGCCGACACAACGGCGTCGAGCACGGCGAAGCTCTGCGCGCCATGGATCTTGTCGTTGTTGAGCGCGAACTCGATCCGCTGGAGGATCTTGATGTCCTCCTCGCCGACCTGCACGAGGCTCGCGCCGCGGTCCGGGCAGCCGTCCAGGTCCTCGACGCCGTTCAGGTTCTCGGGCTGCGTCGGGCACTTGTCCTTCTCGTCCGGGATGCCGTCCCCGTCGGTGTCGGGGAGCTCGTCGGGGCAGCCGTCCTCGTCCTTGAAGCCGTTCTTGACCTCGGGCTGGTCGACGCACTCGTCCTGCGCGTCGAGCACGCCGTCGCGGTCGTTGTCCGGGTCGGGGCAGCCGTCCTCGTCCTCGAACCCGTCGGTGTCCTCGGGCGCGTCGACGCACTTGTCGACCCGATCCGGCACGCCGTCCTCGTCCTTGTCGGGGCAGCCGTAGTGCTCGGGCAGGAGCACGTGGCCCGCCTGATCCGGGCACTTGTCCTGGGCGTCGGGGACCCGATCCTTGTCGCGATCCGCCAGCTCGTCGGGGCAGCCGTCCTTGTCGTCGAGCCCGTTGATGACCTCCGCCTTCGCCGGGCAGCGGTCGCTCTCGTCCGGGATGCCGTCCCCGTCGCCGTCGTCCTCGGGGCAGCCGTCCTCGTCGAAGATCCCGTCCCGGTCCTCGGGCAGGGTCGGGCACTGGTCCGCCGCGTCGCCGATCCCGTCGGCGTCGGCGTCGCCGGGCTCGCGCACGAAGAGGATCCCCGCGATGCCGCGCGCGACGGGCACGCCGATGCCCTCGACGATGCCCGCGCCGCCGCCGACCGTGAACACGAGGCCGAGGTCGCGCGGGGCGATCTGGAGCGCGCCGTCGACCTCGAGCGAGTTCGTCCCGCCGCGCGCCTTGAACTGGGTCGCGCCGTACCCCTCGGCGAGCACGCGGAGCGTCGGGTTGATCTGGTAGCCGAGCGCCCCGCCGTAGCGGAACTCGACAGGGCCGACCTCCGTCGTCGCGATCCGCGCCGTCTCGGGGAGCAGCTTGCCGCGCAGGTTGAGCCCGAACGACAGCGGCCCGGCGCTGCCGTCCACGATGAGGCGCAGCCCCGCGGTCACCGGCGACGAGCTGCCGAGGTAGCTCCCCTCGCTCGTCGCGTGCCCGAGCGGGAAGCTCACGTCGGCCGCCGCGCCGAGCACCAGCGGATCCCGCGGCCCGCCGAAGAACCGCGCTTTGACCTCGAGCGTCGGGTCGCCCGCGCCGAACGCCTTCAGCCCCTCCGCGGGCGCCGCGCCGGTCGCGGCGTCGATGCCCTGGCCGCTCGCGTAGGCGACGGGGAAGCGCAGGCCGGCCTGGAGCCACGGCGCTGGCGTGATCGAGGCCAGCAGGTTCCAGGTCAGCAGGTCCGAGATGACCGGCACCTCCCGCTTGTCCCGCGCGTCCGGCGCGGAGCAGTCGGTCGCCGAGACGCAGCTCTCCACGACGAACGGCTCCCGGGCGTAGTCGAACATCAGGCCGGCCGTGACCCCGAGCGACGCCTCCATCCGGGCGCCCTCGACGCTCAGGTAGTTCTTCGAGCCCGGCGCCGGCTCGAACCGCTGCACCGAGAACTCCCCCTCGCGGGCCGCCTCCTGCGCGCGCGCCACGCTCGAGGCGAGCCCCACCCCAGCGCCCACGATCGACAGCAGACTCAGCGCTCGCAGCGTTCTCATCTATCCCCTTTCACACATCTTCCCGGTCGGTGAGCATCCTGCAGCGCACGGCGCCTTGCAGGACGGACGTGCGCCGGGACAGCGGCGCCCCGCGCGGACGGTGAGGCGAGTACGGCAGCCGAGACGCCCGGCGGCATCCACCGCTGCGGGTGGATCTTCCCGGATCATGCGCGGAATTCCAAGAGGGCTCAAATAAGCGACCGTGCGCGATGGGGCGCGGGGGCCCGCGCGGCGTTCCGGGGTCTGGGTTCCAGAGGTCGGCCCCGAGCGGCGCCTTGACCACACAAGCCGGGCATGAGACATCGGCCCCCGGCCTCCGGGCCACCGAGAGCTCGGAACTTTCAACCTCTTCCTGCGCGCGGGGCGAAAACGCGCGAACGAAACCAAGCAGATGCCCATCTCGTTGCGGTCTCCGGGAACGTCGTGCAGCCCTGGCACCCCTCGCCGTCGCCTCCGGTCGGGCCTCGCGCTCGCGCTCGTGCTGGGCGCGTCCTCCGCGTCCGCCCAGCCGGCGGGCCGGCCGGCCCAGCCGCCGGCGGCCCCAGCGCAGCCGCCTGCCGGCCAGGCGGGCGCTCCTGCTCCGCAGCCCGGCGGCGCGCAGCCCGGCGCGGCACCGGTGCAGCCCGGCGCGGCGCCGGTGCAGCCCGGCGCGGCGCCGGTCGGCGGCAACGACGTGGAGGCGCTCGAGCCCCCGGCGCCGTCGCGCGAGCCGCTGATGCCGCCGGGCGACACGGTCGCCCCCGCCGCGCCGCAGCCGGCCGGCCTGGAGGCCTCGGAAGGACCGGCGGCGGCCACGGCCGCCGAGCAGCCGGAGCGGAAGGCGACCCAGGGGGAGATCGGCGCCCGGCCCAGCGAGGTCTACGCCGAGGACTGGTGGTCCCACGCGCGGCCGACGTTCGAGTTCCACGGCTACTACCGGCTCCGGTGGGAGCTCTTCAACAGCTTCGCCCTCGGCCGCCTCGACGCGCGCGACAAGGCGCTCTGGCCGCAGCCGGCCGACAACTCCTACAACGCGGACCACCCGGTCAACCTCTGCAACCCGAGCGAGACAACGAGCGGCGGCTCGCGCACGTTCGAGCGGTGCACGAACGACACCCAGGCCGGCGCGAACATGCGCTTCCGGCTCAACCCCGAGCTGCACATCAGCGACAACCTGCGGATCCTCTCGCAGGTCGATCTGCTCGACAACGTGGTGCTCGGCTCGACCCCGGAGGGCTACGCGAACCGGCCGGGGGCGAGCGGCGGCTACGAGGTCGTCCGCCGGGGCGGGTACTCGCCGCTCGGGGCCTTCGCCGGCACCCAGTGGGCGCCGAGCGCCGGCATCAACTCACCCAAGGACTCGATCTCCGTCAAGCGGATCTGGGGCGAGTACATGACCCCCGTAGGGCTCCTGCGCTTCGGCCGCATGCCGAACCACTGGGGCCTCGGCATGGTGGCGAACAGCGGCGATGGGCATGACTCCGATTACCAGTCGACCGTCGATCGGCTGATGTTCGTCACGGGGATCAAGAAATACGACCTCTACTTCGCCGGTGCGTGGGACTGGACCAACGAGGGCGCGACGAGCGCCTCCCTCCACGACCTGGAGGGCCAGCCCTACGACCTCGCCCAGGCCGATGACGTCGATCAGTACGTGTTCGTCGCCGTCCGCCGCAAGAACCCGGAGCTCCAGAAGCTCGAGCTCGCCCGCGGCAACACGGTCGTGAACGGCGGCGTCTACTTCGCTTACCGGCAGCAGACCCTGGCGAACGACTACGCCGGCAGCCTCGACGCCAAGACGTCCGCCTCGCTCGGCGCGAGCGCCGACGCCGTCGCGGCTGGGTACCGGCACCGGGGTGCGGAGATGATCCTCCCCGACGTGTGGTTCCAGTTCCTCTACAAGAAGTTCCGCTTCGAGCTCGAGGCGGCGATGATCTACGGATCCCTCGATCTGCGCGGGCAGGATGAGGCCGATTACGCGAACGTCCTCTCCGACAAGGACACCGGCTGGGGCATCCGCCAGTTCGGGATCGCGACCCAGGCCGAGCTCACCGAGATGGAGGGCCGGCTGCGGCTGCATTTCGGCTTCGGCTACGCGACCGGCGACGACGACGTGCCCTCCCTCAAGCCCGTGGCCGAGGGCATGGACCCCCAGAACTCGACCGATCGCACCTACTCGACCTTCCGTTTCCACCCGGATTACCGCGTCGACCAGATCCTGTTCAGGAACATCCTGTCTCGGGTCCAGGGGGCGTATTATTTCCGCCCCGGCGTGGACTGGGACTTCGCTCGTGACAAGAACGGCCAGCGCGCCGGCATCGGCGCCGCGGCCATCTGGAGCCGCGCCTCGGAGTTCGTGCAGGCGCCCGGGAACTCCAGGGATCTCGGCCTCGAGCTGAACGGCCAGCTGTACTTCCAGTCGAAGGACGGGACGCTCAACGACGATCCGGACAAGATGGGCGGCTTCTACACGGCGGTGCAGTACGGCGTGCTGTTCCCGCTCGGCGGCCTCGGCCAGCTCCCGGGGGAGCAGGCTGCCCAGAAGATCGACCTCGAGACCGCACAGACGGTGCGCTGGTATCTCGGTATCCTCTTCTGAGTCGACAAGCCGCCCTGGGCTCATTCGTGGCAGTGTGTCTGGAAATGAGCGCTCGGGGCGGTAAAGCGGTGTGAAGCGACGACGTCGTCGCCCTCGTCACGAGTCCTGCATGAGCCATCGCAGGCCAAAGGAGCCTTGATCTCGCGACCGTCCTGGCCAAGGATAAGACCGTCTGGACGCCAGGCGCGTCGCGAGACTTCCGTGGTTCACCGAGGAGAGCAGGTGGCGAGGGTCGCCGTTCTCCGGAGGGACGTGATGGTTCGTCGTCTCTTCATTGCGATGTTCTTGGCGACTTCGATGGTCCTCGGGTCGACCTCCCTGTCGAGCGCGCAGGACGGCGACACGTCCGCTTTCCGCGACATCGCGGTAGGCAAGGATTACCGGCTGCGGGTCGCGGCGGCGCTGGCGCTCGGCAGGTCGAAGAGCCAGGGCGCGCGGCCCGCCCTGGAGAAGGCGCTCAAGGATCCGCACCCGGCGGTGCGCGCCTCGGCCGCGGCCGCGCTCGGCGCGCTGGGCAACCCCGCGGCGGTGCCGGCGCTCAAGGCGGCGCTCAACCTCGAGCCCGCCGCCGGCCGGAAGCGCCCGATCGAGGCCGCCATCGAGCGGCTCTCGAGGTCGTCGGCGAAGGCGCGCTTCCTGGTCAGCCTGGGCAAGTTCGAGAACCGCTCCGGCGTGAAGGACGCGATGATCGGCTCGCTGCTCAAGCAGCAGACGCGCAACCGCGTGGCGCAGTTCGCCGACATCGAGGTCGTCGCCGACGGCACGGACGTGGCGGCGCAGGGCAAGAGCCGCAAGCTGCCGGCCTTCACGCTGGACGGCTCGGTCACGCAGCTGAACAGGCGCCAGGGGTCCGACGGGATCGGCTTCTCGGCCAGGGTCGAGTACGTGATCCGCGAGATGCCCAGCCAGACGCTGAAGGGCTCGATGACCGGCTCGGCCCAGGCGGTCGCCGAGGCGCGGCGCGCCAGCGGCCGGCGGGAGCTCGCCCAGCTGCAGACCGACGCCGTCGCGGGCGCGATCGAGAGCGCGCTGCAGCGGGCGCCCCTCGCCCTCGAGGCCGCCTCGGGCAGCAGCGTCGTCCCCTCCGGCCGCTGACCCGCGCGCCGCGCCGGCGCCGGCCAGGCCCGCCGGCGCCGCCGGCCGCGATCGTCCGGCGGCGCCGGCGGGCCCGGCCGGCGCGCGCGCGTCCGCAGCGGCCGGGGCCGGCGCATCGAGCGGGCGGAAGCCGCTCTCCGGTCGTGCTAGACCGCGCCTCCTCCTATGTCCATCGCAACGCCTGCCAGCTCCGATCTGATCCGACGCACGTTCCTCGAGTTCTTCGCCCAGCGCGGGCACGAGGTCGTTCCGAGCGCGCCGCTGCTGCCGCAGAACGATCCTACGCTGATGTTCGTGAACGCGGGCATGGTGCCGTTCAAGGACGTGTTCACAGGCAAGGACAAGCGCCCCTACCAGCGCGCCGCCTCGAGCCAGAAGTGCATCCGGATCAGCGGCAAGCACAACGACCTGGAGAACGTCGGCGTGACCGCGCGCCATCAGACGTTCTTCGAGATGCTCGGCAACTTCAGCTTTGGCGACTACTTCAAGGAAGACGCGATCGCCTTTGCCTGGGAGCTCCTGACGAAGGTCTACGAGGTCTCTCCCTCGCGGCTCGTGGTCACGATCTACAACGGCGAGGGGGGCTTTCCTGCCGACGAGGAGGCCGCGGCGATCTGGCGCAAGGTCACCGGCTTCGGCGACGACCGGATCCTCCGGCTGGGGCTGGCCGACAACTTCTGGACGATGGGCGACGTCGGCCCGTGCGGGCCCTGCTCCGAGATCCACTTCTTCCACGGGAACGAGCCCGACGTCTCGCGCTTCGGCGAGGAGCCGCGCATGGACGGCACCGGCTGGACCGAGATCTGGAACAATGTGTTCATGCAGTACGAGCGCGTCGAGAAGGACGGCCCGCTCGTCGCGCTGCCGGCGCCGAGCATCGATACGGGTATGGGCCTGGAGCGGATCGCGAGCGTGCTCCAGGGCGCCACGTCGAACTACGATACGGATCTGCTCCGGGGGCTCGTCGACAAGGCCGCGGAGCTCAGCGGCAAGCCGTACACGGGCGGGAGCGCCGACGACGACGTGTCGATGCGGGTCATCGCCGATCACGCGCGGACGACAGCGTTCCTGATCGCCGAGGGCGTGATGCCCGAGCGGCAGCGGCGCGAGTACGTGCTCCGCCGCGTGATGCGCCGCGCGATCCGGCACGGGCACCGGCTCGGGATCGACAGGCCGTTCTTGCACGAGGTCGCGCTCGAGGTGGTCCGCCGGATGGGCGAGACGTATCCGGAGCTCAGGGACCGGCGGGAGCTCATCGCCCGTGTCACCGAGGACGAGGAGGTCCGCTTCCGCTCCACGCTGAAGCGCGGGATGAAGATCCTGGACGAGCGCTTCGCGGAGATGCGCTCGTCGGGCGAGAGGACGCTCCCGGCCGCCGCGGCCGCCGATCTCTACACCACCTACGGCTTCCCGCTGGATCTGACGCAGGTCATCTGCGCCGAGTCGAACTTCGACGTCGACGTCCCGGGGGCCGAGGCGGTCATCCACGGCGCGGCCGAGGCGGACGGCCCGATCGATCCGAACGCCGCCGTGGATCCCGCGCACCGCGCCGCGCGCGCGCAGCTCGCGCAGCCGGTCGTCTTCACGGGCTACGAGCACGAGGAGGGCGACAGCGAGATCGTCGCGATCCTCCGGGTCGAGGCGCAGGGCGAGGGCGAGAAGGCGCGCAAGATGAGGACGCCTGTCCCGCGCGCGGAGGCGGGGGAGGCGGTCGAGATCGTCGTCCGCGAGACGCCGTTCTACGCCGAGTCGGGCGGCCAGGTCGGCGACAGCGGCGAGGTGACGGCGGACGGGGCGCGCGTCGAGGTGAAGGACGCGCAGAAGCCGGTCGCCGGGCTTGTCGTGCACGAGGGCGTGGTCCGCGAGGGGGCGATCGAGGTGGGGCAGCGCGTCCACCTGGCGGTCGACAACGCGGCGAGGTCGGCGACGCGCCGCAACCACTCGGCGACGCACGTCCTGCACTGGGCGCTGCGCAAGGTGCTCGGGGAGCACGCGCAGCAGAAGGGCTCGCGGGTCGGCCCGGACATCCTCCGCTTCGACTTCACGCACAACAGGCCCCTCACCCGCGAGGAGATCGCGCGGATCGAGGATCTGGTAAACGAGAAGGTCCTCACGAACGCGCGGGTGACGACCGAGATCCTGCCGATGGACGAGGCGCGGCGGCGGGGCGCGATGGCGATCTTCGAGGAGAAGTACGGCGACACGGTGCGAATGCTCACGATGACGCCCGACGTGGTGGAGCTCTGCGGCGGCACGCACGCGCGCGCGCTCGGCGACATCGGGCTGTTCAAGATCACGAGCGAGGGCGGCGTGGCCGCGGGCGTGCGCCGGATCCTCGCGTCGACGGGGCTGAACGCGCTCGGCTACGCGCGGGGCGTCGAGGCCGAGCTCGCGCGGGCGCGGCAGGTCGCGAAGGCGCAGGGCGGCGATCTCGCCGAGAAGATCGGGAAGATCGTGGCGCACGAGCGGGAGCTCGAGAAGAAGGTGGCGGACCTCGAGCGGCGGATCCTGGAGGGCGCCGGTCCGGCGCAGGGCGGCGGCGGCGGCGGCATCGAGGCGATGCTGGAGGGCGCGCGGGAGATCGGCGGGATCAAGGTGCTGGCGCGCCGGATGCCGGACGGCACAAACCCGGGCGCGCTGCGCGACCTGGCGGAGAAGCTGCGCGACAAGCTCGGCGATCGCGCGGCGGTGCTGCTCGGCGCGGCCGTGGGCGACAAGGCGCAGCTCGCGGTGATGGTCTCCAAGCCGGCGACCGAGCGGCTCAAGGCCGGGGAGCTGATCAAGCCGATCGCCCGCATCGTGGGCGGCTCGGGCGGCGGCCGCCCCGACATGGCGCAGGCCGGCGGGACCGACGTCGGGCAGCTGGATGCGGCGATCGCGGCGATCTACGCCGAGGTCGAGCGGGCGCTCGCATCGTAGCGCGCTGCACGCGCGGCGCGCCCGAGGGGGGCGGGCGCGCCGCCGCGCTCAGGCGTCACGCCACTTGGTGCGGGCGAGCGGGAGGAGCTTCGGGGGTTTTCCGCTCCTCCCGTGGCGCGTCGGCAGCCGCACCGGCTCGCCCGGCGCGGGCGCCCGCGGCCGCGCGCCGCGGGCGTGGGCGCCGATGGTCGCGCGCACGATCGGCGGCAGGAAAATGGACTCCAGGTCCACGCGCGCGAGCGCGGTCGCGATGGTGGCGATGCGATCGGGCAGCGACGCATTGGCGTCGACAAGGATGAGCCGCCGGCCGAGCACGGTGCAGAGCCCGCCGCGCGGATTGCGCGCGTCCGACAGGTGCGGATCGAACGCCTCCATCCTGACGGCGATGCCGACCCTGTCGGCCGCCAGGGTGAGCTCATCGAGCAGCCGCGAAAGCTCCACCCACGCAGCGTAACCCCCTTATCCAGGAGATGGCAAAGCGCAAAAGCGATGTTGTGGCCGCCGCGGCCGCGCGGGAGCCCTCGCGCCCTGCGACAACCGCTCCGACAACCGCTCCACCGATTTCCCGTCTCCGGCTTATCCCGTGTTCCGGACTGGCCTACAGCCGCTCACGCGCGACATCGATGCTTGTGCAGCAGGGCCCGCGCGCAGTTGCGCCGCGCTCACGCCCGCGCCACGCTCACGCCCGCGTCGCGCGCTCGCTGCCACGCGCGGCCGACCCGGGCATCGCGCCGGCCGCGCGCCGGTTCCACACCCCAGAGCTCGGCCAGCGGCTTATCTTGAGGCAGATCGCGCCGCCCGTTGACCGCGGTTCCCGTGCATGCTACGAGCAGGCCGTTCCGCGCGTCGTGGCCGAGTGGGAGCGAATGTGCGTTTCCCGGCCGCGGTGGGGTATCCCGCGCGCTTCGTCAGCCACAGCAGGACGGGGCGGCCGCGATGGGGACGACGAGGGCGCCCGCCGAGCGGTGCGCCCCGAAGGGCGAACAAAGATGACGTTCACGGATGCAGCCGCCGAGGTCCTTCGCCTCATCGGTAGACCGCTTCACTATAAAGAGATCACCGATATCGCGATCGAGAAGAACCTCCTTAGCCACGTTGGCAAGAGCCCAGAGGTCACGATGGGCGCCCGCCTGGCGGCGACGCTGAAGAAGGACACGGCGGACAACCCCCTGGTGCGGGTCAAGCCGGGCGTCTTCGCGCTGCGTGAGTGGGACGAGAAGACGATCAAGGCCGGGGTCGACGGCAAGAAGGCGAAGCGCGGCGGCAAGCCCGAGGCGGTCAAGGCGCGCAAGGGGGAGCAGCCGACCCTGTTCGAGGCGGCCGCCGACGGCGAGGCGGTGGAAGAGAGCGATCCGGGCGCTCTGGCCGTCGACGGCGAGGCGGTCGAGGCCGCGGCTGGGGCGGCGCAGGCTGCGCCGGCGTTCGACGACGAGGACGACGACGAGGAGGTCGTGGCCGGCGCGACGAACGCGGTCGAGATGGCCGGGTTGAACGGGGTGGAGATCCCGGCAGCGCGTGAGGCCGTTCCGTCGCCTGCGCCCTCGTCCCCGCGGGCCGTAGGCGCCTACCTCGACGAGGAGGAGGGCGAGATCGAGGACGCCGAGCCGCCGGGGCCGGACGAGGCGATGCGCGCCGAGGCCGTCGCCGGCGCCGCGGAGCTCTTCGACGAGGAGGACGACGACGATCAGCCGATCCTCGGCGGCGACGACCGCGCGACCCCCGGCTCGTCGGGCGATCAGGGCGAGGGACGCCGCCGCCGCCGCCGCCGCCGCCGCGGCCGCGGGACCGCGGAGGCCACCCCGAACGCCGGTGGGCTGCCTTCCTACGTCGCGACGCCGGTGTTCGAGGCGCGGCGCGAGAACGGCCGTGAGCCGCCGCGCTCCGAGCGGACCGAGCGCACCGACCGGACCGAGCGCGTCGAGCGCACCGAGCGCGCCGACCGACCCGAGCGCTTCGACCGACCCGAGCGCGCCGAGCGCGCCGAGGGCTTCGGCGCCGAGCCGGTCTACCGCGGCCCGCAGGTGATCGAGCTCACGGGCGGCGAGGGGCACGCGCTCGACGACCTGGCCGGCCGCGATCTCGCCGATGCGATCGCGGGGATCCTCTCGACCTTCGACCGGAACGCGGGCGCGGTCTCGCTCCGGCAGATCGCGGAGACGGCGCAGCGCCGCGGCCGGCTCGCCGGCGACGTGCAGCTCGTGCAGTCCCAGGTCGCGGCCGCCGTGCGCGCCGACAACGCGCGCCGCATCGCCGCGGGGCAGCGGCCCCGCTTCCGCTTCGCCGGCGGCCGGCTCGCGCTGACCGACTGGCTGCTGCCGGGCGACCTCGCGCGGCTGGAGCAGGAGGCGCTCGCCGCCGTGGACCGCTACCGCGACGCCGCGCGGCGCGCCTTCGCGCGCAAGCTCTCCGAGCTCCCGGGCCACGCGTTCGTCGAGATCTGTGTCCTCGCCCTCGAGCGCATCGGCCTCGGCCAGCTGCGCGCGGTGCGCCGCGCCGGGGCGCCGGGCGGCGAGAGCCACTTCTCCGGGGCGCTCCGCACGGCGGGCGACGAGATCAAGCTGGCGCTGGTCGTCCGTCGGGACGGCCGCGAGGTCGGCCGCGAGCGGGTCACCGAGCTGCGCGGCTCGCTCCACCACTACGGCCCCGCGACCGCGGGCTGGATCCTGACCGCCGGTCAGATGCTCTCCGGCGCGCGCGAGGAGGCCGCGATCCCGGGGACCGCGCCGATCTCCCTCTTCGACGGGCTCGCTGTGGCTCGCGTCTGCGAGGAGAACGACGTCGCTGTCCTCCGCGCCCGCCTGCCGATCGCGATCCCCGACGTCGATTTGCTCGAGGCGCTCCGGGCGTCCTGACCCCGGCCGCGCGCGTCCGGCCGGGGGCTCGCTCCGGCCGGATGCGCGCGGCGCCGCTCTTCTGCTCCTCCCCCTCGGCGCCGTCTTCGGCGCCCTTCCTCCACGGTGACGCCGCCCGCACCGCTTCCGCGGTTGACGGGCTCGGCGATCCTTGTCAGCGTCCGCGCCCATGCGCCATCGCGCGATCGCCTGGTCCGCGTCCCTCGCCGTGCTCGTGACCGGCTGTGCTTCCGTGGCTCCGCCGCCATCCCGGTTCCCGACCGCCGACGCGGCGCTCGGCCGGATGAAGGCCACGTATGCCTGCGTGAACGGCGTCCAGGGCACCGCCAAGATCGACCACTTCTCGCGTCAGGGGAGGATCCGCGGTGACGTGTACATCCTGGCGGTCAATCCCGATCGGGTCCGCTTCGATATCGTGAGCCCCTTCGGCGCGACGCTCTACACGCTCACGTCGAATGGCACCCTGTTCCAGATGCTCGATGTCGGGGAGAAGCAGCTTTTGCATGGGCCCGCGAGCGCGTGCAACCTGTCGCGGCTCACCCAGGTGCCCATCCCCGGGCACGCGCTCGTCTCGCTGCTTCGCGGCGAGGCGCCGGTGCTCGTGCACGAGCCGAACGGCGCCTCGATCGCCTGGGACGGCGACGGCTTCTACCGCGTGCTGATCCAGAGCACCCGCGACGCGGTGGAGGAGATCCACCTCGAGCCGCGCCCGGACGACTGGCGCTTGCCGTGGAGCCAGCAGCGCCTGCGCGTCAGGGAGGTCCGGGTCGCGCAGCGCGGGCTGGACCTCTATCACGCCGAGCTCAGCCATCACGAGATCATCCGCACCGCGGCGCCGCGCGTCGATCCGGAGGGGATCGACGATCCGATCCCGCCGAGCGGCGGCGCCTGCGAGGCCGAGATCCCCCGCTCGATCCGCATGCGGGTGCCCAATACAGAGGACGACGTCATCTTTCAATACAAGGAGGCGAAGTGGAATCCGCCCCTCATCTCAGGGGCCTTCACCCAGCCGATCCCCGGCGGCGTCGTCCGTCGCTATGTCGACTGCCAGGACTGAGTCCGGCGCGCAGGTGTTTCCTGTGGGGACTACGTACCTCACCGGCGGCGCCGGCCGCGCTCGCCTTACGGCGTGGACGCCGCCCGGTTGAACGTCTAGATCTGCGCAATCCACCTCGCCGTGGCGGGAGGAGTCGGCGATGGACGTCGAGCCGGGAACGATCGTCGGCGAAAAATACCGCCTGGAAGGGCCGCTCTCGCGGGGCGGGATGGGCTCCGTGTGGGTGGCCCGGCACGTCCAGCTGGGTGCGCCGGTGGCGATCAAGTTCATGGACCCGGAGCACGCGGCCTCGCCCGAGTTCCGCGCGCGCTTCTACCGTGAGGCGCGCACGGCGGCGAACCTCGAGAGCCCGCACGTGGTGAGCGTGCAGGACTACGGGATCCAGGGGACCGTCCCGTACCTCGTCATGGAGCTGCTCCGGGGCGAGGACCTGAGCCGCCGCCTGAGGCGGGTCCGGCGCCTCTCGGTCGCCGAGGCGGCGCGCATCGCTCTCCAGACCGGCAAGGCGCTGCGCCGGGCGCACGAGTCCGGGCTCGTCCACCGCGACCTCAAGCCTGGCAACCTGTTCCTCTCGCGCGTCGATGACGAGGAGGAGATCGTCAAGGTCCTCGATTTCGGCATCGCCAAGCAGCTCACGGGCAAGCTCCTCAGCGACGAGACAACGAAGACCGGCGAGCTCCTGGGCTCCCCGTTCTACATGAGCCCGGAGCAGGCGCGCGGCGACAAGGACCTCGACGCGCGCAGCGACCTGTGGTCGCTCGGGGTCATCCTCTTCCGCGCGGTCACGGGCAAGCTCCCGTTCGAGGGCGACGTGCTCGGCGCGGTCCTGTCGCGGATCCTCGTCGAGCCGATCCCGCTGGCGACGCAGCTCGTGAGCGATCTGCCGGCCGAGCTCGACGCGTTCTTCCTGCGCGCGCTCTCGCGCGACAGGGCCCAGCGGTTCCAGTCGGCGCAGGAGATGGTGCACGCCTTCGTGGCCGCGGCGGGCGACCTCGGCATCCCGCTGCCTGCGCCCTCCGTGCCGCGGCCGGAGCCGGTGACGTCGCGCACGGGGACGCTGCTCGGGCTGTCGCCGGGCGGCGCGGCCGAGCTCACGGGGGCAGGCGACCTCGGCGCGCTCTTCGGGGCCGAGGACCGGGGCGCAGGCCCGCGGAAGGACGCGCTCACGCCGCTGCCCGATCCGCTGGAGCAGGGGACGCTCACGGCCGCCGCGGCCGGGGAGGTCCACGACGCTCGCAGGCCGCGCGCGAGCGCGACGCTCCGCTGGCTGCTGGCGTGCGGCGCGCTCTTCGTGCTCAGCGGGACGATCGCGATCACGGCGCTGCGCGCTATCGGCAAGGAGGGCAAGGAGGGCGCCGCTCCCGTGGTCGCGCCGCTCCAGCTCGCGCCCGTGAGCTCAGCCTCGCCGCCGGTGGAGGTCGCCCGTACGTCGACGCCCGAGATGGATCTCCAGCTCGTCGCCGCCGACGCGCCGACCGCGGACACGGCGCCGCCCTCGCCGGCGCCCTCGGGCACGGCGGCGCCGGCGGCGTCCGCCGCGCGAAAGGACCGGCCGGCGCGGTCGGCTCCGCGTCGGGGCCCGCACCGGGCGCGCGAGATCATCGACCCCTGGCAGCGACGCTAGCGGCCGGTCGCGCCCGATGGCGCCCCGGTCGGCGGCGGCTGGTCGGTCACGCGAGCGCGTCGCGGATGCGGCGCGGGGCGTCGGTGATCAGCCCGTCGACGCCGAGCGCCGCGAGGTCCCGCGCTTCCCCCGGATCGTTCACCGTCCACACGTTGATCACGCGCCCCTGCCGCTTCAGCAGCGCGATGCGCTCGGGCGACGCGATCGTCCGCTCGATGTGCGCGGCGAGCACGCCGAGCGCCGGGGCGAGGCGCACGGCGGCGTCGTGGTAGCGGCTCCGGTGCACGAGGAGCGCGCGCGGCACGGCCGGCGCCATGACCCTGAAGGACGCCAGCATGACCGGGTCGAACGACGAGACGAGCACCGGGTGGCGAGGATCCCAGGCGCGCAGCAGGCGCGCGGTCGCGAGCGCGACGGCGGCGCGGTCGGGCACGTCGCGCTTCATCTCGACGTTGACCGCGAGCCGCCGCCCGCGCGCGAACGCGAGCACCTCGGAGAGGAGCGGCACCCGGTCGCCGCCCAGGTCGACCTGCCGGAGCTCGTCCCAGCGGAGCGCCGCGGCCGCGCGCGGGTCCGCGCCCTGGGTCACCCGCGCGAGGTCCGGGTCGTGCAGCGCCACGAGCTCGCCCGAGCCGCACACCCGCACGTCGAGCTCGATCCCGTCGGCCCCCTGGGCGGCCGCCTCCGCGAAGGCGGCGAGGGTGTTCTCCGGGGGGGCGCCCTCGCCGCGCACGCCCCGGTGCCCGAAGAGGAGCGGCGCGCGCGACGCCGCCGCCCCGGGCTCGCCCCGCGACGTCGCCTGCCCCGGCTCGCGCGCGCTCCGGCGGAAGCGCTGCTCGGCCCAGATCACCGCTCGGGCTCCTCGTTGAGCTCCTCCGCGATGGTGCGGGCCGCCTCGCGCGCGCGCTCGAGCGCCGAGAGCGGGAAGGACGCCGCGCCGACGGCCGGGTGCCCGCCCCCATCGTAGCGGCGGCAGATGGGGGCGATGTCGCGATCGCGCGCGACGCCGCACCAGGGATTGTAGCCGACCGAGAGCTTGTAGTGCTGCTTCTGCCGGGAGAGCGTGACCGAGTACACGCAGTCCGGGAACATCGCGTACGTCATGAACTTGCCGACCGCCTCGAGCGGCGCGTCGGAGAGATCGACCAGCACGACGCGGCCGAGCTTCCGCGCGCCGCGCTTGATGCGCGCGACGAAGGTCTGCCGCGAGAGGGAGAGCGGGCGCCAGAGATCCTGGATGTCGGGCGCGCGCGCCACCTCGCTCACGGGCCGCTCGACGAGGCGGGGCACCACGGAGGCGAGGAAGCGCCCGTCGCCGTGGTGCTCGACGACCGAGGCGAGCTGCATGATCGGCTCCTCGCGGCTCACGGCGGCCTCGGCCGAGGGGAAGCGCGCCGTGTCGATGACGTCGGCCCAGCGGATGAGCTCATCGACGCCGGACATCTCGACGCCGAAGTGAGCGCGGCTGACGTCCGCGATGAGCTTCGTGCACGAGCCGTAGGCGGCGTCGTAGAAGACGTGGGGCGCGTCGCCCACGGCGTGCGAGCGCGACGCGCCGGCGAGCGCCGCGTCGCGCTCGTCGTCCGAGCCGAACCCGGTGATGTGGTGGTCGAAGTACCACGTGAGCTTCTTCGTCGGCGTGTAGCGGAAGTCGAGGATCGCGTTCTCGTCGCCGTCGAGCCACGAGGGCGGGATCATCGACATGCCCGGGCCGTACCCGCAGGAGCGGTACCGGAGCGCGAGCGGCTCGCCGGGGCGGAGCGCCTGCATCAAGCGGGTGAACAGCGCCGCGCTCGCCATGCCGTCGAAGCAGTGGCCGTGCGTCGCGACGACGATGTCCCTGGGCTTCATCGGGCGAGGGGGTAGCACGACCCACGGCCCGCCGCTCGCGGACCGGGCATCGCGCGGCGGTTCTGGTAGTCTCCGCGCCGTGCGGCGCGCCCCCGTTCTCCTCGCACTGCATCCGTTCAGGCCGGCGCGCCGCTCGTCCGCTGCATCGCTCGGCGCGCCGCTCGCGCTCGCGCTCGCGCTCGTCGCTCCGGGCTGCGGCGCCGGCGCCTCGGCGTCCCGCGCGGAGGTCCTGCAGCCTAGCCCGCCGCCCGCGCCGGCCGCCGCGCCCGCGCGCGCGGCGCAGAACCCGCCGCCGCCGAGCGATGCGCCCGCGCCGGACCCGGAGGCGGCGCGTCTGTTCCTGAGCCGCGCGGGGCAGCTGCGGCCCGCGGCGAGCGCGCCGGTGCCGCGCGTGACCGCGCTCGCGCTCGCCAACACAGCGCGCGGCGAGGCGAGGGGGATGACGCCGCAGGGCGACGTCGTGTCGCTCGCGATCGGGGAGGGGGAGAGCGCCGCGATCCCGGTGCGCGTCGCGCCGGAGGCGTGCGCGGTGCTCATCGCGCAGGGCGGGCTCGGCGTGATCGAGGTCGACCTCTTCGTCACGAAGGGCGCGCCGCCGTCGCTCGAGATCGTCGCCCAGGACGCGGACAGCGGGCCGATCGCGGTGATCGGCGGCCGGGGCGCGTGCTTCACCCTGCCTGGCGACGCGCCGCTCGCCGTGAGCCTGCACGCTCAGGTGCGGCGCGGCGCGGGCGTCGTGCTCGTGCAGGCCTACCGCGGCCCGCGCCCGGCCGCTCCCCCCGGCGCGGCGCCGCCCGGCGCGACCCCGCCCGACACGGCGCCGCCGAGCGCGCCGTCCCCCGGCATGGCGCCGCCCGGCGCCGCGCCGCTCCGGTAGCGCCGCGGCGGCCCGCGACGCGCGGGGCCGCGCGCTCCTCATTTCGCGCAACTCGGCCCGCGCGCCGGTCGACACGCCGCGTATGGCGTCGATCGAGATCCTGCCCGCAGATCCAACCTACCCCGCGCCGCTCTGGGCCCTCGTGACCGAGTCCGAGGCCGCGCCGCCGACGCTCTACCTGCGCGGCGCGCTCCCGTCGCGCCCGGGCGTCGCGATCGTCGGGACGCGCGCCGCGAGCGACGAGGCGCTCCGGTTCACCCGCGAGCTCGCCGCGTCGCTCGGCGAGGCGGGCTTCTCGATCTGGTCGGGCGGCGCCCGCGGCGTCGACGCGGCCGCGCACGAGGGCGCGCTCGATGCACGCGCGCCGACCGTGGTCGTCAGCGGCGGCGGCCACGCGCACCCCTACCCGCGGGAGCACGCGGCGCTCTTCGATCGCATCCTCGCCGCGGGCGGCGCGCTGCTCGCGCGCGTCCCCGACGACACGCCGCCGCTGCCGGGGCTGTTCCTCCAGCGCAACGCGGTCCTCGCCGCGCTCACCCTCGCGACCGTCGTGGTCGAGGCGGGCATCGAGAGCGGCGCCCGCTCCGCCGCCGCGGCGGCTCGCCGCCTCGGGCGCCACCTCTGCGTCGTCCCCCACGCCCCGTGGAGCCCGCGCGGCGTCGGCTGCGCGCTGGAGCTCGCGTCCGGCGCGCGCCCCGTCACGCGCGCCGCCGACGTGATCGACGTCCTCGGCGGGCCGCCGCCGCCGCCCCGCAGGCGGGCGCGGCGTTCGCTGCGCAACAGCTCGCCCGCTGCCGGCACCCTGCCGCTGCCCGACGCGGCCTTCGCCCCGCGGGCGAGCGTCCCGCCCGAGAAAACCGCGCAGATCCCGGCGATGAGCGCGGCCGAGCGCGCCGTCCTCGACGCCCTGGACGCCCACCCGGCGCACGTGGATGAGGTCTGCGAGAGGACGGGGCTTCCGCCCAGGCACGCCGTGGAGGCACTCTTGACGTTGACGCTCCACGCCGTAGTAGTAGAGGGGCCCGCCGGGTTGTTTCGGCGGGCTCTTCGTTGAAGGGGCGCGCCGGCCCACCCTGCCCAGTGCGGTTTCGGGTGGCTGCTTCCTCGCGGGGGGGGCTCCCCCGCACCGAAGGGCGCCCTTCAAATCCTCTCAACAAGCCCATATCTCGTTGCTCAGAAGGTGGTGATGGCCAAGACGCTCGTCATCGTGGAGTCGCCGGCGAAGGCGAAGACCATCAAGAAGTATCTCGGCAACGGGTACGAGGTGTTCGCCTCGAAGGGGCACGTCAAGGACCTGCCCAAGAAGCAGAACGCCGTCGACGTGCTGAACGATTTTGCCGAGACCTACGAGGTCATCGAGGGCAAGGAGAAGGTGCTGGAGGAGCTGAAGTCCGCCGCGAAGAGGGCGGACGAGGTGCTCCTGGCGACCGACCCCGATCGCGAGGGGGAGGCGATCGCGTTCCACATCTCGGAGGAGATCAAGAACCCGAGGCTGAAGGTGGCGCGGGTGGAGTTCCACGAGATCACGAAGAAGGGGGTCGACCACGGCGTCCACAACCCCCGCAAGCTCGACGAGAACCTCTACGACGCCCAGCGGGCGCGGCGCGTGCTCGATCGCATCGTCGGCTACGACGTCTCGGCGCTCGTGTGGTCGAAGCTCGCGTTCGGCCTGTCCGCGGGGCGGGTGCAGTCGGTCGCGCTGCGGCTCATCGTGGATCGCGAGCGCGAGGTCGAGGCGTTCGTCCCGGAGGAGTACTGGAACATCGCGGTCGGCCTCACCGCGGCGAGCCCGCCGCAGCGCGCGCCGTTCGTCGCGAAGCTCGCCTCCGCCGACGGCAAGAAGCTCGAGGTGACGAACGGCGAGGTCGCCGCGAAGGTGCGCGCCGACCTCGAGACGGCCGGCTACCAGGTGGCGAAGGTCGTGCGGCGCGAGCAGAAGCGCAACCCGCCCGCCCCGTACACGACGTCCAAGCTCCAGCAGGACGCGACGAACTACCTGCACTTCGGCGCCAAGCGGACGATGCAGATCGCGCAGGCGCTCTACGAGGGCATCGACCTCAAGCGCGACGGCGGCCCGGTCGGCCTCATCACGTACATGCGTACCGACTCGACGCGCGTGAGCGACGACGCGATCGCCGAGGTGCGCGGCGTGGTCGCGAAGCGATGGGGCAAGGAGTTCGTCCCCGAGCGCCCGAACATCTACAAGTCGAAGAAGAACGCGCAGGACGCGCACGAGGCGATCCGGCCGACGAGCGTCGAGATCCACCCGGACTCGATCAAGAAGTACCTCAAGGACGAGCAGTACAAGCTGTACAAGCTCATCTGGAACCGCTTCGTCGCCTCGCAGATGAGCCCGGCTGTCTACGACCGCACGACCGTCGAGATCGACGTCTCGCCGACGATCGCGGCGCCCGCGTACCGGAGCTACCTCGCGAGGGCGAGCGGGCGGATCCTGAAGTTCGCCGGCTGGCTGCAGGTGACCGAGGGCCAGCAGGAGTTCGCCGGCGAGGAGGAGAGCGCCGGCGCCGCGCCGGACGGCGGCGGAGGCGCCGCGCCTGCGACCGCCGAGGCGAGCGCCGCCGAGGCGGAGCGAGCGGCGCCGGGGCCCGCGGCCGAGGAGGACTCGGAGGCGCTCCTGCCTGACATGAAGGAGGGCGAGGCGCTCGCCGTGTCGCCGCCGGGGGTCGTCACCGACCAGAAGTTCACGCAGCCGCCGCCCCGCTACAACGAGGGCTCGCTGGTGCGCGAGCTGGAGAAGCGCGGCATCGGCCGCCCGTCGACGTACGCCGAGATCATCAGCAAGGTGCAGCAGCGCGCGTACGTGGAGAAGCGGGACGGCGGCGCGTTCCAGCCGACGCTCCTCGGGAAGTTCGTGGTCGACGGCCTCGTCCGGTCGAACCTCGACATCATGGATCCGAACTTCACGGCGCAGATGGAGGAGGAGCTCGACGAGGTCGGCGCCGGCAACCTGAAGCGCGAGCAGCTGCTCAAGCGCTTCTACAAGAAGTTCAGGGAGCAGCTCGACAAGTCGAAGAAGCTCGCGCCGTGGAAGCCCGAGGCAGAGAAGACCGACATCGTCTGCGACGAGTGTGGGTCGATGATGCTCAAGAAGTGGGGCAAGAACGGCTGGTTCTTGAGCTGCGAGCGCTACCCGAAGTGCAAGGCCACGCGCGACCTGTCCGACACGCGGGGGACGGCCGCCGTCCGCGAGACCGACATCTCGTGCGACAAGTGCGGGAAGCCGATGATCATCAAGACGGGCCGCTTCGGCGACTTCCTGTCGTGCACCGGCTACCCGACCTGCAAGAACACGCGCCCGGTGCCGCTCGGCGTCGCGTGCCCGAGCTGCGGCGGCGATCTCATCGAGATCCGGCCCCGCAAGAAGGGCGGGCGCACCTTCTACGGATGTTCGAACTGGAACGCCGAGCAGAAGTGCGAGTTCAAGCTCTGGCAGAAGCCGGTGCCGATCCCGTGCCCGCAGTGCGGCGCGAAGTTCGTCTCGCGCACCGCCGGCAAGAAGGCGATGCTCGTCTGCGCGACAAAGGAGTGCGGCTTCAAGCAGGAGATCGTCGAGGCGGAGGGGGAGGACGGCGCAGCGAACGGCGCGGCCTCCCTCGACGCCGTCGCGAGCGCCGCGGCGGCGCCGGCCGCCCGGCCCGAGCCGGCGGAGCCCGCGCCGGCCGCCCGGCCCGAGGCCGCGCCTCCGGCCGGCGCGCCCCAGGAGGGGGCAGCCGAAAAGCCCGCGCGGGCCGTGCGCGCCCGGCGCACGGCGAGCTAAGAAGGCCGCGAACCCCCCATCCTGGTGACCTGTATGAACGGAGCGGAGAGCCCGCACGACGACGACGTCGTCGTCGTCGGAGGCGGCCTGGCCGGTTGCGAGGCGGCGTACCAGCTCGCGCAGCGCGGGCTGCGCGTGCGCCTCGTCGAGATGAAGCCGCACAAGCGCACCCCCGCGCAGACGAGCGATCGGATGGCCGAGCTCGTGTGCTCGAACTCGCTGCGCGGCGCCGCGCTGAGCAACGCGGTGGGGCTGCTCAAGGAAGAGCTCCGGCGCGTGGGCTCGCTCGCCCTGCGGTGCGCCGACGAGACCTCGGTGCCGGCCGGGGGCGCGCTGGCGGTCGACCGCGAGCGGTTCGCCGAGGCGATGACGCGGGCGATCGAGGCCCACCCGCGCATCGCCGTGGAGCGGCGGGAGGTGACGGAGATCCCCCAAGGGCGCCCCGTGATCCTCGCGACCGGGCCGCTCACGTCCGACGCCCTCGCGGCGAGCATCGCCGCGGCCGTGGGCGCCGAGCACCTCGCCTACTACGACGCGATCGCGCCGATCGTCAGCGCCGACTCGATCGACTGGTCGCGCGTGTGGAAGCAGTCGCGCTACGGCAAGGGGGGCGCGCTCCGCGGCGAGCGAGCTGCGCCGCCGGAGGGGGCCGCGCCGCCGGAGCGCGCCGCGTCGCCGGAGGAGGCGGCCGAGCGCCGCGATGACGCCGAGGCCGGCGACGAGGCGTACGTGAACTGCCCCTTCGACGAGGCGCAGTACAAGGCGTTCGTCCGGGCCCTCGTCGCGTCGGAGAAGGTGGAGGCCCGCGACTTCGAGGACGTGCGCTACTTCGAGGGGTGCTTGCCGTGCGAGGTGATGGCCGCGCGCGGCGAGCAGACCCTCTCCTTCGGGCCGATGAAGCCGGTCGGGCTCACCGATCCGCGCACCGGCAGGCGCCCGTACGCGGTGCTCCAGCTGCGCCCGGAGGACGAGGCGGCGACGGCGTACAACCTGGTCGGCTTCCAGACGCGCATGAAGTACGCCGAGCAGCTCCGGGTGTTCCGGATGGTGCCCGGCCTGGAGGAGGCCGAGTTCCTGCGCATGGGCTCCGTGCACCGGAACACCTTCGTCAACGCGCCGGCGCTCCTCGGCCCGGCGATGGAGCTCCGCGCGCTCCCGGGCGTGCACCTGGCCGGACAGATCGCGGGCGTCGAGGGCTACGTGGAGAGCGCCGCGGCCGGGTTCGTGTGCGCGCTCCTCCTCGCGCAGCAGCTGCGGAACGAGCCGCTCCGGCCGCCGCCGCCCACGACGGCGCTCGGCGGCATCCTCACGCACCTCGGCCGGACGCAGCCGTCGTACCAGCCGTCGAACATCACCTGGGCGCACATCGCGCCGCTGGATCCCGCGAGCGGCAGGCTGCGCAAGCGCGCGCGCTACGAGGCGATGGCCGAGCGCGCCCTCCGCGACCTCGACGCATGGTGGGCAGCGGGCTGACGGGCGGCCCCGGCGGGCCATGACGCCGCGCGCCAGCGACGCGCCAATCGTGCGCGGGCTGCCCGCCACGCGCGGGCTTGGATACCCTGGCGGTGGTGCGCTGCGCGCCGCCCGCGCGCTCCGGGAGCCGCGCGCGCGGACCCGCGCCCATGGAGGTAGCCGATGAAACTTCGCTTGTTCTCGCTCCTTGCGCTCGCCGTTCCTTTCGCGACGCTCCTGCCGCCGCGCGAGGCGCTCGCCTGCGGTGGGTGCTTCGCCCCGACGACCGAGACCACGGTCGTCAACGCGCACCGGATGGTCCTCTCCTTGTCGCCCGTCCAGTCGGTGCTCTGGGATCAGATCCAGTACGCCGGCGATCCGAGCGAGTTCGCCTGGGTGCTCCCGGTGAAGCCCGGGGCGACCATCGAGGTCGGCTCGGACGCCTGGTTCGAGACGCTCGACGCGGCCACGTCGGTCCGCATCACCCCGCCCAACTCCATGTGCGCCTCGAGCGGGGGGGGCTGCGGCGCGCTGGGCAGCAGCGATTCGGCAGGTTTCGCGGATGGGGCGTTCGGCGGCGAGCAGGTCACGGTGGTCCACCGCGGCACCGTCGGCCCGTACGACACCGTGACGCTCGCGACCGACACGCCCGGCGCGCTGAACAAGTGGCTGGAGGCGAACGGCTTCGGCGTCGACGCATCGACGCAGCCGGTCATCGACGCCTACGTCGAGGAGCGCTTCGACTTCATCGCCCTCAAGCTCCAGCCGGGCAAGGACGTGAAGGAGATGAAGCCGGTGCGGGTCGTCATGCCGGGGGCGAGCCCCACGCTCCCGCTCCGGATGGTCGCCGCCGGGACGGGCGCGAACGTCGCGATCACCCTCTTCACCATCAGCGAGGCGCGGCTCGCTCCAGAGGGGTTCGCGGCCGCGGCCGTCCCCCACGACCTCCTCGCGTGGGACTTCGCCTCGCAGGACTCGAACTACGGCGAGCTCCGCGAGAAGGCGCTCGCGGCGGCCGACGGCGGCCGCGCGTTCCTCACGCCCTACGCGCAGCAGGGCTCGCTGTTCTCGCGCGTGTCGAGCTCCGCGGCGCCGTTCGGCGTGCAGTACACGACGAGCGGCTCGACCACCCCGGTCGACACGATCGCCGCGGCGTTCGTCCAGCAGGGGCTCGCGAACGGCGAGGCCCAGGACTCCGCGTGCGCCGTGCGCTTCGCCGAGATCGCGATGGAGGGCCGCGTCGTGGCGAACCCGTGCCCCGCCGGCGTCCGGCTCGACGATCCGAGCTGCGGCGAGGTCGCCTCCGGACAGATCGACGCGCGCGAGCTCGCGTGCAGGCCGCTCGATCCGAGCGACCCCCCGCTCGACGACCTCGCGGTCGCGATGGTCGGCCTGCACCCGAAGGACGTCTGGCTCACGCGCCTCGAGGCGAACCTGCCGCGCGCGGCGCTCGACACGGACCTCGAGCTGATCCCCGCGAAGCAGGAGCGGGTCGACAACTGGATGCGCGCCCGCGTGAGCGTCCACGCCGAGGTGCTCTGCGGCGCGGCGCTCCCCCTCGTCGACGGCGACCGCGCCTCGCGGACGCGCGGGCAGGGCACGCTCGTGGGCATGACGCTCGGCGCCCTCGCCCTCGCGGCGGCGATCGCCCGCCGCGGCGCGCGCCGCTTCGCCTCCCGCCTGGCCTGACCGGCGCTCAGACGCCCGCGTCCCGCGCCCCCCCCCGCCGCGCGACGGGCAGGCCGTGGCCCTGCTCCGGAATGATGCTCGGATCGCCGTCCGCCTCCAGGATGGCCCAGCGCACCTGGGAGAGGTGCTCCAGCCCGCTCTTGTGCATCTCGGGCACGATCTCCTCCGGCTGGATGCGCTCGCGGTTGCACCCCTCTTCCAGGAGCCGACCCTTCGCGACAAGGACCGTGGGCGAGCCGTCGATGACCTTGGACGCCCGCGGGACGAGGTGCGTCAGGACCGACGTCAGGAACACGAGCACGAGCAGAGGGACACGCCCGCGAGCGCGTTCGCGAGCGACGCCTCGCGGATGAGGGCCTGAGAGACGATCTCCGGAATCAGCATGAGCGTGACGAGCTCGAAGGCAGACAGCGAGCTGAGCTCGCGCTTGCCGAGCACGCGGAACGCCACGGCGAGGAACACATAGACGACGGCGACGCGGGCTACGGTTTCCATGGCTGTCAGGGGAAGATAAAGGTGCGGAGCGGCACCTTGGCGCCGCGCTCCCCATCGCACGAGAGGGTTACGTTGCGCGAGGCGAGCCAAGAGTGATGTCGCGGTCAGCTCGCGGAGGAAAATGTAGAGCTGGGCTGCGCCGGAGAGGCATCTTACTCCGGCAGCGCAGTTGCGCCGCGGTCGAGCGTGGCAGTCTGCCACGTCGCGCGTCTGCTCCGTCGGACATCCCGCGCGATCGCGCGTTGGCGAGGTGGCACACGGGCTGCTTCAGCCGTTGTGGCGAGGGTATACGGGCCACCGCGGCAATCGAGCTGCAGCCGCTCGGCGTTCGGGATTCGACATGACCTGCTCGGTGCTGGCTTGTCCAGGCTCCAGGGCGAAGAGGCCGATGGGCGCTCCATCCACTACTGGACGGGCGGCGTCTACGACGACGTGGAGCTCATCACCGACGCGCCCAGGCCGCCCGCGGTCACCTACGAGCGCCGCTCGCGCGGCTGCGCCACGCGCTGTCGAGCTTGAGCCTCGACCTCCTGGAGCCGAGCCCCGCGGGCGTGCGCGAGCCCCGCGGGCGTGCGCGAGCTCCGCGGGCGTGCGCGAGCTCCGCGAGGGCGGGCGGCTCCAAGCCCTCGGGATCTAGGCTGTCCCCCCGGGAGCGCCGCGCGCCCCGGGAACGAGGAGGGGACGTCGCATCGTACGATGCTGGAACGCTGCAGCGGGCGCGCCCGTGCGGACCGACGCGTGATGACGACCTGCGCGTGGAAGGAGGAGGTTGACTGCTACCGCGGGCCCAAGGGATCCGCGAGCTCCGGGCCCGCTCTTTACGCCGCGCGCCCCGGTTGCCCCTGGACCACCTTGTCCACCCAGCTCCGGTAGAACGCCCTGTACTTCAAGACCAGCTGGTCGTACTTGATGTACGCCCCTCCGCCGTTCGACTTCATCGCGTTCCAGATCGCGACGTCGTACCCGGCCGCGACCTTCGTCTGCATGCCGAAGAGGACGTAGTTGGCGGCGTTCCGCAGGAGGCTGCTGTCCTTCTTGATCGTGATCAGGACGTGCAGCCTGGTCTCGTCCTTGTCCACCGGCGTGACGCACTGGAGCAGCTTGTACTTCTCCTCGTCATCGATGAGGACCGTCATGATGCACCCGCCGGGGTAGCCGTCGAACCGGAGGCTCATCTTGCTCATCTGGAGCCCCACCAGGCGGGAGACGACGCCCATGAGCCCGAAGTACCTGTCGACGTGGAACTCCATGACCCCGCCGAACCACGCGCCTGATTGGGCCAGCGCCTCGACGTCCAGCTTCGACTGGCGATGGTCCTCGAGCGCGCCTAGCGAGAAGGCGGAGACCGGCAGCTCGTGCACCGGGGCTGCGTGCTGCGCATCGTAGAAGTTCTCCACGATCCTGAGCACCGACGTCTTCGTCTCGTAAGCGAACCTCAGGCACATGTAGCCGTCCTGATCGCCCTCGTCGGCGCCCGGCAGCTCCGGCAGGGGGAACAGAGGTGTCGCCGTACCATACCAGACCCAGATGTACCCGTACCGCTCGCAGGTGGCGTAGGTCGACTGGCGTGCGGTGCGAGGGATCGGCTCGAGCCTGCGGACCGAGGTGCTGTGCCCAGGGATGAGCACGCACGCGCCCGCGTTGTCGAACCGCCAGTGGTGGAACGGGCACTGGATGCAGCCGTCCACCACCTTGCCCTCGGCGAGGCTCGCGCCCTGGTGCGAGCAGTGGCGGTGCATGACCACGGGGCGACCCGATCCGTCGCGCCATGCGACCAGCAGCTGGCCGAACATCTTGAGCGCTGCGGGCTCCTTCTTCAGATCCGTGGACCGCATCGCGACGTACCAGCTCGCAGCGAGGTCCGTGGTCGCGTACTCCGCTCTGGAAGTCGGTTTGTCGCGGTGTTGCTCGATTTCAGCGATGTCGATCATCTCCAAGCTCCTCGGCGGCCGAGACGGTGTTGTGAAGTCGAGAGGGCCTGCGAGCGCTCACCTCATGACCATCTCCACCCGGGCCTGTACGTAGGACCTGAGCAGAGAGAGCATGGGGCTGTCGAAGTACCTCTTGACCTCGGGGGGCGCCGCGGTCTGGGTCCAGTGGAACAGGCGCGCGGCGGGGAGCAGGCTGTACTTGGAGTGGTTGACGTATCTTTTGGCGCCGGTGACGCAGTAGCCGAAGCTGAAGAGCGGCCGGGCGAAGTCGGCCTGGTCGATCATGCGGTGAATGTTCGCCGCGGCGTCCGCGGACGATTTACGCTTCTCGGCCACGGCCTCGACCTCCGCCTTGGCGTCGTTGAACAGCCGGTGGTAGCCTTCCATGTCGGCGCACAGGTAGCCAAGGTAGGGCGGGTTGTCGTCCAGGTGGTCCAGGTGGTCCTCGTTCCGCGTCTTGTTGAACTTGGCGTGCGCCTGGATCAGCCGGAACTGCCCCAGGATGGTACCGACGGCCCACAGGCGATGGAAGGCATCCCAGAGCGGGAAGTCGGAGAACGCCGTGTAGCAGCAGCTCACGAAGTCGTCGTTGTGCGTGAGCAGCGCCTGCTGCAGGCGGTCGATGTACTCGAAGCGCTCCGGAGAGAAGTCATCGTCCCGGAGCGCCCTGATGAGGCGCGCCGCGAGGGCGTGGATCGTGACGGCGGTGTTCTCGAGCCCGCGCGAGAAGAGCGGATCGATGAAGCCCGCCGCGTGGAGCATGAGGCAGTAGCGGTCTCCCACGGTGCGCGTCGAGGAGTACTGCAGCCGGTCCGTCTTGACCCACTCGCGCACGGGCTTCGCCTCCTTGAACTGCGCCGCGATGCTCGGGAAGCGCGCGAGGAACTCGTCGAACTCCTGCTGCGCCGGGATGTCCGTCTTCGGGTGGATACGGGGGTCGAACTGCAGGCCCACGCTCACGAGCTCGTTCGTGGACCAGGGGTGGTTGTTGAACGGGATCACCCACAGCCAGCCGCCATGGAACATGTGGTGCAAGGTGCCCTCGTGCCACCTCCAGCGCTGCCCCTTGGCCCTGAAGATCTCATCGAACGGCCTGACGCCCACCATGTGCGTGTACAGAGAGCGCGAGTGCGTCTTGTACCGGCAGGGGTTCTCCCGGAGCCCGAACTTGGCCGCGAGCGGCGCCCTGGGACCGCCGCAGTCGATCATGTATCGACCCGTGAGGCGCTCGCCCTGAGACGTGGTCACCGCGACGCCGGTCTTGTCGGCCTCGTAGTCCGTGATCGTGGTCCGCTGGCGGACGGTGCAGCCGTACCGGATCGCGGCGTTCATGAGGTACGCGTCGACGTCCTGCCGGAAGTAATGGCTCTCGGGGCCCCACGGCAGCTCCGGGATGATGCACTGAGTGAACTCCGTCGGGTCGTGCTCCTGGCCGGGCTTGTGGAACACGAAGCCGAAATTCCTCTTGATGCCCGTGCTGGAGGCGACCTTCTTCGAGGTCGTATAGAACGAGGTGATCGTCTTGATCTCGGGCACCCCATAGCGGTCCGCGATGATCCTGTTCATCAACGAGGTCTCGGGGATGCTGGACTCTCCGATGGTGAACCGCGGGTGGGACGACTCCTCGACGATCAGCACGCGGAAGCCTTGCCGGGCGAGGATCGCGCCCATCTGCGTGCCCGACATCCCCGAGCCAAGGATGATCACGTCGAAATGATTGCTCTTGCCGTTGGCCTTGTGGTCACGATGTTGCATCGAAAGAGGTTCTCCTGTCGTGGTTCGGTGAGAGTGCTCGTCGTGGTGCCGCTGGGGTCGTGAGGCAGGCGGGTCGAGCGTCTCGCTCGATCCGCGGTCGTCTCACGATCTGCGCAGCACGACAGAGAGGCGCGACCGAGCGTCGCGCGTGAGCGTGAGGAGCTCGCTGAGCAAGGTGGGCGCGTAACCTCCGCTGCCGACCACGTGCACCTCCTCGCCGGCTCGGTAGGCCTCCTCCGCCATCCGGAGGTGGGGCGCGCGGAAGCGCGTCAGGAGATCGAAGATCTTGTCCAGCGACCGCAAGCCATTCCGGACGATGTCAGACTCCGCCCCTGCCGCGCTCGCCTCCTCCAGCACTCGGTCGAGCAGCGGCGCTCGACCGTCGAACCGCGCGTAGATGTCCCGCAGCTGAGGGAGGATGTAAGGCAAGTACGTCTGCTTGTAATCGATGTATGGCTGGTACTCCGAGCGCGAGCCCCACAGGATATGGTCGAACAGGAAGAGCGGCATCTCGACCGCGCCGGGGCCCAGGTACTCTCTGCCTCCGACGCGGATGGGATCGTAGAATGGCCTGAGCTCGTGGATGAAGACGCTGGGCGAAATGTTCCGCCGAGCGTAGACGATGGACTCCACCATCTTCTGGAGGTTGTCCGTGATGTCATCGCACGTCGCGGCGAACGCGCTCGATCGGACGGATACATCGGATAGCACGACGGTGCGATGAATGGCGGACTCCAGCGCGGCCATCGATATCCGGACGCTCTCGAGGAGGTGGACCTCGTCACGAGAGCAGGTGTACGTCCTCTCCACGTGATCGCCGGGAGGGTTCCAGACGGTCACGTGCAGAAGGGTCTCTCGCGGGGGCAAGCCGGTGGCCTGGGCCAGATCCAGGAGGAGCGGCTCCAGACCAGGCATCGCCTCGACGGGCTCGTGCCCGTGCCTCTTGAGGGAACCCAGAAAGAAGCCGATGTCGCGCATGGCGGCCGCGGCGTCCGCGAAGTCGTACGCCTTGACCTGCTCCCGGCGCGGAAGGATGTCTCGCAGGTGATGCAAGATGCCCCCCACGTCCTTCTCCTGGTTCAACATCCGCAGCCGCAGCACCGTGGCGGTCGCGTTCAGGGGATTGCGTGCCGCGATCGCGGCGTGCAGCGAAGCGAAATTGTTGCCCGGTTCCATAGCGGTACACTGGGAGCGGCTGGGGGCACGATTACGCGAGCGAGGACGGCTCGGTCGGGTGAGGCTGGCGGAGCGTGCCCACCCTCCCGCCTTGCAGCGCCTGAAGGTACTCGTAGTTTGTGGGCAGGCTGGACTTCAGCTGCTCGGAGCGGAGCTTGATCTCGCGGAACATCGCCTCCGCCTTGTCGATGGAGGACTGCCGGTAACGAATCACAGGCAGCACGCGCTCCGGCTGGCACCCCATGCCGGAGAGGATGCAATAGTAGTTTCCGTCCTGCCAGAAATTCCTGAATTCGTAGTCGAAGTTGTCGTAGTAGCTGGATTCTTCGAGGTTCGTCGCTGTTACCACAAGGCCGGCATTGTACCGTTCCATCTTCTCCTTGATGGAGTCGGAGATCCGCAACTCGTGCTGGTTCGCGCGCCAGAACGGCGTGTCGTCCCGCGACGTTGTGAAATAGTGGGCCTGGATGAAGTCCCGGCAGTCGTCGAACATGTACGCGATTTCTTTGTTGAAGCTGTCGATCTGACGCTGATCGAACGACGTGTCCGGGAAGTGCTTCACCAGCTGGTGCAGCGCCGCGTAGATGAAGTAGATGCCCGTCGACTCGAGCGGCTCCAGGAAGAACGACGAGAGGCCGATGCCGACGCAGTTCTTGACCCAGCTCCTCGCGTTCCGCCCGACCCTGAACTTGATTTGGTTCAGCGGGTGGCTCTCCGATAGCCCCCAGAGCGCCCTGAAGTCGGCGGTGGCCTGCTCGCGCGACGTGAACTTGCTCGAGAACACGTACCCGCTCCCGAACCTGCCGAGCATCGGGATCTTCCACGTCCACCCGGCGTTCATCGCGATGGCGGACGTGTACGGCTCCACCCCTAACTGCGCGTCATCGTTCGGAACCGCGCTCGCCACCGCGCTGTCACAAAGTAGGTGGTCGGACATGTCGAGGAAGGGCTCGTTCAGCGTCTTGTTGATGAGGAGGCTCCGGAAGCCCGAGCAGTCGATGTAGAGGTCGGCGCGCAGCGTCCGCCCCTCCTTCGTGGACACGCTGGCGATGTGCCCCCTGGCGTCGAGGGTCGCGTCGACCATGTCGTCGACGATGTGCGTGACCCCTCGCTCGATCGACCATTGCTTCAGGTAGTCGGCGACGAGGTTCGCGTCGAAGTGCCAGGCGTAGTACATCTGCCTCGTGCCGTCGAGCAGGCACGGGGCGCGCTTCGCGTCCAGGGCCTCCGGCTGCGGATAGCAGGCGTACGCCATGGGCTCGGTGAAACCCTCCTTGTGCTTCCTCACCCAGTAGTGTGCGAGCGGGATGCCGTCGCAGGCCGGCAAATTGCCGAACAGATGGTAGAAGGCGTTCTCGCGCCCCGGTTCCGGCGTCTTCTTCCAGTTGACGAATTTTATTCCCGTCTTGAAGGCGCCGTTGACGTGCTTCATCCATTGTCGCTCGGGGATGCCGAGGTAATCGAAGAAAGCCTTCTGAAGATTCGGTATGGTCGCCTCGCCGACCCCGATTTTGGGTATGGACTTGGATTCAACCAGGGTGATCTTCACTTTGTGCTGCAGGGCCTTGGAAAGATACGAGGCAGCCATCCAGCCCGCAGTTCCACCGCCCAGAATGACGATGCTCTCGATCAGGTCGCTCATGATCGCTCCTTTGCCTCAGCAATGAAGGCCAGCGCCCCGCGGACGCGCGCGATGATTCCACCGGCCTGCGCAGGACGATGTAATGTTTTTTACGCTTCGAGCGCGGCGCACACATCCCGTGCGTACCGGACGAGCTCAGCATTGTTAGCATTTAAAGTTATCCGAACAAGACAAATGATCGTGTCCTGTACGGAACGCCATAATCATGTCCTGTACGGAACGCCATAATCATGTCCTGTACGGAACGCCATAATCATGTCATGGCGTGGAATAAGCCCGCGTTCGCAGGAATTTGACGACTGCTAACGGGATGCTTGAGCGCGAATTGCTGCTGAAGTGTCGATTTACGGTTTGGATTGAACGGCGCAGGGGACGGCGCGCGCTTCGCGCGTGCTTGCCGCGCGCGCGGCAGCGGCAGGGGATCGGCGGCTCGCTGCGGCGCAGCCGGGCTGACCGCGAGGCATGAGCTCACCGCGCCGCAGGTCCCGCGGCGGGCTACTCACGACTGCTCAAGGAGCCCCCGCGGTGCGCTGCTCAGGTGGAAGTGGGCGTGTCCTGCAGCCACACGAAGGCCGAGGAGAGATCGTTGTAGAAGACGCGGTGTTCCCCGTCCCCGAACGCGATGCGTGACAGATAGGCGAGCCGCGCGTTGGGCACGACGATCGCGCGGCGTATGTGGCGATCCGCGATCTGGACGTCCAGGGCTTGCTGCGCGATCGCCAGATCCGCAGTCGGGTCGACCATCTCGAGCGTGTCGTACAGGATCTTGCTCCGCGCCGTGTCGCGCAGGAGCATCAGCACAGCGTCCTGGCAGCCACGGATGCTGTCCTCGGTCGGGCGGCCGCGCACGCGCACGACGATGATTTCTCCCACTAGCTCCACCCAGAAGCTGCCGTCGCTGTTCATCGTTTCATTTCTCCGTTCGTGCCAATCTCTATCTGGGGACACCCCGACAGCTCCCGGTGGTGCGATCGCTCCGCGGCCCGTTCAATAAGGCCCGTCACCGGGATGGAAGAGCCGCGCTCTCGCTCCACGTTTGCAGGAGCTTCCGCGCGCACTTCCAGCCACGCCGATGACGCTCCCCCTCCCGAGAGCGCGGCAGTCCGGTCCCCACATGCCCCTACCTCTGATGCTCGTCCCGCTAAGGGAATGATAAACAAGGCGCTTGTGCAAGACAGAACACGGCGCGCCTGGAGGGCGGACAATACGGTATTGGTCCGAAATGTCCACCAGCTAACGAACTGGGAGAACAAACTTCAGAATGGCGTAGGCTGAATTTGGCGTGTCCCTAGGGAATTTCCTGGTTGCGTGGGCCTGCGTTGATCGGTCCAGGAAGCGGGGCATAGCTCCGGCTGCCAGGGCGCGATCGTTGGCTTTGCGGGGCGCCCTGCGTGCCTCCGCTGCTATCGACTCCTGGCTCCTGGCGCGGCGCGGGAGCTTCACGATGGGCGGTTCAGGCGCGGATCAGGGCGCCTCGGAGCCCGGCGCCTCCGGCGCGTCGTCGGCCGGGGCGTCCTCGACAGGCGCTGGCGGTATTTCCTCTGTGGCTGACGAGGGAGCGCCCGCGTCGCCCTGGACCGAGGCGCCCTGGAGCGCGCCGGCGTCCTCGTCCTCCCTGATGTGGGTCGAGGCGTCGGCGGGGGGCGGGCAGGCCGCGTTCCCGGCCTCGATCCCCGCGGCGGAGCAGGACGGGCCGCCGTCCAGTGCCGTCAAGCCGCCGGCAGCGATCCTCTGCGCTGGCACCACCGGCGCCTCCGCCCCCTCCGCCCCCGCGTCGGCCGCTGGCAGCTCCGGCAGGGCGGCGGGCACCCGAACAGGCTGCTTTGTCTCGGCGACGGCGGTCGGCGCCGCTGACGGAGCGGCCTTGCTGGCGCGCGCCGGCGCAGCAGGAGAGGGCGAGACCGCCGGCGGCGGCACCACGGCGACCCCGCGCGCCATGCTGGCCGCGAGCGAGCTCGCCCCGGCCGGCGGGCGCGGCGGCTCGGCCCCGGATGCCCCGGCGAACGGCGCCGTCGCGAGCGCGCCCGGCGCGACCTGCACCGGGCTCAGCGGAGCGTCCCCCACGCCCACGATCGGCGCCACGCTCCACGCCGTCGCCCCCGCCATCAGCACGAACCCCGCGGCCGCCGCTCGGCGCAGCGGGAAGCGCTGCCGCCACGGCGGTCGCCGCGCCGGCGCCGACGCTTCGCGCAGGTTCACCGCCACCGTCGCCTCGGACCACGCGCGTTCGCCGCTCTCCTCTATCCGCCGGCGCGCCGCCTCCGCCGGCGCGCTGCGCGCGGACGCGAAGGAGGAGCCCTGCTCCGGCGCCTCGTCGGCGCGGCGCGAGTGCAGCGTCGGCGCAGCGCTCACCACCATCGACCGCGGCGATTGCGCGGGGAGCTGGCTCGCCCGCTCGTCCAGCCACTGCGCGCGGAGCGACGCGCCGGACACGTCCTCCGAGACACCCCGCGAGAGGAGCCACGTCGCGAGCGCGACGCCGAGCTCACGCATGCTCCCCCAGCGATCCGCCGGAGCCTTGCGCAGCCCGCGCTCGATGAGCGACCACAGCGCCGGGTCCGTGCCGCACCGCTCGACGAGCGACGGCACCGGATCCTGGATGACCGCCCGAAGCGTCCCGAATCCCTGCTCCCCGGCATAGGGCGTCTCGCCCGCGATTGACTCGTACAGCATCGTGCAGAGCGCCCAGATGTCCGCGCGATGATCGATGCGGCCCTGTCCCAGCGCCTGCTCGGGCGGCATGTACTGCGGGGTCCCGATCACGGCCGCGCCCGTCGAGCCGGACTCGGGCTCGGTCCACGTCACCTTCGCGATCCCGAAATCGACGACCTTCGGATGGATCCTCCCGTCGCCCTGTGCCGCGAGCATCACGTTGTCCGGCTTGAGGTCCCGGTGGACGACGCCGCGCTCGTGCGCCGCGTGCATCGCGCTCGCGACCGGCAGCAGGATCGCGAGCGCCGCCTCGGGCGAGAGCCGCTGCTCGCGGCAGAGCACGTCCCGGAGGGCCTCGCCCTCCAGGAGCTCCATCACGATGTACGGCGTGCCCTCCGCGGTCTTGCCGAGATCGAAGACGCGCACGATCCCCGGATGACTGAGCTTCGCCGCGGCCCGCGCCTCGCGCAGCAGGCGCTCCGCGATCGCAGGAGAGCGCATCTCCGGCCGCAGCACCTTGATGGCGACGTTGGCCTCGAGCGCCGTGTTCGCGGCGACCCAGACAGAGCCCATCGCCCCCTCTCCCGCCTTGCGCAGGAGCTGGTACTTGTCGCCCACCACCGTGCCGGCCTCGAAGCGCTCCCCTAAGGTGTGCTCGAGCCTCTGGGTCATGTTGCTCGACATGCGCTCTCCTGCCGCCTGCTTCGGCCATCCGCCGCCCACCACGTCACGCTTCGCCACGGGCCAAACCTGGAGCATCGCTCGTGCCAGGCGTTCCTCTCGGGGAGCGCCTGAAATGCCGCGCGGGGCCGTCAGCGGCGGCGCGACCGTGCGAGGCAAGTTGCCACGCGCCGAGCAGCGCCCCGGCAGCACGCGAGCCCCGCCCCGCGAGCCGACTAGATGAAGCTGTCATAAGGACGTCGCTGCGCGCTCTCGCTCCGGACGTTCTCGGCGCCGGAATACTCGAGGATCATCTCCAGGATCTCGGCGTCTCGCCCCGAGGTCGCATGAACGCCCACAAGGATCACTCCTTGCCGCAGGCCGCTCTCGTAGACGCGCGCGCGGTGCTCGGGGATTCCTGCGCTGACGAGCGCACCGACGAGACCGCCGGCCGCGCCGCCCGCCTCCGCGAGCGCTGCCTCGATGGGGCCCGCCACGACGAGCCCCAGGCCAGGGAACGCCACGCTCGCGCCGACCCCCGCGAACGCGGCGAAGGCCGCCCCCACCGCGCCGCCGACGTCCGCCATCGATCCGTTTCCGCCGTCGACAGGGGGGCTGCACGCAGCGTCGCTCATGACAAGGCTGATGGAATCGCGCTTGTATCCACAGCTCATGACGCGCTCAACCGCTCTCTCGGCGTCGAGCCGTGTCCTCACAAGACCGGTCACCAGCTTTGCCCTCACCTACGGCTCCTTTCCCGAAGAACGTCCTCGCCGGGCGCGTCCCCTCTCTGTACTCTGGAGTCCCACGCCGGCACAGCAGGCTCCGTGCCAGCAAAGAATGCCTCCAATGCGCGCTGTCCTGCGCCGTCGGCTGTGGACGGTCGGCGCGCGAGCCTGCGCAGAGACGCCACACTGGGGCGTCATTGCAGCCAAGACGAACCCGCGCGCGCTCGGACACGGCCGCGCGGCGGTGAGCCGGGGATGAAGCGAGCTCAGCGATGCAGCCAGATCCGGAGCAGCGCGAGCAGCTGCTCCGTGTCGACCGGCTTGGAGATGTAGTCTGTCGCGCCGGCCTCCAGGCATTTTTCGCGATCGCCCTTCATCGCCCTGGCCGTGACGGCGATGATCGGCAGCGTCTGGAAGGCGGGCCGATTCCGGATCGCCCGCATCGTGTCGTATCCGTCCATCTCTGGCATCATGATGTCCATGAGGACGACATCGATGCCGCTCGTCCTCTCCAGACGCTCGATGGCGGCCTTGCCCGTATCGGCGGCGAGCGTGGTCATCCCGTGGTTCTCGAGGACGGTCTTCAGCGCGTAGATGTTGCGGAAATCGTCGTCGACGATCAGCGCGAACTTGCCGGAGAGCGCGGCGGCCGACTCGTGGAGCTGCTCCACGATGAGCCGCTTCGGCTCGGGCAGATCCGAGATCCGGCGGTGCAGCGCGAGCGTGACCTCGTCGAGCAGGCGCTCCCTCGACTGGACGTGCTTCACGGGCAGCCGCTGCGCGAGGCGGCCGATCTGCACCTCGTCGTCCCCGGCGATATTGGCCGGTGTGTACACGATGGCCGTCAGATCGGCGAAGCGCCCGGCGCGGTCGAGGTGCTCGATGAGCTCGAAGCCGGGCATGTCGGGCAGGCGCAGCCCGAGGACGAGCGCGTCGCACGGCTCGCGCTCGAGCGCGGCGAGCGCCTCCTGGCCCGTCGTCACGCTGGTGATCGCGAGCCCCTCGTCCCCGAGCAGCTCGACAACGGGATCGCCCGATGCCCTGTCCGGCTCGACAACGAGCAGCCGGCGCCGCGGCGAGCTGACCAGCCCGTCGAGCCGCGCGAACGCCTCGTCGAGCGCCGTCCGGCTGCTGAGCGGCTTGATGAGGAGCCCCACCGCGCCCATCCGCCGCGCGCGGCTCCGCTCCTCCTCCGTCTCCGTCGTGATCACCTGGACCGGGACGTGCCGCGCCGACAGATCGCGCTTCAGGCAGTCGAGCACGCGCCAGCCGTCGATGTCGGGCAGGTTGATGTCCAGCGTGATCGCCGACGGCTTGAGCTCGCGCGCCAGCGAGAGCCCCGTCGCGCCGCGGACGGCGACGACCGCCTTGAAGCCGTGCTCTCGCACGACGTCCACGAGGAAACGGGCGAACGCTGTGTCGTTCTCCACGATCACGATCGCGCGGTCGCCGGGGCGGACGGTCTCGCTGTCGTCGATGATCTGCGTGTCCGCGACCGTGGCCATGCGCTCCGAGGGCCAGCTGCTGTGGACGGTTTCGCCGAGGGCGGGCGGCGTGTCGAGGACGTACGCCGGTTGCCGCCGCGCGGCGCGCACGGGCCGGTAGGTGCGCGGCAGGTAGAGCGTGAACGTGCTGCCGCGGCCCGGCGCGCTGATGAGCGTGAGATCGCCGCCGAGCAACCGCGCGATCTTCCGGCTGATCGCGAGCCCGAGCCCGGTGCCCCCGTACTTGCGGCTCGTGCTCCCGTCCGCCTGCTGGAACGCCTCGAAGATGATCTGCTGTTTGTCCGGCGCGATCCCGATGCCCGTGTCGTGGACGGAGAGGGCGATCACCGCGTCGGCCCGGCTGAGCACATCGTTCTCACGGCTCCAGCCGTCGCGGGCCACTGTCACCTCCAGGATCACCCTGCCGCGCTCGGTGAACTTGAAGGCGTTGGACAGCAGGTTCTTGAGCACCTGCTGCAGCCGCTTCGCGTCGGTGAGCATCGAGGACGGCAGCATCGACGAGAAGGCGAGCTCGAAATCGACTTTCTTGGACTCGGCGACGTGCCGGAACGTACGTTGTACGTGATCGGACAGGTCCTTGAAGTTGATCTCGCCCACGTCGACGACGACGGTGCCCGACTCGATCTTCGAGAGGTCGAGGATGTCGTTGATGAGCGTCAGGAGATCGGTCCCCGACGCGTGGATCGTCTTCGCGAACTCGACCTGCCGCGGGGTGAGGTTCTGGTCGTTGTTCCTGGAGAGCTGGTCCGAGAGGATGAGGAGGCTGTTCAGCGGGGTCCTGAGCTCATGGGACATGTTGGCCATGAACTCCGACTTGTATTTCGACGTGAGGGCGAGCTGCCGCGCCTTCTCCTCGAGTGCCTGGCGGGCCTGCTCGACCTCGTGGTTCTTCCGCTCGACCTCGACGTTCTGCTCGGCCAGCAGGCGCGCCTTCTCGCCGAGCGCGGCGTTCGTCTCCTGGAGCTCCTCCTGCTGGCTCTGGAGCTCGCGCGCCAGCGACTGGGACTGCTTGAGCAGGTCCTCGGTGCGCATGTTGGCCTCGATCGTGTTGAGCACGATGCCGATCGACTCGGTGAGCTGGCCGAGGAACGCCTGGTGGGTCGGGCTGAAGCGCTCGAGCGAGGCGAGCTCGATGACGGCCTTCACCTCCCCCTCGAAGAGCACGGGCATCACGATGATGTTGACCGGGGGCGCCTCGCCGAGGCCGCTCGTGATCGTCATGTAGTCGGGCGGCGCGCTGACGAGGAGGATCTTCTTCTTCTCGAGCGCGCACTGCCCGACGAGCCCCTCGCCGAGCTTGAACTGGTTGTCGACGTGCTTGCGCTCCTTGAACGCGTAGCTCGCGAGCAGCTTCAGGACGGGCTCCTCCCGGGAGGAGTCCATGATGTAGAAGACGCCCTGCTGCGCCGCGACCACGGGGGCGAGCTCGGACAGGATGAGGCTGCCGACGGTGAGGAGCGCCTTCTGCCCCTGGAGCATGCGCGAGAACTTGGCGAGGTTGCTCGTGAGCCAGTCCTGCTCGCTGTTCTTCAGCGTCGTGTCCTTGAGGTTGCGGAGCATCTCATTGATGTTGTCCTTCAGCGCCGCGACCTCGCCCTGCGCCTCGACCTTGATCGACCGGGTGAGGTCGCCCTTGGTCACGGCGGTGGCGACCTCGGCGATCGCGCGCACCTGCGTGGTGAGGTTCGCCGCGAGCTGGTTCACGTTGTCAGTGAGGTCCTTCCAGGTGCCGGCCGCGCCGGGCACGCTCGCCTGCCCGCCGAGCTTGCCCTCGACCCCGACCTCGCGCGCCATCGTCGTCACCGGATCCGCGAACGTCGCGAGCTTCTCGATCATGCCGTTGATCGTGTCCGCGAGCGCGGCGATCTCGCCCTTCGCGTCGACGATCAGCTTGCGCTTGAGATCGCCGTTGGCGACCGCGGTCACGACCTTGGCGATGCCGCGGACCTGGCTCGTCAGGTTGCCGGCCATCGAGTTCACGTTGTCGGTGAGGTCCTTCCAGGTTCCGGCGACGCCGCGGACGTCGGCCTGCCCGCCGAGCTTGCCCTCGGTGCCGACCTCGCGCGCGACGCGGGTGACCTCGGCCGCGAGAGCGCTCAGCTGATCGACCATCGTGTTGATGGCGTCCTTGAGCTCGAGGATCTCGTCCTTGACGTCGACGGTGATCTTCTTGGAGAGGTCGCCCTTCGCGACGGCGGTGGTGACGGTCGCGATGTTGCGCACCTGCGCCGTGAGGTTCGATGCCATCGAGTTCACGTTGTCGGTGAGGTCCTTCCAGGTGCCGGCGACGCCGCGGACGTCGGCCTGCCCGCCGAGCTTGCCCTCGGTGCCGACCTCGCGCGCGACGCGGGTGACCTCCGAGGCGAAGGAGTTGAGCTGATCGACCATCGTGTTGATGGTGTTCTTGAGCTCGAGGATCTCGCCCTTGACGTCGACGGTGATCTTCTTGGAAAGGTCGCCGTTGGCGACGGCGGTGGTGACGGTCGCGATGTTGCGCACCTGGGCGGTGAGGTTGCCGGCCATCGAGTTCACGTTGTCGGTGAGGTCCTTCCAGGTGCCGGCGACGCCGCGGACGTCGGCCTGTCCGCCGAGCTTGCCCTCGGTGCCGACCTCGCGCGCGACGCGGGTGACCTCGGACGCGAAGGAGCCGAGTTGCTCGACCATCGTGTTGACGGTCTTGGCCGTCCGGAGGAACTCGCCGTCGAGCGGCCTGCCGTCGACCTCCAGGGCCATGACCTGCGAGAGATCGCCCTTGGCGACGGCCCCGATGACGCGCGCCGTCTCGGCGGTGGGGTGGACGAGATCGCCGATCAGCGCGTTGATGCACGCGACCTCGTCGGCCCACGCGCCGTTCACCTCGCCGATGAAGGCGCGCTGCGAGAGCTTGCCCTCCTTGCCGACCACGCGGCTCAGGCGGTCGAGCTCCTTCGCCATCCGGTCGTTGAGCTCGACGACATCGTTGAACGTGTCCGCGATCTTTCCGTCGAGCCCGATCCAGTCGACGGGCAGCCGCACCGAGAAATCGCCCTTCTTGAGGCTCATCAGCGAGGTCAGCAGCGCCCGCCGGTCGAGCCTGTCGCGCTCGATGGGCGGGCTCACCGCCGCGGGGGCCTTTGTCGCGTGTGCGGCGCCGTGCAACCCCTCGCCGGACAGGCCCTTCTTGCTCTTGCCACTGCCAGCTTTCGCTTTCCGGGCCTTGCCGAGGTCGCCTCGCTGCTCCATGCCGCTGTTCTCCTGGCCCTGCCTTGCGGGCAGGGCCAATCTGTCAAGGGAAACGAGAGCGCGCCTGGGCCGCGGAGGGACCCCGGAGCGCCTGAAGCGGTGGGACCCGGCGCCCCGGCGCGCCCCCCGGGCGCCATGGCATCATCGCAAGGCGGCGAGAGGAGGAGAGGTGGAGTTGCCCTCTCGCCTGCGCGGCGGAATCAGCGACCGCCTCGGGCTTCGGCGGGGCGCCTCGCGCCGCCAGGAGGCGGGGCTCTCGCGGCCCGACCGTGAAGATTCCGTCGGGGCCCATCGGGTTCAGGCTTCGAGGCACGGTGGCCATGCGCGTTTGCACCCGCCGCGCCGCAGCATGGGTTTCGTATACTACGCAGGCGCGCATCCGAGCAAGCTTCGCGCCGCGTGCGCGCGCTGGCCGCATGCTGCCGTGGCGCGGGGGTTGCGCATGGGCGCGGGTGTTGCGCCGGCGCAGGTGGTGGCCGAGGCGCTGCCTCAGGCCACGTCGGCCTTGGGCGTCCGGCGCCTCGGCGGGGGAGCGCTGGGCTTCTCGCGTGGCGTGACGATGCAGTAACGCCCTGCCTCACCCATCCTCTCGTGGACGCCCGAATCCATCGCCTCTCGCCCCGGCCTCAGCGGCGGCAGCCATCGCGACACGCTGGCGAGGCACGAGGGGCGCTCGGGAAACGGAGAGTGACGGGGGCGCGGTCGCTCCGAGGCGGCGTCGTGAGGCCGCTCCGAGGCGGCGTCGTGCGGCCGCTCCGAGGCGGCGTCGTGAGGCCGCTCGATGGCGTCGTGGGCCCGCTCCGAGGCGGCGTCGTGGGCCCGCTCCGAGGCGGCGTCGTGCGGCCGTTCGATGGCGTCGAGGGCCCGCTCCGAGAGCGATCTGGGATGCGGCCGCTCCGAGAGCGAGCCGGGATGCGGCCGCTCCGAGGGTGAGCCGAGGAGCCCCTCGATCGCGGCAGCATTCTGCGCAGGGAGCGTGCCGGATGATGCGCGCCGCTTCGCGGTCGTCGCGGCGATCCGGAGCCGGAGATCCTCGACGTGCTTCGCGAGCCGCTCCGTCTCCTCGGTGAGCCGCGTGAAATCATCGACCTGGCTTCGGCGCTCTGACATAAACGAGTCCTTTGCTGCGTCTCTTCAGCTGATCTCGACTCTCTGATTGACTTAGCTGCACGCCGCATGCCGGGCCAGCGCAGATTGTTGGAACGGAACGGACAAGGGGGAGTCGTGCGGCGTTGTAGCGATTTGTCGCAGCGTGGCAGGGCTGCCTCCACCTGTAATCGCGATGTGGGCTGTTCGCCAGCAGAGCGCGCCGGACACCCAGAGGGAAATGCCGGAGCGGACTCGGCGGCACGCTCTGTGCCGTGGCAATGCCGCATACAGGATGGATGAGCCCGTGGCGCTTCGCCGCGTCATGGCCCCTCCCGTCGCGCTCGCGGGGGCCACGGGGGCCGTGCCTCAGGGGTGGACCTGGCATGACGTGACGGCGCGCGCGGCGCTGGTTGAAGGAGCAGGCCCATGCAGAACTCGGACGTTGAATCGCTCGGCGCCCGGCTGGGGCTCCCGGCCGACGGTTTGTGGCCGTGGGTGATCGTCGCGGCGAGCGTTCCGGTCGGCTTCGCGCTCGCTCGGCTGGTTGTGGGGCTCTCTTCCGGCGCGCCGGTCCGGTCGTCGTGCGACGGACGGCGACGCCATGGGACGAAAAGACGCTCGACGCGGCAATTGGCCCCGTGACGCTTTGTCTCGGGATCATCCTGACGGCGAGCCTCGCCAAGATGACGCCGCTCGGTCAGGACCTCGTGGCCGATCTGCGGTCGCTTCTCTCGGCGCTGTTCATCGGCGGGGTCGCGTGCCTGCTCATGCGCAGGGTAGGGAGCCTCACGGAGGTGCTGGACGCGCGCGCCCTGGAGCGCGCCCGCTGCGTAGCGGAACGCCACACCGCGACATCGAGGCAGAGGCGATGACGCCGGCGCGCTCATCCGGCGCATCACGGCCGCGTGAGCGCCCCGTCGCGCCCGCGTCGACCCGATGAATCAAGCGGAGCGCGGAAGGGACCTTCGCGCCCCTCCGCGCGCTCCATCGCCCGCCGCGACCCGCCTTTGCGCGGCGGTGGGCGCCGCTCGCCGGCAGGCGCAGGAAAGCGGCATGTGATTTGCTGTGAACATAGAAAGATCCGGCACGTTGGCCCGTCAGCCGTCGACCGCGCGACGAGGTTTCGCCACGCCCCGGGGGGACTGGGGCGTGGCAGGTCGTCACTGCCCCTCCCGCTCTGCGCAGGTGCCTGCGCGGGAATCCAGGAGCAACACGCCATGAATTGGGTCATCAGGATCACGCGGATCGGCGGAATCGATGTCGTTGCGCACGCGGCGTTCGGCCTGCTCATCCCGATCGGGGCGCTCCAGTGGGGAGCGCGGCACGGCGGGAGCGGCGCGCTCTTCGGCTGCGCGCTGGGGGCGGCGTTGTTCGCGTGCGTGGCGCTGCAGGCGCTCGTGCACGGGATCGTGGCGCGGCAGCTCGGGCTCCGGCTGAGCGAGGTGCTGCTCTCACCGATCGGCGCGATCGCGAGGCGCTCGCGGCCCGATGGGGGGTGGGCGCAGAGCGGCGCCCTCGGCCTCGCGGCGAATTTCGCGCTGGCGGTGCTCCTCTTTGTGGCCGCAGGGGCCCAGCACGGGGCGGAGGAGCTGCGGTGGGCGTCGGTCCTGCAGGCGGCGGAGGCGCCCTCGCGCGAGACGGCGGTCGTGTGGATCGCCAGCGCGAACCTCGGGATCGCGCTGCTCGGCCTGTTCCCCGCGCTGCCGCTCGAGGGGGGGCGGGTGCTGCGCGAGGCGCTGTCGCCGCTCACCGGCGCCTGGCTCGCGACGTCGATGGCGGCGACGATCGGGCAGGCGACGGCGGCCTTGCTGTTCTTCATCGCGCTCATCGGCGGTCAGCTCCTCATCGCGGTGCTGTCGGCGCTCCTCTTCCTGGGAGCGCGGCGGGAGTGGAGCGCGGCGCAGGCGGTGATGGCGCCTGTCGCGTCGTCCGAGGCGCGCGAGGGCAGGGCGGTCCAGCTGTGGCCCGGCGAGCTCGTGCGCGACGCCGCGCGGCGCATGCTCGCGAGCCAGGAGCCCGACTTCCCGGTGGTCTACGAGGATCGCGTGATCGGGATCGTGACGCGCACGGATGTGATGCGCGCGCTCGCTGCCGGCGAGGAGGGGTCGTTCATCGCCTGGATCATGCGCTGCGACGTGCCGCGGGTGGCGGCGGACGTGTCGCTCGACGAGGTGGGGCGGAAGATGGTCGAGAAGAACACGCCGGTTGTCGCGGTCTTCGACGGGGAGAGCTACCTCGGGCTCGTGAAGCACTCGGACATCGCGGGGGCGCTCACGCGGGGGCGCGGGGGGAGGCTCGGGAGGATCCGGCTGGCGGCTCAGGCGGGGTAGCTGGGGGGGCCTGCGGTTGAGCTGAGGCTTGCCGGGCTCGAGTGGAGACGCCCCGCCCCCCGGAGATGGGGGCGGGGCGTCTGGGGCTCGTCGCTGAGAGGCGGAGACTCAGAGCGCCTCTCAATCGTTTCGCACGAAATTGAGCTTGAAGGAGACCACGAGCACGAGCGCGTCCTGACGGATACGCCGCTTGCCCCAGGCGACCCCGATGTGCAGCCCCTCGATCGGATCGAGGTTGGAGGGGAGACCCACTGTGTTCGTGAGCGTCTTCGTGAAGTTCCACTCAGGCTTCTTGTTCGCAAGCGCCGCGTTGACGGCCTTCATGATGGTGTGGTCGATGATCGAGGGGAGGCCGCGGATGTCAGCCTCCTCGAGCTCGACGTTGAACGCGAGGACGCTCCCCTTGTTTCTCTCGATGATCTCGGGGGAAATCAGCACCCTGAGCTCGTCGAGCTGGATGGTGGGGTTCACGCCCGCGATGGACCACTTCAGCTCCGCAGGACATGTGACGCGCAGGCCCATGTCCTCGACCAGGTTGATGTGGGTCGCCTTGCCCAGGTAGAGCCAGCGGTCGGTCTTTTCGTCGTCGTCCAGGTGGATCTTCACAGGGAGGAACTCGCCCAGCACCTGGACGAGATCCTCCCTCGTGATGATGGCTTCGAGCCACACGGCTTACGCCTCAGCTCAGGTGGTGACCGCTCTCGCCGCCCTGGGCTCGCCCGCCCTCGGTGCCGTAATGCGAGTTCCCGGCTTCGGACGACGAGACCGCGCCCTTCACCGCGTCGACGGCGCCGTCGACCTTGTCGTGGACCGTGCGCTCGGCCTGCTCGACCCCGCGGGTCGCCTGGCGCTTCAGGCCGTCGAGGTGGTTCAGGATGTCGCGGCGCAGCGCCTCGCCGGACTTCGGCGAGAGCAGCATGGCCACGCCCGCGCCCACCGCGACGCCGGCGCCGAAGAACGCGAGCGTCGTGAGCGGGCTCCGCTTGCGCGCCAGGCCGACCCAGCCAAGCACGTCGTCGACGCCGAGCGCCCCGACGGTCGCGGCGATCCCGGCGGCCGCCTTCGCGACGTCGAACGCGGTCATCTTCGCCGTCGTCGCGGCGACACCCGCGCCGCCAGCCGCCGCCTCGTACACACCCTTCGCAGTCCCCACCGCGTCATTCAGTCTCGTCATGGCTCTCGTCTCCTTGTGACGGACATGACGTCCGCCGGTTCGTGAGCGGATGCATTGCAGGCCCCGGACCAACCCCCGGATCGCGCTGCACGGCCCGCTTACCCCCGCAGCCGCGCCCCTCACCGTGACGCCTCCGTGACGAAATGCCACATCTGTCGTGACGCGCCGCCCCAGTCCGCCCCAGCGCCGCGCCGCCGCGCCGTCGCAAACGTAAGATGTGAACTCAGGATCTGAAGCAGCGCTGCGTCACGCGCAGCGCGCGGCGACCGGCAGGGTCATCCGGGCGAGGAGGGCTCTCTGGCCTCGAGCTTCGGCCAGGTGAAACGGAAGGTGGCGCCGGCGCCGACGGCGGACTCGACCCACGCGCGCGCGCCCTTGCTCTGGACGATCTTCTGCACGACCGACAGGCCGATGCCCGTGCCCTCGACCTTGTCACGCGCCTTCAGCGTCTGGAAGATGCCCCAGATCCGGTCGTGGTACTCGGGCGCGATGCCCGAGCCGTTGTCGGAGACCGAGAACTCCCAGAACGGGCCGGCGTCCCGCGCGCTGAGCCGGACCTCCGGATCGGCGCGCCCCGCGTGCTTCAGCGCGTTGCTGATGAGGTTCAGGAACGTCTGCTGGAGCGGCGCGCGCTCGGTGACGAGGACCGGCATGTCGGGGGCGATCTCCACCCGCATCTCCGGTGGGGGCGCGAGCAGCTCGACGATCTCCCGGAGGAGCTTGCCGACGTCGATCGTCTCGGGCTTCTCGCGGACGCGGCCCGCCCGCGAGTAGCTCAGGATCCCGTCGATGAGGTTCTCCAGCCGGTGGACGCGCCCGCGGAGCAGATCGAGCTGCTTCCGGCTCTCCGCCGTCATCTTGTCGTTCAGATCCTCCTCGATCCACTGCGAGAGGTTGGCGATGCCCCGCAGCGGCGCCTTGAGGTCGTGGCTCGTGACGTACGCGAACTGGTCGAGCTCCTTGTTGCTGCGCTCCAGCGCCTGGACGAGCCGCTGCCGCTCCTCCTCGGCCCGCTTCTGATCGTCGATGTCCGTGTACGTGCCGAACCAGCGCACGATGCGGCCCGACCCGTCGCGCGCCGCGACCGCCCGGCCGATGAACCAGCGGTAGACCCCGTCCGCCCGCCGGAGCCGGCACTGGCTCTCGTACGACTCGCCCGTGCGGAGCGCCTGCCGCCACGCCTCGATCGCCGGCTCGTGCTCCTCGGGGTGGATGATCCGGCTCCAGCCCTCGCCCCCCGTGTCCTCGGCCGTCAGCCCCGTGTAGTCGTACCAGCGCTGGTTGAAGTACTCGTGATGGCCGTCCGGGCGGTTGGTCCACACGAGCTGCGGCATCGTCTCGGCGAGCAGCCGGAACTGCGCCTCGCTGTGCTTCAGCTCCTCCGCGAGCGTCTCGACCTCCTTGCGCACCGTGACCTCGCGCTCGAAGAGCAGCGCGTTGTCGACGCTGAGGGCGGCGCGCCGGGCGAGCTCCTCGGCGAACTGCACGTCCGCCTTCGTGTAGCGCCTGCCCGACTCCGCGTGCGCGAGCGTGATCGCGCCGAGGACGCGCCCGCGCGCCGCCAGCGGCACGACAAGGTACGACCGGAGGCCGAGCTGGCGCGCCATCCGGAGGTGCCCCTCGTCCCGCGCGTTCTCGACGATCAACGCGTCCGGGATGTCGTGGGCCCACTCGGTCTCGCCGGTCCGGAGCACCTTCGGCACCCCGCGGCTCGCCCCGGGATCGACCGGGTACCTCTCCTCGATCTGCCGGACGAGCGTCACCTTGTCGGGGTCGGTGTGCTGGACGGCGACGCGCTGGATGACGCCGTCCTGCGCCTGGATGTCCACCGCGCACCAGTCGGCGAGGAGCGGGACGACGAGCCGGGCGAGCTGCCCGAGCGTCACGCGGAAATCGAGCGACGAGGAGAGGATCTCGCCCGCGCCTGCGAACAGGCTGACGTTGGCCTCGGCGCGCTTGCGCTCGCTGATGTCGAGCACGTAGGTGAGGTTGCGCCGCTGCGTCTCGATGCGGGCGGAGCCGACGAGGACCGCCACGCGCTTGCCGTCCTTGCGGATGTACTCCTTCTCGAACTGCTTCGTGGCCCCGTGGACGCTCAGCTCGTGGACCGCGTCGCGATGCACGTGCTCGTACTCCGGGGGGGAGAGCAGCTGCCAGGTGAGCAAGCCCGCCTTGAGGTCCTCGCGGGTGTAGCCGACCATCGAGAGGAAGCAGTCGTTCGCCTCGATCACGCGCCCTTCGTAGTCGCTGAAGAGCAGGCCCATCATGCTGGTGTCCATGATGCGCCGGAACACCTCGTCGCTCGCCTGGCGCTCCAGCTGGCGGAGCGCCGCCTCCTGCCGCTTGATCTGCTCGGCCCTGCGGTGCAGCTCGACGAAGACGGCCACCTTGGCGCGGAGGATGTCGGGATTGAACGGCTTGACGACATAATCGACCGCGCCCTCGCGGTAGCCGCGATACAGTCGATCCTCGTCCTCCGGCAGCCCCGAGATGAAGATAATCGGCGTGTGCCTCGCCTGATCGAGCCCCCTCACGCGAGCGGCCGTCTCGAAGCCGTCGATACCGCGCATCTTCACGTCCATGAGGATCAGCGCGAACTCCTCGCGGGTGAGGTGTTCGAGCGCCTCCTCGCCGGATTGCGCGGTGACGAGCCGCTGGCGCAGCGAATCGAGCACGGCCTCGAGGGCGAGGAGGTTCGGGCGGTGATCGTCGACGAGCAGAATGCTCGCGACGGGCTCGGAAGGCGTGGAGGGGAGGGGGGCGCCAGGCGGGAGAGGGGCCTTCTTCTCGTAAGGGCTCAGCCCTGGCCTTCTGTCGGGCATAACGATGACGGTTAACGGCGCCCGGACCGTCTGGCAAGCGAAAGCGGCGCTCGCACGGCAGCGGCCGATTCTCCAGCATCCCAGCCACCGTGTCGCACCGCGCCGCGCGGCGCCGGGACCCGCGCGCCACGCTGTGGCGATCCGGCACGCGCGGCGAGCGGAGCGACAGGCGCCGGCGTCGCGATGCGCCGCGGCAGCCGGCCGCGCGTGGCTGGCATGGGGCCTGCTGGATGTGCCGCCGAGGGAGCACCTATGCGATTCGGATTCAAGCTGGCTTCGTTCGTCGGCGCGCTTGGCGGAGCGCTCGTGGGCGCGCTGCCGCCGTCGCCGGCGAACGCGGCCGACGGAGCGGGGCTCTACGCGCTCCCGCCGGGCCGGTCCGACGCGTCGGTGCGCGCCGCGATCCAGGCGGCGGAGCCGCCCGCGACGTCTCGAGGGATGTTCGTGGCGCTGGTCGAGCGCACGATGGTGGCCGCCTTCGCGCCGCATCCGGCCGAGATGCGCGTGGCGCCCCTCGTGAGCCGAGGCGGCGGCGGTGGGCTCGGCCTCGTGCTGCCCATGTGCGAAGAGGGCTGTTCGCGTTACGCGTCGCGCGGAGTGCTCCTCGTCACGCAAAGGATGCCCGACTCGCCGATGGCCTGGCTCGCTGCGGTGAGCAACCGCGGCGCGCGCTCGCCCGAGGGGCCGCCCGGCCTCGCGGCCCTGCGGGAGGAGGCCCGCAGCGCGCGCGCAAAGGTGCCTCAGGAGGAGGAGAGCGCGCTGCCCGAGTAGGCGCGCGGCGAGGCGGCGAGCGCGCGTCCGCGGGGAGCCCGCCTGTCGACCGCGACCGCCGAGCTGGCCTGAGGGGGAACAGCCGAGTCGGCGCAACACGGAGCTCGCGCGACGGCGGCAGGCGGGCACCACCTCCCGGGAGAGCGGAGTCGGCGGACTCAGCAGCTCACGGTGAGACGGTGGCAGACGCGACCGCGTCGTGGAGGGCGCGAAACATCGCCGCGAGCTTCTCCGGCTGGTAGCTGGCGTTGAGCCCGCTCGGATTCGGCAGCACCCAGAGCCTCGTCGCTTCGAGCGTCTCCGGCTGCGGGCCGGGCGCGGCGCGGGGCCTGCCGAAGGCGCTCCGGTAGGCGCCGATCCCGAGCACGGCCAGGAAGCGGGGGCGGTAGCGCCGCACCTTGGCCGCGAGCCGTTGCCCCCCGGCGGCGAGCTCGTCGGCGGACAGCTCATCGGCCGATGCTGTCGCTCGCTCGACCACATTGGTGATCCCATAACCGAGCTTCAGCAACTCGCGCTCTTCGGAGGGAGCGAGCACGCGATCGGTGAACCCGCCGGCGTGCAGCGCCGGCCAGAACCGGTTGCCGGGGCGGGCGAAGTTGTGCCCGACGGCGGCCGTGTAGAGGCCCGGGTTGATGCCGCAGAAGAGGACGCGGAGGTCGGGGCCGATGACGTCCGGCACCGTCGTGCCGGTGGCGGCGAGGAGCTCTTCGCGGGTGGGCCTTCGAGGTCGGGGAGGGGTGGGCACGGGCTTTCCGGGCGGGCGCAGCGCGCCGTGGGCCGCAGCTTACGACGGGGCGCGAGGGGAGAGCGCGGCTGTTGGCTGGGCGAGGCGGATCGGCTCTGGACGGGGACGGTACAGCGGATACCGTCGTGTCTTCCCCGATGCTGGCGCGCTCGCTCGGTCTGCTCACGGCGCTCCTCGCGGCCGCCTGCGCGCTCGCGCCCGAGCCGGCCCCTGCGCGCGGCGCTGCGGGGGCCGCTCGGTCTGCGCAGGTTGCGCGTGTGTCGAGCGTGTCGGGTGTGTCGGGCGCGGCAGGCGCGGCAGGCGCGGCGCCGGCGGGGGCTCGCTATGTCCAGGGGCTCGCGGACGGCGTGTTCCGCGTGACGCACGGCGGACCGGACGCGGCCGTCGTGGACCGCGTCGTCGCGGCCGGCGCGCGGCTCGAGCTCGGCGGGGGCGGGCGGGTCGTCGCGGCGGCGTGGGAGCCCGATCTGTGGGCGTCCGGCGATCCGGTCGTCGGGTCGCTCGCGGTCGCGCCCCACCTCGGCGGGGGCTTCCTGCACTGGACCCGGCGCAGGGCGTTCCGGTCGCGCGGCTTCACGGGGCCGCTCGCGGAGGTGGCGATCGGCGGCGGCGCCCGCGCCGTGCGGGGCGCCCGGAACGGCCTGCGCGGCGTCGTGGTCTTCACGGAGCAGGGGCCGCGGGCGCTCCTGCCGGGCGAGGATCGCGGCCGGGCGCTCGATGCGCCGGCGATCCACGATCTCGCCGCGCTGGACGCGGCGCGCGCGGCGCGCCTCGACGTCTTCGGCCGCGCGGCGACGACCGTGGACGGCGGCAGGACATGGAGCGATGTCGGCCGGCGGATCGGCCTCGCCTCGCGCGGCCTCGTCGTCGCGCCGGACGCGCTCTGGCTCGGCACGGCGCTCGGGCGTGTGGCCGTGCTGCCGGACGGGTCGCTCGGGCGCCCCGACGGCGATCTCCGCGCGATGTCGCCGGGCGGCTCGTTCCAGCTGCTCTTCGCGGGCCCCCGGGCCGGCGGGCGCGGGGAGCTGGCCGTCGAGGAGCTCGCGCCGCTCGACGCGGCCGTCTCCGCCGGCGCGCTCCTGCCGGACGGGACGGCGCTCGGGGTGTTGGAGGGCGGGGTCGCGCGGATCGACGCGCGCACGGGGGCGACGCGCGAGCGGCTCGCCGGCTGGTTTCCGGACGGGCTGGACTGCGCCCCGATGCGCGCGGAGGACGGGCTGCTCTTCCTGTGCGCGTGGGACGACTACGAGGGCTACGGTAGCTACGTCCTGCGCTCGGAGCGCGGCGAGGCGCCGCGGGTGGAGCGCGCCTTCAGCGACGAGGGGTTCTTCGTGGCCGATGACGGCGGCGCGCTCGGCTACGTCGGCGGCTGCGCGGCGTCTCCGCGGCTCGTGAGCGACGAGGAGCGCGATCGCCGTTACGGAGCGGTCGTGGTTTCGCCGAGGATCTGCGTGCGGCGCGGCGCGGGCGCGTGGGTGGAGCACGCGGTCGAGATCGGCGGGGCGGAGGCGCTGGTCGGTTGGGCGCCGCGTCGGGACGGGAGCGCTGTCGCGCTGCTGCAGGGCGAGCGCGACGCGCTGCCGGCGCCGGTCGGCGCGCCGCTGGGCCGCGACGAGGGGGGCGTGCGGGTCGTGCAGCTGCGCGGGCATCTCCCCGGCTGGTACTGGACGCCGCCTCCGCGGGACGGGGCGCGGGTGCTCGTCGACCGGCGCTTCCGTGCGCGCGAGGACGGCGGGGTCGACGGGTGGCTGTCGTCGGTCGAGTGGCCCGATCCCGTCAGGCAAGCGAGCCTGGGCGTCTCGATCGCGGCGGACGGGGGGATCGAGAGGCACGCCTTGCCGCCGGATCCGGCGGGGATGGTGGTGACCGGCGATCACGGCGTGCTCGTCACGCGCGGCGCGGAGCTCCACGAGACGCTCGATCACGGCCGGACGTGGCGCGCTGCGGGGCGCTCGCCGGTGCCCCCGTCGTCGTTCCAGGGCGCGTGCTCCGCGCTCGGCTGCGCGCTGGCCGGCGTGGTGCGGCTCGGCTGGGGCGCGGGCGAGGTGTCGCCGGACGTCGCCCCCGCGCCGGGCCCCGGCTGCGGGGCTGCGGAGGCGAGCGGGGCGGGCGCGGCGGCTTGCCCGAGCGGAGGCGGCCGGCCGCAGGAGACGACGGCGGGGCTGCCGGTGCTGTCGTGCGCGCCGGTCGGCCTGCCGGCGCCGCTCCCGCAGGCGGCGCCCGCGGCCGGCGCGGAGCGATGGACCGTGTCGACGCCGTACGGCGAGACGCTGGAGATCGTCGCTGACGCGCCGGCGCCCGAGCGCGCCACGCGGCCGGCCGAGGAGGCGCCGCCGGTCGAGGAGGCGGCGCCGGGGAAGGGCGGCCCGAAGGCCGCGGCGCCGCGGACGCACAGCGCGCTGTTTCGCCCTCCGTTCGACCTGCGCGGCGAGGTGCTGCGGCTGAACGCGACCGAGCTCGCGCCGAGCGGCAGGCGCGGCGCGCAGCGGGCCACCTCGGTGCCGCTGCTCGCCGCGGGCGGCGAGACGGCGCTGCTCGTCCTCGCCGACGTGGGCGAGCTGCTGCTCGGCCCCGGGGGCGCGCGGGCGCTCCCGGTGTTCGAGCCGCGCCGGAGCCCTGCGGACGCCTCCGCGGGGCGGGCCCCCGGTCTGCTGCTCGGCCCGGGCCGCGCCCTCGTGCTCGGCGAGCACCGGCGCCGCGCGGCCATCGAGGAGCACACGCCGGAGCCCCGGCAGCCCGCGCGCATCGTGGGGCTCGACCGCGAGGAGCTGCGGGGCCGGCCGATGGCGCTGGCCCGGCGCGACGACGGCGAGACCGGCGTGCTGGTGCTCGACGGCCCGGCCCCGGAGACCGCAGGGGCCGCGGTGCTCGACCGCACGGCCGCGACGGCGGGCGAGGTGGTCGCGCTCGCGCCCTGGTCGACGCTGACCGCCGCGAGCGACGCGCGCTGCCGCGCCATGCGGGGCGCGTGGCGCGCGCTCGTGGCGCTCGATCCGGAGGGCGCGCTGCGCCTCGATCGGAGGGCGTTGCCCGCGATCGCCCCCGGGGACCAGGGCATCGCGCAGGTACGCTGGGGGCGCGAGCGCGTCTGCCTCGAAGCGCTGCACCTCGCGGTCGCCGACTCGCGGCGGCGCGGCGAGGCGGCGGTGGGCGCGGCGCTGATCGCGCGGTGGACGGCGCCGCGCGGGCAGGGGAGCGGGGAGGAAGGCGGAGAAGGTGTGCTGCGGACCGCGTCGACGATGCAGCGCCTGACGTGCGCTGCGGGCGCCCGGCCGGGCGACGAGTGAGGCGCGGGGCCGCCGCTCCGCGCCCCCCGGGCGCGCTCTCCCGCGCGCTCGGCCGGCTATCGCTCGTCGCCGCGCCGGCGCTCGCGGCTTGCGGGGCGGCCGCGTCGGCGCCCGCGCCGCCCGGCGCACCCGAGCCGCATCGCCGCGCCCCCGCCGTCGTCGCGCTCGGCCCTGCCCGGTACGTCGCGCCGCCGGCGCAGGGCCTCGTCGAGCGCGTGGTCGTCGGCGGCGAGGAGGTCGGCAGGGCGGTCGTCAACGGCCAGCGCGTCGAGCTGCACGGCCTCGAGCGGATCGAGCCGCTCGGCGCAGACGGCCTGGAGCTCGCCGGCGGCGCAGCGTTCCCCGCCTGGGCTCAGGCCAGCGCGCCGACCGGGCCGCGCTACGTGTTCTGGAGCGGCGGCGAGATCTACACGGCGGCCACGTTTGCCGGGGAGCTCCGCAGGCTCGCGACCCTGCCGGGCAGCGTCGCCGGCGTGTTCCCGTGGCTCGACGGCATCGGCCTGATCACGTCGGTCGGGAGCTTCGTCGTCCAGGGCGCGAGCGGCGCGCTGCGGCCGCTCGGCCTGCCGTCCCTCGTCGCGGCCGCGGCCGCCGGCGAGCGCCGCGCGCTCGGCCTCACCGTCTTCGGGCGCGCGCTCCTCACGCTGGACGCGGGCGCTTCCTACCGCGACGTCACCGCGGAGCTCGGCGGCGCGATCGCGCTCGATGTCCGCGGCGAGGAGATCGTCGTCTCGCTCCTCGGCGGCCTCGAGCGCGCCGTCGATCCGAGCGGCCGCCTCGGCGAGCCCCGCGCCCCGCGCGCGCGGCCGCCGGCCGGCGTCGACTCCGGGTGGCTCCCCGGCGCCCCCTTCGAGCAGCTCGCGGGCGCCGTGGCCTCGGGCCTGCCGCTCGCCGACGGGGGGGCGGTGATCGCCGCGGATGGCTCCATCGGCCGCATCGATCTCGCGACCGGTCGCGCCTCGTCCGTCGCGCCGTTGCCGCCCGGCAGCGGCCAGTGCGCGCCGTTTCGCGCGAGCGACGCGCTGCTCGCCGTCTGCGCCGGCCCGGATCGCGCGAGCGTCGTGGACGTCGCCAGCGACGCGCGCGCGCCGCGCGCGCTCCGGATCGAGCGCGCGTTCGAGCTCCGGCCCGAGCCGGAGCGGGAGGCCGGTCGCTTCGTCGGCGTGGACGGCGAGGCGCTCGGTTACCTCGGGCCGTGCGAGGGGCTGCCGAAGCCGCGGCTCGACCTCCGCGCGATCTCGAGCGCGGCGTTCGCCGGCGACCCGGCGCCGCGGAGCGCTGTGTTCTGCGTGCGGAGCGGGCCTCTCGTCTGGGTCGAGCACCGCCTCGATCCGGCGGACGCGACCGACGTGCTCGCGTGGATCCCGCGCGGCGGCGGGGGCGCGGTCGCCCTCGTCGCGCGATCGGGCTCGTTCCTGCCGGACGGCGAGCGCGTCGAGGTGCGCGGCGCGCTCCGCGTCGTGCGGATCGCGCGCGGCGAGCCGCCGCTCGTCCTGCCCGCGTACGGCGACCGGCGGCCGGAGCTGCTCTCGCGCGCGCTCGCCGTGCTCGCGGGCGGCGCCATCGAGGGCTGGCTCCCCGTGCAAGGCGCGGCCCGGCTCGCGCCGATCGCGATCGACGCCGCCGGCCGGCTGCGCCGCCTCCCGCTGCCGGCGCGCGCGAGCTCGATCGAGGCGTCGGGCCCGTTCGCGCTCGTCGAGACGGAGGACGGCAGGCTCTTCGAGACGATCGATCGCGGGAGGCGGTGGGCGCCCGTCGCGCCGCCGCCGGGCAGCGCGGCGGCCGGGCTCGCGGGCTGCTCCGCGGTGGGATGCCGCCTCGGCCCGTTCCTCCGGCTCGGGTGGGCGTCGGCCGCGAGCGGCGGCGGGGAGCGCGGGGCGTCGTTGCCCGATGCGGCTGCGGCGGAGCGGTCCGCCGGGCGTCCGCGGCGCGAGCGCGACGGGTCGGCGCGGCCGCCGGTCCCGCCGCCCATCGCGCGGCTCGCCTGCAGCTTTGCGGGGCCGATCGCCGCCGCGCGCGTGCCGGAGTCGTACGGCTTCGGCGCCGTGGCCGCGCCGCCCCTGCGCGCGACGAGCCCGCTGCGGCTCGGCACCCTCGGGGTGCTGACGCTGCCGTCGTTCGGCGGCGCGCAGCCGGCGGCCTTCGCCGACGCGGAGCTCGCCTGGATCGCCCCGCTCGATCTGCGCGCCGAGATCCGCCGCGCGACCGTGCCGCTCGCGAGCGCCGGGCTGCCCCAGCTCGCGTACCGGCCCTACGAGGCGCAGGTCGGGCTCGTGATCGATCGCGACGGCCGCGTGGCCCCCGTCGCGGTCGGCCCGAAGGAGGCGTGCCTCGCCGGCCTGCTGGACGCCGCGCGCGTGACGCGGCCGATCGGCGGCTGCGTCCCCCGGCTCTCGGTCGGCGTCGACCTCGGCGAGCGCGCGGTGCTCCTCAGCCCCGGGTACGACGGCCTCGCGGTGAGCGCCGTCGACCTGCGCGGAGAGGCGGGGTCCGCGCGCGGGGCGTCGGCGAGCGCGCGATCCGGGGGCAGCGGGCCGCCGCCGGCGCTCCGGGAGCTCCACCGGCAGCGCTCGGGGCGGGCGGCGGCGCAGCAGGCGCGCTTCGCCTTCGGCGCGGGCGTGCGCGCGGGCGCGCCGGTCGCCGTGGCGGTCGCCGGCGACGGCGGCGCGGTGCTCTCGCCTGTCGAGCCCGAGCTCGGCGAGCTGGGCCCCGAGGAGGCGCTCGCGCCGCTCGGCGAGCTCATCGCGGGCAGCGAGCCGTCGTGCGCGCCGCGCCGCGGGGAGGCGCGCGTGGTCCTGCCGTTCGATACGGAGATCGGCCTCGCGCCCGGCGCGTTGCCGGGGATCGCCGAGGCCGGGACGGCCGGCGTCGCGGTGATCCGGTGGTCGCGCGATCGCGCGTGCCTCGACGCCGTGGAGCTCACCGTGCGGGACGAGCGCTACGAGGTCGACCTCGGCTTCTACGAGCCGCCCGGCGTCGTGAAGAAGCTCGTCGCGCGCTTCGCGGGGCCGCCGCCCGCGGCCTCGCTCGGCGCGCGCGGCGGGCCGAGCCCCGCGCCCGCGCGGCGGGGCGAGCCGGCGCAGGGAGCTGGTGGAGGTACGCTCGTGCTCGTCCAGCACGGCCAGGAGGTGCGGCAGCCGGTGCAGTGCAAGGCGGTCGTGAGGGGGCGCTGAGGCGAGCGCGCGTGCTCGCGATCGGCTCGGCCTTGGCGCGCGGCGGCGGAGCGAGCCGCCTCACGCGGGTCCAGGCGGCGCTCGCTGCGCCCGGGCGGTCCGGGCCAGGAGCGCGCTGCGGCGTTCGCTCGGATCGTTTACAGTGCGCCGCCTGAGCCCCGCGGAGGGCGCTGGAGGCGCTTGAAGATGGAACGGCAGAGCGAGCCCAGAGCGATGTTCCCCCGGTCCGCACGGGAGCGCGTCGAGCGCGCGGCCCTCGCCCGGCGGATCGGCGGTGTCCGGGGCGCGAAGCTCGCCGCCGGCGCGCTCTGCTGACGCCGCGGCGCTCGCTCCTGCGCCGCGCCGCCGTCGCCGCGAAGCCCTCCCGCGCAGGCGTCCTGCTCGGGCTCGCCCTCGCCGCTGCCTGCAGCGCCGCCCCGGAGCGCGCTCCGCGGCGGGCCGGTCCCCCGGCCTCCGCGCTCTCCGACGCGCCGCCGCTCGCTCCGGCGCGTTACGTGCTCACCGAGGGCGTCGGGGTCCTCTTCGACGCCGCCGCCGCGTCCGGCGAAGGCTCGCCCGCGCCCGGCCGGCAACCGGCGCTCCACGAAGGGATCCGCGTGCGCCTCGAGGGCGGCGTCGTGCTCGGCGCCGCGCCCGCGTCCGAGCTGCTCCGCGGGTTCCGGTCGATCCCGGCGCGCCTCGGGGGTGGGTTCGTCCTGTGGTCCGAGGGCCGCGTCTACCGCGCCAGCGACTTCCTCGGCGCGCTCGCGCCCATCGCCGACGTCGGCGCCCCCGGCGGCGCCCGGCCGTACCTCGACGCGATCCTCCTGCGCAGCGATCGGGGGCTCCTCGAGATCGACCCGTCCACGCTCGCCCTTCGCCGCTTCGGCGCCGCGGGCGTGGTCGACGCCGTGGCCGTCGACGCGCGGCGCGCGGCGCGCCTCGACCTGCTCGGCCGCGCCTCGGTCACGCTCGACGGGGGCGCCACCTGGATCGACGTGCTCGAGACCCACGGGCTCGCCACGACGCTCCTCGCGGAGGGGGGCGGGGAGGTCGCGCTGCTCGGCCCCTCGGGCGGCGCTGCGCTCCGCGTGACCGCCGCCGGCCTCGTGCCTGCCACGCCCGCTCCGCCGCGCGACAGCCCGAGCCCGTCGCTCCACCTCCCGCTGGCGCGGGACCCGCCGCGCGAGGCCTCCTCGGGCCGCGCGCTCGCCCCGGAGGCGCTCGCGCTGGCCGCGGCCACCGGCGCCCTCCTCCCGGGCGGCAGGCTGCTCGTCGCCCGCCACGGCGACCTCGCCGTGCTCGCCGCGGCGACGGCCCAGCCCATCGCCGACGCGGCGATCGAGGGCCTGGACCCGCGCTATGCGCGCTGCCAGCCGTTCCGGGCAGGCGAGGACGTCCTGCTCGCGTGCGCGCACGGGGCCGCCCAGGTGCTCCGGCTCGAGACGACGCTCGCCGCGCCGCGGCTGGAGGCCACGTTCCCGCCCCGCGGCCGCGACCCCGATCCGATCGCGCCCTCGCGGGGGGCGTTCGTCGGCGACGATCGAGGCCGCCTCGCCTTCTCCGGCCGGTGCGGCAGCGCGCCTCCGGGGGTCCACGACTTCCAGGAGAGCCCGGACGGCGCCGACTCGCCGGACGGCGAGCGGTCGCCCTGGCCTTCCGCGCTGCCGCTGCCGGACGAGCCGCGCTCCGCGATGGCGCGCGGCTCGTCCGACAGCGGCGAGCCCGCCGAGGAGCACGCCGCGCGCGTGTGCGTGCGCACCGGCGGCGGCCGCTGGGTCGAGCGCCGGATCGAGGGCGAGGATGCCGCCCGCCTCTACCGCTGGATCGCCGGCGAGCGCGGGACCGTGACCGCGCTCGTGCTGGCGGCGCCGAGGGGGCCGGGAACGCGGACCGCCGAGGGGGAAGCGCCGCGACCGCGGACCGCCGGGGACGAGGAAGCGCCGCGCACGTCGCCTCCCGTCTCGCGCGACCGCGAGCCCCGTCCCGCGAGCCCATCCGAGGGCGTCCGCGTGATCCGCGTGCGCGAGCGCGACCCGGCGCTCGCCGGCGGCGTCTTCCCGGCGCTTGCCGACCCCGCCTCGCCGCGCCTCGTCGACACCGACTTCTGGGAGGACGACGACGGCGCCGTGCGCGGCTGGCTCCACCTGCCCGACGCGGCCGGCGGCGCCTCGCCGGACCGCGCGGCGCTGCCGGCGGAAGGCGCGCCCGGGCCCGCCGCGCGCCTCCTCTCGCGCCGCCGCGGCGGCCGCATCGCCGGCCTGCGCATCGACGCGCGCGGCGGCGCCACCGTCTATCCCCTCCCGGCCGCCGTCGCGCACGTCGTCGCCGGCGGCCGGTTTGCGCTCGCCGCCACCGGCGACGACCCGCCGGGCTACTTCGAGTCGACCGACGGCGGCCGCTCGTGGCGCCCCGTCGAGGGCCCTCCCGCTCGCCAGATCGAGCCTCCGCTCGACGAGGGCACCCCCTTCGCCTGCTCTCCGATCGGCTGCGCGATGGGCGATCACGGCCTCGTCCGCCTCGGCTGGGGCAGCCCTCCGCCGCCGCCGCGCAGCGCGCCGCCGCCCTACACCCCCGCGGCGAGCCCCGCGCCCCGGACCGCCCCTCCGCCGCTCGTCTCTTGCCGTCTCGACGGCGACCCTCCGTCCTTCCCGCCCCCTGCCGCCCTCCCGGCGGCGCGCCCCCCGGCTCGTCCCGCTCCGGGCCGCGCCCCCCGCGTCGCGCTCGCAGCGCCGGGCGCCTCCGCGGCGGCCCGGCTCTTCGGCGGCGCGCCCCCGGCCGTCTCGCTGTGGACCGCCCCGTTCTCCCCCCTGGGCACGCTCCGCGACGGCGTCTTCACCGCCAGCGTGCTCGATCCGTTCGCGACCGCCGCCGCGCCGCGCCGCCTGTCCCTCCGCGACCGCTCGCTCGCCGCGGCCTCCGGCGCCGCCGTCCCCGTGTTGCTCGCGCCCGGCGCCGGAGCGCCCGTGGATCTGCTGCTGCTCTTCGACGCCAGCGGACCGCAGGGGCGGCGCGGCCTCCGCGTGCGCGCGGGCGCCGCGCCCCCGGCGCTGCTGCCGTTCGACCACGCCGGCACGATCGCCGCCGCGGCCGAGCTGCCGGGCGGCGACCTGCTCGCCTTCGACGCCGGCAAGCGGAGCCTCCTCCTCGTCACCCGGCGGGCCACCCTCCCGGTCGCCGGGCTCGCGCCTGTCCCCGACGTCGCGGGCGCCCGGCTCACCCTCGGCCGGCGGCTCGACGCCCCTGGCCTCGCGCTCGTCGGCTACTCGGTCGCCTCGGGGGAGGTGGTCGCCGGGCCGCTCGACGTCGCCCGGGGTCAGGTCGGCCCCCTCGAGCCGCTCGGATCCCTCGCGTCGCTCGCCGAGATCGGCGCCGGCGACTGCGGCGGCGCTCGGCCGTCCCACCGGTTCATCGCCGAGCTGCCCGTCACGCTGCGGGTGGCGTCGAGGAGCGGGACCCCGCTGCTCGAGGAGGACGCCCCCGGGGCCGCGCTGCTCGCCGGCGGCGGCGGGGCGCTGTGCGTCGAGGCGATCGAGATCCGCGCCGCTGCCCGGGGCGCGCAGGACCTCGGCGCGGTGTTCGGCCCCGGCGGGGCCGCGGCCCTCCGCGGCGGCGGCGCGGGGCTCCGCTGCGAGCTCCTGCCGGACCGGCCCTGATGCGCGCGGCGCGTTCCCGGAAACTCCGCTCCGGCGGACCACCGTGCTAGGGTCGGCCCATGCTCGCCCTTCGATCCTTGGCCTTGCCGATGGCGGTGGCCGCGTCGATGCTCGGCCCGGTGATCGCTTGCTCCGAGCGGCCTACGAGCTTTCCCGACCGCGACGGCGTCATCGCCGCCCAGGCCGAGTGGTGTGCCGCGCTCGCCAAGCTCCAGCGCGCCGGCGCGTCCTGGGAGCACCTCAACGCGTGCAAGGCCGCCTACCCGACCTCCTCGCCCACCTATCTCCGTGCGATGACGAGCTGCTTCTCGCGGCGGATGGAGGCCTCCACCGAGAGCTCGCCTGACCGGAGTCAGATCATCCTCGAGTGCAACGACGAGGTGGCCGTCAAGATCAACCCGGACGAGCCGACGGCGAAGCCCGTCATCGACTCCCGCTGCGCGCGCATGGCCCGCTGCGAGAAGATCCCCGTCGCAGACTGCAAGACCGCGTTCAGCAAGCTCGAGACGGCCCAGCGCGCGATGTTCACCTCGATCTACAACGGCGCCGGCCGCTACGAGATCATCGACTGCCTCGACAACGCGAGCTGCACCGACAACGAGGAGGCGGGCCGCCAGGCCTGTTACAAGCCCACCTCCGACGACCTGCTCTGGTTCCCGGACTGAGCCCGCGCCGCCGGCCCTCTCGTCCGCGCCTCGTTTCCAAGAAATCCCTGGTAGCGTGCTGCGCATGCGAACCGCCCGACCTCGAACCGGTCACCTCTCTCAGCCCGGCGCGCGACGTCAGCGCGCCGAGCGTTCTCACGCCCGCCCCGCCCACGCCCGCGCCGGAGCGGCGCGCCGCCTCGCCGGCGGCGGCCGCGGGCTCCTGCTCGCCGGCGGCGGCCGCGGGCTCCTGCTCGCGCGCGTCGTCGCGGCCGCGCTCGCCCTGATCGGGGCGTGGTTGCCCGCGACCGCGGCGCACGCGGCGGGCACCGTCACCATCGCCGATCGCGCGCCCAAGGAGGACGGCGGCCGCTGGAAGCTCAAGATGACGATCAACTACGGAGGGACGCCGCACCTCTCGCACATCCCGATGCTGTTCTCGTTCACGCCGACGGTGCACTACGAGCGAGCGCTCACCGACCAGTCGCCCGAGAAGCCGATCCTGAACCGCATCCCGCTCCAGAACCAGCAGTCGATCAACGAGAGCATGGACGTCGGCTTCTCCGACGGCAGCGGCAAGGTCTTCTCGATCACCAAGTTCGACTTCGTCCTTCGCCGCGATCGCGGCTTCGAGGCCGGCGAGTACGACCTCGTGATCAAGCGCGCGAGCGACGGCGTGCAGATGGGGCAGAGGCAGAAGATCACCCTGAAGGGCGACAACGAGATCATCGATCGCCGCGCGATCGTCTTCACCGGCGAGAAGAAGAAGAAGGACAAGGCGGACAGCGCCGGCGCCGAGACCGAGAAGAGCGACGGGGCCGAGGAGGAGCAGGCGTCCGACGCCGAGCCCGCGTCCGACCCCGCGGAGGCGCCCTCCGACGCCGAGATCCCGCCCGACGAGGCGCCGCCCCCGGTCTCGCCGAAGCAGGGCGGCTGCGGCTGCCGGCTCTCGCCCGAGGAGGTCTCGACGCCCCTCGCCTTGCCGCTCGTCGCCCTGGGCGCGGCGGCCGCGCTCGCTCGAAGGCGCCGCGCGCGCCGCGGCTAGCGTCGCACGCCGCGGTCGGGCGCACGCCGCGATCGGTCGCAGCGCGCACCGAGCACCCGTGCCTGCGCCGGCAGCCTGGGCGGACGGGTCTCTGTGAGACAGCCTCTGCGCTGGACGGCGCGCGCGGCCTCGGCCCGCGGCGCCCCCAACCTCGCGATCGCCCTTGCAGGGACCACCCGAGCCCGCAGACAATCCTCTGCCGACGCCGCCTGCCCGCGACTCCCTCGCGGGCCCGCCGTCCCAATCCAATCGATGAGCTCCCTAGTCCCTGCCCACCAGCACCCCCTGCTGTACGCGGTCTTCGTGCGCGTCTGGCTCCATGAGCTCTCGCGCGCCGCCAAGGCCAGGGTGACGCTCGCCAGCGTGCCCGACGCGGCGCTCGACCGGCTCGCCGCGCTCGGCGTCGACTACGTGTACCTGATGGGCGTCTGGACGCTCGGCCAGGAGGGCTCGCGCCTCTCGCTCACGCACCCCGACCTGCGCGCCGAGTACGACCGCGTGCTGCCGGACTGGACCGAGGCCGACGTGGCCGGCTCCCCGTTCGCCGTCGCGCGGTACGAGGTGAGCCCCGCGTTCGGCGGCGACGCCGCGCTCGCGGATCTGCGCCGGCGCCTCGCGGCGCGCGGCATCGGGATCCTCCTTGACTTCGTCCCCAACCACGTCGCGCGCGACCACCACTGGGTCAAGGAGAAGCCCGAGTGCTTCGTCGTCGGCGACGACGGCGCCCCGCTCAGCGGGCGCGACCCCTACATCCCGCCGTGGCCCGACACCGCCCAGCTCGACTACCGCCTCGCGGCGACGCGCGCCGCCTCCACCGAGGCGCTCCGCAGCGTCGCCTCGCGCTGCGACGGCGTCCGCTGCGACATGGCCATGCTCGTGCTCGACGACGTCTTCCGGCACACGTGGGCCAAGCGGCCGCCCGCAGCGCGACAGGCCGAGGCCACCGGCGAGTTCTGGGCGGAGGCCATCGACGCCGTCCGCCGCGACCACCCGAGCTTCGTCTTCATCGCCGAGGCGTTCTGGGATCTCGAGTGGCGGCTGCAGATGCTCGGGTTCGACTACACCTTCGACAAGAGCCTTTACGATCGGCTGAGCCACGCCTCCGCGTCCTCGGTCCGCGGCCACCTCGCGGCCACGCCCGACTACCAGCGGCGGAGCGTCCGCTTCATCGAGCACCACGACGAGCCGCGCATCGCGGCCGTGCTCCCGCCCGACCGGCGCCGGGCCGCGGAGTTCATCGCCGCGACGGTGCCCGGCATGCGGTTCATCCACCACGGCCAGCTCGAGGGGCGCACGGTGCGCGCCTCGCTGCACCTCGCCCGCGCCCCCGAGGAGCCGGTCGATCAGGCGTGCCTCGCCTTCCACGAGCGGCTCCTCGCCGCGGTGCGTCGTCCCATCCTGCGCACCGGGAGCTTCGCCACGCTCACCCCGCGCGGCCCGGGCGCCGACGCGTTCGTCGCCTACCGGTGGGAGCCGCTCCCGGCCTGCGGCGCGCCCCGCAGCGCGGCGCCGCTCGTGGCGGTGGTCAACTTCGCCCCGTCGCGCAGCGGGGGCCGCATCCCGCTCGACATGGCCGGCATCGCCGGCCGCAAGGTCCTGCTCGTCGACCTCATGACCGGCAACGAGCACCCGCGCGACGGCGACGAGCTCGTCGATCTGTCGCGCGGCCTCGGCGTCGAGCTCCCCGCGTACGGCACCCACCTCTTCGAGATCCGGCGCTGAGCGGCCGGCGCGCCCGGGTCGCTCCGAGCTTGGAGGTCCTCATGTCGGATGCCGGCGCGGCCGCGCCTCTCCGCCTCATCACCATCCCTTTCAGCCACTACTGCGAGAAGGCGCGGTGGGCGCTCGACCGCGCCGGCGTGCCGTACCGCGAGGACGCCTACCTCCCGCTCGCCCACGCGCTCCCGGCGCTGCGCGCGGGCGGGCGCCGCTCCGTGCCGGTGCTCGTCACGCGGGCGGGAGTGCTCGGCGACTCGACCGACATCCTGCGCTACGCCGACGCGTTCGTCCCGTCGGAGCACGCGCTCTTCCTCGGCGAGCCCGGCGCGCGCCGGGCCGAGGTCGAGGCGCTCGAGGAGCGCTTCGACCGCGAGCTCGGCCCCGCCGCCCGCCGCGTCGCGTATTTTCATCTCCTGCCCGACGAGGAGGCCGCCTTCGCCTTGATGAGCGGCTCGTTCCGCTCGCTCGATGGCGCCGGCGCGGCGCCGCGCTTCTGGCTCGGGCGCGGCGCCTTTCGCGCCTACTTTCCTGTCGCGCGCGCGGTCATGAAGCGCGCGATGCGCATCGACGCCGTCGGCGCCGACCGCTCGCGGGGGAAGATCCGCGCGGTCTTCGACGTGGTGAACGAGCGCCTGCGCGACGGGCGTCCGTTCCTCGTCGGCGACCGGTTCTCGGCCGCCGATCTCGCGTTCGCCGCGCTCGCCGCGCCGCTGCTCGTGCCCGAGCGCCACCCGGTGCCCCTCCCGCCGCCCGGCGCGCTGCCGTCCGGCCTCCGCGACCTCGTCGCGTCGCTCCGCGACGAGCCGGCCGGCGCGTTCGTCCAGCGCCTGTACCGCGAGCAGCGGCACCGGAAGGCCGGGCTCCACGCCGGCGGGTGACGCACGGCGCCGCCGCCGCGCTCACCCGCGCGCCGGCCCGCCCGCGCTCACCCGCGCGCCGGCACGCTCGCGAGCAGGTCCCGCACCGCCGGCCCTGCCTTCAGCGGCTCGCGATGCGCCCCGAAGTGCCGCGCGTGATCCCGGACCGCCCCGAGCGCCGCCTCGGGGGCGAGGCCGTGCCGGGCGCGCAGCCACGCCGCCAGCACGATGCCCGCGCGGCCCGCGCCGGAGGCGCAGTGCACAACGATGGGCGCGCCGCCTGCCTCCGCGCGCCGGAGCGCGACGAGCGCCTGCTCCAGCGCGTCGGGCGAGGGGATCGCGCCCCCCTCGAGCGGCACGTGCGTCACCCGGAGGAACTCGCGCTGGTAGCGGCCGAGGAGCGGGACCCGGTGGAGCGCCAGCTCCCCTTCGTCGAGCAGGCACAGCACCTCGCGCATGCCGTGCCGGGCCATGAAGCCGAGCCACGCCTCGATGGGGCCGTCGCTCGGATCGGGCTGCTGCGCGGCGCCCGGCGTCGGGGCCACGGACGAGCGGATCCCGGAGGCCGACCAGAGCGCCATCCCGAAGCCGGGGCGCTCCGCGCCGTGCACGACCCTGTCGAGCGGCGACGCGGACGCGAAGTTGAAGGGGACCGGCGTCGACTGCTCGCGCTCGCTCCGGTAGAAGAGCTCGAACTCCGCGACGGACGCCTCGAGCTCGGGGTCGTCGATCGAGCCCGGCCGCGCGCGCCGCACCTCGTTGATGGCCTCGGCCGGCGACCGGCCCAGCGACACGAGGCGGCACGCGAGCACCACCCCGGTGCGCCCGATGCCGCCCTCTCCGTGCACGACGATCGGCCGCGGCGCCCGGTCGAGGAACGCCACGGCGCGCAGGAGGTCCACGCTCGGGATGCGCGTGAAGTCCGCGAGCGGGCAGTGCAGGTGGACGAGCGAGCCGAGCGCGTGCGGCGGAGGCGCCCGCCGCGAGAGCGACACCATGCTGCGGAAGCCGAGCTCCGCGAGCTCCTCGACAGCCCGCGGCGCGTGGGGGTACGCCATGCCGGCGAGCTCGCCGGGGATGACGAAGGAGAAATGTTCGAGCTCACTCATGGCCGCCGCCTGGCGCGCACAGGGTCGTGGCCTGCGCCTCGCGGTAGGGGCTCTGCCCGCATCGGCCCTGGAGGTCGCAGCTCGCCCTGTCCCCCGTCGCCTCCTCGCGGATCGACGCGGCAGGGCGCTGCTCCGGGCCGTCGCGCATCGGTTGCGCGCTGCGTCCTCGGGCGAGCGAGGCGCCGGGCGGGGCGGAGGCGGCGAGGCTGCGGACCGCCGGGAGCGTGGGCCTGGGCGCGAGAGCATTCCTCATGGTGGGTCCGCATTGTAACGGTACTTCAGGGCCGCTTGGCAGCCGTCACGGCAAGCCCGGTTCGTCCTGGTCGCGGGGGAGGAGCGGGGAGCGGGGGAGGAGCGGCGGGGCCGAGCCGCGACGATCGCACGTCGCTCCTGGTTCCCTCGGCACGGTCCGGCGTGTATGAAGGGCCCGTGGTCCGCTACTCCCCCGCCCGGACGGCGATCCTGCGCCCCCTGATGCTCGTCGCGCTCGGGCTCGGGTCGGCCTGCAGCGGCGCCGCGTCTCCGGCGCCGCCGCTTCCCGGCGGAGGGGCGCCCGCGCCCCTGGCGGCGCCCGCGGTCCCCCGGCCTCAGGCCGCCCCTCCGCAGGAGGCGCCGCCCAGCGTGGCCGAGGCGCAGGCCTTCCTGGCCGGCGTCGACAGGGACCTGCGCAGGCTGCGGCTCCAGGCCGCGCGCGCGGCGTGGGTCAACCAGACCTTCATCACGGACGACACCGACGCGCTCTCCGCCTCCGCCGAGGAGGCGAGCATGGAGTACCTCAACCGCGCGATGAAGGCGGCGAGGCGCTTCGATGGCCTCGCGCTGCCCGCGGAGCTCGCCCGCCAGCTGACGCTCCTCAAGATCTCGACCACCCTGCCGGCGCCGAGCGACCCGGCGGAGCGCGCGGAGCTGGCCGCGCTCTCGGTCGAGATGACGAGCCTCTACGGCAAGGGCAAGTACTGCCCGGAGGGCAAGCCGGGACGCGCCGCGCCAGCGGCGGGCGCGGCGGCGCCGAAGTGCCTCGCGCTCGACGCGCTCTCCAGCATCCTGAAGACCAGCCGCAAGTGGGACGAGCTGCTCGATGCGTGGGCGGGCTGGCACGCGATCGCCCCGCCGCTGCGCCCGAAGTTCGAGCGCTACGTCGCCCTCGGCAACAAGGGGGCCGCGGAGGTCGGCTTCCCGGACGTCGGCGCGCTCTGGCGGGCCGGGTACGACATGCCCCCCGACGCGTTCGAGGGCGAGACCGAGCGGCTCTGGGGCAAGCTGAAGCCGCTCTATGATGAGCTGCACTGCTACGTGCGCGCGAGGCTGCGCGCGATCCACGGGAAGGACAGGATCGGCGACAAGGCCCCGATCCCGGCGCACGTGCTCGGCAACATGTGGGCGCAGGAGTGGTCGAACGTCTACGCGCTCATGGAGCCGTACAAGGGCCAGCCCTCGCTCGACGTGACGCGCAAGATCAAGGCGAAGAAGCTCGACGAGAAGCAGATGGTCTCGCTCGGCGAGCGGTTTTTCACCTCGCTCGGCTTCGACCCGCTGCCGGCGACGTTCTGGGAGCGGTCGCTGCTCAAGAAGCCCGTCGATCGCGAGGTCGTCTGTCACGCGAGCGCGTGGGACGTGGGCGACCGGGACGATCTCCGCATCAAGATGTGCATCGAGCCGACCGAGGAGGATCTCATCACGATCCACCACGAGCTCGGGCACATCTATTACAACCATCAGTATTACAAGCTCCCGATCCTGTTCCAGGCGGGCGCCAACGACGGCTTCCACGAGGGGATCGGGGACACGCTCGCCCTCTCCGTGACGCCGAGCTACCTGAAGACGCTGGGGCTCATCGACAGGGTGCCCGCGGACGACAAGGGGCTCATCAACTTCCTCTTCAAGAAGGCGCTCGACAAGATCGCGTTCCTGCCGTTCGGCAAGCTCATCGACCAGTGGCGGTGGGACGTCTTCTCGGGCAGGACGAAGCCGGCCGACTACAACAAGGCGTGGTGGGCGCTCCGGCTCAAGTACCAGGGCGTCGCGCCGCCCGTGCCGCGCAGCGAGGCCGATTTCGACCCGGGGGCGAAGTTCCACGTCCCGGCGAACGTCCCGTACACGCGGTATTTCCTCGCGCACATCTATCAGTTCCAGTTCCACCGGGCGCTCTGCAAGGCGGCCGGGCACACGGGGCCGCTCCATGCGTGCTCGATCCACGGCAGCGAGGCCGCTGGCGAGAAGCTGCGCGCCATGCTGTCGCTCGGCGCGAGCCGCCCGTGGCAGGAGGCGATGCAGGCGATGACGGGCGAGACCGGGGCCGATCCGAGCGCGATGCTGGAGTACTTCGAGCCGCTCAGGAGGTGGCTCAAGGAGCAGAACAAGGGTGAAGTCTGTGGGTGGTAATCGAGCGTAGGTGAGCTGTGCGTGTCTTCGTCGCTGTTGATCCAGGAGCCGAGCTCCTCGCCAAGGTCGGAGAGCTCCTGCGGGAGATCTCGCCCCGGGCCCCGTCCGCCAAGTGGGTGGAGCCTGCCGGGTTGCATATCACGCTCGCCTTCATGGGCGAGATCGGAGAGGAGCGCCTGCCGCTCGTCATCGCGGCGGCCGGGAGCGTCGCCGCCTTCCACAGGCCGCTCAAGTTGAGCATCGAGAAGGGCGGCGCGTTCGGTACGCGGCGCCGCCCGCGCGTGCTCTGGCTCGGCGTGGGCGGCGCGGTCGGCGCCCTCACCGCGATCCACCGCGACCTGGAGCAGACGCTCTCGATGTCGACGGGCTATGTGCCGGAGGACCGGCCGTTCGCGCCGCACCTCACCCTCGCCCGGTCGCGCGACCCGCGCGGCGATCCGGCGCTCGACGCGTGCGCTCAGGCGGTCGGCAACGTCGACTTCGGCGAGACGAGGATCGAGGAGATCATCGTCTACCAGAGCGAGATGACCCCGAAGGGCGCGCGCTACACGGCGCTCGCGCGCGTACCGCTGGAGGGGATCGGCGCCCCGGAGCAGGGGCGCTGAGCTTCGCCCGTCGAGGCGACAGCGTCGCTCTCGAGCTCCTCGGCGCGCCTCGGGCCCGGGCGCCGGCCCGGGCCCGAGGCGCGCCGCCTCCGCGAGCTCGTCAGCGCTTGCGCGGGGCGGGGATGAGCCCGAGGCGCACCGCCTCCTTGTAGGCGAACGAGCGGCTCAGCCCGAGCAGCCGGCCCGCCGTCGCCGCGTTGCCGCCGGCGGCCCGGAAGGCGCGCGCGAACGCCTCGCGACGCGCCCTCTCCAGCGCCTCGACCAGCGGCTCCACCGGCTCCTCCGGCGGCGCGTCCCCGAGCCACAGCGGCGCTCCGGCGGGCTCGACAAGCAGCGCGCCGGGGCGCTCCGGCGCGTCGCCGACGACGGGATCGATGTCCTCGCGCCGCAGCACGAGCTGCCTGCCGGCGGCGCTCTTGCCCTCCGCGATCGTCCGGCGCAGCGCGGCGCGCTGCACGGTGTTCTTCAGCTCGCGGACGTTGCCTGGAAAGGCGCCCTGCGTGAGCGCGAGCAGCGCCGGCCCGGTGAAGTCCACGCGCTCCGCGCCGAGCTCGGCCGCGACCTCCGCGGCGAAGCGCTCCGAGAGCGCCGGGATGTCCTCGCGCCGCTCGCGCAAGGGCGGCACGCAGATCGGGTAGACCCAGAGCCGGTGGAACAGATCGGCGCGGAAGCGACCCTCCGCGACCTCCCGCCGGAGATCGCGGTTCGTGGCCGCGACGACCCGCACCTCGACGCGGCGCGCCCGGTCCTCGCCCACGGGCTGGATCTCCCCCTCCTGCAGCGCGCGCAGGAGCTGCGCCTGCGCCGGGAGCGGGAGCTCGCCGATCTCGTCGAGGAAGAGCGTCCCGCCGTGCGCCGCCTCGAACCGGCCGGCGCGCGCCGCCGTGGCGCCGGTGAAGGCGCCTTTCCTGTGGCCGAAGAGCTCCGACTCGACGAGCTGGGCCGGTATCGCCGCGCAGTTGACGATCACGAGGGCCCGCCCCGCCCGGGGCGACCGCTCGTGCAGCGCGCGGGCGACGAGCTCCTTGCCCACGCCCGTCTCGCCCGTGATGAGCACCGGCCCGGGCAGCGGGGCGAGCATCGCGATCTCGCGCTCGATCCGCTGCATCGCGGCCGACCTGCCGGGCAGCGCCGGGCCCCCGGACGCGCCGCTGAGCGCGAGGCCCGCCTCCGTGGCGAGGGCCGGCGCGGGGCCGGCGTCGAGCCGCAGCGCGCCGGCGCAGAGCCCCGCGAACACGCGCGCGTCCTCGTCGCGCAGGCCGCGGAGGCCGTGGGGATCGCAGGCGTCGAGCGTGAGCAGCCCCGCGAGGCGGCCCTGCACGTGGAGCGGGACCGCCATGCAGGCGTGGATCGGGTTGATCTCGCCGGCGCTGCCAAGCAGCCAGCCGCTGTAGGGGTCCGGCTCGCTCGGGTCGAGGAACCGGATCGGCCCGGCCGCGAGGGCCGCCCTGCGGAGCCGCGGGTGCTCCGCGGGCCGGAAGCTGATCCCGAGGGCGGCCGGCGACAGCCCGATCTGCGCGGCGACGCCGACCGACCCGTCCTCTGCGGCCGTGAGCACCGAGAGCGCGTCTGCCGCCGTCACCTGCGCGAGCGCGCGCAGGATCCGCTGCAGCGCCTCGTCGCGGACGGGCGCTTCGGACAGGCTGAGCACGGCGTCGATCAGGGTCACGGGGTTCCTCGAGGAGACGGATGCCACGGCGGTTTCCTTCCGGAAACCACCGCAGGAGACACCCTGGGGGCCGGCGGCGCAAGCGCGGCTCGGCGCCTTGCGGGCGCGGCGTCGCCGGAGCTGCCGCGCGCGGTCGCGGGCCTGGTTTCCTGGAGGAAACCGTCGCCCGACGCGGCGCGCGCCGGGCGGGCGGGATCGGCGCGATCTGCGGGAGAGACGCTCATGGCACGGCCCGTGCGATGTCCTGTGCGCCGGCGGGGGAGCTGGATGGCGAAGAAAACGGCTGGCGCGCGGGCACCGCGCCCGGCTCGGAGGGTTGTCATGGGATTGAACGTGGGCCTGCTGCGGGAGAGCTTCGAGCTTGTGATCGAGAGGGAGCCCAACCTCACACACCGTTTCTACGGCATCCTGTTCTCGCGGTATCCGCAGGTGAAGCCGCTCTTCGGGCGCAACAGCCAGGACCAACAGGAGAAGATGCTCACGGAGGCGCTCGCCGCGGTCATCGACCGGCTGGAAGACGCGTCCTGGCTCGAGGAGAAGCTCATGGCGATGGGGGCCAAGCACGTCGACTACGGCGTCACGGACGCGATGTACCCCTGGGTCGCCGACGCGCTGATCTCGGCGATGGCCGAGGTCGCCGCCGCCGACTGGACCCCCGAGCACCAGCAGGCCTGGACGGACGCGCTCGGCGCGATCGCCTCGCTCATGCAGCGCGGAGCGAAGACGTACTGCGCCGGCCGACCCGACGCGTCGGTGTCCGCGGCGCAGGTCGGCGGCTAGCGCGCCGATTCGGCAAAGTATCAACGAATTCGCTATATTATGATTTGGCGCGCGCGTCGCGCCCGCCTCTCCGCGCGCCAGGGATCGCTGGCGCGCGGAACCAGGGCGACGGCGACGCTGATGCGCTCGCGCTTCGTCTTCGCCTCGAAATAGAAATAGTCGGCCTTCGACTTCATGGCTCCTCCCGCGCGCGCACGTCACGGAGCGTGACGGCGCGCGCGATCGACCACCGCGCCGCTCAGGGGTAGAGCCGCTCGACGCGCCAGCGGTCGCCGTCGCGGAGGTAGAGCACGCGGTCGTGCAGGCGGCTCTCCTGGCCGCGCCAGAACTCGATGCGCTCCGGCACCACGCGGTAGCCGCCCCAGAACGCCGGCCGGGGCACCGGCCGTCCCTCGAAGCGGGCCTCGATCTCGCGCACCCGCGCGACGAGCTCCTCGCGCGAGGGCAGCGGCGCGCTCTGCCGCGACGCCCACGCGCCGATCTGGCTGCCCCGCGGGCGGGTCTCGAAGTAGGCGTCCGACTCTGCGTCACTGATCCGCTCGATGCTGCCCTCGACGCGGACCTGCTCGGCCGCCTTCGCCCAGTGGATGCACAGCGCGGCGAACGGGTTCGCCGTGAGCTCCAGCGCCTTGCGGCTCTCGTGGTTGGTGAAGAACACGAATCCGCGCTCGTCGATGCCCTTCAGCAGCACCATCCGCGCCGAGGGGCGCCCGGACGCATCCGCCGTGGCCAGCGTCATGGCGGTCGCGTCGGTCGGTTCAGTGGTTTGCCGCTGCTCCAGGAGCTCGCGCGCGAGGGCGAAGGGGTCGGTCGGCTCGTTGGTCATGGTGAAATTGCGGCATGCATATACAGGCAGCGAGCGCGCCTGGCGAACCCGAACGAGCCCCTTGGCCCTGCGCGCGCCCTGTCGAGGCGGCGAGGACACAAGGGGCGCACGTTCTCTCGGCGGCGATGCGCGCGCCCTCGCGGCGAGGAGGGCGTGGAGGCTCTTCCTTCCGGGTTTCCGGGAAAGCTCGCGTTGTCGCGCACTCTCCGTTTTGATACTAGCGAAGACGCAGAGCGAGGACATGCATGGGCGCACCGGTCAGCGAGGGGGACGTCCTCGCGGAGAAATACCAGGTCGAGCGCGTCCTCGGAGAAGGCGGGATGGGCGTGGTGGTCGCCGCCCGCCATCTCCTGCTCGGCGAGCGGGTGGCCATCAAGTTCCTGCTGCCGCAGGCGCTGTCGCGCCCGGAGCTCGTGGCCCGCTTCCTGCGGGAGGGGCAGGCCGCGGCGCGCATCCGGAGCGAGCACGTGACGCGCGTGTACGACGTCGGCAAGCTCGCCGGGGGCGAGCCGTACCTCGTGATGGAGCACCTCGAGGGGATCGACCTCAAGGAGCTCCTGCGCGACCGCGGGCCGCTGCCGGTGGAGCTCGCGTGCGACTACCTGCTGCAGGCGTGCGAGGCGCTGGCGGAGGCGCACGCGCTCGGGATCATCCATCGGGATCTGAAGCCGGGCAATCTGTTCCTGAGCCAGCGGGCGGACGGCAGCCCGCTGATCAAGGTGATCGATTTCGGCATCTCCAAGATGGCCCTGGCGGCGGAGACGACGGCGCCCGAGGTGTCCGACATGACGCAGACATCGACGATGCTGGGCTCTCCGCTCTACATGGCGCCCGAGCAGATGGTCTCCTCGAAGACGGTCGATGCGCGCGCCGACGTCTGGTCGATGGGCGCGATCCTGGTACAGCTGCTCACGGGGGCCACGCCCTTCCATGGCGAGTCGGTGATGGAGATCTACGACCGCATCCTGGAGGGGCCGCCGCCGCTCCGCGGTCTGCGCGCCGACGTGCCCGAGCGCCTCGAATGGGCGGTGCACCGCTGCCTCCAGAGGAATCCTGGCGAGCGATTCGGCAACATCGCCGAGCTCGCCGCGGAGCTCGCCCGGTTCGCGCCGCCGCACGCGCAGCACCTGGCCGAGCGGGCGGCGCGCGTGCTGCGGATCCGCCTCGACGGGCTCGCCGAGGGCGGCGCGGAGGGGCGCCGCGAGCTCGCGTCGCCGCGGCGCCCGCTCTCCACGGCGCCCGGGCCCGCCAGCGCGCCGCCGCAGCCCGGCGGCAGCTCGGGCGGCCCCGGCGTGCCGGCCATCTCCGCGTGGTCCGGCGCGCCCGCGGCGCTCGTGGCCGACGGCGCGGCCGCGGATCGCTCCTGGGGCGGCGCACGCGCCTCCGCGAGCCTTGGTCGCACCGGGGCGCGCACGTTCGGGATCGCGGCGGGCCTCGCCGCGGCGCTCCTTGTCGGCGCGGGCTTCGGGTGGGTCGCGCTCCGCCCTTCGGCGCCGGGCACGGAGCTCGGCGCCTCCCTGTCGCCGGAGACGCCGCGGCACGGCGAGGCCGCGCCCGTGACGCTGCCCGGGCCCGAGACCGGCAAGCTCCCGGAGCTGCTCGACGGCGGCCCCGCGCCGGCGCCAGGCGCGCCCGGGGCTTCGCGTGCGCTGCCGCCGGCGAGCGAGCCCACGGCGCGGCCGGCGAGCGCTCCCGCGCCGGTCGTACGGCCGCCGGTGCGGCCTGCGCAGCCGCTGCCTCGGCGCCCGCCGCCCCCTCCACAAGACCTCTTCTCTGATCCGCGATGACTGACGTCCGTTGAGCCTCGGCGGTAGGCCTCGCCGGTGGGGATCCGTGCAGGCGATGATCAGAAGGATGCTGAGCGGGAATATAGCTTGGCCCGACCTCCAAACGGGATTCGTGGCTACCGCTCTGTTTCAAATGTCTGCCTTGGAGAGACATCGGGTGCATCGCCGGAGCGCCTCGGCGCGTGTCAGGCGCATTCCACCTGAATGCCCCGATTGACTCCATGGGCAAGACCATGCCATTCGACAGCGATGAACGGCGGCGAGCGGCCGAGCGGGCCTATCGGCTGCCTTGGGGCCCGCGGGCCATGGCCTCTGCGACTGCAGACCTGGCTCTTTCGCCCGGGCAATAGATCATGTGGGCGCCACGGCGCCTGTCAGGTAGAATGCGTCCCATGACAAAGCAGCGAACGACCTTGGCTTTCTGGATGTCCCTCTCGCTGGTTGGCAGCGCGTGTCTCGCGCTGGGCGCCGGCGCATGCAGCGATGACGGGGCGACCAGCTCCGGCGACACAACGTCCGGCCCGGGGAGCCAGGGCTCCACCGGGACGACGGGGGCCGGGAGCGGGACGGGGGCCGGGAGCGGGACGGGGGCCGGGAGCGGGACGGGGGCCGGGAGCGGTTCCGGTGGTGCCGGCGGCAGCACGCCGGCGACCGGGAGCACCACGGGACAGGGCGGCGCGGGCGGCGGCGAGCCGCTGGCGTGCGACGCCAGCGCCGCTCCCGACGTCGGGAAGCTGGCGCTCGCTCCCGTCGTCACCGGCCTGGACAAGATGGTTTACGCCGCTCAGCCGAAGGGATCGAGCGACTGGTACCTCGTGCAGCAGACCGGGCAGATCCGCGTGTTCACGGGCGGCGCGCTGCGGCCGGCGGTCTTCCTCGACGTGAGCAAAGACATCCAGCTCCTCAGCGGTTCGTTCGACGACGAGCGCGGGCTCTTCACCATCGCGTTTCCGCCCGACTACGCGACGAGCGGCAAGTTCTACATCATGATGACGCCGACCGCGGGCGCGAGCATGAACCGCGACACGGTGCTCGAGTACCAGCGCTCCGACGACCCTTACGTGGCCAACCCGACGCCCACGAAGACGATCCTGCAGCTCGACAGCTCCATGGTGAACCACAACGGCGGCCATATCGCGTTCGGGCCCGACGGCATGCTCTACGTCGGCACGGGCGACGGAGGCGGTTCCTGCAACAGCGACAAGCCCGGGACACCGCAGGACCCGAGCTCGCCGTTCGGCAAGATCCTGCGCCTCGATCCGAACGCTCCCGCGCCGTACGCCGCGGCCGGAAATCCCTTCCCGGGCGACGGCGCGCGGACCTGGCATTACGGCATGCGCAATCCGTGGCGCTTCGGCTTCGATCGCGCGACGGGCGACCTCTACATCGGCGACGTCGGCCAGAATGATTACGAGGAGGTCGACTTCGCTCCCGCGGGCGTGTCGGGGCTGAACTTCGGCTGGGCGAAGCACGAGGGCGACCACGCGGATACCTGCCCCGGACGCAACCTGCGTGAGGGCACGACGCACACGCGGCCCATCGTCGACATGGACAGGCGGCGGAGCGCGACGGGGCCGTTCCGCGATTACGTATCGGTCATCGGCGGCTTCGTGTACCGGGGCAGCGAGGTGCCGCAGCTCAAGGGTGTGTACCTGTTCGGCGACTACACAGGAGCGCGCATGGGCGCGCTCGTCCAGTGCGGGGACAAGACGTCGCCCCTCACGCTCCTGAACAAGAACCCCGATCCGAACACGCCCAACGCTCCGGCGTTCACGCGCCAGGGCGGCCTGCCGGCGTTCCAGGCGCTCACCGCGATCGTCGAGGACAACGCCGGCGAGCTCTACTTCGTGGCGAACCGCAACAGCCTCGTGAAGATCGTCCCCGGGACGTGAGCGAGCGCGCAGGGCGCGGGCGCCGGATAGCCGGCGCCTCGCGCCCTGCCTCCAGCGCGCGCCCGCCTGTGCGCGCACATCCCGGCGCGCGCGTCGATGCGCGTCCGCTTCGCATCACCGCAGCAACCCTCCATTGCCGCAGCAACCGTCGTGCCGCGTCCGCTCGCCGCGGGCGCAGCGCCCCCCTTCCGAGCGCCCAGCGAATGTGCTTCGCTTGCGCCGCTCATTCAGGAGGAGCCCCATGAAGAATGTCTTGACCGTGCTTGTGGCGCTCGGCGCCGTGTGTCTCATCGGCTGCGAGGACAAGCACCAGCAGGCGACGCCCGAGCCGGCGAAGGCCGCGACCACGGCCGAGCCGGTGAAGCCCGCGCCCAAGGCGGCCGAGCCCGCGCAGACGGCGCCGGCCGAGACCGCCAAGCCGGCGAGCACCGGCGGCTGGTGATCGGCGCGGCGGCTCGGCCCGCTGCCCCGTGGCATCGGCGCATGGCCGCGCTCCGCCTCGCGCTCTCGCTCGGCCTCGCCGCCGCGGCCTGCGACGGCCGCCCCGCGGGGCCTGCCCCCGGCGGCGGCCCCGCCTCCGCGGCGCCGGCCCCCGGCGGCGGCGGCCCCGACCCGCTCGATCCGCTGCGGCGCTTCGAGGCGTCCCGGCGCGCCGCGACCGATTTCTCCCGCCTGCCCAGCTCCGACCGGCTGCTCGGGCCCGATCCGATCGCGCTTCGCCCCGTGGATCCGCGGGGTCGCCCCGCCGCGCCGGGCGCGCCCGCGCTGCTCTCGCCGCTCCGCGGCCGCGACGCGCTCGTCCTGCTCGACGCGTCGCTGCGCGAGCTCTCCCGGGCCCCCGCGCCGGCCTCGCCGACGGGGGTCGCAGTCATGCCGTCCGGCGAGGTCTTCGCGAGCGGCGAGGCGTCGCCCGTCCTCTTCCGCTACGTCGTGCGCGGCGCCTCGCTCGAGCCCGCGGGGCGCATCGAGCTCGCGGGACTCCACGGCGTCCGTGACGTCGCGGCCGGCCCCGAGGGCGTCCTCTATGCGCTCGACGAGCGCGCCGGCGCGCTCCTCACGCTGCGCCCTGGTCCCGCCCGCGCGGACGGGCGCCTCGAGGTCGAGCGCTGGGACGAGCCGATCGGCGCCGGCCCGTTCCGCGTCGTGCGCCTCGCGCGCCACCTGATCGTCGACTGCCTCCTCGACCACACGCTCGTCGTGCTCCCGGTCGGCGCCGACGGCCGCCCGCTTCCGGGCGGCGCGGCGCGCATCCGCCACGACGGCCCGATCTGGAGCTTCGACGCGCTCGAGACGGCCGACGCCGGGGGCGGGCTCCTGCTCGCCGCGGGCGGGGTCGAGGATCGCCCGCTCGACCGGACCGGCGGCTCGTTCGGCTACATCGACTCGTTCGTCTTCCTCTACCGCGTCACCACCGGCGCCCGGCCCGAGGCGGCGCGCCTCTCGGCCGTGAACGTCTCGGAGCTCGGCGTGCTCACCCCGAAGGCGATCGCGCTCTCGGCGCTCCCGGGCGCGGCCGGCGTGCGCGTGGTCGCGACCGGCTACGGCGGCGACCGCCGGGCCGAGCTCCTCTTCCGCGCGACGGACGCCGGCCTCTCGGCCGCGCCGGAGGTCTCCACCCGCCCGCTCGCCCCCGGCGTCGCCGGCATGGTCGCGCTCGGCGGCGGCGCCTTCGCCTATGCGAACCCCCTGCTCGACGCGTGGCTGCTCGACGCGGGCGACGAGGGCAGCGTCTCGAAGCGGCCGGTCCAGGACGGCGGCGAGGACGCTCGCTCCGAGGAGCTCCGCCTCGGAGAGGCGCTCTTCTTCACGTCGCTGATGGCGCCCTGGAACCGGACCGACGGGCCGCTCAGCCGGTTCACGTGCGAGACGTGCCACTTCGAGGGCTACGTCGACGGCCGCACGCACCACACGGGCCGCGGCGACGTGCGCGCCACGACCAAGCCGCTGCTCGGCCTGTTCAACAACCGCCCCCACTTCTCCCGCGCCCTCGATCCGGATCTCACCGCGGTGGCGGACAACGAGTTCCGCGTCGCCGGCGCGCTGAGCGGCCACGACCCGTGGTTCCCCCTCTCCGCCGCCGACGCCCCGTGGCTCGTCGATCTCGGGCTGGCCGACGCCGCGCGCGCCGGGCTGCCGCCCGAGGCGCTCCGCCGCGCGCTCATGAGCTTTCTCATGGCGTTCTCGCACCGCGCGAACCCCGCCGCCCTCGGCCGCTCGCGCTTCACCCCGCTCGAGCGCGAGGGCGCCCGGGTGTTCCGGGATCGCTGCGCGCGCTGCCACGCGCCCGTGCTCCGCAGCGACGATCCCGGCTCCGCGGCGCCGTTCGAGCGCTGGGAGGAGCTCGTGCTCGCGCCCGAGGGGGCGATCGTGTGGGGCCGGGCCGGGTACGAGAAGACCGGCGTCGTGCCGTACGTGCACGAGGATGGCGCGCGGGTGCCGTCGCTCCGGCGGCTCTACAAGAAGCGGCCGTACTTCACGAACGGCTCGGCGAAGAGCCTGCGGGAGGTGCTCGAGCGGGCGCGCTTCGGTGACACGGGCGGCCGCGCCGCCGCCGACGGCGGGCCGAGCGCCGCCGCCGCGTCGGGGGCCTTCTTTCACGACGGCGCCCCCGCGGGCGAGGACCTCGGCGCGCTGGACGCCGGGGCGATCGAGGCGCTGCTCGCCTTCCTCGATCTACTCTGACCGCGCGGATCCCGCAGCGTCGCCGCGCGATCCGCGGTAAATAGGCGAGATGCGACTTCACCCCACGTTCCCGCGCCCGTCGGCGGCGGCCATCGACAAGGCGCGCCGGCTCCTCGAGCGCGCGCTCGGCCCCTCGAAGGTCATCACGTCGGCCGAGGGATGCGCCGCCTACGCGGGGGACGAGTCGGATCAGCCGCCGGTGAGCCCGGATGCGGTCGTGCTCGCGTCCTCGGCGGCCGACATCGAGAAGGCGGTGCGAGCGGCGAGCGAGGCGGAGGTGCCGGTCGTGCCGCGCGCCGCCGGCAGCGGCAAGTCGGGCGGCGCGGTGCCTGTGGCGGGCGGCATCGTCATCGCCACCATCGGCATGAGCTCCATCAAGGAGATCAGCCGCGAGGAGCAGGTCGCGGTCGTCGAGCCGGGCGTCATCCTCGCCGACCTGCACGCGGCCGTGGAGGCCGAGGGGCTCTTCTACCCGCCCGATCCGAACTCGCTCAAGATGTGCGCGCTCGGCGGCAACATCGCCGAGAACGCCGGCGGCCCGCGCGCCTTCAAGTACGGCGTCACGCGCGAGTACGTGCTCGGCCTCGAGGCGATCCTCATCGACGGCACGCGCCTCCGCACCGGCCGGCGCACGGTGAAGGGCGTGACGGGCTACGACGTCACGGCGCTGCTCGTCGGCAGCGAGGGCACGCTGGCGATCACGACCGAGGCGACGCTCCGGCTGATCGCGAAGCCCCCGTCGGTCATGACGCTGCTCTGCCTGTTCCCGGACGTGCACGCGAGCGGGCGCGCCGTGAGCGCCCTCGTCGCGGCCGGCGTCGTGCCGCGCTGCCTCGAGCTGCTCGACCGCTCGACGCTCGACGCGGTCCGGGCGCGCGGCGTCGGGGTCGACGAGCGCTCGGGCGCGATGCTGATCATCGAGGTCGACGGCGAGCCCGCGGACTGCGAGGTCCAGACCGAGCGGGTGGGGGAGGTCTGCATGGACGCCGGGGCGCTCGACGTCCTCGTCGCGCAGGACAAGGCGCAGCGCGACCGGCTCTGGGAGGCGCGCCGCCAGCTCTCGCCCACGACGCGCGCCATGGCGCGCTACAAGATCTCCGAGGACGTCGTGGTCCCGCGCAACAAGATCCCGGCGCTGCTCGACGAGGTCGCGGAGATCTCGGCGGCGACCGGCGTCCGCATGCTGACGTACGGCCACGCCGGGGACGGCAACCTCCACGTCAACCTGCTCTGGAACGATCCGGAGCTCGTCCCCCAGGTGGAGATCGCGCTGTCGCGCCTGTTTCACGCGGTGATCGGCATGCGCGGCACGCTGAGCGGCGAGCACGGCATCGGGACGTCGAAGGCCGAGTTCCTCGCGCTCGAGCAGTCGCCGGAGCTCATCGCGCTCGAGCGCCGGATCAAGGCGGTCTTCGACCCGAAGGGCCTGCTCAACCCGCACAAGATCTTCCCGCGGCGCGCGCTCACCGCGGTCGAGCGGGGCGAGCGCGACGGGGGGACCGAGCGCGCGCCGGGCTTCCCGACCCACGTCGCGGCGCCGTCGCACGGGGCTTGCTAGTCGATGCGGGTCCTCGGCATCGATCCCGGCTCGCGCCACCTGGGCTGGGGCCTGCTCGTGCGGCAGGGCACGCGCATCGAGCACATCGCGCATGGCGTCATCGACGTCGACACGACCGGGACGTTCGCCGGCCGGCTGGTGGAGATCGACGACGAGCTCGGCAAGGTGATCGCCGCGCACGCGCCCGACGCGGCGGCGGTGGAGAGCCTGTTCTTCGCGAAGGACGCGCAGAGCGCGGCGAAGCTCGGCCACGCGCGCGGGGTCGTGCTGCTGCGGCTGGCGCGCGCCGGCGTGCCGATCTCGGAGTATGCGCCGGCGCTGGTGAAGCGGACCATCGTCGGCCGGGGCGCGGCCGAGAAGGCGCAGGTGGCGCAGGTGATGACCGCGGTCCTGCGCCTCGCCGCGCCCCCGCGGCCGGACGCGGCCGACGCGCTCGCCATCGCGATGACCCACCTCAGCGCCGCGGGCTTCGCGGCCGCGCTGGCGGCGTCCGGCGCGCCCGTCCGGTCCCGGGCCAGACCGCGACGGGCGCGCCCGGGTTGAGCGTGGGCCTGCGGGGCGCGGCGGCTGGGCTCGACGTGGATCCGCCGGGCGCGACCCGGGCGGTTCGGGCGCACACCCCGTGTGCTATGGAGCCTGCATCGGACGCGCCCGCGCCGCGTCCAAGGTGAAAACGTGCGGCGCGCCCCGGCTTCAGCGAGGGCGGCGGTCGCCGGGGGAACCGGCGGTGCATCACCGGCGCCCCTGTCTCACGAAGCGCGGAGGCGACACGCCTCTGGACATCAAAGGAGATCGGGAAGGATGACGCGAACCTCACTTTACCGCCTGGCCGCCGCGTGCCTCATCGGGCTGACGGCGCCTGTCACGGTCGTGCTCGCGACCGCCGGCGAGTCCCAGGCAGCGGGCCCTACCGCCGAGGAGCTCGGCAGGCGCGTCCAGCAGTTCTACGACTCCACGAAGACCTTCAAGGCGAGCTTCACGCAGACCTACACGATCAAGGTCCAGGACGTGAAGAAGGTCTCCACTGGCAAGGTGATCTTCGAGAAGCCCGGCAAGATGAGCTGGGTCTACGACGCGCCGAACGGGAACCGCGTCGTCTCCGACGGCGTCACGATCAAGGTCTACGAGAAGGACAACGAGCAGATGTTCGAGACGCCGGTGAAGGGCTCCCAGTACCCGGCGGCGCTCTCGTTCCTGATGGGCAAGGGGCAGCTCACGAAGGATTTCTCGCTGCGCCTGCTCGACCCGGCGCAGATGAAGTTCGAGGGCGGCTATGTCCTCGAGGGGACGCCGAAGGAGGCGACCCCTGCCTATCAGAAGATGCTCCTCTACGTGGACGGGCAGACCAACCAGGTCCGGCGCGTGCTGATCCTCGACGCGCAGGGCAACCGGAATCGGTTCGACTTCGCGTCGCCGGTCGTCAATCAGCCGACCGCGAAGAACGAGTTCGACTTCACGCCCCCTCCCGGCACGCGCGTCGTCCGCCCCTGACGTCATCCCGCCATGTTTCCGGCGCGGAGCCCCGCCGCGCTGCCACTGCCCACAGATCGAGGAAGCGGAGCGTCACGGCGCCCGCGCTCCTAGCCGGCCGCGCGACGTGCCGATGCTGCTGGGAGATCTGCCCGGCGCGTCCCTGCCGTGGTAGAAATATCGTGTGATGCTTCGATCCGACGGGTGTGAGCGACAGCTCCGAGACTGCCGTTGCCCGCCTCGGATCGTCGCCGCTTCTGGCGGCTCCACGTGTGCGGTGGCGGTTCGTCTCGGCTGAAGGTCACCCGCTGTCACGAGGATTTCGCGAGAGCGCTCGATCCATGAACAACGCCCACGGACGCCGTCCCGATTTCCCCGGCCTGCCGCAGCAACCCCGGCCGGCGGAGCGCCCGAGCGAGCATGCCCAGCCTGGTGGCGGGCAGGTTCGCTCGGGGTCCCCGGCGCACGGCGCGGGGCAGCTCTCCTCGGGACAGCCGCCGCACTGGCCGCAGGGGCACGGGCAGCATGGGCATGCGCCTCCGGGACACGGGCATGCGCCTCCGGGACACGGGCATGCGCCTCCGGGACATGGGCATGCGCCTCCGGGACATGGGCATGCGCCTCCGGGACACGGGCATGCGCCTCCGGGACACGGGCATGCGCCTCCGGGACACGGGCATGCGCCTCCGGGCTACGGGCACGCGCCGCCGGGCTACTGGCCGCCAGCCCGTGCGCCGATGCCAGCGCAGGGCCCTGCTCCGCCGCACGGCGCTCCCGCGCTGTACGGCGCCGCGCACCCTGCGCCCGCGCATCCCCACGCCGGCTACCCTGCGGTCATCCGGGTAGCGCGAAGGCCCGACCCGGATCGGCGGCGGCGCATCGCCGGGCTGTGGCTGTGGGCCAACGGCATCATCGCGGGCGCGGTCCTCAACCTGATCTTCACGCTCTTCGGCGTGATCGAGTCCGGGGGGAGCATGCTGAGCGCCATGCTCGTCGGAGCGCTCTTCGCGTTCCCGCCGCTCGTCCTCTACCTCTTCGTCCCGATGGTCATCGATCGGTACGATCCTGAGCCGTGGTGGTGCCTGCTGATGGCGTTCCTGTGGGGTGCGCTCGCGGCGACCGGCTTCTCGATCCTGATCAACACCGGCGTCCACGTCGGCGTCTCCAGCAACTTCGGCGAGCCGGTGGGCGAGCTCGTCAGCGCGTCGGTCAGCGCCCCGTTCGCGGAGGAGCTCTTCAAGGGGCTCGGCGTGTTCGGCTTCTTCTACTTCTTGCGCCGGGAGTTCGACGGCATCGTCGACGGCATCATCTACGCCACGTTCTGCGCGCTCGGCTTCGCCGCGGTGGAGAACGTGCTCTATTACGCGCGCGCCTCGATGCAGGGCAGCGACGTGCTCGCCGGGACCTTCGTCCTGCGCGGCGTGTTCACGCCCTGGCTCCACCCGCTGTTCACGTCGATGACCGGGATCGGCTTCGGCCTGGCCCGGGAGTCGTCGAAGACCTGGGTGCGCGTCGCGGCCCCGATCGGCGGCTACCTGCTCGGCGTCGCGCTGCACGCGGTGTGGAACTTCCTCCCGACCGCGCTGGGGCGCGCGATGGGGGACCTCTTCATGCCGTGGCTGCTGCTCTGGCTATGCTTCGTCGCGTCGTTCTTCGGGATCATCGTGGCGCTCGTCGTCCGCAAGGGCTGGGTGATCCGGGATCATCTGCGCGACGAGGTCGCGCTCGGCATGCTCACCCAGGACGAGCTCGAGCTCGTCTGCTCGCCGATCGGCCGGCTCCGGTGCACCCTCGGCTGGCGCGGGGCCACCGGGCGGAGCTTCATCCGCGCCGGCGCGCGGCTCGCGCTCAGCAAGTGGCACACGGCGCGCGCGCTGGAGGGGCGGAACCGGACGATCAGCGCCGACTTCATCGGTCCGCTCCGCCACGAGATCGCGCAGCTCCGGCAAGAGCTCCACGCCCGCTCTCCTCGCTAGACTGCCGCTCTGGAGCTGGAGCCCAGGCGCGCGGTGGGGGGTCAGCTCTGTGAGCCGGTTGTGTCGTCTGTGATGGGGCGGGGGGCGGGGCGGTCCTCGCGCCGCTGCACGGGCTTCGCGGGGATGCCGACGACCGTCGTGTTCGGCGCGACGTCGTGCACGACCACGGCGTTGGCGCCGATCCGGGCGCCGTCGCCGACCGTGACGCCGCCGACGATCTTGGCGCCCGCGCCGATGAAGAGGTCGCTCCCGAGCACCGGCGTCTGACGCCGGTCGGCGCCGATCGTCACCTGGTGCTCGATGAGCACGTTCGTGCCACCACGGACGTTGCCGTTGATGACGACACCGTTCGAGTGGATGAGCACGAAGCCCGGCCCGAAGTCCGCGCCCCGCCCGATGACGCAGCCGCCGGCGAGGTTGGTCGCCTTGTTGAGCAGCATCTCGACCACGGGCATCCGGTGGGCTCGCGCGGCCTGCGTGAACCGGTAGAGGACCATCGCCGCCGTGCCGTCGGTCGCCAGCGTCTTCAGGAGCGTCGGCAATGGGTCGCTGCCGTAGCACCATGTCGCCTTCTTGCGCACGTCGGCAGCGATGAGTCGCAAAGTCCGCAGCATCCCCGCGAGACTAGCGCACCTCGCCCCGACCGTGCGAGCTTTCGCCGCGCGACCGTGCACCCCCTCTGCTGCGCGGGCCCACCTCCAGGAGAGACCGCGGCGCATTCTCCTCCGGAGGAGCCGGCGCACCGCGCTGTTGCCCTCCGGTCATCGGCCCGTCACATCGCTCGGGTACACGCGCTATTCAGCATGTCGCGGATTTTGGTCATCGAGGACGAGCCGGCGCTCCAGAAGGTGCTCGATTACAACCTCAGGCAAGCCGGGCATGAGGTGCTCCTCTCGGGGCAGGGCGGTGAGGGGGTCCGGCTGGCCTTGGACCAGCGACCCGATCTCGTCTTGCTCGATCTCATGTTGCCCGACATCTCGGGCACCGAGGTGTGCCGCGCTCTCCAGCAGAGCGACGACACCCAGCGTATCCCCGTGATGATCGTCTCGGCGCGCGGGGACGAGGTCGACCGCATTGTCGGCTTCGAGCTCGGCGCCGTCGATTACGTCGTCAAGCCGTTCAGCGTGCGGGAGCTCGTGCTGCGCGTGCAGGCCGTGCTCCGCCGCGCGAAGTCCTCCGGGGACGGGGAGCGGTGCATCGAGTTCGGGTGTCTCCGGATCGACGAGGGCGCACATCGCGTGTGGGTCGATCGCGAGGAGGTCGAGCTGACGCTCCTCGAGTTCAAGCTCCTCGTCGCGCTGTACGAGGCGCGCGAGCGCGTGCAGACGCGCACCGCGCTCCTCGACGGCGTCTGGGGCATCGACGTGAGCATCACGACGAGGACCGTGGACACCCACGTCAAGCGCCTGCGCGACAAGCTGCGCCGCGCGGGCGATTACATCCAGACCGTCCGCGGTATCGGCTATCGATTCGCCGCGTCGCCCGACGTGCCCGAGAGCCGCAGCGCGTGATCGCGATGCCGGGCGATCCGCGACAATCGTTGCCGCCACGCCATTCTGCCGTAACGCAAGCTGGTATACAGTGCGAATGTTGAATCCCACGATGGGATAACCCATTGAAGCCGCTCGTCCTTATTTGGAGCTCGGGTGGAGCTCTGGTCTTTTCGCTAGCTGGCGCCGGGAGCCTCGATGCACCTTGAGACGTGGAATGCGGGGGAGGCCGATCCTGACCGAGCGAGGCGGCTCGCGATCGGGTACGCGGCCGGGCTCCTGCTGTTCGCGGGCATCGCGCTCTCCGCCGCCCGCCTGAGCGGCGCGATCCGGCCGCCTCCGCCCGAGGAGGAGGTCGTCGACGTCAAGCTCGCCGCCCGGCTCCCCGAGGCGCCTCCCGTCGCAGCGGCGCCGGCGCCCCCGCCGCCGGCGGCGGAGGCCCCGGCGCCTCGCCCCGCGGCGCCCCGGCGCCCGGCGCTCGTCGCGCCGACCACGGTGCCCTCCGAGGCGCCGGCGGAGGCGGACCCGAGCCAGGCCACGGCGAGCGACGACGACACCTACGGAGAGCCGGGCGGTGCGCCGGGCGGCGTGCCCGGCGGGGTCCCCGGCGGCACGGGAACGGCCGCCGTGGCGGCGCCCCCGCCGCCGCCGCCACCCCCGCCGCCGCCGCCGCCGAGAGGGCCGATTCACCTCCCCGAGAACGCGACGCCGCCGGTCGCGCTCTCCAACGCGCTTCCTTCCGTCCCCGAGGCGGCGCTGAGCGCAGGGGTAGAGGCCACCGTGGTCGTCAGGTTCGTGGTGACCGAGACGGGCGAGGTCACGAACGTCACCATCGTCCGCGGCCATCCGCTCTTCAACGACGTGGTCCTCGCGACGGTGAAGACGTGGCGCTACCGGCCGGCGGTTCACGAGGGGAGGCCGGTGTCGACCTTCAAGACGGTCAGGATCCCCTTCAAGGCGAAGAGATGACGTCGAGCGCGCGGCCGCGGAGGCGGCGTCTCGCGAGAGGAGTGAAGGAGTAGAGCCATGATGCAGTTTGATCTCGGGCACATCTGGGCGACCATGGGGCTCCTCAGCAAGCTCGTCGCGTTCGCCCTCGTGCTCATGGCGCTGGCGAGCGTCGCTGTCGTGGTGGAGCGGCTCATCGCGCTGGCGCGTCAAGCCTCGGAGAGCCGGCGCTTCGCGAGCGAGGCGCGGCCGGTGATGGAAGCGTGGGACACGGCGCGGCTCGCGGCGATCGCCGACCGGTACGGGCGCTCTGCGCTCGCCCGGCTCGTCGCGGCGGCGGTGCGCCGCTTCCAGCGCGCCGTCGACGCCGGCGAGGGCGGCGTGCCCCCGGTGGAGCTCGCGCGCCGCGAGGTGTCGCGGCGCCGCGAGGCGATCTCCGCCGACCTGCGCCGCGGCCTCTCGGTGCTGGCGACGGTGGGCTCGGTGGCCCCGTTCGTCGGGCTGCTCGGCACGGTCATCGGCATCATCACCGCCTTCCAGACCATCGCCTCGACCGGCTCGGGCGGCCTCGGCGCCGTGAGCGGCGGCATCTCCGAGGCGCTCATCGTCACCGCCCTCGGGCTCGGGGTCGCCATCCCGGCGGTGCTTTGCTTCAACTACCTCACCACCCGCATCGCCGCGGTGGAGCTCGCGCTCGAGCGCAGCGCGGGTGAGCTCATCGATGAAATGGAGAACGAGCATGGGCGTTCGAGCGGAGAGCGGTCGTTCGGGTCGGCAGCCGCCGCCTGAGCCGGAGATCAACGTCACGCCGCTCGTCGACGTGGTGCTCGTGCTCCTCATCATCTTCATGGTGATCGCGCCCCAGATGGAGCACGGCGAGCGGGTCGACCTCCCGGCGGTGTTTCAGCCCGATCGGAGGTCGAGATCGGCGCTCGATCCGATCTACGTGACGATCACCGGCGCCGGCACCGTGTTCCTGGAGAAGGAGGCCGTCGCCGACCTCCCGTCGCTCGGAGAGAGGCTGCGGGCCATCCGCGCCGCGGAGCCGGAGCGCCGGGTGGTCATCAAGGGCGACGCCTCCGTGAAGTACGGTCGCGTGCGGGAGGCGTTCGCGCTGTGCCAGGAGGTCGGCTTCGGCGGGATCTCGCTGCAGGTGAGCCAGCGGGGCGGCGGGGCCTCCCCGGAGCCGGAGGAGGGCTAGCGTCGTGGGGATGAGCGTTTCGCAGGGCGGAGGCAAGAGGGGCGGCGTCGCGCCGAGCATGAACGTGACGCCGCTCGTCGACGTGGTGCTCGTGCTCCTCATCATCTTCATGGTCGTGACGCCGCTGCTCGCGAAGCAGTTCTGGCTGAACCTGCCCAAGAAGGACGACACCGCGAAGCTCGCGCCACCCCCCGACGACGCCAGCAAGCCCGTGGTGCTCACGGTGGATCAGCGCGGCGTCATCCGCATCAACCAGGCCGAGGTGCAGCGCGGCGAGCTGAGAGAGCGGCTCGCCCGCATCTTCGCGGCGCGCTCGGACAGCGTGCTTTACTTCGACGCGGAGGACGAGGCCGTCTACGCGGTCGCGGTGGAGGCCATGGACGCCGCGCGCATGGGCGGGGCGAAGACGATCGCCGTCCTGACAGAGAAGACCGGGCGCTGAGCCGGCGCGGCGCTCGGCCCCGATGCGGCGCTGACAGGGCGCGCGCGGGGCCGACGTCCCAGGGCGCGCTCGCGGCGCGGCGCACAGGAGAGGGCGGCGGGTAGCTGGCTCTCCGCTCTCCTCATCGACGGGCGCAGGTGCGCCCAGCCATCGGATCGACAGGCGCGCCCGAGCTCGGGGCGTGAAGGGACAGGTGCATGAATCGCAGAAGGATCTCGGGGGTAGTCGCAGCGCTCGTGGCGCCGCTTTGCTGGGGGGCCACGGCCCTCGCCCAGGGCGACCCTGGAGCGGCCGCGCCGCCGCCCGAAGGCGCGGGGACCCCGGCCGGCGCCCCGGCGGCGGAGGACGCCGGGGGCCTCGACGAGCCGAGCCCGTCGCGCCCGCCGCCGGCGGGGAAGGGCGCCGTGTGGGGCGTCATCACGGACGCCGCCACGAAGGAGCCCCTCCTCGACGCCCAGGTGTCGGTCGTCGGGACGAAGCTCAAGGCCATCGCGGATCTCGACGGCCGCTACCGCCTGGAGCTCCCGCCGGGGAGCTACAAGCTTCGGATCTGGTACGAGGCGTACAGGCCCCGGCGCGTGCAGGACGTGCGCGTGACCGCCGGGCAAGTGAGCCAGATCGATGTCGGCCTCGATCCGGATCAGCAGGCGGAGGAGGTCATCGAGGTCGAGTTCGAGCCGGAGCGGGCGAGCGTCGCGGCGCAGCTGCTCATCCGGAAGAACGCGGCGCACGTGGGCGACGCGGTCGGCGCGAAGGAGATCGCGAAGACGCCCGATCGCAACGCCGCCGAGGCCGCGAAGCGCATCGTCGGAGCGACCGTGGTGGACAGCAGATACGTGTACGTGCGCGGCCTGGGCGAGCGCTACACGAACGCCCTCCTGAACGGCGCCCCGCTGCCGAGCCCCGAGCCCGACCGGCAGGCCGTCCCGCTGGATCTCTTCCCGTCGCTGGTCCTCAGCGACATCACCGTCGTCAAGACGTTCACCCCCGACATCCCCGGCGATTTCGCGGGCGGCTCGGTCCAGGTCAACACGCGCGAGCTCCCGACCAGGTTCCTCTTCCAGGCCTCGCTGTCGCTCGGCCTGAACAGCCAGGCGACGTTCCGGGATCGCATGAGCTACGCCGGATCCGGGACCGACTGGCTCGGGATCGACGGCGGCGCCCGCGCGCTGCCGGGCGAGATCCCCGATTACAAGCTGGTGCGCCTCGGCCCCAAGCCGGGCGGCGGCACCCTCACGAGGGACGAGATGACGGCTTACGGCAGGGCGATCAACTCGTCGATGGCGACGACGCGGGCGTTCACCCCGCCGAACGGGAGCGGCAGCGTGGTCGTCGGCGACACGCTGAAGCTCGGCGGCGAGCAGCGCCTCGGCTACATCGCCACCCTGAGCTACGGCCGGAAGTTCTCTCCGCGCGCCAACGAGGCCCTCGGCGACTTCGACCCCGACCCTCGAGGCGGCGAGCCCATTCGCGCCAGCGACATCGCGACGGGGAGCATCCGTGATCAGGTGTCCTGGGGCAGCTTCGCCAGCGCCACCTACAACCCGGCTCCGGACCACAAGGTAACGCTCACCGGGCTCCACAGCCGCTCGTCGGACGACCTGGCCAGCCAGGCCGACGGGAACCCGAGCCGCGGTGACAGCGCGTTTCGCGACACGCTGCTGCGGTTCATCTCGCGATCGCTCACCCTGGGTCAGCTCCAGGGAGAGCATCGCATCGGGGCGCTCCTCGGCGGGACCGTCGACTGGAAAGCATCGATTTCTCTCGCGACCTCGGACGAGCCCGACACGAGGGAAGCCGTCTACATCCGGGACGACGCGAGCGGCGCCTTCTCGTGGGACGAGGGCACGCTGAGCGGCGCGCACTTCTTCAGCGACATGAGCGACGTGAGCCACGGCGGGCAGCTCTCCTATACCCAGCCCCTCGTCCGCGGGGACACCCCGACCCGGCTGAAGGTGGGCGGCCTGCTCAACCGTCGAGAGCGCGAGTTCAACGCGCGCCGGTTCCGGTTCAAGCAGCGTCCTGGCTCGGATTCGATGCTCCTGCGCCAGGAGCCGGATCGGCTGTTCTCGGACGAGAACATCGGCGCGGTGCTCGAGCTGGAGGAGATCACGCGCGAGACCGACTCCTATACGGCGAACGACGATCTCTACGCGGGTTACGTGATGACCGACGCCGCCGCGACGCGATGGCTCCGCGCGGTGCTCGGCGCCCGGATCGAGGCCTCCGCGCTGTCACTGAGGGCGTTCGACAGGTACTCTCCGGCGAACCCCGAGACCAACGTGGAGAGCGCCAAGATCGATCTCCTGCCCGCGGTCAACATCATCGTCAAGGCGAGCTCGAACTCGAATGTCCGGTTCGGCGTGGCCAGGACGCTGGCTCGTCCCCAGCTCCGCGAGCTCAGCCCGACCTTGTATCAGGAGGGCTATAGCGGCAGAGAAGCGCAAGGCAATCCCGAGCTCCGGCGGACGAGCGTCGTGAACGGCGATCTCCGCTTCGAGATCTTCCCGACGGCCGGCGAGGTCGCTGCGGTCAGCGTGTTTTACAAGCACTTCCAGGGGCCGATCGAGGAGGTCATCCTCCCGAACGGCGGCAGGGGCAGGCTCACCTATGTGAACGGAGACGTGGGCCATGTCGCCGGCGTCGAGATCGAGCTCAGGAAGGGCCTTGGCTTCATCGCCCCGCTCCTGCGGGAGGTCACCGCGCTCGGCAACCTCACGTTCGTTACCTCGGAGGTGACGGTCGATCCGGAGGCCAGCGCGGGCGGGGTCAAAATCCAGAGCAATCCGGCGCACCCGCTCCACGGGCAATCCCCCTTCGTCGTGAACCTGGGGCTCGACTACACCGGAGAGTCGACCGGAGCGAGCGCCCGGCTCCTCTACAACGTATTCGGCGCCCGGCTCAGGAGGGTGGGGAGCCAAGGGCTGGAGGACGAGTACGAGCAGCCGCGGCACCAGATCGACCTGACCGTCGCCCAGCGCATCGGCGAGCACGTCGAGCTGAAGCTCGCCGGCGAGAACCTCATCGATGCTCCGGTTCGCGTCACGCAGGGCAAAGCGAACGACGACGACAAGATCGTCAGTCAATACAATACCGGAACGACCGTGACGCTGAGCGCCTCGTACACCTATTGAGCGCGTGCCATTGAATCGTCACGCGGCGATCGCCGCGATTTCGCCCGCGTGATGCATGTTGGGTCGCCAGGAGGTAAATAGCATGCGTACATTAGGAATTACCCTGGCTTGCGCCTCGGCGCTCTCCGTCGCGGCGCTCGCCGCTTGCGGGGACGACGAGTCGATCTCCCCGACCACGACCAGCTCCTCGTCCACGAGCGGCTCCGGCGGCGGTGGTGGCGGCGGCGGCGGCGGCGGTGGTGGTGGTGGTGGTGGTGGTGCCGATTGCGCCGCCCCGGTGGAGGTCACCAAAGCGATCACCGCCGACGCGACGTGGACCGCCGACAGGTGCTACCTCATGAAGGGGATCGTCTTCGTCGAGCCCGGCGCCACGCTGACCGTCGAGCCCGGCACGACGATCATGGGCGAGAAGGTGAGCCTCGCGACGCTGGTCGTGAAGCCCGGCGCGAAGCTCCACGCCAAGGGCACCGCCGACAAGCCCATCGTGTTCACGAGCCAGGGCGAGAAGGGGGACCGCGCCGCGGGCGACTGGGGCGGCGTCATCCTGCTCGGCGAGGCGCCCATCAACGTCGAAGGCGGCAAGGCCGCCGTCGAGGGTATCACCGGCGAAGGAACCGAGTATGGCGGCGATAAGCCGGAGGACAACAGCGGCGTCCTCGAGTACGTGCGCATCGAGTACAGCGGGATCCTGCTCTCTCAGGACAACGAGGTGAACGGCCTCACCTTCGCCGGGGTGGGCTCCGGGACGACGGTCGATCACGTGATGGTCCACCACACGCTCGACGACTGCTTCGAGTTCTTCGGCGGCACGGTCAACGCGAAGCACCTCATCTGCGCGCAGAACGGCGACGACGGCATCGACTGGGACCTCGGCTACGTCGGCAAGCTCCAGTTCATCGCGGTCCAGCAGGATCCGTCGGTGGCCGACGACACGAACGGCTTCGAGGGCGACAACGACGCCGACTCATCGACCAACACGCCGGTCAGCGAGCCGACGATCTACAACGCGACCCTGTGCGGCAAGAACAAGGACGTCGACAAGCAGCAGTACGGCATGCTGCTCCGCCACGCGACGAAGGCCCACCTCTTCAACATCATCGTGACCGGCTTCGAGGCGGGCGTGGACCTCCGCGACGAGCTCACCGAGGTCGAGCTCGCGAGCTCGATCTTCTTCGGCAACATCGCGGCGAACATCGCCCACGTGGAGAGCGACGCGAACGAGACCACCGAGTCGAAGCTGGATGACGACGACGACGCGGGAGCGGACGAGATCGCGTGGTTCGAGGGCGAGGCGTCCAACAGCGTCGAGGATCCGGGGCTCGCCGACTGCTTCGCCAAGGCGCCCGATTTCCGGCCGGCGGTCACGCTCGTCGACAACGCGGCGACGCCGCCCGACGACGGCTTCTTCGACGCGGAGGCGAGCTACATCGGCGCCTTCAAGGCGGATGACACCTGGGCGACGGGCGCCTGGGTCTCGTTCGACGCGAACTGACGCCGCGCCGTCCACGCGGGCGCGTCGTCGCGTGACGGGCGGACGGGATCCGTGGCGAGAGAAATGACGAAGGCCGGCTCTTCAGCCGGCCTTTATCGTCTCCATCATCACGCCTCCGCCGCAGGCGCTCAGCGCACCCGCGGCGTGAACCCGGACACGCTGCTCCGGTGCTCGCTGCATACGCCTCGCGCGTCCGGGTTGTCCTTGAATGACACCCTCCCGCACACCTCACAGATGCAGAGGTGTGCGCGATAGAACTCGCGATCGAGCAGGATGTCGGCGGCGAGCAAACTGAGCACAATGTCGCCCAGGAAGTCGATCTCGCGCGGCGAGGCGACCCAGACGGGACGGCCGCCGACCGCGGCCCGGCGGACCCTGCCCCCGTAGATGGCCGCGTTCAGGAATCGATCGTCGGCGACGGGAGCGATGAGGCCCCGGAGCGCCGTGATGACGCGACCGCGGGCCTTGTGGATCAGCTCCTCGAGGTTGCTGCCGCCGTCGGCGCGCGGGTCGAGCATGACGGGCGTCGCGCCGGGCTCGCGGACGATCTGCGGGCGCTTCATCAGACCCGGGCTCACGAGGTTGTCCACGAACCAATCCTGGAGGTCTGTGAGCGTCCACTCGGAGGCCGGCCACTCCAGGAACTCGAGCGCGCCGCGGAGGCCGCTGATGCTCTGGAGGCCGGGATGGGTAGGGAAGCTCGGCAGGGTGCGGGATGTGTGCAGACGCCGGGGTGAGCGGCGGCCCGCGTCGTCGATGTTGCGGCCGGAACCCATGTTCACCTCGAGGGCGGACCCCCGTTCCCGATGGATGCGAGCTCTTGCAGAGGCCACCATACCGGCAAAACAAGCACAACTCGTGCCGAGCCTGGCGAACGGGAGGACCTTGATTTACCAGGAGTTCTGCCCTGGTAGCCCGAAGCGACCGATGGGATGGCCGGCCACTGGCCGGCCAGGTTCTTGAACAGGTAAGATAGATCCTGATGGACCACTCCACCGTCCGCGTCTCGGTTCCCCCGGAGACCTCGGTCGCCGAGCCTGTTCCCGGAATCGTGCTGATTTTCTCGGGCGATCAGCCGCGATGCGCGCCGATCCCCCTCGATCGTGGCGCCGTGGTGCTGGGGCGCGGGGGCGTCGCCGGCGTGCCCCTGGTGGATGACTCGCTCATGTCGCGGCGACACGCCCGCATCGCGTACGACGGGGCGGCCTGGACCGTGGAGGACCTCGGCAGCACCAACGGGACGTCCGTCAACGGCGAGCCCATCCGCGGCGAGGTCCGGAGGGAGGCGATCCAGATCGTCGGCGCGGGGACGTCGGTGTTCCTCGCGCTCGCCGACATCCGGAGCTTCTCGCGCGGGGGCGTGCAGCTCGAGAAGGAGAGCGTCCTCGGGCCCAGGCTGCAGCTTGTCTACGACACCATCCTCCGCGCCGCGGCCGCGGGCGACAGCCTCCTCGTGACGGGCGAGAGCGGCACGGGCAAGGAGCTCGCGGCGCGCGCCTACCACGAGGCGGGGCCGCAGGCGCGCGGGCCGTTCGTGGCCGTCAACTGCGCGGCCATCCCGGAGGGCCTGGCCGAGCGGCTCCTCTTCGGCGCCCGGCGCGGCGCCTACTCCGGCGCGACGCACGACACCGAGGGCTACGTGCAGGCCGCCCACGGGGGCACGCTCTTCCTCGACGAGGTGGCCGAGCTCGACGCGGCCGTCCAGGCGAAGCTGTTGCGGACGATCGACACCCGGCAGGTGCTCGAGCTCGGCGCGGTCGCGCCTCGCCCGGTGCAGATCCGGATCTGCGCCGCGACACACGACCTGCGCGCGCGGGTCGCCCAGGGCCGCTTCCGGGACGATCTCTACTACCGCATCGGCCGGCCCGAGGTCCGACTCCCGCCGCTCCGGGAGCGCACCGAGGAGATCCCCTGGCTGCTCACGCAATGCGCGAAGGCGGTCGGCACGGCTTACGGCAAGGCGCCGCCGACGACTCACCATTCGATGATCATCGCGTGCGCGATGCGCCGCTGGCCAGGGAACCTGCGCGAGTTCGTCGGCGAGGCCCGGCGCGCCGTGACGCGCGCGCTCGACGAGGGCCGGCGCACGGTCGAGGCCAAGGATCTCGACCCGCTCGCGGGCATCGGGCTGGGCCCGGAGACGCTGGAGCCGCGCACCCGGCAGACAGGCAGCGATGGTAGGCCGGGCCCCTCGCGCGCGAGCCAGGCGCCGCCCGAAGATGAGATCGCCGAGGCGCTTCGCCTCGAGCGAGGCAATGTGTCTCGCGCGGCCAGCAGGCTCGGCGTGCACAGGAATCGAGTTCGGCGCTGGCTAGAGAAGAATGGCGTGGATCGCTCCCACTTCGCCGATGGGAGCGATCTGTCCGATAACGACTGAGCAGCTCACCGGCCTCGTAAGCACAGGTACAGGAGCACGTCAATGGCGGCACGGCATCGATGGAAAGCGCCTGCCCGCCGCGCTGCGCCTCGATGACGAAGTCGCTCCGGGCGTAGGCTGCTGAGGCCGACAGGACGTTCGTTCCATACATTGCCTCCAGCAAGCGCGCTGGTTCCCTCGGGCGATTGCTGGGCCGCGGCGCCGCTCCTCTCCGGCGAACCAGGCCCGGGCGTCGAGCAGGCCGGTCGTCGCAGGGTTGCCTCCATCCGGCGACGCAACGCCGGCTCGATCGACCGAGCGCCCATGTATAGGGACTTTACAGACGTGGTGTTGCGGGTTGTAATGTGGAGTGTAAGCCCCGTCTCCCGAGGTGCTGTCACGACCACGGTCAAGTCAACGAGTCCGGCGCGCGCGCGGCGCGCCAGGTCGGAGGGCGCGATGCGCTCTGAAGAAAGCAGCGATAAGGTGTGCCGTGTCCTGCGCGTGGCGCGCGTCGTCGCGCTGCGCGCGAGCCGCCAGGCCGCGACGTCGAGGCCGCGCGCATCGCGGTCCGCCCGCGCCCCGCGGCGGGCGGGGACTCCTTCCTGGGAGGCGGCCGCGGTTGCCTCGCGCGGTGCCTACGAGAGCCTACGTCTGCCGCCAGAAGGCAGGTTCGGACGGTGCGAGGCGCGCGAAGAAGGGAGCGCGATGCACAATCATGATCTTGGACTTGACCGGACGAGCGGCTTCATCGATGTACAGAGAGTTGTCTGTCGGGCCCTCGTGCGAGCTCAGGTCCCGTCGTGTCATGGGCGTGCGCTGCGCTTCGCAGCGTTACCGCGGGCGCGCGGCCGCCGAACGCCTGCTCCCGGCTCGCCGTCGGGCTCTCCCGCAGCGACATCAGCAAACATTGAAACCCCCGGCTCCTGCGAGGTGATCGACGTCATGCGTTCGCGCTTGAACTCGGCCGATCGCGGAGAGCCCAGCCAGGACGGCGGGCTGCCTGGTTGAACAGCCCTGGACACCATGAACGCGATCCGTAGACACGCATCGGCCGAAGAGGCGTCTGTCAGCCTACGAGAGCACATCGAGGGGCCGACAAGCTCGGCCGCGTCCGGACCCGGGCTCGGACAGCAGCCAAGCTCGGGCACCCGGCAGACCCACTCCCGGCGCCGCCCGTTCCTGAGCCGCCTGCTGGCGGCGGGCGAGGCGATCGACGCAGGGGATGGCGAGAGCGCGAGGGCCCTCTTGGAGGGCATCCTGCGGGCGGAGCCCGATACGGGGGACGCGTCGGAGCGCATTTCAGGTGTGTTCGGCCGAGCGTTGCTCGCTCGTCTGGACGGAGATCGCTCCGGCGATGGCAACCTCTACCTGCGCAGCGCTGGACCGCGGGACATGCTCGCGGCGTTTCAGCTGCTCGTGCACGCGACGCCGCTCATCCGTTTCGGATACCTCAGCGCGAACGCGGCGATCGTCGAGGCGTTCCAGGACGAGCAGGAGATCCACGTTATCGACATCGGTGTCGGGGGCGGTACCCAGTGGCCGTTCCTGCTACATCGGCTGGCGACGCGGCCCGGCGGTCCGCCGCGGGTCCGGTTGACCGGGATCGACCTGCCGTGTCGGGGCCCGGATCCCGAGCAGCGGCTGCGCTGGGCGGGCGCGTTCATCGGGGGATGGGCGGAGCGGCTGAAGGTCCCCTTCGAGTTCCACGGCGTCGCGTCCTCGGTGGAGCGCGTCGACTGGAGCCGTATTGCGTCCCGCGCGACGGCGCCCATCGCCGTCAATGCGGCGTTTGCATTGCACCACGTACCCGACGCCTCGGTGCACGCCACCGCGAACCGCGACACCATCCTCACGAGGATCCGCGCGCTGTCGCCGCGCGTGCTGACGCTCGTCGAGCCGGACGTGGAGCACAACGCGCTCCAGTTCCTCCCGCGCCTTTCCGAGGCGATCGGCCATTACTATGCGGTATTCCAGGCGCTCGAGGCACTGCTCCCGCCGCACATCGCCGCGCGCGAGACCATCGAGCAGGTCTTCTTCGGTCAGGAGGTGATGAACGTGGTGGTGGGCGAGGGGGCGGCGCGGGTCGAGCGGCACGAGCGCCGTGGCGCCTGGCAGCGCCGCCTCCGCATGAACGGCTTCGAGCCGCTGCGCGTCTCCCAGCATGAGCCGCCGGTCCGCGGAGGGCTGCGCCTCAGCCAGGGGTTCGACGTCCGGGCGGACGAGCCGGCGCTGCTGCTCATGCGCAATGGGGTGTCCATCGTGTCCGCGTCGGCGTGGCGCCCGCGGCCGGTGCCGCCGCCATCGCGGTTCATCTCCGGGCTGTTCCGCCGGGCCGGCTGAGCGCTCGCTCGTCGGGGACGCCTCGCCGTTGCACACGGCATCTGTGGCCGCAGTCGCATCTCGGGAGATGGGTAAGAGCAAGTGCCACCGCCGAGCTCAGGGATGAGCTCAGCGGGTCACGAGCACCTTGAGGGCGCCCGGCGCAGCGGCGGCCCGCAGCGCCTCCTCGGCGCGCTCCAGCGGGAGGCGGGCCGACACGAGCGAGCGGACGTCGACGGTCCGGCCCTCGAGGGCGCGCAGGGCTGGGTCGAACAGCCCGCAGCGCGAGCCGACCACGGTGATCTCGTGGACGACGAGGTCCGCGAGGTGGACGCTGGAGAGCCCGGCGACCGTGCTCTTCAGCACGAGCGTGCCCCGCGGCCGGGTCGCGCGGACCGCCCTCGTGAACCCCTCGGCCGTGCCGGTGGCCTCGACCACGAGCTCGGCCGGTTCGCCGGCCCAGGCGCCCTGAGGAGGCGCGGCGCCGGTGTCGGCCGGCGCGACCGGGCGAAAGAGCTCGGTCGCGATGCCCTGCGCGCGCAGCAGGGCGAGCTTCTCCTCGTGCTTGCCGACCGCGAGGACGCGGGCGCCGGCCTGGTGCAGCACCTGGGCGATGAGCAGGCCGAGCTTCCCGTCGCCGAACACGAGCGCCGAGGTGCCCGGCGCCACGCGCACCTGCTCCAGGATCGCGAACGCCGCCGCGAGCGGCTCGGTGAACACCGCCTCCTCGTCGTCCACCCGGTCGTCCACGGCGTGGAGGTTCGCCACGGGCACCGCGACGCGCTCCGCCAGCGCGCCGTCGGCGCCGACGATGCCCATCACCGTGCGCGCCGGGCAGTGCCGCCCCAGCCCGCGCGCGCACGTGGTGCAGAGGCCGCACGCGAAGTTGATCTCCCCGACCACGCGACGGCCGCGCCAGGCGGCCGGCCCGTCCACGACCTCCCCGACGAACTCGTGCCCGAGCGTGCCGCGGAAGCCCATGTAACCCTTGGTGATTTCGAGATCCGTGTTGCAGATCCCAGCGCACCGCACCTCGACCACGGCCATGCCGGCCGTGATCGAGGGCGGGTCGCGGTCGATGACGCGCGCCGCCGTGCCGTCCCAGACCAGCGCTCGCACGGGCGAGCTCTAGCCTGCCGCGAGCGCCAGCCGGCGCTTCGCCGGCTGCATGAGGTACGCGTCGACCGCCTCGGCGGCCTTGCGCCCCTCGGCGATCGCCCACACGACGAGGCTCTGGCCGCGCGACATGTCGCCGGCGGCGAAGACGCCCTCCACGCTCGTGCACCCGCCCGGCGCCTTCACGTTGCCGCGCTGGTCCATCGCGACGCCGAGCTGCTCGAGCAGCCCCTCGCGCTCGGAGCCGACGAAGCCCATCGCGAAAAGGACGAGCTCGCACGGGATCTCGAAGTCGCTCCCCGGGACCGGCACGAACTTCCCGCCTTCCAGGCTCACCCGCGTCGCCTTGAGGGCGCGCACGTGCCCGTGCTCGTCCCCGAGGAACGCGGTGGTCGAGACCGACCAGTCGCGCTCGCCGCCCTCCTCGTGTGAGGACGACGAGCGGAGGATGAGCGGCCACGCGGGCCACGGGTTCGTCAGCGAGCGCTGCTCGGGCGGGCGGGGGAGGAGCTCGAGCTGCGTCACGTGCGCCGCGTTGTGCCGGTGGCTCGTGCCGAGGCAGTCCGAGCCGGTGTCGCCGCCGCCGATGACGACAACGCGCTTGCCCGTCGCGAGGATCGCCTCGCTGTCGGGGATCACGTCGCCGGCGACCCGCTTGTTCTGCTGCGTCAGGAAATCCATCGCGAAGTGGACGCCCTTCAGCTCCCGGCCCGGCACCGCCAGGTCGCGCGGCCGGCGCGCTCCGCCGCAGAGCACGATGGCGTCGTACTGCTCGCGCAGCGCGTCGCCGGTGATGTCGACGCCGCAGTGGACGCCCGTGCGGAAGGTCACCCCCTCGGCCTGCATCTGCTCCATGCGGCGGTCGATGAGGTGCTTCTCCATCTTGAAGTCGGGGATGCCGTAACGGAGCAGGCCGCCGATGCGGTCGTCGCGCTCGAAGAGCGTCACGTCGTGCCCCTTGCGCGCGAGCTGCTGCGCGGCCGCGAGGCCGGCCGGCCCCGACCCGATCACCGCGACCTTCTTGCCCGTGCGCTGCTTCGCGATGACCGGCACGACAAGGTTCCGCTCGAAGGCGCGATCGGCGACGCCGCGCTCGACGTTCTTGATCGTGACCGGCTTGCCCTCGATGTTCAGCACGCACGCCGCCTCGCAGGGCGCCGGGCACACGCGCCCGGTGAACTCGGGGAAGTTGTTCGTCGCGTCGAGCGCCGCGATCGCCTCGGGGAGGCGCTCGCGGAACATGTGATCGTTCCAGTCGGGGATCAGGTTCCCGAGCGGACAGCCGTCGTGACAGAACGGGATGCCGCAGTCCATGCACCGCGCCGCCTGATCGCGCAGCTCGGGATCGGGGACCGGGAGCTCGAACTCCTGCCAGTCGTTCAAACGCTCGGAGACGGGTCGCTTCTTGATGTCGACCCGCTGGATCTCGAGGAAGCCTCGTACCTTACCCATGGGCGGCCGACCTCTCTCCCGTGCTCGCGGGGCCCGCGTTGGCGGGGATGTAACGTCCAGTGGAAACGTAGGGGGTGGAGGGCGAAAGGAGGGACACGATCCCGTCCGTCGCGTCCGCCCCGTTCGTCGCGGGCGACGCCGCGGCCTCGAGGGCGCGCCGGTACTCGCTCGGGACGACCTTCACGAACTTCGACAGGACGGCCTGCCAGGAGTCGAGCAGCTCGGTCGCCTTCCGGCTGCTCGTGCGCCGTACGTGCTCCTCGAGCAGCGCCCGCACCGACTCGGCGTCGGCCGCGGTCATCGTCTCGAGCTGCACCATCTCCTTGTTGCAGCGCGCCTCGAAGAGCGCGTCCTCGTCGAAGACATAGGCGAGCCCGCCGCTCATGCCGGCCCCGAAGTTGCGGCCGGTGGTGCCGAGGATGATCACGGTGCCGCCCGTCATGTACTCGCAGCCGTGGTCGCCCACGCCCTCGACGACGGTGGTGGCCCCGCTGTTCCTGACCGCGAAGCGCTCGCCGGCGCGGCCGTTGAAGAACGCGCGGCCACTCGTCGCGCCGTAGAGCACGACGTTGCCGACGATGACCTGGTCGTCCGGCTTGAACGGCGCCTCGCGCGGCGGGCGCACCGCCACGACGCCGCCCGAGAGGCCCTTGCCGACGTAGTCGTTCGCGTCGCCCTCGAGCTCGAGCGTCATGCCCCGCGAGGCGAAGGCGCCGAAGCTCTGGCCGGAGCTGCCGGTGCACTTCACCACGATGCTGTCCTCGGGCAGCCCGTCGCCGCCGTGGCGGCGCGCGATCTCACCGCTCAGCATGGCGCCGAGCGTCCGGTCCGAGTTCCGCACGCGGGTCTCGATGACGACGGGCGACCCGCCGTCGATCGTGGCGCGCGCCTGCTCGATCAGCCTGAGGTCGAGCACCCGGTCGAGCTTGTGGTCCTGCGGCTCGACGCAGTGGTTCGGGCTCGTGAGGGCCTCCTTCGGGCGGTAGAGCACCTCGGAGCAGTCGATCTTCCTCGCCTTCGCGTGGAGCCCGGTGCGCCGCTGCACGATGCAGTCGGAGCGCCCGACCATCTCGCTCAGGGTGCGGAAGCCCAGGCTCGCCATGATCTGCCGGAGCTCCTCCGCCACGTAGAAGAAGAAGTTGATGACGTGCTCCGGCGCGCCCGTGAACTTCTTGCGGAGCTCCGGGTCCTGCGTGGCGATGCCGACGGGGCAGGTGTTGAGGTGGCACTTGCGCATCATGATGCAGCCCGCCGCGACGAGCGGCGCCGTGGAGAAGCCGAACTCCTCGGCGCCGAGCAAGGCGGCGAACGCCACGTCCCGGCCGGTCATCAGCTTGCCGTCGGTCTGCACGATGGCGCGGCCGCGGAGCCCGTTCATCACGAGCACCTGGTGCGCCTCGGCGAGCCCGAGCTCCCACGGCACGCCCGCGTGGTGGATCGACGTGAGCGGGGAGGCGCCGGTGCCGCCCGAGTCGCCGCTGATCAGCACCACGTCGGCGTGCGCCTTCACGACGCCCGCGGCGATGGTGCCGACGCCCGCCTCGGCGACGAGCTTCACGCTGATGCGCGCCTTCGAGTTGATGTTCTTCAGGTCGAAGATGAGCTGCGCGAGATCCTCGATCGAGTAGATGTCGTGGTGCGGCGGCGGCGAGATCAGCGTCACGCCGGCGGTCGAGTGGCGCACCTTCGCGATCACCGCGTCGACCTTGTGGCCCGGGAGCTGGCCGCCCTCGCCGGGCTTGGCCCCCTGCGCCATCTTGATCTGCAGCTCGTCGGCGTTGACGAGGTACTGGGCCGTGACGCCGAACCGCCCCGACGCGACCTGCTTCACCGCGCTCCGCTTCGAGTCGCCGTTCGGCAGCCGGAGGAAGCGCCCCGGGTCCTCGCCGCCCTCGCCGGTGTTCGACCGCGCGCCGATGCGGTTCATCGCGACGGCGAGGGTCTCGTGGGCCTCCTTCGAGATGCTGCCGAAGGACATGGCGCCCGTGGCGAAGCGCCTGACGAGCGAGGTGGCGGGCTCGACCTCCTCGATCGGCACCGGCGGGCCGGCGGGCTTGAAGTCCCACAGCCCGCGGAGCGACATCGGGTGCTCGTGCTGCTCGTTGATGACCGCGGAGTACTCGGCGTAGCTCTTCGCGTCGTCGAGGCGGACCGCCCGCTGGAGCGTCGAGACCGACTGCGGCGTCCAGAGGTGCCGCTCGCCGGACACGCGGAAGTGGTGGTGGCCGCCGACGTCGAGGTGCGCGCGCGCCCGCTCGCCGTACGCCGCCTGGTGGCGGGCGAGCGTCTCCTCCGCGATCTCGCGCAGCCCGACGCCGCGGACGCGCGACGCCGTGCCGGTGAAGTACGCGTCGATGACGAGCTGGTCGACGCCGATCGCCTCGAAGATCTGCGCGCCCTGGTAGCTGGAGAGCGCGCTGATCCCCATCTTCGACATGATCTTCAGGATGCCCTTCTTGAGCGCCTTCACGTACCGCGAGCTCGCCGCCGGGGGCGACAGGTCGGGGCCGAGGGTCTTGTCGCGGCACATCGCCGCGATCGACTCGAACGCGAGGTACGGGTTCACCGCGCCCGCGCCGTAGCCGATGAGCAGCGCCATGTGGCCGACCTCGCGCGCCTCGCCGGTCTCGACGATGATGCCGGCGCGCGTGCGCGTCCCCTCGTCGATGAGGTGGTGGTGCACGGCGCCCGTCGCGAGCAGGCTCGGGATGGGGGCGAGCGTCTCGTCGATGCCGCGGTCGCTCAGGATGAGGATGCTCGCGCCGTCGGCGATCGCGCGGCTCGCGTCCTTGCAGAGCTTGGCGAGCGCGTTGCGCAGGTTGTCCTCCGGGTCACCGTCGACCGAGAAGTACATCGGCAGCGTGGCCGCGCGGAAGTCGGGGAAGACGTTCTTGCGCAGCTTCGACAGATCGTCCTGCGTGAGGATCGGGTGCGGCAGCTCGAGCATCCGGCACTGGCGGGGCGTCTCCTCGAGGAGGTTGCCCTCGCCGCCGACGCAGCTCACGAGCGACATCACGATCTCCTCGCGGAGCGGATCGACCGGCGGGTTGGTGACCTGCGCGAACAGCTGCTTGAAGTAGCGGAAGAGCAGCTGGGGCTTCTCGGAGAGGACGGCGAGCGGGATGTCGATGCCCATCGAGCCCACCGGCTCCTCGCCGAGGGTGGCCATCGACGCGAGGATCATCCGCAGGTCCTCCTCGGTGTAGCCGAACGTCTGCTGCAGGGACCGGAGGTCCGCGTGCGGGATGGTGTAGAGGCTCGGCACGTCCTCGAGGGCGCGCAGGTCGATCTTGTTCTCGGCGACCCACGCCGCGTACGGCTTCTGCGTCGCGACCCGCCGCTTGATCTCGTCGTCGCTGACGACGCGCCCCTCGCTCGTGTCGACGAGGAACATCTTGCCCGGCTGGAGGCGCCCCTTCTGGATGACGCGCGCCGGCTCGATGTCGAGCACGCCGAACTCGCTCGCGAGCACGACGAGCCCGTCGCTCGTCACGACGTACTTCGCCGGGCGCAGCCCGTTGCGATCGAGCGTCGCGCCGATCAGCTGGCCGTCGGTGAAGCACAGCGCCGCGGGGCCGTCCCAGGGCTCGATGAGGCAGCCGTGGTACTCGTAGAACGCCTTCTTCTCGGCCGACATGTCCGGGTCGTGCGCCCAGGCCTCCGGCACGAGCATCATCATCACGTGCGGCAGCGAGCGGCCGCTCGCGAGCAGGAAGTCGACGACGTTGTCGAGCGCGGACGAGTCGGACCCGCCGGCGCGGATGATCGGCTTGAAGTCCTCGATCGCGTTCGCGAACACATCGCTCTTGAGCAGCGCCTCGCGCGCCGACATCCACGCGGTGTTGCCGCGCACCGTGTTGATCTCGCCGTTGTGCGCGATGACCCGGTACGGGTGCGCGCGCTCCCACGTCGGGAAGGTGTTCGTCGAGAAGCGCGAGTGCACCATCGCGAGCCGCGACACGGCGCGCTTGTCCGACAGCTCGGGGTAGAACGCCGCGACCTGCTCCGCGAGCATCAGGCCCTTGTAGACGACCGTCCGCGATGAACAGGAGGCGATGTAGAAGTCCTCGGAGTCGGCGATGCGGCCGGCGCGCTTGCGGATCGCATAGAGGACCTGCTCGAAGGACTGGCGAGGCGCGACCCGGCCGATGAACAGCTGGCGGATCGCGGGGCGCGAGTCGCGGGCGACCGGGCCGATCGCCGCGTCGTCGATCGGGACGTCGCGCCAGCCGAGGACGCGCTGGCCGTGGTGCACGACCGCGGCCTCGAGGATCGCCTCGCACTGGCGGCGCCGGGACGGGCTCTGCGAGAAGAACACCGTCGCGACGGCGTAGTCGCCGGGAGGAGGCAGCGCGATGCCCACGGCGGCCAGGGATGCGGCGTACAGCTCGTGCGGGATCTGGAGGAGGACGCCCGCGCCGTCGCCGGTGCAGGGGTCGCAGCCAGCGGCGCCGCGATGGGTTAGATTTTCGAGGATCTCGAGCGCTTGGCAAACGACCTCGTGCGTCGCTTCACGGCGGAGCGTGGCGACGAATCCGAGACCGCATGCGTCGTGTTCGAAAGCCGGATCGTAAAGACCTTGTGGTTGGGGCAGAGGCATGGTGCTGACTTCACACGCGCGTAGCACATGTGGCACAAGGATTGGAGCCCTAGTTAATGCGGCGCGCCAATCCCCGCCGAATCGGGCGCAAAAATGGGGGAGCGGTCCCCCCTCTCCGCGGCCCGGATGGGCCGGGGGGGCGGCGCTCGGCAGTGGACGCCCGTCGCCGCCCGTGGTGTGGGTGGGGCTGGCCGGCTTGCTGGCCCGTCCACCGGCGACGCGTCATTCGGATGAAGCTCTTCGCACTCAGTGATCTCCACGTCGGCTATGCGGAGAACCGGTCGGCCATCGAGCGCATGACGCCGCGGCCGAGCGACTGGCTCATCCTCGCTGGCGACCTCGGGGAGACGGAGCAGCACCTGCTCTACGTGCTCGACACCCTGGGCCCGCGGTTCAAGCAGCTCGTGTGGACGCCGGGCAACCACGAGCTCTATGCGATGCCGGGTGATCACGGCGGGCTGCGCGGCCGGGCCCGCTACGATCGGCTGGTCGAGCTATGCCGGAGCCGCGGGGTGATTACGCCGGAGGATCCCTACGTGCTTTGGGAGGGCGAGGGCGGGCCGCACGTGCTGGCGCCGATGTTCCTGCTCTATGACTACAGCTTCCGGCCGGCCGGCGTGGCCGAGCGCGAGGCGGTGGCGTGGGCGATGGAGAGCGGCATCCTCTGCACGGACGAGGAGCTGCTCGACCCGGCCCCCTACGCGAGCCGGCCTGCGTGGTGCCGGGCCCGCCTCGCCGAGACAGAGGCCCGACTCGCCGCGATCGAAGAGCTCCCCACGGTGCTCGTCAACCACTTCCCGCTGCGAGAAGAGCTCGTGCGCCTGTGGCGCATCCCGCGCTTCTCGATCTGGTGCGGGACGCGGCGCACGCACGATTGGCACACGCGGTTCCGCGCGCGGGTGGTCGTCTCAGGGCACCTCCACATCCCCCGCACCGACTGGATCGACGGTGTCCGTTTCGAGGAGGTGTCGTTCGGCTACCCGCGCCAGCGGCCCGCCGGGCTCACCCTCGACAGCTGCCTGCGGGAGATCCTGCCCGGGGCCGCAGGCGCGGCTCCGCTGGAGATGATGTAGATGCTCGAGATCGGTCCCGGCACCGCGCACCTCTGGTACGTCTTCTCCGAACCGGTCTGCGACGAGGCGCTGCTCGCGGCGTACCACCGGCTGATGGCGCCGGACGAGGCGGCGCAGCAGGCGCGCTTCCTGTTCGCGGAGAACCGGCACGAGTACCTGCTCACCCGCGCGCTCGCGCGCACGGTCCTCTCGAAGTACGCGGACGTCGCGCCCGAGGCATGGACGTTCGTCCGAAACGAATTTGGTCGGCCGCAGATCGCGGGGCCGCCGGGCGTGCCGCCGCTCCGGTTCAACCTGTCCAACACGCGGGGGCTCATCGCCTGCCTTGTCGCGCTGGACCGCGACGTGGGGGTCGACGTCGAGGACACCGAGCGATCGAGCAGCGCGGTGGACATCGCCGACCGCTTCTTCTCGCCCGCCGAGGTGCGCGCGCTGCGCGCCCTGCCGAAGGAGACGCAGCGCGCGCGCTTCTTCGCGTACTGGACGCTCAAGGAGTCGTACATCAAGGCGCGCGGGATGGGGCTCGCGATCCCGCTCGACCAGTTCTCGTTCCACCTCGACGACGGGCCGGCGATCGGCATCTCCTTCGATCCGCGGCTCGGCGACGATCCCTCGGCCTGGCAGTTCGCGCTCTACCAGCCCTCGGCGCGGCACAGGATGGCCGCCGCCATCCGCACGCGAGGCGAGCCTCCGCTGTCGATCGAGCTCCGGGAGACGGTGCCGCTGCGCGACGGCGGATGAGCGGCGGCGCGGGCCGCCCGCGCGGCGCGGTCAGTCCGGCCGCTCGATCGAGAGCTCGACGTTGCGCCACGACGGCGCGCCGCTGCCGTCGCGGCCGAAGCCGGAGGTGACGTCGACGACGGCCCGGCGGCGCCCCTCGGCGGCGACCGGGTCGTCGTCGACGGCGTAGTCGAGGGCGACCCCCCGGATGGCGGCGAAGCCGTTGTCCTCGTCCCAGATCTCGATGACGCGGACCTGGTGGGGGTAATCGGAGAGCGCGGAGGTCTCGACCTCCCAGTAGGCGTGCCCGCCGCTCGGCGTCACCGGGGTAACCCGGTGCACGTGCGTGTGGCCCGCGAGGTGGAGCAGCACGTTGTCGTAGCCGCCGACGAGCGCCTGCCACGCCTCGACGCCGAGCGCGCCGGGCACGGCGGGGGTGCCCGTCGCGGCGAAGGAGCCATCCCCGAGCAGGCGCGACGCGTGGTGGGACGCGAGGACGACCCACCTGCGATCGCGCTGCGCTCGGTCGAGCGCCGGGCGGATGAACCGCTCGACGTCGTCCTCGAGGATCACGCCGTTCGGGCCTCCGGTCTCGGCGGCCGTGTCGAGCACGAGGACGCGGAGGGGCGTGTCCTTCACGTCGAACTCGTAGAACGCCTTCCCGTACGCCTGCTCGTCGGGCCCGATCCCGTGCCCATCGCCCGTCGCCGCCAGCTGATCGAGCAGCGCGGGGCGGCTCAGGAGCGCTCGCCTCGGATCGGGCACGACCTCGCCGGTGACCACCGGACCGCCGGGGAGCGACCAGTCGCGTGTCCCGCCGTCCGAGAGGCTCCCCGTCACGAGCTCGGCGCGGGTGTCGACCGGGAAGTTCCCCTGGTGCAGGACATCGTGGTTGCCGGTCACCCAGCGCCACGGCATGAGCAGCCCCTCGGCGAAGAACGGGTCCTTGGGATCGTTGTCCGGGCCCTGGACGGGATCGTCGTCGTCGCCCGAGTCGCACTCGACGCGCTCGGCGCCGTCGAGGATGGCCGTGAACCACGCGATCTCGTTCGTCTGCGCGCTGTCGGCGTTGTCGCCGCCGAGCAGGACGAAGTCGAGCGGCGTGCTCCGGTGGAACGCGTTGATGGTGCGCACGGCGGCGTTGAGGATCCGGCACTCGTGCCCTTCCTGCGGGCGGAACGCCGACGCGAAGGGGCCGGGCCCGTCGAAGATCGCGAGCCGCGCGGGCGACTCGTCGTCGGCGAGCTGGGTGTCGGCGAGGTGCACGAACCGCGTCAGCAGCTTCGGGCGCGGGCCGCGCGGCGGCGGGGGCGTGCCGTCGAGCGTCGCCGGCGCGAGCGGCTGTCCCGGCCCGATCTCGAGCTCGCCGTAGCCCTCGGCGAGCATCTGCTCGATCTCCACCGGCACCGCGGGGTTCCTGGCCGGCGGATCGATCACGGCGGCGCGCGGCACGAGGGTGCGCTCGGTCGTCAGCGGCGGCGCGCCCGCGAGCGCCGGCAGCGGCGTCGGCGCAGGCAGGGGCGCGGGATCGACGGACTCCTCCGCCGCGCAGGCCGCGAGCGCAAGGAGGAAGACCGCCGCGGGGCGACCCCTGCGCATACGCGCGCCGAACGAGCGGCCGGGCTCCGCCGTTCTCGTACCCACTGCTCGTGTCTGGCTCATCGCTGCCTTACATGACAAGACAGCAGCGTCTGATCAAGAAATGTTCATTCAGGCGGTATCGTCCTTGCTGACGGCCGGCATCGGCAAAGAAACGAGAGTTTCCGGAATGATGGTTAACCATCCCACGTGTTCCGGGTGTCGCCGCGGAGCGTCACGTTGATGAGCACGGGCGGACTGAACCATGGTAGGGCGGAGCCGCGGCCAGCGCGCCGGCTGCTGCTACGATGCGGCGCGTCCGGGCTCCGGGCGCCCCTCTCGAGGTCATCCATGGTCATTTCGCGATTCCTGGGCTGCGCGCTCGCGGCGGCGGCGCTGGTGGGCTGCGGCGAGCCCGATCCCATCATCGAGACCCATTACGGAGCTTACGAGGGGGACGCCTATCCGGACCGGCGTCCGGAGATCGTGGTTCCGGAGGGGGGAATGGGTGTGGTCACCGATAGCCGCTCCGACACGCTCTCCCTCATCGCGCTCGCGACGGGAGAGCGATTCGGTGTTTACCCTGTGGGCCGCGATCCGGTGACGCTCGACGGGCCTCATCATGTCGCCGTGGACGCCCCGGGAAACGCGCTCTATGTCGCGCTGTCGTACCCTGTCCTCGCCGGCGCGATCGGCCCCCACGCGACCCACGGATCGAGCGCGATGGCCGGCTATGTCCAGAAGCTCGCGCTCGACGACATGCGCGTCCTCGGGCAGGTGCGCGTCGAGCCCAATCCGGGCGACATCGTGATCTCCGAGGATGGCAGCCGCGTCGTCGTCTCTCATTACGATCTCAAGCGCGTGCTCGACAATCCGGGGGACATCGAGGCGGCGCGCTCGTCCCTCGCGGTGATCGATGCCGACGCCGTCCTGCCCTCGGGCTCGGCCGCGCCGAGGCTCATCCCCGTCTGCATGGCCGCGCACGGCATCGTCCTCTCGCGCCCGGACGCCGCCCGCGCCTACGTCGCCTGTTATGGCGAGGACGTCCTCGCGATCGTCGATCTGACGGACCCGGACGCCGAGGTGAAGCGCGTCCCCGTCGGACCGAGCCCGCGCATCGCCGACCCCACCTACGGGCCCTACGCCGCCGTCATGTCGCCCGATCAGAAGACCATCGCCGTGAGCAACATAGAGACGAGAGACGTGCGCTTCTTCGATGTCGCGTCGGAGACGTTCGACGAGTCCCGCACGATCCCCGTGATCGGCGCGCCCTACTTCGTCGCGTGGACCCCCGACGGGAGCCGCATCTACCTGCCGACGCAGGTGCCCGACGCGATCGCGCTGATCGGCGTGGCCCCGGGCGACGACGACATCGTCTCACGGGAGCTCTCCGGGGAATGCTTCAGGCCGCACCTTGCGGACCTCGACGAGGAGCACGGGCTCTTCCTCGTCTGCGAGGGGGATCAGACCGAGACCCCCGGCAGGGTGCTCCGGCTCGATCCCGAGACGCTGGAGACGCGCAGCGACGCCGAGGTGGGCCTCTATCCCGACGCGTTCGCGCGCGTCGCCGCGGGGGCGCGATGAAGGCGCTCTCCGGCGCGCCGGCCGCGCTCGCCTGCGCCGCGCTCCTCTGCGGTTGCACGGGCGATCCCGAGACGAAGATCATCGACGCGACGGCCGTGGAGCACGGCGCGGCGCTCTTCCGGGATCCCTCGATCGCGGAGACGCGCTTCAATCGCTATGCATGCTCGACGTGCCATGAGGCGATCGCCGGCGAGGCGGGGAGCGCCATGCTCCCCGGCGCCCCGCTCGCCGGCGCCGTCGCGCGCCCGCATTACTGGGGCGGGCAGGAGGTCGATCTCCTCGGCGCGATCAACCATTGCCTCTATTTCTTCATGACCAAGGATCTGCCCTGGACCGCGGACGACCCCGCTGCACGGGCCATGTACGCCTACCTGGAGTCGCTGCCCAGCGACGGCGACGCGGCCGAGGCCGTCCCGTTCACGCCGATCTACACGTTGAGCGAGCCGCCGCCCGGCGACCCGGGGCGGGGCGGGCCCATCCACGATCGCGCCTGCGCCTCGTGCCACGGGCGCGTTCGTTCGGGGGAAGGGCGGCTCGTCGAGCGGGCCCCGGCGCTGCCGGATCAGACGCTCGAGGAGCACCCGTTCGGCGAGTACACGGAGCGCGAGCGGCTGATGGTCTTCGTCGAGAAGGTCCGGCACGGCTCCTTCGTCGGCTACGGCGGGCAGATGCCGCCGTTCTCCGCCGAGGTCCTCTCCGACGAGGAGCTCGGCGATCTCCTGTCGTTCTACGGGCTGCTCTGACACCCACCGTGAAGCGCGCCGAGAAAGCCGCGAGGATCGGCGAGGTCCTCGACCGGTTGTACCCGCAGCCGGCCATTCCGCTGTTCCACGAGGATCCGTATTCGCTGCTCGTGGCGGTGATGCTCAGCGCGCAGACGACGGACAAGATGGTCAACGCCGTGATGCCGGCGCTCCTCGCGCGCGCCCGGACGCCCGCGGAGATGGCGGCGGTGCCGGCCGAGGAGATCGCCGGGCTCATCCGGAGGATCGGGTTCGCGCCGACGAAGGCGAGGCGCCTGAAGGCGCTGAGCGAGCGGATCGCGATCGAGCACGGCGGCGTCGTCCCCGCCTCGTTCGAGGCCCTTGAGTCGCTGCCCGGGGTCGGTCACAAGACGGCCTCGGTGGTCATGGCGCAGGCCTTCGGCCATCCCGCCTTCCCGGTCGACACCCACATTCATCGGCTCGCGTTCCGCTGGGGGCTGTCGTCCGGAAAGGACGTCGTCGAGACGGAGCGCGACCTCAAGCGCGCGTTCCCCCCCGAGCGGTGGAACAAGCTCCACCTGCAGCTCATCTACTTCGGCCGCGAGCACTGCCCGGCGCTGCGCCACGACATGGCCGGCTGCCCCATCTGCAGCTGGGCCGCGCGCCGGCGCTGAGGCTGGGGCGGTCGGCGGGCCCGCGGCAGCGGCGGACCCATGGCGCCCGGGGAGGCGACAGGCTATCCGGAGCGCCGGCGGCCGTCAAGCAGGGCGCACCGCTCGGGCGGCGTCATGAGGGCGATCGCGGGAATGCGCGGATCGCCCCGTCGCGGCGTGAGGCGCTCGGGCGCGGCCTCGTGCGGTTCCCGGTCGCCGCGGGCGTGCGGTTCGAGTAAGGCAGGTCTGTGTCAAAGATGGGATTTGAGATCATCGGGACGGGGCACTACGTGCCCGGCGAACCTGTCACCAACGACGACCTCGCGCGGGTGATCACGACCTCCGACGAGTGGATCTACCAGCGCTCCGGTATCCGCCAGCGGCACTACGCGCCGGACGGCACGGGGGTGAGCGACCTCGCGTGCGAGGCGGCGAAGCGCGCCATCGAGTCCGCGCGAATATCACCATCGGAGATCGATTACATCCTCTTTGCCACGATGACGCCGGACTACATCTTTCCCGGCTCCGGGGCGGTGCTCGGCGCGAAGCTGGGCATCCCCGGCGTCCCTGCGCTCGACATCCGGCAGCAGTGCGCTGCGATGCTGTTCGGCCTTCAGACGATCGACGGGCTCGTCCAGACGGGGGCCGCCAAGACCATCCTGTTCGTGGGCGCCGAGGCGCACGCCGGCTTCATGCCCTGGGAGGACTGGGGAGCGCTCGACCCGAAGAACGGCCGGTCCGCGACGCCGGAGGCGCGGGCGCGCGCTGACCGCCACCGGAACCTCGCTGTCCTGTTCGGGGACGGATCGGGCGCGCTCGTCCTCCGTGCGACAGATCGTGACGCGGGCCTTCGCGGCAACAAGATCTGCTCTGACGGGCGCTTCGCCGAGCTCCTCTTCGTGCCCGGCGGCGGCTTCCGCTCGCGGCCTTACTGGAAGGAGACGTCGTTCGAGGACGACGCCCACATCCCCCGCATGGATGGTCGCGAGCTCTTCAAGTTCGCGGTGACCAAGCTCCCGGCGACGGTGCGGGAGCTCTGCGCCTCTCAGGGCGTCACGATCGAGGAGATCGACGTGTTCCTGGCGCACCAGGCGAACGGCCGCATCAACGAGCACATCCGCAAGGATCTCGGCGTGCCCGTCGAGAAGCTCCCGAGCAACATCGAGCGATTCGGCAACACGAGCGGCGCCACCGTGCCCATCCTCGTCGACGAGGAGATGCGCGCCGGCAGGCTGAAGAAAGGGCAGCTCGCCATGGTGCTCGCGCTCGGGACCGGCGTCCACTGGGGCTGCGCGCTCTGGAAGCTCTGATCTGAGCCGCTGTACATAAATCGCCGGCCCGACTCCCTGCTGGGCCTGGCACCGTTCTCGCTTCGCCTGCGGGCCGGCGGAGGGGTGCGTCGGTCGGACCGTCCGAACCGTCGGATTCGTCCGAACCGTCGGATTCGTCGGTTCGCCGGTTCGTCGGTCCTCGTCGGTTCGTCTGATTCCGCGCGCCTCGGCCGCCTGAGCAGGAAGGAGCGCGGCGGGGGTGCACAGCGCAGAACAGCTGGTGCGGTCGGTGTACGACCGGATCGCCGAGCGGTACGACGACCGGTGGGGGCGCCACATGAGGCAGCCTCAGGACCGGCTCACGGCGGGGCTCGCGCTCGTTCCCGGCGCGCGGTGCGCCGATATCGGGTGCGGCACGGGGATCGAGACCGTGGAGATGCTCAGGCAGGTCGCGCCCGGCGAGGTCGTCGGCGTCGACTGCTCCGAGGAGATGCTCCGGGCCGCCAGGGCCCGGGCCGCGGACGCGGGGCTGCAGCTCTCGACGAGGCGCGCGGAGGGCGAGCTCTTCATCCGGCGCGCGGCGGCGTCGAGCTTCGATGTCGTCACCCTCCGCTTCTGTCTCGCCTACCTGAACTGGCGGTCAGCATTGCCGTGCCTCGGGCGCATGCTCCGGTCCGACGGTCGCGCGGGGATCCTCACGAACCTCTCGAGCAGCACGCCGCAGGCGTACGCGGTCTATTGCCGGATGGCCGACGAGCTCAACCTTGGCAGGGTGGAGCTGCCGGTCCCGGACAGCGCCGGGCAGGTCAGCGAGGAGCTCCAGCGCGGCGGTCTCCGCACCGTGGAGGCGTGGACCCACCGGTTCCGGCTGTGGTTCGGCTCCGGCGCGCAGGTGGCGAGCTGGCTTCAGGAGAGCGGGTTCGTGACCCACGCCGCGCTGCGGGAGTTCCCTCCGGAGGTGCTCCAGCCGCTCTGTGACGAGTTCGCGACCCGGCTGGAGGCGTACCGGGAGCCTGACGGCATCCCGCTCGATTTCGAGCTCGCGGGCATTATCGCGGTGCGGCGGTAGCGCCATCGCGGTGCGGCGGTGGCGCCATCGCGGTGCGGCGGTGGCGCCTGGCGTGCTGTCGCGCTCGGCGTGGAGGGCCGCTGGATTTTCGACCAAGCGCGCTGTGGCGTGTTGCACGCGGCGTTGCCTTTGTTACGTTCACATCACCGCCTGCGGCGAACCCCGCGTCGGCAGCGCGGTCAACCGGGCACCGGCCCAACCGGCAGGGGAGCCACGTCACCGGCTCAGCTGCATCGGCACCCCTCCGGCCAGCGTCCGTCGAACGAAGCGCGAAGCGACCGCGAGCACGCGGCGATCAAACGGCCAATGGCAATGGCCAATGGTCAGCGCACGCGGACGCGGGGAGCGATGTCAAAACGCGCGTGGGCGCCTGTGTTCGGATGTCGTCGTATGTCTCTCTCGCTCACACAGTTCCGGGGTTTCACTTCACTGGGGTAGTGTTACCTCAATGACGACAACGCAAACTCTTCGTATTGACTTGGACGCACAATTAATGAATTTTGCATACTGAGGTGGGTGTGATCGGAGAACACGGAGCGTCGATCCTGAGAGACACGCCGACCCAGCTTGGGCTCGGGCGATATCGTCCCATTGCGAAGCTCGGCCGCGGCGGGATGGCCGACGTCTTCCTGGCCATGGCTCACGGGCCGGCCTCCGTGAACAAGCTGGTCGTCGTCAAGCGCCTTCGCAGCTTCGCGGATGAGGAGGACCGCCAGGTCCTCATGTTCATGGACGAGGCCAAGCTCTCGGCGCGCATGAACCACCCCAATGTCGTCCAGACCTACGAGGTCGGCAGCGACCAGGAAGGGTACTTCATCGTGATGGAGTACCTGGACGGCCAGCCGTTGAAGCGCGTCATCAAGGCGGCCGTCGATCGGGCGTCCGGCACCGGGGGGCTCGTCCGCGGCACGTGGATCCGGATCGTCGCCGAGGTGCTGCGCGGCCTCCATTACGCGCACGAGCTCTGCGACTTCGATGGCAAGCCGCTCGGGATCGTGCATCGCGACGTCTCTCCGCACAACATCTTCGTCACGTACGACGGCGCGGTGAAGCTCGTGGACTTCGGCGTGGCCAAGGCCGCCGTCAACTCCTCCAACACCGAGAGCGGGACCTTCAAGGGCAAGCTCACCTATATGGCGCCCGAGCAGGTCACGGCGGGCAAGACGGCGGATCGCCGGGCAGACATCTTCGCCGTGGGCGTCGTGTTCTGGGAGCTCCTCGCCGGGCGGCGGCTGTTCGAGGGCGACCAGATCAGCGTGATGCACCAGCTCCTGCTGGGGAAGATCCCCCGGCTCTCGACCGTCGTCCCGGGGATCCCGATCGCGCTCGACCAGATCGCCGCGAAGGCCCTGGAGCGCGAGCCGTCGAAGCGCTTCGCGACGGCGCAGGAGATGTGCGACGTGCTCGAGAGCTACCTGCAGTGGTCGGGCGAGGACATCCGCAGCGAGTTCCTCGGCGCCTGCATGCGCGGCATTTTCTCGGAGAACAGGGCCACCATCCGCCAGCAGATCAAGGCGCAGATCGAGCGGGTGACGAGCTCGTTGCTCATGAGCGAGGCCCCCGGCCCGGTGACGCTGAGCGGTATCGGCCTCGCGGCGGGTCCCTCGAGCTCGCGCTCGGGCAGCAGGCTCCCCTATGTCGGCGAGCCGAGCAGCTCCGGCCTCGATCGCGCTTCGGGTCTCGCAGGAGCTTCGGGCCTCGAGCGGGGCTCGGGCCTCGGGCGGCCGAGGACCCCGGTGAGCGACTCCGTGAGCCTGCGCGCCACCACGACGGTGCCCGCGTCCACCTCGAGGCGCAGCTACCTGATCGGAGCGACCGGCCTGGCCGCGCTGATCGCGGTGGCCGGTGGCGCGCTGCATGTCGCGAGCAAGCGCGCGCCCGTGGCCGAGCCTCCGGTGGCTGCCGCCGCTGCGCGCGGCGCGGAGGCCGGGGGGGCTGTCGAGAAGAAGCCCGACGAAGGCCCCAAGGTGAGCGTGGTGATCGCGAGCGACCCGCCCGACGCCACCGTGAGCTGGAAGGGGAAGATGCTCGGCAAGACGCCGCTCAAGACCGAGCTGCCCGTGGGCACGCAGGTCGTGGTCGTGTCCAGGTCCGACTGCTTCGATGAGACGCTCATGCTGACGCTCACCCCTGCGGAGGCGGTCGAGCGTTCCGTCAAGCTGCGGCCCACGAACTTCGCTGCCGGGTCCAGCCGGCCCTCCACGGCCGGAGGCGCTCCCTAGCGCGCTGACGGGTACCGCGCCGCCCAAGCTCGTCTTTGGCCTCATGAGAGAAGGAAGCCCAGAGACACAGAGCAGAGGACGAAGGAGCTCTGTGTCTCTGGGGTTCTGCTCTTCAGCGCGCTCGGTGCTCTAGCGAGAAGAACCTGCCGCCCGGCGGGGCGGGGCCGCGCGTTTGCACCGGGCTGCTGGGATCGACGGGGGGCGGAGGTCCTGTCCTGGGCACCCATCGATCGATCGTGACGGCAGCTGGAGAGAAGAGGTCACGGTCATGACCCGTGACGGATGTAGGAGATCACTTTGGTGACGCCATCGGCCTCCAGGGCGTCCTTCACCGCCTCGGTCGCCTCCTTCATGCTGGAGACGTTGCCCTGCAGGGTGACCACCCCGTCGCGCACCGTCACGGTCAGCTTCTTCACTCCTTCGTGGTCGCTATCAGCGAGCTTGCCGCCCACCGCGTTCCGGAGCGTCTCGTCGGGCGGGCGCTGGCCCGTGCCCTTCGCCTCCTTGGTGGCGACGACCGCACCGTCGCGGTTGAAGCTGACCTTATAATCGTTGTCCTTTGCCGCCTGCGTCCAGACATCGCGCGCGCTCGCGGTGGTGCTTCCAGCCTGATCTTTGTCCTTGGCGCCGCCGGCCTGGCCCTGCGCCTCCCGGCCTTGCTGCGCGCCGTGGGCCTCCCGGCCTTGCTGCGCGCCGTGGGCCTCCCGGCCTTGCTGCGCGCCCTGCGCCTCCCGGCCTTGCTGCGCGCCCTGCGCCTCCCGGCCCTGCTGCGCGCCGTGCGCCTCCCGGCCCTGCTGCGCGCCCTGATCCTTGGGAGCCGCGGGGGGCGCGGCCTGGTCGCGCGCGCCCGAGCCCCGGTCGTCCTTGAGGGCGCCGGTCTGCTCGCCGGCCCGGTTCATCTGGTCGTTCACCTCGCGGCCCACCTCGCGCCCTCGCTCGGCGAGCTGCTCGGCCTTCTCGCCCACGCGCTCGGCCTGCTCGCGCGCCTCCCGGCCGAGCTCCTGGCCCTTCTGGGCGAGCTGCTCGGCCTTCTCACTCGCGCGCTCGGCCTGCTCGCGCGCCTCCTCCTGGCCGGGCTTCCGGTTCTGGCCTTCGGGCGGCGCGCTCCTGTCGCCCTTGGTCTGGTCCACCGGCTCGCGGACCGCTCCTTCCGCTCTCTCGCTCTCGCTCCTGCAGGCCGTGCCGACGAGGGCGAGCGCGAGGACGGTTGGGCCGGAGAACCAACGTATTCTGCTCATCGTGCAGCGATAGCTCATGGTGCATCTCCGACCGGTCACCGAGGCAGGCGTCGTGCCATGAACGCGGTCGCTCCCGGCCGCTCGGGAACAACCGCGCGGCGCGCGTGTCGGGACGACCATGCCGAGACCTTCCCTGGCCACCGCGCAGAGGTGGCAGCGGACACCGGACGAGCGCTCCGGCCTGAGACAGCGTAGGCTCGAGGTCGTGAGCGCGGCGTCGCCGGAACCCGTCCTGCCAGACGCCCCGCCCGGGCAGCGCTCCGCGCCCGACCTCCTCTCGCACCGGCCGGCGCTCCGGGTCGACGCGCGGGCCGTCAAGGAGTCGCTGACGTTCGCGTTCGCGGGCGGCGCGCCCGGCGGGGCGTTCGACCGGCACATCGATTCCGCGTCGCTACCCGCGTCGACCTGGGATCCGGCCCGCTTCGCGCAGCACGTCTTTCTGCAGGAGCTCATCGTGGGCTGCCTCCACTTCACGAGCGAGGGGCGCACGTACATCCCGAGCCCGGCGCTGCTCGGCCGCGCGCTCTCCCGGCCGCCGAGCGACCGCGATACAGTCGAGCTCCGGCGCGAGATCTTCCGCGAGCTCGCCGGCTCGGAGGCGCAGCGCCGCGACCTCGCGCGCGCCTACGCGGCGCTGCGCCGCTGGGTGGGCCAGCTGGAGACGATCTCCATCTCGCGCCGTGAGGGCAGCCGGCGCCGGCTGGACATCCTCGTCGCCGCGAAGGGGGCGTTCGACGCGCTCGCCGACGGGTTCTCGGGCGCCCGCTCCGGTCTCGCGCGGCTCTCCGCGTTCGGCGCGGCCGTGCGCGAGACCGAGGCGTACCGCCGCCTCGCGGACCTGCTCGCGTACGACGAGGAGCTCGCGACGCTGGATGTCCGGATCCGCGTCGGCTCCGACGGCCACGTCCGCGACCTCCGCGCCCTGTCGATCCGCGAGAACAGCGAGAACCGCTTCTACCAGTCGCCGATCGGGCGCGTCTTCACGAAGCTCGTGATGCTGTGGCGGGGATACCGGTTCAGCGACGAGGAGCTGCTCACCCGCTACGTCAACAGCGTGTTCGAGGGCATCGAGGACGAGCTCGTCGCGCTCATCCAGCTGCTCGGAGATCTCGAGTTCTACCTCGCCGGCCTCGCGCTGCGCGAGCGCGCCCGCGCGGCCGGGCTCTCCGTCTGCCTTCCCGAGCTCGCCTGGCCAAGCGGCCCCGAGCTCGCCCGGCCAGGCGGCGCGCGCGACGAGGCCCCCGGGCGGGCGCTCAAGGGGCTCTTCAATCCGATCCTGCTCGCGAGCTCGTCGCGCGTCGTCGCGTGCGACATCGCGACCGACCCTCACGACGCGACCGTCATCGTGACCGGGCCGAACTCGGGGGGAAAGACGCGGCTGCTCGAGGCGCTCTCGCTCGCCCAGATGCTCGGGCAGGCGGGCTTCTTCGTGCCGGCCGCGGAGGCCCGCCTGTCGCCGTGCCACGGGCTCTTCGTGTCGCTGATCGAGCAGGCGCAGGCCGACCAGAGCGAGGGCCGACTCGGGATGGAGCTCCTGCGCATCCGGTCGCTCTTCGAGGCGATGCAGGTCGGCGACATGGTGGTGCTCGACGAGCTCTGCTCTGGCACGAACCCGTCGGAAGGAGAGGAGATCTTCCAGCTCGTGATCTCGCTCCTCGCGGAGCTCCGCCCTCAGGCCTTCATCACGACCCATTTCCTGGAGCTCGCGGCGCGGCTCGAGCGCGACCGGCCGGTCGATCGGCTCGTGTTCCTGCAGGTCGAGCTCGACGCGCAGCAGTGGCCGACGTACCAGTTCGTGGACGGGGTCGCCCGGACGTCGCTCGCGCATCGGACCGCGGCGCGGCTCGGGGTCACGCGGGAGGAGCTCGTCGCGCTCGTCGAGCGCAGCAAGCGCGCGCACCGCCGCCGCGGGGTCGAGCCCGCCTGAGCGCGCCCACGGCGCGCTCGCCGTGGCCGATGAAATCTGGTTGTATTCGCCGCCATGGAATATCGACCACTTGGCAGGACGGGGCTCCGTGTCTCCTCGGTGAGCTTCGGTGCCTGGGCGATCGGGGGCACCTGGGGCGACGTCGACGACACGGAGTCGCTCGCGGCGTTGCACCGGGCCGCCGATCGCGGGGTGAACTTCTTCGACACGGCGGACGTGTACGGCGACGGCCGGAGCGAGCGGCTGCTCGCGCGCCTCCGGCGGGAGCGGCGCGAGGAGATCGTCATCGCGACGAAGGCGGGCCGGCGGCTGAGCCCGCACACCGCGGCCGGCTACAGCGCCGAGAACCTCACGGCCTTCATCGACCGCAGCCTGAAGAACCTCGAGGCGGACGCGCTCGACCTGGTCCAGCTGCACTGCCCGCCGACGGACGTCTACTATCGGCCCGAGGCGTTCGACGTCCTCGATCGGCTGGTGAAGGCGGGCAAGATCCGCTTCTACGGGGTCAGCGTCGAGCGGGTGGAAGAGGCGCTCAAGGCCATCGAATACCCCGGTGTGCAGTCGGTGCAGATCATCTACAACGTCCTCCGGCAGCGCCCGGCCGACCTCTTCTTCGTCGAGGCGAAGCGCCGGCAGGTCGGGATCCTGGCGCGGCTGCCGCTCTCATCGGGGCTGCTCACCGGGAAGATGAGCGCCGCGACGAAGTTCGCGGCCGACGATCATCGCAACTTCAACCGCGAGGGCGCCGCGTTCGACAAGGGCGAGACGTTCTCGGGGGTCGACTACAATCTGGGCCTCGAGGTGGTCGAGGAGCTCCGCCCGCTCGTGCCTGCCGGCGTGAGCATGGGCGCGTGGACGATGCGCTGGATCCTCATGCAGGACGCGGTCACGTGCGTGATCCCCGGCGCGAAGCGCCCTGATCAGGTGGACGAGAACGCGAGCGCGGCGGACCTGCCCGCCCTGCCGCAGGAGACGATGGCGAAGATCCGCGAGATCTACGATCGCCGGCTGCGGCCTGCCGTTCACCAGCTCTGGTAGAGCCTCGACGAGGACGCGCCGCGGCAGGCTGGAGCCGCGGCGCGTCGGCGAGGGCATCGCCGTCACCCGACCCAGGCTGGATAGCCGTTGTCACGCAACCCACGCTGCGCCGCCAACTTGGGCCGGATCGCTGCCGCGCTGCCATTTTGGATTGCGTAGCCGCCTTTTCGATTTTTCGATTTGTCACGCTCGTGCTAGATTGTTAGATCTAAGTTGGGCGGGATTACATTCAAGGGGAATTAAGGAAGCCGCTGCGCGGGGGGGCGAGTGCGCCCAACTCCCCGCGCGCGCGCGTGCGGGCGCCGGACGCGCCGGCTGCGCCGCGCCGAGTTCGCGGCGCAGCCGATCGACCAGCCGGCGGTACAAGGGCTCGAAGGGGCGATCGCCAGCCCCGTACAGCCGCGCACATCGTCGTCATCTCGAGCGCGAATTAGTTCATTGTTGCATTTATCATAGATGCTCTCTCGGCAACAGCTTGGCTTGCCGCCGCGAGGCTGCATTCGACATGGTAGCCGTTGTCCGGCGCACCCGATGCCCATCGCGCCGGAGTTTGTACATCATCAAGATGCCCTTTCCCATCCCTACGATCGGTCAGCGATCATGCCCGATATTCAAGGAGATGCCCCATGAGAAGAGTCGCCTACCTGTGCACGGTCTGTTTGATCTCTTCCTGCTCGCCTTCTCAGGATGACACCGAGCCTGACTCGGCCGCCGACGCTCCGGCCATCGCAAGCAGTCAGGAGCGCGTCGAGAGCGCGCCGCGATCGTTCACGCTCTTCGAGAGCGGACAGGTTCGCCCGCTGGCGCTCTCGCCCGACAGATCGCGGCTCTTCGCCGTCAACACGCCTGACAATCGCCTCGAGATCTTCGACATCGGTCCGCATGGCCTCACGCATCGCGCGTCGGTGTCCGTCGGCCTCGAGCCGGTGTCCGTCGCCGCGCGCAATAACCATGAGGTCTGGGTGGTCAATCACCTCTCGGACAGCGTCAGCGTCGTGAACGTCAAGGACCCGCGGAGGAGCCGGGTCGTCCGCACCCTGCTCGTCGGCGACGAGCCCCGCGACATCGTCTTCGCCGGCCCGGGCCGGCGCCGCGCCTTCATCACCACGGCGCACCGCGGCCAGAACAGCCCGAACGATCCGCAGCTCACGACCCCCGGCGTGGGCCGCGCCGACGTCTGGGTCTTCGACGCCGGCAATCTCGGCAGCACGCTCGGCGGCAATCCCCTGAGCATCGTCGCGCTCTTCGGCGACACGCCTCGCGCGCTGGAGGTGACGCCCGACGGCAAGCGGGTGTACGCCGCGGCATTCCACTCGGGGAACCGCACCACGAGCATCCACGAGAACCACGTCCCCGACGGCGGTGAGGCCGCCGGCGGCATCCCCGGACCCGCCACGAACTTCGAGGGCGTCCCGCGCCCCGAGACGAGCCTCATCGCCAAGTTCGACGGGACCCACTGGGTCGATGAGCTCGGCCGGGTGTGGGACGACAAGGTGAAGTTCTCCCTGCCCGACAAGGACGTCTTCGTCATCGATGCGATGGCCAGCCCTCCCTCGCAGGTCGCCGGCCCCGCCGGCTACTTCCAGGGCGTCGGCACCATCCTCTACAACATGGCCGTCAACCCGGTGAACGGGAAGATCTACGTCACAAACACCGAGGCGTTTAATGACAAGCGCTTCGAGGGCCCCGGCCTCTTTGGCGGACAGACCGTCCGGGGACACCTGCACGAGAGCCGGATCACCGTCCTCAGCGGCGCCGGCGTCGCGCCGCGCCACCTGAACAAGCACATCGATTACAGCGCGTGCTGCGCCCCGATCCCGAACGCCGAGAACGCGAAGAGCCTCGCCACGCCGCTCGGGATGGCGATCACCAAGAACGGCGCCAAGCTGTACGTCTCGGCCTTTGGATCGAGCAAGATCGGCGTCTTCAGCACGTCTCAGCTCGAGAGCGACACGTTCGTCCCGAGCGCGGCGAACCAGATCCCCGTGAGCGGCGGCGGGCCGACGGGCCTGGTCCTGGACGAGCCACGCAAGAAGCTCTACGTGCTCACCCGGTTCGATAACTCGATCTCGGTGATCAACACGACGACGAACACCGAGGTGGCGCACGTCCCGATGTATAGCCCCGAGCCGGAGAGCATCGTCCGCGGCCGCCGCTTCCTCTACGACGCCGCCTTCAGCTCGAGCCACGGCGACTCGTCGTGCGGGAGCTGCCACGTCTTCGGCGATTTCGACAGCCTCGCGTGGAACCTCGGCAACCCGGACGACGTGGTGAGGACGGATGAAGGGCTGTTCGTGCTCAGGCCGTCGGACTTCGGGTTCAACGACGATTTCCATTCCATGAAGGGCCCGATGACGACGCAGAGCCTCCGCGGGCTCGCCAACCACGGTCCGATGCACTGGCGGGGCGACCGCACCGGCGGCGATGAGGGGCCCAGCGTCCAGCCGGACAGCGGCATCTTCGACGAGGTCACCGCGTTCAAGGAGTTCAGCGTGGCCTTCACGGGCCTCCTCGGGCGGAGCGAGCCCATCCCCGACGAGGACATGCAGGCGTTCACCGACTTCGCCCTGCAGATCACCTATCCGCCGAACCCGATCCGCGCCCTGGACAACTCCCTCACGCCGGAGCAGGACATCGGCCGGGACTTCTTCGAGAACTCACCTTCGGAGCCCGGAGAGTTCCCCTGCTCCCGTTGCCACGTCCTCGATCCCACGGCCAACGCCGAGTTCGGCGTTGCCATCCCGGGCTTCTTCGGGACGGACGGCCGGCGGAATTTCGACGCCGCGACAGAGGGGTTCAAGATCCCCCACCTCCGCAACCTCTACCAGAAGGTCGGCATGTTCGGCTTCGCGCCTCACCCGAACTTCAACTTCATCGATCACGAGCACATGGGCGATCAGGTCCGCGGCTTCGGGTTCGTGCATGATGGAAGCACGGACACGATGTTCCGCTTCCACACGAACCTCGGCTTCAGCCAGGCGAGCCCCTTCGGGTTCGCCTCGGGCGCCTTCCCGGACGGCCCGCCAGGCAACCCCCTGCGCCGGGCGGTGGAGGCCTACCTGCTCGTCTTCGCCAGCAACATGGCGCCGATCGTGGGCCAGCAGGTGACGCTCACGAGCAGCAACGCGGCGGCGGTCGGGCCGCGCATCGACCTCCTGATCGCGCGGGCGGACGTCGGCGAGTGCGATCTGGTGGCCAAGGCGCGCGTCCTCCACGCCGACCTCGGCTTCCTCTACCGTAACGGCAAGTTCATCAGCAACCGCGTGGCCCTCCCGCCGATCGCCGATGCGCTGCTCCGGCAGCTCTCGCTCGTGGCAGACAGGGAGCTGACGTACACCTGTGTACCGCCCGGTTCAGGGGTGCGCATCGGCCTCGACCGCGATGAGGATGGCTTCCGGGACGGCGATGAGGAGGACCATCACACCGACCCGGCCGACCCGACCGACCATCCGTGATCTGACTTCCCCGCTCAGCTGCGCGGCCCGACGCCGCCGATCGCGCGCGCGATCCCGCTCTGCAGCGTGCCGCGGGTCTCCACGCGGCTCAGATCCACGCCGAGCTCCACGAGCAGCCGCGCCACCTCCGGCCGCATCCCCGTGATGACCGCCTTCGCGCCGAGCAGGCGAAGCGCCGACGTGGCGCGGATCAGCGTCTCGGCGACCTGAACGTCGATCTGCTTCAGCCCCGTGACGTCGATGATCACGACGCGCGCCTGGTGGCGCTCGACGCCTTGCAAGATCGTGTGCAGCATCCGCTCGGCGCGCCGTCTGTCCACCGTGCCGATCAGGGGCAGCACCATGAGCTGGTTCGTGATCGGGATGAGGGGCGTGGACAGCTCCTCCAGCAGATCGCTCTGCATGCGGATGACCTCTCCCTGCAAGGCAGCGCGCGAGCGCTCGGCCTTCTCCCGCTCCGCCAGCTCGTGCTGCAAGCGCCCATTGGAGACGTGGAGCTGCTCCGTCTGATGCTGCAGGTGCTGATTGGCGTCGCGCAGCTCCTCCGTGCGCTCGGTGACCTGCCTCTCCAGACTTCGGTTCGCCTCCTGGAGCTGCGCGCTCACCTCCTGAACATGGGCATAGAGCAGCGAGTTTTCCACGGCGATCGCCGCCTGAGCGCAGAGCATCTGCAAGAGCTCGATCCGGCCTTCGGTGAAGGCGGCCTGGGCGACGTTGTTCTCCAGGTAGAGGACGCCCCGCAGCCGCCCCTGGTGCGTCAGCGGGATGCACAGGAGGGACCTCGGCTGGGCGGCGATGACGTAGGGGTCGCCGGCGAACCGGAGGTCGTACCGGGCGTCGCTCAGCACCACCGGATCGAGCGTGCGGGCGACGAGCTGGACCACGGATTGCGCCAGATCCGTGCGCGACTCGAGCGGGGTGTTGAGCCCCACCTGCACGGTGTCCGGGCCGACCTGCAGGAACGCCTCCACCCGCAGATACGCGCCTTGATTCAGGATCAAGAAGCCGCGCTCGGCTCCGGCGTTCGCCAGCACGATGCGCATGACCCGATGAACCACCCTGCTCAGCACGATCTCGCTGGCGATGGCCTGCGCCGCGCGGAGCGCGGCGGTGACGTCGAGCAGCTGGGCGCCGGTCGTCCCGTTCGTCGTGCTCCCCGCCGTCACGGCCGACGCGCTCAACGGCAGCATCGTCGGGGCCGGGACCATGGAGGGGTACCGCTCCCTGATCTGGGCGACCTTCACGGCGGCGCCCCAGCGCGCGTAACCGCCGAGCGCTTCGGACATGTAGACGTGAGCGACCCTGGTCTGTCCGCGCGCCATGAAGAACCCGGCACAGAGCTCGTTGGCCAGCGCCTCGTGATGGGGAAAGCCATGCTGGCGCGAGAGCTGGATGGCCTGCTCATAGGCGTCGATCGCGTCGGAGGGGCGGCCCTCGACCCGGGCGACCTCCGCGGCGACGAGCTTCTGCTGGTGCCGCGCGTTCGCCGGACAGGCGTCCGCGAAGATCGCGAGTCGCTCTTGCTGGCGGGCCAGCGCCTCGCGCAAGCGCGGCTGCTCCTCCGCGGGCGCGGTGGGATAGACCGCCGCGAGGATGAGCCCCGCGTAGAACGGGAGCTCCGTCGGCCAGTGCTGCCCGAACGCGCCCGTGCGCAACTGCTCTGCGGCCTCGATCATGGCGAACGCCCCGGCGGCGTCGCCATGGAGGAACAGGAGCTGCATCTTGGTGAGGAGATGGTAGAACCGGAGGTGGTTCATCCCGAGGCTGGTGAGGCGCGCGACCCAGGCCTCCTCCTCGACGACGTCGTCGCTGAGCGATGTTGGCGACGCCGTGCGGCCCTCCAGGCAGGCGACGACCTGCTGCAGGAGCGTGAGCATCTCGTTGGCCAGCACGACCTGCGTGCGCCGCGTGACCAGGAAACCGCGCTGGATCTCCTCGCGAACCCTGCCGAGCGGCTCGCCCACGCGGAGCGTCGCGGCGACGAGCTCCCCGATCGCCGCGGAGCCGTGGACGAGATCCCCGCACTCGAGGCCGAGCTGCTTGGCGCGCTCGAAATAGGTGAGCGCCGCGCGCAAGGGCTCCCCGTAGGGCATCAGGTACCCGAGCACATAGAAGACCCTGTGAGAGGCGCTCGTCGCGCCGAACCTCTCGGTGAGATCGAGGGCGAGCTTGCCGAAACGGACGCTCTCCGCGTAGCGGGCCAGGCTGCCAGAGAGAAAGAACCCGAACGTGACGAAAATGTCCGCGGCCGAGCGACAATTGCCATGCAACAGCGAGAGATGAACCGCCTTGAGCACGACGTACGAGTACAGGCCCGGCTCGACGAAATAGGCCGGCACCTTGAGCTCGGCGAGCAGCTGAAGGCAGGTCTGGAGATCCGGGTCGGACACCGTGGGCGCGTCGAGGAGCGACTCGATCGCTCGGCCGGCGAGGAGCTCATCGATCGTCGCGAGCAGCTCGTCGCAGGCCGCCTGGGTCTCCTCGCTCGTCCCGGGCGCGTCGATGCCGAAGAGCGCGAGGCCCTGGCGCCCCGCGGCGAGCGCCTCGGCGAACCGCGCCTGGGCGAGGTAGAGCGTGACCCGCAGCCCGAAGATCCCTCCGCGCTGCCCGCTGTGGCGCACGTGGGCGAGCAGCCCGTCCAGGTGCGCCTCGGCCTCGTCGAGGCGACCCGCCATGTACTCGCACTCGGCGCGCTCGCGGTGCAGCGCGAACGTGAGATCGTAGCGCTCTCCCCAGCTCCCCCCGTCGAGCGCCGTGATCCCCGCGGCGTAGAGGCCGGCCGCCGACGCGAACGCCGTCGCCGCCTTCGCCATGCGGCCGGCCGCGAGGTTCTGCCGCGCGAGATCGGCGCGCTCCTCCCTGTCGCGCATCCGCGCGGCGCCGAGGTTGAGGTGCCGGACCAGCTCGAAGGCGAGCTCGGCCCGCGGCTCGTCCGGGAGCGTCCTGCGCAAGCACCGCCCGATGCGGAGGTGGACATCTTCCCGCTCCTCCGCCGGGATGAGGGAGTACGCCGCCTGCTGCACGCGATCGTGCAGGAACCGGTAGGACGCGTCCAGCTTGGCCAGCGCGCCCGGATCGAGGTCGTCCGGATCGTTCACCACAGGAAGCAGCCGGTAGTCTCCGCCGATCGGCAAGAGCAGCCCGTCCCGCAGGGATGGCCAGAGCGCCACCGCCGTCTGGGCATGCGGCAGCTCCGCGATCGTCGCCAGCGTCGTCAGGTCGAGCTGGTGGCCGATGCACGCGGCGAGCGAGAGCACGCGCCGCGTGCTCGGCTCCAGCGCCTGTATTCGCGTGGCCATGAAATCGACGACGTTGTCGGTCACCGGCGCCGACGCGATCGTGGCCTCGTCCCAGACCCAGCGCCCCGTGGCCCGGTCGAGCCGCACGAGCTTCGCGCCGTGGAGCCCGATCAAGAACTGGGAGAGAAAGAACGGATTGCCCTCGGTCTTCGCGATCGCCTGAGCGGCGAGCCATTCCACGCGCTCGACCTCGCTCTCCTTGAACGTCTCCGCGAGGAGCAGCCGCACGCTCGGCAGATCGAGCGGGCGGAGCCCGATCTCGGACGGCTCGAGTCCCTGCTTGCGCAGCTCCTCCAGCGCGGCGCGCAGCGGGTGGGCCCCGTCCACCTCGCTGTCCCGATAGGCCCCCACGACGAGCAGGTGCCCACGCCCGGGCCCAGAGAGCAGCTGGCGCAAGAGCCAGAGCGACGCCGCGTCGGCCCATTGCAGATCGTCGAAGAAGAGCACGAGGGGGTGCGACGACGAGCAGAACACACGGACGAAGTTCTGCATCAAGAGGCTGAGGCGGCTCTGGGACTCCGAGGGCCCGAGGGCGACGGCCACGGGCTGCGGGCCGACGATCAGCTCGAGCTCGGGGATCAGGTCGACGAGCAGCTGCCCGTTCGCGCCCAGCGCCTCGACCAGCGCGGACCTCCACGCCGCGAGCTTGACGGACGACTCCCCGAGCAGGTGCGAGATGAGCGCCCGAAAGGCCTGCGTGAAGGCGGCGAAGGGGACCTCGCGGTGGAGCTGATCGAACTTGCCGGCGACGAAGCTTCCATGGCGCCGGGCGACGTGCTTGTGCAGCTCGTGGACCAGCGCCGACTTGCCGATCCCGCCCGCCCCCGTCACGAGCACGAGCTCCGCGGCCCCGTCGCTCACGCGATCGAACGCCGAGACCAGGGCCTCGAGCTCCGCCGCTCGCCCGTAGAGCTTCTGGGGGATCTGGAGCCTTTCGCTGATGTCCCGCCGCCCCAGCTCGAACGGCGCGATCCTCCCCGTCTGCTGCCATTCGGAGAGGCACCGCTCGAGATCCGCTGCCAGCCCCTCTGCCCGCTGGTACCTGTCCTCCGCCGCCTTGGCGAGCAGCTTCATCGCGATCATCGACGCCATCTCGGGGATCGTCGGATCGCGCTCGTGCGGTGCGAGCGGCGTCCTCGCGATGTGGCTGTGGACCATCTCCATGGGATCGGTGCAGTCGAACGGGAGGACCCCGGTGAGCATCTCGTAGAAGGTGACACCGAGCGAATAGAAGTCTGTCCGGTAGTCGACGACTCGATTCATCCGCCCCGTCTGCTCGGGCGAGATATAGGCGAGGGTACCTTCGAGCGTGTCGGGGCGCAGGGCCGTCTGCGCCTCCTGCGAGAGGCGCGTGGCGATGCTGAAGTCGATCAGGTGGACGCTCTGCAACCTGTCGTCCACGACGATGTTCGCCGGCTTGATGTCCTTGTGGATCACGCCGTGCGCGTGGACGCCGTCGAGGATCGTCGCCAGCGCGCGAGCGACGTGGAGCGCCTGCGCGAGATCGAGCCCGCGGCCGCGCAGGTGCCCGCTCAGCGGCGTCTCGCCGACGTCCTCGAGGACGAGCCCGGCGCTCTGTTCATGCACCTCGAGCGCGTGCGCCTTGATGACCCCTGGCCAGTCGATCTCTCGCAGGACGCTGAACTCGTGTCGCAGCTTGGCCAGCTCGCGCGGGTTCGCGTGCTCGTCCTTGAGGAACTTGATGACGACGGGGATGCCATCCTCGTCGCGAATGCCACGGTACAGCACCCGTCCGGCGCTGTCGTACAGCTTGTCCCGCAGCGTGTAGTGCGGCAGCTCCACCAATGCCCCTCCTTTGGTTCAAAGCATGGGAGCTCACCAAGTTGAGTATGTCAAGAGTCTTAACCCACCATGAGGCATGGTGCAGTTGCCCCGCCGCGCGTGCGCCCTCGTCATTTGGGTCGCCCGGGGAGCAACGATAGCGCGATGCATCACCCACGCGCGAAGCGACGCGGGCCGACCGGCGGCTCGGTCGCCGGTCTTCTACAGCCCGGTTACGGCCCGGTCCTCGATCTCTGGGCAGCGATCGCGTCGATCAACCTTCGCGCTCAGCCGGGCGCGTCACAGGAGGCGCGGCAAGAGCCACCCGGCGATCGAGATGAGGGCGGCCGTCCCGAAGAGCGGCCCGAACCCCCGGATCTCGAAATCGTCGATGAGCTTGTCGGTCGCGTAGAGCAGCACCGAGTTCACGGCGAGGCCGAAGAAGAGATAGGCCAGGCCGAGCGTGAGGATGGCGGCGGGCAGGAGCGCCACGGCGACGAGGAAGCTCACGAGCCAGCCGAGCAGGAGGTTGAGGAGCGCGAAGACGCCGGCGACGACCAGCGCCGTCTGGATCTTGCGGATGCGGACGCCGGGCATGAGCTTGGCGCCGACGACGACCGCGAGGCCCGCGGCGAGCGCCTGGACGATGAACTGCTTGAACATGACCACCTCCCTGGGCCGGCGCCGCTCCTGGCGGGCCGGGTTTGGACGTTCTTGGTGACCCAGGCGCGCGCCGGGCGCAACCTTGGCGGGCCGGGGGGCGAGCGCCGCGGTCAGAGCGCGGCGCGGGTGGTGGCCTAGTTTGCCCCGGAGAGATTCACATGAAGGCGGGAAGGCGGGAAGGCGAGAAGATCATTGATCTTTTCTTCCCGCCTTCCCGCCTTCACGTTCAAATCCGGCCACCACCGCGGCGCGCCGCCTCCGCTCAGCTATCGTTTCCGCTCGTCTCGGCTCATTGCTTCGGCTTGTCGCCGCCGAGCAGCTCGCCGATGGCGGGGGCGCCGCCCGGGCCGAGGGCCTGCGTGCTCTCGATGAGGTGGATGAGGAACTGGCGGTTGTCCGTCACCGAGAGGTTCTGGAGCTCGAGCGCGCCGATGCGATCCTCGGGGGTGAAATAGGCCTCCTCGACCTTCTCCATCGAGAGCTTGTCGGGCGCGTAGGCCATGTAGTCGGCGCGCGTGTCGAGGAGGCTGTAGTCGTCGCCGCGGCGCAGCTCGAGCGTCACCTCGCCGGTCACGCCGGGCGCGATCCAGCGCGAGAGCGCGTCCTTCAGCATCATGGCCTCGGGGTCGTACCACTTGCCCTCGTAGAGCAGACGCCCGAGGCGCCGGCCCTGGGTGAAGTACACGTCGAGGGTGTTCTCGTTGTGAATGGCGGACAGGAGCCGCTCGTAGACGGCGTGGAGGAGGGCCATGCCCGGCGCCTCGTAGATGCCGCGGCTCTTCGCGTCGATCACCCGGTTCTCGATCTGATCGCTCATGCCGAGCCCGTGACGCCCGCCGATCCGGTTGCACTCGACGAACAGCTCGAACAGGGAGCCGAAGCGCTTGCCGTTGATGGTCGTCGGGACGCCGCGCTCGAACCCGAGGGTGATCGTCTCGGCCTCGATGGCGACCTCCGGCCGGAACGAGGCGACCCCCATGATCGGCTGGACGATCTTGATGCCGGTGTTCAGGTGCTCGAGATCCTTCGCCTCGTGCGTCGCGCCGAGCACGTTGGCGTCGGTGCTGTAGGCCTTCTCCGTCCCCATGCGGTAGGGCAGCCCGTGGCGCTCGAGGTACTCGCTCATCTCCTTGCGCCCGCCGAGCTCGCCCACGAACTTCGGGTCGAGCCAGGGCTTGTAGATCCTGAGCGAGGGGTCGACGAAGATGCCATAGCGATAGAACCGCTGGATGTCGTTGCCCTTGTGCGTGCTGCCGTCGCCGAAGACGTGGACGTCGTCGTCGCGCATCGCGCGCACGATCGCGGTCGTGGTCACCGCGCGGCCGAGCGGCGTGGTGTTGAAGTACTTCTTGCCGCCCGTCGAGAGGTGGAAGGCGCCGCACTGGATGGCGAGGATTCCCTCGCGGACGAGCGCGTCGCGACAGTCCACGAGCCTGGCGGAGACGGCGCCGTGCTGCAGGGCGATCGGCGGGATGTCGCCGGGGGAGTCCTCGTCCGGCTGCGCCAGATCGGCCGTGTACGCGTGCACCTTGAGCCCGTTGCGCGCGAGCCACGCCACCGCACAGCGCGTGTCGAGCCCGCCCGAGAACGCGATGCCGAGCTGGGTGCCGGCCGGGGGAAGTGAACGGAAGATCCTACTCATGGCGGCGCAGCATAGCCGCAACGCCCGCGGCCGCGCGAGCGGAGATCGTGGGGCGGCGCAGCCCCGGACGGCGCCGGCGGCAGCCGAGCGCGCTCCCCAGGGACGGGTCGGGCGCGCGGTCTCCGCCCGGCGGCGCCGCCCCTTGGTCGCGGCGCCGGCGGCGCGCTCGTGCTCGTCTGCACGACCGCACGAGGCGCGCTCGGCGGACTAGGGGACTAGGATGGAGAACACCATGTCGCGCGAGCGCCTCTCTCCGATTCCGATTCCGATTCCGATTCCGATGACGAGCAGGCCGGTGTCGAGGCTGTCGTACGCCGAGATCGCCCGGCTCAAGGAGCGCCGGCTGGCGCTCGGCACCTCGTCCGTGGTCGCCTACGCCGAGCCCATCCGCCGGCGGCGGCAGCATGGAGATCGCCGGCGACGGCGCCGCGCTCTTCGGCGCCTCGGTGCTCCCCCGGTTCCGCGAGCGCGGCATCCAGCAGGCGCTCATCGTCCAGCAGGCGCTCATCGTCCGCCGCCTGGAGCGGGTGCGCGAGCGAGGTCGCCACCTGGCGTGCATCAGCGCCAGTCCCGGTATCGCCACGGAGCGCAACGCCATGAGGCTCGGGTTCTTCATGGCATACAGCAAGGGTGTTTTTGTGCGGCGTAGCGAGAGCCCGCAGGCGCCGGCCTGAGCATTCCTGGGCGCCGCGCAGGGCCGTCGTGGCGCCCTGCCTTTGCAGGTGTGCAGCGCTGCGCTTGCAGAAGCGAAACGACCGCCCTGGACATCCATGCGAAGTGCGCGACTACGACGGAATCACGCATGGCACGCCTGATGCTCTCAGGCAGCCCAGCGTCGCTGGCGTGGCCTCTCCCCCCCCGAGGCCCCGGCGGCGCTTTTTCATTTTGTGGTCTGAACCGGTTCAGGCTCTCAGCGCCGCTCCCGGCGCAGATCCGCGACCGCGTTCCACACGAGCCGCAGCCCGACGTTGTCGTGCTGCGAGAGGATCGACTCGGGGTGGAACTGGACCGCCGCCATCGGCAGCTCCGTGTGCTCGATCGCCATGACGACCCCGTCCTCGGTCTCGGCCGTGATCTTCAGCGAAGAGGGGAGCGCGTCGCGCAGCGCATAGAGCGAGTGGTAGCGCCCCGCGTGGAACTCGCGCGGCAGCCCCTCGAAGAGGCGCCCGCCCAGCACGCGCACCTTCGAGGCCTTGCCGTGCATCGGGTAGTCGAGCACGCCGAGCTTGCCCCCGAAGTGCTCGACCATCCCCTGAAGGCCCAGGCAGACGCCGAAGACGGGCAGCCGCCGCTCGATCAGCGCCGAGAGCGTCCCCGAGAGATCGAAATCGCTCGGCGTCCCAGGGCCGGGCGAGAGCACCACGAGATCGGGAGCGTAGGCGTCGAGCTCCTCGTGCGGGAAGCCGGCGCGGAGCGTCATCACCTCGGCGCCCGTCTGCCGGAGGTAGTTGGCCAGCGTGTGCACGAACGAGTCCTGGTGATCCACGAGCAGCACCTTGAGGCCGCCCCCCGGCACCGGGTTGATCGCCGCCGGAGCCGTCGTGGGGACCCCGCGCGGCCTCCGGATCGCGTCGATGAGCGCCGACGCCTTTACGTGCGTCTCGCGCTCCTCCTCGTCGGGATCGGAGTCGTAGAGCAGCGTCGCGCCCACCCGGACCTGCGCCACGCCGTCCTTGAGGCGGATCGTGCGCAGCGTGAGCCCCGTGTTCATGGTGCCGTCGAAGCCGACGATCCCGACCGCGGCGCCGTACCACGCGCGCGGCGAGCGCTCGTGATCCTCGATGAACTGCATGGCCCAGGCCTTCGGCGCCCCCGTGACCGTGACCGCCCACGTGTGCGCGAGGAACGCGTCGAGCGCGTCGAACCCCTCGCGCAGCCGCCCCTCGATGTGATCGACCGTGTGGATCAGCCGCGAGTACATCTCGATCTGGCGGCGCCCGATCACGCGGACGCTCCCCGGCACGCAGATGCGGGACTTGTCGTTGCGATCGACGTCCGTGCACATCGTGAGCTCCGACTCGTCCTTGGCGGAGGCGAGCAGGCGCGCGATCTGCGCCGCGTCGGCGATCGGGTCGCTGCCGCGCGGGATCGTGCCCGAGATGGGGCACGTCTCGACGCGGTTGCCCTCGACGCGCACGTACATCTCCGGCGAGGCGCCGATCAGGTACTCGGACTCGCCGAGGTTCATCAGGAAGCCGTAGGGCGCCGGGTTGCGCTCGCGAAGCCGGTGGAACAGCTCGGTGGGCGCGACGGGGCACGGCTCGTAGAGCGTCTGGCCCGGGACGACCTCGAAGAGATCGCCCCGCTTGAACGACTCCCGCGCGACCCGGACGAGCTCGGCGTACTCGCCCGGCGCGTACTCGTTCGGCGGCGCGCGATCGGCGCCGACGTAGGCGCGCGCCGCGCCCTCGCGCGGCAGCCCGTCGGTCGAGCGATCGCCGAACTTGAGCTCGTAGCGCGTGCGCGTCGCCCGCTCGCGGCGATGGTCGACGGCGATGATCTCGTCGGGGAGGTAGAGCACGAGATCCCGCTGATCCGCCGGGCGCTCGAGGCGGAGCCGGATGGGCTCGAACTGGAAGGCGAGATCGTACGCGAACGCGCCGTAGAGCCCGAAGAGCGAGTCGCCCGGGACCCCGAAGAGCTCGATCATCCGCCGCAGCACCGAGAAGATGGACGGCTGCCGGCTGCGCAGCTCCTCCGGCACCCGCTCGCCCGGCTGCCGGACCGCGCCGATCACCTCGTCCGCGCGGCGCTCGACGGCCGCGACCGCGTCGAAATTCCGGAGCGCCTCGTCGATGGCCGGCAGGATCACCCGCCCGCGCTCGTTCAGCGCGGTGAACCGGAAGTCGCGGCCCCGGGAGACGAGCACGAGCGGGGGATTGATGAAGCCGATGTCCCAGCGTGTGTACCGGCCGGGCACCTCGTAGCTCGACGCCAGGACCACGCCGAGGTGGCTGTCGAGCGCCTCGACGATGGGCTGGATCGCGCCGTCGACGACGAGGTCCTCGACCTCTCGACGCACCGTGACCCCCCTCTGCGTGATGTTGCTGTCTCGTTTCAAGGCCACGTCTCCTTCTGCGCGGCGAGTATACGCGGTGCGGCATGCGCGCCGCACTCGCTTCTTCGCCGCCCGCGCGTGTCCGCCGGGCACGTCATCGGCGCGGCGCGCCCGTCGCCTGGGCGCACCGCGCGGACGCTCGGCCGGCGTCCGCGACGCGCTCCGCGAGGTAGATGGCGCGGAGCAGGGGGAAGCTCTTGACGAGGACCTCCTCGTACTCGGCCTCCGCGCTCGACTCCGCGACGACCGCGCCGCCGCTGCCGAAGCTGACCCCCTCGCGGTCGGCGACGAGGGTCCGGATGGCGATGTTCATGTCCATGGGGCCCTCGTGGGCGAGGTACCCGATGCTGCCCGTGTACACGCCCCGCGTACGCCGCTCCAGCGCGTCGATGATCGCGATCGTCCGGCGCTTCGGCGCCCCGGTGATCGAGCCGCCGGGGAAGCACGCCTCGAGCGCGTCGAGGGCGCCCCGGCCCTCGCGCAGGGCGCCCGTGATGACCGAGGAGAGCTGGAGCAGGGTCGCGTGCTCCGTGATCCGCAGGAGCTCCTCGACCTCGATCGAGCCCATGGCGCAGACCCGGCTGAGGTCGTTGCGGACGAGGTCGATGATCATGAGGAGCTCGGAGCGGTCCTTCTCGCTGGTCGCGAGATCGCGGCGCAGGGCCAGGGTCTCCTCCTCGGTGGCGCCCTTCGGCCGCGTCCCCTTGATGGGCTCGCTGCGCACGCGCCGCTCCCGGTCCACCGAAAGGAACCGCTCCGGCGAGGACGACAGCACCGCGCCGTCCGGCAGCTTGAGGTAGGCCGAGAACGGCGCGGGGTTCGTGCGGCGCAGGACGCGGTAGAGGGCGAACGGGTCCAGCGAGGTCCGCGCATGGAACTCGTTGGTGAGGCACACCTCGTACGTCTCGCCCTCGTGGATCTCGCCGAGGATGGCCGCGACGGCGTCGAGGTGCTCCCTGCGCGAGAGGCGCTGGGAGAGCGCGACGCGATCGGCGAAGCCCTCCGGGACGGGCGGGAGGACCGGCTCCGGGAGGGCCGGGAGGCCCTTGAGGCGCGCCGCGATCTCGTCGAGCCACGCGTCAGCCGAGGGAGGCGAGGGAGGCGAGGGCTCGTCCGCGCCGGGCGCGCCGATCGCGCACGCGTACACCGCGCGCTCGACGTGGTCGAAGGCGAGGAGCCGCCGCGCGATCATCATCGCGCTGTCCGGGAGCGCGCGGCGCGGGTGGGCGGACGCGCCGAAGCCGAGGTGCTCCTTGAGCTCGTAGCCGAGGTAGCCGACGAGGCCGCCGGTGAAATGGAAGGGCAAGCCGCTCGGCTCGAGCGCCACCGACGCGAGCTCCCGCCGGAGCGCCGCGAACGGGCTCCCCTCGGACAGGGCCGGGGTGAGCAGGCCCCCCGGGCAGCCGGCGCTCCATCGCGTCACCGCGGCGCCGTGGCTCTCGATGGCCTCGGTCGCGCTCCCCATGAACGAGAAGCGCCCGTCGCGGCCGGGCGCGCTCGAGTCGAGCCAGAACGCGCACGGGGCCGCGGCAAAGAGCCCGGCGAAGGCCCGCTCGGGGTCGACCCAGGGGAGCCGGAGGTGACGCACGCGGCCGCGTTCCGGCGCACCCGCCTGCGCGCGTGCGCCCAGCGCGCGAGCGCGCCCGCCGGGCGCCGGAGCCCTCCGGTCGCGCGCCGCGCGTGCGGCTATATCACGGAAATTGCTGAGAATTTTCCTGCCGTGCTCCGTGCCGATCGACTCGGGGTGGAACTGCACGCCGTGGAACGGCCGGTCCTTGATCTTGAGGGCCATGATGAGCCCGTCGCCGCGCGTCCGGGCGGTCACCTCGATCTCCGCCGGGAGCGCGTCGTCGCCGACGATCAGCGAGTGGTAACGCACCACCTCGAACGGGCTGGGCACGCCCTCGAACAGGCCGGTGCCGTCGTGCTCGACCTCCGTGACCTTGCCGTGCATCACCCGCGGGGCGTGCTGGACGCGCCCGCCGAAGCGCGCGGCGAGCCCCTGGTGGCCGAGGCAGACCCCGAGGATCGGCGTGTCGGCGAGCGCCTCGATCACCTCCATGCAGACGCCGAAATCGGCCCGGCGCTCGGGGCGGCCAGGGCCGGGCGAGATGACGATGCTGTCGACCGCCAGGTCCCTGATCTCGGCGAGCGAGAGGCTGTCGTTCCTGGCGATGATCGGCTCCTCGCCGTTCACCTCCCAGAGGTACTGACCGAGGATGTGGGTGTACGAGTCGTAGTTGTCGATGAGGAGTGTCTTCACGGCGAAGCTCCCCTTCGGGCCCGCGCGGAGCCCGTCAGCGCGGCCCCGGCGGCGCGGGTGAGGGGCCCGGGCGGCCCTGGCATCAGGGGCGGATGATGGCGGCGAGCATGGCCTGGAGCTTGAGCTGCGTCTCGACAAGCTCGGCCTCCGGGCTCGAGCCGGCGACGACCCCGACGCCCGCGACCATGCGCGCGCGCGCGCCGTCGACCGTGGCGCTCCGGATGCCGATGAACCAGTCGCCGTCGCCGCGGGCGTCGACCCAGCCGACGAGCCCCGCGTAGAGCCCGCGGCGGATGCCCTCGTGCGCGGCCAGCCAGGCCTCCGCCGCGTCGCGCGGGGTGCCGCACACGGCCGGCGTCGGGTGCAGCCGCGCGGCGAGCGTGAGCGCGTCCGGCGCCGTCTCCCTGAGGTCGCCGTGGATCGACGTGCCGAGGTGCATCACGTTGCGGAGGCTCAGGATCGACGGCTCGCTCGGGACGTCGAGCGACGCGCACTCCGGCGCGAGCGCCGCGGCCACGGCCTCCACCACGAAGCGGTGCTCGCGCTGGTCCTTGGCCGACCTCCGGAGGACCTCGGCGAACCGGCGGTCGGCGTCGACGTCGGCCGAGACGGCGTAGGTGCCGGCGAGCGGGTGCGACGAGACGGCGCGCGCGCGGCGCGAGAGCAGGAGCTCCGGGCTCGCGCCGAGGAAACCGTCGAAGTGGAAGATCGCGCACGAGGGGTAGAGCGCGGTGAGGCGGCGCAGGACCTCCTCGACGACGATGGGCCGGTTCGCCTCGACGTCGACCGCGCGCGCCACAACGACCTTGGAGAGATCCCCGTGCTGGATGTCGGCCACCGCTCGCGCGATGCGCCCGCACCACTCGTCGTGCGGGAGCGCCGATTTGAGCGTGAAGCTGTCGGGCGAGCGCCGGTGGCCCTCGGCCGGCAAAAGGCGCGGCGCGGGGGCGGCGCCCTCGCCGATGGTGGTGACCCACGCGGTCCCGTCGGGCGCCACGCCGACGACCTGGGCCGGCACGATGAGCGCGGCGGGCTCCGTCCGCTCGAACGGCAGGGCGCCGAGCGCCACCGGGCCGCAGCCGGGGCGGCCCACGGCGTCGGAGGTGGCGACCGACGAGAGCGCCTCCTGGACCCACGCCACGCCGCCCTCGATGCCCTGCGGCAGCTCCAGGCGGGCGGCGACCCCGTGCGCGATCAGCTGCGCGCTGGGGTGCAGCCAGACGCGCGCGCTGTCTCCCGCGAGCGACGAGATGCCGCCGGGCATCCTCGCGAGCGTGTCAGCATCGAGCCGGATGGTGCGGGCGACGAGCCGCGCCGCAAGGCGAGGGGCATCGGCCGGAGAGGAGAGCGTCAGGGGGGTCATGCACCGCCGTGCGCAGACCGGTTTGAGCTCGCCCTGCTCGGCAGGACCCGCCTGGAACAGCAGGCCGAGAGCCCGCGGCACCATGCCGGATCGCGAGCGCCGGCCGCGCAGCATCGGCTCTACCGCCTCCGGAAAGGCTCCGCAAGCGCAAAGCAGCCCGCGCCCGCGCGCGCGCCCGTGCGCGTCGTCACCTCCTGTCGCGCTCGCCAAGCGCCGTGTCGCGGCCGCGCGGTCGGTCATCCGGCGCGCCATCGCCAGCAGCGCGCCGTGCTCCGTCCCATCTGTGATCCGTGGGCTCTCGCCCGCGGTGTTGACGCACCGATGCGGTGCGAACCCTTGCCTCGGAGCGCGCGATCGTTCGATGCTGCCGCGGGCTTCACCTTCGCGGCGCTCGTGAGCGGCGCGTCACGACAGCTCCGGCCTCGTACATGTGGAAACTCCTCACAACTGAGCTCAGAAGGGATCCTGCGATGGACCTCACTCGGCAGCATGACCTCCGCGCGTGGCGAGCCACAGCGCTCCTTCTCTTCGTCGTCGGGCTGTGCGCCTGCCGCGGCGACAAGAGCCCGCCCGCGGGCGATAGCCGCCCTCCCGCCGCCGCCACGACCGCGGCCGCGGTCGCAGCGGCGCCGGGCGACAGCGCGATCAAGGCGCAGCCCCCCGCGGTGCCGAACGCCGCCGAGGCGAAGAAATACGCCGGCAGCAAGCTCAAGTATTACAGCGAGCCGCTGGGCGTGGGCGCCGAGCTCGACAGGGTGATGATCAAGCAGTTCCAGCAGGACACAGGCATCGAGGTGACCATCATCCCGAGGCCCAAGGACGCGACCGAGACCTACGCCGTCTATCAGCGCCTCTTCCAGGCGCAGTCCGGGGACGTCGACGTCCTGATGCTCGACGTCATCTGGCCCGGCGCCTTCGCGCAGAACCTCGTCGACCTGAACGAGAAGCTCGGCGAGGCGGCCAAGCCGCACATCGAGGGCATCGTGCGGAACAACACGGTCGACGGCAAGCTCGTGGCGATGCCCTGGTTCACCGACTTCGGGCTGCTCTACCACCGCACCGATCTGCTGGAGAAATACGGCTACAAGAAGCCGCCGGAGACGTGGGACGAGCTCGAGCAGATGGCGAAGAAGATCCAGGACGGGGAGCGGGCGAGCAATCCGAACTTCCTCGGCTTCGTCTGGCAGGGCAAGGCCTACGAGGGGCTGACCTGCAACGCGCTGGAGTGGATCGCCTCGCACGGCGGCGGCGCGATCATCGATGACGGCAAGATCACCGTGAACAACCCGGGCGCCCAGAAGGCGCTCGCGCGCGCCAAGGGCTGGGTGGGCTCGATCTCCTCCGCCGGCGTGACGAGCTACGAGGAGGAGGACGCCCGCAACACGTTCCAGGGCGGGAACGCCGCCTTCATGCGCAACTGGCCCTATGCCTACGCGGCGGGCAACGCCGAGAGGTCGCCGATCAAGGGCAAGTTCGGGGCGGGCCCGCTGCCGCACGAGCCCGGCCAGAAGAGCGCGGGCACCGTCGGCGGGTGGCAGCTCGCCGTCTCGAAGTTCTCGCCGAGCAAGGACGCGGCGATCGAGCTCGTCCGCTACATGACGAGCCCCGAGGCGCAGAAATTCCGCGCGACCGCGGGCTCGTTCATCCCGACGATCCCGTCGGTGCAGCAGGATCCGGAGGTGGTGAAGTCGCTGCCCTTCCTGGCGAACGCGAAGGACATCACGCTCGTGGCGCGCCCCTCGAACAGCACCGGCGCCCGGTACAACGAGGCGTCGATCGCGTTCTTCCAGGGGGTGAGCCAGGTCCTGCAGGGCAAGGAGCCGAAGGAGGTGCTCGGGCAGGTGGAGCAGCGCATCACGCGCGCGCTCCGCTGACACGGCTCCATCGCGTCGATCTCGGGTGCGGCGCGCCGCGCACGAGATCTCCCGGCCACACCACCCCGCGAGAACGGATCACCCCATGAGCACGCCGGCGAACCCAGAGGCCACGAGCGCGGCGCCCCGCGCGGCGAGCGCGTCGTTCGAGAAGCGGCGGCAGCGGCGCGCCTGGCTGTTCCTCCTGCCGACGCTCGTGGTCGTCGCCTTCGTCGCCCTCTACCCCCTGGCCGAGACGTTCTACCTGAGCTTCACGAACGCGCGCCTCGGCACGGGGGAGCCGGCCAGGTTCGTCGGGGCGCAGAACTACGTCGATCTCGCGCAGGACAGCTACTTCCACGACGCGGTCCTGCTCACGGTCCTCTTCACGGTCGTCACCGTGCTGAGCGAGCTCACCCTCGGGCTCGGCGTGGCGCTCCTCGTCAACTCCCAGTTCAAGGGGCGCTCGGCGGTGCGCGCCGCCATGCTCATCCCCTGGGCCATACCGACCGTGATCTCCGCCCAGATGTGGAAGTGGATGTACAACGACGTTTACGGCGTCTTCAACGATCTCCTCGTCAACCGGCTCGGCGTCCTGGAGCGCAACGTCGCCTTCGTCGCCGATCCCGACGTGTCCTTCTGGGCGGTCGCGGTCATCGACGTCTGGAAGACGACGCCGTTCATGGCGCTCCTCCTGCTCGCCGGGCTGCAGCTCATCCCGAGCGATCTCTACGAGGCCGCGCGGGTCGACGGCGCGACGGCGCTCCAGCAGTTCACCCGGATCACCCTGCCGCTCCTCAAGCCCTCGATGCTCGTCGCGCTCATCTTCCGCACGCTCGACGCGCTCCGGGTGTTCGACATCTTCTTCGTCATGTTCGGCAACCGGCCGGACATGCAGACCATGGCGACGTACGCCCAGCAGACGCTGGTCAGCATCTCGAACATCGGATACGGCTCGGCGATCTCCGTCGCCCTGTTCATGATCATCGCCGTGTTCATCATGATCTATCTCGCGGTGTTCCGCACCGAGGAGGCGTGAGATGAAGGGCTCTTCGCGGGACTCCGGGGGGCGGCGCTCGCCGGGACAGGGCGCCTTGCGGGCCCTGTTCTACCTGCTCGTCGCCGCGGTCGTCGGGTTCACCATCTTCCCGTTCGTCTGGGCGTTCGTCTCCTCCATCAAGCCCGACGACGAGCTCTTCACGACCCCGGTCCGCTACTGGCCCGGCCGCGCGACGCTCGACAACTACCGCCTCGTCCTGGAGAACGGCGAGTTCCAGACGGCGCTCATGAACAGCGTGATCGTCGCCGTCTCGGTCACGGCGGTCTCGCTCGCCATCGGCTCCCTGGCCGCCTACGCGCTCGGGCGGTTCCGGTTCCGCGGGCGCAGCGCCGTGCTCTACATCGTCCTGGCGATGACCATCTTCCCGCAGATCGCCGTCCTCGGCGCCCTGTTCGAGATGATCAACTTCTTCAACCTCTACAACCAGCTCCCCGCGCTGGTCCTGACGTACCTCATCTTCACGCTCCCCTTCACGGTGTGGGTGCTCACCGGGTTCTTGAAGGCGATCCCGCGCGAGATCGAGGAGGCGGCCTACGTCGACGGCGCGACGCCGTGGCAGGTGTTCACCAGGATCATGCTGCCGCTCTCGGTCCCGGGGATGGCGACGACCGGCATCCTCGCCTTCATCGCCGCCTGGAACGAGTTCCTGTTCGCGCTCTCGTTCACCCAGACGCCCGACAAGCGCACGGTGACCTACGCGATCCAGGCGTTCTCGACGACGACGAGCGGGCTCTACGAGATCCCCTGGGGGCAGACCATGGCGGCGTCCATCGTCGTGACCGTGCCGCTTGTCGTGCTGACGCTGGTCTTCCAGCGGCGGATCCTGGCGGGCCTCACGGCGGGCGCGGTGAAGGGCTGAAGGGGCCCGCGCGGCGCGGGCGCTCGCGGATCACGCGCGCCCCCAGGGGAAGCGGAGCCAGCGAGGCCCGTAGACGGCGCCGAGGTCGCGCAGCCCCGAGAGCAGCACGCCGGCGGCCATGAGCGGCAGGATCACGCGGAGGGCGAGCGGCGCTTCCCAGCGGGAAAAACCGGTGGCGCCGAGCGACCAGCGCCGGAGCTCGGGGAGGAGGTGCGCGAGGGCGGCGCCGTAGACGATGCCCATCACGGCGTGCATCACCCGCTCTCCCGGATAGACGCCCCCGAGCGGCCTGCGGACCGTGTCCTCGATGACGAAGTCGCGGAGCGTGATCGCGATCTCGACGAGGAGGAGCGCCGCGAGCAGCCAGGCGGCGAGCCCCTCCCAGCGCACGAAGGGCAGGGAGGCGAAGAGCACCGCATACACGAGATCGCGGGCGCCGTGGAGGACGAGCTCGGGCGCGGTGCCGGGCACGCCGCCGGGCAGGCGCGCGCGCCACTCGTGGTAGTAGAGCGTGTCGAACGCGCCGAGCGCGCCCTGCACGGCGAGGAGCACGAGCGCCGTGATCACGCGCGGGGCTCCGGCGATGGCGCTCCGGCCCCCGGCGGCGGCGCGCCGGCGCGCGCGGAGGGGGTCGCGCCGCGCTTCTCGCCGGCCACGCGCCCGTCGTACGCGACGAGCAGGCCGGCGATCGGCGCGAAGATCCGTACGTCGACGCGGACCTCACCGCGCAGGGGCTCGGCCCGCGCCTCGACCCGCGGGGCGAGCCACCGGGGCAGCGGCAGCCCGAAGCCGCCGAGCCCGAACGTCGACCGGGCCTGCTCGAACACGAGCGCTCCGCCCTCGGCGCGGAGCCGGAACCAGCACTGGATGAGGCCGATCGCCTCCACCAGCAGATCCCCCGAGCGCCATTGCGACGAGCAGAGCAGGCGGCCCCCGAAGGTGCGGATCCACCGCTCGCCGTCGCCCACCGGCTCGACCGCGAGCGTCACGGCCACGTCCTCCGCCGCCTCCGGCATGCGCAGCAGGGCGGCGATCAGGCGCGCCGCGAGCCCGCGGCCGCGACGCACGCGGAAGCGGCCGCGGGCGCGCGCGCCGCCCGCGTGGAGGTCCTGGACCGGCGGCGCGAGCGCAGCCCACGCGGGGCCGAGGAGGGCAGGGTAAAGAGCAAGCATCAGGACACCGCGCGTCGCGACCGGACAGGTGCGTGAGGACGCCTCGCCGAGGCTCGGCTCCCCGGCGGGATCGGCCGTCAGCCGTCCTCCGGGAGCATCTCGCGCGGCAGCGCGGGGCTCCTCGGGGCGACGGCCGCGTCGGCCAGATCGCGGACCTTGACGATGAGCGCGCTCTCTGCGTCGCCGTCGGTCTCCTCGCAGAGCGACCGGATCTGCCAGAGCAGCTTGCGCGTGCGCCGCAGCTCGAAGACGAGCCACCGGGTCTCCGGCCGCGCCTCCAGCGGGTGACGCTCCAGCTCGACCTCGATCTCGCGGATGCGCTCCTCGATCTGCTCTCCGGTCGGAAAGATGCGGCCGTTGCCGTTGCAGTCCTTGCACAGAAAGGGGCCGGAGTCGGTGTTGATCTCGCCTTCGCCGTAGCAGCTCGTGCACGTAACCAGATCGTAGGAGTTCATGGGGCGCCACTCTATCCGATCCTGCGCGCGCGGTGCTCGCGACCCGCGTCGGCCTGGCCAGGGCGGATCGGGCCGGCCGCGTCATCGCGCGAGATCGCAACGCGCCGGCCCAAGATGGCCGGGGCCGGCGCGTCCTAACTCCGCTTGCGCCGTTCCTTGCGCTAATGGGAGGCCCGTGACCTGCCTTCGTCTCTCGCGTCGGGGCGCGCTCTGCGTCGTCCTGGCCCTGTGTGCCTTTCCCCTCGGCTCGCCGCGCGTGGTATCGGCCGCCCCGCCGCTCCCTCGGCTCGCCGTCCACCGGACGCCCTCGGCGACCGATTGCCCCGACGCGCCGTCGCTCGCCGCTGCGGTCGAACAGGTGATGAACCGGCGCGCCCTGGAGCCTGCGAGCGCCGGCGGCGCCCCGGAAGGCGCCGGCGGCGCCCCGGAAGGCGCTGGCAGCGCCCCGGAAGGCGCTGGCAGCGCCCCGGAAGGCGCTGGCAGCGCCCCGGAAGGCGCCTCCGCGAGATCCGGCGTTGCTCCCGAGTTCGAGGTCCACTTTCTCCGCGCCGATTCCACGTACACCGCTGTCCTCCAGGCGGGAGGCCGCGCCCGGCAGCTCTCGTCCGAAGCGGGAGCGACCTGCGACGAGCTCGTCGGAGCGGTGGCGCTGACCGTCGCCATCCTGCTCGACAGCAAGCCGGCGCCTCCACCCGCGCCGGCCCCGGCCGCCCCCGCCCCCGCGCCGGCCCCGGTCGCGCCCTCGTCGCCGCGCCCGCCGCGTCAGGCACCGCGCGGGGACGTCTCGCTGGAGCTCGGCGCCGCGGGGACCGTGGGCATGCTCGATCCGTTCCGGCCGGCCGCGACGGCCGACATCTCCCTGCGGCGCAGCGCCTGGTCCGCCGGCCTCGGCGCGGTGTGGCTGCCGCGCCAGGACATCGAGCTCACGTCGGGCGCAGTCTCCGTCGGGCTCGTCGCCGCGACCGCGCGCGGTTGCGCGAGGATCCTCGGCGAGCTCGACGGCACCCGGCTCTCGGCCTGCGCGGTCTCGCTGTTCGGCGCCGTCCACGGCACGGGCAAGGGGTTCGTCCAGGATCGCGAGGCCTCCGCGCCCTGGCTCGCCGTCGGCGGCTCGGCCATCGCGGAAGGGACCCTCTTCGGTGGCACGCGCACGCACGCGCTCGGCTGGGCCGCGCGCGCCACGCTCCTCGCGCCGGTCGTGCGGGCGCGCATCACGGTCGAGCGCCGCTCGGGCACCGACGCCGGCGCCGCCGTGATCGAGGACCCCGCGCTCGACCCCTCCCCGGTGGGGTTGCTCGTCGGCCTGAGCGCCCGCGTGTCGATTTTCTGATGGCGAGGCCGGAGACCCTCCACAGACGGGGTGAGCATGGCGAAGAGCGGCAGGACAGAATGACCTTCGGAGAGGTCTATGCGCAGCACTTCCGGTTCGTGTGGCGGTCGCTGCGGCGCCTCGGCGTGCCCGAGAGCGACGCCGCCGACGCGGTTCAGGACGTCTTCCTCGTCGTCCATCGCCGGTTGCCCGAATTCGAAGGTAGGTCGAAGATCACGACCTGGCTGTACAGCATCTGCTTTCACGTCGCCCGCGACCGGCGCAAGCTCGCTCACATGAGGCGGCGCGCTCACGACGACGAGCCGTTGCTCGACTGCGCCGACGACCGGGTCGACGTCGGCGCGGAGGCGGAGCGGCGCCAGGCGATCGCGCTGCTGGAGACCCTCCTCGACGAGCTGCCCCTCGAGCAACGCGCCGTGTTCACGCTCTTCGAGCTCGACGGCATGGGCGGCGACGAGGTCGCCGAGCTGCTCGACGTCCCGCTGGGGACCGTCTACTCGCGCCTCCGCCTCGCGCGCGACGCGTTCCGCCGCGCCGTCACGCGCCTGAACGCGCGCGACCGGTTCCACGTGGGCGGGGCCCCGGCCACGAAGTCGCAGCCCGTGCTGAAGGCGGCGGCCGTCGACGCCGGGCTCCCGGCCCTGGAGCGGGGGCCGGCGCCGCCAGGGCCCTCCTCGCTGCTCGTCCCGCTGCCGGGGGTCGAGCAGCGATCCATCTGGAAGCGCGCGGGAGGGGAGCGATGAGCGATCCTGTGCGCTGGCTCGATGCCGAGGTGAGCGCGCTCGAGACGGAGCGCGATCTCCTCCGTGCTGCTCCGCCGGCGGACCCACCCGACGGCGCGCAGGAGCAGGTGTGGGCCGCGATGGCCGCGCAGCTCGGCCTCGCCGGAACAGCCGCCCTCGGCGGGATCCAGGGCGCGGGGGGAGGGGCGCTCTCGGCGAACGCGGGCGGCGCGGCGAGCGCTGCCGCGGGCGGCGCCGGCGAGGTGGCCGCCGCGGCGTCCGCGGGCGAGATGGCCGCCGCGGCGTCCGCGGGCGAGGTGGCATCGGCCGCAGGCTTCGGCGCCGCCGGTGCGGGCGCCGCCGGTGCGGGCGCCGCCGGTGCGGGCGCCGCCGGTGCCGCCAGCGCAGCGGCCGCGGTGGCCGCAGCCGCGGGCGCTGCGGGCATCGTGAAGTCGATGCTCCTTGGCGCCGCCTGCGGGGTCCTGTTCCTCGTCAGCTATGCCGTTGTGGCCCCGCCGAGCGCGGCGCCGCCGGCTCAGGTCGTCGTGGTCGCGCCGGCCGTCGCGCCGCCGGCCTCCGCGCCCGCAGCGGCGCCGGCGCAGAAGACGGCGGCGTACGCCGAGGCGGCGCCGCCGGCCGAAGCGCGCTCGCCCACCGAGGCGGCGCCGCCGGCCGAGGCGCCTGTACCGGTCCAGGTGGCCCCGCCGGTCGCGGTGCCGCTGCCGGCCAGGCGGATCACACCGGCCAGGCCCCGTACGACCGCGGCACCCCCGAAGCCGGAGGCGCCGCGGCAGGAGCACGCCGCGAGCGCGCCGCCCGCAGACGAGGCGGAGGTCGCCGAGGCAGCGCCCGCGGTGGAATCCGCAGGCGCTGCCCTCGCGGACGGCGCGCCCAGCCCGCCGGCCCTTCGAGAGAGCCGGCTCGGCGAGGAGCTGACGCTCCTCGCCGACGCGCGCGCGGCGCTCCGGCGCGGCAACGCCGCCGGCGCGCTGATGATCGCCGAGCAAGCGCGGCTCCGCTTCCCGGGCGGCGCGCTGGCGCAGGAGCGGGAGGCGCTCACCATCGAGGCGCTCTGGCACAGCGGCCAGCGCGCGGCCGCGGCGCAGCGCGCCTCGGCCTTCCTCCGCGCCTACCCGTCCAGCCCCCACGTCTCTCGCCTCCACTCCTTCACCCACTAGTTCCACCCACCAGGAGTCCGGCCAGGGATCCGGAGAGAGATTTCAACGCAAAGACGCCAAGAGCGCAAAGACGCAAAAATGAACGAGATTTGTTCTTTTGCGCCTTTGCGCCTTTGCGCCTTTGCGCCTTTGCGCCTTTGCGCCTTTGCGCCTTTGCGTTGAAATCTCTTTTCGCTCGCGAGGCAGAGCCCTGGCAGGAGTTCTGGCCCGCGGTACCAGAGCGGGGCGGAAGAGATTGAGAGCGGGCGGCGGGGGAGAGGCGCGTCTTGGGGGCTGGGCGGGATGCGAGGGAGACGGCGGGGCTCGGGGATTCGTTAGCGGAGATGAATTTTTTGAAATGGGGAAGCGGGCGAGCGTCCCTTCATGCTGGGTCACAGCAGGTCTTCGCAGGCGGCTCTCGGCGCCGCTCATGGAGGAGCCATGTCATCGAAGCTACTACGAACCATGTCGCCAATTCTCGTCGGGAGCGCCGTGTCGCTCGCCGCATGTCAAGTGGATATCTCGCTCGGCGACGCGAACACCAGCTCGACGTCGGGCTCGGGAGCCGGCGGCAGCGGCGGCGATGGCACCGGCGGCTCTGACTTCCCCGCCAGCACAAGCACAAGCACAAGCGGCGGCAGCAGCACAGGCGCAGGAGGCTGGGATTGGCCGGAGTTCACGCCGGACAAGGTCGACGTCCTCTTCGTTGTCGATAACTCCGGCTCGATGGCGGACAAGCAGGAGATGTTGCGGCTGGCGACCGCCGACCTCGTGTTCAATATCGTCAACCCCGTCTGCGTGTCCCCGACCGGCGAGCCGGTGGGCGAGTCGGAGCAGCCCGCGACAGGGTTCGACACATGCCCGGCCGGCTCCTCGCGCGTGCGCAACCCGGTGCACGACATGCACATCGGCGTCATCAGCAGCAGCCTCGGCGGCCACGGATCGGGCGCCTGCCCTGCGTCGACGTCCACTTCGAACGTCGACATGGCCCACCTCCTCGCGCGCTCCCATGACGGGAGCGGAACGAACGATCTGCCGACCTACCAGGACAAGGGCTTCCTCGTGTGGGACCCGGCCGGAAGTCACGACCCGGCAGGAGACTCCGATGTCGCGACGCTCCACAGCAAGCTCGGCGCCATCGTGGATGGAGTCGGGCAGGCGGGGTGCGGCTTCGAGGCGCCGCTGGAGAGCATGTATCGCTTCCTTGCCGACCCCGAGCCGTACGAGAGGCTCGAGATCGCGAGGGACAGCAAGGTCGCGACGCCGATAGGGGTCGACCAGACGCTCCTGGACCAACGAAGGGCCTTTCTCCGGCCGGACTCGCTCGTGCTCATCGTGATGCTCTCCGACGAGAACGACTGCTCGATCAGGGACGAAGGCAGGAACTACGTCGTCGCCGAGACCGGGGGCTTCAGGATGTGGCGGCCGCGGAGCGAGTGCGCCATCGACCCGAACCACGAATGCTGCAGGTCCTGCAGCCAGGACCAGACAGGCTGCCCCCTGGAACCGGCCTGCACGGGCTCCGATGGCTACCCCGCCAGGCTCTCCGTGGCTGAGGACCCGGTGAACAGCCGGTGCTGGGACCAGAAGCGCCGCTTCGGGTTCGACTTCCTCTATCCGATCGAGCGGTACTTCGAGGCGCTCTCGTCGCCGCTCGTGCCGTCGCGCACCGGAGAGCTCGTGCCGAACCCGCTCTTTACGGATCTCGAGGGCGGCAGCGCGCTGACCCGGGGGCCGCAGCACGTCATCTTCACCGGCATCCTCGGGGTGCCGTGGCAGGACCTCGCGCGCCAGGACGCAAGCGGCGCCCCCGATCTCTCGCAGGGCCTCGACGATCAGGGCAATCCGGTCGGCGGGCTCAAGAGCGCCGCCGAGCTCAACGCGCGGGTGACCGGCAGCTCCAAAAACACCTGGGACATCATCCTCGGCGATCCGGCGAACCACGTCCCGCCCGCGGACCCGTTCATGATCGAGTCGGCAACGCCGCGCTCGGGCACGAACCCGATCACCGGCGACCCGATCGTCCCGCCGAACGCCACGGGATGGAACGCGATCAACGGCCGCGAGTACACGATCCTGCCGGATGGCGCCGGCGATCTCCAGTACGCTTGCCTCTTCGACGTCGAGGAGCGCAGCTGCGAGGGAACGAACCAGAGCTGCGATTGCATACAGGTCGGGGGCCAGACCATCGACAATCCGCTGTGCGTGCCGGAGGACATGAACGATCCGGCGGCGCCGCTCCCGCGGACGACGACGCAGTACAAGGCCAAGGCGTACCCGGGCATCCGCGAGCTGCAGCTGCTCCGGAGCCTCGGGAACCAGGGGATCACGGGCTCGATCTGCCCGGCGCAGACGAGCGATCCGCTCAGCGACAACGGCGACTACGGTTACACGCCGGTCATCCGGGCGGTGCTCGACCGGCTCGACGCGTCGCTCTGACGGCGGTAGCGGCCGCGCTTCGCGGCCCGTGCCCTCTCACGCGAGCGCCGCCAGGCGTCGCCCGGGCGCGCACACGGGGAGGGCCTCCGCCGAGGAGGCCCGCGGACCCTACGGTCAAGCCGCTGGCACAATCGAGATACAGCAAGACATCGCGATCGCGGTGACCGAGCTCGACACCGTGAGCTCCGCGCCAATCGCAGCGATTTTCAGTGGCACCGAAGCTGCTTCATGGCGGGCCGATGGTGGGACGCGGCCCCTCGAAGGACGCTCTGCTAAAGAGCGCAGACCACAGCAGCGCTGCTGGCGGTCTGGGCGGTCGCGCCGGAGGCGTCGTCTCGGCGGCGCCCGCGCGAAAGGCTCGCCGCGCGGTCGCCGGTCCGGTGGCCGCGTCGGGGTTCGGACAACCACAACGCGGAGGTTCTGATGCGTCACAAAGGACTGGCTCTCTTGTTTATCGTGATCGGGCTCGTGGGCTGCGACGAAGAGGAAGACGGCGGCGGGGGCGGAGGACCGCAGGAGCCGCCCGGAGCTCAGACGTGCGGCGGGCTCCTCGGGACGGGCTGTCCCGACGGGCTCGAGTGCATCGATGATCCGGCCGACGACTGCGACCCGGAGCGCGGCGGGGCGGACTGCGGTGGCATCTGCGTGGAGCCGACGCTGCCGGGGGGACCGGAGTGCGGGGGCTTCGCTGGGATCGAGTGCCCCGAAGGGCGGGAGTGCATCGATGACCCGTCGGACGACTGCGACCCGGAGCACGGCGGGGCGGACTGCGGCGGCATCTGCGTGGAGCCGCCGCCGCCGGATGGGCCGGAGTGCGGAGGGTTCCTGGGGCTGGAGTGCCCCGAAGGGCGGGAGTGCATCGACGACCCGTCGGACGACTGCGACCCGGAGCACGGCGGGGCGGACTGCGGCGGCATCTGCGTGGAGCCGACGCCGGGGGGGCCGGAGTGCGGGGGCTTCGCGGGGATCGAGTGCCCCGAGGGGCGGGAGTGCATCGATGACCCGTCGGACGACTGCGACCCGAAGCACGGCGGGGCGGACTGCGGCGGCATCTGCGTGGAGCCGACGCCGGGGGGGCCGGAGTGCGGAGGCTTCGCGGGGATCGAGTGCCCCGAGGGGCGGGAGTGCATCGATGACCCGTCCGACGACTGCGACCCGAAGCGCGGCGGGGCGGACTGCGGCGGCATCTGCGTGGCGCCCGAGCCGGCGCCGGAGGGGTGCGGCGGCATCACGGCGCGCCCGTGCCCCGAGGGGCTGGAGTGCATCGACGACCCGGGCGACGACTGCGATCCGGAGATCGGCGCGGACTGCGGCGGCATCTGCGTGAAGCGTTGAGCCGGCGCGCAGGAGGCGCGCCGTCCTCACGAAGAGCGCGCCCCCCGCCGTCGGAGCGCGCTCAGTACCGGTGCTTCCAGAGCAGGTCGAGCGTCGTCCCCGGGCTCTCGCCCGTCGCCATCCCGGCCCGCACGGACCAGTCCCGGCGGAACCGCCACTCCAGGCTCACCTCGGTGCGGGCCCGGGCCGCGGCGGGGCTGCTCGGGGAACCGGCCCCCTGCCCCTGCCCCGTGGTCCCCGCCTCGTAGCTCGCGCTCGCGGTCACCTGCTCCCCGAGCTGGTAGCCCACGGTGGTCTTCAGCGCGCCCGCCTCGGTCGTGCCCAGCTTCGTCTCGAAATTCCGGAGCGGACCGATGCTCTGGAGGATCATGTTGATCTGCGCGGACGCGAGCCCCGTGCCCACGCCGGCCGCGACCCCACCGGCCGCGTTGCCGCCGCCGCCAGGCGCCTCGGTGGACGTGCCGCCCGCCAGCGTCCCCTCCGCGTACTGCTTGCCGAGCAGGAGCTCGGCGATCACCTCGTTCTCCGGGCGCGGGGGCTCCGAACGGAAGGTGATCTTCTCCTCGGTGATCGGGTTGAGCTCCCCCACATAATCGATGAAGATGCGGGTCCCCTCCGGCGTGTCGTGGAACGCCTTCACGTTCAGGTACGGATTCGAGGGATCCCCCTGCAGCGCGACGAGGCCCGGCTCGATCTCGAACTCCTTGCCGATCACCTCGAGCTTGCCCGAGAGGATGTTCACGTTGCCCTCGATCCGGGTCTCCTCCGCGACCTGGATGCGGAGGGGGTGCGCCGGATCGCCGGACAGCGAGGCCTGCACCATGTCGCCCTCGATGCCGATCCTGCCGAGGTGGACATCCATGACGAGCGGCGTGCCGCCCGCGCTCCGCTTCGCCTGGTCCGTCGGCTCGGCCGGCGCCCGCCGCGTCTCGTACTCTTCCCGGCTGAGCGGCGCCGACGTGGTGATGTCCTCGTTCTCGTCGAGCGGCTGCACGCTCCGCCCGATCGTGGGCGGCAGCGTGACGTGGAGCGTGGGCACATCCACGCGCACGGCGACCTGCTCGTCCCGGCTCTCCGCCGCGAGCACCACCCTGCCGCGCACGTCGCCCATGGGGACGCCCTCCAGCGCGATCGGGAGATCCCGGCCCTCCGGGATCTCCAGCTCGGCGCGGGCGCTCCGGAACGTGAACCCCTCCATCTGGAGAGTCGCCTTGCCGCGGACCTGGCCGCTGCCGGCCTCGGCGCGGATGTCGTCGATGCGCAGCTCGCCGGAGGGGCTCGCCGTCACGCGGAACGACGCGTTCTCGAGCGGCTGGCCGATCGTGGCCACGTGGATCAGGCCGCCGGTGAGGCGCATCTGGCCGGAGAAGCCCGCCTGCGCGCCGAGCCCGAGCCGCACCTCGCCGTCGAGCGTGCCGTCGAGCCGGTTCACCGAGCCCTGGAGGAACGGCTCCAGCGCCGCCAGGCGGAAGCGATCGACCGCGAGCGACACCTCGGCGTTCTGGTCGTCCGTGAGCGTCGGGATCGCGTTCGCCTCCCACACGACCGGCGCCTCCGCCTTGGCCTCGAGCCGGCCGCCGTCGCGCCCCACGAGCCGCACGTTGGCCACCGCCGCGGTGCGCCCGGCGTCGCCCGGCGGCGCGATGTTGAACGAGACCTCGGCGGTCTCGTACGCCACGTCGGGGCCGAGCGTGAGGCCCGGGAGCTCGAGGCGCGCCACGACCTCGGGGGCGGGCTCGAACAAGCCCCGCACGGCGATCTCGCCGCGCGCCTGGCCGCTGATCTGCATGTCGGCGAGGACCGGGACCTCGGCGAGCGGCAGGTCCGCGATCTTCGCCTCGAGGCTGCCCCTGGTGAGGACCGGACCGCCCCGGGCACCGCCGAGGAGGGCGGCGGCGTTCGCGCCGAGCTTCGCCGTCGCCGTCATGTAGGTGCGCGGGCCGCGGAACGCATAGGCGTCGAGCGCCGCGTCGCGCCCGTCGTACACGAGCAGCGTGTCGAGCCGGAGCTTGCCGAGCGGCGAGGGGCCCCCCGCGCCGCCCACGTTCGCCGCCATCGCGCGGGCCACGAGCCTGGGCTCGGCCATCGTCCCCGCGAAGTACACGTCGAGCCCCGCGGCGCCGGAGAGCACCGGGATCCTCTTTCCGAGGGCGGCCAGCTCGGCGAGATCGTCGAGCCGGCGGCGCGGCACGCGGAGGTGCGCCGCGATCGGCATCCGCGGGAGCGCCGCGGCCGGATCGGCCAGGAGCGCCGGAAGATCGGCGTCGAGCGCGGCCGAGAGCTCCGCCACGAGCTGGCGGTCGAACACCGACAGCGTGACGTGGGCGTCGCCCGTCTTCGCGTCGAGATCGCCGGCGAGCCGCGCGTCGAGCTTCCTCGACACCCACGCCGGCGCGCCCGTCTCCTCGTCGACCGGCCCCGCCGCGCGCAGGCCCTCGGTGCGGACCAGGAGGCTCCGCACCGACGGGAGCCGCTCTCCCGCCTCGCGCACCACCGCGAGGCGCGCGGTCAGCCGGCCCGCGAGCTCGCTCAGGGCGAGCGGGACCGGCGAGGCCTGGGCCAGGCACCCGAGCTGCCAGGCGTCGGCGTCCAGGCGCGCCGCGCCGGTGACGGTCTGCCAGGTGCGCCCGGAGAGGAGCGGCCCGCGCAGCTGCGCCGCGCTCCCGTCGACAAGGACGCGCGCGATCGCGCCCTGGCACACCGGCGGCGGCGGCGTCTGGCGCCTCGCCAGGTCGCCGATCGTGGCCGACGGCTCGCCCGGCGTCGCACCCTGGCGCTCGGCCTCCCGCGATCGGGCCGGCGGCGGCTCGGGCGGCGCGATCAGCCGGACCAGGCCGTCGGCCTTCAGCGCCTCGCCGTCGACGCGCGCCGTCATGTTCATCGACAGCCGCGGCGCCACGCCCGGGATGGAGCCGTCCTCGAGCTCGACCTGCACGTGCCCGGCGCGCCGCTTCCCCCGGCCGTGCATCGACACGTCGAGGTTCGCGAGGCCCCCGACCCCGAGCGGCACCCCGGCGATGTCGGCGATGCGCTCGAGGTGGATGGCGGTGCCGCGGAGGTCGCCCTCGACCTCGTTCCCGGCGAGCGACAGGTTCCCCTGGAGCTCGCCCACGCCGTCGCCGCGCAGCTCGAGCCCGCGGAGGGCGATCCCGCGGCCCCACGCGACGCGGGCCGCCTGCGCGGTCATCTCGTCCTCTCCGCGCGCCACCTCCACGCGGATCCGCCGCGCCTCGCTCCGCGCGATGTCGAGGTCGGCCGAGGCCGCGATCCGGCGCTCCGCGCTGGCCAGCGACACGCGGACGCGCGGCGCGGTGGCCGGCCCTGCGGCGCTCGCCGCGACGCGGCTGAACGCGTATTGCTGCGCGCGGAGATCCGCGCCCCGGAAAGCGCCCTCGATCGTGAGCTTGTCGAGGGGCCCCGTGGCGCTGGCCCGGAGCTCGCCGCGCCCGAGCCGCAGCTCCGACCCGACGCGGAGCCCGGCGACGCGCACGGTCGCCCTCGCGTCGAGCGCGTCGTTCTTGAGCGCGCCCTCGACGTGGAGCGCGGCGCTGCCGTGGATGCCGCTCGGGACGTGCTGCACCGCGCTGAGGGACGGGATCTCGCTCTGCGCCTCGAACTGGATCTCCCCCTCTCTGGAGAGGGCGACGGTGGCCTCGATGGGCGCGCCGGGCTCGTGGATCGTCGCGGCGGCGCGCAGCGCTCCGCGCTCGAACGTCGCGCGCGCATCGAGCGCCGGCACGCGCTGCCCCACGACGACGAACGGCTCCGTCTTCGCCTCGCCGACGATGCGCGGCCCGCCCTCCGCGTCGAGGTGGATCTCCCCGCGGGCCTCCGCGCTCACCCGCGCGGCCGGCGCCGTCCCGGCGAAGGCGCGCGGGTCGAGCTCGGCGATCCGGATCTCGGCCGTGATGCGCCTCGGATCGAGGGCGTTCAGCCGGGCGCGGGCGGTGATCTCGCCGGTCACGGCGTCGTCGGTGACGAGCGGATCGAGGACCGCGACGCGCGCCGTGACGGTGAGGTCCGAGAGCTCCCCGTCGGCCGTGACCAGGACCGAGAGCGGCCGCGCCAGCGGCGCGCTGGGGTCGATCGCGAGGGCCGCCTCGGGCGTCACGCGCGCGGACGAGATCCGCGCCGAGAGGCGCTCGTCCTTCAGGGTCCCCTCGGCCGTGAGCGGGATCGCCCCGACGCTCCCCTCGAGCTTCGCGGTGAGCTCCATCGGCGCGTCCGCGGGGACGCTCACGTTGCCGGAGACGCGGGTGACCTCGACAGGGACCGGCAGGAGGCGCCGCTCGGTGATGCGCAAGCGCTCGAGCGCGTACTGGCTCCGGTCCGCGACGACGATGCCGCCGGCGACGTCCTCGATCGTCGCGTCGATGGGGCTCCCGGGGGCGACCGTGCCGTGGACCGCGGCGTGATCGAGGACGACGCGCGACAGCTCGAGGCGGAGCGGCCGGCCCTCCTCGGCGGGCGGCTCCTCGGACGGCTTCGGCGTGAACGCCTCGGCGAGGGTGAGCGCGCCTTGTGGGTCCTGCTCGAGCAGGACGTCCGCGTCGGCGACCCGGACGAGCGGGATCGTGATGGCGAGATCGCCGTGGCCGAGGACGAGCTCTCGCACGATCGAGAGCGCGTTGAACTCGGCGTGGACGCCGCTGACGCGGAGGAGCTCCGCTCCGCTCGGGTGGCGCACCGTCACCGCGGAGACGTCGGTGGTGAAGAGGCCGAGACGGTCGATCCGCGCGATCTCGATCTCTCCCTGCAGGCTGGAGCGCAGGATGTCGTTGACGAGCTGCCTTGTCAGGTTGCGCGTCGAGGCGGTGTTCAGGTGAACGACCGCGCCGACCCCCGCCGCGGCGACGAAGACGCCTCCCAGGCCGATCACGCTGGCCGTCACGCCGGCCGCGCGGGCGAGCGCCCGGCGGAAGCGGCCCCGCCCGTGCGCGATGGCTGTGCTGGGCGCGGGAGGGTGGGCGGGATCTTCAGGCATGGGGATCAGCTAGGGACAGAGAGCGGGACCGCAGCTCCGGGGAGGCCGACGGATCGACGAATCCGGGCAGACCCGACGGCCTCATGCAGATCTCCCCGAGTTCGGGTGGTGGTGGTGTCATTTGAACATGAAGGCGAGAAGGCGGGAAGAAAATCATCAATGATTTTCCCGCCTTCCCGCCTTCATGTGACACCTCTCTGGGCAAACGCCCCCACCACCCGAGTTCGCGGCGCGCAGGCCCTGGCGCACCGGCCTGTTATTGCTCGCCCTGCGCGCGCGGGAAGTCGTGGCGTGGGACCTCGTAGGGCGACGGGTCGGGGATCTCGTGCGTGTGCGGGGGCGCCGGCACCTCGGGCTGGCGCTTCCCCGGCGCCGGCTCCTCGCCGGGCCGCTCGGTCCCCGGGAGCTGGATCTCACGATCCGGCGACGTACCCGGGGGCGAGCCGGGATTTTCCGGCGGCTCGCCGGGAGGGCTCATCATCGGCTGCGGCATCCCGGGCCTCCCGGGCTCGCCGTTCCCTTGTTGCGACGCGTTCTTCATGGCTTCACCTGTTCCTTGGGTCACGTCGGGACGCGGCGCCCGAGCGCGAACGAGATCACGGCGAGCACCAGGAACGCGACGAACAGGATCTTCGCGATGGACGCGGCGCTCGCGGCGATACCGCCGAACCCGAAGACGGCAGCGATGATCGCAATGATGAAGAAGGTGACAGTCCAGCCGAGCATGATGTCCTCCAAGGGGGGCTCAGGGGTCGATCCGTTGTCTTCGCGGGAGACGACCTCAACGTGATTCTGTTAGCTGTCTGTTCGCAGCTGATTGCACCTGATTGCACCCCCCGTGCCGACAGGGCGGCAGAGGCCGGCGGCCGGTGCGTTCTCCAATCATCTGCGCCCGCGCGGCGGCGCGGCGTCGAGCTCGGCGTCGTCGCTTCCGTCCGGGGGCGCGCGCGGCGGCCTCTTCCCTGGGGCAGGATGCCCCGATCGTGACAGGGTGGACCTGTGCGGATGGCCGCGCTGCACGGAGGCTCCACACGGATCCCCCGCAACTTCCCGGATCGGGCAACTCGGGACGGGATATAAGGACCCGGCCATGCCGAAATCGAAGGTTGCTGTGATCCGCACGTCCCCTGCGACGGTGCTCTCGGACTACCACCGGCTGATGAACCTGGCCGGTTATCAGGACGTGATCGCCAGGGACGCCGACACGGCGCTCAAGGTGAACATCTCCTGGCACTTCTTCTACCCGAGCTCATCCACGACGCCCTGGCAGCTGGAGGGCGTCATCCGGGCGATGACGCAGGACGGGTACTCGAAGGACCTGATCCACGCGTGCCACAACCGTACGGTGGTCATCGACGCCCACCTCGGCGAGCGCGAGAACAAGCAGATCGACGTCGTGCAGGCGCACGGCCTGCGCAACGTCCACCTCTACGAGGGCGAGGCGTGGATCCCGATCGGGGACGCGGTCGGGGATCTGCGGAAGAAGTTCCTCTGTCTGAACGACGTGTACCCGAAGGGGTTCTCGATCCCGAAGCGCTTCATCGGGGAGAACATCATCCACCTGCCCACGGTGAAGACCCACATCTTCACGACGACCACGGGCGCGATGAAGAACGCGTTCGGCGGCCTGCTGAACGAGCACCGGCACTGGACGCACCCGGTGATCCACGAGACGCTCGTGGACCTGCTGATGATCCAGAAGAAGATCCACCGCGGGGTCTTCGCGGTGATGGATGGCACCTTCGCGGGCGACGGCCCGGGGCCGCGCTGCATGGTGCCGCACGTGAAGAACGTCCTGCTCGCGTCGTCGGACCAGGTGGCGATCGACGCGGTGGCGGCGAAGCTGATGGGGTTCGACCCGCTGCGCGACCTCAAGTTCGTGCGGCTCGCGCACGACCTCGGCCTCGGGACGGGCGACGTGCGCGACATCGAGCTCGTGGGCGACGTGGACGCGGCGAACGAGCCGTGGAACTTCGAGGGACCCTTCAAGGAGATGACGTTCGCCTCGCGCAACCAGCACCGCATCTACTGGGGGCCCCTGAAGAAGCCGGTGGAGTGGTCGCTCAAGACCTGGCTCGCGCCGTGGGCCTACGTCGCGTCGGTCACGTACCACGACATGTTCTGGTACCCGCGCTACGCCAAGGAGAAGATGGCGCCCGTGCTGGAGAGCCCGTGGGGGCGGCTGTTCGCGAACTGGGGCAAGGTGCAGCCCGACGCGGAGGGGCGCGGCTATCCAGAGGTCGGGGAGGCGAGCCACGAGCTCGTCCGGACCGGGGCGCGGCACTTCCTGGAGGGCATGCGCCTCGTGGGGATGGCGGTCGCCGAGTCGCCGGAGATCCAGGTCCGCAAGCGGGCGCGCGCGCAGGCGGCCGGCGGGGGCGGGTCGGCGGCGGTGTAGGACGCGCGCGGCGGTCCCCTACTAGCCAGGGAGCGGCAGCGGGCGCGCTGGTGGGCGCCCGCAGGCCACCCCAGGCGGCGGCTCCCTGCGTCCGGGAGGGGCCGCCCGTGCTCCCGGGATCGCGCTACGCTGAGCCGCGGTGCGTGTGCACAGGGAGGTCTGTCGATGACCGACGTGGAGCGAATTTTCCAGGCCATCCAGGGCCTACCGGTCCAGGAGCGACTCCGGCTCGTCGAGCGTGTGGTCCATGAGCTCGCGGATCGATCCGCAAGCGAGGAGCTGTCACGTGAAGCAGAAGCCGTTCCGTCTCTGATCGGGCTCTTCGCCGATGACCCCGAGGCGGTCGATGCCATGATGGAGGTCGTCCGGGAGAATCGTCGCTCCTCCAGGTTGCGCGACGTGGGGGGAACGGGTGAAAAAGGCTCTCCTTGACACGGATATCCTGTCCGAGATCACCAAGGCCAAGAGCCCGGCTGTCGTGGCACGCGCGCGCTCGTACGTCGCCTTCCACGGCCGTTTCACGTTCTCCGTCGTCTCTGTCATGGAGGTCGTCGCTGGCTACTCGCAGCGGCAAGCAGAGCAGAAGACGAGGCAGTTCCTGGAGATGGCGCATCGGAGCGAGGTGCTGCTCCTGGACGCGATCGCTGCTGAGCTCGCTGGTCGCATCATGGCCGATTTGCAGATGACCGGCACGCCGATCGGCGTACCAGATACGATGATCGCGGCGACTGCCATTCATCACGGGCTGCCGCTCGTGACAGGCAACACGTCCGATTACAGCCGTGTTCAATCAGCCGGCTACCCACTGGTTTTGGAGAACTGGAGGGAGCCGACATGAGCCCATCTCACGCGGTTGTGACGGCCACCACCCGGACGGTAAAGCCGGCGCGGCACCCGCGAGGACCCTGACTCGTGCTGCCACCTTCGCGCTGCTTGACGTACCCGACAGGATGTTCCGCGGCGGGGCCGGCCTTCTACCTGCGCGCCCCCGGCGGCGTGCTCGTCGAGATCAGCCGCCGTCGCTGACGCCAGGGACCGGCGGCGTCAGGGCAGGATGCTGCCGCCGTCGACGGGCAGGGCGACTCCGGTGATGAACGACGCCTCGTCGCTCGCCAGGAAGAGGGCCGCCCGCGCCGGCTCGATCGGGTCCGCCAGGCGACCGATGGGGTGGGTCGCGACGAGGCGCTGCTTCAGCTCCGGATCCGCCGTCCAGCCGGCGATCATCGGCGTCTCCGTGCCCGCCGGGCAGATCGCGTTCACCCGCACGTTGCGCGCGGCGAACTCGAGGGCCGCGACCTTGGTCAGCCCGATGAGGCCATGCTTCGACGACTGGTACGCGGACATGCCCGGGATCACGACGAGGCCCCCGATCGAGGAGTTGTTGACGATGGCTCCCCCGCCCGTCTTGAGCATCTCGGGGATCTCGTGCTTCATCGACAGGAAGACGCCCTTCAGGTTGATGGCGAGCACGCGATCCCACTCCTCTTCCTCGAGCTCGATCACCGTCTTTCCGTACTGCACGACGCCCGCGTTGTTGAACGCGACATCGAGCCGGCCGTACCTCTTCACGGTGGCTGTCACCATGGCGGCGCAGTCGGCCGAGCTCGATACGTCGGCCCGGACGAACATGGCTTCGCCTCCCTGGGCGATGATCTCCGCGACCGTCTGTGCGCCCTCGTCCTCCCGGCGAGCGGCGACGACCACCCTGGCGCCCTCCTGGGCGAACAGGAGCGCTGCGGCCTTGCCAATCCCTGCATTGCCGCCCGTGATGAGCGCGACTTTGTCCTGCAATCGTTTCATGTGATCTGCTCCCGGACGTGATCCCGAGGGTCCACAGGCCCTGTGGCGCTTGTGCGCGCGGCGCCCGAGCGCGAGCGATTCGCGGTTCGTGCCACGCGTCATGCTCCCCGTCCGAGACCATTGACGCTCGACCGGGGCGGCCTGGGCAAGATTGGTGGGACAGGCGCGGCGCGCAGCCGGCCGCGATCGCGCCCCCGCCGCGCCCGGGATGGCGGGCGGCGGAGATGGCCCCTCAGGGATTGCTCAGCGCGCCGCGCTCGTCGCGTGCGACGGCCGCCGCCCCGACGTCACGGCCGGCGCGGCGCCCGCGGTGAACCTGACGCGCACCGGCTTCGGCCGGAGCGGCGGCAAGGGCCGCGCGAGCGCCTCGTAGGCGTCGCGCCCCACGCGCCGCTCCTCGTGGACGAGGGTCGCCCAGATCTCCGCCTCGCGCCCCTCCGCGAGCGCGGCCGCGCGCGGATCGAAGCGCAGCCCTCGCTCGAGGGCGGTCGCGCCGGGCACGCCGTCCTCGGGGCGGCGCGCCGCCCGATCGCGGAAGACGCCGGGCCCGAAGCGGTCGTACTGGAGGATCGTGTGCGCCGTCGACACGGCGCCGGCCCACGGATACGTGCGCAGGGTCCAGCCGCGCGACAGGTCGGCGAGCCGCTCGTCGACGTCGGCCCGCTCGGCGTCGGTCTTCCACGGCGTGCGCGGGACGAAGAACAGGCCGAGCCCGAGCTCGTCGCCCTCGAGCTCGAACACCTCGTCGATCCCGAAGCGCTCCGGCGTCTGCGCGACGAGCGAGCCGTGGGTCAGCCCGAACTCGCCGACGATGTAGACCGCGAGCGCCTCCCGCCGCGCGCGCAGGAAGTCGAGCGTCTCGACGGCCTCGGCGTGCGTCTCGGTGGGGAACTCCGTGAAGCACATCGCCTCGGCGGCCACGCCCGCGGACGCGAGGTGGTCGATCACGTCGGAGACGACCTCGACGGGCGCGCCCTTGTCGATGAGGCCGAGGACGCGGGGTGACGCGGACTCGACGCCGAGCGCGCACGCGACGGCGCCGGCGCGGCGCAGCACGTCCGCGCGCTCCTGGGTCAGGTACTTCTCCGGCTTGAGGTCGGTCGCCCACCGCACGTCGAGGCCGGCGTCGAGGATCGCCTGCGCCATCTTCACGAGCGTCTTCGGCGCGACAGAGTCCTGCGACAGGTAGAAGTGGCGCGTGCCGTACCGCTCGGCGAGCGCCGAGAGGTGCGCCACGATGGTCTCCACGGCGCGCTCTCGGTACGCGGCGGTGCCGACCTCCGCGAGGCCGTAATGGCAGAAGGTGCATTTGCCCCAGTAGCAGCCCCGCGTGGGGTCGTAGGGGAGCACGAGGGCCGGCGCGAGGTAGGCGCCGAGCGGGAGCCCGTCGAAGTCGGGCGGCGGGAGGGCGCGGAGGTCCTCCATGCCGTGGCCGGACGTGAAGCGCGCGCCCATCAGCCGGTCGCGCACCACCACGTTCGGCACGTCGCGCAGGGGCCGGCCCTCGTCGAGCGCGCGGGCGAGCGCGAGCAGGGTGTGCTCGCCCTCGAAGAGGCACGCCGAGTCGAACGGGCCGAGCGCGCGCGCGAGCCGCTCGCCCGAGAGCCGGAGGAGCAGCTGCGTGACGCCGGGGCCGCCGCACGTGACGTGCACGCCGGGCAGCGCCTCCTTGATCTTGCGCGCGAACGCGTATGCGGGCTGGAGCTGGCCCGGGAAGCACACCGAGAGTCCGACGATGTCGGCGCGCGCGTCGCGGAGCCGGGGCACGAGCGTCTGCTGCACCCAGGCGTCGAACGGATCGTGCTCCGGGCGGCTCGACCGGGCGATCTCGTCCATCGACATCAGGCCGAACGGCGTCCGGTACGCCGTGAAGTCGAGCTTGAGCGGGTGGTGCGTGGCGGACACGACGCCGAGCGCCGCCTCGATCGTCGAGACCGCGCGCGCGTAGGCCTCCGGGTCGTAGAAGCCGTCGGCGGAGCGGAGCGTGGCCTTGGCGGCGTCGACCGCGCCCGGGACGGCGTGCGCGTCGCCGCGCGCGCGGGCGAGCGCCAGGTACTCGAGCTGCTCGGCGTGCGGGAGCGCCGCGCGCCGATCGAGCTCGCCGAGGCGCGCCTCGAGGCGATCGAGGAGCCCTGCCATGCGCTCCGGCGTGAGGAGCGCGTCGAACGCCTCGACGTTCGCGTCGACGGGCAGCACCTCCACGCCGTTCGCGCGGAGGAAGCCGGTCAGCATCGGCACCGCGAGGTACGGGGCCGTGGGGTCGCAGGTCGGCGGATAGACGAGCGCGATGCGCATTCGGGCGCCGGTCTAGCACACCCGGGGCGGAGCGTGTGGCCGCCCGGCCGCGCATCCCCGGGGCACGCGCTCACGACCTCGACGACCTCGGCTTGCGCAGGAGATCCGATGCGCCCGTCCATCGCGTGCTCCGGAGTCGGATCGAATCGCCGAGCAGGTCCTTCAGGGTCGCCGCGAGCTTCGCCGCCATCGACAGGGCCTTCGCCTCCGCGACGAGCGCGTCGCCGACGATGTGCACGGAGCCGAGGACCTGGCGAGCGCCGAGCGACGCGAACGGGCTCCAGTGCCCCTTCGGATAGGGGCGTGTCCAGACGAACTCGCCGTCGTCCTGCCGGGTGAACGTCGGCTCCGCGGAGCGGAGCCTGGCCGCGGCGGACCGAGGGGATGAGACATCGAACGTCATCTCCGTGAGGATGAGGATCTCCTGGTCCTCTGGCACATCGTCGGACATCGGGTGGGCGGCGATGAACTCCATGAGGTCCGTGGGCGTCGGGCCGCCGGGGCCGATGAGGGCGTCGCGCAGCGCGCGCATCGAGCCTGTCGGCCTCGGCATGAGGGCGAGGTACTGCTCGCGCATCTCGGGCGGGAAGGGTGGGCCGTCGAGCTCGCTCAGCGCGAAGGCGCCCCAGGCATGGAGCGCTGCCTGCTCGATCGGGCTCTCCGCCATCGGCGGGATCTGGCCGCGGATCCCGTCGACGAGCTCGTCGGTCTCTTGTGGCGTCCCGTCGAGCTTGCCGAACGCAAGCTGAAGGCCGCCAGCGAGGAGATGGATCGTGAAGAATGCGCAGGCGAGCCGGCCGTCCGGCCGGCGGCGCACGACGCCCGCCGTGCCGAGGCCCGTCGCGCGCCAGATGTCCGGGACCGGCGCAACCGCGCGAACGAGCGGCCAGCTCTCGGCGTCGGGCGGGAGCGGCTCCGGACGGTCGCTCGTCGCGGGCCGGCGAGCGCGCGCGCCGGTCTTTGCCGCAGCGCTGCCACGGTCCGAGACCGCCTTGCCGGTCCTGGGCGGGGGCTTCCGGGGCTTCCTGGTGCTCATGCAGCCGGCTCCTTGCGTGTGAGATTCGCTGGCGGACGGGAGAAGCAGGGGGCATCTGCGTGCGAACGAGCCCACGGGGGTCGGACGCACAGCCTGTCCCTATCATGCGCCGGAGAGGTTCAGCGACACAGGGAACAACGTGGAGCGATCGTGGAGAGTTTGTCGCGCATTCCGATGAGACGGCCAGAATTCTCATGGGATCCGATCCTCGCGGACGGCCATCGCAAGCGCGTCGGCATCATCGAGCCCGCGGGCATCCTCGTAGATTGGGACGACATCATGCTGCTGGTCGCGCAGCCAGCGTGCCACGCGCGGCCCGGTGCACTCATCCACCAGAAATCGCACGCAGATCGCTTCCTTAGGCTCGCCCCGCGCCGCTTCGCGGTGCGCTCCGAGCAGCCGAGCGCGGCCTTGTGGAGCGCGTGGAGCGCGGCGGAGCGGAGGTCGTCGGCCAGGTAGCTCGCCTCGCCGCTGCGCTCGCCGCCTTCGCCATCCTTGACGGCGAGGACAATTGTCCCTCCTTTTTCAATCCCGATCAGGCGAGGCGCGCACGAGCTCGCGGACAAGGCAAGCGTCCCGCCTCGAGCGCCTCCCGCCGGACCTGCTAGATGCCGGGATGGCCGTGAGGCATGATGTCCCGGCTTCGATGATTCCATCCACGCAGCACGTCGCGGTTACCCCCCTCGGTCCGGCCGTCGCCGCGACGGTCACCTGGCTCCAGCGCGGCCGGCTGCATGTCACGGTCGTCGTGAAGGCGACGTTTGCGCTCGTCCCCGAGGGGCGCATGTCGGTCGTCGCGCCGGACCCCATCGCGCCGGAGGAGCAGCGCGATCCCTCCGGCCAGTGGCTCCAGGCCGCGGGCGATCTCGCGCCGTACCTCGATTCGTGCGGCGTCGTGGTGACCGGCCATGCGGAGCTGCCGTTTCAGGTCGACGGACTGGAGCACGAGCTCCGTGTGACGCGGTTCGAGGGGCGCGAGGGCATCTCCGAGCTCTTCCACTTCGTCGTGCCCGACGTCGCGCGCCTCAAGCACCACCGGAACAGCCGGATCTTCCAGGCGCTCTCCACCCCGGAGATCATCGAGAAGGAGCTGCGCGCGGCCGGGATCCCGAGCAAGGGTTACCGCTCCTTGCTGAGCGGGGTTTACCGCGCGCGGGAGTACTGCGTGCAGTACCGGGAGAGCGATTTCGCCTTCCTGTCGCGGCTGATGGAGGAGGAGGGCATCTCTTATTACTTCGAGCACGACGAGGGCGGCCACGTGCTCGTGTTTGCCGACTGCCCCTCTGCGCACGCGCCGATCGCGGGGGAGAGCACCCACGTGTTCCGGCCGCAGCTCGGCGCCCTGGTCCAGGGCGAGCACGTCTCCCGTTTCCGGTACACCGAGCGGGTGCGGTCGGGGAAGGTGACGTCGCGAGCGAGTCCGTGGGGGGATCGAGCTCGGAGAGCGTCTCCAAGGGCAAGTCCACGAGCGTGGACGAGGGCTACACGTTGACGGTGGGCAAGGACATGACGGTGACCATCGGGAAGAGCGCGAAGGAGGAGGTGAAGGAGAAGAAGACGATGATCATCGGCGAGAAGCTCGCGATCCAGTGCGGGGACGCCACGATCACGATCGAGAAGAACGGGAACGTGACCGTGCAGGGGAAGAAGATCACGGTGAAGGGCGAGGGGCCGGTCCGGGTCGAGGGGAAGAAGCTCGACGTGAAGAGCGAGGGGTCGGTGAACGTCGAGGCTTCGGGGAACGTGAAGTCGAGGGGAGCAATGTGGGGGTGAACTGACGCGGGAGGGGGGAACGGGCGTTTCGGGGGCGAGCGGGACCAGAGGAGCAGGGCGATGAGGGACGATGGGCGTGCGCCGGCGGCGGAGCTGGGCGGCGAGGTGATTCTGATCGAGGAGGGGGAAGGCGAGTCGGCGGTTGCCGGCGGGGAGGGCGTGGACGGCGCGGAGGGAGAGGCGGGCGCGATCGAGGGCGCGGAGGGGCTGATCGAGCTGGTGGTGGCGGCACACGAGGAGCGCGTCGCGGCGGAGGCGGCGAAGGCCGGTCCGATCGAGGGGGTCGTTGTGGGTCGGATCGTGGGATTCGGGCACGACGGCGATCCGCTCGTCGAGGCGGCTGTCCTGGGGGACGGCGCGCGCGGGGGTATTCCTGCGCGGTCGATGACGGCGCTAGGGCCGGAGGACGCGGGGCGGGAGGTCGCGCTCCTGTTCGAGGGGGGGCGGCGCGACAGGCCGGTGGTGATGGGGCGGATGCACGTGGCGGGGGAGGGCGCGAGCGTGAAGCGCGCTGACTCGACGGCGACGGCGACGGCGGATGGCGAGCGGCTGGTGCTCACCGCGGAGAAGGAGATCGTGCTCCAGTGCGGGAAGGCCAGCATCACGCTGACGCGGGCTGGCAAGATCCTGATTCGTGGCGCCTATTTGCTCACGAGGTCCTCCGGGGTGAACCGGATCCAGGGCGGCTCGGTGCAGATCAATTGATCTCGACGATCGAGGCAGACATCTTCGAGGAGCACGCCTCCGACGCGGCGTTCTTGTGGTCGTACGACGAGGCTGTCGCGCGGGTCGGTCATGCCGAGCACCGAGCGCAGCTCGAGCGGCTCGTGGAAGGAAGCGAGGAGCATGTGGCTCAAGGGTTCGCCTGGGCGGGCGCACGCGACGTGGCTATCGGCCAGGAGAGCCAGGTGCCCTTCCCTGTCAAGCCGAACCGGGAGAGCGGGACAGGCTGCTCCCGGGCGCGTCTCGGGCGCGTCCGGAGCGCCTCCGGAGCGCGTTTTCTTTCCTATTCCGATCGGTGTACTACGACAGCCGCCGTCTCCGTCGCCATCTCGAACCGTGGTTCTGTGGTGAGGCCACGACAGCCCAGCAGGTACCCATGCGCAAGATCGTCGTCCACGAGCCCGGCAGCCACGACAAGCTCCGCGTCGAGGAGCACCCCGATCCGGTCCCCGGGCCCGGCGAGGTGCTCGTCGACGTGCGGGCGGCGGGCGTCAACTACGCGGATTGCGTCGTCCGCATGGGCCTCTACGAGTCGGCGAAGAAGTACGTCGGCTGGCCCATCACGCCCGGCTTCGAGCTCTCCGGCACGGTCGCCGCGCTCGGCGAGGGCGTCTCCGACCTCGCCCCGGAGGCGCCCGTCTTCGGCGTGGTCCGCTTTGGCGGCTACGCCTCGCGCGTCGTCGTCCCGCGCCACCAGGTCTTCCCGCTCCCGGCGCGGCTCACCCCGGAGCAGGCGGCCGGGTTCCCGGCGGTGTTCATGACGGCGTACTACGCGCTCTTCGAGCTCTTGCGTCTGCGGCCGGGCATGGCCCTTCTGGTGCATTCGGCCGCCGGAGGCGTCGGCAGCGCGCTTGTGCAGCTCGGCAAGATCGCCGGCTGCCGGGTGGTGGGCGTGGTGGGCGCGGCGCACAAGGTCGAGACGGCGAGGCGCCTCGGCGCCGACGCGGTGATCGACAAGAGCAGCGAGCCGCTCTGGGCGGCGGCGGAGCGGCTCGCGCCCGAGGGCTACGACGTTGTCCTCGATGCGAACGGGGTCGAGACGCTGCGGCAGAGCTACCGGCACCTGGCGCCTGCGGGGAAGCTCGTCGTGTACGGCTTCCACACGATGCTCCCGCGGCAGGGCGGCCGCCCGAGCTACCCGAAGCTCGCGCTCGACTTCCTCCGCATGCCCCGCTTCAACCCGCTCGATCTCTGCAACGACAACAAGAGCGTGCTGGCCTTCAACCTCTCGTACCTGTTCAACAAGACGGAAATGCTGCGCGAGGCGATGGACCGGCTCGTGGGCTGGGTGGACGAGGGGCGCCTCTCGGCGCCGCCGGTGACGACGTTCCCGCTGGAGCGGGTCGCGGACGCGCACCGGGCGATCGAGTCGGGCAGCACGGTGGGCAAGCTCGTGCTGACGATGCAGGGCGCCGCGGAGAGTTGAAACTCTGGCCGGAGGCTCTCGAGAGGCTCCGGGGAAAGTTGAAACTCTGGCCGGAGGCTCTCGAGAGGCTCCGCGGAGAGTTGAAACTCTGGCCGGGGGCTCTCGAGAGGCTCCGCGGAGAGTTGAAACTCTGGCCGGAGGCTGTCGGGAGCCGTCGGGAGAGTTGAAACTCTGGCCGGAGCCTCTCGACAGCCCTCCCGGCGTCTTTTTCTCGCGTCGACGGATCCCCGGATCCAGCAGGGCGCGTGCCGGACAGGGCCACAAGGAAACCGACAGGCTCTTGTCGATTTCCGTGACCCGATCGGGGTCGCGCTCCCGATTCATTTCCTCGACGGGACGGCAGGACGCCGGGCGATGGATCCCCTTCGCGCGACGCGCTCGGTCCCGGTGGCCCTTGTCCATCGTTCGCTCGCGCTGCCTGCGCGGGGTGGCGATGGTTCGGGTCGAACGCAACCCACAGCCTCCCTTTTTGAGGAGACTTCAGGAGAAGAGATATGCCTGCTGTGACCAAGTCGAAGAAGTGCTCCGTGATCGCCGCGGCCTCTGGAGAGCCGTCGTACGCTCCGCCCATCTACGATCCCGCGGCCGGCAAGAAGGCGATCGCGGCGCTTGCCCCGGAGCTCGAGCGCCTCGCCGAGGCCGAGCTCGTGACCGTGAGGATGGATGTCGAGGCCGCCACGTATGCGGCCCTCGGCGTCGTCGGATTCGTGTCCTCGCCCGACGTGCGCGCGCGCTTCGCGCGGCTGCCCCGGGAGGAGTTCGACATCACGCAGGTCGACGAGCTGGAGCTCGCGTGCTTCGCCGCGCTCCACGCGCTCGCGGAGGCCCGCGCCGCCGGCGCGCTCACGACGGACGCGCGGCTGCCGGCGGAGCTCGTGACCGAGGCGATGGAGGTCGAGGGGCGCATGCAGGCGCTGTGCGAGTACCACCTGTCGGACGACCCGGCGATCAAGCCGGAGCTCGACCGCCTGCGGCCGGGCACCGGGCACCGCGATCTCGCGAACGATCTGCTCGGCTACGTGCGGATCTACGAGCTGCGCGCCGACGTGGTGAAGGCGGACCGGAAGCTGTACCGGGCCGGCGACGCGGCGCGCGCGCGGGACCTGGCGGGGGTGATGATCCAGGGGCTCTCGACGGCGATGACGCCGAAGGCGCGGGAGGCCTTCGACCTGTACGTGCGGGTCTGGACGCTGCTCTGCCGGCGCTACGACGAGGTGCGGGCGGCAGGGCTGTGGCTGTGGCGGAAGAACGCGCGTGTGCAGGCGCGGTTCCCGTCGCTGTTCGCTGTGGGCCGGCCGAACGGGGGCCGCTCGAGGAAGGAGGCGCCGAAGCCTGGCGAGGGGGACGGAGCCGGGGAGGGGGGCGGCGGCGGGAGCGTCGCCGGGGAGGCGCCTGCGGTGACGGCCGTCCCGGAGCTCGTGACCGAGAGCCCCACCTGACCCGGAGCGCGTGCGCCGCCCTGCGCGCATCCGACCTGCGGGCACGGCGGCGGTGAAGCACCTGCAGGCTCGCGCCCGCAGCGCTTCGTTGTCTACTCCGGGCACCGGATCACATTGCGGAGCACCTGCCAAGCCCGCTCGTCGACGTGATGGCGCGCGACGACGCGACGCTCCTCATTCGAGAGCCAGATCCATCATCACCCGCGCCTGAGACAGGCATCGGTTGGGTTCACGGCACCGGACGATGGTGGAGAGGGTCTGGAGAGCGGGACCCGCTCATCCACGCGGATGATTCACCCTTGTGGCGCCTTGGCCTTTGCAAGTTCGAGCGCAGCCACGTCGGCGAGATCTTGCGGTCTTCCTGCCGCGCGCTTGTTCCGCAGCAGATCGGCGAGACCGAGGAACGGGCAGAGGAGGTCTGGAGCGATGGCGACCTCGACGCGGTTGGGCCACGCCTCGTCGAATCGGAGCCCACTCGTGTGGGTGAGCACGTCGATGCGCTGCGGGGGAATGCCGATCTGCAAACCTACGCCCGGCGTCTCGAGGTCGCGCTCGACGAGACCCTGGAGCGGCGCGCCGAAGGCTCGGAGAGCCATCATGACACGCGGAGCGTTGTCTCCGGTCGCGTCCACCCAGACGTCGAGGTCCTTCGTCGCCCGCGGGCGGCCGTGGAGCGCGACTGCGTATCCGCCGACGATGAGGAAGCGTGCCTCAGCTGCGGATAACTCGTACAATAGATCGCGAAAGTCCGGGCTCAGCGGGGGGAGCATCGGGGTGGGCGAGGGCATGCATCTCCTGGCTCAGCGCCCATGCGGCGAGGACGCGCTCGGCCGGCGACATCGACGCCCAGAAGCGGGCGTCTGCGTCGGCTTCGCCTTCCGGATCGTTCCGGAAAATTCGTGTTTGCCAGCTCGCCCGTGCGCGCCGCCGTGCCTGGGCGTCATCCATGAACCGATCGTACCTCACGCGCGCACAGCATGCGAAGGATCGGCTCGGAGGTGACCACCGGCTCGGAGCTTCATCTGGCTGGGCGGTGATGCGTTCGAGCGCCGTCCCGCGCGCGTTCCCGCTCCGCCCGCAGGGCGGCGGCGAGCCGCTTCCGGGCCTCCGCCCCGCGTCGCTTCGCCGTCCGCTCCGAGCAGCCGAGCGCCGCGCCGATCGCCTGCCAGGTCCGCTCCTCGACGTGGTGGAGCACGAGGACGCGCCGCTCCTCGTCCAGGAGCCGCGCCAGCGCGGCCTCCACCGCCCGGATCGCGCGGCCGTACGTGGCGCGGAGCCGCTCGCCCTCCTCGCCCGGCGCTCGCAGCGCGCGGCCCACAAGGCCGAGCACCGCGGCGGCGGCGACCTCGTCGCCCATCCCATCGACCTGCGCGCTCGTCTCGGCGTCGCCGTCGGCGAGGAGGTCGCTCGTGTCCTGCACCGCCTCGGCGGCGTCGTACCCGTCGTCGCGGGCGGCGCGCCAGTGCTTCGACTCCTGCCGCAGGGTGTCCGAGAGCGCGCCGTCGACGCGCCGCCACGCGTAGGCCGGGAAGGGGACGCCGCGGGCGGGGTCGTAACCGAGCGCGGCCTCGTGGAGCGCCTGGAACGCGGCGGAGCGGAGATCGTCGGCCACGTAGTGCGCCCGCGTGCGCCGGAGGAAGTGGTCGCAGAGCCGCTCGGCGAGCGGCACGGCCTGCGCGACGAGCGCCTGCTGGTCGGGGCTCAGGGCCCGCAGCGTTCGATCGCCGCCCTTCATCGACCGCCCCCGCGAGGGCGCCCCCGGGCAGCGCTCGCCTTCGCGGCGAGCCGCCGCGCCGCCTCGGCCAGCGCCGCGGGATCGCGCCGGTCGACCTCGCCGCTCGACGCGGGCGGCGCGCGCGGGCGGAGCCGGTCGACGAGCGGGGCGGCGACGGGGTGCGTCGCGAGGAACCGCGCGGTCAGCGCGCGCAGCGCCTCGAGATCCTCCGCGGGCAGGAGGTCGGCGTACGGCGCGACGGCGTGCGCGACGCGGGCCTCGAGGATCGGATCGCCGTCATCGGGTTCGGGGCGCGTGCTCGACATGAGGCGAAGGGGGCGCGCTGCTCGCCGGCGCTGCGTGCGCCGGGCGCGCGATGGCGCCCCTCGAAGCTACCTTTCCCCGGGAGGGTCAACAAGGGTAGAGAGCGAGGAAGGCCGGCGCGTTGCGGCGTGGCGTGCTGGGAGGTGGGGTGTCGCGAGGTGACGAGCGTCGATGATCTGCCGGGCCCCGGGGCGCTGTTCCAGGGGCGCTTCCTGATCGACCGCCTCCTCGGGCGCGGGGGGATGGGCGAGGTCTGGGCCGCGCTCGACACGGCGCTGGAGCGGCCGGTGGCGATCAAGATCGTCCACCGCGTGCTCGCGGGGGAGGCGCGCTACGCGGCGCGCTTTCTGCGGGAGACGAAGCTCGTCGCGCGGGTCGCGCACCCGAACCTCGTGCGGCTGTACGACGCCGGCGCGACGGCGGACGGGCGGCTCTTCATGGTGATGGAGCGCGTCTTTGGCGTCCCGCTGCGCGAGATGCTCGCCGGCGGCGCGCGGCTCGACGTGGTGCGCGCGCTCCACTACGCGATCCAGATCGCGGACGCGCTCTCGACGGCGCACGAGGCCGAGCTCGTGCACCGCGACGTGAAGCCCGAGAACATCCTGGTGAGCGGCGGCGTGCGCGCGCGGCTGCTCGACTTCGGCGTGGCGAAGGACGCGCGCGGCCCGGGGCTGACGGGGCAGGGGAGCGTGGTGGGGACGCTGCGCTACATGGCGCCGGAGCAGATCGCCGGGCGCGCCGTGGACGGGCGCGCGGATCTGTATGCGCTCGGCGTGGTGACGTACGAGATGCTGGCGGGGGCGCACCCGTATGCGGTGCTCGACGGGGCGTCGGGGATCGGAGAGACCGAGATCCTGGCGGCGCACGTGCACCTCTCGGCGACGCCCTTGCAGGAGGTGCTGCCGGGGTGCCCGGAGGCGCTGTGGCGGGCGCTGGCGAGGTGCCTCGCGAAGCGGCCGGAGGAGCGGTTTGCGCGGGCCGCGGAGCTCGCGGCGGCGCTGCGCGAGGTGGCGCGGACGGCGCTGCCGGCGGAGAGGGCGCTGGAGGACGCGAGCGGGCGGCAGCTCCTGAGCGAGGCGGGGGATGCGGCGCGCGAGCGGGCGATCCGCGAGCGCGGGGCGACGCCGCGGGGAGAGGGGGAGGATGCGGCGAAGGCGGTGCAGCTGGTGGCGGGGCTGCCGGTGGGGGAAGCGGCGGAGGGCGGCGCGGCGGCGGGGGCGGACGCGCGGCGCAGGCTGGCGATGGCGCAGCGGTTCCGGGTGGAGCCGGCGTGGGGGCTGGGTGGGGCGAGCGCGGGGAAGGAGACCGGGACCGGAGGCGAAGCGGCCGGGGAGCGGTTGCCTGTGCCGGCGCTCCAGATGGAGGGCGGGGGAGCGGGGGTCGAGGCCGAGGGGCAGGGCGCGGGGGCAGCGGCGGCGGGCGTGCTGGGGACGAGCACGGAGACGTGGGACGGGGCGGTGGCAGCTCGGCCGGGGGAGGGCACGCTGGCGAGCACGGAGAAGTGGCGAGGGGCGGCCGCTGCCATGGCGGGAATGGCACCCAGAGAGCGGTTGGCGAGGACAGAACCCTGGGAGCAGGCGAAGGTTGGCGCTGGCGTGATGGCGAAGAGCGCGGCGTCCTCTCGGAGGAGCTGGGGGCTTGTCGTGGTGCTGGTGCTCGGTCTTGTGGTGGTTCTTGCCGTTCTTGTCGTTGCGCTCGTAAGGAGATAATCGCCGCCAGGGTCCATTTGCGGCTTCGCGGGCCAGTGCAGCACGCTCCCATGCCGTGCGCTCGTACAGACGCCTCCCACCGTGCTCTCCGCCCGCCCACCTACGAGAAACAGAGAGAGCTCTGGGCGACGCTGGGACAGGCGATGTCAGATGATTACGCCCCTCACTCGCCCTCCTCTCCTGCGAACAGGCTGTGCACCGAGAACTCGACCGCATCGAACGGCTCGGTCCGGATGCTCTCGTGGCCTTCCGCCGTCAGCACGAGGAGGTAGCCCTCCGCCGTCCAGCGATAAACCGCGAGCACCTCGACCTCCGGATCGAGGATCCAGTAATGAGGCACCTGGCATCGCTGGTACGTGCGCAGCTTCTTGAACAGGTCGTTCTGCTTGTTCGAGGGCGAGAGGATCTCGCAGACCCAGTCCGGCCGGAGCGCGATGGGGCCCTGGTCCGGCAGCCGAGGGAGCCGCTCGCGCCGCCATCCGGACACCTCGGGGCGATAGACCTGCGGCTCCTCGAAGAAGATCTCGACCTCGGTCGCGAAGACCCAGCCCCCCGGCCCGCGCCCCCGAGCGCGCGGTCCGTAAGCCCCGGCGATCTCCGCGGTGAGCTCGGCCTGCGCCGCGCTGTGGCGGGGGCTCGGCATCGCCTTCTGGACGAGCTCGCCATCGACGATCTCATGGCAGCGCTCCGCCTCGGGAAGGGCGAGGAGGTCCTCCACCGTCGCAAGGCGGCGTCCAGGGGCGGCGCTCGACATGGGGCAACGTAAGGCGGCTGCAGCCGCACGACCAGCAGCGGCGGCGCTCCAGAGCGCAGCTCAGCAGAGCAGCGGTTTCCTCAACCGAAGCTCCCGCTTCGCGAGCGAAAGCGCTGCCCGCTCACCGCGTACCGCGCGTCCCGCTAGACGCCAGCGTGTCTCCTGCTCACCCACAGGCGAGCGAACACGCCGGCAATCTGTTCCTTTGAGCCACCTTCGAGACTTGAACTCGAGACCTACGGTTTACGAAACCGTTGCTCTACCACTGAGCTAAGGTGGCACGCCTCTCGTTGAGGAGGCGCGCAGATTACCCACTCGCCCCGCCGAGTCAAGCTCTTTTATTCGCGCCCCCGGCCAGCCCGGCGCCTGCCGCTGCCTCCGCTGCCTTCTGTGATTCCCCGCTCCCCTGGCCCGCCGCGTCGCCGGCATCCCCGCCGGCGAAGAACTCGTCCAGCCGCTCCGCCAGCTCGCTCGCCGCCGACCAGTGCATCATGTGACCGGCGTCGGGCAGCTCGACGTGCTCCGCGCGCGCGAGCTTCGCCACCCGCGCCGCCTCATCCGGGGGATGCCATCCGGTGGGCCCGCCGCTCACGACAAGCGTCGGGCACGCGATGCGCTCCAGGAACGCCGCGAACGCCTCCGCCTGGAACGCCAGCGGCGACGTCGTGCGGTGCATCGGATCGTACGCCCACGCGAGCCCGCCGCCCGGCTCCTCGCGCGTGAGCAGCGGCGCGCGCGTCGCCAGCACGTCGCGCGGCACGCGCGGGTGGTGCGCCACGAGCCGCGCGATCGCGTCCTGCATCGACGCGAGCCTCCGCGGCGTCCGCTCGAGCCCCTTCATCGCGCGCAGCCACGCCTCCATGCGCGCGACGGCGACCTCGGGCCCGTGCGACGGCGGCCCCATGCCCTCGAGCAGCGCCAGGCGCTCGACGCGATCGGGGCACGCGCCCGCGTAGTACACCGCGACCGCGCCGCCCATCGAGTGGCCCACCACGCCGAGCCGCGCCGGCGCGAGCGCGTCGACGAGCGCCGCGACGTCGGCGATGTAGTCGGGGAAGTAGTAGTAGCTGCCCGCGGCCACGCGGGCGCTCCGGCCGAAGCCGCGCAGGTCGGGCGCGACAACGTCGTGCCCTGCCCGCGCGAGCGGCTCCGCCACGAGGTCCCACGTGCTGCCGGCGTCGAGGAAGCCGTGGAGCAGCAGCAACGTGAGGCCGGTCGGCCGCGCACCGTCGTCGCGGAAGCGATGGACGCACAGCTCCAGCCCGTTGGCCTTCCAGGGGTCCGACGTCCTACGCACCACGCGCGTGCTCTCGCGTGCCGGTGCTCCCGTCAACCCCCCGCGCGCTCCGCGTGCTCCGCGCGCCCGGCACCGTCACCTCCTCGCGGGCGGGGCCGCAGGCGCCGCCGGGGGCAGCACCACCCCCGTCGCCACCGGCACCGCCGCGCCCGGCGCCGCCGCGCCCGCAGGCGCCGCGCCCGCAGCACCCGGCGCGGCCGCAGCACCCGGCGCCGCCGTGTCGGGCCCGGTCGGCGCGGCGCTCGCCGGCGCCGCAGGCGCCGCAGGCGCCACCGGGAGCGCGGCGCCCGTGAGCTGCGCGGCGTCCTTCAGCACCTCGTCCGCGTGCACGCCGGGATCGACGTCCGGGTAGACCTTCGCGACCTTGCCGTCGGGATCGATCAGGAAGGTCACGCGCGCCACCGTCCCGAGCCGCATCGGCACGCCGAACGCGTTGGACCACGTGTGATCGGTGTCGACGAGGATGGGGAACGGCAGCCTGTGCTCGGTCGCGAACGCCTCGTGCGACTCGCGCGTGTCGGCGGAGACGCCGAGGATCTGCACGTTCGCCTGCTTGAAGCGATCCCACGCGTCGCGGAACGCGCACGCCTCCTCCGTGCAGCCCGGCGTCCCGTCCTTCGGATAGAAGTACACGACGACGGCCCGACCCCGCTGGTCGGACAGCCGCTGGATCGCGCCGTGCTGGTCGGCGGCGAACACGTCGGGCGCCGGCGCGCCGACCGGAAGTAGCCCCTGTCCACCGTCGGGTCGCTGGGCCGCGCCACACGCGAGCAGCGAGACAAAGGCAAAGACGACAGCAACAACGACAAAAACGAGGGCAGTCGGGAAGCGTCTCTTCATCAGGGCGCCACGTTAGCACGCACTCGGTAGGATCGATCCGACGCTTCTGATACCTTGCGCCGCCTGGAGACGAGACCGATGGCGACCTTCGGAAACGGCAGCGGCGCCACCCCCGGCGCGGTGGGCCAGGGCAGGGGAATCACCTACCCCGATTTCTCTTCGCCCACCGTGGATAAGGTCATGGTCGAAGAGCGCGCAGCCGGGCTCGGCAAACGAAGCATCAAGGGCCCGGCCAAGATCGCAGGCCTCAAGCTCGCGATCTCCATGATGGACCTCACCACCCTCGAGGGAAAAGATTCCCCGGGAAAAGTCCAACAGCTCTGTCAGAAGGCGCTTCGCCCCCACGAGCGCGCGGACATCCCTCCGTGTGCGGCGGTGTGCGTTTATCCGAAGCTCGTGCCGGTCGCGAAGCGAGCGGTCGAGGGCTCGACCGTCAAGGTGGCGAGTGTGGCGACCGCCTTCCCGAGCGGGCTGTCCACGCTCGAGGTCAAGCTCGCCGACGTGCGCCAGGCGGTCGAGCTCGGCGCCGACGAGATCGACATGGTGATCGACCGCGGCGCGATGCTCGCCGGCGAATACCGCGCCGTGTACGACGAGATCGCCGCGACAAAGGAGGCGTGCGGGCACGCGCACCTCAAGGTGATCCTGGAGACCGGCGAGCTCGGGAGCTACGACCGCGTCCGCAAGGCGAGCCGCATCGCGATCCTCGCCGGCGCCGACTTCATCAAGACGTCGACAGGGAAGGTCACCCCGGCGGCGACGCCCCCGGTGACGCTTGTGATGCTGGAGGCGATCCGCGATCACGCGCACGCGACCGGCCGGCGCATCGGGATGAAGCCGGCCGGCGGCATCCGGACGGCGAAGCAGGCGCTCCACTACCTCGTGATGGTCAAGGAGACCCTCGGCGACGCCTGGCTCACGAGCGACCTCTTCCGCTTCGGCGCGTCGACGCTCCTCAACGACGTGCTCATGCAGCTCGAGAAGGAGCGGACCGGCGCCTACCAGGGCGGCGACTATTTCAGCAAGGACTGACCGCGCGCGGCCGGTCCCGCGCGCGGCGCGGGCCCCGGCGCGCTCGCATGTTCAACCCGGCGCCGCCGGCGTAAAGTGCGCCGCATGAGCGACAAGGGCACCGCCGCGGCAGGCGGCGACGGGGGCTCGCCCCGGCAACCGAGCGCGGCGCGCGACACGGCCGCCGACGCGGCCGTCGTGTTCGGCGACGCGTGGCGCTACGCGCCGGCGCCCGAGGGGCGCGATCACGTGAAGATCGCGCCGCGGTACGACCTCTTCATCGGCGGCGCGTGGCGCGCCCCGGCGTCGGGCCGCTACCTCGACAGCATCAGCCCGTCGACCGAGGAGAAGCTCTGCGAGTTCGCCGAGGCCTCCGAGCGGGACGTCGACCTCGCCGTGCAGGCGGCCCGGGTCGCGTACGAGAGGCACTGGTCGCGCCTGCGCCCGCTCGAGCGCGGCAAGTACATCTACCGCATCGCCCGGGCCCTCCAGGAGAAGTCGCGCGAGCTCGCCGTCGTCGAGTCGCTCGACGGCGGCAAGCCCATCAAGGAGTCCCGCGACGTCGATCTCCCGCTCGCGGCCGCGCACTTCTTCTACTACGCGGGCTGGGCCGACAAGCTCGATCACGCCTTCCCGGGGCGCGACCCGCGGCCGCTCGGCGTCGCGGGCCAGGTGATCCCGTGGAACTTCCCGCTCCTCATGGCGGCGTGGAAGCTCGCCCCGGCGCTCGCCGCGGGCAACACGTGCGTCCTCAAGCCCGCCGAGACGACGCCGCTCACGTCGCTGCTCCTCGCGAAGATCATCGAGGAGGCGGACCTGCCGCCCGGCGTCGTCAACGTCGTCACGGGCGCAGGCGCGACGGGCGCGGCGGTCGTCGGCCACCCCGGCGTCGACAAGGTCGCCTTCACCGGCTCGACCGAGGTCGGCAAGCGCATCCAGCGCGCGCTCGCCGGCACCGGCAAGCGGCTGACGCTCGAGCTCGGCGGCAAGGCCGCGAACATCGTGTTCGAGGACGCGCCGCTCGATCAGGCGGTCGAGGGGATCATCGGCGGCATCTTCTTCAACCAGGGCCACGTCTGCTGCGCGGGCTCGCGCCTCCTCGTCGAGGAGAGCGTCCACGACGCCCTCCTCCTCAAGCTGCGCGAGCGCATGGCGACCCTGCGCGTCGGCGATCCGCTCGACAAGAACACGGACGTCGGCGCCATCAACTCGCGGGCGCAGCTCGAGAAGATCCAGGAGCTCGTGGCGGCGGGGGAGCGCGAGGGGGCCGCGCGCTTCTCGGTGAGCTGCGCGCTCCCGCAGCGCGGCTACTGGTTCGCGCCGACGCTCTTCACGGGCGTCGCGCAGTCGCACCGGATCGCGCGCGAGGAGATCTTCGGCCCGGTGCTCTCGATCCTGACCTTTCGCACGCCCGAGGAGGCGATCGAGAAGGCGAACAACACGATGTACGGGCTGTCGGCCGGCGTCTGGACCAGCAAGGGCTCGAAGAGCTTCTGGGTCGCGCAGCGCCTCCGCGCCGGCGTCGTCTGGGCGAACACCTTCAACAAGCTCGACCCCAGCTCCCCGTTCGGCGGCTACAAGGAGAGCGGCTTCGGCCGCGAGGGCGGGCGCCAGGGGCTGCTCGCCTACCTCGAGGTGGACTGATGGCGCCCGGAGACCAGGACAGCGGCGGCGACGAGGCGCGCGCGCGCGTCGGCGTGCGCAAGGCGTACAAGATGTTCGTGGGCGGCGCGTTCGTGCGCTCGGAGTCCGGGAGGTACACGCAGGTGCGCGATCACAGCGGCGCGGGCGCGGTCGAGAACATCCCGCGCGCCTCGCGCAAGGACGGGCGCGACGCGGTGCTCGCGGCGGCCGGCGCGCTCGGCGGCTGGTCGTCGCGCTCGGCGTACAACCGCGGGCAGATCCTCTACCGCCTCGCCGAGATGCTCGAGGCGCGGCGCGCGGAGCTCGCGGCCTCGCTCGAGCGCGGCGGTCGCGACGCCGGCGCCGCGGAGCGCGAGGTCGTGTCGGCGATCGATCGCGCGGTCGCCTACGCGGGCTGGGCCGACAAGTACCAGAGCCTCTTCTCGAGCCTGAACCCCGTGTCCGGCCCGCACTTCACCTTCACGGTGCCCGAGCCGATGGGGGTCGTCGTCATCGCGGCGCCGCCGCGCCCGGCGCTCCTCGGCCTCGCGGGCGCTCTCCTGCCGGTGATCACCGCCGGCAACACCTGCGTCGTGCTCGCCAGCGAGGCGGATCCGCGCACCGCCCTCGTCCTCGGCGAGGCGCTCGCCACGAGCGACCTCCCGGGCGGCGTCGTCAACCTCCTCACCGGCCAGCTCGCGGAGGTGCTGCCGCACCTCGCCGCGCACATGGAGGTCGCCGCGCTCGATCTGCACGGCGTGGACGCGGCCCTGGCGAAGCGCCTCGAGGAGGCGGCCGCGGCGAGCGTCAAGCGGGTGCGCGCCCGCTCGCTCGGCGAGGCGGAGTGGTTCGACGATGGGGCGACGACGTCTCCCCGCTGGATCGAGCGGTTCGTCGAGATGAAGACGATCTGGCACCCGGTCGGGCCGTAGCGCCGGCGTCGGGCCGCGCGCCGCTCAGCGGCCGAGCACCATCCCGGTCTGCAGCGTCCGCCCGGCGACGAGGTCCGCCGCCGCGAGCGGCTTCCGCCCCTCGGCCTGCGCCCGCAGGATCTGGATCGCGCCTCCGCCGCAGGCGACGATCACGACGCTGCGGCCCGCCATCACCACGGTGCCCGGCGGCGCCCCGCCGCTGTCGGTCTCGCTCTCCACGCGCGCAGCGAGCACCTTGAGCGTCTTGCCCTCGAGGGTCGTGAAGGCGCCCGGCCACGAGGTCATCCCCCGGACGTGGTCGTGGATCTGCCGGGCGCTCCGATCCCACCGGACGCGCCCATCCTCCTTCTTCAGGAGCGGCGCGTGCGTCGCCGCCCCGTGATCCTGCGGCGTCGCCACGAGCTCGCCGCCCACCGCGCGGCGGAGGTCCTCGCGCACGACGCGCGCGGCGAGCGCCCCGAGCTCGATCGCGAGCTCGTCGGCGGTCGTGTCGGGGCCGATCGGCGTCGGGTGGATCGTGAAGATCGGGCCTGTGTCCATGCCCTCGTCCATCTGCATCAGCGAGATGCCCGTCTCGGCCTCGCCCCCGGCGATCGCCCAGGTGATCGGCGCCGCGCCGCGGTAGCGCGGCAGGATCGACGCGTGCAGGTTCATGCAGCCGCGCCGCGGCGCCTCGAGCACCGCCTTCGGCAGGATGCGCCCGTAGGCGATCACGAGCGCGACGTCCGCCGCGGCGTCCTTCACCCACGCGGCGAACTCGGGCGTGCGGATCTTCTCGGGCTGCACGACCGGCAGACCGAGCTCGCTCGCCTTCACCTTCACCGGCGGCGCCTTCAGCTCGAGCCCGCGGCCGGCTGGCCGGTCCGGCTGGCAGACGACGCCGACGACGTCCGCGATCGACGCGAGCGCCTCGAGCGAGGGCACGGCGATGGCGGGGGTACCGAAGAAGAGCGCGCGCACGCGCTAGCTCTAGCAGGAGCTGCGCCCCGGCACGGCGCCTTCTTCGTTCTTCCTCCAGCGGTCGCCGCGAGCTCCGCCGCGGCGGGCTCAGGGCGGAGGCGCCGGCGGCCCGCTGCGCTCGTCCGACCCCGCGCGCGCCGCCGCGCCGCGCGGATCGGCGCAGCAGCGGAAGCCGGTCTCGTAGAAAACGAACTTCGGATCGTGCGCGTCGTTCGTCCCGCGGCAGCCTGTCCAGGGCTTGGCCCAGAAGCCGCCCATGAGCGCGCCCGACCACCGGCGGCCGCGGCGCGAGGCGACCCACTCCTCGACGTTGCCCATCATGTCGAAGACGCCGAAGGACGAAGCGCACCCGGGGTACGAGCCGCTCGGGGCGCCCTGCCAGAGCCGCTCCACCTCGCGCCGCGCCACCTCGCCGGAGGCGCCGAGCTTCCGCTCGTCGACCGGCCGCCACGCCTTGCCGCTGTTGCAGACCGCCCTGTCCACGCGCCAGCCGTAGACGAGGGGGCGCCGCTCGGGGCCCTCGCACGCGAGCTCCCACTCCTGCTCGGCGCACACCCGCTTGCCGCGCGCCGCGCACCACGCGGTCGCCATCTCGAACGACTGCATGACGAGCGGCTTCGCCCCCCGCTGGTTCGGCGCCTCGAACTGGTCCATGCACGTCGAGATCTCGGTGGTCGGCCCCTCCTCCGCGGTGATGCCCTCCCAGTACGCGAAGCAGTGGGTGGCCTTGCCGTTCTTGACCGGCTCGACGCAGACGTGCTGGACGTCGTCATGGTGGGTGCCGGTGACGAGCCGCATGTCCGCCGGGCACGCCGGGCTGGGCCCTGGATCGAGGGACGGCGCCGCTGGCAGGCTGAGCATCGCGAGCGCGAGGGCGCCGAGGCCGAGCAGGGGATCGATCATCGTTCAGCGAGGGCTCCGGTGTCGCTCCGCGCCGGTCGCCGCCGCGGCCAGGCCGGAGGCGGCGCGACTCGGCGGCGCGAGGGCGAGGCTGGCGCTGCTGCCTCTCCTCCGCCGCGGGGGACGCTGCGCCGCGCCGTCATGTCGCCTGACAGGCGAGCGCTGCAGGTCGGAGCTGACCCGCAGAGTAACCTCATTCAAAAAAATGGCCAGGGCTGTGGCATGCGGCATGCGCCGTGTCTATGGTGAGCTCCAGTAGCCTCGCGGGCTGTCTTCCAACAGAGCTGCCAGCAGGGCTCCGCGTCGCACCATCCGCATCCGTCTGGATGCAAGCCAGGATGACCGGGGCACGCGTCGACCGCGCGGACCGGCCGCAGGTTGATCAAGGGATTTACCTCCCCCGGTCGGGTGCCTAGAGGAGATCGCCATGTCCGAGAAAAAGAACCCGCCGATGCCGCCGCGCTCCGACGAAGAGGTCGTCTTCGGCGACGAGCTGCCGGTCCTGCCGATCCGCAATGCGGTCCTGTTCCCGGGCGCCGTTGCGCCCTTCGATGTCGGCCGCGAGAAGTCGGTCGCGCTGGTCGAGGATGTCGACAACCTCCCCGGACCGGTCATCGCGATCTTTGCCCAGCGCGATCCGTCGACCGACGATCCCGGCGCCGAGGACCTCTACCCGGTGGGCTGCGCCGCGCGCGTGCTGAAGGCGCTCAAGCACAGCTCCGGCAACTACTCGCTGATCCTGCAAGGCCTCACGAGGATCCGGCTCGACACCGTCACGGCCCACGCGCCGTACCTGCGCGCCAAGATCCGCCGCATGGACGAGCCGGTGACGGAGGACGTCGAGGCGGAGGCGCTCGCGATGAGCCTGCGCGACATCGCGAAGCAGGTCATCCAGCTGATGCCCGAGCTCCCGCGCGAGGCGGGCTCGCTCATCGACTCGATCCAGGCGCCCGGGGCGCTCGCCGATCTCGTCGCGGCGAACCTCGACGCGCCGGTCGAGGAGAAGGCGCAGCTCATCGAGACGATCGACGTCAAGGAGCGCATCCGCAAGGTGCTCCGGCTGCTCACGCGGCAGCTGGAGATCCTGAAGATGCGCGAGCGCATCAACTCCCAGATCAAGGAGGAGATGGGCAAGAACCAGCGCGAGTACGTGCTCCGCCAGCAGCTCAAGGCCATCAAGGAGGAGCTCGGCGAGGACGACGGCGATCAGGGCGACCTCGACGGGCTCGAGGATCGCATCGCGAAGGCGAACCTGCCGACCGAGGCGGAGACCGTCGCGAAGAAGCAGCTGAAGCGGCTGCGGACGATGCAGGTCGGGTCGGCCGAGTACACCGTGGTGCGGACGTACCTCGACTGGATCCTCGACGTGCCCTGGACGCAGTCGACGCAGGACAACCTCGACATCGGGAGCGTCCGCAAGGTGCTCGACGAGGATCACTACGGCCTGGAGAAGGTCAAGAAGCGCATCCTCGAGTACCTCGCGGTCCGGAAGCTGAAGCAGGACAAGAAGGGCCCGATCCTCTGCCTGCTCGGGCCGCCCGGCGTCGGCAAGACGTCGCTCGGCAGGAGCATCGCGCGCGCCCTCGGCCGCAAGTTCCACCGCGTCTCGCTCGGCGGCGTGCACGACGAGGCGGCGATCCGCGGCCACCGGCGGACCTACGTCGGCGCGCTCCCGGGCCAGATCATCCAGGGCATGAAGAAGTCGGGGATGATCAACCCGGTCTTCATGATGGATGAGGTCGACAAGATCGGGCACGACTTCCGGGGCGACCCCTCGGCGGCGCTGCTCGAGGTGCTCGACCCGGAGCAGAACAACACGTTCGCGGATCACTACCTGGAGATCCCGTACGACCTGTCGCACGTGATGTTCGTCGCGACAGCGAACGTGGCCGATCCGATCCCGCCGCCCCTCCGCGACCGCATGGAGATCCTGGAGATCCCCGGCTACACGCGGAAGGAGAAGCTCGCGATCGCGCGGCAGCACCTGCTCCCGAAGCAGCTGTCCGAGCACGGGCTCACGACCGAGCAGCTCGAGGTCACCGACAAGGCGCTGGAGGAGATCATCGATCACTACACGCGCGAGGCCGGCGTCCGCTCGCTCGAGCGGCAGATCGCGGGCGTCATCCGCGGCGTGGCGGTGAAGGTCGCGGAGGGCGACACGCAGAAGCGGCGCGTCGACAACGAGGACGACCTGCACGAGTTCCTCGGCGCGGCCAAGTACACGAGCGAGGTCGCCGAGCGCACCGCCGAGAGCGGCGTCGCGACGGGCCTCGCGTGGACGAGCGTCGGCGGCGAGATCCTCTTCATCGAGGCGACGCGGATGTACGGCACGGGCAAGCTCCAGCTGACCGGCCAGCTCGGCGACGTGATGAAGGAGTCCGCGCAGGCGGCGCTGTCCTTCGTGCGCAGCAACGCGTCGAGGTTCAGCATCGCGAAGGACTTCCTGGAGAAGAGCGACCTGCACATCCACATCCCCGCCGGCGCGATGCCCAAGGACGGGCCGAGCGCGGGTGTGACGATGTTCACCGCGCTCGTCTCGCTCCTCACCGGGATCAAGGTCCGCCACGACGTCGCGATGACGGGCGAGATCACGCTCCGCGGTCGGGTGCTCCCGATCGGCGGCCTGAAGGAGAAGGTGCTGGCGGCGCACCGCGCCGGCATCAAGCGCATCATCGTCCCCGAGCGCAACCGGGCGGATCTCGAGGAGGTCCCGAAGGAGGTCGTGGACGAGCTGCAGTTCTTCTTCGTCAGCCGGATGGAGCAGGTCCTGGAGGCCGCGCTCGAGCGGCTGCCCGAGCCCGCGCCCGTGACCGAGGAGTCGAAGGACGGTGAGAAGAAGGAGCTCGAGAAGTCGGATAAGAGCTCGATCGCCAGCAACTGATCCACGGATCGATCGCTGAGCGATCTGTCTCCAGGGCGCCGCGCGGCTTGAACGCGCGGCGCCTTTTTCGTCATGAGGGTCGCGCGGCGGCGGGCCGCCACGCTTCCGCCGTCGGCCTTTCGTCTCGACGGAAGTCAAGCGAATCGGTAGCCTCGTCACCGCATGAGGCCGTGTCCGAACTGCGCGTGGATGCTCAAGGAGACCGACGCTGCGTGCACGATGTGCGGCGCGAGCGTGGCCGGCGCAGCGCCTTCAGTTTCCGCGGTTGCGTCGCCGCCGCCGATGCAAGGGGGGGCTGGCGCCTATGCTCCGCCCGGCCCGCCGGGCTATCCGGGCCAGCCGGTCGGCTCCGGCTACGGCGGCGCGGCGCCGCCGGTATCCCCGGGTTACGGCGCGATGGGCGGCGGGCAGGGTGCCTATCCGCCTCCGCCTCCGCAGGTCGGGATGGGCGGCGGTCACCCGGCGTCTGCGTCGCCGGGGGGCGGCGTCCCCTTTTCGAGCGGCGCGGACGCTGCCTTCCCTGTCTCTCCCTGGGCGCGTGCGGCACCGTCGGCGGGGCTCACGTCGCAACCTGCGTCTCCTCCGATGAACGCGCCGGGCGTCACGCCCGCCCAGCCGCCGCTCGGGTCGCCGATCCAGGGCATGGTGCCCGGCGCTGCCCTGGGCGGCGCGATGGGGCAGCAGGCCGGATCGCCGTCGCCCATGTTCGGCGCGCCTCCGCAGAGGGTCGCGCCTCCGCCGATGGTCGTGCCGGCGGGGACGCCGGGGCTGGTCGCGCCGCCGCCGATGGTGCAGGGCGGAGCGGTCGCGCCGCCGCCGATGGTGCAGGGCGGGGTGCCTGCGGCCGTGCCGGCGGGGACGCCGGGGCTGGTCGCGCCGCCGCCGATGGTGCAGGGCGGAGGGGTCGCGCCGCCGCTGATGCAGGGCGGGGTGCCTGCGGCGGCGCAGGGCAGGGCGCCGGCGATCGTCGCGCCGCCGATCGTTCAGGGGGCGGTGCCGGGCGTGGTGCAGCCGCTCACGGCGCAGCCGTCGCGCGTGCTCGTGGGCTTCATCGTGACGTTCCAGAACGACCCTGGGGGCAGCTTCTGGCCGATCTACAGTGGCCGCACTCAGGTGGGGCGCGCCGGGGCGGATCCGGCGACGGAGATCGGGCTCGCCGACGCGAGCGCCTCGTCGCGGCACGCGTCGGTCCATGCGGACCCGACGACGGGCCAGGTCTTCATCGAGGACGACGGCTCGCGCAACGGCACCTTCGTCAACGAGCAGCGCCTCGGGCAGGGCGAGCGCCGGCAGCTGCGCGACAACGACAGGCTGCGGCTCGGGAGCACGACGTTCGTGGTGAAGGTGCTGGTGGCGTGAGCTCAGGCGGGCGGGACGCTGCGTGACAGGTCCCGGTCCTGCGGAGCTTACTGTCCGCCCGCGCCGCCTGCGCCGCCTGCGCCGCCCGCGCCGCCTGCGCCGCCCGCGCCGCCGTCCTCCGGCTCCGGGGCCTTGCACTTGGAGAAGCCGTCCACGAGGCGGCACTCCAGCTCCTCGGCGCAGTCACTTTCGTCGACGCACGCCTGGCCATCACCGCACCGCCCTTCGCAGAGCGTTCCGCCACAGTCGATGTCCGTCTCCGGGCCGTCCTTGATGCCGTTGAAGCAGAGCGCCGGAGGTGGCGGGAACTCGCAGTAGAAATACTCCACCACCTCAGCCGCGGTGTCCGCGTCAAGCTCCCCCTCGGCATTCGGGGTAGCACCGCGCGGCGGGTAATGGACGCTGAAGGAGATGAAGCCCTCAAAGCCGTCTGGGGCCGCCGGGCCGGCGTTCGGAGGCGGTTGGTTGCCCAGGCTCGTCCTGAGCACTGCCCTCGGAAGCAGCTGCGCGTATTCCGGGCACTTCCTTTCGGCGTCGATCCGATTGAAGTGGTGTGACGTGCCGTCTGCGCAGCTCACGTCGAGCGTGTCGCGGCCCTCAGGTGTCGTGGCGGCTACCGTCCCGCGCACCGCGACCGTTCCGTCCTCCGCGGGACCGGCGTCAGGGCAGCTCGCGATGCCGGCGTCCACGTCGTCCTGGTTGCAGGCAATCGAGACCGAATAGTTGAAGTCCCCCGAGAACGTGAATGAGCCACATTCCTGCGCCTGGGCGTCGAGGCGCTTGAACGTGAGGCTCTTCGGAGGGAACGCCGCGAGATCGAGCGGCGGATCGAAGACGACCTGACCGCCGCTGGTCAGGAAGCAGACGTCGAGAGTCTCCCGGCTGGCGAATCTGCCTGTCGGCGCGTCCCCCTCGCGCGGCACCGCGCACCGGGCGTCGGTCTCGACGTGGAACGTCCGGTAACAACTGTCCGGATCCTTGAGAAACGCGCAGACGTTCTCGAACTCCTCGCCGCAACCTGGCACAGAGACGGCTGCGGTCACGGCGAGGATCGGAGCGACGGCGGCGGCGGCGAGCAAGACGTGACGGCGCATGGGCGCAGTCTACGCGTTCTCCCCGCACGTGGGCCAGCTTCGCAGAGGTCGACCCGACCGGCCGCGCGCGGCCGGCTCGGCTCACAGCTCGGTGTAGGGCCCGGGGACCACGTACGCGTCGTCGTTGCCCGCGTACGTGAACACCCCCCAGCAGACGAGCTTGTACTTGATGGCGAACGCCATCGCCTCCCGCAGGCTGGCCTTCGGCGCGAGCACGGCCAGGTTCGAGCGGCGGACGCCCCACCAGCCCGGCCCGTGCTGCAACACCGCGTCGTGGAGATCCTGCGTCGCGTGCTTCGCGTCCTCGAGCACCGCGAGCCGCAGCCGGACGAACGACTTGTCGCTCGCGGGGAAATCGAACCAGTACAGGTTCGACCTCGCCTGCTTCGGGGCGATGCTCCCGGCGCCCTGCGCCGACAGGAAGCGGCTGAGGTCATCGGGCGCGAGCTTCTGCGTGACCGGGTGCGTGTCGACGCCCTTGCACGTCTCGGGGCCGACCTTGAACTCGCCCAGCGCGAGCGGCGGCTCGGGGCCGTTCTCGGGCGTCAAGAGGTAGCGATCGACCTCGGGCAGGTCGTTCGGGTACGCCACGCCGGCGTCGATGCCGCTGCACGCCGGGGCCCCCAGCGCAAGCGCGAAGGTCGCCGCGAGCGCGGGGCGTCGGGGCCTGCGGCGGCTCGGCGCCGGACGCCCGCGGTCGGGGCTCATGCTGCAGGGGGGGCTCGGCGCGCTCGCCGCCGGTGCTCCGGCGGACGCGCCCTTGCGGCTCGGTTTGCTTTCGTTCGACATGGCTCTCTCGCGGCACCTGGGGCACCGCCTCGATCGGTGGGCGCAGCGCTGCCCGGGCCGGGCAATCATTCAATGCCGGACGCCCCGAGGGCAAACTCCTCTGCGAACATTTGGCTGGCGCGCCCCCGCTGGCCTAGAGTTGGCCCGATGAGGCACCTCGGAATGCCGATGCTCGCGCACGTCTCCGCCCTCCGCGCCCGGCGTCGGCCCGCGGCCGCAGCTGGGCGCGCCGGAGCGGCCTGCGCCGCCGCGGCCGCGATCGCGCTGCTCGCCGGCTGCGGCGGGTCGCCCACCGCCCCCAGGCAGGACGATGTCTTCTATCTCCACGGCGCCAGCGGGCTCCTGAGCAAGGACTCGAGCTTCGAGGTGCACTTCCCGCCGCTCGACGCCCCGGCCACCGAGCGGGTGCCGCGCCGGATCGGCGTGGGCCTCATGAACGGCGACGTCCGCATCAGCCGCCCGATGGACTGGAACGTCGGCGGCGCCGACTACACGCCCGAGCGCCGCTTCATCACGTACCAGTCGCCGCGCCAGTTCCTGTTCTCGATCTACGAGCGCATCGACAGCCCCGAGGACCCGTGGCCCGACGTGCTCAAGCGCTACGAGGCCGACCTCGACGAGCAAGGCGCGGAGATCCTCTCCGGCCGCGCGCCCGTGGCGACCGCGAACACGCAGGGGCGCAGCTACCTCGTCAAGGCGAAGATCCCCTCGAAGCCCGTCTCCGAGGCCTTCGCCCACGAGATCCTCGTCCGGAGCTCCCGCCGCGTCCTGCTCGTGCAGATCGTGCACCACGAGAACATCGACGCGAACGCCGACGAGATCACGGCCGCGCTGCAGAGCCTCACGGTGTACTGAGCGCCCGCCGCGCCCTGACCGGCGCCCGCCGCGCCAGGGCCGTCGCCACCCGCCTCGATCCCGAGAGGCCGCCGCGGCGCCGCCCGCCTCGCTCACATCGGCGGGGGCTCGCCCCGATCCTCATCGTCCTCATCGTCGCCGCCGGCGAGGTGCTTGTCGTCGAGGGGGATCGTGATCACGAGCCGCTCCGCCGCAGATCCTCCGATCCACGCGGTGCGCTTGAGCGTCGCGGCGCGCGGTGAGCCGAGCTGGAACCGGGGCGCCTCCTCCGTGTCCACGTGGATCTCGAGCATCACGTCGTGGATGCCCGGCGTGAACGTCTCGATGATGCCGCGGACGAGCTCCTGACGCCGGCCGCCGGGCAAGAACGAGAGGTACTCGTCGTAGCCGACCGGGCCGAGCACGACCTTGTAGCGGCCGGAGCCGTCGAACACGTAGCGCCCCAGGGTCAGGCTCTCGCCGAGCTGATGGTTCATCACGCCGAGCTTGTTCCTGAACGGCTTCTCGATCTTCGTCCAGTGGCCGACGAACTGCTCGATCCGCACGTCGATCTGCCCGAGCATCTCGGACAGCACCGTCTCGAGGTTCCGCGCCGAGCGCGACTTCGAGGCGAGGATCGGCGCGTAGCGGAGGAAGAAGAAGCGATCGAGCGGGGTCCCGTAGTCGCGGAACCCGTCGAGCCCGACCGCGCAGAGCATCCGGCGCGAGAACGGATCGGCGCCCTGCTTGCGGTACGTGACGGGCAGCCGGTACTTGGTCCACGCGCGGTAGAGCAGCGACAGGAGCCGGTGGTGGAAGACGTCGAGGAGCTCGCGGATCGGCTGCGGCCCGCCCTGGTAGTCGGCCAGCGCGATCTGCTCGATGAAGTACGCCGGCAGCGGCGACACCGAGCCGTACAGGCCGAGGAACGTGGTCGAGACGCGCGCCCGCTGGATCGCGTCCGGGGACTTGACCACCGCGAGCTCGCTCACGTCGCTCGACGCGAAGATGAGGGACGGGTCGCCGCGCAGCCGGATGCGCTCGTCCTGCACGGGCCCGAGCTGGCCCACCGGCGGCGCGGCGGGGAAGAGCCGCTCGAGCAGGTAGACGAGGCGGTAGTACGAGAAGCGCGGCGCGGCCTCCGCGAAGCCCCGCAGCGTCGCCAGCGCGACGGGGTCGGCGGTCGCGGCGCCCCTCGGCGCTGCCCTCAGATCAGCGTCAGGCTGCCGCTCTTCGGGTCCCATTTGTGCACCACGCGTGTGTTCGTGCCGGTGACCGTCAGCTGCGTGAACGAGTTCAACGAGACGTAGGACCCGAGGATCTCGTTCAGGATGCTCGCGAACAGGTACATCTCCCCCTCGCCGACGAACCCGCCCTCGTCGAGCTCGATGTCGACCGCGACGCCGCGGACCGGCGCGCCTCGGTACAGCCGATCGGTCGGCCGCACCCGGATCGACTTGATCGCGGCCAGGCGGAGCTGGCTCGCGCGCGCGGCCTGGCGGTCGACGATCGCCTGGAAATTGTAGAGATCGACGGTCGCCCGGAGCACCTCGAGCTCGGTGATCGAGCGGTAGCTCATCGCCATGTGGGCCAGCACGCGCCACTGCAGCTCGCGCCCGATCGGCGGCGGGAGCGGCGCGGTGACGCCGGTGAGGTTGGTGAAGCTCGCGACCGCGGGGGAGGTCGCCGTCGGCACGCGCAGATCGCCGAGCTTCAGCTGCGCCGGCAGGCGGCGGTTCGTGCTCGTCGCCTCGATGCTGATCACGTCGAACTCGGGGAGCGCCCCCGCGTCCTGCGGGGAGCCGAACGACAGGTACATGTCGATCCCGTCGCCGATCGCGGCCGGGCGGAGGTGCGCCTGGTAGAAGATCGTCCGCGCGGCGGCCTCCGGATCGAGCTCGTGCTGGAAGCTGAAGAACGAGGGGATCTCGACGCGCTGGCTCGTGCGCCTGGCGATCCCGACGACCTTGTCGATGCTGTGGATCTCGAAGGCCGCGGGCGTCGCGCCCGCCGGGCGGCAGAGGTACTCGTGCTTTGTGGCCTCGGGCTTGATCGGATCGCTCGTGTGCTCGAACAGGTTCACGACCGGCGAGCAGAACAGCCGGAGGTTCTCCCTGCCGACCCGGGTCCCCGGCGGGAGCCCGTCCTTGAACTGCAGCAGGATCGCGAACCTGTCGGAGATCCGCTCCGTCGAGAGCGCCTGGAGGCCGGTCACCTCGAAGAACGCGAACTTCTGCGGGAGCGTGAAGAACTCCTGCAGGAGCCGGAAGCCCGGGTAGACCGTCTTCGGGTACGGGATCAGCGCCTCCTCATCGGTGAAGCCGGTGAGCCGCACGGCGCGCGCCGGGAGCGACGCGATCGTCGTGTCGCGACCGGCGGCGTCCACCGCGGCGAGCGCGACGGTATCGACGTGCGCGCCGACCCAGAGGCGGAGGTCGTCCTGGAGCCTGCGCTCGCCGTGGATGTAGAAGCGGAGCGAGGAGAGCGACAGGCCCGAGAGCGCGGCCCCGCCGGTGAGGCGGAGCTCGATGCGGAGCGTCTGCGCGAGCTGCGCGCCCGTGTCGACGCGCACGTCCTCCACCGCGAGCGGGACGAGCTCGACGTCCTGGGTCGTGCGGAACCGGCACGAGACGCCGTCGACCGGCACCGACCCGACCTCCGCGTGCCGGGCCACGACGAGCTTCTCGCGCACGACGTTCGGGAGCGGCGTGAACTCGATGATCGAGGTGGCCGGGATCTGACGGAGGTAGTGCGGAAAGAGCAGCGACGCGACCGAGTGGATCACCTCGGGGAGCTCGTCGTCGAGCTTCTGGCGGATCTTGCCCGTCAGGAAGGCGACGCCCTCGAGCAGGCGCTCGACGTCGGGGTCGCCGCCGCGCTCGGCGAGCATGGGCGCGATCCCGGGGTAGGCGGCGGCGAACTCCCGCCCCAGATCCCTCAGGTAGGTGAGCTCGTCCTGGTAGTACTTGTTGAACATCCTCTCGCCACCGCCAGTCGACCGCCGGGGCCGAAGCATGTCAACCGCCGTGAGCCCGGCCGCAGGACAGAAGCTACGTCATCCGGACGTTGCCGCTCTGGTCGACCGCAGCGCCGAGCCGGAGCGCCTGGCGCCGGCCGTCGGGGAACTGGATCTGCGCGGTGATCTCGAACTCGAGGACCATCGACTGCAGCAGCGAGTCGCTGCGCAGGTGCCGGACCTGGACGTTCTTCAGCCGCGGCTCGTAGGCCTGGATGCAGTTCTTGAGCGAGCGCTGCACCAGGCCGATCGCCTCGGGGAACTCGTGCAGCACCTCGGACACCTCCATCAGGCCGTAGTCCGGGCAGGTCAGCGAGCTGCCCTGGCGGGTGTTCAGCATGTGCCCGAGGTGCGTCAGGATGGCCGACTCGAGGTCGTGATCCCGGTAGGTGTGCCGCTCCGTCGAGTGCGGGTCGGCCGCGTGCATGATTCGGGTAAGGAGCGATGCGCCGGCCACGGGGCGGATCGTAGCTCAGCTCGCGCCTCGAGCGGAAGTCCGGTGTTTCAGCGCGGGGTGAGCCAGTCGTCCGCCGCCGAGATGCCCCCGTCGTTCCAGAGCCAGAGGACCTTCTGGTACGTGAACGCGACCTCCTCCTGCTCGGGCACGCGCGCTAGCGACGGGTTCCTCACGTTGAGCATGTGGAACTGGATGCTCGAGATGTTCGCGTTCGTGAGCTGGACCGTGAAGACCGGCTTCTCGACGCCGATCGCTGCCGACCGGTAGAACTGGAGCTCCCAGCGGGGGATGCCCTCGTTGTGGCTGAGCATGCTGAGGAGGAGCGGGGTCGATCGATCGAGGTCCTTCGTGACGATGAAGGGCTTGTGCATCCGCTTGCCGGTCGGGCGCCCGGTCACCGGGTCGCGAGGTCCCACCAGCGAGTGGAATACCTCGGTGACCAGAATGCTACCTTCTCGCCCCTTCTGGGTGACGGAACCCCTGACTTCGCCCTGTCTTTCGCCGACGAGTCTGAGGTAGGCGTTGAGGGGCATGCCAACATTCTGATCGTAGGACGCAGTATCGCCATGCCTGAATTCGAGCGACTTCCCGGCCAGCTCGACTCCAGGACGACAAACGCGACCGGGCGACCCGAAGGCCGCCCGGCGCGACGAGACCCGAAGCTAGGAGCTAGGGGCTACTGGTTCGGCGACTCCCAGTCGTCGTCCGCCTGGCGGGCGCCGTCGCCGTCGTCGTACGACCACTCGATCTTCTGGTACGTGAAGGAGACCTTCTCGTACTCGGGGATCTCCCTGGCGTCGGGGCGGCGGGTGTTCTCCATGTGGAAGTCCACGCTGGCGACCGTCGCGTTCGTGAGCCTGACCGTGTAGTGGTTCTGCTCCTTGCCGACGTTCTTCGACGCCGCGGTGCCCGGCGTGTAGAACTTGAGCTCCCACTCCGAGATGCTCTCGTTGTTGACCAGGGCGTTGTAAATAAGGGGGGTTGCCTTGTCGAGCTCCTTCGTGATCACGAAGGGCTTGTGCTGGCGCTTCCCGCTGGGCATCCCGGTCGCCGGGTCACGCGGGCTCACGACCGTGTGCTGCACCGCGATGATTGCGATGGTCTTCTCGCGACCCTTCTGGGTGACCGAGCCGTCGATGGCGCCCTGAGTAACACCCTTCAACTTGAGATGAGCTTGCAACGCCATGATCAAATGCCTCTTCCTTCGAGGTCTCGCCGCCTGGGCTCAGTCTACGCCCCATTGCGCGCTGGCAGACGGTTCGTCCCGTCGGGAGTAGGAGTCTAGATGCCTAGAGATAAGACTCTCACCGTATCTCTATCCCTGTTCATCGCAGGGAGCCCAGAAGGTAACTCCCTATATGGGAGCGTCAAGACTTTTGTGTCCCAGGGCAGCGCGGGCTTTCTGGTCCGTCTTCCGGTCCCGCACCTCAGTTCCTGAGGTGCGCAATATTCCGTCGCCGGGCCATCGGCCATCGCTTCGATAAGGCGGCGCAGGTGTGTCATGCGCGTTGTGGATGTTGTGGGCGACGTGACGATGCGCGGCCCGGCGGCTCGATCCCGGCGTGAGCAAGACCGCCGACATGGAGAACGAGGTGGCCTGGCCGGCCAACGTGCTGGCCGGCCAACCGGGCTGGCCGGCCAACGGGGCCGGCCAGAGCGTTAGGTCGCGAACTCGCCTCGGCGAGGCCTTGCATGGTACGAAGGACGCGTGAGCATCGTTCGTTTCGGCTACGTCGTCGGCCTGGGGCTCGCCGCCACCCTCGCGGGCTGCGGATCGTACCCCGAGCAGCCGCACGGTGAGCTGCAGACACGCAAGCAGAACCCGATTCCGGTATGCACGACCCAGCTCCCGCCCGCGCGGCGCGCGGCTGGCGACAAGGCGGCCGTCCGAACCCTCGATCCCGACCAGTGGCTGGGGGTCGTCGTCCCCGGCTACAGCGAGGAGCGCGGGCTCGGGCCGACCGACGTCGACTGCACCGGCCACTACGTATTCGCCAACGAGACGCTGCGCGGCGGCATCTCCAGGTCCGGCTGGCCACGCAAGCTCGACCCGGACGAGGTCGAGGTCCGCTCCGGGCCGGAAGGGCTGCGCGCCATCTGGGTGCGTGTCCTCACGTTCGAGAACGGCGACGAGGGCGGCCTCGTCGCGCTCGTGCGCGCATCGGGCGACCGGGCGGACGTCTATGGTGTCGGCAGCTTTCGCGCGCCCGCGAAGGGGACGAAGCTGTCCCCGGTACGCCTCGGCAACGACAACCTCGTCGTCGCCGAGACGAAGAGCTGCCCGGATCCCGACGACTGCCGGCAACGGGCCCACTTCTACCTGGCGCGCCGGGGGCGGCTGATCGAGGCCGCCTCCGTCGACCTGGAGCGGACCGCGGTGGTCCCCTCCGTCACGGAGCGCGGGCTCTACGCGCGCTACGTGCTGCGCACAGACGTCTCCTACAAACCGAACGGCATCCAGCTGCTCGAGCAGGTGCGCGTGAAGATCGTGAAGTACGACGACAGCAACCGCGACAGCGACCGCGAGCTCCGCCGTGTCGAATTCCAGCGCTTCCTCCGGGTGGAGCGGGATACGATCTTCTCGTCGAATGATCCGCTCTGGGAGCGCGTCGTCGGACAGGACTAGCGCTGCAGCGGCGGCCGGAGAGGGGAGCGCCGGGGGGCCGGAGAGGGGGCGGGCGGGGGGCTCGCCGGCGAGGGACGCTCGCCGGCGAGCGTGTGGCTACCAGCAGAACAGCGCGTTGCCGTAACCGCAGTTCGGGGGCTGGAACATCGCGTACGCGGTGCCGACGGCGAGGCCGCTCAGGAAGCCGGTGACGCCGCCGATCGCGATCTGACCGGCGTTCTCGTGCGGCCGCGTGCCGTCCGTGGCGACGCCGCGGGCGATCGTGGTCACGACCGAGGCCGTCAGGGGGACGGCGACATGGCCGATGAAGCCGCCGGCATTGAAGCGGCCAGACGAGTAACGGAACGTGTCGACAACGAAGATGCCGGTGCCCGCGCCCGTCGCCCCCCACGAGGCGAACGCGTGCGTCGACGGGCCGCCGAAGGACTCGCAGCCCGAGTCGGCCAGGGCCGTCTTCGTCGCCTCGATCCCGCAGCCGGGGCGGGTCGACTCGATCGCGTCCTTGATCGGCAGATCCACGAGCAGCGTCAGCGCGGTCATCGTCATGGCGGGCGCCAGGACCGAGAAATGCCAGCGCCCCTTCCAGCCGACCGTGGACTCCGGATCGCTGTAATAAACGCGCGGCATCAGGAAGACGACCGAGGAGCCCAGCACGAGGCCCACGTCCGAGACCGTGGCCCAGCCTTTATCGCGTTCGACCCTCGTCTGCGCGGCCGCCTCGCCCGGGGCGAGGACGCACGCGGCGACCGCCAGACAACCTGCTGCTACGACTTTCTCCCTGATTCGCATGAACCGCGCCTCGCGTTCGGCCGCGCCACCGGCGGAGATCGGCGAGCCCGATGCGCGGCGCACCGCGCGAAGCCCAGCCGTTGAGGGGCGCTACCGTTTGTTCGGATTCCCAGAGACGGGGAAGCGGACGATGCTCCTGCCTCCCGACTCGCCGGATGACCCATCGTCCTCTGCGGCGGTCGCAGCGTACGCCCGAGAGAACTGCTCGCCAAATATTTCCCGAAACGTCTCCTTGTCCTCCCCCGAATAGTCGCCGTGGCGGCGCTCGTAGAGCTTCCAGAGCTCCTCGTACTTGCTGGAGAACAGCCCGCCTTTCTTGCCATCGCGCTCGAGCTTCTCTTCGAGCGTCTTCGGCGCGAGCTTCACGAGCAGCGACCTCACGCCCCCCATCACGCCGTTCAGGAGCGCGAGCTGGTGGCTCATGACGTCGACGAAGATCTCGTGGAGGTGCCGCGCGGCGTCCGGACCCCCGACCGGCGTGAGCAGGACGGTGCCGAGCTCCTTCGCGTCCTGCGCGTTCGCGACCTTGTCCGTCTCCGCAGAGCGATCGCGGGCCAGCACCTCGGCCTCGAACTCCTGGTAGCCGTCGCGCAAGCTCACGAAGCACTTCAGGAAGACCTCCATCGTGTCGCGGAGCCGCCGCGCGAAGTTGACGATGCCCGCCACGTCGTCCGGCGCCTTCGTGCCGGGCGCGAGGGCCCCCGCCAGCTCGGAGAGCGCCGTGAACGCGGCGTTCGCCGGCGCCAGCTCGCCGAGCGTGCGGTAGTCGACGCCGTAGTACTGGGCGATCTTCTGGAAGTCCCGCTCCCCAAGGACGCTCGGGTGCTCCTCGCCCAGCCGGCGCAGGTAGCTCTGGCGCGCGTCGGGCGGGAGGCGCGCGAGGTGATCCCAGATCATCCGGTAGACCGCCGCCCACGCGGTCCGGTACGCCTCCAGGTACGGGACCACCTGACGCAGGTACGGGTCCTCGCCGCCGTGAGCGGCGCGCTTCTGCGGGTTGAGCAGCGCGTTGAGGTTCTCGCCGCCCGTGCCGAGCAGCGTGCCGTCGTTCGGGCTCTCCGACTTCAGCGGCGCCTCGATGATCGCGAGCCGGATCTGGATCGGGCCGATCGTGATCTCCGGCTGGCTGCTCACGTCCACCGAGGTGTCGCGCGCCAGCCGGTGCCCGGCGAACATCGTCCCGTTGGTCGAGCCGAGGTCGCGGACGAGGATCCGGCGATCGCGGACGTCCACCGCCGCATGGAACTGGGAGATGTACGGCCGGTCGATGTGAAGGTCGTTCAGCTGGTTCCTGCCGATCCGGACAGGGAAGCGCTCGAACGAAACGTCGAAGCTTTGGTTGGCCTGGGTGTCGGACACGCGGGCCGAGAGCGCCGCCGGCATGGGGGCAGACTAGCAGACCCTCTCCGCCGCACGGGAGTGCCTGACGCCCCATCCGCACCAGGTGGCCCCTCGATGCGCGGTCCACCCGAGAGCCCGCAGCGCACGGCTCCAGCGGGCCGGTCGCTTTCTTGACCTGTTTGCCTACATGGTGCGACCTTAAACCACATATGAGCCTCGTCCATAAGATCCCTCCCATGGTCTCGGCCCTGGCGTTCGGCTACGGGGTCGGGATGGCGGCGCCCCAGGCGGCGATCTCGTCGGTCCATTCCGCGGTGTCGACCTACCAGCTGGGCGGAGCGCAGACCGCGGCGCCGATCACGGCCCTGGCCGCCGTGCCGGTGGCCGCCGCGCCGGGGCCGTACGCGCCGCCGGCGCGCGGGCTCGCCGCGCCGGCGCTGCCGCCTGGGGGGGAGTCGCGGGAGCTCGTCCGGCTGCGCGACGTCGCCGGGCGCGAGGCGCGGGAGGGCGCCGCCTGCGAGCTGGATCGGCCGAGCTTCTCGCAGCCGCCGCGCACGTTCTCCGCCGAGGGCCGCACCTCCGACGACGTGGACGACCTCGACTCGGCCGGCGCCGAGGCGCTCTCGAAGCTGCAGCTGCCGGACCTCCGGCTCGCCGTGTCGCGCCGCACCCTCAAGTACGTCCGCTTCTTCACGCGCACCGACCGCGGGCGGCACATGTTCGAGACGTGGCTGAAGCGGAGCGGGCGGTACCAGGAGATGATCCAGGCCGAGCTCAGGGACAGGCGGCTGCCGGAAGATCTCATCTGGGTCGCCATGATCGAGAGCGGCTTCGACCCGAGGGCGAAATCGCCGGCGGGCGCCGTGGGGCTCTGGCAGTTCATGCCCGCCACCGGGGAGGTCTACGGGCTCCAGAAGACGCGGCACCTCGACCAGCGGAAGAACCCGCGCCTCGCCACGCAGGCCGCGGCCCACCACCTGCGCGATCTCTACATGCGCTTCAACAGCTGGGACCTCGCGCTCGCGGCCTACAACATGGGCTATGAGCAGCTGCTCGACCGCATCGATCGGTACGGCACGTCCGACTTCAACGAGCTGGCACGCCAGGAGGCGATCCCCTCGGAGACGGCCGCCTACGTGCCGAAGATCGGGGCGGCGGCGATCGTGGCGAACAACCTGGAGCGGTTCGGGTTCGATCAGGTCGAGGTGAACCGGCCGGTCGACGCCGCCGAGATCGCGGCGCCCCCGGGGACGCCGCTCAAGACGCTGGCGAAGGCGGCGGGCGTCGCGACGTCGACGCTCCGGACGCTGAACCCCGACATCCTCGGTGAGCGCGTGCCGCCGGGGCGGGGAGACTTCATCGTGATGCTCCCGCCCGATACGCTCGCGCGGGCGCAGGCGGCCCTGCCCGCGATGCTCTCCGCGGAGCAGCTCGCCCCGGACGACGCGTCGGTCCTCGATCCGGTCGACCTGCTCGGCGGACGCGACTTCAGGCCGCGGCGGGGGGGCCGCGAGGACGGGAGCCTGCTCTCGCTCCTCCCGAAGCCCAAGCGGAAGCGGGCGGTGGACACGGTGGACGACGACGACCGACCCGGGATCAGCAAGCGGCGCTCGATGCGCGACCCCGTCGCCTCGCTCGACGGCGACGCGGAGGGCCCGTCCGACGACGACGCGCAGTACGCCCCGCCGCGATCGCAGCCCGCGCGCGGCCTGGCGGCGAGGCCTGCGCGTGAGGTGATGCTCTACCGCGTCGGGCCCGGCGATACGCTGATCGGCGTGGCGCGGCAATTCGTCATAGACGTCGAGGATGTCGCGCGAGATAACAGGATCGATCCGGACCAGAAGCTCCGCGTCGGCGCCCTGTTGAAGCTGCGAATACGGCCCGACATGGTGGACCGCATCGCCTCGAGCGAGGCGCTCGTCGCGCAGGCAACGGACAACAAGGCCCAAGACGCCGCGGCGCCGGCATCGGGTGGCGCGGCGCCGCGCGGTGAGGCGGCCCGCGGCGGAGCCAAGCCGCTCGCGCGGGAGGCCGGCGGAGCCGAGGGCCGCGCCCCCGAGGCCGCGGCGAAGAAGCCCAAGGGGCGAGGCTGACGACGGCGCTTCCGGACGAGGGCGCGCCTCGGTTAGCATGCCTCGCATGCAGCTCGTCGACACCAAGGCCATCGTCAAGCGACTCACAAAGAACTGCACCTCTGCCCTCGAGGCGGCGATTGGCCAGTGTGTCAACGCGCGCCACTACGAGGTCACGCTCGAGCACCTGCTCCTCGCGCTGCTCGACGACGCGAACTCCGACATCGCGTTTCTCGTATCCCACTATGATCTCGACCCGTCGCACCTCCGCGCCGCGCTCCAGCGCAGCCTGGAAGAGCTGAGGAAGGGCAACGCCGGGAGGCCAGTGCTCTCGCCGACGATGCTCGAGTGGATGCAGGACGCGTATCTCGTCGGATCCATGGAGTACGGCTACCAGCGGGTGCGGAGCGGCGTGCTCTTCCAGCGCCTCGTCCAGCAGCCGACCCGGTACTCGGTGAGCGGCATCGGCGCTTACCTCGAGGGCATCTCGAAAGACGATCTCAAGACCAACCTCTCCAAGATCGTCTCCGGCTCGAAGGAAGAGGCCGAGGCCGCCGCGGCGTCCGCGGGCGCGCCCGGGGCGGGGAAGCTGCCGGCAGGGATGGCGAGCGCCGGAGCCGACTCGGCCCTGGCGAAGTTCTGCGTCGACTACACGGGGAAGGCGCGCGCGGGGCAGATCGATCCGATCTTCGGCCGCGAGCGGGAGATCCGGCAGGTGATCGACATCCTCGCGCGGCGGCGCAAGAATAACCCGATCATCGTCGGCGACGCGGGCGTCGGGAAGACGGCGCTCGTCGAGGGGCTCGCGCTGCTCATCGTCGAGAGCACGCCGGAGAACCCGAAGGTGCCGCCGCTCCTGCAAGGGGTCGACATCCTCGGGCTCGACATGGGGCTGCTCCAGGCAGGCGCCGGCGTGAAGGGCGAGTTCGAGAACCGGATGAAGCAGGTGATCGCCGAGGTGAAGGGGTCGTCGAAGCCGATCATCCTCTTCATCGACGAGGCGCACACGCTGATCGGCGCGGGCGGCCAGCAGGGCGGCGGCGACGCGGCCAACCTGCTCAAGCCAGCGCTCGCCCGCGGCGAGCTCCGGACGATCGCGGCCACGACGTGGAGCGAATACAAGAAGTACATCGAGAAGGACGCGGCGCTGGAGCGGCGCTTCCAGCCCGTCAAGGTCGACGAGCCGAGCGAGCCGGCGGCCGTCGTGATGCTCCGCGGGCTCCGGCCGAAGTTCGAGCAGGCCCACAACGTCGTCATCCAGGACGAGGCGGTGACCGCCGCCGTGCGGCTCTCGGCGCGCTATCTGACCGGCAGGCAGCTGCCGGACAAGGCGGTCGACCTGCTCGACACCTGCTCGGCCCGGGTGAAGGTCGCGCTGCAGCAGCGCCCCGCCGCGGTCGAGGACGCCGAGATCCTCATCGTGAACACCGAGGCCGAGCTCGCGGCGCTCGAGCGCGACCGGGACAAGGGCGTGCACGTCGACGGCGAGCGGGTCGCCCAGCTGAAGGACAGGCTCGTCAAGGCGAAGACCGAGCTCGAGACGGTGCGCGCCGCCTACGCGAAGGAGACGGCCGGCACGCAGCGGGTCATCGACGCCCGCAAGAAGATGGACGAGGCGAAGACGAGCGAGGAGCGGGACGCCGAGCGCCGCGAGGTGGTGAAGGCCCTCGACGAGCTCAAGCAGAGCCAGGGCGAGGTGCCGCTGATCCGGCCGGACGTCGACGAGGCCATGGTCGCGAGCGTCGTGGCGGCGTGGACGGGCATCCCCGTCGGCAAGATGGTCCAGGACGACGTGAAGGCGCTCCTCGAGATGGAGGGCCGGCTGACCCGGCGGATCAAGGGGCAGACGAACGGCATCGTGACCATCTCCAAGGAGCTCCGGAGCGCGCGGGCGGGCCTGAAGCCGCTGAGCACGCCGCAGGGCGTGTTCCTGCTCGTCGGGCCGAGCGGCGTCGGCAAGACGGAGACCGCGCTCGGGATCGCCGACCTCATGTTCGGCGGCGAGCGGATGATGACGGTCATCAACATGTCCGAGTTCCAGGAGAAGCACACCGTCTCCCGGCTCATCGGCTCGCCCCCCGGCTACGTCGGCTACGGCGAGGGCGGCATGCTCACCGAGGCCGTGCGCCAGCGGCCCTACACGGTCGTGCTCCTCGACGAGGTCGAGAAGGCCGATCCCGACGTGCTGAACCTGTTCTACCAGGTGTTCGACAAGGGCATGCTCAGCGACGGCGAGGGGCGGCTCGTCGACTTCAAGAACACGGTCATCATCCTGACGAGCAACCTCGCGACCGACAAGATCACGAACATGACGATCGCGGCGCGCGAGGAGGACCCGGCGCGGCAGCTCGACGCGGACGGCGGGTTCATCAAGGAGATCGTCGAGGCCATCAAGCCGACGCTCTCCGCGCATTTCAAGCCGGCGTTGCTCGCCCGCATGACGACGGTGCCGTACCTGCCGATCTCGCCCGACGCGCTCGGCGAGATCACGCGGCTCAAGCTCGACGCGCTCGTCGACCGCCTGCGCAAGAGCCAGCGGATCGAGGCGTCGTACTCGGACGCGCTCGTCGAGACGATCGCGGCGCGCTGCACCGAGGTCGACACGGGGGCGCGCAACATCGATCACATCCTCCGGGCGTCGCTCCTGCCGCAGCTCTCGGTCGCCGTGCTGGAGAAGATGGCGGAGGGGGCGCTCCCCAAGCGGCTCCAGATCGGGGTCGACGCCGAGAAGAACTTCACGGTCGCGTTCTCGGACTGAACGACGCCGGCCGCGGATCGCTGCCAGCTCGGGAGGTGCCTCGAAAGGCCGCGAGAGAGAGAGTTTGTGAACCACAGAGGCGCAGCCCCGGCGCCCCTCCTGCGCGCCCATGTTGGTGTCCTGCGTTGCAATCGAACGTCGCCTGCGCAGACTCGGCGGCCTCCTGCGCAAGCCTCGGCGGCCTCCTGCGCTCCCTTTTTCGGGTTGCGGCATGCGCGAGTGTGCACCGTCCCGGGAAGCGGACGGCAGGGCGGGTAGACGGGCGTGCGCGGCCTCGGGCGCGGCGCGGGCCATGAAGCCTCCGGTTCCCGTGCCTTGACAGCACCGCAATCCGCCACGGTTGCTCCGAAAGTTGCACGGCCGCCGCGACTCCGCATACAACCCTGAGGCATGGTCGCGCTCGAAACGCTCCTCCAGGCTTCGGCGGCGGCCGGGGATCCGCGCTCGCCCCACCCCTCACGGGAGCGGACGGCGTGCCCGGCCGGATCCCGCCGCTCGCCGCCGTCTCCCGCCAGATCGCGCGCGGGCCGCGTCGCCGCCGGCGCCGCCGCAGCCTTGCTCGCCGCGTCGCTCGGCGTCGCCCTGCCGGCCGCGCTCTCGGGCTGCACGTCCGCCGCGCCGCCACCCGCGGCCCCCGAGCCGTGCGACGTGCAGATCGTGACGCTGTCGATCTACGCGTCCGACAACATCAACCCCAACGAGAACGGGAACCCGAGGCCCGTCGTCGTGCGGCTCTACCAGCTGAAGAGCAGCGCGCGCATGGAGAACGCGACGTACGATCAGATCCTGCTCCGGGACAAGGAGACGCTCGAGGACGACCTCGCCAAGGTCGACGAGGTCGAGGTCTTCCCGAACGACCTCGTCGAGGTGAAGTTCGAGCGCCTGCCGGACGCGAGCCACCTCGTCGGCGCCGCCCTGTTCCACAGCCCGAAGGGCAGCAGCTGGAAGACGTTCTACGAGTTCCCGCTCCCGCCCGGAGAGGCCCAGTGCGGCGGGCGCGAGACCGACGCGGGGCCGCCCGTGGCCGACCCGCGGGTCGCGTTCTTCATCGACTCGACAAAGATCGACAACGGGGTCGAGTTCGACGAGTCGATGTTCCCCAACGCGAGCGCCGTCCGCCGGCTCAGCCTGCCGAAGAAGGTGGCCGCGCCGGAGGCGCCAGCCGCTCGGGGGAAGTAGCGGTCATGGCGCGCCCCGATCGTCCTCGATGCTGTGCTCGCGTGGTCGCAGGACACGCGCGCGGCGCGAAAGCTGGACGCGCGCGGCGTCATGGCTCCGCGCGCGCGTCCAGCTTTCGCGCCGCGCTGCGCAGCACATCTGGTAGAAGTGGACGGGCGACATGATCCACCCGCGTAAGCCTGTCTGGACCGAGGGGCTCTTCATGACCCCTCAGCATCTGCAGCAGTCGGACCAGTACCACGAGACGCTGCTCCACGCGCGCCTCCACGCGGTCGTGGGCTACGACTGGGGCATCTCGGCCGCGCAGTTCGATGAGCGCGCGCTCTCCTCCGGGCAGTTCAAGGTGGTCAAATGCCACGGCATCTTCCCCGACGGGACGCCGTTCTTCATCGGCGATCGCGGCGAGGACCAGGTCGAGGCGCGGCCGCTCGAGGGCGCCTTCCCGGCCGCGCTGGAGGCGCTCGACGTCTACCTCGGCATCCCGAACCTGCGCGAGACCGCCGCGAACATCAGCCTCGACCCGGCGAAGGTGGGGCCGGCCCAGCGCTTCGTGGCGGCCCAGACGACGGTGCCGGACGTGAACTCCGGGCGCAACGACACGTCGGTCACCTGGGCGCGCACCAACCTGCGGCTCATCTTCGGCACCGAGCCGCGCGACGCCTACCAGACCGTGCGCGTCGCGCAGCTCGTCCGCGACCGCTCCGGCGCAATCGTCCTCCGGAAGAGCTTCATCCCGTCGGTCCTCCGCATCAACACGTCCGATCACATGATGTCCGGCCTCCGGCGGGTGCTCTCGGCCCTGGTCGGCAAGCAGAAGTCGCTCGTCGAGGGGCGGCGCATGCGCACCGCGGCCTCGGTCGACTTCCAGGCCTCCGACCTCACGAAGTTCTGGCTGCTCCACACCGTGAACTCGTACATCCCGGTCGTGTCGCACCTCGTCGATCACGGCGGCGCGCACCCGGAGCAGTGCTTCGTCGTCCTCGGCTCGCTCATCGGCGAGCTCTGCACCTTCTCGGCGGCCGACAGCGACCCGACGACGCTCCCGAAGTTCAACTACCTCGAGCTGGAGGGCGTCTTCGACCCGATGTTCGACCGGGCGGTCACGCTCATCAGCGGGATCGCCACGGATCAGTTCGTCATCGTGCCGCTGGAGAAGCGCGAGGACGGCATGTACCTCGGCAGGTTCGAGGACCCGAAGCTGCCGCGCAGCCACGAGATGTTCCTCGAGGCGAAGGGGGCGGACGAGGGCACGCTGCGCGAGCGGCTCCCGCGCCTGCTCAAGATCGGCTCGTGGACGCAGATCGGGCACATCTTGCACTCCGCGACGCCCGGCGTGAACGTCGCCATCGAGTACCGGCCGCCGGGCGCCATCCCGGTCAGGCCGGGGCTCGTCTACCTCCGCGTCAACCAGACTGGCGATTACTGGAACGACATCCTCGGCTCTGGCACGATCGCCATCTACCAGCCGATCGAACCGCAGAAGGTCGACCTCCGGTTGATCGCGGTCCCGGCGGCGAAGTGACCGTGCCAGGCCGTCCCTTCGGGGTGAGGAGCCCATGAGCCTCTCGCAGACGATGTACTTTGTTTGCTCCGACGTGCTGTCGCTGATCCTGCAGCTCAGGAACTCGCGCGACCTTCCGGCGCCGGACATCCTCCAGCGGCGCGTCCTCGGCCTGTTCGACACGATGATGCAGAACGGGCGGGAGGCCCGCATCCCCGAGCAGGACATGATCGACGCGAAGTTCGCGCTCGCGGCCTTCGCCGACGAGGTGATCTTCAGCTCGAACTGGCCCGGCAGGACGCAGTGGCTCCAGAACCCGCTGCAGTTCCAGTTCTTCCAGCTGAACACGGCCGGCGACGGGTTCTTCACGAACCTCGACAACCTCTACGGCCAGCGCGGCAGGAACCACGTCGCGCAAATCTACTTCCTGTGCTTGGCCCTCGGCTTCCAGGGGAAATACCGTCTCCGGCAGCAGGAGGGCCTCGGCGCGGTCATCGAGGGCGTGGGCAACCACGTCGCCGTCGCCGAGGGGGGCGGGGACGTCCTCGCGCCGAACGCGGAGCGCAAGGACGGGGGCGCCGGCGCGGTGCGCCGCGAGCTGCCCTTCCTGGCGATCGCGCTCGGCCTGCTCGTGCTGGCCGTCCTCGTGGTCATCGTGCTCCGGCTCGTCGTGGCCTCGGACGCGGAGGGCGTGGCCGACCAGATCAAGAAGCTGATCAGTACAGGGACCTAGGCGGCTCCGCCCGTCCTCTGCTGTTTCCGAGGGAGACTTCCGATGTGGCTGTGGATCCTGAGCGCCCTGTTCCTCACCGCCGTGTGGGGAGTGTGGTTCATGCTGCGCCCCGCGGCAGGGGAGGGGGCCGAGGCGTTGCCGATCGAGATCCCGATCGCGGCGACGGTGGCCGTCCTCGCGCTGCTCGTGGGGCTCGCGATCTACCGGCGTATCCGGGCCGCGCGGGCGGCGCGGGCGCTCGAGAAGGCGATCGCGCAGCAGGCGCAGGAGCAGGTCATCAACGCGAAGCCGGAGCGGCGCGCGGAGATCCAGGAGCTGAACCGGCAGATGCAGGAGGGCATCGCCGCGCTCAAGACCTCGAAGCTCGGCGGGGGCAAGCGGGGCGCTGACGCGCTCTACGTCCTGCCCTGGTACGTGATGGTCGGCCCGCCCGGCGCCGGCAAGACCACCGCGCTCCGGCACTCGGGGCTCGTGTTCCCGTACATCGACCCCGAGCGCACGGGCGTGCGCGGCGTCGGCGGCACGAGGAACTGCGAGTGGTGGTTCACGAACGAGGCGATCCTCCTCGACACCGCCGGCCGGTACACGACCGAGAGCGACGACCACGACGAGTGGATGGCGTTCCTCGAGCTGCTGCTCCAGTACCGCGAGCACAAGCCGCTGAACGGGATCATCGTCGCGGTGAGCATGAGCGAGCTGCTCGACGCGAGCGACGACCAGATCGACCAGACCGGCAAGAAGATCCGCGCGCGCATCGACGAGATGCAGCAGACGCTGCACATGATCCTGCCGGTCTACGTGCTCTTCACGAAGACCGACCTGGTGGCGGGCTTCACCGAGTACTTCGGCGACCTGAAGAAGAGCGAGCGCGCCCAGCCCTGGGGCGCGACCGTGCGCCTCGACGAGAACAAGTCCGAGCCCGGGAAGATCTTCGATCGCGAGTTCGACGTGCTCGTCGAGCGGCTCCACTCGCGCCTGACGAAGCGGCTCATCGGCGAGCGGAACCGCGACGTGAAGGAGAAGAGCTACCAGTTCCCGCTCGAGTTCGCGGCGGTGAAGCGCAACCTGGCGGACTTCATCGGGGCGGCGTTCGCGCCCGGGGCCGGCGCGGCGCCGGCGCCGATCCTGCGCGGGTTCTACTTCACGAGCGGCGTCCAGGAGGGGCGGCCGCTCGACCGCGTCGTCGGGGCGATGGGGCGGGCGTTCGGGCTGCGCACGGCGCTCGGCGAGGACGAGGAGGAGGCCGCGCTCCCGAAGGAGTCGAAGAGCTTCTTCCTGCACGACGTCTTCACCGGCGTCGTCTTCCCCGATCAGGATCTCGCGGCGCGCACCGAGGCCGAGCTGCGGCGGCGCCGTTTGCAGCGGATCCTCGTGGCGGCGGCGGCGGCGCTCGTCGCCCTCCTGTTCCTGCTCCCGGCGCTGATCTCGTACTTCAACAACAAGGCGCTCGTCGCCGAGACGAGGCGCATCTCGGACGAGATCGCGTTCGTGGACTGGTCCGGGCGGAGCGGCACGCCGCCGAACGTGCCCGCGAACATCGACAAGCTCGACCGGCTGCAGGGGCACGTGGGGCTGCTCGATCGGTACGTCGAGAACACGCCCCTCGACCACGGCTGGTTCATGTTCCAGGGGGACAAGCTCTTTCCCCCGACGATGGGGCAGTACATCAAGAGCCTGAAGCAGGGGTTCGTGGGCCCGGCGAAGGCGCAGCTCGAGGCGAAGCTGGAGCGGGTGCGCGACGGGGATTTCCTCGACGGCTACAACGCCCTGCGGAGCTACCTCCTGCTCGGCAAGGACTACCAGGACCACATGGATGAGCAGGCGGCGAGGTGGCAGACCGGCCGGCTCGTCCAGGTCTGGGCCGACATCCTGAAGCCCCTCACCGATCTGCCCGAGAGCGACCTCAAGGAGCGGCTCACGCCGCACGTCGCCTATTACATCGACCTCGTGAAGCGCAAGAAGCTCGAGGCCGAGGAGCTGAACGAGCCCCTCATCGCCAGGGCGCGCGCCGACCTGCTCCGGGTCGACCCGACGAAGCGCTACTACGACCAGTTCGTGACGCGGCTGATCGACCAGAAGTACGACGAGTCGGGGCCGAACACGCCCGAGAACCTGAAGTACCCGCCGGTGTCCCTGAACGAGATGTTCGCGGACCGGCCCGAGGTGCTGACCGTCATCCACAGCGCCCAGAAGAACCGGGCCGGGACCTGGTTCGAGGTGCAGGGGCCCTACACGGCCAAGGGGCACGCGCAGGTGATCGAGTCGCTCAAGGAGGGGAGGAAGGAGCTCGAGCGCGAGCTCTGGGTGCTCCCCCTGTCGAGCGACGAGAAGCGGACGGGCGACCAGATCCAGAAGGAGCTCGACCGCGTCCGGCAGGACTACGACAACGCGTACATCTCGCAGTGGGAGGCGTTCTTCCGCGACATCCAGGTCGACATCCCGAGGACGAACCGTGAAGCGATCCACGAGTTCCGGGTCCTCTCCACGCCCGACTGGCCCTACCGGCGGCTGCTCCAGCGCCTGTCGAACGAGACGCAGTTCAAGGAAGAGAAGCCGAGCGCGCTGACCGCGGACGGCGGGCTGATCGACCAGGCCAAGAACATCATCCAGCAGAAGGTCGATCAGCGGACGGGCGCGCGGCTCGACCAGATCCTCCCGGGGAGCAACCGGCGCGAGCACTACGATCCGGTGCCCGACAAGTTCGAGTCGATGGCGAGCTTCGGCGTGCCTCCGCCCGCGCCCGAAGGGCAGCCGCCGCCCGCGCCCAAGCTCAACCCGTACATCGGCCACCTCGAGCGGCTCGCAGGCGAGATGAGCGTCGTCGAGGACGGGCCGCCGGACACGGACACCTCGCGGGCCACCGAGGCGTTCCAGGACGCGGTGAAGGAGACCCAGGGGCTCCTGCTCTCGATGGACCAGACCGGGCAGCGGCTGATGGAGCCGCTCCTCATGAATCCACTGCGGCAGGCGTACAAGGCGGTCGTGCGGCGCGCCGGCGGCGCGGCGAGCGGGATCTGGGAGGTCGAGGTCTGGCCGCACTACCGCGACAAGATCAAGGACCGCTACCCGTTCAACCTCGCCTCCTCACGCGACGCCTCGCTCGAGGACGCGATGGCCTTCTTCAAGCCGAAGGAGGGGGTGCTCTGGGGCTTTTACGAGACGTACCTCAAGGGCTTCCACTACCAGGTCGGGCACGAGTACTTCCCGAAGTCGCACCTGTCGGGGCAGCCGCAGGCAGCGAAGCCGTTCACGCCGTTCAACGCGAACCTGTACAACTGCCTGAGGCGCTCGGACGAGATCTCCGACGCGCTGTTCGGGAGCAGCGGGGGCGCGGAGCCCAAGGTCGTCTTCCACATCAACATGAAGACGGTCAGCCCCATCGTGAGCGAGGTGGTCTTCGAGGTCGACGGCCAGAAGAGGCTCTATCGCAACGAGAAGGAGTTCTGGCACACCTTCAACTGGCCAGGGGAAGGCGCGAAGGGCGCGCGGATCCAGGTGCGCGGGGCAGGCGGGCTCGACGAGGAGCTCGTGCGCGAAGGGCCGTGGGGGATCTTCCGGCTGTTCGAGGCCGGGACCACGACCGCACAGAGAGACAACGACGCGCTCTTCACGGTGACCTGGCAGATGACCGCTCCGCCAGTGACCGTCACCATGGAGATCCGGCCGACCCGAGGGAACCATCCGTTCCCGATGAGCTTCTTCAGGGCGACCAACTGCCCGGCCAGCATCGGTGATCGCTTCGGGAAAGGGTGAGCCGAGCAGCGACGGCGTGAGCGGGGGGGGACGGGGGATCGCCGGGGTTGAGCCTCGATCCGTCGTCCTGGACCCGCCCGCTCCCGCCGCGATCGGGGAACAACCGGGAAGGTTGTAGCGCTCGGTGAGCGGTTCGTGGTTCACTCCGAGGCCGTCATGTTCTGGCGCCGCAAGAAGGGCTCTGCCGCTCCGCCGCAGATCGGCTGCTTCGGCAAGCTGCCCGCCACGGGCGATTTCATCCGGCTGAACGCTGGTGGAGAAGAGCTCGCCGCCTTCGACCGATGGCTGGGCGCGTCCATCGATTTCGCCCGGCGCGCCATGAGCCCCCATTTCGAGGCGTACTACCAGCCAGCGCTGGGCCTCTTCGTCTTCCACGGCGACCCGAAGGGCGACGAGCCGCCCACCCGCGGGCTCGTGGGCGCCTGGGCCGCCAGCGGCGACAACGCCGGCCGGCTCTACCCGATCGTCGTGTTCGGCTCGTACGACTACGACCAGCTCGTCTCCGCCGGGCCGTCGCTCCCCATCACCCTGTTCCCGCTCCTCGCCGCCGCCCACGACGCCGCGACGAACGGCCGGACGCTGCCCGTCGACGCCTTCCTCCACCGCGTCTCCCAGATCGCTCCGCCGTCGCTCGACGACCCGGACGCGTCGAACGCCGCCTACCGCGCATGGCTGAAAACCCAGCCGATGAAGGCGCTCTGGGACGCCGGCTTCGGCACCGACGCAAGCCGGTTCTGGGTGATGCAGAACATCCTCGACTCGGTGACGCCGTTCCGCGGCCAGGAGCTCCCCAGGACAGGGCTCGCGCTCAGGTTGCCGCTCGGCGCCGGTGACGCCTACGCCGCCGCCGTGTGGATGGACATGACCCTCCGCCTGTCGAAATGGGGACGCACGCTGATGAACGCGTTCTGGACGCCCCAGCGCACCTTGCTCCTCCACCTCGGCCCCCCCCACACGGGGTCGTTCCGCGAGATGATCGCGCCCACCACCCAGGCCGAGCACATCGCCGACCTCTGCGGACCCCCGCCAGTCGAAGAGCACGTTTCCCGACATGCGCTCGGGCCGGAGCTCGACGCCCTCGTCGCGCGGACCGACCTGTCGCTCGACAGCTTCCTGGAAGCCCTCGGGTGAGTCCGTTCCCGAGCACACGACACCCGACCCGCCCCACGCGCCGCCGCTCCGGTGGGTCGTCGTCGCCGTCGCCGTCCGATTCGCCGTCCGATTCGCCGTCCGCACCCGGGACGTCTTGATATCCTGCGCGCCCCATGGCCGCTGAAGACGCCATCCAGCAATCCAGAGCGCGGATCGAGGCGCTGTTCGCCCCCATCGACGGCGGCGTCGGCGCCGACGTCACCTACGACGCGGCATTCGAGGCCCTCAAGAGCGAGGTCGACAAGCTCCAGTCGCTCGCGGGCGGCAAGGTCGACTGGGCCCGCATCGCGACCGGCGCCGACGAGATCCTGAGCGAGAAGTCCAAGGACTTCCGCGTCGCGCTCTACTACGCGGCGGCGAAGGCGCAGCTCGACAAGCTCCCCGGCCTGCTCGACGGGCTCGTGCTCGTGCAGGAGCTGGACAGCGCGTTCTGGGACGCGATGTACCCCGCGATCCGGCGGCCCAAGGCGCGCGGCAACCTGTGCGCCTGGTTCGGCGACATCGCGGCAGCAGCGCTCACAGGCCACACGCCCTCCGCCGCGGAGCGCGACGTGGTGAACGCCCTCGACCGGGTGAGCCGCGCCGTGGACGCCGACCTCAGCACCAGGCTCGGCGACGCCTACGGCGGGTTCGGCCCGCTCCCGAACGCGATCCGCAGCCTCGTCGCAAGCCTCCCCGCAGAGGCGCCGCCGCCGCCACCTCCACCGCCGCCGCCGCCGCCGCCGCCGCCGCCGAAAGCCGCCGAGGCGGTCCAGGCGCCGGCGGCCACCGCGGTTGTCGTCGCCCCGCCGCCGGCTCCGCCGCCGGTCGTCGGCACGGCCGACCCGGCGCTCAGCCTCGAGGCGATCGTCGACGAGGACTCCGCGCTCACCGTCCTCGGCCGCTGCGCGCCGCTCATCGCGCGCGCGGGCGACGCGCTCCGGTCGGCGGATCCGAAGCGCGCGGCCGCGTACCGCATCCTCCGCGTCGGGCTCTGGGTCGACCTCCTCGACGATCCGGGGGCCGCGTCCAAGACCGGCACCACGGCGATCCCGCCGCCGCCCGAGCACGTGCTGCGGACGCTCCCGGCGCTGATGAGCCAGGGGGCGTTCGCCGACCTCCTGCCGATCGCCGACGAGTACGCGCAGAACTACCCGCTCTGGCTCGATCCGCATCGGTTCGCGGCGAACGCGCTCGAGCAGCTCGGCGACGACCACGCCGAGGCCCGGCGGGCCGTGCTCGTCGAGGTGGGCGCCCTGATGCTCCGCGCGCCGCTCCTGCCGACCCTCAAGTTCAACGACGGCACGCCGTTCGCGGACGCCGAGACGCAGACCTGGCTCTCGACCGAGGTGGCAGCCGCCCTCGGCGGCTCGGGAGGCAACGGCGCCGGGGCCGCAGCGAGGCCGCGGAGCTACCTCGACAAGCCGCTCTCCGACGCGCGCGGGCTCGTCGCGAACGAGCAGCCCGTCGACGCGATGGTGCTCCTCGAGAAGGCCGCGGCCACCGCGCCGTCGGCGCTGGACCGCTTCCGCGTGAGGCTCGCGATGGCGCAGATCAACATCGATCTGTCCCAGTTCCTCGTGGCGCGCGCGCAGCTCGAGGCGCTGGAGCAGATCGTCGACCACCACCGACTCACCACCTGGCAGCCGGATCTCTGCGCGGAGCTCTACGCCGCGCTCCACACATGCTACCGAGCCCTGAACCAGGGCTACGACGCCACCCCCGAGGCCAAGGCGAAGGAGGCGCTCTGCTTCGAGCGCGTCTGCCAGCTCGACGCTGCGCTCGCCCTGAAGCTCTCGCTGGGGGCCTGAAGTGGGGCCTCCGTGGGGGCCCGAGCAGACGCCCGATAGAAGGCGGATGCGCGTGGCGCCGAGAAGCTTGCCCGACAGGCGGGGATTTTGGTCTATGCTCGTGCGGCCTGCGGGCCCTCCGCCCGCTGCCGACGGGGAAAGGAGCCTGCGATGAAAGAGGGATCGGTCGCGCCGAAGGAGCGCGTGAACATCACGTACAAGCCGGCCACGGGGAACGCGAAGGAGGATGTCGAGCTGCCGCTGAAGCTCCTGATGCTCGGCGACTACACGCAGCGGGCGGATCCGCGGCCCCTCGAGGACCGCAAGCCCATCAACGTGGACAAGGACAACTTCCAGAAGGTCATGAGCGAGCAGAAGCTCGCGCTCGCCTTCAACGTGAAGGACGTCCTCTCCGAGCAGGAGAACAGCGAGCTCACGGTCAACCTGAAGTTCCGCCGGCTGAGCGACATGGAGCCCGAGGCGATCGCGAACCAGGTGCCGGAGCTCAAGAAGCTGCTCGACCTGCGCGCCGCGCTGACGGCCCTCAAGGGGCCTCTCGGCAACGAGAAGGCGTTCCGCAACAAGATTCAGCAGATCCTGAGCGACCCGGCTCAGCGCAACAAGATCGTGAGCGAGCTCGGGCTCGAGAAGGAAGGGGAGTGAGCGATGGCGACGGAGACACAGGTCGCGGGGAGCGCAGGCGTCCAGACCCTCGAGGGAGGGTCCCTGCTCGACGAGATCCTCGCCGAGACGAAGATGACGCCCGGCGACGAGGGGTATGAGATCGCCAAGCGGGGCGTGCAGGCCTTCATCTCGGAGCTCGTCGCCCCGCGGCGCGAGGGCGAGAAGGTCGACAAGGCCTTCGTCGACGCGCTGATCGCGGAGATCGACGTCAAGCTCTCGCGGCAGATCGACGAGATCCTCCACCACCCCAGCTTCCAGAAGCTCGAGTCCGCCTGGCGCGGCCTCAAGTTCGTCATCGACCGCTGCGACTTCCGCGAGAACGTCAAGGTCGAGGTGCTCAACTGCTCCAAGGAGGACCTCCTCGCCGATTTCGAGGACGCCCCCGAGGTGCCGAAGAGCGGCCTGTACAAGCTCGTCTACTCGGCGGAGTTCGGCCAGTTCGGCGGCAAGCCGGTCGGCGCGATCATCGCGAACTACGAGTTCGGCCCGGGTCCGCAGGACATCGCGCTCCTGCAGAAGTGCGCCGCGGTCGCGACGATGTCGCACGCGCCCTTCATCGCGGCGGCGGGGCCGCAGTTCTTCGGCCTCAAGGACTTCATGGGGCTGCCCAACCTGAAGGACCTGAAGGCGCTCTTCGAGGGGCCGCAGTACACGAAGTGGAACGCGTTCCGCGAGACCGAGGACGCGCGCTACGTCGGGCTCGTGATGCCGCGCTTCCTGCTCCGCCTGCCCTTCGGCGCCAACACCGTCCCGGTGAAGGCGTTCAACTACGAAGAGGACGTGGTCGGCCAGCACGACGCGTACTGCTGGGGCAACGCGACGTTCGCCTTCGCGACCCGGCTCGCCGACAGCTTCGCCAAGTACCGCTGGTGTCCGAACATCATCGGCCCGCAGGCGGGCGGCTCGGTCGATAACCTGCCGCTCCACCAGTACGAGGCGATGGGCGAGATCCAGACCAAGATCCCGACCGAGATCCTGCTCACCGAGCGGCGCGAGTTCGAGCTGTCCGAGGAGGGCTTCATCGGGCTCACGTTCCGCAAGGACTCGGACAACGCCTGCTTCTTCTCGGCCAACTCGGCGCAGAAGCCCAAGTTCTACGGGCAGAGCGACGAGGGCAGGGCGGCCGAGATGAACTACCGGCTCGGGACGCAGCTGCCGTACATGTTCATCATGTGCCGCATCGCGCACTACCTGAAGGTGCTGCAGCGCGAGCAGATCGGGACGTGGAAGGAGCGCGCCGATCTCGAGAAGGAGCTGAACGACTGGATCGGCCAGTACGTCGCCGATCAGGACGTCGTCTCCGCGGCGACCCGCGGGCGCAGGCCGCTCCGCAAGGCGAAGATCATCGTGACCGAGGTGCCGGGCAACGCCGGCTGGTACAAGGTCGACATGCAGGTGCGCCCGCACTTCAAGTACATGGGCGCGTTCTTCACGCTGAGCCTCGTCGGCAAGCTCGACAAGGAGTGAGCGGCAGGCCACGGCACCGCGCGGCGCGCGCGGTGCCAGGCCGCGCTCACGCCGCCCGGGCGACAGCGCGGCGCGCCAGCCCCCCGGAGCGCCGCTGGTACGAGCCCGCCCTCCGGCGTAGGCTCGCGCGATGAGGAAACTCTCAAGGATCTGCGTGTATTGCGGGTCGAGCCCCGGCGCGTCGCCGGCCTACCGCGCGGCGGCCGTGCGGGTCGGGGAGCTCCTTGCCGCGCGCGGGATCGGGCTCGTGTACGGGGGCGGCCGCGTGGGGCTGATGGGAGCGGTCGCCGACGCGGTGCTCGCGCGCGGCGGCGAGGTGATCGGCGTCATCCCCCACTTCCTCAACCAGCGCGAGATCGAGCACCGGGGCTTGACGGAGCTCCACGTGGTCGAGACGATGCACGAGCGCAAGGCGAAGATGGCCGCGCTCTCCGACGCCTTCGTCGCCCTGCCAGGGGGCATCGGGACGCTGGAGGAGCTGTTCGAGGCGTGGACCTGGACGCAGCTCGGCTCTCAGGAGAAGCCGGTCGGGCTGCTCGACGTCGAGGGGTACTACCGCCCGCTGATCGCTTTTCTGGATCACATGGTGGCCGAGCAGTTCCTCAAGCCGGGCCACCGCGCGATGCTCCAGGTCGAAGGCGACGCAGCGGCCCTCCTGGCGTTGCTCGCCGCCTGGCGCCCGAGCGCCGAGTACAAGTGGATGACGCCTGGCGAAAGATAGGCAGTTGCATCCTTCGTGAAGGGCCAGCAGGAAACGCCCGAGCTCGGCGCATCTCAAGGAGACACGCGTCCTCATGAACACCGACTATCGTGACATCATGAACGCGGTGAACTTCAGGGAGATGATCTGTACCGGACCGGTGGACGCGTTCTTCGGCCTCCGCTACGGGAAGCTCCCCTGCCGCTCGATCGAGTTCAAGCTCGAGAAGCATGATGAGGAAGTCTTCCAGCCGAGCGCGGTCATCAGCTAACCGAACGAGCACGCCTGCGCCCGCGTCACGGAGCTCGAGCACCCCACGGGACAGCTGCACCCGGAGACGAGCGTCGTGTACGAGCTCCCGCAAGCCGAGGCGACGGTGACCGTCGCTGCCTGAACAGACCCATGCCTCGACAGCACCTCGCACAGATCGGTATCCCAGGTTCAGCGCCGCCGACCGACAGCGACGGCGGCGCCCGCGGCGCCCGCGGTTACCCGCGCCCTCTGCTCCGGCGAGAAGACTGGAGCTCGCTGGACGGGGCGTGGGAGTTCGCCCTCGATCCCCGGGCGGAGTGGTGCTCCCCGGCCGACGTGCGCTTCGACAGGACGATCGAGGTGCCGTTCGCCCCGGAGACGCCGCGGAGCGGGATCGGCGAGACCGGCTTCTACAAGGCCTGCTGGTATCGACGGCGGGTCAAGGTGCCGCAGCTCGGCGCGTCCGAGCGGCTCATCCTGCACTTCGGCGCCGTCGACTACCTGGCCAGGGTGTGGATCGACGGCAGCTTCGCCGGCGAGCACGAGGGCGGTTACACGCCGTTCGAGATCGACATCACCGAGCAGGTGAAGGGGCGCGAGGGCGTCACGATCGTGGTGCAGGCCCACGACGATCCGAACGACCTCGCGAAGCCGCGCGGCAAGCAGGACTGGAAGCTCGAGCCTCACTCCATCTGGTACCCGCGGACGACGGGGATCTGGCAGACCGTGTGGCTCGAGCGCGCGCCGCGCATGCACGTCGAGTACCTCCGGTGGACCCCGAACCTCGAGCGCTGGGAGATCGCTGTCGAGGTCCGCGTGGCCAACGCGCCGGTGGAGGGCGCCCGGGTCGGGGTGCGGCTGCGCGTCGGCGACGTGACGATCGCGAACGACCAGTACACGGTCGTGGCCGGGGAGGCCCACCGGCGCATCACGCTCTCCGACCCCGGCATCGACGACTTCCGGAACGAGCTCCTCTGGTGCCCCGAGCGCCCGACGCTGATCGACGCCGACATCGTCCTCTACGATCAGGCCGGGATGACGATCGACCGCGTGAAGAGCTACACGGCGCTGCGCTCGGTCGCCGTCCGCGGCGACCGCTTCCTCCTGAACGGGCGGGCGTACGTCCTCCGGATGGTGCTCGATCAGGGCTACTGGGACGGGACCGGGATCACCGCGCCCGACGACGAGGCGCTGCGCCGCGACGTCGAGCTCACGAAGCAGATGGGCTTCAACGGCGCCCGGAAGCACCAGAAGATCGAGGATCCGCGGTACCTCTACTGGGCAGACAAGCTCGGCCTGCTCGTCTGGGAGGAGATGCCGAGCGCCTACCGGCACACGCGCAAGTCGATCGAGCGGCTCGCGCGGCAGTGGCTGGAGGCGATACGGCGGGACATCAGCCACCCGTGCATCGTCGCGTGGGTGCCGTTCAACGAGTCGTGGGGCGTCCCGAACCTGCCGGACAACCCCAACGAGCGGCACTACGTGCAGGCGCTCTATCACCTCACGAGGTCGATGGACTACACGCGTCCGGTCGTCGGCAACGACGGGTGGGAGAGCGTGGCGACCGACATCATCGGGATCCACGACTACGACCCTTCGCCCGAGCGCATCGCCCGCCGCTACTTCGCGCATGACGTCGTGCCCAAGCTGCTGAAGCGGGAGAGGCCCGGGGGCCGCGCCCTCGTGCTCGACCCGTCGGTCAGCCACGAGACGGCGATCATGCTGTCGGAGTTCGGCGGGATCGCGGTCGTGCCCGGCAACGGGGACAGCGGCACGTGGGGGTACTCGGCGTGCAGGACCCCGGAGGAGTTCGCCGAGCGCTATACGAAGCTCATGCGGGTGATCAACTCGCTCGAGCTCCTCGCCGGCTTCTGTTACACGCAGTTCGCCGATACGTACCAGGAGGCGAACGGCCTCCTTTACGCCGACCGCACGCCGAAGTTCCCGCTGCACGAGATGGCGGCCGCGACGCAGGGGATGCCGTTCGTCGGCCCGAACGAGACGGCCTCGGCGCTGAGCGACGGGGGGCTCTCGGACATGCCCGCGCTGGCGGACATGCCCGGGCTCGCGGACATGGGTGCGCCGCGATGACGGCGCGCGGGCAGGGCTTGACGGTGCTCGTGGGCGGCCTCGTCTCATGAGAGAGCGCGCCGGGCCCGCGCTCTGGGCCGGCGTCGAGTGCACGGTCAACCGCGTCGGCGACCGGTACTTCGACCAGCTGGAGCGCACCGGTCACCACGCGCGCATCACCGACCTGGACCGGCTCGCGGAGCTCGGCGTCACGGCCGTCAGGTATCCCGTCCTGTGGGAGCGCACGGCGCCGAACGGCCTGCAGAGCGCCGATTTTTCCTGGGCAGACGAGCGGCTCCACCGGCTGAGGGAGCTCGGCATCGACGTGATCGTCGGGCTCGTCCATCACGGCAGCGGGCCGCCGTGGACCAGCCTGATGGAAGACAGCTTCGTGAGCGGCCTCGCGGAGCTCGCCGGGGCCGTGGCGGAGCGCTACCCGTGGGTGCGCGATTTCACGCCGGTCAACGAGCCGCTCACGACGGCGCGCTTCAGCGCGCTCTACGGGCACTGGTACCCGCACCGGCGGGACTCGGCCTCCCTCCTGCGCGCGCTGCTCGTCGAGACGCGCGCCACCCTGGCCGCGATGCGCGCGATCCGGCGCGTGCGCCCGGACGCGCGCCTCGTGCAGACGGAGGACCTGGGCGCGACCGCGAGCACGCCGAGGCTCGCCTACCAGGCCGCGTTCGAGAACCACCGGCGCTGGCTGAGCCTCGATCTGCTGTACGGGCGCGTGGACGCCGCGCACCCGCTCCACAAGCACCTCCGCGACTGCGGCGTCGCCGACGAGGAGCTCGCGCGGCTCGCGGCGGAGCCCTGCCCGCCGGACGTGATCGGCGTGAACTACTACCTGACGAGCGACAGGTTCCTCGATCACCGCCTCGAGCTCTATCCCTCCTGGACGCACGGCGGCAACGGGCGCGACGCGTACGCCGACGTGGAGGCGGTGCGCGTCCGGGAGGAGGGGATCTTCGGCCACCAGCACGTGCTGCGCGAGGTGTGGCAGCGGTACGGGACGCCGATCGCGATCACCGAGGTCCACCTCGGGTGCACGCCGGAGGAGCAGGTCCGCTGGCTTGTCGAGGCCTGGGAGGGCGCGCTCGCGGCCCGCGCGGAGGGCGCCGACGTGCGGGCGGTGACGCTGTGGTCGGCCTTCGGGGCGTACGACTGGGACAGCCTGGTCACCCAGGCGCGCGGCCACTACGAGCCGGGGGTCTTCGACGTGCGCGGGCCTGCGCCGCGGCCCACGGCGCTCGCGGCGGTCGCGAAGGAGCTCGCGTCCGCCGGCCGCACCGAGCACCCGCTCGCCGGGGCCCCGGGCTGGTGGCGCCGCGACGAGCGGCTGCTCTACGGAGCGCCCCGATCCGTACGTCGAGGATGACCAGACGTGCTCCCGGCTTCGGGCCGGCACGGCGATGCGATACGGTGGTGGCCATGAAACACGGTTCGTGGAGTGCTGGGATCATCGCTGCGCTGGCCTGTACCCTGGGGATGGAGTCGAGCGCGGACGCGTGCGGGATGCCGTATCCGGGTCTGACGGGGGTCTTTCCGGAGAGCGGCGGGTCCTATCCCGGGAATGCCGCGCTCTTCTTCGCCGGCGACGCCATGTCGCTGGACGCCGTGTCGGTGACCGTCGACGGCGAGCCGGCGAGCCTCGTGGCTGCGCCGGAGGTGCCTGCGGCGGGGTACAACCTCGTCGCGCGGATCGAGCCGCCACCCAGCGAGGGGCAGGCGATCGTGATCGAGGGCGATTTCTGCCAGCCGCTCGCGACGTGCGAGGCGGTGCGGATCGAGCTCACGGCCGGCGCCGCTGACACGGAGGCTCCTCCGAGGCCGAGCGGGCTCTCGTTCGACGTCCACGATTATGCCGCTCTCGGGCTGAGCGGCGGAGACTGCCGGTCGCCCAGCGATGTCGCGTGGTGGATCACGGCCGAGGGAGAAGCCGCAGGAACCGGCGAGGCCCCCGTGATCTACACGGTCGAGGCGTTCCGCGATGTCACGTTCGCGGACCCGGTGTTCTCGGCGAGCGGGCTCGTGAGCGCCGCGTCGGTGACCATGGCCATCCGCCAGTCCGTGGGCGTCCTCGACCGCGTCGATGCCCCGAGGGCGCTCTGCTTCCGGGTCACGGCGATGGATGCGGCCGGGAACGCCGCGGGCGATACCGTGCACGCCTGCAAGCCGTGTTTCTACAGGAAGGACCCGGCGCCGGCGCAACCGAGCTTCTCTCCGCCGCCCGAGCCGGCGTGGACGGAGGAGGACGTCTATCCCGGGGGAACGTGCGATTCAGGGATGGAACCGGGCAGCGGCAGCGGCGGCGGCGCGGGCGACGAGGACACGGTGGTGAGCGGCTGCAGCTGCCGCGCCGCCGGCGAAAGCGGTCCGGACAGCGAGGGAGCGGCCGGGGGGGCGGCGCTCGCGCTGCTCGCGTGCGCGGCGCTGGCCGGGCGAAGGAAGCGCTGACGGCCAGCGCGCTTCCGTGCGGCCCTGGGCGCGCGCCTGGAGGACGCGCGCCCCATCAGAGCACCCGTGCGAGCACAACGACCGAGTAGCCGACCGCCGGCTGCTTGCCGGGGTTATGGTACGAGTGGCGCTGATCGCCGCGGAACACCGCGACGTCGCCCGAGCCGAGCGTGAACCGCTCGCCGCTCACCACGAGCTGGAGCTCCCCCGACTCGCACGTCAGGTACTCGCGGGTGCCGGGGGTGTGCGGGACGCCCGTCATCCTCCCGCCCGGCGGGATCTCGATGCGATCCATCTCCATGCCCGGGATCGGGTCCGGCAGGAGCTTGCGGACGAGCGCCTGACCGGGAGAGCGCGTGGGCAGCGTGTCGCGCGCATAGAGCTGGCATGTCGCGCGGGGGGCCGAGAGCATCTCCTCGATCGAGACCTGGAGCGCGGCGGCGGCGCGGTGCAGGACGCCGAGCGTCGGGTTCGCCGCGCCGGACTCGAGGTGCGCCCAGGTCGCCCGCGGCACGCCGGCGAGCTTGGCGAGCTGCTGCTGCGTCAGCCCACGGGCCTCCCGTAGCTGCTTGATGTTCTTCGCGAGCCTCCCCGCGAGCTCCGCGTCCTGGTCCATGTCCGGAGATTAGCATGTGTCCAAGACATTGGAACCAACTCCAACAGATGAGCCAGCGCGGATTAGCCTGTGGGTCGAGGCGGAATTCACGATGAACAGCGAATCGACCGGAAGCGACGCGCTCATCCAGGCCGGGGCAAACCCGCGGTGGGGCGCTTACGGCGCCTCCAAGGCGGCGCTCGATCACCTGAGCCGCACCTGGGCCGCCGAGCTCGAAGGCACGGGCGTCGCGTTCTACGCGGTGGATCCCGGCGAGATGAACACGCGGATGCACGCCATGGCCATCCCCGACGCCGATCCGGGCACGCTGGCCGATCCGGCGGACGTGGCGAGGCGCATCGTCGCGCTCATCGCCCGCGCCGGCGAGGCGCCGAGCGGCGCGCGCTTCGAGGCCGCGCGCCTCCCGGAGGCGCCATGAGCCCCGCCGCCTGGCCTCGCGACAACCCCCTTTCGGAGCGGCTCCTCCACGTGGACCCGCGCCTCGGGCGCCTGCGCGACGCGCGCATCGCGGATCTGCCCGCGCTCCTCGAGCCGGGCGATCTCCTGGTCGTCAACGACGGCGCCACGCTGCCGGCCTCGCTCCACGGCGCGACCGGGCGCGGCGCGGCGGTGGAGGTGCGCCTCATCGGCGAGCTGTCCGAGGGGCGCTATTCGGCCCTGCTGTTCGGCGCCGGCGACTGGCGCTGTATCTCGTCCTCAGCCCCGGCTGAACGCGAGAAGGCTGAGTGAGCAAGCGACAGAGGGGGGCCGAGCGCCCGCCCGTCGCGCAGACAACGCCGCGCCCGCCGTCGGTCGACGTCAAGCCCGAAGCGATCCTCGCCGAGAGCGGGCTGCTACGCGCCATGCTGATCCGGTGTGGCGTGCCGGCTGCGCGGTCATCTGGAGCGCCTGATGAACAGGTTGAAGCAGTTCCGCCGCGTCGCGACCCGATACGAGAAACGAGGCGAACAGTACCTGGCCCATGGTCGAGTTGGCGGCTGTCCGCCTGTGGTTGCGTGCGGTTGCCGACACGCCCTAACAGGATGGAGATGTCTTGCGGCTTGATCCCGTCCTTCGAGGCTCGAGCTCAAGGTGGTTTTCACTAGCGTTGCGCCGATGCCAACGCTCGAGCGCGTTGACAAGGGCCGCGAGGATCCAGCCCAACGCTGCCCCGAGGCCAGGCGAAGGCTCGTCGCACAGCGTCGGTGCGACCGAGAGTCGCAGCCGGTCCTGGATGATCTCCTGAGCGCGGCGAATGGATCGTGGATCCCGGCGGTCGAACCAGATGGCTTCGCCAAACGACTCGTTGGCCTCGGGGCCTTGGTCCTCCGCGGGATCGAGGTGCAGGATCAAGGTGTGTCGTCCCAGTGTGGCTGGCGGATCGATCAGCATGTTCCTGGGAAACAGCGTGAGCCGCGCTCGTGACAGATCGGTGGCGCAAGCGAAGACTCTCCGTTGCAGCGCGGCGCTCACCCCGGAGGCTGTGGAGTGAACGCGGCCCCCCCGATGCATGGATAAGTTGCTGATACAGCGTCACTTTTCCAGGGGGAGCGGGATGATGCGATCGGGCGGGTTTGCGCGGGTTTCGAGGGGGTCGACGTCGGTGTCAACCTGCCGATGGCGGGCGCTAACCCCGCGATCTCTGGTCGGCCGGACGATTCCGTGACGCTTCCTGCGGTGCTCTCGGCGGCAGTGGAGCAGGCGGCGCTGGCGACCTCTCCCCGACCCAACGCAGCCCTGATCACGCCTCCGGCGAGCAACCCGCGCCAGGTGCTCGTCGCGACCCTCACGCAGACCATCGCCGCTGCCCATGCGGCGGGCGACCTCGCGACCGCGCAGATCGCCGCTCGCACCCTCTCGGAGCTTCTCAGCGCCCCGCAGGCGACGCCGCGGGTAGCGCCTGTCGTCGACCTCGCCAGCGCCCGGCGCGTCCGCTCCTAACCTTTCTGAAATTTACAGCAGACCGTTCGTATGCGGGTTACCGCGATCACGTGCGCAAAAGCTCCACGCGGAGCACACCGCCCACGCTGCGCCCCTCGTCGCGATGCGTTCAAACTGGTCCCTCCACCGCTATCAATCGAGCATCGACGATCACAGACTTACAATCCGGCGTCACCGACCAACGCAACCGCACAGTTTTGCCCATTGATTTTGACACGAGTCACAGCTGGGGGGGCCTGGATGCGTATGTCACTGCAGCGTACGCCGTTGGGCAGCTCAATGAGAACCTTAGATTCTGCAATCCGAGACACTGACACCGGATCACACTGAGCAAAGTCAAACATGCCTGCAACATCCGTCCATGCATCGCACGGCGTTCCAAGCAGAGTAACGTGCGCACCACGGACAAGCGCCATGGTGACAGCATCCTGAACAATGCCACGATGACCCAACAAGGAAGGGTCGTAAATCGGCTCCAACTCAACGGGCTCTGACGGCGTAGTCGACCAACGCCCAACTCTATCGCTCGGCGCATTCCCCAGGTCGGCAGCCAACGGGTCTAATCGAGAGTCGGGATAAACGGCAGCCGACGCATCCCGACCGTCCAACTCCGCCCTCGATAGCTCATTCTCGCGCAGCAGTTCCCTCAACCTCATTTCCTGCTCTTCGGCGGTACTCCTCTGCGAACTTGTCGACCCGCGCACAGACAGACAGGCTCTCGCAAGCCCGAAATACACAAACCCGGCAAGCAAGATGAGCCCAATCTGCAACATCTTCTTTATGGTCCACGGAGATGCGCTACCACTCCGAGGCGACGGGGCAGTGACACGCGGATCAACCGCACTGAATCTCGCTTCATCAGCGCGAGCGTGAACCAAGGAAGCGACAGAGGTAACCTCGCGCAGTATCTCACCCGATATCGCAGCAAGATTTGCGTCAACTGAATGGCCCGCCCCAGCTGATAAAGCACGCCCATCATGAGGGCGCAGCTTCATTTCGGCGAGCCATGGGACAGCTTGCCACAGACATGGCCTGACGAGGATAGGCACAACCCGAAGGCCGGATGCCTGCCGCCCGCGGAGCAGGCGAGGTACCTCTTCCGTCAGCACGAAGTCAGAGGCCAGAAAGTCTGCCGACACCAGAAGGACCGCGACACGAGCGCGCCCTATCTCACGCGCGAGTTCTTCCCTCCAATTCTCACCAGCGCCGATCCGTTCATCGTCCCATACTTCAAGCAAGCCCTGCTTCTCGATCACCTTGAGGTGCTGAACGAGCCGCTCCTTCCATTCCTTGTCCTGATGATGGTAGCTGATGAAGACGGTCGGCCGACCAGCCATAGCAACGACATCGTTGCACAACGACGCCTGCACGCCTAGTCCGCGTCGCCTGGTGCGGCCACCGTGGCGCCCCGGTGCAACGAGCACTGTACATGCGAACAGTTCTGTGGGGCGTTTCACCTGTGGGGCGACCTCGCGACCGCGCAGATCGCCGCTCGCACCCTCTCGGACCTCCTCAGCGCCCCGCAGCAGGCGCAGCACGTCGCGCCTGTCGTCGACCTCGCTAGCGCACGGCGCGTTCGCCTTTAGCAGCCAACGCCAGGCCGGCCACCTTATCAGCAGAGACCTAACGGCGGAACAGATCACCGCGCAACCTTGGCGGACCGTCGCATAGTACCCCGTCGACACCTGCGCACGTTGCTCCCCTGCCATCGCGCACGGCCGGCGCGTCCGATCCTAGCCCGTCCTACGCGCCACCGCGGGCAGCGGTCGACGCGTGTATTAGCTTCATTCTATATCTGTTTGAGCGCGCGCCATCGAGCAAGTTTGCCTTGTCGAAACACAGCGTAGAGCGCAGACGAAGCGTAAGACGACGAACCGGATGACCTTTCTGTGTTGCGACCACATCAGCGAGCCCAACTATGCTCAAGCGATGTGCCCGGCTGTGCGAGAACCGCAAAAATCCTGGCGCTCTCGCCCCCTAGCGCTTCAACGATCATGTCCTCCCAAGGCATTCCTACGTTGTCCGCTCCACCGATCGACCACAACAGATGAAGAACAGCTATTCCAAATGCATGCCCCGGAACTTCCACGAACACGGTTTCGGTCTCGGCGGTTTTAGTTTGGCGAATGTGTACACTAGTGATTCTATTGGCATCTCGCGCGATCGTAGCCGGCAAGGCAATCACTTGCCCAGCTAGAATCACATCAGGAACAGCACACAATCCTAATGAAAGCATGTCCGTCCGCTGAGCCAGCTGCTCGGCATGCCCTCCGGCACACGAATTATCGCCTCTCAAGCCCCTGGCAATAATAGCAGTGTACCATGGACTCAGACTACCCGCCCCTGAGAAACGTGGCAATCGCTTGACGAGCTCAAGCTGACGACATGCCTTGTCAAGGCTCTGACCGCCGTCCCCATCGATACCAAGAGTATACTTTGCCTCGATGTAAGCCAGAACCGCTTCCGCAGGCACACGCTCCTTTCTTTCTAGTCGCCCGCCGAGTGAGCGCAACGTAGGAAATCGGGACTTGTCATAAATGATGATATCATCACCTGCCTTTTGGCCATCACGGCTTACAACGAACCCTCGACAAACCCCAGCGCGCTCCGGCAGTACCTGCCTCAACACCTCGGCCAGAGAAATCTCAAACTCGATTCCGTAGTCAAAGTTATAGTCCGCAGCAACCTCATCCAGCTTGCGTTGAAAACGCTTGGCAATGTCTTCCACCCAGCCGTCATACAGCATCACTCCTCAGTGTCGTCGACCTCGCCCGCTCTGCACAAGCCAAAAATGATAGGCGCACACTGTAGGCATAGCTGTGCCACGGGCTCACATTGACAGGACCCAGGATACCAACGTCTAATAGCGTAAACGGACGCACTGGCGGAAGGGCACACCATGAGCGGTCTTTGGGTACGTCTTGGATTCAAGGAGAATCCATATTTCACAACACCGATCAATATCTCGGAAGAAGGAAGCGACCTGTTCGTGGGTCGAGGGGCCGAGATTCGACGCCTTGTTGGAAAATGGGACGAGTCCAACGGGGCAATCACGATTGTGGGCGGCAACATCGGCACGGGGAAGACGAGCTTCTTGAATGTTTGCCAATATCTGTGCATGACGGGCAAGAAGGACTTCGGACTGGAATACGATCCGCCTCGACTTCTTCCTGCGTTCAGCAAGGTGCAGCTAGAATCAACTCAGTCAGACCAGGAATTTTTGGTTAGGATTATCGAGTCGGCCGCTCTTTCAATTAAGCATGCGTGTGAACACTTCCGAGTAACGGTTCCTGACGAAATCTCCAGAACGCTCTATTGGCTCGGCTCCACACCGGGCGCGCCGCGTCCACTTGGCACAGTAGAAACGGCAACCGCGGTTCTCCAAGTAAGTCCGAGGACGCCGGCCACTACGCAGGCTCCACAAGAGAGCGCATCGTTAAACGAACTCGTTAACCGGCTTGAGCGACTCGCAAAGGCCACGACAGCCATCGCCGGCCAAGAATACAGGGGATTAATAGTCGCTATCGACAATATTGAAATGGTGGACTCCGAGCAAACTGTAAGCCTTCTTAATAAGTACAGAGATACGCTATTTGCCGCTAATGGGGTTTGGTGGGTTCTGATCGGACAACGGGGCCTTTTTGATCTTATCGACGCCGAGGCCCCTCGTGTTGCCCAGCGCATCAAAGGAACAGAGACCACATTGGAGGGGCTATCGTGGGATGATTTCAATCTTGCTATTCAAGCCAGAATTGACCACTTTAGGACTCGAGACGATGCTGTTGCCCCCATTGGAGAAGGGTTACTGCAGAAACTGTTTCATGCATCTGCGGGCGAAATCAGGTACGTGTTCAAGATGGCCGATGAAATCATTACTGACGCCATCGCTGAGTTTCCGCGACTGCAGAATGTTCCGCCGGAAACTGCTGAAAATATGTTGAAGCAATCCGTGTACCGACAGGTGCAAAGACTTGAGCTTGACGAGCGTGAGCGACGTATCCTCCGATTAATGTGTGAGCGAAAGTCTGCACGGCCTAAGGATTGCAAGGAATATGGCGTTCCTAACGCGCCGCACTTCATTCAGCTTGTACTACAGCCGTTGCAGGCGAAGGGCCTCGTGAGCAAGTCGACGCAGGGAAATGCTGCGGTTTATAGCCCAAGGCCACTGGCGCGACTGGCCCTCGACTTCGACATGCTGTCGCCACGGCAAGTTAGCCTTTTGACGGATAATCAGTGAGAATTTGCGGTTGCGCATACGTGAATACCACTGTGGTTGTATAAATATATTTCGTGGCGCGCTGTTGTGATTCTAGGTCTAGTGCATGATAGTCGCTTGCTATCAGAACTTGGGCTGACTTGCCTTGTGCTCGCCGGATTAGATGACCGTATTGGCCCGAGGCAAGTCTCGGCTTGTATGCGCCTGCTGCGCGATTCGTGCGAAATAGCACACAGCCTCGGGGCCGCAGAACCCGATGCAGCGAAGCCAACAGCATCGATCCAGGGTGTCCTGCGCCGACCGCCGATGACCATGACAAGGCCCCCCTTCGCCTCCTGGCCGGCGCCACGGTCGGGGAGCGCGGCGTCTGCCCCGTCGCTCGGGTCGTCCTCGTGGCGCGTTCCTGGTCGCGAGGCCGGGCGCAGCGTCGGCCAGCACGGGCACCGGAGCGTCGGCACCTCGACCGGCATCGGACCCCAGCTCTCCGCAGCACGTCGTATCACAGCACCTTCGATCTCGAGCTGCATGATCTAAGGAAGGCCCGCTTCGGCTCCCTGCCCGGCATCGCGGTCCGGGAGTAGCCCGGCGCTCCTGCCCGCCGCTCGACTCGTCCTGGTGGGGCGCCTCGGACCGCGGCCGGCGCAGCGTCGACCGGCAGGACGTGGGAGCGTGGGCGCCTCGACCGAGCCGGACCCCAACTCTCCGTCCTGCAACGGATCACAACCCGCTCGATCTCGAGCTCCATGATCTAGGAGAGGCCCTCGGTCCCTGCCCATTGGCGAGGGGCCTCCGGCGTCTGCCCCGTCGTTCAGCTCGTCGTGGCGCGCTCCAGATCGCGCGGCCGGCGCTGGTCGACCGGCAGGCACCGGACCGTGGGGCAGGTCGACCGAGTCGCTGGACCTCAGGGCTGCGCATCGCAACGAATCACACCACCTTCGATCTCGAGCTCCATAGTTTAAGGAAGGGGCCGCCGTCGGCCGCTGTCCGGCGCCACGGTCGGGGATAGCCCGGCGCCCCGCCCCGCCGCTCGGCTCGCTCTCATGGCGCACCCCGACGGCGCGGCCGGCGTTGGGTCGACCAGCAGGGCGTCGGAGCGCGGAGGACCTCGACCAGCGCCGGTCCCTGACCGGCGTCAGGCGCTGGTGGCTCCTCAGCCGAGGGCGCCCCGTTGCTGTCGCTTCGTTCGTCTTCGGTCGCCTGGCCGCGTCCGCTGTTGCCGTCGGCCAGGAGGGCCGCGTGTCCGGACCCGTCGTGAGGCTCGGGGCCATGCGTCGGGCGCGCCGCGCTTGTGGATCGTGCTGTTCCTCGGAGGTGTCATTGAGAAGAGCTGTTACCCAGGATGAACTGTCCAAAGCATTCGCCACCATCGCTCGCTACCTGATCGACTCGATGCGCCATGTAGCGAACGAGAACGCTGTTCGCGACACCGGCGCCGAGTTCTACGACGCGAAGTCGTGCCCGATGGCGCCGACGACCTTCCGGCGCGCAGCAGCCACGGGCGCGTTCCCGAGCTTCAAGATCGGCCGCAAGCTCATGGCGAGGAAGGCGGACGTCGACGCGTGGATCGCGACGCAAGCGCGCACGCCGAAGCCGAAGGCGCAGAGCGGCGACGATGTTGACGGCGCCTTCTTCGCGTCCCTTCAGCCCCGGAGGCCGTCGCGATGAAGCAGGCGGACAGCATGACGATCATCATCGACACCCGCGAGCAGCGCCCGTGGACGTTCGGCGGTGCCCTCCGCATCGAGCACGCGACGCTGCCCGCGGGCGATTACTCGATCGCCGGGTTCGAGAGCGTCGTCGCGATCGAGCGGAAGAGCTTGGACGACTTCGTGCAGAGCGTCACGTGGGAGCGCGGCCGTTTTCTCCGTGAGTGCGAGCGGCTTCGTTCGTACGAGCTCAAGACGATCCTGGTGGAGGCCGGCGTCCCCGATGTCTGGGCGCATCATTACCGCAGCAAGACGATGCCGCAGGCGGTGATCGCAAGTGCGCTCGCCATCGAGCAGGACTACGGCATCAGCACCACGTGGGCAGGCTCGCGCGAGTCCGCCGAGAAGATCGCCGCGCTGATTCTCTCGCGATTTCACCGGAAGCGCGCGGAGGTGCGGGATGCACGCTGAACCGACCTCGGCACAGCCATCGACGGCCGGACCGGAGCGGCACCACGACGACGAGGCGCGCGCGGCGAACGACGTCGCGCCGAGCGAGCCGAGCGACCACGGCGACGCGAAGGCAGACGCCGACCAGGCCGGCGACGACGAGCCGATTTCGCGCGGCGACGGACTCTGGCTCGATACGTGCGGCACATCGATGGTGCCCGCGGGGACGCCAACCGGACACGGTGCGGCGAACGGCAACGGGTCGCGGCACGTCATCGTGACGCTGAGGCAGGGCACCGCTGCGGACAGCGACCTCGCGAACGCGGAGCGCCTCGTTGCCCTGTACGGTCGCGATCTGCGCCATGTCGGTGCGCTCGGCGGCTGGCACACCTGGACCGGCTCGCGATGGTGCTGCGATCGGGCCACGGCGGCAGAGCTCGCAAAGGAGACGACGCGCCGCCTGCTCACGGATGCCGGGCTCGCGATGAGCGAGGCCGCGAAGCAGGTGAAGCGCGCGCACGACGACGACGAGGTGGCGAGGGCGAAGGCGCAGCACAAGGAAGCGACCGCGCTGTTCACCTGGGCGAGGAAGTCTCAGTCGGCGCGCGGCATCGAGGCAATGCTCACCCTTGCTGAAACGGAGCCCATCGTCCGCGCCGAGCCCGATGACTTCGACGCCGATCCCTGGCTTCTGAACTGCCGCAATGGCGTGCTCGATCTCCGCACCGGAGAGCTGCGCGACCACGACCGCCGCGACATGATGCGCCGGATCGTTCCGGTCGCGTTCGAGCCAGACGCGGAGCTGCCGATCTGGGATCGCTTCCTCGCTGACCTAACCGGCAACGATGAGGAGCTGATCGGGTTCCTCCGCCGCGCCGCAGGCTACACGCTGACCGGCGACGTCCGCGAGGAAGTACTCTTTTTCGTCCACGGTCCGCCGGCCTCCGGAAAGTCGACGTTCCTCGAAGCGCTGAAGATCACCATGGGCGAGTATGCGGCGAAGGCAGACTTCGAGACCTTCATCGCCCGACGTGACTCGGGCGGTCCGCGCAACGACATCGCGCGGCTTGCGGGCGCTCGCCTCGTGCTCTCGATCGAGGTCGACGAAGGCAAGCGACTCGCCGAAGGGCTGGTCAAGCAACTTACCGGCGGCGACACCGTGACGGCTCGGTACCTCTACCGCGAGTCCTTCGAGTTTAAGCCGGCCTTCAAGTTGTGGTTGGCCGCGAACGATGCGCCGCGCGTGCGGGATGATGACGCCGCGATCTGGCGCCGCATCCTCCGGATCCCGTTCGAGCACACCGTTCCAAAGGAGAAGCGCGACCCGCAGGTCAAGGCAGCGCTACTCGATCCGGCGATCGGTGGTCCGGCGATCCTGGCCTGGGCGGTGCGCGGGTGCCGCGAATGGCGGGAGCGAGGGTTGGATGTGCCGGCGTCGATCACGCGAGCGACAGAGGCCTACCGCGCCGAGAACGATCCGTTGCGCGACTTCTTCGAGGCGCGCTGCGTCGTCGCACCGGAGGTATGGGTGGAGAAAGCGGCGCTGCGTCGGGAGTACGATCGATGGTGCCAGGACAACGGTAACAAGTACCCGCTCGGGTCCAAACGCTTCGCGGATCGGATCCGAAACCTCGGCGCGGGTGAGGGTACGAAGCGCGTCCAGGGACACAGAACCCCGCGGGACGTCTGGCGCGGCATCGGGCTCCGCCACCAAGGCGACGACCGGCAGGAAGGGGCCGGCGATGCAGGCTTGTAGGCACGTAGGCACTTGTAGGGACCAGATCCGGGTACTTCCTCCAGGTAAGTGGACGGGTCAGCACCAGAGAGGTTTATGGAAACAGCCCCCTCGTTCTGCCTACATGCCTACAGCCGGTCGAGGTGAACCGGCGCCGCACCGGCCCATCCCGGAACGCCGCACGCCCCGCACTGCCGCTGCTCGCCGGCCCCCCTGGCATCGGGCGTGGCGCTCGGGCTGGTGCTGGTGTCCCTCGACTGGGTGGTCGTGCTGGTGTCCCGCGGACGCGCTTGCGGATCGCCGCAGGCTCGATCGCGACGCCGACCTCGACCTCGGCGCCCTCGTGGTCGGCGGAGCCGCTCTGCATGGCGCCCTCGACCTCGGCGGAGCTCAGCCGCGCGATGCTCTGACACTTCGCCCTGACGATTCGATCGCGCAAAGCCTTGATTTTCAGGCATTTCGGCGCGCTGTGCGTCCCATCCTAGGGGGGCCGGCGCAACCCGACACCTCAGCCAGCGGCTCGATCGGCACCTCCGCGCCGGTGCTCGCGGTGATCGAGCTCGGAGCAGCGGCGCGCGATGTCGACGTCCTGACCCATGGCTCGGCTACCGGTGCCGCCCAACTTCGGAACTTCCGAGGTTGCATGCGTGGCCGTCGCCCTTGTGCTCTCGTCAGCGAGTTCCGTCTGGAGGTCGACGCCGCCGTTCATCGCGGCGCGGAGGATGCCGGCAGTCCCTGCGGACCCGGCGGTGAACGAGACCGTCTGCCCGACGGAGCCGCTCTGGCTCAGCGTGTAGTCCGCGGCGGTTGTAGTTTCATCGGTACCGATAATCGACCACGTGACCGAGCGCACGCCGTGGGTCGAGTCGAGGTGCCAGCCGCTCGGCCCGCCTGCGGCCTCATAGAGGGTGCCTGCGGCGGCTGGGCGGCGCTGGTCGAGGTCGCGTCCACTTGGCGCTCGTCGTCGCAGTGCTGGCCGCCCTCGCCGTGCTGGCGGCCGAGATCGCGCTCGTCCTCCCGGCGCTCGTCGTTGCCTCCCGCGAGCAGCCCGTCGCTGCTGATGGCGTTCCGGACTCGGAGGTGACCCTCGTCACCTTGACGGCTCGCAACTGGTCTCCGAGACCAGTTGAGCAACCGCGGTACGCCGCGATAGCCGTGAAGCAGGCCACGCATTTCTGCCCCATGGGGCGGCGCTCCTGAGCCGCGGCATCGGGAGCGCACCGCGGGCGATCGTCGTCGCGCTCTCAGCGCAACCGGACGGGCTGTCGTTGCGCCGGTTGCGTCGACTGCATCCGCGGCATCTTGGCCGATCTCTTCGAGCGCTCGTCGCTCGTGGCGTCATCAATGCGCGCAACAACACTGGTGAAACAATGTCTAGAAACGTGCTTCAAGATAATCTCAACCTTCGAATCGATGGAGAGCTCCGCACCGAGATCGAGGCGGTTGCGGAGCTGATGTCGCGGGATGGGTTGACCGTCAAGCGCTCCGCTGTAGCTCGCTCCGCCCTCGTGCGCGGGCTGCGTGCGATGCGGGACGAGCTCAGCCGCGCAGCCGCCACCGCTGAGGTCGCGTGATGGCGCTTCGATCTGGACATGGCCAAGGTCGAGGGCGCCCACACATCGAGGTCTTGCCGCCCGACGAACTACCGCCCGCTGAGGGCACCAAAACGGTCCGTTCTGATCGGGGCTCTGATGGTCGCTTCACCCGTGGCAACACGGCCGCACGGGCGCGACGGCTCCGCGCCGGTCCGCTCGGGGGTGTCGGTGGGATCGACTCGACCTCCGAGGCCTTCAAGCCGTTCGCCCGCTGGGGACGGCGCTACGGCGCGCATCGTCGGCGTGAACTCGCCGCGGCGCATGGCGGGACGATCTCGGCCGGCGTCGGCGCGCTCGTCGAGTCTGCCGCGCTCGCCCTCGCATCGTCGCGCTACCTCCAAAACCAAGGGGCCGCTATCGGCGATGCGGAGCTCCTCAAGCGCGCGTCCGCGCTCGCCGCTGAGGCGCGGCAGAACGAGCTTGCCGCATGGGAACTCGCCGCTCGCGAAGCAAAGGCGCGCGGTTCCAGCCGCCGCACGGCGCTCGATCGCGTTCGCGAGCGTGCTGCGGCTCGACTGAACGAGCACGCCGAGGGCGACAGCGAGCAGTGAGCGACCACGGCCGCCGCATCCTCGACCATCTCCGCGCCGTCGACGCTGAGCTCGCAGCGCAGGGCTTCCCCCCGATCTCCGCCTGGTGGTGGTCGACCCTCGAACTCTTCTACCTCTCCGGCCGGCGCACCCTCGTGCTTCGCGTCGGACGCCGGGGAGGCAAGTCGTCCACCCTCTGCCGCGTCGCGGTGGTCGAGGCGCTCTTCGGCGAGCACCACATCCCGCCTGGCGACGTTGGGACGGTGCCGATCGTGTCGACCTCGCGTGATGAGGCAGCGGCACGCCTGCGGACCATCGAGGCGATCCTCCGCGCGCTCGGCGTCGACTTCCGCAAGGCCGGAGAGGCGATCGAGTTGCAGCGCGACGACGGCGCGCCGGTCGCGTTCAAGGTTTTCGCCGCATCGATCGCGGGGGTCTCCGGTTTCACCGCGATCGCGGCGATCTGCGACGAGGTGGCAAAGTGGCAGGACCGAGATACGGGAGCCAACCCGGCCAAGGAAGTGCTGGCTTCTCTCCGCCCGACAATGGCGACGCAGCCTCGCGCGCGGCTCTTTCTCTCGTCGTCGCCGCTGTCCACGCTCGATGCTCACTACGACGCGTGCGAGCAGGGCGAGACGTCGACGCAGTGTGTAGCGTACGCGCCGACGTGGACCGCGAACCCGTCGATCTCGGAGCAGGACACGCGCGCGCTTGAGCCTGACGCGCGGGTGTGGGCGCGCGAGTACCGGGCGCTTCCCCAGGCTGCGATCTCCGCCGCGTTCGACCCCGATGCCGTCGATCGAGCGTTCCGCGATCCGGGCTGCTCGTACCACGCTGGCGAGCGCGTCCTCGTGCTCGACCCGTCAAGCGGGCGCAACGACTCGTTCACGTACGCCGTCGTCGGGTGGTCGTGGCCGCTGCTTCCTGTCACGGCGTACGCGATGACCGACCTCACCGACGAATGGGGGCGCGTGATCGCGGGTAGCTGTGCGTACGTAGTCGACGCGCGCGGCAACCGGATCGTGCGAGACGACTACACCGGCCAGATCAACCCCTTCCTCCAGGTCGAAGAGATCGGCGGTATCGACGGCGCGTTCTGGCAGAACATGCGAGGCGATGACGTCGTGGATCGACTCTGCGGAGTCTGCGAGGAGCACGCCATTCGCCGCGTCGTGTCCGACCAGCGCGAAGCTCTCATGCTCGAAGCGGCGTTCGCGACGCGCGGCTATAAGTTCACGGCGTACGACTGGACCAACAGCAACAAGACGGCCGCCGTCGGGCTGATCCGCGGGTGGCTTCGTGATGGCGTCATCACGATCGCACCTCACGAGACCATACGGAAACAGCTCCACGCGTTCTCGGAGAAGTTTACCACGACGGGCGCGCTCACATACGGCGCCCGCACCGGACATGATGATTACGCCGCCCTCTTGCTCACCGCCGCGATCGCGGATTCCGATGGCGCACTGAGCATGTCCCCGCTCGCGACGCGCAAGCCGAGCGGGCGCAACTTCGTTACGTGGTCTGATCGCGGCCTTTGATGCCGCAGGAGATAAAGTAGATGGCACTTCCCCATGGCATGACGCACCCGCGCCAGCGCGAGCATTTCTACCCGACGCCACCGCGCGAGCCGATCCAAGACTGGTCCGATGTCTACGATCGCTTCATCGAGATCCTTAACGCGCAGCCAGTGTCGCGGGACTATCGCAAAGCCTTCGGATACGTGCGAGATCATGGCTGCTTCGTTCGCCCGTCGGATGTCCCCGCCGAGCTTCGCGAACAGGCAAAGGCGTACATGCGGCAGTACTGCAACCCAGTGATCTGGGACTGCTTTTACAACGACGCCGACGAGTCCTGGAGGTGATGCATGCTCACAACACGCACCTTTGACCTGCGCCCGCTGGGCATCGACGCCGACGTGACGTGTGACGTCGTGGCGACGTCGAGCCCGACGATCGCGCGCGTGCCGCTCAACCAACACTTTGCTGCCCGCACGCGCGTTGACGAACTGATCTCCAAGGGCATCCGGCACCTCGCGAGCGCTGAGCGCAATACCTGGGAGCAGCGGCAGGCGCGACAGAAGATGGAGGCATGCTTCATCGAAGCTCGGCGCATCATCTCGCTTGCGTTCTACGTCACGCCGTCGATGGTTGATCCGAGCTTCGCCGCATGGGTTCGGGCGGCGCACGCCGAGGTCGTTGCGATCGAATGGGCGCGCCCCGACGCTACGGGAGGCTTCTGGCCGAAGCCGAAGGAGCCACCGCGCACGGCGGTGCACCTCCGCGAGGTGCCGAAACGCTGGAGGGATTTTCAGCGGATGATGGAGGATGAGGAGTTCGAGTTGGCTCGTCGGGTGACTGCCTCCACAACACCGGAGTACCCGCGCGGTTTCTACGTCCAGCCTTCCGACTGCTCCGAGTCCTTCATCGCGTGGGTCAAGGCGCATGTGGAGCCGCACGTCAGTGACGGATTGCGCGCCGATCTCGACGAGAGCGGGAGCAAGATCCGCGGCTTTTTCGACTGAGTAGGAGTAGCAGCACATGAGCGAGAACATCGAGAACAGCCCGATGGCGATGAGCGCCTTTTATGAACTCGTGGCGAATGGCCAGCCCGACGCCGCGGTGAAGTTCGCCCGAGACAACGGCTATCGCATCGAGCCGCACCTCGTCCCGGCGTCGCACCTCGATCAGCTGGAGAGGTTCAAAGCCGATGGGAAGATGACCATCGCGACGATGTACGAGGCGATCCACGCGAGGGCGATCGAAGCCGAGCGCAGCGCACGCGCGCTCGCCACGGAGATCGCGAACGCCCGCACGCCGGCCATGGCGACGACGCCGATCGACACGCCGCACCTCGCGAGACTGGCTCAGCTGCGTGCTGCCGGCCAGCACGGTGCCGCGGATGTATACGAGGCGATCCACAGCGCGGCGATCGCGAAGGAGTGCGCCGGGCGCGACGAGCAAGCGGAGCGCGCCGAGCATGCTCGGCTCGTCGGCCACGCCTCCCCGCTCGCCGGACTCACGACCAGCGAAAAGATCGCCCGCATCATGTCGGGACAGCCGGGGATGTCCGACGACGACGCCGTTGCAGCGCTAGCTCGGCTTGGAGCGGAGAGCGACGCGCGGAGGTACCAGCGGCGACCGTGAACGAAAGGCGCCTGTCACTTTGGCGCCTTCCGCGGACGACCTCGTTTGACCTCAGGCATTGTTGCGGGGCGGAGTAGAGTCGCCGGAGCGACTTCGAGGGCATTGGCGATCGCCAGGAGAGCTTCAATGCTCATCTTCTGCCGCCCGCTTTCTATCTGCTGAAGGTACCGCAGATCGAGACCCGCAGATTCCGCGAGTGCCTCTTGCGTCATGCTGAGTCGCTGCCGATTCCGCCGGATGTTCGCGGCGATGTAGAGAAGCAGCGTCTCGAGTTCCAGGGGTTCCACGCTGCCGGCGTAGCTGTGCGTTCCTTACGCAAAAACGTGTTACTGTGCCGTATTTTCTTGACGAACAAAAATGCTGGAGCGTACGCTGGAGGCTGCAAAAAAAGTGCTCCCCGCGTCGGCGCCAACCGACCGGGGAGCGTGGCCGGAACCCCGTTGCGCGAGGTCCGACATGGGCAAGTTACGTCCGCGGCCCGAAAAGGGCCAAAAGATCGGGCTGTCCGTCGACAGCCCCACCCATCAACCCGATCGCTTCCTTCACCGCCGAGCACGGCGGTCCAGCACCGAAACCAGCCGCGGCGCGGGTGCCGAGCATGAGGACCCCGCGAGGCGGCATCCTGCGGCCCATCCGAGCATGGAGGCGATCCTTGCGGAGCGGTCCGTGATCGTCGCCGTGCTCATCGCGAGCGGCGTGCCGCGGCGCGACCACCCGGACGTGGAGCAGCAGGTGCTCATGGGGGCGTGGAACTCCGTGCGTCGGGGCATGTACCGGCCGGACCCCACGCAGGACGCCCGCAAGGCGCTCCGCGCGTGGCTCTACGGCATCGCGTGGCGCAAGACCGGGCACTATCTCGGGAGCGCGTGGGTGCGCCGTGCTGTACTCCACGCGCAGCCGCTCGGGCTGCTCCGCGAGCCTGTTGGGCCGAGCCTCGAAGCGCAGGTCGCCGCGCGCGAGACTCTGCTTGCCATCGAGGGCCTGAAGCCCTGGCAGCGCGACATCCTGCTCGCGGTCGACGATCCCCGCTCGCTCGTCGCGTTCGCCAAGGCCAACGGCATGCGCCCGGGGACCGCGGCGAGCCGTCTCCGCCTCGCCCGCGAGGCGCTGGCCCTCCAACTCCGGAGGCGCCGATGAACGACCGAGCCAAGCGGAGGCGCGCCCGCAGGAAGCTGCCGAAGCCGCCCACGCCGATCTTGACAGACGTCGTGCTCACCGAGGCGGACTTGAGCGCCGTCGCAGAGGCCGCGCTGGCGCTCCTCCCGTTCCCCGTCCGGCCATGGAACCGCGAGAAACTCTGGACGGCCGTGCTTGACGCCCAGATGAACGCCAAGACGCACGCCGAACGCGTGCTCGTCGCAGAGGCACGCGGCGCCGTGCAGGTGCTCGACGCCATCGAGCGGTTCTTCGTGCGTCGCGAGCGGGACGAGACGCGATGACGCGGCGGCAATATCCAACCGAGATGAGCTTCCATATTTACAGGGAATAGACAACATGGCACGTCAACGAACTGGCACGGTCTTTCGACATGGAGATCATTGGGACGTCCGGGTTACGCTGGATGATGGGAGTCGTCCCGTCTACCACCTTCCGGCTGGCTGCTCGGAGGCGATGGCGAGGGAGAAGGCGAAGTATTGGAGCGAGAACGCGAAAGGGCTGGAGCTGAGACCAAAGCACGGCGGCAACGCGTCGGCGGTCAGCCCTGGCGAGACTGTCTCCGAGTACTTCGGGCGCTGGAACGCCGCTCGCGACAAGCGCGGGCTCGTGACGATCAACAAAGACGCGTCCGCCTTCAAGACGCACATCGAGCCGACCATCGGCAAGAAGCCGATCGCCGATGTCAAGCGCACAGAGATCGAAGCGGTAGTAGAGACGCTGGACGCCAAGGTCTCCGCAGGCTCGCATTCCTGGCAGACCATGCAGCGCGTGTGGATCATTATGAGCAAGATGTTCAAGGACTCGCACCGCTCCAAGATCGCTGCGCTGCGCGTGCGTGATGACAACCCCTGCGCTGATGTGGTCGGTCCGGACCGCGGCGTCGAGCGGGCGAAGAGCTATCTCTACCCCTCCGAGTTCCTGGCCCTCATGAACAGCGATCGAGTGCCGCTCCACTGGCGCCGGATCATCGCGCTGGCTGTCTACCTGTACCTGCGCGCCGGGGAGCTCGAAGCACTGCGGTGGAGCGACGTCGACCTCGACCACGGCGTGATCAACGTGAACCGCGGCATCGATCGGCTGCGCGCGAAGGAGAAGTCGACCAAGGGCAGGCTCGCCCGGAGGTTCGCTATCGAGGCGAACCTGATGCCGCTGCTGCGCGCGATGAAGGGCAAGGCCGACCCGGACGCGCGGGTGATCCGGATAGTATGCGGTCAGTCCTTGGCTGCGAGGCTGCGCCGCTTCCTGGCGTTTGCGGGCGTCACCCGGCCCGAGCTCTTCGCGGATGACGCGACACGGAAGCCCATCACGTTCCACGACCTCCGCGCGACAGGCGTGACGTGGATGGCCATCCGCGGCGATGACCCGCTCAAGATCATGGGCCGGGCAGGCCACGCGGCCTTCGTCACGACGCAGCGCTACGTCCGGGAGGCCGAGCAACTCGCCGGCCGGTTCGAGCCGGTGTTCCCTCCGCTACCCGCCACCTTGCTGGGCGACGACGGCCACGACGATTCGTCAGGCAATCGTCAGGACGACGCAGAAACCCCGGAAAATGAAGCGAATGCGTCTCCTTTCCAGGAGGGATGCGGATCGCGTAAGGTTCTCTGTGTCCACCAGCGCGTGCAGCGTGGCTGCACGGCGGGACGGCCACTACGAGGAGATTGACCTTCGGATCGCGTTTGGATTTCCTGGCCCCCGTGACGCGCCCCGCGATCGACCTCGCGCGCCGGCGCGCGCCTCGAACCTCTCCCGGAGGGTTCCTATCGCGCGAGACTCGTGACTACTCTTCGCCGCGATGCGAACCCTCCCCCTCTCGCTCGCGGCCGTCTCCACCTCGCTCCTCCTCACCACCGCCGCCCGGGCCGAGATCGTCCCGGTCGCGAACGCCGATGAGCTCCTCGCCGCGCTCGAGGCCGCCGCCGCCGGCGACGAGATCGTCCTCGCCGACGGCACGTACGCGATCCCCGGCGCGGGCTGCAACGCGATGGGCACCGAGGCCGCGCCGATCGTCGTCCGCGCGGCGAACCCCCACGGCGCGCGCATCGACCTCGACTCGCTCGAGGGCTTCATCGTCCGCGGCGCGCACTGGCGCTTCGAGGATCTCGACATCCACGGCGCCTGCGCGAACGACAGCAGCTGCGAGCACGCCTTCCACGTCGTGGGCGCCGCCGAGGGCTTCGTCCTGCGCGGCAACCGCATCATCGACTTCAGCTCGCAGCTCAAGGTCAACGCGTCGCTGAGCGACGGCAGCTACGTCATCCCGCACCGCGGCCTCGTCGAGGGCAACGAGATCCGCGACACGTCGCCTCGCGAGACCGACGCGCCGGTCACCAAGCTCAACATCGACACCGGCGACGACTGGGTCGTCCGCGCCAACGTGATCGCCGACTTCCACAAGAACGGCGGCAACGGCATCAGCTACGGCGCGTTCATGAAGAGCGGCGGCAACCGCGGCGTCTTCGAGCAGAACCTCGTCCTCTGCTCCGACGCGGTGCAGACCGGCGGCGTCCGCATCGGTCTCTCCTTCGGCGGCGGTGGCACCGGCAACCAGTACTGCGCTCCGGCCTTCGACGCCGACGTCCCGTGCGATCCGGAGCACACAGACGGCTTGATGCGGAACAACATCATCGTCGGCTGCAGCGACGTCGGCATCTACCTCAACAAGTCGGCGGACACGCGCCTGCTCCACAACACCCTCGTCGCGACGACCGGCATCGACTTCCGCTACGCGTCGAGCACCGGCGAGGCCGACGGCAACCTGGTCAGCGGGCGCATCCGTGGGCGCGACGGCGGCTCGTTCACCGCCGGGACCAACGTCGAGGAGATCGCGCTCGAGACGTTCCTGGCCGCGTATCAGGACCCCGAGGCCGGCGACCTGCGCCTCCTCGGCGACGTCTCGGCGTGGATCGGCGCCGGCACCGCGCGCGCCGACGTGCCGGACGACTACTGCCTGCGCGATCGGCCCGACGGCCCCACCACCCTCGGCGCTCTCGAGCATTCGCTCGGCGACTGCGAGACGGTGCCTCCGCCCCTCGGCGGCGACTCGAGCAGCGGGAGCGGCGGCGGCCAGGGCGGCGACGATCCCGCGGGCTCTGGCGGCGGCGCCGGCACCGGTGGCGGCCCGGGCGGAGACGGCGGCGCAGCGAGCGGCGGCAACGCAAACGGCAGCGGCGGCGCGACGGCCTCGGGGGGTCCGGGCGCGACGAGCGGAGCCGGCGGCAGCGGCGACGGCGCCGCCGCCGAGGACGACGGCTGCGGCTGCCGCGTCGTCGGTGCGCCGGAGACGAGCGGCCGGACGGGCCACGGGGCGTTCGCGGCGCTCGTCGTCGCGGCGGCGGTCGCGGCGCTTCGCGGGGGCCGCCCCAAGCGCCACAGGCCGTGATAATCCCCGCAGGCTGTGGAGTGAACGCGGCCTCCTCGATGCATGGATGAGTTGCTGATACAGCGTCACTTTTCCAGGGGGGATGCGGATCTCTTCGCGCTTGTCGGAGAGCTGCGCCTCATCAACCTGACGCATCTGCCGATCCAGGGCGATCAGCTCCAGCCCCACCGTGCTCAACCCCATGTGCCCCAGGAGCTCCGCGGATACGTGGGTGACCGTTCAATGCCGTTCTCATCGGAGAAATTGTACATGGAGCAGATCACGCCAATAGCGCCAGCGCCATCGACTCCCCGCCGATACTCCCGAGCCACCCCTGATTCAGGGCCCCTTGGTAGCCGCGCGCGCCTGCTCGACCCGGCGCACGCAGGCCTCCCGGCTGGCCCTGGCGGCGGCCTCGGACACGCGCAGGAGCTCCGTCCTCCGGTCGAGCGGCATGCAGTAGGTGGTCGCGGCCCACAGCTTCGGGTCGTCGACGCCGCGGAGCTCCTCGAGATCGGTCCACACCCGCACCACCCTGTCGTCCGCCGCGGCGACGATGCGCTGGCCATCCGGGCTGAACGCCACGGCGTTGATCGGCGAATCGGAGGCGCGGAGGACCAGTGGCTCGCCCGTGCCGTCGGCGTTCCACACCCGCACGGTGTTGTCCTGCGATCCGGTGGCGATGCGCTTGCCGTCGGGGCTGAACGCCACCGAGTAGATCCGCCGGCCCCGCTGCTCCACCGCACCAACGCCTACGCCGAGCAGGCGGGGTATCTTTGCCACGAGTTCGGCGACTCGTATCTCGTCCTCAGCTGAGCTCCGGGCGACGGAAGATCATCCCGCGGAAACCGCGGCGAAACGCCTGTCGGCGCATCGCCGGCTGCGATGGATGGCAGTCCGGTTCGGGTCAGCTTCGTCGCAGGCTCCGCCGGGGAGTGGCGGGTCGAGCGCGTGGTCCCGGTGCGAGGCGAGGGGATGCCCGCAGCGCCGCGGCTCCTGCGCCTCGAGGGGAGCAGCTTCGTGGCGCCAGAGGAGGCGGCGTCTGTCGATCGGTGTGATGGTCCCCGACGATACCGGCGAGTACGTGCGGCTACGGATGAGCCGCGCCGGTGCCGACCGCGAGGCCTTCACCGCCGACGCACTGACCCTGCTTCACGAGGCGGCTGGCTCGAGCCTGCGCGAGATCGACCGCATGGCCACCGCCGCGCTGCGCGAGGCGGCGCGGCGAAAGAAGAAACTCGTCGAGCGCGACATGATGGCGCGCATCGTCGGCGACTTGGTGCCTGACGGCATCTGACGCCGGCTGAAACGACGGTGCCCCCTCGGCGCCGGCGGCCGAGCACCTGCCCGGCGCCGGTGTCGACCGTCAAGAGCGATGATGACCATCACGAGGTGACCCACCCCGCGCATCCGAGAGATGGCCATCACGGTCCCGGATCGCAACCGAGCACACCCGCAATGGCCATCAATTAGCCTGCCCGGCGACCCATAAGCCAGCCTGAGCGTCAACAGGAGGTCAGGATACGCATGAGCCACGACGGCCGCCACGCTAGCCGCCTGTCACGTAGGCGTGTGTGTGCTACCGGATCCGCCTTCCGGTGGAACCGACCGTCAGGTCGCCCAACCGGCTGGCCTCTGGTCCGAGCCCAAGGCGAGACGCGACTTTGTTCACGAAGCACACGTTGTCGGCTGCGCCGCAGGTGAAGAGCCGCTTCGTGCACTCGATGCCGTTCACCCGGGCGTAGCTGGCCCCATCGCCTGGGCCATACTTCTCGGAGGCATCGATTGGCTGCGCCTCGCACGCCTTCGGCGCCGCGTCGCAGGCGCCGTCTGGGAGCGCGGCGCGCTTGAGTGGCGCTGTGAGCGCCGCCCGGTGTTTCTCGAGCCACGCCACCACGTCAGCGTGGAATCGCTCCTGCGCCTCGACGTAGCGGCGGTGAGCGCCCTCGATCTCGTGGCCGCAGGAACTCGTCGCCAAGGCCGGCGCCGGGATCCGCGCGCGCAGCGCTTGGATGTCCGCGCCGACGCTCTTCGCGCAGTCGAGGAGTGGATCGAACCCCTTCGTCTCGTCGTGACACTTTGCCCACCGCCAGTCCGCTGCCGCGACGGCTTGTCCGATGCCGTAGTAGGCGCGGAGCACGCGGACGGCATCGTCGGCTTCTGCGTCGTCGGCTCGCTGTGCCTCGGTCTGCGTCGCCGGTCGGTGGGCGCCGCCTCCTCCCACGCGGTTCGGGCGCTCGAGCGCCACGCCGACCAGGGCGACCACCAGGGCGCCGACGATGATGATGCAGCCGAGACCTCGTCCAGTGAGCCCAGGCTTGCGCGCCGGCTGCGTAGGCTCGCGCTTCGGACCGCTGGCCAGTGCGCTCAGCACAGCCCGCGGGTCCTCGGGGGCCTCTGCCCTCCGGCATGCCGCGCAGTGTTTCTCGCCGGCCGGCGCCTGCATGTCGCACCGGGCGCACCTGTTCTCCACGGCCTCCATCGTCCCAGGCTACGATCCGCGACGGAGCGTCGTCTACTGAACACGTGGAGCGCCTAATCGCTTGACCAAAGTGCCGACCTTGGCAATAGGGGATCTGCCGGGCCACGTGCGCTCGGAGCGCGAGCGCGGACGGCGACCCGCAGCAAATGCCCCGGCGCTGTATCCGCAGCCCGCGGCGTGACCGCCGAAAGAAAGGCTTCGACGAAAAGAAAGAGCACGGCGCGCGGCGCAGCGGCAAGCCTGACGACGTTCACCTTCCACGGGGACGAGTTGGATGTCGTCCAAGACGGGGCGCGTCCGCTCGTCGGGATCCGGGCGGTATGCGCCCGGCTCGGCATCGATTTCTCAACGCAGCTTCGGAAGCTGAAGGCGAGCCCGGCTGGTCCTGTGATTTTACCATCGGCATGCCGCTACGGACTGAGATGTATGGACGAATCGATGCAGACCGTGCAGCCAGCCTCAGCGAGGAGATCACGGAGGAGGTCGCAAACCGCATGGATTACGACCTACCGCAGGGGATATTCTGCTTCAGGCCTCGCGCCGAGGTGGAGGCTGCGTTCAAATCCAAGTACAAGCGACTCGGCGCCAAGGTGACGAAGCCATGACGATAACTCGCTCTGAGCTGCTCGATGTCGTCTACCGCTTCTACCCGCGGGGCGTACATTGCTTCGAGCGCATCCACGTGCCTCCCAACGAGCCCTTCTACGACGACACGGAGGAGTACCGCTGCCTGGTGGAAGCCCCAAACCGCGGGCGAGCAGAGTACCCAAGGTGGAACGCCATGATCGACAGGCTGGGGGATCGACACAGCCTTCAGAACGAGTCGCTCAGCCTGTTGGCGGGGTAGGCCGACCCGGCGTACTCGGCCCGCATCTGGCTCACCGACGAAATGGCGCTCAGCTTCCACGTGTCCCTGATCGGGCCATACTACGGGATCCACCTCCCCGGAATCCCCGAGGGGGAACCGGTGGCGCGCGAGAGCGCTGAAGAAATCGAGGCCACGTACCCCGGCTACCGACCGATCCCGCCGGAGCTCGGGAACGAAGTGGTGCCGGATGTGGCGATGAGCGTGGTGTTGATGGGCGAGGCGACAATCTACATGTGCCTCTTCTCGAGCGTGTGGACTTGGGTGGATCCGGTGTAGCCCTTCCCTGGCGGACCGCCGTCCACGTGGCCGAGTTGGGCGCGTGGACGGCGACGAGCTCGAGGCGAGCTTGGTGGCGCCCCTTCCGCGGCGGCGCGACTGTGGCGATACGCGCCGAGGGGCCTCGGGCGGCTCGCACCTCGGCGAGGGATCATCTCCTCCGATAGAAGCGCTGCGCGAACTCGGCGCCGCCGCTGTCCACCTGGCCGAGCTCGGGCATGATGCCGGCGACGAGGACCGAGAAGCGCGAGCGCGGCGCGGGCGCCCTCCTCGGGCACACTGGCGCGGAGGTCGAGGCGGACGTCGGCGAGCTCGGCGCGGCCGTCGTCCGCCTCGATCCGAGCTCGGGCACGTCTCCAGCCACGGCGGCCGTGGCTGAGCCGGCCTCCAAGAAGGACGCCCGGCGACGCGTTACCACGGGTCGCAGCAGATCACGGCCGTTTCACTGCGCTCCAGCTTGCCGCTCGCGATCGTGGGATCCGTCGAAGGGGCGCAGGTGCCAGCCTCGTTCTGTGTCCAAACGGACCGCATCGCCGCAATCTCTCCGTCGATCTCCGGCGTACAAATCGGATAATCCGCGTTGGAAATAGCGACAGAGCCAACCTTGTCAACGCAGTCCTCATCACTGTACAGCGCGGTTTGCACGGTGCACTTTCCCCCGCGTGGCGCGCCGCATGAGCACGGGGTACACGTGCGAGTGTCCGTGTAGACCGGGAACTCGAGACGCGCCTGTCTTCCTCGCCAGCACTCTCCATTGTCTTGTGGAAGGTAACACACGCGGAAGAGCGTCGGGATGATCTCGCTTGTGCCTGGAAGGCAAGCTCGGACGAAGCTCAGATTCTTTCGCGACGGTGCGGGTACTGGCGCGACGGGTGAGCAATCAGCGAGCGCCGGCGGCTCGAACGTCACGGAAACATAATCGCTGCTCGTCACCGAGGAGGGGCCCGCCTTGCACGCACCGTCCCAGGAGGTGCCGCCATTGAGCGTGACGACGGGGGTGCCACCGGGGCAACTCGACGTATTGGCGAACACCTCCGACGGTCGCACGCAGGCCGCCGGCGTACATTCACAAGGCTCGCATTGATCCGGCCCAGGATCCTCACCCCAGTCCGTCCACCCTTCCCACAGGAGCTTGCCATCCGGATCGCAACTCCGTGCGTTTTCCTGGAAGCCGCCGAAGAACAGAATGAGCTTGCTCGGGTCCCGCTCTGGTAGGTCATCGTCGGAGACCGGCGAGTAACAGCCGATGAGTGCCAACGTGGCCAGTGCGTAGAACGTAACCGTTCGCATCGTGCGCCTCATCCTTTGCTTCGGTCAGTCTTCATCCAGAGAAGGTCGCGCGTCGACGTGCTTCTAGTGGTTGCAGCAGTACACGCGCGTTTCACCGCGCTCCAGCTTGCCGCTCGCGATCTTGGAAGCCGTCGAAGGGGTGCAGGTGCCAGGCTCGTTCTGTATCCAGGCGGACCGCATCGCCGCAATCTCTCCATCGATCTCCTCCGTGCAAATCGGATGATCCGCGTTGGAAATAGCAACAGATCCAACCTCGCCCGAGCAGTCTTCTCCCCTGTACAGCGTGGTTTGCGCGGTACACTTTCCTCCGCGTGGCGCGCCGCACGAGCACGGGGTGCATGTGCGCGTGTCCGTGTAGACCGGGAACTCGAAACGCGTCGGGTGTTTACGCCAGCATTCTCCATTGTCTTGCGGGGGGTAACAGCGGCGAAAATCCGTGCGGGTGATCTCGCTTGTGTCTGGAAGGCAAGCTCGGACGAAGCTCATCTTCTTTCGCGACGGTGCGGGTACTGGCGAGACAGGTTGACAATCGGCGAGCGTCGGCGGCTCGAACGTCACGGAATCGTAGGAGCTGCTCGTCACCGAGAAGGCGCCGGCAGCACATGCCCCGTCCCAGGAGTCGCCACCGATGAGCGTGAGGATGGCGTTGCCACCGGGGCAACCCGACCTGCGCGCGGACACCTCCGGCGGTCGAACGCAGGCTGCCGGCGTACACTCACATGGCTCGCATTCGTCCGGCTCAGGATCCTCATCCCACGCTGTCCACCCTTCCCACAGGAGCTCGCCATTCGGAGCGCACGTCGGTGCCCTTTCCTGCCGGCCGCCGAACAGCAGAATGAGCTTGGTCGGGTCCGGATCCGGTAGGCCGTCGTCGGGCACCGGCGAGGAACAGCCGATGAGTGCCAGCGTGGCCAATGTGTATGACGCAGCCGTTCGCATCGCATGCCTCATCCTTTGCTTCGGTCAATCTTCATCCGTGATGATATGCTGGGTGCAGCAGAACACGCGTGTTTCGCCACTCTCGATCGTGCCGCCGACATAGGAAGTTTTCTCCGTCGGCGGGCAAGCCCCAGGCTCTTCGTGCGCGAGGATCACGCGTGCCGCTGCCAGCGACCAGGTTGGTTGTGCCTCGATGCATGCGTGGGTCTCGACTCCGTTGTACAACGTCATCAGATCGGAGCAGCCTGTGTCGCGGAAGAGCAGCACATCCGCCAAACACCGTCCACCCGCCGGATCTCCGCAAGCGCATGGAGTGCATGTGCGAGCATCGCCGATCCGCTCCTGGAACTCGAAGCGAACGGAGAAGCCCGCCGGGCATGACCCATCCTCATCGGGCGCGATGCACGCCAATCCGTCGAAGTCGGCAAAATGCTTTGGCACCCACGGGCAAGCGCGCGCAAATATCCCGGTAAGGGGCGGCGGACCGAACTGCTGCAGGGGCTCGCACCGGGAGGCCACCGTTGGCGGAGCGAGGGTGATCGAAGCGAGCGCCTCATCCGGGACACGCGGATTGGCCTCGATGCATTCCCCTCGTTGATGCTTTTCGGTGTCGAGCGTGACCGGGATCCCATCGTCTGCGCATAGGTTCGACTCGTGGGCCGTGAACTCGGACGGCAGCACGCAGGGGGCAGGTCCACAACTGCACGTCCCGCACTCTTTCTGAGGGCTCGCAGACACATCGGCCCATCCATCCCAGTAGTCCAGCCGGCCCAGGGGACATGGTGGAGGATTCGGATCGGATCCAGACCAAAGGAATACCGTGTGATCCTCGGTCCGGGGTACGGGAATCTCGAGGCCTTCACCGCAGCCGAGCAGCGCAGCCGTACCGAGAGCAAAATAAGGTGTTGATCGCATCGTGAACCACTCCCCCTGGCTCAGTACTTGTGCGGCCCGCAAACGACGAGCTTGTAACAAACATCGCCATCATCGCCGTCCTTCGACGGCGTCTTCATGGCTTGCCGCGGGAAGGCGGCCTGGCGGTTCGTGACGGAGCGATGTGCGACGGGCGGCGGCGCTTGCGGTGCATCGGACGGCCGCGGGGGAGGCGGTAGGGTGGCTCGGAGGGCTGCACGCTGGACGACCCGCGCCAGGCGCGGCGCAGCTCTGGGGGGGGACTGCTCCCTCCGGAGGAGGAGCGCTCCCGCGCTCCCGAGCAAGAAGGCGAGCGCGAGCACGGCGCTGAGCCGGCGCGTGGGGGAGCGTCGCCCTGGGGTGCCGTTTGAACGCAGAGGGGGCGAAGGCGCCGGCGCTACCGACAGCAGCGGAGAAGGGGGAGGGGTCGAGGGCGTCGGCGGGACGGGCAGCCGCGGATCGAGATCCGGTAGCACGGGCGCCGGAGGCGCCGGCGGTACAACCGTGGGCGCGCGGGTGATGTGGTCCCGCGCGTCCCGCGGCGGCACCGCGCTCTTGAGCGTGTCGGGCGTGTCGGGAGGGCGCGGCGCGGCGAGCGGCGGCGCGTGGGGGGCGTGGTCCTGCGCGTCCCGAGGCGGCGCGCTCCTGGCCGTGTCGGGCGCTTCGGAGGGGCGCGGCGTGGGGAGCACGCTGGCTCGTCCCACCTGTTCACCCGAGCCGAGCGGTTCCGCCTCGTCCTCCACGGAGATCGGCGCTCCCTCGTCCGGCTTGCACCGAGCGCCGGATGGCTCGGCGAAGATGTCCACGTTGGGAGCGGCCGGCGGCTCGCCGAGGTCTTCCCACTCGCGGGCGAAGGGAGCCAGAACAGCGAGCATCGTTCGGATGCTCGGCTGCCGTCGCTTGGGGATCTCCGCAAGCGAGGTGGTTATCATCCCCCGAAGCTTCCGAGGCATCCCGACGGGAAAACTCGTGGGCTCGGTCCACGTCGAGAGGGGGCGTTTGCACAAGAGCTCATACATGATGGTGCCGAAGCCGTAGACATCCGCGCGAAGTCCCAGGCGCCCACCGGAGAAGAGCTCCGGTGGTAGATACCCGTACGGGTCTTGACGAGCATCGTCTGAGCCGAGCTGAAAGAGCCGCACAAAGCCGAAGTGCGTTATCGCATGTCGGCCGTCACCCACGACGAAGACCCGGTCCGGACTGAGGGCACCATGGATCATGGAGAGCTCATGAGCGCGCTCGAGACAGCGGCCAATGGCGATCAGCTCCTGGAGCGCGGCCGGCCCGAGATCGTACCCGCGCGCGGCGTCGAGGAGCGGGACCGCGTCGCTGAGAACGGGGGTCGCCGCCCACGCGACGGACCCGCGCACCCCCCCGTAGAGCACGCGCACGACCTCCGGGACCTCGTCGGAGAGGCGCTGCAGGCGCGCGATCTCCTCAGCGAACGCGCCCTCATCAAGGCCCGTGCCCTCGTGGACGTGCAACCAGACGAGATCTCCCTTGTCGCCACCCTGCCGCGCGAGGAAGTGACGGACCAGGCCGCGTTCCTCGTTGAGCAGCTCGTGGCCTTCCCAGATCTCGCCGACGGCTACCATACAAGCTTGACCTCCGCGCCGGCGCCTCGCGGGCGGATCTCGGCCTTCCGCGGCCAGACGACATAGACGACCGTCGCGGCGCCGAGCGTTGCGCCGGCGACGAGCGCAGCCGAGCCGAAGCCACGGAACAGGCTCGCTCGAGTGTCGGCCGCGTGGGCGTCGTCGTGAAAGCGGCGGAACTGCGCGCTACTCGGGCGCATCGAGCCGTCGGTCATGCGAGCCACCTTGGCGGCCGCTTCACTCTCCGCGGCGTCGCCGGCGACGTGAAGCCCGACGCCCGCGCCGAGCAGGGCCGCCGAGGCGGCCGCGCCGGAGCCGATGATCCAGGGGTTCGGCTTGGAGCGCGCCGGCGCGACCGCAGCCGGTACAGGGGCTCTTGAGGCGGAAGCCTTCGGGGCCTCGAAGGCGAGCGAGACGCGCCGCGAATCGCCTGCCGCCACCTTCACGAGCGCATGGGCTACCTGTCCCTGCTTCCCCGTCGCCGTGACCTCGTGCTGTCCAGGCGTGACGAAGACCGGGGCGCCCACGCTCACCTCGCGACCGTCGACGAGCAGCCGCGCCGTGTCCGGGGGGGGGCTGACGTGGAGCGTTGCCACGCGCTGCCGAACCGCCGCGAGATCGGCGTGCCTCTGCTCGTAGCGGCGGCGCTCGAGGTCGTTGGTCGGCGCGGGCATCTGCTCGACGCACTGGGAGAGCTCGGCCATGGCCTCCTCGAGGCGGTCGAGGCGCAAGTCGAACTGTCCGAGCTGACACACGGCCATCGGAGAGGGATCGAGGAGGTTGATCCGCGCCCAGTACTCGCGGGCGCGCGGGAGATCGAGGCGCTTGGTGGCCTTCTCGGCCTCGTCGATGAGCTCTTGGACCTCTCGGGAGCGTGGGGAAGGCTCCTCGGCTTGGAGGGGGAACGTGGAGGCAAGGACGGTAGCCAGGGCCGCCGCTTGCCGCAGATGGACCAGTGGATTAGACGCATGCACGGTTCACCTCGGGGCTACGAGGGGGACCACAACGCCGCGCTGGCCCAATCCAGCGCGGCGTTGCTCTTCATACCACCGTGACGGGTGCGGCCGGGCGCGCAGAAGCGCCGCGCGTCCCGCGCGATGTTTCAGCGATGCATTGCGCACGAGCGACGAAAATTCTCTCTGCGGACCGCAAAAAGCACCGCGACGGGTGACGGCTCCAGTCCCGGGCGTGACCGCGCGAGGGGGCGGTGCTCTGCATAGGCTTCAGAACAAGGTGCTCGGCGCTCGTTCGGATGCCCCCGCGCGGTCTCGACCCATCGTGGAGGCTCCTCTTGAGCCGATGGCCTGGTCGGGACCACGCCGTTTGTATGAAAAAATTCATTTCTTTCGATCGTGACCTGATTCCCTGGCCGAAAAGATCCTTCGCGATGGGTCGCGACCTTTCCGCGGCCTCGTAACGAGCGCCGGCGATGGTCGTGACCTCCGTGGCACCTCCTTTTCAGGCGGCCGGGTTGGTCTCGATCCGTCGCAAACCTGCGGGCCGCCTGACGAGCTCTGCCGCGCCGCCGTCTCCTGACCGGAGACTCTGTACCCCGGACGCCCGGACGAGGAGGTCTTTGCGATGTCGAAGCACTCCAACCCCGCCGCATCGTCTCAGGAATCCTGGCAGGATTTCTGACCCGCGGTTCAGGGCCCCTTGGCAGCCACGCGCGCCTGCTCGACCCGGCGCACGCAGGCCTCCCGGCTGGCTCTGGCGGCGGCCTCGGACACGCGCAGGAGCTCCGTCCTCCGGTCGAGCGGCATGCAGTAGGTGGTCGCGGCCCACAGCTTCGGGTCGTCGACGCCGCGGAGCTCCTCGAGATCGGTCCACACCCGCACCACCCTGTCGTCCGCCGCGGCGACGATGCGCTGGCCATCCGGGCTGAACGCCACGGCGTTGATCGGCGAATCGGAGGCGCGGAGGACCAGCGGCTCGCCCGTGCCGTCGGCGTTCCACACCCGCACGGTGTTGTCCTGCGATCCGGTGGCGATGCGCTTGCCGTCGGGGCTGAACGCCACCCCCAGCACCCAGTGCTCGTGACCGCGGAGGACCAGCGGCTCGCCCGTGCCGTCGGCGCTCCACACCCGCGCGGTCCTGTCCCATGACGCGGTGGCGATGCGCTGGCCATCGGGGCTGAACGCCACCGCGTTGATCCCGCCGTCGTGGCCACGAAAGACCGTCGGCTCGCCCGCGCCGTCGGCGCTCCACACCCGGGCGGTGTTGTCCGACGACCCGGAGACGATGCGCTTGCCGTCGGGGCTGAACGCCACCGAATAGATCCGGTCCTCGTGACCGCGGAGGACGAGGGGCTCGCCGGTGCCGTCGGCGTTCCATACCCGCACAGTCCTGTCCCATGACGCGGTGGCGATGCGCCGGCCATCGGGGCTGAACACCGCCGAGTAGACCTGATCCTCGTGACCGCGGAGGACGAGGGGCTCGCCGGTGCCGTCGGCGCTCCACACCCGCACGGTCTTGTCGGCGGACCCGGTGGCGATGCGCTGGCCATCGGGGCTGAACGCCACCGAGTTGACCTCGTCGTCGTGACCGCGGAGGACGAGGGGCTCGCCCGTGCCGTCGGCGTTCCACACCCGCACCGTCCTGTCCAGCGACGCGGAGGCGGCGCGCCGGCCATCGGGGCTGAACGCCACCCCGTAGATTCGATCCGTGTGGCCGCGGAGGGCGATGGGCTCGCCCGTGCCGTCGGCGTCCCACACGCGCGCGCTCTTGTCGTGAGACGCGCTGACGAGGCGGTGGCCGTCGGGGCTGAACGCCACGGAATAGACCTGATCGTCGTGACCGCGAAGGACGAACGGCTCACCCGTGCCGTCGGCGTTCCACACCCGCACCGTCTCGTCCTGCGACCCGGTGGCGATGCGCTTGTTGTCGGGGCTGAACGCCACCCCGTAGACTCGATCCGTGTGGCCGCGGAGGACGAGGGGCTCGCCCGTGCCGTCGGCGTTCCACACCCGCACCGTCCTGTCCCAGGACGCGGTGACGATGCGCTCGCCATCGGGGCTGAACGCCACCGAATAGACCCGATCCTCGTGGCCGCGGAGGACGATGGGCTCGCCCTTGCCGTCGGCGCTCCACACCCGCGCGGTCCGGTCCTGCGATCCGGTGACGATGCGCTCGCCATCGGGGCTGAACGCCGCCGCGTAGATCTGATCCGTGTGGCCGCGGAGGACGATGGGCTCACCCGCGCCGTCGGCGCTCCACACCCGCGCGGTCCTGTCGGCCGACGCCGTGACGATGCGCTTGCCATCGGGGCTGAACGCCGCCGACTGGCCCCAGTCCTCGTGACCGCGGAGGACGAGGGGCTCGCCCGTGCCATCGGCGTTCCACACCCGCGCGGTCCTGTCGGCCGACGCGGTGACGACGCGCTCGCCGTCGGGGCTGAACGCCGCCGAATAGACCACATCCGTGTGGCCGCGGAGGACGATGGGCTCGCCCGTGCCGTCGGCGTTCCACACCCGCGCGGTCCTGTCCCAGGACGCGGTGACGATGCGCTTGCCGTCAGGGCTATAGTCCGCGTCCAGCACCCCGTCCGGGTGGATGAGCACCGCGCGCGAGATCCTGCTGTACAGCGCCCAGCGCGCGAGGACCGCCCACCCCCGCGGCGCGTCGGGCGGCTCGACCTCGCGCAGGATCGCGAGCACGCTCGTGGGGTCGGCCTGCAGCTCGCGCGCCGCGGCCACGCGGGTGGCGTTGCGCGCGCGCAAGGCCTCCCGATCCGCGCGCGTGGCCTGCTGGTCGGCGCGGACCGCCAGGTACGACACGGTGACCGCGAACGCCGTGAGCGCGGCGATCACGCCCGTGGTGAGCCGCCGGCGCAGGCGGCGGGCCCGCTCGCAGTGGGCCACGACGGCCAGGAGGTAGCGCTCCTCGCGGCCGCCGAGCCCGGCGCGCCACTCGGCCCCCTGCTCGGCGCGGCGGCGCGCGTACCAGGCCCGGGCGTCCTCCGCCGCACGATCGCGCCAGAGCAGCCCCTCGGCCTGCCCGCTCGCCTCCCACTGCTGGGCCGCGGCGCGGAGCCGGGCCAGGAACTCCGCGTCTTGCTCGCTCTCGGCGAGCCACTGCCCGAGCCTCGCCCACCGGTCGATCAAGGCGTCGTGCACGAGCTCCACGGTCGTGCCCTCGCGCTCGCCGCCGGTCTCGATGAGCAGGAGCCGCGCGCCGGCGAGGTGCTGGACCACCTGCGCGATCGCCTGGGCGGCGTCCCCCTGGCCGTCCCGCGAGAGCTCGCGGAGCTCCTCCATGCGCACGACGGCGCGCGTGCGCTCGGGCGTCACGAGGCGCAGGAGCACCGCCCGGGCCAGCTGCTGCTCGGCGAGCGGCAGCGCCGAGAGCACCGCGTCCGCGTGGGCGGACAGGGCGCCGGCCACGCCGCCGAGCCGCTCGTAGCTGTCCCGCGTCAGGATCCGGCGCTCGCGATCCCGCGCCTCCCACAGCTTCGCGGCCGTGAATTGCAGGAGCGGCAAGGGGCTCCGGGTGCTCTCGAGCGTGCCCAGCATGTGCTCGACCATCTCCGCGGTCTCGAACCGGTGACCGGTCGCCTCGGTGGGCCGCGTCAACGCCTCGCGCAGGCCGTCGCGCCCCATGGGCGGCAGGAACAGGAGCCCGCGGGTCACCTCGGTCATGAAGTGGTGGTCGTCGGCGATGCGATCGAGGAAGTCCGAGCGGATGGCGAGCAGGACGCGCAGCGGCGACGAGGCGTCGTCGGCCGCGCCCGCGAGGCAAGCGACGAACGCCGCCCGCGCCTCGGCGGCGACGCCGAGCGTGTAGAGCTCCTCGAACTGATCGACGAAGAGCAGGATGCGGTGCCTCCTCCCCTCCCGGCGACAGCGCGCGCGCAGCCGGGCACCCAGGCGGCCCGGCTGGGCCTGCAGCGTGGCGACGAGCGCGTCGTGATCGGGGGGCTCGGGCGAGCTCGTCGCGCCGGCGGACTCCGCCTCGGCGACCTGCGCGAGCACGTCGACGAGCGCGGACAGCGGGCGGTGCCCCGGGCGCAGGATGAACGCTTCCCAGCGGTCCCCCGAGCGCTTCAACGCCGGGATCACCCCCGCGCGGACGAACGACGACTTGCCCGCCCCCGAGGGCCCGGCGACGGCGACGAGCTGCTGGTTGCGCAGCCGCGTCACGAGGGCGGCGACCTCGCGCCCGCGGCCGAAGAAGCGCGGGGCGTCGGCCTCCTGGAACGCGGCGAGGCCGGCGAACGGGTTCTCGTCCTCGCCCAGATCGAGCGCCGTTCGACCGGGCAGGAGGGCCTCGAGCTCGGCGAGGAGCTCCCTGGCCGAGCCGATGCGCTCGTCCGGGCGCTTCTTCAGGCAACGGTCGATGAGGGCACCGAGCGCGCCCACGTCCGGGCGCCGCTCGCTGGCGAGCGGCATGGGGAGATCGAGGTTCACGATCTCCACGAGCCGCGCGGCCGAGAACGGGTCGAGCGGGTGCGCCCCCGTGACCAGCTCGTGGAGGATGATGCCCGCCGCCCAGAGGTCGGAGCGAGCATCGATGTCCCCGCCCCGCAGCTGCTCGGGCGACATGTACCGGGGCGTGCCGAGGACCGTGCTTTGCCCGTTCGGCCGAGCCCCTCCCGCGAGCGCCCTCCGCACCCCCGTGAACATCGAGATCTTCTCGGCCTCGATCTGCTTGGCGATGCCGAAATCGAGCACCTTGATGGCCCCGGTGTCCTCCAGGAGGATGTTCTCCGGCTTGAGATCGCGGTGCACGATCCCGAGCTCATGCGCGCAGATCAGCGCGCGGACCACCGGGATCATGAGCTCCACGGCCAGGCTGGGCGACAGGGGGCCGGGCGGCGTGTGCGCGGCGGGCGAGCCGGGCGCGCTGGGGTGCTCGCGATGCGCCATCCACTCGCGCAGCGTGCGACCCTTGACGTACTCGAGCACGAGATAGGGATGTCCGTGGATCTCGTCCACCTCGTGGATGACCACGATGTTCTCGTGCCTGCAGCGCGCCGTGGCCCGCGCCTCGGCCAGGAAGCGCCCGATTCCTTGCCTGCTGTGCTCGCGGAGGAGCTTGATGGCGACAAGGCGGCCGAGCCGCGTGTCGCGGGCCAGGAGCACGACCCCCATGCCGCCCTGGCCCAGCTTGCGGATGATCTCGTAGTGCTTGATTGTGTCGCCGACGTCCGGGGGCACGAAGCCCCCGAGGGCGTCCGCCGGCGTCGTCGGCGCCTCCTCCGTGGGAGGCGTGACCCCTTCCATCTCCGGCGTCTCCATCTCCTCGGGGAGCGCGCCCGCCGCGAGCGGCTCGGGCTGCCGCCGCGCCGGAGCCCCCGAGCCCCCGCTCTCCGTCGTCTCCGCGCCGAGGGGCGCGCCGAGCTCGACGGCGCCTGCGCGGCGGAGCCCGCCCGGCTCGCAGGCGTCGAGCTCGCGCAGGAGGCCCTCGGCCGTGGCGGCCCGCTCGCCGGCCTTCTCGGTCGTCGCCCGCCGCAAGATCGCGCCGACCGGGTGCCCGAGGAGGGCGGGAGGGATCCGGACCGGCCCGCGGCTCTCCTGCTCGAGACCCTCCCTGTCCGGAGGGCTGGCCCGGTCCACGCGCCTGCCGGCGAGGCACTCGAGAAACATGAGCCCCCAGGCGTACAGATCCGAGCGCGCCGTCGGCGAGCGCCGCTGGAGCTGCTCGGGTGCTGCATAGGCCAGCGAGCCCAGGGGCTCGGTGCCCGAGGGGGGCGCTCCGCCCCGGCCGCTCCGCAGGCTCGCGGCCACGGCGGCGAGGCCGAAATCGAGCACCCGCGCGTCGCGCCGCCCCGCCGAGGGCACGATCATCACGTGGCTCGGCCTGAGCGCCCCGTGAACGATGCCCTGCCGGTGCGCGCAGGCCAGCGCGCCGAGGACCTGCCGCATCAGGTGCCGCGCTTCCTGCAGATCGAGCGCGCCGTGCTCCGCCAGCAGCTCGGCCAGGCTCTGCCCGGGCACGAGCTCGCAGATCGTATAAAGCTGCCCTTCGTCCGTCTGCCCCCAGTCGATGAGCCGGACGATGTTGGGGTGCTGGAGTCGCGCGCAGCCACGCATCGCTTGCAGGGCGCGCGCGCGGTCGCCGCGCGCTGGATCCGCGGGGGCTCTGTCCGGGGCGAGGGGCATCAGCGTGAGGGCGATCGGCTGCCCGCTGTCGATCTGCCGCCCTGCGTAGACGGCGCCGAGGCTGCTCTCCCGGAGCAAGGAGAGGAGCTCGTAGCGGCCCTGGAACACCATCCCTGGAGCGAGAATCTCCCGGTTCATCGCAACCCCTCCGGTGGCGGCCGCCTCCCCGCGGCGGCTTCGGGCGGAAGGCGCCACACCACGAGAGCATCGCGACGATCGCGGCTGTCGAGCTCGTTCAGCGCGTGCGCCGGCAGAGCTCGACGATGTGGTCGGTCCGATGCTCGGGCGGCCGATGTCGCTGCCCACCATTTCATAAAGTGGCCCCCGCGCGTCGTCCGGCGCCGGCGTGCTGCCTGCGCGTCGAGCGCAGCGCCGAGCGGGCGATCCGCGCGCTGCCAGCGCGTCGAGCGCGGCGCCGAGCGGGCGGCCCGGCCCACGTTGACGAGGCCGCGGCAGATCGCTAGACGGCGTGCCGATGTCCGACCCGTCCGAGACCCCTTTCGACCTGCTGGGCGGCGAGCCGGCGGTGCGCCGGCTTGTCGAGCGCTTCTACGACCTGATGGCCCGCGACGAGCCGGCGCTCGCGCGCCTCCATGTGTGCGACGAGCGCGGGCAGGTCTCGCGGGAGAGCCGCGACCGCTTCGCGCTCTTCCTGATCGGCTGGCTGGGCGGCCCGCAGGACTACATCGCGGCGCACGGCCACCCGCGGCTGCGGATGCGCCACGCCCGCGTACCTGTCGATGTGGCAATGCGCGACGCCTGGATGCGCTGCATGCGCGCGGCCATGGCCGAGCTCGGCGTGCCCGCGGAGCTCCACGCTTTCCTCGACCGGCGCTTCGGCGAGGTGGCGGACTTCATGCGCAACCGACCCGGCTGAGCCGGCTTGCGCCCGTCCGGTGAGCGCCCGCCGCTGCTGGCGCGGGTGTTGCAGTCGAGCTCACCATGAAGAAGCAGAAGAAGAACCTGCCAGCGAAGACGACGACCCCGCAGGAGGCGCCGGCCCCGATCGCCGAGAGGAAGGCGACGGAGTCCTCGGAGGGGGATCCCGTCGGCGGTGCTGCCAAGGGCGCGCTCATCGGGGGTCTCCTGGCAGGCGGCGGCGGCGCGGCCGTCGGGGGCGCAGCCGGCCTGATCGGCGGCGTGCTGGACGACGGCGACGACGACGACGCCGGCTGGTAGTCAGACCACCGACACGTTGATCGAGCGAGAGTCGAACCGCCAAGGCGCCAAGAGCGCCAGGATAGGGTTCTATTCCTTGGCACCTTGGCGCCTTGGCGGTTCGAAATGCTGCTCTCTCCCGGCGGTTTCAGCCCGTTTGTCGCTCCAGCCAGAGCGCCGATCCGCTCGAAGATCGAGAATGAACCACAGTGGACACCGAGTCGCACGGGATGAGCGCTCCTGGGCCGCGGCACTGGATAGGCCCCGTCGATGCAGGGGTCGATTATCGATACATCGTCACTTTTCCACGAGGGTGAACGAATCTGACGGATCTGAGTTCTATGATCGAACCCACGCGCGCAACGTTACTGTACGTAGAAACCGCAGAAACCGCAGAAACCGCAGAAACCGCAGAAGCCGCAGAAGCCGCAGAACGGACGCTGCGTGACAAACCACGGCAAACCACGGCAAACGCAAACGGCCACGACTAAGAAAAGAGTCTTGACATTCTCCTCCTGTTTGTGAGAATGCTCCAATCTACCTTGGTGGTCAGGGCCGCTTCGGCCGGTACCGCAGCCGGTGGCACGATCGCTCAAGGGCCGACTCCGAGTGCGGCTATTGCCGGGGTCACTTGCTTCTTACGGCTGCACGTCCGAGTTGTTCTTGCTTTTTCTGAGTTGATGCTCGGCCCCATCACACGGGGTGTTCGCATGTGAGCATCTGTCCGACAAACATCGTGATTGCCAGGCATGTGGTCGGCGCAGGCCCGCGTGGGCATCCGTGATCACCGGGATGACCGGGATCACGAGCACGCTGGTCGGAAATTTTGAATTTTAACCGATAGAAGATCGGAGGGCTCGCAGGCGTCTCGATGGTTCACAACTCCATCTCGAGCAGAAGCCCGCGATTCAACCGGTCCGAACATGGAGAAACCTTAAATGCGCATCTTTTCCTTACTTGGCTACCTCTCCGCTTCGATCGCATGCAGCCTGCTGGCGTGCAGCGTTGACAGCATCGTGGACGAGGACATCGATCTTCTGGACTCCGCGTTGAACAGCCCGGACGGCACGCTGTCCGCGGATGTCGCACTTCAGTCGCAGTGGCAGGATGGCTACTGCGCGAACGTGACGATCACGAACATCAGCCAGCAGAACACGACCAGCTGGCGCGTGGGCATCGCGCTCAACGGCTCGACGGTGAACAACCAGTGGAACGCGACCTTTGGCTCGTCGAACGGGCAGCTCACGGCCTCGAACCTGAGCTGGAACGGCGCTCTGCAGCCGCGTGGCTCGACGACGTTCGGATTCTGCGCGACCGGCTCCGGCAAGCCGTCTGTCGCATCGGTCACCGGCAGCGGAGGCTCTAGCACCTCCGCGTCGTCGAGCAGCAGCTCGAGCACCTCCGCGTCGTCGAGCAGCAGCTCGAGCGCGTCGAGCAGCAGCTCGAGCGCGTCGTCGAGCAGCAGCTCGGGGACAGGCGGCTCGGGCGGGGCGGGCGGCGGCTCGGGCGGGGCGGGCGGCTCCGGCGGCTCCGGCGGCTCCGGCGGCTCCGGCGGCAGCACGTGCACGGCACCCGACCAGTCGGTCTGCAGCAATCTGACCGGCACCCACTGCGGCTTCACCTTCGAGTACTGGAAGGACTCAGGGAGCGGATGCCAGATCAACACAGCGGATGGCTTCAGCGTCGACTGGAACAACATCAATAATCTGTTGGGTCGTAAGGGTCTGAGGCCTGGGTCAAAGAATCAAATCGTGACCTACGAGGCCGACTACCGGCCGAACGGCAACTCCTACCTGGGCGTCTATGGGTGGACGAAGAGCCCGCTCGTGGAGTACTACATCATTGATAGCTGGGGCAGCTGGCGTCCGCCGGGCGGGGAGGGGCGCATGGGCACCGTCACCAGTGATGGCGGTACCTATGACATCTATCGGACCCAGCGAGTCAACCAGCCTTCCATCGAAGGCACCAAGACCTTCTATCAGTTCTGGAGCGTCCGCACCGCGAAGCGCACGAGTGGAACCATCTCTGTCGCCAACCACTTCGATGCATGGCAGCGCCTGGGGATGACCATGGGGAACCTGTATGAGGTCTCGATGGTCGTGGAAGGGTACCAGAGCAGTGGGAGCGCTGACGTGAGCGTGTCGATGAGGTGAGCCCTGGGCGTTGAGCCTCGGCTGTGGGCAGGGGGCGAGCCGCGCTGACGCACGGTTCGCCCCCCCAAGCCCGCGGATCTTGCTCAGCTCGCCCGCCGCCGGTTCGGGATCGGCCATTCAGGCGCCGGCCCCCGGCGGCGGCTCGCTCCAGCCCGGGCCGTCGAGGATGCGGGCCACCAGCATGCTGCTCACGTTGTCGCCGGCGGCGTTGACCAGCGTCGCCGGCGGATCCACGAGCGCCCCGACGGTGGAGATGATGGGCAGCGCCTCCATCGGGAATCCAAAGAGCGAGACGATCACCAGCTCTCCGATGAAGCCCCCGCCGGGGATGCCGCTCATCACGGTGCCGCTCAGGATCGCGACCCCCACCACGGCGAGGTAAGTGTCCGCCCCGCCGAGCTCGCGGCCGAAGACGCCGAACAGCAGCGCCGTCTTGAGCACCGCCGAGAGGCACGAACCCTCCATGTGGACGGTCGCGCCGATCGGAATGACCACCTCCGCGATATCGTCAGGCACCCGCGAGCGCCGCGCCGCCTCGAGGTTCAAGGGGATCGCCGCCATGCTGCTCGAGGTCGCGAGCGCGGTGAGCGCCGGCGCCGGGATGTTCTTCCAGAACGCCCTCACCGCGCGCCCCCGGCCGGCGAGCCACGCGTAGAGCGTGAAGGCGAGGAAGAAGTACGCGACGGCGAGCGGATAGAAGAGCCCGATCGCGCGGACGTACGACTGCAGCAGGGTCGGGCCGAAGGCGCCGACGAGGTGCGCGAAGTAGGCGCCGAGGCCGATCGGCGCGTAATACATCACGAAATCGACGAGCTTGAGCATCACCTCGTTCGCCGAGGCGAGCAGCCGCGCGACCGGCTGGCCGCGCTCGCCGGCCGCCGTGGTCCCGAGGCCGACAAGGAAGGCCATCACGATCAGCGGCAGCACGTTCCTGCGCGAGAGCAGATCGCCGAAGTCCGGCACGCTGATCGCGCCCACCAGCTGGTCGCCCAGGCTGACCGGCGCGACCTCCGGACGCCCGGGGAGCGTCACCTGCAGCCCCTCCGCGGGCGGGTAGAGCTCGACCGCCGTGAGCATCAGCGTCGATGCGACGAGGCCGGTGGTGACGAAGACGCCCAGCATCGCGGTCACGATGCGCCCGAGGCGCCGCAGGCTGCTCATGCCCGCCACCGCGGACGAGATGGAGAAGAAGATCAGCGGCACCACGAGGGTGAACAGCAGGTTGAGGAAGAGATCGCCCAGCGGCTTGAGCACCGCCGCCCGCTCGCCGAGCGCGAGGCCGAGGCCTGCGCCGGCGGCGATCGAGGCGAGCAGGAGCAGCGTGAAGCGGTTGGACGTGAGGAGGGTCCGCAGCGTTCTCGTCATCGCGGGCGGCAGCATGCCGCGAGGAGCGCGCGCGTGTCGCCGGACGCGTCACGCCGGCCTGAGCGCGGAGAGCGCGGCGCGGGTGAAGATCTCCGCGATGAGCCCGATCGCGCGCTCGTTGAGGTCGAACGCGTGGTGGTGGTGCGGCGCCGCGGTCGGCCCGCCCGCGCCCACGGTGAAGAGGCAGCCGGGAACGCCCTCGGGCGCCACGTCGTCGTCCGCGGCTGCCGCCCGGGTCACGCGAACCCCTGGTCGAGGCGGCGCGCTCGGCGTATGAACAGGGCCACCATGCATCGGGTGTTCATCGACGGACAGGAAGGGACGACAGGGCTCCAGATCCGCGAACGGCTGCAGGGCCGCCGCGATCTCCAGCTGCTCGAGATCGACCCGGAGCGGCGCAAGGACCCGGCGGCGCGTCGCGCGCTGATCAACGAGGCGGATCTGCTCATCACGTGTCTGCCCGACGACGCCGCCCGCGAGTCCATCGGGTGGATCGAGAACCCGGGCACGCGCGTCATCGATCCGAGCACCGCGCACCGCACCGCCGACGGCTGGGTGTACGGCTTCCCGGAGCTCCGCCCCGGGCAGCGCGAGGCCGTCCGGAGCGCGCGGCGCGTCGCCGTCCCCGGGTGCCACGCGACCGGGTTCCTCGCCCTCGTGGTCCCGCTGGTCGACCAGGGGCTCCTGCCCAGGGACGCCGGCATGATCGCTCACTCGCTCACCGGCTACAGCGGCGGCGGGCGCAAGATGATCCAGACCTACGAGCAGGCCGGCGGGGCCCGCCGCGAGCAGCTCCGCGGCCCGCGCCCGTACGGGCTCACCCTGCAGCACAAGCACCTGCCCGAGATGCGCGCCATCGCGGGGCTCGAGCGGGCGCCGTTCTTCCAGCCGGTCGTGGGCGACTTCTACAAAGGCATGCTCGTCTCGGTGCCCCTGTTCGTGGACGCCCTGAGCCGACCCGCGACGCCCGCGTCGGTGCACGAGCTCTACGCGTCATATTACGCCGGCGAGCCGTTCATCCGGGTGATGCCGCTCGGCGGCCAGGGCGCGCTGGAGGACGGTTCCCTGAGCGCCCTGGAGTGCAACGACACGAACCGCCTCGATGTGTTCGTGTTCGGCAAGCCCGACCAGATCCTTGTCGTGGCGCGCCTCGACAACCTCGGCAAAGGCGCCTCCGGCGCGGCGGTGCAGAACCTGAATCTGATGCTCGGCACGCCGGAGAGCACCGGCCTCGACTGACCGGCGCGCCGCGGCCGCCGCGTCACGACTCCCGGTGCTGCGGGGCGTGCGCTTGCATCTCGGGGAGCCCGGCCGCGGCCTCCTGGACATCGGCGGGGAAGTCCGAGAGCTCCTGTACCTGGCGAACCTCGATGATCGCGTCGTCCGAACCGGGGCAGCGCGACGCCCACGCGATCGCCTCTTCCCTCGATTTCACCTGGATCAACCAGTAGCCGCCGAGCACCTCCTTCGCCTCGGCGAAGGGCCCGTCGATCACCTGAGATTTCCCTCCGGGGAACGAGATGCGCGCGCCCATCGAGGGCGGGTGGAGGCCGTCGACGGCGAGCAGCACGCCGGCCTTCTGCAGGGATTCGTTGTACCTCATCATCGCAGCGACCGCCTTGGCGTCCGGCATCGTGCCCGGCGCCGCGCTCTCGTATCCCCTCGGGATCATCAGCATCATGAACCGCATCGTCATGTCTCCTTCTCGATACAGGGCTCCGCACGGCCTCGACCGGGCGTGAGCCCCCGCTCTGTCGTGACGACGAACGAGGGGGCGCGAGATCGACACGCCCCTTCGATTTTTTCTGCAGCGGTCCGGGGGAGGGGGCGCCCGTGCCGTCCGAGAACGCGGCGCTCCTGCAGCTCGTCGCGGAGCGGTTCCCGGAAGCGGGGCTCGCGCCGCGGGATCCGCTCGGCCGGGCGCGCCTCCAGCAGTGGCTCTGCTTCATCGGCACCGAGCTCCACAAGGCGATCTACCTGCCGCTCCTGGACGAGGCGGCCCCGGCCCAGGTCAAGGCCTACGCGCTCGCCAGGGCGGACGCCCGCCTCGGCTGGGTGGCCCAGCGGCTCGAAGGGCGGGAGTTCCTGCTCGATCGCTTCTCGGTCGGCGACGCCTACCTCTTAAACGCACGAAAGCGCGTGTAAGTACACGAAAACGCACACATTTGCTACACGCGCCGACATGAGCCGGTCCTCGCCGGTTATCGAAGACAGGCGAGGAATGGCCGCGCGCTGTCATCGGGCACCCAAGGATCCCACTTTTCCTGAGCGAGCGTCTCTGATACGAAGTCATCATGAGACACTTGCAACAACTCTTCGTATGCTCGGTGTTGGCGGTCGCAATGATCCCGGTCGGCTGTGGAGCGGAGGCGCCGGACGGCGCCGACCAGGCGTCCGATATCGGCTCGATCAGCCTCGCCCTCGTCGGGACCAGCGCCACGGGCGCGACGTACCGCCTCTCCTCCGCGTTGTTCAATATCCACGGTCCGACGCACCGGCTCTTCTATGGAGACGGCGACGCGACGGTGCTCACGGAGGTGCTGCCGGTCGGCCGCTACGACGTGTACCTGGAGCCTGGCTGGATCCTCGAGCGGTGGACCAGCTCCGGTTACCAGTACGTTCCGGCGGGCCTGACGTCGGCGAATCCGACGCCGGTCTTCATCAACGAAGGCGCGACGTCGACGCTCATGTTTCAGTTCCGGGCGGACGGCGATGTCGTCTCCGTCGGCCAGGGGACGCTCGACATCGTCATCGGGGTCGACGACACGACGGCGCCGCGCGAGGACACCGATGTGGCCTGCAGCAACGGCTATGACGACGATGGGGACGGGTACGCCGACTGCAGCGATCCGGACTGCCAGTGGCAGCCCTTCTGCGTACCGTGGCGCGAGGACACCGGTGCGGCGTGCAGCAATGGCTATGACGACGATGGGGACGGGTACGCCGACTGCAGCGATCCGGACTGCCAGTGGCAGCCCTTCTGCGCGACGCCGGGCCTCGTGATCGAGGACTTCGACGACGGCGATTTCTTCAGCTCCCCGCCGTACGCCAGGCGCTTGCCGCCGTTCACGGGGCCGTGGGTGACGTACGGCGACGGGACCCTTCCGCCGGTCGACGTGTTTCCCGTGCCGGGGCCTCTCGGCTCGACGGCGCTCGCAGCCTACTCCCCGGGGGGGCCGTCCGTGTCGGGCGCCGGCGTCATGCTCTCCTTCGAATCGTGGCCCGTCAACATGTCGGGGGTCCAGGGCATCCGCTTCAACGTCCGTGCCCAGGGCTCCCAGGTTCGCTTCGAGATCGGCACGCTCCTCACCAGGCCCGAAGGCGGGTTCTGCTCGGATTGCTTCGACGGCCACGGAATCGACCTCTGGGTCGGAACGGAGTGGGTCACCGTGGAGCTGCGCTGGTGGGATCTGATGCAGCAGGGGTGGGGCACGCCGGCGCCGTTCGAGCCGTGGGCGGTCAAGGACCTGAGCTGGCGCACGCCCGCGGGGCAGCCGCTCGGCATCGAGCTCGACGACGTCCAGCTGTTCTGAGCTCGGCCGCCCGGGGGGCTCACGGGCTCGTGCGCCGCGTCGGCCCATCCGCGCGCGTGCCGCGCACGAAGCACGAGAACGGCCGGTAGCCGCGCTCCGCGCATGATCCGGCCGTGGACCTGGACGGGGGCGGCGCTCCCGCGGACCTGCTCCCGCCGCGCCGCGAGCGTGCAGCGGTCCTCCGGGTGGAAGAGCTCGGTCAACGTGGTCCCTTGTCCGAGCGCAGGTCCGATGGCCCGTCCCAGCGCATCCGCGCAGGCCGCTGCTCCAGCACGCGCACCCGGACCCTCACGAGATCAGGCCTGGATCCGGGTCGTTCCGAGCAGTTACGCTCGTACGCCCCCATGCCTCCGTCCCGACCGCCTCGCGACCACCGCCCGCGCCACGCTCCGTTGCCCTCGTCCGCGGTGTCCGCCTTCATCCGCCCCGCCAGGCTCGATGCGCTCCTCGCCCCCTGGATGCCCGACGCGGAGGAGCGCGCCTTCGTGGTCCGGTGCATCGTCGGGGAGGGCCCCATTCATCACCGCGGCGCGAGCTATGCGCTGCTCTGCCTGCTCGGCCTCCTGCTCGAGGAGCTCGGTCCGGACGAGGGCGGCGCCCCGCGCGGCGAGTCGCTGGCCGTGCCGATCCGCCTGCCGCCGCACCTCGCGCGCGGCAGCGATCACGACTACCCGCTGGCCATCCCGCTCGCGCCGCTGACGCGCCTCGCCCCGCAGGGCTCGCCGAAGCTCGCCGCGCTCGTCGACTGCCTGACCGACGGCCCGCCGCACCACGCGCTCGCCAACGCCGCCATGGTCTGTCTGCTCGACGCCCTCTTCGCGCGCGCCGCGCGCGCCCGCGCCGGGGCGGAGCCGGCCTGATGGCGCTGCCGCCCGCGCTCGGACAGGCGTTCCGGATGGTGGCCGCCGAGCTGGGTATGCGCTCGGCGGCGCGGCTGTTCCTGCGCGAGCTGATGGGAGCCGGCGGCGCCCCGCTCGTCGGCGAGGCCCGCGACCAGCTCGGGCGCGAGTTCCCCGTCCTCGATTTCGTCGCCGAGCAGTGGCTCTCCGGCGGCGCCGAGGCGCCGCTCGACCCCGCGGGCGTCCTCGACGCGCTCCGCGGCGTGAACCGGCTGCTCGTCGTGGGGCTGGAGGCCGACGGCCTCGACGCGCTCGTGCCGCGGCTCTCCGGCGTCGAGGCGGGCCTCGTCACCGACGCGGGCGGGCTCGACCCGGACTTCCGCCGGGTGCTCGCGAACTATGACGGGCTCATGGAGCCGGTGGGGCTGTCCGAGCTCCACCGCTGGGCCGGGCGGCGGAGCGCGCTGCTCACCTTCGTCTACGGCACCGACGGGCACGCGGCGCACGTGAGCCCCTCGTGGCTGCGCGTCTCGGGCCCCGACGTGCGGACCCAGTTCCGCTCGCTGATCGGCTGGGACATCCTCGGCCGGCCCATGACGGTGTACCCGCGCTGGATGGTCGAGACGAGCGCGGGCGATTTCTCGTGCCTCGTGGGGCCGGCCGCGCCCGCGCCCGAGGCCGCCGCGGGCGCGGGCCACCCGCGTGCGCCCGCGCCCGCGCGCGAGGCGACGTGACGGCGCCCCAGGCCGCGCTCTTCACCCTCCTGCTCGGCGCGCTCCTGCTCCAGGCGCTCCTGCCGTCGCGCCGCGTGCTCGTCGTGACGGGCGGCGCGGCCCTCGCCTGCCTCGCGTCGACGCTGCTCGGGGTCGCGACCACGCAGCGCCTGCTCGCCGAGGTGCCGTGGGACGTGCTCGTCATCCTCGTGACCCTGGGGCTCCTGTCCCAGCTCCTCGCCGCCTCGCGGCTCTTCGATCGCCTCGCCGTCGTGGCCACGCGGCTGAGCGGCGCCGAGCCCTTCCGCGTCCTGCTCGTGTTCTCGATCGCGATGTACCTCGTGAGCGGCGTCGTCAACAACCTCACGGCGCTCGTGCTCGTCCTGCCGGTGCTGCACGTGCTGCTCCGGCTCATGGGCACGCGGCAGCGGTACGTCTCCTGGCTGCTCGGCCTGCTGCTCGTCGCCTGCAACCTCGGCGGGGCCGCCACGCCGATCGGCGACTTCCCGGCCATCCTGCTGCTCGGCCGGGGCAGCATGACGTTCGGCGGCTACCTCTCGCGCGCCGCCCCGGCGACGCTCTTCGCGCTCGCCGTCCTGCTCCTCGTCGTGCGCGTCGTGGTGCGCCCGGCCGCGGGCGTGCCGCGCGATCCGGTCTCGGCGCGGCTCACGCGCGCGGCGGTCGAGGCGCTGCACCGGCAAGTGCGCGTCGATCGGCGCCTCCTCGTGCCGGCGGCGGCGTCGCTCGCCGCGATGGTGGTCGCCTGGCTGTTCCTGCCCGCCGAGCTCGGCGTCGGCCCGGAGCTCGTGTGCTGGCTCGGCACCGGCGCGGCGCTGCTCCTGGCGCGCAGGCACGGCGAGCGGCTCGCGAGGACGGGGCTCGACATCGAGGCGGTGCTCTTCCTGCTCTCGCTCTTCGTGATGGTCGCGGCGGTGCGGGGCACCGGCCTCTTCGAGGAGGTCTCGCGCTCGCTGGAGCGGCTGCCGGTCGCGCCGTCGCTCCAGCTCGTCGCGTTCCTCGTCCTCGCCGGCGTGCTCACGGGGCTGTTCTCGGCGGGCCCCAGCATGGCGGCGCTGCTCGACGTGGCCGAGTCGCTCGCCCAGCGGCTGCCCGGGCCCGCCGTCTATGTCGGCCTCGCCCTGTCGGTCTGCGCGGGCAGCTCGCTCTTCCTGACCGCCGCGACGTCGGGACCGCTCGCGCAGGCGCTCACCGAGCGGGCCGACCTGCGGGACGTCGACGGCAGGCCCATCCGGTTCGGCTTCTTCGATTTCCTGCCGACCGGCCTCCTGAGCTTCGCGGTCATCCAGGCCGTGGCGATCGCGTACGCGCTCCTCGCCGTCTGGGCGGCGCGGTAGGCGCCTGCCGCCATCAGCGCGCCGCCTGGACGAGGAGCTCCTCGAGGACGGCGGTCAGCTCGTCGACCCTCACCGGCTTGGTCAGGTAGCGGTAGAACCCGGCCTGCTCGGCGCGGCGGGTATCCCGGGCCATCGCCGCCGCGCTGAGCGCGATCACGGGGATGTCGCGCGTCTCCGGCCACTCCTCGAGCTTGCGCAGGGCCTCGTAGCCGCTCATCCCGGGGAGGTTGATGTCCATGATGACGACCTCGGGCCGCCGCGACCGCGCGAGCTCGATGCCGATCTCGGCGTTCGGCGCGGTGATCAGGTGGACGCGCTCGAGCTCGGAGATGAGCTCCTCCATGAACGCGATGTTCGACGGGTTGTCCTCGACGTAGAGGACCGAATGCCGGACGCCGCCGGGCCCGGCGAGCGGCGACCCCTCGACGCGCGCGTCGGCCTGCTCCGGGGCGGCGACCTCCGGCGGCTCCTCGTGCGCCGGGAGCTCGATCCAGAACTCGGACCCTTCGCCCGGCACGCTGTTGAAGCCGACGCCGCCGCCCATGAGCTCCGCGAGCCGCTTGCTGATCGTGAGGCCGATCCCGGTCCCCTCGATCGGCCCTGTCTCCTGGCCGGCGCGCTGGAAGGGCTGGAAGAGCTTCGCGTGCTGCTCTCGCGGGATGCCGATGCCGTTGTCCGCCACGCAGATCCTCACCACGCCGTCCTCCGGCATCGACACAGCGATCGTTGCGCGGCCCCCCTTCCGGCCGTACTTGATCGCGTTCGAGCCGTAGTTCATGAGGATCTGCGCGAAGCGCGTGCGATCCGCGGTGATCTTCGGGAGCTCCGGGGGCAGGGGCGCGAGGGCGATCTCGATCCCGGCGCGCTGGGCCATCGGGTCGAGCGTGGTCTTCACCTCGTCCAGCACCTCGGGGACGTTCACCGGCTCGATCGAGACCGTCACGCGGCCGGCCTCGATGCGCGAGAGGTCCAGGATGTCGTCGATGAGCTTGAGCAGGTGCTCGCCGCCCTTCAGGACGTGCTCTATCCGCTCCTTCTGGCGGTCGGTGAGCGGCGTCTTCCGGTCGCGCTGGAGCAGCTGCGCGAAGCCGAGGATCGCGTTGAGCGGCGTGCGGAGCTCGTGGCTCATCGAGGCGAGGAACTCGCTCTTCGCGGAGCTGGCGGCCTCGGCGAGGGCCCGCGCCTTGCGGAGCTCCTCGGCGCGCTGCACGTCGCCGGTCATGTCCCAGAGGGTGCACACGGTCCCGCCCTCGGCCGTGCGGCGCTCGGTCGCGCGCAGGCTGCGCCCGTCGCTCGTGCCGAGATCGAGCGTGCCGCTCGGCTCGGCGTGGTAGGCGAGCAGCCTCCCGCGGAAGTCGGCCTGGGGCTCGCCGCCGAGGGCGAACAGCCCCGCGGCGATGCCCTCGTCGATGAGCTCATCATAGCGCCGTCCGACGATGGGGCCGCTCACCCGCGCGCCGAGCCAGTGCCGGTACACGCTGTTGCAGAGCGCGAGCCGATCCTGCGCGTCGAACACGGCGAACGCGCCCTGGATGCTCTCCACCGCGCTCCGCAGGAGATCGGTCGTGCGCTTCGTCTCGGCCTCCAGGCGCCTTCGCTCGCTGATGTCGCGGGCCACCTTCGAGGTGCCGACGACCTTGCCCATCGCGTCGTGGATCGGAGAGAGGGTGATCGAGACGTCGATGTCCCTTCCGTCCTTGCGCCTGCGCACCGTCTCGAAGTGCTCCATGTGCTCGCCGCGCCTGAGCCGAGCGAGCATCCGCGGCACCTCGTCCTCCCGCCCCGGCGGGGCGAGCGCGGTGAGGGGCTTGCCGATCATCTCCTCGGCGCTGTAGCCGAAGATCGCCTGTGCGCCCCGGTTCCAGCTGGCGATGCGCCCGTCGAGCGCCTCGCCGATGACGGCGTCCTCGGAGGAGTCGACGATCGCGGCCAGCCGCCGCATCGCGAGGTCGACCCGCTTGCGGTCGCTGATGTCGCGGATGGCGCTCGAGACGAGCGTGCCCCGCTCGGTCGTCAGCGGGCTGAGGCTGATCTCGACCGGGAACTCGCCGCCGTCCTTCCGGCGGCCGAACAGCTCCACCCCCGACCCCATCGGGCGCGCCTTGGGCACGGCGATGAACGCCGACCGGTTCGCGACGTGCGCCCGCTGGAAGCGCTCCGGCAGGAGGAGCTCGATGGCCTGCCCGAGGAGCTCGCCGCGCGCGTAGCCGAACATCCGCTCGGTCTGGACGTTGACGAACACGATGCGTCCCTGCTCGTCGACGACCACCATGGCGTCGGGCGCCGCGTCGATGAGCAGGCGGAACGTGCCGTCGTCGAGCGGCGGAGCTCCGGGCCCGTGGGGCGCCTGGTCGGATGGAGACAGGCGGTCGATGGAGGCGTGTTCACGGGTCATCGGGGAGCCTCACGCAGAAGATGGCGCCGGGCGCGTTGTCCTCGATCCGGAGGGTGCCGCCGTGCGCCTCGACGGCCATCCTGCAGAACGCGAGCCCGAGGCCGCGGCCGGCGCGGTGGACGACCGGATCCTCGCCGCCGAGCTGAACGAAGCGATCGAACACCCTCGCGCGCATCTCGGCGGGGATGCCCGGCCCCTGGTCCGCCACGCGGATCTCCACCGCGGCGCCGTCCTTCACGGCGCTCACGGTCACCGCGGTCCCGGCCGGGGCGTGGTGGACGGCGTTCTCGAGGAGGTTCTCGAGCGTGCGGCGCAGCAGGTCCGGGTCGGCCTGGACGGCGGGCACCTCGACGGCCTCGCGCAGCGCGAGCGACCGGGAGCTCGCGCGCAGGTCGAGCGCGGCGAACGTCTCGAGGACGAGCGCGCGGAGATCGACGCGCGCGCGCTCGGGGGCGAGCCTCCCTTCCTCGCTCTTGCTGATGTCGAGCAGGTTGTAGATGAGCCGCAGCAGGGAGCGCGCCTGATCGCGGACGTGCCGCACGGAGTCGCGCGCCTGTTCCGGGAGCGAGCGGTCCCGGAGCAGGAACTGCGCGTGCAGGTCCATGCTGCTCACGGGGTTCTTCAGATCGTGCACGACGAAGGCCGTGAGCTGCTCCTTCTGGAGCTGGAGGCGCATGAGCGCGTCCCGCTGCTGCCGGACGAGCTCGACGTGCTCGCGCAGCTCCGCGCCGAGCCGGCGCAGCCTTAGCGCGGCCTGCACCCGCGCGAGGAGCTCCGACGGGCGGACCGGCTTCGTCAGGAAGTCGTCGCCGCCGGCGCGCAGCGCGCTGTCGAACGTCTCGACGTCGCGGAGCGCCGTCAGGAACACGATCGGCGCGCTCTCGCCCCCGGGCAGGCTGCGGATCCGGGCGCACACGGCGAACCCGTCCATCCCCGGCATCCGCACGTCGAGCAGCACGCAATCCGGTTTGTGGCGCTCGAACTGCTGGATCCCCTCCTCGCCCGTGACGGCGAGCACGACCTCGTAGCCGTCGTCCTCGAGCGTGGCCTGGGCCAGGGCGCGGTTCTGCTCGTTGTCATCGACGACGAGCACCCTGGATCTCGGCTCTTGCTGCTCCATGCGCCCTCGGCTTCGGGCGCGAGGTTACACGAGGATCCACGGTTCGCACCATGGCGCCCGGCCTTGGGCCGAGCGGCTGCCTGGCGGCGCGACCGGCGTCGCGCGGCGCCGTTCATGGCCAGCGGAGCTGAGCGCGATCGTCGCGGATCTCGACGTCTCCCCTGGAACATTGCCCTATAGGGATCCGGCGAGCGATGTGCGTTCTGCAACGCGATCGATGGATGCCCGGGCCAGCGTGCTGCTGAAGCTCACACTGGTGGGCGCATCGGTGCTGCTGTCCACGCTGGCGGCGCGCCGCTTCGGCCATGGGGTGGGCGGCGCGATCGCCGGGCTGCCGATGATCGTGGGCCCGATCATGGGCTTCGTGCTGCTGCAGGAGACGCCCGCCCAGGCGAACGCGATCGCGCTCGCGACGCTTGTGTGCCTGCCGGCGACGATCGTTCATGTGCTCGGCTTTGCGTGGTGCGCGACGCGCTTTCGCTGGGGCGTGGCGCTGCTCGCGGCCAACGTGGCCTTCCTGTCGCTGGGGGCGGCGCTGCTCGCGCTGCGATTGCCCCCGCCCTGGGCCTGCGCCGTGGCGCTGCTGTCGCCCGCCCTGGGCACGCTGGCCTTGCCGCGCCGCTGTGAGGCGCCCGCTGCGGCGGACATTCCGCGCGCCGAGCTCGCCTGCCGCGTGGTGGCCGCGATGGCCATGGCCTGGTGCATCATGCGCAGCGCCGGCGTCGCGCCCGCAGGCCTCAGCGGCCTGCTGCTCGCCATCCCGATCACCGGCAACATCCTTCCGTGTTTCACCCTGCCCAGGCACGGCGCCGCCGCCACGGCGGCCTTGCTCGCGGGCTTCGTGCGCGGCCTGTTTGGATTCGCGGCGTTCTTCGTCGCGCTGCACGCGGCGCTCGGGCGGATGCCGACGGCGAGCGCCTACGGCCTCGCGTGGCTGGCCGCGCTGCTCGCGGCGCTGGCGCTGCGCGGGCTCACGCAGCGAGCGCGGCGCGCGCCGTCGGCGGGGCAGGTGTCCGCCCGGTCCACGGCCGCCTGACCCGCGGGTCCGGCGTCATGGCCCGACGGGCTGCGACCGCCGGGCAAGACGGCGAGGGCGAACTTGCCGCCGGGGGCGAGCGCCGACCGGTCCACGCGCGGCGCTCACCCCGACCACGATGTCACTTGAGATGCAGCTGGCCCAGCGTTCGGCGGGAAGGTCGAGGAAGAAGGACGATGAGCGGACAGAGGATCATTCCGGTGACATCGTGGTCGCCGGGGCGGTCGCTCGATCGAGACGATCCGGTGCGCCTCGTCGAGCTCGATCAGGTGATTCAGGAAGGCGATGAGCAGCGGCTCTCGCTCCCCGCGCCCCTCGGGGCGGGGCCGGCCGGGCTCGCGGGGGCAGGCCTCGGTCGACGCCTGCGCCCCGCGAGCCCGCTCGCGACGGGCTAGTTCGGGATGCCGTCGTGCTGGCAGGTCAGGCTGCAGCCGTCGCCGTTCACGCGGTTGCCGTCGTCGCACGCCTCGTAGAGGCTCTGCACCTTGCCGTCTCCGCAGTACGGACCGTAGACGCAGCCCGGCGCGCACTTGCCGTAGCCGCCGGTGTTGTTGCCGTCGCCGTCGTCGCACTGCTCGGTGCCGTTGCGGATGCCGTCGCCGCAGCGCGGGCCGAGCTGGCAGCGCGGGCCGCACTCGCCGTAGCCGCCGTCGTTCTCGCCGTCGTCGCACTGCTCGCCGGCCTGGACGACCTTGTCGCCGCACTGGGCGCCGAGGCGGCAGTTGTTGCTGCAGCCCGTGGCCTCGTTCGGCGGATCGCACTGCTCGCCCCACGCCTCGTCGACAACGTCGTCACCGCACTTGGCCGCCGGCGTGCAGTCAGGGAGGCAGCTGCCGTAGAAGCCGTCGTTCACGCCGTCGTCGCAGGTCTCCGTGCCGTTGACGACGCCGTCGCCGCAGTACGGCCCGTACTGGCAGAGCCCGGTGCACCCGCCGTACTCGCCGCCGTTCTCGTCATCGCCGAGATCGCAGTCCTCCTCCGACGGCTGGACGATGCCGTCGCCGCAGCGCGGGCCGTAGACGCACGCGGGGCCGCACTCGCCATACCCACCGTCGTTGAAGCCGTCGTCGCACTCCTCGCCGTACTGCGGCTGCGTCACCCCGTCGCCGCAGTGCGCGCCGAGCCGGCAGCTCACGCAGCCCGTGTCGTCCGCGCTGTCGCACTCCTCGCCCCAGTCCGCGTCGACGTTGTTGTCACCGCACGTCGGCGCCGGCGTGCAGCCCGGGGCGCAGGTGCCGTAGGTGCCGTCGTTCACGCCGTCGTCGCACGCCTCGGCGCCGTTGCGCACGCCGTCGCCGCAGTACGGCGCGTAGTTGCAGGAGGCATCGCACCCGCCGTAAGCGCCGTTGTTCAGCCCATCGCCGAGATCGCAGTCCTCCTCCGACGGCTGGACGATGCCGTCGCCGCAGCGCGGACCGTACAGGCACGCAGGGCCGCACTGCTCGTACCCGCCGTCGTTCACGCCGTCGTCGCACTGCTCGCCGAGCTGCGGCTGCGTGACCCCGTTGCCGCATTGCGAGGCGAGCCGGCAGTTCACGCAGGTCGAGTCGCCCGCCCTGTCGCACTCCTCGCCCCACTCCGCGTCGACGTTGTTGTCACCGCACCTCGGCGCCGGCGTGCAGCCCGTGGCGCAGGTGCCGTAGGCGCCGTCGTTCACGCCGTCGTCGCACGCCTCGGCGCCGTTGCGCACGCCGTCGCCGCAGTACGGCCCGTAGTTGCAGGTGGCATTGCACCCGCCGTACGCGCCGGTGTTCATCCCCTCGCCGAGATCGCAGCGCTCCTCCTCCGGCTGGACGATGCCGTCGCCGCAGCGCGGCCCGTACAGGCACGAGGGCGCGCAGCGGCCGTACCCGCCGTCGTTGATGCCGTCGTCGCACTCCTCGCCGAACTCCGGCTGCAGCACGCCGTCGCCGCAGTGCTCCCCGAGCTGGCAGCTCACGCAGGTCGTGTCGCCCGCCCTGTCGCACTCCTCGCCCCAGTCCGCGTCGACGTTGTTGTCACCGCACTGCGGGGCCGGCGTGCAGTTCGGGTTGCAGGTGCCGTAGAAGCCGTCGTTCACGCCGTCGTCGCACCCCTCGGTGCCGTTGACGACGCCGTCGCCGCAGAACGGCCCGATCTCGCACGACGTCGTGCAGCCGCCGTAGCCGCTCGCGGTGTTGCCGGAGCCGAGATCGCACGCCTCGTACGGCGCGTTGACCGCGCCGTCGCCGCAGCGGGGCGGGGCCACGCACCCCGGCGCGCAGGCGCCGGACGCGTTGGCGTACGTGCTGTTGTTGGCGCCGTTGTCGCAGGCCTCGGGGCCGTTCCTCACGCCGTCGCCGCAGTAGGCGCCGAGCTGGCAGTTGTTGCACTGGCCATAGCCCGTCCCGTTCTCGGGGCCGTCGTCGCACTCCTCGCCCGGCGTCACCACCGGATCCTCGACCCCGCACTGCGGCGTGCACACCGACGTGCCGGCGCTGAAGCCCGACAGCGTGAGCTGGTAGTTCGACCCGGTGATGTGGCGCTCGGCCTGGAACACAGCGATCTCGTAGACCTTGCCCGGCTCGAGGTTGAGGTTGACGACGTAGGGGTTGCGGCTCGGGCAGCCTTCGTTGGTGCTGCAGGGGGTCACGCGGGCGTTGCCGTTGTCGAGGATGGTCACGCTCTCCTGGGCCTGCCCGTGGATGCCGCCGATGTCCGCGGTCAGCGTGTTCTTGATGAACACCCAGACGTCGTCGTCACCGAAGAAGGTGAGCACCGGATCGGCCTCGGCGCCGTTCGGCATGAACTGGAACCAGTACCGGACCTCGCTCGTGAAGTAGAAGTTGTGCCCGTCGGTGCGCGTCCTCTCCCGCCCGTCGGCCACGAAGCTGTCGAGCACGGGATCGCCGTTGGGCGGGCTCCGATCCACCGGCCAGAACGGGCTCCGCTCGTACACGAACCGGCCGGAGCCGGGGGGCGTCTCGATCAGCTCGATCGTGGTGGAGAGCCTCCTGTTGAAGTTCGGGTTGTCCCGGTACCACCACTGGAAGTTGTTTTGCCCCGAGGTCCAGCCGGTCGCGGCGCGCGGCGTGGTGAAAGGGTTCCCGTAGGCGTTCACGGGCTTGCCGTCGCCGTCGAGCGTCGTCAAGACGGTGCCGTCGAGCTGCCCGCTGCCCGAGGGCTCGATCTCGAAGTCGAAGTGCCCGATGATGTTGTCCGTCAGGTTGGCATCGCACTCGGTGTTGCTCACGTTGCGGTTGTAGTCGGTCGGACACCAGCCGATGAAGTCGCGGATGACCATCGGCAGCCGCATCTCGGAGGGCGTCACGGTGCAGAGGTAGCCCGGCTCGACGGTGCACTCGGCCGAGCAGCCATCGCCGCTCTCGGTGTTGCCGTCGTCGCACTGCTCGGTGGGATCGCCGGGCAGGAGGATGCCGTCGCCGCACGCCGAGGTGCACTCGCCGCCGGGGCAGGTCGGCTCGCGCTTGCAGTCCGGCGTGCAGCCGTCGCGCCAGTCGCCGTTGCCGTCGTCGCACGCCTCGGTGCCCTCGCGGAGGCCGTCGCCGCAGACGGAGAAGCCCGTGCAGTCCTGGGGTTCGCCGTCGTCGCACACGCTGCCGGCCTCGATGCGGCAGGTCTCGTCGCAGCCGTCGCCCGGGAAGAGATTCCCGTCGTCGCACTGCTCGGCGCCGACCTTGATCCCGTCGCCGCAGACGGTCTTGCACGGGAACCCGACGCGCGAGCAATCCCAGCCATCCTCGATGATCTGGCAGTCGGCGCTGCAGCCGTCGCCGCCGGCCGGGGGCTCCCCGCCGTCGTCGCACTGCTCGCTCCCGTTCACGCGGCCGTCGCCGCACACGGGCGGCGGGGGCGGGTTGCAGAAGCCGCCGGCCGGCGGGCACGTCCAGCCCACCTCGATCTTGCACTGCGAGGTGCAGCCGTCGCCGCCGACAGGGCTCGCCTCGCCGCCGTCGTCGCACTGCTCGCCGAGCTGCACCACGCCGTCGCCGCAATAGGTCCTCTCGGTGCAGGGCTGGCCCGGCCGGCAGATCCAGCCCTCCTCGAGCCGGCAATCCGACGTGCAGCCGTCGCCGGACACGGGCGGGCTCTGGCCGTCGTCGCACTGCTCGCCGCCGTTCACGCGGCCGTCGCCGCACCGGTAGACGAGGATGCACGGCTCACCCGGCTCGGGGCACACGTACGCCGGGTCCACCGTCTTGCAGTCGGCGCTGCAGCCGTCGCCGCCCGCGGTGTTGCCGTCGTCGCAGATCTCGCCGGGATCCACCGCGCCGTCGCCGCACCGGATCAGCAGCTCGCACGGCTGCCCCGGGGTCGGGCAGTTGTAGAAGGACTCCTGCCGGCACAGGCTCGAGCAGCCGTCGCCGCCCGCGGTGTTGCCGTCGTCGCACACCTCGCCGGCCTCCCTGCGGCCGTTGCCGCAGACGGGCAGCTGCGTGCACGGCTGGCCGGGCCGGCTGCACTGATATCCCTCCTCGCGCATGCAGTCGGCGCTGCAGCCGTCGCCGGACACGGGCGGGTTGCCGCCGTCCTCGCATTGCTCGGAGCCGTTCACGCGGCCGTCGCCGCACCAGTAGAGGAGGGTGCAGGGCACGCCCGGCGTGGGGCACGAGTAGATCGGCTCCACCGCGCTGCAGTCGGCGGCGCAGCCGTCGCCGCTCACGTTGTTGCCGTCGTCGCAGACCTCGCCCGGATTGATATCGCCGTCGCCGCACCAGATCAGCAGCTCGCACGGCTGCCCCGGGGTCGGACAGGCATAGAACGCCTCCTGCCGGCACAGGGTGGAGCAGCCGTCGCCGCCCGCCGTGTTGCCGTCGTCGCATTGCTCGCCGCTCTCCAGGCGGCCGTTGCCGCAGACGGGCAGGCGCTCGCAGGCTTGCCCGGGCCGCGGGCAGACGTAGCCCGGCTCGCGCATGCACTCGGCGCTGCAGCCGTCGCCGGACACGGGCGGGTCGCCGCCGTCCTCGCACTGCTCGCCGTTGTTCACGCGGCCGTCGCCGCAGCGATAGAGGAGGAGGCAGGGCTCACCCGGCTTGGCGCACACGTAAAGCGGGTCGAGCGCCTTGCAGTCGGCGCTGCAGCCGTCGCCGCCCGTCGTGTTGCCGTCGTCGCAGAGCTCGCCGGGATCGATCGCGCCGTCGCCGCACCGGATCAGCAGCTCGCACGGCTGCCCCGGCGTCGGACAGTTGTAGAAGGACTCCTGCCGGCAGAGGCCCGAGCAGCCGTCGCCGCTCGCCGTGTTGCCGTCGTCGCACGTCTCGCCGGCCTCCTTGACCCCGTTGCCGCAGACCGGCAGGCGCTCGCAGCGCTGTCCGGGCCGCGAGCACGAGAAGCCCGCCTCGCGCTTGCAGTCCGCGCTGCAGCCGTCGCCGGACACCTTGTTGCGGTCGTCGCACGTCTCCGAGCCGTTCACGCGGCCGTCGCCGCAGTCGTAGAGGAGCGTGCAGGGCTTGCCCGGCATCGGACAGACGTACGAGGGGTCGACCGAGTAGCAATCGGCGCTGCAGCCGTCGCCATCCACGGTGTTGCCGTCGTCGCAGAACTCGCCCGGATCGACCACGCCGTCGCCGCACGCGATGGTCAGCACGCACGGCGCGCCGGGCGTGGGGCACTCGCAGTAGGGCTCGATCTCGCACAGGCCGGAGCAGCAGTCGCCCGGCAGGCTGTTGCCGTCGTCGCACGTCTCGCTGGCCTGGTTGATCTTGCCGTCGCCGCAGGCGGGCTGTTGAGGCAGGTTGCACTCGGGGGGCGGGTCGTCGCCGGCGCAGGGATCCGGCGTCTCTCCGCCGCTGCCGCCCGAGCCGACGCTCCCGGCGAAGTCGATGCCGCCGCTCCCGGCCTCGCCGCCGGAACCACCGGAGTTCGTGCCGCTCCCCGAGCCGCCTGCGCCGGGGTTGCCCGTGGAGGGCGCGTCCCCTCCGCAGGCGGCAGCTACTTGCATCAATCCCACCGCCAAAGCCAGATAAGACGTTCTCAAACTCACGACACACCTCGACGAACAGGAGCGGATGCGCTCGGGCAGGAAGTCGGACGACCCTGCTCCAGGGTAGCCCGGGCGCCCTTCGCACCTCTAGGCGAAAATTACTTCACCCTCGTCCACTCGGGCACATCGCCACGACAACCCGTTCTCGGCGGACTCCAAGGGAGCTCCGCTGACGAATGACGCGCATTGCGCGATGCAGCGTCGGGTGGAGTCGGTGCTTCCTTTCTGCTGCTATGGCACGAGCGAGCGCCCGGCGTCGCACCCCGGTTCACGCTTGACATTTGCGCTCCGACTGGAGATCGCAAAATAGTTTGTGCTCAAATTAAATGCGAGCGCCGCGAGCAGGGCGTTGCGCGCCGCGGTCCCGTCCTGCGTCTCGGCCGACCCCGCGCTCCGGGAGGGTCGCGCGGCTCAGCCCGCTTTCACGCCCCCGGCGCTCCGGAAGACGATCGCGGCCCCGAGCGCCGCCGCGGCGGGAACGAAGAGGTCGCCCGACGCGCGCCGGACCCTCGGCGCGCGCCGGGCGGCCGAGGTAGATCTCGTAGCGGCGCTCGACATCGCGCAGCGCCGCCCGGGCGACGCAGAGCACGGCGTCGACGAGGTCCACCGCGCCGTTCGGATGATCCATGGCGAGCTGCGCCTCGAGCAGCTCCGCCGCCGGGTCCTCCGCCATCGCGAGCCTCCCCTCGGGCGCGCGTCCTGCCCCGGCGTCCTCCGGAGCGTCGCTGTCGAGCTCGATGAAGCGGAGCGGCTCCATCCGAGGTCCCTTTGCGGTGTCCACCGGCCGTCGAACCGCGCTGACGCCCCCGTGGCGGATGCCCTCGGAGCTCAGCCTGCCGGCCACGGCGTCTGCGTCAGGGGTCTTGAAGACGAGGATGTGCAGGCCCTGGAAGCGGGCGAGGCTCGAGCCCTTCCTTCATGTCGTTCACGACGTGGCCGACGTGGTGCAGGTGATCGATGTCACGACCCATTCAGGTCACCTCCGCCTCCTGGGCTCAGGATGTCGGGACCGCAGCAGGAGGCACCGGCGGTACGCCGCCGGAGCCTATCCGACGGCGCGGGGTGGTTCGAGCCGCGATCGCCGAGCGCGAGCCTGTGCCATGCGCGCGTCACGGAAGATCCGTAGTCCGGGCGCGGCAGTGGTGCTGTCCCGGCCACGAGAGGCCGGGAGTTGTTTCTGTCGTTTTCCAGGGATGGCGGATCGCGCAAGAAATCTTCTGTCATATCGAGATCTGGGTTGGAGGGCGACGAAGGTGGCCCCGATCTCCGAATGTCAGCCCGAGACGAGCGTCGCGGTTCACCCTTGACTTCCGCGATCGGTATGCCTTTCCTTCGCCCTGGGCCACCTCCACTGGAAAGGCTGATGCAGATGACGCCTCCTTCGGAAAATCAGATTTCAAGTTGCTCACGCCGACCGCCCCCATGGCGGTCCCATTCGATGACGATCCTGAGGGTGCCGCTGCTGCTGGTCGGGCTCCTGGGCGTCGCGCTCACAAGCGCCTGCTCCTCGAGCGGCGCCAATGGGTCGAACGGGACGACCGGGGGCGGTGGCGCCGGCCTGAGCGGCGGTGGCGGCGACGATGGCGTCGGGGGCTCGGGCGGCGTCGTCCCTGGGAGCGGAGGCGGCACGGGCACGGGCGCGGGCGCGGGCGCGGCAGGCTCGACCGGGACCACAGGTGGAGAGTCGGGCTCCGACGAGGTGTATCTCGTGCCGGACTCCCTGCCGGACGAGACCGGCGCAGACCTCTGGCTCAGGTACCCGCAAGTCCCGATTCCGGGGCGCCTCGGGGAGTATCAGGCGGCTTTCAAGCGCGTGATCAAATCGGGGAGCGGCGCGAGCCTCGACATCGCCGAGGCCGAGCTCGTCAAAGGCCTGAGCGGTCTGACCGGCGCGACGGTCGAGGCCGGCGCGGCCGTCGAGGGCCCGGGCGCCGTGGTGATCGGGACGGCCACCGCCGACATCATCAAAGACCTGCCGCTCGCCGCGCGCCTCGCCGCCCTGGGCCCCGAGGGCTACCTCATCGAAGCCGCCGACGTGGGCGGCCAATCGGTGATCGCCGTGGCGGGCAACACGGAGGTGGCCGTGCTCTATGGCACCTTCGCGCTCCTCCGGCACGTCCAGAGTCACAGCGCTCTCTCGAAGCTGTCGCTCTCCGGCTCTCCCAAGATCGAGCACCGCATCCTGAACCACTGGGATAACCTCGATCGCTCGGTGGAGCGCGGCTACGCGGGCCGATCCATCTGGGACTGGAATGCGCTGCCGGGCACGCTCTCTCCCCGCTACAAGGACTATGCGAGAGCCAACGCATCCATCGGCATCAATGGAACCGTGCTCACGAACGTGAACGCCAACGCACAGGTCCTGACGGCCTCGTACCTCACGAAGGTCAAGGCGCTCGCCGATGTCTTCCGTCCTTATGGCATCAAGGTCTACCTCACGGCCCGCTTCAGCGCCCCGATCGAGATCGGCAATCTGAACACGGCCGATCCGACCAACGCCAGCGTCAAGCAATGGTGGGCGAACAAGGTGGACGAGATCTACCGGCAGATCCCCGATTTCGGGGGCTTCCTGGTGAAGGCGAACTCCGAGGGGCAGCCGGGGCCGCAGGACTACGGGCGGAACCACGCCGACGGCGCCAACATGCTCGCCGACGCCCTCGCGCCTCACAAGGGCATCGTGATGTGGCGCGCCTTCGTCTATTCGGACGACAGCCCCCCGGACCGCATCAAGGAGGCGTACGAGGAGTTCAAGCCTCTGGACGGCAGGTTCAAGGGCAACGTCCTCGTGCAAGCCAAGAACGGTCCCCTCGATTTCCAGCCTCGAGAGCCGTTCCATCCGCTGTTTGGCGCCATGCCCAAGACGCCCCTGGTCCTCGAGCTCCAGATCACGAAGGAGTATCTCGGCGAAGATACGCACCTCGCCTATCTCGGGCCGATGTTCGAGGAGGTCCTCAAGGCGGACACCCACGCGGACGGCGCGGGCTCGACCGTGGCGCGGGTCATCGACGGCACCCTCCATGACTATGCGACCACCGCGATCGCGGGCGTCGCCAACGTCGGTGACGACGCGAACTGGACCGGGTCCCACATGAACCAGGCGAACTGGTACGTGTTCGGACGGCTGGCATGGAATCCAGACCTCTCCTCGGAGGCCATCGCCGACGAGTGGGTCCGCCAGACCTTCTCGAGCGACCCCGTCGTCCGCGAGCCGGTCGTCGATATGATGATGAAATCCCGCGATGCGCTCGCCGACTACATGACGCCTCTCGGCCTGGTCCACATCATGGGCAACGACCATCACTACGGGCCGGCCCCATGGTCGAACACCCTGAGTCGCGCGGAGTGGAACCCGGTCTACTATCACAAGGCGAACGAGAGCGGCATCGGCTTCGACCGGTCATCGTCGGGCAGCAACGCTGTCGCCCAGTACTTCGGGCCGGTGCGACAGCAGTTCGGGAGCCGGGAGACGGTGCCCGAGGATCTCCTGCTCTTCTTCCACCGCGTCGGCTGGAAGGACGAGCTGAGCTCGGGGAGGACGGTCTGGGAGGAGCTCGTCCATCAGTACAGCAGCGGCGTCGATGAGGTGGGGCTCATGCGAGAAGCATGGGAGTCGGTCAAGGGGCGTATCGACGAGAAGCGCTTCGGCAACGTGACCGAGTTCCTGAAGATCCAGCACTACGAGGCGCGCTGGTGGCGCGACGCGTGCCTCGCCTACTTCGGCCAGGTGTCGAAGCTCCCGATCCCGAGCGGCTACGCCGCCCCGGCGAACTCGCTGAGCTTCTACCAGGGGCTCCGCTGCCCAAGCGACGTGAAGAAGCCCCGCTGCTCGCAGGTCTACACGGGCGACCCGTCGCCGGCCATCCTCCCGTAAGCGTAGCCGGTCGGCTCGGCCTGGCCCGAGCGGCTCGCGCGAGCCCGCCGGGGAGGCGCGCCGCGAGCCTGTCAGGGGCTCGGGTCGCCATTTCTACATGAACCACGTGAAGAGCGGATTCCGTGCCGTTCGCCCGGCAGCCAGCTCAGGCTGAACCGGGCGGGCCGGACCCGGAGAGCGCCGGCTGGGCGTAGGTCCTCAGCCCGGAGGACCTGCCGAAGCACGCTGCACGGCCCGGTCGAGGCGATCGGCTGCACCGCCATCCCGGTGTGTGCTCCCAGGCGTCCACGCTGAGATCGTCGTGTGCCGGCCCCGTGGTGTGCTCGCCCCGCTGCGCCTGGAGCATGCCTGTTGCAGATGGCCGGGCGGCGGGATCGACCCCCGCGCTGCGCTCCTTGACCCTCCTTGCTGGACTCATATAGTCAGCGAGACCGTTGGGCTGCACACGCTGCGTGTCTGCCTGGCCATCGAGCACACGACCGCAGCGGCGCGCGGGTTGTGGACGTGCGCGCCGTTCACCCATCATCCACCATCACGATGTCGGAGGTTCGAATGGATCATCTGATTCGGAAGATCGCCCAGGACCGTCTCTGGAACCAGTGGGTCACGGCCAACTCGGTCGATGAATCGACGCTCGAAGCCGGCTACATCTCGAAGAAGGAGGGCTGCATCTCGAAGAAGGAGGGCTGCATCTCGGAGAAGGCCGGCTGCATCAGCTGACAGGGCCACCCGGTCGGCGGGCGAGGCGGGAGGTCGTCGCTTCTGCGACCTTCTGCCTCGCTTGATCCCGGTCCTGGAGGGCAGCACGATCTACAGCCTCATCGTGTCGAGCGTCCGCAACCCCTGGATGCCGCTGATCCGCTATCGCTCGGGCGATTGCGCCGAGACGGTCGACGGCTCCCCCGACCCGCGCCGCATCCGCCGGTTTTGCGGGCGTGAGCGGGAGCTGCTGCGGCTCGAGCGCGGCGGCCTCAGAGCTCCAGCAGGAATGGCAGTGGACCGAGCGATACGCCACCCAGCCGGAGATCCTGCGCTATCTCGACCACGTCGTGGACAGGTTCGATCTCCGCCGGGACATCCAGCTGAGGACGCGCGTGACCGCGGCTCTCTTCGACGAGGGCGCGGATCGGTGGGCGCTCGGGACGGGTCAGGGCGAGAGCGTGTCCGCCAGGTTCCTGGTCCTGGCGACGGGCTGCCTGTCCGTCGCGAAGACGCCCGATATCGAGGGGATCGAGCGCTTCCAGGGCGAGCGGCACCACACGAGCCGCTGGCCGCAGGAGGGCGTCGACTTCACCGGCAAGCGCGTCGGCGTCCTCGGCACGGGCTCGACCGGCGTCCCCTACAGGAAGAGGTGCGAGGAGATAGCGGCCCAGCATTGCGAGGGGTTCGCGCTGTCGAGGGCGGGGTGAAGGACCGCGGCGGGCGGGCTCCCTGCCCGGCTCCCCGTCTGCGGGAGAGCAAGAATCCAACGCGCGAAAGCGCTCCTCCCGCAGGGCTCCCGCAATATGCAGGAGGAATGCCGCTCGAGCGCCGCGCACCGAAGCGTCACGACCCGGCGGTCGGCCCGCATCCACCCGGCATCGGGGATGCACGCAGCGTCCCGCAGAGCCGGGTTGTGCCACGACCTCAGCCATCGTAGGGTAAATGCCGCTCGTGGACGGGACGACGCTGAACGGCAGGTACACCCTTGGCCGATTGATCGGCAAGGGGGGAATGGGGGCCGTTTACGAGGCCGACGATGTCGCGCTTGAGCGCCGCGTCGCCGTGAAGATCCTCTCGCCGGAGCTTGCCCATGGCCGGTCTGCCCTGGGCCGGTTCGAGCGCGAGGCGAGGGCGGCGAGCGCCATCCGGACCGAGCACATCGTCCGCGTGCTCGACGCCGGCGTGGACCAGGAGACGGGCTCGCCCTTCCTGGTGATGGAGCTCCTCCGCGGCGAGGATCTCGCGCAGGTCCTCGACCGCCTCGGCCCGCTGCCTCCCGGGCTCGCGCTCCGGATCGTGGCCCAGGCGTGCATCGGCCTGCAGAAGGCGCACGAAGCCGGGGTCCTGCACCGGGACATCAAGCCGGCGAACCTGTTCCTCGCGCGGCGCGAGGAGGACGGCGGGCTCGTCGTCAAGCTGCTCGACTTCGGCGTCGCCAAGATCCGGCCAAGCCACGATCCTCGCCGAGAGACCACGGGATTGACGCGGTCCGGGTACATGCTCGGGACGCCGCGCTACATGTCCCCCGAGCAGGCGCGGGCCATCAAGGACATCGGTCATCGGACCGACGTCTGGTCGCTCGGGGTCGTGCTTTACCGCGCGCTGGCCGGGCGAACGCCGACCGAGGACGTGAAGGCCGTCGGCGATCTCATCGCCGCCCTGGTCGTCGACCTGCCCGCGCCGGTCCAGGAGTTCGCGCCGTGGGTCTCGCCCGAGGTCGCCGCCGTCATCGACGGCGCGCTCCAGTACCAGCCGGCCGACCGGTATCCGAGCGCCTCGGCGATGCTCGACGCGATCCTGCCGCTGCTCGGCGACGACCCGCTGTCGCTGGACGAGAGCATGCTTGTCCCCCTGATGCCATCCGAGCGCCTCGCCGTCGCCCCACGGTTCGAGCCCCGGGTGAGGGCGCGCGTGCCCCGGCGGTCCAGGATCCATGCGGCCGGCGCGGAGCGGTGGAAGGACCTCCCCGAGGGCAGCATGACGGCGCTCCCGCACGAGACGACGCTCAGTGAGGACTACCGCGTCCACGAGCGACCGCCGAGCGAGCCCGCGCCGCCGCCGCGCCGGGGCCTGAGGAGATTGCCGCTCTCGGCCCTCGCGTTGCTCGTCGCGAGCCTCGGCTGGGCCGCGGTGCTCCGGCCGGCCGACGCGCCCAGGACGGCGTCCTCCGGTGTGCAGCGTGCGATCCGCGGCGCGCTGGAGGCGCTCTCCGTCCAGCGCCCGGCGCCCTCGCCGGCGCCCGAGCCATCCGCCTTCGCGCACCGGATCGGGCTGGCGGCCGTCGTCGAGCAGCCCTCGGTCGAGATCGACAGGGCGCCTGCGGCCCTGAAGGGCGGGAAGCCTCGGCCCGCAGCGACGGCGAGCGCGGCGCCTGCCCGCGCGGACACGAGCGACCCGCTCATGCCTCAGCGCCTCGAGTAGCCGCGCTCGAGGGGGGTGCAGTCCTTTGAAGATGAAGGCGGGAAGGGGGGAAGAAGACCCTGAGGATCTTCGTGACTCCCCGACTTCGTGTGAAACCTCTCTGGGCAAATGACGGCACCACCGCGCGGTCAGCGGAACTCGTCGACGTTCATGTTGTACCGCCGGATCCACCGGTGCACCTGCGCGCGATCTCTTCCGAGCTCGCGCGCCACCGCGGCGACGTTTCCCCGCTGCTGCACAAGGAGCTCCCGCAGCGCCTTCTCGTCCGGGGAGGTCCGCGGCGGCAGCGCCCCCTTCGGCGCGTACGCTCCCTCGTGCGCCGAGAGCGCCGCCCCGTCCTCCGGGATCAGCGTGGCGCGGGCATCGTCCGTGGGCGGGAGCGGAGGCGCCGAGCTCCGGGCTCCGTAGGTCCTCATCCGGTTCCGGATCTCGTCGCTGACGTCCTGGAGATCGAGCTCGGGGCCGCGAGCCGTGGCGGCCCAGCGCTTGATGAGCGTCTCGAGCTCTCGCACGTTGTAGGGAAAATCGTGGTGGAGCAGGCTCGCCATGAAGGCCATGCTGGGGCGCACCTCGGGCCGGTCGTGGCGTCTCGCGAGCGCGACGCAGAGCGAGAACATGTCTTCCTTGCGCTCGCGCAGGGGGGGCAGGGTGATGCTGAATTCGTTCAGGCGAGCGAACAGGTCGGCGCGGAAGGCGCCGGCCTGCTGGAGCGCGTCGAGATCGCGGTGGGTGGCGGCGACGATCCGCACGTCGACCTGCTCGGGTTGCGCCGCGCCGAGCGGCGTGATCTCCTTGGACTGGATCACGCGGAGGAGCTTCGCCTGGGCCTCCACGGGCATATCCCCGATCTCATCGAGGAGGAGCGTGCCCTGGTGCGCCGCGCGGAGGATGCCCATCCGGTCGCGGTCGGCGCCCGAGAACGCGCCGCGCCGGTGTCCGAAGAGCTCCCCCTCGACGAGCGTGGCGGGGATGGCCGCGCAGTTGACGGCCTGGAGCGGCCCGCGCCTGCCGCTCCAGTCGTGGAGCTGCTCGGCGAAGATCTCCTTTCCCGTCCCGCTCTCGCCGAGGATCAGCACCGACAGCTCGCTGCGCGCGATCTCGCGCACGCGCCCGGCGAGGCGCTGGCTCTGGTAGCCGCCGACGATCCGGCTCGTCGAGAAGCGCGGCCGGGCCTCCTCCGGCGCGTCCGGATCGTCGAAATACGCGCCGTCGATGCGGTAGTGCGCGTAGGCCTCGGCGTCGCTCTCGACGAACTTGAAGATGGCGTCGCCGATCCGGATCTCGTCGAGGTGCGCGAGGACGGCCTCGGTCACGAACTCCCCGTTATGGATCGTGCCGTTGCGACCGCCGAGATCGGAGAGCTGCCAGACGCCCCCGCGCAGCTCGATGCGAGCGTGTTGGCGCGATGCTGTGCGGGTCGGTATGTAGATGTCCGCGCTCGGGTCGCGGCCGAGGATTGAGCCTGACTCGGACAGGGGGTACGCCGGGCGAAACTGCTCGTAGTTGGGGGCATAGAGCAGCACGATCCCGGCCCCCGAGCTCGCGTGCCGGAAGGTCGGCACGTAAATCTGCATCGATGCCGTGGTGCTGAGGCTCTTCGTCGATGAACTTCTGTCGCCGGGCATTGAGTGGGCGATACTACCAAACCTCCGACGGCATCGGTAGACCGATGCGTGGTGAGAAGCCCGCGGAGCACGATCGCAGCGGCGACGCCCGACGAGGGCGCCGCATGGAGCTCCCGGCCGCCGCTGTAAGAGCGTCCCGGTGTACCGTGCCCGTATTCCGTATACCGTTCCCGCCTGACGCCTGCCGTCTCGCCTCTGCGGTGGAGAGCGGGAGCTCCCGCTCTCCACCGCAGAGGCGAGCCGGTAGGGCGGGGCCGCTGCGGGGGATCGGCCGATGGGCCGTGAGAGCGGTTGGCTGTAACACCGGAGGCGCAAGCTCTCCGCAGCGCCGGTCGCTCGCGGCGCCCAGGGAGCCATGTGGACAGCTCGGCCCAGGTGCCGCCTTAGGAGCGCTCTGGGCCACGCGCTCCCACCGTGTGGCCCTGTGTCGGGCGTGAGGTGTCGAGTCGACGGCGGGCTTCGCCTGTCAACCTCGCGTTGACGTGGTTGACGGCCCCGCGCGACAGCGGCGAGCATGCCTTGAAGCCGGAACGCTCGAACCGCGGTTCTTCGGCCGGAAAAATGCAACAATAGCGTGTATTTGGACGATCTCGGGCAAAGTCGCTTCGTGGCCCGAGCGTTGCTTTGGAGACGGAGACCTGTCGAGACGCGCGGCGGGGCGCTGCATCGAGGCGAGGGGCGCAGAGCCCTGGACCGTCGAGCAGGTTGAGATCTTCTGACAGGCTTGGCGACGAGCTCGGTCGCGCGGAGTGCAACCAACGAGGGATGATATCATGAGCTTGAAATGGGTCGGTGCTTTGGGGTCGCTGCTGTCGCTCGCTCTTGTCGGCTGCATCGCGGCCGACGAGGGCGAGGTGGACATGGATGCGACGAGCGATGCGCTCAGCGTCGTCAAGATCCAGGCGGAGGATCAGTCCTGGTCCATCTCCTCCGGCGACAGGATCGAGGACAACGCGGACAACGTGAAGCTCCGCGCCAACCAGAGCGGCGATACCTTCAAGTTCTCCAGGTCGGTCGCGTCCGGCAAGTACGAGATCGTCCTCCGGTATGCCAAGCGGAACGTGTACGGCAAGTACGAGCTGAGCGCGAACGGCTCCTCGGTCAAGTCCTTCGACGCCTATACCTCCGCCACGGGCGACAGCTGGACGACGGCGAAGCTCGCGGAGAAGTCGCTCTCCGGGAACGTCGAGTTCACCTTCAAGGTCACGGGCAAGAACTCGTCCGCGTCCGGCTACGACCTCAAGATCGACTATATCGAGCTCGTCCCGGTGGGCGGCGGCGACTCGGGCGGCGGCTCCACGACGACGGGGGGCGGCGGCGTCGTCAGCTCGACGATCGTCGTGAAGGCCGGCGAGACGTTCGACGGCGGCGGCAAGCGGTTCATCGCCGACAAGAACACGCTCGGCGACGGCAGCCAGAAAGAGGGGCAGAAGCCGGTGTTCAAGCTCGAGGACGGCGCGAGGCTGAAGAACGTCGTCCTCGGCGCTCCGGCCGCCGACGGCATTCACACGTACGGCAACGTCACGCTCGAGAACATCGTCTGGGAGGACATCGGCGAAGATGCCCTGACGGTCAAGAAGTCCGGCACCGTGGTCCTGAACGGCGGCTCCGCGAAGAACGGCGACGACAAGGTCTTCCAGATCAACGCGGCCAGCACGTTCAGGGTCTCGAATTTCAAGGCGGAGAACGCGGGCAAGTTCATCCGGCAGAACGGCGGCACCGACTTCAAGGTCGACGTCTTCATCGACCGCTGCGACATCTCGAAGATGAAGGAGTCCATCTTCAGGACGGACAGCAGCAGCAGCAGCGTGACGATGACGAACACCCGCTACAGAGATATCGGCAAGGAGCTCTTCATGGGCGTGAGCTCCTCGAAGATCACCACGTCCAACAACACCCAGTACTGATCCGCGCGCGGTCGCGGACGCCCGGCGATCTTGCGGGCGACGGGGGAGGTGAAGGCGAGCCACAGCTGCATCGGTGAAGGATGGCCTGCCCCGGCGAGCGGCGACAGGCCTCCGCTCACGCTCGCCGCCCACCCCGCCATCACGGTCACCCCCCCCGGCGAGCGTCGCCGCCCGCTACCGCTCACCGAGGCTGTGAGGCATCGGACGTGCCGGTGAGCTTCGCCTTCGCCAGATGGTTCATCTCGAGCTTCTTCTCCGCGTCCATCGCCGCGGCCGTGCCGGTGCCCGCGATCGTCACCGACGCCTCGGCGAGCGCATAGATCGTGAACTCGTAGGTGTCGGTGTTGGCGTTCCCGCCGGCGAAATTGGGGCAAGGCCCGAGGTAGTTGTTGTTCTGCTTGGCGCCTATCGACGCTGCGTCCTTGAACTCCTCGGGCAGCGAGGTGACGTCGGCGGGAATGTTGTAGATGACCCAGTGATAGCCGTTAGCCACGGGCGGCGTCTGGGTCGCCAGGGTGACATCGATGAAGGTGATGGCGTAGCTCTTCGTCCCCGGAGGCCCTGCGGTCCAGTTGAGCTCCGGCAGGAGGCTGTTCTGGAAGCCGGCGGCCGCGCAGGTGTACTTGTCGGCGAACTCGGCGCCTTCCGCGTGATTGGGGCTCGTGAGCGTGAATGCACCGGAGGGCTCGCCGCCGCCGCCGGCCTCTCCACCCACGCCGCCGCCGCCGCCGCCGTCTCCCGCGCCACCCGCCCCGCCGCTCCCTGAGGTCGCCGACGAGGCAGAGCTGCTGGACGAGCTCGTGCTATCGGTGCCAGTGCTGGTGGTGGCTCCACCGCTCGTCGCGGCGCCGCCGCCGCCGTCCCCCGACGGATCGGGGTCACTGCTGGAGCAGTTGAGCACGGCGAGCGGCAGGCCTACGAGGACGAGGCATCGAACGCTACGAATGAACCTGTTCGTGAGGATATGCATTGGCGGATGATGTCACATCCGCGCTCCGGCCGGAATGTGTCATTCGTTGACTTCACGACAATTATCCGCAATTTGGCGGTACATTTCCCGGCGCGGCGCGCGACCTGTTGTCGATGGCATTGCGGAGATATGCTCAGCAGGTACGCGCTCTCCTGTGCAGCAGAATTGGAAATGCCTCCGGATAATGCTGTCTGGCGGCGTGAATGAGGAACCCTGCAAGAGGTGCGCGGCGCCCGTGGCTCAGGCGGGGATCACTTCCAGTTGATGGTGGCCCATCCCCTGGCAGGCAGCTCGAACTGCAGCTTCTTGCCGCCCACGGCGACGACCGCCTGCTTCGCGGCTCCAGCGTTGTACATGACCGCGACGAGGGTGCCGTCAGGGTTCTTGAAGGCCAGCGCATCACCGCCGCTCGTCGCGACGACCTTGGCGCCCGGATCGACGTACTGGGAGACGTGGCGGAAGACGTAATAGGCCGGCGTGATGTTCAGCTTCTTCCCCGGAACGTCCACCGCCAGAAGCGCGTTCTGCGCCCAGGGCCGCACCGTATCCAGGCTCCTGCCCACCGTGTCCAGCACCATGTTCCAGGCGGAGTAGGCGTTCACGCCTTTCTTGATCCAGTCCCTGATGAGGCCCCAGCTCTCCACGGCATACGCATGGTCGTTCGGGGCCTTGCTCTGGTCGGTCCCGCTCTGCCAGGGGTAATTGCCGCACTTGTGCTCGGTCTGCCAGATGGCCAAGCCCTTGTCCAACCGCAGGCCGGTGAAGGTGTCCAGCATGCCCCACTGGAAGCCGTAGCCTTTGACGTAGGACCTGGCGGCGGCGTTGTCCATGACGGTGGTCACGATGTCGCCGTCCGTCTGGGTGTTGGACATGGTGCCGACGAAGATGTCGGCGCGGATGCCCCGCTCCTCGAACGTCGGCCCCAGATGGCTCCCGATGAACTTGGCCATCAGCGCTCCCGTCCAGAGACAGGACGGATAGTCCTGAGGGAAGCCTGGCTCGTTCTGCGGGTGGACCGCCTCGATCGTGATGCCTTCCTTGCCGTACTCCTCCACGAACCTGGCGAAATAGAGGGCATACGCGTCCAGGTTCGCGGCGTTGTCCTTCATGTTGCCGCGATCGTACGCGTTGTTGTCCTTCATCCACGGGGGAGGCGTCCAGGGGCTGCCCCAGAAGTGGATGTCAGGATTGACCGCCATCGCCGCCTTGATGAAGGGGATCAGCTTCTCCCTGTCCCGCGCGATGGAGAAGCTTTCCATCGACGTGTCGTTGGCCTTGTCGTTCAGCGTGTGGCGGCTCGTGGCATAGTCGCTCGCCCCGATCGGGATCCTGCCATAGATGAATTTGGCGCCGTCCGCCGCGTCGAACAGGAGCTTGATCGCCCTGTCTCGATCTTCGGGGTCGAGCGCGGCGAGGGCTTCCCAGCCCTTCTCATTGAAGGTTCCGCCGAAGCCGGCCCAGTCCTGCGCCGTGGAGCCGTCGTTGACGGTCACATCGGCGGTCTCGCCCGTGACCTCGGTCACCGTCCCCTCTTTCCAGTAGGCGTCTGGGCTGGAGGTGATCAACACAGGTTCAGGCGTCGGCGGTCCCTCCGTGGGGGGCGCGCCGCCTGCCCCTGCCTCGGCGACTCGCGCAGCTCGGTCTCGTCGCGTTCGCGGATCGCTTCTCTCTGGGGGCATCGTCCTGGCGCAGAGCGCGGCGCGCGCTTTCCGCAAAGTCACATTCCCGAAGCGTTCGGTTCTGATCATCGATCCTCACCGCGCGCACACCGACCCGGCCGTTTCCTGCCTGTGCGGTGTCACCGACGCTGTAAATTTCGACGTGCTCGCCGTCGTCAACCGGGCGGAGGGCGAGCCGCTCCCGGGGCCACCTCCCGGCGGCGGCTCCCGGGGCCGCTTACTTCGCGCAGAGCCCCGGCCGGCGCCGGTCCCACGGCGCGGCCTGCTCGAGCTGGCCGGCGAGCCGCAGCATGGTGGCGTCGTCCGCGTACCGGCCCGCGAACTGCACCCCGACCGGCAGGCCGTCGGCGGTCACGTGGAGCGGCACCGACATGGCCGGGCTCCCATTCACGTTGAACAGGGGCGTGAACGCCGCGAACTCGAAGAGCCGGTCCAGCCAGGCCTCGGCCCCCACGGCCGGATCGCTCGCGTCGAGCGTGCCGGGCGGGATCGGGAGCGTGGCCAGCGTCGGCGTGAGCAGGACGTCGAACTGCGTGAAGAACTGCCCGAGCTCCCGCGAGAGCTGATCGCGCGCGACGAGCACGTCGTGCACATCCACGGCGCTCATCCTCCGGCCGGCCTCGGCCATGGTCAGCGTGGCCGCCTCGAGCGTGTCGGGCCCCGGCGCGAGCCCGAACAGCGGGCAGACGCGATCGAGCAGGTGGGCCTGGTACGACAGCAGCATCCTGAAGGCGATCCGCACCCGCTCCCAGTCGATCTCCGGCCGCGCCGGCACGACCTCGTGCCCCAGCTGCTCGCACAGCGCCGCGGCCCGGCGAACCGCCAGCTTGCATTCGTCGTGCACCGGCACCCCGCTCCAGGCGGCGTCGCTGAACGCGATCCGCAGCCGCCCGGGCGGCATGCGCGCCTCCTCCAGGAACGACCGCGGCCCCGGCGGCGCGAAGTACGGCGCGCCCGGATCGGGCCCGGCGATCGCGTCGAGCAGCGCCGCGCTGTCCCGCACCGAGCGCGTCAGCACGTGGTCGGTGGCGAAGCCCATCAGGACCTCGCCCTCGATCGGGCCGGTCGGGACGCGGCCGCGCGTGGGCTTCAGCCCGAAGAGGTTGCAGCACGACGCCGGGACGCGGATCGACCCGGCGACGTCGTTGCCGTGGGCCATGGGCACCATCCGCGCCGCCACCGCGGCCGCCGCGCCGCCGCTCGAGCCGCCGGGCGTGCGATCCGGGCGCCACGGGTTGCGCGTCGGCCCGTGCGCGGCCGGCTCGGTGACCACGTTGAGGCCGAGCTCCGGGGTGTTCGTCTTGCCCAGCGACACGAGCCCCGCGCGCCGGAAGCGCGTCATGAGCTCGTCGTCCGCGGGCGACACGAGGCCCTGGAAGAGGCGAGAGCCCATGCCGGTCGGCGTGCCCGCGACGAGGAGGCCGAGGTCCTTCACAAGGTACGGCACGCCGGTGAACGGCCCCTCCGGGAGCCCCGCGCGGATCGCCCGCTCGGCGTCGTCGCGCAGCGAGGAGATCACCGCGTTGAGCGCCGGGTTCACCTGCTCGACGGCGGCCGACGCCACGTCCATGAGCTCGGCAGGGGTGACCTCGCGCCGGCGGACCAGCTCCGCGAGGCCCAGGGCATCGAAGGCGGTGTACTCGGAGATCTTCATGGTGCAGGTCCCTTATACGAGGCCGACGCGCGCGACGGGGTGAAGAAAGGAGCGGCGCGTGGCAATGCGCTCCGGGTCATTGCAATGCGCTCCGGTCGTCGCATCGGCTCACGAGGCGCCGCGACGAGGCGCGCCTATCCCGAGGAGGTCTCCCGGCGGCGACCTTCCGGGCGCTTCGGGGGCTTCTGCGCGGCAAGCTCGCTGTCGGGCAGCTTGCCGCTCCCCTGCTCGACGAGCTTCTTGTCGTACCAGGGCCGCGACGAGTGCGCGCGGAGGACGTACGCGAGCGCGAGGGCGCCGAGGAGCGGCACGGCGACGAAGGCGGCGGAATGCACCGTCACGTCGGGGCCGAGCGTGCTGGCGGAGGGCCACGACGGGACGTAGCGCGCCTTGATCCGCTGCACCCCGCGGAGCCGGACGAAGTCGGTGTGGGACGCCTCGTCCGAGAGGGCGACGCCGTCGGCGGTCCGCATCGAGACCTCGAAGTGGGTCTCGTCGTCGCCGCGCTCGCGTTTCTTGAGATCCGTCACGCCGACGTCGACCGTCTCCCCCAGCCAGAGGCGCGCGTGGAAGGGCGCGAACGCGGCGTTGAACGCGAGCGCCGCGACGGCGGCCACGACGGCCCACCGCAGGTGGAACGCGGCCCTGCGCGCGAACCGCTGTCCGAGCGGCTCGGACGAGAGGAGCATGGGCCGCCAGGGCGGGGGCACGAGCACGTATCCCTGCGCCACGCCGCGGTACCCCTGGGTCGGCGCCTCGGGATCCGGCGCGCGCCGGAGCTCGCCGACCGCGAAGACCTGCTCGTCGGGCACGAGCTCGGCCACGCGAACGCGCCTCTGGCGATTGACGAGGATCATGCCGTCGAGCGCGTCGACGAGCTGCACGTCCTCGCCCGGCTCGACGCGGATGCGGGCGCCGGAGGCGTGGCGAAGGTAGAAGGGGTGGACCCGGACCTTGCGGTCGGTCTCGGACCACTCGTGGCTCCAGACCCCGGAGCTCTCGGTCTCGGACCCCTCCTGCTCGACCTCGACGCGCACGGCCACGTCCGCGCCTTGCTCCCGCTCGACGGTGCCCTTGACGACGGCCTCGCCGGGCGCGAGCGCGACGCCGGGGTTGAACGAGGCATCGGCCTGCGCGGCGGCGCGGCGCTCCCGGACCGACGCCCGGAGCGCCTTGGCGGCGAGGGCGAGCAGGCCGGCCGTCGCGACGACGTACACGAGGAGCAACGACAGCCAGGTGTCGAGGTGGTAGCGGCTCGCGAGCAGCCACGTCGGGTGGTCCATGGCCGGCCATGAGAGCGCAAACCGGGGCGCCCGTGCGAAAAACCCGGTGTTGCCCGGGGCCCGGGCCGCGCCCACCCTCCGGAGGAACGATGTCCGCGCCGCCGTCTCCCTTCCGCGTCCACGAGCCCGCCACGCCGGGGCCGGTCGTCGTCGAGGTCCCGCACGCGGGCCTCGTCGTGGACGAGCTCGCGGCGCGCTTCACCCGCGTGCCGGAGCGCGCCCTCGTGGCCGACGCGGACATCGCGGCGGACGCGCTCTTCGGCGACGTCGCGCTCGAGGGCGCCGCGCTCGTCGTCGCGACGCTGAGCCGCTTCGTCATCGACCTCAACACGTCCCCGCGCGTGCCCACGCCCTACGAGGACAAGCTCCCCTACGGGCTGCGGGAGGTGCGGCGGCGGTCCGCGAGCGGCGAGCAGTGGCTCGAGAGCCCGCCGCCCCGCGCCGAGGTCGAGCGCCGCGTGCGCGAGGTGCTCGAGCCGTACCACGCGGAGATCGCCGCGCGCCTCGCCGGCGCGCGCGCGCGTCATGGGGTCGCGATCCTGGTCTCGGCGCACAGCTATCCCGACGTCATGTTCCCGGGCGTGGCCGACGTCGTGCTCGGGACCCGGGGCGGCGCCAGCGCGGCCGCGTGGGCGCGCGACGCGGTCGCCGCGGTCGCGCGCGCGCACGGCCTCTCGCTCGCGCTGGACGACCCGTTCCCCGGCGGCCACGCGGTCGAGCGGCACGCGCGCCGCGACGAGGGGGTGCACGCGCTCCAGATCGAGATCGCCCGCCGGCTCTACTGCGACGCGCGCTCGCTTGCCCCTCGCCCCGAGGACGTCGCGCGCCTCCGGGACTTCACGCGCAGCGCCGTGGCCGCGCTCACGGCCGCCGCGCGATGACACGGCGCGAGGCTGCCGCGCAAGGCCGCGTTCGTGCGATGACGCTGCATGAATCCACTGTCGCGCGATAACGCGGTACGATGATGCTGCAAAAATCCGTCTTCGAGCGAAAGTTCGGCACGATCTCGCGGTGCGTGCACGCCCGCGAGGCTGCGCTGCCCGGCGCCAGACGCGTACAGGTGCGCGCTCGTCCCACCGCTGGATCCGCTGTTCCGTTGCGCCGCCCGGGAGCAGGCGAGCGTTGACGCCGCGGCGCGACGCACCGAGATTCCGCCCTCAACACCCAGGCTTGGGATGGGGAGGCTCTTGATGCGCCACGACGGTCTCACGCTCTCGTGCTCGGCGCTCGCCAGCGTCGCTTTCATCGGTTTCCGGGGCACCGAGCACGTCTCGCAGCCGTACGAGTTCGAGCTCTTCTTCTCCGTCCCCGCGAACACCGACGTGCGCAAGGCGGTGGGCGAGCGCGCGACCGTGCGCGCGGGCCGCGGCGAGGAGAACGACCCCTTCGTCCTGCACGGGGTCATCGCGAGCGTGCGCCTCCTGCACCAGAACGCGGACCGGGCGCTCTACCAGGCGCTGCTCGTGCCGAAGCTCTGGCTCCTGCGCCACTTCTGGCGCAGCCACGTCTTCACGAACCAGCCCGTGAAGGAGTTCCTCTCGTCGACGCTCCAGAGCGGCGGGCTCGCGACAAGCGAGTTCCGCTTCTCGATCGACGAGGGCGACTACCCGAACGAGGAGTTCGTCGCGCAGTACCGCGAGACGCACCTCGCGTTCTTCCACCGGTGGCTCGAGCGCGAGGGGCTCTATTACTTCTTCGAGCACCCCGAGGACGGCTCGAGCGAGGTGCTCGTCATCGTGGACGACCGCGGGCTGCACGACGATTTCCCGGGCGGCGGCACGGTGCGCTACATCCCCCTCTTCGGCGACGACGTGACCGCGCCGCCGGGCCTGCACCACCTCGAGCAGGACGTGCAGTGGCTCCCGAAGAGCGTCACCATCGCCGACTACAACTACGCGAACCCGTCCGCGTCGGTGAAGGGCGAGAGCAGCATCACCGCGAAGGGGCTGGGCGCGATCCGCGAGTACGGCTACCGCGTCTTCCTGCAGAGCGACGCCGAGCGCCTCGCGCAGGTGCGCGCGCAGTCGATCGGCTGCCGCGAGGTGACCCTGCGCGGCAGCGGCGACATGCTCGGCCCGCGCGCCGGGTACCGGTTCTCGCTGGAGGACCAGCCGGCCGACGTCGGCGACCAGTGGCTCGCGCTGGAGGTGCACCACACCGCGTCGATCGCCGGGATCACGCCCGAGATCGCGCGGCTGACGCGGCTCTCGGGCAAGGACGTCTACGGCATGAAGCTGCTCGCGATCCCGGCCGACGCGCAGTTCCGCGCGCCGCAGACGACGCCGTGGCCGCGCATCTACGGGTTCGAGAACGCCATCGTCTGCGGCGCCGCCGACAGCCAGTACGCCCAGATCGACGCCGACGGCCGCTACCTCGTGCGCTTCGAGTTCGACACGAGCGGGCTGCCCGACGCGCGCGTCTCGACGCGGGTGCGCATGATGCAGCCCCACGGCGGGACCACGGAGGGCTTCCACTTCCCGCTGCGCAAGGGCACCGAGGTGATGATCGCCTTCCTCGGCGGCGACCCGGACCGGCCGTTCATCGCCGGGGTCGTGCCCAACGCGCACCGGCCGAGCGTCGTCGCGGAGCGCAACCACAGCCAGAACATCATCCGGACCGGCGCCGGCAACCAGCTCGTGCTCGAGGACGAGCAGGGCAAGGAGTTCATCTTCCTCCACACGCCGAACAACCGCACCGGCATCTACATGGGCACGCCGAGCGGCGGCCACTCCTCGGTCTACACGGGCGACGGCGAGACGCAGGTCGGCACGTTCCTGTCCCCCGAGAACGCCGACCCGGCGATCGCGGGCAGCAGCACCGTCAGCGTCACGTTCAGCTACCTCGAGACGACGGGGGGCGACGGCGGGTCCTGGATCGGCGGCGACTCCTGGGAGAACGTCGGCGGCAACAAGTTCAGCATGGTGGTGTGCAACCTCTGGGCGGGCGTCGGGGGGCTCTACACGCTCCAGGTCACCGGCGCGGCGGAGGAGACGTACTACGCGACGCGCACGACCACGATCAAGACGGGCCGCGTGGACACGGTCGAAGCCGGGGGCATGAAGCAGACGATCACCGACGGGATGGAGCTGACCATCACGAGCGGCGGGATGAAGCACGACGTCCACGGCGAGCTCACGCAGACGATCGAGCCGGGGGGCTCGTCGACGGTGACCGGACCGTGGAAGCACAAGGTCACGGCCGAGAACTTCGACGACTACAAGAGCTGGAAGACGGAGGTCGCCACCACCTGGAAGGGCCACTTCGGCGGGAACGTCGACCTGGAGAGCGACACGAGCTTCCTGATCAAGGCGCCCAAGGCGAAGATCACGGCCACCGACCTGAAGTGGGAGGTGCTCGGGATGACGTTCGACATCACGCCGAACAAGCACGAGCTCTACGTCTACAAGGGCGCGAGCGGCGTCCTCAAGACCGACCACGCCGCGCTGTACCAGACGCTGTACGGGCTCAAGCTCGAGTTCGTGGGGATCAAGCTCGACTATGTCGGGATGGACAAGAAGGCCGTCGGCGTGAAGCTGAAGCAGGTCGGCGCCTACGTGAAGCAGCAGGCGATTGGCGCGATCATCGGGGCGGTCCTCGCGCACCAGATCGCCGTGACGAAGCTGTGAGCGCGGATGCGAGTCGTTAAACCCCTCAAGGTCCCGGCGCTCACGCGCGTCGTCGAGGTCGCGCGTCGCCTCCGGTTCCACGTGGGCGCCATGGTCGCGTTCCCGCTCGACGCGCCGCGCGCGGTCGTCGACGAGATGACCTTCTGGCCGGCCGCGATGGCGGAGCTCGGCAACATCGCGCTCGACGACGGCATCGCCAAGGCGCGCGGCGAGCTGCTCGTCGCGGGCCGGTGCCACGCCCCGGAGGGCCGCCGCGTCGCCGCGTCGTTCGTGCGCGCGCGGCTCGGATCCATCGACAAGCGCCTGGCCGTGCTGGGCGACCGGCACTGGACCGGCCGCGGCTTCACCGAGCCGGAGCCGTTCTCGGACATGCCCATCGACTGGGCGCGCGCCCTCGGCGGGCCGAAGGACCCGGCGAACCCCTACGGCAAGGGGATCGAGGAGGTCGAGCGCGGCGGGCAGCGCGTCCGGCCGCTCCCGAACGTGGAGCACTACGGCGCGCTGATCCGCTCGCCGTCCGACCGGCCGGGCCCGGCGTCCTTCCTCCCGATGGACGTGAGCTTCGCCCAGCGCCGCGGCCGCGCGGGGACGTACGGCGGGGACTACGCCGAGAAGTGGGCGCCCGGCCTGCCGCCCGACGTCGATCCGTCGTTCTTCAACGTCGCGCCGAGCGATCAGTGGAGCGCCGAGCCGTTCCGGGGCGACGAGGCGTTCCTCGTGGAGAACATGCACCCGGCGCGCCCGCGCATCGAGGGCGCGCTCCCCGGCCTCTGCGCGCGCGTGCTCGTCACCCGCCGCGACGCGAGCGGGGAGACGTTCGTGGAGCTCCCGGTCCGCTGCGACACGGTGTGGCTCCTCCCCTCGGCCAACCTCGGCGTCGTGATCTTCCACGGCTCGATGCCGGTGGTCGACGACGACGCGGCGGAGATCATCGACCTCGTCGTGGCCTGCGAGGAGATCGGCCGCCCCCGGCCGATCGAGCACTACCGCGAGGCGCTCGCCCGGCGGCTCGACAAGGACCGGGGCGCGATCGCGGGGCTCAGCGACAGCGATCTCATGCCGCCGCGCGCGTCGGGCGTCGCGGCGAACATCGCCGGGCTCGACATGATGCAGTGGATCAAGAGCGAGAACCTGGCCGCGAAGAACCTGCGGCGCGGCGCGGAGCGGGACCGCGAGCGCCGCCGCGAGGAGCTCCTGGCCGACGGCGCCGATCCGGCGCGCTACGGCCTCGACGCGCCGCTGCCCGAGGAGGAGGCGCCTCCGCCCGTCGACGACCTCGACGCGCTGGTCGTGTACCTGGACGACGCGTCGCGAAAGTTCGAGGAGGAAGAGGTGAAGGCCGCCCGCACGAAGGACGAGGCCGAGGCGCGCATGCGGGCGCGGGCCGCGGACATGGGGGTGTCCGAGGAGACGCTCCGGCGCGCCGAGGCCGAGGGGGAGCCCCCCGGCGGCCCGCCGAAGTTCTCGGCCCAGGCGCAGCTCCAGCAGTACGCCGAGCTGGCCGAGGCGGGGCGCCGCGGCGGCGTGCCCAACGAAGAGCTCGAGGCGATGCTCGCGGATCCGGCGTTCCACGAGCAGCTGGTCCGCCTGGAGCAGGCGGCGCGCGAGGGCTACCGCGGCTCGGCGCACCTCACGCCGGCGGCCCTGCCGATGACCGCCGAGGCCGCCCTGATGGCGCGCGTCGTCATCGAGGCGGCGCGCGACGCGCGCGAGCCGCTCGACGATCGCGATCTCACCGGCGCCGACCTGCGCGGGGTCGACCTGCGGGGGATGAGCTTCGCGCGCGCGTTGCTCGAGGGGGCCGACCTGCGCGGCTGCGACCTCTCCGGCGCGGTGCTCGAGGGCGCGGTGCTCGCGAAGGCCGACCTCACGGGGGCGAACCTCACGGGCGCGCGGCTCCGGGGCGCGAACCTGGGCAAGGCGAACCTCGAGCGCGCCGTGCTCGACGACGCCGATCTGACCGAGGCCGTGCTCATGGGCGCGAAGCTCGCCGGGGCGCGGCTCCAGCGCGCGCGGCTCGAGCGCGCCGACGTCCTGCAGGTGAGCTGGGAGGGCGTGGATCTCTCCGGCGCGGACCTCGCGGTCTGCACGTTCCTCCAGGCGAGCTTCGCCGGGGCGAACCTCACCGGGGCGAACCTCGAGCGGGCGATGCTGCTCGAGTGCTCGCTCGACGGCGCGGACCTCTCGGGCGCCCGGCTGCACAAGGCGACGCTGATGAGCTGCACGGGGGCGCGGGCGCGCTTCGTGGGGGCGCGCTTCTCCGAGGGGGTCGCCATCTACAAGAGCGGCCTGCCCGAGGCCGACTTCCGCGACGCCGTGCTCGAGAAGACCTGCTTCCGGACGACGGACCTGCGCGGCGCGCGCTTCGATCGCGCCCAGATGACGATGACCGATCTCTCCGAGGCGGACGCGACGGGCGCGATCTTCGACCGCGCCGTCCTGAAGAGCGCCCTCCTGATCCGGACGATCCTGGACCGCGCCTCGCTCCGCGGGTGCAACCTGACCGAGGCGATCCTCTCGAAATCGCGCCTCGCAGGGGCGGATTTCACCGGCGCCCAGCTCTGCCGCGCCGATTTCAGCCGCGCGCGCGGGGACGGCCGGACGACCTTCGCCGAGGCGGCGGTCGACTTCACCCGGTTCGACCGGCAGGGCGCGCCGGCCGCTGGAGGCGCGACATGAACCGCGACGAGGTGCTCGACAAGATCCGCCACGGCGAGGCCATCCAGGCCGCGGACCTCTCCGGGCTCGACCTGACGGGCGCGGATCTCTCGGGCGCGGTGTTCGATCGCGTGCGCATGCCGCGCGCGATGCGGGGCGCGCTCATCAAGGAGTCGACGTTCTCCGAGTGCGATCTGTCGGGCGCGGACATGACGGGCGCGGACCTGCACCTGACGAGCTTCGTCCAGAGCTGCCTCGACGGGGCGGGGCTGTCGGGGTCGAGGCTCATCGGCGCGAGCTTCGTCGAGACGACGTTCGAGGGCGCGACGCTGTCGGGCGCGGAGGCGCAGGTCGCGAACTGGGCGAAGTGCTCGTTCACGCGCGCCTCGCTCGAGGGGGCGAACCTCGACCGGTCGAACCTCATCGAGATCACGGCCGACGGCGCGAATTTCTCGCGCGCGAACCTCGAGAAGGCGACGATGTACAAGCTCGACCTGCGCACCGCGCTGCTCGACGGCGCGAACCTGACGCTCACGACGCTGCTCGAGTCCGAGCTCGGCGCGCGGGCGTTCCAGGGGACGAAGCTCTTCCGCACGCAGTTCATGCGCGGCAGCGTCGCGGGATCGAGCTTCGCGGGCTGTGACGCGACGCAGTGCAATTTCACCGGGGCCGACGTCTCGGGCTGCGACTTCAGCGACGCGGTCCTGACGCAGGCGCTCTTCGGCGAGGCGAAGGCGGCGCGGGCGCGGTTCTCGCGGGCGAGGCTCCAGCAGGCGATCTTCGAGCGGGCCGCGCTCGCGGAGGCCGATTTCTCGGGCGCGGAGCTCGTCGAGGCGTACCTCGCCTTCGCCTCGTGCCCCGGCGCGCGCTTCGTCGGCGCGAAGCTCGCGTACGCCGACCTCTCGCACTGCGATCTCTCGGGCGCGGACTTCACGCAGGCAGGGATGTTCCGCGCGAAGCTGCACCGCGCCCGCCGCGACGGCGCGCGGCTGCCGGCCGGGGCAGGGTGGCTCGGCGACGACGAGAAGCTCGCCGCGCTCGAGGACTGGAAGCCGAAGCGCGGCGGCGAGCGCGACGCCCAGCGCCCGTGAAGCTTCGGTGAAGCGCGAGGATGCCGTTGCTTCTGTCCGAAAACTCCCCGAAAGTAGCGATGCTGCGCGCACGTCCCGAACGGGCGGAGCCAGGCCGAGGAGACCCGAGATGCAGAGCACGGCGGCCCGCGAGCCCCTGACGGTGGCACACGACGACAGCGCGCAGGACGATCTCCTGGCCGCGGTGGATCTGCCGTCGCTGGAGGCGTCGCCGCGGCGCGCGCCGTCGCTCGAGACGGGCGTCGTCCGGGGCACGGCGTCGGGGCTCCTTGTCGAGCTCGGCGGCGGCCTCGTCGTCGCGCGGCGCGCGAAGAGCTGCCTCGTCGCGCCGGACGCGGGGGATCGCGTGCTCTGCGTGGCGGACGGCGACCAGGTGTTCGTCCTCGCGGTGCTCGAGGGCGAGGCCGGCGCGACGACGCGGATCGTGGCCGAGGGCGACCTGAAGGTGCAGGCGACGGGGCGCCTCGGGCTCGGCGCGGGCGATCAGATCGAGATCGCCGCGGCCCGGGAGGTGGGTCTGTTCACGGGCAAGCTCCAGATCCGCGCGCAGGCGGCGGCGGCCGCGATCGAGGAGCTCGGGCTCGTCGGCCGCTCGCTCGAGGCGCACCTCCAGCAGGCGGTGGTCGTCGCCGAGCGCATGGAGGTGCGCGCCGACCGCCTCGTGCAGCGCGCGAAGAAGGCGTTCCGCTTCATCGAGGCGCTCGATCAGGTGCGCGCGGGCATCTTCGATCTGCGCGCGGAGGGCCTCGCGGCCGTCCGCGGGGAGAACACGATCGTCGCCGCGCGGACGCTCGCGAAGCTCGACGGCGAGCAGGTGAAGATCGGCTGAAGGGCGTGCCGCGCGGCGCCGCGGACGCCGGCAAGGACGAGGGGTGAATCGATGCTCGCGAAGACGACCGCAGGGGGGATGTGCCTGGCGTTCCCCGACGTGTGCCTGACCCCGACGCCGGCCCCGGTGCCGATCCCGTACCCGAACATCTCGCTGCATCCGATGAGCGTGATGTTCGTGCCGAACGTGCTCGTCACGTGCGCGCCGGCGCACAACATGCTGACCGTCGCGCCGCTCACGATGGGGGACAACCCGGGCGTCGCGCTCGGCGTCGCGTCCGGGATGGTGATGGGCCCGTCGCGCAACGTGACCGCGGCCTTCACGGTGATCGTCGGCTGCGCGCCGATGACGCGCCTGACGAGCATCTCGCTGCAAAACAGCACGAACGCGGTCGGCATGGCGATCGTGCCGAGCATCACCACGGTCATCGTGCTCTCCCCGTGAGCGGCGCGCGCCCTGGACCCGTGATGGAGGCGACCACGCCCGAGAGGAGCCCGCTCGCCGAGGCGCTCGTTCGGCTCGACGAGGCGATGCGCCCGCTGCGGGGCAGCAGCCTCGATCCGGAGCGGCGCCGCGTGGCGGTCCGGCTCGCGGACCTGGCCCGCTGCGAGGACGGCGACCTGTCGGCCTTCGCCAGGCGGCACCTGCCGGGCCGCGCGGTGGACGAGCCGGCGCTGCGCGCCGCGCGCGAGATGCTCCTGGCGATCGGCCGCGTCCTCGGCCCGGAGGGCGAGAGCGCCGAGGCGCTGGGCGCGCTCCAGGGCGTGCATCGCGTGCTCGACGAGCGGCTGTCGGAGGCGAAGCGGGCCGCGGCGTGGCGCGAGGCGGAGGCAGCCGCAGCGGCAGCCGTTGATGCTGCCGCGACGGGCGCGCCGGCGCTGGTCGAGGCGTCGGGGCCGCTCTCTCGGCCGGGCGCGGGCTTGCCCTTCGTGGCCGCGCCGACGGCCGTGTCCGCGCCGATCGCCATGTTCGCGCCCGCGCCGATGGCCGTGTCCGCGCCCTTGGCCGCGCCCGCGCCGATGGCCGTGCCTGTGCCCGAGCCCGTGCCGGTGGCGGCGTCCGCTCCCCGGACGGAGCCGCCGTCTTCCCGAGCGGGGCCTCCCGTGTGGGACGAGGAGACCAGGCCCGCCAGCAAGACGCTCCCCGAGATGGGGAGGCTCGTCGACTCGGCGCTGCCCTTCATCCCGGTGGCTTCCGAGGAGCGCCCGCGGTCGGCCGTCGCGCGCTTTGACGCGGCCCTTCCTTTTCAGCCCGTCGCGGGCCACAACGGAGCACCGCCGCACGAGATCCCCCCGGCGGCGGCGCACCACGGCCCCGCGGCGCCGTCGCTCCCTCTCGAGCGCCCCCCGGTCGTGGCCGGCCCGAGCGCCTTTCCGGCCGCCGCGCCGAGCGCCCCGCCCTCGGCCATCCCGGGCGCTCAGCCGGCCCCCCTGCCGAGCGCCCCGCCTCCCTCCGCGCCGGCGCCTGCGAGCACCGGCGACCCGCTCAGCGCGCGCTCGACGCCCCCGCTCACGCTCAACCAGTACGCCGGCCTCGTCGTCGCGTGCGAGCTGTACCCCGCCTACGTCGAGAGCACGCACGCGCGTTACGGCGTTCCCTCTCCAGCCGCGCGCGCCGCGCTCGACGCCTTCTGGGCAACCCGCCTCGCCGCCGATCCCGCGCTCGCCCAGCGCTGGCCGGAGCTCTGCGAGGCGGCGCGCAGGTACTTCCTGCAATCGCGCTGAACGCCGGCGTCGCCCGCGTCGCGCCCGCTCTCCTGGGAGGGGGTGAGCGAGCTATCGAGGCTCCGGATCGGGTTGGGCGGATAGGTGACCTGGAGGATGAGGTCGGTGAAGGCCTGCATCTCCGGGTCATCGAGCTCGGCGTGCCGCCCGAGCAGATCCATGAACGCGGGGTTGAACCTCTTGAACGCGGCCTCCTCGTCGAAGCCGCCCGACACCGGGCGTCGTCCCGTCCGCGCGCGCCAGGTCGCGGCCGCGGGGTGGCGGCGTCGCTATCGTCCGTGTCGCCGGCGCCAGGGACCCACGGGATCGATGTTGAACCGGTTGCAGGCCGTCGCCGAGGTGCCGATGGCCAGGCACAAGACCAGTCGAAGCGGAGTGTTAAAGTAAAGCAAGGTACCTCTTCATGGTCATGGTCGCGCGACGTTCGCCGCGCGATCGATTCATGAACATCTTAAAAAGCGCGCTGGCGCTCACGATGCGATGCGTGATGACGGGCGAGCTGAGCGTTTCATGCGATGGTATCACTGCAATGCAATAACGACGCTGGATCTCGATGTTGGCCGCGGTCTCCCGCTATGGTGCGCGCACAGGCGATGTTGTCGTTTATCCGGAGAGGTCTCCGCATGAAGATGAGGTGTTGGAAATATCTGTCGAGTTGCGCTCCCTCGTTCCTGGTTCCGTGTGCAGCGGGCAGCGTTTCCCGCACGCCGAAATGGGACGAGCTGGCAAGGACGCCGGAAAAATACTCTCCTCTCCTGGCGTTCTTGGCGCCTTGGCGGGTTTTTTTTTCTCCTGGGGCCGTTCCCAGGCAAGATCCCGGGCCAGCCTCTGTCGGACATGTCTCGTTCGCTCTGCGTCGCGAGCGGCCTGAGCTCGATTCGTGAGTGAGTCTCGATAAGGCGCCGCTTTCTCACGACAGCGGATTGCATGGCGGTCATCGACCCACCAACGTGTGCAGCGTGGCTGTACGATGGGACGGCTGCCACGCTGCGCTCGGTTTCGGATAGCGCTTCAGCTTTCCGGCCTCGGGACGCCCTGCTCGAGCGGCGGGCTCTGCACCGATTTCGGCTACCCCGAGCTCGGGATCTGCCTCTGATCGGGCCTGTCCCGTGATGGGCGGGAGCAGCAGGGCCGGCCGATCGGCCGCGCCGGCCGCCCCGGTGACCGTCTGGCCCCCGGGCTGGCGCATGTGGTAGTCCGTGCGGGTGACCGAGCCCGCGCATGATCCTGGCCGTGTTCCCACGCTCGTCGGTCGCTCGAGCTCCCATTTCACGCGCGTCACGCGCATCTTCGCCGCCGAGCTCGGGGTCGCCTGCGCCTTCGAGGTCGTACCCGACCTGCGCTCGCTGGACACCGCGGACTACGCGGGCAATCCCGCGCTGCGCCTGCCGATCCTGCGGACGGGGGCGACCACGTGGCTCGGCTCGCTCAACATCTGCCGAGAGCTCGTGCGTCGGGCGCCGGTGCAGCGGCGCGTGGTCTGGCCCGAGCACCTCACCGAGGCGCTGACCGCGAACGCGCAGGAGCTCGTCGTGCAGGCCATGGCCACCGAGGTCACGCTGATCATGGGCCAGCTCGCGGGGACGCCGGAGGACGACGCGCAGCTCACGAAGCTGCAGAAGAGCCTGCTCAACATGCTGGCCTGGCTCGACGACAACCTCCAGGCGGCGCGCGCGGGGCTGTCCCAGGATCGCGACCTCAGCTACCTGGAGGTCTGCACGTTCTGTCTCGTCACGCACCTCGAGTTCCGGAAGATGCTGCCGACGAGCGGCTATCGCGCTTTGACGGCCTTCTGCGGCGAGTTCGGCCAGCGCGCCGCGGCCCAGGCGACCACGTACCGGTTCGACGCGCCGTGAGCCCGCCCGGCCGGAGCGCGGTGTCGCTCCGCGCCGGTGAGCCCTGACGCCAGCGCGGCCTGAGCGCGCCCGGGCGCTGAGCGCCGCTGCCCGCAGACGCCGTGGCGCCGTCTCGGCCGGCGGCAGGCGCCGGATCGCCCGCGTAGTCCGCGGTGTCCAGCGAGCGCGGGCAGGTGCTCCTCGACGGTCGCGGCGAGCAGCGCCTCGCGCGTCGGGCTGTGCCGTTTACGGATCGCGATAGATCGATGGGTACGCCGGACCATCCGACTCGTCGTGCCCTGCTGGCAGCCGTCGGGGCCGCCGCCTGCGCGTAGCCGCGAGAGTCGCTGAGGCGCAGTCATCCTGTGAGGCCTGCGGACGGTGAACGGAGGGGACATCGCGGCGTGAAAACGTGGACCGTGGCTGGAGCGCCAAGGTATATCCTTCGGGTGTAGATCCTTGGCGACGACAAAAGTCCGTGCGCTTTCATGGTGTTGCGCCGAAGGCGCGGTCCCTGGGACCGCGCCCCTATCACATCGACGCAGACGCCCGTCGACGTAGCCGGTGGACTTGGCCCCCCTGCGACGTTGATGCCGTGCACTTATCCGCCGGCCCAAGCGCGAAGCCGCAGCCCAGGTTCGGCCGCGAGAGGTGAAAGAATCCGGGCGCGGGCGAGGCCACATTCGACGGATTGACGATCGTATACTTCGCCACAGGTGATAATTCCGGGCGCGAAAATGCAACGCGTTGAAATTCCACGAATCTGACGTATCCATGGCCTCTGCAAGAGGCCGGTCCCGACAGGCAGGTTGGACCGGCAGGAGGACTTGGTCGTGAGCGCCGCGTACGCCGTTGCAGCAGGTCAGGACCCTTTCGAGAGCGCCCGGGAGCAGGCAGAAGCCATGGAGAAGCATCTTCGGTCATCCGAGTCGATGGAGAGCACGCATGCCGAGCTGGAGGGGTTCGTCGTCGACGAGGGGCGCGAGTACCAGCGGCGGCTCCTCCAGGCCCACCTCGAGCTTCGGGCCGAGCGCGAAAGGCCCGTGGAGGTCAAGGGCGCGGACGGCGTTCAGCGCAAGCATCGACGTCTCAGCAGCAGAGCGCTCATGTCGGTCGTCGGAGAGGTCGATGTGCCACGCGCGGCCTATCAGGCGCCGGGCGTCCCCGGTCTTCATCCGATGGATGCGGCGCTGAGCCTCCCGGACGAGCTCTACTCGCACAGCGTCCGTCGCTACGTCGCCGAGAGCGCCGCCCGCAGCTCGTTCGATGAGGTCGTTGAGGGATTGAGAAAATCGACCGGCGCCGCGGTGCCGAAGCGCCAGGTGGAGGAGCTCGCGGAGCGCGCCGCGCAGGACTTCGATGCGTTCTACTCCACCCGCGCCGTCGAAGTCGAGGACACTCAGGCGCTGCTGGTACTCAGCTTCGACGGCAAGGGGATCGCGATGCGGCGCGAAGACCTCCGACCTGCGACGCGGAAGGCTGCGGAAGCGGGGAAACACAAGCTCACGAAGCGCCTCGCCAAGGGCGAGAAGCGCAACCGGAAGCGAATGGCCGAGGTCGCCACCCTCTACACGATAGACCCCTGGGTCCGCACGCCTGACGACATCGTGAACGACTTGCGCCCTGTGCATGACGTCGCCGCGCAACGGCCGCGGCCGGTGAACAAACGGGTCTGGGCGAGCGTGGAGAAGTCATCGCGAGAGGTGATCTCGGCGGCGTTTGCTGAAGGCCTGCGTCGCGATCCGGAACGCCTTCGGCGGTGGGTGGTGCTGGTCGACGGCAACAAGGACCAGATCACCCTGGTCAAGCGCGCCGCGAAGAAGGCATGCGTCGAGATCACAATAGTCCTCGATATCATCCACGTGCTTGAATATCTCTGGAAGGCCGCGCACTGCTTCTTCGCCGACGGGACCAAGGAGGTCGAGCAGTGGGTGACGTGCCGGCTGCACGAGCTGCTCGCGGGGCGCACGGCCGGAGCCATTGCCAGCACCATCCGGCGCCATGCCAGCAGCCGCGTGGTGGACATGGGGACAGCGGTGACGCTCGATACCTGCATCGGCTACCTCGTGAAGCATCGGACGCTCTTGCACTACGATCGCGCGCTCGCAGCGGGGCTGCCCATCGCCACGGGGGTGATCGAGGGCGCATGCCGCCATCTCGTCAAGGATCGCATGGACCGCACCGGGGCTCGCTGGTCGCTCCAAGGCGCAGAGGCGGTGCTGCGCCTCCGCTCGCTGCGCTCGAGCGGCGACTTCGAAGCCTACTGGGCGTTCCACCTGCAGCAGGAGCATGACCGAACGCACCGTGCACGTTATGCAGGAGGCGATGTCCCCTCACCGCTGCCGCCGCCTCGACCCAAACTGCGCCGGGTGAAATGAGCAAAACGCCCTCGTTCCAGAAGAGCCGCACCCATATCCTTCTCCACGAGGGCTCGCGTGGTATCCATCGAGGTGGTCGAGGGGACAATCTTCGCCGGCCGTTATCGGCTGGTTCGCCGCCTCGCCGCCGGCGCCATGGGCGCGGTGTACGAGGCGCGTCACCTCGGGACCGATCGCCGGTGGGCGCTCAAGGTGATGCTCTCCCATATCATCGAGCGCCCCGAGCTCCGCAGGCGGTTCGAGATCGAGGCGCGGGTGACCGCGCACATCGAGAGTCCGTTCATCGTGGAGGTCTTCGACGCCGGGGTCGACGACGCCACCGGGGTGCCGTTCCTCGTCATGGAGCTGCTCCGCGGTGAGGAGCTCGGCCGATGTCTGCGGCGCGTGGGGCGGTTCTCGCCCGAGGAGACGCTCGCGTGCCTGCACCAGATGGCGCTCGCGCTCGACAAGACGCACCGGGCGGGGATCGTCCATCGCGACCTCAAGCCGGCAAACGTCTTTCTCAGCGTGCGCGCGGACGGCGAGCGGCGCATCAAGATCCTCGATTTCGGCGTGGCAAAAATCATCGCCGAGAGCACCGCCGGCGGAGGCGCGACCCAGACCGTGGGGACGCCGCTCTACATGGCGCCCGAGCAGTTCCGGGGCCGGCGCGTCTCGGCGGCGACGGACATCTACGCGCTCGGGATGATGGCCTATACGTTCCTCGTCGGCGAGGCGTACTGGGTCGATGAAAAAAAGGAAGAAGACAACCTCGTCGCCTTCGCGCTCAGCGCGGCGTACGGCCCGGTGGAGCCGGCGAGCGCGCGCGCGGCCATGAGAGGCGTCTTCCTGCCCGGCGGCTTCGATGCATGGTTCGCGCAGGCGACCGCCGTCGATCCGGACCGGCGATTCGCCACGGCGACCGCGGCGGTGCGCGCGCTCGGCGACGCGCTCGGGATCGCCGACGTGGCTCCCCTCGACCTGCCTCGTCCGGCCCCCGGCAGCGTGGAGGGATCCGTTGCGGAGACGGTGGCGGCCGCGGAAGGGGGCGGCGTCCACGAGGAGGGCGGGGCGCGACCCGGAGCCACGGGGACCGCGTCGGAAGAGACCGAGTCGGCGTTCCCCGAGGGCTCGACGACGACACGTTCGGTGTCGGAGATCGAGTCTTCAGCTCCCGTCGGCGCGGGAGGAGAGGCGGCGCCTGAAGACCCGGTGCCATCGCTGCGCGCGTCGTCGCCGCCCGGTCGACCTCGAAGGGCGGGAATCGGGCTGCTGGCTCTGGCGGGCGGTGCGCTCGTCGCGGTCGCCGGCGCATCGGTCCTCTATCGGCAGATGTCCGCACGAGCCGTGCCTCCTTCCGCCTCGGCCGTGCCCGCTCCCGTCTCGCCCCTGCATTCGCCGTCTTCGGTGCTGGCGTGCCCGCCCTTCGATGCGTCGGGCGTCGACGCGCCTGCGGGGTGGTTGGGCGCTGCCGCGGCGTCCCTCTTCTGCGAACGAGCGCGCTTCGCGCTGGGGGGGGCCTCCGGGCGGACGCTCATCCCCGCCGAGCTCCTGGCGCTCCCGGCGCAGCCCGTGGACCGGTTCCCCGAGGATCCCTACGCCGCCCCCGGAGCACGCGCCAGAGCGGTCGAGGAAGCGCACCGGCGAGCGGCCGCCTACGTCGACGGCGAGGTCGTCCGGGAGGGCTCCGGCTTCCGCATCACGGTCACCCTCCGCGGCCCCGACGGGGCCGAGATCGACCGCTCCGTGGGCGCCGGGCGTGCCCTCTACGAAGCCGTGCGGGACGCGATGAATCCTCTCGCCGAGCGGGGAGCGCTCCCGGTGGCGCCTTCTCTCGATCCCACCATGGCGGAGTTCTCGCGCGCGCGCGACATCGGCGGCGCCCTCGTGCTGTTCGACCTCGCCGCGGCCATGAGCAACAACGCGGGTGGGCTCCCGGACGAGTGCTCCCGCGTCGCGGCGAGGAGCGCCGATCTCGCGGAGCTGGGGCGCGCCGAGGGCCGCCATTGCGCCTACACGCTCGGCCTTCCGCTGCCGGAGGTGGAGCTGCCTCCGCGCGGCGAGCCTGCCTCCTCGGGCGAGCTCGCCGCGCGTGGCCGCGTCGAGCACGTCGCCCTGCGCAAGGACGATCCGGCCACGATCGCCGAGCTCGAGGGCCGCTTCGCGCGCGAGGCCACGCCGCTCGGGCGCTCGACGCTCGCCACGACCCTCTCGTGCCTCCTTCAGTCGCCCGACCCGAAGCGGGCCGCGGAGATGGCCCTGCTCGCGGTCCAGGCGGAGCCGAGGAACCCGATCGGTGAGGGCTGCGCGCCCTGGCTCCAGCTCCTCTCGGTGACGTATGGCACCACGAGCGCAGGGGCGACGCTGCGCGCGATGCAGGCCTGGGTGCCCTGGAACAGCTATGGCTGGCTGTTTCAGGCGAAGCGCCCGGGCGACAGGGCCATTGCGCTCGCGGCTGCCCGGCGCGCCTATGTCCTCTCGCCGCTCGACACGTCCGTGGCCGGCACCCTCGCGGACAAGCTGCTCGCCTCCGGCGCGCACGAGGAGGCGCGGGGCATCGCGGTCGCGCTCGCGACGGGGGGGTATCCCGTCCACCGCGTGGCGAGCGACCTGCTCCTCGTGCGGTTCGAGGCGAGCGAGGCGCGATTCGGCGCCGCGCTCGAGCGTGCCAGACGCGCCATGGTCGTCGCGGCGGACGACGCCGGATGGCTGCGCGTGCAGCGCCTCGAGATTGCCTGGCGCGCGCTGCAGATCGCGCTCGTCCTCGGCCGCGCGCAGGAGATCGCCGATCTCCTCGTGGAGCGATTCCTCGATCCCGAGCCTCCGCCGCTCGACGGCGCATACCTCGACGTCCCGCTCCGGCTCCCTGCAATCTGCGCGCACGCCTCGCCCGCGGTATCCCGCCGCTGCTTCACCCGATTCCGGGAGCTCCGACAGCGCCTGTCGTACAGCGCCCTCCCGGACGCGGACGCCTTCACCGAGGGCGCCGAGCGCTATGCGAAGCGAGATTTTGCGGGCGCGGCGCGAGCGTTCCGGCCTCTGCTCAGGACGCCGGGGCCGTTCGTCGAGGTGCTCGCCGAGCCGATGGTGGAGACGTTCGAGCGCACGGGGGAGAGCGAGCTCGTCGCGCGGCTGGAGGCGGCGCTCGCCGATCGCTCCTCGGAGCTCAACGGGGCGAGCCTCGCGGTGGTGCGCGCCGCGCGCCGCGCGGCGCGGCGGGGGGAAGGCGACCGGGCGCGGGAGCTCGCGCAGCAGGTGCTGGACGCGTGGTCGGTGGCGGATGAGACGGTGCCCGCGGTGGCGGAGATGCGGCGGCTTGTCGAGGCGCCGGCGCGGTGAGCGGAGCTTTGCTCGTGGCTCAGTCGCAGGCTTGGCCGCCCACGGTCTGGACTTCCCTGACGCAGACGCTGTCCCAGGCGGTGGTGCAGCAGAAGGGATCCACGCTGCAGATGCTCATCGCGAGCGAGCTACAGTCGCCGAAGAGCGCTGCGCCGGTCGTGCATTCGTCGTGGGAACACTCGGTGAGCGCGCACTCGCGCTGAAATTCGTCAACGCAAATGCTGTCCCAGGCGATGCTGCAGCAGTAGGGATCTGTCTTGCAGATCCTGGCCACGCAACCGGGCGAGGAGAGGGACGGCACGTCGCAGCCGGGGGTGAGCTCATCGCCTGCGGTGGAGAGCGTGTGGCCGCAGGTGCCTTCGACGCACTGCGCGCTCTTCGCCACGGTCTTTACCTCGGTGACGCAAATGCTGTCCCAGGCGGCGTTGCAGCAGTAGGCATCCGCGGCGCAGATGCTCGTCACGACGGGGCTGCATCCATCGTCGAGCGCGGCCCCCGTGGTGCATTCGCTGTGGATACACTTGTTCGCCAGCAAGCAGCCCTTGATGTCGCTGGAGAGGGCGCAAGGGTCGCTGAGAAAGACGGTGATCCCGTGCTGCCACGGACGACGGACACGTTGCTCCCCTTCGCAGTCGAGGTACGCCGAGCTGGGGGCCTTGCTTTCACCGAAGCAGAGCTGCGTGTAAGCAGGCGCCGTGCGCTCGTCGCTGCTTGGCGCGGCTCGACAAGGCAAGGGCTCCTGCAGGAGACAATCCTCGTCACTGGGGCCTCCGCAGAGTCGGTCGGCGAGGTGTGCCTTCCCGGCGCTCCAGATGTCGCTGTAGCATGCGTATCTATTCTTCGGCCCATTGAAGATGTCGCCGAAGAACGAGCCCTCGCGATACGTGAAGACGTCCTCCTCCCTGGCGGGATATTTGGCAGGGGTGCCGGGAGAGGGGACCACGTCGAGCTCCGGCGGCAACTGCTCCTTGGGGTCCGGCGACGCGAGCATGACGCTGAACAGGTCGCCAGGCGGGCAAGGGAACGAGATCTCCTCTTCCTCGGCGAAGTCTGCCACGAAGCCCGCATAACCAGGCAGATCCCGGGAGCTCGCGACGTCCGGTTGATCATGATTGCAACCGTGAATGCCTCTGCACACGCGCACCATGGGCTGAACCACGGACCAGCGCTCGCGCTGCAATGTCACCGAGGCCTTGGGCTCGCACCTGCCCACGTAGGCCGCCTGCCAGCCGCAGTCGCGCCTGTTCTCGCCTTCGGTGTGGTAGGGCGTGCATGCCTCGAAGCTCGCGATCGGCGCCCGGTCGCGGAGCTCGCGCTCCACCCGAACCTTGTCCCGGAGCACGAAGAGGCTCGCATCCTGGCCGCGGATCGAGATGGGGACCTGCCTATCCAGGGCGTTCAGCCGCGCAAGGACACAGCTCGAGACCACCTCGAGGCACTCTTTCGTGGGTAGATCCCCCCAGCTACCCAGCGGGGACTCCTTGCCGCAAAGGCCGAGCTTGCCCCGCCAGATGAATGTCTCGGCGTGGATCGTGGCCTTCACTTGCTCATCGGGACCGAGCGCGCACGACACGATCACCTCCATGAGCTCGTTCGCGTTGCCAGCGGCTGCGTCGATGAATCGCTCGGCCATGTGAGGGTTCGCCGACAGGATCGCGTCGAGCCCCTGGGTATCGAGCTTGTGGTATCTCAGCGCCTCCAGCAGCGAGGCGTTCCGGGGGAGCGCTCTGGGGTCGAGCCCATTCTGTGGCATCTCGAAAGCCGGGCCCCTCAGGGCCTGCCGCGTCGAGGCGGTAACTTCGTCTTCCATCATGTTTCCGGCCGTACACCCCATGGTGACGAAGGCGGGCACGAGGGCGAGCGCGGCAAGGGTGCGTCGAAAGCTCATGCCCAGCGCCCTTACAAGACCCATGCCCGCCCCCGTCGAACGCCCCTCCGGGCTCTCGGTCTGCGAGGCGCACGTTGCAGGGTTGCACCCCCTGTTGCGTCCAGTGCCCGGCTGCGCCTCGGCGACGCCCGTCCGGAGATGGTGTATGCAGAAAATGCGATGATCGACGGTCCGGAGAACAGAACGCTCTCCTCCACCGAGGAGCCCAAGGAGATCGGCGACGTCCATCACCGCCCCCACCTGTTCCTCGTCCTCGAGGCGCACCGCCCGCTCGCCCCTCCCATGCGGTTCTCGCTCGCGAAGCTCGACGAGCTCATCCTTGGCCGCGGGGCCGCCCGCGAGGTCGAGGCGGTGGTCGGCGCTCGCCGGCTCACGGTTCGCACCGACGATCGCCACATGTCCTCGACCCACGCGCGCCTCGGCAAGCTGCTCCAGCGCTGGGTCCTCGACGACCTCGGATCCAAGAACGGCACGCTGATCGACGGCGTTCGAACGACTCGAGCCGAGCTCGAGGACGGCGATCGGATCGAGCTCGGGCAGAGTTTTCTCATCTACCGGGAAGCCATTGCCTGCGATCCGAACGATCCTCCCGTGCTCGACTGGGCTGCCTTGCGTCCGGAGGCCCCGGGCCTCGCGACCGTGCTCCCTCAGCTCCATCGCATGTTCGCGAGGCTCATCCCCATCGCGCGCTCGACGGTCTCGGTGATCCTCGAAGGCGAGACCGGCACCGGCAAGGAGGTGATGGCGCGCGCCCTCCACGCGCTCTCGCGGCGGACCGGCGATTTCGTTGCCGTCAATTGCGGCGCGCTCCCGAAAGATCTCGTGGAGGCCGAGCTCTTTGGCCACAAGAGGGGAGCTTTCTCGGGCTCGACGGAGGATCGCCTCGGCCTCGTCCGCAGCGCCGACCGGGGTACGCTGTTCCTCGACGAGATCGGCGATCTGCCGGCGCCGGCGCAGGCGGCCTTGCTCCGGACCCTGCAGGAGCGCGAGGTCCGCCCGATCGGCGGCACACGCTCGGTCGCGGTCGATCTCCGGGTGATCGCGGCGACCCACCGATCCCTCGAGCGGATGGTCGAAGACGGCGCGTTTCGTGGCGATCTCTGGAACCGCCTCGCCGGCCACAAGGTCGAGCTTCCCCCGCTCCGCGCGCGCCGCGAGGACCTCGGCCTGCTCATCGGCGCGCTCCTCGCCCGCCTCCCGCCGGAGCGCGCCGCGCGGGTCCGGATCCACCCGCGCGCGGCGAGAGCGATGCTCCGTCATGATTGGCCGGGGAACGTGCGAGAGCTGGAGAAGTGCCTCGAGACAGCGGTCGTGCTCGCGGGGGAGGAGGGGCAGGTGGGGCTGGAGCATCTTTCCCCTGCGGTGCAACGCGCGCTGGAAGGGGGGGACGCAGGGGATGCCGCGCGGCGGGAGGAGCTCGTCCGGTTGCTCGGCGTGCACAGAGGGAATATCTCCGCCGTGGCGAGCGAGATGGGCAAGGCGCGGATGCAGATCCAGCGCTGGATGAAGCGGTATGGGATCGACGCGGAGCGGTTCCGGAGATAGCCACGCTCCTGGCCGGCGGAGCGCCGCGCGGCCGCGGGCTCACGGCCGTCTGCAACGCGGTGACGTTCTGCGGCGCGGGAGCGCTTGGTTCAATTTTTCCGGAATGGAAGAACTCGAAGCGGCTTGCGCCGAAGTTCTTGTGTCGATTAGGATCAACGTGCCAAGCGCGCCATCGTCGGCGACGCCAGCTCAAGAGGTGCTCGGACATGCGTCGATTTCAGAATCACGTTCTCGTGCTCGCGTCGATCTCTCTGGGGCTGCTCGCGGCCGAGCCAGCGCACGCGGCGTCCGTGGTGCCGGTGAACCGGGCAACGTGGGGAGCGAGCGGCGTACCGGACTACGTCAACATGCACATCTACGTCCCGGACCAGCTGGCGGAGAATCCACCCATCGTGGTGGCCTGCCACTCTTGCAGCACGCCGGTGAGCGGGTTCTTCAGCAACATCTCGGGGATCCGCGCGGGGGCCGACAAGAACGGCTTCATCATCATCCTTCCGGAGGCCACGGGCCGCAACTGCTGGGATGTGGGCACGATGAAATCCCTGACCCACGACGGTGGCGGCGACACGCAGGCCGTCGCTCAGATGGTGAAGTACACGCTCGAGAAGTACGACGGCGACCCGGAGCGCGTCTACGTGATGGGTGGCTCATCCGGAGCGATGATGACGCAAGCCATGCTGGCGGTGTACCCGGACATCTTCAGGGCTGGCGCGGCGAGGGCGGGGGTGCCAGCTGGGTGCTGGGCGGACGGCTTCGACCCGAGCAACCAGTGGAGCGGCAACTGCGCGGGGGGCAGAACGAGCAAGACGGCCCAGCAATGGGGAGACCAGGTTCGTGCCATGTATCCTGGCTATACGGGACATCGACCGCGCCTTCAGATCTTCCACGGCACGGCAGACGCGACGATCAACTACAACAACCAGGGCGAGGCGATCAAGGAATGGACGAACGTCCTGGAGCTGAGCGAGACCCCGACCTCGACCGACAGCACGACCACCGCGAACGGGACCACCTATGAGCGCAAGTTCTGGAGCAACGAGTGTGGTACCACGGTGTTCGAGGCCTGGTCAGGGAAAGACGGCGCGCATTCCATGGCGTACGAGCACGACGCCATCCTCGCGTTCTTCGGTCTCGACGAGGCCGGTGGTGTCGATCCAGAGACCGACTGTTCGGGCTCTGGCGGCAGCGGTGGCGCGGGCGGCGCGGGCGGCTCGGGCGGCGCGGGCGGCTCGGGCGGCGGCACCGGGGGGGCTCAGAACGCCGGCGGCGCCGGACCCGCAGCGGGGAGCGGTGGCTCCGCGGGTGACGGCGGGAGCGCCGGGGTCGGCGCCGCGGGCGGCAGCGCCCCAGGCGGCACCGCCGGCGGCGCCGACCCCGGCGCGGACCCAGCTCCCGCATCTGAATCCGGCGGATGCGCCTGTGTCGTCGGCCATGCGAAGCCGAGGAGCTCCTACGCCGCGGCCGTCGCCGTGGGCCTTGCGCTGTTGACGTTCCGTCGCCGGCATCGAAGCGCCAGGAGCTGACACGCCGTCTCGTCGGGGAGATCGGGTGACAACCCACCTCCGTGAACGGGCAGGATGCGTGAGGAAGGGCAGCGTTCACCTGCGCATGGGAGCGCGTTCACGCGCGCGGGTGACGTGCGTGGTTCAATTGCACACCAGATGGTAGTCGGGGCAGCAATCCCCGTACACGGTGCAAGAGTTGTCGCAGAAGCACACCGGGGCTGCACCGTTCGGCTGAGGGCCGGCTCCGCCGCAATAATTCCGGAGCCTGTCGCCGCAGGTGTAGAGGTTGCTGCGCGCCTCGAAGCTCGTGGCCATGCACTCTCCGCCGCCCCAGAACGCGTTCGTGTGCACATGGAGCTTCGCGCGGCAATCGGTCGGATTGCCCGGGTTGACCCAGCCGGCGAACTCGCAGGCTCCGTTCCCGTTCCAGCTCACGTCGACCCTCACCCTCTCGTACCCCGGGGAGCACATCCCGCCGAACTCCGGGTAATGGTCCTCTTCCATGATGTTCCCGCCGTAATGACGGCTGAAGCTCGCATGCCGCCGCGGCGCGCCGACGGCGAGCGCCTCGGCGTCGCTCGCGACGGCCTCCTCGTCGCCGGCGCCGGCGAGCTCCTCGCGATCCTCGTCAAGGCCGCCCGTGTCCCCCGCGTCGACGGCGCACCCGAACCCGAACAGCGAAGCCACAACGACCGCACACGTATTACGGATCAACATAGTTTGCTCCTCGTAGAGAAGAAAAAGAGTTTGATGGTCAGCGCGACGGCATCGAGCGCTCTTCAGCGCCCCTGTTCATCGTGTCGTCGCGACGCAAAGCCGTTTCGCAAGGGCCGTGCCAGGCGAGAGATCGGCTGTTTCCCCGCGGTGCGCCGAGCGCGCTGCGAGAGCGCAGGGGCGCAGGGGCGGCCGCCTTCCGTCGCCTTCGGCGGGCGCGACGCCGCAGGGATGCCGGGACGCGCCGCTCGCCCCTGGCCTCGTCGGCGCACTGTCTCGTGGCCGCCCTGCTCGTGGAGGTCCCACGCCGACGGGCCGGCCTGAGTGCAACCGGGTGCAACCGGGTGCAACACCGCCGTTCCCCGCGCACCTCGCGGTCGGCGCCTGTCGCAGGCGGCCCTCGCACGGTCGTGGGCAGCTTCGAGTGCCACGTCGCCGCGATGGCGCACGCCGCCCCGTCAGGACGACGGGGCGCGCGCTGGCCTGCGCGTGTGCTTCAGCGCAACCAGCTGCAACCAGCCGCAACCAGCCGCGACCCGATCCAGGTCGGGGTCGCGGCCCAGGTCGGGGCGGCGTCCATCACACGCCAGAAGCAGGAGGCCGCCGCCCGCGGCTGCCGCTCGACCGCGGCGCGGACCCTGCGTCACGCGCGTCCGTACCGTCGTTGTCCGTGCACCACCATGGCTCGCGTCTCGCGCTCGGCATCTTGCGTCTTGATGGCCTCGCGCTTGTCGTAGATCTTCTTCCCCCTCGCCAGCGCGATCTCGACCTTGGCCAGACCGCTCTTGAAGTAGAGCCGGGTAGCGACAGCGGTCATCCCCTCGCGGGCGATCGAATGGTCGATGCGCTCGATCTCGCGCCGATGGAGGAGGAGCTTGCGCGCGCCCTTCGGCAAGTGGCCGAAGGCGGCGCTGGCCATCGCGGCGATGCTCACACCTTGCAAGAACACCTCGCCCCGAGAGACCGTGCAGAACGAGTCGGTCAAGTCGGCCTTGCCGGCGCGAAGCATCTTCACCTCGCTCCCCTTGAGGACGATCCCCGCCTCGAACCGGTCGCCGAGGTCGTAATCGAAGCCCGCGCGCTTGTTGCGCGCGATGAGCGTCTCGCCCGGCCTGGCCTTCTCCTTCGGCACGAGGGGGATCTTAGCACGACGCGCCCGCGCCCCTCGCCGCGCTCGCCGAGCGCGGCGAACGTCGCGCTGGTGGCATGCACGTCCACTCCGATCGTTCTCTTCACCGGCGCGCTCCGCTCTGCCGCCCTGAATCGGCTCAGACGGCGCGGATGTCGCTCTGGAACGGGGAGATGTTCGCCGGAAACAGGAGCCACACGAAGAGGCAGCGCATCTCGAAGTATTCGTCGGCCGCGATCACCGCGAGCGTGGGGTCGAGCCGGTCGATGGCGTGCCCTTCCCAGACGAAGCCCGGCACGCCGCGCGCCCGGCTGACGAGCCCGCCGGTCTGCAGCTGATCGCGCGCGCGGAAGCAACGGGTGAGCGACATGTTGACCGCCGCCGTGAAGTCGGGCCGGGGCGCGATGCGCTCCGGCAACGCGATGCGGTCGAGGCCGGCCGACCAGCAAAGCCAGCAGAGGGCGGCCCACTCGGCTCGGGCCCTTCGCATCAGGAGAGAGACCGGCAGCGCTCCTGGGTCGAGCGTCTCGTCCACGGTGAGCTCGACGGTCTCCACGCCGTTCTCGGTCTCCTCGGTCAAGGTCGCCGCCGTCCGCGCGAGCTCCACCGGCCCGCCCGGCAGCACGTGCGACAGGTCGGGCGGGAGCCACGGACAGGGCTCCGTCCCCGGCAGGCTGCGCTGCACGGCCTCGCGCAGGCGCAGCAAGCGGGTGGCGTAGAGCTGGATCTTCTGCCGAACCTGCTCGATCGGCTGGTCGAGCTCGACCGTGGCCGATGCGTCGGCCGGCAACGGATCGATGACCTGGCGCGCCGGCCAGAAAGCAAACTCCGGGAACAGCAGCCGCACGAAGGTCCTGAGGTGCTCGGCCATGGCGGGGGCCTCGGGCTCGACGCGGGCGGCATCCTCGAGCACCCCGCGCGTGTCGCCGAGCTGGAGCCGCAGGAGCGCGCGCGTGATGCAGGTCGAGCGGCGCTCGGGCTCGAGCAGCAGCGCCGCCTCGACGAGCGCGAGCGCGACGCGCCGCGAGCACGGCAAGGCGGCGGCGAGCGTGCGGTAGGCAGCGCTCGGCTCGGCGCCGAGGAGCAGCTCGTCCAGGGCGCCGAGCGCGGTCGCGTCGGGCGTCTCGAGCAGCGCTCGCCCGCGTCGCTCCGCGACCTCGGGTCTTGGCCGCAGCGTCGCGGCGCGCAGGAACGCGGCGAGCCTCTCGCGCTCGCCCCCGCGGACCGCCGCGCGGGCTGCGGCGCAGCAGGCTTCGCGCGCGCGGCCGCCCTCCAAGAGCTCTCGCGCGAGGGCCCAGGCGCGCTCGGCGTCCCACGCCGCGAGGTCTTCGGCGAGCGCGGGCGACGCGACGAGGCTGGCCTCGTCGAGGGCCGCGCCGAGCTCGCGTAGGACGACCGGCGCCCCGCCCGCGTCGAGCCCTGTGAACGCCCCGACGGGGTGACCGTGCGCGTACTGACCGCGCTCCTCGCGCACGCGCGGATCGAGGTAAGGGCTCGTGTCCGGATCGGGAAACCAGCGGACGGACGGGCCGTGGAAGCGTCCCTCGGGATCGAGGTGCCGCTCCTCGGAAGGGCGGCCCAGCGCGCCGTACCGGCGCTCGCGATAGCGCGCTCCTGCGCGAATCTCGATCTCCTGAGAGGGCTCGCCCTCGCGCGTGAAATAGCGATGGAGGAGCGCGGCCGACGCTTCGTCCTCCTCGAGGACCAGCCAGCGTTGCGAGTCCTGGTCGTAGTCCGCCTCCTCGGCGACGCCGGCGGGTCTGTCGGGCCAGCGGGAGCCGTCCGCGGAGATCGGGTACCCGGCGCGATCGTGAAAGACCTGGCGCACGATGCGCCCCTGCCGGTAGTGCGTTCGCAGCTCCCACGCGCCGGGCGGCACACAGCACGGCCGCAGCTTGAGCTCGCTCGGGGCGTCGCTGCCGTACACCACCACCTCGCCGTCGAGCTGGCCGTCCCGGTAGCGCCCGCGCTGCGCGGGTTGACCGTTCGGGTGGAACATCGCGAACGGCCCGTCCTTCACCCCGCCCGCATAGCAGCAGCGCGAGAGCAACGAGCCGTCGCTCGCGCGGTACACGCGGCGCTCGCCGGAAGGGCGGCCGTCGGCGTCGGTCTCCACGAGCTCGAACGTCCCGTGCTCGGGGTCGTACCTGGCTGCAGGCGGGACCGACGGAGGTCGCTCCGCGCCGTGGTGTGTCGTCGAGTCCACGCATCGCAGCCTATCGGGTTTCGCGCTGACAAGGCGGTTGTTCATGCTGGTTGCAAAGATCCATGAAGCGCAGCTTCGGGGCGAGCACCCGGGCGAGCCGCGCGGGCGGCGGCCGTCGCAGGGCGCCTCCTGCCTGACAGGGCATCTGCGAGATCGCACAAGGACACGCCGGACGTCCCCTCGTCGACGTGCGCACCGGCGTTTCGTATCGAGGCGCTGCCGTGGCTTATCGTACGACGAAGATCGACTGAGCTCTTCGCGCCGCTCGGCGTCGGGCACGCCCTGGACGCATGTCGTGGACTCGACAAGATGCTTCCCGCCATCTGGCCATCTCAGCCTTTCCATGATAGCTCTGAAACTTGCGTCCATCCGTCTTTGTACCGCGTTGCACGGGTCGACCGAGCACCCGCGCCGCGTCCGTCGAGGGGCTTTCCCGGGCGTCCCGGCGGGTGAGCGGACCTTCGTCCTTCCGGAACGGAGTCGGTCTTTCGGACGCCATGGGGGGTGGCATGCCAATTCGTTATTCCCGTCGAGGTGCGGTGTTCAAGCTCGTGCCCGTATGCGTGGTGGCGGCGCTCCTCGTCGTGAGCGCGCGCGCGGGCGCCACGGCGCCTTCATTCACTCTCTTCGAGAGCGGGCAGGTCCGGCCGCTCGCGCTCTCCCCGGACGGTCGGCGGCTGTTCGCCGTGAATACACCCGACAACCGCCTCGAAGTGTACAGCGTCCGCCAGGGCCGTCTGGTCCACCTGACCTCCGTGCCTGTGGGGCTCGAGCCCGTCGCGCTGGCCGCGCGCACCAACGACGAGGTGTGGGTCGTCAATCACCTCTCCGACAGCGTCAGCGTCGTGCGGCTCGGTCGCAAGGGAGCGAGCGGCCACGTGGACCGCACGCTGCTGGTCGGCGACGAGCCGCGCGACATCGTGTTCGCAGGGCCCGGGCGACGACGCGCGTTCATCACCGCGGCCCACCGTGGCCAGAACGTCCCGTTCGATCCGCAGCTCACCACGCCGGGCGTCGGCCGCGCCGACGTCTGGGTGTTCGACGCCGGAGATCTCGGGCGCTCCCTGGGCGGCGACCCGCTCGCCGTCATCACGCTGTTCGCGGATACCCCCCGCGCGCTCGCTGTGAGCCCGGACGGCAGCCACGTTTATGCGGCCGGCTTCCACTCGGGCAACCGCACCACCAGCGTCTTCGAGACGATGGTCCCCGACGGCTTCGGCCCGGGCGGCCTCCCGCCGCCGAGCACGAATTTCGAGCAGCAGCCCGCGCCGGAGGTCGGCATCATCGTCAAGTGGAGCGGCGCTCACTGGGTGGACACGGCAGGGCGCACCTGGGATGACGCCGTGAAGCTTTCGCTCCCCGACAAGGACGTCTTCGTCATCGACGCCATGGCGACGCGGCCCGCGCTCCGCCCGGGGCCCGCGGGGTCCTTCACGGGCGTCGGCACCGTCCTCTACAACATGGCGGTCAACCCGGTGAACGGGGCCATCTACGTCTCCAACACCGACGCGAACAACCTGGACCGCTTCGAGGGTCCGGGCACCTTTGCAGGGCAGACCGTGCGAGGTCACCTCCACGAGAGCCGGATCACCGTCATCGGCGCGAACGGCGTGACCCCGCGACACCTCAATTCCCACATCGACTACGCCGCGTGCTGCGCGGCCATCCCGAACCAGGAGAACGCCGCGAGCCTCGCGAGCCCCACGGGGATGGCGGTCTCCAGCAACGGCGAGACGCTCTACGTCGCCGCGCTCGGCTCGAGCAAGGTGGGCGTCTATCGGACCGCGGCGCTCGAGAGCATGACCGCGCCGACCGCGAGGTACCAGATCCCCGTGACCGGCGGGGGCCCCACGGGGGTCGTGCTCGACGAGCCCCGCCAGCAGCTGTATGTCCTGACCCGCTTCGACAATGGCATTTCCATCGTCAGCACGGCTCGGCGCGCCGAGGTCAACAAGGTCTGGATGTTCAACCCCGAGCCGGAGAGCGTCGTCCGCGGTCGCCCGTTCCTCTACGACGCGTCGTTCTCGTCGAGCCATGGCGACTCTTCCTGCGCGAGCTGCCATGTGTTCGGCGACCTCGACAGCCTGGCCTGGGATCTGGGCAACCCGGACGCTCCCGTGGTCGATCACCCGGGGCCGTTCGCTGATGATCCGCTCGTCAACCTGATCACCGGCGAGCCCATCACCCATCCGACGTTCCACCCCATGAAGGGCCCGATGACCACCCAGAGCCTGCGAGGGATGGCGAACCATGGCCCGATGCACTGGCGCGGGGACCGCACGGGCGGCAACGACGCGCCCTCCGCGCAGCCGGACAGCGGCAGCTTCGATGAGCGCGCGGCGTTCGAGAAGTTCCAGGGCGGCTTCACCGAGCTCCTCGGGCGGCACGCTCCCATCCCCGACGCGGACATGGAGGCGTTCACGGACTTCGTCCTGCAAATCACGTATCCGCCGAACCCCATCCGCGCGCTGGACAACTCGCTGACCGCCGAGCAGCAGAGCGGCTTCGAGGCGTTTCAGTCCACGCTGGATATCAACGGCAAGGCGTGCATCGGGTGCCATGTGCTCGACGCGGAGGCCGGGCTCTTCGGCACGGCGGGGCTGTCCAATTTCGCCCTGGAGACGCAGCTCTTCAAGGTGCCTCAGCTCCGCAATGCCTACCAGAAGGTGGGGAAGTTCGGCTTCCCGGCGGCGTTCGGGTTCATCCCCGGCGACAACGGCTTCACCGGAGATCAGATCCGCGGCTTCGGCTTCATCCATGACGGGAGCGTGGACACCATCTTTCGATTCCTCCACGCGCTAGGGTTCTCGACGCAGTTTCCGCCCGGGGGGATCCCGGACCCGCCGGGGGGGGAGGTGATCCGGCGCCACCTCGAGGCCTTCGTGCTGGCCTTCGACAGCAACCTGGCGCCGATCGTCGGCCAGCAGGTCACGCTGACCCAAACCAACGCCGCGGTGGCCGGGCCGCGCATTCATCTGCTGATGTCGCGCGCCGACGCCGGCGAGTGCGATCTCGTGGTGAAGGGGCAGATCGCCGGTCGAGCGGTCAGCTATCTCTATGTTGGCGCGGACGAGCTCATGGCCGATCGTCAAGCGAGCCCGACCGTATCCGGCGCCGCGCTCCGGGCGCGCGTCACGGGCGCCGCCGCCCGCCTGACCTATACCTGCGCGCCGCCGGGCTCAGGGGATCGCATCGCGATCGACCGCGACGCCGACGGCTTCCTCGACGGCGACGAGGAGGATGCGTGCAGCGATCCCGCGGATCCTGCCAGCACGCCACCCGCTGCCCGTCGGCGCTGAGCGCCGCAGACCGCTCGACGGTGCGCTCTCCTCCGAGCGGCACGTGCCCCTCGAACGCGTCGAGGAGGCAGAGCCAGTCGGCGTCGGTCGCGGCGCACCCGGCGCCGTTCAGCAGGTCGACGCAGGTGAGGCTCGAGGGAAGCACGAGCTCGACGGCGTTGAGCTCGCCGCCGAACTGGTGCGCGACTCCAGTCGCCGGCATCGTCGAGGCGGCACAGAGGGTCGGTCGTGACCTGGTAGCACCGGCCCGGCGATCACCGGTACATGCGGTCGATCCGCGCTTCGGGGGCGCGCGGGTCGAGCAGCAGGAGCGCCAGGTAGAACGCCCACTCCAGGGGCTTCATCGCGAGATAGACGAGATCGGCGGCCCAGGCGGCGCCGATGTACCGGCTCACGGGCAGCCCGAGCCGGTCGTAGAGGCGGCGCGCCGCGCGTCCGAAGCGCGGCCAGCGCTCGTGCAGGAGCTCCTCGAAGGCGTTCGCGATCGCGAGCTGGCGGTTGACGAGGATCGGCGTGCCGCCGCGCCGACCGAGCCGGAGCGGGCGCACCAGCCAGGCGTGGCCGCGCGTCGCCACGGTGCACAGGTAATGGCAGTCGCCGGGGAGCGTGACGATCGGGAGCTGCGAGAGGGTATATCCGCAGGTGCGGGTGAAGACCTGGAGCGCGGCCGCCGGATGTCCCAGCCAGGCCGCGTGAACGACGGCGTGAATCCCGAGGAGCAGCGGGGAAACCGCGAGGGCGCGCCAGAGCGTCGGCCGGTGGATCGCGGGCGGCGGCGGGAGCGGGGTCTGGGGCTGGGGCGGCCCCGCGCGATAGGCGGCCTCCGCAGCGGCGAGCGGGGCGGGCGCGGCGGCGAGCGGGGTGGGCGCGGCGGTCTCGACGCCCCGCCGCACGAGGCGCGCGCGCAGCTCGACGGAATAGAAGGCGACCGTGAGCACCGGCGCGACGCAGGGCAGGAGCAGCGGCGGCACGAGCAGGCCGCCGAGGACCCAGAGGCCGAAGTGGACGGCCAGGAGGGCGTGGAGGGCGATCGCGAGGAGCAAGGCTGCGTGGACGAGGAGCTCGGCGGGGCCGAGGAGCGCTTCTGGCCGGCGCCGTGACACGACGTACGCGAGGGCGGTGAGGACGTGCAGCGCGAGCAGGCCGTAGACTTCGGGCTCGGCGAGCGGCCGGAACGCCGTGGTGCCGGCGTCGCAGGCCTGGACAGCGCACGTGTCGTTCGCCTCGTGGCTGTACGCCATGCCCCATGCGGGCAGGATGAGGAGCGCGAGCACCTCGGACGCGACCTGGAAGGGGGCGCGCCCGCGGCGCCGGATCGCGCGGTACGTCCATACGGTCAGACCGAGCCACCCCGCCAGGCAGAGCGCCACGGCGATGAAGAGCGCTCCGTCGAACGGCGCGACGGTGGCCGCGCCGAAGAGCAGCGCCGAGGGCACCGGAATGCCGTAGCCGGTGGCGACGAGGGCGGCGATGCCGGCGTCCGCGAGGGAGAACGGTTGCTTGGGTGGGGGGGGCGGCGGCTCGGGCGGCGGTTGCTGTGACATGCGTCCAGCATGGTAACGGCTCCAGTCGGGAGTGAGCAAACAGACCCGAACAGACCCGACCCGGGTTCAGACCCGACCCGGGTTGGACCCAGACGCGACCGGGTTGCGCGAGACCGACCCGGGTTCAGACCCGACCCGGGTTGGACCCAGACGCGACCGGGTTGCGCGAGACCGACCCGGGTTGGACCCAGACGCGACCGGGCTGCGCGAGACCGACCCGGGTTGCGCCAGACCGCGCCAGATCGACCGAGACCCGAAGACCTGACCCAGTAGCAACCGGGGGGCGGACGACCCCAGCTGGCGGCCGCCACCCACGGAACGCGGCCGCCACCCCCAGGAAGGGTGGCAACTCCTTGAGATAATTCACCACAACCCCGGCACGACATTTGTTGTGTGCGCCGGCCATGAGCCACCCCCGCGAGATCGCTCACGGCGCCACGTATATGATCACCCGTCGCGTCCTGCGTCGGCACCTGCTCTTACGCCCCGACGCCGCCATCACCCAGCTCCTGATTTATGCCCTCGTGGTCGCCGCGCGCCGTTACGGCCTCCAGGTCCACGCCCTCTGCGCGATGTCAACGCATCTTCACTTGATCGTGACCGACGTGACGGGCGTCTTGCCGCGCTTCCTGCAGTTCTTCCATCGCATCGTCGCGCTCGGAACGAAGGTGCTCCGCACATGGGAAGGACCGGTGTGGGACCACGAGGCCCCGAGCGTGGTCCGGCTGCTGACGCGCGCAGCGATGGCGGAGAAGATCGCCTACGTCCTGGCGAATCCCGTGGCTGCTGGCCTCGTCCGACATGCGCGTGAGTGGCCGGGCGCCAAGGTGGATGTGGGCGAGCTCGGTCGCGGCGTGCTGCGCGCGGCACGCCCCTCTGTGTACCTCGACCCGGAAAACCCTCTGTGGCCCGATGAAGTGACGCTTCCGCTCTCGCTGCCACCGGCTATCGAGCAGGACAGCGCGGAGGGCTTTCTCCAAGAGGTGGCCGCCGAGCTCGAGCGACAAGAAGCGCGAGCTCATGCGGAGATGCAGCAGCATGGGCGCTGCTTCTTGGGCGCGGAGCGAGCCAGCAAGATCTCCCCCTACGAGCGCGCTACGAGCTTCGAGGCGCTGCGCGAACGCAATCCTACATTTGCGGTAGGCCGTGCGCAGGGTGACGCATGGCGAATCGCCGGTGCCGCTGTACGGGCGTTTCGCGCGTCATATCGCGCAGCGCTCGAACAATGGCATACCGGTGTGCGCAGCGTCGTATTTCCGGCGGGGACGTGGTGGATGCGTACGTTTCATGGCGCCAGCGTGATGGACGGCGTGCTCATGGTGTAGGCACTGGGCGAGCGCGCTACACACCCCGGTGGGCGAGGGCGGGCGACGGCTTCGGCACGTCGTGGTGGGAAACGCTCGTCTTCACAGCGTACTGCGTGCGGTCGACCACCTCGCATAGCGCTGCGCGGCTGCAGTCATATGAGGGATGCCACTCCAAGCGCGCACCAAGGGGCGCCAGCGATAACATAATCGTAGGCCCTGGCTGTCCGAACGGCGGCGACCACGAACGGCGGCGACCCAGCTGGAACGACCCAACCCGGGTTGGGAACGGACCGGGACCGGGACCCGCGACCAGGTTAGGCGACCCGGAACCCACCTGGCGGCGGTGGGACCAGTGGGACCAACCCGACCCAGGTTGCGGGTGGGCCGACTCGACCGAGGTTGAGGGTGGCTGGCCGGCGCTACCCGACCCAGGTTGCGGGTGGCCGGGTGACCCAGGTTGCGGGTGGCCCCCTCCGGCGACCCAGGTTGCGGGTGGCCCCTTCCGGCGTGGCCGCATAGAGTGGCCCCCTCCGGCGACCCAGGTTGCGGGTGGCCCCTTCCGGCGTGGCCGCATAGAGGGAGTCGGCGTGTGAGCCGGCGACGCCGACCCAGGTTGAGCGAGGAAGGAAGGACGAGCCCCCAGGTTGAGCGAGGAAGGAAGGACGAGCCCCTTCCGCGCGCATCGCGCCGGCGGAAAACCATGGCCGAGCTGGACGGCACGTCGGATCCCGACGAGCCGTCCGGGCGTGGTGAGCTACGATCTCGCGGTGATCGACCTCGACTGTCCGAGGTGAGCCGTCGCGGACACGGCGGTCATGGTGCTCCCCGCCCGGGCCTGCCGGGTTGTGGACAGACGAGCCCCGCTGGCTCGCGGATCGGACACGCCACCTTCGCCCGTGCCCGCGGCGAGGGGCCACGCGACGCGGGCCACGTCCCTCCCGGTTTGCGCGAATTGCGCAACTCTGGATCCACCCGTGGCGAGCCTGCGCGTGCGGCGACGCGAGACGTGCTACATAGCAGGGATCGCGCCCGCCCCTCCGGCCCGATCCCCCCGCCGCCCCGCACAATCGATATGTCCCAGCCCCAGCCCAACAACCCGCTTCACGGCGTCACGCTCCAGAGGATCGTCGAGCACCTGGTCGCGCAGCACGGCTGGGAGAAGCTCGGGCGCATGATCGACATTCGCTGCTTCAAGTACGATCCCAGCGTCAAATCGAGCCTGCAATTCTTGCGGCGGACGCCGTGGGCCCGGCAGCAGGTGGAGGCGCTCTACCTGCGGGATGTGCAGGAGAAGGCCAAGCCCACGCCTTGACCAGCTTCATCCGCGCCGAGGGCATCGCGTATGCCGCGAGGCCCTCGTCGACCTCGCCCTCGGAGATCGCGGGCGCCCGACCCGCGCCCGCGTCGAGCCGACGTACATCGTCCGGGTGAGGGGCTGCCGAGCGTGTACGATGCTGGGGTGAACAGCTTGCGCATCGAGAGCGAGGGCGTCGCGTTCGTCCACGCGCGCCGCGCGCGCATCGCCGCGTGGGCCGTCCTGATCGGGGGCGTCGCGCTCACGGCCGCCGCGCCCGTGCTGGTCGTGCTCACGCAGTGGGCGATGGTCTGGGCCGTGCTCTTCCTCATCGGCCATCACACGTCCCCCGGGCGCACGCCCAGGCGAGGCTCCGCGCGCCCCGCCACGGTCGCGGTCGAGAAGGACGAGATCGTCGTCGCGCAGGCCGCGCGAACGACGCGGCTCCCGCGCGCGCGCCTCGAGGCCGGCTGGATCGATGGGTTCGCCGGCCAGCATCACGTGGTGTTCCGGGACCGGGGCGGAGACGCCGCGTGGATCCGGGTGCGCGGCGCGGCGGAGGCGAGCGCGCTGCTCCGGGCCGCGGGCTTCGCCGCGGATCAGCACGTCTTCTCGACGCGCCTCGTGAGCGTGGCCGCGGAGCGGCTGACCCGCGCCGAGCGCGTCGGCCTCATCTGCCTCGCCGTCTGCATGGGGTATCCGACCGCGCCCATCGCGCTGATCGCGCTGTGGAGCGGCCCGGCGGCGCTCCTCGCGGTGACGCTCGCCGTGGCGGTGCCGCTCCTCGCCTATCCGCCGCTCCGGCTCCTCGGCGCGAGGACGGCGCTCGTGGGCACGGACGGCGTCACCATCAAGGGCTTCTTTCACCGGCGCCTCATCCCCTTTGCGCTCGTCACCGGCGTGTCCGCGGACGAGCGCGGCGTCTGGCTCGCTCACCCCGGCGGCGCACGCACGCTCCTGCCGACGATGGCGCGGATGAGCAAGGGCTCCGCCGCGGCGGGGTCGGCGCCCGCGAGCCTCGCCGCGAGCACCGAGGTGCTGCTCGCACGGGTGCGCGAGGCCATGGCGGCGCGCAGCGGCCAGGGCGCCGCCGCGCGCTTCGCGGCGCTCGATCGTCGCGGTCGCGCGCTCGCGGAGTGGCGCAGCGCCCTCGGCGCGCTCGTCCGGCGCGACGGCGGCGGCGGGTACCGCCACGCGCCCCTCGACGCCGACGACCTCGCCTCCGTCGTCGAAGACGGCGCGGCTCCCGTGGAGCGCCGCATCGGCGCAGCCATGGCGCTCTCGACGGCGCCGGACCCAGGCCACCGGCACCGCATCCGCATCGCCGCCGGCGCCTGCGCCGACGACGCGCTCGGCGCCGCCCTCGAGAAGGCGGCCGAGGGGGCGCTCGCCGAGGACGACGTCGAGCGCGCCCTCCGCGCGCGCGCTCGATGACCGCTCCGCCGAAGGGGCAGCCATCACGCCATAGCCTGCGGGGTCAGGACGAGATCGCCCGTCGGCCGCCTTCACGGCGCGCCGGCCGATCCGCCTTCATGTTCAAATCCGGCCACCACCGCGAGGGGTGGATGGGTATCGGACTCTACGGCGACAGGGTGAGCGAGCCCTCGTCGAGCGCGACCTCGTAATAGCCGTGCTCGTCCCACGCGAGCGTGCGGCCTCCCTGCTTGAGCGTTCCGCCGCCCACCTTGACGCGCAGATACTTGCCCGGCGGGAAGTGGGCCGGCAGCGTCCACCTCCACGTCCTGTCGCTGCCCGACGTCATGGGCGTGACCGATGAGAGCACCTTCTGGGCGCGCCAGTAGGCGCCGATGTTGACCACGCTGTCGATCCACACGTCGCCGAGATCCTTTGTGTGCTGGACGTGATCGAGGAAGGCCCGGAGCGGTACGGGCTGATAGGCGCCGTCGCTGCCGCCGGTGAAGCCGTGCACCAGGACGGTGCGCCACCTGTTGGCGGACCGCGCGCTCGTGACCTGCTGATCGAACGTCGCCGTGGAGGCGCCGGTCGGGGGGATGAAGCAGGGCAGCGTGAACGGATCGGTCGAGTCGTTCGGGCCGATCAGGGCGTTGGCCACGCCGCGATTGATGAGGAAGCGCGTCCGCGCGATGTTCGAGTACACCGATGAGCCGTTCGGGGCCGCCATCGTCCACACCTTGACGCCGAACTTTTGCTCGATGAATTGCGTCGCGGCGTCCGTATCGGCGCCGCTGTCGTTGCTCGAGTGGCTCTTCGTGTGGTTGCCGAGCTCGTGCCCGTCCATCACCGCCCTCTGCCACACCGGATTGTTCGATTCGCTCTTGCCGGTCTGGAGGTAGAAGGTGAACGGCACGTCGAGCGCATTCAGCGCGTCGTAGTTCTGGATCTGGCTCGAGTTCGAGTCGTCGAAGGTATACGAGACGGCGCCCTGGAACCCCGCCCAGTTGAGCACGGCCAGGTTCCCGGGCGCGCCGGACGGCCTGGGCACGCCGCCGCCAGGCGGGACCGGGAGCCCCGAGCTCCCGCCCGGGGTACCGCCGCCGCCTCCCGCGCCGCCGCTGCCCCCTGCGCCGCCTGCGCCTCCTGCGCCGCCGCTGCCCCCTGCGCCGCCCGCGCCGGAGCTGGCCGAGGAGCTGCTGCTCGAAGCGCTGCTGCTGCTGCTGCTGCTGCTCGCCGAGGTCGAGCCCCCGGTCCCGCTGCTGTTGACGGACACGAGCGATGGCCTGCCGGTGCCGTTCGCGCAGAAGCCCCAGCTCGTCGTCGCTCCCGGGCTCAGCGAGCCGTTGTAGCTCTCGTTGGAGGCGATGAGCTGCTGCCCGACCGGCTCCGTTTTGCGCACCCCCCACACGTTGGTCACTGTGGAACCGTTGAGCGCGACGGTCATGCCCCAGGCGGTGATCCCGCCGGAGCTCGTGTTCTTCACGGTCACGTTCGCGCAGTACCCCGTCGACCACTGCGACTGGAGCGTGAGCTCCGCCAACACCGCGGAGTCCGCGCTGCGGAGATCGCTCTCCAGCGATTCGATCTCGTCGTCGTCGCCGTACGGGCCGCCGCTACAGGCGAGCAGGCAGCATGCGATCGCGACCGAGCCGTAGCTCAGTAAGCTGGTAAGACGCATAAATTTCTCCTTCGAGCGGCCGGATGAGCCGCAAGGTAATCGACAAGATGCTCAAGTAAGAATCTTATGTCAGCGTTTCACGCGCGAAGCGCGCAGCTCCGCGGGCACGGGTGTATGCCCGGGAAGCGAGCCTTTGATCACGAGCTGCGATGGCTAAAGATGTTATGTATACAAGATGGGCACCACGGCTGCTGTGCTCGCTGGATGTGACGAAGTATCGGCGGCGCCGACCCCGGGGGCCGGCACCTCCTCGACCAGCGCGAGATCCTCGACAGGCGTGGTGATGTCAGCTGCGGCGAGCTGGGTGCTACCGAAACCGCCGCGGTTGCCGCGAGGATTGCGATCAGTTCTACATGCTTCATCGTCGACTCCTTCTACATGGCGCGCGCGGCAGGGGTGCCACCGCGCGTGGCGATGCAAGCTGTACGCCCGTTTGGCCGGAACATTGGGTGATAGCGCCACTGTCACCATCGGGTTGAGCCCTAGGCCGCTGACCTCACGGCAGGGATCGTCGGTGATTCTGGTCCGCCCAGCGATCCCCGCCGGCGTGGATAGCGAGGGGAGTCTGGCGGGCCAGGCTCGTACGGGGCGCCTGGTGAACAATGGCATCGTCGCAGAGCGCGACCGATCGGATCAAGGCATCTTCAGAATGCGCGATAGATCGTCGACGATCCTCTTGGCGTCGCCGTCTTCGTGGTTGATGACGTGGCCCGGACGCGCACGAACGCGCCGCGCGCCGAGCGGCGCGCAAAAGACGAAAGAGCGCCTTCTGTGTCAACCGCTTTTCACATCGAACGTGAATTCGCACACCGCCGGACCGCGGCCCACCGGTCGTCGCCGGGCCGCGGTCCAACAAGGGCGCTCAGCTCGGCGCGGCGGGGGGCGACTCCCGCTCCGCCGCGGCCCGCGCCGTGGTCGTGGGCCATGTCACGCCGATACGCCGTGGCGCGATGTCCTCCGCGCCCTGGTAAGGTCAAAGGACCACGTGCGTCTCGAATCGTCCGTCTCCCGTTGTCCGTCCCCCGTCCTGGTTCCGCCAGAAGCCCGGCCATGGATGGCCGGACTTCTGCGCCGCTTCGCGGCGGCTTCGGAGAGGCAGGTGCGCGGGACGTCGCCGAGAGCATAGCCCGCGCAAAGCCATTCCGACCTGACAAGAATTTTCCGCCAACGACCGGCAGTTCACATAATGTACAAAAAGTACGACCCACTGATCCGCCTACAAAAACCAACAGATCCAACGAGTTCACTCGGCTGTGTAAATTTGTCTACACCACGCTGAGCTCCCGGTGCAGGAAGATGTTCGATGGCTTCAGGTCCCGGGGGACGATGTGGAGCGCGTGCGCTGCCGCGAGGCCCCTCGCGACGTCCCTGCCGATGGCCGCGCCGAGCTCCGGCTCGACCCGGCGCCTGCGCGCGAGCAGCTCGGCCAGCGTCTCGCCCGAGAGCAGCTGCATCACCAGGAACGGCTCGCCGCCGGCCGTCTCGACCATGTCGTAGACATCGACGACGTTCCGGTGCGCCGACCAGACGGAGCCCATGGCCCCTTCGCCGATGTTCTCGACGAGCCTGTACTTGCCGGCGATCATCCCGCCTGCGTCGACGGGTCCGTGCGACTTCAGCTTCGACATGCGCCCCTCTCGCGGCGGAGCCAGCGCGCCGTGAACGGACCGCATCGGGTCGACCGCGCCGGACGCAGCTCGACGTCCAGCGGCGTCGATCCCATGCAGGTGTCTCGCGATCGATTGCGGTCCGGTGACACGCTCGCCGCGGTGCAAACACGAGGCGTGCCGCGGGCAGCGGTGCAGCGCCATCGCAGCTTCGTGGACGCCGCGCCCGCGCTGGCCGCCGCCGCGCGCGGCCAGGTGGGCGGATAGGCGCGCTCAGGGAACGCGGCAATAGCTCGGGAAGCTCGACGGGATGCCCGACGCGTAGGGCTCGGGTCGACCCTTGTACGGATGGTCCTTCAGGAACTGCCAGCTCGACGCGGCGATGTCCGTCGGGATGCTGTGTCCGCCGCCGGTGTTGCAATCGATGGCGAAGCCGCCCTTCGCCTTGAGATCCGCCGCGAGCGCCGCGCTGGTCTGCGCGAGGTCGATCACGACCACGTCGGAGCCCGGCGCGCCGTGAACGACCATGGCGGCAGGCGGGTTGCTGGGGTCCTGGAGGCCTGGCCAGCCGTAGCCCGTCTTGCCGCCCGAGTACGTCACGATGCTCGCAATATAGCTCGAGCGCGCGTACGCCATCCACGCGCTATGCACGCCGCCCGCGCTGAACCCGAGCGCGTGAATGCGGCGCGTGTCGATGTTGCGCTGCTGGATGGCGCACGCGAGCGCCTCGTCGGCGGTGTTGAAGTCGCCCACGTACCACACGTTGTTCAACGTGGTTTTCGTACCGTCCTTTCCTCCCTGACCATCGTACGCGTTGGGCGCAAACACGACGCCGCCGCGCCTGGTGATATCGTCGATGGCCGCCTGGCCGAGGCCGGAGAACGCCTCTTGCGGGACGGAGCTCGTGGCGTGCCAGTAGATGACCACCGGAGCCGGTGTGGCGGACCTCTGGCCGGCCCACACGCGCACTTCGCGGCCGAGGAACTTCATGGTCCCGGTGGTGATCGTCGGGCACGCCTCCCGCGCGGTGGGCAGAGCGGTCGGCGCGCTTCCCGCGCCGCCTCCCGAGCCCGTGCTGCCGCCGGAGCCGCCGGCACCCCCGGAGCCGCCGGCACCGCCGGAGCCGCCGGCACCGCCGGCACCCCCGGAGCCGCCGGCACCCCCGGAGCCGCTCGTGGCGGCCCCGCCGGAGCCGCCGGAGCCGCCAGAGCCGCCGGAGCCGCTCGTGGTCGTTGCGCTGGAGCCGCTGCCCGTGCTGGTCGCGCCGGACGGCGTGCCGGCGCCGGTGACGGACACGACGATCGGGCGGGAGCTGCCAGTCCCGCAGAAGCCAAAGTCGGTGGCGCCCCCGGCGGCGATCCGCGCGTTGCGGGCGAGCGCCGTCGCGGTCAGCAGCGCGCCGCTCCTCGAGAGCTCGGCATTCCAGGAGCTGGTCACCGTCGCGTCCCGAACGTCCATGACGACGGTCCACGACGTGGTCGCGCTCGCGCTGGCGTTCGACACCGTGATCTTGGCGCAGTAGCGGTTGCCCGCGTACTGCTGGTAGTTCACCGCAGCGGACAGGCCGTTGTCGAGCGCCACCTGCGATTCGTTGCCCAGCTCGGAATCGCCGGCATCTTCCGCGATGCACGCGCCGAGCACGGCGAGCATCCCGACCAGAGCGCACCCCGATAAACGGCGATGGCCTGCGCAGCGAGCTCCGGTCTGGCGAGCGCCTGCCGAGCCGACTGGCGCCTCCCTCCTGGCCCAGCGCTGTTCACCGCTCTCGTTTCGCGAAAGCGCGCCTCGCTGGAGCGAGAGCTTCGGCCAGAGTGCAAGGTTCATGGGAATCGCCTCCGTTTTCACAATGCCAAGGCCACGCGGCTGCGCCGGGCGCTGACAGGCTCGCGACCGAAGAGCGATGCGAGCACGTGCGGTACGAGCCTGTCGAGGCGCAGCCGCGGACGCCATCCGAGAGAAGCTGGCCAACGGCCGCTGTCAGCCCATGATAGCAATCGTCGAAACGGTCGCGAAGCGAAACCGAAAATCAGGACTCGAAATTAACCACGGCTTCGTTCGAAGTTTCCGTGGTTCGTGCAAATGGTTCGCACGGTGTGAGAGATGCGCTCCGATCTGCAGCGTCGATGTTCGCTCCGCGCCCTGCTCGAGGCCAACCTTTTTGGGTGTAGATCCTTGGCGACGACAAAAGTCCGTGCGCTTTCATGGTGTTGCGCCGAAGGCGCGGTCCCTGGGACCGCGCCCCTATCACATCGACGCAGACGCCCGTCGACGTAGCCGGTGGACTTGGCCCCCCTGCGACGTTGATGCCGTGCACTTATCCGCCGGCCCAAGCGCGAAGCCGCAGCCCAGGTTCGGCCGCGAGAGGTGAAAGAATCCGGGCGCGGGCGAGGCCACATTCGACGGATTGACGATCGTATACTTCGCCACAGGTGATAATTCCGGGCGCGAAAATGCAACGCGTTGAAATTCCACGAATCTGACGTATCCATGGCCTCTGCAAGAGGCCGGTCCCGACAGGCAGGTTGGACCGGCAGGAGGACTTGGTCGTGAGCGCCGCGTACGCCGTTGCAGCAGGTCAGGACCCTTTCGAGAGCGCCCGGGAGCAGGCAGAAGCCATGGAGAAGCATCTTCGGTCATCCGAGTCGATGGAGAGCACGCATGCCGAGCTGGAGGGGTTCGTCGTCGACGAGGGGCGCGAGTACCAGCGGCGGCTCCTCCAGGCCCACCTCGAGCTTCGGGCCGAGCGCGAAAGGCCCGTGGAGGTCAAGGGCGCGGACGGCGTTCAGCGCAAGCATCGACGTCTCAGCAGCAGAGCGCTCATGTCGGTCGTCGGAGAGGTCGATGTGCCACGCGCGGCCTATCAGGCGCCGGGCGTCCCCGGTCTTCATCCGATGGATGCGGCGCTGAGCCTCCCGGACGAGCTCTACTCGCACAGCGTCCGTCGCTACGTCGCCGAGAGCGCCGCCCGCAGCTCGTTCGATGAGGTCGTTGAGGGATTGAGAAAATCGACCGGCGCCGCGGTGCCGAAGCGCCAGGTGGAGGAGCTCGCGGAGCGCGCCGCGCAGGACTTCGATGCGTTCTACTCCACCCGCGCCGTCGAAGTCGAGGACACTCAGGCGCTGCTGGTACTCAGCTTCGACGGCAAGGGGATCGCGATGCGGCGCGAAGACCTCCGACCTGCGACGCGGAAGGCTGCGGAAGCGGGGAAACACAAGCTCACGAAGCGCCTCGCCAAGGGCGAGAAGCGCAACCGGAAGCGAATGGCCGAGGTCGCCACCCTCTACACGATAGACCCCTGGGTCCGCACGCCTGACGACATCGTGAACGACTTGCGCCCTGTGCATGACGTCGCCGCGCAACGGCCGCGGCCGGTGAACAAACGGGTCTGGGCGAGCGTGGAGAAGTCATCGCGAGAGGTGATCTCGGCGGCGTTTGCTGAAGGCCTGCGTCGCGATCCGGAACGCCTTCGGCGGTGGGTGGTGCTGGTCGACGGCAACAAGGACCAGATCACCCTGGTCAAGCGCGCCGCGAAGAAGGCATGCGTCGAGATCACAATAGTCCTCGATATCATCCACGTGCTTGAATATCTCTGGAAGGCCGCGCACTGCTTCTTCGCCGACGGGACCAAGGAGGTCGAGCAGTGGGTGACGTGCCGGCTGCACGAGCTGCTCGCGGGGCGCACGGCCGGAGCCATTGCCAGCACCATCCGGCGCCATGCCAGCAGCCGCGTGGTGGACATGGGGACAGCGGTGACGCTCGATACCTGCATCGGCTACCTCGTGAAGCATCGGACGCTCTTGCACTACGATCGCGCGCTCGCAGCGGGGCTGCCCATCGCCACGGGGGTGATCGAGGGCGCATGCCGCCATCTCGTCAAGGATCGCATGGACCGCACCGGGGCTCGCTGGTCGCTCCAAGGCGCAGAGGCGGTGCTGCGCCTCCGCTCGCTGCGCTCGAGCGGCGACTTCGAAGCCTACTGGGCGTTCCACCTGCAGCAGGAGCATGACCGAACGCACCGTGCACGTTATGCAGGAGGCGATGTCCCCTCACCGCTGCCGCCGCCTCGACCCAAACTGCGCCGGGTGAAATGAGCAAAACGCCCTCGTTCCAGAAGAGCCGCACCCAACCTTTTTCTGCTCTTCCTTCTGCGATTTTGCGCGCCCTGATGTTTTGCCGCTCATCGGAGCGCATGGTGACCGAGCGCCTGGTTCACCCTGGTGCGCGCCACGCATCGAGACGCTCATGGCGCCGCTCGGCTGCTTGTCGGTCTCACCACACGTGCGTCTGTATGTGTTCCGATGAACATCGGTCCGTCGCTTTGCTGCCTTTTGCGGCCGACCGCTGGCGATTCGCGGTGGCGAGACCGACTGAGCTTCTTGCCGGAGGCGAAGCTCGTGGCGCGGCGTGGGGGAGGGCCGATCGTGAGTAAACATGAACAAGATGGAAAGCGGTAGGCCGCCTGAGGAGGGGCTGGTGGCGCGGTGTGGGGGAGGGCCGATGTCCGACGGGCATCGACATGAACAAGATGGAAGGCGGTAGGCCCCTGGGGAGGGGGCTCGTGGCGCGGTGTGGGGAGGATAGCCAGCGCAAAGCCATTCTGACCTATCAAGAAATTTTCAGAATTTCTGAAATGACGAGACGGGGCTGGTGGAAATGTCAATAATTTCAGTGACTTCTGACCGATTTACAGCCGGGCGAGCCTTGGGCATGGCCCAACGCGGACCCAACGAACGACCTGTAGCCGCCGCCTCCCCCGTGTGGACGGGGAGGCGGCGTCGTCGACCGCGCCTGTCGCTTGGCCGGGCAGCGCGGGGGCAACGGACGAGCTCCGGGCCGATGAGTTCAAGCGAACACGATTCAAGGCGCGCCTCCAGCGCGTCGCCGAGTTCAGGCGGCACGGCGCGCCGAAGCTGAAGGATGAATTTCTGCGCTACCTCCACGAGCGCGATGCCTCTTTCCTCCACACGCTCGAAGGTCACGGTGAGGAGAGGAAAGGGCTCCAGGCCCGGCAGGTCGATCCCTCTCCCGATTACAGTCCGCTCGTGCACAAGCAGCTCGACAACTTTGTGTTCAAGCCGTTCGAGGTCTACGCGCTGCGCGCTGGCTGAGCGTCGAGCGCCGACCGACCCTGCGAGTTCCCCACGTCACGGCTGCGGCGCCTCAAGCCCGGAGCCATGCGCAATCGACGCCACTGGCGATGAGTCCGATGCGTCCACCAAAGTGGGTGAGGATGCGGCCGGGGGTGAGAGAAAGAGAGGCAAAACGATTCGCTGGTGCCCGCATCGAGCAGCCTCTCGGTCAGCGTCCAGATCTGAACGATACACCGCCCGGTGCGCTCGATGTACCATTCCATGACGCCCGTATCCGGGCGGTCCGGGCTGAAGAGCGTCGCCATCCACTCGTCCAGGCTCATCGCGACCTGACCCGCGTTGACACCGGGTGAGCGCGCGCTGACCACTCACGACGTCAGCGAGCTGGCGCGAGTTGCAGGGTCCGTGCGCGCCTGTGCGGCTTGCTGTTCCGGCATGATGGAGCGAGCGTGCCTCATGTCGAGAGGATCCCCGCCTCGGGGGCGATCGCACGGAGAGCTGCCGGTGCGCCCCGACGTCCTGGTGCTCGGCGGCGGCCCTGCCGGCGCTTCCGCCGCGATCGCCCTGCGTCGCCGTGGCATCTCGGCGCTCGTCGTCGAGCGTGCCGAGGGGCCGGGCGTGCGGATCGGCGAGCAGCTCGAGCAAGGTGCCCGGGTCGTCCTGGGCGCGGACGCGCGCCGAGACGCGCTCGAACTCCGCCTCGGTGGCGACGTCATCGGGCCGCTGCGCGGGCACACCGAGCGCGTCTACAAGGTAGCGTTCAGCCCGGATGGCCGCTGCCTCGCCTCGGCGAGCGAGGACCAGACGGTGAGGGTCTGGGACGTCGCTGCCTGCCGGGAGGTGCGCACGTTTCGCGGACACACCCAGGCCGTCAACCACGTTGTGTTCAGCCCCGACGGGCGCCGGCTCGCCTCCGCCAGCGATGATGGGACGAATCAAGGTCTGGGAGGCGGCGCCGCGCTGAGATCGAGGCGCAGGAGGACGGCTGCATGGCAGGGGCAGGCGCGGGCGCGCTCCCGCACAAGCGGCTGCGCGACGGTGCGCCGGGGCTCCCGCGAGACGATTGCCGTCCGCACGGGGCGGTGCTCAGCTCCGGGTATGCGATGGCGTATGGCTTGTGTGGGGCTGTGTGGGACTTTGCTGCTCGGAGGCGCAGGGTGTGGCGGTGATGGGGAGCCGCCGGCCGCGTCTGGCGCGGGCGGCGCAGGTGCAGGCGGCACGGGCGCGGGTGCAGGCGGCACGGGCGCGGGTGGGGGCAGCACGAGCGCGGGGGGAACAGGCGCGGGCGGCGCGGGGGGAACGGGCGCGGGCGGCGCGGGGGGAACGGGCGCGGGTGGCGAGGGGGGCTGTGCGCCGACGCCGATCACGACGGTGGTGTGCGCCGATCTCACGGACATGACAGGACAGTGGTCCGCGTTTGCAGAGGACGGCGCGACCACGTCGATCACGCAGCCGGACGGCGGGGTGAACGGCACGTTCGTGCAGGCGGACACGCAGGCTGCCTTCGCGTTTCACCTGCGCTTCGAGCCGGAGTCCCCTGTCGACGCGAGCGCCGCGGCGTCGTTGCAGCTCGCGGTGCGCGCGAACAACACGAGCGGCTTCGGGTGGCAGATCAACTCGCCCGTGCTCGTCGTCGAGGACCAGGACGGGGCACAGCGGATCTACACGCCGGGGTCGGTCCTCCTGCCGGTCGATGGAATCGCGTGGCGCCTGCTCTCGGTGCCGGTCGCGGGAGGCGACGGGTGGACGGTGGAGGGCCCCGCGATCGACATGGCGCGCGTGTCCGCCATCGAGATCCGCACCGATACATGGGACGCGGGCTTCTCGCTGTCGGTGGACGCGCTCTCGTTCAAGCAGGAAGGGGAAAGTTGCGCCGTGTCGTGCCCGTCGGGCTGCTCCGGCCGCGGCGCGTGCGAACCTCTGTCGCTCGGCTGCTCGTGCGAGCTCGGGGCGACGGGGCCCGATTGCGGCGAGTGCGCCGAGGGCTTCGTCGAGAAGGACGGCGCCTGTGCCCTGCAGGACGACGGCGTCCATGCGGAGTGGCCCAATCCCACGAGCCGCGCCAACAGCGATCCGTGGATCGCAGCGCACCACGACGAGATCGAGGTGCTGAGGCCGCGGCTCCTGGTGCTGCACTTCCCGAACCCGTCGGACCCCGCCACGTCCACGATCGTGTCCGACGTCGTCGCCGGCTTCGCCGACGGCTCGCGGTTCCATGCCTACAGGGACGCCGAGGCGGCCCCGCAGCTCGTCTACCAGATCGACAAGGTGGTCGATCTGCGCGACGGCGTGAACGGCCGGCCGCCGGCGCCGCCCGACTATCCCTACGAGAACAGCACGCTGTACCCGCGCAAGAGCACGCCGGACGGCCTGGTGCTCGATTACGGGGCGTTCTTCTCCGAGGAGTTCGCCGAGCTCTACGGGTATTCAGATCCCGACGATCCGGGGCAGTTCCTGGACCTCTGCGCGCTCCTGGATCGCGGGCTCGTGCACGAGGTCTGGATGGTCGGGTCGGGCGACGTGCCGGACGCTCCGGCGTTCGAGGTGCTGGAGAACAAGCAGCGTTACACAGCGTCGGGCACCAGGATCGCGGGCGCGTTCGAGAGGTGCGCCGGCAACGGCTGCTTCGAGCCGGACGTGCCCTTCTGCGGCCGCAGCGTGCGTATCGGCTTCGTCAACTACACGCGTGGCCCGGGCTGCTACATGCACTCGCAGGGGCACGGCCTGGAGTCGGCCGCGGCGCATGGCGTGGCGCCGGGGCTCTCGGAGTGGTTCGCGCCGTTCGCCGCCTTCGACCTCGACAGGAAATATGGGCTGCCGTTCTCCAGCCTGTACGGCCTCGACTGCACGACGCCGCCTTGCGTGGAGCTCCCCGGCCCCACGGACGCGGTCTTCACGGCCGGCGACCAGACGTTCGAGGTCGAGCCGTACGACGCGGTCTGCGGCAATGTCCACTTCCCGCCCAATGGCCGCTCTCATTACGATTACGCGCCTTCCGACGAGGTGATGTCGTCGTGCGCCGCGTTCGGCGAGAACGGCCTGGCGTGCGGCGTCGACGAGACGGAGGCGGTCACGCAGGAGACGTGGGCCGCCTACGAGGCGCTGCACGGCGACTGCGGCGGCGGGTTCTTGACGTGGTGGTACCAGTCCATGCCCGCGTTCGGCGCCGCGAAGACGTTCGCGGACGGCCGCCGGATGAAGAGCGTGTGGCCGTACCTGTTCTACTGAGCGCTCGCGGCCGGACCGAGACGGATTCGCCAGGTTCGTCGATCTCGACCTTCAGTCACATTCGTACTTCCACATGCAGACGCCCTGCTCGTCCGTGATGCCGGACCCGTGGTATTGGTGCCAGCACGTCATTCCATTCGGGCACGTGGCGTTCTCGTCGCAGGGCAACGAGCAGATCGCGTTGCACGCGGGCCTGGCGGTTCCGCTCTGCGGCTGCGGGCAGTCCTCCGCCGATTCGCACTCGTAGATGCAGAGCGCCGCCACATCGCACCACATCGATCCATCGTCTTGTCTCTCGGTCACGCTCGACACCATGCATGCGCGCTCCGCGCCGCCCGGTCCGGGATCCGGGCAAAGGGTGGGGAGGAAGTCCTCGCCCCCGGGGGCAACGCAGACAGCCCACGGCCCTTCGGTAGCCCCCTCGACGGAGGTCGCCAGGTGAACTTGGACGATCGGATCGACATGGGTGTCGACGCACGCCGCCTGCGCGGACGCGAGGGCCATCGACGAGCCAAGAGCCCAGAGCTTCGTCACCGTGATCTTCATTGGGTCCTCCACGCGGGGCGCCGAGGCGCCCGGCGTCAAGATGTGCTGCGCTGAGGTCACGGCAGCTGCCCTTTTCGGCTCATGGCAGCACGACCTCCACCCCGAGAGAGGCGCCCAGGAACGGCCGACCCCACGACTCGGTCGCACGACCTGCGGCGTCGATCACGACGCGCGGCACCCCGATCCCGGCAAGCAGGTGCTCGCTGATTCGCAGGCGTGGAATCGGCGCGAACGAGAGCCCCGCGCGCAGGTATGGCGCGAGCGCGAAGGCGTCCTTCGACGCGCCGACGTACTCGGGCGAGCGGCCTTCGCCCTCGACGTGCAGCCAGGCGGCGGCGAGCCCCGCGCCGACCGAAGGCAGCCACGCGGAGTCGGTGGGGCCGAGCGGGACGCGCACCCCCAGGGCGGCAAGAGCCACCCGCGCGCGCCGCGTGCCCTCCTTGCCCTCGCGGCTCACGCCGGCGAGCGGGATCTGGACGAAGGTGGAGAGCCCCAGTCGAGACCCGATCATCGCGTACCCCGACACGTCCAGCATCGGGGAGGCGGGCAGGCCGCCTGCGCTCCACAGCACCGCGGGCGCCGCCCCGACGCCGAATGTCGTCGATACGCTTCGGGTCGCGCCTGGCCTGGATGGCGGAGAAGGGGGCGCGTGGGAGGTGCCGTCGGCTCGCGGGCGCGCGGCGGCGACGGGCGCAGGCTGGGCCGGCGGCGGTCGCTGCGCATCGGCGGCGGCGCGGGCCGCCGGATCGGCTTCGACCGCGCCCCGCGCCGGATGGGGCGAGCGCACCTCCAGGAGGATCGCGCGCAGAAGCTCCACCGCGCGAATGGCGACCGTGGGGGCATCGTGGGCCATCACGGTGCGCTGGATCGATTGGGCCGTCGCACCATGGGCGATCGAGACACCGACTCCACCCGGCACGTCCGTCACGCGGATCACCGCCGCCGCTCCGGCCTCGCGCGCGCTCGTCTCGATGGGCCTGTGTGAGGGCGGATCGGCGTCGCCCCGCACGACCATTACCGTGAATCCGAGCGTGGCGAGCTCGGCGTAGACGCGGGCCATGATGGGGTCCGTCCGGCGATCGGCGATCAGGACGACCTTCGGGCGCGGAGGCTCCGGCGGAGGCTCCGGTGGTGCCGCGCGCGCCTCGGATGCGACGAGGAGGCAGAGCCCGAGCTTCCAGGCTCCGCCGTGCGTCGCGCGCGCCGGCCTTCGAGATCGCACTCACTCCTCCTCGAGGAGACTCTTGGCGTGCGCGGCGTGGGGCCCCGCCGGATAGCGCGCCAGGTAGCGGCGCGCGGCCTCGCGGGCCCCGCTGGCCGAGCCTGTCAACTCCCGGCATTCGATGACTCTCCCGAGCGCTTCCTGCGCGAAGGATCCGCCCGGTTGCTCCGCGAGGTACACGCCGAACCAACGCTCGGCCTCGGCGTACGATCGCCGCTGATCGAACGCCATCCGGCCGAGATGGAAGGCGGCCGTCGCCGCCTCGCCCGAGCCCGCGAATCGGCTCCGCGTCACGGTGAGCGCTGCCGCGGCGCGCGCCGGCTTCCCGGAGAAGCGCGCGACGTCGGCGAGCATCAGCAGATCCGCCGCGCTCGCGCGGGCAACGAGCCCGTCGAAGCCCTCGGCCTCGGCCGCCGTCATGGCCTCTTTGTACTCGTCGGCGGCCACGAGGTCGCGCCAGCTCGGCCGGCGCGGGGAGGCGTCCGCGGCCTTCGGGACGATCGCTCTGTCGCCGGTCGCCGCGGGGGCCGGCCCGGAGGCCGCCGGAGCGATGGGCGTGGAAGACGGCGGAGGCGGGGCGCCGGCGCGCGGTTCCCCGCGTGTGAGCTCGAAGCGCCGCTGCTGGCAGAAGACCTCGAGCGTCTCTCCCGCAGAGACGGTGCGCCGCCCTCCCACGAGCGGCCCCGACACGGATACCGATCCTTCCCGCAGCACCAGCTTGAGCTCCTCTCGCACCGGGGACCAGCTCAGCTCGAAGCGCGTGCCGGTCACCAGCACGTCGAACGGGCCGACGTTGAAGCTCCAGGTGCTCGTCGCGGTGTGGGTCACCGTCGCCGTGAGCCGGCCGCCTTCCAGCAGCACCCGCGCCCCACGAGCGTCGGCGGCCACCACGCGCGCCCGGGCGTTCGCGTCCAGCGCGAGCGACGTGCCGTCCGAAAAGCGGACCGGCAGAGGAGCGTCCGCGGTGGCGGCGATCCACGTCCCGACCTGCCCTTGCGCCGATCCGACCGCGAACGAGAGCGACGCAGACGATGGGAGCAGGACGAGGAGCAGCACCGCACAAGCTCCTGCCAGCGTCACGAAGGCTGCGGGCGCGATCCACCGAGGACGCGAGGGCCCGAGCCGGGCAGCCCCGGGATGGGTGGATCCGCCGGCCGCGCTCGCCAGGAATCGTTCGCGCGCACCCTCGAGATCCAGCGCCGCGAGCTCCTCATCCTGGGCGCGGCCGAGCTCACGAAGACGATCGAGCGAGGGACGATCGCTCATGATGAGCCTCATTTCAGCCACTCTTCGAGGGCGGGTTGGTCCCGCGCCGCCGCGAGGAAGTTGGCCTCCGCGCGGGCCAGCCTTCGCTTGATGGTCGCGAGCGAGACGCCGCACGCGTCGGCGATCTCTTTGAGATCCATCCCCTCGATGCGCCGCAATGCGAACGCGATGCGCTCGTCGGCCGGGAGCCGCTCCAGCGCGCGATAGGTCGCGCGCAGCGCCTCGTGCGCTTCGCCTTCGTACGGGCGCTCCACGACGGGTGGGAGATCGTCGGGGGCGAAGAAGAGGAGCCATTTCCGGCGCGCGCGCCGCTGGATACAGGTCCGCGCCGTGAACACGGCGACCGACGTGATCCACGCCTTCAGCGCGGCCGGATCGCGCAGGGTGTCGAGGGAGGACAGCGCGCGGACGAAGGCGTCGTGATGAGCGTCGGAGAGGTCGTGACGGCCGCCGAGCAGCCGGCCGAGGACGCGGAGCACGTGCCCGGAGAAGCGCTCGTGGAAGGCGGAGAGCGCGGCGGGATGCCTCGCGCGGAGACCCTCCACGAGCGCCTCGTCGCTCGCATAGGCGACCACGCCGAGCCTGCGAGGGGGGGCAAGAGCTGGGGCGCGCATCACCATGATCGTAGGGCTCCGCTGGAAATGACCGAACGCCTGATGCCGCCTCGTGAGCCGACCGGACCCTTAAGTCACGGCAGCGTCGCAAGACGGCTCACCGCTCGCGCGGCACCTCCAGGAGGGCCACGGCGGCCCCCGCCCGGGGTCGGCCCTGGCCGCCGCGAAAGGGCGGCAGCGAGCGCCGTCTCCCACCAGCCGACGACGGGGATCCTCCTGAGCGCCGTCGTCGGGAGCGGCGCCTGGATCGAGCCGCCGCATTCGGCCCGAGATGGCGCGGACCCTCATCGGTCTGGGCGTGGCGTTCGAGCGGCCCGTCGTGCGCGGCAACCTGCAGAGTGGCATCGCGTTCGCGATGGAGCGCGGCTGAAACCGGTCACCGGCAGAACGAGATCGGCGACATCGTATTATCGTATTACCGCGGAGAGATCCCCGCGATCCCGCAGGCGAGCTCGGAGAGCACCGTCACGGCCGCGCCGTATCCGCCCGCGTCGTCGGAGCTCGCGTTGCCCTGAAGGCTCCGCTTGTAGACGCCCTGGGCGATCGCGGCGAGGCGGAAGATGCCGAAGGCCATGAAGTACGGCCACGCCGCGATGCCATCGCGACCGGAGAGCTCGCAGTAGGAGGCGACCATCTCGTCCTCGGTCGGGATCCCGAGCGACGCGACGTCGACCCCGGCGAGGCCGCCGCGACCGGGAAGGTTGATGTGATAGCCCATGCAGGCATACGCGAGATCGCTCACCGGATGTCCAAGCGTCGAGAGCTCCCAGTCGAGCGTCGCGACCGCTTCGGGGGGAGAGCCGGACGAAAAGACGAGGTTGTCGATCCGGTAGTCGCCGTGGACGAGCGTTGTCTCGTCGTTCGCGGGGACGTTCGCGGCGAGCCAGCGCATCAGCGCCTCCATCGCCGGCACCTCGCCCGTGCGCGAGGCCTCGTACTGCTTCGACCAGCGGTCGACCTGCCGCGCGGCGAAGCCGCCCACCTTGCCATAGTCCGCGAGCCCCACGGCGGCGTGGTCGACGCGATGGAGCGCCGCGAGGACACGGATGTACTCTGCGTAGATCGCGCGGCGCTCTCCGGCGGTCCCGAGCTCGGGCAGGGTCGGATCCCAGAAGATCCGCCCGGCGGCGTACCGCATGATGAAGAACGGCGTGCCGAGCACCGAGGCGTCCTCGCAGAGGGCGAGCGCGTCCGGAACGGGCACCTCCGTGTCGCGGAGAGCGCGCATGACCCGGTATTCCCGCTCGACGGCGTGTGCGGAGGGAAGGAGCTTGCCGGGCGGCTTCTTTCGCAGGACGAGCTCGAGATCTCCGTCGACCCCGCCGCCGACGCCCACCCAGTAGGTCGGGTTCGACTGACCGCCTTTGAACTGGGCGACGGTCACGGTGCCTCCCGCGCAGCCCTCGACGTGCTCGGTGAGCCAGCGACCGAGGGCCGCTTCGTCGATCCGGTGCGCCTCGCGGGGCGCGCGTGTGTTGGTCGGCGGAGTGAGGGCCATCGCGCGCCCGAACCTATCACGCAGCCCTCCGGCCTCCTATACTGCCGCCGTGACGATCTCCTTTGATCTGCCCCCCGAGCTGGCCGAGCTCCGCGGCCGAGTGCGCGCGTTCGTCGACGCGCACGTCATCCCGAGCGAGACTTCGATCCTCGAGGAGGATCGCGCGCGACGGAAGGACACGCTGACGGCGCTCCGCGGGCGCGCGCGGGCCGAAGGGCTCTTCGTTCCGCACCTGCCGGCGGAGCACGGCGGGCTGGGGCTCGGCATCATGGGCATGTGCGCGCTCTTTCGCGAGATGGGCCGCTCTCCGCTCGGCGCGGCCTGCTTCAACTGCGATGCGCCGGATCAGGGCAACATGGACCTCCTGCTCAAGACGGCCTCGCCCGCGATCCGCGCCAGGTACCTCGCGCCGCTCGCTCGGGCCGAGATCACGAGCGGCTTCTCGATGACCGAGCCCGCCCCCGGCGCCGGCGCCGATCCGTCGAACCTGCGCACGAAGGCGACCCGGGTCGACGGCGGGTGGGTGGTTGACGGCCACAAGTGGTACACGACAGGCGGCGGCGACGCGGCGTTCCTCATCGTGATGGCGCGGACATCCGACGATCCTCGCACCGGCGCGACGATGTTCGTCGTCGATCGTCACGCCGAGGGCGTCGAGCACGTGCGCGACATCCCCGTGATGAGCCCGCCGATGCTCGCGCACCGCGAGGCCGAGCTCCGCTTCCACGCTGTACGCGTCGGCGACGACGCGGTCCTCGGCGGCGTCGGCCAGGGCTTCCTCCTCGCGCAGCGGCGCCTCGTACCGGCGCGCCTCACGCACTGCATGCGCTGGCTCGGCTGGGCCGACCGCGCGCTCGCGATGTGCCGCGAGTACGTCCTCACGCGGGAGAGCTTCGGCAAGGCGCTCGCGCACCACCAGATGATCCAGAAGAAGATCGCCGACGCGGCGTCGGGCATCCACGCCGGCAACCTGATGACGCTGCACTGCGCGGCGATGCTCGAGCAAGGCAGGGAGAAGGAGGCGCGACCCTACTCGTCGATGGCGAAGAACCACGTCGCGCGGCTCCTCTGCCAGGTGCTCGATGACGCGATCCAGATGCACGGCTCGCTCGGATACAGCGAGGACATGCCGTTCTCGCTCTGGTACCGCTTCGCCCGCGCCGCTCGAATCGCCGACGGCCCGGACGAGGTCCACGACGTCGTCGTCGCGCGTGACTTCCTGCGAGGCGCGTTGACGACGCTGATCTGAGAGGGGACCGCCTCGCGGGCCGTCGCGTCGTTCGTTTCATTGCCGTCAGGGGACCCTGGCGCGCGAGGCCCGGGAGCCCTCGTCGCGATCTTGCCGCCGCACCGAGCTCGGCGGCAACCCCGAGAATCGCTTGAAGGCGCGGCTGAAGGCCGCTTCGGAGTCGTAGCCGAGCCGCACGGCCGCCTCGGCGACGGTCACGCGGTCGTCGCGCAGCCAGCCGCTCGCGACGTGCGCGCTGATGACCAACCCACAGATGACCGGCTCGGTGCTGGAGATCACGGGCGGCGAGACGCTCGTCGATGGTCTGTAGCGGCGTGCGGGGGCTCACCGGCCGGGCCGGACCGGGGTTGACCGGGGCCGACCTGACCGGACCCGACCCGGGTTGAGGTGCCCGGATCCGACCCGGGTTGAGGTGCCCGGATCCGACCCGGGTTGAGGTGCCCGGACCCGACCCGGGTTGAGGTGCCCGGACCCGACCCGGGTTGAGGTGCTCGGACCCGACCCGGGTTGAGGCGACCGGACCCGACTCGGGTTGAGGTGCCCGGAGGTGACCGGACCCGACCCGGGTTGAGGTGCCCCGGACCCGACCCGGGTTGAGGTGACCGGACCCGACCCGGGTTGAGGTGCCCCGGACCCGACCCGGGTTGAGGTGAACCTAGGTGAACCCACATCAGCCGATCACAACAGCACAGTTGCAAAATTCCTTCATTGTCGCAATCTTCCGAACCCGCACAAAAGCGCGTCCGCCCTGTCGATCGCGCGCCCCCTCGTTCGTCGTGACGGTAGTGGCAGGGCTCAGCCGGTCGAGGCCGTCCGGGCGCCCCGCATCCCACCCGAAGGAGACACGACGATGCGATTCATCATCACCGCAGCACCTGGCACCAACGAGGCGAAGGCGGAGGCGGATGGGCCTCCGGACGACGAGCTCTTCGCCGCGTACATGAAATTCAACGAGGAGATGATGAAGGCCGGCGTGCTGGTCGCGTCCGAGGGGCTCAATCCCAGCGGGGCCCGCGCCCGCGTCGGCATCTCCGGGGGGAAGCGCACCGTCCTCGACGGGCCCTTCATCGAGACGAAGGAGCTGGTCGGCGGCTTCTACCTGATCGAGGTGAGCTCCAAGGAAGAGGCCATCGAATGGGCCTTGCGCTGCCCCGTCGGGCTCGGGAGCGACGAGGTGCTCACGATCCAGCAGATGACGGAGCTCTCCGACATCCCCCCGCGGTACAGGGAGATCATCGCCGATGTGGCGCCGACGTGGAGCGCGTCGTTCTCGAGGGCGCGGTAGGCCCAGCGACCGCACCCACGCTCACGCGGACGTCGCCGCAAGGGCGCTCCGCGATGTCGTACGAACACGGACCCACACGGTCATGAGCGGAGCTCGATCTCCAGCGATGAGCTCCGCATCCCCGTCCGGGTCAAGGCGCCTTGAGCTTCTCCTTGACCCACCGCCCCGACTCGGTCAGCTGCCCATCGGACCACGGGCCGCCCGTGCTCGCCCGGGGCCTCAGCGCGGCGCAGGCCTCCGCCTTGTCGACGATGGACCAGTTGAGCCAGCTGATGTTGTTGCTGTTCAGGAAGTCGAGCCACCTCTGCGCCTCGTCGAGATCCAGCGTGCCGCTCCCGCTGGCGTCGCAGGTGCCCCACTCGGTCACGAAGAGCGGGAGCCCCGCGGCCATCGCGTTCGTCGCCTTGGTGCGCAGCGCACCCCTGTGCGTGTTGGCGTAGAAGTGCAGCGTGTAGGCGACGTTGTCGTCGCTCGTGATCGGGCTCCTGGCGGCCACGTCCACGTCCTGCGACCAGGTCGGCGTCCCGACGATCACGAGGTTGTCGGAGCCGGCGTTGCGGATCACGCCGATCACCTCCTCGGCATACGACTTCACCTCTGCCCAGCTCTCGTTGTCCGGCTCGTTGAAGATCTCGAAGATCACCGCGGGCTCGTCGCCGTACTCCGTGGCCATCTCCCGGAAGAAGCGCTTTGCTGCCTCCCTGTTCGGAGCCTGGGCTGCATTGTGATCGTGCCAGTCGATGATCACGTAAATGCCCTTGGCGATGGCGGCGTTGACGACTGCTCGTACCTTGTTCTTCTCCGCCTCCGGGCTGTGGACGTAGCCGAGTCCCGACATGCTGGCGGCCATCGCGGCGCGGACGATGGTCGCATCCCAGTCGTCCACGAGCGTGTTGACGGCGGAAGCGTTGTAGAACTTCTCTCCCTCCCAGATGCTCCAGAACATGCTCATGCCTTTGAGCTGGAGCTCTTCCCCGTACTCATCGACGACGCGGTTGCCCATCACGCGGAGGCGGCCGTGCCGCTCGACCGGCGTTCCGGTGGCCGGGCCTGTCCCGGTCGAGGTCGTCGAGGTCACGCCGCTGGAGCTGGAGGTCACGCTCGACGTGGACGCGTCGCCGCCGCCCATGCCGCCGGCGCCGCCGCCCGAGGAGGCGGACGTGGAGGTCACGGCCGACGTGGAGGAATCGCCGCCGCCCATGCCGCCGGCGCCGCCCGCGCCGCCGCCCGAGGAGGCCGACGTGGAGGTCACGCTCGACGTGGAGGAATCGCCGCCGCCCATGCCGCCGGCGCCGCCCGCGCCGCCGCCCGAGGAGGCCGACGTGGATGCCACGGTGGATGCGTCGTCGCCGCCCGTGCCGCCGGAACCGCCCATGCCGCCGCCCGAGGAGGCCGACGTGGACGCCACGGTGGATGCGTCGCCGCCGCCCGTTCCGCCGGCGCCGCCCGTTCCGCCGGCGCCGCCCGTTCCGCCGGCGCCGCCCGTTCCGCCGGCGCCGCCCGTTCCGCCGGCGCCGCCCGTTCCGCCGGCGCCGCCCGTTCCGCCGGCGCCGCCCGTTCCGCTCCCCGAGGACGTCGAGGTTGACGTGGACGCGTCGCCGCCGCCTCCCGAGGACGTCGATGTCGTCGCGTCGCCGCCCCCTGATGCCGAGTCCCCCGACGAGCCATTACAGCCGAGCAGCATCATCGCCGGCAGCGCGAGATGTAGAAAGCCGCGCGTCCACCTCGGCCCAGCGAACAGTCCAGTCGTCACATCGTGGCTCATTGTACTCTCCAAGGAAGGCTCTCGATCGAAGCGCCCGGCATCGAGCAAGGGATGTCAAGCAGGCGCGTCAGCAAAGAAGACAGGTTCGCTGCATAGCAGGCCCACCCCGAAGGGTGAAGGTAAAAGCGGGAGAGCTATCGACTCGGTCACACAGGTTGCACCGGCCGCCGGTCGCGCCGGTCGCAGAGGGCGCCTGCCGACATCGAAGCGCGCCGGCCGGCCCGGCGATCCGAGGCCGCCGAGGCGCGCCCGTCCGGTCCCGCTCCTTCGTGCCTCACTCGACGTGCCCGTGAGCGCGCTGCCCGGCCCCTCATGGCGCGCGCGCCCGTGGCCCTATGCGCGGCGGAGGATCTCCTCCAGCGCGTGCTCCAGCCGGCGCTCGACCTCGGGGTCGTCGAGCACGGGCGTGATCTCCTCGGGCACCACGCGCGCGCGCATGATGATCCGCGCATAGATGAACGCATCGCGCGCGCTCGGAGGATCCTTGTCGCCGAGACAGGAACGGAGCAGCTGGTAGGCTCTGCCCTTCACCACGCCTCCGTTGCTCGCGCGCGCTCGACCGTGGCAAGGATCCGGCGCACCGCGGCAGAGGCGGTCTCGTGCGCCGCCAGCGCGTCCCGCACGACGTGCGCCGCCCTGGCGGCGGCTCTCTCGTCGAGCGTGCCTTGCAGCACGCCCTCGGCGAGGCGGATGAGCGGCCTGATCTCGACCATGTCCCGCGCGAGGGAGCGCGTCGCCAGGGCGATCTCGGCGGCCGTCTCGGCCGGAGACGAGCGCGAAAGGAGCATCGCGTCCTCGGCCAGCTCCGCCGCGATCGCGAACATGTCCCTGTAGCAGTCGACCGCCGCGCGCAGGTCGGCCGGGCTCAGCGACGCCGGGGGCGCCTCCGGCAGCGTCGCCGCGGCGCTCTGCGCTTCGGCGATCACCGGAGCGATGGCCCCGAGCGCGTGCTCCAGCGTGCGCGCGGTCTGCTCGAACCACGCGAGGCGCTCCCTCACGGTACGGCTCGGCGGCGGCGCGTCGCTCTCCAGGACCTCGATCCGCGCGCCGACCTCGGCGGCGAGCCGCTCGAGGCCCTCGAGCACGCGCGGGCCGAACCCGCGGGGGACGACGTCGAGCACGCAGAACGAGCCGACCACGTGCCGGCGCACCCGGATGGGCACCCCCGCATAGGCGCGGATGCCATAACGCTCGACGAGCTCCTTGGGCACGCGCTCGTCGTGCACGGCATCCTCGACGATGAGCGGCGCCTCCTGGCGGACCACGAGCTGACAGAAAGAGCTGCTCCGCGAGGTCGCGCAGCTCACGCACAGCTCCGGCGGCAGGCCGCGGTGCGCGCGGAACAGCTGGATGTGACGGACGATCAAGCTCACCAGCGCCATCGGCGCCTGGGCGAGCTCGGCCGCGCGCTCCACGCAGGAGTCGAGAATGGCGTCCGCGTCGTCGCGCAGCAGCACCTGGTGCAGCTCGGCGAGGCGCGCGGGATCGTTCAGATCGGCCATGAGGAGGTGCTCTTGCTCGGGCGAGAGAGAGGGGGGGGGGAGCGCGGATTCTGCCTCGTGTGCCGCCAGGAAGCAGCCGTGCTTTTCGCGGAGCTTACCGCAACCGAGCGCCGGCGCCGCACCCGCGGGCCGCGCCCGCCGGGCTCAGCCGATGTGTGGAGCCACGACGCGCCGCCGATCCCCCGGGTCGTCTGCGGCTTCGCGTGGCTTGCCCCGGCTCACGCGAGCGCGCGGCCTGCCCCGGCTCACGCGCGCACCTGGACGACCGAGACGCCGAGCTGGCCGAGCACATGGCGCAGCGCGGCGCGCAGCGTGCTGAACGTGCGCAGCTCGCCGAGCTCGACGCCGAGGCCCACCAGCATCCTGCTCACCGCGGCCGAGATGCCGGAGAGCGCGCACGTGGTCCCGAGCAGGCGCGCGGCCCGCACCAGCTTGAGCAGGTGGTTCGCGGTCGCCGTGTCCACGATGTCGACCCCGGTGAGGTCCACGATGGTGAACCGCGCCCTGCGCACGCTGACGGCCTCGAGGAGCGCGGTCATCATCTCGGCCGCGCGGACGCTGTCGACCACGCCGATGATCGGCATCGTGGATAGACCTCCCCCGCGAGGAAGCGCCCGTCCGCGCTCGCCTGTCGGTTGGTGATGTCCTCGAAGACGCCGTACGCCAGGTCGCCTCGGCCGTACGTCGAGGCGCGGAGCGAGAGCAGGCGCGTCGAGCCGTCGCCACGGAGCACGCGACACTCGATGTCCGCCGTCGAGGGGCCGGGGAAGAGGCCGCCGAGCGTCGAGCGCACCTGCGCGCGATCCGTCTCGACGACGAGCTCGTCGAGCGGCTTGCCGCTGAGATCCAGGTCGGACCGGCCGAGCGCCCGCGCGCACGCCGCGTTCCACTTCACCAGGCGGCCCTCGGCCGTCACGACGCAGAAGGGGTGCTGGCAGGCCTCGAAGAACAACTCGAAGGAAGGCTGCGCGGTCGGTTGCGTGTTCATAGACCTCGCTCGCTGGGGCAGACTCACCCACAGGGCTGTGCTGTTCCGCGGCGCCTCGATCTCCACAGGCACGATGGGATCGATGCGCCTGTCCCTGTTTATACCAGCAGGCCATCGCTTCGATAGAGCCATTTATAATGTCGGCAGATACGTTCTCGTCGTATCACCGGCATCACCGGCATCACCGGCATCACCGGCGTTCCCGATCAGTTCCTGACGTAATGCGAGGGCGCGCTCGTCATGTGTCGAGGCGCCGGCCACACCGCGTCGCGGTGGCCCGTCCGCGAGGGCGCGTCCGCGCTGGACACGCTCGTCGCGAGGTCCATGCGTCGCGCTGCGCCACGCCGGGACGGAGCTCCGCGCCGCCTGCCGGCTTGCTCCTCCAGCTCGTCGTCAGACCCGAGCCGAGGTGTGCGCACCTGACAGGTCGAGTGCTCCTGCGCCGATCTCGACTGCCGCTCTCGGCTCCGTGGTCATATGCGCTCCTTGATCTCCCTGGCATCAACTACGCGCTTGCGGCGCCTCGGCCCTGCTGCGCCGGCGAGGGTTCGCCCGCAGGTCTCGGCGCGCCCGCGGAGCGCGGTCGCCGGGCTTCGGATCTCCCCGTCACGGAGGGCTTCGTGAGCATCGTGGGCCAGAAGATCGGCGACAGGCTCAACGAGGAGTACCGGTCGGGGTTTCAGGCGCCGACGCTCACACGCGAGCAGGTCACCCAGGTGCTGGTGGACCTCAAGCGGCGGATCCAGGGTGATCTCTACGTCATCGAGGAGAGCGACGAGAAGCTCGTGCTCGGCAACCGCGCGTGCCCGTTCGGCGAGCTGGCTCTCGGCGGCGCTCTGCGCGGGGCGGCGGTGGGCGCCCGCGAGCGCGAACCGGCAATGCGTGCGGCGCGTCTGCACGTCGCCGTGGTGGACGACAACCACGATGCGGCCAACCTGCTCGCCGTTTCCCTGAAGCGGTGGGGTCACGACGTCGTGGTCGCGCACGACGGGCTCGTGGCGCTGGAGCTGGAGCTGGAGCTGGAGCTGGAGCTGGTGCGGGAGCACAGGCCGGACGTCGCGGTGCTGGATATCGGCCTGCCGGGGATCGATGGATGCGAGCTCGCGCGGCGGCTGAGGGGCGAGCCGTCGCTCGATCGGTGCATGCTCATCGCGGTCTCCGGCTACGGCCAGGACGCCGACCGACAGCGCGCCATCGACGCCGGGTTCGATCACCACCTGCTGAAGCCGGTCGAGCCGGCGGCGCTCATGAAGCTGCTCGCGAGGGGGATGTCGTCCGGCGGCTCTGCGCCGTAGGCGCCCGGGCGCCGGAGAGGGCAACCGGAAAGGCCCCGCCGGGCCCGCCCCGGCGGGAGCGCCGGGCGGCGGAGGGCTCGCCCTGGACCCGAGCCGTGGGCGGTTCCGGAGAAAATCGATCGACCCGCTGTCGGGTTTTTCTCCCGGCCTCCGGATGACGTGGTGAGGCGCGCGAACACCGGGGTGAGGCCACCCCGGGGCCGCGCGCCTGCGCTCAACACCCGAACGAAATCCCTGGGAGCCATCATGAACCACATTGCCCTCTTCCGCAGCTGCTCGCCCCTCGCCCTCGCCCTCCTCGTCGCCGCCCCCGGCTGCGTGGCCACGGCCGCCGAGACGCAGGTCGATTCCCTTGCCGAGGACGCCCCGGCGTCGGATGGCGCGGAGACCGGGACCGACTCCGCCGAGCTCGCAGCCACCATGGCCCCTCTGGCGATCGAGGACGGCGCGGAGCTCTCGACGGCCGGCGCCGGCGCGGACGCGCTCCTGTCGGCGAGCACGCTCGTCGGCCTCTCCACGGGATTCTATGTCCCCCCGCGCGTCGGCGGAGATGCCGAGTACGACGGCCACGGGCCGAGCGTGTCGCTCCAGGTCGAGCTGAGCGTCTTCAACGGCAACGAGCTCTGGGCGGCTGTCTACATGGACGCGCTGGAGACCAAGAGCAACTGGACCCGGGCCGCGGGGACCGCCTGGTACCGGCTGCACACCGCGAGCCGCCCGATCGTGGAGGTGGTCAGTCCGGTCGAGTTCAGCCACTCGTACACGGACACGGACCACGCCCACGACATCTTCTCGTTCGCGCCGGAGAGCCTCGTCAACAAGCTGGACTACGTCGGAGACACCAAGGGGAACGACGCGGGGACGAAGACGGGAGTCAGGGTCTATTTCAACCCCATCTCTATCGTGACGGAATAACACATCGTTAGAGCTCTCCCCTTGGGGGCCGTGCTCGTCGCGCGGGGAGCGCCGATGTGGGGCAGCTCGCCCTGAATCACCGTAGGCCGTCGGAGTCCGTGCTCGTCGCGCCGCGCGCTAGTCGAGGTGCCACGCGACGAGCGAGTTCGCCAGCGAGCCCAGCACGCCGGTAACGTAGAGGACGGCCGCGTGCTCGGGGAACCCCGCGGCGGCCACCGCGCACACCGCGCAGAGCGCCGCCGAGAGCCAGCTCGCCTTCGGCAGGCTCGGCGCGGCGGTCGCGTGGACCGCCGCGAACAGGACCAGATCGGTCGCGAGCGCGCGCTCCACGGGCTCGTCCGTGATCACGGCGATCGCCCGGTGCAGGAGCATCGCGCCGAACAGCACCTTCACCACATGGCCGATCCGCCGGTTCACCGCGTTCTTCGAGAGCGGCCGGCGGAACGCCCAGAGCAGCGAGAGCCCCGCGAGCGCCGTGACGCAGCCCATCGCGAGGAGGTCCACCGGGCGCACCACCGGAACGAGGCGGCCCACGCCGATCGTCGCCATGACGATGCCGACGGCGCCGATCGTGAGGCCGAACCGGATCCGCTCGCGCCTGGATACGGTGAGATCGATGTCGGAGCTCTTCGCGAGCTGCTCGGCGAGGGCGTCCAGCAGCGCGTCGAGCCTCGGCCACCGCTCTTCGGGGCGAGCGCGGAGCCCCCGCGCGAGCGCGCTCCGGACCCACGCGGGCACCTTGGAGCCGGGCGGCGCCGGCCTCAGGAGATCTCGCCGCGCCCGATCGAGCCGCGCGTGGAGGTCCTCGCCCTCGAAGGGCAGCTCGCCGTACAGCGCCTCGTGGAGCGTCGCGCAGAAGCTCCACTGATCGCTCTTCTCCGTCGCCGGCAGCCGCTCGGCCTGCTCGGGAGCCATGTAGGCCGGCGTTCCCATGAGCGCGCCCCCGGCCGTGAGCGGCGCATGGAGCAGGCCGTTCCCGGGCACATCGGCGCTCGCACCGCCGCGCTCACCACCCCCGGAGGGGAGCTGGTCCTCCTCGATCTGGAGGCGCGCGAGCCCGAAATCGGCCATGCGCGCCCGGCCGTCCTTGCCGATCAGGATGTTGTCCGGCTTCACGTCGCGGTGGACGAGCCCCTCGTGGTGCGCCGCCGCGAGGCCGCGGCCGGCCTGGATCCCCGCGGCGAGCACGGCTTCCCACGCGCGCGGCGGCTCGCGGCCGAGGTCGCGGAGCGTCCGGCCGTCGACGAACTCCATCGCGACGAACACGCTCCCCCCGTGCTCGCCGATCTCGTAGATGGGGACGACGTTCGGGTGGGAGAGCCTGGCCATCACCTGCGCCTCGCGCACGAGGCGGGCCCGATCCTCCGGATCGAAGCCCCCCGGCGCGATGAGCTTCAGGGCGACGCGGCGGTCGAGCTCCGCGTCGTACGCCGCGTAGACGATGCCCATGCCGCCCTCGCCGGCCCGGGCGAGCACGGTGAACCGCCCGATGCGCGTGCCGGGGCTCAGCGGCTCACCCGGCGCGGGCAGGGACACGGCGGCGCCCTGCAGGAACCCGTCCGGCTGCGCGCCGTCGCACCAGAGCAGGCTCCACACCTCCCGGAAGAGCTCCGGGCGACCCGCGCACCGGGCCTCCAGGAACGCCCGGCGGAGGCCGTGGCTCTGGTCGATCGCTGCCTCGAAGAGCGCCTCTACTTCGCTCGGATCAAGGAGCTGACTCATCTCCGCCGTGCAGCGCCCGGTAGAGCCACGCCTTCGCGAACCGCCACTCGCGCTCCACCGTGCGCGTCGTCACGCCGGAGAGCTCGGCGATCTCGCCCTCGGTAAGGCCCGAGAAGTAGCGCAGCATCACGATCTCGGCCTTGCGCGGGTGCTCCCGGCTCATCCTGCGCAGGGCCTCGTCGAGGGCGAGGATGTCCTCGAAGGGGAGGTCGATCGGGAGGGCCAGCGCGTCGATGGCCTCCTCGGGGGTGCGCTCCTGGTCGCCGCCCCGCTTCCGGGCGGCCTTGTGGCGCGCGTAATCGACGAGCAGGTCGCGCATGGCCTGGGAGGCGGCGCCGAAGAAATGGGCGCGGCTTTGGAAGCGGGCCTCGCCGTCCCGGAAGAGCTTCTCGTACGCCTCGTGGACGAGCGCGGTGGGGCCGAGGGTCTGCCCGGCGCGGAGGTGGCGGACACGGGCCAGGGCGATCGCCTTGAGCTCGGCGTAGACGGCGCGGAGCAGGGCGTCCGCGGCGTCTTTCCGGCCCTCCTGGGCGGCGTGAAGGAGGACCGTGATGCCCTCGCCGTCGCTCGGCCCGGGGGGGCGTGGATCGCTCGCGTTCATGGGGGGGGCGCCTCGCTGAGGCCGGAGCGTACACCAAATATCCGGGCTGACGAGCCCGACAGCGCTCTACGCTGCGACAGCCCGCGACAGCCGGAGCGGGACGCCGGCGCGCCACGCGCCGCCCCGGCCGCTCGAATCTCCGGGCGCCAGCGAGGGAGCATGCCCGTCGCCAAGCCCGGCCCCCGTGGGGCGGGATCTCCGTTGAGCGGGGCTCGCCGCGACGTTGTGGTCACCTTGACGCTGGAACTGCCCGGCGTCGCAGCGTCGATGATCCCGTGAATTGACCTCCTCCGTCTGTTCATCCCTGCGACACGCCATGGAGCGTCCGAGCTTGAGCGAGTGTCCGAGTCAAAGGCGGAGTTCGTGTGTTCTGTGAGTTGCGCGACTCCGCCGTACGGAGTAGTAAGCAGGGCTTTCCGCGATCTCGCGATCGCTCGGCCGGGCGAGGGGGCCGCCGCGCCTAGCGCAGATCGCCGCGGGGCGCTCTCTTCGGCGGCTGCTGCGCACTGCCGCTTCGACGCGGGCGATGAGCGCGAGCGCGAGCGTGTGCTCGACGGAGCGCCCAGCCCAAGGAGATCGTATGCGTTCTTCACAATCGAACATCGTTTTCATCGCACTTCTCCTCTCTGCCCTGCCAGCGCTCCCAGCGTGCTCGCAAGGACCGGAGCTCGACGGAGCGCCGCTTGCGGACGGCCAGGAGCTCGCGCTCGGCAGCGTGATGAAGAACGGCGTCGCGCTGTCTGTCCGCACCGTGAACCCCGCCGCGTCCGAGAGGCTCACCGGCCGCGAGTGGGCGAGGATCACCGAGCGAACCTCCTCGTACCACTGGCCGGAATACACGCCGTCGATCCGGCCGAGCGGAGAGAACGTTCAGGTCAACGATCCGGGGCTCGACGAGATTCATAAGTTCTTCACCCGCCCGCCGACACGTCCCTTCGTCAACGTGACCCAGAGCGAGACCTCGATCGCCGCACACGGCCACGACATCGTCGTTGCCTACAACACGTCCTCGGGGGTGGAACCTGTTCTGGTCGACAACACAATCGTGCTCGATCCCTTGTTCTTCTCCGGCTTCTCGACCTCGAACGACGGCGGCGTGACCTGGAAGAGCGGCTTCATCCCTCCGTTGCCCGGGAGCACGACCACGCTCGGCGATCCGGTCGTGCGCGTGGACCGCCGCGGGGTCTTCCATTTCGCCGGGCTCGCGCAGGACGCGGAGGGCCGGAGGGCCGTGCAGGCCAACAGGTCGACCGACGGCGGCCGCACGTGGAGCGAGGGAGCGCTCGTGGCCCAGGACGACGGCGCCGACAAGAGCTGGCTGGCCGTGGGCCCGGACCCGGTGCGCCGGCGCCGCGACAACATCTACGTGACCTGGACCAGCTTGGAGCCCCCGGAGGCTCCCGTCCGGAGCGAGCTCCGCTTCGCGCGCTCGACCGACGGCGGCGCGACCTGGACATCGAAGGTCGTCTTCGCTCCCGAAGCGAACCCGGATCCCACGCTGCCGCAGGACTCGATCCAGTTCACGAACCCCGTCGTGGATCCCTACGACGGCGCGCTCTACCTACCGTTCCTTCAGTTCAGCGGCGCGAACGCCGATTTCATCCGGATGCTGGTGTCCCGTGACGCCGGCGAGACGTTCGAGTTCGTGGAGTTCAACCTCGCGGGAGCCCCGGACCCGACGCTCCTGCCCGTGGTCCAGCCCGGCGAGCGCATCGATTGCGGCAACGACGGCGGTATCCGCCTGGCCATCACCGACGGGCCGCGCCGCACGGGGCGGCGAGGTCTGCCCACGTACGTGCACGCCTCTCGCCTCATCGTTCAGCCGGCGCTCGCGGCGCTCCGTGGGGTCCTCTACCTGACCTGGTCGGCCTCCACCAGCGAGACCGTCGGCGAAGCGGGCTCGGGCTCGAACGTCTTCCTCATCCGCTCCGACGACCGCGGGGGGACGTGGACGCCGCCGATCCCCGTCACCTCCACGGCCGGGGAGAACATCCATCATGTGCTCCCGGCCGTGACCATCGGCAATCGCCAGAGCGACGTGCACATCGTTTATTACACGCAGAATCGTGACAGGTCCATCGACGTGGAGATGGCGAGCTCGTTCGAATACGGGGCATCGTTCGGCGACGGCGACAGGCAGCAGGTCACGGACACCTCCTTCCGCCTCTCGCCGACGAACATCCCGCTGGACGTGCCTGTCGATGACGTCTTCCCGACGACGAACTTCGATCGGGTCGTCCGGCCCTGTTACAACCTCGGCGAGTATCTCGACGTCACGTCGGAGCGGAGGAAGCTCCACTCGGCCTGGGGCGACCTGCGCAATCTCATCAGGGAGCCTCGCCACCCCGAGAACCCGATCTCGGGTGAGAAGCACTCGCAGGCCGACGTCTTCTTCCAGACCTTCAGGGTGCGCTGAGCGCCTCTCGCGCGGTCCCGCCGGCTCCTTGCCATCGCACCTCAGGCGCTCGTGTCACTTCGCCTTGCGCCTGGCCGGGCGCGGCGGCGGCTCCGGCGCCGGCGCCCTCTCGGGTCGCGCGGCCAGGGCCACGACGCGGCCGAGCTCCTCGCGGAGCGCGTCGGCCTTGCCGGCGCCGAGCCGCTCGCGGACGTGCTTCTGGGTCCGCTCCCACAGCGGGAACGCCGCCTCGATGGCGCGCTCGCCCTGGCGCGTCAGGAAGATGAGGCGGACGCGCGCGTCGTCGGGCGCGCGCGCCACGCGGAGCAGGCCCGCCTTCTCCAGCGGCACGAGGTTCCTCGTGAGGGTCGTGCGATCCATGACGAGCCCGTCCGCGAGCGCGCCGAGCTTCACGCCCCCGTCGCCGCACGTCGCGACCGCGACGAGCATCGTGAGCTGCGTCGCCTGGAGCCCCGAGGGCCGCAGGCTCTCGTCGTAGAGCCGCGTGAGCGCGCGCGACGCGCGGCGCACGCGCACGAGGGCGCACTGGCTCGCGATGATCTCGGAGGCCCGAGCAAAATCAACCACAAGTGTATGTACACCATTTCGAGCGGACCGGCTAACTGGGACGTCCTGAACTGCTTGACATCTGTTCAGGTGCAGGTACACCTATCTCCACGATGCGGGGCGGCATTCTCCGCTCGATCGCTGGCTCGGCGCCGGGGTTCTCAGGGCTCCGGCGCGCTCTGACCGATCCGCCGATGGATCGCTGCTCGGGCCGCGAGGCGCCGAGGTGCGCACCCGCGGCTCGGGGCGCGGTCGGAGGCCGTGGGCCCGCGGTGCGCATTTGCGTGTAGGTACACTTATTTCGATGGCCCGGACCGCGCGGCGGTGAGGGACGCACGACGTGCGTCGCCGCGCGCGGGGGTGGGCTGCGTGGAGAGGACCCATGGGCGAGTACTTCGTCGTTCCCTACTGCGTGAAATTCGAGGACAGCATGGCTTACGGGAGCCATCACTACCTCACCAACTTCCGCTTCCAGTGCATCGCGCGCGAGACGCTCTACTTCGCCGAGGCCGCGGACGGCACGCTCCCGTACGAGGACGATCGCGCGGCGATCCGGCTGCTCACCACCGAGGGCTACAGCCGGAACCTGGCGCCGGTCCGCGTGGGCGAGCGCGTCGCGATCTTCATGACCCTCGGCGCCGTGACGCGCTCGAGCGCGTACGGCTACTTCCGCACGGTCCGCTTCGACGGCGAGCCCGTGGCGTGCGGCTACCAGCGGATCGTCGCCGTCTCCGCGACGAGCGACGAGCTCGCGCCGCTGCCGCGATCGGTGACGATGCACGCCGGGGCCCTCGACGAGCAGGCGCCGCACCAGCGCTTCGTCGAGCTGGCCCTGCGCGGCGGCTCCGCGCTGCGCGAGCTCTTCCCCGAGCACCTCCTCCGGCACGCCGTCGAGGTCGCGCGGGGGCCGCTGCACGCGTCGCGCCCGCACCGCACGCGGTGGGGCGCGGCGGACGAGCCCGCGCGGGAAGGGGAGCCCGCGCGGGAGGGCCGCGAAGGCGCCGCGAAGGTCGCGCTGCTCCTGCCCGGCCAGGGCTCGTTCGACCTCCGGCTGCTGCGCGCGCTCCACGCGCGCTTTGACGCCGCGCGCGCGGCCGTCGCCGCGGCCGAGCCCGCGGCGCGAGCGCTGCTCGGCGCGTCGCTCGCGGCGCTCGTGGCCGGCGGCGAGGCGGAGGCACGGGGCGCCCTCGAGGCGTGCGCCGACCTCGATCAGCTCGGCACCCTCGTCCAGGACTACGTCGCCGTCGCGCTGCTCCGGTCCGCCGGGCTCGAGCCGGACGTCGTGGCGGGTCACAGCCTCGGGGAGATCGCCGCGCTGGCCGCGGGGGGGACCTTCTCCCTCGCGACGGCCGCGGAGATCGTGGGCCGGCGGGTGCTCGCCCTCCGCGGCGCGCCGCCCGGCCGCATGCTCGCGGCGCACACAGGCGCCGAGCGGCTGCGCGACGAGGTGCAGGCGCTCGGCCGGGACGACGTGTTCGTCGCGGTGGCCAACGCGGCCGACCAGGCGGTCGCCTCGGGCACGGCGGACGGCATCGCGGCGCTGGAGCGGCGGCTCGAGGGCGCCGGCGTCCGCGCGACCGTGCTCGCGAGCCGGTACGCCTTCCATTCGCCCCTGCTCGCAACGGCGGTCGGTCCGTTCGCGCGCGCCGTCGGGCGCGCCGACGCGGCGCGGCCCGCGCTGGCCACGTACTCGCCGATCGACCGCGTTCACTACGGCGAGGGCCCGCTCGCGCCCGCGCGCCTGCTCCCCATGCACCTCGTGACGCCGCTCGACTTCGGAGCGGCCGTGCGCGACCTCCACGCGGCGGGCTGCCGCACCTTCGTCGAGTGCGGCGGCGGCGGCACCCTGACCGCCCTCGTACGGCGGAACGCGCCGCCGGGGCCCGACCTGCGCGTGATCGCGACGTTCCGCGCCGGAGAGGACGTGGTGGCCGAGCACCGGCGCGCGGTCGAGGCGCTGCGCGCCGCTGGACATGCGCTGACGGCGGTCGCGCCGCTCCCCGAGGAAGACCGGGACGACCGCGGCTCGCGCGGAGACGCCGCGCCCGCGAGCGCCGCGCCGCCCGCGACCCCCGCCGCGCCCGCGGCGACCCCGGACGACGACGACGCCTCCACGGCGGGCGCCGCCCCGATCGCGATCGTGGGCATGGGCGCGGTGCTGCCGGGGTCCGGCGGCGTCGACGCCTACCTCGCGCAGCTGCGCGCGGGCACGTGCGGGATCACCGACACGGGCGCGCGACACCCGGAGCTCGCGACCGACTTTCTGAACCCAGGCCGCGCCGCCGACAAGACCTACAGCCTGCTGGTCGGCACGGTCGACGCGCTCGGGCCGTACGCCGAGCGGACCGGGTACGACGCGCCCACCCTCGAGCGGCTACCCAAGACGGCCCGCATGCTGGCGTGCGCGCTCGCCGAGGCCAGGTCGCAGGCGGCGGTGCTCCGCGACGGCGCGCCGCTGCGGATCGCGTGCCTCCTCGGGTCCACGGCGGACGGCTCGATCGAGCACGACGAGGCGACGCTGCTGCTCGGCGTCGAGCGGGCGCTCGCCGGCATCGCCGCCGGCCCGGCGGACAGCGCGGCCGTGGCGGAGGCGCTCGCGGGCGAGCTCGGGCTCGACGCGGAGCGGCGCGCGGCGTGCCGCGGCCACCTCGAGCCGCTCGCGCGCGTCGTGCGCGACGTCGTGCGCGAGGGCGTGCACACCGTCGTCGTCGACGCGGCCTGCGCGTCGTCGATGCACGCGGTGCACCTCGGCGCCGCGATGCTGCGCCGCGGCCTCGCCGACGTCGTGATCGCCGGCGGCGCCTACCAGCCCGGCCCGACCAACGCGTGCCAGTTCTCGCAGTTCGGCGGGCTCTCCGCGACCGGCAGCCGCCCGTTCGACGCGTCGGCCGACGGCGTCGTGTTCGGCGAGGGCGCCGCCGTGGTCGTGCTCGAGCGGCTCGACGACGCCCGCGCGCGGGGCGATCGCGTCGACGCCGTGCTCCTCGGCAGCGGCGTGTCGAGCGACGGCCCGAGCCCGTCGGTCACGGTGCCGCAGAGCCGCGGGCAGAGCCTGGCCATGCGGCGCGCCTACGAGCGCGCCGGCGTCGCGCCGCGATCCGTGCAGTACGTCGAGGCGCACGCGACCGCGACGCCGGTCGGCGACGCCACCGAGTTCCAGGCGCTCGCCGAGGTGTTCGCCGGCGACGAGGGCGCGCCGCGCATCGCCCTGGGCAGCGTCAAGTCGCTGCTCGGCCACACGGGCTGGACCGCCGGCGTCGCGTCGCTCATCAAGGTCGTGCTCGCGATCCGCGAGCGTACGCTCTTCGCGCAGCACGGCTTCAAGGCGCCGAGCGGGCGCATCGACCTGCCGCGCTCGCCGTTCGCCATCTCGACGGCGGCCGCCCCGTGGACCGCCGACGGCGCCCGCCCCCTGCGCGCCGCGCTCGACAGCTTCGGCTTCGGCGGCACCAACGCCCACCTCATCGTCGAGGAGCACCGGCCCGGCCGCCACGCGCCGCGGCCGCGGCCGCGCCATGAGGCCCGCGCGCTGTGCGTCGTCGGGCTGGGGGCCGTGTTCCCCGGCGCCGAGGGCGCGCCCGCGGACGCGCCCTCGGACGTCCTCGCGTTCGACGAGCGCGCGCTCCGGCTGCCGGCCCGCGCGCCGGTCCTCCCGGACGCCCTCGAGGCGATGGACCCGACGCAGCTGCTCGCGGCGATGGCCGCGGAGAAGGCGCTCGCGGCGCTGCCCGCGCGCGAGCTCGGCGAGCGCATCGGCGTCGTCGTCGGCCACGAGGGCAAGACGCGCCGCGGCGCGCGCGCGAACGAGCGGCTCTTCGCCGACCGCGTGGCGCGGGCGCTCCGCGCGCGCGGCGTGAGCCCTGCGCTGGCCTCCGCGACGGTGGGCGCGCTCCGCGCCGGCTCGCCCGCGACGGGGCCGTACACGCAGCCGGGCAACATGCCCAACGTAATCTCCGGGCGCGTCGCCAACGTCTTCGGCCTGCGCGGGCCGAACTTCGTCGTCGACACCTCCGCGACCTCGCTGCTCGACGCGCTCGCGGCCGCCGATCTCGTGCTCGACGAGGACTGCGAGGTCGTGCTGGCCGGGGCTGTCAACGCGTTCAGCGACGACGTCGCGCGTGGCGCGTCCGCGACCCGTGACCCGCGGCCGGTGGGCGAGGCGGCGCTGCTCGTCGCGCTGTGCACCGAGGACACCGCCGCGCGCCACGCCTGGCCGGTGCTCGCGCGCCTCCACGTCGCGACAGGCGCCGGGGCGGCGGAGGGCGGCCTCGCCGGCCGCGAGCTCGTCGTCAACGACCCGCGCGGCCCGCGCGCGCGGCTGCGCGGGGCCGAGGGCGCCGTCGAGCTCCTCGCGGCGATCCGCGACGCGCGCGCGCACGGCGCCGCCGTCGTGCGCTGGCCCTCGGACGCCCGCGCCGTCCACGTCGCGCCCCCCGAGGGGGTGCACGTCGCCCCGGCGCCCCCGCCCTCGGGCTTCGCGACGGGCACGCCGATCCACCGCTATGTCCCCGAGATCGCGCCCGTGCCGGCGTCAGGGCCGGCCGCGCGCGTCCCGTCCCGCGTCCTCTACGTCTGCACCGACGCGGCGCTGGCCGCGGAGGTGCGGCGCGCCGCCCGCTCCGCCGAGGAGCGCGCGCGCGTCCTCGAGCTCGCCGGCGAGGCGGCGCCCGACGCCGCGCCCGGGGCCCGGCGCGATCTCGCGGCGCCGGGATCCGGGGCCGGCGGCGGCGGGGGGCCGTCGATCGACGCCCGCGACGAGCAGCGGCTCAGCGCGTCGCTCGGGGCCCTCGCGCCCGACGACGTCGACGCGGTCGTCGTGCTCACCCGCGCCGGGGACGCGCGCGCGTTCCTCGACGGCGCGCCGGGCTCGTACCGGCCGGCGCTGCGCGCGCTGTTCGGCGCGGCGCGCCGCTACTACGACGCCGTGGCGCGCGGCGACGTGGCCTTCGCCGCCGTCGTCGTCGGCGCGGTGGACCCGGCCGGGCGGCTCGCGCCGGTGAGCGGCGCGGTCGGCGGCTTCATGAAGTCGCTGGCGCGCGAGCTCCCGGGCGGCGACGTGCGCGTCGTCCACACGGACGCGCAGGGCGCCGCCGCGGCGCTCGGCGCGCTCTTCGAGGAGTGGCGGCGCGCCCGGCCGGCCGCCCCCGAGGAGGTGGTCGATCTCGGCGGCGTGCGGCACGTGGTGCAGCTCGCCCGCGCCGCCTCGGAGCTGACCCCGCGCGCGGCCTCTCCGCTCGGCCCCGGCGCGGTCGCGATCGTCACGGGCGGCGCGCGCGGCATCACGGCGCAGTTCGTCGAGGGCCTGCTCGATCGCTTCGGCTGCCGCGCCGTGCTCCTCGGCCGCTCGCGGCTGGAGGACGCTCCCCCGCGCACGCTCGCGATGACCGACGCGGAGCTCGACGCGTACGAGCGGGAATTCTACGCCGAGGCGCTGCGCGAGGGCCGGGGCGTGCGGATGACCGCGCTGCGCGAGCGCTACGCGCGCATCCGGGCGGCGCGCGAGGCGCACCGCGTCCTCTCCCACCTGCGCGCGCGGGGCGGGAGCGTCGACTACCACGCCGCCGACGTGACGAGCGGCGCCGACGTCGATCGCGCCGTCGCCGCGGTGGCTGCCGCGTACGGCCGGGTCGACCTGATCGTGCACGGCGCCGGCATCCAGGTGTCGAGCCGGCTCACGTCGAAGTCGCTCGAGCTCTTCGAGCGGATCGTCGACACGAAGCTCGCGGGCCTCTGCTATCTCCGGCGCGCCCTCGCGCGCCACCTGCCCGCCGCCCGCCCGCACGTCCACCTCGTCACGTCGGCGTTCAGCGTGCTCGGCAACGACGGGCAGCCCGACTACGGCGCGGCCAACGAGGCGCTGAACCGCGCCGCCGCGTACTTCGCGGCCGAGGCGGACGCCGGCCCGTGGTCCAGCATCGCGTGGCTCGGCTGGAACGGCGTCGGCATGACCGCCGGGTCGGAGTACAGCGCGCTCGGCGCGGCGCGCGGGCTCCGGGGCATCGAGCCGGAGGAGGGGAGGCAGATCTTCCTCGATCTCGTGGCCGAGCGCCCCGCCGGCGGGGCCCATGTCCTGCTCACCGACAGCGAGATCGAGCGCTTCGCCCCGCGCATCGCGGCGGCGGGCGCGCCGGCGCCGCGCATCGCGGCGGCGAGCCCGCCGGACCGCACGTGGACGCTCGATCCGCGCGTCGATCCGTGGCTCTCCGACCACCGGGCGCGCTCGAGCGCCGTCGCGGCCGGCGCGTTCCTCGTCGAGCTGGCCGTCCGGCACGCGCTCGCGACGGCGGACGGCGGCGCGCTCGTCCGCGAGGTCCGCGACGTGCGCTTCCTCGAGTTCCTGCGCCTGCCCGACGACGCGGCGCGCGAGGTGCGTACGGTGACGACCCGCCACGAGCGGCTCGCCGGCGGCCGCGCCGCGTGCGCCGTCGAGGTCCGTGGCGACTTCGTCCACAGGTCGGGCGTGCTCCTCCGCGCCGACGTTGTCTTCGCGACCTGCGTCGTCGAGCTCGGCGCGATCGACGCCCGCCGCGACGCCCTCGCCCCGCGCCACGCCGGGCGCGTCGAGGGGCCGGCGGTCCGCGATCCCTACGCGAGCCCCGGCGCGCCGCTCCGGCACGCGGGCTGGTTCGATCACCTCGGCACCTTCGTGCTCGGCGACGCGCTCAAATCGGCCCGCTTCCGCGCCCCTGAGGACGGCGCCCTCGGGCGGCTGCGCGCGGCCGCCACGCCGTTCCTCCTGCTCGACGCCCTCCTGACGCTCGGCACGCTGCGCCGCGACGAGGCGGGCGCGTTCCCGGTGTGCGCCGCGGGCGGCGTCGATCGCATCCGCTTCGGAGCGGCCGCGAACGACCTCGCGATCCGCGACGCGGGCGGCGCGGTCCGGCTCGTCGCCGCGGTCCCGGCTGCGGCGGGCGATCGCGTCCTCGGCGCGTGGGCGCAGGCGCTCGACCCGGCGGGCGGCGTGCTGCTCGACGTCGAGGGGCTCGAGGGGCTCGTGGTGGGCCGCGTGGCCGCGGACGCGCGCGGGGCCGCGCCGGCGTCGCTGCCGCTGGGGGCGTCGTGACGCCGCCGCTCGCGATCGCGGTCGTCCGGGCGGACGAATGCACGGCGGCGCGCCTCGATCCCTACCTGACCGCCGGCGAGCGCCGCGCGTGCGCCGGCCAGCGCGTCGCTGCCCGCCGGGCGCAGTCCGCGTGCGCGCGCGTCGCCGCGAAGTGGCTGCGGCTGGAGCTCGCCGCCGGCCGCGGCGCGCCGCTGGTCTCGCTGGACGCGGCCGCGCTCGCGGCGCACCGGCCGGCGGACTACCTCGCCTGCGCGATCACGGGGCCCGGCGGCGGTCCCCCGCGCTTCGACGACGGCGCGTTCGCGCTGTCGCTCTCCCACGCGGGCGACCTCGCGGCGGCGGCGGTCACCACGGCGCGCGCCGTCGGCGTGGACGTCGAGCGGGTCGAGGCGCGCGCGGCGGTCTTCGCCGACGAGCACTTCACGCCGCGCGAGCGCCGGGGGCTCGCGCGCGGCGCCGCGGCGGGGGTCGATCGCGCCGCGCTCGAGACGCTGCTCTGGAGCGCGAAGGAGGCGCTCTACAAGACGGGAGCGCTCGATCTGCCCGCCCGGTTCTCCTTCCGGGACATCGACATCGCGCTCCCGCCGGGAGGCGTGCGCCTGGCGCCGCCCTCCGTCCGCGCCTTCGCGCTGACCGCGCGCGGCGGGCAGTTCTTCGGCCGGGCCGTGCTGACCGGTGCGTTCGCGCTCGTCGCGACCGTGCCGGTCTCTCCGGTCGCCGCTCTGGGATGAATGGCTCTCACAACCACGAGGTTTCGACGATGCAAGCTCAAGATCTCCTCGAACACGTTCGCTCCGTCTTCGTGCGCATGACGCGCTACCCCGACGAGGTCGTCGTCGCCGACGCCGACCTGGAGCAGGATCTCGGTATCGACTCCGTGAAGCGCGGCGAGATCCTCGCGACGCTGCGCGCGGATTTCGGCCTCTCGGAGGCGCTCAAGGCGAAGCCCGACGAGCTGCGCACGGTGGCCCGCGTCAGCGACTTCCTCTCGCGCACGCTCGCGGCGCACTCCGACGCCGCGCCGTGGGCCGACGTTGCGGGGGGCGGGAGGCATGGGAATGGCCACGCGGGGCTCGCCGGGCACGCCAACGGCCACGCGGGGCTCGCCGGGCACGCCAACGGCCACGCGCAGCCGGCCGGGCACGTCAATGGCCACGCTGCGGGCGATGGCGCGGCGAGCAGCGCCGCCCAGCCGGCGGGCCTGACGGCAAGGCCGTCGCCGGAGTCAGCGGGCGAGGCGCTCCGCGTCGTTGTCCAGGCGCTCGCGGACGTGACGCGCCACCCCGTCGAGCTGCTCGTCCCCGACGCGCGGCTCGAAGAGGACCTCGGGATCGACCGCCGCCGCCGCGACGAGGTCCACGCGCTCCTCCGGCAGCGCGGCGCCCTGCCGGACGCCCTCGCGGGGGCGCTCGACGAGGCCCGCACGGTCGGCGGCCTCGCGCGCCTCCTCGGCGCGACGCCGCCCGCGCCGCCCGCGCAGGTCGCCGCGGCGCGCGCGCCGGCGGCTCCCGTCGCGCAGCGCGCGAACCCGGCTCCTCTGGCAGCGCTCGCGGGCAAGACGGTCCTCGTGACCGGATCGAGCCGCGGGCTGGGCCGCGCCATCGCGACGCAGCTCGGGCGCGCCGGCGCGCGGGTCGTCATCAACAGCTTCCACTCGCGGGACGACGGCGACGCGGTCGCCGACGAGATCCGCGGCGCCGGCGGCGACGCGGTGCACGTCTGGGGCTCGGTCGCCAACCCCGCGCACGTCGACAAGCTCTTCGAGGCGATCGCGCGCGAGGTGGGCGAGCTGCACCACTTCGTCAGCAACGCGTCGAACGGCCGGTTCGGCCCCCTCGAACAGACGACCCCGGAGCACTGGGAGCTCGCGTTCCGCACGAACGTCATCGGGTATCACCAGTGCGCCATGCGCGCGGCGCGCCTGATGGAGCGCCACGGCGGCGGGCGGATCGTCGCGCTGTCGTCGAACGGGTCGTCGCGGTACCTGGAGCACTTCGGCGCCATGGGCGCCGTGAAGGCCGCGGTGGAGTCGCTCAGCCGCGCGCTCGCCGTCGAGCTCGCCCCGCGGAACGTGCAGGTCAACTGCATCTCCGCCGGGCCGATCTACGGCCACGTGACGAGCAACTACCCGGATCACGAGCGGATCCTCCCTTACTGGGAGTCTCGCACGCCGGGCGGCCGGCTCTGCACCGAGGAGGACGTCGCCGAGGCCGTCCTGCTGCTCCTGTCGGACGGGGCGCGGATGATCAACGGCGCGACCCTCACCGTCGACGGCGGGGGCTCGCTGTGCATCTGACGGCTGCGATGGTGGGTACCGGCCTGGTCTCGGCGCGCGGAATCTCGCGTGAGCTCGCGAAAGCTCCCTTTCAGATAGCGGAGAAGGAGGAATCATGATTGCCAATCTCTACCGGCAGCCCCCCGGCCCGGGCCCGCTGGCCAGCCTGCGGTACCTGGCGAATTTCAGGACCGGCGACATGCGCCATTACGAGCACCTCTTCGCGCGGTACGGCGACGTCGTGCGCCTGCGGGCGCCCGGCGCCGAGGATTTCGTCATGGCGTTTCACCCGAACGACATCGCGCATGTCCTCCGCGCCAACATCCGGAACTACCCCAAGGGCAAGCGGTATCACGAGCTCGCCCACGTGCTGGGCTGGGGCCTCGTGAACAGCGAGGGCGAGCTCTGGCGGCGCCAGCGCCGGCACGTGCAGCCCCAGTTCAACCACGCGAACACGCTCAAGCTCGTGCCTATCATCGTCGACCACATGGAGGCGGCGCTGCGGCGCTGGGACGCCCAGCCGGGGGAGTTCGAGCGCGACATCAACGACGACATGATGGACGTGACGTTCGGTATCGCGGGCGAGGCGTTCTTCGGCGCCGCGCTGCAGGCCCACACGGACACTGTCCGCGAGGCGTTCAAATACGCGCTGTCGATCGCGCTCAGCCGGATGTACTCCCTGGTCAACCCGCCCCTGTCCTGGCCGCTGCCCAGCCACCTGCGCTTCCGCCGGGCCATGGACCGCGTGCACACCGTGATCGACGGCATCATCGACGGCTATCAGCGCGGCGCGGGCGACGCGGACAACGTGCTCGTGCGCCTCATGAGCTCGGTCGATCCCGAGACCGGCGCCACGATGGACCGCGCGCAGCTGCGGGACGAGATCAAGACCATCCTGATGGTCGGGCACGAGACATCGAGCGTCACCGCCTCCTGGGCGCTGTACCTCCTCGCGCAGCACCCCGAGGTGTCCGCCCGGCTCACCGACGAGATCGACCGCGTCCTCGGCGGCCGGGCCCCGACGGCGAAGGACGTCGAGTCGATGCCGTACCTCGCCATGGTCTTCAACGAGTGCCTCCGGCTCCTGCCCTCCGTGCCGTTCATCCTCCGCAGCCCGCTGGAGGATGACGTCCTCGGCGGCCACCACGTCGCCGCGGGGTCGACGGTGGCCATCGTCCCGTGGGTGACGCACCGGCACCCGGAGTTCTGGAGCGATCCGCTGCGGTTCGACCCCGAGCGCTTCGCGAATCACCGGCGGAGCGCGGACGACAAGCTCGCCTACATCCCCTTCGGCGCCGGCCAGCGGATCTGCCTGGGCGAGTTCATGGGGCAGCTCGAAGGCAAGATCATGGTCGCGATGGCGCTCCAGCGGTATCGACTCCGGCTGGTCCCCGGCTTCGACCCGCGTTGCCGCGGCTTCATCTCGCTGCAGCCGGTGAACGGCATGCGCATGATCCTGAAGCGGCGGGAGCCGGTGAGGACGGCGCGCGCGGCGCCGGCGACTCGGGGCGAGCCCGCGGCCGCGGAGCCCGTCGCGGTCGCCCCCGCGGCGACGCCCGCCGCGAGGTCCAACGGCTGCCCGTACGGCGCCCGGGCCTGACGGCGCATCGGCCCTCAGGGCCGGAGTGCTTGTTCAGTGTGCGTGTGGATCAAAGTAGGCCTGCAGGGTGCCTGCCCCCGCTTCGAGCCGAGCGGCCTGCTTGAAGTAGCCGCGCGCTTCGCCGCGCTCGCTCGTGTTCATCATGGCGACGGCCAGATTGTAATACGTGTTCGCGTCGGTGGAGCCGAGCCCCTCGGCGCGTCGCAGCGCTATCAGGGCTTCAGCGTGCCGCCCCGCGTCGGACAGAACAGCACCGAGCGACGTCAGCGCATCGATGCAGTCCGGCTCCGTTTCGAGATGTTGGCGCAACAAGCGCTCAGCGCGATCGAGCGCGGACCTCCACTGAGCGGGATCCCTCCACGCGGCCTGATAGAGGCGAGACACTTCCGCGACCAGCGCCGGGGCCATGCGTCTGCTCAAGGTACCGGCGTTCAGCCGCGAGCGCGAGCGAAAGACCGCCCAGGTCGATGAGCGGTGGTCCACCGGCGCGCCTCACGACCCGGCGCGGGCCGCGCGCCCGCTCACTCCGCCGCCGCCGCCGCGAGCCGCGCCGGCTCCGCCGGGCGCGCGCGGTTCCACGCCGACGCGACCGCGGCGAGCGACGCCATGACGGCGCTCCGGTGCGTCCCCACCCCGAAGGTGCGTTTGCGCCCGACCGAGATCGCCGCGTACGCCACGGACTCGGCGCCTGCGCTCCGCTCGGCCGCCTGCTCCGCGTGCTCGTCCAGCGCGATCGCGATCCCGGCGTGACGCGAGAGCGCGCTGGCGAAGGCCTCGACCGGGCTCTTTCCGGCGGCGCTCAGCACCTGGGGGACACCGCGGATCTGGACGTGGAACTCGTGTCGTTCACCCTCGCCCTGGCCGCTTCGCCTGTGCGCCGTCACGCGCAGCGGCCCGCTGCGGTTCACGTACTCGCGCTCGAAGATCGCCAGGATCTCGGCCTTCTGCACCTCGCCCTCGGTCCGCTCCGCCCTGCGCTGCACCGCCTGGCTCAGCTCGATCGCGAGCCCCTTCGGCAGCGCATAGCCATGGTCGTGCTCGAGCACGTACGCCACGCCGCTCTTCCCCGACTGGCTGTTCACGCGGATCACCGCCTCGTAGCCGCGCCCCACGTCCTGCGGATCGATGGGCAGGTAGGGCACCTCCCAGACCGTGCTCCCGCTCTCGCGCAGCGCCTTCCAGCCCTTCTTGATCGCGTCCTGGTGCGAGCCCGAGAAGGCGGTGTACACGAGCTCGCCGACATAGGGGTGGCGCGGGTGGACCGGCAGTCGGTTGCAGTGCTCTGCCGTCTCCTTGATCGCCTGGACGTCGTGGATCTCGAGCTCCGGATCGACGCCCTGGGAGAACAGGTTGAGCGCCAGCGTGATGACATCGACGTTCCCCGTGCGCTCGCCGTTGCCGAACAGCGTGCCCTCGACGCGGTCGGCGCCCGCCATCACGGCGAGCTCCGCCGCGGCCACCGCGGTCCCGCGATCGTTGTGCGGGTGCACGCTCAGCACGATGCAGTCGCGCTGCTTCAGGTTCCGGTGCATCCACTCGATCTGATCCGCGTAGACGTTCGGCGTGGCCATCTCCACGGTGGATGGCAGGTTCAGGATGATCTTCCGTGACGGGGTGGGGTGCCACACGTCCATCACGGCCTCGCAGATCTCCTTCGCGAAATCGAGCTCGGTGCCCGTGAAGCTCTCGGGGGAGTACTCGAGCACGACCTCGGTCTCGGGCATGCGCGCCGAGAGCTCCTTCACGAGCCTCGCCCCGCGCACGGCGATATCGACGATGCCCGCGCGGTCCAGGCCGAACACCACGCGCCGCTGGAGCGTGGACGTGGAGTTGTAGAGGTGAACCACGGCGCGGCGCGCCCCGCGGATGGCCTCGAAGGTCCGCTCGATCAGGTCGGCGCGCGCCTGCGTGAGCACCTGGAGGGTCACGTCGTCCGGGACGAGCCCCTCGTCGATGATCCGGCGCACGAAGTCGAAGTCGGGCTGCGACGCGCTGGGAAAGCCCACCTCGATCTCCTTGAATCCCATGCGCAGGAGCTCGTGCCACATGCGGAGCTTGCGCTCGGGGCCCATGGGCTCGACGAGGGCCTGGTTGCCGTCGCGCAGATCCACGCTGCACCAGCGCGGCGCCCTCTCGATCACGCGGCTGGGCCAGCGCCGATCGGGCAGATGGATGGGCTGAAACGGCTTGTACTTGTGGACGGGCATCGTGGACATGACAGGACTCCCTGAAGGATGAAGATGGGAGTCGTCGCGACGACGATGCGAGGACCCCCACCGGGACAAGAGACCGAGGGGGCCGAGCTGCGAGGATGAACGTCGTCAGCAGCGCGCGCAGAGCCCCCGAGGCCGTAGGCCTAGGCGGGGGCAAAGGGAGCGCGCGGGCACGACAGACATCGCGGGGCAGCCTAGCGAACGTGCTCTTGCTTGTCCAGCGCGGCGGCGCGAGGGGGCTCTGCGCGCGCTGGCCGCGATCCGTCGGCTTCTTGCTTCGCGCGGGAGCACGACGATGATTTTGCTAAGGAACTTCGCGCAGCTGCGGCACGCCTCGCCAGCCGACGGCCCGACAGCGCTTGACAGTTCTCCGGCGACACGATGACTTCAGGAGATGAGGTTCTCCCTCACTTATCTTCTCGTCGCGCTATTGCCGCCGTCCCTCCTCGCCGCCGCCTGCACCCCCAGGGCCGACCCGTTCCGGAACCCGCCCAGACCGGCGGCCGAGGACGGGATGGGCGGCTCGGGGACCATCGGCGACCTGGGTGTCGGCGGCGGCATCAGCGGCGGCTTGACGGGGAGCGGATGCTCCGCGGACATGAGAGACGTCGTGGACGCCGAGGGGAACGTCCTCGGCGCGTGCCCGCCCCAGCTGGGGTGTTACCAGGGGCAGTGCATCCCCGCCTGCGAGGCCGCCGAGAAGGCGGGCGGCTCGATCGGTTGCGACTACCTCGCGCCGTCGCCGCCGTTCTTCCAGAACGATCTCGCCGGCTCCACGTTCAGCGGCGCGTGCCATGCGGTCTTCCTCGCGAATACCTGGGATCGCCACGCCAGGCTCCGCGTCGCTTACGACGGCGAGGCGCTCGACGCGACCGGGTTCACCTACCTCCCGAGCGGCATCGGTCCGAGCACCAGGTACACGCGCCTGCCCAAGAACGGCATCCCGCCGGGCGAGGTGGCGGTGCTGTTCCTCTCGCACCGGACGGGTGCATCGACCGGCTTCGACTCGCTCGAGTGCCCGCGGCCTCCCGCCGTGCTGGCCGATGTAGCGGTGCACAACAGCGGCACCGGCGCCGCGTTTCAGGTCGCGTCGGACACGCCCGTCTCGGCGTACGACATCCTGCCGTACGGCGGGGCGTCGAGCTTCCTCCCCAGCGCCTCGCTCCTGCTCCCGCGCAGCACGTGGGGCACCAACTACTACGCCCTGGCGCCGCACCTCCACGGCCTCGGCGTTCCGTGGATGATGCTCGTCGCCGCCGAGGACGACACAACGGTGGATCTCGTTCCCCCGTCGAGCCTCCCCGGTGGTCCCGGCGTCCCGGGCGCTCCGGCCAACACCGCCACGCAGATCCAGCTCGGCGCCGGCGATGTCGTCCAGTGGATGGGCGTCGACCCGAGCGGCGCTGTGCTCCAGTCGAGCAAGCCCATCGGCGTGTGGACCGGCAACACGTACCTGCAGGTGGCGACAAAGACGTCCCCGGCCGGCGGCGGTCAGGACGCCGCCCACCAGCAGATCGTCCCCATCAGCGCTCTCGGCGGCGAGTACGTCGGCGCCGGCGTTGTCTCGCGGCTGTCCTCGCAGGAGCCGGAGAGCGTCGTCTACCGTCTCCTGGGCGTGGCCGACGACACGACGCTGTCCTGGGATCCGGCGCCGCCGGCCGGCGCGCCCGTCACCCTGGAGGCGGGCGAGGTCGCGGAGTTCCAGACGACGTCGCTGTTCTCGGTGCGGTCGCAGGGCGGCGATCACCCCTTCATGCTCACGCAGTACATGCCCGGCGCCCCCGCCTGGACGCGCCCTGGCTGCGTGGCGGAGATCCCGGTCTCCGGCTCACCGTGCCAGCTCGGGGACGAGGAGTGGGTCATCCAGCTGCCGCCCGAGCAGTTCCTCGAGCGATACGTGTTCTTCACCGATCCGACCTATGCCACGACAAGCCTGGTGATCACCCGCGTCAGAGGCCCGAACGGCTTCGCGGACGTGGAGCTGAGCTGTCTCGGTCCGGTGACCGGGTGGCGCCCTGTCGGGACCGCGGGCGCGTTCGAGGTGGCCCACGTCGATCTGAGCCGCGGCTTCGTGGGCGCGACCCCCGCGTGCGAGACGAGTCAGCACGAGGCGAGCAGCGCGGGCGCCTTCGGCGTCACCGTCTGGGGCACGGACTTCTTCGCTTCGTACGGCTACCCCGCCGGCGGCAACGTCGAGAGCATCAACGACGTCGTGGCCCCGCCCGTCCCGCGTTGACGTCACCCGCCGGCCACGCTGACGGCCGATCGACCGCTGTCACGGGGCCTCGTCTCCGAAGAGCGCGTCCATCTCCAGCTCCACCTCCCCGAACGGCTCTGCCCTGACGCGCTCTCCGCGCTCGGCGGTGAGGATCAGCAGATATCCCTCGGACGTCCAGCGGTGGACTGTCAGCGTCTGGTCCTCGGGATCCACGATCCAGTAATGTGGCACCCCGCATCGCTGATAGACGCGCATCTTCTTCACCCGATCGTTGCGCGCGCTGGAGGGCGACAGCACCTCGCACACCCAGTCGGGCCGTACCGAGATCGGCGTCGTCCTGGGCAGCTCGGGCAACCTCTCCCGCCGCCATCCGACAACGTCGGGGCGATAGACCTGATCCTCTTCGAGCTGCACCTCGGCCTCGGTCACGATCCACCACCCGCCCGGGAGCCGCCCGCCTGGACGCCGGTCGTACGGATCGCCGATGCGGCCTCCGAGGACGCGCTGCGCCCTGCCGTGGGGGCCGCTGGGCATGGCCTTGCGCACGAGCTCGCCGTCGAGGATCTCGTGAAAGCGCTGCTCCTCCGGGATGGCCAGCAGATCGGCGAGGCCGGCCCGGGGCCCGAGCTGGAAGGCGACCGACATCCCGCCAGCATAGCGCGCGCTGCCGCTCGCTTGCAGGCCGACGGCGGCCGGCGCCTGTCCGGGGGTGGACGACGTCCCTGCTCCCGGGTGGCTCCGGCCACGGCGGGCGACCTGCCACAACTTCGCCACAACCTCTCCGCGTCCGTTCCTTGTCGCGGGCGCGGGCGCGCCTCGCCCGGGGGGTACTCCCATCGAGGCCTGCGGCGGCAGCGAGCAGGCCGAGCCTCCCGGGCGATCGGTCCAGGAGGCTCGGTCGAGCGTGCCGCGCAGCGCTCACCACCCCGGAGGTCCTGTGCACGCGCAAGCTCCCTGTCTTCTCATCCCACCCTCGCCGGAGCCCGGCATGGAAGCCGGTGTTCCCGGGCCCGCGGCGCCCCGGGACGACGCGCCGCCGCCCCCCGCGGCCGGCGCGGTCGCCGAGCCCGCGGCGCGCGCTGGACACCCCAGCTGGACGGCCGCTCTCCTCGTCGAGCGGCCGGCGGCCGAGCTCCGTCAGGACCTGTCCAGGTTCGGCGTCGGCGTCGGCCTCGCCTCGGTCTATGGCCTCGCGCTCGGCGCGCGGCAGGGCGGCATGTCGTTCGTCCACCACGCCGCCGGCGTCCCCGCGGCCATGGTCGCCGTCGCCTGCCTCGGCGTCCCCGCGCTGGCGATCGTCCTGACCCTCTTCGACGCGCCGCTCGACCCCGCGCGCGTCCTGTCGGCCACCGCGCGCGCCGCCGCGACGACAGGCCTCGTGCTCGGCGGCCTCGCGCCCGCCGCCGCGCTCTTCGTCGTCACGAGCGGGTCGCAGGACACGGCGGCGCTCATGGGGCTGCTCGGCCTCGCGGTCGGCGGCGCCCTCGGCGTGCGCGTCTTCCTGCGCGACCTCGGCGCCGCGCTCCGGCGCGATCAGGGCCTCTTCACCCGGTCCGGGTACACCGCGGCGCTCCTCGGGTTCGCGGCGTTCGCCGTCGTGCTCGCCCTGCGCGTCTGGTGGGAAGCGCTCCCGCTCCTGGACGGGGGTAACTCGTGAGCGCCGTCGTCCTGAGCCGCCTGCTCCGGGCGCCCTCCGAGGTGGCCGCGAGCTGCCGCGAGGACAGGGACGTCCGCGCCATCGCGCTCGCGTCGCTCGGCGCCATCGCCCTCGGCTCGGCCGTGTTCGGCGGCGTGATCGGGAGCTTCCGCGGCGACGAGCAGATCCTCTACGCGGCCGTCAAGGTGCCGCTCGCGATGCTGATCACGCTCGCGCTCTGCGCCCCGGCGTTCCACGCGCTCGCGGCGGTCCTCGGCCGACCCTGGCCGATGCGGTCCGTCATCGCCCTCGCCCTCGCGTCGGCGGGCCGCTCCTCGCTCGTGCTGCTCGCGTTCGCGCCCGTGCTCTGGCTGCTCATCGACCTGGGGCTCGGCTACCACGCCTCCTCGGTCGCCGCCTGGCTCGCCTACGCCGTCGCGGGCCTCGCGGCGCTCGGCGTGCTCGTGCGCGGCATCGGCGCGGGCCCGGGCCGCGCGCTCACCGCGGTCGCCTTCATGGCCGTCTTCTTCGCGATCGGCGGCCAGGCGGCGTGGATCCTCCGGCCGTACCTCGGCCGTCCGAGCGAAACGGAGGTCCCGTTCCTGCGCGCCCGCGAGGGGAGCTTCGCCGACGCGTTCGTGAAGAGCTGCCGCTCGGCGCTCGGGATCTACGACGACCCGTGCTCCCTCGAGGGGCACGACGACGGCCGAGCGTCGCAGCCGGACGGCGCGCCCGCCTATGCCAGCGGTGGGGACGCCGCGCGCGGCGGCTTGCCGGAGGGGGCCCGATGAGCCTCCGCGACCTCTCGATCCTGTACCTGATCGCGGGCCTCGCCTGCGCCGTGGCGGTGTACCGCGCCTCGCGCGATCGCGGCGACGCGCGCCGCCGCGCCGCGCTCTCCGCGGCGCTCTGCGTGCCGCTCTGGCCCATCTGGGCGCCCGTCGCGCTCACCGCGGGCCGCGGCGAGGGCGGCGGGCGACCGGACGCCGGCGCGGGCACCGCCGCCGCGCGCGTCCAGGGGGCCCTGCGCGAGGGGGTCAGCGCGTGCGCCGGCACCTCGTTCGAGGCGCTCCTGTCGCGCGAGGCCGCCTCGCGCATCGAGGCCGAGGTGGCGCGCGCCGCCGCCCGCCACGCCGAGCTCGACGCGCTGCTCCGCCAGGACGGCTTCGACGAGGCCGCCGCCGCGGCGCGCGTCGCCGAGATCGAGCGCGGCGGCGCCGGGGGGCGCGCGCTGGCGACGGCGCACCTCCACCTCGAGAACATCCGCCGCCTGCGGGCGATGCGCGACCGTGACGCCCGCGCCCTCGAGGAGCTCGCGGATCTCGTCCAGGCGCTGCGCACGCAGCTCGTCCTGGCGCGCTTCGCCGGATCCTCGGTCGAGGGCGTCGGTGGTATCGTGTCCGAGGTCTGGGCGCGCGTGGAGGGCCTCGGCGCGGCCATCGACGCGCACGGCGGCGCTGGATCAGAGGAACCGATCGCGACGTGAGCAAGCACATCCTGGTCGTCGACGATGAGGCGCGCATCCGCGAGGTCCTGCTCTACGCCTTGCAGAAGGAGGGCTACACCGTGACGGCGGTGGCCGACGGGCGCGCCGCGCTCGACGCGGCGGGGGCGGGGCAGGTGGACCTCATCGTGCTCGACGTCATGCTCCCCGAGCTCGACGGCCTGGAGGTGTGCCGGCGGCTGCGCGCCGCGAGCAGGACGCCGATCCTCTTCCTGTCGGCGCGCGGCGACGAGGTCGACCGGATCGTCGGCCTCGAGCTCGGCGGCGACGACTACCTCACGAAGCCGTTCTCGCCGCGCGAGCTCGTGGCGCGCGTGCGCGCGCTGCTCCGGCGGGCCGAGGCGCCGCCGCCCGCGCCGCCGCCCGCCGACGCGCGCACGGCGGTGCTCCGCCACGGCCCGATCGAGGTCGACACCGACCGTCACGAGGCCCGCTACCTCGGGCAGCTCGTGTCGCTCACCGCGACCGAGCTCGGCGTGCTCGGCGCGCTGCTCGAGCGGCCGGGGGTGGTGCTCTCGCGCGGCCAGCTCATGCAGCGCGCCTACCGCTACGACAACCTCATCACGGAGCGCACAATCGACACCCACGTTCGCCGGATTCGCGCGAAATTTCGCGTAGTTGGCGGTGATCCGATCGCGACGGTCCACGGCGTCGGCTACAAGGTGCACGGGGCGTAGCCGGGCCGCGCGATGCCGGGCATTGCGATGACCGAGCGCCTGCGCCGCGAGCTTGGCCGGATCCGTGTCCGGCTGCTCATCGTCAACCTGGTGGTCCTGCTCGTGCCGGTGGCGGGGCTCGAGTTCGCGCGCCTCTACGAGCGGCAGCTGCTCGGCTCGCTGGAGCGCGACATGGCGAACCAGGCGGTCCTGGTCGCGGCGATGCTCACCTCGGCGCTCGACCGGGGGCTCGAGCTCGACGCGCCGGAGCACGGCGACGTCCTGACCCGGGCCGCGAGGCACACGCGCACGCGCGTCCGGGTGCTCGACGGGGCGGGCGTGGTGGTCGCCGACTCGCACGAGAACGGTCCGCCCGAGGGGCCGGAGCCGGCCGCCCCCCGGCTCATCTCGCCGCGCAGCCAGGGTGGTTCGGGCCGGGGCCTCGCGGATCTCGCCGACGAGGTGCGGTCTTTCGGCGAGAACGCGCGTGAGCGCTGGCCCGAGGTCCCGGACCGCCCGGAGGTGCGCGACGCGCTCGCCGGGCGTCGCGCCGCGAGGACGCGCGTCCGGGAGCGGCAGCCGGCGGTCCTCCTGTTCCTGGCCGAGCCGATCCGGCGGCGCGGCGAGGTGCTGGGCGCCGTCTACGTTGTGCGCTCGACGCAGCCGGTGCTTGTCGAGCTGCACCGGATCCGCTCGGGGCTCCTCCGCGTCCTCTTGATCGCGAGCCTGTTCACCGGCCTCGTCACGCTGGCGCTCGCGTGGTCGATCTCGAGGCCGCTCGGCAAGCTCTCGCGCGCGGCCAAGCGCATCGCTTCCGGCGAGCGCGACATCGTGGTGCCCGTCTCGGGCAGCGGCGAGATCCGCGACCTCGGCGCGTCGTTCGCGGCGATGAACGAGCGGCTGGGGGCGCGCCTGCGGTACATCTCGGATTTCGCGGCCGACGTGGCGCACGAGTTCAAGTCGCCGCTCACGTCGATCCGTGGGGCTGCCGAGCTGCTGGACGAGGGGGCGGCGGACGATCTCGAGGCGCGGCGGCGCTTTTTGCGGAACATCGAGCTCGACGTGGCGCGGCTCGACCGGCTTGTCTCGAGGCTCCTGGAGCTGAGCCGCATCGAGGCCTCGAGCGAGGCGATGACGGTGCTCGACCTGGAGGCGCTCGTGGCGCGCGTCGTGGAGCGGTGCGCGACCCCCGGGCAGCCGGTCGTGCTGCGGTACGAGATGCGGAAGCGGCTGCTCCGGGCGCGGCCGACGGACCTGGAGACGGCGCTCTTGAACCTCGTGGACAACGCGGTGAGGTTCTCGCCGCCGGGGGAGGCGGTGGTGGTGACCGTGGAGGGCGGGGAGGGCGGGGGAGGTGGAAGGACGGCGAGGATCTCGGTGCGCGACCGGGGGCCGGGGGTGCCAGCGCAGCACCGGGCGCGGATCTTCGACAGGTTCTTCACGACCGACGAGAGCCGCAACGGGACGGGGCTCGGGCTGGCCATCGTGAAGAGCGTCGTCGAGGCGCACGGCGGGGCGGTGACGGTGGAGAGCGCGCCGGGGGAGGGGGCGCGGTTCGTTGTGGAGCTGCCGGTGAGGCAGTAGAGAGGGCTGGGTGGCGCTCCAGAGTCAACGTGAGCGAGACGGACCACCCGCGGCAGCAATCGTACCCTGCCCTGCGGCGAGGAGACGTAGCCCCTCCCGAAACACCTGGAAGGAGCGCGAGGTGTTCGCCTCGACGTCCATGTGAGGGGTGATTGCACGCGCGGCCGCGATCTTTGCCAACCCTGAGGGGAAATACCCAGCTTGCTGCAGGATCTGCTGGAGCGCCTCCCACGTCCCGCCCACGACGGCATCCGGATCCCGGAATCGCCTTCTTGAACCGACGCCAGGTGGTACGCCGGGATATGCCCGCACCAGCGCCGGGATGTCACCCAAAAACCACGCTTCGAGCTCCTCGATGGCAATGCGACAGAGAAGGGGCTTCGGCAGTCTCGCTTTTCGTTCCGCCTCGACGATCCTCTTCTTCAATGCTATGCAATCCTCGCGATCCCGGTCTACCAGGACGACAATGCGGCAGTCCTCGGCGAGCCATTTCGCATAACCCGAAAGCTTGGCCGGCAGGCGGTCCAGGAGCTGGGTCTTCCCCTGATGCGGGTGTAGCGTGAATGTGCATCCAGGCACGATCTTCGGTACGAGCTCATTCAGCGCAACCTCCGCAGAGGGCTCCTCCACGAGGATCTCGAGATGCATCAGTGCCGCTCCGAGGCCTTCTTCGGGTGCGCTCGGCCGACGCCAGATCGAAGCGGCCTCCCTGCGCGTACCAGCGGATCGCCTGCTTCGAAGTGGCCCTCGATCCAGAGCTGACCGAGCTTCGACCCAGAATCGATGAACTCGGGGATCCCAGGCATGTTCGCCGCACGCTGGGTCTGCGTGTATCCGTGTTCGTCGCGGTACACGACGCGGAGCTCCCTGGGATTCAAGGCGTCCACGAAGAACGGTGAGTGCGTGGTGACGAACAATTGGCTCTTCTCCGACGCAACTCGGCACTCCTCGGCGAGCTCGGGTAGAAGTCTGGGGTGAAGGAAGTTCTCGGGCTCCTCGATGCCGATGAGGGGCCACGGCTCCGGGTCGTATAGCACGGTGAGGTACGCAAGCATCTTCAGGGTCCCGTCCGACGCGAAGCGCGCCTGGATCGGCTCCGCAAACGGCGCGTCTTTGAGCTGGAGGAGGAGCCGGCCATCCTCGAGCACGCGGGCATCGACTTTGTCGAGCTGAGGGACACGACTGCGAAGGATTGCGAGGATCTCATCCAGCCGCTCTGGATGCAGCTCGCGCAGGTACTGCACCACATTCGCGAGGTTATCGCCAGTCTGGGAGAGCCGCTCCTGTGGACCAGCTTCGGGCGAATTTCGCGCGCCGGACGTGGTGGTCGTGAGATACGAGAGATACCAGCCCGTGATAAAATTTCGCAGTGCGACCACGCGTGGGTGGCTCTTGAATTGCCCGAGGGTGTTGACGGCGAGCACCTCGGCGGATGCCAGACGTTCCTCGGTTCGACCGCCGCCTGCGTCCGGCCGTTCGCCGCCGATGACGTAGCCCTCGCCATATTTGAAATCGAGAAACCTGAAATTATTTGGGTGTAGATCCTTGGCGACGACAAAAGTCCGTGCGCTTTCATGGTGTTGCGCCGAAGGCGCGGTCCCTGGGACCGCGCCCCTATCACATCGACGCAGACGCCCGTCGACGTAGCCGGTGGACTTGGCCCCCCTGCGACGTTGATGCCGTGCACTTATCCGCCGGCCCAAGCGCGAAGCCGCAGCCCAGGTTCGGCCGCGAGAGGTGAAAGAATCCGGGCGCGGGCGAGGCCACATTCGACGGATTGACGATCGTATACTTCGCCACAGGTGATAATTCCGGGCGCGAAAATGCAACGCGTTGAAATTCCACGAATCTGACGTATCCATGGCCTCTGCAAGAGGCCGGTCCCGACAGGCAGGTTGGACCGGCAGGAGGACTTGGTCGTGAGCGCCGCGTACGCCGTTGCAGCAGGTCAGGACCCTTTCGAGAGCGCCCGGGAGCAGGCAGAAGCCATGGAGAAGCATCTTCGGTCATCCGAGTCGATGGAGAGCACGCATGCCGAGCTGGAGGGGTTCGTCGTCGACGAGGGGCGCGAGTACCAGCGGCGGCTCCTCCAGGCCCACCTCGAGCTTCGGGCCGAGCGCGAAAGGCCCGTGGAGGTCAAGGGCGCGGACGGCGTTCAGCGCAAGCATCGACGTCTCAGCAGCAGAGCGCTCATGTCGGTCGTCGGAGAGGTCGATGTGCCACGCGCGGCCTATCAGGCGCCGGGCGTCCCCGGTCTTCATCCGATGGATGCGGCGCTGAGCCTCCCGGACGAGCTCTACTCGCACAGCGTCCGTCGCTACGTCGCCGAGAGCGCCGCCCGCAGCTCGTTCGATGAGGTCGTTGAGGGATTGAGAAAATCGACCGGCGCCGCGGTGCCGAAGCGCCAGGTGGAGGAGCTCGCGGAGCGCGCCGCGCAGGACTTCGATGCGTTCTACTCCACCCGCGCCGTCGAAGTCGAGGACACTCAGGCGCTGCTGGTACTCAGCTTCGACGGCAAGGGGATCGCGATGCGGCGCGAAGACCTCCGACCTGCGACGCGGAAGGCTGCGGAAGCGGGGAAACACAAGCTCACGAAGCGCCTCGCCAAGGGCGAGAAGCGCAACCGGAAGCGAATGGCCGAGGTCGCCACCCTCTACACGATAGACCCCTGGGTCCGCACGCCTGACGACATCGTGAACGACTTGCGCCCTGTGCATGACGTCGCCGCGCAACGGCCGCGGCCGGTGAACAAACGGGTCTGGGCGAGCGTGGAGAAGTCATCGCGAGAGGTGATCTCGGCGGCGTTTGCTGAAGGCCTGCGTCGCGATCCGGAACGCCTTCGGCGGTGGGTGGTGCTGGTCGACGGCAACAAGGACCAGATCACCCTGGTCAAGCGCGCCGCGAAGAAGGCATGCGTCGAGATCACAATAGTCCTCGATATCATCCACGTGCTTGAATATCTCTGGAAGGCCGCGCACTGCTTCTTCGCCGACGGGACCAAGGAGGTCGAGCAGTGGGTGACGTGCCGGCTGCACGAGCTGCTCGCGGGGCGCACGGCCGGAGCCATTGCCAGCACCATCCGGCGCCATGCCAGCAGCCGCGTGGTGGACATGGGGACAGCGGTGACGCTCGATACCTGCATCGGCTACCTCGTGAAGCATCGGACGCTCTTGCACTACGATCGCGCGCTCGCAGCGGGGCTGCCCATCGCCACGGGGGTGATCGAGGGCGCATGCCGCCATCTCGTCAAGGATCGCATGGACCGCACCGGGGCTCGCTGGTCGCTCCAAGGCGCAGAGGCGGTGCTGCGCCTCCGCTCGCTGCGCTCGAGCGGCGACTTCGAAGCCTACTGGGCGTTCCACCTGCAGCAGGAGCATGACCGAACGCACCGTGCACGTTATGCAGGAGGCGATGTCCCCTCACCGCTGCCGCCGCCTCGACCCAAACTGCGCCGGGTGAAATGAGCAAAACGCCCTCGTTCCAGAAGAGCCGCACCCAAATTATTTCCCCCGCGCTGTGTTCGCGTCCAGCGCAGCGACTCGGCCGCCACCACCGGACCTCGACGCGTCTCGTCAATGGTCAACTGGTAGACGGTGGGGGTGAAACCCGGCTCGATGTAGCGGACCTCGATCTCGATCGGCCCTTCGGCCCCGCGAGAGCGCAGCTCCTTGAAGCGGCCGCGCTTGTCCCACGCGCGACGAACACCATCCGTGAAGCACTCGGACAGGAACGCGAAGACATCGAAGAGGGTCGACTTTCCGCTGCCGTTCGGGCCGAGCAGTACCGTCAGCGGCGTCAGCTCCCTCAGCTCGAGGTCTCGCAGGGCACGGTAGTTCTTGACCCGTAGGGTCTCGATGAGAGGGACAGCGTGCGCAGGGCGTCTGGGCATGGTAGGTGCGTTCAGGGAAGGAGCGAGGACGTTATTTACCGCAATCCGCTCAGTGCCGTCGGCCCGTCATCCGAGCACGCCCAGCCTGGTTCCAGCCTGCGTGGATTCGTTCTCTTCCAGAGGCCGGAGATGCAGACCCTGCTGAGGAGCTCGGTGCAGATGGCTTCACGAGGTCGAACATGGCGCGATGGTTATCGATCAAGGGCAGAGGGAGGTCAACCGGACGGGCGCTGGAGCTGGTGCTCGGCCTGCCCGCCCTCGGCCGCCGTGCCTTCCCTGCCGAGGACCTCCCGTCCCTCGCGCGCCTGTCGCCCGTCGCGCTGGCGGAGCGCGCCGAGCTCGCGCTCCAGGCGGCGACCCGCCTCGCCGCCGCCTTCGAGCTCGGTCGGCGCGTTCACGCCGCGCGCACGCGCCGCCCGAAGCGCCTGCGCCGCCCGCGCGACGTCGCCCGCTTCTTCCACCCGACGCTGGCGCCGCTCGTCCACGAGGAGGTCTGGCTCGCCGCGCTCGACGCCCACGATCGCGTCCGCGGCGCGCGCATGGTCTGCCGCGGCGGCCTCCTGGGCGGCTCCGTCCGCGCCGCCGATGTCCTTCGCGCCGCCATCGAGCTCGGCGCCGTCGCGTTCGTGCTGGCCCACAACCACCCCGGCGGCGACCCCGCCCCGTCCGACGACGACGTCGAGCTGACCCGGGAGATCGAGCACGCCGCCCACCTGATCGGCGTTCCCCTCCAGGACCACGTCATCCTGACGCCCGCCGGGCGCTTCGCCTCGGTCTTCCGGGCTGGCTCATCCCGCTAGACCGTCGGGATCCTGGCGCCCACCGGCGTCCTCGCCGCCAGACCCGTGCGTCGCGCGGAGCGACCACCAGGCCCGGGACGTCCCTGCCGCCGCTGCCGAGAGCAACCTTTCGACGGGGCCTCCCGAGGCCGCACTGGGCGCCTCCGGCCTCCCTCCTGGCCAGAACGATGCCAGCCAAGCTATCCCAGCAACATCCCTCGTTTTTCTCACCCATCCATCCCCCGCGCTCCCCCGGACACCGCAGGATTTCGACACCCTCGCTTCTTCTATAAATCATCTTCTCCTCCACTTCTCTCTGGACACCTCTCTTCCCATCATGAATAGAGCACGCTTGCCCGTCTGGCATTCCAGCGCAATCCCGCGCTCCTGCCACGGACGAGGATGATCTCATGAGCAAATACACCGCTTCTGAAGTGATCCAGCTCCCCCGCCTCACCGCCGTCGGGGCGATGGCGCTCGGCGAGCAGCTGCTCACGGCGGCGAAGCCCGCGAAGAAGCAGCTCGCGAAGGGCATCGCGCGGGCGCTCGCCGTGCTCTCGTCGCGGCACGGCGAGCTCGCGTCGGCGCTGCGCGATCAGGTGTCGCTGTCCGGAGGAGGGGAGGCGAGCGAGGATGCCGTCCAGTGCGACCGTGTCATCGACGGTTGCTGGAGCGGTCTCCACGACTTCCTGACCGCGTTCACAAAGCTGCCGTCCGACGCGCCCGAGGTCGCCGAGGCGAGCGCGCTGAAGGCGGCCATCTTCACGGGAGGGCTCAAGTTCCTCCAGCTCACGTACGTCCTCGAGTGGTCCGAGAGCGAGCTCCGGCTGCAGCGCATCCGCAAGAACGGCCTCGACGCGCGCCTCGAGGCGCTCGGCGGCAAGCGCTTCCTCGTCGTCCTGGAGTCCGCGCACGCCGCCTACGGCAAGGCGCTCGGCGTCACGGCGCCCACGGCCGCGGCCGCGGCGGCGCCGCCGAGCGTGCGCGAGGCGCTCGACGCCTTCACCGATGCGCTGCGCGCGTACGTGATCAAGGTGATGGGCGCGGTCGAGCCCGACGAGCCGGAGACGCAGGAGCTCGCCGACAAGCTGCTCGCGCCGCTCGCGACCTGGAGCGTCGGGCCGAGCGGTCGCGGCGCCGCCCGGAAGAACGACAAGCCCGAGGGCGAGCCCGCTGCGCCCCCTCCGCCCGACGCGCCGAGCGCCGCGCCGGCGCCGGTCGACCTCTGAGCCCGCTCGCGTAACGCCGCCCACCGCCCGCCCTGTGCCAACCCCCCGTAATCTGTGCCAGACGAGGGGGGTCCGGCACTGGCACAAACGCAATGCATTGCGACACACAGGGGTCCGGACCCCTCGAGGACGCTCTGCAGAGCGTCTCCGGGAGCCAGATTGTGCCAGAATTCGCGTTTTACACCGGAATTCTGTGCCAGAACCGCCGGGAACGTGCTGGATCTTGTGCCAGAGGGGGGGTAGGGACCCCTCCGGACCGCAAAACAGAGCGCCTGCCCGGGCTCGGCACCCCCTCCGGCCCTCAGCGCAGAGCGCGAGCGAGCGGTCCTGCATGCTCCTCGACGAAAGCCGGAGCGCACCCGAGGACTCGATCCGTCGCCCGGGTGTGGCGACGAACGACGTGCGCGCGCCCCGAGGAAAGAAGCGCGCGTTCTTCATGGCCGTCGGACCAGGATTAATCGGTTCAGACGGCGGGCTGGGGCAACGGGCTCCCGGGGGCTCCTCATTCGATCTGGAGCTCGCTCTCCCTCCTGTCTATCGTTGCCCCCCATGCGCAACGAAGACCGCGACGCGAGATCTCACGGACGACGCGCGCGCTCCCGCGCGATCACCCGGCGACCTGGCGCCCTCGGTCACGGCGCGCTCGCGCTCGGCCTCGTCGTGCTCGGCTGCGGGGGGGAGGACGGCCGCGGCGAGGCCGCCGCGACCACCGCGAGCACGGGCAGCGCGACGCAGGCGACCTCGGGCAGCGGCGGCGGTGGTGCGGGCGGCGGCGGTGGGGCGGGCAGCGGAGCCGGTGGGGCGGGCGGCGGGGCCGGGGGCAGCGCGCCTGCCGGCCCGCCGATCGTCATCGACGGCGAGGCGCATACGCTCACCTGGGCCGACGAGTTCGGCGGCGATCTCGGCGCAGGCCAGCCGAGGTCGCGGGTCAACGCCGGCTTCTGGAGCAAAGAAAACCTGGGCGTCAACTTCGAGCAGCAGGCCTACACGAACCGCGAGTGCACCGACCACCCCGACACCTGGAACTACTGCGTCGAGGAGGGAAAGCTCACCCTCCTCGCGCGCGAAGAGCCCCTCGATTGCGTTGTCTGGAAGACGTGCGCGGGCGCGGCGGACTGCGACGCGAACGGGACCTGCATGGACGGGTATTGCCTGAGCGACAAGAACCAGAACAGCGTCTGGGACCACGACGAGTGCGCTCCGCACACCGGCATCGCCAACCCGCCCGCGAACGGGATGACGTACACGTCCGGCCGCCTCAGCACGGACGAGAAGATCGAGCTCCGGTACGGCTACCTCGAGTTCCGGGCGCGCATGCCCTTCGCCGAGCTCGCGGCGGGGGACGTCCCGCCGAGCGGCATGTGGCCCGCCATCTGGCTGCTCGGCGCGAACGGCGCCCTCAAGGACGGCGGGGTGGACGACAGCGTCGGCTGGCCGATGAACGGCGAGATCGACGTGATGGAGTACACCCAGATCAAGGAGAACCCCGCCCTCTACCCCGACAACCGGGCGATGGGCTTCAACGCGCTCTGGCGCGAGCGGCCCGAGGCGGGGGAGATCGCGGCGAGCCCCGGCGGCTGGGAGCCGAACGCCTGCAGCGCGTGGCCCAACGGCGGCGACGCGAAATGCGACGCCGACGTCGGCGGCGCGAGGTCGACCTGGGACGGCGTGACCCTTGACTATCGCGCGTGGCACACCTGGGGCTTCCTCTGGGACGAGGACCGCTTCGCGATCTACATCGACGAGCTGCCGCAGAACGGCGGGACGCCCGTCGGCGTGTTCAGCATCGGAGAGGGCGCGACCGAGTACCGCCAGCCCATGTACCTCATCATGAACCTCGCCGTGGGCGGCGAGCTCGGCTGCCTCGGGTGGAAGGACCGAGCGTGCTCCTCCGCCGCCCAGTGCGCGAACGGCGCCGCGTGCGTGGACGGCCAGTGCGACGAGACCGCGGCGTCGTGCATCGACGTCGACTGGGCGACCCAGGGCGACCTCGCCAGGCTCGAGGTCGACTACGTCCGCTGGTATCACCGCGCCTCGGGGTACCCCAGGCTGCCGTCGGCCGCGTGCCAGGACGGCGACGGCGACGGCGCGCCGGACAACCTCCTCAAGAACTGCGGGTTCAACGAGGACCACACGTACCACCGCAGCGACATCTTCTTCGAGGGCGGCGGCGGCCTCACCGAGATCATCGACGAGGGCGGCGACCACGGCCACGTGCAGTGGGTGCGCATCGATAACGGCGGCACGCAGCCGTGGAATGTCCAGGTCCGGCAGGAGGGCTTCCCGCTGGCAGCCGGCACGGAGCACACATGGCAGGTGGACGTCAAGGCGAGCGCGCCCCGCGTCGTGCCCATCAAGATCGCGCTGGCGCACGATCCCTGGACGACGCTCGCCGCCTTCGACTGCGATGTCGGGACCGCCTGGTCGACCTGCAGCCCGCCGAGCTTCACGCCCGAGAGCGCCGGCACCTACAAATTCGAGATCGACCTCGGGAACGACGGCGCGAGCCGCCACGACGGCACCGAGGTGACCCTCGATAACCTCTACCTCGGCACGGCGGAGCGCGCCTGCCAGCCGGACTGCACGGGCGTGTCGTGCGGCGACGACAGGTGCGGCGGAACGTGCGGCGCGTGCGCCGCGGGCCTGCGCTGCGCCCCCTGGGGCCAGTGCGCCGCGGGGGTCAACTAGGCTCGGCGCCAGGCGTGCCCACCCCGTCGAGCGCGCGGGCCCTGTGGCGAGCCGGCGCCGCAAGGCAATGCGCATGTGAGCCCACCCGCGTATCGCGGATGCTGGTGCTCGGGCGTACGCCGCGTTGACGCGACGATACTACGACAATATCTCACCTTTGTTTTCGCAGGGAGGTGGAACAATGCAGCGCCTCGCGGCGGATGGCTCGAGAGCCCGTTGAAACCGTCTGGTCGTGGCCGTTTTCTTCGTGCCATCATCGACGAGGTGAACGTAGGGCCGTCCAGCAGTCGTCCGATCGAGGAGGGGCATCATCTCCTGCTCGAGCTCGGGCGGGGAGGAACCGCGCACGTCTTCCTCGCCGTGCAGAGCGGCGCGGAGGGCGTGGACAAGCTCGTCGTCCTGAAGTTTCTCAGGCCCGACTTCCAGGACAACGCCGAGCTGCGCGAGATGTTCATCAACGAGGCGCGGTTCTCGGCTCGCTTGAACCACGCGAACATCGTCCAGACGAGCGCGATCGTCCAGACGACCCGCGGGGCCGCCATCGTGCTGGAGTACCTCGAGGGCCAGCCGCTCTCGGTCGTCCGGTCGAAGGCGCGCACCAAGCTCCCGCTGGAGATGCACCTCCGCATCATCATCGACGTGCTTCGCGGCCTTCATTACGCCCACGAGCTCACCGGCTTCGACGGCGAGCCCCTCGACGTCGTGCACCGCGACGTCTCGCCGCACAACGTCTTCGTGACCTACGATGGTCAGGTCAAGCTCATCGATTTTGGCATCGCGAAGCTCCTGGGCACGGGGGCCGAGACGGCGACGGGGGTGATCAAGGGCAAGATCGGGTACATGCCGCCCGAGCAGATCGAGGGGAACAAGGTCGATCGGCGGGCGGATCTGTACGCGGTGGGCGTCATGCTCTGGGAGGCCGCGACGGGCGAGCGGCTGTGGAAGGGGCTGAGCGACGTCGTCATCATGAATCGCGTCTTGAACGGGAACCTCCCGAGGCCGCGCGACGCCAACCCCGACGTGCCCGAGGAGCTCGAGCGCATCATTGTCAAGGCGCTGTCGTTCTCGCGGGAGGCTCGCTATGCCACCGCGCCGGAGCTCGAGGTCGACCTCGAGGTGTTCCTCGCCGGGATGATCCCCGTGACGAACCGCGACATCGGCAGGTTCGTGTCGCGCGAGTTCGAGGAGCTCCGCACGCAGACGAGGCGCATCATCGGCGAGGAGATGAAGCGCCGGGCCTCCATGGTGCGCTCGTCCGCGCCGGTCGACGTCGCGTCGTCGTCGCCGCCGCCGCTGTCTCAATCGCTCGCGCGCGCCGGCTACGCGACGATGACGAGCTCGGACTCGCGGCGCACGGACGCGCAAGGCGAGGCGCCGCGCCCGTGGCTGAAGCGGGCGTCCCGCTCGCTCTTCGCCGCGGCCGTGCTCGTGATCGGCGTCGGCGTCGTCCTCGGCGTCACCTTCCGTTCGTCGCGCTCCCCGAGCCCGTCCGTGGACGCCGGTGCTGCGCTGGCGCCGCCGCCTCCGTCGCCCACACCCGTTGCGCCCGCCGCCGTCACGGCGTCCGGGGAGCCGGCGCCCCCGCTGCGCGAGGAGACCGTTCCCTCGTCGGGCTCTGCCTCCGTCGCGGTGGCCGCTGCGCCATCCGCGCAGCAGGCCGAGCCGTCGGCGAAGCCGGCCGATCCGTCGGCGAAGCCGGCCAGGCCGTCGGCGAAGCCGGCCAGGCCGTCGGCGAAGCAGGCCAGGCCGACGGCAAAGCAGGCCGGGTCGTCCGCGAAGGCGCCGGACGAGGTCGCCTCGCCTCCGGCGTCGGCGGCCAAGCCAGCTCCCGCCGCGCCTGTCAGCCCGCCGAGCGTGCGATGCGACCCGCCGTACACCATCGACGCCGATGGGATCAAACGCTTCAAGGTCGAGTGCATGTGAGATCGCCTGTCGACACGACCTCGGGTACGGGGGCGCTCTCCGCGCTGGCCCTGGCTGTGATGAGCGGTTGCGGGACAGGCGGAGACGCCGGAACACAGGGCGGCGCCGGCGGACCGGCGACGGTGAGCGTGTCGTCCGGTTCCTCGGCGGGCACTGGAGGCGCGGGTTCCGGGAGCGCGGGCACTGGAGGCGCGGGTTCCGGAGGCGCGGGTTCCGGAGGCGCGGGCACCGGGGGCGCGGGCACCGGGGGCGCGGGCACTGGAGGCGCGGGTTCCGAAGGCGCGGGTTCCGGGGGCGCGGGCACCGGGGGCGCGAGCTCTGGAGGCGCGGGCACCGGGGGTGCGGGGGGTGACGGCGGCGGACCCGTCACGACGGACCTGCCTCCGGTCGCGCTCGTACTCAGCGGGGACGTCCAGGGAGTGCACGACCCGTCGATCCTCCGGGCGGGGGATCTGTATTATGTCTTCTCCACCGGCCCCGGGATCGCGATCCGGACCTCGGCGGACCTCGTGCATTGGGGCCTCGCCGGCGCCGTATTCAGCTCCACGCCAGAATGGGTCGCGAGCGCGGTGGGAGACGTCGACGCGCTCTGGGCGCCGGACATCTCTTACTGGGGCGGGCTCTATCATCTGTATTATGCGGCCTCGTACTTCGGGACGAACCGCTCCTGCATCGGTCACGCGACAAGGCCGTCTCTGGACGACGCGCATACCCGCTGGTTGGATCACGGCGCCGTCGTCTGCAGCGAGGGCACCGATTACAACGCCATCGACCCGAACGTCGTGATCGACGAGCGGGGCACGCCCTGGCTCGTGTTCGGGAGCTTCTGGTCGGGGCTCAAGCTCATGCAGCTCACCCTCGCAGGCGCTCCCGTCGACGGGACGCTCACGTCCATCGCCTCACGCCCGAGCACGGCCATCGAGGCGCCGTTCGTCGTGAGGCGAGGCGAACATTATTACCTGTTTGCCTCGTTCGACACCTGCTGCGTCGGCTCGGGCAGCACGTACAAGATCATGGTCGGCCGGTCCCAGGCGCTCGCCGGTCCTTACGTGGACAGGCTCGGGAGCCGCATGCTCGACGGCGGCGGCTCGCGCGTGCTGACCAGCAGCTCGAGGTGGCGTGGGCCTGGCAGCAACGGCTTGATCCGAGATGGTGAGTCCTGGTATCACATCTACCATTCGTACGACGCCGACGCGGACGGCATGTGGGCCCTTCGCGTCGCCGAGCTGAGCTGGGGCACCGATGGCTGGCCGGAGTCCGGCGGGCCGTGAGCTGGCGCTCGGGGGTGGCTCATACGTCGGTTTGTCGCGGGCGCCGGGCTCCTTCCCCTATACTCCCGCGGTGGCCGTGGTCCCCGCGGCCACGACCACTGCATCGCGCGCGCTCAGGAGACATCCATCGTGTGGGAGGTGACATGAACATGGCAGGTCATGGAAGGATGCTGGCCGGCCCTGCGGCTCTTCGTCCGGCGGCACGTGCGCTCCTGGCGATCGCTCCCCTGTTCCTCGGGGCGTGCTCGTTCGTCGAAGACCTGTCCCATCTCCAGCAGGAGACGACGAGCGCCGGGGGCGGCTCTTCGACGCAGAGCTCCAGCGAGAGCAGCAGTGGCTCGGGAGGCCTCGCCGGGGCCGGCGGCGATGGCGGCGCTGCTGAGGGCGCCGGCGGTGTCGGGGGGGATGGCGGCGTCGGGGGCGCCGGCGGGGATGGCGGTGCCGGCGCTGCCGGGGGCGCCGGCGGTGTCGGGGGGGATGGCGGCGGGGATGGCGGCGCCGGCGCCGGGGGCGGTCCCCTCGTCGATCTCGAATCCGGGCTCTTCCTGCACTACACGTTCGACGAGACCGAGGGGGACCTCGCGGCGGACGCCACCGGCGACGTGCTGCACGACGCGATCGTGATGGGTGGGACGTGGGTGCCGGGGCACATCGGAAACGCGCTGTCCCTCTCGGGGGTCGAGCAGTACGTGGAGGTTCCGCCCGGGATCTTGCAGACGCTCGACGAGATCACGTTTGCTCTCTGGGTCTCCCTCGGCCGGCAGCAGCTGTGGCAGCGGATCTTCGACTTCGGATCCGGGGAATCGGCGTGGATCTACCTGTGCCCGAAGGCGGCGGATCCGCCGGGCCTCCGCTTCTCGGTGAACTCCCTTGCGGGCGTCGATGAGTATACAGCGGACTGGACCTTGACGGTCGGGGCGTGGAGGCACGTCGCGGTGACGGCCTCCTTCAACCCGAATCGCTCTTCGATTTACGTCGACGGGGTCGAGGTGATGACCAGCGATCTGATCTACACCCGACCCTCGGAGGTGGGGAACACGACCCAGAACTTCATCGGCCGCTCCCAGTTCCCGACGGATCCCTACTTCAACGGGATCGTGGACGACTTCAGGATCTACGATCGTGCGCTCTCGGCGGCCGAGGTGGCGGCCCTCGCGGCGCTGTGACCGGGGGCGGCGGCCGCGCGCGACCGCGGCCGGCGGACCGTCGGAAGTTTGCTCCACGGGCTGTCGGATGCGAGTGTGCTGGACACGAGGAGCTCGGCGTGATGGCTGGAGAGACGGACGTGCTGCGATGGGCGAAGCCTCTCGGGATGAGGCGCGGCGGGTGCGTGGGGCTCGCGCTGCTGGCGACCTCTCTCTGGCCGCTCTCGGCGCCGGCGGACGAGCCCGTGGTGCCGGAAGCGGGAGCGGCCTCGGGGGTGGAGCAGTGTGTCGCGGCGCACGCCGAGGTGCAGGCGCTCCGGAGGAATCAGCGGCTGCTCGAGGCGCGCCGTGTGCTGAAGGGCTGCGCGCGATCCGAATGCCCGGCGCCGGTCCTTCGCGATTGCGTCGCGTGGGTCGACGAGATCGAGAGGGCGACGCCGTCGGTCGTCTTCAACGTGACGAGCGGCGGCGAGCAGGTCGCCGGGTCGAGGGTCCTGGTCGACGGCCAGCCGGTCGAGCTGTCGTCGAGCGGTGCGCCGCTCAGGCTCGACCCGGGGAAGCATACGTACCGTGTCGAGCATGACGGGCACAGGCCGGTGGCCAAGGAGCTCATCCTCTTCGAGGGGCAGCGCTTCCGGCAGCTGAACGTCGCGCTCGAGCCCGTCGTGGTCCCGCAGGCCCCGGTGGCTCAGGCCCTCATGACGGAGAGCTACCGTCCGGTGCCGGCGTGGACCTACGTGCTGGCGGGCGTGGGGGTCGCGGGCGCGGCGAGCTTTGCGGTGTGGGGCCTCATGGGTCGATCCGAGCAGGACCACCTCGAACAGACCTGCAGGCCGAAGTGCACGGACAGCGATCTTGCCAACGTGCATACGCGGTACCTGATAGCCGACATCTCTCTCGGTGTAGGCGCAGCGGCGTTCGCGGGCGCCGCGCTGACCTATCTGCTCCGTCCCACGGAGGAGCGGCCGATCACGGTGTCCGTGGAGCCGAACCGGACCGGAGTGTATGGTACGGTGTCGTTCCGCGGTATGTGAGATGGTATCATCTCTCGACCGGACGCTGGAATCTTGACGAGGGTCGCCGTCGTCGGCGCGACCTGCTCCACTTTAACAACCCTTCTCGAGCACCGTCGGACCGTTCCGTGATGCTCGAGGAATCGCTTCATTGGAGGATGCTATGAGAGAGGCATCGATCTTGTCGGGTAGTCTCGGGGCCATGCTGCTCACGGCCGTGATGCTCGGAACAGTCGCCACCGGATGCGGATCGAGCGATGACGACCCGGGAAGCGGCGGCAATGGCGGCAGCGGCGGCAGCGGGACGACGTCGGGTGGAAGCTCCACCACGAGCGGCTCAGGCGGCAGCGGCGGGACCACGCCTGGCACGGGCGGCGCGGGCGGCGAGGGGACGGGCGGCATCGGGGGCGCGGGCGGCGAGGGGACAGGCGGCCTCGGCGGCGCGGGCGGCAGCGGCGGCGCCGGCGGCAGCGGTGGTGATGGCGGCAGCGGCGGCGCCGGCGGCAGCGGTGGTGATGGCGGCAGCGGCGGCGCCGGCGGCAGCGGTGGTGCGACCGGCAGCGGCGGCGCCGGCGGCAGCGGTGGTGCGACCGGCAGCGGCGGCGCAGGCGGCAGCGGTGGTGCGACCGGCAGCGGCGGCAGCGGCGGTGGTGAAGGCGGCGGCGGAGCGGGCGGCGGCGGCGGCGCCGGGCCGGCTCCGACGCTCGTCGTGCACTATACGTTCGACGAGGAGGCCGGCCTCATCGCCAGCGACGCGTCGGGGAACGCGAATGACGCCACGCTCGCCGGGAGCGCCGGATGGTCGCCGACGGGGCGAATCGGCGGCGCGCTCAGCCTGCAGGGCGCCGACCCCTTCGTCGATCTCCCCGACGCCCTCATCGACGGCCTCGACGATCTCACCATCGCGACCTGGGTCAACCTGAGCAGCATCGACATGTGGTCTCGCATCTTCGATTTCGGCGGTAACGGATTCATGTATCTCACCCCGTCCAACGCTGCCGGGGAGCTGCATTTCGCGGTTTACAACGACGAAAACGAGGCGATCGTGGCGGTCCCGAACCCGCTGACCGTCGACGTCTGGAAGCATGTGGCCGTCACGATCTCGAGCGGCACGTACCAGATATGGATCGATGGTGTCTCCGTTGCATCGACCACGCCGGCGCCTCCAGACGACGTGAAGCCGTCCCAGCTGGCGCCCACGATGAGGAACTTCCTTGGCGATTCGCAGTTCGAGGCGGATCCCTTCCTCAAGGGGTACATGGACGACTTCCGGATCTACGACCGCGCCCTCTCGGCCGACGAGATGGCGGCCCTCGCCGCGCCGTAGGCGAGAGGACGCGCGGGGAGGCGCGAGGAGGGGGGCTTCGAGACATGGTACGGGCCATTGACCACCTCCGCCTCAAGCGCAGGTCGGCAAGAGCGCGGAGGTCTGACGGCTCAGCGAGGGCGGGCGCGCTCCATCAGATCCACGAGCGCGCGGTCGTCGGGCGTGCCCCGCGCGCGCAGCCCGGCGATGGCGCCGTCACGATCCTCGGGGCGGCGGTTCTGCGAGAGCTTGAGCTTGCCCTCGATCCGCGTGATCTCCATGGAGAGGCCGACGATCGCGGGGAGCAGCGCGCTTCGCTTCTCCGGCGAGAGCTCCGCGACGCTCCAGGGGTCGGGCTGCCCGTGCTCGTTCACGTCGGAGAGGCGCGCGAGCAGCGCGAGGAGCGCGTCGTGGTCCTCGATGGCCCGCGGCGCGCCGTGCGCGTGGACGACGGCGTAGTTCCAGGTCGGCACGTCGTCGCGCGAGGCGTACCACCCGGGCGAGATGTACCCGTGCGGCCCGCGGAAGACGGCCAGGACCGGCGTGCTCCCGTCAAGCGCGCGCCGGATCGGGTTGGCCCGCGCGACATGCGCGAGCAAGGTGCCGTGAGGGCCGCTGTCGCGATCGAGCAGGAAGGGCAGGTGCGCGATCATGGGCACGCCGTCCTCCCCGGGCGCGACGAGCATGCCGAAGGGGTGCGCGTCGACGAGATCGTGGAGACCAGCGAGGTCGTGTGCCTCGAAGGCCCTGGGAAGGTAGATGGATCGCGGCACGCCCGTCGTCATGCCGGCAGGGTGTACCACGGAGCGCCCGCCGGAGACGACGGTGCTCGAAGACCTCCTCCTCGTAGGGGAGGGTCGGAGACGACATCCATCGGCCCGAGAGCTTAGGACCTATCCCGGAGAGAGCGCCTGGGATTTCGGGCGACGACGAGAGGAACCATGCGGATATCCTCGCGGGACGGCTTGATATCGGTGTGCGACTCAGCAGCAGCGGCAGCAGCGCGTCGAGAGGCCGGCGCCCGGAAGTCGAGCCGGGCCATGTCTTCATCGAGCGGGCACGAAGAGTGGCCCGATTTGCTCGATTTCTGAGCTGTTTTTCTAGATCCAGGGTGATTCGACCCAGTTTTTTGAGTTAATTCTCTGGATCAAGCACGTATTTATCCAGATCAGAGCGACGAAACTCTCGTTGTAGCTTCCATGTACCTCGAATCCAGGACGCATTTTCTAGATTACGTCGAGTTTTGTCTGGTTCTTCGGCTAGGCATGTCTCGATGCCCCTGGTCCCTGCGCCCCCTGTCGCCCCGCGCGGTTACAGCGCCGTCGAGCTGGCGCGCGCCGCCGGCGTGAGCACCGGCACGATCAAGCACTGGATCGCGGAGGGCCTGATGCACAAGCTCGCGTTCCGCGGCCGCCGTACGACGTGCGGCCGCGAGCACCTCCTGCGGGCGCTCGCGATCAAGAAGCTGGGAATCCGGCGCAAGGCTGGCGCTGTTCTGGGTTCAGTTCGGGCGCGAGCGGGATCGTGGGGCGCCGTCCCTGGGCGCCCGTTGCGGTCCGGACCAGCGTGGCGCGGATGTCGCCGAGGCTGTCCATCATGGCGCTGCTCAGCGCGGCGGAGGCGTCGGTGCCAAGGGCGATGCGTGCCAGGCTGACGAGCATCAGCCCGAGCACCGTCGCAAAGGTGTGGAGCCGCAGCGAGCCGTCGGCCCACGGATGTGAGGGACCCCGGGGCACGACGCCTCCCTTCTTCGACTGCGCCGCGATCCGGTAGCGGCGACCGTCGCGCGTCGACCCAGGTTGGGGTAGCCGCCACGGCGGTCGCGACCACGACGGTTCAGACGCCTCATGCGCTCCGAACATCGGACACCGTCGCAGATTCTTTCGTCATCCTGGCAGATTTCCTGCCTGTCGAGATAGTCGCTGGCTCCTTATCACACAGGCGCTGCGCGCAAATGATGCATTGTGCCCATAACACGAAGAAGGAGCTCATCCGCGAGTGTCCCCGTCATGCCTGCGCCGTCAGGCCACTGGGCGCGCCGCAGGACCGACGGGAGGGAGCAGAACGCGTCCTCCGCAGTCCTCCAGAGACGTCGGACGCGCGCAGGCGCCGGACGGACGGATTGCCGGCGATCCACCACGGTCGGTTATGAGGAGGGGACATTGAAGACTAGATTCTTGATGCATAGCGTGCTCGCCACCCTGGCTGCGGCAGGATGTACGGGCGAGATCACCGGCGGGGCAGGCGGCCCGGGGACTGAAGACGACCTCGCCGGCATCGCAGGTCCGTCGGATCCGGGCGCGCTCCGTCCTGTCGTGCGCGTACCGCGGGAGCTCTTCGGCGCGAGGAACGACGCGGAGCACCTCACGTACCCCGAGGCCACGCCGGCCGAGCGCCGCTTCCTGGACCCGGATGACGCGAACAGCCCGCTTCACTTCTTCATCACCATCCACACGCAAGAAGAGGGCGTCGGGCCCATGTTCAACCAGCCGAGGTGCCTCGGCTGCCATCTGAACTCGGACGACATCGAGAGAAACCAGTCCGAGGCGCTCGGCAGGCTCTGGAGCCCGCCCGCCGACCTCAACTTCGAGAGCACCCCCGTCTCCCGTGCCGGACGGCAGGGCGTGACGGACTACTCGGAGATCTCGCGCTCGCAGCCGCCGCCAACCGCCTCGTTCACGCTCTTCGGCGACTTCAACGTCATCACCGGCAGGTTCGATCCGCTCACGCAGTTCGGCGGACCCATTCAACACGTCAGGTCCGTCCCACTTTGCGAGATCGACACCATCCCGCCCGAGTCCATCGATCCGAACTTCGCGGGCGGCGCGGATCCGGTCACCGGGATCAGCGACCTCGGGTTCGTGCGGGCGGTGGGTGAGCGGGCCGCTCCGCCCTACATCGGGCGCGGTCTGATGGAGGCTGTCTACGCCGGCGATATCCTGGCCAACGAAGATCCAGAGGATGTCGAGGGCAGCACATCGTCGCTCCCGCCATCCCCGGATTCGCGCCTCTGTGCAAACGACTGCATCTCCGGAAGGCACAACGAGAACCGCGCCGACCTCGCGTTCGTCGGGGGCGACTCCGAGGTGCGGCTCTCGCGGTTCGGGCTGCGGGCGGCAGGGCCGACGCTCCTTCAGTTCGACGTCGGCGGCACACAGGGGGAGATCGGGCTCACGAGCCCCTTCCTTCCGACCGAGCAACCCCTGAACCAGGAAAACCAGGGCCGAGGTTGCGACATCGTCCCCGATCCGGAGCTCACCGCCGAGGCGGTGGAAGATCTGCGCACACTCCTGCGCCTGCTCGGGATCCCTGACGTTGCGTCCGAGCTGCTCGAACCCACACCGTCGACGCCGCTCGCCGCCGACATCCACGCAGGCGCGAGGCTCTTCGGCGTCGATCTCGAGGCGTTCCGCAGCCGCATGGTGCCCGGGATGACGCCGACGAATTTCGGCGATCCGGACGCCGACCGCGGCATCGCAGCGGACCGGAAGCTCAACTGCGTCGGTTGCCACATCCCGATCATGAGGACGGGGAGATCGCCGGCGAGGGTGGGCGGCGAGCTGCTCAGCAACCGCTGGGCGCCGCTCTTCTCCGATCTTCTGATCCACGACATGGGCAAGTTCCCGTTCGTCCGCCCAGAGGCGCTCAGGCCGGCGCCCTACCCCGGCATCAGCCGCAACCTCGCCGACTTCGCCCTGCCCGATCAGGGTCGCGCGATGGGCAACGAGTGGAGGACGCCGCCGCTCATGGGCATCGGCAAGACGGGCGCGCCCTTCCTGCATGACGCGCGGGTGTTCCTGAACGTCCTCCGCCCTGCCGAGACCGTGGCGAGCTACGCGGGCGCCGTCAACGAGCGTCTGGTGATCACGAACCTCGATGAGGCGCTCCTGGCCGCCATCGAGCTCCATGACCTGCCGTCGCCGCCGCCCAACGCGCACGGCGGGCCCGATGACTCACTCTGCCCGAGGCCGACGCTCGACATCGCAGAGTACGACATATGCCGCCGGAGCAGCCCGAACCGGAGCGAGGCGAAGAACGTGATGGAGAGGTGGCGCCGCCTGAGCCGTGAAGAGCAGCTCCAGGTCGTGAAATTCCTCGAAGCACTCTGAAGAAGCAGCCGCGAAGCGGGCTCTCTTCGCGCGGGAGCCGCTCGCCCTGGAGCGACACGCCCCGCGCGTCCTCCCGGACCCCCCGCGACCAGAGCCACGCCGCGAGCGCCTCGCCGAGCGCGCGCCGCCCCGGTCCTTCCAGGTGACGTCGCCGTTCCTTGTGCTGCTCCAGCGGCGCGAGGCGAGCGCGCCCTACCTGGCGGCGTGGGTGGAGAGCACGGGCTGGAGACGCACGCCGACAGAAAGTCGCGGCGCCTTGTAACGCCCGGCGGCTCCGCGACCTCTGCGGGTGATCCCCGTGGCCGGGCAGTCTCCGGCCCCGGGCTCCCCTGACTGGAGGCATTCCCATGACCTGGTTCCAAGCTGCGATGCGATGGGCCGCGCGCGCCGATCGCCTCGGAATGCACGCGCTGCGCATCGGGCTGATCACCGTGCTCCTGTGGATCGGCGGGCTCAAGGCGTTTCCCTACGAGGCCGATGGCATCGTGCCCTTCGTCGCCAACAGCCCGGCGATGAGCTTCTTCTACGAACACCCGGCGCCCGAGTACACGAGGCACATGAACAAGGAGGGAGAGCTCGTGGCGGCCAACCGGGCCTGGCACGAGGCCAACGGGACCTATCGATTCTCGTGGGGGCTCGGCGCGGCGATCGTCGGCCTTGGCCTCTTGATCGCCGCGCATTACTGGAGGCCCGAGCTCGGCGCGGTGGGCAGCCTCCTCGTGGTGGGGATGTCCGTCGTCACCCTGTCGTTCCTGATCACCACGCCCGAGAGCTGGGTGCCGAAGCTCGGCGACGCGGAGCACGGGTTCCCGTACTTGAGCGGGCGGGGCCGCCTGGTGATCAAGGACGCGATCATGCTCGGCGCCGCGCTGGTCACCATGGCCCAGTCCGCTCGAGAGTACATGGCGCGACGCGCGCCCAGGAGAGCGCCCGCCGGAGCCGTCGGCCCGGCGGCGTGAGCGATCGCTCCGCTCAGGCTCGCTCGTCGATGCACTCGCGGAGCTGCTGCTTGGCCCGGTGGAGGAGCACGGCCACGTGGTTGGCCGTGAGGCCGAGCTGCTCCGCCACGGCCTCTCCGGGGAGCTCGTCGAGCAGCCGCAACGTCACGACCCGCGCCTGCACCTCGCCGAGGCGGTCGATGCAGCCGAGCGCGGTCACGTGCGCCTCGGCCGCAGCGATCAGCGCCTCGACCGAGGGCGCGCCGGCATCGAGCTCCTCGATCGCCGCGGGGTCGCCGAGGTGCGGCCGGCTGCGATGATGCCGGCGCCGCCCATTGCGGGCCTCGTTGCGCACCAGGACGGTGAGGAGCTTGCGGCTGTCCTCTTCCTCGTCGGTGAGGGCGCGCGCGTGGGGCAATCGCAGGAAGGTCACGAAGGCCTGTTGCACGGCGTCGAGCGCGTCCTCGGCCGCGAGGCCCTGGTGCCTCGCGACCCCCAGCAGATCGCGGCGGTGCAGGAGGACCAGCCGCGTCACCCAGCTCAGAAATCCCTTGTCGCTCATCTCAGAAGACGCCCTTCAAGAGGCCGCCCTCGGCGCGCACGGCGGCGCCGTTCACCGCCGCGGCGAGCCCGCTCGCCAGGAAGGCGACCACGTTGGCGACCTCTTCGGTGGTGATGAAGCGGCCGAGGAGCGAGGTCGGGCGCGTGGTGGTGAAGAACTCGCTCTCGACCTGCGCGACGCTCGCGCCGCGGCTCGACGCCAGATCGGTCACGAAGCGATCGACGCCCTCGGACCGGGTCGGCCCGACCAGGACCGAGTTCACGGTCACCGCCGTGCCCCGCGTGAGCTCGGCGAGGCCGCGGGCGAGGGCCGACTGGGCGGTCTTTGTGACGCCGTAGTGAATCATCTCGGCCGGGATCTGCACCGCCGACTCGCTGGAGATGAAGATGACCCGGCCCGCGCCGCGGGCGAGCATCCGGGGCAGGTAGTGCTGCGAGAGCAGCGCGCCCGAGATGACGTTGGTGGCGAAGATCTCCTGCCAGTCGCGGGCGGTGATCTCCTCGAACGGCTTGGGGCCGTAGACGCCGACGTTGTTGACGAGGATCTCGGCGTCGGGCGTGGCCTCGATGAGCGTGCGGCAGCCCGCCTCGGTGCCCAGATCCGCGGCCAGGCCGCGCACCCGCCCCGAGGGCGCCTGCTCGAGGAGGGTGGCGACGGCCTTGTCGACGCGAGCCTGGGTGCGCCCGGTGATGATGACCTCGGCCCCCTCTCCGGCGAGGCGCTGCGCGATGGCGTGCCCGATCCCGGCGGTCGAGCCGGTGACAATCGCTCGTTGACCAGAAATTCGCAGGTCCATGATGGGTCCTCCTCGGCGCGGGGGGCGACGCCGCTCCCCGCGCGACAGGGGGAGGGCCTAGTCCATCCTCCTCCTCATGGCTCGCCCGGCAGCGCTGTGGCGTGAAAGCGGCCCCTCACGGTGCGCAGGCGAAGGAGCGAGCACGTGTTGTTTGTATTACAGTGAGAGCGTATCGAGTGGAGCCTTGAAAACTTGACAAGCTTAACCGGTTTGGTTCTACTATGCGCTTACCGCGCACCACAGCCCGCGCCCTGCGCCGTGGCCCTGGACAGCCGTGCCTGACGCCAGCGCGGATCGCCTCCGCGGCATCGCCGGTCCCGCCTCGATCGCGAGGACCGGTGATCCACTCTCCCGCATGCAGGGATCTGCGGACCAGCTCGTGGGCGACAAGGAGCCATCATGCGAAAACCATCGTTCTTGGGCCTCAGCTCGTCAGGTATCCTCGTTCTTCTCCTGATGGGGCTCGGGTGCGGTTCATCGAGCGATTCATCCTCCGGCGCAGGGGGCGACGCAGGCGCCGGCGGTCAGGGCGCGACGAGCAGCGGGAGCGGCGCCGGCGGCTCCGGCGCCTCCGCCGGCTCCGGAGGCGCGGCGGAAGGGGGGGGCGGCGCAGGGACGGGGGGCAGCTCGGTGGGCACCGGCGGCACCGGCGGCGGCGTACCTCCGGCGCCGGCCTGGGACTGGACCGGCATCGTCGGCACGGGACAGAGCCTGTCGGTCGGCGCGGAGGGGACGCCGCCCATCGGGACGCAGCAGCGCTTCAACAACCTGAAGCTGTCCCTCGGGGACGCGAGCGTGCCGCCGTTCGATCCGGAGAGCAGCGCCCTCTCCCTGGTGCCGCTCGTCGAGCCCATCCGCAACTTCGCGACGACCTACCCGAGCGCCTACCCGAAGAACCTCTACGGCGAGACGCCCCACACCGCGATGGCCGACCAGATCTCGTCGCTGGTGAAGGCGGCCGCGGGCGGCGATCACGTCACGGTGCACACCGTCGTCGGCGAGAGCGGCCAGCCGATGAGCGTCCTCCGGAAGGGCGCCACCGAGGTGGCCAGCGGCGCCACGTCCATGGGCCGCGCCTACGCGGCGACGCTGTTCGAGGCCGAGGCGATCGCGCGGCTCGCCAGCCAGGCCGGCAAGACCTTCGGCGTCGGCGCCATCCTCATCACGCACGGCGAGTCTGACGCCGGCAGCGCGACCTACGAGGACGAGCTGTTCAAGCTGTGGTCCGACTACAACCAGGACATCCCGCCGCTCACCGGGCAGTCGCGGAGCATCCCGATGCTTGTATCTCAGCAGCACTCGGTGCACACCGAGGTGGGCTCGCGGTCGACATCGACCCTGGCGCAGTGGCGCGTGGGCGTGACCCATCCGGGCGATATCGTCTGCTCGGGTCCGAAGTACCAGTATCCGTACGCGCAGGATCATATCCACCTCAACGCGAGCGGGTACCAGCAGCTCGGCGAGAAGTACGGCCAGGTCTACTTCGAGAAGGTCGTCCTCGGGAAGGACTGGCAGCCGCTCCAGCCGACGCGCGTCGAGCGCAGCGGCGACGTCGTCACCGTGCGCTTCCACGTCCCGGTGCCGCCGCTCGTCTGGGACAGCGCGCTGCCGTCTCCCCACCAGACGGCGTTCACCGAGTGGGCGCAGGGCCGCGGATTCGAGCTCTGGAGCGGCAACACCCGGATCGAGATCAGCGGTGTCGAGATCGACGGCGAGGCGGTGAAGATCACGGCGCGGAGCCTCCCGGCTTCCGGCGTGATGGTCGGCTACGCGGCGACGACCGACGGAACGTCGATGGCGGGCGGCACGACGCGCTGGGGTCAGCTGCGCGACTCGGATCCGTTCGTCGGCTCGGTCACGGGCAAGGCCCAGCCGAACTACAGCGTGGCGTTCGAGATGAGCGTCCCGTGAAGTGAAGGGGCGGCGCCGGTGCGAGGGAGGGTTCGCGCCGCGCAGCGGCGCTTGGCCGCGTCGGGTACAGCGACACAGAGCGGGTGAACCGCCGAGGCGCCAAGGACGCCAGGACAGGAAGAGAAGAAACAGGGGTCTTCTCCCTTCCTTTCTTGGCGCTCCACGCCGAGCGCTCGCGCCGGCGGCGACGCGCCCTTGACAAGACAGACCTGTCTGTCTTAATCAGGGACGTGAGCGACGCCCGGCGGCACATCCTCGAGGTTGCGGAGCGCCTCTTCTATGCGGAGGGGTATCGCGCCGTCGGCGTCGATCGCCTGATCGCCGAGGCGGAGGTCGCCAAGGCCACCTTTTATCGCCACTTCCGGACCAAGGACGAGCTGCTCGTGGCGGTGCTCGACGCGCGCGACGCGCGCTTTCGCGCGTGGCTGGCCGGGCGCGTCGAGGAGCTCGCGAGCGACCCGTGCGAGCGACCGCTCGCGGTCTTCGACGCGTTCGCCGAGCGGTTCGCCGCGAACGACTTCCGCGGGTGCGCGTTCCTCAACACGATGGTCGAGGTCGCGAGCCGGAGCCACCCCGCCCACGAGGCGTCGCAGCGCCACAAGCAGCGGCTCATCGACTATCTCGAGGGGCTCCTGCGCGACGCCGGCGTGCCGGACGCCGGCGCGCTGGCGCCGCAGCTCCTGTTGCTGATCGACGGCGCGACGGTGACCGCCGTCCGCGAGGGGGGACCGGGCGCCGCCGCGCGCGCGCGTTCCCTCGCCGAGGTGCTCCTCGCCACAGCGCGGCCAGGAAGGCGACGACGATGAACCAGAGCATGCGTGTCCCGAGCGGGTCGATTCGATGTGCCGAGCAGCTTCCGGACCCTCATCTCACCGGGGCGGTGCCCGGGTACGGCGAGCGCTCTGCGCGCCTCCCGCGGACGCCGCCGGCGCGCGCGGCCGCCCTCGCCGCACCGCTGCTCGCGCTCTCCCTGGCCGCGTGCGCGCCGGCGAACCGCGTCGACGCCAGCGCGCCGCCGGCCGGCGTATCGGCCGGCGTATCGGCCGCCGCCGGGCCCTCGGCAGGCGCATCGACCGCCGCCGAGGCCTCGAGCGCGCGTCTCCAGTGGCGTGGCGGTCCGACGGCGATCCTCGAGCGCGACGGGCTCCGGCTCCTCACCGATCCCGTCCTCGGGCCGCGCGGGCCTGCCGCGTTCGTCTTCCCGAAGCACCCGTCGACCGGCGTCGAGAATGCGCCGGTCGCCCGCTACACGGATCCTCCCGCCGAGCCGCTCGGGCGCCTCGACGTCATCCTCCTCAGCCACAACCACGCCGACCACTTCGATGCGGTCGCGAAGGAGACGCTCCCGAAGGACGTCCCCTTCGTCCTCCCGCCCGACGCGGCCGAGGCGGCGCGCGCCGCGGGGTTCACGAGGCTGACGCCGCTCGACTGGGACAGCGAGACGGTCATTCCGACCCGCGCCGGCCGCCTCCGGATCCTCGCCGTCCCGGCGAACCATACCCACGATGCGGCGCTCGACGCGACGCTAGGAAAGGGGAACGGGTATGTGCTGCGCTGGGAGGGCGAGAATCCCTATTCGATCTACTGGACCGGCGATTCGGTCTTCACCGATCCCATGCGCGCGGTGGCGGCCCGCTTCGCGCCCATCGACCTCTGGCTGCCGCACCTCGGCGCGGTCGGCGTCGACGGCGCGCGCGGCCTCCGCACGATGGACGCCGAGGAGGCCGTGGCCGCCGCGGCGCTCCTCCGCGCCCGCCACGTGATCCCGATCCACCACACCACCTTCGGCCATTACCGCGAGCCGGTCACGGCGTTCGTGCAGCGCGCCGCGACGAAGCGCCTGTCCGCGCACATCCACGTTCCGGTGGACGGCGCGTGGATGCCCCTCCCGCGCTGAGCCGGCCGTGCGCGTACCGGCCGCAGGAGGGGAGCGGGGGAGCCCCGGAGAGCCGCTGGGGAGCCGAGCGCGAAAAGGGGGTTGCCGGGAAGGGGAGATTGGACGAAGGTTCGTTCAGGTGCACCTTGAGCCAGGATCCCGCCGCGCCGCGTCCGCCGTTGCCGCCCTTCACCGCCGAGACCGCCGCCCGGAAAGCGCGGCTGGCTGAGGACGCCTGGAACAGCCGTGAGCCCGCTCGCGTGGCTCAGGCGTACACCGTCGATAGCCGCTGGCGGAACCGGGCGGAGTTCTTCCAGGGGAGGGAGGCGATCGAGGCGTTCCTGCACCGCAAATGGCAGCGGGAGCTCGACTACCGGCTGATCAAGGAGGTCTGGGCGTTCACGGAGGAGCGGATCGCGGTGCGCTTCGTCTATGAATGGCGCGACGACAGCGGGAGCTGGTATCGAGCCCATGGCAACGAGCAATGGGAGTTCGACGCCCACGGGTTGATGCGGCGGCGCGAGGCGAGCATCAATGACGTGCGCATCGCGGCGGAGGACCGGAAGTTCCACTGGCCTCTCGGACGCCGGCCGGACGATCACCCGGGGCTGAGCGAGCTCGGGCTCTAGGCGGCGGGCAGGCGCATGACCGCCTCTCCGAGCAGGCCCGAGATCGCCACGGCGTACGATCGCTGGGCCGCGACGTACGATGACGATCCCAACCGGACCCGCGAGCTCTCGGCCGCGGTCCTCCGGCAACGGGGCCTGGAGCTGGCCGGCCGTGACGTGATCGAGATCGGCTGCGGCACCGGGCGCAACACGCAGTGGCTCGCCGAGCGCGCGGGGAGCGTCCTCGCGCTGGATTTCTCCGAAGGGATGCTGCGGCAGGCGAGGGCCCGCGTGGTCTCCCCCCGCGTCCGCTTCGTGCAGCACGACATTCACGATGCCTGGCCGGTCGCCGGCGGCTCGCCCGACGCCGTGGCAAGCTGCCCGCGCTGGTCGAATCACGCACGGATCACGGCCACCGCTTTTCCGCTGCTGGTTCCCCGGCCCCGTGAGTGAGCTCGATCAGCCGGCCTGTCGCTCCTGGTCGCCGCCCGCGGCCTGTCGCGGGGCGAGCATCGGGTGCAGCTCGGCGATCCCGAGCCGCGCGCGCCCCGCGAACTCGTAGGCGTCGTCGGTCGCGGCGATGTGCTGCGTCGCCGCGTGGATATCGCGGAAGCAGCGCTGCAGCGGGCTCGCCGCGTACAGCGCGCCCCCGCCGCCGGCCCGGTAAGCGAAGCCCGCGACCTCCGCGGCGACGTCGGTCGCGTAGGTCTGGACGAGCCGGATCGCCGCCCAGTCCTCGATCGAGAGCGCCTCCCCCGCGCGCGCCCGGTCCCACATCCGCCCCACGGCGTCGAACGCATAGGCGCGCGCCGCGGCGAGCTTCGCCTCCGCGCGCCCGAGGTCCATGTGGAATGCCGCGTGGCTGCCCAGCGCGAGCTGCGGCCACGCCTTGATGCGGCGCGGAGCGACCGCGGCGATCTCGTCGAGCGCGCGCCGCCCGACGCCGAGCGCGAAGCCGACGTGACCGGCCGCGAGCTGGGCGATCAGGGGGATCGCGTACAGCGCGCCGCCGCGCCGCCGCGGGGCCCCCGGGAAGGGGCACGTCAGCGCCTCGGGCACGAGCGCGCCCTCGATCCGGTAGTGATCGCTCCCGGTGCCGCGCAGGCCGGCGACATCCCACGTGTCCTCGAGCACCACCTGCTCGATGGGGACGGCGAGGCTGATCATCTCGGGCGGCCCCGCCGGAGGGGCCCCGTTTTCCGGCGCCACGACGGCGCAGGTGAACACCCAGCGCGCGTGCCGCACGCCGCTGCCGAACGCCCAGCGGCCCTCGAGCACGTAGCCCCCCGGGACGCGCCGCGCGAGGCCGCTCGGGACCTGGAGCCCTGCGAAGGTGGGGAACGGCCCCGCGAACACCTGCCGGGCCCCGTCGTCGGGCAAGGTGCCCCCGGCGAGGGCGGCGAGCAGCGCGCTGATCATCAGCGACCACCCCGCGGAGGCGTCCGCGCGCGCCATCGCCTCGAAGACCTCCAGCTGCGTCAGCGGATCGCTCTCCGCGCCGCCGAGCGCGCGCGGCGCGGCCATCGCGAGGAGGCCGCTCGACCGCAGCGCGTCGACGACCGCAGGCGCGAGCGTGCGCAGCCGCTCGGACGCCTCGGCGTGGGCGGCGGCGACGCCGCGGACGCGCTCCACCGCGGCGAGGAGGTGTTCGCGATCGGGGGATCGACGGGGCTCGGACATACGGGGCTCCTTTCCTGGACGGGGGTACGGCGCGCCGGCCCCTCCGGGCCGCCCGCGCGCCCGATGATGACACTGGCAACATTCGAAAGTTTCCACTGCCAACATTTTCGCCGCGGCCGTCCCGCGGGCCCTGCGGCGGGCCGACTTCGTGGTACCGTGCGCCTGCGCTGTGGCTCCCCCCCTGAAGCGCCGCCGCCCGCGCGCGCGCACCCCTCCTGCTCCCGCGTCGCGCGCCGCCGACCGGCCCTACCACCACGGCGACCTCCGGCGCGCCGTGCTGGAGGAGGCCCTCGCGCTCATCGAGGCGCAGGGGAACGCGAGCTTCACGCTGCGCGAGGTCGCGCGGCGCATCGGCGTCTCGCACGCCGCGCCGTACCGTCACTTCGCGGACAAGCGCGCCCTGATGACGGAGCTCGCGGTGCAGGCGAGCGCGGCGCTCGGCGCGCAGATCTCGGCCGCCCTCGAGGAGGCCGGCGGCGAGCTCCGGGCGCGCTTCCTGGCCGCCGGCTTCGCCTATGTCCGCTTCGCGCTGGAGCACCCGGCGCCCTTCCTCGTGATGTACTCCGGCGAGGTGAACGTGGAGGACCCGCGGGTCGCGGCGGCCACGTCGCAGAACCTCGGGGTGCTCCTCGGGTTCATCGAGGAGGCGCAGCGCGCCGGGGCGTTCCCGCCGGGCGATCCGATGGCGCTGGCGGTCCCGATCTGGGCGATGCACCACGGCCTCGCGACCCTCGCGGCGGCGGGCGCGCTGTCCAAGGCCGGCCCGGTGGAGCTCCGGCGCCTTGTCGACGACGCCCACGCGCGCCTGCTCGACGGGCTGCTCGTCACCGCGCCCGGGCCGTCGCGCGCCTGAGCGGGGAGGCGACCCCGGTGGACGCCGCCGGCGACCCGAGGCGGGCGCCACCGGCAAGCGGCGGCACCTTGCGGAGGGGAGGGGCGATCCCCGGCGCGCATCGATTCCCGCGCCGTGCCGCCCGGGTTACGCTCGCGCTCCTTGTGCGTACCGCCGCGATCGCTCTGCCCGCCCTCCTTGCCACCCTGTCGCCGGCCGCCGCCGCCGCCGAGCCGTCTCCCGAGCTCACGTACCGGCCGGAGATCGATCTGCCGATCACCGTGGTCGGCGGCGCCGGGTGGGTCATCTCCGAGCTCTCCAAGAAGGGCCTCGCGCCCGCGTCGTGCCGCTGGTGCGCGGCCAACGCGCTCGACACGTCGATCCGCGACGCGCTGGTCTGGAGCGGCGACCCGGAAACCGCCCATGATCTCAGCAACGTGACCGTCTTCGGCGTCGCGCCCGCCTCCGCGCTGGGCCTCACCGCGCTCGCCGCGTGGTACGACGGCCGCTCCGAGAACACCGCCGCCGACCTCGTGATCGTCACCGAAGCGATGGTGGTGGCGATGGGCCTGAACCAGCTCACCAAGTACCTTGTCGGCCGCCAGCGGCCCTATTCCCGCCACGACAACCAGGATGTGCTCTGCGCGGGTGAGAGCTGCTCGCGCCCCGTCCCGCACGACGACGATCTCTCCTTTTTCTCCGGCCACGCCACGGCCGCCTTCTCCCTCGCCGCCGCGAGCGGCACCGTGGCGTCGATGCGCGGCTATCGCGCGGCGCCGTGGGTATGGGCGCAAGGAATGGCGATCGCCGCGCTCTCCGGCTATCTGCGCATCGCCGGCGACCGCCATTATTTCACCGATGTGCTCACGGGCGCCGTGTTCGGCTCCGCCGCCGGCGTGCTGATTCCAGCTCTGTTTCACGGTCCGCGCCCGGGCGTTGCCGGTCCGGACACGCAGGGTTTCCGTCTCTCGCTCGCACCCGCGAGCGGCGGCGTCGGCGCGGGCATCGCCGGCACGTTTTGAGCGTTTTTCAGCCGAGTGTGAGCCGAGTGCGGCGACCGCCGCCTTCGACAAGAGCCCACGCTGCTTTCAGACGACCTATGTAAGTAGAGTTGACAAAGCGGTATTCGATTTTTACACTACGCCTGTCAGCCACGGATGCTGGCGCTCGAGCCGCCGTTGCTGGAGCGCGAACCGAACACGTCGACTACGCCGTGCCGCCCCCGCGGCATCGGCGACGGCGAGCTGCGGCCGGGAATGGGCGCGCGCCTCGGCGCGAGCCCGTGTCAGCGGAGATCCGTCAGCTCGGCCGCATGAAGGAGTCCGGCGACATGAACGTCGTTCACCATTCGTCACGCCATCGATGGATCGCAGGCGGCCTCGCCGCCGCGCTCCCTGTCCTCCTCGCGGGCTGCAGCGATCAGGCGCTCGGGGCGCCTGTGCCCGGCGCCGAGCCGCCGCCTCGGGCCGCCGCGCGCGGGGAGCTGGCTTCGAGGAGCGCCGGCCAGGGCGGTGCCGCGGCTCGGCCGGCCGCGCCGGGGGCCGCCCTGCTGGAGCGCGACGAGCTGCTCCAGGAGGCCGGACGGCTCGCGTCGATCAGGGCCGCGCTCGCGCGGTCGCCGGAGGCGCCGCTCGCCCTGCTCGACGAGCACCGGGCCGAGTTCCCCCACGGCCGGCTCGCGGCGGAGCGGGAGCTCATCGCGATCGACGCGCTGCTGCGCCGCGGGCGCGCCGACCACGCGCGCGCCCGCGCCGACGCGTTCCTCGCGCAGTTCCCGTCGAGCCCCCACGCGGGCCGGGTGCGCCGCCTGCTCGCCGCGCCGTGAGACGATGACGACAGCGCCGCGCGGCGCCCGCGAAGCCTGACCGAGTCTGACCGACCTCGATGGAGGCCGCCGGGCGCAGACGCCGCTCTGCCCGGGCCCCCTCCCGCGGCGCCTCAGCTCGCGGGGGGCGGCTCGGACCGGGGCGGTGACATCCCGTCGACAACGACCGGATCGCTCTGCTCGACCAGGTGCGGCTTGCCCCACGTATCGATGAAATGACCCGACCGCTTCGCCTTGGTCTCCAGATAAAAGCGGTTGTGATCGTTCGGCCGGATCACGTGCGGGATACGCCCGGTCACGGACACCCCGTATTGCGTGAGCTGCTGGATCTTGTCCGGGTTGTTCGTGATGAGCTCGACCGACCTCACGTTCAGGCTGTGCAGCATGTGCGCCGCCACGGCGTAGTCGCGCTCATCGTCGCGGAAGCCGAGCGCGAGGTTCGCGTCGACCGTGTCGAGCCCCTGATCCTGCAGCGCATACGCGCGGATCTTGTTGATGAGGCCGATCCCGCGGCCCTCCTGGCGCAGATAGAGCAGGATGCCCCGCCCCATGCTCTTGATCTTCTTCAGCCCTTCGAGGAGCTGATCGCGGCAGTCGCAGCGCAGCGAGCCCATGGCGTCGCCGGTCAGGCACTCGGAGTGCAGCCTTGTCGGCACGTTCGAGGCGCCGACGACGTCGCCGTGCACCATCGCGATGTGCTCCTTGGCGTCGCGGTTGTTCCAGAACGCGACGATGCGGAAATGACCGGCGCGCGTCGGCAGCTCGGCGACGCCGACCACCCGCACACAGACGTTCACGTGGCCATACCCATCGCAGTCGTGCTCTCGATCCCGGGTGACGAGCTCGAGCAGCGGATTCATCGGGTCGGTCATGTCCTGCCTCCGCGAGGAGCCGCCTCGCGCGCCGAGCGGTGATGGGTAAATGCGCGTACTTCTTACCAGAACAGGACGGGCAGGCAACGCCTGCCGCCGCGCTCCGCCGCGAGGCGGCAGCCGGGGCCGCTCAGGCGTCGGCGGGCTGCCGGTGGGTCGGGGCGGCCGCGGCCACCCCGGGCGGCGAGGGCGATCTCCCCGCGCGCAGCACGCGCAGGATCAGGCGGGGATCCACGAGCGCCTCGGGCCCGTCGAGCATGTGCATCGCGCGCACGAAGCGCACGTAAACCTCGCGATCGACCTGCGCGGCGCGGTGCAGCATGCCGGTGTACCAGCGCAGGATCGGCTGGAGGAGCGGCCTCCGGCCGTCGGTCTCGGGGTAGGCGAGGTCTTCCCCGGTGGACATCTGCCACGGCAGATCGACCGCCTTCGCGGCGGCCACGTGGTAGCGGCGCGCGAGCCCCGTGATCGCGCCGGGGCCCGCGCGGCGGCGCTGCTCCGCGAGCGCTGTGTCGAGCGCGAGCGCCTGGAGACAGGCCGACGTCATCCCCTGTCCGTAAACGGGGTTGAAGCTCGCGAGCGCGTCGCCCAGCACGGCGAGCCCCTCGGGCATCCTCGCCATGCGCTCGTAGTGCCGCCGGAGGTGCGCCGGGAACTTGTAGGTGGCGATGTCCGTCACCGGCTCGGCCCCGAGCAGCGCCCGGTAGAGCGCGTCGTTCGGCAGCCCGCGCGCGAACTCCAGGAAGCCCTCGGGATCGGCGGGCGGGTGGTCGCCGAACAGGCCCGCGAGCACCACGACCCAGCGCCCGCCCTCGACCGGCGCGATACAGCCGAACCGCCGGCTATCGGACGGCGAGCCGAGGACGTACAGCGACGTCCACGGGACCTGCGCCGGATCCCGCGGGCGGTACTGCCGGCCGGCGTACCCCACCCGGACCTGGATTGTCGACTCGTCGGGCCGCGCATAGCCGAGCGCCTCGAGCCACACGGGCGCGCGCGAGCCGCGCCCGCTGGCGTCCACCACGAGGTCCGCCGAGAGCTCCTCGAGCCCGCCCGGGTCGTCGCGCCGCCGGACCACGACGCCGGTGATCCGGGAGCGATCGGGAGAGGCCGAGAGCTCGATCACATCGCGCCGATCCAGGCGCCGCACCGCGGGCAGCGCGAACGTGCGGCGGCGCACGTGCGCCTCGAGCAGCGGCCGGGTCATGCACACGGTCTGGACGCCGGTATGGAAGCGCGGCTTCCACGCGCCGAGGTGGTGCCAGGCGAGGCCGACCCCGAAGTCGTACGCGACGGCCCCGTCCCGGATCAGGTCCTCGGTGAACCCGGGGAACAGGTCGTTCAGGATGCGCTCTCCCCGGGCGAGCAGGCCGTGGAGGTGGCGGGCCTGCGGCGCGCCCTTGCGGGCCTCGCGGAGGTCGTCGGGGATGCCGTCGCGCTCGATAACGTCCACCTCGTCGAAATGGTCGGCGAGCACGCGGGCTGCGACCAGGCCCGCGATGCTCCCACCGATCACCACGGCCCTGCGGCCGGCGAACGAGTGGTTGGAGCGGATGTTCTGCTGGGTGCAAGGCTTCATGCGGCGTCGGGATTGCAATACGCGGGCCGTTCCCGACGAACGCAGGGCGGACGCAACGCCCGCCTCCTGAGGAGTCGGTCAGCGCGCGTCGCGCGAGCTGCGCAATTCGCGCGCAACCGCGCAACGGAGCGACTGAGCAACGGAGCGACTGCACCGCGGAGCGACTGAGCAATCGGTGACTGCGCCGAGGAGCGACTGCGCAATGAGCGACTGCGTGGCGGAGCATCTGCGTAAAGGCGCAATCCGATGCGCTCCGTCGGGACGAGAGAGGCGATCGTTCCACGCGCATCGTCGTCACCGGAGAAGCGCCGGCCGACCGCCTCGGAGAGATCGTGTCGAGACGATGCCTCCGGATGGCGGGTGGCGATTCTGCGGTGCGTGTGAGTGCGCCACGCAGGATTCCTCCGCCGGAGCTCCGCCGAGGTGGGGTGAGCGATCTCAGGTCTTCCGGAAGCTCATCCCCCCGCAAGACAGGTCAACTCCGCCCGAGGAGCTCGTGCTCCGCGGCGACAGGGGCCGATTCGGCCCGGGGGGCCGCCGTGTCGTTCTTCGCGAGACGGCCGATGAGGAGGGCCCGGCCGAGATGCGCGAACCCGGCGGCTATTTCTTGCGGCAGCCGCACTCGGCCGTCGGCGCCTGCGGGGCCGGCGGCCGTTCGCACGTCGTCACGAGGCTGCTCAGGACGGAGATGAGGATCGCGACGCGGAGCCGCATGCGGGCGATTCTTCCCCCGCGGGCCGGGCGGCGTCAATCCTGCCGAGGCGTCAGCCGAGCGGCAGCTCGAGCGACACCTCGTCGAGCCCGACCCCGAGGAAGCGGCGCGGGCGCACCGTGACCGCGATCTGCGCCCCGCCCTCGCCGCGGCCGGCCTTCACCGCGAGCTCGATGCTGGCCGGGGGCGCGCGCTCGAACAGCGTCCACAGCGCCCCCTCGACGACCGGCTGCACCTCCGCGGGGTCGCTGTCCGCGGGCAGCTTCGCGCAGAGCGCGCGCAGGAACTGGACAACGCGCGCGACGAAGAGCTGGTCGACGAGCGAGACGCGCTCGAGGCGCTCTTCGGGCTCGGCCGTCGGGCTGTCGTACGTGAGCTTCTCCGGAGGGACATAGGCCGTCGGCGCGGTGAGGACGTACACGGCGTCGCTGTTCGGGGCCGACGCGAGCAGGAGCACGCCGCTCTTCGAGAGATCGCGCTGGGTCTCCGTCGACACGAACGCCTCTGTCGGGATCGCGACGCCCTCGTCGCCCTCGTACGCGCCCTTCACCTCGTGCACCGGCAGGTCGCCGACCACGCCGCCGCCTATCGCGCCCGCGATGCGGCACGGCCACGCCGTCTCGCGGAAGCTCGCCGCGATCAGCGCGCCGACGACGTACGCCGGCGCGATCCAGACGCGGCCGCCCTCGTCGCCCGGCTGCTCGACGATCGCCGCCTCCCGGATCCGCGAGCTCGACTTGTCGTAGGGCATCCGGCCGAGCACGTGGTTCATGGCGATCGCGACCCACCGCATGCAAGGCCGCGCCGCCGCGGCGCGCCACGGCGCCCGGTGCGCCGCGCGGAACAGCGCGGCCTTGTTGTCGAGCCGCTCGATGCCGTCGAGATCGTCGACCCCGAGCAGCCGCGCGTCGCCGTTCACCACGGCGGGGAGCGCGTGCGCCTCGGCGACGCGCGCGATCGCCTCGAGCCGCGCGAGCGCGGCGGCGCTGCCGTCGATCGCGACGTCCACGATCGTGACCGACGCCGGCGGCTCGGATCTCGCCGTCTGCGCGAGCACCCGCGCGAGCGCGCCGGCCGCCTCGTCCGGCCGGGCGCTGACGACCTCGACCCGGACGCCCTCCGCCGCCTTCACGCGGTCCACGAGCAGGCTCAGCCCCCGCCACGCCTCCTCGAGGCGCCGCACCTCCGGGTGCTGCAGGATCGCGCCGAGCTGCGCGCCGATCGCGCGCTCGATCTGCCCGATCGCCTCGGCGGGCCGAGCGGCCTGCCCCGCGCGGGGGCGGGCGCTCGCCGCCACGGTCGCGATGAGCTCCGAGAACCGCCCCCCCTCCGCGGGCCTCTGACCGGCGCCGCCCGCCTCCGCCGGCGGGGGCACCGCGCCGGCGTCCCCGCCGCCGCCGAGATCAACCATCGAGAGCAGCGCGTCCACGTCCGAGGCCGGCGCGGGCGCGGCGGGTCGCTCCGGCGCCGGCGCGGCGGGTCGACCCGGCGACGCGCCCTCGCGCTCCGCCGGGAGCAGGCCGAGGATGTCGCGCACGAGCGGGGAGCCGCCCCAGAGCCGATCGAGCTCGGCGCGCGCCTGATCGAGCGTGGCCGACCCGTCGCGTAGCCGCTCGAGGACGCGCCGGCCGTCGAGGAGCGAGCGCAGCAGCGGCACCTCGGCGCACAGCGCGTCGGGCCGGAAGCTCTTCAAACCGGTGGGCGACAGGTCGACGCGCGCGGCCCGGCCGCCCGCGAGCACGCTCGGCACCTCGATCGCGATCCGCGGCCGGAGTATCGCGAAGAGGTTATCGAACCGGCTCGCGTCGACGCGGGCCGCGCCGGCGGGCGGGCTCGCCCCGGCGTTGTGGGGATCGCGCGGGGTGAGATCGGCGATCACGAGCACGCGCAGCGGGAGCAGCGGCCCCCGCTCCACGGCGCCCCCGTCCTCGCCCACGTGGAACCTGAACTCGTCGCCCAGAACGCCCTTGATCGTTTCCGCCATGGCCCTCGCAGCATAGGCGTCACCTCTCGGCGCGAGAAGCGCTAAGCTCCGCGCGCATGAAGACGGAAGGCGCCTCGCCCCTGAACTTGAACCCTGAACCCCACGCCGCCAGCGATCGCAGGCGCCTGCGTGGCGGCGCCCCCATCCAGATCGGGCTCCTCGGCTGCGGGACGGTCGGGGGCGGCGTCCTCCGCCTCCTCGCCGAGAACTCCGGCTACCTGGCGGAGCGCGCCGGCGTGCCCCTCGTTGTGAAGCGCGTGGTCGTGCGCGACCTCGAGAAGGAGCGCGTCGCGGCCCTGGATCGCGGCCTGCTCTCCACGAACCCCGAGGACGTTGTCGACGACCCCGCGATCGACGTCGTCGTCGAGGTGATGGGCGGCGATACGCCCGCGCGCGCGCTGATCGAGCGCGCCATCGATCGCGGCAAGGGCGTGGTCACCGCGAACAAGCTGCTGCTCGCCGCCCACGGCCCCGCGCTCCTCGCGCGGGCCGCGTCGCGCCAGGTCGACCTCGCGTTCGAGGGGGCGGTCGGCGGCGGCATCCCGATCATCCGGACGCTCCGCGACGCGTTCGCGAGCGACTGGGTCGAGCGCGTCACCGCGATCTTGAACGGCACCTGCAACTACATCCTCACGCGCATGCGCGACACGGGGTCGTCGTTCGACGTCGCGCTGCGCGAGGCGCAGGAGCTCGGCTACGCCGAGGCCGACCCGACGCTCGACGTCGACGGCCATGACGCGGCGCACAAGCTGATCGTGCTGGCGATGCTCGCCTTCGGGGCGCAGGTCGACAGCGCCGACGTGCCCACGTCCGGGATCCGCACCATCGAGGAGGCCGACCACCGCTACGCCGATCGGTTCGGCTACACGATCAAGCACCTCGCGATCGGCCGCGACCTCGGCGACTCCATCGAGCTACGCGTGCACCCCACGCTGATCCCGAAGCAGAGCGTGCTCGCCAACGTCTCCGGCGTGCTCAACGCCGTGCTCCTCGAGGGGCGCGCCGTCGGTCCGTCGCTCGTCTACGGCCGCGGCGCCGGCGACCTGCCGACCGCGGTCAGCGTCGTCTCCGACATCCTCGACGTCGCGCGCTCGATCGCCTCGGGCGTCGCGGGCATGCAGGGCCGCGGCATGTCGATCAAGCCCCGCCCGGTCCGTCCGCTCAGCGAGACCGTCTCGCGGTACTACCTGCGCTTCGCGGTCGAGGACCGCCCGGGCGTCATGGGTCGCCTCGCCGGCGCGCTCGGCGACGCCGGCGTCAGCATCGAGCAGATCGTGCAGCAGGGGCCGACCAAGGGGAGCTCGGGCGCGGCGTCCGCGGGCGGCCCGGCGGCCCGCGAGCCCGCGGTCGACGTGGTGCTCATCACGCACGACGCGCCGGAGGGGCTCGTGCGGGGCGCGATCGACGCGGTCGCGCGCGAGCACTTCCTCCGCGAGCCGGTGCACCTCTTCCGCATCGAGGAGCCGTGACGTCCCAGCGCGACGCGCCGCTCGGCGTGTTCGACTCGGGCCTCGGCGGCCTCACGGTCGTGCGCGCGCTGCGCCGGCGCTGCCCGGCGGAGGACATCGTCTACCTCGGCGACACGGCGCGCGTCCCGTACGGCACCCGGTCGCCCGAGACGGTGGTCCGCTATGCGCTCGGCTGCGCCCGCGTGCTCATCGGGCGCGGCGTCAAGGCGATCGTCGTCGCGTGCAACACGGTGAGCGCCGTCGCGATCGACATGCTGCGGGTCGAGCTCGATCTGCCCGTCCTCGGGGTCATCCTGCCCGGCGCGCGCGCCGCCGTCGCCGCGTCGCGCGGCGCCACGATCGGCGTGCTCGGGACGGCCGGGACCATCGCGTCGGGCGCCTATCCCCGCGCCGTGGCGTCGCTCAGCACCCGCACCGAGGTCGCCGGCCAGGCGGCCCCGCTGCTCGTCTCGCTGGCGGAGGAGGGCTGGGTCGAGGGCGAGGTCCCGCGGCTCGTCGCGCGGCGCTACCTGGAGCCGCTCATCGGCGCGGGCGCCCGCTCTGTCGTGCTCGGGTGCACGCACTTCCCGCTCCTCCGCTCCGCGATCGAGGCCGAGGCGGCGGCGCTGGCCGGCGGCCCTCTCCCCATCGTGGACAGCGCGTCGGCGACCGCGGAGGACGTGGCGTCGTTCCTCGCCGAGCGGGGGCTCGCCACGTCCCGGACTGCGCCGGGCAGCCTCGCGCTGCTCGTCACCGACCTGCCGAAGAGCTTCGCCGCGGTGGCGACCCGGTTCCTGGGCGAGCCGATCGTCGGAGGCGCCGGCCGATCCCCGACCCACGTTGACGCGGACGGCGCGGGCCGGTCTCTGACCCCGATCGAAGCGGAAAACGACGGCGCGGGCCGTTCCTCCACCCAGGGCGTCGACGTGGAGCAGATCGACCTGTAATACGCAGCAAGCTTGGCCCGGAGCTCCGGGCGCAGAGGAGGTTTTCCACACGATGACGCAGCTCAGGTGGCTTTCGGCCGGCGAGTCGCACGGGCCGGAGCTCGTGGCGACCGTCGAGGGTATTCCGGCGGGCCTGCCGCTCCTCGCGGAGGACGTCGACGAGGATCTGGCGCGGCGCCAGCGCGGCTACGGGCGCGGCGGGCGGATGAAGATCGAGACCGATCGCGTCCGCCTCGTCGCCGGCGTGCGCGGCGGCGAGACGCTCGGCGGCCCCATCGCCATGGTGATCGAGAACCGCGATCACGCGAGCTGGGCCGGGCGGATGGGCCCCGAGCCGTTCCCCGAGCCGCCCGAGGCGCTGACCCGCCCGCGCCCGGGGCACGCGGATCTGGCGGGCGGCCTGAAGTACGCCCGGCGGGACCTGCGCGACGTGCTCGAGCGGGCGAGCGCGCGCGAGACCGCCGCGCGGGTCGCGGTGGGCGGCGTCTGCCGCAAGCTCCTCCGGTCGGTCGGCGTCGAGGTCTTCGCCCACGTCCTCTCGATCGGCCCGGTCCAGGCGCAGACCTCCGCGGCCTCCGGGACCGGCGAGCTCCCGCTCACCGAGCTCCGCGAGCGCGCCCGCGCCTCCGACCTCGCGTGCGTCGACGCCGCGGCCGCGCAGGCGATGCGCGACGCCATCCGCGAGGCCGCGCACCGCGGCGACACGCTCGGCGGCGTCTTCGAGGTGATCGCCACCGGCCTGCCGCCCGGGCTCGGGAGCCACGTGCAGTGGGACCGCAAGCTCGACGGCCGGCTCGCGCAGGCGCTGATGAGCATCCAGGCGATCAAGGGCGTCGAGATCGGCATCGGCTTCGAGGCCGCGCGCATCTCGGGCTCCGAGGTGCACGACCCGATCGCGTACGACCAGGGGTCGCACGCCTTCACCCGCCCGTCGAACCGCGCCGGCGGCCTCGAGGGCGGCATCACGAACGGCATGCCGCTCATCTGCCGCGCCGCCATGAAGCCGATCGCCACGCTCAAGCGCGCGCTCCCCTCGGTCGACGTGCGCACCAAGGAGCAGTTCGACGCCGCCTTCGAGCGGAGCGACGTCTGCGCCGTCGCGGCCGCCTCGGTCGTCGGCGAGGCGATGGTGGCGATCACGCTCGCCGCCGCCCTGCTCGAGAAGTTCGGCGGCGACAGCCTCACCGAGCTCTCGCGCAACGTCGACAGCTACCTCCAGCAGGTCCGCTCTTACTGAAGGCCATGGCACTCCACCCCGACGCACCTCCGCTCCTGCTCACCGGCTTCATGGGGGCCGGCAAGTCCACCGTGGGCCGCATCGCCGCCGCGCGCGCGGGCCTCCCGTTCATCGACCTGGACGACGCCATCGCGGCCGAGGCCGGCGAGAGCGTGCCGTCGCTCTTCGCCGCGCGCGGCGAGGCGAGCTTCCGCGCGCTCGAGGCGGCGACCCTGCGCCGGCTCCTCGCGACGCGGGGCCCGCGCGTCATCGCCCTCGGCGGCGGCGCCCTGGTCGATCCCGCGCTCCGCCTCGAGGCGCTCGAGCGCGGCTGCGTCGTCGCGCTCAGCGCGTCCCCGCGCACGATCGCCGCGCGCACGCCGGGCGGCACCCGCCCGCTGCTCGACGGCGCGCCGGATCGGGAGGCGCGCATCCGCGAGCTCCTGACGGCGCGCGCGCCCGTCTACGCCGAGGCCCACGCGCGCGTCGTGACGGACGGCGTCTCCCCGGAGGACGTCGCCGCGCGCGTCCTCCGCGCCTACGCGGATCGCCCGCTCTTCGTGCCGTTCGGCGAGAAGAGCTACGCGGTGCGCATCGCCTCCGACGGGGCGGCGTCCACGGCCGACGCCGTCGCCGCGCTCGCGCCGTCGTCGGTCTTCGTCGTCACGGACGAGAACGTGAGCCGCCTCTGGGGCGCGCCGCTGCTCGCCGCGCTCGCGGCGCGGGGGAAGCCGGCCGCGGCGGTCACGGTGCTGACGCCCGGCGAGGAGCACAAGCGGCTCGCGGCCGTCGAGGCGGCGCTCACGGCGATGATCGACGCGGGGGCCGATCGCGACGCGGTGGTGCTCGCGCAGGGCGGGGGCGTGGTGACCGACATCGGCGGCTTCGCTGCGTCCACGCTCCTCCGCGGTGTTCGCTGGGTCGCGGCGCCGACCACGCTCCTCTCGATGGTCGACGCCTCGGTCGGCGGCAAGACCGGGGTCGACCTCGGCCCCGCGAAGAACGCCGTCGGCACCTTCCACCAGCCGTCAGCCGTCGTCGCGAGCCCGGCGGCGCTCGCGACCGAGACCGACCGCGCCTACCGGAGCGGGCTCGCCGAGGTGGTGAAGTCGGCCTGCATCGGCGATCCGGAGCTGCACGCGCTGCTCGAGCGCGAGGCCGACCGTGTCCTCGCGCGCGACCCCGGCCTGCTCGCCGAGATCATCCGCCGCTCGATCGCCGTGAAGGCGGCCATCGTCACCCGGGACGAGCGCGAGTCGGGCGACCGCGCCCTCCTCAACCTCGGCCACACGCTCGGGCACGCCCTCGAGGCGGAGGGTGGGTTCGTCCGGCTGGCCCACGGCGAGGCGGTGTCGCTCGGCATGGTGGCCATGCTCCGCGTCGGCTGCTCGCTCGGCGTGACCGACCGCGCGGCGGCCGACCGGGTGATCCGCCTGCTCGACCGGCTCGGGTTGCCCACCCGGATCGAGGACGAGCCGGTCTCCGCCGCGCTGCGCTTCCTGTCGCTCGACAAGAAGCGCCGCGGCTCGTCGGTCCGGGCGGTGCTGATGCGCGACATCGGCAGCACGTTCGTGGAGCCGATGCCGCTCGACCGCCTCGCGTCGCTGCTCGAGCGCGCGGCGGCGGGCCCCGCCTGAACCCCCGCGATCCCGTCGGTTTCCGGCCGGGTGCTGCGCTCACGCCCGGGGCGCTCCCTTACCGGGCGTGATACGCGCTCTCGGACCTTGCCGGGCGCGATGCGCCGCTCGGGGAGCGCTCCGGGCGGCGCGGGCGCGGGCAGGTCGGCCTTCTTTTCAGCGGAGCGCCTGGCAAGAGCGGTGTTGACATCGGCGCCGCCGGCTCTCACTCTCACACGCGTCACGCGGTGTGCCCGGGACTGCCCAGCTCCTGGTGGCGCCCGTGCGGCGCCGCGCACCCTTGTTGCGCGGGCTGCCGGCGCACGCGGCGATTGTACTGACGGTGAAGAAAATTGATGGGTTTCCGATGTGCTGGAAAAAAATCCCGGGACACGGCCCCCGTCGTCCGCTTCGCGCTACTCTTTCCCGGCGCAGATGGTGACCGCGACAAAAAAGCGAGTTTTGGTGGTGGAGGACGAGGAGGACACGGCGGCGATGATCGCCCGGTTCCTCAGCGACGAGTTCGACACCGTGATCGCGACGAACGGGGTCGAGGGTCTGGCGCTGGCCCAGCAGGAGCCGCGGCCGGATCTGGTGATCGTGGACATCATGATGCCGAAGCTCGACGGGGTGACGATGACGAAGCGGCTCCGCGAGAACGAGCCGATGCGCCGCGTGCCGATCATCTTCCTGACCGCGAAGTCGGATCCGATGGACGTCATCGCCGGCATCCAGGCCGGTGCTCGTCACTACATCACGAAGCCCTTCGTGCTCGACGATCTCAAGAAAAAGGTCCGCAAAGCCGTCTACGGCCGCTAGAGCGGGGCTCGCCCGCTTCGGATACGGGCCCATCTCGGCGTTTTCGGTGCTCGGCGTACTCTCGTCTCAGGATTGATCATATTTTCCCCTCCTTCTTCGCGGCGCTCCAGCCCTGGACGAGGATGAGGAGTTGCTCGTAGCCACGCCCCAAGGTCTGCCAGCCGGGCTCGCCGTTTCTCCGGAGGTGTCCGCCGAGCGCGGCGATCGCCAGGAAGGCATCGCGGGCCGTGGCGTTGTCGGGGAGCGGCTTGCGGGCGAAGACCCGCAGCACGTCGAGTTGGGTGGGCGTGAGCACGGCGCTCGCCGGCTGCTCTGGAGCGCGCCGGGCCTCGCTGCGCAGCAGCAGCAACTGCCAGGCGATGAGAGCGAAGAGCGCCAGCACGTTGCGCAAGCCGTGCAGGTCTTCGATCTGGCGCTTTTCGTAGGCGCATCCGGTCTTCAGGGCCTTGAAGAACTCCTCCACCATCCAGCGCGCGCGGTACCAGTCGACCAACTGGGCCAGCTGCTCATCGGACTCGACCGGCTCGCTCGTCAGCAGCACCCGCTCGACGGGCGCCTCGCCCGGTGGCGGCTCGAGCTCCCAGACGCGTACGACCTGGAGCGAGAGCGTCGCAGGCAGCTCGCGCGGCTGGGATCTCGGTCGCCGTAGCGTCACGCGCGTGCTTCCGAGGGCCAGCTTCGCCAAGCGTCCGGCGCGCGAGGGATGCAGGCGTTTCTGCTGAGGGCTGCGATTGCCTGCCGGCCTTAAGGAAAGCTCCACCTCGCGCACGGCTACCGCTCGGACGGGTGCGAGCGCCTGCTCGAGCTTCGCCTCCTCTCCGGAGGCCGTCGCCTGCACGAGGCGATTGTGGGCGAGTCGGATCACGAACCGATGCCCTGCGCTCAGCAGCTGAGCGAACAGGCCGTAGTCGTCGCCTTCGCGATCCATGACGTGCACCAAGGGCTGAGGAGCGCAGCCGAGGGCCGCGACTCGCTCCACCTGCTCTCCCCAGCGGTCGTGCTCGTTGCCCGTCGTGCGGTCGTCGCGCACGTGCGTGCTCAGATCGAGCACGCCGAGCGGGCGGCGCGTTCCATCGCCGCTGACCGCCAAGGTGAAGTGGGCGAAGAACGTCTGCCCAGAGGACCGCAGACGGCCGAGCCCCTGCCGCTGGCCGTCGGAGCGGAACGAGAGGGTCGTGGTGTCATGGATGGCGAGCACGACCGGCTCGGCCTCCATGCGCGCCAGGGTGGCGCGCACGTGGGGAGCCAGGATCGCCGCGGGCGAGACGGCGTCGTTGCCGAAGAAGCGGTACGCCGCCTCCAGCTCGCTGTCGGACAAGAGCGAGGGGAAGCTCTTGTCCGGCGCCTGCGCCAGCTTCTGCACCAGCTTGCTCTGACGCTTCGAAAGCCGCGCATCACCGAAGTGCGCTTCGCTCATCTCCTCGGCGAGTGCCGCCGCGTGCTCTGCTGCAGGTGAACCCATCCGCAGCTTTGATCACGCCGCCCAGCACACATCAAGCGAGATGTGTAGGATCCTGAGACTGGAGTGCGCCTGTGCGCCGAAAACGCCGATCTGGGCCCGTCTCCTGTGCGGGCGAGCCCCGCTCTGGGATCTGGGGGGGGCGTGCGGGGGCGCGAGGGGGAGCGGGATGCGTGGGGGGCGGGGCGGTTTCTCGAGGCGTCGGCACGATGGCGGCGGGTGATCGGGCGCCGATCTATGGCCTTCATGTGAAGATGCGAGAAGATGGGTAAAGAAGAACGCTTGGGCCTATTGGCGTCTTGGACGTTTCTCGTTTCGAGCCAATCGGTCTCTGGCGTGCCACGTAGTGCCGCGCGCCAGGAACCGTGACGGCTTCCGCGTCCGGGCAGGACTGCGCGGCTGTCACCCCGTTTCCTGTTGGCTTGTCAGGAGAGCTCTTGTCTCCTTCACGGCAGGTCGAGCGCCGGTTGTACGCCGGGAGACCAGCGCCGAGGGGGCGCCCCGGGTCAGCTGCCGCCGCGGGGCGGGACGCTGCAGGACTTGAGGGCGCGCTCGAACAGCTCGAGCGAGCGCGCGACGCTCGAATTCACCCGGCGGATCTCCTCGGCCGAGGTGGTCGCGAGCTTCACGATCTCGAGCGCCTCGCGCGGGTGCGCGTCATCGTAGTTCGCATGCGCCGCGAGCCACGTCAGCGACTTGCTCCCCTCACCGTAGAGCTTGGTGAAGGCCGGCAGCACCACGCGCGACCACTCCCCCGTGATCCCCTCGATCGCATAGTTGACGGCGCCAACCGCCTCCGCGAGCGAGCCGCGGTAGGACACCGACCAGAGCCACTCGAAGAGCGACGCGACCTCCGGCGTCGGACGGTGGCTCGTGATGTCCGACATGCTGATGCCGTGCCCCGCCGCCCAGTCGAGGTACCAGCGCACATGCAGCGCCTCGACCCGGATGTTGCCGATGAGCCAGTCGCGCACCAGGAAATCGCGCGGCGTCTGGCCGTAGGTCGTCTTGGCCAGGCTGAGACCCATGTACTTCGGGAACGCCTCGACCACGCAGAAGAACTCCCGGATGAGCACGCCCCAGGTCTCGTGGTCGATCGGCTCCGTCAACGTTCGCGCAATCGGCGGCGTGTAGACCGCCGCCTTCCACTGATCGGCCAGGGACTCGATCATGTCCTCGACCCAGACCGGATGCGGCGTCGCCTTGAGGCTGTCCTTGACTTCCTTGTGCCGCTGCGAGCGAGGTGACAGCATGAAAATACCTGGAGGGTTACAGGGTCAATCTCCCTCGTACCTGCCCGCCGGTCTCCACCCCCACCACATCCCCTCAGGCTGACCGGCCAGCGGCCGTCAGGAGACGAGTCGCGGCGCGGGCACGATGCTGACCCCCACGCTCGGGGGACGAAGGAGCCAGCACGACGACCTCACCATGAGAGGCTTCGTGTACATATGTGTCCCGCCTGCATCCAGTTTGGATCAGGGCGAAGGAACAAGTCAATAGGCAAACGAGGGCGCCGGCAAGACGACGGGAAGACCGAGCTCCCTCAGGTCGTTCACCATACCACCTCGGAGAGGCACTCGGTGGCGCCGCGGAACCGGCACCGCTGGTGCGTCACCTTGGGGGTGGACGCGCCGCACAGGAGCAGCGCCTGCTCGACCCAGCCGCAGACGCCGTCTCCGCAGTTCATCGCCGAGGGCCCCTCGTCGTCCCCCGTCGGGCCCGTGATGGTCAGCATCCACTCCCGCGGCTTCACCATGCGCGGGAAGACCTTGCCGGCGTCGAAATAGCGCGACCAGAACATTCCAGTGCGGGCGACGATCGTGTCGGGCATGGCGATCGAGAGCGCGAACTTCAACACCGTATTGAGGTCGCGGTCCGCGACGTAGCGAGCAAACCGCTTGATCTCGGCGGCCTGGTCGTTCGCTGTCCGCACGTGCGTTCGCAGGGCCCGGTTCCAGACGCCGATCGGGTACCAGCTGCTCGCCAGCAGCGGCTGATAAAGTACGTCCCGGTCTGACTTGGGCAGCGAGGTCACCAGCCGCTCCCAGGCTCCGGCGTCGCGGTTCGTATTGACGAACGACCGGAGGTTGACCAGCAACGTTCCTTTGCACTTGCCGGGGGGGATCGAGGACTTGCTCTTCGTATCGTGCGTCTTCATCGCGGCGAACCTACGGCGGGGAAGCCCCGGCGAAGCCGAGCCCGATCGCGGGCGGAGGCGCGTGCAACCTCGGGCGGGAAGCTCTTCCCGGGAGCACATCGTCGGGGCAACTCCAGGAGTCGTGGTTGTACCTTGCAGGGGAGCGTGAGTCGGGCTCGATGGCAAGAGATGATTGGCAGGAGCAGGCGCGCGACACGAGCCGCCGCGGCCCTGGGCAAGCTCACACCGTTGTCCAGCTCTCCTTTCGACCCGAGAGGCCATACCTCAGGGAGGCACCATCGGCGTCGGGGGTGGGTAAATGTGTAATGCGCATCACGCGCCTTCGCACGGCGGGCTCGACCGGACGAGCGAGCCGCAACCCGGGAGGGACGAGCGGACCGCAACCCGGGAGGGGAGCGGACCGCAACCCGGGAGGGAGGACGAGCGGACCGCAACCCGGGACGAGCGGCGGGGGTGCTGCGCCTCGCAGTTGCCGTCCTCCGCGAACCTCGGTACCCCTATGCCCATGAGCGAATCCACGACGGGCCGGCCCGGCGCCGGGCACGCGGAGCCGGAGCTGCCGCATATCGACGTAACCGAGCGGGGGGCGCCGCGCGACGGGCGGCCGCAGGTCATCGACCGCCGGCTGTTCATGCAGCTGCTCGTGTTCCGCTGCCCCGGCGCCGCCGATCCGGCGGAGCTGACCGCCGCGGTCGGCCAGGCGCTTTCATCCCAGCGCATCGGCGCGGTCGTCTACGAGGATATCAGCGATCCGCGCGGGATCGCGGTGCTCACGTGGGCGGAGGACCCGGCCGTCTTCGTTCAGACGGTCCGGCCGGCGCTCAACCGCGGCGAGCTCCGCGCCCTGGAGCTTCGCCCCGATTTCACGATGCTGGGGCGCACGTACTCGACCGGCTACGAGCAGGACCTCGACTACTGGCTGCTCCGGCGCCCGTTCGAGACCGTCCTCAACCCCGCCTGGCCCTGGGCGGTGTGGTACCCGCTGCGCCGCAGCGGCGGCTTTGCCAAGCTCGAAGGGCGCGAGCAGGGGAGCATCCTGCGCGAGCACGGCACCATTGGCCGCGCCTACGGCGCACAGGACCTCGCTCACGACGTCCGCCTCGCGTGCTACGGCCTCGACGCCCGCGACAACGAGTTCGTGATCGGGCTCGTCGGCAAGGAGCTCCACCCGCTCTCGCACATCGTGCAGGCGATGCGAAAGACCCGGCAGACCGCGGAGTTCATCAGCCAGATGGGCCCGTTCTTCGTTGGCCGCGCCGCCTTCCGCAGCCCCGGCGGCTGAAGGGGCCCGTCAGCCGATGCCGGCGAGGGCCGAGAACGCCCTCGCCAGCGCGTCGAGCCGCGCCGCCGCGCGGGCCTCGACGTCGCCCAGCGGCTCGCCCGCGGCGACCGCCTCGCGCACGTCGACGTAGAACTTGATCTTCGGCTCGGTGCCGCTCGGGCGCGCGATGATCCGGCTGCCGCCGTCGAGCTCGTACACGAGCACGTTGCTCGGGGGCAGGACGAGCGGCTCGGTCCGGCCGTCGCTCAAGGTGCGCGTGTGCGCCTCGAAATCGCGCCACGCCGTCACGGGGACGCCGCCGATGTCGGCCGGCGGGCTCTTCCGCAGCGCGTCCATGATCGCGGCGATCTTTTCGACCCCGTCGACGCCGCGCAGCGTGTAGGAGCGCTGCCCGCTCACATAGAGGCCATGCTTGCGGTGGATCGCCTCGAGCTCGTCGAGCAGCGTCTTGCCCTCGGCCTTGCGCACCGCCGCGAGCTCGGCGAGCACCGCCGCGGCGCTGATGCCGTCCTTGTCGCGCACGAGCGGGCCGATCGTGTAGCCGAGCGCCTCCTCGAACCCGAACACGAAGCGGGCGCCGGTCGAGCGCTCGATGTCCATCGCCCGGTTGGCGATCCACTTGAACCCGGTCAGCGTCTCCTCGTAATGCACCCCGAGCGCCGCGGCGATCACGCCGAGCAGCGGGGTCGAGACGCAGGAGGCCAGCACGAGGCGGCGCTCGTTCGCGGCGTTCCCGGCGCGCCCCTCGGTGAGCAGGTAATGGCCGAGGAGCACGCCGACCTGGTTGCCCGTGAGCTGCACGTAGTCGCCGTCAGGGCGCCGCACCGCCACGGCGAGCCGGTCGACGTCCGGATCGTTGGCGAGGACGAGATCGGCGCCCTCCTTCCTCGCGAGGGCGAACGCCAGGTCCATCGCGCCCTTCTCCTCGGGGTTCGGGAACGCGACCGTGGGGAACGCGCCGTCCGGCTCGGCCTGCTCGGGCACGCTCGTCACGCGCGTGAAGCCAGCCTCCTCGAGCGCCTTGCGGACGAGGCGGTCGCCCACCCCATGCAGCGGCGTGTAGACGATGCGCAGGCTGCGATCGCCGTCGCTCCGCACCGCGAGGCCGCGGATCGCGCGGAGGTAGCTCGGCTCGAGCTCCTCGGGGAAGTCGCGCACGAGGCCCCTCTGCCTCGCCTCGTCGAAGGGCATGCGGGGGACCTGGTCCGCCGGCGGCGAGGCGTCGATCGCCGTCGCGATGCCGGTGTCGTGCGGCGGGATGATCTGTGCGGCGTTGTCCCAGTAGACCTTGTAGCCGTTGTACTCGGGCGGGTTGTGGCTCGCCGTCACCATCACGCCCGCGGCCGCGCCGAGGTGGCCGACCGCGAACGCGGCGATCGGGGTGGGGCAGGGGACGGGCGAGAGGTGGCTCGGGATGCCGGCGGCGGCGAGGACGCAGGCGGTGTCCTCCGCGAATTCGCGGCTCATCCGGCGGGCGTCGTAGCCGACGACGACGCCGGCGCTCCGCGCCTTGTCGCCGAGCGTGGCGAGGAGATGACGGGCGAGCCCGGCGGTCGTCCGGAGGATGACGGCGCGGTTCATCCGGCTCTCGCCGGCGCCGAGGACGCCCCGGATGCCGGCGGTGCCGAACTCCAGGGGACCGGCGAAGCGCTCGGCGAGCTCGGCGCGGACGCCTTCCTCGCCCGCCCTGGCCGCGTCGATGAGCCGGCGCAGCTCGCTCTGGGTCTCCGGATCGGGGTCGTGGGCAAGCCAGCGCTCGGCGGGCTCGAGGACGAAGTCGTGGCTCACGACATCATCTTTAATTCAAGCCGGCCGCGGTTTGCACCAGGCGCACGCGCGATCCGGCGCGGGCGGCGAGCGCGACGCGCTGCCCTGGTCCGCCCGGGCCGGCGCTATCCGGCCTTCTTGCCGGCGGCGAGCGCCTCGGCGAAGTGCGTGTCGTACTGCCCGCTGCGAAAGTCGCCGTCCGCCAGGATCCGGCGGAGGAATGCGAGGTTTGTCGCGGCGGGCCCCGTCGGGCCGGTGAGCTCGATCGCCGTCTCGGCGAGCGCCCGGTCGAGGCGGGCGATCGCGTCGTCGCGCGTCGGCCCGTGGGCGATGATCTTGGCGAGCAGCGGATCGTAGAACGGCGTCACCTCGAGCCCCTCGGCGACGCCTGTCTCGATCCGCAGGTCGTCGCCCGCGGCCGGCCAGCGGAGCGCGGTGATGCGGCCGGGCTGGGGGGCGAACTTCTTCGCCGGATCCTCCGCGCAGAGACGCGCCTCGATCGCGTGGCCGCGGATCGTGTGGCCCAGGACCTCCGGCGCGAGCGGCTCGCCCGACGCGATGCGGATCTGGTGCTCGACGAGGTCGAGCCCGGTGCACATCTCGGTGACGCAGTGCTCGACCTGGAGCCGCGCGTTGACCTCGAGGAAGAAGAGCTCGCCGCTCTCGGCCGCGACGAACTCGACGGTGCCGGCGCCGACGTAGCCGGCGCTGGTCACGACCCGGAGGGCGCTGTCGAGGAGCCTCTTCCGGCGGGTCTCGCCCACGTCTCCCTCGAAGAACGCGGCGGGCGACGGGGTCTCCTCGATGATCTTCTGGTGCCGGCGCTGCGCGCTGCACTCGCGCTCGCCGAGCGCGACCGCGCCGCCCTGTCCGTCGCAGAGCACCTGCACCTCGATGTGCCGCGGGCGCTCGATGTACCGCTCCATGTACACGCGCGCGTCCCCGAACGCGGAGCGGCTGCGATCCGAGCACGTGGTGATGGCGCGGGAGAGCTTGCCCGGCTCGGTGACGACCTGCATGCCGATGCCGCCGCCGCCGCCCGCGGCCTTGACGAGCAGCGGGAAGCCGATGCTCTGGGCGGCGCGCTGGGCGGCCTCGGCGTCGATGAGGTCGATCGGGCCGCCCGTGCCGGGCGGCGGGAAGACGTTGGCGCCGCGCGCGTGATCGCGCGCGAGGATCTTGTCGCCGAAGGCGCGGAGCACCGCGGGCGGCGGGCCGATGAACGTGATGCCGGCGGCGAGGACCGCCTCGGCGAACGCCTCGTTCTCGCTGAGCAGCCCGTACCCGGGGTGGATGCCGTCGGCGCCCGTCGCGCGCGCCGCCTCGACGATCGCATGGACGACCAGGTAGCTGTCCCGGACCGGCGGCGGCCCGATGCGCACCGCCTCGTCGGCCATCGCGACGTGCGGCGCGCCCGCGTCCGCGTCGGAGTACACGGCGACCGTCGCGATCCCGAGCCGTTTGCAGGTCCGGAGGACGCGGCAGGCGATCTCTCCACGGTTGGCGACAAGGATCTTCTTCAACACGGCCGACAGCTACGCTCCCGCGCGGGGGGGCGTCAAGGCGCTCGCGGCAGGCCGCGGCCCTTCTTGCGCTGTCGGACGGGCGCGGACGGCCGTGCCTGACCCACGGCCGCCCCGGCTCGCTGGCCGGACGCACGGGCCGGGCCGAGCGCCCGCGCGATCAGCCCAGCGCGCGCCGCACCTTCGGCTTGGCGCCGAGCAGCACGAGCTGGCCGCACGCCGCCGAGACGTCGTCGCCCCGCCGCCGGCGCACGAAGCACGAGTATCCCGCCTGGGTGAGCACCTCCTGGAACGCCGCCACGCGCTCCTGGCCCGGCGGACCCAGCGAGGAGGCCTCGATCGGGTTCATCGGGATGAGGTTGATCTTCACCGGCAGCCCGCGCAGGAGCCTCGCCAGCCGGCGCGCCTCGGCCGGATCGTCGTTCTGCCCGGCGACGAGCGTGTACTCGACGGTGATGCGCCGGCGCCGGGGCAGCGGGTAGGCGCGCAGCGCCGCGAGCAGCGCGTCGAGCGGGTACTTGCGGTTGATGGGCATCAGCGCCGAGCGCGTCTCGTCGTCCGCGGCGTGCAGCGAGATCGCCAGCGCGATCTGCCCGCCGAAATCCGCGCCGAGCCGCGCGATCTCCGGGACGAGGCCCGACGTGGACACCGTGACCCGCCGCGTCGAGAGGTTGATCCCCTCCGGGTGCGTGAGCAGGCGCAGCGAGCGCGCGGTGGCCTCGTAGTTGTGGAGCGGCTCGCCCATGCCCATGTAAACGACGTTGCGGAGGGCCTCGCCCTCCTCGAGCATCGCCCGTCCGAGGAGCACCTGGCCCGCGATCTCCTCGGCCCCGAGGTGGCGCTTGAGCCCCGCCACGCCGCTCGCGCAGAACCCGCACCCCATCGCGCAGCCGACCTGCGTCGAGATGCACTGGGTGACGCGGACGCGCGGCGTCGCGCCGGCCTCCGCGTCCGCGTCGTCGTCCTCGTCGTCGGCCGCCGCCGCGTCGGCGTCGAGCTGCGCCTGCGAGCCGGGGCCCGACACCGACGGGAGGAGGACCGTCTCGATGGTCGCGCCGTCGTGGAGGCGCAGGAGCAGCTTGCGCGTGCCGTCCTCGGAGCGGTGGACCCGCTCGGGCGTCAGCACCTCGCCGAGCCCCTCCGCGGCGAGGTGCTCGCGCAGCCGCGCCGGGAGGTTCGTCATCGCCGCCGGATCCAGGATGCCGCGGCGATGGATCCAGTGGAATACCTGCTTCGCCGCGAACGACCGCTCTCCGCGGGCAGCCAGCGAGGCCGACCAGTCTTCAGGCAGGCGGGCGACAGGGTGAAGCGGGGTGGAGCGCACCTCCGTGGCGTAATGCGCGCCGCCCCGAGCGGCAAGGGAGCACGAGCGCGGGCGCCCGCGCCCGACCGAGGTGTCAGCCGCTCTGGCTCTCGATGTGCGCCGCCGTGAGCTGCCCGTCGCGCTCGCGGCGCGCCCGCGTCCGGCTCGTGGCCTCGAGCACCTCGCGGGTGTAGCGCTCGAACGCCTCGGCCCGGTGCATCGCCGTGTGCTCGGCGAAGACGCGCTGCCGCGCCCGCTGGCCCACGGTGAGGCGCTTGTCCTCCTTCATCTCCCTCAGCTTCCGGAGCACGTCCTCCGGCGAGCGGACGAGGAGGATCTCCTCGCCGGGCTGGAAGAACGTCTCGATCCCCGGCCAGGTGTCGCTCAGGACCGGGGTCCCGCACGCGGCCGCCTCGAACAGGCGCGCGCTGGGCGACCACCCGGACTCGGCCATCGCCCGGCGGGTCAGGTTCAACGTGAAGCGCTGGGCGTTGTAGAAGATGCGGTGCTCGTCCGGCGGGAGGTGCTCCGTCCGGGTGAGGTTCTCGGGCCACGCGAGCGACGACGGGTACTGCGCGCCCGCCACCGCGAAGCGCCCGCGGCGCATGCGCCGCGCCGGCTCGAGCAGGAGTCGCTCGACCGCTGCCTGCCGGTCATCGCTGTACGTGCCGAGGTAGCCGAGATCCCAGCGCATCGGCGTCGGCTGCGGGTAGTACACGTCGGTGTCGGCCGCGCAATAGAGCGCCCGCGCGCGCACCGCGCCGTGGCTGCGCTCCAGCCGTTCCAGCGTCGGTCCCCCCGTCGCCGACAGGTAGAGGTCGTACCGCGGGATCAGCGCCGGCGTGAGGTACGCGTGATCCCCGTGAGCGAGCCGGCCCAGCGTCACGGGCGTGTCGAGATCGTAAAACGCGGCCTTGCCGCGGGCCTCCTCCGTGAGCCACGCTCCGACGGTCGCCCCCTCCGGAACGAAGGAGCCGACGACCACGAGATCGGCTTCGCGCATCGCGCGTGAGAATCGATCGCGGAGCTCGGTAATGCTCGAGTACTGCTCGGTCGTGCCGTAAGGCGGGTGGGGCAGGTCGCGGTGCTGATCGTAGATGGAGAGGCTCCGCTCCAGAAAGAGCACGTGGTGGCCGCGCGAGGCGAGCGCCCGGAGGAGCGCTCTGTACGTCGTGGCGTGGCCATTGCCCCACGAAGACGTGATGGAGAGACCCAGGAAGACATAGCGGTAGGTAGGTGTCGTCATAACGTGGTGGCGGCAAAGGTTGAGAGATCCCAGAAGACGTGCCGGCCCCGAATGGCCCGGTCCCGAGACACACCGCGGCGGCGCCCGAGAGGCCGGAACGGGCCTCGCGTCGCGCGACCAGGCCACGCCAGGCAGCCCAGGCCAGTCCTGGCCTGGTAACCCGGCAGAGAGAGCAGCACGTCGATCCGGTTGCTCTGGCGCCGCGCAAGAGGGCGCGACGACGAGCGTGTGGACCCCGGATTAACATGCGTGCTCACGCTCTGCAATCCTGTGAGATGCGGTTTCTCGTCCCAAGATGCGTATTCCCGTCAAGACCCTAGGCGATAAGGCCCGGACTGATTTCGAGACAAGGAACGGCGCACGATCGTAAGTTGCTACGGGATAAAGCGGCTCGATCGCGCAAAGCACCCGTCGGCGCGCGCCGTCGCGCAGCAAGGCAACCGGCCTGTGCGGCACAGGGCCGATCCGAAGCGATGATGAGAAAAATGGGAGCGTTGCCGTAAGGGGTCAGTCGTGGCTGCCGGTCGAGCGGAGCGTCAGACGCGCCGCTGGATCGACGGTCTCAGCCGCGCAGGCGAGCGCTGGTCTCGCGGAGAAATCGGCAGGGGAGCAGGAAGGCAGGAGCGCACGACGCCCCCTGGCCGCCTTCCGGCTCACGGGAGGGCGCGCCGCGGAGCGAGCGCTGATGGGGGTGTCCAGCCTGGAGCGGTGGGGCGCCGCGCGAATGCCGTCGCGACGTTCAGGTGGCGGGGCGCAGCGTCCGCCAGCCGTCGATCACCTCGGCGATGTTCGCGAAGCGGCGGTCCGGGCTGTGGGCCAGACCCCGGTTCACGAACACCTCGACATGCTTGTCGACCGGCGGAGGCATGAGGTTGCCGATGCGGCGCGGCGGCGTCCTCGTCTTCATGTCGGCGAGCATCATCAGATTGCGCGCGGCGTAGGGGAGCTCGCCGGTGAGCGCCTGAAAGACCACCGTCATGGCCGCATAGAGGTCGGCCCGGTGATCCACCGTCTTCCCCTTCACGAGCTGCTCCGGCGACGCGAACCTGAAATCGCCGAGACACCGGCTCGGCGGGCTCACCGCCTCGTCGGACTGCGCGGGCGGGAGCTTGCACGAGCCGAGATCCAGCAGCGTCAGCCGCTCGCCGTGCGGACCCCGATCGAGGAGCACGTTCGTGGAGCTGATGTCGCGGTGGATGATGCCAATCTCGTGCAGCTCGGCGATCGCCAGCCAGAGCTGCTCGAACAGCGGGTGCAGGGCGCCGAACGGGATCGGCCCCAGCCGGGCGAGGCGGTCGCTGAGCAGCTCCCCCTCGCGCAGCTCGAACACGAGGAGCGGTCCGTGCTCCGGGTCCTTGCCTCCATCGATCGACGGCAGCGTGTGCGGGCCCCGCAGCCGCTGACACGCCGCCGCCTCGCGCTGAAAGCGCGCCTGGGCCTCTTCCAGGGGCATGCGCTCCGGCGTGCTGAGCACGCCCCCCGGGTCGAGGCGCATCGGAGGCTCGCCGAGCACCTTCACCCCGACGTGGCGGCCAGCGCTCGCGTCCTCGGCGCTGAACACTTCACCGAGGCCTTCGCGGCGGAGATGGCGCACCACGCGGTAGCGCTGGACCAGTACGGTTCCGGGCACGATTGACAAGAGCGGCCTCCTTCGCTTGACAAAAAGGGGTCGAGCGCATTCTGGTCGCCTCCCCCCAGTCCCCAGACAAGCTCATTTATCACGCGGGCGCGACAGAGGAAGCATCGCGCGCTGGGCGACGTGAAAAGGAGGCCACGCCTACACCTGCCACTTCGCATCGCCCGGCCGTTGCGCTCGAGGTCGCCTGGACGAAAAAGTCCCGTGGCGCGGGCGAGGCGGGCGAGGTGAGGTGAGCGCCACCCGCCAGGCGCGCCGCGGCGGCGCGGGGCGTCGCCGCGACGGGGACGACCGGCGAGGGGCGCCGCGGTCGCTCCGATGTCCCCGCATTGCCGGCCTCGTGAGCCGCTGGAAAGGCCGCTCGGCGCGCCCGGAGGGCGGCGGAGGAATACCGGCGTGTCCTCGCGGCCGGACGCGCGGGCGGGGGCGCGCCGGGCGCCTCGACGCTGTAGAGTTGCCCCTGGCCGCGCTCTCTGGTGACGATGCCGACCGAAGCGCGGCAATCGGTGGGAATTGCATGGGGGAGGCGGAGCCTCGGGGCGCCCGGCTCCGGTGACACGCCAGCACCCCCGAACCGCTGGTCATTCTCGTAAACTTCGCGTAGCTCCCACACAGGACGGACGATCCGCGGGAGCGGCGGTAGGGGCAATGCGAGCGGGAAACGTCATCGACGGCCGGTTCGAGATCGCGGAGCTCGCTGGCGCCGGCGGCATGGGCCACGTCTTTCGCGCGCGCGACCTCAGCACCGGCGAGACCGTCGCCCTCAAGGTCCTCCAGAACGCCGCCTCCCAGGACTCGAGCCGCCTCGCGCGCGAGGCGCAGGCGCTCGCCACGCTGCGGGTGCCGGGCGTGGTGCGGTACATCGCGCACGGCCTCACCGACCTCGGCCACCCGTACCTCGCCATGGAGTGGCTCACCGGCGAGACCCTCTCCCAGCGCCTCGCCCGGCAAGCGTTCACCCTGGACGAGAGCCTCAAGCTCACCCGGCGCATCGCGACCACCCTCGGGTCCGTGCACCGGCTCGGCGTCGTCCACCGCGACCTCAAGCCGAGCAACCTGCTCCTCGTCGGCGGCGCGATCGACCGCATCACGCTCATCGACTTCGGCGTGGTCCGGATGTCCGGCCTCGACCAGCAGCTCACCATGCCTGGCGCCATCCTCGGCACCCCCGGCTACATGGCGCCGGAGCAGGCCCGCGGCGAGGCGCAGGTCGACGCGCGCGCCGACGTCTTCGCGCTCGGCTGCGTGCTCTACAAGTGCGTCTCGGGGCGCGCCCCGTTCCGCGGCGCGCGCGGGCTCGCCGTGCTCGTCAAGGTGCTCATCGAGGAGCCGCCGTCGCTCCGGTGGCTCCGCGACGACGTGTCCGAGGCGCTCGACGACCTGGTCACGCGGATGCTGTCGAAGTCGCCCGATGGTCGGCCGAGCGACGGCAATGCGGTCGCGGCCGAGCTCGCCTCGCTCATGGATCCCGCGACGCTCTCGGTCCGCCCGCCGTCGAGCTCCATCCGCCCGCCGGAGCTCACGACCGGCGAGCGCAAGGTGATGTGCCTCGTGCTCGCGCGCGACGGCCTCGCCCCCGCCGCCTCCGAGCCGGCGCTCCCCGAGGTCGACGAGCAGGCGCGCGCGCAGGCGCTCTCCGCCACGGCGGCGCGCTACAGGGGCCAGCTCGAGCTCGTCGAGGCGCGGCTGCCGCTCGTCGTGCTCTCCGGCGCCGGCGCGACGACCGACCTCGCGGCGCGGGCGGCGCGCTGCGCGCTCGCCGTCCAGGCGCTGCTCGGCGGCGCGCCGGTCGCGGTCGTCACGGGCCGGGCCGAGATCGCCTCCCGCATGCCGATCGGCGATCTCATCGACCGCGTGGTCCAGCTGCTCCCCGGGAGCCGCGCCCCGTCCCGCGCGGCGGCGATCCGCATCGACGAGGTGACGGCGGGGCTGCTCGGGGCGCGGTTCGAGATCACCTCCGGCGAGTCCGGCCCGTGGCTCCACGGCGCGCGCGAGGAGCCGGACGAGGTGCCCCACCTGCTCGGCAAGGCGACGTCGTGCGTCGGGCGTGAGCGCGAGCTGTCGCTCATCCGGGACGAGCTCGCCCGGTGCGTCGAGGAGTCGACCCCGAGCGTCGTGCTCGTGACCGGGCCGGCGGGCATCGGCAAATCGCGGCTCCGCCACGAGCTCGTCCGCGCGATCCGGGGGGACGGCGAGCCGGTCGAGGTGTGGCTCGGGCAGGTGGACCCGATGAGCGCCGGCACGACCTTCGGCCTGCTCGCGCACGCGCTCCGGCGGGTGATCGGCCTCTCGGAGGGCGATTCCATCGAGGAGCGGCGGCGCAAGGTGCGGGCGCGGGTCGAGCGGCACGCGGCGCTCGACGCCGCGCGGGTCGCGCCGTTCCTCGGCGAGCTCGTCGGCGCGCCGTTCCCGGACGACGACGTCCAGCTCCGGGCGGCGCGGCGGAACCCGATGCTCATGGGCGACCAGCTGCGCCTCGCCTGGGAGGATTTCCTGCGCGCCGAGTGCGCGGTGCACCCGGTCCTGCTCGTGCTCGAGGACCTGCACTGGGGCGACCTGCCCACGCTCTCGATGGTCGACGCCGCGCTCCGGAACCTGAAGGACCGGCCGTTCATGGTGATGGCGCTCGGCCGCCCCGAGGTGCACGAGCTCTTCCCGAAGCTGTGGGACGAGCGGCGCGGGCACAAGCTCCGCCTCGCGGGGATCTCGCGCCGGTCGAGCGAGCGGCTCGTGCGGCAGGCGCTCGGCGAGGGCGAGAGCCAGACGCTCGTGGCGACGCTGGTGGAGCGCGCGGATGGCAACGCGTTCTACCTGGAAGAGCAGATCCGCGCCGCGGCGGCGGGCAAGGGCGCGGACCTGCCGGAGACGGTGCTGGCGATGGTGCAGGCGGAGCTCGACGCGCTCGACGGCGCGGCGCGGCGGGTGCTGCGCGCCGGGGCGGTCTTCGGCGAGACGTTCTCGCGGAGCGGGGTCGCCGCGCTGGTGGGCCGGGCGGAGGTCGACCCGCTGCTCGCCGAGCTGGAGGGGCGGGAGCTCATCGTCCGGCGCTCGGTCGAGGGCGCGCCGGAGGCGGTCGAGTACCGGTTCCGGCACGCGCTCGTGCGCGAGGCGGCGTACGGGATGCTGACCGATCACGATCGCCGCCTCGGCCACCGGCTCGCCGGCGAGTGGCTGGAGCGGGCGGGGGCGGCGGACCCGATGGCGCTGGCCGAGCACTTCGAGCGGGGCGGCGAGCCGGCGCGGGCGGCGACGGCGACCCTGCGCGCGGCGGAGCAGGCGCTGCTCGGGAGCGATCTCGGCGCGGCGATCGAGCGGGTGGAGCGCGGCATCGCGCGCGGCGCCTCGAAGGCGACGGCGGGGGCGCTGCGGCTCTGCCAGGCCGAGGCGCACCTCTGGCGCGGCGAGTTCGCGCTGGCGGAGCGGCGGGGGATGGAGGCGCTGGAGCGGCTCTCGCCCGGATCGGCGCCGTGGTTCTCGGCGCTCACGCAGATGATCCTCGCGGCCTCGAAGCGCGGGAATCACGACCAGGTCGAGCGCCTGCTGCGGGTCGCGCAGAGCACGGAGGCGCGGAGGTCGGGGCGCCCTGCGCGCAGCGTGTGCCTGTGCGCGGGCGCCGGGCGCCTCGTCTTCGGCGGGCGGTACCTGCTCGCGGACGAGGTGCTCGACGCGATCGAGCAGGACGCCGAGGAGACCGAGCAGGAGGTCGAGGTGCTGGCGCGTCTCCACGAGGCGCGCGCGTACCGGGCGATGGCGGGCGGAGATCCCGGCGCTTGCCTCGCGGGCTTCGAGGCGGCGCTCGCGGCGTTCGAGCACGCCGGCGATCGGCGCAACGCCTGCTGGGCGAGGAACAACCTGGGCTCGTGCTACGCGGAGCTCGGCGATTTCGAGGGCGCCGAGGCGGCGCTGCGCGCGTCGCTCGCGGACGCGGAGCGGATGGGGCTGTCGGACGCGCGGCTCGGGGCGCTCCTTGGCCTGGGCCCTGTGCTCGCGCGGCTCGGCCTCGTCGAGGAGGCGCAGCGGACGGCGGAGGAGGCGATCGCGACGTCCCAGGGCCTCGGCGACGCGCGCCGGGAGGGCGCCGCGCGGACCTGCCTCGCGAGGGTCCTGCTCCAGTCGGGCGATCTCGGAGGGGCGGAGCGCGAGGCGCGCGCGGCGGTGGCGATCCTGTACGGCGCGCCTCCGCTGCGCGCGTTCGCGTATGCGGTCCTCGGGCGAGCGCTGCTCGACGCGGAGCAGGCGGTGGACGCGCTGGCGGCGACGACCGAGGCGTTCTGCCTGCTCGAGTCGGTGGGCGCCGAGATGGGCGAGTCGCTTGTGCGCCTCGCGCACGCCGAGGCGCTCTCGGCGTGCGGCCACCGGCGGGAGGCGATGATGGCGGTCGCCTCGGCGCGCGAGCGCCTGATCGAGCGGGCGAGGAAGATCGGCGATCCGGTGTGGCGCGCGAAGTTCCTCGGCAATGTGCCGGACAACGCGGCGACGCTGGAGCTGGAGCGGAGGTGGCTGGGGGCGTAGTCGGCGGTCGCCTGCGCTCAGAGGAACTCGCAGAAGTACCCGGCGGGCTGCGAGGCCTTGACGTCGAAGCCGCTCTTGCCGGCCACCTCGAACGACGTCCCCGCCGGGTACACGCGCCACTCCTGCGAGCCGTCGAGGCGGACGGCGAGCTCGCCCGCGACGACGGTCATGCGCTCCGGCGCCTCGGTCGAGAAGTGAAACTCGCCGGTGTCGATGACGCCCATCGTCTGCCGGCGCCCGTGGCGCTCGAAGGCGACGCTCTGGACATTGCCGTTGAAGTAGCTGTTGTGCTTGAGCATGGCGCCCTCCCTACCGCGTCCCACCCGGAGAGGCCAGGACGCTGAGCCCGAGGGCGCCCGAGCATCACGACCGCTCCGGCGCTCCAAGCTGCTGTTCGGGAGGGCTCATGACGGCGCGGGCTCGTAGATATCGGGCTCGTCCTCGGGAGGCGGCGGAGAGAGGAGAGTGGCCCGATCCGCGTGCTTGACAATAGATAAGCGTAGGCTTATGAATCGTGCATGAGCGCGGCCGTGGCCGAAGACAAGATCTTCCATGCGCTGGCGGACCTCAGTCGCCGGGCGATCTTCGCGTCGCTCACGCGTGGCGAAGCGGCGGTGAAGGACCTCACGGCGCGCTTCGACATCTCGCAGCCGGCGGTCTCGCAGCACCTCGCCACGTTGAAAGACGCCGGCCTGGTGAACGGCCGGCGCGAAGGGCGCTGTGTCTACTACCGGGTGGAGCCGCGCGGGATGAAGCCGCTCATCGACTGGATCGCGCACTACCGCGCCTTCTGGACGGACCACATCGATCGCCTTGAAGAACTGCTGGAGAAAATGGACGGATGAACCCCATCGACAAGACCGCTCCATCGCAAACCGAGTCCATTTCATTCGAATTCGATTTGCATCATTCGCCGGAGAAGGTGTGGCGCGCGCTCACCGACCCCGTGCTGCTCACCGAGTGGCTCCTGCCCGTCGTCGAGCTCAAGCTCGAGCCGGGGGCCGCGTTCACGTTCAAGACGCAGCCGTACCCCGGGTGGGACGGCACCGTGAACTGCCGGGTCCTCGAGATCGAGGCGCATAGGAAGCTCAGCTATGCATGGGTCGTCGGCGACATGGACACCGTCGTGACCTTCACGCTCACGCCCGCGGCGTCGGGCACCCGCCTGTCCCTCTTGCAGTCGGGCTTCAAACCGGGCCAGAAGCAGAACTTTGGTGGCGCGCGCTACGGCTGGAAGATGATGGGTGGGAAGCTCGTCGACCTGCTCGCGAGGATCCCATGAGCCGATCGAGGCTCGTGGCCTGCTGGGTGACCACCGGCCTGGTCGCGTCGTCCATGCTCTCCGCCGGCGTGGCCCACGTCCTCCACGTGCGAGCGAGCGACGACGGCTTCGTGCGCCTCGGCTACCCGCTGCACTCCGTCACGCTCGGCGAGCAGGGCGCTCTCGCCGAAGGCGGTCACGTAGGTGTGCCCGATCCGCTTCGGGCTCGTCTTCAGAGGAGGTCCCATTGACCTGGTGTCGACATGGCCGTGGGAGGCTTCCTGGCGGATGAATGCGCCATCGCGGCGCGCGGCGACGAGCAGGGATAAGCCCGCTCAGCCCCCCGCGCCGACCGGCAACCGCAGCGCGACCTCGAGCCCGCCGCCCTCGGCGTTCCTCGCCTCGACCTCGCCGCCGTGCAGCAGCACCGCCCGCTGGGTGATCGCCAGCCCGATCCCGGTGCCGCCCGCGCCGCGCGCCCGGTGATCGTCGACCCGGTAGAACGGCTTGAAGAGGTCCTCGAGCGCCTCCTCGGGGACGCCCGGTCCGCGATCGCGGACGCGCAGCTCGGCGAGGCCGCGGGCGCACGATAGGTCGATGCGGACCGTGGTGCCCGCCCCGGTGAAGCGCACCGCGTTGCGCACGACGTTCTCGATGGCGCGCCGGAGCAGCTCCTCGCTCCCGTCCAGGGAGCACGCGTCGCGCGCCCCGAGCTCGACCGAGCACCCCTGCTGCTCCGCCTCGAACGCGGCGTCGTCGACAAGCTGCTCCACCAGCGCGGTCAGATCCACCCGCTCGGTGCGCTCCATGCCCCGGCCCGACTCCAGCCGGCTCAGCGTGAGCAGCTCGCCGATCATCCCGTTGAGCCGCTCCGTTTCCCGCTCGATCCGATCGAACGCCGGCTCCACGTCCGGCGGGGAGCGGCGGCGGACGAGCTCCAGCGCGATGTTGAGCCGCGCGAGCGGCGACCTGAGCTCGTGCGAGACGTCACGGAGCAGCCGGCGCTGCGTCTCCAGGAGCTCCTCGATGCGCTCGGCCATGCGGTCCATGTCGCGCCCGAGCGCCAGCGTCTCGCCGTCGGCGCCCGCGAGCTGCTGCGCGACGCGGACCGAGAGATCGCCCGCGGCCATCTGCTGCGTGGCGCCGCGCAGGATGTGGATCGGACGTGACAGGTAGCGCGCGAGGAGCACCGCGACGAGCCCGGTCACGACCACGATCGCGAGGAGCCGGAGCGGCAAGGTCTCCGGCACGATGAAGAACATCCACGGCGACCGGACCGGACCCGTCGCGACCGCGGCAAAGGAAGGGTCGCGGCGCAGGACGACCGCGACGAGCTCCCGCTCGCTCACCTCGACCGCGATGCCGTCGGCCGAGCGCCTCGCCTGCTCCTCGACGCCTCGCGCTCCCTCGATGGGCTCGCCGCTCACGAGCGCGCCAGACCGGTAGACCGCGACGCGCAGATCCCGCGGCTCGATCGGCGCGAGGCGCTGCTCGCAGCCGGAGAGCCCGTCCCGCGCGCAGGAGAGCGCGCTCTCCGCGCGGAGCTCGACGCTGCGCGTGCTCAGGCGGCGGCGCAGCGAGCTCGACTCGGCGGAGAACGCCCAGCCGTGGATCCCCGCGAACAGGCCGACGAGGAGCGCCATCGCGATCCACAGCGAGACAAGGAGTCGCAGGAACAGGCTCTTCACGAGCGGCCTCCGTGGCCAAGGCGCCTCACGCGCCCTCCGTGGCCAACGCGCCTCACGAACGCCCTCCGAGGCAGGCGCCTCACGCGCCCTCCCGGGCCAGGATGTAGCCCGCGTTGCGGACCGTCTTGATGCGCTCGCCGCCGCTCGGACCGGGACCGAGCTTGCGGCGGAGGTTCGAGACATGCATGTCGATGCCGCGGTCGTATGCCGCGAGGCGGCGGCCGAGGACGCGCCGCGCGAGGTCCTCGCGCGAGACCACCGCCCCCGCCTGCCGGACCAGGACCTCGATCAGGTCGTACTCGGCCGTCGTGAGCCGGACCTCCTCGCCGCGAACCCGGACGCGCCGCGCGGCAGGGAACACCTCGAGATCGTCGACCGTGAGGACGCTCTGCGCCTCCGCAGCGCCCGGCCCCGGCGCGACCGCGTGGCCCGCGTGGGATGCGCGCCGGTGGAGCGCGCGCACGCGGGCGACGAGCTCGCGCGGGTTGAACGGCTTCGGCAGGTAGTCGTCGGCGCCCATCTCCAGGCCGACGATGCGGTCGACGTCCTCGCCCCGCGCGGTGAGCATCAGGACAGGGACCCGCGAGCTCCGACGGAGCCGCGTGAGCACCTCGAACCCGTTGAGTCCGGGCAGCATCACGTCGAGCACCACGAGGGTGAACGGCCCCTCCTGCGCGCGCGCGAGGCCGGAGATCGCGTCGCGCGCGCTCTCCACCGCGTAGCCCTCCTGACCGAGGAGCTCGGCCAGGAGCTCGCAGAGCTCGGCGTCGTCATCGATGACCAGGATATGAGGCGGATCCGCCATGTCGGGGACTGTAGCGCGGCCGCCGCGGCGCCGTGTAAGGCCTGGTCAAAAGGCTCTTGACGAATCTTTACACGAACCGGACACCTCTTGAGACACTGCACCCTAGCCTGGGCTCCATGACGCTCACTCGCTCCGTTCCCTTGCCGTGGCTGGCGTCCCTCGCCGTGATCGCCACGTGCTCGCTGAGCAGCGCGGCGCGCGCCGAGACGCTCACCGCCGAGCAGGCGGTCGGCCGCGCGGCCTCGCAGAACCCGTCGCTGCGCGCGGCCCTGCTCGAGGCCACCGCCGCGCGGCAGGCCGTCGCCGCCGAGCAAGGCGCCCGCAAGCCCACGCTCTCCGCCTCCGTGACCGGACAGTACACCGAGGCCTTACGCAACGGGGACGCCGGGGTCACGCGCTCGGGCAGCACCACCGTCGCGTCGAACGTGGCCCTCCGGTACACGACCGACATCGGGACGGGCCTCGAGGCGGGCGCGTCGGCGGACACGGCGTGGGGCTCGGGGGCCCGGAGCCCGGCGTACACCGCGGAGGCGTACGTCTCCGCGCGGCAGCCGCTCCTCCGGGGCGCCGGGACCGACGCGGTCCTCGCGCCGATCGTGCAGGCGGAGGCGTCGGCGATCGCCGCGGAGCGGGAGCGCGACCTCGCGGCCAGCCAGACAGCGCTCGACGTGCTCGATGCGTACTGGGAGCTCTGGTACGCGGAGCACGCGATCGGCGTGCAGGAGCAGGCGCTCGCCGCCGCGCAGCGGCAGCTGAACGACGCGAAGACCCGCGCCGAGACGCTCGGCACCGGCACGCGGGTGGACGTCCTCCAGTTCTCGACCTCGGCCGGGTCGATCGCGGACGCGCTGTCGCAGGCCCGCGCGACGCGCTCGGCGCGGGCCATCGCGCTCGGCCGCGCGCTCGGCATGGACCCGGGGAGGGCCGCGTCGCTCTCGCCGGCCGGCGCGCCGCCCTCCCTCGGGGCCCTCCCCGCGACCGACGCGTTGACCCGCGCCGCGCGCGAGCGGTCCCAGGAGCTCGCCGCCCTGCGCGCCGACCTCGAGGCGCAGCGCGCGCGGGTGAGCTCCGCGGAGGACGCCGACCAGGTAAAGCTCGACGTGTTCACGACCGCCTCCGTGGGCACGCTGTGGGTCGATGACCGCCTGCCGGGGCTCTCGCTCCCGGGCGGGCGGCCGGCGTTCAGCGTGCTGGGCGGGCTCGACCTCGAGCTGCCGTTCGGCGGGGGCCGGGCGCCCGCCGACGCGGCGCGCGCGCGCACGCAGCTCGCGATCGCGGAGGCGCGGTACCAGGCGCGCGCCGAGGCGATCGCGGCCGAGATCACCTCGCTGCGGGTGACCCTCGAGGCCGCCGCCGATCAGGTCGCGCTCGCCACGGAGACGGCCCGGCTGGCCGGCGAGCTGGCCGAGGCGGAGCGGCAGCGGCTCCTGCTCGGGACGTCGACGTCGGCCGACGTGGTGAAGGCGGAGCAGACGCTGCGGGAGGCGGAGCTCCGCAAGCTGCGGGCCGTGGTCACGGCGCTCACCTCGCGCTTCCAGCTCGATCACACCACGGGCGCGCTCCTCGATCGCTTCGCTTCGGTGCTCCCCAGGAGGTCGTCATGAACAGGAACAAGAAACGCTACCTGATGTCCGGCGTGGCCGCGGCGGTCATCGCGACGTTCGCGATCGGCGGTTACGCCTGGTATCAGACGCCCTCGAAGGCGCCCGCCGGCCCCACGGTCGAGATCCGCCGCGGGAGCCTGACCGAGACCGCCGCGGCGTCCGGGAAGATCGAGCCCGACATGCAGGTCGAGGTGAAGTCGCGCGCCGCGGGCCAGGTCATCGAGCTGCTCGTGAAGGAGGGCGACCACGTCGAGGCCGGGCAGCTCCTGGTCCGCCTCGATCCGATGGACGCGGAGCGCAAGCTCGCCGAGACGCGCGTGGCGCGCGACCGCGTGAAGGCCGACCTCGGCGCGGCGCAGGCGTCGCTCGCGGCCGCCGATCTCGAGCGCAAGAACAACGAGGTGAGCCAGCAGATCGCCGAGAGGAGCGCCGAGCTCGGCCTGGGCTCGACCGACACCGCCCGCTCGGCGGCGCACTCGACCAAGGTCGCGGGCGCCAACATGACGCTGCGGCGCGCGCAGGTGACCGCGGCTCAGGCGCAGCTCAAGCAGGCCGAGCTCGCGGTGCAGGACGCCGAGACGCGGGTGAAGGAGATGCAGATCTACGCGCCGATCGCCGGCACGGTGCTCGACGTGGCGGTGGAGAAGGGCACGCTCGTCTCGTCGGCGCTCACCAACGTGAGCGGCGGGAGCGCCGTGATGACGCTCGCCGACCTGTCGGACCTGCGCATCGTCGGCGCCATCGACGAGGCGCAGATCGGCCGCGTGGCCCCCGGCCAGCGGGTCGATATCCGCGTCGACGCCTACGGGGACCGGGTGTTCCAGGGCGTCGTCGATCGCGTGAGCCCGCTCGGCAAGGAGGTGTCGAGCGTCGTGACCTTCGACGTCGAGATCGTCGTCAACGACAAGAAGGCGTCGCTGCTCCGGTCGGGGATGAGCGCCGACGTGGAGATCGTGACGGCGGAGCAGAAGGACGTGCTGCTCGTGCCGCTCCTGGCCGTGCAGTCGGCGGGCAAGCGGCGGTTCGTGCGGCTCACGAGCGGCGAGGAGCGGCCGATCAAGACCGGGGCGACCGACGGGACGCACATGGTCGTGATCGAGGGGCTGAGCGAGGGCGACGACGTCCTCGCGAGCGCGCCCGTCACGGGCGCGCCGGGGCCGCAGCAAGGGCAGGGGCAGCGGGGCGGGCAGAACCCGATGCGCGGGATGGGCATGGGCATGGGCTCGCGAGGAGGCCGCTGAGATGGACGTCCCGGTCTTCGTGAGCGGTCTCTCCAAGGTGTACCACGCCGATCGCGAGGACCTCGCGGTGCGGGCGGTCGACCAAATCGGCTTCGAGGTGCGCCGCGGCGAGTCGGTCGCGATCATCGGGCCGTCCGGGTGCGGGAAGTCGAGCCTGCTGAACATCCTCGGGTGCCTCGACCGGCCGACGGAGGGCACGTACCGGCTCGGGGGGCGCGACGTGGCGGAGCTCGACGACGACGAGCTCGCGGCGCTCAGGAACCGGCACATCGGGTTCGTGTTCCAGAGCTTCAACCTGCTGCCGCGGATGACGGCGGCGGAGAACGTCGAGCTGCCGCTCCTCTACGGGGCGGTCAAGGACAGCTGGGCGCTCGCGGAGAGCGCGCTCGCGCGCGTCGGGCTCGCCGCGCGCGCGCGGCACCTGCCGTCGGAGCTCTCGGGCGGGCAGCGGCAGCGCGTCGCGATCGCCCGGGCGATCGTGACGCGGCCGTCGATCCTCCTGTGCGACGAGCCGACGGGCGCGCTCGACAGCCGGACGGGGCGGGACGTGCTGGAGCTCTTGATGTCGCTGAACGCGGACGGGACGACGCTCCTCATGGTGACCCACGATCTCGGCGTGGCGCGGTCGCTCGCGCGCGCCATCCACATGAAGGACGGCCGGATCGTGGCCGACGGCCCGTCGGGCACGGTGGTGTCGGCGTTCCACGCGAGCGAGATGGAGTCGGCATGCTGATCAAGGAGACCGCGAAGAGCGCGTGGCGGTCGCTCGCGTCGAACCGCATGCGCACGCTGCTGACGATGCTCGGCATGATCATCGGGACCGCCGCGGTCGTGGCGGTGCTCGGCATCGGCGAGGGCGCGCGCAGCAGCGTGGAGGGGCGGATCCGGTCGCTCGGCGCGAACCTGCTGATGGTGCGCCCCGGGTCGGCGTCCGCGAGCGGGGTGCGCTCCGGGACGGTCAAGACGCTGACGGAGGGCGACGCCGAGGCGCTGAAGGGGCTCGACGGCGTGGCGGCGGTCGCGCCGGAGCGGAGCGGCAGCGCGCAGCTCCGGTACATGGCGAGCAACCTGAACGCGTCCGTGACCGGGATCACGCCGGCGTACCTCGAGGTCCGCTCGCTCGCGGTGGCGAGCGGCGTCGCGTTCTCCGATCTCGACGAGCAGCAGCGCGCGCGCGTTGTGGTCCTCGGCGCGAACGTGGCGCGGCAGCTGTACGGGGGCAACGCGAGCGGCTCGCCGCTCGGCACGCGCCTCCAGATCAACGGGAACGCGTTCCGGGTGGTCGGGGTGCTCGCCGAGAAGGGCTCCGGGATGGGCTCGCCGGACGACGGGGTGTTCGTGCCGATGTCGACGCACCGGTCGGTCTTGTTCGGGCAGGACCACCTGTCGACGATCTCGCTCCAGCTCGCGAGCGAGGATCGGTCCGATGTGGTGATCGCGCAGCTCGATCAGCTCCTCCGGCTGCGCCACCGGCTGCGCGCGGATCAGGCGAGCGATTTCGAGGTGCGGTCGCAGGCCGAGATGCTGGCGACGATGGGGCAGATCACGGGCACCTTCACGACGCTGCTCGGCAGCGTGGCGGCGGTGTCGCTGATCGTGGGCGGCATCGGGATCATGAACATCATGCTGGTGTCGGTCCGGGAGCGCACCCGCGAGATCGGCGTGCGCATGGCGGTCGGGGCGCGGCGGCGGGACATCCTGCGGCAGTTCCTCGTCGAGGCCGTCGTTGTGTCGCTCGCGGGCGGCGTGGCCGGCGTGGGCCTCGGGTATGCGGCGGCGGTGCTGCTGTCGCGGTTCGGGGAATGGGCGACCATCGTGCCGCCGTATGCCGTCGGTCTGGCGCTCGGGGTGTCGATCCTGATCGGGATCACGTTCGGCGTGGGGCCGGCCCGGCGCGCGGCGCGGCTCGATCCGGTGGAGGCGCTGCGGTTCGAGTGAGCCCGGGCTGCGGGCGGGACTGTCTCGCATGGAGACGAGGGTTGGTCCTGAAGGTGGTTGTCTCGCCGTGAACCACAGATGAGCTCGCCGAGCTCACGTGATGGTCGCGGTGGATTTCGAGGCGCTTCCGTTTGACACGGTGTGGCAGCCAGCCCCCGTAGCGCCGAGAGGCAGCGTGGCCCTGATCCCGCCAGCGCTTTTCAGGTACCCGCCCGCCGTCGGCCCGCTATCCTGTCCGGGGCATGTCGGCCCTGCTGCAGAACGAGTACCTGACGGTCACGCTCGATCAGGAGCGCTCGGTCGTCCGTAGCACCCGTTCCGAGGTCCCGTATGCCTCCCCCGACGAGTTCATCCGGGTCCACACCGAGGCGCTGCAGGTCTACGAGTCGCTCGAGCGCGCGAGCCTCGGCCACCTCGTGGATATCCGCCGGCCCGCCATGAACAACGATCCGGCGTTCGAGGCCGCGACGATGCGCACCCGCAGCATGATCTGCCAGGAGTTCGCCGCCGTCGCCGTCGTGGTGCGGACGGCGGTCGGCGCCTTGCAGGTGACCCGGCTCCTGCGTGAGGAGAATAACGACAACGTCGTCGTGTTTCACGACGACGACGACGCGATGGGATATCTCCTCCAGGAGCTCGGGAAGCTGGTGCGCCGCTCCAGCGCGCCGCCGGGCGGCCGATCCCGGAGCTCCCGACCGTCGGCGCGCCCCGCCAGGGTGCGCTGAGCCGCGCAGCCCGCCAGGGTGCGCTGATCCCGCGCACCCCCGATGACCCGACGGCCACTCGGGCTCCCGGTCGAGGGCGCCCGCGTCGCCGCTTCTCGTGAGCGCGCCCTTCGCCTAGCATCGGGGGATGCGCACGTGCTCGCGCTGCGGCCTCCTGATCGACGCAGAGGGGCGCTGTTCTCCCGGGTGCACAGGCCCGCTCGCCACCGTGCGCTGCGGCGGCTGCTACCAGCTGAACCGGCCCGACGCGGAGCGCTGCGACGGCTGCGAGCACGAGCTCGGCCTGGAGCCGATCGCGGAGCCGGACGCGCTCCGCTGCTCCGATTGCGACGAGCCCTTCTCGGCGTTCCGCGCCGCGACAGGCCTGCTGCGCGACTGCCGTCGATGCGGCGGCCAGCTCGTCGACCACGCGCTCCTGCGAGACCTCCTGGAGAGCCGGGAGAGCTACGGCACGAGCGCGCCGAGGCCGCCGCGGCGCCCGGAGCCGGTCGACGTCCGCGTGCGCTACATCCGCTGCCCGGCGTGCCGCCAGCCGATGAACCGCAAGAACTTCGCCGGCAAGAGCGGCATCATCGTCGACATTTGCAGGGAGCACGGCACCTGGTTCGACCGGGGTGAGCTCCCGCTGCTCCTCGCCTTCGCCGCGTCGGGCGGCACCGCGAGGGCGCGGCAGCAGCAGCTCGAGGACGAGGAGCGCTCGCGCCGGCAGGCGGAGATCGCCAGGGACACGGCGAAACGGGCGAGCGCCGTCGTGACCGCCTCGACCTGGGAAGGCCGGCGAGCCCGGCGGCTCGCGGTGGAAGAGCTGCTCGAGCTGCTATGGCAGATCACCCGCTGAGCGGGCGCCAGGGCGCCCGCAACGGGCAGCAGGCGGCGAAGAGCGGACAACGGACGATACGGCCGCACACGCCCGGAGCGCCGCCGGTGCCGCGCTACAACTCTTCTCCGGGGCATAACACCAATTAACAGTCCAGCGTGCGTGTCGCGTGCAGCGCTGCGCGGAACCCTCGGAGACTCGCGCGATCGTGTCGGACAAGCTCGTACCGAGGAACGGCTCCTGGTGGGGCGGGTACAACTCGGCGAGGAACCATGGCTGGGACTGGGGCCTCGCGATCAAGGACTTCGAGCAGAAGGCCGGCCGCAAGCTCGACATCGTGTACCGCTACCACGACTGGGGCACCACCGATAACGGCGTGTTCCCGGACAGGTTCGAGACGGCGCAGATGAGGGAAGGATATCTCGTCCACCTGTCGTGGGAGACGCGCCGCTACTCGGCGGGCCAGAACGTCACGTGGACCGAGATCGCGAACGGCTCGCAGGACGCCGTCATCCGGGCGGCCGCGGAGCGCGTCAAGAACGCGCCCGGCAAAGCTCATGATCGCCTTCGAGCACGAGATGGACAACACCGACATGCACAGCGCAGATGGTCCGGACGCCGATTACGTCGCCGCGTACCGGCGCGTCGTCGACCTGTTCCGCGAGGCGGGGCGCGACGCGTACGTGAACCAGCCGCACGAGTGAAGCTACGTGCAGGACGGCCGAGGGCGTCGTATGACGTGTCGCCACGACATGACGTCCTTCGACCAGCGCCTGTCGGCCCTCGAGCTGTCCATCCTGCCGGCGTGGGTCTACGACCACGACCGGTACCGCTTCCCCTGGGCCAACGCGAAGGCCCTCCAGTTCTGGCGCGCGCTGGATCATGCCGAGCTGTACTCCCGCGATCTCTCGGACCTGTCACCCGCCGTCCGCGCGCGGCTCGACGGCTACCTCCGCGTCCTCGCGGAGGGCGGCACCGTCGTGGAGGACTGGACGCTCTATCCGCGCGGGACGCCCGCGTCGCGCAGCGGGCGTCCCACGTGGTCCTCGACGTCACCGGCGCGGACGCGCTCGATCCGGACGGCGCCGCCGCCCTGGAGCAGCTGGCGCGCGCGATCCAGCTGCTCGGCTCCAGGCCGATCCTCAGCGGCGTCCGCCCGGAGGTCGCCCGCGCGCTTGTCGACGTCGACCTCGGCGAGGACCTGCTCGTCCTGCGCAGCCTCGGCCGCGGCCTGGAGGTCAGCCGCAGGCGCGCCGCGGGGAGGCGGCGGGGTCATCCTCCGCAGGCGTGCCGCGGCGAGGCGGCGGGTCTAGAAGACGGCGCATGCCCAACGCCACCCAGATCGGCATCCCCACGCTGGTGCGCATCAAGCCCGGGGCGCTTCCGCGCAGCGGGCTCTACCTCTCCCGCGCGGCGCGCCGCCACGTCCTGCTGCTGTCGAGCGTGGGGACGCCCCCCGCCATCGAGGCGGCGATGCGCGAGGGGCTGAACGAGCAGGCGATCGAGGTCGTGGCGCAGCGCGAGGTCAGCTCGGCCAGCTTCGAGGAGGCCTCGGCGCTCCTGCCCGCGCTCCCGGCGCGCTGCGACGCGATCGTCGGGCTCGGCGGCGGCCGCGCCCTCGACACGGCCAAGTACCTCGCGTTCCTCGCCAGGCTGCCGTTCCTCGCCGTGCCCACGTCGCTCTCGAACGACGGCTTCTGCAGCCCCTCGGCCAGCCTCACGATCGGCGGCAGGCGCCGCTCGCTCCCCTGCGCCGTCCCGTTCGGCGTGGTGGTCGACACCGACGTCTGCCTGCGCGCGCCGGAGATCCTCTGGCTCTCCGGCGTGGGCGACCTCGTGGCCAAGGTGACGGCGGTGCGCGACTGGAAGCTCGCGTTCCACGCGCGCGGCGAGCCGGTCAACGACTTCGCCGCCCTGCTCTCGGACGCGACCGTGTTCCAGTTCATGGCGCGCCCCCGGCGCGACCTCGAGGGCATGCGCCTGCTCGCGACGGCGCTCATGCTGAACGGCATCGCCATGGAGATCGCGGGGTCGTCCCGGCCGGCGAGCGGCAGCGAGCACCTCATCTCGCACGCGCTGGACCAGACCTCCAGCCGGCCGCGGCTCCACGGCCTGCAGGTCGGCACGGCCGCCTACGTCGTGAGCCAGCTCCAGGGGCGAGACACGGACCACATCGCCGCCGTCCTCGACGCGACCGGCTTCTGGGGCGCGATCCGGGCCGACCCGTTCTCGCTCGACGAGTGGCGCGAGGCGGTCCGCGTCGCGCCGGAGATCAAGCCCGGCTACTACACGATCCTCTCCGCCCGCGACTGCGCGCCGGAGGTCGAGGCGATCCTCCGGACCGATCCGCGCCTGAAGGGGTGCTTCGAATGAAGCAGCGGCACGAGGGACGGACGATGAGGCGTCGGCCCTCACTCCGCGCCGGCCAGGAGGGGCTCCGCCAGCTTCGGAGGAAGGCTCGCGCGTGAGGGGGGGCGCGCCTTCGGGCCCTCGCCCGACGCGAGGATCGTCTGGAGCAGCGCGCCGGTGAGGCGACCGACCTCCGGGAGCTCTCGCGGGCGCGGCCGCGGCAGGTCGACCGTGACGCTCTCCACGATGCGGCCCTCGTCGAACACGAGCACGCGGTCGCCCAGCAGGACCGCCTCCTGGACGTCGTGGGTCACCAGGATGGCCGTGAAGCCGTGCTGGGCCCACAGCGACTCGACGAGGCGCTGCGCCCCGATCCGCGTGAGGGCGTCGAGCGCCCCGAACGGCTCGTCGAGGAGCAGGACCCTGGGCTCGTGCACGAGCGCGCGCGCGAGGGCGACCCGCTGCCGCTGGCCGCCCGAGAGCACGCCGGGGTAGTCGTCCTGCCGCTCGAGGAGGCCGACCTGGGCGAGGACGTCGCGCGCGCGGGCGCGGCGCGCCGCCGGCAGGCCGATGCAGACGTTCTGGAGGACGGTGCGCCACGGCATCAGCCGGGGCTCCTGGAAGACGACGCGCACGGCCGCGCCGCCGGCGCCTCCTTCCGCCGCCTCGATGCGCGCCGCGCCGTCCGTGGGCTGCTCCAGGCCGCACAGGAGGCGGAGCAGGGTGCTCTTGCCCGACCCGCTCCGCCCGACGATGGTCAGGAGCTCGCCAGGGCGGACGTCGAGATCGAGGCCCGAGAGGACAGGCCTGTCGTCGAACCGCTTCTCGAGCCGCTCGAGGACGACCCGCGCGCCCTTCGCGCGATCGTCCGGTACGCGCACGCTCATGGTGTCACCCCGCGTCCATGCGTTGCAATCGAGGCTGCCAGGGCAGCAGCTGGCGCTCGGCCCAGCGCGCGAGGGAGTCGGCCAGCTTGCCGAGGAGCGCCCAGAGCACGATCGTGAGCACGAGCAGGTCCATCTGCATGAACTCCCGCGCGTTCATCGCGACGTACCCGAGGCCCCTGTTCGCGCCGATCGTCTCGGCGACGATCAGCACGAGCCACGAGAGCCCGAGCGCGAAGCGGAGGCCCACCAGGATCGAGGGGAGCGCGCCGGGGAGGATGACCTCGCGGTAGAGCGCGAGCCCCCGGACGTCGTAGACGCGCGCCATCTCGATGATGTGCGGGTCGACGCTGCGCACGCCGTGGAAGGTGTTCAGGTAGACGGGGAAGAGGACCGTCACCGCGACCATGAAGAGCTTGGCCGTCTCGCCCAGGCCGAACCACAGGATGACGAGCGGCACGAGCGCCAGCGCGGGGATGGCGCGGAGCATCTGGAGGGGCCCGTCGACCACGAGCTGGAGCGCGCGCGAGAGCCCGGTGCAAAGGCCCAGCACCAGCCCGACGCCGGCGCCGATCACGAGCCCGCCGAGCGCGCGCAGCGCGCTGACACCGAGGTGCGTCGGCAGGTCGCCGCTCCTCGTGGCGTGGACCGCGGCCAGCACCACCTCCGAGGGCGACGGCAGCAGGCTCTTCGGGATGACCTGCAGCCGGCAGAGGGCCTCCCAGACGATCACCAGCGCGAGCGGGGCGATCCAGGGGGCGAGGGCGCGGCCGAGCGCGCGCGGCGCGCGGCGGCCCGTCGAGGCGGCGGCCGTCATCGGACGGCTCCGCGGGCGGGCGCCGACAGGAACGCGTCCCCCACGCGGACGTCGCGCGGGATGATCGCGAGCTTGTGGAGCGTGTCGGCGATGTCCTGCTGCTTCTTCAGGATCTCGGGCGTGATCGGCAGGATGCCGAACGAGCGCCGGCGCTCGGCGGTGAGGAACGCCCCGTAGTCGACGCCCGACGACGTCGCGAGGATCTGCGCGGCCTCCTCCGTGTGGTCGCGCTCCCAGTCGCTCAGGACGCGGTACTCGTCGAGCACGGTCTGCAGGAGCTCCGGGTGCTTCTCGGCGAACTCGCGCCGGGCGACGTAAAAGAGGTGGTTGTCGACGAGCCCCTCGCCGCTCTGGAGGATGCGCGCGCCGGCGGTCTCCGCCGCCGCCAGGAACGGGTCCCAGATCACCCAGGCGTCGATCTGGCCGCTCTCGAAGGCGCTCCGCGCGTCCGCCGGCGCGAGGAACGAGATCTGGAGGTCGTCGAGCGTCAGTCCGGCGCCCTCGACGGCCCGGATCAGCAGGTAATGCACGTTGGAGCCGCGGTTGACCGCGACGCGCTTGCCCTTCAGGCCGGCGACGCTGGTGATCGGAGAGCCCTTCGGCACGACGATCGCCTCGGCCTTCGGGGCCGGAGGGTCGGTGGCGACGTACACGAAGGGCACGCCGCCCGCCTGCGCGAAGACGGGCGGCGTCTCGCCGACATGGCCGATGTCCACGGCGCCGGCGCGCATGGCCTCGAGCAGCGGAGGCCCGGCGTGGAACTCGACCCACTCGGCGCGGGCGTTCTTCGCCTCGAGCGCCTTCTTCAGGCGGTCGGCGCGGCCCTTGAGGAGATAGGGGGTGCCGATCTTCTGGTACCCGAGGCGGACGACCCCCGCCTCGCGCCTGTCCTGCGCCGGCGCCGGAGAGGCGGGATCGCTTGCGATCGTGGCACCCGGCTCACCGCCGCCGCGGTCGCAGCCGGACAGGACGCACGCCAGTACAGCGCATCCAAGCAGCCCGGAGCGGATCCTCGTGAAGGGGGTGTGGCTGATCATGGAGGGTTCTCCGGACGCCCTGCGGCTCGCCAGGGACAGCGCTGGTTGGTTCCAGGTACACAGGAACTGGCGAGCGGATCGCGCCAGCAGGCAACCGCAGGCTCCTGGCAGCCGCCGTGCCACGCAGGATCCCTGTGGTTTCGCGCGGTTACAGAGGCCGCTCCCCGGCGGTGACCGGCGGGGGCTGCTGCAACAGCAGCACGCGATCAGCAGTCGGTGCTGCTGGAACCGCAGCGATACGTCGGATGCACGGCCTCGTGTGCCGCGACGGCGGCGTGCGCGGGGACCGTGTTCCGCAGGATCACGCCGGGACCTCGTGGCTCTACCGGCGGCGCTCGCGCGCGCCGGGCGCCGGTGGGGCGCCTCGCTTTTGAGGTGCGAGAGGGGACGGGCCCTGCCATAAGGCACCGCCATGACGGTGGAAATCCAAGGAAAGTGGGCGCTGGTGACCGGCGCGAGCCGGGGTATCGGAAAGCAGATCGCGCGCGGCCTCGCGGGGCTCGGCTGCAACCTGGTCCTGCACAGCCGCGACGCGGCGCACACGCGGGAGCTCGAGGGCGAGCTCGCCGGCAAGGGGATCCGGGTGAGCGCCGTCTCAGGCGAGCTGTCGGATCAGGCGGCGGTCGACCGGATGCTGGACGGCGCGATCGCCGCGTCGGGCGGGATCGACATCCTGTTCAACAACGCTGCCATCATGACACCTTTCCGCACCTCGACCCTGGAGACGCCGGCGGAGGATTACCGGCTCAGCTTCGAGGTGAACGTCATCAGCCCGATCCGGATCACCTACCGGCTGCTGCCGACGATGCTGGAGCGCCGCTGGGGGCGAATCATCCAGGTGACCTCCGGGATCCAGGACCAGCCGGAGCTCATGGCCTATGCCGCGTCGAAGGCCGCGCTCGACAAGTTCGTGCGCGACACGGTCCCTTCGCTGCGCGGCACAGGCGTGCTGATGAACCTCCTCGACCCGGGCTGGCTGCGGACCGATCTCGGCGGGCCCAGGGCGCCGAACGACGTCGAGTCCGTCCTGCCCGGCGCGCTCGTCCCGGCGCTTGTCGACGGCGAGGTCCACGGGGTGTTCTTCCGCGCCCAGGACTACGCGCGCCCCGCCGCGCGCTGAGGCGCCTCGAGCGTCTCTCGACCCAGTGTTCCGTCTCGGGGCCGCGCCAGCAGGAGCGATTGGTTCGCGCTCGTGATGCGTGTGTTGCTAAAGTAGTTGGAGTGAAAGCGATCTCGGACCCCCAGGCGGAGACGAGACGTCGCGCGGTAGGCGATGCAGAGAGCGCTTCGCCGGCGTGCACGACGGTGGTCAACACGCGGCCATCGCGGTGGCGACCCTTGTATGCGTTCTTGCCGGTGCTGGCCTGCGCGTGCTCGCTGGAGGGGTTGTCCGCGGCGTGGGACACGTCGTCGGCCTCCGCGGGAGGGTCGGGCGTGTCCAGCGGCGGGGGCGGCGCGACGGGCGGCGGGGAAGCGACGGGCGGCGGGGAAGCGACGGGCGGCGGGGGAGCGACGGGCGACGTGCTCAAGCTCGAGGCCGAGGCCTGTGAGCTCACTGGCAGCTTCATCAAGGTGGAAGACGAGCTGGCGGACGGCGGGTATTACGTGGTCGTCCCCGAGGTGGCGGGATGCGACGACGACCGGGTCAGCTGCTCGTTCAAGATCAGCGAGGCCGGCACCTATCAGATCAAGGTCAGGGTCGCCGCGGGGCCGAACGAGAGCACGGACAACTCGTTCCTGGTCCGCGTGGACCAGGCGCCGCCGCCGGGGTACCAGTACAACTTCATCGGCACCGATTTTCACCTCGATTACGTCAACGACTCGGACGCCGAAAAAGGAACGATGCTCACCTTCGCGCTCGAGCCTGGGAGTCACCTCGTCTCGTTCGCGTGCCGCGAGGACGGGTCCAGGCTCGACTGGGTCGAGCTCGTTCGAATCGGCCCCTGAGCCCACCACGGGCCGCGGCGGCGAGCCCGGCGACGCCGAGTCGCTCGAGCTCGCGCAGGCGGCCCACCGCGCCGAGGTCGACGACGCGGTGCTTCACGTGTCCACAGTGTCAATCTGCGGTTGACACCCCCCGGTTGCGGCGCCGCGGTTGCCCGTCGGGGGAGGGGAAGCGCGCTGCGGCTGTCCCCGCGGAGATCGCCATGGAAGGCCGGGAGCCGGGCGGCTTCGGACCGTCATGCGCTGGTGGCACATGCGTTGCTGTGGAGCTCCCGGGAACGGCCCGTGCGCTGTCCGGCTTCTCCACCCGCATCGCGCGAGCTGCTTGGCTCATCACGGAAAGGGTACTTGCTCATGAAGTGCGAATCTCGAGTCGCTTGGGCTGCGCTGATCGCGCTCGGCATCGCCGGCATCTCGGTGGTCGGGTGCGGCTCGGAAACGTCGGATCCGGAAGAGAATGAGGGCCAGCCGACGAGCAGCGGGAGCGGCGGCTCCACCACGAGCGCCAGCACCGGCGGGACCGGTGCCGGCAGCGGTGAGGGCGGCTCCAGCAGCGGTGAGGGCGGCTCCAGCAGCGGAGAAGGCGGCTCTAGCAGCGGTGAGGGCGGTTCCAGCAGCGGAGAAGGCGGCTCCAGCAGCGGAGAGGGCGGCTCCAGCAGCGGAGAAGGCGGCTCCAGCAGCGGCACGGGTGGCAGCAGCCCCGGCGGCGTCGACTTCAGGCTCTACGGCTACGCCACGACCGGCGACGGCACCACCGGCGGCAAGGGCGGAGAGGTCGTCTCCGTGAGCTCGCTCGACGCCCTGAGGACCGAGGCGGCCAGGGACGGCGCGCGGATCATCCAGATCACCGGCAAGATCAGCGGCAGCGGCGACGACGTGCGCGTCGCATCCGACAAGACCATCGTGGGGGTCGGGTCGAGCGGAGAGCTGCAGGGGATCGGGATCAACCTGAGGAGAGCCTCCAACATCATCCTCCGCAACCTGAAGATCCACCACGTGCTGGCCAGCAGCGGCAACGGCGACGGCATCCACATGGACGAGAGCCACAACGTCTGGATCGACCACTGCGAGCTCTGGGCCGACTCTACCGCCGTGAACTCGGACAAGGACAAGTACGACGGCCTGATCGACGCCACCCACGAGTCCTCGAATATCACGATCTCGTGGAGCTACCTGCACGACCACTGGAAGGGCATGCTGGTCGGCTCGTCGGACAAAGACGACAGCGATCGCCGCATCACCCTCCATCACAACCGCTTCAGCAACGTGAACTCCCGCCTCCCGAGCTACCGCGGCGGCAACGGCCACATCTTCAACAACTACTTCGAGAACGTCCCCACGTCCGGGGTGAACTCGCGCGTCGGCGCCTGTCTGCGCGTCGAAGGCAACCACTTCTACAAGGTCAAGAACCCCATCACCACGCTGGACAGCGCGGCCGGCGGCACGCATCGCATCGACAACGTGTTCGAGGAGACGACCGGGACGCAGACGTCCGGCGCAGACTGCTCCTGGACCGCTCCGTACGCGTATCCGCTCGACCGCGCGGCCGACGTCAAGGCCATCGTCCTGGAGCACGCGGGCGTCGGCAAGACGGATCCCCTCGAGAACCTGCCCTGACGCGGCTGGCGAAGGGGATCGTCGAGGTCCGCTCCGGCACGGCTCAAGGAAAATGCCGGAGCGCTCCCGGCGGAAAATTCTCGTGGAATGCTCCGTGAGGTGGCGAGGCCACCTGTCGGATGAGGCGGCAGCTGGGATCAGGACTCGGGCTCGTTCCCCCATGGATTGAAGTCGTGCACCTGCGCCGGGGCCGGCTTCCTGCCCTGGTTGAACGCGTCGAGCAGGACGTCCTGGAGCGGCTCTTCCTCGGCGCGCCGGTACGTCCCCGCGCGCTCCGACCAGGCGATCTGGCGGCGGAAGGTCTCGACCAGCGGCACGGTGGTCCGGAAGCCGAGGTCGCGCGCGGCCTTGCTGTTGTCGAAGATCGACCCGTATTGATAGATGAACTTGACGCCCACCATGCGGCGAGGGGCGACCTCGTAGAGCCAGCCGGTCGGGATCGAGACCACGGGGGACTTGCCGCCGGCGGCCTCCTGCAGCGCGGCGAAGACGCCGCCCCACGTGGTGTGCTCGTCGCTCGTGAGGTGGTAGGCCTGCCCATAGGCCCTGTCGTTGCCGAGGGCGTTCACGAACCCTCGGGCCACATCGGAGACGTGCGCGATGGCCCACGGCGCCGCGCCGTCGTCGTGGACGATGAGCGGGAGGCCGCGCCGGACGCGGTCGGCCATCGAGTCATCGAAATAGAGCGCGCCGAGCGCGGTGTGCCCCTCGCCGGTCGTGAACGACGGCCGCAAGATCGTGGTCTTGAGCCCGTTCTGGCCGTTCGCCGCGAGCAGCGTCGATTCGATGCGCGACTTGTTCTGGCCATACTTCGTCACGGGGCGGTGCGGCTCGTCGTCGGTCGCCGGAGAGCGCGTGAGGGGCTCGCCGTAGGCGCACACCGTCGAGCAGACGACAAGGTGCCCCGCGCGGCCCGAGAACGCCCTGAGCAGCGAGTCGGCGTTCTCGGGGGCGTAGGCGACCATGTCGATCACGGCGTCGAACGTGCGCCGCTGCATCTCGCGCTCGAGCTCGGCGTGCTTCCAGCGATCACCGACGATGACCTCGACATCCCCCTCGAACCGCCGCGCCGTCACGCCCCGGTTGAAGAGCGTGACGCGATCGCCCCGCTCGAGGAGCTGCTGCACGATGGCCGTCGAGATGAGCCCGGTCCCGCCAATGATGAGAACTCTCATGAAAGCACCTGGGTCGATTGCCCTGCTCCCGGGGCGGCTGCCCCCGCAGGGGCGAGCCGCCGCGGCGGGCGTCTCTGGCGAGCGCCCGCCCACCGCTCCGGCCGGAGCGCCGCCGGCTACCGGCTCGGCGACCTCGCCCCCGCCGGGGCCTCGTCCAGCCAGAGGATGGCCGTCACGCCGCGCGGGTAGTAGCGGCTGCCGACGGGCACGCCGCGCTGCATCTGGTCGGAGTAGGCCCAGTAGCCGGAGCCCTCGATCTGCCAGCGGACGTGGGCCTGCTCGTGGCGCTCGGCGTCGGGCAGGTCGGCCCTCAGGATCACGCGCGCGATGTGCTGGCAGAGCGCGATCTTGCTCGCCCAGGAGTTGTCGCTGCTGCTCGAGAGCTTCCAGCCGCCCTCGGGGAACAGGCACACACCGGGCTTGACGATGGCCTGGAAGTGACGGCGGAGCACCCGGACGAGCTCGCCGTGCTCGCCCTCCGCGGGGTTGCCGTCGAGCAAGCCCATGGCGTGCGGGTACAGGAGCCCCTCGATCGCGGGGATGATCGCGCTCGTCGAGCTCCCGTCGAGCAGGGCGGGGATGTAGCCCGACGGCTCGTGGAAGGCCGACACGATGGCGCGCGCCGTCTTCTGGCTCGCCGCCCTGGACTCCGCGGCGAGGGGGGCGTCCCCGCAGCGCTGGAGGAGCTCGGCGAGCACCACGTACGACGCCCACGTCTTGCCGGCCAGGTAGAGGTTGCCGCGCGCGCGCCCGAGCGAGTGATCCAGCGAGTCGTAGGTCGTGATCTCGGCGCCGGTCCCGCAGCGGCTGCTGTCGAGCGCCATCACGCCGGTGCGCGCGCCGGGCTCGGGCGCGTCGCGGTGGAGGAGGCTCGTGAGCAGCTCGGCGAAGAGGCCCCGGTGGCGCTCGAGGAAGCCCTTGTCGCCGGTGCGCGCGACGTACACGCCGGCGCAGCAGATCCAGTTCGTGAGCTGCTCGAGCGTCATGTAGCTGAAGCAGGCGGCGTCGAGGTTCGGGCGCTCGTAGCTGGAGTTCCCGGCCGGCGAGAAGTGGTTGCTGACGCCCATGTCGTGCGTGAACGACACGCCGCCCGGCAGGAGCTCGCCGTTCGCGCCGGGGCGCTTCACCTTGTCGCGGTAGCTGTAGCGATCGACGAAGAGGTCGAGGACGTCGCGCACGGCCCAGGACGCGTAACGCAGCTCGAAGAACAGGTGATCGATCGTGAGATCGAAGGTGTTCATCATCTCGTACTCGCCCTCGTTCACGACCCACAGCGGCGCGGGCGGCGAGGCGTCGTCGAGCGCGGTGTCCAGCCACTCGGTGGACCCGAAATAGCCGTGCGTCGCCTGGGCGAGCAGCCACTTCTGGGAGGGGCTGAGCGCCGACTGCGCGAGCTCCTCATCGCGCTGGATCGCCTCCTTGACGAGCGCCTCGCGGCGGTCGAGCGCGAAGGAGAGGACGTCCTCGAGCCTGCGGAAGTAGCGGGTGTAGGCGTAGCGCGCCTCGATCCCGGTCGTGATGGTGCCGGCGTCGTAGAACCCGAGCGCGATCCAGACCTCGCGCTTTTCCCCCGGGGGGACGTCGATGAGCAGGCCGCCGGTCTTGCCGAGGCGGAACAGCCGATCGGCGCTGCCGTCGAGCGCGTTCTCGGGCGCGAAGGCCTGGAAGGCGCGGATGCCCGGCTCCGGGCGGACGGCGAACCCCCAGCGCCGGCCGTGCGCGACGCCGACCAGGCGGCCGTCGCTCGTCGTCTCGAGGTCGCGCAGGCTCGACGCTTCGAGCGAGAAGACGCCCGTCATCGGCTTGTCGCTGCCGGTGTTGTCGAGCTCGAGGCGCGCGATGAGCGCCGGGCAGGACCGCTCGGCGACCTCGGAGGGCGCCGCCGTGCGCGGATCGGGGATCGGGCCGAACGGCGAGTAGATGGCGAGCGTCAGCCGCCCAGCGCGGATCGTGTCGCTCGCCCACCCGAGCTCGCGGCGGATGTCCTGCTCGCCGAAGACGCGGCGCATCTGCGTGTCATGGGTCAAGGTGACGCCGAACGGGACGTCCGGGCCGCTGTGGCTCTCGAAATAGGGGAGGCAGAAGAAGTCCCCGTCTCCCTCGCGGTAGCCGATGTAGAGGTTCGATTCTCCCGGGCGGCCCACCTGGGAGGCGAAGCCGCCCCGGCGGTTGAAGCTTCCGAGCGTGAAGGAGGCAAAGGCGCCGACCGGCGCGTGCTGGACATTGTAGGAGGAGATCACGGCGGCAACATAGCGTAACCGCCTCGCGATGCGACCTCGCGAAGCGATGCCGCGGAGCGAGCCTGCGGGACGGCGCGGGGCGCCATCCCAGAGGCGGGCCTGTACCCCCCGCGGGGCGGTCCGCGTCCGACGGTCGGGCCGCGATCCGGCGGCTGCGAGGGCGCGTGAGCCGGGTATGGCGAGCGCCGACTATGTAGTCCGCAAGGCGCCGAAGGTTTCAGCGTTCCACCCAGGGCGTGTCGTGGCCCCCGGTGATCCCGTCGTGGACTGATGTATAAATGCCTATCGGGCCCTGGCGAGCGGGCGGTGCGCTGGTTGGCTGGGCGCCACCCGCTCGAACAGCACGGAACCCGGGGAAGACCTTCTCATGTTGACCTTCGCGACGCTTTGTGCCCAGAGCCGGGCGCTCTCACGGATGGCCTTCGACCGGAGGTACCCTCACGCGTGGCTGCTCCGGGAGCTCGGCCCCGAGGACCAGCCCCCTCCGTCGTTCAAGACCGTCTTTGCCGGCACCTCGCTCGGATCGAGCCATCAACCGGCCGTGTGCCGTCACCGGATCTCGTCGGGGATGACCGTCGCGTCCCACGGCTGCGAGCTCCTGCCGGTGGCGAAGCGCCCGGAGAGCCCCTGGCAGGATCGCATCCTCATCGGGCGCGCCCTGAACAGCGATATCGTGCTCCGCGATCCGTCCGTCTCCAAGGTCCAGGCTCACATCTCGGTCCTGATCGCGGACACCCCGATGCTCCACGCGAGGAAGAGCACCAACGGCACGTTCCTGAACGACCGGCTCCTCACGCCGGCCGGGGACGGCGCGCCCCTCCGCAGCGGCGACATCCTCCAGTTCGGCAACGTCATCTGTGAGTTCATCGTGAACGCCGATCTCTACCGGCTCGTCGCCCGCTGAGGCCTGCGCCCCGCCGCGGCCAGATCGCGCGCTCGCCCGCGTGCGCCGCCGCGCTCGTCCGCGCGCGTTGCCGTCCGACCGCCGGGATCAGCTCCGCTCCGGGTGGGGCGCGCGGAACAGCACCTCCACCGGGCCCCCGTGCGTCTCCACCACGTAGCTCGCCTCCACCGGGTCGCCGCCGCGGAACGCCTTCGTGATCTCCTTGCGCCGGTTCATCAGCTCGACCAGGCCGAGCGCGAGCGCCTCGGAGGCGGTGAGCTCCTTCGGCGTCGGCTTGCGGCCGATCAGGTCCTCGTCGACCATCGCGAGCGTGGGGTAGGCGTCCGGCCCGGCCAGCTCCCAGCGCTGCTCGGCGACCTCGGCGCGCAGCGCGGGGTGCAGGTCGCTCGCGCGGTCGAAGCTCAGCGAGAAGAAGCTCGCCGGCAGCGACGCGGGCGGCGCGTCCGGGAGCTTCGCGGTCTCCGCGAGGTAGAGCTCGAACCCGCGCGCGCTCTCGAACAGGAGCACGCCGTGGCTCTGGCCGGCCTGCCCGACGACGCACAGCGCGAGGTCGCGCGCGCCGAGCGACGGGATCGACAGCGCCATGATGTCCGCGTCGCTGGGCACGGTCTTCCAGGGCGTCGTGCGGTAGAGCGCGGCCGCCGCGCGGAAGAAGGACGCCATCGCCGGCGCCTCGATGCCGCCGCCGAGGAAGCTCGGCGTCAGGCGGCCGTCGCGCGCGCCGAGGTGCGCCTCGAGGTCCTCGGCCACGACGTCGATCTCCGGCGTCGGCGCGACGCGGACCTCGATCGCCGGGCCGAGCCGCGCCCTCAGCGCGTCGGCGAGCGCGGGCGAGGCCACGCGCACGCGCTCGGGCAGGCGCGGCTGCCCCTCCAGGGGGCCCCTGGCGGCGGCCTCGAAGCTGTCGACCGCGCCCGCGACGACGTCGCCGGGGCGCAGCGCGGCGCAGCTCAGCACGAAGCCGCGCTCGGTCATCCAGACGACCGCCTCGGGACGGTACGCCTCGTCGCCCTCGTGCACGAACGCGCGCAGGGAGAAGAAGCCGCCGATCCACTCTTCGTCCCGGCGAGGCAGGGAGGGCGCGCTCTTCTTGGACCGCTTCTTCTTGGGGGCGGGCACGGAGGACATCAGGACACCTGTTCGCGGGAGCGCTCCAGCCGGCACGCTCGATGACGCGGGAGCCAGGGACGAGACCGGAATCGAGGGCGGAAAGCTAGCGCAAAGGCCGCAGGGGTCGAAGCGGAACGCGGGGCGTGCGGTCGCGCCGCGCGGGGGGCGCCTCTCAGGCGGGCGCGGGCCCTTCCACGCCACGCTGCGCGCCCGTCTGCGCCGCGCCGCGCGCCCTCCTCGTGCACCGGCGCGGGGTCAGCCCACGGGGCCTTTCGGCCTGGCGCTCCTCGCGGTGCCCTGTTATCGGTCGTCGCGGTCCAGCGCACGGACCTGACGCAGGCGCTGCGCGCCGGCCGCCCAGGGGACTCGATGCCTGAAGAGATCTGCAGAGGACCCCGCCGCTCCGCGGGGCGCGCGGCGCGGGGCGCCCTCGGCCGCGCTCCGCTCGGGCTCCTCCTGGCGCTGGCCGCCTCGGCGCCGGCGACCCCAGCCTGGGCCGAGCCGACCATCGCGGAGCGCGCGCGGGCCGACGCGCCGCGCCGGGAAGCGCAGGCGCTCCTGGCGAGCGATCGGCCGGACGTGGCCTGTCCGAAGCTCGAGGAGAGCGAGCGGCTGCGCCCGTCGACGGAGACGAAGCTCGAGCTCGCCAGGTGCCACGAGCGCGCCGGGCGCCTCGCGAGCGCGTGGGCGCTCTACACCGAGATCGACTCGACGGAGGCGGCGGGCGGCGACGCGAAGCGGGGCGCCGAGGCGCGCGAGCGCGCGGCGGCGATCGCGCAGGAGCTCCCGACGCTCGCGATCGTCGTGTCCGACGAGGTGAAGGCGCTGCCGGGGCTCGCGGTGACGCTCGACGGGGTGGCGGAGCGGGAGCTCGGGGCGGCGCGCCCTGTCGAGCCGGGGAAGCACCGGGTCACCGCGAGCGCGCCCGGCAGGCAGGCGTTCTCGCGCGAGGTCGAGGCGAGGCAGCCGGGAGAGCTCGTCGAGGTCCACGTGAGGGTGCTCCAGCCCCACGCGGCGGCGCCGGCGCCTCCTGCCGGCGACCTGGAGCGCCGCGGACCGATGCCGTACGGCCAGAGGCCGGATTCGATCCACCGGGACCTGATGTGGGTGACCGGCGGGCTCACGCTGGCGGGCATCGCGCTCGGGAGCACGTTCGGGGGCCTGGCGATCTCCACGTGGGACAAGGTCGAGGACAAAGCCAGGACGACGTGCAGGGAACCGGGGCGTTACCTGGACTGTGCGCAGCCGGTGCCCGATCTGGCCAGAAGGGCGATGTCGTACGCGACTGTCTCCGATTTCTCCTTCATTGCCGCGGGCGCGGCGCTCGCCGGCACGGCCGTCCTCTGGCTGACGCTGCCCCCGGACGGCCCGCGCGCGAGCGCCCGCGTGCAGATCGCGCCGGGCGTCCTCGGCGGTTCTGTCGTCGGGGTGTTCTGATGATGACGATGAGGCTCGATCGGCGTGCTCGGCTCTGGCTGGCGACCGCCCTCGTCGCGGCGGGCGGCGCAAGTTGCGCCGAGATCGCCGGCATCCAGCCGGTCGACGAGCTGGGCGTCGGGGGCGGGACGGTCAGCGAGCCCGGCTATACGTGCCAGTGGGCGATGTCGTTCGGCGACGCCGACACAACGCTCGGCGGGATCGCGGCCGACGGCGACGGTACCTTGTGGCTGGCAGGCGGCTTCAAGGGGGACCTCACCGTCGCCGGCGGCGCGCCGCTCACGGCGGGAGGCGCTGGCGAGGACGTCTTCGTTGTGCACCTCGCGCGCGACGGGAACCACGTGTGGAGCGAGCGCTTCGGGAACGCGGAGAACGACACCGCGACGCGCACCCATCAGGCGACGTCGATCGCGTTGGGCGAGAGCAGCGTCTATGTCGCGGGCGACTTCACGGGCAGCCTGTCGTTCGGCGCGGACTGCGGGTCGCCCGAGGGCGCCGGGGCCGGCGACTCGTTCGTGGCGCGGCTCGACAAGAACGATCCGGGCGGGGTCGCGGCGTGCGTGACGCACGGGTCGCCCGGTCTCGACGAGGCGAAGGCGGTGGCCGCGGAGGGCGACCGCGTCTTCGTCCTGACGTCGCTCCAGGGCGGGGCGGACATGGGGTTCTCCAGCTACGATGGACAGACCCTCTTGACGCCCTGCAGCCGTGTCTTCTCGGGCCGCGAGGGGGCGCGCTACCGGCCCCGCGCGCTCCGCGTCTCCTCCGGAGAGGCCTTCGTCGTCGCCGATTTCGAGGGCCGCGTGAACGTCGGATTCCCCGGCTTCGAGCGCGGGCTTCCGCCCGGCGACGCGGCCGCGGAGGGGACCGATTTCCTCCTCGCCTCGTTCCCGGCGTCCTGGATCTGCGACGGATCGAGCGCCGATGGCGCGGGCCTCTGGTATCGACACTACTCCCCCCTCCGCGGCGATCAGCGCGCCAGCGCCGTCGCGGTGCACGAGGCCGGCGTCGTCCTGGCCGGCTCGTTCGAGGGGCAGATCGATCTCGCGGGCGAGCTCGTCGCCACGGAGGAGGACGGCTTTGCGGCGCACCTCGACCGGCGCGGTGTCGCCACGTGGGCCAAGCACCTCGGGGGCAGCGGGGCTCAGTCGGCGCAGGCCGTCGGGGTCGACGCGCTCGGGCGGATCATCGTGGCCGGGCATTTTCAGCGGCAGATGACGATCGACGACGCCGAGGTGAGCGGCGAGGCCGACCAGGGGGACATCTTCCTCGCGCGGCTCAGGGCCTCGGGCGGCGAGGTCGAGTGGCTCGACGCGCTCGGCGGCCCGGAGCTCCAGCAGATCCAGGCGCTGGCGATCTCCGGGACGGACGTCTTCCTGGCGGGGACGTCGGGCGCCGACTTCGCGCTCCTGAACTGTCAGGTCGACGCCGCGGGCGGTCAGCTGTTCGTCGCCAAGCTCTCGGTCGCCTCGCGCTGAGGGCCGGCCGCGGGGCGCGGGCCGCTGCGCTCGCCGCCGCGCGCGAGCAGCGCCCGCGCGCAGGGCGCGATGACCTGCGCGAGCGCGCGCTCCCGGATCTCCCGCCGGTGCTGCGGCGAGAGCACGCCGAAGCCGAGCAGGCGGCCGAGGTCGGCCTCGCCCGGGGCGGCGGGCTCCGAGGCGGCGGCGAGCTCGTCGACGACGGCGCTCGCCAGGGAGGGGTCGCGCTCGATGGCCCAGGCGGCGAACCGGAAGGCGAGCTCGGCGTGCCGCGTCTCGTCCTCGGCGATCTGCTCGAGGGCGCGCCGGATCGCGGGATCGGTCGCGTGGAGGGCGGCTTCTGCCGCCTCGATCGCGGCGACGGTCTCGCCGATGCACCCTTCGCGGAGGGTCGTCACGAGGATCGCGCGGGCGCCTTCGCCGCCGAGGGCGCCGTCGATGGCGAGGGGCCCCGGGCCGATGCCGCGGCCGGCGAACGCGCTGGCCAGCTCGAAGCAGATGCGCGCGTGCTCGGCCTCGTCGCCCATGGCCGCTTGCGCCGCGCCGACGAGCTCCGGCGGCGCGCCGAGCGACAGGAGCTGGAGCGCGAAGCGGGCGAACGCGGCGATCGACGCGTGCTCGAGGAGGGCGGCGCGGGTCCAGTGTTCGGCGAGCGCCGTCTGCTGCTCGGCCGAGAGCCCGTCGCGGCGGGGCGGCGCGTCTGGCGCGGCGGCCCGCCAGTCGTCGCGCGCGGCGGGCTCGGCGGTGCGCTCGACCCCGTCCACCAGGAACGGCCGGCCGATCGCGCAGGTCGACGGCGTGCAGGCGTGGCGCAGCGCCGCGAGGGAGCACTCCTGCCCCTCTGAGCAATCGTCGTCGCCGGCGCACTCGTCGGTGGGCGTCTGGCATGCGAAGCCGGTCCCGCCGCAACCCGGGTTGAGGACGTAGCTCGAGCAGAGCAGCCTGCCGCAGTCCTGGTCGCTGGTGCACAGCGCTGGCACGCAGCGCCCGACCGGATTGCCGCACAGGCAGATCTGTCCCTCGGTGCAGTCGGCATCGATCGTGCATCCGTAGCGGCAGAAGCACCCTGGGGGCGCGTTGCCGTCGGACGGGGTGTCGCAGTAGCCGTGGGACTGCTCGGTGCAGTCGGCGTCGGAAGAGCAGGCGCCGGGGTCGTCGCTCGGCTCCGGGCACGCCTCGGCGCGCGGGAGCGGGCTCGGGCAGGTGACGATCTCCGCGCGGTGCAGCCAGCCGCCGGCGCAGCGCACGTACCCGGTGTTCTGGCCGGCGACGACGATGGGCTCGGGATCGTCGCACGCGAACGGGAAGCCTTCCGGTGGCGCGGTCCCCGTCGTCCCGGAGGGGCCTTCGCCCGAGCTCGCGGCCGGGCCTTCCGCCGTGCTCCCGTGCGATTCTGCGCCCCCGCCTCCGCCCGAGCCTTCCTCGATCACGACGTCGCTGCCGCACCCCAGGGCGGGCGCGAGCGCCAGCACCGAGAGCAACCGCGCACCCCAAGAGTCGATCGAGACAAGCAATCTCATGAATTGAACCTCGTTCGAGGATCTTAACCGCGTTTGTCGCGGACGTCGCGGACGTCGCGGACGCTGCGAGCGAGCTCGCCGCTGCCGGCGCGTCGTATCGCCCGCGGCGGGGAGCGCCGCGGGCGGGTCGCGATCCCACCGGGGTTGCGGAGGCGCGCCTGCACGAGGGGGCGACGGGCGCGGCTGGGCGCTGGAATCGGCAAGGTCGCCTGGAGGACGTGCTGCCTCACTTCGCCGCGGGGTGCTCCTCGATAGCTCGTCGAGAGCGGAGTCGATAACCACACGCGCGGTGTGGCTGTGGCAGGGCAGGGGCGCCACCCACAGGTATGCGCACGCCGGACGGACGTCGGACAGCCCGGCACACGACGCGCTCGTCGCAGCGAGCTTGCGTCGAGGCGAGCGGTAATGCGGCTTGATTGATACTTCGAAATCGAATACCAAAATTTAACTATGCTACCTCGCACGAGCCTTTTCTCCTTCACCACGGAGGATCCTTCCGCGTTCGGGGTCTATCTCGCCGCGGCGGCGAAGGAGCACCCCATCTACTTCGATGAGGGGCTCGGCGTGACCGTCGTGCTCCGCGGCGCCGAGGTGACCGCCGTGCTGCGCGACAGCGAGACGTTCAGTAATCGCGCTTACGACATCGGGATCATGAAGGGGGCGCTCGTGGCGCTCGACGGCGCGTCGCACACGCGCATGCGGAGGGTCTTCAACGCGGTCCTCTCTCCGCGCGTGGTCAACCGCTACGAGGAGACGATCGTGACCCCTGTGGCGCGCAGGATCATGGACAGGCTCGCGCGGAAGCAGCAGGCGGACCTGGTCGACGATTTCGCGATCTCGATGCCCATGGGCGTGACGAGCGCCCTGTTCGGGATGCAGGAGGAGCGGATCGCCGAGAATGACGTGCTGATTCGCAAGATGATCCGCAGCGCCATGGCGCCGCAGGATCCCGTCCTGGTGGCCGAGGGGCGGCGGGCCCACGCCGCGATGGGCGCGCAGCTGCGGGAGATCGCGGAGCGCGAGGTGGCGAGCCCGGGCGACACGCTGCTCGGCGAGATCGCGCGGACGCTCGCCGCGGAGGGGCTGGGCGGCGTGGAGGCGTGCGAGGGGGTCGTGCTCAGCTTGATCCTGGGCAGCTACGAGACGACCAGCTGGATGCTCGCCAATCTGCTCGTGGCGCTGCTCGCGCACCCTGACGCGATGGGCCAGCTGCGCCAGCAGCCTTCGCTCCTGCCGCAGGCCATCGACGAGGCGATGCGCTGGTGCAGCAGCGCGGCGGGGATCGTGCGGTTCGTGGAGCGCGAGGCGACGATCGGCGGCGAGACGGTGCCCGCGGGGACGCTCCTCTACGTGTCGCTCACCGCGCTCCACTACGACGAGGAGGCCTACCCGCGCCCGGAGGTCTTCGACATCCAGCGGCGGCCCACAGGGCTCCTGAGCTTCGGCGTGGGTCCGCACTACTGCGTCGGGGCGCCGCTCGCGCGGATGGAGGCGCGGATCGGGGTGTCGCTCCTGCTCGAGCGCTTCCCGGCGTTGCGGCGCGATCCGACCCAGCGGCCGATGTTCTCGACGGCGCCGCGCGGCGCAGCCGCCTTCGGGCCCGATCGGATCCCGGCGCTGCTCGTTTGACGCCCCCCGCCCGACCCGGTTCAACCCGCGACCCGACCCAGGTTGAGGTTCGGACCCAGGTTGGCAACCCGGGGGGTGACCCGACCCAGGTTGGGGTGACTGACCCGGGCAGGGGGTGACCCGACCCAGGTTGGGGTGACCCAGGTTGGGGTGACCGGGGTGACCGCCGGGCGGGTGTCCTGGCGGTCGCCACCCATGGAACGCGGCCGCCGCCCCAGCGAGGGGGGAAACTCCTCGAAATGATTCACCACAATACTGGCACGGTGTTTGTTGGTGTGTGCCGGTCATGAGCCAGCCCCGCGAGATCGCTCCCGGCGCCACGTACATGATTACCCGGCGCGTCCTGCGTCGGCACCTGCTCCTCCGCCCCGACGCAGCCATCACCCAGCTCCTGATTTACGCCCTCGCGGTCTCCGCGCGTCGCTACGGTCTCCAGGTTCATGCCCTCTGCGCGATGTCAACGCATCTGCACCTGATTGTAACGGACGTGACGGGCGTCCTGCCGCGCTTCCTGCAGTTTTTCCATCGCATCGTCGCGCTGGGCACCAAGGTGCTCCGCACATGGGAAGGACCGGTGTGGGATCACGAGGCCCCGAGCGTCGTGCGCCTGCTGACGCGCGCGGCGGTGGTGGAGAAGATCGCCTACGTCCTCGCGAATCCCGTGGCTGCTGGCCTCGTCCGACATGCGCATGAATGGCCGGGCGCCAAGGTGAATGTGGGTGAGCTCGGTCGCGGCGTGCTGCGTGCGGCGCGTCCGTCTGCGTATCTCGACCCGGAAAATCCTCAGTGGCCCGAGGAAATGACGCTCTCGCTCTCACTACCGCCGGCTATAGCGCTGGACAGCGCTGAGGGCTTTCGTCAAGAGGTCGCCGCCGAGCTCGAGCGACAAGAAGCGCAAATTCATGCGGAAATGCACCAGCATGGGCGTCACTTCTTGGGCGCCGAGCGAGCCAGCAAGATCTCCCCCTACGCGCGCGCGACGAGCTTCGAGGCGCTGCGCGAATGCAATCCTACGTTTGCGGTCGGCCGTGACCAGGGTGACGCATGGCGAATTGCCGGCGCCGCTGTGCGGGCGTTTCGCGCGTTATACCGCGCCGCGCTGGAGCGGTGGCGCACCGGTGTGCGCAGTGTCGTGTTCCCGGCGGGGACGTGGTGGATGCGTACGTTTCACGGCGCCAGCGTGACGGACGCCGTAGCCGCTATATGACTATTACGACCGTGCAGGGCGAGGCGGACGACGGTTCCAACGTCGCATCGCGAGGAACGTCCGTGTGGAGAAGACGGAGCGGGCGGCGGATCGTTGACACGGCGCTGCGCGAATGGATGTGCATAGGTTGTGCCGCACCGAGCGCGCACGAAGCGGCGCCCTGCTGCTCGACCCGACCCAGGTTGGGCGGGGGCGCGATTCAGATTGGCAATTCCAGCTCAGTCCTTGTCGTGTCCTGTGCCATCATCCACGCTTCCGCGCAGATTTGGCCATGAACCAGCTCTTGAGCTGCGCTCGTCCGTCCCGATCCATGAACTGTCTATAGGGCAACCCGGGTCAGGTCCACGCCCCGTGGCGTCCATCCGCTCTTCCGACCGGAGTCGGCCATGACCCAGCCCCGGTCTACGTTCGCCCGCACCTATCTGCGAACCCGAGCTACGGGGGCAACCTGGGTCGGGTGGGGGGGGAAGTCTAGGGCGTCAACCCGGGTCGGGTCTGGCCTTTTCCGGCCACGAGCCCCGCGAACGCTGCCGCGAAGCGGCGCCGGAAATCCTCATCCTCCATCAGTTTGTCGCGCAGCGCTCGCGACAGCTCGAGGTGGTAGAACGGTGCGCCCATCTGGCGCGACCAGCGCGCCTGCACGTTGGTGGCGCCGCCGAGCTTGTTGATCTCGGCGGGGTAGGCGAGGACCTTCCCGTCGCTGACGACCGACCGCAGCGGGGCGAGCAGCCGCTCCAGGTCGGCGTCGTGCCCCACGGCGCTGGCGATGGCGGCGGCGTCCGGCGCCGAGCTGTCCTGAAAACCGTGCAGCTGCACCGCCGGTATGCCGGGAAAACTCTGGAGCAGCGCCCGGTGGGCCGACAGGAAGAACGAGCGCTCCGCGTGCGCCACGTCCGCGAAGGCGAGGGATGCAGCCAACCGCTCGCGGGCGGCACGGATGTCTCCCCGAGCGCCGCCGCCTGCGTCCCGGGCGCCGCCACGCGCACCGTGGTTGCCGCCAGCGCCTGTGGCGCCCTCGGCCCCCGCGCGCTCGCCGCCTATCGCCCGAGCGCCGCCCCCCGTGGCCTCCGCCTTTGCAGCCCCGCCGTCCGCGTCGGCGCCGCCCTTTCCACCCGCTCCTTCGGCGCCTTCGTCGTCCCCGGCGGCGTCGCTCGGCTTGGGGCCCCCGCCGTACCGGTGCGACGTGTTGACGACCAACGCCCGCGCCCGCTGCGCCTCGAAGACGGCCAGCGCGACGGGCAGCGTCCCCCGGTCGAAGAACGTGTGCGGCGCTTCCACGATGAGCGGCACTGCCGCCCCTGCGCGCAGCACGACCGCGGCCGCACCCTGACGGCGCGAGCCGTCCTCGGACAGCACCCAGAGAGCGCGTCCGGGGACCACCCGCAGCGCGAACCCGGGTGGGGCAGCCGGCGGCGGCTGCCGGTTCTGGGCGGCGAGGCCCGCCGCCGCGACCCACGCGACGTACGCCTCCTCCTCCGCGTCGTCTGGCGGCTCCGCGATGAGGTGGCGTCCGCCCTTGCGCAGCGGGGCAATCTGCTCGTCCAGCGCCTGCTGCTCGCCGCTGTCGGCCGCCTGGGCCTCAACCCCGGTCGGCTCCGCGGTCGCAACCCCGGTCGGCACCGCGACGGTCAGCACCGCGGAACCCGCCGGGCTCGGCGCCGTGCCCAGCGCGCTCCCGACGCTCCGACACACCCCCTGCGAGCACCCGGCGATCGTGAACAACACCACATAGCCTGCGCTCTTCATGGTCGTCCTCGCCGCCGCAACCTCGACGACATCTTCACTTTTCTCACGCCACAGTCCGCGAATCCAGGATGACGCGTTGCGTTGTAAGACGTCGCCTTCTCTTCCGTAGCGGGGGCGGTTTGCGCTAGTAGCACTGCATGCCTCGCCCCTTCGAACCCGTGGAGGCGCCGCCGCTCCCGGAGCAGGCCGGTCGCACGTTCCCGCGTCTGGTCGAGCTGATGCAGCGGCTCCTTGCGCCCGATGGATGCCCGTGGGATCGCGAGCAGAACTTCGCGACGCTGCGGCGCTACGTGCTCGAGGAGGCCTGCGAGGTCATCGACGCCATCGACGGCGGCGACCGCAAGGAGCTGTGCACCGAGCTCGGGGACCTCCTGCTCCAGGTCGTGTTCCAGGCCGAGCTCGCCCGGGCCGAGGGGGCGTTCGGCCCGGACGACGTGGTCGCCGCGATCTGCGAGAAGCTCGTGCGGCGCCACCCCCACGTGTTCGCGGACGAGAGCGCCGAGAACGCCGACGAGGTGCTCCAGAACTGGGAGCGCATCAAGGCGGCGGAGCGGGCCCGGCAGGGCAAGGACCGCGGGGTGCTCGGCGGCGTTCCCCGCAGCCTGCCGGCGCTGACCCGGGCGCAGCGCGTCGGCGAGAAGGTCGCGCGCGTGGGCTTCGACTGGCCGGACGCGCGGGGCTCGCGCGCGAAGGTCGAGGAGGAGCTCGGAGAGCTCGATCGGGCCTTCGAGAGCGGCGATCCCACCGCGATCGAGGAGGAGCTCGGCGACGTGCTCTTCGCGCTCGGGAACCTGGCGCGCCACGCCGGCGTGGACGCGGAGGGGGCGCTGCGCCGGACGATCGACAAGTTCACCCGGCGCTTCGAGCACGTCGAGCGCCGGGTCATCGAGCGGCACGGCGGCTGGCCCGCAAGGGCGTCGGACGACACCCTCACGCTCGAAGAGCTCGACGGCTACTGGGACGAGGCCAAGCGCGGCGAGCCGCGGACCTGACCGCGGCGGCGAGCTCGACGCCGCACGCGCGCACGCTGTGCGAACGGGCTCCCTGGCGCGCGCGGGCTCAGTCACGTTCCGCGGTCAGCACGAAGCGCTCCCGCACGCGCGCCTCGTTCGACTCGTGACGGACGTGGATCTCGTAGCGGCCCGGCTGGGTGACGGCCACGCTGAGCGGCGCCTCGCCGTGGTAGCGCGTCAGCCGATGCGAGCAGCGCTCCCGCTGGCAGTGCTCCTCCAGCGCCCCGCCTTCGCCGTCGGGGAGCCGCACGCGCACGTGCTCGGGGACGTCGAGGTGAACCACCGCCGGCTCGTCGGCGTGGCGGTGGGTCCACAGATCGAGCTGCGTCCACGCGTGTCCGTCGCCAGGCAACGCGACGGCGCGCTCCTCGGAGCGCTCGATCGCGGGAGAGCGCGCGCCCCCGCCGCCCGCCAGGAAGACGGCGAGCGCCAGCGCGGCGACCGCCGGCGCCGCGATGATCGCCCTCCACCTCCAGGGGCTGCGCGCCCGCTGCGACCTCTTGCCGCCCTGCACCGCAGGCCGCTCGGGCCGCTCCGGGAGCTTGCTCAGCGCGCGCTCGACGAGCGCTTCGGAGGGGCTCCTCGCGCGCAGCGCCCGCACGCTCGCCGCGAGATCCTGCGGAATCGGAGGCACATCGTGGTCCTGCCCGCTCACGTCGATCCCTCTCGCGCCGCGACGACGAGTTGCGCCGCCACACGCTCGTATGCATCGCGCAGCCGCGCGCGCCCGCGGGCGTGGCGGCTCTTCACCGTCCCCTTGGGGATGCCGAGGAGCTCGACCACGCTATCGTAACCGAGCTCCTCGATGTCGCATAGCACCACCACGGTGCGAAACTCCTCCGGCAGCTCCTGGAGACACGCGAGGAGCACCCCCGTGTCCTGGCTCAGGATCACGGCCGCCTCCGGGCTCGGGACATCGGCGCGAGGCAGGATGCCGAGCGCCTCGGTGCACACGTCGACGAGCCGATCGAGCAGGCCGCGGCGCCGCGCCTCGGTCCGGTACGCCTCCAGGTACTCGTGCCGAGCGATCCCGCAGAGCCAGACCCCGAGGTCCGAGCGCCCCTCGAAGGACGCCGCGTGCAGGTACGCCTTGAGCAGCGCGTTCTGGAACAGATCGTCCGCCTGATCCCGAGCACCGCAGAGGGAAATGCAGAACCGATAGAGGCGCGGGAGCATCGGGCGTATCGCCGACTCGAACTGCGCGCGCGATTCGCCGAGGAGGGGTCGCGATTCGGTCATGAGGGCCGTTCGAGCGTCTGGAGCGTCGAGGCCCTGAACTCTAGCGTGGATTGGACGGCGGGGTAGCACCCGTTGCTCGGGCCACAGCGGGGCGAGCAGCGGCACCCCGAGCGGGGGAGAGCTGTACATCGGCGGCCCCCCTGGGACGGAACGGAGGCGCGCGCAGGTTCCTGCACATCGGGCGAAATCGTCACCCCGCGTGGGAACCTTGGGCCGAGTGGTCCCGTCCTGGAGCGTGTTCTGACGAACATCGGGCCCCACAGGGGGCCCGCGTATCCGAGGGCTGAACACCGCATGTCCAAGCCGATTATTCCAGGCGCGCCCGCGTCAACGCCTGCGTCCGCCTCGTGGAAGAACGACCTCGTTTCAGGCTTCCTCGTCTTCTTGATCGCCCTGCCGCTTTGCCTGGGAATCGCCATGGCAAGCGGGTTTCCCCCCATCGCCGGCGTGCTCACCGCCGTTGTCGGCGGCGCGGTCGCCACCTGGCTCGGCAGCGCGCCGCTGACCATCAAGGGACCCGCGGCGGGCCTCATCGTCATCGCGCTGGGCGCCGTGCAAGAGCTCGGCGGCGGGGACAACGCGGTCGGCTACCGCCGCGCGCTCGCGTGCATCACTGTCGCCGCGCTGATTCAGATCGCCTTCGCGCTGGCGCGCGCCGGCACGCTCGGCGACTTTTTCCCCGGCTCGGTGGTGCACGGCATGCTGGCGGCCATCGGGATCATCATCTGCTCGAAACAGATCCACACGCTCGTCGGCGTCACGCCCGCGGCGAAGGCGCCGCTCCACCTGATCCTCGAGATCCCGCACAGCCTGTTTCGGCTGAACCCCGAGATCGCCTTGATAGGCGTCCTCTCGCTGGTCATCCTCTTCGGCTATCCAGCGGTCGCCAGGAGAGCGCGCCTTCTGCAGAAGATCCCTGCGCCGATGCTGGTGCTGGCGCTCTCGGTGCCGCTCGCCCACGCCTTCGAGCTCGAGCACGAGCACACCTACACGCTCGCGGCGACCCAGACGACGTACGCGCTCGGGCCGAGCTTCCTGGTCAACCTGCCGGGCAACCTCCTCCAGGCGATCGTCTTCCCGGACTTCAGCCACGTCGGCACGCCCGCGTCGATCAAATACATCATCATGTTCTCGCTGGTGGGTAGCATCGAGTCTCTGCTGTCGGCGAAGGCCGTCGACTCGCTCGATCCCGCGAAGCGCCGCTCCGACCTCGACCGGGATCTGCTCGCCACGGGCGCCGGCAACCTCATCGCGGGCCTGCTCGGCGGGCTGCCGATGATCTCCGAGATCGTCCGCAGCTCCGCGAACATCGGCTACGGCGCGAAGAGCCGGTTGTCGAACTTCTTCCACGGCATCTTCCTCCTGCTCTTCGTCGCCTTCGCGCCGGGGCTGATCCACAGGATCCCCCTCGCCGCGCTGGCCGCCATGCTCACGTTCACGGGGACCCGCCTCGCGTCCCCCAAGGAGTTCGTGAGGACGCTCCGCATCGGCAGGGAGCAGCTCATCATCTTCGGCACCACGGCCGCGCTGTGCATCGCCTCCGATCTGCTCGTCGGGGTCGCGGCCGGCATCGCCGTGAAGATGCTCATCCACCTGATCAACGGCGCGCCGCTGCGCGTTCTCTTCCGCTCCGAGGTGGAGGAGCGCGTCGAGGGGCAGCGGGTCGTGCTGCGCGTCAAGCACGCGGCGGTCTTCAGCAACTATCTCAGCCTCCAGCGGAGGCTCGCGAGCCACGCGAACGCCTCCAGCATCGAGATCAATTTCGCGGATGCCCGCCTGGTCGATCACACGGTCATGTCCAACCTGCACGAGCTCCAGGGCACGATGGAGCGAGAGGGGCGGACCTTGACCCTCGCGGGCCTCGGCGAACACTTCCAGATGTCGTCCCACCCGCTCTCTGCGAGGAAGAGGGCTGTCATCAGCCCTGTCGCCGAGCGTTGAATCGAGGCGAGGCACGGCCTCCGCGACAGGGGCGCACGCGGGTGAAGCTCCAGGAACAACCGTTCTCCGGGATCGCCATGAACACCGAGCTCTCTCGAGATCTCCGCGCGAGCGCCGCCCGGCAGAGGCGCCTTTGCGACGTGGTCGAGCACGCCGGGCACCTCCTGCCGGCGCAAGGGCCCATCGGCGTGTTCGTCCACCACAACACGCTGCACGCGTTCCAGCACCTGCCGTTCCACGACGCGCTCGCCGCGGCGAGCGCCGTCTTCGAGGCGGAGCCGTACCTCGCGGAGGCGGATTACCGCGCGCACATCGCGTCGGGTCGCATCGACGACGAGGACCTCGCGGCGGCGCTCGCGGGGCGCTTCGCGGCGCATCCGGACGAGCGACGAGGCCCGCTGTCCCGCCACGAGATCGAGCGGCTCGCGCTGCGCTATCCCATCGAGGCGGAGACGGCGGCGGGCCTCTCGTGGCGTATCTCCGAGGTGGGGGAGACGCGGAGGCTCCGGGCCGACGCCCCCGCCGAGCGGCGCTGGCGCATCCTGGAGAGCACGGAGCGCTGGCTCGAGGAGCGCCCCGAGACCGCAGCGCACCTCCGCGACCAGGGCGGCCGCGATCCGGAGTCGCGCGCCGCGCTCGCGCTCTGGGACGCGTGCCGCGCCGTGCCGCTGCCGCCCGCCCCGCCCGCGGAGCCGCCGCTCGTCGATCGCGTGGGCGTCGACCGGTCGCACCGCGATCTGCTGCTCGCGCTGGCAGGCGAGGATCCGGCCGAGCTCGTCGATCCGCTCGTGATCCGGCTCCTCGCCGCCTACCTCGACGAGGGCGTCGCGCACTGGGCGATGCCCGATCGGGCGCAGGGGATCTGGCGCTGCTTCCGCGACATGGCGCTCGCGGGCTCGCGCCTCGCTGCTCCGGCCTTCGCGGGGCTCGACGCGGAGCTCCGCCGGCTCGACGCGGCGGGGCTCCCGCCGCCCGCCATCGCCGCCCGCGCCCTCGACGAGCTCGGGGTGCCCGAGGACCCCTGGGAGGGGTACGTGACACGCGTGCTGCTCGAGCTGCCGGGGTGGGCCGGCATGATCCACCGCCTCGAGCACACCCCGGGCGACCGGCCGCCGGGCTCGCCGCCCGCGTCGCTTGTCGAGTACCTGGCCGTCCGCCTGACCCTCGCCCGGTACGCGCTGCGCGACGTCGCGCGCCGGCGGCTCGGATACGCAGGGCCCCTCGCCGGGCTCGTCGAGCACGCCCGCCGCGCGGCACGGCCGCCAGCGCCGCCGGCGCGCTCGCCCGAGCACGATCGGCCGTTCCGCCTGTTCCAGCTCGCCCAGCTCGCTGGGCTGTCGGCCGCCGAGGTCGAGCCGCTGTCGAAGGCGGATCGCGTCTGGGCGCTGTCGGCGCTCGAGGCGTTCGACGGGATCGCGCGGCGCCGCGTCCTGCAGGAGGCCTACGAGCACCACCATCGGGTCGAGGCGCTGCACGGGATCGCCGCGAACCTGCGCCGCCCGGAGGACGACCGCGCGGTGAAAGAGCCCCGCTTCCAGGTCGCCTTCTGCATCGACGATCGCTGCGAGGGGCTGAGGCGGCATTTCGAGGAGCTCTCGCCGCGGCACGAGACCTTCGGCGTGGCCGGCTTCTTCGGCGTGCCGATCCGCTACCGGGGGCTCGACGACGCCGGCCACGCGAGCCTCTGCCCGGTCGGCGTGGAGCCGGCGCACGAGATCGTCGAGCGGCCGCACGAGGAGGAGGCGGGCCGCCGCCGAAAGGCCCGCCGCAGGCGCTGGGCGCGGCTCCTGCACGCCCTCGGGCGCGGCTCCCGCACCCTGGCGCGCCGCGTGCTGCTCACGCCGACCCTGGGCCTGTTCTCCACCCTCCCGCTCGTCGGGCGCATCCTTTTCCCGCGGGCGACGGCGCGGCTGCGCCGCGCGCTCGAGCGGCGCATGTTCCCCGCGGTGCCGACGCGGCTCCACAGCCCGCACGACGAGGGCTCCGGCGCGGCCGGCGAGGGGCGGCCGTTCACCGCCGCGGAGAAGGCGGCCCGGGTGGCCGCCACGCTGGAGAACATGGGGCTCACGCGCGGCTTCGCGCCGATCGTGGCTGTGCTCGGCCACGGGTCGACCAGCGTGAACAACCCGCACCAGTCGGCCTACGACTGCGGCGCGTGCGGCGGCCGCCACGGCGGCCCGAACGCGCGGCTGTTCGCGGCCATGGCGAACGACCCCGAGATCCGCGCTTCGCTCCGCGGCCGGGGGATCGACCTCCCGGACGGGACCTTCTTCCTCGGCGGCATGAACAACACGACGACCGACGAGATCGTCCTCTACGACCAGCACCTCGCGCCGGCGTCGCACCGCGGCGATCTCTCGGCGCTGCTCGGCGCCCTGGACGCGGCGCGCGAGCTGCACGCGCACGAGCGCTGCCGTCGCTTCGCGTCGGCGCCTGCCGAGAGCGACCCCGCGCGGGCGCTCGCGCACGTCGAGGCGCGCGCCGCGGATCTCAGCGAGGCCCGGCCCGAGCTCGGGCACGTGACCAACGCCGTCTGCGTGGTCGGCCGCCGCGCGCTCACCCGCGGGCTGTTCCTCGATCGCAGGGCGTTCCTCGTGTCGTACGACCCGACGCAGGACCCGGGCGGCGCGATCCTCGAGCGTGTCCTGCTCGCGGTCGGCCCGGTCGGGGCGGGGATCAACCTCGAATACTACTTCTCCTGCGTCGACAACCGCCGCTACGGCGCCGGCACCAAGCTCCCGCACAACCTGGTCTCGATGCTCGGGGTCATGGAGGGATCGCTGAGCGACCTGCGCACCGGGCTGCCGAGGCAGATGATCGAGATCCACGAGCCGGTGCGCCTGCTCGTCGCCGTGGAGGCGAGCACGGAGACGGCCGCCGCGCTCTGCGCGCGGCAGCCGGCGCTCCGCGAGCTCATCGGCAACGGCTGGATTCAGCTCGCCTGCGTCGATCCGGCGACGCGCCGGATCGCGTGCTTCACGGGGGACGGCTTCGCGCCGTGCTCTCCCCCGGACGACCCCTTGCCGGCGGTCCAGCGCTCCGCCGACTGGTACGCTGGGAGATCCGGCTTCGTCCCGCCAGCGCTCATCGGCGCCGCGTCCACGCGGCCACGTGAGGTCAAAGGCCATGCTGTCTGACGCGCTGCTCGGCAAGCTCGCCGCGCTCGCCGTGCTCTCCCCGGCGGCGGCCTTCGCCGCGCTCGGGGCCTACCTGCTGCTCCTGCGCACGCCGAGCGAGCGCGTCATCTCGCGCGCCGTGCTGTCCGCGCTCTCGGTCTCGCTCGCGGCCTCGCTGGCGATCTGGGGCTCGGCGGTCGCGGCGCCCTACGCCTTTCTGCCGGTGGAGCTCGGCCGCTGGTTCGGGACCGGAAGCTACGCGTTCGAGATCGTCCTGCTCGTCGATCGCCTGTCGGCGACGATGATGGTGCTCGTCTCGCTGATCGCGCTCGTGGTCGGCCGGTTCTCGGTGGCGTACCTGCACCGCGAGCCGGGGTTTGCGCGGTTCTTCCTGCTCCTCGCGCTGTTCTCGACGGGCATGCTGGCGCTCGTGTCGGCGGGCACCGTCGACCTGCTCTTCGCCGGCTGGGAGCTCGTGGGCGTGACGAGCGTGCTGCTCGTGGCCTTCTTCCACGACCGCGAGGCGCCGCCGCGGGCCGCGGTGCGCGTCTACATCACCTACCGGCTCTGCGACGTCGGGCTGCTCGGGGGCGCGGTGCTCATGCACGATCTCGCCCGCTCCTCGCAGTGGGGCGTGGCGTTCGGCGGCGCCCCCTGGCCGGGGGCCGCCGCGTCGCTCGGCCCCGGAGCGGCCACGGCGATCGCGCTGTGCCTGTTCCTCGCCGCCATGGGCAAGAGCGCGCAGTTCCCGCTGGGGAGCTGGCTGCCGCGGGCCATGGAGGGGCCGACGCCCTCGAGCGCGCTCTTCTATGGCGCGCTCTCGGTGCACGCGGGGGTGTACCTGATGTTGCGCGTGGCCCCGCTGCTCCAGCGCTCTCCGGCCGCGAGCGCGGTGATCGCCTGCGTCGGGGCGGCGACGGCCATCTACGGCACGATGGTCGGGCGCGTGCAGGCGGACGTGAAGAACGCGCTCGCGCACGCGACGATGACGCAGGTGGGGCTCATGTTCGTGGAGATCGGGCTCGGGCTCTACCGGCTTGCGCTCGTCCACCTGTTCGCGCACGCGTGCCTGCGCTGCCTCCAGATGCTGCGCGCCCCCTCGGCGCTCCGCGACGCGCAGGAGATCCGGGCCGCGCACGCCGGCGAGCCGCTGCCGCCCCTCGGGCTCGCCGCCCGCATGCTGCCGGCGGCGCTCGTGCGGCGCGCGTACTGGCTCGCCCTCGATCGCTTCCACCTCGAGGCGCTGCAGGAGCGGCTCGTCGCCGCGCCGCTGATGCGCCTCGGGCGCCTGCTCGACCGGAGCGAGCGCCGGTGGGTGGCGGCGCTGAGCGGCTGGCCCGAGCGCGCCGCCGCCGAGCCGGGGGAGCAGCCCGCGCGCGGGGTAGAAGACGCGCGCGCCATGGCCTTCGAGCCTCCAGCGCGCGACACGAAGGGAGCCCGGACGTGAGCTCATTTCCGATCCTCGCGGCGCTCATCCTCACGCCGGCGGTCGCGGCGCTCGTCGCCTCCCGGGCGCGCAGCGACGAGGGCGCGCGCCGCGCGGCCGTCGTCGGCGCGGCGCTCACCCTGCTCCTCTCGGCGGTGCCGCTCGCGCTCTCGTGCGCCGGCGTCGCGCTCGCCGCGGGGGGGACCGCCCTGCCGCTGCTCGGGGCGCGCCTCCGGCTCGGCCTCGACGGCTACACCATCGCCCTGCTCCCGCTGCTCGGCTTCGTCCTGCTCGCCCTGGTCGCGGCGAGCCCGCGCGCCGCGCTCGATCGGCCCACCGCCGCGGCGCTGCTCGCCACGGGGAGCGCCATCCTCGGCGTGTTCTGCGCGCTCGACCTCGCGGTGCTCGCGGCGTCGTGGCTCGCCGCGCTCGTGCCGGTCGAGCGCCTGGTCGCCAGGAAGGGCGCCCTGGACCCGCTCCTCCGGCGCACCTGCCGCATCTTCCTGCTGGGAGGCGCGGCGCCGCTCGCCCTGGCGATCGGCGCCATGGCCGTGCTCGCCGCGCGCCGCGGGGCGGCCCTGCCGTTCGACATCGAGGAGATCTCGCGCGTCGGCATCCCCGAGGCGTGGCAGTCGCCGCTGTTCGCGCTCGTCGGGATCGCCGTGCTGATGCGCATGGCCGCCGTGCCGTTCCACGGCTGGCTGCCCGTGCTGCTCGAGCGGGGGCCGCTCGGCGTGACCGTCCTGCTCGCCGAGATGCAGGTCGGCGTCTGCGTGCTCCTGCGCGTCGGGGTGGCGCTCCTGCCTGCCGGCTGCGCCGAGGGCATGCCGATCCTCGCCGTCCTCGGCCTGGTGAGCGCGCTGCACGGCGCGGTGCTCGCGCTCGTCCAGACGGATCTGCGCCGGCTGCTCGGCTACCTCGTGGCGAGCCAGAAGGGGCTCGTGCTCCTGGGGATCGCCTCGCTGAGCCGGGAGAGCGTGAGCGGCGCGCTCCTCCAGACCGTCGCGTCGTCGATCGCGATCACGGGGCTCGCGATGGTCATCGGAGCGCTCGAGGCGCGCACCGGCACCGCCGACACGCGGGCGCTCGGCGGCCTCGTGGCCCGGACGCCGCGCATGGCCGCCTTCTTCTTCCTGCTCGCGTGCGCGGCGATCGGGATGCCGGGGGCGCTCTCGTTCGTGAGCGAGGACCTGCTCCTGCATGGAATTTTACACATTCATCCCGTGCTGGCGGTGCTGGCGCTGACGGCGGCGGCGCTCAACGGGATCACGCTGTTCCGCGCGTTCCAGCGCGCCTTCCTGGGTCCGCTGGGGCGCGACCTGCGGGGCGCCTCGGTGGAGGCGCTCCTGTTTCGCGAGCGGGCGTTCCTGCTGGCGATGGTGGCGCTCACCGGGGTCCTCGGCGTGGCCCCGGCGCGGCTGCTCGCGCTGCACGAGCCGATGGTCGAGCGGGTCCTCCACGGCGCGGCCCGCGGCGCAGGGATGCGCGCCGGGGCGGCGAGGAGCCGCCGAGCCATCGCCGATGGCGGCCTGGGATCCCTGTCCGGGGCGACGAGCGTCGCGGTGGGCCCGGCGGACGAGCTGGGCGCGCTGCGGCCGGACGCGGCTCAGGTCAGGTAGCGCTCCCCCGAATCGGGCAGCACCGTCACGATCGTCCCGCGCACCTTGCGCGCCATCTCCACGGCCGCGTGGACGTTGGCGCCGGAGCTCGGCCCGACGAGGAGCCCCTCTTCGCGGGCGAGCCGCCGCACCATGCGGGACGCGCCCGCCTCCGTGACGGTGAGGATCTCGTCGATGAGCGAGCGCTCGAGGATCGCCGGCACGAAGCCGGGGCCGAGGCCCTGGATGCCGTGGGGGCCTGGGCCTCGACCCGAGAGCACGGCGCTGTTCGTCGGCTCGACCGCGCAGATACGGACCGCGCTGCCCAGCTGATCCCTGAGCACGCGCCCGCAGCCGGTCAGCGTGCCGCCGGTGCCCACGCCGGCGACGAACGCCGCGATGTCGCCGCCGGTCTGCGCGAGGATCTCGAGGCCGGTGGCGCGCGCGTGGGCGGCGGGGTTCGCCGGGTTCTGGAACTGCTGGCTCATCCAGGCGCCGGGGGTCGCCGCGCAGATCTCGACCGCGCGGGCGACCGCGCCGGCCATGCCCTGACCCTCGGGCGTGAGGACGATCTCGGCGCCGTACGCGCGGAGGATGTGCCGGCGCTCGACGCTCATGTCCTCGGGCATGACCACCACGCAGCGGTAGCCGCGCACGGCCGCGATCATCGCGAGGCTGATCCCGGTGTTGCCGCTCGTCGCCTCGACGAGGGTCGACCCTTTCCTGAGGGCCCCTTCGCGCTCGGCGCAGAGCACCATGCCGAGCGCCGCCCTGTCCTTGACGCTGCCGCCCGGGTTCATCGACTCGAGCTTGCCGTAGATGACGCCGCCCCCCTCGGGCGAGATCCGGGCGAGCCGGACGAGCGGCGTGCCGCCGATGAGCGCCAGGGCGTCCGGCACGACCGGACCGACACGCAGAGGGGCAGCGGGCAGGGGAGCCGAGCACTCGCCGGGAGCGCCGGGCGGGCTCGGCGGGCCGTCACCCGGGGCTCGAGGGGTCGACATGACGCCAGTGTACACGTGAACAGGGCATCCTCCGAGGATGCCGGGGGTCGCGAGTCCTAGAGCGAGATCTCCGACAGCACCCCGTAATGATCCGACGCGGCGACGCCGTCCTCGAGCTCCTCGAGGACGACCCGCGACGAGAGCGGCTTGCCCCGCCCTTGCTCGTCCGGACCGCGGACGAAGACGTAGTCGATGCGGCGCGGGTACTCGTTCGTGATCGCCGCGAACGGGTTCCGCAGGGGATCGAAGGTGAACCCGGGGCCCTTGCCCGTCTGATCGAAGGTGTCGGCGAAGTACACGCTCTTCTGGTTCAGGGCGTGCAGCCCCTTCATGAACCGGATCTCCGTGGACTCGGGCTGCGCGTTGAAGTCGCCGACGACGATGGGCGGCAGGCCTTCCATGGGCGCCTCGCGCATGACGATCTCGGCCACGGCCGCCACCTGCGCCTCGCGCACGGCGCCGTGGTGGAACTTCCAGTTCAGGTGGGTGACGAAGAACGGGATCACGCCGCGGGGCGACGCGAGCTCGGCGAGCAGGATCGAGCGCTTCTCGTCGGTCTCGCCCGTGGGCAGGGGGAACGCCTGGCTCCGCCCGATCGGCCAGCGCGACAGCACGGCGTTGCCGAAGAGCACGCCGCCGCCGAGGTCGTGCGCGGCGCCGAACGCGGCCTCGTAGCCGAGCCCCTCGGCGATGTCGTCGGCCAGCGACCGGCCCTCATGCGACAGCACCTCCTGGAGCCCGACCACGTCGGGATCGAGCTCGCGAACGCCCTTCCGGATGAGGCCGAGGCGCGCCTCCCACGGGTCGTGGCGGTTCCAGATGTTCAGGGTGAGCACCCGGAGGCAACTCCGGGCAGCCGCGCCGGAACCGCCGTGTACGGCGCCGCCGGCCCCGACGCCTTCTCGAGGAAGAACCATGCCGACGGGCTACGCCAGCTGCGCGCCCGAATCCAGCCGTGATACGAAGGGCTCGGCGCAAGCCGCTCCCTTCCGGCGCGGAAGGGCGACCTTGACCGGGAGAACCTTGAATGATCGCGAGTGCTCCTCGAAGGGGGCGGCCTGGAACGGCCTCCTTCCGATCTCGAACCCCGCTCCGCCTGGCCGGATGCCTCGTCCTGCTCGCGCTGCTCGCCGGCTGCGACAGCAAGATGGAGCCCAAGGAGTGCGACAAGCTCCGCGGCGACGCCTTCGAGATGGTGAACAAGGCGCAGCACTGCAACACGGACGTCGACTGCCGCCAGAGCGAGTGGCCGGGCTGTGCGAAGCCCATCAGCAATGCGACCTTCGACAAGATCAAGCCCCTCGCGGAGAGCTACAAGACGGGCAAGTGCGAGGAGCCCAAGGTCGACTGCAAGAGCCCGCCGCAGTCCTACTGCAAGCAGGGGCTCTGCGTGCACCGCGAGATCGGGACCCCGGAGGGGGCGGGCAACACGCCCACCGACCAGATCCAGATCCAGTGATCGCGGCGGCGCCGCCCGGCCGCGAGCCCCGCGCGTCGGTACGCGCTTGACGCGCGCACCCGCAGAGGCCACGGACGCGGCCGTGAGCGAAGGCTTCTATCGCGGCAAGCGCGCCGTCGTGACCGGCGCCGGCGGGTTCATCGGCAGCCACCTCGTCGAGGCGCTGGTCCGGGAGGGCGCGCGCGTGCGGGCGCTCGTCCGGTACACCTCGGGCTCGCGACGCGGGCACCTCGACCGGCTCCCCGAGGACGTCCTCGCGCAGGTGGAGATCGTCCCCGGCAACGTGGAGGACGCGGGCGCGGTCCGGTCGCTCGTGCGCGGCGCCGACGTCGTGTTCCACCTCGCGGCCCTGATCGGCATCCCGTACTCGTACGTGGCCCCGCAGCAGTACGTGGCGACGAACGTGCAGGGCACGCTGAACGTCCTCGAAGCGGCGCGCGAGCACGGCGCGCGCGTGGTCCACACCTCGACGAGCGAGACCTACGGCACCGCGCGCTACACCCCGATCGACGAGGCCCACCCCCTGACCGGCCAGTCCCCGTACTCGGCCACGAAGATCGGCGCCGACAAGCTCGCCGAGAGCTACCACCTCTCCTTCGGCCTCGAGGTCGCGACGATCAGGCCGTTCAACACCTACGGCCCGCGGCAGTCGTCGCGCGCGATCATCCCGAGCGTGATGCAGCAGCTCGCCGCCGGGAGCGCCGCGCTCCGCATCGGGAGCACCGCGCCGGTGCGGGACCTCAACTTCGTGTCCGACACCGTCGCGGGCTTCCTCCTCGTCGGCTCGAGCGCGCGGGCCGTGGGGCAGACGCTCAACGTGGGGAGCGGGCGCGCCATCTCCATCGGCGATCTCGTCCGGCTCATCTTCGAGGTGACCGGCAAGCGCGCGGAGCTCGTGACGGACGAGGCCCGGGTGCGCCCCGACGCGAGCGAGGTGATGGTGCTGCTCGCCGATTTCCGCCGGGCCACGGAGCTCGTCGGCTACGCGCCCCGCGTGCCGCTCGAGGAGGGGCTCGCGCGCACGTACGCCTATGTCGAGCGCCACCTCGCCGAGTACCGGCCCCGCGAGTACGCGATCTGACGCACGACGCCGCGCCGTCCGGGCGGGCGCTTCACGCGCTCGGTCTCCCGGCGCGGGGCCGGCGGGATGGATGGAACGCCATGTGGAAGATACCTCTCAGCGATCTCTCGTTCGGGCCTGAAGAAGCGGAGGCCGCGCGGCAGGTCGTCGCGTCGGGCTGGCTGACGATGGGGGAGCGGACGGCGCAGTTCGAGCAGAAGCTCGGCGAGGCGCTCGGCACCCCGAGGGTGCTCGCCGTGACGAACTGCACCGCCGCGCTGCACCTCGCGTACACGGCGCTCTCGGTGGGCCCCGGCGACGAGGTGATCTGCCCGAGCCTCACGTTCGTGGCGACCGCCAACGCCGCGCTCCAGTGCGGCGCGAACGTGGTGCTCGCCGACATCGTCGGCGACGACGACCTCGGCGTCGACCCCGCCGACATCGCCCGCAAGATCACCCCGAGGACGCGGGCCATCGCGGTCGTCCATTACGCCGGCTACCCCTGCGACATGGACGCGATCGCCGCGATCGCGGCCGAGCGGGGGATCGCCGTGGTCGAGGACGCGGCGCACGCGCCGCTCGCGAGCTACCGGGGCAGGGCGCTCGGGACGCTGGGCGACGTCGGCTGCCTGAGCTTCTTCTCGAACAAGAACCTCGCGGTCGGCGAGGGGGGCGCCGTGATCGCGAAGGACGACGCGCTCCTCGCGCGCATGCGGCTCCTCCGCGCGCACGGGATGACGACGCTGACCCTCGACCGGCACAAGGGGCACGCGTTCACGTACGACGTCATGGCCGCCGGCATGAACTACCGCATCGACGAGATCCGCAGCGCCATCGGCGTCGTGCAGCTCGGACGGCTCGCGGCGGGCAACGCGCGGCGGCGGGCGCTCGTGGCGCGCTACCACGAGCGCCTCGCCGGCCTGCCGGGCGTCGGGCTCCCGTACCGCGACTTCTACGCGCGCGCGCTGGGCGAGAGCGCACACCACCTCATGCCGGTGCTCCTGCCCGAGGGCGCCTCGCGCGAGGCCGTCATGGAGGCCATGAAGGCGCGCGGCGTCCAGACGAGCGTGCACTACACGCCGATCCACCGCTTCTCGCACCACGGCGCCTCGGACCGGGTGCGCAAGGAGGGGCTCTCGCGGACGGACGCGATCGCGGGCCGCGAGCTCACGCTCCCGCTCCACCCGCGCATGCAGGACGCCGACGTCGACGCCGTGTGCGAGGCGCTCGCCGCGTCACTCCGGTAGGTACCGCTGCCGGTTCTTCTCGAACTCCTCCTGCGCCTCGGCGAAGTCGTCGCTCCTGCCGATGTCGAGCCAGTGGCCCCGGAAGGGGAAGGTGGCCACCTGCTCGCCGGCGTCGAGCAGCGCGTGCATGAGGTCGTCGAACCCGAACGGCCGGCCCTCCGGGATGAAGCGCAGCACGGCGCGGCTCATCGCGTAGATGCCCATGCTGACCCAGAACGTGTACGTGGGCTTCTCGCGGAACCCGACGACGCGCCCCTCGGGGCCGAGGTCGAGCACGCCCAGGTCGATCTTCGAGGCGCGCTCGCAGACGGCGACGGCGAGCGGCGCTCCGGCCGCCTCGCCCGTGCGGTGGAGCGCCGCGAAGTCGATGTCGCTGAGGATGTCGCCGTTCATCACGAGGAAGCGCTCCGGCAGGTCCCGCTCGATGACCCGGAGCGGACCCACGGTCCCGAGCGGCGTGTCCTCGCGCTGGTAGGAGAGGCGCAGCCCGTACCGCCTCCCCTCGCCGGCGACCGCCTCGATGAGGGCGGCCTGGTGGCCGACGCACATCACCACGTCGGTGACCCCGGCGCGCGCGAGCTGCCGGAGGAGGATCTCGACGATCGTGTGATCGCCGATCGGCATCAGCGGCTTCGGGATAAGGGCGGTGTAGGGGCGGAGCCGGGAGCCTTTGCCGCCGGCGAGCACGACTGCCTTCATGCGGTGACGTATACCCACGCGCTGGTCGGACGGGGGACCATTCCGCAGATTTTCGCGCTCATCTGGCCCGCCGCGTCCTCTCCGATTGACTCTCTTCCGGCTGCTCTTTAGTGATGGAGAGCGTCCCGCGGCAGGTCAGCCCCTGCGCGGCGCGATTCAACCTTCACAGGCGGCTTGGGCAGCAATCATGACGATGGTCCCCCCGTCCCGTACCCCCGGAAGGAAGCGCCGGAAGCTCGGATATCGCGGCAGCGGCACCTTCGCCATGTGCAGCGCCGGCCCGCACCCGGGCGGTCCGCTCTTCCGGCAGCTCTGCACGCTCGCCGACCGCTTCAGCGCGTGCCCGGACGACCCGGCCGCGGCGCAGATCGGGAGCGTGCTCTCCCTGCTCGCCTTCTACGCGACAAAGCCGAACGACCGGGATTTCCGGCTGTCGTTCGGCTCCTTCGTCATGGACCTCGCCCTCGCCGACGAGGAGCGCGCGCGGGCTCGGGGCGAGGGCGACGGGCCCGTCCCCTACCGGCGTCCGCTCCTCGAGCGCTGACCTCGCTGCGATGAGCACGCGCGAATTGCCGACGCGCCCCGCGGGGCGCAGCATGCGGACGGCCTCTGCCTCGGTCGTGCTGATCGTGAGCGCCAGCGAGCAGCTCGCGGAGCGTTGCCGCCGGCTGGTCTTCGTCGAGGGCGCCGACCTGCTCGCGTGCGATCTCGTGTCGCTGCGCGGGAGCGCGGCCTGGCTGAACCCGCTGGCCATCGTGATGACCCAGGACGTGCGGGCGTTCGATCCGGAGGGGTTCATCGAGCTGTCGCGGCGCATCGGCGCGGAGCTCGTCGTGCTCCCGTCCGAGAGCGTCTCGGACACGCAGCTCACCGCGATGATCACGGCGGCGCTGGACATCGCCCTGCGCCGTCGGACCGACTGACGCCCCTCGGGCCGCGCCGGCGCTCGCGTCAGTCGCGCGGCGGGAGGACGTCGCCGGACCGGCTCGCCAGCAGGCACCCCTCGTCCAGGCCGAGCTTGCACGCCTTGGTGAACAGCTCGACCGCCTTCGGGCCGTCGCGCTTCACGCCTTCGCCCTGCGCGTGGAGGTGCCCGAGCTCGACGCAGGCGGGGGCGTTGCCGCGCTCGCAGACGCGCTGGAACAGCGCGGCCGCGCGCCCGGCGTCGGCGCTCGCGCCCTGGCCGTGGAGGTAGGCCCTGCCGGCCGCGAGGCAGCCGAGGTTCGCGCCCGCGTGGCACGCGCGCGCGTGCCAGTAGAGCGCCGCCTCGTCCGCCACGTCCGCCGCGTCTGCCCCGCTCGCCCCGTCGGCTCTGTCGGGGGGCGCGAGCCGATCGTGGTACGCGTCGCCGAGCCGCAGGCAGCCCCGCGCGCTCCCTTCGGCGCACGCCGCCTTGAACAGCCCCATCGCCCGCCCCACGTCGACCGAGACGATCGCGCCGCCCAGGTACATCGATCCGAGCGTCACGCAGTCCTCGATCTGGCGGTCGGCGCAGCCGTTCGTGCAGCCCACGAGATCGTCCCGCTCGCAGGGCAGCCGGAACGGCGGTGGGGCGGCTTCGGCTGGCGCCGCGGCGGGCGGCGTCGCCGCGGTGGCAGGCCGGAGGGGCCCCGCGGCGTGGCGCGGCGTGGTCGTGGCCGCGCCGCCGCAGCCGCAGAGGAGGAGCGCGCCGAGGAGCGCCGCCTGGGCGAGTTCACGCACGTGCATCCTCGAACTCATGACACACCGGTCGCCCTCTCCCAACGCCGCCCGCGGAGGCGTTTGCCCCGGACGCACCGGGGGCGGGGGCGCGCCGGGGGCTGGTCCCCCGCCGGGCCTCGGTGTAGACGGATCCGATGCCGCTCATGAGCCCTCCTCCGCTGCAAACGCTTGACGAGCCCAACCTCGAGGCGCTCGTCGAGCTGATGTTCCTCGCGGCGTTCGCCGACGGCGAGTTCAGCCAGGAGGAGAGGGTGCATTTCGCACGGAGCGTGGAGTCGCTCACGGACCGCCGGATCCCGCCGAGCACGATGGATGAGCTCATCCGTACCGTGGTGGAGCAGCTCCAGAAGGAGGGCCGCGTCGCCCGGCTTGCGTCGCTCAAGGAGCGGCTCGCCACCCCGCAGGCCCGGAAGGTCGCCTTTTTCCTGGCCGCCCAGGTCGTGGTCTCCGACGGGATCGTCAGGACCAGCGAGCGCGAGCTCCTGCTCGACGTCGCCGCGGCGCTCGAGCTCGATCAGGCCGAGGCCGCGGACGTCCTGCGGAAGCTCGCCGCTTCATGAGCGTCCGGCCGCCCTCGGCGCGCTGCGCCCGGGCCGCCCCGGGGGTTTGCTCGGCCGCGGGGGCGTGCTTCAGGGCGGGGCGAGCGCCGCGGGGTGAACGGGCGCCGTCGTTTTCGGTTACGATGGCGTCGCCGTGACCTGGTCCTCGACTGGCAGCTTCCTGATCCCGTTTCCGGTGCCGGGCTCTGCGCTGACCTCCACCCGGGGCACGTACATGATCGGGGCGCTCATCGGCGACGGCCAGTATGGCTCGGTGTACGAGTGCAGCGGGCCGTTCGACCAGGTGTACGCCCTGAAGATGCTGCGGCCGGCCAACAAGCCCTACCAGGTCGTCAAGGAGGAGTGGTCGCGCGAGATGCTCCGCCTGGAGAGCTTCCGCCACCCGAACATCGTCTACATCCACGACGCGTTCGAGGTGAACTACCTCTTCTACCTGGCGCTCGAGCGGTGCGACACGAGCCTCCGGGCGCTGCTGGGCACCCCGTTCCAGCCGCCCTTGCTCCTGGAGCTCGCGCGCCAGCTCCTGATGACGCTGCAGTACCTGCACGACAACGGCGTCGTGCACGCCGACCTGCACGCGGGCAACGTGCTCATCTCCCAGCTCGACCACAGGCCGCTCGTCAAGCTCACCGACTTCGGCGTGGCCCACCAGCTCGACGGCGTCACCCGCTGGTTCCGCCCGCAGGTCGCGAACCCGAAGATCCTCGTGCCCGAGCTCGTGACGGCGGGCTACACGACGACGCAGAGCGACCTCTACCAGCTCGGGCTTCTCATGTACCAGATGCACACCGGCCAGCCGGCCATCGACGTGAACGCCCCTTACGAGGAGATCACGCGGCAGATCGCCGAGGGGGCCCCGCGGCAGAAGGCCGAGGCGCTCGGCACGCCGCTGAGCCAGGTGATCGCCAAGCTGCTGCGCCGCCGCGACGCTTACCGCTATTTCTCCGCGCGTGACGTCTGGGACGACCTGCGGCAGCTCCGCTGGACGTAGCGCGCTCTCCGGTGCGCCCGCGGCGCATTCCGGGCTACACCTCTCTCGCGGCGCCCGCGGCGCACCTCGTCCTTGGGCTCCTCCTTACTTCTCGGCCGGCGCGGCGGCGGGCTTATCGCCCTTGGCCGCCTTGCCGGCCGCGGGCGCGGTTTTTCCGGCCTTGTCGGCCGCGGGGGCGGCTGCGTCGTTCGCCGCGTCGCCGATGCCGAGCAGCTCGATGTCGAAGACGAGCGTCGCCTTGCCCGGGATTTTCGGCGGGCTGCCCGACTCACCGTAGGCGAGGCGCGAGGGGATCGTGAGCTTGCGCTTGCCGCCCACCTTCATCCCGACCACGCCCAGGTCCCAGCCCTTGATGACCTCCGTATTGCCGAGGGCGAACACGAACGGCTCCCGGCCGACGGAGGAGTCGAACTCGGCGTTGGTCTTCAGCAGGCGCCCTGTGTAGTGGACGCGGACCCTGTCGCCGTCCTTCGCCTCCGGGCCGGTGCCCACGACGGTGTCTTCCTTGATGAGGTCGGCGGGCTCCGGCTCGGCGGGCTTCACCTGCGGCACGGCGCTGCCCGGCGGCAGGTCCGGTTCGGGGACCTTGTCCTCGCAGCCCGCGACCGGACCGAGGAGGATGGCGCAGGAGAGGCCGAGGACGATTTGGAAAGGCTTCATGCCGCCACCTCTTACGCACCCCGCGCGGCCCGATCAACGGTCTCCCGCCGCGCCCGGGTCCCGGGGGGGGGCGGGCCGGGTTTCCGTTGCGGCGCTCCGGCCCGCGCGGTTAGGGTGCGGCCACCTTGGCTCGTGCGTTCTCCGTCGCTGCCCTGGCGATCGCCGAGGGAGGCGCCAACGCCGTCGGCGCCATGCGCTTCACCTGCGCCGAGACGGAGCTCGAGGTCGAGCTGGTCCGTGTCGCCGGCTACGCCGAGGGGTTCGCCCTGGGCGCCGTGGCGGCGCCGGTCCGCTTCGGGGTCCCCTACACCGCGATCCGTGGCCTCTTCCGTCGCGGCAAGGCGCTCTGCGTGGCGCTCGATCCGTCCGCGTGCTCGCCGCACAACTGCTTCGTCCTCGCGCGCTTCGAGGGCGATCTCCCCGGCGTGCCCGGCGTGATCTCGCCGGCGGCGATGGAGGCGATGGAAAGTGCCTACCGCGCGCGCCTCCGCGCCCGCGCGGCGAGCTGGATCGCGCCGGCGCCGGTCGGCGTGCTCGCGGCCGCCCTGTCCCCCGACTATCTCGCGAGCGGCCCGCTCGGCACCGCGTCGCTCGCGCTCCTCGTCGCGCTCGCGACCTGGCTCGCGCTGCGCTTCGCCGCGCGGCTCGTGACCTGGGGAGGGCTGCCCTCGGATCGCCTGCGCGACGCGCTCGTGGCGGAGCTGTCGCGCCGCATGGGCTTCGCGTCGGACCGCCTCGCGGCCTCGACCCCCGACGCGCCGGCCGCGCCCGTGTTCGCGCCCCGACCGACGCCGCTCGGCGCGCAGCCCGGGCGTGAGCGCGGCGGTGAGGAGGGGTTCGACGCCCTCCCGCTCCGGGCCCGCGTGCTCGTGCCCGCGGCGCTCGCCGTGGTCGGCATCGTGGCCACGATGGCGTTCGTGCAGCGGTTCGCGGCGCCCCGCGACCTGCCTCCGGCCGAGCGACGGGCGGCGCGCGGCGTCGGCCCGGCGGCCCGCGGAGCCGCTGCAGCGCTCCTCGCGAGCGAGGCCCGGGAGCGCGCCGAGCCGTCGTTCCCGCACTGCCTCTGCGACCGCGCCGACTCGCCGCTCTGGCGGCAGGGGGTGCCCATCCTCAGCGTGCTCGGCTCGACCGGGCCCGACGATGGCGCCGGGGTGATCGCGCCGATCCTGCGGCGAAACCGGGTGGAGGACGACGAGGCCGCCGCGGAGCCTGGCGGGACGGCGGCGGAGCCGGGCGATGCCGGCCGCGATGGGGGCGGGCGCCCGCCGCGGCCGGCGCGTGGCCGCTACGATTTCGAGCTCGCGGTCGTCAACAACAGCGGCGCTCCCGTGAGCGACTTCCGCGTGCTGCTCACGTTCGCGCGGCGCAATCGCCGCGGCGAGCGCGCCGGGATCACCGAGCGCGGTCTGTTCTGGGAGGGCGCGCTCGGGCCGGGGCGCGCGGTGAAGTGGCACGTCGAGGCGCCCGGGACGGAGGTCAAGATCGAGCCGGGGGTGACGGGCCTGCTCAACGGCGAGACCGGGGTGGCGTCGCCCGACGCGTTCTTCGCGCTGACGCGCGCGCGCTACCGCGTGGTGCGCATCCACGCGGCGATGATGCTCGCCTGGCTCCGCGACCCGCGCGCCCGCGACGCGCTCCTGTCGCTCCTGCCCGCCGCGTCCGGGGAGGAGGAGAAGCTCGGGCGGATCCGGCGTGCGACGGCCGACGTCGTCGCATGCTCGGTCGCCGTGGAGGAGGGCCGGCTACGGGCGTGCCTCTTCAACGGCGGCGTGGCTCCGCTGCGTGGCGTCACGCTGCGCGAGGTCGCGGCGGGCGAAGGAGGGGCGCCGCGCGCCTGGCCCATCGCGGCGACCTTGCCGGTCCACGAGGGGGTGGAGGTGACGCTGCCCCTCGAGGGGAGCGCGGCGCCCGAGGAGCTCGAGGTCGTGCTGCAGGGCCGCTGAGACGATGATGAGGGGTCTCCGGCTTCGCCGCCACCGGCATCGAGGCCGGGTTCGCGGCCTGGTCGAGCCCCGCGTGCACGTCGTGGACGAGCCCGAGAGCGACGCCGGCTGCTCCTGCTCGGGCGGCGGCCGGCCGTCGGAGGCTCCTGGAGCGCTGCCGCTCGCCGCGCTCGGCGCGCTCCTGTCGCGCCGGCGCCGGGGAGCCGGCTCCGCGCGAGCCGCGGCCGGCTCCGCGCGCGCGGTAGCAGGGGCCGGGGCAGGAGAGCGGGCGCCCGGCGTTGGCGCGCGGACGGGCCCGCTTTACAACCCAGCGCAGCCGGGGCAAACGTGCCGTCATGCCCGAGCCGAGCACCGCAGTATTCGAGGCGGAGGTCGCGCGTGCCCTCCGCTCTCTCGAGGTCGACAGCTCCGTCCCTGCGCTCGATCCGTTCGGCGATCCGGCCGGCGCGGCGCGCGCTCTCGCCGCGGAGGGAGACGGCCCACCGCTGCTCCTCCGCGCAGCGCCGGAGCTCGGCGCGCCGCAGCGCGACAAGGACGCGCGCTTCGGCCCGGCGCCGCGCGACCCCGTCTGGCTCCGGATCGAGCGCGGCGCGAGCGCCCTCCGGCTCGCGCCGCTGCGGCTCGCGGGCGCGGGCGGGGCAGGGGAGGGCGCGGCCGAGTCGCGCGACGCCGTGCGCGTCGAGGTGACCGCGGAGCAGCGCCCGTGCTGCGCCGCCCCCACGTGCGCGCGCGAGCGGACCCACGTTGCCGCCTGGCTCGCGCTCGCCCCGCCCACGCCCACGCGCCCCGCGGCAGCCCAGCGCCTGCTCGTCGCCGAGGCGCAGGACCTCGATCCCGGCCGGGCGGAGGCGCTCGTCGAGGCGGTGGCGGCGCCGCTCGCGGCCGCGCTGCGCGTCCCGCTGGCGACGGCGCGCGGCGCCGAGCCGCCCGGCGCCATCGCCCCGCGGCCCCTCCCGGAGGCTGCGCCGGCCCCCGCGCTGACGGCCGCCGCGCTGGCGCGGTTCGCGATCCGGAGCGAGGGCGAGCTCCTCGTCGTGCGGGACCACGCGAGCCAGGGACCGCGCGCGGCCGCGAGCCGCAACGCGCTCATCGGCGCCGTGCTGCTCGTCGCCGCGCTCGTGCTGTGGATCCAGACCATGCGGAGCGCCGCCGCGGGCGACAGCGGCATCGCGATCGGCGTCGGCAGCGCCGCCGCGCTGCTCTCGCTCGCGGGCTACGCCTTCCTCGGCGTCGCCCGGTTCTCGTCCCGGTATGCGGCGCGCTCGGCCCCGGTGGTGTCCTTCGGGCCGGGCCGCTTCGTCGTCGCCCCCTGGGTGAGCCGCACCGGCGCCATCGACCTGCGCCCCGAGGGCAGGCTCGGGGCCGCCATCTCCGCCGGGGAGGTCCACGGCGTCGGCGTGCAGCCCCGCGGCGACCGCTTCGCGGTCGAGATCGAGAGCGACCACGGCCCCATCGACGCCCTCCTCACCGACCGCGAGGACGTCGCGCGCTACTGGTGCGACGCCATGGATCGCGCCGTCGCCTCGGTCCGCCACCCCGGCGGCCCTTCCGCCAAGCAGCGCCTCCGCGCGCGCTCCCAGGCGCAACCGTCCGCCGCGGCCAGCTGAGCCGGCGCTCACCCTGAGCGCGCCGAAGAGCCGTTCCGCCCTGCGTCCGCAAGACGAAGCCAGGGCCCGACATGCCCCCGCGATTTTCTCGAGCAGGCGCGGGAGGCTGGTTCAGACCGCCCGGAGGTCCGCCGTCCATTCCCCGACGGCGCGGCATTCGGCGTCGTGGCTCTCGTCGCGCCAGGTCTCGGCGAGCCCATCGGCGTACCACCGGCGCATCGACGGGCGATCGAGCATCCGCGCCGCGTAAGCCGCCGCCGCCTCGCCGAGGGGCAGGCCGTACGTCTGCACGCGGAAGACGACCGGCGCGAAGAAGGCGTCGACCGCCGTGAACGTGTCGCCGGCGAGATACGGCCCGCCGAACCGCGCGAGCCCCTCGGTCCACAATGCGGAGATCCGCCCGACGTCACGCAAGAGCGCGGGCGGCGTCTCGCGCAACCGCACGCGAATACCGACGCTCATGCTGCACAACGAGCGGAGCACGCCGAACCCCGCGTGCATTTCTGCGGCCGCGCAGCGCGCGAAGGCGCGGGCGTCTTCGTCACGCGGCCAGACGCCGGGGTGCCTTTCGGCCAGGTATTCGACCATGGCGAGGGAATCCCATACCACGCGCCCTCCGTCGACGAGCGTCGGGACCTTCCCGGCCGGCGCGAGCGCGCGGAAGGGCGCCCACACGGCCTCATCGCCGAACGGGAGCATCCTCTCCTCGAAAGGAATGCCGGCCTCCTGCATGAGGATCCACGGTCGAAGCGACCAGGACGAATAGTTCTTGTTGGCGATATAGAGGGTATACACGGGCACACTCTACCCCGATGGCGCCCGCGCGCAAAGGCTCGCGCCAGCGCGCAAAGGCTCGCGCCCGCGCGGATATTCCGGACTCCGGTGCGCGGCTCGGTGCGCCGCGGATCTTGGCCCATGGCGAGGCGCCCGCATCCCCTGGGGCGACCTCCGAGCATCGGTCATGGAGGAAGACGAACGGCGCCGCCCTGACGGCAAACCTCATGCACCGCATGCGGCGACGGTGGCGCAGCGCGAAGGCGCCCCACCCGGCGACGGCGGATCGCGTCGCGCAGCCATTCTGGCTACGCGAGCGCGGCGCCGTGAGATGGGTCGACGACGAGCCATTGGATCGCAAGGCCTTTCGAGACACCGGCCAGAAGCAATGGTGGTCGAGCTGGTTGCCAGGTATCTTCGACGAAGAGCTCCCGGTCTACGAGCGGCAGACAGCGCCCCCCAAGCCCAAGCCCAGAGGGGAGCCCACCACGTCGACGCAGGCGCCCCCGCTCACCTCCGAGCAATGGGTCGATCATGTCAAGACGACCCTGCGCGACTGGGTGAACGAGCGAGGCGGACTCGCCAGGACCGTGAACGCCCCCCAGGATTACGAGTTCATCGCGCGCGATCGCGACGCGAGCGAGCTCTGGGGTCACTGCGCCACGTGCTACTACGCGGACGCGCCGCCCCCGCCGCCGCCCGAGCCGGTGGTGCCGATGAACGCGCGCCGGCGACTGGCGCTCATCCCGGGATCGTAGCCGCCTGCGCGGCTTCGCGGGCGCCCTTCACCCCGCTGAGCGCCGGGCTCGTCCATACCGCTTGCGCGCCACCCGCCTCCATGTAATGAACACGTTCAGTGAACGCGTTCATTAAGAAGCCTGGCCGACGCGACGCCCAGAGGGATGCGACGCGCGCCCGGATCCTCGAGACCGCGCGCGACCACTTCGAGCGTCACGGCTTCGAGCCGGCGAACGTCCGCGCCATCGCCGCGGACGCCGGCGTCGCCGCGGGCACGGTCCTCCTCCACTTCGCCGACAAGCGCGACCTGCTCCACGCCGCGCTGTTCGACGACCTCGCCGCCACCGCGGCCGAGGCCGTCCGCGACGACGAGCCCGGCACCCTCGAGCAGCGGCTCCACCGGCTCGGGGCCGCGTTCTTCGCGTATTACGCCCGCAGGCCGACGCTGTCGAAGACGCTGCTCCGCGAGGCGCTCTTCGCCGACCCGCCGTGGCAGGCGCGCTTCACCGAGCAGGTCGCCGCCGTGCACGGCCGCGTCGTCGCGCTCTTCGACGCCGCCCGCGCGCGGGGGGAGGTCGCCGACGGCGCCGACGCCGCGCTCTTCGGCGTCGCGTTCTTCTCCTTCTACTATTTCGCGCTGATCGCGTGGGTCCAGGGCGCGCACCCGTCGCCCGTCGCCCTGCTCGATCGGCTCGTCGCTCAGCACCTCTGCGGCCTCCGCCCCGCAGCCAACGTCAGGAGGGCTCGATGACGTCATCCATCATCTTTCGCAGTCCAGAGGCGCGCGCGCGCATCGCCGCGTGGTTCGAGCGGTTCCGCGAGAAGGTCCCGGTCCCGGCCCGAGCGCGCGAGGTCTCGACCCGCTTCGGCGCGACGCACGTCCTCGTCGCCGGCCCCGAGCACGCCCCGCCGCTCGTCTGCTTGCACGGCGCGCTCGCGAGCTCCGCGCATCTCCTGCCCGAGCTCGGCCCGCTCCTCACGCGCTATCGCGTCTACGCGCCCGACGTCATCGGCCAGTCCGTCAAGAGCGCCGACGTCCGCCTGCCGCTCGACGGCCCCGCCTACGCCGAGTGGCTCACCGACGTCCTCGACACGCTCGGGCTCGCGCGCGCCCACCTCCTCGGCGTGAGCTGGGGAGGCTTCGTGGCCCTGCGCATGGCCCAGAGCGCACCTGCCCGCATCGATCGGCTCGTCCTGATCGTGCCGGGCGGCCTCGTGTCCGGCCCGGTGTGGCAGGGCCTCACGCGCGTGGCCATCCCGATGGCCCTCTACCGCGCGTTCCCTTCCGAGGAGCGCCTCGCGCGCCTCCTCTCCGGGCTGTTCTCCACGCACGACGACCTGTGGGGCCCCTACTTCGGCGACGCGGTGCGGAGCTACCGGCTCGACATGCGGGTGCCGCCGCTCGCCACGCCGGAGGCCCTCGCCGGCTTCGCGCGGCCCGCGCTCGTGTTCGGCGCCGACGACGACGTGAGCTTCCCCGGCGCCAAGCTGCTCGCGCGCGCGAGGGTGCTCCTGCCGCGCGCCGAGACCGAGCTGCTCGAGGGGTGCCGCCACTCGCCCCCCACCGACGACGCCTTCCGCGCGCGTCTCGGCGAGCGCATCGCGCGCTTCCTCGGGCCCGAAGCCGCGTCGCCCCGGCTCGCCCCCCAGGCCGGGTGAGTCACCCCTTCCGCGCGCCGGCTCGCGAGACGTAAATCCGCGATCGCGACGATCCGACGGCTGCTGACGTAGTAGGCGCTGCTCGGGAGGTTACAGCAGCAATGGATTCCGCCCGGGCAGCGTGGCCGGAGCACGCCGGTACTGCCTGCAGGACGGTAACGACCGCTCTCGACGAGCGGCACGCGTTCAGGGTAAAATTTCTTTTGCATGACCGTTTCCACTGCGTCACAGGAAGAAATCGAGGCCGGACAGCTTGCGCGCAGGCGTGCGCTCCTTTTTGAGCGGGCGCCGCTTGCGATCGTCCAGTACGGCACGGATCTCACGATCGAGGACTGGAACGGTGCGGCCGAGCGCCTGTTCGGTCCTGCGCGGGAGGAGGCGCTCGGCCGGCGCGTGGACGACCTCTTGCCGGCGTCCGGCGACCCCGATGCGTGGCGGCGGCTCCTCGCGGAGGACGGCGCGGCGCCGCGGGTGTGGAGCCACGTCAGCAAGGACGGCGGCGTGGCGTACTTCGAGTGGCGCCACGAGCGCCTCCTCGACGAGCGCGGGGAGGTCACCGGCGTCGGGGTGTTCGGGCAGGACGTGACGGAGCGGAGCGAGCAGCTCCGCCGCCATCAGCAGAAGGAGGTGATCCTGCGGACCGTCACGCAGACGCTGCCGATCATCGTCTGGGCGATCGACGCGGAAGGGATGTTCACGTTCCACGAGGGCAAGGGGGTCGACGGCGCGGGGCTGCAGGAGGGGGAGCACCTTGGCCACAACGTGTTCGAGCTCTACGCCGGCACCGATGGCGTCGACATGCTTCGACGGGCGCTCGCGGGCGAGGCGTCGCATTCGCTCTCCTCGACGCACGGGGTGTTCTGGGAGAACTGGGAGATCCCCGTCCGCGACGAGCGAGGAGAGGTGTACTCGGTCGTCGGCGTCACCCTCGATATCAGCCAGGCGAAGAGCACGGAGCAGGACCTCCGGACCAAGCTGGAGCTCATCGAGCGGCAACAGCAGGTCATCCGCGACCTGTCGACTCCCATCATCCAGGTGTGGGAAGGCGTGCTGACCTTGCCGATGATCGGGGTCCTCGACAGCCAGAGGACCGCGGAGGTCATGGATACCCTCCTCGAGGCGATCGTGCGCACGGGCGCGCGCTACGCGATCCTCGATCTCACCGGCGTCGACATGGTGGACACGAAGACGGCGAGCTACCTCCTCGATCTGGTCGGCGCGATCCGGCTCCTCGGCGCCGAGGGCATCGTCACGGGCATCCGGTCGAACGTCGCCCAGACCATCGTGAGCCTCGGCCTGGATCTGGACAAGATCACGACCCTCGGCAACCTCCGCGCCGCGCTCCAGCACTGCATTCGCCAGATGAACAAGGAGCGAGCGGCCGGCGCGACCCAGATCGCGCCCGAGCGCCGTTAACGACGCTCCCCATCCCGGACCCTCACCCGGCTCACGGCGCCAGCACGGCCGCCCGCCCCGGCGGCGGCTCACGCCACGCGATCGATCGCCCCCTGAACGCCCTCCTGCTTGGAGCAGTGCGCACAGCAGTAGAACGCCCCGCCGGCCTCGATGCCGTGCCCCACGATCTTGCAGGCGCAGTGGGCGCACACGGGCGCGAGCTTGTGTATCGCGCACTCGAAACAGTCGAACGTGTAGGTCGTGCCGCCCACCATGACCTGGAAGGCCTTGTCGTAGCTGTTGCCGCAGCAATCACACGTGTTCATGGACACCTCTCGATGGTTAGGGGATGACGTTACGCGGCGCTGAAAGCGGAGCCGGCCCTCGCGATCACTCCGGGCTCCCTGGGCGGCTGCCCCGGCGCCGGCGGGTCTTCGATCTCCGGAGAGCGCTCTCCGGGCGCGGGAGGCGGGGGCGGGGGATCCCGACGCGCCGGCTCGCCCGGATCCGGGTCGCGCCGGGGCGGCTCGCTCGGCGCAGGATCCTGCACCGGCGGACCCGGTTCGGGATCACGGACCGGCGCGGGGCTGGGCGTTCCTCGGGACGGGGGCGCATTCACCGGCATGAAAGGTCCTCTCCTCGCGCGTCCTACGTTGAGCTCGGTTTGACGCGACGCAAACAAGGCTGCATGAACCGCGCCACGAGCGCCTCCGAGCGGAGCGCCTCGACGGGGCGACGCGCTGCGCCCACCGTGGCTCGCCGTGGGCCTCCAGGGCGCGCATTCCTGTCACACCACTGAGGCGCGGCTGCAGGCGGCCGCGAGCGGGCCGGATGGGCCCGCTCGGCGACCGAGGGCGCTTCACTTCGGGAGGAAATCGAGGAGCTGTCCGAGCGCCTTGGCGAGGCTCGCGGCTTCCAGCACGTCGGGCAGCACCAGCACGCCGAGCACGCTCAGGCCGATGCCCATCAGCGAGCCCCCGGCGATCACGCCCGCGCAGATGGCCTCGCTGTTCTCGGCGGCGAGCGCGTACCAGGGCCGCTTGACCGGCGCGGGGGGCGCCTCGGTGAGCCCGCCGGGCCCCGTCGCGATCAGCCGCGCTTCGCGCTCGTTGCGCTCGCGCGTCCTGTGCCATGTCGCGGCGCGCCGCTCGATGAGCCAGAAGAGGAACGAGCCGAGGAACATCGACCAGATATCGGTGAAGTTCAGGATGAACGCGAGCCCGAGGGCGACCGCGGAGAGGGGGAATCGATTCTTCGTGATCTGCTTCGCGACCTCGACGACGATGCCGACGATCGCCCCGACCACCACCGCGGACTTGGCGGTCGGGTGGAGGAAGTCGATCCCTTTCATCAGCACCTCGGCGACGGCCTTCCACGTGAGCGCGCTCGGGACCGGCAGCCTCTCCGTCCCGTAGCGCCCGATGTCTCCCTGGATGAGCACGAGATACCAGACAGGCACCGAGAGCACGAGCCCCGCGATCGCCCCGAGCACGTGCCCCATCGCCTGGTGGCGCGGCTTGCCGCCGAGCATGTAGCCCGGCTTGATATCCATCAAGAGGTTCGCCGTGTTGCTCGAGACCTCCGCCGTGATCCCGGCCGTCATCAGGTTCGTCGTGATGTTCTTCGGCGCGAGGACGCCGTAGGTGAGCTGCGTCAGCTTGCCGAGCGCCCCGACCGGGGTGATCGCCGTCATGCCCGTCGAGTTGACGGCGATGAGCGAGAAGATGAACACGAGCGGGATCGCGAGCACCCCGAGCCACCAGGAGATGCCGAACCAGAGCTGCCCGAGCACGACGACGACAAGGCCGACGATCGGGATGCCGATGAGCGACAGCTTCACCGGCAGCTCGATGTCCGCGAGCACGTCCCTCGCTCCGCCCTTCTTGGAGAGGCCCCGGAACGCGTCGAGGATCACCTTGGGCTTGGAGAAGAAGGCGTAAAGCGAGGACGTCGTCATGCACGCGACGCCGCCCCAGAGCGCCCAGAGCGTGATCTGCCCGAACCCGTAATGCCCGTTCCTCGGCAGGATGATCCCGTGCTGGATCAGGAGGGGGGCGAGGATCCAGTAATTGAGGACCCCTCCGAGGAGGAGCGACGCGCCGGTCCGGATGCCCATCAGTCCGCCTGTGGCGACGAAGATGATGCTTGTATCGAAGCGGATCGTGAGCTCGTTCAGGGGGATGCCCCGGATGGCCGGCGAGACGCCCCATCGCTCGAGCAGGTCGGCGAACCAGCCGTGATAGAAGAGCTCGTCGTAGTGATGGGGGATGCTCTTCAGCGCGAAGAGCGCGCGCATCACCTTGTCGTCGCGGAGGAGCTCGAGGGCGGCGCTCGCGAGGCCGCCGCCGAGGAGGAGCTTCGCCTTGAAGAGCCCCTCCTTTGCGTCGCTCTCGTGCAGCGCGTCCATGACGACGCCGGCGGCCATGCCCTCGGGGAAGGGGAGCTGCTCGTCATTGATGAAGCGCTTCTTCATCGGGAACGCGAAGAGCACGCCGAGGATGGCGAGGATGAACATCCAGATCATCGCCCGGCCCATGGGGATGATCGTGGTCGTGACCATCGAATAGGCCGCGAGGCTCGTGAAGAGCGGCGCGTTCATGTATCCGGCCGACGTCGCGATGGACTGCATCGCGTTGTTCTCGAGCACCGTCATGTCGCTGCCGAGGCCCAGCCTGGAGAGCACCTTGAAGAGCCCGAAGGCCAGGATCACGCTCGTGATCCCGACCCCGAGAGACCAGCCCGTGCGCGCGCCGATGTACAGGTTCGTGAGCGAGAGGAACGCGCCGAGGAGCATGCCCGTGACCGCCGAACGCCACGTGAGCTGGGGCATGTCGCCGCGGTAGATGTTCTTCAGCCACCATGTGTCCTTCTCTTCGAGGGACATGGTGTGGATCTGCTCGGGCGTGAGCTGTTTGATGGCCATCCGGCGACCTCCGCGCACCTTGTACCATGGTGAGCGACGCCTCGTGCAGCTCTTCGCCGAGCGCCCTCGCGCCCCCCCCCGGACTCCGTGGCAGCGACGGAATTGCTGGTCTCGTGTCGCGGCGCCCGCTCAGTCGCTATCGCGAGCGCTGCCGGCGAAGGCGTCGTCCCGGTTGGCGAAGAGCACGTTGAACGTGGTGAGCGTGCCGTAACAGCCGGTGATGTACGCCTGGAGCTGGACCTTCTCTGCGTCGGTCAGCCCCTCGTGCGCGTTGATCTTCTGCTCCAGCACGCGGAGCTTGTCGCGCAGCATGACGATCTTGTGGAAGAACACGTCGAGCGGGATGCGCTTCTCGGCCGTGCCCTCCTTCCCCGGCCGGAGGACGATCTCCCCGCCTTCCCAGCGGCCACCCATCTCGGCGCGGCCGACGCCGAGCTCCTCGGACAGCACCTCGCGCAGCACACGACGGAACTCGTCGATATCCATGTCGATGTCGATCTCCCTTGGCAGCGGCGAACGGAGGGGCTGCGGCGCGGCTCCGGGACGGCGCTCCGGCAACGGCGCCCGCTCGGCCGGCCGCGACCTGCCGCCCGAGCCGCGGGGCTGGCCTGCGGCCCGCGGAGGAGGCGGCGGCGGCGGCGCGCCCTTGGCCCGGTAGCGGGCGCACGTCGCGGTCGCCTTGATCGGCGGCGGGTACACCTCGAGGGCGCACTCGCCGACGCGACCGCGCACTGGATCCTCATGCACCCGGGTGTATGCCGCGCAGCTTCCGCACCGGCCCGCGTAGTCGTTCACCGCGGCGGCACTGTATCAGCTTTGCGCGGGTCCGGGGGGCGCATTGTCGGCGCAGGGTCGAGCCCGCCAGGGACGCCGCGCGCCGGCCCGGATCCCGCGCGCCGTCCGGGCAGGCTCACGCCCGCGCCGCCGCGCCCTCGCCAGCCGCCGGTCCGGCGCGCGCCGCAGCCGCGTCGCGGGCGCTCCAGGCCATGCCAGGCGGGCTCAGCGATGCTCACGGGCGAGCTGCCCGCGCCGCCTGGCCAGCCACGCCCGCGCCTCCGCCTCTTCGTTGACGAAGTGGGCGGCGACGTCGACCCCCGTGGCGATCGCATAGCCCCGGAGCACCAGCTCGGTCATGACCCTCCCCGCGAAGGTCACCCGGTAATAGACCACCCCGCGGATGGGCGGCACCCTGCCCGATTCCTTGACGACCGCTTTCCGGGACTCGGCCGGAACGCGGCCCAGCTGGACCACGTCGCCGGTGACCAGCATGTATCTCTGCCCGGCCAGATGGGACGCGATGAAATCGAAGAGCCGCACCACCTCGTCCGGCGAGATGTCGCCCCGCAGCATCAGATCCACGGTGTCCTCGTGTTCACCGATGCGGACCGTATGCTCCCCTATCCTCAGCACGCGCGCGATCATGTGGGCTCCCCCTGATGTGTTGTGCTGGCGTCCCCGGCGAGCTGCGCCGCCGCCGTCCCGCCCGCAGGCGAGCACGAGGTCGGCCCACGGTTAAAAATATGTACGCGCCGCGCCGAGGGCCCGTCAACGTGGGGGTTCGCCTGTCGCAGGGAGGGCGAGACCGCCGCTGCTGGGCTACCCTTGGCCCGTGCGTTCCCCGGCCTCGCTCTCCGCTCTCCTCGCGCTCGCCTCGCTCGCCGCCTGCGCCGCCGATTCGTCCCCGCGCGCGTCGGCGCCCCCGGCCGCCGCGGCGTCCCCGCCCGCCGCGGCGGCGTCCTCGCTCGACGCCAGGCCGGAGCCGTCGGCGGCGGCGCGGCCGCCGCTCGAGTTCATCCGCGACGACCTGCCGCGGGCGCGCGAGAAGGCCCGGGCCGAGGGCAAGGCGCTGTTCGTCGATGCGTGGGCGCCGTGGTGCCACACCTGCCTGAGCATGAAGCATTACGTGCTGACCGATCCGTCGCTGCGCCCGTTCGCCGATCGGGTGGTGTTCGCCGACATCGACACGGATCGACCGGAGAGCGCGCCGTTCCTGGAGCGGCACGAGGTGACGGTGTGGCCGACGTTCTTCGTCCTCGAGCCGGCGGACGGCGAGGTGGTCGGGCTCTGGCGGGGCGCCGCGTCGGTGCAGGAGCTGCGCGAGCTGCTCCGCGAGGCGCTGCATGCGATGGATTCCCGGGCGGCCTCGGCGCTGCCCGCGGACGACCCGAACCGCCTGCTGGTCGAGGCGAAGCGGGCCCACAGCGCCGGCGACCACGCGGCCGCGGCGTCCGCCTACCAGCGCGCCGTGGCGCGGGGCGGCGAGGCGTGGCCGCGGCGCAGCGAGGCGCTGCTTGGCCTCGTGTCGGCGCTCCGTCGGAAGGACGCGGCGGCGTGCGCGGACGTCGGCAGGGCGCACGTCGGCGAGGTGAAGGGCGCGGCGCTGCCCGCCGATTTCGCGAGCGTCCTGCTCGCCTGCGCGGCCGCGCTCCCCGACGGCAAGGCCCAGCGGGCCGCGCGCGAGGCCGCGGTCGCCCGGCTCCGGTCGATCGTCGAGAGCCCGCCCGCGGACTCGAGCGCCGACGACCGGGCCGACGCGTGGGGCCTGCTCGCCGAGGGGCTCCAGGCGCTCGGCGACGCGGCCGGCGCCCGCGCGGCGAACGAGTCGAAGCTCGCCGTGCTGGAGCGGGCCGCGAAGGAGGCGAAGGCGCCCGAGGCGGCCGCCGCGTACGACTACGGGCGGGCCATGGCGTACCTCGCGCTCTCGCGCGGCGACGAGGCGGTCGCGATGTTGAAGGAGCGCGAGGCGCAGATGCCGGCGTCGTACGAGCCGCCCGCGCGGCTCGCGCAGGTGCTCCACGCGATGGGCCGCGAGGCGGAGGCGCTCGCCGCGGTGGAGCGCGCCATCGGCCGCGCCTACGGCCCGCGCCGGCTGCGTTACCTGAAGCTCCGCGCGGAGATCCAGCAGCGGCTCGGGCAGGGCGCGGAGCAGGTCGCGACGCTGCGCGAGGAGGTGGCCGGCTACGAGGCGCTCCCGAAGGGCCTCGCCAGCCAGGCGGCGCTGGACGACGCGCGCCGGCGGCTCGCCGAGGCCGAGAAGGCCCGGCGCGGCGGCGGTGCGAAGAAGCGCTGACGCGGCGGCGCGCGAACCGCCGCGATCGGGGGCCTGGGGGCCAACGGAGCTCCGCGGCGCCCGCGCCCCGCCACGGGCAGTCGCCGCCGAGCTCAGCCCGGTCGCGAGGAGGTGGAAAGCGCGAGGGAAAGGGAAGCACCACGGTTCATGAGCGGAAGGTGTCATGCCCGGATGCCGGCGAGGAGCGTCGAGCAGCACCCTGCGCCGCGAGGCGAGCGTCGTTTACAGGCACCCGTCGTTCACGGTCACGCCGGTCGCGCGGAGGCGCGCGGTCGCGGGCTCCCCCGGGAAGGTGGCGGTGATGTCCACGTCGAGGGTGCACGGCGCGGCCGTTCCCGGCGAGAGATCCATCGCCAGGATCCCGGTTGCGTCCGTCGCGTGCACGGCCTCGCCGGCGGGCGCTTTGTCCCCCGGCGCGCAGTCGGCCGCCCCCCGGGTCACCGCGATGCGCGTCACGACCCACCCCTCCGGGAGCGCGGCGACGTCGAGGCCGGCCGGCGCGCTCTCGACCGGCGCGTCGGCGTAGAGCATCACGCACCGGTCCGCCTCCGGCTCGGCCTTGTAGACGACGAGGTGATCGAGCCCGCCGGGCCAGTACGTCGCGGTGTAGTCGCCGCCCACGGGATCGATGCAGGAGATGTTCTCCGAGACGTCCACCCCGGCCTGGTGCGCGCCGCACGCATTGCAATAGAACTGGCCGTCGCACCCGCAGACGCCCGGGCAATCCGCCGGACAGCCCCCGGGCCGGGCGGAGCACTGGCCCTCGCTGTCGAACGTTCCGCACGAATCGTCGGGGAAGTCGCAGTACTCCTCCGCGCCGCAGATTCCCCCGCTGCGCCCGCCACAGACAACCGGCGTTCCGCCGCCGCTCGAGGTCGAGCTGGTGTCGCCGCCGGCACCCCCGGTGCCGCCCGCGGCGCCGGCGCCGCCCGCTCCGCCGCTGCCGGGCGGGGTGTCGACGGAGCCGCCGCAGGCAGCGAGGAGCAGCCCGGAGAGCGCTGAGCGCAGGAGTGCATGGTTCATGGGCGGAGTATGCCACGACCGCCCCTGGGCCAGGAGCGGCAGGACGTATTCTGGGCTGTCTCCCGCGGCCTTCCGGCGTGGATCAGGGATCTGGCCGCTCGGCGCGGAGCGCCCGGGGATCGACGAGGACCCACTGCATGCCCGCCGCCCGCGCGGACTCGATCCCCAGCACGGCGTCCTCGAAGACCAGGCACTGCGCGGGCTCGACGCCCAGGCGCTTTGCCGCCTCCAGGAACGGGTCGGGCGCCGGCTTGCCCCGCGCGTAGTCCTCCGCCGCGACGACCACGTCGATGTACCCGCGGAGACCCAGGAATTCGAGTGTCTTCTCCACCGAGGCGCGGGGGCTCCCCGAGACGACGGCGCGCTTCGTGCGCGGAGGAGCGTCGCGGAGCGCGGACACGACCTCTGGTACGCCTCGCACGGTCGGCATCAGGCGGTAGTACGCCTCTTCCTTCGCCGCGGAGATCTCGGCCAGCGGCATCCGCAGCCCGTACTTCCGGTTCAGGAGGTCGACGATCTGATCGGTCGGCATACCCGCCCAGCCGTAGAAATCCTCGCTGGTGAGCTCGCACCCGTGCGGGGCGAGCGCCTCGAGCCAGGCCCGATGATGGACCGGCATGGAGTCCGCGATCGTCCCGTCGCAATCAAAGAGGTAGGCGGCAAAGGATCCGGAGGGGAACACAAGTCCAGGCACAGGCCGGATCCTTAGCACATCGGTCGGCCTCCTGCGGTCACTCCTTCCGCTCTCCCTGGGGCCAGGGGGGCCTTGAGCGCGTTCTTCGCGTAGCGAAGGCGCCGGCTCGGGGGATCATGGGCCACCGCCGCACATGAGCGCTCTCTCCTAGAGCGTCGGCAGCACGCCGCGGTCCCGGCCGAGCGGGAACGCCGTCTCCAGGCGGGCGATGTCCTCGCCGGTGAGGCGCAGATCGCCCGCGGCCGCGTTGTCGAGCGCGTGCGCGGCGCTCGCGGCCTTCGGGATCACGAAGGCCGGCGGGCGGCGGAGCAGGAAGCGCAGCGCGACCTGCCGCGGGGTCGCGCGGTGGGCGGCCGCGATCGACGCGAGCACCCTGCCCGCCGTGCTGTCCGGCGCCGGGAACCGGCCCGAGCCGAAGGGGCTGTAGGCGACGACCGCGATGCCGTGCCGCTCGCAGAGCGGCAGCACGCGGTGCTCGATCGCCCGCTCGAGCAGGTGATAGAGCACCTGGTTGCAGGCAATCTCGTGCACGCCGGCGATCGCGATCGCCTTCGAGAGCTCCGCCTGGTCGAAGTTGCTGACGCCGAAATAACGGATCTTGCCCTGGGCCCTCAGGTCCTTGAAGGCGCGAAAGGTCTCCTCGAGCGGGTGAGATCCGGGCCAGTGGAGCAGATAGAGATCGAGCCGGTCGGTGCGGAGCCGCTCCAGGCTGCGCTCGCAGGCGGCGAGCGTGCCGGAGTAGCTCGCGTTGGTGGGCAGCACCTTGGAGACGAGGAACACCTCGTCGCGCCGCCCCTCGATCGCCTTGCCCACGAGCGACTCGACCGCGCCCGAGCCGTACATCTCGGCCGTGTCGATGTGTGTCATGCCTGCGTCGATCCCCCGCCGGATGGCGTCGAGGCAGGCCGCCTCGTCATCCGCCTCCATCTGCCAGGTGCCCTGTCCGACGACCGGGATCTTGACGCCCGTAGAACCGAGTGTGCGCTGCTCCATAGAACGATGACCCTCCGCTCCGTCCCGAAAAGACAGCATGCGGCTCCCCCCTCTCCAAGGCGAGCCTCCGTCCGGGTGGAATCGCTGAATTCACTGCGGAAGGCAAGCGCCCGAGCGCCGCGCCAGCCGCCGTTGTGTCGCGCGCCGGCGTGAGGCGCGCGCCCAGGGCGTTCACATCATCCGCCGGTTCGGCAGCGCGCCGTCGGAGCGGCGGGTAGTCCCCTCAGAAAATAGAGCAATTTCAATGATTTCCAGGTCGCCATCGCCGGCCGGCGGAGCGAGCCACGGGCCGTCGAACCGCGCGACAAGCGCGGTGACGTTGTCGTGGCCTCCTGCGGCGAGCGCGGCGTCGATCAGGGCGCTGGAGGCCTCCATCGGGTCGGGGTGGGCGTCGAGCGCGGCGGCGATGCGCTGATCGTCGATCAGGTCGCTCAGCCCATCGGTGCAGAGCAGCAGGGTGTCCCCGCGGCGGAGCTCCACGGCGGAGAGCGCGATGCTGAGGTTCGCGCGGAGCCCGAGGGCCTGGAGCATCACGCTCCGGTGCTCGAAGGTCGCGGCCTCCTCGGGCCTCAGCTTGCCGCTCTCGAGCAGCGACTGGACAAGGGTCTGGTCGCGGGTGACCTGCGTGAGGGCGCCGCTGCGGAGGAGGTAGGCGCGGCTGTCGCCGATCTGCGCGAGCAGCAGGCGCTCGTCGCAGAGCGCGGCCACGGTGGCCGTTGTGCCGCTGCTCCGGTGCTCCGGGCTCCTCCGGGCGTTGTCGAGGACGGCGCGCCCGGCCGCGTTGAGCGCCTCGAGCAGGCTGCGCTCGAGCGCGTCGCTCGAGCGGGGCGCGGTTCGGCTGAGGACGGCGTGGACCGTGCGCGCGGCGAGCCGGCTCGCCGCGTCGGGGGACGACGCGCCGCCGGAGCCGTCGTAGACGCCGAGCGCCAGGGCGAGCGGCGGCTCCACCGACGCCTGGGCCGCCGCAGGACCGTGGGTGAGCCCGCGCGCGAGGTCGCTGAGCAGGAAGGCGTCCTCGTTGTGGTCGCGGCTGAGCCCGACGTCGGTCCGGGCCGCCATGGTGACCGACGCGGCGTGCTCGACGGCGGACGAGCGATAGACGGGCATGTGCTCATCGTACTCCGCCGGAGCCGTCCGAGGGAGGGCGCCGGCGCCTGCCGAGCCGTCGCCGCGGGCGGCAGCGCAGGCGTGGAGCTGCCGCGCTGTTCTCGATCACGTCCCACACGGATCCCTCCAGGACACCGCGCGCCGCGGCGCTGTGGTCGGGCGCGCGCTCGCGGGGATCCAGAATCGCACGTTGGCGAGCGCTCCCGCCGCCAGCTCTGGATCACCCCTTCTGTTGGCCAGACCGCTGCGGTAACTATGGACCGTGCAGCTCCACCCCGGCGTGCGCGTCGACCGCTATACCCTGATCGAACCTCTCGGCCGAGGAGGGCAGGGCGCCGTCTGGAAGGTCCACGATCCGCTCGATGGGAGCCTGCGCGCACTCAAGCTGTTCTTCCTCGGCGGCCTCGATGCGGGCGCCGCGGAACGGGCCCGGCGTGAGGCAAGAGCCGTCGCCGGGGCCGTACATCCGGCGCTGATCCCGTGCCGCGCCCTCTTCGAAGCGCCTGCGGACGGCGTTGTGGGGCTGGTCTTCGACTTCGTGCAAGGCCAGTCGCTGACGGACGCGGCGACGCGGATGTCGCTCGCTCAGCGCGGTGCCGTGCTGGCCCAGGTCGCGACCGCGCTGGCGCATGTGCATGGGCTGGGCCTCTTGCATCGCGATCTGAAGCCGGCCAACGTGCTCGTAACGGACGCGTTCTGGGGCACCTCGGATGCGCCCGGCAGCGTGCGGCTCATCGACTTCGGGATCGCCGCGCCCGCCGGAAACCCGAGGCCGCTGACGGCTACGGGCGCGGTCATCGGCACCGTCGCGTACCTGCCGCCCGAGCTGCTCGCGCCTGGGCTCTGGCTCCCGCTGCGCGAAGGCTTCACCCGCGACGTGTTCGCGTTCGGGGTGCTGGCGTGCGAGCTGCTCTGCGGAGCCCATCCGACTGGGCTCTCTCCGGACGCGCCGGTCGAGGCATTCGTCGATGCCTATGTCGCGGCGGAGCAAGGACATCGCCCCTGGCCGCCCCAGGTGCCGGACGCTCTCTGGGCCGAGGTGATCCGCGCGTGCCTCGAGATCCAGCCGCGGCGGCGGCTAACCCATGGCGCGGCGCTCCTGCAGAGGATCGATACGGCGACGGCAGCGAGCCCGGGGCGGCTGCGCGTCGCGTCGCCGCGCGCGAGCGCGACGGATCCGCACCTTGGCCCGACCGAGCTCCAGGTACAGCGCGGACGAGCTTCCTGGTCCGGAACCCGTTCGAGCGACCCGCCCCGCACCACGCCGATGCCCTCGCCGCCCTCCGCGGCGCTGCGGCCCTCCGCCCCGACGCTCTCGCCGGCGCCTTCCACTGCTGGGCCGCGGCGGTCTGCCGTGACCCCCATCCCCGCACCGAGCCTGCGCACGGTGCACGCAGAGCCGACCTTCAAGCCTCGGTCGCCCGGCAGCGTGGGGCAATCGGCGCTCCTCCTGGCGCTGGGGCTGGCGCTCGGGGTTGCTGCTTCCGCAGGCGCCGCGATGCTCGCAAGTCGTACCGATCCGGAGGCCGACGAGGTTGTGTCCGTCCTTCCGCCCGCTGCGCCGGGCGTTGCCTCCGTGCGGCCCGATCCGCTCCAGGTCGCGCCGCCGAAGCCGCCTGAGGTCACGCCGTGCTGCAGAAAGCAGGGCGACTGTCTTTCCACGGGGATGACCTGCCTGCCGGCGCCGTGCGAGGACGTCCCCTTACCGGATCGTTCCTGGTTGCTGCGGCTCATCGGGGTAGCCCGGCGGCCGGAGGGCGAAAGCGGGTTCAGCGAGGACATGGCCAAGACCCACCCGGCCGCAGAGGCATGCGTGCACCGCAAATCCACGGGGGAGGAGATCTGCATCCCGTTCACGCAGGACCCGACAGCCCGGAGCCAGCCCGATCGACTGCACGTCACGACGGCCGAGCTGGTGCGCGGCGACGTCGTGGTCCGGGTGATGGAGGCAGGTGTGCCGCTCTCGGAGGGGCGCGTCGCCGCCAACTACGACTGGCTCAAGAGCAGCGTGCTGTGCCAGGGCTTGCTGCTGTACGTCGGGGAGAGGACCAGCGCGTCGGTGCGGGTCGCCGTGGCGTTGGACGCAGAATGAGGAGGGGCACACGGCACGCTCGCTAGGGAGCCGCCTCGGCCGTACGATGAGGCGGGCGCCATGACCACCCGCCCGCCGCGCGATGTGCCCACCGACGAGCACCGGCCCCCGACCGGCACACGCCGGGATCGGGGCTCTCCAGTGCTGCTTGCCGCCTTTCCCGCCAACGTCGTCGTGCCTCTGCCGTCCCCTGGCGTCTTGGCGGGGCGAGCGTGGCTCGCGGCGGCGGGGCTCGACGATACGAAGGTCTCGTCCAACCACCTTCGCCTGACGCGGGCGGGGGGGCGGCTCCAGGTCGAGGACGTGGGCTCGCGCAACGGGACATGGCTCGATGGCCACCGGCTTCCAGCACGTGAGCCGGTGCCGCTCGAGGATGGGTCCGTCTTGCGCGCGGGCGAAACCCTCCTCGTGTACCGCGAGACGTACACCGGGCGAGCGGAGCCGGCGCCCGCGATCGGCGGCCTCTCGGGGCCGTGGGGGCTCAGCGCAGCGCGCGCTGAGCTCGACCGGCTTACGAAGCGGCCCGTGCGCAACGTGCTCATCACAGGGGAGAGCGGCACGGGCAAGGAAATGCTCGCCGAGGCGGTCGTGCAGGCGCTCGGGCGCTCGAGAGGTCCTTTCACGCGCGTCAACGTGGCAGGCATCGTCGCAAGCGTGTTCGAGGGGCAGCTCTTCGGCTGGGAGCGCGGGGCGTTCTCGGGAAGCGGCGCGAGCAACCCTGGGCTGCTCCGAGCGAGCGCCGGAGGGGCGGTGTTCCTCGATGAGATCGGGGAGCTGCCGATCGAGCTGCAGCCCAAGCTGCTGCGGGTCCTCGAGAACCAGGAGGTGCTCGCGGTGGGCGCGACGCAGCCGGCGCTCGTGGATATCGCCATCATCGCGGCGACCAACCGCCCGCCGGAGGAGGCGGTCCAGCAGGGGAGGTTCCGTCTCGACCTGTTGGCGCGGTTTCCGGTGCGCATCGCGCTGCCGCCGCTGCGGGAGCGACCGGAGGATGTGTTCGCGATCCTGCGGGCGCTCTGGGAGCGCTCGCACGGGCCGCTGGATCTGGGGCGCGTGCGGGTGGACGTGGAGGCGGTGGAGCTCATGATGCTCCACGACTGGCCCGAGAACGTGCGGGGTATGAGTCGGCTGGTCGCGGCGACAGATCCGACGACGGGGCTCAAGCTCTCGATTGTAGAGCCGTTGCTCGGCGTGCGCGCGGCGGCAGTCGCAGCGCCGCCGCCGACGCGGGAGGCGATCCTGGAGGCGCTCGACGCCTGCGGCGATAACCAGGTTCAAGCGGCGAAACGTCTCGGGCTCTCCCGAGGTCAGCTGCTCCGGCGGCTCAAGGCCATCCAACAGGAGGGCGGCGAGCGGCGCTCGCGGAAGCGGTGAACGGCGAGCTGGTCCGGAGACCAGGGGAAAGCCGTTGGAGCTCCGCCACGCGCGGCTGCCGCCGCCGCCATCGGCGGCATGCTCGCCGAAGCGCAGCGCGTAGTCGAACGCGGTGCCAACGAGACGCGGGTTGCATGCCGACGTGGGTACCTTCATCGTGGTCCGCTGCGCCCGGCTGTAGGGAGGAATGACTCGGTCCAAGGCATCCCGTACATCCTTGCGCTGAACGAGCTGGGTAACGCTCATGCTGATGACCTCCTGTCGCCCTCCGCGCTGGAGCACCCGGCATGCCGACGGCGCGCTGTGCGTTTCGGGGCTCGCAGCCTGCACCCGAGACGCCGGCGTACCGTGCTTCGAGCTGCCTCGCAGCTGATCGCGATCACCCGCACGGCCGCATGTTCTGAACGCGATCACCTCGCGAGCGAGGAGCCTGGCTGGGCAACCCGCTCCCGTCGCGCATCGTCCTGCGCCGCTTGGATGCTGTGCGTGTCGGTGTCCTTCGCGAGATGTTGGCCGACGATTTGCATTTCGGCCGGGAGCCATGAAGGTCTCCACCCTGCCTGCTTCCGGGTCGTCTTGTTCCGTGCCGAGTTCCGTGTCGAGCCACTGGCAAGCCGTGCTCGCGGCGATCGCCTTGGCGATCCTGTCGTTCCTGTTCGCGGGGCCGATCACGCTGTTCCTCCTGGTCCTTTGGGCTGCGGTCTTGGCCGTCGCCAGCGCAGGACTCCTAGAGGCGACTGGGGGCATCGAGCCGCAGGCCGTCGATGCCGCCATCGACCTTACCCGCATGGCGCTCGCCTTCACATCCGGTATAGCCTTTGCAAGCAAGCTCTTCGAGATCTGGCAACGCCGTTCGAGCGCTGTAGCGAGAGGATGGGTTCTGCGCGTCCCGTGGCCCTTTCGTTATCCATTTGTCGGCCTGGGTTGCCTGCTGCTGAGCGTTGATGTCGTCCTTCTGCCGCTCGCGTACGCGGGCGTTATCACGGCGCCGAGCCCAATTTGTGGCGCAGGCGTCATCGGAGCGGCAGCGCTGCTCGTGCTCCTCGCGGCTTGCGCGCTCTTCCGAGCATGGTGGAGAGCGACGCGCGCGCTCTGGGCCTGCGCGCGACGCTCCTCGTTCGTCGCCGGCGTCGTGACGGCGTGTGGCCTCGTCGTCGCCTTGGGTGCTTGCGCTCTGGCGAGCGCTGTTGCCGGCAGCTCCTCTGCTCTCCTGCGTGAAGGTTCGACGTCGCGCTCGGCGCCTCCACCCGGCTTACGGCTCACCAGCGACGTCGCTGTGCCCTACGGGACTTGAGCGATGCAGCGTGCTCGACGGCGGACGAGCGGTACACGGGCATGCGCGCATCGTACTCCGCCGGAGCCGTCCGAGGGAGGGCGCCGGCGCCTGCCGCTCGACGCGCCGCGCGCTTCGTGCGTGAAGCCCGCTGCGGCTGCTTCGGGCCTGCAGCCGTGGCCGGCCTCCCGGCGCGGCGGGCAACGTGGCCTGCCGCTCCGGGGCCACGCGGCCCGCGGGCACGGTGGGCGGCCCCGTTCAGGACGGGGCGACGGTGGTCAGGACGAGACCTTCACCCAGGCCGGACGCGCGCTGATGCGCTTCCACCAGGCCGCGACGTTCGGCCGGTCGGTGATGAGCTCCTCGACCTTCGACATCACGAGACAGTGGAGGTACGGCGTCCACGAGACGTCGGCCAGCGAGTAGCTCGAGCCCGCGAGGTACTCCTGGCTGGCCATCGCCCTGTCGACCACGTCGAGCGTCCGCGCGATCTCGGCCTTGGCCGCACTGACGACGGACTCGTCGCACTGCTGGCCGCGCATCGGGTGGATGACACTCTGGATGACGATCTTGACGGCGGGCGTGGAGAAGTACGATTGCTCCACGCTGAGCCACTGATCCATGAGCGCCCTCGCCCTGAGCTCGGTCGGCGTCAGCGAGGCGCCCGGGAGCTTCTGGTCGAGGTAACGCATGATCGCCCTCGACTCGTAGAGCGTGAAGTCCTCGTCCTCGAGCACCGGGATCACGCCGAAGGGCTGGCGCGCGACGTGCTCAGGCCGCTTCTGCTCGCCCTTCAACACGTCGACGAGCTCGAACTGCGCCTCGTGACCCTTCTCGGCGAGCACCATCAGCACCTTGCGCGTACACGTGCTCATGGGATGTCCGTAAAGCTTCATGGAGCCTCCTTGTCCTGTGTCCTGCCGCGAAGCGCCGACCGGCGGCGACCTCCGCGGCGCGCCACAGTAAACGGATTTCTTCGCCTGACAACGCCGGGATGGCGGCGGGACGGCCGGCGGCGGGCGATCACGCCTCGCGCCGCCGGTCCTCCTGCCACTCGGCGTCGCGGGCCGCGGCGAAGACGGGGAGGCGCGCGAGCCACCGCTCGCCGGCGTTCGGGCGCTCGAGCGCGATGCGCAGCGCGGCGATGAGCTCCAGCGGCGCGGCGTCGAGGCTCAGCTCCCTCGCGGCCCAGCCCAGGCCGGCAAGGACGGCGTTCGCGACCTCGTAGCCCGGGCGGTGCATGGGCGCCGTGGGGACGGCCGCGGGCGCGGCGAAATGGCGCGCGCACGCCGCGGCGTCGAGGGAGGTCCAACCCGCGCACACGATCGGGCGGACGGCGTGGACCGAGCAGGCGCCGCGCTCGTCGAGGAGCGGGCAGGGGACCCCGGCCTCGGCGCGCTCGAGCCGGGAGAGGCCGCGGGTCGCTGTGTCGGCGGCGCGCACGCGCTCGGCGAGCGCGGCGAGCTCCGCCTCGGTCCGGGTGGCGCGCAGGTGGGCCGCGATGCGGAGCACCTCCGGCGCCAGCACGAGCACCTTGCTGACGCAGCAGGTCGAGCAGCCGGCCTTGCAGGCGATCGGCCGGTCGGGCGGCTCGGCGGCCACCGCGGCCTCCTCCAGCGCCTCGGCGCGCGCGAGCGCCGAGGCCGCGGCCGCCACGGCGCCGGCCTCGGTGCGCTTTCCGAGCGAGAGCGCGAGGGCGGCGCGCTCGCCGTCGGCGATGCCTTCGAGGACGGCGGGGGTGTACCGCGTCCCGGGGGCGAGCGGCAGGGAGCGCTTCTGCCGGGACATCGCGGCGCTACTCGATCTCCGGGAGCCGCCAGTCGATCTCGTCGGCGCCGCGGGCGCTGAGGGCGGCGTTGATGGTCGAGAACGGTTTGCTGCCGAAGAAGCCGCTCCTCGCCGACAGCGGAGAGGGGTGGGCTGCCTTGATCACCGTGTGACGGCGCGCGTCGATGAGCTTCGCCTTCTTCTGCGCGTGGCCGCCCCAGAGCACGAACACCACCCCGTCCGGCCTGTCGTTGACCTTCCTGATCACGGCGTCGGTGAACGTCTCCCAGCCCTGGTTCTTGTGCGAGTTCGGCGTGTGCGCGCGGACGGTGAGCACGGTGTTCAGCAGCAGCACGCCCTGGCTGGCCCAGGCGGTGAGGCAGCCGTGGCGCGGGACCTTGAAGCCCGGCAGATCGGAGAGCGCCTCCTTGTACATGTTGGCGAGCGACGGCGGCGGCGGGACGCCCGGGCGCACGGAGAAGCAGAGCCCGTGGGCCTGCCCGTCGTCGTGGTACGGGTCCTGGCCGAGGAGCAGCACGCGGACGCGCTCGTACGGCGTGAGCTTGAACGCGGCGAAGACGTCGTCCTCGGCGGGGAAGACCTGGTGCGCGTTCCGCTCGGCCTCCAGGAAGCGCCTCAATTGCTGGAAGTAGGGCTGCTCGAGCTCCCCCGTGAGCACGTGCTGCCATGAGTCAGGTAGATCGATCTTCATCTCTCGCTCACACCCCTTCCTTCGGGCATAGATCGCTCATGCGGCATTCCGCGCACCTGGGCTTCCTGGCCACGCATGTGTACCGGCCGTGCAGGACCATGGCAGGGCCGAAGAAGGTCCATTGATCCTTCGGCACGATCCGCATGAGATCCTCCTCGATCTGCTCGGGTTTCTCGCGCTTCGACAGGCCGATGCGGCCGCTGAGGCGGGCGACGTGCGTGTCGACGATGATGCCCGAGGGGAGGTTGAACGCCGTGTTGAGGACGACGTTCGCCGTCTTCCTGGCCACGCCCGGCAGCGAGGTGAGCTCGGCCATGGTCCCGGGCACCTCGCCGCCGAAGCGCGCGACGAGCGCCTGGCACGCGGCCTTCACCGTCTTCGTCTTCTGCCGGTAGAAGCCGGTCGGCTTGAGCTCCTCCTCGAGCACCTCGGCGGGGGCGTCGGCGTACGCCTGCGCCGTCGTGTACTTCTTGAAGAGGGCGGCGGTCACCCGGTTGACGCGCTCGTCCGTGCACTGCGCGGCCAGAATGGTCGCGACGAGCAGGTCGAGCGGCGTCTCCCAGTTGAGCTCGTAACGCGCGGCGGGGTAGGCCTCGCGCAGGTGGTCGAGGAGGAGGGGTACGCGATCTCGGGCGGTCATGCGGATCGCCGCAGGATAGCCCAGCCTGGCGCCGTCCGTCAGCGCCGCCGCGCGACGGGGCCCGGGCGCCGCCGGCCGAAGTAGATCTCGAGCAGCTCGCGGCCGACGCCGCTCACGCCTTCTTCCTGCGCGCCACGTCGACCAGCACGTCGCCGAGCGGCGCCTCCAGGAGCAGGTGCACGCCCTCGCCCGTCGGCCTCCAGTGTGCGATGGAGCAAGGCTCCACCTGGAAGCGCGCTGACGTCGTGATCGCCCCCCCATCGATCCGGAGGACCGCGTGTTCTCCCGGCGCGTGCTCGACGAGCACGTAGAGCCCGTCATCGCCAGCAGCGAGGTCGATGGGCCGGCCTTCGAGCCTGGCGGACCCGGCGCGCGCGCCCTCCCAGGCGACGAGGTTGCCCTCCGGCGCAAACCACGCGAGCGCGCGTGTCCCCAGCGCGCGCGGCAGCGGCGCCCCGGCCGCGCCGAGCTCGACGTACGCTTCCTCCTCCTCTTCGTCGACCTCGAGGAAGATGGGCATCTGCTCCTGCGTCTCCACCCGCTCTGCGCAGCGCCGCCGCGCGCGCTCCCAGCGCGAGCGCGCGACGCTGTAAGAGAGCGGCGAGCGCGCGATGCGGGACCAGAGGCTGGGCTCGGTCGCGACGAGCGGCCCCCCTGGCGTCGACACCTCGCAGACACGGCCGTTCAGCCGGAAGCACGCGCGCCCTTCGCGCGCGAAGAGGGGGGTGTGCACGCCGGGGAGCGCGAACAGGACTTCCCCCTCGGGCGCGCCGGCGCTGAACCGGGTGATCGAGAGCCCATCCAGCGCATCGACGTGATCGCCGTCTCGGCAGATCCGCGAGAGGCGGCCGTGTTGCGCCGCTGCAAGGAGCCGGGTGCCCTCGGGAGCCGCCAGCGGAGGAGGAGCGAGCGCCGCCTCGAACGCGCGGCTGCTCCCCACGATTTCCGAGGTCCGCGCGGCCTCCCGTAGCGCCGGGAGAGCGCCCGAGAGCCGTTCGCTCCGCCGCTTCTGGTCCGCGCGCGTCGCGATCGTCTCCGCCACGAAGCGGGCTGCCCCGCGCCGCGCGGGGTCCGAGCTCAGCCCGGCGCAGATGGCGTCGTCCACCACGGCGTCTCCGAGCACGCGGAGCAGGGCGAGCGGCACGGGATCCCTGTGCGGCGCGGCCTTCCACGTGCCCGTGTCGCGACCTAGCCATTCCAGCAGCGCCGTGGCCTGATCCAGAGGCGCCGGACGCGCTTGCCCCAACGCCGACAGCGCCTCGATCGCTCCCGCGAAGCGGCCCCCGGCCGCAGCAGCGAACACCCCGCGGAGCGGGGCGAGCTCCGGAGGCGCGCCCTCCGGCCAGCGGGCCTCTTCCGCCGCGCTCTCTGGCCCCGAGCCCGGTGTCGCACCCCGCGACGCGGGGCATCCCCGCTCGGCCAGCCAGCCCGCGAGCTCCTCCGGGCGCACGAGCGTGGCGGCCGCGTTCCAGCCCGGATAACCGAGCGCGAGCCCGCGATGCAGCGTGAGCGTCGCGACGCGCTCGCCCCGGCCGAACAGCTCGATCACCGGCGCCTCATGCCACGCGCGCTCGGCCGGCGGCGCCCTGTCGCAGATCTGAAGCAGCGGCCGGAGCTCGGCGAGCGCGGCGCGGTCCACCCACGCGAGCGTCGGGGCGACGCTGCGCCCTGGCTCCGGCCGTCGCGCGAGCACGCGTCCGAAGCTGGCCCGCGAGAACAGCGCGTCGAGATCCGCCTGCCGGGGCGGCCCGCCAAACGGGGAAAGGACGCTCTCGGGACGAAGGCTCATGGCTTGAACGGGACGCCGCTGATCGATCCGGAGGGCGTCACTCCAACGTAGTAGCCTTGATGCACGAAGGGGCCCTGTGGCGTAGGACACATCTCGCCAGGGCGATAGGGATACTGGGGCGGATTCCCCCAGAATTTCCAGAAGGGCTTCTTGCCCTGGTAGTTGTGGACCTTGTTCGGATCGACCGACGGGTCGCGCATCGCGCCGTTCGCGTTGGCGCGCGTGGAAGAGGCGATCCCGTGGGCGATGCTCTTCTGGCCCGCCGCGGGCGTCGCCGCGTTGCAGGCGGAGACGTCCACCACCGCGCCTGCGCCGCCCTGGAACCCGGCGTTCTTCAGCATGTCACCGATCTGTTCGCCGCTGGCGCTGCCGTTGCCCCACTGCGCGCTCCCCGGCGCGCCGTGGGTTGTCACCACGACGTGCCTCTCGTTGGGATCGATCTTGTTGTTCTTGCCGCGGAGCTTCTGCCACAAGCCAGGCGGCTTTCCCAGCTGATCCGAGGTGATCACCTTCGCGCCCGGATACTGCTTCTGCAGGATCTTCGCGTGGCTCTTGATGGTGGGGTCGTTGGGAGCGCCCACCACGATGGTCGTGAGCCCGAGCGGATCGATGTACAGCGTCACATTGGGCACGAAGCCCACGTCGTTGAGCGTGGCGTCGATCCCCAGCGGATCGGGCGTGAGGAAGACGTGGAGGGCGGGGGCGTAGTGCCGGTGATGGTTGTAGTGCAGCCCGGTGAACGCGTCCTCGCGCTGTCCGGCGAACCGCAGGCCGCCCGGCCGGCCGCCCCGGCGAGCGACAGCGCCCCACGCCGAGAGGTCGATCTCGTCGAGGCCGCGGCTCGGATCCACGTAGAGCCACGGCGTGCCCGCTGCGTCGGCGGCGATCATCCGGAACGCGCGGCCGTCCTCCGCCTCGAGCAGCGGCACATACCCGTCGTCGCGGAAGACGCGGCGTACCGTACCGCCTCTCGTCCCGCGCTCCTCGACAGGGCTGTCGATGTCCCACCCGAACCAGGTGCTCTCGCCGTCATCGTACGTCTCCGCGAGGCGTCGCCCGAACGGGTCGTAGAGGTAGCGAACGCCGAGGCCGTCGCCGCGCCTCGCCTCGATCAGGCGATCGTTCTCGTCATAGGTATACGTCCAGCATCGCTGCGGATCGGGGGCATGCTGCGCGGCGAGGCGGCCGAGCGCATCCCACGCGACGTGCACGTCACCGGCGCTCGTCGGACGCCCGCCGCGGCCGACCGCCCACGGCTGCCCCCGCGGCACCGGCGTGCCCTGCGGCGCATACTGGAAGCGCTCGGCGGCCCCGAGCCCCTCCGCCGCGAGCGGTCGTCCGAGCGGATCGAGCTCGTACCGCCGCTGCCCGGCGTCGATGTCGACGACCCGCAGCAGCGGCCCACCCGCGGCCCACTCGTACCGCCGCTCTCGCAGCAGCGCTTCGCCCTCGCCCAGCACGGAAACGCGCGTCGGGAGCCCATACGCATCGCTCTCCGTCGCGATCGCGCCGGGGCCGGTGGCGCGCCGGCGGAGCGTCTCCACCCCGCGGTCGTCGTACTCGAAGCGGAGCTCTTCCGGGTTCTCCGTGACGGCGCGCAGCGCGAGGGGCACGCCGTCTCCCGGACGCCGGATGAACGAGACGCTCCAGCCGGTCGAGTACGCCTTCCCGAGGACGCCCCCGTTGCCGTCGTACTCCGTGCCGATCTCGAACCGCCATCCGCCCGCCTCCTGGATCTCGCGGAGGATGCGCCCTTCCCCGTCACGCTCGAACCGCACGCGGACGCCCTGGCTCTCGGCCGCTGTCAGCGCGCCGCCCGCGCCGTAGGCGAACCGCTCCGCGAGCCCGGTCGAGTGCTCCCGTGCCACGAGCCGCCCCTCCGCGTCGCGCACGAGGTGAATCCAAGAGCCGTCTGCTCGGGTGACGGACACGAGCTGGTTCGAGCCGTCGTAAGCGTACTCCGTTGTCACGCCCGCGAACGAGGTCTCGCGGACGACGTTGCCCGCGCCGTCATAGGTGCGCTGATAACGCTCGCCAGCCGGGTTCTCGATCCACACGAGGCGGCGCAGGGCGTCGTACCCGAACGCGTAGCGGGTCCCATCCGCGCGCACGCACTCGACCAGCGCGCCCGCGACGTGACGGTAGCGCGTCACCGCGCCGGACGGGTCGCGCACCGCCTCGATCAGGCGGGCCGCGCCGATCCGGAGCTCCGTCCTCTTGTCGCCCGGCTCGCCGATGAGCACGAGATCTCCACGCGAGTCGTAACCGAGCTCGTAGTCTGCCCCGCGCGGCGTCCTGACCCCCACGGGGCGACCGAAGAGATCGAACGTGTACCGCGCCCTGGTGCCGTCCTCGAAGGTATGCTCGCTGATGTTGCCGTGCGCATCGTAGGAGCGCGCCTCCACCGTGCCGTCGGGATAGGCGATGTCGCGCAGCAGCCCGCGGGCGTCGTAGGCGAAGCGGGTGATGTGCCCGCGGGCGTCCTCGTGCTCGACCGTCCGCGTGCCGCACGACGTCTCGATCTCCCGCTTGCCAGCGGCGTCGATGCTGACGATCTTGCTCTGCTCGTCGTCGTTCTTCCAGGCCCACCGCGCGCCGTCTGGCCTCGTGAGGCCGACCATGCGGCCGTGCCGGTCGAAGGCGCGCCGCTCGACGCGGCCCCCGCCGTCGGTCATGGAGAGCAGGCGGCCCGACTCGTCATAGCGGTAGATCCAGCAGTAGCCGCGCGGATCCACGTACTCCTCCACGAGCCCGAGGGCGTTGCCCAGGTAGCGGTGCGCTCCGCCGGCCGCGTCGATCATCCGCGTCTCGAAGGGGCCAGGCCCGTAGGTGAAGCGAGCGTGGAAGAGCCCTCTCGCCTGCGCGGGAGCGGCGTCGGAGGGCGCGCCGAGGGCGCCCAGGATGTCGCCTCCCCGCAGCTCGCCCCAGGTCTCGACGCAGCGCCGCTGCCCGGCGTGCTCGGCGTAGACGAAGCGATAGACCGTCCCGTCCGGCAAGCTCTCGCTGACGAGGTAGTGCTGTTCGTCATAGGCATAGCTCGTCTCGGCGCCGCCTGCGTCGATGACCCGGACGAGATCGCCCCGCTCGTCGATCTCGTACGTGACGAGGCGTCGCTCGTACGTCTCGCCGTCCTCGCCGGCGATCGACTGGATCCAGCTCCGGTAGGGGCCGTCGCGCCGCAACGTCGCGCGCCGTCCGGCCGAGTCGAGCAGCGCGACGAGCTCCCCGGCTTCCCAGACGCACTCGATGGCGTTTCCGGCCTCGTCCCGCAGCGCCGCGAGCCGGTAGACGGGGGAGCCCGCCGCGCGGCGCAGCACCCGGAAATAGCCGTCGTTCAGCGCAACAACGATGTCGTTCCCGACGAAGCGAACCTGGACGTCGAACGGAAGCACGACGATCTCGTCCTCGCCCCGGACCGCGAGGGGCACCTCGCGGAAGTCGGGATCGATTAGGACGACGCGGTCTCCGGCGCGCGTGGCCTGCCACGAGAAGCCGTGCGACCAGCCCCAGCCGAGGCCCGCTGTGTGTCGCACCGCGGAGCTGCGGTATCTCCGGGTCATCTGGGCCGAGAGGAAGCCCGGCATCGAGAAATCGATCGCGAGATGGGTGAACATCGTACCGGTCACGACATCGACAGGGTGCCCGCCGCTGGCCTGTCCCTCGGCGCCCGGCGGCGCCGGCGGGCTCGGCGGTCCTGCGCCCTGGCCGCTCCCGCCGCCGGCCCCACCGGCGTTGCTCCCGCCCTGCGGCCCACCCCCGCCCGGACCTCCCGCGCCGCCGCCGCTGTTGCCCCCTCCCCCGGCGCCCCCGCCGGCGCCGCTCGCGCTGGCGCCCGCGCCGACGGTGATGGACTTGTTCATCTGCCCCATGCTGCCGGTGATGCCGGCCATGCCGAGCTCGATGAGCACGTTCGGCGCGCCGAGCCAGGGGAAGCAGGGGCCTGCGGTGTTGAGGCTGACGACCTCCTTCCGCGTGCCCGGCTCGTTGCCGTGACAGGCCTTCATGCAGCCGCCCACCGTGAGGATCTTCGCGCCTTCGATCTTCGTGCGCATGCACGGGTCGATGATCCCCTCGGCGACAGTGCGCATGGTGGGGTAGGGGATGGGCAATGGGCTCGGCGCGGCCGGCGTGAGGCATACGCTCACGGCCATCCCGGTCATCTGATGGCCAGATTTTTCGGTGATGGTGTCCATGCCGAGCGCGGTGACCTTCGCCATGGCCTGCGAGCGTCACACACACGCGGAGCGGAGCGCAATGCGCGACGCAAGTCGGAACCACGCCAAGCAACGGTCTGCGCTCGACGTGCGGGCGCCGTCACGGAAGCAGGCGCGCGTCTCCTCAGCGGAAACCGTGCGGTCCGAGCGTGCTGCGCCGCCGGGCTCGCCGTCCGTCAGCGCCGCCGCGCGACGGGGCCCGGGCGCCGCCGGCCGAAGTAGATCTCGAGCAGCTCGCGGCCGACGAGGTTCGCCTTGGTGCGCCACGCGATGTCGTTGGCCAGCATCACCGAGACGGCGATCTCGGGGCGATCGGACGGCGCGAACGAGGCGAACCAGGAGAACATCCGCGCGGGCCTGCCGCCGACCAGGGTGCCGGTCTTGGCGGCGACGGGCATGGTGCCGAGGGCGCGCGTGCCGTCCGGCTTGCGGAACGCCTTGGCGCAGGTGCCCCGCCGCGTCGTGACCTCGAGCATCGACCGGAGGGTGCGCGCGACCTCGGGCCGGAGTCCGCGGCCGTCGGTGCTCCGCGGCGCGGGCGCGCCCGCGTCCCCGCCGGCCTGCGCGCCCGGCGGCGCGAGCAGCGAGAGCCGGACGCGCTCGCCGTCGTTGGCGATGGTCTGCATCGCGAACAGGGCGCCGAGCGGGCTGAGGCGACCGCTCCAGAAGCCCGCGCCGGCGCGGGCGAGGCCGAGCGCGTCGGACGGGATCTCGGCGGTGCTGGGCGCGACCGGGATGTCGATGGGGACCTCGCCGTCAAAGCCGAGATCGCGGGCCTTGCGGCGCAGGTCGGCGGCCGTGAGGTGCCGGCCGGCGAGGCGGGCGAAGACGCCATTGATGCTGCGGCCGAGCGCCTCGCCGAAGACGGTGCAGGTGGAGCCGCGGCCCAGAAGGTCGCGCGCGGTGATCGCGCTCATGCCGCCCGTGTAACAGACCGGCGTCGCGACCTTCACCTTGCCGCCCTCCAGGAGCGCCGCCGCGGTGACGATCTTGAAGAGGCTCGCGCTCGGGGCGAGCGGGGTGGCGACGTAGTCGCGCTTGCCGCGGCTCGCCCAGACGAGGATGCGGCCGGTGCGGACGTCGGAGGCGACGATGGCCCCCTCGGGCGCGCCGGAGCGGGCGAGGAGGCGCTCGGCGGCGCGCTGGAGCTCGGGATCGAGCGTGAGGCGCACCTGCTTGCCCGACGCGCCGACCGCGGCGTGGACCGCGCCGCCCTCGACGTGGAGCTTGCGAACGCCCGGGGGCGCCGGAGATGCCGTCGCCGGCGCGATCCACAGGGCGACCGCGGCGGCGAGCGCGAGGTAGAGACGCGATCGCACCCGACGCAGATGCAAGAGAGGGCGCGGGCGGGCCAAGTTCCGCGCAGCACGAGCGCGTCATCGGCGAGGCTCATCCCTGGCCGCGCGGGAGGCTTTGCCGGGCCGCGACCGCGGGCGCGGAGCCAGGTGCAGGTGAAGGGTTTGAAAGGAGAGTCGAGCTTCGAGACGCTGTAGCGATAGGGCACATCTGACGAAGCGGCTCGCCGGCTCGCGTCACCCGCGGCCCCGGACGCCAGAGGGCGGCCTGTCCAAATTCACGCGGTTTCTGGCGAGCGTTGACACGCACGCGCTGACCTGGTACGTGAGCGTAGCGTCCGCGCGAACGCGGCTGGCGGCGAGAGATGCGGGTGAGTTTTTGCCTCGCGAGACGACGGATGCGCAGGGCTTGGTCCCGCTTACGCGTCGCGCACAGGCCGCCGCCACGCGCTGAAGTACCTCGTTGCTGTAACGTTACCGCCGCCGTCGTGGACACGATCGCGCCGCATGGCCGGTGCCGCAGGGGCGGCAGTACGAGCGTCTCAACGGATTCAGCGAGGGCAGCGCAGGCACCCGCGGTCAGGTTGCGCGGATCGTCCCTGAGGGGGATGTCGACGCGGCTCAGCTAGGTACGGTGACTGGTACGAGACGCCGGTGCCGGAGGCTTGTTGTCGAAGGCGCCCTCTGATATAAGGCACACGCAAACCACGAGCTGGAGATCCGTTTATGACCGTTGTAACTGGCGACAAAGAGTACTTCCCTGGTGTCGGCAAGATCCCTTATGAGGGGCCTGAGTCCGACAACCCCCTCGCCTTCAAGTGGTACGACGCCAACCGCGTCGTCGCTGGCAAGCCCATGAAGGATCACTTCAAGTTTGCCGTGTGTTACTGGCACACGTTCTGCGGTCGTGGGCACGATCCGTTCGGTCCGGGGACGATCCACTTTCCCTGGGATGAGGGCAAGGACCCGCTGACCCGCGCTCGTATGAAGATGGACGCGAACTTCGAGTTCATCACCAAGCTGGGTGCGACGCACTACTGCTTTCATGACATCGATCTGGTAGAAGAGGGCGATAGCCGCGCCGAGACGTCGCGTCGTCTTCAGAGCATCGTCGAGTACGCCAAGCAGAAGCAATCGCAGTCAGGTGTCAAGCTGCTGTGGGGCACGGCAAACCTGTTCACCAACCCGCGCTTCATGAACGGCGCTTCCACGAGCCCCGATTTCTCCGTGGTGGCCTATGCCGGCGCCCAGCTCAAGGACGCCCTCGACGCCACCATCGCGTTGAACGGTGAGAACTATGTGTTCTGGGGTGGTCGCGAAGGTTACATGAGCTTGCTGAACACGGACATGAAGCGCGAGAAGGCTCACTTCGCGCGCTTCTTGACCATGGCGCGCGACTACGCGCGCTCGCGCGGCTTCAAGGGGGTCTTCTTCATCGAGCCCAAGCCCATGGAGCCCTCCAAGCACCAGTATGACTTCGACGCCGAGACCGTGATCGGGTTCTTGCGTCAACACGGCCTGGACAAGGACTTCAAGCTCAATCTGGAGACGAACCACGCGACGCTCGCTGGCCACACCATGGACCACGAGATGCAGGTGGCTGCGGACGCCGGTATGCTCGGCAGCATCGACGCCAACCGCGGCGACTATCAGAACGCGTGGGACACCGATCAGTTCCCCTACAGCATCAACGAGACGGTGGAGATGATGCTCATCCTGCTCCGCAGCGGTGGGTTCCAGGGTGGCGGCGTCAACTTCGACGCCAAGCGTCGTCGTAATTCGACGGATCTGACCGATACCTTCCACGGACACATCGGCGGCATGGATGTGTTCGCTCGCTCGCTCCTCATCGCCGACGACCTGATCCGCAAGTCGCCGATCGAGTCGATGCGCAAGGCTCGTTACGCATCCTTCGACGGTGGTAAGGGTGCAGAGTTCGAGCTGGGTAAGTTGACGCTGGAGCAGCTGGCCGAGATCGGCAACGCTGGTGGTGAGGTCAAGCTCACGAGCGGTCAGCAAGAGCTGTACGAAAACATCGTCAATCGGTGGATTCGATAAGTTGAGCGATTGAGGCGCGACAGCCGGGCGACGCCGCTGCGAGCCCGGCTGTCTCAGGGGCAGCCGGGCTCCACGTCCGGTCTTGTCGAGATCGCCATTCGCCTTGTCCTGCTCGCAGAGCTCGCCCGTCGTGTCGACGCTGCGCCGTGCGGTCGATGGACCGCTGCGGCGCAGCGCCGACACGACGGGCGCTGCGCCCCTTGCGGAAGAGGGCGCTGCTCAGGCGGTCGAGCAAGGCCAGGGCGCTCCCGGCCCACCTCGCCGCGGAGCCTGGCACCGGCGCCGCCGTGGAGCCTGGCACCGGCGCCACCGCCGCGGAGCCTGGCGCCGGCGCCGCCGCGGGGCCTGGCGCCGGCGCCGCCGCGGGGCCTGGCACCGGCGCCGCCGCGCGACCTATCGCCCGGACCGGGGCGGACGCGTTCGAGATCCGCGCTGCTCCTGTGCGCGCTATGGTGTCGCCTCCCGGCCGGGGCCGGGGCTTCATCGTCGCCCATGCCGCCGACCCGCCTGCTGCGCAGCACCGAGATCCCCCAGGCCGACAACCTCGCGAACGTCCGGCGCGTGCTCGAGGCGATCGCCGGAGGGGTGACCGCGAAGGAGCAGATCGTGGAGCAGACGGGCATTTCCCTGCGCCACGTCGGCTACGCGCTCGCCGCTGCCCGCGTCCTCGGCTGGCTCGGCGACGACGACGCCGCGATCACGCCCGCTGGACGCGAGCTGCTCGCCGCCCCGCCGGGCACCGCCGACGAGCGGATGCTCCTGCGGCGAGCGATCTTCATGTGCGACGTCGTGAAGGAGGTCGCGCCCGATCTCTTCGATCCGGCGGCGCCCACCACGGTGGCGCTCGCGCGGCGCCTCTACCGGTTCACCGCCGGCATCGGGAAGGAGACGGCGCGCCGGCGCGCGCAGACGCTGCTCGCCTGGCGGAGCCAGGTGCTTGAGCAGCAGCTCCCGCTCTTCCCCAGGCGTCCGAGGAAGCGCCGCGTCGCCGCTCCGGCGGGCGCCGGCGACGCGGTAGCGCCCGGCGCTGGCGCGGAGACGGCGCCTGGCGCGGGCGCTGCGATAGCGCCTGGCGCCGGCGAGGAGACCTCTCCGCCCATCGGGCGAGGCGACAGCGACCCCCCTGCTGCCGACCGCCCATCACACCCGGGGCCGGCGCAGGGGCGCTCGCGGCGCTGAGCGACGAGCGCCGGGGGGAGGGGAGCGCGGCGGCGCGCGGGTGGAGTCGGCCGAGCCGGCGTGGCGCCTCGACGCGCGCTGCGCTCCGGGATCATGCCCTGACCGCCGCCGCGCGCGCCGCGCGTCCGCCGCGATGCTACCGCGCTGCCGGCTGCTTGCGCGCGGAGCGCCCCGCGCGCAGCTCGTCGGCGGTCAGCTTGTTGTCGCGGTTCGCGTCCGCCGCCTTCATCCGCTCCCAGCGCTTGTCGCCCACCTCGTCCCTGGTGAGGAAGCCGTCGCCGTTCTTGTCGCTCCTGACGAAGCGCGCCTGCTGCTTCGCTGCGCGCGCCTTCGTGCGCTGCTCGGCGTGCGCCTTGAGCTCCTCGGCCGACAGGGTGCCGTCCTTGTTCGTGTCCGCCTTGCCCAGGCGCTTCTGCGCCTTCTCCGGGAGCTCGGCGACGGTCAGCTTGCCGTCCCCATTCTTGTCCAGGCGCTTGATGAGGCGGGCCGGATCCCTGGGGCGGTGCTCGCGCCGGGCGTCCTTGCCCTGGCGCGGCGCCTGCGTGTCCGCCGCGCCGTTCGCGCTGGTCGCCGCGTAGGCCGCTCCGCTGCCGGCGAGCACGGCCGTCGCGAGGAAGCTGCCGAGGATGAAGCGACGGATGGCGCTGTGGGCCGTGTTCGAGAAGAGGGAGAGGGTCATGTGGGTCGTGCTCCTTGGTGCAAGGGCCAGCCTGTTCTTGCCGGCTTGTGTTCCTGGGACGCGCCCCGGCCGGCCCTCCCTACGCGCGTCTCGATTTTTTTTTGAGCGGGCGCGGGCGTGACCCACGGCATCTCCCACCCGGCCGGGCATCTCATGTCCCGCACCGCCAGGAGGAGAGCGACAGCGCCCGGCGCCGCCCCGGCCTTTGCCGGTCCCCAGGAATCCATGCCACAGCAGCGCGGGCTGCCCCGGCGGGTCGCTGCCTCTCCGGTCGTGCCGGCGTGCGCCCTGGGGCTAACCCATCAGCGACTTCGAGCCCATCCTGCTCCGGAGCCGCGCGACGTCGCGCGACGGCGGCGCCCCGAACAGCCGGCTGTACTCGCGGCTGAACTGCGACGGGCTCTCGTAGCCGACGCGGTAACCGGCGCTCGCCGCCGCCCGGACGCCTCCATGCATGAGTCCAGGGTACCTCATCGCGCTCGAGCCGCCCACCCGGCAGAGGCCGGCGAGGGCGCCCGGCGCCTCCCCGTTCCTCCTCCTCGTCATCCATCCTTCCCGCGCGCGGGAAGGATGGAGCGCGCCTCGTCGCGCCGTGGGCACGCCGTGCAGGATCGGGCAAGAGCCGTCCAGGAACCGACTACCGCGTGCTCGCGGTGAAGCCCTAGGTTCTCCTCGTGACCGGCGCACTCCCGCGCCGGAGAGCAATCCGTATCGAGGAGTCTCCCATGCCTGGTATCGAGGGTAAGGTCGTTGTGATCACCGGCGCGAGCAGTGGTATCGGCGAGGCCACCGCGCGCCTGCTTGCCCGGCGCGGCGCCCGGGTCGTTCGCGTCGATCGGCGCGCACCGCGTGCTCCCGACGGCCGCGGTGTACTGCGCGACGAAATACGCGGTCTGGGCCATCTCCGACGGTCTCCGGCAGGAGTCCACCGACATCCGGGTGACCGTGATCTCCCCTGGCGCCACCGAGTCCGAGCTGGCCGATACCATCACGGACGACAGCGCGCGACAGACGGTGAATGAGTGGCGGAAAATTGCGATTTCATCGGATTCTGTCGCCCGCGCGATCGCGTTTGCGATCGAGCAGCCGGAAGACGTCGACGTGAACGAGATCGTCGTTGGCCCGACGGCGAGCCTGCTCTGAGCTCGACGGGCCGTAGGGTACCCGGAGCCACAGGGCGCGCCTCCACATGAAGCCGAGCTGACGGAGCTCGGTTGCCCCGGGAGCCGAGCGCTCCCCGCGCGGCCGAGCACGGCGCCGTCGGGCACACAACCTCACGGCGCCATTCTCGGTGTCACTTCCCTGAAGCATCCCCCGCGCCATCACCGCCTGCGCCACCACCGCCATCACCGCCCGCGCCACCCTCGCTCGGGTCTCCACCGCCTGCGCCACCCTCGCCCGGGTCTCCACCGCCCGCGCCACCCCCGCCCGCACCGAATCCGCCCGCTCCGGCGCCCAGGCCGCAGTCCTCGGGATAGCCGCAGTATCCACCGCAATCGACCTGGGGAGGAACGCAGAGCTGCGGCTCGTCACGGTTCCTCTCCAGCTCCACCGGCAGGAACTGGAGCTGCGCCGTGATCCAGGCGTCCAGAAGCTCGTACCGCTCCTCATCGCCCGAGCGGAGCATGCCCTCGTCCGACAGCTGCTCGTAGATGCCCTTCAGGACCGCGTTGGGGTCCAGCGCTGCGAAGTCCTCGATCACGTCCTCGCACGCCGCGATCGTGTCGGCCCAGCAGGCCGGCTCGCTCTGGCATCCGCGCGCCAGCGCGCTCGTGCCGGGCAGAGGGACCTGCGGATACCAGCTCTGCCCCAGGCTGATGTCGACCGAGTACGGCAAGTACTGAAACAGACCATCGGTCCGCTCGACCAGCACGACGTTGTTGCCGTTGTGAAGCGTGTCGTCTCCGGTGGCGAGCACCCACGACAGGCACTGGAATCGATGGAAAGCCGGCCAGTCGATCCAGCCCGCGAGCGCGGCCTTGAAGCCCTCGCCTCGCGGCGCCTCCGCTATCGCCTCCTCGAGCTCCTTCACGCGGGTGTTGTCGCACGTCTTGAGCTGGCAGCTCCCTGGATCGTCGAAGACGCTGCCCCCGGGCGGCACCATGTCGATCGGCCTCCCGCCGCCGCCCCACGGGTCGTTGCCGGCGAAGTCTCCGGCGAACTCCCACATGTTGACGCAGCCGCCGCCGAGCTTGTCCTCGAGGCGCGAACAGAACGCCTTCTTGTAACGCTCGACCACGACGTAGGGGATGGACACCTCCGCACCCCAGACATTGCTCGAGACCCAGGCGTAGCTGGTCAGGGGGGCCGGGTAATCGAGGCGCGTATAGAGCTCGAGCGTGAGGCGCTCGCGGAAGATGGTCCCGACCTGGCCGTTGTTGAGCCGCAGGTGCTCGACGCCGCCGAGCCGCTGCTTCTCGACGAACTCGTCCGCGTCGATGTTGAGGTTGGGAATCGAGCGCTTCGTCCAGGGCCGCATCGTCGACTGTCCGGCGATCCCCACCTGGACCTTGCCGTAATCCGCCGTCTTGCCCTCGGCGCCGGCCGTCGTCACCCAGAGATGATCCACGAAGGTCGCGTCCTCCCCGGTCGGTGAGTAGATATCCCCGAACTCCGATCGTTTTATGGGGATCCCGCCGCCGGCGAACCCTTCGTTCATGATCTCGAGCTGCTCTTCCGGGACAGCGAACCAGTAGCGGTTGCCGATGATGCCGAAGACATCGAGCGCATGCTCGGCCACCTCGGTGTCGGCGACGGGCGCTCCGGGGTACTCCTCCGCGGGGGCGCCGCCGGCGCCGCCGGCGCCCCCGGCCCCGCCCTCCCCGGTCGTGTAATAGTAGTTGTAGTAATTGTCCGGCTCATCCGCGCAGCCCGCCAGGAAGCCGGCAGACGGGATGGCGCACAGCGCGAGCAGCGAGATCGCTCGCGTGCGGGACGACCATGACCGAACAGAAGGAACAGAAGGAGAAGACGGTAGCCGATTGGACATGAGCGTGACCTTTCCGCGACACGCCCACTGCAAAAGTCGTACCGTCTACAGTGAAAAGTCGCGATCGCCACCGCGTCGCTGCCCTGGAGCCCGATCCGCCGGGCAGGTCCGGTGAGATCGTTGGGGAGCTCATCCCTTTCGCGTCGCGGGACGCGCGGTCGGCGCCCCCTCATGACACGACGATCAGAGCCTGGCACACTGTCCTGTCGCGGAGGGTGGACGAAGATCACCCGCCCGGGCAGGGGGCGCCGGCGCGGGCCCAGGTCTCCCAGGCAGCCACGAACCGCGCGTAAGGCGTCGGGATGGGCGTGCGGCCAGCGCCGGGGCTCCAGCCCCAGGTCACGAGGGGATCCTCGAGGTGGACGCGCAACGCCGCCATGTCCTTGCCGCCGTTGCGCGCCGGATCCTTGATCTGCTCGCAGAGCGCCCCCGGGGCGACACCGACGAACACCATCGGCATCTCGGGCGGCGGCATGTGCCAGCCCTTCGAGACGCCGGGCGGCACGTGCGGGCCGTAGCTGCCGGGCGGGTTCGTCGGCCCGTGACACGTCGTGCACTCGGCGCCGGCCATGCCGTTGCCCGTGGGACCGCGGAGCACGAACTGGTTGTGAAGGCGGCCCTCGTCGCCCTGCAGCGGTACGTCGCCCGCGGGGTGACAGTTCTGGCAGCGAGGATGCTGGAGGACGCCGCGCACGGTCTCGAACGCAGCGAGGGCGGCTTCGCGGCTGACGGGCGACGACGAGGGGCCCTGCGAGGCCCCGGGCGTCTGTCCCCCGCACGCGGCGAGGAGGAAGGCGAGAACAAGAGACGATCGGATCATGGTCAGTACCTAGGCGAGGCGGAACGGGAGGGAGCGCAGCCGCTGCTTGGTCAACGCGAACACCGCGTTCGCCACGGCGGGCGCGATCGGCGCGGTGGCAGGCTCCCCGATGCCGCCCATCTTGGCCTTGCTCGGGATGAGATGGACGGCGATGCGCGGCATGTCGACCATCCGGACCACGGGATAGTCGTGGAAGTTGCTCTCCTGGACCTTCCCCTCGACGATGTTGAGCTTGCCGTAGAGCGCGGCCGTGAGGCCGAAGGCGACGCTGCCCTGGACCTGCGCCTCGATGCCGAGCGGGTTCACCGCGGTGCCGCAATCGACGCTGCAGGTGACCGCGTGGACGCGGATGCGCCCCTGCTCGATCGAGACCTCGGCGACCTCGGCGATGATGGAGCCGAACGACTCGTGCATCGCGAGCCCGCGCGCCCGCCCCGGCGCGGGCGCCGTGCCCCAGCCGGCCTCCTCGGCGGCGACCTTCAGCGCATGGGCGTGTCGCGGCTTGTTCTTGAGCAGCTCCAGGCGGTACGCGAGCGGATCCTGCCCGGCGGCGTGCGCCAGCTCGTCGACCATGCTCTCCACCGCGAAGGCCGTGTGCGTGTTGCCGACCGAGCGCCACCAGAGCACGGTGACCGGCGTCCTCGGCGAGTGCAGCGACACGCGCAGCGCGGGCGTCCCCTCGACATAGGGCGACTCGGCGATCCCCTCCACCGAGGTGTGGTCGATGCCGTTCTTGGTGATGAACGACTCGAGCGGTGTGCCGGCGACGATCGACTGGCCCACGACCATGTGATCCCACGCCGCCGGCATGCCGCGCCCGTCGACGCCGACCCGGACGCGATGAACGTACGCGGGGCGGTAATAGCCGCCCCGCATGTCGTCCTCGCGCGTCCACACGACCTTGACCGGCACGCCGGCGGCCTTCGCGACGATCACGGCCTCTCCGACGAAATCCGCCACGGGGCTGGCGCGCCGCCCGAAGCCGCCGCCGAGGAACGTCGTGTGGATCTGGACCTTCTCGGGCGTCGTGCCGAGGATCTTCGCCGCGGCCATCTGGTCGCCGGTCTGGAACTGCGTGCCGGTCCAGATCTCGCAGCGATCGCCCTCGATCTTGACCGTACAGTTCAGCGGCTCCATCGGGGCGTGCGCGAGGTAGGGCACGTCGTACTCCGCCTCGAGCCTCGACTTGGCCGCGGCCAGGGCGTCCTCGACCTTGCCGACCTGGCTGGCGACCGCGCCGGGCGTCCGCGCCTGCGCGCGAAAGTCGGCGAGCAGCCTGGCGCTGTCGGCCCCGCCGCCCTCGGGCTTCGTCCACTCGGCGAGGAGCGCGTCGCGCCCGAGCTTGGCGGCCCAGAAATGCGCGGCGACGACGGCGACGCCGTTCGCGGTGGGGACGACCTTCTCGACGCCGGGCACCTTGAGGGCGCCCGCGGCGTCGAACTTGACGAGCCTGGCGCCGAACGCCGGCGGGCGCAGCACCACGGCGGTGCGCAACCCGGGGAAGTGCACGTCGATCCCGAACTGCGCCTTGCCCGTGATCTTCTCCGGCGTATCGATGCGGCGCACGAGCGTGCCGATCAGCTTCCAGTCCTTCGGGTCCTTCAGCTTCACCTTCGCCGGCGGGGTCAGCTTCATCGCGTCCTCGGCGAGCTGGCCGAAGGTCAGCTGATCCTTGCCGTGGGTGACGACCCCCTTCGCGGCGACGCACGCCGCGGGCGCGACCTTCCATCGGGCGGCCGCCGCGCGCAGCAGCATGTCCTTGGCCATCGCGCCGACGGTGCGATACCGATCGAACTCGCCGTTCGTGCTCGACGACCCGCCGGTCATCTGGAACTGCATCACCGGATGGCCGTAAACAGGCGCGGCCGGCGCGTGCTCGGACCGCACCTTCGACCAGTCGCACTCGAGCTCCTCGGCGATCAGCATCGCGAGCCCGGTCCAGATGCCCTGGCCCATCTCGGAGTGCGCGAGCAGCACGGTCACGGACTCGTCCGTTCCGACGCGCACGAACGCGTTCGGCGACAGCGGGGGAGGCTGCGCCGCCTTCGGCGCGGCACGGACCCCCTGCGGAACGTAGAAGCTGAGCAGGAGCCCCGCCGCCGAGCCCGCGGTCGCTTGCAAAAAGTCACGCCGGGAGACGGTCACTTGCCACCTCGCTTGAGCCGCGAAGCGAGGAGCACCGCTTCGCGTACACGCACATACGTCCCGCACCGACACACGTTTCCGGACAGCGCAGCGTCGATGTCGGCGTCGCTCGGATCCGGCTTCTGCTCGAGCAAGGCGACCGCGGTCATGATCTGCCCGGACTGGCAGTACCCGCACTGGACGACGTCGGCCTGCGCCCACGCCTGTTGCACCGCGTGCGACCCGTCGGCCGACAGACCCTCGATCGTCGTCACCTTGCGCGCCCCGACGCTCGACACCGGCAGGACGCAGGACCGTGCGGGCTTGCCGTCGATGTGGACCGTGCAGGCGCCGCACTGGGCCATGCCACAGCCGTACTTGGTGCCGGTCAATCCCAGCAGATCCCGGAGCACCCAGAGCAGGGGCATCTCCGGAGCGGCATCCACCTCGCGAACAACGCCGTTGATATCGAGTTTCATGGCCGTCCACGCCATACGTTTGCGCTGGTGCGACGTCAAGCAACTGCGCTGGTTCTTATCATTTCTTCAACATCGACCAGCGGCTCACCGGCGTTTGACGCCGTTTGACGTCGTTTGACGTCGGATTGCGACGCCCGAGGGCGACCCGCGGCGCCGAGTGTCGATGAACGCCCTGGCGGGCGCATCGCGAAAGGATGATGATGCCGGGCGCATGAATGAGATCGAGCGGATCGTGCGGGAGGCGGCGGCCCTGGCGACGGATCGTTCCCCGTTTCTGCTCGCGACCGTGGTGCGGGTGTCGGGGTCGTCGTACCGGCGCCCCGGCGCGCGGATGCTGGTGGCCGGCGATCGATGGCTGTCGGGGTGCGTGAGCGGGGGCTGCCTCGAGGGCGACGTGATGCTCCGCGGAGAGCACCGGTGCCGCGATGGCGCCGTGGTGGTCACCTACGACTCCACAACCGAGGACGGGGAGGCGTGGGGTGTGGGGCTCGGCTGCAACGGCGTCGTCGATGTCCTGCTCGAGCACGTCGCGGCAGGAGCGACCCACGACGCGCTCGCGTTCGCCGGCGCCTGCTTCGCCGAGGAGACAACGGGCACGCTGGTCACGGTGATCCGCTCGACGGCCGGCGCGGTCCGGGTCGGCGCGCGCCTCGCCTTCGGTCCGCCGTGCGCGCTCGCGCACCCGGTGGCCGATCCCGCCGCGCGCTCCGCGATCGAGGCCGTGGCGCGGGGGCCGGCCGGGGTCGTGGAGCTCGACGGGCTGGGGATCACCGTGCTCGTCGAGAAGATCGCGCCGTCGCCGCAGCTCTTCGTGCTCGGGGGCGGCCACGACGCGGCGCCCCTCGTCACGCTCGCGAAGTCGGTCGGCTTCCGGGTCACGGTCGCTTCTCCCACCCTCCACCAGGGCGCCCGGTTCCTCGCTGCGGATCGCGCCCTCTCGACCGGCGGGGCGATGGATCGCCTCGGCGCGCTCATCGACGCGGCGGCCGAGCCGTACGTCGTGATCATGCATCATCAGCGCACGCCGGATCGCGACGCGCTCGCGGTCGCCCTCGCGTCGCGCGCCCGCTACATCGGCGTGCTCGGGCCCGCGCGCCGCACGCGCGATCTCCTCGCCGAGATCGGCCGCCGCCCCGGCGACGATCCGCGGATCCATGCGCCTATCGGGCTCGATCTCGGCGCCGAGACGCCCGAGCAGATCGCGCTCTCGGTCGTCGGCGAGCTCCAGGCCGTCGCGCGCCGGGCGCGGGGGGGAAAGCTCCGCGACCGCGCCCGAGCTCTGCATGCCGGCCTGGCGCTTGTCGTGCTCGCCGCCGGCGGCTCACGTCGCCTCGGCCGCCCCAAGCAGCTCGTCGAGCTCGACGGGGCGCCGCTCGTCCGGCGCGTGGCGACGGCGTGCGTCGAGGCGCGATCCGGACCGGTCGGCGTCGTGCTCGGCGCCCACGCCGGCGTGGTCGCGCGCGCGCTCGGCGATCTGGGCGTCGCGCTCATCGCGAACGATGGATGGGAAGAGGGCATCGCCTCCTCGATCCGCGCCGCGGTCCGGTGGGCGGAGGCCTCGAAGGCCGATGCGCTCCTGATCGCGCTCGCGGATCAGCCGTTGATCACGGCCGAGCACCTCACCGCCTTGCGGAATGCCTGGCTTGCGGGCGCGCCGATCGCCGCGTCGCGGTTCAGCGGCGTCGTGGGCGCGCCGGCGGTGTTCGACCGATCTCGCTGGGACACCCTCTCGCGCCTCGAAGGCGACCAGGGAGCCGGCCGGCTGCTGCGCGTCGAGGACGTCGTGGCGATCGACTGGGCGGGCGGAGCGATCGACGTCGACACGGCCGACGACGTGCGCGCGCTCGGCGGCCACGCGCCGGCGGCTCCGCCGGGCGGCTGAGCCACCCTGGGACAACGGGGGCTCGTGCGCAGCGCCCCGGGCTCCTCCCCGATTCCGTGGTGGGGAAGCGCTTGAACCATTGAGGCACAGAGTCCATTTGTTCTGCGCTCCTCTTGACTTCGAGCGCGCTCTCACTCTTACCGTGGCGTGCGTCGAAGCGCCGGGGCCCCATCCCTGCGGCCCCGAGGAGCCCAACCATGCACACGCGCAAGCTCGGTCCTCTCCAGGTCTCCGCCCTCGGTCTCGGCTGCATGGGCATGAGCGATTTCTACGGCCAGCGCGACGAGGCCGAGTCGATCGCCACGATCCATCGCGCGATCGAGCTCGGCGTCACGCTGCTCGACACCGCGGACATGTACGGTCCCTTCACGAACGAGGAGCTCGTCGGCCGGGCGATCGAGGGCCGGCGCGATCGGGTCGTCCTCGCGACCAAGTGCGGCGTCGTCCGCGACGCGAGCGACGTCACGGTCCGCGGCATCAACGGCACGCCGGAGTACATCCGCGCGGCCTGCGACGCGAGCCTGCGGCGCCTCCGCGTCGACGTCATCGATCTCTACCAGCCCGCTCGGCCGCGGCTTCCTCACGGGGCAGATCAAGCGCTTCGAGGACCTCGCGCCGGACGACTACCGCCGCTTCGCGCCGCGCTTCCAGGGCGAGAACTTCCAGAAGAACCTCGATCTCGTCGCGAAGGTCGAGGACATCGCGCGGGAGAAGGGCGTGAAGGCGTCGCAGCTCGCGCTCGCGTGGGTGCTCGCGCAGGGGGACTTCATCGTCCCGATCCCCGGCACGAAGCGCCGCAGCTACCTCGAGGAGAACGTCGTTGCGGAGGCGATCGCGCTCACCGAGGGCGATCTGCGGCGCCTCGACGCGGTGGCGCCGAAGGGCGCGGCCGCCGGTCCTCGCTACCCGGAGGTCGGCATGCGGCTCGTGAACCAGTGAGCGCGGCGCTCCGGCGCGGCCGGTGCGCTCACGATCGCGGAGGTCGCTGCGGCGATCACGCCTCTTCCGGCACCCCGGGCTGCCGGAGGACGCGCAGGGGGCCTTCGGACGAGACGAGGCCGGCGAGCGCCGGATCCGTCATCACCTCGAGGAGGTCGCGCTCCGCGTCGTCGACCGTGCACCGCCGCCGCACGAGCCGGACGACCTGCGAATAGTCCACGTGATCCAGGTCGTGCGCGAGCCCGAGCGGTTGCCACAGGGAGTGCCGGCCGTGCCTGTGGACGGCGCCCGGGTCGAACCAGCCGTAGTTGGCGGCGCGGTCGCGGCTGCCGGCGAGGCGGTTGGTGAGCACCCAGTGCTTGCCCACGTTCTCGATGAGCCCGGTGCGCCCCGCGACCCGCGCCTCGACGCAGCGGTGGTGCTCCAGCATGCGGGAGGTGTTCGCCATCGTGGGATCCGGGGCGCCGAAGCACGGCTGGATCCGCACGGTGGCCTGCTCCCAGACGAGATCGCAGAGGCGCGTTGTCAGCATCGCGCACTCGAGCTGATCCGCCATGCGCTGCGTCGTCCTGGCGGACGCGTTGATCCGGACCGAGTCGTGCGCGTCGCCGATGCGGAGCGCGTCGGCGCTCACGAGGAAGGTCGCGCGGTGCTCGCCGTGCTCGCTGTGCACCGGGAGCCAGGAGATGGGCGCCAGGTGGCCGGCCTGCACGGCCTCCAGGAGGGCGTCCTCGCGCGCGGCGCAGGCGCGTTCGGGAAGGCGTGCGACGAAATCGGTGCCTCGCGGGACGTCGGTCATGGCTCCCCCTGGTCGAGCGCGGGCGTCGCTCCGGCCGCGCGGCGCGGTCCGGCCGGCGTGTCGAGGGCTGGCCGGCTCGCTCGTTGGATTGTGCGGAGCGCCCGAGAGCCGCGCAAGGCCGCGCGGCTCCCGTGGATCGCCGGGGCGGAGCGTCGATGGCGCAGGGCGGCAGGCGCCCGACGAAGGAGGATCGTTCGCACGTTTGCGTTCAGCCGCGCGCTCCTGCTCCGCTTTGCGCTGCTCGCCCGACCGCCCTAAGCTCCGCCCATGTCGCTCCCGGCGAGCCGTCCCTCCCTGCGTCCCTCCGGAGCGTTCCGCGCTTCCCGACTCCTCCTCGTCGCCTGCGCCGCCGTGTTTGCCGCGCAGTCCGCCGGCTGCGGCTCCAGCGCGTCCCAGGGGCCCGACGCGGCCGCCGCCCTCGCGTCGATCGACGCGCGCCTGCGCGGCAGCTTCCGGCTCGTGCGGTTCGAGCCCGAGGTCCCGCTCGAGCCGATGCTCGCGTCGATGCTCGAGTTCCAGTACGCGCACCTGATCGTCCGCTTCGACGGGGAGCGCATCCTCGCGGATTCGCCCGGCCTCCACGTCGACCGCGCCTACGAGATCCGCGACCCCGTGTGGGATCGTTTCAAGTTGATCTCCTACGACGAGGCGGGGATTGCCTACGAGGCGCTGTGCGAGTTCTCGGACCAGGGAGAGCTCATCGTGTACGCGCAGACGCCGCCCTGGAAGGGCGTGGCCATGCTCCGGCGGGCGCGGTAGCCCGACGACACGGCCGAAACCAGAGCCCAGCAGAGCAACGATCCGCGCCGGTGGCGCCAGGATCGGTTCGAAGCCTCGCGCAGCCAGGAGTCGGGCAACGAAAACCGGACCCGTGCGCGAAATGCTCTGGTTGTCGCGCTTTGAGCGAGAAAATAACGTGCGTGATCATAATGCTATGATTGTGCGCGTTGGGAGAGAAAATAATGTGTGTGGCCGCAATGCTCTGGGTGAGCATTCTGCGCGTGCAGCACAGCGTGATTGAGCTTGCGCTACCTCCCCGGCGGATCTAGTCCGTCATGGTCTGCTCATTGTCGCAGGGAAGAAGTCGACTCCAGAGGGGAGACCTCGTGTCGCAACGTGGTGAACGGGCATCGAGCGAGCGGCTCGTGCGGCGCGCTGCGGATGACGTTCAGGCGCTCGAGGTTCCGTCGAGCGACCGGACGTCGGCGCATGGATCAGCGCGTGCGTTGCAGGACAGGGGCTCCTGGCGCGCGGTGCACGCCCAGCTCGCGGCGCCTGAGCCGGCCTGGACGGGGCGGCGGGCGGGTCGGCCCTGGCTCGACGAGCCCTTCCTCGGCGAGCCGTTCGGCGCGCCGGCTCCGGCGCCCGTCACCCGGGCCGGCGAGCGCCCCGCGCCGGCTCGCGGGCGAGCCCGTCGACGTCGCGCCGCAGAAGCTTGAGCTGCCGATCGTCGCGCAGAGGCAGCTCGTTGGCAGCGATCCACAGGAAATGGTCCCCGGCCAGCTTCAGCTCGATGATCTCCTCGTCATGAGCTCGCGCTTCCGACCACGGCGCGGGAAGATGCTCGAGCCGATCTGGACGGCTGATCACGAGGAAGCCATCGCATTGAACTTTCTCGAGCCTGATCTCAGGAGGATCCTGCCACCTGGCCGCACCGGCGGTGATGCGCTCGGTCTCCTCGCCAAAGGTCCTCTTGGCGAACTGGTCCGGCCGACCCATGGCACCGGGCGATAGCAGGCGCCGGTCGCCGTATCCAGCGTATGTTCGCGGAAACCCGAAGCAGCGCATGCGGCGAGCCGAGACGCCGTGACGACGACCGAGTCGCACCTCGTCGAACTCCGTGCCTTCGCAGAGGAAAACGGATCCGGAACACTCTTTCGCAACGAGTTGGCGATGAAGCACGTAAGCCGTTGACGTCCCACAGCTCACCCGATGCGCTGGAGACGGCAACCGCGGCTCGAAGCAGCGCTGCCGCCCGCCGGATCAGGTGATCCCGAGCCGGACGCTCCCTGCCTCATCGTCCGCCTGCCGGAGCTGATGCTCGAGCATGCGCCTCCACGGGATCTCGCCGAGGAGGATGTCGTCGATCGCCCACGTGAGATGCTCCATGGCCGCGCCCAGCGCCTTCATGCCGTTCGTGAAGATGAGCTCCGTGTCCGGCGTCGTGAACGGCCGCGACTCCAGTACCCCCGAGGCAACGATCGCGGGCGTCATCAGGACCGGGCCGGCGGCGATCACATCGGGGAGGTGCTCGGCCCGGGTGCCGGCCCGCCGGACGGCAGCGATACGGCGCTTCACGGCCTCGGCCGGGTTGTGCTCTAGATCCTTGTCGACGCGGAGGTTCAGCGCCCAGATGGCTGCATACCAGGGGTTGCGGATCGCTGGAAAGCCGCTGCTCCGCTTGACCGCGTTCTCCAGCAAGATCCTCGGCGCGATCATCTCCGGCGGCACGGGGGCGCGGCGCAGCCCCTTCACCGCCGCCACCTGGCGACACGCCTTCACGAGCGACTGCCCCCGGCTCTTCGCGGGCACCTTCGCCTGCACATACAGCGTGTGCTTGACCTCGATGTACGCCAGGACGGCCTCGGCGGGCACGCGCTCCCGGATCGCGAGATCGCCGCCCAGCCCGCGCAGCGTCGGGAAGCGCGCGGCGTCGTAGATGATGATGTCCTCGCCCTGCTTGTCTCCGGTGGTGTCCACCACCCAGCCGCGACAGACACCCGCGCGCTCGGGGAGGAATTTCCGGAGCGCATGGCAGATCGCGATCTCCAGCTCGGGGCCGAGCTCGAGCGTCGCGAGCGCGCGGAGCTTCCGGAACTCGTCTTCCAGGTGCTCGACGATCTCCTCGGACCAGCCGCCATAGAATGCGCGGCGCGACGGGGCCGCCGCACGGCGGGCCGGCGGGTCCTCCCCGCGGCCGGCCGGCGCGCCGCCCCGGCCGCCCTCCGCTGCAGCGCTCCCCCCGCGCGCGATCCTCTTCGTGCCCTTGCCCGCCACCGTCACCCCCGCCGCGGCTTCCGGTCCAGCCATGCCCGCTGCCCCCACGGGCACGCGAACTCCAGCGGCTTCGTCAGGATCCAGAGCACCGGCAGCGGCGGCGGCGCCGGCGGCGTGGGACCCGCGCCGTCCGTGAAGTAGATAACGCCGGAGACCCTCCGCGCCGCCAGGAACTCCGGCGCGAACACCGGCCGCAGATCGGTCCCGCCGCGGCCGCCCACGTCGTTGAGCCGGCCGTCGAAGGCGTACACGCGCCCGATCTCCGTGTCGCACTCGGCCACGGTGATGCGCGCCACCTCGCTCATCGCCTGCAGCTGCCGAGCGACCTCCTCCAGTTCGTCGCGCCGCATGCTCATCGACGTGTCGATCGCCACGAGCACCGACGGCTTCGCGATCGCCCGGGGCGCGTACGTCCTGCCAGGCACCTCGCCGATGCGGCCCGGGAAGCGCCGGTTCGGCCGCGCGTACGTGTGCACCGGCGCGCGCTCCCTCGCCACGAACATCCGCAGCGCGGTCTTCCAGTCGAGCGGGGTCGCGCGCGGGCCGAGCACGTCCGTGAGCTCCTCGATGAGCCGGCCGGGCGTCTTGCCCGCGAGCGTCAGGCCGGGCAGGTCCGCCGGGTCGCCGTCGCCCGCGAGCGCGCCCGCCTCCTCGGCGGCGCGCAGCAGCAGCTGCCGCGTCTGCTCCACCGCGCCCGGCTCCCGCGACGGGCGGCGCAGCACGCGGTGGTCGTCGACGGCCTCACCGCCCCGCTGCGGGAGCTTGCCCTCGCGCGCCGCGCTCACGAGCAGCGCGTAGCGCTCCAGCGTGCTCTGGCCGCCGCGCAGGCCGAGCGCGGCGTAGGGCTGCCAGCGGATCGGGTCGGGCAGCGGCTCCTCGATGTACTCGTTGGCCGACATCTCCAGCGCGAGATCCATGAGCTCCGGCTCGTCCGCGCCCGCGAACTTGGGGTGGCAGAGGTGCCCGAGCGCCACGTGGTGCACCTCGTGCAGGAGCACGCCGCGCAGGAACACGGGCTCGCTCATGAACGACTCCACGTTGACGTGGAGGAAGAAGCGGCCCTCGAACAGCGAGACGGCCATGCGCTTGACCGAGGGGTCCGCGACCGGCGCGAGCCGCGCGAGGATCGCCGCATAGCAGGGATACCGCTCCAGGAACCCCGGATCGCGCACGAAGGCGTCGAGCCACGCCGTGAGCTCGTCCTCGGGCACCTCGCGGTGCGCTGCGCTCTCGAGCGCGGGGTTCGCGCTCCCGAGCGCGGGATCGGCGTTCCCCCGCGCCGGCTTCGCGTCCCTGAGCGCCGGCTCCTCCGTCCCCGGGGCTGGCTGCGCCGTCTCCTTGTCCCGCTTCATTGCGGCCGGATGGGCGTGACGCCGTGCTTCTTCAGCGCTCCCGCGAGCCGGAGGGCCCAGCGCTCCGGCAGCTGCGCGAGCAGCTGGCCCAGGCACGCCCGCGCGACGTTGCTCCGCCGCACCTCGACGAGCTTCGCCTGCTGGGCGAGGTGCGCAGACAGCGCGGTCACGACGAGCCCCACGCGGTGCTGCCGCAGCGGATCGGCGCGCCACGCCAGCACCTTCTGCTCGGCGGCGCTGCTCGCGTAGTTCTGGAGCAGCTCCTCGGGGCGGACGTCGATGAGCTGCGTCGCCGTCGCGTTGCCGCCGAGCGCGTCCTGGAGGCGCTCGCGGTGGTCGCCGGGCAGGTCGGCGAGCAGCGCCTCGAACGCCGAAAGCGACAGCTTCCGCTGCGCCGCGAGCACGCCGACCTCCGGCCCCTCGAGCAGCGGCGCGAGCCGCGTCGTCACCTCGTCGAACCGGTCGGTCTCCCCGCGCTCGCGCGCGGCGCGCAGCACCTTGCCCGCGGGCGAGGTCGGCCCGTAGTCGGCGAGCAGCGCGCGCAGGTCGAACGGCAGCCGCGTCGACCAGGAATCCTTCGACGCGAGCAGGAGCTCCACCCAGCTCGGCGGCAGGTACCCGCCGAGCGCATCGCGCAGGAGCACGCCGTCCGCGAGCTCCTCGGGACGGAGCGCGCCGAGCACCTGCGACGCGTACGTCCACGTGCGCGGCGGGACGTCGTCGAGGATGCGCTCGTGCGCCTGCCCCAGCGCGATCACGCCCGGGTGGAGCCCGCTCACCTGCGCCCAGGCGAGCCAGGACGCCCGGTCCGCGCGGACGCTCAGGTTGAGGAACCGCGCCCGGAGCGCACGATCGAGCGGGGTCACCTGGTAGTCGGCCGACTCGGGGTTCACGGCGGCGAAGCACACCCAGCCCGCGGGCAGCTCGTACTCGTGCAGCCGCCGGGCGCTGAGCAGCTGGAGCGCCGGCTGCTGGATGTACCGCTCCGCCCGGTTGAGCTCCTCGAGCATCAGGATGCCGGCGCCGTCCTGGGGCAGCACCGACGGCGCCGCGTAGGCGGTCCGGTTGTCCCGGATGACCGGCAGGCCCACGAGATCGGGCGGCTCGAGGAGGCTCAGGTCGAGCACGACCGTGGCGATGCCGAGCCGCTCGGCGAGCTGCCGGACGAGCTCGCTCTTGCCGATGCCCGTCGGCCCCTCGAGCAGCACCGAGCGCCGCGCGCGGTACGCGAGATCGAGCACGGCCTCGAGCCGCGGTCCGACAGGGATGGGCGCAGAGCGCCCCTCGAGGAGGGGGCTGGGGGAAGTCGCCGCGGCCGACCTGCCCGGCGCGTTGCCATCGGATCTGGGCTTCGTCACGGAGGTAGTGGAGGGGTTTTCGTGCGAGGCACGAAGAAAGGCCTTCCGAGGCTGGGGCCCAGGAGGCGCGGCCTTCCCGTGCCCGGCGGGCTCTCGGCTCTCGTCCTGCCAGGTGGACCGGAGCTCTAGCAGCCGCTGCGCGGCCTGTCATTCGCCACGCGACGGCGCGACGGCGGGCAGCGCGCTCAGGCGCCGAGGAGCAGCCCGAGCGTGGTCGCGAGCGCGGCGTCGTTCCACGAGGACAGCCCGCGGGGCAGGAGGACGGTCACGTGGTGAGGCTGGCCTCCGCAGCTGCGCGATCCCTCGTAGGTGCGTCCCGTCCGTGTGAGCTCGTAGCTGCATCGCCCGATCTGGCCGGTGAGCTGCCGGTCGTCCAGCCTGTAGTCGGAGAGGGCGCCGGCCACGAGGCCGCGCGCGCGGAGCCCTTCCTCCGCCCGGGTCACCGAGAGCTGAAGCGGCATGGCGCCGACGATGCCGGTCGCGCCCTGCCCGGTCGTGGTGACGCTCACGGCCTGGTTGAACGCGATCCCCCGGACCGCCTGCCCGCCGCGCTGGCCGCCCGCCGCGTACACGCCCAGGTTCACGTCCGGCCCGACGACGCGCCCCGGCTCGATGTCGGCGCTCACGAGCTCGCCCCGGGCGGTGAGCAGGATGAACTCGCTCGGCCCCGCTGCGCCGAAGATGCCCTCGCGCGCCGGGTGATCGGCGCCCGGCGCCGCCCCGCACGCCGCGGCGAGCGGCAGCGCGAGCACAGGGAGCAGCCTCATCCGCATCGCAGCACCTCCACGCCCGATCGGGCACACCCAACGTGATGCCGCCGGGGCCGGAACGGTAGACGTCGATACGACCGGGAACGGGCTCGCTGGATCCGTTCCCGATCGTGCCGGGATTCTCACGAAGACGTCTTGTCGGGAAAGGCGGAACGCCGGCGCCCGCGAGGCGTGCGAGGCGTTATGGCGCGACGAGCCCGGCAGCCCCTCAGCGCGGCGTCTCGAGCGGGGCGCAGGTCGACACGCCGGCGCCGACGATGCGGAAGCCGATGTTCGTCATGTAGGCCGTGTCGATCGAGCCGTCCGAGGGGCGATAGCGGCTGACGTTGGTGGTCCGCGACGCGGACTGGAACCGATCCGGCGCGGTGTAGAAGTAGAAGTCGCCACCCCAGAAGGTGAACGCCCAGGCGCTGGGGGTCTCGATGCCGGGCAGGTCCGTGGCCTCGATGATCTCGCCGGTCTCCTTGTCGATCTCGGCGAGCTGGACCGGCGAGGTGGTGAAGAAGCCGAAGAGGCGTCCATCGCCCGTGCCGGTGAGCTCCGCCGAGGCGCCGCGCAGCGAGCCGCTGAACTCCCCGACCGGCCTCACCGATGGACCGTCGATCCTCCCGAGCCCGATGCCCGGCGTGCCTGTCGCGCCCGCCACGAACAGCTGCTCCGCGTCCGGGCGCGAGAGGTCGCTCGAGAAGCCCATTCCGAGCCGGGACCACCCTTCCGGGAGCGACGTCTCCGTGGGCTCGCAGCTCGCGTCCTCGGTGCTGACCTTGAACAGCGTCCCGGCGCTGTCGTCGGCCTGCGCGTAGTTGACCCACGCCACCGCGTCGCGATCGACCGCCATCGAGTTCGGATCCATGTCGGTCTGGCAACCCAGAACACCAATCTTCGTGAACTCCTTGCGATCCGGTTTGAAGCTGTAGAGCTCGTTGTCTTGCGAGAGCACATACACGAAGGCCGCCCGCTCGATGCAACGGCTGTCAGCGTCCCCACTCCCGCTGTCCCCGCTGCTCCCGCCGGTCCCGGCGCCGGCGCCGAACGTATCGTCTTCGCCGCCCGCGCCGCCCGCGCCGCCCCGGCCACCTTCGCCGCCGTCATCGCCGGCGCCTGTGGGCTGGCCGCTGTCTGCCGGGGACGTGCCGCTGTCGGAGACGCTGCAGCCGCTCGCTGCGAGCGCCATCCAGAAGCACCATCGTGCGATTCGCATATCCGCTCTCCCTTCCGCGTGATTCGCTTCTATACCCGCGAAGCGCGCGCCCGGGTACACGAAGTCGCGTCCTCGAGCCAAAGGGCACCGCGCGCGCTGCGTCGAACGGGCGTGCGGGGCGGGCGAGGTCATCAGTGCACGAAGACAGCCTCGTCGGACTGACAGCAAAAATACGAAGCGCCCTTCGGTATCACTTGCCCCGTGGCGACTCCGCCGGTCGGGGCGCATGTGCCCGGCTCGTTCGTGACCCACCGCGCCGCCATGCTCTCGATCCGCAGGTCCGGCCCTGCGACGCACTTCGGCCCGGCCAGCGTCACCGTCTCGGCGCCGAGGAGCTGGCGGCAGCTGCCGTCCTCGTAGGCCGACACGAGGGCGGAGCACGCGCTGCCCTGGAGCGGATCGCACCCGCACGGCGTGCAGCTGCGCGTGTCGTCGAAGCCCGTGTACAGCGCTTGCAGCTCGGGGTACTCCTTCGGGCACCTCGGCTCGCCCTGGCGGAGGTGGTGGATGCAGATCGAGAAGCCCTCCGGGCGCGGCACGGGGGAAGCGATGCACATCATCGAGGGATCTCCGCACGTGTGCTTGTCCGCCGACCCGGCGCAGCCGCGCGCCCGCACAGCAAAGGGTGCGGGCAGCTCGAGCGGCGCCCCTCCGGGATCGAGCGTCGGCGCGCAGGCGTCCACCGTCGGCGCCGGGATGAGCAGCGAGCCGAGCTCGTCCGAGGCCGCTGCGTCGGGCGCGGTACATGCGCCGTCCCATCCGTCGGGGGCGTCGAACGACGCGGGCGCCGTCCCGTCGCACGTGGTCGAGGCGCTCCCCCGGAGGCCCGGCGGCAGCTCGCAGGAGGGCTGCGTGCAAAGGCATGTCGAGCAGCTGTGCGCGTCGGTGAAGCCGCCGTAACCGTCGAACACGAGGTCCGGTGTCTCCGCCGGGCACTCCGGCGCAGAGGCCCCGTCGGTCGAGTCGCCCCGCCAGAGCAGCATGGGATCACTGAACCCGAGGTACGGTAGCTCCACGCACGCGCCCTCGCACACGGGGCACGGCTCGTCGCACTCGTAGGCCTCCAGGCCCCAGCACGGGTCGTCGCACGAATACAGCTGGACGGCGGTGCCGGGCCAGCAGCCCGCGAAGCTCCCGGCCGCAGCGAGCGTGAGCGCGATCAGGATCGGGTACTTCCTTGGTGTCATCGTGGTGGCCCTTTTCTGGCGTGTTTCGGCCCGGCTCTCGGACAGGGGTCACTGCGCCGCGCTGATCTCTCGGCGCCGCCTCCCCAACCTCTCGTCGTGCTCCTTCACGCCGGTGGGCCCACGCGCCCGGGGCGCGGCGCAAGCGCCGATTCAGAGCAGGGAGAGCGCGCACGCTGAATCCATACTTGGGTCGGCCAGGGCAGGAAAGCCCAATCTGCCATGAAGCCTCGAAGCATCGAGAGCATTCCGGTTGGGTTCACGAGATTATCAGTCTGTGCGCTGATTGTTTTATGAGAATTTTGCTGGTGGTCACGGAAGGCGTATCGCGGCTGGATCGCATCCGGATCGGCTGGGGACGTCGCCGCCGTGCATCGCGCGCATCGGTCGCGGGCGGAACCAGTCACTGGCTAGCCCCCTCGTCGTGGTCGTCCGGCGCCTCCCGCGCCGCGGCGCGTCGCCACGGTGTGTCGACCCGGAGAGCCCGTATCCAGGGAGCGAGGGGATGATCAGGTGGAACGCGTCCGCCGGATCGCCGCCGTGAGCGCGGGGATCGGTCAGCGGACCGATGACGTCGAGCTACTCCACGACGGAGCTCGGCCAGCCGTGCGTCACGATCAGCGGCAGCGCGCCGGGCTCGCGCGAGCGCACGCGGAGGAAGTCGCTGTCCACGGGCAAGGGCGAGCTCGTACGTGCCGTGTAACGTACGACGTACGGTTCGTCGACCCTGGAGCCCGAGCTCGCTCGCGCGCCTCGGCCTCGACCTCGGCGGAGCTGCGGAGGCGCGGAGCTGCCGAGATGTCAGGACTGAAAGCACCGATCTCAAGAACGAAAGATGTAAGGGTCATCCTTAGGGATAACCTAGTGAAGTGAGGAGGGCCGAGCCCTGGCCCGTGTCCTGCTAAGGATTCAGGCAGAGCGCCCGTGACGGCATCCCCCCCGCCGTCGAATGGGCGCTCTGTTTTTTGTGCTCCTGTCACGGGGCGAGCGCGGAGGGGCGCCGCCTCGCCGATGCGATCGCCGGCGCTGCGCACGACGGCGATCGCGCGCCGCGGACCCGGCGGGGACGCGCTGGATGGCTCGTTCCAGGAGAGCGCGGGCGGGCACGGCAGATCGTCGTTCCGTGCACCGAGGGGCCGGAGGCGGCCGCGGCATCCGCAACGGCGATGTTCCCGGCGGCAAGGAGCGCCCGCCGTGCCTCCATGGCTTTCGCGGAGCGGCTGGATTTGCTAACTCCAGGGCGCCAGGAGGCGGATCTTCCACCTCCCCGGCGGCGTATCGACGACATCCGCGTGAGATCCTCCAGCGCCCTCCTCGCCTTCGCGATCGCCGTCGCCGCCAGCTTCCATGCCGGCGAGGCGCACCCCCAGCCCGCCCCGGCGATGCCCGGCGCGCCCCCGGCCGAGCCGCCAGCGGCCACCGCGCCGGCCGACGTGCCCGCGTCGCCCGCCGGGGCACCCGGCGCGCCGGCTGAGGCTCCCGCCGGGATCGAGGTGACCGTCGAGGGGAGCCGCGCTCCGCCGGGCTCGGTCTCGCTCTCGCGGCGCGACATCCGCGAGCTGCCGGGCGCGCTCGGCGACCCCTACCGCGCCATCGAGATCCAGCCCGGCGTGACCGGCATCGCGAGCGGCATGCCGTACTACTACATCCGCGGCGCGCCCCCCGGGAACATCGGCTACTTCTTCAACGGCATCCAGGTCCCGCTCCTCTTCCACGTGGGCGCCGGCCCCAGCGTCATCCCGGCCTCCATGGTCCAGCGCGTCGAGATGCACCTCGGCCCGTATCCCGCGGACATCGGGCGGCTCGCCGGCGCGGCGATCGAGGCCGAGAGCGCGCCGCCGTCCGACGTCTGGCGCGGGGAGGGGAGCCTCCGGTTCGTCGACCTCGGCGGCGTCGTCGAGGGGCCGATGGACAGGGACACGCACGTCCTCGTCGGAGGCCACTACGCCGCCGGCGCGGCGCTCACCTCGGCGCTCGTGCCGAGCGTCGACGTGGGCTACGCCGACTACCAGGGCCGGATGACCTACCGGCTCGGGCCGGAAGAGCGCTTCACCGTGTTCGCCTTCGGCGCGTACGACTACCTCGCCACCCGCGACGAGGAAGGCGGCGCCGAGGCGACAAACGTCCTGCTCGACAGCGACTTCCACCGTCTGGACCTGCGCTACGACCGCGACGACGCCTCCGGCGCGCGCGTCCGGGCGGCGGTCACCCTCGGGCTCGACCAGTCGCGCGGGGTCGGCGTGGAGAGCGCGCAGGCCTGGAAGCTCAACGCGCGGCTCAGCCTGGCCCGGCCCGTCCTCGGGGGGCGCGCGCTCCTGCGGGCCGGGGTCGACGCCGCGGTCGACCGCTACAAGGTGACCCCGCGCCCCAGCCCGCCGCCGGACGACGAGCCCGCCGAGGGCGCGGACGACGAGCCCGCCGAGGGCATCGACCAGCTCGACGAGAGCTTCCCCGAGCTCTTCCGCAGCCGGCTCGATCTCGCGCTGGGCGCGTGGGCCGACGCGCTGCTCGTGCTCGACGAGCGCTCGACCGTCACGCCCGGCGTGCGCGTGGACCACTACACCTCGCTCGGCCGGAGCGCCGTCGCCGTGGACCCGAGGATCGTCGGCCGCTTCGGCATCGGCGAGCACGTGCGGCTCATCCCCGCCTTCGGCGTCGCCTCGCAGCTGCCAGGCCTCGCCCCGCTGCCGGCGCTCCAGATCGGCGGCATCCCAGGGGGCCTCCAGCGCAGCCTGCAGTCGAGCTTCGGCGTCGAGGTCAACGTGGGTCCGGTCAATTTCAATACCACGGTATTTCGACAGGTGATCTTCGGCCTGAGCGATCCGATTGGCACCGGGCGCGGCACGAACCTCAGCACGGAGCGCTTCCTGACGCGGAGCCTCGGCGACACCTACGGCCTGGAGCTCGGCGCGCGCGGGGCGCTGCGGCGCGACATGTTCTTCCTGGCGTCGTACACGCTGTCGCGCTCCACGCGCACGCGCGGCAAGGTGACGATCCCTTCCGCCTACGACCGGACGCACGTCGCGCACGTCGCGCTGCTCTACGACCTCGGCAAGGGCTGGCGCGCCGGGATCCGCCACGTCTTCTACACCGGCTTCCCCGCCGACGAGGCCGCGCCGGGCCGCCCCCCGCGCGAGCACCCGGATCGCATCCATCCATTCTACCGGCTCGACGCGCGCCTGTCGAAGCGCTGGGCCCTGAGCGCGCGGAGCTACCTCGGCCTCGTGCTCGACGTGCAGAACGCGACCCTCGCGAAGGAGGTGTTCGACGTGAGCTGCGACGACAGCGGGTGCACGCCGCAGACGATCGGGCCCATCACGATGCCGGGGATCGCGATCGAGGGCGGGTTCTGAGGGGCGTGGGGTGCGCTCGGCGCGGCGGCGGAGCACCGCGGGGGCGGGAGGGACGCTCGCAGGGCCGAAGGTCCCGAGGCGCTCCCCGCCCGGCTACGCCGCCCGCTGAGCGATGGTGACGCGATCGTCGAAACGCCCTTTTCGGGAGCGCGTCTCCCGGATCGTCAGGCCGGCCGCCGTCGCGGCGGCCTCGACATCGCCCTCGGAGATCGCGTTGACTCCATGCTTCTCGTAACCCAGAGAGAGCACGGTCTGCTTGCTTCGGTAGCCGACCCCGATCATCCCACCCGGCTTCAGGACACGCGCGATCTCCTTGAAGCCGGTGCCCAGGTTCGGCCAGAAATAGACCGTGTTGACCGTGAGGAGGCGGTCGAACTGGCCATCGTTGAAGGTCATCCTGTCGACGACGCCCTCCTTGACCTCCAGCTTGCCATCGTCGATGTACCTCGAGTACTTCTTCGCGGCTTGCTCGACCATCGTCCGGGACAGCTCCAGGCCATAGAGCTTCCCGCCCTTGAGCCTGTCGAGCAAGATCGGAAACGTGAGACCGCCGCCGAAGCCGAGGTCCAGTACGTGATGATGCGGCTGGATATCGAGAAATTCCAGCGTGAGGTCGTTCACGTCCTGGTTGCCCTTGTTCATGAAGAAGGACGTGATCTTTCCGCCGAGACCCCTCGGGTTCCGTGCCTGAGACAACATGAGCTTTGCAAGCATGACAATCACCTCCGATCGAAGACTCTACTTTCGACGATTCACCGCGACAGCGCGCGCAAGCGGCGGTCCAGGAGATCGGCCGAGGCCTGCATCAGGCGCTCCGCGATCACGTCCACGTGGCGGCCGCGCCAGCTCTCCAGAACCGTGTCCCTCACCCATTGATTGAAGGCCCCCATGGCCGGGCCGCACTGCACCTGATAATCCACCTGGTTCGCCTCCCCCCGCCGAGCCAGCTCCGAGGAGCGGCGGAAGTACCATCCGAAGACCAGCGACATCTTGCGCCTGGGATCGCGCTCCGCCCGGTCGAGCTCCTCCGGGTGCGTGCGCAGCCAGTAGGACTGCGTGTCCTCCCAGACCTCGCCGAGATCGCGCTTGAAGTAGCTCTTCTGGAGCTGGTCCGTCGTCTTCTTGTCGAGATCGTTCAGCGACGCGTGCTGCCGGTACAGCTCGTGCAACCGGTTGGCCCGCGCAGGAAACAGCACGCCCCGCTTGAGGACCTGGACCTTGGTCCCCCTCTCGAGCATGTCACCGGCGGGCGCGTACGTGGTGTCTTGCACGTTCACGGCCTGCAGCATGTCCTTCACCCGGTCGCTGGTACCCGCTTCCGGAGAGCACTGGTTGATGGAGTTGGTGACGATGAAGTCGGCGCCGAGCACGAACGCGGAGGCGGCCGCCTCCGGGGCGCCGATGCCGCCGGACAGGCCCACGCGGATGGGCTTGCCGTACCGGTGCCGCGTCATCATCTCATCGCGCAGCCGCACCATGAACGGCATCAGCGCCGCGCCCGAGCCGAGCTCCGTGTGTCCTCCGGAGTCGGCGTGTACGCAGATGTCCTCGCTGACGGGTAGTTCCCGGCCGAGCGCCGCCTCCTCGCGGGTGAGCACGCCCTCCTCGAGGAGCCGGTCGAGGATCTGCTCCGGTGCGGGGCTCATGAGCGCCCGGGCGATCTCGGGGTGCGAGACCCTCGCGAGCACTCGTCGGCGCGCCGCAGCCCGGCCGCTGGCATCGCGGTGGGCGCCCGTCAGCCGGAAGCGGACCAGGTCCGGGGTGACCTGAAGGCAGGCGAGCGCCTCGATGTTCCGTACGTCGTGCTTCAAATAGAGATCCACTGCCTCCCGCTCGAGGCGGGGCGCGTCCAGATCGCACCACAGGCTCACGCCGTAGCTGCCCTCGCCGCGGAGCTCGGCCTGGATGCCGCGGATCGCGCGGTCGATCTCGTCCAGGGTGAGCCCCTTGGTTCCGAGATAGCCGATCAGCCCGGCCTTGCCCATGCGCACCACCATCTCCCTGGACGAGATGCCCTCGACCAGGGATCCGGCGACGTAGGCGTAGCGCAGGCGATAGTCCTCCCGGAAGGCCGAGCTCCCCAGGGACTCGGGCGACACCCTCCTGCTCGAGGCCGCAGCGGCGGGGCGCGCCGGCTCGCGCGAGGTGGTGTCGGCCGGAGATCGACCAGCCTCCGCCCCGTCCGCCGGCGGCGATCCGGGCTGGTCGTCATCGACGATCAGGGGCTGGGCATCGCGCCGGATCTGAGAGTACAGGCCCGTCAGCACGATCCCGTGGCCGCACTCCACGAACTCCTTCACTCCCTTGCCCATCAGGTAACGTATCGACTCGCACCACCGGACCGGGCTCGCGATCTGCTCGCACAGGGTGTCGCGGATGCGATCGGCGCGGTACGGCCGGGCGGTCAGGTTCGAGATCACGGGGATCGCCGGCGGGGCGAAGCGATGGCTCGTCAGGAAGCGGCCGAACTCCTCCATCGCAGGCCGCATGAAGCGGGAGTGGAACGCGGCGCTCACCCGCAACACGGTGTATCTCTTCGCCCCGGCTCGCTCGAAGGGGGCTTGCAAGCGGGAGATCTCGTGCTTCCCGCCGGCGATCACCACCTGGGATGGACTGTTGATGTTGGCGACGTCCACCGCCTCGGCGCCGTTCTGCGCAAGGACCTTGCGCACCTGCTCCGGGGCCAGGCCCGCGACGGCGGCCATCCCGCCGTCGCGGGCCTGGCTCATCAGCTCCCCGCGCTTCTTCACCAGCTCGAGCCCGGTCTCGAAATCGAACACGCCCGCGGCGAAGAGGGCGTTGTACTCACCGAGGCTGTGGCCGACGAGGAAATCGGGGAGGGCTTCCTTCTGGCGCCTCTTCAAGAACATCAGCGCATTGACGACATAGAGCGCCGGCTGCGTGAACTGGGTCTGGCCCAGCTGCTGGCGAGGGTCCTCGGAGCACAGCTCCCGGATGGAGTACCCCAGGACCTCGTCCGCCTTGGCCGTGATCGCCGGGAACTCCGCGAACAGCTCTCCTCCCATCCCTTGCGACTGTGATCCCTGCCCTGGAAACATGTAGGTTTTCATCGGTGCTTCCTCGAGAGAGAACTCTGTTCGCGCGCGCGACCTGCGTGACCCCGGGCGACGCAGCTCGTGAGCTCGCGAGGCGGCCTAGTCGGGTAGGCCGGGGTCGACTACCCCCCGGCCCCCCACAGATCCGGACGTGCGGAATTCCCGCATCCGGCTCTTCGGGACACGGGTTCGCTACGAGCGGGCAGGAGCGGGGTGCGTGATGCGCGGCCGCGGAAGGGGGTACCTCTCCAGCGATCGGTGCATCCGCTCCCAGGTCATCTTGGCGTTCTGCGAGCGGCGATCGAGCCACTTGCGCCACACCGCCACGACCTCCCAGGCGAAGCGACGGAGCGCCTCCGAGTTCCCGGTGATCCCGTAGTACTCGTAGTGACCCCGCAGCTTCATGGCCAGGCCCTCCTGCTGGCTGCTCAGCTCATCGTGCATGTGGTCCCTGCACCACTCCGCCACGCGCCGCAGCGCGCGGCTGAAGCGGTCCTTGGCGGTCCTGCGTTTGATCGCCCAGTTGCCTCGCCGCGACCTGCCCCAGTGATGCATGAAGCCGAGCAGCTCGAACGTCGACGGCCACATCGGCGACGCCCCGCCGCTCGGCGGGGGTCTCTTCGGCGGCCGCTGGAACGGCAACAGGCGCGTCTTGTCCGGGTGCAGGCTCAGCCCGTACTTGCCGAATCTCTTCGGTAGCACGGCCATCACCCGGCGCGCGTCTTCTTCCACTTCGAACAGCAGCACCGCGTCGTCCGCGTAGCGGATGAGGTGTACCCTGCCTCGAAGCCGGGGTCGGACGTCGCGCTCGAACCACGTGTCGAGCACCTCGTGCAGGTAGATGTTCGCCAGGATCGGCGAAACCACGCCGCCCTGCGGTGTGCCGGCCTCCGGGTAGCTGAGGCTACCGTCTTCATGCACGCCCGCGTGCAGCCACTTGCTGATGAGACGGAGCAGCACGCCGTCTCGTACCCTGCGGCGCAGCGCATCCATCAGGTGCTGACGGTCCACCGTGTCGAAAAACTTTCGGATGTCGACCTCGATGACCCATCCGCCCGCCATCTCCATCGCCTTGTCCCAGAACGACGCGAGCGCTCGGTGTGCCGAACGGCCGGGCCGGAAACCGTACGAGCAGTCAAGAAAATCCTGCTCAAAGACGGCCTCCAGCACCATGGCCACCGCGCGCTGCAGGATCTTGTCCTCAAAGGTCGGGATGCCGATCGGGCGTGTTTCCCCGTTGCCCTTCGGGATATGGACCCGCCTCACCGGCGGCGCGCGGTACGTGCCCGCCTTGGCTCGTTCCAGCAGCGACCGGAGGTTGTCCTCCAGTTGCTCCGCGTACTGCTCCGCGGTCTGCCGGTCCACGCCGGGCGCGCCGTCCTTGCGCGTTCGCCGGTAGGCTTCGCGCATCCAGTCCAGGTCGATGTGATGGGCGAGCGTCGTCAGCACCATGGTGGGTGCCTGCCGCGCCAGCTCCGCTATTCGTTCGAGTTTCGTGCAGACGGTTTCGGAGCCCGATGTCTCCTTCATCTTTCCCTCCAACGATCCCGTGCCCCGGTGCTCCCCTTCCCTCCACGGGGTCCCTCGGGTTGGTTCCCCCGCTTCCGCGGTACTACGAGTGCACTCCGACTTCCCGTCGCCCCCGCTCCGCTCGCTTGCGCTCCGCTCGGCGGTTCCACCTCTCGGTGGAGGCGGCGGGACCTCCCAGGTTCCTCGGGAAACCCTTGCGTACGTGCCCTGGTCTCTGACCCCGGTGGGTCGCCGCGCCAGGCCCTGCGAGTGGGGGCTACCCGGGCTCGCTCTTGACGCGACGATGTTGCCTTCCGCTACGCTCACGACGTCGGCCCCACGACTTCCGTTCTTTCGAGGCTCTATCCCACGGCCCGCACGCTCGCTGTCTACGCTTCGCGCCGCCGGTCACCCAGCGCCACGCAAGACTCGCTTCCGGCTGGTGGGCCAACCTTGCCGGGCGGGACTCTCACCCGCCGGGTTTCTTCGCGAAGTTTCAGCTGATCGCATCCTCCTCGCCCAGGCTTGGCCTGGCGCACGAGCGACGAACGGGTTGAAGCCGCCAGAAGAGAGCAGAATTTTGAACCGCCAAGGCGCCAGGGGCGCCAAGAAAAGAACATTGTCTTGGCGTCCCTGGCGCCTTGGCGGTTCATTTCTCGCTCGATCAACGTGATCGGTGTTCTAGGCGTTGCCCTGGACATCGCGCGTGGAGACCCAGGGGCCGCCCACGGTGGCTTCACGCATGATCCCGCTGGGGTGAGCGTCATCCACAGTCTGGACCTCAAGGCGCCGGCACACCTCCTTGAGCTGGAGCGGGAGCAGCTGCTCCCACCGGGCGCTGAGCGGGATGCGCGCGCGCCGGCCGCGCAGCCACGTCTCGTGCATATACGACAGGTTCCGGAAATAGCGGTCGCGCGGCGCGACGAGCGCCCCGACCAGCGAATAGAAGCGCACTATCCGGTGAGGGTAGATGGCCGACGTGAACACGTTCAACGCGGCTTCACCTGCCCTGTCGCGTCCGTATCCTGTGAACGCATGCGCGACGTCATGCAGCGCCGCGTTGCGCTTGTACAACCAGCGGCGGATCGGGTCCGGGGCGATCTCCTTGAAGCCGGGGGTCTGGTCCTGCACGTCGGCGAGGCCGTCGGCGGTGTAACCGTCCTCCTGCGTCAAGGCCAGGTAGGTCCGACCCAGGCTGCCTTCATCCATCGCCGCCAGCGCCTTCCGATCGGCGAGCAGCGTGATCAGATCAGGCTGCTCGGTGATCATGTCACGCGCGCCCGGCTCGGCGAGGAAATCCTGAAACATGCGCTCGAAATCGCCCCCGTCGAGGCAGAGCACCAGCTCGTAGGAGACCGAGGGATTGTACGGCGTCCTCTTCAGCTCCCTGGCCAGGCGCATCGCCTTGCGCCACTCCATGCCGCGCGGCGGCAGCGGGCGAGTCTCGGGAAGCTCGTCGTGAATTTCGCGCCTTCGATCTGTCGTTGATGCCATCGAGAATCTCCGTGCGTGAGAAGCCTTTCGGCCGTTGATCGTTCACGCCTCCAGCGCCCAGAGCCTGTGCGATGGGGGGTGCGCCGCAGCTCTGATTTCACATCGATCCAGGGCGCAGCGACATGCGGCCGGGGCGCCCTGGATCATTCATTTATGCGCTGGCAGCGGCGACTGCTATCGCATATCGCATGAATCTGCAGGGGTCAATCGAAATGCCATCTGGCATTGTTGTTGTGTCGTCCTGGCCAGGTGCCATTGCATGCGCGTGGCGTCCGGGGCCACGGAAGCGGCGCGCGCCCGTGGACGTCACGCGAGATCCTCCAGGAGGTGAGCGACGATCTGCTCCAGCGCCGGAGGATCCATGATCTCGACGTGCGCGCACGGCAGCGGCGCGACGAGCAGGTTCCCCCTGAGCCATTGGCGCCAGGGGGTGACGGAATCGTAGCCGGTCAGCGCGTCGAGCACAGGCAGGTCGAGCGGGTTCGCGCCGCCGAAGAAGCCGTTCTGGGCCTGGAAGAAGAGGACGTCCACCCCGTCGAGCGGCCGGGGCTCGTAGCTCTTCAGCGCGAGGTCCAGGTACTTGTACACGGCGATGCTCCCGCTCAGCTGCCTGTAGATCTGGTCGGGCGTGAGCGCGGTGCCGCTCCGCTCCTTGATCAGCCGTACGATGCGCGGGATCTGGTATTCGGGAGGCAGATCGACGAGATCGGCGGGCCTGATGGCGGCCTTGCCCGAGAGATTGAAACTGAGGAAGGAGTTGGCCATGAGCAGGTTGTGGAACGTCGGATCGCTGTTCTCCGGGGTCGACTCCATGATGCCGCCGACGGAGGGATACGTGTCGAGCAGGACCAGCCGGGAGACGGTCTCTCCTCTTTGCTGGAGCTGACGTGCCATCTCGAAGGCGATGATGCCGCCGGAGGACAGCCCCCCCAGGAAATAGGGCCCCCTGGAGCGCCATTGCTGCATGCACGCGATGTAATAGGCGGCGGTCTCCTCGATGCTGGTGAACGGCATCGCGCTGCCGTCCATGCCACGGGCCTGGAAGGCGAAGAGCGGGTAATCGCCGCCGAGGGCGGCGGACAGCTGGAAGAAGGGCTGCGCGAGCCCGGGCGCGCCGTGCACCCAGAACGAGGTCCGGCGCGCGCCGCTCGGGTTGATGCAGACGAGCTCGGTCGGATCAGGGCCCGGCGCGAGCGGCACCACGACGTCGCGCGACGCGGACCGAACGTCGAGCGAGAGGGCGCCGGACGCGCGCGGCTCCCCGGGCGCCCTCCGATCGGCGGGCGCGGGCAGCTGAGGCGCCGCGGAGGCGGGGGCGGTGTCGCTCGCGCGATGCCCGTTGGCGAGGGTCCGGTGGAGGTAAGCCGCGAGCCGGCTCAGGGTCGGATGGGTGTGCGCAGCGGTGAGCGTGACGCGGGGGCCGAACCGTCGTTGCACCGATCGCATGAAGGCGACCGAGAGGCGTGAGTCCATGCCGTAATCGCGGAACTCCCGATCTCGATCGACGTGCCTGGCGTCGAGCCCGAGCACGTCGCACAGCGTCGCCGCGACTTCCTGCTCGATGGATCCCGGCGTCTCCGCGTCGCGGTCCAGGGCCTGGGCGCGCTCGGCGGGCTCGGGGCTGCCCCGCAGCGCCGGGGGCTCGGCGCGCGGGGGCAGCGGCCATGGCTTCTCGGCGATCCAGTAACGCTCGCTCGCGAAGGGATAACCGGGCAGCGAGAGGGGCCTGGGCGCCCGCCCGCTGTAGAGGCGCCGCCAGTCGATGGCGGCGCCGCTCACCCAGAGCCGGGCCAGCTTGTCGAGCTTGCCGTCCTGGAGGAGGATCGAGAGGAACGCCTCGCCCTCACGGCCGTCGAGCATCGACGCGGGACCGGGGGAGGCGCTGCCCAGGTGGAGGTCCTCCGCGTCGCCGCGGCCTTCGGCGAGCTGCTTCAGCCGGGCCACGAGATCGCCGAGGCTCTGGGTCACCACGGCCAGGCGTTCGGTCATGGCCTCCCGCCCGACCTGCAGGGTGTACGCGATGGCAGGCAGGTCGCGATCGCTCAACGGACGCTCGCCATGGCTGCGCGGGCGCATCCGGCGCTCGATGTCGTGCGCCAGCGCGGCGGCGAGCGCGCCCAGCTGTTCCCGGGTCCGCGCAGAGACGGGCACGACGAACGCAGCAGGTTCGAGGCGCCCGTCGCCAGCGGCGTCCTGCGCGGGCTGCGCCGCGCGATCGGGATCCGCATACTCCTCCACGACGATATGAGTGCTCGTCCCGCCGGAGCCGAACGAGCTGAGCGCCGCGCGGCGCGGGACAGGGCGCCCTCCCTCCTCGCCGGGCGGCGCCGGCCACGGGCAGAGCTCCCGCTGGACGTAGAACGGGCTGTCGTCCAGGGCGATACCGGGGTTGAGCGGCTCGGCGTGGAGCGTGGGCGCCAGCGTCCGGTGCTGGAGCTGGCAGAGGACCTTGGTGAGCTGCGCGATCCCCGAGGCGGCCTCGGGGTGACCGATGTTGGACTTGACGGAGCCCACCGAGCAGAACCGCTTCCTGTCCGTGAACCTGCCGAACGCCTGCTGGAGGCCGGCGAGCTCGATGGCGTCGCCGACCGAGGAGCCGTTGGCCGCCACCTCGACGTAGCCGATGGTCTCGGGGTGAACGCCCGACCGCCGCAGGGCGGCCGCGATGAGGTTGGCCTGGGCGGCCGGGCTGGGGACCCCGTAACCCACGGTCCTGCCGGCGTGGTTCGTGAAGCTGCCCTTGATGACACCGTAGATGCGATCGTTGTCCGCGACGGCGCGAGCGAGGGGCTTGAGCACGACGGCGCCGACCGCCTCGCCGGGCACGTAGCCGTCCCCGTCGCCGAGGCTCTTGCTCAACGCGCCGCTGCTCAGGAGCCCCATGCGCTCGAGGGCGGCGTACTTGCCGGGATGCAGGTGGAGGTTGACGCCGCCGGCCAGCGCGAGGCAGCACTCGCCTCGGCGCAGGCTCTCGCAGGCCAGGTGGATCGCGGTGAGCGAGGACGCGCACGCGGCGTCGACGGCGAGGCTCGGCCCCCGTAGATCGAAGAAATAGGATACCCGGTTGGCGATCGACCAGAACGAGGAGGAGGCCTCGGCGGCCGGATCTCGCGCCAGCATCGGATAGTGCTGGTACATGCTGCCGACGAACACGCCCACGCCCGCGCCCTGCCGCTCCTGGTCGTCCGCGAGCCGCTGGCGGGTGTAGCCCGCGTCCTCGAAGGCGCCCCAGGCGGTCTGCAGGAACAGCCGCTCCTGGGGATCCATCGCCGCTGCCTCGCGCGGCGAGATGTTGAAGAAGAGGGGATCGAACCGGTCGATGTGGCTGAGAAAGCCGCCCCAGTGCCGGCGGGGCGCGGCGTCAGGGCCGCCCTGCGGGCCGGCAGCGGCAGACCCCCACCGGCCCTCGGGCACCTCGGTGATGCAGTCTCGCCCGTGCTGCAGGTTCTGCCAGAACGCGTCGATGGTGTCGGCGCCGGGATAGCGGCCGCTCAGGCCGACGATGGCGAACTCGGAGCTCGGCAGGACCGCGTCTGCGGCCCGCGGCGCGGGGGAACTCTGCGCGGGGAGCTCCGGGAGGCGCGTCGCGGGCGACGGCCGGGGCAGGCCGAGGTGCTCGAGGAGCGCGTCGCCGCGGCGGGCGATGAGGCCATCGGCGAGGGACGCGAGCGTGTTGTGCTCGTAAACGAGGGTCCTCGGCAGCTCTCCGAGCTGCGCCTCGAGCAGCTGGGTGAACCGGACGACGAGCATCGAGTTGAGGCCATAGCGGTCGAGGGGCACCTCGGGATCGAGGCGCTCGCGCGGGATCTCGGCGGCATCGGAGAAGCAGGTGCACACCAGGCGAAGGGCGGCCTTGCGGAGGGCGGGATCCGAGGAGGGCGCGCTCACGGCGGCGGGGGCCTCCTCGGCCGTGTGTCGCTGCGGCGCGGGCTCCGCAGTCGGGGGGCGGAACTCCGCGACCGAGCCCGCCGGATGCCGCCCGAGCCAGTGGGACGGGCGGGCGAAAGGATAGGTCGGGAGGGGCACCCGGCGGCGCGGACCCTGGCCATGCAGATCGCGAAAGGGGACGGGCGCTCCGTGCACCCATGCGCGCGCCAGGGCCGCGCGCGGCGTGTCGAGGGGCGGGGGCGCCCCGTCGCGGCTCGTGGCGCGGCCGCGGATGACGTGCTCGCCGTCCTGCGCTCCGCGCCCGGCGAGGTGGCCGCGCAAGCGGGCCTCGAGCTCGTCGAGATCCGTCGCGACGATGGCCAGGCGCTCGTCCATCGCGCGGCGGCCCACCAGCAGGGTGTACGCGACGTCCGCGGCCGCCGGCGGCGCGGCGCCGGCACGCCGAGGCCGGCTCCGCAGGTCGCGCAGGTGGTCTGCGAGAGCGCCGGCGTGGGTGTCGAGCTGCTCGGCCGTCTCCGCGGACAGGACGAAGACGCACGGGCCCGCGGGCCCGGCGTGGGCGCCGGCGCGACGGGGGCCGTACTCCTCCACGATGGCGTGCGCGGAGGAGCCGGTGGCGCCGAACGCGTTGAGCAGCGCTCGCCGCGGCGAGGGGGGCGCGCCGGCGACCCCGGCGGCGCCGGGCCAGGGCGTGAGCTCCTGGTTGATCCGGAAGGGCGTGCCGTTCAGCTGGATCAACGGGTTGCGCGGCTCGGAGTACAGCGACGGGGCGAGCTGGCCGTGCTCGATCTGCAGGAGGACCTTGATCAGCTGGGATATCCCGGAGGCAGACTCGAGGTGACCGATGTTGGGCTTGATCGAGCCGAGGGCGCAGGGCGGGCCGTCGGGGCTCCGCCCCTGAAACGCTTGCTGGAGCGCGCTGACCTCCGAGGCGTCCGCGATGCCGGAGCCGGTCGCGGCGCACTCGACGTAATCGATCTCCGCCGCGGCGAGCTCGGCGTCCGCGAGGGCGGCGCGGATGGATTCGGCCTGCGCGTGCGTGCTCGGCATGCCGTACCGGGCAGTCCTGCCGGCGTGGGCGACCGCGGTGCCTCTGAGGACGCCGTGGATGTGATCGCCGTGCTGCTCGGCGTCCCGCAGGCGCCGGAGCAGCACGGCGCCGACACCCTCGCCGGGCACCCAGCCGGTGCCGCCGGCGCCGAAGGCGCGGGTCCTCTCGTCACTCGAGGTGAGGTTGAGCGCGGAGAGCAGGTCGCGATGGGAAGGGTGGCCGAGGAGGTTGATGCCGCCGACCAGGGCCACGTCGCACTCGCCGCGCTGGAGGCTACGGCAGGCCAGGTGCAGCGCGGTCAGGGCCGAGGAGCAGGACGTGTCGACGGTCGCGCTCGGGCCCTGGAAGTCGAAGAGGTGAGAGATACGATTGCAGATCGACGAGTGGAGGGTCACCGCCTGCGCGCGCCCATCCCGCTGCCAGGCCTCCAGCCCCACGCTCTGGTAGTCGTTCCACATGACACCCACGAAGACCCCCACCCGGGGAGCCGAGCGCTTCACCTCCTCGGGGGTGTAGCCGGCGTTTTCCAGGCACTCCCAGACCACCTCGATGAAGAGGCGCTCCTGGGGATCCATGTGCCGCGCTTCGGCGGGTGAGATGTTGAAGAAGAGGCTGTCGAACGCGTCGATGCGGGGGAGGAAGCCGCCCCAGCCGGGGTCGCCTCCCTCGTCGGCGGCGCCGGCGCTCCAGCGCGCGGGGGGAGGCCGGGTGACGGCGCTCCTGCCCTCGCTGAGCAGCCGCCACAGGTCGTGGGGCGTGTCGGCGCCAGGATAGCGGCCCGCGAGGCCGATGACGGCGACATCGCGCGACCCGGAAGCGACCGTCGGCGCGGGGGAGCGCCGATCCGCCGGCGCGGCGGACAGCTCGGGCAAGCCAGGATCGCGGGCGCTCTGGCCGGGCTTCGCGCGGCCGTCCACGGGGTCGCGGGGGTGGTCGACGTGGCCGCCCAGCATGCAGAGGACGTAGCGGTGCCCGCTGCCGAGCTCGAAATCAGCGCTGATCGCGTCGAAATCGAGCCCTCCCATGGGGCACAGGCCCAGGCTCGTCCTGGTCTGATGGCTCATGAGCAGCTGGACCATGCACCCCACCTCGATCGCGGCGAAGGTGAAGCTGCTGTCGCCGTAAATGGGCTGCAGCGCGTCGGTCTGAGCGATGAAGAACAGGCCGAACCCGGCGCGATCGAAGTGCTCCCGGTTGTAATAGAAGTGGTGCGCGCGGCCGATGGAGAAGCGGGCGTTGATGAGCGCCAGCTGGTTGCGCTCCGGATGATAGTAATAGAGGCCTGGCTCGAGGCCCTCGACCGCACCCTCCTTGACGTGGACATAGGTCTGGACCGCGTAGGTGCCGCCGGCGGAGGGGTAGCAAAACTGGGTCCGCTGTCCGCTCGGATACCGCCTCAGGACGGCGAGCAAGCTCGAGAAGGCTGCGAACGGGATCGGCTTCGGCTGGTAATCGTGCCGGCTGGCGCGCTCGCGATAGACCTGCGGGTCCGCGGGCGCGTCGATCAGGTCCACGGTCGGGAGGCCCTCGAGATCGTGCCGCAGGTGGAGCTCTCGCTGCTTGAGGCGATCGCGATCTTCCTTGGAGAAGAAGTTGAGCGGGGTGCCTGCGTCCGTGCCGGTGGACGGCTGCGCTGCAGGAGCGCGAGGCGCGGCGGTCGTCACGGGGGCCGCGGCAGGTGCGGGGGCCGCGGCAGGTGCGGGAGCCGTGGTCGCCGGGGCTGAGGGCGCACGCACGCCGGCGGCCGTGCGCTCGACGACGTGGCGAACGACGGCGCCGAGGGTCGGCGTGGCGAGGACGATGCTGACCGGCAGCTCGACGCCGAAGCGTCCCTGGATGTGCTGCGACGCCTGGACGACGGTGAGCGACGTGGCCCCGAGCTCGAAGAGGTCGGCGTCGGCATCGACATGGGCCAGGCGGAGCGCTTCGCCGAAGAAGCGCTGGAGCTCGTCGCGGACCGCCGGCTCCGGGTCGACCGCCGGCACGGGAGGAGCGGCCTGGGCGGGCGGCTCCGGCGTGGCCGCGGCGGGCGGCTCCGGCGTGGCCGCGGCCGGCGGCGCCCCGGGCGTGGCCGGCGAGCGAGGCACGGGCCAGGGCAGCGCCTTGCGGTCGAGCTTGCCGTGGGCGGTCACGGGGAGCTCCGGGAGCGCGACGAGCTGATTGGGTACCATGTGCTCGGGGAGGCGGTCCTTGAGGTAGGCTCTGAGCGCTGTGGGGCCGGGGGAGGACCGGTCGCCGGCGACCACGTAGGCGACCAGCCTGGGGTCCTCGGTCTGGGCGTCCTGCACGACCACCACGGCGTCCTTCACGTCCTGGTGGCCGCACAGCACGGCCTCGATCTCGCCGAGCTCGATGCGGAACCCGCGCAGCTTGACCTGGGAGTCGAGCCGACCCAGGAACTCGATGTTGCCGTCTTCCAGGTAACGGGCCCTGTCGCCGGTCTTGTAGAGGCGATCGCCGGGCTCGAACGGGCTCGGGATGAATTTCTCCCGCGTGAGCTCAGGGCGGTTGAGGTAGCCACGGGCGAGGCAGACGCCGCCGATGTGGAGCTCGCCCTCGGCGCCCGCGGGCACGGGCCGCAGGTCATCGTCGAGGATATGAAGCGTGACATTGTCGATCGCGCGGCCGATCGGCACATTTCGATCGGGGCGGATCTCACATTGCCAGTAGGATACGTCCACCGCGGCCTCCGTCGGGCCGTACAGGTTGTGGAGCTTGGCCCTGGAGCGATGCAGGAAGGTCTCCATGAGCTCGTAGGGCAGGGCCTCGCCGCTCGTGAACACCTGGCGCAGGTGCGTGGGGAGCGCCGGGCTCCTGAGGAAGAAATTGAGCATGGAGGGCACGAAATGGCACGTGGTGACCCGCTGCTCCTCCATGACCCGGGCCAGGTAGGCCGTGTCCTTGTGGCCCCCAGGCCTCGCCATGACCAGCGTGGCGCCGGCGATCAGGGGAAGGAAGAACTCCCATACGGAGACGTCGAAGGTGTAGGGCGTCTTCTGCAGGACGCGATCCGTGGGCTGCAGCTGATAGCGGTCCTGCATCCAGATCAGGCGATTGCAGATCGCGCCATGGGAGATCATGCACCCTTTGGGTCTGCCGGTGGACCCGGAGGTGTAGATGACGTAGGCTAGGTCCTCCGGCCCGGCGGTCTGATCGAGAGCGTGCGCCGCCTCGCCGTCGACGAGAGAGCGCTGCGCGTCCAGGCACAGCTGGGCGCCGCGGAAGCGCGGGAGCCGGTGGCGCTCCTGGGTGAGGAGGACGGAGATGCCGGCGTCCTCGGCGATGAACTCGATACGATCGCGCGGGTAGGCGGGGTCGATGGGCACGTAAGCGCCCCCGGCCTTGAGGATGGCGAGCAGGCCGACCACCATCTCGAGCGAGCGCTCGGCGAGCACGCCCACCAGCCGATCCGGGCCCACGCCGTGCTTCTGGAGGTAGCGCGCCGTCTGGTTGGCCCGCCGGTTGAGCTCCCGGTACGTGAGCTGCTCGCCCTCGAAGACCACCGCCGGATGGTCGGGGCTCAGGCTCGCGCGCTCCTCGATCAGCCGGTGCAGGCTCGTGAGGTACCGGGTATCGCTGGACGAGCGCTGGCCGCCCCCCGGCGCCTTTCCGGGCGGCTGGGCGGCGGCGCGGCCCGGATCGAAGGAGGCCGCCCTGGGAGGCGGCGCGGCCGCGGGGCCATGCAGGAGCTCATCGAACCGAGGCCGATGCCAGGCGCCGCGGTCCTGCGCGAGCCGGCCGAGGATGCCGCAGTAGGCGTCGAACATGGATTCGATGAGCCCCTCGGGGAAGATGTCTTGCACCGAATCCCAGTGAAGCTGCAGCGAGTCGCCCACTTCCATGCTGATGTTGTCCAGGAAGACCTGGGGCGTCTGGGTGATCCGATACCCCAGGGCGACGCCGTCAGGGAGGAGGCCCTTGAGGGTGGGCCCGAGGCCGGTGAACACCACCGGGAAGGTGAGGAATTGCCGCTCGCGGGACTTCCTGGCGAGCTGTTGCAGTATCCGGGGGCCGCTGACCAGGCGGCGGGCGCGATCGTCGGCCAGGGTGCGTTCGATGTGCAGCAGGCGCTCGGCGAAGGTGTCGCCCCGGGGCGATGCGATCCAGCTGATCGCCGTGAAGTCGCCGACGAGCTCGGCGACGTCCGGGTGCACCGGCGGTCGATCCCAGCGAACGGCGACCACCGTGAAGGGCTGCCGGGCGGAGCGGCTGCCGAGTACCTCGATGTAGGCGCCAAGCAGCGCGGTTTCAGCCGACACACCGAGCGCCGCGGCCGTCTCCTGGAAGAGCGGCCACCGATGCAGGACGCCGTGCAGCTCGCGGCGCGCCAGGCGGCGATCTCTGTCCTCGGGCAGGCGCATGCCGAGCTCGGGGCCCCCGGGGAGGTCCGTGAGCCGGCGGCGCCAGTACTCCGCGTCGATCTTGTACGCTGGCGTGCGCTCGTATTCCTTGAGGGCGATCTGGTAGTCGCGGAAGGAGAGCGAAGGCGCGGAGCACCGCGCGTCAGGCTGCTGGTACAGAGCAAAGAACTGCTTGAAGACGGTGTGAATACTGACCGCGTCAGCGATGAGCAGGTCGATGCTGACATGCAGGACGGCCCTGGACGGCTCCGTGAGCGAGAGCCGCACGTCGAAGAAGGGCCACCCGTCCAGGGGGAAGACCTTCGCGACCATGGCCGCTCGCAGCTCGGCCAGGGCGGCGGAGCGGGCCTCGGGCGAATGGTCACGGTAATCGGCGATCTGGATGGAATACCGGGTCGCCTCGGCGCGGATGCTCTGCGTGCCGTCGCTGTGGATGACGGCGCGCAGCATCTCATGGGTATCGATCACGCGCTGCCACGCCCGTTCGAGCCCCGCGACGTCCGGGTCGCGGAGCTCGAAGTCCTGGTACATCTGGCAGCTCACGCCGCCGTTGGAGATGAGCGCGGTGCGACCCACGAAGTAGGCCTGTTGCAGATCGGACAGGGGAAACCTGCGGTGTCGTTCTTCCGGCCGAGCGATGATCTCGAAGCCGTCGCCCTTCGGCGCCGGTGAGGGCCGATCGGGGCCGCCCCGGAGCCGGGGGCGGAGATCGCGGAGCTCATCGCGCCACCGGGACGACGTCCAGAGCTGGTCCTCCGTCGCGAGCGCATGCAGGAGGCCCAGGTAATCGTCGAAGGCGGCGTCGATGAGCCCCGGCGCGAAGACGGCGTCCACGACGTCCCAGGTGAAATACAGGTCGCCGTCCTTCTCGGAGACCTGGTGATCCAGGTGGACCTGCGGGGTCTGGGTGATGGAGTGGGTGACCTGATCCATCCAGCTGCCGCCCTGCTGCCGTGCCTCCTTGCCCACGTTGTTGATGACGCTGGTGAACACGACTGGGCTCGTGAGGGTCAGATTGCGCCTGGCCTTGAGCGCGCGGAAGGCGCTGATGCTGTCGGCGCGGTCGTGGTCCATGTCGCGCCAGAGCTGCCGCTGGTTGCGCTGGGCCTTCTCCTGCATGGCGAGGTCGGGCAGGTGCTCGACGAGGAAGCGGTGCGTAGAGATGAGAGGAGCGACCAGACGCTCGATATCCGGGTGGATCGGCGGGCGATTGAAATAGGTGAGCGTGAGGGAGAACGGCCCGGACGGGCAGTGGAGGGCGAGGGCCTCGGAAAAAATGGTGAGGAGGAGGGTGGTAGGGGAGACGCCGAGCACCGTCGCCCGGTCCTTCAGCGCACCCCATGGATCCCGGGGCAGCAGGCCGTGGACGCGGCGCCGGGGGTGCCCGGCGCTGTCCTCGGGTGCTCGGGGGAGCTCGGCGCGAGGGAGCGCGGGGCCCGCGGGCATGCGGGCCAGCTTGTCGCACCAGTACGCGAGATCCGCCTGGTAGGCGGGCGCCTGCTCGAAGGCCCGGAGGGCCAGGACGTAGTCGCGGAAGGTGAGCTCGGAGGGAAGCAGGACCGCCTCGGGATCGTGGTAGAGGCGGTACCACTGGGCGAGCAGGAGGTTGAGGCTGGCGGCGTCCACGATCCACTCATCGATGCTGAGGTGGATAACGCTGCGGTCATCGCGGCAGCAGGTGATGCGGATCTCGTAGAGCGGCGACGACCCAGGCCCGTAGACCCGGTGGGACATGCCGGCGCGGACGGCTTGCAGGTGCGCAGCGAGCTCCGAGCCGGGCAGCTCGCGCAGGTCGTCGACCCGAAAGGGCCGGACCTCCGCGTGCTCTTGCACCCGCTGTGTGCCGTCGAGGAAGATGGCGGCCCGGAGCATGTCGTGATGACCGACGAGCCGGTGCCAGGCGCGCTCGAGCCGCAGCACATCGAGGCCCGCCTCCTCGATCTCCAGGTAGATGTGGCAGCCCACAGGATCTGACGCACTGTCGAGCTGCTTGGCGACCAGGAAGGACTCCTGAACTGGAGTCAGCGGGAAAGGGAGCCAGCGGTCACCTGGACGCGCCGTGATGACGGGGCGGAGCGGGGAAGCGTCGCGCGGACGGCCGCCGTCCTGCGCTCCGTCCGGCGCTCCGGCGGCCGCCAGGACCGAGGCGCGCTCCGCCCGCAAGCGCAGCAGGATCCGCCTCTTCTCTTCCGTGGACAGCGCGGCGAACTCGCTGCTGCTCACCGCTCTCTCGGTCGTCATGTGTCCTCTCGCAAGCTGGCATAGAGCCGGACGAGGTGTTCGTCGGCGACGCCGGTCAGGTCGTGATGAAAGGCCAGGAACTGGGTCCTGAGCTTCCCGTTCAAGGGAGGGGGCTCGTCTGAAGGCCAGAGCGCCCCGTCGGCGGGGACCTCGACGTGCTTCGCCGCTCCCCGCGGCGCGCGGGCTCCCCGCGCCGAGAGGTGCTCGGCGAGCTCGGCCACGTTGCGGGCTCCGCTCATGACCTCCATCGGGATGATCACGGCGAGCTCGTCTTCCAGGGTGACCTTGAGCTTCGCGGTCGTGATCGAGTCCAGTCCAAAGCGGCGCAACGACGCGTCGGCCGTCAGCTCGCCGCGGTAGAGCCCCAGCGCCGCCGCCACGCGATCGCAGAGATAGCTCTCCAGATCCGGGGCTCCAGCGATGGCCGGCGCTGCTCGCGCCTCCGAACGCCGGCGGGGCTCGGACGGGGACGCCGCAGGGGGCGCGGGCGTCTCCGAGGTGGGTGATGGATCGAGCCAGCAGCGCCGGCGGTCGAACGGGTAGGTCGGCAACGTGATGCGATGCGCGGCGCGGTGAGGATACAGGGCCTCCCAGTCGATCGTGGCGCCTCCGACCCACAGGCGCGCCGCCTCTTCGCGGCCGCGGACCGGTTCGGTGGGTGGACGGACGGCGCCGCCGGCCGGCGCCTCATCGAGGTCGACCCGGCCGCTGAACAGGCCAGGCGCGGGGGCGTCAGGATCGCGGACGTAGGCGCCCAGGGCCGCCAGCAGCGCGTCTCGCGTGGCGGCCACCACCGCGATGCGCTCCTCCATGGCCTCGCGGCCCACTTGCAGGGTGTAGGCCATGTCCTCGAGGGAGAGGACAGCCGCCTCGTCGATGAAGCGGAGGACCCGGGCCGCCAGGTCGTGCAAGCTCTTCCGGCTCTTCGCGGAGAACACGAAGACCTCCGGTGGACCGGCGGGCGAGTGCGCCTGCGCCTCCAGGCGCGGGGGCTGGCGGTGCTCTTCGACGAGCAGGGTGGCGTATCCGCCGCCGGCCCCGAAGGCGTTGATCAACGCGCGGCGCGGGACCTCCCGGCCGTCGATGACCGGTCGTCGCCACTCCTCGAGGCGGTCCTGGACGCGGAACGGCGTGCCGTCGAGCTGGAGGCGGGGATTGCGTGGCTCGCTGTTGATGGTCGGCGCCAGCTCGCCGTGCTGGAGCTGCAGCAGCACCTTGGTGAGCTGCGAGATGCCGGAGGCTGCCTCCAGGTGCCCGATGTTGGACTTGACGGTGCCGATCGCGCAGAAGCCCGTGTCGGCCGTGGAGCGCCGGAACGCTCTGGTCAGCGCGTTCACCTCGATCGGATCGCCGAGCGCCGAGCCGTTGGCGGCGGCCTCCACGTAGCTGATCGTACGCGGGTCGATACCTGCCCTCTCCAGCGCCTCGACGAACAGATCCGCCTGCGCCTTGAGGTTTGGCACCGTCATGCCCGTGCTGGTCCCACCGTGGCTGATGGCGCTCGACTTGATGACCCCGTAGATATGATCGCGGTCGCGAACGGCGCGATCGAGGGGCTTCAGCAGCACCGAGCCCACGCCTTCGCCGGGGACCATGCCGTCGCTGTCGCCGAAAGGACGGCTGAGATTGCTTCCGCTGAGGAACTGGAGCTCGCTGAGACCCACGTATTTCTGGGGGATGAGGGAGAGGTTGACACCCCCGGCGATGGCCATCTCGCAGTGACCGAGGTGCAGGCTCTCACAGGCGAGGTGGACGGCGGTGAGGGACGACGCGCAGGCGGTGTCCACCGTCAGGCAGGGCCCGTGGAGGTTGAGGAAGTACGCCACGTGGTTGGCGATGCTGGCGCCGCAGGTCGCGAGCAGATAGCCGCGTGTCGCCTCGTCTCCGGCGAGCATGGCGTAGTGGTTGTACATGGCGCCGGCGTACACGCCGACCTTGCCGCCGCCCGCCGAGAGGCTCCCGCGGGTGTAGCCAGCGTCCTCGATCGTCTCGTAGACGCTCTCCAGGAAGAGCCGCTGCATCGGATCCATGAGCCGGGCCCGGTTCGGAGGCAGGTTGAAGAACAGGGGATCGAACTGGTCCACTCCCTCGAGGAAGCCGCCCCATTTGCTGGCCGTCGTTCCGCTCCGCGCCTTCCGGGGGTCGAAGTACAGCTCCTTGTCCCAGCGGCCAGCGGGGATCTCCTCGATGCAGCTCTCGCCCGCCTTGATCCGCGACCAGAACGTGCGCAGGTCGTCGGCCTTGGGGTAGCGGCCGCCGACGCCGATGATGGCGATGTCGCCGCTCGAATCTCCGCCTTGCGACGGGCGCGCCGCGCTCGAGCGACGCGCGCCGGCGAGCCGGGAGCCGCCGCCCGGCGACGCCGGGGGCGAGGCGGCGGCGCTCGACGCCGGAGGCGAGGCGGGCGCGGCGTCCCTTGCTTCCTGGCTCAGCCGCGCGCGGAGCTCGGCCCCGTGATTCTGCTCCAGGTAACCCTCGATCTCGCGAACCGTGGTGTGCTCGAAGAGCATGAGAGGAGGCAGGCTCAACCCGAGGCGGCGACCCAGCTGGCCGGCGAACTTCGCCATGGACAGGGAGTCGAACCCGTATTCGGCGATGTTGATGTCCGGAGCGATGACGCCGCGCTTCTGGTGAAGCACGTCGACGATGGCGTCGATGATGACGTCGCGCAGCTCTGGCTGCGTCGAGGCCGTGGACGCGGCCTCGATCGGACGCGCCGGCTCCGGGGCTCGGCGGGCGGGCGTCGCGGCGTGCACCGGCGCCGCGGCCTCCGGCGCGCTCGCCGCGCGCGGCGGCGCCTCGACGCCGAGGGCCCGGGCCACCCGCGAAGGCTTGCCGTAGAACACGGTGATGGGGGAGCGCCGCGCATGGAGGATGCGCTCGAAGGTGGCCAGACCGGCGTCCGTCTCGAGGTAATCCAGGCCGCTGGTCTTCAGGTAGGTCTGCTCCGATTCGGCGCGGCCGCCCATGCCGCCGTCGCGCCACAGAGGCCAGTTCATGACGAGGGTGACGCCCTGCCGCCGGCCCTCGTGTCTCAGCCGCTCGCGGTAGGCGCCATAGGCCATCTGGAACCGGTTGCCGGTGGCATAGTCGCAGGCGCCGAAGTCGCCGAGCAGGGCGGACGTGGAGGAGAACAGCGCGAAGAAGTCGAGGGGCTCGCCGGCGGTGAGCCGGTCGAGGACGACGGTGCCCTCCACCTTGGGTCGCAGGTTGGCGTGAAACTCCGCCCAGGTCTTGTCGGTGACAGCCCGCTTGTCGGCCACGCCCGCGGCGTGGATGACCCCGTGCAGCGCGCCGAATCGCCTCTTCGCGAGGCGCACCGCGGCTGCCATGGCCCGCTCGTCCGCCGCGTCCGCCGGGTGGTAGATACCGTCCCCGCCTGCGGCGCGGAGCCGGGCCAGCTGCCGCTCCTTCGTGTCGTCGAGCGGGGAGCGGCCGGTGAGGAGGAGCTTCGCGCCGTGGCGCTGCGCCAGGTGGTGGGCGACGAGGTGCCCCAGACCGCCGCAGCCACCGGTGATGAGATAGACCCCCTCGCGGCGGAGCGCGGGAGAGCCGGCGTTCGCCTCGGGCGTCAGCTCCGTGGGTACGGCCAGGCGCACGAGGCGGTCGCGGCTGTCGTAGCAGACCTCCGCCGCGCTCCTGCCGACGCTCGCCGCCGACGCGGGGGTCGCGCCGCCGGCCGCGAGCTCGGCCCAGAGCTCCCGGGCGTGCGACGCGGGTTCTCGGTGGCTCCACTGGATCGTGCTCGCCCGGAGGCCGGGCATGACGAGGCCGAGAGATCGACAGAAGCCGGAGGCGGCCTCGAGCGCGAGGGGCGGTGTCTCCCCGTGAAAGGCGAGGAGCAGGCGCGCCCTCAGGTCAGGAGCGACCCGCCCGAGGGCACCGGCGAGGTGGAAGAGCTCCTCCAGCTCCTCGACGCGCTCCGGTTGCGCTCCGGGCTCCGTCGCTCCCGCGCCATCGAGCGAGGCGTCCCAGAGGCGAATGATCCCGTCGGGCAATCGGCCCTGCTCCTCGAGCTCCGCGAGCAAGGCGCGGTGGTCCTCGGCGCAATACGGGTCGATCGTGAGCCTCCCGGCACCGTCGCCGCTCTGCCGCGCGCCGGCGCGCCGGGGTCGACTCGATGCCTCGCTCCGCGCGCTCTGCTCCCCGCCTGTCGTGCTCGGTCGGACCCACACCAGGTCGGTGCCCTGGCCGCGGACCAGCCGTTCGAACGCGCGCGCCCGCGGGCCGTCCTCGGCCAGCAAGAGCACGCGAGCGATCGCCGCGCGCCCGGGCGCCTCCACGAGCGGGGCGGGCTGCCACCCCTCCGCGAAGAAGAGGAGGCTGTTCTTCTCCGAGGCGCCGTCGGCGCTGTCGAGCCGTCGACCCGTGAACCCTCTGACCTTCACGAGGGGCACGCCGCCCTCGTCGAGGAGGGTGATATCGAGGACGGCGTCGCTCCGGGCTCCTCGTGCGGCGGGTCGACGCAGCTGGAGATAGGCGTAACAACGGCTCGTCAGCGGGCGGAGCAGGATCACCTCGTCGAGGTGGAACGGCACCGGGGTTCCGCCCTCGCCCGCGGCCTCGCGGCGCATGTGCAGCACCCCTGAGTGAACGGCCGCGTCCAGGAGGAGCGGGTGCAACCCCGCGGGGAAGGCGCTGAAATAGGGCTCGGGCAGGGCGAGCAGGGCCAGGGCTTCCCGCTCGTTGTCATAGAAGGCCTCCACCGCCTGGAACGCTGGCCCGTACTCGAACCCTCGCTCGCGCAGGAAGCGGTAGTTGTCTTCCCTGGTTCGGTGCTCGGCGCAGCGCGCCTTGATGGCGGCGAGATCCATGGGCGGCTCGCTCGCCAGGGGCTCGGGATCGAGGTGGATACGGCCCTCGGCATGGACGACCGCCCCGTCCTCCGTGCAGACCCGGAACTCGCTGTCTGTGTCGGTCGGCTCCAGGTGGATTGTGGCCTCGACGGGCCCGCGAGCCACCTCGATCGGCCTCGACCAGGTGACGCTCGTGATCCGGCGCACCTGGCGCTCGGCCGCGAGCTCGCCGGCCGCGCGCGCCATCTCCAGGTAGGCGGTGCCGGGCAGCAACGCGCGGCCGCGGATCCGGTGGTCGGCGACGAACACCTCCGCGCCCGTGAAGGTCGTGGCGAATCTCTGCTCCCGGAAGGTCGACGTGTTGCGGCCGACGAGAGGATGCAGCGCGGTCCCCGCAGGAGCCGCCTCGGACGCAGCGCGGCCGTCCGGCCGGAGCTCCGCGGACCGGGAAAACCAGTACCGCTCCCGCGCGAAGGGGGTTGTCGGCAGGGCGATCCGGCGCGGCGCTTCGGTGCGGTAGAGGAGCGACCAGTCGACGTGGCACCCGGTGACCCAGAGCCGGCCGAGCGTGTCCAGGTCCCGCTCCTCGAGCAGGGCGCGCACGCGATCTGCCTCGATCTGGGCTCCCTGCCGGGAGCTGCCCGGTCCGGGCTTTCGGGTCGCCTGACCGGTGAAGGACGAAGACGCGTCCACGACGGCGTCGTCGCAATACCCGCCCAGGCGCTCGATGAGCTCGTCCACGCTGGCGGCGAGCAGCGCGAGGCGGTGCTGCCGGGGCTCGCGACCGACCTGCAGCGTATAGGCGAGATCCTTGAGGAGCACGTCGCGGCGACGTGTCTCGCGGCGCTGCGCCGCGTCCGGCGCCGCCCCGCCCCCGAGGTGCCGCGACAGCTCATCCAGGGTGGCCTGGCCGTTCAGCTGCTGGCGGCTCACCGGGACGCCGAAGCGACGCTCGATCTGCTCCGCCAGGAGCGCCAGGTCGAGCGCCTCGAGGCCGAGCTCGCTCAGCGCTGCGTCGGTGTCGATCTCGCCGGGGTCGATGCGCAGGTGGCGTGCGATGAGGTCCCGCAGCGCGATCCGCGGCGGCTCCACGTCGCGCAGGGCCGGCGCGGAGGCCGGAGGAGACGCGGGCTCTGCCCCGCCGTCTCCGTCCGTGGAGCTCAAGAAGCGGAGCAGTCGCTCGGCATAGGCGCGCAGCCGATCCTCGGTGTGCGCCGAGAGCACGATGAGCGCCGGCTCAGGCCTGCTGGCCTCCGCGACCGGCGCCGGGCCCTGGTACTCTTCCAGGATGACGTGGACGTTGGTCCCGCCTGCGCCGAACGAGCTGATGCCCGCGCGGCGCGGGTACACCACGGTCGCTCCACCCTCGCGCACGTCGGGGCGGCGCCACGCGTCGAGCGTGCGCTGCACATAGAAGGGCGTGCTCTCGAAATCGATGTTCGGGTTGAGGGAATCCGCGTGCAGGGACGGCACGAGCTGCCGGTGGTGCAGCTGGAGAGCGACCTTCGTGATCGCCGCGATCCCCGCCGCGCACTCCAGGTGACCGATGCTCGACTTCACCGAGCCCAGCGCGCAGAACTGCCTGTCGCTGGTGTGGCGCCTGTAGCTCTCGTCGAGCCCGCCGACCTCGATGGGGTCTCCCAGCGCGGTGCCGGTGCCGTGGGCCTCGACGTAGCTGACCGTGCGCCCGTCGACGCCGGCGCGCTCGAGGGCGCGGCCGATGACGTCGGCCTGCGCCCTGGGGTTCGGCACGGTGTACCCGCTGGTCTTGCCGCCATGATTGACGGCGCTGCCCTTGATCACCGCGTAGATGGTGTCGCGGTCGGCCAGGGCTCGCTTCAATGGCTTGAGCAGCACGGCGCCCACGCCCTCTCCGGGCACGTATCCCTTGCCGCCGGCGCCGAAGCTCCGGCAGCGGCCGTCCGGCGCGAGCATCTGGAGCTGGCACAGCCGGGTGTATTTGCTGGGGTGAAGGGAGAGGTTGACGCCGCCCGCGATGGCCATCGCGCACTCGCCGCGCCTGAGGCTCTCCACCGCGAGGTGCACCGCCAGCAGCGACGAGGAGCACGCCGTCGACACCGTGAGGCTCGGGCCGCTCAGGTTCATCGCGTACGAGACCCGGTTGGCGATCGATGCATGGTCCGAGCCGGCAGGCACGTGGTTCCCGAGCGCGGCCTGCTCCAGCCCGAGGAGGCCGTAATCGTCCCACATGACCCCGGCGAACACCCCTATCGCAGCGGCCTCCTCGTGCACGCGCGCGTACCCGCCGTGCTCCAGCGTGGCCCACGCGGTCTCCAGGAAGAGCCGCTCCTGCGGGTCCATCGTGGCCACCTGCTTCGGCGAGATATGGAAGAAGTGCGGATCGAACTTGTCGACGTCGTCGATGAACCCGCCCCACGTGCAGTAACTCTTCCCCTCGGTGCCCGGCTCGGGATCGAAGTACCGGCGGTGATCCCAGCGCTCCGCGGGGATCTCCTCGATGCAGTCGCGCCCCGCCTTGAGGTTGGCCCAGAACGCGTCCAGGTCGGGCGCCTTGGGGTACCGGCCGCTCATGCCGATGATGGCGATGTCGTCGTCCGCGGGGGGCGCGCCGGGCCGCGCGGCGGCTGCGCTGTCGGGCTGGCTGTCCACGCCGGCGCGCGTGTCCTCGTCCGGTGACGCGCTGACGGGCGGGCGCGGGTCCAGCGCGGGGAGCGAGGCCGGCGCCCCTTCGCGCGGCGCGGGCGCGCCGACGTTCGAGGGAGCAGGCGCCTTCGCCGCCCGGTCGAGGCCGAGCACCCGGCGCATCTCGGCGCCCCGCACCTTGACGAGGTGGTCGGCGAGCGCACGGACGGTCCGGAGCTCGAAGAAGGTGGTGCGCGGCAGCGGCGCCATGTCCCGATCGAGGCGCGCGTGGAGCTCCACGATCATGATCGAGTCGATGCCGTAGTCTTCCAGGTTGGCTTGCGCGTCGATCCGGTCGGCGGCCATCGTGAAGACGGCGGAGAAGTGGCCCTTGAGGTATTCCTCGACGGCCTCCGCGAGGCGCTGCTCCTCGAGGGCAGGCTCGCCGGCGATGCCGGCGGCGGGCGGCGCGACCGCGGCCGCGCGCGGGTTCCTCCGCTCGATCACCCGCCGCATCCGCTCGGGGCTCCCGTGGGCCACGAGGAGCTGCGGCGCGTCCGCCCTCAGGGCCCGGACGAAGAGGTCCAGCCCGAGCGCCGGATCGAGCGCGCGCATGCCTGCCACGTCGGCGTAAAGCGCGCTCTGTCCTGCGGGCAGGCTCATGCCCTCGCCTGCCCAGAGAGGCCAGTTCATCGCCAGGGTCTTGCCATGACGCTGGCCTTGCGCGCGCTGCGCTTCGCGGCGCGCGGCGAAGCGGTCCATGAACGCGTTCGCGTAAGCGTAGCAGCCTGCGCCGAAGTCACCCATGACCGCGGCGAGGGAGGAGAAGAGCGCGAAGAGCTCGAGGCTGGTGAGGTGACGGGTGGCGGCGTCCAGGTTCAAGGTACCCTGGACCTTGGGCCCCAGGACCCTGGCGAAGGAGGCGGCGTCGGCCTGGGCGATGGGCGGCGCCTCGCCCGTGCCGGCGGCGTGGAAGATGCCGTGAAGCCCGCCGAAGCGCCGCTGCGCGGTCTGCACCAGCGCCCGCGCGGCCTCCGCGTCGCTCACGTCCGCTTGAACGTAGATGGCCTCACCGCCCAGGCCGCGGAGCTCGCGGATCAGGGCGTCCTTGGCGGCGTCGCTCGGGGACCGGCCGCTGAGGACGAGCCGCGCACCGTGACGCCCGGCGAGGTGGCGCGCGAAGAGCGAGCCGAGGTGGCCGCAGCCGCCGGTGATCAGGTACACGCCACCGGTCCTCAGCGGCGCGGCGTCCTCGATCTGCGGCGGCCCGTCCTCGAGAGGCCGCAGCGCGCGCGTCCACCGGGCGGTCGCGGAGGTATAACGGATCTCGCTCCCAGGGCCGATGTCGCGGGCGGCGAGCTCGCTCGACAGGATGCCCACGAGCTCCTGGGCGTGGAGCCGCGTCGGATCCGCCTGCAGGGTGATCAGCTCGATATGCGGTGTTGCCGGGGCGAGCGCGGCGGCGAAGCCGGCCAGCGCCTCGTCGTGCGGATCGGCGATGCCGTCGCGGTGGCCAGAGGCAAACAGGCAGCGGACGCGCTGCGTTTCGCCCGGCGCGGCGAGGCTCTGGACGAGGTAGAGCAGAGAGTGGAGCCCCTCGGCGAGGGCGTTCTCGGCGCTGGCGGGATAGCGCCAGAGGTGAACGACCCCGAGGCTCCCGCCGGACCATCGGCCGTCGCGCGAGAGCGCCTCGAGAGCACGCTTGTAGTGGCTCGGATCTGCCGGATCCAGCCGGTAGCCCGTCGGATCGAGCTCACTGAACTTCGTGCCCGGGACCAGCCTGCGCGTGGGGCGCACCCGGCTCAGCGCGTCGACCAGGCGCGACGTCAGCTCGTCCTCCCGGCCGAGGACCAGGATCCGCTCGGGCAGCTCCCCCGCCATGGCGGCTGCGTGCCCGGTGGGGAGGGGCGTCGCCTCCCAGACCGGCTGGTACCAGAGGGTGTGGGCGGGCGCCGCGCGAGCCGCCTGGGCTGCTCGGGGCGCGGGCTGGCCGAGCGCGCCGCGCGCCACGATGCGCACGCTGTAATCGACGATCTCGACCAGGAGAGCGCCGCCCGGGTCGAACACGTCGATCCGGAACTTCAGGACCCGCTCCCCGCCAGCCCGGGAGTCCTGGGTGAGGACCGCGTGCGCGTAGCACGACGGCGCGGTGAGGGGCCGCCGGATCACGAGCCGGCCGAGGGTGAAGGGAAGGCGCAGGAGCGCGGGCTCGAGCTCGTGATCGAACCCGAGGTGCGCGATCGCCTGCAGGGCGCCGTCCAGGAGAGAAGGGTTCAGCCCGTCATCGTCTCCGCCCGCGGCGGCGGCGTCGGGCAACCGCAGCAGGGCGACCGCCTCCCGGTCCCCGCAGTGCAGCGCTTCCACGGGCCGGAACGCAGGGCCATACTGAATCCCCAGCCCCTCGAAGAAGCGATAGAGCTCATCGGCCGCGATCTGCCGCGAGCAGCGGCCCAGCAGGGCTTCGATCGACGCCGCAGGGCGGGCGTCCCCGGGCGGATCCGTGGCGAGGTACCCGTACCCGTGAATCACGGGCGGGCCCTCGGCTTGCGAGTAGATGCGGTAGACGACGGAGTGACGCTCCGAGGCGAGGCTGATGCGCAGCGTGACGGTGTCGCCCGCCGCGATGACGGGCCTCGCCCACACGGCGTCGTGGATGCCGGAGACCGGCGCGCGTCCCGCGCGGCGGCCGGCGGCGCGGGCCATCTCCAGGTACACCACCGCGGGCAGCACGGGCTGGCCGGCGACCACGTGATCCCGCAGCACGGGGTCAGCGCTGGTGAAGGTCTTCTCGAACGCCAGCTCCTCCAGGGTGGATACGTTGGTGTCCAGGTACGGGTGGAGCGCCTTCGCGGCGCCGACGACCGCAGGTCGCTCCGCGACCACGGGTATCCAGTAGCGGTCTCGAGCGAACGGGTACGTGGGCAGGGGCAGCGGGTAGGGCGGCGGAGTGGGATAGAGGCGGCGCCAGTCGACCGCGTATCCTGCGACCCACCGCCGCGCGATCGTGGTGAGGTCGTGGCGCGCCACGGCCTCCTCGAGCGCGGTCAGGTCGGCCTCCCCGAGCTCGGGCAGCTCGTAGGGCTTGACCGTCCCGTGAACGACGCGCGACGGCTCCTCGCCCGGGCGACCCTCGGCGTAGGCCATCAGGTCCGCGATCAGCTGCCGGTGATCGGCGGCGAGGATGGCCAGCCGCGACTCCAGGGCCTCACGCCCGGTCTGAAGGGTGTACGCGACGCGCTCGAGGTCGCGGCGCTCGGCAGCAGCCTCATCGGGCTCGGCCCGGCTCAGGAAGGCGGCGACCTTTCCGGCGTAGGCGCGCAGGCGCTCCTCGCTCATGGCCGAGAGCACCACGAGCACCTCGTCCCGGCCCGGCCGCGCGCGCGGCGGGTTCTCCCACTCTTCCAGGACGACGTGCGCGTTGGCCCCGCCGGCACCGAAGGAGCTGACGCCGGCCCGCCGCGGGATCTCCTTCTCGCCGTCTGGCCCCGCCAGGCGCGGCCGCTCCCATGCGCTGAGCTCCTGGGGCACCCAGAAAGGCGAGCTCGCGAAATCGATGCTCGGGTTCAGCTGCTGCGAGTGCAGCGACGGCGCGATCTGCCTGTGTTTCAGCTGCAGGAGCGCCTTGATCACGCCCACGACCCCGGCCGCGCCCTCGAGGTGGCCGATGTTGGACTTCGCCGATCCAAGGGCGCAGAACTGCCTGTCCTTGGTGTCCTGGCGGTAGCTCTTGGTCAGGCCCGCGACCTCGATCGGGTCGCCCAGCTCGGTCCCTGTCCCGTGGGCCTCCACGTAGCTGATCGTGCGCGCGTCGACGCCGCCCTGGCGCAGCGCCTCCGAGATGACCTCGGCCTGGGCGTTCGGGTTCGGCACCGTGTAGCCGTTGGTCTTGCCGTCGTGATTCACGGCGGTGCCCCTGATGACGGCGTGGATGTGGTCGCCGTCCTCGATGGCCCGACGCAGCGGCTTGAGGAGGAGCGCGCCCGCGCCCTCGCCGGGCACGTACCCCGCGCCCCCCGCGCCGAAGCTGCGGCACTTGCCCTCGGCGGACAGCGCCTTGAGGTTGCTCATCTGAAGGTACTTGGCAGGGTGCAATGAGAGGCTCACGCCGCCGGCGATGGCGTAGTGGCACTCGCCTCGCCTGAGGCTCTCGCAGGCGAGGTGGATGGCGACGAGCGAGGACGAGCACGCCGTATCGAAGGCGATGCTGGGGCCGTGCAGGTTGAGCGCGTAGGAGACGCGGTTGGCGATCGAGGAGTAGTCGGCGCTCGCGATCACGGGATTGCCCTTGTGGAGCTCGTCCTGCCCGTGCTTGCCGTAGTCGCCCCACATGACGCCCGCGAAGACGCCCACCCGGTTGCGGCGGCCTGCGCCCGGGGGCGCTTCTCTCCCGCGCACCAGCCGATCGACGGTGTACCCCGCGTGCTCGAGGGTCTCCCAGGCCACCTTCAGGAAGAGCCGCTCCTGAGGGTCCATGCTGTGCGCGGCGCGGGGAGAGAGGCGGAAGAAGAGCGGATCGAAGCGATCCACATCGCTGACGAAGCCACCCCATTTGCAGTAGCTCTTCCCGGGCGTCCCCGGGGCATCATCGTGGTAGCTGCGCCAGTCCCAGCGCTCGCGCGGGATCTCGGTGATGCAATCGACGCCGGCTCTGAGGGCTTCCCAGAACGCGTCGAGATCGTCGGCCTTCGGGAAGCGGCCGCCGTACCCGATGACCGCGATGCCGAGATCCTCCGGCCCGAGCGCCGCGGGCGCGGCCAGCGCGGGCTCCGGCCCAGCGTCGAGCACGATCTCTGGCGCGCCCTCCTCGGCCGGACGGTGCTCCTCCTCGGAAGGGGCCGCGATCGGGGACGAGGCCGGGGGCGCGCCGAGCAGCTGCTGGAGCCGCGCCTCGTGCTCGTCGACGAAGAAGGCGGCCAGCTCGGCCAGGCTCTTGTACTCGAAGAAGAGGGTGCGCGGCAGCGAGTCGAAATCCATGTCGAGGAGCGAGTTCAGCTCCATGATCATGAGGGAGTTGATGCCGTAGACCTCCAGGTCCTTGTCCGCGTGGATCTTGTCGACGGGGATCTTGGTGGCCTGGGCGAGCATCCTGCGCAGGTAATCCCGCGTGAGGGCCACGAGCTGCTCGCGCCGCAGCGCAGCCCGGGGGGCCGGCCGGGCGGGGTCGCCCTGGCCCGACGAGGGCCTCGAGCTCGCGGCGGCGCCCCGGCGGTCCGGGCCCGGCGCCGCGCCGGACGCGCGCGGCGGCGCGGGGACCTGAGCGTCGGGCCGCCGGGGCTCGTCGCGGGGCGCAGACGCCGCCCGCGGCTCGCGCACCTGCAGGATGCGGTCGATCTTCTTGCGGTCACCGCTCATCACCAGGAGCTGAGGGCGCCCGGCCCGGAGGGCGTCCTCGAAGGCCGCGAGTCCCTGGGCGGCTCCCAGCGCGCCCATGCCGGAGAACTCGAAATAGAGGGCCTTGTCCTGCTCCTCTAGCCTCATGCCCCCGTCCTGCCAGAGGGGCCAGTTGACCGACAGCGTCTGCCCGGCGCGCAGGCCGCTGCGTCGCATGCGCTCGCGGGCTTCGGCGAATCGATCGAGGAAGAAGTTCGCCGCGGAGTAGCTGCCGGCGCCGAAGTCGCCGACCAGCGCCGAGACCGACGAGAACAGGACGAAGACGTCGAGCTTCCGGTCGCGTGTCTCCAGATCGAGGTGGAGGGTGCCGTGGACCTTGGGACGCAGGACCCTGTCGAAATCCGCGAAGGTGGCCCTGGCGAGCGGGGTGCGATCCGCGATGCCCGCGCAGTGGAAGATGCCGTCGAGGCCGCCGAACTCCGCGTCGACGGCGGCGAGCAGGCGCCGGGTCTCCGCCGCGTCGCCCACGTCCGCGCGCACGTACGCCGCGCGACCGCCGAGCGACGAGAGCTCCTCGAGCATGGCGCGCTTCTCGTCATCGAGCGGAGCGCGGCCGCTCAGGACCAGGCGGGCGCGGTAACTCCTCGCCAGGTAGCGAGCGAACAGCATGCCCAGGCCGCCGCATCCGCCGGTCACCAGGTACACGCCGTCCGCGCGCAGCGGCAAGCTGGAGGTCGGCTCCGGCTCGTGCGGAGCGGGCTCGAGCCGCTGAATCTCGTGGCTGTACCGGTTCCCGTCCTGGTAGCGCACCTCGCCGCCGTTGCGATGGTGAGGGGAGGTCAGCTCGTCGACGAGCCGGCGCGCGGCGGTGGCCGCGTCGCAGCGATCGATCTGCACCGTCGCCAGCTCGAAGCGGTGATCGACCGTCGTGAGGGCCCTGGCGAGGCCGTTCACGGCCTCGTGGTGAGGCCGCGGGCCGGCCTCGTCGGCGGTGAACGCGAACACGCAGCGGGTGGCGCCGGACGGGTTCACGGCCAGCTTGGCCTGGACCAGCGCGAGCATCGCGTACAGGCCCCGCCCGAGCTCTTCATCGAGCCTCTCGCGCAGGGTCGCGAGCGCGTCGGCCGCCCCGGCCGCCCCCGCGCTGCCGCCCACGCAGTTGCCCGCGTGCAGGACGTGCGTCGGCAGGGCATGGCGCTGCTCCAGCGCCGAGAACAGCCGCCGGTAGTCCTCCGGGCGACCCGGGTCGATGCCGTAGGTGTGCGGATCGATCGACGTGAAGCGCTCCGCGGTCCGGACGAAGAGCGACCTGTGCGCCCCGGAGAGCCGAGCCTTCAGCTGCTCGTCGAGCCCGCCGAACGCCGCTCCTTCAGGCTGGAAGACGAGGATGGTGTCTGTAGGACGAAGATGGCTGGACATGGAATATCCCTTGATGCTCAAAGCGCTCTCTGCGTCCAGGCAGCGTGGTAGTAGGTGAGCGGCTGCGCGGGCTGCGCGGAAGGCGCGCGGCCCTGCTCCTGCTTGAAGGCGCGCGCGCTGAAGTCCGTGATGCGCACCAGGGCTCGACCGGTCTCGTCGAGGATGGCCACATTGAACTTGAGGATCTCGCGCGCGCCCTCGCCGCGCCGCGATCCCAGCGTCGCGTACGCGTAGCAGACCGGGGGCAACGGCCCCAGGATCTCCAGCTGGCCGAGGGCGAACGGGATGCTCAGGGAGGGCGCGTCGCGGCCGCCATCGAGCCGGATCCCGGTGATGGCTTGCAACGAGGCGTCCAGCAAGGAGGGATGCAGGCCGAACCGGGAGAACTCCTGGCGCAGGTGATCCGGCAGGACCAGCGCGCCCAGCGACTCCCGCTCGTTGCCGCGCACCTCCTGGTTGACCCTGAACGAGGGGCCATAATGGAAGCCGGCCTCCCGGTACCCCCGATAGAACGTCTCGTGATCCCTGCGCTCGCGGCAGCGGGAGCGTATGGCCTCGAGATCGTACCGGTGCGCGTCGCCGTGACCGTTCGTGGGGGGCTCGTGGGCGAGCCTTCCACGCGAGTAGAGCGCGGCGTGGCCCTCGCGCTCGTGGCGGATCTGGTACTCGACTCCCTGCTTGCCAGGGGTGATCACGACCCGCACCTCGTGTCGCGGCCCGCCGAGCAGGATGGGCTTGATCCACATGACGTCGCGGATGACCCGGACCGGCCGGCCGCCCGCGAGCTCACCGGCGGCGCGAGCGAGCTCCAGGTGGCCCACGCCCGGCAGGATGATGTCGCCGGCGACGACGTGATCCTTCAGATAGAAGACCCCGGCGTCCAGGTCCTTCCGGTAGACGCGCCCATCAGGGCTGGAGAGCTCCTCGTCGATCATCGGGTGTGGCGCGCTCTCGGCGCTCGCCGGCGGCGGATGGACGCCGTTCTGGCCCGAGCGCGGCTTGCCGTCGCCTTCGGGCACCCAGTACCGCTCCCTCGCGAAGGGATAGGTGGGCAGCGACGCGCGCGTCACGCGGGCGCCGCCGAACAGGGCGGACCAGTCGAGGCGCGTGAGCCCAGCGGCCCACAGCCGGGCGAGCCGGGACAGCTTGCGGTTGCTGACGAGCGCCTCCAGGAACTGCCGGCCCTCCTCCCCCTCCGCCAGCACGGGCGTCGCGGCGTGCGGCTCGTCCCCCTGCCCGGTGAAGAGCCCGTCGACCGCCTCGCCTGCCCTGTGGCGGGAGAGCAAGGTGATGAGCTCCTCCGCGTCGGTCGCCACGCAGGCGAGCCGCGCGCTCATGACGTCACGACCGGTGAGCAGCGTGTACGAGATGCGCTCCAGGGATGGTCGCATCTCCGGGGCGGTCCCGCGGAGATAGGCGATCAGCGCGTCGATGGCGTCGCTCAGGCGCTCCTCGTCTCTGGCGGAGAGGACGATGAGATGAGGGTCGCGCCGCCCCTCGGCCGTCGGCGAGCCCTCGGCGCGCTCCTCGTCGAACGACTCGAGCACCAGGTGGGCGTTGGACCCGCCGACGCCGAAGGAGCTGATCCCCGCGCGCAGCGGGAGCGCGCGCCCTTCCAGGGTCAGGGCGGGCCTCCAGTCCTCCGTCCGCGTGACGATGCGGAAGGGGCTGCCCTCGAGCTCGATGTACGGGTTCAGGTCGCGGAGGTGCAGGCTCGCGGGCAGCTTGCGGTGCTTCATCGCCAGGAGGACCTTGAAGACGCTGGGGATCCCCGCCGCCGCCTCCAGGTGGCCGATGTTGGTCTTGACCGAGCCGATCGCGCAGTGGGGCGCCTCGGGCGCGGGTCGGCCATGGGCCTCGTAGAGCCGCTCGAAGGCCATCTTGAGGCCGTTGATCTCGATCGGGTCGCCCAGGGCGGTGCCGGTGCCGTGCGTCTCGATGTAGCCGACCGTGGTGGGATCGACGCCGGCCTTGCGGAACGCCGCGACGATGAGATCGGCCTGGGCGCGCGGGTTGGGCGCCGTGAGCGAGTTGGCGCGCCCGCCGTGGTTCTCGGCGCTGCCCTTGATGACCGCATAGACATGGTCGCCGTCGGCGAGGGCGCGGCGGAGCGGCTTGAGGAGCAGCGCGCCGGCCCCCTCGCCGCGCACGTACCCGTTGGCGCTCTGGTCGAACGTCTTGCACTTCCCGTCCGGGCTGAGCATCCCGGCCTTCGCGATGGACAGCGCGGTCGTGGGGCTGAGGATGGCGTTGACCCCGCCGGCGATGGCCAGATCGCAGGAGCCGGTGTGAATGGCCTCCACCGCCCGATGGATCGCGATGAGCGCGCTGGAGCACGCCGTGTTGATGGGCTCGCTCGGCCCGTGTAGGTTGAGCAGGAACGAGATGCGGTTCGCCAGGATCGAGTGTGTCGTGCCGGTGAGGGCGTATGCCTCGGTGCGGTGTCCGTTCAGCAGATCGAGGTAGTCGGCCGCCGCCGCGCCCACGAAGACGCCCGTGTTGCTCTGGCTCAGGGCGGAGGGGCTGTACCCGGCGTCCTCGATGGCCTTCCACACGGTCTGCAGGAAGACCCGGTGCTGGGGATCCATCAGCTCGGCCTCCCGGGGCGAGAGGCCGAAGAACATGGGATCGAACTTGTCCATGTCCTCGTAGAAGCTGCCCCAGCGCAGCCCCTTGCGGTTCGGCTCGCCGTTGTCGTGAGCGCGCCAGTCCCAGCGGTCTCCGGGCAGCTCGGAGACGAGGCAGCGGCCCGCATCGAGGTGCTCCCAGAACGCGCTCAGGGTGCTCGACCCGGGCAGCGCCCCGCTGATGCCGATGATGGCCACGGGCTCGTCGCGTGAAGAGCCGCCCGGCTCGGCGGTGGCCGAGGGCACGGCCGGATCGAAGCGCCGCGCATCTCGCGCGCTCGACGCCGCTGGCTCTCGCCGCGCGGGCCCGGAGGTCTCCGCGGCAGAGGCCGGGGGCTCGACCGCCGGCGCGGACGCGACGCCGAGGCGCCGGGCCAGGTGGTCCTCGTAGGCCTCGCAGAGCCAGGCGCCGAGCGACGCCAGCGTCTCGTGCTCGAAGAAGCGCACCGGCGTGATCGCGAGGCCATACGTGCGGTTCAGGTGGTTGGCGAGGACGATGACGTTGATGGACTCCAGGCCGTATTCCATCAGCGGCGTCTCGTAATTCAGCTCCTCGGGGGTGAGCTTCAGCACCCTGGAGACCGCCTCCAGCAGGAGCGCCTTGACCCGCTCCGCCAGCGCGGTCCGGGCAGCGGCCGCGCTGGACGGCGCCTCCGCGTGCGCCTCGACGGCGGCCCCTCGCGCCCGCGGGGCCGCAGGGCGAGGCCCGCCGGCGGTCGCCTGCGACCCCGCGAGCCCCAGGCTGTGGTGGATCCTGGCCTCGTCGCCGGCCAGCACGAGGACCTGAGGATGCTCCGATGTCACGGCGCGCGTGAAGGCGTCGACGCCCGCCTCGCTGTCGAGCGCGGTCATGCCGAAGGCGGAGGTCAACAGCGCTTGCATCTCCTGCGAGACGCCCATGCCGCCCTCTCGCCAGAGCGGCCAGTTGATGGACACCGTCTTCCCGGTGCGGCGGCCGCTCTTCCGCTCGGCCTCGCGCCACGCCGCGAAGTGGTCCATGAAGCTGTTCGCGTAGGCGTAGTCCGTCTGGCCCATGTTGCCCAGGACGGCGGTCACGGAGGAGAACAGGGCGAAGAAGTCCAGCTCTCGATGGCGGGTGGCGTCGTCGAGGTGCAGGGCGCCGAGCAGCTTGGGCGCGAGCACCGCGGCCATCTGCTCGCGGCCCTTGCTCCGCAGGTTGGCGTCGGCCGTGACGCCGGCGCTGTGGATGACGCCATGGACCGCGCCGAATCGGGCCTCTACGCGCCCCAGCAGCGCAAACACGTCCTCGCGATCGGCGATGTCAGCCCGGATGTAGGCGACCTCCGCGCCCAGCTGCGCGAGGCGGCGGAGCAGCTCCTCGGTGGCGGAGGTCAGGGGAGAGCGCCCGCACAGGGCCAACCTGGCCTGGAAGCGGCGCGCGAGGTGCTCGGCGAACACCCGGCCCAGCCCGCCGGCGCCGCCGGTGATCAGGTAGACCCCTTTGCTGCGGAGAGGCGCCTTCGTCTCCTCGTGGGGCCGCCACGGTCGCGAGCGCTGAATCTGCCGTTCTCGCCCCTCGTAGCGGACCGCGCCCTCGTGAGGGGCGGTCATCTCGGCGACGAGGAGGTCGCTCAGCGCGGCGCTGTCCATGCGCTGCGGGTCGAGGCCGAGCGCCTTCAGGCGGAGGTGCGGAACGTCGAGCCGGAGACTGGCGGCCAGCCCGCTCATGGCCGCGTGGGTCGAGTCCAGCCGGTCACCGCGCCGCCCGTAGGTGTACAGGATGTCGGTGCCCTCGCCGCGGGCCGGGAGATGGGCAGCGAGCGCGCGGCACAGAGACGTCGCCCGGAAGAACGGGACGGTCGGCCCACCCTCCTCGGGAGCTTGCGTGCGCGGCCACAGGTACACCACGTGGCGCGGCGGCATGCCTTGCTGTCCGCAGGCCGCGACGAGGCGGTGATAGCTCGTCTCCTCGTCAGGGTTGATCTCGTAAGTCCCGTCGCCCAGCTCGCGGAACTCCGCGCCCGGCTTGACGAGCAGGATCGGACCGCAGCGATCTCTCAGGCGATCGCGCGCGCCCTCGTCGGTGTCGAAGAGCAGGACTGGACCGCGGAGCTGGCCTGTCGCGGGCCCGGCGGCCGCAGGCTCCCAGGTCGGCTGAAAATAGAGGATCGAGGTCGCTCGCGGGTCTGCGCGATCCGGCTGGCTGGCCTCTGGCCGTGAGCGCTCGGCCGGCGCGCGCTCCGGTCGAGGCGTCGGCGCGGGGCCGGCGGCGGGCAGGGCCTCGTGCTCGGCGCCGCTTTGCCGGGGCTCGTCCACCCAGAACCTGCGGTTGTTGAACGGGTACGTGGGCAGGGACAGCAGACGCCGCGCCTGACCAGCGTAAAGCGCGGCCCACTCGAGGTCGTGCCTCGTCGCGTACACGTCGGCCAGCGCCTGCAGCTTCTCGCGGTAGGCCTCGGCGCGCGCTGGGCGGGCGTCGCGGAGCTCCTTCACCAGGCGGCTCGCCAGCTGCTCTGACGTGGGATCTGGCTGCCCGGCAGGCGCCGGCGCGTCGGCCGCCGCGGGGTGGCGCGCGAGCCACGCCGCGAGCTCCTGGCGCAGATCGCGCGTGTCGCGCGCCACGAAGGCGAGCCGCAAGGGGAAGTGGGTGCGGCCGACCCCGAGGGTGTATCCGATGTCGCCGAGCTCGTGGTCGCTCCCGCCGGCGTCGAGCCAGGCGATCATGTCCACCACCTTCCGGTGAAGCGGCCCCGGCGCCTTCGCAGAGAGCGGGACAAGGGTGTACGGGGCTACCGTGGGCGCCGTGATCTCGGCCTCTGCCGGCGCCTCCTCGACGATCACGTGCACGTTGGTGCCGCTCATGCCGAAGGAGCTGATGGCCGCCCGGCGCGGATGGTCGCCGGCGGGGATCCAGTCCCTCGTCGCGGTGTTCACGTAGAAGGGGCTGTTGTCGAAATCGATATGACGGTTCGGCCGGTCGAAATGGAGCGACGGCACGAGCGTGCGGTGCTTCAGGCAGCAGAGCACCTTGATGAGGGAGGCCATGCCGGAGGCGGCCAGCGTGTGGCCGATGTTGGTCTTGACCGAGCCGACCGGGCAGAACCGCTTCTTGTCGGTGAAGGCGGCGAACGCGTCCGTGAGCGCGTGGATCTCGATGGGATCGCCCAGCTTGGTGCCGGTGCCGTGGGTCTCGACGTAACCGATGGTCTCCGGGTGGACGCCGACCTTGCGGTAGACCTCGATCTCCAGGGCGGCCTGCGAGGGGGTGCTGGGCGCCGTGATGCCGTTGCTCCTGCCGTCCTGGTTGGCCTCGGATCCACGGATGACTCCATAGATGTGGTTGCGGTCGCGCAGGGCCGCGTCGAGGGGCTTCAGGATAACGGCCGCCGCGCCCTCGGCGGGGACCAGTCCATCGGCGGCGTCGTCGAAGGTGCGGCAGCTCCCTGTGGGGGACAGCATGCCGGTCTTGCTGAGCATGACGTGGCTGATCGGGGTGGTCATGAGGGCGACTCCCCCGGCCACGGCGAGGTCGCTGGAGCCGCTGATCAAGCTCTGGCAGGCCAGGTGAAGGGCCACCAGCGACGACGAGCAGGCGGTGTCGATCGGGACGCTCGGCCCCTTGAGGTTGAGGAAATAGGAGATGCGCGCCGACAGGATGGACAGCGTGTTCCCGATGAGCCGATAAGAGGGATCCGCCGAGGCGCCGAGCTTGTAGACGTAATCTCCGTCCTTGCACCCCACGAAGACGGAGCACCGTTGCCCGTTCAGCGCGTCGGCGCTGTACCCGGCGTCCTCGAGGGCTCTCCAGGCCTCCTGGAGGAAGAGGCGTTGCTGGGGATCGGTGAGCTCCGCCTCGAGCGGCGAGATGCCGAAGAAGAGCGGGTCGAAGCCGCCAATGTCGCTCAGGAATCCGCCCCATTTGCTGTAACTGCGGGCGGGAGCGGCGGGATCGGGGTCGTAGAACCCGTCGAGGGGCCAGCGATCGGGCGGGATCTCGCGGATCGCGTCGTGTCCATCGCACAAGTTTCGCCAGAAGTCGGCGACCGTCTCGGCGTCGGGCAGCCGGGCGGAGATGCCCACGACCGCGATATCCATGCTGCGGACAGTCCGCGCAGAGGTCGCCGGAGGAGGCGTCGGCGCGAGGGGCGCCGCGACGAGGGGCGCCGCGACGAGGGGGGCGCGCGTCTCGTCGGCCTCTCGGGGCGTGGGGAGGGATGCGGCGAGCTGGTCCACGAGCTCGGAGAGGGGCACGCGCCGGAGGAGCTCCGTGGCGGTGACGCCCGTCCCGAGGACCTGATTGACGCGGCTCGACACCGCGACCGCCTGCTGCGCGTCGAGGCCGCACTCTTCCGGGGTCGCGCTCAGGTCGAGCTCTCGCGCATCGACGGCCAGCACCTCGGCGAGGGCATCGAGGGTGACCTGCCGGACCTGCTCCAGGGCCAACCGCGGCGACGCCGGCCGGCTCGCCGGCGCCGTTCCCTGGACGGGAGAAGGCGGCTGCGGCGGTTGCGCCGGCGGCGGCTGCGCCGGCGGCGGTTGCGCCTGCGCCTGCGCCTGTTGCTGGAGCGGCTGCGGCTGGGACGGCTGCGCCGCCGCGCCCGGCGGTGGGCTGGCGGTCGCCTGTACGGGAGCGAAGGTGGTGGCGATGTGCTCGGCGAGCGCGCGCGTGGTTGGATAGTTGAACAGGGCCGTGGTCCTCAGCTCGATGCCCAGCTCGCGACCGATGATCCCGGCGAGCTCCACGGCGAAGATCGAGTCCACGCCAAACGTCGTGAAAGGCACGTCCGAGTCGAGATCGGGCCTGTCGATCTGCAGCGTGCGCGCGAGGCCGTCGATGATCTTGCTCTCGATGGCTTGCAGGGACATCGGCCGCGACGTGGAGGCCTGCTCTGCGGCGGGGAGGGAGGGGGCGGGCGCGATCGCCGCGGGCGGCGGCGCCGCGGCGGATGCATCAGGGCGCGAGGAGGCGCGCTCGGCGCGCGGCCCGCGGACCACGCCGTCGCTCTCGGCGACGATCACGCCCTGGATGGTCCAGGAGGAGGCACCGTCGCTGTGCTCGAGGGGCGCGACCCGGCCGAAGCCCTCTTCCTCGAGCAGGCCCTTCCACATCGAGGCGCTGAGCAGCGGGGACCATTTCATGCGCTCGATCCCGTCCTCGAAGAGCCACCAGCCGTCCAGCAGGCCCGCTGTGAGCGTGAGGAAATGGACGACCCGGGTCATCTCGTTGAGGATCAGCCAGCCGCCCGCCCTGAGGAGGCTCTTGATGCTCCGCAGGGTATTGCGCAGGTTCCTCGTGGCGTGCACGACGTTCGCGCCCAGCACCACGTCGAACCGCTCCGGGGAGTAACCCTGCGCCGCGATGTCCTCTTCCAGGTTGAGCGGCTGGAAGGTGACAAACGGGTGGCGTGGGCCGTACTGGCGCTTTCCGTACTGCGTGAAGGCGCGGGAGATGTCAGTATAGAAGTACTCGATATGGGACGCGTACGGATCGAGCGCGTCGAGCACGGACGCGCTGGTGCCGCCGGTGCCGGCCCCCACCTCCAGGATCGCGATCTTCTCGCCGTGCCGCAGGCGCGCGACGCGGGCCTCCACGAACGAGAGCAGGCTCCCGATGACCAGAGCATTGAAATGATCGGCGGTGGGGTTGCCCTTGTAGAGCCGGCCCATCAGATCCATCGATCCCTGCGGGAAGAGCACGTCGGTCGCTGCGACCTGGGCGCGGAGCAGCTCGGGATAGCGCTGATAACACGCCCAGAGCAGCCGGACGTACGGCTCGATCTCCGGCAGGGCCGCGAGCTGCTGCATCTGCCGCTGGATACCGCGCTCCTCGCGCGCCACCCGATCGCTGATGAGGAGGTCGTCTCCTTGGATGCGGAGGTAGCCGGCCCCCTCGAGGATCGCGAGCAGGGAGTCGTAGAGTCGGCTGTAGCGGTCCGCGATGCCCAGCCGCTCGCGGAGGGCTGCCGCCGGCTCGCGGCCGCCCGACCGGAGGGCGCCCATGTCCTGGAACGCGCACAGCAGCAGATCCTCGCTGAAGCGCTCCAGCCTGTCGAACGAGGGCTGGTACCGCAGCAACGCGCGGACCGCGTCGAGCTCGGGCTGGATGCGCGGCAAGCTTCGAGCGAGCAGGGGCTCGAAGCGCTCCGGATAGACGGTCGTCGTGTGGCTCAGCTCATGGCCGAGGAGGTCCGTGGGCTCGCGCGTGAGCTGCACGGCGACGACCTGGGGCACACGCTGCGAGAGCACGCGACGCACGGCCTCCATCCCGTCCGCGGGCGCTATGGGACCGACGCCGATGGCGCCGAACTGTTGACCCTGGACATCGGCCGTGCGGGCGACGGCGCCGACCTTGCCCCAGTATCCCCAGTTGATGAGCCGGACCGGGTAGGGCGCACGCGCGCGGTGGAAGAGCGCGTACCTGTCCTGGAAGGTGCAACCGGCGGCGTACGGGCTGGCGCCGCCGTTGTTGAGATACGAGGCGATCGACCCGAAATAGAGGAAGAAGTCGAGGGGCTCGCCGGCGACGGCCTGGTGGACGGCGACGCTGCCGGCGATCTTGGCGCGGACTCCGGCGGTGAAGGTGGCCTCGTCGGTGGTGGCGATGGGGTGGTCGCCGAGGACGACGGCGGAGTGGATGACCCCGTGGAGGGCGCCGAAATGAGCCTTGGCGCGGGCGACGGCCGCGCGCAGGGACGTCGGGTCGCCGGCGTCGGCCTGGAGATAGAGCACCTCGCCTCCGCGCGCCTCGACCTCGCTGATCTGCTGCTTCACGCCGTCGCCGAGGGGGCGTCGGCCGAGCCACACGAACCGGGCGCCGTGGGCCTCGGCGAGGTGCTGGCTGAACAGGGAACCGAGGCCGCTGGCGCCGCCCAGCACCAGGTAGACGCCGCCCTGGCGGTACGGCTCGGCCGCGGGCAGCGGCAGCGGCAGGGCGGCCATCGAGCGCTGGAAGCGCTTGCCGCCTCGCAGCGCCACCTCCTTGCCGCGCAGGTGGCCTGGCTCGGCGATCACCGCGCTGGCCAGCGCCTCCTCCGGGCGTCCGAGCTCCTCCGTCCCGACGTCGATGCAGCTGACCTTGAGCCGGGGATACTCCTTGGCGATGGAGCGGGCGAGGCCGTACATCCCCGCGGCCAGCGGCCGCTCGGGATCCCCGGCCCGCACCGCGCAGACATCGTTGGTGACGATCTTCAGGTGGCACGAGGACGGCGCGAGCCCCAGGGCGTCCAGGGCCTTCACCAGGCGGAACAGGGACAGCAACCCTCGTTGCTGGGAGCGCTCCAGGGCGTCCAGATCGCCTGCAGCGGGCTCCTGCGCGGACAGCCCACCGAGGAAATAGACGGCATCCAGATGGGAGAGGCCGGCGGCAGCCAGGTCCCGGAGGGCGCGCTCCAGCGCGCCGGGATCGTCGGCCTGAACCTCCACCGCTCCGGACGCTCCGAGGGACGGCCGTGCGGCGCGCACCGCCGAGCCGTCCCGAGCATCGGAGAGGCTGTATGCGGAGGGCTCTCGCTGCGCGCCGAGGAGAACACGGGCGATACGGGCGCCGGGGTGACTCGTGGCCAGGGCTTCGGCGAGAGGGGCGCCCTCCGGCGTGAAGATCACGAGCGCGCTCTGGACGGCTGCGCCGCCCACGGCCATCGCTGGATCCAAATGCGCCAGAGACCATTGCGGGTGAAAGAAGAAGTTCTCGAGAACGCCTGTCTCCCCGCGAGGCGCAGGCGCTCCCACGGGCGCGGCGGGCGCTTCGAATGCGGGGGTGGTGGGGGAGGGCGCGGGGGCCGACGATACGCTCTCCACGCTGGGCAACCAGTAGCGCTCGCGAGCGAAAGGGTACGTCGGCAGGGCGGTCCGCTTGCGGCTGGGACCCTCGTGGAGAAGCTCCCAGGGGATCGAGAGCCCCTGCAGCCACAGACCGGCGAGCTTGGGCAGCTTGCGGTTGCGGACGAGCTTCTCCAGGTATTCACGATCCTCGGCGTCTCCATCCATGGAGAACGAAGCGGTCTTGTGCCCCTGGACCTGACCGTGAAGCACACCGGGCACCTCGCCGCGACCGGCGAGCACGGCGTCCAGCTTGGCGAGCAGCTCTTCCCGGCTGGAGGCGATGAGGGCCAGCCGGTGATCCATGGACTGGCGCCCGACCTGCAGCGTATAGGCGATGTCGCCCAGAGAGGGGGACTCGGTGGCCTGCTCGCGCAGGAAGTCCCGCAGCCGCGCCGTCGCGGCGTTGAGCCGCTCGCGGTTCCTCGCAGAGAGCAGGAACAGCGCCTCCTCGCCCGCGGCGTCCTCGCCCGCGCCGCGGCGCACGTGGGGCTCGTGCGCCTCGACGATGACATGGGCGTTGGACCCGCCCGCGCCGAAGGAGCTGATGCCCGCGAAGCGAGAGCCACCGCCGTCCGCCTGCCATGGGCGAAGCTCGTTCACGGGCTCGAACGGAACGGCGTCGAAATGGATGTTGGGGTTTTTTGTCTCGCTGTGCAGGCTCCTCGGGATCGCCTGGTGCCGCATGCACAGGAGGACCTTGATCAGCGCCGCGATCCCGGCGGCGGCCTCCAGGTGGCCCAGGTTGGATTTGACCGACCCGATGGGGAAGCTCCGGCGCGTGGCGCCGGCCTCGCGGAACGCCCTGGTGAGGCCGGCGATCTCGATGGGATCTCCCAGCGCCGTGCCCGTGCCGTGGCACTCGATGTAGCCCAGCTGATCGGGCGACACACGCGCGCGTCGAAGCGCGTCGAGCACGAGCCTCGCCTGGGACTCCGGATCGGGCACGGTGAACCCGGCGGCCCTGCCGCCGTGGTTGATCGCGGAGCCGCGGATGACGCCGTACACGTGATCGCCGTCGCCGAGGGCCCGGTCCAGCGGCTTGAGGAGCACGGCGCCGACGCCCTCGCTGGGCACGTAGCCGGTGCCGCCCTCGCCGAAGCTGCGGCAGCGCCCGTCGAGGGACAGGAACCTGGATTGCGCCAGATAGAGATATTTGTCAGGATCTATCGAGAGGTTGATCCCGCCGGCCACCGCCATGTCGCACTCTCCGTTCTGAATGCTCGCGCAGGCTTGGTGGACGGCGATCAGCGACGAGGAGCACGCCGTGTCGATGGCCAGGCTCGGGCCGGTGAAGTTCATCCAGTAGGAGACCCGGTTGGCGATCGCCCAGTAGAGCGAGCCTGGCCCGGCGTAGCGCCCGGTCTGGTGGGTGAGCCGGCTGCCGATACGGCTGTATTCGTTCCACATCACCCCGACGAACAGGCCCACGGCGTCGTCCTTGTACGCGCGCGGATCGCCGTAGCCCGCATGCTCCATGGTGGCCCACGCGCACTCCAGGAAGAGGCGCTGCTGCGGATCCATCTGCTCCGCTTCTCGCGGGGAGATGTTGAAGAACATCGGATCGAAGCACGCGACGTCCTCGATAAAGCCGCCCCACTTCCCGTACGTCCTGTCGGGCTGCGGTGTCTCCTCGAAGTAGCGCCGGTGGTCCCAGCGCTCGGCGGGGATCTCCTCGATGCAGTCCCGGCCCGCGCGCAGGTTCTCCCAGAACGCATCCACATCGGGGGACCTGGGGAAGCGAGCGCTCATGCCGACGATCGCGATCGCGGAGGATGGCCGCGGGCGCCGGGAGGTCGGAGCGGCGGGCGTACCCGGCGCGTCGCGCTCCTCCCTGGTCGCGGCGCGCTCTGCCCCTGCGGCGCGGAACGGGGCGTCTCCGGGAGCTTCCGGAGCGGGGGAGGGGACGACCGCATGCGCGGCGGGCGGCGTGGGCTCAGCCTCGCCCGACGGCACCTCCGCCGGAGCCTGGTCCGCCTCCCCCGGCGCAGCGGGCGCGGAGGGGGCGCGCTCCGCGAGGTAGCGGGCCAGCTTGCGGATGTTCGGGTGCTCGAAGAGCAGCGTGGGCGGCAACGACCCATAGGTGTGCTCGAGGTGCTCCGTGATCTCCTGGAGAGCCACGGAGTCGACCCCCAGGGAGAAGAACGGCTCCTCCGCGTCGATCGCGCTCGATACCGCCTGGATCTTGGTGGCGACGAGCCGGCGGAGATCGCCCTCGATGCGCGCCGCTTGCGGTCTGTCCTCTCGCGCCGCCGCGTGGAGCTCTTCACGAGAACCCGATGATTGCGACCGATATGCCATGCTCGCGTTCCCTGGCCCTTGTTCGTTAACTGGGGTTCGACCCTGCCCGCCGCGCTCCGGCGCGGGAGAGACGGTGTTTGAAGCGGGTCGCGCCGAGGGGAAGAGGTGCTCTGCCGATCGGGCGAGGACGATCCCTTGAGGCGACGGGCACTGGGTCATCAGCCGGTCGAGCGCGTCGAGCGCTGCGCGCTCGCCGATGGGCGGGAGCCCGCGCGCCGAGAACCGACGCGCGATCTCGGGATGCGTGCCCATCCCGCCGGCCTCCCACAGCGTCCAGTTCACCCCGAAGCTCCTGCCAGGCGCGCCGCTCCGGGCCCGGTGGTGGATGAACCCGTCGAGGAAGCTGTTGGCGGCGGCGTAACCCACCTGGCCGCGGTTGCCCACGAGGGAGACCACGGAGGAGAAGGTGACGAAGAGATCGAGCGGCTCGCCCTGGGTGAGCTGATGGAAGGACCAGGCGCATTGCGCCTTGGGAGCCATCTCTCGCCGCACCGAGTCCCAGGACTTGCCGACGATCAACCTGTCCTCCACGACGCCGGCCAGCTGCAGCACGCCGTGGATGGCCCCGAATCGCTGCCGTGTCGTCGCGACGACCTCCTCGCACCGCTGCGGATCGCTGATGTCCGCCCTCAGATGAAGGACCTCGCAGCCGTCGCGGCTCAGCGCGGCGAGGCGGCGCTGAGCCTCCTCGCCGAGCGGGGAGCGGCCGACCAGCACCAGCCGAGCGCGGGCGCGAGAGGCGATGTGCTCGGCGAGCCGGAGGCCGAGCCCTCCGGCGCCGCCGAGCAGCAGGTAGACCCGACCGTCCTGGAACGGCGAGGGCGCGGGCGCCGCGCCGGGCTCCTCGATCGGCGCGAAGGCGCGGACGTACCGGACGCCGTCGCGGTAAGCTACCCGGTCCACCTGGTCGAGCACGCCGCGCTCTTCGACGAGGTGGCCGGCGCACGCGCGCGGATCGGCGGCGTCGAGATCCACCAGGTGGACGCGGAGCTGGGGGTTCTCCTGGGCCAGCGTCCTGGCGATGCCGCAGAGCACCTCCTGGCGGAACCCTTCGCCTCGATCGTCAGGCAGCACCGCCTGGCAATGCCGCGTGCCGATGATCAGGTGATGTTGCGCCCCGCTCTTGACGAGGGCCTTGGCGAGCAGGAACGCGCCGCGCGCCGCCGCCTCGTCTTCCGGGCCGAGCGCCGGATCGAGCGGCGCAGGCGGCGAGGGCGCGGGGGCGGCCGCGGGGGTGAGCGCTGCCAGGAAATAGATATCCACCCCCTCGCCGGCGGCCTCTCGCTCCACGCGGCGCAGCAGCGCCGAGAAGTCCTCTTCCTGGTCGTCGCGCAGGACGAGCCGACCGTCGCCCGCCTGCGCGGGGGAGCCGCCGAGCCGCGCGACCGTGAGGTGCGCATAGCGGGCGCGCAGCGGCTCCAGCCAGGCCACGGACTGGGCCTCGGAGCGGAGGATCGCCATCGCGTGATGGCCCAGCGCTGCCCCCCCGCGGCCGGCGGGCCGCTGTCGCTCCCAGACGGGTCGATAGCACGCCGCAGCGATCCCGGGCGAGCTGCCCTCGTCACGGCGGCGCGGCGCGGCTACGGGGCGCTCGGAGGGGTTTTCCGGTGCGCTGCCCAGGAATCCCCGGGGCACCCTGCGGAAGAAGATGCCCTCGACCCGGAGCAGGCCGGCGCCCGAGAGATCATGGACGCGCAGATCGGCGAGCAGGCCGTAGTCCTCGACGGAGACGTCGCGTTCGTCGATGCACACCAGGCAGCCCGCGTTCAGCGGAGCGAGCTGCTCGAGGAGGGCGATGGCTTGGGGCACGTAGAGCGCGCCGCCCCCCCTGAACGCCCCAAGGCGCTGCCCCACGACCAGCGCCGCCTGCAGGAGGCCGTCGAAGAGCGCGGGGTCGAAGCCGGCGAGGCGCGCGGGGCCGGCCGCCGCCGAGCGGAGCTCGAACACGTGACGCTGGCCGACCTGCCCGACCGCGGCGATCACCTGCAGGCTGGCGCCATAGCGATAACCGACGCGCGCCAGGCCGCTGTAGAGGTCAGGGTCTGCCCGGCGGTCGCACGCGTGCGCCTCTCGGTCGAGGGCCTCCAGCGCGGGCGGGGGCTCGTGCCCATAAGCGCCACGACAGATCCCATGGCCGGCGTGCTTCGCGCTGAATCGCCTGCTTTCAGGCTCGATCTCGAGTGTGAGCTCCGCCGGTGCATCCACCGGTACCGCCCGCTGGAAGAGGACGTCCTTCAGGGTGGTCGTCGGGTGAGCGTGGAGCCGTTGCGACGCCTCCAGGGCCATCTCGACCATGAGGGCGCCGGGCACGATGGGGCGATCCGAGATGACATGCGCGGCGATCAGGCGGTCTTTGGAGGTGAAGGCGCGTCGAGCCTGGCTCGCGCTCTCGTCGGGCGTGAGCGGCGGGCGTCGCTCGGGTGTGGTGCTCGCGGCGTCTGCCCGCCGCACCGCGCCCGCCGCGGGGCCCACGCCGACCCGGGCGGGGAGCGGCGCGGCGTCCGCGCCCTCCTGCCGGGCCGGCAGCGGCGGAGCCGCGCCCGCCTGCTCGGAGCGGCCGTCGAGCTGCCCCGGAGCCCTGACCGGGGAGGGGGCGCCTTCGCCCTCCGGCAGCCAGAAGCGCCCCCTGTCGAAGGCGTAGCCCGGCAGCGGAACCTTCGCGAAATTCCCCTCCGGGAAGAGCTCTTCCCAGCGGATATCGGTCCCTTCCAGCCACAGGCGCAGCGCCGTGAGCTCGAGGGGCTGATCCAGCACGGGGATGGCCAGCCCCGGCCCGGCGGGCCTCGCCAGCTGCCCGAGATCGAGGAACGCGACGTCGTCGCCGGGGGGCAGGCTCGCGGGCTCGCGGTCGACGATGCCCCGGATCCACCGGGGGAAGTCGCCGATCTCCTGCTCGTCGAGGCGCTCGCTGTGCTTCCGGAGCACGCTGTAGGGCTGGTCGAGATCCAGCATCCCCTGGCGCTGGCGCAGGATCTCGGCGATTGCGTCGAGGTCCGGTCGAGGGGCGAGGACGAGCCGCACCACCGCCTCGTGCGGCATGAGCCCGTCCACCACGAGGTCCACCAGCTCGTTCACCCGCGGATCGCCGGAGGAGAGCGTGTCCGTCAGCTGCCATCGACGGTTCAGCCTCCGCACGGAGCTCTGCACGACGATCGCGGCCAGCGAGCGACGCGCGTCCGAGGCGGGGAGCTCCTCCTGGAGCAGGCGCTCAGGCGTCGTGCCCAGCGGTTGAAGCACCGGCGACCACTCGTCGAGGAACTTCTTGAAGGTGAACTGCGCTCCCCAGAGGGGCCGGGCTCTCGCGAGCACTCCCTCGACCGCCGTCGCTGGCACCGGCAGCCCCTCCACGAGGGAGGACAGGTACTCGGCGTCCAGGCGATAGGGCATCAGGTAGGTCGAGCGGATCGGATCGAAGAACGGCAACGTGGGACGGCGAGGCGGGAGGCGCCGCCATTCCTCGCCGCCCCGGAGGCCCGCCACGATGGCGCTCAGCGGCAGGATCCCGCTCTGCGCGAGCGCCAACCAGGCGCCGTGACCCTCACCGGTGGTCGCCCACGGCCTGAGGTTCAGGTCGGCGAGCGCCGACATGTACGCGTGCCCGAACAGAAACGCGTGCAGCGGCTCGTGGCGCTCGGGCGCGTCGCCGCTTTCGTAGAGCTCCGCCGCCGGCCCGAGCTCGGGCTCCTCGAGGAAGCTCCGGAGGGCGTCGACGTGCCGCTCGATCAGGTGGCGCGCGCCGAGCAGCGTCGCGACGGGCCTGCCTCGCCCGAGGGCGAGGGCGCCGAAGCGCGTCATCCAGCGGGGCGGAGTGCTCTTCTCCAGGCGGCTGGGCGGCTCCTTGATGAGGCGGCGGAGCTCCTGCGCGTCGCGCGCGTAGAAGCCGTGGCGATAGGCGAAGCTCTCCCGCCCGGCGGCCATGGTCGCGCCCACGTCGCGGAGCGAGAGCGCCCGGCTCTCCCCGGCGAGGTGCTCGTCGACGAAGGTCTCCCAGCGCTGCAAGGTCCTCGTCAAGCAAGGAGCTGACCGGGCGGAGACGATGAACACGGTGCCTTCGCGCTCGTCCGCGCGTCCCCGGGGGCCGTGCGCCGCCGAGCCGTCTGCGGCGGCGCACGGCGAGGCCACGTCATGGGGGGAGCCGAGCTCGGCTCGCGCGCGCGGATCGAGGCGCGCGGGGCTGCGCTCGTACGCGGACAGGAGGACGTGGGCGTTGGCGCCGCCGAAGCCGAACGAGCTCACCCCTGCCCGCAGGGGCAGGTCCCCGGCCGGTCGCCATTCGCTGCTGCGGGTGGCGACCACGAAGGGCGTCTCTTCGAAATGGATAAGGGGGTTGAGCGTCTGGACATGCAGCGTCCGGGGGATCGTGCGGTGCTTCAGCATCATGAGCACCTTGATGACCCCGGCCACGCCCGCGGCGGCCTCGAGGTGGCCGATGTTCGATTTGACCGACCCGATCCCGCAGTACTGCCGTTTCTGCGTGTAGCGGCGGAACGCCTCGGTGAGCGCCTCCAGCTCGATCGGGTCTCCGAGCGAGGTGCCTGTGCCGTGCGCCTCCACGTACGTCACCGTCTCTGGGCTCCAGCTCGCGTCCTCGTACGCGTCGACGATGACGTCCCGCTGGGCGGCCACGCGAGGCGCCGTGATGGAGCGCGATGCGCCGGTGTGATTCACCGCGGAGCCCGAAAGGATGCCGTGGATATGGTCTCCGGCCGCGATGGCCTCGGCGAGCGGACGCAGTATAAGGACGCCCACCCCGTCTCCGGGCACGTAGCCGTTGGCGTCCTTATCGAACGTCTTGCATAGCCCGTCCGGGCTGAGCATGCGCGACTTGGAGAAGGAGATGTACTTCCATGGGTGAAAGTTGAGGCTCACGCCCGCGACGATCGCGAAGTCGCTCTCGCCTCGCTGCAGGGAGCGCCTGGCCTCGTGGAGCGCGACGAGGGACGACGCGCAGGCGGCATCCAGGGCGAGGCTCGCGCCGCGTAGCCCCAGGGTATAGGAGATCCGGTTGGCGAGGATGGAGCTGTAGCTCCCCAGGGCGGCGTAGCTGTCGATCGGTCGGTTCAGGGCCGCGGACTCCTGGTGATAATCGCTGGCCATGAAGCCGACGTGCACCGAGGTCGTCCGGGCGCGGAGCTGCCTGAGGGGCACGCCGGCGTCCTCGATGCAGTGCCACGTCTCCTCGAGGAGCAAGCGTTGCTGAGGGTCCACGCTCTTCGCTTCACGCTCCGAGATGCTGAAGAAGCGGTGGTCGAAGGCGTCGATATCGTCCACGAGCCCGCACCATTTGCTGATGCTCTTGTCAGGCTCGTTGAAATCAGGGGAATAATAGACCCGTGGATCCCACCTGCTCGGCGGGATCTCGCGGATGGCGTGCTCCTCCCGAACGAGGAGCTGCCAGTACTGCCGGTAGTCCGAGGACCCGGGAAACCGGCAAGCCATGCCGACAATGGCGATGATGTCCCTCGCTCCCTGACTCCCTCCCCTCACGCAATACCTCCGTCGTCGCGCGCTGCGCCAAGGCGCAAAAACGCGGCCGTTTGCTTCGCCCTACGTCGAGCAGCGTCGCGAGCTAGTAACTTCGTTCCCTAAGTTCGTCCCGGGTCAGGCGACGCCATATATACGTAGAATCGCTAGGATTCCTGGCCACGCGAACCCGGGAGGAACGTGAGGAACAGCGTACTCGTTCGGATTGACGACCGTCCGTGGTTCGAATGTGTGTCCCGAAGCTGCATGCCGGCGTACTTTGTCGCCCTTCAGACTTTCGGCAAGTATCTTTTTTTCTGTTTTTTTCTGTTAGGAGGGTCGCCCTCCGCTGTATCATTACTGGATGATGCAGGGTGGGAGGCGCGCCGGGGCCAACAGGCGCGTGCCGCCCCTCGCTTGCGCCATATCGCTGACCCGTCATGGGGCGCTGCCGGCCAGCGTTGCTGCCGTGTGTCCACGCGGCCGGGCTAGCTCTTCGCGTGAAGGGCCCCGGATTGTTTCATGGTGCGATCGTGACTGTTGCTTTTGTGGCTGTCCCTGAGTTGGAGCCATGCGGGTTGATGGGTCGAAGCTCAGCGATCGCTGTCGTTTCTCTCTCGTTTCCGCGAGAGCAGCCCAGTGTCACCGTTCTTTCGACAGACGATCTTCAGCCCGAGCGACCTATCGACCGGCCTTGGATCGACCCTCGGGGCGTCGTGCCGACTCTCGCACGACGGATCAGCCCCATGAGGCCCGCGCCGTGAACGTGATCCGCGAGCCGGATCTCCTCGATCGTGTGAGGGGCGCAGCGACGCCACGTCCGAACCGGCCCGCGCCGGTCATGGGCCGGGTCGAGCGCCCGGGCCCGCGGCTCACCGGTGGAGCACGTCGAAGAGCTGCTCCAGCATGAGGTAGGTCAGCCCCCAGACGACCCGCTCGTCCACGCGCAGGCACGGGAGCTGGCGGACGTTCCCCTCGTGCGTGTACGCATAGCTCGAGGCGCGCTCGCCGCGCGCGAGCGGGCCGAGCGGCGTCCAGAGCGCCTCGGCCACCTCGTCGCTCAGGGCGAGATCCGGCGTGGAGCGCAGCGCGAAGACGAACGGGGCGATGATCATCCCGACGCGCCGCCCGCGCGCGACCGCGGGGATGTCGGGCAGGCGCGCGAGCAGGGTGCCGTGCGCCGCAAGGTCGATCCCCACCTCCTCGCGCGTCTCGCGGATCGCGGTGACGAGCAGGCTCTCGTCCGACGGCTCGCGCCGCCCGCCCGGGAGCGCCATGTGCCCCGACCACGGATCGGCCGGGTGCTCGGCCCGGCGGATCAGGAGGAGCTCGGCCTCCCCGGGCTCCCGGCTCCCCGCACGCTCGAGCGCCGCTCCCGGAGGCCCCGCCGGCGCTTGCAGGATCGCGGCGACCGCCGCCTGACGCTCCTGCGTGACCACGTCGGGCCCGGCCGCGCGCCCTTCAAGGCGGGCCATGATGGCGGCGAGGTCGTAGGAGGAGAGCACGACGGCGAGGATAGCACAATATCTACCGGTACTTACGTCGCAGACTCCGGAAACTACCCTGCGGAGGAGCGCCCGAGACCGCCGGGAGGAGCTTCGACTTCCGCCATTACCGGAGATCGAGCGAGCTCGGCTGCGCGTGCTGCATGTGCTCGGCAGGTGTTGCCAAGGCGAAGGGCAGGTCACCGCGAGCCGTCCGCCGCGCGTCGGGCGCACGCGGGCGTCCCAGCGATTCAGGAGGCAGCTCTCGCCGGGCCAGTCTCCTGGAGGGGACCGAGGCGCCTTTGCCGGGGGCGTTGAAGAAATCGCCGGGCAGCGACGGCGAACTCAGCGGCTCCCGGGGCGCGGCTCGCCAGGGCGGCTCTCATGATAGAATGAGCGTGGACCATGCTCGAGATCCTGCGCAATGCTCACTACACCGTGACGATCGACCCCGCGGCACAGCTCGTGCGGGTCGTGCGGAGCGCGACGCCGTTGGAGTCCCCGGCGCAGCTCGAGGAGCGGTGGATGGAGGTGAGCCGCGCGCTGGACCGGGTGGGCCGCAGCGGGCTGTGCCTGCTCGTCGATGTGCGCGCGGCGATGGGGCGGAATGATCCGCAGTTCGAGGCGGCGATGCTGCGGCTGCGGCCAGCCTTGTTGAGCGGCTTCCGGCGCGTCGCCATCCTCGTGCGGACGACCGCGGGCGCGCTGCAGGTTCAACGCCATGTCCGGGAGGACGGCATCGACCGGATGATCGGCAGCGACGAGGCCCAGCTGCTCGATCACCTTCGCCAGGCGCCGCGCAGCCCCTGACGCCGTTCGCGGCCGACGTCGCCCCGCCGGCGCGCGCCGGAGCACCGCTCCTGATCTTCATCGAGGTGGCCTCGGTCCGGCAATGTCCATCGCGAACTCCTTCATTCCATGAAGACGTGAAGAGATGACGAGCCGAAGTCGCCGCCCGGCGCCCCGCAGGGCGAACGGCTGCCACCCACGCTCCCTTGCAACGGCCCCCCGCCCGGGCCGCCGCTCGCCCTCCACAGTGCTCGCGCGATCCGGGCGCGGCTCACCTTTCGCGACCGGCCGGGGACGATTCTTGTAACTGGCCGAAGACGAACCACTTTGCGGGCGACGGCCGGCCGCCGGCGCGTCCTCGAGAGCGGCGCCTGGCCGGCGAGGCGCCGCTCTCGAGGACGCCAGTCGAAGACCGGGACGGAACACCCCTGTTCGGCGCTGCGGACAAACTCCTTATCTGGGTTGCGCAGCCCTGTTCTTCGGTTTTGCCGTTTGTTGCTTGAATCGCTTGTCAGCTCTCGAATCCGCCGTATAGTGGACCCGAGTCGCGCCCCTGCCGTCCGCCATGTAGTCATGCGGCGTGTTGCAGCGCTCGTGTCGATCCATCGAATCGATGCGCCGGACCATCCCAGGTCCGCTCCGGCGATGCCCTGGACGATGTTTGCCGTGCAGGAGGGGCCGGGCGCGGCGGGCCAGGAGGACAGCCAGGCAGGGCCGGCGCTGGACGAGCAGGCGAGTCGAATGAACGGCAGTCCACCCGATGGGGGAGAGGGGTATGGAGACACAGGCTGTTTGCGGTGCCGAGGACCGCGGTCGCGAGGATTCGCGGGCTCCTCGGCGGCTCGCCATCGTGCACGTGGTGAGCAGCTTCCAGACCGGCGGCGCCGAGCAGGTGGTCGTCGATCTCGCGGCGTCCCAGCGCGCCGCGGGGCATGACGTGCTGGCGGTCGCGATCGCCGAGGATCCGGACGGCCCGCGCGCGGAGCAGCTCCGGCGGCGCGGGGTCGAGGTGCACCTCGTGCCGAAATGCCCCGGGTTCGACAGGACGCTCACCGCCCGCCTCGCCGCGCTGTTCGCGACGAAGGGGGTGATGCTCGTCCACTCGCACAACCACCTGTCGCTCATCTACGCGGCGCCCGCCGGGTGGCTGCACCGGGTCCCGGTCATCCACACGAGGCACGGGGTGTCCCAGGACATGCAAGGACGGCGGTGGCTGCGCAGCGCCGCGTCGGCGTTCGTCGATGCCCATGTCGCGGTGTCGCAGCCGACCGCCGCGGCCGTCCTCGGCCGGCGCGAGGTCGGCTCGTCGAAGCTGCACGTCGTGGCGAACGGCATTGACCTGTCGCGGTTCGCGCCCGATCCGGCGGCGCGGGCCCGGGTGAGGGCCGAGCTCGCGATCCCGCAGGACGCCTGGGTCGTCGGGAGCGTGGGGCGCCTCTCTCCCGTGAAGAACCAGGCGCTGCTCGTGCGCGCCGCCGCGAGGTCGCTGCCCTGGAGCGGGCGGCTCCTGATCGTCGGCGACGGACCCGATCGCGGGCGGCTCACCGCCCTCGCGCGCGAGCTCGGCGTGTCCGAGCGCGTGCTGTTCGCCGGCGAGCGCCACGACGTGCCAGAGCTCCTCGCCGCGCTCGACGTGTTCGCGCTGCCCTCCCTGTCCGAGGGCCTGCCGCTCGCGCTCCTCGAGGCGATGGCCGTGGGGCTCCCGGCCGTCGCGACGGACGTGGGCGGCGTGGCCACCGCCCTCGTGGACGGCGAGACGGGCTTCCTCGTGCCCTCCGGCGAGGTCGCGCCGCTCGCCGCGAGGCTCTCGGAGCTCCAGGTCGATCCCGGGCTCGCCGCGCAGATGGGCCGGTGCGGCCGGACGATCGCGCTCCGGCGCTACTCCGCCGCCCGGATGGCCGAGCGCTACATGGAGCTGTACGCGCTGCTGCTCGTGCGGCAGCCGCCGCGCGTCGTCGCCGCTGTCCGCCCGAGCACCGTGCTCGCCTGGATCTGGGGCGCGGACCGGAAGCCGCGCGAGATCACCGCCGCTCCGGACCGCGGCGACGGCCGCCCTCGCGGTGATCGGCCGCGCTCGCCGGCGGCGCTCCCGAGCTGAGCGGCCGCCGGAGCGCTGCTGTCACCGATCTCTGCTGCTGTCAAAGGCTCTCGAAGGGGGAGGACTCATGTCGAACGTGGTGAAATGGCTCTCGGATCTCCTGGCCGTGCCGTGGGCGACTCGGCCATTCACGCGGATGATGCGCGGGCAGGTGACCATCATCGTGATACATCGGCTCGCGGACCCGGATCGCGGCATCGCGGGCCTCGAACGGCGCGATCTCCAGCGCGCGCTGCAGTTTTTGAGGAGCGAGCGGTATCCGATCGTGTCGCTCGAGCGGGTCTTCCGGGGCCTCGCGGGCGAGGCGCCGCCCATCGACCGGGCCGTCGCCTTCACGATGGATGACGGCACGAGCGACCAGGCGACGGTCGCCGCGCCGCTCTTCGCGGAGTTCGATTGCCCGGCCACCATCTTCGTCGTGACCGGCTATCTGGACGGCGAGCTGTGGTGCTGGTGGCACCGCGTGGAGTACGTGTTCGAGACGACGCGGCGCCGCGAGCTCAGCGTGATGGTGGCCGGCCTGCGCCACGTCGTCCGCCTGGACGACGGCACCCCGCGGGCGCAGCTCGCGCGGCGCTTCATTGAGCAGTGCAAGCGCGTCCCCGACGCCGAGAAGCTCCGCGCGATCGAGCGGCTCGCCGCCGCCGCCGAGGTCGAGCTCCCGGCGCGTCCGCCCGCGCGTTACGCGCCCATGTCGTGGCATGACGTCCGCGCGTGCGAGGCGCGCGGCATCACGTTCGGTCCGCACACGGTCAGCCATCCGGTGCTCTCCAGGACGAGCGACGCGCAGTCGAAGCACGAGATCCTCGTGTCCTGGGCGCGCCTGTGCGCCGAGGCCAGGCGCCCGGTCCCCATCTTCTGTTATCCGAACGGGCATGTGGGGAGGGACTTCGGCCCTCGCGAGAGCGCCACGCTGCGCCGGCTCGGTTTTCTGGGCGCCGTGACCAACTCGCCTTGCGACTACGAGACCGCCGAGCGGTTCCAGAGCTCCCCGGACGCGCCGTTCTCCGTGCCCCGGATCGACTTCGGCGCCGATCACCGGAGCTTCATCCGCTCCGTGTCGGGCGTCCTGCGGACGAAGCAGGTGCTGACGCGGCACGTCGTCCAGCGAGGCGCGGCGGCGCCGCGCGATCCGGGCCCGGCGCTCGATGGAACCCAGGACGAAACCCGCAGTCTGCCCTCCTCGCTCTTCGAGTGATCATGGACCGAACAGACACCGACGTTACCCGCTTCTCCCCCGAGCGCCCCCCGGCGCTCGTGCTGGGCGACATCACCCTGGTCCGGCCTCACGGGATGGTCGGGACCCCGGTGATCGTGGCGACGACGGACCCGGCGGACCGGGTCCTGTGCTCGCGCCACGTGAGCGCCGCCTGCCTCGTTCCCGGCTTCGAGGAGGCGAACCGGGACGCGTCCGCGGCGATCCTGCTGCGCCTCGGGGAGCGGCTCCATGCGGCTCTCGGACGCAGGATCCCGCTGTTCTACGGCACCGACCCGCAGCTCGAGCTCATCTACCGCCACCGGAGAGCGCTGGCGCAGCATTTCCTCTTCCTCCTCAACGAGGAGGACGTGTGCTGGTCTCTGCTCGACAAGGAGGGGTTTTACGGCCTCTGCGAGGCGAGAGGCATCCTCGCGCCGCGCACGCTGCGGCCGGGCGGCGATCTCACGGGCCTGCGCGATCCGCTCCTCGTGAAGCCGCGCCGCAAGTCCGCCTGGGCCGAGATCCAGCACGAGCTCCTCGGCGGCGTGGGCAAGGCGCGCCTCTTCAGCACGCGCGCCGAGCTCCTCGCGCACCCGCACTTCGCGCGCCTCGAGCAGGATCTGATCGTCCAGGAGCACATCGCGTGCGACGTCGTCGATCTCGTGTCGTTCCACGGGTTCGCGGACGAGCGGGGGGAGCTGCTCGCGTGGTTCTGCGGGCGCAAGCTCCGCACCTACCCGGCCTTCGCCGGCGAGAGCGCGATCGTCGAGGTCACGGGCGACGAGGCGGTCGCCGCGGTCGGGCGCGAGGTCGCCGGGAAGCTCGGGCTCAAGGGGCCCTTCAAGATCGACCTCGCGCGCGACGCGAGGAGCGGCGCGCTCTATACCCTCGAGGTCAACGCCCGGTACACCCTCTGGAACCACGTGGGCGCCGCGGCGGGCGTCAACCTGCCGCGCGTCGCGTACGACTACCTGGCCCTGGGCCGCCGCCCGGCCGCGCCCCCGCGCGCCGCCCCGGGCCACCGCTGGCTCGACGTCTACCGCGTCTACCGCGCGTTCCGGGAGCAGCGCGGCGGCGCGTCCCTCGCGTCGTGGATCGGCTCGATCGCGGGGGCGCACACCCTCTATGACGCCTTCGCCTGGGACGACCCGAGGCCCTTCGCGCGATGGGTCAGCTCATTCCTCACACGAAAGGTGGCGCGCCATGCTCTACGGGATCATCGCAGACGTTCACGGTAACATCGAGGCCCTCTCGGCAGTCCAGGCGTTCCTTGCGGAGCGGGGCGTGGATCGCCTGATCTGCCTCGGGGATATCGTCGGGTACAACGCCGACTCGGACGCGTGCGTGCGCCTGCTCGCGCGGCCGCCGGTCCTCGCGATCGCGGGCAACCACGACCTCATGGCGATCGGGCGGCTGGGCGTCGAGCGCTGCGGCGCCAAGGCGGCCTTCGCGCTCCGGCGCACGCGCAGCGCGCTCTCCGCGGACAGCAAGCGGGCGCTCGCGCTGCTGCCCAAGCGGCGCGTCATCGAGGGCGAGATCGTCCTCGTCCACGGCGGTGTCGCCGATGTCTGCCAGTACATGGTGAGCCCCGCGCACATCGAGGAGAACGCGCTGCTCCTCCGCGAGCGCGAGCCGAGCGGGCGCATCTGCTTCTTCGCGCACACCCATGTCCAGGCGCTCTACGAGGTCGAGGCGGGGGTCGCGACGGCGGGGCCGACAGGCGAGCGCGTCTCGCTGGGCCGCGGGCGCCAGCGCTTCTTCATCAACCCCGGCTCGGTCGACGCGGCCCGGAGGAGCGAGAAGCTCGCGGATTTCGCCGTCTTCGACTCGTGGCGACAGGAGATCTCATTCCACCGGGTCCCTTATGATCACGAGCGCGCCGAGCGGCGCGCCGACGAGGATGGATATCGAATGACGTGGCTGGACACGCGCCTCGGCGCGGCGCGGGGGGCGCTCGCCCACCTGCGGCCGCGATGGCGCTGAAGGGGAGCGGTGCCGCCGTCGCGCCGCTGCGAGGAGGGCCCGGGCGGGGCGGCGGACACGAGAGCGGGATTGTCCGGAGGGGAGGGCATATGTTGCGGTTTCATCTGGTGACCGAGGTCGCCGAGCTCTGCGCGATGCGCGGGGCGTGGGAAGATCTGATGGGGCGGAGCGGCCTGAACGAGCCGATGGTCACGCCGGACTGGACGCTCGCCTGGTGGCGCGTGTTCGGGGCGCAGGGCCGCTCGCTGCGCGCCGCGCTCTTCTTCGATGGGCCCCGTCTTGTCGGCCTCGCGCCGCTGCTCGAGCGCCGCTGCCGGCACCGCAGCGGCATCCCGTTCCGCCGGCTGGAGCTCCTCGCCTCGGGGGAGGACCAGGCCGACGAGATCTGCTCCTGCAACCTCGGTGTGATCGCCGAGCGGGGCGCCGAGGCCGACGTCGCGCGCGCGCTCGCCGGCGCGCTCACGGGCGCAGCGCTCGGCGCCTGGGACGAGCTCGCCATGCCGGCGATGCGCACCGACGGCGCGCTCGCCGTGCTCCTTGCGCGCGAGCTCCGGCAGCACGGCATCGACGCGCGGATCGAGGTCACCGACGCCTCACCGTACATCCCGCTGCCGTCCAGCTGGGAGGCGTACCTTGGCGCGCTCTCCACGTCGCGCCGCTACCTCGTGCGTCGCTCGATGCGCGACCTCGAAGCGTGGGCGGGCGGCGCGCTGACGCTCGAGCGGGCGAGGACGCGGGAGGAGCTCGCGCAGGCGCGGGCGATCCTGGTCCGCCTGCACGCCGAGCGGTGGTCGGCCGAGGGGCGCGCGGGCGTGTTCGCCTCGCGGCGCTTTCGCGAGTTCCACGACGAGGTGATGCCCGCGCTGTTCGAGCGTGGCGCCCTCGATCTCGCGTGGCTCTCGGCGCGCGGCGAGCCCATCGCGGCGCTCTACAACCTCGTCTGGAACAACAAGCTCTACTTCTACCAGTGCGGGCGCAGGGTCGACCTGCCGAAGGGGCTCCGGCCCGGGACCGTGATCCACGCCCACGCCATCCGCGCCGCGATCGAGGAAGGGCGGCGCGAGTACGATTTCCTGGACAGCCCCTGCCAGTACAAGCTGGCCCTGTCGCTGTCGGCGAGGCCGCTCATCGAGCTCCGGGCCGCGCGGCCCTCGGTGAACGACAGCGCCCGCCGCGCCGCGGAGCTCGCTGCGCACGAGCTCCGCGTGCTGAAGCGGCGCGTCCTCGCGACGTGGCGCGCCGCCGCCGGGTCGCTCGCGCGCGCCCCGGCGGACCGGCAAGCGCCCCCGTGCAGCGAGCCGGCAGGCGCCCCGGCGGACGGCGCGAGCCCCCGGCGGGCGGCGCGGGCGCGCGCCGCCTCGTCATGAGCCTTCCGCTGCGGCGGGCTCCCCCGCTCTCCCGGCTGTACCTGCTCTGCCCGCTCGCCCGCGCGGCTCGACCGACAGCTCGCCGGTGAGCACCGTCAGCGCGACCTTGATCGCGATCGTGAGCACCATGAGCCCCACGGCCCAGATGCCCGCCGTGATCTTCCACTCGGCCATCGAGGGCACGTACTCGACGAGCTCGTGCAGGGTGCTCGGCACGAAGCCCGGGATGATGAGGCCCATGCCCTTCTCGATCCAGACGCCGGCGAAGGCGGCGACGCAGGCGGCGTCGAGCCAGACCCGGCTCCTGCGGCTCGCCGGCAGGTGCAGGATCGCCGCGGAGGCCACGTTCAGCGCGACGGCCGACCAGATCCACGGCACGAGCGCGGCCTTGCCGTGCAGGCCGAAGAACAGGTAGGTCACCGCGGCGCCGTGCGTGCCTCCGGTGTAGAGCGACGTGAAGAGCTCCGAGCCCAGCATGAACAGGTTGAGCAGCACGGTCACGCGGAGCACGGAGGTGAGCGTGCGGATCGGCCCGTCGCCCACGCGGAACCGGGTCAGCCGGGCGACGAGCTGGAGCAGCAGGATCACGAAGGCGGGGCCCGTGATGAAGGCCGAGGCGATGAAGCGGGGGGCGAGCAGGGCCGAGTTCCAGAACGGCCGGCCGCCGAGGCCCGAGTAGAGGAACGCCGTCACCGTGTGGATCGAGACCGCCCAGCCGATCGACAGGAACACGAACGGCAGGTACCACCGCCTGTCCGGCCTCCTGCCGAGATACCTCGTGTAGATGAGGTACCCCGAGATGTGCAGGTTGATGAGCAGGTAGCCGTTGAGGACGATGACGTCCCAGGTCAGCATCGAGATCGGCCAGTTGAACCGGCCGATCCCGGGCAGGATGTGCCAGAACCTGTCGGGGCGCCCCATGTCGGCCACGATGAACAGGAGGCACACGACGATGGCGGCGATCGCGAGCAGCTCGCCCAGGATCACGACGTCGTGCATCTCGTGGTCGTCGTAGAGATACGCCGGGATCACCATCATGACGGCGCCCGCCGCGAGCCCCACGCCGAAGGTGAAGTTCGCGATGTAAAGGCCCCACGAGACGTGGTCGCTCATGCCGGTGACCTGCATGCCCTCGGCGAGCTGGTGCGCCCAGGCGTTCGCGCCGACGAGGGCGATCGCCGTGAGCACGGTCATCCAGAGATAGAATCGCCACGAGCCCTCGAAGCTCTGGCCGATGACCCGGAGCAGGAAGCGCGGGTAGGTGATGGCGTGCGTGTCCTTGCGCATCGTGGCTCCGCTCCCTCAGACGTCGAAGAAGTAGAAGAAGCGCGGCCGCGTGCCGAGCTCCTCCTTGAGGACGAAGATCCGCTTGTTCTCGAGCACCCAGCGGAGCTCGCTCCCCGGATCCAGGAGGTTGCCGAAGACGCGCGCCCCCGTGGGGCAGGCCTCGAGACAGGCTGGCATCCGGCCCTCGCGCGTCCGGTGGAGGCAGAAGGTGCACTTTTCCACCACGCCCTGGGGCCTGATGCGGTTCGACAGGTAGCCCTGGTCCGGGTTGATCTCGTCGGCCGGTATCTCGGGCTTGGTCCAGTTGAAGCGTCGCGCGTGGTAGGGGCAGGCGGCCTCGCAGTAGCGGCAGCCGATGCACCAGTCGTAGTCGACGGCGACGATGCCGTCGGGCTCCTTCCAGGTCGCCTGGACAGGGCAGACCTTCACGCACGGCGCGTTGTCGCACTGCTGGCACTGCACGGGGAGGTAGTACTTGCCCTTCGCGGGGACCGCGTGCTCGTACGTCGCGTTGCCCTTCTCCATGTCGAAGCTGCCCTGCTCCATCTCGAGCACGCGGATGTAGGAGTTGTTCGTGCGCCGATCGTGGTTGTTCTCCACGTGGCAGGCCTCGACGCACTTGCGGCAGCCGATGCACACGCTCAGGCTGAGCGCGTAGCCGAACTGCACCCCTTCCTGCGGGCGGACGTCGCGGATCGTCACCTCGCGGCCGTACTCCTCGCGCGTCTGCTGCTCGAGGCGGCGGATGACCTCGCCGATCTCGTCCCGGGTGAGCTCCTTGTAATGGCGCTGCAGGAACTGATCGAGCGAGAGATCCTTGCTCCACGCGCGCAGCGGCTCCATCGCGTGAGCGAAGGCGGAGGCGCCGAGCGTGCCTCCGAGCACCTTGAGCGCGACGCGCCTCGACGGCTGGGTCATCGGTGGGCTCCTTCTCCGGTGCCGGGATTCCCCACGAAGCGGTCGCGCGGGGGCAGGACGGGCGTCGAGGGCTGGAACGCCGGCACGTGTGGATCGTGGCAGTCGACGCAGTGGTTGCGCACCCGCGCGCCGCCCGCGTAGCTGCCGCTCATGCCGCCGTGCGCCCCCTTCGCGTAGTCGCGGTGCTGCGGGCCATGGCACTGCGCGCAGAGCTGCATGGCGTCGCGCATCGGGACGAGCGCGCCGTCGGCCTTGCGCAGCGTGTCCTGGTCGCCGATCACATGGCACGAGGCGCAGCTCAGCTCGCCGTGCTCGAACCGCAGCCCGACGTGGAACTCGTCGAGCTCCAACGCCGAGGCCGGCAGCGTCTCCGGCCGGCGCAGCGAGTGGCACGTGACGCACGCCGCGCGGATCGGCCGGCCGAGGGAGTCTCGCTTGTCGGTAGGGACGCCGGAGAGCTTGTCAGGGCGATGGATGGTCGCGGAGGCGACCGGCGTCGCGTCGAGCGCGGGGCGCAGCTCCAGCGGCTGGTCGCGGTCTTTACAGCCTGCCTCGTGCGCCAGGCACAGGAGGCCCAGAATCGCGGCGGCCCCGGGTCGATGAAGAGAGGAGTGCACGGCGCCGCCCCATCGCACGTCACGTGCCACCGCGCGCGTCCGGGGCGGCGCCGTGGCCCGCGACCCAAGCGGGGTGCAGGGCGCGCGTATGGACGCACGGTTTGCGTGAGGCGCGGTCTCGGGGCGCCGTGGGCCTCGGGTGAGCAGCGGTGCGCAAGGTGCAATCCGCCGGTCTTCCAGCGGCGCTCCCGCGTGGCCCAGGCCTTGCCAGCGCGGACGGAAGTGCCATGCCCATCAGTGCTCTTGTCATCACCCTTGCCGATGAACCCAGCGCGCGAGAGCGCGCGTATCGCTCGCTCGCCGGAGAGGCCGCGCTCTCGCTGGGTCCACCGTCCGGCTCCAGGCTGCCCGCGGTCGCCGAGACAGCATCGCTGCTCGCGGGCGCAGAGCTCCTGGAGCGGGTGCTCCTCATTGACGGCGTGGACTTCGTCGATCTGGTGTCGGTCGACTTCTCGGATCTGGAGGAGTGATGGAGCGGCGTGAATTCCTGAAGTACTCCGCGATGGGCACGGCGACCGTGGCCGCGAGCCGGCTCGCGCTGGGCAAGGACGCGGTCGCCGCCGAGGCGGCGCCCGTCGCCGCCGATGTGGTGTGGAACAAGGCGCCGTGCAGGTTCTGCGGCACCGGCTGCCACGTGCAGGTGGGCGTGAAGGGGGGCCGCGTGGTCGCTGTCGCGGGCGACCAGAGCGCGGACGTCAACAAGGGCCTTCTCTGCGTGAAGGGGTATCATGTCGGCCTCGCCCTCTACGGCAAAGACCGGCTCACGAGGCCGCTGCTCCGCAAGAACGGCAAGCTCGAGCCGATCGGCTGGGACGAGGCGATCGAGATCATCGCCAGGCGCGCGACGCAGAACCCGGCCGGCTTCGCGCTGTACGGCAGCGGCCAGTGGACGATCCCCGAGGGGTACGCCGCGAACAAGCTCGTGAAGGCGGGGCTCGGGAACAACCAGATCGACCCGAACGCGCGCCTCTGCATGGCGTCGGCGGTGACCGGGTTCCTCTCGACCTACGGCGTGGACGAGCCGGCCGGCTGCTACGAGGACCTCGACAGGTGCGATGTCCTCCTCATGTGGGGGAACAACCCCGCCGAGATGCACCCCGTGCTCTTCTCGCGCGTCGTCGACAGGCGCTCGAGGGGCGAGCAGGTGCTGCTCATCGATCTCACGACGCGGCGCACGCGCACCTCGGCCTTCTGCCAGCACACGCTGTACTTCAAGCCGAACACCGATCTTGCGATCGCGAACGGCATCGCGCACCTGCTCGTCGAGCGCGGGACGTTCGACCGGGCGTTCGTCGAGAAGTTCTGCAACTTCCGCCAGCGGACCGAGCACCCGACCCTCGACGGACGGCCGATGACCTTCGAGGAGTACAGGGAGGCGCTCGCCGAGTACACGCCCGAGCGGGTGGAGGCGCTCTCGGGCGTCGCCGCGAAGGACCTCCGGATGCTGGCGGATCTCTTCGGGCGCCGCGACCTGCGGATCACGAGCCTCTGGTGCATGGGGATGAACCAGCACACCCGCGGCACCGCGATCAACGATCTGGTGCACGGCGTGCACCTGCTCAGCGGCCATTTCGGCAAGCCCGGCGACGCCCCGACCAGCCTGACGGGCCAGCCGTCGGCCTGCGGCACCGTGCGCGAGGTCGGCACCGTGGCCAACGGGCTCCCCGGCGGCCTCGTCGTCACGAACGGCGAGCACCGGCAGAAGGCGGAGCACCTCTGGAACCTGCCCGAGGGGCGGATCAACCCGAAGCCCGGCTACCACGCGGTCGAGCTCTGGAAGCGCTTCTCGACCCCGAAGGAGCAGGGGGGCGACATCGACACCCTCTGGGTGATGGTGACCAATCCGGGCCAGTCGCTGCCGAACACGAACGAGCTCTTCGACGCGAGCCGCAAGATCCCGGGCAAGTTCCTCATCGTGTCCGACGTCTACCCGACGGCCACGGTGCGCGCCGCGGATCTCGTCCTGCCCTCGGCCATGTGGGTCGAGAAGAACGGGATGTTCGGCAACTCCGAGCGGCGCACGCAGCAGTGGTTCAAGATGGTCAATCCGCCCGGCGAGGCGCGGGACGACGGATGGCAGATCATCGCTGTGGCCCGCAAGCTCCACGACATGGGCTTCGCCGGGATGAAGGACAAGGACGGGCGTTTCCTGTTCGACATCCGGAAGGACGGCAAGGAGGTGCCGGTCTGGGACCACAGGCACTATTACGACGTCAACGTCGACGAGCACCTCTTCGAGGAGTACCGCAAGTTCACCCGCTTCAAGCACAAGGACCTCGCGCCTTACCGCGAGTACGTGAAGGCGCGGGGCCTGCGCTGGCCCGTGGTCGAGCAGCCCGACGGCTCGTGGCGGGAGACGCGGTTCCGCTTCTCGAAGTTCGACGATCCCTATGTGACGAAGGACGAGATCCAGTTCTACCACTCGGTCACAAGGGACGACCGGGCGCTCGTCTGGTTCCACCCCTACGAGCCGCCGCCCGAGTCGCCCGACGCCGACTATCCCTTCTGGCTGTGCACGGGCCGCGTGCTCGAGCACTGGCACACGGGCTCGCTCACCATGAGGATACCCCAGCTCCAGCGGGCGATGCCGCAGTCGTACCTCGAGATGAACCGCGAGGACGCGCGGAAGCTCGGCGTCGCCGACGGCGAGGTCGTGATCCTGGAGAGCCGGCGCGGCGCGCTCGAGCTGCCGGTCTGGATCGAGGGCCGCGGCGCGCCCGCGCCGGGCACGGTGTTCGTCCCCTTCTTCGATGAGACGGTGATGGTGAACCGCGCGACGCTGGAGGCCTACGATCCGCTCTCGAAGCAGCCGGACTACAAGAAGTGCGCGGTCCGGATCCGGCGCAAGCCGCAGCGCAGGCAGGGAGAGGCGCGATGAGGAGCGCCCGCGGCCTGCACGTCGGCCTCGCGGCGGTCGTCGCCATCACGGCGGCGGGCTTCTTCTCGGGACTCCGCGGCACGGATCAGGGGGTGGCGGCGCTGCGCGGCGATTCGCCGCCGCCCGCCGCGAGCGTCGAGGCGCGCAGCTATGCCGACATGCGCGAGCGCGCGCACGGCCCGAACGCGAGCATGTACGAGGGCGCCTTCTCCCGGCTGGAGGCGGCGCACGCCGGCCTCTACGCGCGCGTGGAGCCATCCGAGGCCGACCGCGAGGCGGCGCTCGAGCGGCGCGCCTCCCGCCGCGCCTACGACGGCGCGCCGCCCACGATCCCGCACCGCATCGAGCAGCTCGGCGCGCCGGATTGCCTGTCGTGCCACGAGAACGGGCTGCGCGTCGCAAACCTCACCGCGCCCAGGATGAGCCACCGGCGCTACGAGAGCTGCACGCAGTGCCATGTCGTCGGGGACGACCCGAGGCCGCTCGCGGAGACGCCGCCGGCGCCCGACAACAGCTTCGTGGGCCTGGCCTCGCCGCAGCGAGGCGCGCGCGCCTACGAGGGCGCGCCACCGACGATCCCGCACCCGACCTTGATGCGCTCGGAGTGCGCGAGCTGCCACGGTGTCCATGGCGCCCTCGGCCTGCGCTCGACCCACCCTTACCGGCAGAGCTGCACCCAGTGTCACGCGCCTTCGGCCGAGCTGGATCAGCGCGCGCCCACGCCGCTCTCGGCGTGGCCGCCGCCGAGCATGGGAGCGGACAGGCCATGAGCGCCGAGCGGCCGAAGATGCGCCGGCGGGATCTGCTCCGGATCTTCTCGCCGGGACCCGAGGCGCCGCGGGGGTCGACCCGGGCACCGGCGGCGGCCTTCGCGCCTGCGCCGGCGGCGGCCTTCGCGCCTGCGCCGGCGGCGGCCTTCGCGCCTGCGCCGGCGGCGGCCTTCTCGCTCGACGCGTTCTACGCGCAGCGGGTCGGCTCCGGGGCCGTCACGGGGGAGACGATTCCCGCCTTCGGGATCTCCGCGCCGGCCGAGGTCCCCACACCCCGCGCAAGCGCTGCCGAGCAGCCCTCGCCGCCGCCATGGCGCCGGGGAGGGGCCGAGGGCGCGCTGCCGCCAGGCGCCGTCCCGCGGCTCTTGCCGCACGCCTGCATCGCGCTCGAGTCGTTCTGCTCGGTGTGCGTGGAGCGCTGTCCTGCCGAGGGCGCGCTCGTGATGGAGCTCGGGCGGCCGAAGCTCGATGAGGACAGGTGCACCGGCTGCGGCCGCTGCGTCGAGGTCTGTCCCGCGCCGGTGCGCGGCTTTACCGTCGTTCCGCGCGCCTTGCCGCAGGGAGCTCCACGCCATGCTTGAGACGGAGATCGGTCCCGAGATCCCGCTGCCGCCCTTGCAGGAAGCGGTGCTCGACGAGGCGACCCTGGAACAGCTCTTCCTCGACATCGCGGGGGCCGCGGAGCTCGTCTCGGTGTCGCTCAAGGCGGGCGCGACGGCCCGCGCCGGAGACCTCCCGCGGGCAGGGAGCGGGGGCGACGAGCTCGCCCTCGCCCGCCGCGCGCTCGGCGACGGGACGGCGCTCGGCGTGCAGATCCGCTATCGCTTCGGGGGCTCGGAGTGGTGCGATACGCTGCTCCGGCTGCCCTCCGGCGTGCGGCTCGTGCGCGTGCGGATGGAGGACGCTCTCGGGTAGTGCGTCGCGCCCACGCGGATCCGTGGCTTCATGAGAAGAGGAAGAGGGTGAGCCACAGAGGAGCAGAGGCGCAGAGGGGAGAAGGGATGATGGCTCCGCGCTCTTTGATGCTCTGTTTTCAGGAGCAGCGTCGGGGGAGGCGGCGGCGCGGGGGGGCGCCGTTCGACTCGGCCTCAGAGGCCTACGGTGGCGCGGAAGAACTGGCCATTTCCCTCGATGGCGTAGGCCCCCGAGGCGAACGGGACGAAGATGGATCCGCCCTGGCGGAGATCGCGGGCGACGCCGCGCGCATCGGTCAGCGACGCGTGTCCCCCGGTGCACAGCACGATCTCCGGGCCGCGCCGGTCGTCCGTCCTCCAGGTGGACACGGCGTCGAGCTCGATGCGGGAGAGCCGGAACTCCGGCGCGGGGGTGTCGTAGAACGACTCTGCGCCGGCCCGCCGCGGCGCGACCGGCTCGACGCGCCACGGGGAGAAGTCGAGGACGCGCACGAGCTCGTCGACGTTGACGTGCTTGGGGGTGAGCCCGCCGCGGAGCACGTTGTCGGAGCTCGCCATGATCTCGATCCCGACCCCCTGCACGTAGGCGTGCAGCCGGCGCGGCGGCAGGTACAGCGCCTCGCCCGGTTCGAGGTGCACATCGTTGAGCAGGAGCGCGATCACGACGCCGATGTCGCCCGGGTAGAGCTCGTGCAGGCGGAGCGCCCAGCCCGAGGCCCGCGCGAGCCAGCCGCCCGCCTGCGCGCGCGCCCGGCACGCCTCGACCACCGAGGAGACGAGCTCCCGCCGCGCCGCCGGGTCGAGCGCAAGGAGGCCCTGGAAGAGCCGCGCGACGGCGGCAGCGTCGACCGGCGCGGCGCCGCGCGGGACGAGCGCGTCCGCCGGACCTCCAGCGAGGAGCTCGAAGACCTCCGGCAGGGCGTCGGCCGGCCGGAAGCCGCAGAGCGCGTCGAACGGGGTGAGCGCGCAGAGGAGCTCGGGCTTGTGGTGGGGGTCGCGGTAGGTGCGCTCGGGCGCGTCGATGGGGGTGCCGGCCGCGTTCTCCGCGTCGAACCCGCGCCGCGCCTGCGCCTCGTCCGGATGCGCCTGCAGCGACAGCGGCTGGTCGGCCGCGAGCACCTTGAGCAGAAAGGGGAGCCGCGCGCCGAAGCGATCGCGCGTCGGCCCGCCCAGGAAGGCGTCCGCGTGCCTGGGGATGGCGTCGATCAGGCGCTCGCGGCCGCCGTCGAGCTCGATGCACGAGGACGCCGCCGGGTGGGCGCCCATCCAGAGCTCGGCCTGGGGCTTGTCGGAACGTCCCTGTCCGAGCAGCGTCGCGATGGCCTCCCGCGAGCCCCAGGCATACTCCTGAACACGGTTCTCGAGCGAAAACATGGATAGCTCCTGAGAGGCCCACCCTACCTGATGGCTCCGGGGAAGTCAGCCCTTGAGCGCGCGGGCGAGGCGGCGAGCGTCGCCGGCTTTACGCGGGCCGGCGTGCGCCCTACGCTCGGCGAATGACCACGATCAAGGACGGCGCGACGTTCACTCCCCTCCTCGCGAGGCTGCGCGACGCCGCGCTGGCCTATCCCGAGGCGGTGGAGGAGTTCCCCTGGGGCGATCGCGTCGCCAAGGTGCGCGGGAAGATCTTCGTCTTCCTCAACACCCACGAAGGGAAGCTCCGCGTCACCGCCAAGCTCCCGCAGTCGGGCGAGGCCGCGCTCATGCTGCCGTTTGCGGAGCCGACCGGGTACAACCTCGGCAAGAGCGGGTGGGTGACAGGGCGCTTCGGTCCGAAGGACCGCGTGCCCGAGGCGATGCTGCTCGAGTGGATCGAGGAGAGCTACCGCGCGGTGGCGCCGAAGCGGGCCTTGCGGGCGCTCGACGATGCGGCGCCGGAGCCGGGGGACGAGGGGGCTCCGGCGAAGAAGGCGGTGGCGAAGAAGGGGATTCCGGCCAAGAAGAAGGCGACGAAGACGGGGGCGGCGGCGAAGAAGGAGATTCCGGCCAAGACGACGTTGGCGAAAGAGGGGATTCCGGCCAAGAAGAAGGCGCCGGCGCCGCGAGCGCAGCTGGCCCGGAAGCGCGGATAGCACCGCGCTCGCGAGCGTTCCCCCGAGCACACCCACGGAAAGACATCGATGCGCCAGAGCGAGCCATCCACAGAATCCTCCTCCGCTCCGCAAGGGCCTGCCGCCCGGCGCCCTCCGCCGCCCCCGCCACGCTGGCGCCGGCTCCGGGCCGTCGTGCTCGCCGGCGCCGTGCTCTACCTCGTCGTGGTCGTCGCGATCTGGCTCGCCCTGCCCGTCCTGGGCGACCGGTGGTGGCTCGCGACGCTCATCCTCTTCGGCCCGCGCCAGCTCCTCGCTCTGCCTCTGCTCGTGATCGTGCCCGCCGCGCTCCTCCTGCAGCGCCGTGCCCTCCTCCTGGCGGCGCTGGCGTCAGCCATCGTGGTCGGGCCCATCCTGGGATACTCCCTCTCGCTCCGGGCGATCGCCGGCGGGACGGGCCGCGGCGATCTGCGCGTCGCCTCGTTCAACACGGGGAGTCGCGCCATGAACATGGAGCGACTCAAGGGCTTCGTGGCCGAGTCCCGGCCCGACGTGCTCGCGCTGCAGGAGTGCGCGACGCCGGAGCCGGAGCTGACTGCCGCCCTCCCGGGGTGGTTCGTCCACGTCGAGCGCGGGATGTGCCTCGTGAGCCGGTATCCGCTCCTCGAGGCCGAGTCCAGGGACCGCCGCGACGTCTGGCGTGCAGGCGGCCACGGCGCCATCCTACGCTACGCGATCGCGCTGCCGGACCGCGCGACCCCCGGCGCTCGGGCCGGCTCCCCCGGCCCAGGCGCCGACGTCGGGGCGTCGGACGCGCCGCAGGCGACTGCGGACGCGCCGGACGCGTCGCAGCTGGGCGCGCAAGCGGCGCCCGGGACGCGCACCTTCAGCCTCCTCAACCTGCACCTGGAGACGCCCCGCGACGCGATCGAGGCGCTGATCCACGGCCTGTGGAAGCAGGCAGCGGAGCACGACCGCGTCATCGCGCTGCGCGCGTGGGAGTCCGAGCTCGCGAGGCAATGGGTGGACGAGGCGCCCCACCCGGCCGTGATCGTCGGCGATCTCAACATGCCGGTCGACAGCGCCATCTACCGGCGCTTCTGGGCGGGCTTCGAGAACGCGTTCTCCCGCGCAGGGCTCGGGTTCGGCACGACGAAGCGGACGCGCTGGTTCGGTATCCGCATCGACCACGTGCTCGCCGGGCCGGGCTGGACCACCGAGCGCGCGTGGATCGGCCCGGATCTCGGCTCGGACCACCTCCCCATCCTCGCCGACCTGCGCTGGACGGGCAGCCCGCGCCAGGGGTCGCCCTGAAGCTCAGCAACTTCGGTCAGGCATGACGGGCAGCCCCTCGCTACCCTGTCGCTCGCCGTGGAGGACACCGCCTTGACCGAGGCCGCCGCGAACGCCTGCTTCGTCCGGTTCCGCAGGGTGCTCGAGTACATCGACGCGCACCTGGACGAGGACTTGACGCTCGAGCGGCTGAGCGGCGTCGCCGCGTTCTCGAAGTATCACTTTCTCCGGCAGTTCTCCGAGCTCTTCGGCATAGGCGTCCACCAGTACGTGAAGCTCGTCCGCCTGCGACACGCGTCGTACCGGCTCGCCCTCCAGGATCGCGCCCGGATCATCGACATCGCGATGGCGAGCGGGTACGAGAGCCCCGAAGCGTTCTCCCGCGCCTTCAAGAAGGCCTTCGGCCAGACCCCGTCCGAGTTCCGAGAGCAGCCCCGGTGGGACTCGTGGCATGCGACCCACGAGCGCCTGAGAGAGGCGAGGACCTTGCCCCTGCAGGCCGACGATCGTGCCGGAGACGTGCAGGTCGCGCGCTTCGAGGAGACGCGCGTCGCCGCCCTCGAGCACCGGGGCGACCCGAAGCTCATCCTGGAATCGGTGCGGCGGTTCATCGGGTGGCGCAAGGAGAACAGGCTGCCGCCGAGGGGAAGCGCGACCTTCAATATCCTCCACGACGACCCGGCCGATACCCCGCCGGAGGCCTACCGCATCGACCTCTGCGCGGCCATCCATCGCCCTGTGTCAGAGAACCCGTCCGGCGTCGTCGAGAAGACGATCCCCGGCGGCCGCTGCGCCGTGCTGCGGCACATCGGGGGCGATGACACGCTCTTCCAGGCCGCGAGGCACCTGTACGCGACCTGGCTCCCCGCGAGCGGAGAGGCGCCGCGGGATTTCCCGCTCTTTCTGCACCGGGTGCGCTTCTTCCCGGAGGTGCCCGATCACGAGGGCGTCACCGACATCCTCCTCCCGCTCCAGTAGAAGACCACCTCCCGTGGCCCTCCGCTCACCCAGATGACCTCCGGAGAAACAAGCATGATTCGATTCGCTGGCAGCCGCCGCCTGGTCGTGCGAGACGAGGTGCAGGACCTCTCCTTCCCGGTCCTGCTGATGTACCCGACGCACGTCCCCGCCGAGATCGTCGCGATGGGTCCTTACTCGCTCGAGGTCGCCCCGAACGCCCCCGTCGACGGGGGCCCGCGGCGCCTCGTGGTCCTCTCGCACGGCAGCGGCAGCTCACCCCTCGTGTACCGGACGATCGCTTCCCACCTCGCGCGGAGCGGATACGTCGTCGCGATGCCCGAGCACCCCGGGGACAATCGCAATGATCGATCCATGTCAGAGACGGTCGAGAACCTCCGGGATCGACCCCGGCACGTCCGCCTCACGGTGGATGCCCTCTGCTCCGATGCGGAGATCGGGCCGCACCTGCGGGGCGATGACATCGCGGTCATCGGGCACTCCATGGGGGGCTACACCGCGCTCGCCGTCGCGGGCGGGCAGCCCTGGGCAGGGCCGGGGCAGCGGGTCGAGGTCACGAAGGACCCGCGCGTGAAGGCGCTGGTCCTGATGGCGCCGGCGACGGGCTGGTTCGGCCTCAACGACTCCTTGCAGGACGTCACGGTGCCCATCCTCTTGCTCGTCGCGGAGCACGACCGCATGACGCCGAGATGGCAAGGGCAGCTCGTGCTCGACCTCATTCCCGACCGGGCGCAGGTCACGTTCAAGATCGTCGAGAATGCAGGCCATTTCTCCTTCTTGAGCCCGTTTCCTCCCCCGATGCGGACCCCGGGCTTCTTGCCCGCCAGCGACCCCGCCGGGTTCGATCGCGAGGCGTTTCACCGCGAGCTCCCGCAGGACGTGCGCGAATTCCTCGACAGGACCTCGACACCCAGAGGGTAGGCGCCGCCCTGACGACTGCGCACGACCAAGGCGCTTTGCCGCGACGACGGTGCTCTGGCTCCGGAGCAGCGAGGCCCTGCACCCTCCCGCCACGGCGGGAGGGTCGCTGTCCAGCGCGGCTCCTCAGGGCCGGATCGCCGCGGAGACCTGCGCCGCGCTGGGCGGGCGCGCGGCCGCCGCGGGCACGGGCTCCGGCGCCGATCCCGCCTGGCTCAAGCGCCGCTTCGCCTCGGCGACCACCTCGCTCGGCAAGGGACCCTTCCTTGCGAACGTCAGGTTGTCGCGCAGGTGCTGCGGGTTCCGGGTCCCGACGATGGTGGTGCTCAGGCCCGGGTGCGAGAGCGTGAAGCGCAGGGTGAACTCGATCCGGCTCAGGCCGTCGAGCAGCTCGTCGAGCCTGGCCCGCTCCCACCGGTCCTGCATGGTGGTGCCCGGCAGCATATAGTTCGTACGCTGCCAATCGGTGGGCGCGCCGCGCGCGACGCCGCCGCGGATGATGGTGCCCGCGCCGGCCTCGGCGGCCTTGCTGATCACGTCCTCGTGCTCGCGCTGCAGCGCGGAGTACGGGATCTGGAAGGCGTCGAAGACGCCCATCTCGATCTGCTCCACCAGGTTGGGCAGCGTGCCCGAGACGCCTAGGAAACGAACCTTGCCCTCGTCCTTGAGCTTCAGCGCCTCTTGCAGCGCGCCGTCCTGCTCGAACTCTCGCCGGGTGAGGCTCCGGTGAAACTGCACCAGGTCGAGGTGGTCCGTCTTCAGGAGGCGCAGGCTGTTCTCCACGCCGTGCCGGATGTTCTGTGCCGTGTGCACATGCTCACCCTGGGCCCCGCCGACGACGCAGCCACATTTCGAAGCCAGGAAGTATTCGCTCCGGCGGCGCGAGATGTGGCGCCCGATGAGCTCCTCGCTGCGACCGTAATCGATGGAGGTGTCGATGAAGTTGATCCCGGTGTCCAGCACGTCGTTCAGGATGCGCTCCGCCTCCTGATCCGAGAGCTCCGGGCCGCGCGGGGCGCCTCGCAGCTCCATGGCGCCGAAGCCGAGCGTGGTGACGCGGACGCCGGTGCGTCCGAGCAGGCGAGTGGGTAAATCCGTCATGGTTCTCCTCTTCTTCAGCTCTTCGGAGCCGCCGCCTTGAGCGTCGCGTCGAACAGCGCGAGCAACGTCTGGTAGTGGCGCTCGGACGCGGCCTCGTTGTACACCGCCGAATCCGAGGGGACCCAGCCATGCTTCGCGCCTGCATACGTCTCGACCGTGTGCTGTACGCCGGCCTGATCGAGCGCGTCGCTCAGGCGTTGCTTCTGCTGGTCCGGGAACGACGCGTCCTCGACCGCGCCCGCGACATAGACGCGCGCTCGAACGCGCGGCGCGAGGAGGTGCGGGCTCTCCGGGTCGTCGGTCGCCAGGTTGCCGCCGTGGTAAGACGCCGCCGCGATCACACGGTCGGGAAACTGGCCGGCGGCCGACAGCGACAACCCGCCTCCCATGCAGTAGCCGGTGGTGCCGATCGACAGCGAGCGGACATCGGGCTCGGCTGCCAGGAAGGCGAGAAACGCCTCCGTGTCCGAGCGCACGTTGGCCTTCGTGGCCGTGGCGATGTACTTTTGCTGCCACTGCTTGCGAAACTCCGGATCGCGCGTGAAGGTCTCGGCGTCCGGCGCCTGATAGGGGCCGCCGCGATAGAACAGATCGGGCAACAGGACGAAGTAGCCGCCCTGCGCGATGCGCTCCCCCAGCTCGAAGAGCGCGGGACGAATGCCGCGGCCATCCTGGTACACCAGCACCGCGGGCCAGGGACCCTTACCAGCGTCGGGGCGGAAGACGGATGCTTCGGTCTGACCGTCCCGGGTCTTCAACGTGACTGTAGCTCGTGACATCGGTTCCTCTTGCTCAACTGGCTGAACGTCTGGCGGGCGCTCGGATCATCGGATGGGCGACCAGGAGCGCTCGGCGCGACCCGCGCGCCACAGCACGGACAGGTGGCTTCGCCCCTCGCCGCCGCGGGAGCGAGCGCGATGACCCGGTAGTCCTCCCGGAGAAGACCCTCGTCTGTCGCGTCCGGAGCCGCAGCCGACACCGCCTCGATGTCGGCTGCGCGGCCGCGGGCTCGTCCTGCGAACGACTCTTACTCTGCTCCTCTCGACTTGGCAAGCACACTCGCCTCGTGTGATGTCCTTCCATGGCTCGCGGCGATGGTGCCACCTCGCCTGGGGCGCCGTGTTCCGATGATCGGTGCTCGACCCACGCGCCATGTCCATCCGGCGTCCTGGCCAGCTGCGCTGCTGATCCGCTGCTTCCCAGGCAGCAGCGGATCAGCAGCGGTGGTGGCGAGAATGCCGGCATCGCGCGCTTTTTGCCATGGGTTCGTTACTGGCACGTGCCGTGCTGACCTGGCTGACATCGATTGATGCCGTGGCGGTGGCGGCCGCTCGCGGCTGGTCCAGCCCGCGTGAGAGGTGCGTCGCGCGACCCTGGATGGGCGTGAGTCGTTGGAGACCGTTGATGCGAGGCTGAACAGCCGCTCGCGATACGCGCGCAGCTCTCCTCGCCATCAAGCTCACCGTCGGACACGCGGAGGCGTGGAGCTCCGATTGGACCGGCCGCAGCTCAAGCGGCCAGATCCACGATGGAGAGCGCTGCACGCAAGGTCGCGGAGCACGCTGAAGGGCCGGGAGGCGGCCGGTTTGCGCGAGGCGCAGCTCAACCGCTCAGGAGAGGCGCAGATCGCCGCCTCGGAGCAAGAGCAACGGCGCAGGACGCATGGAGACAGCCGGGGCGCCACCGCGCGCTTCACGTCGAGCCCGTGGCCGTGAAGCGCCGCGCAGCGCCGGATCGGGCTGTCCCTGGAACTGGATGGCCGGAGCCCCGGAGCTCAGCGCCGGGCCGCCGGCCTGCTCGCGTCCAGCGGGCCGCCGACCACGATGCGCAGCTCGGCCAGCGCCGTCCGGTACTCGCGCACGAGCCGCAGGAGCTTGACCCGCGCGGCGGCGCCCCGCTCCTCCAGGCCGAGCGCGCGCACCCCGTCGATCTGGCGGCTGTCGAGCGCGCGCGCGACCTCGACCCCGGCGCGCTCGACGGCCGGGAGCGCGCGCGCCCTGAACTCCTCGACAAGCGCCCCCGCCGCGCGCGCCTCCCGGAGCCGATCGCGCACCTCGCGCGCGACCCGCTGGACCTCGGCGGCGAGCGTGCGCTGCGCCGCGACCGCCCCGGCGTCCGCGGCGGCGACCTCGCTCGCGTGCGTGTCGAAGAGCGGCAGCTCGATCCCGGCCTCGAACGTCCAGCCCATCGGGTCGCGCGTCGCGGGCGAGAACTCGTAGCCGAACTCGACGAACGAGAACCACGGCCAGCGCAGCGTGCGCGCCAGCGCGCCCTCCGCGCCGGCGGCGTCGAGCTCGGCGGCCGCGAGCGCGATCTCCGGGCGGTTCCTCAGCGCGGCCTCGATCAGCGCCTCCTCGGACGCGAGGGGGACGAGCGGCGCGGTCGCGAGCGGCTCGCCCACGAGGCGCACCGGCGCGGCGGGGTCGAGCCCGACGCGATCGAGCAGCGCCGCGAGCACGACCTCGCGGCGCGCGCGCGGCGCCGCGCCGTCCTCCTCGGCCACCGCGGCCGACAGCGCCGCCATCGCCTCGTCGACGGCGGTCACCTGCGATACGGCGACCCGCGCCCGCTCCTGGTCCGCGAGGCGGCGGCGCGTCGCGGCGACCGCCCCGAGCGCCTCGAGCTCGGCGTCGAGCAGCAGCACCTCGTCGAACATCCAGCGGACCTCGGCCTCGAGCTCGAGCTCCGCGACGCGTGTCTCCGCGCGCGCGACGTCCACGTCCGCGCGCGCGACGTCCGCGGCCGCGCCGGCCTCGCCGGGCCGGGGAGGGCGAATGCGGACGCCCGCCGAGAAGCGCGGCTCACGATCGAGCACCTGATCGAGGCGCAGCTGCGAGACGCGGATCTCCGGGTTCCGGTAGGTGCCCGCCGACGCGGCGTCGACCGCCGCCCGGGCCGTGGCCTCGCGCGCCCTCATCGACGCGACCGTCCCGCTCTGCTCCCTGGCCATGGCGACCGCCTCGTCCGCGCTCAGCTCGCGCGGCGCGGCGCTGCGCCCCGCCGCGAGGCCCGCCCGCGCGCGCGCCTGCGCCTTCGCGGCGCGCGCCTCGCGGTAGAGCGCGATCGCGCGCTCCGACCCCTCGAGCTGCGCGGGCGCCGCGCAGGCCACGAGCGAGAGGCACGCGACGGACGACAGCGCCGCCGCGGCGGGCCGCGCTGCCGCGCGCGCAGCGCGGCGGCGAAGGAGGGCGAAAATATCAGTGATCTTCATGCCTTACGGCCTTCGTGGGGATCTCTCCGGGCCTGGACGGCGCCGCCCTGCGCCGCTCAGCCCTGCCACGGCATCTCGAGGAAGAAAGGCGCCTCGGCGCCGGCGTCGAACACGACGATCAGCTTGCCCGGGGACAGCGCGAGCGAGATCCCCTCCGGCTTCTGGCCGGGAAAGCGCCGCACGAGGCTGGGCGAGAGGACGCCGCCCTCGGGGCGGAGGACGTGGAAGAGCGACCCCGCGGCGCCGTCGGCGGTGGACGGGGTCGAGGCGATCGCGAGCGAGCCGTCCGGGAGGAAGCACAGATCGGAGATCCCCCCCGGCGTAGGCGCGCCGTCGAGCTCGACGTCGACGCGCGCGCGCGCCCAGAGCGAGAGGCCGGCGCCATCGAGGCCCCGCGCCTCGAAGAGCGCGCGCGGCGCGCCGAGCTTCCAGATCAGCGCGTTGCCCTCGGCGTCGAGCGGCGACTTGAGCCCGAAGTAGAGCGCGCCGTCGCGGTAGGCCATGCCCTCGATCTCGAGCGGGCGCGTGCCGCCAGGGAGCCCGAGCTGCGCGAGGGCCGCGGGGCCCGCGGCGTCGAGCAGCTCCGCGAGGTGGGCCTCGGCGTCGACGCGGAAGCCGCGGCCGTCCGGCTTCAGCCGGAGCAGCGCGGTGCGCGCCTTCTTGCGCTTGCCCTTCGCGCTGTAGCCCTGCGATGAGAGCAGGTACACGTCGCCCCCGTCGCCCGCGGTGATCGACTCGATGTCCGCGAGCTCCTTCACGCCGTTCACCGGCACCGGCTCCGGATCGACGGCGCCGGCCGCGGACATCGCGAACAGCCAGGGGACGCCCTCATCCTTCTCGTCCTTGTGGCCCGTGTCGTCGCTGACGAGGAGGTACCGCGCCTCCGTGGGGCGGGGCAGGATGCCGGACGGCTCGAAGCGCGTCCGCTGCCGCAACGCCGCCGGGACCGTCATGCGGAGCGCGTCGGCGGCCCGGGCGGGCGGCGCCGCCGCGGGCGCGCCCTTCGCCACGGGGGCGGCCGGCGCGCCGGGGGCCGGCGGCGCGGGGGGCGCGGTGCTCGAGCGCTCGAAGGCGACATCGAACGGCTGGCCGGCGAGCAGATCGACCGGGTGATCGAGCGCGATCGTGACCTCGCGGCCCCACACCGGCACGTTCAGGTCCGTCCAGCAGCGGAGCGGCAGCTGCGTCACCATCGCCCCGACCGTGACGGCCCTGCCCGTGAGCGGCCGCCCGGTCCCGCCGCGCGCCCAGAGCGTCGCGGTGTCGCCCGCCTCGACGTGGAGCACCGAGTTGTCCGGGAGGCAGGCGATGACCTGCCCGCGCGCGTTGGCGATCTCGACGATCGGGTCGCCCGGCACGGCGACGTCGCCAGGCCGCTTGCGCACCGCCGAGACGCGCCCGCCGTGCGCCGCGCGCAGCGTCTGCTGGGCGCGAAGCACCTCGAGCTGCTCGGCGCTCCGCCTCGCCATCGCGAGGTCCGCCTCGATCTTCGCCGTCTCCGGGCTCGCCTGCTGGAGGAGCTTCTTCCGGCGCTCCCCGGCCACCGCGATCTGCGCGCGGAGGAGCTGGATGGTGCGGGGCTTCTCGGTCGCGATCGCGTCGACGCCCGCGCGCTGCACGTCGAGCGAGCCCAGGACGTCGAGGCTCGCCTGCTTGTCCTCGATCAGCCGCTTCACCCGGGAGATCTCGCTGGCCAGCACCTGGCCCTCGGCGCTCGCGCGGCGCTGCTCCTCGACCTCGCGCGCGAGCTCGAGCTTCAGGTCCTCGACGCCCGCCTCGAGCTCCAGATCGAGCCGCGCGTGCTCCGCGGGGATCAGCGCCCGGAGGCGCTCCACGTCGGCGCGCGCCACGGCGAGCTCCGCGTCGATCGCGCCGCTGTCGAGCGTGACGAGCACCTGACCCGGCGTCACCTCGTCCCCGACGTCGACCTCGATCGAGGCCACCCGCCCGACCTCGATCGCGGCGACCATCTCGACGTCGGCCTGCGCGAACGCGAAGATCCCGCCGGTCGGGGCGCCGGAGAAGCGCAGCCACGCCGCGAGGCCGAGCGTGCCCAGCATCGTCAGCGCGGGGGTCACGGAGGAGAGCGCGGATCGGATTCGCCAGAGATGCATCACTAGAGGTCCAGCGTCGGCTCCTGGAGCATCAGACTCACGTCCTCCACTCCGGGGAGCGCTTGAAGGCTCGTCACGAGGCGCACCCGCAGGTCGGGGTGGCGCACGCTGATCTGGTAGGCGTGCTCCATGACGGCGCCCTGCGCCGCCTCGCGCAGGGTCACGAGCGAGAAGGAGCCGCAGTGCTCGCGGAGGACGCCCGCGATCGCGCCGCCGAGGTCCGCGCCCGCCGGCCCGGACGGCGCGACGAACCGGAGCAGCCCGTCCGGCTGCCGGCGCGACCCGTAGCCGGTGGCGTGGAGCATCAGCGTCGCGCCGGCGAACATCCCCGCCCCGGCGATCGCCGCGCCGTAGGCCTGCGCGCCGCTCGCCATGCCGATGGCGAGCGACGCGAAGACGAACACGACGTCGCGCGGATCGCGCATCGTGGTGCGGAACCGGATCGCGCTGACGCCCCCGGCGATCCCGATGCCGGCCGCGATGTTGTTGCCGACGGCGAGCATCAGCGTGCACGTGATGATGCTGCCCAGCGCCATGCTCTGGACGATGGTCCGCGAGTACGAGAGGCCGCGGAACGTGAGCATGTAGACGCCGGCGATGCCCTGCGTGAGCCCGAAGGCGACGAGGAGGGCGATGAGCGCCCTGCGCCACTCGATGGCCTCGCCCTGCGAGACCGTCGTCAGCCAGTCCATCATGGCCGCGGCCCTCCCTCGATCCGGGCCGCGCGCGCCTCCGGGAGCGTCAGCTGCGCGTTGACGCTGAAGCAGTACTTGGAGAACGAGTGCCGGACGAGCTCGAGGCGCTGCACGAGCGCCGCCATCCACGCGGGCGGCCTGCGCTCGAACTTGAGCTCGAGGACGCAGACGGGCTCGTGCGTTTGGGTCTGGACGGGGTGGTCGACAGGGCGCCACCTCCCGTCGGGCGCGTCGAGATCCAGCGCTTCCCTGCGCTGGCAGACGACCCTCCGGTCGAACGTGATGCGCGCATACTTGTCGAGGGTGCTCTCGTAGGCCTCGCGCTCGTAGTCGACGACCACCACGGGCCGGAGATCGTGGCGGTGGAACGCGCTGATGAACCGCTCCGCGTATTTCCGCGGGCCCGGCGCGAGCCGCTCCAGCGCGGCGGGGCGGTGGTGCTCGAGCAGCTCCCGCCACTCGTCCGCAGGCACGCACGCGCGCGACTTGATGATCACGTCCTGTACGCGCCGCTTCACCTCGAGGAAGACCGGGCTCTTCTTGCCGGGGTAGGTGCGCGCCCGCAGCTTGAAGCGGTCCCGCTGCTCACGGGAGTTCGCCCAGAAGAGGTCGAACCCGCGCGTGTCAAAGTAGAGCGAGCGGATGCGGTACGAGCCGTCCTCGTTCGCGTACCGGTCCCTCCGGCCGACAGCGCGCGCCGTTTCCCGGATCGCTGGTACGAGCCGCTCCGGGACCAGGTATTTGAACTCGTATCTCTCGATGACGTCCAGGATGGCGGCCTCCTCGATCGTCAGGGCCACGTGGGTCGCGCCGCCGCGGCGTCGCGAAATTGTTACTGTATGTACGCCATGATGACATAAATTTCACCGGATGTCCGCTAGCGGAATCCTTGGCAAGCCCTCGATATCGCCGCTGTATCCCCGCGCGTTGCATTGGAGTCGCAAAGCTACAGTCCGGTGGCTCCTGCAGCCCGCGCTCGCGCTGGCGCTGCTCGCCTCGGGCTGCCGGGGCGCGGGGCCGCCGGCGGGCGTGGCGGTGCGGACCTCGGGCTGCCCCCGCTGCGGCGGGGTCGCGCGGGTCGGCGCGCTGCCGAAGGGCGATCTCGCCGAGTGCTCCGGCGTGGTCGCCTCTGCGGTACACGCGGACGCGCTGTACCTCCACAACGACTCGGGCGATGCCCCGCGCTTCTTTGCGATCGGGCTTGACGGCGCGCCGCGGGGCGAGTTCGGGGTGACGGGCGCGACCGCGGTCGACTGGGAGGACGTCGCGCGGGGCCCGTGCGGCGCAGGCGGGGGGAGCTGCCTGTTCTTCGGGGACATCGGCGACAACGACCGGGAGCGCGACGGCTATGCGCTCTACGAGGTGAGGGAGCCGGACGCGCTCGGGGGAGCGCCGCGCGCGCTGTCCGCGGAGGCGATCTCGCTCGCGTACCCCGACGGGAGCCACAACGCGGAGACGCTGCTGGTCCACCCGGTCACCGGCGCGTTCACGGTGGTGACGAAGGTGAAGAAGAAGAAGGAGAGCGCCCGCATCTACGAGCTATCGACGCGACCTGCCGCCGGCCGGCCGGCGACGCTCGCTGGCGCGGGCTCGATCAAGGCGCCCGTGGGCAAGCCGCAATTCACGGGCGGCGACGTGCACCCGGACGGCGCCGGCGTGCTGCTCCGCACGTACTCGCACGTCTTCTTCTATCCGATGGCGCCGGATCAGACCGTGGCGCAGGCGCTGGCCGGGCCGCCCTGCGAGATGCCGGCGGCCGACGAGGACCAGGGGGAGGCGATCGCCTGGGTGCCCGGCGGGTGGGACTACGTGACGATCGGCGAGGGGGACGAGGCGCCGATCCACCGCGTCTCCTGCCAGGCGCCCTGAGCGCCGCCCCCTCGCGGCGCGCGCCCGGCGCGGGTCGCCGCCTCTCCCGAGCCGGGCCGCGCGCGATCGCCTCTCCCGGGCCGGGTCGCGAGAGGCGCGCGGCGAGACCCTCAGTCGCAGCAGAACGTGAGCGAGCAGCAGAACGTGAGCGAGCTCGGCGCCTCGGCGGACTTCCATGGAGACGGCCTCTCGGACATCGCTGTCGGGGCGCCCGGTAGCCAGCGCGTCTATGTCGACTTCGCCTGGGCCGGCGCGCTCGACACCGTGCCTGACTGCCTGTGTGTTTTGATGGGATCGAAGGGATGAGGCCCGAGAGCGTGCCCGGCTGCGGCGCACGCTTCTCTGATCGGATAGAGCGCGAACCAGTTGAAGCTCGGGCGGATTCCGGCGAGATCCATGCTGCAGTCGTCGCGAGGCTGGGAGCGATCTTGAAAGAGGCAAGGCGTTTCGCGCATTGTAAGCCAGCTCATCGCGCCTCGTGATGGCCCCTCGGTACGCCCGCATGCTCAAGGTGCCCGACCTCCTCGCCGTCCTGCAGCAGATCGTGCGGCGGGCCATGGCCATCCTCTCGCGCGCGCCGCGCGGCAGCCTGCTCCTCCGCGAGGGCGACCGCTTCGTGGCGCGCGCGCTGGTCGGGTTCGACGCGCCCCCTGGACCCGGTGTGCACATGCCGGTCGCCCCGGAGCTCGCCGGCGACGGGGCCGCGCTCGCCCAGGCGACGCCCGAGGCCGTGCGCGGGAGCTACGTCGTCGATGCGCGCGCGTGGTACCGGGCGTACCTGCCCTTCGCGCTCGGGATCGGCGGCGCCGTCCCGGAGGGGGCCGGCATGCTCGTCGCGCCCATCCAGCTGTACGGCGAGCCGGTCGGCTACCTCGCCATCGAGCAGGCGACCCTGGAGTCTCCGGACGAGGCGCGCCGCGCCACGATCGAGGCCCTCGCGGACACCGCCGGACACGCGCTGGAGCGCCACCGGCTCTATGACGACAAGGCGAGCGCGGCGCAGGAGATCCGCCTCTTCGAGAAGCTGCTGAGCGCGGTGGGCACGACCGTCGCGCTGCACGACCTCATCGAGACCATCGCTCACGGCATCAAGAGCGTGCAGCTCGATCCGGACTGGAGCACGGTTGAGCTGTGGCTGCTCGAGGAAGACAGCCTCGCGCCTGGCCGGGGCGACCGCCGCGCCCGCGTGTACCGGGCTCCGACGTCGGAGCCGACGACCTACTGGCAGAACATCCGCGCCGGCGCCGACAGCGCCGCGCGGCCCCTGGGCGTCACCGTGGACTTCCGGACCGGCCACGGCGGCCAGGGCGAGGGCTCGCAGCGCGCCCTGCTCGACGAGGCGATCCGCCGGCGGGTGTCCGGCATCCTCATCGCGCCCAGCAACCCCGAGAACGCGGAGGAGGCGTTCCGGCAGGCCGCGGAGGTGGCCATCCCGGTCGTCGTGATCGACACGCCGCCGATCCCGGGCAGCCGGGCGCCGCTCTACATCGGGACGGACAACGTGGCGTCGGGCAGGCTGGCGGCCGAGGTGATGAAGCGGCTGCTCCCGGGCGGCGGCGTCGTCGCGGCCCTCGGCGCCGTGGAGCTCGCGCTGGGCGTCCGCGAGCGCGTCGAGGGCTTCTGCGCGGCGGCCCGCGGGTCGAACCTCACGGTGCTGCCGACCCTCGCGTGCGACTGGGATCTCGAGGCCGGCACGCGGCTCGCCACGGCGGCGCTCGAGGCGCGGCCCGACGTCGCCGGCGCCTTCGGGGCCGCCGCCGACAACGGGCCGTCCTGGGGGCTCTCGGCGCGGGCCCTCGGCAGGGCGGGCGATCTGAAGGTCGTCGGGTTCGATCTCATGGCCGGCACGGTCGCCTTGCTCCGGCAGGGCGCGATCCACGCGACGATCGTCCAGCGCGAGCACGACATGGGATTCCGCGCGGTCGAGGTGATCCACCGGATGGTCACGCAGGGCCTCGAGCCGACCCTCGCCGAGCTGCCGCCCTCGCGCACCCTCCACACCGGCGTTGATTGCGTCACCCTCGAGCGGACGCCGTGGTCCACGACGCTGAGCGACTACCTCACGCTCGACGCGGCCCGCCGCGTCGCCGTCGGGCAGGGCGCTCGGGGCCCGTCGGTCGCTCCTGCGCTGGAGATCATGCTGATCGGGCTCCCGCCCCCCTCGCGCTCCGTCATCGAGGACCAGGTCTCGATCCCGGCGGGCTCTCTCGTGGGCCGCGCGATCGAGGCGGGCAGCCCGCTCGTGATCGATCCCGACGAGGGAGAGGCGCGCGCGGACGTCGCCCTGCCCCCCGCGCACGCCGGCGCGCGCACGGCCGTCGCCTTGCCCCTGCAGGCCCGGGGCACCGTCCTGGGCGCCCTCGTCCTGAGCAGCCGTCGCAGCGGAGCGTGCCGGCAGGGCGACGTGTCGTTCCTGGTCCGCGTCGCCGGCACGGTGGCGGTCGGCGTCGAGAACGCCCGGCTGTTCCGCCGCATCTCCGAGCGGAGCGCGGCGCTCGAGCGCGCCAACGAGCAGCAGGCCGCGATGCTCCAGACGATCCGCCAGCTCTCGAGCCCCGTCGTGCCGATCGCGGACGGCATCCTGGTGATGCCCGTGGTGGGCGTCATGGACGCCGAGCGCTCCGGCAACTTCATCGAGTCGATGCTCCGCGCGATCGGCGCTCAGCGCGCGCGCGTCGTGCTGATCGACGTCACCGGGATGGCGGTCGTGGACGCGTCGGCGGCGTCGCAGCTCGTGAAGGCGGCGCAGGCGGCCGCGCTGCTCGGCGCCGAGGCGGTGCTCGTCGGCATGACGCCGGAGGCCGCGCAGATGATGGTCGCGCAGGGCCTGGACGTCGGCGCGATGGTGACGCAGGCGAACCTGGCGCGCGGCTTCCGCTACGCGCTCGCGCGGGCGCGCCGCCGCACGGCGACGCGCCGCTGATCCCGGCGGGCGGCGACCCGGCGCCGGCGGTGGGGGGCGCCTCGAGCTGGCGCGGCGGCGCGGCGCTCGCCTCGGCGGTGCGCCGCACGCGCCGCTGCTCCTGGACGATGTGCACAACCTGGTCGAAGACGACCGCGGGATGACCTTGCCCTTCTTCCCGAGCGCCTCGACGGCGGCGACGATGGCCGGCCCGTTGTACGACAAGAGGCCCGTCGCGACGTTGAGGTCCGGGTGGGCGTCGATGATGTCCTCCACGTTCGCGCGCGCCTTGCTGGTGCCGTTGCTGACGACCTCGCCCCCACCGCCCTGATCGCAGCCTGCGATCCACGCCATCGACAGCATGGCGAGCGCTGCACACGCGGGCTTCCAGAGATCCTTGTGATGTTTCACGGCAGCTCTCCTCGGTTCGTCCGCGACAAGCGCGCGTCGAGACGATACCGCTGAGCCGCGACCTCGGTGATACCCCGAGGCGATGCTAGCGACTCACCGCGACGATGTCGCGCCTCGCCTGGACGACCCAGGCGGGATGTTCGGGCGGAAGCGCCGCGCCATCAGGCGCGGCAGAGACGAGGCGTGCACGAGCCGCCTGCCCCGCAGAACAACCGATGACGGGCGCTCGCGATGTGCGATGCGGTACGGCGATTTCAGGGCGCACGTCACCTCCTTGTGCGGGCGCCGCTGAGGATGTGTCCGCAAGGCGGCGACGTGGTGCGCTCGAGGCGCACTGGGGGCCGTGTCGGGCTCGAGCGGACACGCCTCGCTGGATGGGTCGGTGGAGGAGAGAGGGAGTAGAAGAGAGGGAGTAGGGGGAGAGGGAGTATGGCGGAGAGGGAGTAGGGGAGGCGATCGGGAGTGGGAACGGAAAGTCGTGGTTGGCGCCAGGAGGGAAACCGCGTAGAATCACGGATCGTGTTAACACCCAAGCAGGCGCAGAGTGCTTCTTTGTTCCTCTGCGTGACGTTCTTCCCGAACGAGCGGCTGTCCACGGCGGTCTTGCGGCTGGTGTCCAGCTTTTGCGGCCAGGTGCTGGACGACGCGAATGTGAGCTCGCGGTTCTACATGGCCGCGCACGAGCTCGCCGAGAACATCACCAAGTACTCCTCCGGCTCTCGCGTGAGCCTCGAGCTCGCGCTGGAGGAGGACCAGAGCTCGCAGGTCATGAAGATCCGCGCGCGGAACGAGGCGTCGCCCGAGCGCCTGCGCGAGGTCGAGCGGCAGCTCATCGCGCTGAAAGCCGCGAGCGACCCGGTGAAGCACTACGACCAGCTCATCACGGAGACGGCGATGATCGACGGGATCTCGGGTCTGGGCCTCGCGCGCGTCCGGGCCGAGGGCGGGCTCGACATGGACTACACGATCGAGGGAAACGAGCTGACGATCATCGCGCACGCGCCGATCGGGCGATGGGAAGCCGAGGAGCGGGTCGAAGCTTGAGCCCGCTCTCGGCCGAGCGATCAGGCCGATGAAACCTGTACGAGCCGCCCTGCTTCCTGCCGTTTCCATGGCCCCCGTCGACGCCGAGCGCGTCTCGACGCCCACGGTCGCTGTGTCCCGATGACGACGGTTCCGGTGCGCGAATCATGAAAGAGACGGCGCCGATGGCATGCGGCGTACGGCGCGCGGATTGCTGGCGCGCCGCGGCATGAACGATGGCGAGCGTCTGCGAGGGAGTCCAGCTCCGGGCACACTCGGGCCGCGTCTGGGCCGGAATCTGGTCGCTGTTGGGCTCAGCCTGTGCGCGTGCGGGCCGGCAGCGAGCGCTCCCTCGCAGATCCCACGTAAAGCCGGAGCGCTCGGACCGACTGACGTTGCCGCTCCGATCGTGGCCACGCCTGCGACAGGGAGAGCGCCGCCTCTCGATGCGGTCGTGGCTGTCACGCCGCCTCGCGGCGCGGCTGCGGTCCCCGTGCTCGAATGGCGGCCTGGAGAGTACGCCGCGCGACCCGAGCCGCTCACGCCGGCGCGCACGGAAGCCGAGCTCGGCTGCGAGGCCATGGCGGCGGACGCCGCGAATCCGCCGCTCTGGGTGATCGAGGTGCCGAAGCCCCTGCGGCTGTGGGCCAGCACGGGGCCGTTCCCGTCGCCGGAGCTGACGACGACGCGCGCGCTGATCAGCGTGCAGGCGATGTCCGATACCGGCCCAGGGAACGTGCTGGCGTGCGGCCCGGCGCTGTCGGTGGAGCTCGCGCCGGGCAGGTACGCGCTGCGAGGCCGGGTCCGCTCGGCGGAGTACACCGAGTCAGGCGTGCCACCGGGCGTCGATGGCTTCGCGTACCGGATCAGCGACCTGGCCGATAGCTCCTGTCCGAAGGACCTCGCGACCCGCGGTATCCATGACTGGGACGGTCAGTTCCCGTTCACGGTCGACACCGATCTGGACCTGAACGCCGACGGCCGGCGGGATCTCCGCGTCGAGTTCCAGGCGGCTTTCACGAGTCCCGGTACGCGGCTGCTCGTGAACGAAGCGTACCCGCGCTGCCTGCGGGTCGTGGCCGACGTGCCCGCGCTGCTGCGCCCGCTCCCGACGAGGACGCACGGCTTTTCGGACCTACGTCTCGGCTTCTGGAGGCTCCATCCCGTGGATGGCTTCGGCGGGCGCATCGTGATCGAGTACGACGGCAAGTACAGCGCTTCCACGTCGGCCTACGACGTGAATCGATTCGTCCGCTGTCGCGATGGTTATCCAGGCGAATCGCCCGAGGCGGACCGCGAGACGGAGCGGCTCTGCGAGCGGTGGTTGCGGAGCAACGACGGCAGCGCCGCGCCCTACGAGCTCGTCGAGCGCTGGCTCGGCGTGCCGGCGTATCGAGACAGGCTGGAGAGCCCGACCGAGCTCGCAGGGACGCAGGCGACGGCGCTGCTACGGGCGCTCGACGCCGAGGGGGTCCGCTGGCAGTACGGCGCCGTCCGGGCGTGCGAGCCCCGCGCTGGAGGGCGCGCGTGGGTCTTCGGTCTTGAGCTCCACGCGGAGCACGATCCGCCGCAGGCGTGGAGCCGAGAGGCCTTCGTCGTCGTCCGGCAGCCCCGCGGGCAGCCCGCCCGCGTGAGCGCGGTGCTCGACGCCTCACCGTGCCCGGTGGCCGATGTGCCGAGCGACCTCGAGTCGTTCGTCGATGCCTGGCTCGAGGAGCCCTGGAGCGAAGCCAGGTCCGCGGCGAGCGGCTCGCCCGGGCTGAGCGCTCAGCACCTGCGCCTGCAGCGCGCCCGTGCCGCGGAGCGCATCGAGCTCGCCGACGTGTCCGGTTGCGCCACGCCGCCGCACGCCCCCGCGTGGCTTTGGACCGCTCGGATCCCGGCGCCGCCGGCGCTCGCCGAGTACATGAGCAGCACGCCCACCTACCTCGTCATCAGGCGATCTGCTCGAGGCTTCGTGGTGGACAGCAGCACAGAAGTCCGCCCGCCGCACTGTTCGTCCTAGCTGGAGGAGCGCTCACCGCCTGTGAGGAGGAGCCTCTCCACGGGGCTTTGCCCCCGACCGCGGCGCCTCTCCCCGTTCGTCTCGCTCCGGCGCCGGTGCGCGCGCCGCGGCCGCCGTGCGTCGCTGCGCCGCCCCGCGGCCTCGGCGTCGCGCACCGGCACGCCGAAGGAGCAGACCCACACGGATCCGCCGGCCCTGCCCGTGAGCTCCTCGACAGCGTCGGTATCGTAGCTGATCGGCGGTATCGCGATCTCCTCGCCGCGGAAGAACCGCTCGCCGAGCCGCTCACGCAGCCCAGGCCGCGTGAGCGCAGACGGGCGGCCCGAACGCGCTGCATCTACGTCCAGGCGCCGATGTAACCGCTGAGGTGCGCCTGCAGGGTGCAAGAACAGAGAAGGGCGGCTTGACAGCCCGTCCGAGGACCCCAAGTGCGAAGTGTACCGATGCGATGCCTCAGTCCCACCGGGCTGCGGGACGGGCTCGACGGAGTGGATCCAAGCCATGCGCTGATCTCGCGGCTGTTCATGGGAGAGACATGACCACCGAAGCAAAGTGGCCCCTCTATTCGTTGAAGCTGGAGACACGATCCGAGGTGGCCGAACGAACGCTGGCGCTCCGGTTCGACAAGCCCGCGCTCATCGGGAAGCACCTGCAGAGCAGCGCCTCGCCGGGGGACCAGATCACAGGACCGCTCTGTCATCTGGCTGGTCCACGCGCGATGGTCGCGGGCCTCCGCGCGATGCTGAACAAGGCCGGTGTCGATGACGATGATATCCGGACGGAGGAATTCACTGGCTGCTGACGCGGACCCGAGCAGATGCCCGCACGATCGGTCTCTGGAAACGCACGCCACGTGCCCAGGCGAAGCGGTCGCGCAAGGGCGGCTCAGGACCCGAGCGCCGTTCCACCTCGAGGCGACCGTGCGCGTTCTGCAGCGACGACCGGCAAACCCGGTCGAGGTCTGGGAGCGAGAGCGCTACAAACGGGTGGTGGCGACGGGCGACGATCTCGCGCTGGTCGAAGTGGAGAACCGCGGGACCATCGACAGCCCCGATGTTCGGTTTTTCGTCCGAGGAGGCGACCCTTCCACCGCCACGATCGCCGGGCTTGAGCGGACCCTCCGCAAGGTGCTCGGCCTGGATCTGGATCCAGAACCTCTGCAACATGTGCTCGAGGCCGAGCGCCGGCTCCGCGCCACGGCGCTCGCACTGCGAGGCATGCGACCCCCGCGGTTCGCTGACCTCTTCGAGGCGTTCGCGAACGTGATCCCCTTCCAGCAGGTGAGCCTGGACGCCGGTATCGCGATCGTCGGCCGGCTCGTCGAGCGCTTCGGCAGGTACCTCGAGCAGGGCGGTCGCCGCTTCCGGGCGTTCCCCACGGCCCAGGCGATCGCGGAGGCTCGTCTCGATGCGCTGCGGAGATGCGGCCTGAGCGCCGTGAAGGCCGAGTCGCTCCGGCACGTCGCCCGAGCGATCGAGTCGGGTGAGCTCTCGGAGCGAGGGATCTCGAGCATGACCATCAGCGATGCGCTCAGGACCCTCGACGAGCTACCGGGCATCGGCCCCTGGAGCGCCAGCCTGGTCCTGCTTCGGGGTCTCAGGCGTCTCGACGTGTTCCCGCCGGGCGACGTCGGTGCCCTACGCGGGCTCAGCGGGCTGATGGAGCTTCGGCCTGGAGCGTCGCTGCGGCGCTCCCTGGCGAGCTTCGGCGATCGCCGGGGCTATCTCTACTTTTTCGCCCTGGGAGGTGGCCTCCTCGCGAAGGGCCTCATTCACGCGGCTCCGCCGTCAACGTCCGCTCGCCCTCGGTGAGCTTGCGCCGCACGCGCCAGGGGACCTTTCACGAGTTCTCCGCCGGTAGATGGTTGACGATCAGGGGCTTGTCGCAGAAGAAGGGAAGAGGGCGCATGGCAAACGTGAAGCGACGGACGACGACGGGTAGAGTGCGGACCGCGCACCTCGGCGCCAAGAGGGCGGAGCCGGTGCGCCTCAAGCGGGCTTACGAGCGGCCGGAGGCGACGGACGGATACCGGGTGCTCGTGGACCGGCTGTGGCCGCGAGGCGTGCGCAAAGACGCGCTCGCGATAGACGCCTGGATGAAGGAGATCGGGCCGAGCGATGAGCTCCGCCGCTGGTTCGGTCACGACGCCGCGCGATGGGACGAGTTCGCGGCGGGCTATCGCGGCGAGCTCCGCCGGCAGCCAGCCGCCGGGTTCGTCGACGAGCTCGTCGCGCTGGCGAATCGCGGGGCGCTCACGCTCGTGTATGGGGCGAAGGATGAGCTTCACAATCAAGCGGTCGTCCTCCGCGAGGTGATCGAGCAGCGAGCGCACAGAACCCGCGCCCGCTCGCAGACTACCAAGAACGCGGCCGAAGCCGCCCCCCTGGCACAAGGTCGGGCTCTCGCGGAACCACGCCCTGCCTCGTCGAGGAGACGCCCCACGAGCGCCGCGAAGGCGCGCGCTGGAGGTGGTGCGCCGCGCACGCGGCCAACCGGCTCACGACTACGCTCGCCGTGACTCGAAAGCGTACACGGCTGGAGCCGCCATCGCGTGGCGCGGTGCAGTTTCTCGGCCGGCGGGAAGCCAGGCCCGCGACGTCAGGTCGAGAACCCCCAGGGCTTCACGGCGCGCTGCACCCTCCTCGTCGTCTCGGCACTGGAGTAAACGTGCGCGCGGAGATGGCCCTGGTGGCGCTCGCACCAGAGGTTCGCCCCGCCGCTCCCGTTGCGCGCCACGAGGCACTCCGGGCAGGGCGGCTCGATCTCCGGCACGCGCCAGGAGTCGTCGTGGTGCTTGTCGCGGACGACGCAGACAGGGCACCCGGCGGTCCGCACGACGCGCTCGGCGACCGAGCCGAGCAGGACGCGCTTCACGCCGGTGCGCCCGTGCGTGCCCATCACGATGAGATCCGCGTCGATGTGCGCCGCGAGCCAGACGATCTCCCGGGCGGGATCGCCCGTGAGGAGGTGCGTGACCACGCGCTCGACGTGCGCGGGCCGCGACGGCACGGCGAACTCGTTGACGACGCTCGTCGCGAGCTCCTGGAGCCGCTGCGCGGCGTCCGCGGCGCTCGAGGTCCGGGCGAGGCCCTGCAAGCTCAGCATCTCCGGCTGGCTGTCCGTCACCGTCACCACGTGGACCTCGCCGCCCGTCTCCTCCGCGTTCGCCAGCCACAGCGCGCGGAGGAGCACGCCCCGGCTCGCGGGCGAGAGATCCACGGCCGCAAGGACGTTGAACGGCTTTGTGTTGCTCGAAATGCTCGAAGAATTCGGTTCCATGGCGTTCTCCCCTGAGATGTCCTCGTGTGTGTTCGTGATCGACACGCAAGGAGCGTGCCTCTCGCCGCCTCCGGGGCGCCGCGCCAGCACGTCGCGAGGAGCAGCTCGGGACGCAGCGGATGCGTCGACCAGCGCACCGGATGCGTGGGACGCCAGGAGGTGCCGAATCGGGGCGGAGGCAGGCGTGCCCCATGCCGCCCGCCGGGGCGCTCAGCCCGCCGCCGGGCCGGCCTTCCGCTGCGCGCTGTCGCAGACCCAGCGGACCACGCCCGGGAGCACCCCCTGCGCGATCGCGCCCACGCGCGAGCCGAGGTCGGGGTAGATCTCGAACCGGCCGCGCGCCATGCCGTCGGCCATGCTGCGCGCCACCGCGTCCGGCTCCAGCGTCTTCACGTTGCCCGCGATGGCCTTGGTCTCCGCGGGCTTGTACCGGTTCTCGAACGCGAGCTGCGGCGTGTCGGTGTCGGGCGGCATGCACACGCTCACGCGGACGCCGTGTGGCCACATCTCCGCGCGCAGCGCCTGCGAGAAGCCGATCAGCGCGAACTTGCTCGCGGCGTACGGCGTGTAGCCGTAGATGCCGATCACGCCCGCCAGCGACGAGACGTTGAGCACATGGCCGCTGCCGCGCGCCACCATCGCCGGCAGCACCGCCTTGCACAGGTGGACGGCGCCGAAGAAGTTCACGTCCATCATGCCGCGGAACTCCTCGATCGGCAGCTCGAGGAAGCGCCCCGGCATCACGACGCCCGCGTTGTTCACGAGGTGATCGATCGGGCGCTCGGCTATCCGCGACTCCATCGCCCGCGCGACGTCGTCCGCCCGGCTGATGTCGAGCTCCAGGACGTCGACCCGCGCCGACGGGTGCTCCCGCCGGATGCCCACCGCCGCCTCGTCGAGGAGGGCGCGGCGGCGCGCGACCAGCGTCACCGCGGCGCCGTAGCCAGCGACAAGCCGCGCGAACGACAGACCGATGCCGCTCGATCCGCCGGTGACGAGAACGCTCTTGCCCTGGAAGTAAGTCTGGGTGTCCATCGGCGGCGGAACCTACCCCAGGAGAGCGTCAGGCGCGAGATGCTCGTGCGGGGCCCGCCTCGGAACGCCTCAACGGGCAGCCACAGGCCTGAGGACCTTCCAACCGAGCTGGTTGAACCGCTTCCTTTGCTCACCTTGTCAGCTCCTCATTCATGCGCTTCAGTCCAGCACGCCGCGTGCCATGAATTCGAGTTCAGAACACCGTACGGAGACGATGAGCCGTCGTGACGCGCATCCTGCGGACAGGGCATTTTGCCCCGCTGTGGTGAAAATGCGCGGCCACACCTCAGCGCAGATCCGCCAGGGTGACAGCGGACGCGAGCCCGCCGCGAGGCGAGCCCGACGGGGAGCGACCCCGTTCCCAGGGAAGCCGCCGGGTTCCTGGTGCCGCACGGGGTCGCGCTCCGCGCTGCATGGAGCTTCCGCCCGTGCTCCGGCGCTCTATGTTTTTTATCTCACATTCCGTGCTCTGTCGCGACCGGCAATGTACTGCTGTGTCCGGCCGCTCCGGGCGGACTCGCTGGCGATCGGCGCCGAGTTCGTCTACTCACCGTTGTAAGCAAGCTCATGCGAGATCTCAGGTAACACGGGAAGCCGAGATGCGCGTGGGAGATGTCATCGACCGTCGCTTCCGCATCGAGCGCCTCGCCAGCTCCGGCGGGATGGGCGACGTCTACCGCGCCATCGATCTGGACACGAACGAGCCGGTCGCGCTCAAGGTCCTGCAGCGCCGGGGGCTCCAGGAGGCGATCCGGTTCGCGCGGGAGGTGGAGGCGCTCGAGGCGCTCACCGCGCTCCGACACCCGGGCATCGTGCGCTACACCGCGCACGGCGCGACCGAGACCGGGCAGCCCTACCTCGCCATGGAGTGGCTCGCCGGCGAGACGCTGACCGAGCGCCTCGCCCGCAGGTCGCTCACCGTCGCCGAGACCCTCGCGCTCGGCTCCAGCATCGCCGCCACGCTCGGCGTCGTCCACCGCGCCGGCATCGTCCACCGCGACCTCAAGCCGAGCAACCTGCTCCTCGTGGGCGGCGCCATCGAGGGGGTCACCCTCCTCGACTTCGGCGTGGTGCGCCTCGGCGCCATCGATAGGCACCTCACCATGCCGGGCACGATGCTCGGCACCCCGGGCTACATGGCGCCGGAGCAGGCCCGCAGCGAGCCGAACATCGACACCCGCGCCGACGTCTTCTCGCTCGGCTGCGTGCTCTTCAAGTGCCTCACCGGGCGCTCGGCGTTCCAGGGCGCCGACGGGCTCTCGGTGCTCATCAAGGTCATCCTCGAGGACCCGCCGCGGCTCCGGGAGCTCCGCGGCGACATCCCCGAGGCGCTCGACGATCTCGTCGCGCGTATGCTCGCGAAGTCGCCGAAGGACCGGCCCCGCGACGGCGACGCGGTCGTGGCCGAGCTCCTCGCGCTCGACGACCTCGGCCCGGACGTCGTGAGCAGCCGCCCCTCGAACACCGTGCGCGGGAGCGAGATCACCACGAACGAGCGCAAGATGATGTGCCTCGTGCTCGCGCGCGACGTGACCGGCGACGCCGAGGCGACGCGCTCCCAGGAAGAGGACCTGGAGCGCAGCAAGGCGCTCATCGCGGTCGCGGAGCGCTACCAGGGCGAGCTCGAGATCCTGGAGTCCCGCTCTCCGCTCATCGTGCTCTCCACCGGCGGGGCGCCGACCGACCTCGCCGCCCAGGCCGCGCGCTGCGCGCTCGCGCTGAACGCGCTGCTCGGCTGCGTGCCCGTCGCGCTCGTCACCGGCCGCGCCGAGATCTCCTCGCGGCTGCCGGTCGGCGAGCTCATCGACCGCGCCGTCCACCTCCTGCCGTCCGTCCACGCCCCGGTCGGCGCGGACGCCGTCCGCCTGGACGAGGTGACCGCGGGGCTGCTCGGCTCCCGGTTCGACGTCACCCGCGACAAGAGCACCCTCCGCGTGCACGGCGAGCGCGAGGCGCTCGCCACCACGCCGCCCCTGCTCGGCAAGCCGACGCCGTGCGTCGGGCGCGACCGCGAGCTCGCCCTCCTCGAGGCCGCGTTCTCCCACTGCGTCGAGGAGTCGACGCCGAGCGCCGTGCTCGTGACCGCGCCCGCGGGCGCCGGCAAATCCCGCCTCCGCACCGAGCTGCTCCGGCGCCTCCGCGACCGCGGCGAGGAGATCGAGGTGTGGATCGGGCGCGGCGACCCCATGAGCGCCGGCTCGGCCTTCGCCCTGCTCGCCCCGGCGCTGCGGCGCGCGATCGGCCTGTTCGACGGCGAGCCGATCGAGGCGCGGCAGCACAAGATCCGCGCGCGCGTCGAGCGGTACGGCCGGGGCGACTCCGCGCGCACAGCGGCGTTCCTCGGGGAGCTCATGGGCGTGCCGTTCCCCGACGGCGACAGCGCGCAGCTCAAGGCGGCGCGGCGCAGCCCCGTGCTGATGAGCGACCAGATCCGCCTCGCCTGGGAGGAGCTGCTCCGGGCCGAGTGCTCGGCGAGGCCGGTGCTGCTCGCGCTCGAGGACCTGCACTGGGGCGACCTGCCGAGCGTGATGCTCGTCGACTCGGCGCTCCGCAACCTCGGCGATCAGCGGCTGATGGTGCTCGCGCTCGGCCGGCCCGAGGTGCGCGAGCTCTTCCCGAAGCTCTGGGCGGGGCGCGGCGTCCACGAGGTGCAGCTCTCGGGGCTGCCGCGCCGCGCCAGCGAGCGGCTCGTGCGCCAGGTGCTCGGCGAGGGCGTGGCGCCGGAGCTCCTCGCGATGATCGTCGACCGCGCCGACGGCAACGCGTTCTACCTGGAGGAGCAGATCCGCGCGGTCGCCGACGGCAAGGGCGCCGACCTGCCCGAGACGGTGCTGGCGATGGTGCAGGCGCGCATCGAGGCGCTCGACGTCGAGGCGCGGCGCGCGCTGCGGGCGGCGAGCATCTTCGGGCAGACGTTCTGGCAGGGCGGCGTCTCGGCGCTCGTGGGCGGGGCGCAGGTGGCGCCGAAGCTTGTCGAGCTGGAGCAGCGCGAGGTCATCGCCCGGCGCGGCGAGGGCAGCCTCCCCGGCGAGGTCGAGTACAGCTTCCAGCACGCGATCGTCCGGGAGGCGGCCTACGGGATGCTGACCGAGGGCGACCGGCGGCTCGGGCACAGGCTCGCGGGCGAGTGGCTCTCGCGGGCGGGCGCGGCGGATGCGATGGCGCTCGGCGAGCACTTCGAGCGCGGCGGCGAGCTCTCGCGGGCCGCGGCCGCGTACTGCCGCGCGGCCGAGCAGGCGCTGCGGGCGCAGGACCTCGCGGCCGCGATCGAGCGCGCCGAGCGCGGGGTCGCGTGCGGCCCGACGGCGCAGACGCTTGGGGCGCTGCGCCTCGTGGAGGCCGAGGCGCACGTCTGGCGCGGGGAGCTCGCGCTCGCGGAGCAGCGCGGGACGGAGGCGGTGGACCGGCTGCCGGCCGGCGCGGCGCCGTGGTTCTCGGCGATCAAGCAGGTGGCGGTCGCGGCGGGCAAGCTGGGCGGCTTCGAGCGGGTGGAGCGCTGGATGGGCGCGGCGCAGGCCGCCGAGGCGGACGCGGAGGGCGCGCTCGTGGCGAAGCACATGTGCCTCGGCGAGGGCGCGCTGCTGCTCGTGTTCGGGGGGCGCTACGCGTTCGCGGACGCGCTGATCGAGGCGATCGAGGGGGACGGGACCGATCTCGCGGAGCGGGAGGCCGAGGTGGTGGCGCGGCTGCACGAGGCGCGGTCGATCCGGGCGCTCGTGAACGGCGATCCCGGCGCCTGCCTCGCGGGGCTGTCGGCGGCGCTCGCGGCGTTCGAGCGGGCGGGCGATCGCGGCAACGCCTGCGCGGTCCGCATGAACGTGGGCTACATGCACGCGGAGCTCGGGGATTTCGCGGGCGCGGAGGAGGTGCTGCGCAGCGCGCTGGCGGGCGCGGAGCGGATGGGGCTGCACGAGCTGGTGGCGGCGACGCTGAGCAACCTGGGGAACGTCCTCGGCTACCGGGGGCGCGTCGAGGAGGCGCAGCGGATCGAGCGGGAGGCGATCGCGCTGTCGCAGCGGCTCGGGGATCCGCGCCAGGAGGGGAGCGCGCGGACGTACCTCGCGCGGATCGCGCTGCTCGCCCGGGATTTCGAGGGGGCGGAGCGCGAGGCGACGACGGCGGCGGAGATCCTGCAGAGCGCGCCGCCGCTGCGCGCGGCGGCGGTGGCGGCGCGGGCGCGGGCGCTCCTCGGGCTGGGGAGGTTCGACGAGGGGCTGTCGGCGGCGGGGGAGGCGTTCTCGATGCTGGAGGCGATCGGGGCGATCGAGGAGGGGGAGTCCGCGGTGCGGCTCGTCTATGCCGAGGCGCTGGCGGCGAACGGGATGGAGGCGGACTGCGCGGCGGTGATCGCGGCGGCGCGGGAGAGGCTGCTGGAGAGGGCGGGGAAGATCAGCGATCCGGTGTGGAGGGAGAGGTTCCTCACGGTGCCGGATAACCAGAAGACGCTCGCGATGGCGGAGCGGTGGGGGGGGTAGGGAAGGGGAGCGAGGGCGAGCACGAGGGCGCGCACGCGCACGAAAGACAGGGGGACGGGGCGGAGGGGTGAGGCGGGGGCTCAGTCTTCGCGGGGGGCGGGAGGGAGGCCGGCGTTCTTGCGGAGGGTGGCGATCAGGGCGTCCATCGCCTCGCGGTAGCTCTTCTGGGCCGCGGCGAGACGCTCCTCCATCGTCTCGTCGATCTGCTTCACCTGCGTCGCGGACGAGTCGAGCATCGCCTTGCTGCGCCCGAGCTCCTCGATGCGCGCGTCCGACGCCTTCTTCTCCGCGTCGGTGCGATCGCCCGAGGACTGGAACGTGCGCTCCGCCGCCACGGCCTCGTCGATCGACGCCTTGATCGCCTCGATCTCCTCGAGCATGCGGCGGAGCCGGAGCTTGTGCTCGACCATGTCGATGTGGACGGTGTAGCTCGCGAAGCTCACGGCATCGGCCTGCCTCTCGAGCGTCGCGGCGTTCTCCTTGCCGAGCGAGGCGCGATGACGCTCGATGCGGCGGTGCGCCTCGTTGCGGTCGCGGACGTACTTCTCGAGCTGGCGGGCGACGCCCTCCTCGAGCGCGTGCGCGGTGGCGCCGGTGACGTCGGCGTCGCACCCCTTCTGCTTGACGACGTACTGCGCGGCGCCGCTCACCTTGCGGTTGAGCTCGTCCTTGTTGTCGTCGAAGAACTCCATGGCGCCGTTCACGGCGCGCACGCGCTCCACGTAGTCGTAGCTCCGGCCAGCCGCGTCGGCCTGCTCGATGACGTCGACGACCACCTTCCAGTCCGGCTCCTTGAGCTGGTCCGGATAGCCCGCGAGCTGGTCCGTGGCGCGCTTCGCGAGGTCCTCGCGCTCGCTGAGCGACGTGGCCGTGGCCTGGAGCTCGGCCGGGTAGCGCCCGGCATAGCCGCTCTGCGGGGCCGAGGAGGCGATCTCGGGCTCCGGCTTGGGGGCGCTGCAACCGAGCGCGAAGAGGTGGCCGGCCAGAAAGAGCGCGCCGGCGACGAGGCGGGATCGGTTCATGGGAGCAGGGCTATAACCCAACTTCGCCCCCGCCGGGCGCAGTCCCGGCATCCCACATCCGCGCCCCGCGGCACACGGCGAACGCAGGGCGCGCTGCGCTGAACGGCGCCGGAATCGCTTCCCATTTGGTCGCGCCCTTGGCATCGTCGCGGCCCGTTCTGCGCGCTGGGAGGTGCTCCGGGCGAGCGAGGACGATTGCTTGATCTCGGCGTTTCGAGCGCCGGAGCCGGTCACCGCGGCGCCGATTACCTTCGCGAGAGGACGTGCGGCATGGGAGCTTTGAAAGACAAGGTCGTCATCGTCACTGGCGCGAGCTCGGGCATCGGCAGGGAGACGGCCGCCGCGCTCGCCGCCGAGGGCGCGAAGGTCGTCGCGAGCGCGCGGCGCGAGGCGCAGGGGCGCGAGCTCGTCGCCGCCGTCAAGGACCGCGGCGGCGAGATCACCTGGGTCACCGCCGACATGCGGGTGGAGAGCGACGTCAAGGCGCTCGTGGACGCCGCCGTCTCCACCTACGGCCGCCTCGACGGCAGCTTCAACAACGCCGGGAGCGGCTTTCTGGTGCCGTTCATCGAGATGAGCAACGAGGACTACGACCTGCTCATGGAGACGAACCTCCGCGGCGCCTTCTGGTGCATGAAGTACCAGCTCAAGGCCATGCTCGCGGGCGGCGGGGGCTCCATCGTCAACTGCGCCTCGGTGGCCGCGTCGCGCTTCTTCCCCGGGCTCTCCGTCTACGGGGCCTCCAAGGCCGGCATCGTCGGGCTCTCGCGCACCGTCGCGGTCGAGTACGCGCAGAAGGGCATTCGCGTCAACACGGTGAGCCCTGGCATCGTCGAGTCGGAGATGGCCACGGCGGGCTGGCGCCTCGACGATCCCCAGGGCCGCGCCTTCGCCGCGTCGCTGCACGCCATGAACCGCGTCGGCAAGCCGGGAGAGGTGGCCGCGGCGGTCGCGTTCCTCCTCAGCGACAAGGCCTCGTTCGTCACAGGCCAGGACCTCGTCGTCGACGGCGGCCTCGTGTCGGCGTCGTGGCCCGCGGGCTACGCGGGCGGAGGCTGAGGCGCGCGCCAGCGGCCGAGCCGGCGCGCGCGGCCTGAGGCTCAGCGCGATGGCGATGGGCTCCAGGCTCGCCGTGCGTCAGCGCACCCGCCCGTCGACGATCGTGATGGTGCGATCGCAGCGCTCGGCGATGCGCGGATCGTGGGTGACGATCAGACAGGTGGTGCCGAGCTCGCGGTTGAACTTGCGGAGCAGCGCGAAGATCTCGTTCGAGGAGTCCGTGTCGAGGTTGCCGGTGGGCTCGTCCGCGAGCACGAGCGGCGGCCGCCGCGAGAGGGCGCGCGCGATGGCGACGCGCTGCTGCTGACCGCCGGAGAGATCGGTGGTCTTGAAATGCATGCGGTCCGCGAGGCCCACGGCGACGAGCAGCTCCTCGGCCTGCTTGCGCAGAGCGCGGCTCGGCGCGCCCTCGTCGCCCCAGGCCGGGAGCATCACGTTCTCGAGCGCGCTGAAGGCGGGCAGCAGGTGATGGAACTGGAACACGAAGCCGAGCATGCGCGCGCGCACCCGGGTGAGCTCGCGCTCGTCGAGGCGCGTCGTCTCGATGCCGCCGAGCAGCACGCGCCCGCTGGTGGGGCGATCGAGCAGGCCGATGATGTTGAGCAGCGTGCTCTTGCCGGAGCCAGAGGGCCCGATCAGCGCGACGAACTCGGCCTCTTCGAGCACCATGTCGACGCCGGCGAGCGCTCGCGTCCGCACGCGGTGGCCGTAGTCCTTGACCACGTTCTCCACGACGAGCAGCGGCTCAGCCATTGCGGATCGCGGTGGCGGGGTCGAGCCGGGCGGCGTGCCGCGCCGGGATCACGGCGGCGAGCAAGCCGATGCCGGTCGCGAGCGCGCTGGCGGCGGCGATCAGCCCGGCGTCGATCGTCACCGGAAAACGCGGCACGCCGTCGGGGTTCTGGGTCATGACCTCGAACAGCTTGGCGAAGGCCGCGCCGAGCGCCGAGCCGACGATCGACCCCGCGACGCCGAGCACGCCGCCCTGGATCAAGAATATCGCGAGCACGCGCCGCGCGGGCGTGCCGACGGCGCGCAGGATGCCGATCTCGCGCGCTTTCTGCACGACGGAGACGATGAGCACGCTGGCGATGCCGAGCGCGACGGCGACGACCACGAAGAACTGGATCATGTCCTTCGAGCTCGACTGCGCCGACAGCCCGCTCAGCAGCTCCGCGTTGAGCTCCATCCAGCTATCGGCGTCGAGCCCCGTCCGCTCGCGCAGCTCGGCCGCGATGCGCTCGGCCGCGAACACGTCGGCGACCTTCAGATCGATCGCGGTCGCGCCGGCGGGCAGGGCATACAGCGCCTGGGCGTGGCGCAGCGACGCGACGAGCCAGCTCCGGTCGACCGCCTCGTTGCCGAGCCTGAACAGGCCCGAGATCGTGACCACGTCGTCGATGCCCTCGCTGCTCGTGACGCGGAGCTTGTCGCCGACGACGGCGCCGAGATCGGCAGCGAGCGCCGCCCCGATCACCACCGACCCGCCCGTCACGTCGAAGCGGCCGGCGACCATCTTTCTCCGGAGGTCGATGATGGCGACGAAGCGCTCCGGATCGACGCCGTACATGACGATCGGGCTCTTGGCGTCGGAGCGAACGGCGAAGCCCGCGCCGGTGACGATGGGCGAAGCGGCGAGCACGCCGGTGTGCCGCTCGAGGTCGCGCAGCACCGTCGGCCACTGGTCGATCGAGCGCAGCCGCTGCGGGGCGGGCTGCACGCTGCGCGCGATCGCGAGCGCCGCGCTGGGCTGCACGAGCGGCCGCGCTTCCTTGCGCGGCTCGCGCAGCGTGATGTGTGGTTGCGAGCCGAGCGTCTTGTCGATGAGCGAGGTCTGCAGCCCGCCGATCAGCGCAGACAGGAAGACGATGACGCTCACGCCCACCGAGACGGCGGCCAGGATGAGCGCGCTCTGGCCCCGGGCATCACGCAGGTACCGCAGCGCGACGAACCACTCGAACGGCATCAGTCGCACTCCGTGTGCACGCGCTGGCCATCGGACAGGGCGCGCCCGTCGGGCACGATCACCTCGGCGCCGGCCGGGAGGCCCGAGGCGACCTCCACGCTGCCCTCGCCCTTGAGCCCGAGCGCGATCGACCGGCGCGCCGCGCGGCCGCCCTCGACCGCCCATACCCACGGCTCCGGGGTCGCCGCGCCGCGCACGGCTTCGCTCGGCAGCGTGAGCGCGCCGGCCGCGCGCGCCACCGTGAGGTCGACCGAGACCGTCATGTCGGGCTTCAAGAACGCGGGAGGCTGGGGCACGCGCAGGCGCACCTCGACGCTGCCACGCTGCGGGTCGATCGAGGGGGCGATGTAGCTCACGACGGCGTCGAAGACGATCTGCGGGTAGGCGTCCGCCGAGGCCCGGGCCGCCTGGTCGAGCGAGATGAACGGGAGGTTGCGCTCGTCGGGGTTGAAGACGAGCTGCGTCGCGGCGTCGGCCGCCATCACGAGCAAGGTCCGCGCCGGCTGCACCACGTCGCCGGGCTCGACGGAGCGCGACAGCACCACGCCGTCGTCCAGCGCGGTGATGCGGGCCTGCGCGAGCCGCACGTTGGCGCCGGTGAGCTGGGCCCGGGCCAGCAACAGCGCCGTGAGCGCCACGCGCGAGTCGGCGCCGAGCGGCGCGGACGAGAGCTGCTGGACCTCTGCCGCCGCCTTCTGCGCGCGCGCGATCTCGAGCGCCCGCTGCGCGTCGTCGAGCTCCGCCGGGGGGGTCGCGCCGGAGTTCGCGAGCTCGCGGGTGCGCGCGAACGTCTTCTCCGCGCCTTCGAGCTGCGCTTGGGCCTGGCGCAGCGCCTCGCTGGCGACGATCGCGCCGACGCGCCGGAGCTGCTCGACGCGCGCGGCCGCCTGATCGACGGCGGCCTGGGCCTGCGCGACCGCCGCTCGCGCCTCGGCGTCATCGAGCTGCACGAGCAGGTCGCCGGCGCGCACGCGCTGTCCTTCGACCGCGCCGACCGCGACCACCAGGCCCGCGCTCTGCGCGGAGACCTGGACCCGGGACGGGACCCAGACGCGTCCGCTCGCCACGATGTGCTGCTCGATATCGCGGGCGACCACGCGGGCCGTGCGCACGCTGGGCCCTCGCGCGCGGACGGCGGCGTAACCGCCCCCTGCGATCGTGGCGACCACGACGACCCAGAACAGGGGACGGGACACCCAGCGCATCGAGACTCTCGGTAACATGAAACGGCCCGGAGATCTCGGCGCGCAATTTCTTCCGATCCCGGGTTCCTGCCCCTCCAGCACACCATACTGCGGCCATGCGTCAGCCTGAACCTGAAGCGGCGCCGCTCCGCGGGGCGGGCGACGGCCGGCGGCCGGCGGCCTCTGCTCCGGCGCTTGTGCGCGCGCTCCGCCACCGGAACTACCAGCTGTTCTTCTCGGGGCAGCTCGTCTCGCTGGTCGGCACCTGGATGCAGTCGGTCGCGCTGTCGTGGCTCGTCTACCGCCTCACGGGCTCGTCGCTGCTGCTCGGCACCGTCGGGTTCGCCACGCAGATCCCCGTCTTCCTGCTCGCCCCCATCGGCGGCGCCGTGGCCGACCGGCGGAGCCGCCACCGCATCCTCATCGCGACGCAATCGGCCGCGATGGTGCTCGCCCTCGGGCTCGCCGCGCTCACCCTGAGCGGGCGCGTCGAGGTCGCGCACATCCTCGGGTTCAGCGTGCTCCTCGGCGTCGTGAACGCCTTCGACATCCCCGCGCGGCAGGCGTTCGTTGTCGAGATGGTCGGCAGGGAGGACCTCGCCAACGCCATCGCCCTGAACTCCTCGATGTTCAACGGCGCCCGGATCATCGGCCCGGCCGTGGCCGGCGTCCTGGTCGGCGCGATCGGCGAGGCGTGGTGCTTCCTCGCGAACGGGCTGAGCTTCCTCGCCGTCATCGCGAGCCTCCTCGCGATGCGCGTGCCGCCCCGCCCGGCCGCCGTCCGTCTCGGCTCGGCGCTCGCCGAGACGGCCGAGGGCTTCCGGTTCGTGGCGCACACCGGGGCGGTCCGCGCGCTCCTCGTGCTGCTCGGGGTCGTGAGCGTCACCGCGATGCCGTACGCGGTGCTGATGCCGATCTTCGCCGACCGGATCCTCGGCGGCGGTCCGCGGGGGCTCGGCATCCTGATGGGCGCGTCGGGCATCGGCGCGCTGCTCGGCGCGCTCGTCCTCGCCGGGCGCAGGCGGCTCCGGGGCCTCGGCCACTGGGTCGCCGCGGCGTGCGCGGGGTTCGGGGTGGCGCTCGGGCTGTTCGCGCTGTCGCGGTCGTTCTGGCTGTCGGCGCTGCTGCTCGTGCCCGTCGGCTTCTCGCAGATGGTGCAGATGGCGGGGTCGAACACGCTCGTGCAGGCGATGGTGCCGGACGCGCTCCGCGGCCGCGTCATGGCGGTCTACGCGATGATGTTCATGGGGATGGCCCCGCTCGGCGCGCTGCTCGCCGGCTGGCTCGCGGACCGGATCGGCGCGCCCGCGACCGTCGCCTCCGGCGGCGCCTGCTGCGTCGTGGCCGCGGCGGTGTTCGCGACGAGGCTCCCCCGGCTGCGGCAGCAGGGGCGGGAGCTCATCATCGCCCAGCAGATGGCCGCCGGGACGCCTGCGGAGCAGCTCACCCAGCCGGTCCCGGTGGAGGGATCCCCCGGAGAGCAGCGGCCGGCGCGGCCGGCGTGAGCGGGCGGGGCCGGCGCGCGCCGGCACCTCGCGTGCACGCAGCGAACCGAACCGCGTGTGTGTGCGGGGGATGCACGGCGCACGCCGAGCGAGGGAGGGGAACCATGGGGCGCGAAGACAAGGAGCGGCCCGAGCCGCAGGCGCAGGGGAAGGGGCGTACCGACGAGGTCGATCAGTCGAAGGGGATCTTCCGGCTCGACGGGCCGCACCCGAAGGACGCCGAGCTCCGCGCGCCGGGCACGCTCGGCGGCGGTCCATACGAGGAGTCCGGTCGCGGTGGCCCGGCCGGCTCGCGCGAGCCGCGGGACCGCAGCATCGCGGCCGAGGACGCGGCGGCGCTGCCGGAGGAGCAGGCGGCGCAAAGCGGCGACGCGCCCGACGAGGCGCGGCCCGTGGCGGGCGCGCTGCCGCAGCACGAGGAGCGGAGCGCGGAGGAGCGCAGGACCGCCGGGCAGGGGTAGCAGGGCGCGGCGGCGGGGGAGCGCGGGTAGTTGTCAAATTTGACCATGAAGGCGGGAAGGCGGGAAGGCGGGAAGAAAAATCCAATGATCTTCACGCCTTACCGCCTTGTCGCCTACATGTGAACTCTCTCTGGGCACAGTTGACCCCCACCCTCCATCAGGCCGAGCCGGGGGCGACCGCGCCGGCGCGGAGCGCGCTCACCGAGGGGCCGCGGCGCTCGCGACGCCCAGGGCGACGTATTTGCTGAGGGTGCCGAGCACGCCCATCTTGGCGCGGAAGTTCTTCATGAGCCGGTCGGGCAAGACCAGCTCGTCGAACAGGAAGCCGCCGAGCGCCGACAGCGCGCCCGTGAGCGGGCTGCTGCGCCGCCCGGCCGCGTCGAGCGCCTTCTCGTAGCCGATGCCCCACACGAGCAGGCCTCCGGCGAGCACCGCGACCCCGGCCGGCGTGACGGCCGGGTCGAACCGGTCGCTCGCGCGGCGCCCCCCGAGCCCGACCGCCGTCGCCATGGCGTTCATGGAGGCCCAGGGCGACCCGCGTTTGAGGGTGGAGGCTGCCATCATCGTGCACATCGTCGCTGCCGTCAGCACGGCGCCGGTTCGCAGCCCGCGCGTGACGATCTCGCTCATCCGGATCCCCTGCTGAGGGCGCTGCGCCGCTGCGCCAGCCGCCGCCTCGGGCGGCAGGGCCGTCGCCTCGGGCGGCAAAGCGCTCGCCGGGGCAGGCGAGGTCGCCGCCTCGGTCGGCAGGGCCGCCGCCTCGGGCGGCAAAGCGCTCGCCTCGGGCGCCCGGGCCGTCGCCTGGAGCGGTGAAGGCACCTCCTCGGAAGGGGGGATCAGCGCCTCGGACTTGTCTGTCTCCGTGCCCCCCTGGCGGCCGACATGGAGATAATCCTCGCGGCCGTCGTGATACGTGTAGTGAACCGGCTTGGGACCCTGGTGCTCCGGCTCCGGCGTTCCTGCGGGGCGTTCCGGGTTCATTCGATTATCCATCTCACACCTTTCGACGACTCTGCGGAAACCTAGGATCGAGGGCATGTGCCAACTCCGTGCCAGCTCCGCGTTGGCCGGTCGACGTCGCCGAGGCATCGCCCCGAGAGCGGTCGACCCGGCCCCACCCGCCCTCCTCCGCACGCGCCCGTGGTTTGACCCTCGCATGGCGCTCTGCCCAGGAGGACCCCCATGAGCACAGCCCGCCCGATCGAGAACGACACCCCCGCGAGGACGTCACGCGCCGTGAAGACGGCCGGCGTGCTCCTTGGCATCGGCGCGGGCGGGCTGCTCGATGGGATCCTGTTCCATCAGCTCCTGCAGTGGCACCACCTGATCTGCTTCAGCTGCCATCCGGGCGCGACCCTCGACGACGTGAGGCGGAACATCTTCGCAGACGGCCTGTTCAGCGTTGTCGCATTCGGCCTCACCGTGGCAGGTGTCAGCAAGCTCTGGAGCGCGCTGCGCGCGGGCGGAGATCCGCTGCCCGGGCGGATCCTCCCGGGCGCCGCCGCCGTGGGCTGGGGGGGGTTCAACCTGGTCGAGGGGGTGATCGATCACCACCTCCTCCAGATTCACCACGTCCGTCCAGGGCCCGGTCAGCTGGGTTGGGATCTGGCCTTCCTCGTATCCGGGGCCCTGCTCGTGCTCGGCGGCCTACACCTGATGCGCGAGGCGCCGCCTCCCGCTGCCGCGCCGGCTCGCCTGTCAGCGCGATGAGGGGGAGCGCCGGGCCGGATCGCCGGCGCGGCTGGTCGCATCGAGCGACGCGTCGCGCTCTGCTGCCCTGGGGACGGCAGCCGCCGTGAGCGGTAGCGGCGCCGCGAGGGTGGCCATCGCGTCACCCTGCGTGACGGACACGTCCTCGGCTACAGAGCTCATGTCGAGCGACGCCGTGGTCTCTCCCCGCGAGATCGGCGCGGCAGCGTCGACAGAGCGGCTGATCGGCTCGCGCTCGGGCCGCGCCAGATCGAGGGAAGGAGCGCTCGACATAGGCTCTTTCATGCGGAGATCGCCGTCCAACATCGACGGATCGAGCTCGGTGCCGCCCGTGAGCAGCGGGCGCATCGCCGCCAGCATGGCCGCGGCGCTCGGGTAGCGCGCCGCCGGATCCAGCGCGAGCGCGCCGTGGAGGACCGCCGCGACCTCGACCGGGACCCACGGCGCGACCTCGTGGAGCGGCAGCGGCGGCGTGCTGCAGATCGTGAAGACGAGCTTACCGACCGTGCCGACCTGCTGGTACGGCGCGTGGCCGGCGAGGGCGCAGTACAGCGCGCTGGCGAGCGACCAGAGGTCGGTGCGGTGATCGACGTCGCGGCCGTTCAGCACCTGCTCGGGCGACATGTACAGCGGCGAGCCGAGCAGGATGCCGGTGTTCGTCAGCCCCGTCGTGAGCCGCGCGGCCAGCGGATCGGCCAGGATCTTGGCGATGCCGAAATCGAGGACCTTGACCGTGAGCGACCCGTCCGGGCGCCTCGCGAGGAAGAGGTTCGCAGGCTTGATGTCGCGGTGGACGATGCGCGCCTCGTGCGTCTTCTGCAGGCCCGCGAGCGCCTGGGCGCCGATGCGCAGCGCCACGTCGGGCGGCAGAGGCCCGCCCGCGTCGATGCGCTGCTGGAGGTCCCTCCCGTGGAGGCGCTCCATCGCGATGTACGCGGTGCCCGTCGCGTCATCGATGCCCGCGTCGAGCACCTGCGCGATGTGCTCGCTGTCGATCGCGCTCGCCGCCCGCGCCTCGCGGCGGAGGCGCTGCTCCCCCTCGCCGCCGGGCAGGAGATGTCGCCTGTTGATGACCTTGATCGCGACGCGCCGCTGCGTTGTCGTGTGCTCCGCCTCGTAGACCGACCCCATCCCTCCCTCGCCGAGGAGGCGCATCAGCTTGTATTTGCGGTCAATCGTCTGGCCGATCAAGCCGGGCCCCTCTCGCCCTCGCTCCAGGCCATCTGCACGAGGCGGTGCAGCAGGGACAGCGAGGGCGGCTGCGAGCCCGCCTCGAGCGACGGAAACGCGCACGTCAGCTGGACCGCGGCGAACGGCGCCCTCCTGGCGATGAGCAGCTCGCAGTGGCCGCTGAACACCGCCGGGTTCCGGGGTGAAGCAGGGGGGGCGAGCGAGAGCCCCTCGGGGAGCTCCGCGAGCGCCCGCTGCAGGTCGTCGAGCTCTTCGGGCGCGAGGCGCCGCTCGCGCGGCCCGGCCGTGCCGCCCCCGCCCGGGTGAAGCAGCGCGTGCCCGCCGGCCTGCGAGCGGAACGGGCCGTCCGAGGACGGCGACAGCGCGAGCTCGACCTTGACCCAGCGGCGCCCTCCGCCGGCCGGCGCGATGCCTTCGAGGACGAGGAGCCAGTCCGGCGCCGGCCGGCGCGCCATCGCGCGCCCTGCCCAGCGCCGCAGCGCCTGGGCCCCCGCCCAGGGAGAGAGCCCCGCGTGCCACGACCGGAACGCGAGCTCCTCGCGGTACGCCGCGCCCGGGAGCCACGCCCTGGCCACCCCGAGCGACTCCCACACCGCGAGCCCCGCCGCGAGCGCCGGGCCCACGCTGATGCACTGGACCAGCCCGGGGATGCAGGCGGCGGCCGCGGCGAGCACGGCGCCGCTCGCCGCGGTCGACGCGACCAGCTGGACCGCCCCGAGCCCGAGCTCCCACGGGTGGCAGCCCTGGCACAGCTGCCGCAGCTCGGCGGTGCTCAGCTCGCTCGGGTCGCGCACGTCGCAGGCCGCTCTGGTCATATCCCTCGTCGCCGCCCCGGGCTCGAGCCGGAGCCGAGCTCTGCCATCCTACCGCGATCCGGCGGCGCGCGCCGTCAATCTGCGTCGCTGCCGGGCATGGCGATGGCGCCGACCCTGGCCTTCGTCGCGCGCAGGTAGTCGCCGGGAGCGAGGAGGATCTGGGTGCCGCGCACGCCGGCCGAGACGGAGATGACGTCGAAGAGCTCGATGGTCTCATCCGCGTAGACGGGATAGGCCTTCTTCGCGCCGAGCGCCGTGACCCCGCCGCGCACGTAGCCCGTGAGCGGCTGGACGTCCTTGAGAGGCACGGTGTCGACCTTCCGGTCCCCCGTGAGCCGCGCCATCGCCTTCAGGTCGAGCTGGGCGTTGCCGGGCACCACCGCGAGGCAGACGCCGTGGCGGTCGCCGCGCGCCACAAGCGTCTTCCACACCTGCTCCGGCGGCAGGCCGATCTTCCTGGCCACCGTGCCTGCGGTCAGGTCGCTCGGATCGACCTCGTAGGCGCGCAGCTCGTACTGGATGCCGAGGCTGTCGAGGATGCGCGCCGCGTTGGTCTTCGTGGTCATGGGCCGCGCCATGCTATACGCGGCGGCGAGGGCGTCGACGGCCTTGTCCCCGAGACCACGGGGGGGCGCTCGGCTCGGACTGCTTTCATTGGGTCGCGGAGCCGTGCCCGTCGGTGAACCTGCCGGTGCCTGCGCCGCGCGCGCGGCTGGTCAGCGCGGGCGGCGGTCGTGGAAGAGGAGCATCTCGATGGTGCCGGCCTCGCGGAGCCAGGGCTGGTCGTGGGGGCCCGGCAGGACGCGGAGCGTGTGGGGGATGGAGCGCTTCGCGAGCTGCGCGGCGAGGGCGGCGTTCGCGTCGTGGAACGGATCGCCCTTGCTGGTGAGCAGGTGGAGATCGCGCGGGCCGGCCGCGGCGACGGCCCTGGCGAGCCGGTCGGCGTAGGCGGGGGCGCGGTGGGCGCTGACGGCCGACTGCACGCCGCCCCAGGCGCCGAAGAGCTCGGGCCTGCGGAGGAACACCTCGAGGCCGACGTAGCCGCCGAGGGAGCAGCCGTCGAGCGAGGTGCGGGCCGCGCCGTCGAGCACGGGCGCCTCGGCGCGGGCGCGGGGCAGGACCACCTCCGCGAGCCAGCGCGCGTAGCCGTCGAGCGCCGCCGAGGGGTTCGGCGCCTTGTGGACGTTGGGCGTGTACGGGCACGCGACAACGAGGCCGCGGAACGGCCGCGCCGCGAGCGCGGCGTTGACCTCGGCGAGCCGCGCGTCGGTCCAGTCCTTTCTTCGCGAGGTGCGGCCGAGCGGCGGGCGGCGGAGCCGCTCGTAGGCTGACCCGAGGCCGTAGCGCTCGATCCACGCGAAGGCGCCGAGGCGCGGGTCGCCGGTCTCGCCGAGGCCGTGGAGGAGCACGAGCAGCGGCACGCGCTCGCCCGGGGCGAGGTGCTTCGGGACGAGCAGCGTGAACCGCCGGCCGAGGGCGCGGTCTCCGGGGACCTGGAGGTCGCGGACGTCGAAGGCGGGCGGGGCAGCGGCGGGCGGCGGAGATGGCGGCGCGGGCCCGGCAGGGTCGGCGAGGGCCGCGCGCGGGGCCAGGGCGGCGGCGCAGAGGGCCAGGAAGGGGCGCCGGGGGAGGAGCATGCGGGGAGTGTCGCAGCCCTGCGGCGGCCGGCAAGGCCCGCACCGGCGGTCCTGACCAGTCGCCGCGCTTGAACTATCCTGTTGCCATGCCTCCCGCGGACTTCGCCGTCTTCTGGGATCTGCCGATTCGCCGCCGGGGACCGAGATCCTGAGTCGGCGCTCGCGCAGCGCACGTCCGAAACATCAAATCATCCGAGTCGAGTTTGCGCTGCCCGCAAGCTTGACTCGGCTTTGTGTCGTCGTACGCTCCCTGCGTAGGTGTCGCGCCGCTGCGCTCTGCTCGGGGTGGAGCGCGGCGGCGCGCGAATGGGGCCCTGTCGCGCTCCGGAGAGCCGATCAGGGAAAGCGCGCTGTCGCCGGACTCTGACACGCGGTGTGGCGATCGGCGCGCCTCGCGGGCGGAGCTCATCGAAGGGGGATGGTCATGTGGATCCAGAGCGGTGCGATCGCGCTCGCGATGCTCGCAGCGTCCGGCTGCGCGCAAGGGAAGGGCGGCCGGCGCGCGGGAGACGTCGTGTACCTCGACCAGGGGTGGGGCGAGGAGGAGCGTCGGATCTTCTACCGTGTCTCCCAGGGGACCAGGCTCTTGCCGCTCGGGTGGTTCCTTGCGCTGGAGCGGGGGGACAGCGCGGAGCGGTTCGTCGCGAGCGACTATGTGGCGCGCTATCGCTTCATCGAGGATCCAGGCTCGAAGAGCAATCCGGAGCGCCTCCCGGTGGGGTTCGCCAAGGACGTCGATCCCGTGACGGGCGAGGTGTACGTCGGGTTCACGTGCGCGACGTGCCACACCCGCCAGATCTCCCACCGTGGGGCGAGGATCCGGATCGACGGCGGCCCGGCGCGGATCGACGTGGTCGCCTTCACCGAGGCTGTCTTCGGCGCGCTCGACCGCACGCTGAAGACGCCGGAAAAGCTGGACCGCTTCACCAGGGCGGTCCTCAAGGACCACCACGGCGAGGACTCCGCTCGCGCCCTGCGAGCGCAGGTGGGGAAGATGCTGGAGGTGGTCCGGCTGCAAGCGTTCACCGGGGCCGGGGAGGGGTCCCACGCCACCATCGCGGGCTTTGGCAGGCTGGACGCGCTCGGGCGCGCCGGCAACCTTCTGTTCGGATCGATCAACCCGGAGAACGTCCGCGCGACCAACGCGCCTGTCGACTATCCTCACCTCTGGGATGCGCCGAGCTACGACTGGGTGCAGTGGAACGGATCCATCATGCAGCCGATGGCTCGCAACATCGCGGAGGCCCTGGGGGTGGGCACGCACACGCGGCTCAGCCCGGAGTCGCAGGGGACGAGGGTGCATGTCCAGTCGAGCATCCGGGTGGACAACCTGCGCCTGATTGAACAGCAGGTCGAGAAGCTCCGCGCGCCGCGCTGGCCAGAGCACCTCCTCGGCAGCATCGACAAGGAGCAGGCGGCCCGCGGCAGGCGCCTCTACAGCATGCACTGCGCGAGCTGTCACGAGCCCGGGCTGACTCCCCCGAACGAGCATGGCAGGCGCTTCCGGAGAGCGATGATGTCCCCGCTCGACCTGATCGGCACCGATCCGACCCACGCCGTCAGCTTCAACGAGCGCAAGGTGGATCTGGGGGCGCTCGGGCTCGGGAGGGTCGGGATGGCGCAGGCGCTGGAGCTCGGCACGTGGGCGATCCGCGAGACGAAGTACGAGGAGTACGGCCTGTCGGCGGAGCAGCGGCTCGCGTGGGATGGGTACCGCCCGAACAGGTGGCGCGCGCCGCTCGCGTATCGGGCGCGCGAGCTGAACGGGATCTGGGCGACGGCGCCGTACCTCCACAATGGCTCTGTCCCGAGCCTCTATGAGCTGCTCCTCCCAGGAGAGCGGCGCTCGAAGAGGTTCCATCTCGGCGGCGCGGCGTTCGACCCGAGGCGCGTCGGCCTCCGGGTGGAGCCCTCTCAGGGAGGGTTCGAGCTCGTAACGGATCTCCCCGGCAACTCGAACGCCGGGCACGAGTACCGCGACGGGCCGCGCGGAAAGGGCGTCATCGGGCCCGCGCTGACCGAGCAGGAGCGCTGGGATCTCGTCGAGTACCTGAAGACGCTGTGACGGGCGCTCCGCTGGCGCGCGCGCCGAGCGCGCGGCGGCGCGGGTGGAGCGCCGGGCGGATGGATCGCCGGGCCGGCGAACCGCCCGCGCCGGCAGTCAGCGTCGTGCCGCCGGCCGTCGAGGGGGATCGACGGGCGCCGCGGAGGCGCTCCAGAGCCGCCAGGGGCTGACAGGAAATGCCCGAGACGTGCTGGAGGTGGTGGACGCACCGAGCGCATAGCGGGTACACCGAGGCGTCCATGGACACGACGCACGACGCGACGGACGAGACGGACGACGAGGCGGGGCAGGAGCGCCCGATCCGCCCTGAGGACCAGGACCCGAAGCTGTGGAGGGGCAGCGGGTGGACGGCGCGGGTCATCAAGAACGAGGACGACGACGGGTGGGCCGTCGAGATGACGTGCGACGGCCAGAGCGAGCCCTCGCTGGTGGGGCCGTGGACGATGGGGCGTGACAAGAAGAACCCGAAGCCCCTCGACGCGAATGCCTTCGCCACCCTGGTGAAGACGGCGAACGAGGTGCTGGCGCGCCACGTCCAGCAGCGCCGGGCGCAGCTGCACCGGAGCGTCACGACGGCGGTCGAGGGCGGCGCGCGGGTGCGGGTGGACCTCGACGTGGTGCCCGACGAGGACGACCCCCACGCCATCCTCACCGAGTGGGACGCGGCGGGGGAGGCCGTGCGGCGAGCGAGGGTGCCCGCGGCCTTCAAGCTCACCGCCGAGAGCGCGCGCAAGTGGCTCGAAGGGGACGTTCCCGAGGCGTGACGGGTGCTGGCGCTCAGCCCGGGTAGCCCGGCGTCCAGGCCGGAGGGTCGCTCGCCGGGAACGACAGGTCCGACGCGACGTCCTCCGGATCGACCAGCGCCTCTGACGCCCTGCTTGGCCAGAGCGAGCCCCCGCGATCGACCGGCGTCTCCGGCGTCCGCTCCTCGCGCGCCTTCTTCCCCGTCTTCTTGAATCCGGCCGCGGCGCCGTCGGGCGCTGCCGACTGTCGCTTCACCGCCGCGTTCTCGTTGATTTCCATGCGTCACCCTCCGGCGCTGCCGTGTCCTCCTGGACAGCTGGAGCCGGCGAGGCGCGCCGCAAGGGGATCCCGCGCTGGATCGAGGCGGCCTTCTTTCTCCTCTCCTCGTACGCGTCCTCGCTCAGAGCGCCCGCTGAGCCCCCACGAACCGCTCGAACACCGCCTTGCGCATCAGCTTCGGCGGCAGGATCCCCTGGGCGAGCACGAAATCGTGGAACCGTTGCGCGTCGAAGCGAGGGCCCATCCTGGACTCGACCTCTGCCCGGAGCTCCATCAGCCGGGTGAACCCGTAGAAATACGACGTCGCCTGTCCCGGCGCGCGGAACGTGTAGCGCTCCACCTCGGACTGCGCGAACGGCGCCGACAGCACCACCTCCTTCTCCAGGAAGGCGCGCGCGGCCGCCGGCGTGATCTTGCCGGCCTGGAGCTCCGGGTCCAGAAAGGCGCGCGCGGCCCGCAGCAGGCGGTATTGCAGCGAGACGAGCTGGCCCTCGGGCGGCATGAACGGGAGCAGGATGGCCTCGGAATAGAGACCCCATCCCTCCACATTGGCGCTGTTCTCCGCGAAGATGGCCCGCGCGATCGAGACGCCCCGCTCGACGAGCGACGCGAACTGGAGCTCGTGTCCGGGGCGCGCCTCGTGAGCGGTGAGCGTCCATGACGCCGCGGCATGGGTGAAATCGTCGATCTTCCGCAGCTCCCCCGTGGAGCCGGGCGGCCCTGGGAGGCTCAGCGGCAGCACGAATTCCCCTTCTTCTCCCTGGTTGTCGAGCAGCCGCGGCGGCCGCATGTGCGGCGCAGGCGACTCGGCGCTCTCCGCGGCCGTGCCGAGCCGGATGCGCGCCGGTCTGTCGGGCAGCGTGACGAGGCGCTCTCTCCGGATGATGGCCTCTATCTGGGCGAGCCGCTCCTTGTAGTGCGGCAAGATCGCCTCGCCCACCAGCTGCTCCTTCTTCAGGGCGCGGATCACGTCGCGGTAATCCGCGCTCGGCAGCTTGCGCGCGGCGGCGATCGACACCGCGAGCTTCTGCATCTGCGCCTTCAGATCGTCGAAGGCTGTGTGGGCCAGGGACGCGAGCTCGGCGGGCGGGAGATCGACGCCATACGACTCGAGCGCGAACGCATAGAGCGGCGGCGGCAGCGCGAAGCCGGTCCGCGCCCGGGGGAGCACGTCGGCGCGCAGCGCCGCGTCGTACGCCTCGAGCTGGCGAGTCAGCGCGGCGAGCGGCGCTTCATGGCCGCTGATAGCATATTTCCTGAAGAGCTCGCCGATGCCCTCCCGCACGCGGGCGTTCGTGGCGAGGTGCCGCTCGATCTCCATCCTGGAGGGGGCGAGCAAGCCGGGCTTTCCGAGCTCCTGAGTGAGCCTGGCCCTGGCCCGCTCGGCGATGGGCGTGTAGCCCGCCTCCAGGCCGGCATAGCGCCGGAGCCGCGTGAGGGCCGCGGCCCGCCGCGCCGGGGGTAGCCGGTCGTCCAGCAGGTTCGAGATGCCCTCGAACACGAGCCCCGTGACGTGCACGTAAGTGACCCTGTGCTTCTCGTCGAGCTCCGAGCCGCGAACGGCCCGGTCCGCGGCGTCCAGCAGGATCTGCAGATCTTCGGCGACCGCCGGGTCCTTCTCGGCCTCTCGCCGCTTCTGGAGCTCGACGATGGCCGCGCGGTAGGCCGCGCGCGCCCGCGCCTCGGCCTCCGACGAGGGATCGGTGATCTCCGCGTCCGCGCGCTCGATCCCCATCGAGCCGGCGAGCTCCGGAGAGAACCGGGCGAGCACGTCGAGGAGCACCTGCGCGTGCTCGTTGCTGCGCTCCACCCACGCCGGGCGCCGCGGGGTCGCCGCGGGCGCAGCAGTCGCCGCCGTTGCCGTGCTCGCGACCGCCGGGGGCGCCGGCGAGGGCAGGGGAGCCGGCGCGGCGGCGGGAGGCGGCGCCGCGCGGGCGCACGCGGCCACGAGCAGGGGAACGACGGCGATGGTGCGGAGCGCGCGCAGGGCCATATCGCACCTCTTGCACAGGCGCCGCCGTGAGCCAACCGCGACGAAGGCTCAGATGATCTCGGAGGATCTCACGAGCTCGCCGCCGGTCGCCTCGCGCGCCCACACGGGCTCAGCGGCGGCGGCGCCAGCGCAGGAGCCCGAGCGCGAGCAGGCCTGCGACGTAGGCGACGGTGGGCCTCTCGGCGGCGCCGACACGGCATCCACAACCGGACGAAGAGGAAGAATCGGACGGTTCGGCCCCGGCGCTCCCGCCGTCGCCGGTGGATGCGGCGCCGCCGTCGCCGGGGCCGCCGCCCTCGGACGCGGTGCCGCCGTCGCCGGAGCTGCTGCTGCCGCTGCTATTGCTGCTCGATGCAGCGCCGCCTTCTCCGGATTTGCCGCCTGCGCCGCCGGACCCCGCGGGTTCACCCTCACGCGGGACGATCGTGATGGTCGCGCAGTGGTGATAGAAGCAGCCGCCCGGGTTGTTGATCGCGTGGTTTGACATGAACTGGCTGACCTGCAGCGTGCAGTTCTCGCAGGTGAGATCATCGGGGAGCTTGATCTCGACGGATTGCGTCCCCGTGATCGCCGCGGTGTGGACGAGCAGGCCGTCCGCCACGAGGGGGAGCTGCGGATCTGTCTCGATCACGGTGGAGCCGCACGGCGTGGAGCCGGGGGTCACCTCCGGATCCGGGGGGATAGACTCCGGATCGGGCGCGATCGAGACGCGGTAATGGCCCGGGTGAAATATGGTCTCCTGGATCGTCAGGGTGATCGTCTCACCCTGGACATAGGTGGTCACGTCGCCGGTCAGCTCGACCGGCTTCCCGGGGTCCGCCTGGCCGCACGGCGCGCTCTTCTGCGGGTCGCCCAGGTTGTTTTGCTCCGAGTAGCAAGCCGGCTCGAGCAGGGTGAAGTGGGCGTGAGCCACGGCCGGGTCGATCGCGGAGAGGGCCGCCGCGGCGAGGGCCGCCGCCGCGGGCGCGCGCCATGGCGCCTTGAGTCTCGTTCGTGATATTCGCATCGCATTTCTCTGGGTCAGGAGGTGGTCTCGGGGCCGCGCCCGTCGGGCCTTGCTGGTTCGTCTCCCAGGACGGCGCGGGCGGCTACTCTCCACCACCGCTTGTCCGCCGCCAAGCCCGAACCGGCACGCGGCAGCGACACATAAGCTCGATCTCGCCGCGACGACGACACCCAAGCTTGAACTCGCCGCTGTCAGCGGCCGCCGCACGGCAAGCGCGCCGCGGCCACGCCCACTTCACCCTGCTCGATCCGGGCCGAGCGTCGGCCTCGGGACGACAGCGCGGGGCCAGGGAGCTCGCCGTGGAATCCGGACGTCGCCGCAGCCATGTCCCTCTCTCCTTTGTGGTCGATTCTCGTTTCCTGTGGACGTGAGGACGGGGCGCTCGGCCGGCGTTTCTCAACTGCCGATCTGCAGATCTGGCAACGCGCCGGATTGCCAGCAGTGGAAACCCGTCGTAGCGTGGCGCTCATTGCAGTTTCTTCAACACAACATCGAGGGCATCATGAGTAACCCGTCCCTGCCGCAGAAAGACTCTCCCGCGGAGCAGCAGCAGCGCAAAAACGAGCTCGCTCAAGCCCAGCAGACCTACGTCTACAACCACAACACCCGTCTGGCGCCCCTCGGGGTGGCTCAGAGCGTTCCGAACGGACAGGGCTTTGCCCCCATCCTGGTGGGGTCGGCGGCGCTCGTGGTTCTCGAACTCGTCGGCAATGTGGTGGCCAAGGCGTCCAAGCTCGTGGCTGCGGACGGCTCACTTCGCACCGCCGACGGCGCCCCGATGGACAAGGTGACGCGCGAGAGGATCCAGGGCGTCTTCGACGATCTGAAGCAACGCCATCGGAAGCTCACCCTCTGGCTGACGCCGCTCCACGGCGAGCCCGAGCGTGCCCCCGCGCCGCCCCCGCGCCGGCCGGCTGTGGCGCGGCAGGGGGCCGCGCAGCAGATCGTCACGGCGGCGGCGGGCGGCGCGGTGGGCAACGCCCCCGGCACGATGGACTGTCCCATCGAGAAGCCGGGTGACATCATCAAAGCGCTGCTGGAGACGCTGCTGAGCGCCGCGGGGAAGCTCCTTCTCGATTTCGTCGGGCTGTACGGGCAAGCGACCAGCGTGTACGACTATGTCCTGGAGTTCCAGACGTTCCGCCTGCCGGAGATCGTGAGCGTCTATCAGGACGACACGATCTTCGCCTGGATGCGGGTGGCGGGGCCGAACCCGCTCGTGCTCAGGCGCGTCGCGTCGCCCGGGCCGAGCTTCCCCGTGACCGACGCCCAGTATCAATCGGTGATGGGCAAGAACGACTCCCTGGCGAGCGCAGGTGACGAGGGGCGCCTCTACCTGGCGGACTACAAGGCGCTCTCGCAGCTCGTGCCCGGGACCGCGCCGGATCAGCAGAAGTACGTCGAGGCGCCGCTCGCGCTCTTCGCGGTGCCCGCCGCGGGCTCGCCTGGCCGTCTGCTCCGCCCGGTGGCCATCCAGTGCGCGCAGACGCCGGGCGCGGCGAGCCCGATCTTCACGCCGTCGGACGGCGTGGGGTGGGAGGTGGCCAAGCTCCACGTGCAGGTCGCCGATGGGAACTATCACGAGCTGATCTCCCACCTCGGGCAGACCCACCTCGTCATCGAGGCGTTCGCGATGGCCACGCCGCGGCAGCTCGCCCCCGAGCACCCGGTGAACGTCCTGCTCACCCCGCATTTCCAGGGCACCCTGGCGATCAACGACGCCGCCGAGGCCGATCTGATCGCCCCGGGAGGCCCGGTGGACAACCTGCTCGCCGGGACGATCGCGTCGTCCACCCAGCTCGCGGTCGACTCCGTGCTGAGCTACAGCGTCAATGAGCAGTTCCTCCCGGCGGCGCTCGCGCGCCGGGGCGTCGACGATCCGGATGCCCTGCCGATCTACCCCTACCGCGACGACGCGATCCTCCTCTGGGGAGCGATCCACCCGTGGGTGTCGCGGTACCTCGCCGTCTATTATACCAGCGATGCGGACGTGCAGGGCGATTACGAGCTACAGAGCTGGATCGCCGAGCTGTCCTCGCCGACGGGCTGCGCCCTGAAAGACATCGGCGAGGACGGGGCGATCCGCACCGTGGCTTACCTGGCGGATCTGCTGACGCACGTGATCTTCACCGCCAGCGCCCAGCATGCGGCGGTGAACTTTCCGCAGCGCTTCATCATGGGCTTCACCCCGGCGCTCCCGCTCGCCGCCTACGCCCCGGCGCCGAGCGTCACAACGGGTCTGCCGTCCTCGGAGATCTACCACCACCTGCCGCCCCTGCAGCAGGCGCTGCTCCAGCTGAACGTGATGACGCTCCTCGGCGGGGTCTACTACTCGCGGCTCGGCGACTACGACCGGAACATCCCGGGCAGCTATTTCACCGACGCGCGGGTCCGCGAGCCCCTCGAGGCGTTCCAGCGCGCGCTGATCGAGACCGAGACGATCATCGGCAAGCGCAACTTTCAGCGCGTCCCGTATGTCGTCCTCCTGCCGTCCGAGATCCCGCAGAGCATCAATATCTGAGGCGGTCGCCGAGCGGGGACGCTGTCGTCCGGACAGAAGGTGCGCAGAAGAACCCGATGCGCCACCTCGAGCGAGGAGCCCGGCTCTGCCTGACATCGCTGCTCGCCCGCTGCGGACCCTGCCGGTGGGGATCGCCTCGCCGCTGAAGCTGCTGCTCCCGGGCTGCATGCAGCCGACCAGCTCGGTGGAGCGCTTCCTGCGCGAGGCCCGGTGAGCGCCGGCGTCCCGGAGCACGCCGAGGCGCCGCGATCGGGCTTCACGTGCGCTCGAAAAACGTCACCTCGCCGGTCTCCAGGGCGTACTCGGCGCCCACGATCTTCATGCCCTCCTCGGCGCAGAGCCGCTCGAGCAGGCGGCTGCCGTGCCGGAGGTGGTCGCACGAGTTGCGCACGTTCGCCCGCATCGCCTCGCGCAGCAGGAAGTCCCTGGCAGCGTCGTGGCTGGCGGCGCTCAGCACCGTCTCCACCGGGGATCGGCAGCGTTCGACGATATCGCGGATGTTGTCGGTGAGGGGACCGCCGTGCTCCTCTTGGAGCAGCTCGCTCAGCGTGGCCTCGATGGCGCCGCAGCGCGAGTGGCCCATCACCACCGCGAGGCGGGTCCCGAAGGCGGCGGCGGCGAACTCCACGCTGCCGATCAGCGAGGGGGCCACCACGTTGCCCGCCACCCGGATGACGAACAGCTCGCCGAGCCCCTGATCGAAGATCAGCTCGGCCGGCGCCCGGGAGTCCGAGCAGCAGAGGACGATGGCGAAGGGCTGCTGCCCGTCCACGAGCGCGGCCCGCGCCCGCTTTCCGAGCACGACGTGCTCGCTGCGGATGTTGTCCACGAAGCGCCGGTTGCCCTCGGCCAGCCGCTGCAGCGCTCGTTCGGCGGACATGGCGGGCTCGGAGGGCGAAGGATTGCTGGTTCCCATGCGGTCGGCCACCGTGGTGGGCCCGGCGGCGGGCGTCAATGGGGGGATCTCCTGCCTTACCCGGCGCTCGCGCGGGGATCACCTCCCGACGCCGCGCTGCCGCCGCCGCATCGCGAGCGCCGCGACCGCCGTGAGCGCGCCGAGCGCGCCCAGCGGAGCGCGCGGCGCTCCCCCCGGGATCGCGCACCCGCACCCCTCCGGCGCGAGCTCCATCGCCGGATCGACCACCACGCTCACCTGGTCGGTCGCCTCCAGGATCCCGTCGCCGACCTTCACCTCGAACGCGAAGGTCGTCGCCGCGGCCACCTCGGGCGCCACGAAGGTCGTCTGCGCGCCCTCGCCGGTCAGCTCGACCGCCGGCCCCGCCGTCTGCGTCCAGGAGAACGTCAGCTCGTCCTCCTCGGGATCCGAGCTCCCCGACGCGTCGAGCGTCACGAGCTCTCCGATCGCGACCGCCTGATCCGTTCCGGCGTCGGCCACCGGCCCTCTCTGGCAGGAGGCGGTGTCCTCGACGAGCGTCGCGAACGGTTTGTTCTTCAGGCCCGCAAACCCGATGTCGTCGAGCTCCCAGCCGGTGTCGCCCGCGGCCTCGTCGGTGCCCACGCGGAACCGCACCCGCACCGTCTTCCCGGCGAACGCGGTCCCCAGGTCGACAGACACCCTGTCGGCCTCGGGCCACGACGGGCTCTCGCCGACAAAGGCCATCCGCCTGGCCAGCGGATTGCCCGACTCGCTCGTGATCCTCCCACTGTAGCCCGGATCCGCGGTCCTCGCGAGGTCGACCCACGTCTCGCCGCCGTCGGCGCTGATCTCGATCACCGCGCCGTCCCAGGACGTGCCGTCGCTCGCCTCGAACTGGTGCCGGTGCGCGAACGTCAGCACGAAGCGCTCGGTCTCGCTGACCTCCAGGGCCGGCGACACCAGCGCCGCGTCGGACAGGCTCGCCAGGTCCACGCCGCGCCACACGCGGTTCGGCGCGTCCGCCTCGGCGCGCGACCACACGAGCTCGCTGGAGAGCCCCTCGACGGTCCAGGTCGTGCTCTGCGTCTCCACGCCGTCGACCGCCGAGGACCCGGGGACCTCGTCGTAGTTCACGCGGCGCACCAGGGCCTCCACCCGCGTCGGCGTGCACGCCTCGGCGCTCTTCAGCGTCAGGCGGAGCTTCAGGTCCTCGGCGGGCTTCACGCTCCGGTCGAGCTTCACCGCCACGGTCGCGGTCCCGGTCGCGAACGGCGCGATGTCGCCGAACGACACGCGCGCGCCTTCCGGGAAGCTCACCCCGCCGCCCGGCCCCTCGATGGACGCCACCGCCCCGGTCAGCGGCGCCGTGCCGCGATTGACGATCTCGATCGCGACCGTGCCGGACTCCTCCGCGTCGAGCAGCCCGTCGCGGTCGCAGGAGCCGGCGCTGTCGTCGAGCTCCGCGCGGACCAGCGCGATCTCGGGCTGGATTTTGAAGCTCTCGACCACGCCGGAGAGGCCGTGCGAGTCGGCGCGCGGCGACTCGGCGCACGTGCCGGCGCCCCGCCGCGCGAACGCCTCCGCCATCGCGAGGAAGTCGCCCTGATCGCTGGCGAGCGCGGCGGCCAGCACGGCGTCGCGCTGCTCGGTGTAGGTCGGGTTGGCCGGGGCGAGCTTCATGCCCGCCACCACGTAATCGCTCATCCTCCGCCGGGTCTGCTCGAACGCGCGCGGCGGGGTCAGGCCGTCGCCGTGCCGGATCAGCGCGACATAGGCCTCGAACATCATGGCTGCCCAGACCTCACCGGCGTTGTGCACCTCGGAGTTCTGGGGAGCCGAGACGTTGAGCGGGTGGTCGGGGAGGCGCTCGTCGTCCGAGATATGCTTGAACGTCAGCCCGTTCCTGCTGAAGTCGACGGAGTAGGGCGCGCGGCGGATGCCGAAGTAGCTGTCGCCCATCGCCGCGCTCCCGTAGCTCGAGAGCGGGTAGGCGCCGTCGAGGTCGTCGCCATCGCGCAGCGCCATGTGCAGCGCGATGAAGTCCGCCCAGCCCTCGCTCTGCGCGCCGCACATCTGCGTGCCGCACGCGACCAGACGGAGGTGGATGTAGTGGCCCCACTCGTGCGCCACGATGGTGTTGTCGATCGTGCCGTCGCGCTCCACGCTGGGCTCGCGGGTCATCGTGACCGCGAGCGGCGCCTGCGCCCCGGCGAGCGCCGCCTTGAGCGCGCTGCCGTCCTCGAGCGAGACGCTCTGGGCCGGCGTCGTCACCTCGGGCGCGTCGCCGGCGAGCCGCGGGGCCCCGTCGCTCACGCGGTTGTTGGCGATGATGACGCCGACGGCGCCCGCCTCCTGCGCGCTCTGCGCCTTCTCGGCGAAGGTGCACCCGCCCCGGTCGACGAGGGCGATCTTGCCGGCCACGTCGCTCGTGATCGGCCCGCACGCGTCGCCCCGGGGCGCGGCGTCGTCCTCGCCGAGGGCGAGCTCACCGGTCACCTCGTAGCGCAGGGGCCCGAACATGGCGGTGTTCGACGCGTAGTTGGCGTTCTGCGGCGTGACGCTCAGGGACCGCAGGTCCTGCCCGGACCACAGGTACATCTGCATCCGCGGCGACGCGCCGTCGTACGTCGCGTCCATGTTCGCGTTGTCGCGGCTGCCGCCGGGCGCGTCGTCCTGCGCCTCGGCGAGGAGCGGGTCGCCGTCGAGGCCGCCTCGACCGAGGTTGTCGCGCTGGCCGTTGCCTGCGGCCTCGGTGAAGCCGGAGTCGTAGTACCAGTCATGGAGCCAGTTCGTGACGTAGAAGACCTGGGTGACGGCCGCCATGATCTGCTCGGGCCTGGCGAGCGGCTCGGCGAGCGGGTCATAGGTGTAGTCGAACGCGCCCGGCCCCGAGAGCGCCGCGCGCGTATCGCCGCTGGAGAACCCGTCGGGCGCGTGATGATCCGCGTAGGCGTCGACGTTGTTGCCGCGGGTCGACGTCGCGTCCGCCGGAAGCCACGGATCGGCCTTGCCGTCCGGGCTCGTGTTGAACCCCTCGATGGAGATGAGGCTCGGCGCGATGAACCGCGGGACATGGCCGTCGGGCTGCCCGGTCGGGTGCGGCGACATGTCCGCGAGGGGCCCGCCGAGCGGGGTGTGCTTGCCCCCTTCCTCTGCCCAGACCCGGTAATCGAACGTGGCGGCGTGGGAGAGGTTTTCCCGGTAGAGATACCGCCCGTCGCTGGCCCCGAACACCCACGCATACGCCCCGGAGCTCGTGCTGCCGGCGTCGCCCGAGATGAGCTCGACGAAGTAGCCGGGCACGAGCCGGTCGGGCAGCGGAAACAGCACCTTCCTGACCCGCGCCGGCTGCATGAAGCGCAGGGTCCCGGCGCGCTGGCGCGCGTGCGCGGTGTCCGCGAGCTCGAAGAGCCGATACCCGCCCTTCGCCTCGCCCCGGCCGCGGAGGTCGGCCGTCTTGATGTCGATGCGGTGCGCGTCGCGCACGGCGCGGACGATCGCCTGGGCCGGCGAGCCGGAGAACGCGCGGCTGCGCTTCGAGCCGGGCCGCAGCGAGCCGGCGCCGGGCGGGAGCGAGACGGCCGACGCGTGCAGGTTGCCCGCGAGCGCGACGAGCGCGAGGTCGCGCTTCATGAGCACCCCGAGCTCGCTGCGGAAGACCGGGACCCCGTCGACGTCCTGGCCCAGCGTGACGAGGATGCCGCCGCGCCCGGTGTCGTGGACGTGCCGCACGACGGCCGTGTCGAGCGCGGCCTGCGGCAGGTTGTAGAGGCGCGCGTACCGCTGCACGTACCAGCGCGCTGCGGCCTCGGCCGTGCTGTGGGTCGCGGCCGGCGGGCGGTGCTCCGGCGAGGTCGCCCACACGAAGGTCGGCACCCCGCGCTGCGGATCGGTCGACGCGACGACGACGCCCGGCGCATCCTCGTTCGCGACGCGCGCCACGCCGGCGGGCAGCGCCGGCGGCTCCTTGAAATAGGCATCGTGGTTCGGGCGCTCCCGCGCGTGGGCGAGGGGCCCGGCGAGCAGCGCGAACGACAGCGCGGTGTACCGAACTGAAACCTTCATGTTCCTCGATTCTCCGATTCCGAGGGAACGACGCCTATCGGACGCGCGCGCGAAGGCCGCGCGCTGCGTCCAGGGCGCCTCGCGCCCACCCGTCGAATCCGCGACGCGAGGCACCCTAGCCGCAGCGTGAGTGCAGGGGAAGCGCGACGGCTCGCGCTCCTTGCGGAGTCGTAAGGTGCCTTTCATGCGATTTCGCCCCAGTGCTTGGCAAGGCGCGAGTCGGGCGGATTTGAGACAGGAATGGAATAGAGAGGATACCTTTCGCCACACTCCATGAATCCATGAATTGCGTGGTTGTTGTCGCTGCCGACGAGGTTGTTGTCGCTGCCGACGAGTTGGGGCGAGCCGGTCGCGGCGTGCGCCGTGGTCGCCGCGACCTGGGCAATTGGGGCGGGAGGCGAGGCCATCGCGCCTGCGGCCTCATCCTGGATCCGGCCATGTGAACCGGGCGGGCGGCGGCTCCTGCGGTCCCTGCGGCGCGGTCTCATGGGGCGTCTGTCCTGCGGCGCGGGTCCGAACGTGAAGGCGGGTACGCAGTCACGCCGTGCGGCGCGTCTCATCGGCTCGGGCGCAGCGAGCCGGCCCACCTGCGGGTATGACGAAGCGCTGACATGCCGCGCGGGGCTCCGGAGACTATCCTCACAAAAGCCAACGTGATCCACGCTTTGCACGTCGAGACCAAGCTCGTCTCCGAAGAGCTCTGCGCTCTTCTGCGTCAAGTTGATCCCGCGGTCTTCGTCTTCCGGGACGAGCCCGAGGTGCGCGCCCGGGTCGATCGGGTGGTGTCGCGGCTCCGGGAGCTCGTCGTGGCCGCCGAGCGCGACGATGCGGCGGGCACGCTCGGGCGGCTCCGCGAGCGCCTTCGCGCGTTGCTCGCGGCGGTCGAGCGGGCGACCCCGACCGGCACGCCCTCGCCCAAGGCGGCGTGGATAGCGTTCCAGCGGGAGGTGCAGCCTGCGTACGAGTCGTTGCTGCTGACGCTGCGGGGGGTCGTTGTGGCGCCGCCGAGCGTCAGGCCGACGAACCATGCGCGCAGCCTGTGGCACGTGGGTTCGGGGCTGGCGGTGCTCGGGTTGATCCAGCTCCTGCCCGAGCGCGGCTGGCTGGTGGCCGTGAGCGGCGCGTTCGCGGCGGCGGCGTGGTCGATGGAGATTGCCCGCCGGGTGAGCGAGCGGGTCAACGATCGGCTGATGCGGCTCTTCCGGTTCGTGGCGCACCCGCACGAGCGTTACCGGGTGAACTCGTCGACCTGGTACGTGACGGCGCTCCTCTTGCTGGCGCTGTTCGGGACGCGGCTGAGCCAGTCGCTCGCCGTGGTGGTGCTCGCGGTGGGCGACCCGGCGGCGGCGCTCATCGGCCGTCGCTTCGGCCGCACGCGGCTGCGCGACGGCCGATCGCTGGAGGGGACGCTCGCCTGCTTCGCGGCCGGCGCGCTGAGCTCCCTCGCGGTGATGTGGGCGCTCGGCCCCGCGTCGCTCTCCTCGCGGCTCGCCCTGGCCGCCGTCGCGGGCCTGGCCGGGGCGGCCACCGAGCTGTTCTCGTCGCGGATGGACGACAACTTCACGATCCCGGTCGCCGTGGCGGCCGCGGTGACCGTCGCCGGCGCGGGCTGATCTCAGGGCATCTCGCCGCGGATCTCGACCGCGAGGCGGGCGAGGTACTGTCTCATGAACTCCGCCCGTCGCGCGCCCTCGCGACGCCCGGCGGCCGTCGTGAGGCTCTCGGCGGTCTTGAACAGCTTCACGTGGAAGTGGTCGATGGCGTTCTCGCGATCGTTCCACGGCCTCCGCTCGGCGAACGGATCCTGGGGATCGTAGAACCGGACGCCGAGCAGGCCGCCCACGGCGAAGCAGCGGGCGATCCCGATCGCCCCCAGCCCGTCGAGGCGGTCGGCGTCCTGGACGACCCTGGCTTCGAGGGTGCTCGGCTCGATCCCCGCGCTGTAGCTGTGGGCCTCGATGGCGTGGGCGATGTCCGCGAGGAAGGCCTCGGGGTACGCGATGCTCCGGAGGAAGCGCAGCGCCTCCGCCGCGGAGAGCCGTGAGGCCTGCGAGCGCCTCGGGTCGTTCTTGGGGACGTTCACGAGATCGTGCAGCCAGGCCGCGGGGACGACGACCTCGAGCCTGGCCCCTTCGTCCGCCGCGAGCGTCTTGGCCGTGGCGACGACCCTCGTGAAGTGCGCCAGATCGTGGGCCGGATCATCGCCGAGGTCGGTCTGCTCGAGCTTCCTCGCAAAGCGTGCTTCCCAGTCGTTCATCCCCCGCCTCTTATCCACGGAGACGAGCGCGGGCAATGACGACAGGACGGGCCAGCGTCTTGGCTTACGCCCAGCGGACCCCGCGCTGCGCGCCGCTCGCGAAGTCTCCGCTCGACCGCGCGCGGGCTGCCGCGCGCGGTCGAGCGGCAGCGCGTCAGGCCGCCGGGTGCGCGTCTGCGCCCGCGCTGCGCGGGGGAGATGTCGCCGCGAGCTGGTTGATGTGCACGTGCTGGCTCGGGACAGGGAGCCCCAGCTTGCCGAGCTCCTCGCGGATGGCCTTGTTGGTGGCGAAGTAGACGTCCCAGTAATGATCGGTATGGCAGAAGGGCCGGACGGCCAGCACGGGCCCGGCGAGGGTGAAGTCCAGGATCTCGACGCTGGGCGCGGGCACCTTGACCACGTTGGGGATGAGCGCGAGGTGCGCCCTGAGCCGCGTGATCGCCGCCTCGTGATCCGCGCCGTGCGCGAGCTGCGCGGTGCAGTCGACGCGACGGAACGGGTTCGTGCTGTAGTTCTGGATGGTGTCGCTGAAGATCTTGCCGTTGCCCACGATGTTGCGGACGTTGTCGGGCGTGTCCAGGGTGGTCGCGAAGAGCCCGATCGAGTGTACGGTGCCCGTCACGCCCCCGGCCGTCACGAGATCACCCGTCTTGAAGGGGCGCAGGAGGATCATGAAGATGCCGGCCGCGAGGTTCGAGAGGAGCCCGGACCACGCCATGCCGACGGCGATGCCGACCGCGGCGAGCAGGCTGGCGAAGGTGGTCGTCTCGACGCCGAAGACGCTGAGCATCGCGATGACGAGCAGGATGTTCAGCAGCACGGACGTCGCCGACTCGAGGTAATGAGCCAGCGTCACGTCGAGCTTCTTCAGCGCGGAGCTGCGCTGCATCACCGAGAGGACCCCCCGGATCATCATCCGGCCGATGATCCAGACCAGGATCGCGCCCACGATCTTCGCGCCGACGCTCATCCCGAGCGCCACCCCCATATCCACGTACCGCTGAACTCTCTCGTCCATCTCAAGCCTCCTGGCGGCGTGTGCGCCGCTCGAGGGGGCCCTGAGCAAGGCGCGTGCGCGCCTCGCTTTGTGCGAGCTTCCCCTCGGGCCGCCACCTCTATCACGCCGTACGGTCGGTCCGCGAGAGGGGACACAGAGATCTTCGAGCATCAGCCTTGCGGCCTGCGCACATCAGCTGAGCGCGGAGCTGGCTCCTGCCTGCACCTGGAGTCGCCGCCGGCACCTTGCAGCTCGCCGGGGCCCGCAGGCCCCCGTGAGAGCTCGTCCCCTCGCCTGCGTCTGCGGTCAGGAGGTGAGGTCGCCGCCACGGACCCGCTGGTCCTACGTCGCCTGCTGCTCGACGTCCGCGCAGCAGCGGAAGCCGACCTCGTAGCCGTAGTCGTCTTCCTTGTGAAAGGTCGTCATCGGGCGGCACTGGCTCCGGATCGGACCCCACCATCCGCCCTTGAGCCCGCTGCGATAAGGGGCCTTCTGATCGGTGCGCACCACCCACTCGTTGGCGTTGCCGTTCAGATCGAAGACGCCTGCCCACGAGGCGCACGCCGCGCGTCCGCCGGCCGGCTCGCGGCCGTCCAGGCGTGACAGCTCGGCGGCGCATCGCTCGTTCTGCTGGCATGCTTCGTAGTGGAGCAGCCGCTGCGAGTGATCCGGAAAGCGGTAGTCTCGGTCCTGATTGCACGTCTCGGCATCCCGCTGGTAGCCGTAGGCGTAAGGCAGCGCCTCGGGGCCTTCGCAGGCGAAGTTGAACTCGGCCTCGGTGCACAGCCGCTTGCCCTCTGCCGCGCAGAGATCGGCGGCTTGCTCCCACGAGGTCAGCGTGCGGGGCAGCTCGCCCGGAACGTTCGGGTACTCGTACCGGTCCATGCAGAACGAGAGGTTCTCGTTCTTCTTGGCGACGCACCGCGACGGCTCACGGAAACGCACGCATCGGGCGGCCACACCCGGCTCACCGTGGCGCTTCGTCCATTCGGGGTGGTACTCGAGGCATTCTTGCACCACGGCGGGGCAATACTCGCCTTCCACCCTCACCATCCCGCCCGGGCACCCCTCGGTCCATCCGGGCAGGGCGACCGGCGCCTCGCTCGTCGTGAGATCGGCCAGCGGCCCGTCGGCCTCGGCCTGCGGAGCCGCGACCTCCTCCTCCTCCTCCACCTGCGGAGCGGCGGCCTCCGCCTGCCGAGCCGCGACCTGCGGGGGGTCGGACATCTCCCCTGAGACCTCGCGGATCTCGACGGTTCGAGCTTCGCCCACCTCCGTGTCCGAATGACTGCCGCAGCCTGAGGCCGCGACGCCGAGCAGCGTTATTACCGTGATGGCCAGGGTTCGCACGTTGACCTCTTCCCACGTTTGCCTACATTAGCGCACATGCGTGGGCCAAGATTGAGCCGAGCTCGCCTTGATCTTCCTGCGAGCGTCGGGACCTGGCTGGAGAGCGTGCAAAATCTCGGCCTGCTGCCGTGCCCCGAATTGTCGGGCCACGCGGCGGGTCGGTCTGTCGTCGTCCCGTGGTGTGGCCGCCCAGTCGGCCAGGACGGCCGGCCAGCGCGCGGCCACCTCGGCACACGCTCCGCGCGCGACATGCGCGCCCTACGTCGTTCTTGCGTGGCTGGCTGGCCGCCGATGCTCCGCCTTGCCCACGCGCGATCGACGGTTCTCGATCAGCGCGAGCGGCGGCGCCTCGGTGGGATGATCGTCGACGCGCGCACCGCGAGCAGGGAGGGACGGCGCCACCGGGCGTGGTTCACCCGGGAGGAGCGTTACCCGCGACCGAGCGCTTCGCGTCGGCGCCGGCGCGAACCCAGCGCGGCGACCACGCCGAGGAGCGTGAGCCCTCCGAGATCGGCCGATCGACCGCTCGTCGAGCAGGAGCACCCGGAATCGCCGCCGGACTCCCCGTCGTCCGGCGGGTCCTCGGTCGGCGGGTCGGCGCCGCCCACGCCGCTGCCCGAGGCGACCGACGAGCTCGCTGTCGCGCTCGCGGTCGATCCGCCGCCGGCCGACGAGGTCGACGTGCTGCTCGCCTCCGCTCCGCCGGCACCGCCGCTGCCCCCGCCGCCGCCTCCTCCGCTGCCGCCCCCGCCCTCGACGCCGGCGCACTCGGCGGTGCACTCCGTCGAGCAGTCGTTGCAGAGGCATTCGATGATGCGGAGATAGATGTTGGCGCCCGCGGCATGATCGCTCATGCAGCGCTCGACGCAGGCGTTGTCCTGGCAGGTGGCGTAACAGCCGGCGAATGCCCGGCACGAGGTCGACGCGCCGCAGGCGTCATACTGCGATCTGCAGGTGTCCGCGAGCGAGCCGTTGAAGCAGCTATCGCAGTCGTCGCCGCCGCCGCTCGTGGCGCTCGTGGCGCTCGTGGTCACGGTCTCGCCGTTGGGATACAGGGCGCACACGCCCTCGACGTCGTCGTCCTCGAGGGTGCGCATCGACGAGCCCACGACGTAGTACGGGGTCATCGTCGCGCTCCGCTCGCTGGAGTGGCCGAGGCCGAGGAAATGTCCCTCCTCGTGTGTCGCGATCGACTGTGTGTCGACACAGCCGTCGTTGCCGGTGTCGTTCCAGCAGAACCCGACGTTGTTGAAGACCATGTCGGCGTCCACGATGGCGTAGTCGAACCTCCCCCAGGCCGGCATCGTGACGCCGATGACCGAGTTGACGTCGCCGAGCATGTTCGGCCAGGAGTTGCTGACCCAGTGGAACACGTTCTTGCCGTCATTGACGTTGTAACGATCGGTTGTGTCGCCGAGGAGGTTGGCCTGCCAAGCCGTACACCCCGGGCTCGACCACGCGTCGAACCCGGACTCGATACGGGCGACGGCGAAGCCGGCGATCCCGCTCGGGATCGTCGCGTGGTTGATGTAGTAGCTGACGGGCAGCTGACCCCAGCGAGGGACGCTGGAATCGAGCGGCGTCCACGCGGCGGCCTCGCGGCCCGCGGCGTGGAACGAGGCGGCGCCGAGCAAGACGGCGAGGGCAACGTGGCGCCTCACCTCACTTCACTCCCGCGAAGCGGACCACGTCCGTCATGAGGGTCTCGATGGGCTCGACCTCCTCGGCGGGCGCCTTGACGGGCACGAACGTGCCCCCGGTCCGCTGGACGAGGTGCAGCCCCTCGAGGCTGCGCCGCGCCAGGCCCTTCGTGTCCACGTGATAGACCGACAGCGCGAGCGCCGTGAAGTGCCAACGCCCCTTGTCGCCCGGGCGCAGGAAGACCACGGCGTCCTCGCCCTGCGAGAGCGCGGCGTCGCCCAGCAGCCGCTGTGTCTTGCCGTTGTAGGTCCCGCCGACCTGCTCCAGCACAATCACCTTCACGCCCCCCTTGGCCGCCTCGCCTCCCTTGAGCGGCTGGGTGATCGTGAGCTCGGTGCGGGTCACGATCGATTTCCCGTCGTCGGACTCCGCCGTGTACGACTGGCCGACGGTCACGCGCGCCACCGTCGCTGACTTGCGCACGAGCTCCTCGCGCGAGAGCAGGACGGCCGTCGTCGCGTCGGCAGGCGTGCCGAGGCACAGCAGCGCCACGGCAGCAGACAGGGAGAGCACTGCGTTCACGCTTCTCTTCATGTCGATGACTCCTTAAGATCGTCTTTTCTATCCCGAAGCGCGCCCGGCGGCTACACAGGAAGCAGCACCGACTTCGTGCTCGCGGTGCTGCGACGCGGCGCATCTATCGTGACAGCGGATCATTACGCCGTAGCGCGGCGTCACGCCGTGATCTGCGGATAGGGTCGTTGTCGCTCGCGCGGTGGTGCGCCGGCCGGAGGAGCCGGAGACGGGCTCGGCCTTTACCGCTGCTGCACCCAGGGGACACGACGTGGCCCCGGAGCGCTCGATAGCGCCCAAAGGCCGCTGCCTCGGCGATCCGAGGAGACGCTGTTCGTTGGCGCCGCGACGGACAGCGTCTCCTCGGGCGGGCAGCTCGGCTCGACGCGCGGCGCTAGGGCGCGAGCGACAGGTCGCGCACGTAGTCGGCGAGCGCCCGCTCGGCGCCGGCCACCGCCTCGCGCGCGCCCGGGAGCTCCGCCGACACCGCCGCGATCCGGTCTTCCTGCTCGCCGAGCGTCCTGAGGTAGCGCTCGTGGAGCGCGCTCCCCGCGGGCACGACCTTGAGGTTCTCGCGCACGCGCTCCTGCTCGCCGCGCAGCGCCGCGAGCTCGGACTCCAGCGCCGAGAGCGCGCGTTGCCGGCCTTCGATCGTCGCCCTGAGCTCCGCGATCCGCGCGAACACCGCGCGCAGCGCCTCGGAGAGCTCGCGCGAGGACAGGTACACCCCGATCTGCTCGCTGGAGAGGCTCGTGAGCGCGATCGTGTGCGAGATGGGCTGCTCCAGCGCGACCGTGAGCCGCGCTGTCTCGCCCGCGGCCACCTCCCGCCGGATGCGGTAGCGGTCGCGCGTCACCTCGACGCCCTTCTTCGGCTCGGCGAGCTCCCAGCCGGCGAGGCGCGGGTGCTCGATGAGCACGACGCGCGGCTCGCGCGCGGCGCCCACGATCGTGTAGACCGTCACCTTGCGGGCGGTCCGGACGATCTCCAGCATCCCGCCCTGGATCCGCGCGCGCGAGAACGCCTCCTCGGCCCGCTCCTCGCGATCGATACGCACCTTCCGGTCCACGGCGAAGCTCACGAGCCGCGACTCGCCCGGCGGCAGCGGCGCGAGCCGGGCGTCGCCCACGTAGGTGACGACCCCCCGGGCGGAGCGCTCGTAGACCGTCATCGCGCCGGGCGGCAGGCTCGTGTCGCCGTCGTTCCGCAGCCGCACCGAGGCGAGCGGGCTGCGCGCGCTCGCCTCCCGCTGGTAGAGCCCCACGCGCTCCGCGGGGACCTCGCGCTCGACGATCGGGAGGAGCGCCGTCTGCCCGCTCGCGATCGTGAGGGGCGCCGGGAAGTGGAACACGACCTGCGTCGCCGCCTCCTCGCGCTCCGGCTCGCCCTTCTCGGCGGTCGCGGGGGGCGCCTCGGCGGCCGCGCCGGCGTGAAAGCGCGCGAGCCGCGCCGCCCTGGCCGCGAGCGCCGCGGCGCCCTCGTCGAGCCGCGGCAGCACCCGCTCGGCGACGTCGACGGGCACCTCCGGGCGGGACACATAGTAGATCTCGTAGAGCGCCTGGCGGAACGTCACCGGGTTGCCCGACACCAGGGTGAAATCCACGCTGTCCCAGTCGCCGCCGCTCTGGTTCTCCACGATGGCCCACCCGGAGAGCGCGGCGGCCGTCGTTTGCGGGTCCTCCGGCACGGTCAGCCGATACGATGTCTTCCAGAGCGGGACCTCGATGACGTAGGCCACCCGGACGACCCGCTCGCCCTCTCCGGCCGTGCGCACGACGAGCTCGCGGCGGTTGCGCTGACGCCGGCTCGCGAGCCCGAGGAGCGCCGCGCCGACCTGCTGTCGCAGGCGCTCCTCGACGAGCTCCACGCCGCCCGTCTCCTCCAGGACGACCTGCCTCAGCGCGCCTTCCGACATCAGCGCGAGCCGGTGCCGGTTCTCCGAGCCGCCGCCCGGCAGCGCCACCTGCGCCGCCGTGACCGCGACGATCCGCCCGACGATGGTCCCCTCGGAGCCCCGGGTCCGCACCTCGGCGCCGCGCAGCGCGTTCAGCAGGGCGGCCTCGGATTCGAGCGCTCCCTCGTCGAACGGGAGCTCGCGGAACAGGTCGCGCAGCGGCTCCCTCCCGGGAAGCGTGATGTTCCCGGCCGCGCCGTGCTCGTCGTAGACGACGATGCTCTTCAGCACGTCGTCGACCTGATCGAGCCGCACCTCGAGCGCGAGCTCGGCGTCGCCGCGGACGCGTGCCTCGTACTCGAAATACCCGACGCCGCCGGTCGAGAGCACGACCCGGCGGAGCGAGAGCGCGTCCGCCGCGGCCCCCGGCCGGGAAAGACCCATCGCGGCGGCCGCCAGCGTCGCTGTCGTCCACAATCCATTCTTCATCGTCGCCCCCCGGCGGAGGCGTGCGATGGCCCCGCCGTGTGGGTTCATAACGCCCCTCTCGAGGGCGTCAACGACGGGCGACGGGTGGAGATCGGGCGCCGCTCCCGGCGCCTGTCAACCGCGGCCGGAGGCCTCGATCCGCTTCACGACGGCGAGCGCCTCCTCGACGTGCCTCGCCGCGCGGAGCTGGGAGGAGAAGGCATGTCGAACGACCCCCTCGCGATCGATGACGAACGTCACGCGGCCCGGGAGGAGCCCGAAGAGCGGCCTCACGCCGTAGCGCGCCGCGGTCTGCCCGCCGGGGTCGCTGAGCAGCGTCATGGGCAGGCGGTGCTTCTGCGCGAACTGCTCGTGGGATCCCTCCGAGTCGGCGCTCACGCCGATGACCTCGGCGCCGGCCTCCGCGAACGCGTCATAATGGTCGCGGAACGCGCACGACTCCGCGGTGCATACAAGGGTGTCGTCCTTGGGGTAGAAAAAGAGAACGACCGCCTTCTTGCCCCGGAAATCGGAGAGTTTCACCGCCTCTCGCCTCTGCGACTGCAGGGTGAAGTCAGGGGCGATCTCACCGACGGACAGGGTGGATTGACCGAGCATGAGGGTCCTCTACCCGATGCGCCGCGCCGCGTCCAAGGCAGCCGCGAGGCGCGCCGCGGCTCGCCGGCGAGGCCCGGCATCCGGTTCCTCCGCTCCGGAGGTCTCTTCGTGGTTTCCCGGCAGGCGCCCGGCCGCGGGTGGCGGGATCCTCTCCGAGGACCGTGCTCGCCCCCCGGAGAACCACGGAGAACTTGAGCAAGCGGTCATGAAGGCGCGCGGAGCGCGTCGGACACCGGCCGCGGGCGGGCGATCGGCTACCCTGGGCGCCCCATGGCCACCACGTTCGCTGCGTTGATCTTTCGACCCGCCGACATCCCGGACCGCGCGCTGTCCCAGGGCTTTGCCGTTGCGCTCGGCGGCTGGGGCGTCGCCTCGCCGCGCCTGTTCGTCGCGGCGCTCCCGGGCGTGCCCGGGTACTGCGCCGCGTACTACGCGAGCGGCGAGCCCGCCGGTGGCGGCGACGAGCTCGACCACCTCATCGAGCTCTTCGAGGACGAGCTCTCTCCACCCGTCGCCGTGCTCGACGCGGCCGCCGAGCTCGGCCACCGGGGGGCGACGATCTTCGTGCTCGTGTTCTCGGAGGAGGTCGTCCACGACGACGGCTGGCGCTTCGAGGCGAGCGGGTTCGTCCGCCATTTCGTGAGGGAAGGGGAGGAGGGCCTCGAGGCCGGCGTGGAGACGCCCGATCGGAGCGACCTCGCTGCGGTCGACATCGACCTGCCGGACGTCGCGACCGCGCAGGAGGAGCGCGACGCCACGGACCGGGCGATCCGGCCGCACCGCGGCTCGACGTTCCTCTCGGCCGAGCTGGGCGCCCCGGTGCTCGGCGCGCTCATGGGCGGCCTCTTCGCGCCCGAGCGCCGGGTCGAGGTGCGCCTCGTCGAGCCGGGGCCGGGGTCGATCGCCGACGAGGTGAGGCGGCTCAACCGGGTGCTCCGGCGCGAGGACGGCCGCGGCGCGCCGGCGGCGCCCCCGCCGCCCGTCCGCGGCGTCGCCCCGCCGGCCACGTACACGGCGTTCGCGCGCGCCTACGACTGGGCCGATCCGGCGGATCCGGAGGACCTTTACCGGGAGCTCGCGATCGGCGCCGTGGAGGGCACGCTGCGCTTCCTCCGCGAGGACGAGCTCCGCAGCCACGAGCGCGAGCCCGGCTGGGACGCGGCGGCGGCGCGGCAGCTCTACCCGATCGCGCGGCTCTCGGGCTCGGCGCTCGGCGGCGGCGCGGCCCAGCGGGCGACCGTCGCGCTCGAGGCCGACGGCGAGCAGCTCTGGGTCGTCCGCGGCGGCACGAGCGCGGCGCCGGCCGGACCGACGTTCGGCGAGCTCCTGCGCTACCTCGCGCTGGGCTGGTCGCGCCGGAGCGACGCGGAGGAAGACCTCATCGGGGCGCTGATGCTGCGCGCGCGGCTCAGGTCCCTGGGGGGCTGAGCCCGACACACGGCGCGCCCGGCGCCTCGCGTCTGCGGAGGTGAGGCGCCGGGTTGCGCGCTGTTCGCTCAGATGAACGTGTCGTACGACTGGCGTCCGCGGATCGCGGGGCGGACCGGGTACATGCCGGGGTCGTCAAGGACCCTGTGGAGCACGCCGGCCTCTCGTTCGCTGTGGGCGAATACGCTCATCAGGATCCTGCCCTGCTTGACGCCGGTTTCGTAGCGTTCCGCCCAGCGCTTCGGGACGCCGGCGGTGATGAGGATCTCGCGCAGGCCGCCCGCGAGCCTGGCGCAGACCGCGCTCGCCACCACGGCGGCCAGCGGGCCGGCCACCACGAATTCGAGGTCGGGAACCACGGCGCTCATCGCGATCGCGGCGCCGAACGTGTGCGCCGTGTGCGCCGGCGGCGTTCCGTCCGGAACCCTGAAGTACTTGTGGCGCGTCGCGTCGGTCATCAGCAGGCTGACGTCCTGTCGCGTGTAGCCGCAGTCGATGACGCGTTCCGCCGCGGCTTCCGCCTCCTCGCGCGTCTGCACCAGGCCAATTACGAGCTTCGCCATGAAGAGACCTCCTTTGCGTGAGCGCGCCCTCGCTCCAGGCCCCCGTGGCGGATACCGCACGGTCCATGCCAGTTCGAAATTCTCGCGCAGCAATGCGAGCGCGCCGATTTTGCGGCCCCGGCACCCGGGGTGAGCGAGGCGGGATGCCGCAGTGCGCCCGCCTTGCCTCGCCTTCCGATGCCAAGTTCTCGCCTGCGCCGCGCGATATTCCGCGTTTTGCAGGCGCATGGCGCAAGAACGCCGTTGCAGGAGGCCTCGTCTGGCCGGTCCGGTGGCATCCGCCGGCGTTCGAGGGCGCCGGGCGGCTGGAGCGAGGCAGGACGAGGGCCGCCTCAGAAGCCGATCGTATCCTCGAGCGGCGGGGGCGGGGGCTTCGTCGCCGCCGGGCGGCCGGACGCCGTTTCCCGCGGCGCGACCCGTCCGCGGCCGTCCGCGGCGCCGCGCGGCGTCGCGGACGCGCTGGGCTTCGCCCCCGCCTGCGCGCCTGCCTGGGGCGCCTGCGCGCCTGCCTGGGGCGCCTGCACGCCTGCCACGGCCTCTGCCGTGGCCGCCTTCGCAGGCGCTGCCGTGGTTGCCGTCCCGGGCTCAGCGGGCTCCGCCTGCCCTGGCGCTGCGGCGCTGGCCGGCGCCGCAGCGCCGCCCTGCGCGGCGGGCCCAGCCGGCTGCGCTGCGCCCGGCGCGGCCTGCCGGGCGGCCGGGTCGTCCGAGGAGGGGGATACCTCCACGGTGGGCGACGGCCTCGTCGCCAGGAACACACCCACCGACACGGCCGCCCCCAGGGCGAGCGCCGCCGCCAGGATCGCCGGCGCCCATCTGCGGGACCCGTCCGCCCCCGAGGTCGCCATGCCGGCGAGCGTCCGCCCCGGCGTGCCGGTGGTCGAGAGCCGCGCGCCCGGCGCCGACGGCGCCGGCGTCGGCGCCCCGAACAGCACCGGCTGCGACGCGCTCCCGGGCGCGCCACCGTGGCTCCCCCGATCTCCGCTGGACGAGGGATCGTTCGTGAACGGCGTGCGCGCGAGCCCGAGGACCGCGTGCTCCAGCGCCTCCGCCATCTGCCGCGCCGACCCGAAGCGCGCCGCGGGATCGAGCGCCAGCGCCCTCTTCATCCAGGCGTCGATCGCCGGGGAGAGCTCCGGCCTCAGCGCGCTCGGCGGCGTGAAGATCCCTGTGTGAAGCACCACCGACAGCGCGCCCAGCGTCTCGCCGACGAACGGCACCTGCCCGGTGAGCGCGTGGTACGCGACCACCGCGAGCCCCCAGAGATCGGCGCGGAAATCGACGTGCTTCGCGCTGAGCAGCTGCTCGGGGCTCATGTAGAGCGGCGTGCCGAGCACGCTCCCGGTCGACGTCATGCCGAGGTCGCCCTGGGGCGCGCCCTGGACCCGCTTGGCCACCCCGAAATCGACCACCTTCACGAACACCTCGCCCTCGACGTCGAGCAGGAAGATGTTGTCCGGCTTGATGTCGCGATGGACGATCCCGAGCTGGTGGGCCCGCCCGAGCGCCTTCGCCGTCTGCGCGACGATCCCCGCGACCTCGACGGGCGGGAGCGCGCCGAGCCGCTGGATGCGGCTCTTCAGGTCCTCCCCCTCGAGCAGCTCCATCACGATGTACGGCACGCCCTCCTGCATGACGCCGTGATCGAAGACCTGGGCGACGTGTGGGCTCTTGATCTGCGCGGCCGCCATCGCCTCCCGCCGGAAGCGCTCCACGAAGCCGCTCTGGTCCGCGTAGGCCGGCGACATGAACTTCACCGCCACCTGCGTCCCGAGCGCGAGGTGATCGGCCACCCACACGCTCCCCATCGCCCCCTTCCCGAGCTCGCGCGCCAGCCTGAGCGTGCTCGTCACGTGCTGTCCGGGGTTCATCGGGGGTCCCTCTCCAATCAGCCGAGCCGCCGACCCGAGAAGGCGTCCTGTGCGCGCAGCGCGGTCCTCCGGGCGTCTACGCGCACAGCGTACAACAAACACCCCGAACCGTCACCACCGAGCACGCGGACCGCGGACGTGGCAGGGGCTCTCGGATAAGCTCTCGCCATGCGCGAGGGCACGCTGGTCGCAGGCCGGTTCGAGGTGCACCGCCTTGCCGGCGCCGGCGGGATGGGCACGGTCTACCGGGCGACCGACCAGGTCACCGGCCGCCCCGTGGCGCTCAAGGTCGCGCTCCCGGAGCTCGCGGCCCGCTTCCGGCGCGAGGCGCGCCTGCTCGAGGCCGCGCAGCACCCGCTCATCGTCCAGCACATCGCGCACGGCACGAGCGACGACGGCGCCCTGTGGCTCGCGATGGAGTGGCTCGACGGCATCACGCTCGACGCGCGCCTCCAGGAGGGGCCGCTCCCCGTCGCCGACGCGCTGCTCGTCGCGCACCAGATCGCGGAGGCGCTCGCCGCGGTGCACGCGCTCGGGATCACGCACCGCGATCTCAAGCCGAGCAACGTGCTCCTCCGCGACGGCAGGGTCGACGGCGTTGTCCTGCTCGATTTCGGCGTCGCGCGGGCGACGGCGTCGACCACCCTCGTCACGGAGGCCAGCTCGCTCGTCGGTTCCCTCGGCTATGTCGCGCCCGAGCAGGCGCGCGGCGACGCCGAGGTCGACGCGCGCGCCGACGTCTTCGCGCTCGGCGTGCTGCTCTTCGAGAGCATCGCCGGGCAGCGCCCCTTCGCGGCCGACGATCCGCTCGCGGAGATGTGCCGCATCCTCCTCGAGGAGGCGCCGCGCCTCGCCGATCGACGCCCCGAGGTGCCGCCCTCGCTCGACGAGCTCGTCGCGCGCCTCCTGGCGAAGGACCCGGCCGCGCGCCCCGAAGGCGGCCGCGCGGCGGCGGCCGCGCTCGCGGAGATGCGCGCCCTGCTCGCGCGCTCGCCCGGCGAGGGCGGGGACGGCGCGCCGGCGTCGGTCACGGGCGACGAGCGGCGGCTCATCAGCGTCGTCCTCGTCGACGTGGGCGCCGCGGACCCCGAGCCGGCGAGCGATCGAGGCGTCGAGCGCGTCGTCGCGGACGTCGCGGAGGCGTTCGGCGGCGAGCGCGTGCGGCTCGCCGGCGGCACGCGGATGGTGCTCCTGTCCTCGCACGCCGACGAGGCGTTCACCGGCCGCGGCGGCTCCGGCCCCATGGTCGCCTTCGACCTCGCGGCGCGCGCGGCGCAGTGCGCCCTCGCGATGAAGGCGCGCCTGCCCGGGCGCCCGGTCGCGCTCGCCACGGGCCGCGCGCAGGTGGGCGAGCGCCTGCCCGCGGGCGACGTGATCGACCGCGCGGTCGCCCGGCTGCGCGAGGCCGGGGGCGACGTGTGCATCGACGAGGTCACGGCGGGGCTCGCGGCCCCGCGCTTCGAGGTGATCGGCGACGGCCCGTCGTTCCTGCTGAAGGGCGAGCGCGACGGCACGGAGCCGGATCGCACGCTCCTCGGGCGCGTCACCGCGTTCGTCGGGCGCGACCGCGAGCTCGCGATGCTGCGCGGCCTCTTCGAGCAGAGCGCCGACGAGCCCGTGGCGCGCGCCGCGCTGGTGCTCGGCGAGGCCGGCATCGGCAAGACGCGCCTGCGCTGCGAGCTCGTCCGCGTCGTGCGCGAGGTCGACGCGCGCGCGTCGGTCTACGTGGCGCGCGGCGACCCGATCGGCGCGGGGGCGCCGTTCGGCATGCTGGGCGAGATCGTCCTCGCGGCGGCCGGCTGCCTGCCCGGCGAGGCGATCGAGGCCCGGCGCGGCAAGATCCGCGAGCACGTGGCGCGCGCCGTGCCGGCCGCGGACGCGCGGCGCATCGCGTGGTTCCTCGGCGAGATCGCGGGCACGCCGCTCGACGATCCGGATCCGGAGCTCGACGTCGCCCGGGGGGACGCGGTCCTCCTGGGCGAGCAGGCGCGCCGCGCCGTGCTCGACTGGCTCGCCGCGCGGTGCGGCGAGGGGCCGGTCGTCGTGGTGCTCGAGGACATGCACTGGAGCGATCACGCCTCGGTCTCGGTGCTGGACGAGGCGCTGCAGGCGCTCTCGGATCGCCCGCTCCTCGTGCTCGGCTTCGCGCGCCACAGCGTGATGGAGACGTTCCCCGGGCTGTGGGTTCCGCGCGGGGTGCAGCACATCAAGCTCGGCGCGCTCAGCCCGCGGGCGGCCGATCGGCTCGTCCGCAGCGTGTTCGGCGAGGAGCTCGCGCGGTCCGAGGCGGCGCGGCTGGTCGAGCACGCGGACGGCCACCCGTTCTTCCTCGAGGAGCTGATGCGCGCGCGCGCCGAGGGCCGGGGCGACCTGCCGCCCACGGTGGTGGCGCTGATGCACACGCGGATCGAGGCGCTGCCGGCCGAGGCGAGGCGCACGCTGCGCGCGGCGAGCCTGTTCGGCGGCAGCTTCTGGCCGGAGGGCGTGCGGCAGCTGCTCGGCGCCGGCACGTCGGCCGAGTCGCTCGATCGCTGGCTGAAGAGCCTGCTGTCCGAGGAGCTCGTCGCCCGCCGGGGCGTGTCGCGCTACCCGGGGCACGAGGAGCTCACGTTCCGTCACGCCCTCGTGCGCGACGCCGCCTACGGGATGCTCACGGACGGCGATCGCGCCGCCGGCCACCGCGCGGCCGCGCGCTGGCTGCGCTCGGTGGGCGAGACCGACGAGCGGGTGCTGGCCGAGCACGCCGAGCGGGGCGGCGACCCCGAGCGCGTGGGCGGCGGCGGGGCGCTCGCCGCCCGCCGCCCGGCGCAAGCGTGAGAGGGCGGCCGGGAGCAGCCGCAAAAGGATGAAAACGACGAACGAAGGCGACCGCCCGTAAAATGGCCGGGTTGATGGATTTCCATTGACGTGATAACTAACCGTCCAGAGAGTCAAGTATGGATTCGTCTGGTCTGGGCACTGTCGGTCCTTACGAGCTGCTTGTGCAGCTCGCTGTGGGCGGCATGGCCGAGGTCTTCATCGCCCGTCGCGCCCGCGCGGCAGGTGTCGAGGGGGCGGGCGGCGGGAGCGGGGAGAACGCGAAGGCCAGCGCGGAGGCGGAGATCGAGCGCGAGCCGCTCGTCGCGGTGAAGCGGATCCGCGCCGATTTACGGTACGAGTCGGTGTATGCGGCGATGCTCTTCGACGAGGCGGGCATCGCATCGCGCGTCGTGAGCCCGAATTTCGTGCCGGTCCTCGATTGCGGTCTCGGCGAGGGGGGCGCGCCCTACATCGCAATGGAGCTCGTTGTGGGGGTGACGCTGAAGCACCTCACCCGACCTCCGGAGACGATCGGGGTCGGCGACGCGCTCTATCTCATCGCGCAGGCGGCCGAGGGGCTGCATGCGGCGCACGAGGCGCGCGACAGCTCGGGGGAGCTGCTCCAGGTGATCCACCGGGACATCTCGCCGTCGAACGTCCTTGTCGGCGTGGACGGGCGGGCGTCCATCTGCGATCTCGGGCTCGCGTACGCCCTGCGCCGCACGACGCGGACGAAGACCGGGACGGTGAAGGGGAAGCTGAGCTATCTCTCGCCGGAGCAGGCGCACGCGCGGCCGCTGGATCGGCGCTCGGACGTGTTCTCTCTCGGGGTCGTGGCGTGGGAGGTGCTGGCGGGCAGGCGCCTGTTCGTCGGCAGCAGCATGCTGTCGATCCTCCACGCCGTGCTGGAGCGCGAGGTGCCGCCGCTCTCGAGCGAGCGCGAGGGGGTGGGCCAGGCGGTCACGGCCGCCGTGGCGCGGGCGCTCGAGCGCGATCGCGACGCGCGCTGGCCGACGGCGGCGGACTTCGCGCGGGCGCTCCGCGACGCGGCCGAGCGCGAGGGGCACGCGGCGTCGCGCGGGGTCATCGGCGCGCGGGTCGCCGAGATCCTCCCGGTGCCGCTGCGGCCGCTGGCGCCGTCTTATGCCCCCGGCGGGCCGCTCGTCACGCCGGAGATCATCGCCGCCCTGCGGTCGATGCACGAGGCGGGGGTGGTGGGCGAGAGGGAGCCGAGCGGGATGCTGGCGCGGCGGCGACCCTCGCAGGGCTGAGCGCCAGCGGCGGGGCGCGCCGCTTGGCCCGGTCGGCTTCCCGGTCTCCTAGGATGGGCCGCCGCCCTGCGAGCATTTGTGAACGTTCACATGTTTGAGCTCAAACACGATGGACCGCTCGCGGCTGTCCTTGATCGCGGCTCTGACCGAGCGTCGCCGGAGCGTGCTCCGGACGTCGCGCACGGGAGGCGCCAGCCGTCGATGCGCTGATCGGCATCGAGCTCGTCGGGCCGGCGACGACCTCGGTCCGGCGCCCGCCCCACCTGACGCGGCGCTCCGGAGGAGCCCCGTCAGCCCTGTCCTCCCTCGGGATCGAGGACACGCGAGGGCCGACGGATGGGAGTTGACACCGCCCATGTGATCGTTCACATTGCGATCAGGGGTATCCTTTCGCTGCGCTACGGACGGGTCGTCATGCGCACCGCGACCTTCGTCATCGGGTTGATCTTGGCGCCGGTTCCGTTCGGTCGTCGCGGAAGCGATGCCGCTCGGCGGTGTTCGGCTCCCAGTCAACGAGGTCATGAGAGTCGAATCGGTGCGCCGGGTGGGCGTACAGGGTGGAGGCGGAGCCGAGAGCGAGAGCAGATCCACCGCCACCGTCAAAAGATTCATCGACCGCGACACGGGCGAGGGTAAACACCAGGTCCCGCCTACATTCCACTTATCGTGCCCACAGCGGGCGAAGAGAGAGAACCATGTCAAGGCCCTCAGATCATGAGCGGGCGCGTCCTCTCACAGGCTCTCGGTCAGCTGTTTCTATAGCGTTGATCCTGGCCAGTGGCTGCACGGGAAACCTGGGCGAGACTCGCACCAACGACTCCACTGACGATCCCACGACGAACAATCCCCCCACGGTGGACCCGCGCGCTTGCGAGGACGGCGCGGTGCACCCCGGGCGAGCGCCGCTGCGGCGGCTGACGCGCTTCGAGTACAACAAGACGGTTCGCGACCTCTTCGGTGACACGACCGAGCCAGCCTTTTCGCTGCCGAGCGAGGATGTCGGAAACGGCTTTGGCAATGACGCCGACGCGCTGTCGGTCTCGAGCCTGCTGGCCGAGCAGCTGAGCACCGTCGCGGAGGGCGTCGCCCGGCGCGCGACCGCCACCCGGGAGGCGCTCGCGAAGCTCGCCCCTTGCGCGAGCAATGTGAGCGCGGAGAGCGAGGAAGCGTGCGCGCGCACCATCGTCGAGCGCATCGCGCCGCTCGCTTATCGAAGGCCGCTCGCCGCCGGCGAGGCGGACGAGCTCCTCGCGCTGTACAGCGTCGGGCGGATGGATGCGGCGTTCGATGTCGGCGTCGCGACGATGATCGAGGGGCTGCTTCAATCGCCGGATTTTCTCTACCGCATCGAATGGGGCACATCCGACCCGGAGCGCCCCGAGCTCCGCCGGCCCACGGGCGACGAGATGGCGACGCGGCTCTCGTACCTGTTCTGGGGCACGATGCCGGACGAGGAGCTACGCCTGGCCGCGCAGGCAGGCGAGCTCTCGACGAAGCAAGGCGTGCGCGCGCAAGCCGAGCGCATGCTCGAAGACCCTCGGGCTCGGACCACCATCCGGTTCTTCTTCGACAACCTGCTCCCCATCAGCAACCTCGCGGATCTCGAGCGAAACGCGGAGGCGTTCCCGACCTTCTCTCGAGCGATCGGCGCGCTCATGCGGGAGGAGACGCAGCGGTTCCTCGAGCACGAGATCTTCGAGGGGACCGGCACCTGGGCATCCATCCTGACGGCCCCGTACACGTTCATGAATGGACCGCTCGCGGCGTTCTACGGCGTCTCCGGCGTGACGGGCGACGAGTTCCAGCAGGTGCAGCTCGACACGACCCAGCGCCTCGGGCTCCTCACCCAGGCGGGGGTGATGGCCGGGACGACGCACTCGAACACGACGAACCCCGTGGTCCGCGGCTCGTTCGTGCTCCAGAAGCTGATGTGTGAGAAGATCCCGCTCCCCACCGGCGACATCCTGGAGCGGGTGAAGCCGCCGGATCCGTACACCGGCGCGACGGCGCGGGAGCGCTTCAGCCAGCACAGCCAGGATCCGGTCTGCGTGACGTGCCACCAGTACATGGACCCGGTAGGCTTCACGTTCGAGAACTACGACGCTGTCGGGCTGTTCCGCACGACAGAGAACGACGTCACGATCGACGCGAGCGGCTCGCTCCCGGGCACGCCGGGCGCGGTGAGCGGTCCGACCGAGCTCGTGAAGAAGCTCGCCGAGGCCGAACAGGTGCATGGCTGCTTCGCGACGCGCTGGGCCGAGTACGGCTACGGCCTCACCCTGCGCGCCGAGGACGCTTGCACAAAGCAGGCGATATCGACCGCGTTCAAGGCGTCCGGGTACAACGTGAAGCAGCTCCTCATCGAGCTCACACAGACGGATGCTTTCCACTACATCTTGGTTGCCCGCTAGGAGTGATGGTCATGTCCAACTTTCGTTTGAGCCGACGTGCCATGCTGCGCGGTGCTGGCGCCATCGCCATCGCGCTCCCCTGGCTGGAGATCATGGGCCCCGAACGCACGGCGCGCGCGGCCCCCGCCCCCGCCAAGCGTTTCCTCGCCGTCTACACGCCGGGCGGGACCGTGATCGATCGGTGGCGGCCGACCGGCAGCGAGACGAGCTTCACCCTGGGCCCCATCCTGTCGCCGCTCGCGCCCGTGCAGGACCGGCTGCTCGTCGTCGACGGCCTCGACATGAAGAGCGCGCGCGGTGAGCAGCACCAGAGCGGCATCATCGCCTGGCTCACGGGCAGCCTTCAGGAGGGCTCCCCGAACGGCGGTTACGGGAACGGGCCGTCCGTCGATCAGGTGATCGCCTCCCAGATCTCTGCCGGTATAAAGGCGAAGGCGAGCATCCAGATCGCGGTGCGCTGGGCGACGGGCAAGTCCCACGGCCTGCTGTCGCCGATGAACGCCGCGAATTTTGAGAACGCCGCGCCGTTCAAGCCGATCCCGCCGCGCCTCGATCCGATGGAGATCTTCACCGAGCTCTTCGGCTCGCTGGATCCCAGCGCCGGCAACGAAGCCGCCCGCCGCCTCGCGCGAAAGAGATCGATCCTCGACTTCCTCGACGGGCGCTACTCCGCCCTGTCCGCGCGGCTCGGCGCCGCCGACAGGCAGAAGATCGACCAGCACCTGACGAAGATCCGCGAGATCGAGATGAGCCTCGCCAACGTGCCGGTCGAGACGAGCGCGTGCAAGGCGCCGGACAGGGTCGACACGTCCGACTACAACCCGCGCACGGGGCTCAACTCCTCCGACACCGGCTCGATCAAGGACACCTCGACCGACGCGGCGATCCCCAAGGTCGGCAAGCTCATGATGGACATGCTGGTGATGTCGCTCGCCTGCGACATCACCGCGGTCGGCACGCTGCAGTGGAGCGACACCGAGGCGAAGCACACCTTCCCCTGGCTCAACTTGACCGAGCACCACCATTTCTACCAGCACGACGGCGGCTTCAGGCCGGACGAGTGCGCGCGCATTTGCAACTGGTATTCGAAGCAGCACCTCTATCTCCTGCAGGAGATGGAGAAGATCGACATGGGTGGACACTCGCTGCTCGACGAGAGCGTCGTCTTCTTCGGGTCCGAGCTCTCGGATCCGCCGAGTCACACAAAAACGAACATGCCGTTCCTGCTGGCCGGCGGCGGCGGAGGCCTGCGCACCGGACGCTGGGTCCGGTACCCCAACCGCCCGCACAACGATCTGCTCGTCTCGATCTTGAACCTGTTCGGAGACACCCGGACCGCGTTCGGCGACCCGCGCTACTGCACCGGGCCGCTCACGAACCTGACCTAGCCATCCTGAGGGCGGCGCGCCGGCTGGCTCGATATCAACGACGCCGGAGGTGTCGGTGGACGAGCAGCCGCCGAGGGCGCGAACCGTAGCGACCGCGGTCAAGAGGCTCGTGCCGAGTATCGGGGTCATCGTGCGCTATCGACGCATGCGATGGCTCCGCACGTCGACGTTGATGGGCTGAGCACCCCCCCGGGGAGCTCCAGGCCCACGTCGACCTCCAGGCCACGCCTGACCTTGCGGGCAGGCGTGGGTGAGCGCGGGCGGCGCGGTCCTTCCAGACCTCGCGACGCCGCGCTCAGACCTGGATGCCCGCGAGCGGTGACGTGACCCGCCCCGCGTCGAGGCCGATCTCCGTCACCTTCGAGCCCATGACCTGGGCGACCGTCAGGAGCGCTTTGCTCAGGTTATCGCCGGGGAAGTTGTGATGCTCGTCGCCGCGCAGCCGTCCTCCGGCTTTCCCCGCGAAGAGCACGGGCCATTCTGTCTTCGTGTGCACCTTACCCCAGGCGGTGTCGGACGTGACGTACACGAGCGTGTTGTCGAGCAGGTTCGAGCTGCCATGTGGCGTATTCTTGAGCTTCGTCAAGAACTCGTTCAGGCAGCGCATCGTGTAGATCACGCCCTTGTCGACGCGAGGCTGACTCGATTGATCTCCGGCATCCCCGTGACAGATGGTGTCGTGAAAGTCGTCGTTCATGTCCGGCGCGAGGTGCCGGTAGTAGATGTGCGCGGCGGGCAGCGAGAACATGAACGAGAGCACGCGGGTCCTCTCGCAGGCGAGCGCGAGCGCCGAGAGCTCGACCATGGCGGTGTTCACCTGCGGGGGCGCTTCGCTCTGCGCATCCTTGCCGGTGGTGGGGGCCGTCGGGCTGCTGCACGCGGACGGCGAGCCGCCGCCGGGCGCCGTCGTCTCGAGGCGCCGCTCGATGGCGCGGATCGACTCGAGGTGCTGCTCCACGCGCTGCTTGTCGGCCGCCCCGAGCCGCTGCTGCAGGCCCGCGCCGTCTCGCAGGATCGAGTCGAGCACGCTCTTCCGGACGTTCGCGAGCTTCGTCGCCTGGTCCGCTTCGTCGTCGTTGGGCGTCGGCGTGCCGCCCATGAACAATCGATTGAACACGGCCCTCGGATCGAACTCCGGGTTGCTGCGCGAGTTCGGCCCCCTGTGCGAGACCGTATGCAGCGAGTCCTGAGGGCCGTTCGGTGTCGCCGGCGTCACCCCCACCTCGAGAGAGCGGTACGGTACCCCCGCAGAGATGGCGTCCGCGACGATCTGGTCGATCGATGGGGCCCGCACGGCGTTCCCGCTGAGCGGCGCGCCGGTCGTGGCCCCCGCCGACCCGCTGGGGTGCTCGAAGCCGGATACGACGAGCTTGTTCTCGAGGCCGCTGATCACCGTGAGATGAGACTTGTGCTCCGCGAGCGGCTGGAGCTGGGGACTGAGCTCCCAGGCCGAGCCGGAGCCCGTGCGCGCCGGCTTCCAGCGGCCGGGCAGCGTGCCGTTCCCGAAGAACCACGTGACGTAGAGCGGCGAGACCGGGGTGTTCGACTGAGCGAGCGCCGTGCCGCTCTGGTTCAGCATGATCTCCAGCAGCGGGAGCGGGATCGTGACGGCGGCGCCCGTCGCCAGCATGCCCCGGAGAACAGTTCGTCGGTTCAAGGCTTTGGTCGTCATGGGGTACACCGTTCGACTAGGGTTGCGGGGCGACGGCCGAAAAGGCTTCGTTCGTCACGACGTCGAGGACCAGCTCGCGCAGCTGGAGCCCCGACGCCTCGAACGAAGCGACAAGCGTGTTCAGCACGCTGCCGTCCACGGCTCGCTCCTCGTGGCCTGCTGCATACGAGTAGTACTTGCGGACGAGGCATCGCGCGACCTCGTCGCTCGCGCCGACGGTCATGCCGAGCTCGCGCGCGTCGGCGACCGGCGCCCCGTCGAAGTCGCCGCTGGAGTCGATCGGCAAGCCGTGGTCGGTCGTGCGGTAACGGCCGATCGCGTCGAACGTCTCGAGCGGCAGGCCCAGCGGGTCCATGTAGGCATGACAGGCGGCGCAGGCAGGCGCGGTCCGGTGGGCCTCGAGCCGCTGACGTTTCGTGAGAGGCCTGTCCGCAGGCGGCTCCGGGAGCTCGAGAGCGACGTTGCCGGGGGGCGGCCGCACGGGCGTGCACATGAGGGCGTCACGCATGAACTTGCCGCGCAACGTGGGCGACCCCTCTTTCTGGTTGGCGAACTGCGACAGGAAGCCGGCCTTGCCCAGGATCCCGACCCGCGGGCCGTCCGCTGGCAACGAGCGAACCTCGAAGGTGCTCGAGCTCAGGCCGGTCGCGTCGACGCCGTAGAGCTCGGCGAGCTCCGTGTTGACGACGACCTTCGTGGTCGAGAACAGGTCGAGCGCGCTCGCTTGATCGTCGAACGCGAGGACCTCCCAGGTGCCCCGCATATCGCGAACCATCGCCGCTTTCAGCGCGGCGCCGTACTCCGGAAACAGCTCCGCGTCTTTCGCCTGCGTGCCGATTCGATCGAGCCGCATGTACTCTTCGGCGAAGGCGCCGATGGCCTCGCGTCCGGCGGGCGCGTCGAGCAGCCGCGTCGCCGCGGCACGGACGCCCTCCACCGTCGCGAGCATCCCGCTCGCGGCCTGGTCGAGCAGCTCCTCGTCCGGCAGGCTGTTCCACACGAGAAATGCGAGCCGGGACGCCATCTCGTAGCCCGTCAAGCGAAGCGACCCATCGGCGCTCGGAGCTCCGAGCTCCGGGCGATACAGAAAGTTCGGCGACGAGAAGAGTGCCACCGTCGCCCAGCGGGCCCCCTCGACGGCGCTGCCGAGCTCGGTCGCGGCCTCGCTGGCCACCGCCGCGAGGCTGTCGACCTCTGCTGTCTCGAGCGGGCGCCGCCACGCTCGAAGCCCCAGCACCTGGATGAAGCCGCGTACGCAAGCGTCGTCTTGCGCGCCGCTGGGCGTGCAACCGATGAACTGGTCCCGCTTCGCCGAATCGGAGAACACCGCGTCCACGGCGCTCTCGATGGCCGTGTGGTACTGCTCGACGCCTCGTTCCGAAGTCACGACGGTCGAGGCGCCGATAACCGCAAAGTTTCCGTTCCAGCTGTCGGCGTCGAGCGCGTCGAGATGGACCTCCACGCCGAACACGTCGCGCACGGCGTTGCGGAATTGCGTTCTCGTCAAACGACGCAGCATCCCGGCCGCGGGTTGGAACGCCGGAGGGGCCGAGCCCGTCGACGGTCCATCGTCTTCGGCGGAGGATCCCCCAGTGCCATCCGACGAATCACCCAGCGTGCCCGTGCACGCGGCCGCGAACGCGAGCGCACAAACGGCGGCGACTTCTCTTGAGGAACGGAGCTTGTGCCAGGACGGCTTCTTCATCTTGCTCTCCGATACTGCGAGGGGGGACGACGCACGGGTACCCACATCTGGCGACGGTGCCTGAGAGCAACTGCTCGCCCTGCGAAGCCCACCTCGCCCGGCGTGACCTTGGCGAACGCAAACATCATCCATCAGCGATCACTTCCGCGCCGACCTAGAGGACCGAATCGGTGCAAAAATCGACCAGAGTTGATCAGATGACGACGGTATCGGTGCGCCTGACGATTCATCCAGGGCAAAGCAAAAGGGTACGATACGTGATGATTGTGAACGTTCACATTATCGTGGTCAATCCAGATCGACCGGCTGATGAGTATTCTCGAGCCCGAGGGGGCAAACGGTGTCGGCGCAGATCGCTCCCTGGCCCAGGGACGACCGGCCCGGGTACACGCGACGGCCTCCTCCAGCGCAAAGCCAAAGAATACCCCTGAAGGGTATTGTGAGCGCTCACAATTGCAAATGTCAACCACCAAGGGCGGGCGCGCCGCTGTCCTCGATCCCGACGGATGACCAGGCTGGCGGGACCACGCCGGAACCGCCTACGCGCTCATCGGCGCCGGGAGACCGCGGCGGTGCTCTTGCGCCGGAGCCGCTCGGCCTCGACCACGACGCGCGAGCAGGAGCGGCGGCCGCTCTCGATCTGCTCGAGCAGCAGGTGGAGGCAGCTGCGCCCTAGCTCGGAGAAATCCTGGCGGACGGTGACCCGGGTCGAGGCGATGGCGGGTCGCGGCCGCCGCGCCGCGCTGCTGGTCGACGGCGAACACCGGGACCGAATCGTCCGGCCCACGTTCATCATCATCGGCGCCGTGATCGTCGTCGCAGTGATCCTCGACCAGATCGTGCACAGGGTCTCAGTCACTTGACCATGCAGCCGGGGCGCGCTTCACCGGGCAACGCGCGGACGCTCCGTGGGCCGGAGCGCGTGGGCGATGCCGCTCTGCAAGGTGCCCAGCGTGATGATGCCGGTGAGGTCCGCGCCGAGCTCGGTCAGGGCCCTCGCCACCTCGGGGCCGATGCCCGTGAGCACCACGCGCGCGCCGAGCATCTGGGCGGCGCGTGCCGTCCGCGTCAGCGCATCGGCGACGAGCGCGTCGACAGCGCGCACGCCGGTGATGTCCAGGATCGCGGTGTGGGCGCGCTGGCTGCTGATCCCGGCGAGCAGCGTCTCCATGATCTGCGCCGCGCGCGCGCCGTCCATCGTCCCGACGAGCGGCATGGCCAGGACGCCGTCGGCGAGCGGGATGAGCGGCGTCGACAGCTCCCGGAGCGCCTCCTGCTGCGCGGCGATGATCTGCTCCTGCAGCGCGGCCCGCTCCGCCTCCGCGCGCCTCAGGTCGGTGTCCTCTCGCACGACGCCGCCGACGCCGACCGTCTCGCCGCGCTCGTTGCGAATCGGGAATTTGACCGTGAAGAAATAATTGTTCTGGCTGCCGTAGTCCAGGACCTCCTCGTACCGCATCGCCCGGCCGGTCGCGAGCACCTCCCGTTCCTTCGCCACGATCCGGTCGGCGACGCCGGGCGGCGTGGCGCCGAGCTCATGCTCGTCCTTGCCGAGGAACTCGATGGCGTGCCGGCCGAGAGCCCGCGTATAATGGCGGTTGAGGAACACGTAGCGCCCCTCCGCGTCCTTGATGAACATGACGTTCGGCGAGTTGTCCATGAGCTGCAGGAGCATCTGATGGCGTTCGTGCAGCAGGCGCTCTCTCCGCCGCGGATCATCGCCTTCATCCACGATGGCCGCGATCTCTCGGACGTCGCCCCGCTCATCGCGCAGCACGGCGTAGGTCCATCGGCAGGTGATCGCGTTTCCCTCTCTCGTCCTGCCCGCGCTCGTGATCGTCGCGAAGAGGCTCTCGCCAGGATCGTGGTCGAACGCCTGCACCTCCTCGGGCGACACCGGATCCGCGGCCACGAGCTCGGAGAGCCGGCGGCCCACGGCCTCGCCCTCGCTCCAGCCGAAGAGGCACCCGGCGGCGTCGTTCCAGCGCGTCACGGTGCCATCCAGGCGCCAGTGGATCAGCGCCGGCACCTGGGTGGCGCCCCGCGCGAACGGAGGGTCGAGGTACGCCGCCGCGCTGACCAACCCTCTCTCGCGCCCGAGCTCGCCGCGCCGACTGGCCAGCTCATTCTCCAGCTCCTCGACGCGCGCGCGCAGCGCCCCGCACTCTGCCTTGTAGTCAATGTCGTCGTCGATGTGCATGGAGATCCCACCCGGCGCGGGGATCCCGTCGAGCTGGCGATGCCCGCCCGCCGTGCTCCCTGCTTCCGAGTCGTGGTCCCCTCCGGACGCCCCGTCCGCGTCCGCGCGCCCGCACGGTCCGGATGTCCGCTCGCCCCTGTCGCGACTCATGCTCGCTCCTCCGCGCGCTGATCCAAAAGCGCGTCGCCCATAGTGTAACGGTTCTGCAAGTCGAGGTCTCACTAGAAATCTGACCAGGCGCACCGCGAGCGCGCGCCTGCCGCCGCCGCGGTGGCGATGGCCCAGTGCGAGCGTCCCCAGCACCGGGCTGGGCCTGTAATCGAGCCGCCGGACCGGATCGTGTCAAAACGCGTGCAGCCGGTCGGGCCGGACTTGACATTCCAAATGTGAACGTTCACATTAGTCAGGACGGGGGCACGACGCGCGTCTGCGCGTCCGCAGGAACACGGTGGATACCGTCGGCTCCAGGTTCCCGCTGGTTGACCATCTGTCATGGCCCACACACTACAGAAGAGGTTAGGGATGCGTTGGCTCGGCTTTTCTTCGCTCGCTGCCCTGCTCGCGGCGTGTTCCGGCGGCGACCTCGGCCCAACGCCGGAAGGAAATGACGGCGGCAGCTCTGGCGACTCCACGACCGTGGTGACGGGCAGTGGCGGCGCAGCGCCGATGCCGGTGACGGGAGCCACGAGCAGCAACTCCACGAGCAGCAGCTCCACGAGCAGCAGCTCCACGAGCGGCTCGGGCGGAGACGCCACGGCCGGCGGCGGCGGTTCGGGCGAAGTTGACCCGAACATGATCACCGCCCCGGAAGGCAAGATCCCGAACATGCCAATGCCGGCGAACAAGGTCAACTTGCCGCGTCAAAACTGGCGAGACGGCCTTGTGTCGCCGACGCTCGAGAAGGACCACCACCAGAACCAGCCGATCGTCGTCAACGGCTACGTTCAAGGCGCCGGCAACGCCGAGATCGTCTTCTACGACATCGCCGATCCGACCCATCCGAAGATGCTCTCGCGCATTCAGAGCCCTGGCTTCGATCCCAGGGGAGGGCCCAAGGGCGTCGGCGAGGCGGAGTCGCACCAGACCTCGCTCGCCCGGTACGGCAACAAGTTCTACCAGGTCACCACCGCGGGCGCCGGCGTCGACATCTGGGACGTCACTGACGCCCACGCGCCTCGTCACGTGACGCTCGTCCGGCTCGAGGGCATCAACTATGGAGACTTCACCGACTCCGTGTGGGGCATGTACTGGCAGGGCAGCGTCATCTACATCGGCGGCACCAACACGGGCCTGCACATCCTGGACGCAGCGGATCCCGAGAACGTGCGGTTCGTGAAGAAGATTCCGATCTCGCAGTTCGGCGGTGTGAGCGCCGGTCCGCTGTGGGCCGTCGGCAATACGCTCGTCATCACGACGCCCAAGGACAACGGCGGCATCGCGACGATGGACATCAGCGATCCGATGAACCCGGTCGCGCTCGACTTCATCACCCCGAGCAAGAGCTACATCTGTGGCCTGTACGGCAAGCACGTCTACGTGCAGTCGCCGCTGCGCGTGTGGGACGTGCTGACCGATCCCACCGACATCGGCTCGGCCAATTCACCCCTCGCCACGCTCCCCGACTCGGCGTTCAGGGCCAAGGGCTACCCCGCCGGATCCGAGTACGTGAGCTTCTCCGACGGCCACCTGTTCCTGGGTCACCTGCGGCCAGATGCCGGCGTCTCCAAGATCGACGTGCACGACGTCCAACGGATGTCGATCAAGAATCGCATCTGGGGCCGGCTCGAGTTCGAGAACGGCGACGACCAGTTCTCGATCCCGGTCGGCAGCCTGCTGGTGTTGGCTGACGACGAGCTGCCCTACCGCGGCATGGTCATCGCCGCGCACTCCACGGATCCGGACACCACGCCCCCGGCGGTGGACACGGTGCTGCCGAAGAGCGGGGCGACGGGTGCGTCCAGGAAGTCGCGCGTCGGCCTCAGCCTCACCGACAACATCGAGCTCGCCACGGTTCACCCAGGCAGCTTCATCGTCCGACCGGTGGGCGGCGCGCCGGTGAAGGGCAAGTTCGGCCTGTACATGGGCATCGTGAACTTCGACCCCGATGAGGACCTGATGCCGAACACCATCTACGAGGTCGTCCTGCCGAAGGACGGCATGAAGGATCTCGTCGGCAACGGCATCGCGGCCGAGTTCAAGTCGACGTTCACGACGGGTCCCTGAGCCGTGCGCTCGCTGCCGAAGCTCCTCGGCCTGCTCGCAGGCATCTGTGGGGTGGGGGCCTGGACGGCCGAGGCGCGCGCCGTCACGGCCACCGTCGCCGAGCGCGCGCCCTCGCTCCGCGGCGAGGCCGCCACGTTCGACCTGACGATCGGCGACGCGGTCGGCCCCGTGCAGGTGCGCTGGGACATGGGGGACGAGACGCGGACCGAGTTCACGGTCGGGGACGTGCAGCAGGTTCACACCTACGCCGCTCCCGGCCACTACCCGGTGCTGGCGACGGTCAAAGACGATGTCGGGTTCACCAGCGTCGCGTTCGTGCACACGGTGCACCGGCCGCTCGTCACGGGCAGCGCGGCGGTCTCGACCGATCTCGTCTACGACCAGCCGAACGCGAGGATCTACACGGCCAACTACGAGAACGACAGCGTGAGCGTGCTCGACACGAACGCGTTGACCCAGCTCGCGGAGGTGCCGGTGGCGCGCGGCCCGGTCGGGCTCGCGCTCACGGCGCAAGGCAAACTGTGGGTGCTGCACCGCGACGCGCGCTCTCTCTCCATCATCGACACCGCGTCGCTGGCGGTGGAGAGCGAGGTCATGCTGCCGTACGCCTCGCAGCCGATGGGCCTTGCGATCAGCCCGACGGGGGATGCCGCGTACGTGTCGCTGATGGCGGTCGGCAAGCTGCTGAAGCTGGACGTGGCGAGCGGCGCCGTCGTGGCCGAGCTGGTGCTGGGCGGTACGCCGCGAGGTGTCTCGGTGTCGCACGACGGCTCGCAGATCTACGTCACGCGCTTCATCTCCGAGGACAGTCACGGCGAGGTCGCGCGCATCGACGCGGCGACCTTCCAGGTGAGCACGCGCTTCGAGCTCGCGGCGGACACCACGACGGAGGACACGGATCAACAAGGGCGTGGCCTGCCGAACTACCTGTTCTCGGTGGGGCTCTCGCCCGACGGCTTGTTCGCGTGGGTGCTGGGCAAGAAGGACAACATCTTTCGCGGTCCATCTCGCGATCAGCTCGCGCTCACCGACGACAACACGGTGCGGCCTCTCGTGGCGCTGCTGAACCTCGCGGAGGGGGTCGAAGACGTCGCGCGGCGCATCGATCTGGACGATCGCAACCTGCCCAACCAGGTCGTGTTCACGCCGCTCGGCGACTATGCGTTCGCCAGCGTGGCCGGCTCGGCCCTGGTGGAGGTTCGCGACGCCTACACGGGCGAGTTCGTGACCGCGCTGAAAGAGACGGGCTTTGCTCCGCGCGGCCTGGCTCTGACCGAGACCGACAAGCTGTTCGTGCACGCATCGCTCAGCCGTACGGTGGCGGTCTACGACGTCGCCGACGTCGTCAGCTCGCACGACCTCATCACCAAGAAGCTGGCCGACATTCCGACCGTCGCTGCGGAGAGGCTGGACGCGCAGGTTTTGCGCGGAAAGCAGCTGTTCTTCAACTCGGCGGACGTGCGCATGAGCGATCAGGGCTACATCAGCTGCGCGTCGTGTCACTTCGACGGCGCGGACGACGGGCGAGTCTGGGACTTCGGCAGCGTGGGGGAGGGGCTTCGCAACACCGTCTCGCTGGTCGGACGGCGCGGCACGGGCCACGGCAACGTCAACTGGAGCGGCAGCTTCGACGAGATCCAGGACGCTGACGACAACATCCGCGACCTGTTCGGCGGCAAGGGTTTCCTCAGCGCCGAGCAGCTCGCCGTGGGAACCGTCGCCACGCCGCGTGGCGACAAGAAGGCCGGCCTGAGCCCCGAGCTCGATGCGCTGGCGGCATTCCTCGGCTCGCTCGACACGTACCGCCCGAGCCCCTTTCGCAACGCCGACGGCTCGCTCACCGAAGACGGCGTCGCGGGTCGCGCCATCTTCGAGCGCCTGGGTTGTGGCTTCTGCCACACGGGTCCCGACGGGACCGACAGCGCGCGTGGCAAGCTGCACGACGTCGGCACCGTGAAGGCGTCCTCCGGGATGCGCGCCGGTGAGCCGCTGTTCGGCATCGACACGCCGACGTTGAACGGCGTGTGGGAGACGGCGCCGTACTTGCACGACGGCTCCGCGCCGACGCTGCGCGACGTCCTCGTCACGGCCAATCCCGAAGATCGCCACGCCTTCACCAGCGCGCTGAGCGAAGCCGAGCTCGGGCAGCTCATCGCCTACGTGCAGCAGCTGGACGGCGCCGTCGACTCGGATCCGAGCGAGGGTGACGGCGCGGGGGAGGAGCCGAGCGAGCGCGTCGGCTGCAGCGTGACGGGCGGGCCTGGCGACCGTCACGCGCCGCTGCTGGCCTTCGCGCTGGTGGCCGGGTCGATGACGTTCGGCGCCCGCCGTAGGAGGCCGGCGTGAGGCGCCTGCCGAGCCTGTGCCTGGTTTCGCTGCTGCTGGCGGCGTGCGTCGGCGAGATCGGCGAGGTCGCTGCCACGGACCAGGCGGTGACCGATTGGGACACGCTGCCGCCCGTGAGCGCTCCCGATCCGGAGCTGTCGGGCCTACCCAGCCGCGAGGTGCAGCACCGCGCGCTCTGCGCCACGCCGCGCGGCGACAGCTTCTTCCAGGCGGTGTGCGCCACGCCGCGACCGAACATCACCGACTTCGCCAGCTTGCTCAGGGTCGCGAAGCTCGACGAAGATCGCGCCTTCGCTCTCACCGGTAACTCCACCTCGCTCGTGAAGAGGTCCGTCTCCGCCATCAACCCGCGCCTCATCGTCTTTCCGCGTGTGACCGAGATGCGCGAGAGGCCGGCTGAAATGACCGCGATCGGCTTCGTTCGCGGTGAGCCCTTCGTCGAGGTCGTGAGCCGCGACCTCTCGAGCGGTGATTACAACTTCTACCTGTTCACGTTCGAACGGCAGTGTGACTACGACGCTGGCTGCGATCTCGCGAGCCTGCTCACCGAAGAGATCGAGCACGGCTGGACCGCGTTCAGCGTTTACAGCGAGGAAGACGTCGAAAATACGTCGTTCGACTGTCGCTCGTGCCACCAGCCCGACGGCCACGGCACGAAGAAGATCTTGCGCATGCAGGAGCTGGAGAACCCCTGGCTGCACTGGTTCCCGCAGCGCTTCGTGCAGCGCACGGAGTCCGATCGGGTGCTCACGCCGCAGTTCCTGGAAGCCCACGCGCTCGACGCGCAGTACGGCGGTATCCCCATCGCGACCATCCAGAATGCCATCGACGAGGGCAGCGGCGCGCAGCTCGAGGCGTTGCTCGTCGCCGAGGGCCAGGCGTCGCAGCCGAACGCGTTCGACCCGCGCATCGAGGCCGAGGTCAAGGCCAGCTCGTCGAGCCCGACCTGGGAGAAGCAGTTCGCCGTGTCGCTGGCGGGTGATTCGATCCCGGTGCCTTACCCGCTCGCGGACGTGACGGATCCTGCGCTCCGCGCGGCGCGGACCACATCCTACCTCGACGTGGTGACGGGCGCAGCCCCGCGACAATCCCTGCTCGATTTGCGCGACATCTTCTCCGCAGACGCGAAGGTGAAGGTCGGCCTGGTGCCGCCGCCGGGGGCGAGCGGGCGCACCGTGCTCACGCAGCTCTGCTCGCGCTGCCACGACGGTCGCGGGAACGCGGCGCTGAGCCGCGCCGCGTTCAACGTGAAGGACCTGGACGGCATGTCGCGAGGAATGAAGGACCGGGCCATCGCTCGCTTGCAGGAGCCCGCGACCTCGCCGCTGCGCATGCCGCCCTGGCGCGCCGCCGACGCTCTGCCACCCGCGGAGCTCGCCGCGGCCATCGAGGAGCTGCGCAGATAGCGCTGTCGACTTGCAGTGGACAGGCGCCGTCTGCGGGGAGCAGGAAATCCATAGGCTTCGGAGACGTCAAACCCCAACTGCGGGACTTGCCCGCCGAGGGACCATGCACGTTGCATCCCCGTGGGGGCCGGGCTTCTCCGAGCGAATCGACGCGTTGGCACGAACAACCTGGCCGAGCTCCCCGGAGGATTGCAGACATGATGCACAACAATCGAGGCCTTGCCCGCGCATGGCGCAATCGAGCACCGGCGCGAATTCCCGCGTACCATCGCCTTGATGGCGGCCGCATGTAGCCAGAGCTCCGGCGATGGAGACAGCTCGGGCAGCGGTGGCGCATCCGCCAGCTCCGGCAGCTCGGTTGGCGGCTCCGGGTCGAGCGGTGGTTCGACGAGCGGTGATTCCACGAGCGGTGGTTCGACGAGCGGTGGTTCGACGAGCGGTGGTTCGACGAGCGGTGGTTCCGGCGGTACAAGGCCGGATGACGGCAGCTCTGGCGCGGTGCCGAGCCCGGGGTGCGGCAAGACTTCGGCGATTAGGTTCGAGCCGGTCCCGAACGAGCCGCCGAACGGCTTCGGCGAGGGCGGCTATGTCAGGATCCAGAGCGGCGGCCAGAATCGGGGCTTCGCCATGAGGCTTCCCGACAACTACGACAAGAACAAGCCCTACTGGTTGGTGTTCGGGTTTCACTGGAATGGCGGCAACTCCAAGGAAGTCGACAGCGGCGGAACGAATGGGTACAACATGGCCCATTTCGGACTCCAAAAACTGTCGAACAACGGCGCGATCTTCGTCGCGCCCGACGGGCTCAACGGCGGATGGGGCGGAAACAACCTGCCATTCGTCGACGACATGGTCAAACTGATCGAGGAGAATTTCTGCGTCGACACGACGCACACCTTCGCCAATGGTTTCAGCTACGGCGGCGGCATGAGCTACGCAATCGCGTGTGCCCGCGCGAATGTCTTCCGTGGGGTCGCGATCTACAACGGAGCCGTGCTCAGCGGCTGCGAAGGCGGCAACGATCCCATCGCATACTGGCAGATGGCCGGCCTTGCTGACAACACATGCACTCTCGACCGAGCAAGGCCGATGCGCGACAGGTTCGTCCAGAACAACGGCTGCACCCCCCAGAACCCGCCCCAGCCGCCTCAGTCTCCCCCCTATTTGAACCCCGGGGGGGCATATCTGCACTGACTACGCCGGATGCTCGAGCGGGCATCCCCTCCGTTGGTGCGTGCACCGTCGGGTCACGGCAACGCCGTCGTGGATGGGACCGGGGACCTATGGAACTCGTGCGCGACGCCTGCCAAGACCTGCTCGGACACGTGCCCTTGTACCTGGGTCCCGGAAGACGTGTGGTCGTTCTTCAAGGCCTTGTAGACGACCGCTGCGGCGGTCAGGTCGTGCCATGGTGGCCGCGCCGCCAAGAGCCGGCTGTCTCAAGGACCACCGGCTTTGCGCGTAGATTTCGCGCCTACCCGGCCACCCACCTCGCGAGCGTCCAGAGCCGCATGGACCCGACGGCGCTCGGGCGGGGCGCGGCGGTGCTGAACGCGTATCCGCTGATGCACAGCCAGGGGGATCTACGGGGGGCAGCGCGCGGAGGCCCCGGCCGGCGCCCGCTGATCCTCACCCGCAGCGCCTTCGCGGGGCAGCAGCGCTATGGTGCGATCGTCTGGTCGGGGGACATCACCTCCACTTGGACGGCTATGCGCAAGCAGAACGCCGCCGGGCTGGGGATGTCGATCTCGGGGCTTCCGTACTGGACCACGGACGCAGGCGGGTACGCCCCGCCGGCGCGCTTCACCGCCGCCCCGCCGGCGGCCGCGGATCTCGCCGAGTGGCGCGCGCTGAAGACCTGTGATAGGCGGAGAGATCTCGGGCGGTGCCAGCGCGGGTGATCCGAACGCCGGCGGGAGCAGCGGCGGAAAATGGGCCGAGCCCGTGTTTGATGTGCGTATTCCCGCGCGATCCGGCCACCCGTTCCAACGTGACCCGGCCACCCGTTCCAACGTGACCCGGCCACCCGTTCCGACGGCATCCGGCCACCGATTCCGGTGACCCGGCCACCCGTTCCGAGGTGGTGTACGGGATACCCGCATTGCGAGATGGCGTATCCGGAACCTGAAAATATAGTGCGGCCGGCTCAGGCCGTAACGCGCGGCCGTAACGCGCCAGAATACGCGCTCGCCGGAGGCGCCGGTCGCGCCCCCGCGCCACCGGCCGCGCTCACGCCGTGCCCTTCGTCCGCTCACGGGGCTCTTTCGAAGCCAATGTGATCGTCTGCAATTCTGGCGCCAACGCCAGCGAGGCTCACCGCCCGGCGATGCCGCTCAGGCGAGCATGCCGTCGATGGGCCCGGAGCCCTGACCCTCACCGAAGTTCTCCGTCCACTCGGTCTTGTCCCGAACGGCGGCGGCGATGAGGCCGTTGAAGAGGCGGTTGTTCGTGACGTTTCCGGCGTCGATGAACTCCGCCTGCTTCAGGTAGCCGCCGCCGTTTCCGGCGATGATCGTCGGCACGTTGCGGAAGCTGTGCGACGGGCCGTCCGCTACGTGGTTCGTCCACATGATGATGGACTTGTCGAACAGGCCGCGCGCCTTGAACTGATCGAGGCCGTGGAGCAGCGTCTGCATACGGAGCACGTCGATCTCGGCGTGTGCTTGCTCGGCCGTCGGGTTGCTGCCCGAAGCCGCGTCCGATTGCACACGATGGCTGATGTGGTGGAAGGGCCAGCCGAGCCCCGCGTTCGCCGGCACCGCATATTTGGTTTGATCCGTGCCGTCGCCGTGCTGCAGCGTCGCCACGCGGTTGAAGTTGCAGGCGAATGCCAGCGCCACGAGCTCGAGGTGGAGCTTCGCGACGTCTTCGATCATGCCGTTCGTCTTGAACGCGAAGCCGCTCTTGAGCGCCTCGAGCTCCGACGTCGCGAGGCCCGCCTGGGTGCAGGCCCCGCCCATCTCGCCCATCGTGACCTCGGTGTCGCGGATGGAGTCGAAATGCTGTTGGAGGCGCTGCTTGTCGGCGGAGCTCAGCGCCGACATGCGCATCAGGCTGTTCAGCTCCTCGCCCACGAAGTCGTTCACGCTCTTGCGGCTGCGGATGAGCTCCTCCGCGAGCGACCCGCCGCTATCACCGCCGCTGTTCGAGAGGCCGACGAGCTTGGAGTAGAGCGTGTACGGGTTGTCGTCCGCCGAGCGCACCTGCCCGGCGCCACCGCCCTTGAAAGAGATGCGCTCGGCGATGTACCCGTTCTTGCGGTTGCCGGCGTAGAGCGTGAGCGGCTCGGCACCGCCGTCGTTCACCAGGTTGGCGATCACCATGTCCGCGGACACGCCGCCCGAGGATGCGGTTTTGCCGCCGCCCTGCGCCGGGCGCGCGGTGAGCGCCTGACAGAGGCCCTGCGCGTGGCCGCAGTTGCTCGGGCCCCCCATCGGGAAGTTGATACCGCGGATGAACAGCAGGTTCGCGGCGTGAGGCGCGAGCACGTGCGTCGCCTTGTCCGTCATGGCGGCGAGCCCGTCGGTCGTGAGCGGGCCAGTCTTCTCCGGGAAGAACCGGTTACCCACCACGCCGCACGCCGCCACGATGTAGAGGCTGAACACGGGCGCGCTGTCCGCGGCCCAGGCGGAGCGCGACGGCAACCCCTCGAGGAACGGAAGGGCGATGGCGACGCCGCCGGCGCGCAGGAACGCGCGCCGATTGATACCGGGCCGGCGCGCCACGTGCGGATGAGTGAGGTTCGTTACGGTCTTGGGGTTCACAGCGTGCCTCCCATGCGAGTCCGGAATGCTTCGTTCTTCACGAGCTCGAGCATCATCTCTTTCACCGAGCCGCCGGCGCCGCGGCTCACCCCGGCGAGCATCTCGACGAGCGGCAAGTCCGACGGGACGACGTCGCGCTGAAGCGCGAAGCTCGCGAGCTTCTTGGCGTAGCAGAGGTGAGCCTGCTCGCCCTCCGCCATGTAATGCATCAGCTCGCCGGCGTCCGCGAACGACCTGGGTCCTTCGGAGAAGGAGTAGACGCCGCTGCTGTCGACCGGCAAGCCGCCGTTCTCCTCGTCCCGATATTGCCCCATGCCGTCGAAGTGCTCGAAGGCGAAGCCGACAGGATTGATGAGCTGGTTGTGGCACGCGCCACCGCAGGCGGAGGTGAGCCGCGTGATGCGTTCACGGTTCGTCTGCCCGGGCTCGAGAGGCGGGACCGGCGGAATGTTGGGGGCCGGCGAACCGAGCGGCGTGCACAGCACGTCGAGGTTGATGCTGACGCCGCGGTGGATCGAGTCCGACTCATCGTTCAGAGCGTTCAGCGTCAGGTAAGGGAGCTGCGAGAAGAAACCGACGCGATCGGGACCGAGATCTCGCTCCACGACGCCGCCGCCGCTCGACCCCAGGCCGTAGAGGCGCGCCATCCCCGGCCCCACGAAGCCCTTGGTGGACGTGAGGATGTCCTTGACACCGAGACCCTCGGTGAAGATCTTTTCGAAGAACCGGTACGCGCTCTCCTCGTACTCGGCGTTCAACGATTCGTTGTAGCTCGGCACGCCGAGCTTGCTGATCGTGGCGTAGCGATCGAAGTGGAGCAGCTCGCCATGGAAGTACCGCATGCCCTTGACCGCCGTGGGCTCCTCCAGCATGGACTCGGCGACCGCGACGACCGCCTCCGGCGTCGTGAGCGTGGACGCCTTGTCGAGCAGCTCGTCGTTCGGCGCGGCGTTGCGCAGCCAGAGCGAGAGCTTCGCCGCGATCTCGTAACCGTCGAGCGGCTTGCGACTCTCGCCGAGCTCCGTGCGGTAGAGGAAGTGCGGCGACTGGAGCAGCGTCCGGATCACGAGCTGCGCGCCCTTGGCGAACGCGCTCTTCGTTCCGGACATCGCCGTGCCGGTCTCGAAGAGCGCTGTGTACTTGGCGACCTCGGCGTCCTTCAGCGGACGGCGATACGCACGGCGCCCCACGGCCTCGATGAAGCCGGCCGCGTCCGTACCCGGGTAAACCTTGGCGAGCGCCGCATCCGAAGCGGTGACCTCCTCGGCGAGCGCCTCCGCCGCCGATTGGTAGTCGCTCCACGAGCGCTGGTTCACGCTCAGCAGGAGCTCGTTGTTCGTGAAATCCGTCGTGCCGGCGACGGGCTTCTCGAACCCGTCGGACAGCGAAGAAGGAGCGGCGAGGTTCAGCACCACCTGCACGCTGCTCGCCCACTGCGAGTTCGTGAGGCGCACGAGCCGGTGGTACTGCGGCGCGCCCGGCATGTCGATGCCGCGCGCCACGCCGCCGGTGACGGGGCCGCTGCCGCCCGGCTCGGCGCCGTCGCCCTCCTCCAGATCGCCCACGGAGCCCGTGCACCCCGCGAGCAGGAGCGCCGTGACGCAGAGCCCCGCGCCGAGCGCCCGCCTGCCGCGCGGCAAGCCGGTCATCGAAAAAGACGGTGAGGTCATCATTGTCTCCTGACCAAGCTCGGGTCACAAAGCAGCCATTTTAGCGTAGCTGCAATGCAACCATCGTTCTAAAACTGTCTTGTTTATCTCAAAATCAAGCGCGGCATTGGTTTGACCTGCAACGTTTGGCTCGCGACAGATCAACGCTGGATAGTTCGAGCACCACCGGAACTCGTGAGCTCGCGCCGGAGGGAAATCGCGAGAGCGTGCACGGTCTCGGGGGGGGCGCGACAGCGGGCGACCTGCGGTCGCGCCGATCCGCCGTTCGCCGCGCGCATGGCATGGTGCAGAGCTCGATCGTATGACGAACGTCTCGGCGCGCGCAACGACCATCCAGGGCGAAGACAAAGGAAACCGGTCGGACTCAATGTGAGCGCTAACAAGTCCAGTGTCAATTCGAATCGACCAGCCCGCGGGTATCCTCCCAGCCCGGGGGAGGATACCCGCGGGCTGGCACGGCTCCTTTGGAGCACGGCGTCATGGCTCCTTTGGAGCACGGCGTCAGGAGGAGCGGGCGCGAGGCGCCGCGGGACATCAGCGTCGTCGGCTTCAACGACATCCCGGACGGGACATCATTCACGCCTGCGGGAGGCCGCGTTCACTCCACGGCCTGCGGGGCTCACTTGAGCGACTGGAAGAAGCGCCAGGCTCGCCCGCCCGCGCCGGACGGTACGGAGTGACCACCGGGGTGCGTGCAGTACACGAGCGGCAGGCCCTCCTTGCAGCCTTGATACTCGACGCACCCATCGCCGGAAGCCGACGGCATCGTTGTCGCCTGGCAGCCGTTCCGGCCGCGCCAGAAGTCGCGGGTGGCTTGTCCCAGCGCGGGGGTCACGGTCCCGTCGGTGTCGCCTTGCGTTTGAATCACCGCGTGTGCGGCGCTGGCGTCGCTGCACGTGGGCTGGGATCCCTGGGGGCCCCATCCGGCGACCGGAGCGAGACCGCGGAACACGGAAGAGCGCTGGCAGCCGAGCGTGTTCGTCATGAAACCACCTTGGCTGAACCCGACCGCGAAGACGCGCTTCGTATCCACGCAGTAGTTCGCCTTGGCATGCTCGAGCATGGCATCGAAGAACGCCAGGTCGGCCGTCATGCGCGCCTGATTGGCGTTGGGCGGCGGACCGCCCCAGTTGGAGTCTGCGGTCCCCCACTGCGATTGGGTGCTCGGAGGCCTGGATTGCCCATCCGCCGGCAAGCCCTGCGGGTAGATGAGCAGCGCCTGGTTGTTGGTCTCCTGGATGAGCTGGAATCCGCTGTTGTCGTGCGCGGCCCACACGTTGTTCATGTTCAGGCCGTGGATACCGAAGACCAGCGGCAGCGGCTTGCTCGGGTCGTAGTTCTCCGGCACGTGAATCAGGTAGTAGCGCGTCACCCCACCGACCGTCAGCGTCTGCTGCTGGCGAGGGTCGGGGCGCGTCACGGCTTCGCCGCAGCCCATCGAGCCGCTGTCGCCAGCGCCCCCCGAGCCGCCGGCGCCAGCGCCCCCCGAGCCGCCGTCGCCAGCGCCCCCCGAGCCGCCGGCGCCGGCCGAGTCGCCGCCGGTGCCGCTGGGGCTACCCGTGCTCGCGGTCGTGCTCGCGGTCGTGCTCGTGGCCGCGCTCCCACCGGCTCCTCCGCCTGACGTCGCTCCCGGACCCGAGGTGGAACCGGCGCTCGTGGACGCGTCAGAAGATCCACCAGCGCCGGGGTCGAGGGGATCCGGCTCCGATGAGCAGGCGGTCAGCCCCGCCGCCACGCCCACGGTGAAAAGAACGCTCAGTCCAAATAAAGACCTACTCATAGGAAAAGCACCTCGCTAGCTGTTGCTCGTCGATGGCTCGGGCGATCGCGGGTCGTCCGCCACGCTCCCCCGGCTGGTCCTTGCAGGCACGATGAGCCGAGCGCCGCCGGGCCGATCATGATTCTCAGTAGGTGGAGAACAGGCTCCAGAGGAACTTGGGCGCGAACGCCGGCCATCCGTGATTGGTGTTGCTGTAGTTCGGGTCTCCGTGCTGGCACCAATAGACCGGATAGTCCTCGTCACAGCCCTGAACCATGACGCAGTTCGAGAGCTTGTCCGTGTACCCTTCGACTGGCGTCGTGCTGGCCTGGCAGTGGTTCAGCCCGGTATAGAAGTCGCGCGTCTTCGGGCCGTTGTCCGTTCCGACCACCGAGTCGCGCTCTCCGTGGATGACGACCGCCGTGACCTGCCCGGTACACGCTCGGGTGCTGGCGTTGAGCGGATACTGGGGTACGTTCTTTGTGGCGCACGGACCCACCGCGCGTAGCTTGTCCGCGTGCTCGCAGCCAAGGATACTCGAGAAGTCGCCGCCCGAGCTCTCGCCCGCCGCGAACACGCGAGCCTCGTCGATGCAGAAGTTGTCCGTGATCTGATCGTAGAACGGCTCAAAGAAAGAGACATCGTTCGCGCCCCAGCCCGAGCCGGAGTTGGCCGGGTGAGGGTAGACGCGGATCCAGGCCTCCTTGGGGCCGGTCGCCTCGAAGCCCGCGTTCTGCTCCGCCCAGCTGATCGGGTTGCCCGTCGGGTTGAACATGATCATCGCCGGATACGGCTTGCTGGCGTCGTAGTTGGTCGGCAGCTTCACGTAGTACTGGTGACCCGATACGGTGAGCGGGCTCTGCGCGCTGCCCGTCTGCGGATTGGCCTTGTTGCAACCCGTGCTCGGCTTCGGGGCGACCTTGCCTCCCATCGATCCGCCCGAGCCACCGGTTCCTGGCGAACCACCGCTTCCGCTCGTTGCGCCCGCACCGCCCGCACCGCCCTCACCGCCCGCGCCGCCCGCTCCACTCGCGGACGCGCCGCCGTCGCCCGTCGTGGTGCTGCTGCCGCTGCCTGAGGCGGCGGCCCCGCCGGTTCCGGGGAGAGGGTTGTTGTCCGAGGAGCTCGCGCCGTCACCACTGCAAGCCGGGAGAGCGCAAGAGCCGGCCAGCGCCGCAAACAATGTGGCTCGAAGGATAGTAGGTTTGTTGGTCATTTGAATACCCTGACGCGATTTCGCTTTCACCGGCAGCGTCCCGCGAGGTGCGCCCTCGGTGTGCATGATGGCCGGGTGATCCGGCCCTGAGATGGCCATCGTTACCCCCCTAGATCTCCGCTCGCCGCGAGCGCGGCGAGCGGGCGCATTGTGATCGTTCACATCATCCATGTCAACTTTTGTCGGCGGGATCGCAGGTATCTCGAGCCCGAGGGAGGACGGGGCTGGCGTGGCTCGTCCGACGAAGCGGCGCGTCAATCCAGGCGGGCGCGATCATGGTCGATGTGGATTCCAATCTTACCGCTCGAACTCCGTGCTGCAGGGGTCGTGACCGACGCCGCTCGCTGACGGTGGGCCGGGCAGCTTCAGTTTCGACACGACGCGCCATCTCCTCGATCTGGGCCCCGGACGGTGTGGAACATCACTGGGCTGCCCGACTGGCTCGAAACCGACCAGAGCAATCGGGATCGAGGGTGGCCGCGGGCCGGTCAAATTTGTTTGACGCCCGAAATGTGCACGTTCACAGTCCGCTCTCGAGGCGTCCTGCTACCTTGCCTTGGATGGGCCGCACTGCGCACCGTGCCCTTCGTCCTGGGCTCGGGATCGAGCCTTTGCGCCGACTCTGTTCGCCCGGTCGTCGCGGGCGCGAGGGGGGTGAGGTCGCGGGGGCATCGCTCGTTTCGTACCACGCCGGGCCCGGGGGGGCGCACTTGGAACGGGCTGATCACGTCGCTGGAGTGAGCATGAAGAAACATCGATTCCTTTCGTCACTGGCCTGCATCGGCTGCGCGTTGTCGCTCGCCGCTTGCGGAAGCGATGACGCCGACGGCGGCGCCACCTCCACCGGCCAAGGTGGCGGCGGAGCCGCCAGCGCGGCGAACGCGGTCTCTGGCGGCTCCAGCGGCGGGGCTCCTGGAGGCGCCTCGTCCAGCGCGGGAGGTGAAGCGGGCGGCGGCGGCATGGGCGGTGGAGCGCCCAGCGGCGGAACGACGGCGGCCGGCGGCGAAGGCGGCGCTGCGGGCTCGGCGGGGACGGGCGGTCCAGACGAGTTCGAGCCGGTGACCATCTCGTTCGGCACCACGCTCGATCCGCGCGCTCAGGTGCTCGAGGCGCGAGCGCTCGCCGAGTCCGTCGCCGATCCCAGCTCTCCGCAGTGGCGCGCCAAAGGTGACCAGCGGAGGACCTATAATTTTCCAGCCGCTGGCGCCGACGTTCCTTACCGCGTCTGCGTCCCGAATCGCTGGGACGGCGCGTCGAAGTTGCCCCTCGTGATGTTCTTGCACGGCGCTTCGAACGACGAGAGCTCGTACCTGGATCAGAACAACAAGCAGATGGTGAATCTGGCCGACCAGCATGGCGTGCTGCTGGTCTCGCCGCTCGGCTACCACGGCGCGTACGGCACCTTCCTGCGGCTGCCGGCCGTATTCGGGCAACCCGGGGAGGCGGAGAAGCTCCTGGCCGCGCGTACGCCCGAGCGCGAGCGCGATCAGGAGCTCAGCGAGAAGGACGTCATCAACGTCCTGGAGCTGGTGCTGAACGAGTACCCGATCGATCGCAGCGCGATGTTCCTCACCGGACACTCCATGGGGAGCGGCGGCACCTGGTACATCGGCGCCAAATACTCCGACTACTGGAAGGCTCTGGCGCCCATGTCCGGACCCTTCGTCCTGGAGTCGGGTTATCCGTGGGACCGGCTGCGCAACGTGCCCATCTTCGTGACGGAGGGGACCCGCGGCACGCCTTCCCTGACCGGCAGCCGGGAGCTGCGCGACTGGATGATGGCTGGCGGCTACACGATCACGTACAAGGAAGTCGATGCGGACCACGCAGGAATGGTTCCGCTCGTGCTGCCTGACGTCTTCGACTTCTTCGACCGTTCGTAGCCTCCGCGCTCGTCGCCCCGGCGCCGGTGCCCGGCGTACGCGGCGGCGCTCTCCGCATGCGTGTCGCTGCCGGAAAGTTCCAGTTATCACGGTCACGGGTCCATCCCAGCGTCCTCCCTCGGGCTGGAGGATGGCCGCGGGCAAGTCGATTGGGTTTGACATCGATCATGTGACCGTTCACAATACTCCGGAGCAGTATCCTCTTGCTTCGTTTAGGGTGGGTCGTCCATGCGCACCGAGATCTTCGTCCTCCGATGGATCTCGGCACCGCTACCGTTCGCTCGGCGGTGCGCGCCGCCGGCGGCGGATCGGCGCACCGCAGGTCGCCGGCTGTCGGGTCGCTTCCTCGAGACCGCGCGCTCTCTCGCGATCGCCTTCGTGCGCGAGCTCACGAGCTTCGAGCGTCTCTGGCAGGTCGCCGAGCGCAGCATGTCCCCGCGGCTGCGCCACGCGCAGCGTGAGGACACGGATTCCCTCCGGAAGGTCCCGTACCTCCTCGCCGGCCGCGCCTCGGGCTCCCTGAAGACCGGCCAGCTCGTCGACGTCAAGATCACCAACAACAAGCTGCTCGACACGATCGGCACCGCGGTCGGCTGCACCAACGGGCAGGGAGGCCCGCTCGACAACTTCGGCGACGAGAGCCGCGAAGGCGGGCTCGTCGACCCGATCATCGCCTGATGGACAAGGGAATCCAGATATTTCGGAGCTCGAGCCGCTGCCTATCGGCTCGCCGCTCGAAGGATTGCCATCTTCAATCGCTCAACTTGCGGAAATTAACATGAACAAGAACCGTTCTTCTCGATGGCTGTGCGGCACGACGTGGATCGCGCTCGGGGTCGCGACTCTCTTTGGATGCTCCGATGGGGGCGACGGCGGTGAAGGTGGCGCGGGCGGCTCGGGGGGAGCTGGCAGCACCGTCACCAGCGGCAGCACGACCGGGGCCGGGACGACCGGGGCCGGGACGACCGGGGCCGGGACGACCGGGGCCGGGACGACCGGGGCCGGGACGACCGGGGCCGGGACGACCGGGGCCGGGACGACCAGCGCCAGCACCGGCGGATCGAACGAGGGCGGCGGCGGTTCGGGCGCCTCGACCAGCGCGTCCACCGGAGCTGGCGGCTCCGAGCCCACGGGGAAGTTCGTCGGCAACATCACGACGCGCGGCGCCGTGCGCGACGGCTTCGTGAAGTACTGGAACCAGATCACGCCCGAGAACGAGGGCAAGTGGGGCTCCGTCGAGAAGTCCCGCGGGAACAGGGACTGGTCCGCGCTCGACAGGATCTACAAGTACGCGCAGGACAACAACATCCTCTTCAAGCACCACGTCTTCGTGTGGGGCTCCCAGCAACCCGACTGGGTCGGGCGCCTCTCCGGGTCGGAGCAGCAGGCGGCCGTGCGGGATTGGATGAAGTCGTTCTGCGAGCGCTACCCCAAGACCAAGTACATCGACGTGGTCAACGAGCCGCCGCCCCACACCACGCCCTCCTACAAGAACGGCATCGGCGGAGACGGCGCCAGCGGCTGGGACTGGATCGTCAACTCCTTCAAGTGGGCCCGCGAGTTCTGCCCGAACGCGGTCCTGATCCTCAACGACTACAACAACATCGAGTACCAGAACGACCACAACAACTTCATGAGGATCGCGAAGGCGGTCATCGACGCGGGCGCCCCGGTCGACGTCATCGGCGCGCAGGCCCACGACGCGTACAAGATCAACACCAACACCGTCAAGGGCTACATCGACGCGCTCGCCTCGCTGGGCAAGCCCGTGCACATCACCGAGTACGACATCGGCATCGCGGACGACAACCAGCAGAAGAGGGTGATGGAGGAGCAGTTCACGATGTACTGGAATCACCCCTCGGTCCAGGGCATCACCTTGTGGGGTTACATCGTCGGCACCACCTGGCGGGACAACACCGGCATCCAGCATCCGGACGACAGGATGCGGCCGGCGATGCAGTGGCTGATGGACTTCCTGGATCGTGGGTGATTGACGTCCCGCTCAAGCGGTGATCCTGGAAGACCGCGCGGTGCGGCTGTGCTGCCGGTCGGCCACCCCGCCTTGTCGTGCTGCCCAGCGGAGCTCGCCTGAGAGAAGTCCGTCAAGCAGGAGCCCCCGCCAGCCTTGTCCCCCCTCGGGCTCACGGTGAACCGCGCCGCACCGCCGGTCGCTGTTATTCCTGAATATTAACGCTCACAATTATCGGGCAGCTCGGGCAGCTCGGCGAGGTACACGACCGAGCTGCGGGAGCGGGCGGAGGCGTATGCCGAGGAGCGCTCCCGCTCGGGGGCGACGTCGAACGAGGTCGCCGCGGCGCGCGGTCAGGGCTGCGTCTCCTCGACGGATTGGACGTCGAGCTGTATGAATTGACCGACGAAAGGCTCGGGCGCAGGGGGGACGCCGTCCACGACCAGATGCTTGAAGTTGGCGATCATGACGCGATTTGGATCGTCGCCCAGGAAGGATACGCTGGCTCCGCCCCGAACCGGGATGGTCTTCGTATGGTCGATGATGAACACGTCGTGACCCACGTTGGGGCTATCGTTGAGGTAGTAGACCTCGGGCGGATCTGAGACAGAGAAGCTGTAGACGTTGTACGTCGGGTTGTCGGGTGTACCGCCCACGCGAAAGTGCATGCCATCGGGCGTGCCGCCCCGGTACGTCTCCGGCTCGACGACGCCGCGGAGACGGACGGTCACCTGGTAGATCGTGTCGGGCGAGCCGCCGAACGTCCGCGTCTCGTCGACCCGCCTGGACGTCGTACATTCGTCACTGTTGCCCGGGTCCCTGTCGCACGGCATCTCCCAGCGAAATCCGTCGATGTTGGCGGCCGCCGCGAGCAGGTCTTCGCCGCCGCTGCCGCCGGCTCCGCCGCTGCCGCCGGCTCCGCCGCCCCCGCCGGCCCCGCCGGAGCTCGCGCTGCTGGAGGCGCTCGTGCTGACGCTCGTCGAGGCTCCTCCGCCCGAACCTCCAGCGCCGGTCGAGCTGGCGGTGGCCTGGTCGTCCGGAGGCGGGTCGGCGTCGGAGCCGCAGGCAAGAAGGACCGTGATTGCAGGTACCACGAGCAGAGAGATTCTCATTTTACACCCGTCCGGCGAGACCGCCGGCATGGAAGCTGGGAACACCGAAATTCGTGTCGTTCACATCGAACCTGGTTCCATGTGAACGATCACATAAGAGGTGTCAATAGCGATCGACCGGCACGCGATCTCCTCGATCCCGAGGGAAGACGAGGTTGGCCGGGGGCTCCTCCGGAGCGCGGCGTCGGGAGGAGCAGGCGCCGGATTCCTGCTGGAAAGCAGCGCTGGACCCGGGGGAGGGGCGAGGCTGGAGACGCCCCAGGGGGTGTCGATCGGGGTTGACACCCGTAATGTGAACGTTCACTATACACCCGATCGGCACCCTCTTGCTTTGCCCCGGATGGGGCGTCATGCGCATCGAGACGTTCGTCGTCCGATCGGGCTCGGCGGAGCGTCTCGCTCGCTCGGTGGTCTCGGAGCATGCGCGACGACCATGATCGTGAGGGGGGCAGACGCGCGCTGTCGAGCGCCACGGCGCTCGGCGCGCTTCGTCGGAGAGGTTCCGAGCGTGAGGGCTCGGACGTCGTCTGCCGCCGATTTTTCATCTCTCGCGAAAGACGATCACTGCCAGAGCGCCCAGCGGGCCGCCTTGGCGGCGAATCACCCCCACGAGCAGCGCCGGAGAGTGATGAACCGAGCGCGCTGCGATACCGACAACACCTGAAGAAGTTTCAGGAGAGCAGCGAGGACCCAGGAATGGCAACGAACACCACGTCCGTCCAGCGTAGGCTTCTCACGGCGGCATTGTTGATCTGTGGCGTGACCGCGTTTCCGTCAGGCGCCCTGGCAGACAATCCCATCGTTCAGACCATCTATACCCCCGATCCTGCGCCCATGGTCTACAATGATACGGTATACCTCTATACCGGACACGACGAAGACAGCGCGACGGACTGGTTCGGGATGAACGAATGGAGAGTGTACTCCTCCACGGATATGGTGAACTGGACGGATCACGGTTCACCGCTGAGGTATGGCGATTTCAGCTGGGCAAAGGGAGACGCGTGGGCAGGCCAGGCCATCCACAGAAACGGAAAGTTCTACTACTACGTTCCTGTGACGAGCCGCTCGCTCAACAGGATGACCATCGGCGTGGCCGTGTCGGACAGCCCCACCGGTCCCTTCAAAGACGCCCTGGGAAAACCGCTGATCAGCGCCGATTGCGGCGACATCGATCCGACGCCGTTCATCGACGACGACGGTCAAGCCTATCTGTACTGGGGAAACCCCAGTGTGTGCTACGTGAAGCTGAACGAAGACATGATCTCCTACCAGGGGGACGTCGTACACGTGCCCATGACGGCGGCGAGCTTTGGGCAGAGCACCGGGCGTAAGGCCGATGATCGCCATGCGACCAAGTACGAAGAAGGTCCGTGGCTCTACAAGCGCGACGGACTGTACTACCTGGTGTATGCGGGGGGGCCTATTTCCGAATATATCGCGTACTCCACGAGCAGCAGCCCCACCGGCCCGTGGACTTACCGGGGGGTCATCATGCCCACGGAGGGCAGCAGCTTCACCAACCACGCGGGCGTCATCGACTTCAAGGGGAGCTCCTACTTCTTCTATCACAACGGTGCCTTGCCGGGCGGTGGAGGTTTTCACCGGTCGACGGCCGTCGAGCGATTCACCTTCAACGCCGATGGTACCTTCCCGACGATCAAGATGACTCAGGCGGGCCCGCCTGGCGTCGGTACCCTGAATCCGTATGTCATGACGGAGGCTGAAACGATTGCCTGGGAATCCGGTGTAGAGACCGAGGCATGCAGCGAGGGCGGAATGAACGTCGGGTCGATTGAAAACGGGGACTACATCAAGGTGAAGGGCGTCGATTTCGGCACGGGCGCGGTGTCCTTCGACGCACGAGTGGCCTCGGCGACCAGCGGCGGTAACATCGAGCTGCGCCTCGACAGCACGACCGGCACGCTGGTGGGAACCTGCATGGTCCAGGGGACCGGCGGCCCCCAGACATGGGTTACCACGTCCTGCGCTGTCGACGGTGCGACAGGGGTACACGATCTGTACCTCAAGTTCACCGGTGGAAACGGTTTTCTGTTCAATGTCAACTGGTGGAGATTCACTCCGCTCGACGCCCCGGATCCGGATCCGGATCCGACCGGCGGCGGGGGCGCTCCGAGCGTGGGTGAAGGGGGAGCGACGGGCAGCGGCGGCGCGGGCGGGGGTGGGAGCGTCAGCAGCGCCGCAACGACCAGCACCGGAGCAACGGCGGGCAGCGGCACGGGCGGCGGTGGCGCCGCCCCCGCTGACGGCGCCAGCGACGACGGGGGCGGGTGTGCCTGCCGGGTCCAATCGGGGCCCAGCTCCCCCGCGGGCGCGCTCGCCGCCTTGATCGCGCTGGGCGCGGTCGCCGCGCGGCGGCGTCGTGCCCGAGAAGCAGGGCGGAGCGGGGCCGCCGCGGACTGACGGTCTGGTGCAATGACCGCGGCGCCCGCGGAAATCTGCCCTCCAGGCGCCGCGGAAAGCTGACCCGGCGTCGCCTGGGTCAGCGTCTCCTCGCTGCCGCCGGCGCAGGCGGCTCGGCGGCCTCGGCCCTCGGCTTGGAGCGCGCCTCGCTCATGGCCAGCGACCCCTTCTGCCGCCAAGAGTCGGCATCGATGTCAAGGATGCCGAGCGCGAACCAGCAGGCCACGCCCTGACACGAGGAGCCGACGAAGAACTATCGCATGGACGCCGTCCATGTTAACGTTCTCATAGGAGGTTCCACGATGTTCACGAAATTGCGCGCTGGTCTGATGCTCGCCGCTGCGTCGCTGGCGCTCGCGATGAGCTCGACCGCGGCCGCGAAGCCTTACAAGGGAGCAGAGCTCTACACGCCCCAGGGCTATCTTCATGGTCGCATCGAGATGCGCATGCGCATGGCGCGCGGGAGCGGCATCCTGTCGAATTTCTTCACCTACAAGGACGGCTCCGAGGTGTCCGGCGCATTCTGGGAGGAGATCGATATCGAGGTCTTCGGGAAGGACGGCGCCCGGAGCTGGCAGTCGAACATCATCACCGGGACGGGCACGAGGGCGACGTCGGAAGAGGTGCACACGACGGACGTCTCCCTCGCGGACGGCTATCACACCTACGCGCTGGAGTGGACGCCGGACTACGTCGCCTGGAGCTTCGACGGGAAAGAGGTCAGGAGGACGACGGGGCAGCAGGTGGCCAGCCTGAAGAATCCCCAGTCTCTGCGCTTCAACACGTGGTCCTCCGAGGCCACCGAGTGGGTCGGAGCGTTCGACGATTCCGTCCTCCCGCAGCACCAGTTCGTCAACTGGGTCAAGTACTATCGCTATAACAACGGAGTCTTCGAGCTCGCGTGGCACGACGAGTTCGATTCCCTGGACGGCGCGCGATGGAGCAAAGCGGACTGGACGTTCGATGGGAACCGCGTCGACTTCGACCCGCAGAACGTGACGGTGAAAGATGGCACGCTGGTGCTGTCGCTGACCCGGGAGGGGCAGACCGGATTCACCGGAAATGTGCCCCGCGATGAGGGCACCGGGACAGGCACCGGCGCGGGCGGGGCGGGGGCGACGACCTCCTCCTCCGGGGGCGGCGCGGGCGGGGCGGAGACGGCGACCTCCTCCTCCGGGGGCGGCGCGGGCGGGGCGGGGACGGCGACCTCCTCCTCCGGGGGTGGCGCGGGCGGGGCGGGGACGGCGACCTCCTCCTCCGGGGGCGGCGACGCACCGGGCGAGGGAGGTGGGATCGGCGGAACACCGCCGGACGAGGAGGCCTCCGACGGAGGTTGCGGGTGCGTCGTCGCCGGAGCCAGCACCACGACGAGCTCGTGGGCCGCGGCGCTCGCCGTGGGGCTTTCCGCCCTGGCGATGCGACGGCGCCGGACCCGTGGCTGACCTTGCAGGATGTTCGCAGGCGTCGCGGGGCGTTCTCGCCGTCGCGGCCGTGACGACGCCGGGCGCTGCGGGCGCCGCTCGTCCCGCTCGCCAGAAGTCCGGCCAGGGACAGCCGGACTTCTGCGCCGCTCCGCGGCGGCTTTGCGCGGGCGGGCCTAGCTCGTTTCCTCGGGGCTCCGCCCGAACCCCGGCGTCCGCTTCGCGGCCGCCCTAGTTCCGCGTGTCACCGCGCGTCAGCAATCCCTGGCGGGATTTCAGACGCGCGGAGCTAGATCTTCTCCCAGCGCCCGCTCTCGGCGGAACGGAAGAGCGCGTCGATGACCCGCATGTTGCCGACCGCGGCCTCGATCGGGTTCTCGACGGGGCCCCCCGTGCGGATGGCGCGCGAGAACGCCTCGCTCTGCAGCTGGTACTGGTCGACGGCGGGGAACGAGGTGACCTGGGCCGAGCTGCAGTTCAGCGTCGAGCCGTCATCAAGGAAGAGCTTGCACGGCTGATCGGCGGGGGCGTTGAACGGGATCTCGATCTCGATGCGGCCCCTGGTACCGAGCGCGTTCACGCGCTGGTAGGCCACGGCCTGCGTGCTGCACGTGAACGTCAGGTGCGCGCCGCGGTAGTCGAGCAGGCCCGAGGTCAAGCGATCGGTGCCGAACTCGGGATCGCGCTCGGCGAGCGCCATCGCCCGCACGGGCTCGCGTCCGAACAGGAAGCGCGACATGTTCACCGCGTAGCAGCCGATGTCGTAGAGCGCGCCGCCCCCGACTTCCCTCCTGTTGCGGATGTTGGTGGCGTCGCGGTTGAAATACGAGAACGCCGCGTGGACGCTGACCAGGTCGCCGATCTGGCCGCTTCGCACCCAGTCCCTGGCCTGCTGCCACTGCGGGTGGTGGCGGATCATGAACGCCTCGGCGATCCGCTTGCCCGTCTCGTGCTGGACGTCGACAAGCGCCGCGGCGTCCTTGGCGCTGAGCGCGATCGGCTTTTCGCACAGGACGTGCTTGCCGGCGCGGGCCGCGCGCGCCGTCCACTTCACGTGCAGGTGGTTGGGGAGCGGGTTGTAGATGGCCTCGATCTCCGGATCGTCGAGCAGCTCATCGTAGCTGCCGTACGCTTTCGGGATCCCGAGCGACTGCGCGGCGGCGCGCGCCTTGCCGAGGTCGCGCGAGGCCAGCGCGGCGAGCTGGGTCAGGGGCCCCCGCTTCATGCCGGGCAGGCTGACATTCATCGCGAAGTTGCTCACCCCGAGGACGCCCCAGCGCACGGGGGTGAGGTGTTCGCTCGACTTCGGACCTTGGGCAGATGTGGACATGGGCACCTCGCAGCGCGCGACGCTGGTGGCCGACGGCGCGTCTGTAAACGCTCGATGTGAGTCGACCCGACGGGTAGGGCCAGGGGCTGGAAGAGGAGCGCGCCCTGCGCGAGAGCGGAGAGGGCGAGAGCAGGGCGCGGCGCCTCAGAAGGTCTGCATAGAACAGGCTTTCTGTCCTTTTGCGCCGCAGCCGAAATCCTTCCCCTCGGCGGCCGATGCGGGGACGTCCGCCGTCCCGCCAGCGGCCCATGCAGCGCCCGCAAAGCCGCCGGCAAAGCCGACTGCAAAGCCAATGCCGACGCTCATCATCGCGGCACCCATCAGCGTCATGCTTCTCGCCATACGACGTCTCCTGACCAGGTGAAGGGCAAGCTCACCCATGCCATCGCAGCTCTGTGAATGTGAACGCTCACATTTCGCGCGTCAATCCAAATCGACCGACGCGGGGGCGAGCTGTTGGCCGGAGCACGCGCCCGAGCCGCGGCGTTCAGGAGGCCATACCCGGGGCGCCGGCCGCCTGCGGCATCGAGCGCCAGCCGTCGGTGCGCTGGTCGGCGTCGAGCGCGGTCCGACGCCCGCCGCCCCGTGACGCGGCGCTCCGGAGGAGCCCGCCAGCGTTGTCCTCCCCCCGCGCTCGAGGATCCCCGTCGGGCCGGTCGTTTGGGTTTGACATCATAAATGTGATCGTTCACATTTTGCACGGGGTATCCTTCGGCTTTGCCTTGTGGGGTCGTCCTGCGTGCCGAGGCCTTCGTGGTCTGACCGGTCTCGGCACGGGTTCCGTTCGGTCGTCGCGAAGGCGATTGCCGATAGGGGTGCTTGGCGTTCTGCCAGCGGTGATCCACCGGGGACCACGGTCAGGTGCTCGGTCAGGTGGTCTACATTCCGTCACGCCGGGCGAGGTGGGCTTCGCAGGGCGAGCAGTTGCTCTCAGGCACCGTCGCCAGATGTGGGTACCCGTGCGTCGTCCCCCCTCGCAGTATCGGAGAGCAAGATGAAGAAGCCGTCCTGGCACAAGCTCCGTTCCTCAAGAGAAGTCGCCGCCGTTTGTGCGCTCGCGTTCGCGGCCGCGTGCACGGGCACGCTGGGTGATTCGTCGGATGGCACTGGGGGATCCTCCGCCGAAGACGATGGACCGTCGACGGGCTCGGCCCCTCCGGCGTTCCAACCCGCGGCCGGGATGCTGCGTCGTTTGACGAGAACGCAATTCCGCAACGCCGTGCGCGACGTGTTCGGCGTGGAGGTCCATCTCGACGCGCTCGACGCCGACAGCTGGAACGGAAACTTTGCGGTTATCGGCGCCTCGACCGTCGTGACTTCGGAACGAGGCGTCGAGCAGTACCACACGGCCATCGAGAGCGCCGTGGACGCGGTGTTCTCCGATTCGGCGAAGCGGGACCAGTTCATCGGTTGCACGCCCAGCGGCGCGCAAGACGACGCTTGCGTACGCGGCTTCATCCAGGTGCTGGGGCTTCGAGCGTGGCGGCGCCCGCTCGAGACAGCAGAGGTCGACAGCCTCGCGGCGGTGGCCAGCGAGGCCGCGACCGAGCTCGGCAGCGCCGTCGAGGGGGCCCGCTGGGCGACGGTGGCACTCTTCTCGTCGCCGAACTTTCTGTATCGCCCGGAGCTCGGAGCTCCGAGCGCCGATGGGTCGCTTCGCTTGACGGGCTACGAGATGGCGTCCCGGCTCGCATTTCTCGTGTGGAACAGCCTGCCGGACGAGGAGCTGCTCGACCAGGCCGCGAGCGGGATGCTCGCGACGGTGGAGGGCGTCCGTGCCGCGGCGACGCGGCTGCTCGACGCGCCCGCCGGACGCGAGGCCATCGGCGCCTTCGCCGAAGAGTACATGCGGCTCGATCGAATCGGCACGCAGGCGAAAGACGCGGAGCTGTTTCCGGAGTACGGCGCCGCGCTGAAAGCGGCGATGGTTCGCGATATGCGGGGCACCTGGGAGGTCCTCGCGTTCGACGATCAAGCGAGCGCGCTCGACCTGTTCTCGACCACGAAGGTCGTCGTCAACACGGAGCTCGCCGAGCTCTACGGCGTCGACGCGACCGGCCTGAGCTCGAGCACCTTCGAGGTTCGCTCGTTGCCTGCGGACGGCCCGCGGGTCGGGATCCTGGGCAAGGCCGGCTTCCTGTCGCAGTTCGCCAACCAGAAAGAGGGGTCGCCCACGTTGCGCGGCAAGTTCATGCGTGACGCCCTCATGTGCACGCCCGTGCGGCCGCCCCCCGGCAACGTCGCTCTCGAGCTCCCGGAGCCGCCTGCGGACAGGCCCCTCACGAAACGTCAGCGGCTCGAGGCCCACCGGACCGCGCCTGCCTGCGCCGCCTGTCATGCCTACATGGACCCGCTGGGCCTGCCGCTCGAGACGTTCGACGCGATCGGCCGTTACCGCACGACCGACCACGGCTTGCCGATCGACTCCAGCGGCGACTTCGACGGGGCGCCGGTCGCCGACGCGCGCGAGCTCGGCATGACCGTCGGCGCGAGCGACGAGGTCGCGCGATGCCTCGTCCGCAAGTACTACTCGTATGCAGCAGGCCACGAGGAGCGAGCCGTGGACGGCAGCGTGCTGAACACGCTTGTCGCTTCGTTCGAGGCGTCGGGGCTCCAGCTGCGCGAGCTGGTCCTCGACGTCGTGACGAACGAAGCCTTTTCGGCCGTCGCCCCGCAACCCTAGTCGAACGGTGTACCCCATGACGACCAAAGCCTTGAACCGACGAACTGTTCTCCGGGGCATGCTGGCGACGGGCGCCGCCGTCACGATCCCGCTCCCGCTGCTGGAGATCATGCTGAACCAGAGCGGCACGGCGCTCGCTCAGTCGAACACCCCGGTCTCGCCGCTCTACGTCACGTGGTTCTTCGGGAACGGTACGCTGCCCGGCCGCTGGAAGCCGGCGCGCACGGGCTCCGGCTCGGCCTGGGAGCTCAGTCCCCAGCTCCAGCCGCTCGCGGAGCACAAGTCTCATCTCACGGTGATCAGCGGCCTCGAGAACAAGCTCGTCGTATCCGGCTTCGAGCACCCCACGGGGTCGGCGGGGGCCACGACCGGCGCGCCGCTCAGCGGGAACGCCGTGCGGGCCCCATCCATCGACCAGGTCGTCGCGAACCTCAACTCCGATGGGGCGCCGTACCGCTCTCTCGAGGTGGGATTGACGCCGGCGACGCCGGGCGGCCCTCAGGACTCGCTGCATACCGTCTCACACAGGGGACCGAACTCGCGCAACAACCCGGAGTTCGAACCAAAAGCCGTGTTCAATCGATTGTTCATGGGCGGCACGCCGACGCCCAACGACGACGAAGCGGACCAGGCGACGAAGCTCGCGAACGTCCGGAAGAGCGTGCTCGACTCGATCCTGCGAGACGGCGCGAGCCTGCAGCAGCGGCTCGGGGCGGCCGACAAGCAGCGCGTGGAGCAGCACCTCGAGTCGATCCGCGCCATCGAGCGGCGCCTCGAGACGACGACGCCCGGCGGCGGCTCGCCGTCCGCGTGCAGCAGCCCGACGGCCCCCACCGCCGGCAAGGACTCGCAGAGCGAAGCGCCCCCGCAGGTGAACGCCGCCATGGTCGAGCTCTCGGCGCTCGCGCTCGCCTGCGAGAGGACCCGCGTGCTCTCGTTCATGTTCTCGCTGCCCGCCGCGCACGTCTACTACCGGCACCTCGCGCAGGATATGAACGACGACTTTCACGACACCATCTGTCACGGGGATGCCGGAGATCAATCGAGTCAGCCTCGCGTCGACAAGGGCGTGATCTACACGATGCGCTGCCTGAACGAGTTCTTGACGAAGCTCAAGAATACGCCACATGGCAGCTCGAACCTGCTCGACAACACGCTCGTGTACGTCACGTCCGACACCGCCTGGGGTAAGGTGCACACGAAGACAGAATGGCCCGTGCTCTTCGCGGGGAAAGCCGGAGGACGGCTGCGCGGCGACGAGCATCACAACTTCCCCGGCGATAACCTGAGCAAAGCGCTCCTGACGGTCGCCCAGGTCATGGGCTCGAAGGTGACGGAGATCGGCCTCGACGCGGGGCGGGTCACGTCACCGCTCGCGGGCGTCCAGGTCTGACCGCGGCATCGCGGCGTCTGGAAGAGGCGCTCCGCACGCGCTCGCCGGCCTGCGCGCGCCGCCCCATCGTCCCCGGATCGAGCACAACCCACCTCGTGAACGAGCGGCCCGTTGCCGCGACACACACCGACGGCGCCGCGATCCGGTCGCGGCGCCCGTCCACCTACGCTCGAAGATGTGCCTCTAGCGATCCGCCTGCAGCGAGCCGAGGCGACACGGGAGCTGCGAGTATTCGCCGCCCGAGCCCGGATTGCGCGAGCTGCTCCGCGGGCTCTGGTGGGGGACGGCCGCGCTGTCGGCGGCTGTGCTCGCCGCCGCAGGCCTCGACTTCGACGATCGCTCGACCGACAGCTCCGTCGGCCGCACCACGGAGATCTCGAGCGTCAACTGGATCGCGCGTGTCGCCCGCGCGCTCGATGCGTCGCGGGCGCAGCGCTGGCGATGACGCCGGCTCGGCGCGGGCGCTCGAGCGCGAGGGCGACGCGCGCCGGCCGGCGGCGGTGGGTGGCGCGAGGTCCACACCGGGATGGGAGCGCCGCGGTCATCCCCGCGGGACCGCGGCGCTCGCGCGCCAAGCCGGTGCCGCAGCTCCCCGGGGCCTCGCGCTCGGTCACCGGTAGATCCCGAGCCCTCTCGAGGGCCGCGCCGGACTCGAGATTGCGACAGCGCCGCTCGCGATCCGGCTCTTCACGCCTGGGCGCGCGCCCGGCGGGGAGGATAGGATGGCGGAGGATGGAGCCCATTTTCGTCCTGATGATCATCTCGGGAATCGCGGGGCTCGCGAGGTGCTTCGCGCAGGCGCGGCAGGACGCAAGGCGGGCAGCCGAGGCCCGATGGCGGATCGCGCGGCCCATCTGGCAGCGCGCCGCGGCCCTTGTCGGCGGCGAGTTCAGGTCAGGGCCGGGCCAGCAGGGAGACCCCCGGATGCAGATCTCCGTGGTCTTCGAGAACGTCGCGTTGCTCGTCGACCACGATATCGATCACGGCGACGCGTCCGTCGTGCGGTACCACACCCGCATCACCGGCTCGGCGCGGAACCCGTCGGGCCTCAGGCTCCGGGTCCACGAGCAGCGGCTGCGCCGGGCGAACGACGGGACCTTCCGGGCGAGGCAGGTGGACGTCGGCGACCCGGCGCTGGACGGCGCCTTCGTCGTCAAGGCCAGCATCCCGACGCTCGCGCGCTGGTGGCTCACGCCGCCGCTGCGCGAGGCGCTCCGCGCGGCCGCCGACTACCAGCTCACGCTCGAGTCGCACCGGCTCACCGCCATCCGCGCCGGGCTGGAGGACGACGCCGAGAAGCTCGTGAGCGCCATCCGCGCCGCCGCGCTCGTCGCCGGCCGCGGCCGGGCGCTCACGAAGGAGCTGCGGGCGCTCTCGCAGGAGCTCGGCGGGCGGCTGCTGTCCGGCGCGGCCTCGTCCGAGGGCGAGATGACCATCGAGATCGAGCACCGCAGCAGGCTGCTCACCGTGGAGTTCGGCCGGGAAGGGAAGAAGGGCGTGTTCGGCACCCGCGTCCGCGCCGCCCGCGCCGCGTCCCCCTCGGAGCGATTCACCCTGAGGCGACGGCCCAGGCGCGGCTCGGCCAGGGGCGCCCGAGGTCCGTCCGGCGACGACGCCCTGCCCCGGGCCTACGAGGTGCTTGCGGAAGCGCCCGACCGGGCGATGCAGCGCCTCGGCGACGAGCTTCGGCGCGAGATCGCCGCGCTCCGCCCGGCGGCGGTCGTGGGCGACGAGGCCGCTGTAACGCTCGTCTTCGGTCAGCTCGAGACGGGGCGGGACCGGATCGAGCGCGCGATCGCGATCGTCTCGGCGCTCGCGGCGCCGAGCCCGCACGGGCCGTATCGCTGATCGCCCCGCGCGGCGGCCGGTCCGCGGGCGGAGAGGGGCAGCATGAGCGCTGCGCGCGACGAGCCGGCGACGCTGGTCCTCACCCCGTCCCCTGCCACAGGGGTGCGACAGGGGACGATGTGACAGGGGACGATGTGACAGGGGACGATGTGACAGCGGCGATGTGACAGGGGACGGCGGCGTGTGGCTACCTTTCCACGGCGGGATCGTGCACCATGCCACGAGGGTGCCCCGGAGGCGTGAGCCGAGCTCCCGCGGTGGCATCGGCCGGATGACATGACGACCCCCCTGCGCCCCGAGGATGCGCGCGCGCGCCTGCACCGCGCCGGGCTCGCCACCCAGATCGACGCCGCGGCGTTCGCGGCCGCGTGCGACGAGGAGCGCGCCTGCGCGCCGCTCGACGCCGAGGTCGCGCTCTCGGCCCTGGCGTCGATCTACGGCGTGCGCGGTCCCTCGGAGGCGAGCGCCCCCGACGACGCGTTCGTGGTGGACGAGCACGCGGCTTCCGACCCGAAGGTCCTCGCGGCCGTGTGGCTCACCACCCCCCACCGGCCTGACGGCGGCGCGTCGGCGATCGGTGGAGGGAGCGACGGCGCACGCCGTCAGGGCTCAGCGCCCCGCCGTTCCAGCAGGCGCGCTGTCACGGCCTGCGCCGCGTCGACCGCGCGCCCGGCGGCGCGCGCCGCGTCGCGGAGGCTCTCGTCGACGTCGCGCGCGCCCGCGGCCCCTTCCCACAGCAGGCCCGCGGCGAGCGCCACCCCGAGCGCCGCGGCGACGCCGGCCGCCGCGAGGCGCAGGCGCCGCGGCCGCTCCCGCGTCGCGGACGGCGGCGCGACCGGCGCCCCTGCCGCGGCCGTGAAGGCGGCGATCATCACCTCCACGCAGGGGAACCGCTCCGACGGGCTGATGGCGAAGGCGCGCGCGAACCACGCCTCCAGGGCGGGCGGCGCTCCCGGGCACAACGTGGCCAGCGGGGGGCGCCCGCTGACCAGGATGGCCGCGAGCACCGCGGCCAGGTTGCGCCCCGGGAACGGCTGCCGCCCGGTCAGCGCCTCGTGCGCGACGACCGCGAGCGACCACATGTCGAGCTGCGGGCCCGCCTGCCCGTCGCACGTGTGCTCCGGGCTCAGGTAGGCGGGCGTGCCGAGCACCACCCCGTCCGCGGTCCGGCGCCGGAAGTCGACCGGCCGATCCTGCCCGACCCACTTGGCGATCCCGAAATCGGCGATCTTGGCGCGGAGGTGCCCGTCGCTCCCCTCGATGAGCAGGATGTTCGCCGGCTTGATGTCCCGGTGCACGATGCCGAGGCCGTGCGCCACCGACAGCGCCTCTCCGAGCTGCCGGAGGAGCGCCGTGAGCTCGACGGCCGGCATCGTCCCCCGCTCCTGGAGCAGCTGCCGCAGCGACCTGCCGCGCACGTACTCCATGACGAGGTACGGGCCCGCCGCCGGGTCCCCCCCCGCGTCGTGCACCGCGACGACGCCGCCTGTCTTCTGCCCGAGCTGCGCCGCGACCCGCGCCTCCAGGCGGAACCGCTCGATCGCGTCGAGGTTCCGGCCGCTCCGCGCGACAACGAGGAACTTCAGCGCGACGTCGACGTGCCGGACGCTGTCGTGCGCGCGCCAGACCTCGCCCATCGCGCCGCGCCCGAGCGGGAGCTCGAGCCGGTAACGCCCGCCGACGAGGCGGCCTCGCATCCGTCCGGCGCGGCGCGAGGAGGCTGGGCGGGAGTCTGCGGGTCGATCAGCGAGCGCGGCCGCGGCGCGCGCGCCGTCTCTTCTCTGGGAATCGGGTTGGGGATCGAACGAGGATGGCTGGAACACGATCGCGCACCTCCGTGCCGCCTCTGTCTCCCAGACGCGTCGGTGTGCCTCTCGGGCGACGCGCTTGGGCCAGGGACCGGGGCATGCCCAGAGCCTATCGCGAACACGGGAACCTGGGAATCCCGGACAGCGCTCCCGCAGAGCGCTTGTTGCGGCCTTGTGCTCACACGGTCGCATGGCGGCGCTGTGCGTCGGCGTCTGCACCACATGGAACTCCCTCGGCGGTCGAAACCGAGCAGGGCGGAGGGCAAAGCGATCTTGCCGTGGATGACGGAGTGTAGAGAACGCGCGTGCGAGCGCGAAGCAGACCCATCCTGCCCGGCGGGGGATGGGGGCCTCGCGCCTCCACGCGCGGCGCGGCCGGCAAGCGGAGCGTACAGCACGGCCGTACACGGGCAGCGCGGCGAGGCGCTCGACCTTCGTGCTGTGTCAGAGCGGCTGTGGCGCGACCGGGGACGCGCGCCGGATCGCCACGCAGACGCCGGCGCAGTCAGCGCCGCCGGTGGCCGTATCGCAGTCGTCGGTCGGGTCGTCGACGCACTCGAGCCCGTCGGGGCAGGGGAAGCCCGCGAAGCCGCCGCACATGATGGGCTTGGGCTCGACGCAGACGCCGGCGCAGTCAGCGCCGCCGTGCTCTGGGTCGCAGTCGTCGCCCGGGTCGTCGACGCACTCGAGCCCGTCGGGGCAGGGGAAGCCCGCGAAGCCGCCGCACATGACGGGCTTGGGCTCGACGCAGACACCGGTGCAGTCAGCGCCGCCGTGCTCTGGGTCGCAGTCGTCGCCCGGGTCGTCGACGCACTCGAGCCCGTCGGGACAGCTCGTCCCGAGGAAGCCGCCGCACATGACGGGCTTGGGCTCGACGCAGACACCGGTGCAGTCAGCGCCGCCGTGCTCTGGGTCGCAGTCGTCGGTCGGGTCGTCGACGCACTCGAGCCCGTCGGGACAGCTCGTCCCGAGGAAGCCGCCGCACTCCTGTGTTTTTTGCGGCTCCTGCGTCTCCCCGACGTCGCCGTCGCTCTCCGCCTGGCAGCCGACGAGTCCAATCATGATGAGCAAGAAAGCCAATCCTGTGTGGCGCATCAGAACCTCCGCATCGTGCTTGTTCGAGCCCTGATGCGGCCACCGGATCGGTGATCGCGCGGCAGCCTGGCGCGCAGGCGCCGCCAGGGGAGGACACCCCTGACGCCACCGCCCAGGCCCCCTTCAGGGCTCCTGTCGTCTCTGCTCCCCGAGGCGCGTCCTTCGGGGAGAGGCGCGCCATCGTCGCGCCTGTCTTCGCCTGTCTTGAAGCAGCTTCGGTGCCAGCGGGATTTGGCACAGCTCGCGCGGAGATCGCGGCCTGCCGCGGGGGGGCATCGCGGTTCGTTGTGTCTCACTTGTGTCTCGACATGTCTCAGTTGTGCCAGCTGTGAGACACTCGGCTCGTGAGCCTCGCACGGAGGCGACGGCGCCGCGGCCGGAGGACGCCTCCGCATCGAGACGTTCGAGGCGGTGCGGAACGCCTGGCCGGAGCGCCTGCCGCCCACCGTCCGGCTCTCGATCACGGACCGGGTGGATGGCGGGGTCACGGTCGAGGAGTCGATCGAGCTGACGAAACGGCTCAAGGCGTCCGGCCTCGATCGGCTCGACGCGAGCCGCGGGGTCGTCGTCCCCGATCTCTCCAGGGCCCCCTGGGCCCGGCTTCCTGCTCCCGCACGCCGGGCGCGTCCGCAAGGAGGCGGGCGTGCCGGTCGCGACGGGGTGGTTCACGTACCTGTGGCTCAGCGCGTCCTCGTCGTCGTTCGTGCACATCGCGACCGAGTCGTCCCCGGAGCAGAGCCCGGCGCTCCGCGTGTGTCAGATGTCCACGGTGGCGCCCTGGATGGGGGAGGACCACCTGGCTCCTGGAGCTACGTCGCGGCCTCTCGCCTCGGCGCGCGCGGCCGAGCGCTCCCGCCCGAGCGCGGCAGCGGCCTGCGCCGCGGACCTGCCCAGGCTCGCGGTCTGAATGTGGGCAGCCGTGCTGCTCCAACCTGAGCCGGGCTACCCCAACCTGGGTCGGGCTACACGAGGAGCTCCGGGGGTGGGTGGCGACTGGCTACAGGATCATTGGCGGATCCAACGAGGAGAGCGGGCGCATCTCGCACGTGAAGGAGAGCCAGCGGCTAGCGTTCGTGGTCGAACGCATCACGGAGATTGCCATCAACCAGAAGATGGCGTCGATGCGAAAGAAACCAAGCGCGTCCTCCTCGGCGCAGGAATACGCCCGGGCGTTGAAGGTCGCGTTCGGGATCGGGAGCGATGATCACGACACCATCAGCATCGGGGACAGGCACGGGCGGCACGAGCTGCCCAAGACCATCGCGGCTGTCGTCGGGCGCTACCCGGACGGCTCCCTGCGCGTGCTCCTCGGCCAGAATCGGGCCAGCACGACGCAGAGAACGAGTACCGTGCCAAGGTCATCCCCTCGGACATCCGGGACAGCAAGGCGGCCATCGAGACGCATGTGAAAGGATCGCTGACGGAGAACCCCCGTGATCTGCTCAACTGCGCCGAATGCCTCCCGATCGGGAACCTCCTCCGCGACGGGTGGACCGTCACGGAGTCGCAGGCGCTGCGGCGGGATCAGGGGAACGATCACGCGTCGTGCGATCCGTGCGAGAACTGCCAGGCGCTGTACAACCTGAAGACGGCGGCCGAGAAAGTACGAGAAGAGCAGGCAGCGGCGCGCGCCGCCGAGGAGAAGGAGCGCGAGGCGAAGCTCAGGGAGCAGGCTCGCCAGAACGCTGAGGCGCAGCAGAGGCACCAGGCGGCGAAGGTCGATCTCGAGCAGGACGTGCGCCGCGTCGCCGACCAGCTCACCCCCGCCGAGAAGAGGGCGCTCAACAGGCTGTATAAATCGAAGCACTTTCCCAAGGCAAAGCTCGATTCAACGTGGATGGTCTATCGCACCGACGACGAGAAGAGGGCGCGCCTCAAGGAAGCAGAGAAGAACGAGAACCCCAAGAAGAAGTGAGGCCTATCTCGCCTCACTCAGCGCTTGCCATCGACCCGATGGGTTCGTCGAGCGCTGTTGGCCGATCTTCGAGGAATTTTCCCGAGATACAAATTGGTGAAGGCAGCGATCGTAGGGGTACTGTCGGTGATTTCGTCATCACCGTGACGAAGGAGTGAGCCTCTTTTCCCGCCCTGGAGCGGTCGACACGAGCCTCTGCTGCTCGCGTTCGCGCTGGCGATGACCCTCTCGGGGCGCGGCGTCGAGGCGGTGCGCCCGTGCTCGGTCGACACGGCCGCGGGCGGGGCGCTGCTGCTCGCGGCCGCGCTCCGCGGCGCGCTCGCTCCCGGGGGGCAGCGCGCCAAAACCCCTTGAACCCGGCCCGCGCACCCACAACGTTACGCGGCCCGACCATGCCAGGAGACCCCCAGGCCGTCCCCCCCGCAGCCCCGGCGGCGCCGTTCGAGACCCGGGCGGCCCTCCTGTCCTGGCTCGCGCACCACGGCATCGCGCACGTCGCCCGGCTCAACCTCGAGGCGGTGGCCCCGCGCGCCGACCCCGCCCTCTGGCCCGAGCTGCGGGTCCTCGGCGCGCGGCGGCGCCTCATCGATCTGGCGAGCGCCGACGAGCTGGCGCGCTCGATCGAGTGGCTCCCGCCCTCGCGCCTCCGCGACGCGCTGCCGCCCCTCGTCCTCCGCTTCCTGGAGGACGAGCGCGCCGGCGCGGCGCTCGCGCGCGCCGCCGTCCCCGCGCTGCTGCGGGCGCCCGACGAGCCGCGGGCCCTCCCGGCGCACGACCTGCTCTGCGCCCTGCGCGCCCGCGTCCCGGACGCCGCGGCCCCGCGCCCCGAGCGGGCGCTCCGGGCCGCCGCGCTGCGCTTCGACCCCGCGCTGCCCGGCTTTCGCCTCGACGACCCGCAGCCCTTCGAGTCGCAGCGCGTGGGCGCGGGCTTCGTCCGGCCCGAGGCGCGGCTGATCCTCGCGCCCGGGGCGCCCCGCGCCGAGTGCGGCTGCGGCGCGGTCGACTGCGTGCACGTGCTCGCGGCCATCGACGCGGCGCTGCTCTGGCTCCGCCAGCCCCCGGGCGAGGCCTTCTTCCGCGCGCTCGACGAGCTCGGGCGCCCCGCCTGGGAGCGCACCTTGCTGGCGCTCGACAGGGCCCTCGACGGCGGCCCCGGCGCGCGCGCCGGCGTCGAGATCACCTTCCGGCTCGACGTCGTCGAGGGCGCCGGCGTCGCGGTCGCCCCCTGGATCCACCGGCTCGGCAAGAAGGGCCAGCGCGGCGCCGGCGCGCGGATCGGCCGGAAGCGCCTCCTCCTGGAGCACGGCGCGAAGCTCTCCTCCGACGACGCCCGCATCGCCGCCCTCCTGCCCGACGGCGACGGGTTCGCCTCGCGGGCGCTGCTCGACGCGCTCATCGGCCACCCGCGCCTCTTCCTCGACGAGGCGCCCGACGTCGCGGTGCGCATCGAGCGCACGCCGGTGGGCCTCGTGGCCGAGGAGCGCCACGGCGCCGTGCGGGTGAGCGCCGGCGTCGAGGGCACCGCCCTGCCTCCGGCGCTGATCGAGCGCGTGCGCCGGGCCCGCCCCGAGGAGGTGGTGTTCCTCTGGGACTGGGACAAGGGCGCGCGCCGGCTCACGCTGCTCGACGTCAAGGCCGAGATCCGGGCGCTCGTCGACGTGCTCGTGCGCGACGGCAACGTCTTCCCGCCCGAGAGCCACGCCGCCCTCCTCTCCTCGCTCTCGCGGTGGGCGCAGCGCGTGCCCGTCGCCATGCCGCGCAGCGTGATGGGCGAGTCGATCCCGCCGGAGCTGCTCCCGGTGCTGCGGCTCACGGCCCAGCCCCGCGGCGCCGTGGAGGTCGAGCTGCGCCTCCGGCCGCTCGCCGACGGCCCGGCCCTCGTGCCGGGCGCGGGCGCCCGCGACGTGCACGTGCGGCGCGGGGAGAAGGCCCTGCACGCGCTGCGCGACCTGCGCCGGGAAGAGGACTTCGCCGCCGCGCTCGCCGCCGCGCTCCCGCTCGGCGGGGCCGAGCCGTTCGAGGACCGTCGCTTCCAGTACCGCTTCGCCAGCGCGCACGGCGCGTTCGACCTGCTCGCGGCCTGCGCGGCGCGCGAGCCGCCGCCGGAGCTCGAGTGGGTGGGCGCGCCCCTGCGCGTCGTGGGCGACCGCGGTCCCCACGCGCTCAAGGTCGCCCTCGAGCGGCGGCGCGAGTGGTTCGGCGTTCTCGGCGGCCTGAGCGTCGAGGGAGAGCGCGTGGAGCTGGCCCGGCTGCTCGATGCGGCGCGGCGCGGGGAGCGTTACGTGCAGGTCGAGGCGCAGACCTACGTGGAGCTGGGCGAGGCCCTGCGCCTCCACCTCGAGCGCCTGTCGGACCACGTGCACGCCACCCGGCACGGCCTCTCGGTGGGCCCCTCGTCCGCCGGCGTGCTGTGGGAGCTCGAGCGGGCCGGCGCGGCGCTCGAGGCGGACGGCGCCTTCCGGCAGCTCGCCGAGCGCGCCGCCGCCGCCGGCGAGCTCTGCCCGGCCGTCCCTCCGGCGCTCGGGACCGAGCTTCGCCCGTACCAGCGCGACGGCTACCGCTGGCTCGTGCGGCTCGCGGCCTGGGGGGCCGGCGGCGTGCTCGCCGACGACATGGGGCTCGGCAAGACCGTGCAGGCGCTGGCCGTCCTGCTCGAGCGCAGCGCGCGGGGGCCGGCGCTCGTCCTCGCCCCGACCTCGGTGGCCTTCAACTGGAGGGACGAGGCGCAGCGCTTCGCGCCTTCCCTGCGCCTCACGCTCTACGCGGACGCGCCCGACCGCGACGACGCGCTCGCGCGGCTCGGCCCGGGCGACGTGCTGGTGCTCAGCTACGGCCTGCTCGTGCGCGACGCCGCGCGCCTCTCGGCCCGGCGCTTCGCCACGGTCGTCTTCGACGAGGCCCAGAACCTGAAGAACGCGACCACCCTGCGCGCGCGCGCCGCGAGGGCGCTCCAGGCGGACTTCAGGTTCGCGCTCTCGGGCACGCCGATCGAGAACCACCTCGGCGAGCTCTGGAGCCTCTTCGCGATCGTCTTTCCCGGCCTGCTGGGCGGCTGGGACTCGTTCCGCGACCGCTACGCCACGCCGATCGAGCGGCAGAGCGACCCGGCCGCGGCGCCCGCGCTCGCGCGCGTGCTCGCCCCCTTCCTCCTCCGGCGGACGAAGGCGCAGGTGGAGGCCGAGCTCCCGGCGCGCACCGAGGTGCGCGTGCCGGTCGTCCTCTCGGGCGCCGAGTGGCAGCTGTACGAGGACGCGCGCCTCGCGGCGCTGTCCGATCTCGAGACGCGCCGGTCGGTCCGGCGCGAGCAGGAGCGGCGCGTCGAGGTGCTCGCGGCGCTCACGCGCCTGCGGCTGCTCACCTCGCACCCGCGCCTCTACGACGAGCGCTCGGAGCTCGCCTCGTCGAAGCTCGCGCGCTTGCTTTCGCTCGTCGAGGAGCTGCGGGCCGAGGGGCAGCGCGCCCTCGTCTTCAGCCAGTTCACCTCGCACCTCGCGCTGGTGCGCGAGGCGCTCGAGGCGCGCGGCGTCGCGTACGTCTACCTCGACGGCGAGACGCCCCGGAAGGCGCGTGGCGAGCGGGTGCGCGAGTTCCAGGAGGGGGCGGCGCCGCTCTTCCTCATCTCGCTCAAGGCGGGCGGCTTCGGCATCAACCTCACGGCGGCGACCAACGTGATCCACCTCGATCCCTGGTGGAACCCCGCGGTCGAGGACCAGGCCTCGGATCGCGCGCACCGCCTGGGCCAGCGGCGGCCGGTCACCATCTACCGCCTTGTGGCGCTCGGGACGATCGAGGAGCAGATGCTGTCGCTGCACGAGCAGAAGCGGTCGCTCGTGGCCCAGGTCCTCGGCGGCAAGGACGCGGCGGGCAAGCTCTCGACGCAGGACCTCCTGGGGCTGCTCTCGGAGCGGCTTCCGGGGCCGGCGGGCGGAGAGGGCGGCGAGGGGGAGGGCGGCGAGGGGGAGGGCGGCGAGGGGGAGGGCGGCGAGGGGGAGGGCGGCGAGGGGGAGGGCGCGCCGGCGCTCGACGACGAGCCGGCGCCCGCCTGAGGGCGCGCTACGTCGCCCAGAGCACGGCGAGCTCGATCTCGATGGCCTGGAAGGGCGCGGCGCGGACGCGCGCGGCGCCGCGGTGGGTGGCGACCGGGGTGAAGCCGCGGCCCGGGGCGAGCGAGAAGACCTCCAGGGTCCTCTGGATGGGATCGACCAGCCACGCGTGCTGCACGCCCTCGCGCGCGTAGAGGGGCATCTTCTCCTTGCGATCGTGCTGTTCGGTCGAGGGGCTCAGGACCTCGCAGATCCAGTCCGGAGCGAGCGAGAAGTAGGGTGTGTCGGGCAGCTCGGGCATGCGCTCGCGCCGCCAGCCGGCGATGTCCGGCACGACCGCCTCCACGTCGCCCGGCGACTCCGGATCGGGGAAGTGCAGCTCCGGCTCGTCCAGGATCCACCACCCGCCCGGTCCGTTCTTGCCGTGGTCGAAGGGACCACCGAGCTCGATGCCCAGGCTCGACGCGGCGCGCGCGTGCCGCGGCGCCGGCCGCGGGAAGACGTGCAGCACGCCGCGGATGAGCTCTGCCACCTTGTTCGGCGGCGCGGCCTCGAGGTCGGCGTACGTGGCGCGGCGGGGCTTCTCGGCGGGCTGGCCCATGGGCTCAGCCTGCCTGCGGGAGCGCGGCCAGGCAAGCCGACGCGCCGGGCGACCGGCCGGTGCGGCTCCCCGCCGTCATCACGCCTCTCCGACCTCGTTCGCGAAGGTCTTTGCGGGGTCGGCCTGTCGCGTCGCGTCCTCCGGAGCGGCCGGCTGGACGAGGGACCGCTTCCAGCGCCCCGAGAAGTAGTAGGCCATGCTGGCGACCATCGACACGAAGAAGCTCAGCGCGATGGCGTACCAGACGCCCTCCACGCTGTGCATCTCGCGGGAGAGCCAGTAGGCGAGCGGATTGCGGATCACCCAGAGGCTGAGCAGGGAGATCACGGTCGTGACCCCGGTCGCGCCGGAGCCGTTGATGATGCCGTTGCTCACGAAGGAGAGGCCAAAGAAGAGATAGCACGCGCCCACGATGTGCAGGTACGAGACGCCGAGCCCGATGACGACCGGATCGGTGATGAACACCCGGAGGAGCGCCTCGGGGAAGACGATGGCCGCCGCCGAGATCAGGAGCGTCATCCCGCCGCTGAACACGCAGCCCCACCTGAAGACCTCGCGCACGCGGCCGTGGTGCCCCGCGCCCAGGTTCTGCCCGGCGAGCGTCGATATCGCCATCCCCAGGGTGATCGCCGGCAACACGGCGATCTGGTCGATCCGCGACGCCGCGCCGAACGCCGCGGTCGCGACCTCCCCGAACCCGTTCACGATCCCCGTCACGACCACCATGCCCAGCGAGACCACCGACTGCTGGATGGACGCTGGCACGCCGATACGGCACGTCTTCCGGATCGTCGGACCGAGCTGGCCGAAGCGCGGCCACCTCGGCGCGATCGGCGACTTCCGGACGCGGAGATGGATGTTGAGCGCCGCGAGCAGGAGGACGTGAGAGACGAGCGTGGCCCAGGCCGTCCCGTTCAGGCCGAGCTCCGGCAGCCCCAGCCGCCCGAAGATGAGCAGCGGATCGAGCACCGTCGTGAGCAGGACGGAGCCGAGCTGAAAATAGAGAGGAGTCCTCGAGTCTCCCGTCCCCTGGAGCATGCTCCGGAGCGCGAACATGCCGAAGCTGAAGGGCAGCGAGAGCAGGTAGATCCGGAGGTAGCTCACCGCCGGCTGGAGGACGTCTGGCGGCGTATCCATCGCCCGGAGGATCTCGGGCGTGAAGATCTCTCCGAGGACGGTCAGCAGGATGCCGAGGCCGTAGATGAGCACCGTGGAGCCGTCCACCACGCGCCGCAGCTCGTCGAACCGCCTGGCGCCGAAGCTCTGCGAGACGAGGATGTTCGTCGCCAGGGTCATCCCCATCCCGACGCCGAAGATCGTGAAGATGACGGGAAAGCTGACGGTGACGGCCGCCAGGGCCCCGGTGCCGAGGAACTGACCCACCCAGATGGCGTTGATGAAGCTGTAGGCGGTCTGCAGGAAGCTCCCGAGCAGCATCGGGAGCGAGAACGTCACGAGGTGTCTGGGGATGCTGCCGGTCGTCAGATCGGTTCCGAACTTCGGTTTCATCAGGTTCCTCGCCCGCGGGGAGGGGGCGGAAGAGGGAGCGTGGATGGCGGGTCGAGCGCGGCGTAACGTAGCCGACGCGCGGCGACAGTCCATTCCCGCTGGCCCGCGGCTTGCCGTCGGCGCAGGCGGCTGAGCGCGTCAGTCCTTCCCATGGGCGCGACGGCGAGAGGCGTGACCCGCGCGCTCACACCGCCCGCAGCCGCCACACCGCGGGGCGCAGCAGCAGGAGCGGCGCGGCGAAGCCAGCGATCACGCCGGCCCACACCGTCGCTTCCACGCCGATCCGGCCGGCGAGCCATCCGGCCGCCAGGGTGCCCGCCGGCAAGAGCGCGCTGGTGAGCACGTGGAGCGTGGCGTTGACCCGGCCGAGCACGTGCAGCGGCAGCATCGATTGCCGGACGCTCACCGCGTGGATCATGAACGCCACGAGGAACGCGTCCCCGAGGAGCTGGTGCAGCACGAGGGCAGGGACCGCGAGCGGCCCGAGCTGCGCGGAGAGCGGGATGAGCGCGGCGCCGGCCTGACCCACGATGAGGCTGAGGATCATCGCCGGCCCGGCGCCGAAGCGACGGCCCAGCCAGCCCGCGAGGACGCTGCCGCCCAGCGCGCCGATGCCGCCCGCGCTGATGATCAGCCCGACCGCGGCGGGATCGAGCCGCAGGTCCTCCAGGAGATAGAGCATGTACAGCGCGGAGAAGACCCCTCCGCTCAGCAGGGCGTGCGCGCCCATGGCGAGGAACGTCGCCCCGATCACGGGGTGGCCGAGGCCGTGGCGCAACCCCACCCGGAGATCCTCGAGCAGCGAGGCGCCCCCCTCGGCCCCGTCGCCTCCGGCGGCGGCCGGGGTCTCGATCGCCCGGATGCGGCCGAGGAGCGCCGCCGACCCGAGATACGAGAGCGCGTCCGCCACCATCGTCAGCGGCGCGGTGAGCACCTGGATCAGGATGCCCGCGGCGCCGGGGCCGGCGATCTCCGCGGCGGCCTCGGTCCCCTCCAGCCTGGCGTTCGCCTCGACGAGGCGGTCCTGCCCGACCAGCGCCGGCAAGTACGCGTTGTCGGCGATCTGGAACAGGGAGGTGGCCATGCCGACCAGCGCGGCCACCACGAAGAGGTGGAGGAGGGTGAGCGCGCCGGTCCAGGCCGCGATCGGAACCGAGAGGATCAGCGCGGCGCGCACGAGATCCGCGCCGATGAGCAACGGCCGCTTGCGCGAGCGATCGACGAGCCCACCCGCGAAGAGCCCCACCAGGACGCCCGGCGCGGTGGACAGGGCCGAGAGCACCGCGACGCCACCCGCGTCGGCCCCGAGGCTCACGATGGCGATCACGGGCAGCGTCGTCCGGCTGACACGGCTGCCCAGCGCGCTCACCGCCTGCGCCGCCCAGAGACGCAGGAAATCGGGGTGGCGAGAGAGGCCGGCGGGGGGAGGGGACATTGCGGGGGGCGAGCAGAGCAGAGAAGAGAAGAGAAGAGAACGGGAAGGAGAGTCCAGCTTCCTGGAACGCGCCGGCGGGAGGGGCCCGAGAGAGCCTCCGGGGGCAAGACGCCTTGAACCCGACCCCGGGCGTCGGGGGGGGGCCCGCATCCCGCTCGCCTCTCCGGGCAGGCGCGGCTACTAAGGCAGCCCTGGAGGCACCCGCGCCCATGCCCACGCTGCTCCGTTCACCGGCCTTGAGGCTCGGCGCAGCGCTCGTCGCGATCGCGATGGCGCTCGTCGGTCTCCTGCCCCTCTTCGACGGCCCCGGCTACGAGAGCGCGCTCGCCGCGGGCCTCCTCGTGCCGAGCGTCGCGGCGATCACGACCGCCCTCGACGTCGCCGCCCACCGGCCCCTGCCGGTCGAGGCCTTCCGGCGGGGCGTCGCGAACGGCGCTCTGCTCGCGCTCGTCGCGTACGCCACCACGCTCGGCCACGGCCTCCGCGCCGGCTTCTGCGACGTGCTCGGCGGCTCCGCGCACTTCGCCCTCGGGCCCGTCCTCGGCGCGGCGCTCGGCGGCGCCTGGGGCGCGGTCGCGGGCGAGCTCGCCGCCGGCATCCGGCGCGAGGACGCCGCGCCCCCACCCCCGGCATGGCGGCGCCGGCTCGTCGCCGTCCTCGCCGCGCTCGCCGCCCCGCTCGCCTCGATCGGCGTGAGCGCCGTCCGCTTCTACACGAGCCCGATCGTCTTCGCCTACGACCCCTTCGTCGGCTTCTTCAGCGGCACCCTCTACGACACGGTCGTCGACGCCTCCGGGCTGCTCACCTACCGCGCCGGGACGCTGGCCACCCTGTTCGCCGCGTCCGTGCTCGCGCAGCACCTCGTGCACGACACGGGCGGCCGGATCTCGTTCCAGCCGCAGGGCCGCCCCGGGCTGCTCCTGCTCGGCGCGGCGAGCGCCGCCCTGGGCGCCGTGAACCTCCTCGAAGGCGCGCGCCTCGGCCACTTCCAGACCTCCGAGACCATCGCGGCCGAGCTCGGCGCGTTCTCGCAGGGCCAGCGCTGCGAGGTCGTCTACCCGCGCGGCATGCGCGAGGGCGACATCCTGCGCTTCGTGCGCGAGTGCGACGCCCACATCGAGGCCGGCGAGCGCTGGCTCGGCGCGCCCGCCGAGCGGGACGGCGAGCCGCTCCGGGTCCGCGCCTACCTGTTCGAGAGCGCGGCGCAGAAGGGCGCGCTCATGGGGGCGTCGCGCACGTACGTCGCGAAGCCGTGGCGCCGCGAGGTGTACCTGCAGGCCGCCGGCTTCCCGCACCCGACGCTCGGACACGAGATCATGCACGTGCTCGCCGGCGCCTTCGCCCGCGGCCCGTTCGAGATCGCCGGGCGGCTCGGCGGGTGGCTCCCCGACCCGGGCCTCATCGAGGGGATCGCCGTCGCCGGATCGCCCAGGGAAGGCGAGGACCTGAGCCCGCGCGAATGGGCGAAGGCCATGAGAGATCTCGGGATCCTGCCGCGGCTCTCGCGCCTCTTCGCGCTCGGCTTCCTGGCCGAGAACTCGTCGACCGCGTACACCGTGAGCGGCGCCTTCGTCGGCCACGTGCGCGCGACGCACGGCCCCGCCGCGGTGCGCGCCTGGTACGGCGGGAGGGCGCTGCCGGAGATCACCGGCGCCTCGTGGGACGAGATGGAGCGCGCGTGGCACGCCGAGCTCGACGCGCTGTCGCTCCCCGACGCCGCCAGGGCGCAGGCGAAGGCCCGGTTCGATCGGCCCGCCGTCTTCGAGCGGCGCTGCCCGCACGTGGTCGACGCGTGCGCGCAGAAGGCGGAGCAGCTGCGCGCGCGCGGCGACCACGAGGGCGCGATCGCCGAGTACCAGCGCGTCCTCGCGCTCGACCGGAGCCCCGCGACGCGCGTCGCCATCGCGGAGACGCGGCTCGCCAGCGACGCGCCCGGCAGCCGGGGCGAGGGGGTCCGCGAGCTCTCGGCCATCGCCGGCGACGCGTCGATGCCGCGCCACCTGCGCGACCGCGCGGCGGAGCGGCTCGGCGACGCCGCGCTCTCGGCCGGCGACCGGGAGGGCGCGGTGGCCTGGTACCGCGAGGTCGCCGGCCGCCTCGTCGACGAGGACCGGCTCCGGACGCTCGACGTCAAGATCGCCGCCGCGCACGACGAGCGGGCGCGCGCGGCCGTCGCCGAGCTGCTGATCGGGACCCGCGGCGGCGCGCCGGATCGGTTCCGGGCGGCGGAGCTCCTCGGCGCCTGGGCCGCGCAGGCCCCCGGCGACGGCCTGCCGAGCTACCTCCTCGGCCGCCACTACCTGAACGACGGCCGCTTCGACGAGGCGGCCGATCGCCTGGAGCGGGCGCTCGGCGCCCACCTGCCCGTCCAGCGGGTCTGGATCGAGGCCAAGCGCCTGCGGCTCGTGGTGGCGTGCGGCGTCGACGATGCCGAGACCGCCCGCCGGATGTTCGCCCAGTACGCCGCCCACGACGGGGCGGCCGGCACCGGGCCCGCCGTGAGCGAGGAGCGCCGGGACGCCGCCCTTCGCCTGCTCGAGCGGTGCGACCGCGCGGCGCCCCGGCCCGCGTCCCCGGCGACCCCATCCGACCCGCCGGCCGGACAAAAATGAAGAATGCCTCTCGTTCCCGCGCGCTGACGTGGTGAGATGGCGTGGAAATGCACGATGCGCCTGCGAGCGAGAGGTACCGTCGCCTCGTCGCGCTGAACGCCGTCCTCACCGTCGTGGCCCGCCACTCGAACCTCCTCCTGCCGAGGCCGTTCGAGGAGCTCGCCGACGCCGTCGGCCGGTTCGCCGCGTTCCAGGTCCTCGCGATGCTGTTTCCGGAGCCCGAGGGCGAGCTCCGCGCGTACGCGGCCTTCCGCGGCGACACGCTCGCGGCCGCGCCGTTCAGCGCGCTGGTCCCCGCGCCCGTGGCGCTCTTCCGGCGGGTGTTCGGCGAGGGCAAGACGTTCTCCTGCGTCGACACCCGCGCGGGCGACGCGCTCGAGGGGATGGGGGCCTCCGCGGGGTGCCTCTCGTACGTCGCGCTCCCGGTGCGGGCCGCGCCGCCCGGCGGCGAGGCCTCCGCGCGCTCCGGGCCGTCCGGCGGCCCCGTCATCGCGGCGCTCGTCCTCGGCTACGCCGACGCCGCGGCGGCGGCCGCCGCGCCGATCGAGCTCCTGGAGCAGCTCGCCGACGCGCTCGGCGCCGGCCTGGATCGCTCGCTGCGCGTCGTCGCCGGCGAGCGCGAGGCCGCCGAGCGGCTCCTCAGGATCCGCGAGCTCGAGGAGCAGCACAGGAACCTCCTCGACAACGCGCCGCTCATCATCTTCCGGCTGGATCCCGAGACCGGCGAGCTCTCGTTCCTGAACCGGCACGCCGAGCGGCTCCTCGGCGTGCCGGTGACCGAGGCGCTGAAGACGCCGGGCTTCCTCGGCGAGGCCCACGCCGATCCGGAGGGCGTGATGTGCTTCGAGGACGCGGTCGCGCGGGCCAAGCTCGGCGCCCCCTCGTCGTCCTACGAGGCGCGCCTGCGCAGGCGGGGCGGCGACGCGATCACCGCGCGCGGCACGGTGTACCCGCTCGTCTCGGATCGCGGCCGCGTGGTGGCGATCGAGGGCGTCCTCGCGGACGTGAGCACCGAGCACGCGGCGCGCACCCGGCTCATCCAGGTCGATCGCCTGTCGACGCTCGGCACGCTGGCGGCCGGCGTCGCGCACGAGATCAACAACCCGGCCGCGTTCATCCTGCTCGGCCTGGACATGCTCGATCGCCTGCTGCGCGGCCCGAACGTGCGCATGGAGGGCGCCGCCGCCTCGAGCGCGTCGGAGCTGCTCCGGGAGCTGCGCGACTCGATCAAGCGCATCGTCGACATCGTCCGCGATCTCAAGCTGTTCGCGAGCCCGCCGCAGCCCGAGGGGTCGCGGCGCACGCTGACGGACGCGAACCGCACCGTCGAGTCGGCGCTGAGCCTCACGCGCGGCCAGATCATCGAGCGGGCGCAGATCGTGAAGAGCCTGTCGGAGGTGCCGCCGGTCCTCATGGAGGACGGCCGGCTCGGGCAGGTCATCGTGAACCTCCTCGTCAACGCGGCGCAGGCGATCTCGAAGCCGGGCTCGAAGCACGAGGAGCGCGAGCAGACGGTGACGGTCGAGACGCGGAGCGACGGGGACACGGTCGAGATCGTGGTGACCGACTCCGGCGCCGGCATCGCGGAGGAGAACCTCCCGCGCATCTGGACGCCGTTCTTCACCACGAAGGGGCCCGAGGTCGGCACGGGGCTCGGCCTGTCGATCAGCCGCGAGATCATCGAGCGCGTCGGCGGGCAGATCACGGCGGAGAGCCCGGTCCCCGGGAGCGATCCGCCGGGCGGCGCGCGCTTCGTCATCTCGCTGCCCGCGGCGGGGCGCGCGGAGGAGGCGACGCCGAGCGTGGCGCCGGTGCCGCGGCTCGTGTCGACGCGGGCGCGGGTGCTCGTGGTGGAGGACGAGGCGTCGCTCGCGCGCGCGCTGTGCGAGCAGCTGGGCCGCGTGCACCAGGTGGCCGTCGCGCCGAGCGCGGACGCGGCGATGGGGATGCTCGCCGGCGGCCAGCGGTTCGACGTGGTGCTCTGCGATCTGCGGATGCCCGGCATGTCGGGCGACGTCTTCTACACGCGGATCCGCGAGAGCGATCCGGCGCTCGCGCAGGGATTCATCTTCATGACCGGCGTGGGCTTCGGCGCCGACGTGGAGCGGTTCCTCGCGTCGTCGGGCCGGCCGCTCCTGGAGAAGCCGTTCTCCGCCGAGGACGCGCTGAGCGCGATCGCCGAGGTGGTCACGGCGAACCAGGCCGAGGAGCGGGAGAGCGCGAGGTCTCGGTGAGGCGCGCTCAGCGGTGACGCGCGCGCGCCGGCGGCGGCGCGCGCGGTCAGCCGAGGATCTGCGCGCAGCGGGGCCACCCGCTGGCGCGCGACCCATTTCCGAGCGTGGTAGGGAGCGACGCGAGGAACGTTGTCGCGCGCCAGCCACGCATCGAATGGACCGCTTGGCCACGGACCACCTGAGCTGCTCGCCGTCAGGGGTTGCGCGTCAGCCGGACGTTGTACATGGTGCTCCCGAACACGATGCTGCCGTCTGCCCTCTGCTGGTCGACGACAAAATCGAAGGCGACCGTGTTGCGCACATCGATGGTGCACCCGGATGCATCACAATCGCAAACGCCTATTCTACACAGCGCGATGTATCCGCAGTCGGTGGGCTGCCCGTCCTGGGTACAGCCGGCGGCCCCTGTTCCCCACCCCCCGTTGGGCATGCAGAGGTAGGCGTCCGAGTCTGGCTGCATGAGGTACGACGTCTGAAGCTCGCACCAGCCCGTCCAGAGCTCTCGGGGATCGATGGCGAAACGCAGCCGGCGGTCGGTGAGCTGCGCATCGAGCATGGTGAAATCGAACCCCTCGTAGGGCAGGTCGGTATCGTAGTAGTTGCCCGGCTCGATCGACGTGGGATAGCCCACGTCCGGATCCACAGCCGGGGGGATGGCGGCTCCCGTGCCGAAGCGCACCTTCCCCTGGATCGATGCGCCCTCCACGGTGTCGATGTCGATCTGGATCACGTCCGATCCCGAGCGGAACTTGAAGTTCTCGACGTATCCATCCCAGTGCGCGATGAGCAGCGCGGCCGCGCTGGAGTCGGGGTTGGGCTCACCGCTGCCGATGGGCAGATCCTGCGACTGACAGCCGGTGTTCCCGAGCGAGGCAGCCGTGAAGAGCAACGCGAGCGCGACGCGGGTCGAACGATTCATGGTTCCTCCTGTCTCTTGCGGTCCATCGCTACATGGCCGGCGCGAGGAACATCCGTCTCTGTCAGTCGAGATTTTCTCGGAACGCGCACGAGGCGCGGACTCGGCCCATGTGCACCGAGCCCGGCGCTTCGCCGAGGAGCCGCTCGGCCTCCGCGCGCGCCTCCGGCGCCCGCCCTGCCGCGCAGAGGGCGAGCACGCGAGCAGCCATGCGCTCCTCGCGGAGCTGGCCCTCTGGGAACCGGGCGCCGAGGTCGTCGAGGCGATCGAGCGCGGCCGACGGATCGCCGTCCCGCACGGCGTCCTGCGCCTCGCGCAGCAAGGCCATCTCCGCGGCGAGCGTGCTCGGCGTCGCCGGCTGTCCGCCGCGCGGGCGCGCCGGCTCGCGTTCGCCGCCGCCTGTCGAGGGCGCTCGCGCGGCGTCCTCCGCGCCCGGGTCCAGCGGCCGCGGCGGTGCGGAAGCGACCGCGCGGGCGGCGCGCGAGGGCGCCGCCATCGGCGCCGGCGCGGCGACTGGAGCCGCCGCGGGCGGCGTCACCGCAGGCGGAGGCGCCGCGGGCGGCGTCACCGCGGGCGGCGTCACCGCGGGCGCGCTCGCCGGCGGCGCTGCGCTGGCCGGCGGAGGCACGTCGACGGTCGCCCTGCCGGTGAAGAACCCGCCGGCGAAGGCGACGGCGCCGATCAGCGCGCCCGCCGCGATCACCTTGCCCGAGAGCACGCCGCCGGCCGCGTTGCCCGAGAGCACGCCGCCTTCCCCGCTGCCCGCGAGCGGCGGCGGGGGCGAGGTGGGCGCCTCCCCGGACGGCTCCTGCGGCGCGGCGGCCGAGAGCTTCCCCGCGATCGCCGCGCGGAGCCGGACCTTGTCGGACGGCGCGAGCCCGTCCGCTCGGGCCGCCCTCAGGAGCGCGCGCGCCCTCTCGCCCGGATCGCTCATGGCCATCCACCCCCGCTCCTCGCCAGCGCCAGCTCGAACTCCCGGCGCGCGGCGCGCAGCCGCGAGTAGACCGTGTTCAGCTTCACGTCGAGCGCCGCGGCGATCTCCGGCGCGCTCAGCTCCTCGATCTCCGCCATCACGAGCACCGCGCGCTTGTCGTCGTCGAGCTCCGCGAGGAGCGCGTCGACGAGCTTCAGCGCCTCGACCTGCTCGAGCCGCTCCGCCGGCCCCGGCGCGCGGTCCGCCACGCCCCCCGGCAGCTCCTCGAGCCCTCCCTTGCGCCGGACGAGGCGCCGGTGATCGCGCGCCACCCGGCAGAGGATCGCGAACAGCCACGCCTTCACGCTCGACCGTGGCTCGAACTCGCCGAGCCGCCGGTGGACCACGACGAAGACGTCCTGGAAGGCGTCGTCCAGGCTCGCCTCGCGGACGCCGAGCCGGCGCAGGTTTCGCCAGACGAAGTCGGCGTGCTCGTCATAGACCGCGTCGAAGTCGAGGAGGACGGGCGCCTCGTGGACGCCGGCGCGCGGATCGAAGACGGACCCCGCGAAGGGGAGCGCCGACGCGGGGGACGTCCTCGTCACGCGAAGTACATGGCCGGCGCCGTCCGGATCCGTCACGGAAATCGCACCTCGACCCCCAGCGAGGCGCGGAGCGTGGCGGCAGCGCTCCGGTGGACAGCGCCGATGCCGACGAGCACGAACCGATCGCGCGTCACCGGAAACGGGACGTCGATCGCGAGCGGGATGCGGATCCGGTCCGAGAGGGCGAAGGTCGCGATCGCTCCGGGGTGCGGCGCGATCCAGAGCGCCCGGTTCGAGCCGGGCGACGCCGCGCCGAAGCTGGCCGCGCCCATGACGCCGACCTCGATACCGGCGCAGGGGCCGAGCTCGAACGCGTGATAACGCGTTGCGTAACAAAGGCGCAGCCCGCCGGTGGCCAGGTGGACGTCGCCGCCCATCGTCGTCCGCGCGACGAGCGCTTGCTGCGCGCCGAAGTAGGTGCCGGACACCTCGGCGCGGACGGCTCCGATCAGCACGCCCGCGGAGATGCTGGCGCCCGGGGCGACCGCCGGGAGCGCGGAGGTGTCGAGGACGCCGGAGGCCCTGAGCGTGCCGCGCAGCTCGAGGGGGCGCGACGGGCGCGCCGCGCGCTGCGCCGGGGCCGCGGGGGCGCTGGCGCCTGCCGGGGGCGGGGCCGCGGGCGGCGCCTCGGCGGCGGTGGGCGCGTCCGGAGCTGCGTCCACCTCCGGCGCCGCGCCGGCGCCCGGATCCGCGCCGGAGATGGCGCCTGGCCCCGCGTCGGTGTCCGGCGCCGCCTTCGGGATGCCGCGGTTGGCTGCGTCGGGATCGATGGCGAGCGCGATGATCAGCGCCGCCGCGTCGGCGAGCTCGGCGCAGGTCTCGCTGTGGAGCTCGCGCGACCGTGTCGTCTCGCCGAGCGTCATCGTGAGGCGGAGGTCCCACGGCCCGCGCTCGTTGCGGGACACCACCGCGCGTGCCTTCAGCGTCGGCTCGCCGTTCTCCTCGGACGGCCGCCCGAGGCGCTGCGCGATCTCGGCCAGCACGCGCCCTCGATCCGCGCATTCCCCGGGCGCGATCCAGTCGAGCTCGACCCCGCGCGCGCTCGCCGCGGTGTCGGCGCGAGCATCGCCCGCCACCGCGGCGAGCGCGGCGAGCGCGAGCGCGCCGCGCTCGGAGAAGGAGAAGACGAGGGACTCGGCGGCAGCGAGGATGTCCCGCCGGCGGGGGTCGAGCCGGCGCATCATGTCCTGCGGATCGCAAGCGACGGTAGCGCCGGGCTCGTTCGCGATCGGCAGGAGGTTCCGCGCCCAGCTCGGGAGGTTGACATGGTTCGACGGCCGGGGAGAAGGGAATCCAAACGTTTCGGAGGCGTCAAGCCCCAATGAGCTGCGCGATCGCGCACCCTTTGGACCCTCCCCGCGAGCGCCTCCGCCGAAGGCGCGACCCGACCCACGTTGGCGGTCGCGCCTTCGGCGCCGGGGCAGCTCAGCAGACTGGCTGGAAGACGTAGATGGTGATCGTGGTGAAGCCGACCTGACCTTGCGAGTCGGTGGCGTACAGCCGGAGCTGCACCGAGTAGCCGCCGCAATCCGTGGGCAGGTGCGCCGAGGGGGTCCAGCTGAACCCGGGCGTCGCCGCTGGGCCGCGGATCTCGGTCTCCACCCCGTCGTGAATCACCGTCCAGCGGTACGACACGATGCTGCCGCCGTCGGGGTCGACGGCGCCGCCGCTGATGAACTTCGGGACATCGTAGTCGATCCCGTTGCCATTCACGATGTTGGACAGGTACACGTTCGGCGGCGCGTCGAGCGGCGGCGCCACCACGTTGACCGTGCGCGTGACCGTGCCGATCGCGCCGCTGTCGTCGGTCGCCGTCAGCTTCAGCGTCACCGGCCCGACGTTCGGGAACGTCCTTGCGACGGCGCAGCCGATGGGCGCCCAGCCCGGGAATTGCGGCGAGCTCCACTGCAGGCTGCTGCACGGCAGGAACATCTCGAGCCCGAGGTTGGCGTCGAACGCGCGGCCTTGAAGGGTGGTCATCACGTTCTGCGTGATGGTGCTGCCGGCCGTGGGCTCCTGGATCTCCGGCACCGGCGGCGAGTTCCCCGAGTGCACGACGATCGAGGTGGTCGTCGAGGCGCCGTTCGAGTCGGTCGCGGTGGCCGTGATCGTGTGGCTGCCCTGGGTGAGGAACACCTCCCGCGTCGCGCCCCCGCCGAGCGAGCCCATCAGGCTGCTCGACCAGTGGACCGTGCAGCACGCAGGGCCGTCCTCGACATCGTCAGCCTGCGCCGAGAGCGTGAGTTCCGTGCCGTGCAGCACGCTCGCGTCGTTCGCGGGGCTCAGGATCTTCACGGCGGGCGGGATGTTGCCCAGGACCGTCTTCACGGCGTCGCTCGCGTCGACGATGCGCGCGTCCCCGAAGCCGAACGTGTCGGCGGTCGTGCGCAGGATATCCATCACCTCGTTGGCGCTGAGCGTCGGATCGGCGGCCCAGATCAGCGCCGCCACGCCCGCGGCGTAGGGCGACGCGGCGCTCGTGCCGCTCGCCGGGCGAAGCTGTCCCGCGCGGCGAGGTCCTCATCGAGGCTGGATCGCTGTCCACGAGCAACTACGCTCTCGGTGACAGCGCACCTGGGTGAACCGCGAGATGGCACCCGGGCGAGGCCGCTTGCGGCGCTCAAGCGCTCCTCGCAGCCAGCGTCGACGGGGCTCATCGCCGCGTCATCGCTGGTGTCAGCAAGCGCCGGGCCAGGCGTGAGATCGCCCGTTGGGCGGCCTCACCAGGGCGCCTCGCGCTGCGGAAGCCGGCGTTGCCGTCTGGCGCGTGGCCTCTGCTCCAGAGGGGCGGGGCACGCCTCGCCGGGCGGATGGCGGCGAGAGCCTCCACGTTGAGGGCGTGAGCCGCCATCGGCCCTCGGGGCGCGAACCTCGCCGTCCGGTGCTTCGAAGACCCGCGCGCGGGCCGGCCCTGCGCCTCGACTACGCCGTGCTCGCCGCGCGGTGGTGTCCCGCCTACGCCGCGCGGTTCTCGCGCGGCGCGACGCAGGTCGCGTGGCCGTCCGGCGCATGGCGCGTCACCTCCGCCGGCACGGATGGCTCGAGAGCGAGCGCGGCGCTCTTGCTCGACGGCGCCTCTCACGAAGACGGTGCAGAGCTCGTGTGGAACGAGCTCGTCCTCTGCGGACGCGCGAGGTCGGTGAGGTGCTCGAGAGGGCCGTCCGGGCAGCCGTCGCAGGTGGTGAGCGGGCCGGAGCTCGGTGACCGCCTCGCGATCCGGGGATCGAAGCCTTCACTCCTCGACGCTGCGCCGCACCGCGAAGGCGAGGCCGCAGCCCTCGATCTGCTCGCGATGGATCACGCCCATCGGCGAGAGCGCTTGCTCGTCGACCCGCCGGCCCACGCGCAAGAGGACCTTCTTCGCCGCAAGATCCACGAGCGAGACGCGCGCCGAGCTCGCGAACGTCTCGGTCTCGATCGGGCTTTCGGCCACGACGATCAGGATCTCCGCGCCGGCCGCCTTCTTCGCCAGCTCGATCGGGGACTGTTCCAGCGCCTTGCGGAGCCGCTTCAGCGCCGAGAGCTCGCGGGCCGCGCGCACCGAGCCATCGAACGCGGGGCCGAGCACCGCGAGGCCGAGCCGCGCCTCGACGAGCCGGCGGACGTTCGCGGTGTCCTCGTCGACCTTCGTCCCGCCGAAATACACGCCTCGCACCTTCGTCAGCCGATCGCGCTCCGAGGGGGAGGGCGGGGGCCTCATGAGGCACAGGAGGAACGCATCCTTGTCGGATCCGCGCGCGGCGTCGTCGATCCCGCGAACGTCGCGCAGCTCGGCGCGCGGAGCGCGCACGTACACCGCGGGCCGGCGGAGCAGGGCGTCGAGAGCCCCCGGAGCGCGGAGCGAGGGGTCGACGATGTCGGCGGGGTCCCCGTCGCTCGCGGCCTCGCCGATCCAGCGATCCGTCGCCTCGACGAAGCGCTCGTAGCCCGCCGGGAGCCCCGCGCGGCGCTCGTCGATCACGGCCAGCAGCGCGCGCCGCTCGGCCTCGACGGTGCGGCGATCGTGGAGGTACATCGCGATCGCGAGGAGCCCGATGACCACCGCCGTCAGCAGCGTGAGCAGCCGTGCCCGCCCAAGCCGCCGCCCGCTCGCGAGCGTCCCCTCGATTCCGGATCGAGCCGCGTGACGGCGTGCGCGCGCCCGGTGGCTGATGGCCCGCTCCACGCGCGCGGCGAGCGCGGGGTTCATCCGCTCCGTCGCGAGGAACGTCGCCACGTCAGCTCTCCCTGGAGTGCGCTCGGGAGGCGAGCAGGTTGCGATCGATGAGGCCCTCGAGCTCGCCGCGGGTCACGCCGAGCCGAGCCGCGGCCTGGGCCGCGAGCGAGGTCGCGGCCACGCCGACGATGAACTGGTACGTGGGCTTCTGCGCCGCGTCGAGCTCCACCTGGACGAACCGGAGGTTCCTGAGCGCCTTCTCCCGCTCGAGCCGCGCCGCGAACGTCAGGAAATGCGTGGTGATGAACGCCTGCGGGCGGAGCTTCGCGAGCAGCGTGACGACGAGCTCGAAGATCTCCTCCCCCTCGGACGGGTTCGTCCCCGAGCAGAGCTCGTCGAGGATCACCATCGCTCCCGGGCCGAGCTCCTCGAAGAGCGCCCGGATCCGGAGGAGCTCCATGCCGAGCCGCCCCTCGCTCTGATCGAACTTCGTCTCCTGGATGAGCGACACAACGAGCCCTGGGACGCAGACGACGCTCGCGCTGCGCGCCGGCACGAACATGCCTGCCTGCGCGAGCAGCTGCGCCAGCGCCACCGACTGGAGCAGGCGAGTCTTTCCGCCCGAGTTCGGCCCCGTGACAAGGAGCGTCGTGTCGGCCCGATCGATCACGACGTCGCACGGCACCGCCTTGCCTCCGTTGGCGACGAGGAGCGGATTGAAGAGGCCGAGGAGCACGCGCTCGCCCTCCGCGACGGACCGGAGCTCCGGCAGGCTGACCTCGAGCCCCGCCGCCGCGGTGAGATCCCGGAAGCCGAGCGCTCCCAGGTAGACCTCCATCTCTCCGACGAGCGGGACCAGCTGGACGACCTGATCCTCGACGCCCTCGAACACCGCGTCGATGAGCCTCGCCATGACCTCTCCGTCGCCAAAGCTGTACCCGCGAAAGAACATCTCGAGCTTCGCGAGCCAGCGCCGCACCGGCGACAGGACGAACGGGTTCTCCTGCCGCTCCCGGACGGTCACGACGTCGAAGCCGCGGATGCGGCCGTCGGCGCCCACGCGGATGTCCAGGCGGAGCGTCGCGAGGTGCTCGTCGTAATCGAGGAGATCGGCCATCGATCGATACCCCTCGGTCGCCTGCACCGCCTGGCCGAAATCGCGCAGCCGGGAGAGGCCCGATCGAGCGCCCTCGAACGACGCGCTCATCAGATCGAAGACCTCTTTGACGATCGCGAGCACGTCGAGCTGCCGCCGCGTCGGATCGAACTTCTTCCCTGCCACCGCGCCCTCGAGCGCGCCCCGCAACCGGCACGAGGCGGTGTAGAGCTTCTCGAGCTGCCTGCGAAACGTGGGTGAGATCGAGAGCTCGTGGAGGATCCCCCTCCGGAGCTCGGTCACGCGCGTGTCGCTCGGAGGCCGGGAGAGGACGCGGAGGATGAACCCTCGGTTGACGACGGCCTCGTGCCCCCCGACGCGGACGCGGAAGCACCGGGCCACGAGCTCCTCCAGGAACAGGTCCGGCGCGAAGTTCTTCGGATCCCACGTGGAGGGCGCGATGGGCGCCCGATCGAGCGCTTGGCCGAAGAACCCGCCGGAGACGCCGCTTGTGAACGCGAACGAGAGGGACTGTCGCATCTCGTCGAGATCGGTCCGCGCGGGCGGATCCACGAAGAGCAGGCTGGGGATCCTGTCCGTGGACGGGAGCGCGGCCGCACAGGGCACGTCGGGCCCATGGGGCGCGGGCGGACGGGCGATGCTCTCGGTGGGAACCTGCGCGTGGATCGGGTGCACGAGCAGACGACCCGCGCTCGCAGGAAAAGTTCCCCCGCGCAGGGAACACCCATGAAGATGGTCGCGAAACTGCAAGATTCCACGGCAGCTGGGGCGCTCCGGCGTCCCGGTGAGGCCCCGGTTCGGAGATGGCGAGGGGGCCATCGGGCCGGTCGTGGCGATTCGACCTCGATCTCGGGTCCGAGCACGGGGCCGGGCCACGACGCGAGGTGCCGGCCGTGCGGGGCGAAGCCCGAAGGTCGAGCCGGCTCTGGTGCTAGGGTCGAACGCCACCGATGACCGGGAGACGGACAAAGACCCTGAGCGGAACGATCGCTGCTTCGTGGACGCGCCGCGCCGCTCGCTACGCGGTGAGCCGAGGTCTGGACGCGGAGGCAATGCTCGGGGCCGTGGGCCTTCGTAGTGAAATGCTCGAGCATCCCGAGGCGCGCATCGCCTTTCGAGAGCACGTCGAGCTCTTGCAGGCGATCGAGGAGAGCCTCGCCGATACAGGGGTAGGAATCGACATTGGAGCAACCGGAAGGCCGGAAGATTTCGGCGCCATGGGGCTCTTGGCCGAGACCAGCGCGACGCTCCGAGATGCCCTCGACATGGTCCAACGGTTCAACCCGTTGGCGAACCAGGCTTCGCTCGCGACCTATTGGGTCGAAGGCGAGCGCGTCTACATCTCCGACGCGCACCTGCCAGACGGCCGACCCACACCGCGCGTCGCCGCTGAAGCGACCATGACGTTCTATGCTCGCACCATCGTCCTCACGACGGGCGTCTTGCATCCGTTCTTCGAGATCTGCTGGGCCCACGCTCGCCACCCGGGGTGGACGACGGAGAGGGCTGCACTATTCGCTGGTGCGCGGGTCCGTTTTTCGGCGCCCAGGAACGCCCTCGTCGCGCCGGCCCAGCTGCTCGATGCTCCGCTGCACTCGGCCAGGCCCGCTCTGGTTCCGCACCTCCGGTCCCTCGCCCAAAGGCTCCTCGAGACGGTCGGAGACGGCGCAGACGATCTGCAAAAGACCGCGGCCTGTTTGCGCGCCTCCGTTCAGCGTCAGGAGCCGCTCTGCGTCGACGGCGCGGCGCGCGCGCTCGGCTGCTCCACCAGGACTCTGCAGCGGCGGCTCGGCCTCGCGAAGATCACCTTTCGCCAGCTGGTCGATGAGGTCCTTCGTGAGCGGGCGGAAGAGCTGATCGTTCGAGGCTCTCTCAAGCTCAGCGAGGTCGCCGACCTGCTCGGCTACTCGGACGTCCGCGCCTTACGACGCGCGTGCCAACGTTGGTTCGGCGCCCCGCCCGCCGAGCTTCGCGCCCAGGGCTCACGCGCACGCGCCAAAGTGTAAGACGTAGCGCGCAAGTTGGCGCGATCGGTCCCCCTTGTGGCGCCCTCGATCCCTCCCCGACGCCGAGGTGCGCGTCAGGATCCGCCCACATCATGAAGCACTTGGCTCTATCTTTGCTGGGCGTCGTCTCCACTGGCTGCCTCGAGAGCGGAACGGATGGAAACCTCGTGCCGCTCACGGTCGTCGACGATCCCTCTCTACCGCAGACATCGCTTGAGGACGGGCGAAAGGTTCATCTCCAGACCCGAGGCGACGCAGACAATCCCGTCGTGATCGTCCTCCACGGCGGGCCCGGAGGGGATCACCGGGACCTCCTCTCCCTTGAAGTCCTCGATGACGAGTACTTCCTCGTCTTCTGGGATCAACGAGGCACCGGGCTCTCGGCACGCGTCCCGGACGAGGAGCTCGACGGACCGACCTACCTGGACGACCTCTACTATCTAGCTGAGCTCTGGAGCCCCGACGCTCCCGTCCACTTGATCGGCATCTCCTGGGGCGGCGCGTACGCGACCTATTTCCTCCAGCGCTACCCCGAGCGAGTGGGCCGCGCCGTCGTGGCGGAGCCCGGGAGCCTGAATCCAGCGGCCGCCCGAGACGCCAACGTGGCGAGCGTGAACTTCTTCGGCGGTGAGGTGCATCAATACCTGAACGCCACGGACTACCTGCTGCCGAGCGGGGATGCCCGCGCGGATTACTTCTACGTCATCGGCCTGGCTGGAACGACGGAGCGCGATTCGCTCCTGGGTTATGATTTCTGGCGCCTCGGGTTTCGCGCGAATTATCGCATCAACCTCTGGCAAGGAAATTTCGACGAGTCTTACAGCTTCGACTTCACCGAGGGCCTCGAAGACAACCCCGTGCTGTTCATCACGGGCAAGTCGGACGGCCGTCTGGGCCACGACTTCCAGCTCGACCATCACGTCCCCTGCTTCCCGAACGCAGAGGTGTTCCAGATCGAAGACGCCGAGCACTCGGAGCTGCTCCGCCGCGCCGAAGCTCACGAAGCCATCCGTGAATTCCTCGGAGGTCACCCGTGAAGCGCGCCGGACTTCTGCTCAGCGCTCTGGCCGGCGTCCTCTTGGCTCCGAGCGCGGCGCGCGCGCAGGCCGCCGCTGAGTCGATGCTGCGCGGCGCACCTGGCGATGATCATCTCCGCGCTCGTGTGACGCTGGATCCGGGCTTCATGGTGGGCCTTGGGTACGTTCGGGGCATCGACGTGGGGCACGGGCGAGCGCGGAGGCTCGGCTTGCACGTCGACCTCGACGCGCTCATCGATTTTTCGAGCTGGGATCTCACGGGCGGCGTGAGCGCGCGGCTCTTCGATCGACCTGGGTTCGACGTGCTCGGACGCGTCGACCTCGACCTCAAGTTGGCTCAAAACGAAGCGCACACGGCGCTCGCCTACGGCTATCGCCTCACCCTCGCCCCGGGGTTCTATCGACCGAAATGGTACGCCGCGGCCGGAGCCGGGTTCCGCGGCAATATCGCCACCACGATGTGGCAAAGCGCTTCGTACTTGGAGCAATTCCCCGAGGCGAAGGACGGAACCTACCTGAGCGGGACCGCGCTCTTCTCGTTCGGAGTCACGGCGGGCCTCCGCTTCGGCCGGCGCTATTTCTCCGGAGTTCGCGCGGCGTACAGGCTCCCCGCGACCTTGGAGAGCTACGGGCCGTGGGTCCAGCCGATGACGTTCGGCGTCGAGCTCGGGGGTACGTTCTCCTTGTGGCCCTGGACCTGACGCGGGGGGCGATCGGCGCCTTCGATCGGCGGCCCCACGCGACGAACAGTGAGAGCGCGACCAGCAGGAAGTTGAACGGCGCGTTCGCCGCCTCCCCGCGTGTGACGTGGAAGACGATCGCGCCCACCATCAGCGCGACGCAGCCGAGCGCGGCCAGCACCGCAAGCACGGGCTCGATGCGCGTGGCGGAGGGCAGCAGGACGACCTGGTCGTCGTGCTCCTCGGCGATGGCACCAGGCGCTTCAACGCGCTGACGTGCGCGGTCAGCCGAGGATCTGCGCGCAGAGCTGCTGGAGCTCCAGCAGCATGTCGGGGGTGGCCTGGAGGGTGATCCGGGAGCGGTGCTCGCCCTCCTGGTAGCTCAGCGTGAGCAGGACGACGGGTGACGCGATCTTCACCCCGCGGCTCGCGGCCGCGATCGTGTCGATGCGCCAGTCGACGCCGGTGAGCAGCTTGCCGTGGTCGAGCAGCGCGCCGCGCACGATCTCCCGCCGCACGACCGCCCTGGCCTGGTCGTAGCCGGCGAGCAGGATCGCCTGGATCTCCTCGGCGCCCTCGCCGGGCGCGAGCGCGGCGAGGTCGGCCGCAAGGGCGGCGCGGTCGAGGTCGCGCTTGCTCGCCTCGCGGACGAGGAAGCGGCACGCCTTGAGCACCCGCGCGAGCGCCTCGGAGTCGACCTCGTGCCGGCGGCAGAACGCGTCGAGGAGCCGCTCCACGGCGGCGGGCACCGGCTCGCCGAGGCTGGGCCCGAGCGCCTCCCAGAGGCGCCGCCGCGCGCCCTCGGGCAGCTCCAGGAGCCGGCGCAGGTCGGCGCCGAGCTCCGGGGGCGGCGGCGCTCCGCCGAGGCTCAGGAGCTCGGCGCGGGGGGAGGGCGCTTCGCGCGCGGGGGTGCTCATCGCGACCTCGCCAACGATTGTCGAGCGCCGCGGCGATGTCCATGGCCGCGCGCGCGCCGGCCGTACTGGCCCGCGAGCGCGGCCGGCGCGGCGCCCGGCCGGCTCACTTGCTCAGCTGGATCGGGACGTAGAGGGCGCGCATCTTCGACATCGTGCCCTCGCGCGTGTACCCGGCGAGCCCGTACAGGACGTTCCACCAGTGCCCCTGCGGCGTCTCGCCGTACGAGAACACGGGGAAGAAATGGAACTCCCACTCCTTGCCGGTGCGCAGCCGCTGCTCCCGGTAGACCGTGTTGAGCGCGACCTGCGTCACCGAGTTCTGGTCCGCGAACCGGAAGAAGACCGGCAGGGCCATCGTGGTGCGCGACGTCGGCGACGCGAAGTCCCATAGGAACGGCGCGACAACGAGGTGCGTGGAGCTGCGGTTTCGACCCGAATAGAAGAACGGGTAGATGTCCGTCTCCCAGCCGGTGAGATCCTGCGTGTGCCGGACCAGCGGTGTGAGCCACGTGGTGTCGCTCAGCCCGTGGCGCTTGAAGCGGCCGTAGAACGGGAAGAGGACGAGATCATCGCTGCGCGGCGAGGTGTTCCGGTAATAGAACGGGAGCAGGAACGTCCGCTCCAGATCGATGTCCGGATCCCTGTATTGCCAGAAGAGCGGCGTGATCATGTCGAGCTCCGTCCGCCCTCGATAGCGAGCGTAGCCCCAGGTCGCGAAGGTGCTCTCCCCCTCCTCGCCGCGCGCCTTCACGAAGAGCGGTGTGACGAGCAGGTTCGAGTTGCCCTCGTATCCGTAATGGAAAAACGGGAACAGCGTGGTTCGATCGTGGTTCTTGCCCCAGCTGTGCCAGTAGAAGGGCATGATGTTGAACACGTCGCCCTTGCGCGAGTGCTGCCACATCAAGGGACCCCAGATATTGGTCGAGCGGTCTCCGACGTCGCTGTAATGGTAGTAGTGCAGGAGCGGCGGGATGACCTCGTACTCGCTGCTCTCGTCACGACCGTAGAAGTAGAGCGGGGCCAGGCCGAGATCGATCTTGTCGGCCGAGCGCGCGTCGCACGCGGGGCCGCCCTTCCAGCTGCAGAAGAGGGGGCCGACCAGGTTGAAGCCGCTCCGCGCGGTGTGGTGCGTGAAGGTGAGCAGGGGAGGGATGTGGAGGTAGCCGCTCCCATCGTCGCTCTTGCCCTCGAAGAAGAGCGGCGCGAGCCAGTTGTCGTGACGGCCCGGCTCCGCCTTGCGCCCGGGGCTCGCGGGGCGGCCCTCGGACTCGCGGTGCATGAACGGGCCGACGATCGTCGTGTAGGTGTTCTGGTCCCGCAGCTTCCAGAAGAACGGGAAGAGGACGTCGGCGTCGACGTCCTTGCTCCGGCGGTTGTAGTAGAGCGGCGTCACCATCGTGGCGCGGTCGCCGGGCATCTTGCGCTCCGCCCACAGGGGGAAGAGCGTCCGGAACTGGTAGCTGCCGCTCCGCTCGCCGTAATAGAGCCCGTACCAGTCGCGCTGGATCTCCTCGGCGCGCCCGACCTCCCACTCGCCGGTGTCGTTCGTGCCGATCTGCTTCTTGACCGACGGCGGCACGGCCAGCGGGTCCTCCGGCAGGGTCGGCTCCTGGGTCTGGATCGGGCTCTCCTCGGAGGTCGGCGCCGCGTGCGTCTCCGGCATGCCGGGCGGTGGCTGCGGCGAGCTCGAGGGGGGCGGGCCCATGCCGGGCTGGCCGAAGCCGACCTGCGCCGCCGCGACGGACGGCGCGGCGAGCGCGACCAGCGCGGCGGCGAGCGAGAGCGCCGCGCGCGCGCGCCGCGCCCTGCCCTGTTCCTCGCCCGCCGGAGCGCCGCGCGCCCCCCGCGAGCAGCCCGGTGCTCCCATCGCCTCGGTGGTCAACGCGCTCCCCGCTGGCCGACGGGTGAAGCCTCGAGGGCCCGATCCGCGAGCACGCGCGCCGCTCCTTCCAGCGGGATCTCCTCCTGCACGTGCGCCACGAGATCCTTGATCTGGATGACGCCGCGCTCGACCTCCGAGTCGCCCAGGATCACGCAGAGCCGCGCGCCGAGGGCGTCCGCGCGCCGGAGCATCGCCTTGAGCCGCCCGCCGCGCCCGTCCAGCTCGACCGAGACGCCGAGCGCGCGCAGCTGCTTCGCCAGGACGAGCGCCCGGTCCGCGCCAGCCTGGCCGAGCGGGGCGAGGAAGCAGCCGGGCCTGCGGCGCGAGGCGGCGTCGGGCATCACCGTGAGCAGCCGCTCCATCCCCATCGCGAAGCCGATCGCCGGCACGCTCGGCCCGCCGAGCCCGGCGACCATGTTGTCGTAGCGACCGCCGCCCGCGAGCGTGCTCTGGGCGCCGAGCTCGCTCGAGGTCGCCTTCACCTCGAAGAGCGTGCGCGTGTAGTAGTCGAGCCCCCGCACGAGCGACCGGTCGATGACGTAGTTCACGCCGAGCACGTCGAGGCAGCGCAGCACGCCCTCCCAGTGGGCCCGGTCCGCGTCGTCGAGCAGGTCGAGGATCGACGGGGCGTCGCGCGCCACCTCGTGGTCGCGCGGGTCCTTCGAGTCGAGGATGCGCAGGGGGTTCTTCTCGAGGCGGCGCTGCGAGTCGTCGCTGAGCTCGCCCTTGCGCGGCGTGAAGTGGGCGAGCAGCGCCTCGCGGTAGCGCTCGCGCGTGCCCGCGCTGCCGAGCGAGTTCACGTGGACGACGAAGTCGTCGACGCCGATGCGCTGCAGGAAGCCCGCGACGAGGTCGATCGTCTCGGCGTCGCAGAGCGGCCCGGGATCGCCGAAGAGCTCGCAGCCGGCCTGGTAGAACTGGCGGTAGCGCCCCTTGGCCGGCCGCTCGCCGCGGAACATCGCCCCGAGGTAGTACCAGCGGGTGACCGGCTCCTTGGCGTGCACGCCGTGCTCGACGTACGCGCGCGCGGCGCCCGCCGTGCCCTCGGGGCGAACGGTGAGCTGATCGCCGTGGCGCTCGAAGGAGTACATCTCCTTCTCGACCACGTCCGTCGTCTCGCCCATCTGGTGCCGGAAGAGCTCCGTCGGCTCGATCAGCGGCGTGCGCACCTCGGCATAACCGTGGAGCTCCGCATGGAGGCGGAAGGCCCCCTCGAGCTTGTGCCAGCGCTCCACCTCTTCGGGGAGGATGTCGTTCATCCCCCGTACCGCACGCAGTTCCATCGCGCGGCGCTTATGGTCGGTGCTGGCGAGCGGGTCAAGCCGGTCGGATGCTTCCCGGTACGTTGGGTCTCGCCGCCTCACCGTCCGGGGGCTATGTGCTCTCCCCGAGGAGCATGGCGAAGGCGAAGACGCGCGCTGCGGCGATCGATCTTGGGAAGGCCCGCGTCGGCGTGGCCGTGACCGACGAGCTCGGGCTCTACGCGCACCCGCGGCCGCTGCTCGACGGGCGGAACCGGAAGGCGCTCCTGACGGCCCTCGCGGCGCTCGCCCGGGACGAAGGGATCACGCGGTTCGTGGTGGGGCTGCCGCTCGAGATGAACGGGGCCGAGGGGCCCGCCGCGCGGCGGGCGGTGGCCTTCGCGCAGGTGCTGGCCGACGCGGCCGGCGTCGAGGTGGAGCTCGTCGACGAGCGGCTGACGACGGTCGAGGCGGCACGGCGCCTGCGCGACGGGGGCGTCTCGGGGCGAAAGAGCAAGGAGCGCGTCGACGGGGCGGCGGCGGCGCTGCTGCTCCAGGCCTGGCTCGACGGGCGGCGCGGTTAGCCGCGGAGCCTTCGGCGCTCGCCGGCGCTGCGGCGCTCGCCGGCGCTAGCGGCTCTCGCTGCGGAGCAGCAGGTACGCGCCGGCGGCGCCGACCGCGCCGATCGCGAACAGCACGACGTCCCACATGGGCCACGCGACGCCGGCCGCGCGCCGGAGGACGACGGCCTCGACGACCCGCACGAGCAGCGACGCGAAGCCGTACGCGCACAGCCCGACCACGATCGGCCGGCGGAGGTTGTCGGCCAGATCGACCGCCCTCATGCTGTTGTTCCACACGCTCCGGCGCACGTGGCGCGCGCCGATCAGCGCGGGGGTGATCAGCGCGAAGCCGATGCCGAACGCGAGCAGGACCGCCTCGAGGCCCGTCAGGTTGTCGGTCACGGTGCCGCCGCGCGAGAGGCGGATGATCGCGGTGACCAGCGTGATGAGGCCGCCGGCGACCCAGAAGATGCCGAGCACCGACAGCAGCAGGATGAGCGGCCTCGCCATGCTCACCTGCTGCGCCTGGCGGAGCTGCATCGTCATCGTCGGCGCGGCGCGCGGCGCCGACGGCAGCGAGTTGCGCGGCCCGGGCTGGACGCCGGAGGAGCTCAGCTCCTTCGGCTCGGTCTCGTTGCTGTCGTAGAGCGCGAGCTCCGCGTCGAACTCCTCCATCGTCTGGTACCGATGGATGGGCTCCTTCGCCATGGCCCGCTGGATGATCATCTCCAGCGGCTCGGGGATGCTCGGCTCGAGCGAGCGCGGGCGCGGCGGGTCCTCGGTGAGCACCGCGGTCAGCGTCGCGGTCGGGTCGTTGCGGTCGAACGGCCGGCTGCCGGTGAGGGCGCAGTAGAGGATCGCGCCGACGGCGTAGATGTCCGCCCGATGATCGACGCGCTCGCCGCGGGCCTGCTCCGGGGCCATGTACGACGGCGTGCCCATGATCATGCCGGTCTGCGTGAGCGCGGCGCCCGGCGCGTCGTCGACCTTGGAGATGCCGAAGTCGATCACCTTGGCCGTGGGCATCGTGAGGTCGCCGGTGAGGAACACGTTCTCCGGCTTCATGTCGCGGTGCACCACGCCCTTCGCGTGGGCGGCGGTGAGCGCCTTGCAGATCTGCCGGACGATGCGCACGGCGGGGCCGATCTTCATCTTGCCGACATCATTGAGGTAGTCGGCGAGCTCCCTGCCTTCGAGGAACTCGTTGACGAGGAACGGCCGCCCCTCCGCGGTGCGGTGGACGTCGAAGACGGTGACGACGTACGGGCTCTGCACCGCGGCCGCGGCCTCGGCCTCGCGCTGGAACCGCGAGATCACCTGCGGTTGCCGCGCGAACTCCGGGTGCAGCATCTTGATGGCGAAGCGCTTGCTCGAGATCCGGGTGTGGCGCGCCTCGTAGACGCGCCCCATGCCGCCCTCGCCGACGACGCGCACGACCGTGTACGTCTCGTTGATCGTCTTGCCGACGAGGTCGTCGCGGAGCGCGTCGTCCTCCGACTCGTCGAGCGTCGCGGCGTCCCGCGGGCAGACCCTGAACTCGGCCGGGTAGCGCACCCCGCAGGTGGGGCAGACCTTGGGGGTCGCGTTGTCGCTCCCGGAGGCCGGGAGCGCGGTGGCGGAGGTGGACAGGCTCGTCATCGCGTTCGCGATATGAAGGTCCGACTGCGACGCGCGTGCGTCCGACTGCGATCGGGGGCCGCGTGCGTCCGACTGGGGTCGGGAAGGGTCCGACTGTAGTCGGGGAGCGTCGTCAGGGGGCCGGAGGGTGCCGGGCATCGCTGACCGAGGGTAGCCAATCGGCCGTTCTGGGGGTGACAAATCGCGCGCCCATGTCGACCGCGTTGACGGAGCGAGGCGTCTGCGTATACTCGCGCGCTCCTCAGCTCACTGGCCTGAACTTCGTGGGCTCGCGCCGCTACGGGCGCGGGGCTCACCTTCAGGCGTCGCTTGGCCAGTCGCCGGCGTTGTAAGACGCCCCGGCCCGGACGCTCGGCAGCGCACCGGCAAGGCCATGGAGAGCCAGCATGCTGCACTCGATTCAGAAGACGGATATCATTCAGAAGTACGCGGTTCACGAGGGCGACACCGGGTCCCCCGAGGTCCAGATCGCGCTCCTCAGCGAGCGGATCAACCAGCTGCAGGATCACTTCCGCACGCACCAGAAGGACCACCACTCGCGCCGGGGTCTGCTGAAGCTGGTGAGCCAGCGCCGCAGGCAGCTCGACTACCTGAAGCGCATCGACGTCGAGCGCTACCGCACCCTCATCGGCCGCCTCAACCTCCGCAAGTAGCCGATTTCAGAGCGGATCGCGCCGGCCCGCGGGCGCCTCGAGCGCCCGCTCGACCCGCCGCGCCCGCGTGACCCCACGTTGAGAGCGAGCAGACGACGAGCCCTGGCGACAGCCCGCCGGGGTGGTCCGTTCCGCCGCGCAGCTCCCTTCCACTCCGCGATCTCCATCGATCCATCGACGCGCCACGGACGACGGGCCGGCGTTTCGGCCCCTTCCGTTCGGGAGGTTTGCGGCACGCACCCCTGAACGCCTGCTTTTTGCGCTGGCGAGAGGGGAGCGAACGCTCTAAGGAGGTCATTCATTGACCACGGACCGGCGGGGCGATAGGCCTCGCTGTTTCCGAGCGCGGGCTCCGCGCGTCTTCGTCTTCGCTTCGTGCGCAGCAGCTCGGCTCCTGCGCAGGGACCGAGGAAGAAGAGCAGCCCCTCGCGCTCGGCGTAGCGCCGCACGCAGCGGCCCTCGCGATCGCGAGAGAGAGCTGAAATTCCAATGTTTGTTCGTGAATCCGTCATGGTGGGCGGCCGTGCCCTCACCCTCGAGACCGGCCGCCTGGCGAAGCAGGCCCACGGGGCCGTGCTCGTCACCTACGGCGACACCATGGTGCTCGTGACCGTTGTCTCGCAGGACGAGCGGCCGGGCCTCGACTTCTTCCCCCTCACCTGCGAGTTCGTCGAGAAGACGTACGCCGCCGGCAAGATCCCCGGCGGGTTCTTCAAGCGCGAGGCGCGCCAGCGCGAGGAGGAGATCCTCACGTGCCGCCTCATGGATCGCCCGCTCCGCCCGCTCTTCCCGGAGGGCTTCAAGCGGGACACGCAGATCATCGCGACCGTCCTCTCCAGCGACAAGCAGAACAAGGCGGACGTCCTCGCCCTGACGGGCGCGAGCGCCGCGCTGCACATCTCGGACGTCCCCTGGCAGGGGCCGATCGTGGGCGTGCGCGTGGGCCGGCTCGAGGGCGAGTTCGTCGCGTACCCGACGGCCGCCGACATCGAGAAGTGCGACATCGATCTCGTCGTCGCGTGCTCGCGCGACGCGATCGTGATGGTCGAGGGCGGCGCCGCGGAGGCGACCGAGGCCGAGATCATCGACGCGCTGATGTTCGCGCACGAGACGGCGCAGCCGGTCATCGATCTCATCGAGAAGATGCGCGCCGCGGTGGGCAAACCGAAGCGCGAGTTCGTCGCCCCTCAGCTCCCGGCGGAGATCAAGCGGCGCGTCGCCGAGCTCGTCGACGGCGATCTCAAGGCCGCGACGCGGGTGACCGACAAGAAGGCGCGCTACGAGGGCTACAGCTCGCTCAAGAAGAAGATGACCGAGACCCTGGCCGCCGAGCTCGGCGCCGAGAAGCTCCTGCCCCTCCAGGGGCTCGTGAAGGCCGAGTTCGAGGAGCGCAAGGCGCACGTCGTCCGCACCTACGTCATCGAGGAGGGCCGGCGCATCGACGGGCGCGACGGCAAGAGCATCCGGCCGATCATGTGCGAGGTGGGCCTGCTCCCGCGCGTGCACGGCAGCGCCCTGTTCCAGCGCGGCGAGACGCAGGCGATCGTCACGACGACGCTCGGCACCTCGACCGACGAGCAGAAGATCGACGGCCTGATGGGGGAGACGTGGAAGCGCTTCTACCTCCACTACAACTTCCCGCCCTTCTCGACCGGCGAGACGAAGCCGATGCGCGGCCCCGGCCGGCGCGAGATCGGCCACGGCGCGCTCGCCGAGCGCGCGCTCTTGCGGATGATCCCGGCGCCGGATCAGTTCCCCTACACGATCCGGATCGTGTCGGAGACGCTCGAGTCGAACGGCTCGTCGTCGATGGCGGCGGTCTGCGGCGGGTGCCTCTCGCTGATGGACGCGGGCGTGCCGATCAAGTCGCCGGTCGCCGGCATCGCGATGGGGCTCATCATGGAGGACCAGCGCTACGCGGTGCTCTCGGACATCCTCGGCGACGAGGACCACCTCGGTGACATGGACTTCAAGGTCTGCGGCACCGCGCGCGGCGTGACCGCGATCCAGATGGACATCAAGATCGCCGGCCTGAGCCGGAACATCCTGATGCAGGCGCTGGATCAGGCGCGCGAGGGGCGGATCCACATCCTGAACAAGATGCTCGAGACGCTGGCGACCACGCGGCCCGAGCTCAGCCAGTACGCGCCGCGGATCACCACGGTGCGCGTGAAGCCCGACCAGATCCGGCTCATCATCGGCCCCGGCGGCAAGACCATCAAGGGCATCGTCGACCAGACCGGCGTCGCGATCGACGTCGAGGACGACGGCACGGTGAACGTCGCGTCGGCCGACTCCGACGCGGTGAAGAGGGCGCTCGACATCATCAAGGGGCTGACGGCCGAGCCCGAGGTCGGGACGACCTACGCGGGGACGGTCAAGCGCATCACCGACTTCGGCGCCTTCGTCGAGATCCTCCCGAACACCGACGGCTTGCTGCACATCTCGGAGATGGCCCACACGCGCGTCGAGCGCGTCGAGGACGTCCTCAAGGAGGGCGACTCGATCGACGTGAAGGTGCTGAGCGTCGATCGCGACGGCAAGATCCGGCTGAGCCGGCGCGAGCTGTTGCCGCTGCCGGAGGGCGAGGAGGGCGATCGGGCGCGCGAGCGCATGGCGCAGGCGCGCGACGCCGGCCCGCCGCCGCGGCGCGATGGTCCGGGCGGAGGGCGCGGCGGCGACCGCGGATCGCGGCCCGGTATGGATCGCGATCGAGGCGGACCGCCGCGCGAGCGCCGCGAGCGACGCTCCTAGTCACGCGACCGCAGACGGGGAGGCCATGCCGCGCTGCGGCGCGCGCCGGCCTCCCCGACGCTCACGCTCCTCACAAAAATCATCTGTTTCCCAGCGATCCGCGGCTTCGCGCGGCGATCGCTGTCCGCTGCGGGCCGGCGCGCTCGGCCGCTGCGTCGACGCGCGCGCGGCGTCCGGGCCCGTCGCCCCGGCCGCTTTGTTGGAATCCGGTGAAGTCAGCATGGCTCCTTCACAATCAGGGTAGTGTCGCGACCCCTGCTCGTGGCATGCTCCGCCCGTGCTCGTACGCAGAGCGAAAATCGTCTGTACCATTGGTCCTTCGTGTGACTCTCAAACGACGCTGGAGCAGCTGATCCGCGCCGGTATGGATGTCGCTCGACTCAACTTCTCTCACGGCTCGCATGAGGATCACGGCAAGGCAATTGCCACGGTCCGCGCGGCTGCGGAGGCCTGCGGAAAGCCAGTGGCGATCCTGCAGGATCTCTGCGGCCCGAAGATTCGAGCCGGTCGCTTCCCCGGCAACACCTTCGAGGTGGCTGACGGGGCTTCCGTCACGCTGATCGAGGCGAACAGGGACAGCCCTGTCGCCACGCCGGGCGAGATCCCGATCCTCTACGAGGGGCTCGCCTCCGACCTGCAGCCGGGCGACGTCGTCCTGATCGACGACGGCCGTGTCGTGGTCACCGTCACCAAGGTCGACGGCGAGCGCGTCCACGCCGGCGTGACGCAGGGCGGACGCTTGCGCGATCGCGTCGGCGTCCACCTGCCCGCCAGGCGCGTGCGCATCTCGGCCCTCACCGAGAAGGACAAGGCCGACCTGAGCTTCGGCCTCGCGCAGGGGGTCGATTACGTCGCCCTCTCGTTCGTGCGCAACGCGGACGAGGTCCGGCACGTCCGCGACATCTGCGACGCCTGGGGCCGCCCGACGCCGATCGTGTCCAAGATCGAGACGCCAGGCGCCATCGACAACCTCGAGTCGATCATCCTCGCCTCGGACGGGGTCATGGTGGCGCGCGGCGATCTCGGCGTGGAGTTCAACCCGGAGCGGGTGCCGATCATCCAGCGCGAGATCCTCGGGCTCGCCCGCGTGCACCAGAAGCCGGTCATCGTCGCGACCGAGATGCTCCAGTCGATGGTGACCGCGACGCGCCCGACGCGCGCCGAGGCGAGCGACGTGGCGACGGCCGTCTTCGAGGGCACCGACGCGGTCATGCTCTCGCAGGAGACCGCGACCGGCGCTCACCCGCCGCTCGTCGTGCGGATGATGGCCCGCATCGTCACCGAGGCCGAGCAGAGCTCGTTCTATCGCTATCTCTCGAGCGAGCAGCCCGGCCAGCGCGCGAACGTCCCCGAGGCGACCGCGCGCGCCGCGTGCGACATCGCGCGGGACATCGGGGCGAAGCTCATCATCGCGTTCACCGAGAGCGGCCTCACCGCGCGGTACGCGTCGAAGGCGCGCCCCGTGGTGCCGATCGTCGCCTTCTCGCCGAACGACACGACGCGCCGGCGGCTCGCGCTGCTCTGGGGCGTGGTGCCGTTCCCCGTCGACGCGCTCCGGAACTCGGATGAGATGGTGGAGCGCGCCACCGGTCAGCTGCTCGCGAACGGCGTCGTCTCGCCGGGCGACAAGCTCGTCACCATCTTCGGTGCTCCTGTCGGCGTCTCGGGGTCGACCAACACGATTCGGGTGAAGGTTGTTGAATGAGCCTGCCCGCCCGCGATAGGGGCTCGACGGGCGAGCAGGAATCCCTCTCCAGACACGCGGGCGCAGAAGGCCTCCCGAAGCTCGAGAAATACGAGCTGATCGAGGAGATCGGCCATGGCGGCATGGCCACGGTCTACCGCGCCCGCGACCCGCGGCTCCGCCGCGAGGTCGCAGTCAAGATCATCCACAAGCACCTCCGCGAGAACGCCGAGGTCGGCACCCGCTTCGTCGCCGAGGCGCGCGCAGCGGCGAAGCTGCGCCACCCCGGCATCGTCGAGGTGTACGACGTCTCGAGCGAGCAGGACCGTGAGCGCTACCTCGTGGTCGAGCTGCTCCGCGGCTCCACGCTGCGCAAGATCCTGGGCTCCCACCCCGACATGCCGGCCGAGATCGGCGCCGCCATGGCGCTCGAGCTCTGCGACGCGCTGGAGCACGCGCACGCGTCCGGGATCATCCACCGCGACGTGAAGCCGGAGAACGTGCTCGTCGAGCTGCCATCCGACCGCCCCGGCGTCAGCTGGGACGGCGCGAGCGTGGTCATCAAGCTCACCGACTTCGGCATCGCCAAGATCCTCGACGCCCAGGGCGTCACGTCGACCGGGCAGGTGCTCGGCTCGCCGGCGCACATGGCGCCGGAGCAGATCGAGGGGGGCGAGGTCGACGCGCGCACCGACGTCTTCGCGCTCGGGGTGCTCTTCTACGAGTGCCTCGTCGGGCACCTGCCGTTCGAGGGCAAGAACCCGGCGCAGGTGCTCCGCAAGGTGCTCGAGGGGGCCTACCCGGAGGCCGAGCGCGAGCGGCCCGCCGTGGGCGCGCGCTGGAGCCGGATCGTCGCGAGCGCCCTGGCGCACGACATCGCGGCCCGCGCGGCGAGCCCGCGCGCGCTCGCCGAGCTGATCCGGGCCGAGCTGACCGAGCTCGGCATCGCGGAGCCCCGCGTCGAGCTCGCCGCCTATTTCGCCGACCCGGCGGGTTACACCGAGCGGCACGTCGCGCGGCTCGTCCCGCGCCTCGTGGCGCGCGCGGAGGCCGGCCGCAAGCGCGGCGACGTGCCGGGCGCGGCCGCCGACTACAACCGGGCCCTCGCCCTCGCGCCGAGCGATCTGAGCATCCTCAAGCGGATCGCGAAGCTGAACGCGAGCCGCAGCCGGAGGCAGCTCGCGCGGCGCGCGCTGCTCGTCGCGCTCGGGTCGGCGGCGCTCGGCGTCGCCGCGTTCGGTGTCGCCCGCGCGCTCCGCGAGCCTCCGCCGTCGCCGGAGGGGGACGCGCCCGCCGCGGCCGAGCCGCTGCGGCCGGCGCCCCTCGAGGCCCTGATCCCGCCGCCGAACCTGCGCGCGGTCGCGCCCAGCGCGACGGAGCTCGCGATCGCGCCGCGGCCCCGCCGGCGGCCTCAGCCGTCGTCGATCGCGCCGACGGCCGCGCCTCAGGGCGAGGTCCCGGCGGTCCGCGACGTCGTCTTCCAGATCGTCCCGAGCGGCGCCAAGGTGGTGCTCGATGGCGTCGAGATCCGCTGGTTCGGCGCGAACAAGGTCACGCCCCTCAAGGTCGGCGCGCACAGCATCCACATCAGCGTGCCCGGCTCGCGGTGCTGCAAGTCGTACTCGGGCGTCATCTCGGTCGTCGCGCCCAAGCCCGGCGTCACCGCGCCGCAGCGGATCGTGCACAAGCTGGAGATCCTGCCCAGCACGGTCGTCCTGAGCGGCGCGCCGCCGAGCGCGCAGTACGCGTGCCCGCAGATCGGCGTGATCGGCTACGCGGGCACCCCGCAGACGGTGACCTTGAGCGACGTGTCCTGGAGCGGGCGCTGCATCTTCACGCCCGCGACGCCGGACGCGGCGCCGCGCGTCGGCAACGTGACGCTCGTGGCCGGCGAATCGAACACCGTTTCCTGGCCGTCCGGCTGACGGCATCGACAGAATCAAGGCGTCGGCGCCTGAAATCTCAGCATCCCCGGCCAAACTCCGCTACATCACGGCGCACCCCTCCGCATGGCTGCGCGAACTCCAGGCGGGAAGTCTCCCGGCGCTCGCTTCCCATCGGTCGGGAGCAGCCGCGCCCTGCTCGCGCCGCAACGGCTCTTTGCGGCCGCGGTGGGCGCCCTCGCGCTGCTCTTCACGGGCCCGGCGCGCGCCGACGACATGCAGCAGCTCGAGCTCGCCAAGACGCGCTTCGACGCCGGGCACTACGAGGAGGCCGTGGACCGCTTCGCGGCGATGCTCGACCCCGCGAACGCGCCCTGCGAGCGCGGCGCGACCGAGGTGGAGGGCAAGCCGTGCCGGATCTCGGATCCCGTCCTGATCGAGCGGGCGCGCGGCCTCGCCGTCGCGGCGCTCGTGGCGCTGCGGCGCACGGGCGCGGCGGACGCGTACATCGAGCAGATCCTCCTCGACAACCCGGTGTACTCGCCGAACCCGGCGGTGTTCCAGCCCGAGGTCATCGATCGGTTCACCGCGGTCCGGGCGCGCATCCGGGCGCGGATCGAGGAGATGACGCGGCAGAAGGCCGAGGTGCAGCGCGCGGAGCGGCTGCGGATCGAGCGGGGCCGCGAGGACGAGCGCCGCTGGGTCGCCGAGCTCCGCCGCCTCGCCGGGCGCGAGCGGGTCGTGGAGAGGAACTCCCGATGGACCGCGATGCTGCCCTTCGGGGTGGGGCAGTTCCAGAACGGCGACGAGGGGATCGGCTGGTTCTTCCTGGTCAGCCAGGCCGTCGCCGGCGGGACCTCGATCGTGTCGGCGCTGGCGCTGTCCAGCTACGAGAACGTCGACGTCACGCCGAGGCCCTCGACGCCGGGCAGGCCCGCGCAGAGCGTCGACATCGACGCGCTGAACCGCCGGATCGACACCGCGGCCGCCGTCAACCGCGTGGCCTTCGGGGCGTTCGCGACGCTCGTCGCGGCCGGGATCGCCCACGCGCAGATCACGTTCGTCCCGGAGAGGGTGTCCTTCCGCACGCGCCGCGTGCCGCCGCCGCCCCCGAGCTTCAGCGCCGCGCCGACGATCTCGGTGCTCCCCGGCGGCCTCTACGGGGGGCTCCTCGGCCGGTTCTGACCGGGGCCGCCGCGCGGCTCACGCCTTCTGCGCGGCGGCGATCCAGAACCCGCCGAGCTGCGCGAGCGGCGTGTCGCACAGCGCCCACTCCGCCCGGTGCAGGAGCCGCCCGAGGCCGGGCACCCGCATCGCGGCCGCGAACGGCGTCACGATGCGCACGCCGCGCGAGGCGACGACGCGCACGCTCCCGGGCATCAGGGCGGCGGCGGCGCGCGGCGCGTCGAAGCGCGTGAAGACGGCGCTCTCCCGGGTCCTGTCGCTGATGGCGCCCGCCGGGCCGAGCTTCTTCACGAGCCCGCGCAGGCTGAGAGGGTTGTAGAACTCGGCGATCACGTGCCCGCCGGGCCGCACCACGCGCGCCATCTCGGACAGCGCGCGGCGCACGTCCTCGACGTGGGCGAGCACCTTGAACGAGCAGGCGACGTCGAAGCTCTCGTCGGCGAACGGCAGGGTGGTCGCGCTCCCCTCGACGACGTCGAGCCCGCGCTCGCGGGCGCGCTCGAGCATGCCGGGCGAGAGGTCGACCCCGCGCGCAGAGCGCGCGAACGCGCCGATCCGCGCGAGCAGGAGCCCGGTGCCGCACCCCACCTCGAGCACGTCGCGGCCCTCGCCGAAGCGCCGCACGAAGTCGACCTCGAGCGCGTCGACTAGGTCGTGGTAGCCCCCGCGATCGCGCCCCCCGCGCCGGGCCTCGTAGCGCGCGGAGAACTCGTCGTAGTACGCCCGCGTCGCGCGCAGGTGCTCGTCGGCCACGGCCTCGTCCGTCTGGGATCGCATGGGCTCGCTATAGTACTCCCCGGCGCGCGCGGCTTGCGCGGCGCCGCGCCGGGGCGCATCTCTCCTGCGAGGTGACCCATGAAGCCCGGCGACCATCCTGACTTCTTCCGGTTCGCGCCGCCCCCAGGGACGTCCCGCGAGAGCTCGATCCGGCTCGATCGCGAGGGCCGCTTCTGGCACGACGGCGCCCGCGTCGACCACCCGGCGCTCGAGCGCGGGCTCAGGTCGTGGATCGCGCGGCACCCGGACGACGGCCGTCCGATCCTCACGAACGGCTACGACTGGTGCTACTTCCAGGCCGACGACGCCCCGCTCTTCGTCGACGCGCTCCGGATCGGCGACGGCGGCGCGGTCACGCTGCTCCTCTTCGACGGCACCGAGGAGCCGCTCGATCCGGCGACGCTCTCCCTCGGCGACGACGGCGTCGTGTACGCGCGCGCCCGCGGCGGCGCGCTCGATGCGCGCTTCTCGCGCCACGCGCAGTCGCAGCTCGCCCCGCTGCTCGTCGAAGCCGAGCCGCCCACGCTCTGCGTCAGCGGGCGCGAGATCCGGCTGCCCGCGCGGGCCGCAAGCTAGCTCCGCCCGCCCGAAGTCCGGCCAAGGATGGCCGGACTTCGGCGCCGCTTCGCGGCGGCTTCGCGCGGGCGGCCCTAGTTTTGTTTCCTCGGGGCTCCGCCCCGAACCCCCGCGTCCGCTTCGCGTCCGCTCCGCCCGCTCGCGCCGCTCAGTACCGGTACTGCCAGAGCAGGTCGAGCATGCCCGAGGTCGTCTGGCGCGCGTCGACGCCCACCGTGCCGCGGAGCGTCCAGTGCTCGTCGAAGCGCCAGTCGATGGTGACCTCGGTCCGCGTGCCGCGCTCGCTCGCCATCCCCCCGGGGTTCGGCCCGCCCTCGCTCGTCGAGGAGCCCTGCAGCGCGCCTTCCTGGAAGGTGGCCTTCGCCGTCAGGTCGTCGTTCAGCCGGTAGATGAGGCTCGTCCGCAGCGTCCCGTCCGAGGTCGTCCCGAACCGCGTCGACAGCCCGCGCAGCGGCGCGATGCCGCTCAGCAGCGCGTTGAACTGCGCCGCCGCGAGCTCGCCGCCGACCGACGCGACCATGCGGCCCGCGGCCAGCCGCGCGGGCGTCTCGGCGCCCGCCGCCTGCGCGCCCCCGGAGAAATCGGCGCCGAACAGGAGCCGCGCGAGGATGTCCTGCTGCGAGCTCGGCGGGCTCGAGGTGAAGCGCAGCGTCCTCTCGGTGATGGGCCGGAGGTTGCCGTTGAACGCGACGTGGATGCGCGTGCCGTCCGGGGCGTCCCAGTGCGCCGTGGCGTTCAGGTGCGGGTTCGAGGTCTCCTCCTCGCGCAGGCGCACGCGTCCGCCCTCGATCTCGAACACCTTGCCGTAGATCTCGAGCTCGCCCCGCGCGAGCTCGATGCCGCCCGACACCACCACGTCCTCGCCGATCACGACCCGCGGCGGCGCGTCCTCGGCGCTCCTCAGCTGCAGCCTTAGCCCGGCGCCGCTGACCGCCGCGTCGCGCACGTCGAACGTCATCGTGTAGCGGAGCGCGTCCGCCGCGCGCTTCTCCTTCTCCGGCCCGAGCGGGTGGGAGACGGAGATGTCGGGGTTGTCGCCGAGCGGCTGCACGTCGCGGCTGCTCGTCGCCGGCAGCGAGAGGCGGAGCCTCGGGACCGTCGCGTAGAGCGCGAGCTCGCCCGGCTTCTTCTCGGCGATGAACGACAGCGTCCCCGAGGCGGTCCCGAGCGGCACCCCCTCGAGCGTGAGCGGGAGCGCCTGGTCGTCGGCGATGGTCAGCGCCCCGGCCCCGTCGCGCAACGCGAGCCCGTCGAGCCGGAACAGCGCCCAGCCCTGCGCCTGCCCGGTGGTGCCTGCCGCGCGGAACCCCTCGATCCGGACGACGCCGCTGTCGGCCGTGACGCGGGCGGCCACGTCGCGCAGCTCCTGCCCGAGCTCGGGGATGTGCACGACCCCGTCCCGGACCTCCAGCTGGGCGCGGACGCTGCCCCCGTCGGCCCCGGACGCGCCGCCGAGCTCGACGTGCAGGTCGCCGTCCAGGGTGCCGTCGAGCTTGCTCAGCAGCCTGCCGACCAGCGGCTGCAGCGCCGCGAGCCGGAAGCGCTCCGCCGAGATGGCGAGGTCGGTGCGCTCGCCGTCGGGGATCGGGAGGAAGCCGTCGCGGAAGCGCACGCTGGCGTAGGCGTTCGCCCGGAGCTTGCCGCCGCTCCGGCCCTCGAGCGCGAGCTCGGTGACGTGGAGGTCCCCGCGCCCCGTCCTGCGCCTGGGGTCGATCCGCAGCGACAGCACACCGCGCTCGAAGGCGAGATCGCTCCCGATCGTGACGCCCGGCAGCGTGAGGTGCGCCGTGAGCGCCGGCGCGACGTTGAGATCGCGCATCTCGATCTCGCCGCTCAGGTGCCCGCCGATGCCGCTGTCGCCGAGCAGCGGGATCTCGCCGAGCGGGACGTTGCGCAGCGTCGCGCGGAAGCGGCCGGTCCACGCCGGGAGCGGAGGCGCGCCCCTCAGCGCGCGCGCCGGGACGTCCCCGAGCAGGCGGTCGAGCGGCGCGATCACCTCGGCGCGCACGGTCGCGATCTCGTCCGCGCCGCGCGTGACGTGCGCGTCCAGCGTGGCCTTCTCGCTGTCGTACGTGAGCCACGCGTCGAGGTCGGTGGGGAACAGGAGATCCGTCGCGCCCTTCGCGCCCGGCGGCACGTACGTGAGGCCCCACCAGAGGGTGCGCGCCGTCAGGGATGGACGCGCGACGGTGCCGTTGGCGTAGGCGTCGATCCGCAGCTCGCCGGCGAGCGGCGGGAGCGCGTCGCGCACGAACGAGGGGAGGGTGGTGAGCTGGTCCATCGCGCGCCGCGGGAGCGAGACCTGCGCGGCGATGGGCGAGCGCAGGAGCGACGACCACCGGTCCGCGGGCGGCGCCGCGAGCGCCGCGAGGTCGAGCTCGATCGAGCCGGAGGCGTCGGCGAGCAGCCCGCCGTCGTACAGGGTCAGCGCGGCGTCGGCCTTGCCGGTCGTCCCGTCGAGCGAGCCCTTGAGCTGCGCGTCGATGAAGCGCGACTCCCAGGCCGGGCGCTCGGCGCCCAGGCGGTGAGGCCCGGCGAGCGCGAGGCCCTGCGTCCGCACGAGCACGTCGTGCAGCGAGGGGAACGGCTCGCCGGGCGCGCGCGAGACCTGGAAGCGGGTCGTGAGCTTGCCGCGCACCTCGCTCACGATGTGTCCGATCGGCATGAGCTGCGCGAGGCACCCGAGGTCCCAGTCGTCCGCGGCGACCTCGGCCTGCCCGACCAGAGCGGCCCACGTCTCCGCGCGCAGGAGAGGCCCCTTCAGCGTGCCCTCGGCGCCGGACAAGCGCACGCTCGCGAGGGTGCCGGCGCACCGCGGCAGCGCGCCGTCCCACGCGCCGTTCCCCGCGCCGTTCCCCGCCGGTCCTCCGGCCGCCTGCGGCGCCCTCGCGTCGAGGCGCACGAGCCCGTCGGCCTTGATCTGGTCGCGCTCGAAGATCGCCGTGAGCTGCGCCGAGACGCCGGACAGGAACGCGACCTCGCCGCCCGTGAGAGCGAGCCGCACGTGGCCCGAGCGCCCGGTCTCGCGGTCGTGGTCGAGCGCGACGTCGACGTCCGCGCGCCCGCGCACGCGGAGCGGGATCCAGAGCATCCGCGCGAGGCGGCCGACGTCGATGTCCTTGCCCTGGAGCCGCCCGGTCACGTCGTCGCCGCGCACCGCGAGCTGACCCTTCAGCGAGCCGAGCTCGGCGGAGGCGAGCTCGATCCCCTCGACGGCGAGCCCGCCGGCCGAGGGGCGGATCGCCGCGATCTTCCCCGCGACCTCGGCGCCGTCGCGCTTCAGCTGGAGCTCGACGTCGCGGAGCGCGCCGGTGGCGGAGCTCAGCCGGGCGGAGGCGTTCAGGGTGTCGTCTCCGTCGGTGACCGTCGCGCGGAGCTTCGGCGCGGCGAGCGGTCCGGAGATCTGCGCCGTGACCTCGTCGAACGTGTGCCCGCCGGCGAGCGCCTCCTGGCCGGAGAGCGAGCCGCTCACCGTGAGCGCGTCGACCGGCCCGGAGACCCGCCCCGCGAAGCGCGCGCTCGCGAGCGCGACGTCCGGACCGACCCGGAGCCCGGCGAACGCGCCCTCGACCCGCGCGTCGAGCGCCCCATCGCGCAGGCTCCCCTCGACGCGCACGCGGCCGGCGCCGCCGACGGGCCCGGCGAGGCGCGGCGCCGCGGCGATGGCCGGGATGTCGGCCGTCGCCGCGAAGCGGATACCCTGGCCGCCCGGCAGGAGCGAGACGGTGGCGTCGATCGGCGCGCCCGGCTCGTGGAGGTGCGCGTGCATGTGGAGCTCGCCGCGGTCGAGCACGAGGTGGACGTCCGCCGCCGGCACCCGCTCCCCGAGCAGCTCGGTCGGCTCCGTCCGCGCCTCGACGGCGAGCCGGAGCTCGTCGCCGAGCTCGACGCGCACCCGGCCCTCGGCGGTGATCGAGGGTGCCGCCTCCGTCGGCTTGTGGCCGCTCTCCGGCGCGGCGTTCGCGGCGGCTGCTGTCCGGATGGGCGCCACGCCTGTCCGGATGGGCGCCACGCCTGTCCGGATGGGCGCCACGCCTGTCCGGATGGGCGCCACGCCTGTCCGTGCGGGCGCTGCGCCGCGCTCGCCACCCGCCGCCGCGGGCGAGAGGTGCACGCCGAAGACCCGCAGATCGATGTCGCGCGCCTGCACATCGGCGTCGAGCCGGACGGGCCCCGTCACGTCGAGCCGCCCCGCGAGGGCGACGCTGCCCCCCGCCGGGCCGGGAGGGTCCGCCGAGAACGAGGCCGCGACGTCGAGCTGGGGGAGATGGCCGCTCAGCGAGACGCGCGCGGCCACCGGCTCGGTGAGGGGGTGATCCGGCAGGAGGCTCCGGAGCTGCTCCGGCGTCGCGCGCGGGACGCTCGCGTGCGCCTCGAGGTGCTCCTCGTCGAGCACGGCCCGGGCGGTGACCTCGACGTCGGCGAGCCGACCGGCGAAGCTGCTCCACATCCGGACCTTCTCGCCGGCGCGGAGGTGGTAGTTCGCCGTGCCCGCGGTCCTGGCGGGCAGGAAGGCGCGATCCACGAGGCCGGTCTGGTCCACGTCGACCGCCACGCCCTCCGGGCCGATGTGCACCGACCCGACGAGCCGGCTGACGTCGGCGTCCAGCGCGCGCGGCGGCGCGAGCTGCCCGTGGACCCACCCGCGCCCGATCTCGATGCGCGAGAGCGCGGCGACGACCTCGCGCGGCGGGGCCTCGGGCGAAGGCGACGGCGGGCGGCTCGGCGGCAGCGGCGTGAACGTTTCGCCGAGGGTGACGCCGCCCGCGCCGCTGTCCTGGACCAGCACCTCCATCTGCTCGACCCGGATGTACGGGACCTCGATGCGGAGCGCGCCCGTCCCGAGGAGCGCGCCGCGGAGCATCGAGAGCACGTCGGCGCGCGCCTCGATGCCGCCCGCGCGGATCACCTTGTTCCCCCGCGGATCGAGCGCGACCGCGGAGCGGATCCGCACGCCGTTCAGGCTGAGCGCGTCGATCTCGTCGGCGACGATGCGCCCCTGGAAGAGGGAACCGAGCAGCCGGTTCGTGGCGTCTCGGGCGACGCGGCGCGCGGCGGGCGTGTCGAGGTGGAGCGCGACACCGACGGCAGCGGCGCCGGTGAACACCAGAGCCAGCCCGAGCGCTGCCGCCGCCGCGGACGCGGCGCGGCGCATGCGTCCCGGCGCGCGCGGCAGAGGGCGCCGCGGTTCTGGTGCGGGGGCGGGCGTCACGGAGGGTAGCTTAGTACGCAAGAGGTGCGGCGACCGCGCCGGCGCGCGACGTGAAACCAGGCGACGGAGGGCTGCTGTGACGCCGGCGCGATCCCGGCCGAGGCGCGTCCGCGCCGGATCCACGGGCTCCGTGGGGACGACGTCGCCCGGACGCCGCGGCCTGCCCGTCGCCGGGCGGCGCGTCCGAGGCGCGCCGGAGCCGAGCGCTCAGCCGGCGAGCCGCTCGAGCTCCACGAAGAGCGTGCCGAGCTCCGGCTTCGATCGGAGCGGCGCGCAGAACCGGCTGGCCAGGTGGAGCAGCTCCGCGTCGAGCTGATCGGCCCTGCGCCCCATCTCGGCGATGCGCTCCTGGGACTCCCGGCGCCGCGCCTCGAGCTGCCGATCGAGCTCCTCGAGCCGCTCGCGCAGCTTCTTGATCTGCGCGTCCACCTCGGCCACCTCGTGCTCGCGGGCGATCGCCTCGCTCTCCGCCTCGTAATCCGCCTTCCGCGACGCGTACCAGCCCTCGACGAGCTCGGCCAGCTGGCGGTAGCTGGCGGCGAGCTCGAGGTAGGGCTCGGCGAACCCGCTCCGGCCCTCCCAGCGCACGGCCTCCTTGTGCGCGCTCAGCACCGCCGGAATGAACGCCTGCGTCGCCGCGTTCAGCGGCGCCACCCTGGCGCGGAAGGAGCGGGCCTCGTCGCGCGTGAGGGAGGCGTCGACCGTGAGCGCGTCCATCGCCCGCCCGATCTGCAGCCGGCCGTCGCGCCACTCCTCGGCGACGCCCTCGAGGCGCCGCTGCTCGTCGAGCGCCCTCGAGCGGAGCTCGGCGTGCTCCCGCACGAGGCCGCGCAGCCCCTCGAGCTGCCGCTGGATGTCCGCCGGCGCGGACGCTCCGAACGCGCGGGCCGTCATCTTCTCGAACAGATCGAGCCGGTTGACCCAGGGATCGCGCCCGGCGCCGCGCGACCGCACGGCCGAGTCGCGCGGCATCGCCTCGGGCGGCGGGGGGAGCGCGATCCGGTTCGCCGCCGCGATCTCCTCGAGCTCCGCGAGCACGCGGTACGCGTCGACGGGGCGCTCCGAGGGCGCCTTCGCCATCAGGGCGCTGACCAGCCGGTCGAGCGCGTCGGGCATCTCCGGGGCGAGCTCCTTGAGGGCCGGCGGCTGCTCGTTCATGTGCTTCAGGATCCAGCTCGCCGGATCGGGCGCGTCGAACGGCAGCCGCTGCGTGATCATCTCGAACATGATGACCCCGAGCGAGTAGAGGTCGGCCGGGGGGCCCGCGTCGATCGTCGTGCTGCGCTCGGGCGCCATGTACTGCGGCGTGCCGAAAATTTCGCCGAGGTTCGTGAGCCGCGCGTCCTGCGCGCACCGGGCGATGCCGAAGTCGAGCAGCTTCACCCAGTCGCCTTTCAGCAGGAACACGTTCTCGGGCTTGAGATCGCGGTGCACGACGTCGAAATCGTGCGCTCGGCCGAGGGCGCGCGCCATCTGCACCCAGATGGGCAGCGCCCGCGCGAGCGGCACCCGGCTGCGCTCCACCACGTCGGCGAGGCTCGTCCCCTGGAGCAGCTCCATCACGAGGAAGGGCAGCCCCTCGTCGGTGTCGCCCTGATCGAAGATCTCGATGATGTTCGGGTGCGCGAGCCGCTGCGCGTGCCGCGCCTCGCGCCGGAAGCGCTCCCGCGTCGTCGTGTCCTGCGCGAACTCGCGGTTCAGGATCTTGATGGCGCACGGCGTCCCGATGAGCTTGTTGTAGGCCCGGTAGACCGTGGCCATCCCGCCGATCCCGAGCGCCTGCTCGATGACGTACCGGCCCGCGATCGACATCCCGATGCGGGGATCCTTCTCGGAGACGAGCGACGAGCCGTCGATGAAGCAGAAGGCGCTGTCGGCCGGATAACGCTGATGGCACTGCGGGCAGGTCTTCATGGCGGGCACGTCGGCTGCAAGGCTACACTCTACGAGGGGCTGTTCTCGACGGTCAACGCTCGGCGCGCGCCTCGACGCTTTGTTGGCTTGCGCTGCTGCGCGCGGCTTCGTGGTCGCCGCTCGTGGTCGCCGCTCGCGGGCGCCGCGCGCCTGGCGCGTCCAGCGTTGCTTACGCTCCGCCGCTCCGCTCGTTGCGCTCCTTGCGCTCCTTGCGCTCCTTGCGCTCCTTGCGCTCCTTGCGCTTCTGGTGCTCCTTGCGCACGTGGCGTGATTCCTGCGACGCACGGAGGGTGCTGCACGACACGCCGCGCACGGGCTCGCCGCGTTATGTTCTCACGACGTCATGGACGAGGTTCCCTTGCGCGCGGTGGTGATCGGCTCGGGTGTCGGCGGCGCTGCCGCGGCGCTCCTCCTGGCGCACGCCGGCATCCCGACCCTCCTCGCCGAGAAGGAGCGCCGCCTGGGCGGCTCCGCCGCGGCTTACGAGAGGGACAGCTTCCGTGTCGATACAGGCACGCACATGCTCTGCCGCGGCGAAGAGGGCCCCGTCGGCGACGTGCTCCGCCGCGTGGGCCAGGGCGACGCGATCGCCTTCCGGCAGAGCAGCGAGCCCGCCGCGCTCTGCTTCGCGGGCCCCGCGCGCGGCGGCCGCGAAGCTGAGCGCGGCGGCCGCGTTGTCTTCCCGGCGGATCACCGGCAGCTGGCCGCCTCCGCGCTGGATCTCGCGCGCGCCCTCGAGCTCACGCCCCTGGAGGCCGCGCGCGCCGCGCGCCTCCTCGCGCACGCGACCGCGATGCGCGACGTGGACCTGGCCGCGTGCGATGACGTGACGGCCGAGGCGTACGCGGCCCGCTTCCTCCCGCGCGCCGCGGCCGCGGCCCGGCTCGGCGGGCTGCTCGGCCTGCCGCTGCTGCTCCCCGGATCCGAGGCGTCGGCCGGCGAGGCGCTCTTCTCCTTGCGCCGGCTCGCCCGCTCCGGACGGCAGAGCTACCCCGAGGGCGGCGCGGCTCGGGTCCCCGACGTCTTCTGCCGTCTGGCCCGCGAGCACGGCGCCGCCGTGCTCGCGGGCACGACCGTGCGCCGCGTGCTGGTGCAGGCTCGGCGCGTGCGCGGCGTGGAGCTCGAGGACGGGACGACGCTGTCTGCGCGCGTCGTGGTGAGCACGGCCGGCCTCCTGCCCACCGTCGCGGGCCTCGTGGGCGAGCCGCACTTCCCGGAGGCGTACGTGGCGCGCGCCCGCGCGCTGACGCCGCAGCCGAGGCAGGCCCAGGTGAAGATCGGGCTGCGCAAGCGGCTCGTCGCGGCGGGCGCGCTCGCCGGCATCGGCGGCGGCGGCGACGGCGCGCCGGCCTTGCCGTTCTACTGCCTGGCGCCGACGCGCTTCGATCCGTCGCTCGCGCCGCCCGGGCACGAGCTCCTCTGCGCATGCGCCGTGTCTGGCGCGAGCGGCGGCGCCTCGCCCGGCGCGCCCGCCGCGACGACCGACGAGCTCTTGCGCGCGCTCGTCGGCGCGGTGCCCGGCCTGCTCTCCGCGGCGCTCTTCGTCGACGGCGTCGACGGCTCGCCCGGGAACGGGCGCGGGGGAGCGTGCGTCCCGGGCGGCGAGCTCGCCGCGGGGACGGCGCAGACGCCTGGCCAGGTCGGCCGCGCGCGGCCGGCGGTGCACACGCCCGTGCGAGGGCTCTACCTCGCGGGGGGCGCCGCCGGCGGCCGCGGCGCGGGCATGGAGCTCGCCGCCTCGAGCGCGATGGAGTGCGTCGACCGCATCCTCGTCGACCTGGGCCGCGATCTCGGCGCGCCCGCGCCTCCTGCGCTGAGCGACATCGCCGGCGATCTGCTCGGGCGCGCTGCGGCCTCCGCCGTGTCGTGGGTCACGCGCCCGCGCGGATAGGCGCCGCCGTCCGACGAGCTACAGCGTTCGCCGGACAGCGCCGCAGAGGCCCCCGCGCTTCAGCGCGTCGTCGTGCCGCCCCGGTTGCCGAGCGCGTCGAGCGGCAGCTTCTGATCCTCGAACACGGCGTCGAGCTCCTCGCTGCCCCGCTCCCGCACGCCCGAGCGCGGCGACAGCTCGGGGCGAACCGAGGACGGCGGGGCCAGGCGCGCCGACAGCGGACCCATCGTCCGGATCGACGGCGGGGGCTCGGTGCCCGAGAGCCGACCGGGCGGGCCGGAGCGGACCGAGGGGGGCGAGTTCGCCATGCCGCGCATGGAGGGCGGGCTCGGCAGGCTGCGCGCGGAGGGAGGCGGCCCCGCCTGCGAGCTCGACGGCGGCATCGGCGTCGGCCGCCGCGCCGCCGGGACCCCCGGCAGCGCGCGCGACGACGGCGGCGACGCGTTCGGCTGGGCGCGCATCGGAGGGGGCGGGCTCGACCGCAGCTCCGCGCGCACCGAGGCGGCCGCCGCGCGCGTCGACGGGGGCGGGACCGACTGCGGGGCGCCGGCGGTGACCGCCGGATGGGCCGGCGGGGGGCCCGAGAGCGGGCGCGAGGCGGGCGGTGGGACCGAGCGAGGTATGCCCGTGGCGTACGCGCTCGGCTGCGCGCGCGCCGACGACGGCTGCGCGGAGCGCACCGAGGGCGGGGAGCGGAACGACGGCGGTGCGCTGGACGGAGGCACCGGGGTGAACGGCTGGCTCGGCAGCGGCAGCCGGACCGAGGGCGGGGAGCCGGCGCGCGCCGACGGCGGCGGCATCGTGCTGTGGCTCGGCGACGACTCGCGGTGCCGCTGCGCGAGCCGGGGATCGGCGCTCGCGCCCGGCCTCGGCGCCGCACGCGGGGCCGCGCCCTTCGCGCCGACGGCCTCGCTGAGCTGCGTGCCGATCAGCGTGTAGCGCCCGCTGCCCTCGTCGCGCCGCCCCGCGTCGCGCTGGGCGTTCATCTCGCGCGTCTCGCGCAGCGCGCCGCTCAGCATCGCCTCCAGCTCTCGCTCGCTGACCTCCTCGTCGAGCCGCAGCAGCGTGGAGCGAACGTCGCGGGCGAGCGCGTCGAACTCGGCCGGCTCCTTCGCGTAGACGCTGTTGGACAGGATGATCGCGAGCGGCCGCCGCTCGGCGGCGATCGTCGCGGCGGTGGCCGCGTCGCAGCGGTGCAGGAGCACCCCGCAGCCCGGCGCCACCGCGAGGCACAGGCTGAAGAGCGCCGGCCACGCCGGATCAAGGACCACAAGAATGCTGGGTACATGAAGCGGGGTTGCAGTGATCTGCGCGCGGCGGTCCATGGCAGCCTGAGGATAACTGAAGCTGACGGCTTGATCGTAGTTCTCTTTCACGGGATCGGTCATTTTTGCTCTGCTTGTGCGTGCTGCGATGTGGCCAGAGGCGTAAATCTCCTACAGCTGATTGCCTGTGCGCCGTTCGTCGCGGGTTCAGTGCTGCATCATTCCGCTGCTGCCGCGTGACGGTGCCGCGGCGTTGCGGCGCCGCCGCGTCATGGCGTTGCCGCGTCACGGCGTTGCCGCGTCACGGCGTTGCCGCGTCACGGCGTCGTCGCGAGGCCGCTCGCCTGCCGGTCCGCCCGCTGAGCCGGCTCGTGCGCTGGGCGGGCGCGCGGCGCGGCGGCGTCGGTGGCGCGGCGGTGGGCGCCCCGGGCTCGGTGGATGCCGAGCGATGACGTGGTGCGACGTTCGCGCTGCGCGCCGCCGCCTCGCCCGGCGCCGCGGCCGTCACAGCCCGGTGTAGATGGTGGCGAAGGAGGCCGCCTCGCCGCGGAGCAGCAGGCTGAGCCGCGGGTTCGGCACCTTGAAGGTGTGAATCTTGGCGTTCCGCACGTCGAGCACCGCGAAGGCGCCGCCCGGCGTGCTCTCGGCGAGGCCGTTCATGAGGAGATTCAGCACGACCGACACCCGCTTGGACGACAGGGGCTCCCCGCGAAAATACATCTTGATCACGTGCGGCGTCCCATCGATGAGGAGCCCGAGCTCCGGATTGACGTTGATCTCGAGATCGCCGAGGCGGTACGTCGACGCCGGCGGCTCGAACCACGTCATCTTCGTCGAGGCGAGGAACTTGCGGTATCCATTCACCACCGACGGGTAGATGCGGCGGCGCCGCTCGTCGTGCTGGGCGGCGAGGAAGCCGTCGAGCACGCTGGTGGGCTTTCCGCTCCTGTGCATGTCGACGATCGCCTCGCGGACCTGCCTGTAAAAGTCCGTGTAAAGCTCGTCCTTCCGCTCCTTGAACTCCCTGACGCCGGTCAGCTTGGGCGTCCCGGCCTTGAGAACGAAGTCGACAAAATACGTGAGCGAGATCTGTTCCATGAAATCTCCTCCAAAACGGAGCATTCCGGCGCGCCATTCACGCGCGCCGTGCGAGAGACACGTCGTCGCGCCGTGTTTTTGATGTCTACCATGGATAGCCACCTTCGACCCGTCCGGAAAGGGATCGATCGGACGGACATTGTCCCAACCTATCAGGGTCGGACGGCGGAGCCTCTTGCGCCTTAAATTATAACGATTACATGTAGTTACATGCGCGGCGCGAATGCCGGCTCGCCGGTCCGCGCTCGGTTCGGCTAGGCTCTGCGGGAGCCATGACGAGAGGAGGCGCGCGCCGCGATGGTAATCGACAGAATCCAGCTGTTGCACCGGGGGCTTTCCTGTGGAGAACGCCTGTGGAGAACTGGAGTCCTCGGGACGCTCTCCACGCGTGGACGCGGTCGGACGTGGTCTGTCACAGCCAGGTGCGCCTCGGCGCTTGACGCTGACCGCGGGCGAGGGATCGCGCCGGAGGCCCCCGGCGGATCGGGCGAAGCGGCGGGGAACCGCCGTCCTGGCGGGGTGCTTCGATGATGAGCCTCCGGTCCGAGCGGGCGGGCGACGAGGCCGGGATCCGCGCCGTGCACATCGCCGCGTTTCCTTCGGCGCTCGAGGCGGATCTCGTGGACAGGCTGCGGGACGCGGGGCGCTCCACGGTCTCGCTGGTCGCGGAGATGGAGAGTGCCATCGTCGGACATGTCCTGTTCAGCCCCGTGACGATCGCCGGCGACGGCGCGCCCGACGGGGGCCTCGGCCTCGCGCCGCTCGCGGTGCTGCCGGACCTCCACGGTCGCGGCGTGGGCTCCGCGCTGGCGCGGCGAGGGCTCGAGGCGTGCAGGGACGCCGGCCATGCGTTCGCCGTCGTGCTCGGCGAGCCGGCGTACTACGCCCGGTTCGGGTTCAAGAAGGCCAGCCTGTACGGCCTCGGCAACGAGTACGCGGTCGATGAGGCGTTCATGGTGCTGGAGCTCGCAGGGCACGCGCTGGAGCGCGCCCGGGGCGTCGTGACCTACAGCCCCGAGTTCGACCTCTTCAAGGCCTGACCTACCGCCAGCCCCGGCCCGCCCCCGAAGGGCGACGGCCCGCCTCGCGGCGCCGTGTCGAGGGCGGGCGGGGCCGGCTCAGGGGGGCGCGGCGGCCCTGTCGGGCGCGCTCGCCGAGCGGCGCCACGCGGCGGCCGCGTCGAGGCCGTGCTCGCCGAAGCGAGGCACGTAGTCCCGCTCGATGGCACGCTCGAGGATCTCGCCATAACGGGCCACCGGCATCAGGCCCCAGGCGCGGTCGTCGTCCGAGATCGCCGCGCGCCTCGCGCCGCCGGGAGGCATGTAGCTCCTGCGCAGCCGCGTGAACATGGCGTGGAGCTCGCGGTCGACAAGCTGCCTCACCGCCGGCGCGCACGGCAGCTCGAGCAGGTAGCTGAGCAGCGTCCAGCCGAAGTCGCGGTGCCGGACCTCGTCGCGCAGGATGCGGTCGAGCGCCCGGCGCGCGACACGGACGGTGCACCCCTCGCGGAGCACTTTGAAGAGCGGGACAGCGACCGTCTCTCCGAGACAGAACACCTCGACGCCCGCCCGGGCGACAGCCATCTCGAGCGGCTCGTCGCCGCTGCTCTTCAGGCCGAGGGTCTCGCGGCGCAGCGCCGGCAAGGCCCCGCCGCCCGCGAGGGCGTGGACGCGATGGCTCAGGCGCGCGTGGGCGAGCTCGTCCTTGACGATGCGCAGGCCGTCGTCGATGAGATCCGGCGACGCGCCCATCTGGATGAGCCAGAGCGTGAGGTGCTGTGTGATCGCCGCCGAGCGGTACTCGGCCTCGACGCGCCGCCCCCACTCGGCGCGCACCGCGTCGCTCGCGGGAGGGAGGGGGGACGGCTGCTCGCGCGGCGCCTGCTCCGCGGCCGCGGTGCTGTCCTGCTTTGCGTCGGGGGCGTCCGTCATGGGGTCACCCTATGCGCGGGGTCCGAGGGCGGCAAGACGGGAGGCGGAGCGCGCCGGCCGCGGAGCGGCTCACGCCGCCGCGGTGGCCGGGAGGTGGGAGTGCCGGCCGCGGAGGAGCTCACTTCGACGCGGTGGTCGCCGCGGAGGGCGGCACGCAGACGTGCTCGGTCGCCCCGCACGCGGCGCAGGTCGCCCCGTCGGGAGACGACGCGACGCAGGGGTTGACGACGACCTCCTGACAGAGCGTCCCGGATGGACACGCCTCGTCGGCCTCGCATGGCAGGCTCGGGAAGCAGCCCACCGCGGGCAGCGCCGGGGTCCCGGAGCCCTCGGCGCAGCCTGGCACAAGCCACTGACATGTCGGCCCCAGACCCGCGCACTCGTTCGCGGTGGCGGCCGTGAGGCACTGGTCCGGCGGCGGCGGGTTGCAGAAGATTTCGTGCACCTGCCAGCGCCAGGTGTCGTCTTCCAGGACGCACGCCGCGTCGATCGGCATCGGACCGCAGCCGGTTATCATCTCGTAGCCGCAGGTCCCGATCCCGCCGTCGCAGGGAGCCCCGTTGGCCGGCATCTCCTCGGGGCACGCGGGCGGCGGCGGGTTGCAGACCGCGACGGGGCACTCCTCCGGTGGCGGCGGCGGGTTGCAGGACATCTCGGCCTCCACCTGCCACGCCCCGTCCACGCACCCGTACTCGATGGGGTGGTCGCAGGAGTCGAGATAGTCGCAGGACAGGTCGTCCGCGTCGCAGCTCGATCCCCTCTCCGGAATCGCCTCGGGACAGCCGCCGCCCTGCACGGTGGGGAGGCATCCCGGCAGGGCCACGGCGCCCGCGAGCGAGGCCGCCGCGGCGACGGTCACGATGAAGGGAGCCCGGAGCACCTTGCGCTTTTTCTGAATGGCCATGACTCGCTACGTCCTTTCTGCGGCACAACATGGCGCAAGATCTCGTCCTTGCGCGCTCTGCGGCTGGAGCATGCAAGCGAGGGGCCAGGCCGAGCGGCAGGTGGTGATCGAGCGCGCCCGACGAGCGCTTCCCCCGGATCACCGGGGTGGGGCGATGGCCTCGGGCGGCGGAGCCGGCGGGACCGGCCCGCGCGAGACCGTCTCGCGCGTCGTCACGTCGGCGATCATCAGCGTGAGCAGCAGGCCGAGGAGGAGGGCCGCCACGATCATGGGCAGGGTGTTCGCGAAGCGCTGCTCGATGAGGTGCATGAAGAAGAGGAGCACGAGCACCGTCTTCGCCGTGGCGATGAGCAGCGCCGCGACGACGTCGGCCCGGCCGAGGTGGGCGAGCGAGAGGAGGTACGAGGCCAGCGTGAGCGCCATCAGGACGAGCCAGACGATCACGTAGGTCCGCGAGGAGAGGTGCTTGACGATCATGAGCGCTACATGCCGTTAGCGGTGCATCAGGTAGAGCATGGGCCAGAGGAAGATCCAGATCACGTCGACGAGGTGCCAGTAGAGCCCGCCGAGATCGACGTGCGTCTCGTTGCCCGCGCCGTACCGGCGCCGGAAGCACCCCCACGCGAGCCAGCCGAGGACCACGAGCCCCGCCGTGACGTGGATGGCGTGGAGCCCGGTCGTCAGGTAATAGAGCGTGAAGAACACGTTCGCGCCCGGCTGCGGGAGCACCTCGAAGCGGTAGGCGGCGCCGGGGAAGATGCCCTCGTGGAAGTGGTGCGTGTACTCGATGCCCTTCAGCGCGAGGAAGGCGAGGCCGAGCGCGATGGCGCCGAGCAGGAGGCGGCCGGCCCTCACGGGCTGATCGAGGCGCACGGCATAGACGCTCAGCGCGACGAGGAGGCTGCTCGTCAGGAGGATCGCCGTGTTCGCCGTGCCGATGGTGGCGTTGTTGTGCGCGACGGCGGCGGTGAACTCGGCGCCGAAGACCGCGCGGTAGGCGGCATACAGGGCGAAGAGCCCGCCGAAGAGGAGGATCTCGCTGGCGAGGAAGATCCACATCCCGAAGTGCGCGGCGTGGGTCTGCTTCTCGAGATCCTCGAACTGCATGGCGAGCCGCGCCGGGGCGAGCGGCTCAGCGGGCGGTTGAGATTCGGGCATGGGCCTCCTCGTCGGTCAGGTGGTAGTCGTACGGGCCGCGCTCGATGATCGGGGTCACAGGGAAGTTGTGCGCCGGTGGGATGGGCGGCGTCTCCCACTCGTAGCTGCGGGACCTCCATGGATTGGCCGCGGCGCGCGGCCCCCAGCGCAGGGCGATGAGGAGGTTCACCAGCGAGAGCACGAGCGCGCCCGCGAGCAGGTAGGCGCCGCCGGTCGAGAGGACGTTCAGCCACTGGTACTGCTCCGGGTAGCTGTAATAACGGCGCGGCATCCCGGCGTTGCCCAGCAAGAACTGCGGGAGGAACGTCAGGATGAACCCGAGGAACCCGCCGAACGAGCTGACCATCCCCATCGGCTCGGAGTACATGCGGCCGAACATCTTGGGGAACCAGTAGTGCGCGGCCGCGAGGAACGCGGTGACCGTGCCCCCCACCATGATGAAATGGAAGTGGGCCACGACGAAGTAGGTGTCGTGCCAGTGGACGTCGAGCGACTGCGTCGCGACGGCGACGCCGGTCATGCCGCCGAAGACGAAGAGGAACAGAAACCAGAAGAAATAGAGCATCGGGGTGTTGAAATAAATGGCCCCCTTCTGCAGCGTGGCCACCCAGGTGAAGACCTTGATGGCGGAGAAGATCGCGACGAACATCGAGAGCGCGCCGAAGATCCCGGCGTCGAGCTCGCTCATCCCGGCCACGAACATGTGGTGCCCCCAGCCGGTGAACCCGATGAAGGCGATGCCGAGCGACGAGATGGCGATCGCCCAGTAGGACGCCGGGGGCCGCTGCGAGAAGGTGCAGACCACTTCGCTGATGACCCCGAGCGCCGGGAGCACCATGATGTAGACGGCCGGGTGGGAGTAGAACCAGAACAGGTGCTGGAACAGCACGGGATCTCCGCCCAGCGTCGGGTCGAAGATGCCGAAATGATAGATGTGGTCCAGCCCGACGAGCAGGATCGTCAGGCCGAGGACGGGCGTCGCGAGCAGGATGATGATGCTCGTGCTGTAGATCGCCCACGTGAAGAGCGGCAGGCGGCCCCAGCCGACCCCTCTGGCGCGCATCGTGTGCGTCGTGGCGATGAAGTTCACCGCCGTCATCATCGACGAGATGCCGAGGATGAAGATGCCGATCACGACGGGCATGACGGCCGTGGGCGTGGTCGTGCTGTACGGCGGGTAGAACGTCCACCCGGTGTCCGCGCCCCCGAAGATCGCCGTCGCCAGCGTGACAACGCCGCCGATCGCGTAAAAGTAGAGGCTCGCCAGGTTGAGGCGCGGGAAGGCGAGGTCCTTCGCGCCGATCTGGAGCGGGAGGACGAAGTTCCCGAAGATGTTCGGGATCGACGGGATCATGAAGAGCCAGACCATGACCACGCCGTGGAGCGTGAACATGCGATTGTAGGTCGACGCGTCGATCACGGTGGGCCCGGGGGTCAGGAGCTCTGTCCGGAGGACGAGCGCGAAGGCGCCGCCGAGCATGAGCATCGGCACGATGAGCGCGTAAAACATGAGCCCGATGCGCTTGTGATCGGTCGTGAGCAGCCACGAGCGCACGCCGACGCCGGCGCGGAGGTAATCGAGCTCGTGCGAGCCGTGAACGGGCGCTGTCCCCTCGACCTCATGGGCCATCATGGCGTCATCCCCCCCGGCGCGGCGGCGCCGCCCCCGCTGACTCCGCCGTCCCACGGCACCACGGGGCCGCGGGGGACGTCGCGGATCGATTTGATGAGCTCGATCATCGCGGCGATGTCGGGCGGCGTGATCTGCCCCAGATACGACGGCATGACCGGCGAGAAGCCGCGGTGCACGACGGCGAGCGGATCCATGATCGACTCGGTGATGTAGGCCTCGTCGGCGATGCGCTCGCCGCCGTCCTCGAGCGGCACGACGGCGCGGTAGAGCCCGGCCCAGGTGGGGCCGACGTGCGGCGTGCCGTCGAGGGTGTGGCAGCGGAGGCAGCCGTGCCGCGCGGCGGCGCGCTCGCCGCGGACGGGCATCGTCGGCTCCGCCGCGGCGAGCTCCTGCTCGGCCTTGGCGGCGGCCTCCTGCGCGAACGCCGGGGTGCTCGCCGCGCCGCCCGCGAGCCAGCGCTCGTAGTCCTCCGGGTCGAGCGCGATCACCTGGCCGCGCATCTCCGAGTGGCTCGTGCCGCAGTACTCGGTGCAGAGGATGGGGTACGCGCCGGGCTCGGTCGCCTCGAACCAGGCGGTGGTGTACCGGCCCGGGAGGACGTCCTGCTTGATGCGGAACGCGGGCACGAAGAAGCTGTGGATGACATCGCGCGACGTCATCACGAGCCGCACTGGCCTGCGCGCAGGGACGTAGAGCACCGAGATCATGCTCTCTCCTTCCGGATAGCTGAACTTCCACATCCACTGCTTGGCCGTGACATAGACGTCGAGCGCGTCGTCCGGCGGCGTGCGCAGGTCGACGAACTGCCGCGTGCCGATGTTCCAGAAGGTGAGGAACACGAAGCCGAGGCCGAAGAGCCCCGCCGTCTCCAGGAGGAGCGCCGGCCGCGCGAGGACCCCGGTGTTCGGCCGCGGGGTGTTCTGGATCCGCCGGCGATAACGGATAAGGAAATACCCGCCGATCAGCGTGATCAGGACGGCGCCGCCCATCGTCATGAGGATGACGAAGTAGTGCAGCCCGTCGATCTCGCGGGCCAGCGAGGAGCGCTGCTCGGGCAGGAAGAGCAGCTGGCGCAGGAGCTCGTTCATCGCGCGTCCTCCCGCCGCCGGCGCCGCCACCCTTGCCACCCGAAGAAGGCGAGCACCGTGGCGACCCAGGTCAGGATGGCGGCCGCGCCGATCCGCAGGAAGCCGGCCACGTAAGGGCCGTAGCGGCGGCTCGCGGGGTCGTAGCGATAACACGTCATGAGGACGCGATCGAAGGAGGTGCCGACCTGCCCGCGGCTGGCCTCGAGGAGCGCGAGCCGGAGGTCGAGGGCGGAGAACTCGATGCCATAGAGATAGCGGGAGATGCGGCCCTCCGGCGTGAGCACGAAGACCGCCGCGGGGTGCGCGTACTGCTCGGTCCGCGGGTCGTACGCGAACCGGAAGCCGAGATCGCCGGCGAGCGCGCGGATCTCGGGCAGCTCGCCGGTCAGGAACGGCCAGGTCTCCCGCGCCGGCGCGCCCGCCATGCCCAGCGCCGACAGGGCGGCGCCGCGCTTCCGCGCCGCGGACTCCTGGGTATCCCGCGGATCGAAGCTCACCGTGACGGCGCGGTACTGGTCGCCGAGCCGGTAATCGAGCTTCGCCATGCCGGCGACGAGGCCGCGCAGCACGAGGCCGCAGAGCGTCGGGCAGCGGTAATAGGCGAGGACGACGAGGACCGGCCGCCGGCCATCGAAGTGCTCGGCGAGCGGCGCGCGCCGCCCGTCCATGTCCGTGAACTGGAGCGCCTTGTCGACCGCGCCCCCGAGGCGCTCCTCGATGTCGACCTCGCGCGCGGCGGGCGGGAGCGACGGCGGATCCGCGGCGGCGGCGAGCGGCGCGCGCGTGAACACGAGCGAGAGGAGCGCGGCGGCGGACACCGGATGCATCCTCATCATCGGCTCTCCTCGACGACGAGATTCATCGCGTCCTCGATCGGGATCTGCACGAGCCCGCGGCCCTGATCGGCCCAGCCAAAGCGGTCGAGCTCCTCGCGCTTCTCGCGGTTCAGCATCGTGCCGAGCCCCTCCTCGCCGACGGCCCGGCGCTGGAAGATCCGCTGATCCACCCCGGCCACCACGCCGCGCGGCGGGAGGCGCTCCAGGGCGCGCTCCAGGGTCCTGCCCGCGGGGCGGAGCTCCGCCTCGCGGTCGCGCAGGATCATCCTCGACCAGATGCCCAGGATGAAGAAGATCACGACGACGGCGAACGCGACGGCGAGGATTATCCGCCAGGGCAGGAGATCCTCTTCCTGGCGCACGTCGGGACGGCGGTAGTGGGACGTCATACGCTCTCGTAACGGAAGGCGGCCGGCAGGGCCGGGTCGTTGATGGGGGCGAGCGGCTTGCCGCGCAGGCGCAGCGCGACGAACGCGACGCACGGGCCGACCACGGCGAGGAGCGCCGCGAGATCGAGCCAGTGGAACGGCGCGCGCGCGCCGGAGGCCTCGGGCGCGACGAGCCAGTGCATGTCGAGGTAATGCGCGAGGAGGATCCAGGCGGCGACGGCCGACAGCCAGGCTGGCCGCCGCTTGATCCTGTAATTGAGCAGGATCGCGAACGGGATCACGAACCGCGCGAGCACGAGGACGAGGGTCGCGGGCCCCCACGGGCCGTGGGAGCGGTGCAGGTAGAACTCCACCTCTTCGGGCTTGTTCGCGATCCAGATCAGCATGAACTGGAAGAAGGCGGCGTAGGCCCAGAAGATGGTGAACGCGAGCAGCAGCCGGCCGAGGGCGTAGTAGTGCGACGCGCGGAGCCCGGGCAGGAGCCCGGCGCGCTCGGCGGCGAACGCGAGCACCGTGAGCAGCGCTATCGCCGCGACGAAGCCGCCGGCGAAGACGTAGACAGGGAACATCGTCGAGATCCACGTCGGCGCGAGGGACATGAGCCAGTCGAACGAGGCGAACGAGAGCGTGAGCGCGACGGGCGGGAGGCCGGCGACGCTGATCGTGCGGAGCCGGCCGCTGTCCGCGACGGCCGGGCTCGCGTCGCCCCGGAGCGAGCCGCGCAGGAGCAGGGCGCCGAAGGCGAGCCACACGGCGAAGTAGATCGCCGTCCGGACGAGGAAGAAGGGGAGGTTCAGGTAAGGCTGCTTGTGGAGCACGATCGCCCTCACGTGCTCGTCGCCGATGGACTCGGGGCGGAGCCACTTGCCATAGAGCGTGTCCAGCCCGAACAGGAGCGGGATGAACAGGACGACGAGGAGGGGCAAAGCCCCGACGATCGCCTCCGCGAGGCGGCGGACGGCCACCGGCCACGTCGCGTTCATGGCGTGGCAGATCATGAGAAAGATGAGAGCGCCGACCACCGTGGTCACGGCGTAGGCGTACGCCGCGAGGTACGCATAGAAGAGCCGCTCGCGGTCCACGAACGCGCCGGCGACGAGCAGCACGGCGCCGACGAGCGCGAGGCCGAGGGACCGCGTCACGATCGCGCGGCCGCCCCGGAATACCGGGATACGAAACGTCACGGGAGCTCCTTCCGGGCGCGCTCGCGGAGGGGTGGAGGGAGCGCGTCGAGCGCGGCGGCGCGGCTCCTCCCGAGCGCCTTCACATAGGCGACGATCGCCCAGCGCTCATGGAGCGGGATGTTCGTCTCGTAAGAGCGCATGAGCCCGTAGCCCTCGACGATGACCTGGTAGACGCGGCCCGGCGGGAACGCCTGCACGCGCGGGTCGACGAGCGACGGCGGGCGGCGCTGCGTCATGTTGCGCGCGACCTCCGACTCGCCGTCTCCGGCGATCCCGTGGCAGGCGGCGCAGAAGATCTCGTAACGGCCCTGGCCGTACCGGAGCAGCTCGATCGTCACCGGGACCGGGATGCGCGCCACGTACGCCCCGCCCGCGACGCCCCGCGTGAGCCCGGGATCGCCGGTCACGCGGTCGTTCGGAACGGTGCCCTCGGGCGGATGGCGCATGACCGAGCCGTCGTGGAAGAGCTCCGATGCCTGGTAGGGTGCGTAGCGCGCCTGGTGGAGCATGCGCTCGAGGTCCAGCGCGTCGGCGTCCCCGGGCTCGCGCTCGCTCGGGGCCGCCGGGGTGCACGACAGGCAGAGCGCCGCCGCGGCCAGGCAGGAGAGCGGGAGGAGGCGGCCGCGCTTCATGTGCGCTCCTTCCCGGCCCAGGCGACGGCGAGCGCGCCGAGATCGGTGAGGTCGCGCTCGGCGAGGGGGCGGATGAGCGCCGGGTCGCGGGCGTCGATGCCTATCCAGAATCGATCGATGGTGGCGCGCTCGAAGCCCGGAACGTCGAAGATCGGACTCCAGAGCTCGGGCAGCCGCATGAGGACGAGCAGCGCGACGAACCCCCCGAGGGCGGCCGCGAGCACCGTCATCTCGAAGGTGATCGGCACGAACGCGGGGGCCGCGTGCTGTGGCCGGCCGCCGACGTTGAGGGGGTAGTCGTACGCGTTGTTGTACCACTGGACGAGGTAGCCTCCGGCGGCGCCCGCCAGCGCGAACGGCAGGACGATCCAGTTGAGCGGCGAGCGGCGCAGGCCGAGCGCCTCGTCAAGGCCGTGCACCGGGTACGGCGTGAACGCATCGAGCCTGCGGTACCCGCGGCTCCTGAGCTCCGCGATCGCCCGGAGCATCGCCTCCGGCGTCTCGAACTCGGCGAGCAGACCTCTTCGCATCAGTGCTCCTCCTTGCCGAGCTCGTGATTCAGCTCCTTGACCTCGGCCACCGGGATGAACGGCAAGAGGCGCAGGAAGATCAGGAAGAGGAGCAGGAAGAAGCAGAACGTCCCGGCGAACATCGAGAGATCGACCCACGTCGGGCTGTAGGCGTGCCACCCCGACGGGATGAACTCGCGCTGCAGCGACAGGACGATGATCACGAACCGCTCGGACCACATACCGACGTTCACGAGGATCGAGATGATCCAGAGCAGGACCATGTTGCTCCGGACCCGCGAGGACCAGAGCAGCTGCGGGACGGCGACGTTGCAGATCATCTGCGCCCAGAAGACGGCGGCGTTCGGTCCGCTCGGGCGCGCGACGAAGAACTGATAGATCTCGTACGCCGAGCCGCTGTACCAGGCGGCGAAGAGCTCGATGATGTACGAGTAGATGACGATCCAGGCCGTGACGAGCGTCAGCTTGCTGAGGTTGTCGATGTGCCGCTGGGTGACGACGCTCTTCAGGTGGAAGACCCGGCGCGCCGGGATGAGGAGCGTCAGCACCATCGCGAAGCCGGAGAAGATGGCGCCGGCGACGAAGAACGGGGGAAAGATGGTCGAGTGCCAGCCCGGGACGAGCGCTATCGCGAAGTCGCTGCTCACGATCGAGTGCACCGAGAGCACGAGCGGTGTCGCGAGACCGGCGAGGAGCCCGTAGAGGAGGCGGTAATGGCGGTAGCCTTGCGCGGAGCCGCGCCAGCCGAGCGACAGGATCCCGTAGATCACCCGTCGGCGGCGATCGGGGGCCCGGTCGCGGAGGGACGCGAAGTCGGGGACGAGCCCGACGTACCAGAACACGAGAGAGACCGTGAAGTACGTGAAGATGGCCGCCGCGTCCCAGGGCAGCGCGCTCTTGAACTGAGGCCAGACCCTCAGCGTGGCAGGGTAGGGGATGAGCCAGTACGCGAACCACGGCCGCCCGAGGTGCAGGAGCGGGTAGAGGCCCGCCTGGACGACCGCGAAGAGGGTCATCGCCTCGGCGAACCGGTTGATGCTCGTGCGCCAGCGCTGCTCGAGGAGGAGCAGGATCGCCGAGATGAACGTCCCGGCGTGCCCGATGCCGATCCAGAACACGAAATTGATGATCCCGAACGCCCAGCCGACCGGGATGTTGTTGCCCCAGACGCCGATCCCGCTCGTGATGGTGTAGGTGACGGTCATCGCGAGCACGATCGTCCCTGCGCCGGCGAGCGCGAACGCGGCCCACCAGAGCCGCGATCGCGGCTTCCAGACGACCGACAGCAGCTCTTCCGAGAGGGCCTCGTCGGTGGGCCTCCCGAGGATGAGGGGTTGTGTCACGGCTCGCCGATCTCCGGGTTCTTGTTGTCGATGCGCGCGAGGTACATCGTCCTCGGCCGGGTCCCCTGGTCGTGCAGCACCGCGTAGCTCCGCGGCTCGCTCCGCCACGCGACCATCGGCGTCCCCTCGTGATCGAGCGAGCCGAACTGGATCGCCCGCGTCGGACAGGCCTGCTGGCAGGCGGTGACGACCTCCCCCGGGCGGATCCCGCGCTGCTCGATGCGCGCCGCGATCTCCGCGCGGCGGATCCGCTGGACGCAGTACGTGCACTTCTCCATGACGCCGCGCTCCCGCACGGTCACGTCGGGGTTGCGCTGGAGCTTCGCGAGCCCGGTGTTGTAGGCGTGGAGCTCGGTATAATCGAACCAGTTGAAACGGCGGACCTTGTAGGGGCAGTTGTTCGAGCAGAACCGCGTCCCGACGCAGCGGTTGTAGGTCATCTCGTTGAGTCCGTCGGGGCTGTGCGTCGTCGCGTTGACGGGGCACACGTATTCACACGGCGCCTTCTCGCAGTGCTGGCACAGCATGGGCTGGTGGACGACACCCGGGTCGCGCAGGTCGCCCGCGTAATAGGTGTCGATGCGGAGCCAGTGCATCTCGCGGCTGTTCAGGACCTCTTCCTTGCCCACCACGAGGACGTTGTTCTCGGCCTGGCACGCGACGACGCACGCGCTGCATCCTGTGCAGATCGTGAGATCGATCGTCATGGCCCATTGCCCGAGCGGCGCCCCGGGGGCAGGCACCTCGGGCAGGAGCGACGGCAGCGGCCCCTTGAGCGCCTCCGTGAAGCCGGGGTGCTCGCGGTAGACGGCGAGGGGGACCGAGAGCGCGATAGGGCGCCCCTGCAGGCGAAAGTGCGCCTGCGTCAGGGCGAGCGGGTGCTTCTGATCCGGCCGCTTCCGCACCGAGACGCCCGCCGCGAAGAACGGCGCGTCCGCCGTGCGGAGCCGGTACGCGTCGGCCCCCACCCCGGCGGCGATCGACTCGGCGCCGCTCCGCCCGTAGCCGAGCGCGAGCGACACCGTCCCGTCGGCGTGCCCCGGCGCGATGAGGACCGGTATCGAGATCGCGCGCCCCCTGAGCTCGAGATCGACCACATCCTCGCTCTCGACGCCGAGCGCCCTGGCCGTCTCCGGGCTGAGCAGCGCGGCGTTGTCCCAGGTGAGCTTGGTCACGGGATCGGGCAGCTCGAGCAGCCACGGATTGTTGGCGAACCGGCCGTCATAGACGTTCGAGTCGGTCGAGAAGGCGACCTCGACGACCTCGGCCGGCGCCGGGACCGCCGCCGCGAGCTGCCCGAGCGCCGCGATCACCCCGTCGACCCGCAGCGCGGCGCTCTCGCGCGGGGCCGCGCTGCCCTCGACGAGCCCGCGCCGGAGCGCGTCCTCCCAGAACGCCTCGAAATCGGCGCCGCCCCGCCGCGCCGTCCAGGCGTCGCGCAGGAGCTCGCGCGCGCCCCGGCGCGGCTCGCCGGCGAACACCGCGAGCACCTCGGAGGCGGTCCTGCCCATGAAGAGCGGCTCGATGAGCGGCTGGACCAGCGAGATCGTGCCGTCGTAGGCGCGGGCGTCTCCCCAGGCCTCGAGCTCGTGCGCGGCGGGCAAGAACCAGTCGCAGGCGGCCGCCGTCTCGTCCTCGTAGAGCCCGAGATAGACGCGGTTCGGGACGGCGCGGAGCAGCGCCGCGAGCTCGAGATCCGCGGGCGCCGTATAGGCCACGTTGTTCTCGAGGATCACCACCGTATCGACGCCGCCGCGCCGGATCTCGTCGGCGAGCGCGGCGAGCTCCTGCTCCGCGGCGCCGGCCGAGATCAGGGTCGCCCGGGTGACCCACGCCGCGCGGTCGTTGTGGAGCGCCGTGTTCATGACGTGCGCGAGCGCGTGGACCTGGGGCGGCTGCCGCTCCCCCACGATGACGACGCTCGCCGCGGCGCCGCGCGCGAGGTCGCGCGCGAGCGCCCGGACGAACGGCTTCTCCTCCTCGCGCACGTGCGCCCGGAGCGGCTCGAGCGCGCCGAGCGCCTGCGGCGGGATGGATCCGGGGCGCGCGCCCTCCGCGAGGAGCAGCTCCGCCGCGATCGCCGCGGCGAGCGCCGGCATCTCGCTCGGGCGCTTGCGCAGGCGGTGATCGGCCATGCTCCCGGTGGGGCTCATCCCGGGCTCGACGACGTAGAGACGGTTCATGGTGCCCGTCGGCGAGCCGAGGCGCCGGCGCTCCGAGAACTGGCGCGCATGCGGCACGCTGAACGGCATCGACGCGAGGAAGTCGGCGTCGAGCGCGAGGATGACGTCCGCCGTACGGAAGTCGTACTGCGCCTGGAGCGGAGCGCCGAAGGCGAGCTCGGCCCCGCGCGCCGGGTGCGAAGACCGGGCGGGCGCGTAGAACGTGAACCGCGCGGCCGGATGGCGCGCCTGGATGCGGCCGATGAGGTCGAGGACGAGCGGGGAGCCGGTCGGCCGGAGGACGAACCGGAGCCCGGCGCCGCGATCGCTCCGCTCGCCCCCGAGCTGCTCGACGAACGCCTGCCACGCCGCCGGGGCGGCGCCGCGCCGCGCCGCGCGCGCCCGGTGCTGATCGTAGAGGCCGAGCACCGACGCCTGCTCGTAGACGTTTGTCGCGCCGAGGCTCGCCGGGTGCTCCGGGTTGCCCTCGACCTTCGTCGGCCGCCCCTCGTGGTTCTCGACGAGGATGCCTGTGGCGAACCCGTCGAGCTCCAGGCTGGTGGCGTAGTACCGGAGGATGCCCGGCGTCACCTCCGGCGGCGTCGTCACATAGGGGACGATCTTTTCCGCGGGCCTCGAGTTGCACCCGGAGACGCCTGCGAGCGCCATGCTCGCGCCGAGGAGCTTGAGCCAGGCCCGCCGGCTCACCGCGCCCGGGCCGCCCTCGCCTCCGGGGAGCTCCCGCGCGGCGGCCTCGCGGAGCTCCGGCGACTCGAGGAGCTCCGCGAGGCTGCGCCAGTACGCCTTGCCCGTCTTGCCGTCGAGCGCCGCGCTCCAGGGGGTCTGTCTCTGATCAGCCATCAATCCCTCTTCAGGTCATCGGTGGATCGGCGCCGCCGCCTCGACTGCTCTCCGCGGTTCGTCGCACGCCCGTCGTTGTCTTCTTGTCCCCGTCCCCGCCTGGCTCTTGCTCCTGCGCGCGCTCACCTGTGGCAGGTCGAGCAGTACTCGAGACGCCGCACGCCGAGCTCCTGCGCGATCTGCCGGCCGATCCGCTCCGCGTCGGGGCCGGCGTCCCAGTCCATGTCCGCGACTGCGGAGGGCGGGCGGAGGTGCCGCTCCGGCGCCCTGTGGCAGTCGAGGCACCAGCCCATCGTCATCGGAGACACCTTGTAGACGTCGGCCATCTGGTCCACGCGGCCGTGGCACGTCACGCAGCCGACCCCCTTGTTCACGTGGATCGCATGATTGAAATAGACGAAGTCGGGGACGTCGGTGACGCGGTTCCAGCGGATGGGCATATCCGAGAAATAGCTGCTCCGGACGAGCTCGAGCTTGGGGCTCTGATTCCAGATCTGGCTGTGGCACCCCATGCAGAGCGCCGTCGACGGCATGCCCGCCGTGCCGGCGCGCTCGACCGTGTAATGGCAGAACCGGCAATCGATGGCGTCGTCCTGCACATGGTGCCTGTGGTCGAACTGCACCGGCTGCTGCACGGGCAGGCTCTGCCCGGTGTTCCACTCGGTTCGCACGTAGATCATCGGCGCTGCCACGGCCGCCGCGCCGCCGATGAGGACGGCGGCGATGGCGAGTCGAAAGGCGGTGTTGCTCCATCGCGGAAAAACGGATGCCATGATCGCGTGTGGCCGGCCTCGCTCGATGTGCGGCGACACGGCCATCTCCATCGATGCGAGGATCGCTGGGGTCGTTTCGCGATCTCGTCATCTCGCGCGCGGCGGGAGCAGCGCGCGAGGGCGATCCCGGAGCGGCGCCGTCCGGCGTGCTTGTCCCGCGCGCTGGATTGCGCTGGATTGCGCGCGACGCCGGGCACGAACACCCGTTCTTCGCCTCCCGGGACGGAGATCTGCGATATCCTCCCGCGATGAGGCAATCGAGCTCTGCCCTGTCGCCCCTCCTGCTCATCGCGCTTCCCGTGGCGGCCGGGCTCGCCTTCGTCGCGTGCTCGCGCGACGAATCGCTCTCCCCGCTGTCGCTCGGCGGCGGCGGGGCCTCCTCGGTCTCCTCGAGCGGCGGGCCGGGCGGGAGCGGCATCGAGGGGGGTAGCGCCGGCGGAAGCGGCGATGCCGGGGGGAGCGCCGGCGGGGGCGGAGCCGATCAGGGCGGCGCGGGGGAGGGCGGCGCCGGCGGGAGCGGCGGTGACGGCGGCGGCGGCGCGCCTGTCGCGCGGCCGAGCTGCTCGCCGCCGACCGAGGACGAGGGCTCGCTGAAGCTCACCCCGGTCGTCACCGGCCTCCGGTCACCGCTCCTCGTGAAATCCGCGCCGGGCGACCCCACGCGGCTCTTCATCGTGACGCAGCCCGGTCAGATCCTCGTGCTCGACGAGGGGGCGACCGAGCCCACGACGTTCCTCGATCTGCGGGACCTCGTCCTCTTCGCGGGCGAGCGCGGCCTCCTCGGGCTCGCCTTCCACCCGGACTACGAGAGCAATGGCCGGTTCTTCGTTCACTACTCGGACAAGGCGACGGGCGGCGACACGCGCGTCGTCGAGCTCGCGCGGGGCGACCGCCCGGACGTGGCCAATCCGGCGCCGGTGGCCACGATCCTCGAGCAGGCGCAGCCGGAGCGAAACCACAACGGTGGCTCGCTGGAGTTCAGCCCGGTCGACGGCTTTCTCTATCTCGGCCTCGGCGACGGCGGGAACAGCAACGATTTCGGCCCCGGCCACTCGCCCATCGGCAATGGCCAGGAGCTCGCGACGCTGCTCGGGAAGATCCTTCGCTTGGACGTCTCGACGCACCCGTACCGCATCCCGGAAGGGAACATGACCGGTGAGGGCGTCCTGCCCGAGATCTGGGACTACGGCTTGCGGAACCCGTACCGCTTCAGCTTCGACGTGTGCACGGGCGATCTCTACATCGCAGACGTCGGACAGCGATTGTGGGAGGAGATCAACATCGAGCCGGCGGGGCAGGGCCGGAAGAACTATGGCTGGCGCCTCATGGAGGGCGCGCACTGCTTCGTGCCCGCGGAAGACTGCGATCCTGACGGCATCACCACGCCCCCCGCCGCCGAGTACGCCCACGCCGGGCGGGTCATCGAGGATTGCTCGGTCACGGGCGGCTACGTCTACCGGGGCAGCAGGATCCCATGGCTCCGGGGGAGCTATTTCTTCGGCGATTACTGCAGCGGCCGGATCTGGACGCTGACGTACGAGGGCGGGGTGGCGTCCGCGCCCGTCGACCGGACGGACGATCTCGGGTCGTTCGGGTTCAAGGTCGCCAGCTTCGGGCAAGACGGCGTGGGCGAGGTCTACGTCACGGATTTCGGCGGCGGCACCGTGTACCGCGTCGATCCGGAGTGACGGCTCACATGGACCAGCGGAGTCCGGCGTAGCGCGGGCCGATGACGAGCTCGGGCGGCGGCGCCGGCGCGGAGGCGGCCTTCCTCTCCACCTGGACCGGCACCTTGCGGCCGCCGATGATGGCGAGCGGGATGCCGACGCCGGCGAAGACGAGGCCGCCGATGACGAGCGCGTACCCGGCGTCCATCTCGCTGTCCTCCTCCGCGTAGCCAAACTCTTCCTCGAACGGGTCGAGCTCCTCCCCGGACTCGCAGCCCGGGCCCGAGCACGCGGAGGCGATCGCCAGGGCCCCGCCGATGAGGGCGACGGTGCCGATGCTCGTCAGGACGATGCCCGTGACCATCATCCCCTTGCTGCGGCGCCGGGTCAGCGGCTCGGCCGGCGGGGCCGGCGCGCGTCCGGCGACCGGCGCGAACGCGGCGCCGCTGGCCGGCGGCGCGGCGGCGCGCGGCGCGACGGCGGCGCTCACCGGCGGCGCGGTGGTGCTGGCCGGCGGCGTGGCGGCGCGCGCCGCCGCGCTTGCGGGCAGCGGGGGGATGGCCACCGTCTCCGAGGCGCCCGCCCGGGTGAGCTCGACGGCCTTCACGAACGGCGTTCGGCCGGCGGCGGAGGCCTCGATCGTGTGCTTTCCGGGATCCAGGGGCACCGGCGTGCCCCACTGCGCGCGCCCCACGGGGGCGCCGTCGCGCTTCACCTGGAGGTCGGCCGGGGCGTCGGCTGGCGCCGTGATCGTCAGCCGGATGAGCCTCGGCTCCAGCGCCGTGGCGCGCTGCCGCGCGACCTTCTCGCGCTCCGCCTGGCCGGCGGCCTTCGCCGCGCCGGCCACGTCGAGGAACGTCGACCAGGCGCTCGCCGTCCGGCCGATCTGCTCGTAGCAGGCCGCGAGGTTGAACTGCGTGCCGATCCCCGGGTCGAGCCGCTGGCTCTCCTCGAGCTTGGGGCACGCGTCGGCGTACTTGCCCTGGGCCATCAGCTGCCTGGCCGCGTCGAACAGCGCCTGCGCGGCCGCCGTATCGGCCCTGGCGTCGCGGCCGCCCCCCACGAGGGCGGCAAGGAACATCGCGAGCGCCAGCAGGCGCCCGAGGTGCTGCATGGGCAGGCTCGTCATGATCGTGTCCTCACTTGCGATCGTCGAACAGGTTGCCGCTGGTCGGCGCGGCGGCCGGAGCGGCGGCCGGCCGGGCGGTCCGGATCTGCGGCGCGGTCGCGGCGACTGCGGGTCGGGGAGCGGCGCTCGCCGGTCGCGCCGCCGCGGGCCTGGCGCTGGCCGGCGGCGCCGAGGCCGCCTGGGCCGGACCCGGCGCCGCGCGGTCCTCCGCGGGCGCGGGCGCCTCGACGCCGCCCGGCGTGACGGCCGGCGAGAGCGCCGCGGGCGTGTCCGGCGGCGCCGCGGAGCCCGCCGGCGACGGCGCCGCGGGCGCCTCCGGCAGCGCCGCGGAGCCCGCCGGGGACGACGCGGCCGAGGCGCTGCCGGACGGCTCGGTCGCGGCGCCGTCGCCGCGCGCGCGGGCGCTCAGGAAGCCGAAGACCGCGAGCGCGGCGACCAGCGACAGGCCGATGCCGGCCAGCGCGACGGCGAGCCCCACCGGCCGCTTCCGCGGCACCACCGTATCGGTCCACGCCGGGGAGGTGTTCACCATGGTCGGGGAGGTCGCCCCGCTCCGCGCCGGGGTGTCCGGCCGCGAGGGCGCCGAGCTCCGGGAGATCCCGCTGATCCGGTCGACGGACAGCCGCGCCCGCCCGGTCACGAACGGCGCGAGCGCCTCGGCCAGCGCGCCCACGTCGCGGAAGCGCCGCTCCGGCAGCTTCTCCAGGCACCGGAGGATCACCGCCACGAGCGCCGGGGGCACGTCGGGGCGGAGCGAGGCGAGCGGGCGGGGGATCCCCTGCATGATCGCCACGCAGAGCTGCGGCATGGTCGCGCCGTCGAACGGCGGCGCGCCCGCGAGCAGCTCGAACAGGATGACGCCGAGCGACCAGAGGTCGGTGCGCGCGTCGACGTCGCGGGACGACTTGAGCTGCTCCGGCGACATGTAGAGCGGCGAGCCCATGACGGCCGTCGTGTCGGTGATCCGCGGATCCGAGCCGCCGGTCGCCACCTTCGAGATCCCGAAGTCGAGCACCTTCACGCACGGGGAGCCGTCGGCGCGCCGCGTCAGGAACAGGTTCGCCGGCTTGAGGTCGCGGTGGACGATGCCCGCGGCGTGCGCCTCGGCGAGCGCCTCGCAGGCCTGGAGCACGTACTCCACCGCGGCCTGCGGGGCCATGGGCCCGCCCGCGCGGAGCGCCTCGGCGAGATCGCTGCCCGACAGGTACTCCATCACCATGTACGGCGTGCCCGACTCGAGCGTCCCGACGTCGGTCACGCGCGCCACGTGCTCGCTCTTGACCTTCACCGCGGCGCGCGCCTCGCGCACGAAGCGCTCGGCGAGCGTGCGCGAGTGGGCCGCGCTGGGCAGCAGCAGCTTGATCGCGACCTGCTCCTCCAGCTGGAGGTGGGTCGCCGCGACGACGACGCCCATCCCGCCGATGCCGATCACCCGTTCGACGCGGTATTTGCCGGCGATCACCTGCCCCTGTCGAACCAGCCCTTCGGCTTCGTCGTGTGTCGGCGCGGTGCTCGTCATGGATCGGTCCCTTCGGCGGCGCCGGATCGCGGATCTCGTGAACCGCGCGATCTTCGCGGAAGATCCGGCGCAAAGCCAGCCCACGATAGCCGCCGGGCGGACGGCGATCAATCTCGGGGCTGGGCTCCGACGCGCCGCGACCGCGCGCCCCGCGCGGCCCGCGCGCCGCCGCGCGGCCGCGCCGACCCGCGCTGCCGCCGCGCCCCCCGCGCGGCCGGCGCCGTCGCGCTGCCCGCGCCCCCGTCGGCTCCCTCCAGCTGTTCGCCGGGCCACTTCCCCCGCGCGTGAATCCGAGAGAACATCGCTCACCTCATGGAGCACGGTCACCCCGGCAGCGCGAGCGAGCGGCGCCAGCGTATCCTCGAGGCGACAGAGCGGCTCCTTTGCCGGTATGGGCCCGCCAAGACGACCGTCGCCGACATCGCGCGCGAGGCCGAGATCGCGGTCGGCGCCGTGTACCTCGAGTTCGCCTCGAAGGACGCCATCGTCGAGGAGCTGTCCCAGGGCCAGCACCGCGCCGTCATGGCCGCCATGCGCGCCGCCGCGGCCGGGGACGGCCAGCCCTTCGGCGACCGGCTACGCGCGGTCTTCGACACCCGCGCGCGCTCGTTCCTGGAGCTCGCCGGCTCGGGCGCGCACGCGTGCGATCTCGTGCATTGCCAGAGCCGCGCCGTGAAGGCGGCCCACGCCCGCTTCCTCGACGAGGAGCGCGCGCTCCTCCGCGACCTCATCGCGCGCGGCGCCCGCGCGGGCGAGCTCGACGTCGAGGACCCCGAGCTCGCCGCGCGCGCGCTCCTTCGCGCCTATGCGAGCTTCTCCCCTCCGTGGCTGTTCCAGAGCTCCCGCGAGGAGGTGGAAGCGACGCTGTCCGCCGTCCACCGGATCGTCCTTTACGGCCTCGTCGGCCGTGAGCCCGCCCGCAAGCCGGAGCGCTGACTCCGGCGCCGCATATGTGACAGGCGCGGATCGCTGGCTTACCATCGGCTCCTTGCTGGCGGCCAATCGGCGCCTCGCCAGATCGGAGCAGAGCCTTGCAAGCAGCGGTGGGCTATCGATACGAAGAGGTGTTGCAGACGACGAATGAGCGGTGGATCCTCGTGCGTGCCGTGCGCGAGAGCGACGGGAGGCGCGTGCTGCTCAAGGCTCACCTCGACTCACCTCGTCACACGACGGCTCTGGCCGCCGGCGCGCTCCTCAACGAACTCGAGATCACCCGCTCTCTCGACGCCGCGCAGGTGCTGCGCCCGACGCGGATGGAGCGCTGCGGCGAGACACCGGTCCTCGTCTTCGAGGACGAGGATCTCGTGCCCCTCGACCGGCTCCTCGCGCGCTCACCGCTCGGGATCGAGCAGCTCCTCGCGTGGGCCGCGAGCATGGCCGGCGCGCTCGCCGAGGTGCACGGCGGCGGCGTGATCCACACGTACATCCAGCCGCAGAGCTTTCTCGTCGACCCGAAGGCCGGCGCGGTCCGGCTGACCCATTTCATGTTCTCGACGCGGCTCCGCAACGAGCACCCGCAGGCGCAGAGCGCGGTCGAGGAGGGCAGGCTCCCCTACATGTCGCCCGAGCAGGCGGGCCGGACGAGCCGGACGCTCGACTGGCGCACAGACCTCTACTCGCTCGGGGTCGTGTTCTACGTGATGCTCGCTGGGCGCCTGCCGTTCGACGCCTCGGGCCCGCTCGAGTGGATGCACTCCCCCCGACCCCCCGCGCCGCTGCCCGAGGGCTCCGTACCTCCGGCCGTGTCGGCCCTCGTCATGAAGCTCCTCGCGGAGGACGCCGAGGAGCGGCACCAGAGCGCAGAGGGCCTGGCGAGAGACCTGGTCAGGTGCCAGCGCTCGCTCCGCGAGGACGGTCGTATCGCCCCGTTCCCTCCCGGCGAGCGCGACGCCTCCGGTCGCTGCTGCCTCCCGCACCGCCTGGTCGGGCGCGAGGGGGAGGCGCAGCGGTCCCTGTCGCCGCTGCTCAACGCGGCGCGCGCTCTCTCCGAGGAGCTCGTCGTCGAGCGGTTGCTCACCAGCATGGTGCAGGTGCTCATCGAGAACGCCGACGCCGAGCGGGGGGCGCTGCTGCTCGTCCGCGGCGACGGCCTCGTGCTCGTCGCGCAGGGCGTGGCGCACCCGCCGGAGTCGCGGGCGCTGCCGTCGATCCCGCTCGAGGACCAGAGCGACGAGGTCTGCGCCTCGGTGGTGCGGCTCGCCGTGCGCACGCGCCAGAGCGTGATCCACGCCGACGCCTCCCGGGACCCGGCGCTGCGGGACGACCCCTGCGTGAGCTCCCGCAAGGTCCGGTCGATGCTCTGCGCGCCGCTCCTGTTCAGGGAGCGGGTGCTCGGCGCGATCTACCTGGAGAACAACCTGTTCGAGGGGCTCTTCGGGCCCGAGCGGCTCGAGATCCTCCTCCTGCTCGCCGCGCAGGCGGCCGTCTCGCTCAGCAACGCGCTTGTCCACGAGGACCTCGAGCGCAGGGTGGACGAGCGCACGCGCGAGCTCCGGAGCACGCAGCAGAGGCTCGCCGACGCCGCGCGCAAGGCGGGGATGGCCGAGGTCGCGGACAGCGCCGTGCACAACGTCGGCAACGCGCTGAACAGCGTCATGGTGCTGCGGATGCAGCTCTCGGAGCGGATCGCGGGCTCGCGCGTCCCGCGGCTCGGCCAGGTGGCGCAGCTCCTGAAGACGCACAGGGACGACCTCGCGGGGTTCTTTGCGGCGGACCCGCGCGGCCAGCGGCTGATCGAGTACGTCGAGGAGCTGGCCCGGCACCTCGCGGCCGAGCAGGAGGCCGCGGCCAGCGAGCTCTCGGAGCTCGGCGAATGCGTGAGCCGCATCCGCGACATCGTGTCCGATCAGCTGCGCAACGCCGGGATGAAGATCATCGTCGAGCCGGTCGTTGTCTCCTCCGTGGTCGAGGACGCCCTGCGCGTCGGGCTGAACCGCGCCGAGCGCGCGCACCACGGCATCGAGGTCGTCTGCGAGCTCTCGGACGACGCGCGGGTCGAGACGGACCGGCGCCGGCTGCTGCAGATCGTCACGAACCTCATCACCAACGCGCGGCGGGCGGTGTGCCACGCGGCGGGCCCGGATCGCCGGGTCCTCGTCCGGTGCGCGCCGCGGGAGGAGGGTGGCTGCTCGGTGGAGGTCGAGGACACCGGCGTGGGCATCGCGTCGGAGCATCTGGCGCGGCTGTTCCAGCAGGGGTTCACCACGTGGCCCGAGGGCACGGGGCTCGGCCTGCACGCGAGCGTGCTGGAGGCCCGCCTGCTCGGCGCGGCCCTCCGCGCGGAGAGCCAGGGCCCCGGCCTGGGCGCGAAGTTCACGCTCGAGCTCCCGGCCACCGCGCCCCGGCGCGGGAGGATCCACGCCGAGGCGCTCGCTTGAGAAGGCGGCTGCGCGAAGCGGCCTCGGGGAGAAGGAAATCAACGAGTTCCTGAACCGCTGCTTCTCGATGCGCTGAGCGCCTGATCCGGATCAGGGGCCCGCGATGAAGCTGTCCTGGTAGCCCGGGTCCTCCACCTCGAGCGCGGCCGGGGTGGCCGCGAGCGGGCGGATCGTGTCGAGCATGACGGCGAGCTCGCTCGTCTCGCGGCTCCCGAGGCTCGCCTCGTACGCGCCGGGGTGCGGCCCGTGCGGCACGCCGGCCGGGTGGTGCGAGATGCTGCCGGGGCCGACGCCGCGGCGCGAGGTGAAGTTGCCGCGGCAGTAGAACAGCAGCTCGTCGCAATCGACGGACGAGTGGGGGTAGGGGCAGGGGATCGCCTCCGGGTGGAAGTCGACCGGGCGCGGCACGAAGCTGCAGATGAGGGCGCCCCGCGCCGCGAACGTCCCGTGCCAGTCCGGCGGCAGGTGCACCAGCCCGACGCGCGGCTGGAAGCTCTGGATCGGGAACGCGAACGGGTACACCGTCCCGTCCCAGCCGACGACATCGAGCGGTGAGCGCTCGCAGGCGAAGCCGTGGAACGCGCCGCCGCGCTTCACGACGAGCGCGCGGATGCCCTCGTCGAGGGGGCCGACGAACGTCGGCCGCCGGAAATCGCGGTGGGAGTAGGGCGCGTCCATCCGCAGCTGGCCGACCTCGTTGCGCCACTTGCGCGGGAGGTGGATGTCCGCCGCCTCGATCGAGAGCCACTGCTGGGGCGCGGCGTCCGGGAGGAAGCGGTGGAAGAGCCCCTTCGGGACGACGACGTAGTCGTCCCGCTCGAAGCGGAGATCGCCGAGCATCGTGCGCAGGACGCCGCCGCCGCGGAAGACGAAGAGCAGCTCGTCGGCGTCGGCGTTCGCGAAGTACACCGGATCGTCGGCGTCCGGCTGGGCGATCCCGATCACCACGTCGTCGTTGAACAGCAGCGGCACGCGGCAGTCGATCGCGGGCCCGCCCCGGCGCGGCAGCTCCTGCGACCGGTAGTGCCGCTTCGCGAGCGGGCGCGCCGGCGCGGCGACCGGCAGCGCGAAGCCGTGCGCCGCCCGCGCGACCCGGTGCTCGTGCGGTCGGCGCTCGTGGTAGGCGATCGTGTAGGGGCCGTCGAAGCCCTCCCGCGTCAGGCACTCCTCGTAGCGGAGCTCCCCCGCCTCGCTCCGGAGGGCGATGTGGTGCTTGCGCGGCACGCTCCCGGCGACGACGCGATCGAGCATCAGCCGCTCCCTTCCGCTTTCTGCTGCCGCTCGATGCTCTCGAACAGCGCCCGGAAGTTGCCGGCGCCGAAGCCGCGGTCCCCCTTGCGCTGGATGAGCTCGAAGAAGAACGGCCCGGCGTCGGGATCGCGGTGCGTGCCGGCCGACTCCTTGAGGAAGATCTGGAGCAGGTACGACCTCGCGCCGTCGCCGTCGACCAGCACCTCGAGCTCCCGCAGCGCCGCCACGTCCTCGTCGAGCTGCCCGACGCCGAGCTGCTGCAGGCGCTCGGGCAGCATGTCGTAGTAGGCGGCCGGGGTCGGCATGAACTCCACGCCGCGCGCGCGCATCGCCCGCACGGCCGCGAGGATGTCCTCCACGGCGAGCGCCACGTGCTGCACCCCGTCGCCGCGGTGCTCCTCGTTGAAGACGTTGATCTGCGAGCTCTTGAAGTAGGGCCGGTAAGGCTCGTTGTTGGCGAACTTCACGCCCGAGCCCGGGTCCCACATCACGGCCGAGCGCAGGCCCGAGCCGTGATCGGCGCCCTCCGCGACGTCGTTCGTGTGGAACGCGATCTTCCAGAACGGCTCGAGCCCGAGCACGTGCTCCATCCAGAGCAGGGCGGGCGCCATCGTCTGGAAGTTCGAGGTGATGTGATCGAACCGGGCGAGCCCGAAGCGGTTCTCGCCGCCGCGCGGCGCGTCGTAAGCCACGCAGCCGGGGAACAGCGCCCGGTAGCCGCGCCGCTCCACGAAGCGGAAGGTGGTGTCGCCGAACGGCGTCGTGATCGAGAACGACGCGAACGTGCCGCCCTCGTCCGTCGCCCGGTGGATCTCGTCGATCGGCGTGCCCCCGCGGCCTTCGAGCAGCCGGAAGGCGCGGCCCACGTCCTCCACCTCGAAGATGATCGTGCCCACCCCGTCGGGGTGCTTGCGCAGGTAGCGCCACGCCCGCCCGCCCTCGCCGAGCGGCTGCGAGCACACGATGGCGCACTCGCTGGCCTGGAAGACGACCGACCGCTGCGCCGCCGCCGCCGTGAGCTCCGGCGAGCTCGCGGCGATCTCCTGAAAGTCGAGCTTCTCCGTGTAGAACCTGCGGCTCCGCTCCAGGTCGCGCACGTAGTAGTGCAGCGCCTCTACCCGCTTGATGCCGATCGACTCCACCTTGGCCATCCGGATCCTCCGTCGCGAGGGGGTAAACGCAGGGGTGAGCTAGACGCCCCTGTAGGCGAGGGCGATGCGCGCGCGCCAGCTGCGCGAGCTCCGCCAGTGGCCGTAGCGCGTGGTCCGCTTCGCCGGGGCGCTCATCCGGACACCACCCGCTGCGCGATGCGCCCGAAGAGGCTCTCGCCCGAGCGACTCAGCATCTCGATCATGATCGTGTCTCCCGGCTTCATGAAAGGCGTCCTCGCCGCGCCGTGCGAGAGGATCTCGAGCATGCGCTTCTCGGCCAGGCACGACACGCCGCGCGCCGTATCCCGGTTCGAGACGGTGCCGCTGCCGAGCAGGGTCCCGGCCGTGAAGCTGCGGGTCCTGGCGATGTGCTCGACGAGATCGAAGAACGAGAAGTGCATCTCCGGGCCGGCCTCGGGATCGCCGATGAGCGCGCCGTTGTAGGTCGAGCGGAGCGGCAGGTGGACGCGCCCGTCCCGGAACGCGTCGCCGAGCTCGTCCGGCGTGATCGCGAACGGAGAGAACGCCGTGGCGGGCTTCGAGCAGAAGAAGCCGAACCCCTTCGCGAGCTCGGCGGGCACGAGGTTGCGCAGCGTCACGTCGTTGGCCAGCAGGAAGAGGCGGAGTTGCCGGTCGGCCTCGTCACGGCGCGTGCCCTGCGGGGTGTCGCCGAGGACGACGCAGACCTCGGCCTCGAAATCGAGGCCCCACGCCTCGTCGCGCAGGACGATGTCGTCGGTCGGCCCGAGGAGGACGCCTGAGCCGCCCTGGTACACAAGCGGATCGGTCGTGAGCGTCGCGGGGGGCTCGGCGCCGCGCGCCTTGCGCACGAGCTCGATGTGATGGATGTAGGCCGATCCGTCGACCCACTCGTACGCGCGGGGCAGGGGCGCAGCGAGCTCTTCCATGACGAGCGGGGCCACCGCCGCGTCGCCGCGCTCGATGTCGTCGGCGATGCGGCGCAGCGCGGGCTCGGCGCGCTCCCAGTCGTCGAGCGCGGCCTGGAGCGTCGGGAAGGCGGCGCCGGCCGGCGCGCAGGCGAGGCCGTCGCGGCGGACGACGACGAGCGTGCCATCGCGGCCGGGGCCGCGGAGAGAGGCGAGCTTCATGCGCGTGCGAGCTCCTCGTGGCGCCCCGGGCGTCTCTTCGCCTCCGCTCGACGAGCAGGAGCCCCGTCGCGCCTGCCAGGGCTCGTCCTTCGTTGCGCGCTGCGCATCGGGTAACCGGTTGAACGGATCCGCATGAACACCGGATTGGATGTTTTCACGACGCTCCACGATCCTGTGCAGCGCGCCATGGAGGTGACTGCAACGACTTCGTACCCGATCCCTCTGGCTCGCGGCATAGGCATACTCACCTATGCCGCGATGCGAGACTCACGCCCACGTCGGTGACGTCGACTTGCCGACGGGGCCGCTCCCATGCCGCGCATGACCAGCTCCTCGCAAGCGGGTCGTGGACGCAAGACTCCCAAGCTTCGGGGATCACTTCTGCAGTTGGACGCCGAGGAACAGGGCATTCCCCTTCGCCCCCGAGAGATCGCTCCTTTGATAGCCGAGCGCCGCGCGCGCAGCGTGCCCTTCGATGATGTAGCCCATCTGGGCATCGATGAGCACATAGGGGTCGGCGTTCTTCGGCTTCGCTTGTTGCAGTCGAACCAGAGGCTGCAGCTTCCCGACGCCGACGTTGCTCGGCGTGAGGTAGCTCGCGAGTGCAAAAAAGGAATAGTCGAGCCTCTCGAAGTCTCCAAAGTACTTGTAAAATGCGCCTTCGAGCGTGATCGTGCCCGCCGTGCCGAGGTTCCTTTCGAACAGGATGTCGGCGTTGGCCTCCATGAAGGTGTCCTTGCGCGGGACGCCTGGGGGCATGCCCATCGCGGGGGGCGGCAACGATTCGACTGAACCTTCCCTCTGCACTTCACCCGCCACGCCGAGCGCGAGGATGCTCTTCTCTCCGAGGTACGTGGACTTCTGGTAATAAGCTGGCTCCGGGTCGAGCAAGCTCAAATTGAGCCTCGCCGTGTAGAGCGGGCTCACCGAAGAGTCATGCAGGTTGAAAGCACCGGCGTAATATTTGAATAGGCCGCCCGCTATCTTGCCCCAGGCGGTTACTCCATCGTTGCGCCCGAGAGGCCCCTGTCTCGGACCAATCGGCGGCGCATAGGGTTCGAAGAATCCTGGATAGTTCCACGGCCCCATCGACCACGGCCCGGAGAAGGCGGAGCGATCCGACGGCACGATCATTCGACCGATCCAGACGTTCAGCAAATCATGAAATTTGATCTTGGCGATGGCGTCACGGAGGGTCGCGCTGCCCGCGATGTTGCCCCCCGTCGGGGTCGGCCCAAACTGAGCAACGATCGCGCCCTGCACCCCGATGAACCGGTTGATCTCGCCTGAAAACGACAGATCCAGCTCTCCGTCCGCGAGCAGTCGGTCCATCTTCTCGCGCGCGCCGGGGTTCTGCAGGCGACCTCCGACGCGGGCCCAGGCCGCGACGCTGAGCGGCTTCTTCCATGGCTCCTCCTCTGCCGGAGGCGGCGGCGCCGGCGAAGCTGGGCCGGGCCCGGCCGCGCTTTGCAGTGCCGGCGCGCCGGCGTGGGCCTCCGCAGACGGCGCTCGCGCCGTGGTCGCGTCTGCAGGAGGGCTCGCGGGCTCGGTCGCGGGAGCCGCGATCGGCGGGTCTCCGCCCGCGGGCCCCGGCGGTGCTTCGGGCTGCGCTTGCGCCTGTGCCGACCGGTTGAAGGAAGTGATGCCGACGATGAGGGCCAAGAACCCTGCGCCAACATCGCCCCGGCGTCTCGACGCTCTCGTCTGTGTGCTCATGCGTTCTCCGTGAGGTCTCAGCAACGGTCGCGCCCCCTAGCCGATCTCGTACACCGTGAGCCGCACCCGGTCGGCCAGCCGCTCGCCCACGGCCAGGGCCAGCACGGCGTTCAGCCGCAGGAGCCCTGGCGCCGAGGTGCGCATACGGATGGCGGTGCGGAAATAGTAGAGCCTGGGATCCACGGCCTCGCCGCGCCCGAGCGCCGCCAGCACCTCCGGCGGCCCGGCGCGGACGCCTTCGGAGAGGATCTCCACCGTCCCATGGCCGGCGATGTCGAGGATGTAATGGGCGGAGATGTCCATCCGTCCGTCGGCCCAGATCGTCTGCCAGTCGCCGCCCGGCAGCACCCGGCCCTCGAGGCCGCCGGCCACCGTGCCGCCGACGATCGGGATGAAGCGCCGGCCGGGCGGGCTCGGACTGACGGTGACCGGCGGGTCCACCGTCACCTCGAGCGTCATCAGGCGAACGAGGGGCGGGCTCACGCGCGGGGCTCCGAGGCGCGCTTGAGGCCGGTGAGCACCTTGTAGCGGGCGGCGATGGCCGAAAGCTCGCCGGGGGCGAAGACGTCCTCGATACGCTCGAAGCCGTCGGGCGCGCGGTCCTGGGCGATCTGCATGCACTGCTCCGGGCCGTTGCCGCGATTGGCCGCGACGATGGCGGCGGTGGCGGGCAGGCGCTCGGCCTCGTAGGCGGTGAGCGCCTCCACCGGATCGGTATGGGCAGCGAGCGCGCGGACCAGGGCGCGGGCGTCCAGGATGGCCTGGCTCGCCCCGTTGGAGCCGATCGGATACATGGGATGGGCGGCGTCGCCCAGCAGGGTCATGCGCCCATGGCTCCACCGCGGCAGGGGATCGCGGTCGACGAGCGGGAACTCGTAGATCGCCTCGGCGCTCCGGATCAGGCCGGGCACATCCAGCCAGTCGAAGCGCCAGGCCTCGAACCTGGGCAGGAAGTCGGCGGGATCGCCCGTCCGGTTCCAGTCCTCCCGTCGCAGGCTCTCGGCGACGGTGAGCTCGGCGATCCAGTTGACCCTCTGCCGGCCGTCCGGCCCCGGCGGGGAAATGGGATAGGCGACGAACTTCTGGTCCTGATGCCCGGCCATGATCATGCTCGCGCCGGTGAGGAAGGGCGCCGCCAGGCTGGTCGCCCGCCACAGGATGCGGCCGCCATAGACCGGCGGCCCCTCGTCCGGATAGAGGCCGGCGCGCGCCGCCGAATGGATGCCGTCGGCGCAGATCAGGAGGTCGGCGGGAACCTTCGAGGCCGCACCCTCGCGATTGAAGAAGCGCGCCACGATGCGGCCTCCGTCCTCTTCATGGTCCGAGAGGCGCCGGTCGCAGATCACCCGGCCTTCGCCCAGCCGCTCGACGGCGGCGTCGAACAGCACGCCCTGCAGGGCGCCGCGGTGCAGGGAGATCTGCGGCGCGGCGTGCCCGGCGAAGCGGCCGCGCGGCTCGCCCCAGATGCGCTGACCGAAGCGGTTGAAATAGACAAGCTCGCGGGTCGCCACCCCCTTGGCCAGCAGGGCCTCGACAAGGCCCAGCTCGTCCAGCACCTCGGCGGCGTGGGGCAGAAGGTTGATGCCGACCCCGAGCGGCAGGATGCTGGGCGCGGCCTCGAACACCGTCACCTCATGGCCCGAGGCGTGCAGCGCCAGAGCCGCGGCCAGGCCGCCGATCCCGGCGCCTGCGACGATCACCTGCATAAAGTCCTCCCGCAGACATGCGGCTTGAAGCCGCCTGTTGTTATAGGCTTTGATGATGGTTTGGTCCCGACGTCAACCGCGACGGCCCGGCGCTGATCGCCGCCGCCCATTCCTCAATCACCGGCATAGCGGCCGCGGATGGTCATCACCGCGGCCGCCACCCCGGCCGACAGCACCACTGGCACCATGGCCATGGCCACGCCGGCGGGGCCCCAGCCCTGGCCCAGCAGGAGGCCCGCCATCAGCGGCCCGCCGATGGAACCGAGCCGGCCGGCGGCGATGGAGGCGCCGGTGGCCAGCCCGCGCGCCGGCGCCGGGTAATAGAGCGGGATGACGCCATAGAGCGAATATTGCGCGCCCAGCAGGAAGAAGCCGGCCAGGCCGGCCAGCGCCACCACCGGCAGCAGGCTGTCGGCCCACGCCAGCCCGAACAGCGACAGGGCCAGCGCGGGATAGGCCACGATGATGGGAAGGCGCGGCCCGAGGCGGTCCACCAGCATGCCGATGATCCAGCAGCCGAGGACGCTGCCGACATTGAAGGCGAAGGCGGCCCCAGCGCCCCCGGTCCCGCCCAGGCCCTTGGCCGCCACGAGCGACGGCAGCCAGTTCAGCAGCAGATACAGCACCAGCAGCGTCAGGCCGAAGGTGAACCAGGCCAGCAGCGTGACCTGCAGCCGGCCCTCGCCGAACAGCGCCTGCGCGCTGCCCGGCCGCTGGGCGCCGCCGGCCGCCGCCGCGCGGCTGTCGGGCATCAGCCACGCCATGGCCGGCAGCAGCAAGAGCGGCAGCACGCCGCCGACCAGGAAGATGCTGTGCCAGCCGAACCGTTCCAGGAAACCGGCCGCGAACAGCGCAGCCAGCGCCCCGCCGGCCGGCATGCCGCTGAACATCATGGTGGTGGTGCGGGTCCGCCGGTCGGGCGGGGCGATCTCCAGGGCGATGGCCACCAGGGTGGGCATCGCCGCCCCCAGGCCGACCCCAGCCAGGAACCGGTAGAGGCCGAGCGACAGCGGTCCGCCCGCCACCAGGGTGGCCAGCGTGAACAGGCCGAAGATGGCGACAGCCAGCATCAGCAGCGGCTTGCGGCCCATGCGATCGGCCATCCAGCCGCCGGCCAGCGCGCCGCAGACCAGCCCGGCCATGCCGGCCCCGAACACGACGCCCGCCTGTCCGGGCGAGAGGCCCAGGTCGGGGATCAGCAGGGGGGCGGCCACGCCGATGGCCTGGATATCGAACCCTTCCAGCAGGGCGATCAGGAAGCACAGCGACAGCGTGACCGCGCCGCGTGACGCGTGAGGGGGCGATGCGCCCATGGGGAAATCTCCCGTTTTCGTCCCGTTACCCGGGATGGTTGCAACTGGCCGCACTGGAGCTATCTGCGTTCGTAGAAGGTGAGGCTGACACCGCCCGCCGCGCCTCCCGGGTCGGAGCTCACATATTGCTTCGTGTTGAGGATCGCGTAGGGGCCGTCCGCGCGCGTCTCGAAGACCGGGATGAGCGCGCCGAACGGTCCACAGTTCCTCACCACGATGACCTCGCCGTTCGAGGACAGCGCGTACCTGGCGTCCAGCACCGTGCTCGATCCGAGGAGCTGGTAGTCCGCGCCTCCGGGGAGCACCGAGCCCGACAGGCCGCTGAGCAGCATTCCACCGGTGACTGTACCCCCGGTGATGGGAATGATGTTGCGCGTGCCGCGCTTGCTCGCGCCGACGGAGATGGAAGCACCGAGCGTGACGGACTCGGTGAACACGCTCGAGCCCCTCGCCCCGGTCGCCGTCGAGCACTCCCACGATTGGTTGGGGACGCCCTCGGGATCCTTGAGCTGGATCTTCGGCTCTCCGGCGGCCACGTCGGCGATGTCGTAGACGTCGATCTGGACCGTGCCCGCCGCGGCGTCGACGACACGGGTGCCCGCGAACTTCCCTGTGTTGAGCCAGGCGAGCGAGCTCGATGTCGCGACCTCGAAGTCCGGGACGATCCGGACGACCGCATCGCCGGCGGGCGCGACGCCGCAGCTCCGCAGGTAGATGAGGGTGCCGTCGCTCGCTTTCAGGATGTTGATCTCCTCGAGCTCGACGGATCCGTTCGACAGCGTGAGCTCGAGTTCCATGCCGCCCGTGAGGAACGTGGCCTGGACCTTGTCGCCCGTGAGCGTGCCCCCCTTCACGTCGAGGAGGCGGCGGTGTCCGAACTGGGTGGTCCCGACGTCGTGGGTCTCGCCGAGCTGGAGCGTCGCCCGAAAGACGAGCTCGCCGAGCGTGGGGAGCGGGATGCCGCCGGGCATGCCGCAGGTCCACGATGGATCGGGGACGATCGTCGCCTCGCCGCCGCCGTTGCTGTCGCCGCCAGCGCCGGCGCTCCCGCCAGCGCTGCCGCTGTTGCCGCCGGTCTCCCCAGCGCCACCGGCTCCGGCGATCCCGCCACCCGCGCCGTCCATGCCGGCGTCGCCGCCGGTGCCGGTCGTTGCACCAGAGCCGCCCGACGCCGCGCCGCTAGCGCTGCTGCTCGTCGTGGGTCCGCTGCCATCCTCGCTTGACTGACCACACCCTCCAGAGCAGATGCCAAGGATTCCAAACATCAAGGCCTTCGTCGGCCAATTCCCCATCTTCATCGTCGGATCCGTCCATTCAGTGAAGAGCATGTCGTCGATTGGCAGCGGTGGCGCCAGACGTCGTCCATGAAAGTTGCGGCGAGCGAGACCCGACTCAGAACTGCGAGAAGAAGCTCCAGATCGACTCGCCGGAGTTGTTCTGTGGGGCGTGGCCCCCGCTGAACTCGCACCAGACGACGGGATAGCCCGCGTCGCAGCCTTCGTAGCTGACGCAGGGGCTCGGCTCGGTCGGTGTGGTCTGCTGGTCGCAGTGGTTTCGTTCGAGGAAGACATCGCGAGCGCTCCGACCATTATCGACTGGAACCACGTTGTCGGTGTCGCCGTGGGCGCCCCACATGGCCACAGGGTCGTCGCCGTCCTCGCAGCCGCTGTAGAGCGCGCCGGACATGGAGGCGATGGCACGGAAGGTGTCGCCCATCGCGCAGCCGATCGCGTACGACATCATGCCGCCGTAGCTGAATCCCGTCGAAAAGATCTTGCTCTCGTCGATGCAGAGATCGGCGCTGAGGCGGTCGAGCATGGCGCGGAGGAACGCGATGTCGCGGCCGCTCTTGTTCTCCCAGCCCTGGTCGATGCCCTCGGGCGAGACGAAGATCGCCGAGCCGCCGGCGCGGCCCTGGAGGCCGTAGTAGCCGCCGCCGAACCCGGTCGCGACCTGCTCGGCCGAGCCGCCGCGGGGATGCCAGGCGAAGATCAGCCGGTAAGGACGACTCGAATCATAGTCGTCCGGCACGGCGAGGATGTACTCGCGCGTCGTGCCCCCGACATCGATGCTGAAACGGCCGCTCGTCGGCTCCGTCGTGCTACCGCAGCCCGCGCTCTCCGTCTCTCCCCCCGAACCGCTCGAGCTGGAGCCGACGGAGCCCGCGCCGCCCGCGCCGGCTCCCCCCGAGGTCGGGTGCCCGCCGCTGCCGCTGGCGCCACCGACAGCGCCCGACGAGCCACCCGTCGCCGACGAGCCACCCGTGGCACCGGAGCCGCTGGTGCTGGCGTCAGCGAGCCCTCCGGCGCTGGCGCTGCCGGCCGGTGCCTCGGTCGTCCCGTCTCCCTGGCTGGAGCAGGCCATCGCCGCGAACGCCGCGAACGCCGCGAGCGCGACGACCTCGGGAACCGTCGTGCCGAAATTGCGGAGCGTTTTCATGGGTCCTCGCCTCGTCCAAGATCGCCGTCCGTCCTCGCATCTTCCGATGCAGGTGCCTGCGACGAACTTGTACCCGAGCCCGCAGGATCGAGGCATAGGCATACTCGCCTATGCCTCGACGCGAGGCGTCACGACCCCATCGAGACGGCGTTTCGTGTTCGGCGCGCTTTGCCGCGGGGGAGCGCGGCGCGGCTCAGGTGCAGAGGCCTTCGACGCACGCGCCGCCGCTCGGGCAGTCGCAGTCCGCCTCGCAGGAGAGCGCCGGCTCGGGCGGCGGCTCGCAATAGCCGGCCTCGCAGGATTCGCCCTCGGGGCAATCGCACGAGGCCGCGCACGAAATCTTGCAGGCCCCCGCGACGCACTCGCTGCCGCTCGGGCAGTCGCAGTCCGCCTTGCAGGCGCCCGGGTTCTCCGAGGAGCTCCCGCCCTCGCCGGCGCTGCTCGAGCCGCCTCCGCCGGCGCTGCTCGAGCCGCCTCCGCCGGCGCTGCTCGAGCCGCCGTCGTCGTCGTCGTCGTCGCGGTCCGGGCGCTCCGCGTGGGGGACGTCGGGGGCGTCGGGAGCATCGCGATCTTCGTGCCAGAAGCACTCCTCCTCGTCGTCGTCCCAGTCGCAGTGGGTGTTGATATGGCAACCGATCATCGTCGTGGAGACGAAGCACAGAGAGAGACCAAGACCCCACTCGAAAGCCGTGCGCATGCTCATAGCGTCATCACTCCTTATCTGCGATGGATCCGTGGCCGCGGCGCCGCGCGTCGCGGCGGCGCCTTCTGCCCACTCGATGCTGCGTGCCCGCTGCCGCGCGCTTCGTTCAACGGTCGCGAGCCTCGGCACGATTCCGACGCCCACCCGCCCGGAACCCGCCCGGCGGCGGGGGGGACCCCCTGAGGGGGTCGATCTCGCCCGCCGGGGTTGAACGTTCCCGACCGGTCCGGGCACGAAATGGACGGCCCCCATGAACGGTCCCCTCCCTTCCGGGCACGAAGCGCTGTGCACCAGGTCGCCTCGAGCCCTCCGACGCCTGCTGACGGCAAAAGGGCAGCGCCGCGGGGCCCGTTCGGATGTAACGATGACAACGCAGGAATGGACCGAGATGGGACGGAGCGATCGGCGGGCTTTCCGCCGGGACAGACGCCGGGCGCCGTTCACCCCGAGCGCGCGGCGGAGAGGTCGCGGCCGATGAGGGCGATCGCGCTCGTCATGCCGTTCCTCTTCTCCCGCGGCGCCGAGCGCGCGCAGGACGAGGAGGAAGCGCTCGTCGAGCGGCTGCGGCGCGGGGACGCCGCGGCGGTGGGCGAGGCGTACGACAAGCATTACGCGGCGGTGCGCGGGTTCGCCCGCCGCCTCACCGGCGACGACGCCGCCGCCGAGGACCTGGCGCACGACGTCTTCGTCAGCTTGCCGCAGGCCGCGCAGCGGTTCCGCGGCGGCTCGTCGCTGAAGACGTTCCTCATCTCGATCGCGGTCAACCATTCCCGCCATCACCTCCGCGGCGCGTCGCGGCGCCGCGCGGCCATGGAGCGGCTCGCCCTGGAGCCCGAGGAGCACGACGCGCCGAGCCCCGAGCGGGAGGCCGGCCGCGCCGCGCTCGCCCAGGCCCTGAACCGCGCCCTCGACGCGCTGCCGGACGCGCAGCGCGCGACGTTCGTGCTCTGCGAGGTCGAGGAGCGCAGCGCGCGCGAGGTGTCCGAGATCCTGGGCGTGCCCGAGGCGACGGTGCGCACGCGGCTGTTCCACGCCAAGCAGAAGCTCCGGACGCTGCTGGAAGAGAGGACCCCATGAAGGACGACGTGCTCCGCGAGGCCGCGCGCGCGCTGCGCGAGGATGCAGACGCGTCGCGCGCCCGTCGTGACGAGACGCGCGCCCGCGTGATGAGGGGCCTCAAGGCGCAGCGCGCCCGCCGGCTCACCACCGTCCGCGTGGTGGTCCCGCTGGCCGCCGTGCTCGTCGGATCTGTCGCGTGGGCCTCGGCCGCGCGCTGGTTCCCGGGCGGCTGGAACGACATCGCGTCCCAGCTCGGCCTGAGCGCGGCCGAGGCGCCGAGCGAGCCGCCCGCGCCGCCGTCGCCGCGCGCGCTGTCCGGGCCGCGGCGCGCGGCCGAGGCGCTCGCGCCGCCGGAGGCCGAGGCGCCCGCGCCGGAGGCCGACGCGCCCGCGCCGCCGGAGGCCGACGCGCCCGCGGATCCGCTCGCGCCGGTCCAGCCGTCGATGCCGCCGCCCAGCCCGGACCCCGCGCCGCCGCGCGCGCCGGTGATGGCTGTCGCGCCGCCCGCGCGCAAGGCCGTCGCGCCGAGCGCCGCGCGCGTCCCGCCCGCCCCGCCAAAGGCCGCCGATCCCCAGGCCATTCAGCGCCCGCCGGCCGGGCCCGACGCGGACGCGCTCTATCAAGCGGCGCACCGCGCGCACTTCGTCGAGCGCGACCCGGCGTCCGCGCTCGACGCCTGGAACGCTTACCTGGCCGCTGCCCCGCGCGGCCGCTTCGCCGTCGAGGCCCAGTACAACCGCGCCCTCTGCCTCGTTCGACTCGGCCGCAAGGACGAGGCGCAGCGGGCGCTCGAGCCGTTTGCGCAGGGCACCTTCGGCGGTTACCGCCAGGCCGAGTCGCGCTCGCTGATCGAGGCGATGCGCAGCGCGGACGAGTGAACGTCACGGCGCGTGAACGAACGCGCCGCGAGCGGGCACAGCACGGTTGATGAACACACCCGACATCGCTCTCCTCCCCGCGCCTCTGCGGGGCTCGCCGCGCCGCGAACGGAGCACGTCCGCGCGCGGCGCAGGCCTCCGCGCGGGCGTCCTCCTCGTGCGCTCCCTCGCGGCCGCGGGCGCCTTCGCCGCGATCTCCGCGCCTCCTGCGCGCGTCCTCGCCGAGGCGCCGAGCGCCGTCGGCGTCGAGCTCGTCGTCGATGGCGCGCCGTGGACGCTCGACCCCGACGCGGTGCGCGCCGCCGTCGGCCGCGAGCTCGGCGCCAGCGTCACGCTGGCCTCCGCGGCGACCGCCGGGCGCCCGACGCTGGTCGTCCGCGGCGAGCCCGACGGCCGCATCACGCTGAGCTACAGCGCCGCGGACGACCGCCGCATCGAGCGCACCATCGACGTCCCCGAGGATCCCGATCGCGCCGCCGAGGCGATCGCCCTGCTCGCGGGCAACCTCGTTCGTGACGAGGCGGCGGAGCTCGCGGCGGCGTTCGGCAAGCGCCCGCGCGAGACGACGCCGCCGCCGCAGGCGCAGCCGGAGCCCGCCGAGCCCCCCGCAGGCGCGAAGGCCGCGCCTCCCCGCGCCGCGCGCCCTGCGCCGTCCGCGCAGGCCAGGCGAGCCGCGCGCTCCGCGCCCCCGGAGCCTCCTCGGTGCGAGCTCCCCGGCGCGAAGACCGTCGTCCTCGGCGCCGACCTCTTCCCGTTCGTCGGCACCTCGACCGTCGACGGCGCGAACGTCGTCCGCCGCTACTCGCTGAACCTCGCCGGCGGGTACACGGCGGGCATCACGGGCCTCGAGGTCGGCGTCGGCGTCAACATCGCCTCGTCGTTCGTGTGCGGCGCGCAGTTCTCGGCCGGCGCCAACCTCGCGCTCGGTCCGGCGCGCGGGGTGCAGATCTCGGCCGGCCTCAACCTCGCCAGGGGGCTCTGGGGCGCGCAGGTCGGCCCGATCAACGTCACCGCCGGCCCGGTCACGGGCGCGCAGGGCGGCGTGCTCAACATCGCCTCCGGCGCCGTGGACGGTGCGCAGCTCGGTATGGTCAACGTCGCGGCGGGCGCTTCGACCGACCTGCAGATCGGCGTGGCCAACGTCGCCGTGAGCGACGCGACCGACGTGCAGGTCGGCCTCGTCAACCTCGGCGTGGGCGCGGCGACCGGCGTGCAGGTCGGCCTGGCCAGCGTGGCCGCCGGCAAGTCGACGGGCGCTCAGGTGAGCCTCGCCAACCTCTCCGCGGGCGAGTCGACGGGCGTGCAGATCGGGCTCGTCAACGTGGCCACCGGCAAGGTGGAGGGGATGCAGATCGGCCTCGTCAACTACGCCGGCGAGTCGCCGTTCTCGTTCGGGCTGCTCAACGTCGTCCGCAACGGCCGCCTCCACCTCGACGTGTGGGGGCTCGAGTCCGGCATCGTCATGGCCGGCCTCAAGAACGGGAGCGACCACTTCCACAACATCTACGGGATCGGCATCCGCATGACGGGCGACCGCCCCCGCATGGTCGTCTCGCTCGGCCTGGGCGGCCGCATCCCCCTCGGCGAGCGCGTCTACGCCGACATGGACCTGCTCGGGTACTCGCTCCACGAGCCCTCGTCGATCAACACCTCGGCCACGCTGGTGCAGGCGCGCGCGGTCCTCGGCGTCCGCCTCTTCCCGGAGCTCGCTGTCTTCGGCGGCCCCAGCTACAACGTTGCGTTCGGCGACACCGCCGAGGACGCCCGGCTGAGCCCCTACGGCAGCATCCCCCTCGGCATCGGCGACTCGGACGCCCAGCGCCGCTGGCCAGGCGTCGTGCTCGGCGTCCAGGCGTTCTGAGCCAACCGCCGCGCTCGCTCGCGGGGCGGGTTGACGGACGCGTGAACGAATTTACTTTCCGTTCATCGATTCATGGAGCTCGCCCGAGCGGTTGCTCGCGGCGGTCTACGTGAGCGTCCGATCCGCGTGTCGCGCGCTGCCTGACCGGCAGGGGCGCGGCGCGCTGTAACCACCCGTCCATCGAACCGGCAGGGATGGCGCGAGCCGACCGCTGCCCACAGGAGTTCGCATGAGCCAGCTTCGCAGCGGCGCCAGCGCGCCTCGCTCTCCGTTCCCTCTGCTCCCGCTCCGCACGGGCGTGCTCTTCCCGGGCACCGTGCTCACGCTTCCGGTGGGCCGCGCCCGCTCGGTGGCGTTGCTCGCCGCGGTGCACCCCGGCGACGTCATCGGCGTGATCGCGCAGCGCGATCCGAAGCGCGAGGATCCGCGGCGCGAGGATCTCCACGACATCGGCACGTTCGCCCGGATCGTCGACGTCACGCGCGTCTCGAACGGCTACCGGCTGGTGATCGAGGGGCTCGATCGCTTCGCGCTCACCTCCCTTGTCGAGGCCGAGCCGTACTGGCGCGCCGAGGGCGCCCTCGCGCCCGAGTTCCCCGGCGACGCCGAGGAGGCGCGCCTGCTCGCCGCGTCGCTGCGCGAGCGCGCCCGCGAGCTCGGCCCGAGGACCGCGACGAACCTCCCCGAGATCGCCGCCGCGAGCCGGGCCGAGCCGGGCCTGTTCGCCGATCAGGTGGCCGGCGCGCTGGGCCTCCCGACCGACAAGGAGATGGAGGTGCTCGCCGAGCTCCGCGTGGTCCCGCGGCTCCAGCGGGTCGCCGGCCTGCTCTCCGAGGCGGCCGCGCTCGCGGATCTGAAGAAGAAGATCGACAGCGACGTGCGTCGCGAGCTCGGCAAGGGCCAGCGCGAGGCGATCCTCCGCGAGCAGCTCCGGGCCATCCAGAAGGAGCTCGCGGGCGGCGAGCAGGGCGAGGACGAGCTGTCGCTCCTCCGGCGGCGCCTCGACGAGGCCGGGCTCTCCGAGGAGGCGCGCGCCGTCGCCGACCGGGAGCTCCGGCGGCTCGAGTCGATCGGCCCGCAGGGCGCGGAGCACAACGTGATCCGCACCTACCTCGAGTGGATCGCCGATCTGCCGTGGAGCGCGAGGGCGGAGGTCAAGGACGACCTCGACGCCGTCCAGGCGAAGCTCGACGAGGATCACCGCGGCCTCGACGACGTGAAGCGCCGCATCCTGGAGCACATGGCGGTGCTCAAGCTGACCGGGAAGGCCCGCGCCACGATCCTGTGCTTCGCGGGCCCGCCCGGCGTGGGCAAGACCTCGCTCGGCCAGTCGATCGCCGACGCCACCGGCCGCCCGTTCGTGCGCATCTCGCTGGGCGGCGTGCATGACGAGGCGGAGCTGCGCGGCCACCGGCGGACGTACGTCGGCGCGCTGCCTGGCCGCATCGTGCACGCGCTGAAGAAGGCCAAGGTGAGGAACCCGGTCGTGCTGCTCGACGAGGTCGACAAGCTCGGCGCGGGCTTCCGCGGCTCGCCCGAGGCGGCGCTCCTGGAGGTGCTCGATCCGGAGCAGAACCGGACGTTCGTCGACCACTACATGGAGCTCCCGTTCGATCTGTCGGAGGTCGTCTTCCTCTGCACGGTGAACGATCTCGGCGCGCTCTCGGCGCCGCTCCGGGACCGGCTCGAGGTCATCGAGCTGTCCGGCTACACGCCGGACGAGAAGATCGCGATCGCGCGGTCGCACCTCGTCCCGAAGCAGCTCAAGGAGCACGCCATCGATCTGGGGTCGCTGTCGATCACGGACGAGGCGCTCGCGGCGATCGTGCGTGACTACACGCGCGAGGCCGGGGTGCGGCAGCTCGGCCGCGAGATCAAGAAGCTCTGCCGGGCGGTCGCGCTGGAGATCGCCCGCGCGGCGGACGGCAAGGTGTCGCGCCGGGTGATCGAGGCGCGCGATCTCGGCGCGTACCTCGGCAAAGTGCGGTTCTTCAGCGACGTCGCGGAGCGGACGAGCGTGCCTGGGGTCGCGACCGGGCTCGCCTGGACGCCGGTGGGCGGGGACATCCTGTTCATCGAGACCTCGCGGATGCCGGGGAAGGGGAGGGTCGAGATCACGGGCCAGCTCGGCGACGTGATGAAGGAGTCGGTGAAGGCGGCGCTCACCTACGTGCGCAGCCACGCCGGCGAGCTCGGCGTCGACACGGCGAAGCTCGAGGCGGAGGACCTGCACATCCACGTCCCGGCGGGCGGCGTGCCCAAGGACGGTCCGTCGGCGGGCGTGACGATGTTCACGGCGCTCACCTCGCTCCTCTCCGGCCGGCGCGTGCGCCCGGACACGGCGATGACCGGCGAGTGCACGTTGCGCGGCCGGGTGCTGCCGGTCGGCGGGATCAAGTCCAAGGTGCTCGCGGCGCACCGCGCCGGGATCACGCGGGTCATCCTGCCGCAGAAGAACGCGCGCGACGCCGAGGAGATCCCGAAGGAGGTGCGGTCCGAGCTCGAGCTCATCTTCGTCGAGGACATGAGCCAGGTGATCGCGGCTGCGCTGGAGGAGGCGCCGATCGAGGCCGTGGCTCCGGTCGGCGCGGGCGCGGCGGCCGGAGAGCCGGCGGCTGCCGCGTGAGTCGCGCGCGGGGGGGGGCGGCCGGGCGCGGGGTACTCGTCGGAGCCATGGGCCAGCTTTCGCCACCGCGAGCGCGCCTCGACGTGCGGAGGCGCGCTCGAGTGCGAAGCTCAGAGCCCGACGACGGCGATGGGGAAGCTCACCTTCGGGCTGCCATTGCCGAGTTGACCCATGCCCGTCGCGCCCCAGGCCGCGACCGAGCCCGTCCGGCGAAGTACGGCGGTGTGGTTCGTCCCAGCGCTGATGCTCACCGCATCGGCGACGTCCGAGACCGGCACCGGCGTCAGCGCATTGGCCACCGAGCCGCCTCCGAGTTGCGCGCTGTCACCGCGACCCCAGCAGAACGCTCCCCCGAGAGCCGTGACCGCGCAGGTGTGCGAGTTCCCCGCGTTCAGGTGCACGACATCGCCGAGGTTCGAGATCGGGATCGGAATGGTGACGTCCGTCGTCGTGCCGTTCCCGAGCTGTCCGTAAAGACCGGAGCCCCAGCAGCTCACGGCGCCCGTGCGGTGGACCGCGCACGTGTGCTCGCTCCCCGCAGCGAGCCCGATGGCGTCGCTCAGGCTCGTCACCGCGACCGGCGTCAATGCGCTCGTCAAGGTGGCGTTTCCAAGCCGCCCGTTCGCTCCATAGCCCCAGCACGAGACAGCGCCTGATGCGTGCAAGGCGCACGTGTGATAGCTGCCGGCCGCGACGTCGACAGCGTCGGCGATGTTGGACACGGTGACGGGCGTGGTCTGGTCCGCCTTGGAGCCGTCGCCGAGCCCTCCCACGTCCCCATCGCCCCAGCACCGAACTTGCCCGTTCTGGCGCACCGCGCATGTGTGGCGATGGCCTGCGCTGATCGCAACGGCGTCCGTCAGGCCCGACACCGTGACGGGCGTGCTGCGGCTGAACGCCGAGCCGTACCCGAGCTGGCCATCGGCGCCAAACCCCCAGCACTGGATCTGCCCGTCCTGAAGCAGGGCGCACGTGTGGTAATCGCCCGCGCTGACTTGAACGGCGTCGGTCACGTTGGACACGGCGAGGGGGGTCGTCTGGTCCGCCGTGGAACCGTTGCCGAGCTGTCCGTCGCCTGCCGCCCCCCAGCACTGGACCTGGCCGTTCTGGCGCAGCGCGCACGTGTGGTATGTACCCGCGCTGATCCCCACCGCGTCACCGAGATTCACAACGGGGGCCGGAAACAGCGCGGTGGCGGTCGATCCATTCCCGAGCTGTCCGTCGCGTGCCGCCCCCCAGCAGCGGAGCTCACCGGTGCCTCGCATGGCGCACGTGTGACGCATGCCCGCCGTCACGGCGCGCGCGTCGCTCAGATCCAGCACCGCAACGCCGGCCGAGCTCGAAGAGAAGCCGCCCTGCCCGAGCTGGCCATCAACGCCATACCCCCAGCACCGGACGGCGCCGTTCCGGCGCAGCGCGCACGTGTGGCCCCAGGACGTGCTCGAGCCGTTGTTATCAGCGTTGCCCGCCTCGATCGCGACCGCGTCCGAGAGGTTCGACACCGCGACGGGCGTGAACACGTCGTTCGACGAGCCGTTGCCGAGCTGGCCAGCGCGCCCTTGACCCCAGCAAACGGCGCCGCCGTTCGCCCTCACGGCGCAGCTGTGGCCCCCGCCGGCCGATATCGAAATCGCGTCGTTCAGGCCGAACACGACCACGGGCGTCGGCTGGTTCGCCGCGATGCCATTGCCGAGCTGGCCCGCGCTGCCCGCTCCCCAGCACACGATGGCGCCGGTCGCGCGCAGCGCGCAGGTGTGTGCGGCGCCCGCGTCGACGTCGACGGCGTCGGCGAGGTTCGAGACCGTGACCGGCGTCGTCGCTTGCGCCGTCGAGCCATTGCCGAGCTGGCCCGAGCTGCCCGACCCCCAGCACACGACGGCGCCGGTCGCGCGCAGCGCGCACGCGTGGCCGGACGCGACGTCGAGGGCCACAGCGTCGCTGAGACCGGACACGGGGACGGGCGTCGTCGTCGTCGCGGCGGAACCGTTCCCGAGCCGGCCCGAGTTGCCCGCTCCCCAGCACACGACGGCGCCGGTCGCGCGCAGCGCGCACGCGTGGGAAGTACCCATCCCGACGGCCACGGCGTCGTTCAGGTTCGAGACCGGCGTCGGCACGCCCGTCGAGATCGTGGTGCCATTGCCGAGCTCGCCGTTCGTGTTGCTGCCCCAGCAGTGGACCTTCCCGCCCACGACAGCGCACGTGTTGCGCTCGTTCGCGCTGATCGGGCTCTTCTCACACGCCCCGTCCTCGACCCAGAGCCCCTCGACGCACGTCGTCGACTGGACCCCGCCGGGACACGTCGCGAGCGCCACCTCGTCGTCGACGCACTCGTCGGGATCGATGCACGCGCCGGTGTCCACCTGCGCGCCCTGCGTGCAGGTCTGCTGCTGATCGCCGCGACCATTGAGCCCGCACGGAACGTCCTGCGTCGTGCCGTTCGTGCAGACGTCGGGGTCGACGCAGGCGCCATCGTCCTGCCACTGGCCATCCGCGCAACGCTGCGGCTTCGTGCCCGCGCCGTTGTATCCGCAGCCCACCTGCTGCGTAGCGGCGTTCGTGCAGACGTCGGGGTCGGCGCAGGCGTCATCGTCCTGCCACTGGCCATCCGCGCAACGCTGCGGCTTCGTGCCCGCGCCGTTGTATCCGCAGCCCACCTGCTGCGTAGCGGCGTTCGTGCAGACGTCGGGATCGACGCAGGCGCCATTGTCCTGCCACTGGCCCGCGGCGCAGCGCTGGGGCTTCGCGCCCGCCCCGTTCAGCCCGCAGCCCACCTGCTGCGTAGCGGCGTTCGTGCAGACGTCGGGGTCGGCGCAGGCGCCATCGTCCTGCCAGTGCCCTGCCGTGCAGACCTGCGGCTTCGTGCCCGCCCCGTTCCGCCCACAGGCCGCCTGCTGCGTCGTGCCGTTCGTGCAGACGTCCGGATCGACGCAGGCGCGCGGCGGCCAGACGCCGCCCGTGCAGACCGAGGTCGCCGTCCCGGCACCGTTGTGGCCGCAAGGCTCGCTCTGCTGGGCTCCGTTGACGCACTCGTCCCGATCGTCGCACGCGCCCTCGTCGACCCAGACACCGTCGGTGCAGACCTGCGTCTGCTCCCCGTTTCCATTGGCGCCACACGGCACGCTCTGCGACGCGCCTGCGGTGCAGCCGGGGCCCCCGCCGCTGCCGCCTGCGCCGCCCGCGCCGCCTGCGCCGCCTGCGCCGCCCGCGCCGCCAGCGCCGCCGGCCCCGCCCGTGCCGCTCGTGCTGGTTGCCGCGCTGCCGCCGGTCCCGCCCGGGTCGCCGCTGCTCGTGCTGCTGTCGCCTGGCTCGTCGCCGCACGCGACGGTCACGATCGCGACGAGCGCGACGAGCATCCGCGCGAACAGCGCTCGACCCGCACCTCGACCTGATACAGCCCTGCTTTCGTCGATGCGAGGGCGCCGCCGAGTGTCCAATGCAATCCTCCGTCTGGCCGTGATTAAGCTTCGCAGGAAACTATAGAATTTCCTTCCTTGTCAAGCTCCGGTCGTGGTCGCATTTGCCCAGAGAGAGTTCACATGAAGGCGGGAAGATCATGGGTCTCTTCTTTTTTTTTCCGCCTTCCCGCCTAGATGCTCAAATTTGACCACTACTCAGCTGAGAGGTGCTCGTCCCCGCGCGATCTCGGGCCGCGCGTGCGCTCGGACACGGCGATGACAGGCGAGTGCACGCTGCGCGGGTGGGTGCTGCCGGTCGGCGGGATCAAGGCCAAGGTGCTCGCGGCGCACTGCGCCGGGCTCACGCGGGTCGTCCTGCCGCAGAAGAACGCGCGCGACGCCGAGGAGATCCCGAAGGAGGTGCGGTCCGAGCTCGAGCTCATCTTCGTCCAGGACATGAGCCAGGTGATCGCGGCCGCGCTGGAGGATGCGCCGATCGAGGCCGCGGGCGCGGCGGCGAACGTGACGGCGGCCGAGCCGGCGGCCGCCGCGTAGGGGAGGGGGCTGCGCCGAGCCGCGCGCGCCGGGGGGGGCGCGCAGTTCCGGGATGGACCGCTGGCCGCTCCGCCGGTCGAAGATTACCCGCCAGCCGTGGGGGAGCCGCAGACCGGCCCGGGTAGCCGTCGCGCTGGGTGAGGGCGATGGCTCGCCGGAACCTCGAAACCAGGCATCGCGCGCTCGACACACTGCACGGGGGTCCTGTAGCCTCTACCCTACGAAAGGGGTAGTCCATGAGGGAGGCGCTCGCATCGCATGTCCACCGCGTCCGTGAGTTGGCAGAGCATGTCAAGGGCAATGAACAGGCCACGAAGCAAAGCTTGATAGGACCGCTATTTACTCTTCTTGGTTACGACCTGACCGACCCTCGCCAGTGTCTTCCAGAATATCGCGTCGACTTCGGAAAGGACCGCTCGGTCAAGCCGATTGACTGGGCCTTCCTTCAGACCGGACGCCCCATCTTCTTCGTGGAAGCCAAAGAAGCGGGACGGAAGCTCGCTGGCTTCGATGAGCAGCTGGCGGATTATTTCGCGAAGGCGCCGGAGGCGAAGCTCGGAGTTCTTACGAACGGTATCCAGTGGCGCTTCTTTACCGACATTGTGAACGAAAATGTGATGGATAAGGAGCCGTTCGTGCAATGGGACGTCCTGGCCGACGACCAGCCACCGATCGACTTCCTCACGGTGCTCCAGAAGGCCGAGTACAACGCCAGCCTTCTCCGGACGTTCGCCCAGCGGACCCGCCAGCAGAACCTTCTTGTGCAGGAGCTGGGCAGGCTCCTCGAGCCGGCGCCGGAGTTCACGAAGCTCGCCGTCGCGAGGATCGAGACGAGGAATCTGACCGCTGCGGTGGTCGAGAGCTGGAAGCCGATCGTGGCGAATGCCATCAATGAATGGGCCAAGCAGCGCGCGCTGGCATCGGTTCTGGAGACCCAGGCTCGCATCAGCGCTCCTCCCGAAGAGCCGCCGGCCCCCAAGGTTGAAACGACGCAGGAAGAGCTCAACGCCTTTGCAACGGCTCAGCGCCTGCTCGGGCCCGAGCGGCCGATCGCTTACGAGGACACTGTATCCTATTTGAAGATGCACCTTCAGGAGAGGCGGACGGCGGTGTTCTGCAGGCTGCTGGCCGGCCGCAAGAAGCCGTGCATCTGGGTGCCTTTGCCGAGCGACAAGGTGGCCCCTCTTGCTGCCTCGCTTCCGGTCACCATCCCCCAGCTCGGCTGGTCTTGCATAACGATGGAGTCGATCGATGACCTCGACAAGCTGGGTGAGCTCCTGCGAACCTCTCACGAGCACGTGAAATCGGCGCTGAGAGGCAAGACCGCCGAGCCCAGCGACCGTGGCGGGACAGCCGTCTAGGCCCGCGCGGGGGCCGGATCGCATAGGCCGCTGATACAGGTCCTGTCCTGCCGCCGGCTCCGCGGCGCTCGGCGAGCCGGAGCTGGTCTTCCCGCCGATCTCAACCTCTGTCTCAGCGGCCGCCGACCCCTGCCGGAGGCGCCCCTTTCAAGGGCGGGCGCGGGAACCTGAAGCCTGGCGCCTGGAAAATGCAGCCTCTCCGCTCGATGAGCACCGTCCTGGTTCGCGTCGCATAACCAGGATGCGACGCGCGCACGGTGTACTTGCCCGCAGCATGGACGACCCACGAAGGCATGTTGGATGGAGAGTTTAACTTCACGCAGTTGGCTTCGAACATCCTGGATGGAGAGTTTAACTTCACGCAGTTGGCTTCGAACATCCTGGATGGAGAGTTTAACTTCACGCAGTTGGCTTCGAACATCCTGGATGGAGAGTTTAACTTCACGATCGTGACAAGATTCTTCTAAACATGTGAAAAATATCGCACAAATAGGTCCAGTTCCCGGCAAACTCTGGCCTCGATCCTGTCAAGATTCATGGCAGTTTGCCGCTTCCCAGGCGATGATCTGTTCGAGGAGGCAGCCCATGCCGAGGAACGACGGGTACACCCTCGGGGCGATCGCCGAGGAAGCCGGAGTGAGCGAACGCACCATTCGCTACGGGTACGAGCGGGACCTCTTCGTGCCGCCGCCGTTCGCCGGACCGGGGACGCGGTACTTGCGCGAGCATCGGCTCCAGATCCTGTCGATCCAGAAGCTCTGCGAGCAGGGGCTCAAGCTGCCCGAGATCAAGCGGAAGCTCGCGACGATGTCCCCCGCCGACATGGAAGCGCTGCTCGTGCCGCCGCCCCCGGCGTTCCGACCGCCGCCGGCCGCGGCGGCCGGCCTGGTTGATCGAACGCCTGCTGGGACATCCCCGAGGCGAAGCGCCGCTTCAGCGCCGCCTCGTTCCGCAACGCCCTGCGGAGGCTCCGCCCGAAGCGCCGGGGCAGCGCCGCCGCCGAGCCCGAGCCCGCGCCCGCCCAGGCCGCGCCCGCCGAGGTCAAGCCGGTCGAGCCCAGGCCGGTCGAGCCCGCGCCGGTCTGAAGCGACTCGTCTCTGGAGCGCTCAGCGAACGCGATAGATACGGAGCACGGTGATCGCCCGCGCCTCGCGATCGATCGCGAGCACCACGTCGTGGAAGCCCGCGCTGAGGAGGTGGTGAGGCGCCTCCCAGGAGAGCTCGCCCTCGCCCGTCTCCGCGAAGCGAACGACCGCCCGGTCGATCATGAAGGCCGAGTGCATCGGCAGGCGGTAAAACGTCACCAGGGCGGGGAAGTTCCAGACGACGCGGAAGCTCATTCGTCCTGCGCGCGGGCCAGCTCCTCCAGGGCCCGCGGCAGATCCTCGTGAGCGACGAGGCGCGCCCGCCCCGCCGCGATGTCGGCGAGGTCCTGCTCGAGCTCGGCGTGCTGCTCCGGCGTGAGCCTCTGCACACGCGGCGCGCGGTCGATGGCCGCGAGGATGGGGTCGCTCGGCGAGGCACCGGGGCGGGTGGGCATGGGTTCAGCGTGGATCGGAAGGGGGCACGGGAGCAAGCGGCACGAAGCCAAAGGGCGGCCGTCCCCCCCCGGCGGCCGTCCCCCCTGGCGCCGCGCCGCGCCCGTCTAGAACAGCTCGCCGATGCGCCGGAGGAAGCTGCCGCTCGAGTAGAGCGCGCGCATGCCGCGCTTGAACCAGCCGTACGACGACTCGGTGTACGGGAACCACGTCGGGTCCTTCGACCCGAGCGCGATGCGGTCCGCGTTGATGTGCTTGACGTCGCACATCTGCCGCAGCCCGTCCTCGCCCATCACCCGGCCGAAGCCGCTCTGCTTGATGCCGCCGAACGGCGCCTCGGGGAGGGCGCCGTTCATGAGCACGTCGTTCACCAGCACGCTGCCGGCCTGCAGGCGCTCGGCCAGCCGGCGGGCGTGATCGGTGTCCTGCGAGAAGACGTAGGCGTTCAGGCCGAGGTGCGACTCGTTCGCGAGGCGGATCGCCTCCTCCTCGGTCGCGACCTGCATGAACGGCACGACCGGCCCGAAGATCTCCTCGCTCATCACCGTCATCCCGTGATCGCAGCCGGCGAGGATCGTCGGCTCGAAGAACTGGCCCTGCCCAGGCGCGCGCTTGCCGCCGGCCTTCACGCTCGCCCCCTTCTCGACCGCGTCCTTGATGTGCCGCTCGGCCACGTCGAGCTGCGGCGGGAAGATGATCGCCCCCACGTCGACGAACTCCTTGCCCGGATCGCCCTGGTTCAGCCCCTTCGTGATCTCGACGGTGCGCTCGAGCAGGCGGTCGTGGATCTCGCGGTGCGCGTAGACCCGCTCCACAGCGACGCAAACCTGCCCCGCGTTCGCGAAGCCGCCGAACACGATCGCCTGCGCCGTGCGCTCGATGTCGGCGTCCGCGCACGCGATGAGCGGCGCCTTGCCGCCGAGCTCCATCACGCACGGGATGAGGCGCTCCCCGCACGCGGCCGCGACCTTCCTGCCGGTGCCCACGCTGCCGGTGAACAGGAGCATCTGGATGCCGCTGTCGATGAGCGCCGCGCCGGTCGGCCCGTAGCCGGTGACGACCTGGAAGAGATCCTCCGGCATGCCCGCGCCGTCCCAGATCTCCTTCTGCTTGAGCGCGATGAGCGGCGTCACCTCGCTCGGCTTGAGCACGGCCGCGTTGCCCGCGACGACCGCCGCGAGCACGTCGCGCAGCGCCAGCTGGAACGGGAAGTTCCACGGCGAGATCACGCCGACCACGCCGCGCGGGGTGTAGTGGACCCAGCTGCGCCGGTGCTTGAAGAGGTGGAGCCTGATCTCGCGCGGCTCGAGCGCCTTCGCGGCGATGCCGGCGAAGTACGTCGCCATGTCGGCCGCGACGAGCACCTCGTGCAGGAGCGCCTCGTGGCGCGGCTTGCCGCACTCGCGCGAGATCAGGTCGACGATCTCGTCGGTCCGGTCGACGATGGCGTCGCGGAAGCGGAGGATGCGCTGGCAGCGCTCCTCGACGGGCAGCGCGCCCCACGCCTCCTGCGCGCGCCGCGCCCTGGCCACCGCGGCCCGCACCTCCTCGGCGCTCGTGTTCGGGGCCTCCCCAAGGAGGTCCCCGGTCGCCGGCGCGTAGCTGCGGATCGTCGCACCCCCGTGCCCGTTCATGCCCGGACCGCTGCCGTTGCCCCCGATCGAGCGTTCGCTCACCACCTGACCCATGTTCGATCCCTCCGCCTGTCGAGCCCGCGTTGCCGCCGGATTGTCTCCGGGGCTGGCTGCTCGGCGCCCGGACCGTACCCCCCCAGCGAAGGTACAGCAAATGAGCATTTGCGATGTTTCCCGATGATTCCCGACAAAATTGCGCGCGATCCGCCCCCCGGCGCTCGCTGTTGCGTCGCGGACAAATGGTGAGCACACCGCGGCGGCGCCAGGGGGGCCGGGCGGCGTGGGGCGCGCCGGTGCGTCGGGCCGACCCTGGTTGGCGTCTGGGGCGGACTCTCGGCATGACGTCGGCGAGAGGAGCCGGTATACGCGGACCCTGACATGTTGGAACAACGAGAAGTCGATCTCATCGCGGCTGTCGAGCATCCGGATCCGCACCACGTGCTCGGCGCGCACGAGGAGGAAGGCGACCTGGTGGTCCGCGTCTTTCGCCCGGACGCCACCGAGATCGCGGTGCTCCCGGCCGATCCCTCGCTCCGGAGGCGGTCGATGGAGCGCATCCACCCCGCGGGGCTCTTCGAGGCGCGCTTCCCCGGCGTCTCCTACCCGGAGGACGGCCGCTTCCGTTACCGGCTCGAGCTGCGCTTCCCGGACGGGAACGCCTCGGTGGAGCCGGATCCGTACGGCATGCCGCCCACCCTGGGGGACGTCGACCTTCACCTCCTCGCCGAGGGGAGGCACTGGGAGCTCTACCGCATCCTCGGCGCGCACGTGCGCGAGGTGGACGGCGTCTCCGGGACGGCGTTCGCGGTCTGGGCCCCGAACGCGCGCCGCGTGAGCGTCGTCGGCGATTTCAACCAGTGGGACGGCCGCCGCCACGCGATGCGCCGGATGGGCGAGGGCTTCTGGGAGCTCTTCGTCCCCGGCGTCGGCGAGGGCGCGCTCTACAAGTACGAGATCAAGACCCCGGCGGGGCACATCACCGCGAAGAGCGATCCGCTCGGCCAGGCGATGGAGCTCCGGCCGGCCACCGCCTCGCGGGTCACCACGAGCCGCTACACGTTCCAGGACGACGCGTGGATGCGGGCGCGCGGCGAGGTCGACTCGCGCAAGAAGCCGATCTCCATCTACGAGGTCCACGCCGGCTCCTGGCGGCGCGTGCCCGGCGAGGGCCCGCCGTACGAGCACGGGATGCGCTGGATGACGTACCGCGAGCTCGCCGACCACCTCGTCGAGTACGTGGCCGAGCTCGGCTTCACGCACGTCGAGCTCATGCCGGTCATGGAGCACCCCTTCGACGGCTCGTGGGGCTACCAGGTCGCGGGCTACTTCGCCCCGACCAGCCGCTACGGCGATCCCGACGATCTCCGCTACCTCATCGACCGGTTCCACCAGAAGGGCATCGGCGTGCTCCTCGACTGGACCCCGGCGCACTTCCCGAAGGACGCGTGGGCGCTCGGCCGGTTCGACGGGACGGCGCTCTACGAGCACCTCGACCCGCGCCTCGGCGAGCACCGCGAGTGGAACACGTACATCTTCAACTACGGCCGGCACGAGGTGCGGAACTTCCTTGTCGCCAACGCCCTCTACTGGCTCGACGAGTTCCACATCGACGGCCTGCGGGTCGACGCGGTCGCCTCGATGCTCTACCTCGACTACGCCGCGGAGGGCCACGACTGGGTGCCGAACCGGTACGGCGGCCGCGAGAACATCGAGGCGATCGAGTTCATCCGGGAGCTGTCGAACCGGGTGCACGAGCGCTTCCCGGGCGCGGTGCTGTGCGCCGAGGAGTCCACCGCCTGGCCGTCGGTGACGCACGCGACGTACGTCGGCGGGCTCGGCTTCGACTTCAAGTGGAACATGGGGTGGATGCACGACACGCTCGACTTCTTCAAGCACGAGCCCGTCCACCGCGCCTTCCACTACCACCAGCTCACGTTCGGGCTCATCTACGCCTTCTCCGAGAAGTTCCTCCTGCCGCTGAGCCACGACGAGGTCGTTCATCTCAAGCGGTCGCTGCTCTCGAAGATGCCGGGCGACTACTGGCAGATGCTGGCCAACCTGCGCGCGCTCTACGGGTACATGTGGGCGCACCCGGGCAAGAAGCTGCTGTTCATGGGCGGCGAGATCGGCCAGTTCGCCGAGTGGAGCGAGAAGACGGAGCTCGACTGGGGCCTGCTCTCGGTGCCCGCCCACGCCGGGCTCAAGCGGCTCGTGACGGACATCAACGCGCTCTACAAGAAGTACCCGGCGATGTACGAGCTCGACGACGAGCACCACGGCTTCCGTTGGATCGACTGCACCGACCACATGCAGACCGTGATCTCGTTCATCCGCTACGGGGACGGCGCGGGAGACCAGATGTCGCCCTCGGGCGTGCACGTGGTGTTCATCGGCAACTTCACGCCGGTCCCGCGCCACAACTACCGCATCGGCGTCCCGCGCCGCGGCGCCTACCTGGAGGTGCTCAACACCGACGCGACCGTGTACGGCGGCAGCGGCGTGGGCAACATGGGCCGTGTCGAGGTCGAGGACGTCCCCTGCCACGGGTTCCCGCAGTCGATCGTGCTGACGCTCCCGCCGCTCGGGGTGCTCTGGCTCGTCCCCGAGCACGACGCGCAGCCCTGACGCCTCCCCCGGCGCGCTGCGAGGCGCCGGCCGTCGCCTCGCAGCGCTCTCCGCCGGCGGCCCCGCTCGAGGCCGGCCGCCTCCTCTCCATCACGCCAAGCAGCTCGTCGCCGCGACAACGATGCGAGCACGAGGTCATGTCCGTCCAGGTTGAAGCACTTCGCTGCGCTTGCCCTTGTGCGCCGTTCTTCCTCGTCACGCACCCGGCCTGGTGGGCCGATATCGGAACCCCTGCCTGGTGCTCTCCTGGTCCTCCGACGTACGATGGGACGAGCAGGCTCGGGTCGAGCAAAGGTGGAATGCTTCAATGGTGAGTAGCAACGGCGAGCCCCTTGGTCAGACGTGGGCGATGATGAGTCAAGGAGGTCCGTCGCGCTTCCGTTCGCAGATGCCGCCCGCGGCGTCGACCGGGCCTGAGTCCGTGCGGGGGGGCGAGGTCCGCAGGGTCCTCGTCATCGACGACAACCCCGCGATCCACCGCGATTTCCAGAAGCTCCTCTGTCCCGACTCGGGTGCGTCGGCGGATCTCGACGCCCTCGACGCGGCGATCTTCGGGGGGCCGGCGGCCACCCCGAGGAGCACGTTCCAGGTGGACGGCGCCTGCCAGGGTCAGGAAGGCCTGGAGAAGATCCGGCGAATGCAGCGGTGCGGCCGTCCCTATGCGTTGATGTTCGTGGACATGCGGATGCCGCCGGGCTGGGACGGCATCGAGACGATCGAGCGGATCTGGTCCGAGTGTCCGGACATCGAGGCCGTGATCTGCAGCGCGTACTCGGACTACTCGTGGCACGACGTGATCCGGCGCCTGAAGCGGCCGGAGCTCCGGCTGCTGAGCAAGCCGTTCGAGAGCAAGGACGTGCTGGAGCTCGCCTGGTCGCTCACGTCCCGGTGGCTCAAGCGGAGCGCGACGAGGCGGTGAGGGGACCGCGCTGCGGGGGTGTTGACGCCCCGGGAGCGGTGTTTACACCCCTGGCGTGGGTTTGGCAGGGGTCCTGAGCCAGCGCCTCGACCTCGACACCGGTTCAACGGTACAGAGGTGGTGAGCTCCCACTTACAGGCTCTGTACGACAGCCTTGGGGCGGCCGACAAGCCCCGCCTGGAGCTCCGCTGTCCGCCGGTAACTCCTGATCTGGCGCCCTTCGGTCCGGGGCCCCTCCGAACCTGCTCATGCGTCTCACTGCACCTCGTCGAGCGGCGCCGTGTCGCCCCGCCGCGACCGCCTGGGCAGCCACATGTCCACCGTCGAGACGACCGCCATGGCGCCGAGCGACAGCAGCATGGCCACGCCGGAGATCGGCATCAGCGCCGCGGCGCCGGGGGCGCTCCGGATGAGCCACGGCGCCGCCATGTGCAGCCCGCTCGTGACGACGGCCGCCACGACGCCCGCGGTGTGCAGCCACGACGGCAGCCGCGCGAGCAGCCAGAGGTGCGCGAGGATCAGCACGTAGACGGGCACGGAGAAGAGGTGGAAGTGGGTCACCTCGAGCAGCTTTCGCTCGGAGATCTGCTCGACCAGGACCCGCGGCGCCTCCGGCGCGCCGGGGAGCTCGAGCTCCGGGCCCAGGTCGAGCGCCGGCCCCTCGGCCGCGGCGGGCGCCTGCGGCGGGGCGGGCGGCGGCGCGGCGACCGGCGCGCCCGCGTAGTACGCGGCCGCCCCCGCGTCCTGCACCATCGCCCCGTAGAGGCGCCACGACACGAGCAAACCGAGGATCGACGCGAGCGTGAACGCCGAGTACAGGAGCTTCGCGCCGAGCGAGAGCGACCTCAGCCGCCCCGCCGCCGCGGTGAAATCTCTCACAGCGCGCCGCGCTTCAGCGCGAGCTGGAGGACGAGCGCGTCGCGCTTGACGCCGAGCGCGACGGAGCGGGACGAGATGGATGCGCCCGACACGATGTCGATGTCCTTGCCCGCGGTGATCGGGTCGCTCGCCGTCTTGCCCTGGAACTGGGCGCGGAAGCGATCGCCGCGGACCTCGTCGCCGTACGCCTCGCGGTACTCGAGGATCTCGATCCGCTCCACCGCGCCGGCCGTCGAGAACTTCACGGCGAAGTCGATCGGCTCGTGCATTCCCTTCTCTTCGTCCTTGATCGCGTAGCCGTCGGTCTTGCCGTCCGACTCGGCGACGTACACAACCCACTCGCGCTTGACCGGCGCGCCGAGCTTCTTGCCGACGTCCCGCGCCTCCACGTCGCTGAGGACGACCTTGCGATAGCCGACCTTCTTCGAGCTCGCGAAGAAGCTCTTCAGGACGGCAGGGATCGTCCAGTACGTCGCGCCGTGGGCGGGGAGCGCCGCGAGGACGAACGCGAGCGCGGTGGCTGCGGCGAAGTGGGCAGTGCGGAGACCGGAAGGACGCATCAAGGCTCCGACGAAACTGTCACTCATGAAAGTCAACGTCAACAGCGTTTGGCCCCTGGGTTTCGCTGCGGTGGGCGCGCGCCTCGGTTGCGCTCAGTTGCGCTCAGTTGCGTTCAGTTGCGTTCAGTTGCGTTCAGTTGCGTTCAGTCACGCACCTGTACGTCCAGGTAGCGTTCGGCGTTCAGCACCCACGCCTCAGGGCTGCGGCCGGCCTCGACGTGGGCCACCGCGTCGGCCGCGATCGCGACGCAGTGATCCAGGTTGCAGTGCAGGAAGAGCGCCTGCCGCCCGAAGGGGAGCGCGCCGAGCGCGGCGGCGCGGCGCATCGCTGCGCGCCAGCTCTCCAGCCAGCCGCGCCGGTAGAGCGGGTACACGCCCGGCACGAAGCGCTGGCGGACCTCGATCGGCGCCACGCCGCGCGGGGCGATGCCCGCGCGCACGAGCTGGTCGAGCAGCGCCTCGAGCGGCCGGCCCGAGGCGAAGTCGCGCCCGCGCCCCCAGGCGCCCTCGGGGATCTCGACGCACAGCACCGTCTCGCCCGGGCGGCGGAGATCGGGCGCGTAGTTCTGCAGCTCGGAGGCGCGGCCGAACCAGAAGCGCGGGTCGGGGCAGTAGTACGTCTCCGGGGCGCCGAGCCGCGCGCGCGGGTAGGCGAGGTAGACCAGGTAGAGGCCGCGGTGCTCGAGGCGCGCGTCGGGCACGAGAGCCGCGAGGTCGCCCGCGAACAGGACCGGCGCCGCGCCGGCGCGCGCGGCCATCCCGGCCAGGCCGAAGGCGGCGCCGCACTCGGCCTTGACGCCGGCCTCCGCGAGCCGCGCCTCGAGGTGCGCGATCAGCGACGAGATGCCCGCCGGCGGGTAGACGAACCGCGCGAGGTCCGCCGCCGCGCCGCCGCGGCCGAGGCCCTTGAACAGCGCGAGCGGGCTCGTGGTGCTGATCCGCTTCTTCGCGACGGTCTGCGAGAGCTCGGACGGCGGGATGCCCCAGACCTTCTCGGCGTAGGGCCGGTAGAACGACGCGTAGGCCGCGGCGCCGACGCGCTCGCGCACGAACCGCTCGAAGCCGACGTCCTCGCCGGCGATCGCGCGGTCGTGCTCCCAGCGGGCAAAGGCCGCGCGGCGGCCGCGCTGCGCCACGAAGCCGAGGCCCATCGCGGCGCCGGCGCGGAGGCCGAGCGCGCGCAGCATCGACGGGACGCTCGGGGGGTAGGGGACGTGGCGCTCGCCGAGCACGAGCACCCCGCGGCGCGGGCGCGACAGGAACGGGGAGCGCGCGTGCACCTCCCGGAAGAGCGGCTGCTCGAGCGCGGCCGGGTGGAGCCGGTGCGAGCCGAGGTCGCACGGCAGCCCGCGGAACAGCTCGGCGCCGGCGAGGCCGCCGGGGCGCGCCGCGCGCTCCAGGAGGCGCACGCGACGGCCGGCCCGCGCGAGCAGCAGGGCAGCGTAGAGGCCGGAGATGCCGGCGCCGACGACGAGGCGCTCGGGCCCCGCGTCGTCTGGGCGGAGTGACATGGGGAGCCTCGGACGGCGCGCTCAGTACATGAACCCGAGCCCGAAATTGAGCTGCGTCTGGTCTAACCCGAGGGTGCGGTCGCGCAGCTGGTAGTCGGCCTTCAGCACGACCCCCTGGGTCGGCCGGTACGAGGCCCCGACCGTGATCTCGCGGACCCCGTACGACGCGTTCGCCTTGTAGCCCTCCGGCACCGCGGACTGCGTGTCGTACGCCTCGAGGCGCGCGAACGGCAGGAGCTCGTGGCCCAGGCCGAGCGGGCGGAGCACGTCGTAGGCGGCCTCGACGTAGCCGCCGCGGAGCCGGGTGGCGACGGGGCTCGTGGGATCGATGAAATTGGGCGCGCCGCTCTCGTTGAACGAGACCATGAGGGCGCGCGCCTCGGGCAGGTGCCACTCGGCGAACAGGACCCGCGTCTCGAGGCCGCTCCTGCGCCAGCGCGCGTCGAGCGACCAGCCGAGGACCGGGATCGAGAGATCCACCGGAGTGCCGTCGCGGAGGAAGAATTTGCCATCGCCGTTCGACCCGGCGTCGCTCGCGTACACCGACGCGCCGGCGACGACCCCGAGGAGCGGCTCGGCCTCGACGCGCGCGACGCCGGCCCAGGCGTTGGCGCGGGCGAGCCCGGCGCTCTGCCGGCCGCCGGCGAGGCCGCCCGCGCGGAAGCCGAGCGGATCGAGGCCGGTCATCGCGTAGGCCTCGAAGCGCAGCCAGTCGAGCGGCTGCCCGAAGGCGCCGACGGCGATCTCGCGCCACGTCGAGGGGATGACGACGGTCTCCACCTTCGGCCGGACCACGCCGTGGAACACCGGCGGCTCGTGCCACGAGTTGATGATCCCCATCGGGACGAGCACGAGGCCCGCGCGCAGCCCGAGCGCGCGGCCTGCGGCGTTCCATTCGAGGTAGGCCTGCTCCAGCTCCGCGGCGCCGGGGCAGCTCGCGCAGGAGAGCGAGTGCTCCACCTCGAGCTCGACGTAGGACCGGATGTCGTTCGTGAACTCGTGCGCCACGAAGAGCACGAGCCGGGGGATGTCGGCGACCCACGCGCGCTCGCCCTCGCGGCCGGTCGTCGTGCCGCGGACGTGCACCTCGCCGTAGCCGCCGACGGAGGTGTTGCTCGCGCTCGCGCCGGCGCTCCGGAACCGCTGCTCGGTCAGTCCGCGCACGAGCTCGTGCTCCGGCGCCTGCCCGGCGCCGAGGCCGATGGCGGGCTCCCGGGGAGCCGGCGGCGGCGCGGCATGCTCGGGCGGGAGGTCGAGGACCGGGCCGTCCGGCGCGGGCTGCGCGGCGGGCGCGGGCTGCGCGGCGGGCGCGGGCTGCGCGGCGGCCGCGAAGGGCAGCAGCGCGCTGAGGACGACGCCCGCAGAGCGAGGCCACAAGGACGATATTGCTTTCATGACGAGGGCCGGGGCTCGGCAGGGCGGAAGTCTTCGCGCCCCCGAAAACGGAGGTCAACCTCGTTTTCAGCGGGAGAGCGCGCTGCCCGTCGAGCGCGGGAGCGATCGATCCATCGGAGGCCCACCGGGCAGCGCCTCGAGCAGGGCGAGGTCGCTCCAGAGCGCGTCGACGTAGCGCGAGCGCGGGCGCGCGAAGCGGATCGAGATCGCATGGCCGCGGCCGGCGAGCGCGTCGCGCGCCGCCGGCGAGAGCGCCTCGCTCGTGATGAGCGCGCCGCCCGGGCCGGCCTGCTCGACGGCGCGGACGAGCTCGGCGTCGCTGCGCACGCGCACCGGCCGCCGGCCCGGCGCGCCCTCCTGGATCATCCGGTCGAGGTCGCGCGTGAGCACCGGGCGCTGCTCGGCGCGGGCGTCGCGGAGGAAGCCGACGATCGCGGCCGCGGGCGAGGGCGCCCGGTGCTCGCGCGCGAGGACGATCGCGTCGACGAGCCATTGCGCCGCGAGCGCCGCGACCAGGGCGGCGGGCGCGGCCGAGCGGAGCGCGCGGCCGCGCGGCGCGCTCGCCGCCGGCGAGAGCGCAGGCGAGAGCGCCGCCGCGCCGGCGGCCAAGGCGACGAGCAAGGGCGGGACGAGCGGGAGCCAGTGCCGCGGCTTGTAGGCGATGTTCTGCCCGAGGAGCGCCCAGACGAAATAGGCGAGCGCCGAGGCCCAGAGCTCGGGCTGGTCTCGCGCCGCGCGCGCGGCGCGCTGGAGAGGCGCGACGCGGAGCGCGGCGGCGGCGAGGAGCGCGATCAGGATCGGCGCGCCCAGCCAGCGCGCCGCCGGCGCGTCCGGCCACGCGCCGCCGAGGCCGTTGGCCCAGATCCCCCAGAGCACGCCGTGGAGCCGCTCGGCCGGCGACGAGACGGTGATCGCCGTCCCTCCCCAGCGGGTGAAGTGCCCGAGCCCCTGGACCCACGTCGCCGCGACGAGGTCGCGCGGCGTCGCGATCAGCACGAGCGGGACGAGCCACGCGAGCGCGCCGGTCGCGAGGTCGCGGCCGCGCGCGAGCCACGCGAGGCGGCCGCCCTCGCTGCGGGCGATGACGGCGAGGCAGGCGAGCGCGAACGGGAAGTACGAGAGCCGCACGCCGAGCCCGACGCCGAGCAACACGAGCGCGCACGTGCGCGAGCGCGCGGCGCGCGCCTCGCGGGCGGCGATCTCGGGCGGCCCCGTCAGGGCGACCCCAGGCGCGCGGCGGAGGTGCCGCGCGCGGGCGCAGAGCCAGAGCGCCGCGGTCGTCACCGCGGCGCCGGCCATGTCGCTGAGGAGCTTCTCGGACGACAGCCACAGGAACGGCGAGGCGAGCGCGAGCACCCCGGCGAACACCGCGGCGCGCCGCCCGGCGACCGCGTGGGCGAGCAGGGCGGTGAAGGCGACGGTGGCCGCGCCCGCCGCGGCGCTGACGAGGGCGAGCGCGGCGCGCGGCGAGGCGCCGAGCAGCGCGAGCCCCTTCGCCGCGGCGATGAACACGGGATAGTACGGCGCATGCGGGCGAAGCGCGGCCACGTCGAAGCGCTCCACGCCGAGCGCGAACCGGAGCGCGTCGATGTCCTCGTCGTGGTCGATGCGGAAGAGCAGGCGGGAGGCGAGCGCGGCGGCGGCGAGCGCGGCGAGCGCGACGACGTCGCGCCGCTCCTCCCTCACGAGCCCGAGCCGGAGCCCGAGCCTGGCGCGTGCGTCGGCGCGCCGCAGTCCGGCGGATCCGCGCTGGCCGCCCCGGCGCCGGTGGTCGCGCCCGAGCCGGAGCCCGAGCCGGGGAGCGGCGCAGCCGGCGTGTCGCACTGATCGAACAGCTCCTCGCCCGCGTAGTCGAGGCACGCGGTCGCGAGCGACGCGACGACGAACGTGACGCCCGCCGCCACGAAGGCGGTGCGCAGGGATGCCCAGGAGCCCAAGCCGATCACGCAAGCACCGTGCCGCCAGCGCAAATGCCTGTCAAGCGCGCGCGCTCCGCGCGCCGACCCGGTGCGGCGGTGTCGGGGATCGCGCGTTTTTTGCTCCTACCGGCGCCGGGCGCGTAGGGTCGCGCGCATGGAGTGGCTCGAGTCGATGCACCGCATCCGCGCGCTCAAGCTGGAGCTCGCGCGGATGGACCCGCGGCGGGGAATGCCGATCGCGCCGCCGTCCGGGGCCTCCGCGGCGGAGATCGCCGGCGTCGAGCGCCGCCTCGGGATGCCGCTGCCGCCGAGCTACCGCGAGCTGCTCTCGCGGCACGACGGCTGGCCGCAGCTGTTCGCCGGCGCCAGCCTGCTCGGGGTGCGCGCGCTCGCGCGCGGCTCGTACATGGATGTCGGGCGGATGGTGCTCGAGCACTGCGAGGGCCAGGGGGCGCGCGGCGCATGCGAGGACGACGCCGCGCCAAAGACCGTGCGCGGCCGCTACGGTGCGCGGAGCGCGCTCGTCCCGTTCGGCATCGACGCGGCGGCCGAGACGGTCTTCGCCTGGGATCCGGAGGCGAGGGCGCCCGACGGCGAGCTCGAGATCATCCTCTGGACGAACGACCTCGGTCTTCGCCTCGCGGGCTTCGCGGAGCTCCTCGACATGGTGAAGGAGATGCTCGCCGCGGAGCTCGACGATCGCCGGAAGCGCGCCGCCGCGCAGCTCGATCTGACGCCGCGCCCTCGCGCGGTGGTCGCGCCGAGGAGCCGCGCGCGCGCGGTGGCGGTGCCGCTCACACCCGCGCCTCGCGCGTTCGCGAGGAGCGCGCTCACGGGCTGAGCCGGCGCCGTCTGCCGAGCCCGGCCGCGGCGCTGCCCGCGTGAGCTCGCGCCCGAAAGGGCCTGGAACGCGCTCGTCACAGACCCCGCGATCGCGCGTGGGACCCCGGGTACAGCCGGTTGTTTCCGCGCACAGCGTGGGACGTGATGTACTAGTCGGAGCATGACGGAAGCCCACCAGCAGCAGCGCTACCGGGTCATCGAGCGGCTCGCTTCGGGCGGCATGGCCGAGGTCTTCCTCGCCGAGAGCGCGGGGATCGAGGGGTTCAAGAAGCAGGTCGCGATCAAGCGCGTGCTCCCGCACCTGAGCGAGAAGAAGCGCTTCATCGCGATGTTCCTCGATGAGGCGCGGCTGTCCGCGCACCTCTCCCACTCCAACGTCGCGCAGGTGTTCGACATCGGGGTCGGCGACAACGCCTACTTCATCGTGATGGAGTACGTGGACGGCGCCGATTTGAAGGCCGTCCTCGAGTCGATGCGCAAGGCTGGGCGCATCCTCCCGGTCGAGTCCGCCGTGTTCATCACGGGCAAGCTCTGCGAGGGGCTCACGTACGCTCACGAGCTCAAGGGGGCCGACGGGCACCCGCTCAAGATCGTGCACCGGGACATGTCGCCTCCGAACGTGCTCATCACCAAGTACGGCGAGGTGAAGATCGTCGACTTCGGCCTCGCCAAGGCGACGAGCCAGCTCGAGAAGAGCGAGGCGGGGATCATCAAGGGCAAGTTCAGCTATCTCTCACCCGAGGCCGCGCAGGGCCTCGAGGTCGATCCCCGCACCGACATCTTCGCGGCCGGCGCCATCCTCTGGGAGATGCTCTCGGGGAAGCGGCTCTTCCTCGGCGAGACCGACTACCAGACCGTCAAGCTCGTGCAGCAGGCGCAGATCCCGCCGCTCTCCGAGATCAACAAGGCGGTTCCTCCGGAGCTCGATCGCATCATCGCCCGCTCGCTGGCCCGCGACCCCGGTGATCGCTACAGCTCCGCGCGCGAGCTCGGCCGGGATCTCACGACCTTCCTGTACAGGTACGGCCGGCCGGTCAGCGCGTACGACATCGCCGAGCACGTCCGCAGCGCCATGGCGCTGCGCAAGCGCGCCCCCGCGTCGGACAAGGCGTCGTTCATCGACAGGCTCATCGAGGAGACGCTGCTCGAGTTCACGTCGCTCCCGGACGACAAGGCGGCGCCGAGCGCTGCGCGGCCGAACGAGCCGCTCAAGATCTCGGCCTTCGAGGACATCGGCAAGTGGGCCGACGAGCTCAAGATCTCGGCGCCCGGCGAGGACCTCATGCGGCAGTCCCTCGCCGCGGTCTCGGTCGAGGCGGGCAACCTCGCCGCGCTCGAGGAGCCCGAGGAGGTCGCTCCACCCGCCACGCTGCCCGCGTACTCGGCCGCGGAGCAGCCGCTCGCGCCGCCGCTCCCCGCGCGTCAGCCGCTCGAGAGGAGGGCCGAGCCGACCCTGGCCTCCCCGCAGCCCGTGCCTGCGCCACAGCCCCCTGCGCCGCCCTCGCGCGTGCTGGCGCCGCCAGCCACGGCCGCGCCGCGCGACCTGGAGCCGGAGCTCCGTCCACTCAGGACAGGGGGAGGCGCGGTGAAGGCTGTGCTGCTCGTCGCCGCGCTGGCGGTCCTCGCCGCAGGGGCGTGGCTCGGCGGCTTGATCCCGCACTGAGCCGGCAGCGCGCGAGCGCCTCGCCGCGCCCGCGGACGTTCGAGGGAGAGGGCGCGCCCCCCGCGACGCAGAAGCGAGCGCGCCACGCGAGCTCCCGCGGGCGGCGCGATGCGCGCCCCACGGCAGCCGCAGCTGCCGTCGTGGCGCACGCTCTCCCCGGGCGGGTTACTCGGTCCCTCCCTCGGCCTCGTCGTCGTCGTCGTCGTCGTCTTGCTCTTCGAGCTGCCTCTCGAGCTTCTCGATCTCCTCGTCCTCTTCGTCCCCGGTGGGAGCGGCGCGTCCTTCCTGGAGCGCCTTCTGGCGGGCCCTCTCCGCGGCGACGCGGGCCTGGGCCACCTTCTGCAGGATGGCGGGCTTGGGCGCCATCATCAGCGTCATCGTGCGCTGCTCCATCATCGGGCGCACCTCGACGTTCGCGATCTCCTCGCAGTGCTGGACGATCCAGTCGAGCTGCTCCTGCGCCTTCTCCGGGTGCGTGATCTCGCGGCCGCGGAAGCGGACCGTGAACTTCACCTTGTGACCTGCGCCGAGGAACCGATGCGCAGCCCTGGTCTTGAACTCGAGATCGTGGTCGTCCGTCTTGGGACGGAGCTTGATCTCCTTGATCTCCACCACACTCTGCTTGCGCTTCGCCTCGCGGGCCTTCTTCTTCTCGTCGTACTTGTACTTGCCGAAGTCGAGGATCTTGCAGACCGGAGGATCCGCCTTCGGGTTGACCTCGACGAGGTCGAGCCCCTTCTCCTGTGCTCGGCGCAGCGCCTCGTGGGTCTGCATGATGCCGAGCATCTCGCCATCATCGCCGATGACGCGGATTTCCGGGACGCGGATGCGCTGGTTGATGCGGATCTGCGGCCCCCGCTGGGCCTGCCGAGGGTCGAAGCGTCTCATCGCCATGTGGTATTTCGCTGCCTCCTTGTGTTCTGTGATTCTGAAAGCGACGGACCGCCGCTTCGCGACCGAAGGTGGTCGCGGCGACCATCACCACGCCAATGTCGCCTGACTCCGCGCCGCAGGCAACGGCAGCAAGCACGACGGCCGCCGCGGCGCAGGGGCGCTCGGGAGCCCTGAGCTGCCGGGCTCGACGGGGGTAGGGAAGGGCCTGCCGGCGAGAAGGGCCAGCCGGAACGGCTGGTCACGAACCGGAGGCGCTCACAGCGAGGCGAGGCGGCTTCGACTCCGCGGCGAGCCGGTCGGCGAAGTCCTCGAGCGGCATCGCCCCGAGGTCCTTGTTGAGGTCGCGCGACCGGGGGGCGACCTTGCGGCCCTCCGCCTCCTTGTCGCCGACCACGACCACGTACGGGACGCGCGTCAGCCGCGCCGCCCGGATCTTGGCGCCGAGCTTGTCGGAGCTGAGGTCGGCCCTCGCCCGGAGCCCGCGGCCCCGGAGGTACGCCACCACGTCCTCTGCGTAGGCGGCCTGCTTCTCGCTGACCGTGACGATGACCGCCTGCTCCGGGGCCAGCCAGGCTGGGAAGGCGCCCCCGATGTGCTCGAGGTACACTGAGAAGAACCGCTCGAGCGAGCCGAGGATCGCCCGGTGGAGCATCACGGGGCGGTGGGCGCCGCCGTCGGCGCCTGTGTACTCGAGCTCGAAGCGGTCGGGCAGCGCGTAGTCCACCTGGATCGTGCCGAGCTGCCAGCTCCGGCGCAGCGCGTCCTCGACGTGGAACTCGAGCTTCGGGCCGTAGAACGCGCCCTCCTCGGGCGCGATCTCGAAGGGGAGGCCGGCTTGCTTCAGCGCGTCCGCGAGCGCGGCCTCCGCGGCGTCCCACTGCGCGTCGGTGCCGATGCGCTTCTTGGGTCGGGTCGCGAGCTTGATGTCGATCTTGGCGAACCGGAACGCGGCGTACACCTCGAGCAAGAGCCGCAGGAACGCCTGGATCTCGCCCTGCATCTGCTCCGGAGCGCAGAAGATGTGGGCGTCGTCCTGGCAGAAGCTCCGCACCCGGGCGAGGCCGTGGACGACGCCGCCGCGCTCGTACCGGTGGAGCCGCCCGAAGTCGGCGAGCCGCCACGGCAGCTCCCGGTAGCTGCGCCGCCGCTGGCCGAAGATGAGGCAGTGGCTCGGGCAGTTCATCGGCTTCTGGGCGAGCCGCTCGAGCTCCGCGAGCTGCTCCAGGACCGCGGCGTCGCGCTTCTTGTCCGCTTCCTTGTAGATCGCCGCGTCCGCCTCCCCCGGAGAGACCCCGAGACGGAGCGCGAGCCGCGCCGCGTCCAGATGCTCCGCCGTGACGGGGAGGTACATGTTCTCGCGGTAGTTCGGCAGGTGCCCGCTCGTCTCGAACAGGCGCTTGTCGAAGATCTGCGGCGTGATGACCTCCTCGTAGCCGTAGTCGACGTAGAGGCCGCGCATGTACTGGACGAGCGCGTTGTAGACGTGCGCGCCGCGCGGCAGGAGGAAAGGCATCGCCGGCGCGATCTCGTGGAACATGAAGAGCTCGAGCTCTTTCCCGAGCTTCCTGTGGTCGCGCTCCTTGGCCTCCGCGAGCAGCTTCAGGTGCTCGTCGAGCGCCGCCTGGCTCGGGAACGCCGTGCCGTAGATGCGCTGGAGCATCGGGTTGCGCTCGTCGCCGCGCCAGTAGGCGCCGGCCACGCTGACCAGCTTGATGGCCTGGAGCAGCGAGGCGTCCGGCACGTGCGGGCCCTCGCAGAGGTCGACCCACTCGCGCTCGCCGTCGCTGTGCCGGTAGAGCGAGACGTCCTCGCCCGCCGGGATCGCGTCGATGATCTCGCGCTTGTAGGTCTCGCCCATCTGCGCGAAGAGCTCGTGCGCCGCCTCGCGGCTCACCACGTCGCGCCGGAACGGGCGGCCCGCGGCGATGATCTCGCGCATCTTCGCCTCGATCTTGGCGAGATCCTCGTCCGTGAAGGGGCCGGTCGGCTTGTCGAAATCGTAGTAGAAGCCCGCGTCGATGGCGGGGCCGATCGTGACCTTCGTCCCCGGGAAGAGGCGCTGCACGGCGTCGGCCATGATATGCGCCGTCGAGTGCCGGATGATGCGCAGGCCTTCCGGATCGCTCGTCCGCACCGGCTCGATCCGGGTCGAGCCGTCGCGCTGGAACGGGGTGTGGAGATCGACGAGGCGCCCGTTGACGCGGGCGCCGATGACGGTGCGGTCCTTGGCGATGTCGTCGGCGAGAGCCTCGCGCACCGTGGTGCGGGCCGCCGAGGCGGCCTGGGCTGTCTGATCGAGGGCCATGAAACCTCGCAGGCTAGGTCTCCTGCTGATTTGTAGGCGCGGCCGGTTTCGAACCGGCGACCCCTACCGTGTCAAGGTAGTGCTCTACCACTGAGCTACGCGCCTATGTCCCGCTCGCTCGACGCGATGCCGACGAAACGGAGAGCGCCTCCTAGCAAGGGCCGGAGAGCCCGTCAAGCGATCTATTTTTGGGGATCGCTTTTCTCGGGAGCGCACCGGTCGCGATGCCCCTGCACGGGAGGCCGCGCGCGGGCCTCGTGGGGGCGCCAGGTCGGTCGCCAGATCGTTGCGGCGTCAGGTCCCCGGTGCGCCGGGCCGAGCGCGAGGGGGCAGCCACGCTCGGGGGTGAGCTTGGCCATGCGACCCCGCCCGGAGGCCGCGTGAGGCAGGAGCTTCACCCGAGATGAAAGCTCCGTTTCTTGGAGTTACGTCCAGACATGGATGAGCGGGATCGCCGCACGCATCGGTCCGGTTTTCTCGCGCAATCCGAGCGCGCTCGCGCTTGACCTCGCGTGCGGCTCGGGCGACGAACGGCTGGATGGCAGGGCCTGAAGGTCTGGGCTCGCCGCCGGATCCGGCGGCGGTGATCGCACATGTCGAGGTGGCCGCGGGGAGCACGCTCTTCGCCGCGCATGCGGCGGTGCCCGGCGATCTGCCGATCGAGCGCGCCGCGTCCGCGGCCGAGGCGATCCGCGGCGCAGCGGCCCGCACGCGCGCCGGACAGCGGGCCAGCGTGGTGCTGGGCGCCCACGAGCTCGTCGGGGCGCTCGCCGCGCTCGGCGAGGCGGCGGCGGTGCGGACGCCGGTCACCGTGCACGTCATCGAGCGCCGCGGCGGGCTCGCCGTGGGGCGCGACGAGCTCGCGCCGGCGCTCGACGTCGGCGCGGGGGTGCTGGTCACCTGGAGCAGCCAGGACGCGGCCGACGTGGCGCTCGTGGCGCGGCGCGCCGCCGAGGACAGCGAGACGCCGTTCCTGCACGTCGTCGACGCGCTGCCCTCGGACGTGTCCGCCCTCGGCGCCGCGCGCGATCTCGCCGCGCGCTTCCTCGGCCCGGAGCGGGGCGCGCCGACCTTCACCGACGCGGCGCCGGGCGAGAGCGACGGCGACGGGGGCCCTCGCCCGCAGGGCCGCAGCGTCGTGCGGAAGCGGGCCGAGCGGAGCTTCTGCGCGCGGGTGCCGTTCGCGCTCGCCAGCGCGATGCGGGAGCTCTGCGAGCTGACCGGGAGGTCTCTCGGCGCGATCGAGCGCGTCGACACCGCCGACGCGGAGGAGATCATGGTCGTCGTGGGCTGCGCGTTCCCGGCGGCCCGCGAGGTCGTGCGCAGCCTGCGCGCGCAGGGGCGGCGCGTCGGGCTCGTGGGGGTGCGCGCGCTGCGGCCGTTCTACGGCGCGGAGGTGGTGAAGACCCTCGGGCGGGCCAAGGCCATCGTGGTGCTCGAGCCGCTCGACGAGCCCCTCGCGCCGCAGGGGCACGTCGCCGCCCTGGTGAAGGCCGCCTTCGCGGACGCGCTCACGTGGGCCCCAGGCTTCCCGGGCGTCGGGCGCATCCCGCCGATCCTCTCCGCGACGTTCGCGACGATCGACGGCACGATCACCGAGCGCGACGTGCGCCTGTCGCTCGCCGAGATCGCGAGCGGCGAGCGGGCCCGCCGGCACATGGTGTTCGGCAGCGACGGCTGACCTCGGCGCTCTGGGTACCGCGTCCCGCGCGGCGGGGTAGGGCGGGACCGGAAAGGGCCGTAAGGCTGCATTCCCGGCGTGCCCGGGTGAGGCTGCCCGCCTAGCTCCTTGCGCGACCCTTGGATCCTGGGTATGGAGGCGGGCCCCGGGGGTTGGGAGAGGCCTGCAATTTGCGGGCGAGCCCGTCGGGGCCCGGAGACACGCGTCACCTTGGCAAGCTCAAACTGGTTCCAGCCGAACGCCGCCCCCGGGCGCGCGGGCAACGCGCCCGCGACGCCGGTTGAAGGTCAACCGCCGCCTCCGTCCGGGGGACAGGAGGCGCAACCTGCGCCGTTCGGCGGAGGGGCCTTTTCGTTCCTCATCCTGGCGCTGCCGCTGCTGCTCATCTTCGTGATGACGCGGAGCCAGAAGAAGAAGCAGCAGCAGATCGAGTCGAACCTCAAGGTGGGCGACCGGGTCGTCACCCAGGCCGGGCTCCTCGGGAGGATCACCGACATCAGCCCGAACTCGCCCCGGGTCAAGCTGGAGATCGCCCCCGGCGTGAACGTGCAGATCCTGAAGAGCGTGATCCAGGGCCACGACCCGGGCGAGGTCGCGGCGGCAGACGCCAAGGTCGCCGACGCCGCGAAGGACAAGAAGTCGTAGGCCGGCGCTCGGTCCAACAGGAAGCTCATTACCGCCCCTCGCGGCGCCCCACTCCATGCTCCTAAACATCTTCCAGTACGGGTTCGCCGGCGTCGCCGGTCTGTGCCTCCTCGGCGCGTGGCTCAGCCGTTCGCGGCGCAGCGTCTTCGCCTGGGCGGCGCTCTCCGCCGGCGCCGCCGCGTTCGCGGCCCACTACCAAGTGTTCTGGGCCCTCGCGACGTTCGGCCTGATGGTGCCGTGGGCGCTGCTCTGCACCGGGCCGTGGATCGACTTTGCGTGGCGGGCGAAGACGGGCTTCGTGCTGTTCCTCGCGCTCGGCGCCGCGCTCTGCATCTACCCGACCTACCACGACGAGCGGTTCGGCCGCCCCGATCACACCGGCGTCCCGTCGGACGAGCTGTCGGAGCAGGAGACCCAGGCGAGGCGGGGAGATCTCGGGTTCAGCCGCTTCCTGACCTCGAACATCCCGTTCCGGCTGGTGCGCGGGCTCGATCTGAAGGGCGGCCTCCGCCTTGTCTACACGGTCGACGTCGACGAGGCGATCAGCGACAAGCGCGACCGGTACTACGACGATCTGCGCGCGGCGCTCGCGACGGCGTTCGGGTTCCACGAGGGCGACAAGCCGCCGACGATCGAGGAGATGCAGAAGCTCCAGACGAAGCTCCGCATCGAGAAGTCGCGCGAGCATGCCGACACGATCGTGATCACCTTCAACGACCCGGCGGACGCCGAGAAGATCAACAGCGATTTCCTCGCGAAGTTCCTCGGAGAGATGCAGCTCCAGCGCTCGTCGGACCGCGGCGTCGCGAGGTTCCGGATCCGCGACGAGGTCGCGAGCGGCATCCGCGAGCGCGCGGTGACGCAGGCCAAGGAGACGGTGCTCCGCCGCATCGACGGCCTCGGCCTCAAGGAGGCGAGCGTCTCGGCGCGCGACGAGGACGTGATCATCGAGGTCCCCGGCGACGACGAGAGCTCCTTCAGCACGATCCGCGAGATCATCAGCCAGACGGCGCGGCTCGAGTTCAAGATGGTCGACGACGACCAGGACTTCTTCGAGCCGATCGCGAAGAGCGCCAAGGAGGAGGATCTCCCGAAGGGGCTGACGTTCTCGATCGAGAACGCGCCGGTCGGCCCCGGGAAGACCAAGCCGGTCCACTTTGCCCGGATGGTGCGCGCCGAGCACGAGGAGCTGCGCGACACGCTGAAGCGGCTGCGCGAGTGGGTCGGGACGCTCCAGGTCCCGGCGGACAACGAGGTCGGCTACGGCAAGCTGTACGAGTACAACGAGGAGAAGGACGTCATCGAGGAGATCGGCTGGCGGACGTATTTCCTCTTCAGCAAGGCCGAGATCACGGGCGACATGGTGCGCGACGCGCAGGCGCTCCCGGATCAGAGCGATGGGGGCCTCGGCGGCTGGTACGTGTCGATGGAGTTCACCCCGACCGGCGCCGACCGGTTCGAGGACATCACCGGCCGGAACGTCAAGCGGCGGTTCGCCATCATCCTCGATGAGAAGGTCGAGAGCGCGCCGGTCATCCAGACGAAGATCGGCGGCGGACGCGCGCAGATCACGATGGGCTCGCAGAACCCCGACCAGCAGCTCCAGGACGCGCGCAAGCTCGAGCTGGTGCTCCGGTCGGGCGCGCTGCCGGCCCCGATCTCCCCGTCGAACGAGCAGCGCATCGGCCCGTCGCTGGGCAAGGACGCCATCCAGCAGAGCATGAAGGGCGCGATCGCGAGCGGGCTGCTCGTCGTCGTGTTCATGGTGGTGATCTACAGCCGCGCCGGGCTCATCGCGGACGCCGCCGTCATCTTCAACCTCATCCTGCAGGTCGCGGTCCTCGCGATGTTCGGCGCGTCGATGACGCTGCCCGGCATCGCCGGCCTCGTGCTCACCATGGGCATCGCGGTCGACGCCAACGTGCTGATCAACGAGCGCATCCGGGAGGAGCTCCGGGCCGGGAAGAGCCCGCGCGCCGCGGTCGACGCCGGCTACGACAAGGCGTTCAGCGCCATCCTCGACGGCCACGTGACCACGCTGATCTCCGGGCTCATCCTCGCGCAGTACGGCACCGGCCCGATCAAGGGTTTCGCGATCACGCTGATCGTCGGCATCGCCATCAGCCTGTTCACGGGGGTCGTGTGCACCCGCCTGGTGTTCGACTGGGCCGTCCGCGGCCGGAAGATCAAGACGCTCTCGCTCGGCTGACAACGGGGCCGCGAGAGCGGATCCCCGACCTTTGAGGGAGAACGCGAGAGCGGATCTCCGATTGAGACACGACGATGGAACTCATCAAACCTGGCCGTCAGTTCGACTTCATGAGCAAGCGCTGGCTCTTCATCGGGCTCAGCGGGGTGCTGCTCCTCCTGTCGATCATCTCGTTCATCGTGCCGGGGCCGAAGCTCGGGACCGATTTCAAGGGCGGCACCGAGATCGAGGTCGCCTTCGAGGCTCCGGTCTCCAGCGCCGAGGTGCGCGAGGCCGTCTCGAAGTCGGGCTTCGACTCCCCGGACATCGTGTCCGTCGCGGACCAGGCGAACCCGAACCGCTACCTCATCCGGGTCCACGAGGTCTCCGCGCTGTCGGAGCCGCAGAAGGCGGCGGTGCGCGATCGGATGTGCCTGGCGCCCGAGGACGGCTCCGTCCCCGAGGACCGCTGCCCGCAGGCGGTGCGCGCCACCGAGGTCAAGTTCAGCCCCGGCGGTGACAAGATCTCCGCCCGCTACGACGTCGCGCCCGACCTGGAGGGGATCAAGAAGCAGCTCGAGGGCGTCGAGGGGGTCGATCTCAGGCCCGGCGCGAACAACCCGCTCGTCGTGAGCGAGCGCGACAACAAGGTCGAGCTCTACCTGAAGTCCAAGGGCGACCAGCTGATGGACGGCCTCCGGGAGCACCTCGGCGCGGACAAGGTGCCCGACCAGGCGCTCCGGGTCGAGTGGATCGGGCCGAAGGCCGGCGCGCAGCTGCGGGACGCGGCCATCAAGAGCGTCCTCATCACGATCTTCTTCATCATGGCGTACATCGCGTTCCGGTTCGACGTCCGGTTCGCGCCCGGCGGCATCCTCGCGCTCGTCCACGATGTCGGCATCGCGCTCGGCGCGATGGTGATCACGCAGCGGGAGATCACCCTCTCCACCGTCGCCGCGCTGCTCACGATCGTCGGCTACTCGATCACGGACACGGTCGTCGTCTACGACCGGATCCGCGAGAACCTGGGGAAGCACCGCGACATGAGCTTCGCCGCCGTCATCAACTTCTCGCTCTCCGAGATGCTCGGACGCACCATCCTCGTGTCGTTCACGACGTTCCTGTCGCTCGTCATGTTCCTCTTCTACGGAACGGGCGTCATCCGGGACTTCGCGTTCACGCTCGTCGTCGGCATCGTCGTCGGGACGTACTCCTCCATCTACGTCGCCGCGCCGCTCACCGAGTGGATCGACCGCAAGTTCTTCGGCTCGAACTCCAGCAAGCGCAAGAAGGTCAACCGCGTCCGCACGCAGAAGCGCGCCGACGCGGTCGTCTGACCGCCTCGCCGTGATCGCGGCCGCTCGCGCAGCCGGGACGCAGGCCATGGACGCCTCCATCGCGCCGATGTACCGGCTCTGACGATGACGAGCACCTCCACGGAGGCCTGGAAGGAGCTCCCCGAGCGCGAGGCGCAGGCCCCCGCCTCGCGCGCGGCGCGGGATGGCGCGGGCGCGTCCGAGCGCATCGCGGACCCGGGCGAGGCGTCGCCCGAGGCGCTCGCGATGGCGCGCGAGCTCGGGCTGTCGATCACGGTGGCGGACATCCTGCACCGGGCCGGCCGAGCTCCTGACGAGGCGACCCGGCGCTTCCTCGATCCGCGGCTCTCGCACCTCACGCCGCCCGACGCCATGGCCGATCGCGAGGCGAGCGCCGACCGGATCGCGCGCGCCGTGCGCGCCGGCGAGCGGATCGCCGTCTTCGGCGACTACGACTGCGACGGGATCACCGCGACGGCCATCATGACGGGCGCGCTGCGCGCCCTCTCCGGCCAGGTCGTGCCGCTCCTCGCGACGCGCGCCGAGGGCAGCTACGGCCTCTCAGCGCCCGCGATGGAGCGCGTGATGCGCGCCTGCCCCACGCTGCTCATCACGTGCGACTGCGGCTCCAGCGATCACGAGCGGCTGGCCGCCGCGCGCGCGGCCGGCATCGACTGCGTCGTCATCGACCACCACCTCGTGCCGGCCGAGCCGCTCCCCGCGATCGCGTTCCTGAACCCGCACCGCGCCGACTGCGGCTTCCCGTACAAGGGGCTCGCGTCGTGCGGGCTCGCGCTCACGCTGCTCGCCGCCGTGCGCAAGAAGCTCGGCTCGTCGCTCGATCTCCGCCCCTACCTCGACCTCGTGGCCATCGGCACCGTCGCCGACGTCGCGCCGCTGACCGGTGACAACCGCGCGCTCGTGCGGGCCGGCCTCGGCGTGCTCCAGACCGGACCCCGGCCCGGGCTGCGGGCGCTCGCGGCGCTCGCCAACCTCGATCTCGGGCGCGGCGCGTCTGCCGAGGACGTCGCTTTCCGGATCGCGCCCCGCCTCAACGCGCCCGGCCGGCTCGGCGATCCCGACATCTCGCTGGAGCTGCTGCTCGCGCACGACAGCGTGACCGCCTCGGCGCTCGCCGCCACGGTGGAGCAGGCGCAGATGAAGCGGCGCGCCATCCAGGACGAGATGCTGGTGTCCGCGCTCGCCGAGATCGAGCGCGCCGGCTTCGAGCGGGATCCCGCGATCGTCATCGCGCGGCAGGGCTTCCACCCCGGCGTGGTCGGCATCGTCGCGGGCAGGATCACCTCCCGCTTCGGCAAACCCACGATCGTCATCGCCCTCGAGGGCGCGAAGGGGCGCGGCTCGGTCCGCGGTCCAGCCGGCGCGCGGCTCCACGACGCGCTCTCCCTCTGCCGCGCCGAGCTCGTCGGCTTCGGCGGCCACCAGGCGGCGGCCGGCGTCGAGGTGCGCGCCGACCGCGTCGAGGCGCTCCGGGCGGCGTGGTGCGACGCCTTCCGCGAGCAGGACCTCCCCGCCGCCTCGGCGCTCGCGGCCGCCCACGTCCGGCTCGACGATCGCGACGACCCGGCGGCCGTGGCGCGCGATCTCGAGCGGCTCGAGCCGTGCGGCGAGGGGAACCGCCCGGCGTACGTCCTCCTGGCGGGCGCGGCCGTGCGCTCGGCGAGGAACCTGAAGGGCCACCTCAAGCTGGAGCTCACCTTCGCCCGCCGCGAGATCTCGTGCTTCGGGCTCGAGCTGGGCGAGCTCGCGCCGCGGTTCACCGGCCGGAGCGTCGATGTGGTGGGCCGCCTCCGGCGCGACGCCTGGCGCGGCGGGGACGCCGTCGAGATCAGGATCGAGCATGTCGCCGCGGCCGATTGAGCGTTCGCGGCGGGCCTCGGCGGCGTGCTAGCGTGGGCGCGTGGCCGAGCCGCTGATCCGGTTCTCGCGTGTGCGCAAGGCCTTCGGTCCGAAGGTCATCTACCGCGACCTGAACCTCGAGGTGTACCCGGGCGAGACGCTCACCATCATGGGCGGCTCGGGCGTCGGCAAGAGCGTCATGCTCAAGCTGCTCATCCGACTGCTCGACGTGGACGATGGATCTATCCAGTTCCACGGTGAAGAGATCACGCGCGTGAGCGAGGCGCGCATCTCCGGGGTGCGCCAGCGCATCGCGATGCTGTTCCAGGGGGGCGCTCTGTTCGACTCGATCTCGGTCGGCGGGAACGTCGCTTACGGCCTGCACGAGCACTTCCGCAAGCAGATGACCGAGGCGCAGATCGCCGACCGGGTGAACTGGGCGCTGTCGCTCGTCGGCCTGCCCGGCATCGAGCAGATGCGCCCGGGGGACCTTTCCGGCGGCATGAAGAAGCGCGTCGGCCTCGCGCGCGCCATCGCGGTGCAGCCCGAGGTGCTGCTCTACGACGAGCCGACGACCGGACTCGATCCGATCAACACCGAGCGCATCAACCACCTCATCAAGGGGCTCAAGCAGGCCCTCAACGTCACGAGCATCGTGGTGACGCACGACATGAAGAGCGCGTTCTCGATCTCGGATCGGATGGCGATGATCTACCGCGGCGAGGTCATCGCGACCGGCACGCCGGACGAGTTCCGGGCGTCCAGAGATCCGCATGTCGCCGATTTCATCACCGGGACCGCCCCGATGAATGAGGACGTCCAGACGCTTCTCGGCACGTGACGATCCCTCCAAGATCGCGCAAGATGCCCGTCTGCATGGGCAGAGCGCGCGATCTGAAGGTCGGACTTTTTGTGCTGGCGGGCCTCGTGATGTCCGCCCTCGTCATTTTCCTGATAGGCGACGAGCGGCGGCTCTTCGACGCCTCCGTCGAGTTCACGACGAATTTCGGCGATGTGCAGGGTCTGAAGCCAGGCGCGCCCATCCGCATGGGCGGCATCGACATCGGTCACGTCGCCGAGGTCGCCTACGGCCCGGACCCGAAGGACACAAAGATCTATGTGAAGCTCGAGGTCGTCGAGAGCGAGTCGAGCCGGATCAAGACCGACAGCGTGGCCCAGATCGCGAACAAGGGCCTGCTCGGCGACAAGATGCTGGAGCTCACGAAGGGGCAGAGCCCCGATTCGGTGCCGCCGGGGGGCCACATCCCGGGCGAGGTCCCGACCGACGTGATGGGGAAGGTGACCGGGATGGCCGAGAAGGCCGAGGCGACGCTCGACAATATCCAGAAGGTCTCGGAGAGCATCGCCGACGAGCGCCTGCACAAGGACCTCCGCGAGACGGTCGCCTCGGCGAACACGCTGATGAAGCAGGTGACCGAGGGGGAGGGCTACCCGCACCGCCTCCTGACCGATCCCGAGGAGGCCGAGCGCATCTCGCGCACCCTGCAGAGCCTCGACCGCGTCGGCATGGAGCTCGCGAGCACGCTGCGCGAGGTGAGGGGCGTCGTCTCGCGCGTCAAGGAGGGGCCGGGGTTCGCGCACGACGTCATCTACGGCGACGGCCCGCAGAAGCAGGTCCAGCAGTTCGGGAACGCCGCGGACGAGGTCGCCATGACGCTGCGGGGTATCCGCGAGAGCGACAGCCTCGCGCACGACGCGCTCTACGGCGGCAAGGGCGACGGCGCCGAGGCGCTCGCCAACGTCACGGCGATGACCGGCGACCTCCGGGCGATCGTGCACGACATGAGGGCGGGCAAGGGGACCCTCGGCGCGCTCCTGGTGGATCCGTCGATCTACGAGGACATGAAGAGCCTCCTCGGCAATGTGCAGCGCAACGACGTGCTCCGCGCGCTCGTGCGCTACTCGATCAAGAAGGACGAGCAGAAGCCTGCAGTCCAGGTCGGCGGCACCACGCCGGCGCCCGCTCCCTAGGGCCGCGCGTCAGGTGTCCGGCGTGCGTGGCCGGGCTGCTGCGCCGCTTCGCGGCGGCTCCCCCGGGAGGCGTCGAGCGCCGTATCTGTCGCGTGGCGCGCGACGCTCGGGGCGCACGGCGGCGGAGCTCCCGCGGCGCGAGGCACATCCGGGTCGCCTGCGCAACCGCCAGGGGGGTAGCGCCTTGCGTTGTTCCGGTCCCCCCTTTATTCCTCGTTGTCCCCATGCCCACGAAGCTCGCTGACCGTCTGTCGGCCGTCGCGCCCAGTGCAACGCTCGCCATGGCGGCGAGGGTCGCGCGGCTCCGCGCCGAGGGACACGATGTCTACTCCTTCGGCGTGGGCGAGCCGGACTTCGACACGCCCGAGCCGATTCGCAGCGCGGCGAAGGCGGCGCTCGACGCCGGCGCCACCCATTACACGGCCGTGTCCGGTACACCCGAGCTGAAGTCGGCGATCTGCGCCGCGACCGAGCAGCACCGCGGATGGCGGCCGCTGCCGAGCCAGATCAACGTGAGCTGCGGCGCGAAGCATGCGCTGTTCAACCTCGCCGCCGCGCTCTTCGATCCGGGTGACGAGGTCGTCATCCCGGCGCCTTACTGGGTGAGCTATCCCGAGCAGGTGCGCCTGTTCGGCGCCACGCCGGTCATCGTCGAGACCACCGAGGCGACGGGCTTCCGCCTCACGGCGGACGCGCTCCAGGCCGCGCTGTCTCCGCGGGTGAAGGCGCTCGTCCTGTGCACGCCCTCGAACCCGACCGGCTCGGCGTATGCGGAGGAGCACCTGCTCCCGCTGGCCTCCGTGCTGCGGCGCCACGACTGCTGGATCATCGTCGACGAGATCTACGCCGACCTCACGTACGACGGCTTCCAGCACGTGTCGCTCCCCGCGCTCGCGGAGGACCTCGCCCCGCGCGTGATCGTCGTCGACGGGGTCAGCAAGACGTTCGCCATGACCGGCTGGCGCGTCGGCTGGAGTATCGCGCCGACCGAGGTCGCGAGGGCGCTCGACGTGGTCCAGGGCCAGAGCACAACGAACGCCGCCGCCGTGTCCCAGGCCGCCGCCGTCGCCGCCCTGAACGGCCCGCGCGACGCGGTGTTCGCGATGCGCGCGGCCTTCGCCCGGCGGCGCTCGCTCATGGTCGAGGGCCTCAACGCGGTCCCTGGGGTGCGCTGCCGGATGCCGGAGGGGGCCTTCTATGCGTTCGCCGACGTACGGGGGCTCTGCGGGCGCTCTTTCCAGGGGAGGACGCTCGCGAGCGACGAGGACGTGGCGACGTGGATGCTGGAGCAAGCGCACGTGGCCGCGGTCGCCGGCACCCCCTTCGGTGCACCCGGCTATCTTCGGTTCTCCTACGCCTGCGACGAGGACCACATCGAAGCGGGCCTCGCCGCGCTCCGCCGCGCCGTCGCGGCGCTCGATTGACGGATCGCGGACCCCTGGGCCGATCCCCGGGGCGCGGTTTCGAGGCCGCGGCGCCGGCTCCGCCCGCTCGAGGGCGCGACCGAGAAGGGATGCGGAAGCGGCTGCTTGCCTGGATCCACCCCCCTCGCGGTCGGCGCGTCAGGGCGCGCGACGGCGCGCGGCCGAGCCTCGCCGAGCCTCTCCGCCGGAGCCGTGAGGGACGGCCCGCTGGCGCCCGATTTGCCGAGCACCGCGAGGAAGTTCGCTGTCGGCAGCGAGTTCTTCTTGTCGAATGCCGATGTCTGGGTTAAAAGCGCCACGTCTTTCCGAAACGGCCGGGTGACAACCGGCTGGCATCGGGCGCATAACTCAGCGGTAGAGTGCGTCCTTCACACGGACGAAGTCGCAGGTTCAAGTCCTGCTGCGCCCACCCCGATTCGCCCCCCGCGCGAGCTGGTCCAACGCATCGAGTCGCCCGCGCGACGATGCCGCCAGCGGCAGGCGCTGGGCAGCTGGGCCGATGCGTCGTGTCGAGCGTGGTGCAGCTCGCGCCGTGTGCCTCCCGTTCGCATCGGGGGACGTGCCGTCGCGACCCGTCGCGCGTTGCCTAGGCGACGCCCCTGCCTGTCGTCGCGACCTCGGCGGCGACGAGGCCCGCAGGCCGACGCCCGTGTGCCCGAGGCGAGGCGCAGACGTCAGGGCGCAGGGGGCGCCGCGGGCGGGGTTGCGGCCGCCTTGTCGTTCTTGCGCCTCTCGATGACGCCGGCCGTCGCGCGCAGATCCTTGGCGACGGCGCCGCACTTGATGCAGCGGCGCGTCCGCTGGCCCGCGCAGCGCTGCGGGGTGAGCAGCTGCTTGATGTAATGGAGCGAGCGGACATCGCCCTCCTCGCGCATCCTGGCGATCAGCGCCTTGGTGGGGCACCCCGTGAGCCGGCGCAGGTCGTCCGCGACGAGCAGCGCCGGCGACGCGAGCTGACGCACGCTGCTGTCGAGCAGCCGCGTGCTCGCGTGGTCCCTGGGCCAGTCGCCGAACTTCGGCGCGGTCACCACCTCGTAGAGCAGGTCGGGGCCGCGGCTTCCCATGTGCTTGGCCATCAGATCGAGCGCCGTGAGGGCGACGTCCGGGGGGCCGTTCGCGGCCCTCAGGATGAACTGCTTGAGCTCGTCGATCCCGGTCTCCTCGGGGGCGATCTCGAACAGCCGCTTCGCCGTGAGCAGCGCGGCCGCCACCGTCGCCTTCTCGCGCCCTTGCGCGACCGCGAGCGCCCGGAGGACCGCGGGGTCTTCCGGATACCGCTGCGCGAGCGCGCCGAGCGCAGCGGCCCCCGTGGCCTGGGCGCGCTCGAGCTCCGCGGGCTGCGCGCGGGCGGGCTCCGCCTTCGCGGGGGCCTCGGGCTCCGCGGGCTCGCTCGCGGCCGCCGGCTCGGGCGCCGGTACGCTGGCGCGGTCGCTGCCGCTGGGGGCGGCGGTCGGCACAGGCCTCTGCGCCCCGCTGAGCTCCCCTTCGAGCACGGTCACGGCCGTCGGGTTGCGGAGCGCGACCGCGCCGCAGACGAGGCCGGTGGCGACCAGCAGGCCCAGCGCGGCCAGGGGGGCGGCCGCCTTCGGGCGACCCAGCCCCGGCCCCGGTTCATCGACGTGGCTACCCGAGCCGCTCATTGCCGCCGCCTCTCCCGCGGGTGACCCACGGCCTCGTCCTCAACCGTAGGGATCGTCGTTCTTCGGCGCGGCAGGCCTCGGCCTGGGCGCCGGCCTGGGCGCCGGCGTGGCCGCCGGCTTGGGGGCGGCGGGCTCGGCGGTCGCCGTGGGCGCTGCCGGCTCGGCGGTCGCCGTGGGCGCTGCCGGCTCGGCGGTCGCCGTGGGCGCTGCCGGCTCGGCGGTCGCCGCGGGGGCCTCGACGGTGGGCGTGGGCGTAGGCGCCGCGGTCACCTCGGGGGCCGCTGCGGGCGCAGCGGGCGCCGTGGGCGCGGTCGTGTCCGTCGCCGCGGGCACGATCTCGGTCGGCCGGGGCTTCTCCTCCGGAGCCTCGGGCTTCGCCGCGGGCTGCTCCGGCGCGGGCGCGGCCGGCGCGGGTGCGGTCGGCTTGGGGTCGCTCTGGCCGAACACGAGCCAGAGCGCGCCGCAGAGCGCCGCCGCGACCAGCAGGATCGTGAGCAGCCGTCCGGTTCCGCTGCTCTCCTCTTCCTGCGCGAGCGGGGTCTTGCCCGTGGCTGCGGTCTTGGCGGCGACCGCCTTGTCGTCCTTCGGCTTGGCTGCCACAGGCTTTGCCCTGGCCGGCTCGTCGGCCGCCTTCTCTTCCTGGCGCGCGGGCTTGCCGTGCAGCTCCTCGGCCGGCGTCCTGTCCGCCTCCTCCGCCGGCTTCTTCGCCGCGGCGACCTTGGCTGCTCTCGCCTCGGCCGCGGGCAGATCGTCCCGCGTTTCCCTCTCGTTCGCCAGCTGCGCGACCGCCGCGACAGGAACGGCCGCTGGCTCGGCCAGCGGCTTCGCCCGCTCTTGCTTCGGCACCGGCGCGGGCTCGGCCTTCTTCGGCGGGGTGGCGATGAGCGGCTCCTTGGACGCGCCGATCTCGTCCAGCGAGCCGCCGGCCTCGGCGAGCGCCTGCTTCAGCAGCTCGGCCGCCTGCTTCATCATCGTCCGCTCGTCGGGCGGCGGCATCTCCTTCTCGGGGTTCGTCTGCGGGAAAAAGCCGCCGGCCTCCGCGGGGTCGGCCTTCTTCACCGCGTCGCTCTTGCCCGCGTCGCCCTTCGAGGTCGCCCCGATCGAGCCGAGCCCCAGCATCGTCGACGCCCGCTTCGCCTGCGCGGCCTTCGCGGCCGCAGGCTCGGCCTGCGGCGCGGGCGCGGTCGTGGTCGCCGCCGCGGCCGCGGGCTCCGGCGCCTCGTCGCCCAGCTCGGTGCGGTCCGTGATGCCGGCCTCGAACGCCGACCCGGCGCCCTGCTGCGCGTCGACCAGGCGGGTGATGACGGCCTTGGACTTCTCATCGATCTTGATGAACTTCACGCCCATGCCGGACGGGTGCGCGTCGCTCGCCTGCGCAGGCTCCCGCTTCCATACGACGCGACCGACGCCGGCGATGACGGCCTGCTCGTCCAGCAGACGGATCTCGAACTTGAGCAGCGTGCCGGCGGGGAAGGGCGACGGCGTCTTGATGAAGATGCCGCCCCGGCTCACGTCATGCGAGTGGTGCTCGATGAACTCGTCGACCGTGGCGCTCTTGTAGCGCACGGTCATCTGCAGCACCCTCGCTCGCGGATCTTTGCGTGTGTCCTGGGCCATCAGGGTAGAACTCCCGTCTACTTCGCGACTCGCTCCTGCGGATCTCGTCCGCATGTTACCCAAGGTTCGCCGCGAAGCCCAAAGGCTAACACGTGACGGTCGCTTTACCGAACGCGGCCATGGGCTACCGGGCGAGCATGCTGTTCGTGCGCGCGTGCTCGCGCCCGTGCCCGCGCGCTGCGGGACATGTGAACCGAGCCTGCGCGCGCGCCTCTCGTGATATGTTCGCGCCGACTGGAGAATGCGCCGGGATGGCTGTCCGGGACCACTTTCGCGCTCATGCGCGGCGACGCGTCGATCTTGGGGCGACGCTGCGCGATAGGCAGTCGTTCGAGGAGCACGGCGTTCGCATCCGCGATCTGGGGCTGGGCGGCGCCGGCATCGAGCTGTCCGAGGCTCAGCTCGCGTCGGAGCTCCTGGATCCCGAGGCCTCGGTGACGCTCGAGGTCACCACGCCGAACCTCTGGGATCCGCTGAGCCTCCGCGGCCGGATCGCCTGGATCCGCCGCGGGCCGGCGGGGAGACCGGCCCGCGGGGGCGTTCGCTTCGAGCATCACGACGCCGGGGCGCTCTACGCGCTCTACCAGCTGCTCGGCACCGAACGCTTCGACCTCTAGCGCGGGGGGCGGCCGCTTCGGATACGGGCCCATCTCGGCGTTTTCGGTGCTCGGCGTACGAGAGTACGCCTGCGCGCCGAAAACGCCGATCTGGGCCCGTCTCCTGTGCGGCCGCCCCCCGCGCTGTGGAGGGAACGGGGGAACCGGGGGGCTTGGCGTGGCGGAGCTCGCCTGCGTGGCGAGAAGGTCGCTGAAGGCGCGGGGCGCTAGAGGGCGAACACCGGGCCGATGGTCGGCGCTATGACGAGGCCGAGCGTCGGCCACATCAGCATGACCTTCACCTCGGCGGACACACCGAAGTGCGGGGTGATGCCATAAACCACACCGGCGCCGGCCGCCGAGAAGTTCAAACCGGTGATCTGGTAGGCGTCGAGGTCCTCCACGAAACGGGTGTTCGACGGACACCTGCTGCTGCCGCTCCCCGCCAGCGGCGTTAGGTCCTCCGTCCGACGATCGCACACATCCACGGGCACAGAGGCGTTCACCTGGGCCAGGCCAATGGGTGACAGGAACCCATACGGGCGGAATCCACCCTTCTCGACAATCCGATCTCCGAGGAGAAAGTACGTGACGCGGAGCTCCCCGTGGAGCGGCAGGAAGCTGCGCGCCTGGGGATGCGGGTTTTCCTTGTCCGGCCACTGCGTCTTCTCCGCCTCCGAGGTAGGCGAGCCGCCGAAAGCGAACCCGACCCGCGCGCCCACGAGCAGCGGCAGACTCGAGAAGAGCTGCCGGTCGTACGACAGCATCACGCGCCACCCACCCAGGCTCAGGCCACCCTTGACCCCGTTCGTTCCGGGGAGATCCGCCGGCTCGCCGTAGAACTGCTTGCCGCCGCTGCCCGGATAGAAGCAGGCGTAGGCGGCGTCGCTGCCCGAGCAGACGTAATCCGTGCCGCGCACGAGGAGCAGGTCGAGCCCACCCCAGAGGCCGATCACGTTGCGGTTGCCCTTGCCGCTGGCGGCCCTACCGCCCCCGCCTTCGGTCCCCTGCTCGCAGGTCCCGTTCAGGCAGACGAGCCCGGACTGGCACTCCACGGTCTCCTCGCAGGCCGAGCCCCAGTCCTTGTCCCCGCGCTCGCCGCCGGCCTCGGGGCAACCGGGCAGGCCAGGCGGGCAATCCTCTTTCGCGGCGCACCGCTTCGGCGGCTCCTGGCCGGGGAGAGACGGCTCCTGCTCGATCTCGTTCTTGATCGGCACCCGGTGCGGCGCCTGCATCGAGCCGGCGGTGCCCACCGGGTCGCCCGCCTCGTCCCGCAGGATCACGAAATACCGGAGTTCGCCGGTCGTCGTGGCATCCTCGCAGGGGATCTCCGCCCCGAAGCCGCTCCCCATGCTCGTCATCTCGAGCGACTTCCACTTGGGCGAGCCGAACGGCTTGTACCGCACCGTCGCCTTGGACGCGTCGATCTCCTCCGGGATCTCGACATAGACGGGCACCGGCGTGTTGACCGCCTGCTCCGCCACCGGCGTGTGCGGGACGTCGCCCGCGGCAGCCTTCGCGGGCCTGCCGCCCTCGCCCTGCGACTCATCCGCCGGCTTCCTGGCGCCCTGCGCCTCCTTCTGGGCGTCCTTGAACGCCTGGGCCAGCTCGGTCGTCGTCAGCGCGTCGATGAGCGCCGCCTTCGGGTCGGCCCGGAGCGCCAGCACGAACTCCGCCTTGGCCTGATCCAGCTTGTCGCCGCCGCCGTACACCGTGCCGAGCGCGATGTGCAGCTTGCCGATCACCGGCTTCGTGCACGCGCCCTTCGCGCACTTCTTCAGGGCGACTTTGAGCTTCTTCTCCGCCTTGTCGAACTCGACAGAGAGATAGTCATCGTCCATCGCCTGGTTGTGCAGCTTCATCGCCTCCGCGTCCCTCTCGCCGGCGGCGCTGGCCGCCGCCGGCGCGCCGAGGACGAGCAGCGAAGTCAGTGCGAACGCGAGGCGACCGCGGCGTGAGCGACAAGAAAACACGGGTTCGAACCTCCAGGAAATGCTGGGGACGGGCTCTTGCTTTTGAGAATCCGAGCCGGATCCGGCTCCAGAACGGCGCGGTCGAGATCGCGCGTACCCCCCACACGCCGGGCGGCGCTCCAGCAGCTGCTTGCCTACTGCGCGCCACCCTCCGTGCGGACGAACTGCACGCGCCGGTTCAGGGCGCGGTTCTGATCGGACGTGTTCGGCACGATCGGCTGCTCCATCCCGTAGCCCTTCGACGTCAGCCGGGCCTCGTCGACCCCCTTGGCCACCAGGTACTTCTTCACCGAGGCCGCGCGCCGATCCGACAGCTTCTTGTTGTACGCCGCGGCGCCCTTGTTGTCGGTATGCCCCTGGATCTCGATCCTGATCTTCGGGTTCTGCTGGAGGACCTCCACCACGGCGTCGAGGATCGGGAAGCTCTCGGGCCGGATCTTGTCCCTGTCGAACTCGAAGTGGATCTGCTGCGTGATCTTGATCTCCTTCTCGGTGACGATGACCAGGCTCGGCTTCTTCGGGCAGCCCGGCTTGTCTCCGCCGACCACGCCCGGCTCGTTCGGGCACTGGTCCTCGAGATCGACCACCGTGTCCTGGTCGTTGTCCGGCTCCGGGCAACCGTCGGCGTCCTCGTAGCCGTCCGGGTCCTCCGGGTCGTTCATGCAGCTCTTGCCGGTGCTGTCCTTGTCGTTCAGGTCGGGGACCGTATCGAGATCGTTGTCGAGCTCGGGGCAGCCGTCCTCGTCGAGGTAGCCGTCCTTGTCCTCGGGCAGGAGCACGCAGCTGTCCTTGCTGTCCGTGATGCCGTCGCCGTCGGTGTCCGGATCGTCCGGGCAGCCGTCGTCGTCCTGGAAGCCGTTCCACGTCTCGGCATCGCAGGGGCACTTCTTGTCCTGCGGATCGAGCAGCCCGTCGCCGTCGCAGTCGCCGGGCGTGGGGGGCGGCGCCTCCTCGACGAACCCGCGCTCGGCGCACTTCTGCGGCGGCGAGAGATCGTAGGCGGCGTGCGTGTTCGCCTTCGCGATGTCGAGGTGCTCCTTGGCGCGAGCGAAGAAGCCCTGATCGAGCTCGACCGTGGCGAACGACAGGTGCGACTTCGCCATCGCCAGCTCGCGCGGCGCGCAGCGGAGCGCGCCGTTGCGCTCCGCCTGCTTCGCGATGGTGCTCAGCGCCTCGATGTCGCCGCGCATGACCGGCACCTGCGCGCACGAGAGCGCGGACCCCGCGATCATCACGACGGCGATGGCGCCGGCGCCGGCGCGACGAGCGCGGTGGGAAGGTCGACGCTTCATCCGAATGCTCATCGACCCGCGCCCTCGTGTGCCTGCTTCGCCAGGGTGATCGCCTTGTCCGCGTACTCCTCCGCGACGTCGGCGAAGTCGATCGCGTCGCCGTAATCGGCGGCCGCGGCCTCCTCGCGCGCCTTCCAGAGGTGCTCTCGCGCGGTGTAGTACTCGTACGGCGCGTACTTCGCCGCCCCGAGCGCCTCCGCCGTCTCGAGCTTGCTCGAGGCCGAGTTCGCGGTGAATGCGTAGATGGCGCCGCCGCAGCCGCTCGTGAGAGCGGCCGCGAGCACCATGCCCGCGCCTGAAATCCAAATCCCGAATCGCCGCCCGTGCGTCGTCACGATCGCGTTCTTTCTGGAGCGGGCCCGTTGGACCGTCCGCCCGGTCGTCGCGACGCTACCAAGGGCGCTCGGCGCGCGTCAACCGGCTCGGGAAGAGGGGAGGAGGTTAGAGCTTCCGGTAGACGCCCACGACCACGCCGAGGAGCATCGCGGGCTTGAAATCGCTCGCCCGGACCAGGATGGGCGCCATCGCCGCGTTGGCCGGCTGGAAGCGCACGTAGTCCTTCTCGGGGAAGAAATATTTCACGGTGGCCTCGTCGCCGATCAGCGCCACCACGATGTCGCCGCGCTGCGCGGTGAGCTGCCGGCGGACGAAGATGTAGTCGCCGCTGAAGATGCCCGCCTCGATCATCGAGTCGCCCGTGACGCGCAGGCCGAACACCTCGCGCCCGCCGCGCACGAGCGTCCGCTCGATCCGGACCGTATCGAGGACGTGCTCCTCGGCGAGGAGCGGCAGGCCCGCGGCGATCCGGCCGACGACCGCGATCTCGACGAGGTCGTCGTCCTGGTCGTTCGCAGGGGCGTCGTTGCCGCCGGCCACCAGCGCGCCGCGGAGCTCGGCGCCGCCGCTCGTGCCGCCGCCGTCGAGGTCGCGCGGCCGGAGGGCGCGCGACTTCATGTCCTCGCGGGTGAGGTAGCCCTTGCGCTCGAGCGCCCGGAGGTGATCGTTCACCCCGTTCGTCGAGCGGATCCCCATATGCGCGCCGATCTCACGCAGCGTCGGCGGGTACCCGCGCTCGGTGATCGACTGCCGGATATAGTGAAGCACCTGCTGTTGCCGCTCGGTGAGCCCCTGCATCGGGCGGAACCTACTGAACGGTTGGGTAGATGTCAAAAAAGTGTGGAGGTCTCTCTCCACAGGGCCGAATTTGCCGCGATCTTCGGGGGGCCGGCGTGGCGCGCGGGCGCGGCTGACCCCGTGGCGCGGGCCGCGCGGTGAGCCGGGGGGCGCGTCGAGCGTGCAGGGTGAACCGAAGGGCAGGGGCCCCTGATCCTGTCGGCTTCAGGTCGGCTTCGGGAGGTTGTTCCGCGAGCTCATGGCCTGGCGGGGCTCGAGCATCGCCCGGATCTCGTCTGCGTCGGTGGCGGCGGCGAACATCTCCTCCAGCGTGATCATCCGGCGCTGGTAGAGGGAGACGAGCGACTGCGCCATCGTCTGCATCCCGCTGCCGGACTGGCCCACCTGCATCTGCGAGTAGATCTGGTGGAGCTTGTCCTCCCGGATGAGGTTCCGGATCGCCGCGTTCGGGATCATGACCTCCATCGACATGACGCGCCCCGGGCCGTTCGCGCGCGGCAGGAGCAGCTGCGTCATCACGGCGACGAGCGTGAAGGACAGCTGCTGGCGCACCTGCGACTGCTGGTGCGGCGGGAAGACGTCGATGATGCGGTTGATCGTCGAGATCGCCGAGTTCGTGTGGAGCGTGGCGAACACGAGGTGGCCCGTCTCGGCGATCGTCAGCGCCGACTCGACCGTCTCCAGGTCGCGCATCTCGCCGACGAGCACGACGTCCGGATCCTGGCGCAGGGCGTAACGCAGGGCGTCCTTGAACGACGCGGTGTCGGAGCCGATCTCGCGCTGGTTCACGAGCGAGAGCTTGTGCGGGTGCAGGTACTCGATCGGATCCTCGATCGTGAGGATGTGGAGGCGCTGCTCGGAGTTGATCTTGTCGATGATGCTCGCGAGCGTGGTCGTCTTGCCCGAGCCGGTCGGGCCGGTCACGAGCACGAGGCCGCGGGGCTTGGCGGTGATGTCGAGCACGACCGGCGGCAGGCCCAGCTCGTCGAAGTTCATGATCCGGAAGGGGATCTGCCGGAAGGCGGCCGCCACGGCGCCGCGCTGCATGTAGATGTTCGCGCGGAAGCGGGCGAGCCCCTTCATGCCGAACGACAGATCGAGCTCGCTGCGCTGCTCGAACGTCGTCACCTGCTCCTCGTTCAGCACCGAGTAGCAGAGCTGCTTCGTGTCGCTCGGCATCAGCGGCGGGAGCTTGAGCGGCACCACCGTGCCGTCGATGCGCAGGAGCGGCGGCGTGCCGCTCGTGATGTGCATGTCGCTCGCGCCCTTCTCCACCATCGCGCGGAGGAGCTGCTGGAGCGTGTACCTGAGGCCCTCCTGCTGTCCGACAAGCTCGGTCGTCATGCGCTAGTCCCCCATCGTCACGCGGCCGACCTCCTCGGTCGTGGTGACGCCTGCCAGCACCTTCTCGATCCCGCTCATCCGGAGCGTCAGCATCCCGCCCTTGATGGCCGCGGCCTTGAGCTCGGCCGTGGACGCGCCCTGGAGGACCATCTCCTTCAGCGAGTCGGTGAAGCGCATGACCTCGTAGAGCGCGACGCGGCCCTTGTAGCCCGAGCCGTTGCACGTCTTGCAGCCGCCGCCGCGGACGAGATCCGCGCGCGCCACCTGCTGCTCGGTGAAGCCGAAGTCGAGGAGCACCGCCGAGTCCAGGCGCAGCGGGACGCGGCAGTCGGCGCAGATCTTGCGCGCGAGGCGCTGGGCGAGCACGAGGTTCACGCTGGCGGTGATGAGGAACGGCTCGACGCCCATGTTGAGGAGGCGCGAGATCGTCGAGGGCGCGTCGTTCGTGTGCAGCGTCGAGAGCACGAGGTGGCCGGTGAGCGCCGCCTTGACGGCGATCTCGGCGGTCTCGAAGTCGCGGATCTCGCCGACCATGATGATGTCCGGGTCCTGCCGCAGGAAGGAGCGCAGCGACATCGCGAAGTTGAGCCCGATCTCGTCGTGCATCTGCACCTGGTTGATGCCGTGCAGGTTGTACTCGACCGGATCCTCGGCGGTGCTGATGTTCGAGCCGATCTGGTTCAGGTCCGAGAGCGCCGAGTAGAGCGTCGTCGTCTTGCCGGAGCCGGTCGGGCCGGTGACGAGGACCATGCCCCACGGCTGGCCGATCGCCCACTTGAAGTCCCCGAGCGGCTTCGGGTCGAAGCCGAGCTTCGCCATGTCGAGCTGCAGGTTCGACTTGTCGAGGAGGCGGAGGACGATCTTCTCGCCCCAGATCGTCGGGAGCACGGAGACGCGGAAGTCCATCTCCCGGCCCCGGCCCATCTTCAGCTTGATGCGGCCGTCCTGCGGGAGCCTCCGCTCGGCGATGTCGAGCGAGCTCATGATCTTGAGGCGGCTCGCGATCGCGTTCTTCAACTTGATCGGCGGCTGCATCTCCTCCATCAGCACGCCGTCGATGCGGTAGCGGACGCGGAGCTTCTTCTCGTACGGCTCGACGTGGATGTCGCTCGCCCCCTTCTTGATGGCGTTCAGGAGGATCGCGTTGACGAGCCGGACCACGGGCGCGCCCTCGGCGGCCTTCTCCAGCTCGAGGACGTTCAGGTCGTCGGCCTCGACCTGGAAGCCGACCTCCTCCTCCCCGAACTCGCTCAGCACCTCGTCGTAGGAGGGCCCGACGTTGTAGGAGCGCTCGATCGCCTCGGTGATGCCCGTCTCGGACGCGACGACGGGCTCGACGTTGAAGCCCGTCAGGAACTTGATGTCGTCGATGGCGTGGAGGTTCGTCGGATCGGCCATCGCCACGACGAGCGCCGTGCCCGACCGGGAGATCGGGATGATCTTGTGCTTCTCGCAGACGTCCCGCGAGACGAGGCGCGAGACCTCCGCGTCGATCTCGTACTCGTCGAGGGCGACGGCCGGGACGCGGTACTGCGTCGAGAGGAAGCTCGTGATCTCGCCGTCGGAGATGTACCCGAGCTTGGCGAGGGCGTAGCCGAGGTTCTGACCTGTCTTGCGCTGTTCCTCCTGGGCCTGCCTGAGCTGCTGGAGGCTGATGAGCTTTTCGCGGACGAGCAGTTCGCCGAGGCGGTTGGTTGTCGACATCGAGGCCGCAAATCCTGCGGGTGGCGAGGGAGGGAGTCAACGCTGGCGGTTGGGGCCCGCGCGCATCAAGGGTAGGATGGCGGCTGGTGGTGAGGATGGCGCTGCGTGAGTCTCTTTGAGTGGTTCGGGCTCAAGCGGGGGGACAGCCGGCGCCGGGCGGCAGAGGCCAGGGAGCTGGCCGGCGATCTCGCGGGGGCGGTCGAGCTGTATCTCGAGGCCGGGATGCCGGACGACGCCGCCCGCGTCCTGCTCCTCCGCGCCGACGCCGAGCGGAGCGTCGAGAAGCGGATCGCCTTCTGCGCGTCGGCGTCCCGCACGGCGGAGAGCCCCGAGCTGAAGCGCGCGGCGCTCGGGCGCAAGGCGATGCTCGCGTTCGACCTGGTGCGCGCGCGGGAGGCGAGCGCGATGCGGAGCGAGGTGCTGGCGGTCGCGCGCGAGCTCGAGGCGGCGGGGGAGCTCGAGCGCGCGGCGGACGCGTACGCCCTGGTCGGCGACAACGAGTCGGAGGCGCGCGTGCTGGCCGCGGCGGGCGCGATCGACCGGCTCGAGGAGCGGCTCCGCGTCTCGATGACGGCCGAGAGGGACCAGCGCGAGCTCGCGGCGGCGCTGACGAGGATCGCGGATCTCGACCGGATGGCGGAGCGCCGCGAGGCGATCGCGGTGGCCGAGGCGTGGGGCGGCGGCGGCCGCGGCGGCGAGCAGGTGGCCGACGCGCTGCGCGCGATCCGGGCGCGGCTCCTCTCGGGTCCGCTCCTCTCGATCGAGCTCGGCGGCGCCCTCGTGCGGTGCGCCCTCGGCGACGAGGTCACGATCGGCCGCGGCGAGGCGACCCTCGTCGTCTCGTCCCGCGCCGTCAGCAGGACGCACGTGCGGATCCGGCGCGGCCCGTCCGGCATCGAGGTCGAAGATCTGGGGACGCGCAACGGGACGACGCTGGCCGGCGCGCGGCTCACGGCGCCGCTGCCCGTCGGCCGTGGCGTGCAGATCCTGCTCGGCGGGGAGGTGCCGTGCGCGATCGCGCCCGGGATCGGGCAGGGCTGCGTGGTGGCGATCGCGGGCGAGCGCTTCACGGCGCCGCTCGGCGATCTGCCGGTCGGGCCGTGGCGGCTCCGCCTCGAGCGGGCGGGCGCTTCGGCGTTCGTCGCGCTGAAGACGCCGCCGGGGGCGCCGCCGCCGTTCCTCGGCGACTACCAGCTCGCGCCGTCCGTCGAGCTCTGCGCGGGCGACGCGATCGCCGCGTCGCGCGGCGGGACGCCGGTCTTCCGGCTGCCCGCCGCGGGCCAGGCCGCGTCGATGCGGCGCGACGGCGGCGCGGAGGGCGGGCCGGCATGAGCCTGTGGCGGCGGCTCAAGGAGCGGCTCGGCGGCGGCGGCGCGGCGGAGGGCGGCGCGCCGCCGCCCGGCGGTGCTGCGCCGGCCGCGCCGGACGCCGGGCGCGGCGCGCGCCCGGCGCGGCCGGCGGCGGACGCGCGGGGGCGCGCGGCGCGCGAGGACGGCGGCGACGACATCGCGCGCCTGCGGAGCTCCGGCACGCGGGACGCGCCCTCGACGGACGAGGTGATCGCGATCCTGCGGCGCGCGCGCGGGACGCTGCGCGAGGCCGAGGCCGTGGCGCACCTCGTCGCGGCGATGGCAGAGCGGGTGCTGCCGGATCCGATCCGGGTGGCGTGCGCCGACCTGCTCGCGGCCCGGGGCGACGAGCTGGGCGCGCTCTCCGTGCTCGAGGGCGCCGCGTCGCGCGAGCGCGGCGGCGGGTCGCGCGCGCAGCCGGTGTCCTCGACCGAGGGGCTCGTCCTCGCGGCCGACCTCTACGCGTCGCTGGGGCAGCTCCCGCGGGCGGTCGGCGCGATCGAGCGGGTGCTCGCCCGGGAGATCGACGCGCCCGGCGCGCGCGAGCGCCACCACCGCTGGCGTGCGGCGCTCGGCGCGGAGCGGCCCGCGGCGGCCCGCGTGGAGGACGTGACCGTCGTCGCGCCCTCGGCGGGCAAGACCCCGTTCCGCCTGCTCCGCGAGGTGGCGCGCGGCGGCGCCGGCGTCGTCTACGAGGCCGAGGACGAGGTGCTCGGCCGGCGCATCGGGTTCAAGGTCTACCACGGGCGCGGCGGCGACCGGTCGCACCTCGCCCGCGAGGTGCGGCTCGCCGCGGCGCTCGCGGGCCCCGGCGTGGTGCGGGTGTTCGACGCGGACCCCGACGAGGGGTGGATCGCGCTCGAGTGGATCGCGCGCGGCTCGGTCCGGGACGCGCTCCGCGCCGGCGACGCGGCGGCGCTCGCGCCGGTCGCGCGGTGGGCGCGCCCGCTCGCCCGCGCGCTCGCCCGCATCCATGAGCGCGGCTACGTCCACGCCGACGTCAAGCCGGCCAACGTGCTCCTGCGCAGCCTCGCCGAGCCCGTGCTCAGCGACTTCGGGCTGGCCCGGCCCCGCGGCGCGCCGTCGGCCGGCGGCAGCCCGGGGTACGTCTCGCCGGAGCGGCTCGCCGGGCGGCCGAGCGACCCGCGCGACGATATCTACGGCTACGGCCGCGTGCTCGAGGACGTCCTCGTGCGCCTCGAGCCGCTCGGGGGCGAGGGGCTGGCTCCCTGGAAGGAGCTGTCGCTGCGGTGCCTCGGCCCCGACGACGAGCGCCCGCAGGACGGCGCGGCGCTCGTCCGGACCGTCTGCTGAGCTCCGCGACGCCTCAGCACGCCTCGAGGCAGCTCCTGTACCGATCGGACGCGGCCGCGTCCGTTCCGTCGAACGCGCCGCAGGGCACTTCGGCGGCGCACGCCGACGCGCAGCGGACGGCGCCCTCGCACGACGCCTCGCTGGAGAGGCCGCTGCCCTGGAACCCGCACTCCTCCATGTGGTCCTCGGCCTCGTCGCACGCGCCCCCGCAGCCCGACGCGAGGGCGACCGCGAGCGCAAATGACGCAGCGCGAGCTCCTCCGGCGCTGCCGGGCGCTTCCGTCCACCAACGACCCTTGCCTTTGCTCATGCGTGCTCTCTCCCGGCGGGTTGTCTCGTACGGGGGACCTCGCGCTGCGTCGGAGTTGCACGCCGGGTGGCAACCTTCTTCGCTTCGGGCGCGGCCCTGGGTAGATTGCTCGCCTGCATGCGCGTACGCAACGAGGAGAGGGCGCCCTGATGCGCTTGGCGGTCGTCGCCACGCCCAGCTTGCACCGCGATCAGCGGCCGGCGCCCGGCTCGCTGGACGGTGATCTCATCCGGGCCCGCCTCTCGCTGGACGACGCGGGCTTCCGGGTGCTCGACGTCGATCCCGCGCGGGATCTCGCGGAGCAGCTCGACGCGCTGTTCGACGAGCTCGTCGCGACGCGGCGGACCCTGGTCGACGCGGAGGACGCCGCGCGCGACGAGGCCTCCACCCTGTTCCTCTTCTACGCCTCCTGCGCGGTCGCGCTGTCGCCGGACGGGGAGCTCTTCCTCTGCCTCGACCCCGAGAACCCCGGCGTGGGCGACGCGCTGGGCGACATCGCCGCGGTGTTCCGCGATCGCGCGCGCGGCGAGGTGCTCTTCGTCCTCGAGTGCCACCACGGCCCCGGGGCGACCTCGCGCGCCGTGGTCACCGCCGCCGAGCAGGCGACGGCGTCCCCCGTGACGGGGGTCGAGCTCCTCGTCTCGGCCCACCCGATCGGATCGCTCGACGCCGACCTGCCGTCGGTGTTCACCCGCGCCTTCGTCGAGCACCTCGACGAGGCCGATCCGGAGAGGGGCCTCACCGCGGAGGAGATCTTCCGCCGCGTGCAGGAGAACCCCGACCTCGCCGGCGCCATCCCTTGCTTCGCGCGGGTGGGCGGGCGGGGTTCGTTCGCGGTGCTCGTCCCGCGCGGCGGCGCTCCGGGCAGGCGGCGGGCGAGGGAGCCCGAGGGGGCGCTGCTCGAGAGCGCGGGCGAAGACGGCGCCGCCACCACGCCTGCGCCCGCGCCGGACGACCCGGTCGCGCAGTACCTCGCGGCCGGCGACACGCTCGCCGCCGCGTCGGACCTCGACGGGGCGCTCACGGCGTACAAGAAGGCGCTCGCGCTCGTCGGGGTCGTGCAGCGGGATGCGCGCGCGGAGGTGCACCTGCGCATCGCCCACGCGAGGTGGCGCCAGGGGCGGCACCGCGAGGCGATCGAGGGCTTCGAGAAGGCGCTGGCGCTCGCGCCCGAGCACCGGCCCGCGCTCGAGGCGCTTGTCGAGCTCCACCTCGCCGAGCGGGACTTCGCCAGGCTGCGCACCGCGGAGGAGCGGCTGCTCACGCGCGTCGAGGGGGACGCCGCTCGCTTCGGGCTCCTCGTCAGGTTCGCCGAGCACTGGGAGATCGTCGCCGGGGATCCGGAGCGGGCGCAGCAGCTCCTGGAGCGGGCGCGGGAGCTCGGCCCGGACGACGCCGCGGTCCTGCGCGGCCTGGGCCGGCTCTACCAGGCGGCGGGCGATTTCGCGGCGTCGCTCGACGCGCGCCGCTGCCTCGCCGAGCTCGCTCCGGACCCGCGGCAGCGGGCGATCGCGCTCCTGGAGCTCGCGCGCGCCGCCATGCAGGGCGAGGCCCGCGCCACCTTGACCGAGGTCACGCGCGAGCAGGATGGCATCGATCTGCTCGAGCGCGCGCTCGACGCCGATCCCACGTTCCTCGATCCGCTCGCGCTGATCGCGATCCTCCTCTCGGCGCGGCAGGAGTGGGGCGAGCTCGAGCTCGCGTACCGGCGCATGCTCGACCGGGCGCAGCGGATCCCCGGCCTGCGCGTCCGGAGCGATGTCACCTGGGAGCTGTGCCGCCGCCTCGGCATGCTCTTCCGCGACCACCTCGAGGACCCGAGCTCCGCGCTGGAGGCGTTCGAGGGCGCGGTGGCCGAGCGGCCGGACGACGTCCCCGGGCGGCTCAGCGCGGCGTCGCTCGCGCGGAGCGCCGGCCGGATCGAGCGCGCGGCCGCGCACCTCCAGGCCGCGGCGGTGCTCGATCCGGGCAACGTCCAGGTGTTTCACGACCTGTTCGACACCTTCCAGAAGCTGAGGCGCGTCGACCAGGCCTGGGCCGCGGCGAGCGTGGCCGTTTACCTCGGCGCCGCCGAGGAGCGGGAGCGCTTCATCTTCGAGGAGCACCGGCCCGCGGGCCTCGTGCAGCCCGCGCGCGGGCTGGGCCCGGGGAGCTGGGATCTCCTGCGCGCGGCCGATCGCGATCGCGCGCTCGAGGAGATCCTCGCGTCGGTCGCCGACGCGGCGATCCGCGCGCGGTTCGCCCAGCGCGCGCGGGAGAAGAAGGCCCCCCACGTCGATCCGGCCGCGCGCGCCGACGCGGAGCAGAACGCGGCGGGCGTGGTGCGCCTGTTCTCGTGGGCGAGCCGGTGCCTCGGGATCGCCGCGCCGGCGGTCTATCTCCGCAAGGACGCGCCGATCGCGGTCGCGGCCGTGACGGTCGAGGAGCCGAGCGTCCTGGTCGGCGGCGAGGCGCTCCGCGGGAGGACGGCCGCGGAGCTCGCGTTCCTGGTGGGCAGCCACGTCGCGTATCACGTCGGCCCGCACCGGCTGCTCCTTCATTTCCCCTCGCTCGAGGAGCTCGGCGTCTGTCTTGCTGCGGCGGTCAAGGTGGCGCGGCCGTCGGAGCCTGTTCCTGCCGAGCTCGAGGGCGCGGTGCTCGCGCTGATGCCTCTGCTCGACGAGCGGCTGACGGAGCGCGAGCGTGACGCGCTGGAGGCCGCGGTGTTCGAGCTCTACGAGATCCGCGCGCCGCTGGATCTCGCCCACTGGGCGGGCTCGGTGGAGCGGTGCGCTGCCCGGGTCGGCTACCTGCTGACCGGCGAGCTCTCGGTCGCGGCGTCGTCGCTCTCGCGCGGGGATGCGCCTGGCGTGCTGACGGCGGAGGAGAAGATCGGCGATCTCCTCTCGTTCACCGTCTCGGACGCCTATCACGCGTTGCGCGAGGAGCTCGGCGTCGCGATCGAGCCGTAGCTGCGCGGGTCAGATGTCCTTCCCGAGCACCGGCCGCCGCTCCGCGGCGGAGGGCGCGCGGCGTCCGTCCTGTCTCCTGGAAGCCCCGGCCCCGCGTCCGCAGCGCGGCCGAGGCGCGTTCACTCCTTGCCCTGGAGGTAGGCGAGGTACGCGTCGTGGCGCGGTGGTCGGCCGAGGAAGCGGGCGACGAGCTCGCCTGCCTCGACGCCGCCTCCCCTGGCGAGCACCTCGTCGCGGAAGGCGCGCGCGACGACGGGGTTGAGCAGGCCCTCCTGCTTGAAGCGGGTGAGCACGTCGCGCGAGAGCGACAGGGCCCACTGGTAGCCGTAATAGCCGGCGTCGTACGTGATGAGGTGCCCGAAGCTCGACTGCAGGTGCGTCCCCTTCACGAAGGCGAAGGACTCGTTCGCGCGCTGCGCCTGCTCCACGACCAGGGTCGTGTCGAAGCCCGGCTCGCGGGAGTGGAGCTCCAGGTCGATCGACGCGAGGGTGAGCTGCCGCTGCGTCGCGAGCGCTCGCCCGAAGCCCCGCGCGCGGGTCATCGCCTGGAAGAGATCGTCCGGGATCTTCTCGCCGGTCGCGTGGTGCTTCGCGAACAGATCGAGCACCTCGCGGGACCACGCCCACTCCTCGAACATCTGGCTCGGCGCCTCGACGAAGTCGCGCACGGTCGCGGTCCCCGAGTAGGAGGCCAGCTCGGAGCGCGTGAGGAGGTGGTGCAGCACGTGCCCGAACTCGTGGAAGAACGTCACCACGTCCTCGTGGGACATGAGCGCCGGCTGCGCCCCCGGCTTCGGGAAGTTGCACTCCAGCGCCGCGACGGGGGTCTGCCACGAACCGTCGTCGAGCAGCTTCGCCGTCCGCACGGCGAACATCGCCGCGTGCTTGTACTTGTCGGGCCTGCTGTAGAGGTCGAGGTAGAACTTCCCGATCGCCTTGCCCTCGGAGCGCACCTCGTACGCGGTCACGTCGGGGTGCCAGGCCTTGGCGGGGACCTCCTTGTACTCGACCCCGTACATCCGCGCCGTGATGTCCATGAGCCCCTGCTTCACCGCGCCGATCTCGAGGTAGTCCGAGAGCGCCTGCGAGTTGAACTGGTACTTGGACGCGCGGACCCGATCCTCGAGGAAGTAGCGCTCGGAGGGCGGGAGCCTGTCGGTCGGCTTGCCTCCGAGCCGCGCGTGCTCCTTCATCAGCTCGGCGAACTCGGCCTTGGCGGGCGCCTTCAGCGCGGTCTTGACCTGGTCGAGGAAGGCGCGCACGGCGCCGCTCGTCTTGGCCATCCGCGGCTCGATGGCGTAGTCGGCCCAGCTCTTGTAGCCGAGCATCTTCGCCTTCTCGGAGCGGAGCGCGAGGAGGCGCTCGAGCAGCTTCACGTTCTTCTCGCCGCCGCGGTTGGTGAACAGAACGTAGAGTTCGAGCGCGGCCTTGCGATCCTTCGCGTAGGTGACGAACGGGAAGAAGTCGGGGTAGTCGGTGCTGATCTCGACCTTGCCGTTCGCCGTGGGCGGGTGCTTCGCCACGTACTCCTTGGGCAGCCCCTGGAGCGAGGCGGGCGCGATCTCGATCGAGCCGTTCGCCGTGGACAGGTTCGCCATGAACTCCTGTCCGATGCGGGTGATCTGCTCGTTCACGTCGCGGAGGCGCTGCTGCCGGTCGGGCGGCAGCGACAGCCCGTTGCGTCGGAAGTCGCGGAGGACGTCGGAGAGGAGCCGGGCGCGCTCTCCTTTCAGCGTCTCGCGCGCCTCGTCCGTCTCGGCGTACGCCTTGATGACGGCGGCGAGATCGGCGTCCAGCCACATCGCGGTCGTGAACCTGTCGACCTTCGGCTCGCAGAGCCTGGCGGCCTCGCGCACGGCCGCGTCCGGGTGCGCGACCCCCATCAGGTACGGGAAGTCGCCCGCGCTGTTCACCTCGAGCACGGCGTCGTCGAACCGCCGGAGGGTCGCGGGGTAGGTGAGCTTCTCCGGCGGCGCGCCGCGGAGCGCCCTGATCGCGTCGAGGTGCTCGTGTGCCGCGCGCAGGTGATCGTCGCAGAGCTGCTTCACCCCGCCCGCGGTGATCCCGTGCGGCACGGGGTCGAACTCGGCGCGCGCCGGGGCCTCCTCGGACGGCGGCGTCATCGCCGGACGCGAGGTCGTCCCCGGCGGGGCGGCGCCGCGGGGCCCGTCCGGCGGCGCGACCGCGCCGGTCCGGGGGCCGGCGCTGCAGGCGACGAGCAGGAGGAGGGAGAGGAGCCCGGGGCGCGCGGGCGTGTGGCCGACCTTCATGTCGGTCCGGCTATACCACGGGGTCTCGAGGGGTTCGGGCGGGAGCGCGCGGCCCAGGCCTTCCGGCGCCGTCCGACGGTGTGCGCTCCAGAGCGCCGAGCGGCGTGAGCCCCCGGAAAACGGGAGCTCGAGCCGTGCGGTGCTTCGGACCCTCAGTCGGTGGCCGGCGGCAGGTAGGCGAAGAGGCAGTTGTAACCGCGGCTCGTCACATCGGTGGCCGGGGTACCGGCCGACACCTTGACGAGCAGCCGGTTGCCCTCGGGAGCCTCTGGGATCGCGACCTTATCGATGAACAGCGCTTCCGCTTCGGTCTCCGTGCCCGAGTGGGTGGTGGCGTCGATCGGGGTGCCGTCTCCGTTCAGCACCTCGGCGCTGAGCTCGCGGACGCCGGAGCCGTGGCGCTGGGCGCCGCAGATGACCGAGATCGTCCAGCCCGCTTCCGCGTCGTCGAGGGGGACCTCGTAGACGTCGACGTCCGCGCCCTCCTCGGTGTCGGCGAGCTTCCCCTCGATGGCGAAGCTGACGCCGCCTCCCCCGTTGGGGAAGGAGACCAGGCCGCCTTCCGGCGTCGTCACGTCACCGTTTGTGAGCTCCTCGGCTTCGAGCGGCTCGGAGCTCGCCCGGTTGTTCAGCAGGATGTAGAAGTCGTTCTTCCCCACCGCTCCTGCGGGGCGCTTGACGAACACGAGGTACTCTTGCCCGGCCTCCACCGGAACGGCGATATCGCCGCCCTTTGACGGGTCGACCTTCGCATAGGCGCTCGTCAGATCGGTCGCGTTGAAGACGGCGATCTCGCTGACGTCCACCGTCGAGCCGTTGCCTTCGGACCCGCTCGGGCCGGAGAGGGTGAGCTCGGCCAGCTGGGCGTTGTCGACCTCGGGGGTCGCCGGCGGGGTGAACGAATACACGTCGACGTCGGTCTCGCTCGCGAAGCTGCCGAACACGAACGTGGTGTAGTAGGCCGATTCGTTGGCTGTCAGCTGATACGGCATCGGCACGGCCTGCTCGGCGTCATCGTTGGGCTCCGTCTCGCCGACGAGGCTGTCGGTGTCGCTGGCTGCCAGATTGATCGGGAGGAACTGCAGCGAGTAGTCGAAGCTGACGACCTCGGCCGGGTTGAAGCAACCGTTCGGGAAGGCGATCTCCGGGAACGCGGCGTTGCAGTCCTGGATGACCACGAAATACTCGCCGTCTGCGGGCAGCACGGTGAGCAGCTCGCCGTCGTTGGTGAGACCGTCGACCGGGTCGTCGTTCTGCGCGATCTGGTTCCCTTCGGCGTCGAGCAGCGTGATGACCGTATCGGGGAAGGTCGGATCCCTCTCGGCGTCGCTCGGCTTCGCGTCGCTGATGAGGTAGACCGGGAGGCCCTTGGTTCCGGTGAACCGATAGTAGTCCGCGTCCTCTTCGAGCGGCTCGAGCGTCCCGCTTAGCCCGTTGTTGCCGGCGGGGATCTCCTCTGCTTCATCGATGCTGTCGTTGCCGTCGTCCACGTCGCCCGAGCCCGTGGAGGTGCTCGTGACGAGGCCGGTGGTGGTGGTCACGCTCGACGTCGTGGTGCTCCCGGCTCCCCCCTCGCCTCCGCTTCCTCCGCTGCCGTCTTCATCGCCACCGCAGCCCGCAGCTGGCGCCGCGATCGTGCCAAGCACGAAAAAACCCAAAAAATACATCGACCTCATGGCACCTCCAACACGTTTGCTGTCCCACTGCAGCATTTGGTGTGGCTACGTGGGATTAGTACACCTACACCGCTGCTCGTCGCGTGCGCCATGAGAGCGCACGGTTTTGACGGTCGAAGATCTGGACAAATCGTGGAGTTTGGGGGGCTGCTCCACAGATGAATCCTCCAGAGGCCGGTGCGAGCTGTGGGGCTCAGTGAGCGGTGCCTGGGAGGGTGATCCGTCGGGCCTGAACTCTCGTGGAGCGACCTGGTCTTCGCCCGGGCGCTCGGCGCGGCGGATCGAGCACGGCGGTCGCCGGTCAGCTCACCTCCGGCGTCACCGCTGCCGGGGCGCGCTTCCCTCCTTGTCTCCCGGGCAGGCGACGGCGCGCAGACGCCCTCCTGCTCGCCTCTCGCCGCCGGCTGCGTCGCGTGCTCCGATGGCCGCTGGAGCTTCCGCCATGCCCCGTCCCGCGCTCGTCTTTGCCCTGCTGCTCTTCGCTTTCACGGCTGGCTGCTCGGGCAGCGACCCCTGCGAGGTCGTCTGCGCCAAGAACGCCGAGTGCCAGCCCGACAGCCCTGGCAAGGACGCCTGCATCGCCATCTGTCTCGGCGAATCCGACCGCGCGTCCTATGCCATCGCCATCGAGCGTCAGGCCGAATGCTACGAGGAGGAGAGCTGGTCCTGCGCCGACCTCGCGGCCGGCGCCTGCGACTACTCGCCGGAGGATTGACCGACGAGGCCCGCCACACCTCGTCGCCGCGCGGCGACGCGCCGCGTGCCTCCTGGCGCGCCGCGCGCGTCCTACTCGGCTGCCATGAACGGGTAGGCGACTGCGTGCGGCGGGGCGAACGTCTCCTTCACGACCCGCGGCGAGACCCACCGGAGCAGGTTGAACAGGCTGCCCGCCTTGTCGTTCGTGCCGGAGGCGCGCCCGCCGCCGAACGGCTGCTGCCCGACGACGGCGCCCGTCGGCTTGTCGTTGATGTAGAAATTGCCCGCCGCGAAGCGGAGCGCGTCGCTCGCCGCCTCGATGAACGCCCGGTCCCGCGCGAACACGGCGCCCGTGAGGCCGTACGGTGACGTCTCGTCGCAGAGCGCGAGCGCCTTGTCCTCCTCGCCGTCGGGGTAGACCCAGACCGTCAGCACCGGACCGAACAGCTCCTCCGTCATCAGGGCGTGGCGCGGATCCGTTGTCTCGATCAGCGTCGGCTCCACGAACCAGCCGTCGCTCCCGTCGTGCGCGCGCCCGCCGCCGCCGCACACGAGCGAGCACGCCGTGTCCTTCTTCGCCGCGGCGATCCGCTCCGTGAGCCGGGCATGCGCGCGCCCGTCGATCACCGCGCCCATGAAGTTGCGGAAGTCGGCGACGTCCCCCATGCGGATCGCCTGGATGTGGCCCTCGAGTCGGCCCTTGAGCGCCGGCCAGAGCGAGCGGGGGACGTACGCGCGCGACGCGGCGGAGCACTTCTGCCCCTGGTACTCGTAGGCCCCCCGGACGAGCGCCACGGCGAGCGCGTCGACGTCGGCGCTCGCGTGCGCGAAGACGAAGTCCTTGCCGCCGGTCTCGCCCACGATGCGCGGGTAGCTCCGGTAGCGCCCGATGTTCTCCCCGATGCGGCGCCAGATCGACCGGAAGACAGCGGTCGATCCCGTGAAGTGGATGCCGGCGAAGTCCGGGTGATCGAGGCAGGCGTTCGAGACGAGCTCGGGCGGGCCCATGACGAGGTTGATGACGCCGCGAGGCAGGCCCGCCTCGATCAGGAGCTCCATCACGACGTGCGCGGAGCAGAGCGCGTTCGCCGACGGCTTCCAGACCACCGTGTTGCCCATCAGCGCCGGGGCCGCGCACAGGTTGCCCGCGATCGCGGTGAAGTTGAACGGCGTGGCCGCGAAGACGAAGCCCTCGAGCGGGCGAGGCTCGGCGAGGTTCCAGATGCCGGGCGCGCTCGCCGGCTGCTCCGCCGCGATCCGGTGGGCGAAGTGGACGTTGTAGCGGAAGAAATCGATGAGCTCGCAGGCGGAGTCGATCTCCGCCTGGAATGCCGTCTTGCTCTGGCCGAGCATCGTCGCCGCGTTGAGCACGGGGCGGTACCGGGTCGCGAGCAGCTCGGCCGCCTTGAGGAACACCGCGGCGCGCTCTGTCCACGGCGTCCGCGACCAGGCGCGCTGCGCTCGCCGGGCGGCCTCGATCGCGCGCGCGACGTGCTCGGCGCCGCCCTGATGGGCCTGGGCGAGGAGGAGGTCGCGCCGGTGCGGTGCGCGGACCTCGTCGAGGGCTCCGGTCCGGACCGCCTCGCCGTCGATGACCATCGGGATGTCGATCGTCTCCCGTGCCCGGCGATCGAGCTCCGCCTTGAGGGCCGCGCGCTCCGGGCTGCCAGGGGCGTACGCGAGGACGGGCTCGTTCTGGGGGCTCGGGGGCGTGGCGATGGCGTCGATCATGACGCGAGTCTAGCGGGGGAGACACGGGCACGCAGCGCTCCGGCGCCGCTGTTCGCGGCTGCGGCGTGAGCCGGATGGCCGCGCTGGGCAGCGCTCACCGCATTTCGTGGATGTCATGATCAGACGTCGCCCGCCTTGGGCAGCGCCCGCGCCGCCGCTACGCTCGTGCGATGCGCGAGCTCATCACGCGTGGGCGACGTGGGCGGCGAAGGCAGCTCCGCGCGCGCGTGGCTGCCCCGCGCGCAGGTGCGGATCGAGCGCCCGCGCGGGGAAGTCGAGGGTCGCCGTGGCCGCCGCGTTCCGCGGGCTCGCGCTGGAGGCTCAGCTGGACAGCCGCGCCGCTCCGCCGGCGCTCTCTAGCCCCGGCGGCTCCTCCGGTCAGCCGCCGCGGCGCTCGGCGATGAGCTTGTCGAGGTCGTCCTCGGTGATGAGCTTGGTGCCGTACTTGCGCGCCTTGACCGCCTTGCTCGACGCGGACGCCACGTCGGCGAGGACGAGGTAGTTGAGCTCCTTCGTGACGCTGTTCAGCACCCGGCCGCCGTTCGACTCGACGAGGTGGGTGAGCTCGCCGCGGGGGCGCACGGCCGCGCCGGTGAAGCAGAAGGTGAGGCCGGCGAGCGGCCCCTCGGCCTCGGGGGCCACCGGGACGATGCCGGCGGCGAGCAGCCGCGCGATCTCGTCGCCGCGGGCGCGCAGCCCTCGAACGATGCTCGCGGCCTTGATCGCGCCGAGCCCCGGGATGTCGGCGAGCTCGTCCTCGCCGGCCGCGAGCAGCTTCTCGATCGTCGTGTAGCCGGCGGACACGAGCAGCCGCGCGGTCTGGATCGCGAACCCCTCGATGCCGAGCGCCGCGAGGAAGACCGGCAGCGTGAGCGGGAGCCGGCTCTTCAGCTGGTCGAGGCACTTCGTGGCGCTCTTTTCCCCGCGCCGGTCGAGCTCGGCGATGTCCTTCACCGTGAGCTTGTAGAGGTCGAGCGGCTCGCGCACGAGGCCCGCGGCGACCACCTGCTCGATCAGCTTGTCGCCCCACTCCAGCGCGCCGATCGCGTCGATCCAGTTGTGGATGCGCCCCTCGATGAGGGCGCGGCACGCGGCGTTCCGGCAGAGGAGGTACTCTCCCTCGACGACGAGCGGCGCGCTGCAGACCGGGCAGAGCGACGGGGGGACCGCGACGGGGCCGCGCTTCTCGACGACCTCCTCGACGTACGGGATCACGTCGTTGCGGCGCGAGACCAGCACCTCGTCGCCCACCCCGATGCCGAGGCCGCGCACGTTGGCCGCGTTGTGCAGGGAGGCGCGCCGGACGTTGGCGCCCGCGAGCTCCACCGGCTCGACGATCGCCACCGGGGTGACGCGCCCGCTCGGCCCGGTGTCCCACTGGATCGCCACGACCGTCGTCACCTTGGCCGGCGACGCGAACTTGAAGGCGACCGCGCCGCGCGGCCTTCGGTTGACGTCGCCGAGCATGCCCTGGAGGTGGAGCGAGTCCACGTAGACGACGAGCCCGTCGATCTCGTAGTCGAGGCTCGCGCGGAGCTCGCTCGAGTAGCGCCGATAGAGCTTCACGACGTCCTCGACGTCGCCGTGAGCGGTCTGCGGCGTCGCGAAGCCGAGATCGCGCAACCACGCGAAGCGCGCCCGGCACGTCGGGATCTCGAGGTGATCGGCGACGTCGTAGAACAGCACCGTGCAGTGCTCCGCCCCCTGGCCGTCGAACCGCTTGGCCGCGCCCGCGGCCATGTTGCGCGGGCTGGTGACGCCGGGGAAATAGCGCTTCATGTCCGACAGGCGAAGGATGATCTCGCCGCGCACGGACAGCCGGCCCCGCTCCCGGATCCTCGGGGGGACGCCCTTCATCCTCGCGACGTTCGCGGTGATCCGCTCGCCCCACTCGCCGTCGCCCCGGGTGATCGCATCGACGAGCTTGCCGCCCTTGTAGATGACCTCGATGGAGATGCCGTCGAGCTTCTCCGCCACGAAGAGATCGTCTGCGACGCTGGCACCGGCGGAGCTCGCCGGCTGCGCGGCGCCGTCGTGCGCGTCCTTCGCGAGGAGCTCGTCGCACCGGGCGACCCAGGCCCGGAGCTCGTCCTCGGAGACGACCTTGTTGAGCGAGCCCATCGGGATCTCGTGCCGCGCCTTCTCCCACTCCGTGATCAGGGAGGCGGAGCCGACCCGGGCGAGCACCGGGTGCGCGGGATCGAGGGCGCGGAGCTCATCCTCGAGGGCGTCGAACGCCGCGTCCGAGACCTCCGGGTGCCCGGCGTAGTAGCTCGCCCTGTATTTCTCGATGCGCTCGGCGAGCTCATCGATCCTCGCCTTGTGCGTCGGATCCGTCGCGAGCCCGCCCTGCAGCATGCGCGCTTCGGCCTCGTCGTGGTGTGCCTGCGTCATCGCTTGCCTCGGCTCACTCGAGCTCGGTGTCGCCGGCGCGCCGGGCGGCGGCGAGGAGGTCCCCCATGCCCATCGCGAGCTCGGCCGGGAGCTCGTCCTCGCGGAACAGCCTGACCTCGCGGATCTCGAGCGGGTTCTGTGGAGGGCGTGTGGGTGCGCCGATCCGGGCGGCGACGACGACCGTCACGGCGTGGAAACGGATGTCGCGGTCGGGCCGCGAGTACACGCCAACGACCCGCCCGAGCTCGACCTCGACGACGCCGGCCTCTTCGGCGAGCTCCCGCACGATGCTGTCGCGGAGCGTCTCGCCCCATTCCAGGGTCCCTCCTGGGAGCGCCCAGGTTCCGGTGTCGCTGCGGCGAATGAGCAGCCACCGGCCGTCGGCGGTCTGTGCGGCGGCGGCGATCCCGACGACCGGCCGCCGGAGCAACGCGCGCGCGACCTCCTTGGCCAGGGCGAGCACGGAGCGCGGTAACAGCGAGAGGGGAGCGATTTCCATGAGAATTTTTGCGATGTGTCAGCAAAGCATAGGAGCGATCGGCGGCGGCCGGGAGAGGGTTCCGTGCGACCTCGGCCGATCCCTCGGACGGCCGTGAGCAGCGCGGCTCGATCTCGGTCCCGGGTGAGGGGCAGGCTACGCTTGCTCCATCATGTTGTTCGTGTGGAGGGCGCTGCGCGCTCCTGTCGGATCGTACGGCCGCGCTGTCCTCTGCGGCGCGACGGCGTGGGGGGCGGCGCTCGCGTTCGCGTCGACGCCGAGCTGCACCGAAGAGCGGCTCCCGCCGCCGCGCGCTCATGCCGGCACGTCGAGCGGCGCGGGGGCAGCGGGGGGCGCCGCGCCCGATGCGAGCGTCGACGAGGAGCCTCGGCCGGCGAACCTCTGCGAGTGCGTCGTTGCCTATGGCGGCGAAGCGGGGCGATGCGGCGATTGCTTCAACGAGCACGCCTCCCGCGGTGCGCGCTGCGAGGCGCAGCTCTCGGCGTGCGACGGCGAGCCCGGGTGCAGGCAGATCAGCGTGTGCCTCAAGGGCTGCGGTCACAACAAGGCCTGCCAGACGGCGTGCGTGTTCCCGGACGAAGCGGGCGCCGCACATCGGGCGTATCAGCAGGTGCTCGCCTGCGTGTGCGCCGCGTGCGGCGCGAGGTGCGCCTACTACGACGCGCCGCTCGAGTGCGCTGAGGCGAGCGTCGGGTTGGCTGGCGCTGGCGGAGCTGCGGGCGCTGGCGGAGCTGCGGGCGGCGGCGGAGCTGCGGGCGGCGGCGGAGCTGCGGGCGGCGGCGGAGCTGCGGGCGGCGGCGGAGCTGCGGGCGGCGGCGGAGCTGCGGGCGGCGGCGGAGCTGCGGGCGGCGGCGGAGCTGCGGGCGGCGGCGGAGCTGCGGGCGGCGGCGGAGCTGCGGGCGCGTCCGGACAACGAGGAATCCGGTGAAGTCCGCGCGCTCTTCCACGCGCGGTCCGCTACGGTTCCTCGTGCGGTAGGCTTGCCCCATGCAAAAACCGGTGATCTGGGCGGCCCTCCAGCTCTCCAGCCAGGAGAACGTGAGCGAGAACCTGGCGCGGATCGAGGCGCGCGTCGTGGAGGCGGCCGGCCGTGGGGCGACGACGGTCGTGCTGCCCGAGAACTTCGCGTACATGGGCAACGAGGAAGGAAAGCGCCACATCGCGGAGGACCTCGACGCCGGCGGCGGTCCCATCGCGCATCGTCTCGCCGACGCGGCGCGGTCCGCCCGGGTGACCCTCGTGGCCGGCGGCTTCCCCGAGCGCGCGCCGGATGCGGCGAGGCCGTACAACACCTGCGCGGTCTTCGGGCCCGACGGCCGGCTCACCGCCCGCTACCGGAAGATTCACCTCTTCGACGTCGAGATCGCCGATGGCACGAAGTACCGTGAGTCGGCATCGACGACCGCCGGAGAGCTCCCCGTCGTCACCGAGATCGACGGCGTGAAGCTCGGGTTGTCGATCTGCTACGACGTCCGGTTCCCGGAGCTCTACCGCGCGCTCTCGTCGGAAGGCGCCGAGGCCATCGTCGTCCCCGCGGCGTTCACGCTGCTCACCGGCAAGGACCACTGGCTGATCCTGCTCCGCGCGCGGGCGATCGAGGCCCAGGCGTACGTGGTGGCCGCAGCGCAGTGGGGCAAGCACCCCGGCGGGCGGGCGACCTTCGGGAAGTCGTGCGTGATCGATCCGTGGGGTGAGGTGATCGCTCAGGCCTCCGAAGGGGAGGGGATCGCGATGGCGATGCTCGACCCTGCTTACCTCGATCGGGTCAGGGCGAATCTCCCCTCACTCAAGCACAGGCGACTCTGATCACGATGTCATGGAGGTAAGCACTTTGTCTCGCGCCAGGGGGGCTGGTGGTTCCGGCGCTTCGCGTGGCCGACGTCTTGCGTTGGTTCACTCAACGGATCACTCGGCCGAGGCGTCGCTCGCCTCCGCCTCGCCGGCCGGGGGCAGCGAGCCGCCGCGCTTCGACAGGAGGACCCGGAGCTCCGCCGGCCGGCGGAAGCCGATGCGACGGGCGACCTCCTTCTCGGTGTGCCCCTCGCATAATAGTGTGCGGGCGCGTTCCGCGCGTACCTCGTCGTAGTAGACGTGCGGCGATAGCCCGAAGGCGGCACGGAAGAGCCGCGCGAAATGAAACTCGGACAGATTGAGAGCCAGTGCGAGCTCGTAGGAACGGATCTTATGTCCCTCTTCCGCGGCGCTGCGGATGCGGTCGCGACCGAGCAGGAGCCGCTCCGAGGTGCTGCGCGGGAGCGGGGCTGCCGGGTGCGGCGGCAGGGTGGAGGGCGAGCTCATGATGGCTGAAGCGTCCTCGGGCGGCGGCAGCGCGCTGTCGCTCGGCGTTGCAGCGTCGGACGCCGGGAGCGTCGTCGGCCGTGCGACCGACCCGCTGCTCGCGGCTGCGATGGGCGTGGCCGGAACCGACAGGGAGCGTGCGGCCGGCATGTTGTGGGACGAGGAGGGTGTGATCGGAGTCGAGATGGGAAGCGCAGTCGTCACGGGTACCTCTCCAGCGGTGAAAGGGCGATGTGCCGCGGTCATCGCGGTCATCGCGGCCACCGGCGCGACGTATTGCAACCAGCAGGCCGCAAGCTGACTCAGCGCTCCTGGCTCAGGTGAATCGGCGTTCCACAGCGCAAAACGCCGCGTTTGCGAGTCAACCAGCTCGCGATGTCATAGGGGTGTGGCCCACGGTTCACGTGGCACAGCCACCGGGGATCCCCCGTGCCTGGCACAGCGTGCCTGTGCGCCGCGCACGCCGCACGCACGCCGCGGCGGTCGCACGGATCGCGACATCGTCGCGGCGATCTCGTGACTGTCAGGTGATGAATGTGAGCCGGCGATCCGGCATCCAACGCGGCTCGCGCGCGCGCGAGGAGGCGCCGCGATCTCCGGGGCGAGGGATCGATGTCAGACGTCGATCTCGGCGTTCGGCGCGCGCTCCATGATGAAGCGGAAGCGCGCCTGCGCGTCCTTGCCCATCAGCTCGTTCAGGATGCGATCGGTCTCGATCTCTCCCTCGATCACGATGCGCAGCGCGCGCCGGCGGCGGATGTCGAGTGTCGTCGCCTTGAGGTCCTCCGCGGGCATCTCGCCGAGTCCCTTGAAGCGAGAAATATCCGCCTTGGCCGTCTTCGGGAGCTTCGCGAGGATCCGGTCGCGTTCTGCGTCGTCGAGGGCCCAGTACGTCTCCTTGCTGGCGTCGATCCTGTAGAGCGGCGGCTGTGCGAGGAACACGTGCCCGCCGCGGAGCAGGCCGGGCAGGTGCCGGTAGAAGAACGTCAGCAGCAGCGTCGCGATGTGCTGGCCGTCGCTGTCGGCGTCCATCAGTAGAAAAATTCTACCGTATCGCAATTTGGAGGCGTCGAAGTCCTTGCCGAAGCCGCAGCCCAGCGCGCTCACGATGTCCTGGAGCTCCTTGTTGCCGAGCACCTTCGAGGTCGAGGCCTGCTCCGCGTTGAGCACCTTGCCGCGCAGCGGGAGGATCGCCTGGGTCCGGCGATCCCGGCCCTGCTTGGCAGAGCCGCCTGCGCTGTCTCCCTCGACGATGAAGAGCTCGCTCTCGCTGGGATCGGTCGAGGCGCAGTCGGCGAGCTTGCCCGGCAGGTTGAGCCGGTGCGACACGGGGGTCTTCCGCAGGACCTGCTGGGTCGCCTCGCGCCGTGCCTCCCTGGCGCGCGCCGCCAGGATCGCGCGGGCCACGATCGACTCGCCGGCCGTGCCGTTGTGGAGCAGCCACTGCTCGAGCGCGGGCCGGACCATGCCTTCGACCGCCGGTCCTGCCTCCGCGTTGTTGAGTCGATCCTTCGTCTGCCCCTGGAACTGAGGCTCCTGGATGTAGATCGACAGGACGCCCACGATCCCCTCGCGGATGTCGTCGGCCGTCAGCGTCACCCCCTTCGGCTGGATCTTCTTCGCGTCCATGAAGGCGCGGACCGCCTTCACGATCGCGGAGCCGAAGCCCGCCTCGTGCGCGCCGCCCGCGTGCGTGGGGATGCCGTTGACGTACGACTTCACGTAGTCGTCGGTCGACTCCGTCCACTGGAGCGCGGACTCCAGCCGGATCTCGCCCTCGCGCGCGATGTAGAAGATGGTCGGGTGCGTCACGGCCTTGCCGCGCTGGGAGACCAGCTTCGGCAGGAAGTCCGCGATGCCGTTCGGGTGAAGGAGCTCGATCGACTCCCCCGACGAGAGATCGCGGAACGCGATCGCGAGCCCCCCGTGGAGGTACGCCTTGGCCTCCAGGCGCTCGCGGATGGTCTCGGGATCGAACCGCCGGCCCTGCCCGAAGATCTCCGGATCCGGCCGGAAATGGATGCTCGTGCCGTGCTTGCGGGTGGGCGCGCCCTTCTTGAGCTTGCTGATCGGCGCGCCGCGCGAGAACGTCTGCTGGTGCTCGAGCCCGTCGCGCAGCACCCGGACCTCGACGAGCTCCGAGAGCGCGTTGACCACGCTCGAGCCGACGCCGTGGAGGCCGCCCGAGACCTTGTAGCTGTCGCTCGCGAACTTCCCGCCCGCGTGCAGCGTACAGAAGATGAGCTCGAGCGCGGGGCGCTTGTACCGGGGGTGCACGTCGACGGGGATGCCGCGGCCGTCGTCGGTCACGGTCACGCCCTGGAGATCGGCGTCGAGCGTCACCTCGATCCGCTTCGCGTGCCCGTTGATCGCCTCGTCGACGGCGTTGTCGACGATCTCCCAGAGCAGGTGGTGGTAGCCCCTGGCGTCGGTGCCACCGATGTACATGGCGGGGCGCTTGCGGACGGGCTCCAGCCCCTCGAGCACCTCGATGTCAGCGGCCGTGTAACGCGCGCCGGACGCGGCGCGGACCGGGGGATTCGTGGCGGCCATGTTCAGCTCACCTCCAGCGTCGGTACGACGACGGCCGGCGGCACCACGCGGATGAAGCGGTCGCGTCGCGCGATCGGCTCGCCCTGGGTGCCGCGCGGACCGGCGATCTTGCCCGCGGCGATCTCGAGCGTCTTGCCCTTCTCCGTCTCGACCGTGATCACGTCGTTCCGGCCGAGGGCGAGGGCGGCGCCGACCAGGCGCTCGCCTTCGGCGACCCGCATCACCACCGAGCCCTTGCCCGGGCCGGAGAGCAGCGCCAGCTCCTCCACGGCCACGCTGAGCGCCCAGGCGTCGCTCGAGGCGCAGAGCACCCTGTCGGCGCCGTCCACGGCGTGGACGAAGAGCACCTCGTCGCCCTCGTTCAGCTTGGCGAAGCGGCGCCCGGAGCGCGTCGACGGGTCGCGGTGCGGCCGCAGCGAGAACCGGAAGCCGAGGCCCCCGCGGGTAATCGCGAGCGCGAAGGGAGGCTCCGGCTCGGCGGAGTCAGGGGTCTGCGCCGGGACATCGAGCGCCCTCGGATCGAAGGAGAGCATCGCGATCAGCTGCTCGCCGTCCGCCAGCTTGAACAGCTTCTGCACGGGATCGCCGTAGCCGGTCGACTGCGGCACATCGTGGATGCGGCACACGTAGCACGCGCCGAGATTCGAGAAGAACGCGACCGTCGACCGCGTCGAGCCGGCGACGGCCGCGAGCACGCTGTCGCCCTCGCGGATGCGCGTCGAGGAGAGATCCCGCACCTCGCGTACGCGCTTCACCCAGCCCTGCGCCGAGAGGATGACGTTCGCGTCCTCGGCCACGATGAAGTCTTCCGCCTGGTACTCGGGCTCGTCGATCGAGCCGACCACCTTCGTGCGGCGCTTCTCGCCGTAGGATCCCTTGATCTCGACGAGCTCGTCGCGGACGATCCCCCAGCGCTTCGCGTCGTTCTTGAGCAGCCCGTCGATCCGCTTCGCCTCGGCGCGCTTCTCGGAGAGATCCTTCTGCACGAGCAGGATCTCGAGGCGCGCCAGCCGGTAGAGCTTGAGCTCGAGGATCGCGTCCGTCTGCTCCTCGTTCAGGGTGAAGCGCTTTATCAGCTTCTCGGCCGCGTCGGCCTTGCCCTCGCTCTTGCGGATGATCCGGATCACCTCGTCGAGCGCGTCGAAGATCTTCTCGAACCCCTCGAGGATCGTGATCCGCCGCCTCAGCTCGCCGAGCGCGAACTCGAGCCGCCGCGTCACGGTCACGTAGCGGAAGTCGAGGAACTTCGTCAGGATCTCGTGCAGGCCGAGCCGCCGCGGCGCGGCGACGTCCGCGTTGTCGGTGGGCACGAGGCAGGTGAGGTTCACCTGCACGTTGATCGCGAGCGGCGTCTGTTTGTAGAGGTACGCCATCACGAGCTGCGCGTCGGCGCCGCGCTTCAGCTCCATCACGATGCGCACCTCGGCCGTCGACTCGTCGCGCACGTCCACGAGCGTCGGCAGCTTCTTCGAGAGGATCACCTCGGCGATCTTCTCGACGATCGCCTTCCGCTCGATCCCGTACGGGATCGAGGTGATCACGATCTGCGGTACGGCGCCGCGCTTGCCGTCGCCCTCTTCCTGCAGCCACTCGCCGCGGAGCTTCAGCGAGCCCTGGCCGGACGTGTAGACGGCCTCGAGCTCCTTCTTCGTCGCGTGCAGCTGGCCTCCCGTCGGGAAGTCGGGCCCCTTCACGTACGACAGCAGCCGCTGCGTGGTGAGCTCGCGGTTCTCGATCAGCGCGACGCAGGCGTCGATCACCTCGCTCAGGTTGTGCGGCGGGATGCTCGTCGCCATCCCGACCGCGATCCCCTGCGACCCGTTCACGAGGAGGTTCGGGAAGCGGGCAGGGAGGACGATCGGCTCGAAGCGGGTGCCGTCGTAGTTCGGGCGGAAATTCACGGTGCGCTGGCCGAGCTCGCCGAGCAGCTCCAGCGCGAGGGGGCGGAGCTTCGCCTCCGTGTAACGCATCGCCGCCGGGGCATCGCCGTCCAGGGAGCCGAAGTTCCCGTGGCCGGCGATGAGCGGCGCCCGCATCACGAAGTCCTGCGCCAGCCGGACCATCGCGTCGTAGATCGCGACGTCGCCGTGCGGGTGGTACTTGCCCATCACGTCGCCGACGACCGCGGCGCTCTTCCGGTACTTCGCGTCCGGCCCGAGGTGCAGGTCGTGCAGCATCGCGTAGAGGATGCGGCGCTGCACCGGCTTCAGCCCGTCGCGCACGTCGGGGAGCGCGCGCGACGTGATGACGCTGAGCGCGTAGTTCAGGTACCGGCGCTGCGCCTCCTCGGCGAGCGAGGTGTCGGGCGCCGGGGGCGGCGGAGGCTCGCTATCACCGGGCCGGCCGCCACGGCGGCCCTTGCGAGGCGGCTCACCGTCGGACGGAAGGGAGGGGGTTCGAGACACGCGTTACTCCAGGGAGTGATCGGGCACCGGTTGAGCAGGTGCTCCGATGTTCAGGTGAACGCTGGCGAGCCTCGGCAATTACCCAGGGCCTCGCGCTCGGTCAAGGCTGCCTCGCGGGAATTTCTGGCAGCGCGTGCTCGCCTGCGTTCGTGCGGCCCCTGGCATAGCGTCAAGTGGCCGAGAGATCGACCCCGCACGCAGGGGGTTCGCGGCGCGATCGGTCGGCGACGCCCTGTTTTCGGCGTCCGCCCTTGAGACTCACGGCGCACTGGGCTACGGGGTGGCGCCTTGTACGCGACAGGCACCCGTTCAATGCTTCGCCTCCCCGGCCGCTGGCAGCGGCTCGTCTGGCTCGGCCTCTTCCTGGTGTTCGTTGCGGCAGCGGCGATACGGCCCCGGCTTGCGGCAGCTCAGGTGCCCGGAGGTGCTCCGGACACGCAGGCGCCCGGGCGCGGCGCCCCGCCGGCTCCCGCTCCGGCCGGTGCCGCTCAGCCGTCTGCCCCGGCCAACGCGACCGGGGGAGCCCAGCCAGGCTCCAGTACACCTGCGCAGGGGGCCGCCGATACGGCCGAACCGACGCTCGACCTGGCACCCACGGAGGCTGAGCTCGCTCGCGGGCAGCCGGTGGTCCAGGTCGCCATCGCCGGCAACCGGCGGATCTCGTCCGAGGACGTGCTCGTCTACCTTGGGCAGACGCGGGTCGGCAGGCCGTTCACCCCCGAGGGGCTGGCCCGCGACGTGCGCGAGCTCTGGGACTCCGGCCTGTTCGACGACGTCGAGGTCGACCTCACCCGCCGCGACGACGGCGTGAGCTTGCGGGTGCTCGTCCGCGAGCGCCCGAGCATCAAGGCCATCGAGTTCTCCGGCAACGACGCGATCGACAGCGAGGACCTCACCGAGGCGCTCTCGGTCGAGATCAAGACCGGCACGATCCTGAGCTACGCGGCCGTCCGCCGCGGCGTGCAGAAGCTCCGCGATAAGTACGCCGAGGAGGGCTACTTCCTCGCCGAGGTCAGCTACGAGGTCAAACCGGAGCGGGAGAACCAGGTCACCCTCAAGTTCACCATCAAGGAGCACGCGCCCGTCACCGTCCGGCGCATCACGTTCATCGGGAACCACAACATCCCGGACGAGGAGCTCCGGGAGGTCATGCTCACGGGGCAGGGAGGGTTCTTCGCCTTCGGCACGGGCGGCCCGTTCCGCCAGGACATGTTCGAGCGCGACGTCCTCGTGATCAACGCCCTCTACTACGATCGCGGCTTCCTCGCGGTGCAGGTCGCGACGCCCCGGGTGATGCTCACGCCTGACCGCACGGGCATCGAGGTCACGCTGACGATCAACGAGGGGCCGCGGTTCCGCATCCGCTCGCTCCGCGTGTACGAGCGCGACGCCGACGGGCGCGAGATCGAGCCGCTCGGCGGGCGCCGGGCGCTGCGCGAGATGGTGCGGGCCAAGCCGGGGGACTGGTTCAACCGCGCCGAGCTGGCGAAGGATCTCAGCGCGATCCAGACGCTCTACCGGGATGCCGGCTATGCCAACGTCGAGGCCTCGCCCGACACCCAGCTCGACCCGGACAGGCGCGAGGTCGACATCACCGTCGGCATCCGCAGAAACCAGCCCGTCTACTTCGGGCGCATCGAGATCCGCGGCAACACGAAGACGCGGGACAAGGTGATCCGCCGCGAGCTGGAGGTGGAGGAGCGGCAGCTGTTCAGCGAGACGAAGCTGGAGCGGTCGAAGCAGCGGATCACGGCGCTCGGCTACTTCGAGCGGGTCGACATCTCCACCGAACAGGGCGAGGACGCCCAGCACATCAACGTCAACGTCGACATCGGCGAGAAGCCGACGGGCACCTTCCAGATCGGGGCTGGCTTCTCGAGCGTCGAGAGCTTCATCGCGACGGCGCAGGTGCAGCAGGCGAACCTGCTCGGAAGCGGCCAGTCGCTCTCGCTCCAGGCGCAGATCTCGGGGCTGCGGCGCCTCATCGACGTCCGCTTCTTCGAGCCCTACCTGTTCGACAGCCCGTTCTCCGCGGCGGTGAGCGTTTACAACCAGCTGCGGGCCTACAAGGAGTTCTCGCAGACCTCCACGGGCGGCTCGCTCACGCTCGGCTACCCGCTCATCGAGCCGCAGCTCCGCGCGCAGCTGACCTACACGCTGGAGAACGACGAGATCTCGTCCTCCACGTCGACCGGCCTCGGCACGGCGGACCCGCGGTCCACGTTTCAGCGGCTCCCGCTCTACAACCTCTTCAACGACGGGATCACGTCCAGCATCCGCCCGGCGCTCACCTACGACACGCGCAACAACCAGCTCTTCCCGACCTCAGGCATCTACCTGCAGGGCTCGGTGGAGCTCGCCCACAGCGCGCTCGGCAGCCAGAACGAGTTCCTGCGGTATCGCGCCACGGGGCGGTTCTACTACCCGATCACGGACAGCCTGGTCCTCAAGCTGAACACCGAGGCCGGCATGGTGACGAGCCCCAACCCGGAGGGCGTGCCGGTCTTCGCCCGCTTCTTCCTGGGCGGCATCCTCGACGTGCGCGGCTTCGAGATCCGGGACATCGGCCCGCGGCTCCCGCTCCGCGAGTCCCTCGATCCGAACTCCCCGCCCATCGTGAACGGCGCAAACATCGGCGGCAACTTGATGTACTACCAGAACCTCGAGCTGGAGTTCCCGCTCATCGAGGCCGTGCAGATCAAGGGCGTGGTGTTCACCGACCTCGGCAACGCGTGGAATCTCGAGAAGCTCTACTGCAACGCCGCCCCCGCTTCGCCGCACGACGTCACGAACCCGTGCTTTTCGATCGAGCGTCTGCTCGATGTCCGCACCTCGTGGGGGTTCGGGTTCCGGTGGTTCTCCCCGCTCGGGCCGCTGCGCTTCGAGTGGGGCTTCCCGTTCAAGCGGCTGCCCTACGAAGAGACGTACAAGTTCGAGTTCAACATCGGCAACTTCTTCTGAGTCGCCGGGCGCCGGACGCAGCAGGGACGTGAATGGCCTCCCGCCGGGCGCGCCGGCCGATGGCGCGCGCGCTGCCCGGCGCCCCGCGCGCACGCCGGGCGTGCCCTGCCGGAGTGTCCAGGATGGCGCGCGGCGAGCGTCGCGCTCGTCGTGCGGGCGCTGGCCGGGGGGCGAATCGCCGTAAAGTAAGGGGGCGGCGGTTGCCCGGCGGGGGCGCGGCTGTTAGGTGGAAAGCTATGCGCCCGGAGCACAGCTCAATGGGGTTCCCCAAACCAGGCAAGGCCCTGCTGGGGATGATGATCGCGATCGGCTGTATCTGGGTGATGTTCACCCTCGGGCTGAACTGGGGGGGCGCGGGGGAAGGCGTGCTCGCGCCGTTCGTTGGCATCAGCGATCGGGTCCTCCACGGTCAGGTGTGGCGGCTGCTCACCGCGCCGCTCATCCACAGCCCGAGCGATCCGTGGCACTTCGTCATGACGCTGCTCGGCCTGTACTTCCTCGGCACCTCGCTCGAGGAGCGCTGGGGCGTCGGCCGGATGCTGGCGTTCCTGTTCGGCTCCGCGGCCTTCGCGTTCGCGCTCCAGGTGGCGGTGGGCGCGCTCTTCCCGAAGGTGGCGCAGCCCGTATTCTACGGCGGGCTCGGGATGATCGAGGCGGTCGCCGTCGCGTGGGCGCTCGCGCACCGGCACACCACGGTCCGTCTCTTCTTCGTCCTCCCCGTGACGGGCACGATGCTGCTCGTCTTCATCTTCGCCATCTCGGTGCTCAACGTCATCTCCATGCGCGCGCCTCACGAGGGGCTGATCACGCCGTTCGGCGGCATGCTGGCGGGCTACCTCTTCGGCGACTTCTCCCCGCTGCGGCGCTTCTACCTGCGGATGCGTTTCCGCCAGCTGCAGGCGCAGTCCGTCGCGCTCCGCCGCGTACCCGCGGCGCGCGGCCGCGCCGGGGGCGCCTCGCTCCGGGTCATCCCCGGCGGCCAGAAGGACCCCCCGAAGGACAAGCGCTACCTGAACTGAAGTCGTCGCGGCGCGCCCGTCACGCCTGTTCGGCGCGCGCGCCGGCGTTCACGGCGCGGCGCACCGACGGAGCTCTTCGAGCGTCTTCACGCGCGTGAGGCAGTCGAGCTCGCCCGGGTCCACCTCGCTCCCGGTGAGCTCCCGCTTGCAGTCGGACGTCCACTCCGACGAGAGCCGCTCACCCTCGCTCGCGAGCACAACCGTCGCCTTCCCCGAGCCCCCTGGCTCCGCCGGCCCCACCCGCCTCACCTCCGCCGTCCACGCGGCGCGCATGGCTTCGCCGACCCTGCGGCAGTCCTCCTCGGACATGGTCTTGCCGCAACCGGCGCCATGGAGCGCGCCGGCGACCACGAGGAAGGCCGCGACGGCGCGCTGCGCGCCGAGCGGGCTCCTCCCCGCGCGAGCGCGCGGCTCGCCGGGGAGAGCCCGGCCGCGCGGTGCGCGCGCAGAGGCTGCCATCGGATGCCGAGCAGGCCAGCCCACGGACTAGCTGTCGATGAAGCTCTTGAGCTGCTTCGACCGGCTGGGGTGCCGGAGCTTGCGGAGCGCCTTGGCCTCGATCTGCCGGATGCGCTCGCGGGTGACCTCGAAATCCTGACCGACCTCTTCGAGGGTGTGGTCGCTCTTCTCGCCGATGCCGAAGCGCATCCGGAGCACCTTCTCCTCGCGCGGCGTCAGCGTCTTCAGGACCTTCCGGGTCTGCTCGGCGAGATTCATGTTGATCACCGCCTCCGCCGGCGAGATCACGCTCTTGTCCTCGATGAAGTCGCCGAGGTGCGAGTCCTCCTCCTCGCCGATCGGGGTCTCGAGCGAGATCGGCTCCTTCGCGATCTTCAGGACCTTCCGCACCTTGTCGAGCGGGAGCTCCATCTTCTCGGCGATCTCCTCGGGGGTCGGCTCGCGGCCGTACTCCTGTACGAGGTAGCGCGAGGTGCGGATGAGCTTGTTGATCGTCTCGATCATGTGGACCGGGATGCGGATCGTCCGCGCCTGGTCCGCGATCGCGCGGGTGATCGCCTGCCGGATCCACCACGTCGCGTACGTCGAGAACTTGTAGCCGCGCTTGTACTCGAACTTGTCGACGGCCTTCATGAGGCCGATGTTGCCTTCCTGGATGAGGTCCAGGAACTGGAGCCCGCGGTTCGTGTACTTCTTCGCGATGGAGACCACGAGGCGGAGGTTCGCCTCGACCAGCTCCGCCTTGGCGCGCTCCGCCATCCGCTCGCCTTCGCGGATGTTCTCGTAGGTGTCGCGGATCGCCAGGACGTCGATGTTGAGCTCTTCCTCGACCTTCTTCAGGCCCTTCTGGGCGTTCTTGATGGTCGACTCGAAGTCGTTGAGCTCCTCGCGGTTGACGTTGAGCTTCTTGGCGAGGCGACCCTCGAGGGCGCGGTTGCCCTTCACCTTGATGAGCTCGCGCTTGAGCTCGCCCTTCGAGAGCCCCGTGCGGCGCTCCAGCTCGGTCGCGCCGGCCTCGGCCTTCTCGACCTTCGAGATGAGGCTCTTCAGCTTCTGGACGATCTTGTCGATCGTCCGCTTGTTGAGGCGCATCTCCTCGAGCGTCGTCACGAGCTCGGCTGTCGCCTGCGTGACCTCGACGTCGATCTGCTTGCGGCGGACCTCGGTCTTTACGTCTTTGCGCTCCTCGACGAGCTCCGCCTTCTTCTTGTCGACGCGCTTCACCTTGTCGATGAGGCGGATGATGCGCCGGTCGGCCTCTTCCTCGTCGAACTCCTGGTCGTCGTTCTCGGCGTCCTTGATGAGCTCCTTCACCCGGATCTTGTGCTTCCGGAGCTTCTCGCCGAGATCGATGATCTCGCGGACGGCGATGGGGGAGTCGAGGATCGCGGCGTTGACCTTCTGCTCGCCGATCTCGATCCGCTTCGCGATCTCGACCTCGCCCTCGCGGGTGAGCAGCGAGACGCTGCCCATCTTGCGGAGGTACATCCGGACGGGATCGTTCGACTTCGAGTAGTAGTCGACGTCCTCTTCCTCGCGGTCGGGCGTGACGACAAGCTTCTTCTCGCCCGCCTCCTCGTCCGCGATGCGCTTCGGCGCGATCTTCACCTGGGTCGCGCCGTCGACGATCTCGATGTCCTCGTCGCCGAGGGCGCCCACCACGTCGTCCAGCTGATCGGGCGCGACGTCCGCGGGGAGCGCGTCGTTCACCTCGTCGTAGGTGAGAAAGCCTTTGCTCTTGCCGGTCTCGACGAGTTTTTCCAGGGTCTTCCGGTCCTTCTCGGACCGCTCGGCTCGGATGCCCGCGTCTCCTTTGTTGCTTGGGCGTGCTCCTGCCTCAGCGTGCCCGCGTGTCGATGCGTGCCGCGCGCCGTTCAGCGCGCCGCCCCCCGCCGCCCTTGCGACCCCGCCTGCCCGACCGGAAGATTGCTTGGCCTTGCTCGCCATTACCTCATGCTCCACTTACGGCGACCAGCTCGCCGCGACCGACAAGACACCAAATGATTCCGACAAACCCTAGGGATCCGCACGTCGGGTCGCCACGTAGGGGCGACACGGAACGCATCAAGGAAGACCGAGCCCCCCCGCTCTCCGCTGGAATAGCTCACGCAACAAAGCGTTTTCAGCATCGGCATCGACCGCGCTCTTCTGGAGCTGGCTCATGACGGCCGCCTTCTGTCGCGCCAGGGCCTGCCTGCTCAACTTTTGTGAGTTCTCCAAGAGCGTCGCCTTGGCCGTTGAGGCCGCTTCGAAGACAGGCGAGACCAGCCGTCCAGCCGCGAATGAATGGATCGGAGCCGGGACTTGCGCAAGAAATTCGCCGGCGGCAAGACCCATTTCAAATGTGAAATTTTGACGCACTGTGGCAATTGCCAGGGCGACCTCGCCTTCGAGGCATTCCAGCGCGGTCTGCACCTCATCGTCGGCCATGAGCTCGGGAAAATCGAGGATCGCGCCAAGGATCTCGAGGCTGACCTCCGGGACCTGCGCGCGTGAGCGCGCGTGCTCCCACGTCTCGGTCGTCTGTCCGGAGGGGGTCACCTCGCGGCTGGGCTGGTTCCGCGGCCGGGAAAGGGACTCCTCGACGACGCGCTCGAGCTGCCGGAGGTCGTCGGGTGAGCGACCGCCGATGACGAGCTTCGAGGAGACACGATCGGCGTAGAGCTTCGCCATCATCCTGAGGTTCGGATCGTCCTCGTCGGCCAGCAACGCGGCCACGGCGCGTACGCGAGCGAGCTGCTCGGGCAGCGACGAGCCGCCGAAGCTGTCGCCGTCGAGCGCCTCGTCGATGACGTGCTCGAGCAGGCCGCGCGCGCCCTTCAGGATGCGCGCGACCGCCTCCGGGCCGTGCTCGCGAGCGAGATCGTCGGGATCGACGCCGGCCGGCAGCACGGCGACGCGCGCGCTGAGCCCCGCCTCGCGGCACGGGGAGCGCGCCGCGCGCGTGGCCTTCTTGCCGGCCGCGTCGCCGTCGAAGAGCAGGATGACCACGGGCGCGAAGCGCTTGATGAGCTTCGCCTGTGCCGGCGTGAACGCGGTCCCGAGCGGAGCGACCGCGTGGCCGATGCCGCGCGCGTGGAGCGCGACGACGTCGAAGTTGCCCTCCACGAGGACCCCCTCGCCGCGCTGCCGGATCGCCTGGCGCGCCTGGTAGAGCCCGAAGAGGTGCTCTCCCTTCGTGTAGATCGGCGACTCGGGGCTGTTGATGTACTTGGCCGGCGCGCCGTCGGTCTGCGGCGCAGGGCCGGTGAGGCTGAGCGACGAGAGCTCCGCGGGGCTCGGATCGGGCAACGCGCGCCCGCTGAACGCGATCACCCGGCCCATCACGTCGGTCACGGCGAACATGAGCCGGTGGCGGAAGCGGTCGTAATGGCCGCTCCCCGAGGAGCGCGGCACGAGGAGCCCGACGCGCTCCGCGAGGACCGGGGAGATGCCTTGCTGCCGCAGGTAGGTCGCGAGCGCGTCCCAGCCGAACGGGGCGTAGCCGATCCGGAACGCCTGGAGGGCATCGGAGATCGGGTCGACGCCGCCATCGCCGTCGCGGAGCGGCAGCCCGCGTCGCACGAGCTCCTCGTGGGCGTAGCGCGCGAGCGGATGGGGGCCGCTGCCCGGGCCACCGCGGAGGCTGTGCTCGAAGAACGTCGCGGCGAGGTGGTTGACGGCGTAGAGGTCGTCCTTCGACTTGCGCGCCGCCTGCGCCTCGCGCCGCTCGGCGTCGGTCAGCGACTCCGCCACCTCGATGCCGGCGCGCTCGGCGAGCGCGCGCACCGCCTCGGCGAACGTCCGGCCCTCGAGCTTCATCACGAAGTCGATGGCGCTGCCGGTCTCCTTGCAGCCGAAGCAGTGATAGAACCCGCGGTTCGCGTTCACGTGGAAGCTGGGCGTCTTCTCCTTGTGAAAGGGGCAGAGCCCGACGAAGGAGAGCCCGCGGCGCGTGAGGCGCACGCTTTCGCCGATGAGCGCTACGAGATCCGTGCGCTCTTTCACGAGCGCGATCGTCTCCGGAGTGATCATGGGCTGCCTTGGTGGCCCCGTGCGCGCGGGGCCCGCAGAACATCACGGGTGGACCCAGACAGCGTGGCGCCGTTTGCGCCAGCGCCTTGGCGGTGCGGGTAGCTCGCGAGGCGGGAGATCCCCAAGACCCTCGCGGCCTGTGTGGAGAACAGTGTCCTGTGCGGCGGCCGCGCGCGCAAGGCGGTAGCCGCCAGGTACGTCACTTCGGATCGGGGAACGGAGAGCCGGGTCTCTTGTGGTCCGTGAGGCTCTCGTCGGGCTGGGAGGCCTCGACCATCTCCTCGATCGACGGCGCCTCGGCGTGGTCGGCGAGGAACCGCGTATCCTCGCGAACCATCGGAGGAGGCGGATCGCCGATGAGCTCGAGCTCGGTGGCGAGCCACTGCTCCTCTTCGATGAGCTCGCGGCGACGCGGATCAGTCAGGTCGCCTTGCCAGTGGTCGAGCTCTGCATCGACCTCCTTGAGCCGGAGGCGCACCCGCACGACGTCGACATCATCCTTCTTGGCGAAGCGCTCGGTGAGCAGCAGCGCCGTATCGCTGACGACCTCGACGAATCCGTGATGAACGGCCAGGCGGTGCTCCTGGCCGTTCTGGTGGTACGTCACGAGGCCGGTCCGGAGGGCGGCGAGCAGAGGCAGGTGACCCGGGAGCACACCGAACTCGCCGGCGACGCTCGGCGCGGTCACGTCCGTGACCTGCTCGCGCAGCGCGACGCCGGTGGGCGTCACGATTTCGAGGAGGATTGTATCGGCCATGGCCGCGTCAGGCCGCCTTCCTCGACGCTCGAGCCTTCACCTCGTCGATATTGCCTACCATGTAGAAATCCTGCTCCGCGATGTGGTCGAGCTTTCCGTCCAGGATCTCCTCGAAGCCCGAGATCGTGTCCTTGAGCGAGACGAGCTTGCCCTCGAGCCCGGTGAACTGGGCCGCGACGAAGAACGGCTGCGACAGGAACTTCTGCATCTTGCGGGCGCGCGACACGACGAGCTTGTCGTCCTCGCTGAGCTCGTCCATCCCGAGGATGGCGATGATGTCCTGGAGATCCTTGTAGCGCTGGAGCGTTTGCTGCACGCGCCGCGCGACGGAGTAGTGCTTCTCGCCGACGATCTGGGGATCGAGCATCGTCGAGTTCGAGTCGAGCGGATCGACGGCCGGATAGATGCCGAGCTCCGAGATCGCGCGCGAGAGAACGGTGGTCGCGTCGAGGTGGGCGAAGGCCGTGGCCGGCGCCGGATCGGTCAGGTCGTCGGCGGGGACGTAGATCGCCTGCACGCTGGTCACGGAGCCCTTCGTCGTCGAGGTGATGCGCTCCTGGAAGGCGCCCATCTCCGTCGAGAGGGTCGGCTGGTAACCGACGGCGCTCGGAATACGCCCGAGGAGCGCGCTCACCTCGGAGCCCGCCTGGGTGAACCGGAAGATGTTGTCGACGAACAGGAGCACGTCCTGGCCCTCCTCGTCACGGAAGTGCTCGGCGACGGCGAGCGCCGAGAGCGCGACGCGGGCGCGAGCGCCCGGCGGCTCGTTCATCTGGCCGTAGATGAGCGCAGCCTTCGAGATGACAGGGCTGCCGTCCGCGAGCTTCGACTCGCTCATCTCGAGGAAGAGGTCGTTGCCCTCGCGCGTCCGCTCACCGACGCCGGCGAAGACGGACACGCCGCCGTGCGCCTTCGCGACGTTGTTGATGAGCTCCAGGATGAGCACCGTCTTGCCGACGCCGGCGCCGCCGAAGAGGCCGATCTTGCCGCCCTTGCGGTAGGGGGCGATCAGGTCGATGACCTTGATGCCCGTCTCGAAGACCTCGACCTTGGTCGACTGCTCGATGAACGGGGGCGGCTCCCTGTGGATCGGCGACAGCTTCTTGGCATGCACGGGGCCGGCGTCATCGATCGGTACGCCGACGACGTTCAGGATCCGGCCGAGGCACTCGTTGCCGACCGGGACCATGATGGGCTTGCCCGTGTCGCGGACTTCCATCCCGCGCACGAGGCCGTCGGTGGAGTCCATCGCGATGGTGCGCACCGTCGACTCGCCGAGGTGCTGGGCGACCTCGAGCACGAGGTTGTCGGGCTCGGCCGAGATGCTCGGGTTGCTCAGCTTGAGCGCGTTCAGAATCTTGGGTAGCTGGCCGGACGGAAAATCGACGTCGACGACCGGTCCGATGACCTGGGTGATCTTTCCAACAACCATGGAGCGGGAGTCCTCCTCGTACGAGCTTTGACGAGTCGCGCGGCCCACTAGCATGGACCTGCGCGTCCGACTAGTGGCTGCGCGCCAGAAATCCTGCCGCGCTTCGTGCCGACGCTTCGTGGTGGGGGGGACGGCCTCAGGCCCTGGGTTCTCATGCGGGGTCCCGTGCCTCGCGCCCCTCTCCTCGGGGAGGGAACGCCCGTGTGCGGCTGCGGTCAGCGATCTCGGAGGGCGGCGATCCGCGCGAACGCCTCGACGCTGAGCGTCTCGCCGCGCGCGTCGAGCGAGATGCCGGCGTCCTTCGCGTGGCGCTCGAGCTCCTGGGACGACCAGCCGTAGAGGTTCTTCCAGGCGTTCCGGAGCGTCTTGCGGCGGGCCGAGAAGGCGGCGCGCACGGCGGCGCGGAAGGCGTCCGTCTCCTCGGCGCGCCGCGGGCGCGACGGCGTCAGGACGACGACGGCGGAGTTGACCTCCGGCCTCGGGTAGAACGCGCCGGCGCGCGCGATCAGGAGGCGGCGCACGTCGAACGCGGCCTGCGCGAAGACCGAGAGCGCGCCGTAGTCGCCGCTGCCCGGGGCGGCGACGAGGCGCTCCGCCACCTCCAGCTGCACCATGAACACCGCGCGATCGATCTGGTCCGCGATGGTGGTGGCCTGCTCGAGGAGCCGGCCGGTGAGCTGGTACGGGAGGTTGCCGGCCACCGTGTGCGGGCGCGCGTGACCGGAGAGCGACGCGACCCAGTCGACCTGCGCGGCGTCGGCCTCGAGCAACGTCAACCGGCCGCCCTCGATCGGGTCGGCGAGCTGCTCGCGGAGGATCGGGACGAGGTCGCGATCACGCTCGATCGCGACGACGTGCGCGGCGCGAGCGAGGAGCGGCCGCGTGAGCGCGCCGAGCCCCGCCCCGATCTCGAGCACCGCGCCACCTGGCGGCGTCGTGGCTGCCTCGGCGATCCGGCGCGCCGCCTCGACGTCGACGAGGAAATTCTGTCCGAACCCCTTCTTCGGGGAGAGGCCGCGTGCGCGCAAGAGCTCTGCGATGGACATCCCTCGACCTCAGGTCTGCGGTGGGGGCGCCCCTTCGTGGGGCGCTGCAGCGGCTGCGCTCGGCGCGGCCGCGGGCGTGGAGCGAAGCCGCGCGACGCGCACGCCGACCTTGCGGAGCACCGCCTCGCGGCGGGTCTGCGCCACCCGCGCGCGGATGAGCACGGCCTCGGCCGCGATGGGCGCGAGCTCCTGGAACGCCTTGTCTGCCGGCGTGGGGCTCCTCTGCTGCTCGTCCCCGTCGCTCTCCAGCGGTCGCGGCGCCTCCCAGGGAGGAGCGAGCCCCGGCTCGAGATCGGGGAGCGTCCACATCACGTGGATCGCCTTCCGCGAGAGCCGTCGCACCGCCTCCGAGAGCCGGCTCAGCTGCGCGTCGGCGGGCGGCGGCGCCAGGACGTAGACCATGCTCGCGCGCGGCTTGCTGCGCGCGATGTGCGTGAGCGACTCCGCGACGGTCACGGTGGGATCGCGTCGATCCAGCTCGGACCGCGCGGGCGATTCGATGCCGTAGCTCGCGAGGTAGCGGCGCAGCGTGCGCTCGCGCTGCGAGCGCCCGAGCGGCGCCGGCGCCGAGAACGGCGCACGGGCGCGCATCGACTCGGCGCGGGCGGCCAGCCGGTCGAGGTCGCCGCGGCGCAGGTCATCGAGGCCTCGCGCGTCGAGCGGCCTGAGGTGCTCGAGGACGCGCGCAGCGACGTCCGCCTCGTCGAGCTCGCTCCGATCCGCGTCGTACGTGCCGCACCCGACGGTGAGCGCATGCGCGATCTTCTGGCCGTGCCCAGGGCCGTGGTCGGGCGTGATCGTCACGCGAGGGCCGGGCGCCAGGAGGATGAGCCCGACGCGATCGCCGCGCCCGAGGTGCCTCGTGGCGACGGCCGAGGCCTCGTCGATCATGAGATCGAGCGGAGCGCGGCCGAGCGGGCCCGCCCAGAGCTCCACGGCCGCGTCGACGAGGATCCAGACCACATCCCGCTCCTCGCGCTCGAACTCCCGCACGAGCAGCGTGCCGCGGCGCGCGCTCGCCTTCCACGCGATCTTCCGGAAGGGATCCCCCGGCTGGTGCTCTCGCAGCTCGCGCAGGTCGTCGCCTTCGCCGCGCACGCGCCCGGGCTTGCCGGAGGCCGCGAGCAGGTGGCTGCGCCCGCCGCGCGGCTGCGTGAGGTACGCCATGAAGGGCCGCGGGAGGACCTCGATCCCGTACGGGTTCGCGAAGGTCAGGGGCACCTCGAAGAGGCCCGGGGCGCCGTGCACCTCGAGCGCGAGCCCGTGCAGCCCGTGCTGGCCGACGCGCGGCGTGCGCACGACGACCTTCACCTTGAGCCGCCCCGAGGCGGAGACCTCTCCTCGGCTCGGCTCGATGCGCACGTCGAGCTGCGACGAGGCGATCGCGCGCAGCTTCACGTAGCGGGCCGCGAGCGTGTCGCGGTTCCGCACCTCGGCCTCGATCTCCACGGTGCCTCCGCGCGCGGACCGGAGGACACGCCGCGAGCCGCTCCAGAGCATCTCGAACCCGGCCGCGCGGATGCGCGCCACCGACACAAGCGTCACGCCGCGGGCGAGCGCGATCGCGACCAGGATCGCCCCGCCCCAGCCGACGATCGCCGGCTCGCGCGCGATGAGCCCTGCGCCCATGACCGCGACGCCGGCGATGGCCAGGTGGGCGGCGGTGCGCGTGGGATAGAGCTGCATGGGGGATCTACGCCGGCCGCGCCGCGCGCCGGTAACCCACGCGCTGCACCGCCTCGTCGATGATCGCGTCGCGCGCCTTCGGATCCACGTCGGCCTCGGGCACGAGCACCAGGCGGTGCGCGAGCGCCGCGGGCGCCATGCCGCGCACGTCGTCCGGGGTCACGAACGGGCGCCCGCCGATCACCGCCGCCGCCTTGGCCGCCTGGAGCAGCGCGAGCGTGGCGCGCGGCGATGCGCCGAGCAGCACGCGAGGGTGCGTCCGCGTGAACCCCGTGAGGTTCACCGCGTAGTCGTACAGGTCCTCCTCGACGTGGATCCGTCGCGCGACGCCCTGCAGCATGAGGAGGTCCTGGACGGCGAGCGTCGCGCGCGCCCGCGGCGGCTCGACGTTGTGCGCGCGGAGCATCGCCACCTCGTCCTTGTGCTGCGGGTAGCCGATGCTCACGCGGATGAGGAACCTGTCGATCTGCGCCTCCGGCAGCGGGTAGGTCCCCTCGAGATCGATCGGGTTCTGCGTCGCCAGCACCATGAAGGGCGACGGCAGCTCGAAGCGATCGCCCTCGATCGTCACCTGCCGCTCCTGCATGGCCTCGAGGAGCGCCGACTGGGTCTTCGCCGGGGCGCGGTTGATCTCGTCAGCGAGCACGAGGTTCGCGAAGATCGGGCCGGGGCGCAGCGTGAAGGTCCCCTCCTTGGGCGACAGGACGTACGTCCCCGTGATGTCGGCGGGCAGGAGGTCGGGCGTGAACTGGATCCGCCGGACGGACGCGCCCAGCGCCGCCGCGAACGCCTTGACCAGCGTGGTCTTCGCGACGCCGGGCACGCCTTCCAGCAGCACGTGCCCCTGCGCGAGCAGGGCGGTGAGCATCAGATCGATCGCGCGCGGCGATCCGATGTAAACGCGCGTGATCTCCCGCCGGACCGCCTCGATCCGCTCCCTGGCAGCGGAGATTTCGTCGACGGCGACGGCCTGAACCTGGTTCATCGAGCGCCTTTGTCAGAGGGTGGTGTTGCGAGCTTCGCTTCCGCCGGTGAGGGCCGCGCCTCCGGGGACGCCGTCGAAGGGTCGGCAGGCGCGCCGGGGTGAGGCCCCCGCGGTGGCCTCCGGCCGTCGGCGCCGCAGGCGGCGAGGACGCTCCGCACGACGCCGGCGGCGTGCAGGAGCGCGGGCCTGGACACGCTCGCCGGCTTGCCGGCGACGACGGACGCTTCGACTCGGTACATGGTGCCCAGAACCTCCTTGAAAGCCGAGAGGGCTCGCTCGTCAAGAGATCCCTCTCGGGCCACGAGCCGCGCGACCGTCTCCTGCGCCGGGTTGGCCTCGAGACCGAAGCGCACGGACAGGGCCTCGAAGAGCGCGCTCTTCAGCTCGAGGAACGCGAGCCCGCGCGGGGACGAGGGGGCGGCGAGGACGGCGAAGCGCCCGGCGGCGCCCCCCTGCGCGACGAGCGGCGTGGGACGGGCGTATCGAGGGAGCGGGCCTCGGTAGGGCTTCGCCGAGGCGCGCGCGGTCCAGATCGCGAGGGCGAGGCCGGCGAGGGCGGCGAGGGCGAGGAGGGCGCCGCCGGGGAGCCCGTCGCGGCGGGCGTCCTCGACGGCGTTCGCGAGCGCCTTGAGCTGCGCGTCGAAGTCCTTGCGGAGCGACGTCTCGCCGCCGAACGAGCTCTCTTCGTCGAACCGGTTCGCGACGATGTAGAGGCGGCCTCGGCGCGGCTCCGCGCCATCCTCGTCGACCAGGTAGCGGGTCAGGCCCGAGGCGAAGGCGCGGTTGCCCGGGTACCGGAGCATCATGTTCATCAGCGCCGACGGGTCGCCCATCGCGAAGAGCCGGCCCTTGCCGACCTGCCCGGCGACGGCGACGATCACGTCCGGCTCGCTGACGGCGCGGATCCGCAGCACGGGCGAGAGGTTCGGGTGCCGGAGGCCGGTCGCGTGGTTCGTGACGAGCCGCTCGACGTGGCTGACGACGGGGTGCCGACCGATGGAGTTGCCCCCGACGGCGTCGGCGACGGGCTCCGCGATGGCGAGGGCGGGGCGGTTCCGGAGCGCGGCGAGCGGCCGGGCTGGCGTCGGGACGCGCTCGATCTGGAACCGCCGGAGCGTGTCGTCGCCGCGGCCGAAATCGTCGACGATGGCGAGCCGCCCGCCGGCCTTCATGAACGAGGTCGTCTCGTCAGCGTCGAGCGCCTGCTGCGGATGGAGCACGAGGATGCCGTCCTCCGGGCCGACCTGGCTCCAGTCGAGCACAGCGACGGGGTGGACCCTGGCGACGCCGAGCTCCGCGCGCGCGATCTCGAGAAACTCCGAGCACCCCTCCCAGCTCGTGTCGTTCACGTCGAAGGCAGCGCTCGCTGTTCGGGCGGGCGCGAGCAGCGCCATCAGGGCGATCAGCGCGATCAGCGCGATCCGGAGGGAGCAGGATGTGGCCCGCCGGCGCACCGACAGACGCCGATGATCCCTGTGAAATTCGAAGGATGCGTGCGCAAGCCACGCGCCGTGCCGCGTCATGAGCGCCGCGAACATACCACTGTCAGCCCGAGCGATAACCTTGACCCGCCATCTCACATTGCTAGATTCGCTTTGTAAGAGCGGGGTGCTTTCTCGCAGGCCTCGTTCGACCAACTCGGCCGAGCACTCTACGGGGTTAGTCGATGCTTCCTCCGTTCATCATCGAGCAAATACGGCAGCGCGAAGAAGAGAAGGATCGGTCAAGAAGCGAAGAAATTCGACCGCGCCTCGAGCTGCCGATCGAACGCTACCCCGCTCCTCGTCGTCTTCCCGATACGGAAGAGGACGATCCCAACCGGGGCGTCATCATCCTCGACCTGGGCTAAAACCACGTGTAGCACGCCCCCTTCGCGGTCCCCGTGGAAACGCGAGACGCCGCCCCGGCGGCAAAGTCCGCGGGACGTCCCCGACACCCTCCACGCTCTCCCCGTAAATCCCGAAAAACGGGCACACTGGCATCCTTCGATGCGCGCGCATGGGACTCCGTTTCTTGCCTGAAGCGAGCTCGTCTTCTTGCCTGAAGTTGCCTGAAGCGAGCTCGTCCGGTCAGTCTGCTGCGTCCGCGCTCCCAGTCCTTGGGTCGCCGTGCGCGGCAGGGCGCCGAGCGGCGTGGGCCGAAAAATTGTCCTTGGTCGAGATGACCACGTTCGTGCGGGGTTGACCGGAGGTGGGAACTTCGCCTAGGTTGCGCCCCCACTTCTGGCGCCGAGCACTGAACAAGCTACGCTCCGGCGCTTCAGAGCAGACCGTGCGCAACGTGAGCACGGGCTCTTCCATATCGATCGAGGTTCTACAGATGGCCGTTCATATTCGCCTCGCCCGCGCGGGCACCAAGAAGACGCCCTTCTACCGCATCGTCGTCGCCGACCAGCGCAGCCCGCGCGGCGGCCGGTTCATCGAGCGGTTGGGCACGTACGACCCGCGCAGGACCGAGATCCGCCTCGATGTGCCCCGCGTGAGGCACTGGATCTCGAACGGCGCCCAGCCGACGCACACGGTGGCGCTGCTCCTGAAGCACCCTGGGCTCGCCCAGGCAGCCGCTCCGGCGGACGCCGCGAAGTAGCATGGTCTCCTCGACGTCTCCGCTGGTCGATCTCGTGGCGCTCGTCGCCCGCGCGCTCGTCGACCAGCCGGACCGGGTCGTCGTTCGCGAGGTGGCGGGCGACCGCTTCCCCCGGATCGAGCTGACGGTCGCGCGCGAGGACATCGGCAAGGTGATCGGCAAGGACGGGCGCACCGCGCAGTCGATCAGGACACTGCTGAGCGCCGCTGCGAGCAAGTCGGGGCGGCGCGCACACCTCGACATCCTCGACTGAGGCGGACCCAACGTGGAGCGACGCTACGTCCCCGTCGCGGAGATCGCCCGGCCGCATGGCGTCCAGGGGGAGCTCCGGCTTCGTATCTACAACGAATCATCCGACCTGCTCCTCGCGCGGCCTCCGATCAGGCTGCGCCTCCCCGATGGCGCCGAGCGGGACGCGAAGATCGTCGCGGCGCGCCCCACCGACAAGGCGCTGCTCGTGCGGCTCGCTGGGATCGACGGTCGGGACGCGGCCGAGGCCCTGCGCGGCGCGGCGGTGTGCGTGCCGCGGGACGCGTTCGCGCCGCTCTCCGAGGGCGAGTTCTACGCGTGCGACATCGAGGGGGCGCGCGTGATGACCCCAGAGGGCGACCTGCTCGGGCACGTGAGGTCGCTCCAGTCGTACCCGACCTGCGACGTGCTGGTCGTTGAGCGGCGCGGCGCAGATTCGATCGAGATCCCGTTGACCGAGAGCTTCGTCGGCAGCGTGGACGTGGAGCAGCAGATCGTCCAGCTGGTGACGCTGGAAGGCCTCGTCTGAGCCGCCGTCCGGCGCGAGGCGGCCCGCCGCGGCAAGTTCGATGCGCATCGATGTAGTCACCCTGTTTCCCGAGCTCTTCGAGGGATTTCTGGCGATCGGCATGGTCGGGCGCGGGCTCGCTTCGGGCGCGTTCGCGGTCCGGACGCGCAGTCCGCGCGAGTTCGGCCTCGGCCGGCACCGGAGCGTGGATGACACGCCCTACGGCGGCGGTTCGGGCATGGTGATGCGCGTCGACTGCATCGTCCGCTGCCTGGAGGCGCTCGACGAGGCCGCCGTCGAGGGCGAGCCGGCGGGCGCGCCTTCCGGAGAGGCGACGGCGCCCTCGGGCCCTGCGCAGCGCGCGCACCGGGTGCTGCTCACGCCGCAGGGGCAGCCTTTCCGCCAGGAGAAGGCCATCGAGCTCGCGGCGCGCCCTGCCGTCGCGCTCGTGTGCGGCCGGTACGAGGGGTTCGACGAGCGGGTGCGCGCGTTCGTCGACGAGGAGATCTCGCTCGGCGACTTCGTGATGACGGGCGGCGAGGTGGCGGCGATGGCGGTGATCGATGCGTGCGTGCGCTTGCTCCCAGGGGTGCTGGGCAACGCGGGGTCGGCGGAGCACGAGTCGCATAGCCCCGCGCTGTCCGGGCTCCTGGAGTACCCGCAGTACACGCGCCCCGTGGAGTTCCGCGGACACAAGGTGCCCGAGGTGCTGCAGCAGGGGAACCACGCGGTGATCGCTCGCTGGCGACGGGCGCAGGCAGAGCAGCGCACGGCCGAGCGCCGGCCCGACCTCTGGTGCAAGACGCGCGGAGGACAGCCTCCGCCGGACGAGGGCGGCGAGGTGCGACGATGAGACTCGCGCTCGCGCTCGTCCACTACCCGGTGCTCGACCGCTCCGGCGAGACGGTGACCACCGCGATCACGAACCTCGATCTGCACGACATGGCGCGGAGCGCGCGCACGTACGGGGCCGAGCGGCTGTTCGTCGTGCACCCGGTGGCCGCACAGCGCGCGCTGGCAGAGCGGATCAGGGAGCACTGGGTGCTCGGCTCCGGCAAGCGCCGGATCCCCGATCGCGCCGTCGCGCTCGATGTGCTGAGCGTGGTCTCGAGCCTGGACGACGTGTATGGCGCGCTGAGCAGCGCCGGGCGCCCCGGCGTCGAGGTCTGGACGACGGCGGCGGCCTCGCGAGGGCTCCAGGTGACGAGCTATGCAGCGACCCGCGCGCGCCTCGCGCAGGCGAGCCGCCCGGTGCTGATCCTGTTCGGCACAGGCTGGGGGCTCGCGCCAGAGATCATCGACGACGCCGATCTCCGGATCGAGCCCATCCGGGCGGCCGCGACCACCGGCTACAACCACCTGAGCGTGCGCGCGGCGTGCGCGATCACGCTCGATCGGCTGCTCGGCGACTGGCACGCCGGGTGAGCCCTCGCGGTGCGCGGCGGCCGAGCGTGACGCCAGCGCCGCCGTCCGCCCCGCGGTCCATCCTACGGCCATGAGCAAGCGCGAGGCCCACCGTCCCGCAGACGAGACGAGCTCGGAGCGACCGACGCACGATCGGCTGGTGCGCGAGCAGGCGTTCGCGCTCGGGTTCGACGTCGTCGGCGTCGCGCGCGCGGACGAGCCGCTCGGGGTCGAGCACGCGCGGTACCTCGAGTTCATCGAGCGGGGCATGCACGGGGAGATGGGCTACCTCGCGGAGTACGCGGAGCAGCGGCGCCGGGTGGACACCGGCGCGATCCTCGAGGGGGCGCGCTCGGTCGTGTGCGTCGGCCGCAGGTATGCCCGGCCCAAGGACAGCGAGGGGCGCGACCCTTCGCTCGCGCAGATCATCGCGCGGTACGCGCGCGGCCAGGACTATCACAACCACCTGAAGCGCCGGCTGCGGCGGCTCGCGTCGTTCATCCGGTCGCTCGCGCCGTCCGTCCTCGCGCGGCCGCTCTGCGACGTCGAGCCGGTGATGGAGCGCGTCTGGGCGGTGCGCGCCGGCCTCGGCTTCGTCGGCAAGAACGGGCTGCTCATCACGCCGGGGCAGGGGAGCTACCAGCTGCTCGGCGAGGTGGTGACCACGCTGCCGCTCGTCCCCGACGTGCCCATCGCAGAGCGCTGCGGCTCGTGCACGCGCTGCCTCGACGCGTGCCCAACGCAGGCGTTCGATGCGCCCTTCGTGCTCGATCCGCGGCGCTGCGTCGCGTACCTGACGATCGAGCAGCGAAGCGCGCCCGCCGAGGAGCTGCGGCCCGGCATGGGAGAGCACCTCTTCGGCTGCGACGTGTGCCAGGAGGTCTGCCCGTTCAACAGGACCGCGCCGCCGCCCCTCGATCGCACCGCGCCGTTCCATCCGCTCGCACGATGGGAGGCGCGCGACGTCGACGATCTCACGTCGCTGGATGACCAAGAGTTCGACGCGCTGACCGTCGGGACGCCGGTGCGGCGCGCGCGGCGCGGCGGGCTCGCCAGAAACGCGACCATCGTCGCTGCGAACCGGCTCGCGCGCGGGGCGGAAGGCGAGGCCGCGGCGAGCGCGAAGCGCGCGCTCGCCGCGGCGCTCACCCACGACGACCCCTCCGTGCGCGCCGTCGCCGCGTGGGGCATGCGCCGCGCGGGCTGCGGTGAGTCGACGCGCCCCGACGCGGCGGAGCCTGCCGGGTCGCTCGAGGATCCCGGTGCAGGTTGAGGCGCAGAGGGCGTCGAGGTCGATCGTAGCGCCGAGGCGCGGCGGTGCTCGGGCGCCCTTCGCGGGCGGCCGATGATCCGCTACGGTGTTCGCCGGCAAGACGCCGCGCGCACGAGCAAGAACGTGGATCTCCCCCCCAGGCTCCGAGCGCTCCTCGACGATCTGCGCCGGCACGACTCCGTCCTCTGGCGGCGTGCGGTCGACGCCGGGGTGACCTACGGCCCAGATCTCCTCGTCCGGCACAGCCCCGCGCTGTTCGGGCTCGTCTGCGGGGCCGTGCTGCCGGAGCACCGGCGGGCCGTGCGCAGGAACCTGCGGCTGGCGCTCGGCGAGCGGGGGGCGCTCGACGAGTACCGCGACGTCGCCCGGGTGTTCATCAACTTCGCCAGCTGCCTCACCGACGCGTTCATCGCGGGCAGCAGCCGGTCCGAGCGGCTCACCGGCCTGTGCGTGAACGACGAGCACTTCACGAGCGCGTTCCGGCGCGGCCGCGGCGTGATCGTCGTCACGGCGCACACCGGCGGATGGCAGGCCGCGGCGCCGCTGCTGCGCTCGGTGCACGCGGCCGACGTGCTGATCGTGATGCAGCGCGAGCGCGACAGCCGGGCGCAGGCCATCCAGGACGGCGCGCGCGATCGGGTCGGCGTGCGGATGCAGCACGTGGATGACGATCCGCTCGCGGTGCTCCCGCTGCTCGCGCACCTGCGGCGGCAAGGCGTCGTGGCCATCCAGATCGATCGCCTCCCGTCCGGGATGCGCGGGCGCGATGTCGAGCTCTTCGGGATGCCCTGGCGCGTCCCGGAGGGGCCGCTCCAGCTCGCCGCGGTGAGCGGCGCGCCGATCGTCCCGGTGTTCACCCGGCGGACCGGCTTCATGGAGTACGAGATCTGCATCGCGCCGCCCATCTCGCTGCCCAGGAGGCCAGGACCGTCCGAGCTCGACGTCGCGGCGCGGCAGATCACGGCGGAGATGGAGCGCTTTCTGCGGGAGAACCCGACGCAGTGGTTCCACTTCGAATAAATCAAGGACTTTGAGCCTCAAATGAGAAATCACGCCGCGGTCGGCCACGCGCTGCATCGGCGCGCAACCTGGGTTAAGAGTCCGCGCTGATGGCCCGCCTCCTCGTCGGACTGCCCTCGCTCAAGGGGGATATCCAGAAGTACAAAGATCGCTTCGATCTGGTCGAGCTCCGTCCGCTCGATACGTCGCTGCCCCGCGCGACCACGCTGCGCAAGTGGCGCAAAGCGGTGCCGCCGGGCTTCGTCTTCAGCGTGGTGCTGCCGCGCGTGGTCGGCGAGCTCGTGGCCGGGGACGAGCTCGACGAAGCGCTGTCGACCTCGCTCGAGGTGGCGTCCGTGCTCGAGGCCCGGTGCGTCGTGCTCCAGACGCCGCCGTCGCTCCGCCCGACGGCGAGCAACCGCAAGAAGCTCGCGGCGCTCTTCGAGCGTCTGCCCGCCGAAGGGGTCGTGCGCTGCTGGGAGCCCTCCGGGATCTGGGAGCGCGACGACATCGTGGCGACCGCGCGCGCCGCGAAGGTCCTCCCGGTGCTCGACGTCGCGCGCGACGCGCCGCCGCCCGGGCCGATCGTCTACACACGGCTGCGCGCGCTCGGAAAGTCGTCGTCGATGGGAGCGGCCGCGCTCGAGCGCGTCGCCGATCGCCTGCGCGGACGGCGTGAGGTGTTCCTGGTCGTCGAGGGCGACCGCGCGCCGCAGATCAAGTCCCAGCTCGCGGCGTCGCTCGCGCGCAAGCCCGATCGCTCAACAGCTTCCGCCGTGGTAAGGCCTACCATGCCTATGCCGAACACCCTCGTCGCCGAGGACGAGGAGCAGTGATCCGCGGCGCGGCGGCTACGGCGAGTGATGCGTTCGCGGCTTCGGCCGCTCGGGCCGCGCTCGAGTCGTCCGGCAGCGCGATCGATGCGATCATCGCCGGCTTCTTCGCCGCAGCTGGCGAGCAGCCCGACGTGCTGCTCGCGCCTGCCGTCGCGCTTGCGGCAGGCGTCGGCGTGGGCGCGCGGGCCTTCGATGGACGGGCGATCCAGCCCGGGCGCGGCGCGCCGCGCCCGCGCGGGTTCGTCGACGGGCAAAGCGTGCCGGAGGCCGCGCGCGTCGCGGTTCCGCGCTCGCTCGGGATGCTGGTCCTGCTGCACGGCTACCTCGGGCGCGCGCGCCTCCGGGAGCTGGTTCGGGCCGGCGTGGCCGCAGCCGAGCGCGCGGGCGCGAGCGGGCGCGCCGAGCTGCTCCGCGAGGTCGGCTCGCTCGGCGCGATAGCGCTCCGGGCGCGCGACGTGGAGCGGGCGCTGCTGGCCGTGGGCGGGCCGGTCGCCGGTGGGACCCTGACCGCCGAAGACCTGGCCGAGGCGGTCCCGGCCGAGGTGGAGGCCGCGTCGACCACGATCGCGGAGGGCGCGACAGCGCTCCAGGCGCCGTGGCCGGTCGGGGACCTGGTGCGACCCGCGGATGCGATCGTCGCCTGCGACGGATGGGGTACCGTGGCGGCGCTGGCTTACGCGCGCACCGACGATGGGATCACCGTGCCCGAGCTCGACATCGTGCTGGGGCGCGACGCCGTCCCGGTGCGCCGCGGAATCACGCGCCTCGCCCCAGGCACGCCCCTGCCGGCGGCGGCGCCGATCGCGATCCTCCAGCGCAGCGCCTTCGCGGCCGCGATCGCGGTGACCGGCAGGTCCAAGCTCGACGTGACCGCCCTCGGCGCGCTCCTCCGCGGCAACGCGCTCGAGGCGGCCCTCCACGACGTCCGCACGCAGCTGAGCGCCGCCGGCGCCCTCGCCGTCCTGCGCGACGACCGCGACGCGCGCGCGGCCAGCCTCGCGGCCGGATTCATGGCAGGGGTACGGACACCGCCAGCAGAGGGCTGAGGCGACGCCGGCGCAGGCTGACCGAGCGATCGGCCGAAGCCGACGCAGGGGAGCCGAGCGATCGGCCGGACCGAAGCGGCCGCCATACCTCCGGCGGATGCGTCAGCGCGGAGGCCATGACGGTGGTCTAGACGTGATCAAACCGCCAGAGCGCCAAGGACACCACGAAGAGGACCTCTCGGTTCTCCTGGTGCCCTTGGCGTCCTGGCGGTTTTCTCGTCCGGGTCGCTATCGCTGGCTCGCTGCTCCAGACGCGACCGAGCGCCGCTCCAGCTAGAGCGTGACGCCGTAGCGCTTCGCGTAGGCAACGACGCCGATCTTGTCGATCGTGCGGATGTCACGCGTCGTGAGGTTGAGCTTCACGAAGCGGTTGAGCTCGGGGACCCAGACGCGCCGGGTCTGGATGTTCACGAGCTGCCAGCGCTTCGTCTTGATGTTGGAGTGGGAGACATTCTGCGCCAGAAGCTTCCGCTTCCCAGTGATGTCGCTCTTCGCCATGACGTCCTCGGTTGGAAGGGGACCGGACTCGGTACCCGATCCTGTATCGAACAAGCTGGCCGGGCGCACGCCCTGCGCGGGGGAGCAGGGGGGCTCGGGAGCGCGGGAAAGTGAAGGAAGCCGGGGGACATGTCAAGCGTCCACCGGGGGTACTTCGCCGCAATGCACCGGAAATCGCCCGCGGAGGGGGCGGTGGACCGCCCGCGGAGCTAGGTCAGCCACTCGCCGCCCGAGGGCGGCCGCCGGTCCCGGCCCTCCTTGTCGTTCTCGGGGCGGTGTAGATCGATACGCCGGGCGTCGGCGGCAAGACGCCAGGCCAGGATCTGGAACAGGCCAAGGCTCGTGATCGCAGACGTCGCGGCGAACGCCAGGCCTGCGGAGAGCACGCTGACGAGATCCCGCGGCGAGAAGGCGCTGAGCTGGGCGAGCCTGCCGACGACAAGGTCGGCCGTGAAGGCGAGCACCACCGCGACCGCAAGGAACGAACCGGCGCCCGTCGTCTCCGACCCCATGAAGCCGGTGAGGCTCGACAGCACCGCCAGGATCACCATCAGGGCGCCGAGCTGGCCCAGGTGCGGGTCGAGCAAGGCGAGCTGCGCGATGGCATGCCCGAACGAGGGGAGCGCGACAAGGAACGCGACGACGAGCAGCCACCGGGCGCCGGTGTACGCCCTGTAGCGGGACCGGAAGACGAGCGCCGCCGGCAGCGCTATCGCCGCCCCAGCCCGGGCAGCGCCCCACCCGACCGCGGGACCGGAGCTCTGGAGGCCGATGACGGTCGCGATCGTCCCCAGAACCACCATGGCGACGGCGCGCTGCCTGTAGCTCACCGACGTGAGCGCGGTGAACAGCGTGACGATGCCCAGAACGAACGCAGGCGGCCCCGCGACAACGCCGTCCGGGCGGAGCCCCGCGACCGACAGGCCACCGAACAGAAGGAAGCTCACGCCCACCACGGCGCACCAGACCCGCGCCGCGTCCTGCGCCGGACGCATCGGCGCCAGGTCCTCCATGAGCGCCTCGGACGCGAGCAGCGGCTTGGTGACATGCTCGCGCGCGCTCGGCGGCGTCTCCTCGAGCGAGATGGCTGGGCTCGACCCGGAGAGCCGCTCGACCGGCGTGGCGCCGGGCGGCGCCGCCGAAGGCCCTGCCGGGGGCGGTTCGGCCGGGCTGTCACCGGCCGCGGCGCCCTCCGCCTGGGCTGGAGCTGCCTTGTCCCGTTCGGCGATCGCGCGACGGCTCGCTGGCGGGCGGTCGCGGTTCGCCTCTCCGTAAGGCTTTTCCATTGCTGGAGCTGGATCAGATCTCACGGACGTCGATGGGGTTGCTGCGGAGCTGACCAAGCAGCTCGGCCGAGGTGAGCCGCGCGACCAGGGTGCGCCCGAAGTCTCGCACGGTAGTGAATCCTTGCCCATCCATGGCGAGGGATTGCTCGTCCATGTACAGCCGGCGTGCAATCTCGATCTGCACGGCGTGGACGGCACGGCGCGGTTGGCCGTAGTGCGCGGTACTGAACCCCCCCTTGTAGGGGTCGTCATGACGCACGGAGAAGCGGCAGGCGCGCGCGTGCTGATCGACCGCGTCGATCACCGCGCTCGCGGCGGTCGTCCGTCCGCGCGTGCCGGGGACGATGTCGGCTCGGCCGACCGCGCCCTCGGCATGGCCGCGGCGGCTCTGGCTCGGCATCGAGTGGGCGCAGAGGAGGATCGCGAAGCCAAAGCGCTCGCGCTTGCGGGCGAGGATCTCGCTGAGGGTACGGTGGTAGGGGCGATAGAAGCGGTCGAGCCGGCGCTCGAGCTCCCGCCTCGGAAGTCGAGCGACAAGGATGGGCTCGCCGTCCGTTGTCACGCGCCAGATGAGCCCCCTCGGGAACGGCGCCCGACCGCCGCCCTCGACCGCATCGCCGTCGCAGTCGGACTCGCTGCGGTTGAGATCGACGACCAGCCGGCTCATCCGCGAGAACAGGAGGGTCGCTCCCTCGGCCGGAGCGTCCTGGAAGAGCGCGTCCACGTAGAGATCGGCGTCGCGCCCGATGCTGCGCGCAGGCGCGATGGTCCAGGACAGCGACTCGGGATCCATGTGGACACCCGCGTGCGGTACTTCGACGAGGACCGGGCTTTCCGCTCCGCGGGGCTCGACGACCTCGAAGGCTGACACCACGAGGCCCACTGTGACGCATTCCGCGTCCGGCTGGAACCAGGACGGGGAGGTTCCTGACCGGAAGGAAGGACGACGTGGTGCCGTCCGGGGCGTCCTGTGGGCACCTGCTCCGCCCGGCTTTCTGGCGTCCGTGGCCGGTTCCGCAGTAGCGTTGGCCGTGGACCTCGCGACCTGGGTGGACGCATACCTGGATCACCTCCGCGTCGAGCGGGCTCTGGCGCCCCTGACGCTCGAGGCGTACGGGCACGATCTCGCCAAGCTCGTCGCCCATGCCGAGGCGACCGGGATCTCGACCGTCGACGGCATCGACCAGGCGCTGCTCGGCACCTACCTGGTCGCGCTCGGTCAGGCGGGTATCAGCGCGAGCTCGGCGGCTCGCCACCTCTCTGCGGTCCGCGGGTTCATGCGCTTCCTGCTCCGTGAGCGCTGCATCGAGCGGGATCCATGCGCGCTGATCGAGCGACCCAGGGTCGGGCGGCGGCTGCCCAAGGTGCTCTCGTTCGACGAGATCGCGCTCCTCATCGAGGCGCCCGAGCAGGGGACCTTCAAGGGGCTGCGCGATCGCGCGATGCTCCACGTGATGTACGCAGCCGGCCTGCGCGTCAGCGAGGTGGTGCGCCTCAAGGTCGCCGACATCGAGCGGCGCAAGGGGATCGTGACGGCGCTCGGCAAGGGCGGGAAGCGGCGGCTCGTGCCGCTCGGCGAGCCGGCGCTCGCGGCCATCGACACCTACCTGGAGGCGCGCGCCACGCACCCGCGCAGCGCAGCGACGCAGGTGCTGTTCCTGTCCCCCCGCGGCGGGCCGCTCACCCGGCAGGCGGTGTGGAAGCTCCTCGGGGGATACGCGCGCGCCGTGGGGATCGGCAAGCCGAGCTCGCCGCACAAGCTCCGCCACTCCTTTGCAACGCACCTGCTCGAGGGGGGCGCGGATCTCCGGAGCGTCCAGGCGCTCCTCGGCCACGCGAACGTGGTGACGACCGAGATCTACACGCACCTCGCCGACGATCATGTGCGCGCCGCGTACCGACGGGCGCACCCTCGCGCGTGAGCGCGCGGACCGCGGCTACTTGCAGCGCTTGAGGAACTTACCGCAAGGCTTGTTCGTGGCTTGCCCCGCGGGCTGAGCCGGCGCCGGGGGGATCTCGGTGAGCTGGAACTCCTGCACGAGCGGCGTGCCAGCCTTGACGACGATGCTCATGCTCCGCGGGAAGTAGCCGGTGCGCTTGACGCTGACCTTGTGCACTCCCGGCTTGAGATCGAGCTCGACCTCAGGGGCTCGGGTCGCCTTGCCATCGACGGTGATCTCCTCGCACGCGACGGGCTTGCAGGAGATCTTCACGAGCGCGTCGGTCTTCGCGCCCGCGTCGGTCGAGGCGCCTGCGTCGATCGGGGTCGCGGTGGCCGGGGCTCCGGCATCGGCCGCCTGCGCGCTCGCGATCGGCTCGGGCAGCGCGGGCGCGGCCGTCGGCACGGGGGCCATGGAGGACGCCGTTGTCGACGCGGCGGGGCTCGGCTGCGGCTCTTCCCTGCGATCCATGACGTACCACGCGGCGGCCGTGCCCCCGACGAGCAGCACCGCAGCGATGCCCACCGTCAGGGAAGCCGCCTTGCCCCAGGGCGACCGCGGCGCGCTGACCGCGGTCAGCATCGCGCCGGCGCTCCGAGGGGATGCGGCAGCGGCGCTCTGGGCCGAAGGCGACGGCGCCTGCCCGAGGTTCGCGTCAGCGAAAGGGGGCGGCGGCTGCGGTGAAGATGACAGGGCCGCCGAGGGTGGAAACGGCGCGGGGGGCGGCGGCGGCGATGGTGAAAAAGGCGAGGGGGCCAGCTGCGTCGATGCCGGAAAAGGCGAGAGGGCCAGCTGCGTCGATGCCGGAAAAGGCGAGGAGGCCAGCTGCGTCGATGGTGAAAAAGGCGAAGGGGCCAGCTGCGTCGCGTCGGCCGCCGGCAGAGGCGCGGGCGCGCTCGCCGCGGGGACGGCGTGGGCCGGCGGCACGGGCGCGGGCGCTTCGTTCGCCGAGGGGGACAGGGCGAGCGTCGAGCCCACCTCGATCGCCGCGGCCGAGAAGCCGCTGAGCATGGCCGCGAGCTCGCTCGCCGAGCGGAAACGATCGCGCGGATCGTGCGCCAGCGCGCGCGCGAAGGCGGCGTCCAGCACGGGGCTCACCGGAACGCCGAGCTCCGCGGCGCGCGCCGACGCGGACAGGCGCGGCGCCATGAGCTCGCGCTGCCAGGCCGGCACGTCCACCTGACCCTGGCAGGATCGCCAGTACGAGCGGCCGGTGAGCGCGAAGAAGGCGACCAGCGCCGCCGAGAAGATGTCGGCGGCGGCGCCCGCCGGGGCGCCCGCCTGCAGCTGCTCGGGCGCGAGCCACGGGGCGGAGAGGACGTAGCCCTCCGACGTCGGCAGCATGCTCCGCGCGACGGACGGCCCGAAATCGGTGACCTTCACGCTGCCCGGAGCGCTCGGGTCGATGAACAGGTTCGTCGGCTTGATGCCGTGGTGGGGCACCTCGCGCGCGTGCGCCGCGTCGAGCACCGCCGCGAGCGAGCGGAGCATCGCCCCGACCTCCTCGAAGCTCATGGGCCGGCGCTGCGCGAGCTCCGCGAGCGACGGGACGTGGATCATGTCCGTCACCGTGAAGGGCGCGGCCGTCCCCGGGTCGTAGCCGGCCTCGAGAATGTGCGCGACGAGCTCGTGCGGCAGCCTGTTCGTCTCGGCCACGTACCGCTGCAGGTGCTGCATCGCGTCCGGCCGCTGTCCGATGGCCGGCGCGTACAGCTTGAGGGCGACGTCGCGCGCCTGCGCCGTCACCGCGCGGAAGGTGGCCGTCGCGCCCCCGTAGCCGAGGAGCGAGCGGACGGAGAACCTCCCCGCGACGACGCTGCCCGGCGCGACGTTCGGTGCCGTCACGAGATCACTCCTCCGCGACCGAGATCGACTCGATCGACTGCAGGATGGTCGCGTCGGCGCCGGAGTTGTCGTCGTCGGGCACGAAGCCGAGCCCGATCACGATCTCCCCGTCCGTGCCGGCGTCGGCGAAGATCAGCAGCGGGCCCTTCCTGGTCCCGCGCACGGCGCCCTCCCTCTGCCACAGGCCGATCTTCCTTCCGGCGATCTCCTTGACGTCGTCGGGCTTCTTCCAGCTCACCTTCTTCTTGGGCAGCGTGACGTTGATCTCGCGCGCCAGCGCGTCGAGCGCGGCGTCGCGCTTCTCGGCCGTCTGCTTGCCCTCGCCCGTATCGACCTGCGCCGTCGCGAGGGCAGGGCCCTCGTCCGCGGCCTGCGCGATCGTGGCGCTCTCTGCCTGGGCGTAGGTCCAGCCCTTCGCGGGCGTGAGCACGAGCGAGCTCCCGGCGATCTTCGCCCGGGTCGACTCATCTGCCTGGCACTGCTCGTCGAGCGCCTTGCAGGGCTTCGGGGCAGGAGGGGCCGGCGGCTCGGGCGCCGCGGTCACGACCGGCGCCGGCGTTACGGGTTGCGGTGGAGGCGGCGAGCTGCACGCCGTGGCGAGCGCCGCCGCAGCGCTCAGCGCCAGGGTGGGCCATCGTCGGAAGATCATTGCGCACGAGCGTTGCAGGACCGGCCCCGGGACGGCAAGTAAAGAGCGATCCCGGCGGGGCAGCTTGCGCCGCGGGACGCGGCCGGCGCCCCTGGAACGGCGAGCGCGCCGGGGGGCTGCCCCGGGCGCGCTCGCGAGGCGCAGGGGCTACTTGACGACGGCGCCGACGTCCTGTTCGACCTGCTCCGCGACGCCCACGGGCACCTTGCCGTAGAGGCGGGTGCGCTCCGTGACCAGGAAGTAGTCGGGCTTGCCGCTCGCCCCGGGGGGCCCCTTCACGAGCTCGATGAAGCCGATGTCGCCCGAGCGGCCGGTGTACTCGATCCGCGCCACGACCTCCTTCTGCTCCGGGGCAGCGGCCAGGTACTCCGTGGGGCGGAGGCGGTCGAGCTTGCTCATCCAGTTGCCGACGGTCTCGTCGTTCTGCTCGGGGCTCGCTGGATCGGCCCAGAACTTCTTGCCCTCATCGCCGCTGCGCACGAGCTCGCGGCGCTTGTCGCCCGCGATGACGCGCGCCCGGGTGAGAGCGACGTCCTTCCACTCGTGCAGCTCCCGCTCCATGAGCCGCGACTCCGCGGTCTCGAGATCGCGGTAGACGTCGCCCTTGATGGCGTACACCTCGCCGGTGGCCTCGTCGCGCGCGTAGCGGTCCGCGCCGCCCGGGGTCGCGCCGCCGACGACCAGCTTGCGCTCTACGCCGCGCAGCTTGACGGTGATCGTGCCCTCCGGCTCGGCCAGGCCGAACTCGCTGGCGCGATCGTCCGCGATGCGGCCGATGGAGCGCAGGGCCTTCAGCGGCGCGATCGTCTCGGCGAGCTTGTTGCCGCCGCTCACCGAGACGAACGTCGTCGTCTTGACCGTCGGCTCCGGCTCCGCAGGCGGGTCGTCGTGCGGCTCGTCGCCGTGGTCCTCGTGGACATCGTCCTTCGGCTTGCTGGCCGGGGGCGTCGTCCTGCGCTCGGCCGTGCCGACAAAGTAACGGCCGTCCTTGTCCTTCTTCGCCTCGAGGACGACCGTCTTCGACTTGCCCTCGAAGGCGATGCGCTCGACGTCCTCGGCGCGGCCGGCCCAGACGGTCACGTCCGCGACCGAGAGCGCGGCCGCCGTCTTGTCGCGCGTCCAGACGACGACCGCGAACAAGGTCGCGACCACGAGAAGACCGAGGTGCACGAAAAAGCTGCGATCCAACCTCATGCGCGCCTCCCGCTCGCGCGCCGCCCGCGGCGCGTGATGAAGAGCCCGAGCCCAAGCACCATGGCCGGCGCCACGAGGATCGTGGCCCAGAACCAGACCTGGTCCTTCTCCTTCGTGTGCTCGATCCGGACGTCCTCGTTCGTCGTGATCTCCCCGGCGAAGCTCTCCTCGCCGCCGAGCCACCGGAACGCGTCGAGCGCGAGCACGATGTTGGGCTCGTTCCTGAATGCTGCGTCGCTGAACACGTCGGCGTCGGCGACCACGAACGCGCGCAGCTCCTTCTTGTCCTTGCCGCCACCGTCGCCGGGCGCGAGCTCCTTCGAGACCGCCGCGGCGAGGTTGTAGGCGCTCCGCTTCTCGCTCCCGTCGTCGAACTTGAAGTCGCCGTTCGCGTCGGCGAACGTCTCGCCCAGCGAGCGGACGACGAAGTCGATCTTCAGGTCGCCGCCCTCGACCTTGTCGAGCGACGACGCGCCCGGGAAGATCGTCGGCGCCTGCTGCGCGTGGCGGCTCAAGGTCGAGACCGAGGCGTGCGAGGAGTACCGCGTCGTGACCAGCATCGCGTGGTCCGAGTCGTTGAAGCGCCGCCGCACGTGGACCCGATCGTTCGCCAGCACCTCGGGCCTCCACGTGAGGCCCACGGCGCCGGCGAGCGGCGACAGGTCGACCTTGGCCTCCGGATCGAGCGCGAGCAGGAGGTGCCCGCCGTCGTCGGCGTACCGCTTGAGGGCCGCGACCTCCTCCGGCAGGAACTCCTTCTGCGGGCCGAGCACGATGACGACGCTCGCGTCCTTCGGGAGCTCGCTGCCGAGGCCCTGGGCGAGCCCGAGATCCTTGATGGCGTAGTTCTGGGACTCGAGCAGCTTGCGGAGGTTCTTGGCCGTCCGCCCCTCGGCCGCGGAGGTCGCCTCGTTCATCTCGCCGTGGCCGACCGTCAAGTAGGCGGTGCGCTGCGCGCGGATCACCTTGAGCAGCGCCTTCTGGAAGTCGGCGTCGAGGCTCTTCAGCTTGGCGCCGGCGGTCTTGATGTCGGCGCCGATGGTGAGCGTCTCGCGCGAGGTGTCGCGCGAGAGCACGAGGACGCCGTCCTGCGTGACCTTCGCCTCCTTGGCGAGCGCGGGGACGAGCAGCCGGTCCTGCATCTCCACGGTGATCTGCGGCGACGCCGCCTTCACCTCGCGCAGGTAGCCCTCGACCTCGGCGCCCACCTCGCTCAGCTGCGGGAAGAAGGCCGTGATCTTGAGCGGCTCGGTCAGGCTCTCGGCGACGCGCTTCGTCGAGTCGCCGGGGCGGGCCGTGCGGTAGTACGAGAAGTCCGCCTTGAGATCGAGCTGGCTCGCCGCGTACACGAAGAGCGCCGAGTAGACCGCCGCGAACGCGAGCGTCACGCCCGAGAGCGTCGCGGCGCGCACGCGCCGGCCCTCGATGCGCTCGGCGCGCCGCATCGGCGCGAGCGCCGCCTCGCCGAAGAACAGCGGCACCGTCGCGATGACGAGCAGCGCGATCCAGCCGACCATCGTGGCCGCGTCGATGCGCGCGCGCAGCTCGGGCGCGGCCTGCGAGACGCCGAGCAGGTCGCGCCCCGCGTCGGTCGTCGTGAAGTAGGCCGCCACCGCGACGACCCCGAGCGCCGACAGGATCGCGAGCGCGCGCTCGACGACGCGGCGCTCGCCCGCCTCGCGCACGGCCGTCGCGAAGCGCAGCGCGGTGACGAGGACGAGCGTCAGCAGCCCGAGCCCCGACAGCGCGTAGCGGAGCCCATCGATCGTGGGCACCACGCGCTCGCCCAGGAAGATGGCGAGGAGCGCGCCCGCGTACGCCGGCACCATCCAGCCCCCGGCGCTCAGCGCGGGCGCCCCGGGCTGCGCGGCGGGCGCCGGCTCGCCAGCCGGCGGGGCCTCTTGCTCCGGGCCCGGCGCCGGCGCGGCGGCGCGCTGCGCGGCGCTCGCCTCCTCGCCGCTGATCTCGGCCTCGTCGGCCTGAGTCTTCTGGTCCTTCACCGCCACCTCCGTGCTCTGAGGGTGTGGGTCGCGGCGAGCAGGAAGAAGTACGCGACCGCGACGTAGTACAGGACGTTCTCCAGCCGGAGCACGCCGTTCAGGAACGGCTTCTGGTTGAGCGGGTAGAGGTTCAGCGCGCTCACGAAGTCGTTGAGCGGCGGCGCCGTCACGCGGGCGACGAGGAACAGGAAGCCGAGCGTCCCGAGGATCGCCGCCCCGAGGATGACCGCGATGACCTGGCTCGCCGCGAGCGTCGAGGCGAAGAGCCCGATCGCGAGCGACGCGGCGCCGAGCAGCAGCACCCCGGAGTAGCCGACCAGGATGTGCCCGACGGACACCTTGCCGTTCACGAAGATCATCAGCGGCATGTAGATCGTGATCGCGGTCATCACGCCGACCAGCGCGAGCGCGGCGAGGAACTTGCCGACGATGATCTCGCCGTCGCGCACGGGCGCCGTCCTGAGCAGGATGAGCGTCCCGCTCTCGCGCTCGCCGGCGATGAGCCGCATCGAGAGGATGAGCGCCGCGACCATGGTGATGAACGCCGTGCCGTCGAAGAACTTGAGCAGCACCTCCGCCGACAGCCGCGCGCCCGATCCGAGCGCCGCGACCTGGAAGTAGATGCCGTCGATGAGCAACGCCGCGGCGGCGACGACGTACCCGAGCGGTGACCTCAGGTACGCGGACAGCTCCCGCCGCGCGACGAGCAATGTCCCTCTCATGTTTCGCCCTCGCCTTCCTCCGCCTGCTCCCCGGCAGGGGCCTTCTTCGCCTGGCCGCCGGCCCTCGCCCCGTCGGCGGCGGCGGGCCTCCCCTTCGTCGCCTGCGGCGCGCGCGTGGCGAGCCGCAGGAACACCGACTCGAGCTCGCGCTCGCTCCGCTTCACCTCGAGGATGCCGATCCCCGCCTGCACGAGCTCGGCGCACAGCGCCGCCCGCACGTCGCGATCGGCCTCGACCGCGAAGCTCACGACGTCGCTCCCCGGCTCGGTCGTGGCGAGCTGCTCGACGGACGTGACCCCCTCGATCTCGCGGGCGAGCTCGAGCGCCCGCGCCGCCTCGCCGCGCGTCACGCGGTGGCCGGCGCCCTCGGCCGCGGGGCCGCGGACCGTGAGCTCGATCCGGACGCCGTGGAGGAGCTTCGCCGAGAGCTCCTGCTCGGTGCCCTGCGCGCCGATCTCGCCGTCCCGGATGACGAGGATGCGATCGCACGTCTCGCTGATCTCGGAGAGGATGTGGCTCGAGAGCAGGATGGTGTGCTCGCCGCGCAGGCTCCGGAGCAGGGAGCGCATCTCGACGATCTGCACCGGATCCAGGCCGCTGATCGGCTCGTCGAGGACGAGCAGCCGCGGCTTGTGCACGATCGCCTGGGCGATGCCGACGCGCTGCTTGTAGCCGTGCGACAGCGCGCTGATGGGATCGGCGGCGACGTCCTCGAGCTGCGTCACCGCGAGCGCCTCGGCCACGCGCTTGTCGGCGGCGCCGGGCTCGACGCCGCGCAGGCGCGCCGCGAAGTGGAGGAACGCGCGCACGCTCATCTCCTCGTAGAGCGGCGGCCGATCGGGGAGATATCCGATGCGGGACCGCACCTCGTGCGGGTGGTCGACGACATCCAGCCCGTCCACGAGGACCCGGCCTGCGGATGGCAGGAGGTCGCAGGCGAGGATCCGGAGCGTCGTCGTCTTGCCGGCGCCGTTCAGGCCGAGCAGCCCGACGATCTCGCCCGTTTCGATGGAGAACGACAGGGGCCCGATGGCCTTCCGGTCGCCATAATACTTGTATAGGTCGCTGATTTCGATCACGGCCGTGCACCCCTCCGCGCAGGGAAGAAGCTCTCCGCGCCGGCGAACGGGACGCCGCTGAGCGCGGCGGTCCAGGCGCCAGCGGCCCCTTACAACAGCGGGTGACGGAAATCATTCCCCACGCGGCGCGAGCGGGGTCCCCCTCCGGAGGACAGCAGTCCATCCGCCGGACGCGATCGACCGGGACATGTGGCGGAGGCGGTGAGCAGAGCGACCGGGACGTGCAGGATCTCAGCGTCCGGCGAGGCGGTCGGCGCCCGGCGACGAGGGAAGAGGTCGACGTCCGGTGACGATGGGCGACGGGAGGCGAGCCGGCGGCGCGCTCGACCCGCCGTCAGCAATGCTCGGCGATGATCGCCCAGCAGGCGTCCGCGAACTCCCGGTAGGTGGAGCGCTCGAGCGTCGCCTGCTTCACCGGCATCACGTCCTGGTGCTCCGCGAGCATCGGGCGGAGCGCGCCCTCGATGTCCGCGCTCGTCTCGATCCACAGGAACTCCTCGATGCCGTCGGTGATCTGGCCGCGGATGAGCCTCGGCACCTCGCTCAGCCGGACCTTCTTCGGGCTCCGCCGCGCGATCGACGAGGCGATCTGCTCGGCGTGCGCCGGCCAGCGCTTGAGCGCCTGGTGGAACGTCGAGCCGACGAGCCTCAGGATCTGCTGCGCGAGCCTCGCCACGCGCGGGCGCTGCACGCGCTCCTCGTTCTCCGCCACCATCGCCAGGTAGTCGTCGGACAGGAGCTTGCGCAGGTCGCTCGTGAGGATCTGCTGCGACTCGGGCGTCATCCGCAGATCCGCGATGTGCGCGAGGAAGATGTCCCGCAGCATGGTCAGCCGCGCCGTCAACGAGCCGCTCGGGGTCGTGTCGAGGATCTCGGCGAGCGGGTCGATCAGGCGGCGGCCGAACGTCGTGAGGATGTGATCGAGGATCCGCTTCTGGTGCTGCTGGTGGCCGAGCACGGACAGCGCGCGGGCGATGTGCGCCTTGCTCGGGGCGTCGACGAGGATCTCCAGGGGCTGGTCCTGCGGCTTCCCCTCGTACATGCGCAGCGACGCGAACATCTCGCGGAAGGCGTCCGCCGCGGCCGCCCCCTCGCCCGACTCGCCGTAGACCCGGATGACGAGCCCCGAATCGGGGCCGGCGTCGAACAGCCGCCGGAGCTCTTCCCGGATGTCCTCGTCCGTGACGAGCGGCCCCGGGGGGAGCGACTTCCCGCGTGGATCCATGGATGCCCAGCCTACGGCAAAGTGCGGTCCACCTGAACCTCTGTGCCCGAGAAAGCGAGCTGCGCCTCGTCGTCCTCCTCGTGAGGGGCCGGAGCCGGCCTTGTGGCGCGCTCGCTTCGCCGGGTACCATCCACCGGTCGGCCCCGTCACGTCCCGTGCGGGAGGAGCGGGCATGGGAGCATGTATGGACGACGGTGCGAACCCGGCTCATCTGGTGAAGGGGAACGGCGTGGCCGGCGCGCTGAGCGCGCGCGGCGAGGCCCGGGCGGAGGTGCACGTCGCGTCCGGGGACATGCTCGATGTGCGCCAGTTCACGGTATCCGACCGCATGTCGGCGCTCTTCGAGGTGCGCGTCGTCGCCGTGTCGGACAACCCGGACATCGATTTCGAGGCCGTCATCGGCCGGCCGATGCGCTTCGCCGCGCACAGCGACAAGGTCCGCGCGTGGTCCGGCATCTGCAGCCACCTCCGGCAGATCGCCGTCGAGGAGCGCCACCTCTCCACCTACGAGCTCACGCTCGTCCCCGCGCTGTGGCTCGCGACGCAGCGGCGCAACCACCGGATCTTCCAGCACATGTCGGAGATCGACATCGCCCTGAAGCTCCTCGAGGAGCGGGAGATCGCCCCGACGCTGCGCCTCATCGGGAGCTACAGGAAGCGCAAGTACCGCGTCCAGTACGGCGAGAGCGACTACACGTTCCTCTGCCGCATGCTCGAGGACGCGGGGGTGAGCTTCTACTTCGAGAGCGGCGGCGAGAGCCGGCTCGTCCTCGACGACGGACCGCACGGCAACGCCCGTCGCCGCCCGATCGCGTTCCGCGACCACCCGACCGACGCCGACCGGGAGCACGTCACCGCTGTTCACGTCGCCCGCCGGCTGCGCCCGGGCAAGTACACGGTCCGCGACCACGACACCCGGCGACCGGCGTCGTACGATCTCGTGGCGAGCGCCTCCGGCCCGGGCGGCGTCGAGGAGCGGCTCGAGCGGTTCCACTACGTCCCCGGGGCGTTCCTGTTCGAGAGCGACCGGGGTGAGAGCACGCCTGCCGCCGATGACAAGGGCAAGTACCGCGCGGACGAGTCCGAGGGGGCCGCGCTCGCGCAGCGGCGGCTCGACGCGAAGCGCGCCTCGGCCCGCGAGATCACCTTCGAGACCAACACGATCGATCTCGCGCCGGGCACCGTCCTCTCGTTCCTCGACCACCCGAAGGCCGAGCTCGGCCCGGACAGGGCGCTCCTCGTCCTCGAGTCGACGCTCACGGGAGAGATCCCGGGCTCCCTCCGGCACGCGTGCCGGGGCGTGACCGCGGACGTCCCGTACCGCCCGCCGCTCCGCACGCCGAAGCCGCGCGTCCAGGGGGTCGAGTGCGCCACCGTGGTCGGCGCGCCCGGCCAGGAGATCCACGTCGACGAGTTCGGCCGCGTGCGCGTGCAGTTCCACTGGGACCGCGAGGGCCGCATGAACGACGGGTCGTCGTGCTGGATCCACGTGAGCCAGCCGTGGAGCGGCGCCGGCTTCGGCGGCACCAGCCTGCCGCGCGTCGGCCAGGAGGTGATCGTCGACTTCCTCGGCGCCGATCCCGACCGCCCGATCATCACGGGCCGGGTGTACACGAACCTCCAGAAGACGCCGTACAAGCTCCCCGAGAACAAGACGCAGAGCGGCTGGAAGAGCAGCTCGTCGCCCGAGACCGGCGGCTACAACGAGATCATGTTCGAGGACGCGGCGGGCAAGGAGCTCGTCCGGATGCAGGCGGAGCGCGACCTGCACAAGACCGTCAAGCGCGACGAGGAGGTCACCGTCGGCAACGATCGCGTGAGCGCGATCGGGCGCAACGAGGATCAGACCGTCGGCAACGACTTCGCGAAGCAGGTGATGAACAACGCGCGCGAGGTGGTCGGAATGAACCGATCGCGCGCCGTGGGCAACAACGAGACGGTGGAGATCGGCAGCGTGCAGGCGACCCGGGTCGGGGACAGGGTCGAGATCGTCTGCGGCAAGTCGAGCATCGTGCTCGAGAAGTCGGGCAAGATCGTGATCTCGGGGACCGACATCACGATCCACTCGAGCGGCCACACGCAGGTCTACGGCGATCCGATCGACCTCAACTAGTCGCTCTCTCTAGGCCTCCGCCGCGCTGCGCATCGCCGCGCGCACCTCCTGGGCCGCGATCGGATCCTTCACGATCCTCTCCAGCCACACGCGCCGGAGCCGGAGCAGCACGCCGTCGGGCAGGCCGAGCTCCGCGCGCGTCCGGGCGTCGTTCCCGCGCTCGGACGCGATCACGAGCCGGGCGTACTCGCCCGCCGTGATCGGCCCTCGCTCGGCCTCCAGCGCCGCGATGTACGCCGCGTCGTACGACGAGAGCAGCCGCCTCTTTCCGCGCCCCACGTCGGCGCGGATCGCGTCGAGCCAGTGCGCGTGCAGCGCCTCCCACGCGTCCGTCGAGAGCGCCTCCGCCGCGAGGATCGCGTCCAGCGCTTCGGGGCGCCTCGCGAGCCGCGCCGCGATCGCCGCGCATCGCGCGAGGGGGTACGGTTCGACCGGCAAGGTCGGCTCTGACGGCCCCTCGGCGGGCAGCGGCTCGGGGACAGCCGCGGGACGTCGTTCGGGGACGGCGGCGTCGGGCGCGGCCGCCGCCGTCCGGACGGGCTCCGCGACGCTCATCGCCGCGAGCCGCGCCGGCGGCGGGAGCGGCGTCGGCGGCGCCGGCGGCGTCGGCGGCCCTTCCTCCGGCTCGTGCTCGTGCTCGTGCGGCGCGAGCGAGCGACCGTGGGATCGCACCGGCGAGAGCGCGTGGAACGGGAGCGCGGGCCTCGGGAGCACCACGGCGGGCACGACGGTCTGCGCGGGGTCCTCCTCCTCGCCGGGGCGCGACGACGGGGGCGCCGGCGGGAAGCGCGGGTCGGCCGGCGGGAAGCGCGGGTCGGCCGGCGGGAAGCGCGGGTCGGCCGACAGGAAGCGCGGGTCGGCCGACAGGAAGCGCGGGTCGGCCGGCGGGAAGCGCGGGTCGGCCGCGTCCGGCGCGGCTCCGGCGGGCGGCTCCGGGGCGAGCTGCGCGGGGGTCTGCAGGAACGGGAGGGCCGCGGAAGGCCTCGACGAGAGCGGGGCCATCATCGTGCCCGTGAGGCTCGGCGCGAGCTCGCCCTGGCTGACGAGCACGACCCCCTCGCCCGGAGGGCGATCGAGCATGAGCTGCCCACGCCACACGAGCGCCGCGACGCCGTGATCGGCGTCGATGACGAGCGTGTCGCACCGGAGGGGGACGCGCTGCTCGACGCCGTTGAGCGCCGCGATCGCGCTCGGCGCCGGCGCGAGGAGGCGCGTCGCGAGCCGCGGGAAGCGCGGGTGCAGGTGCTCGAGCACGATCGGCTCCGTGCCCGTGAGCTCGTTCGTCACCTGATCGAGCGGCGCGACGTTGAAGTACCCGGCGTCGATGCCATCGGGCAGCGGTCGTTCGGTCCAGCGCGCGTGATCCCAGCCTGCCGCGTGCCGGCGCAGGCGCTGCGCCCGGTCGGGCCACTCCGGCCGGAGCGGGCCGAAGCCGGCGGGCCCGAGGAGACCGTGCCGGATCGCGGTCGACGACGCCATCGGCAGGAGGTTCGGCGCGCGCGCTCGCCCCCATCCATCGGCGAGCGCGCCGCTGCCCGTCGGCACGCCGACCGGGTTCGCGCTGAACGGACCTCCCGGGGCGCGCTCCCAGCGGAGCGGCACGCGCGTGAAGGGCGCGGGCTCGCCGAGCGATCCGTCCGACGCGAAGCACGAGTCGCCGCGGACCTCGATCGCCTTGTCGATGTCGCCGACGGAGAGCCGCGCGATGAGCGACGTCGCCGCGCCGGCCTCGGGCGCGTGCGCGTGGCCGACGACGAGCACCTCACCCCACCGCTTGAACGGGGCGACCGGACCCCACGGCTCGACGAACCGCCGCTCGTCCCCCTCGTCCTCCAGCGGGGCCGCGGGGCCGCTCGTGATCGGCGACTCGAACGGCGCGAGCTCGAACAGCGCATGGCACGCGACGGTGAGCACCCACGCGTCGGGTCCGGGGCGCCATTCCAGCGCGCTGGCGCGTATCAGGCCTTGGCAGACGAGGTGCATCAGGTGAGGAACAGATGAGGAACAGATGAGGAACAGACGAGGACCAGGCGCGCGTCGGGCGTCCATCCCGCGCGCACCGGGCGACGTGCATCGCAGCGATGTCCCTCAGGATATCCGAGCCGGCAGGGCCGCGTCCGGGCGAACCTCCGCCTTCCCGCCTTCATGGGACATCTCTCCGGGCAGATGCCCCCACCACCCGGCTGCGCGTGACGGCCCCCGACGCCGGGTACGGATGTGGGATGTCCAGATGGCCGGGGAGGATGTCCAGATGGCCGGGGAGGATGTCCAGATGACCGGGGAGGATGTCCAGATGGCCGGGGAGGATGTCCAGATGGCCGGGGAGGATGTCCAGATGGCCGGGGAGGATGTCCAGATGGCCGGGGAGGATGTCCAGATGGCCGGACTGTGCCCCTCGTGAGGTGGATCAGATGAAGACGACGGGCTGCTCCCAGATCGCGAGGACGATGCAGCCCTCGGCGCTCGATACGCTGTGCCGGGTGCCCGGGGTGTTCACCACCAGCGTGCCGGCGCGGTGGTGCCCGCGCTCGTCCGTCTGAGAGCCAGCGAGCACGAGGATGTGCTCATGGCCGCGATGGACGTGCTGGGGCACGGACGCGCCCGGCGCATAGCGCAGGAGCGCCGCCGAGGCGCCCGCGTCGCCGCACCCGTGAAGGCAATGGATCTCGACACCTTCCCGGAAGCGACGCCACGGGACCAGGTCCGGATGAGCGGTGAGCGCCATCACGTCTGCAACGATGAACGGCAAATGCCCAGGTGCCGCATTCCGCGTTGCTGCTGGATTCATGGACGTCATCGCGAATCTCCCATGTTGATGGAACCATGGCACGGCAAGCGGTCCGCGCTCAACGGCGATCGCGTGGGGCGCGAACAATTCATGGCCGGGAAAACTCTCGGAAATGAAGAGGCGCGTACAGATCCAGGGGGTGAAGAACACCCCGAGAACTCCGCTCCTCCCCGGTGGAGCCGACACGCCGCGCCGCCGGAGCTCTTTCGCCTTCCTGCGTCCGCTGCTCCTCTCGCTCTCGCTGCTGCCGGCGGCCGGCTGCAGCAAGGAGGCGTCCAGCGAACAGCCGCTCACGGTGGGCTTCATCTATGTCGGCCCCCGGGACGACTACGGTTACAACCAGGCGCACGCCGAGGGCGCCGCCGCGGTCGCCAAGCTGGCCGGCGTGAAGACGCGCGAGGAGGAGAACGTCGCCGAGACGGTCGCCGTGCAGAAGACCATCGAGAGCATGATCCACCTCGACGGCGCGGCGGTGATCTTCCCGACGTCCTTCGGCTACTTCGATCCGCACATCCTCAAGGTGGCGGAGAAGTTCCCGGACAAGGTCTTTCTCCACTGCGGCGGCCTCTACGACGCGTCGAAGCACCCGAGCAACGTCGGCAGCTATTTCGGTTACATCGACGAGGCCGAGTACGTGTCCGGCATCGTCGCCGGGATGACGACGAAGAGCGGCAAGCTCGGGTTCATCGCGGCCAAGCCGATCCCGCAGGTGCTTCGCAACATCAACGCCTTCACGCTGGGCGTCCGGAGCGTGAACCCGAGCGCGACGACGGCCGTGATCTTCACCGGCGACTGGTCGATGCCCGTCAAGGAGGCGGAGGCGGCGAACAGCCTCATCGATCAAGGCGTCGACGTCCTGACCGCCCACGTGGACTCGCCCAAGGTGATCATCGAGCTCGCAGAGCGCCGCGGCGCCTTCAGCACCGGTTACCACACAAACCAGGCAACGCTCGCCCCGAAGGGGTACCTGACCGGAGCCGAGTGGAACTGGTCCAAGGTATACACGGACTACATGGCGTGGATCCGCGAAGGAAAGCCGTATCAACACCTCCTGCGCGGCGGCTTCAAGGAGGGGTTCGTCAAGCTCTCGCCCTACGGGCCCGCCGTCTCCGAGGAGGCGAAGAAGAAGGCCGAGGAGGCGAAGGCGGGGCTCACGGACGGCACGCTCGTCATCTTCAAGGGGCCGGTCAAGGACAACGAGGGCAAGGTGGTCATCGCCGAGGCCGTCGAGCAGAGGCAGACCGACCTCGTGCTCGAGAGCATGAACTACCTCGTCAACGGCGCCATCGGCTCCGTCAACCAATAGACGTGGATCAGAGGGCCTCGAGGACCGCGGCGGCGGGGGCGGTCCAGCCGACGATGGCGCCCTGGGCGCGGACCATCTCCAGGGTCGCCGCCTTGAACTCGGGGAAATAGCTCTCGGTGGCGTCCTCGATCAACAGACACTCGTAACCGCGATCGTTCGCCTCGCGCATCGTGGTCTGGACGCAGACCTCGGTCGTCACGCCGGCGATGAGCAGCTGAGAGACGCCGAGCGCCGCGAGCCGGGCGTCGAGCCCCGTCCTGTAGAAGGCGCCCTTGCCAGGCTTCGGCAGGACGAGCTCCCCACGCGCCGGCGCGAGCTCGGGGACGAAGTCGTTCCCAGGCTCGCCCAGGACGAGGATGCGGCCCATCGGCCCGGTATCGCCGATCCGCATGCCCGGCGCGCCTCGAGCCCGCTTCGCGGGCGGGCAGTCCGAGAGATCCGGTCTGTGACCCTCCTTTGTGTGGATGATCGACAGGCCGCGCTCGCGGAACGCGTCGAGCAGCAGGCGAACCGTCGGCACGATGCGCTGGAGCCGGCGGACGTCGTTGCCGAGCGCCGCGCCGAAGCCGCCCGGCTCCAGGAAATCGCGCTGCATGTCGATGACGAGCAGCGCCACCGCGTCCGGCTCGGCGAGGCGGAACGGGCGCGGGCTCGCCGCGATCTCGGGGGCCCGCGCCGTCATCGGTGCCCCGCCATCGCGCGCCCGATCTCCGCGACGTCGGCCGAGGCGATCGGCGACTCGTGGACGATGCGGCCCTCGCTCATCACGAGGACCCTGTCGGCCAGGGCGAAGATCTCGTCGAGATCCGCGCTCACGAGGAGGACGGCCGTGCCGCGGTTGCGCGCCAGGAGGATGCGGGAGCGGATCTCGGCCACGGCCGCGAAATCGAGCCCGAAGCACGGATTGGCGGCGATGAGGAGCTCGATGTCCTCGCCGGAGCCGAGCCCGAGCTCGCGCGCGAGCACGGCCCGCTGCACGTTCCCGCCGGAGAGCCGGCCGATCGGCGCGTCGACCGAGGGCGTCTCGACGGCGTACTCGGCGACGAGGCGCTCGGCCGACCGCCGCAGCGCGGCGCGGCTCACGCCGAAGCGGAGCGCGGTGAACGGCGGCCTGTCGAAGACGCGGAAGCCGAGGTTCTCGGCGACCGACATCGCAGGCACGCAGGCGTTGCGCAGCGGCTCCTCGGGCAGGCACCGCACCCGGTGCGCCCGGGTCTGCTCGCGTCCGGCGCCGTACGGCTCGCCATGGACGAGCACCGCGCCCGCCCGCGCGGCCCGCTGGCCCGCGAGCACCTCGACGAGCTCCTCCTGCCCGTTGCCCGAGACGCCGGCGATCCCGACGATCTCGCCGCGGCGGACCGTGAGCGTCACGCCGTCGAGCGCCGGCCGCCCGCGGCCGTCGGTCGCGGCGAGCCCCTCGATGCGCAGGACCGGCTCCCCGGCGGGCGCGTCGCCGCGCGCCGCGGAGACGCGCGCCGGCTGCGCGCCGACCATCATCTCGGCCATGGCCGCCAGCGTGAGGTCCCGGGCCTCTCCCCGGCCCGCGACCCGGCCGCGCCGCAGCACCGTGACCTCGTCGGCGAACGCCGTCACCTCGCGGAACTTGTGCGAGATCATGAGCACGCTGATCCGCTGCTCGTCGGCCATCCGCCGGAGCATCCCGAGCACCTCGTCCGCCTCCGCGGGCGTGAGGACCGAGGTGGGCTCGTCGAGGAGGATGATCCTGCTGCCGAGGTAGAGCTGCTTCAGGATCTCGAGCTTCTGCTTCTCGCCCGCGGACAGCTCGCGCACGGTCCACTCCGGATCCATCCGGAAGGGCATGCGCGCCATGAACGCGCGGATCGCCTCGCGCTCCTTGCGCCAGTCGATGACGGGGGGGAGCGACGGGCGCGCGAGCACGAGGTTCTCGGCGACCGTCATGTTCATCACCAGGGTGAAGTGCTGGTAGACCATGCCGATCCCCAGCGACCGCGCCTCGCGCGGGCTCCTGATGGACAGGGCGGCGTCGCCGACCCGCACCTCGCCCGCGTCGGCCGGGTGATAGCCCATGATGCACTTGACCAGCGTGCTCTTGCCGGCGCCGTTCTCGCCGAGGAGCGCGTGGAAGCTCCCGGGCGCGAGGCGCAGCGACACGTCGTCGAGCGCGAGCAGCGGCCCGAACCGCTTCGTGATCCCGGCGGCGGAGAGCGCCGGGGGCGGCCCGAGCGGGCCGGCGGCGCGGGCGGCGGCGGCGCGGGTCGGCCTCGCCGCCGGGATCGAGAGGACGCGCGGGGCCATCACGACGCGAGCGCCTCCAGGAGCGCCGCGGAGGTCGAGACCGCGCCGAACACGCCGTTCTGCATCGTGATCATCTTCAGGGCCGCGGCGTGGTTGCCGGGGTCCGTGGCGGCGCAGCAGTCGGAGAGCAGCACGCACTCGTAGCCGCGATCGTTCGCCTCGCGCAGGGTCGTGTGCACGCAGACGTCCGTCGTGATCCCCGTGAGGATCAGGTTCTCGATGCGGCGCTGGCGGAGGATGAGATCGAGGTCGGTCGCGCAGAACGAGCCCTTGCCCGGCTTGTCGATGATCGGCTCGCCGGGCAGGGGCGCGAGCTCCGGGATGATCTCCCAGCCCGGCTCTCCCCGGACGAGCACCCGCCCGCGCGGCCCCGGATCCCCGATGCCGACACCCGTGCCGCGCCCGCCGTCGGTCCGGCGCGAGCGCCACCGCTTGTTCGCCGGGAGATCGGCGAGGTCCGGCCGGTGCCCCTCGCGCGTGTGCAGGACGTGGACGCCGCGGCGGCGCACCTCCGCGAGCACGCGCTGGATCGGCGCGATGCAGGCCCGCGTCAGCGAGATGTCGTACCCGAGCCGATCGATGTACCCGCCCTTGCCGCAGAAGTCGGTCTGCATGTCGATGACGATCAGGGCCGTCGTCTCGGGGCGGAGCTCGCCGTTGTACGGCCAGGCGTAGGGATCAGCGGCCACGTAGGTCATGCGTCGAGTCCTCCTGTCGTTCAGCGTTTCGCAGCGTTTCGCGTGGTGCCTGTGGTGTTCGCGTCTTCAGGGCTCATCGGGCGAGCGTGAGCTCGGCGGGCTGGTCGCGCAGGGGCCGGGTCGCGGAGCTCGCGGCGACAAGGATGGCCAGCGTGACGATGTACGGGGCGGCGTTGAAGAGGTGGTATCCCCAGGTGACGCCCACCGACTGGAGCGCCGGGCCGAGCGCGCTCGCGCCGCCGAAGAGGAGCGAGGCCGCGAGGCAGCGCACCGGGTTCCAGCGCGCGAAGATGACGAGGGCGACGGCCATGAGCCCCTGTCCGCTCGACAGGCCCTCGTTCCAGCTGCCGGGGTAGAAGAGCGAGAGGAACGAGCCGCCGACGCCGGCCAGGAAGCCGCCGGCCATCGTCGCGCGCCGCCGGACGAGGTTCACGTCGACCCCCATCGCGCGGGCGCTGTCGGCGCTCTCGCCGACGGTGCGGAGCACGAGCCCGGAGCGGGTGCGGCTCAGCATCCAGATCAGCAGCGGGGCGAGCGCGGCGCCGATGAGGAAGAGCGCGTTCACCTCGAGCGCGGCGCGGACCTGCGGCAGATCGCTGAAGAAGCCGAGCGAGATCGCGGGCAGGCGGGGCGCCGTCGGCTGGATGAGCGGCTTGCCGAGGAAGAAGGCGAGGCCGACGCCGAAGAGCATGAGCGCGATGCCGACCGCGATGTCGTTGACCCGCGGCTTCGAGCACAGCCACGCGTGCAGCGCGCCGAGCGCCGCGCCGATGAGGCCGGCGGCGAGGACGCCGAGCCAGGCAGAGCCGGTGAGGTAAGAGACGCCGTAGCCGCCCATCGCGCCCATGACGAGCGTGCCCTCCAGGCCGAGGTTCACGCGGCCGCTCTTCTCGGTGAGGCACTCGCCGAGGCTCACGAAGAGGAAAGGCGTGCTGATGCGGATGGCCCCGGCGGCGACCGCGAGGGGGATGCCCCAGAGACCCAGCGCCGTTGCGTTGCTCATCACGCCACCGCCGATGCCGGCGCCGCCTGCCGGACCTCGGGCGCGCGGGCGGCGCGGGGGCGCCCGTGGAGCGTCTCGCTCGCGAGGATCGCGATGAACAGGATCCCCTGGAGCACGGTGACCGTCGCGTCGGGGAGCTGCGCGGTGCGCTGCAGCAGGCCGCCGCTCGCGCCGATGCCGCCGAGCAGGAGGGCGACCGGCAGGATCGCGAGCGGGTCATGGCGCGCGAGGAACGCGACGAGGATCCCGGTGGTGCCGTAGCCGCTGATCAGCGACGCGCTGGCGCGGCCGTGGACGGCCGCGACCTCCACCATGCCGGCGAGCCCAGCGCACGCGCCGCCGAGCATGCAGGTGATCACGACGAGGCGCTTGACCGGCAGGCCGGCGAGGAGCGCCGCGCGGACGTTGCCGCCGCTCATCGCCGCGGCGAAGCCGAACGTCGTCCGGTGCATGAGCACGTAGCAGAGCGCGCAGGCGAGCACGCCGTAGGCGAGGCCCCAGTGGACCTCGACGCCGGGCAGGCTCCCCAGCGCGTTCTCGGCGCCGATCGGGGCCGTGGACGGCTTGTTCAGGCTCGCCGGGTCGCGCAGGGGGCCCTCGACGAGGTGGTTCAGGATCGCGATCCCGATGTAGTTGAGGAGCAGGCTGCTGATCGTCTCGCTCACGCCGCGGTACACGCGCAGCGCGCCGGCGAGGCCGATCCAGAGCGCGCCGGCGGCGAGCCCCGACAGGAGCATCGCGGCGAGCACCGCGACGGGCGGCGCGCCGAACGCCCGCGAGGCCAGCGCCGCCGACGCGGCCGAGAGCCCGCCCACGACGACCGCGCCCTCGCCGCCGATGACGATGAGGCCGAGGCGCGCCGGGAGCGCCGTGCAGAGCGCGGTCAGCATGAGCGGCGCGGCGCGCAGGAGGGTGTTCTGGAACGAGAACCACGTGCCGAAGGCGCCGCGGTACATCTCGTAATAGACGCCGAGCGGGTTCGCCCCCTGGGAGGCCACGAAGGCGCCGAACACGAGCAGCGAGGCCGCGAGGGCCCCGACGGGGATGGCGATCGCCTCGGCGGTCTCGCGCCCGAGCATCGCTTGCGGGAGGAGCTTCACGCCGCCGAGGATAAGGCCTCCACTATTTCCGCCATTTTTCGGGGACCTTGCGGGGCGTGACACTGCGGTCCGAGGGATGCTGCGATGTGGTGGCCGCGGCGACCGCGAACGATCCGCACAGCGCGCCCCTCTCTCGCCCGGTCCCGGCCTTGCACGCGGCGCACGTCGGCCCGGTGAGCCCGGAGCCGGAGGTGTCTTTGGCATGCGGTGCGACCGATCGTTCCTTCTCGTCCTGAGCGCCGGCGTCCTCCTGGCGACGCGCCCGACGGGCGCCACGGGCGCCGTCGAGCGGACCTGTCCATCGAGCGCGACCCTCGAGGCGCTCGTGGCGTGCCTTCGCGACCAGATGCCCAGCCGGGGATCAGGGACGTTCGTCGCTCCGAGCTTCGCGGAGATGAGCGCCTGGCGGAGCGTCGCTTCCGCCATGATGCGCGGCGATTGCGGCTTCGCGCTCCCTTACAGCCTGTCGCTCTTCGTGCAGATCCGGCGCTTCCGCGACGCGGACAACGGCCGCAGCTACTGCGTGCTCATGGAGACCGCCGACTGGAACGGGGACGGGGTGGTCGATCGGGGCTTTGGGGCCTTCATCGTCGACGCGAGCGCCGAGCGGGAGCTCAGCCACCAGGTGTCGCACCCGATCGCGGACGCAGGGACCGAGACGCAGGCTGTCACCGTCTTCAAGAAGACGAGATCCCGCACCTTCCTCCTGGCCGGCGCGCACCGCGACGCGAGGCCGGGCGAGGGCGGATTCCACGGCTCCTCGGCGAGCTCGGACGCCACCCGCAACGCGGCGACGATGTTCCACACAACGCATGTGGAGGTCATGGCCCACTACGGGGAGAAGCCGTGGTGGGCCATTCAGTGGCACGGCATGGCCGAGGACACGTGCGCGCCGGTGGATGTGCACCTCTCTCACGGCGTGGACACGCCCCCCGCGGGGGAGGACAAGATCCTGGAGCTCAGGAAGAACCTCCTCGCCCGCGAGCCGACATGGCGGATCGGCGTCGCCGGCAGCCGTGCGTGCTCGCTGAACGCGACGAGCAACGTCCAGGGGCAGCTCCTCAACAGCGCGCCGATGGAGTGGGGCCTCGGCAGCGCGGCGGCGCCCCTTCCCCGGCGATCTCGGCGATTCGTGCACATCGAGCAGCACCCCGGGTTTCGCGATCCGGAACGGTGGATTGCCCCGGTGCTGGCCACCTGGCCGTGAGCCCCATTCCATGGGGGTGGGGCATTTGCCCGGAGAGGTGTCACATGAAGGCGATGAGGCGGTAAAGTATGAAAATCATTGTTGATTTTCTGCCCGCCTCCGCGCCTTCATGTTCGGACGACCCCACCCCATCGTCCGCCGCGTCCCGGAGCTCCCCCGGTGTGTCCCGCCTGCCACATCGCGCGCCCGGCTTCCGCCGCGGACAGGCCCCTTGCGCCCGCGGCATCCCCATTGCTGAGTCGCGGGACCATGCTCGCCGCTCCGCGCCTCCGGTTCGCGCCTGCCGCCCTGGCGGCCATCGCCCTCAGCCTCGCGTGCGTTCAGGGCGCGCGCGCCCCCAACGTTCCGCCGCGCGGCACGCTCGCCCCCGGAGCGCTCGATCCGGGCGCCAGGGCCGCGGAGGGGCCGTTCGCGGTGGTGTTCGGCGCGCCCCGCGGGCAGACGACGAGCCCGGCCGAGATCAGCCTCGTCTTCAACCGGCCCATGCGGCCGCTCGACCTCGCCGGCGGCGAGGCCGCCGCTCCCGCCATCCTCAAGCCGCCCGCGCCGGGGAGCTGGCGCTGGGTCGGCACGAGCGGCCTCACGTTCGCCCCCGAGGGGCGCCTGCCGCGCGGCACGGCGTTCACCGTCGAGGTCCCGGCGGGCACGCGCGCGCTCGACGGCAGCGCGCTCGCCGAGCCCTACGTGCTCACCTTCCGCACCGAGCTGCCGAGCGTCGCGCGCGTCGAGCCGTGGTCGGGGAGGGACGACCTCAGGCCGGACGCGCGGTTCGAGCTCAGGTTCAACCAGCCGGTCGAGACCGCCGAGGTCGCGCGGAGCGTGTCCATCCGGGCGGCCGGCCTCGCGGCCAAGGTGGCGTTCGACGTCCGGCGCCCCGACCCGAAGAACGAGATGCTCGCCGAGATCGTCCCGCGCGCGCCGCTGCCGCGCAACAGCGAGGTCGAGGTCGTCGTGGCCGGGAGCCTCCGCGGCAGCGAAGGGCCGCTGCCGGCCGGCGAGGAGCAGCGGTTCTCGTACCGCACCTACGGGCCGCTCCGGGTGCTGCGCCATGAGTGCGATCGCGACACGCCGCAGGGGGCCTGCGCGCCCGACGGGGGCTTCGCGCTCTCCTTCTCGAACCCCGTCCGCTTCGCGGACGCGAAGCGGGCGATCTCGGTGGAGCCCGCCGTCAAGCTGACGTGGCCGACGTGGCTCGAGGACAACATGCTCACGAGCCGCCTCTACCTCGGCGGGCGCTTCGTGCCGGGTCGCACCTACCAGGTGCGCGTCGCCGCCGGCCTGCGCGACCAGCACGGACAGGCGCTCGCCGGCGCCGTCACCGAGCAGGTCGCGTTCGGCGATCGCTGGCCCGAGGCGCAGATCGGCCTCACCGGGAGCATCTTCGAGCCGGCGCAGCGGCGCGAGATCCCCGTCGTGTCCGTGAACGTGCGCGAGCTCTCGCTCGCGCTCGGCGCGATGACCGAGGAGGCGGTGCTCGCGCTGGAGGCCGACCCGCACAGCCCGGGGCGGAGCCCGAAGATGAGCGAGATCGCGGCGCTGCCCGCCGGCAAGCAGTCGGTCCTGCGCCCGGCCGCCGCGACAAACGCGCCGGCGACGCACCTCGTGCGGGCCAGCGAGGTGCTCGGCGGCGAGGGCAAGCGCGGGCCGCTCGCGATCGGGATCAGCTACACCGCCCGGCCAGGGACGCGGCACGCGCGCACCGCCTCGGAGGCGGTGATCGCGCAGGTGACCGACCTCGGGATCAGCGCGAAGGTGTCGCCGAACGGCTCGGTCGTGTGGGTGACGCGCCTGTCGACGGGCGCGCCGGTGCCCGGCGCCAGCGTGTGGATCCGGACCCCAGGCACGCGCGCGCCCGCGGCGGTGCTCACCGACGCCGAGGGGTTCGCGACCGTCCCCGCGACGGCGTACAGGCCAGGCGCCGCGTCCGGCCCGGAGCGCGGCGTGATCTTCGCGCGCTCGGGCGAGGACTGGACGTACCGCCGCGTGGCCGACGCGCTCAGCGGGTGGCGCTTCGGCGCGCCGTCCGACTTCAGCGAGCCGCGCCCGTTCGGCATGGTGTTCTCCGATCGCGGCATCTACCGGCCGGGCGACACGGTGCGCGTGAAGGGGATCTTCCGCGAGGAGGCGGCGCGCGGGACGAGGACGCCGGCGGGCAAGAGCGTCGCGTTCAAGGTGGAGGGGCCCGACGGCGAGGCGCTCGTCTCCCTGTCGCCGTCGCTCAGCGCCTTCGGCACGTTCTCGGCCGACGTGAAGATCCCGGAGACCGCGCGGCTCGGCACGTACGGCCTCGCCGCGACGGTCCAGGGGGGCGAGGCGGGGTGGCCGGACGTGACGGGCAGCGTCGAGGTCGCCGAGTACCGCCCCGCCGAGTTCAAGGTGGGCGTCGAGAGCGACAGGCCGAGCTACGTCCGCGGCGACAAGGCGCGCTGGATCGCGCGCGGCGACTACCTGTTCGGGGCGCCGATGACGAACGCGGAGGCGCGGCTCTCGGTGACGCGGGCGCCGTCGGCGTTCTCGCCGCCGGGGATCGAGGGCTTCACGGTCCGCGAGGACGAGCTCACCGACGCCCTGCTGGACCGGGCCCCGCGCGAGTTCGAGGTGCAGAGCGGGCGCGAGAAGCTCGACGCGGCCGGGCAGGCGGCGATCGGCGCGACGCTCGCCATGCCCGGGCAGCGCGGCACCGAGCTCGTCACGTGCGAGGCGGAGATCACGGACGTGTCGCGCCAGGCGATCGCCGGGAGCTCGACGGCGCTCGTGCACCCGGCCGAGTTCTACGTCGCCCTCAAGGAGCCCGATCGCTTCGCGAAGGCGGGCGACATGCTCCGGCCGGAGATCCTCGCCGTCGATCCGAAGGGGGCGCGCGTCGCGCAGGTCGCCGTCCGGGTCGAGCTCGTGCATCGGACGTGGACGCTCGCCCGCGCGGAGAGCGGCAGCGCGTACCGCAGCATCAGCGTGCCGGTCGACAAGGTCGTCGCGCGGTGCGGCGTGACGACGGCGGCGACGCCGCGCAGCTGCGAGCTGGCGGTGCCCTCCGGCGGCTACTACCTCCTGCACGCGACGGCCAAGGACCGCCGCGGCAACCCGGTCGGCGCCGCCGCCGGGGTCTACGCGCTCGGCGAGGGGGGCGGCGGCGGCTTCGGCGACAGCGACGAGCTCAAGGTCGAGCTCGTGCCCGACAGCGACAGCTACGAGATCGGGCAGACGGCGCGCGTGATCGTGAAGTCGCCGTTCGCGTCCGCCGACGCGCTGGTCACGGTCGAGCGCGCCGGGATCTCGTCGCACCGGAAGGTGAAGCTGTCGGGCGCCATGCCGGTGATCGACGTCCCGATCACGGAGGACCTCCGGCCGAACGCGTTCGTCTCGGTGCTGATCCTGCGCGGGCGGACGAAGCCGCCGCCCGCGCTCGGGAAGGGGGGGGTGCCCGGGCCCGACGTCGGCGCGCCGGCGTTCCGCCTCGGCTACGCGCCGCTCCGCGTGAACCCGGAGGCGCAGCGGCTCGCGGTGCGCGTCCGCCCGGACAAGGCGGACGCGCGCCCCGGCGATCCGCTCCGCGTCGACGTCGACGTCCGCGATCGCGAAGGCCAGCCCGCGCGCGCGGAGGTGACGCTCTACGCCGTGGACGAGGGCGTGCTCTCGCTGACCGGCTACGCGACGCCGGATCCGATCCCCGTGTTCGGCGCGCCGCGCAGCCTGAGGGTGGCGACGGTCGAGACGCGCGAGGCGCTCGCCCGCGTGCGCAACCCGTTCGCCGATCTCGGCGCCGACAAGGGGCGCGCGGGCGGCGGCGGCGCCCAGGGCAGCACGGGCGTGCGCCGCGATTTCCGCCAGAGCGCCTACTACCACCCCGCGCTCGTCACCGACGCCTCCGGGCAGGTGCACGCGAGCTTCAAGCTGCCGGACTCGCTCACGACCTACCGGGTCATGGCGGTCGTGACCGCCGAGGACGACCGCTTCGGCTACGGCGAGTCCCGCGTGACGGCGAGCCAGCCGCTCATGGCCCGGCCGGCGCTGCCCCGCTTCCTCCGCGCCGGCGACGCGATCGACGCCGGCGTGGTCGTCACGTCGAAGGGGCTCGCGAAGCCGACGACGGTCGAGGTGGAGGTCGCCGCGTCCGGGCTCACGCTCCAGGGCAGCGCGAAGCGCGCGGTGGAGCTCGCCCCGGGCGGGTCGGCCGAGGTCCGCTTCGCGCTCTCGGCGCCGCGGGCCGGCCCGGCGACGCTGCGCTTCCGCGCGACCGGGGGCGGCGCGTCGGACGTTGTCGAGGTGACCCGCGAGGTCAGGGCGCCCATGTCGCCGGAGGCCGTCGCGCTCTACGGCGACACGACCACCGCGAGCGCGGAGAAGCTCGGGGACCTGTCGGCGATCCGCGACGACACCGGCGGGCTCACGGTGAGCCTCGCGCCGACCGCGCTCGTGGGGCTCGGCGGCGGCGTGGAGCAGCTGATCGAGTACCCGTACGGGTGCACCGAGCAGCTGACGAGCCGGATGGTGCCGCTCCTGTCGCTGCGCGATCTCTCGAAGGCCTACGGGATCGCGCTGCCGAAGGACCTCACGGCGGTGATCGGCAAGACGGTCCGGGAGATCCTCTCGCACCAGCGCGGGGACGGGGGCTTCGGCTTCTTCGCCGAGTCGGACCGGGCGGACCTGTGGACCACCGCGTACGCGCTGTGGGGCCTCACCGAGGCGAAGCGCTACAGGGTCGCGGTGCCGGCCGACGCGCTGGAGCGCGCGACGTCGTTCCTGCGCGGGCGGCTCAACGAGGCCGGCGACGATCCGCTGCTGCGGGCGACGGCGCCGTTCATCCTCGACGTCCTCGCGGCGAGCGGCGCCCCCGATCCGGGGCGCGCGAGCCAGCTGTTCGACGAGCGCGCCAAGCTGCCGCTCTTCTCGAAGGCGCTGCTCGCGCACGCGATGGTGATCGGCAAGAGCGACAGGGCGGCCGTCGATGAGCTGGTGCGCGAGCTCGAGGGGGCGCTGCGCCTCGACGGCCCGATCGCGCGGGCCGTCCACAACCACGGCGACGCGTACGCGGTCCTCATGGACTCCGAGGCCCGCACCTCGGCGCTCGTGCTGCGCGCGCTGCTCGCGGCGCGGCCCGCGCACCCGCTCGGGCCGCGGCTCGCGGCGGGCCTGCTCGCGGATCGCCGCGGGGGCACGTGGCGCAGCACGCAGGAGACGGCGTGGGCGCTGCTCGCGCTCGACAAGTACCGCGCGGCGCAGGAGAAGACGGCGCCCGACTTCGACGCGCGGGTGTTCCTCGGGCAGGCGGAGCTGTTCTCCGCCCCGTTCCATGGCCCGACGACCGAGCAGGTCAAGACGTCGATCCCCGCGGCGCGGCTCGCGAGCGCCGCGGGCGCGCCGCTCGCGTTCACCGTCGACGGGCGCGGCCGGCTCTTCTACGAGGCGCGGCTCCGCTATGCGCGCAAGGAGCTCCCGACGGCGGGGATCGATCGCGGCTTCTATATCGAGAAGTCGCTGCGCGCGCTCGCGCCCGAGGACCTCGCCGCCGCGCTCGGCGGCGGGGCGCCGGACGGCGCGCCGCGTCGACCCGGCGCGGCGCCCTCGTCGCTCGCCTTCGCCGGCAGCGACCTCGTGCTCGGCGAGATCCTCGTCGTGACGCCCTCGCCGCGCGACTTCGTTGTCATCGACGATCCGCTGCCGGCCGGCCTCGAGGCGATCGACGCGCGCCTCGCCACGTCCGCGCGCTCGCTCGACGTCGACGCGGCGGAGGGCAGGGCAGACGACGACGACGACGACGATCAGGACGACCTGCGCGCGACCGGCCGCGCGTACAACCCGAGCCGCTTCGTCCGCGAGGTGCGCGACGATCGGGTCCTGTTCTTCGTCGATCACATGGCGGCCGGGATGTACCGGTACCGCTACCTCGCGCGCGCCACGACGCTCGGCTCGTTCGTGGTCCCGCCCGCGCGCGCGGAGGAGATGTACAGCCCCGAGGTCTTCGGCCGGACGGGCGCCCTCGCGGTCAAGGTCGGGAGCCGGATGCCGGACGCGGCGCCGCGTCCGCGCTGAGCCGTGCGCGCGCTCTCCCCGCCCGGTCCCGGCCGCGCAGGGCGCTGGCTCGCGCGCGTCCACCCGCGCCTGCCGCTCGTCCTGCGCCGCGCCGCGTGGCTCGCGCTCGCGCTCGCCGTCGCCCCGTGGCTGCTGCTCGCCGTCGCCGCGGCCCTCACGCCGCTCCCGCCGGAGCTCGGAGCCCTCGAGGAGCGCGCCGTCTCCACGGTGCTGCGCGATCGCCACGGCACCGTGCTCCGCGAGCTCCGCGCCGGCGACGGCGCGCGCGCGCGCTGGCTGCCGCTCGCCGAGGCCGGCGATCGCATCCAGCGCGCGCTCCTGGCCGCGGAGGACCGGCGGTTCGCGCGCCACCCCGGCGTCGACCCGATCGCGATCGCGCGGGCGCTCGGCCAGCTCGCGGCGGAGCGGCGCGTCGTCTCGGGCGCGTCCACGATCACGCAGCAGCTCGCGCGCGCGCTCGTCCCGCGCCCCCGCACCGTGCGCGGCAAGCTCGGCGAGATGGCGCTCGCGCTCCGCGTCGAGGCGTCGCTCTCGAAGCGCGAGATCCTGGAGCAGTACCTGAACCGGGTCACCTTCGGCCCGGGCCTGCGCGGCGTCGAGGCGGCCAGCCGCTTCTACTTCGACAAGCCCACCGCGGACCTGTCGCTCGCGGAGGCCGCCGCGCTCGCCAGCATGCCGCGCGGCCCCTCGCTGTACGATCCGCGCCGCGGCGCGGGGCCGCTCGAGCGCCGCCGGAACCGTGTCCTCGATCGCATGCTCGCGGCCGGCCTCGCCGGCGAGGCCGAGGTCGCGCGCGCCCGCGCCGAGCCCATCGCGCTCGCCCCGAGGGGCAGCGGCCTCGGCGCGCCGCACCTCGTCCGCGCCGTGCTCGGCGGCGCGCTGGGCCCGGCCGCCGTCCCCCCCGGGGGCGGCGCGGCGCCGCTGCGCGGCCGGGCGAGCTCGATCACCCTGACGATCGACCGCGGCCTCCAGCGCGAGATCGAGGTCCTCGCGCAGCAGACCGTCCGAGGCCTCTCGGACCGCGACGTCGGCGCCGCGGCGGTGGTGGTGCTCGAGAACGCGACCGGCGAGATCCTCGCGTACGTCGGCTCGCACGACATCGAGGACGCCGCCGGGCTCGGCCACAACGACGGCGTGCTCGCGCTGCGCCAGCCCGGCTCCGCCCTGAAGCCGTTCGTCTACGGGCTCGCCATGGAGCAGCTCGGGTTCACGGCCGCGACCGTCCTGCCCGACGTCGAGCTCTCGTTCCCGACCGCGGAGGGCGGCAGCTACGTGCCGCGGAACTACGATGGGCGCTTCCACGGCCCTGTCCGCCTCCGGGACGCGCTCGCCAGCTCGTACAACGTCCCGGCGGTCTGGACGGCGGCCGCGCTCGGCCCCGAGCGCGTCCTCGCGCGGCTCCGCGAGCTCGGCCTGGGCTCGCTCGATCGCGAGCCGTCGCGCTACGGCGTCGCGATCGCGCTCGGCGACGGCGAGGTCCGGCTCCTCGATCTCGCGAACGCCTACGCCACGCTCGCGCGCGGCGGCCTCTACTTGCCGGTGCGCGCGGTGCGCGAGCTCTCTCTCTCGTCGCCCGCGGGCGGCGCCGGCGCGGCTCCCGTCGAGCCGCCGGCGGCGCCTGCCGGGCGCGGCGCGCGCGTCCTCGACGCCGCGCGCGCCCGGGTGATCGTCGACATCCTCGCCGACGACAAGGCGCGCATCGGCTCGTTCGGCGAGGGCAGCGCGCTCGACCTGCCGTTCCCTGTGGCCGCGAAGACGGGCACCTCCAAGGGGTTCCGCGACAACCTCGCGGTCGGCTTCACGCCCGACGTCACGGTCGCCGTCTGGGTCGGCAACTTCGACGGCTCCTCCATGGGCGGCGTCAGCGGCATCACCGGCGCGGGCCCGCTCTTCCGCGACGCCATGCTCGCCGCCGCGCGCGTCCGGCCGCCGCGCCCCTTCGATCCGCCCGATCCCGAGCTGCTCGCCGAGGTCGAGGTCTGCGGCCTCTCCGGCATGCGGCCCGCCGCCGCGTGCCCGCACCGCCGCCGGGAGCTCCTCCCGCGCGGCGACGCCGCGGCGCTCGCGCCGTGCGACATGCACGAGGTCGTGCGCATCGATCGCCGCAACGGCCTGCGCGCCGGCGCCTGCCCGGACGCGGCGGTCGAGGAGCGCGTCTTCGAGCGCCACGACGCGGCGCTCACCGCATGGGCGCGCGCCGCCGGCCGCCCCGTCGCGCCCGAGGAGGCGTCGCCCCTCTGCGGCCCGCTCCCCGGGGGCGACGTCCCTCCGGCCGGCGCGCGTATCCGCGTCGCGTACCCGCCCGACGGCGCCCGGTTCGTCCTCGACCCCTCGGTCAACTCGCTGCAGGCCATCCGGCTCCGCGCCGACGTCCCGCCGGGCGTGCGCCGCGCGCGCTTCGTGCTCGACGGCCGCCCGATCGAGGTCGGTCCCCCGTTCGCGCTCGACTGGCCGCTCGTCGCCGGCGCGCACCGGCTCCGCGTCGAGGCGGACGGCGCGTCCGCCGGCGAGGAGATCGCGTTCTCGGTGGAGTGAGCGGCGGGCGAGGGGAGGCGCCGCGCCGCCGGCGGCGCGCGCGTCATCCGAAGAGCGGCAGGTCCTCTTCCTCGGAGAGCGGGAATCGCTGCACGAGCGGGTCGTCCGCGATGCTCGCGAGCTTGCGCAGCGCCTTGTGGACGTGCCCCGGCGTGATCCGGACGCCGCCCTCTCTGGGCTCGAGCGTCACCGGATCGACCTCCAGCGGGTTGTGCCGATCGTCGGTCGCGCCGATCACCCGGTTTCCCGGGATGCCTGCGCCGACGAGCATCATGCTCGTGATGTTCCAGTGGTCCTTGCCGTTGCCCTCGTTGTAGCCCGGCGTCCGCCCGAAGTCCGAGCCCACCACGATGACGATCCGGTCGGCGATGCCCTGCTCCTCCGCGGCGGTCAGGAGGAAGTCGACGCCGTCGCAGATCTGGCCGAGCCGCGGGATGTGGTTGTCGTCGTGGTTCCCGTGGGTGTCGAACCCGCCGATCGTCAGGTTCGCGCTGACGCAGATGCCGGCGCGGTAGGCCGCGAGCGCCACCTGCGCCTGCCGCCGCAGCGACTCCCGCTCGAACTCCTCGGGCAGGAACTGGATGAGCTGCTTGAGCTCGTTCTGCCCGACGCGCGACGTGAAGAGCGTGCTCATCGCCTGCTTCACGTGGGGCAGGCGCTGCTGCTCGAGCTTCACCCCGTGCCGCGCCTGCCGCGCCTCGAGGATCCGCTTCATCGTGGCGTCGGTGTGGTAGTTCTCGCGTTTCTCGTTCGACGGATCGATCACGTTCGGGTAGGCGAGCCGCTGCAGGAGCCCGGTGTCGGGCACGCGGGTGACGGCCACGAGGTTCGCCGTCGTGTCGTAGCCGCCGTTGCTGATGAACCCCATCGGCAGCTCGCCGCCGTGGACGCCGGCCACGAGCGCCGCGAAGCCGGGTTTGCCCTCGCGGAGCGTCCCGGACCACGTGTTGCGCACGCCCGCGTCATGGCTGTTCGTCGCGGTGTCGATGCCGTTGAGGACGAGCAGCCGGCTGTAGTGCTTCTCGAAGAACTCGGCGTTGCCGCCGACCGGCGCGAACTTGAGGTTGCCGGCCGTCCCGATGTCCGCGTTCAGGTAGCTGCGGTTCATCGCCTCCCGCCGCCCCTGCTCCTCGACGCTCATCGCGCCCTTCGGATCGCAGAGGCTCGTCGGGTCCCAGCCGCCGCTCGCGTGGAGGTGGACCCAGAGGGGGCCCGTGTAGGGGCCGGCCGCCGCGGCGTCCCTGGACAGGGAGCCCGCTGCGACGACGCCAAGGCCCGCCATAGATGCCAGTTTGAGGAAATCTCGACGTTCCATGGCTGCTCCTACTGGTAAAGAAACCTGAAATCCGACAGGAGATACGTCATCACGCTCATCCACGCGCGGATCGTGTACTTGTCGTCCCGCTGGAGCCTCTCCTCCTCGGGCAGCCCGTCGCGGGTCCAGTAGTCGTTGTTCACGTGGCAGGCGCCCGGCAGCCTCGTCGAGAGGCGGCCCTCCTCGCCCTCCGGCTTCATCATGCCCGCCTTGCCCTCTTCCCACGTCTCGAGGAAGACCTTGTAGGTCCGCTCGAGCTCCGGGTCGCCGAGCTCGAGCGACTCGCCGAGCACCCGCTTGTGCAGGTACTGGATGTTCTGCTTGATCGCCTCGACGGCCGGCAGCACGTCGAAATCGTTCGTGTCCCGCGGCTCGAACGTCGCCTCGACGAAGGGGAAGAGGAGCCGCTCCTCCTGCGGGAGCTTGAAATCGCGCGGCACCGAGATGCACGACATCTCGTTCGCCATCCGGTCGGCGACGTTGGCCATGATCCCGTTCGGCTCGGTGATCCGCTGGATCACCTCCTCCGAGTCGATGCCGCCGTACAGCAAGCGGTAGGCGTCGCGCCGGAGCAGGAAGTCGTAGCGGCTGCCGTCGTCCTCGAACGCCCTCGGGCGCCACGGATACCCCGTCACCGCCCAGATCTTCCGGTGCAGCTGCTCGGGCCCGAGGAACCGCGTGCCGCCGAGCTGCGAGGGCGCGTTGCCCTGCGACGACGCCTGCGCGACGTTGCGCGCGCGGAAATAAGGACTCTTGATGATGGCCTTGACGACCGTCTTCAGGTTGTAATCGCCGTCGGCGAAGTCGCGCGCCATCCCGTTGAAGGCGTGGTACTGGGCGAGGTACGCCCGGAACTTGGCGCTGAACTCCGGATCGTCGTTCATCGGCGCGACGAGCGGCTTTTGCCCGGTGAGGCCGGTGTACATCGTGTAGACCGCCGCCAGCGCGAAGCGGGGGTCGTCGGCGATGCGCTTCGCCACCCACGAGAGCGCGCTCGGGAACTCGCTGAACGGCACCGACTCGGCGCCGAAGCCCGGCGGCCGCATGTCCTCGTACCAGGTGTCGTCCGCCCGGTACCGCCCCGACGAATCGAAGGTGTGGAACCCGCCCGACAGCGGGTCGAGGGCGGCGTGGCAGACGGTGCACGCCGCGTTGTTCATCGTCGGGTTGAAGTCGGTGATCTTCGTCTGATCGAGCGGCTGCTCGGCCGTCTTCAGGATGTCGGTGCCGAGGAAGTACTGATAGACCATCCTCGCCCGGTGGCGGTTCCTGTTGGTGCTCGTCGTCGGGTGCCTGGAGAGGAAGACCGGCGAGGTGAGCACGCCCGCGAGCGGGATCGGATCGCGCTTCGCCGGGACGAACTCCTCCGGATCGGCGTCGTTGTCGAACTCGGCCGTCACGCCGTACGCCCTGGCGGAGAACGGGTTCACGACCGTGTAGTCGGCGGTGAGGACCTCCTTGAAGGACCTGTCGTTCCGCACGACGTAGGCGATGAGCTCGAGCGGCTCCCGCCCGACGCCCCGGTTCGTCCAGGACTTCATCTTGTTGATGACGTCCTCCAGGTCGCGCGCGCCGTATTTCGCGACAAGCGCGGGATCCTGCGGGAGGCTGTTGTACCACTTCGGGTCGTACGCGTCGCTCCTCAGCAGATCGACGGCCGCCTCGCCGTTCAGGTAGCGATCGGTGAGGAAGAGATCGTTGTAGATCTCCTTCAGCCGCACGTAGAACCCCTCCTCCGTGAGCAGCTGGTCGAGGATCGGATCGAGCGCGTCCATGCCGCTCTGCGCGACGGCCTGCTCCTCGGCCTCGGTGGGCAGGCGGCCGGCGAGCTCGAGGCTCGCCGCGCGGAGCGTCTCCTGCGGCCCGCTCATCACCACGCCGCCGAAGGACGCGTTGACGTCCGTCTCGCAGGACGACGGGCTCTTCGTGCGGTCGACCATCTCCCGGAGCGCCTCGTACTCGGGGCTGTCCGCGCCGATGACGTGGCCGCCGCCGTGCTCGATCGTCTTCGTCGGCTTGAGGAGCACGTACGACTCGCCGCTCAGCTCGAGCCCCGCGAGCGATTTGAACGTCGCGAGGTTCTTGTCGAGGAAGCCCGCCTCGCTGCTCCCGGCGAGGATCAGCTTCGATTCCGCGGCCTGCCCCTGCGGGTTATGGCAGCCGATGCACTTCGTCGAGAGGATGGGGACCCACACCTTCTCGGCGAAGAACTGCTCGTCGGAGATGCACGGGCCGTCGGCCTCGCTGCTGCAACCGCTCGACGCGGACGCGAGCGCGGTCGCGCCCGCGGAGAGCCCGAGGAGCCCCAGGGCCGTCGCGGCGCGCTTCCGGAGTAACCATCCTGTTCTCGGCATAAGCATCCTCGCCGGGAGCGCCTGCGCGCGCCCCCGCGTTGAAGGGACCGGGAGTGCGGAGCCCCGAACCGCGTTGATCGACGCACCGTCGAACAACCCAATGTGGGCTGTCGTTCAACGACGCCCGATGAAGCGAGCTGGAGAAGCGCCCGCGTCATCTCCTGCGTAGCCTCCTAGTCTAACCTCTCGAGGGCCTCTCCCGCTATGCGCCAGGCACATCGCAGGATCTGAATTTTCCCCGATACCTCTCGTGATTGTGAAGTTTTGCGACGCGACGCTGTGGCTCCTCCGGAAGGCGCGTACCCGGTGCGCCCAGGTGGGCGCAGTCATGCGGTGGCGGGGGCGTACGTGAATGTGGTCAAGCCCGGAGAAATCGAATAACCGTTGGATATGAACTCCACCAGGGATGCGACCCGCGCTCGCGCGGTTCAGTGGTTCGTTCGCGGCGGCACGCTGCGCGTGGCCGGCCGGGATCCTGTCAAGATCGGCATCGCGCCGGTCGTGGTGGGGCGCGATCCGAGCTGCGGTGTGGTCGTCGACGATCCGGAGGTCAGCTCGACACATTGCGAGCTGCGCGCCGAGGGGCCCGGCGTGCTCGTCCGCGATCTCGGCAGCAAGAATGGGACGTTCGTGTCGACGGTGCGCATCCGCGACGCGATCTTGACGGCCGCGTGCGTGATCCAGGTCGGCAGCTCGGTGCTGGGCTTCGAGCCGCTCGACAAGGAGCGCGTCGACGTCGGCTTCGACGAGAGCTTCGGCCCGCTGATCGGCGCCTCGCCGCGGATGCGCCACCTGTTCCGTCTGCTGCGCGAGGTGGCCGCGACGGAGCTGTCGCTGCTCATCACCGGCGAGACCGGCACGGGCAAGGAGCTCGCGGCGCAGGCGATCCACGACGGCTCGGGCCGGCGCGCCGGCCCGTTCATCGTCGTGGACTGCGCCTCGCTGCCCGGCGCGCTGGCCGAGAGCTTCCTGTTCGGGCACGAGCGGGACGCCTTCCCGGGGGCGACAGAGCGCAAGGGCGGCGCGTTCCACGAGGCGAACGGCGGGACGATCTTCCTCGACGAGCTGGGCGAGCTGCCGCCCGAGCTCCAGCCGAAGCTGCTCCGCGTGCTGTCCGAGCGGAAGCTGAAGCGCGTCGGGTCGCGGGTCTACGAGCCCGTCGACGTGCGGATCATCGCGGCGACCCGCAGCGATCTCGGCCGCAGCATGAACACCGGGCGCTTCCGGAGCGATCTCTTCTTCCGGATCGCCCAGATGCGCGTCGAGCTGCCGCCGCTCCGCGAGCGGCGCGAGGACATTCCGCTGCTCGTCGAGAGCGTCTGCGCGCGCCTCGGGTGCTCGGAGCGCGCCGTGGAGATGGTCAATCTCATCACGACGACGCTCGGCCAGCACGATTTCCCGGGCAACGTCCGCGAGCTCATGAACGTCACGAGCGTGGCCGCGAGCCTGCCGCCCGGGGCCGAGGCGATCGCGGCGATCCTCCCGCTCGAGGGCGGCAGCGACGTCGTCGCGCCGACGTCGGCCTTCGGCGAGGCGAAGCGGAGCGCCGTCGCGGCGTTCGAGCAGCGCTACTTCAGCGAGCTGATCCGCGCGACGAGCGGCAACGTCAGCGAGATGGCGCGACGCGCCGGCATGGAGCGCCACCACGTGCGGATGTTCCTGCGGAAGCACGGGCTGACCGCGAAGCAGTGAGGCGGCGCACGCCTCCCGCGCTGCGGCCTCTCGCCTTCAGGCGTCAAGGATTGATCTCGTGAAACGCTGAGAGAGAATTTTAACCACAGAGGCACAGAGGACACAGAGTTAAGAATTCTTTGATTCTCTCCTCTGTGCCCTCTGCGCCTCTGTGGTTCGTCTTTCTTGGCCTTCTAGGCGCCGCCCGCGCCGGCGGCGCCGCCGCTGCCGCCGGTGCCGGCCGGGTCGCCGCCCACGCCGCTGCCGCCGGTGCCGGCCGGGTCGCCGCCCACGCCGCTGCCGCCGGTGCCGCCCTCGCCGCCGCCGCCCGTCGTGGCCGCGGTGGTCGTGGCCGGGTTGCCGCCGCAGCGCTCCGCGGAGCGGCAATCGGTGCAGGAGCAGCCCTCGAAGTACGGCGCGCACGAGCCGTTGTCCGTGCAATGGTCGGTGCACCGGGGCGTGTCCGTGCAATCGGGGCAGGTGCAATCCTCGTTGAGGTTGCACCCCTCGGCGTCGTTGCACCCGCGCGACGGGCTGCATTCGGCGACGCTGTTGGCGCAGTCCTGGCAGGTGCAATCCTCGCCGTCGGGGGCGTCGGGCCGCAGATCGCAGGCGCCGTCGTCGTTGCAGAAGCCGAGGCAGCTCGCCGTGTCCGCGCAATCGGGGCAGCCGCAGCTCTCGGGGACCTGGGCGAGGATCGTGCACCGCCCGTCCGGGCTGCCGCCGAAGCAGCCGAAGCCGAGCGAGCCGCCGGCGCCGGCGACCGTCGCCACCGTTGTCGTCGAGGTCGCGTCGGTCGCCGGATTGCTCGAGCAGCCGCCGCTCACGGCGAACCCGACGACGATGGAGGAGGTGAGGAGGGCAAGAAAGGCGCGCATGCCCGACAGCATCTCTCCCGCGAGCGCGTCACGTCAACACCGCGCGTCGTCAGGAGCGCTCAACGGAATGCCACGTTCCTGTCCGCCGTCTTCGCGCGGACGGCGGCGCGCTCGCGGACAAGGAAGTCGCGCACCGCAGCGTCGAGGCGCGGATGCGCGAGGTGGTGGGCGCTGTGGGTGATGCTCGGAGCGAACCCGCGTACGAGTTTGTGCGACCCGCCGGCGCCCGGCTCGAAGCGGCGCAGTCCCCGGGCGATGCAGTCCTCGACCGGATGATAATAGCAGACGTTGAAATGCAGGAAGGGGCGCTCCTCCGAAGCGCCCCAGTAACGGCCGTAGAGCGTCGTCGGCCCGGCGAGGTTGAGCGCGCCCGCGATGGGGCGTCGGCCGTCCCGCGCGAGGACGATCTCGACGCCTCCCCGGCCCCCGGCGCGCTCCCCGGAGGAGCGGAGCCGGGCCGCGATCTCCTCGAAGAAGGCACGGTTCAGGTACTGCCGGCCCCAGGCGAACTTCTCCACCGTGGAGGCGTAGTAGTCGAACATCACGTCCACGATCTCGGGCGTGATCTCCGCGCCGCGCAGCGTCTCGATCGACAGGCCCTGCCTCGAGACCTCGCGCATCTCGCGCCGGATCTGGTGCCGCCTCTTCGCGTTGAAGCGCGCGAGGAAGTCGTCGAGCGTCCCATACCCCTCGTTCTCGAACTGGAACTGGATGCCCGAGCGGTGCGCCATCGCCGCGCCGGAGAGGGCGACGGCCTCGTCCTCGGTCGGGAACAGGACGTGGGCGCCCGAGATGCGGCTCCGCGCGACGAGCTGGCGGAGCGTCTCGGCGAACACCTGGAGGAGCGCCGGCCGGTCCTCCGGGCGGCGCACGAGCAGGCGCGGCGACGTGGCGGGCGTGAACGGCACCGCCACGACGAGCTTCGGGTAGTACGGCGCGCCGAGCTGGTGGGACGCCGACGCCCAGCCTTGATCGAAGACGAACTCCCCCTCGCTGTTGTCCTTGAGGTACGCGGGCGCGGCGGCGAGCAGGACGCCCTCGGCCCGGAGCGTGATGTGGTGGGGCAGCCAGCCCGCCTCCTCGCCCACGCACCCCGTCCGCTCCAGCGCGTCGAACCACGCCCAGGAGAGGAACGGCGCCTCGCCCGCGCCGTCGAGCGCGTCCCACTCGCTCTCCGGGATCTCGCGGATGGCGCCGTGGACGTGCGCTTCAAGCTCCATGGTCGATCATCGCAGCGTGGGCCGCGCCGCCCGACCGGCCGGTGAGCTCCTGGATCGACCGCGCGCCGGAGCGCGCCACGAGGTCCGACAGCCCGCGCGCGATCGCGGCGGGGAGGAGGGGGCCGCCGTAGATGAAGCCGGTGTAGAGCTGCACGAGGTCGGCGCCCGCCTTGAGCTGGTCCATCGCGTGCTCCGCCGACTCGATGCCGCCGGCGCCGATCACCGTGACGCCGCTCCCGAGGCGCGCGCGGATCCGCCGCACCATCGCGAGCGAGCGCTGCCGGAGCGGCGGGCCGCTCAGCCCGCCCGCGCCCATGGCCTCGACGGCCGCCGCGCCCGTCGCGAGCCCGTCGCGCCGCACGGTCGTGTTCGTCGCGATGACGCCGGCGAGGCCGACCTCCTCCACGACGGCGAGCAGCGCCTCGAGCTCCTCGTCGCCGAGGTCCGGGGCGACCTTGATGAGCAGCGGCAGCGGCGTCCCGGCGCCGCGGTTCTCCCGCGCGATCGCCGAGAGGAGCGCCCGCGCGATCGCCGGCCCCTGCATGGCCCGGAGGTCCTTTGTGTTCGGCGACGACACGTTGATCACGACGAAGTCGGCCGCGCGCCGCACCTCCCGGAAGCTCGCGAGGTAGTCCTCGATCGCGGGCTCGATCGGATCGAGCGGCGCGACGCGGGACTTGCCGATCGAGATGCCCACCGGCACGCCGACGGCCGGCGCGCCGCCGCGGCCCTGGAGCCGCTCGGTGACGCGCGCGGCGCCCTGGTTCGGGAACCCGAGCCGGTTGATGAGCGCCCTGTCGGCCGGCAGCCGGAAGAGGTTCGGCGGCGGGTTCTCGGCCTGGGGCTGCGCCGTGACGGTCCCGAGCTCGACGAAGCCGAAGCCCAGGGCGGCGAGCGCGCGGGCCCGGCGGGCGTCCTTGTCGAAGCCGCCCGCCAGGCCGAGCGGGGAGGGGAAGTCGAGCCCCAGGGCGCGCACCGCGATGCGCCCGTCGCGGGGCGCGAGGCGGGCGCGCACGAGGGCGCGGAGCGGCGCCGCGTGCTCGAGCGGGGCGAGCGCGAGCATGCCGAGCTCGTGCGCCAGGCGGGGCGGCAGCGCGAAGAGGAGCGGTCGGACGAGGCGGTACATCGGGGCGCGTCTCCGTTGCGTGCGCGGCGCCGGAGGGGCCGGCGCGCGGCGCAGCGGTGGGCGATACCACGACGCACCGGGCGCGTGTGCCGCCATCTCGGAGAGGCGCGCGAGGCGCGCGAGGGGGCGCGGGCGCGATCCGGGCGAGCGCGCGCCGGGCGAGGCGCGCGTCGGCTCTGCTAGACTCGGCGCCCCCATGACGGCCCCCGAGATCCTCGATCGCCCAGGCGATCCCAAGCCATCGACCGACCTTGGCGAGCGCTTCGCGAAGAGCGCGGACGAGATGTCGGCGCTGCGCGAGCGCGGCGTCGCCGCCGCGCGCGACCTCTGCGCCTTCATCGATCGCGCGCCGACGCCGTACCACGCCGTCCGGGAGGTCGCCTCGCGGCTCGCGGCGGCGGGCTTCTCGGAGCTCGGGGAGCGCGACGCGTGGGCGATCGCGCCGGGCGATCGCCGCTTCGTCATCCGGGGCGGGTCGACGATCGTCGCGTTCGTCGCCGGGGTCGAGCACCCGGCGCTGGGCGGCTTCCGCGTCCTCGGCGCGCACACCGACTCGCCGAACCTCCGGGTGAAGCCGAGCGCCGAGCTCTCGCGGAGCGGCTACCAGCAGCTCGGGGTCGAGGTCTACGGCGGCGTGCTGTACTCGACCTGGCTCGATCGCGACCTCAGCGTGGCCGGCCGCGTCCACCTCCGCAGGGACGGCCGGATCGAGCGCCACCTCGTCGACCTCGGCCGCCCCGTCGCGCGCATCCCGAACCTCGCGATCCACCTGAGCCGCGGGGTCAACTCGGAGGGGCTCGTGCTCAACGCGCAGAAGCACCTCGTCCCCGTGATCGGCCTCGGCCGGGAGGCCGATCTGCACGCCCAGCTCGCGCGCGCGGTCGACGCGCCGCGCGACGCCGTCCTCGGCTTCGATCTCTGCCTGTACGACACGCTCAAGGCGTCGCTCGGCGGGCTCGCCGACGAGTTCATTTTTGCATCCCGGCTGGACAACCTCGCGAGCTGTCACGCCGCGACCACCGCGCTGATCGGCGCGGGCGCTCCCGGCGCGGCGACGCGGGTCGTCGCGCTCTACGACCACGAGGAGTGCGGCAGCCGGAGCGCGGTGGGGGCGGCGGGCAGCGTGCTGCGCGACGTGCTCGCGCGGATCGTCGACGCCTACCCGGCGCGCGAGCCGCAGGCGTTCGCCCGGGCGATGGCGGGCTCGCTGCTCCTCTCGGCGGACATGGCCCACGCGGTGCACCCGAACTACGCCGACCAGCACGAGCCGCGCCACGCCCCGCAGATCAACCGCGGGCTCGTCATCAAGTCGAACGCGAACCAGTCCTACGCCACCGACGGCGCGACGGCCGCCGCGCTCGAGGCGCTCTGCCACGACGCGGGCTACGCGCCGCAGCGCTTCGTCGTGCGCAGCGACCTCCCGTGCGGCAGCACGATCGGCCCGATCACCGCGGCCGCGCTCGGGATCGCCACGGCCGACGTCGGCGCGCCGATGCTGAGCATGCACTCCTGCCGCGAGATGGCCGGCACGCTCGACGTCCACCTCTCCATCGAGACCTACCGCCGCGCCCTCGCCTGAGCGCCGCGCCTAGCGGTTGTCTTGGGATAGCAGCGTGAAGCCGATCAGCTTGTAGAGCAGGCGCGCGCCGACGTTGCCGTCCCAGTCGTCGTGGTCGTCCTTGGGCGCGACCTCGTTCAGGTCGAAGCCCACGATGCGCCGCCCGCTCTTGTGGATGCGCCCGATCAGCGCGACGGCCTGCTGGAACGACAGGCCTCCGGGCACGGGCGTGCCTGTGCTCGGGCACAGCGTCGGATCGAGCCCGTCGATGTCGAAGGTCACGTAGACGTCGTCCGGGAGATCCTCCACGATCGCGTCGGCGATCAGGTGGAACGGCTCCCCCTCGAAGAGCCGATCGGCGATCGCGGCGTCGACGTGGGCGACCACGCGTCCGTTCGACGCGCGGATGAACCTGAGCTCGTCCTCGCTCATGTCGCGCAGCCCGACCTGGACGATCCGCGAGATCTTCGGGTGGCGGGTCGCGACGTTGTGCATGATCGAAGCGTGGGAGTCGGTGAATCCCTCGTACGCGTCGCGCAGGTCGGCGTGCGCGTCGACGTGGAGGATCCCCATTCCGGGGTAACGCTCGGCGTGCGCCGCGATCGTGCCGTAGGGCGCGGAGTGGTCGCCGCCGACGACGCCGACGAGCTTGCCCCGCTCCATCCACCGCATGGCGAGCTCGGTGACGCGCTCGTTCAGCCGGCGCGACAGCGCGTTGACCGCCGCGAGGCGCGCCTCGAGGTCCCGGTCGCCGGCGACCGCCCCCTGGGCCGTGATCACCGGCTCGGCCGCCGCGCACGCCTCGGCGTTCCAGCGCACGATGTCGGGGTCGACGTCGAGCATCGAGATGCCCTGCTCGTACGGCCTGCCCGTGTGCAGGTCGAAGAGGTCGACCTGCCGGCTGGCCCGCAGGATCGCCGAAGGCCCCTTGGCGGCGCCGCGGCGGTAGGACACCGTCGGCTCCCAGGGCACCGGGATGAGGACCACTCGAGCGTCCTCGGCCGTGTGTGGCAGCCCGTAGATCCCGTTGCCAACCGCAGGACCGTTCGGATCGAAACCGAGAGGGGATGAGCTCACGCGGCCACGTTGGCGGTTCGCGACAAGGTCGTCAAGCGCGAGCCTCGCCCGCCAGACGCGCGGCGGAGCGCTCCGCTTCACGCTCCGCAGAGCACCGCGGAGCGACCTCCACACCCGGGATCGCCGGCGCGAGGTGCGTAGAGGTGATCGCACCGAGCGCGGGACATCGTCGTGAAACACCGGTGTCGTGCGCGACGACGCGAAGCGCCCGTCGGGATGCAACTTGGGGCTTCCAGCACCGACGAAATGGGGTACGAAGGGTGCCCAGACGATGGATGACGGGCCTCCGCGCCCGTTCGGAGCGGCCAGCGCCGCGGCGCGCTGCCGGTCGGTCCGGCGCGCGGCCCATCGCACCCTGAAGAACAGCCATGCTCCGGTACCGCGCCGATATCAAGACGCTCCTCTTCGTCGCGACGTATTTCGCCCTCGTGGCGGTGCAATGGGTCTACGCGCCGCGCGCGCTCGGGCTCGCGATTCCGCTCTTCGCGATGACCTGCGCGTTCTCGTTCCTCGGCGCCGTCGCGACCCACAACTCGGTCCATTGCCCCGTCTTCCGGCGGCGCTGGATGAACCGCGCGTTCCAGGTCGCGCTCACGCTCACCTACGGGCACCCGGTCAGCGCCTACGTCCCCGGGCATAACCTCAGCCACCACAAGTACACGCAGTCCCGGCGCGACGTGATGCGGACGACGAAGGTGCGCTATCGGTGGAACCTGCTGAACGGGCTCCTCTTCATGAGCCGCGTGGTCCGGGACATCCTGCCCGCCGACATGCGCTACTTCAAGGCGATGTACCGGCGCAACCCGCCGTGGTTCCGGCAGATGCTCCTCGAGTCGGCGGTGTTCCTCGGCACGATGGGCGCCCTCCTCGCGCTCGACTGGAAGAAGTTCCTCCTCTACGTGCTGATCCCGCACCAGTACGCCGCGTGGGGGATCGTCACCATGAACTACCTCCAGCACGACGGCTGCGACGAGGACAGCGAGCACGACCACTCGCGCAACTTCGTCGGCCGGCTGGTCAACTGGTGGACGTACAACAACGGCTTCCACTCCATCCATCACATGGAGCCCGGCCTCCACTGGAGCCTCTTGCCGGCCGAGCACGCGAGGCGCGTGGCGCCGTTCATCCACCCGAACCTCGACCAGCCCTCGCTCCCCGCCTACCTGCTCCGCACCTTCGTCTGGCCCGGAAAGCGCCTGCGCTACGACGGCGCCCCGGTCGTGCTCCCGCAGGAAGAGCCTGACGAGGAGTGGATCCCCGGCCCGAAGGAGACGCCGAGCGACGTCTCGCTGGGCGCGATCGCGCCGAGCTGACGCCCGGTCTGCTGTCCTTCACGCGAAGGACACCCCTGCGGCGTGGGTGAGGGCCGCGGCGACCGCGGCCCTCGCCATCCCTGGATACGTTTGAAGACGCAGCTTGCGGCCACGACCGGGAGCCCCGGGTCGTGGACGGCGCAAGCATGCAGGGCTGGCCCGGCGCCTCGGCACCGGGCTCTCGCCTCCCCTGGTCAGCGCGGCTGATTCTCCCGCGGCTGGTCTCCCCGCGACTCGCCGCCCCGGCGACCGATCTCGGCCATGTGCTGGCGATCGCCGCTCACGGCCTCGCCCCCCTTGCGTCCGATCTCGGCCATATGGGCCCGGTCCTGGCTCACGCGCTCGCCGCCCCGACGCCCGATCTCGGCCATGTGCTTGCGGTTCTGGCTGACGACCTCGCCGCCCTTCTTGCCGGCGGCGCGGGCCTCGTCGCGGGTGAACTCGTGGGCCGTGCCTTTCTCGTGGGCTGCCTTCCCGCCCTTGCTGGCGATCTTGCGCTGACGCTCCTCATCCATGGCGGCGAACCCACGCTGCTGCCGCTCAATTGCCCTCTGCGTCGCTGACGAAGGCGGGGGCTCGCTCGGCGAGGCCCCTTTCTCCTCCTGGTCCTCCTCACTCCTGGAAATCATCCCACGATCATCCATGCTCGCCATCATCCTCTCCTTACGGTTGGCTCGCTCGATTCAGGTCTCCGAACGGGGCCTGCGAGCCGGTCGAGGGCGGCGCTTTCCGTCCCCGGCCGGTCCGGGCGAGGCCGGCGATGTCCGCCCCCTCCCGGTATCGGTCGGGGATCCAGCGTTCGCCATCCCCTCCCGGTGCCGATCGGGAAGCGGCGTTCACCGCCTCCCTCCCAGCTGCGGAAAGGCCGACAGGCCCTTTCCGCGGGGGCCTGTTGTACCGGGCGGAACAACGTCAAGCGGGCTGAAGGTTGGGACGCGACGAATTGAGGGGAAGCTCACCAGAGACGCTTTTGAAAACCGAGGTGAGCCTGGAAATACCGAGAATGTCGTGCTCCCGCTGCGCGTCATGCCCTCTTGGCGAAGTCCCGCATGAACGCCGTGAGGCGCTCCACCGACTCCACAGAGACTGCGTTGTAGATCGAAACCCGGATACCCCCGGTCGACCTGTGTCCGGCGAGGCCCACCATACCCTCCTTTGCCGCTTCGGCGACGAAGCGTTTTTCCATCTCCTCGCTGGCCAGCCGGAACACCACGTTCATGAACGAACGGCTCTCCTTCTCGACCGGAGCCCGGAAAATCTCCGGATGTGCGTCGAGGGTTTCGTACAACAGCTCACCCTTCTTGCGATTCCGCCGCTCGACCTCTTCGAGCCCACCGATCTCAAGCGTATACGCGAGCACGTTGCGCATGAGGTAGATTGCGAATGTCGGAGGTGTGTTGTAGAGCGAGTTGTTGGCTGCGTAAGTGGCATAACGGAAAATGACAGGAATGTCTTTTCGCCCGCTGTCAACAAGGTCCTTCCGGGCGATCACGACCGTGATCCCGCTCGGCCCGATGTTCTTCTGGGCGCCGGCGTAGATCAGGGCAAACCTGGAGATATCCATCTTCCGCCACAGGATGTCGGACGACATGTCGGCGACGAGCGGCACGTCGCCCGTCTCCGGCAGCCAGTGCCACTGCGTCCCGAACAGCGTGTTGTTCGTCGTCATGTGGACGTAGGCAGCGTTCGGATCGAGCGAGAGCTCGCTCTGGTGGGGGATGCGGGTGTAGCGCTTGTCGACGGCGGTGCTCGCGGCGACGCGGACGGTCCCGACGCGCTTCGCCTCGTCCAGGGCCTTCTCGGACCAGCCGCCGGTCAGGAGGTAGTCGGCGCTCCTGCCGGGCGGCAGGAGGTTCATCGGCACGACTGCGAACTGCATCGCCGCGCCGCCCTGCATGAACAGCACGTGGTAGTCGTCCGAGAGGCCGAGCAGCTGCCGGAGCAGCGAGATCGCCTCTTTGTGCACCGCATCGAACGCCTTGCCGCGGTGGCTGTGCTCCATGATCGACATGCCCGTCCCCTCGAAGTCGAGGAGCTCGCGCTGAGCGCGCTCGAGGGCGGGAAGGGGGAGCCCGGCAGGGCCGGCGTTGAAGTTGTGGACGCGCGCCATGGTGCTTCTCCTGAGGTTCAAGTCGGCGGTTCCTGATGCCGCCGCCGCGGCCGTATACCACGGGGGACGCCGGCTCCGCCCGGGCGAGCCGAGCAAGGGCCCGGGCGCGGCGGCCCAGGACCACGCCGAGCGCTGCGTCTCGGGCCTGCCCGGGGCCGCGATCTGGGCTAAATTCACCGCTCCGGAGGCGAACGATGCTGGTGACCCGCGAAGAGATGGCGTTCGATTTCCAGGGCGCCAAGCTCGATCCCGTCAAGGACAAGGACGTGATCGTCTGGGCCGTCCAGCAGTTCCTCTACGGAGAGATCACCGGCGTCCAGATCGGCCACTGGCTCTACAACGCCCCGGATCTGGAGTCCGCGCGCTTCCTCGCGCGCCAGGCCGTCGAGGAGTTCCAGCACGTCGGCAACTTCCTCCGCATCCTCGAGATCCTCGGCGCGCCGCCGGAGAAGGCCGCCTGGAGCGTGCGCTTCCTCGCGACCGGCCTCATGGGCGGCGACTGGTCCGAGCACGTCGCCCTCGAGATGGCGCTCGGCGAGGGCCTCGTCCTCCAGGCGTTCTACGCGATGATCGACACCGTGGACGAGCCGGAGATCGTCGCGATCCTGAAGCGCGGCGTGCGGCAGGAGGAGCGCCACGTCGACTTCGGCGAGCAGCAGACGAGGAAGGCGATCGCGGGCAGGCCCGCGCTCCGGCGGCGGCTGCTCGGCCTCGCGCTCGTGTCGCTCTGGGGCGTGTCGCGGCTCGACGCGTTCATGAAGAAGCGCCTGCCGAAGGACCACCCGGCGCTGAAGCGCCTGCCCGATCTGGTCCGTCACTCGGTGCGGATCGCGGAGCTCCGGCTGACGCGCATCGGCCTGACCGACGCGCCGCTCTCGTCGATGTCGGCCGCCCGCAAGCTCGCGCTCGTGGCGGAGGCGTACGCGGGCAAGCTCGCGTTCGGCCTCGCGTCGTGGGTGCTCTCGGTGCTCCTCTCGCCGCTCCGGCTGCTCGGCCTCGCGGGGCCGAAGCGGCTGACGGACACGTACCTGAGCGATCCGCTGGTCGTGGGCGGCGGCCGGCTCGGCGCCGCGGCGGCGGACGACCCGAGCGACGCCGGCGAGCAGGCGGGTCCGGGCGGCTCCCCGGCGGGGCACGGCGCGGCGGCGCGCGCCTGAGCGCGTGGGAGCGCGGGTGGCGCGGGTGGTTGACGACGAGGAGGGGCGAGCCGCCGGGGCGCCCGGCGGAGCCGCCGGGGCGCCCGGCGGAGCCGCCGGGGCGCCCGGCGCAGCGGCGACCGCCGGCGCGACGCGGAGCTCCCTCCCCGCTTCCCGGGAGCTGCCGCTCTTCGCCGAGCTGCCCGAGCTCTCGGGGCGGATCCCCTGGCGTCCCCTCGCGCATGCGCCGACGCCGGTCGTCCCCTGCGCTGCGATCGAGGGCTACCTCGGCCGCGGCGGTGTCTGGGTCAAGCGCGACGACGTGATCTCGCCGCTCTACGGCGGCAACAAGGTGCGGCGCTTCGAGTTCTTGCTCGCCGACGCGGAGCGGCGCGGGGCGCGGACGCTCGTCACGGTCGGCGGGCTCGCGTCGACGCAGGTCATGGCCACGGCCCTCTTCGGTCGGGCGCTCGGCTTCGCCGTCGTCGCGGTCCTGTTCGACCAGCCGATCACCCGGTTCGGCCGCAGCGCGCTCCTCGCCGACGCGGCCAGCGGCGCGGAGCTCGTCCACGGCGGCGGGTACGCGACCACCGCGCTCCGGGCGATCCGGGCGCTGCGCCGGGCCGAGCGGCCCTACTTCATCCTGCCCGGCGCCTCGGCCGCGCTCCCGTGCCTCGGCTACGTCGACGCCATGCTCGAGCTCGCCGAGCAGGTCCGGCGCGGCGAGGCGCCGCGTCCCGATCGCATCGTCGTCCCCTCGGGGACGGGCGGGACGCTGGCGGGGCTCGCGCTCGGCGCGGCGATGCTCGGCTGGCCGACCACGATCGTCGGCGTGCGCATCACCGAGCGCGTCGCCTCGAACCGCGCCGTCGTCCGGTACGAGGTCCGCAACATGATGCGCCTCCTCGCCCGGCGCGCGCCGCGCTTCACCCGGCGGCGGCTCCCGCCTGTCCGCTTCGCGATCGATCACCGCGCGATCGGCCCCGGCTACGGCGCGCCGACCCCCGCGTCGATCGCCGCGATCCCCGAGGTGGAGCGGCTCATCGGCGTGCCGGGGGAGATCACGTACAGCGCCAAGGCGCTCGCCGCGCTGCGCGAGATCGGCCGGGAGCACCCGGGGGAGACGATCCTCCTCTGGCAGACGCTCTCGAGCGCGCGCCCGCCGCTCGCGGAGGGCGGCGCCGCGGCGCTGCCGCCTGCGTTCGCGAGGTTCTTCGAGGGGGACGTCGCGTACTGAGGGCGCGGCGCGCGGCCGAGCTCCTGTCGTGAGGGCGCGGCGCACGGCGGCGCGCGCCGGATCACTTCACGCGCAGGCTGTCCACGAGCTTGTCGAAGTCGGCGCGCGCCGCGGTGACCGTCTTCTCGGGGCCGGTCATCTTGAGGAACCAGAGGTCGCCGGAGGGCGTTTCGGCGATCGCGCCGAGCAGGCCGTAGCTCGACTTCGGATCCTGGGCGGGCATGCCGGGCATCCCGGAGCCGGCGAACGTCCCTTTGACCTCGACGACCGTGACCTGGATGTCCTTGACCTTGAGCTCGGTGCGCTTCGGAGAGTCGTCGCTCTTCTGGGAGAACTGGCCGACCCAGCGCGTGATGTTCGCGTCCACGCTGCCGCCGGCCTGGCTGATGCTGAGCTCGGCGTCCTCGGTGTCGCCCGCGGCGCGCTTGATCTTGTACGTGGCCTTGCGCATCGTGTTGGGGTTCGGCGCGCTCTCGAAGCTCGCGGGGGCGTCCCAGACGAGCTCGCCCGCGGCCGCCTGCTGGCCGCCGGCGGGCGCCGGCGTCGGGGCGGGCGCCGCGGGCTTGCTGGTCGCCGGCGGCTCGGGCGCCGACGTGGCCGTCGGCTCGGGGGTCTTCGAGCACGCCGCGGCGAGCGTGGCGACGAGCGGCAGGACCATGGCGGAGCGGAGCTTGATCATCGTGGGGTGCCTCGGCGGGGGTTCGCCGCGACTGTAGTCGCCGCGCCCGGAGCCTCAAGCCGGATCGGATCTGCGAGGGCGCTTCCAGCGCTCCAGACGGAGGCGCTGTCGGTCGTGCAGCCACGCGCGCCGCCGTGATACCACCAAAATTCATGGAGCCCACCCTCCGGCGCGCCTTCAACGCTGCCTTCGGCCCGTCGATCTACGCGGATACTCTGGGCCGCCTCGAGCGGCGGCTCGGATGCTCGATCCCGTTCCGCGTCGCCGAGACGCCGCTGTTCCTGCCGGGCAGGCTGCGCGAGGACCTCGAGCGCTCCGCGACGGAGATCGTTCAGCAGATCTCGCGCCCGGCGCTCATCGAGCAGATGAAGCGCGCCATCCCCGCGCACCTCGACGTCCCCGGCATGGACGCGCTCCCCAACTGCGCGCAGGTGGACTTCGCGATCGTGCGCGGTCCGGACGGCGAGCTCGAGGGCAAGGTGGTCGAGCTGCAGGCGTTCCCGTCGCTGTACGCGCTCATGCTCGTGCAGACCGAGATCATGGCCGAGGTGCTCGCCGGGATGCCCGGGCTCGACCGGCGCTGGTCGTGCTGCTTCGGGGGCCGGAGCCGCGACGACGTCGTCGCGCAGCTGCGCCGCGCGATCCTCGCGGGCGAGCCCGAGGAGTCGGTGGTGCTGCTCGATCTCGCGCCGGAGCAGCAGAAGACCTACCCGGATTTCGTGGCGACGAAGCTCCTCGTCGGCGTCGACGCCGTCTGCCCGACGGCGCTCGTCCGGGAGAGGAACCGGCTGTTCCGCCGCGTGAACGGGCGGCTCGTCCCCGTCCGCCGGCTGTACAACCGCGTCGTGTTCGACGAGCTCGAGTCGAAGCGCGTCGAGCTCCCGTTCCGGTACGACGAGCCGCTCGACGTCACGTGGTGCTCGCACCCGAACTGGTACTGGACCTGGTCGAAGTACACGCTGCCCTACCTCGACCATCCGGCGGTCCCGCGGGCGCGGACCCTGAGCGCGCTCGAGGGCGTGCCTCCGGATCTCGAGCGCTACGTGCTCAAGCCGCTGTTCTCCTTCGCGGGCTCCGGGGTGAAGGTCGACGTCACGCCCGAGCACATCGCGGCCATCCCGGAGGGGGAGCGCTCGAGGTGGCTGCTCCAGGAGAAGATCGCGTACGAGCCGGCGCTCCTGATGCCTGACGGGACCGGGGTGAAGGCCGAGGTCCGGATGATGTTCCTGCGCGCGCCGGACGAGCCCGAGCTCTCGCTCGTGCTGAACCTGGTGCGGCTATCGCGCGGGAGGATGCTCGGGGTCGATCAGAACCGGGATCTGACCTGGGTGGGCGGCACGGTGGGGATCTGGCCGGTCGACTGAGGTCGCGCGTCAGGCGTGGAGTGCGAGCTGCCACGCGCCGAGGACGAGCCCGGCCGCGGTCGCGCCCAGCGCGACCTGGACGAGGGGGCGGCGCGGCGAGGGCCGGTTGCGCAGCGACAGGCCGGCGACGAGCCCGATCCCGGCGCCGCTGATCAGGCCGAAGGCGTGCGCCCCGAGGTCGGCGCGCGGGCTCGCGCCGAGGGCGCCGAGGAGGGCGAGGCCGCCCACGAGCGGCGCGACGAGCTGGAGGAGGTGGCGCTTCTCGCCGCTGTCCTTGTCGTGCGCGCGGTCGAGCATGAGCTGCGTGGCGGCGAGCAGCCCGATCGCGCCGAACACCGCGGTGGAGGCGCCGATCGAGGCGTGGTGCTGGCCGAGGCTCTGGTGCCAGAGCGCGTTCGCGAGGTTCCCGAGCGTGCCCGAGGCGACGAGGGCGAGCGCGGTGCCGCCCGGCCCGAGGCGGCGCTGCACGGCGGACGCGAAGATCGTCCCGGAGATGACGTTGCCGATCACGTGGGCCGAGTCGGCGTGCAGCGTGAGCGCGGTGATGGCGCGCCACGGCTCGGGTCCCACGACGAGGTCGGCGACGGAGGCGCCGCGCTGGAACAGGCGCCCGCCGCCGCTCGCGGGGCCGGTGACGAGGAAGAAGAAGAGGGCGAGCGCGGCGAACGCGACGCCCGCGACCATGGACGGCGGGTGGCGCGGGCGCTCGCGCGGGCGGCGCGGGGGCCAGTCGCGGTTCTCCGCTTCGTACCGATCGATCGAGCTTGCGGCGAAGGCATAGTCCTCGTCGCGCACGAGGAGCACCCAGCCTGCCTGGGTGTAACGCACCGCGTGCCAAAGCTCGCTCGACTGGAGGACGAGGGCCCACTCGCGGACCTTGCGTTCCGGCGTGACGGGCCCGATGGCCGTGAGCCCGAGCCCGTGGTTTTCCCCCTCTCCGCCGGGGGCATCGCTGCTCTCGACCATCGCCGCCCTCTCGCCGTGCGCCGGTGGCAGGATCGCGATCGGGACGAACCGCTCGCCTGCAGCATCTCGAGCACCCATACGGTCTTGTTCGCCCACGGCGGGTTCCTCCACGGCTGGTTGACCCCAGGTTCGACGAAACCTGAGGATGAGGCCGGAGGCTGTCAACGCCGCCGCTCGGGGAGCCCGACCGCCTCTGTCCCGGCGCGCTCCGCGCGGCCGGACCCTTGTGCGCGCGGCGCAGCGGTGGCAGTGCGTGGTTGTGTCGACAGCCATCACGCAGGGCATCCGGGTTACCGTCTCGACGGTGTACGTCCCCACGCAGTCATCCCCGACGGAGCATCGCTACGTCTTTGCCTACACCGTGCGGATCGCGAACGAAGGCACCGAGCCTGCCCAGCTGAGGACGCGGCACTGGATCATCACGCACGGCAGCGGGAAGGTGGAGGAGGTGCGCGGCCCCGGGGTGGTTGGCCAGCAGCCCTCGCTCAAGCCTGGCGAGCACTTCGAGTACACGAGCGGCTGTGTGCTCGAGACCCCTCGCGGCACGATGCGCGGCACCTACCAGATGCACCGCGCTGACGGCCGCGCCTTCGACGCCGAGATCGCGCCCTTCACCCTCGCGATGCCGCACTCGCTGAACTGACCCTCGCCAGCTGGGAAGAGCCAGCGGGGAGGGGGCCCGCGCGCACGGGCACCCCCTCCCCGCTGGCTCCGTCGCCTCCGAGCTACCCGACGGCCTCCGGCTCCACCGCCGCCGCGTTCGCCCTCGGCGTCTCGGCGTCCCCCCCGTTCGCCGCCGTGAACTTGAACGTGAAGTCGTCCCCCTCGAAGTCGACCGTCACGTTCCCCCCGTTCTCGAGGGCCCCGAAGAGCAGCTCATCCCCGAGCCGGCGCTTGATCTCGTTCTCGATGACGCGCCCGAGCGGCCGCGCCCCGTTCGCCGGATCGTACCCGCGCGTCGCCAGCGCGGCCCGCGCCCGCTCGGTCACCTCGACGGTGACCGACCTGTCCGCGAGCATCGCCGCGAGCTCGCCGATGAACTTGTCGACGATGCTCCCCATCACCGACGGATCGAGCGGCCGGAACATGATGCGCGCGTCCAGCCGGTTCCTGAACTCCGGGCTGAACGTGTTCTTGTAGGCCTTGTCGTCGTCGCCCGCCGTGCCCCGCTCGCCGAAGCCGACCCGCGACTGTGCCAGCTCCCGCGCGCCCACGTTGCTCGTCATGATCAGCGCCATGTGGCGGAAGTCGCTCTTCTTGCCGTTGTTGTCGGTCAGCGTGCCGTGGTCCATCACCTGGAGCAGGACCTGGAACACGTCCGGGTGCGCCTTCTCGATCTCGTCGAGCAGGAGCACCGCGTGCGGCGTCTTCGCCGCCGCCTCCGTCAGCAGGCCGCCGCGATCGAACCCGACGTAGCCGGGCGGCGCGCCGATGAGCCGGGAGACGGTGTGGCGCTCCTGGTACTCGCTCATGTCGAAGCGCAGGAAGCCGATGCCGAGCGCCTTGGCGAGCTGCTTCGCGAGCTCGGTCTTGCCGACGCCGGTCGGGCCCGAGAACAGGAACGAGCCGATCGGCTTCTCCGGCGCGCGCAGCCCCGCGCGCGACAGCTTGATCGCGGACGCGAGCTGCTTCACCGCCTCGTCCTGGCCGAAGATCACCGAGCGCAGCGACCCCTCGAGATCCTTGAGCTGCGCCTTGTCCGAGGTCGACACCTGGCGCGGCGGGATCTGCGCCATCTTCGCGATGACGAGCTCGATGTCCGCGGTCTCCACCGTGTACCCGTCGCCGTGGCGCAGGCGCGCCGCGGCGCCCGCCTCGTCGAGCAGATCGATCGCCTTGTCGGGCAGCCGGCGATCCTGGAGGTAGCGCGCCGACAGCTTGGCCGCGGCCTCGATCGCGTCGGGCGTGTACGTGACCTTGTGGAACTCCTCGTAGCGCTTCTGGAGGCCCTTCAGGATCTGCGTCGTGTCGTCGACCGAGGGCTCGGGCACCTCGATGCGCTGGAAGCGCCGCGCGAGCGCGCTGTCGCGCTCGAGGTGGCCGCGGTACTCCTGGAACGTGGTCGCGCCGATGCAGCGCAGGCGGCCCGACGTCAGCGCGGGCTTGAGCAGGTTCGAGGCGTCCATCGTCCCGCCGCTCGCGGCGCCCGCGCCGATGATCGTGTGGATCTCGTCGATGAACAGGACCGAGCCCGGCTGCTTCTCCAGCGCGCGCAGCACCGCCTTGAGGCGGTTCTCGAAGTCGCCGCGGTACTTCGTGCCGGCGAGGAGGGCGCCCATGTCGAGCGCGTAGACGGTCGCGTCCTTGAGCGGCGCGGGCACCTCCTTCTTCTCGATCCGCTGCGCGAGCCCCTCCACGATCGCCGTCTTGCCGACGCCGGCGTCGCCGATGAGGAGGGGGTTGTTCTTGCGCCGCCGCGCGAGCACCTGGATCGTGCGGGAGACCTCGTTCTCGCGGCCGACCAGCGGATCGATGCGCCCCTCGGCCGCCTCCTTGTTGAGGTTCATCGTGAACGCGGCGAGCGGGTCCTTGATCGACTGCCCGTTGCCGGGCTCGCCGCTCTCCTCCGACGCCTCCTCGCGGAGGCTGTCGTCCTGGCCGGTCTTCGAGATGCCGTGCGCGATGTAGTTCACGACGTCGAAGCGGCTGATGCCCTGCTCGCCGAGGAGGGTCACGGCCTGGCAGTCGCGCTCGGCGAACATCGCGACGAGCACGTTCGCCCCCTTGAGCTCCTTCTTGCCCGAGGACTGCACGTGCATCGCGGCGCGGCCGACGACGCGCTGGAACCCGAGCGAGAGCGTCGGGCTCGTGTCCGCGTCGTCTGGCAGCGCCTCGATCTCCTCGTCGAGGAAGCGCTCCAGCTTCTTCTTGAGCAGCGGGGTGTCGCCCCCCGCGTGCCGGAGCACCTCGGCCGTCTCCTCGTCGAAGAGCAGCGCGTAGAGCAGGTGCTCGATGGTCACGAACTCGTGCCGGCGGCGCGAGGCCTCCCGGGTGGCGAGCGAAAAGGCGATCTCAACTTCGGGGCTGATGCGCATGGTCATTCCGGCTCGGCGGTCAACCGAAGGGGCATTCCGTGCTCCTTGGCGAAGTCCTGGACTTGGGCGACCTTGGTCTCCGCGACATCCTTTGTGTACACGCCCGCGATCCCGTGGCCGCGGTGGTGCACGCTCAGCATGATGTGCGTGGCCTCCGTCTCGGTGCGGTGGAAGAACTTCATCAAGACAAGCACGACGAACTCCATCGTCGTGTAGTCGTCGTTGTGGAACACGACCTTGTAGCGGCGGGCCTTCTCGACCTTCCGTTCCCGCTCCGTCGCGAGGTCGCCCTGCTTGTCTTCTCTTTCCTCAGGATCGTTCGGCATAAATCCGTCGGGAAGGATAGCAAGCCCCCCGCCTCCGCGAGCGGCCGACAAAGGAGGCTCCCGCTCCGGGAAGCATGCTCCGCCGGAACGTGTTCCGCCACGCGCGGCCCTGGATTTTCCGTCCGCCGTGGCGTTCTGGTCAGAGGCCGCTCAGGGGCCGCGCTGAAGGCTTGTCGGGTCCGCCCGGAGGCGCCGCCGGGGCCGCCCGGCAGGGGCGCCGTCCCCTGGCGCGCGGGCGCGCGCGGGGGGACGGCGGGGTCATGCGGTCACAGCAGCGACGGGGTGGCGCCGAGGTCGACGTCGACGGGCGTGAGGCCCCAGATGTCGCGCGCGTACTCGCGCACCGTGCGGTCGGAGGAGAACTCGCCCACGCGGGCGATGTTGAGCGTGGACTTGCGCAGCCAGCTCTTCCGGTCGTTGTAGGCCGCGTCCACCTCGCGCTGGCAGGCGGAGTAGGCCTTGAAGTCGGCGAGCATCATGTACTCGTCCCGGCCGAGCAGCCGGTCGAGCAGGGGCTGGAAGAGCTCCCGGTACTCCGGGGAGAAGAAGCCGGACGAGATGAGGTCGATCACCTCGCGGAGCTCCGGGTCGGCCGCGACGGCGTCGCGCCCCTCGAAGTGCGCGTGGCGGCGGGCGATCACCTCGTCGGCGGTCAGGCCGAACAGGAAGAAATTCTCCGGCCCCACCGCGTCGCGGATCTCGATGTTGGCGCCGTCGAGCGTGCCGACGGTGAGCGCGCCGTTCAGCGCGAGCTTCATGTTGCCGGTGCCCGACGCCTCCATGCCCGCGGTCGAGATCTGCTCGGAGACGTCGGCGGCCGGGATGATGTGCTCGGCCAGCGAGACGCGGTAGTTCGGCATGAACACGACCCGCAGCCCGGTGTGGCGCCGGTCGCCGTTCACGACGTAGGCGACGGCGTGGATGAACTTGATGATGAGCTTCGCCTGCCGGTAGCCGGGGGCCGCCTTGGCGCCGAAGATGAAGGTCCGCGGCGTCACCTGCTCGCCGCGCTTCTGGCGCAGGTAGAGCGCGACGATGTGGAGCGCGTTGAGCAGCTGGCGCTTGTACTCGTGGAGGCGCTTGATCTGGACGTCGAAGAGCGAGGCGGGGTCGACGTGGATGTCGAGCTCATGGCCGATGATCTTCGCGAGCGCCTCCTTGTTCTCGCGCTTCACCCGGGCGATCCGCTCGATGAACTCGGGATCGCCGAGGTGGCCCTCGAGCTCGCGCAGCCGCTCGAACTCGGTCACCCAGCGCGGGCCGACCTTCTCGGTGACGAGCGCGGCGAGCGCGGGGTTGCAGGCGAGCAGCCACCGCCGGAACGTGACGCCGTTGGTCTTGTTGTTGAACCGCTCGGGCCAGAGGTCGTAGAAGTCGCGGAGCAGGTCGCGCTTGACGAGCTCGGAGTGGAGCTTGGCCACGCCGTTCACCGAGTGCGAGCCGACGACCGCGAGGTGGGCCATGCGCACGTGGCGCTCGTGCCCCTCCTCGACGAGCGACATCCTCGCCACGCGGTCGTGGTCCTGCGGGTGGGCGTCCATGACCTCGCGCAAGAACCGCCGGTTGATCTCGTAGATGATCTCGAGGTGCCGCGGCAGGAGCCGCTCGAAGAGCGCGACGGGCCAGCGCTCGAGCGCCTCGGGCAGGAGCGTGTGGTTCGTGTACCCGAAGGACGCGGTCGTCTGCTTCCACGCGTCCTCCCAGGCGAGGAGGTGGTCGTCGACGAGGACGCGCATCAGCTCGGCGATCGCGATGGCGGGGTGCGTGTCGTTCAGCTGGATCGCGTTCTTCTCGGCGAAGCGCGAGAAGTCCGGGTGGACCCGGTTGTAGCGGTTCACGATGTCGGCGATGGAGCAGGCGACGAAGAAGTACTCCTGCCGCAGGCGCAGCTCCTTGCCCTTGTCGAAGTTGTCGTTCGGGTAGAGGACCTTGGAGATGACCTCCGACTGGTTCTTCTCGTGGACGGCGTGCACGTAGTCGCCGGCGTTGAAGAGCTCGAAGTCGAACTCCTCGCCCGCGCGGGCGGACCACAGCCGGAGGGTGTTCACGGTGTTCGACTTGTAGCCCGCGATGGGCGTGTCGAAGGGGACGCCGATGACCTGCTCGGAGGGGCGCCAGATCACGCGGAAGCCGCCGCGCTTGTCGGGGACGCGCTCGGTGTAGCCGCCGAACGAGACCGGGACGGCGTGCTCGGGGCGCTCGACCTCCCAGGGGTTGCCGAAGCGGAGCCACTCGTCGGCGCGCTCGACCTGGTAGCCGTCGCGGATGACCTGCTCGAAGATGCCGAACTCGTACCGGATGCCGTACCCGTAGGTGGGCAGGCCGATGGTGGCCATGGAGTCGAGGAAGCAGGCGGCGAGCCGCCCGAGGCCGCCGTTGCCGAGCCCGGCGTCGGGCTCCTGCTCGGCGAGCTCGTCGAGGCTGAGGCCGAGCTCGCCGAGGACGGTCTTGTAGCTGTCGTAGATGTCGAGCGCCTGCAGGTTGGCGACGAGCGCTCGGCCGAGGAGGAACTCTGCGGAGAGGTAGTACCCGCGCTTGACGTCCTTCTCGTAGTAGGTGTGCTGGGTCTTGGTCCACCGGTCGACGAGGCGATCGCGCACCGAGAGGGCGAGGGCGACGTACCGGTCGAACGGCGTGGCGGAGAGGGATTCCCGGGCGCGCGAGTAGTGGAGGTGGTCAGCGAAGGCGCGGCGGAGCGCCACCGGGTGCATGCCGGTGCGGGCGTCCGGCGCCGGGCTTCCGCGGAAAAAAGCGGCGGGGACGTCTTGCTGAGGGGTGTCTCGCTGGGCGGGGGTTTCTCTCTGACGGTTGGGATCGACGTCGATCGGGTTAGCCATGGCGGCGCACTTTAGACGGATCCGGGCCGGACTGGTGGGCTGCACGACGGGCCCGGGTGAGGTTCCGTCGGGTCTTGGGGTTGCAGATCACTCCTGGTCGCCGGTGTGCTAGGAGCGCCGGCGGCCCGGCGACCTCGTGCGCCACGCGAACGTCGCCAGCCGGAGCCTCGGGAGGTCGGCGGATGGTCCACGGAGAGCGGGCTGGGCGACGCGGTGGCAGGGCGTTCGGACGCGCCGGGGGGGTCGCGCTCGCCGGGGTGCTGGGGCTGCTCTGCGCGGCGGTGGGCTGCGATGAGCGGTCCGGGGTGAAGGCGGCGAAGAAGGAGCTCGGCGAGGCGTGCGCGGACGGCGCGGAGTGCGCGTCGTCGGTGTGCGCTGCGATCGGGGGCGTCTGCTCGACGGGCTGCCGGGTCGACCGGGAGTGCGGCGCGGGGTCCGTGTGCCGTTCGCGCGACGAGGGTCCGGGCGGCGTGTGCAGCAGGCCGCAGGGCCTGGCGCTCGGCGAGGCGTGCATGACCGCGGTCGAGTGCCAGCACGGGCGGTGCCTGCACCGGACCGGCGCGCTGGATCAGCCGGGGCACTGCTCGGCGTACTGCGACAGCGCCGAGGATTGCCCGGCGGGCCTGAAGGCCTGCGAGCAGATCGCGGACAGCGCGGGGCGGAAGATGTGCCTCCCCGGAGAGGGCGCGGGGCGGTGAGCTCCCTGGCCGCCCGGCGAAGCGCTCACGCCGCCGCGCGGACGGGCGGCAGGCGGAACGCGGCGCCCTCGGAGCGGCTGCGCCGGCGGAAGGCGCCCGGCGCCTCGCCCGTGTGCCGCTTGAACGCGCGGCTGAACGCGAACTCCGAGTCGTACCCGACCTCGGCCGCGACGGCGGCCAGCGCGCCGTCGCCCTCGGCGAGCAGCTCGGCCGCCCGCTGCATGCGGAGCTCGGCGAGGTAGCGGAGCGGCGGGACGCCGAGCTCGGCCAGGAAACGCCGCGCGAGCGCGGCGCGGGAGAGGCCCGCCGCCTTCGCGAGCGCCTCGATGGTCCAGCGCTCCGCCGGCTTCTCCTGCATGAGCCGGAGCACGCGCGCGACGCGCCGATCGACGGCGCCCGCGGCGCGCCCTGCGCGCGCGCGCTCGTGGCAGTGCAGCGCGTAGGCGAGCAGCGGATCGAGGAGCGAGCGCGCCAACCGAGCCTGCCCCGGGGAAGGATCCGCGAGCGCGGCGCGCAGCAGGCTCACGACGGCCGAGAGCCCCGGCGCGCACCGCACCTCGCCGGCGGCGAGGTGGACCACGGGCGCGAGGGAGGCGAGCGGCCCGGCGGGCGCGGCGGCGTAGGTGGCCGAGAGCAGCTCCGCCGGCGCGGGAGCGGCGCCGGGCGGCGGCGCGACGCAGCGGAGGCTCTGCTCGCAGGGCGCCGCGCCGCGCGGGCCGAACCCGAGGAGCACGAGGTCGCCAGGATCGAGCGGGAGGACGTGCTCCCCGTCCTGCGAGAGGTGAAAGGAGCCTTGCACGACGACGTGGAGGCTCGGCGGATCACCCGCGGCCCCACGAAAGAGCGCCCCAGGATGCCCATGATGCCGGGAGACCGCCACGCCGCGGGGAAGCTGCCGCTCCACGTCGTCATTCATCTCCATGCCGCAGGGTTGCCGCGCCGAGGCCGCTCGTCCAGCGCTCGTTCGCGGTCGAGACGCGCGGGCATGACTCCGCGCTTTACGGTCATGGCGCGCGGGCGGGGGCGGCCGGAAGCTCGGGGCCATGATGCGCTTCGATGCGACGCCGAACGAAGAACAGCTGCTCCCCCGCGCGCTGCCCGAGGAGGTCCGCAGCAGCCTCCTGAGGAGCCGGACGATCCTGATCTTCGGGGAGATCACCAGCGAGCTGGCGCAGACGACGACGGCGCAGCTGCTCGCCCTCGCGAACGAGAGCGAGGAGCCGATCCGGCTCCTCATCCACTCGCCGGGAGGACACGTGGAGTCGGGGGATACGATCTACGACGTGATTCGCTTCATCCGGCCCGAGGTCAAGGTGATCGGCACCGGGTGGGTCGCCAGCGCGGGCGCGCTGATCTTCGTCGCCGCGCGGAGGGAGCACCGGTTCGCGCTCCCGAACACGCGCTTCCTGTTGCACCAGCCGCTCGGCGGGGTGCGCGGCCCGGCGTCGGACATCGAGATCGAGGCGGCCCAGATCCTGGCCGCGCGCGACCGGCTCAACCGCATCTTCGCCGAGGCGACCGGGAAGGAGCCCGCGAAGATCGCGCAGGAGACCGAGCGCAACCTGTGGATGACGGCGCGCGAGGCCCAAGGTTACGGCCTCGTGCATCGCGTGATCGAGAGCGCGCTGGAGGTCTGACCGTTCGACCGTACCCCGGCAGCCTCGCGGCTCAGCGCTGGCAGCTGCCGAGGAGGGGCGCCCCGAGCAGATCGAGCTGCTCGACCGCGCGCTGCGGCCGGCGCGCGCGCCGGCCCGCGTCCGCCGCCGGGGTGGCGTCCCGGGAGGTCGCTCCCCGCGCGAGCTCCTCGCGGAGCGCCGTGAGCTCGCGCGCGGGCAGGGTGCTCGTGTCGGTTACGAGCCGCGCTCCATCACGGTAGCCGGTCCACACCGTGTAACCGTTCCGTGTGACCTCGATGCCGAACCTCGGGCCATAATCCATGATCTCGTAGCTGCGTCCCAGGGCGAGAAAGCTCCACTTCTTCATCGCGACCGTCTCGCCAGTGTCCGTCGAGGCGGCTGGACCGGCCAACAAACCCGGTCCCGGTCATCGCCCAGGGCAGCTCCGCCCGCGCCGCCGCGCGCGCAGGAGCAAGCCGCCGGCCGCGGCCAGGCAGCTCAGGAGCACGCCGGCGCGCCCTCCGCCCGACGCCTCGCAGGAGCAGCCGCCGCCGGCGCTCGACTCGGCTGCGCCCGCGCCCTCCGCGCTCCCGCCGGCGCTCGCCCCGCTCCCCCCCGCGCCCGCCGTGCCGCCGGGGTCCGCGCCGGCCTCGCACGAGTCCGCGGCGTCGAGGAAGCTCGCCGTCCCCGGCCAGAGCTCGGGGCAGGTCCGGCCGGTCGAGCTCTCGCCCCCGCAGTCCGGCGGCGGGCCGCAGAGGCGGTCGAGCGTCAGGAGCGGCGAGAACGTCTCGCCCCCGTCCGTGGAGACGCCCGCGGTGAAGCCGTCCAGGGGCTCGTCGGCGCACGCGAAGAGGCCCTGTGGCGTCCAGGTCAGGCAGCGGACGCCGAGCTGCCCCACCTGGGTGAACTCCAGGGTCGCCGTCGGCGCGACCCACAGGCCATCCATGTCGCTGCCGACCGCGATCCTCGTCCCGTCGGGCGAGAGGGCGAGGCCGAGGAGGCTCACCGCCTGGAACACCTCGCGCCAGGTGACGCCCCCGTCCTCCGAGACCAGCAGGGCGTCCGCGCCGTCGCCGTCGCGGCGCACATACACGACGTCGGGATCCTCCGGGTCCACCGCGCCGAGATACGGCAGGTTGCGATCGTCGCTGCCAGGGACGTCGAGCTCCTCCCAGGTCGCGCCGCGATCGTCCGAGCGCCGCACGATCCCCTGGAACGTGGGTCCGTTCCGGCGCCCGCTCACGTAGATGCGCCGCGGATCGCTCGGCGCGCTGTCCAGGGTCACGCCGAGGAACGTGCTCGGGAAATCGGCGCCGGTCTGGGTCCAGGTCCTCCCGTCGTCCTTCGACTCCCAGACCTGGGTCAAGATCGCGTCGCCGGCCATGACGCTGGAGCCGAGCAGGAGGACGCTCGCGGGGTCCGCGCGGTCGATCGACAGGTCGACGATGTTGCGCCGGGCGAGCGGGCCCTCGGCGAGCTGCCAATCGCAGCCGCGGTCGTGCGTCGCGCTCAGCCCGTCGAAGAGCCCGGCGAGGATCGAGCCGTCGCCTGTGACGACCATCATGGGATCCTCGAAGCCGCTGTAGCCGATGGCCGTCTCACAGATCCATGACCACCGCTCGCCGCCGTCGCGCGTGACGAGGGCGCCGTAGGTCGCGCGGACGACGATGTGGTCAGGATCGGCGGGATCGACGAGGATCTGGCCGGCGGAGGGGTATCGGCCGTTGGCGAGCGCGGGCGCCGCGGCGGAGAGGGCGAACCACGCCGCGGCGGCCCCGAGCCCCAGAGCGAATCGGTTCATCGAAGGGAGGTTCATCCATCCTCCTGCGCAGCGCAACGCTTCGACAGGAGGTCCCGAGGCGCGGCGCCTGGCCGGGGAGATCCGCTGTTTCCATCGGGCCGCGACCCGCCGCTCTGCTGCGCGACGGCCGGGCGGCGCCCCCGGGCCGTCGCGCCCCGGACGCGCTACTGCCGCCGGAACCGCTGGTTCGTTCCGCTGCTGCACGTGTACTGGATGAAGCTGGCGCCGTCGGCGGTGCTGGCCCCCGAGACGTCCACGCACTTACCGCTGTTGACCGAGCGCAGCGAGACGACGCCATTGCCGCGGTCGATGAGATTCCACTTCTGGCTGTTCTTGTTGCCGTCGCAATCTGACTGCGTGATGTTCGCCCTGTTGTTCCGGCTGGACCCCCGCACGTCGAGGCACTTTCCGCTGTTCACGTTCTTCACGACCGCCGTGGTGCCGCTGATGCTCTCGATCTGCCACTGCTGGTCGCTCGCCCCGGTACATGGCCGCTGGACGACGGTGGCGCCGTTGTCCAGGCTCGCCGCGTTGACGCCCATGCATTTGCCGGAATGGAGGACCGCCAGGCTCTGGCCGGTGGAACCGGTGCCGCCGTCATCGCCGGGGTCGCCCGGGTCGCCGGGGTCGCCCGTGCCGCCGGTGCCGCCCAGGCCGGAGATCTGGACCGCTGCGCCCGTGGGCGACACCGAGAGGAGCTTCAGCGTCGCGTTCGTCCCGAAGAGCTGATGAGAGGCGCCGACCGCGAGCGGCGCGTCCCTGAAGTTCCCGCCCGGGACCATGTCGAGGAGGTGCGCCCGGCCGCTCTCTCGCGCCTGCGTGAAGAACGCATGGATGAGGACGCCGCGGCCGGAGCTGTTGCGCGAGTCGATGACGTTCGTCGGCGCCGGCTGGCGGAACTCCACCTGGTACATGATGTCGTTCGGGCCCTTGACGCGGAGGAGCTGGATCCCGCTGCTCGCCTCGGTCATCGGGGCGAGCGTATAGGTTCCATCGCTGGCCGCCGTCATGACCTGCGACGACGGGATCCACCCGAGGTTCGCCTTGTAGTTGGCGTTGAAGTGCTGCTTCCCGCCGTTGCCCATCGGGTCGAACGGATCGCCGTACTCGTCGAAGGTGCACTCGTTGCTCATGGTCACCGTCGCCCCTCCGTTGCGGCACGTCCGCGAGGAGGCGTGCCACAGGCCGAAGTTGTGGCCGAGCTCGTGCACGACGACCTCGGGCCAGAGGCCGGCGATCCAGGTGGCGCTGCCGGGCTGCGCGCCCATGCCGGCATACCCGCAATCCATCTTCCCCATGATCATGAAGTGCTGGTACGCGCCGAGGTCGAAGCCGGCGCTCCGCGCCGCGGCCTTCGCCTCGTTCTGCCACCGGTTGTAGTCATCGCACTTGCCGAAGGCGATGTTGAACGGGCCGGCGACGTCGTATTCGAGCTGCATCTTCCCGAACGAGGAGCCCGCCAGGTGGGTCGCCGCGCCGGCCAGGGTGTTGCGCACGTCCTGCTCCGTGCCGAGCGTCTGGCCGCCGTCGAACTGCACGCGCAGCGCCAGGACGCGCTTGGTCCCGGTCGTGACGAGCGCGCTCGTCAGCTCGCCGATCCCCTCGGCCGGCCGCATCACGTCGACGACGATCGTGCCGTCGTCGCCCTCGGTGCCGAACACGTCCACCGGTGAGCCGCTGGCCGTGCGCCAGTCGATCGACGGCTCGGCGCCGGGGGTCGCCGTCGCCGTCAGCGAGTCCAGGTCGAGGCGCACGAACACCCCGTCTTCCCGCTCCAGCATGTACCGCGCCTCGCCATTGGCGACGGCGACGGTCAGCGTTCCGGAGGCGGTGGGGTTCGGCCCCGCTTCCTCGTCACCGGCGTCGATGCTCAGACAGCCGGACGCGAACGCGCACGCTGCGGTGAGGGCAACGGTGGAGAGGTGTGACTTGAAGCGCTGCATGGGATCTTCCTTTCCTGGCTCGGTCCGATACGCCCGTCGCCCCCGGAGGTCGGAGAGCGCCGCGCCATCCCCCCGGAGGAGCCTGGGCGCGGCGCGACGGAGCGCTGCCAAGGAGAGGCCGCAAGCGCCGCCAGCCTCTCCGCTGCTGATGTAACTTGACGGCCAACCCGCCCATCGAGTGGCGCGACCGTCGCTCGCGATCGTCACGCCACGTCGCCGTCAAGGCCCCCTCGCGAGTGCCTTTCCCTTCAAAGCAAATACGCGGCCACAGTCGTGCTCGCGGCTTGACACGGGCAGCTCGCCTCTCTCGGTGGAACAATCACGTGAGGGCGGCCGATGATCCAGCCAGATATTATGTTTGCGTGACTGGCATGGATCGCGAGAGATCCTGAATGGACATGAAAACACCACCCAGCGTCATCACGTGATCTGGCGCAGGGCGCTTGTGCTCGGTCGCTTGAGCGATCTTGGTCGGCATTCTGCGCGCTTTGTCGCGAGGGTGGCAATCCGTGGTCGATGGTGAGCGCGTGAGTCCTCCGGTGAGAGCGCCGGAGTCGGCGTGGGTCTACTGGCGCACTCGGAGCTCGACGCACGACACGGCGGCTCTACCGTCGCTCGCTGGCTCGCTGGCTCGCTGGCTCGCTGGCTCGCTGGCTCGCTGGCTCGCTGGCTCGCTCCGCCGCCGCTGGTATACTGGTATAGATGCGCGCATGACCCTCCTCCAAGACGTCATCGCCGCGCTGGAGTCGATCGCCCCGCTCCGGTTCGCCGAGCCCTGGGACAACGTGGGCCTCCTGGCGGGCGACCCCGGGCGGCCCTCGTCGGCGGCGCTCCTCGCCATCGATTACACCCCCGAGGTCGCCCGGGAAGCGCGCGATCTCGGCTGCGATCTCGTCGTCGCCTACCATCCGCCGCTGTTCGAGGCCGTGAAGCGCGTCGTCGCGCCGAGCCCCGTCTTCGCGGCGATCCGCGACGGCATCGCGCTGTACTCGCCCCACACCGCGCTCGACGTCGCCGAGGGCGGCACAAACGACGTCCTCGCCGACGCGCTCGGGATCTCCGGGGATCGCGCGCCGCTCAGGCGGGCGCCGCCGAAAGCGTGGCAGCACAAGCTCGTCGTCTTCGTCCCGGAGGATCACGTCGACGCCGTCGCCGACGCCCTCGCCGAGGCGGGCGCGGGCCGGATCGGCCGGTACTCCCGCTGCAGCTTCCGGACGATCGGGACGGGCACGTTCCTCGGCGAGGAAGGGACGAACCCCACCGTGGGCGAGAAGGGCCGGCTCGAGCGTGTCACCGAGGTGCGGCTGGAGATGGTCTTTCCCCGCGACCGGACCGAGGCGGTGCTGCAGGCCATGCGCGCCGCGCACCCGTACGAGGAGGTGGCGTTCGACCTCGTCGAGCTCGCCGTCGAGCCGCTGCGGGCCGGCATCGGCCGGATCGGGCCGCTCGCCGGCGCCGCGCCGGTCGGCGAGCTGCTCGGCCGCATCAAGGGGGCTCTGGGGGTCGACGCGCTGCTCGTGGCCGGCCCCGAGCAGCGCGCCGTCTCCCGCGCGGCGACGTGCGCCGGCGCGGGCGGCGCGCTCCTCGACGACGCGATCGCGCAGGGCGCCGAGCTCTACCTGACCGGCGAGCTGCGCCACCACGACGCCCTCAAGGCGGCGAGCGCGGGCGTCACCGTGGTGTGCGCGCTGCACTCGAACAGCGAGCGCGCCGCGCTGAAGCGCCTGGCCGAGCGCCTCCGCGCCGAGCTGCCGTCGCTCCGCGTCGAGCTCAGCGCGCGCGACAGGGATCCGTTCTCGATCCGCTGACGGCGCGGCGAACCCGGGAAAGGGGAACGCGGAGAGAACCGGCAAGTCTGGCTGCCCCCTCGAGGACGGGCGCTCGGACCCGCGAAGGCGCTGGACAGGGCGCGCACCCGCGAACAGCCTGCTCGCCCCATGCGCGACGATGCCACGCCTCCTGCCCGCGACCTGCGCGCGGATGACCCGGGCGCGGAGCCCGATGCGCCCTCGCCCGGCCTGCGCCGCGGCGCCGGCGTCTGGTCGACGCTCCGCGACGCGGTGAGCGGCAGCGGGCACGACTTCACCAAGGGATCCATCGACAGGGCGATCGTCCTGCTCGCGATCCCCATGGTCATGGAGATGCTCATGGAGTCGCTCTTCGTCGTCGTCGACGTCTTCTGGGTGTCGCGGCTCGGCGCCGACGCGGTCGCCGCCGTCGGGCTCACGGAGTCGCTGCTCGCGGTGGTGTACGCCCTCGGGCTCGGCCTCTCGGTCGCGGCGTCCTCGACGGTCGCGCGGCGGGTCGGCGAGGGGCGCCACGAGGAGGCGGCCGCCATGGCGGGGCAGGCGATCCTGCTCGGGCTCGTCGCCTCGCTGCCCATCGCGGCGGCCGGCGGGCTGCTCGCGTCGCGGCTGCTCGAGGCGATGGGGGCGACCGCCGGGGTGATCGCGACCGGCACGCCGTTCGCCTCGATCATGCTGCTCGGCAACGCGACGATCCTGATGCTGTTCGTCATGAACGCGATCTTCCGCGGGGCCGGCGACGCGGCGCTGTCGATGCGGGTGCTCTGGCTCTCGAACGCGCTGAACATGGCGCTCGGCCCATGCTTCATCTTCGGCCTGGGTCCATTCCCGGAGCTCGGCGTGACCGGCGCGGCGGTCGGGACGACGCTGGGCCGCGGGACCGGCGTCGCGCTGCAGGTGTTCCTGCTCGCGCGCGGCGGCGGTCGCGTGAAGGTGAAGGCGCGGCACCTCGTCCCCGATCCGACGGCGCTCGCGGCGCTGCTCCGCCTCTTCGCGAACGGCGCCTTGCAGGCGCTCATCGGCACGGCGAGCTGGATCGGCATGGTGCGCATCCTCGCCCCGTTCGGGAGCGCGGCGCTGGCCGGCTACACGATCGGGATGCGGGTCATCGCGTTCGCGATCCTGCCGGCGTTCGGGCTCGCGAACGCCGCCGCGACGATGGTGGGGCAGAACCTCGGGGCCGGGCGCCCCGAGCGGGCCGAGGCCGCCGTCTACCGCGCGGGCCTCTGGACCACGGTCATGCTCGGCGCGGTCGGCCTTGTCTTCGCGGTGGCCGCCGGCGCGATCGTCGGCGCGTTCACGGACGACGTCGAGGTGCTCCGGGCCGGCACGCAGACGCTGCGGATCGTGGCGTGCGGGTTCCTGTTCTACGGCTTCGGCATCGTGTTCACGCAGGCGTTCAACGGCGCCGGCGACACGTGGACGCCCACGATGCTGAACTTCGCCTGCTTCTGGCTCTGGGAGATCCCGCTCGGCTGGGGGCTCTCGCGCGCCGCGGGGATCGGCTCGGCGGGCGTGCCCATCGCGATCGCCGTGGCGTTCTCGACGCTCGCGGTCGCGGGCTGGCTCATGTTCCGCCGCGGCGCCTGGAAGCGGCGCCGCGTCTGAGGGGCGTCACCGCGGGCGGCGTCTGCAGAGCCGGAACGGGAGGAAGTGGAGCGGTGTCAAAGATCGCTCCCCAGAGTCACGAATCCCAGCGAACACGGACGCCGGGGTAGCGGGAGACGAGTTCGTCCTTGCTCACCAGCTCGGCGTTGTGATCGATGGCCGTGGCGATGATCACCCGATCGATCGGATCGCGATGCAGATCGGGCAGAGCTGCCGACTTGGCTGCGATCTGCGGAGTCAGGGGAAGCAGGACAAGACCCGCCTGCTCAATCGCCTTCGTGAAGAAGTCCTCGACGGAGACCGGGAGCACGATGCGCCCCTTCTTTGCAAGCCAGGCAACCTCCAGGCAGGAGACCGAGGCGATGCCGACGGGGCCGGGCTCGTGCTCGATGAGCGCCTTCGTCTTGGAAGGAAGAGAGTCGGCGGTTCCTTGGATCCACCAGAGCCAGGTGTGCGTGTCGAGGACCATCACGCGTCGTTCACGCTCCAGTCAGGCTCATCGAGGGCAGGGGTGATCACGTCGCCCAGGATCTGGAGCCCAGACAGCTCCGCCGGGGGCCGGCGCACTGCGGTCGGCGACGAGGGCGGTTCTTCGAGAACCAGGAAAATTGCCTCGACTCGCGTGCGAGGAGGGAGGACCGGCATTTCCTTCAGCCGGCCGTGTTCGTCGGTCTCGAGGAGCGCTCGGTGCGCCTGCATGCGTGGACGGTAGCACGGCCGCGCGAGAGCGCCGATCCGCCGCGCCGGAGCCGCTACCGCGCGGGGCGCGCGAGCCAGGCGTCGATGAGCTTGCGGGCGATGCTGAGCGGCGGCGGCAGCATCGGGAGCGCGTCGCGGTGGAACCAGCGGGCGTCCTCGAGCTCGCGCGTGTCGACGCGGAGCTCGCCGCCCGTGTAGCGCGCGGTGAAGCCGACCATGATCTGGTGAGGGAAGGGCCACGGCTGGCTGCCGAAATAGGCGATGTCGGCGATGTCGACGCCCGTCTCCTCCTGGACCTCGCGCGCGACGCACGTCTCCAGCGTCTCGCCCGGCTCGACGAAGCCGGCCACGAGGCCGTACATGCCCGCAGGGAACCGCGCCTGCCGCGTCATGAGCAGGCGCGGGCCGTCCTCGACGAGCACGATCGTCGCAGGCGTGATCCGGGGAAAGTAGTTGCTCGCGCAGCGGCCGCAGCGCTTGACCCGCTCGTCCTGCCCACCCTCGAGCCCGGCGCCGCACGCCGCGCAGTACTGGTGCGCCCTGTCCCAGTGCTGCACCTGGTACGCCGTGCCCGCCAGGTCGAACAGCTCCGGATCGATGCGCCCGTGGAGGCGCCGCAGCGAGACATAGGCGTGCCCCTCGGGCGCCGGCGAGCCCGGCGCGAGCTCCGCGGAGCGGCAGGGACGCCCGTCGAGCTCGCCGAGCGGCTGGTCGCGCACGACGAGGACCCCGAGCCGGGCGAGATCGGCCGCGACGGGGACGTCGAACTGACCGCCGCCGTCGGCCGGCATGCGCGCGCGGACGAGGAGCTCGTCGCCGTGGAAAGCGAACCACGCGATCTCGGCGGGCGGCGCGCCCGGGCGGCCGAGCCCGGGGCGGAAACGGGCGGGCGGCATGGCGTCACGCCCGCCCGCGGGCCCGCGCGGGCTCCGCTGCGAGGGTCTGCGCTGCGCGATGTCCGCCTGCCGGAGAGCCGATCGGGTGCATGCGGGAGAGCTTAGCGCCTCGGGCGGGCGCGCGGGCCCCGGGGCGAGGGCTCACGCGGGGCCGGCGAGCGTCGCGGCCCAGGCGAGCGCGACGAAGGCGACCTCGACGTCGTTCTTCCTGGGGACGAGGCGCTTCGTCTCGATGCCCTCGCCGGCGCGGAGGGGGAGCTGCTCCAGCGCGGAGAGCTCGGCGGCCTGGGCCGCATGGAGGTCGCGGAGCGCGGCGTCCGCCTCGGTCCACTCCTGGCGCGCGCGCTCGAGCTTCGCGGTGGCCTTGTCGCGCTGGGTCCCGGCGCGCCGGGCTGTGTCCCGGCCGGCGACGAGCCCGAGCAGCGCGGCGCCCACCGCGCCGGGGAGCGCGGCCACCTCGGCCTGGGCCTGGTCGTACCGCGCCTTCGCGGCGGCGATGCGCTCGCCGAGGCGCGCGATCCTGGGCGCGAACCGGCCGATCACCTGCTGCTGCTCGGCGGCGGCGAGCCGGGCCGCGGCGGCGCGGCAGCGGGCGGCGAACGCCTCGAGCGGCTCGCCCTCGGCCTGCGCGAGCCCGAGCTCCCGGTGGACGGCCACAGCGGCCTCGGTCGTGCGGTAGGCGTGCTCCCGGAGCGCGCGCGCCGCGGCCTGCGCGGTGGCGCGCTTCGCGAGCGGGGCGGGCAGCTCGGCGAAGCGGGCGCCCGCGGCGGGCGCCGTGGAGAGCAGCGAGGGGTCGAGCCGGGCGATGCGCGAGAGATCCGGCTTGCCGTCGGGCAGCAGCGGGGCGGCGAGGAGCTGGCTCCGGTTGAGGGCGACGCCGAGCTTCGTGTCGCGCAGGTGAGCGATCACGGAGGCGGCCACCCAGGGGATGTAGCGGAAGCCCTCCGGAGCGACGGCAGGGGCGTGCGCGTAGAGGCTCCGCCAGCCATCGGGCGGTGGCGGGGGCGCTGGCGCTGCCGGGGGCGGGGCCGCCGGCGCGGGGGCGCCAGCGTCCGCACGAGCGGCCCCGCTGCGCCGCGCGGGCGGCGGGGCGGAGGGCGCGTGGCGCGGGTCGAGGAGGACCGTGCCGCCCGGACCCACGGGCGCGCGCCGGGCTGGGCTCGACGGATCGTGGACAGCGCGTGTCGGATCCGGGGAAGCACGCCTCGGATCCAGAGAATCGTCTGTCGATTCTGGGTAGACACGCCTCGGATCCAGAGAATCGTCTTTATAATTGGGGTAAACACGCCTCGGATCCAGAGAATCGTCTGTCGAATCTGGGTATTTTCGCCTCGGATCCAGAGAATCGTCTGTCGAATCTGGGTATTTTCGCCTCGGATCCAGAGAATCGCGTGTCGGAACGGGCGCTTTCGGAGGAGGGGAGATGCTCCGGACGAGGCGGCCGACCTCGCGTCGGGTGACCGGGCCGCGCAGCCACGACAGGCTGAACCGCGTCTCGGCGAGGAACGCCGGCGGCTGCATGTGGACGTCGCGCACGAAGAACGTGCGCGGGGGGAGCGCCTTCAGCGTGGCCGAGAGGGCCGCGGCCGGGACGCCGCCGGCGCCCCCGTCCGCGCCCGAGAGCCCCTCGACGACGCGCTCGCGGTCGGCGTCGGTCTGGAGCCGGCCCACGAACCACGCGCCGGCGTTCGAGAGCGCCTTGTAGTCGAGGTCCATCGGGTTCTGCGTGGCGAGGACGACGCCGACCCCGAAGGCGCGCGCCTGCTTCAGGAGCGCGAGCAGCGGCCGCTTGGTGGGCGGGTTCGCCGGGTGCGGGGGCAGGAAACCGAAGACCTCGTCGAAGACCACGAGCGCGCGCAGGTCGCTCGTGCCGGAGAGGCCGCGCACCCACGAGAGCAGCTGATCGAACAGCAGCCCGAGGACGAGGAGCCGCTCGTCGTCGTCGAGGTGCGCGACGCTGACGATCACCGCGGGGGTCTTGCCGCCGCCGCCGCCGCTGCCGGCCTGCGGCGCGAGCCACGCCGCGACGTCGAGCGGCGCGCCCTTGCGCCACGTGGCGAACGTGGGGGAGGCGAGCAGGGTGTTGAGCTCGCGCGCGAGCGCCTGCCGCTCCTTCGGGGCGAAGAACTCGTCGACGGCGAGGGCGCCCACCGCGGCGATCGGCGGCGCGGCGAGGTCGGCGAGCAGCGCCTCGAGCCCCGCGGCCCGCCGCGCGCGCAGCCGCCGCTCGGCGAGGTGCGCGAGCAGCACGTGCTCGCGGCTCCGCGCCGGATCCGGGTCGCGGCCGACGAGCCGGAGCAGGAGCGACAGCGAGGCCGAGAGCGCCTCGCGGGCGGCCTCCTCGTCCTCGTCCCACAGCGACGAGGGCGCCTCGAGCGCCGACAGCACGTGGATCGGCTCGCCCGCCGTGGTGCCCGGCGTGAGCAGGCGCGGCGCCATGCAGGCGCGGAGCGCGGCGACGTCGGCCGGCCCGAGGCCCGAGGAGGCGAGCCCCGCGCGCCACCGCGCCGCGAGCTCGGCGGCGACGTCCGCCGTCGAGCGGCCGTCGCGCGCGGCCGCGGAGGGGTCGAGCCACGGCTCGAACTCGGCCGGCGAGACGCCGGGGAAGGTAAAGAGCAGGTTGGGGAGGTCGCCCTTCACGTCGATCATGAGCACGGGGACGCCCGAGCGGAGCGCCTCCTCGACGAGCACCATGACGAGCCCGGTCTTGCCGCTGCCGGTCATGCCGACGACCACGCCGTGGGTCACGAGGTGGTGCGCGGGGAGCTCGAACGGGCGCGCGGCGGCGGCGCCGGGATCACCCGAGAGCGGGCGGGAGCGGCCCAGGGTGAAGGGGCGGGTCGGCATGAGGGCGCGCTCGTGCCATGGCGGGAGGGCTGTCGCAATGCTGGACGGGGGAGGAACACGCGGTGACGGGGCGCGCGGGCGGAGCCGGCGGCGCGGGCGCAGCCTGCGCGCGGCGAGCGAATCCGGGAAGAAACCGACGATCTGACGTCGAGCGTGTCTCGGGTGGTAGGATCAACGCATGAACGCGGACGACATCCGGGCCTACAAGAAGCGCTGGGAGATGGTCGTGGAGGTCGAGCAGGCAGAGCTCGCGGCGATGTCTCCGGCCGAAAAGTTCCGCGACCTCGCCATGCTCATGGGCGTGGCCCGGGGACTGGATAGCTCGACCGACGCGGACAAAGACGTGGAACAGGTGCGCCGGCGCTGGACCCTGCTCGCGGAGCGCCTTGGTGTCTGAGTTGCGCTCGCTGGCGGAGCTCGAGGGCGCGGTACGCGCGCTCCTCGCGTGGTCGGAGGCGTCCCGCGTCCCCATGCTGATCATCGGCGGGGTCGCGGTGTCGATCCTGAGCAAGCCTCGCACGACGAGAGACGTGGATGTCGTCGCGTGGCTTCCGGACCACGACGAGTGGCCCGCCTTCCTGGCCGATGGGGAGCGGCATGGAATCGTTCCCCGCATCCCGGATGCGCTGGGGTTCGCCCTCAGCTCCCGCGTCCTTCTCCTTCGACACGACCGCTCCGGCGTTCCGATCGACCTCTCGATGGGCGCCCTGCCGTTCGAGGAGAACGCGGTTCGTCGCGCAGTTCCGACGGATCTAGGCGCCCTTCGCGTTCCGCTTCCCATGCCCGAGGATCTCCTCGTCATGAAGGCCGTAGCGCATCGCTCGCGGGACATGGTGGACATCGAATCCATCCTGAGCGCGCATGCCGATGTCGACGAGAAGTGGGTTGTCTCGACGGTTCGTGAGTTCGCCGAGGCGCTGGACTCGCCGGAGCTCGTGACCGATCTCGTGAAGTTGCTCCGCCAGCGGACACCGACGAAGGTGAAAAAGAAGACTCGTCCTCGCAAGCGATGATGCGTCGCGGGGACTTGATGGAGCGCAGCTCCGGCAAGCTCGTCGATCCGGAGGCTGCGCTGGCGATCGCTGAGGTTGACCAGCGCCAGGAGCGCTGCTGGAGCGGGGCGTCCTGAGCGACCGCCGTGCTCCAGCTGCTTCGCTCCGCAGGTTGCTTGTTGAGTCCGTTGGGTCGCATGCGTAGGCTCGTGTCCACGGAAGCAGGTGCATGGGGACGAAGCGCGTGCGTGGCGTTCGGCGGAGCGGCGCAGGGCTCGCCATGGCGGTGTTGCTCGCCTCGGACTGCGAGCGGTCCCCGAACAACGCCCGCTGGCGGTCCGGCCTCACAAGGTGCGGCGGCCCGGCACCCGCGCGCCCTCGCGCTCGGGCCTCCTCTCGCCGGAGGGGGACGTGTACGGCCGAGGGGTCCCGGACCTGTACGCGGGCCTGGAGCCGATCCGCGACAAGCGGTAGACAAGCCCCGCGTTCCCCGAGCGCGGGTCGGCCTCGCCGCACCGGGCGGGCCGCAGGGACAGGCATCATGGCGAAGAAGAAGCTCTCGGCCCGCGCCGCCCGGCGCGAAATCGATCGCACGTCGGCGAAGCTCACCCGCGACATCGAGCGGCTCGCGCAGCTCGAGCCGGGCCACTCCCCCGGGCGCGCCATCGCGCTCGACGCGGCCTCGCAGGTCGAGGTGGCCGCGCGGTCGATCCCGTGCCCGCGCTGCCGCGGCGCCCTCCGCATGGAGGACCACACGGCCGAGACGCTCGACGGCGTCCGCCTCCGCGTCGCGCAGGTGGCCTGCAGCGCGTGCGGCGCGCGCCGGAAGCTCTACTTCCGGCTCGGCGCCGCCGCCCTCAACTAGACCCGCCCGCGAGCGCGCCGCCGCGCCCGCGCCCCGCGTCAGTACCGCGGAATGCTCTCGTCGATGTGGATCGACCACGCGTCGATGCCGCCCTGGAGCGAGGCGACGCGCTCGTGGCCGAGCTTCTCGAGGATCGCGGCGGCCGAGAGGCTCCGGACGCCGTGGTGGCAGTACGCGACGACCAGCGCGCCCTCGGCGGGCGCGACCTCGTCCGCGCGCTCGGCGAGCTCGTTCAGCGGGATCAGCGTGCTGTCCGGCAGCGCGGCGATCTCGTGCTCGCCGGGCGTGCGCACGTCGAGGAGGACCACGGGCTCCCTCGCCTTCAGCTTCAGAAAGAGCTCTTTCACCGAAATCTGCTGGACCATGGTCTGCTCGCGATCGCCCCCGGGATGATGCCGTGAACGCCTCTACCTATCCAAAGAGCTCCCCGGGAACAACCGCCTCTCAGCTCGCCGCCCGCTCCCTGACGAGCGACGCGACCACCCCCACGAGCTCCGCCGGATCCAGCGGCTTCGCGACGTGCGCCTGGTACCCCGCGCCGAGCGCCCGCGCCCGGTCCTCGGCCCGCGCCAGCGCGCTCAGCGCGATCGCCGGCGTCGCGCCCCCGCGCGCCGCGCCGAGGCCCCGCATCCGGCGGATGAGCTGGAAGCCGTCCTCGCCCGGCATCCCGAGGTCGCTGACGAGGACGTCGGGCCGCTCCCGCTCCAGCGTCGCCATCGCCTCGGCGGCCGACCCCGCCGTCGTGACGCTCGCCGCGCAGTCCTCCAGCACGCGCTGGGCGACCTCGCGCGCGTCGGGCTGGTCGTCGACCACCAGCACCCGCACGCCGGTGAGATCGGCCGCCGGGTAGTCGGCCAGCGCCTCGGCGCGCGCCGAGGTGGGCCGCTGCGCCGCGCCGGGCGCCCGCTGCGAGACGCCGGCGAGCGGCAGCCTCACCGTGAACGTCGCGCCCCGGCCCTCGCCCGGGCTCGCGACCCCCACCGCGCCGCCGTGCAGCTCGACAAGGTGCTTCACGATCGAGAGCCCGATGCCGAGCCCGCCGTGCTTCCTCGTCGAGGACGCGTCCGCCTGCCGGAAGCGCTCGAACAGGTGCGGCAGGAACTGCGGGGCGATGCCCGGGCCGGTGTCGGTCACCGACAGCTCGGCGTGCGCGCCAGCGCGCCGCAGCGCGACGTCGATCCGCCCGCCCGCCGGCGTGAACTTCACGGCGTTCGACAGGAGGTTCCAGGCGACCTGGTGGATCCGCGCAGGGTCCCCCCGGAGCGAGCTCGCCTCGGGATCGACGCTCGCGTGGATCGCGATCCCCTTGGCCTCGGCCGCGAGCTTGATCGCCTCGAGCGCGCTCTGGAGGACCCCCTGCAGATCGACCGGCTGGACGTCGAGCCGCAGCTTCCCCGACACGATCCGGCTCATGTCGAGCAGCTCGGAGACCATGTCGGCCTGGAGCCGCGCGTTGTTCTCGATGACCTCGAGCCCCCGCGCGAGCGCCTGCGGCTCCGGCGCCCGGCTCCGCAGGATGCGCGCCCAGCCCAGGATGGCGTTGATCGGCGAGCGCAGCTCGTGCGAGAGCGTCGCGACGAAGTCGTCCTTGACCCGGCTCACGCGCTCCGCCTCGTCGCGGGCGGCGCGCTCGCTCTCGAGCAGCTTCTGGCGCTCCCCTTCGGCTTGCCACGCCGCGGTGACGTCCTCGGTGATCCCCATGAACGACTCCACCGCCCCGTCGGGCCCGAGCTCGGGGATGAAGCGCGTCCGGCACCTCCGCTCGCCCAGGCTGAACTCGATCCGTTGCTGCTTGCCCGTCCTCGCCGCCTCGCCGCAGGCGGCGTCGCTGGCCTCGCACATCTCCCTCGGGAGCCAGGTCTCGGAGCCGTGTTTGCCGAGGAAGTGCTCGGGTGGGAGCCCGGTCATCGCCTCGATCGAGGCCGTCACGAACGTGCACCGCATCTCCGGGTCGAGCCGGAAGATCACGTCGGGCGAGCTCGCCATCAGCGACGTGAGCTGCCGCTCGCGCCGGCGGAGCTCGTCCTCCAGGCGCTCGCGCTCCGCGATGACCCGCCGCGCGTCGTCGAGCGCCGCGCGGAGCCGGCGCTCGCTCTCGCGCAGCGCCTCTTCCGTGCGCTTGAGCCGGCCGATGTCCAGACAGAGGCCGACCCAGGAGGTGATCTCGCCCCGCTCGTCGCGGATCGGGACCCCCCAGTTGAGGATGGGGTGGACCGTGCCGTCCGCGCCGAGATAACAGAGCTCTTCCTCGAACGGCTCGCCTGCCCGTATACACCGCTCGACCCGGGGCAGCAGACAGCCGCTCACGAGCATCTTTATCTGCGTGCCGTCGGGCCGCTCATGCGTCCTCTCGAACGGCGTGAACGTCCACCCGCTCGCCAGGAGCTCCGCCCGGGCACGGTCGTCGGCGGGGCGCTCCTCCGGCGGCAGGTCGGGATCCCAGCGGACCAGGCCGGCCGCGAGATCCTCCCGCGGGTGGCCCACGAGCCGCAGATACGCGTCGTTCGCCTCGACGATCCGCCCGTCAGGCATCCAGAAGGCCATCGGGGCCATGTTGCTGTAGAAGAGCTTCCGCAGCCTGGCCTCACCCTCCGCCAGCGCCTGCTCCGCCGCGAGCGCCCGCTCCTCTGCGCGCCTCCGGTCGGTCACGTCCTCGACGAACACCACCGCGCGATACGGTCGGCCCCGGGCGTCGCGGACGAAGACGCCAGTCATCTGGAGCGAGCGGACGCCGCCGTCCTTGCAGCGGCAGCGCATCTCGAACGTGAGCTCCTCCGCGTCGGCGTCGAGCAGCGAGCGCCACGCCGCCTGCGCGCCTGCCCGGTCCTCCGGCAGGGCCAGGTCGAGCAGCTTCTTCTCGAGCAACTCCCGCTCAGCGCAGCCCAGCAGCTGGCAGAGCGAGCTGCTGATGCGCAGGAGCCGCCCGCTCGGCGCGTCGACCTGCACGCTCCCCCTGCCCGGACCTCGCATCGCCCAGGCTGGATGTCCGGTGCTCTCCCCCATTGCTGTCTGTCTACTCTTCCGGCTTCCGGCCACCGACGCGCTCGACCTGTCCCCCGGACGTGCGCGCGGCTCCCCCGTTTCGTCCGGTCACGCTATCACGAACACGCCGGGGCGCGGCAGCATGGCAGCCGGATCGAGCCCACGCCCTCGGCTCACCGGGGCTGTCCCCGGAGTACGTTCCGTCCAGAGCTCGCGTGGAGCTCGGTGATCCGACCGGGACATGGAGGAGTTTGCTTGCATTTTTCCCTGGAACCAGGCTTCTGCAGGGTGCGCCCCTCTCGATGGGCGTCCCAGCCGCCATGGATCAATCCGCTGCTCCGCTCCGCGCCCGCCTCCCGCCGTCGTCCCACGACTTCGTGGCCGACGATCTCTTGAACGGCTTCCTCGACTATGTGGCCGAGCGGGGACTCGAGCTCTACCCGGCGCAGGAGGAGGCCATCCTCGAGATCTTCGGCGGCAAGAACGTCATCCTCAACACCCCGACCGGCTCGGGCAAGTCGCTCGTCGCGGCCGCGATGCACTTCAAGGCCATGGCCGAGGGCATGAAGTCGTACTACACGTGCCCGATCAAGGCGCTCGTCAGCGAGAAGTTCTTCTCGCTCTGCAACGACTTCGGCCCCGAGAACGTGGGTATGTTGACCGGCGACGCGTCGGTGAACCGCGACGCGCCCATCATCTGCTGCACCGCGGAGATCCTCGCGAACATCGCGCTCCGCGAGGGTGAGAAGGCGCTCTGCGACTACGTGATCATGGACGAGTTCCACTACTACTCGGATCGCGATCGCGGGGCGGCCTGGCAGATCCCGCTGCTCACGCTGCCTCAGGCGAGGTACTTGCTCATGAGCGCCACGCTGGGAGGCACCGAGTTCTTCCAGGAGGAGATCACGCGGCTGACCGGGGAGCAGACCGCCGTCGTCAAGTCGACCGTGCGCCCGGTCCCGCTCGACTACGAGTACCGCGAGACGCCGCTCCACGAGACGGTGGCGAACCTCGTCAAGAACGGCAAGGCGCCGATCTACATCGTGAGCTTCACCCAGCGTGCCTGCGCCGAGGAGGCGCAGAACCTGATGAGCCAGGACTACTGCACCAAGGAGGAGAAGCGGGCGATCACCGCCGCCCTCGCCGGGGTGAAGTTCTCGAGCCCTTATGGCCGCGAGGTGCAGCGCTTCGTCAGGCACGGCATCGGGCTCCACCACGCGGGGCTCTTGCCGAAGTACCGGCTCCTGGTCGAGAAGCTGGCGCAGCAGGGGCATCTCAAGATCATCTCGGGCACGGACACGCTCGGCGTCGGCGTCAACATCCCGATCCGCACGGTGCTGTTCACGAAGCTCTGCAAGTTCGACGGCGAGAAGACGGCCGTCCTGAGCGTGCGTGACTTCCAGCAGATCGGCGGCCGGGCTGGCCGGAAGGGGTTCGACACACAGGGGAGCGTCGTGGCGCAGGCGCCGGAGCACGTCATCGAGAACATGAGGCTCGAGGCGAAGGCGGGGAGCGACCCGGCGAAGCGGCGGAAGATCGTCAAGAAGAAGCCGCCGGAGAAGGGCTATGTGCACTGGGATCGGGCGACGTTCGAGCGGCTGATCCAGTCGCCGCCCGAGCCGCTCGTGTCGCGGTTCCAGGTCACGCACGGCCTGCTGGTCAACGTGCTCGGCCGCGAGGAGGGCGGGTGTCGGGCGCTGAAGCGGCTCATCCGCAGCACGCACGACCGGCCCGCGGTCCGGCGGCAGCACGGCAAGACAGCGATGCTCCTCTTCCGCTCGCTCGTGGAGGCGCGCATCATCGAGTTCGTCCCCCGGGAGGACGGGCCTGGCAAGCGCCTCCGCATCAACGCGGATCTCCAGGAGGACTTCTCGCTGAACCACGCGCTCTCGCTCTATGTCCTCGAGACGGTGGACAAGCTGGATCCCGAGAGCGGCACGTATCCGCTCGATCTGCTCACGCTCGTCGAGTCGATCCTGGAGAACCCCGAGCTCATCCTGCAGAAGCAGCTCGATCGGCTGAAGACGGAGAAGATCGCGGAGCTCAAGGCGGCGGGGGTGGAGTACGAGCAGCGGATGCAGGAGCTCGACAAGCTCGATTATCCGAAGCCGAACCGGGAGTTCATCTACGGGACGTTCAACGACTATGCGCGGCGGCACCCCTGGGTGGGGCAGGAGAACATCCGGCCGAAGGGCGTGGCGCGCGAGATGTACGAGCAGTACCTGTCGTTCGGCGAGTACATCCGGGAGTACAACCTGGAGCGGGCGGAGGGGTTGCTCCTCCGGTACGTGTCCGAGGTGTACAAGGCGCTGGTCCAGACGGTGCCCGACTACGCGAAGGACAGCGACACGACCGACATGATCGCCTATTTCCGGGCGCTCATCCGCGGCGTGGACTCGAGCTTGCTCGACGAGTGGGAGCGGCTGCGCGACCCCACGTACCAGCCGCGCGCGGGGGCCTCGGGCACGGTCGAGCCGACCGCGTTCGACGTCACGCGCAACGCCAAGGAGTTCACGGTGCTCGTCAGGAACGAGCTGTTTTTCTTCCTGCGCGCGCTTTCCCGCCGCGACTACGAGGTGGCCGCCGAGATGGTCGAGGGCGAGGAGGCGCCCTGGACCGCCGATCGGCTGGAGGAGGCGCTCCGCGGATATCACGCGGAGCACGCCGCGATCCGCACCGACCCGGCGGCCCGGAGCCCGAGCAACACGATCATCCACCCCGCCGAGGACGGCGGCTCCTGGGCGGTCCAGCAGATCATCGCCGATCCGGAAGACCACAACGACTGGATGCTCGACTGCAAGGTGGATCTCGATCGCTCGCGCGACGCGGGGCGGCCGGTCATCGTGCTCCGGCGCATCGCGAGCTGACGGGCCTCGGGTCCACGCGCGCGCACGCGCGGGCCTATCGTCGCCGAAGAGGCAGCGCGCTCGATACGACGTGCCCTCCAGCGCTGCCTGATGCACGGGCTCATGGATGATGAACACGTGCACTTCGCGCACACGGCCCGCAGGATCGTGGCGCTCATGGCCGCGGGCGGCGGTTCGACAGGGGCGTGTTCCCGGGCGAGCGGCGCCGCTGCCGGTCGCCGGTGGGGAGCCATTTCGCGAACCGCACCCTCGTGGAGTACCTGAGCGAGCACCTCGGAGCGGCGCGCGCCCGGCCGGTGCGCCCGCCGCGGCGCGGCGGCCTGCGAATCGCATCTGCCCCGGCCGGAGGCATCCATGCAGAAGCTTGCACAGGTGAACAAGGACAAGGCCATCGACCTGCTCAACGAGCGGCTGACGTTCGAGCGCGCGAGCGTGAAGCTCTACGACTCCATCCTGGAGAAGGTCGGCCGCACGGCCGATCCCGGCCTGCTGAACCTGCTCGGCCAGCTCAAGACCCACCGGGATCAGGAGAAGGAGCACGAGGAGTGGCTCGAGGCGCAGATCCGCGCGCTCGGCGGGGACGCGCACGCCGAGACCGAGATGTCGCGGCTGATCGCGATCGAGTCACAGGGCATCGAGCAGGTGGTGCTCGACGGGGATCAGAACCCGACCCACCTTTTTCATGCGCTGCTCACCGCGGAGCTCGTCGATAACGCCGGCTGGGAGCTCCTGCTGGAGCTCGCCGACGAGGCGGACGACGGCGAGGCGAGGGACGAGCTCCGGCGCCGCCTGCACGAGGAGGAGGACCACCTCATCCTCACGCGCGAGGTCGTCGAGCGGCTCACGCGCAAGGAGCTGCTCGGGTCGCCGGACGAGGCCATCGCGGCGGCGCACCCGACGTGAGCGACCCGGCGCGGGGCGGCGCGCGTCCCGGGATCAGCCCCGGCGCGGGGCGGCGCGGGGCGAGGCGCCGCGCTTCGGTTTCTCCGCGGCGGGGGCGGCCTTGTCGGCGCCGTCGCGCGCCTTGACCCTCCTGGCCGTCTTGGCGGCGGCCGGCTTTGCGGCGCCGGCCCTGGCCGGCTTTGCGGCGTCCGGCGTGGCGGAGGCGGCCCTGGCCGGCTTTGCGGCGCCGGCCCTGGCCGGCTTGGCCGCATCCGGCCTGGCGGCGCCGGCCCTGGCCGGCTTGGCCGCAGGCGCGGCGGCCGGCTTCCGGGTGGCCCATACCTTCTGGATGTACGCGGTCGCGTCCGGCGTCTTGCAGCTCGTCTCGCCGTGATCGACGTCGACCTTGCCGATGCGCCTCGCCGCCGTGAGCGCCTTTCCCCGCAGCGGCTCGCTCCGCGAGCCGATGCTGATGAGCGCGCTGTTCATCGCTTCCCGGGCGCGGTTCCCGGCCTCGTGGATCGACGCCTCGAGCACCGAGAGCCGCTCCTCGAACAGGCTGTCGGGCAGCGACGGGTCCCCGGTCGCGAGCACGCCGAGGAGCGTCCAGCCCGCCCGGCCGATCCACTCGTCGTCCGATGCGGTCCAGCGCGCCATCGCCTCGCGGGCGAACGGCGTCTTCGCGGCGATGTGCTTCACGAAGAGGTCGACGAGGAGCGGTGAGCGCAGGCCGTCGAGCCACGCCTCGAGCTGGTCCCGGGTGAAGCGCCCCGGATCGGCGATCGCCGCCGCCAGCGTCCGCGCGTCGGAGTTGCCCGTCGCCCAGAGCGCCTCGGCGAGCTCGTGATCGCGCTTGATCCGCTTCTCCAGCGTGTTCATGTGGGCGAAGCTCACGCCGAAGAGCGGATCGGTCGCGCCGTGGCGCCGGTAGACTTTCCGGTTCTGCTCGGTGCCGAGCCGCTCGAGCTCGCGCATCACCTCGGTGAAATTCATGGCTCTCACCTAACCTTTCTGTCCATTACGCGCTCGCACCAACTTTTTTCGTGCAAACCGCTTCGTGGGGCGAGCCTGTCGACGCGGCCCGAGGCGCGCCCGCGGCGTCGACCCTGTGCGCTCGAGCTCGCCATGATGTCCTACGCGCCCGTCGCGCCCGGCGCAGGTCTCGGGGACAGAGAAACAGAGGAGAAACCGCTGTGTCCGCGGGGCCTCTGTGGTTGAATCCATGGTTCATGGACCCGGGGGATGACGGAGGGCGGCGGGTCGCCGGGAGTGGACGCGGATGAGCCGGTTCACGACAGTCCTCCGAGGCGCCCACGAGCCGTCGCGGCTCCCGGAGGCGCTCCTCCGCGCGCTGGAGGAGCTCGTGACGAGCCTTGGAGAGACGCACTCCCTCGCCTTCACCGTGACCCGCAAGGAGGCGGGAACGGCGGACCGGACTCCGGCGGTCGAGTATGCCTCCGAGGGGGTCCGCTTCGTCCTCGTGGCATCGAAGCGGCTCCGGTATTACCGGCTGGAGACGAGCGTCCTGCGCTCGGAGTTGCTCGATGCGGTCGCGCAGCTCGTCCGGGAGCGGCTCCCGCAGTACACCCTCGACGAGCTGATCGACCTGGCCGACCGCGAGGTGGAGCGGACGCCGGTCCCGCTGGAGCTCCTCGCGGAGGTGGCGCGTCATGACGACGAGCTCGACGACCGGATCGCGGCGCTGTACGAGCGCGCGCTGCGGTCTCCCCGCCCCGAGGTCAGGGCCCAGGCGGCCTGGTGCACCTACGAGAACAGGGCCGGCTGGGCGCGGTTCGTCCCCGTCCTGCAAGCCGCCCTCGAAGGGGAAGAAGAGGAGTCGGTCCGGGTGGACGTCACCACCGTGATCGACCTCTTGCAGACCGAGCTTCAGCGCGAAGAAGAGGAGCAGGTCCGCTGGAAGTACCCCGGGCTCGATCGCGTCGAGTACGAGGTGACGAAGCAGCGAGGGCTGTCCGCCGAGGAGCAGGGGTCGCTCCGGCAGGCGGTCGCCTTTCTCCGGATGCCGTACGGGATCTACTGGTGGTACTCCGAGCGGAGCCTGAACATGTCCCTGGAGAGCGCGCTCGAGTCGCTGCGCCACCTCGAGCGCTGGCGGGACGAGATCGAGCGTTCGTTCCAGTCCGAGGTCCCCTACGACCACTCGGACCCCTTCATGAACGAGGACGGCATCCATCCGCTGGGGGCCTACGTCATCAGCAGCCAGTTCCTGTGGCATTATCACGAGTCGGACGAGGCGGAGCGCCATCTCCTCCGCTCCCTTCACCTGGCGGAGACGCTCATGACCCGCGGGCAGGCCGGAGCGGTCCCGGTCATGCCCCGCGTGCCCCTGAAGGAGCCGTATCCGGACGGCGTGTCGCGCGCCTACCACGATCCGCGCCTTTACGCGGTCAACCACTTCTACCTGGGAGAGCTCCACGAGCGGCGGGGCGCCCATGAGCAGGCCGCGCGCCACTACGCGCGCTTCGCGGAGCTCGAGCCCGATTTCTCCCCGAGGAACTCCTACGCCCCGCACCGGGACTACTACGATATCAAGAGGTTCTATCCGGGGACGGTCGAGGCGTATGGCAGGCTCGGGAACCTGTACCGGGACCGCCTGGGCAACCCGGATGCGGCGCGCCTCTACTACGAGAAGGCGCTGGAGCTGCCCCCGTCGCACCACACGCCGTACCGGGATTACGCGCTCCTCCTGCGCGAGGCAGACCCTCGCAGGGCGCTCGATCTGGCGCGGGAGGAGGTCGAGACGCTGGCCTCCTATCCGGATCCCGATCCGAGCCCGGTCGCGAGGTGTCTGCCCGTCGAGCCTCGCGACGTGGTCGAGCGGTTCAACGAATGGCGCTCTCACCCGATGGCGCCCCGCGACGAGATCGACGCGGTGACGCGCTCGGTCCTCCGGTTCCTGAAGAACCTGTCCGCCGAGCCGTACCGGAACGCGTACCGGAGCTGCGATGAGCTCGCGCAGCAGGTGGAGAGCGCCTTTTCGCGGGGCGCGTGACCCCGGGCGCTCGCCGAGGTGGCCGCGAGCGGGTTCTCCTCTCGCGATCAGCGCGGCTTGCCCGCTTTCCGGTCACCGGGTGTCACCCGTTCAGGCGTGAGGCTCCCCCGACTCCCCGCGCCCCGCCTCGCCCCCCTCGCGGAGCGCCGCCGGCAGCGCCGAGGCCACGGCGGCCCTGCACGCCTCCATCGAGGCGCGGAGCTCATCGAGCGAGCGCCCGGGCGGATCGAGCGGCGGGTGCACGACGACCCGCAGGACGCCGGGCGCGGCGGCGTAACGGCCCTTCGGCTGGAGCGCGCCCGCGTCGACGAGCGTCACCGGCAAGACGCGCGCGCCCGCGGCCGCGGCGACCCGGAAGGCGCCCAGCCGGAAAGGCAGGAGGCCGCCCGTCGCGCTCCGCGTGCCCTCGGGGAAGAACACCGTCGACCACCGCTGCATGAGGTTGCGCTGCGCCGCGCCGAGATCCGCCGCGGCGCCCCGGGCGCGCCGGTCGACCGGCGTGTGGCCGTAGAGGCGCATGCCCCAGCCGAGCACCGGCACCCGGAACAGCGCGCGCTTCGCCAGGAAGCGGAACGGCGTGCGCCCCTGCAGCACCACGAGCAACGCGAGGATGTCGAGCGTGCTCTGGTGGTTCGCCGCGATCACGTAGCGCTCGCCCGGCCGCGCGTGCAGGACCCCCTCGGCCTCGACGCGCACGCCGACGAGCCAGAGCGCCCCGCGCGCCCAGACCACCGAGAGGCGATCGTGCATCCGCTGCCGCGGATCGAAGGGGAAGCAGAGCAGGCCGACAGGGAGCAGGACGACGAGGAACAGCATCGCCCAGGCGTGGGCGAGCGCCGTGCGCACGACCTCCACAGGACCGGCCGGCGCCACGGCAGCGCCCGCCGCCGTCACTTCGCGACCGGGGGGATCTCCGGCCCGTCGAAGCGCGGGACGAAGCCCTCCACCGAGGCGAGCGTCTCGAGCAGCGTCACGTGGCGCAGGCGCGGGATCGCCACGTACGTCGGCACGCCGATCTCCTCGTCCGGGATCGCGATCGTCGCCGCCGCCGCGAGCTCCGCCACCGTCGCGCCGACGATCTGCGTCGTGCCCATGCTGCTCGGGCCGGCCGACCGGATCTCACGCGGCAGCTCGGCCCAGTACGTCCGCGGGAGGCCCTGGAACGCCGCCTCGACCGGGGGCCGCGGCCAGAACGTCGGCTCCGTGAGGCCGAGCTCCTCGACGAGCACCTCGCGCTCGGCGCGGATGTCGCGCGCCTCCTGCTCGTCGCCCAGCGCGTCGAACGCCTCGGCGAAGCGCTCGAGCGCCGTGACGAGCTGCGTCCGGTTGCCCGAGGCGCGGATGAGATCGAGCGTCTCCCGGCCGTACGCCCTGAGCTCGCCGACGTCGCGGCCCAGGAGCGCGCGCGCGTGCATCCGGCCGACCCGGCCGAGCCCCACGGCGTACGCGTCGCCCGTCCCCGCCGAGCCGATCTCGACCGCCCGCTCGTAGGCGGCGAGCGCCTCCGGGAGCTGGCCCTGCACGAAGAGCACGTCGCCGAGGTACCCCTCGGCCCAGCCGCGCCCCATGCCGATGCCCAGCACGCCGCTGAGGTTGCACGCGTTGGCGAGCAGCACGCGCGCCCGCGCGAGGTGGCCGACGTGGAACTGATGCCGGCCCGCGTACATCGTGCCGACGTACAGGTAGAGCCCGCTCAGGCCGTGCTCCTCGGCGTACGAGAGGAGCTGCGCGGTCGACCGGACGCCGAGATCCCAGTCGAACCGGCCCTCGGCGAGCACCGCGTAGTAGAACCACGTGCCGAGCAGCCGCACCGGGTCGCGCAGGCGCTCGGCGAGGCGCGCGGCGTCGGCGGCGCTCTGCTCGGCCTCGGCGTAGAAGCCCGCCTGGCTCAGCGCGACGCAGAGGATGCCGCGCGAGTGGCACAGCTCGATGTACTCGCCCGCCGCCTCCGCGAGCTCGCAGCCGCGGCGGAGCGGCTCGGTCGCCGGGCCCACCTTGCCGGCCGCGCACAGCGCGCGCCCGAGGATGTTCGCGGGCAGGCACTGGTACGGGCGGAGCTCGGGGCTCGCGCCGACGGCCTGGAGCGCCTTGCGGCTGTGCGCCACGGCGTCGGCGAACTCGCCGCGCACGTAGTGCACGCGCGACAGGGCGCTGGAGAGGGCCGCGGTGACGAGCGGCGTCTCCGGGAGCGCGCCCTGCGTGCGGCGGAGCAGATCGAGCGGCTCCGCCGTGCTGCCGAGCAGGCACGCGACGCGCGCGAGCTCGTGGGCGCAGCGGGCCCGGAGATCGATCCGCGCGGGGTCGAGCGGCAGCCGCTCGAGCAGCGCGAGCGCCTGCTTGAGCCGCCGGCTCGCGCCGTGCGGGTCCTGGAGGCGGTCGGCCTCGACCGCCGCGAGCAGGTAGGTCTCCGCCGCGCGATCGAGCTCGCCGGCGCGCTCGACGTGGTGCGCGAGCGTCCCCGGATCGCCGCCGCGCAGCGCGATGCGCCGCGCGATGCGCCGGTGGACCTCGCCGCGCTCCTCGGGCGGCACGCGGGCGGAGAGCTGCTCGCGCGCCACGTCGTGCGAGAACGACGTGAGGCGCCCGTCCTCGCTCAGGCAGACGTAGTGCGCGGCGGCGTCGCGCAGGGCGCTGTCGACCTGCGCCGGGTCGAAGAGGCCGAGCTCGACGAGGTCGTCGCGCAGGAACTGGCGGCCGATGAGCGCGGCGACGCCGAGGACCTGGACCGTGGTGGGGTCGAGCGCCTCGATGCTGCGGGAGAGCACGTCCGAGACCGAGGCGGGGGCGCGGTAGTGCGCGTCGGCGCGGGAGAGCTCGAGCGCGCCGCTCCGGCCGCGCTGCAGGAAGCCCTCGGTCTCCATGTTGCGGACGACCTGGATGTTGAAGAGCGGGTTGCCGGCGGCGAGCAGCGGGACGCGGCGGACGAGCTCCTGCACGAGGTCGTCGCCCGCGCCGCGGCCGAGCGCGGAGAGCAGCGCCCGGTTCGCCTCGGGCGGGAGCGGGCCGAGGTCGAGGCGCTCGACGTTCTTCCACGCGAGCCACCCCGCCGTGCGCGGGGTCATCGGCGACGAGCCGGGCGAGCCGCGCACCCCGGCCGAGGCCGGCGGGGGCAGCGTCGAGCCGGCCACGCTGCGCGCGCCCGGGAACGGCGGCCGGGCCGTGCCGAGCAGCAGGACCGGCATCTCGGCGAGGTGGTCCGAGATCCGCAGGAGGACGTCCTGCGTCGCCTCGTCGGCCCAGTGGACGTCCTCGATCGCGAGGATGACGGGGATCTCCTCGGAGATCGCGCCGAGCAGCCGCAGGAGGAGATCGGCGATCCAGCGCGTGCCGCCCGGGCCGATGGCGCCGCCCGCGTCGGCGAGCCCGACCGCGCGGATGAGCTCGGGGACGAGCCCCTGGAGCAGGGCGGCGTCGTCGGCGACCACGAGGCTGACCAGGCGGCGGATGCGCGCTGCGCGGCTGTCGGTGTGCCGCTCCAGCCAGAGCGCGATCTGCGTCAGCGCCTCGCGGATCGCGGAGTAGGGGACGAGCCCGGAGAGCTCGCGGCACCTGCCGTACGCGACGATGGCCGTGCCCGTCTGCTCGGCGCTCCGGAGCAGCTCGGTGACGAGGCGGCTCTTGCCGACGCCCGTGTCGCCGACCACCACGGCCGGCCGCGGCTCGCCGACCACCGCGCTCTGGAGGAGCTCCGTGAGCCGGCCGAGCTCCAGCTCGCGGCCGATGAACGGCGCGTCGTCGAGGGCGTCGGGCGCGGCGGCGTCGCGCTCGCGTTCGGCCGCCTCGGGGGCCGGGGGCTGCGAGGTGCCGTGGAGCGTGACGTAGTAGAGCTCCTTGAGCCGCGCGCAGAGCCGGGCCGCGCTCGAGGAGCGCCGCGCGGGGTCGCGGTGCATGAGCTCCTCGACCAGCGCGACGACGGGCGCCGGCGTCTCCGGGGCGACGTGGGCGAGCGGCACGAGGGTGCCGTAGACCTTCTGGTTGATGACGCTGTCGACGGTGCCGTCCGCGAACGGGAGGCGGCCGGCGAGCAGCTCGTAGAGCATGACGCCGACCGCGTAGAGGTCCATGCGGGGGCTCGGGCGAGCGAGCGCGCCCCGCTTCAGGCACTCGGGCGCGAGGTAGGCGATGGTGCCCGCGTTGACGCGGACGTGCTCGGGCTGAAAGCTCACCGTGAGCGTGGCCAGACCGAAGTCGAGGATCTTGAGCCGGGGCTCGTACGGATCGGTGAGGACGATGTTGCTCGGCTTGAGGTCGAGGTGCAGCACGTTGAGCGCGTGGCAGTGGGCGAGCGCCTCGGCCACGCGGCGCGCGATGCGCAGGGCCTCGATCGTATCGAGCGAGCCCATCCGCGTGAGGTACCGGTCGAGCGTCTCGCCCCGCACGAGCTCCATCGCGAGATAGAGGCCGACGCCGTCCAGGACGCCGTACGAGGAGAGCTTCACGAGCGACGGATGACGCAGCCGGAGCAGCGCCTCGATCTCGTTCTGCTGGGCGAAGAGCTGCCCGACGTTCTGGGCGCTCACTTCCTTGAAGATCTTGATGGCGGCGTCGTTCCCGGACTCGTCGTGGCCGCGGAACACGGCGCCGAATCCGCCCTCGCCGAGCGGCTCGTCGATCGTGTACTCGCCAATCGTGGCGCCGCGCTCGATCAAGGGACCGCCGACCATCGCTCCTGCCCTTCCGAGTACTCCGTCATCGCTCGCAGAAGCCTCATGATACTCCGGACGCGGCGCCGTGACGCCGCGCAATGGCCCTCTTCACGGCCATTTGGCGCCTCGGGGCGCGTCGCGCCTCGACGGCTTGCTGCATCGCGCGTGTCTGGACACGAAACGTGCGTGTCACGTTGGGGCGGCAATTCTGGTGATCGCCGGGATCTTCGCGCCCCGCGCGCCCTCGCGCGGCGACAGGGAAGGTGAGCCCGCATCCAGAACTGCGCTTCGACCCCCAGGATCGGGGCCGGAAATGACGACGGCGGCGACCCCCTCCAGGAGGGGGACCGCCGCCGCGTCCGGACTCAAACCGTTCCGGGGATCAGGTCCCGCCGCTGGCCGAGCCGCTGGCCGAGCCGCTGACGCTCGCGCTCGCCTTGATGTTGACGTCGATCGAGGCCGTCGCGCTGGCCGACGCGTCGACCGCGGCGGCGACGCAGGCGACCGCCTTGCCGCCGGCCTGGAGCGCCGCGTCCTTGACCTCGACGCCGGCCTTGCCGACGCCGGACACGGCCGCCGCCAGCTTCTTGCCGGTCCCGAGCTGGACCTTGGCGATCGCCGGGAGCGACGTCCGGAGCGCCGCGATGAGCTTCTGTGCGTCGGCGTTCACCTTGCCGTTCGCCACGATGCGGACGTTCGGCGGATCACACGACGCGGTGCCGGCGGTCTTCGCCGTGCACTGCATCTGGCAGCTCGGGTCGATGCTCGGGGGCTTGAACTCGCCCGAGCACTTCGGCTCCTTGATCTCGGCGCTGCAGCCGCCCGAGCACGAGCCCGAGCACTTGGCCGCCGCCTTGATCTCGCAGGAGCCCGAGCAGGAGCCCTCACAGGTGCCGGAGCAGGTGCCCTCGGCCTTGGCGTCGCACTTGCCGTCGCAGGTGCCCGCGCAGGCCGCGCCCTTCGACTCCTTGCCGTCGCACTTGCCGTCGCACTTGCCGCCGCAGGTGCCCTTGAAGCCGACGTCGCACTTGCCCGAGCAGCTCGCGTTGCAGGTGCCGGAGCACGCCGCGCCGGCCTCGACGCTGCACTTGCCCTTGCACTCGGCGTCGCACTTGCCGCTGATCTCGCCGCCCTCGCAGCTCGCCTCGAGCTTGCCGGGCTGCACCGGCGAGCCGCAGTCGCCGAGACACTTCTGCATGGCGGTGACGTCGGCGTAGCACTTCGGCGGCTCGATCTGGACCGCGAGCTTCGCCTCGGCGTTCGCCTTGACGGCGGCGTTCACCTTGGCCGAGACCGCGTTGCAGACCTTCTCGGCGCCCTTGCCGCCGCCCGCGTCGGCCTTGAGGTCGGCGTCGCTCATGCCGAGATCCTTGCCGAGCTTGCCGCACGAGGCGATGAGGTCCGCCTCCATGTCCGCCGTGAGCTTGTCGAGCGAGGCCGCGGCCTCGAGGAAGCCCTTGATCTTGCCCTGGACATCGGCGCCGCCCTCGAACTTGAGGTCGGCGATGCCGCCGTTCTTCAGCTCATCGCAGCCGCTCGCGGCGGAAGCCAGATCACCGGCGGGCCCGGGCAGGCTGTCCGCGCCAGGGAACCCCTTGCCACCACAGTTCACGAGGAGAGGCGAAGCCAGCCCGAGCAGGGCCACGGGCATCGCGAACAACTTCCATCGATTGACGCTCATCTCTGAAACCCTCCGGCACCACGATGGGTACCCCTTGGGGCGCGGACCCTACACCAACGACCGCGACCTTGAAAGCCGGGACAGCCGCGATCCTGCGCGGCCGTCGCTCGCAATGCCGAGCAGCCCCCGCACGCCGGGCCCCAGCGATAGAGCGCCCTATTGCCCGAAGTCACGATGGCTGTAAAGAAACAAGCTGAGCGCGCCGAGCGGCGAAGTCGATTGACACCGGTGGACGCCGGGTGACGTCAGGTGACGCCGTACGTCGCGGCGCGCCCCCGGCGCGTCGCTACTCGTCGTCGTCGAAGGGGAGGGGGAGCTGCGAGAGCGGGCGCGCGCCGACCGTGGGTCCACCCTTCTTCTCGAAGAGCGCCTGCTCGCGCGCGATGTCGGCCTCGACGAGCTCCTGGTTGTCATAGGCGAACGCGAGCGCGTCGAGCACGCGCGCGGGCCCGAGGTTCGGGTACCGCTTGAGCAGCGTCTCGACCGACGCGCCGCCCCGGTGCCACGCCCACAGCCGCCGGACCGGGACGCGCGATCCGGCGACGTGCGGGCTGCCGGCGAGCACCTGGATGTCGCACCGAACGTGAGGGTGGGGGACGCGGATTCGCGGGAGCACCGGCGCGGCCATCGCGCTGCGGAGCCTAGTACCTGTCGCGATCGGATGGAAGGGCGCCGCGAGCCGGCGGGCACGCTCGGCGCCGCCCCGCGCTCCGCCCGTACGCCCGCGCGCGGCCGTCGTCAGACGCGTCAAGGCGCGCCGTTCGGCCTTCCGTCGGCGCGATCGGCGCTAGCCTACGCCGCGGAGGCGCGCGAGCATCGTGCCCGTCGTCACCGACCGGAGCTCATCCATCATGACCCAAGCCGAGAAGAACCCGCTTCGCGAAGGAATGCCCGAGGAGCGAACCGCCTCGCCGGCGGCGCTCGTCATCTTTGGCGCCTCGGGCGACCTGACCCGGCGCAAGCTGCTGCCCGCGGTCTACAACCTGGCGCTCAGCCGCCTCCTGACCGGCGGCTTCGCCGTCGTCGGCGTGGCGCGGCGTCCGAAGCCGGATTTCGCCCAGGAGATGCGCGAGGCGGTCGGGAAGTACTCGCGGCGCCCGCTCGAGGAGGCCGCCTGGAGCGAGCTGGAGAAGGGCATCAGCTACGTCCAGGGGGCGTTCGACGAGCCCGAGACCTACACGCGGCTCGCGGCGGAGCTCGTGCGGCTCGACGCCGAGCGCGGCACCCGCAAGAACCGGGTGTTCTACCTGGCCGTCGCGCCCGACCAGTTCGCGCCCATCGTGCGCGGCCTGCGCGCGGCGGACCTCGTCGCGCCGCCGTCGCACGAGAAGGACGCGCCGTTCCAGCACGTGGTCGTCGAGAAGCCGTTCGGCGAGGACCTGGCGAGCGCCCGCGCCCTCAACCGCGACCTGCTCGCCCACCTCGCCGAGTCGCAGATCTACCGGATCGACCACTACCTCGGGAAGGAGACGGTCCAGAACCTCCTCGTCCTCCGGTACGGCAACACGATCTTCGAGCCGCTCTGGTCGCGGCAGCACGTCGATCACGTGCAGATCACGGTGGCCGAGGAGATCGGCGTCGAGGGCCGCGGCAAGTTCTACGAGAAGGTCGGCATCACGCGGGACATCGTGCAGAACCACGCGCTCCAGCTGCTCACGCTTGTCGCGATGGAGCCGCCGTCGTCGTGGGACGCGGACGCGGTGCGCGACGAGAAGGTGAAGGTGCTGCGGACGCTCCGGCCGATCGAGGGGCCGGACGTGCTGTCGTCGACGGTGCGCGGCCAGTACGCGCCCGGCATCGTGCGCGGTGAGAAGGTCCCCGGCTACACCGAGGAGCCCGACGTGGCGAAGGACTCGAAGACCGAGACCTACGTCGCGATGAAGCTCCACCTGGACAGCTGGCGCTGGGGCGGCGTGCCGTTCTACCTGCGCGCCGGCAAGCGGCTGGCGAAGCGGGTGGCCGAGGTGGTGCTGCACTTCAAGCCGCTGCCGCACGGCCTGTTCAAGGGCGCCCCCGGCGCCACCGACGAGCCGAACGCGCTCGTGATGCGCCTCCAGCCCGACGAGGGCATCTCGCTCCGCTTCGCGGCGAAGATCCCGGGCAGCGGCATCGCGCTCCGCGGCGTGACGATGGACTTCCGGTACGGCGCGGCGTTCGGCTCCAGCACGCCCGAGGCCTACGAGCGGCTCCTGCTCGACGCGCTGCGCGGCGACGCCACGCTGTTCACGCGCGCCGACGAGGTCGAGGCGCAGTGGGGCTTCGTCGATCCGATCTTCGAGGGGTGGGGGACGCAGAACGCGCCGATCGCGCGCTACGCCGCGGGCACCTGGGGCCCGCCGGAGGCCGACGCCCTGGTCGAGCCGACGGCCGATCCGTGCGGCTCGCGCGGCGACCGCAAGCCCTCGGAGCGGGCCTGGAGGCGGCCGTGAGCGCGGAGGGCATCGCCGCGGTCATCAAGCGGGTCGAGGCGGAGCTCGCCGAGTTCTGGTCGGCGCCCGACGAGTCGCGGCCGGAGCCGGCCCCGAAGACGCGCGCGTCGACGATGAACTTCGTCGCGGTGGGCAGCCGCGCCGAGGTCGAGCGCCTGAAGGAGCAGGCCGAGGAGCTCGCCGAGACGCACGCGGGCCGGACGCTGCTCATCACGCTCGACGACCGGCTCGATCCGCTGAGCGTCCAGGCCGACTGGTCGGCCACGTGCCGCCGCGCCGGAGAGGTGCCGATCTGCTACGATCGCGTGGAGCTGACGTTCGGGGTAGCCGCCGCCGAGCGCGTCGCGTCGGTGGTGAGCGCGCTGACGATCTCCGACGTGGCTGTGATCGTCGAGCTCGCGCCGGGCGCGCCGAACGTGCTCGGCGACGCGCTCGCGCCGATCTGCGATCGGCTTGTGTTCGACTCGGCCGAGACGTGCATCGAGCGCATCGCGGAGGTGGCGCGCCGGACGAGGGCGCCGCTCGCGGACCGGGCGTACGTGCGGACGTTCTCGTTCCGCGAGCTCGTGGCCCGGTTCTTCGACGACATGCCGGAGGCGTGCCGCGCGATCCGGCGGGTGGAGATCGCGCGCAGCGCGGGGTCGAAGCCGGATCCGGCGGCGCTGTTCCTCGGCTGGATGGGCTCGCGGCTCGGATGGACGTTCGTCTCGCGTGGGCCGGCGCAATCCGGCGGCGCCGGCGTGGTCGGCCGCGCCCGCGCGGCGGACGGCGCGCCGATCGAGATCGCGCTTGTCGACGGGCCGCCGGCGGAGGAGCAGGCGTGGCGGCGGATCGACGGCGTGCGCCTCTGGACGTCGCTGCGCGGCGAGCCGCTCGCGCTCGGGTGCGTGCGGCTCGACAAGGCGCCCGCCACGGTGCGGTGGACGATGGAGGGGGCGCGGTCGGCCGAGCACCTCCACCCGCTCGGCTACCGCGACGAGACGTGGGTGCTGACGAAGACGATCGACTCGCTGGAGGGCGATCGGCTGCTGCGCGAGGCGGTGCTCGCCGCCGCGGCGTGGAGCGCCCTCTGAGCAGGCCCGAAGCAGAGGTAGAGAGGAGGATCGAGATGAACGGTGGTGGTGAGGAGACATGCGTCGCGGCGGACGCGGCGGAGCTCGCGCGCCTCGGGGCGGAGCTCATGGCGCGCGCGATCTCGGCGGCGATCGAGGCGCGCGGCGTCGCGCGGATCGCGCTGTCGGGCGGGAGCACGCCGTCGGAGGCGTACCAGCGGCTCGCGGCGCTGTCGCTCCCGTGGGCGCAGACCGAGTGGTTCTGGGTGGATGAGCGCGCGGTCGCGCCCGACCATCCCCGCTCGAACTACGGCGCCGCGCGCCGGGATCTCGCGGCGGCGCGCATCCCGGAGGAGCGCTTCTTCCGGATGGAGGGGGAGGCGCCCGATCTCGCCGGGGCCGCGGCGCGCTACGAGCAGCTCCTGCGCGCGCGCTTCGGGGTCGCGTCGGCGGTGGCGTTCGACCTGATGACGCTGGGGATCGGCGACGACGCGCACACGGCGTCGCTCTTCCCCGGGACGGGCGCGGTCGGCATCGAGGATCGCCTGGTGGCCGCGATCCCGGCCCAGCCGGACAAGGGGCTCGAGCCGCGGCTCACGCTGACGGCCCCGGTGATCCGGGAGGCGCGGCTCAAGCTGCTCCTCGCCCGCGGGGCGAGCAAGCGCGCGGTCCTGGAGCAGGCGAAGCGGACGGGGCCGGCCGACGAGGTGCCGGCGCGCGTCGTGCGCGGCGGGGCCGGACAGCTCGTCTGGCTGCTCGACGCGGCGGCGGCGCCGGCCGGGTAGGGAGCGCCCGGGCTAGCCCTGCGCTTGCGCTCAGGGCTTCCTGGATGACGCGCCGCGTCGGGGCGCCTCGTCGGCCGGCGCGGCGAGCTCCTTCGCGAACGTTAGCGCGCCCCGGACGCCGACGAGGGGATCGGTGACCACCGCGACGGGCACCCCCTCGAGGAGCGGCGCGAGGCGGCCCTTCTTCAGGAAGGACTTCATGAACAGCTCGCGCCGGGCGGTGACGAGGTTCCTCGCGATGTTGCCGAGGACGAAGACCCCGCCGAGCGCGAGCTCGCGCAGGGCGAGGTTGCCCGCCTCGGCGCCGTAGATCTCGACGAACAGGTCGACCGCGCGCGCGGCGGGCCGGAACGCGCGCGCGAGCCCGAGCTCGGAGATCGCCGCGTTGCGATCGCCCTCGGCGAGGCGGCGCTCGATCGCGCGCGGCACGCGGGCGGCGCGGGCGGCGAAGAAGTCGAAGAGGGCGCCGAGCCCGTCGCCCGAGAGGACCCGCTCGTAGCTCACGTGATCCGGGTGCCGCTCGGCGAGGAACTGCCACACCTCGGTCTCGAGGGCGGAGCGCGGGGCGAAGTCGGCGTGACCTCCCTCGGTCGGGAGCGTCAGGTGGCGGGCGCCGTCCCAGATGAGCCGGGCCTCGCCGAGCCCGGTGCCGGCGGCGATGACGGCCAGGTTGTTCCCCTTCGGCCGCGGCCGGTGCTCGGTGAGCGGCGTGATGGCGGCGCGGGGGATGTGCAGGCAGCCCCGGGCGCCGACAACGAGGTCGTTCACGAGCAGGACGCGCGCGATCTTGAGCCGGCGCGACAGCTCGCGCTCCGCGAGGCGCCAGGGCAGGTTCGTGACGGTGGCGGCGTGGTCCTTGATGGGGCCGGCGACGCCGAGCACGGCGACCGCGGGGTGGGGCGCGTCGCTGCGGACGAGGAAGGGGAGGGCGATCTCCTCGAAGCTCGCGTGCTCGCGGCTGCGGAAGACCGCCTCCGAGAGCGGCTTGCCGCCGGAGGCGTCGTAGAGCGCGAGCCGGGTGTTCGTGCCTCCGATGTCGCCGACGAGCAGCGACGGGGCCACGGATTTCTTGGTCCTTGCCACGCGGGCGCCCTGCCAGCGCCCTGCATCGGCGGCAAGGCGATCCGTCATCGGGCGAGCGCGGCCGAGGCGATCGTCTCGAGCGGCCCTCGGGCCTCGAGCGATCGCGCCGGCGCCGGCGCCCCGTGGTTCACGAGGCCCTTCGTCGATGTCCCGCCTTGACCGGCGCCCCGCCTACGGTTGAGAGTGCCGACGTGCAGCGGCTGTTCCCCGCGCTCCTGGTCGCGCTTGCCGGCCTCGTCTCTCCCGCCGGCCCAGCGTTTGCCGAGGCGGCGCCGGGCGCGCTCGCGCAGCTCTCGCCGTCGCCGCTCTCGCCGTCGCCGCTCGCGCAGGGCGCGCCCGCGCCGCCGTCGCAGCAGCGCGCGTCGCCGCCTCCGCCGCAGCGCGCGCCGGTCGTCTCCGCGTCGCCATCCGCCACGCAGGTCGCACCGCGATCCGGGCAGGTCACGCCGGCGCTGCCTGCGCCGGCCAGCTCCGCGCCGTCGGCGCCGCCCGCGCCAGCGTCCGCGTCGGCGCCTGGGCAGGCCGCGTCGGCGCCGCCCGCGCCGGTCACCTCCGCGCCGCCGGCGCCGCTCGCGCCCGCTCAGGTCGCCTCCACGCCGGCGCCGCTCGCGCCCGCGCTGGAGTCCGCGGAGGTTGCGTCGGCGGCGCCGCTCGCGTCCGCGCCGCCGCCCGTGCCGCCGCCGCTCGTGCACGTCGCGCCGTCGCCTGTGCCGGCCCCGTCGCCGGTCGCGCAGGTCGTGCTGGCGCCCGCGCGGCCGGCGCGGCCCGTGCCCGCGCCCGCGCCGGCAGCTTCGAGCGCTGACCCGGGCGAGCCGCCCGCTCCCGACCCCCAGCCTCCGCCGCCTGCGGCCGAGCAGCCCGAGGCGCGCGTCGAGCTGCTCGGCCGCACGGTGTTCGCCGTCCGTGTGCACCGGGGCAGCCTCTCTCCCCCGGAGCGCGCCCGCGAGGCGGCGAAGGTGCTGGAGCGCGCCGCCCAGGAGAAGCAGGTCCCCGAGGTCCGCGTCGACGAGCGGGCGGGCGTGGCGATCGTCTACGTCGGCGAGAGCCCGCTCATCCACCTCGGGCCCGAGGACGCCGTCGCGGCGGGCAACGCCACGGTCTCCGTCCACGCCGCCGCGGTCGCCGCCACGGTGCGCGACGTCCTCGCCAAGGAGCAGAGCCGGAGCCGCCTCGCGACGAGCGTGTTCTCGTTCTCGCTGCTCGTCTTCTCGGGGCTGATCGCGCTGCTCCTGCTCCGCAAGGTCGGCGAGCTCGTCGAGCGGTCGCGCGCCTGGGTCGCCGAGCATCCGGAGCGGCTCCCGGCGCTGCACGTCCGCGGCATCGAGATGCTCCGGCCCGCCGCGTCCCAGGGCGCGCTCTCGGTCGCGCTCGGCGCCGCCGGCATCCTCGTCCGGCTGGGCATCGCCTACATCTGGATCCTCTTCACGCTCTCCCTGTTCGAGTCCACGCGCAACTACAGCCAGAAGCTCACCGGCTTCGTGCTCGCGCCGATGTCGGATCTCATGGGGCGCATCGCGCGGAGCGTCCCCGTGCTCGTGCTCGCGATCCTCGCGACGCTCGCGGTCATCGTCGTCATCCGCTTCGTGGGGCTGTTCTTCGGGAGCGTCAGCCGCGGCGAGACGTCGCTCGGGTGGCTCCCCTCCGATCTGGCGGTCGCGACCGGGGTCCTCGTCCGCTTCGGGATCCTCGTGGCCGCGCTGCTCCTCGCGGCGCCGCTCATCACCGGCACCGACGAGGGGCCGATCACGCGGGTCGGCTTCGTGGTGCTCGCGTCGGCCGGGCTCGCCGGCACGCCGCTCATCGCCTCGGCGGCCGTCGGCCTCTCGGTCATCTTCGGGCGGCGCCTGCGCGTCGGCGACGTCGCCGACGTGGGCGGCCGGTCCGGGCGGGTCCGCGAGCTGACGCTGCTCGAGGCGCGCCTCGAGGACGAGGACGGGTGCGTCGTGCGCGTGCCCCACCTGCTCAGCCTGTTCCATCCGACGCGCGTCCGCGGCCGTCCGCCCCTCGTGACCCTCGAGATCAGCGTCGACCCCTCCGCCGATCTCGAGCGGGTGCGGGAGCTGCTCCTGAAGACGGGCTCGGGCCTCGGCAGCCGCGCCCGCGCCGCGCTCGTCGCGATCGACGACGGGGGCGCGCACTTCCGGGCCACGATGGCCTGCGACGGCGACGACGTGCGCAGCCGCTGGCTCACCGCCGTGGCGCAGGCGCTGCTCGCCGCGGGCATCCGGCTCGGGCGCGCGCCTGTGCCCTCCGGCGCCGCGCCGCGCAGCGCGCCGCAGGACCGGGGCGCGGCCTCGTGAACGCCATCTGGCTGCTGATGGGGCTCCTCGTGCTGTCGTACCTCGGCAGCTCGCTCGTCAGCGGCCGCGTGCTGCGGGGCATCGGCCTCCCCTCGGGCGCCGAGTACGTGGTGCTCGGCTTCGTGCTCGGGCCCTCGGCGCTCGGGCTGCTCGAGCCCTCGTCGCTCGCCGCGTTCGAGCCCGTGGCGGGCGTCGCGCTCGGCTGGCTCGCGATGGTCGTCGGCCTCGATTTCGGCTTCGTCGGCAACCGCCGCGTCCGCCCGTCACGCATCGCGCTCTGCGTGCTGATGAGCCTCTTGACCGGCGGCGCGGTGGCCGCCGCGGTGTGGTTCGCGGCGGCCCGCGGCGCGCCGTCGCTGGAGCCCGGCGACCGGGGGCTGCTCGCGGCGGGCGTGGGCGCCGTCTCCGCCGAGACGACGCGGCACGCCGTGCTCTGGGTCACGCAGCGCTACAGCGCGAGCGGCAGGCTCTCGGACCTCATCGCCGACATCGCCGACTGCGACGACCTCGGGCCGCTGCTCATGATGGGCGGCGCGTTCGCGCTCGTCCCGCAGGCGACGGGCCACTGGCCGCTCCCGTTCTGGGGGTGGACGATCGTCACGGCGCTCATCGGCGTGGTGCTCGGGCTCATCGCGGTCGTGCTCCTCGGCAGCGATTTCCGCCTGATCCAGAGCTGGGGCGTGCTGCTCGGCACGTCGCTGCTGACGATCGGCACGAGCGCCCGGGTCGGCCTGTCGCCGCTCTTCGCGACGTTCGCGATGGGCGTGACGATCGCCGCGATCTCCCGGCACCGCGAGGAGATCGTCGCGATGGTCGCGCCGACCGAGCGGCCGGTCATCCTGCCGGCGCTGCTGCTCGCGGGCGCGCACGTGAACCCGAAGGCGGCGCCGTTCCTGCCCTGGATCGTGGGGATCGCGCTCGCGGCGCGGGTCGCTGGAAAGCTCGGGACGGGCCTCGCCTTCCGGGTCATGTCGCCGGACGCCCGCGGCACGTCGCCGTGGCTCGGCCTGGGGCTGCTCTCGTCCGGCGCGGTGGCCATCAGCGTCGGCCTCGCCTTCGCGCTGCGCTTTCCGGGCCCGGTCGGGCACACGGTCCTCTTCGCCGCGGCGGCCGCGGCCGTGTTCGGCGAGCTCGTCGGGCCGCAGGCGCTGCGCGCCACGCTCCGCAAGGCCGGCGAGCTCGCCGCGCCCGAGCGGGAGTCGCTCTTCTTCGGCCGCGGGCTGGCCCGCGCCGCGCGTGACGCCCCGCCGGGCGACGGGGATGCCTCGCCGTCGTCCGCGGCCAGGCGGGGGGAGGGCTAGGAGGTGTCACCGTGAGCGCTGCAGCACTTCCTGACGCTGGGCCCGTTTCGCCCGCCGGGCCTGCCGCGCCCGCTGGGCCTGCCGGGCCCGCCGAGCCACAAGGCGCGCCTGCGGCCCGCCATCATGGGTCGGCCCCCAAGGGGCCGCTGAACCACCTCACGCACGCGGTCGCGCTGGTGATCCTGTTCGGGGTGCTCTACGCGACGACGCGCGCGGTCCCCCACGACCAGGGGCTGGCGGGCACCATCGCCTCGATCGGCTTCCTCCTGCTCGCCGGCACGCTCGCGAGCGAGCTCGTCGAGCCGCTCGGCCTGCCGCACCTCTCGGGCTACATCCTCGCGGGCGTCATCGCGGGGCCGCACGTCCTCAAGCTCGTCGATCACCACGCCGTCGAGGAGATCTCCCGGGTCAACACGCTGGCGCTGGCGCTCATCGCGCTCGCCGGCGGGGCCGAGCTCCGGATCGAGATCGTCAAGAAGAGCCTGAAGAGCCTCCTCTTGCACAACGTCGTCCAGACCGTCCTCGTCTTCGTGGCGATGACCGGCGTCTTCTACGCCGCGCGCTCGCTCGTCCCGTTCGCCGCCGAGCTCTCGACGACCGCGGCGCTCGGCGTGGCGATCCTCTGGGGCGTGATCTCGGTCACCCGCAGCCCTTCGGCCGTGCTCGGCATCCTCTCGCAGACGCGGGCGACGGGGCCTGTCGCGATGAACACGCTCGCTTTCGTGATGACGTCGGACATCGTCGTCATCGTCGTGACGGCGATCGCGCTCTCCACGGTGCGGCCGCTCATCGAGCCGGGCACGACGATGTCCATGCACGAGATCGAGCTGCTCGGCCGCGAGATCCTCGGGAGCATCTCGATCGGCACGACCCTCGGGCTCGCGCTCGCGGCCTACATGCGGCTCATCGGCCGGCAGCTCATCCTTGTGTTCGTGGCGCTCGGCTTCGGCGCCACCGAGGTGCTGCGGTACCTCCGCTTCGACGCGCTGCTCGTGTTCGTGGTCGCCGGGTTCGTCGTCGCGAACCTGTCGAAGCAGGGCGAGAAGCTGGTGCACGCCGTCGAGGACGCCGCGAGCGTGGTGTTCGTGCTGTTCTTCGCGACCGCGGGCGCGCACCTCGACTTGCCGTTGCTCCGGCTGATGTGGCCTGTCGCGCTGCTCTTCGGCGTGTCGCGCGCCCTCGTGACCTTCGTCGCGAGCCGGATCGGCAACCGGCTCGCGGACGACCCGCCGGTGCTCCGGAAGTGGGCCTGGTGCGGGCTGGTCTCGCAGGCCGGGCTCACGCTGGGTATCAGCCTGACGATCGAGCGCGCGTTCCCGAGCCTGGGCGCCGGCTTCCGCGCGCTCGTCGTCGGGTGCGTGGCGCTGAACGAGGTGGTCGGTCCGATCCTCTTCAAGTACGCGCTCGACCGCGCCGGCGAGACGGCCGTCGAGGCCTCGCGCGGGTCGCTGCCGAACATCGGGCGCCACGGGTGATCTGCGGCCGGCTCACGGGGTGAACCGGAGCGAGTAGCTCACCACGGTGGGGCCTTTCCTCGGCTTGAGGAAGTCGATCCGCTCGAAGACGCCGACGACGCACGCCGTGAACGCCTCGCCCTTGAGCGCCGTCCGCGGCTTGCGCACCTCGGCCTTGCCGCCGTTCTTCTCGATGCGCAGGTCGATCCCGAAGTCGCCGGCCTTCGCCGGGTCCTCCGCGAGCGCGAAGCAGCGGCGGAAGTCGTCGAAGTGAGGGGCGACCGAGCGCTTGATCGGCTCCTTGGTGAAGTCGTCGTGCGGCCCGCCGCCGATGTGCATGCCGATGTTCGCGACCTTCACGTTCGGGAGCGGCGCGGCGTCGGCCGGGGCCGTCGGGTCGGCCGCGGCGCTGGCGGTGGGGGCGGCGGGCGCGGCGGAGGCTGCGGCGCTCGCCGCGGGAGCTGCGCTCGCGGCTGCGGAGGGTGGCGACGGCGCGGCGCTCGGGGGCGCGGATTGCGTCGCCGCAGTCGGGGGCGCGACGCTGCGGTCGGTGCGCTCGCTCGGGGGCGTGGTGCGGGGCGAGCAGCCTGCTGCCGCGGCGGCGAAGGCGAGGGGAGCAGAGAGCGCGAGGAGGAGCGGGGCGGGGCGGCGCATGATGGCGCGCGAATCTACTGCGGCTCGCGGCGATCCAGGAAGCGCGGACGGCGCGGTGCGCCTCGGCGACTTTGCGTTTTTTCTGTTCTCTCTCTACTGCCCCGTCGCGTCCCGCCGCTTCCGCACCGCGTTGTTGTGCTCGTCCAGGCTCTCGCTGAACCTGTGGCGACCCCCGCCGGCCGCCACGAAGTAGAGGTACTTCGTCGCCGCCGGCGCGAGCACGGCCGCGATCGACGGCGCCCCCGGGTTGGCGATCGGCCCGGGCGGCAGCCCCGCGTGCGCGTAGGTGCTGTAGCGGTTCCTCGGGTCGCGCACCACGGCGGGCGTGGGCTTGCCGCCCCACTCGGCGCACGACGGCGCCTGCTCGGGCCACGCGACGCAGCCGTAGAGCGCCGTCGCGTCGGACTGCAGCCGCCGCGAGCGGAACGTCGGATCCAGGAGCCGGTTCAGGAACACGCTCGCGATGAGCGGCCGCTCCTCCGCGACGACCGCCTCCTTCTCGACGATGGAGGCGAGCGTCAGCACCTCGCGGCGACCCCAGCCGAGCGTCGCCTGGAGCGCGGCGAGCCCGTCTTTGCTCTCGCCCGCGAGCGCGTTCCAGCGCCGGTCGGACTCGGCGACGAGGCGCTTCGCGACCTCGCGCGCGTCGGTGTCCAGCGCGAGCTCGTACGTCGCCGGAAAGAGGTACCCCTCCGCGCTCTCGGCCCCCACGGCGCCGCCGTTCTCGATACCGAGCGCGTCCAGGAACGCGCCGTCCGCGGTCGCGGCGAGGAACGTCTTCCTGCCGGCGACGTGCAGCTTCTCCAGCCGGGCCGCGACGTCGAAGCGGTTCCAGCCCTCGGGGATCGTGACCTTCGCCGTGGGACGCCCCTCCGCGCGCGTGAGCAGCTGCCGCAGCTCCCGCGGCGTCGCGCCCTCGAAGAGCAGGTGCGGGCCCGGCACGAACCCCTCGGTGCCGCCCGTGGCGCCGAGGTACAGCGCCATCGCGCGCTCGCTCTCCACGAGCCCCTCGGCCCAGAGGAGCGAGGCCGCCTCGCCCGCGTCGAGCCCCTCCGGCCAGTTGATCTCCACGACGCGCCCCCGGTCCGGGGTCCTCATGCGTCCGAAGCCGATCACCAGCGCGAGCAGCGCCGCGCCCGCCGCCGCGAGCGCGCCCGCGAACCCGAGGAGCAGCGCCCGCCCGCGCTTCGGCCAGGGCCGCGCCGGGCGCCGCGACGCGGGCGCGCGCTGCCCCGCGCCGCGCGCGCGCCGCGCAGGGGTGGTCTTCCGGTTCGACGGCGAGGGCTCGCGCGGGGGCGAGCCCTGCGCGCCGTCGCCACCCATCCGTCGGTTTCCCGGCCGGCTCGGCCTAGATCGAACGCCCACCGCCGGGAGTCAAAACCCGAAAGCCCGACCCGCGTCAACGCCCGGGCCGCGGCGCGCGCGCGGCTGGCCGGCGCCGGCGTTCGCCGCGCCGCTGCCCGCGCCGCGTCGCGCCGCGCGTCAGCGGGCGAGATCGAAGGCGTCCGCCTCGTTGCGGCGGACGGCGGCCTTGCCCTCGCGGGACTTCGCCGGGGCCGGCCGCGCCGCCGGGGCCTGCGCGAAGCCGCCCGGCTTCGCGGGGGCGGCCGGCGGCGGCGTGGCGAAGCCCGTGTCGGCCCGCTCCAGCGCGGCGAGCTGGCCCTCGAAATCGGACGCCACGTCCTTCGCGCGGCTCGCCGGCGCGCTGCGCTTGGCCTTGTCGGCCGCGCTCCGCAGCGACCGCTGCTGCGCGTCGAGCTTGCTGCGCGCCTCGTCGAGCCGACCCTGCTCGAACAGGAAGTTGGCCTGCTTCAGCGTCGCCGCCGTCTCGCTGCGCTGCACGCGCCCCGCGACGAGCGCGTCGAGCTCGCTCGCGTCGGCGTCGCGGTCCGCGATCGCGACGCCGAGCTTGCCCTCGCACCGGGCGTCGGTCTTCGCGACGAGGTCCCGGTAAGCGAGGCCGACGTCGGCGATGGGAGACTCGCCGCGCCCGTCGCCGCCGAGGCCGTCGAGGCGCACCTTGAGCAGCACCGTCTTCACCTCGCCCGCCGCGAACGCGCCGAGCGGCACGATGACCTGGTCGCCGGCCCGCCGGAACGAGCGATCGAAGACCCGATCGAGCGTGACGCCGGGCGCGAGATCGATCGCGAGCTCCGCGCCGTTCGCGATGGTGGCGGTGAGCTGCTCCGCCTCCGCCTCGAAGATGCGCGCGAGCGCGGCGTCGTTCTCGACGAAGTAGTGCCGGCCGTTCGAGTCGAGCGCGATCGCCGACAGGATCTTCTCATTGTAATCGACGTCGACCCCGATGGTCGTGATGCTCACGCCGCGATCGCGCGCCCGCTGGGCCATCGCGCGGAAGCCCGGGAGGTCGCGGACCCCGTGGTTCGTGTCGCCGTCGCTGAGGACGAGCATCCGGCTCACGCCGCCGCCCGTCTGCCCGAGCAGCGAGAGGCCCTCCTCGATGCCGCAGGAGATGCACGTGTCGCCGCCGAGCGAGATGCCGCGGACGCTCGCGAGGATGCGGCCGCGCGTGTCCGGCCCGACGGTCGTGGGCGGGACGACAACGGTCGTCCTCGTGTCGAAGGTGACCACCGACACGACGTCGCCGTCGTTCATGCGGCTCACGGCGGTCGTCGCCGCCTGGACGGCGTTGGCGAGGCGGGTGCCCTTCATCGAGCCGGAGCGATCGATGACCAGCGAGAGGCTCGCCTGCGCCTGCGTCTTCGTGGGCGACCCGTCGCTGCGGACCTCGAAGCTCAGGAACGTCTCCTGCGCCGAGCGGGGGAGGCGGGCGTGACCGACGCGCCCCTCCAGCATCAGCCTGGATCCGGCGGTGAAGCGGCTCGGGTCGACCGCGGCCACGGCGCCGCCCACCACCTCCGGGACCACGCGGGGCGGCTCGGCGGTCACCTCGGTGGTCCCCTCCGTCGCGCCCCGGCCCCCGGACGGTGCGAGCGAGTAGACCGAGAGGCTCGTGAACATCATGCCGAGGGCGGAGAACAGGGCGACATGGGTCGGCTTCATGGCTCCTCCAGAGAACTGCCTGCGCCCCTCGATCTTACGCCCTCATGCCGGGCTCACGCCGGAGGGACCGCAGGCGTGAGCCCTTCTACGTCGTCGGGCCCGGAACGATCTGACGGCTCCACGGTCGGCCGGATCCCGGCGGCGCGGAGGGCGCTCCACGGCGGGATGCTCCCGATGAGGACGAGCACGGCGTCGCAGGGGTGCGCCAGCGCCCCCGACGGCGAGGCGAGGGTCGCCACGAGCGCGCCGCGCGGATCCCCGGCGAGCGCGGCGACGTCGGTCTCGAACCGGAGCGAGAGGCGGGACGTGGCCGCAAGTCGCCGTATCTCCTCGATATTTCGCGTCTTCCCGCGCCGGAACCCGCCGCCGCGGTAGACGACGGTGACCTCGGTGGCCGGCTGGCGGGACAGCGCGATGGCGGCCTCCATGGCGACGTCGCCGAGCCCGACGATCAGCACCCGGCTGCCGGCGAGGCTCCGCGCATCGGCGAGGTGGTAGTACACGCGCCCCTCCACCTCGGCGGACAGCTCGAATGGAAGGCGGCGCGGCGAGCCGCGCTGGCCGAGGGCGAGCAGCACGCGTCGCGCCCGGCGCTCGGTGCGCGGCCCGCCGTCGCGCGGCTCGGTGACGACGACGAAGCCTGGCGCGGCCTCGCCGGCGGAGCGCGCGTCATGGCCGCCGAGGCGCGCGACCGACACCATCCGGGTATCTTGCAGGATGGGGAGCCGCTCCTTGCGCACGATGCGGAGCCAGTGGGAGAGGAGCTCCTCCTTTGTCGACTCCTTCAGCCACAGCTTCCCGGTCATGGGCAGGTCGAGCGGCTGATCGAAGACCAGCTTGCCGCGCGGGAAGCTCTGGATGCTCTGCGCCACGCTGCCCTGTTCGATCACCTCGAACGAGAGGCCGAGCTCCTTGGCGCGCAGCGCGGCGCTGATCCCGGCGGGCCCGGCGCCGACGATGATCAGATCGAGCCCCGGGCCGCGCGGGCCGGCCTGGCGCAGGTCCTCCGCGACGCGCGTCGCCGCGTGCGCGCCCTGGTGGATGGCGTTCTTGATGAGGGGGAGGCCGGTGACGTCGCCGGCGAGGTACAGGCCCGGCACGTCGAGGCTGCCGAGGTCGTCGCCGAGGCGCGGGCGATCGGCGATGGGCGCGCCGCCCTCGATGGTGAGCGACCCGTTGGGGCAGCGCTGCTCACACAGGGTGAGGCCGCAGCACGCCTCGGGGCGGGCCACGACGGCGACGTACCGCTCGATGGCGAGCACGTCGTACGGGCACGCGTCGACGCACGCGTAGCAGCCGAGGCAGGTGGTCGTGTCGATGCGGGGAAGGCGCACGCGCGCCGCGGGGCGCAGCATCGCCTCGGCCGCGTCGGCGGCTTCGGGGCCGCGCGAAGGCCGCCGCGCGCGCCGCGCGTGGGCGCCGCGGGCGCCCGCGAACGCGAGGCCGGCCGCGGCGAGGCCGGCGCCCATCCAGAGCAGCGCGCGGCCGGGGGGCAGCGCGCGGCCGGGGGGCAGCGCGCGGCCGGGGGGCAGCGCGCTCCTGGGGGGCAGCGCGCCCGTCACTACCGGCAAGGCCGCGGCGGCGTCGCGCGCCGCGTCCCACGCGAGGGCGCGGTCCTCGGTGTGCTGGCCGTTGCAGACGCCGCCGCTGCTGCTGCCGCGGCGGCCGCCGCTGCTGCTGCCGCGGTCGGCGCGGACGATGGCGGCGTCCTCGGGGAGGGCGGGGCGGTGCTCGTCGAAGCAGGTGATCGGCCGGGCGTCGCCGAGCGGCGCCTGCGCCGCGACGAGGCAGCGCGCGATCGGGTCGCGCGGCGCGGCGAGGTCGTGGCAGGGCGTGCAGCTCCCGGCGGTGACGATCGCGACGGTGGTCGGCTGGCTCGGGCGGAAGGCCGTTGGCGGGAGCTCCACCTCGACGCCCGGCGCGAAGCGCACCGGCGGCCTCGAGGGGTCGAACACGACGCCCTGGTCTCCGCGGTGGATCGGGTGGCATGTGGCGCAGCCCAGCGCGCCGCTCGCGAGCAGCTGCGCGTGGCTCCTGCGGGCGGACCCGTGGTCGCCGTGGCACCCCGTGCAGGCCTGGTCCAGGCGCGCGCCCGCGGCGGCTTCGCGCGGGGCGGCCGCTTCGCGCGGCGCGGAGGGCGCCTGCTCGATATGGCACGACGCGCACGCGAGCTGCGCGCGCGCGTGGGGCAGCGAGAGCGGCCCCGGCGCAGCATGCCCCCCCGGCGGCGGGAAGAGCAGCGCCGCCGCGCCGGTCGCGACGGCGCCGGCCAGCGTGGCCGGCAGCACGCCGCGGAAGCGGGTGACGTCGGAGGTCGACTCGGCGCGGCGCGCGGCGCGCCCGCGGACGACCTCCCGCGGCTGGGCGGCGCGCTGGCGCGGATCGGACAGATCGGCGCGGTAGAGCGTCCTCGATGGGTCGGGCGAGCGCGCCGCCTCCCCGGCGGCGCCGCCGGACGGCGCCTCCGTACGGCTCCCCCGGCCGCCCGGGCTAGAGGATCGTGACATTCAGTCGATAGAAGAAGGTCGCGTCGGGGACGATCTCCGCGGCCCTGACCCTCACATGGTAGGTGCCCGCGGCCAGGCCGGTGACCAACGCGGAGGAGCAATAGCCGAGCCCCGAGTCTTCGTCCGATGCGAGCACGGCGGCCCCATTGTCGCCCAGGATCTCGATGTAGCTGTCGAGCCGCCCGGTCATGCACGTCCCGGTGCCATTGTCGCTGACGGTTGCGATCAGGGTCGAGCTCGGCCCGGGCACGCTCACGGCGACCACGTCGACGTCGCCTGCCGGAGAGATCTCCGCGAGCCATGGGGCGGCGTGGGCGTCTGCCTGCGCCGGCGTGTTGTTGGGCTCCGTCTCATCGAGCTCGAAGCGGCAGGCGGCGCTGCACCCGTCGCCGGCCGTCGTGTTGCCGTCGTCGCACTGCTCGCCGTCGGTCGCGACCCCGTCCCCGCAGACCTCGGGAACGAGCGTCACGATGAGCCGGTAGGGAGTCCCCTGATCGGCGGCGACGTTCGCCGTGACGCGGACGTAGTAGTCGCCCGCCGGGAGCGCCGGCGCGACGGCGCGGGCGCAGTGGCCGACGCCCCCGAACTCGCGTCGCACGAGCAGCGCGCCGCTCTCGTCCAGGATTTCGACCGTGGTGTCGAGCCGGCCGTTGAGGCAGTCGGAGCTCGTGACGTCGGAGGTCTCCGCGATGAGCACCGTGGGGCCGCTCGGCACGGTGACGCGCACGACGTCCACGTCATCCGGCGGATCGATGGAGGCGAAGAACGGGACCGCGTGGGGGTTGGCCGAGGCGATGGCGTTGTTCGGCTCGACCTCGGTCGCCTCGAGCCGGCAGTCGTCGGTGCACCCGTCGTCCGGCTGACCGACGAGGTTGTCGCACTCCTCGGCCGGATCCTGGATGCGGTCGCCGCAGACCGTCTCGCGGCTCCTCACGCCGAGCTCGAACGCGCCCGTCTGCCCCTCGTCCGCCGCGCCCGCGACGACCACATAGAACGCATCGCCCTCGCGGACGGGGACGGTGAGCCGGTTCTCGATGCCCGCGCCGGCGCTGACGCCGCCGCAATGGAGCTCCGTCGCGGCGTCGTCGCAGGCGCCGCGCAGCACGGCCATGAGCGCGGCGTCGGTCCCCGGGGTCAGCACCACGTCGAGGAACCCGGTGGTGGTCGCCGTGAACGTGTAGGCGACGCCCGGGAGCCCCGCCGTGCACCCGCCCTCGACGGCCGCGTGGCCGCTGATGTCGCCGGTGACGAACGCGGGATCCGGCAGCGCCACCGGGGCGGCGCACAGGTCCGCGCACGCCGCCGCGCACTCCGGATCGGCGCAGTCGGCGCTGCCGTCGCCGTCGTTGTCGCGGCCGTCCTGGCATCCCTCGATGCCAGCGCAGCCCGACGTGTCGACGGTGCATTCGGCGCTGCACCCGAGCTGGCCGCTCTCGAAGCCGAAGCTCTGGCACGTGGCGTTCCTGACATCGGGCCCGTCGCACGCCTCGTCCAGCTCGGCGGCGTCATTGCCGCAGGCGCCGGGCGCGGCGCCGCCGCCGCCCTCGCCGCCGCCCCCGCCGCCGCCTTCACCGCCAGCGGCCCCCGTTCCGCCGGCGGGAGACGGCCTCGGCCGGTTGTCGTCGTCTCCGCCGCACGCCGCCGCGGCGATCGCCGCGGCGGAGAGCAGCGCGAAGGCCGTGATGCGGCGGCTCACTCGGAATCCGGACATGAATACGTGATCTCCCAGTCCTGCACCTGAACACCGCCTCCGCCCGTGCTCGTCGGGTTGAGCCTCATCTGGATCTCGAGGTACTCGGTCCGGGCGTCCGGGAGCTCCTCCAGCACGTCGAACAGATCGATCGCGCACGGCGGCGCCGAGCTCTCATCGCAGATCCGCGTGTCGGTCGGCGCCGCTTGCGCGGTGGCGGCGAGCCGCACCGTCGCCCCGCTGAGATCGTCGGGATCGTCGGCCGATCGCACGAAGAACTCGACGCTCGAGTCGCCCGGCGTCGCCGTCCTGTACCTGAGGTACCCCCACTGGGTCTTGGTCCCCGGCGGGCAGACGCCGTGGTAGCGCTCCCAGTTCGTGGTGATGGGCGTGAGGCTCGTGGTCACGCACGGGACGGTCGCGCGGACCTTCCCCGGGCTATCGCGGAGATCGGCGCACGTCTGCGGGCAGAGCTTGACGCTCGTGTTCGTCGCGTCGGCGAAGTACCAGCCGCCGGCGCCGCAGCTGCCCAGCCCGGTCCGGGGCGTGAGGGTGGTCTCGGTGCCGGCGTTGTTCACGTGGACGACGGACACCGAGGCGGGATCCGCGACGCCGGCGAGGGGGACCGTCACGTCGCAGGGGAGCGCCTCTCCGCGGATCGAGACGAGCGCGTCGAGGAGGCTGCCTTGCAGCGTCGTGCCTGCGGTGAGGTTGTACGCCTGTCCGCCGCCGCGAGCGGCGATGAGGTTGATGATCTCGGCGTTCGAGTTGCCGAAGCCCACCGCGTGCACGCGGACGCCGTGGTTCTCGAAGGCGTTTCCCGCCAGGTCCCCGATGTGGTTCGGGACGGTGTCGCAGTGCGACGGGATGCCGTCGGTCACGAACACGACAGCGACCTCCTCCTCGGGGTGGGCCTTCTTGTAGTTGATCGCCCAGGTCGTGGCGCCGTTGAGCGCCGGGTGCATCGGCGTATCGCCGTCGGCCACCTGGAAATTAATGAACGCCTGCAGGAGCTTGAGCTCTTGCTGATCGCCCATCATCGCGGATTGCTCGGTCAACCTGTCGGCTGCGGCGCCGTTGAACGGGACGAGCGGCAGTGCACAGCCGCCGCCGTCGTCGACGGACGGGCAGCCGGGGTTGTCGTTGCAAGGGCCGGGGTTGTCGTGCGGCCAGAACCGGAACGCGACGCCGAGCCCCGCGGACGCCGGATCGCGGAAGAACTCCCTGAGGGCCTCGCGCGCCGGGTTCCATCGGGAGCCGCTCACGTCATCTCCCGACGAGTTCTTCACCATCGAGGTGGATCGATCGAGCGCCACGAACAGGGTGGCCGGCCTGATCAGCGAGACGCTGGCCGTGGCGATGCAGCCCGGCGACTCGCACATGGCCGATTGATAGATGCTCCCGTTGTTGGCGCACTCGCACTCGGCGATCTGCCCTGGGCCCGGCGGGTTGACGATGAGCTCCATGCCGTCGGCGACGCCTGTGCAGCCGGCCACGCTGATGCACTCGCCCGGGGCGATCGGCTGCGCGGTCGTGCAGGCGGGGGTGCCGCCGCTCGGGCTGCAGGAGTCCAGCACCTGGCTCGGCGCCGAGGAAGGGAGCTGGCCCGCGCCCGCGGCGTAGCGGTGAATCGCGATGCCCGCGGGGGCCGGCGTGTTGCCGCGGTTGCAGACCGGGATCGTCCCGCCGCAGGGCACGCCGACCGTGAGATCCACGCCGGTGCATGCGGGGTTCGTCTGGTTCGGCAGGTAGGCCTTGCAGAGGCCCCGTTGCTGCTCTGGATCGGTGCTGCAGGTGGAGCCGCACAGCTGCTCGACAAGGTCGACGCACGTGGCGTCCCAGACCTGGGTCGCTGGGGCGCACGTCTTCCCAGGGCACTCGGTAGCCACGAGATTGACGCACGCTGAGCTCCAGGTCCCCGCGCACCTGCCGATTGGGTCCAGGACGCTTCCCGTCGGGCACCCGCCGATGATCGGGCTGCAACGTCGCGGGGTGCCGGGCAGCACGATAGGGCAGTTGAAGTTCATTCCGAAGACGGCCGTGCACTCCATGGTCGACGTGCACCTGAAGTCGCAGCAGAGCGGGTTGGCCGCGCAGATGTTGGCGATGCACGGGTCGCCGCACGTCGCGGTCATGTGGGTCGCGACGCCGGGGGCATACTGGCAGGCGTCATGCCCGCAGTCGGCCGGGATGGTCGTCTGGGTGCAGCAGTTCGGGTTCGCCTCGCAGACCTTCGCGACGCAGCCGCTGCAGGTCGACAGGAGCGAGAGGCCCGTCTCGCACGGATTGTGGGCGCACGCGCCCTGCGCGGGGTGCTCGCAGTACTGGTCGAACTGGCAATCCTCGCTGGTCGTGCAGGGCTGGTGCGTGCCCTGCCGCGCGACGCCCTCGGGCAGCTCGTTGATGTCCCCGACCGACCACGTGTACGTGGTGCCGACCCCCGAGAGATCGATGGGCCCCCCGTCCGGCACCTCCTCGAACGACTGGCACGACGGGTCGCACGGGTTTGTCGCGCAGAGACCCGCGTCGGAAGCCTCCGAGTTGGCGAGCGGGCGCGGATACCCGCTCTCGCCGCTCCCGCGGGGCGAGGGCCCGAGCGGCGACCTCCGCATCGTCATCGTCCCCTCGCAGCTTCCGTAGCGCCCGTCCTGACACCGGCGGATGCCGTCCATGCATGTCAGCACGCCCTCGTGCTCACCGACGGTGATGTGACACTCGATTTCTTCGCCGTCGACGCACGGGTCACCCGTGCCCGTCCCCGCGTCGGGCCCGCCCGTTCCGTCCTGCGGCCCCGGGGGGCCGCTGTCGTCTCCGCTGCACGCCCCGGCGATCACCGCCGACGCCGTGAGCAGCGTGACCAGCAGCAGCGCTCTCGGCGCCCACGCCTCGGCGGAGCCTGATCGGGAGAGCGCTCCCATCCACTTGGTCGAGGGACCAGCCATCAGCTTCTCTACCTTCCACTGGTGTGGTGTCGGGAAAATTGTACCTGGGCGTTGAAGGCAAAGTCCAGGCCTCTCGCCCGCGCGCTGCCTGCCGCGAAAAAGGCGGCCGCTGCGCGGAGGCGCGGACGTCGCCGCGCGCGGCGCCGCGCGCAAGGCACAAAGAAATGCCGTGCCTCGCAACGATTGCATAGCGCGTCAGAAACGCTGTCGGCCGACCGCGGCGCGCGTCGCGGGCCGCGCGCCGCGCCCGAGGCCGTGTGGGGCGGCGTGCGCGCGCTCCCGGTCCGCCGCGCGCTCATCGGGGCACGCTCGCCGCCGTGATGGCGTGGAGCACGAGCAGCGCGGCGGCGACGCCGAACGTGATGATGTGCGCCGGCAGCCCGCCGCGGAGCGCGCCGAGGAGCGCGCGCTGCGCCGGGAGCGCGCGCAGCTCCACGGCGATCCGGGTGAGCTCCGCCAGGCCGGCCAGGCGCTCTGCGCCGCGCCCTTCGAGGATGGCGTCGATGCGGGCGCGCAGCGCGCGCTCCTCCTCGCGCAGCCCGCGCCCCGAGGCGAGGAGCGCGAGCGGGCCGAGGGGGCTCTTCAGGTAGGGCACGAGGACCTTCTCGACGATCTTCTTGACCAGATCGCTGCGCCCGCTCACCTCGCGGTAGAAGCGGTCGAGGAGCTCGCGGCGGGCGGCGGCGAAGTCCTCGGGGAGCGCGGCGGTGCGCTCGATCCGGGCGAGGCGCCGGGGCGCGAGCCGGTACGCGAGCGCCGTGAAGGCGCCGGCCGCCGCGGTCGCCCAGAAGGCGAGGTGCAGCGCCGCGCCGAGCGTCGGGCGGCCGGACCGCGGCCACGGCGCGTGCGCCAGCGCGAGGCCGGCCGTGACGAGGCCGATCGCGAGGTGCCCGGCCAGCTGCGGGCGCAGTCGGCTCCTCACGGGCGCGGCGTCGCTGGCCTCCTCGGCCGCGGCGTCGCGCCGCCTGGGCCGCATCCACACCCGCCGTCCCGCGCGCTTCGGGACGGCGTACAAGAGCAGCAGCGCGATCCCCACGGCCGCGGCGGCGCCCGCCCACCACGCGGCGCCCTCGCCCGGTCGCGCCCCGCCGTGGGCGTGCGCCGACAGCCCGGCCGCGCCGAGCCCTGCCGCCGCGATCGCGCTCCCGGCGAGGAGCGCCGCGTCGCCCCGCTGCCCTGCGGAGCGCTCCTGCTCGCGCCGCGCCCCGCCGAGCAGGTCGCGCACGTCGGCGATCTCCTCCGCCGGGTTCACGCGGAAGATCGACCCCGTGGGGCAGGCCTTCACGCACGCGGGGCCGTCGTGCTCGCGGCACAGATCGCACTTGACGGCGAGGTCCGGGAAGCCCGCGCCGCCCGGGCGCGGCGCGGCGGCGGGGCGCGGCGCGATCGCGATGTTCTCCCAGGGGCACGCCTTGGCGCAGGCGCCGCAGCCGGTGCAGAGCGTGTCGCGGATGAACACCTCGCCCCCCGTGTCCTTGCCGATGGCGCCGGTCGGGCACTCGATCATGCAGGCGGGGCTCTCGCAGTGCTGGCAGGAGTTCGGCAGGAGCAGGCTCCGCGGCGCTTCCTCCAGCGCTCTATGCGCGTCGTCGTCCACCTGTGCGCGTATTTTGTCGCCACGGCGGACGAGTCGCGAGACCCCGTGTACGTCGGCGCAGGACCACGCGCAGTGCCCGCAGCGGGCGCACGTATCGAGATCGATGACGAGGAGCGACCGCGCCACCTGGAGGCGATAGAGGTCCCGGAAGAGATGCGCCGTGTTGTTGCGCGCCTGCCCGGCGACGATCGCCTCCTGGGCGGCGTGCTGCTCGCCGGTGATGCGCCGGAGTCGCGGGATCAGATCAGGGTGCCTCCGCGCGAGCGCGGCGAACGTCTTCGACGGTACCGACAGGAGCGCCGCGGCGCCGCTGGCCACGGCGCTCGCCGTCCGGCAGCGACCCTCGTCGAGCTCCACGTCTCCGAAGAAATCGCCCCGGGTGAGGTACGCGCGCACATGAATCCGATTTCCGTCCTCGGTCTGAATTTGCACCATTCCGTCGGCGATGAGCCACAGCTCGGTCGCGGGATCCCCGGCACGATAGATGGCCTGACCGCGCTCGAAGCGACGGTGACTCACCGCGTCAAGGAGAATCTCGATGTCCTCTGGATCGAGATCGCGCGTGAAGGCAAGGGTGCTGAGGAGGTCGCGCGTGGCGCTCCTCCGCAGGCCGCGCTCGAGCTTCTCGGCGACCTCGGCCTTGCCGGAGCGGCCGGCCGCGCGGCGGAACAGGTGGACCGGAATCTCCGCGAGCACGCTGGGCGCGAGCGCGACCGCGGTGGTCCTGCGCGACATCCCCACGACCGCCTCCTCCCCGAGGACATCGCCTACAGCGGCGGCGCGCACCTCGGTATCGCGATCGTCTCCGCGGCGTGTCGCGCGCAGGGCGATGCGCCCGGAAGCGACGACGAAGAACGCATCGCCCGCGTCGCCGGCGCGATAGACGACCTCGTCGGTCGCGGGGGAGCGGAGCCTACCTGCCTCGGCGATCTCGCGCCGGGCGCGCTCGTCGAGGCCTCGCAGCAAGGGGGCGTTGAACACCCCCGGCGGCCAGGCGCCGGGGCGGTCGTGCGCCGCGCCGCGCGCATCGACGTCACTGTGGTCCGATGAGTGCATAAGCAGAAGCAGGGCTCCCGGTCGCCGAGCACAGCCGGAAACGCGGCGCCCGGCGCGCGACTCGCTTCATACCATCGCGCATCAGCTGTCGTAAGGGACGACATGGTCTTACTTCACGTTCGAGCGCTCGCGAGCGCTCGAAGGACTGCAAAAAAAGGATGAGCGCCCCGAAAAAGCCTTGACACCTAAGCCGATCATAGTGAATATCCATCCTGCTAGACTCGGCATCTTCGGCGCCAGGGTTCGTTTGATGGTTCGACATGAAATGACTAGCATCTGTTCCAGAGTGCACATGCAAGGTCATTCAAATCAACGAGGTAGAAGTATGAGCAGGCGCACGACGAGTTTGGCTGTTGCATCCCTGGCTGCCGCGTCTTTCATCATGCTGGGTTCGGCGTCCGCGAGCGCCAAGGACCACGTGGACTGGGCCCTCGATTTCATCGACAGCGCGGAGAGCGCGGGCGAGCAGGACGGCACGGACCACAACCAATTCGCCAGCGGGACCGATAAGTGCTTCATGACCTGGGAGGAGCCGCAGGTCCTGAGCGTCGATGGAGCGACCGTCGAGGTGCCGGCCTGGTCCGGCAGGACCAAGGGCGCGTGCTTCTTCATCATGTCGCTGCAGAAGGCGAAGGGGTACGCGGAGAGCGATATTCGCAGAATCTGGGGCGCGTATGGCCTTACGTCCGATAACCTCTTCGACTGGATCAACATGAGCCCGGCGACCGGCGCGCCCCCGCCATCTCCAGATGACGAGACGTCCTTCCGCCGCGTCAACAGGGCGGTCGACATCCAGAAGGGCGATATCCTCGCCATCGGCGCCACCTCCACCTACGCCGGTCACACGGTCATCATCACGGGCCCGGCCAAGGAGATCTTCCCGCAGATCCAGCCGCGTTACTCGGGTACGAGGCAGTTCGCCGTGCCGATCGTGGACTCGACCTCCTCGTCGCACGGGTGCCTCGCTCCGGCGGCGGACCCGGAGAAGGATTACTCGGACAGCCGGTGGAGCGGACCGTGCACCGGCGGCAATATGAAGGCGGGGGCCGGGACGGCCACCATGCGCGTGTACACCGACGCGACCACGGGCTACTTGCTCGGCTACACGTGGAGCGTCACGTCGTCGACGACGAGCTACTACTCCCCCATGACGCGGCCCTTCCGGATCGGCAGGCTGTTCAAGCTGCCGGACCCGATGTCGACCGAGGATCCCCCGCCCCCTCCCTGATCGCCGGGGATGCTCTTCACGATCACGGCGAGCTGAGCCCTTCAGCTCCCGACCAGCGAAGCCCTTACCCCGCGGGCCGGGGTAGGGGCTCGCCCCTTTTTGTTCGCCCGTTCGCCGAGCGGCCTGCCTCGCCGGTTGCTCCATCGCGGTGATCTCGGCTCAGGGGATCTCGATCTCGGCCCGCGCGAGCTCGACGATCTCGAGGCGCGCGAGCATCGACTCGACGACCAGCGGGCCGGACGGCCTGAGGCCGCGCCGCGCCTGCTCCCGCTCGTACCCGGCGAAGGCGCGGATCAGGAAGGGGGGAAACGCCCGGAAGAGCAGCCTCGCCTCGGCCCGGAACGGGCCGCGAAGGGCGCCGGCCGGGAGCTCGTACGTGTACCGGATCGGCACGCCGGGCGGCACGGAGCGCGTATCGATGATCGCGTCCGGCCCCCTGACGACGCCGCGGCTCGCGTCCAGCGCCCCGACGGGGAAATAGATCTCCAGAAAGGCGTTCGGGCCCGTGAGGTTCGAGCCGCACGCGCCGGTGTCTGGATCGTAGTCGCCGTCCGCGTACCGGTCGGCGTGGTGCAGCCCCTGGCCGGGCCCGGGCCGGCAGCTGCCGTCCGCGGCCACGACACCGATGCAGCGGACGCAGCGTAGAAAGCCGTTCTGGAAGTTGATGAGCCCTCGCCCACGGAACGAGGTGCCGCCGAGCCGCGGAGGTGGGTCCCAGAGCGGGACGTCCGGCCCGTCGCGCACGTCTGCCCCGAACAACCCCCCTTGCACGCCCGCCGGCCCGAACGGGTTGTTCGCGTCTGGGTGGGTGGTCACCCGGGTGAACACCTTGTCTCTCAGGTCCTCCTCTGCGCGGTCGACCCGGCCGACCTCGTAGATCACCCGCCGATCTCGGTCCCTGACCACGAGGTGAACCCAGATCTCGCGCTCCTGGCTGAAGCCGGCCGGCACCTTGTGCCCCGCGCCGGTGTTCTCGATCTCGATCGGGATCTCGAGGCGACCCCCGGCCGCGCCGGCGCGCCGCGCGGCGCCGAGCTCGAAGCGGAACGTGCGGCGGAGCAGCAGATCGCGGCGGCGGCGGGCGCTGGCCGGGATGCCGTGCACATCGAGCGACGGCTCATCGATGAGCGCCTCCGGGAACTCGTCCGACAGCGGCACATCCACGCCAGAGAAGTAGTGGGTCACGACGTCCGCCGGAGCGGTGGAATGATCCGCGATCCGGCCACGCGGCCGCGCCCCCGGCGGGCGCGGGGCGAAGCGCGTGCCGGGCGGGCACCCGGGATCCGGCGCCGCCGCCGGCGCGGCGCCCGCCGGGAGCGCCTCGCAGACGCCCGGGTAGGTGCTCATGTGGCAGTCCTGGCAGCTCGCCGCGGTGCGGCCGGCGCGCTCCTCGGACCTCGCCCACTCCGCCCACTCGGTGTAGGCGTTGCGCAGCCGCTTGAAGTGCTCGCCCCGCGCCGCCGCGAGGCTGTCGCTGCCGAAGAGGCGCACGTCGTGACAGGCCCCGCAGAACTCGCTCGATCGCAGGTACGCCCTGGCGCTCGCCGACGGGCGGCCGTGCACGACGGGGTCGTCGGCGCCCGCCGGCGAGGTCCCGGCGCGCCGGTCGGCGCCCGGGCCGCCGGGGAGCAGCAGCTCCTCGGGGCGGAGGTCGTAGCCGCTGTTCGCGATCCCGAACAGGCCGCGCGCGTCCTCGGGGCGCGCCGCGAAGACGGCGCCGGTCACGAAGGACGTCCACGTCGCGTTGCCCTGGTACCCGGGGCGCCCGCGCGGGCCGACAGGGCCGTGCACCTGATGGCAGAAGCCGCAGGAGATCCCCTCCATGCCGCGGCGGGTGAGCAGGTCGCGCACCGGGAGGCGCGTGCGGGGATCGCCGCCGGGGCGGCCGTCCCACGCGGGCATGGCGACGTCGAGGTTCTCCGCCGGGCTGTGGCAGTTCACGCACCAGTGCTCGCCGCCCGAGCCGGTCACAACGACGCCGCTGCGCCTGTCGCGGCAGGCGCGCGCGGGATCGGCCTTGCGCAGGATGCCCGCGCCGTTCGGGCAGTCGGCGTCGCGCCCGACCTGCTCCTCGATGAGGCTCTCCAGCGCGTTGAAGAGCGGGCTCTTCACCGCGTGCGCCATCACCGAGCGGCGCCACTCCGCGGCCTGGCGGCCGTGGCACGCCGCGCAGTCCTCCGCGGCCGTCTGCGCCTGCGCGAGCGGCACGACCGGCGCCACGGAGACCGCCTGCGGCGCCGCCGGCCCGGGCGCGGCCCGCGAGAGCGCGAGCGCGGCCGACGCGACAAGCGCGCCGGCGCCGAGCGGCGCGAGCCGCCACAGCCGCGCCGCGGCGCCGGCGGGCCCGGGCGGCGGGCGGCGGGCGCGCGGCTCGCCCCGCGGCGCGCGCGGCGCCGCGCCGGCGCTCGCCTCGGCCGCCGCGCCGGCGCGGCGGGACGCCCGGGCGACCTGCGCCGGCCGCGCCGGCGGGTCCCCCTCGAGGAACCCGCTCAGCGCGTCCGCGATCGCCTCGGCGCGCGGCGGCCGCTGCGCAGGGTCTGGATGGAGCAGCCGCAAGACGTGGCCCTGCAGGCCCGCGGGCAGCGACGTCGCGACGCTCTCGACGAACGGCGGAGGCTCGCGGCGAGCGGCCTCGCCGAGCGCGTGCCGCAGGCCTGCGCCCGCGAACGGGTGCTCGCCTGCGAGCAGGCGGTAGAGCACGAGCCCGAGCGCGTACCGGTTCGCGGCGCTGTCCCAGACCGCGCCGTCGGCCTGCGCGGGCGGCGTCCAGAGCGGCGGGATCTCCGAGGACACCCGCGCTCCCTCGGCGCGGGGCGCCGAGCCGCCGCCGCTCACCGGCGCCCCGACGAGCGCGCCGACGAGCGCGCTCGCGGGCAGCGTCACCTGGCCTGCGTCGTCCACGAGGAGCGCGTCGGGCGAGAGCGGCCCGGGGAACAGGCTGGCCCGCTCGCAGGCGGCGAGCGCACGGGCGATCGGGAGGGCGAGCCGGAGCGCCTCCTGGAACGGGAACGGTCCGCGCCGCGCGCGCATCCGATCCGCGAGGGGGGTGCCCGCGAGCCTCCGCACGAGCCAGACGCGCGCGCCGTCCGGGCTCGCGGCGGCGGCCGCGCCCTCGGCCGGCGCGGCGATGCCGCCGTCGATGAAGCCGCCGATCCCTGCGCTGCCGAGCTCCAGGAGGCGCGCCGCGACGGCCTCGCGCTCGGGCCCTGCCGGGCCGCCCCGGTCCGCCTCGCCGAGCCGCCACAGCTCCTCGGCCGCGCCGCAGCGCGAGCGCGTTGCGCAGCCTACGGCCGGGAGGGGCGCGCCTTCCGCGTAGCCCGCCTGCTCCGGCGACGCTCTCCTCATCGCGCCCCCACCGGCGGGGCCGGCGTCGTGGCGCTGGCGGGCGGCTCTGGCGCGCCGCTCGTCGAGCGCATCGCGCAGGTCCCGATGCCCGCGAGCGCCGACAGCGCCACGACGATGGCGATCGCGAGCCCGGCCGGGACGTCGCGCTTCCGGTCGATCTGCTCGACGAGCGCGATCGTGTCGGCGCGGGGCGCGCCCGCTCCGCCGGTGACGCGCGCTGCTCCCGCCGCGCTGGCGCGGTCCTGGTCTCCAGCGCGGTGCGGCGTGCTCAGGCGGTCCTGATCGCCGGCGCGATGCGGCGTGCTCGCGCGATCCCGGCTGCCTGCGCGGTGCGGCGTGCTCGCGCGGTCGTGGCTGCCGGCCGGGCGCTCGCCGCTCGCCGTGCCGCGCGGCGCGATCGCGGCGGTCTGGAACGGCTCCAGCCGATCCACGACGTCCTGCGCGAGGTACGGTCGGTCCTCGGGCGCCTTCTCGAGCAGCTGGAAGAGCAGCTGCTCGATGCCGCGGGGAAGCCCGTTCCGCACGTCGTCACCGAGCGGCGGGGGCTCTGCCGTGCACTGCAGGTTGAGCAGCTCCCGCGGCGAGGCCGACTGGAACGGCGGGAGCCCGGAGAGCGCCTCGTACAGGATGAGCCCGAGGCAGTAGAGATCCGACCGGTGATCGATGGAGCGCGCGTCGATCTGCTCCGGGCTCATGTACTGCAGGGTCCCGACGCTCTGCGTGTTTGTCTGGTTCATCGCCTCGACGACCTTGGCGATGCCGAAATCCATCACCTTCACGCTGCCGTCCTTCTGCACCATGATGTTCTCGGGCTTGAGATCGCGGTGGATCACGGGCGGCTTCTGTCCGTGGGCCGCAGCGAGGGCGCTGGCCACGCTGGCCGTGATCCGCACCGCTTCCGGCCAGGGGAGGCGGCCGGCGGCGCCGAGGACGGAGCGCAGCGTCTGGCCGTCCAGGTACTCGAGCACCATCACGAGCTCGCCGGAGGCCTCGATGCTGGCGAGGCTCCGGACGATGTTCGGGTGCTCGAGGTGCGCGAGGATCTGCATCTCGTTCAGGAAGAGCCGCCGCCCCTGCTCGCTCCGGGCGAGCTCCGGGCGGAGCACCTTCAGCGCGACGCGCCGGCGCGACAGGCGCTCTTCGCCCTCGTACACCTTGCCCATCCCCCCCTCGCCGACGAGGCGTCGAACGAGGTACTCGCCGATCTGGTCCATGCGCGCCGTCTCCTCTCCCTGGCCGGGGCGTCTCTTCTACGTGCGAGCGGTGCCAATGGCTTACACCCGATTTCGTATCCGGTGGTAGAACCGGCCTCCATGCACACACGTCGGGCGTCGCTCGCCCGAGCCGCGATCCTGGCGCTCGCGGTCTCGGCCTGCTCGCGGGCCGCGGCGGAGCCGGAGCCGGAGCCGCCGCCGGCCGTCTCCGGCGCGCCGGCCGTCGCGCCGCTCGCGTGGGACGTCCCGGGGAGCTGGGCGGCGCTCGAGGCGCCGCGCGCCGGCCCGCGCAAGGCCCTCTACAAGGTGCGGAGGGCGGCGGACGACAAGGACGACGTCGAGGTGCAGGTCCTCTCGTTCGGCATGGGGAGCCAAGGGGACGTCGAGGCGAATTTCAGGGAGTGGTTCGCGCAGTTCGACGGCGACGTCGGTGCGAAGGCGAGGCGCGATTCGTTCGAGGTTCGCGGCATGCGGGTCGAGCTGGTCGAGGTGGCCGGCACCTACAAGATCCCGCTCGGGCCTCAGGCGGGCGCCCGCAGGCGCGCGCCCGTGGAGATGGTGAAGGACGGCTACCGGCTCGTCGGCGCAGCGGTGAGGACGCCCGATCGCGGCAACTGGTTCTTCAGGATGGTCGGCCCGGACGAGACGGTGCAGTCGGCGCGCTCCGCGTTCCGGAGCCTGCTCGAGTCGCTGCGGTAGGCGGATGCGGCGGTCGCGCGGCTGCGCGCGTCCCCGTGTGCCGGGGCGCGCGGCGCTCGCGGGGCGCGCGGCGCGCGTGATACGTTGCGCGCCATGGATGACCGAAAGCGCGATGTCCGCTCGCCGGCCGAGATCTTCCGCGTCGAGGCGGAGGCCGAGGCGGAGCAGAACCGGCTTTGCGATGAGAGCAAGCACCAGCTCGCCAACCGCTGTCCGGAGTGCGGCAGCCTGGGCAGCATGGAGCTGGTCGACGGGCTCATGCGCTGTATCGACTGCGACGAGGTGGTGGCCGCAACCCGCCAGCTGTCCGGCTTCGGCCGCCGCTGAAGCACCTGTGCCCTTGCGCCACGGCCAATAAGCGCCAAGGTGCCAACGTAGAAGCTGTGCCGGACAGAAATCCTCGGGCGAGTTTCTTTCCTGATGATTTTCGCTCGAAGCCGTGACTATTCTGCGACTCTCGGCGCTCTCGCGCCCCGGTCAGTTTTTCGCCCCAGACGCGGTGCACGGAAGTACAGGCTGGCCAGCCAGCCGGGGCGTGAACAGCCAGACTGAAGTGTCGAAGGAGTTGGAGATGAAGCAGATCGCAGCGGAAAGCTCGGACCACTCGCCACGGGAGACAAGCCAGGGATCCCGGGCGACGACGGCACGAGGCGCGAGCGGAGGCCTGCTCATCCTGATGATCGAAGACAGCGCGATCGCGAGCTTTGGTCCCACACAAGAGAGTGAGTTGGCCAACGGTAGGCGCTGGCCCCGTCCGAAGCGCTGACGCTCGGCGCCCGGAGCGCCTTCCGTTCCAGCGGTCCCGGGGGAGCGCACACAACCGCACTGTAGCGCGGTGCGTTATCTCATCCCTGAGGGGGGCCTCTTTCCCTGTGTAGCTGGTTTCGTTTTGCCGGCGCTTCGCGCCGAACCCAGCATCCGTTCAGCACCCGCGGCGCTTCGTGAGCCCAGCGCAGGCGGCGGGCCCTCCGGCGGCTGGGTTGCCGTTTTTTCGCCCGCTCCGCTGAATCGTGGCACCTCGTCGGTGTGAACACCCGGGGAACGACGCGGAAAACCATGGTCCTGGCGCTCGCCGTCGCCGCCTTCGGCGGGGCGGCGCTCGGTTGCAGCGATCCGAGCGAGGTGATCGCGCGGATCGCCCGGGAAGAGGCTCCCGCGCTGAGCCGCGCGGCCCAGGGGCGGCCGGGCGGCGGGGCCGAGGGGCAAGCGAGCGCAGCGGCGCAGGACGGCGAGGGGCGGTCGGCCGACGGCGCTGCCGTGGAGGAAGGCCGGAGCGACGCAGATCGCCTCGGCGCAGCGCGCGCGGCCCGTGGCCCGGCGCGGGAGCGGCGCCGCAGGTCGGGGTCGGCCCTCGAGGCGCGCGCCGCGGAGGGCGCCGGGCGCCCGGCGCAAGGCGGCGGTGCTGACGAGGGCGCTCCCGCGGCGCCCGAGCTCCAGGTGACGCGGCTCGTCGTCTCGAAGGGCATCTCCGGCCGCGAGCCGGTCGAGCCGGCGACCTCGTTCGCGAGCGCGGAGATCGACCGCATCTACGCCTTCGTCGAGCTCTCGAACAAGGACCTGGCCGCCTCCGAGATCCGCGTCGTCTTCACGCCGCCCGACGGGAGCGCACCGCTGCGCATCCCCCTGGCGGTCGGCGCGCAGCGGCGCTTCCGCACCTGGGCGGCCACGCGGAAGGCGCGCGCGGCGGGGCTCTGGTCGGTGACGGTCAGCGACGCGGCGGGCAAGGAGCTCGCGCGCGCCTCGTTCACGATCACGACGTAGGAGGCGCCCGTGGCTCGCATGTTGCGCTCGCACCCCGCCTTGCTCCGGCGCGCCCGTCGCGCTGCCGTCCTCGTCCTCGCGCTCGCCGCGGGAGGCTGCGTCTCCCGCGTCGCCCGGGAGCCCGACGCCGCCGGGCCGCGGCGCTCGCTCGCGCTCGCCTGCGCTCTCGGCGAGCAGGTGGAGCTCGATTTCTGGGTGCCCGATGGACCCGCGGCCAGGGTGCTGTCGCTGCAGGTCCCGGAGGGCACCGAGGACGATCCCTCCGACGTCGAGCCGGCCGACGCCGATCCGTCCGCGCTCGTCCGGTCGCGGGGCGCGACGTCGGCGGAGGCCGACGAGGAGCGCCGCTACGTGGTCCTGCCCGGCGTCGATCTGGCGCCCGCCGTGGAGCAGAAGGTCGCGGAGATCGCCTCCGCCTATCATCGGCGGACCGGAAAGGAGCTCGTGGTCACGAGCGGCACGCGAGATCCCGCGCGGCAGGCCGAGGCGATGCACGATCTCTTCCGGCACGGCGCCGATGTCCTCGGCCTCTACAAGGACAAGACGGCGGCGCGCGAGATCAAGGGCGCCTACGAGGAGGAGCTCTCGGACGAGCAGCCCTCCGAGGCCGTGATCGCGGCCCTCGAGCGGGTGATCCGCGCCCAGGTCGACCGCGGCGTGTTCATCTCGGCGCACCTCAGGGAGGGCGCGGTCGACATCCGGAACCGGGACATGACGCCGGCCGAGAAGCGCGCGTTTCTCGATGGGGTGGACGAGGTCGGGGGCGTGTTCGCGCTCGAGGAGTCGCGGCCGCCCCACTACCATCTGCAGATCGATTGATCCCGGGACACCGAGCGGCCCGCGCGCGGCGGCCGCGATCACTCGTCGTTGAACCTGACGATGTCTCCGGAGTCGGTGTTCGTCCAGTAGACGCCTGTCCCGTCCGCGGCGATGCCCGTCGGGCCCCTCTGACCCGTCGCGATGATCTCCGCATCGGCGGCGTTGTCCTTGCGAATCCGGTAGACGCTCCCCGCCGCCCTGACGGTGACGTAGAGATGGTCCCCGTGCGCGGCGATCCCGGTGGGAGGGCTCGACAGGTCGTCGAGGAGGCGCACCGGGGCGTCGCCGTCCGATGGGCTCCGCGGATACCGCAACACGTTGGTCTGGATGAGCCAGTAGAGGTTGGCTTCATCCAGCACGAGCAGGCCCGGCTCCGCGGGGCCCGTGAAGAGCAGCTCCGCGTCGGCGCCGTCGCTCGTGTTGTTGACCCAGAGCGTGTTGTCGGCGCGATTGGTCCAGTAAACGACGGCGCCGTCGGTCGCGACCCCGACGGGCGCGCCGCCCGCCGTCAGATCCTTCCGGGTGCCGCCACCCTTGGGGATCCAGCTGATGCGGTGGCCGCTGGGGCGAGCGCCGTAGATGTTGTCGGCGCTGAGCGCGATCTCCGTCACGTCGCCGCAGGCGCCCCACACAAACTCCCCACCAGCCGCCGGAAACTGCGCTGTCTTCGGCAGCTTCCACAGCTTGTCCGGCTCCCCCTTGCCGCCCTCGCATTCGCCGGTGAACGCCTGGTCGGTGCTCGACCAGTAGATGTGCGTCGTGTCCAGGGCAATGACCCCGGGCGCCTCGCTGGAAGGCGCGAGCAGGTCGACGACCTCCCGGTCATCCTTGATCTGCTTCCGGAGCGCGCCGCCCTGGCTCCGGTCGTCGCTCGCGTTGGTCCAGTAGATCGCCTCCTCGTCGAGCGCGATGCCCTGAGGCGCCGCCTGGCTGCTGGCGATCACGATCAGCGGGGTCACCTCGCGATCCTCGATCCCCGCGATCTCCGCGCACCCCTGGAGGCCCGGCGCGAGCGCGAGCGCGAGCATGACGGCAGAGCTCCTCGACCTTCGCATCACCACTGGCCTCCGAGCGTCACGCGCCCCCCATCCGATGCGACGCTCGGCGAGAGCCAGACGCGCTCGCTCGCGACGGGCTTCTCAGGCGAACGCGACATCAGCACCATCGCGACGCCGGCGCCGAGGCACACAAGACCAGCGCCGGCCGCGATGTTCGACACCATCGCGGTCGACCGGGCGCTCTCGTTCGCCTCGACGTCCGCGCGGCTGCAGCGGAAGTTGCCGCTGCAGCCCACCTCGACGTCCCCGGCTTCCTGGAACGCCATGATCCCGAACACCGCGCCCACGCCGATCCCGGCGAGCCCGACGCCGCCGGCGACGAAGCCGAGCGTGCGCAGAGGGCTGCCGGCCGCCCCGGGCTTCGCAGCCTCCGGCCGGACGACCGGCGCCGGCAGGGCAGGGGGCGCGGCCTTCGCCTGAGCGGCGACGTCCGCGAGCGGCGGGATGATCACCCGCGGCGTGCTGGGACCGGGATCGAGCGTCACCTGTTGCGACCACGGCTGCTTGCCCGGCGCCCTGGCCTCGATCATCGCCGTGCCCGGATCCACGGGGATGCCCGTGCCGATGGCCGCGGCGGCGCTCAGCTCTTTGCCGTTCAGCGTGATCGCCATCCCCGGCGCCGCCTGCGCGACCTCCAGGACGAGGCGCGTCAGCCGGGCTTCCAGGTCGGACGCGCGCTTGGCCGCGAACTGGGAGCGATCCTGCTGCCCGGCGCTCGCCGCGAGCGCGGACGCCTCCTTGAACTCGGCCCACGCGCTGGCCGTCTTGCCCTCTTTCTCGTGGCAGACCGCCAGGTTCAGCAGCGTCCCGACCGTGGGATCCACGCGCTGGCTCTCGGCGAACTTGGGGCACGCCTCCTGGAGCCTGTCCTCGTCCATGAGCTTCTTCCCGTCCTGGAACAACCCCTCGGCGAGCGCCTTGTCCGCCGCCGTCGGCTGGGCCCAGAGCGACGAGGTCAGGCTCATCCCGGAGAGCAGCGCGAGCCATGCGCCCGCGTGTCGTGCTCGAAACGATCTCAATGGCGGCTCCTCAGCATATCGTCCTCGCTGGTCGACCGCGGTGGTCGCGGCAGGGTGCCTGGCTTGATCGGCGCGCCGGAGGCGGTCGCCACCGGGCGCGCGCCGGTCGCTGCGCCGCTCGCGGAGGCCGCGACCGACGGCGCCGCGCTCGCCGCGGCGGTCGTGGCGCCGGGCTCCGCGGCCGGCGCGCTCGGCGCGCTCGGCGCTGCAGCCGGCGCGCCGGAGTTGAGCGCCGCGGCGGGCGAGCCGGGGCCGAGCGCGCCGCTGCCGGGGCGCTCGGGCTCGCCCGCCGCGGCGGCGCTCGGCGCCTGCGGCGCCACGCGCGCGCTCCCGAGCAGCCACACGCCCGCGCCGGCCACGCAGGCGAGCAGCGCGCCCACGCCGGCGGCCACGAGCAGCTTGCGCCGCGATCGGCGGCGGAAGCCCGTGTGCGTCCACGAGGCACCGGATAGCCGGTCGCTGTCCTCGGCCGCCCTCGAGTTGAGCAGCGACTGTCCAGCCGGCGACGCCGCGCCGATCGCGCTCTGGATGCGCGAGGTCGAGAGCTTCGCGAAGCTCGACCCGAGCGGATCGAGCGCCTGCGCCAGCTTGCCGACGTTGGCGTAGCGAGCGCTCACGTCGCGCTCGAGGCAGCGCGCGACGATCCGCTCCAGCATGGCGGGCGCGTCGCTGCGCTTGTCGCGCAGCCGCGGCACCGGCTGGTGCAGGATGTTCGCCATCACCGCGGCGACCGTCTCGCCCTGGAACGGCGGCTCGCCCGTCACCAGCGTGTAGAGGAGCACACCGAACGACCACACGTCGGCGCGCCCGTCGACGGTCCTCGGGGCCATCATCTGTTCGGGCGACATGTACCCGGGCGAGCCCATCACCTGCTTCGTCGACGTGAGCCCCGGCTCCGCGGGCGAGTCGAGCCCTTGTCCCTTCGAGATGCCGAAATCGAGGACCTTGATGTGCCGTGTCCCGTCCGTGTGCTCGGCGAGGAACAGATTCGATGGCTTGATGTCCCGGTGCACGACGCCGGCCGCGTGCGCCTCGGCCACCGCCTCCAGCGCCTGCAATACGTAGTCGACAGCGTCCTGGATGGGCAGCGGGCCGTGGGCCTCGATGACCTGCTGGAGATCGAGGCCGCTCAGGAACTCCATCACCATGAAGGGCACGCCGCTCTCCGTGGTGCCGACGTCGAACACGCGCGCGACGTGCTCGCCTTGCAGGCGGGCCGCCGTGCGCGCCTCCCGCAGGAAGCGCGCGACGGCCTCCTGGTTCGTGAGCGCGTCCTGGCGCAGGATCTTGATGGCGACCTGCTGGTCGAGATCCTCGTTGCGCGCCGCGAGCACGACGCCCATTCCGCCGATGGCCACGACCCGCTCGACGCGGTATTTGGCCGCGATGAGCTCTCCGGGCTGGGCCAGCGGTGCGAGGAGCTGCGCGGTGCGGTCGGGGGTCACGGCTGGCGCTCAAGCGTACATGAACGGACTCGGTTTTCCGAGAGCCGCGCGAGCCCGAGCCCCCTTTGTCACGCGCCGGCAGGTTTCGGCGCGGCAGGAGCGCTGCCCGCCGGCGTCATGGGCGCTCTCGGGGCGCGATCGCGCTGCCATCCTTCTGCGGTTGACCTGTCAACCGCGCGGGAAGAGGCCGTGCCTGCCGGCCGTCCGGAGCTCGTCCAGACCGGCCTGCATCCGCGCGACGATCTGCGCGAACGCGCGCTCCACCTCGTCCGGGTCGTTCGCGGCCTCTCTCGGGAGGCCGAGGTGCAGCGGGCGGAGCACGCGTGTGTGAATCTTCACCGGCAGGGGCACATGGGGGATCGGGATGCCGACGATGAGCCCCCACGGCAGCGCGAGGCCGAGCGGCGCGACGTTCGAGCGCGCGAGCTGGGGGAGGCGGAGCCACTCGGCCACCCTGCGGCCATCCGTGGCGATGTAGAGCGATTGGTGCGCGCCCACGCTCACGATCGGCACGATCGGCACGCCCTCGCGGATGGCGAGCCGGACGAAGCCGCGGCGCCGGCCGAAGCGGATCGTGTACTGCGCTGACGTGGGCTTGCAGGCGTCGAGATCGCCGCCGGGGAAGACCAGCACCGCCGCGCCCCGGGCGAGCGCCCGCCGCGCGTTCTCCGGGCTCGCGGCGATGGCCCCGCAGGCATTGAGCCAGGCGCCGGCCTTCGGGACGTTGAACGGGAGGTCGTGCATCAGCCCGTAGGACAGGCGCGAGGGCCCATAAAGGCGCCAGAACGCCGTCATGTGGCAGTACATATCCGGCATTCCCGTCATCGCGTTGTGGTTGCTGACGGCGAGGAAGGGGCCGTCGGGCAGCTCCTCTTCGAGCTCGGTCTCGCAGCGGAAGTAGTCGTCGTAGAGGAAGCCGAGCAGCGGGAGCACGCGCGCGATGAACGCCGGGTCGCGCGCGTCGAGGTCGTCCGGGCGCGCGCGCTCGCGGCCCTTGGCCGAGAACGCGGCGATTGCGTCCCTCACGAGGTCGAGGCTGGGGCGGGGCTCTTTTGACAGGATCAGCACCGTGTCCCGGTGCCCTAGCCTGCGGCGCGACCGAGGGGAAGCGGTTCGTCCAGGGCGCCTGCCGCCGGGCTACCGGCGCGCCGTCGCTGCCCGCGCCGGTCCCCCGCGGCGCGCCGCCGCGGCGCGGGCCGGAGCGGCGCCGCCGGGCCGGTCACTGGGCGTCGCGGCAGCACCGGAAGCTGGTCTCGTAGAAGCGGAACCCGTCCGCGTGCGCCGGGTTCGTGGAGCTGCACCGCGGCTTCGCGCCGCCGAAGCAGCCGGACCAGTAACAGCCCTTGAGGACATGAGGGTGCTCGTTGACGTGGTATCGGGTGCGCACCACCCACTCCTCGACGTTCCCTGTCATGTCGTAGACGCCGAACGCGCTCACGCATCCAGGCCGCGAGCCGCTCGGCGCGGCCTGGTAGAGCGCCTGGACCTCGGCGAGCGCCTCGTCGGAAGGCCAGGTGTTGAGCGCCCGCTCGTCCGGCGCAATCCACGTCTTGTTGTCGTTGCAGCGCTCGGCTTCGTGGGTGTTCCCGTACGGATAGACGAACGCCTCGGGGCCCTGGCATGCCGTGTCCCACTCGTCCTCGGTGCAGAGCCGCTTGCCGCGCTCCTCGCACCAGGCGTGCGCCGAGACCGCGCTCTCCATCACGAGCGGCAGCGCGCCTTCGATGTTCGGCGCCTCGAAGCGATCGATGCAGTATCCCTCGACCTCCACCATGTCGGGCGGGCACGGCCCCTCGGGCAGCGTGTCGAGCGGTAAGTCCTGTTCGTCGATTCCGCCGCTGCCTCCCCCCGCGCCGCCATATCCGGCGCCGCCTTCTCCCGCGCCGCCCTCCACCGCGCCGCCGCCTCCTCCAGCGCCACCGCTGCCGGCGAGGGTCATGGAGGTCGACGACGACGTCGCTGCTGCCCCCCCGCCGCCCGAGGCGTCGTCCTTGTCGGAGCCGAGGCCGCCGGTGCAGGAAGCGCTGAAGAGGGATACGAGCCCGAGAAGCGAGGCGATCCGAACGGCGAGAGCTCCAGGGCGCATTGCGGGCTCCTCATCGACGAGGGTGGCAGAGCGGCGCTCTCTCGTCGAGCGCGCGCGCGGCTCTCCGCCGTGATCCGTTGCGTCGAATCGTCCTCGATACCGACCTTCGCCCTCCGCCTTCCTCGTTCGTGGACCCTCGCTGTGCTGGGACGGACCCGCCCGCCGGGGGCGGCTCCGCCCGAGCGCGGCGCTCAGACGAGAAGAAGACAAACCGCCAAGCATACCAGAGGTCCCGAGTTGAAAATTTCCTCCCCTGGCGTCCTTGGCGCCTTGGCGGTTTTCTTCTTCTTGCTTCCTGTTCGCCGTACCGCCGTGCCAGACGCCGCAGAGCACCGCGCTAGAGGCGGACCTTGCAGCGGAGGATCGCGCTCGGGGTGACGCGCGCGGCGGTCAACCGGCTCGCGCGCGCGTCGACGCGAACCTGGACCGCCACCGACCCCGCAAGCGCGCGGCTCGCCAGGTCGCGCGCGAGCAGACCCACGGCGCCGGTCAGGTGCGACATCGCGGCAGAGCCGGCCAGCAGAGAGCACGGAATGGATCCAGACAGATCCATCCCGATCGCGGCGTCCGTGCCTTCGCGCTGGATCGTCCCCGTGCCTTTGAGCTTCAGCGCCCCGGCGGCGACCTCCACCGCGCTCAGCGCGATGCGCCGGCGGTCGCCCGAGATGTGTGCGTCCGCCTTGAGGGTGGTGGTGTCGCCGAAGAGGAGCCCGTCGAGCTCCCTGGGGTGGGGCAAGGTGAAGCCCTTCACCGTGAGCGCGATCGGGCCCTCGAGCGGCGCCTCGGACAGGGCCGTCCGATCCGCCCCGGCCGCGAGCCGCAGCTCGAACGTGCCGGAGACGACCATCGTCGAGGCGCCGACGTCCACGCCAAGCAGCGCGCCCAGGGCGGAGAGCGGCGTCGGCGCGAGCTCGATCGAGGCGCTCGGCGAGGGCAGCGGCCGGAGCTCGGCCCGGAGCGGCGCGGAGGGGACGTCCTCGCCGCCGAAGCCCAGGGAGATGGCCGTCGCGCCGATCGACCAGGCGATATCGGTGCGCGCCACCTCGTTGCCGGCGACCAGCACGCGCGCCTGCTTCAGGACGCCGACCTCCGGTCGCGGCGCGCCCGGCGGCGGCGCTGCGGCGCCCTGGACCGAGCCGGCCGCGCGCCGCACGAGGGAGGCATCCGTCAGCGCGAGCACCTCCGGTCCTCCCTCGCGATCCCGTAGACCGAGGCGGACGCGGCCCGTGGTGAGCCGCAGCGCCGACGCGCGCGGGCCGTGCTGCGCGACCCAGGCTGGCAGGCCCTCCAGGGCGTCGACCCCCACGAGCGTGAGCTCGACCCCGTCCGCCGTGATCCCCGTGGGCGAGAGCCCGCGCAGCGCGATCGTGGTGCGCGCCACCGTGCCCGAGAGGCCGCGCACCCCGAGCAGCGAGAAGCGCGCGTCGCGCAGGCGGACCGCGTCGAGGCCGACGTCGACCGCGCCCGGATCCAGCGCGACGCCGCGCGCGCGGGCCTCGGCGACGACATGCCGGCGGAGCGCGGGCGGACCGAGCACGAGGAGCGCGGCGACGGCCGCCGCGACGAGGGCGACGACGACGAGCGCCGCGATCAGGGCGCGGCGGCGCCGCTTGCCGCGCGGCGCACCGCAGCTGTCGCCGGGGGCACCCGGCGCGGCGAGCGGCGCCGCCGCGTCGGGGTCAGGGGAGGGGCGAGAGGAGGGCAGCACGACGTGGAATTGCTGTAGCGTCGTTCCAGCGCGCTCGCGAGCGCTTCGCGCGGCTCCAGCGCGCTTGCAGCCGGGCCCTCGGCTGCGCTACGGGTCACAGGAGCCGCCCGTCGTCGGTCCCGTTCCGCGGAGCCCGGTATGAAGATCACCATCATCGCGAGCGGGAGCGGAGGCAACGCCACGCTGTTCGCCTCCCGGGGCACGCGGGTCCTCGTGGACGCGGGCGTCGGGCCCCGGGTGCTCGAGCAGTGCCTCTCGGCGGCGGGCGCGGGCGGCGCGCTCGGCTGGGCGCCCGACGCGATCGTGATCACGCACGCGCACGCCGACCACGTCGGCGTGGCCGCCAAATACAACAAGAAGCACAAGATCCCGATCTACGCCTCGGAGGCGACCGCGCGCGCCGCGGAGCTCGGCGACCCGGCGCGCGTCCGGAGCTTCTCGCCGCGCGAGCCGTTCGCGATCGGCGCGCTCACCTTCTCACCGAGGCCGCTGCCGCACGACGCGGCGCAGGTCGCGCTCGTCGTCGACGACGGCGCGCGGCGGGCCGCGCTCGTGACCGATCTCGGGGAGGTCCCGCCGGGGCTTCTGGAGCACGTCGCCGGCTGCGATGTGCTGATGCTCGAGTCGAACTACGACGCCGACCTGCTCGAGGCCGGCCCCTACCCGCAGCACCTCAAGCGCAGGATCCGCTCGGCGCGGGGTCACCTGGCGAACGCGCAGGCGTGCGCGCTGCTCGCGGCGCTGCCCGGCGGCACGCACACGGTCGCGCTGATGCACCTCTCCGAGGTCAACAACCGCCCGGAGCTCGCGCTCGACGCCGCCCGCGACGCGCTCCTCGGCAGGCGCACGCGCCTCATCGCCGCGCCGCCGCGAGGGCCGCTCGTCCTCGACACGGCGCCGCCGGCCCCGCCGCCCGGCGCGGCGCGCTCGGCGCTCGGCCCGCCGGCTCCCCCGCGCCAGCTCGGCCTGTTTCCGGGGATGTAGCTCGGCGCGCCGGGCGGGCGACGTCGCCAGGCCCTGCGCCGGGCGCGCGTCAGATCCCCTCGAGCCGGACCTTCTGGCCCGCGACGACGCCGTTACGCCGCGCCCAGCCGGCGTTCAGCTCGAGGACGTACGTCGAGGGACAGGCGACGTCGAAGTTCGAGTCATTGAGCGTCGGGGTGTTCTCCTCGATACCGACGATCGTTCCATCGCTGTCGATGAACAGCATGTCGAGCGGGATGCAGGTGTTGTGCATCCAGAACGAGTGATTTCTCCGCTGCTGGAAGACGAAGAGCATCCCGCGGTTCTCCGCCATGCTCTTTCTGTACATGAGCCCGCGGGCGCGCTCTTGCTCCTTCCGCGCGATCTCGACGAGCACGTCGGGAGCCCTGGCCTCGAGGAACGTCACCTTGCCGGTCGCGAGCTGGAACGGGCCGGTCGGGTCGTCGGGGCACGCCGGATCCGGGCCGGCCTTCGGGGGCGGTCGCGCCGGCGTTGGTGGGGTCGCGTCGATGCAGCGGCCGGCGCCCGGCGCCTCGGCCACGGCGGGCGGCGTCCCGGTCGGGGGCGGCGCGACGTCGTGGGCGGGGACGTCGACCGCGTCGCTGCGGGGCGTGGCCGGGAGCGGCTCGTCGACGCGGCGCTCGCACGCGCCGAGGGCGACCGCGAGCAGCAGCGCGCCCAGGGCGGGGGCGAGCGGGGCGAGCGAGGCGAGCGAGGCGAGCGAGAACGGACGGGTCGCGAGGGCGCAGCGCGAGCTCATGGCGCTTCCTACCACGGCGCCGCTCGTCCTTGACCGCTGGACCACGACGAGCGAAATCGTTGACCGATGATCGCTCGAACCCTCGCCAATCAGTCCGTCGCCACGCTCGCCGCGCTGGCGATCCTCGCCGGATGTTCGAAGACCCCGGAGCCCACGGCCGAAGAATCGCCGAAGCCGAAGACGACGACGCCGGCGTCGACGGGGATGGCCGGAGGCAAGGCGGAGAAGACGAAGGAGAAGACGGAGAAGGAGCGCCCCCCGCCGCAGCGGCGCAAGGTCGCCGCGAAGCCGGTCGCCGAGGTCAAGCCCAGCGAGGACGACCCGGTCAAGGGCAAGTGGACGCTCGAGGACGCCACCAAGGGGCTCCCGGCGGGCAAGGCGCTGACGGCGTCGATCGAGACCGATCTCGGCACGCTGTCCTGCAAGCTGTTCGACGACAAGGCGCCGATCACGGTGGCCAACTTCGTCGGCCTGGCGCGCGGGATCAGGCCCTGGAAGACGCCCGAGGGCACCTGGGAGAAGAAGCCCGCCTACGACGGGACGATCTTCCACCGCATCATCAAGGGATTCATGATCCAGGGCGGCGACGCGAAGAAGAACGGCACCGGCGAGGCCGGCTACGTGATCCCCGACGAGGTCTGGGAGGACGGTAGCCACGACCGCGCGGGCCTCCTGTGCATGGCGAACCGCGGCAAGAACACGAACTCCGCGCAGTTCTTCATCACCGACGCGGCGGCGTTCCACCTCGACAACGGCTACACCATCTTCGGTGAGTGCGGGCCCGAGGAGCTCGTCCACAAGCTCGCCAGCGTCGAGGTCAAGGGCGAACGCCCGGCCAACCCGCCGGTCATCAAGAAGGTGACGATCACCCGGCAGTGATCGCGTCCCGGCGCTCGCCGCGCCGAGCTCGCGCTCCCGCCGCCGCGCGGCGAGGGGCCGAGCTCGGAGGGGAGGTGGCTACTCCTCGCAGTCGCTCGCCTCGCCGGGCGACGGCGAGGACGCGGTGAAGCTGACGTCGAGCCACTCGCTCGTCTCGTCGTGCCCGCTGATGCCGTTGCCTTCGGTCAGGAGCTCGCCGATCTCACGATCGCTACAGCGGACGATGCTCTCTCCGTCGCCGGGGGCCGCGGCGGGCCGCTGGCTGTTGCGCGCGGTGTCGTCGGCATAGCCCCTCTTCCCCGTCTTGTAGGCCATCGCCGAGTTCCCCAGCTCCTCGCCCCAGATGACGTAGTCGATGTCCTTGAGCGGGCTGCCTTCCGTCCCGTCCCACTCGAAGAGGATCACCATCTCCCCGCTGTCGGTGAGCAGCCCGCCGGCTTGCGCCCCGAGGGCGCCGTTCGTGGGCGCGATCATGGGCGGCACGTCGCTCCCCCCGCAGGGGATGGCCGTCTCGTCAAGCGCGAAATCGGCGCACCGATCGAACGCGAGCTCGAACCCCTCGTCGCTCGCGAGCACGAGGTATGCCCCTGGGCCGATCATGGTCCCGGGAGGGAACTGGACGAGGAAGTCCGTCCCTGCGCTGCCGACGGGCGCCCAGGGTTCACCCTCGGTGAGGGCATAATAAACGGTGTTGTCCGAAAGGTAGTAGTTGGTGAGGTCGACCGCAACCTCGGTCGGGTTCCAGATCTCGATGAACTCGGCCGCTCCAGGCCGGACGACGACCTCCGAGATCAGCAGGTGGCCTGCGGGCTCGCCGGGGACCTCGCCGCCGCCGCCGCCGCCTCCGCCCGCGCCGCCGCCTCCGCCCGCGCCGCCGCCGCCGCCGCCGGCCTCACCGCCGCCGCCGCCTTCGCCCGTGCTGCTCGAGGTGGTGCTGGAAGAGCTCGCCCCGCCTCCTCCGGTCGCGTCGTCGTCGCCGCAAGCCATGAGGTGAGCGAGCGTCAGAGGGGAAGCCGCGAGGAGCGCGATACTGAGCAGGTTGCGTTTGTGCATTGTTGAGAGATACATCAGAGCGCTGGCCAACAGGCAAGTGGGATTGCAGCCTGGGGGAAAGGATCCACCTCTCGCGATCGCGTCAGGACGCTGCCCGCTCTGCCAAAGGCGTGGCGGGCGCGCGAGGAATCGATAGCATGACGCCATGCGACGCTGCTTCTCGCTCTTCCTGACACTTCTCTGCGTACCGCTCCCTGGGCTGGGCCTCGCCGTCGGTTGCGGACAGACAGTCATCGTGGACGATCCATCCGCGGACGGCGGGGGGGGCCAGGCTGGCGCGCCCCCTGTCCCGGGCGTCGGGGGGGGCGGCGCGGGCGCGGTAACGGACCCGCTCGAGGAGTACGAGGACCCCGGCTGTCCCGACACGGGGCCGCCGCTCACGGATTTCGCGTGCGATCCCTACGATCAGTCGAGCGGCTTTTGCGCCCCCGGAGAGGGGTGCTTCATCTTCGTGCGGTATCCGGACGAGCCGTGCGGGCAAGAGATCTACGGCGCCTCCTGCGCGCCGGCCGGCTCCGGCGGACAGGGCGATCCGTGCTGGGAGGGGTGCGGCGCCGGGTTCGCCTGTGTCGTGACCGGCTCGGGCACGCAGTGCGTGGGGCTCTGCGCGCTCAGCGGCGACGACAACTGCGGTCCGGGGCTCGTGTGCGAGCCGATCGACGTCGAGGGGATCGGCGGATGCCTGTGACGAAGCGCTCCGTGGATCGGCTCGCGCATCGGAGGTCGGCCCTGGCGCTGGTGCTGCTCGGGATCGCCTCCGGCGGCGCCGCGCTCTCGGGGGGGTGCGGGGCGCGGACGGGGCTGAACATCCCGCCGCCCGCGCCGGAGTGCGAGGTGGACGCCGACTGCCCCGGCGTCGAGGACCTCTGCGCGCCGGTGGTCTGCCAGCTGTTCGAGGCGGGGCAGTCCGGCGGCGGCGCGGCGCCCTCGCCCGGGGGCGCGACGGGCGGCGCGGCGGGCCGGCGCGGCGGGACGTGCGTCGCGCTGGCGCCGGTCGACTGCGACGACGGCGATCCGTGCACCCGCGACACCTGCGAGAGCGCGACCGGGGCGTGCAGCTACGGGCCGTCGACGCTCGACAGCGACGGCGACGGCTTCCGCGCGCCGCTGCCCGGCACGAGGCCCGGCGAGCCGCTCTCGTGCGGCGACGACTGCGACGACTCGAGCGCCGCGGCCTTCCCCGGCGGGCAGGAGATCTGCGACGGGGTCGACAACGACTGTGACGGCACGGTCGACAACGGGGCGCGCTTCGTGGCGCGCGACGCGGACGCGATCCGCATCTCGGGCGACATCGCGCCGGCCGGCTCCGGCGGCCTCGCCTGGAGCGGGACCTCGTATGCGGCGCTCTACACCGGGACCGCGCGGGGCTTCAACTTGTACCGCTCGATGATCAGCGCCGACGGAGAGCCGCTCGCGCCGGGCGAGGAGATCATCACGCCGAAGAACGGCGACGCCTCCGGCGGGCCGATCGTGTGGGTCGGCGATCGGTACGGCGCCGCCTGGCAGGACCGGCGCGACGGCGACTACGAGGTGTACTTTTCCCTGCTCGACGAGAACGGCCAGAAGGTGGAGGGCGGCGATCGGCGGCTCACGAACGCCCCCGGCTTCTCGGTCAACGTCGCGCTCACGTGGACCGACGCGGAGTTCATCCCCGTCTGGCAGGACGAGCGCACCGGCGCCTTCGACCTGTTCGCCCAGCGCATCGACATCGACGGCAACCTGATCGGCGACAACGTCCGGCTCACCGACGCATCGCTCGGCTTCCCGAACGAGGCGCCCGCCGCGGCCGCGGGCCAGGGCGGCATCGGCGTCGCGTGGTCCACGGGCGACGCGGTCACCCACCTCATCCAGTTCCGGACGTTCGACGCTGAGCTCGAGCCGATCTCGGAGGTCGTCACGCTCACGAGCGGCGAGACCGACGCGGTCTATCCGACGGTGGTGTGGAACCGCGACCGCTACGTCATCGCGTGGTTCGACAAGTCGGCGAGCCCCAAGGGCATCTATGCCGCCGCGGTCTCGGAGCGCGGTGAGATCCTCGCGCAGCCCACGGCGATCTCGAACCCTGGGTCGTTCCGCTCCCGGTATCCGTTCCTGCGCCCGCTCGGCGATCGGCTGCTCGCGATCTACTCGGACGATCGCGATCAGAACGACGGCTACGAGCTCTACGCGGTCACGGTGAACGCGGCGCTCGCGCCGATCAGCGCCGAGCAGCGGCTCACCTTCGCGCGCCGCGACAGCATCGGCCCGGTCGCGACGTTCGGGCCGGAGGGCGACGTGGGCATCCTCTTCCGCGACGATCGCGAGGGCGGCGAGCACCACGTCTTCTTCACCCGGCTCGCCTGCATCGCGGGCGACTGACGGCGCTCGGGGCCGAGCGCGTGCTGACCTCGGGGCCGAGCGCGGCGTCGGCTCGGCGCCGCGCTCAGCCCCGGGTCGGCAGGCGGCGCAGCCGGAAGGGGCCGGCGCGGTGGACCTTGCCCGGCAGCGGGCGGCCGATGACCTGCTCGGCGACGTTGCCCGCCTCGATGAGCTTGTCGAGATCGACGCCGGTCCGGACGCCCATCCCGTGGAGCATGAACACGAGATCCTCCGTCGCCATGTTGCCGGCCGCGCCCGGCGCGTAGGGGCAGCCGCCCACGCCCGCCACCGACGCGTCGAAGTCGCGCACGCCGAGCTCCAGGCCGATCAGGATGTTCGCGAGCGCCGTGCCCCGCGTGTCGTGCAGGTGGAGCGCGAACCGCTCGGGCGGCATCGCGTCCAGGAAGCGGCGGACGATGTCGTGCGTCTGCCGCGGCGTGCCGATGCCGATCGTGTCGCCGAGCGAGACCTGGTAGCACCCGAGCTCGATGAGCCGCTCCGCGATGCGCACGACGCGGGCGGGATCGACGTCGCCCTCGTACGGGCAGCCCCACACGGTCGAGACGTAGGCGCGGACGGCGACGCCCGCCTCGCGCGCCGGAGGGACGATCTCCGAGAACACCGAGAGCGTGTCGTCGATCGACCTGTTGACGTTGGCGCGGTTGTGCGCCTCGCTCGCGCTCAGGAAGACGGCGATCTCGCGCAGGCCCACCGCGAGCGCGCGCTCGAGGCCGCGCGCGTTCGGGCACAGGGCGCTGAAGGTCACGCCAGGCTCGGCCGAGAGCGTCCTCGCGAGCTCCTCGGCGTCGGCGAGCTGCGGGACCCACTTCGGCGAGACGAAGCTCGTGATCTCGATCCGGCGGAGGCCGGCGGCGACGAGCGCCGCGATGAGCCGCCGCTTGCCCTCGAGCGGGATCATCGCCGCCTCGTTCTGGAGCCCGTCCCGCGGGCTCACCTCGTAGATCGAGACCTCGTCGGCGACGCGGGCGAAGAGCGGCGGGGCGGAGGCGGCGCGATCCGCGCTCGAGTGCTCGGCGGTGCCCTCGGTCATCGGCAGACCCTCAGCGCCAGAGCGCGGCAGCGCGGCAGCGTCAACCGCTCACCATCCGGAGCTGCCTGTTCGGCGCGGCCGGCGTGAAGGGGATCGGGTAGTTGCCGGAGAAGCACGCGTGGCAGTAGCTGTCCGCCGACGGCCGCGCGGTGGTGGCGTCGCCCTCGCGCTCCTCGATCGACCGCACGCTCTCGACCATGCCCTCCAGCGACAGGTACCCGACGCTGTCGGCCGTCAGGTAGCTGCGGATCTCGTCCACGGAGTGGCTCGAGGCGATGAGCTCCGATCGCGTCGGCGTGTCGACTCCGTAGTAGCAGGGCCAGCGCGTGGGCGGGCTCGAGATGCGGACGTGCACCTCGCGGGCGCCCGCGTCGCGGATCATCTTGACGATCTTCCGGCTCGTCGTCCCGCGGACGATCGAGTCGTCGACGACGACGACCCGCTTGCCCTGGATCACCGCCCGGTTCGGGTTGAGCTTGAGCCGGACGCCGAAGTGCCGGATCGACTGCTGCGGCTCGATGAACGTGCGGCCGACGTAATGGCTGCGGATGAGGCCCATCTCGAAGGGGGCGCGCGCGCGGTCGGCGAAGCCGATCGCCGCCGGCACGCCCGAGTCGGGCACGGGGATCACGACGAGATTGTCGCCGGACTCGATCGGCTGCTCCATGGCCAGGCGCCGGCCGAACGCCTTGCGGACCTCGTAGACGCTCACGCCCTGGATCGTCGAGTCGGGGCGGGCGAAGTAGACGTGCTCGAAGATGCAGAGCTTGCGCGGCTCGGGCGCGAAGGGGAACTCGGAGCGGACCCCGTCCGCGTTGATGATCAGCATCTCGCCCGGGGCGACGTCGCGCACCTTGCGGGCGCCGATGAGGTCGAACGCCGTCGACTCGCTCGCGACCACGTGGGCGACGCCGCCGTCGCTCATCGGCATCTCGCCCAGGCAGAGCGGCCGGATGGCGCGCGGGTCGCGCACGGCGACGAGCTCGCGCTCCGTCAGGAAGAGCAGCGAGTACGCGCCCTCCACCTGCTTCAGCGCCTCCGCGATGCGGTCGCGGAGCTCTTGCTTCTTGCTCATCGCGATGAGGTGGACGATCGACTCGGTGTCGCTCGCGGTCTGGTAGATCGAGCCGCGCGCCTCGAGCCGCTCGCGCAGGGCCTCGTGGTTCGTGAGGTTGCCGTTGTGCGCGACCGCGAGCGAGCCGCGCGCGTAGTCGACGCCGAGCGGCTGCGCGTTCTTCAGGTGCGAGCCGCCCGCGGTGGAGTAGCGGACGTGGCCGATGGCGCGATCGCCGGGCAGCGCCGCGAGATCGGACGGGGTGAAGCCGGACTGCACCCGCCCCATGGCGCGGTGGCCGAAGAGGCGCTCCCCGTCGCTGCTGACGATACCCGCAGATTCCTGCCCTCGATGCTGGAGCGCGTGCAACCCGAGGTAGGCCATGTTGGCCGCCTCGGGGTGGCCAAAGATTCCGAACACACCGCACATGCCGCCTATCTAGTACGAAAACGGGGCATGACCCACCATCATGGCGATCTGTCGTCATGATGAGGCGGCCGAGCGCCGGCGCCGAGCTCTGGGCGGACGCTGGTGCGAGATCAGGGCACGGGCAGGCACGCAGACCGATCGCGCCCGGAAGGTAAGCGGGCTAACGAATCGGTGGCGTTGCGGGGCGCCAGGATCGCGAAATTCCTCGGTATTTCGCTGCTGGGCGAGGAAGGCGCGTCAGGGACGCCGGTGCTGGACGAGGAAGGCGCGTCAGGAACGCCGGGTAACTCCCATTATTTCGGGATGTTCCAGAGCTTCTCGATGATCTTGGTTTCCATGGCGTCGCCGTGGCACGTGCCGCACTCCATGTCCTCCTTGTTCGCGCGCGAGATCTTGTATTGGTACTCCTCCTCCATGAACGTCTGCAGGGCCTTCTTGTCCTTGCGGTTCAGGACGTGCTCGTTCCCTGCGTGACAGCTGTCGCAGAAGAGGGTGCCGCCGCTCTCGCTGCGGAGCGGCATCACGAAATTGCGCCACATCTCGCGGGCGACCTTCATGTCCCGCGTCTCTTTCTTGAAGTCGCCCTCGGCGTGGCAGCCCTCGCAGGTGTCGAGGCCGAGCGCCTTCTGGAGCAGCGGCATCACCTTCTTCTTCTGCGCGGCCGGGAGCTTCTCGAGCGCGGGGATCTTCTTGAGGTTGATCCCGATCTTCTTCAGATCGGCCTCGAACTTTGTCGCCTGGAGCGGCGTCGACTTGGCGGGCGCCTTGTCCGCCTCGCCCTTGTCGGCCTCCGCCGTCTTCTCCGGCTTCGCGGGCTTCTCGCCCTCCGCGCCGGCGGTCGCGGCGCCCTCGCCCGGGCTCGACTCTCCGTCGAAGTCGTCCTTGTCGGCCGCCGTCTCGGGCGGCGGCGTGGCGGAGCCACATGCTCCTGCGAAGGCGCCCATCCAGAGCGCAAGGGCGAGCGCTGCGTGCTTCATCCTGGCTGCCATACTCCTCCAAAGGAACGTTGATCGTGAGCAGAGCGCGGCTTCCCGTGCAGCAGGGCGCGCCGCCTGGGCGCGCTCCCACGGTCGCCGGGCGATCAAGCGTACTCTACTCGAATTTGCCCGAGACAGAGAGGAACGTGAGCTTGTTGTTGGTCTCGCGGAGCCGCTGGACGAGCATCCGGACGACGTTCCAGAGGACCTCGTACGCGAGCTCTTTGTGCAGGAAGAGCAGATCCTCGAACGCGTCCTTCGACACGGTGAGCAGCCGGCAGCGCTCGTGGACGCGCGCGTCGGCGGAGCGGGGGGCCTCGTCGAGCAGCGCCATCTCGCCGAACACCGCGCCGGGGCCGAGCACCGCGAGCGCTTCCTCGCCGATCCCGGCGATCTCGCGGCTGATCCGGACCTTGCCTTCGAGCAGGATGTAGAGCTTGTCGCCCGGATCCCCGTGCTGGAAGATCTTGGTGCCGAGGGCGTGCGTCTCCTCGCTCGCGACGCGCGAGATGAGCTCGAGCGCGGCCGGAGTGAGGCCCTTGAACAGGGGAACCTTCGAGAGCTGCTCGATCCGTTCGGGGACGATCACAAGCTGCCGCGGAGAATAGCCGAGGCGCCGGTCGCAGAGCGAATTTTCAGGCAGCTCTCGGTGAGACCCTAGCGCGTGAACGTCACCGTGATGGGCGGCGTCGTGGCGGCGATCGGCGATCCCGCACGATCCTTGCCGGGGGTGTAGCGCCGGCTGAGCGCGCACATGCGCGCGGAGCGACCGAAACCGTGTCCGGGATCACGGACGACCTTGACGGACAGCGGGCTGCCGTCGGGTCGCACCGTGATCATGAGGACGACCTTCGCCTGATCGATCTGGTCGACGTCGGCCTCCGGAGGGAAAGGACAGTTCCAGTTGCTGCTGCCGACGAGGCCGGGCGGGGCCGAGAGGTCCGGGCCCACGGCGGCCGGAGGCGGCGGGACCGGAGCGCCCGTGCCCTTGCCGCCGACGACGCCCCCGACCTTGGCGTTCGGGTTGAAGGTGGGGGACTTCGCCGTGCCCGCGCCGGCCACCTGGCCGTAGCCGACGCCCTGGCCCTCGCCGCTCGCGATCCCGCGATCGGTCATGTCGAGGACCTCGTCCGGATCCGGCTCGCGCGTGAGGACCTTCGCCGCCTCGGCGGCGGCGGGGGGCGGCTCGTAGGGGTCGTCCTTGGGCGGCGGCGTGTTCGCCTGCGGAGGCGGCGCGACCTTCGGGACGGGCTCGGGCTCGGGCGCCGGCGGCTCGGGCTCGGGCTCGGGCTCGGGCGGCTTGGGCTCCTCGGCCTTCGGCGGCGTGAGGTCGATCTCGTAGATCGCCCAGAGGTAGTCGTGGATGCCGACGCGCATCTCCTCGACCACCTGCCGCATGTCGCGCAGCGACCCCGAGACGATCGCCCGGGCCGAGGCCGCGCTGTGGCTGGTGAGCGCCAGCGTGACCCCGAGGAAGGCGCCCACGCGCGAGGCGCGGTCGCCGAGCGCGAGCACCGCGGCGAGCGGATCCGCGGCGCGCCGCCGGTCGCCGGCGGGACCCGGGGCCGGCGCGGCGAGCGCGGTCGGGGGCCCCTTGGCGCCCCCGGGATCGGCGCCGCCGCGCTTGTCTCGGCGGCGCCCGTCGTGAAGCGCCCCCGCGGCGCGATCGCTCGTGGCCTGGCTCATAAGCTCTCGCTCGGCGCGCTCAGGGCGCGGGGCTCGGTGTGGCCGGCGCGGGGGCGGCCGGGGGAGGCGCGGCCGGGGCGCCGGGCGCCGGACCGGGCGCCGCGCCGGGCTCGGGCGCGATCGGCGTCACGCCGAACGCGATCTTGGAGACGCCCGCCTGCTTCAGCAGGTCGAGCGCGCGGATCACCCGGCCGTGCGGGACCGTCGTGTCGGCGCGGATCACGGCGCGGAGCTCCGGGTTCTTCGCCTGGGCCTCGCGCGCGATCGGCAGGATGGCGTCCTCGCCCGCGAGCTTCTTGCCGTCGGCGAGCGTGTCGCCGTTCGCGTGCAGCTCGAGCCCGAAGATGAGCTGCACCTCCTGCCCCTGCGCCGCCTTCGGCAGGTCGAGCGGGAGCGACTGCGAGACGATGATCTTCGCGGTGACCATGAAGATGATGAGGAGCACCAGGGTGATGTCGACGAGCGGCGTGACGTTGATGCCGCTGATCATGTCGTCATCGTCGTTGCGGCTCGTGGCGGCCATCAGCGCTCCTCCTCGCCCGCGCTGCTCTTCTTGCTCTCGTCCTGACGCGGCGCCCTCGCGGCCTTGCCGCGCGGCTCGGGGGCGGCGGCGGGCGCGGCCCCGGCGAACGCCGGGTCGATCTTGAGGTGCGCGAGCAGGACCCGCGTGAGCGCCTCGGTGTTGGCCAGCGTCGACTTGATCATCCGCTGGAAGAAGTTGTTCGCCGCGACGGCCGGGATGGCGACCGCGAGGCCGACCGCGGTCGCGACGAGCGCCTCGGCGATGCTCGACATGACCGCCTGCGGCGCCATCGACTGCGACGCGGCCTGCGCGACCGGCGCCTTCGCCGCCTGGCCGAGCGCGTCGAAGGCGCCGACGACGCCGATGACGGTGCCGAACAGCCCGATGAACGGCGCGTTGTTGCCGAGCGTGCCCAGGTAGGCGAGGCGCCGCTCCAGCTTCATGCGCTGGAGCGCCGCGGCGCCGGCCATCGCCTCCTCGGCCGCGTCGGGGCCCTGATGCGCCACCGCGAGCCCGGCCGAGACGACCGCGGCCTCGGCCGAGGGCGAGGCGTCCATCCGCCTGCGCGCCCCCTCGATCGAGTCGTCGAGGGAGGTCCGGAGATCCCGCGCGAGGACGGCGAGGTCGTCGCGGAGCGACCAGAAGAACCAGGCGCGCTCCAGGATGATGGCGACCGAGACGACGCTGAGGGCGATCATCAACCACATGACCCAGGCGGCCCCGAAGCCGACCATGATGCGCTGCAGCCACTCGACGAGGTTCATCTTGTTCCTTGGTGCCTTTCCGATGGGGTGGGGTGGGGTGGGGGAGCCGCGCTTCGAGAGGACCTACGGGTCGGCGCGGGGCTGCCCTTCCTCGACTGCGTCCTCCTCCTCCGGAGCGGGGGCGCCCGCCGCCCCCGGCCTGCCGACGGAGGGCTGGGGGGCGGAGGCGTCGACGAGCCGAAAGACTCGCCCAAGGACGGTGGTCGCGTAGCCGCCCTTCGGTAGCACAAACGAGACGACGATTCCTTGCCCTGCGCCCGGATCGCCCGCGGGCTGAGGCGCGCCGGCGTCCACCGCCGGCTCCCAGGCGACGGACACCTCCAGGCCGTCCACCTCCAGCCGCAGCGGGCGCCGCGTGCCTTCTCCGGCGTGGGCGAACGCGTCGAGCCTGCGCGGGTCGCCGATCGCCGCCGTGAGCACCTCGAGCTCCAGCGCGCCCGGGGCGCCCTCGGGCCAGCGCATTTTCCGGCCGAACATCGGGCCCGTCGCCGAGATCGCGAGCGTGGCGGCGCGCGCCTCGGCGTCCGCGACCTCCGGGCCCTCGAGGGGCACGAGGAACAGCCCGCCGGTGTCGCGCTTCTTGGCGAGATCGCCGGGGAGCACGGTGCTCCAGGTGCCGTCCGCCTCGCGGCGCGCGAGCACCTCGTTGAACCAGCGCGACTGGAGCGCCGAGAACAGCAGCCGCTGCTCGCGCCGGTCGCGGGGTCCGCGCTCCCGGCCCGCGAGCCACGCGAGCGCGCGCTCGGGGTTATCGCCGTTCCTCCCGAACCGCTGCGGGCCGAACGCGTTCGGTATGCCGGCGCGGCCGATCTCGGCGAGGCGGCGCTCGGCGAGCGGGAGCGCCGCCGGGGCGATGCCGCGGAGCGCGATCCGGAACCGGTTGCCGAGCAGGTGCCCCGGCTTGAGCTTGTTGTCGTGGCGGGCGACGGCGAGGATCTCGATCCCGGGCAGCTCGGCCTGCTCGAGCAGGGGCGCGGGATCGCGCGCGAGCGGGAGCTGGAACGAGGCGGTCTGCGTGGTGATCGCGTGCCGGTCCTTCATGCCGGCGAAGCCGGTGCTGCCCGGGTCGGCCCCGAGCGCGAGCGCGATGGCCCGCACCGCGTCGGGCGTGGTGCGCCCCGTCTTGCGGAAGGTCACGAACACGTGCTCGCCGCGGCCGCTGGGGGCGTAGGCGGGGAGCTCTTCGACGACGAAGTCCGCCGGCGAGCTCCGGAGCACGGCCGTGGGAAGGTCGCCGGGCGGGCCCGCGGCCGCGAGGTCCGCGACGGGCGGGACGGTGGTTGTCATAGGGAGCGCCAGCGTGACCCAAATCGCCCCGGCGTCCAGAGGCGAACGCGCGCTGCCGCTACCTGGGCCCGGAGGAGCCGCCGACGCCACCGCCGCCGGGTACGGGGCTCTGCACGGTCGCGCACTCCTCGTCGCCCGTGTCGACCGTGGTGACGTCGTAGCAGCAGAGCTCACCGTCGAAATCCGCCTCGCTGTCGATGGACTCGACCGAGCTCAGGCAACCGGGGTTCTGGAAGAACACGTACGCGTCCTCGCTGGACGGGCATGCCCCCTCGAGCTCGGTCCAGTGAAAGCACGCCCGCTTGCCGCAGCCGGCCGAGAGGAGGAGGGCGGGGGGGACGAGCGCGAGGATCAGCGGGCGGAGGCTGGCGATGCTCATGGCGATCTCGGGGAGCGGCGCCCGCGCGCGGGCGCGGAGGTGCGGTGGACCCTGGCGATCAGAGCTCGTGCGGCATCAGGTCGCGCGGGCTCCGGAAGTACTGCAGCGGCGAGTAGGCGAGCAGGTTCGAGACGCGCGACGTGTAGATGCACGCGTACTCCTCGACCTGATCGCCGAAGCTGGACGTCTCGTTCGCCTCCTTGAGCAGCGAGCCCCAGTAGGGGTGGAAGCGACGGGCGATCTCGCGCTCCAGCTTGCCGACCTCGGCGTCGACGGCCCGGAGCTGGCCGCGGATGCGCTCGACCGCGCGCTTCGTGCGGCCCCGCTCGGCCTCGTAGAACGACGTCGCGTAGTCGATCTGGACGTGGCCGCCGGCCGCCCCCGCGAGCAGCGGGCCTCCGCCCCCGTTGGTCGCGCCGTTCTTCTTCTGCTGCTCCTCCTCGATCTTGCGGGTGAGGTCCTTGTAGCGCTGCTGGTAGAAGCGGAGCTGGTCCTCGAGCTCCTCGCGGCGCCCCTCGAGCAGCGCGCTCTCCATGTGCTCGCGGCGGCACGACTCGTGGGCGGCGACCTCGGCCTCCATCTCCTGGATGATCATCGCCGTGCGCCACGCGCTCTCCTTCTTGGAGCGGAGGATGTCGCCGTAGATGTGATCGCCCACGTAGAGGACGCGATCGCCGGAGATGTTCAGGAACTTCTCGAAGTCGTGGAGGTTGCCCCCCTCGTAGACGGTGCCGCGCTCGAGCGGCGCCGTGGCGGGGCGGACCTCGGCGCCGTCGCGGATGAGCAGCGGGCGGCGCTCCTGGAAGAACGCCGGCTTCTGCGCGGCGACGACCAGGACGTCGAAGTAGTGCCGGAAGCTCGGGTACTCGGGCATCGCGTCCCCGAGCAGGTACGTCATCATCTTCTCGGTGAACGGCCAGCGCGAGTTCGTCAGCAGGAAGAGCTTCTTGCCCGCCGAGCGGAACTTGTGGAGCGTCTGCGCCAGGTTCGGGTCGCGCTGGACGAAGCGCGGCAGGTCCGAGAGCACGACGTCGAGGATGGTGCCGTCGCGGTGCGCCTCGTCGATGCACTCGCGGATGTCGGTGAAGAGCCGCGCGTAGTCGAGCGGGACGCCGCGCCCCTCGAGCGCGTCGACGATGCCGGCGTAGAGCGTGGCCTCGCTCAGCGCGTACAGCGTGTCGATCCAGTGGTAGCGGGCCGTGTTCGGCCGGATCTTGCGGTGCTGGTAGAGCGACCGGAGCTCGTCCTTCGTGAGCTCGCGCAGCCCGTGGTACCCGCGCTGGACCACCTTGAACCGGTCCATCTTGAGCACGTGGCCGAAGCGCTTGTCGATCAGCAGGCCGCGGATGGGGAAGTGGATCGGGTAGCGGAGGTGCCGCAGGAGATCCTCGGGGTAGCCGCGCGCGGCGAGCTTCGTGACGGTCCCCTGGATCGAGAGGTTGTCCATCTCGGTCTGGTCGTAGATCGCCAGGGTGTAGTCCATGTCGAAGCCGACCCAGTCGACCCCCGCGAGCTTGAGGTTGCGGTTGACGAAGACGCGCCGGGTCCGTGGGATGCGCGTGGGCTCGGTCTGGGGATAGAGCCCTCCGAGGGGGAGATCGAGCTGCTCGAAGAACACAGTGGGTCGACTATCGTATCCCACGCCCACGACGGGTACCAAGGGCCCTATCTCGACGAGCGCGTCGCGGCGTTGACACCGCGCGCCGCGCGCGGCGCCGGAAACCTGCGCCATGGTGCGCGCCCGTCCCGTCTTGTGCGATCGCGGAGGCGGACCCCCATCCGTCGCCGACGGGGACCTCGTTCGATGCTTCTCGCAGCGCCCCAGCCGGTCTCCCGCATGCCCCCCGTCCAGCGCTCCACGTCATGGTGGGTCATGGTGGCTCGGCATGCTGCGCCGCCGCGCCGAGCCGATGTACGCGGCGAACGGTCGTTCCAGGGCTCACGGCAAACTTTTCGCCGGAACATTGTGAGCTGTACACTTGCCCCTCGTGGACCCGGCGCATCCGGAGCAACGGCGACACGGTGCTCTCGATGATCGACGACCTGATCGAGCTCGGTCAGCCCGGCGGCCGCGCTCGGCGAGCTCGACTCAAGAAGCGGGGGCTCCGATGACGTCGGCCCGGGTGAGGCCGACGAGCCGCGAGCTCATCTCCCAGAGCCGCGCGGCCGCGTCGGCGTCCGTCGCCATCCCCTTGAGGGGCCTCACCCGGGTCCGCTCGAAGAAGGCGGGGCTCTCGGTGAGCGACGCGTCGGCCAGGATCGCGAGGAGGTTCGCGGCGGCCTGCGTCGGGGTCGCGCCCACGACGTCGATCAGCGCCTTGAGGACGCGAGAGCTCCCCTCGAAGAGCCCCGACCGCACGAGCCCGGGGTAGTAGCAGAGCACCTGGGCCCCCGTGCCCGAGAGCGCCTCCGAGAGCCGGTGCGCGGCGAGCACGAGCGCGAGCTTCGACCGCGCGGACGCGGCGAGGAACGAGTAGGAGCGCTTCGACATGAGGTCGTCGAAGTCGAGTCGGATGCCGTCCACCGGCGCGACAAGGTTGACCACGCGCGCGTCGCGCGCGGCCTTGAGCCGGCCGAGCAGCAGGTTCGACAGCAGGAAATGCGACAGATAGTTCACCTGGAACGTCATCTCGAGGCCGTCGGCGGACTCCGCGCGCTCGCGCAGGAACACCCCCGCGTTGTTGACGAGCAGGTGAACGACCCCGCACCGGTCAGCCACCTGCCTGGCCGCGGCGCGCACCGACGCGAGCCGGCCGAGATCGCACTCGACGAGGCTGACCTCTCCCTGCACCTTCAGCGCGGCGAGCTTCCTCGCGCCCTCGGAGCCGGTCCTGCGGCAGAGCACGGTCACCCGGGCGCCCTGCCGCGCCAGCGCAGATGCCGTCGCGAGCCCGATCCCCGAGGTGCCCCCGGTGATCACGGCGACTTTCCCCCTCATGCCTTGCGCACACCCCATCTCCCGTCTCCTCGTCTCGCCGTCATCGTCATCTCATCGCTGCGGCGGCGGGCCGGTAACGACGCTCCGGGAGCTTGTCGGCGACAGGAGCAGGCAGCGGGCACACGCCGAAGCGCCGAGACGGCGCGGCGCCCGCCGGAAACCCCGAAGAAGAAGAGTCGTCGTCCCCCGCCCGCGACACAGGTACGACCCTGCATGCATCACGTCAAGCGAGCATTACGCATCGCAGCAGGGGCGTGAAGTAGGTAATTCCAGATTTTCCTTGAATGCGCGGTCGGGTGTGTCCGCGTCACAGCCGTGCACGTGGGACGGCAGAGATGGCCGAGGCTGGAGCGGCGCGTCAGGGGGCGGGCGTCTCCTCGAAGACGCGCAGGCCATATTTCTCGAGACACCAGAGCACGCCGACGATCAGGCTCCGTTTGTCGTCCACGAACGACGGCTTCTTCCCCTCGAAGTAGTGACCCGCGAACTGGAAGCCCCAGCCTGCCGTGAACATCGCGGCCGCGAGCGGGAGGCCGATGAGGGTCGCGCCCACCGGGAAGCTCGCGACGATCAGCGGTATGCCCACCTTGTGACATGCCTGGTTGCGCGGATCCTGGTGGTCTTCCTTGTACCGGCGGAGCACCTCTGTCCATTCGGCGTTGAGACGGAGCATGCGACCACCTTACCACGCGGCCGCCGCGCGGGACGCGGGGCGCAGGGCGCGGGGCGCAGGCATGCGGCAGACCGAGCGTCCCGGCGCGCGTTCGTCGAAGACCGGCGGTGCCGTTGCTTCCCGGTTGCCGCTTGGAGCAATGAGGCGTAGTTGGGCAGTGTGAGCGGTCACAGAACCGGCCCCATGGCGACGACTGCACCGCTGTCATTCAAGACAGGGGAGCTCATTCAGGGCGCGCGCTCGGAGAAGCGGCGTGTTCTCCTGCTCGTTTACCATCGTGACGGCGTCGAGATGGCCCCGATGAGCCCCGGCGTCGGCGTCGTCGTCGGCAGGGAACCCCCGGCCGACGTCGTGATCCGGGACAGGAGCATCTCGCGCCGGCACGCGCGCTTCACCCTCGTGGGCGGCGAGGTCGTGGTCGAGGACCTCGGCTCGCGCAACGGGACGCGCATCTCGGGGCAGCGGGTCGAGAGCGGCGTGGTCAAGGCCGGGGACGAGGTGCTGCTCGGCGGCATCGTCGCGTCGGTGCACGTGCTCGCCGGCGGCGAGCTGCCGCCGTTCGGCCTGGAGGGCTCCGACGCGCTCCGCATCGCCCTGCAGGCCGAGATCGTGCGGTCCAGGTTCTTCAGCCGGAAGTTCGCGCTCGTCGTGGTCCGCTCGCTCGGCGCGCAGGCGAGCCACCTCCGCCACTGGGGGCTCCGCGTGCGCGAGGCGCTGCGGCCCGTCGATCGCGTCGCGTTCTACAGCGCCGACACCCTCGAGATCCTGCTCCCCGAGGTCACGCCCGAGCTCGCGGAGGAGCTCGCGAAGGCGATCGTCGCGCGCCGCGAGGGCGAGCCCATGCTGGTGTCGGGGGTCGCCGTGTTCCCCGACGCCGCGACCTCCACCGACAAGCTCATCGAGGTCAGCCACGAGGCGTCGCGGAGCGCGAGCCCCGCGGAGCCCGTGCGCCTCGCGGCCCCGGAGGGCGCGCTGCTCTACGTCGCGCCGAAGGTCGAAGGCGCCCGGCCGCCCGAGGAGGAGGGCGCCGCGAGCGCGGTGCCGGAGAGCCAGTGGGAGGCCGACGGCCACGTCCTCGCGACCAAGAGCCCGCTCATGCGATCGCTCGTCGAGGTGGCGCTCCGGGCCGCGCGCTCCTCGATCCCGGTGCTCCTGCGCGGCGAGACCGGGACGGGCAAGGAGGTGCTCGCGAGGTTCATCCACGACCGCAGCCCGCGCCGCGGCGAGCCGCTCATCTGCGTGAACTGCGGGGCGATCCCGGCGCTGCTCATCGAGAGCACCCTCTTCGGCCACGAGCGCGGCGCCTTCACCGGGGCGAGCCAGCAGCATAAGGGCGTCTTCGAGGCGGCCGCCGGCGGCACGGTCCTGCTCGACGAGATCGGCGAGCTGCCCGCGGCCGCGCAGGCCGCGCTCCTGCGCGTGCTCGAGACCAAGCGGGTGACGCGCGTCGGCGCGACAAAGGAGATCGAGGTCGACGTCCGCGTGATCGCGGCGACGCACCGCGACCTCGACGCGATGTGCGACGCGGGCACGTTCCGGCTCGATCTGCTCTACCGGCTGAACGCGATGACGCTGAACATCCCGCCGCTCCGCGCGCGCCGCGACGACATCGCGACGCTCGCCGCGGGCTTCCTGCAGCAGGCGAACGCGGCGAACCTCAGCAGGGTCCAGTCGATCACGTCCGAGGCGCTGGCCCTGCTGAAGAGCTACCCGTGGCCCGGCAACGTGCGCGAGCTCCGCAACGCGATCGAGCGGGCGGTGGTGATCGCGGAGGGCGAGGCGATCATGGCGCGCGACCTCCCGGAGCGGATCCGCGTGGCGGTGACCTCGCCCAGCTCGCCGCCCGCGACGTCGCGCGCCCACGGCCCCTCGCGCTCGTCCGAGCCCGGCATGCCGGCCCTGTCCCAGCGCCCGTCCGAGCCGCTGCTCTCGCGCGCGTCCGAGCCGACGTCGTCGTCGGCCCCCGCGGCGGGCGGCCTCAAGATGCGCCTGGAGCAGATCGAGGCCGATCTCCTGCTCGAGGCGCTGCGCGCGTCCGACTGGAACCAGACGGAGGCGGCGCGGCGCCTCGAGCTGCCGCTGCGGACGCTGCAGCACAAGATCAAGGTCTACGGCATCAAGAAGCTCGGGTACGGCGTCGCCCGGTAGCGCCGCCCGGAGGACGTCCGGCCAGGGACGGCCGGACGTCTGCGCCGCTTCGGCGGCCGGAGGCGCGGCCTACTGGGAGAACCCTTCCAGCATGTAGTGCGCCTCGATGCGCTTGAGCGCGAGCACCATCGCGGCGAGCCGCATCGGCAGGCGCTTGCCGAGGACGAGCCTCGTCGAGTCGTGATCTTCGGTGCGGCGCGGCCGGTCCTCCGCGATGTCGCAGATCAGGCGGTAGTTGCTCTTGATGGCGCGCTCGAGCCGCGTGTTCACCTCGCCCTCGGTCCAGTGCTCCATGCGCTTGTTCTGGATCCACTCGTAGTACGAGACGGTCACGCCGCCCGCGTTGCCGATGATGTCGGGGATGACGCTGATGCCGCGCTCCGCCAGCACCCTGTCCCCCTCGGTCGTGGTCGGGCGGTTGGCGCCCTCGGCCACGAGCTTCGCCTTGAGCCGCTCGGCCACCTCGCCGGTGATGGCGTCGCCGAGCGCGGCAGGGATGCAGATCTCCGCGTCGACGCCCCAGAAGTCGTCCCGCGCGATCGGCTGGGCCCCGCCGTAGCCGGCGACCGACCGCCGGAGGTTCTGCGGGTTCTCGCTGACATAGGCCATCAGCGCGCCGACATCGATGCCGTTCGGGTCGGCCACCGCGCCGTCGGCGTCCTGGACCGCGACGCACCGGGCGCCCATCCTGCACAGGATCTCGGCGGCGGCGGAGCCGACATTGCCGAAACCCTGCACGATGAAGCGCACCCCGGCGAGGGAGGCGCCGCGCTGCGCGTACCAGTCCTCGATGCAGTACGCGAGCCCCTGGCCGGTCGCCCTGGCACGCCCCTCGGAGCCGCCGATGCGCACGTCCTTGCCCGTGACGACGCCGCGGTGGTTGTGCCGCTCGCGCTCGCCGTCGCTGTACTGGCGCAGGAGCCACGCCATCACCTCGGCGTTCGTGCCCACGTCGGGCGCGGGGATGTCGACGTTGGGCCCGATGAGCTGCTTGAGCCGGTACATGTACCGGAGCGAGATCGCCTCGAGCTCCTCCTTGCTGTGCTCGCGCGGATCCATGCGAATACCGCCCTTGGCGCCGCCGAACGGGACATGCGCGATGGCGGTCTTCCAGGTCATCTCGGCGGCGAGCGCGTTGAACAGGTCGAGCGACACGGCCTTGTGGAAGCGGAGCCCTCCCTTGTAGGGCCCCCTCGCCTGGTTGTGCTGGACCCGATAGGCCTTGAAGCGGACGAACTCGCCGGGCTGGATCCGGTAAAGCCCCTGGTCGGCGAGGCGGATCACGCCGTCCTGCACGTGGATCGAGCCGCTCCGGAGCGCCTCGGGGCGGAGGATGAGCTTGCCGTTGAAGAGCGGGGTGATGGCGGCGCGGTTCGGGATCGTCGACGCGGGGAGCCGTTCGTAGGTCGCGGCCGCCTCCCCGCGGAAGGGGACGAGGCGGTCCTGGAGCTGCGTGGTGATGTAGAAGATGTGCTCGTAGTCGGGCTGCTCGAGCTCCAGCCGGATGCGGGGAGCCAGGCCGATGAGATCCGCGGCCGTGTGAAACACCGCCATGGACTCACCGAAGGTGTTGGTCTCCGGCTCGCGCTCTAGGAGGGGGGCGTCTTCCATCGCCGTATGCTGCCTCGACCGCGCGGCGGGGGTCCAACCTTTCGCGCGGGCCTCGCGCGCCGCTCGAGCCAGCGCGCCGTGGCGGGCGTGTGATCTCGACAGGTCGATCGACCGGCGGGCCGCCGGCCTCGCGGGGAGCTTGTGCGGCTCCCCGCAGAGGTTCCGGCGGCCCGTCGCGTCGATCACCGCTGTTCTCGACCGGCAACGTGGCCGGCCAATTCAGGCGATGACGTCAGGGGAACAGCCCGGGGGCGCCCGCCCCCCCCAGGCCGCCGGAGAAGTTGCCGTACGGGGAGCCGCCGAAACCGCCGCCGAGGCCGCCGAGGCCGCCGAGGCCGCCGCCCGGATAGCCGCCGAGGCCGCCGAGGCCGCCGCCCGGATAGCCGCCGAGGCCGCCGAGGCCGCCGCCCGGATAGCCGCCCGGGAAGCCGCCCGGATAGCCGCCCGGGAAGCCGCCGCCCGGATAGCCGCCCGGGAAGCCGCCGCCCGGATAGCCGCCCGGGAAGCCGCCGCCCGGATAGCCGCCCGGATAGCCGCCCGGATAGCCGCCCGGATAGCCGCCCGGGATCTGCCCGGGATCAGCCTGGCCGACGGGGCCGCCCTTGCCGATGGGGGGCCCTTGAAACGGCCCACCCACGCCCGGGCCGCCCGGGCCCTGAACGAGCGGCCCGCCGGGGCCCTTGATCGGCCCCTGGCCGATATCGGTCTTGCCCGGCATCACGGGCGGGCCCACCACGCCGCCGCCCCGCGTCTCCTCCGTCTCTCCCTCCAACGCCTGCTCGCTCGACGCCACGTCGACGTCGGCCTGCTCCAAGTCGGCCTCCTCCGGTGTCACCGCGTCGACCGCGCACCCGGTCATCAACACGGAAAAGAGCATCGCCGCTTGCGCCATCTTCATATCGATCGAGCTAACCATCCGTCCTCCTTCCATGCCCCGCCAGGGCCGTCAGGCCCGCAGTGGCATGTTGAGCGGTGTCGAGAGCAGGCTGCGTGCCTGACAGCGCGTGTGCAGAGCTTGCCGCGTCGGCCCTCTGCGGCCGCCGGACGGCGACGGCGAAAGGGCATTGTCTGAATCCGCGCCGGGTGGGAGCTCTGCCCCTCTTCATCGCGCCCGAGCGCCGCCGCGCCGGCGCGTATCGACGTCGCCCCGCAGCGCCGATGTGGGAGGCTCCCGAGCGCTGGAGAAAGGCAAATGTCGACGCGCGCCGCGGGGCTCCCCCGCGCGCGACGCGCGGCGGGACGGGACGAGAGCGACCCGACTTGCAGCTTTATCGGGCCCTGCAAACCGCATTTCCGAAGACCTGGTCGATCTCTGCAATCGAGGGCTGAGGAGACTCGACATCATCGCTGATGGGCGGCAACGGCCCGCGGGCCTCGGGTCCTCTGGTCACGCCGTGCTCAGCCCACGTGAGCCGACAGAGGCCCAGAGCGGCGCTCCTTCTGCGGCGACCGCGTCGGCGCAGCGCGCGCTCGAGCCGCGCTCTGCGCTGCGCACCATCGCCATGTCGTCCCGAACGACGGCGCCGCCGCGGCCTTCAGCCGCGGACGGCAGCCCCGCGAAGCAGCGAAAACGGCCTCCTCCGCGGCGCCACCCGGCGGCGCTCGGCGCGGCCCGACGTGATTGACAGAAAGCGTGCGACCCACACGAGTGGAGGCGCGCCCGAGCCTCGCCGCCCGAGAGGATCCACAGGCCCGCCCACGCCCGCATCGAAGCGAGCAGCGCGGCGCAGACGTCCCCGGCGATGCAGGGAAAGTCGGCGCGATCGAGACGCCTCTGCCTGGCAGGAGGCTATCTCCTGTTGTAGGATTCATTACGCGGAAGGGGGCGCGCGGCGCCGTTCAGGCGCTGTCCTCGTCATCTTTCCGCGGGCTCGATGAGGATCTCCGGCGCTCGGAGCGCCGGTTCATGCCGGACACGCGGTCTCCCGCTGTCGCGGGGGCCCCGGGCAGCCGTTCGCCCGAGGAGCGAGCGGGAGCTCGCGGGGCGCGCCACGAGGCAGCGCTGTCCAGGGAGGGTATTGCATGCGCTTCTGCGCGACGCGCGCGGGTTTGTCTTGCCTGGCCGCCGGCATCGCGGCCCTGTCGCTGCTCGCCGCGGCGTGCGGCGACCGCGCTCGCAGCGCCGACGCCGCGCTCGACGGGGAGCACGTCGCCCCGCGCTGCGCGCGCGGGCACGTCCTCGGGCCCGGGGACGCGTGCATGCCGGTGGGCATCCAGGGGTGCGCAGAGCTGTTCGTGGAAAGCGACGATCTCTGCCACCCCTCGATGGCGAAATGCCCTCCGGGGACGATCCCGAAGTTCGATGAGGGCTGCGTCCCCGCCGGCATCCCGCGCTGCGCTCCCGAGCTCGTCGGCGATGACGGGCTCTGCAGGCCGGCCATGGCGAAGTGCCCGACAGGCACGTTCGCAGTCCCGGAAGCGGGGTGCGTGTCCGTCGACGGCCCCGACGGTTGCGGGCTCGGGCCGTGGGGGAACATCCCTCGCGCGCCCGGGAACGTGTATGTCGACCCGAGCTACGCCGGCCCGGACAGCGACGGCTCCGAGGCGAGGCCGGCCACGACGCTCGCGGCGGCGCTCGAGCTCGTCGTCGAGGGCGGGACGATCGCGCTCGCGGACGGCACCTACGACGAGCCGGTCGTCATCACGAGGCCCCTCGCGATCGCCGGCCGGTGCGCCTCGCATGTGCGCATCCGCGGGGTGAGCCCGCTCGTCCATCCTCCGGCGATCGTGGCCGTGCTCGGCGCAGGGGAGGTGGCGCTCCGGGGGGTCGAGATCGGCGGGGATGGCGCCGGCGTGGTGGCCATGGGCGCGAGCGCCGTGACGATCGAGCGCGTGCACATCAAGGGCGCTGTCCATGCCGGCGTCCTCTCAAGCGACGGCGCGCGGCTCTCGGTGGCGCAGAGCTGGATCGAGGGGACGCGCGCCGGCAGCGCGGGCGACGGCATGGGCGCCTCCGCGGACACCGGCGGCGCGCTGTTCGTGAAGGAGAGCGCCGTGACGGGCTGCCGCGCCGCGGGCGTGGCCGCGCTCGAGGTGGGCGCCACGGCGGCCGTGGTGGGCAGCCTCATCGAGGGGACCTCGTCGTCGGAGCACCTCCTGGACGGCGAGGGGATCGTCGTCCGGGGCGGCGCCGAGGCGTCGATCGAGCGCACGGCTGTGGTCGGAAACCGGCTATCGGGGATCGTCGCGTCGGGGAGCTCCCTGGCGACGATCTCCGGCGTGCTCGTCGAGGGGACGATGCCCGGGATTCACGAGCCGAGCTACGGCGTCGGCGTGTACGCGGCGAGCGGATCGCGCGTCGCGATCGACTCGAGCGTGATCCTCGGCAACGCGGAGCTCGGCGTCGCCGTCATCGGCGAGGGCTCGGCGGCGACGATGACGCGGAGCCTGGTCAAGGGCACGGTGGCGGCCCCGTCGCTGTCGCTCCTCGGCGGGTTCGGCGTCGCCGTGGCCCGCGGCGCGGCGATGCGCCTCCAGGACAGCGCGGTCGTTCAGAACCGAGGGACCGGGGTTCACGTGGGCGATCTCTCCGCCGAGCTGGTCGCCGGGGGCAACCTCATCGAGGGGACGATCGCCGGAGGGGCCTGGGGCGACGGCGCCGGGGTGGCCGTGATGGAGGGCCGCGTGACGCTCTCGTCGAACGCCATTCGCGACAACGAGGGGCCCGGGCTGTCGGTGGGGTATGACGGGTCCGAGGCGACCGTGACAGGCAACCTCGTCGAAGGGCATGTCGCGCCGGACCGCCGCGCGCCGGTGGGGCAGGGGATCGTCATCTATCGGGGGGCCACCGCGGTGCTCGCGGGCAACGTCATCCGCGGCAACCGCTCCGTCGGCGTCCTCGCCGGCGCGGAGTTCCCGGGCGGCAAGGTCGAGATCACGGGGGACCTCATCGAGGACACCTCGGGCGGCGAGGCGAGCGACGGCGGCGCCGGCATCGGTGTCGCCGCCGCGGGCTATCAGCTCCGGCTCGCCTCGTCCATCGTCCGCGCGAGCCGCACGGCCGGCGTGGCGCTGTTCGCCGCCGAGGCGGAGATCGCACAGACCGTCGTCGACGGGGTGACCGGCGACGGCCGAGCCGGGAAGGGCGCGCGGCGCGACGACGTCGTCGCCGATGGCGTCCTGGTGCTCGCCGGGTCCACAGCCACCCTCGACGACGTGCGTGTCGCCGGCTGTGCGCGGGCTGGCATCCTGTACGACCAGAGCTCGGGTCGCCTCTCCAGGGTGCGCGCCTCGGACAACCGCTTCGGGCTGGTCGTGCAGGGCTCGCCCGCGCCCCGGCTGAAGAAGGAGAGCGAGAACGCGTTCACCGACAACAGCGCGGCAGACGAGCTTTGGGGCGCCGATTTCCTCGTGCCAGCGTCCGCTCCCCCGCTTCCGTGAGGCGCGCCCGCTCGACCACGCCCCCGCCCCGTCGCACGAGCCCGAACGAGCTCGTAGGAGCCCATACGAAACCAAACGGACATGGAGTGGAATCTTCCTCGACACGTGGTATCTACCTGGGTTCCAGGGCCACGGCCGCGGGGATCACGGCTCCACGGGTAGAGTCGCCAGCCCCGGATTGACCCTGAGCGCACCGGCCTATCGACCGCATCGCGCCGCGCGCGCGGCGCACGATCTCCCTGCCGCCAGCGCTGGGCGAGCGCAGCACCTCGCCCCTCCGAGAGTGCCCATCCGCACACTGGAACGAGACCGAAAAATCTGGTCTTGTCATCGATCACGGACATCTGTATATGACGTGCTCCGACCGCTCTCTGAAACCATGCGTCATCGACAGCCTTCCTGCCTTGCTGTGAACGAAGAAAATAACAGTGTCAGTGCCGGAGCCCTCAGCCGTCATGACGCGCGATGACACCATGAGACGGAGTTGCCGCCGCGAGGCATGACGCGCCACGACATCTCCCTTGAAAACGCGCCTGCGCGAGCGGCGTGAGAACTTGATAGCGACCTCGAATCCCCGTTGACACTGCTGTGCGAAGACGGCTACAGTGCCGACGTCTGGATGCCGGTATGGTGCGCTGCGTTGCGCGCGTCGGGCTCCGGCGAGTCGCTCTGTCACGTGGCGGCTTCCAGGAAGATCAAATGAATGGGAGAGGGACGGTGGGCGCTCGGGCGTGTCCACGAGGGCCCCGCTGAGGAGCATTTCATGAGGAACTGGTTGCTGCCGCGTCGAACGTTGGTTCTTTCGGCGTTGCTTCTTTCGGTCGGCGCCGCGGCGGGTTGCGGGAAGTCCGATGCGAAGAAGGACCCCGCGGGCACGGCCCCGGCCGGTCAGGGGACCGGCAAGAACCCCGCGGCTGCGGACACCTTCCTGACCGTGTCGATCGAGCAGCAAGCCTCGTGGGTGCGCAACTTCAATCCTCTGCTGGCCGCTGGCAACGTTCGCTGGCCGACCGTCGCTGGCATCTACGAGCCGCTCCTCGTTTACAACACGATGAAGGGCGAGTTCACCCCCTGGCTCGCCTCGAAGTACGAGTGGAGCAACGGGAACAAGACGCTCACCTTCACGACGCGCCCCGGCGTGAAGTGGTCCGATGGCCAGCCCTTCACGGCGAAGGACGTGGCCTTCACCTTCGGGCTGCTGAAGAAGCACGCGGCCCTCGACCTGCAGGGCGTCTGGAAGTGGCTGACCGCGGTTGAGGCCAAGAGCGACTCCTCGGTCGAGTTCACGCTCACGCGGCCGTACGTCCCCGGGCTCGTCTTCCTCGGGCACCAGCCGATCGTGCCGGAGCACAAGTGGAAGGACGTGACGGATCCGGTCACGTTCACGAACGAGAACCCGGTCGCGACGGGGCCCTTCACCGAGGTGAAGACCTTCCAGAACCAGATCTACGAGCTCGGCCGGAACCCGAACTACTGGCAGCAGGGCAAGCCCGCGATCAAGGGGCTCCGCTTCCCGGCCTACCCCGGCAACGACCAGGCCAACCTGGCGCTCCTGAACGGCGAGGTCGACTGGGCCGGCAACTTCGTCCCGGAGATCGAGAAGGTCTACGTCGGCAAGGACCCCGCCAATCACCACTACTGGTTCCCGCTCGTCGGTAGCACCGTGTTCGTCTACACGAACACGACGAAGAAGCCGCTCGACGACGTTCGGGTGCGCAAGGCGATCAGCATGTCGCTCGACCGCGAGCAGATCGTCAAGGTCGCCATGAACAACTACACGCGGCCGGCGGACGCGACGGCGCTCAGCGACGCGCACGAGCGCTGGCGCAGCCAGAAGGTCGTCGAGGGCGGCGACTGGGTGAAGTTCAACGTGGCCAAGGCGAACCAGATGCTCGACGAGGCGGGCTACGCCAAGGGCCCGGACGGCATCCGCTCGAAGGACGGGAAGCCGCTGCGCTTCGACATCAACGTCGTAACCGGCTGGTCCGACTGGGTGCGCGCGGCGCAGATCGTCACGCAGCAGGTGAAGCAGGTCGGCGTCGAGGCCTCGCTGAGGACGTACGACTTCAGCGCGTTCTTCGAGGCGCTCCAGAAGGGCACCTTCGATCTGTCGATGGGCTGGTCGAACGAGGAGCCGACGCCCTACAACTTCTACCGCGACCTCATCGGCACCGCGACCGTGAAGCCGGTCGGCGAGTCGTCGGCGCGCAACTGGCACCGCTTCGGCGCCAAGCAGACGGACAGCCTCTTCGAGGCGTTCGAGGCCGCGACGGATCCTGCGGAGCAGAAGAAGCTCATCGAGCAGCTCCAGGAGACGTTCTCCGAGACGGCGCCCTCCATCCCGCTCTTCCCCGGGCCGTCCTGGGGCGAGTTCAACACCCGCCGCTTCACCGGGTTCCCCAGCAAGGAGAACCCGTACGCGAAGCTGTCGCCGAACAACCCGCCCGAGTACCTGCTCGTCCTCACCGAGCTCAAGCCGAAGTGACATCGGGCGTGATCTGATCCGGAGAGCAGGTTAGAAGAGAGAGCTTCTGTGCGTTACCTTCTTCGACAGCTGGGCTTGTATTTCATCGCGGCGTGGGCATCGCTCACCCTGAACTTCCTCATTCCGCGGCTCATGCCGGGCGACCCCGCCTCGGCGATGTTCGCGCGCTTCCGCGGGCAGCTTCAGCCGGAAGCGATCGACGCGCTGCGGAAGGCGTTCGGGTTCACGGATGCGCCGCTCTACAAGCAATACATCACCTACCTGAGCCACACGCTGACGGGAGATCTCGGCCTGTCGATCGCGCACTTCCCCGCGAAGGTGACGGACGTCATCGCGACGGGGCTCGGCTGGACGATGCTCCTGTCGGGCTCCGCCGTGCTCGTCAGCTTCGCGCTGGGGACGCTGCTCGGCATCATCGCGACGTGGAAGCGGGGCGGTTGGCTCGACTCGCTCATGCCGCCCGTCCTGATGTTCCTCGGCGCGTTCCCGTACTTCTGGCTCGCGATGGTGGCGCTCTACATCCTCGGCTTCGTGCTCGGGGCCTTCCCGCTGCGCCACGCCTACAGCGACACGCTCTCGCCCGAGTGGAGCTTCGAGTTCATCGGGAGCGTGCTGTCGCACATGGTCCTGCCCGGCCTGTCGATCGTCATCGCCACCATCGGGGGCTGGATGCTCGGCATGCGCAGCGCGATGGTCACCGTGCTGTCCGAGGAGTACATCACGATGGCCCAGGCCAAGGGGCTCTCCCAGTGGCGGGTCATGTTCAGCTACGCCGCGCGGAACGCGCTCCTGCCCAACGTCACCGGGTTCGGCATGGCGCTTGGTTTCGTGCTCGCCGGGTCGCTGCTCACCGAGATCGTCTTCTCGTATCCGGGTCAGGGCTTCCTGCTCATCCAGGCCGTTCGTAACCAGGACTATCCGCTCATGCAGGGGATCTTCCTCACCATCACGCTGGCCGTGCTGGGGGCGAACTTCTTGGTCGACGTCGTCTACGTGTTTCTTGATCCCCGCGCCCGAGGGCGCTGAGGGCTCGGTCCAGGAGAAGCGATGGCTGCGCAACAAAGCAACAGCGGGGGCAGCGCCACCCGTTCGGCGGGGTGGATCCGCCTCCTCCTCTCGAATCGCAAGGCGATGGTGGGCACGATCATCGTGCTCTTCTTCCTGCTCCTCTCGGTGCTCGGCCCCGTGCTCGTCGGTCAAGATCCGCACGCGTTCGTGGGCATGCCGCACGAGGCGCCGTCGGCCGAGCACCTCTTCGGCACGACGGGCCAGGGGCAGGACGTGCTCGCGCAGACGATCGTCGGCGCGCGGACCTCGCTGGCCGTCGGCTTCGCCACGGGCTTCGCCGTGATGGCGATCGGCGCGGCGATCGGCATGGCCGGAGGCTACTTCGGCGGCTGGGTCGACAACGTGCTCTCGCTGCTCACGAACGTGTTCCTGATCATCCCCGGCCTGCCGATGGCCGTCGTCATCGCGGCCTATCTGCCGGCCGGGCCGATGACGATCCTCCTCGTCCTCATCCTCACGGGCTGGGCGTGGAACGCGCGCGTGCTCCGGTCGCAGGTGCTCGCGCTGCGCGACAAGGACTTCGTCTCCGCCGCCCTCGTGAGCGGCGAGGGCAGCGCGCGCATCATCTTCCGCGAGATCCTGCCGAACATGACGTCGCTCCTCATGTCCGGCTTCATCGGCGCCACGGTCTACGCGATCGGCGCGCAGGTCGGCCTGGAGTTCCTCGGGCTCGGCGACCTCAGCGCGGTGACCTGGGGGACGAACCTCTACTGGTCAAGCAACAACGCCGCGCTCCTCACGGGCGCCTGGTGGACCATCGTGCCCACGGGCGTGTGCGTCGCGCTCGTCGGGTTCGCGCTCACGCTGATCAACTACGCGATCGACGAGATCTCGAATCCGCGGCTCCGCGCGGAGGGGTCCTGGTCGCGCCTGCTCAAGAGCCGCAACGTCGCGGCAGGTCCGTCCACGCCGGTAGTGAGGGCTCATGGCGCCTAGTCCGATTCTCTCGGTTCAGGATCTCCGGGTCGAGTTCATGACCCCGGCCGGTCCGGTCTGCGCGGTCGACAACGTCTCCTTCGACATCGCCCCGGGCGAGGTGCTGGGCCTCGCGGGCGAGTCGGGCAGCGGCAAGTCGACGGTGGCGCAGGCCATCATGCGCCTGCTCCGGCCGCCGGCGGTCATCACGGGCGGGCACGTGTACTTCGCCGGGCAGGACGTCCTGTCCATGAACGAGGAGCAGCTCCGCGCGTTCCGCTGGCGGAAGGTGGCGCTGGTGTTCCAGAGCGCGATGAACGCGCTCAACCCGGTGCTGACGATCGGCGATCAGATCGCGGATCCGATCATCGCGCACGACCGCGTGACGCCGGCGCAGGCGATGGAGCGCGCGGCCGATCTGCTCAAGCTCGTCAACATCGACCCGACGCGCCTGACCAGCTACCCGCACCAGCTGTCGGGCGGCATGCGCCAGCGCGTCGTGATCGCGATCGCCATGGCGCTCAAGCCGCCGTTCCTCATCATGGATGAGCCCACGACGGCGCTCGACGTGGTCGTGCAGCGGGAGATCCTGCAGCAGATCGCCGAGCTCAAGGAGCGCCTCGGCTTCTCGATCCTCTTCATCACGCACGACCTCTCGCTCATCGCCGAGTTCTCCACGCGCATCGCCATCCTCTACGCGGGCAAGCTCGCGGAGACCGCTCGCGCCAAGGACCTCTTCAGCGATCCGAAGCACCCGTACACGCAGGGGCTCCTCGGGTCGTTCCCCTCGGTCCGGGGCCCGCGCCGCAGGCTGCAGGGCATCCCGGGCACGCCGCCCGACATGCGCAACCCGCCGTCCGGCTGCCGCTTCCATCCCCGGTGTCCGCAAGCCTTCGCGACCTGCCAGACCGAGCAGCCCGCCCTTCGTGAAATCGCGCCCGAGCATCGCGGCGCCTGCCACCTCTACTGACGATGACGATGACGCAACCTTATGTCTCGCCTGTCCTCGACGTGGTGCGCCTCGCCAAGTTCTTCCCCGTCGGCGGCGGCCTACGCACGCAGCAGCTCCGGGCGCTGCACGACGCCTCGTTCTCGCTGGCCGAGCGTGAGGTCATCGCGCTTGTCGGAGAGTCGGGCAGCGGCAAGAGCACGATCGCACGGCTGCTCGCGCGGCTGATGCCCCCGAGCAGCGGGCAGATCCTGTTCAAGGGTCGCGACGTGCTGAAGGAAGAGCCGACGCGCGCCTCGCTCGCTTACCGCGGGCAGGTGCAGATGATCTTCCAGGATCCGTTCGGCTCGCTCAACCCGGTGCATTCGATCGGCTACCACCTGGAGCGGCCGCTGCTGCTCCACAACAAGGCGCCGAACGCCGCGATCCTCCGGGAGAAGGTGCACGCGCTCCTCAAGACGGTCGATCTCAACCCGCCTGCGGAGGTCGCGGCCAAGTACCCGCACCAGCTCTCGGGCGGCCAGCGGCAGCGCGTGGCGATCGCCCGCGCCCTCGCCGTGGATCCCAGCGTGATCCTCGCGGACGAGCCGATCTCGATGCTCGACGTCTCGATCCGCATGGGCGTCCTGAACCTGATGGAGAAGCTCAAGGAGGAGCGCGGCATCTCGTACCTCTACATCACCCACGACATCGCGAGCGCGCGCTACGTCGCGGATCGCACGATGGTGATGTACGCCGGCCACATCGTGGAGGGCGCGCCGAGCGAGGAGCTGATGCAGCAGCCGGCGCACCCGTACACGAAGCTCCTGCTCTCGGCGGTGCCCGACCCGAACGGCTCGATCCGCGGCGAGCTCCCGGCCCGCTCCGGCGCGCCGAAGCTCGTCAACCCGCCGCCGGGCTGCCCCTTCGCCGATCGCTGCCCGAGCGTGATGAACGCGTGCCGGGAGCAGATGCCGGCGGCCGTCGACGTCGGCTCGGGGCACTGGGTCCGCTGCCACCTCTACTCGCCCGGTTCCGTCGCTCCCTCCGCGCAGTACGAGCGCAAGGTACCTGCCTCCGTCGAGGCCGTATCTGTCTGAGGAGATTCACGAGAGAACATGTCGTCCCTGAGATTTCCCGACAAGTTTGTTTGGGGGGCTGCGACGTCCTCCTATCAGATCGAGGGCGCCACGAGCGAGGATGGGCGCAGCGAGTCGATCTGGGATCGCTTCGCGAAGACGCCCGGTCAGATCACGGACGGGACCAACGGCGACGTCGCGTGCGAGCACTATCACCGCTGGCCTGAAGACATCGCGCTGATGAAGAGCCTGGGCCTGATGGCCTACAGGTTCTCGATCGCGTGGCCGCGCATCCTCCCGGACGGCCGGGGCGCGGTGAACCAGAAGGGGCTCGACTTCTACAGCCGGCTGGTGGACGGCCTGCTCGAGGCCGGGATCGAGCCGTACGCGACGCTCTTCCACTGGGACCTGCCGCAGGTGCTCCAGGACCAGGTCGGGGGCTGGCAGCACCGCTCGACGGCCGATGCGTTCGTGGAGTTCGCCGACGTGGTGTCGCGGAGGCTCGGCGATCGCGTCAAGAAGTGGATCACGCACAACGAGCCGTGGTGCACGGCGTTCCTCAGCTACGAGAAGGGGATCCACGCGCCGGGCATGCGCGATTTCGGCAAGGCGCTGGCGGTTAGCCACCACCTCCTGCTCTCGCACGGCCTCGCGGTGCCCGTGCTGCGCAAGAACGTTCCTGGCGCCGAGGTCGGCATCACGCTGAACATGAACTACGCGATGCCCGCGTCGCCGAGCGCCGCCGATTACGACGCGGCCCGCCACTACGACGGGTATTTCAGCCGTTGGTTCCTCGATCCGCTGTACGGCCGGCACTACCCGGCGGACATGATCGCGGACTACATCGCGCTGGGCCACCTCCCGCCGGAGGGGCTGACCGTGTGCAAGCCGGGCGATCTCGACATCATCGCGACGCAGTGCGACTTCCTCGGCCTCAACTACTACTCCCGGGCGGTGCTGCGGAGCAGCAAGGTGCCCGAGGAGCAGAACCTGCCGAGGACGGAGCACGTCGCGCCCGCTTCCGAGCAGACCGAGATGGGCTGGGAGGTGTACCCGGACGGGCTCCGGCGGCTGCTCATCCGGCTGCATGTGGAGTACGGGGTGCCCAAGCTCTACGTGACGGAGAACGGCGCGGCCTACTCGACCGGGCCCGACAAGGACGGCCGCATTCCGGACGTGCAGCGGCTGCAGTTCCTGCGCGATCACTTCGTCGCTGCGCGGGGCGCGATCGACGCGGGGGCGCCGCTCGCCGGGTACTTCGTGTGGTCGTTGATGGACAACTACGAGTGGGACCGCGGCTACTCCCAGCGGTTCGGCATCGTCTGGGTGGACTACGAGACGCAGCGCCGCGTCCCGAAGGACAGCGCGCTCTGGTACAAGGGCGTCATCGCCGCCAACGCCGTCGACGACGGCGCCTCGCGAGCCACCTGACAGGCGGCGCGCGCTGCGCGCTACGCCAGAGGCCGTCACGTCACGCGGAGCACCTCGTCGAGGGAGGTGATGCCCTCTTTCACCTTGGTGAGCCCGGCGTGCCGGAGCGGCACGAGCCCCACCTTGCGCGAGGCGTCCCGGTACGCGCGCTTCCCCGCCCGCGCCTTCACGAGATCCCGCAGGTCGTCGTCGAGCTCCAGCATCTCGAAGAGCCCGATCCGGCCCCGGTAACCCGTCAGGTGGCATGTCTGGCACCCGACCCCGCGCTTCAGCTCGGTGCCTTTCTCGATGAGGACCTGCTCCTCCTCGTCCATCACGGCGGTCTCGAGCTCGTACTTCTCCGCGCACTCATCGCAGAGCCGCCGCACGAGCCGCTGCGCGATCACCGCGAGCAGGGCGTTCGCCACGATCCACGACTCCGCGCCGAGGTCCACGAGTCGCGCGACCGTGTCGACCGCATCCGAGGTGTGCAGCGTCGACAGCACGAGGTGCCCCGTGAGGCTCGCCTGCAGCGCGATCTGCGCCGTCTCTGGATCGCGCATCTCACCGACCATGATCACGTCCGGGTCCTGCCGCAGGATCGCGCGCAGGCCGGTCGCGAACGTGAAGCCCTGCCTCGGGTTGGTCTGCCCCTGGGTGATGTCGGCGAACTCGACCTCGATCGGATCCTCCAGCGTGACGATGCTGAGCTCGCTGGTCTTCATCACCTTGATGAGCGAGTAGAGCGTCGACGTCTTGCCCGAGCCGGTCGGCCCGCACACGACGATGAGCCCCGAAGCGCGCTCCGCGAGCCCCTGGACCCGCGGCACGTCGCCCTCGGAGAGCCCGAGCTTCTCGAGCGCGATCAGCTGGTGGCTGAGCAGCACGCGCAGCACGAGCGTCTCGCCGTGGATCGCGGGGAACGTCGAGGCGCGCAGGTGGATGAGCGGGTGCCCGTGCAGCTCCAGGCCGAACTGGCCGTCCTGCGGCAGGCGCCGCTCGGTCATGTCCATCCGGGCGAGCACCTTCACGCGCGACGTGAGCGACGGCGCGATCTCGATCGGGATCTGGCCCTGGGCCACCATCACGCCGTCGACGCGGTAGCGCACGCGGATGCTGTCGCGCTTCGGCTCGACGTGGATGTCGCTCGCGCCCATGGAGACCGCGCGGCGGACCAGGTGATCGAGCACCTTGACCGCGTCGAGATCCTCGGGCGACGACGCCGGGGGGCGGCTGTGGTTCACCGCGCGCCTCCCTTGCCGACGTCGATCGTGCGGAGCGAGACCATCTTGAGCTCGTTCGAGGGGGGGAACGTCGCCCAGACGCTGACGCCGTAGAGGCCGGGCCGCTTGCGGTCGTTCAGCGGGACCTGGATGTCGAATCGATTGCCTGTCACCTGAAGAGGAATAGGCGTCTTGAAGCCTTTCGGGAAGAACGTCGCGTAGGGGGACGGGATCGCGTATCCGCCCATCCTGAGCAGCTTCTCCGGCGGGATCGGCTTGCCCGGCTCGATCCGCGAGATCCCGACGCCCGCGATCTTCGCCGGCGCGCGGACCTCGCCGGCCACCTGGATCACCTCGCCGATCTGCGCCCGCCTGGGCAGCTTCTGGTACGTGCCGTAGTCGTCGACGAACTCCTGCGCCATGCAGGCGATGTCGAACCCCTTGGCCTTGGCCAGCCCGACCCCGAGCGACGTGTGCGACGCTGTGAGCACGTTGCGTCGGTGCCCGTCGGCCGGGGGCTTCTCGTTCATGAAGGCGTGGTGGACCCGATCGAGGCTCTCCGCGGAGAAGCGCGGATCCGGATCGACTTCGCGCGGGATCGCGTCGGCGAAGCAGCCGGCGTTCTCCATGACGAAGCCGTCGCCTCCGGCCGCTGTGTAGCGCTCCTCCGGGACCGACCCGTCGCTGCCCCAGTGGCCGGTGAAGCCCACGCGGACCATGTCCTCCGTGTGCCGCCGCCCCGCGCGCGCCGCGGTCTCGTCCCACCGGACGGGCGGCAGCTTGTGCGCCGCCCGATCGCGGTTCACCAGCGCGAGCACGTACCGCCCCGCCTCCGCGCGGGTCATCCGCGGCCCCGGCGCGGGCGGCGCGGGTGCGGCCTGCGCCTCGCCGCCGCTGCCGGGCTCGGCGTCCGAGGCCTCGCCCCCCGAAGTGCGCGCGCTCTCCTCCGTCGCTGCCTCGGCGGCCCGCGCCCCCGACGTTCCTCCGGCCGGCTCCCTCCCGGCGCTCGCGCCGCACGCGAGCGCGTGGGCGCCCGCGGCGATGAGCCCCAGCCTGGGCGCCCCGCTCATCGCTCCTGTCATTCGTCCTCTTCTCGTGCTCGCATGCATTGTTGCGACGGTAGCGCCTGGCTGTCGTGCGCGCACCCGGGAGCGCCGCGCCTGGTCGGCGAGCGGAGCAGCCCGGGCCTCTGGCTCGCTTCCCAGGCGCCGCGCGACGCGCGGCGCGTTGACCGGGTCCACCCCGCATGAGATAGCGCACCTCCGATCAAGGAGGATCTGCATGAAAGCGTTCGCTCTCCAGGGTTCGTTCGGCCTCGACGCGCTCCGCCCGATGGACCTCCCGGATCCGAAGCCCGGACCCGGGCAGATCGTCCTCCGGATGAAGGCGGCGTCGCTCAACTTCCGCGACCTGCTCATGGCGAAGGGCCTCTACAACCCGAAGCTCCCGCTGCCGCTCGTCCCGCTCTCGGACGGGGTCGGCGAGGTGATCGGGGTGGGGGAAGGGGTGACGCGGGTGAAGGTCGGCGATCGCGTGTGCCCGATCTTCCACCAGCGCTGGATCGACGGGGAGATATCCTGGGCCAAGACGAAGGGGGCGCTCGGCGGAGAGCTGCCGGGGGTGCTCTCGGAGCAGGTGCTCCTGGATCAGGAGGGGGTCGTCGCGGTCCCGCCGCACCTCACGGACGAGGAGGCCGCGACGCTGCCGTGCGCCGCGGTGACCGCCTGGAACGCGCTCTTCGCGGCGAGCCACCTCAAGGCGGGCGACACGGTGCTCGTGCAGGGCACGGGCGGCGTCTCGATCTTCGCGCTGCAGCTCGCCCGGCTCGCGGGCGCCCGCGTCATCGTCACCTCGAGCAGCGACGAGAAGCTCGAGCGCGCGAGGTCGCTCGGGGCGTCGGAGACGATCAACTACCGCACGACGCCCGACTGGGACACGCAGGCGCTCTCGCTCACCGGCGGCGCGGGGGTGGATCACGTGATCGAGGTGGGCGGCGCGGGTACGATCGCCCGGTCGCTCCGCGCGGTGCGGATCGGCGGGCGCGTGAGCCTCATCGGCGTGCTCTCGGGCGGCGCGCCGGAGCTCAACCTGTTCCCCTTCCTGATGAAGCAGATCCGCGCGCAGGGCATCTTCGTCGGCTCGCGCGCGATGTTCGAGGACCTCGGCCGCGCGATCGCGGCGAGCGGACTCCGCCCGGTCGTCGACCGCGTGTTCCCCTTCACCGAGATCCGCCAGGCGCTCGACCACATGGCGAGCGGCGGACACTTCGGGAAGATCGCGCTCCGGTTCTGACGGGCGGGCCGCGGCGCGCGCCCTCCCGCCGGCGCCCCGGCGCGTCCTCAAAAGTGGCCCCGCCGGCCCAAGTCGTTTACGAACGGACCCCGCGGCCAGCCACGCGCCTCGGCCGCGCGAGAGGTGGTGGACGGTGCAGCTCGAGGTCCTGTGTGGTCAGCTCATCGTGGGCGGTTTCGACGGCGCCGAGCCGCCCGCCCGGTACCTCCGGGCGCTCGCCGAGGGGCGGAGGGGCGGAGCGATCCTCTTCCGGCGCAACGTCCCTGACATGGACGCCACGCTGCGGCTCTGCGCGGCGCTCGCCGCGGCGGGCGGCCCGGATAGGCCTCCCTTCCTCGGCATCGATCAGGAGGGGGGCCGCGTCACCCGCCTGCCCGCGCCGTTCCTGAAGCTGCCGCCGATGCGCTCGCTCGGCGACCTCATGGATCTCCCGCTGCTGCGCCGCGCGGCGCGCGCCGTCGCGTCCGAGCTCCGGGCCCTCGGCATCAACCTGAACTTCGCCCCCGTGCTCGACGTCGACTCGAACCCCGCGAACCCGATCATCGGTGATCGCGCCTTCGGCCGCGATCCTCGCGCCGCCGCGGAGGGCGGCGTCGCGTTCCTCGAGGGGCTCCAGGAGGAGCGCGTCCTCGCCTGCGGCAAGCATTTTCCGGGGCACGGCGACACGGCGCTCGACAGCCACCTCGCGCTCCCGACCCTCGCCCACGGTCGCGGTCGTCTCGACGAGATCGAGCTGCCGCCGTTCCGCGCCGCCTCCCGCGCCGGGGTCGCGTCGCTGATGACGGCGCACATCGTCGTCGAGGCGCTCGATCCCGGCGTACCGGCGACGCTCTCCCGATCCATCTGCACCGGCCTCCTGCGCGACGAGATCGGCTTCGAGGGGGTGCTCTTCTCGGACGACCTCGAGATGGCCGCGATCGCGGCGCATCACCCGGTCGAGGAGGCCGCCACCGCGGCCATCTCGGCGGGCTGCGACGCGCTGCTCGTCTGCAAGGACGAGGACCTTCAGGACCGCGCGCACGAGGCGCTCGTGCGCAGGGCCGAGCGCGATCCGCGCTTCCGCGACCGCTGCGTCGAGGCGGCCGCGCGCTGCCTCGGGCTGCGCCGGCGGTGCCCGCCGCGACCGGTCTCCTCGCCCGCGGCGCTCGCCGAGATCGTCGGCGGGCCTGCCTCGAGGGCGGTGCTCGCGGACATCGAGCGGGCGCGCGCCGCGCTCGCCGCGGGGGCGGCGACGTGACGGCGCCGCCGGGGGCCGCGCCGGGGGAGCCCGCGCAGCGCCCCGATCGCGCGTTCGCCGTCACCGCGCGCCGGCTCGTCACGTGCGACCCGTCCCGCGCCTCGGCCGGCGACCCGCTCGGGGTGATCGAGGACGCCGCGATCGTCGTGCGGGGCGGCGCTATCGAGGCGGTCGGGCCGCGGCGCGAGGTGCTGCGGCCCGAGGCCGGCGTCCCGGTCGCGATCGAGGCCGCGGGCGTCGTCACGCCCGGGCTCGTCGACGGCCACACGCACGCGCCGTGGGTCGGCTCGCGGGACGCGGAGTACGCGGTCCGCATGGCCGGTGGCGACTACGAGGCGATCGCCGCGGCGGGCGGCGGCATCGTCGCGAGCATGCGCGCAGTGCGCGCCGCGACGGCCGGCGAGCTCGCCGGCGCGCTCCGCGCCCGCCTCCGCCGGATGGCGGCGCTCGGCGTGACTGCCGTGGAGGCGAAGAGCGGCTACGGCCTCGACGAGGCCTCGGAGCGCAAGCAGCTCGAGGCGGTCGCCGAGGCGGGGAGGGACGCGCGCCTGCCCCGCGTCGTGCCGACGTACCTCGCCCTGCACGCGCTGCCGCCGGAGGCGGGCGGCGATCGCGCCGCCTACGCCGGCGTCGTCGCGCGCTCCTGGCTGCCCGCGATCGCCGCGGCCGGCCTCGCGCGCTACGTCGACGCGTACATCGACCGGAGCGCGTTCTCGGTGGACGAGGCGCGGCCGGTGCTCGAGCGCGCGCGCGCGCTGGGGCTCGGCGTGCGCGTGCACGTCGGGCAGTTCGCGGACGTGGGCGGCGCCGAGCTCGCGGCCGAGCTAGGCGCCGCGTCGGCGGACCACCTCGAGCACGTCGCGCCCGGGGGCATCGCGGCGCTCGCCCGGGCGGGCGTCGCCGCCGCGCTCTTGCCCGTGGCGAGCTTCACGCTGCGGCAGGAGCCGCCGCCCGTCGCCGCGCTCCGGGCCGCCGGCGTCCCGCTCGTCGTGGGCAGCGACGCGAACCCCGGCACGGCGCCGACCGAGAGCCTGCCGCTCGCGCTCGCGCTCGCGGTGCGGCTCTACGGCCTCACGGTCGCCGAGGCGATCCTGGGCGCGACGCGCGAGGCGGCGCGCGCGCTCGGGCTCGGCGGCGTGTGCGGCGCCGTGCGGCCGGGGCTCCGCGCCGACCTCGTCGTCTGGGACCTGCCGCACGAGAACGCGATCGTGCAGCCCTGGGGCGCGCCGCGCGCGCTGGCGGTGCTGCGTGACGGCGAGGTCATCGCGGCGGCCGGGTGAGGCGGCGCGCAAGTCAAGCCTGGACGCGCGTGCACCCTGCGCGTATGCCGCGCTCATGACCGAGACGCAGAGCCCTGTCGCTGTCCCGAGCCGCGCGGACAGCTCGTTCGATCCCGTCCCGCTCCTCGCCGAGGAGCTGAGCCTCCCGCGCCAGGGGGTCTCGGCGGTGGCCAAGCTGCTCGCCGAGGGGGCGACGGTGCCGTTCATCGCCCGCTACCGCAAGGAGGCGACCGGCGGGCTCGACGAGGTGCAGATCCGCGCGATCGAGGAGCGCCGCGCCTACCTGCTCGAGCTCGAGGAGCGCCGCGGCACGGTGCTCGCGGAGATCCAGAAGCAGGGCAAGCTCACCGACGCGCTCGCCTCGAAGATCCGCGCCTGCCAGACCAAGGCCGAGCTCGAGGACCTCTACCTGCCCTTCAAGCCGAAGCGCCGCACGCGCGCCATCATCGCGAAGGAGCGGGGCCTCGAGCCGCTCGCGGATCGCCTCTGGTCGCAGGCCGCGGACGGCAACCCCGAGGAGGAGGCCCGCGCCTTCGTCAGCGCCGAGAAGGAGGTCCCCGACGCGGCGGCCGCCCTCGCCGGCGCGCGCGACATCTGCGCCGAGCGCATCGCCGAGCACGCCGACGTGCGCAAGCTCGTCCGCGAGGCCTACGTCAAGGAAGGCGTCATCAAGGTCCAGAAGAACGAGGAGCACGACGGGAAGCAGACGAAGTTCGACATGTACGCGAGCTTCGAGGAGCCCGTCGCGAACATCCCCTCGCACCGCTACCTCGCCATCCGCCGCGGCGAGGCCGAGGGCGTGCTCCGCGCCGCGATCGAGCTCGCGCCCGAGCCGCTCGTCCCGCCGATCCACGCGGCGGTGGGGCTGAAGCCGAAGTCGCCGTGGGCCGGCGAGCTCATGAAGGCCGCGGAGGACGCCGTGAAGCGGCTCCTGCTCCCGGCGGTGCAGAGCGACGTGCGCGTCGACCTCAAGATGCAGGCCGATCGCGGCGCGGTCGAGGTCTTCGCCCAGAACCTCCGCGAGCTCCTCCTCGCGGCGCCCTTCGGCACGAAGGCGGTGCTCGGCATCGACCCGGGCCAGCGCACCGGCTGCAAGTGCGCCGTCGTCGACGAGACGGGCAAGCTCCTCGAGCACACGACGATCTACCTGGTCGGGAGCAGCGACGCGCTGGAGCGCGCGCGGCAGGATCTGCGCCGCATCTGCCGCAAGTACCCGCTCCGCGCGGTCGCGGTGGGCAACGGCACGCACGGCCGCGAGACCGAGGCGTTCGTGAAGGACGTGCTCGCGTCGGAGGGGCTGAAGGAGACGGCGAGCGCCGATCACGGGTCCACGTCAGAGACGATGTTCTGCGTCCCGGTGAGCGAGGCAGGCGCGAGCATCTACTCGGCGAGCGACGTCGCGCGCGAGGAGTTCCCCGACCTCGACCTCACGGTGCGCGGCGCGATCAGCATCGCCCGCCGGCTGCAGGACCCGCTCGCGGAGCTCGTGAAGGTCGACCCGAAGAGCATCGGCGTCGGCCAGTACCAGCACGACGTCTATCAGGGGCTGCTCGCGCGGAAGCTCGACGAGGTGATCGAGAGCTGCGTCAACCGGGTCGGCGTCGAGCTCAACACCGCGAGCGCCCCGCTGCTCGCCCGCGTCGCCGGCATCGGCCCGAGCCTCGCGAAGAAGATCGTCGCCCACCGCGATCTGCACGGCGCGTTCAAGAGCCGCAAGGCGCTGCTCGATGTGCCCGGGGTCGGCCCGCGGACGTTCGAGCAGGCGGCGGGCTTCGTGCGGGTCCGGGGAGGGGAGCACCCGCTCGACGCGAGCGCCGTGCACCCGGAGCGCTACGGCCTCGTCGAGCGCATCGCGACGGATCTCGGCGTGCCGGTCGGGTCGCTCATCGGCGACACGGCGGCGATCGCGCGGATCGATCCCAAGAAGTACGAGGCCGGCGACGTCGGCTCGTTCACGCTGAACGACATCCTGAGCGAGCTGAAGAAGCCCGGCCGCGACCCGCGCGCCACGTTCGAGCCGCCGAAGTTCCGCGACGACGTGCGGACCATGGAGGATCTCAAGCCGGGCATGGAGCTCGAGGGCGTGGTGACCAACGTGACGGCGTTCGGCGCCTTCGTCGACGTCGGCGTCCATCAGGACGGCCTCGTGCACGTCTCGCAGCTCGCGGATCGGTTCGTGAAGGATCCGAACGAGGTCGCCAAGGTCGGCGAGAAGATCAAGGTGCGCGTGCTGGAGGTCGACCTCGTGCGCAAGCGCATCTCCCTCACCGCGAAGAAGGGCGGCGCGCCGGCCGGCGCGCGCCCGCAGGCGGGCGGCCCGCCGGCCGGCGGCGACGCGCGCGCTCGCAACGACGGCCGCAAGCCGGCCCAGGGGCAAGGGAAGGGGCAGGGGCAGGGCAACTCGGCGGGCGGCTTCCGCAACAACCCGTTCGCGGATCTGCTGCGAAAATAGCCCCGAGGTGACGGGCGGCTCGCTGCGGGCCGCCGTCAGCGCCGGTCGCGAGGGAAGAGAAGAGCCGCGAGGACGCCGAAGACGCCAGCGGAGAAGAAGCGGCTCTCTCGGCGTCCTGGCGGGGGCTCCGGTCTAGAAATCGTGGTCCGCGAAGAAGCGCTCGATCCGGAGCGAGACGAGCTCCGGGAACTCGAGCGCGGTGGTGTGGGTGCCGCCGCGGACCACGAGGATCTCGGCCAGCGGGATGCGTCGCGCCATCGACTGGACCAGCGCCAGGGGCGTGAACGCGTCGCGGTCGCCGGTGATGAGCAGCGTCGGGACGTCGATCTGGTCGAGCACCTCCTCGACGTCGTGCGTGCCCAGCGCGCGGAGGTTCCGCAGGAACGCCTCCATATCGAGCTGGCCGAACGGCTGCACGAGCTCGGCGAGCACCTCGCCGTCGAGCGTCTTCCCGAGCAGCCCCAGCCGCCTCAGCCACGCCGCAGCGTCCGGCTGGCCGATGACGCGACGCGTTATCTTTGTCGCGGCCGTCTGAGCGCGCGCTGCGAGCGCCATGAGCGGCGGGAACAGCCGCCCGAGCCCCGGCAGCGGCCCCATCGTCTCCAGCGGCGGGCGGTGGGTGCCGTTCAACAGGACCAGGTTCGCGGCGAACCCTGGGAGCCGGCGGAACGCCTCCAGCGCGACCTGGACGCCCATGCTCCATCCCATGAGCGAGCCGTGCCGGACCCCTTCGGCCGCGAGGATCGCCTCCAGGTCGCGGACGTGGCTGGCCACCGCATAGGCATCCGGGGCGTCCAGCGACGGGCGCCCCGACGCGTACATCCCGCGGTAGTCCCACGTGATGAAGCGGTACTGGTCGGAGAGGTACTCGATCTGCGCCCGCCAGACGAGGTAGGGCCCGCCCAGCCCGTTGAGCAGGACCACCGTCTTCGCTCCTTCGAACGGCGGTGGCGTCACCCGGTACGCGATGTCGGTTCCATCAAAGCTCGTCACCCGCCGGGTTTCCATCCGGAGCGGCGGTCGCCGCGGAGGCGATGCCTGCCGGCCCTCGCCGGGGGAAGAAGGGGGCGGCGCTTGCCGGCCTCCGCCGAACTTGAACGAGACCATGGGCCCCTGCTTCCTACCCGGTCCCTCGGCGGAGGGCCATGCTGCCGGCGACGTGCGGGTGGGGAGGGGGCGGGGCCTGACGCCCGGGTGAGGGCGCTGCCGCGGATCGCGATGGCGGAGCGGCCTGGCGATCGCTCATCGAAACCGACGCTGCGCCATGATCGCCATCGCGTTGACATTCCAGGCGGCGCGCCGCTAACGTGCGCGGCGGGTCGTCCTCTCGCCCGACGCTCCCGTTGTGTTGCTGATCTTTTCCTCCCCGCTCCCATGTCGGTCCGCTGGAGGCCGGCCCGTGTCACATCCTGTCGCCGCTCGCGCAGGAGCAGCTCCGGTTCGGGCCGCGGTGGGTCGGTTCCCTCGGGCGGGCTGGCGTTTTCAGGGCGAAGTGGTGCAGCGATCCCGTCCCCGAGGAGCCGATGGCTGAAGAAAAGAAGAAGAGCAAAATCGATCTGAAGGCTCGGCTTGGCAAAACGACGATAGGCGGGGCCCCGGGAGCGGCCGTCCCCCTTCCCGTGCCAGGCCCGCAGCCCGGATCGGGGCCGCCTCCCGACGGGAGCCCGCTCCCGGGCGGCATGCCCTCGCCGTATCCGAGCGCGCGTCCGCCCATGCCCTCCGTGGGAGGCATTGCGCCTCCGCCGGGCATCTCTCCGGGCATCCCGCTGCCTCCGTTCGCGCCGGCGCCGCGTCCCGTGATCCAGACGTCCCCGCCGAAGCCGACGGCGGCCGCGCAGACCATCAAGGTCGAGGTCGGCGAGGAGGTCGAGCAGGAGCGCCGGAAGGCCTCGAAGAGGACGGCGCTCTACGCGAGCCTCGCGGCGCTGCTCGGCATCGCCGTGGGCTTCGCGGTCGGCGGCACGAAGGAGCGCGGCGATCGCGCCAAGCTCGCTATCGAGGGCGCCGCGGCGCTCGAGAAGGACGTGCGGGCCGCGAACGCGAAGATGGAGGAGCTGACAAAGAAGCTCGAGGAGGGGGCCGCGAAGCTCTCGCAGAAGAGCTTCCCGGCAGAGCTGACGACCGAGCTCGGCGCGATCAACGTCCCGTTCGACGCCACCAACCTGGAGGGGAAGCAGATCGGCAGCCTTCCGGGCCGGGTGATGCGTCAGCTGCTCGCCTACACGACGTCGGTCCAGGATCTCAACAAGACCAAGGACAGCCTCAAGAACCTGCTCACGGCGGCGCAGAGCTCCGTCGAGAAATCGTGGAAGGAGCAGGACGAGCCCGTGGTGAACTTCTCGGTCGTCTTCCGCCGGGACGGCGACAAGACGCTGGCCGAGCTCGTTCCAAACAAGGCGCCGTTCCCGTTCGGCAAGGACTGGCCGGCGAAGTACGCGGTGACCCGTCTCGAGCGCACGCAGCAGGGCCTGAAGCCTGCCGAGAAGGAGGCCACCCGCTGGACCAAGGGCGACATCGCCGGCGGCGACCTGCAGGCCCTTCCGGTCGACCCTCAGTCCGTGGCCGCCTTCACGAGCGAGCAGATCGTCTTCAAGCTGCGCGGCGCGATGATCGACGTCCGCCAGCTGCTCGAGGGCAACAAGGAAAACCCCGCCACCGAGACGGCCGGCCTCATCAAAGAGGGCGACGATCTCGCGAACGAGCTCCGCAAAGTCTCCCTCGCCCGCTGAGCGACGCACGCCCGCTGCGGATACGGGCCCACCTCGGCGTTTTCGGTGCTCGGCGTACGAGAGTACGCCTGCGCGCCGAAAACGCCGATCTGGGCCCGTCTCCTGTGCGGGCGCGCGCCGCTCGGCCGTCGCAGAACGGAAGGCAACGCGCGGCGGTTGGTCGTCGCAGAGCGGAGGGCTGCGCGCGGCGGTCGGCCGTCGCAGAGCGGAGGGCTGCGCGCGGCGGTCGGCCGTCGCAGAGCGGAGGGCTGCGCGCGGCGCGCGACGAGCACCGCGGGCGGGGTAGCTCGGCAAGGGCTCGCGTGCGCGGGCGGCCGCTTCAGGCAGCGCCGCCGGCGCCCATGGCACGGGGGCGGACGATCTCCACCTTCCCGATGTGCCGCTCGTCGCTGTCCCGCACGATGAAGCGCAAGCCGAACTTGCTCACCGCCGTGCCCACCTCGGGCACCTTGCCCACGTGCTGCGTGAGCATGCCGCCGAGCGATTCGTACTTCCCCTCCCGGTCGAGCTCCGCTCCCAGGTACGCCGAGAGATCGCTCATCGACACCGCCGCGTCGGCGACCAGCCGGCCATCGCCGAGGTCCTGGATCGACGCCCCATCGTCCGTCTCGTCGTGCTCATCCCGGATGTCGCCGACGATCTCCTCGAGGACGTCTTCCAGGGTGACAATCCCAGACATCCCACCAAACTCGTCGACCACGATCGCAAGGTGCTGTCTCCGGCTCTTCATCTCCCTCAGCAGAGAGGAGAGCGGCTGCGACTCGGCGACGAAATTGGCAGGGCTCCGCGTGATCTCCCGGAGCGTCGTGTTCTTGAGACGGCGCTCCTCGAGGACCTTGAACATGTCCTTCGCGTAGAGAAGACCAGCGATGTTGTCGATCTGGTCCTTGTACACCGGATACCTGGAGTGCCCGCTCTCGGTCACGATCTCCAGCACCTTCTCGAGCGGAGTGGAGATCTCGATCGCCTCGACCTTGGAGCGCGGCACCATGACGTCCCGCGCCGTGCGATCGGCGAACTCGAGCACATTCCGGATCATCTCCGCCGGTTCTCGCCCGAAGAGGCCAGAGCGCTCGACCTCATCGACAAGGATCTCGACCTCGGCCTCGGCAACCCGCGGGTCCGAAGGCTGCTCCCCGTCCCGCTGCCCGAGCCGGGAGCCGATCCAGCCAAGCGGTATGGCGAGCGGCAGCATCGCGATCTCGAGAGGGCGCAAGAAGCGGACCGCCATCGATGCCGCCCGATCGGCGTGCTTGCGGCCCAGCGTCGAGCTGACCTCGTAAAGGGCCCCGCAGACGACGGCGGTGGTCGCCAGCTCGAGACCCAGGGCCGCCTCCGGGACGCTTCGCCGGAAGAAGAGGTCGAAGCAGGCGGCGGTCAGGCTGGTCGAGACGACCCAGCCGAGCAGGTAACGGGAGCGGAGCTTGGCGTCCTCTCGACGAATCCGCTCGTAGGCAGCCTTCGTGGGGCCCTTCGACTGCTCAATCAGCGCGCCGAGCCTCGTTGCGCTCAGCGTCGTCAGGGCGGTGTCGGCGCCGACGAACAGCGAGCCAAGTACAGCGGAGAGAACTGCAGCGCCGAGCGCTGGCAATGGAACGAAATCGGGACTCAAACCGAGACTCCTAACGGACGAATCGTAACGGAACAGGCGAGGGGAGCGCAACCGGACCGGGGCGCGAAATCTCGGGAGAGGACGGATCCACGCGCTCTCGGCGGTCTCGCTGCAGGGCGGACTCCCTGGCTCGACCCACAAGGCCGAGCTCGGCCAGTGACATGATCCGTGGATCTGCCGAAGTCCAGGGAATTGCCGTGCGTTACACTATTTCCATTACCTGGCAGAACTTCCACGGACATCCGCCCCCCCGGTGAAACCACGTAGGACGGAAAATCGGGTCGCGAGCAGCGCAGGTGAGCTCTCGGAAGCCTCGGCGCCGGTGCCCTCGGGGGCGCCCAGCGCAATGTCCGGCGCGCCCAGCGCAACGACGTGTCCGTCCGGGTCGAGCCATACGGCGGCGCCGGGATGCGCAGGAGCCATGGAGAAGTCGGACTCGGTGAGCGATTGTCCGAGGCGCGCGCGCCGGGTGCCGTCCTCGGTCAGGCGGGCGACGGGGAGGCTGGAAGCGGCTGCCTCGGCGAGCGGACGCAGGGCGGCGCGCAGCGCCTCGGCGCCGGCATCGAGAGGCACCGCCTGCGCCACCGTGAAGGCGCCGCTCGCGGTGCGGCGGAGGGCAGATAGATGTGCGGGCACGCCGAGGTGCGCGCCGAGATCGCCGGCGAGCGAGCGCACGTAGTAGCCCTTGCTCACTTCGAGCTCGAGATCGAGGGTGGCGGGCGCGGCGTCCGCGGCCGGCGTGCCGGGCCCGCCGCGCGAGGCGCCGGCGACCGCGAGCGACCGGACCTCGACGGTCCGCGCCGCGAGATCCACCGCCTGGCCGGCGCGCGCGAGGGCATAGCTGCGCTGCCCCGCGACCTTGATGGCCGAGTAGGCTGGCGGCGTCTGTTCCCGCCTCGCCCGCTCCGCGTCGAGCGCCGCCGCGATGCGCGGCGCCGCGCGCGCGACCGCCTCGGCGCCGGGGGCCACGCCGGCCCCGGCGAGCGCGCCGAGCTCGTCGTCGAGCCACGCCGGCAAGGGCTGCGCCGCCGTGATCTCCCCGTCCGCATCGAGGGTGTCCGTGCCGACGCCGAGGACGACGCGCGCCGTGTAGCGCTTGTCCTCCGCGGTCAGGTACGGGGCGAGCTTTGTGGCCTCACCGACGAGCACCACGAGGACGCCGGACGCCATCGGGTCCAGCGTCCCGGCATGCCCGATGCGCTTCACCCCGAGGATGCGGCGCAGCCGGGCCACGACGTCATGGCTCGTCGGTCCGCGCGGCTTGTCGATCACCAGCACGCCGTCGGGGCGTGGCCTGCCGGTCGTCGCCCGCTCGGGCTCAGGGGGCGGTGTCCCTTCCAGGGTGTGCTCGGGCATGGGTGGAGGAACCGTCTGCGCAGTCTGCTTCATCCGAACCAGATCGATTTCCGGGTGGCCAGGGTCTCGTCGAGGAGCCCCTGGATCGTGGCGCGTACCCGCTCGGCGAGGCGCTGCACAAGGATCTGGTCGTCCGCCGCCTCGGGGCCGTAGGCGTCGAACCGCACCGGCTCGGCCATGCGAATCTTCCACTTGGTGGGCGCAGGCACGAGGCCCAGCGGCCCGAGCGCAGGGAACGTCGGCGTGATGGGCAAGTACGGGATGCCGAGCGCGCGCGTGACGTGCTCGACCCGGTAAAGGAGCGGGTTCGTCTCCTCGGCCCCCACGATGGCGCAGGGCACGAGCGGCGTGCGCGTGCGCAGGCAGAGCCGGATGAACCCGCCGCGGCCGAACCGCTGGAGCTGGTACCGGTCCTTGTAGAGCTTCCCGCTGCCCTTGGCCCCCTCCGGGAACACCGCGACGAGCCGCTCGCCCGCGAGCAGCCGCTCGGCGTTCTCCTGGCAGGCCCGCACGGCGCCGAGCCGGTTCATGATCGTGCCGGCGAACGGCAGGTAGTACACGAAGTCGTCGGCCAGCCAGCGGAGCTCCCGATGCGCCGGGTGCTCCCGCCGCACCGCCGCCCGCAGCATGAGCCCGTCGTACGGGATGGGCCCGCCCGCGTGGTTCGACACAACGAGGCACCGCCCCTCGCTGGGGATGTGCTCGACGCCCTGGAGATCGATGCGGAAGTAGTGCCTGTACAGGAAGTCGAAGAGCGGCCTGTAGCGGGCCTCGTACTTGGGATCGAAGCCGAACTCGTCGACCTCCTCCGAGCGGCTGCGCAGGCCGGCGCGACCCCACTGCCGCAGGTAGAAATCGGTCGACAGGACGTCCCGCGCCGTCCCCGGCTCGGACGGCGGCGGCTCGCTGGCGTAGCTTTCGCGAGCCGCGGGCGCGTCGCCCTGGCGGGGGCCCCGCTGCGTCTCGGGCCCGCCGCGGCCCCCCTCGCTCGCGTCGTGCGGCTGGCCCCCGGCGAGCATGCTCTTGAGCCGCGTCTCGAGCTCCCGGATCTGACGCTCCAGCTCGTCGGCCGTCACCGGCACGACAGGGGCGTGCGCCTCGGACGACTGCATCTTTCGCCCGTCGGACGGCTCCGTCGGGCCGATCGGCGCCAGGTACCGGGTCTCCTCGTCCTCGACGTCGATGCTGGGCACGAGCTGCATCGACCCCGGCCGTTCGGAGCGCCCCCGCGCCGACGCCGTCGGCCCGTTCACTGCTCCCCTGCGCTCTCGATCGTGCTCCGTGCCCATGCTCTACCCCCCGAACCGCCTCACGCGGGTGTCTCCTGCAGGAGCCGCACGTCCCGCAGCCGCTGCGCGCTTGTGTAGTCGAGAAGCGCCTCGCGCGTGGAGTAGACCGGCCGGAACCCCATGACGCGCGCCGCCTTCTCGCCGTCCGCCACGCACACGTAGCGCAGGTAGCGCAGGAAGCTGGGCGGCGCGATCGCCGCGTGCGCAGCCCAGAGGGCAGCGACGAGCGGTCCGGCGGCGCTGTGCAGCACCGGGAAGGACGTCCGGCCCGCGAGGCGCACGATCGTGGAGACCGGCAGCACGCCGTCGCCAACGATGTTGAACGTTCCAGGGAAATCGCTGTCGATGGCGAGCTTGAAGGCGGCGATCGCGTCGACCTCGTGGATGAACTGCCACAGCGGGTCGAAGCCGAGCATGGTCATGACCAGCCGCCGCGCCAGGTACCGGGTGAGGTAGTTCTGGACGGTCGGACCGAGGATCGGCGCGGTCCGCAGGAGGGTGACGGTCGTGCCCTTGGCCTTCGCGCCGAAGGCGTTGAACTCCCGCTCGGCCGCCATCTTGTCCGCGAAGAAGCGCTCCTCCGGATCGGCGCGGAGCGGGTGCTTCTCCGTGAGGAAATTGGGGTTTGTCGGGTGTGCGCCGTAGAGGATCGTCTGGCTCCAGAGGATCAGCTTGCGCAGGCTCGCCTGGCGCGCGCCGTGGAGCAGGTGCATCGTGCCCACCGACTCGAGCTCGTGGGCCCAGGCGGTCGCCGGGGTCGGCGACGAGAGGAAGCCAAGGTGGACGAGCGTGTCCACCTGCTCGGCCGCGAGCACCTCGGCGACGTGCTCCCCGGATGCAGGCGCCGTCAGGTCGACCGTGTGCAAGCGCAGCTTGGAGCCGCCCGTGTCCGGCGGCTTGATGTCGATGGCCACCACGCGGGCGATGCGGGGATCCTCCTCGAGGATGCCAATGAGGTTGCGCCCGAGGAAGGACGCGGCGCCGGTGAGGGCGACGACCCGGCCCCTCGGGCCGGACGACGGTTGCCGGCTGACCGGCGCGGCCTCGACGGCCGCGAGCTCGCCCGGGCTGTTCGTCGCCGCGCCTGGGTCGGCGGCAGGCGCGGCGCGGTCTGCACCGCCGGCGGAGCTCCGCTCGGCAGGGTCGTCGTGGGCCGCAGCGTCGGGGTGCTCGGACGGGGGAGCCATGCGCGCGGGCGCGACACTACCTGGTCGGCCGGCGCGCGCAAGCGCAGCGCGACGGCCGCCGGGCCCGCCCGCGACGTCCGCGGGGCGGCGCGGTCACAGCATCCGGCGAAGGACCGGGTACGGCTCGAACGCGTTCACCTCGACGAATCCGTTCGTCGTGAACGCGGAGACGGGGCCGGTCCACAGCTCCTCGTCGCTCACCGGCTCCTTCGGACGGCGGGGCAGGGCCTCGAGGGCGCGCGCACCCCAGGCGGGCGCGAGCTCCACCGCGCCCGCGACGAGCGCCGTCGCGACGCCCTGCCGGCGATGGCCCGGGTGCACGACGGCGCAGCCGATCAGGAAGACGCCGGCGCGATCGCCCGCGAAGCACGGCAGCCCCCGGTACAGCCGGCGCTCGTAGGCCTTCGCCACGACCGCGGCGGGCGCGACCTTGAGCCACCCGACCACGTCCGAGACGTCCTTCGCGAGCGCCACGACGCCGCGCGCCTCGTCGCTGCGTGCGGCGAGCGCCTCGGCGAACTCCCGGCGGTTCTCGCCCTGGCCGTCCGAGCACCGCGCGAGCCACTCGTTGTTTGTGCCCCCGAAGTGGTAGTAGCGGCAGTAGCAGGGCGTGCCGGCGGCCTCGAAGAGCGCCTCGAGCCCGGCCAGGTGCTCGGGGCCGGCCGCCGCCACCGCGATCGCGGAGCTCACCTTCGCGCTCCCTTCCTCATGCGATCGACACGCGCGCGCGCAGCCCGCGCACCGGAGAGATCTGCTCCCACGCGTAGGCCGCCCTGCAGAGCCGCGCCTCCTCCAGCGCAGGGCCGATGAGCTGCAGGCCGACGGGCAGCGCAGGCCCGCCGTCGGGCGCCGGCGCGGTCGCGCACGGGACGCTGATCGCGGGCAGGCCCGCCATGCTCGCGGGCAGCGTGTAGACGTCGGCCAGGTACATCGAGAGCGGGTCGTCGACGCGCTCCCCGAGCCGGAACGCGACCGTCGGCGAGACCGGCGCCGCGATGAGGTCGACCTCGCGGAAGGCCTCGTCGAAGTCGCGCCGGATCAGCGTCCTGACCTTCTGCGCGCGCAGGTAGTACGCGTCGTAGTAGCCCGCGGAGAGCACGTACGTGCCGAGCAGGATGCGCCGCTTCACCTCCCGGCCGAACCCCTCGCCGCGCGTGCTGCCGTAGAGGCCCTGGAGGTCCGCCTTCCCGCCGCGCTCGCCGTCCACGCGCAGCCCGAAGCGCACGCCGTCGAAGCGCGCCAGGTTGGACGACGCCTCGGCGGTCGCCACGATGTAGTAGGCCGCCACGGCGTAGCGCGTGTGCGGCAGGTGCACGGGCCTGATCTCGCAGCCGAGCCCGCGCAGGCCCTCGATCGCCTCCCGCACCTTCGCCTCGACCTGCGGATCGATGCCCTTCGCGAAGTACTCCTCGGGCACGCCGATGCGCAGGCCCGCGACGTCGCGGCCGCACGCGGCCTCGTAGGCGCCCACCGGCGCGTCGAGGCTCGTCGCGTCGCGCGGATCGCGGCCCGAGATCACCTCGAGCAGGCGCGCGGCGCCCTTCACGTCCTGCGCGAACGGCCCGATCTGGTCGAGGCTCGAGGCGAAGGCGATGAGGCCGTAGCGAGAGACGCGGCCGTACGTCGGCTTGATGCCGACGACGCCGGTGAGGCTCGCCGGCTGCCGGATGGAGCCGCCCGTGTCCGAGCCGAGCGAGCCGGGCGTCATCCCCGCCGCCACCGCGACCGCGCTGCCGCCGGACGACCCGCCGGGGATGCGCGTCGGGTCCCACGGGTTCTTCACCGGGCCGAAGGCGCTGTTCTCGTTCGACGAGCCCATCGCGAACTCGTCCATGTTGCACTTGCCCGGCAGGATCGCGCCGGCTTCGCGCAGGCGGGCGACGACCGTGGCGTCGTACGGCGGGCGATACCCGCGCGACGGGTCAGGCGCCTTCGACGAGCCGCCCGCCGCCGCCCGCGTGAGGATCTTCGAGCCGGCGGTCGTCGGCGCGCCCTCGGTGCAGAGCGCGTCCTTGAGCCCGACCGGCACGCCGGCGAGCGGGCCGAGCGCATCGCCGCGCGCGCGCCTCGCGTCGAGGGCGCGCGCGGCCTCGAGGGCCTGCTCGCCCTGCAGGGTGAGGAACGCGCCGAGCCCGCCGTCGCGCTGCTCGATGCGCGCGAGCGCGGCCCGGGCCACCTCCTCGGCGCTCACCTCGCCGCGCTGCACGAGCGCCGCGAGCTCCGGGATGGATCGATCGAGGATCGCTGTGCTCATCGGCCTCACCCCTCGTCCACGAAGGCCGGCACGGCGAACCCGTCGTCCTCGACCCGCGGCGCCTCCCGCAGGGCCACCTCGCGCGGCAGGCTCGGCGCCTCCTCGTCGGCGCGGAGCGGCAGCCGCTCGATCTGCACGTGCGCCGTCGGCGGCACCGCCGAGACGTCGAGCTCCTCGAGCTGCCGGACGTAGCTGAGGATGTTGCCGAGATCACCGGTGAGGCGCTCCATTTCCTCAGCGGAGAGGTCGAGGTGGGCGAGGCGCGCTATCGTCAGCGCCTCATCGCGGCGGAGAGGGGGCGAGTCAGCGTTCGACATGGCGAGCGCCCGATGTAGCACCGCCGGTTCGGCGGACGCTAGAGCCGGCCGCATGGAGGGCTGCCCGACGCGCGCCCCCCGAATCTGGCCGCGGTACAAAAACGGTGATAACGGCGGGCTCGCGCGCGCCTGGTCGTTCTCGGCCGCTCGGGCAGGAGCCCCGGCCCGCCGCGCGTTGTTGGCGAATGCTGTCCCCGAAAACGCCCTCCCTGCGCCGCGAGCGCATCGGCATCATCGTCCTCTGCATGGCCGCGGCCGTGGCGATGTCGCCGGACGTGGGCGGCGGCGCTCGAGATCGCTCGGCCGCGCTCGCCGAGGAGCTCTCGGAGCAGGGCATCACCGCGGCGTCCGGCGACGTGGTCTGGGTGGACCCGCCGCGCGGCGGCTTCCGCCCGCTCGGCATCAGCGCGCGCGCCGTCGCGCGCGGCGCGCGCGCTGACGCCGACCGCGGGGAGCCCACCGACCTCTACCTCGTCGACACGAGGCTCTCGCCCGAGGGCGTCCTGCTCGACGTCTCGGGGATCCACAACCTCACGGAGACGAGCGGCGCGGACGAGTCGAAGCCCGTGCTCCGCCGCGACGCGCTGGCGTACATCTCGCGCCCGCTGATCGAGGCCGCGTCGCCCACGGTGCACGTGCTCGATCTCGGCGGACGGGAGCTCCCGGGCGGCGCCGACTGGCCCCTCGTCGAGCGGCTCCAGCTCGCCCTCACGAACTGGCAGACGACCGGCCGGCTGCGCGGGATCGGCCGGCGGACGTTCGCGATCGACCCCGCCCCCGCCGAGGACCTCGCCGTCGGCGATCCCGGCGCGGAAGATCCCGGCGCCGCGGAGCCCGACGGGGGCAGCCGACGCGCCCCGAACGCGGGCGACGTCGCGATCGCCCTGGAGGACGACAGCGCGGTCGTCGTCCGCGCGGCCGGCCGCGAGGCGCGCCTGCCCCTGCACGGCGCGGACGCGCCGCTGCCCGCGTGGATCCGCGCCGAGGCGTTCGAGACGGCGCGGCCGGGGAACTTCGTCACCTGGGCGGTCGACCGGGTGCGCTTCTTGATCGGCGACGCCGCGATGCAGACGGTCAAGGCCGTGGCGTTCACGGCGCTCGATTTCATCCTCCGCAACAAGGAGGCGGTGACGGGCGACACGGGCGCCGAGGACATCGCCTCGGACCTCGGCAAGAGCGCGCTGGATCCGCCCGTCCGCCAGAGCCCGATCGATCCCGAGATCGGCTGGCCGCCCTCGCCGCTCGATCCGTGGGTGACGCCGGCGCTGCCCGGGGAGGGGCAGTGGAACCCGCAGGGCGGCGACGCCTTCGTGCGCAAGCTCGACGGGCTCCCGCCGGCGTTCATGACCACGTATATCCGGGCGGATCGCTCGCGCAAGGCGACGCGCGTCTACGTCGCGCTCTGGGACCCGCGGCAGGTGGAGCTGCACATGATGGCGGGCAGGGTGGAGCCCAAGGGCGCGACGGGCGAGGCGGGGCCCGGGCTCATCCCGCGCACGCCCGAGGTCATGAAGCGCGTGGTCGCGGCGTCGAACGCGGGCTTCCAGGCGATGCACGGCGAGTTCGGCATGATGGCCGACGGGGTGGTGTACCTGCCGCCGAAGCCGTACGCCGCGACCGTGGCCGTCCGGCGCGACGGCAGCACCGTCTTCGGGACCTGGTCGGAGGACGAGACGATCCCCGAGTGGATGCTCTCGTTCCGTCAGAACATGACGGTCATGGTCCAGGACGAGAAGTGGAATCCGTTCGGACGGACGTGGTGGGGGGGCACGCCGCCCGGCTGGGCCGACAAGACGCACACGGTGAGGACCGGCATCTGCCTGACCCGGGAGCGCTTCGTCGCGTATTTCTACGGCGCCGACGTGAGCCCGGAGGCCCTGTCCCGGGCGATGATCCAGGCCCGCTGCGCCTACGGGATCGCGCTCGACATGAACGCGGGCCACAGCGGGCTCGAGTTCTACCATGTGGCGCCGAGCGGCGAGCTGCCCGCGCTGGGGCGCCCGCTCCAGGGCGAATGGGAGGCGGAGGGCGAGGTCTCGGGGCTCTCGGGCTACCGGTTCCGCGGCCGCCGGCTCATCCGCGGCATGGGCCTGATGAATTTTCCCCGCTACATCCGGCGGGAGGCGCGCGACTTCTTCTACATGACGCTGCGGCACCTCCTGCCGGGGCCGCCGCTCGCCCCGCGCGCCGCGCCGGCCGAGGCGGGGGAGGGCATCTGGCGCACCCAGGGGCTCCCGCAGCACGGCTTCCCGTACGCGGTGGCGACCACCGAGCTCCGCCCCGACCCCGCGCGGCCCGACGTGCGGCTGCGGGTGCTCAAGGTCGATCCGCGGACCGTCGTGGCCACACCGCTGGGCGAGCCCGGGGCGCCCCCGCCGGCCGGGACGGGCGCGGCCGTGGCGGTGCTCGGCGACGGAGACGGCGGCGCGGCGCCCGGCGCGGGCCGGGGCGCGGCGTCGAGCCTGTGGCATTCGGCCGGGGCCTTCTCTGCCTCGCCGACCCCCCCGGTCCGCGGCGCGGTCCGGATCGCGACGGGGGCTGACGGCAGCGCGGGGGCCGTGGCTGCTCTCGGCGTCAACGACGAGGACGGGATGCTGATCTACGTCGAGCGGGTGGCGGCCGGCCCGTCCAGCGCACCGGCCGCCGCGCTGTCGCCGGACGCCTCGGCGCCGCCCCCGACGCCCGTGGACCGGCGCGACGCGAAGCTCCTTCAGGACTTCCTGGCGCGGCTCGGGTGCTCCTCGCGGATCTACCTCTCCCGGCCGCTCTCGGTGGCCCTCGGCGGCGATACAGATCTCTCCGGCGCCGCGGTTCACCCGCCCTCGGGCCCGCGCGTCGTCCGGCTGACGCGCGCCGAGGCGCCCGGTGCAGGCAGGATGTTCGAATCCACACCGATCGTTCCGCACAGCGTCTGGTATCCGCTCCAGCAGAAGCGAGTGCGATACTTCAAAAAGCCGAAGAGAGAGGAAACGACGGACGGAGACCCCTGAGCGTGGGCGCGCCCGGATCCTCTCCTGGGATGCAGTAGGTGCTTGTGCGCCGGCGGTCCGAGGGACTAGAAAAAGGTCGTCGGTGCACCGTTTGCAGTCCTTCGGAGCTTGCGACCTCTCGGCGCGGATCGGCGTGGGCTCGCTGGCGGAGGTCGCGCGCGCGACGTGCCGGGAGCGCGAGCGCGCCATCGTGTCGAGGCGTGCGGTCGCATCGTTGCGCGCGATCGCGAGCGGCGCGCGATCGGTCCACGTCGCGCTGGGCATCTGTTTCCGGACGATGACAGCAGGCAAGCGCTTGTCCGAGGCCTCGAGCGCCGCGGACGTGATGGGGCGTTTCGCCGGTCGCGACGCGCTGGATCCGCGCGAGATCGCGGTGCATGCGCCGTGGCTCGGGCGCCGGCATCCCCGCGATGGTGCTCGCGAAATTACCGGACCAGCGGTACGCTTCAGCGGGTCAGGTTTGCGCAGGGCTCTCCGCGCGCGCCCGCGCCGAGGGCCTGCTGTTCCATGTCACGCTCATCGCGCGGAGCCTGCGCGATCGTTTCCCGGAAGCCGCGGCGAACTGCGCCGCATGTCGTGAGGAGTTCTCGAACATGGCGGATAACAAGGGCGGCAGCGATCTGGACGTATTCGAGGGGCTCGCGAAGAAGTCGTCACGCCCCACGACCCCCGCTCTCGTGCCCCCCTCGCCGCCGACGCGGCACCGCACCCTCGTCGGCGGGGTCGGCGCGCTGCAGCCGCCTCCCAACAACCATGCGATGACGCTCCCTGGGGGAATGGCCTCTCCGCTGCCGCCGCCGCCGGTGACGGCGAAGGGGATCAGTCCCGGCTCGTTGCCGCCGCCGCCGGTGCTGCCGAAGGGGACCAGTCCCGGCTCGTTGCCGCCGCCGGTGCCGAAGGGGACCAGTCCCGGCTCGTTGCCGCCGCCGATGCCGAAGGGGACCAGTCCCGGCTCGTTGCCGCCGCCGATGCCGAAGGGGACCAGTCCCGGCTCGTTGCCGCCGCCGATGCCGAAGGGGACCAGTCCCGGCTCGCGGCCGCCGCCGGTGATGCCGAAGGGGACCAGTCCCGGCTCGCTGCCGCCGCCGGTGATGCCGAAGGGGACCAGTCCCGGCTCGCTGCCGCCGCCGATGCCCCCCTCGGTCAAGCCGGGCGCTCTGCCGTCCGTGGTGCCGCGTCGCTCGCGGCAGCCGTCTCTGCCCGCGATCGCCGCCCCGGCCCTGCCGTCGAAGAGCCCTCTGCCGCCGGCGCCGACCAGCGCGCTGCCCCCGGTGGTCCCTCCGCCGGTGCGGGCGCCGTCGGTGATGCCGCCGCAGAAGGCGGCTGAAGAAGCGAAGCCTCGCTCGGGCAAGGGCGCTGCCGTCGACATGAACTGGGACGACGATGAAGAGTCGACCCACGTCTACGACCGGCAGGGGAGCGACAGCATGCCCGGGCGGACGACCCCGCTGCCGGCGGGGGGCATGCCGGCGATCCCGAAGGCGGCCGCGGCGCTGCTCGCGAGCTCCGGCGGCGCGGCGCCGGCCGCGAAGGCGCGCACCCCCATCCCGACGCCGCCGCCGATCCCGAGCGCCCCGCCGGCGCCTCCGATGCCGGACATCGGCCACCGCCCGCTGTCGCGCAACAACGACGAGCCGACGGCGATCCGCCCCCGCCCCGCGATGCAGCAGGGGGCCGGCAAGGCGGGCGTGCTCCTCGGCGGCCTCGCGCTGGTGGCCGTGCTGATCCTGGCCGTGCTCCTGCTGGTGCCGAAGAAAGGCGCGCTCAACATCGACCTGAAGACCCCGGGCGGCGCCTCCGTCGCGCGGGCCGAGATCTTCATCGACGGCCAGAAGCGCTGCGACACCGTGCCTTGCATCGTGCGCGAGCTCGATCCCGGCTCGAAGGCGGTCAAGATCCTCGCCCCCGACTTCCCGCCGCGCGATGCCGTCGAGATCGTGGAGGGCGGCAAGGAGAAGGTCATCGTGATCACGCTCGACGGCGCGAACGCGGCGGGGACTTCGACCAACGCGTCGACGACGACCGGCGTGAAGGCGTCGGGCGCGCAGCCCGGCGTGAAGGTCCTCGTCGACGGCGTGGAGAAAGGCACGCTGCCGCTCGAGGTCAGCGTATCGCCGGGGGAGCACAAGATCCGCTTCGACGGCGGCGAGCGCTACGAGCCCGTGGAGCAGACGGTCGAGGTCGGTCAGGGCCAGATGAAGGACCTCGGCGCCGTCGCGCTCAAGGTGCTGAAGGGGCAGGTCACGCTCGATCTCGCCACGTCGGGGGCCTCGGTCAAGCTGGTGAGCGCCAAGGGGACGGAGAAGAAGCTGCCGGATTCGGCCTGGAAGAAGCCGCCCGTCAAGGTGGAGGTCAATCCGTCGGAGGGCTGGAAGGTCGTCGCGGCGAAGAGGGGGTACGAGGACTTTTCCCAGGCGATCTCGTTCGAGGACGGGCAGCCCGAGAAGACGATCCGGATCGCGCTCGACGAGGCGAGCAAGCCCGCGCCGGCCGCCGCCGTCGCCGCGGCACCCGCGCCGGATCCTGCGCCTGCGCCTGCCCCGGCGGCGGCCGCAGCGCCGAGGTCGGAGGCGGCCGCTGCGGCTGCGCCCGCGGCCGCCGCTGGCAACGCGACCCTGAACATCAACTCGATCCCGGTCTCGAAGGTGGTCCTCAACGGGCGGCCGCTGGGGAGCACGCCCAAGGTCGGCGTCAGCGTCCCCGCGGGGGCGCACACGGTGACGTTCATCCATTCGGAGCTCGGGAAGAAGTCGGTCACCGTCTCCGTGAAGGCCGGCGAGACAAAGACCGCGGCCGTCAGGTTCGAGTGACGCGACGCCAGGGACATGGGGAGAGGGAGAACCTCTCTTGAGCGTCCCTGGCGCTCCGTTCATCGTGGCGGCCTCGCTCTTCGCGCCGATTCGAGCGCTTCTCGAGGCGGCTCGATGCTGGAGGCGCGAACCCCGGGCGGGTCCGTCGCTGTTCGAGCGTCCGGCGCGGTGCGAGCCGCTTCAGGGCTGGAGGCGGCTCACCTGTCGTGCTCGACCCGCTCCGCCCAGGCGCGCCAGGTGGGCGCGCAGCGCGGCTCGTCCGCGTGGGCGCCGCCCGCGCAGTACGCCGGGTCGCGCGGGGGGCCCAGCACGAGGATCGCCGTCTTGCTGACGAACGGCAGATCGCGCCGCCAGAGCTCGCTGAAGCCGTCGAGGCGCCGGCGGTAGGACTCTGCGGCCTGCTCCCCGAGCAGCACGTCGAGCTGCGCGCGGATCTTCTGCTTGAGCTCCTCGTCGTCCGTGACGGCGAGGGTGCGCTGGAGGAACCGGATCTGCGCCTCGCGCTCGCCGGCGCGCCCCAGGATGCCCGCGCCGCCGAGCGCTTGCCAGCTGATGTTCGCGTCGTCGCCGCCGAGCTCCGCGGCGCGCGCGAGGATCCGGGCCCCGTCGAGGCGCCACTGCGCCTTCTCCGCGGGATCGGTCAGGTACGAGGCCGGCGCGATGAAGGCGACGAACTGGCCGAGCGCGAGCCAGAGCTCGCCGTCGAGGGGGCGGTTCTGCACCCCGCGCTCCATGATCTCGCGTGCCTTGATGACCTCGTTGCGCGGGGTCGTGGCCGTCTGGAACGTGATGAGCGCATCGGCGAACACGTAGGGCTCGCGGAAGGTCGGGTCGAGCGCGTTGATGGCGTCGAGCAGCAAGGTGAGGTTCTCGAAGCGGCGGCGCTCGAAGGTGTGCAGCCCCTGCGAGACGAGCACGTGGGACCAGAGCAGATCGGCCAGCGCGGAGCGGTGGCCGAGCGACAGGGTGACCACCTCGTCCGGCGGCGGCAGGACGTACACGTCGGAGGTCTCGGCGACGCGCTGCTCCAGCGCCGCGGCCGGCGCGCGCACGCTCCCGATCGCGACGGCGGCGGCGGCCGAGAGCGCGACCGTGACGAGCGCGTCGCGCGCGCGCGCGACGCGGGAGAGGAGAGGGCGGGCTGCCGGACCGGCCGCTGTCTCAGGCGCCGGATGAGCCTCCATCATTCCACCTCGCGGTCCACGAACATGCCCGGGAGCACGCGGGCCGGCTCCCCGGGGATCCGCTCGCCGCGCACCTCGAACGTGGACAGCGCGCCGTCCCCGTCGAGGTCGCCGTGCGCGGTCGCGATGAAGCGCATGGCCTTCGACGCGTCGAGCTCGCTCGTGAACTGGAAGGCGAACGCGTGCGGCCCCTCGAAGCGGAAGTCGAGCGACCGCCACGTGAGGTGCTCCCACGACTCCGGCGGATCGACGGCGCGCACGCCGCGCGGCACCTGCGCCGGGGTCAGCGGGGCGGACGGGGGGAAGCTGATCTCCTGCGGCCGCGACTCGGCGTAGGCGACCGCGCTGGTCACCAGCCGGTCGAGCCCCTCGATCGGCTCGCTCAGCTTGGACGCGCTGAGGTTTCGGAAGAACGCCGGAACGGCGACGGCGAGGACGCTGCCGCCGACCGCGAAGGCCGCGCTGAGCTCCAGCGCGCTCCAGGAGCGCCAGGTCATGGGCTCCTCTCTACCTCACCCCTCCACGATCCAACAAGCGCGACCGGCGGCGTGGCCGTGTCAGTCCGGGTCGTTGTTCGTGAAGAGCACCGGGCTCATCGCGATCTCGTCGTTCCGCACCTCACCGGTGCGGACAATCGCGCACGTCAGGCCGTCACCGTCCAGATCCCCGAGCGCCGCGATCTCGAAAGCCTCCGCGCCGCTGGGAATGGGTGCACCTGGCATGAGCTGGCTCACATAGTTGCCGCCGACCTGATAGGAGTACTGGAAGTAGATAGGCTGGCTGATCGAGAAACCGAGGCATTGCCAGCCCGCGATTGACGAGCCCGTCGCGAAGTCGGCGCCGGGCGCCGCGCCGGGCTGGTATTTCTTGCCCTGGACGGAGGTGAACGCGGAGGGGACCGGTGTCGCCGAGCCGCAGAGGATATGGGTGACCTCCGCGCTTCCGCCTGCGGCGGGCATGATCTGGGAGATGTCGCGCTCGCGCTCGTACTGGGCAACGGTGGCGCGGGCGATGGCGCCGACGGTCTGCTTGGCTTCCGCCGTCCTCGCCGTGGCGAGGTAGCTGCGCACGCCGACGACAGCCAAGGCGGCGAGCACGCCGAGGATGGTGATCACGATCATGAGCTCGACGAGCGTGAAGCCTCGTCTTCGCTGTGCTGACGCGCTCCCCATGACATGCCACCTTCCGCCCCGGAGACCATCGTCATGTCGAGCGGGGCTGCCCACTTCATGCCGAGAGGGCAGCCCACGCAGCCATCATTCGTACTCGTTGTCGATATGAACCTGCGTCGAGACGATGAGCTGCCTGGTAGTGTGGTTGACGTTGCCAGCGCGCGCGAAGGTGCTCACCGTGGTGTCCCCATCCAGATCGCCCTGCGCCGCGGCCTCGAAGCCGTTCGGCCCGTTGGCGGGGTCCACACCAGAGGAGATCGTGGGCGCGCCGGGCTGACCAGCCGAGAGGTAGCCGGCGCCCGCGTTGTAGTGATACTGGTAATAGATCGGCTGGGAGATCGAGAACTTCAGGCACTTCCACCCGTCCGTCGCCGTGCCCGTCTCAAAATCGCTACCCTCTGCCGTGGCCGGCTGGTACTTCCGTCCCTGGACCAGAGCGGGGTCGCTCGGCACAGCATCGTGATCCGCCCCCGTGGACGTGCACAGCGCGTGGCTCGCGCCGGTCGACTCGCTACCTTCGCCCAGGATCTCGGACGCCGCGCTCTCGCGCTCGTACGCCGAGGTCGCGCCGCGGGAGATCGCGCCCACGGAGTTCTTGGCCTCCGAGGTCTTCGCGCTCGCGAGATACCGGCGGACCCCGAAGATCGCCAGCGCGGCAAGGACGCCGATGATGGCGACGACGATCATGAGCTCGACGAGGGTGAAGCCTCTCCTGTCGTATCGCTTCAGTGCACGCATGAGTGTCGATCCTCCGTGATGTTTTCTTTAATTGGATTCTTCGCCGAGACCGACCGTGACGTCGCCTGGTGCGGGGCCCGGCCAGCCCGCAGCGCGAAAACCTCTCCCACGGACAGGCGCTCTCTGCGCCGCGCCGGGGCAAACCATCCTCTACTCCGTGTCGTTCTCCCAGTAGATCCCGGACATCGTGGATGTCGTCAGGAGCAAGGCGTACGTCTCATCCGCGTCGCGATCGCCGGCTGCCTGGATGATGTACCAGGGGCCGTTCGGTGCGAACTGCGGATCTGCCAGCGGAGGCCCGGGCAACCCGTCCCAGGTGAAGTCCGCGAGGCCGGTCGTGGTGAAGGCGGGTGTATCGCCCGCCACCGACGCGTACCCGAAGCGGACCGCGCCGTCGGTCGTCACATTGAGCATCCGCCAGTTGGCCTCGTCGTCGTGGGGGGGACCCCACGCGCGCTTCCGGTCATTGAGAGTCCCCGCAGGATACCAGTTGTTGAGCGAGCTCGAGACGGACAGGTACACGAGCATCTCGGCCTTGTAGGACTCCTGCGCACCGCGGATCCCCTGTATGACGGCCTTCGGCTCGGCGATGCCCGCTGCGTTCATGTACTTGCGGTAACCGACCATGCCGAGCGCCGCGAGGACACCTACCATCGCCACGACGACGAGGAGCTCGATGAGCGTGAACGCTCGCCTCGCTGCGTTTCGCTGTCGCTGCGTGCTCCGCATCCGTCCGGACCTTCCAGCAGGCGACGTGCCAAGGAGAGCGCGGCCCGGCGTCGTCGTCGACTTGCGCGAGAAGCTCATGAGTTGCCTCGGTTTTCCTCGAGTGGAGCGGGGCGAGCTCCGGGAGGTGTGTGTTTGTGTTCGTTTGCGACGGTGACGAAAACCGTCACTGCGGGGCACCGGGCGGTGACGATTCTCGTCGGCACCCCTCCAGATCGTCGTCGCCCTCCCCGTCGGCGGCGAGCGCGTGCTTGGCGAGCCGGTAGCGCAGCGACCGGAACGAGACGCCGAGCAGCTTCGCGGCGGCCTTGCGGACGCCGCCGGTGTGCTCGAGCGCCTGGAGGATGAGCCGGCGCTCGACCTCCCCGAGCACCTCGTCGAGCATGCACCCGCCGGCCGGCAGCTGCGCGAGGAGCGGGGCCGGGCTCGCGCTGAGGCCGGCGACGGCGCTCGGGAGGTCGCCGAGGCCGATCGAGGGCCCTCCGGCGAGCGCCACCGCGCGCTCCATCATGTTCTCGAGCTCGCGCACGTTGCCCGGGAAGCTGTAGGCGTCGAGCGCACGCACGGCGTCCGTCGTCAGGCCGCGGACGTCCTTGCCGAGCTCGGCGGCGAAGCGGCGCAGGAAGCGCTCGGCGAGCCGCGAGATGTCCTCCGGGCGCTCGCGCAGGGGCGGCAGCTCGATGCGGATGACGTTGAGCCGGTAATAGAGATCCTGCCGGAACCGGCCCTCGCGCACCTCGGCCTCCACATCGCGGTTTGTCGCGGCGAGGAGCCGGACGTCCACCGCGAGCTCCGCGGCGGCGCCGACCGGGCGCACCTTCCGCTCCTGGAGCACGCGGAGGAGCTTCACCTGCAGCGAGGCCGGCAGCTCCCCGATCTCGTCGAGGAGCAGCGTCCCGCCGTCCGCCTCCCGGAACAGCCCGAGCGCGCGCGCGCCGGCGCCGGTGAACGAGCCCTTCTCGTGGCCGAACAGCTCGCTTTCCATGAGCGCCTCCGGCAGCGCCCCGCAGTTGACGACAAGGAACGGCTTCGCGGCGCGGTCGCTCTGATCGTGGATCGCGCGGGCCACGCGCTCCTTGCCGGTCCCGCTCTCGCCCGTGATCAGCACGGTCGTGCGCGTCGGCGCGATCTTGCCGATCAGCTCCGAGATCCGCTGCATCGCGGCGCTCGTGCCGAGCGGCTCGCGCGACGGCAGATCGAGCCGCTCGAGCTGCGCGCGCAGCCGCTGGTTCTCGGCGACGATCGAGCTCTTCTCGAGCGCCTTCGCCGCGAGCGCGGTGAGCTCCGCCGGCGAGAACGGCTTTGTCACGAAGTCGTAGGCGCCGTGGCGCATCGCGTCGAGCGCGCTCTCCACGGTGGAGTACGCGGTCATCACGATCACCTCGGTCGCGCCGCTCCGCGCCTTCGCGGCCGTGAGCACCTCGATCCCCGAGCCGTCGGGCATCACGAGATCGGTGAGGATCAGCGGGAACGGCTGCGGGTTCTGGCGGATGGCCTCGAGCGCGGCGTGGGCGCCGGGCGCGAGCACGACCTCGTAGCCCTGGCGGCGGAAGGCGATCGTGAGCACCTGGCGGAGGCCAGGCTCGTCATCGACGACCAGCACCCGGGTGGTGTTCGGCGGGACGCTCGGCGGGATCGTCGCCATCACGCCACCACCCTATCACGATGCCCCGCGCGCGCGTCGACGGCGGCCGTCGGGCCCAGCGCGCCGCGTCGTCGCGCCCGCTCAGGCCCGCGGGGATCGCGCCGCGGCGGCGCGCCCGTCGGCCTTCAGGGGCAGGCGTCGTTCACGACGCCGAGCGGCGTGCGCTCCTCGACGACGAAGGACTGCGCCGCGCTCTCTTCGTCGTTGCCCTCCAGCTCCTGCCACACGAGCAGGACGTCGCAGAGCTCCGCCTCGATCTCGAGGTGGTACCGGCCGTTCCTGTCGGTGTCGTCCTCGATCACGCCCCGCTGCGTCCGCTCGTTGAACACGCTGACGCGCGCCCCAGGGCTGCAGTTGCCCGAGATCTGCCACACGCCCTCCCGGTCCGCGGACGGCCGCATCGTGTCGGCCGGCTCGGGCGGGGGGAGGGGCAACGTCGGGCTCAGGCACGCTGCACCGGCGAGCAGCGAGGTCGCGAGGGCAAGAGCAAGATGAAGCGCAGCGCGGCGGAGCATCGGCACGGCACCGCTTCATAGCACACCGTGTGCCGCGCCTTCGACGCCCGCGAGCGCCGCGGTATGCCGTGATCTTCAGCCGTCGCGCCGCGGCCCGCCGGCCGGGCCGTCAATTCTGTTGGCGCTCGCGTCCATCGGTTTGCAGCACGCGCAGGGCGACGCGCCGCTTCGCCGTGACCGCGCCGAGCTCCGGGGGCAGGGGGAGCGCGGCGCCGCGCTCGCCCTCCTCCTCGTCGAGCAGCTCGCCCACCAGATCGTAGTCGCTCGCCTGCGTGATCCGGACGCGGCACATCTCACCCGGGCGGACCTCGCCGCCGGAGAGGTAGACCTGCCCGTCGATCTCGGGCGCCTGGCCGGCGTGGCGGCCCATGAGCACGTACTCGTGCTCGTCGCTCGTCCCCTCGACGAGCACATCGAGCTCGCGGCCGATCATCGCGGCGCTCTTCTTGTGCGCGATGCGGCGCTGCAGCGTCATGAGGCGGCGGTAGCGGCTCGCGGCGGTGCGCGCGGGGACCTTGCCCTCGAGCGCATGGCTGCGGCTCGTCTCCTCGTCGGAGTAGCGGAACACCCCGACCCGCTCGAACTCGGCCCAGCGCACGAAATCGCAGAGCTCCTCGAACTCGGCGTCGGTCTCGCCGGGGTGGCCGACGATGAACGCGGTGCGGAACGTGAGGTTGGGCACGCGCTCGCGCAGCGTGGAGACGACCCGCCGGAGCCGGTCGCCGCCGTGGCCGCGCCGCATCCTGCGCAGCATCGCGTCGGCGGCGTGCTGGAGCGGCATGTCGACGTAGGGCACGACCCGCGGGTGGTCGGCGAGGAGCTCGATGACATCGTCGGTCATCGTCTCGGGGTACAGGTAGAAGAGCCGCACCCAGCGCACGCCGGGCACGTCGGCGACCTGCTGCACGAGCTGCGCGAGCGTCGCGCGCGCGTCGCCTTGCGCGCGGCCCGCGGCGTCGCGGCCGTAGGCGATCGTGTCCTGCGAGATGAGGTTGATCTCGCGGACGCCCGCCGCCGCGAGCTGCTCCACCTCGCGCACCACGTCCGGGATGGGCCGCGAGCGCTGCGCGCCCCGCAGATCGGGGATCACGCAGAACGAGCAGGTGCGGTTGCAGCCCTCGGCGATCTTGACGTAGGCGCTGCCGCCGGGGGTCGAGAGCGTGCGCGGATCGCCGGCGTGGATCAGCCACTCGGCGGGGTTGCCGACGAGCATCCGCTCCGCGTCGCCCGCGAGCACCCGGCCGAGCTTGAGCATGTCGCTCGATCCGAGGAAGTGATCGACCTCGGGCATCTCGCGGGCGAGATCCTCGGGGTGGCGCTGCGAGAGGCAGCCGGCGACCACCAGCCGCTTGCAGCTGCCGCGCTCCTTGTGCTGCGCCATCTCGAAGATGGCGTCGATCGACTCCTTCTTCGCCTCGCCGATGAAGCCGCAGGTATTGACGACGATCACCTCGGCCTCGGCGGCGTCGTCGACGTGCGCGTAGCCGGCCGCGCGGGCGACGCCGAGCATCACCTCGGAGTCGACGCGGTTCTTGGGGCACCCGAGGCTGACGAAATGGACCTTGCGCGAGCTCATGTCGCTGCTCCTTCGCCGTCGATGAAGACGACCCTGCCGGCGGCCAGCGTCATCTTGACGCGGCCCGTGAGCTGCTTGCCGAGCAGCGGCGTGTTCTTGCTCTTCGAGCGCAGGCGCGCCGGGTCGAGGACGAAGCTCAGGTTCGGATCCACGAGGCAGAGCTCGGCGCGGGCGCCGACCTTGATCGCGGGCGCGTCGAGCCGCGCGATGCGGGCGGGGGCGCGGGTGAGCGCGTCGACGAGCCGCCCGAGCGGGAGGGCGCCCTGGCGGACGAGGTCGAGCAGGACCGGGGCGACGAGCTCGAGGCCGATGAGGCCGGGCGACGCCTCGGCGAACTCGCAGTCCTTCTCGAGCGTCGAGTGGGGCGCGTGATCGGTCGCGACCGCGTCGATCGTGCCGTCGGCGAGCGCCTCGCGGAGCGCGTCGACGTCCGCCTGCTCGCGCAGGGGCGGGTTGACCTTGCACGCGGTGTCGTAGCCGAGCACGGCGGCGTCGGTGAGCGTCAGGTGGTGCGGCGTCACCTCGGCGGTCACGGCGATGCCGCGGGCCTTCGCCTCGCGGAGGATGCGGACCGCTCCGAGCGACGAGACGTGCGCCACGTGGTAGCGCGCCCCGGTGGCCTCGGCGAGCAGCACGTCGCGCGCGACGATGATGTCCTCGGCCACGCGGGGCCAGCCCCGGAGGCCGAGCCGCGTCGCGATCGCCCCCTCGTGCATCTGCGCCCCCTCGGTGAGCGCGTGGTCCTCGGCGTGCTGGATGACCGGGAGATCGAAGGTCTTTGCGTACTCGAGCGCGCGGCGCATCACCGCGCTCGACGTGACGCAGCGCCCGTCGTCGGAGACCGCCACCGCGCCGGCGTCCTTGAGGTCGGCCATCTCGGTGAGCTCGGTGCCCTTCTGGCCCATCGTGATCGCGCCGATGGGGTGGAGGGCGGGCCCCGAGAGCGCGCGGGCGCGCGCGATCATGGCCTCGGTGATGGATCGGGTGTCGTTGACGGGTCGCGTGTTCGGCATCACGCACACGTGCGCGAAGCCGCCGGCAGCCGCGGCGGCCAGCCCGGAGGCGATGTCTTCCTTGTACTCCTGCCCGGGCTCGCGCAGGTGGGCGTGGAGATCGACGAAGGCGGGGAGGAGCAGGAGCCCCTCGCCCTGGACGACCTCGGCCCGGTCGGCGCGGCGCAGATCGTCGGTCGCTGCGCCGCGTCCTACCCGGGTGATGACGCCGTCTTCCACGACGACGTCGACAACGTCGTCGAGCTGTTGGGCTGGGTCGACGGCGCGCACGCCGACGATGAGAAGGAGAGGGGGAGGTGAGCCGATAGCCGCCATGGGAGCGCGCTCCCCTAGCACATGCGCCTCTCGCCGTGCACCGCTGCGGGGTCAGCGGGGGCCCAGAGCGCTGCGAGGACACCGCTGCGAGGTCAGCGGGTGAAGCGAGGGAAGCCGCGCGCTGCCCGGTAACGATGACGAGACGCGACGCGACGCAACGTGACCGGCGGCGGGCAACACGGGATGGAAGAAAAACGCTCAGGGCGTGACGCGGGGCTTGACGGATCGCGAAGGGGTGAGGTAGTGATGCCGTCCCCGCTCGCGAAGCTGGCGGAATTGGCAGACGCGCTGGATTCAGGTTCCAGTGGGGTAACTCCCGTGGAGGTTCAAGTCCTCTGCTTCGCACAAAGCGCTCTTCTTATTCTTCTTTAGCCACTGTAGTGGCCTTCTCCTTATTTGCCGTTTTTGGCGGCTCTTGCGATCGCAGCGCTTCCCGTTCCGGGGGCGCTGCGGCCGCGGCGTCCGGTTCGAGCGACGCCGAGCCCCGCTCCGGTCCTCCCACCGGCCCCCCCGCATCGAGCGCCTCGACCGAGCCCGCTGTCGCAACGGCGCCTGTCGAGATCGCGCCTCCGCAGGGGACCGGCGTGCTGGAGTTCGTTCCCTTCGGGACCCTCGCTGCGTGCAAGGTCAAGTCGGGTGATATGGCGACCTACATCCTGCGCGAGGGGATGGGGGTGGCGGGCCGGGCCGACGGCTCGTTCGGCGCCGTGTGGCTCGTGGATCTCAAGGGCGGGGACGCGCAGATCGCGTTCGCCGGCTTCGACAGCGATGCCCGGCAGATCGCCCGGGCGAGGGCGATCTCGAACACGCGCGAGGCAGGGCTCCGGATCTTCTCGTCCGGGGACGCGTGGGCGATCACGTGGTTCGACGCGGAGGGGCTCGCGTACGCCCGGCCCCGCTGGGAGACGACCCCGCCGGCGGAGATCCAGCGCGTCGGCGCCATCGGCAGGGACGTCAGCGAGCATGTCGCCATCGCGCCGGCTCCGGGCGGCGCCCTGGTGGCGGCGGCCCCCTTCGGGGCGGAGCGCAATCAGCTGGGGGTGTTCCGGTTCGCGCCGGTGGATCCCGCGCAGCCGCAGCTCAAGGCCGTGGGGGTAACGCGCCACACAAAGAAGCCGCGCTGGCCGGCGGTCGCCGCGGACGCGTCCGGCGGCTACCTCGTCGCGTGGCACGACGAGGCGGACGGGAGCATCCAGGCCTCGCGGTTCGATGCGGCCGGCAGGGAAGGGAATGCCCACGTCGTGGCCAAGCCCCAAGGCAGCGACCTCTCGGCCGCGGCGACTCAGGAAACGCCGGACAGGGAGCGGCGGCTCGGGCTCGTGGCCACCGGCGGCGGGGCGCTCGTGGCGTGGAACGAAGGGTCCACCCTGATCGCCCGCGCGCTGGACGCCGAGGCGCAGCCTCGCGGGGCGCCCTGGGTCCTCGGCAAGGGCAAGTGGCGCGCGATCGCGCCGAGCGGGGACGGGGCGCTCGTGGCGTGGGTCGGCCACGATGGCAAGGCCGAGGGGCAGCTCCTGCTCGTGAAGCTGGCCGCCGACGGAGCGCCTTCTGCCCGGGGGATCCGGGTGTCGGATGGGGTGACTCCTGTAAAGGATTCTCCCAGCCTGGCCCTCGTCGGCGAGCGCGTGGGCGTCGCATGGACGGAGGCGATGAGCCGCGGTGTGAGCACGAAGCGCGCAGTCTTGCGGGTGCTCGAGCGCGCCTGCATCCCTTGAGCTCCGACGCGACGAGAGGGCGCGTACCGCGGGCGTAGCTCCGACTCTGGCGCTAGGATAAGGGACGTGAGCCACGCATGCGGCCCGAGTCAGCCACCGCCGAACCGCGATGCGAACGAGCCTCTGGCGGCGCTCCGGGATGGGCGGGCGGGCCTCCTGCCCGGCGAGGGCGAGCTGCCTGTCAGCGCGCCCGCCTGCGACGAGGCGGCGCGCGTCGCTGCCGCTCCCCGAGCGCCGTCGCCGAGCGGCGCCACCACGCCGCTGCCGGTCATCCAGGATCCTTACCTCACCCGGCCGCTCCCGCCGGAGCGACCGCCGTTCTCGACGCTGGCCGTGAGCTCGGTGGTCGCGGCGCTCTTCGGGCCGCTCGGGGCCATCGCCGCGATCGCCTTCGGCTGGGCGGCCCGCCGCGAGATCGAGCGGGCCCCCGAGGCGCGCAGGGGCCAGGTGCTCGCCAGCGTGGGGCTCTCGCTCGGCGTGCTCCTCACCCTCTGCTGGAGCTCGGCGATCGGCTTCGGCATGTGGATGTGGAGGACGCACAACAGCGGCGAGACCGCCGCCGCCGCCATCGGGGAGGGTGAGCGCTCGCCGGAGCCGGCGAGCACCGCGTCCCCGGCGGCGCCGCTGCCGGACGCGCCTCCTCCGGCGGCCCAGCCCGGCGGCAGCGTCCCTCAGCACACGATCCAGCGGCGCATCGGCGGGGTCTCCATCGTCGATATCGGCGTCGACGTCTCCACGCTCAGCGAGGAGCTCGCCAAGCAGCGCGCGGATGCGCACGCCCGGGGCGAGAAGGTCCTCGTGATGACGACGAGCGATCCGTGCGAGCCGTGCCGCGGCGTCGACCGCGCGCTCAGCGATCCGCTGATGCAGACCGCGCTCCGGAGCGTGCGGCTCGTGCGCGTCGACATCGACGTCTTCAAGGAGGACCTCGATCAGATCAAGATGCCGCGGCGGCTTTACCCCGGCTTCTTCCTGCTCTCGCCGGATCTCTCCCCGCAGGACGGGATCAACGGCGGCGAGTGGGACGACGATATCGCGCGCAACATCGCGCCCGTGCTCGGGGCGTTCGTGCGCGGCCAGTACACGACCCGCCGCCAGCCGTGGCACCCGCTGCCGGGCTCGGGCATGCGGCTCTGAGCGACGTCGCGCGCGGCGGCCAGCCCCCCGCGCCTCGGACGGGGTAAGCTCGGCCCGTGAAGCGCTTCATCCAGCTCGCCCTCTTCGCTCTCTGTGTCGCGTTCAGCTTCTCGGCGGCCTACAACGTCTTCTCCGACAACGCCGAGGTCGAGCGGAGCGCGGCGCTCGTCGCATGTGGCGAGGATGGTGGCTCGCTCGCGCCGGATCCGCGCCGCGCGGGCGGGGACTGCAGGGCGCAGATGACCCGGCTGGAGCGGACGCCGTTCGGCCAGACCTTCGAGTTCACCACCGCGAAGCGCACCGTGGGCGTCCGGTGCGAGCGTGCGCTCGTGCTCGCGGGCGAGTACAGCTGCAAGCTCAGGTGATCGTCGCAACGGCGGCCTCGCGGGAAGGAGCGCGCCCCGTCCTCGGAGCGCCGGGCCGCGCGCCGGCGGATCGGCGCAGACCGCGGCCGGCGTGCAGCAGGCGACGCCGGGGCAGCGCACGCGGCGCCGCGCCGACCCGCGCCACGCAAGAGGCGTTACACTCGCGAGAGTTACGCTATTGTGGGCGGCCGTGACGAATCACGCAGCGCGCCTGCCGCTCTCGATCGGTCCCGAGGCCGGGCGTATCCTCGTGCGCTTCGCCTGCGCGCTCGCGGTGGCCTCGCTCGGAGCGCCGTCGCGTGCGCTCGCCGCGCAGCTGCCCTCGCAGGCGCCGCTCACTTCGCCGGGGGCCGCGCCCGCGCCGTCCGGCGCCGCCCTACCGCCGCAGGGCAGCGCGCCACCGCTGCAGGGAAGCGCCCAGGACCCGTCCGCGCCGCCGGCGATATCGCAGGAGGAGGGGGCGGAGAACCGGCGCCGCATCGAACGAGCCACCGCGCTGCACGATGCGGCGCAGGGGCTCTACCAGCACGGCCAGTACCGCGCCGCCATCGCGAAGCTGGAGGCCGCGGTGGCGCTCGATCCCGAGGGGAAAGAGCTCATCTACAACCTGGCGGTCATCCACGAGCGGCTGGGCGAGATCGAGCAGGCCGAGCGCTACTACCGGCGCTACCTCGTGATGGAGGCGCTCCCGAAGGAGCGTGAGGAGGTCGCGGCGGTCCTCAAGCGGCTGCAGGGGGCGAAGCGGGAGCTCTCCAGCGCGAAGCCGCCGCCCGCGCCCTCGCCCTCCGTCCAGGCCTCCGCGGCGCTGCCGTATCTGCCGCGCCTGCCGCGTCGTTCCGCGGCGGCGGGCAGCGCGAAGCCGCATGGGCCCTGGCTCTACGTCAGCGGGGGCATCGCTGCGGGGTCCCTCGCGGTCGGCGGCGTGTTCGCGGCGCTCGCCGTGGCGCGGGATCCCGGCCCCAGCGAGCGCACGGGCGGGGGCGTCTCGGTGGCCGATCTGCAGGCCGACGCGAGCGCCGCCCACCGGTGCGCCGTCGCCGCGGATGTCGCCCTGCTGGTCGCCGGGCTCTCCGGCGCAGCGGCGCTCTACCTGGCCCTGTCGCCGCGGGCTCCCGCGGCGAGCCCGCGCGCCGCGCGCCCGGCCTCGGGCGCTCCGAGCTCGGGTCACGACGACGGTCCGACCTCGCGCGGCGCCCGCGCAGGGGAGGAGGCGCCGCGCGTCGGCCTGTCGCTGGGCGCCGGGGGAGCCCGGCTCCGGGTGCAGTTCTGATGGACCTCGGCGTCGCGGCGCGCAGGCTCCTCCGCGGGCTCTCGGCGCTCGCGCTGCTCGGCGTCGGGTGCGAGGTCCTCGTCGATGGCAAGCTGGGCTCCGTGCCCTGCTCGGACGAGGGCGCGATCGGGCCCCCGGCGTGCCCCGAGGGCGCCGTTTGCAGGGACGGGATCTGCATCGACATGCTGCCCACCGAGCGCGCGCTGGGGGCGCCCTGCGCGGATCACGAAGACTGCGGAGCGCGCGATTTCTGCCTCGATACCGCGCTGTTCGACGGCAAGGGGCCGCGGGCCTGCGCGCGCGCCTGCTGCACCTCGAGCGACTGCGATCCTGTCCGGGACGCGGTCTGCTGGATCCCCGACGGCGGAGGGAGCGGCCTCTGTCGCGTCGGCCGGTACGTCGGCCGGCCCGAGGTGGGTACGCGGCTCTCCGGCGCGACCTGCGCCACGTCTGGCGACTGCCGTTCTGGCATCTGCAACGAAGGCGCCTGCGTCGACACCTGCTGTTCAGACACGAACTGCGCGACGAACGGGGCGGCGTGCCGGTTCACGACGGGCGTCGTCTCGGCCGGTTCGGCCTGGGCGTGCCAGCCCGTCGGCCAGGGCGAGGGCCGCTACTTCGACGAGTGCGCTGGGAACGCGGACTGCGCCTCCGGGCTCTGCGTCTACGTCGAGGGGACCCGCCGCTGCACGATCCCGTGCTGTTCCTCGGACATGTGCCCGGCCGCGCCGGGCGACGTGATGCAGAACGTCGGCTGCGCCAAGATCACGGTCGGGGAAGGCTCGACCGTCCGGGCGTGCGCGAGGCCGCTGCCCGAGCACAGCTTCGCCGCCGTCGGCGTTCCGTGCGCCACGGATGATGCGTGTCGGAGCGGTATGTGCGTCGAGCATCCTGAACAAACACAGCGATTCTGTAGCGATGTCTGTTGCGGCGAGGCGTCCTGCGGCGACGCCTCGTCCTTCGGCTGTCGCCCCCATTCGACGGGTCCGTCGTGGGCCTTGCGATGCGAGCCCAAGTGACGGACGATCCCCCCCATCGCGGTGGTAGCTCCTACAGCTGACGACCAGTTCCCGGCCAGCGCACCCGGATCGTCCGGCGAGCCCAGCAGGGCCTTGGCGCTGATCTGCCCGCGGTGCCACCACCCTTCGGCGGTCGCTCTGGACGCGAGGAGCTCGTCCAGCCTGCTCCCGCCCGCCGCCGGCCATCGCGGTTCCCAGACCGGCCCGTCCGCGAAGCTGCCGCGCTGCCCCCACGACGGGCGGGCCCTCGTGAGCCGCGAGGCGCTCGCCGAGGCCGAGGGGGACCCCTTCCTGGGGATCACGATCGCGGATCGGTTCGTGATCGTGGGCAAGCTCGGCGCCGGCTCGATGGGCACGGTGTACCGCGCGCGCCAGGAGGCGATGGGCCGCGACGTGGCCATCAAGATCCTGCGGTCGGACCGGGCCTTCGACGCGCAGGCGAAGGCCCGCTTCACGCGCGAGGCGCGCGCGATGAGCCTCCTCCGGTCGCCGCACACGGTCACCGTCTTCGATTTCGGCGAGATCGTGGACGACGCGACGGACGCGGCCTTCGGTCGCGGCCGCTCGGCGGAGCAGAGCTCGCCCGCGGAGGGGGCGACGTGGCGCAGCGGCTCGCTCTACCTCGCGATGGAGCTCCTGGAGGGCGAATCGCTCGGGCAGCGGCTCAAGCGGCTGCGACGGCTGCGCGTCGGCGACGCCGCGCGCTTCGCCCGGCACGCGCTCCTGTCGCTGGCGGAGGCGCACGACAAGGGGATCATCCACCGCGACCTCAAGCCGGACAACCTGTTCCTGGCGAGGCCCCCCGCGGGCGAGCACGAGGAGATCTGCAAGGTGCTCGACTTCGGCATCGCGAAGGTGATGACCGGGACCGAGCGGCCGGTCGACGCCCTCGAGACCCAGGCGGGCACCGTCTTCGGAACGCCAAGGTACATGTCTCCGGAACAGGCCCAGGGCAGGCCGCTCGACGCGCGGAGCGATCTCTACTCGCTCGGCGTGCTCCTCTATCAGATGCTGGTCGGCCGGCCGCCGTTCATCGACGACGACGCGGTCGTCGTGATGGCGAGGCACATCCAGTCGCCGCCGGTGCCGGCGATCGAGGCGGCGCCTGGCGCCGGGATACCGTTGTCGCTCTCGGCGCTCCTGCAGCGCGCGCTGGCCAAGCGGCCCGACGAGCGGCCGCGGAGCGCGCAGGAGCTCATCGCGGAGCTCGATCGCGCGATGGACCAGGCGAGGCCGAGCCTGAGCCGCGAGCGCCCCGGCCCGATCCAGCCAGCCGAGGTCAGCGCGACGAGCGAGCTGCTCGCGGTCGTGGGCGACGACGTGGACGCCTCGCAGCCGCCGAGCACGTCGCGCCCCGCGCCGCGGAGGCGCACCTCGCGCGTCGCCGTCGGGACCGTCGCCCTGTCGCTGATCGTGACGGCCCTCGCCGTGCGCGAGCTCCGACGCCCCGCCGACAGCGGCGTGCGCAGGCTCCAGACGGGGGTGGCGCTGGAAGCCAGGGCGCTCGCGGACGCGATCGCGCTCCCCGCCCTGCCCCGCGTCGCGCCACCCACCGCGACGGCGACGGCGGCCGCGACGACGGCGGCCGCGACGGCACCCGCGCCGGTCCCCGCCGGCGCCGCCAGCATTGCTCCCGAGCCCGCGGGCGTTCCCTCCGCGCCGACGCCGAAGCGCAGGCCGGCGCAGTCGCGCAAGCCGTATGTGAAATTCGACTGATGACGGCAAGCGCGCAGCGTCGCTGCGCGAGGCCGATCCGGGCGCAGGAGGTCCGCACGTCGACGAGGCCTGCTGCGCGAGAAGCAGCGGCGGTCGTTGGCGAATTGGGCCGAGAGTCGCTGTACGAGGCGGAGGCTAACGTGTAACTTCGCCGCGCACCGATGGATCCCCGGGAGATGGAAACGCTCATCCAGCGCCTCGTCACGAATCCGCATGACGGGGAAGCCCTGGCGTATGCGCACCGAGCCGGGGAGCAGGACCCACGCTCGTACGCGATGCTGCTCGAGCGCGTCGGCAGCTCCACCGCGGATCCGTCGTACGCGGCGCACTGGCTGAGCGAGGCGGCGAACGTGTGGTCGACCACGATCGGCGACGCGCACCACGCCGCGCGGACGCTCATGATCGCCATCGACAAGGACCCGACGCAGCGGACGGCGGCCGAGCGGCTGGCGCAGCTCTACCGCGACAAGGGCGATCAGAAGGCGCTCGTCGCGCTCCTGGAGCGGCTCGTCAAGGCGCTCACGCCGCTGCTCTTCGAGCGACCCGAGGTGCGCGCGCAGCTCTCGACGCTCCACGAGGAGCTCGGCCGCCTGTGGGGCGAGCCGCCGCTGTCGCGGCCGGAGCGCGCCCTGGAGAACTGGCGCCGCCTGGCGGAGCTCGATCCGCACAACGTCTACGCCATCTACGCCGCGCGCGAGATGCTGAAGGCCCAGCAGCAGTACGCCGAGGCGATCCCCTACTTCGCGATGGAGCAGGCGCTCGTCGACGACCCGGAGCGGCGGCTCGCCCTGCTGCGCGACGAGGCCGACATCCGGCGCCGCGCCGGCGACCTCGCCGGCTCCACGGTGGCGCTGCGGAGCGCGCGCGCGTTCGTGCCGCACGACGTGGGGCTGATCCAGGCGCTCGGCGTCGCCGTCGTCGACCGCGTCGAGGCCGGCGAGCCGGTGCCGCAGCCGGAGCGCGACGAGGCCGCGGAGCTCTTCGTCGCGCTCGCGGAGACGTACGACGGGGAGTACGGCTACTCGTACTCGGTGTACGCGCTGCGCGCGCTGCCGGGCCACGACCGCGCGATGCAGCTCGCCGATCACTACGCGAAGCAGCTGGGCCGCACCACCGAGCTCCGCCCGCGCTACCTCGCCTACCTCCAGGTGAACCCGAACGGGTTCATGGCGGCCGAGGCGCGCAAGAGGGCGTCCGTGCCGCCGCCCCCTCCGCGGCTGCCGTCGGTGCCGCCGCCGGTGAGCGCGATCCCTGCTCCGGCGCGGGCGCCCTCGGCGCCGCCTGCCGCGGGCGTCGCCCCTGCGCATGCGCCGCCGGTGCCCCCCTCCGGCGTCCCGTCGCCCCCGGCAGCCGCCGCGAGCGCGGCGGAGCTGGCCCAGCCGGCGGTCGCCGCGTTCGCGCCGGCCTCCTCGTTCGCTCCCGTGCCGGGGCCCGCGGCCTCGGACGCGCCGGCGTCGGTCCCGAGCGCCGCCGGGCCGAGCTCCGGCCCGGTGCAGGCCGCACCCGCCTCCGCGCCGGCTCCTGCTGGAGCCCCCGGCGCCTCGCCCCCGCTGGAGGCGTCGCCCGCGGCAGACGAGGTGACCGAGCCCCGCAAGCCGCTGCCGCTCGCCCGATTGCGCGAGGTGCTCAAGGCCGATCCCGCCAACCCGGACGCCCTCGCGCAGGTCGACGAGCACCTCCGCCAGAAGCGGATGTTCGCCGAGCTGCGCGATGTCCTGCTCGCGGCGGCGCGCGTCCCCACGGCCCCCGTCGAGCGCCGGATGGCGCAGCTGCGCGACGTGGCGGGGCTGTGCGAGGCGCAGCTGCGCGACGTCGACACGGCGGTCCAGGCCTGGAAGCTGCTCTCCGAGCTCGATCCCGGCGACGCGCAGGCCCACGCCGAGCTGCGGCGGCTGCTCGAGCGGAGCTCCCGCTGGGACGATCTCGCCGCGCTGCTCGAGCAGGAGGCCGTGGCGACCTCGGACGTCGCGCAGAGGATCGAGATCGAGCAGCAGCTCGTCTCGCTCCACGAGCAGAAGCGCCGCGATCCGATCGCGGCCGCCGAGGCGTGGGTGCGCGTCGCGACCCTCTCGCCCGAGGACAGCACGGCGATCCAGTCCGCGGTCAAGCTCTTCGAGCGGGGCGAGCGGTTCGACCTCGCCGCGCGGGTCCTCGCCGACGCGGCCTCCCGGTTCCAGGACAAGCTCACCCGCGCGCCGCTCCTCCAGAAGCTCGGCGAGCTCCGGATGCGGCTCGACGAGCCGGGCGCCGCGGGCGACGCGTACAGCCAGGTGGCCGAGCTGCTGCGCCAGCCGAAGCTGTGGGAGCTCTCGGAGAAGGCCTACGTCGCGGCCGGCCGGCTCGTCGAGGCGGCGAGGGCGCTCTGCGAGCGCGCGCTGCTCGCGGAGCGCAACGCGCGCCCGGCGCTGTTCGTCCAGGCCGCCGAGCTGCTCCTCAGCGCCGGCGACGTCGAGGGCGCGCTCGACCGGGTCGAGCGCGCGATCGAGATCGATCCGGCGAGCGACGGCTGCGCCCCCGCGATCGAGGACCTCTACCGGCGCACGAACCGCTTGCCCGAGCTCGTGCGGTTCCTCCTTAACCGGGCCGAGCTGCTCGGCGACCGGGCGGCGCGCGTCGCGGCGCGGCGGGCGGCGGCGGTGGCGCAGCGCGAGCTCGGCGACCGCGACGGGGAGCGCGCGACGCTCTCGCTGCTGCTCACCGACGGCGAGGACGCCGAGGCGCTCGCGCGGCTCGCCGATGACGCCGGCGAGCGCGGCGATCACCAGCACGGCGCGGAGCTCCTTCACAGGCTCAGCGCGCTCACGGACAGCGAGCCCGGCAAGATCTCGCTCGTCCTGCGCGAGGCGCGCATGCTCGCGGACGGCTCCGGCGACCTCGATGCGGCGATCGCGCGCTACGAGAGCGTCGTCACCGATCTCGATCCGCAGAACCGGATCGCGCTCCGGGGGATCGCCGATCTCGAGGAGCGGCGCGGCAACCTGCGGGGCACCGCGGGCGCGCTCGAGCGCGAGCTCGCGCTCGTGGACGGCCCCGAGCAGCTCGACATCGCGCAGCGGCTCGCGACGCTCTACGAGGGGCCGCTCGACGATCCGCACGGCGCCGTCAGGGCGCTCGAGATCGTCCACGCCGCCGAGCCGGACGACCTCGACGCGGTCGCGCGGCTCCTGCGGCTCGCCGAGCGGCTGAACGACTGGCCGACGGTCGCGCGTCTCCTGGCGGCGTTGATCGAGGTGGAGGGGGACGAGGACGAGGCGTCGAACATGACCCGCCGCCTCGCCGAGATCCTGGAGCTGGCGCTCGGCAGGAGCGACGAGGCGCTGTCCCTCCTGGAGCGGCTCGCGGACCAGGGCGACGAGCCGTGCCGGGATGCGTACGTCGCGCTCGGCGACCGCCTCGGGTGGAAGGGCGTCGTCGCGACAAAGCTGGTCGCCTGGAACGAGTCGGTCGCGCGCGCGGGGCGCGAGGTCGCCCTGCGCGGGGCCTTCGACAGGTTCGTGGAGGTCGACCGCCACCGCGACGCCGCGTGCGTGGCGATGGAGCTCGCCCGCTCGCGCACCGCCGACGCCGGCCTCGCGGCGAAGCTCGAGGCGATCGCGGTGGAGCTCCAGGATGGCGAGGCCCTCGCCGTCGCGCACGAGCTGCTCGCCAGGGATCTCTCGGGCATGGCCCGCGCGGTCGAGCTCATACGGCAGGCCGAGGTCCGGGTCTCGATGGGGGCCGACCCGCTGGAGTCCATCCACCACGGCGAGGGCGCGCTGTCGAGCGTGCCGACCGCCGAGGTCGAGCCGCTGCTCCAGCGGCTCGCGGCGCTGGCCGAGGCCCCGAGCCTCATCATCGATCTCTTCGAGCGCCAGGTGGGCCGTTGCCGCACGCCGGCCGATCGCCTCGCGGCGCTCGTCCGCGCCGCCCAGATCGCCTGCGAGCGCGGCGCCATCGATCGGGCGAGGAGCTTCTTCGAGCAGGCCCTCGGCGGCGGCGTCCAGGAGGAGACGATCACCACCCTCGAGCGGGTGGCGCGGGACGACGACGAGCGGTCCCAGTCGACCGTGCTGCGCACGATCCTCGCCGAGGCGCTCGCGGCCGGCGGCCAGGGCTCGCGCGACGGCGGCCGCACCCGGGCGGCGCTGCTGCGCCGGGCGGCCACGATCGCCTACCAGGACCTCGGCGAAGTCGACCGCGCCTTCAGCTGGCTCGGCGACGCCGTGCTCACGCAGGTCGACGACGCGTCGCTCGACGCCCTCGAGGCGCTCGGCCGCGAGGTGGGCGACCTGCCCCGCATCGGCGCGACGCTGAACCGCGCGCTGGACGAGGTGTTCGACGGCCCGCTCGTGCGCAAGCTCCTTCAGCGGCGGGCCAGGCTGCGGCGCGACGTGCTCGGCGACCGGCAGGGCGCCGCGACGGATCTGAAGAAGCTCCACGACCTGTCGCCCTCGGACCAGGACGTGATGAACGAGCTGTCCGGTCTGCTGCAGGAGCTCGGCGACCACCGCGGCATGATCCAGCTGTACGAGGACCAGGTCCTCCGCGGTCGCGATCCGGCGCAGCGGGCGGAGCTCGCGCGGAAGGTGGCGCGCCTCTGGGAGGAGGAGCTCGGCGAGGCGCGGGAGGCGTCGGACGCCTGGCGCCGCGTCCTCCGCATGAAGGCGGGCGATCCGGAGGCGACGGCGGGCCTCGAGCGGGCGAAGACCGGCAAGCTCAAGCGTACCCCGCCGCCGCCCTCGCTGCCGACCCGGCCGCCGGGCCTGTCGCTGACCGAGCCGCCGCTCGCGCCCCGGTTGCCGACCCTCGAGGCTCCCGGCGTGGAGATTGGCGTTGCGGCGGCGGCCTTGAGCAACGGCTACGCGGGCGGCGGGGTGCAAGCCGCTGCCGAGGCGCTGCAGGTGGACGCCCCCGAGGTGGTCGGCCCGGAGGCGCCGCAGATCGCGCCGGAGCCGCAGGCCGAGGCGTACGGCGACGCGTTGATCGCGACGGCCGAGGGCGACGCAGACAGCGGCGCCGTCGACGTCCACGCGGCGCCGCCCGAGGAGCAGGAGCTTCCTCCGGAGAGCGCCGGCCACGCCGCGCCGATCGCCGACGAGCAAGCCGCCGCTGCGCCGCGGTCGGACCTCGACGGCGACGCTGCGCCGCCGGCGTACGGCGGCCTCGACGACGGCGGCGAGGCCTACGGGGCGGAGCCCGTCGCGCCCGCTACCCCCCCGCAGCCCGTCGCGCCGCCGCCGTCGTCCGCGGCGCCCTCGCGTCCTCCCTCCATCGCGCCGCCCCATCCCCCGCCGCTGCACGCAGCGGCGGCCGGGGGGGCCGCGCTTCGGCCGTCGTTTTACCCGCCCGCGCTGCCGCCCCTGCCTGCCTCCGACGAGGTCGACGTCGACGAGGACGCGGAAGATGTGGAGTTCCTTGACGACGACTCCGGTGCTCCTTAGCCGCGCAACGGAGAGATCTTGAGCCACAGAGGCACAGAGGAAACATGCCCCCTCTGATCCTCCCCCCGGCGCTCCGACCGGGCGACACCGTCGCCGTGATCGCCCCCTCCAGCCCGTTCGAGCACGTCCTCGCGCGGGTCGGCCTCGGCTGGCTCGCCCAGCGCTACCGCGTGCTCTTCGATACCGGCGGAGGTCCACCGCTCGCCGGCGACAGCCGCGGGGGTGGGGAGCCGTCGCTCTCGGCGCCCTCCAGCCACGGGATGTTCGCGCGGACCGGTTACCTGGCCGGCAGCGACGCGCGGAGGAGGGACGAGCTCGTCCGCGCGCTGTCGCACCCCGACGTGCGCGCCATCTTCGCGGCCCGCGGCGGCTACGGCGCGAACCGGTTCGTCCACCGGCTCGACTGGAGCGTCCTCGCCGAGCGCCCTCGCTGGATCGTCGGCTTCTCCGACGTCACGGCCCTCCACGTCGAGGCCACGCGCGCGGGCGTCGCCTCGCTCCACGGCGCCCACGTCACAGCGCTCGGCCGCGGCGATGCCCGCGCCCGCGCCGCGCTGATCCGCGCCCTCGAAGATCCGCTGGGCGAGCGCCGCTTCGACGGCCTGGCCACGCTGCGCGCCGGCGCCGCCGAGGGCCCGCTCTTCGGCGGCAACCTGGCCCTGCTCCACGCCTGCGCCGCGGCCGGCCGCCTCCGCGTGCCGGAGGGGTGCGTCCTTGTGATCGAGGACGTCACCGAGCGGCCCTACCGCATCGATCGCATGCTCGCGACGCTGGAGGTCGGCGGCCACCTCGCGCCGGCCGCGGCGGTGATCCTGGGCGACTTCGAGCAGTGCAACCCAGGCCCGGACGGCGTCACGGTGGACGAGGTCCTCCGCGACAGGCTGCTGCCGCTGGGGGTCCCCGTCGTCGCCGGGCTGCCGATCGGCCACGGCCTCCGCAACGAGCCCGCCATCCTCGGCGGTCGCGCGCGCGTCCTCTCGCTCGGCCCCGAGGCCGTGGTCACGCTGGCGGGCGCCTGAGCGCCCGCAGGATCACGCGATCACGCGATCACGCGATCACGCGATCACGCGATCACCAGAAGATGCTCTTCCGCTCCTTCAGCCCGCGGTTCAGCATCGACTGGATCCGGCCCTTCACGAGGCCGACCTTCTCCTGGATCACCGCGTCGTCGTCGTCGGGATCGCCCTGGAACGTCATGGGCTCGCCGAAGTAGATCCTGTATCGGGTCGGCAGCGGCATCTGGCCGCCGGGGATCAGCACCTGAGGGATGATGGGGAACGTCGGCATCCCGAGCGCCTTCGAGACCGACTCGAGGTTGCCGAGCGAGATGTACTGTTCCTCGCCCCCGACGACCGCGATGGGCACGATCGGCGTGTCGGTCTCGAGCGCGAGCCGCATGAACCCGAGCCCGAAGTCGAGCAGCTGATAGCGGCTGGAGAACCCCTTCGAGATCCCGCGCGTCCCCTCCGGGAACACAAGGATCGCGGCGCCCATGTCGAGCAGCCGCCGCGCGTTCTCGGGCACGCCGACCACCTGGCCCACGCGCGAGAAGAACGTCGCCACGAACGGCAGGGTCTGCGTCCACTTCTCGACCATGCTCCGCATCACGCGCGGCGGCTCGGCGTCGAGGAACAGCGAGGCCGCGATCAGCAGGCCGTCGAACGGGAGCTGGCCGGAGTGGTTGGCGATCAGGAGGACCCGTCCGGTCGGAACGCGCTCGATGCCGAACACCTCGGTCCGGAAATAGAAGCGATGAAAGAAGGCCGCGACCCCGACCGCGTACTTCGCCCACGCGCGGTCGAGCCCGAACGGGTCCACCCCGTCGGCGGCGTGCGGCAGCGCGACCCGGCGCAGCCGATCCTCGAAATCCTGACCGAGCAACCGGATGGTCGCGTCGTCGATCGTGCCGCGCAGGCTGTCGACCCCGACCCGCGCGAGCGGCAGCGCGCTGTGGGTGACGAAGTGGCTCAGCCTGGCGAGCGTCGTTCTGCTGGCCATGGGCGCGGGACGATAGCAAACCTCGCGTGAGACTGCACCGGCAGGAAGGGCTTGACCATCGGCCTCCTCGAAGCGACCGTCGCTCCGATGAGCGAACGAATGCTCGGTCGAGGCCGCCGCCCCGGCGCAGATACGGATCCGTCCCTCCGGCCGATCCTCATCACCGGCATCTGCGGTCGTCTCGGACGGCGGCTCGCGCGGCGCCTCCACCGCGAGCGGCGCGTGATCGGCGTCGACCGGCGCAGCTTCGACGGGGGCCCCAAGGACATCGAGCATCACCAGATCGATATCCGCCGCAAGAAGACCCAGGACATCTTCCGCCAGGAGCAGCTCGCCGCGGTGGTCCACCTCGGGGTCATGCACGACCCGCGGGCCAGCCAGATGGAGCACCACAGCTGGAACCTCGCAGGCTTCCAGCGGCTGCTCGAGTTCGTCGCGCAGTACGACGTGCCCAAGCTCATCGTGCTGTCCAGCGCGAACGCCTACGGGCCGCGCCCCGACAACCCGCAGTTCATCACCGAGGACGCGCCGCTGCTCGGCGGCGCCTCGTTCAGCGAGATCCGCGACCTCATCGAGGTCGACATGCTGGCGCAGTCGTTCTTCTGGAAGCACCCGCAGACCGAGACGGTCGTCCTCCGGCCGGTCCACATCCTCGGCTCCGTGCGCAACGCGCCGTCGAACTACCTCCGGCTCAACGTCATCCCGACGCTCCTCGGCTTCGATCCGATGGTGCAGGTCATTCACCAGGACGACGTTGTCTCCGCGATCGCCGCGGCGCTCCGCCCCGGCGTGCGCGGGATCTTCAACCTCGCGGGCCCGGCGCCGCTGCCGCTCTCGCGCGTCATCGACATGACCGGGCGGGCGCGCGCGGCGATCCCTCACTTCGTCATGCAGACGATCATCCCGCGGCTCTGGCGGTTCCGGGCGACCTCGTTCCCGGCCCCCGAGCTCGATCACATCCGCTACGTGTGCATGGTCGACGACCGGCGCGCGCGCGAGATCCTCGGCCACACGCATCAGCACGACATCCAGGAGACCGTCCAGGCGGTCGACGACATCACCTGAAGGGCGCGTCATGAAGCGATCGACCCGGATCGAGCGGCTCGTCGGCTATTACGAGGACTTCGCGCCCGACTACGTCTCCACCTGGAAGGACATCCAGCACTACGAGAAGCCCGTGCGCGCGTTCCTGCGCGATGCCGTCCCCGAGGGGGGCCGCGTGCTCGACGCGGGCTGCGGTCCGGGCCACCTCACGCGCGATCTCCCGCCGTCCGTCGACGTCGTCGGCTTCGACATCGCCGAGGGCATGCTCGAGATCGCCCGCAAGAAGCGGCCCCACGGCGCGTACCACCGGCACGACTACCACCTCCCGATCCCCCGCTCGTGGGGGCGGTTCGACGTCGCGCTCGCGCTCGGAACGCTGGAGTTCTGCGACGATCTCGCGCTCGCCCTCACGAACCTCGCCGGCGCGATGCGCCCCTCCGGCCGGATGCTGGTGAGCATCGTCGAGCGCAGGCCGCACGTCCGGATGCACGAGCGCGCCGCGCGCCCGCTCTCCGACGCCGAGCTGTCCGGCGTGAGCATGTATCTTTACACGTTCGCCGAGCAGACAGACGCGATCCTGCGCTCGGGCCTGCTCCCGCGCAGCTACCGCCTCCACCCGGGCTGGCGACACACCGAGTACGACGTCGACGTGCTCTACGCCCTCTGGGATCTCGAGGCCCCGCGCAGCGGCCGATGATGCGTCGAGGACACGCGGCGAGCCTTTCCGCGCCGCGCCGTCCGGGGTAGAGAGGGCGACGGTGCAATGGAAGTGAAGCTCGGGGGCGCCTTCCTGACCTGCGCGATGGGGCCGTTGCACCACGCCGGCGCGTCCATTCAGGCCAGCAGGGTGCCGGAGGGGCTCGGTGCGCTCACCCCCGAGGGGCTCCTCGGCGGCTTCCAGCGCGGCGTCGAGCACGCGGCGAAGCTCGCCGGCGTCCGCAAGGAGGACGTCGAGCGCCTCCTCCCCATGGACGAGGTGCGCGAGGCGGTCGAGCGGCTCGGCGACAGCCAGACCGAGGCCGTTGTCGCGTGGGACGTCTACGCGGGGCGCATCGGCGGGCTGCTCGAGGGGGTCGCCGAGGTGACCGACTACGGCCAGGCGCCGGACGTCGGCCTGTGCCTGGAGCGGCTGGCGAACAAGGTCCGGCGCGATCGTCCTTTCGCGGAGCCGCTCCAGGCGCTCGCCGACGACATCGCGACCTGGCAGACGATGATCGGCCGCTGCCGCAAGCTGCTCGACGAGAGCGGCGGCGGCGCGCTCGCCAAGGCGTACCGCCGCCGGCAGATCCGCAAGCTCGCGTCGATCGCGGTCTCGGCCCTCGTCATCGTGGCGGCGCTGTCGGTGATCGTGCGGGTCCAGACCGCCCGCGCGCGCGTCGACGCGCTCCTCGCGCGCCCCGAGGTGTGCGCCGTCCGCGAGATCGCGTCGGGCGATCTCGGCCGGGCGGCGAGCGAGCAGCAGCGGCGCGTGGCCGCGCGGATGGAGCAGTGCGCCGCGGTGGAGGCCCGGGAGGCGCGCGAGCGCGAGGAGCGGGTGCGCGCCGAGGAGAAGGCGCGCGCCGAGGAGAAGGCGCGCGCGGAGCGCGACGAGAAGTGCGCCGCGCTCGCCGTGCGGTTCAAGGCGGGGGCGTTCTCGGAGGAGGACGGCAAGCTCGCCGGCGTGAACAACGATCTGCTCCGGCGGATCGCGCAGCGGAGGCTCCTCGCCACCGACGTCGGGCCGACCGGTCCTGCGCTCCCGTGCGACGGCGCGCGCGGCGGCGACGAGCTGCGCGCGGCGTTCGCGGACGCCCTGATCGCGTCGGTCTGGACGTGGGTGCCGTCCGCCGATCCCGGCCCGAAGCTCGGCGAGGTGCTCGCGGCGCGCCGCGCGGAGCTGCCCCCCCGCGCGCAGACGACGCTGTCGTTCCGCACCGTGCACGAGGCCAAGCGGGCGATCGTATCGGGCGATCCGGCCGCGCTCGGGCGGGCGACGCGCCTGTGCGCGCTCACGGCCGCGCTCGAGATCGCGAGCGGTGCCGGCTGCGCGGCGCTGGAGAGGATCGCGGGCAAGCCGGCGCCGTGAGCCTGCGCTCAGGGACGACGCCGGGGAGGTGAGGGGAGGGGGAGCCGGAGCAGCGCGGGCGCGGCGATGGGCGTCGCGCCCGCGGGGCTGTCTACTTGAAGGCGGGGATCGACTCCGAGTCGATCACGCAGAAGTGATCGGTCTCTTCCTGCGCGGGGTCCACCGCCGCGCACTTCACCTTGAGCTCCGGCGAGATGCCTGAGAGGGGGTCCTGGCAGATCGTGTCATCGGGTTTCCCGCCATTCCCACAAGCGACCAGCGGCCAGAGCCCGACGACCTTGTACCGCGCCGTGCAGCTCTCTTCCGAATACGTGACTTCCGCCTCGAACTGATTCCCGAGGTTGGCGGCCGTCACGTACACGCGCAGATTGCTCCACTCGAGCTTGCGCGATCCCGGCTCCAGAGGCGGCTCGCCGCCTTCACCGGCGCCGTCGTCTCCAGCGCCGCCGGCGCCGCCAACGCCACCTTCGCCGGCGCCGCCAGCACCACCTTCGCCGGCGCCGCCCTCGCCGCCAGCACCACCTTCGCCGGCGCCGCCAGCACCACCTTCGCCGGCACCGCCAGCACCACCTTCGCCGGCGCCGCCAGCACCACCTTCGCCGGCGCCGCCCTCGCCGCCAGCACCACCTTCGCCGGCGCCGCCTTCGCCGCCGGCGCCGCCCTCGCCGGCGGGCAGCACCACCACCTCGGCAGGGGCGAGCGACGGTACCGTGCAGATGTCGTTGTCATCCGGCTGGAGGGCCGCGAAGGTTCCGATCGCGAACGCGTTCAGGTCCGGGTTCGGGTCGATCGTGGCGCCGCCGCGGTACCAGCCGCCGAACTCCTCGGTCTGGATCGCGACGAGCTTCGTCTCCCGATCGGGGATCTGGTCGCCGTTCGCGTCCGGGTTGTAGGTCTGCATCCCCACGCGCTCGACAGTGCCATTCTTCCGACCGCAGGGGCTCTCCGCATCCCCGTCGATCAGCGTGAACTTCGTCGCGTACGGGTAATAGCTGGCGGTGCCGACCATGCATTCGGGCTTGGGCTGCGAGCAGCCCGGCGACATCGCCGCGAGCGGTGAGAGCGCCGCGAGCCCCGCCATCCCAACAAGCCATCGCCTCTTCATCGCTTGCTTCCTTTCACCGGCGCGCCGCGCCTAGAACGTGACCCGCGCGCCGAACCGGAACTGCCGGGGCGTCTGGTACTGTGTCGGCTTGCCGAAGTTCGGGTTCTTGGCGTTCTCCGCGAGCGGCTTGCCGTCCATGGTGGTCACGCACGTCGATTTTCCGGGCCCCGATTCCAGATCCTCGGGCGTTCCATCGACGCACGGGTTCACGTTCGCCGTCGTGTAGCGCTGGTCCACCGCGACGATCTGCTGGAAGTTGAAGATGTTGAAGACATCCATGCTGACGGTGAGCTGGCTGTCCTTCGAGAGCCGGACCGAATAGCCGAGGTGGCCATCGAAGTTGTGCTGCCAGGGCAGCCGCTCGCCGGCGCCGCGGGGCAGGATGAACGCCTCGTCATAGCTGTACAGGTAGTGCGAACCCCAGTAGTCGATGGGGGCGCCCGAGCGGGACCGGTACGTGAGGCCGAGGTCGACGAGCATGTTCTTCGGGAGCTCGAACGTCTTCGCGCCGTAGATCTTGATCTCGTGCGCGTTGTCGCCGGGCAGGGCCCCGTCGCGGTTGACGAGGAGCGAGGCCAGATCGAACTCCGAGTTGATGTTCGGATCGAGCTGGTCCGTCTCGGGCTTGAAGAGGCCCGAGTAGTTGCCGCGCAGGTAGGACAGCGTGTAGCTCGCCTGGGCGAGCCACAGGTCGGCGAAGGCCTTCTGGAAATAGAGGGTCACCGCGTCGTAGTCGCGCCTCGCCTCGGGGAAGTCCTTCGCGATCCCCTTCCCGGGGTTGCCGATGAAGTAGGTGTTCGCCTCGTCCCGGCTCATGTCCTCGATGACGTTGTTCATCCAGCGCTTCGTGTACGTCGCGCCGATCCGCCCGTTCGCGATGATCTCGTACTCGCCGCCGACCACGAGCTCGTCGGACGACTGCGGCGCGATGTCCGGATCCACAGGGGACTTGCCGCCGCCGATCGTGTACCACGACCGGTTCGGATCGTGGCTCCCCATGATCTCGGGCCGGTTCGCGTCGCCCCGGCACTGCCCTTCGCCATAGCCCTTCGCGTCCACGGGATCCTCGGGGTTACAGCCGTCGTCGCCCTTGACGTGGTAAGAGCGGACGTTCCGCTCGTCGCCGAACGCGCGATCCATCATGTCGAGGGGGACGCTCTCGTAGTACCGTGCGTAGTTCGCGAACACCTTCGACCGGCCCTGCTGCGTGATGTCGTAGACGACGCCCACGCGCGGGGACCACTGGTTCGCGAGCGCCAGCCCGAGCTTGCCGTCGCTGGCGTACAGGTACTGCGCGTCGTAGCGCATTCCGACGTTCAACGTCACCTGGTCGAGGATGCTCCAGCTGTCCTGCACGAACGCGCCGATCGTCGCCCCGAGCGACGTCACCGTGATCTTGTCCTGGATCACGTAGTCCCTGGCGCCGGGGCCGGTCGCCAGGCCATCCGGACCGGTCAGGAAGCCGAGCTGTCGCTCGTCGTGGAAGGCGTCCCAGTCTCCCTCTTCCTGGTAGCTGGTGCCGCCCGCGTACGCCTTGATGTGCTTGTACGTCGTGATCTCGCCGTCGATGCCGGCCTTGACGACGTGGTGACCGAGCGCCTCGAAGATGCTCGTCACCATCGCCTTGAGCTGGAAGCGGTTGAGCGAGGCGTCGTCGAGAAAGTCAGGGCCGCCTTTCCTGTACGTGTTCAGCGCGCACGGATCGTGGGTCTCGGAGAGCTCTCTTCCGTTCTCGTCGAGCTCGCCGGTCCGCCGGCTCAGCCACCTGCACATCTGCCGGGCCTCGGGCGAGAGCCGCTCGAATTCGCCGATCGAGTGCCGGTAGGGGTCGTACTTCCCGAAGCCCACGAAGGGCCTGCCCGCCAGGCCCTCGTTCGTCCCGAGCTCCGAGCCGTCCGAGGGCAGCCGCGCGCTGCGCTGGCTGTGCCAGCCGAGCGTCGCGTCGAGCAGCAGGGTCTTGTTGTTGAACGCCGATGCCCACTTCAGCGCGACGTCGTTCGATGACGCCACGTACTCGTGCGCCATCGCGTTGTACGTGCCGGCGATGTTGGCCACCTCGACGATGCCCTGCTGCGGGTCGTACCCGAAGTTGCCGTTGCCGCCGGAGGAGGACGGCGATCCGTAGACCGAGAGCGCGATGCTGTGATCCGGGTCGATCTGGTAGGTCAGCTTGCCGAGGTACTGCAGCGTCTGCTCCTCGGCGCGGTAGAAGCTCTGCGTGCCCGGCAGCCGGTCGAGGACGTTGAGCCCCGTCTCGGGATCCGTCACCGTCTCGAAGGTGTCGCGGTCGTAGCGCGTGGCGAACAGGTTGCGCTCCAGCTCGTGGCTCTTGAACGCGACAGCGGCGCCCGCGAAGAACCAGAGCTTGTCCTTCAGGATGGGGCCGCCGACCTCGAAGCCGTAGTCGCGGATGGACGACAGGCGCGTGTCCGTCTGGACGGTGGCGCCCTGGCGGCGGACCTCCTTGAGCTTCCCCTCGGTGGCGCCGGGCGTGATGTTGAAGAAGACCGAGCCCTGGAACCTGTTGCCTCCGCTCTTCGTGACCACGTCGAGGACGCCTCCGGTCGCGCGGCCGAACTCGGGCATGTACCCGCCGGCGATCACGTTGACCTCCTTGATGAACTCCATGGTGAGCGGCGTGCCGATGATCCCGTACGCCGGGTCGTTCACCGAGAGGCCGTCGATCACGTACTGGTTCTCGGGCGACGACGTGCCGGCGATGGACGTCCCGTACTCGTCCGTCTGCGCGCCGGGCGTGGTCGCGGCGATCGATTCGAACGAGCGCGACGCCGCGCCCTTCCCCGTCGGGGGCGCCACGGCGATGCGCCGCGTGAAGTCCTCCGTGATGTTCTGGCCCACCGTGCTCGAGCCGACGTCGACCGTCGGCGCGCGGCCGACGACGACGATCTCCTCCGCCTTCAGCGCCTCCGGCAGCAGCTCGACATTGACCCGGAGGGTCGTCCCGGAGCGGACCGCGATTCCGCCGCGCGCGTACGGCTTGAACGACTCCTTCTCCAGGCGGAGTGTGTAGTCGCCTGGAGGCAGGTTCGGGATACGGTACTGGCCTGTGCCGTCCGTGACCACGAGCTGCTCCCCTTGCAGCGCGGGTGAGGTCGCCGTCACGACCACATCGGCGACGGGCGCTTTGCTCGAGGCGTCGATTACCCGTCCGATCAGAACGCTGTTGCCCGTCTGCGCGAGCGCCGGCACCGCGGTCAACAAAGTCATGGCGAGCAGCACCAATGCCGCCCACATCCCCAACGGTGCACGTGGTGAGCGCGCTCCGTGTTTCATCCTCTTTTCGAGAAACTTCACGGAATTCCCTCCAGAAGTGTAGGCCCCTCGAGTCCCTCCTCACCCTAGACAGGAATCGCGCGAGACAATAGACTTTTTTGTAGTACTTGCTCGCTTGTACACTCCGGGTAGGCGCCGCACGCTTCCACACGGCGTCTCCCTATCGAAGAACAGCTCGAGTTCTAGGAGTTACGACCGCCCATGTTCGACTCGGTACTCGGCCGCGCCACCGCCACCCAGGGGCGTCTAGGGACGGGCGCAGCGCTCTCCATCGTCGCCCACGCGGCGATCGCGGCGGCGATCCTCGGGCTGGCCGCGCGCCCTGGGGTCGAGAAGCAGAAGGACGTCGAGGTCACCTTCTTCGCCGCGCCGCCGCCGCCGCCGCCACCTCCGCCGCCGCCGCCGCCGCCGGGAGGCGGCGCGAAGCGCCCGCCGAAGGTGGAGCGCATCGAGCAGCCGAAGCCTGTCAAGACACCTGACACCATCTACGACATGCCGGAGAAGCCCAAGGCCAAGGCGCCTGAGCCGGAGCCGCCCAGGGAGGAGGCGCCGGAGCAGCCGGGCGGCGTCGAGGGGGGAGTCGAGGGCGGCGTTGCAGGCGGGACCGTCGGCGGCCAGGTCGGCGGGCAGATCGGCGGTACGCTGGGCGGCCAGCTCGGCGGTCAGCTGGGCAGCACGGCGCCGCCGCAAAACGTGGTGCTGCCGTTCGGCGCCGGGATGAGCCGGCCGACGATGATCTCGGGGCGAGATCCGCAGTACACGCGCGAGGCGCTCGCCGCGCGGGTGGAGGGCCTCGCGATTGTCAAGTGCGTCATCAAGGTCGACGGCGTCCTGACCCAGTGCCGCATGGTCAAATCACTGCCCCACATGGACAAGGCGATCCTCGATGCGCTCTCGGGCCGTCGCTACACCCCGGTGATGTACCAGGGGCGCCCCGTCTCGGTCGACTACGTGTTCAACATCCGGCTCAAGCTCCCTTGACCGCCGGGCCCGGGGGTGTTGTTGAACGGGCTCGGCACGTAGTAGAGAAGGGTACGGGGTAGGTCCGCTCGGAGGTACTGTCGAGTTCGCTACGGCGTCGAGAGGCGCTGATCCAGCCTAGCCAAAACCATCACGACACCATGGAGCGCCAGGAGGCGCGAGCGAGACGATGCAATTCACGTTGATTGAGCTGTGGGGCCACATGGGGCTCTTCGCGAAGCTGATCGTGTTCGCGCTGGCCCTCATGTCCGTCTCGTCCCTGATCATCTTCGGCGAGCGCCTCGTCGTGTCGTTCAAGTCGCGCGCCGCCTCCCGCGCCTTCGCGGAGCGGGTGGGGCCGATGCTCGCCCGGGGCGAGTTCGAGGGCGCCCGGGCCGCCGCCAAGCCCCCGGCCGAGCTTGGCTACCTCGGGCGCGTCATCGGCGCCGGGCTCGCCGCCTACGCGTCGAGCGCCCCCTCCCGGCTGCCGGCGCAGGGGCACGAGCGCGACGGTGTGTTCGAGTCGGTCTCGCGGGCCCTCGAGCGCCAGGCGCAGCGCGAGGTGCTCAGTCTGAAGCGCGGCTACGGCCTGCTCGCCACGGTCGGCTCCACGGCGCCGTTCGTCGGCCTGCTCGGGACGGTCATGGGCATCGTGACCGCGTTCCAGCAGATGGCGGCCGCCGGCTCCGGCGGCCTCGGCACCGTCTCGGCGGGTATCGCGGAGGCGCTCATCACGACCGCCTTTGGCCTGCTCGTCGCGATCCCGGCCGTCATGGGCTACAACTATCTCCAGGGCTGGGTCGACGCCCGGGCGATCGACATCTCGGAGTCGTCGAACGAACTCCTCGACATCGTGGCGAAGCGGCTCGACGGCCGCCTCGCGCCGGCCTCCGACGAGGCCGCTTGACACAGAGCCCGCGCGATACGGTGCCTGTCGGGTCGCGGAGCGCGGCGCGCGGCGCCGTGCGCCCGCGGCGAGGCGCGCGCTGACGCGCTCAGCCGGGAAGCGAGCGTTCCAATGGGGATGGCTGCCGGCCCGCAGAAGGGCCTCAAGAGCGAGATCAACGTCACGCCGCTCGTCGACGTCGTGCTGGTGCTGCTCATCATCTTCATGGTCGTCACGCCGATGCTGCAGCGCGGCAAGGACGTGAAGTTGCCGCAGGCCGCGAAGGTGGACGAGGAGAAGAAGGAGGTGGACCCGCTGATCCTCTCCGTGACGCTGGAGAAGACGGTGTGGGTCGAGAACGACCCGTACGATGAGGCCGGGCTCGCCGCGCGGCTCACGCGCGAGTTCGCCGCGAACAGCGGGCGCAAGGTGCTGGTCAAGGGGGACCAGCGCCTCTCGTTCGGCGACGTCCGCAGGGTGATGGAGACGGCGCGCAAGGCGGGCGCGAAGAGCGTGTCGCTGGCGGTCGAGGAGCTGAAGGGGAGGTAGCGGCGATGAGCGCTCGCGCGAAGAGGAAGTTCGTCGTCAAGCCGGCGGTGCCGCTGAGCTCGGACATCAACGTGACGCCGCTCGTCGACGTCGTGCTGGTGCTGCTCATCATCTTCATGGTCGTGACGCCGCTGCTCGAGAAGGACATCGGCGTGCGCGTGCCGGACACCGAGCAGGTCAAGGTGGACACCCCCCCGCCGCCCGACCAGCTGGTCGTCCGGGTGAGCGCGCAGGGCGAGCTCCTGGTGAACGACGAGCGGGTCGAGCGCGCCGATCTCGTCGGCAAGCTCAGGCCGCTCCTCGAGCGCCAGAGCAGGCCGCAGGACAGGATCGTCTTCGTCGTCGCCGACGACAGCGCCGTCTATGGCACCGTGGTGGAGGTGCTCGACGGCGCGAAGGCGGCCGGCGCGCAGACGCTCGGCATGATGACCGAGCTCCCCGAGCCGCCCACGCCGTGAGCGGCGCGCGCCCACGCGGCGCGCCGGTTCGTGGGCCCTGGTTCGCGGGCTCGGCGCGGGCGGCCCGGCGCGACGGGAGGCTTGCGTCGCGCGCGGTCGCGACCTACACCGCCCACCTCGAAAGGGAGGTTATCGATGTTGCGGACCGAATGGGTGAGCAAGCGCTCCGGGAGCCCCAACCAGAGCCAGATGCACTTCGCGAGGAAGGGCGTCGTCACGGAGGAGATGGAGTACGTCGCCCGCCGTGAAAACCTCGCGCCCGAGCTCATCCGCAGCGAGGTCGCGCGCGGCCGGATGATCATCCCCGCCAACAAGAACCACCTGAACCTCGAGCCGATGTGCATCGGCATCGCGTCGCTCTGCAAGGTGAACGCGAACATCGGCAACAGCCAGACCACGAGCGACGTGAACGGCGAGCTCGAGAAGCTGCGCTACTCCATCAAGTACGGCGCCGACACGGTGATGGACCTGTCGACCGGCGGCGACATCGACGGCATCCGCCGCGCGATCATCGCCGACTCCCCGGTGCCGATCGGGACGGTGCCGATCTACCAGGCGCTCGAGGCGTGCAAGGGCACGGACAAGATGACGGCCGCGGACCTCATCGACATGCTCGAGCACCAGGCGAAGCAGGGGGTCGATTACTTCACGATCCACGCGGGCGTGCTGCTCGAGCACCTGCCGCTCGTGAAGGGCCGCATCACGGGCATCGTCTCGCGCGGCGGCTCGATCATGGCGCAGTGGATGATCGAGCACCACAAGCAGAACCCGTTCTACACGCACTGGGACAAGGTGCTCGAGGTCTGCGCCAAGTACGACGTCACGATCTCGGCCGGCGACGGCCTCCGCCCTGGCTGCCTCCACGACGCGAGCGACGCGGCGCAGTTCGCCGAGCTGAAGACGCTCGGGGAGCTGACGAAGCGCGCCTGGGAGAAGGACGTGCAGGTCATGATCGAGGGCCCCGGGCATGTGCCGTTCGATCAGATCGCGATGAACGTGCAGAAGGAGATGGAGCTCTGCCACGAGGCGCCGTTCTACGTGCTCGGCCCGCTCGTCACCGATTTCGCGCCCGGCTACGACCACATCACGAGCTGCATCGGCGCGACGATGGCCGGCTTCGCCGGCGCCGCGATGCTCTGTTACGTGACGCCGAAGGAGCACCTCGGCCTGCCGAACGCGGACGACGTGAAGCAGGGCCTCATCGCCTACAAGATCGCCGCCCACGCCGCGGACGTGGCGCGCAAGCGCCCGGGCGCGCGGGATCGCGACGACGCGCTGAGCCGCGCCCGCTATGCCTTCGACTGGAAGCAGCAGTTCGCGCTCTCGCTCGATCCGGAGACGGCCCAGGCGATGCACGACGAGACGCTCCCCCAGGAGTACTTCAAGACCACGGAGTTCTGCTCGATGTGCGGGCCGAAGTTCTGCTCGATGCACATCAACCGTGTGGTCGACGAGTACAACGCGCGGCAGGACCGGCAGGAGCCCGAGAACGCGCCCACGAAGCGCTCGCTCGCGCTCATCGATCAACCGTGACGCCGGGGCGGCCGTGACACGGGGGAGGGGTCGCGCGGTCCTCCCTCGCGCGCCCGTCGCGGCGCGCGCGGCCCTCGTCGCCTGCCTGTCGCCCGTCGCGGCGCGCGCGGTCCTCGTCGCCTGCCTGTCGCGCGTCGCGGCGCGCGCGGCCCTCGTCGCCTGCCTGTCGCGCGTCGCGGCGCGCGCGGCCCTCGTCGCCTGCCTGTCGCTCGTCCTCCTCGCCCCCGTCGCGTGCGGCCGCGACCGCGCGAATTCCTCGCGCGCCTCGTCGTCGCCCTCCTCGCCGACAGCCTCCGTCTCGGCGGCACCGCGCCCGCCGAGCCCTCGCCTCACGGATCCGCGCTGGCGCCTCGCCGCCGGGGACGACCCGCTGGAGTGCGCCCGGCTCGCCGAGGCCGAGGGCGCCTCCGGCCTCCTCGAGGCGCTGGACGACGGCGGCGACATCGCGCTCACGGCGCTGCGCGCGCTGCCTCACGCCGACGACGCCGATCTGGCGCTCGCGCCGCTCGCCGAGCGCGCCCGCGCGGCGTCCGGGGCGTCGCTCGCCCCCCTGCTCGACGCGCTCCTCGGGATCGCCGGCCGTCCGCCGCGCCCGCGCGAGCCGCTCGACCCGGACGGAGCGCGCGCCGCGGCCGCGGCGCTTGTCGAGCTGTCGGGCAGGCGCGGCCTCCCTGCGGAGGAGCGCGCGCTCGCGATCTCGGCGGCGCGCGCGCTCGCCGAGAAGGGGCTCGTCGACCCGCGCCGGATCCCTGCGGATCTGGACCTCGAGGTCACCGGCGCGGGCTCCGCCGGGGGCCAGGCGCCGCAGCCTTGACGTACGTCCTGCGCGGCCGGCGCGGGACGTCAAGGCCGGGCGGCCGTCCTGCGCGGCGCCCCTGGCTGCCGGGTCGACCCGCCGCGCTTTGGGCCGATCGGGGTCTATTTTGGTAGCTTGCCCCCCGTGACGACGCCGTACACCTCCGAGGCTTTCCTCCACCAGCTCCTCGGCAAGGCGCTAGCCGCCCACGCCAGCGACATCCATCTCAAGGTCGGTCAGCCGCCGGGCGCGCGGGTGCGCGGCGATATGGTTTATTTCCGGGTCGACAGGATCCGCCCCGAGGACAGCGAGGCTGCGGCGCGCGTGCTGCTTGCGGGGAGGCCCTCGCGCGAGCTGCTCGCCACGCTCCAGGAGCTTGACACCTCGTATGTCGTCCCGGGCCTTGGCCGGTTCCGGGTCAACCTGTATCGCCAGCGCGGCTCGCTCGCGATCATCCTGCGCAGCATCCCGCTCAAGGTCCCCGCGTTCGATGAGCTGGGCGTGCCTTCGGCGGTGCGGGCGATGGCGGAGCACGACCATGGTCTCGTCCTCGTCGCCGGCACGGCTGGCAGCGGCAAGAGCACCACGCTGGCCGCGTTCGTCGGGCAGATCAACGCGACCTTGCCGCGCCACATCGTCACCCTCGAGGACCCGATCGAGCACGTGCACGACGACAACCGCTCCAGCGTGAGCCAGCGCGAGATCGGCGTGGACACCTCGGATTTTCCGACCGCGCTGCGCTCCGCGTTGCGGCAGGATCCGGACGTCGTGATGCTCAGCGCGCTCCGCGACGGCGAGTCGCTCGATCTGGCGCTGCACGCTGCCGAGACGGGGCACCTCGTGCTTGCGGCCGTGCACACGCCGGACGTCACGCGCACGCTCGGGCGGCTTGTCGCGCTTGGCAGGAGCTCGAGCGAGGTGCGCGACCGTCTGGCCGACTGTTTCCAGGGCGCGGTTGCGCAGCGCCTGCTCCCTCGCCGCGACGGTGCCGGGGAGGTCCTGGCCTCCGAGGTGCTTGTCGCGACGGCCGCGGTGCGCGAGGCGATCCGTCGTCCGGAGGGGAGCCCGTCGTTGCGCGAGCTGATGGAGAAGGGGGTCACGCCTTACGGCATGCAGACCTTCGAGGCGCACCTGCGCCAGCTCGTCGGCCAGGGTGCGATCGCCAAGGAGACGGCCAAGGCGGTGACGTCGCTGTAGCGAACTGCGTCGTTCGCGTCCTGCGCGGAGGTTCGGGGCGGCGAGATGGATGCCCACCCCCGGCCCGTGCTCGGCGCTCCGCGCCTGCGCGCGGTCCGCCCCTCCCAAATCGCGCGCTCCGCGCGCTCAGGGAGGGGTGCGTCGTCTGGTCCCTGCGGCCGGGGTGTGAGGTCCGGAGAAGGGAGGGCGTGCACGACGCGCGTCAGGACATCAGGCCGAGCGCGAAGAGCGCATCGGCCCAGAGCGGCCAGAGCGTGCGGTAGGGGTGGGTCGCCAGCACCACGCCGCCGCTTGGCAGGCGCCGCTGGAGGAGCGACGTTCGCTCTCTTCGGGGTAGCAAGCAATGCCACAGCAGATATCGCGCTCGGAGTCGTTCAGACTCACGCCGGACAGCACGTGGGCGCTATTCAATCCTCCGAAGTGGGCGCGAACCCTGGAGAGAACCTCGTCGATCGAGTGCGTGTCGCACGATATGCTCGCGCTCATCCTCAAGCCGATGAGCTCTCCCGGGGGGACGAGCGCCGAGAGTGCCGCGGCGAAGGCGTCGAGCCGTTCTGCCTCGTTGCACCAGGCGAAGAAGTGAGGTCCTGACTCGCTCATAGCCGGATCACCATGATGAATTCGTTAAAACCATCAAGGGTAACCGTCTCGCCCTCGTTCGAATCGAAGAGGTAGCCATCTGACCATGTACTTCGTTGGGTCGAACTCCGCCCCCTGTTGCATGATGAGCTCGACGCGCTCCACGTCTCCATCGAGCCCCTTCTTCTTCAGGGCCAGCTCAGGCTGTACGGTGTGCCGGCCCAGGCGAACGACGACGCGAGGATCGAGAGCGCCGTGACCGTCGCGACGAGCCTCTGGAAGGCCGTGGTGATCCGGCCGCGCGCCGTACGCTCGGTATCGAAGCGTTCGGCGCACCTCCGAGACCTTCCGTCGCGCTCCGGATGCTTCGTTTCCGTGCCGTGTTGCCTAATTTTCGTACCGTATTGCCTTGTTTTCGAGCCTGAATGCCTAGTTTCCGTGCCGTATTGACTAGTTTCCGTGCCGTATTGACTAGTTTTCGTGCCGTATTGACTAGTTTCCGTGCCTGAAGGCCTCGTTTCCGTGCCGGAAGGCTTCGTTTTCGCGCAGGATGGCTTCGTTTCCGTGCCGGAAGGCTTCGTTTCCGCGCCGGAAGGCTTCGTTTCCGTGCCGGATGCCTTCCTCTTCCTCCAGGCGCAGCCCCCCGCCGCGGGCGCGCCGGGGGCCTCCACCCCCGCGGCGGCGGCGGGGGCTGCGCCTTCTCCCTCCGCGGTTCGCTCCCCTTCCGCGGTTCGTTCCCCCTCCGCGCTCCGCGCCCCGCGCGGCTCGCTTGCGGCGGCGCCTCAAGCCCGGGTATGGAGCGAGCCCATGCTCGAAGGGATCGAACGAGAAACGGCGGAGCACAAAGGTGGACGCGGCGAGCCGGGCGGGCGCGCCCCGGCGGCGGGCGCGATCCGCCACGACTGGACGGTCGAGCAGGCGGTCGCCTTGCACGATCTCCCGCTCTTCGAGCTGATCGACCGCGCGCGCTCGGTCCACCGCGCCTTCCACGGCGAGCACGAGGTGCAGCTCTGCACCTTGCTCAGCGTCAAGACGGGCGGCTGCCCCGAGGACTGCGCCTACTGCCCGCAGTCGAGCCACTACGAGACGGAGGTCGGGGCGGAGCGCATGCTCGACGTCGACGCGGTCCTCGCGGCCGCGGAGCGCGCCCGCGGCGGTGGCTCGACGCGGTTCTGCATGGGCGCCGCGTGGCGCGAGGTGAAGGACGGCCCCGCCTTCGAGCGCGTCCTCGACATGGTGCGCGGCGTGAAGGCCCTCGGCCTCGAGGCGTGCTGCACCCTCGGCATGCTCACCGACGACCAGGCGCGCCGCCTCAAGGAGGCCGGCCTCGACGCCTACAACCACAACCTCGACACGTCGCGGAAAGCCTACAAGTCCATCGTCTCGACCCGCACGTACGACGAGCGGCTCGTCACGCTGCGGAACGTCCGGCGGGCGGGCATCACCGTCTGCTCGGGCGGGATCATCGGCATGGGCGAGTCGATCGCCGACCGCTGCGAGATGCTCGTCGAGCTCGCGCGCCTCGATCCGCAGCCGGAGAGCGTGCCGATCAACGCCCTCGTGCGCTCGCCGGGCACGCCGCTGGAGAGCCTGCCCCCCGTGGACCCGATCGAGTTCGTCCGGATGATCGCGGTCGCGCGGCTCATGATGCCCCGCGCGATGGTGCGCCTGTCCGCCGGCCGGACGGAGCTCTCGCGCGAGGCGCAGCTGCTCTGCATGTACGCGGGGGCGAACTCGATCTTCTACGGAGACAAGCTGCTCACCACCCCGAACCCGGGCCCGGACGAGGACCGCGCGCTCATCGAGAAGGCCGGGCTCCAGCCGATGGCGCCTGCCGCGGCTCACGCCGCCCGCCGTTAGCCGGGCCGCCACCGTCGGCCGCGTCGGCCTGCGGGCGCTCCCCGTCGCGCGCCGCGAGGTGCAGCGTCTGCGTCGGGTGCGCGAGCCGCGACCCGGCCGAGCCGACGATCTCCAGGAAGGTGATCAGCACCTCCTGGCGCATGGTCCGGAACTGGCCGAAGTCGCGCGTCTCGAACCAGGCCATCACCTCGACGTCGAGCGACGAGGGGGCGACGCCGATGAAGCGCACGACGACGTCGTCGGGCCAGATGTGCGGGTGCGCTCGCAGCGCGCGCTCGCACCCCTCGATGATCGCGCGGAGCTGCTCGGGGGTGGTCTCGTGCACGAGGCTCAGCACGCAGGAGAGGCGCATCCGGTCGCGCGCCGTGTACGACTCGATCTGGAGATCGGCCAGCTTGCCGTTCGGGATCGTGACGAGCGTCCGGTCGAGCGTGCGGATCCGGGTCGACCGGAGCCCGATGCTCTCGACCGTGCCGAGGAGCGCGTCGACCCTCACGAAGTCGCCGACCTGGAACGGCCTGTCGATGCCGATCGAGACCGAGCCGAAGAGGTTCTCCACCGTCTTCTGCGCGGCGAGGGCGAGCGCGACGCCGCCGATGCCGAGGCCGGCGAGCAGGCTCGTCACCGGGTAGCCGAGCTCCGACAGCACGGCGATCGCGCCGAAGATCACGATCGCGACCTTCGCGATCCGCCCCATGAGCGGCACGAGCGAGCGCGCCGCGGGGTTGTCGCGCGTCGCGGGGGCGGCGAGCAGGCGGCCGCCGACGGCGTCGATCGCGCAGAGGGCGAACCAGAAGACGGCGACGAAGACGCCGGCGCGCAACACCTTGTCGAGGAACGCCTCGGCCGGCTGGTAGAGCCCGAACCACGGGAGCGCGACCGCGATGGCGAGGAGCGCCGCCGCGAACGTGAGCGGACCGCGCGTGCCCTCGAGGAGCGCGTCGTCGATCGCGGAGCCCGTTCGCACGACGAGGCGGCGGAGCAAGGCGCGGAGGAGGAAGCTCAGCACCGCGCCGACGAGCCAGGCGGCCAGCGCGAGGACCGGCAACGCGAGCCACTGCCACCAGAGCAGCTCGCGCGGGCCCGCGCGCAGCAGCACCGGCGGCAGGTGGTCGCGGAGCCAGCGATCCTCGAGCCGCGTGTACCACTCGTCGACGCGGTCCACGGTCGCGCGCGAGAAGAGCCAGCGTACGCCGTCGGGCGTCGCTCGCCGCACCAGGCGCACCGGCTGGGGCCCTGTCCGGGTCGGGATCTTGCCGAGCTCCTCCACGCCGGCCCCGAGGTTGTCCTGCGCGTCCCCCAGCGGGAGCGGCGAGAGCCTCTCCACGTCCAGCCAGAGGTGCCGGTCGAGCACCGCCTTGAGCTTCTGCGCGAGCACCGCGCCGTCCGCCTTCGGCGGCAGATCGAGGTAGCGCGCGGCCTCGGCGTAGTTGCCCGCGCGGCAAAGCTCGATGAAGCGGCGCATGGAGGCCTGCGGCGAGTCGGGGGCGACCGGGAGCGTCTCGGGATCGACGCCGCCCTCGGCGCTCGCTGGCGGCGCCGAGGGGGCAGGCGGAGGGGCCAGCTCGGCGGCGTTCGCTCCGAGGAGGACGCACCCGGAGACGAGCGCGAACGCGAACGCAGCGCGGAGCCACCACCGCGCCGCCGGCCAGAGGCGGCGCCGCTTCGGCGCCTCGGGAGGATCGTTCCTGGGCATGGGCCCCCTGCTATTCCATCGCCCGGCGCGTCTGTCGACCGGGCGGCGCGCGCGTGAGCCGTGCGTCGCGCGTGTCGCACCGCGCGCGACGCGTGACGCGTAGGCTCCCTCGCAGCTACACCGCTGCGGCGGGCGGCTCGCTCGACAGCGCCGCGGTCGCGAGCGCCGCGAGCGCCGCGCCGTAGCGCGCGAGCCGGCGCGCGCCGAGCCCGGGGATGCGCGCGATCGCGGCGGCGACCGCGGCGTCGTCGGCGCGGCCCCCCGCGAGCGCGATCTCCACGAGATCCTGCGCGCAGTGCCCTGGCAGCACGACCTGCTCGTCGACCTTCCGCGCCCTCGCCTCGGCCCTGCGCCACGCCATGATCCGGGTCTCCACCGCGCGCCGGGCGGCGAGCTCCTTCCGGGGCGGGCGGGCCTGCTGGAAGAGGGCGCGCTCGTCCTCCGGCACGTCGCCGTCGCTGCGCCCCTGCTCGATGGCACCGAGCCACGCGGCGACGAAGCCCGCCGCCCGTCCCGCCGCGGCCCCGCGGACGGCGCGCACGTCGTCGGCCCGGGCCGGCCTCCGCTGCGCGAGCTCGAGCAGCACCTCGCTGGCGACGATCTTGAAGGCGGGCTGGTCCGCCTCCTCGGCGGCGGCCTCGCGCGCCGCCACGAGCCGCCGCAGGATCGCCCGGCCCTCCGGGTCGAGCGCCTGGGCGCCCTTGACGCGCGCGTACGCGGGCCGCGGATCGCGCGGCGGCCCGAGGGCGGCCGCCAGCTTGTAGGCGCACTCCTCCGCGATCTCGTCGTCGATCCCGAGCGCGCGGCCCTGCTCCGCGAGACACGCGTCGAGCGAGAGCAGGTGGAGCACGTCGTCGGCCAGGTAGCGCAGCTCGGCGCTCGCGAGCGGCCTGCGCCCCCAGTCGTGCTGCTGGAGCTGCTTGTCGACCTTCACGCCGAGCTCCGCCGAGAGGAGCGCCGCGAGCCCCGTGGCCGCGCAGCCGAGCATGCGCGCGGCGACCGAGGTGTCGCGCACCGAGGCGAGCGGCGCGCCCGCCTCGGCGAGCATGCGCGCGTCGAAGGTGAGGTCGTGCAGCACCTTGGGCGGCCCCGCGGCCCCGAGGAGCGGCGCGAGCGGCCCGACGGGCACGCGGAGCGCGTCGACGACCGCGACCGCGATGCCGTCCCCCTCGCGGAAGGCGAGCTGGACCGTGCAGAGCCGCGCGCGGTAGGCGAACAGCCCGTTGGCCTCCACGTCGACCGCGAGCGCGTCGGCGCGCGCCGCGCGCTCGACCAGCCGGGCGAGCTCGTCCTCGCGCTCGACGAGGAGGAGAGGGCTCAGCGGGCCCTCGTCCGGCCCGGGCGCGCCGTCGCGCCGCGCCGCGCCCGCGCGATCGCGCCCAGCGACGCGAGCGCGGCGGCGAGGAGCCCACCGCCGCCTCCGCCCGGCGACGGGGCCGCGGTACAGCCGCCGCTCGCCTGCGCTGTGCTGGGCTGATCTGCGGCGCACAGGTCGGAGAAGCCATGGCGCGGCGTGGGGTCGCACCCCTTGACCGGCTCCCCGGGCGGGTACACCGCGCAGATCCCGGCGATGTCGTCGTCGTGGAGGTCGCGGAGCACGACGGTCCCGTCGTTGTAGTGCGCCATCATGGTCGCTTCCGGATCGCTCGAGTGCGAGAGCCCGAGGAAGTGGCCTGCCTCGTGGGTCGCGACGCTCAGCAGATCGGTCCCCACGCCGTCGTCGCCGAGCGTGAATTTCTGGTCGAACGAGTTGATCTCCATGTCGGCGTCGTAGATCGCGCCGGTCTTGAGGTTGTAGGTGACGGTCGTGAGCGCGAGGGTGCTCCCGCTGCCGCCGTACGGCCACCCGTCGTCCCGGAACGTGATGATGTTCGCGTTCCCCTGGCGCTGGTTGTACTCGTGCGCGTCGCACGAGACCGGGCCCATGTAGATGACCTCCATGCGCGGGGTCTCCCCGCCGCCGCAGTCGGCCGAGGTCCACGCGGCGAACGCCTGCGCGAAGATCGCCTCGGTCTCCGCGAGCGAGACCTGGTCCGAGGCGTCTTCCTGGATGGCGTAGCCGACGCACGGCGACGGCCAGGCGAGGGGGATGCCGCAGTCGGTCGACTGCGCCGGCGTGCAGACGGCCGCGGTCGACTGCGTCTCGGGGCAGACGCTGGTGCGACAGAAGGCCAGGGCGGCCCGGGGGTGGACGAGCGCCGCGACGGCGATCACGCTGCAGGTTGCGGCGACGGCGACGGCGCGGGCGCGCGCGCCCCGCCCGGCGGGCACGCGGTCACTTCTGCGCATGCTTCGCCTTCCAGGCGCGGCTCACCGCGTCGATCGCCGCGTCGAGCGTCGCGCCGACGAGCTGCTCGCGCGCCGAGATCGCGGGGCCGGGCCGGGCCAGGATCGTCCCGCTGGACGGGCTCGCCGAGAGCCGCCGCGCGGCGATGCGCGGCGCGCCGGCCGCCCGCCGCGTCTCCGCGCCGTCGACGATGGGGTAGTGGCCCTGGGCCATCCCGGAGACGACCAGGGCGGAGCTCGCCCGGGACACGAAGAGCATCGCCTGCGCGCCGACGCTGAGCTGCGCGTCGCCGTCCACGTGCTGTCCGATGTCTCCCACCACGCCTCCGAGCGTCCTGATCCAGACGTCCCCGTCGGGCTGTCCGGCCACGGTCCGGTCGATCGACAGGCGGGTATACGTGACGATCCTCCTGGATCCGCCGAGCTCTTCCCACCTGCTCTGCTGCTCGACGGCGGTCGCGACCACGACGTACGAGGCGGCGGAGACGAGCTCATCCAGCGAGAGCTGGATGGCGACGGCTGCCTGCGCCGCGCGCGGACCGGACAGGAGCGCGCCGGGGCCCGCTCCGGCGGCCGGGACGGCGTCGCCTGGGGGCGCGAGGGTGAGGGCGGGGGGCAACGCGCAAAGGAGGGCTATGACCACGGCTCTGGGAGACATCGGCGCAAAGATACCATGCTGGCGAGCGAGGCGCGCCGGAAGCGCCGGGGCGTGGTCGACGCGCTGGACCCTGTGTCCCGGTCCGACTAGCAGATCGTCTAGGTCGAGACCCCGAGGAGCCTGCGATGACGAGCGACGCGTTGACGATCGGCAGACACACGTTCACTTCCCGCCTCTTCGTGGGGACGGGCAAGTACAGGGACATGGATGAGACCCGTCGCGCGCTCGAGGCGTCCGGCGCGGAGGTGGTCACGGTGGCCCTCCGCCGCGTCAATCTGAAGGATCGGGGCGAGGGGTCGATGATGTCGCTGCTCCAGCAGAGCCGCGTCACGATCCTGCCGAACACGGCGGGCTGCTCCACCGCCGAGGATGCGGTCCGCACCTGCCGGCTCGCGCGCGAGCTCGGGCTGTCGGACCTCGTGAAGCTCGAAGTCATCGGCGACGAACGGACGCTGTTCCCGGACAACGAGGCGACGCTGGAGGCGGCGCGGATCCTGGTGAAGGAGGGGTTCACGGTGCTGCCTTACTGCATCGATGACCCGATCGTCTGTCGGAAGCTGGAGGACCTCGGGTGCGCGGCCGTGATGCCCTTGGCGGCCCCGATCGGCAGCGGGCTCGGCATCCGGAACCCGTACAACCTGATGATCATCCGCGAGACAGCGAAGGTGCCGGTGATCGTGGACGCGGGAGTCGGGACCGCGAGCGACGCGGCGGTGGCGATGGAGCTCGGGTGTGATGGGGTGTTGATGAACACGGCCATCGCGGGCGCGCGGGACCCGATCCTGATGGCGCAGGCGATGAGGGACGCCGTGAGGGCCGGGCGAATGGCGTACCTGGCGGGGCGGATGCCGAAGAAGCTCTATGCGACGGCGTCGTCGCCGGAGCAGGGCAAGATCTCCGCGCTGTAGGGGGCGCCGTGGGCGCGCGCCGCGCGTCCCGCCGGCGCGGCAGGCGCTCGCGGGCGGCGATGTCATCGCGCCGATGTGCGACGTCAAACGAACAGCACGCCGGTGTCATGATACGCTCATCTACCTGAGTCACAATGACACGGAACGCTCATCGCACGGTCGACACCTCTGTCGTGGCGCGACAGGCGCCCCGAGGACGGCCGTGGCGACCTGACGGTCCGCTCAGGAGAGTATGAGCAAGCCCAACGTCTGCATGGTCGTGAACAACCTCGAGGTCGGCGGGCTCGAGAAGGTGGTGCTGAGCCTCCTCGATCGGCTCGGCGATCAGGGCTTCGACCTGTCGCTGATCTGCCTCGACGGCGAGGGGCGGCTCTTCTCGGAGGTCAAGCTCCCCCGCTCGAAGTGCCTGGTGATCACCAAGGACATCCGGCCGGTGCTGCCCGGCCTCAAGAGCGATCCGGAGGCGCTCCTCTGGATCCGGCGCTTCTTCCACCAGCGCTCGGTGGATATCGTCCACGTCCACAACCGGGCTCCGCTCATCTTCGCCGGCATCGCGGCGCGCCTGCTCCGGAATCGGCCGCAGGTCGTCTACTCCGAGCACAACCAGATCAACCGGGCGAAGGGCTTCGATCGGCGCAAGTTCGGCTACTATGCCTACCTCGCCGACGAGATGGTCGCGGTCTCGCACGACCTCAAGCGCATCCTCGTCGACGACGTGAAGGTCCGCGCGCCGGTCCGGGTCATCCACAATGGTATCGATGGGACGCGCTTCGCCCGGGCCCTGAGCAGCGGTGAGCAGGGGCGCATCCGCGCGGAGCTCGGCATCGGCGAGCGAGAGTTCGTGTTCGGGTGCGCGGTGGTGCACATCGAGCAGAAGGGGCTCTGCTACCTCATCGAGGCGGCGCCCGAGGTGCTGCGGCGCGTGCCGGAGGCGCGCTTCGTCATCGCGGGCGACGGCCCGCTCCGGGGGGAGCTGCAGCAGCGCGCCAGGGACGCGGGGCTCGGCGACCGGGTGCTCTTCCCCGGCTATCGCTCGGACGTCCCCGAGCTCGTCTCCGCGTTCGACGCCTACGTGCTCCCGTCGCTCTGGGAGGGGCTGCCGCTCGCGCTGCTCGAGGCGCTCGCGCTCGGCAAGCCGATCGTGGCGAGCCGCGTCGGCGGCGTCCCCGAGGTCGTCGAGCACGGGGTCGACGGGTACCTCGTCCCGCCGAAGGACCCGGGCGCGCTTGTCGAGCACCTCTCGCGCGTCGCCCGCGACGCGGAGCTCCGCGAGCGCGCGCGCACGCAGAGCCCCGCGAAGTTCACCGAGCAGTTCAGCCTGGAGGCGATGGTCGACGCGCACGTGCGCCTCTTCGACGAGCTCGTCGCCCGGCGGCGCGGCGGGGAGACCTCGCCCCGGGCGGGCGCGCCGTCGGCCCCCGTGGGCTCGGCCGAGCCGGCGCGCCCTCCAGCGGGCGGCCCGGCCGCCGGACGGGGCGAGCGGGACGGCCGGCCCGGCGATCGGGCGGGGCTGGACGTGTAGCTCTCATCAGGCTTGTCCGGGACTTCTGATAGAACCAGAACAACAGCCTTTGTCGGGGCGCTCACTGCCTCGGATCGAACAGGAGGCGCTTTTGCGGCGGATGCGCGTTTTGCTTATCACGAAAATTTTCCCGAACGCGGTACACCCGGACGAGGCACCGTACAATCGCCGCCAGTTCGCCGCGCTGTCGCGTTACTGCGACGTCCGGGTGCTCGCGACGATCCCGTGGTTCCCTGGCATGAAGCGGCTCTCGAAGTGGCCGATCGGCGCCAGCGCGCCGCGCGAGGAGGTCATCGATGGGCTGCCGGTCCGGCACCCGCGTTATCTCTACGTGCCGAGGGTCGCGCCGGCCCTGAACGGCCCGCTGTATGCAGCGTCGATGCTCCCGGAGCTCGTCGGGCGCGGCCCGTCGCCCGACGTGATCGTCGGGGCCTTCGCCTACCCGGATGGCTTTGCCGCGGTGTGCCTGGGGCGGCTGCTCGGGGTGCCGGTGGTGATCAAGGTGCACGGCTCGGACATCGACATCATCCCGCGCGACGGGCGGCTGCGACGGCCGCTCGGCTGGGGGCTCACCCGCGCGACCCGGGTGGTCGCGGTCAGCCGCAAGCTCGCGGACGGGGTCGCGGCGCTCGGCGTGCCGCGCGATCGCATCGACGTCATCATGAACGGCGTCGACGCGAAGCTGTTCCAGCCGCGCAACCGCGCCGAATCGCGCGCGGCGCTCGGCCGGTCCCCGGGCTCGAAGCTGTTCGTCTTCGTCGGCCACCTGAACCGCGACAAGGGGGTGCTCGATCTGGTCGCGGCGTTCGAGCGGCTCGCGCCCGCGCACCCGGACATCGAGCTGACGCTCGTGGGCAGCGGCGCCGAGGAGCAGGCGTGCAGGGCCGCCGCCGCCCGGCTGGGCGGCCGGCTGACGGTGACCGGCTACCTGCCGCACGACCAGGTGTCGCTGTGGCTCGGGGCCTCGGACGCCCTGGTGCTCCCGAGCCTGCACGAGGGGACGCCCAACGTCGTGCTGGAGGCGCTCGCCTCGGGGCGCCGCGTTGTGGCGACGACCGTGGGGGGCATCCCCGACGTCCTGCACAGCCCGGAGCTCGGCGAGCTCATCCCGCCCGGGGACAAGGATGCGCTGGCGGACGCGCTGCTGCGCGCCGCGCGGCACGACTACGACCCGGCGCGGATCGTGGAGCTCGCCGGCGGGCGCGACTGGGATGACAGCGCGCGCGCCCTCCACGAGACGCTCCTGCGCTCGATTCGCAGCGCGCGGCGGCCGAGCGCGGGCGGGCAGGAGCTCGACGACGTGGCCTTCAGCGTCCCGGCCCCGAAGAGCGGGCTCGAGAGCGACGCACCGCGCGCCCCCTGAGCTGACGGGCGGGTCGCGGCGGCTCGGGGGCGGCCTTCGCGGCGGTCGTGATCGTTCGCGGGAGCGGCGTCCTCTTGACGCTCGCGCCCGTTCAGCGACCAATGCCGCTCGTGCTCACCGGCTTCCGCGCGGCCTTGGGCCCGCTCGTGCTCCTCGCCGCCGTCGCGCGGGCTCCCTACCAGTGCGTGAGCGATGTCGACCCGGATCATCGCCAGTACGAGGATCCGAGCGAGGCGCTGTACGACCTGGCCGGGCGCTTCAAGGCGAACGGCGACCGCCGCGCCCATGCCGATACGTTGCGCTTCCTTGTCGAGCGGTATCCTTCCAGCCGGTTCGCCCGGATGGCCCGGCAGGACCTCGAGGCGCTCGGCGACACGGGCGCTCCGGGCGGGCGCGCTCCGGGCGACGGGGCCCGCTGACGCTCCGCCGCTTTCGCGCTGGAGGAAGGCCATGCTCACCCCGAGGTTGACCCTGATCACCCAGACGGCGGACGTCCCGGAGCCGGTCCTGCGCGCGCGGCTCTCGGCCTTCGGCGCCCTGCCGCCCGAGGCCCGCGCCCGCGTGGCGGTGCAGCTCCGCGACCCCGAGCTCTCCGGCGCGGCGCTCCACGCGCTCGGCCGGCGCCTGCGCGACGCCACCGCCGCGATCGGCGCCTCGTTCCTCGTCAACGACCGCCTGGATCTCGCGCTCCTCCTGGGCGCGGACGGCGTGCACCTCGGCCGCCGTTCGGTCGCGGTGGCCGACGCGCGCGCCTTGCTCGGCGCCGGCGTCTTCGTCTCGGTCGCGTGCCACAGCGTGGACGAGGTGCTCCGCGCGGCGGAGGCCGGGGCAGACGCCGCGGTGCTCTCGCCGATCTTCGCGACGCCCGGCAAGGGCCCGCCCCTCGGGCTGACCGCGCTGCGCGAGGCGCGGGCCCGCCTCTCGGCGGCGCCGCGCGGCGTCGCGCTCATCGCCCTCGGCGGCGTGGACGCGGCCTCGGCGCCGGCCTGCCTCGCGGCGGGCGCGGACGGGGTGGCCGCCATCCGCGCCGACTTCGACGGCGCGCTGCCGGTGCCGCGCGCGGGGTGAGCCGCGCCGCCGCGCCCGGCGGCGACTTACCGCGCCCAGAGCGCGGCGAGCGGCAGCTCGATCGCCTCGAACGGCTCGGGCCGCACGGCCTCGTCACCCTCGTGGGTATCGAGCAGCCACCACCGGCCGTCGTCGAGCCGGCACACCTCAAGCATCTGCGCGACCGGGTTGAGCCTCCGGCGCGGCCTGGAACGCGGCCTCGACCGCGGGCGCATTGCCTGGAAATGGCGGGCGCTGCGCGCTCATCGCCCGATCCTAGCACCCCTGCCGCTCGTCGCGCGCCTCCGCGCCGGCCCCAGCGCCTCCCTCGACGCTGGCAATCGGCCTTGCTACTAGGCCGGGCCATGTCCGAAGCGTCCTCGAAGAAACCGACCGGCGGCCCGCACGAGCCCCTGTTCGACAAGGTGGCGACCGAGCTGAACTTCCCCGCGGACGAGGCGAAGATCCTCGCCTTCTGGAAGCAGCACCGCATCTTCGAGAAGACCCTCCGCGCCGAGACCCGCGCCACCGGCCCTTCCCGGGGCACGTTCGTCTTCTACGAGGGCCCGCCGACCGCCAACGGCATGCCGCACAACGGCCACGTGCTGACGCGCGCCGTGAAGGACGTCTTCCCCCGCTACAAGACGATGCGCGGCTACGACGTCCCGCGGAAGGCCGGCTGGGACACGCACGGCCTGCCGGTCGAGGTCGAGGTCGAGAAGGAGCTGCGTATCCACGGCAAGGCCGACATCGAGCGCTACGGCGTCGAGCCGTTCATCTCGCGCTGCGTCGACTCGGTCTTCCGGTACACCGAGGCGTGGGAGAGCCTGACCGACAAGATCGGCTTCTGGGTCGACCTCGACAGCGCCTACGTCACCTACCACCGGAGCTACGTCGAGAGCGTCTGGTGGGCCCTCTCGCAGCTGCACCGGAAGGGGCTGCTCTACCGCGGCCACCGCGTGTGCTGGTGGTGGCCTCAGGGCGGCACGGCGCTCAGCGCGGCCGAGGTCGGCTTGAACTACAAGACGGTCGACGACCCCAGCGTGTTCGTGGCGTTCCCGCTCGTCGACGAGCCCGACACGGCGCTCTGCGCCTGGACGACCACCCCGTGGACCTTGCCCTCGAACGGCTACGCCGCCGTGCGGCCCGAGTTCGACTACGTCGTCGTGGACGCCGGGGCGTCGGCGGACGCTGGCGGCGGGGCGGCGCCGGTGGCCGGGAAGCTCATCGTCGCCGCGGCGCTGCGCGAGGAGCTCGCGAAGAAGTTCAAGCGCGACCTGCCCGTGCTCCGCGAGCTCAAGGGGAGCGAGCTCATCGGCAAGCGATACCGCCCGCCGTTCGACAGCTTCGCGAGGTCGCTCGAGGGCGCCACCCTGCGGAGGAAGGACGGCAACGACGAGCCGCTCTACTGGGTCGTGCTCGGCGCGGATTTCGTCACGCTCGACTCCGGCACCGGGATCGTCCACATCGCGCCCGCGTTCGGCGAGGACGACTTCAACGCGCACAAGCGGCGCATCGCGGATCTCGCCGAGCCGGGCGCCGCGGGCGACGTGCCGATGCTGTGCGCGGTCCGGCCGGACGGCACCTTCGAGCCGGGGCTCACGCCCTTCTCGGGCCTCTGGGTGAAGGACGCCGATCCGCTCATCCTCAAGGATCTCGCGGCCCGCGGGCTGCTCGTCCACGACGAGAAGTACCGGCACGACTACCCGTTCTGCTGGCGCGCGGACGACGACCCGCTGATCCAGCTCGCGCGGCCCGCCTGGTACATCAGGACGCGCGAGAACATCGACAAGGCGATCGCCAACAACCGCGCGATCCACTGGCTCCCGCCCCACATCCAGGAGGGCCGCTTCGGCGACTTCCTCGCCAACAACGTCGACTGGGCGCTCTCGCGCGAGCGGTACTGGGGGACGCCGCTCAACGTCTGGATCTGCGCGAACAGCGAGGAGCACCAGCTCGCCCCGGCGTCGGTCGCCGAGATCGAGGCGCTGAACCCGCGCGCCTTCGACCACTTCCACGAGGCGAAGAAGGCCGACCCGAGCCTGAACGACCACCTCATCGTCCACAAGCCGTGGATCGACCGGGTGACCTTCCCGTGCCCGACCTGCGGCGGCGAGATGCGGCGCGTGACCGAGGTCATCGACGCGTGGTTCGACAGCGGGAGCATGCCGTTCGCGCAGTGGGGCTACCCGCACGCGCCGGGCTCGAAGGAGCTGTTCGATCGCGCGTTCCCGGCGGACTTCATCAGCGAGGCGATCGACCAGACGCGGGGCTGGTTCTACTCGCTGCTGATGGTCTCGACGCTGGTCTTCGACGAGGCGACGCAGGAGAAGCTCGGGCTGTCGCGGATCCGGAGCTACCCGCACCCGTACAGGACGTGCGTCGTGCTGGGGCACGTCTGCGACCGCGAGGGCAAGAAGGAGAGCAAGTCGAAGGGCAACTACACGCCGCCCGAGGTCATCCTCGAGCGCGTCCGGATGGAGTTCGCGGCGGTGCGGGCCTCCGAAGCGAAGGGCGCCCAGCCGAAGGACGGGGTCGCGCTCATCGCGCGCGAGGACTACGAGGGGCTCGACCTGACGGGCGACGCCGCGAAGGTGCGGATGTACCGCGCCGATCGCGAGGCGCAGCCGATCGCGATGGAGCTCCGGCCGCAGAAGGGGATGCCGCGGCGGATCGTCGCGCTCTCCGACGCCGATCTCGATCGCCTCGGCCTCACGCCGAGGAGCGACGCGCTCTCGGTGAAGCCGAACGACGTGCCGCGGCTCGCTCAGCCCGAGCGCGTCACCATCGAGGACCCGACGACGCCCGCGCCTGGAGCCGACGCGTTCCGCTGGTTCTTCTACGCGTCCTCCCCGCCGTGGACGAACACGCGCCACTCGCTGACGAACGTGCGCGCGTACCAGAAGGAGTTCGCGGTCAAGCTCCGGAACGTCACCTCGTTCTTCACCATCTACGCGAACATCGACGGCTTCTCGCCGGCAGAGGGGAACCCCGAGGCGAGGGACACGTCGCCCGCGGCGCTCGCGGCGAGCGCCGGCTACCGGCCGGCGAAGGAGCGATCGCTCCTCGACCGGTGGATCCTCTCGGAGCTCGCGCTCTCGACGCGGGAGGTGACGGCGCACCTCGACGAGTACCGGCTGTACGAGGCCGCGCAGCGGCTTGTCGATCTCGTGGATGCGCTGTCGAACTGGTACGTCCGCCGGAGCCGCGCGCGCTTCTGGGCCCCGTCCTCTACGTGTGTCGAGGATCGGCGTTCGCCGTCCTCTACGTGTGTCGAGGATCGGCGTTCGCCGTCCTCTACGTGTGTCGAGGATCGGCGTTCGCCGTCCTCTCCGGCCGATCCGCTGGACGTCGCGCCGGGCGCCGTGCGCGCGGCCCAGGACAAGCGCGACGCGTACTTCACGCTGTACGAGGTGCTCGTCGCGATCGCCAAGCTGAGCGCGCCGTTCACGCCGTTCCTCGCCGACGCCGTGTACCAGAACCTGGTGCGGCGGCCGTGGCCTGCGTCGCAGCCCGCGAGCGTGCACCTCGTGGCCTTCCCGGAGGCGGACGCCGCCGCGGTGGACGAGCCGCTCGCGATCGAGATGCGCGCCGTGCGCGAGCTCGTCTCGCTCGGCCTGCAGGTGCGCACGGCGAACAGGCTCAAGGTGCGGCAGCCGCTCGCGCGCGCGGACATCGTGCTGTCGCAGCAGGGCCTCGCGGCGGCGCTCGCCGAGCACGTGCCGCTCATCGCCGAGGAGCTCAACGTCCACGAGGTGCGCTTCCTGAAGCCCGGGCAGGAGGGGAGCGCTGTGCGCTACGTGCTCAAGCCGAACTTCCGCGCGCTCGGGCCGAAGCTCGGCAAGAAGGTGCAGCTCGCGAAGCAGGTCCTCGCGAAGGCCGACGCGTCGGCGCTGCGCGCGGCGCTCGCGACCGAGGGCAAGATCGCGATCGCGCTCGACGGCGAGCCGGTGGAGCTCGGCCCCGAGGAGATCGAGGTCGTCGTGGAGGCGGGCGAGGGGTTCGCGGCGGCCGGCGGCCGCGCGGGGGTCGTCGTGCTGCACACGGCGCTCACGGACGCGCTCCGCGACGAGGGGCTCGGCCGGGAGATCCTCTCGCGCGTGCAGGCGGCCAGGAAAGGCGCGGGGCTGGACTTCACCGACAGGATCCGCCTCGCCATCCGGGGCAGCCAGCGCGTATGCCGCGTCGCCGAGGCGGCGCGGGGCTTGATCATGGCAGAATCGCTCGCCGCGGAGCTCGTGGTGGGCGGTGCCCTCGAGGGGGAGATCAGCACCATGGACGCATCCGTAGAGGGGGAGGCGCTGGAGATCGGCTTGGCGCGCATGCCGTGAACTGTCAGCCAGCACCCAGATGGCTCGACACCCCACGCATCCCGCGTGGATCGACACGAATCCGCTTCGTGTAAGCTCGTGACGGAAGCGGCGCCGCGGCCGGCCTGGGAGGAAAGCCGTCCTCCGATGGGTTGGTGCGCCGGCGTGGGCGTCGCGCGCGGGGAGGGCATGTTCGTGATCGGCCGTTGGACATCCCGGAAGGGCGCTCCGCTGTCCCAGCTGGGCGCTTTGGGCCGCTCCGCCCGCTGCGTCGCGGTGCGGGCGGCGGCGTGGAGCTCCTCGATCCGGGGCCCCGTGCCGCGATGATCACCCACATCTATGTCAGCAACTACGGCAGCATCGGCGCCGGCCTCGAGCTCACGCTCGGCGCGCTGACCGCGCTCGTCGGTCCGCCCGGCGCAGGGAAGGGGTGCCTGCTCGACGCCGTGCGGTTCCTCGCCGAGTGCGCGAACGGGGCGCTCGAGCAGGCAGCGGCCAGCCGGCGCGGCGGCGGCGCGCTGCAGCGCCCTTGCGGGGATGGCGCGCTCACCACCCTCGGCGTCGCGGTCTCCAGGACCGAGGGCCACGGGTTCTGGCTCGTGCAGCTCGCGCCGGGGGACCGGGACGGCGTGCCGCGCGTCAAGAGCGAGACGGCCGCGTGGTGGCAGCGCAGCGCGCTCACGCGGCTCGTCAAGCCGGGCCTGCGCGACGTCTTCGACGCCGGCACCGACCCGCCCGAGGTCTCCTTCGACCGGCTGAAGGGCAGCCCGAAGGGGTTCTCGCGCAAGGACAAGGGCCGCAGCGGCACGCTCGCCTACCGCGGGGTCGCCCCCATCGCCGTGAGCGGCGCCAGGCTCGTCCTGCCGCTGCTCTCCGATGGACCGCTCACCCCGATGCTCGACGAGCTGCGCCGCGCGGTCCTCTACTCCCTCGCGCCGCGCACCCTCCGCTCGCCCCAGAAGATCAGCGCGTCCCGCCGCCTCCGCGCGGGCGGCGAGAACTGGGGCTCCGTCCTCCGCGCGCTCGAGAAAGAGCGCTGGAGCGAACAGTTCCTCGCCGGCCTCGCGCAGGTGACCGGCGATATCGACGGCGCCCGCGCGTCCTCGTCCGGGGGGCTCCTCGTCCCGGAGCTGCGCCACGGCGTCGACGAAGGCGGCCGCGAGCGCTGGCGCGCCGCCGCGGACGAGCCGGACGCCACGCTGAGGGTGGCCGCCATGGTCACCGCGCTCTCGCAGGAGCCGCCGCTCGTGCTCGCCGGCTTCGAGCACCCGGACGCGGGCGTCGATCGCGGGGCGCTGCCGACGCTGATCGAGTACCTGCGCGGCGCCTCCGCCCAGCGCCATATCCTGCTCACGACCGAGTGCCCCGCGCTCCTCGACCTCCTGTCGCTCGAATCCGTCTACTCGGTGGAGCTCCGCGACGGCTCGACCACCGCGTCGCCCGTGGACGCGCCGCAGCGGAAGGCGCTCCGCGATCAGCTCGGCGCCGCGGAGCGCCAGCGCGCCCAGGCCGCGCGATCCGAGCGCCCGCCGCGTGTCCCGTGAGCCTGCCCGCGCGCCGTGGTCCGCGCCCGCGGCGCCGCTACCCCGCGAGCCGCTCCCTGCGCGGCGCGAGCGGCGATGCGTCGTACCGCGCGAGGAGATCCTCCGGATCGCGGTAGAGCGCCGCGCACCCCGCCTCGATGAGCTCCATCTCGGGGAAGCCTCCGCAGAGCAGCCCCACCGTCAGGATGCCGAGCTTCGCCGCCGCCTCGGCGTCGGACGGCGTGTCGCCGACGAGGAGCACCTCGCGCAGATCGACGCTGCCCAGCCGGTCGAGCGCGGCCTCGAGGAGGTCAGGGCGCGGCTTCGATCTCCCCGCGTCGTCCGCCGACACCGCCCACGAGACAAGGTCGCCCACCCCGGCGCGCTCGATGCTCGCGTCGAGCTCGCCGCGCGGCAGCGACGAGGCGAGGACGATCCGGCGCCCGTCGCCCGCGACGCGCTCGAACAGCTCGCGCACCTTCGGGAAGACGCGCGCCCCCGGGAGGAGCTCGCGCTCGTAGATCCGGTCGTGCAGCGCCGCGATCCCCGCGCCGATCCAGCCGATCTCCTCGGACGAAAGGAACACCGGCAGCAGCTGGTCCGCGCCCTCGCCGACGTGGCTTCGCAGCTTCTCCCGCGAGACCTCTCGGCCGAACCGCCCGAAGGCCTGCTGCCAGGCGGCCGCGTGCAGATCCACGGTGTCGAGGATCGTGCCGTCGACACCGAAAATGACGGCGCTGACGCTGACCATGGCGCAACACGTGGCGCAGGGCCGGACGCATCGCCATCGGAGGGCTCCCGACGGCGCGGCCGCCGCGCCGGCCCGAGCGGCGCCCGGACGAAGGCGCGATAGACTGGTCGAGGGGGCGAGCGGACAAGGCCATGCGATCCATGAACGGCCGGCTGACGGCACTCTCGATCCTCCTCGGCGCCCTCCTCGGGCCGCAGCGCTCCGCCGCGGCCGCCGGGCCCGTGGTGGTCGTGGTCGATCAGGACGACGACGACGCCGACGGAGTGCCCGACGGCGCGCAGGCCCGCGTGCCGCCCTCCCCGGAGCTCCTCGCGCTGCGCGCGCCGCGCGGCGCGAGCCAGGCGCCCGCCGCGATCCCCGCCGGCCTGCGGCTCCTCGTCGACGGCAGCCCCGTCGAGCCGGGAGGCGCGATCCCCGCGAGCGCGCGCCGCATCGAGATCCAGGCGGTCCGGGCGGGGCGGAGCGAGGTCGCCCTCTTCGGCACGACGCGGACGATCAGCGCGTTCGAGGTCCGCGCCATCGACGGCGCCGGAAGGCGCATCGACATGGCGCGGTCCCACGCCTCGCTCCAGCGCACGCCCCCGGACCGGCTCGGCGACGACCCGCTCGGGAACCTCGACGATCCGGACGCGATCCGGCTGCTCGTCATCGGCGCGCCCGACGACCTGCCGCTCACCCTCGACGTCCACTCCGCGGCGCCGTCCGGCAAGGCGATCGATCGGCTGTCCAGCGTGCCGCTCGGCCACGTCCCGTGCCCCCCGGACGTCGCGCCAGGCCTCGTGTGCGGCTCGACGCGCCCCCTCCGGGCGGTCGCCGACGACATCGATCGCAACCACCCGATGGTCGCCGAGCGCTCGGTGAAGGGCGAGGTCGGCGGGGCGCTCGTCGTCGCGGTGCCCGGGGGGCCGAAGCTCCAGATGATCCGCATCGCCGGCCCGCGCGCCTCGCCGCTCGGGCCGCTCGGGCGCACGCGCGCGCGCCTCCGCATCCTCATGGTGCGGCCGCGCGCCGGCGGGCCGCCGCCGATGGGCGGGGACGACGCGGGCGCCGTCGCCATCGCGCGGGCGGAGGTCGAGCGCGCGAACGCCCTCTGGGGCGCGTGCGGCGTGAGCTTCGGCCCGCTGGAGGAGCTCGACATCACCTTCGTCGACCCCCCGCGCCCGCACCTGCTCGCGATCGGCTGCGACCACGGCCTCCCGGCGAGCGGCGGCGCGATCCGGGTGCGCGTCGACGGCCACGAGGTGACCGCGGCGATCCGGCCCCGCATGCGCCCCGGCGCCGCGGCCCGCGCCGTCGCCGCGGCGATCGGCGCCGCGGGGTTCTCGGTGCGCCTCTCCGACAACCCGGTCATCGGCGCGGGCGCGTACGGGACCACCGACGTGCTCGTGCGGCGCCCCGGCGGCGCGCTGGCGACGATCGAGCCGCCGGCGTCGGGCGCGCTGAGCACCGACGCCACGCTCACGGCGTGCATCGGCGCCGTGGAGCTCGAGGACGGCCTGCAGCACTTCACCGACACGGACGCCATCGCCGGCACCGTCGAGGAGCGCGCGTTGATCAAGGCGTTCGACGACGGCGACCCCGCGACCGTCGACGTCGTGATGGTCCCGAGCTTCGCCGGCGGCGGGCGCATCGGCGAGTCGTTCATCTTCGCCGACGGGGGGGCGATCCGGAACACGATCATCGAGGATCGCGCCGGCCTGCGCGCGGATCGCGCCTCGTTCGCGCTGTCGCACGAGCTCGGCCACGTGCTGCTCGACGAGCCGGGGCACCCCGACGATTTCGGGATCGACACCCCGACCCGGCTGATGGACGCCGACGCGGCCAACGCCTCCGCGTACGGGCCGCGCCGCCTCACGGTCGACGAGTGCGCGCGCGCGATTCGCCAGAGCGGCGCGGCGGACCCGCGCCTGGGCCCGCAGAGCGGCGCGCCGCCGGCGCCGCGCCCGGGCGGGCCCGCGCCGCGGAGCGCGGAGGCCGCTCGATCGGGGGCCGCGGCGGTGAGCCCTCCCGGCGCGCCCGGGTTCCGGCCGAGCGGCCCCGTGCCCTTGCTCGCGCCGTGGCCGCTCGCCCCGCTCGGTCGAGAGAGGTGAGCGACCGCTCCACGCTGTGGTAGGAGCGGGCCCATGCGGGTCTCCCAGCGGAGCGGCCTCTTCAGCGGCGTCGCAGCCCTCGCGTGCGCCACGGTCCTGCTCGAGATCTCGCTCACGCGGATCTTCGCGGCGCTGTTCGGCGAGCCCCACGCGTTCGTCGCGCTCGCGCTGCCGCTCGTCGGCGCGGGCGCGGGCGGCGCGCTGCTCTACCTCGCCCCGTGGCTCGTCCGCCCGCCCGCCCTCTTCGCCCGCATGGCGGCCCTCTCCTCGCTCGCGTCGGGCGCGACGCTCGCCGCGATCATCCTGCTCGCGCAGCGCGGGCCCGCGCCGGGATCGCTCCCGTGGCACGCGCTGCTCTACGCCGCGTCCACCGTCCCGTTCGCGCTCGCCGGCCTCGCGCTCGCGGCCGCGATCCGGCACGCCGCGTCCGAGATGCCCCGCCTCTACCTGCTCGATCTCGCCGGCGGCGCCCTCGGCGGGCTCGCGGCGGCCGTCGCGATCCGCGCCGGCGCGCCCCGCGCCGCGCTCGCGGCGGCGATCTTCTTCGCGGTGGCGGGCGTCTTCTTCTACCTCGGGTCGCGCTGTCGGGAGGGCGAGCAGCGGGCGTCGGGGGGCCTCGTCGCCACCTTCGTGCTCGGCGGCTTCGTGCTCCTCGCCGGCGACCTCGGCGCCCCGTGGCTCCGGCTCGCCGGCCTCCGCCGGGGCGCGCCCGACCGGACCGAGCACGAGGCCTGGAGCGAGCGCTCGCTGATCACGGTCGACCGCCCGAGGGCCGGCACGGCGATGATGCGGCTCGGCAGCGCCGCGCAGAGCCCGATCCTCGACGCGAAGACGTCGCCCCCGCCCCAGCCCGAGGACATGGCGTACGCGCTCCACAAGGACCAGGGCCCGGCGCTCGTCGTCGGCGCCGGGGGCGGGCGCGACGTGCGCGCCGCGCTGAAGGCCGGGCAGAAGCACGTGGTCGCCGTCGAGGGAGACCGCGGCGTCGTCGAGGTGATGCGCGGGCGGTACGCCGCGTTCAACGGCCACCTGTTCGACAAGCCCGAGGTCCACCTCGTGCTGGGCGACGGGCGGAGCTTCGCCCGGCGCACGCCGCTGCTCTTCCGGAACATCGTGATCCCGTCGGCCGAGACCGCCGAGGCGTCGACGACCGGCGCGCTCGCGCTGTCGGAGAGCCGGCTCCACACGGTCGAGGGCGTCGGGGACTTCCTCTCGCGCCTCCTGCCCGAGGGCACGCTGGTCCTGAGCCGCGCGGACGTCGACTTCGATCGCCTGCTCGCCCTCACGGCCGCGGCGCTGCGCCGCGCGGGCGCGGCCGAGCCGAGGGACCACCTCTTCGCGTGCACCGCCGCGCACAGGACCGCGCTCCTCGCGCGGCGCACGCCGCTCGCGCGCCAGGACGTCGAGGCGCTGCGCCGCCACTGCCGCCGGCACAAGTTCTCGGAGGCGTTCGCCCCCGACCGCCCAGGTACGCCGAGCCGCGGGCTCCTCGTCGCGGCCGCGGGAGCGCGCGCGCCCGGCGCGGGGGCCGATCTCACGCCGCCCACGCCGACCGACGACAGGCCGTTCTTCTCGTACACCGTCCCGGCGCGCCGCCTGCCCGCGGTGCTCGGCGACCTCGGGGCCCTCCGCGCCGAGCACGCGGGCCTCTTCGCGCTCTCGGCGCTGCTCGCCGTCGGCGCGGGCCTCCTCGCGCTCGTGGCGCTGCTCCCGGTGCTCGCCGCGCGCGTCGGCCGCCTCCGGCGCGACGCCGCGGCGCGCGACGTCGTGGTGCCAGGGGCCGCGCCCCCGCCGCCGCGCGCCCGCGCGCTCTTCTTCTTCGCCGCGATCGGCGCGGGCTTCGCGCTCGTCGAGCTCGCCGTCTTCCGCCACGGGCTCCTCCTGCTCGAGCTGCCCGCGCACGAGCTCCCGGCCGTCCTCGTGATCCTCCTCGTCTCCGCCGGCGTGGGCGGCCTGCTCACCGCCCGCGTGGCGCCGGACGCCGCGACGCGGGTCTCCGCGCGGGTGGCGGAGGTGCTCGTCGTTGCCGCGGCGCTCGCCGCGGTGGGGCTCGTCCCGCTCGCGCAGTGGAGCCTCGGGCTCGGGTCCCTCCCGCGCGCGATCCTCGCCATCGCGATCCTCGTGCCGTTCGGCCTGCTCGCGGGCTCGCTCGCGCCGCTCGGGGTCAAGCTCGTGGCCTCGATCGCGCCGGCGCTGCTCCCCTGGTGCTGGTCGCTCTGCGCCCTCGCCGGCGCGACGGCGCTGCCCCTCGGCGCCCTGTGCGCGATGCACCTCGGCTACAGCGCCCTGCTGCTCGGCGCGGGCCTCGTGTACCTCCTCGCCGCGGCGGCCGTGCCGCCCGCGGCGGCCGGGGCGGCCGCCGCGGGCGACGACGAGCGGGGGCCGTCGAGCGCCGCCGCCGCCCACAGCGCGCAGCCGGCCCGGGGCGCCGCAGAGGCGCAGCCCGACGTGCCCGACGCGGCGCCGGTCGCGTGAGCGCGCGGCGCGCCCCGCCTCACCGCCGCGCGGCCAGGAGCAGGTGCGCGAGCAGGCCCGCGATGTTGTACGCGTCGTCGGTGCCCCGGTGGTGCGTGCCCGCGAGCGGCAGGCCCACGCGCTCCAGGGCCTCGGCCATGCCCACCTCGCGCGACAGCGCGTGCGTCACAGCGAACAGGCTCTTCACGTTGAGGTGGCTCGGCCCGAACGGGAAGGGCGCGCTGGACGCCTGGCACTGCCGCTCGAACATGCGCCGGTCGTAGTCGCCGTAGCTCGCCCAGAGGCGATCCTGCGCCTTGAGCTCGCCCCGCAGGAGCGCGCACGCCTCCCTGAACGAGACGCCCGCATCGACGTCCGCCTGCGTCAGCGTGGTCAGCGCCGTGCAGAACGGGCTCACGCGCGAGCGCTCGGGGCGCACAAGGATCGACCGCCGATCGCGCCGCCGGCCCGACGCGACCTCGAGCGTGCACACGCCGATCTCGATGATCTCGTTCTCCTCGCCCCGCGGCGGGTCGCCGTCCCAGCAGGTCGATTCGACGTCGATCACGAGGATGAGATCAAGACGCTTCGCCATTCGTTATCGCCCCTACATGTAGTGATGAGTACGTTGCCATGGTAACGGCGATCGGGACGAAAATTCTTTCGGGATTTTCCCGACAAGCCAAAACCGCCTCGGGCGGTTCGCTTTGTCCGGGTAAAAACTGAGTAGATACGGGACATAAGCCGGCAGAGCACCTACAGCGGTCCGGTCGTTTCGGTGCCCAATCCCCTTGCTTGGAGGGCCTGGACCATGGACACTCGTCAGGTAATTTCTGACGAGGTTCTCTACGTGGCTCCTGGTTCCCCGCTCCGTCGCTCCACCGGTTCAGCCAGGGACAGGTCCGCGTTCGCTGAGGCGCTCCCCGAACCTGCCGCCGAGGATCCCGGTCCCGCCTCGGAGCGACGGCGGCCTCCTCGTTCCGGGATCGTCTGCCACGCGGGCCGTGACCGGGGGGGGGCGAAGGCGTACCCCGCGGCGCGCGGCGGGGCGGCGGCCAGCGCGGCGGCGCGGTTCCCGGCAGCATGTGGGGCCGCGGCGCTCGACCCGCTCGTCGGCCGTACAGAGCACGGACTGCACATCGAGCGGCTCATCGCCGAGGGGGGTATGGGCGCGGTGTACGCGGCCCGCCGCGTCGCGACGGGGGAGCCGGTCGCGCTCAAGGCGCTCCGGCGCGTGCATGCGGGGGACGCGGGGATCGAGAGCCGGTTCGCCCGCGAGGTCCGGCTTGCCCGCCGCATCGACCACCCGAACGTCTGCCCTGTGCTCGGCGAGGGGCGCCTCGCGGACGGGCGCCCGTTCTTCCTGATGCCGCTCTTCGACGGCGTCACCCTGAGCGAGGAGGTGCGGCGCAACGGCCCCCTGCCGCTGGGCCGCGCGCTCGCCCTCGCGGACCAGATCCTCGCTGGCCTCGCGGCCATGCACGAGGCGAAGGTCGTCCACCGCGACCTCCAGCCGGGCAACATCCTGCTCGTCCCCGGGGCGCCGGGCGCCGGAGCAGGGGACGGGGTGCCGACGATCAAGCTCATCGATCTCGGCTTCGCGCACGAGCCGGGCGTCGACACGGGCGACGGCGTGACGCCCGACAGCCCCGGGTCCCTCGTGGGCACCCTGCTGTTCATGTCGCCGGAGCAGGCGATGCGCAGCCGCGCCATCACCGATCGGAGCGACCTCTTCGCCGCCGCGCTGCTCATCTACTACGCCCTCTCGGGCAAGCTCCCCTTCCGCGGCCGGGGCGATCTCGACGTGCTCGTCGCGATCGTGCGCTCCGCGCCCGTGCCCCTCCGGCGGGAGCGCCGCGAACTCCCGCGCGTGCTCGACGAGGTGCTCTCCCGCGCGCTGTCCAAGCACCCCGACCATCGCTTCGCCGGCGCCTCGGCGATGCGCGACGCGCTCGCCGCCATTCAGGTGTAGCCCCGCGCGCGCGGCGCGTCCGCGGTCCCTTCCAGCGCCGGCCCGCTCCTTGCCACGACGGGGGCCGCGCCACGCAGCACCGCGAGCCGGGCTGTGCACGCGCTGCTCAAGGGCGGCGACGTGGCGCGGTGAGCTTCACGCGAGGGGAACCCCATGGACGCACTCGATCTCTTGGAGCAGCAGCATCTCGAAGTCAGCGACCTGATGGCGCGCATCGCCGCCGAGCCCAGCCCGGGCTTGCGGACATCGATGGTCGCGCAGCTCTCCCGGATGATCGACGCGCACGTGCGCATCGAGGAGACGTACCTCTACCCGGTGTGTGCCGAGCGGATGGCCGTCGACCGGAAGCCGCTCCACGACGCGTACGAGAAGCACGGCCTGGCGCGCTTCGCGGCGGACAACCTGCTGCGCACGCGCGTCACCGATGTGCGCTTCGAGGCGCGCCTCCGGCTCCTGCGGGATGTTTTCGCCCACCACGCCGACGAGGAGGAGGGCATCCTCTTCCCGAAGGCGAAGCGGGGCCTCACGGACGAGCAGCTCGACGTGATCGGCAGCGATCTCGAGCGCGCGTACGAGGTGCTGCTGCGCGTCGGGGTGCCCGCGGGCGTCCCGCTCGTGCGATCGCAGCGCGGCCGGCCGAGGCGCGGCACCCACACCCTGCGCGCCCTCCGGCCCATGTCGCGCCGCCGCGGCGAGGGGCCCCGCGCCCGCGGGTGCTGAGCCGGTAGGACGGAACTAGACCGGTACGGGGCCGCCGAAGGCTCCGAGGAAGCGCGCCACCCAGACGGCGACCATCAGGACCGCCAGCGCGGCGCCGAGCCGCGTCACCCAGACCCCCTGCACCGACTCGGTCGCGGCGATGCGGCCGTCCTTCACGTAGATGGCGGCGTTGTAGGCGATCGCGGCGAGCACGAGCGGCGCCATGACCGGGGCGAGGGGGTGGAACCGCAGCGCCTCGGCCACGTGGCCGTGCGCGAGGGCGAGGGTCGCGCGCGTGAGCCCGCAGCCGGGGCAGGGGTGGCCGGTGACGATCGCGAACGGGCAGAGCGGGACGCCGCACGCGACAAGGAGCCCGAGCAGCGCCGCCATCGCGCCGAGGCGCGCCGCGCGGCCGCCAGGACGCGCCGCGCTCCATCGGGACGGAGCCGATGGAGCGGGCGAAGGGGCGTCGGTCGGGCAGGACAGCGACAACGGCGGCGCGGGCTAGGCGGCGTTCGGGTCCCAGACCTCGTTGAGGTCCTTCGCGAGGGCGTAGAGCGGGAGGAAGATGTAGAGCACGATGCCCTCGGCCTGCGGGTTGCGCGAGCCGGCCATCTGCTTGGCCCGGGTCACCTGCTCCGGCACCTTCACCCAGAGGAAGTAGTAGTTGAGCAGCGGGATGAAGACGTACCAGGGCTTGAACTCGGGGTCCTTCGTCGCCTGCTGCAGCTCGTTCAGCATCGCCCAGAGCTGCCAGATCGCGTAGACGAAGCAGACCATCCCGATCACGCACACCGTGACCGGGTTGCGCGTCTCGCCCCGGCCGCCGCCCGGGGCCAGCGACCCGCTGCCGCCGTACACGCCCAGGTTGCTGGCCGCCTGGCCGAACTGGCCAGGCGCCGACAGCTGACCGCCGCCCTGCGGGCTGCCGTAGCCACCCGGATCGCTCACGCCCTGCGGGCTGCCGTAGCCGCCGCCCTGGGGGCTACCGTAGCCGCCACCCTGGGGGCTACCGTAACCACCGCCGCCCGGAGGGCTGCCATACCCCCCGCCCTCCTGGGGGCTGCCGTAACCGCCGCCGCCCGGAGGGCTGCCGTAACCGCCGCCGCCCGGAGGGCTGCCGTAGCCGCCGCCGCCCGGAGGGCTGCCGTAACCACCGCCGCCTGGAGGGCTGCCGTAGCCGCCGCCCGCCTGCGGATCCTGGCCCGGAGGCGGACCGTACCCGCTGGCGCTGTGCTGCGGCGGCTGGCCGTAGCCCGGGGGCTGGCCGTAGCCCGGGGGCTGGCCGTAGCCCGGAGGCTGGCCGTAGCCCGGAGGCGCTCCGCCGAGCCCGCCCATCGGATCCTGGCCCGGGGGCTGGCCGTAACCCGGAGGCTGGCCGTAACCCGGAGGCTGGCCGTAACCCGGAGGCGCGCCGCCGAGCCCGCCCATCGGGTCCTGGCCCGGGGGCGAACCGAAGGGGCTGCCGCCCTGCGGGGGCTGACCGTAGCTGCCGCCGGGCGGCGGAAACGCGCCGGCCGGCGTGCCGCCGGGCGACTGCTGCCCGCCCGGTCCGCTGTACCCGGGCAGCTGGTCGATCGCCATGGTGCCGCCGAGCGGGTTCACGCCCTGGTTGGGCTGCTGGCCGAACGGCGCATACCCGCCCGACGGGCTCGCGGCCGCGCCGCCGAAGGACGGACCGGAGGGCTGCTGTCCCCCGGGCGGCGATCCATAGCCCATCCCGGGCGGAGGCGGCGCAGGGGGAGGCCCGGCAGAAGCGCCAAGCCCGGCCGGCGGGACGCCGACCACCGTGCCAGCCAGGCCCTGCGGCGGGCTCGGGATGCCGCCGGGCATGCCCGGCGGTGCGCCGGCCGGAGGCGCCGGAGGCAGAGGCGCCCCGGGAGCGCGCGGGGCCCCCGAAGACGGCTGACTCATCAGCATGGTGCCCTTGAACTTCGGTGCGGCCGCCCCCTTGAGGTTGAAGCCACACTTCGTGCACGTGGACGCCGTTTCCGAGTTTTGCGTCCCACAATTCGGACAGAACACGCACCACCTCCGGAGGGGGGTTCGCTGCTACGGATGTCCGCGCCCTGCGCGCGTCGTAATGGGCGCGAAGGGTAGTTGAAGCGCGTTCCGGTTCTCAAGTGAAAGACGAAGAACGCTGCGGACTTCTCCCGAGGCTACGCGTTCTCCGCCAGAAAACCCAGGGCGTTCTCTCGCCGCGAGCGAGCGCGCTCCCGTACGCCGCGCGCCGTACGCCGCGCGCCGTGCGCCGCGCGCTCCTCCGCTCTCCGCCTGGAAGGCCGTGCCGCCGTGGGCGCGGCGCGCCGGCGACCCGCCGTGGTCGGGGCAGGCCGGCCGGCGCTCTGGCGGCTGCGGGCGGCTGCGGGGCACCTGTCACCCGTGACCCGTGCTGCTGCAGGCGCCAGCTTTCTGGGCAGCGGGAGGGTTTGCGTGGTTCGCTGGAGGTTTCCCCCCGGCGCGCCTTGACAGTGACCACCGTGGCTCACTAGCGTGCCGGCGCCTCGGGACGGCTCCGTACGACGGACAACCGAATGCCCGGCCGCCGGTGCGCGGGGCTGTCCGCCTCCGGCAGGCGCCTCCACACCGGAGGCGCACGAGGTAGCGCCCGGCTTTGCCGGGCAGACCCTCGTTGGAAGGGACCCGCCTTGCGGGGTCCCGACTGCATGTCGAAGCGGGCACGTCGCAATCGCGGCGCGCCCAGGGAGCCAGCGGACCGTGCCAACAGCGGACATGACCGACAAATTTGCTCTGAGCGCCGACCGGCAAACCGAGTTCGAGAAGATCCTCGCGCGTTACCCGAACCGCCAGGCCGCGTGCATCCCGGTGCTCCACCTCTGCCAGAGCCAGGAGGGGTGGGTCTCCGAACGGGTGCTCCGCTGGGTCGCCGAGCAGCTCGGCCTCCCGACGGCGCACGTCCAGGGGGTCGCGACCTTCTACACGCTCTTCAACAAGGAGCCCGTGGGCAAGCACCAGGTCTGGGTCTGCCGGACGCTGAGCTGCGCGCTGAACGGCGCGGACGCGGTGCTCCACCACTGCGAGAAGCGGCTCGGGATCCACGCGGGCGAGACCACGAAGGACGGGAAGGTCACGCTGCGCACCGCAGAGTGCCTCGCCTCGTGCGGCACCGCCCCGATGATGCAGGTCGATCGCGACTACCACGAGGGCCTCACGCTCGAGAAGGTGGACGTGATCCTCGATCGGTTGACGAGGTGACGAGATGCTCCGGCTGACGCGCTATCTGACGAAGAACTACGACACGCCCGACGGCCACAAGCTCTCGGTGTACGAGAAGGGCGGCGGCTATCAGCAGGCGAAGCGCGCCCTCGGGATGACGCGCGAGGCGCTCGTCGAGGAGATGAAGGCCGCCAACATCCGCGGCCGCGGCGGCGCGGGCTTCGCGATGGGCGTGAAGTGGAGCTTCATGCCGTGGCCCCCGAAGCCCGAGAAGCCGCACTACCTCGTCATCAACGCGGACGAGGGCGAGCCCGGCACCTTCAAGGACCGCACGCTGATGGAGAAGAACCCGCACTCCGTCGTCGAGGGGTGCATCATCGGGTGCTTCGGCATCGGCGCCCACGCCGCGTACATCTACGTGCGCGACGAGCTGCACCTCTCGAAGGCGCGGCTCTGGGCCGCGATCGAGGAGGCGCGCGCGAAGGGCTACCTCGGCAAGCGCCCGTTCGGGATCGACTACCCCGTCGAGGTCTACGTCCACACGGGCGCCGGCGCGTACATCTGCGGCGAGGAGACGTCGCTCCTCAACTCGCTCGAGGGCAAGCGCGGCGAGCCGCGGCTCAAGCCGCCGTTCCCCGCCCAGTTCGGCGCGTTCGGGATGCCGACGACCGTGAACAACCTCGAGACGATCGCCGCGGTGCCCACGGCGCTCGAGCTCGGGGGCGACAACTTCTCGAAGCTCTCGGCGCTGCACCACCTGAAGGACGGCGGCTGCCGGCTCTTCGGCGTGAGCGGCCACGTGAACAACCCCGGGATCTTCGAGGCGTGCGTCGGCGTCACCCTCCGCGATCTCATCTACGACTTCGGCGGCGGCGTGAAGCACGGCAACCTGCTCGCGGTCATCCCGGGCGGCTCGTCGTGCCCCATCCTGCGCGCCGACGAGATCGTCAACGCCCCGAACGAGAAGTCGCCGCTCCACCCGTGGCACGGCCAGAGCGTGCTCGACGTGCCGCTCGGCGTGGACACGTTCCGCTCGCTCGGGACGATGCTCGGGACCTGCTGCGCCATCGTCCTCAGCGACAAGGCGTGCCCGGTCCTCGCGATGCACAACCTGATGCGCTTCTACCGCCACGAGTCGTGCGGCCAGTGCACGCCGTGCCGCGAGGGCAGCGCGTGGATCCACCGGATCCTCGATCGCATCGTGCACGGCGAGGGGACGATCGAGGAGCTCGATCGGCTGCACGAGATCGCCGACAACATCATGGGCAACACCATCTGCGCCTTCGGCGAGGGCACGGCGATGCCCGCGCTCGGCTTCCTGCGCAAATTCCGCAAGGAATTCGAGGCGTACATACAGACCAAGGGCCGGTCGTCGACAGGGGTGCTCTCGCCGTGAAAATCTTTGAATTCGCCTTCTTCGGGCTGGCGTCGCTGCTCGTCCTCCTCGGCGGCGTGGCCACGGTCGCGGCCCGGAACCCGATCCGCGGCGCGATGGGCCTGCTCACGTCGATCGTCGGCATCGCGGGGCTCTACCTGATGCTGTCCGCGGAGTTCCTCGCGGCGATCCAGATCCTCGTGTACGCGGGCGCGGTCGTCATCCTCTTCCTCTTCGTGATCATGCTCCTCGGCCCGTCGGCGACGTCGCCGCGCGACGCCCGCACCGCGGTGCCGCGCTACCTGGGCGCGGGCGTCTTCGTGGCCAGCAGCATCGGCGCGCTCTCCCTCATCGTGAGCGCCGCGAAGCCCGGGGCCCGGGTCCTCGCGGAGGCCCCCGAGTCGCTCGGGACCATCGATGCGCTCGGGCACGAGCTCTTCACGAAGGGGATCGTGCCGTTCGAGCTCTCGGGCGCGCTGCTCCTCGTCGCCGTGGTCGGCGCCGTCGCCGTCGCCCGTGGCAAGCAGGTCGACCCCACGCTGCTGCCGGTCGGGGCCGCGTCGCCGGACGCGAGCGACCAGGTCCCCGTGCGCGACGCGGCGGCGCCGGACCCGCAGCCGGGCGCCCTCACGGGCCACTTCACCCTGTCGACGAAGGAGCCGAAATCATGATCTCCGTCCCCATCGAGTACTACCTCGTTGTCGCGGCGGTGCTGTTCGTGATCGGGTCGGTGGGCTTCCTGCTGCGCAGGAACCTGCTGGTCCTCCTGATGAGCATCGAGCTGATGCTCAACGCCGTGAACCTCACGCTCGTCGCGTACAACCGGGTGCACCTGCACGATCACACCGGGCAGATCTTCACTTTCTTCGTCATCGCCATCGCCGCGGCGGAAGCCGCAGTCGGTCTCGCGATCGTGCTCGCGTTCTATCGCATCCGGAAGACGGTGCGCTCGGACGACGCCGATCTCCTGAGGAGTTAGCGTGGAAGCCCTGAGAGTCTTATTCCCCGCGTCCGAGTTCGCGCTGATCGCGGTCGTGCTCGGCCTGCCGGCGCTCGGCGCGTTCGTGAACGGCCTCTTCGGCAAGCGGCTCGGCAAGGACGCGGTCCGGCTGATGGCGCTCGCCGCGCTCGGCGGCGCCTTCCTGGCGGCCGTCATGACGTTCCTGATGCTGCCGCACGATGGCGGCAAGCTCACCTGGACGGCCTGGCGCTGGTTCTCGATCACCGGCCGGATGGGCCAGTCGATCCCGATCGACGTCGCCTTCAGCGTCGACGGCCTGAGCGGGACGATGATCCTCGTCGTCACCGGCGTCGGCTTCCTCATCCACCTCTACTCGTCCGCGTACATGCGCGAGGACCCCGGGTACCACCGGTTCTTCGCGTACCTGAACCTGTTCTGCTTCTCGATGCTCGTGCTGATCCTGGCCGACAACCTCGCCGTCCTCTTCGTGGGGTGGGAGGGCGTCGGCATGTGCAGCTACCTGCTCATCGGCTTCTGGTTCCAGGACGACAAGAACGCGAGCGCGGGCAAGAAGGCGTTCGTCGTGAACCGCATCGGCGACTTCGGCCTCCTCGTGGCGATGGCGATGCTCGTCTACTACACGGGCACGCTGAACTTCGACGGCATCGCCGCGAACGCGGGCAACCTGCTCTCCGCGGTGAAGGTCTGGCCGATCGGCAACATGTCGGCCGAGACGGTGCCCGGCTTCCTGAGCTTCCTCATCCCGTCGCAGCCCGTGCTCATGTACGCGGCGACGCTGGTCGGGCTCGCGCTGTTCCTCGGCTGCGCCGGCAAGAGCGCGCAGATCCCGCTGTACGTCTGGCTGCCCGACGCCATGGCCGGCCCGACCCCGGTCTCCGCCCTGATCCACGCCGCGACGATGGTGACCGCGGGCGTCTACCTCGTGGCCCGGCTCGCGGCGGTGTTCGTGCTGTCGCCGTTCGCGATGGCGGTGATCGCGGTGACCGGCGTGCTCACGGCGCTGTTCGCGGCCTCGATCGGGCTCTTCCAGAACGACCTGAAGAAGGTCCTCGCCTACTCCACGGTGAGCCAGCTCGGGTTCATGTTCATCGGCGTGGGCGTCGGCGCGTTCGCCGCCGGCTTCTTCCACGTCCTCACGCACGCCTTCTTCAAGGCCTGCCTCTTCCTCGGCGCCGGCTCGGTGATCCACGCGATGCACGCCCGCATCCACGACACCGACAGGTCCCAGGACATGCGGAACATGGGCGGCCTCAAGAAGTACATGCCCCTGACCCGCTGGACGTTCCTCCTCGCGTGCTTCTCGATCGCGGGCTTCCCCGGGTTCGCCGGGTTCTGGTCGAAGGACGAGATCCTGTGGCGCGCCTTCTCCAGCCGGATCGCCTCGGTGGCGACGCGCGGGCAGCCGGTGTGGCAGTGGCCCGAGTGGCTCGGCCCGACGATCTTCTTCGCCGGCATCGTGGCCGCGACGATGACCGCCTTCTACATGTTCCGCGCCTACTTCATGACGTTCCACGGCGAGTTCCGCGGCTGGAAGATCGTGGGCGGGTGGAAGGATCCGCACCCGCACGGCCATCACGACGACCACCACGCGCACGCGGACGGCGAGAAGCTCGATGGCCCGGAGCCGCACGAGTCGCCGCTGTCGATGACGATCCCGCTGATCGTGCTCGCGGCGCTGTCGGTCTTCGCCGGCTTCCTCATGGCGGAGCCGCTCGTGCACCTCACCCACGTGCACGCGTTCGCGCCGCTCGCGCACCTGCTCGAGCCGGTCTTCTCGATGACGTCGCGGGCGGTGGTGGAGCGCGAGGCGGCGAAGGGGATGCTCTTCCCGATGATGCTGCCCGGCGTCGCGGCGTGCTTCATCGGCATCGTCGCGGCGACGTACGTGTACTGGAACCGCCGCGGCGAGGACGAGCGGCGCTTCGCCCAGGCCTTCCCGCGGCTCTACCGGCTCATCTACGACAAGTGGCGGATCGACGAGCTCTACAACGCGACGGTGGTGGGCATGGTCGACGCCCTGGCGGACATCTTCACGATGGCCGACAAGTGGATCATCGACGGCGTCATCGCCAAGCTCACCGCCGCGCTGGTCGGGTTCTTCGGCACGGTGCTGCGCGCGCTCCAGACGGGCCGCGTGCAGGTCTATGCCGCGTCGATGGTCGTCGGGCTCGCCGGCGTCGGCTGGTTCATGGTCAGCCCGCACGCGGACGCGAACGTCGATGACGCGCAGCTGCGCCGGTCGGGCGAGGTGAAGCTCTCGGCCGCGCCCGGGCTCGGCTACCAGTACCGCTGGGAGGGGCCCGGCGTGCCGTCGCGCGACTTCTCCAAGACCACCGACGTCACGGTGAAGCTCGAGCCGGGCGAGAAGAAGGACGTCGTGCTCCGCGTGCGCAACGCCTTCAACCGCGAGGCGACCGAGACGTTCTCGTTCTCGCGGCCACCGGGCCGCAAGAGCCCGACGGGTCCGACCACGCTGCGGGTCCCGGACGTGCCCACGCTCCCCCCGGGGACGACCCCGGCGGAGCAGATCCATGACCTGATCAAGCCGAGAGGCCTGCAATGAGCGCGCTCGACCTCGTAACCCATCACTGGCCGGCGCTCGCAGCCGGCGTCGTCGGAGCGCTCATCCCGCGGGGCGCGGACGACGCCCGCGCGGACGGCGATCACGACCACGACCACGGGCACGGCGACGACCACCACGCGGGCGACGACCACCACCACGGCGACGGGCACGGCGAGGCCCAGGCCAGCGCCGGGTACACCCCGTGGCAGCGGTTCGGCCTCGGGCTGATCGCGGCGCTGACCGTGCTCGGCGTGCAGTGGCTCTGGCCGTCCGGCGCGCCGGCGGCCGCGGCGGAGGCGTCCGGGGAGTGGTCGTCGCTCCTCAACGTGCTCATCGGCCTGCCGTTCGTCGGGGCCGCCGCGGTGCTGTTCATGCCGCGGCAGATGCTCTCGCTGCTCCGGGGCTTCACGCTGGCCGTGCTCGGCGCGGGCTTCCTCGCGTCGCTCTGGCTGCTCAGCGTGCCGATGACGGAGGGCTGGCACTTCCAGTCGATCAAGGAGTGGATCCCGTCGCTGGGCATCCGGTGGCACGTCGCGATCGACGGCATCAGCCTCTGGCTCGTCCTGCTCACGACGTTCATCGCGCCCATCGCGGCGTACGCGTCGTTCGGGTCGATCAAGAGCCGGATCAAGGAGCTCTGCTTCTGCCTCCTGCTCCTGCAGGGCGCGATGCTCGGCGCCTTCGTCGCGCTCGACCTGTTCCTGTTCTTCGTCTTCTGGGAGCTGATGCTGGTGCCGATGTTCGTGATGATCGGCATCTGGGGCGGCGTCGAGAAGATCAAGGCCGCGATCAAGCTGTTCGTCTACACGATGGCGGGCTCGATGCTGATGCTCGCGGGCATCGTGTACCTCGTGTGGGCGAACCAGAAGCTCACGGGCGCGTACTCCTTCGACTACCTCGCGCTCTCGCGCGTGGTGCTGCCGCGCAGCACCCAGATGCTCTGCTTCTGGGCGTTCTCGATCGCGTTCTTCATCAAGGTGCCGATGTGGCCGGTGCACACGTGGCTGCCGGACGCCCACGTGCAGGCGCCGACCGGCGGCTCGGTCATCCTGGCCGCGGTGATGCTGAAGATCGGGACGTACGCGTACCTGCGCTTCTCGATGGGCCTCTTCCCCGGCCCGGCCTCCAGCCTCGCGGCCAACCTGGCCGGCATCGCGATCCTCGGCGGCGTGCTCTACGGCGCGCTCGTCGCCTGGAAGCAGTCCGACGTGAAGCGGCTCGTGGCGTACTCGTCGGTCGCCCACCTGGGCTACGTGATGCTCGGGCTCTTCGGCGTCACGCCGAGCGGGATCCAGGGCGCGGTGCTCCAGATGGTGAACCACGGCGTCTCCACCGGCGCGCTCTTCCTCCTCGTCGGCGTGATCTACGATCGCCGCCACACCCGCCAGGTCTCCGAGTTCGGCGGCCTCGCCAAGGTGATGCCGGTCTACGCGGCGCTCTTCCTGATCGTGACGTTCGCCTCCGTGGGCGTGCCCGGCACGAACGGGTTCATCGGCGAGTTCATGATCATCACCGCGACCTACGTCTCCGAGCGCCTCGGGGTCTTCAGCGGGATCCACACCGTGGGCGCCGCGGCGGGCGTCATCCTCGCCGCCGTCTACATGCTGAGCGTCGTGCAGAAGATGTTCTTCGGGCCGCTCACGAACCCGAAGAACAGGCACCTGCCCGACCTCACGCCCCGCGAGGGCCTCGCGCTCGCGCCGCTGATCCTGATGATCTTCGTGATCGGCCTGTTTCCTGGGATCTTCCTCGATCGGATGAAGGAGTCGGTCCTGTCTACTTACAACCAGTTCAAGGTCGTCTCCGGGCAGGCGATCCTCTTCGCGGACGAACAGAACGCGAAGCTCCTGCCCGAGGACACGTTCTCGCCGGCCTTCATGAAGGGGGCGCCCGTGCTGCGCTCCGGTGAGGGCGCGGAGGGGGCGGGTGACGGCGGAGAGGCGCGGCTCGAGCCGGCGGCGGGCGGCAAGGTCGTGGCGCGCGCGGGGGAGGCGGCGCGATGAACGTCGGACCTTTCATCGCGGTGTCGCCGCTGCTGGTGGTCTCGTTCGGCGGCCTGCTGCTGATGCTCACGGAGGCGTTCTCGCACCGCCGCGAGGAGTCGCACGACCGCCGCTCCGGGCCCTCGTCCGACATCGCGCTCGGGACCGCGATCACGCTCCTCGCCGGGGCGGTGTTCTCGGGCGCGGTCGGGTTCGTCGGCCCCGAGACGCTGGACGGGGCCGACGTGCTCGCGCCCTACCTGATCATCGACCGCTTCACGCTGTTCTTCTCCTTCGTGCTCTGCCTGGGCGGCGCGCTGGCGGCGCTGCTCGCCGGCGGGTACCTCCCGGAGCACCGGCTCGATCGCGGGGAGTTCTACCCGCTGCTGACCTTCTCGACGGTCGGCGCGATCATCCTCGCCGCCGCGGGGGATCTGCTGACGCTCTTCCTCGGCCTGGAGACGATGTCGCTCGGGGCGTACGCGCTGACCGGCTTCCGCCGGACCTCGCCGCGGAGCACCGAGGCGGCGATCAAGTACTTCCTGCTCGGCTCGTTCGCGGCGGCGCTGCTCCTCTACGGCGGCGCGCTGATCTACGGGGCGACGGGGCACACCGACCTCGCCGGGATCGGCCAGACCATCGCGAGCGCGACGGGGGACAAGGCGCCGAACCCGGCGCTGCTGCTCATCGGGGCGGCGCTGATACTGGTGGGGCTCGCGTTCAAGGTGAGCGCGGTGCCGTTCCACATGTGGACGCCCGACGCCTACGAGGGCGCGCCGACGCCGGCCACGACGTTCATGGCGGTCGCGGTGAAGGGCGCGGCGTTCGCGACGCTGCTGCGCGTGCTGCTCGGCGCGTTCGGCGGCCCGGCGCTCTCGTCGTGGGCGGCGGGCTGGCCGCCGGCCGTGGCGGTGATGGCGCTGCTCACGATGACGGTCGCGAACCTCATCGCGGGGCGGCAGGAGTCGGTGAAGCGGATGCTCGCCTACTCGAGCATCGCGCACGCCGGCTACCTGCTCGTCGGCGTGGCGGCGACGGTGCGCGCGAGCGAGGACGCGCAGGCGAGCGTGATGTTCTACCTGCTCGTCTACACGGTCTCGACGGTCGGGGCCTTCGGCACGCTCATCCTCTGCGGCAGCCGCGGCGCCGAGGCGGTGAGCTACGAGGATCTCTCCGGCATCGGCAAGCGGCACCCGGTGGCGGCGCTCGCGTTCTCGCTGTTCCTCCTGTCGCTGGCCGGCGTCCCCCCGACCGCCGGCTTCTTCGGCAAGTTCTACATCGTCAAGGCGGCGATGGGCGCCGAGCTGTACACGCTGTCCGTGGCGCTGCTCCTCAACAGCGTGCTCTCGGCGTACTACTACCTGCGGGTGCTCGTGTTCATGTACATGCGCGAGCCGGCCCCGGGCGCGCCGATCGCCCGGCCCATGCGCTCGGGCTACGTCAACGCGGCGCTGATCGTCTCCGCGGTGCTCGTGATGGTCCTTGGCATCTGGCCGACGACCTCCCTCGGGATCGCGGTTCGCGCGGTCCTCGCTTCGCACTGATCCACGACCATCCCGGATTCCGCGGAAGGGGGGCCTCGCCGAGCTGGCGGGCCCTCGGGGCCCCTGCTCGTCGGGCGGCGCGAGGAAGCGCGACGGTCGCGGAGGCGGATGCGGCGCGCCGCAGCGCGTCGCGCGTCGCGCGCTGCCAACTGATTTGGCAACGATGGCACCGGCGCCAGCGGCGGTCGCGTCCTTCTGGAGCGAATCCGCGATGCTGCGCGGGGCGCGCGAGTTGCTAAAGTCGGCGCCGATGCGGAACGGTGAGAAGATGCAGAAGACGGCGAGGAACTGGCGGATGCGGGCGGCAAGCGTGGCGCTGCTCGGGGCGCTCGGGTGTCAGGGGGGGAACACGGGCGGAGGCTCGCCCGCGGGGAGCGCGGCGCCGGCAGCGAGCGCGGCGCCGGCAGGGAGCGCGGCGAGCGCCGGCGCAGCGGGGAGCGCGCAGGCGGCGCCGGCTGCGCTGTCCACGATCTCGTTGACCTCGGAAGCCGTGCTGAAGGTGATGAACCCGCGGGGGCGAGCGCCGTACAGCGGGCCCACGGGGACGCTGCGAGGACGGGTCACCATCAAGGGAGACCCGCCGCCGGACACCGGGCTCAGCTTCCCGATCGGCAAGTGCGGTGAGGCAGCGGCCACCTACGGGAGGCTTTTCCGGGTGGGGCAGCAGAACGCCGTCGCCGACGCGCTCGTCACCGTCGTCAACTACAGCGGCCACGTGCCCGAGCGCGAAGAGGCAGAGAAGGTGACCATCCACGGCTGCGCGTTCTCGACCCGGACCGTGGCCATGACCTTCGGACAGCGGCTCGAGGTCGCGAACCTCGACCCGCTGGAACCCTACATGCCCAACCTCGAGGGCGTCCCCTTCATGGCCGTCCTCGTCGCCATGCCGCAAGGCGAAGCCGTGCCGTTCCACCCCCCGCAGCCGGGCTACTACCAGCTCGTGGACAAGATGCCGAAGCCGTTCCTCAAGGCCGAGGTCTTCGTGCTCAAGTTCGCGACCCACGATGTGACCGGCCTCGACGGCAAGTTCGAGATCAAGAACATCCCGGTCGGCAAGGTGCTCACCGCCGCCCTCCTGCCAGCCATCGCGCAGGACGTGAAGAAGGAGATCGAGATCAAGGAGGGCGAAAACACGCTCGATTTCGAGCTCAACTTCGATCTCAAGAAGCACAACGAGAAGAAGAGCGCGAAGCCGTCGCAGTGAGCTCAGGGCGCGGCCGGCGCGCCCCCTGCGAGCTCGCGGTGAACGCGCTGCTCGATCGCATGCGACAGCGGATCGCGGGCGCCGGGCGCGGGGGGCGGAGGCGGGCCGAGCCAGGCGAGCGCGGCGTCGCGGCCGACGCGACGCAAGAGCAGCTCGGCAAAGAGGAGCCGGGCGAGCCGCGAGGGGGGCACCGCGGCGCCGCCGCCCGCGGGCGCATTGAGCGCGTCGCAGGCGCGGGTCAGCGCCTCGAGATCGCCGCCCAGATCGGCCGCCGCCGCGAGCGCGACGAGCGCCGAGGCGCTCGCCGGGTCGGCCGCCGAGACGAGCTCGGCCTGCTCGCGGGCCTCGGCGACGCGGCCCAGGGCGGCCGCGCGCACGGCGATCTCGGCGGGCGGCAGATCCGCGTCGCGCGCCAGCCGGCGGGCGCGGCGCAGCTGCCCCAGGACCAGCGCCTCGTCGAGCTCGGCCAGCGGCCCCCGGGGAGGCAGCGGCCGCCCGGAAGCGGCAGCCCTCCGCGACGCGAGCTCGCGCAGGCGCCGCGCGGCCTCCTCGGCCGCCGCGCGATCGCCGGCCCCCAGGGCCACCGCGCGCAGCTCGCGCCACGCGTCCGCCGACCAGGGGCGACGCACGAGGAGCGCCCGCAACGACAGGCGCGCGTCCTCGGTCCGGCCGAGCCGCCGCAGGATCTCGGCCCGGAGCAGGATGCCGTCGTCGCGATCCGGATCGAGCAGGATCGCCCGCTCGACGCGCCCGAGCGCCGCCAGAAGCCGCCCCGCCGCGAGATCGCAGCGCGCCTGCTCGCGGTGGGCCGGCTCGTAGTCGGGATCGATCGCGCGGGCGCGCTCGAACGCGTCGTCCGCCGCCTCCGGGCGGTCGAGGCGGCAGCGCACCGACCCGACCCGGGTCCAGATGTCCGCGCTCTCGGGATCGCTGTCCTCCGCCAGCTCGTAGGCCTGCAGGGCCATCGCGAGATCGCCGCGCGCCTCGGACTCGGCGCCGATGGCGTACAGCGTGTAGGCGTGCGGCCCGATCTGGCGGCCCTCGATGATCTGGCCGTCCACCGAGCGCGCGACCCGGGGCGCGGCGCAGCCGGCGCCGAACGAGAGCGCCGCGAGCGCCGCGAGCCGCGCGGCGGAGCGCGGCAGGGCTACGCGCACGCGGCGATCTCGGCGAGGAGGCGATCGTTCTCCTCGCGGAGGCCGACGGTGATCCGCAGCCGGTGCGCGAGGCGCCCGCCCGCCGCGTGGAAGCTGCGCACGAGGACGCCGCGCGCCGCGAGCGCCTCGAACACCTCCCCGGCGGGGCGGCGCGTGCCGACCCAGAGGAAGTTCGCGTGGCTCGGCGCGACCGAGAGGCCGAGCTCGGCCAGGCCGCGCGCGAGGCGCTCCCGCTCGTCGGTCACGGTCGCGGCGGCGCGGTGGAGCTCGCCGCCGAGCTCCCGCAGGGCGTAGGTGGCGGCGCGCTGCGACGGGACGGGCATGTTGTAGGGCTGGCGGACCTTGTCGAGCTCGGCCACGAGCGCCCGGTCGCCGAGGAGCCAGCCGACCCGCAGCGACGCGAGGCCGATCTTCGAGAGCGTCCTCAGCACGGCGACGTTCGGGTGCTTGCGCCAGAGGGCGAGCTGGTCGCGCGGGGCGAAGTCGATGTACGCCTCGTCGAGGATCACGAGGGCGTCCTTCGCCGCGGCGATGACCGCCTCGAGCCGGTCCTCCGACATGAGCGCGCCCGTCGGGTTGTTCGGCGAGGCGATGAAGACGACGTTCGGGCGCGCGAACTCGACGGCGCGCACGAGGCCCGCCACGTCGAGATCCCAGCCGGCGTCGAGCGGGACCTCGACGGCGCGCATGCCCCGCGCGCGCGCGCTCAGCTTGTACATGACGAAGGTGGGGCTCACCGTGACGATGCTCGCCGCGTGCGCGTCGGGCCGCGGGCGGCTGAGCGCGGTGAGGACGATAGAGATCACCTCGTCGGAGCCGACGCCGGCGAGGACCTCGTCGGGCTCGGCGCCGCAGCGGGCGGCGATGGCCTCGCGGAGCTCGATCAGGCGCGCGTCGGGGTAGCGGCCCCAGTCCTCGGGGGCCGCGGCGCGCGCGAGGGCGGCCCGCGCCTCGGCCGAGAGCAGCGGCGGGCTCTCGTTGGCGTCGAGGCGCACGGGGAAGTGACCTGCGACCGGGGTGTAGGCGTGGAGCTCGGCGAGCTCCGGACGGAGCAGCGCAGGGAGGAAGTCGGGCAGCGGCATGTCTCGGTCCACGGTCGTCGCGGGCGGGGGGGGGGAGGGGAGCTGGGGAGCGGTATACTACCCGCGCCTGAGCGGGAACATCTCGACGTGCGATGCCAGGTGATCTCATGCCCACGATCCGCCGTGCGACCGTGCTCGTGCCGTCGCTGTCGTCCCCCATCGTTCCAGGCCTGAACCTGATCTCCTCGCCGGACTTCCCGCTGGAGGAGCGAGCCACGGGAAGGCGTTCGCCGTGCGGCGCGCCGCCGAGGTGCCCTGGTCGGTCGCGCGCGTTGGGCAGGATTTGTGGAGATCGTGAGCGGTGAGGGCGGGCGCAGGGCGCGGAGCTTCGCGCAGCCGGCGGGGCCTGGGCCGGCGTTGCTCGGCGCGCGGCAGGCGTCCGCGGTTAAACTCCCTTGTCGCCATGCCGCCCACCGCCTTCGCCGTCTACCACCCCCTGTGGAGCGGCTTCGCGATGCACCCGCGCTTCGATCCTCCGCTGGCCCGCGCTCCATTCCCTCGATCGCACCACGGCGTTCAGGTCCCCTGCTTCGGCGTGTGGTCGAGCCCGGGCGAGCCCGAATCCGTCTGGCAGGCGCGGGCAACCCAGGCACTCGTGCATTTCCCCCGCTACACGGACGCCGAGCTCGTGGGCCTCTCGGACGACGAGATCGACGCTGCATACAACCAGTTCGTCGTCGAGCTCCGCGCGGCCGAGCCCGAGGTCAGGATCCTCGTGGCCACATTGCCCGCCGGATCGACGCTAGCGCGCACGATCAGCCGCGCGCTCTCCCTTCTTCAAGAAGACGACGCGCACCCGCGCGCGCTTCTCCGCCGACGAGGGCCTGTTCATGCCGGTGATCGACATCGCGTGCGCCGCCCGCACAAGCGAGCTCGCCGACCGCGTGTTCGAGAGTCCGTCCCTCGGGCGCGCTCGCCTGGGCCCTCTCGAGCAGGTCATCCGCTTTCGCCTCGACGACGGGGGCGCAAAGGCGCTCTCGCCGCCGCGCTCCTTCGGCCTGATGTCACCCCCGCGGCGCTTCAGCTGCGCCATGCCGTTCCTGGTCCTCGTGCTCGCCCGGCGCAGCAAGCTGCCCGTCTTCGCAGCGTGGGTCGAGAACGCCGAGGTCCTCGCGAAGGCGCCAGCGTCCCGGTGATCAGTCCTGGTGCGGCGGTGCGCCGGGGAAGCCGCCGCCGTGCGACCCGCGCCCGGTCGGCGCCGTGGGATCGCTCCACGAGCCCGCGTGCTGCGAGCTGGGCGTGCTGACCTGGCCCACCGTGGGCGTGCCACCGCATAGCGGTACTCGACGGCAACGCCGCCTGAGTCCACGACCTTGACCAGGTCTCCCCGCGCATCGATCTCGTACGCGACCCCGAGCCGGCGGTGCTGCGCTCACGTCGACCGGGTGGCCAGCCTTGCCTTGTCCATCAGCGCCGGGCGGCGCCGGAGGGCTGGGCGGTCCCGCGCCGTCGTTGCTGCCGCCACCGCCGGCGCCGCCGTTGCCTCCGCCCTGCGGCCCGCCCCCGCCCGGGCCCCCGGCTCCGTCGCCGCCGCCGCCGCCGCCGCCGCTCGCGTTGCTTGCGCTGGCGCCGGCGCCGACGGTGATGCTCTTGTTCATCTGGCCCATGCTGCCGGTGATGCCGGCCATGCCGAGCTCGAGGAGGACGTTGGGCGCGCCGAGCCAGGGGAAGCAGGGCCCGCCGGTGTTGAGGCTGACGACCTCCTTGAGCGTGCCTGGCTCGTTGCCGTGGCACGCCTTCATGCAGCCGCCGACCGTGAGGATCTTCGCGCCCTCGATCTTCGTGCGCATGCACGGGTCGATGATCCCCTCGGCGACGGTGCCCATGGTCGGGTAGGGGATGGGCAATGGGCTGGGCGCGGCCGGGGTCAGGCACACGCTGACGGCCATGCCGGTCATCTGGTGTCCGGATTTCCCCGTGACGGTGTTCAGGTGGAGGGCAGTGACCTTACCCATGGCCCTGGCATGCTCTCACGGGCGGGGAGGCGGCCACGACCGCGCGCTCGTCCCTGCAGTCCACCGTCGTCGCGAGCGTGGGGGAGGGGATCGAGGGAGCGGTATACTCCCCGGGCGATGAGCGCCATGAACCCCGAAGGCGGCGCGGCTGCCGACCTCGTCGTACCGGAGGATCTCCCCTTCCTGGAGAGCCTGTCCTGGTTCGACGCCCGCTGGCGTGAGCTGTCCGCCATCGAGATGCTCCAGCGCTACGAGCGCGGGTGGCGGAATCGCGGCGTGACGGCCGATCTTTCCGGCGAGGAGGCCGCGTTCGTGCGGGCGCTCATTCACCGCTTCGGGAGCGTGCTCGATGTTCCGGCGTGAGCTCTACCGCACCATGGCGCGCGTGCTCGACGCCCTCGATGCGAACGCGCTCGCGCGGACATCCTTCCGCTTCGGCGGTGGGACGTGCCTCGCGCTGGCGCACGGCGAGTACCGTCTGTCGCGCGATCTCGACTTCGTGTGCTCCGACCCGAGCGGGTACGCGGAGCTTCGCCTCGCGGTGCGAGAGCGCGGGTACGACGCGCTCTTCCCCGCGTCCGCGCGGGCCACCTTCGGCTTTCCTCGGGAAATTCGCACGGATCAGTACGGCCTGCGCTTCCCGGTCGTCGTGGGGGGCACGTCGATCCGCGTGGAGATGATCCGCGAGGCGCGCATCGCGCTCGGCCCCGCCGCGCAGGCCGCATGGACGCCCGTGCCTCTCCTGTCCGTCACCGATGCGTTCGCCGAGAAGCTCCTCGCGAACTCCGACCGCTGGGCCGATCGAGACGAGCTCTCGCGCGATCTCGTGGATCTCGCCGTGCTGCGCGTCTCGCACGGGCCGATCCCGGAGGCGGCCTGGGCCGCCGCAGAGAGCGCTTACAAGTCCGCGCCGCTCCACGACCTTCGCAAGGCGGCCGAGCGGTTCCTCTCGGAGCCCAGCTACCAGGGGCGATGCTTCGCGGGGCTCGACGTCGAGGGTACGGACGACGTGCTGCGCGGCGTGAGCGCGCTGCTCTCCGACCTCGATGCGCACACGAACCAGCGGGAGCAATAGCCTGCCCGGGGCTGGCCAGGTACGCCCCAAAGCGCGCATCACCCGGGTCGGCGTGCGGCGCCAGGAGGGAGGACGATAGGGCGATCGTGCGCGAGGCACGGGACACGTGAATGCGCACGGCGAGTGGGGGAGGGTGGCGTGGAGCCGGGAGCGATCGGGGGGCGACCGTGCGGGAGAGGAGCTCTAGACGATCGGCTCGGGTTCGTTCTTCTTCCTGGCGCTGGCGGCGCGGGCCCGTTCGGCGCGCCGCTCTTCTTCCGCCGCGTCCTCGTAGGGCGAGAGGAGGCGGTCGCGGAGGAGCGCGTGCGTCTCGTCCGTGTCGTCGTCGTACTCCGCGTGCACCTGCACCATGAGGGTGCCGTAGGCCTCGTGCCACGCTTCCACCGCCTTGATCGCCGGATCCGCGCCCTTCGCCTCGGTGACGCCGAGCTTCTGGCCGTAGAGCGCGGTCCAGCGGCGGAGGCGATCGACCTCGGCCCCCAGCCCGAGGCGCTCCACGGCCGCCTTCACGCCCTTGCCGTCGAGCGCCTTGACCATCGCGTTCATGCGCACCCACTGCTGGGAGTACACGAGCTTGACGAAGCCCGTCCCCGACGACAGCACCTCCGAGCGCACAAGCGCGGCGTCGGCCCGGCGCGCGGCCTGTTCATGGCCCACCGGCAGGATGTCGTCGTGGTCGAAGGCGCGCTCGATGCCGTCGAGCTGGGCGCCGAAGGCGGAGATGCACCGGTCGGCGCCGCGGTCGATCTCCGTCATGGTGGCGTCGGTGCTCCCGAGCGCCTCGACGGCCTCGGTGCGCGCGATGACGGACTGGACCGCTGCGTCGACCTTGGGGGCGAGCTTGGTCTTCCTGGATCTGAGCGCCTCTCGATGAGCGGCGAGCTTTGTACCTGCGATGATGCACCCGGCCGGCGTGAGCCGGCGGGCGAGAAACGCGGCTTTTCTCATGATGGCAGGGATATCACGGCCGAGCGGGCGTGGGAGCGCGGGGCAGCATTGCGTCCATGGGGGGCGGTGGCTCCCCGGGGCGCGTCGGCGACGCGGCGGTGGCTCCCCGGAGCGCGTCGGCGACGCGGTGGTGGCTCCCCGGGGCGCGTCGGCGACGCGGCGACGCGCCCGAGGTCATCGTCGCCGTCGGAGGCGCCTCAGGTGCAGCGGCCGCGTCATTCCCAGCCGCGCGTGCGCTCGAGCGCAGCGCGCAGCGCGCCGCACCGACCCATGCGATCCACGCTCTCGGCGAACGATTTCCTCACGTCATAGGCGAGCTGCGCGGGAAATCCACGGGATGCGAGCTCCATGTTGTGTGCCTTCTTCAGGCACAGCGCCTGGTCGGGCGCGGGCAGCTCATCGAGCTCCGCACGTTTTCCCTCCCATGCCTCGATGTCTCCGACGTGGCGGCCCCCGTGCTCACGGCGGCAGATCTCGCTCGCGCGTCGAACGTTCTGGTAGAGCCACGCCTCGATGCTCCGGAACGGGCAGACGAGAAGGAGATGCTCGATCTGCAGTACGGGAGCAGGCGGCTCGGCGTCGCCCTTGGTTCGTAGCCTGGTCCGAGGCGCATTGGCGCGACCGCGGTCGACGACCTGCGGCAGTTGCATGAGGACCTTCCGGTCGAATTTCGCGATGTTCTCGCTGGTGTCCCGCTCGGCCCACGGCCGATCCCCATCGATATGGAAGATCACGAACGTGCCGGGCGACAGGAGCTTGCGCGCGATGTACTTCAGCAGCCGGACGCGTCGCTCGTGCTCGCGCGGGTTCTTGCCGTCGGTCTTCCAGACGTTGCCGCGCATCGCCTCCTCCTCCATCGGCTCGCTCGGGAGGAAGTCGACGCGATGGCGCCCGTAGCCGGGAACGACGACCTCGAGCATCCGGCCGACGAGCGCCTCGACGGTCGCGCGACCGTCCCTGCCGCTGTCCTCCGTGAGGATCACGATCGAGAGGCGGGCTCCCTCCGAGGTCACCACAGCCCTCGCGACTGCAGGATCTCGCTCACGTGCTCGACGCCGACCTCGTACGCGGCGAAGAACTCCGCGGCATCCTCTGCGCGCATGTTCGCCCAGCTCCAGGCCGGTCTGCCGCCGCTACGCTCGCCGCGACACAGGACGAAGCTATGACGGACCTGCTCGGGCGAGGTGATGGGGATGTAGTCGAGCAGGAGCGGGTTCTGGCTCGTCAAGAACGCCTGACGCTCTCCGATGGCGTCGACGCACGCCGTGATCCAGTGGTGATGCAGGCCGTTCACGAGCTCGTCGGCGATGACGATGTCGTCGTTGCAGGCGAGGTAATAGAAGAAGGTGAGCAGGCGCTTCTGCCCGTAGCTCAGGCGCGTGTGGGTGATGAACTCGCCGCCCTCCCACCAGAACCGGAACACGAGACCCCCGAGCGTCACGTACTCGGAATCTTCGCCCCACGGGTGCCGTTCGGTCACGTCCACCTTCAGCTCGGCGGCGTCGAATCCCATGATTCCCTTGATGGTGGCAAGGAAGTCCAGATCAGCGTGCTTGAAGGTGTAGTCAGACCTTGACCGCTCGTACATCGGCGCCAGCTGTCGGAGGAGGGGCTCCGGCAGGAGAACGGAGCCAGCTCCAGCTATCAGCTCCTTTTCTCGACGAACGACGACCCTCTCGTGAGCGTCACTCGACCCAGCCAGCCACGTGAACAGCTCCAGTGACTCGTCGAATCGCCGCGCGGAGCTCCCAGCGAAGACCCTGTCGAAGATGGATCCCATGAACTCAGGAGTCTCCAGCATGTAGCTCCAAAGGAATCCTGCGTTGAGGCATGAGAACTCCCGACCCCCTCCGATCGGCCGGTTATCTCCGATCCTGAGTCCATGCTCGACGTCGTACCGGATGCGGCGGCGAGTTCCAGAGGACGAATCCTCGATCGTGACGTCCGCAGCAGGGCGCCAGTGCTCCGATAGGTCAATCTGGGTGCGAGGCGTTGTCTCTACAAAGCTCGTCTGCTCCTTGTTGCCGATCGCAACGAGCACCGTCGCTTCTCCCGGAACCGCGAGCTCGTACTCGACGGCGAACTCCTCCCTGGCGAGGCCGCTGAAATCCGACCTCACCACCATCGAGATCAGCTCGAGCAGCGTCGTCTTTCCGGTCCCGTTCTGGCCGAGCAGCACGTTGAGGCCGTCCGAGAACCGGAGCTCCGTGCCCGGTGCCACGCCCCGGAACTTCTCGATCCGCAGTCGCCTGAGCTTCAGCATCACGCGCCGACGTTAGCCGGCCGCGCTGTGCCGTCAACCGCGGCTGCCCGCGCGCAGCGGGCGGCTGCCCGCGCGCAGCGGCCGGACACCCGCCCCGAATCGCCGGGTGATCACACCGGCCAGCCCGCCCGCCGTCAGCGCGCGACCAGGCGCATCGCGGGGCGGCTGTGCTGGGTGTGCTCGGCCTCGAGCTCCTCCAGCTCGAACGCCCTGTCCATGTCCATGTCGAGCTCCTCGAGCTCGCGCTGCGTGCTCTCGCCGCTGTCGAAGCCGTCGAGCTCGCGCATGAACCGGTCGATCTCCGCGCAGGTCGCCGGCGAGTCCACGGGCGTCATCGATTGCTCGTGCATCAGCTGGATGAGCTCCAGGATCGTCGCGAGCTTCTGCGACACCACATCGAGCCCCTCGCGGGTCCGGCTCCAGCACTCGGCCCGCCGGTAGGCGATCGAGAGCCGCCGCTCGGACAGCCCGCGCGCGCGCCCCGCCGACGTGCTCCGGAGCGTCTCGAGCGACCGGATCGTCTCCATGAGCTCGCTGTGGTTCGTCATCGCGAGCGACTCCTGGCCGGCCTTGTGCGCGATCGCCAGGCGGATGTAGCTCATGAGCAGGCGGCTCAGGCCGAAGCCGTCGTCGAGCAACAGCGGGACGGAGCCGCCGCGGCGACGGATGTTCTCGCGGGTGCGATCGATCAGCCGGTCGAGCCGCGCGAGCTCCTGCTGGTGCCGGATGTCCATCTGCCGGATCAGCGACTCGCGCGCCCGCGACCACGCCGCCCGATCGGCCTCGTCGAGCTGCGCGTCGATGCTGCGCCGGAAGTAGCCGCGCCAGGGGATGATGCACAGGATCACGAGCTCCGCCCCGAGGCCGAACAGCAAGAGGAGCGGGCTCCAGCCGATGAAGCTCAGGAGGAGCACGCTCCCCACGACGAGCAGGTTGTACGGGTGCACCATCACCCGCCCCAGGTAGGTGCGCGCGGTGCGCCTCCGCAGCGGTGCGACCTGGACGCCGAACGCGGCCAGCGTCGCCCGCGACTCGGCCATGCTGGCGCCAAGCACATCCTCCAATCGGCAAAGCTCTCGATCGCACGTCGTCATGGAGCCCCCCTCCTCACCACCTGGTCCTCTGGTCCTCGTGCCACCTCGCCCCGTTCACCACCCCCCGCGGCCGACACAGCCGGTCGGGCGTTCGGCGCGAAAGCGCGCGCCCCGCGCAGGCGCGCTGTGAACACAGCTCACGCTCGCCGAGCCCCCGCCGGCGACCACCAGCCCGCACAGCCCGCCTCGGAGGACCCAGAGCCCGCCGCGCTCATCGGCCGCCCATGAGGTAACATCATGAAAATTCAATATTTTGTGGCGGCGCTGCGGCATCACGAGCTCCACGAATCTCATGCTTGTCTCGCTCTTCGCATCTCGAAGGCCTCGCGAAGGCCCGCGGTGCGTCGCCGGAGCGCAGCGCCGCGGTCGAGCCCGGAGCGAGCAGAGCGGGCTCCGTGCCAAGCGCCGCGACACCGCGGGGCGCACGATCGGTGAGGGGGCGCGCTCAGGCGTGCGGCGGAGGAGCTGCGTCCAGCACGTGGACGCCGGGGGCGCCGAGCGACATGGGCACACGCTCGAGGCCGGCCGCGCGCGCCGCAGCGAGCCAGGCCGCCGAGGGCGGCGCGCCGCCGACGTAAAGGGAGACGTCGCCGCCGCCGGCGCCGCTCGGCGCGAGCGCTGCGCCCTCGGCGGCCGCGGCGGGGCGGAGGCGCGCGAGGGCAGGGGTGACGATCGGCGCGCCCGCGCGGTCGCCGAGCTCGGCGAGCGCATCGACCTGGCGATCCAGCGCGGCCACGAGCGCGCGGGCGTCCGTGGCAAGGGCCGCCGCGCGTGCGCCCCCGGCGGCCGCGTCCAGCAGGGCGCGGTGCGCCGCCGGCTCGCGGGCGGCGAGCGCGCGCACGCGCTCCAGCATGGCGCTCGTGCGCGCCGAGGCGTCGCTGGCGAAGACCTCGATCGCGAGCCCGCCCGGCAGCGCGTGCGGCGTCACCGCGAGCTCGCCGTCCGGCCCGAGCCGGCAGCAGAGCACGCCGCCGTGGACGCTCGCCGCGACGTCGACGCCGCTGCCCCCGCCCTGCGCCCGCCGGTGCGCCGCGAGCGCGGCGAGGAAGAGCGCGCGGACGTCCCAGGCGGGCATCGGCCGGCCGGACGCCGCCGCCGCGGCAGTCGAGGTCGGCGCGGACGCCGCCGCGCGCGCCGCGAGGGTCGCCACGAGGATGGCCGCGCTCGAGCCGAGGCCGAGCTTGCGGCTCGCCCCGGACGGCGGCGCGCCCGGCGAGGCCGCCCGCGGCTCCGGCGCCGCCGACGCCGCCGCCGACGAACGAAGCGCGGACGCGTCGAACCACACCGCCCGGTCGAGCGCGCCCGCGTCGATCGCCGCCTGGACCTCCTCCGTGACGAGGTCGGCCCGGCGCGCCGGATCGGCGACGACATACCGATCGACCGCGGCCACGAGCGCGGGCGCGCCCTCGAGCACGGCGTACGCGCCCGAGAGGACGAGCTTGCCAGGCGCCCGGACGATCACGCGCCCGCGCTCCCCACCAGAGGCACGAGGCGGGCACCGCCGCCGGGGACGGCCGAGATGGTGCGGAGGACGCCGGGGACGGCGAGCAGCGCGCGCTCCACGGCGGCCTGCGCCTCGGGCGCCGTGAAGACCTTCACGTGCGGGCCGGCGTCGATGGTGAAGAACGCCGGCATGCCCTGGCCCCGGAGCCTGCGCACCTCGGCGATCACCTCGACGGTGGCGCCGGTCCAGTAGAGCAGGCCCGGCGAGGCGGCGATGCTCGAGGCGTGCATGCACAGGGCGCTCGCCTCGGCCGCGGCGCCGAGCGCGGCGAAGTCGCGGGCGAGGACTGCCGCGCGGACCACGTCGAAGAGCGACGGCGCGGCGTCGACCCAGGCGGGGAAATACGGGCTCGTCGTCGCGGTGTGCCGCATGCCCTCGCTGGAGCCCACCTCCTTCGGGCCCTCGCGCGTCACCGCGATCACGACCGCGAGCGGCCAGTGGCCCTCGGGCGCGAGCGGCGTCGCCGCGAGCGTCTCGTCGCCGGGGCGCCCGGCGCGGAGCTCGACGAAGCCGCCGAACGCGGAGCGCGCGGCGGAGACCGAGGTCCTCCGCGCGAGGTCGCTCACCACGGCGGGCGCGGTGGGCAAGCCCGCGGCGGCGCTCGCGGCGAGCGCGAGCGCGGCGAACGCCGACGCGCTCGAGGCGAGCCCCGCCGCGGTGGGGAAGTCGTTGTGGCTGACCACGCGGGCGCGCTCGCGCCGCCCCGAGGCGGCGCGGACGCGGTCGAGGAGCCCGGCGACCCGGCGCGTCGCCCCCGAGTCCGGCGGCAGGGCCGCGCCGCCGAGGTGGAGCTCGTCGCGATCGAGCGACGGGTCGAGCACGACCTCCGTCGTCGTCGCCATCCCGGCGAGCGTCACCGAGAGGCTCGGCACGGCGGGCAGGTTGTGCCCGTCGGCCCGTTTGCCCCAGTACTTCGCGAGGGCGATGTTCGGATGGGCGATCGCGGTCGCCCGGCTCACGGCGCTCATGCTTGCTCCTCTACCCCCGTCCTCGTGCCCGCTTTCACCCGGGTCACGAAGCCGCTGTACCCCGCGTCGCGCCAGGCGGCGAGCACGCGGTGTGCCGCGCCGCTCGACGTCGCCGCCGCGCCGCCGGGCAGCGGGGGCGGGAGCAGCGCGATGACCGAGCCGCCGCCGCCGGCGCCGGTGAGCTTGGCGCCGAGCGCGCCGGCCTCGCGCGCGAGCTTGCACAGGGTCTCGATCGCCTCGGTCGAGACGAACATCCCGGCGAGGAGCGTCTGGTTGAGGTCCATCAGCCGGCCGAGCCCGATCGCGTCGCCCGCCTCGATCGCGAGGGCCGCGCTCTCGACGAGCGCGGCGATGCCGGCGATCGAGGTCTCGGCCAGCGTGGGCTTGCGCTCGAAGAGCTTCGCCACGAGCTCGACCATGCTGCGCGTGGACGACGGCACCCCCGTCGAGCCCACGCACAGCCAGAGGTCGTCGCGCGGGGCGACGGAGCTCGCGCCGTGCGCCCGGGTGAAGCGGAAGCACCCGCCGCGCGCCGCCGCCGTCGTGTCGATGCCCGACGGGTTGCCGTGGAACACGCGCTCCCAGGCGGCCGCCGCGGTGACCACGGCCTCGGCGGTGAACGCGGCCGGCGCGATGGACGCGGCCGGCGCGGCGGCCTCGGCCGGAACCGCGGCCTCGGCCGGAACTGCGGCCTCGGCCGGCGCGGCGGCCTCGATCGACCCGCGCGCCAGCGCGGCGACCGCACGGGCGATCGCGACCCCGAGCGCCGCCGAGCTCCCCAGGCCGCCGCCGGGCGGCAGGTCGCTCTCCGCCTCGACACGCACCGGGCCGGCGCCCGGGAGCGCGTCGAGCAGGGCCGCGAACGCGTGCGCGATGTCCCCCTCGGCCGGCGCCGTGCCGTGCTCGCGCCCGCCCAGCCGGAGCGCGCTCGCCCGCGCGTCGACGCGCGTCGCGCGCGCGCGGGCGCCTCGCTCGATGCCGGCGGCGAGCGCGGGCGCTCCGTACACGACCGCGTGCTCGCCGAGCAGGATGACCTTGCCGGACGCCTGGCCGAGCGCCTCGATCATGCGCCCGTCCACCGGAGCGCGCTCGCCGCGCCGCACAGGATCTGCCGGGCCGACGCGCTCACCGGCAGCGATCGCCCGAGGACCTCGGCCTCGCCGCACAGGGCGGAGAGCCGCTCCTCGACCGCGCGCCGCGCGCCGCACGCCTCGAGCGCCAGGGTGGCGGCCGTCACGGCGTCGTCGCTCGCGTCCTTGTGGCCGAGCGCCCGCTCGACGGCGCTCCGGCCCGCGGCGTCGAGGCGCCCCTCGGCCGACGCGAGCACCGCGGTGCGCTTGCCGGCGCGCAGGTCGTTGCCGACCGGCTTGCCCGTCGCGGCGGCGCTCCCGAAGGTGCCGAGGAGGTCGTCGCGCAGCTGGAAGGCGACGCCCACCGGCGCCGCGAACCGCTCGAGCGCCGCCACGGTCTCGGCCGGCGCGCCGGCGAGCGTGGCGCCGAGCGCGAGCGGGCCGCGCACCGTGTAGCTGCCGGTCTTGAGCGCGTGCATCTGCTCGACGTCCTCGGCCCGCCCGACGATGTCGAGGTGCTGCCCGATCACGACGTCCTCGTGCATCGCGCAGAACAGCCGCACGGCCGCGAGCGCCCTCGCCGGCGGCGCCTCGGCGCCCGCGAGCGCGCTCAGCGCGAGGCTCCACGTGAGATCGCCCGCGAGGATCGCGGACGAGGCCCCGAGGTGCGGATCGCCGAGCACCTCGGTCAGCGCGACGTGCACGGTGCGACCCCCCCGCCGGACGGTATCGCCGTCGATCCAGTCGTCCTGGATGAGCAGGTACGTCTGGAGCAGCTCGAGCGCGACGCCGGCGTCGATCGCGGGCTCGAGCGGCGCGTCCGGCGCGACGCCCTGGTAGGCGGCGACGAGCAGGCCCGCGCGGAACCGCTTGCCGCCGCGCAGGGTGAGGTTCCTCGCCTCCATGGCCATCGCCGCGACCTCGCGGCCGTAGCGCTGCACGTGGCTCACCCTGTCGCGCCAGCGCTGCTCGAGCGCGGCCTCGATGCGGGGGCGGATCGAGGAGAGGAAGTCGAGGAACAGGCGCGCGCCCGGGTCCTCCGTCCCTTCGAGCGTTCGATCACCGGCGCGGGGCGCGCTCTCTCCGTCCTTCGTGTGCGCTGTCATGGAATGCGCGGCAGCCTAGGAGCCGCGCGCGAGCCGGTCAATCTCGCCCGAAAAAGGGCGGATAGCGCGGTGAGTCGCGCCGCTCCGCGCCGCCTCCGAGGTGGCTTGGGTCCTGCAATGTGGGGGGGCCGCGTCGCGGGCCGGGAGCGCCGCGCGCAGGCTCCCTGCGAGATCGCTCCTCTGGAGTTGCGCGCCGAGCCTCGCCGCAACCGAAGGGAAAGGGGGACTTTCGTGAAGAGATCACCGGGTGGGGTGTTGGGCATCTTTCTCCTCATGACCCTCGGCGTCGCCGGGTGCAGCGGCCGCGACGCCGGCGAGGATCTCCCGGAGAGCGCCGGTGACGGTGCGTCCGGCACGGCGCCCGCTCTGACGCGGGCGTGGGCGAGGGCGAGCTTCCTGCCCGCTTACCGCGTGATCGGCCGGAGCGCCGATGTCGCGCGGGCGTCCGCGCTCGCCGGCGCGCTCGGGCTCGCGGAGGAGAACTTCCGGGGCGGCGCCTCGATCGGGGCCGACGGCGCGATTCGCTACCTCGATCGCGCGCGGTTCCAGCGCTTGCCCACGACGAAGGCCGGCCCGCCCGCGCCCGGGTTCCGCGACGAGCGCGGCTTCGCCACGGCGCCGGGCGATGACGCCCTGGATTTCGAGGCGCTCGCGGCGCTGCGCGTCGTCCCGGAGCCGGACGCTGCGGCGCGGGCGTGGGCCGCGCTGGAGGGCGCGCGCCTGCCCGTCGGGCGCGACATCGCCGTGGGCCACTCGCTCTTCGAGGCGATCGACGTCGAGGGGCGCTACGTGGCGCGGGCCGAGCTCGACACGCAGGTGAGCTTTCGCGAGCAGGCCGAGGGGCTCCGGCTGATCGGCCCCGGCGCCAAGGTCCGGGTGACGTTCGACGCCCAGGGCGCCGTGACCCACCTGATCTACGCGCGTCGCGACCTCGAGCGCGGCGAGGACGTCGCGATTGTCCCGGCCTCCGAGGCCCCGGCGCTGTGCGCCCGCGCGCTGGGCGGCGGCGCGGTGATCGCGGCCGAGCCGGAGCTCGTCTATTACGCGCCGCCGCTCTCCCGCGAGGTGCGGCGGATCCTCCCCCATTTCGTGTGCAGCGCCAGGCGGCGCGTCGGCGGTGAGGTGGTGGACGTCCGCAAGGTGATCGTCCCGGCCGTCGTCGACGCTCCGAGGGCCGCGATCACCGTGCGTGTGGACGGCGAGGCCGTCTCCGCGGAGGCGAGCGTCACCGGGGGCACTGCTCCCTACACGTACAGGTGGGTATCCTCGGCGCGCTCGCTCGCCCCTGCGGACGCAGACGGCAGGGCGGTGCGGATGGCGCGGGGCGGCTCGGGCTTTCGCGGCGAGACGGAGACGCTCTCTCTCTATGTCACGGACGCCGACGGTCTTGTCGCGACGGCGGCGCGGCCGCTCTCGTTCGCGCGCACGGCGGGGCCCGCGGCGCCGAGCCCGCCCCCGTCGCCGAGCCCCTCCCCGTCGTCTCCGGGCGACGAGGGCCGCGCCATGGTCGGCGCCGAGTGGGTCGGGCTCTGCGGCGGCCTCGATCATTCGGCGGCGAACGTCGACGGGCTCCTGAAGACCTTCCGGGAGGGGGGGGTCCAGCAGCGCTTCAACTGGGGTGAGCTCCGCGCGTGGGAGGTCGATTTCAAGGATCCGGCGCTGGGGGGCCAGGACGCGTCGTACGCGGACTCGGTCGATCTCACGTTCTATACGGGGCACGCGAACGGCGTCGGGTTCATGTTCTGCAGCGCCATGAGCGATCGGTTCCTGCACTTCAGCGACGCTCACTGGGGCAACTCCAACCTGGAGTGGATGGTGGTCGCCGCCTGCGGCCCGCTGCAGGACGACGCGGGCGCCTGGCGTCTCCGGTGGTCGGGCGCGTTCGACGGCCTCCACCTCCTGCTCGGCTATGCGACCGAGTCGTTCGACGACACGACCGAGGGCTCCCTGTTCGCGAGCTACCTGCTCGACGACAAGAGCCCGGCGCCGGTGCGGCAGGCGTGGGCGACGACGGCGATCGAGATCCAGCCCGACGACAAGGTGACCTACGCCGTGATGGGGGTCTATGGTGCGGACTGGACTCTCCCCAACTACGATGATCACTTCTGGGGCAAGGGCCCGGTCGGCCCGGACCTCCGGGGCGCCGCGAGGATCGGGTTCTGGCGGATCGCCGGACCTACCTGAGCGCCGCGTCGTCCAGGCTCATCCCTGGATCTCGCCGGCTCGGCTCAGTAGCCACGCCACGTCGAATCGAGCTCGATGGAATAGTAGTCCACGAACCGGAACGCCACGCCCCCCGCATCCCCGCTCGCGCGGATCGCGTACACCGACTCGTTCGACTGAGGTCGATGGTCGGTCGGGCTGAACGAGATCGGCCCGGCCGTCATCCCGTCGAGCACCACGTTCTGGAACGACTCGAGCGCGTTCTTCAGGTCCTCTCCCGTCGGCCGCTCGTGCCCCGCGTCGACGGCCCGCTCGACGGCCTTGCGCCACATGAGCGCCGCCGCGTGGCCCTGGACGTAGAACTGGTCCTGATACCGGCCGAGCGGGTGGTCGTCCTTCTCCCGGTACGCCCGGTGGATCCGCAGCATCGCCGCCATCCCGCTCGAATGCTGGGTGTCACCGTAGATCGGGACGGGGAACAGGCCGTAGAAGATGCCAGCGCAGTCGGCCCCGCAGATCGTCAGCGTCCGCTCGCCGATGCCCCAGTTGTTCGCCATCACGCGCAGCTGCCAGCGCTCCTTCCCCGGGAACGCCCGATCGACGAGCTTCTGCGCGGCGGCGGCGCCCTTCCCGACGAAGGCCGAAGAGAGGACGGTGTTGCCGGCCCAGAACCAGCTCGCCGGGACGTAGGACGGGTCCGCCTTCTTCTTCTCGATCTCTCTCTTCACGTAGCGGGTCACCGCGTCGACGATGAGCCCCTCGTCGTCGGGGGAGGACGTCTGGGGAACGAGGAGATCCTCGCCGAGCAGCATGCCAGGCAGGTGCTCCACGTACGACTTGCCCGCCGCGAGCGGATCGACGCAGTAAAGACACCTGTCGATGGTGTCATGCACCATCGCGATGCGCCCGGGCGCGATCTTCCAGGCGGCCTTCATCCCGATGCGGATCCCGGTCGAGTAGTCCGTGGCCGGGAAAAAGATGTACGGATAGCCGGGGCTCGTCTTGTGCTCGGTCGCCGAGAGGCTGTGTCCGAGAGCGTTGAACTCGGCGTAGCGCACGTCCGCCGAGATCGGCACCGGCGTGGCGAGCGAGCCGGCGTACGAGCCGGGGATGATGAGCTTCTTCTCCTCCGCGAGCTTCGGCGCGACGCGGGTGGTCGGTCCGGTGCCGAAGATGAACAGCGTGGAGACCTCGCTCCACGCCGGTTCCCGCCGCCACGCCTCGATGGCCTCCTCCGTCATGGCCGGGTTGTACTGCGCGTCTTTCATGTCGACGTCGATGGGACAGCCACGGAGCCCTCCCTGACTGTCGTTGAGGTGACGCAGGTAGTCGTAGACTCCGTATTTGTACGCCGGCGCGACGTCGGCGGTCGGCCCTGTCTCGCCCGTCGTGATCCGGATGCGGAGCGCCCCCGAGCAGCCAGCGCCCGCGGCCGCGGCGGATCCGGCGGCGGTCGACCCGGCGAGCACGGCCGCCCCGGAGCCGGCCGAGCGCGCCTGCCCTTCCGGGCGGCGCGTGGAGATCGCCACCGCGGCGATCAGGGCGGCCACGCCGAGCGCCCCGATCAGGTAGCTGCGCTGTTGAGGCGCGGCGGCCGTGGGGAGGGTCGACTTGAGGCTCGTCGAGTCGGACGTGGCGCGCCGCTGGCCAGGCGGCCCAGGGGTCCTCTGCCCGAGCTCCTCATCGAGGGGGGGCATGGCCTGGAGGCGCCCTCCGTCTGCGCCCTCGATCGAGCTCGCGCGGGAGAGGCCGGGCGAGAGGAGCACGCTCGGACGGCTCGCGCTCTGCTCGATGTACGCCTTGACCTGCCGCTGCATGCTGGCGCGGCGCTCCGCGAACATGCCCAGCATCGTGGCGCCGATCTCGTCCGACCCCGCGTCCTCGCCCGTCCCATGCAGGTAGTCCTCGAGCGCCGCGCGCATCTCCTGCGCGGTCGCGAACCGCTTCGCCGGGTCGCGCTCGAGCGCCCTCGCGACGATGGCGTCGAGCGCCGGCGGGATGTCCGGGTGGACGAGCGAGGGCCGCTGGATCTCGTCCACGGCCGCCAGCTTCCAGAGCGCGCTCACGGGGTCGCCCCCGAAGAGCCGCTCCCGCGTGAGGAGCTCCCAGAGCACGATCCCGGCCACGAAGATGTCGGCCCGCCGGTCGATCCCCGCGCTGTCGACGGCCTGCTCGGGCGCCATGTAGGACGTCTTGCCCTTCAGCTTCCCGGTCTCGGTGTGGTTCGTGTTGATGGACGCCTTGGCGATGCCGAAGTCGAGGAGCTTCACCGCGCCGTCGTACGTGACGAAGATGTTGTGCGGGGAGACGTCGCGGTGGACGATGCCGAGCGGCGTGCCGTCGTAATCGCAGAGCTCGTGCGCGTAATGGAGGCCGCTCAGCATGTCGGCCACGATCCGGACACAGACGCCGCGCGTGAAGCCTGCCGCGCCCGGCTCTCCCTGGGCCACCGCCTTCATGATCCCGTTGAGCGGCTGGCCCTCCAGATACTCCATCACGGTGAAGTAGCCGGTCTCGTCCATGCCCACCTCGTAGGTCTGGACGATGTTGGGGTGGTTGAGGCGCGCCGACAGCTTCGCCTCGTCGAGGAACATGCTGACGACCTTCTCGTCGTCTCCGCCCACGCCGCGGTGGCGCTTGACGACGACGAGCTTGTTGAACGACCCCGGCCCCCGCGCGCTCGCCAGGAACACGTCCCCCATCCCACCCCGGCCGAGCTTCGCGATCGGCCGGTACTTGCCCATGATCGCCGTCTGGGTCGGCTCCGCGTCCGCGATGTCTTGACCCGTGCCCACCATGCCCCCGGCCGTCCTCAGACGCGCGCGCCGCTCCGAGTGGATTGGCCATAGGAGCAAAGACCGATATCCCTGTCAACGCCGCCGGCCCCCGCCACAGAGGCGAACGCCTCCGCGGGTTGGGTCGATCGAGCACGTTTCACGCCTTGCATGTGCTGCGCGTGCTTCACCCGCCCGCCCTCAGCCGGTTGAGGTCGTGGCATCGATGGGTTCATGGGGCGATGCGACCGAGTTGACATCACGAATTCGAAGCCGGTTTGCGGCCTTGTTGTGTGGTCGTCATTTTTCACGTGGGCGGTGCGCCGGGGGAGGGGACGCGGGGAGCCGTGCGCTCTCGATCGAGGTGCTCGTAGGGGGCGAGCGTCGTCAGGCGCGTGTCCTCGAGGGGGCCGCCGACGGTGAAGTGATAGAGGCTCTGGAAGTCGTCGCCGGCGATGCCGCACAGCTCGTGAAAGACATCGTCGAAGTAGCAGCCGATGCCTGTCGCGCGCACCCGGCCGCCGCTGTCCCGCGCGGCCTCGGCCTCGAGGTACAGCGCGTGGCCGAGGACGCCGGCCTCCCAGAAGAGCCGGCGGTACGACGGCGCGCCGCGCTCCCGGAGCGTGGCGCCGAGATCGGCGATCATCCCGAGGCTGAACGCGCCTTCGGCGGCGATCTCCTGATGACAGCTCACGATCTGCGCCGCGCTCCGGAGATCGGCCTCGGAGAGGCGATAGAGCCGCAGGTGACCCGGACACCCCTCCGGCTTTTCCCACGCGAAGGGGTGCGCGAGCGCGGCCTTGAGCCGCGCGTGCGCGTCCTCTGACCGCTCTAGCGCGTAGAGGCCCGGGGCGAGGCCGCGGACGCGGTGCACGAAGACGATCGCGTGCACCCGCGGCGCCCACGGGAGCGCGTCCCACGGGGGCACGCCGGGGCGGGGGAGGAGGTGGTCGAGCATGGCGTAGAACGTCTCGGCGCCGATCGACGTGCGGCCGTCGTACGCGGAGGCGCTCCGCCGCGTCCGGATGATCTCGGACGCCAGGGCGCCTCCGCCGACGTCAGGCAATGGAGGCAGCGCGCTCTCCAGGACGGCGGCCGGGTCCTCCGTGTGGGCCTTCCAGGTGGCCTGGGCGACGTCCTCGATGACCTCCCAGTCGACGTGGCTCGGGCTCAGCGCGTTCGCCCGTCCGGCCCACGCGCCCTCGCCGGCGAGGCGGGTCAGCTCGGCCGCGCGCGCGGAGGCCGCGCGGGCGGCCGAGAGCGCCTCCTCCCGTCGCAGCGGCGCGGTGGGCACGAGGAGCAACGCGGCGTCCGGGTGCTCGCGATCCGCCGCCGCGATCCCCGCGAAGTCCGCGTCCCGATCGAGGCCGAGCAGCGCGGACAGCTCGGGATCGCCGAGGTCGTCGAGCAGCACGGCGGACCAGCCGAGCGCGGCCGCGGCATAGCGGACAGCGGCGATGGCGTGACCGGCGTCGTGCTGGCAATAGCGGAACGCCCGCTCGCCGTACTTCCACGCCTCGCGCCAGTGGACGGAGCTCAGTCCCACGAGGAAGCCGCCGGCGGGGAGGAGCTCCGAGAGCGCGCGGGCGGATCCGGCGCCCAGCGTGGACCGGCGCTCGAGCTTGTGGTCGCGGCTCACGTAATGATAGAGGCCCGCAGGTAGGCCGGGGGCGCCGGCCGAGAGCAGGTATCCCTCGGTCGGGTGGAGGTTCCCGCTCGAGGGGTTGCACCGGAGCGCCCAGCGCGAGCCTCGGTATTCCTTCCAGGCGGAGAGGCCGAGGGAGAGCTCGAAGAGGGCCGCGATCGATCCGAGCTCGACCGCGGCGGGCGGCACCGCGCCGGGGCGGTAGAGGTCCCCGTACGGCGCGGCGACCTCGCCGGCGCGGAGCGGCAAGAGGACCTCCGGGGCGCCCTGGAAGGTGCGGAATGGATCGGGCTGCGTGCTCCAGTCCAGGTAGCCCAGGGCGCGGGCATAACGCCGCAGGTGATGCTTCGTGCGCGTGTGATACGAGAGCGCGCGCTCGACGGGGCTTCTGGACATGGGGCCGCTCCGCGGACCCAGGGTAGCAGCGGCCCGGGGCGCCGCTACCGGACCGAGCGAGCTCGTCCGAAGGAACCTCGGAAAAAGGCGGCTTCCCGGCCAGAGGCGCGGAAGGAAGGAGGCGGCTTCATGGAAAAGCTCGTCTCGCGCTGCACGACGCGCCGTCGCGCAGCGTGATGATCGCGCCGATGCGGTGTCGTCATCGATTGTCGATTGGCAATCGCATTCGCGCGGGCCTCGTCCTCGGCCGGCTGGGGCGCACCGGGCCGCTCGTCCCGCGCGCGCTCAGGCGACGTCCGCCGGGGCGCCTCCCTCCACCGGCGCGCGCAGGCGCTCCCATGCCTGCTCGATATAAGCGAGGCACTCCATGATGGATCCCTGCTTGCCGGCCTCCCGCGACCCGCGCGGGATCGCGCGCTCGACCGGACACACGGAGTACTGCTTCTCGTGATCCACGACGACGCGATAGGTGGCTGCGTCCTGTCGCTCTCCCTGACTCATCTTCACCTCCGAGGGGCGGCCCGATTGCGCTGCGGGGTCGCACCATAACCTCGGCGCTCGCGCAGGCGAGCCCGAATCTCGGAGCGCGCATCTCAGGATCAGGCCGTCTCCGGCCCAATACGGCGTCATGCCGGGGTCGATGCCCATGTCCTGGCATCGTGCCGGCGAGCCGATTGCCGGTGGATCGACTCCCCTGTCCGAGCCGCCAGCCGAGATCATGCAAGGCGGCCACTCGCCGGGGCGCTCAGCTGTAGACCCCCTGCACGTACTCGGTCAGCATCTTGATCTCGGCCTCTTGCTCTCGGCTCGCCCAGTGCACGAGATCGCCGATCGAGATCATCCCGACCACCCGCCCGTCCTGGACGACCGGCAGGTGACGGCAGCGCCGCTCGGTCATGACCGCCATGGCCTGCCGCGCCGTCGTGCTCGGCTCGACGCAGACGACCTCGCAGGTCATCACCTCCGCGACCGGGGTCGTCGCCGGATCGCGCCAGGCCAAGATCACCCGCGTCATCACGTCCCGCTCGCTGATGATGCCGCTCGGAGACCCGTCGATGCTCACGAGCAGCGCGCCCACGTGTCGCACGCACATCGACTGCACGGCCTCGAAGACTGTCGCCTCCGGAGCGATGGTGTAGACGTTCCGACCCTTCCTGTTGAGGATTTCGCCGACGCTGTCCATCGTCGCCTCCTTACCCAGAGCCAGCCGGAAGCATGACAAAAAATCGAGCGCTGGGACGTTGTCGCGCGCAGATTTTTCGGGTTCTTTTCACCTGGAAGCCAGACTTCCCGCGCTTCACAGCCGCGCTCGCCTCGACGTGGGTCGCGGACCGGGGAGGGGGCGGTCGTGCGGAGCGCGCGCGACGGCGTCCGGTTGCGCGGTCACGGTCGGCGGCTGCGGGAACCAGCAGGATCGACCTTGCGGACGCCACGTTCCTATGATGCCTTCTGCCCATGAAAATGGGTGCGCCGCGATGACGGTGAAGGGGCAAGGCTTCGAGGTTCTCTTCGGCCGTCCGGCGAAGGTCCTCGCCGAGGCGCCGGGGCGCGTGAACCTGATCGGCGAGCACACGGACTACAGCGGCGGGTACGTGCTGCCGACGGCGATCCCGCAGAAGACGCGCGTCGAGATCGCGCCGCGGGGCGACGGGCTCATCCAGGTCGTCACGCTGAATGTGGGCGGCGCGGACGGCGGCGCCAAGCTCTCGTTCCGCGCTGGCGAGGAGTCGCGCCGTGGCCTGTGGCTCGACTACGTGCAGGGCATCACCGCGGTCCTCCGGGGCCGGGGTGCCTCGATCCCCGGCTTCGACGCGAGGATCGAGTCGACGGTGCCGCTCGGCAGCGGCCTGTCGTCGAGCGCCTCGCTGCTCGTGGCGCTCGCCCGCGCCCTGCGCGCGATGCTCGGCCTGTCCATCGACGACGTGGAGATCGCCCGGATCGCGCACGCGGCGGAGCACGACTTCGTGGGCGCGCCCGTCGGGACCATGGATCAGATGGCCGCGAGCCTCGCCGACGAGAGCACGGCGCTCTTCATCGACACGAGGACGCTCGCGTTCGAGCGCATCCCGCTGCCCGCGGAGACCGAGCTGCTCGTGGTGGACTCCGGGGTGGCGCACCAGCACGCGAGCGGCGATTACAAGACGCGGCGCGCGGAGTGCGAGCGCGCGGCCGCGGCGCTCGGCGTCCCGCAGCTCCGGGACGTCGACGCGGCCGTGGAGCCGCGCATCGCGTCGCTCCCGGCGCCGCTCGACCGGCGGGCGCGCCACGTCGTGACCGAGAACGCCCGGGTGCTCGCCGCCGTGGCCGCGCTCCGCGCCGGGGACCTCGGCCGCCTGGGCGAGCTCTTCGACGCGTCGCACCGGTCGATGCGCGACGACTTCGAGGTGTCGGTGCCGGCGGTCGACGACCTCGTGGAGAGCGCGCGGGCGCAGCCGGACGTCCTCGGCGCCCGGCTGACCGGCGGCGGCTTCGGCGGCGCGATCGTGGCCCTCGTGAAGCGCGGGGGCGCGGCGAGGGTGGGGCGGGCGGTCGTGGAGGCCTACGAGCGCACGCCGGGCCGCCGGGCGACGGTGCTGGTAGGAGGGCCCGTCTCATGAAAGAGCGCTCCGGGATCGCGCGCTGGGCCGGCGTCGAGTGCCGGGCGCGCGGTCCTGCGCAGCCGCGTGGTGCCCGCACAAAGCAGCGATTTCTCACGGAGCGGACGCCACGGCTCCTGGCTGGCCCACGGGCCTAGGCCGCGGCTCGGTGGCGGCGCTCGTCAGCCGGGGTACCACGTGATCCGCGGGTCATCGGGCGCGCGCACGTGGTCGAAGGCGGCGTCCGTGAGCCGCGCCAGATCGTACTGCGGCCGCCAACCGAGCAGAAATTTCGCCTTCGAGTTGTCCAGCCAGGTCGAATGGAACGGCGTCTTCAGCCTCACGCTCGGCAAGCCCCGCGTGGCCTCCAGATAACGCGCCAGCTCCCCGTAGTCGACCGGCTCATCCATGCAGATGTTGAAGGTCTGCTGGCGAGCCTTCTCATGATTGATGGCCTTGAGGATCGCGGTGACCAGATCCTCCACATGCACGAAGTTACGCTTCACCGGCTTACCGTCAGGGTCGAGCATCACAGGGACAGCGCCTGAGCGGACGTAACCCGCTGCCGCCTCAGCGCCGACCAGATCGCGCCACCTCGGCCCTCCGAACACGTCGTCACCGAAGGATAGCTGCGCCTTGAAGTCGTCCTTCTCCATGATCCACGGCGCGCGCAGGCAACATCCGTTCAGACCATATTGAATGTAGTACTGCTCGAGCATGACCTCCTCGAGCACCTTGGACAGCGCGTAACAGCCCGGGTAGGCGCTGTGCCTCTGCGCCTCCGTGACGGGGACCGGGTGCGGATAAAAGAAGTGGCCCATCCCGGCGTCGCCCCCGATCAAGATGAATTGCTCGAACGCAGGGCTGACGCGGCAGGCTTCGAGCAGCCAAAACATGCCTTTGACGGCCACGTCCATGACGCTCTCGGGGGTCTCCTTGCTGGTCGCCAGATGCAGCACGTGGCTCACGCCCTCCGCTGCCTCGTCGACCACGGCCCGGTGCTCGATGGACCCACGCACCACCTCCAGGCGCGTCGTCCGCTCCAGCATGCGGTTGTGGCATAGCGCACGGACCTTCCACGCCTCGAACCTGGGGTCCGACAGGAACCTGCGGATGAATGTCTGGCCGACCTTGCCCGCCGCCCCGGTGACCAGAATTCGCTTCGTCTCGCTCATTCTATCGCTCCTCGCTCTCCAGCATCATCGATGAGACCGCACTTCACCACCCCTGGCTGCGGGGGCCGAGCGGATCAGGACCTGCTGCATGACGATGAAGCCGAGCAGCAGCAGCCCGATGCTGATGTGGTGCCAGGGCGACGGCAGCCGTCCATCCAGGTTGATCACCGCCCGCACGATGCCCGTGATCATCACGCCCATCACGGTGCCGACGACGCTGCCAGCACCCCCGGTCAGCAGCGTTCCACCGATCACCACCGAGGCGATGGCCTCGAGCTCCAGGCCGGCGCCGATGTTCGGCTTGCCGGCGCTGTCGACAAGCGCCGTCGTGACCCCGCCGAGGCCCGCGCACAGGCCGCTCAACGCATACAGACACACCGTCGTGGCGCCCACCGGCACCCCCATGAGCAGGGCAGCCTGCCTGTCCCCGCCGATGGCCAGGACGTTCCGGCCGAAGCTCGTGCTGCGGCCGACGATCACGCCGAGCACGAGGACGATCAAGAACAAGAGCGCCGTCGCGGGGACCCACGTTCGGTCCAGGCCCGGGATCCTCATCGCGAAGCCGAGCTCATCGACGATCCAGTCCAGCGCAGGATGATCGATGCCGATGGGCTGCATGCTGACGAGGAACGCCGCGCCGCGCGCGAAGAACATGCCCGCGAGCGTCACCAGGAACGGGGGCAGCGAGAAACGATGGATCAGGTACCCCGTCATCGCGCCGAACGAAACCGACACCGCGAGGCCGACGCAGAACGCCAGCAGCGGATGGCAACCACCTGCCACCAGCGTGCCCACGAGGACCGTCGTGAGCGCGACGACGGAGCCGACCGAGAGGTCGATACCCCCCGACAGGATGACGAAGGTCATGCCGACCGCGCAGATGCCCATCGCGGCGTTACCCTTGATCAGGTCGACAAGGAAACGCAGGCTGCGCGTCGCATCGTAACCGACCAGCACCCCCGAGTAAAGCGCGGCCAGGAGGACCGCAGTCACCATGAGCGGCAGATGCCGCCGATCCCAGCTGTGCATCGCTACTGCCACCTCTTGAGGCCGAGCAGCGCGACGAGCCGCCGGCGCGACTCCTCCGAGACCAGCAGACAGCTTATCAGCATCACGCCGGCCTTGGGCATCGGCTCGATCTCCGAGGGGACATGCTGGATGTACATCGTGATGGAGAGCGTCTGTATCAACAATGCTCCTATCAGGGTACCGCCCAGATAGAAGCGCCCGCCGGTGAGCGCCGTACCACCGATCACCGCGGCGAAGATGGCATCCAGCTCCCGCAGGCGCCCCACGCGATCGGGGTCAGCCGTGGAGATGTACGAGGCGGCCACGAGCCCGGCGATGCCGGCGCACAGACCGGAGAACCCGTACAACCAGAGCTTGATGCGGCGGTCGTCGACGCCTGCGAGGCGGCTCGCCCGCTCGTTGTCGCCGATCGCTTCCATGAACAGACCGAGCGCCGTCTTCCGGGAGAGCAGCGCGGCGACGACGAACACGGCGGCCACCAGCAACATGGAGAACGGCAAGCCACCGACGTGGCCGCTGCCGATGAACGCAAACGTCGGATCCACGTGCGTCACGGGCTCGGCGCGGGTGATGAGCATGGCGACGCCACGAACGCCGACCATGCTGATCAAGGTCACGATGATGGGCTGAATGTTCAGCAACGTAACCAGCGCGCCATTGAACAAACCGACGCTGCCCGCTACCAGGAGGGACAAGAGCGCCGCCAGGAGCGGCCCGTGGCCAGCGTCCTTCATCAGGATCACGCAGGTGGCGCCGGACAGCGCCATGACCGAGCCGACCGACAGGTCGATGCCCCTGACGGCGATCACCAGGGTCAGGCCGATGGCGAGGAGCATCACCTCCGAGCCCTGGTTGAGCAGGTTGATGGGCGTCCCGTAATAAGCCCCGTCTCGCTCGACGATGGAGAAGAAGTTCTTGGACAGGATGAAATTGAACAGAAAGAGCGCCAGGAGACCGAGCAAAGGCCAAGCTTCGCGGCGCCCGCGCCTGAACAGCAGGGCGCCGGCGCCGCCGGTGACGAGGATGATCCCGATGCCCGTGAGGTTGGCGTTCGTGCGCACCGCTTCAGCGATCTTCTCGTGCATCGGTCGGCGCCTCCTTCTGCTGGGCAATGGCCTGGATGATCGACGAGGGAGTCACCGACTCTCCCGCGAGCTCGCCCTGCTGCTTTCGGTCTCTCAAGACCACCACCCTGGAGCAGTTGCGCGCGATCTCCTCGAGCTCCGACGAGATCAAGAGCGTAGCGACCCCCTTTTCGCTGAGCGACTTCACCAGCGCCTCGATCTCCAGCTTGGCGCCGATGTCCACGCCGCGCGTGGGCTCGTCGAGCAGCATGACCCGTGGTTGCATGGCCATCCAGCGCGCGAGCAGCACCTTCTGCTGATTGCCGCCCGATAGCAGCTTGACGGGCGTCTCCGGGGACGGTGTCTTGATGCTCAGGGCGTTGATGTAGTGCTGGACCAGACGATCCTGCTCGTGGCGCGGGAGCACCCGCAGCGCCCCCCGCGAGGCCTGCAAGGCCAACACGAGGTTCTCTCGCACGGAGAGGTTCGGGACGATGCCATCCACCTTGCGGTCCTCCGGGCAGTACGCGAGGCCCGCCCGGATCGCGTGCCGTGGTGTTTTGATCTCGAGCGCGCCGCCGTCCACCGTGAGCTCACCGCGATCGGCGGGCTCGATCCCGAAGAGCATCCTGGCGGTCTCGCTTCGACCGGAGCCGAGCAGCCCCGCCAGCCCCACGACCTCGCCGGGCCGCAGCGCGAGATCGATCGGCCCGATGACCCCCTCTCGTTCGAGGCCGCGCGCGGCGAGCGCCGGCTCCGCGGCGCTCGCCTCCCCTCCAGGGCCGGCAGGGCTGCCTGGCGCGGGCTTGTCTCTTGCGCCGAGCTTCACGCCCAGCATCGCCTGGACGAGCTCCAGGCGAGGCAGCGCGCTGCTCGCGTATCGCCCGACCAAGCAGCCATTCCTGAGCACCGTGATCGTGTCGCTGACCGCGTAGACTTGATCCAGGAAGTGAGTCACGAAGAGCATCGCCAGCCCCTGCGCCTTCAGCCTCTGCATCACACCGAAGAGCCGCTGCGTCTCCGCTTCATCCAGGCTGGAGGTGGGTTCATCCAGGATCAGGATCCGGGCGTCCACGGCGAGCGCGCGGGCGATCGCGACCATCTGCTGTAGTGCGGTGGGCAACGCCGCCACCGATCGCGACACGTCGAGGTCGAGCGAGAGGCGCGCGAGGGCCTGACGAGCCTTCGCGCGGACGGCGCGCTGGTCGATCAGACCGAAGCGCCGAGGCTGCCGGCCCAGCATGATGTTGTCCGCGATGGAGAGCTGCGGGATGAGGCTGATCTCCTGGTGCACCGCGCTGATCCCCAGCGACTCTGCGTGACGGGGAGAGGTCGGCCGTATCAACGTGCCGTCGAGGCGCAGGGTCCCGGCGTCGGGGGGATGGACGCCAGTGAGCAGCTTGATCAGCGTCGACTTGCCGGCCCCGTTCTCCCCCATCAGCGCCTGGATCTCGCCCGCGTGCGCCTCGACGTGCACGTCATGCAGAGCGCGAACGCCAGGGAACGACTTGCTGAGGCCCTCGACAGAGAGCAAGGCTTTCGAACCAGGCATGCGGCTGCTACTCCGTAGGTGAGGGCCGCTCGACAAGCGGGCTCACGAGCGTGATGGGGCTTGCGCCGCCGCTGCAGCGCGCCGGCGCCGCCTCCTCCTCAGTAGGGCCGCGAGCTGATGAGCGCCGCTGCCTGCTCGCGTTCGAAGATCTGGCCAGGGACGATCGTGCGCTTCGGCACCGTCTCGCCGCGCACGATCTTCTCGATGGTATCGAAGAGCAGGGGGCCGTGCATGGGGTTGCACTCGACCGTCGCGTTCAGCTTCCCCTCTATCATGGCCTCGAAGGCCGGCTTCACGGCGTCGATCGACACAACCAGGATATCCTGCCCGGGCTTCAACCCTGCCGCCTGGATCGCCTGAATCGCCCCGAGCGCCATGTCGTCGTTGTGTGCGTAGACGGCGTTGATCTCCCCCTTGTGGGCCGAGAGCAGCGTCTCCATCACGGTCTTGCCTTTGGTGCGCGTGAAGTCACCGCTCTGGCTCGCGATGATCTTCATGTCCGGGGATTTAGCGATGGCCTCGGCGAAGCCGGCTTTGCGCATCACCGCCACGTCCGCCGCCGGCGTGCCCACGAGCTCGATGATGCGCGCGCTGCCGTTCGTCTGCTTTGCGAGCCACTCGGCCGCCCGGCGCCCCTCCCCGACGAAGTCTGCGACCATCACCGTCTCGTACAGATCTTCGTCGGCGTCCGCGCCCCGGCTCGTGAGCACCACCGGGATCCCGGCGCGCTTGGCCTCCTTCAACGTAGGCTTCCAGCCAACGGACTCTTGCGGCGCAATGACGATGACATCGACGCCCTTGGTGATGAACCCGTTGACGGCGTTGACCTGGTTGTTGTGCACGTTCTGGCCGTCTGCGAAGAGGAGCTGCACGTTGCGCTTCGCCGCCTCCTCCTGGATCGACTTGCTGTGCGCGATCCTCCAGGAGCTCTCGGCGCCCGTCTGCGAGAAGCCGACCACGATCTCGGACAGCTTCTTCGGCTTCCGCCCCACGGGATCGGTGCCCGATGCCGGCTTCGGGGCGGCGCGCTCGGCGTCGCTCTCCCCGCGGGAGCAGCCGGCGCCGATGGATGCTGAGCCCAAGATGGCCAGGAACATCCTCCGTGATACGGAGTTTTGGAGGTCCATGCTCTTCTCTCTTCCTGCTGCCTTTGGGGCGCGGATCGCTGGCCGGCCCTGCGCGGACGCCGTTGCATCGCATTTTCGAAGCAAAAGAATATCCTCGGTCGCAATGTGAACGATCACATGGCCGGCGTCAATTCCAATCGATCGGCCCGCGTGTATCCTCGAGCCCGAGGGAGGACGAGGCTGGCGGGGCTCCTCCGGAGCGCCGCGTCAAGAGGGGCGGGGCGCCGGACCGGGAGCATCGCCGGCCCGCCCGGCGAGCTCGAAGCCGATCAGCGCATCGACGGCTGCTAGGACTTCTCCGAGGTCGGGCGCCGCTGCCTCCATCTCCCTGCTCGGGCAGATTGAGAGCGGCCAGCGCTCCTGGCCGCGCGTGGTGGTCGAGGCCGAGCTGGTCCTGCGCAGAAGCTCCGCCCAGGTCCCCAGGAACCGACGAGCTCGCATGAGCCGAGATTGGTTGGCGGCTCACGATGCCGCCGCCGACTGCCGCTGCGCCCCGCTCGGGATCGAGGATAGCCGCGCGCCGGCCCTTGATTGACGCGGATGATGTGAGCGCTCACAATATGCGCTTCGGGTATTCTTTCGCTTTGCCCTGGATAGGCCGTGCTGGCGCGATGCTTCCGCCGGCGCATCACGAGCGTTGGCGCATCGAGCGACCTTGGCCGATGCCGCCGCCGGTGGATGCGCTGGTAGAGCCGCCTTGGCCGATGCCGCCGCCGGAGGTAGTCACATCATCGAGCCCATCGTCGATGGGCTCGACGTTGAACCCTCACGATCGGCTCGATTCGCAGCCTGGGGGTCAGCGAAAACCAGAAGGACCCGATTCCGTCGAGACCGCCGTTCCCGACGTCGATGGGGATGCCGAGACCCAGCGACAGCCCGAGCTGGGTGCCCGTGGCCGCCGTGACCGCGGTCCGTTTCCGGGGGACCGGAGTCCCCGCCTCGTGACGAAGCCGGCGAGGCGCTCTCTCGCTCGCCTGCGCGCCCGTGGTGCGCGTTGGTCGCGGCCCCGGGGCCGGAGACACCTCGATCGGCGATCCCCGGGGCGCTCCGCCCGGAGCTGCGCCCGGCTCGGCACGTCGCGCGGCGAGGGGCTGAAAGTGGGCCCTGACGCGCTCGGCGGCCTGCACGGATCCGACGTCCACGTCGCTCCCCGCGCCGTCGATCACGATCTCCGCGTCCTCCGCTTGCGAGCGGGGGTTTACCGTCTTGATCTCGATGCGGCTGGGCGGTCCATCGATGATCCGCGCGATGGCGATCGTGCCGTCGGGGACCTCGCGGCGCACGGCCCCGCGCACGACGACGCGAAAGCCGATCGACTCGAGCTCGGCGCGAACGCGCGCAGAGAACAGGCCGCCTGTCCGCGTGACGATCACGATGACCTGCCCGCCGCCGTCGTGGCCGCGCGCGTCGCCCGCGAGGCCGGCGAGCATGACGAGCGAGGCGAGCGCGGTGAGCGAGCGAGTCACGGCGCGAGGATGCTGCGCGCCAGCGCGGCGTGGGCACCTCGAGGATGGGCGTCGAGGTAGCGCGAGGCCGTCGCGCGGGCGGCATCAAGCCGCCCGGCGCGGTGCTGGATCTCCATCACCCGGCCGAGCGCCTCGGGGGCGAAGGCGCCCGACGGGCGCTCCGCGAGGTAGGTCGAAGACCACTGCTCCGCCTCGGCGGTGCTGGCGTCGAAGCTCATGCGACCGAGGTGGAAGGCCGCGGCCGCGGCCCTGTCGGTCCCGGCGAAGCGAGCTCGGAGGCTCGCGTAGATCCGCCGAGCGACCTCCGGATGCTTGGCGAACCGCGCGACGTCGGCGAGATCGAGGAGCTCGGAGGAGCCCGCCTGCGCCGCGATGGCGTCGATGCCTTGCTGCTCTGCGGCGTCGAACGCGCCCGCATAGTCGCCCTCCTGCGACAGGTCGCGCCACGACGCAGCGGGCCTGGGCCGGCTGACCTGCGCGTCGCTCGGCGCAGCGGGCGCCGCCGTCGTCGATGGCGCGGCGGCGGGCGCGGCGCGCGGGGTCGGAGCAGGCGCCGGCGCGTCGATGCGAGGGGCGTCGCTCGCGTCGGTGACGACGTCGCGGCAGGAGAGGCGCACCGCCTCGCCGGCTCCGACGGAGCGGGGCTCGCGCAGGCAAGCCCCGGTCACCTCGACGCGACCCTCGGACAGCGCGACGCTCAGCACCTCGTTCCACGGGTCCCAGGCCGCGTCGAAGCGTGTGCCGATGACGTGCACCGCGAACGGCCCCGCCACGACGGTCCACGCGCTCCGCTCGCGGTGCACGACGTGCGCCGACAGGCTGCCCCGCTCCAGCAAGATGCTGGCGCCGCGCTCGCTCACGTCGACGACGCGGGTGCGGCCCTCGGGCCGCACATCGACGAGCGTCCCGTCCGAGAACCGAAGGGCGACACCCTGGCCCACGGCGGCCACCCACGCGCCCTCCTCGCCGTGTGCGCTGTCGACCGAGAAGGTCATGTCGCTCGGGCGCGTCACGAGACAAAGGCCCGCGCTCGCGGCGGCGATGGCGGCCGCGCCGAGGAGCGCGCCGCGCGTCCGCTTCGTCGCCGCGCGGCGTCGCTCGGCGCGGAGCGCGCTCAGGTTCGAGGCGTGCTCATCGAGGCTCGGGCGCTCACGGCGCTGGAGGGCGCCGTCCAGCGTCGCCGCGACGCGACGCCCTGCCTGACTCAGACGCGCGCTGGCCATCGCGAGCCCTCCTTCGTCATTCGCGGCGCACCGCTTGCTTCGGAGCCGGGAGAGGCGATGGGGATGGGAGGTCGCGGGAGCGACGTCCTCGGGCTGGCGGTAGGCCGGAGCTCTCGGCGCTCCAAGGTGGCCGGCCCCCTCCAGCGCGGTCCAACAATCGTCGCGCAGTCCGCCCTCTGTGTCTTGTGTGTCCTGGCGCCGGCGAGCCGGTGCTCAGCGGCGAGCCTCCGTGGCGGCGACGCGAGGGCGCCCCGGCTGCCGCGCAAAGGACGAGGGCCGAGGCCTTGAGCGCCAGGAGACCAGCCGCAGGAAGGAGCTGCGCCGCCGACCGATTTTATCGGGAGTCCGCCGCTTCAACCCGGATTCAACGAGGGTCGCCCGCTGTTCCATCGTAACGGTAATATTCTCGAAACGGTCGTCAACGGTCGCCCTTTGAATGCTCCCTCGTTGAACGCGGCACGACGTTGCGGTGGATAGCGTGCCCCGCTGCGCCTTCCAGGGGGTCCTGGGGCGATGGGCGCAGGCTCGTGAGAAGCACAAAAGCGCGCATTGCCCTCGAAAGAAAAAGTTGAATATCCGTGCGGGACGGGTAATTGTTAAGTGATATGACAAAGTCGCCACGACTCGCGCTCATCATCGCCACCGCGGTATCCCTCGTGCCATTGGGTTGTGCTGTGCTCCCGGAGGATATGGCCGAGGAGACCCTCGGAGCGGACCAGCAGGCCGCGATCATGGGGAACGGGCTGACGTTCAACGGGCTGACGTTCAACGGGCTGACGTTCAACGGGCTTGCCATGGCGGAGCTCTCGGATCCGCTGGGCCGCCAGCTGCTGTCCGCCATCGTGAGCTGCGCGCTCCCCGAGGGGGAGGCCATCGATCTGAACATCGAGGGCGTCGACTACTCCTTCGAAGGCTCGGTTGGCCTGGCGCCCGAGTGGGGCAAGGACGGCGGCGAGTGCGGCGAGAACTGCAAGTCCTGGGTGTCCGCGTGCGTGATCTCCCGGGTCAATTACCTCGGCCAGAGCGTCAGGATCTCGGTCCGGGGGAAGGACAAGGCGCTCGCGAGCACGAGTGAGGAGCGCGAGGAGTACACCGAGCGCGAGGGCGCCTATTTCGGGGACATCTTCGCGACCCCGCAGGAGCTCTACGCGTGCGTCGCCCCCGGCGCGTCGCAGATCCCGCGGGTGTGCGGGCCCTCTATCCAGGGCTGCTCACCCATCGAGGTGCTCGGGGATTGCGATGACGTCTGCAGCAAGGAGCTCAACGACGGCGCTTCCGACAAGTGCAGGGATCCCTCCGGCAAGATGCAGAAGGGCGCTGTGACGGTGTTCCTGGCCTCTTAGCTCAAGTTTCGCACCTCCGGCGCACAAGCCGACCCGGCTCGGTTGAAGCGCACCGCGGGCCTGTTCTTTCGGATGTCGTGAAGTCGCTCGAACAGCTGTCCTTCTCCCCCAAAGCCACCGGCCCCTGCGCTCGCGCAGGCGCGTTTACTGCGTTTTATCAATTCTTGTTTCAGAAAGGCGAATGAAGATGAAAACCGTCCTCAAGGCTCAAGCTGTCGCTCTTGCACTGCTGGCTGCGCAGCCGGCCATGGCGAAATGTTGGGAAGATCCCGTGCCGGTTCGCGACGTCTACGTGGATTATGACGGTCTCACGTTCCATGCGACCTGCTGGAACTGCGATCGTCACCAGACCATCGTGTACATGCCGGGATTCGGGGATGCGGGGACGTCGGGCGATCCGATTCTCCACCGTGACGAGTTCAGGAAGTACGGCGTCCTTTCCATCGATCCGCTGAATCAAGGTCAGTCGGATCATGAGGTGGTCACCGACCTGGTGCCGTTCATGAACGAGGTGATCCGCCGGTTCATGGACCACGAGCGGATCCGCAGGGCGTACTTCGTCGGCCACTCCGTGGGCGCTTTTCAGGTCCTCGCGTTCCAGGACGCCTACCCGAATCGGGTGAAGAACCGCGTGGTCCTCTTGGATGACGGACAGATCTCGTTCCAGGACCTGCCCAATCTCGTCTTCCCGGGAGGAAACGATTTCGGGATCCCCGCGGGAGAGTACAGCATCGGCGACGTGAACAAGATGTTCTGTGGGGCGCCCGAGATGGGGATGACGTACGACGAGTGCGTGGCCGGCATCGATGCGTACTCGGCCTTTGGGGTCGAGCCCACCTGGGACCACCTCCGGAAGGTCTTGCTGATCACCCGTGATTTCTCCATCCCCACGATCCCGGGAGTGTCGGAGGCCCTCGACTCGGCTTTCGAGGACGCCTCTCTCGCCTTCTCCGAGAGCGTGCACCACGCCGAGTGGATCCAGATCCCCGGCGCACAACACAACTTGTCCAGCAATACCGAATGGGCGGACGCCACGGCAGAAGCCATCGCCCAGTTCCTGCCCTGACCTCCACGCCATGGGCTTGTGAGCCGATCCTGAAGCGGGCCCTCGGACCCCGCGCTCAGGAGGCCGACGTCGCTCGGCTGGAGCGAATCTCGAGCGTGGGGATGTCGCCCTGAGCGCCCGCGGCGGCCCCCTGCGCCGCGGTCGCCCGGCCGAGGAGCTCGAAGACCTCCACGGGCCCCGTGGCGTCCACGAAGGCGCGCTTGCCCGCACGGCGCGCACTGCCCGAGAGCGGGGCGCAGGCACGGCGCGCCGATGCGTTGACAGTGGAATAGTTGGATGTAGGTGCGTCAGGAAACATTTCTGAAAGATCGTCTGGCCGGGGACTGGAAACCGTCCACCTCGTTTCCTAGTACCGCGTCGCCCAAGTTCATCCGAGGTCCGCCGCGGAGGGACCGGCGTGGAGGCGAGCCATCTCTGAGGCTCGCTGGCGCGCTGGCCACGTGAGCGACGAACCTGGACGAGCCTGGACGACAACGTACCAGCGGTCGGCACAGCGGCTGCGGGACTCACGTCCTGCCCGCGCATCCGAAGGTCGAATACCACCAAGCCCATGCCGAAGATCCCGGATCCACCAGCTCCAAGCCCATTGACGTGGAAGAGCGATCTCGTCGCAGGATTCCTCGTCTTCTTGATCGCTCTACCGCTCTCCCTTGGCATCGCCATGGCGAGCGGATTTCCCCCCATCGCAGGCGTGCTCACCGCCGTCATCGGCGGCGTGGTCGCCACCTGGCTCGGCAGCGCGCCGCTCACCATCAAGGGCCCGGCCGCGGGGCTCATCGTCATCGCGCTCGGCGCGGTACAGGAGCTCGGCGGCGGGGACAACGCGACAGGCTACCGCCGCGCGCTCGCCTGCATCGCCGTCGCCGCCGTGGTGCAGATCGCCTTCGCGCTCGCGCGCGCCGGCACCCTCGGCGACCTCTTCCCGTCCTCGGTGGTGCACGGCATGCTCGCGGCCATCGGGATCATCATCTGCTCGAAGCAGGTTCACACGCTCCTCGGCGTCACCCCGACCGCCAAGGCGCCGCTCCAGCTGCTGCTGGAGATCCCGGCCAGCGTCCTCCGACTGAACCCCGAGATCGCCCTGATAGGCGTCCTGTCGCTCGTCCTCCTGTTCGGAGCTCCGGCGCTCGCCAGGAGAACGCGATGGTTGCAGAAGATCCCCGCGCCGCTCCTCGTGCTCGCGGCCTCGATGCCGCTCGCGCTCGCCTTCGACCTGGAGCACGAGCACACGTACACGCTCCCGCTGACGGGCTCGATCTACACGATCGGGCCGCAGTTCCTCGTCAACCTGCCGGGGAGCCTGGCGCAGGCGATCGTCTTCCCGGACTTCAGCCTCGTCACCTCGCCCGCGTCCATCAAGTACGTCCTGATGTTCGCCATGGTGGGAAGCATCGAGTCGCTGCTGTCCACCAAGGCGGTCAGCTCTCTCGATCCCGAGAGGCGCCGCCCTGACCTCGACAGGGACCTGCTCGCGACCGGCATCGGCAACCTCGTCGCGGGCCTGCTCGGCGGGCTGCCCATGATCTCGGAGATCGTCCGCAGCTCCGCCAACCTCGGCTACGGCGCGAGGAGCCGGCTCTCGAACTTCTTCCACGGCGCCTTCCTCCTGCTCTTCGTCGCCTTCGCGCCGGGGCTCATCCACCGGATCCCCCTCGCCGCGCTCGCCGCGATGCTGACGTTCACGGGCATCCGCCTCGCGTCTCCCGGGGAGCTCGTGAAGACGTTCCGCATCGGCAAGGAGCAGCTCGTGGTCTTCGTCGCCACCGCCGCGATCACCATCGCGACCGATCTGCTCGTGGGGGTCGCGGCCGGCATCGCCGTGGAGATGCTCATCCACGTGCTCAACGGCGCGCCGCTCCGCAACCTCTTCCGGCCCGGTCTCGAGGAGCACGTCGACGGCGGGCGGGTCGTGCTGCGCGTCAAGCAGGCCGCCGTCTTCAGCAATTACCTCTCGATCAAACGGAGGCTCGCGCGGCACCAGGGCGCCCCTGCCATCGAGATCGATCTCGCCGGCACCGGTCTTGTCGATCACACGGTCATGGCCAACCTGCACGATCTCAAGGCCAGCCTCGCGCGCGAGGGGCGGGCGCTGACGCTCTCAGGCCTCGACGACCACGGTCCGATGTCCTCGCACCCCCTTTCTGCGCGGAAGCGGAAGCGGAAGGAGAAGCCGCCTCCCCGGGCGCATGATGATGAGGAAGATGCGCCGTCGAGCCCGCACGCTGCGGGCGAGACGCGCGAAAGATCCGCGTGCGCGCAACGCATCTGGAGGGATAATCACCACCATACGATTGACATGAACGAGCCAAGTTCGAAGTCCGGCGCAGACGAAGCTCCAGCAGAGCGCCTGCGCACCCTCCTCCAGCACGCCGGTCACTTCCTGCCAGCGCAGGGGCCCATCGGCGTGTTCGTCCACCACAACACGCTGCACGCGTTCCAGCACCTGCCGTTCCACGACGCGCTCGCCACGGCGAGCGCGCTGTTCGAGGCAGAACCGTTCCTCTCCGAGGCGGAGTACCGCGCGCACATCGCGTCAGGTCGGATCGACGACCTGGACATCGAGGCGGCGCTCGCCGAGCGCTTCGCCGAGAGGCCCGACGAGCGCCGAGGCCCGCTGTCACGGAACGAGATCGAGCGCCTCGCGCTGCGCTTCGGGGTCGAGGCCGTCACCGAGGCAGGGCTCCGGTGGCGCATCGCCGAGGCGGGAGAGACGCGCAGGCTGCGGCCCGACCTCCCGACGGAGCCGTACCGCCGCCTCATCGTCAAGACCGAGCGCTGGCTCGCCGACCGCCCCGACGCCGCGGCGCGCCTCGTCGATCAGGGCGGCGGCGACCCGGAGTCCCGCGCCGCGCTCGCCCTCTGGGAGGCGTGCCGCAGGGTGCCGCTGCCGCCCGCGCCGCCGGCCGAGCCGCCGCTCGTCGGCCGCGTGGGCGTCGATCGATCGCACCGCGATCTGCTGCTCGCGCTCACGGGGGAAGATCCGGCCGAGCTCATCGACCCGCTCTTCATCCGGCTCCTCGGCGCCTACCTCGACGAGGGCGTCGCGCACTGGGCGATGCCGGACCGCGCGCAGGGGCTCTTTCGCGCGTTCCGCCGCCTCGTGCTGGAGGGATCGACGCCGGCCGGCGCGCACTTCGCCGGGCTCGGCGCGGAGCTCCGCCGGCTCGGGGCGAGCGCGCCGCCCGCCGCCATCGTCGTCGCCGCCCTGCGCGACCTCGGCGTCGCGGAGGATCGATGGGAAGGCTACGTGACGCGCGTCCTGCTCGAGCTGCCGGGCTGGGCGGGCTTGATCCACCGCCTCGAGCATACGCCGGGCGACCGGCCGCAGGGCTCGCCGCCCGCGTCGCTGCTCGAGTACCTCGCAGTGCGCCTGACCCTCGCCCGGTACGCCCTGCGCGACGTGGCGCGCCGGAGGCTCGGGTTCGAGGGGCCCCTCGCGGGGCTCGTCGAGCACGCCCGGCGCGCCGCGAGGCACGCCGAGCCGCCGCGACGCTCGCCCGATTGCGATCGGCCGTTCCGCCTGTTCCAGCTCGCGCAGCTCGCGGGGCTCTCGGTCGCAGAGCTCCAGCCGCTCGCGGCGGCGGACCGCATCTGGGCGCTCGAGGCGCTCGAGGCGCTCGACGAGGTGGCGCGGCGGCGCCTCCTGCACGAGGCCTACGAGCATCACCACCGGGTCGAGGTGCTGCACGGCATCGCGGCGAACCTGCGGCGCCCGGCGGCCGAGCGCGCGGTCGTGGATCCTCGGTTCCAGGTCGTGCTCTGCATCGACGATCGCTGCGAGGGCCTCCGGCGGCATTTCGAGGAGCTCTCCCCGCGGCACGAGACGCTCGGCTTCGCCGGGTTCTTCGGCGTGCCGATCCGGTACCGCGGGCTCGACGACGCCGGCGACGTGAGCCTGTGCCCCGTCGGCGTCGAGCCGGCGCACGAGATCGTCGAGCGGCCCCGCGGGGAGGACGCCTGGCTCCTCCGGAAGGGGCGCCGCAGGCGCTGGGCGCGCCTCGTCCACGCGCTCGGGCACGGGACGCGGACCCTCTCGCGCGGCCTCTTGCTCACGCCGACCCTCGGGTTGCTCTCCACGATCCCGCTCGTCGGGCGCACCCTCTTCCCGAGGAGCGCCGCGCGGCTGCGCCGCGCGCTCGAGCGCCGCCTCCTGCCGGCGGTGCCGACCCACCTCCGCAGCCCGCACGAGGACGGGGAGCCGGCCGGCAGCGGAGGGGCGCCGTTCACGGCCTCCGAGAAGGCCGCCAGGGTGGCGGCGACGCTCGAGAGCATGGGGCTCACCCGGGGCTTCGCGCCGATCGTGGCGGTGCTCGGGCACGGCGCGGCCAGCGTGAACAACCCGCACCAGTCCGCGTACGACTGCGGCGCGTGCGGCGGCCGGCACGGCGGCCCGAACGCGCGGCTGTTCGCCGCCATGGCCAACGACCGGGAGGTGCGCGCGCTCCTGGCCGAGCGCGGCATCGCCATCCCGGACGGGACCTTCTTCCTCGGCGGGATGAACAACACGACGACGGAGGAGATCGTCTTCTACGACGAGCACCTCGCGCCGGCGTCGCACCGCGGCGAGATCGCGGCGCTCATCGACGCCCTCGGCGAGGCGCGCAAGCGGCACGCGCACGAGCGCTGCCGTCGCTTCGCGTCGGCCTCGGAGCGCTTGAGCCCCGAGCGGGCGCTCGCGCACGTCGAGGCGCGCGCCGTGGACCTCAGCGAGGCCCGGCCCGAGCTCGGCCACGCCACAAACGCTGTCTGCGTGGTCGGCCACCGCGAGCTCACCCGCGGGCTGTTCCTCGACCGCCGGGCGTTCCTCGTCTCGTACGACCCGGCCCAGGACCCCACCGGCGCGATCCTCGAGCGCGTCCTGCTCTCCGCCGGTCCTGTCGGGGCGGGGATCAACCTCGAGTACTACTTCTCCCGCGTCGACAACCTCCGCTACGGCGCCGGGACCAAGCTCCCGCACAACCTCGCCTCGCTGCTCGGCGTCATGGACGGCTCGCTGAGCGATCTGCGCACCGGCCTGCCGAAGCAGATGATCGAGATCCACGAGCCGGTGCGCCTGCTCGTCATCGTGGAGGCGAGCACGGAGACGGCCGCGGCGATCTGCGCGCGGCAGCCCTCGCTCCGCGAGCTCATCTTCAACGGCTGGATCCAGCTCGTCTGCGTCGATCCGGCGACGGGCCAGATCGCGCACCTCGCCCGCGGCGCCTTCGCGCCGTTCACGCCCCCGGAGCACCCTCTGCCCACGGTCCAGCGGTCCGCCGACTGGTACGCGGGCAAGCGCGGCTTCCTCCCGCCCGCCATCGTCCACGCCGCCGCCGCGCCTCCGCGGCCCTCGCCGGAGATCGCCTCCCATGCTGCCTGACGTCCTCCTCGGCAAGCTCGCCGCGCTCGCCGTGCTCTCGCCGGCGCTCGCGTTCGCCGCGCTCGGCGCCTACCTGCTCCTGCTGCGCACGCCGGGCGAGCGCGTCGTGTCGGGCGTCGTGCTGTCGGCCCTCTCGCTCTCGCTCGCCGCCTCGCTCGTCGTCTGGGGCTCGTCCGTCATGGCGCCCTACGCCTTCCTCTCGGTGGAGCTCGGGCGCTGGTTCGAGGCCTCGGGCTACTCGTTCGACGTCGTCCTGCTCGTCGACCGGCTGTCGACGACGATGATGGTGCTCGTCTCGCTCATCGCGCTCATCGCCGGCAGGTTCTCGGTCGCGTACCTGCATCGCGAGGCGGGGTTCGCGCGGTTCTTCCTGCTCCTCGCCCTGTTCTCGACGGGCATGCTGGCGCTCGTGTCCGCGGGGAGCATCGACCTGCTCTTCGCCGGCTGGGAGCTCGTCGGCGCGACGAGCGTGCTCCTCGTGGCCTTCTTCCACGAGCGCGCGGCGCCGGCGCGGGCGGCGCTGCGCGTCTACATCACCTACCGGCTCTGCGACGTGGGGCTGCTCGTGGCCCTGGTGCTGATGCACGGGATCTCGGGCTCCTCCCATTTCGCCGAGGTGTTCGGCGGCGCCGCGTGGCCCGGGCCCGCCGCCGCGATCGGCGCCTCCGGGGCCACGGCGCTCGCGCTGTGCCTGTTCCTCGCCGCGATGGGCAAGAGCGCGCTGTTCCCCGTCGGGAGCTGGCTCCCGCGCGCGATGGAGGGGCCGACGCCGTCGAGCGCGCTCTTCTACGGGGCGATCTCGATCCACGCGGGCGTGTACTTGATGCTGCGCGCGGCCCCGCTGCTCGAGCGCTCGCCCGTGGCGAGCGTGGTGGTGGCCGGCGTCGGGGCGCTCACCGCCGCCTACGGGACGCTCGTGGGCCGGGCGCAGGCGGACGTGAAGAGCGCGCTCGCGTACGCGACGATGTCGCAGGTCGGGATCATGTTCGTGGAGATCGGGCTCGGGTACTACCGGCTCGCGCTCGTGCACCTCTTCGCGCACGCGTGCCTGCGGTGCCTGCAGATGCTGCGCGCGCCCTCGGCGCTCCGCGACGCGCAGGAGATCCGGGCCGCGCACGCCGGCGAGCCGCTGCCGCACCTCGGGATCGCCGCCCGCGTGCTGCCGGCGTCGCTCGTGCGGCGCGCGTACTGGCTCTCCCTCGATCGCTTCCACCTGGAGGCGCTGCAGCAGCGGCTCGTCGCTGCGCCGCTCATGCGCCTCGGGCAGGCGATCGACGGCTTCGAGCGCCGCTGGGTCGCGGCGCTGAGCGGCCTCGCCGAGCGCGAGGCCGGCGACGCGGACGAGGCGGGCGCTCGCGGCGAGCGCGCGGGCGCGGGGGCCCCGGTGCCCAGCACGAAGGGGGCGCGCTCATGAGCATGTTCCTGCTCCTCTCGGCGACCGTGCTCGCGCCCGCGCTCGCCGCGCTGGCCGTCTCCCGCGCGCGCAGCGACGAGGCCGCGCGCCGCGTGGCCCTCGCCGGCGCGGCGCTCACCCTGGCGCTCTCGCTCGTGTCGCTCGCGCTGTTCCACGCCGCCGGCGGCGTCGCGGTCGACGCGATCGGCCCCGCCGTGCCGCTCCTCGGCGTGCGCCTCCGCCTCGGCCTCGACGGCTTCACCGCCACGCTGTTCCCGCTGCTCGGCTTCATGCTGATCGCCCTGATCGCCGCGGGCCCGCGCGCCGCGCTCGATCGGCAGAACCTCACGGCGCTGCTCACCACGGGCAGCGCCATCCTCGGCGTCTACTGCGCCTCCGACCTCGCGTTGCTCGCGGTGGCGTGGGTCGCCGCGTTCCTGCCGGGCGCGCGCCTGATCGCCGGGAGGGGCGCGGCCGACAAGCTCCTCCGGCGCACCTACCGCATCTTCCTGATCGGCGGCACGGCGCCGCTCGTCCTCGCGCTCGGCATCATGGCCGCGCTCGCCGCGCGCCGCGGCGTGGCGCCGCCGTTCGACCTCCAGGAGGTCGCCCGCGCCGGGATCCCCGAGGCGTGGCAGTCGCCGCTGTTCGCGCTCATCGGCATCTCGGTGCTGATGCGCATGGCCGCCGTGCCGTTCCACGGCTGGCTGCCCGTGCTGCTCGAGCGGGGGCCGCTCGGCGTGACCGTCCTGCTCGCCGAGATGCAGGTCGGCCTGTGCGTCCTCGTGCGCGTCGTGGCGCCGCTCCTGCCCGAGAGCTGCGCCGAGGACATGCCGATCCTCGCCGCGCTGGGGCTCTTCAGCGCCCTGCACGGCTCGATCCTCGCGCTCACGCAGACGGATCTCCGCCGGATGATCGGCTACCTCGTGGCGAGCCAGAAGGGGCTCGTGCTCCTCGGGCTCGCGTCGATGAACCCGCAGAGCCTGAGCGGCGCGTTGCTCCAGAGCTTCGCGCTGTCGATCGCCGTCACCGGGGTGACGATGGTCGTCTGGGCGATCGAGGCGCGCACGGGCACGGCGGACATGGCGGAGCTCGGCGGCCTCGTGGCGAAGACGCCGCGCATGGCCGCCTTCTTCTTGCTGCTCGCGTGCGCGACGATCGGGTTCCCGGGGGCGCTGACGTTCATCGGCGAGGATCTCCTCCTGCACGGGATCCTGCACGTGCACCCCGTGCTCTCGGTGCTGATGCTCGGGGCGACGGCGCTCAACGGGATCACGATGTTCCGCGCGTTCCAGCGCACCTTCCTGGGCCCGATCCCGCGCGGCCGGGCGAGCGGCGCGGCGATCTCCGCGCTCCTGTTCCGCGAGCGGGCCGTCTTGCTGTCGATCCTGGCGCTGACCGTGGCCCTGGGCGTCGCGCCGTCGCGGCTGCTCGCGCTGCACGAGCCGGTGGTGAAGCGGGTCCTCGGACCCAGCGCTCAGGAGGCCGACGTGGCTCGGCTGGAGCGAATCTCGAGCGTGGGGATGTCGCCCTGAGCGCCCGCGGCGGCCCCCTGCGCCGCGGTCGCCCGGCCGAGGAGCTCGAAGACCTCCACGGGCCCCGCGGCGCCCACGAAGGCGCGCTGCCCGCGCGGCGCGCACTGAAAGCCGGCGGCCTTCGTGTGGACGTCTCCGCTCACGAGGATCTGATTCCGCTCGGCCGCGGCCTCTAGCTGGGCGGCGACGCTCACGATCTCGCCGAGCACCGTGCAGTCGAGCCGGCGGCAGGACCTCGAGCCGACCTCGGCGATGGTGAGCTCGCCTGTCGCCACGCCGATGGAGATGCCGGGGACGAAGGCCGACGTCTCCCCGGCGCGGCGCGCCAGCGTCTCGAGCTGCGCGCGCACGACCAGGCAGGCGTCGAGCGCGCGCGCGACGTGATCGGGGCCGCGGAAGAGGGCCATGACGCAGTCGCCCAGGAACCTGTCGACCATCCCACCCCGCATCGAGAGCTCGAGCGCGATGACATCGAGGTTCGCGTTCAGCACCCGCACCGTCTCCTCCGCGCGCTTGCCCCGGACCGCGTCGTGGAAGCCGGCCAGATCGAGGAAGGCGACGGTGCCCTCCGCGACCTCGCACGCCCCGAAGCCGTCGGGGCTGCGGAGCCGCTCGACGGCGAGCGGGCTCGCGAACGTGCGCAGGAGGTCGTTCTCCCGGTTCGACCGGCTGTTGTCGCGCAGCTCGCGCACCTGCTTCAGCGTCTTCTCGATCGTGAGCTCGAGATCGTTGAGCGCGATGGGCTTCACAAGGAAATCGAACGCGCCCCGGTTCATGGCGGTGCGGATGTTCTGCATGTCGCCATACGCGGACACGACCACCGCCCGCGCGTGCGGGGTCACATCGCCGAGGTGGGCGAGCAGCGTGAGACCATTCATGCGGGGCATGTTGATGTCGGTGAGGATGACGTCGATGTCGGGGTGGTTGCGGAGCGCGGCGAGGGCGCCCTCGCCGTCCTCGGCGAAGACGAAGTTGTAGATGCCCTCGCGGATCTGGCGACGAAAGCACTGCTTGATGAGGGTGGAGACGTCAGGCTCGTCGTCGGCGATCAGGATCTTGGCCGGGCGCCGCTCGTTGCCGGCGGCCAGCGCGGTGAACGCGGCAGCCATCTCGCGCGCCGACCGGAAGCGCTGGGTCGGGTCCTTGGCCAGCGCGCGCTCGAAGAACCGGTCGAGCTCTGGCGACAGCTCGGGGACGAGGCTCGACGGGGGAGGGAAGGTCTCCGTGCAGATGCCCATGACGAGCGTGGCGAGCGTCTGCGCCGAGAACGGCAGCTCGCCGGTGAGCGCGCAGTAGGCGAGGACGCCCAGCGACCAGAGATCGCTCCGGTGGTCCACGACGGAGCCGCGCATCTGCTCCGGGCTCATGTACGTCGGCGTGCCGATGAGGCCGCCGCCGCCGGTGAGGCGCAGATCGTCGGTCCTCGACAGCATGGTGACCACGCCGAAGTCGAGGAGCTTCACGACCTCATCGGCCTCGGTCCGGGCGAGGAAGACGTTCCCGGGCTTCAGATCGCGGTGCACGATGCCCGCCGCGTGCGCGGCCGCGAGGCCCCGCGCCGCCTGCGTCACGATCGACGCGACCGCCGGGAGCGGGAGCCGCCTCACGCGATCGAGGCGGCGCTGGAGATCCTCGCCCTCGAGCAGCTCCATCGCGATGTACGGCCGCTCCTCGTCGATCCCGCGGTCGATCCCGTAATCGTAGATGTGCACGACGTGCTGATTGCGGAGCTGCGCAATCGCCTTGGCCTCGCGATCGAAGCGGGCGCACGACTCCGGCGACTCCACGTGTTCGGCGCTCATCAGCTTGAGCGCGACGCGCCGCTGAAGGCGCAAGTCCTCCGTCTCCCAGATCTGCCCCATGCCGCCACCGCCGATATGCCGTATCAGCATGTACTTCTCGGCGATGATGGGTTCTGCCATGGCGGGGCGCATGTTACAGCCGTGGCATACGGGAGTCAATGGAGCAGCGCGCGCTCTGCCCTACAGCCATCCGCCTCCATGGCGCTCCATTGCGCGCGGCGCGGGAGGATCGTTGTAGGGGCCGCGCGGTGGTCTGGTCAGGGCGCCTACACAGCACCGAGCTCCGGGCCGGACACGCGCTTCGGGAGCGTCACGATGAACTCGGTGAACTCCCCTTCTTCCGTCTCGAAGGTGAGGGTGCCCCCGGTGCCCTCGACGACGATGTTATGACAGATCGAGAGCCCGAGCCCCGTGCCCTCGCCCGGCGGCTTCGTCGTGAAGAAGGGGTTCATGATCCTGTCCCGGATCCCCGCGGGGATGCCGACGCCGTTGTCATGGACACGGAGCTCGACACGATCGCCGAGATCGTGTGTCGTGACCCGGATACGGGGGGAGGGCCCCTGTCCGCGCGCCGGGTCTCTCCGCCGCACGGCGTAGCAGGCGTTGTCGACGAGGTTGATGACCACGCGGCTGATCTCCTGGGGGACGAGGCTCACCTGGCCGATGGAAGGGGAGAGGTCGAGCTCGATCGCGATCTCGGCCGATGAGGCGCGCGCGCGGGCGCCGTGATAACCGATGTTGACGTAGGTCGTCACGAGCGTGTTGAAGTCGACCTCCTGGCGCTCTCCGCGCTCACCCCGCGAGTGATCGAGCATCGAGCGGATGATGCCCTCCATGCGCTGGCCATGCTCGCCGATCTTCTTCACGCTGCTCGTCAGGTCGCCGAGCGCCTCGGTGAGGTACTCTTCGCGGCCGTCGTCGAGCCCCCGGGCGAGGGTCGATATGTCACCGCCGATGTCGTCGATGAGGCGGGCCGAGAGCTCGGCGAAGTTGTTGACGAAGTTGAGCGGATTCCGGAGCTCGTGGGCGATGCCGGCCGTGAGCGAGCCGAGCGAGGCGAGCCGGTCTTGCACGATCATGCGGTCCTGGGCCTCGCGCAGGCGCTTCAGGGTGGCCGCGAGCTCCTCGTTCTTCACCTGCAGCTCCCGGGTGCGCGCCTGGACCCGCTGCTCCAGGGTGTTGTAGAGCGCGGCGTTCTCGAGCGAGATGACCGCCTGCGTCGAGAGCATCTGCAGGATGCGCATGCGGGCCGGGGTGAAGGCGCCTTTGACCAGGCTGTTCTCGAGGTAGACGATGCCGCGCCGGCCTCCCGGGCGGCCGAGCGGGAAGCAGAGCACCGAGCCGATCGCGTGCTCGGCGATGTGGGGGTCGCGTCCGAAGCGGGGGTTCGCGGCGGCGTCGTCGAGCACGACGCTCTCCTGCGCGCGCGCGACGTAATAGACGATCGAGGTGGGCAGACCCCGGCGCCCCCGGGGCGCGAGATCGGCTATCGGGATCGACTGGAGGACCTTGGCGTCCTCATCGACGGACTTCTCGCCCTCCACCACCCACTGGCCGCCTTGCTCGAGGAGCAGGTACCCGATCTCGGCGCCGCTCGTCTCCAGGAGGATCTGCATCAGCCGGGCGAGGAGGCGGTCGAGCTCGATCTCGCGCGAGAGGTCCTGCGAGGCGTTGAGGACGCTGATCAGGTCGAGGACGCTGAAATCGAGCTCCCGGCCGGCCGTCTCCGAGAACTTCGACGCCGCCAGGATGCCGGAGGCGACGTGCGGCACGAGCCCCGGGTGCTGCTTCTCCAGCGCCTTGGCCTTGGCGACCGCGCCCCAGCGCAGGTAGCCCTCGTGCGCGTCGCGCAGGTGCTGCCGCGCGAGCTTCTGGTCGCCCCGCGCGAGGTAGAAGCGCCCGGCGAGCTCGTGGGCGATGGCGGCCTCGTGCTGATAGCCGCTCTTCTCCGCGAGCTCCGCGCCGCGCTCGAAGGCGTCGCGGGCCGCGTCGTCCTGGCCGAGCACGCGCGCGCGCTCGGCGCGGATGAGGAGCAGCTTATGCTCGTAGGTGGCCGGGCAGTGCTCGCGCCACGTCTCGAGCTTGGCGATGTTCCGCTCCACGAGCGCGCCGATGCGCTCGCGCGCGGGCTCGTCGGCGTGGTCGTGGACCGCGAGGTGGGCGAGCGACTCGAGCAGCATCCACGGCGCCGCCGACGTCGATCGCTCGACGATGGCGGCGTAGGGCGCGGCGGCCTCCGCGGTTGCCGCGGCCTGCTCGTGCTCGCCGAACACGTAGCAGAGCAGCGTCTTGCAGAAATGGTAGTTGAACATCGCCCCCATGTCGCCGGCCGCGCGCTGCTGCGGGACCCGCTCGGCCTCGACGTACGCGGGGCCGGCGAGCACGACCTGATCGGAGGACTTGCCGCGCAGGTCGTGCACGGTCTGCTGGTAGATCTGCATCCAGCCGAGGACCATGGTTTGGTGGAGCTTCGCGATCCCGTGCGCGTACTGCTCCATGTCGGCGGCGAGCGTCCCGAGGTCGACGCCGGCGAGCAGCCGCGTCATGCAGACCGTCACCCCCGCGTTGGCGGCCTGGTACGGCGTGCCGGCCTCCAGCGCGAAGCGATAGGCGTCCGAGAACAGCGGCGAGAGCTCGTGGAGCGGCGTCTTCACGTGAATGACCATGAAGCCGCCATAGAGATAGGTGTGCGCGCGAGACCCCTTGTCGCTCAACCGATCTGCGAGCCGCAGCGCCAGCCGGCCGAAGCGGTAGGCCCGATCGAGCTCGTCCCGGGAGAGGAGGAGGAAGCCGTAGTAGGCGTACCCGAAGGGGGATTGCGGCGCGCCCCCGCAGCGCAGCGACATCCGGACGAGCCGGCAGACCGCGATCGAGAGCAGCCTCGCCCCCGTGATCACGGCGATGTTGATCACGTGGTTGAGGAGGGCCATCCTCGCCCGGTCCGCCGGATCGCTGCACTCCGGCAGGTCGGCGAGCTCCTCGATCGGCCGGTCGCCGAGCGTCTCCGCCGTGAGGGCGAGCTCCCGCTCGACGTCCTCGGCAGCCGCGTTCTTCGGCATCTCGACGCCGAGCCGCCCGAGCGCCTCAAGGTATACCCGCATCGCGTCGGCGAGCCGCTGCTGCGAATAGAGGGCGTGCCCCTCCAAGTCGAGGAGCTTGACCTCGTCGAGCGCGCTCGCGGCCCTCGGCCGGACGACCTCGCACAGGGTCTGCGTCGCCTCGAAGTCGCCCTGGGAGAACGCGGCCTCGGCCGCGGCGAGGTGGATGTCGCGGGCGAGCTCGTAGCGCGTGCTCCAGTCCTCGGCGCCGAGGAGCGCAATGCCCGCCTGACCGTAGACCCGCGCCTGCTGCCCCGCGCCGGCCTGGAGCGCCCTCCGCGCCGCCTGCAGATTGAGACGCGCGAGATCGATGAGCTCCTCGCGCTGCTCGATCGCCGCTCGCCCCTGGTTGAGCAGCCCCACGATGTCGAACAGCCGGCCGGCCGACTCCTCCGCGCTCGAGCGCCCGAGGAGCCTCCTGCCGACGTCCCGGCGCAGGCGCGGCCCCGCCTCCTCGTCCAGCAGCGAGACGACGGCCTGCTGGATGCGGTCGTGCGCGAACCGACAGCGGAGGCCTGGCCCCGCCGCCCCCATCTGCACGGCGGAGCTGACCTGATCCATCGGGATCAAGAGCCCCTCTGCGGCCGCGCTCCACAGGTCGCGTCCGACCTCCTCCACCGGCCGCTCCGCCGCGATCGCGAGCGTGCCGAGGTCGAACATGCCGCCGAGGCAGCCCGCCACCTTGAGCAGGTCCTGCGCCGCGGGCGAGAGCTTCCGCACCCGGGCCACCATGAGCTCGACGACGTTGTCGGTGATCCCGCGCTGCCGGATGCGGTCCAGGTCCCAGCGGAAGCCGTCGGCGCTGCGCTCGATCAGCCCATCGGCGTACAGCGAGCTCAGGAACGCGCGCACGAAGAACGGATTGCCCGCGGTGCGCGAGAGCAGGAGATCGGCGAGCGGGGCGGCCTCCTCGGGCGAGGCGCCGAGCGCGTCGCCGACCATCTCTTTCATGGGGTCGAGCCCCAGCGGCGCGAGCGAGAGCCGCTCGACGCGCGCGCCGCGCGCTGCGATCTCCCGGACCGCCAGGGAGAGGGGATGGACGTCGGTGACCTCGTTGTCCCGGTAGGAGCCGATCAAGAAGAGCGGCAGATCCTGCGCGGCGTTGAGCAGCTCCTCCAGCAGCTTCAAGGCGTCGAGGTTGGCCCACTGGAGGTCGTCGAAGAAGATGCAGAGAGGGTGCTCCGGCGTGGCGATGGCGGCGACCAGATCGCGCACCGTCTGGTTGAAGCGCTGGCGCGCCTCGGTGGGCGGCAGCACCGGCACCTCGGGCTGTGGCCCGAGCACGAGCTCGAGGCTCGGGCACGCGTCGATGAGGACCCGTGCTCCCGCTCCCAGCGCCTCGCGCACCCGCGAGCGGAACGCCGCGAGGCGGTCCTCGCTCTCGGTGAGGAGCTGCTCGACCAGCGCGTGGAGCGCCTGCGCCAGCGCGGCGTGCGGGGCGTCGTCGCGGTACTGGTCGAACTTGCCGGCGATGAAGACGCCGCGCCGCGCGGTGAGCGGGCGGTACACCTCGTGGATGAGCGCTGATTTCCCGACGCCGGAGTAGCCGGACACGAGCATGAGCACCGCGCCCTGGTCGACCCGCTCGAACGCCGCCATGAGCGCCTGGACCTCAACGTCGCGGCCGTACAGCTTCTGCGGCAGGTGGAACCGCTCGGAGCGGTCGTGTCGCCCGATCGGGAACGGATCGACGGCGCCGTGCTGGCGGAGCCTCTCGAGGCAGCCCGCGAGGTCGGCGCGGATGCCGCGCGCGGACTGGTAGCGATCGTCGGCGCTCTTCGCCATCAGCTTGAGCACGATCTGCGCGAGGACCTCGGGGATCGCCGGGTTAGACGCCCGCGGCGAGGGAGGCTGCCGCGCGATGTGCGCGTGCACCAGCTCGAGCACGTCATCCGCCGTGAAGGGGAGACGGCCGGTGAGCAGCTCGTAGAGGCTCACCCCGAGCGAGTAGTAGTCTGTCCGGTAGTCGACAGACCGGTTCATCCGGCCCGTCTGCTCCGGAGACATGTACGCCAGCGTGCCTTTGAGGCCTCCGGGGCTCGTGAACGACGTCGACTCTTGCGGGAGCACCGAGGCGAGGCCGAAATCGATCACCTTCACCCGCCCGTCGGCCGGGTTCATCACGATGTTGGAGAGGTTGAGATCGCGGTGGACGACGCGGCGCTGGTGGATCGCCTCGAGGACACACACCACGTCGATGGCCAGCGCGAGCGTCCGCTCGAGCGAGAGCGTCCCGGCGGCGTTCATCGCCTTGAGCGAGGTGCCGCCGAAGTCCTCGATCAAGAGGGCATATCGCCCGCCGTCCTCCTCGACGCCGTGGCTGCGCACGACGCCGTCGACGTCCTTGAGATCGCTCAGGATCGCGTGCTCGTGGCGGAGCGACGCGATCTGCGCCTGCGACGGATTCTGCTCCTTCAGGACCTTGAGCACCAGAGGGAGCCCGTCCGAACGCCGCCTCGCACGGTAGGCGGTCGAGCGGGCGCCCTCCCGGAGCCGCTCGATGATCTCACAGCCGCAGATGTCCATCATCCTTCTCCACCACGACGGGTTAGGCGACCCTCTCCCTGCTCAGAGCCCGCGACCGCCGCCGGGGAGGCGATGGCCGGCCCGCGACCCCTGCGCCTCTCGGCCCGGGGGGTCGGGATCCTCGTCGGGGTCGGGACCCGGGTCACCGATCCAGGCGCATCGGCTCCACGCCCCGCCCGCGATCTCGGCCTGCGCATCGGGCGAGCGCGATCGCGCGAGCGCGGCGCGCTCCTCGTCCGTGAGCGCCGCGTCCTGCCCGCCGGCCGTGAACGCGGCGTGCTCGAAGGGGTCGACGCTCAGCTCGGTGAGCCGCTTGAAAAGATGATCCATGAATCCTCCTCTGTCTCTCTCTCTCTCACTCTTTTGTGGGCTTGGCGGGGCCTGTCGTGCTGCCGTCGGCCTCCGCGGACGCCGCGCGGACAGCGCTCCACGTGGGGTCGAAGGCGACGAGCCCGATGGCCTCGACGGACAGGCGCTCGCGCGACAGCGTCTCGAGCACCGTGCCTTCGCTGCCGGGCTTGTCGAGCAGATCGAGCCCGAGGAGCATCACCTGGATCTCGGACCGGGCAAACTCGAGCTGCCTTCGCGTCTGCTGGATGACCGCCGGCGCGAGCGGGTCGCCAAGCCGCTTGAGCCCGACGGTGACGAGATAGCGCGAGACGACATCCTCCGGATCCTTCTGAAGGCCGGACGTCCCGACAGCGACCGACTGCTCGAAGCGTCCGGCGCTGTGCAGGAGCGTCGCGAGCGGGCGATCGAGCACGAGCCGCTGGTTGACGTCGAGCAGGAGCGCCTCGAGCAAGGCTTGGCGCGCCTCGTCGAAATCCTTCGGCGCCCCCTGCTTCTCGCCCGCGACGAGGCCGAGGAGGATCGCCTTGAAGGCGTGCGCCCAGGCGTAGCGCCGGTTGAGCTGGCACGCCCTATCGAAGCTCTCCCTCGCCAGCTCCGCGGCGCTCTTGCCGCAGCTCGCCCTGCGCGGCGCCACGTGCGCGGCGTCCAGGCCGAGCTTCGGCGCGAGCTTCGGCATCATGTCGAGCCAGTATTTGAATGTGTACGCTGCGCCGCGGTGGGCGAAGGTCCAGGCGCTCCCCGGCGAGAGCGTGATCGCCGTATCGAAGAGCTCGACCGACCTGTCCACGAGGCTGTGCAGCTCTTCCCAGCTCTGCCCGGACATGTTGTAGATCGCGTGGGTCCTGAAGGCCTCCGCCCAGTGCCCGACGGCCCAGCCGTATTCCGGTTGCAAATTCAGCGCGGTCTCGAAATCTTCGCAGCAGCACTTCCAGTCGTCGATGGCTGCGTGGGCGGCGCCCCGGTGAGCGTAGGCCCACGCGTACTTGTCGTCGATCGCGAGCGCGTCGGTAAAGCACTGGATCGCCGTGGTGTATTCGCCGTTCGTGCGGTGCACCTCGCCTTGCTGGGCGAGGCTCTTGAGCTTCGTGCGTTCTTTGTCTGTCATGCGCTCCCTCATCAGTGCACAAGCGTTGGATCCGCCCCGGGCGCGGTGTCGCCGTCCCAGCCGATGTGCTCCAGCACGTCCAGGTCGACGGCCGCTCGCGCGATACAGAGCCATCCCCCCCGGAACTCATGGATTCGTTCTCCATTCACTTGACTGGCTCACATCCGCGCGCATGGGCTGAGCCCGCGCTCTTGGCGGCCGGGTCACCGCGCCGCGTGGCGCCGGTCGTTCTGGAAGGCGTGGGGGCTCTCGTCCCGGAGGTCGGAGTGGTCGGGATCCTCGTCCTCGCTCGGGTCGGGGCCGGGATCCAGGAGACCGGCGCATCGGGTCCACGCGCCTCCCGCGATCGCGGCCTGCACCTCGGGCGAACCCCGCTGTTCCAGCGCGGCCCGCTCCTCGTCGGTGCGCAGCTCATCCTGCCGGTCAGCCATCAACGCGGTCTGCTTGAAAGGGTCGATGCTCAGCTCGGTGAGCAGGTCGAAGAGATGATCCATGAATCCTCCTGTGGTTCAGTCGTTCTTGGATTGGAGCTCTCGAATTTCGAGCGACGAGAGCGGCTTCATGTGGAGTTCGCTCCACGTGGGATCGAAGGCCACGAGCGCGATTGCCTCGACGGACAGGTTATTTCGCTCGCTCACGATGGACATGCCGCCCACCCGGCCTTCGAGCACGTCCAGTCCGTGAAGCATCGTGTCGATTTCGCTCTTTGTAGATTCGAGCACCTTCCGGGTGTGCTCGATGACCACCGGCGCGAGGGGGTCATCGAGGTGTTTCAGCCCGACGGCGATGAAGTAGCGCGAGAAGACATCCGACGGATCCTTCGCCACGCCGTTGAGCCCTGCGGCCACGGACTCACGGAAAGTCCCCGCGGAGCTCAGGGCCTTTGCGGCGGCGCGGTGGACTGGCAGCCGCTTGTCGACGTCGAGCGCGAGCGACTTGAGCAGGCAATCGTGCGCCTCGAGAAGCCCGGGCTTCATATCGAGCTGCTCCCGCGCGATGAGCGCCAGGACGCATGCCTTGAACGCGAAGGCCCACGCGTACTGCGGATTGAGCTCGCTGGCTTTGTCGAGGTCCTGCAGCGCTCGCGACGCGGCGTCGCTGCCGTTCTGCGCCTCCGGCGCCGGGCGGTTGTCCAGCTCCAGGGCCGGCACCAGCCTGGGCATCACCTCGAGCCAGTACTTGTACATGTACGCCGCGCCCCGGTGGGCGAAGGTCCAGGCGCTCCCCGGCGACAGCTCGGCAGCTCGTTCGAGGAGCTCGATCCCGCGGTCGATGACCGCGTGCTGCTCGCGCCAGTCCGGGGGCGTGTCGGCCCTGCCCAGCCTGTAGCTAGCATGCATCCGATGAGCTTCTCCCCAGCGCGCGTACGCCCACCCGTAATCGGGCTTCAGCTTCAACGCCGTCTCGAAATCCTCGCAGCAGGCCTCCCAGTCGTCGATCGCCGCGCGCGCAGCGCCCCGGTGAGCGTAGGCCCACGCGTACTCGCTGTCGATCGCGAGCGCCTCGGTGAAGAGCTGGATCGCCGCGGTGTACTCGCCGTTTCTGCGGTGCACCTCACCTTGCTGGGCGAGGCTCTTGCGCATCGTGCATTCATTCTCTGCCATGAGCTCCCTCATCAGTGGACAAGCGGTGAATCCACCCCGGCTCCGGCGCCGCCGTCCCAGCCGATGCGCTCCAGCACCTCCGGGTCGACGGCCGCCCGCGCGATCGGCGGCACATACAGCGTCGAGATGTCGTCCACCCGCGCCGCCGCGAGCGCCGAGAGCGCCACCCGGTCCAGCCGAGGCGAGGCCAGCGGGTGCGCGGCCGCCTCGTAGATCACCGCCTCGTGGGCGGCCGGGTAGGTCTGGCACAGGCGCTCGACGAGGGCCTCGAGCCCGCGGCGGATGCGCGCGGCGTCCGACGGGTCGAAGACCCCGGCGTTGCCGACGCCGCCGATCTGGCACAGCACGAGCGGCGTCCGGGCGTCGATCTCCCGCCCCCGGATGAGGAGATCGGTCGCCTCGAAGAGCTGGAGCCCGTCGCGGCCCGGGTCCAACCCGAGATCGGCGAAGAGGCAGTCGATGGACGAGACGCCGGGCAGCATCCGGGCCGAGAACCCCTCGTCGCGCGCCTGCCGGACCGCCTCGTGCGCCGCGCTCGCGAGCACGCCCGGGTGCCCGTAGAACACCGCGCAGACCTTGAGCCCTTTGCGCACCTCTCCCAGGACGCGCTGGACCATCTCGGCGTAGATCGACCGCCGCGGCGTCTTGCCCTGCCCGTAGGGCAGCGACTCGGCCGCCGGGTTCAGGCTGCGCACCCAGCGCGCGGCCCACGGGTCGGCGACCGCGAAGAGCACGCGATCCGCGCGCTGGATGGCACGCTGGGCTGCGAGGGTCGTCTGGCCGGCCCACTGGATGCCGATGCCGACGACGACGAGAGATCCACTGGTTGACATGCGCTCTGCCCTGTGCCGGCGTCCACGCGTCGGCCGGAGGGGCGATCCATCGTCGTTCCCCCCGGACCCCATGGCTTCATTTTCTCCCTAACGTGACATCGACCCGGGATCAATCGAACGTGCACAGGCGCCTCGGGCGCGCTCGGCCCGGCCCGCGCGCGGCGCTGTCCTCGGGCGCGCTCGGCCCGAGCTCGCCCGCTCCGCGACCCGCATCGTCCACGCGGTACGGCCGCGACGGCGGTCGACGTCGCGGGGGCGCCTACCGGGGCACATCGCCGGCGCACCGTTTGCCCCTGGGCGCACCTGGTGCGCGCGGCTGCGCTGCGGCGGCCAGGCTCAGGAAGAATCGGTGCAGCCTGGCGGGCGCATTTCGGCCAGAATCGTGGTGAGGGCGGGCAGGGCCTGCACCTTGCAAACCCGTTCGACCCAGAGAATCAGGAGGGTACGCCAGTGTCCGTAGCAGCCAGTCAGAGCATCCAGAACTCGGTCCACTCCGAGCCGCCGCCGCCGGTCTCCATCCCCGGGCTGCGATCGTCGATCGCCAACGAGAAGCTGCGGCAGTGGATCTCGGAGGTCGTCGCGCTCTGCCAGCCGGACAACGTGCACGTGTGCGACGGCTCGAAGGAGGAGTACGACGCGCTCTGCGACCAGATGGTCAAGGCGGGCACGCTCATCCGCCTGAACCCGGAGAAGCGCCCGGACAGCTACCTCGCGCGCTCGGACCCGAGCGACGTCGCGCGGGTCGAGGACCGCACGTTCATCTGCAGCCGCCGCAAGCAGGACGCCGGCCCCACGAACAACTGGGCCGAGCCGCAGGAGATGAAGGCCACGCTGCGCCGGCTCTTCGCCGGGTCGATGCGGGGCCGGACGCTCTACGTCATCCCGTTCAGCATGGGCCCCGTCGGCTCGCCCTACGCGCACATCGGCGTGGAGCTCAGCGACTCGCCGTACGTCGCCGCGAGCATGCGGATCATGACGCGCATGGGGCGCCGGGTGCTCGATGCGCTCGGGGACGGCGATTTCGTCCCGTGTCTGCACTCGGTCGGCATGCCGCTCGCTCCAGGGCAGGCCGACGTGCCGTGGCCGTGCAACGCGGAGCACAAGTACATCGTCCACTTCCCGGGCGAGCGGCAGATCTGGTCTTTCGGGAGCGGCTATGGTGGCAATGCGCTGCTCGGCAAGAAGTGCTTCGCGCTGCGCATCGCCTCGGTGCTCGGCCGGGAGCAGGGGTGGCTGGCCGAGCACATGCTGATCCTGGGGGTCGAGTCGCCGAAGGGCGAGAAGACGTATGTCGCCGCGGCGTTCCCGAGCGCGTGCGGCAAGACGAACTTCGCGATGCTCATCCCGCCGAAGGCGTTCGCGGGCTGGAAGGTGACGACGGTCGGCGACGACATCGCCTGGATGAAGCCCGGGCGGGACGGGAAGCTCTACGCGATCAACCCCGAGGCGGGGTATTTCGGCGTGGCGCCGGGGACGTCGGAGAAGTCGAACGCGAACGCGATGGCGACCATCCGGAAGGGGACGATCTTCACGAACGTGGGGCTCACCCCCGACGGCGACGTCTGGTGGGAGGGGATGACGGACGAGCCGCCGCCGGAGCTCATCGACTGGCAGGGGAAGCCCTGGACCCCGGACAGCGGGCGCAAGGCGGCCCACCCGAACGCGCGCTTCACGACCCCTGCGTCGCAGTGTCCCTCGATCGATCCGCGCTGGGACGACCCGAACGGGGTGCCCATCAGCGCGATCGTCTTCGGCGGGCGGCGGGCGACGACGGTGCCGCTCGTGTACCAGTCGTTCAACTGGGGCTTCGGCGTTTACATGGCGGCGACGATCGGCTCGGAGATGACGGCGGCGGCGGGCGGCACCATCGGCCAGGTCCGCCGCGACCCGATGGCGATGTTGCCGTTCTGTGGCTACCACATGGGCGATTACTTCAACCACTGGCTGCAGATGGGGCGTCAGATCGTCAATCCGCCCCGCATCTTCTCGGTGAACTGGTTCCGCAAGGACGATCAGGGCAACTTCCTCTGGCCGGGCTTCGGCGAGAACATGCGTGTCCTCAAGTGGATCGTCGATCGCGTGCACGGCCGCGGCTTCGCCGAGGAGAGCCCGCTCGGCTGGATGCCGCGCTACGAGGACATCGAGTGGCGGGGCATGGAGCGCTTCTCGAAGGAGCGGTTCTACCAGCTGATGGCGGTCGACAGAGAGGCGTGGAAGGTCGAGTTCGGCTCGCACGGTGAGCTCTTCGAGCGGCTCTACGACCGGCTGCCCAAGGAGTTCTTGCTGATGCGCGAGCTGCTCCTGTCGCAGCTCTGGCGCTCGCCGGAGCGGTGGGAGCTCGCGCCCGAGCGCTACCTCGACGAGCACGACGAGAACGACGAGGAGGGCGGGGCGAGCGCCTAGCGCACCGAGCCGCTCGAAGAGCGAGAATGAGGCGCAGAATCCGCGGCGGCTCCGCCGGCGCGTTCACGCCGGCTCATCGCGCTCGACGTCGATGTGCACGAGCACCTCGGCGTCGGGCTCGATCGCGAGGATCGCGTCGCGCGCGCGGTCGCTCCTCGCGTGCGCGCGGGCGAGGGGGAGGTCGCCGGGGAGCTCGATGTGCACGTTGACGAACAGCGTGCTCCCGGCGATCCGCGTGCGCAGCCCGTGGTGGCCGAGGAGCTCGCCGCGCGCGCGCATGGCGTCGAGCGCGGCCTCGATGGCGCCGACGCGCTCCTCGGGGGCGCTCGTGTCGATGAGGTCGCGCACGCCGAGCCGGAGGAGGGTCCCCGCCGACGTGAGGATGTAGACGGCGACAGCGATCGACAGGAGGCCGTCGACGCGGGAGAAGCCCGTCGCGTAGGTGAGGGCGACGCCGAGGAGGACCGCGAGGTTCGCCGCGATGTCGGTGCGGTAGTGGACGGCGTCGGCCTGGATGGCGCTCGACCCGGTGCGCGCGGCGACGCGGCCGAGGTAGGCCACGAGCGCGGCGGTGATCAGCGCGGCGGCGGCCATGGTGCCGAGCGTGACGGCGGCGAGGCGGAGCGGCTCGGGCGAGAGCAGCCGCCGGATCCCCTCGATGAGCAGGTAGACCCCCGAGCCGCCGATGAGCAGGCCCTGACCGGCGGTCGCGAGCGTCTCGATCTTCGCGTGACCGAACGGGTGGGAGCGATCGGGCGCGGCGTGGGCGAGCTGGATGGCGAGGGCGTTCGCCGAGGAGGCGAAGAGGTCGGTGAGCGAGTCGACGGCGCTGGCGGTGACGGCCATCGAATGGCCGAGCTGGCCGGCGATGAGCTTGCCGAGGGCGAGGCCGCCCGCGGTCAGCGCGGCGATGCGCCCGGCGCGCAGCGCGGCGCGGGCGCGGGCGGCGGGGTCGGGGCGGGCGGCGGGCGCGGGCGCGCCGGCGGGGGCGGGCGCGCCGGCGGGCGCAACGCCAGGGCCGGGGAGGGCGGTGGGGTCGGGGAGGGCGCCGGGGGGGGCGGCGCGGGCGGCGTTGGGCGGTCCGCTCATCGCGGGGAGGCTACCCCGCGGCGCCCGCGCTCGTCATGCCCGGCGCGCCCATCCGAGCAGCCGCTTCATCAGCGCCCGGCCCACCCCGAGCCCCTGCGCCTCCGGGTGCACGCCGATCCCGAGGACCCCCACGTGGCGGACCATCCGGGGCTTGAACCGGAGGAGCGTCGCCTCCCCGACGAGGCCGCCCCCCTCCAGCTCGGCGGCCAGGCACAGCGCCGAGCCGTCCGTCGCCGTGAGCCCGGCGCGCTCCCGCTGCTCGGCGTAGGCGGCCGCGTCGACGGGCAGCTCGTCCTCGTGCTTCCTCGGCGCGGCGTGCTCGCTCGTGGGCATCTCGCCGGCCATGGCGCAGGCGCTCACGGGGCTCGGGCTCGACGGGTCGGGCGTGGAGACCTTCCGGAACCTGCGGGCGGGCCTGAAGGCCGCGATCGCCGTCCGGCAGCGTGCCCCGGCCGCGGCGCGACGCGCAGCGAGGCCCAGCTGATCGCCGCGGCAGCCCGGCCCCTTCAAGCCGCCGCTCTTGCTGCGTGCCACGGAGCGAGCAGCGCCCTGATCTGTGCCAAGCCGACCCTGGTCTGTGCCAGGTGAGGGGGGTCCGGCACTGGCACAAACGCAATGCATTGCGACACACCGGGGTCCCGACCCCTCGCCAACGTTCTGCAGAGCGCCATCCGAGACAAAATTGTGCCAAAAACCGCGATCTGCGTCGCATTTTTGTGCCATCAACCCCGAGAACGCCCTCGATCTTGTGCCAAAAGGGGGGTCGGGACCCCTCCGGACCGCAATTCTGAGCGCGCGCGGCGGGGCGAGACCCCGCCGGACCGCACACAAGAGCGTGCGCTGCGGGGCCGGCACGCTTCTGGGCGAAACGCGGGGCGCATCCGGGGGCGCGCGATCGGGCGACCGGGCGAGGGGGCGAGGGGGCGACGGGGCGACGGGGCGAGGCGCGCGGACTCGAGCGCTCCGGCGTCGAGGGCGGCTGTCCGGTGATCGGATGGCGGTATCCAGAGTCCGCCGTGTCGCGCCTCGGGGCGCTGCGCTCCACCGGGGCAGCCATCACGAACGCGCATCGACGGGAGCGGACGCGCCGCGCTTCGCTGCCCATCGCAGCAGCGTGTCCAGCGCCGGGCAGAGCGCTTGTCCCCACTCGGTGAGCCCGTACTCGACCCGGGGCGGCACCTCGGGGTGCGTGACGCGCCAGACCATCCCGTCACGCTCCATTTGCCGGAGCTGCTGGATCAGCATCTTCTGCGAGACGCCGGGGATGGCGCGTTCGAGCTCCGAGAAGCGCTGCACCTTCCCTCCGAAGAGGCGAAAGAGGATCACGAGCTTCCAGCGCCCCTTGACGAGCTCGAGGGCCTGCTCGACACGCTCGGCGGCGATCTCGGGGGTGGCCGGCTCGTCGTACTCACCTTCGGGTGCGTACCCCACCTTTTTGTGCGTTCTTGCCACCCGATGAGCCTAGCCCAACTCTGCGTGCGAGGGGCCCACGTGACGGGCCTCGGGTCATCGTCCCCCAGGAGGACTCATCACCTATGCAAGTTCCCGAACCGCTCGCAGGGTACGTCGCCGCGCAGAACGCGCGAAGCGTCGATGCCATGCTCGCCTGCTTCACCGACGATGCCGTCGTCCGTCGAGATCAGATCGCGCGCCTGGAGATCGACGGATGAACACGCCCCGAAGATTCTCGATCGATCCCGAGGAGTTCGCCGGCAAGCGCGTGCTCGTCACAGGCGGCACCCAGGGGGCGGGCGAGGCCATCGTCCGCCGCCTCGGCGCTGGGGGCGCCGTGATTGCGACCGCGGCGCGCTCTGCGCTCCCGGCAGGCCAGTCGCCGAACGTCTTCGTACAGGCCGACCTCGCCACGGTGGCGGGTGTGGACGCCGTCGTCCGCGCGGTCCTGGGCGAGCTTGGCGGGATCGACCTCCTGGTCCACACCCTCGGCGGCTCCTCTGCACCGGGCGGCGGCTTTGCGGCGCTCACCGAGGACCTCTGGCACGACGAGCTATCGCTCAACCTGATGGCGGCCGTGCGTCTCGATCGCGCGCTCCTCCCGCACATGATCGCGCGAGGCTCGGGGGTCGTCCTCCACGTTTCGTCGATTCAGCGCCGGCTCCCGCTCCACGACTCGACGATCGCGTACGCGTCCGCGAAAGCCGCGTTGTCCACGTACAGCAAGGCGCTCTCCAAGGAGCTGGGCCCGAAGGGCGTCCGCGTGAACTCGATCGCCCCGGGATGGATCCGCACGACGGCAGCCGACGCCCTGGTGAAGCGCCTCGCCGAGCACGCCGGTACAGATGACGACACGGCCCGGCAGGGCATCATGAACGCGCTCGGTGGTATCCCCATCGGGCGTCCCGCGTGGCCCGAAGAGGTCGCGGAGCTCGTCGCGTTCCTTGCCTCCGACAGGGCGGCGTCCATCCATGGGAGCGAGTACCTGATCGACGGGGGCACTGTGCCCACCGTTTGACCGCAAATACCGGGCCCACCTGGGCACAACGCGCGCCCGCCGAACGTGCGGGTGTGCTGCGGGGCGCCGCGCCGAGCGCAGCGAGGCTCGGCGCACCGTCAGCATCAGCCGCTTGCTGGGGAGTACCGTCTGAGAGGCGCGGCTACACATCGCCGTCGCCTTGCAATCGATGAAGCCGCTTTAGGATCTCGGCCCGGTCTTTGCGGGCGCGGAGCCATTTGGGTAGCGTTTCAAGATATGATCTATCGACATGATCATGCTTCGGGAGCGCTCCGTCCGTGGACAGCCACTTGATTAGGAAGCTGAGATGCGCTCGGTTCGTTGCCCACAGACGACGCCCTTCGAACATCGGCGGCGTGCTGGACGCGCACGGCGGTGAAGTGAGCGCGGAGCGGGGGACCAGGCAGAGCGGATGGGGGGTCGGCGTTGCTCGGTCCACGATCCAGCAGACGATCCGAGCCCGGTCCGAAGGTTCAACATTCGACCGAGCCCTCGGAAGGCGCCGGGCTACGCGACGGCGCGGCTCAGGTGGGCGGGCGTCCCCGCCGCCGACGGGCGGAGCTCGACCTTGACCCACCCGGCCTCCCGTCGATCGAACGCCTTGTAGGCGTCGATCGCCGACTCGAGCGGCGCCTGCTTGGTGATGATCGTGGTGGGATCCACCTGGCCGGTCTGCACAAGATCCACGAGCTTCGGGATGTACTTCCTGTGGTTGCAGTTGCCCATCTGGAGGGTGAGGTTCTTGTTCATGGCCTCGCCGATGGGGAACGTGCGCGACGTCTGCGGGTAGACCCCGATCACGGAGAGGGTCCCCGCCTTGGCCACGCACCGGACGGCCCACTGCAGCACCTGTGACGGCCCGTCGCCGGCGCGGAAGGTGTCGCCCTTGGTGCGCGCGTCGGGGGAGATCTGCTTGACCTCCAGGTCGAACGCCTTGGCGTCCTGCTTCGCCTGCTTGCGGGCCGGACCGTCGTGGGGGCGCTCGGCGTCGACGCCGACGGCGTCGATCGCCCGGTCCACGCCGATGCCGCCGGTGAGGCGCAGGATCGCGACGAGCGGATCCTCGGCGGAGAAGTCGACGGTCTCGGCGCCCTGGTCGCGCGCCATCTCGAGGCGGTCGGGCACCTGATCGATCGCGATGATGCGGCCCGCGCCCATGAGCTTGGCGCTCGCGATCGTGAACAGGCCGACGGGGCCGCAGCCGAAGACCGCCACGGTGTCGCCGGGCCGGATCTCGGCGAGCTCGGCGCCGAAGTACGCGGTGGGGAAGATGTCCGAGAGCAGGATGGCCTGGTCGTCGCTGACGCCGTTCGGGAGCTTGACGAGCCCGACGTTGGCGAAAGGGATGCGCGCGAGCTCGGCCTGGAGTCCGTCGAAGGGGCCTGACATCTTGGGCCCGCCGAAGAACGCCGTGCCCGCGTGCTTGCCGTTCGGGTTCGCGTTGTCGCATTGCGCGTAGTACGCGGCGCGACAGTACGAGCAATAGCCGCACGCGATCGTCGACGGTACGACCACCCTGTCGCCCTTCTTCAGGTTCCTGACGTCGGCGCCGAGCTCCTCGACGACGCCGACCGCCTCGTGGCCGAGCACCGTGCCCGGCACCATCCCGGGCATCGTGCCGCGGACGAAGTGGAGGTCGGTGCCGCAGATGGCGCTCGCCGTGATGCGGAGGATGGCGTCGGTCGGATCCTTGATCTTGGGCTCCTTGATGTCGTCCATCCGGATATCGCCGATGCCGTGAAAGACTACCGCCTTCATGGGTTCTCGCTTTCTCCCCCCCCCATCGCGCTCCAGGCTGATCGCAGGACAGGGGCGCTGCGGCCGCAGGCGGAGCAACCGAGGTGCCAAGCGGACGCGCTCCGAGCCGCGCCCGCTGGAGGCGCGTCGCCCGCGGCCGCGCCGCGGGAGGAGCGCGTGACAATTTGCCTCTCGCGTGGCCGCCTGCCGCAGGCGCCGCAGAGCTCGTCTCGAGGGGACCTGAGGCCGACTCTCTACGGCGCGCGGTGGATTGGATCGATCCAGGCGACCGCTTCCGGTCTCTCCGCCGGCGTGATGTCCAGATTGACCACGACCGCTTCACCGTCGCTCCTCACGAGCACGCACTCGAGCGGATCGTCCGCGCTCGCGTTGATCTCCTGGTGCGGCACGAAGGGGGGCACATAGATGAAGTCGCCGGCGCCCGCCTCGGCCGTGAACTCGAGCCGGTCGCCCCAGCGCATGCGTGCCCGACCCTTCACCACGAAGATGACGCTCTCCAGCGGCCCATGGTGATGGGCGCCGGTCTTCGCGTTCGGGTGGATCTTCACCGTCCCGGCCCACAGCTTCTGCGCTCCGACGCGGGCGTGGTTGATCGCGGCCCTGCGATCCATGCCCTCCGTCTGGGCCGTGTTCGGGTCGAGCTGATCGCCGGAGATCACCTGCACGCCGTCGTGCTTCCAGCGCGCCTCGCCGTGCTCGCCGCCGTGCTCGCCGTTGTCGTCTTGCGGATTTTTCATCGGGGAGTTTCCTTGCTCAAGATACACAAACTCTTCCGTCAGGTCGGTCCTTGCCGATGGCAGGCTCTGCCGGTGCGGCGCGATATCGCCAGGGCGACACGTCGGCGAATGGAGAGTTACAGCCCTGTGAGATCACAGCCCGGCTCGGCCGCGTACGGCTGAAGTCCGGCGAACCCTGATCGAAATACGGACTTGACCCGTTTATGGTAAGCATGCATCCTGCCGCCCGACACGCCGGCCGTGCGCTGACGCATGCGGCCCTGCAATGAGGGCTCGATGGAATCGTTCCTCGTCGACTACTTGCGTCATATCGGTATCACGGAGGGGGTCACGGCGTCGGCGGTCGACTGCGAGGTCTGCGGCGGAGCCGAGTTCGTCACGGTGGCGGACATTGTGGACATCGGCAAGGACGCCTTCGGCAAGCTGCCGATCCAGTGCTGTACCGCCTGCGGATTCATGATGCAGAATCCGCGCTTCAACAGGCACTTCTACACGACCTTCTACAACACCTATTACCGGACCCTCCTCTTCGGGAGCAGCGAGCCCGAGAAGGCGTTCATCTCCGACCAGGTGCGGCGCGGCGAGCTGCTCTACAGGAGCCTCGCCGAGAGGGGCTATCTCAAGGAGCCGGGGAAGCTCCTCGACGTGGGGTGCTCCGCCGGCGGCCTCATGGTCAGCTTTCTGCGGCGCGGGTGGACGGGGCTCGGGACGGATCCTGACATCGGCTTCGTCAACCACGGCAAGGATCGGCTGGGGCTGCCGCTGGTCGTTGTCGACGCGGAGGACATGGACCTGCAGGCCGACGAGTACGATCTCGTCGTCATCACCGGCTCGCTCGAGCATGTCTATGACGCGAACCACACGCTCTCGTTGTGCCGCCGGGCCTCCAGGCCCGGCGCGCTGCTCTTCCTCGAGGGGCGCGCGCTCGGGCAGGGCATCCTGAGCGGCCATTTCAGCCACAACCACCGCCGGTACCTGACCGCGAGCTCGCTCGAGCTGCTCATGGTCAAGCATGGCTGGGAGCCCCTCTTCACCACGGACGCGCCCCTCTGCGGGCCGACGCGCCCGGGGGGCGTCTACTGCCTGGGACGCGCGGTCGACGTGCCCGCCCCGGAGGTCGTCCGCGCGCTCATCCGGAGCGGAAAGCGCGACGACCCTCGCGCGCTGCAGGAGCGCCTGGCGGCCGGCGGCGTCGCGGTCGACGCGGCGCCCAACCGAGACGCCCAGGGCGTCGCGTGACAGGCGACAAGAGCTCGAGCAGCGCGGCGGCCTTCCCGCTCCTCTCGCCGGACATCGAGGTGCTCGGGCCCGCGGAGGGCGAGGGGCCCGACCCGCGCCGCTTCGCGCTCTACGACCGCGCCACGGACACGTCGTTCGCGCTGGGAAAAGCGGAGCTCACCCTGGCGAGGCTCTTCGACGGGCGCCGATCCCGCGACGAGGTGCTGGAGCAGGCGCGGGCGTGCGTGTCCCCGCGGCTGTCCGCCGAGAAGCTCGCGCAGTTCGAGCAGCGCCTCGTCGGCCTCGGCATCCTCGTCGATTCGAGCCGCCCCGAGAGGGCCCGCAAGGACCCCTTCGCCGGCATCAGCTTCGGGCCGCTCAAGTCGCTGCTGCTCGTGCCGCTCATCAACCTGAAGCCCGACGAGCACCTCGACCGGCTCGCGCGCGCCGCCCCGGTGCTCGTCAGCCGGTGGCTCGTCTACGGATGTCTCGCGCTCATCGCCGCGGGCGGCTGGATCGCCGGGCTCGGATGGCACGCGTTCTCGGGAGATCTCGTGCTGGCGTACACGGGCTGGGGCTGGCTGCCGTGGCACTACCCGATCATGATCGCGTCCGTCGTGTGCCACGAGCTCGGCCATGCCTTGCCCTGCAAGGCGTACGGCGTGCGCATCAGCGAGATGGGCCTCGGCGCCTACCTCCTCTTCGTGACGGGATGGGCCCGCCCCGTCCAGCGAGAGTGGTCGCGCATGACGAAGCGACAGCGCGTCGTGAGCATCGTCATGGGGCCCCTCGCCAGCCTGGCGTGCGCCTCGGTGGGCATGGTGATATGGGCGCTCGCGGCGCCCGGCTCGGAGCTCGGCGTCTTCGGCGTCCGCGTGGCGGCGACGTCGGCCCTCGCGGTCATCCCGACGCTGCTGCCGGTGTTCAACGGGGACAGCTATCTCTTCCTGACCGAGGTGCTGGGGATCCCCGGCCTCCGGCAGAAGTCGTGGCGGTTTGCGCGCGGCCTGCTCCGCCGCGACGCCGGGCGCGCGCAGGACCTGAGCCCGCGGCGAAAGCTCCTTTACCTCTCCGTTGTCGCAGGGACCTTCCTTAGCTGGCTCATCGCCTGGGCCAGCGCGTACTCGCTGTTCTTCCGGTAGGCCCCGGCGCCTACCCTGCAACGCATCCATCACAGGCATCCTCAAGAGGAGAAGAGCAATGATTCCTTCGAATGAGCACGAAGCGGGCGACCCGATCGAGGCGACCGGCCATGTCGCCCAGGGGAGCTGTACCGAGGCCCTCAAGGGCCCTCCCACCGCCGCGAAGGACGAGGCCGCCCAGAAGCCGGCCGCCGCGAGCTTCGAGGATTTCGATCTCGACGACATCGAGGTCCTCGAGAGCAAGGTCTTCGCGTGACAGGTGGCTCGATGGAGGGCTGGAGAACGCTCCTGCCCTCCATCGAGCAGTTGAGGACGGGGCCGCGCTCGGGGCGATCGACCGGGCACGGCGTCCGTCAAGGAGCGCCGCTATGTACCCGAGCCTCGGAGTCGGCCTTCAGTACAATCCAGAGATCCTGGATTGGTTTCCTTTCGAGGAGATGGAGGTGGACGCGATGGAGATCCTCCTCGACACCGTGATGGGCCCCCTGGACAGCCCCTATGTCATGAAGCCGGGGGCGAAGGAGAAGCTCGATCGCCTCGCCTCGAAATACAAGCTCCTCGCCCACTCCAACTACGGGTGCGACTTCGGCTTCGAGCCGCTCGACACGACGCCGGCGGCGCTGCGTCACGTCGCGCTGGCGAAGGCGATCGGCAGCCCGTGGGTGGCGAACCATTGCTTCTATGGCGACAACTCGTGGCTCGATATCTGGAGCAGCCCCGTCCAGTTCTCGACCGCCGAGGTGAAGCGGGTGGCCGGGCGCGCGCGGGCGCTCCAGGAGATGTACGGGATGCCGCTCGCGCACGAGAACGCCGCCTATTACATCCCGTGTCCAGGCGCCGAGATGCGGGAGGCCGAGTTCATGGCCCGCCTCGTGGACGAGGCCGGGACCTACCTTCACCTCGACCTGCACAACATCTACACGAACTCGATCAACCTCCCGCGCTTCGACCTGGAGGATTACCTGGATACGATCCCGCTGGACCGCGTGATCGCGATCCACCTCGCGGGCGGCAGCTGGCTGGACGGCCTCTACCACGACTGGCACGACGAGCGCGTGCCGGAGCCCGTGTGGGACCTCCTGGATCGCGTGCTGGAGCGGGCCCGGCCCGGCGCGGTCATCATCGAGTACCAGGGCCAGGCGCACCACCCGTCGACGCGCGTCCTCGGGCGCGAGAGCGATCACGAGATGATCGTGCGCGACATCGAGCGCGCCCGCCGCGCGTGGGACAAGGCGCATGGCGTGGTCGCGACACGGCAGGCAGGGTGACCGCATGGAAGCGTCGACCGTCTGGACCGTCTGGCGCCGGATCCTCCGCGAGCCCGCGCTCAGCGACGTGATCTTCGAGCCCGGCTTCGCCGACCGCGCCTCGGAGCACGGCTTCACGGCGGAGCAGATCCCCATCGCGCTCGCCTACGCCGAGACGCCCCACCGCACGCGGTGGTTCATCGTCAACTACCGCTTCCGCCTCGTGAGCTCGTTCCTGTATGCCCTCGAGACGGGCGCCCCGCTGACCGTGCGCCTGCTCGTGAGCTCCGGCCACGATCTGCGCGCGCTGGGCGAGCGCTACATGGAGGCGCGGGGGTGGGAGGATCACGGGCCGTTCGTCTACACGTTCTGCGCGGACGTGCTGGACTTCCTGCGGCGCTCGGAGCTCGCCGCCGAGCTGCCCTACCTGCGCGACGTGATCGCGCTCGAGGCCGCCTCGGTGGAGCTCGTGCGCCGCCTGGCGAAGCTGCCCGGTGAGCGCTACCTGCGCCCGGCGCCGAGCGATGGAGTCGATCTGCGCGCCGCCACGCTCCGCAGGAACCTGCAGGGCATCACCGTGACCACGGAGCACGCGCTCGGGCCGTGGCTGAGGGACAAGTCCCTGCTGGGGCGGACTCCGCTGCAGAAGGGACCGCAGCACCTGCTGCTCTACGTGCCGTCGCCGACGAGCAGCTACAAGCTCGCCGGCATCCCGGAGCGCGGGGCGCGGCTCTTCAACGCCCTGACGGAGCCGCGCTCGCTCTCGGCGCTGCGCCGCTCTCTCGGGGGCGACGAGCCCCCCGAGGGCGACGACGTGGTCATCCTGCGACGGCTCTGCGCGTACGGGGTCGTCGAGGCCTCGAGAGGATAGCGCCATGTCCCTCTCGAGGACCTTCTGGCTGCGATCGGCGGGGTTCCCCATCGGCTGGGTCAGCGACCTCGGCATCGAAGCGAGCCGCCCCGTCGTCGCGCAGCTGTACCTTGTGACGGACGAGCTGCGCGGCCTCGGCGCGGGGCGGCGGGCCGGCAGCGCGGCGGAGGCTGCGCCCGACGCGCAGGCGGTCCGGCGCAAGCAGCTGACCGAGCGGCGGGCCGCGCTGGAGGCCGAGGGCGAGGCGCTGTTCACGGCCGACGCGCGCGCCGTCAGGAGCAAGGTGATCGAGCGGCTGTCCGGGCCGCTGGCGGAGGAGGCGCTCTTCCTCCTGAACCCCGCGGCGCTCGAGCGGGTCCGCTCGCTCGGGCAGGGCGGCGCGGCGCAGCTCGACAGCCGCCGGAGACAGCATGTTCGCCTCGCGTGGAGCTACCTCCAGCGGCTCTGCACGAAGAACGACACCGTGAGCTTCTTCGGCCCCATGGCCTGGGGGCGCATGTCCGGGCTCGACGAGCCCGCCCGGCTGAGCACGACCGGCCCGGGCTGGATCAAGCGGCGGATCGTGTCGTTCGAGCACTGGGCGGCCGTCGCGCTGGGCGCGGCGATCTCGGCCGATCCCGAGGTGTCCCCGCACCTGCCGCTCCGGCTCAACGCGGGCTGTCACGTCGAGGGCACCGAGCTGCGGTATCCCGTGAACAAGCGGACCCGGCTCTCGGCGCCGGCCGCGGACTTCCTCCGCTTCGTGGGCGAGGCGCGGCGCCACGGCGCTTGGCCGGCGGCGGAGCTGTGCGCGCGCTTCGCCCGCGAGACGGGCCAGAGCCCTGAGGACATCGAGCGCGCGTGCAGCTTCCTGCTCGAAAAGGGCGTGCTCGTGCGGAACATCGAGGTCCCGACAGCGGAGCATCGCCCCGAGGAGCGGGTCCGGCGGACCGTCGCGGCCTTGCCCGAGGCGTGTCCGGGGCGCGCGCGCTGGCTGCACACGATCGACGGTCTCCTCGCGCTGCGGGAGCGGTACCAGGGCGGCGCGCTGGAGGAGCGCGCGCGCACCTCGAGCGAGCTTTACAGCGTGTTGAAGAGCCTCGGCATCAACACGGACCGGGAAGCCGGGAGCATGTACACGGGCAGGTACGTCGTCTACGAGGACTGCGAGCGGTCCCTGTTCATCGAGCTCGGGCGCTCCGTGGAGGCGAGGCTCGACGCGGTGCTGGAGCCCGTCTGCAACATCTACCGGTGGCTCGCGAAGCGCGCCGCGCACCTCATCCATGCGCGCTACGAGCGCGTCTACAGGGAGCTTTGCGCCGAGGGCGACGAGGAGGGCGTCGACTTCCTGCTCTTCTTCACGACCGTGCGGAAGAGCCCCGCCCTGGAGCCCTCGGTCGAGCTGCTGAGGGGCGAGCTCAGGGCCGCGTGGGGTCGCCTCCTCGGCCCGGCGCCGGCGGACGACGTGATGATCGAGGAGCGCGATCTGGTCCGCCTGCTCGGCTGGCTCGAGGAGAGCGGCCCCACGGACGGCGCCCCGGAGCCGCTCGGCGTCGACGTGCATTCCCCCGATCTCCTGGTCGCGGCCAGAGACCTCGAGGCCCTGCGGCGCGGCGAGTACCAGATCATCGTCGGAGAGGTGCACCCGGGCGTCCACAACGTGTCGCAGCCCGTGGCGCAGCCGTTCTCGCCGTTCTCGCGCGAGATCCTGGAGGAGGTCGACGCGCTGCTCGCCCCCGGCCGCATGGTGCTCGTCGATCCGGCGCTCGGGCACCAGCGCTCGAACCTCAACTGGCCCGTGGTGACGAACCTCCACGACGTGCTCATGCCCGGAGACGACAGCCGCTCGCCGCTCTCGCGGCAGGTGGCGACCGGGAACGGGCGCGTCGTGCTCCGCGACGGGGGCGTCAAGTACCTGGATCGCGCCTCGGGGCGCCTCGAGGACATCATCACGGTGATGCCGCGGGATTTCCACCGCATGCTCTTCGACCTGGCCGCCGACGTGCTCGGCGCGGCGCACCCGTGCCGCATCTCGTGCGGCAACTTCATGCTGAAGCGCCGCACGTGGCGCGCCTCCGGGTCGAGCCTGCCGAGCGTGAAGCTCCCCGGCGAGAGCTTCCAGTCCTTCATGGCCGTCCACGCGTGGGCCCGGGCGCTCGGGTTGCCGCGCTGGGTGTTCGTGAAATGCCCGGGAGAGCCCAAGCCGATCTACGTCGACTTCGAGAACCCCCTCGCCGTCGACCTCTTCTACAAACAGGCCCGGCAGGCCGACGACGTGACGATCTCGGAGATGCGACCGGGCCCCGACGAGCTCTGGCTCGCCGACGAGCGCGGCGCGTTCACCTCCGAATTGCGGACCTCCTTCACCACCAAGGGCTCTCGCCGGTAACCGCGCCTGCGCGGCACGGGCGCGACGGCCTTCAGGCGAGCTTGATGCAGCAGATCCTGACTGAGGAGACAGTTCTATGAGCATGCAGCACAGTGAGGTGTTCAGCGTCGGTGACGGTATCCTCGCGCCCAACGCGTCGTGGTCCTTCGGCGCGGAGGTGCCGAAGACGTTTCTGGAGCACGTCCGCAGGTCGGTGCCGCTGTACGACGCGGGGCACGACCTGATCTGTCAGATCAGCGATTTCTTCGTGAACGACGGGTCCGTCTGCTACGAGCTCGGGGTGTCGACCGGGGAGCTCCTCGGGAAGCTGGCCCGGCACAACGCGGGCAAGCACGCGAAGTGGGTCGGCCTCGACGTCGAGGAGACCATGATCGCGCAGGCGCGCGCGAGCCTCGACGGCATGAAGAACGTCGAGCTCCACGTCGGCGACGCGGTCCTGTGGGACTTCGAGAAATCGGACATGATGGTGTCCTATTACTGTCTGCAGTTCGTTCCGCCGAAGTTCCGGCAGGAGGTCATCAACAGGATCTACGAGTCCCTCAACTGGGGAGGCTGTTTCGTCCTGTTCGAGAAGGTGCGGGCGTGCGACGCCAGGTTCCAGGACATCACGACGGCGCTGTACCAGGAGTTCAAGCTGAAGCAGCGCTTCACCCCCTCCGAGATCGTCGCGAAGGCCCGGAGCCTCAAGGGAGTGCTCGAGCCGTTCTCGACCCAGGGGAACGTTGACATGCTGAAGCGGGCCGGCTTCGTCGATATCATGTCCATCATGAAGTACGTCTCGTTCGAGGGGTTCCTGGCCATCAAGTGAGCGCGCCGGGCGCCGGCCGCACGGCGCCAGCGCGCGGCGCCCGGCCGGTCTCCGCTCGCGGCGAGCGGGCGGGGCGGGGCGCGAGAGCGCAGAAGAGAGGAGTTGTCGAGGATGAAAATCGAAGGGGTCCCCTTCTTCGTCGCCGACTGGGCGAAGGTCGAGCCGACCGAGCATCCAGGGGAGACCGGGAAGGCCATCTGGCGGACGATCGAGGCCGGCAACCTCCGTGTCAGGATGGTCGAATACACGCCGGGGTACCGCGCGGATCACTGGTGCAGCCGCGGGCATGTCCTCCTTGTCCTCGAGGGAGAGCTGACCACCGAGCTCAAGGACGGGCGGAGGTTCACGCTGCCAGCCGGGACCAGCTACCAGGTGGCGGACGGCGCCGAGCCGCACCTCTCGTCCACGCAGGCGGGCGCGACGCTCTTCATCGTCGATTGAAGGGGAGCGCGAGCGTGGTTTCGGCTGCTCCCTCGAGGGCCGGTCGTGGAGAGTTGTCTCGGCTGTGGCGGGAAGATCATTGGGATTTTCTTCTCGCCTTCCCGCCTTCAAATGACAGCACCACCCGCGCCGGCGCCGCGGCGTACAGCGCGAGCGCGCGCCGCACCGGGCCGCGATCGGCGCGGCCCGCCCGCACGGGATCGGCCTCGCCGACAAGCGCCGACAGGGCGCGCGCCTGGGTCCTCGCCGTGGCCGTCCGGGCGGGATCGCCGGCCTGCGCGGCCAGCGCCGAGAGCCGCCGCGCCACGCCGAGCGCCGCGGGCAGCGCCCCCGCGGCCACGTAGGCGGCCGCGAGCTCCTGGAGCAGCCCGGCGTCGTCGACCCGGAGCGCCGCCGCCGCCTCGAAGTCGGCGATCGCCTCGTCGCGCCGCCCCGCGCGCGCCCGGAGCGCCGCCCGGGCGCGGTAGCCCTCGACGAAGCCGCGCACGTGGTCGAGGCCCACCGAGTACGTGCGCTCCGCCTCGCGCGGGTCGCCCGCCCGCTCGTACAGCGCGCCGAGCCCGAGGTACGCCGGGCCGTAGGTGGCGTCGAAGCGGACCGCCTCCAGGTACCGCGACAGCGCCACGTCCGCCTCGCCGGCCGCCGCGCGGGCCTCGGCCTGGCGTGTCAGCTCGGCGGCCTGCGCCGTCGCCCAGCCGACCCCGTCCGCCCTGGCCAGCGCGGCCCCGTGCAGCAGCGCGGCGGCGAGGGCCACGGCGAGGGCGCGCGCTCCCCGTCCCGCGCTCGCCGCACCTCCGCACCGCACCGGTCCGTATCGTACGGGCGCCCGGCCGATCGGGCAATCGTCGCGCCGCCGCAGGCGGCACGCCGGTCCTGCCCGTCACGCAGGTCACGCCGCAGCGCAGCGCGCCGCGGGGTCGCGTTCCTGCCCGGAAGGCAGCCGCCCGGCGCGAGTTCGCGTAGGATGCGCGGCCATGGGTGAGGAGCTGCGCTTCCCGGACGCCTTCCTGTTCGGCACTGCCGCCTCTGCCACACAGGTCGAGGGGCACTGTGCGCAGAGCGACTGGGCCGCGTTCGCGCGCGAGCCGGGGCGTGTCCGCGGCGGCGATACGCCGGACGACGCGTGCGACCAGCTGCACCGCTTCCGCGAGGACGTCGCGCTCCAGGCGCGGCTCTGCATGGGGGCCCACCGGCTCTCCATCGAGTGGGCCCGCGTCGAGCGGGAGCCGGGCGAGTTCGACCCGGCCACGTGGGACCACTACCGCGCCGTGCTCGGCGCGCACCTCGAGGCCGGGATCACCCCGATGGTCACCGTCCACCACGTCACCTTGCCGCGCTGGGTCGCGCTGCGCGGCGGCCTGCTCTCGCAGGAGCTGCCGGCGCTCCTCTCGCGCTTCGCCGAGCGCGCCGTCGAGGCGCTCGGCGATCTCTGCCAGCTCTGGGTCACCATCAACGAGCCCAACATGCTCGCCCTCCAGGCCCACCTGCTCGGCGTCTGGCCGCCCGCGCGCAGCTCGCCCGTCGAGGCGGTGCGCGCCCATCAGAACCTCTTCCGCGCCCACGCCGCCATGTACCGCGCCATGCACGAGGCCGCGGGCCGCCGCGGCCACGCCATCGCCGTCGGCGTCGCGCACCACCTGCGCGTCATCGAGCCGGAGCGGTTCGGGCGCCTCGCCGACCGCATGTGGGCGGCGCTCTTCGAGCGGCTGTTCAACGACGCCTTCGCGCGCGCCCTCTGCGACAGCGGCCTGCACGACTTCTTCGGCGTGAACTACTACAGCCGCGACCTTGTCCGCTTCTCGCCGGCGCACGCGCGCGCGGGCTTCCTCCGGCGCCTCGTCCCCGAGGGCGCCGAGGTCAGCGATCTCGGCTGGGAGGTCTACCCCGAGGGGCTCGGCTACGTGCTCGACGCCTGGTGGCCCCGCGCCCGGGTCCCCATCTACATCACCGAGAACGGCATCGCCGACGCCGACGACGACCAGCGCCCGCGCTTCCTCGTGCGGCACCTCGCCGAGGTCGCGCGGGCGATCGAGCGCGGCATCGACGTGCGCGGGTACATGCACTGGTCGCTGCTCGACAGCTTCGAGTGGGCCGAGGGGTACGCCCCGCGCTTCGGGCTCGTCGAGGTCGACCGCGTGACCCAGGAGCGCAGCCCCCGGCCGAGCGCCGAGCTCTACGCCCGGATCGCGCGCGCGCGCCGCATCGACGTCGACGGCGCGTCGCTCGCGCTCGGCGCCGCCCCCGCGTGACCCCCCAGCACCGGAAAGGCAGGATCGATGCGCATCGCGCTGCTCTACCCACCGCCCTGGAAGATCCCCGCGCCGGGGGAGGCGCCTGACACGAGCGGGGACGGCCCGCCGGCGGACTACCGCGAGGGCGATCTCGACCCGGACTTCCACCAGACCCCGTACGGGCTCTTCTCTCTGGGCGCGCAGGCCCTCCGCGCGGGCCACCAGGTGAAGGTGCTGAACCTCTCGTCGTACCCGTTCTCGCAGGTCGAGCGGATAGTGCGCGAGCTCGACGCGGACGTCTTCGGCATGTCGTGCTGGACCGCCAACCGCCGCGGCGTGGCCCTCACCGCCCGGAGCATCCGGCGGATCCATCCCGCGGCGCACATCGTCGTCGGCGGGCCGCACGCGACCCCGCTCGCGGCCGAGATGCTGCGGCACCACCCCGAGATCGACACGGTGACGCTCGGCGAGAGCGAGCACTCGTTCCTGGAGCTCCTCGACCGCCTCGAGGCCGGCCGGCCCGCGCTCGGCCTCGCCGGCACGGCCTACCGCGTCGAGGGCCGCGTCGAGCTCGGCCCGCCCCGGGCCGCGATCGAGGACCTCGACGCGCTCGCGTCGCCGCACGACCACTTCTCCACGCACATCGTGATGACCTCGCGCGGCTGCGCCTGGGCCTGCACGTTCTGCGGCGCCGAGGCGACCTGGGGCCGCGGCTTCCGGGGCCAGTCGGTGCCCTACGTGCTCGACGCCCTCGAGGCCACGGTGAAGAAGCTCCCCGTGAAGATGGTCCAGGTCAAGGACGACACCTTCACGACGAACAGGAAGCGCGTCATCGAGATCTGCCGTGGCATCCGCGAGCGCAAGATCTCGTTTCTGTGGAGCTGCGACACGCGCGTCGACGTGCTCGGCGACGACCTGCTCCGGGAGATGCGCCTCGCCGGCTGCCAGCGGCTGAGCCTCGGTGTCGAGTCGGGGTCGCCGGCCATCCTGAAGAACATCGACAAGAAGATCACGGCCAAGAAGATCATCGAGTCGACCGAGCTCGCGAAGAAGTACGGTATCCAGGTCCGCTATTACATGATGCTGGGCAACCGCGGCGAGACGGCGGAGACGTTCCGCGAGACGCTCGCGTTCCTGGAGGCGGCGAGGCCGCACCAGTACATCTTCTCGTGCCTGTCCATCTACCCCGGGACGCGCGACTTCGACGACGCCGAGGCGGCCGGCTGGCTCGAGCGCGACGTCTATTTCCGCGGCGACTTCCAGGAGCTCAAGACCCCGTTCGACGCCTCGGAGGAGGACACGGCGCTGATGAGCGCCTGGTTCGAGCAGAACAAGGGTCTGCGCGAGCTCTACCGCGAGGGGGTGGAGGAGCGGCGGGCGATCCTCGCGCTGCTCGGCGATCACCACGCGGCGCACCTGGAGCTCGGCGTCGCCTACCTCGACGCGGGGCAGCTCGATCTGGCGGAGCGGCACGTCGCGCGCGCGCTGGAGCTCGGGTATCCGTTGCCGGGGCTCGCGTACAACGCGCTCGCGTGTATCGCGGCGGGCCGGCGCGACTGGCAGGCGATGCAGGATCACTTCACGGCGGCGGCGAAGAGCGATCCGCAGCACGCCGTGCTCATCCGCAACGTGCAGGCGGCGCGGGCGTGGTACGCGAAGGGCGGTCCGGACAAGGGGCTGCCGCTCGATCTCGTCGCGCGCTGCGACTTCCAGCTGCTGGAGCGGACGGCGCAGCCGGCGCTCCCCGGGCCGCTCCCGGAGGACTTCGCGGCGTGGCCGCCGGCCGTCGTGGCGCGGCCCGCGCCGGCGCGGCCGGTCGAGGCGGGCGGGCGCGAGGCGGCGGGGCAGCGCGGGCGGCTGCGGGTGGTGCCGTCGTAGGGAGGGAAAGGCGGGTTGCCGATGCCGCGGCGACTCTCGTTGCTGATCACGAGCGGACCGTTCGCCTCCTTCGAGCCGCTCCCGAGCTGGGGCGTGAGCACCAGGCGGAGAGAACGCGTGGCGTTTGACGACGCGACCTCGAAGAGGGCAGGTGAGCGCACGCGAAGGTGGATGATGGAAGGCCTGCTTGGCGAAATCGACATTCCGTGGAGGCGGTTCTGGATCCCGCGTGACACGGCCCCCGTGCTGGATGGGCGCGGGTACCTGGCCGATCCCGAGGGAATGTACGGGCGGCACATGAACCCGCAGGCGCGGACGCTGGAGCAGCTCGAGGACACGCCATGCGTCGCGCTGCTCGGAGAGCCCGGGAGCGGGAAATCGTTTGCGGTGCGCGCCTACGTGGACGGTCTCCGTGCGGGTCGGTCTGCGATGCTGCTCGACGTCGACTGCCGGTGGAGCCCCGACCTGCAGAAGCAGATCTTCGCGACGGAGGCGTTCGAGCAATGGCGCGCGGGTCGGGCCCCCCTCACGCTGGTCGTCGACAGCCTCGACGAGCACCCGCAGGGCGCATACGGGATCGCGTCGCAGCTCATCGACCAGATCCGGCGTGGGCCGGTCAACTCCTTGCGGCTGCGGATCGCGTGCCGCTCGGCGGAATGGCCTGCCATGCTCGACGAGCAACTCCCGCTCCTGTGGAAGCCGAAGGGAGAAGAACTGCAGGCGACTTTCCATGGTCTGGCGCCGCTGCGGCAGAGCGATGTCGAGCTGGCTGCGGGGAAGGATGCGGCCGGGTTCCTCGCCGAGGCCGCGCGGGTGGACGCCGGATCGCTGGCGATAAAGCCGATAACGCTGAGATTCCTGCTGGAGGAGTACCGACGGCGCGGGGAGCTGCCACGCACGCGGCTGGAACTGTATGAGGAGGGGTGCCGGATCCTCTGCGAGGAGTCGAGCAAATCGCGCCGGGGAGCACGCCATACCTGGAGGCTGCGCGGTTCGGAGCGACTGGCTATCGCTTCCCGGATCGCGGCGGTCTGCGTCCTGGGACGTCGCAGCGTGGTGTTCACGGGCCAGGATCTGGGGACCGTGCCGCCGGAGGCCGTCACGATCGAAGACCTCGTCGGGGCCGCCGAGCCGAGCACGTCCGGCCAGGTGACAGTCGACAGCGACGCGCTCGAAGATGTGCTCAACGTGAGCGGCTTGTTCGCGCCGCGAGGCAGCGACCAGATTGGATGGGCCCACCAGACATATGCCGAGTTCCTGGCCGCTCGGTTCCTGCATGAGCGAGGGCTATCGACGGAGCATCTGGTGGGCCAGGTCTCGAACGGAGCCATGGGCCGCGTGGTCCCGGCGCTGCGCGAGACGGTGGCGTGGCTGGCAAGCATGAGCCTGGCAAGCATGAGGAAGGAGTTCTTCCAGCGCATGCTCGTCGTGGACCCCGGATCGCTGCTCGGGAGCGACTTCGCGCTGGTCGGGAACGCGGAGCGCGAGGCATTGGTTGCTGCTTTGCTGGAGAAGCTCGACCGGCGAGAGATGTCGAACATGACGATTTTGCACCGGAGTGAGCTTCTGGCGCGCCTCGACCACGCCGGGCTCGCCGACCAGTTGCGTCCTTATCTCGTGGGGCGTGACCGCTACACCATGGCCCGGCGGGCAGCTCTGGACATCGTGGATGCATGCCAGGTGGTAGCGCTCCAAGACGTGGTGGCGGACGTGGTGCTCGACGGCAGCGAACACATAGAAATCCGTTCGTCGGCCGCGCACACGCTCGCGCACATCGGATCTCGGGAGGCCAAGCAACGGCTCTTGCCGCTTCTTCGTGGCGATTGCGAAGTTGATCTGGACGACGAGTTGAAGGGATATGCGTTGCTGGCTCTCTGGCCGGACGAGATCACCGCCGCCGAGCTGTTTGCTGCCTTGAAGCCATTCGAAGAGCGGTCGCACGGCGGGTCTTACGGGGATTTTCTGCATAGATTGAGCATGACGCTGCCTCCACCAGCTCTGCCGGAGGCACTCCGCTGGACCCTCGTGCTGCCCTCACGCCGTGACGCACCGTTTGCGCTCACCAGGTTGCTCGACAAGATTCTGCGGATGGCCTGGGAGCGGCTCGAGGACGCCCAGGTGCGAGCCCTGCTCGCTCAGGCCGTGGTTCGGCGTCTGGCGGTTCATGACGTCATTTTCGTGCGGCGCGGTCACGGCGACGAGGAGACCCCGGATCCAGCGCGGGACGATGGTCGGCGACGCCTGCTCGCAACCGCGATGGTCGCCTTATTGCCCTGGGGGCCGTACGATACGTTTTTGATCGTCCATCACGGACTTGTCCTCCCAAAGGACGTCCCCTGGGTCATCGAGCAGCTCCGCAACGGGGCGACCCCGCTGGAGCGGGAGCATTGGGCTGCGATCTTGAGGCAAGTTGCACTCTCGGATTGGGCCTTCGAGGTCGCGGACCCTATCCTCGGAGCAGTGGATGAATTCAGCGAGATTCGCGAGGCAATGCCATGGCTCATCAAGAACGTTGAACTCGGGTCAGCCCTGTCCCGGTGGATGCGGCGCGAATGCCGTCAGGCTCGAAAGTTTCGGCTCTCCGAGATGTTTGGTGGAAGCGCGGCTGCGTGACCTGGTCCCGGCCCCCGCGGCGTTGCGGGCGAGCTCGGCGCAGGAATGGCGCGGTGCGATTGGGGATGGAACGCGCACAGCCGACGGGCTACCTCGGGGGTTACGACACCAACCCTTGGAGCCCGATCGGCTGTGCGCGCGACCACTCTGCTCAACAATGTCCTCGGAATCAAGTTCACTCGCGTCACGGGCGCGCAATTCACGGCGGACGGGCTGGTCTGCGACGTCGAGCCGACCACGGAGATCCCTCGCTGCGGAGGGTGCGGTCGCCCGGTGAGGAAGGTGTACGACCAGCGGAAACCGCGTTGCTGGCGTCACCTCGACCTCGCGGGGATGTCGCTGGAGCTCCGGTACTCGCCGCGGCGGTTGCGTTGCCCGCGGTGCGGAGTGACTACCGAGATGGTGCCGTGGGCCGACCCGATGAGCTGGTTCACGCACGCTTTCGAGGAGACGGTCGGCTACCTGGCGCAGATGACCTCGAAGACCGTCGTCTCGACGATGATGCGCGTCGCGTGGGCGACGGTCGGTGCAATCATTAGTCGCGTGGTCGAGCGGCGGCTTCCCCGCGACATCCTCGACGGGCTCACGCACATCGGCATCGACGAGCTCTCCTACAGGAAACACCACAAGTACGTGACCATCGTGGTCGACCACGTCACCGGGCGCGTGGTCTGGGCGCGAGAGGGGAAGAACGCCGACACGCTCCGGGCCTTCTTCCAAGAGCTCGGCTCGGAGCGATGCGCGCTCATCCAGGCGGTCACGATCGACATGTCGAAAGCGTACATCTCGGCGGTCTCGGAGTCGGCGACGAACGCGCAGATCATCTTTGACCGCTTTCATGTCCAGCGGCTGGTTCATGACGCGCTCGACGAAGTACGCCGTGCAGAAGTGAGGACAATCGAAGACCCCGAAGACCGCAGCGCGCTGAAGCATACCCGATTCGCGTTGCAGAAGAACCCTTGGAATCTGACTGCAATCGAGCAAGCGAAGCTGACGGAACTGCCGAAGACGAACGCGACGCTCTACCGCGCCTACCTGCTCAAGGAGTCGTTCGCAGCCATTCTCGATCGGCGTCAGCCGAATGTCGTACTGGCGAAACTCGAAGAGTGGATGTCGTGGGCCACGCACTCGGGTCTCAAGCCCTTCGCCAAAGCGGCGCGAACGATTGGTCACCATCTCGACGGCATCGTCGCCTACGTCGCGAGCGGGCTGTCGAACGCACGCTCGGAAGGCACCAATGGCAAGGTGCGCACCATCACGCGACGGTCCTACGGCCTCCACGGAGCCTCCTCCCTCATCGCGCTGATTCATCTCTGCTGTTCAGGTCTCTCGCTGCAACCTGTTCACACGTGGCCACGCTTCCACCAAACCTAAAAGAGAGCCAAAGTTTCGTGGTCGCTTTCGGGTAAAGCCGCGCGCGTCCCCAAGAGTTCCGCGTGTGCAGAAGCGCATCCAGGTTTGCTTGCGACGGTTCGGAGATGGCGACATCGATGCCGGGTGGAGACTCCAATCGTTGCTTGCGGTGGATTCTGAGGGTGGGTTGCGTAACGATTTGTACTACAGGGAGGATCTTAGGAAATTCCCCGGCTGGCAACGTGCCGACGAAGAGACTAAGAATCGCGTTCTCGATGTCGGTCGCGAATACCTGTTACTTGCCAATGAGCGCTCCGGCGAGTGGTTAGGTGTAGAAGTTCCATATGGCTATCACCCTGCTGCCGTTGGTTACAGGTATGTCTGCCTGATTGACGCGCTCGACCCCGCGTGGCTCGACGAGCATGCTGTCACCGTCTGGGCGAACTGGAGCGCCATCGCCCTCGCCTTTGCACCCAATGTAAACGCGCAGAGCCAACGAGTCGTAGCACGCGCGTATCGGGCCGAACCATCGCGCGTGCGGGATGTGCTGCGCGCACTGCTTGATGAGGATCATCGCAAGCACGGCTACCCAGGCCGGCTTCACCATCTGGCAGCGTGCTGGGACGCGGACCTCGGGCGTTTCTTGCTCGAGTACGCACGGCGTCCGGATCTGAAGCCTCGATTCCTCGGCGATCTGCTGGATGAGCTGATCCTGCATGCGGTCGAGGGTGCAACGGACGCGGCGGTGTCGATCCTGAACGCTCCGATTCCTGAGGGTAGTCCTGGACGGCTTCGCGCACACGCGGCAGCTCATGCGCTCATGGCCTTCAACCCCAAGATAGGCTGGCCCGTCGTGCGGCCTCTTCTCGAGGCGGATCCGGCATTCGGCGAGGAGGTGTTTATCACCTTCGTTCGCGAGATCGATCGCCGGTATTCGAGTTCCTGGTGTAAGTGCCTGTTGAACGCGGATGCCATGATGATCTATGTCTGGATCGAGCGACATTTTTCGAGCGATAGCGACCCACAAGATCGGCAAGGTGAGATGAATGATTTTACTTCACGCCGTAGGGTGGCTGAACTGCGAAATTCGCTGCTCGGCGAGCTGAGTTCGCGAGGCACCCTCGAGGCCGTCGCGGCGATCGAGCAAATCCAGCAGACCTTCCCTGACCGCGACTTCACCTGGGCCATCCACGGCGCGAAAGATGCCGCCGCTCAGGGAACCTGGATCCCCCGATCCCCATGTGAGGTCATCGACCTCGGCTCCACCGCCTTTAAGACGATGCCCAGCCATCCTCTACCTGCCGCCATGCACCGCTTCTCGTTTCCGGCTCCCCTCGTCGAAGCGTACAGGAAGAACAAGCTTGCTGTGCTCTTTGGCTCGGGCCTGTCCATGGCCCGCGACGTCCAGGGGAGTTTTCCTAGCTGGAACGAGCTGCCCGAGCGATTTTTCGAGCAGGCCCAGAATTATGCGGTACTCGAGTCCGCGCAGCTCGACGGCTTGCGCGCGTACTTGAAGGCGGGCCATGTGTCGCTGGAGAGCATGCTTGCCGTGCTCGACCTCCCGAAGACCAGCCTCCGCAACGCGCGCCGGTACCAGGCGGCGCTAAATGCCATCTTCCGCCCGGCTAACGCGGCGCCTGGCGATGTCCATCGCGCGCTCGTCGATCTGGGGCTCGACGTCCTCGTGACCACGAACTACGACCAGCTCCTCGAAACGGCGGAGCCCGGACGGCAGCCCTATACCTGGCGGAAATCCGACAGTGCGCTCTCCGATATCGGCGAGAGGCGCAAGGTGTTGTACAAGATTCACGGTACCGCTGATGACGAAGAGTCCGTCGTGATGACTCAGGGCGAGTACGCCTTGGCGACCAGGGACGAGTCCTACCAGTGCACGATGAGCCATTTGCTCCAGACCTACACGTTCCTGCTCGTTGGTTACGGCATCAACGATCCATTGGACCTCGATCTCGTCTTCGAGCTTAACGTCCGGGCTTTCGGAACGGCGACCAGCCGTCACTATGCGCTCATGAAGGACCCGCGCGATCGCGATCGCTTTCAGCGCGAGTTCAACGTGCAGGTCTTGCCCTACCAAGACCACGACGACCTCCCGGCCATCCTCCGCGCGCTCCGAGCGACCAAGCCGTGACCTTCACGTGAGCCGTCCTTGCCGGGCGGTATCGGCGGTGCTGGGCCGCCCGTGCTCCGTCGCAACAGCGTTCCGGTCGTGACGGACCCAGCGGAAGCTACCCGTCGACCGGAGCTGGGAGTGCTCTCCGCGATGGCCCACGGGGAGACGGTGCAAGGCGCGACGATCGCCGGCGCGGTGCTGCCTGCGCTTCAGGGGCTCGATGACGAACGCGCCCGATTCTACTACGATCTCCTGTACAATTCCCTGAACGAGGCGGCTCGCCGGGCGCTGGAGGCGATGATGAAGGGCTACGAGTACCAGAGCGATTTCGCGAAGAAGTACGTCGCGCAGGGGCGCATCGAGGAAGCCGCACGCGCGCTGTTGACGGTGCTCCGCGCGCGCGGAATCGCGGTGCCGGACGCAGCACGCGAGCGCATCGTCGCCCAGAAGGACCCGGAGCGCCTGGAGCGCTGGCTCGAGCAGGCCGCCACCGCCGGCACGCTCACCGACGTGCTCGACGAGCCGAGCTGAACCGACGGAGAACAGAAATCGGCCGGAACGCACCGCCTCTGCCATCGAGCGATCCGAGCTCGATGCACCGCGGAGCGCCCCTGATGTGCACCGTCTCCCGGGTTCCCGGCAACCCCCCGGGCGTGCTACCCGCCCTCCATGTCGACGCCCACAGATCACGGCCGACCGGGCTCTGCCTCGGAGGCGGCGCCCCCTGTCCAGAACGCCCCGTCGCCGAGCCACGCCGAGCGCTGCCGTACGCTGGCGCAGCGGGCCCGCTCCGCCACGCTGTGCACGCTCGCGCGGGACCCGGCCGGCTATCCTTACGGCTCGCTCGTCACCGTCGCCGTGGACGCACACGGACGGCCGCTGTTGCTGCTCTCGGCGCTCGCCGAGCACACCGGCAACCTCAAGGTCCGTCCCGAGGCGTCGTTGCTCGTCGCCGAGCCCGCCGAAGGCCGGACGGACCCGCTCGCGCTCGGTCGGATGACGCTGATCGGCCCGTGCCGTCCGCTCGACGGCGCCGACGCGGCGGCCGCCCGGAAGACCTTCCTCGCGGCGCACCCGCGCGCGTCGTACTACGTGGATTTTACTGACTTTTCCTTCTATCGGCTCGACCCCGTGTCGATCCGCTACGTCGGCGGCTTCGGCCGGATGTCCTGGGTCGAGGCCGACGCGTACGCGGCCGCCGAGCCCGATCCGCTCGCGGCCGACGCCGCGCGCATCCTCGAGCACATGAACACCGATCACGCCGACGCCGTCCTCGCGTATGCGAAGGCCCTCGCCGGCATCAAGGACGCTACCGGCGCCACGATGACCTCGGTCGATCGCTACGGCTTCGAGCTGGACGTCATCACGCCCGCAGGGCCAAAGGCGGCGCGGCTCGCGTTCGATGCGCCGGTCTCGACGAGCGACGAGGTGCGGAAGGCCATGGTGGTGCTGGTGCGCGAGGCGCGCGGGCGCAGCGCCTGAGAGCTGACCGTGGTGTGGCATCACGCTCGCCGGGCTGTGAGAGCGCCATGCCACCATGCCAGGTGGCCCGCACGGTGGCGATGCCGCCCCCGCCATGGCGGCGTCATCCCCGCGGCGCACGCCACGCCCCGGAACCCTCGCCGTTCGACCCATCCGCGCTCACGGCACGCGATCTGCCAGGTGCGCGGCGCATGGGAGACGCCGACATCACCTTGCGCCACATCGCCCGGAGATGCCCCGGAGACCTGGCGCGCGTATTCGTCCCCGAGGGGCGCTCCGTCGAGGTCCTCGGGTGGGTCGACACCCAGGTCACGAAGCTCGAGCGACGCCTCGACAAGGCCCTGCGCCTGCGCGTCGGCGGCGAGCTGCGCGTGCTGCACGTCGAGTTCTGCTTCGCGCTGCGCGACGACGTGCCTGATCGGGTCTTCGAGTACCTCGGCTTCCTCTTTGCCGCGCTTCGCACCGAAGCGCCCGGAGAGCCGGTGCCGCCCATCGAGAGCGTCGCCGTGGTCCTCTCGGGCCACAGGCGGCGCCTGCCCGCGACGGGCGAGCGTCGCACGGCCTGGCCGGAGCGGCCGTTCAGCGGCGCGCACTTCCGCATCGACGCGGTCTACCAGCGCACGATCGCCGAGCTCCGGGCGCGCGGCAGCGTGTTCTGGCTGGTGTTCGCCCCGCTGGCCCGCGACGCGACCGCGGTGGCGCTGCGGGAGGTCGTCGCGGAGATCCACGCGCGAGCGTCGACCGGCGAGGAGCGGGTCGAGCTCTACGCCGCGCTCTTGGTGATGGCGGCCATCGACCCCTGGGGTCACAATCTGCGAAAGGAGCTCGTCATGCTGTTCGACGACAGGGAGACGGAGAAGAAGCTGCTCCGGAGCATGCCGATCATCGGGGAGATGATCCTCGAGGCCGAGCAGCAGGCCGCGCAACAGGCCGCGCAGCAGGCCGCGAAGAGCGCGGAGAAAGCGGCGGAGAAAGCGGCGGAGAGGGTCATCGCCGAGCTGCTCGGCCGCCTCTTCGCGCGGCGGGTCGGGCGCCGGCCGACGACCGAGGAGGAGCGCTCGATCGTCGAGCGCGCACAGGCGATCGGACCGGGCGAGGTCGAGGACGCCTTGCTCGATCTCGATGGCGACGCGCTGGTGCGCTGGCTCGCGGAGCCGATGCGCCGGTGAAGCGCTTCCCTTGACCCGCCCCTGACCGCGGCCGCCCGCCAGCCCCTCAGCCTCCGCGGCGCCGCGAGCCGCCCGCCCTGCTCCCGCGCCGCGAGCGCCCGAGCGCGTGGTGGAGCCCGCTCTGGAGCGAGCTCAGCGTGACGATCTCCCGGAGATCGATGCCGATACCCACCATCGTCTGCGCCACCTCGGGGCCGACGCCGGTGAGGATGACCTCCGCGCCGAGCAGCTTGACCGCCTGGGCCGCCCTGAGCAGCGAGTCCGCGATCTCGGCGTCCACCACCGGCACGCCGGTGACGTCGAGGATGACCGTGGCCGCGCGCTGCGCCACCACCCCGCGCAGCAGCCGCTCCAGCAGCTGCTCGATGCGCACCCGGTCGAGCCGCCCGACGAGCGGCATCACGAGGATCCCCGCGTCGAGCGGGATGAGCGGCGTCGAGAGCTCCCGGATCGTCGCCTCCTGCGCGTCGATCATTCGCGCTTGAAGCGCCGCCCGCTCCGCCTCGGCCCGCCGGAGCTCGGTCACGTCGTACCCCTCGGCGACCACGAGGACGCTCTCGCCCGACACGTCGAGGATCGGCTTCATCTTGAGGTCGAGCGTGGCCACGCGCCCGCCCGTACCGTGGATCTCCAGCTCGCACGAGGTCGGCTCGCCCGACGCGGCCTTCAGCACGCACGCCTTCACCCGCTCCTCCACGCCCGGCGCGCCGCCCCAGAACGGCGCGCGCCAGAGCGGCTCGCCGCGCCCGTCCTCGGGACGAACCCCGATGAAATCGGTCATCGTCCGGTTGCATTCGAGCCGCTCCCCCCTCGGGGTGAGCAGGCTGATGAACATCGACGTCTCGTCGAAGATCGCTCGAAACATCTGCTCGCTCTCGCGCAGCGCCTGCTCGCGCCTGAGCTGCTCCGTGAGCGGGCGAGAGAAGGCCGAGAAGAACTGCTCGTCCCCGCTGCGGACGAGGTGAGAGCTGACCTCGACGTCGATCGGGCGGCCGTCCTTGTGGACGTGCCTCGTGATGAAGCGGAGCGCCCCCTTCGCCTTGATCTCCTCGATGATCGCGGCGACCTCGTGCGGCGATTGCGCGTCGATCTGGCCGATGTTCATCGTCAGGAGCTCGCTCCGCTCGTAACCCACGATGCTGGCGAAGGATGGATTGCAGTCGAGGATCTCGCCGTTCATCCCGACGACATGGAATCCATCGACGGCCGCCTGCAGGATCAGCCGCGTCCGCTCCTCCCGGCGCCCCAGCTGCTCATGCAGCCTGTCGACCTCCTTGCGCAGTCCCGCGTTCTCCACCCGGAGCCGCTCGATGCTGTCGTGATCTGTCGCCACCTTCGGTCTTCCTTCCGTCATCCCCGCCGCGGCCACCCACGACCGGCCGAGGGCCGCTCTCCCGCCCGCGCGCCGCGATGAGGAGGACGATAGCCGATCTTGACGCTGCTCCGAGCGCTCACCGGCCCGCGCGCGCTCTTTCGACCCGCGCGCTCGCGGCGGACGACCTCTGCACGACGGATGAAATCTGCGACGGCCTGGCCCGGGCGTGCGGGCTCGGCTGCCCGCGCTGCGCGCGCGACGAGGCCGCGGCGCGCGATCGACCGCCGCGCCGGGAGCGCGGCCGGCGCGCGAGGCGAGGCGCAAGCCGCCCCGGCGATCCGCGACGGCGCCGCCCGCAAACGCCCGGGATCTGCTGGGCGGTGTGGTCTGGATTACGCCTATTGAGTTCGAGTCAACCGATGGGATGTGCGTGCCATCACGCTGATCGTTGACACCTCCCGTGCCAGGGAGTCCAATGTTTGCCGCGCAACGTGGCGATCAAGGAAACGCGAAGGCATGGGATCCTCGGACAGCACCCCTCGATGTGAGCGCGCCGAGCTGGTGGAGCGCCTCGGGCGGGCGCTCGGCGGCGCCGCGGCGGCGGAGCTCGTCGACCGGGAGGGCGAGCGGCTCGCGCTGGCGGGCGCCCTCTGGCCGCTCGACGACGCGTCCGAGGCGCTCGAGTCGCTGGCGGCGAGGCCCGGCGTCACCGGCACCGCGGCCAGCGTCGCGCGGGCCGAGCTGCGCGTCGCCTCGGTCCGGCGCCGGCTGGAGCAGCGGAATCGGCGGTAGACCCGGGGGGGGCCGCGGCGGGGCCTGAGCGACTCGAGAGGAACTTCATGTCTTCGGAATCCGTAAGCCGACCTATCCTCGTCGTGGACGACAATCCGGACATCCATGGATTGATGGAGCGGATGCTCGTGCCCAGGCCGATCCACGATCCGGAGATGGTCCGCGGGCTGCAGGCCCTCGAGTCGCGCCTGTTCGGCGCCGAGCCGCCCGAGGAGGAGCCGGACCCCCTTCACGGGCTCAGGTTCACCATTGAATCGGCCCACTCGGGGATGGATGGGATCGCGCTCGTCAGGGCCAGTCCGCGCAGGTATTTCCTTGCCTTCGTCGACATGCGGATGCCCCCGGGGCTCGACGGTATCCAGACGATCAAGGGGATCTGGAGCGTCGCGCCGGACATCTACACGGTCATCTGCACCGCCTACTCGGACTACAGCTGGGATGAGATCGCGATCGAGCTCGGGTGTCCGCCGAACCTGCTCATCCTCCGCAAGCCGTTCGAGGCCATCGAGGTCCGGCAGATCGTCACCACCATCGCGCGGATGTACGACTCGCTCGCCGGCGTGAGGACGTCGGTGAGCCAGCTGGAGGAGGAGCTCGTGATCGCGATGGAGAGCGTCTCGCAGCTCGAGGAGCGGTCGAGGGCGCTCCTCGCCGAGATCGCCGATCCGTGCCTCCTGCTCGACAGCGCGGGGGAGATCCTCGGCGCCAACCCGAGCGCTCACGACCTGTTCGGCGTGGACGAGAAGCTCCTTTGCGGGCGCGACGTCGCGTCGGTGCTCGTCGACGTGCAGGCCCCGCTCCCGGCCGCGCGCGCGGTCGCGCGGAGCCGCCTCGTCTGCCCGCGCAGCCGCGCGCTCGAGGCCAGCGTCACGCTGACCCCGCTCGGAGCGCAGCCCGGCGCGGGGGTCGAGTTCATCGCGCGGATCCGGGTGACCCAGGACGCGTGAGCGCGCCGCCCGCTCCGGCGCGGGGTTGCTGGAGGCCGCCCCTGCCGGCGCGGACAGCCCCGTGCAGCGGCGCCGGGCGCCCGGCGCTGGCACGTTATTTTCTACCTCCTCGCTCCAGCATCGATCCGCGGTCGATCCGCCTCCAGCCGGATGCGGCGCCGTGGCACTCTTTGGCACAGGAGCGAAACCCATGACAGCCCATCGTCTTTCTTGGTTCCACCTCGGCAGCCTGTTCTCGCTCGCCGTCTCCCTCCCCGGGGCCCTCGCGGGCTGCGACATCACCCTCTTTGACGGGACCTGTGAAAAGGATGGGATCGCCTACCACCCTGGCGACTCGTTCCCGGACAATGACGGGTGCAACAGCTGCTACTGCAACGAGGATGGGAGTGTCGCGTGCACCCTCATGGCCTGCGTCTCCGGCTGCACCTACGAGGGCGTCGACCATGCCCCCGGCGCGTCGTTCCCCGCCTCGGATGGCTGCAACACCTGCACGTGCGACCCCTCCGGCAGCGGCAATGTCGCCTGCACGAAGATCGGGTGCCATGCCTGCGAGCCGGGGGAGGAGATCCCGGCGGGCGACGGCTGCAACACCTGCACGTGCGACGCGGACGGCAACCGCATCTGCACGGACGCCTATTGCCCGGAGACCTGCACCTACGGTGGCGCGAGTCACGAGTCGGGGGACGTGTTCCCGGCGGACGACGGCTGCAACACCTGCACGTGCTCGGTGGACGGCAAGGTCGTCTGCACGGACGCTGGCTGCCCGGAGACCTGCGCCTACGGCGGCGCGAGCTACGAGCCGGGCGGCTCGTTCCCGTCGCTCGACGGCTGCAACACCTGCACGTGCCTGGCCGGCGGCGACGTCGCGTGCACCGAGCGCGCCTGCGCGTGCGACCCGAAGACCGAGTGGTGGCGCAGCTACGTGGGCAGCAGCCCGGAGGAGTGCACGCTCATCGACTTCATTTGCCCCGAGAGCACGGCCTACTTCCAGAGCGCGTGCGGCTGCGGCTGCGAGCAGGACGCGAGCTGTCCTCCCTCGTTCGACTGCATGCCGCCCGAGCCGTGCGACGTCGAGGCGATCCAGCAGCGCTGCCCGTACTCCGGGATCGTGTACTGATTTCTGGCCGCGCGCGCCGCGCGCGCCGCGCGCGCGTGCCTCCGCCCCGTCACGCGAAGCCGGGGCGCTGACATCGCTGGTGGGCGATCCACCGCCGTGCTTGGCTCACATCGTGCTGCGACATCGGCCCATCCCTCACCCCGGAGCGTCTCCTGGAAGATGGCATCCACGCTGCACTGCGGTGGCGGGCTGGAATCGATTCCCTGTTTCGTGCGCCAGATCGCAGGTTCCAGCGCTTCGTCGCCTGGCTGGTGATGATCGACAGGGGCGATCCCCAGGATCGCCGGAGGGCGATCCCCGGGATCGCCAGAGAGGGTGATCGGGTGGATCACCCCCTCTGGCGCGATCGCTGCGCGCGCTGCGCTCTTCGCGCCACGGAGGCCAGAAACGGCGCTCGCTGAAGGTCGCCGGCCACAGGCCTGCTCCTTGCGATGCAGCGGGTCGACCCTCGCGATCGGCAACGCTGCGCTGAAACGGCCGGCGGGGCTGCCTGCGAGACACCCCCTGCGAACTGCAAAGGAGTACTGCCATGTCGCACCAACTCGGCATCATCTCTGGTTCATTGCTGTCCCTGGTCCTCGTCGCCGCGGCCGTGAATGCGAGCGGATGCGTCGCGGAGGCTTCGCTGGACGAGGACGACTTCGACAGCCAGGAAGCGGCGCTCTGTGCGAGCGCAAAAGGCTGGGCCGAGGGCGTCGCGTACACGGTCGGAACTGTCGTGAACCACGACGGCAAGTCCTACGCGTGCAGGCAGAGCCACACGAGCCTGGCGGGCTGGACGCCCTCCGCCGTGCCCGCGCTCTGGCTGGAGACGGGGACCTGCTCCAGCTCGAGCAGCAGCAGCAGCAGCAGCGCCAGCTCGGGTGGCAGCGGCGGCGGCGGGTGTAGCTACCCGGCATGGCAGCGGGGCAAGAGCTATCGCACGGGCGATATCGTGATCTTCAACGGGTCTCTCTACATCGCCGAGCACGATAACCCCGGCTACGACCCGACGATCAGCACGTGGTTCTGGGACCCCCACGCCGGCTGCGGCGGCGGCGGCGGCGGTGGCGGTGGTGGCGGCGGCGGCGGCGGTGGCGGTGGTGGCGGCGGCGACGGGTTTGGTGCGATCCTGAGCGAATCGGTGTTCAACACCATGTTCCCGGGCCGCAACCCGTTCTACACGTACCGGGCGCTGATCGCCGCGGCGTCGACTTTCCCCGGGCTCGCCACCACGGGCGACGCCGACACCCGCAAGCGGGAGGTCGCGGCCTTCCTCGCCAATGCCTCGCACGAGACCGGCGGGCTCGTGTACGTCGAGGAGATCGCGAAGGCGCAACTCTGCGATACCTCCTGGGGTCCACCGGGCTGCAGCTGCGCACCGGGCAAGTCGTACTACGGGCGCGGACCGATACAGCTCTCCTGGAACGGCAACTACTGCGCAGCTGGCAACGCGCTCGGGTTGCCCCTCCAGAGCAACCCGGATCTTGTCGCGCAGGACGCGAACGTCGCGTGGCGTACGGCCTTCTGGTTCTGGACCACGCAGACCGGCGCCGGCACCAGGACCGCGCACGACGCCATGGTCACAGGCGCCGGATTCGGCGAGACGATCCGCACCATCAACGGAGCGCTGGAGTGCAACGGCCGCAACCCCGCCCAGGTGCAGAGCCGCGTGGACAAATACATGCAGTTCACGCGCCTCCTCGGCGTGAGCCCCGGGAACAACACCGGCTGCTGAGCTGCCCCGGCGCCTCATCGCGGCGATGGAACACCGTGTGCAACACACCGGAGCGCACACCGCATGGCCACACTGCAGCAGGCAAGGTGGCCGTCAGCCTTCATTCTTCTCCACTTAGACAGGGAATGGTCATCATGTTGCTCAATTCTGCTGCCACTGCTTCTGGGCTGTCACTTGTCCTCCTCGCCATCGCCACGAGCGGCGTCGGATGCCTCGGTGCTGGTTCGCCGCAGGACGAGATCGACGCCGAGCAGAACGTGTCTGCCGTGTGCGCAGGCGCTCCGGAATGGCGGAGCGGGCAGTGGTACGGCGAGGGGACCGTCGTGAACTACCAGGGATCGGCCTACATCGCCGAGCACGGTAATCCGGGCTATATCCCGACCGTCAGCACGTACTTCTGGGAGCCGTACGCAGCCTGCAGCGACGGCCCCGACCCCGATCCCACCCCCGGCCCGATCGGCGCGCTGCCGGCCAAGGTCGTCGGTGGCTATTATCCCAACTGGACGCCGTCGCCCGTCCGCATCCGCGACGTCAACAGCAACTACAACGTGATCTACCTCTTCGCCGCGAAGCCCGTGGGCGGGTCGCCCGGCACGACGGGCGCCGTCACCTGGACGCCGCCGGGCAACGGCAGGGGAGCGGCGACGAACCTCAAGGCAGACATCCAGTACGCGCGGACGACCCAGGGTCGCAAGATCATCCTGTCCGTCGGCGGCGCCGGGGCTGGCATGAGCTTCCCGAATCGCACGAAGTCGCAGACCTTCGTCGATAGCGTGGTCGGGATCTACAACGACCTCGGTGGGTTCGACGGCCTCGACTGGAACACCTTCGAGGCCGATCAGGCGCCCGACACCGCCGAGATGAAGTGGATCAGCCTGGAGCTGAAGCGGCGCTACCCCGGCTTCCTCATCACCTCGCCCCCGGCCCCCTGGAACAACCGCGACAAGACGTTTTGCAAGGAGATGGTGGAGGCCGGCGCCATGGACTACGCGGCCCCGCAGTATTACGACGGTCCCGATCTGGACCAGCAGTCCTATATCGTCAACAACGTGAACGAGTGGGTCGGGCTGCTCGGCCCGACGCACGTCGTCGTGGGGTTCGGGATCTGGGACCAGCCGAACTACATGTCCGTCGACGAGGCGATCCCCACGTGGAACCAGATCGAGAGCAACCACCCGACGCTCCGCGGCGCGTTCGACTGGCAGATCCACACCGATGAGAGCCTCGGGTGGCCCTTCGCCAACCGCGTCGGACCGCTGGTCAAGTAGCGGGACGCCATCGCGAGGGAGCCGGGCCGGGCCGCCGCGCTACCGGCGCGGGTCCGATGTTGACGCTGCCGGAGAACCGCCTCGGAGGGTCGGTGAACCGCCTCGGAGGCCCGGAGAACCGCCTCGGAGGGTCGGTGAACCGCCTCGGAGGCCCGGAGAACCGCCTCGGAGGCCCGGTGAACCGCCATCGAGGCCCGGTGAACCGCCATCGAGGCCCGGTGAACCGCCATCGAGGCCCGGTGAACCGCCATCGAGGCCGGGGGGGCCCCCCCCAGATCCCGGTGAACCGCCACCGAGGCCGGGTGGCCCCCCCCAGATCTCGGTGAGCCGCCCTACGACGGAGCGTCGGATAGGCCTACCCCGCCGTGGCGTGGCCCTGTGGCGCTCCTCGCCGTTCGCAGCGGCGCGCCGATGGACGGCGACGGATCGCGCAGACCTTGTGCAGCCCTCCGAGCTCGAAGCGCGTCGCCGTGCCGTCCGCGTGATCGACGCGCACGAGGTCCCCGGCGCGGTCGTGGGGGGGCGGGTCAGGCCCCCGTCGGCATGGCGCACGGCGACGCGCTCTCTCCCGCGCGTCGCGTGGGCGCATCGTGTTCTATCGATCGAGCGATTCGGATCGATACATGATCGCCGACGGCCAGGGTCGGACGGCTCCAGTCCAGGTGTTCGTCCGTGCGGGCGTCCCGCCCGTGGACCGAGAACAAGAAATGGCTGTAGGTACGCTTTCCCTCACTTCCAGCCCAGGCGATCAAGGTCATCACATGACCACGGCGCGGTACACCGGCGATACATAATCGCCGCGAGTTGAGCTCGACGCAGAGGGCGCGTTCTGCGCGCGCAGCAGGGATACGAAGCGCGCGGCTCATGATCGCGGTTGCGGTTCTGGAGAGAATGTCCCGGATGCTGCGGGCGATGGTCGCGAGCTGCCCCCTGGGATCGCGGAGCATCGACCCGGTGAAGGCGCCCAGCGCGGCACGGGCGTGGAGGAGGTTCAGGCCGAGATACGACTCGGTGTGCGGGATGCGCCTCGAAGGAGGGTCGCCCCTGTCGGCCTCGAGGATCTCGATCCCGATCTCGTCCCCGACCCTGAGCCTGGGGGAAGACCAGAAAAAATACTCCCGCCGGTCGGAGTCCATCCCGCTGATGTGCATGTCGCCGTCCTCGATCAGCGCCTGCAGAGAGCCGGCGTTCCGCCCGACCACGATCGACAGAACGCCGTTCGGGCCGACGCCGGCGGTGCAGACCTTCGTTCCATTGACCGAGACACGGAATGCGATCATCACCCCCCGCGCGCAAGCACTACAGCGGATTCGCCTTCCGCATCCCGGCGCGTAAGTAAAAGAAGCCGGTACAACCCGATACTGGATTGGGTAGAGTGTGGTCCGCGGCCATGAACGAGCTGAGTCATTCGCAGATCGAGCACTTCATCACCGACGGATTCGTCCGCATCGATGCGGCGTTTCCTCGGAGCCTCGCCGACGAGGCCCGCGCCATCCTGTGGCGTGACACAGGCATGGCCCCACACGACCGGAAGACCTAAACGAAGCCGGTCGTTCGACTCGGGCAGTACGGCCAGCGACCATTCGCCGACGCCGCGAACACACCGGTGCTCCGAGCCGCGCTCGATCAACTGGTCGGCCGCGGGCGCTGGCAACCGCTGACCGCCCTCGGCACGTTCCCCATTCGCTTCCCATCGCCCGACGACCCGGGCGACACGGGCTGGCACATCGACGCGAGCTTCGGCACCGAGATCCCTGACTTCATGGAGTGGCGCGTGAACGTCACGTCGCGCGGCCGCGCGCTGCTCCTGCTGTTTCTCTTCTCGGAGGTCAGCGAAGCCGACGCGCCGACGCGCATTCGAGCGGGGTCGCATCTCGACATCGCGAGGCGGCTGGCGCCGGCAGCCGAGCAGGGACTGACGCTGCGTGAGCTGGCCGCGAACGGCTTCGCGGAGACAGCGCAGCGACCGCAGGTGCTCGCGACGGGCGAAGCGGGGACGGTCTATCTGTGCCACCCGTTCCTGGTCCACGCAGCGCAGACGCACCGCGGCACGCATCCGCGCTTCATGGCCCAGCCGCCCCTGCTCCCGACCGAGCCGCTGCAGCTCGATCGCCAGCGCGGCGATCATTCACCCGTCGAGCAAGCCATCCGCCGGGCGCTGAGCGGAGCCGACCAGCGACCCGACTCAGGTTGAAGCCGCCCGGTCGCCCTCCGGCGGAAACGCGCAGGTCTGCCTCCTACCTGCGCAGCCTTCGCGCGTGAGAATTCTGTTAGAATCGAGCGACCATGCGAGGAAGAATGAGGAAAAGGGCATGCTGCGGCGCGCTGAGCGGGTCGGCGGCGTTGCTGCTTCTCGGGGCTGCGGCCTGTGGCACCACCTCCGACGGCCCGAGCGGTGCGACAGGCGGCGCTTCCACGGGAGCTTCGAGCGCCGGCGCGGGCGGTGGAGGGGGGGCGACGATTGGCAGCGGCGGCTCCGGGGGCGCCGAGCCCTCCGGGGGCGGGCAAGCGGGATCTCCGGAGGGTCGTGACTGTGGGACGGCGGGAGAGGTGATCGCGGTGGGCGCGAACATCCTTCAAGACGCGACCGGACCCGCGCCCGAGCTGGAGCGCTTGCGCGGCTGTACGCGCTTTCTCGGCACGCTTCATCTGCTGAGCCTGGATGGCCCCGAGGCGATCGACGCGCTCACGGAGCTCAGGGAAATAGCGGGGTCCTTGGTGCTCCTTGGGCCTCCTGAGGATCTCGGGCCTCTGTCCAACCTGACGCGGATCGAAGATCGGTTGCTGGTCATGGCAGCGCCGGAAGCCTTGCGCGGCCTGGAGTCGGTCCAGTACGTCTCCGGGCTGTGGCTCTACGAGAGCGGCTTTGCCGACTTCTCGTGGCTCCCTGCTCTCGCGGAGATCGGCGCCTCCATGATCGCTCGGCGCAACGCGCAGCTGACCGCTGAAGCATTGGAGTCTTTCGCGACGTCGCACGTGCGCAGCGGCGCGCTGGTGTCCCTCACGAACGCCGTTCCCAAGGAGCCGCCGGACCCCGACGCCGAGGCGGTCGTGTGTGGCCAGCCGAGCGATCTGGTGATCCTGCCCTACACGAGCGTGGCCGGATGCACCCGCTTCCGAGGCTCGATCCACCTGAGCGACACGACGCCAGGCGCCTTGGAGCCGCTCTCCTCCCTCGTCCATATCGACGGCTCGCTGACCCTCTTCCGCAACCATACGGACGACTTCACCGCGCTGCGCAACCTGCGCCGCGTCGGCGCGAATTTTCAGACGCATCTGCTGCAAGGCCCGGGCCTCGACGGCTTCGACGCCCTCGCGGAGGTGGGCGAGCTCAGACTCTCGAGCTCGGGCGAGCTCACGAGCTTCGACTGGCTTCCAGCGCTCACCAGGGTTCGTGAATCCGCGTTGATGGTGAGGGATGCCTCCCTGTCCGTAGAGACCGTCGAATCGTTTCTTTCGCGCCTGGACATCGGGGGCGAGACCGCGGTGATGGCCATGGAGTAAAGCGTCCTCGTTGCGTTCGCCCCCGAGCTGGTCCTCGGCTCGGGGCGAGCGAGGCGCCCGCGGGCTGCGCCGGCAAGCCCCTCTCGCCCTCGTGAGCATCACCTCGGCGGCCGTGGCGGCGTCTGGCTGCGTGGCCCCGGAGGACGACGAGCCGCTCGCGTCGGTGGCGCAGCCGGCCGTCGACGCGGGCGAGCGCCAGGAGTCCCCGGTGTACGTCAAGAACTGGCCCACGACCGACGGACGTCGTGGTCATCGTGCACCGGACCGACGGCGGGCCCGATCTCACGTCGTTCACGAGGACGATCCCGGCGTGTGAGCAGAGCCAGCTCGACCGGAAGCGCTGCAGCGCCGCTGTCCTGACGGCGATGGCATCGTGCAGCTCGGGCATCGGGTGAAGCGCTAAGGGTAGTCCGCGCGCGCGTCGTTCATCGCCGACACGATCTCGTCGCGGATGCGGACCGCGCGGTTGGCGAACAACGTGTGATTGCTGAGGATGCCGACCAGCTTGTCGTCGATCCAGATGCCCGACCCGCTCTGGCCGTTCATGGTGTCGCACTCATAGCGGAACTTTTGTGCAAGCACGGTGTCGACGCCGCACGACATACCCCACATCGTACCCGCCGGCTTGTCGCCCGGGTATCCATACGTCGTGACCTGGGCGTCCCGGAGCGCGCTCGAGCTCGTCGATCCAGCTCCGAACCACCCGGTGCTGAGGCCGAGGCTGCTGTCGAGGATGAGGATCGCCCAATCGTCCGGCCAGCGGTGGCGGATACCGCTGCGCCACGACGACGAGACGATGCGCGCGAGCTCGCCCGCGGCGCCGTACGGCGCGCAGGCGGCGCCGGACGCGCACACGCGACCGGGCGTCGCCGAGGTCGGGCCATAGTGGTTCCCAGAGCGCTTGCCGCTGTGCAGGCAATGGCCGGCGGTGAGCACGTGACGCGGGCCGAACATCGCCCCGGAACAGCTAACACTGCTGTTGGCGAGGAACACGACCCTCGAGAACGGCGGGGACAAGTTCGCCGGTGACACGATCTGCATGCGGCCGTCGGAGCCATTGATCAGCGCATGTACGTTCTCGCCGCTGCCAGGGATGTCGATGTCGAGGCGCGGCAGCGTGTCGCGCGTGATGTACTCGCGCCCGTCCGCGAACACGAGCGACAGGGGCTCGAGCTCGGCGGCCTCGTCCTCGGCGAGCTCCTCGCTGGTCTCCCCGTCGGCGGCGGGCGCGCTCGTGCGGGCGACCTGCCCGGCGTAGACCCAGCGCACGCCGGCCGAATCAACGAACGCAGGGGGTGGGGAGGCCGCTGTCGCGACCTCCTCGAGGGTCATGCGCGGGGCTGCGTCGCCGTCCGGCGACGCAGCGTCGGTCCCGCCGTCGACAGCGCAGGCCGCGAGGCCCACGGACAGCGCGGCGGCCACGAGGCCCCCGCGCTGCGCGAACTGGAGGAATGATAGAAAGTGCATTCCTCCTTCGTATCAGAGTTCTGGGGCCTGCGGCGATAGGCCTACGGGGACGGAGCTTCCTCCTGGCCGCCGCCTCCGCCGGACGTGACGCTTCACCCAGGCCAGGCTCTGCTTCGTCTCCGTCGGCGTGAAGCCCCATCGTGCGCTGGGTCCCTGGGTAAAAGCTGAACCTCCGTGTACAGATCGTCGCCCGTGCAGCGCATCTTCTGCGACGTCCATACAAGTCGGTCTACCCCGGCGAGCTGCGCACCGACGAAATAGCCGTACAGGGGGCGGCGTCAGCGACGTGCGAGCCGCCCCTTCAGGACCACGATCACAGCAGGGGAAGATCCTCGTTGGGCACGCCGATGGACCAGTGCCCCTGGATGATCTTCCACTGTCCGCTACTCTCCTTGTGGAAGACGAGGGTCAATCGGCTCGGGACGTCGCCGCCCAGCAAAGCGAACGTCGGGTCATCCGCCACCCACGCGACGGTGCCGTGCTGCTTCAGCTGGAGGAGCCCTCCGGTGGCCTCGATCGGGAGCCCCCCGTCGTTCGGGTATCCAAGGCCGTCGAGGCCGGTGAACAGGTCCTCCCACCATTGAACGATGGCCGTGTGGCCGGCATAGACCTCCCCCGGCGCCGTGCCGAGGAACAGCGCGCTCGGATCGTTCGAGATGATATCGTCGATGAAATCGATATCACCCGTGGTGGATGCCTCATAGAGCTGCCCGACCAGGCTGGCGATCTGGGTTTCCTCCGAGCTGCTGGTGCAGGTGGTCGTGGCTTCGGCGCTGCTCATCGTGCCTCCGAGCGCCAGCACGGCCGTCGACGCGGCGAGCATCTGACAGAGGCTTTTCATCGAACCATTCTTCATGTTCGTTCTCCTTCGCCGGGTTCACCGCGTGGGCGCGGCGTGTGTCAATGTTGTCGTCCTTTCGAGGCTAGCGGTCGACCATCGTTCTTTCTCCCCTGCCAGCGTGAGAAGAACGCGACCAGGTGCGTCCCGGAAGCTCGACGCCGCTCGGCCTCGCTTGGAGGGGCATTGCACGCCATGTGCCATGCGCGGGAGCCGCTGGATTTCTCGAACCGTCGCGCCCCATGCGCCGGACAATGAGCCGCCCGCCATGAATTGCGGCTCATTTCTCCGTGACATGTCACGGATCGAAGCGTGACATGTCACGGCCTGCAGCGTGACATGTCACGGCCTGCAGCGTGACATGACCCGCGCGTGCATCGCGCATCGGTCGCGCTGCTCGCCACCACCGCCGTCCGGGGCGCGTCGTGAAGGTCGCTGTGCTCGGGGATGTCGGTCGTCACCTCCGTCGCCGCCCTGTTCCCCTCTTCCCCTTGCGTCCCTCGCGCCCTTGCGGCTCTCTTCCAATCTGCTGAATCTCTCGGGATTTTGACGTAATCGGTGCTCTGGAGACCGAGCAGACGTACGCGAAGCAGCGTCGGCGCCACGATCGAGCCGGCCGCTGTGTCACCGCTCTGCGACAGCCGGGTGAGGACGGCGTCGATCATCGCATCGAGCCGGTTCGCGCGGGAGACGACGGAAGCGTCTATATCCGCGAGCACGTTGCTGTCCGGCGGAGTGACGGCAAACAAGCGGTGGGCGTCCTCCACATCGTTGATAGGGTCGTCGATGTTGACCACGTCCCGCCCGGTGAGCACCGCCTCCGAGCCGTAGAGCTGCTCGCGCAGCACCTCGTCGTTCTCGAGCGACAGGGGCAGACCCAGGGTCACATAGGCCTCCCAGAAGAGCTTCGAGCCTCCCGGGCCTCCTGCAGGCGAAAGGGCCGGATGCGCTGCGTAGCCCCGCTCAGTCGTCGTGCGCGACGGTGATGACGACGGCGCCTTTCTTGTGATCTTGCTCGACGTACCGGTGGGCTTCGGCGATCTGATGTCGATGGCGCAGCCGGCCGTCGACGCGGGCGAGCGCCAGGATTCCCCGGTGTACGTCAAGAACTGGCCCACGACCGACGGACGTCGTGGTCATCGTGCACCGGACCGACGGCGGGCCCGATCTCACGTCGTTCACGAGGACGATCCCGGCGTGTGAGCAGAGCCAGCTCGACCGGAAGCGCTGCAGCGCCGCAGTCCTGACGACGATGGCATCGTGCAGCTCGGGCATCGGGTGAAGCGCTAAGGGTAGTCCGCGCGCGCGTCGTTCATCGCCGACACGATCTCGTCGCGGATGCGGACCGCGCGGTTGGCGAACAACGTGTGATTGCTGAGGATGCCGACCAGCTTGTCGTCGATCCAGATGCCCGACCCGCTCTGACATCGCCCCGGAACAGCTAATACTGCTGTTGACGAGGAACACGACCCTCGAGAACGGCGGGGACAAGTTCGCCGGTGACACGATCTGCATGCGGCCGTCGGAGCCATTGATCAGCGCATGTACGTTCTCGCCGCTGCCAGGGATGTCGATGTCGAGGCGCGGCAGCGTGTCGCGCGTGATGTACTCGCGCCCGTCCGCGAACACGAGCGACAGGGGCTCGAACTCGGCGGCCTCGTCCTCGGCGAACTCCTCGCTGGTCTCCCCGTCGGCGGCGGGTGCGCTCGTGCGGGCGACCTGCCCGACGTAGAACCAACGCACGCCGGCCGAATCAACGAACGCAGGGGGTGGGGAGGCCGCGGCCGCGACCTCCTCGAGGGTCATGTGCGGGGCTGCGTCGCCGTCCGGCGACGCAGCGTCCACGAGAAAGAGGCCGAAGGTCTGGTTCGCCTTGCGCTCACCGAGTCGATCGCCGTGCACGGCGTCATTCCGCGCGTGCTCCCGGCGCTCGCCGAGAAACACCCGCGCGTCTCGCTCCACCTGCTGACCAGCTACGAGGTGGCGGACCTGGGCCATCGCGAGGCCGAAATGGCCGTGCGCTTCTTCCGACCGAAGAGCGGCGATCTGGTGGCCGCGCGCATCGTCACCCTGCCCACGGTGCCTATCGCCCACCGCAAGCGCTCGAAGAAGAGCCTCGACGAGCTCGACTGGGGCGGCGTCGATCTGGGCCGCACGTCCACCGTCGAGGACGACTACGTGAAGCGGCACGCAAGGAAGGTCCCGAAGCTCATCGTGAGCAGCTATATTGCTCAGATCGAGGCCGTGCGAGCGGGGCCCGGCGCCGCCGTCTTGGCGCGCAGCGCGCTCGATCTGGACGACGACCTGGTGGCGCTCGATCTGGGTCTACCCGCAGGTCCAGCGATCGAGCTCTGGCTCGTCACGCCGCGCAGCCTGCGCCAGGTGCCGCGCATCGCCGCCGTGTGGAGCGCTCTCGAAGAGCATCTTCAATTCTTGAGCGACGCGCGACGCGTGCGGGCACGTCCGCGATCGCGGTGAGCCGCATCGTTCTCGCGCGCAGAGCCGGAGGGGAAAATCTCACCTTGCCCGCGATCAGCGGTGGGAGCGGCGGTGCAGGCGGTGCAGCAGCTGGAAGGACGGCGGCAGCGGCGTCGGCCTCGAGCGCAGGAGGCGGCTCGGGGAGCGCGGGCTCACGCCGGTCCAGGTCTCCAGCACGGTGAGCGCGGTCTGTTGATCCGCAGCGACGAGGCCGTCGATACTCGCGCTGTGGTTGCCGCCTGGCATGACGAGCTTATACGAGTCTCGCGCGCCGCCGAGCTCGAAGGCGCCGGCGGTCCAGGGATCCGTCTCCCCGTAGATGAAGAGGATCCGCTCCCCCTCCGTCGCCAGCCAGGCGGAGATGTCCTGCATCGGCGCCGGGTCGAACTCCGGCTCGATGGGGACGCTGGGCAGATCGTCGACGGTTCCCCAGTCGAAGACCAGGAGGTCTTCGAAGTAGGACGTGTCGATCGCCGGCGCGCCGAGCTGCGTGTAGGCTTGCCAGTAGTAGGGCTCAAGGGCGAGCATGTAGGAATCGGACGCGGTGAGCGGCGAGCCGATCTCGTCGAGGAAGCCCCAGACCTCGTTGTCGGAGGCCTCTTGCGAGGGGATGTCGGCGCAGCGATATTGCCCATGGGACTGCCAGAACCCGAACGCCAAGCTGATGGCGGTGCTCTCGAGGGTCGCGTCGAGCCCGAAGAGGTCATAGTTGACCCCTAATATCGTCGCTTGCTCGGCCATGCGCGCGAGCATGGCGTCGCGCCGGAGCAGCGCCTCGCGCTGGAAGTCTCTCAGGGCTTGCCGGCAGCCGGCGTCGCCGACCTCGTTGAGGAAGTCGACGTACCGCGGGTCCGCGACGGAGTTGCTGTGTGGCGCGACATAGGCCACGGTGCCGTCCACGTCCTCGGGGTAGAAGCGGTGATGATACACGGAGGTCATCCCTCCCTTGCTGGCGCCGGTCGAGATCCAGGGGCCGGTGTAAAGCGCGTGGAATGCCTCGGAGATGCTGTGCTGGTCGGCGGCTGCCTGCTCGATGTTGAGCCTCGTCCAGTCCGCCGGCTCAGGGCGCGACGGAGTGAAATAACGGTGCTCGATGTTGAGCTGATTCCCACCGAGCAGCCCGGTCGGCTCATCGATGTACTGGTACTCTGAAGACACCATAAGGAAATACCCCGAGTTAGCGAGCACCAAGGGAGCGCCGGCATCGCGGTGGTGTAGCGCGAGGCGCTGCGAGAAGTGCTGTCCCGCCGGATCGGCGTGATCGATGGGCTGGTCGAAATCGATGAGGAAGAAGCGATAGTCGTCGAGGGCCGAGCGGTCCTCGACCACGTTCGTGACGCCGGGGAGCTCCCGGAGCTGCTCCAGGACATCAGGCTGCACGACGCCGCCGGCGCCGCCGGAGCCGCCGGAGCCGCCGGAGCCGCCGGAGCCGCCCGCCGAGGAGCTGCTCGTGCTGCCGTCTCCGCCAGAGCCGCCGGAGCCGCCCGCCGAGGAGCTGCTCGTGCTGCCGTCTCCGCCAGAGCCGCCGGAGCCGCCCGCCGAGGAGCTGCTCGTGCTGCCGTCCGCACCGGCGCCGCTGGAGCTGGTCGTGGCCTGGGTGCTGGTCGTGGGCCCCGGGGGCGCCGCGCCGTCGCCGCAAGCGGCGAGCCCGAGGAGGGCAAAGGGAAGGGTCAGAGAAGCCATCCGGAGTGGTTGCATGTCCGGGAGAGTACACCTCAAAGGAACGGCGTGGTCGGCGTCCTGCGCGCCGCCCAGGTGTCAAGCCATGCGGAACGGGCGACCAGCGAAGAGACCGGGCTTGATCGAACCCTGCAGGCAAATACGTCGAAGAAGCGAACGCACTCGCTCTTCCGCCAGGGGTTGTACTGTATCAGGCGATGCGGAACATGACAGCCTCCGGGAGGATAGTCCGCGCAAAGCCATTCCGACCTGTCAAGAATCTCCCGCCAACGACCGGCCGTCGACATGACGTCCAAACGTACGATCCACTGATCCGCCTACAAAAATCAACAGATCCATCGTGCTGGCTGCCGGCGCTCGCGGGCTCAACTACTCGTTGCAGCACGTGACAAACGAGTCGCTCTACGTCCCGCTGACGGACGTCCAGAAGTACAAGGCCAAAGCGTTCATCGGCGTCGTCGTCGTCGATCGGGCGGGCGGCGAGGCCCTGTCGTCGGTCGCGCTGCTCGCCGTCACCGCCGTCCGGGGCGCGTCGTAAAGGTCGCTGTGCTCGGGGATGTCGGTCGTCACCTCCGTCGCCGCCCTGTTCCCCTCTTCCCCTTGCGTCCCTCGTGCCCTTGCGGCCCTCTTCCAATCTGCTGAATCTCTCTGGATTTTGACGTAATCGGTGCTCTGGAGACCGAGCAGACGTACGCGAAGCAGCGTCGGCGCCACGATCGAGCCGGCCGCTGTGTCACCGCTCTGCGACAGCCGGGTGAGGATGGCGTCGATCGTCGCATCGAGCCGGTTCGCGCGGGAGACGACGGAAGCGTCTATATCCGCGAGCACGTTGCTGTCCGGCGGAGTGACGGCAAACAAGCGGTAGGCGTCCTCCACATCGTTGATATGGTCGTCGATGTTGACCACGTCCCGCCCGGTGAGCACCGCCTCCGAGCCGTAGAGCTGCTCGCGCAGCACCTCGTCGTTCTCGAGCGACAGGGGCAGACCCAGGGGCACATAGGCCTCCCAGAAGAGCTTCGAGCCCGAGAGAGCCGGCTGGCCGCGAGAGCGAGGCTGTCGCCCGCCTTCGTCATGCGCGCGGCGCCCCCCGCGTAGAAGATCTTCTGAAGGTCCTTGAGATCGGCCGAGACCGCCGCCCGCACCGCATCCCGGGCGCTCTGGCCGGTGAAGCGCCGGATCGAGTCGGCCGTGGTGATGTCCGGCCAGCGGTCGGCGAGGAGCGGATACGGGCCCCAGAACGTATCCGGGTTGAATCCGGGCCCCGGATTGTTGTTGAACCGTGCCTCTCGTGCCGGCACGCCAGGTACAGCGGTACGACGCTCGTGTCCGAGCAGGTGCCGACCATAGTCCCGCGCTGCGCGCCGGTACCCCAGCTGTGGAGCGGGATCTGCCCCACCATGGACTGCAGGCCGAGGTCGGGGTGCCGGCACATTGCGTAGTTGAGACACGCCGGCGCGCAGGGGGATTCGAGCGTTCCGCACTGGGGTCCAGTCCCCGTCTGCAGGAGGGGATAGTCTTCGTGGGTGATATGGCACGTCTCGGCCTGGACGCCGGCAGGCTCCCGCGTGCTTTGGGCTATTGCGGAGCCCTTGAAGAGCGCCTCCTCACGAGCTCACGCCGCGGGGAGAGGCCGTGTGTTTGAGCGTCCATGCGGAGCGCGCGCCTCCCGAACCTCCTGCAGGCGAAAGGGCAGGATGCGCTGCGTAGCCCCGCCCAGTCGTCGTGCGCGACGGTGATGACGACGGCGCCTTTCTTGTGATCTTGCTCGACGTACCGGTGGGCTTCGGCGATCTGATCGAGTGGATAGCGCCGATCGATGACGGGCCGCAGGAACCCGTTGTCGACGAGCTCGGCCAGCTCCTCGAGATCGCGCGCCACGAATTCCGGTGTCCCATCATCGACCGAGATCGAACGGCCTCCGGGGGCGAGCGCGCTCTCGCACGCGGAGCGGAGCGGCGAGGTCTTTCGCTTGCCGACCGCGTCGAGCACGGCATGGTAGCGAGCGCCTTCGGGAGGTGACAGCTCCGTCGTGTAGTCCATCACGTGCGCCGCGCCGAGAGAGCGGACGAGCTCCGAATTGGCCGCGCTACACACCGCCGTGACTTCGGCCCCCATGTGGCGCGCGAGCTGGACGGCCGAAGTCCCTACGCCGCCCGAAGCCCCGTAGATAACGATAGCGTGGCCCGGCTTGAGCGCCGCGCGGCGGAGGCAGTGGAGCGCCAGCAGGCCGCCGTAGGGAATGGCGGCGGTCTCTTCATCGGCGAGGTTTCGCGGGGAAAGCGCTGCGGCGCTCGACTCACGGAGACAGGTAAACTGGGCATAGGCCCCGAGGCGGAGCTTGGTAAACGCCCAGATTCGGTCGCCGGCACGGAATCGGGTGACGGCCTTCCCGACCTCGGCGACTTCACCGACGACGATGAGCCCGAGGATGCGACGGCGCGGTCCTCGAAAGCCGAGCGCGACCTTCATCATCCACCGCATGTAGAAGGGGGCCGTGGGAAGGCCGCTGCGAATGAACCAGTCGCTCGAGTTGACAGAGGAGGCGCGGACCTTGACGAGGATTTCGTCGGCTTTGGGAGTGGGCTTCGGGACATCGCCGATGAAGAGGACCTCGGGAGGGCCGTAGCTCGGACAGATCGCAGCCTTCATGCCAAGGCAGCTTGCCCCGAGCGGACCGAGCGCGTCGAGGGGAATGAACATGAACGTCCAAGCTCGAGCCGAATCTCCGAGGGAACCTGGCCTGACCCAAGGTCCCCGAAGGCCGAGGGAGAGCGCCCCCTGCCGTCCTGAGAGCTCGTGCGGCCGAGAGCACCTCACGGCAGCCGACCTCGTGGTGCGCTCCCTCCTGCGCCGAGCTCGAGCCCTCAGCCGAGCGCCCCTCCGCCATCGACAACGCTCGCGTGCAGGCCCCGCGCGGGGGCACGCAGCGCGGGATCGTCGCCCGAGAGCTGGGGCAGCATCGCGACGAACGCCCAGTCCTGCACGCCCGAGTCGTCGAACGTCAGGTGAATGCGGTCGCCGTCGCGCTCGAAGGTGATGGAGAACAGCGCACGGTCGAGCGCGGCGTCGTCCGACGTCGTCGTGCACTGCTCCTCGTAGTCCGCCTCGACGAGGAACTCGCCCGACGCCGCCGCGCGAGCCTGCGGATCGTCCACGCGCACCGCCAGCCGCGGCAGTCGACAAGCGGCGCGGGCACGGCGCGCTCGCTCCACGGCGCATCGGCGGTCTCCTCGTAGGTGACGTAGTCCGCGACGAGCCGCCGCAGCTCCGCCGCGACCTGCGCCGCCGCGGCGACCGTCGAGAACTCCGCTGCCTGCATCACGACGTGGCTCATGCATGCAATGTATACGAGCCCGCGGGGCGACGGCGAGGAAGCCGCCTGTTCGCGGGACGCCGAGCTCCGGGCGACCCCGGAGCACGACGGCCCAGGCTGCTGTCGTTCGTGGAAGCGCGCGGACTCGTACTCACGGAGATCAGCGTCAGCGTAGGGCGCCCCAGGATCGTGAGTGTCGAGGCATGGGCGTCGTACGCACCTCCAGCTGACGGTCCGCCTGGCAGGACGCGGTGTCCTCGCCGCTGCTGCCGATGCCGCAAGGCGGACGATCAGAAGGCGACGAGCAGCTCGCCGCCGGCCGTGGCGTTGTTGCTCTCGAGGAGCTCGGGGACTCCGTCGTAGGCATCCACGACGGCGCCGAGCGTATAGGTGCCCACGGGAACATAGGCGTCGGTGGGGACGACGAGGCTCTCGCACTGGCCGACGTCGAGGCTCGGCAGCCAGGTGCCTCCGGCGATGACGTCGGCCGTCGTGATCGTCGCGTCGGGGGACAGCCGGACCTCCACGGTGACGCCGTGGCTCGGGGCCGTCCCCTGATTGCAGACGGTGATCGAGGCGTCGAAGAGGCTGCCCGGCGGCCCGCTCACCGCGGAGACGACGAGATCCGCGCGATGGCCGACGCCGAGCAGCCCGCCGTCCCGCGTGTTGTTGGACGTGATGAGCTCCTGGTTCCAGCCGTTCTCGCGCGCGATCGCGCCGAGATGATAGGCGCCTTCGGGTACGTCGGCGCTGACAGCAACGGTCACCGGCTCGCACTGGCCAGAGTACAACCAAGGCACCGGGGCGCTGCCGAGGAGCGGATCGAACGGCTCGATCGTGGCGTCCGGCGAGAGCCGCACATCCACGATCCCGGTCTGGTTCGGCGCCGTGCCCTGGTTGCACACCGTGACCTGGACGTTGAAACCGCCGCCGGGAAAGGCGCTCGGCGGGCCGCTCACGGCGGAGACGATGAGATCCGGGCCGTCGCCGATGCCGATGTCGCCTCCCGCAGCCGCGTTGTTGGTCTCCGAGAGCTCGATCACATCACCGAACGAGTCCACCACGGCGCCGAGCGTGTACGCGCCGTCGGGCACGCCCGCGCTGGTCTGGACGCCGAGCACCGCGCATTGCCCCGGGTAGAGGTGCCCCAGCGAGGCGTAGCCGGCGAGCGCATCCGACGGTGTGATGATGTCGTCTTCCGACAGGATCACCTCGACGTTCGTGCCGGAGCTCACCGAATTGCCCTGGTTGCACACGGTGAGATACTCTTTGGCTGAGCATAGAGAGTCAGGGGAAACCGGAGCTGCGCCCACGTCAAGGGGGGTTGCAGTTCCGCTGGCGTTCCGTGAGACAGCGACCTTGCGCGAGCGCGACGCGGAAGCGGCGGACCCTGCCCGCGCTCTCGTCCGGGCGCGCGCCCGGACGACCTCCAGCGCGGCGCGATCCTCCGCTCAGAACACCCCGATCGGCCCCGGCGACCACGGGAGCTCGATCGTCTCGCCGACCGCGGGCGGCGCGACGCGGCGGAGCCTCCCGTCGCGCCATGCCAGGAGCGCGAGCCCTGGATCCTCGAGCGGCGCGCCCACATCGATCTCGAGCCGCGTGGGCTTCCCGTCCTCGACCTCGGCGACCCGGATCGTGCCGCCGCACTGGCGGATCTCGTAGCCCGGCTGGAGCGGCGACGACGGCGCGCGATAGAGGCTCTCGAACGCTCCTGTCAGCATCGTCTGGCCGATGGGCGCGAGGGTGAACGACGATCCGCCGGTGCGCGTGAGGCGGTGTGAGGCCTTGGTCATCGAGAGCATCGCCCAGCAGGAGATGGCGTCGGGCGACTCCAGGGCGATGATCGCCTGAGGATACATCGATGCCATGGGATCCGAGGAGGCGGCGATGAAGACCCGCTTGCGGGGCGGCGCCCCGATCTCGGCGGTGCGGGCGACGTCCTCGAGCTTCCGCGCGATGTCGGCGCTCGAGGCGGTGGCGAGGAGGAACATCGGCGGCGCGAGCGCGACGTGCACGACGCCGAGAAACCCGGCGCCTGCGCGGCGGGGCCACGACGCGGGCCCGTGCGATGGACCGCGGCGGAGCCCGCGCACGATGAGGACGGCGAGGAGCGGCGCGATCCCGAGGTTCGGCAGCAGCAGGAGGCGCGACCCGGGGAAGCCGCCGAGGCATGTGACGAACGCGAGGAGCGCCCCGGGGACGAGCCAGCGCAGGGCGGCGCGCTCGCGCTCGGGGATCGCCGGGAGGCAAGCGCGGTAGAGCAGGGCGGCGCCGGCGGTCGCCGCGAGGCCGATGACGACGAAGGGGCCTTTGGGGAACGCGGTCGAGAAGTCGGCGGGCACCGTCACGATGGCGTTGCCGAGCAGGACGGGCAGGCGCTCCGCCGCCGTGGCCACGAACCTGAGCGGGTCGGCGAGCGGGTCGACGTAACCGCCGGTGTGCGCGGCGCCGCCGCCGGCCGCCTTGTAGGCGGCGAAGTACACGAGGAGACCGAGCACCGGGAGCGCAGCGGCTGCCCGGGCGCGCCAGCCGGCCGCGCGGCTCGGCGGCGCGGGGCCGGCGAGCTGGTAGGCGATCCAGTACGCTGCCCCGCCGAGCGCCGCCTCGCCGCCCAGGAGCCCGATCCCGAGCCCGAGCGGGCCCAGGTAGCGCCCCGGGCGCCATCCCTCCTCGCGGTAGCGGAGATAAGCCGAGAGCCCGAGCACCACCGGGAGCGCCGCGAGCAGGAGGTGCTGGCAGGCGATCCAGCCGGCCGACTGCATGTGGCTCGCGCTCACCGCGAAGATGAGCAGCGCGAGCGCCGCGGTCGCGCCCGGGAGCACCCGCAGAAACAGCCTGCCGGCGGCCGCGACAAGGGCGACATACAGCGCGATGGAGACGAGGTGGTACCCGAGCGGGGCGCGGCCGAAGACGGCGTTCTCGAGCGTGAACAGCGCGCTCGCCAGGGGGCGGACGAGGTGGAGCCTGAGCTCGGGATCGGTCCACCACGGCAACCCGGTGAGGGCGATGTTCGCCTGCGTCCGGTGCGGGTCGCCGCCGAAGAAGTTGTAGAGATCGTACCAGGGCGGCGAGCCGGGGATCAGCTCCGCGAGATAGCACAGCAGAATATAGTCATCGCTGTAGAAGGCGAGCGTGATGGTGGACGCCGCCAGGGCGAGCGCGAGGAGCAAGACGGCCTTGAAGAAGCGAGGGTGGCAGAGCCACCGCTCGAAGCGAGGGGAAAGGTCCGGTTCCATTCGAGCTCGCAACATAGGGTATGCGCGGCGCGCCGTGTAGATCGGCGCTGCGCGTCCCGCACGTCGCCGTCCCCACGACCCGCGCGGCGCTCCCGACGACGACGGGAAAGACATCAGCGCATCTCGGCGGCGGCGCGGCGGATGAGCTGCAGGAGATCGCGCCGCATCTCGCCGCTCACCGTGTGGCCGACACCCGGGTAGCTCTTCAGGCTCGCCTTGACGCCGCGCCCGTCGAGCGCCGCGATCGCGTCGCGGGTGGGGCCGATCGGGACGCGCCGATCGGCCTCGCCGTGCAGCGCGACGAGCGCCGGAGTCGCCGGCTCCACCGCGCTTCCGCCGGGCAGCACCGCGGGGGGGACCCAGCCGCTCACGGGGAAGGCGGCGCCTACGGCGCGCGGGTGGTGCAGGGCGAGCGCGAACGTGAGCGCGCCGCCCTGGGAAAAGCCGGTCACGATGGCCTTGCCCCGCGTCGGCCGCTCGGCGGCGATCCGCTCGATCGTCGCCGCGAGCGCGGCGGCCGCGCGCAAGATGCCCTGTCCGACATCCTCGCTCGCGAGCGCCTGCTGGAGCGGAAACCACGAGTAGCCGTCCCCGTACGGCGTGAGCCCGCGGGGCACGATGAGGCGCGCCTTGACGTCGGCGCCCGCCAGGACCCCCGCGAACGACTCGGGCCGATCGCCGAGCCCATGAATGGCGACGACCAGGGGGAGCGCCTCGCTCCTGTCCGCGCCGCCCGTGACCTCCTCGAGGTACTCGACCCGGGCCGCCGCGGCGGCCGCCGGCGCGCTCGCGACCGGCGTGGCCGGCGGCGCCTCCGTTCCGGGGCCCGCCGGGGCGCCGCCAGCGGGCGGCGCCGCCCGCCGCTCGCAGGCAGAGAGGGCAGCGAGCGACGCGAGCGCGAGCGCAAACCACGTGGAGACGAGTCGAGGGCGATAGGTGCGCATGAGCGACAGACTGCTGAATCATCCCCGCTGGAGCAACAGAGAACCTACGTGAGACTCCACGCGCCCCCCTGCGGCGGATCGGCGCACACCCTGCCGCCCGCGGTTGCGCGGCATCCATCGAGATCGCGTGATCACCGGCGATTTCGCTCCGGCGCGAGCATGGGAGTTCCGGTGATGTTCGATTTGTCCAGCGCCGAGCGGTTGTGACGCGAACTTGGCGCGAACTTGGCGCGAACGTGGCAGAGCTGCAGCTTGAACCGACACGACGTTCAAACGAGACGGTTTCTGGTTGATGGGTGTTGAATTAATAGTTATGCTGAAGGAGCTGCTTAATCACCAGAGTTCTTGGCCAGGAGGGAACGATGACCTCACCGTCTTGTTCGATGACCGGCTCGCCGCGATGGCGGCGGGCGCTTGGCGCGGGGCTCTGCGCCACGGCGCTCCTGCTCGGGGGGTGTACGGGCTCCGTGGGCGAGCCGGGGGAGGGCGACGGCCCCGGCCCTGTTGTGCCGGGCGGCTTGCCGGATGGCGCGGCAGAGACGCAGGTCGCCGGGCGCAGCATGTTCCCGCGGCTGAGCCACGCGCAGTGGGAGAACACGGTGCGCGATCTCCTGCGCCTCGACGACAGGCCCGGTCTCTCGGCGTCGTTCACGAGCGATCCGCTCGGCGGCGTGTTCGACAACAACGAGGCTGCGCTCCGGGTGACGCCAGGTCTCTGGAGCGATTACCAGCGCGCCGCCGAGGAGCTCGCGGCGATGGTCGCCGGCGACCAGGGCAAGCTCGCGCGGATCGTGCCCGCGGACCTGCCGGCCGAGCCGGAGGCGCGGGCGCAGGCGTTCGTCGAGCGGTTCGGCGAGCGGGCGTTCCGGCGCCCGCTCACGGCCGACGAGCGGGGCGCGTACCTCGCGCTGTTCGACCGCGGCAAGGAGCTCTTCGAGGGCGAGGACCCGTTCGTCGCGGGCGTGCGCGCGGCGCTCGAGGCGTTCTTGCAGTCGCCCCATTTCGTCTACCGGGTCGAGCTCGGCGCCGGGCCGGCGAAGGGCGGGCTCATCCCGCTGAGCGGGTACGAGATCGCGGCCAAGCTCGCGTACCTCTTCTGGAACACGATGCCCTCCGACGAGCTCCTCGCGGCGGCGAAGGCGGGCGAGCTGTCAACCCACGAGGCGGTCCGCGCCTACGCCGAGCGCATGCTCGAGGACCCGCGCGCCCGCGAGGTCGTCGGCGCGTTCCACCGGCAGCTCTACGACTACGAGCAGTACGACGACCTCAACAAGGACCAGGCGCTGTTCCCCGAGTTCGTCCCCGAGATGGGCGACGCCATGCAGCGCGAGGCGGAGCTCTTCGTGGATCACGTCGTCTTCGACAAGGAAGGCGGGCTCACCGACCTGCTCACCGCCCGCACCGCGTTCGTGAACGGCCACCTCGCGGCGGCCTACGGCATCGACGGAGAATTTTCCAATGAATTCAAGCAGGTGGAGCTCAACGGGGCGGAGCGCTCCGGGCTGCTCACGCGCCTCGGCTTCCTCGCGTCGAGGGCGACGGCGCGGCAGCCGGACTCGATCCACCGCGGCGTCTTCGTGAACCTCAGGATCCTCTGCGCGTCGCTGCCGGCGCCGCCCGACAACGCGACCGCGCTGCCGCCGGGCGAGCACGCGACAAACCGCGAGCGCGTCGCGGCGCACACGGGCAAGGGGACCTGCGGCGAGGCGTGCCACGCGACGATGATCAACCCCGCCGGGTTTGCCTTCGAGCACTACGACGCGATCGGCAAGTACCGCGCGACCGACAACGGCGTGCCCGTCGACGCCGCGGACGTCTATTATCTCGGCGGCCAGCCGAGGAGCTACGCGGACGCGATCGCGTTCAGCCAGGTCCTCGCCGAGAGCAGCGAGGCGCACGCGTGCTACGCGAAGCACTGGGTCGAGTTCGCCCACGGCCGCGGCGCGGCCGCGAAGGACCGGGGGCTCATCCAGGAGCTCGGCGACGCGTCGCGCGGCGGCGCCTCGACCCAGGAGCTCCTTCTCCAGATCGTCTCGTCCACTTCCTTCCTCGCTCGCGTTCCCGCGGAGGCGCAATGATCACCCGACGACGTGTGCTTCGAGGCCTGTTTGGCGTCACGGTCGCGCTCCCGTTCCTGGAGACCTTCGCGCCCCGGCGCGCCGCGGCCGGCACGGGCGACGCGCCGCCCTTCGCGATCTTCATGCGCCAGGCGAACGGCGTGGCGCAGGAGGTCGACGACGAGCCCGAGATGTTCTGGCCGAGCGAGACGGGCCCGCTGACCGCCGAGTCGATGGAGCGGGACAGCGACCGCGCGGTCAGCGAGCTCAAGGACTACGCGAGCAAGCTGATCATGGTGCGCGGCATCAGCTTCGCGTTCAAGGCCAACGGGTGCGGCCACTCCGGCGGCGGCAACCAGTGCCTCACGGCCGCGCGCGTGTCGGACGATCCGTCGGGCAACGAGTCGCTCGCGATGGGCGAGTCGATCGACAACCGCATCGCGACCGAGCTCAACCCGGCGGGCGTCGAGCCGCTGACGCTCTACGCGGGCAGGATGGTCGGCTACCTCAACGAGGTGCTCTCGTACCGCGGCCCGAAGCAGCTCCGCGCCGCCGAGCGCGACCCGTTCAACGCGTACAAGAAGCTCTTCGGGCTCGCCGACGCCGACGACGGGGTCGCGCAGTCGCTGGCCGAGCGCCGCGCCAGCGTGAACGACCTGGTCCGCGCGGAGATGCAGTCGCTCATGGGCCGGAAGGACCTCAGCAAGAGCGATCGCGAGCGGCTACAGCTCCACTTCGACAGCATCCGCGACCTCGAGGTCGCGCTCGCCTGCAAGCTGCCGCAGGAGCGGGTCGCCGAGATGGAGGCGATCTCCCCGGGCGTCCGCAGCCACGACAACGTGGAGACCATCGCCCGCATGCAGATGGACATCATCGCGCTCGCGATGGCGTGCGGCGTGACGCGCGCGGCGACGCTCCAGGTGGGCGACGGCAACGACGGGACCGAGTACACGATCCACGGCGTGCGGCAGAAGAGCTTCCACAAGATCTCCCACCGCATCGACGGCGACGGCTCGGAGGGCCCGCCGATCGAGGGCGCGCAGGAGCTGCATCACCAGGTCGACCGGATCCACGGGCGGATCTTCAAGCACCTGCTCGACAGGCTCTCGTCCTACGATCTCGGCTCGGGGACGCTGCTCGATCACGGCGTGGCCGTGTGGCTCAACGACAACGCCGACAAGTACCACTCCTTCCGGAGGGTCCCGTACATCCTCGCCGGCGGCGCCGCGGGCTACCTGAAGACCGGCCAGTTCGTCGACATCAAGGTCACCAACAACAAGCTGCTCAACACGATCGGCGCGGCCGTCGGCTGCACCAACGGCCAGGGCGGCCCGCTCGACACCTTCGGCGACGAGAGCCTCGAAGGCGGGCTCATCGATCCGATCATCGCCTGAGCGCGCCGTCGCCCGGCGGGGCCCGCGTCGGCGGCCGCCGGGCGGCTCATCGCTCCCCCGACGGACACCGCGCGGCGGCCGCCGGCCGCTCAGCTGAGGAGCTCGACCGCGATCTCGACGGTGGTCTTCTGGCCGCCGCGGAGCAGGTCGACCTTCACCTTCTCGCCCGGCTTCTTGCCGTCGAGGGCGTTGTAGAGCGCGTCGTAATCCGCGACCGGCGCGCCGTCGAGCCCGACGATCACGTCGCCCAGCACGAGCCCGCGGTCGCCCTCGGAGAGGCCGCGCAGGCCCGCCTTGGCGGCGGGGCCGTCGGGGATGACGCTCATCACGATGACGCCGCGGATGCCGTTGCGCCGCTCGAGGCGGCGGGCCGGGTCGAGCTGGATGCCGAGGCCGACCGTCTCGGCCTTGCCGGTCTTGATGATCTGCGGGACCACCCGCGCGATCATCGTCGAGGGCACGGCGAAGCCGATGCCGGCGGAGGCGCCGCTCTTCGAGAAGATCATCGTGTTCATGCCGATGAGGTGCCCGCTCGAGTCGAGCAGCGGGCCGCCGGAGTTGCCGGGGTTGATGGCGGCGTCGGTCTGGATCATGTCGCGGATGGTCACGCCGCCGGCGCCCTCGACCTGGCGGCCGACCGCGCTGATGATGCCGGTCGTCAGGGTGTGATCGAGGCCGAACGGGTTGCCGATCGCGATCGCCTTCTGCCCGACCTCGAGCGGCTCGCGCAGGGGCGCGATCTGGATCGGCTTGAGCATCTCCTTCGGCGCGTCGATCTTGAGCACGGCGATGTCCTTGCGCGGCTCGACGCCGACGAGGCGCGCCGGGAACGTCTTCTCCCCCTGGAGCCGGACGATGAGCGACTGCGCGTTGTCCACGACGTGGAAGTTCGTGACGATGTGCCCGTCAGCGTCCCAGACGAAGCCCGAGCCCGAGCCGGCGGGCACCTCGACCGCGGTCCCGAAGAAGCGGTCCACCACGAGGCGGCGCTGCGTCACGAACACCGTCGCGGACGCGACCTCGCGGAACACCGAGATCGTGTTGCGCTCGTCCTCGATGAGCGCGTTCTTCGACGGCGGCGGGACCGGCGGCGGCATCGTGTCGATCGTCGTCGAGGCCGGCGGCGCCGCGGGCGCGTCGTGGGCCGTCGTCGCGCTCTGCGGGGGGCCGCTGGGGCTGGGCTTCCCCTTGCATCCAGGGGCAGCGGCGAGCGCGGCGACGGCGAGGAAGGCGGGGAGTCGAGCGTGTCTGCGGTGGCGCATGCGGCGCAATCTAGCCTGCCATGGGCAAGGCGTCTCCCCTGCGGCGCGCGCGAGGGGGCGGTGCGGCGATCTGCCGCGCGCAACGGATGCGCGGACAGCCGCCCCGGCGGCGTCGGATCGGATCCGAGATGCAAACCGGCCAAGTTGCGGTAGAGGTGGCCCTGACGGATGAAGCCAATGACGCCAACTTCAACGAAACTTCAGACCACCCCCCCAGCCGCGAAGGAGCCCGTCAAGGTGCTCCTGCTCGAGAACATCCACCAGAGCGCGCACGAGCTCTTTCGAACGCGGTCGTTCGAGATCGAGACGCGCAGCTCCGCGATGAAGCAGGACGAGCTGATCGCCGCGCTCCCGGGCGTGGACATGGTCGGCATCCGGAGCAAGACGCACGTCACCGCGGGCGTCCTCGAGAAGGCCGACAAGCTGCTCGCCATCGGGTGCTTCTGCATCGGCACGAACCAGGTCGACCTCGACGCGGCGAACCGGCGCGGTGTGCCGGTGTTCAACGCGCCGTTCAGCAACACGCGCAGCGTCGCCGAGATGATCATCGCCGAGTGCGTCATGCTCTCCCGGCAGCTCGGCGACCGGTCGCGCGAGGTGCACGCCGGCACCTGGAAGAAGGTCTCGAAGGCCTGCTACGAGATCCGCGGCAAGACGCTCGGCCTGATCGGCTACGGCCACATCGGCCAGCAGCTCGGCGTGCTCGCCGAGGCGATGGGGATGCGGGTCGTCTACTACGACATCGGCCAGAAGCTCCCGATGGGCAACAACCGCCCGCTGCCGACGCTGGAGGCGCTGCTCGCCGAGTCGGACTTCGTCTCGCTGCACGTGCCGGGCACGCCGGAGACGCACAAGATGATCGGCGCCGCCGAGCTCGCGCACATGCGCAAGGGCTCGTACCTGCTCAACGCGAGCCGCGGCACGGTCGTCGTGATCCCGGCGCTGGCCGAGGCGCTGAAGAGCGGGCACCTCGCGGGCGCGGCGATCGACGTCTACCCGGAGGAGCCCGAGTCGAACTCGGACGGCTTCCACACGGAGCTGCAGCGGCTCCCGAACGTCATCCTGACGCCGCACATCGGCGGCTCGACCGAGGAGGCGCAGGAGGCCATCGGCCGCGAGGTGTCGCGCGCGCTGACGCAGTTCGCGATCACCGGGGCGACGACGGGCGCGGTGAACTTCCCGAACGTGGAGCTCCCGCCGCTCAAGGGCACGCACCGCATCCTCAACGTCCACCGCAACGTGCCGGGCGTGCTCCGTGACGTGAACCGCATCGTGTCGGACGTGAACGCCAACATCGACAGCCAGGTGCTGTCGACGGACGCCAACATCGGCTACCTCATCATGGACCTCTCGCAGGACGTGTCCGCCGAGGTGAGCCGGCGGATCGGGGCGCTGGAGACCAGCCTCCGGACGCGCGTTCTTTACTGAGAGCAGGGCCCGGCCGCCGGCGAGGGGGTTCTTCGGGGGGGGGCGGGGGCCCCGCCGAGCTCGCCCTCAGGCGGCGGCCTCGACCCGGCTCCGCTCGCGCCGCCGCGCCGCCGGGTCGTCCCCCGCGAAGACGAGGGCGAAGACGACGAACCCGGCCCACAGCACCGCCAGGTGGTAGAGCATCGCGACGCCGCCCGAGGCCTCGTAGAGGGCGCTCGACACCGGGGGGCCGAGGAGCATCCCGGCGGCGTAGAAGACGTTGTAGAGCGAGTTCGCGCGGCTGTAGTCGCGCGGCGCGGTGACGACGCCCTGGAGCGCGAGGCTGAGCGGCGAGATCGACGCGAGCGTCGCCCCGGCGACGAGCACCGCAGCGCACATCGCGTCGTACCGATCCAGGTACACGAAGCCGAGGATCATCAGCGTGCCGATCGCGCCGAGCACGCGCATGAGGAACAGGTGGCCGCGGCGATCGCCGATCCGGCCAAAGACGTTGGTGAAGACGAGCATCCCGACCGCGAAGAAGGCAGGGATGAGGATCGTCTGCTCCAGCGTGACGCCCTTCGACGCCATCAGGTACAGCGGGAGGAACAGGACGACCGAGGCCTGGAAGTAGCCATAGGCGAAGGTCGCGAAGCACGAGGTCTTGATGCGCCAGAGGATCGAGGCGGAGGTCGCCTGAGGCTCCTCGCCGTCCGGCGCGCCGGCCTCCCCGTGCGCCGGCGCGTCCTTCGGGTCGCGATCGAGGCGCGCGAGCACGAGGAGCGCGGAGAGCGCCGCGATGACGCACGAGATCACGAACGCCGCGGGCATCGAGGCGAGGGCGACGATGCCCTTCGCGCAGAGCGGGCCGATGACGTAGCCGAGCGCCATCGCGACCGCATAGAGGCTCGTGACGAACGCCTTGTTGTCCTTGTCCGACCGGGCGAGCAGGATCGTCTCGCAGCTCACCCAGATGCCGACCGAGCACGCGCCGTCGAGGAAGCGGACCGCCGCGATGGAGGCGAAGCCCGGCAGGTAGGGGAAGACGCCGACCGCGGCCGCGTACCCGACCAGCGAGCTCACCAGCGTGGCCTTCGCCGAGAACCGGCGGATGAGCGCGCCCATGGGCAGCGAGAGCAGGACGATGCCGAGCGCGAAGCACGACGCGAGCAGCCCGATGTCGCGCTTGGTGAACCCGCGCACGTCCAGGAAGACCGCCGTGAGCGAGATGGCGATGCCGTAAGCGAGGCCGAGGAGGAAGATCGCGCCGTAGACGAGCCAGATATTCCGATCAGGGATGCGGCGGAGCATGGTCGCCCGGCAGGGTCGATCGGCCGCACCGCCGTGTCAAACGGGTCCGCGGCGGCGAAGAGCCGCTTTGACGCCGCGCAGACGCCGTCACGTGACGGCGCGTGACGGCGCGGTCGCGCCGCCGACGGCGCGGCGCTGCCGTGCGGGCTTCACCGCAGGAACTCGAGGAGGAGCTGATTGACCCTCTCCGGCCTGTCGTAGTGCACGAAGTGGCTCGCGTCGGGGATGCGGGCGACACGGGCGTTCGGGACCAGCTCGGGATCCGGCACGGCGAGCTCGGCGCCGAGGTAGCGGTCGTGCTCGCCCCAGATCACCAGCACGGGGGGGGCGATGCGGAGCGGCCGGGTCAACCCGCGCAGGCCGCTCGGGCGGAAGGTGGCGCGGTAGTAGTTGATCGTGGCCGTGAGCGCGCCCGGCTGCGACCACGCTTCGACGTAACGCGCGAGCTCCTCGTCGCTCATGGCGCCCAGCCGCTGCGGATCGTCCTTCAACGACGCGCGGAAAAACGCATAATCGTCCCGCCGGGCGAGCAGCTCGGGGACCTTCGGGAGCTGGAAGAAGAGCATGTACCAGCTCTTGCGGAGCTGCCGCGCCGTGCGAAACCCGGCGAGCAGCCTCTGGGGGTGAGGGCAGTTGAGGATGACCAGCCGATCGAGGAGCGCGGGATACCGCCCCGCGAACGCCCAGGCGACGCCGCCGCCCCAGTCGTGGCCGACCACGGCCGCGGCGCGCTCCGCGCCCGAAGCCTCGATGAGCGCCGCCACGTCCGCGGTCAGCTCGGCGAGCGCGTAGGCCGCGACGCCCCGGGGCTTGTCCGAGAGGTTGTAGCCGCGCATGTCCGGGGCGATCACGCGGTAACCCGCCTCGACAAGCGCGGCGATCTGGTGGCGCCACGAGTACCAGAACTCGGGAAAGCCGTGGAGGAGCACGACCAGCGGCCCCTCGCCCGCCTCGACGTAGTGAAGGCGCACGCCGCTCCGTTCGGTGAACCGGTGCGATAGCTTGGATTCGTCGAGGGTCATCGTCTCTCCTCTCCGCAGGACGGCCGCCGGCGCACCGGGGCCGAGCCCGCGCTGAATGGCTGGGTTTCTACATGCCCGTCCACCGGCGTCGCGCCGGATGCCTCGGGCCGAGGGGGCCTGGGACGCGCTCAGACATCGAGGATCTTGCCCGGGTTCATGAGGTTCAGCGGATCGAGCGCCCGCTTGATCGATCGCATGATCGAGAGCTCCTCGGGCGAGCGCGAGTAGGGCAGGTAGTCCTTCTTGAGCAGGCCGATGCCGTGCTCGGCGGAGATGCTGCCGCGGTACTTCTTCACGAGCGTGAAGATCGCGTGATCCGCCTCGTGGGTGCGCCGGAGGAACTCCTCGCGCGTGAGGCTGTCGGGCTTCATCACGTTGATGTGGAGGTTGCCGTCGCCGATGTGGCCGAAGAGCGCGATCTCCCACCCTGGATAGCTGGCCTCGAACAGGCTCTCCAGCTCGGAGCAGAAGCCTTCGAGCTCCTGGATGGGGAGCGAGACGTCGTTCTTGTGCGGCAGCCCGGTCGCCGACAGGCTCTCGCTGATCCCCTCGCGGAGCGCCCAGAGCTCGGCGGCCTGCGCCCCGTGCTGCGCGAGCGTGCCGTCGGTGACCAGCTCGCGCTCGAACAGCGAGGTGATCCACGCCTCGAGCGCCTCGGGCTCGCCGCGCTCGACCTCGATGAGCACGTAGTAGTCCGACGGCGCGGAGAGCGGCACGCGCACGTTCCGGTGGCTGCGCAGGCGCGCCTGGCACTTCTCCGTGAAGAACTCGTAGGCCATCACCACGAAGGGCCCCATCCGGGCCTCGCGGAACAGCGCGAGCACGCCGGCGAGATCCGGCACCGCGAACAGGAACACGTTGAGCCCCTCGGGCGACCGCGTGAGCTTGAGCGTCGCCTCGGTGATGATCCCGAGCGTGCCCTCGCTGCCGATGAAGAGCTGGCGCAGGTCGATCCCTGTGTTGTTCTTCTCGAGCGCGCCGTTCATCTCGAGCACCGCGCCGTTCGCGGTCACGACGGTGAGCCCGAGCACCCACTGCCGCGTGAGGCCGTAGCGGATGACCTTCACGCCGCCGGCGTTCGTCGCGATGTTGCCGCCGACCTGGCTCGACCCCTTGGAGGCGAAGTCGACAGGCCAGGTGAGGCCGTGCGGCGCGACGTGCTGGTGCACCGCCTCGGTCACGGCGCCGGCCTCGACGCGCACGGTCGCGCCGAGCACGTCGACCGGGCCCATCCGGCGCATCCGCTCGAGCGACACGACGAGCTCGCCCTTCGCCGCCACGGCGCCGGCCGCGAGCCCCGTGCGCCCGCCCGAGGGCACCACCGGGACGCGGTGCTCGGAGCACAGGCGGAGCAGCCGCGAGACCTCGTCGGTCGAGCGCGGGAGCGCGAGGGCCGAGGGCCTCGGCTCGTGGACCTTGGTCCAGTCGCGGCCGAACGTCGCGAGGTCGGCGGCGTCCGTGGAGAGGAAATCCGCGGGAAACTCGCGCTGGACGGCCGCGAGGAAGTCGCCGGGGAGGCCGGGAAGTGGGCTCATGGCCGGCTCGGTACTGCGGTGTGGCTGCGAGGGCAAGCGGCCTTCGCGGCTCAGCCGGGGTCCGGGATCTCGCCGCGGAAGTGCGCGCCGACGAGCTGCACTGTCGCGCCCACCGCGCGCAGCGCGGCGGTGAGCGCGTCGTCGTCCTCGACCGTGACGAGGAGGGCCTCGGGGGCGCACGGGGCGTGGGGGCGGATGGCGTCGAGCAGGGGAGCGGCGAGCTCGGGGGCGGCCACGCGGAAGGGAAACGCGCCGGGGAGCAACGAGTCGAAGCTGGCGAACCCCAGCGGGGCGGCGCCCGGCGCGGCGGGGTCGACGAGGCAGAGGAGCACGAGGCCGCCCCGGCCGCGGGCCTCGGCGATCTGGCCGGGCAGCAGGCCGAACGACGCCTCCAGGACGGCGTCGTCGGGCGGCTCGGCCGGGCGGGCGATGACCGGGCGGGCAGGGCGCGGGAGGCGCGCCGCGGCGTCCCAGGCGAGCTGGAACGTGGTCATGGCGTAGACGTTGTTCATGCCGGCGCTCCGGTAGAGCCGCACGGCAGCGGTGTTGTCCGGGTTCACGTTCAGGCACCAGCGCGTGCAGCCGCGGCCGCGGAGGTGCGCGGCGACGGCGCGCATGACCTGGACGCCGACGCCGCGGCCGCGGTGGGGCGGCGCGACGACGACGTGCCGCACGTAGCCGACCCCGCGCAGCGGCTGGACATAGGCATAGGCGACCACCTCGCCGTCCTCCTCGAAAAAGAGGGTGTCCCTGGCGAAGGCGCTCTCCCAGCGGTCGCGAGGCAGAACCGGGTTGTCCGTCCCGAGCTCCACGAAGAACCGAGCAAAGTGGTCATAATCGGATGGGCCCGCAGGGCGCGCGGCGAGGCGAAGCATGGGTCGAGCTTACCTTCGGGGGCGCCGCGCGTCGCGCGGATCGCGGGCGCGAGCGTCGCGGCGCCTGGCGCGCGTTCTCGGCGACACGTTCGGCGGGCGTTATGTCATGGGCTTCTCCAGCAGGGGCGCGCGTGGAGGGGTCGGTCCGACAGGTGCTCTGGTGCGCGCGTCGCGAGACGCCCGGAGCGCTCTTGTTGAGCACCTTTGCCTACGTGGGCGCAGAGGAAATGGGCTGAGCGCGCCGCGCGGAAAGTCGCGGATCGTCCGATGACGGTGAGTGTTGGTATGGCGTTGTCGCCTGTCGACCGAGCGTGTCGGCGACGAGGCTTCGAATCGTCGGAGACGCCTCGTGGAGGCGCCCTGCGCCGAGAAGCCCGCGGCTCGCGAAAGGCGTGTTTTGCGCGAGTCGTCGCGTCGTTCAAGGGCGCCTGCCGCGGCGAGCTGCTGTGCGCCGCGCGCGCCTCGAAGCGCCTTATCTGCTCAGCGATCCAGCGCGGGTGAACACGCCTTCGCTGCGAGGCTGTGCGCTGTTTAGGATTGTCGGTTTGTCGCTGCCTCCCGCCCGCTGCGCGCGCCCTCGGGCGGCAGCCCGTGCACACCGGCTCTCGGGCATGAGCGCTGCTCTCTGCTCAATCCGACTGACCTGACGGCCCGCGGATGTCGCGGGTCGTGGAAGGGGGAGAAATGGTTGAGCTGTTGAATAGCAGGTGGATGCATGTTGCGATGGCGATGGCCGCCCTGACCACCGGGTGCGCGGCGGGCGAGGCGGGCGCCGACGAGATCGACATGGACGAGGCCGAGGCCGTGGAGGTCGAGGAGACCTCGCAGGCGCTGTACGGTTATGGGAACTCGCGGAGCTGCGGCTGGGGGCGCGACCGGTGGCGCCGCCCCTGGAACAGGGGCGGCGCTTTCGACCCCTGGGGGGGCTCTTTCAGCGAGCCCTGGGCGCCGTGGTCCGGCGGCTACGGCCGTCCGCCTGCCGGTGGCTATGGCCCCGGCTACGGCCCCGGCTACGGCCCCGGCTACGGCCCCGGCGGCGGCTTCAGCGGCGGCAACTACGGCGGCCCCTTCGGTTACGGCAGCGGCTGCAACGGGCGGTGGTAATCGCCCCGCGCCGGCGCTGCGAGGCGAAGGCGAGCTCCGGCCCCGCGCCCTGGCGCGGCGCGCTCTCGGGATCTCGACAGGGAGCCGCTCTGCGCTCAGCGTCTGAGCCGCGGGTCGCCTGAGGCAAGTCGCCGGGGCGCTGGCCGCCGGGAGCTCGCGGTCAACGCGCTGCTCCAGGCGGCCAGGCGCCCCGGGGGTCTTCCGGTTCCGCTACGGCCGTGCCCCGGCGGCCACGTTCCAGGGCTCCCCACGTGATGCATTTTGGGACAGCGTCCGCTGGGCGCCCTGATCTCGGGGTCATCGCCCCGGAACTGCCCAGCTCGTCGCACACCCGGCGCAGATCGCGCGCCCACGCGCGACGCCTGCGCCGGCGCGGTCGGCGGTGAGCCCGCTTGCGGCGCCCGCTCGCGGCGCTGCGCCACGCCTTTCGCTCCGAGGCGGCCGGGCGCGGCCGCACGTCACCGCATCACGGATCGCTTCTTGCTCCCGTCTGCTGCGCGCTCACGCGCCGCCTGCCCGAGACCCGCGCCGGCGTCCTCGAGGAATCCTCCCCATGATGCGCTTTGCGACACCTGTCTCGCGTTACATGACCTGCGAAGTCATCACAGCGCCCGACACGACCCTCCTGCCCCGGGTCCACCGCTCGTTGTGCGAGCACGCAATTTCCTGCGTGCCCATCGTCGACGCGGCGTCGCGTGCGCTGGGCGTGCTGTCGCGCACCGACCTGCTCCGGCTCGGCCAGTTCGAGACGAAGACCAACAGTCGCGGAATGCGGTTCACCTTGCCCGACGTCCCGGCGCGCGACGTGCTGCGCCCCGGGATCATCACGATCGGGCGCACGACGCTGGTCGTCCAGGCGGCGAGCGTGCTGCTGAAGCACCGCATCCACCGCGTCTTCGTCCGCGAGGACGACGCCTTGACCGGCGTCTTCAGCACGAAGGATCTCCTCCTGGCCCTCGTCGAGTCGCGGGAGGCGACGCCGATCGCCGAGCTCATGTCGGCCCCCGCGTACACGATCCCGCTCGAAGCGCCGCTCGCGCTGGCCGCCGACCGCCTGACGACGGCGCAGGTGAGCGGGCTCGTGGTGGTGGACCCCGGCGGCTGGCCGGTGGGGATGTTCACCCAGACCGAGGCGCTGCTCGCGCACGGCGTGCTGTCGGACTCACCGGTCGAGGACGTGATGAGCCCTGCCATGGTCTGTCTCGACGCTCGGACGCCGCTCCACCGGGCCGCAGCCGCCGCGCACGCGGCGCAGGCGCGGCGCGTGCTCGTGGTGCAGGGGCGGCGGCTCCGCGGCGTGCTGACGGGCCTGGACTTCGCGCGCGCCGTCGCCGGGAGGGGCCTCATCTCCATGGCCGCGAGGTCCAAGGCCGGCTAGCTCGCCGCCTCAGAGACGCGTCAGGGAGGGCTGACGCGTGCAAAAATCCGATGGCACCAGCGCTCCGGGGGCTGAGGCTCATGGGCCAGGGCGCGCCGCGTTCTCCGGATGAATGCCGCCAGGCATCCGTGCATCGGAGGACGCACGGTGAGGATTCTCCTTATATCTCAGTGGTATCACCCGGAGCCGATATCGCGGGCCCATCTGCTCGCCGAGGCGCTGGCTGCGCGCGGGCACGAGGTGACGTCGATCGCCGCGTTCCCGAACTACCCGCACGGCCGCCTCTACGCGGGGTACCGGCAGCGCCTCTGGGACGTGGAGCACGTGAGCGGCACCCGGGTGATACGGCTCCCGAGCTACCTCGACCACAGCCGGTCGCGCCTGCGGCGGACGCTCAATTACGCGAGCTTCGCCGCCTCGACCGCGGTGCTCGGCCCCGCGCTCTCCGGGCGCGCCGACGTCGCCTGGGTTCACAATCCCGCGCCGAGCCTCGCGGTCGCGGCCTCCTGGCTCGCCGCGCTCCGCGGGATCCCGTGGGTGTACGAGGTCCAGGACCTGTGGCCCGAGACCGCGGCCGCCTCAGGCATGCTCGACAACCCGCACGTGCTCGCTGGTATCGACCGCGTGAACCGCGCCCTGTACCGGAGAGCCGCGTCGCTCATCGTGATCAGCCCAGGCCTCGTGCGCGCGCTCTCGCGCAAAGGCGTCCCCGAAGGCAAGGTGCACGTGATACCGAACTGGGCGGACGACCGGATCTACCAGCCGGTGGAGCCGGATCCGCAGCTCGCGGCGGAGCACGGGCTCACGGGGCGGTTCGTCGTCCTGTTCGCGGGCAACATGGGCGCCGCCCAGGCGCTCTCCAGCGTGCTCGACGCGGCGGCGCTGCTGCGGGACCTCGACGACGTGCGGTTCGTGATGGTGGGGGACGGGATCGACGCGCCCAGGCTCCGGCGCGAGGCGGAGGCGCGCGCCCTCTCGAACGTCGTCTTCATCGGCCAGCAGCCGCACGAGCGCATGCCTCATCTCTTTGCGCTCGCCGACGTGCTGCTCTCGCACCTGCGGCGCGATCCGCGCTTCGAGATCACGATCCCTTCGAAGATCCCGGCCTACATGGCCGCGGCCCGGGCGGTGCTCGTCGGGGCGGGCGGAGATTCGGCGGATCTGGTCCGGGACAGCGGGGCGGGCCTCGTCTGCGAGCCCGAGGATCCTGCGGCGCTCGCGGGCGCGGTGCGGCGGCTGCGCGACATGACGCCCGAGGCGCGGCGCGCGATGGGGGAGGCCGGCCGCCGCTATTTCCTTCGCTCGTTCACGCGCGACGCGCTCGTGACTCGCTACGAGGAGGTCTTCGCGCGCGCGGCGCAATGAGCGCGTCATGAGCGCGCCGGCGCGCGAATGCGCCGGCGCGGGGCTGGGCAACGGCAGAACGCAACGCACCGGCGCGTTGCTGTGAGGAGGATTCCATGCGCGAGGCGACAGAGGAGATGTCGGGCATCAGGCAGAATTACAAGGGCAGGCGGGTCGTCGTGACCGGGGGCGCGGGCGCGATCGGCAGCTCCCTCACCGTGGCCCTGGCCGACGCGGGCGCGGAGGTGATCGTCGTGGAGGACTTCTCCTCCTCGCCCCGGTGGTCCATCGCGGCGCGGAGCGACGTGCGCTTCGTGGAGGGGAGCGTCGTCGACGACGACGTGCTCGCGGAGGCCTTCCGGGACAAGCCCTCTCACGTCTTCCACCTCGCCGCGCTGTTCGCGAACCAGAACTCGGTGGACAACCCGGAGCGCGATCTCGAGGTCAACGGCCTCGGCACGCTGCGGGTGCTGCGCCACGCGCGACGGAGCGGGGCCCAGCGCGTCGTCTTCGCTTCGTCCGGCTGCGCGGTCTATGGCAGCGATCCGCCGCGGCCCGTCCCGGAGGACTACGTCTCGCTCGACGTGCATACGCCTTACCAGGCCACCAAGCTGCTCGGCGAGCTCTATTGCAATTATTTCACGGGGCAGGCAGGGATGAGCACCGTGCGGGTCCGCCTCTTCAACTCGTATGGTCCGGGCGAGGTCCCTGGCCGCTACCGCAACGTGATCCCCAACTTCATCTGCTGGGCGTTGCGGGGCGAGCCGCTGCCGATCACCGGCACGGGAGAAGAGACCCGCTCGTTCACCTACGTGGGCGACATCGTCGACGGCCTGCTCCGGGCTGGCACCACGGCCGGCGCCTCGGGCGAGGCGTTCAACCTGGCGTCCGGCAGCGAGACCACCATCCTCGACCTCGCGCGCGCCATCAATGAAATGACGGGCAACCGCGCCGGCATCCGGTTCGTCGAGCGCCGCGCGTGGGACACGCAGCGCCGTCGCCTCGCGTCCACCGAAAAGGCCCGGCGCGTCCTCGGCTTCGACGCGCGGATGGACCTGCACGAGGGGCTCGCGACCACCGTGACGTGGTTCCGCGAGCACTGGGCCCAGATCGCCGCCGAGGCGCGCTTCTAGGACCATGCGCGTCGCGCTCTGGGGCCCCCTCCCGCCGCCCGCCGGCGGGCTCACGCGGTGGGTGCGGACCTACCTCGACGCGGCGCCGGCGGCGGGCATCGAGGCGGACGTCATCGACACCTCGCCTCGCAGCGCCGCCATCGATCCCACGAGCAAGCTTCGCCCTGCGCGCGTGGTCCGCGCAGGCGAGGCGCTCTCCGAGCTCCACCGGCTGCTCGCGCGACGCCGGCCGGACGTCGTACACCTGTGCACCACGCTGTTCTGGGCGACCGCCCGCGACGGCCTCGCGGTGGAGCTGTGCCGTCGCGCGGGGGTGCCGGCCGTGCTCCACCTGCATTTCTCGTCGCAGATCATCGCCTGGCATCGCGCCCTTGCGTGGCCCGCCCGGCAGGCGGTGCGAGCCGTGCTCGGCCGCGCCGCCGCCGTCGTCACGCTCTCGGAAGAGCTGCGGCATTACGTGCAGGGCCTGGTCCCGGGCGGCCGCGTCGTCCGGATCCCGAACCCGGTCGACACCGAGGGCTTCCGCCCCGCCGACGCGCCGCGCTCGCCCGGGGGGCCGCTGCGGGTGCTCTTCGCGGGCCTCGTCACCCCGCAGAAGGGCGTCCTCGAGCTCACGCGGGCCGTGCTGGCGGTCGAGGGCCTGACCCTCGCGCTCGCGGGGCCCCGGGCGGCCGGGGGCGCCGCGGGCGACGCGCGTCGCCTGGACGAGGCGCTCGGGGAGCTCGCGCGGCAGGGCCGCCTGGACCTGCTCGGCGAGCTGCCGGAGGACGCGATGCCCGCGGCCTACCGCGGCGCGGACATCTTCTGTTTACCGAGCCACGGCGAGGGCCTGCCCAACGTGCTGCTCGAGGCCATGGCCAGCGGCCTGCCCTGCGTCGTCACGCCGGTCGGCGCCGTGCCCGACGTCATCGAGGGCGAAGACGGCCGCGCGGCCCTCGCGGTGGCCCCGAGGGACGAGGCCGCGTTGCGGGACGTGCTTCGCTCCTTGCGCGACGACCCCTCGCTCAGGACGCAGCTCGGCGAGGCCGCGCGTCGGCGCGCCGAGCGCCGCTACGCGACGCGGACGGTCATGGCGGAGTACGCCGCGCTCTATGCGCAGCTCACGTCGGCTGCGCGGTGAGCAGTTCCGTGATTTCGCGCTCTTCGCGGCCCCTGGCGCTGGTCGCGTGGCCGCTGGTCAGCGCGCCGCGCGGATCGCCATCCGCTCGACCACCTCATCGGGATCGGCGATCAGGCGCGCGGCGAGCGCGCGGGCGGCGGCGGGCGACGCGGAGGCGACCCCCTGGATCGCGCCGAGCCGCGTCTGCCGCGGCAGGCGCGGGTCCTCGGCGATGGCCTGGAGCTCCGCGACCACGCGCGCCGAGGCCCCGGCGGAACGGCCGGCCGCCGCCAGGGCGCGCGCCCTGGCGTGCACCGGCGCGCCCTCATCGCGGCCGACCGCGAGCAGCTGGCCGGCGTCGGCGCCGCCGGCCGCGCCGAGCCGCGCGAAGAAGCCCGCGCCCCCGGCCGCGCTGTGCCCGCAGAAGTGCCCCCCGAGCAGGATCGCGGCGCGCGGCGGGAGCGCCGCCCCCCAGGCGCGGCGGTCGGGCGCCGCAGCCCGGGCGTCCCCGCCGCTCGGGGCCGGCGGCGCCACGGGCGCTCCGCTCGCCGGCGTACCCGGGCCGGCCGGGAGAGGAGCCGCCGCGCCGCCGCCGTCCTCGACGATCCCCCGGTAGAGCGCGCTCGCCTGCACGATCGTCGTCTGCTGCGGCGTCATCGTGCTCGAGAGGTCGCCCCCCGTCGGAAACATGAGGTTGTCGTAATCGGGGCAGCCCTCGAGCTGCGAGAGCACGTCGTCGCACTGCGAGGTGTCGTCCAGCGGATCGGCGAAGCCGGCGTCGAACTCGGTGGTGTGGAACAGCCCGGCGAAATGGCCGAGCTCGTGGCGCAGGATGATTGTGTCGACCCCGGGGTCCTCGAAGAGCGTGACGACGATCCCGCTGAGGTGGGTCCCGTGCTCGACCGCGACCGCGGGCGCGGAGGGCGTCGCGCCGGCCGCGCCCGCGAGCCGCCCGTGGAACTCCGACACCGCGATCACGTTGAGCGCCGGCCTGCCGAGGGCGCCGGCCGTCTGCTCGAGCACGCCGGGGAGGCGCTCCTCGTCGACGCTCGCCCACTCCGACCCGATGTGATGGACGGTGATGCTGCCCACGTCGAGCCCCACGAACCCCCTGTAGGCGGCGAGCAGCGCGCGCTGCATGTACGCCTCGGAGATCGCGTTTCCGGCGATGAAGGCGTTGATGTCGATCTTCCCGCCGTGAAAGCGCCCGTCGAGCGTCTGACGGCGCCACACCGAGAGGCGCGCCGGCGCCGCCAGGGGGCCGGAGCCGCCGTCGCCGGCCGTGATCCAGTAGATGCCTGGCACAAGTGGCACGGCTGCGGCCGTGCCAGTCTGGGGTACGGCCGCCGTGCCGATGCCCTGGTTGTAAAAGAGGGCCATGGTGCCGGGAATCGAGTAGTCCGTCACCAGCGTCCTGCCGTCAGGTCCGGTGATGTTCTTGATCCCGATCGGCTCCCAGCTCGGCGGCGAGGTCAGGCGTTGAGCGACGGCCGTGATGCCGAGGGTGCCGGGCGGGACCACCACCGCGACGGCCTCCCCGGCGACGACATCGCCGAACTCCTGCTTCACGAGGGGCGGAATCGGCGGCGCGCCGCCCTCGCCGATGGCGCCCCCTTGACCGACGCCCGATGAGCCTGGCGTGGCGGAGCTCGTTGTCGCTCCGGAGCCGCCGGTGCCGTCGATGGGCTCGAACCCGTCGACCACCACCCTGCCGCCGCAGGCGCCCGCGGCGAGCGCGGCGCCCGCGGCGAGCGCCACCGCGGGGAGCAGGCCGCCACGGCGCGCCCGCGTTGCCGCGCGCTCATCGTCCAGCGTCCCATTCTCGCGAAACGGACCTCTGGCGCTCGATGCGGGTGCAAGCGACTCTGTCATAAGCATACTCCTTACCGTGGACAAGGGCGTCCCTTATCGCGCGCGCAGTATGCTTGGGTCCTGGCGCGATGTCACGCGCCGCGCACCCTCGTGACGTCCCGCGGCGCAAGATCGCGGGAGTGGAGGTCATTCCACTTGCTTGACGCGCATTATCACCCGTCCTGGGGAAACGTCGGTCGCGCCTTCGAAGCGCTCGATCACGGCGACGAAGCGTGACTGGCCGTCTGCGCTCTGGACGAGCCATGCGGCGTCCTTCGCCGGGGCGGGGGGGCTCGACCCGGGAGCGAGCCACCGCCCCGTGAAGGCCGTGGCGATGTGGTCGCCGCGGTACGCGACCGCGGGATCGGTCAGGGCGGCGTGGTCGGCGGCGTTGAACCGCGCTTCCTCCGACTCGGCGGTCCGCTCCTTGACCTCGGCGAGCGCCTCGGAGCTCGCCTCCTGTTCCTGGAGGTCGGCGGCGCGCGCGGTCCCGGGGCCGCCGAGCTCGCCGTTGACGCTGACGAGCGACCGGCGGAAGCAGACGTGCCACGCCGTCGACGCGCGCGCCTCTTCCGGCGTCAGCATCAGCTGCTGGTTGCCGGCGAGGTCGAGGCAAGCGCTCGGCGCGGTGTCGACCCCCTCGATGCCGCCCGCTGTCGCGTCGAGATCCTCGATGTCGACCGTCGGGCCGGAGCCGTCGGGGAGCACCTCGGCATAGCGGAGCTGGTAGAGCCCCGTGACCGGCGCTCCGTCCACCTCGCCGTAAAAGGAGAGGATCTGGAGCTTCCAGTACCGTCCTTCGTGCTCGACCGCCTGGATGTGATAGCGGCTGAAGGCGACGTGCGTCTCGCCGTCGTAAGCGTACCAGCGCGTGAAGGCGCCGCCGGCCTCGTCCTGGAGCAGGAAGGGGGTGCTCGGCAGCTGGCCTGCTCGGTAGTCCTCCAGGCTGATCGGCAGCGCTCCGCCATCACCGGGACCGCTGAGGCCGCTGTTGGTGAGGACGTCGTACCCCGAGAACGCGAGATCCCAGTCGGTGGACGCCGCGGCGTCGCCGGCCGGGACGACGACCTCCGGCGTGGCGAGCTGGAGGAAGACGCGCCCGGAGGCCGGCACCTCGATCTCGAGGAGCGTGCCGTCTCCGGCGGTCTGCTCGCCCCCGCTGCCGCACGCCGGGGCGAGCAGGAGAAGCGCTATGGCGATTGACCCTCTTGTCATGAGTCCTCCCACGGTAGCTCGGCGACGACGCCGAGGTAAACGGTGCGCCCCTCGAGGGGCCGGTGATCGCCGCGGCGGTCAGGGTCCTTCTGCGCGCCCAGCAGGTTTCTGACGCCGACGTAGGCCTGCGACGAGGGCCAGAGCGGCCGCGCGAGGCGCGCGTCGAGCGTGGTGAAGCCGGGCGCGCGCAGGCCCTCCTCGACGAACGCGCTGGAGATCGTCCGCAGCCGGGTGACGAGCTCGATCTGGAGGGGCAGGCCGGCGCGGAGGGCCGCCTGCGCCGTGTGCGGCGGCTTGCCGGAGAGCGGCTGCGCGGGATCGGCCGCGTCGTCGCGCGTCCAGAGGTAGGCGTAGCCGGCCTCGGCGCGGAGCCACGACGCCGCCTGGAACGTCGCCGAGAGCTCGATGCCTGCGGTCCGCGCCCTGGCGACGTTCTTGTAGGTGTACGTGTCGACGTCGCCGGAGGAGCGGATGGGTCTCGGGTTGATGTCGATCAGGTCGTCGACCCAGTTCGCGAAGGCGCCGGCGCGCACCGTCAGGCCCTCCCTGGGGATCCACGTGACGTCGCCGTTCGCGCCCCAGGACGTCTCCGGGGCGAGCTCCGGATTGCCCTCGAGGATGTAGCCGAGGCCCGAGTGATCGAACGAGAAGCCGAGCTCTTTCGCGCTGGGCGTGCGGAACCCTCGGCCGCCGGAGATGCGCAGCGTGAGCGACGGCGCGGGCCGGTAGGCGAGCGCGAGGCGCGGGGCGATGACGCCGCCGTAGCGCGGCCAGTACTCGCCGCGGACGCCGGGCATGAGGGTGAGTCGATCGGTGAGCTTCCACGCGAGCTGGCCGTAGAGGGCGGCGCTGCCGAGCTCGGTGTCGGGCACCTCATCGACGGCGCTCTCGGAGATGCCCGAGGTGGAGACCTCGGTGCGATCGAGCTTCTGGGTGAGCGACTCGACCTCGGCGCGCGCGCCGGCGACCCAGGTGAGCTGTCCCTGGGCGACGGTGGCGATGGCCTCGTAGCTCTGCAGGGTGCCTGTGCGGTCGCGCGTCTCCGCGAAGGGCGAGCCGCGCTGGTCGCGGCCGCTCGTCCGGAAGGCCCACTGCTGGCCGGCGGCGAGGCGCAGGTTGGAGCCGCCGCCGAGGTCGAGCGTCTCGGTGAGGTGGAGGGTGACGCGGTCGGTCACCTCGGGGAGGTCGTAGAGGTAGACGGGGAGGCCTGGCAGCTGCGGCGGCTGCTCGATGCCGTCCTGCTCGTCGTGGATCCACCGCGCGCGGAGGCGCACGTCGATGCCGCGGCCGAGCGCGGCGCCGGCGCGCAGGCCGACGAGGTGCTGCGCGCGTTCGGGCAGGGTGGTGGCGGCGCTGTCGTCGAGGAGGGAGAGGCTGTCTTCTCGCTGGAACGAGGCGTCGGCGGTCGCCCAGGCGTGCTCGTCGCGGTAGGCGCCGGACCCCTGGACGAGCAGCCCGGCGCGGCTGCGGCCCTCGATGCGGCCGCGGCCGCTGAAGCCGGGGTGGGCCGGGGGGGCGGAGAGGACGTTGACGACGCCGCCGATGGCGCTCGCGCCGTAGAGCGAGCTCGTCGGTCCGGTGACGAGCTCGATGCGGGAGACGTCGCTGAGCGGGAGGGAGGAGAGGTCGATGGCGCCGCCGCTGTCGCCGATGACGCGCTCGCCGTCCTCGAGGACGAGGACGCGGTCGAGGTCGAAGCCCTGGATCTGGATGGCGCTCGGGTTGCCGATGGCGCCGTAGGCGCTCGGGTTGACCTGGACACCGAGCTCGCCGTCGAGCGCCTCGCCGACGTTTGTGGCGCCGCGGCGCTCGGCCTCCTCGCGGGGGATGACGCGCGTGCGCACGGTGGCGCGCTGGCTGCTCTCGGGGGTGCGGGTGCCGGTGACGACGACCTCGAGGGGAGGCGGGGCGGGGGAGGGCGGAGAGGGCGGGGAGGGCGGCGCAGGCGGAAGCTGCGCGAGCGCAGGGCGCGAAGGGGCGGCTGAGAGGAGCGCCGGGAGAAGGCAGAAGGCGAGCCGCGCGGGGCGCGTCAGGCGCCGAGGGCGATGCACGGTCCTCCCTGGGACGTCGGAACGGCAGGCCCGAGGGGCAGAAGCGGAAGCATGGGGAAAAGGTCTGCCTGTGTGGCGCAAGGTGGGTGGCGCGGCTCGCATGGTCGCCCGATTCAGCGCGGTCGTCCAGCGGTTCGCGGGCAGCGAGCGGGAGGTCGCGCCCACGGGGGGCACGGGTGCGCGGCGCGCGGCGCAAGGGCTACGCGGCGCAAGGGCAGCGCGGGACCCGGCGCGGGCAGGGAGGTCCGTGCCGGACGAGCGGCTGCGTCGAGCCCTGTCGAGCTCACCGGCGCCCGGTTGGCCCCCTTGCGGTGCGCCTCGACGGCTCCAGGTGGTCTGGAGCGGGTCCACGAGGACCGGCGCCTTCCCCAGGGAAGCCCGCCGTGACGAGCGGCCGAGCGGCCGGCTCACGCCGCGGCTTCCCGGGGGGCGGGACCTGACGGAACGGGCGATGCGAGTAAGGCTTGCATTGGTCGACGACGGACGGTAGCTTCCCGCGCCGCATCGCCGGTCCCCATCGTCTAGCCCGGCCCAGGACTCAGCCCTTTCAAGGCTGCTACGCGGGTTCGAATCCCGCTGGGGACGCTACGGTTTTGTAAGTAGATTCGCGGAGTTGGGCCCAGTGGGCCGGCCCTTCTGACGATTCCGCTGACGAAACCAGGAGCGCGGCAGGGAGCGGCGGGAAGGGCTCGCCCACCGGGTGCATGAGGTTCTCGGCCTCGCGCACGTAGCCCATGGTGGTCGCGATGTCCTCGTGGCCGGCGCGGCGCATGATCTTGATCGGCTCGTCGCCGCGAAGGGCCATCCACGTGATGCCGGTTGCGCGGAGATCGTGGAAGGTGAGCTGTTTGCGGGTGGCGTCGTTGGCGAAGAGCTCGGCGCGCCCGAGCGCCGCTGGGGAGGCGTCGGGGCGCACCTGCTCGACTGCGGCGTCCGCTACAGCCACGCGGCGCACGCCACCGAGCTCGAAGGCGAGGGGATTCAGCCCCGTGAGGTACTGCGGCCTCCCGTCACCCCGACAGGGGACGGTCGCGAAGCCGACCGTGTTGGTGCTGGCGCAGGTCCCGGCGAGGACGCGGCGCAGGACGTCGACGTGGACCAGGGGGTCCATGGACGTGGGCTACGTGGATGGGGGCTTCCGCTGCCGAGCCTGGGCTCCGGGCCGCCGTGTGGGCGTGACGCCCGCAGGATCCCTACGGCTCGTCGAGGTAATAGTGGCCGATGAAGAACAGCATCTCGTCATCCGTCGTGTAGCCGCCCACCAGATTGCACGGGCGTCCGTCCTCGCAGCGCTTCACGGTCGCAGGATTCCTCAAGCCGTTGTCGAAGACGGCGCAGTACTTGAATGTGCGGGACGCGTCGTCTTCCTCGTCGAGGGCGAGAGGCGTCTCGTACTCCTTCTTGAAAGGATCGCTATATATCGTGCTGGTGTAGTCCGGAGGATCATCGTTCGGGAGGCATCCGTTGTCCGGGCTGCACTCCGGATCCTGAGGGGGCTCCCAGGTCCTCCACTGCACTCCGCGTTGGTGCATATGAGAGGATATATCGGTGACCTTGGAATATCGTGGCAGCGTGAAGCTGGCGCAGTACTCCCGGCTCTCGAACGGAGGGACATCCATCGCGAACATGAACCTGCTGGCGCCGAAGCCTTGGAACATGAACTTGCGTGACTCGGGGCGCGCGAAGCGCAGGTTGAGGTAAAGCTCGATGGTCGTGTCTTTGCGTGTAAGGTTGAATCCGTGCGAGTTCCAGAAGATGTATCCTCTGAGGGGCAGGGTGTCGTACACCCCCTCGTGCAGCGGACCGCCGCTCACGGGCTCCTGTGCGCCTCCGAGCGGCGTGAGCACCTCGGGGCTCATGGCCACGGACGGAAGGTAGTCCCAGCAAGCGATCGAGTCTCTCGGCGGCGACGTGCAGGCGCTGCGGGGCCCGCAGTCGGCGCCGCCCTGCGACGCCGAGACGCCTTGCATCCTCGGGTCGCATGGCGCTCCGGCGAGATCGCCTCCCAGGCAGGTCCACTGTCCCCAAGACGCGTCGTCCGGCTCCACTACGGCCCTGACAGAATAGATGATGCTGTGATGCGACTGCGGATCCTGGTGCAGCAGGTTCTGGTTGATGGAGAAGCAGGTCTCCTCCGGGCCGCCGGCCTCGGGCCTGCATGGAGCCTCAGCCCAGGTCGGTATCTGCCCGGCCTCGGCCGTGAAATCGTAGTACGTCGCGTAGCATACCTCATGCTCACTTCCGGCGGGCACATGCCAGCCGGACGAGTAGAACTGAAGACCCTCGCCGGCGGGCGGGGGGGCGAGGGGAGGGAGCTTGTTCGCGTCGAAGTCGTCGGGCAGGTCGCATCCGAGGAGCTGTTCGGTTCCTTGCACGATCCCCGTCTCGGGCGCTCCGGCCCGGATCCACAGCCGCAGGGCTTCCAGGTGCTCCTTGGAGACGGCGGACGTCGGCGGCGGTGGCATCGGAGCGCCGAAGTCCGCAGGCAAGGAGACGCCCAGCGTCGCCGCCTCGATCTTCTTGTAGAACGAGCTCAGCTCCTGTTCACCCGGGTGGATGCGCAGCGTCACGCCGGTCTCGGTCTGAAGCGGCGCGTTCGCCGGTACGTTGACCAGGCTCGCATACGCTGCCTCCGGCCGGAGATCGAGGCCTCCCGCCGGAGCGCTCGCGCCGCCGTGGCACGTGCTGTTGCTGCATTGGTAGCCAGCGAGGATGACTCGCTGAATTCCTTCCCACGTACTGGAAAGCTCAGCATCCCCGCAGCCGCCCGTGGCCACCGGAGCTATGTCGTTGTCCGTGCTCCCACACGCTCCGGTGAAAGCGAGGACCAGCGTCGCCAGGCCGGCGAGCGTCCTGGGTCGACATCGTTTTGCGTTAGACATCAGGCACATCCTCGTGGTTCAGCTGTCTGTGATTGTATCGATCATGAATGCTGCCCGGCGGGTCAGGCCGCGCCGGGCGCCTGCACCGCGGACCGGACGATGTCCAGCAGCTCCTGGCCGCGTGGACGAAGAAAGAAGTGGCCTCCGTCCACCATTCGCACGTCGCATCCGCCCACCGTGTGGCTACCCCACGCATCCAGGTCTTCCCGCTTCGTCCCAGGATCGTCGGTGCCGCCGATGGCAGTGAACGGACAGGTGAACGGCGTTTCGTCGCTGCACTCGTAGCGCTCCAGCACCTCCAGATCGACCTGCATGATCTTGCCGACGAGCTGCAGCAGCTCAGGGTCCTCCTGGACCACACGATCGAACGCGCCGTACCTCTGCTGCGCACGTCGCAGGAACTCGCTCGCGGGGAGGTGAGAGATCCGCGGCAGGCGGGCGGGTACGTGAGGGGCTCTGCTCGCGGCGACGACCATGCAGGTCGGCTCGATCCCACGGCGCCTGCGGAGAGAACGGGCCCACTCGAAGGCCATCAGCGCTCCCAGGCTGTATCCAAAACACGCGAACGGCAGGTCGAGCATGTGGTCCAGCCCCCGCTCGATGCCGTCGACGAGCTCCGACATCGAGCGAGGTTGCTTCTCCTTGGACCGAGCGAATCGCCCCGGCGGCTCTATCGGGCAGACGTCGATGTGCGCTGGTAGGCTCTTCGCCCAGTCTCTATAAATGGCCCCGCCGGCGCCGGCGTAGGGGAAGCAGAAAAGGCGAAGCTTCGCGTCCGTCCGCGCGGTCCGGTGCGACAGCCAGGGATTCTTCTCCATGTAGATCTCCGGTGCAAGATGATCGTGTCTCTCCCGCGAGAGCGATCATGGTCAAAGCCATTTGCATTGGTTGCGATTCGCGTCAACCCGCTCCGTGAGAGGCGATACGGTCTCATCGCGAAGGCGGCGTCCCGATGCCGGCTTCACGGCCAGTGCGGCAGCGGTTCTATCCATCCAGCCTCGCACACGCCTTCGATGCTCGCCGGTATCGCAGTCGCTTGACGAGGTAATGTGTTCTATGTTAGGCGTTGCCATCGAGGCATCGCCATGAACACACGAAAAATTCGTATCGTCCTGTATGCCGCGCTCACGCTGATCGGCGCTGCCGGCGTTTTGTGGTTCAATATGCAGTTCATGAACGCCGGGGGGTTCGATTCCCCGACGGGGTTCGTCGACGCGGCCACGGTCAACCCGGCGGGCGCTTCCGTGTTCGTCGACATCGCGGTGGCCTCCGCGGCTGGGATGCTGTTCATGGTGGTCGAGGGCCGGCGGGTGGGCGTGCGCCATGTCTGGGCGTATGTGTTGCTGAGCTTTTTGCTCGCCTTCGCGGCGACGTTCCCGGCGTTCTTGCTCGCGCGCGAGCTGCGCCTCGCTGCGCTCGAAGGAGCGGGGTGACGCGGACGGTCGGAGCGGGGCGGCCGCCGGCGCGCGACGTGGAGCGCGCCGGCGAGACAGGCCACTTGCGCCGGGAGGCCGCGCGCGGTGCTCACGTGGCGGGCTGAGGCGTGTTCCCGGGCTTCTCCCCGGATGCGATGACGTAATCGAATGAGGCCCACAGCCAGGAGAGCAGCGGGTTCTCCTTCATCATCAGCAGCCGGAGCAGCGGGTTCTTGCGCTTGAAGTCGGGGCTCGCCGTGCAGCGATCCAGGTGGTCGAGGTACCGATCGTAGACGTGTTTGCGAATCGACCGGACCTCGACGTTCACGAAGCCGGCAGCGCGAAGCTTCTCCGCATAGACATCGCGAGGGTAGTGATTCTCCGCGGGGGCTTGCGACTGCAGCGTGAACAGCGGGGAGCCCCGCCGCCCTGGCAGCGGGATGATGTCGGCGGTGGTGATTCGACCTCCCGGGCGGAGGACCCGGAAGGCTTCGCCGAAGAATTTGTCGCGCGTATCGAAATGAAAGGCCGACTCCACGGCGAGCACCTTGTTGAAGCTCTCCGGCGCGAAGCGCATGTCCGTCGCCGAGCCCACGCGCAGGTCGATGCGGTCGTCGAGCCCGAGCTCCGCGATCCGCCTGCGCGCCTCTTCTACCTGCTTCTCTGTGACATTGATGCCGACGATGCGCTTCGGCGAGTAACGCTTTGCCCAGTGGATGTCCTGGTCACCGAAGCCGAAGCCCACGTCCAGCACCTCGTCGCCCGCCGAGAGCTTCGCGGCCCCTGCGACGAGGTCGACCAGCGCGGTCGACGCGGCGTCCATCGTCCTCGTCTCTGGGTCGGCCCAGTACCCGAGGTTCAAGAACTTGGACTGCTCGGTGAATATGTTCTCGCCGAGGTTGTTGTAGTACCAGCGAGGGTCCTTGCCCTTCGCGATGGTGTGCACCGACGTGAACACCCCGCTCAGCGCCGCGCGCCAGCTCGCTCTATTCCGATGTATATCCATACCGTCCTCATGGTGCCTTGGCGCATGGCCAGAGGTTTGAGTCATCCCTCGATGCGGCATTGCTCGCGACGACCGGACGAGCCCGTGACCGGCTCGCCCTGACCGCCCCGGTCCTTGCCGGATCAGAAGTAGGGGTAGGCCGGCTCGATACCCATCAGCGCCTGGCCGATGATTGAATATCTGTTCGGCTGGCAGAGGAAGTGCGAGTTCGCGGTGATGATGTCGCGCCGGAGGCGCTCGATGGGATGCTTGGCGAAGATCGCGGTGGCCCCTGCTACGTCGCACATCGATTCGACCACGCGTCGCGTCGATTGTGCGGCGTGGATCATCATCAGCATTCCTTTGGCGCGCAGCTTCAGCGACGGTCCGTTGCCGGATTGCAGCGCATCCCACAGCTCGCCGACGACATCGCGCACGTAGCTCCTGGCCGAGCCCAGCGTGCCCTCCGCCTCGGCGATCGCCACCTGCACGCTCTGCTCGGCGCCCAGGCTGTGCCCCATCGGCATGACCTTCTTGTTCTGCGCGAGATCGAGCGCGAGCTCGATCGCGTGGCGCGCGATGCCTAGCTGAACGCCCACCAGGGTTTGCAGGAAGAGGGGGGCATAGGAGTACAGCGGCTCGCTGCGCTTGCGGTCCACCAGGTTGAAGGTGTGCTCCTCCGGCACGAAGACGTTGCTCGCGCTGCAGTCGTTGCTACCGCTTCCCGCCAGGCCCGTCGTGTACCAGGTGTCCAGGACCTCGAAGCTTCCAGCGGGGAGGACGGCCCAGAGGGTACGTGGGGTGCCGTCCGCGTTGAGAACCGGGCTGTCATTTTCGGTGACCAGACAGCCCGTCGCAAGGTAGTCCGCGTGGTGGCAACCGCTGCAGAAGTCCCAGGTTCCTGTCACCCGATAGCCTCCGGCCACTTTCTCGGCCTTCCCGGACCATCTCAGGCTTCCGGCGTGGCGTACGTCGAGCTTGCCGTAGAGGCGCCGCGCCACGCTGTCCTCCAGATGGGATGCATAGAAGCCGCTGCCCGAAAGGATCATCGCGCACCACGCCGACGAGGCGTCGCCGCGCGCAAGGTTCTCTATCACCTCGATTTGCGAGAACGGATCGGCCTCCGGACCGCCCCACGCCTTGGGCATGGCCATGCGAAACACTCCCGTCTTGTCCAGGGAGCTCAATACGCTACTGGGGAGCTTGCGGCCTGCCTCGACCTCGGCTGCAGAAGCGCGCAGCGCGGGGACGAGCTCTCGCGTGGAGACGAGTATATCCTGAATGCTGAGATGGCCTTGCGTGGAGCTCATTGGTCTTCCTTGCGTTTTGCGGTCGTGCAGGCTCTCGTCGCATCGAGCGGCGCGAGCTGCCTTTCGTGACCCCCTTCCACAGGCGAGCCTCTGCGAGGCAGAAGCTCCGTGACTACGAGCGCTGCACGACCGCGGAACGCCATCGAGAGATGGCAGCAAACCTACAGGTGGGGGTGCGCGGGCCACAGTATTTGCTTGTTTGTTTGATTGCAAGCGGATTCATGTTGGCTGCTTGGTTTTGGAAATCTCTTTCCCTGATGTGCGGCGCAATGAACGCTATCGTTCGTGTCCCTGGGGGATCGCGGCACATATTTCAAAGACGTGTCGCGGTTTGTGTGAAATTGCGCCCGCACTGTGCGGGGTGATGGCGGTTTTGCCGTGTGCATCTTTATGGGGTCGTGCTTGATCATAATAATTCATTGTGTTAAGCGTGGCGCCGATGGACAGGATTTTTGGGTTTCTGCGCGATTCATTGGCCGATTTGCTGCAGGTTACGCCGGGAGCCGTTCAGGATGATGTTCGATTCCACGAGCAGGGCCTCGACTCCGCGAGGGCGCTGCTCCTGGTTGAAAAGCTGTCGAGCTGGATGGGGCGCGCTCTCCCCGCCACGCTGATATGGCAGCACAGCACCTTGAACGCGCTTGCCAGGCATCTGGCGGATACGCACGGTGAGCCCGTTTCCACAGCCCTCGGCGCGCGCGCCGTCGCGTCGTCGTCCGTCGACGAGCCCGTCGCCATCATCGGGCTCGGGTGCCGCATGCCCGGCGGCATCACGTCCCCCGAGGGGATGTGGCGGGCCCTGTGCTCGGGCGTGAATGCCATCGTCGAGGTTCCTCCGGACCGCTGGGACGCTGAGGCCTGGCTGGACGCGGACGCCCAGGCGCCCGGGAAGATGACGACCCGATGGGGTGGTTTTCTCGATGAGATCGTGGGCTTCGACGCAGGCTTCTTCGGAATCTCGCCGGCTGAAGCCAGGCAGATGGATCCGCAGCAGCGCTTCGCGCTTGAGACTGCCTGGGCAGCGCTCGAGGACGCGCGCATCGTTCCCACCGGGCTCGGGGGGTCTCGGACGGGCGTGTTCTTCGGCGCCATGTGGCAGGAGTATGGCCGCGTCGCGGGGGCGGACGCGACAGGCATCGAGCCACACTCTGCCGTGGGCTGGGATAACTCCATCATCCCCGCCCGCATCGCCTACGCTCTGGGGCTTCGCGGGCCGGTGATGACGGTCAACACGGCATGCAGCTCCTCGCTGGTAGCCGTGCATCTCGCGGCGCTGAGCCTCAGGCGTGGGGAGGCGGATCTGGCGCTCGCGGGTGGGGTCAACCTCATGCTGACCCCCCACGCCACGGTCCAGATGACCAAGTTCGGCGCGATGAGTCCTGACGGCCGCTGCCGGGCTTTCGCTGCAGGTGCCAACGGCTACGTCCGTGGCGAGGGGTGCGGCGTGGTGGTGCTGCGCCGCCTCTCGGACGCGCTCGTCGCAGGCGACCGCATCTACGCGGTGCTGCGAGGCAGCGCCGTGAACAGCGACGGCGCGTCCAATGGACTCACGGCACCGAACCCTGAGGCTCAGGCTGACGTCATCCGAGACGCCTGGCAGCGAGCGGGGGTTGCGCCCCGCGAGGTCGCATACGTCGAGACCCATGGTACGGGCACGATCCTCGGCGATCCTATCGAGGCCGCGGGGCTGGCCGCCGTGTTCGCACCCGGCCGGGAGCAGCCGCTTCGCATCGGCTCGGTCAAGACGAACTTCGGCCACCTCGAGGCTGCGGCGGGCATCGCCGGGCTCCTCAAGGCGACGCTCGCGTTGCATCACGGGCAGCTGCCGCCGAGCCTGCATTTCGAGAGCCCGAACCCCCACATCGACTTTGAGGCGCTTCGGCTCGAAGTCGTCGCACGGCAGCAAGGCTGGCCGAGGGACGCGGGCCGTCTCGCCGGCGTCAGCAGCTTCGGCTTCGGCGGAACGAATGCCCATGTTGCGCTGGAGGAACCTCCCTACAGACCGCAGATCCTCGTCCCCCTGGCTGCTGATGGGGAGCAGGCGCTCCGCGATGCGGCTCGACGCCTCCTCGCCGATTTCGCTGCTTCGGGCGCGGGTCGCGACGCGGAGCGGCTCGTGGTCCAGCCCGGCACGGGCTCCGTTCGCGCCATGGTCCAGGGGCGCGATGCTGCCTCGGTGGAGGCCGCATTGCGGGAGCTGGTCGACGGTGGCGCGGAGCTCCACCCGATTTCCCGGCCGAGGCCGCGGCTGGTGTTCTTCTTTTCAGGACACGGCGGCCACTGGGCTGGCATGGTCCGTGACCTGATGGCCGGGGAGCCGGTGTTCCGCGCGACCCTCGAGGCCTGCGATGGAGCCGTCCGGGAGTTCACCGGGTGGTCCGTGATCGCCGAGCTCGCGGCGAACGAGGCGTGCTCGCGGCTCGACCGAACCGACGTCGTGCAGCCCGTGGTCTTCAGCGTTCAGGTCGCGCTTGCCCGCACCCTGCAAAGCTGGGGCGTGGTCCCTGAGCTCGTTTTCGGCCAGAGCGTCGGCGAGGTCGCCGCGGCCGTGGTCGCTGGGGCCCTGTCGTTGCGCGACGGGGCGCGGGTGATCTCCACCTGGTCGGCTCTGATCGCGAACCATGCGTCAGGACGTGGCGCGATGATCGTCGCCGATCTGTCGGTCGCGGACGCCGAGCGCGTCCTCGCCAGCGGCGACGCGGGCGGCGTTCAAGTCGCCGTCCATCTGGCCCCCGGCCAGGTTTGCCTGGCCGGGCCGGTCGATGCCGTCGAGCGTCTTGTGCGCCGGTTCGCGAGCGATGGCATCGGCGCCATGCGCGTGCGCATCGACTACGCCGCTCATACCGCCGAGATGGAGCCGCTGCTCCCCGAGATCGAGCGGCGGCTCGCGGCGATCCAGCCCAGCGCGCCCACGATCCCGATGTGGTCCACGGTCGCGAACCGGTATATCGCCGGTCCGGAGCTCGATGGGCACTACTGGGCGCGGAACCTCCGCGAGCCGGTTCAACTCGTCGAAGCTGTCGAGAGCGTGACGCGGCAGCACAGCGCGTGCATCGTCGAGGTGGGGCCGCATCCAGTCGCGGTGCGCTCGTTCGAAGCGTCGCTGAAGACGTGGGGAGACAGCCGTTCTGTGGTCCTCGCGACCTGCTGGCGCGAGGCGGCCGCGCGGGGCGGGCTGGAGGCGCTGCTCGGCGCGTTGTGGCGCGAAGGGATCGATGTCGACTGGGACGCGGTCCGCACGGGCGGCCGCGCGGCGGCTTCGCGCGCGGTCACTCTGCCGTTGGTGGTGTCCGGGAAGACGGTGCAGGCCCTGCAGGAGAACGCCGCGTGCCTGGCGACACATCTTGCTGGCCGAGGCGACATGGCTCTCGTCGACGTCGCCTTCACCCTGGCGACCGCTCGCGCGCACTTTGCCTCGCGCGCGTCGGTGCAGGCGGGGAGCGTATCGGAGGCGGTGGAAGGGCTGAGGGCGCTGTCGGAGGGTCGAGCTTCTGCCGGGGTGGTGCGCGGGACGGGAGGGCGCGGCGGGAAGCTGGCGGTGCTGTTCACGGGGCAGGGTAGCCAGCGGGCGGGGATGGGGAAGAGTCTTTACGAATCATACCCTGTGTTCCGCGCGGCGTTCGACGAGGTGTGCGAGGCGCTGGACGCGCAGCTCGACCGTGGGTTGAGAGAGGTGGTGTTCGCGGAAGCGGGCAGCGAGCAGGGAGCGCTGCTGGAGCGGACGGAGTACACGCAGCCCGGGCTGTTCGCGCTGGAGGTGGCGCTGTACCGGCAGTGGGAGGCGTGGGGAGTGAGGCCCGCGGCGCTGCTGGGGCACTCGATAGGAGAGCTGAGCGCGGGGCACGTGTCGGGTGTGCTGAGCCTCGTGGACGCGGCGAGGCTCGTGTGCGCGCGAGGCCGGCTGATGCAGAGGTGCCAGGCGGGCGGAGCGATGATGTCGGTGGAAGCGTCGGAGCCGGAGGTGCAGGGGGCGCTGTCGGCGATGGGGCTGGAGGGCGTGCTCGGGATCGCGGGGCTCAACGGTCCGAGCCAGACGGTGCTGAGCGGGGACGAAGCGGCGGTGCTGGAGGTGGGGAGTCGGTTCGAGGCGCAGGGCCGGCGCACGCGGCGTCTGCGCGTGTCGCACGCGTTCCACAGCCCGCACATGGACGGGATGCTGGAAGAGTACGGGAGGGTGGCGCGCGAGTGCGAGTATGGGAGGCCGCAGTTGCCCGTGGTGAGCAGCGTGACGGGCGAGCTGTGGAGCGCGCAGGAGCTGAGGTCACCCGAGTACTGGGTGAGGCAGGCGCGCGAGGCGGTGAGGTTCTTCGACGGGATGCGGACGCTGGCGGCGGCGGGGGTGAGCACGTACGTCGAGTGCGGTCCGGATGGCGTGCTGTGCGCGCTGGGGGCGGGGTGCCTGCCGGAGGGAGCGGAGGCGACGTTTGTGGCGAGCCTGCGGCGAGAGCAGGAGGAAGAGCGCGCGCTGGCGACGGCGCTGGGGACGGTGCACGTGCAAGGGCACGAGGTGGACTGGAAGCGGGTGCTGTCGGGCCGTGGCGGTCGGTCCGTGGAGCTGCCGACGTACGCGTTTCAGCGGCAGCGCTACTGGCTGGAGGCGCCGAGGGGGCGCGGTGACGTGAGCTCGGCGGGCCTGAAGGCGGCCGGCCATCCGCTGCTCGGCGCCGCGATGAAGCTGGCCGACGGCGAGGGGCACCTGTTCACAGGGCGGCTGTCGCTGGCGGAGCATGCGTGGCTCCGGGATCATAAGGTGTTTGGCAAGGTGGTGTTTCCGGGCACGGGCATGCTGGAGCTGGCGCTGGCGGCGGGGCGCGCGGTGGGCAGCCGGTCGCTGTCGGAGCTCACGCTCGCCGAGCCGCTGGTGCTGGCCGAGGAGGGCGCGGCGCGGCTGCAGCTTTCGGTCGGAGCGCCGGACGCGGCGGGCCGGCGCGAGGTCGGGCTGTACAGCCAGTCCGAGCAGGCCCCGGAGGACGCCCCGTGGATGCAGCACGCCACGGGGGTGTTGACGGACGAGACGCCCGGCGCTCCTGACGAGCTCGACGAGCTGTCGACGTGGCCTGTGCCGGGCGCGGAGGCGGTGGACCTGTCCGGGTTTTACGAGCGGCTGCGTGAGCGCGGGCTCGACTACGGCCCGGCGTTTCAAGGGCTCGTGGAGCTGTGGCGCGAAGGCACGAGGCTTTACGGCCGGGTGGTGTTGCCCGAGAGCACGAGGGACAGCGCCGAGGCGTATGGGGTGCACCCGGCGCTGATGGATGCCGCGCTGCATGTGCTGTTCGCGGCCTCTTCGGAGGCGGCTGGAGCGGACATGGTGCTGCTACCCTTCTGGTGGTCGGACGTGGCGCTGCACGCGACGGGACCGCGCGAGCTCCGGGTGAGGCTGGAGCTTGAAGCAGGAGACATGACGCAAGCCGTGGCGTCGCTGTGGGCCGCGGACGCGGCGGGGCAGGCTGTGGCCAGCGTCGGCGCCCTGCATCTGCGGCGAGCGACAGCGGAGCAGCTGTCGGCTGCCAGCCGTGCCAATGCCCAGCAGCTGTACCGGGTGGACTTCCAACCGGTGAGCCTCGTGGCGACCGGGCCGGAGACGGGCTCGCTGGTGGTCCTCGGTGCACCGGAGGGAGGAGCGCGACTGGCCGAAGCCCTGGGGGTGGAGGCGATTGCCGATCTCGATGCATTGGTTGCGCGCCTCGAGCAGGGCGCGAGCGCGCCTGCGTGGGTGGTGGTCGACGTCACCGCCGCGAGCCCGAGCCCGTCGGACGTGGCGGGGTCGTCGCATGAGGCGACGCGACAGGCGCTGTCGCTGCTGCAAGCGTGGCTGTCAGAGCCACGGTTCGACGCGACCGAGCTGGTGTGGATGACGCGGGACGCGGTCAGCGCGGCGCCGAGCGACGCTGTCGAGGACCTGGCGCACGCGCCGCTGTGGGGGCTCGTCCGCACGGCGCGCAGCGAGCACCCCGAGCGCCGGCTGCGCTTGATCGATGTCGGGACCGAGCGCGTGGACGCTGGGCTGCTGGCGCGGGCGCTGGCGACGGCGGCGGAGCCGGAGCTTTCGCTGCGCGGCGGCGCGGCGCTGGCCGCGCGCCTGGTGCGCGCACAGGCGGCAACGGAAGAGCTCACCCGAGCCCGCGGGCTGGACCCCGCGGGTACCGTGCTGGTGACCGGAGCCATGGGCGGCCTGGGGCAGGCGGTGACACTCCACCTGGTGCGCGCGCACGGGGTGCGGCACCTTGTGCTGACGTCGCGCCGCGGGCTGGAGGCGCCCGGGGCACGCGAGCTTGTGCGGTCGCTCGAGGAGCTCGGCGCCGAGACGGTGACGGTGGCTGCGTGCGACGTGTCGAAGCGGGAGGAGGTCGCGCGTGTGCTGGCCGGCATCGACGCGGCGCGGCCGCTGAACGCGGTGCTGCACCTGGCCGGCGTGCTCGACGACGGCGTCCTCGCCGCCCAGACGGCCGAGCGCCTCTCGCGGGTGCTGGCGCCGAAGGTGGACGGGGCGCTGCACCTGCACGAGCTGACGCGGGAGCTCGATCTCGCGGCGTTCGTGCTGTTCTCGTCGGTGGCCGGGACGTTTGGCACGGCGGGCCAGAGCAACTACGCGGCGGCGAACACGTTCCTCGACGCGCTCGCGGCGCACCGCCGCGGCCGCGGGCTCGCGGCGACGAGCCTCGCCTGGGGCTTCTGGGCGCCGGGTGCCGGGGGCATGACGGACAGCCTGGGCGAGGCCGAGCTCTCTCGCATCAGGCGCGCAGGATTTATTCCGATGTCCGTAGCAGAGGGCTTGTTCCTGCTGGACGCCGCGCTCTCGCGCTCTGAAGCGAGCCTGGTTCCGGCGCACCTCGATCTGGGGAAGCTGCGATCGGGGCTTGACGCCAGCGGCGGAGTGCCCGCGTTGCTCCGGGCTCTCGTGCGCCCGAGCCTGCGCAAGGCATCCTCCGGGACACAGGAGACCTCAGCGCTTCGCGCGCGCCTCTCGGCGCTGCCGGAGTCGGCGCGGCTCGAAGCGCTGATCGACCTGGTGCGGGGCGAGGTCGCCGCGGTGCTCGGGCTGCACCACCCCGCGTTGGTGGAGCCCCACCAGGTGCTGAAGGAGGTTGGGCTCGACTCGTTGATGGCGGTGGAGCTGCGCAGTCGACTGAGCTCCCGGGCCGAGACTTCGCTGCCGGCGACCCTGGCCTTCGACCACCCGACGCCGCGGGCGATCGCAGAGCTGCTCCTGAAGCAGGCCTTCTCGGAGCTGCAGGAGACGGGGGGCGGCGCGCGTGTGCGCCGTCGGGTGAGGGACGACGAGCCGATCGCGATCGTGTCGATGGCGTGCCGGCTGCCGGGTGGCATCGAGACGCCGGAGGATTACTGGCGTGTCCTGCGTGAAGGGAAGGATGTCATCGAGAGCTTCCCCTCCCGATATGAAGCTTCTTCTATTTACGATCCCGATCCGGAGGCGGTGGGCAAGAGCTACGCGCGAGAGGGGGGATTTCTACGGAACGTGGACCTGTTCGACGCGGGGTTCTTCGGGATATCGCCGCGCGAGGCGCAGTCGATGGATCCCCAGCAGCGGGTTGTGCTGGAGACGGCGTGGGAGGCCTTGGAGCGGGCCGGCGTGCGCCCGTCGGCGCTGAGCGAGAGCGCCACCGGGGTGTACCTGGGCTGGATGGGCTCGGACTACGCCGCTGGCCACGCGGACGACCTGAGGACGCTCGATGGCTATCGCATTACGGGCGGGGCCGGCAGCGTCATCTCGGGCCGCGTGGCGTACGTGCTCGGGCTGCAGGGCCCAGCGATCACGGTGGACACGGCGTGCTCGTCGTCGCTTGTGTCGCTGCACCTCGCCTCCATGGCCCTGCGCCGGGGCGAATGCGACCTGGCGCTGGCCGGCGGGGTGATGGTGATGACCACGCCCACGACCTTCGTGGAGTTCAGCCGTCTCAAGGGCATTGCGCGAGATGGTCGCTGCAAGAGCTTCTCTGCCCAGGCGGACGGCGTCATCTGGGCCGAGGGGTGCGGGATCCTGGTGCTGAAACGGCTCTCGGACGCGCGGCGCGACGGGGACCGTGTGCTGGCGGTGGTCCGTGGGTCAGCGGTGAACCAGGACGGTCGCAGCCAGGGCCTGACGGCGCCGAACGGCCCCGCGCAGCAGCGCGTGATCCAGCAAGCGCTGTCGTCGTGCGGGCTGTCGCCCGGGGACATCGACGCGGTGGATGCGCATGGGACGGGCACGAGCCTCGGAGATCCGATCGAGGCCGGAGCGCTTGCGGAGGTGTTCGGGCCTGGGCGCAAGGCCGAGCGGCCGCTGTACCTGGGCTCGTCGAAGTCGAACCTCGGGCACGCGCAGTCGGCCGCCGGTGTGGCTGGGGTGATCAAGATGGTGCTGTCGATGCAGCACGAGGTGCTGCCGCGGACGCTGCACGCGGAGCAGCCGAGCCCGCACATTGCGTGGGAGGGGAGCGGGCTGTCGTTGCTGCAAGAGGCGCGTCGGTGGCCGCGCAACGGCCGGGCGCGCCGCGCGGGCGTGTCGTCGTTCGGCATCAGTGGGACGAACGCGCATGTCATCCTCGAAGAGGCGCCGTTGGAGGCGGTGCGCGAGCCGGTGGCGGCGGTGCGCGAGCCGGTGGCGGCGGTGCGCGAGCCGGCGGCGGCGGACGGTGCTGCGATGCCGCTGGTGCTGTCGGGGCGAGATGAGGCCTCGGTGGCGGCGCAGGCGGAGCGCTGGGCGACATGGCTCGGCGAGCGCGGGGAGGTGCGTTGGTCGGACGTGGTGAGGACGGCGGCGCTGCACCGGACGCACTTCGCCTCGCGCGCGTCGGTGCAGGCGGCGAGCGTATCGGAGGCGGTGGAGGGGCTGAGAGCGCTGTCGGAGGGTCGAGCTTCTGCCGGGGTGGTGCGCGGGACGGGAGGGCGCGGCGGGAAGCTGGCGGTGCTGTTCACGGGGCAGGGTAGCCAGCGGGCGGGGATGGGGAAGAGTCTTTACGAATCATACCCTGTGTTCCGCGCGGCGTTCGACGAGGTGTGCGAGGCGCTGGACGCGCAGCTCGACCGTGGGTTGAGAGAGGTGGTGTTCGCGGAAGCGGGCAGCGAGCAGGGAGCGCTGCTGGAGCGGACGGAGTACACGCAGCCCGGGCTGTTCGCGCTGGAGGTGGCGCTGTACCGGCAGTGGGAGGCGTGGGGAGTGAGGCCCGCGGCGCTGCTGGGGCACTCGATAGGAGAGCTGAGCGCGGGGCACGTGTCGGGTGTGCTGAGCCTCGTGGACGCGGCGAGGCTCGTGTGCGCGCGAGGCCGGCTGATGCAGAGGTGCCAGGCGGGCGGAGCGATGATGTCGGTGGAAGCGTCGGAGCCGGAGGTGCAGGGGGCGCTGTCGGCGATGGGGCTGGAGGGCGTGCTCGGGATCGCGGGGCTCAACGGTCCGAGCCAGACGGTGCTGAGCGGGGACGAAGCGGCGGTGCTGGAGGTGGGGAGTCGGTTCGAGGCGCAGGGCCGGCGCGCGCGGCGTCTGCGCGTGTCGCACGCGTTCCACAGCCCGCACATGGACGGGATGCTGGAAGAGTACGGGAGGGTGGCGCGCGAGTGCGAGTATGGGAGGCCGCAGTTGCCCGTGGTGAGCAGCGTGACGGGCGAGCTGTGGAGCGCGCAGGAGCTGAGGTCACCCGAGTACTGGGTGAGGCAGGCGCGCGAGGCGGTGAGGTTCTTCGACGGGATGCGGACGCTGGCGGCGGCGGGGGTGAGCACGTACGTCGAGTGCGGTCCGGATGGCGTGCTGTGCGCGCTGGGGGCGGGGTGCCTGCCGGAGGGAGCGGAGGCGACGTTTGTGGCGAGCCTGCGGCGAGAGCAGGAGGAAGAGCGCGCGCTGGCGACGGCGCTGGGGACGGTGCACGTGCAAGGGCACGAGGTGGACTGGAAGCGGGTGCTGTCGGGCCGTGGCGGTCGGTCCGTGGAGCTGCCGACGTACGCGTTTCAGCGGCAGCGCTACTGGCTGGAGGCGCCGAGGGGGCGCGGTGACGTGAGCTCGGCGGGCCTGAAGGCGGCCGGCCATCCGCTGCTCGGCGCCGCGATGAAGCTGGCCGACGGCGAGGGGCACCTGTTCACAGGGCGGCTGTCGCTGGCGGAGCATGCGTGGCTCCGGGATCATAAGGTGTTTGGCAAGGTGGTGTTTCCGGGCACGGGCATGCTGGAGCTGGCGCTGGCGGTGGGGCGCGCGGTGGGCAGCCGGTCGCTGTCGGAGCTCACGCTCGCCGAGCCGCTGGTGCTGGCCGAGGAGGGCGCGGCGCGGCTGCAGCTTTCGGTCGGAGCGCCGGACGCGGCGGGCCGGCGCGAGGTCGGGCTGTACAGCCAGTCCGAGCAGGCCCCGGAGGACGCCCCGTGGATGCAGCACGCCACGGGGGTGTTGACGGACGAGACGCCCGGCGCTCCTGACGAGCTCGACGAGCTGTCGACGTGGCCTGTACCGGGCGCGGAGGCGGTGGACCTGTCCGGGTTTTACGAGCGGCTGCGTGAGCGCGGGCTCGACTACGGCCCGGCGTTTCAAGGGCTCGTGGAGCTGTCGCGCCAAGGCACAACCTACTTCGGTCGGGTGGTGCTGCCGGGGACCGAGAAGGACAGCGCGGACGCGTATGGCGTGCACCCGGCGTTGATGGACGCCGCGCTCCACACGATGGTCGCGGCCCTCTCCGAGAGCCCAGGGGCGAACGAGGTGCTCGTGCCGTTTGCCTGGTCGGACGTGGCGCTGCACGCGACGGGGGCGAGCGAGCTTCGGGTCCGGGTGGAGATCCAGGACCGAGGCGCACACCAGGACACCGCTTCGCTGCAAGTCGCAGACTCCGCGGGGCAGCCGGTGGCGGAGATCGGCGCTCTGCATCTGCGCCGGGCGACGGCCGAGCAGCTGTGGACAGCGATTCACTCTGGAACCCAGCATATGTACCGGGTGAGCTTCCAACCTGTGGAGCTCGCGGCGGCCCCCCTGGAGGCGGGCTCGCTGGTGGTCCTCGGTGCAGCGGAGGGACGCGGGAGGCTCGCCGAAGCCCTGGGGGCGGAGGCGATTGCCGATCTCGATGCATTGGTTGCGCGCCTCGAGCAGGGCGCGAGCGCGCCTGCGTGGGTGGTGGTCGACGTCACCGCCGCGAGCCCGAGCCCGTTGGACGTGGCGGGGTCGTCGCACGAGGCGACGCGGCAGGCGCTGTCGCTGCTGCAAGCGTGGCTGTCGGAGCCACGGTTCGACGCGACCGAGCTGGTGTGGATGACGCGGGACGCGGTCAGCGCGGCGCCGAGCGACGCTGTCGAGGACCTGGCGCACGCGCCGCTGTGGGGGCTTGTTCGCACGGCGCGCAACGAGCACCCCGAGCGCCGGCTGCGCTTGATCGATGTCGGGACCGAGCGCGTGGACGCTGGGCTGCTGGCGCGGGCGCTGGCGACGGCGGCGGAGCCGGAGCTTTCGCTGCGTGGCGGCGCGGCGCTGGCCGCGCGCCTTGTGCGCGTGCAGGCGGCAGCGGAGACGCTCACGCCGGTTCGCGGGCTGGACCCGACGGGCACGGTCCTGGTGACCGGCGGAACAGGCGAGCTGGGTCAGGCGGTCGCGGCGCACCTGGTGCGCGCGCACGGGGTGCGGCACCTTGTGCTGACGTCGCGCCGCGGGCTGGAGGCGCCCGGGGCACGTGAGCTTGTGCGGTCGCTCGAGGAGCTCGGCGCCGAGACGGTGACGGTGGCTGCGTGCGACGTGTCGAAGCGGGAGGAGGTCGCGCGTGTGCTGGCCGGCATCGACGCGGCGCGGCCGCTGAACGCGGTGCTGCACCTGGCCGGCGTGCTCGACGACGGCGTCCTCGCCGCCCAGACGGCCGAGCGCTTCTCGCGGGTGCTGGCGCCGAAGGTGGACGGGGCGCTGCACCTGCACGAGCTGACGCGGGAGCTCGATCTCGCGGCGTTCGTGCTGTTCTCGTCGGCGGCCGGGACGTTTGGCACGGCGGGCCAGAGCAACTACGCGGCGGCGAACACGTTCCTCGACGCGCTCGCGGCGCACCGTCGCGGCCGCGGGCTCGCGGCGACGAGCCTCGCGTGGGGCTTCTGGACACAGGCGGGCGTGGGGATGACAGCGCACCTGGGCGAGGCCGAGCTGTCGCGCATGAGGCGCAACGGGTTCGTGCCGATGCCGGTGGAAGAGGGGCTCTCGCTGCTGGACGCCGCGCTCTCACGCCCTGAAGCGAGCCTGGTCCCTGTGCACCTGGATCTCGCGCAGCTGCAGCGTGGGCTGGAGGCCAGCGGCGAGCTGCCGGCGCTGTTTCGGGCGCTGCTGCGGCCCAGCTTGCGCAAGGCGTCCTCGGCAACGAGGCGAGACGCCTCGGCGCTCCGCGAGCGCCTCTCGGCGCTGCCGGAGGCGGAGCGGCTGAACGCGCTCGTCGAGCTGGTGCGGGGCGAGGTTGCGGCCGTGATAGGGCTTCCGCGCAGCGAGGCTGTGGCAGCGGATCAGGTGCTCAAGGATCTGGGGCTCGACTCGTTGATGGCGGTGGAGCTGCGCCGCCGGCTCAGCGCCCGAGCCGAGATCTCCCTGCCGGCGACGCTGGTCTTCGACTACCCGACACCGCGGGCGATCGCAGAGCTGCTCCTTAGACACGCGTTTTCGGAGCTGCTGTTGGTGGAATCCCGTCCGCGGGCGCGTCGTCGGGGGCGGGAAGACGAGGCGATCGCGATCGTGTCGATGGCGTGCCGGCTGCCGGGGGGCGTCGAGACGCCGGAAGACTACTGGCGTCTCCTGGCGGAAGAGAGGGACGTGATCGCGGGCTTCCCTGCGCGCTGGGATGCGCTTTCGGTCTACGACCCCGATCCGGAGGCGGTGGGCAAGACCTACGTGCGCGAGGGGGGGTTCCTGCCGGACATCGACCTGTTCGATGCGGGTTTCTTCGGGATATCGTCGCGCGAGGCGCAGTCGATGGATCCCCAGCAGCGGCTTGTGCTGGAGACGACGTGGGAGGCCTTGGAGCGGGCCGGCGTGCGCCCGTCGGCGCTGAGCGGGAGCGCCACCGGGGTGTACCTGGGCTCGATAGGCTCGGACTACGGTGCTCTTCACGGCGGCGACCTGGAGGCGCTGGACGGGTACCGGGGCACCGGGAGCGCGGCGAGCGTGCTCTCAGGCCGTGTGGCTTATGTGCTCGGACTGCAGGGCCCAGCGATCACGGTGGACACGGCGTGCTCGTCGTCGCTTGTGTCGCTGCACCTGGCGTGCACGGCGCTGCGTCAGGGCGAGTGCGATCTGGCCTTGACCGGCGGGGTGATCGTGATGACCACGCCTGCGGGATTCGTGGAGTTCAGCCGCCTCAAGGGCCTTGCACGGGACGGTCGCTGCAAGAGCTTCTCTGCGCGAGCGGACGGCGTCATCTGGTCGGATGGGTGCGGGATTCTGGTGTTGAAGCGGCTCTCGGACGCGCGGCGCGACGGGGACCGTGTGCTGGCGGTGGTCCGTGGGTCAGCGGTGAACCAGGATGGTCGCAGCCAGGGTCTGACGGCGCCGAACGGCCCCTCGCAGCAGCGGGTGATCGAGCAGGCGCTCTCGTCGTGCCGGCTGTCGCCCGGGGACATCGACGTGGTGGAGGCGCATGGGACGGGCACGAGCCTCGGAGATCCGATCGAGGCCGGAGCGCTTGCGGAGGTGTTCGGGCCTGGGCGCAAGGCCGAGCGGCCGCTGTACCTGGGCTCGTCGAAATCGAACCTGGGGCATACGGGGCCTGCGGCGGGCGTGGTCGGTGTGATCAAGATGGTGCTGTCGATGCAGCACGAGGTGCTGCCGCGGACGCTGCACGCGGAGCAGCCGAGCCCGCACATTGCGTGGGAGGGGAGCGGGCTGTCGTTGCTGCAAGAGGCGCGTCGGTGGCCGCGCAACGGCCGGGCGCGCCGCGCGGGCGTGTCGTCGTTCGGCATCAGCGGGACGAACGCGCATGTCATCCTCGAAGAGGCGCCGTTGGAGGCGGTGCGCGAGCCGGCGGCGGCGGCGGCGGCAGAGGGTGTTGCGATGCCGCTGGTGCTGTCGGGGCGAGACGAGGCCTCGGTGGCGGCGCAGGTGGAGCGCTGGGCGACATGGCTCGGCGAGCACGGGGAGGTGCGTTGGTCGGACGTGGTGAGGACGGCGGCGCTGCACCGGACGCACTTCGCCTCGCGCGCGTCGGTGCAGGCGGCGAGCGTATCGGAGGCGGTGGAGGGGCTGAGGGCGCTGTCGCAGGGGCGCGGCCACCGGGCGGCGTCGGTGGGCACGGCGCGCGCGCGAGGCAAGGTGGTGTTCGTGTTCCCCGGCCAGGGGAGCCAGTGGCCGGGGATGGGCCGGGCGCTGCTGGAGCAGAGCGCGGCGTTCGCGGAGGCGGTGCAGGCGTGCGATGAGGCGCTGCGGCCGTGGACGGGCTGGTCTGTGCTGTCGGTGCTGCGCGGAGAAGGCGGGGAGGAGCAGCCGTCGCTGGAGCGGGTGGACGTGGTGCAGCCAGCGCTGTTCGCGATGTGCGTGGGCCTGGCCGCGGCGTGGCGTTCGCTGGGGGTCGAGCCTGCGGCGGTGGTGGGCCACAGCCAGGGCGAGGTGTCGGCGGCGGTGGTGTGCGGAGCGCTGTCGCTGGCGGAGGGAGCGCGGGTCGTGGCGCTGCGCAGCCAGGCGGTGCGGCAGCGGTCGGGGTCAGGGGCGATGATGCTGGTCGAGCGGCCGGTGTCGGAGGTGCAGCAGCGCATCGAGCGGTACGGCGACGCGCTGGCGATAGCGGCGGTGAACACGTCGAGCTCGACGGTGATGTCGGGGGACGTGGAGGCGGTGGACGGGCTGATGGCGGAGCTGACGGCAGAAGGTGTGTTCTGCCGGAAGGTCAATGTCGACTACGCGTCGCACAGCGCGCACATGGATGCGCTGCTGCCCGAGCTGGGGGCGAAGCTGTCGTCGCTCAGGCCGAAGGCGACGGAGATCCCGTTTTACTCGACGGTGACAGGAGAGGTGTCGCGCGGCGAGGGGCTGGACGGCGAGTACTGGTGCCGCAACCTTCGGCAGACGGTGCGGCTGGACCGAGCGCTGGCGAAGCTGCTGGAGGACGGCCACGGGGTGTTCGTGGAGGTGAGCGCGCACCCGGTGCTGGCGATGCCGCTGACGACGGCGTGCGCGGAGGCGCAGGGCGTGGTGGTGGGGAGCCTGCAGCGCGACGAAGGTGGGGTGTCGCAGCTGTACAGGACGCTGGGGCAACTGCACGTGCAGGGGCACGAGGTGGACTGGTCGCGGGTGCTGTCGGGCCGTGGCGGCCGGCCCGTGGAGCTGCCGACGTACGCGTTTCAGCGGCAGCGCTACTGGCTGGAGGCGCCGAGGGGGCGCGGTGACGTGAGCTCGGCGGGCCTGAAGGCGGCCGGCCATCCGCTGCTCGGCGCCGCGATGAAGCTGGCCGACGGCGAGGGGCACCTGTTCACAGGGCGGCTGTCGCTGGCGGAGCATGCGTGGCTCCGGGATCATAAGGTGTTTGGCAAGGTGGTGTTTCCGGGCACGGGCATGCTGGAGCTGGCGCTGGCGGTGGGGCGCGCGGTGGGCAGCCGGTCGCTGTCGGAGCTCACGCTCGCCGAGCCGCTGGTGCTGGCCGAGGAGGGCGCGGCGCGGCTGCAGGTGATGATCGGAATGCCGGACACGGCGGGCCGGCGCGAGGTCGGGCTGTACAGCCAGCCCGAGCAGGCCCCGGAGGACGCCCCGTGGGTGCAGCACGCCATGGGGGTGTTGACGGACGAGACCCCCGGCGTTCCTGACGAGCTCGACGAGCTGTCGACGTGGCCTGTGCCGGGCGCGGAGGCGGTGGACCTGTCCGGGTTTTACGAGCGGCTGCGTGAGCGCGGGCTCCACTACGGCCCGGCGTTCCAGGGGCTCGTGGAGCTGTGGCGCGAAGGCACGAGGCTTTACGGCCGGGTGGTGCTGCCAGGAACCGAGAAGGACAGCGCGGAGGCGTATGGCCTGCATCCCGTCCTGATGGATGCAGCACTGCAGGTGCTTGGCGCAGCCGGCGAGGGGCATTGGGAGGCGGACGCGTTGTTGATGCCCTTCTCCTGGGCAGACGTCGCGACGCATGCCACGGGGCCGAGCGAGCTTCGGGTGCGCCTGGAGCTCAAAGAGGCAGACGGCTCCACTCAGGCAACGGCATCTCTGTGCGCTGCGGATGCCGCGGGCCAGCCGGTGGCGAACGTCGGTGCTTTACGTTTGCGCCGTGTGACGGCCGAGCAATTGAGGGCGGTCACCCGCACCGATGAGCAGCACCTGTACCGGGTGAGTTTCCAGCCCGTGAGCCTCGCGCAAGTCCCCCTGGAGGCGGGCTCGCTGGTGGTCCTCGGTGCAGCGGAGGGACGAGGGCAGCTGGCCGAAGCCCTGGGGGCGGAGGCGATTGCCGATCTCGATGCATTGCGCGCCTGGATCGAGCGGGGCGCGCCAACGCCTGTGCGGGTGGTGATCGACACGAACGCTGCCAGCTCACCGCGCTCGGACGTGGCGGGGTCGTCGCACGAGGCGACGCGACAGGCGCTTTCGCTGTTGCAAGCGTGGTTGTCGGAGCCGCGGCTCGACGCTGTCGAGCTGGTGTGGGTGACCCGGGACGCGGTCAGCGCGGCTCCGGACGATGCTGTCGAGGACCTGGCGCACGCGCCGCTGTGGGGGCTCGTTCGCACGGCGCGCAGCGAGCACCCCGAGCGCCAGCTGCGCTTGATCGACGTCGGGACCGAGCCCGTGGACGCTGGGCTGCTGGCGCGGGCGCTGGCGACGGTGGCGGAGCCGGAGCTCTCGCTGCGCGGCGGCGCGGCGCTGGCCGCGCGCCTGGTGCGCGCACAGGCGGCAACGGAAGAGCTCACCCGAGCCCGCGGGCTGGACCCCGCGGGTACCGTGCTGGTGACCGGAGCCATGGGCGGCCTGGGGCAGGCGGTGACACTCCACCTGGTGCGCGCGCACCGGGTGCGGCACCTTGTGCTGACGTCGCGCCGCGGGCTGGAGGCGCCCGGGGCACGCGAGCTCGTGCGGTCGCTCGAGGAGCTCGGCGCCGAGACCGTGTCGATGGTGGCGTGCGATGTGTCGAAGCGGGAGGAGGTCGCGCGCGTGCTGGCCGGCATCGACGCGGCGCGCCCGCTGAGCGCGGTGCTGCACCTGGCCGGCGTGGTCCATGATGGCGTGATTCAGACGCAGACGGCCGAGCGCCTCTCGCGGGTGCTGGCGCCGAAGGTGGACGGGGCGTTGCACCTGCACGAGCTGACGCGGGAGCTCGAGCTCGCGGCGTTCGTGCTGTTCTCGTCGGCGGCCGGTACGTTGGGCACGGCGGGCCAGGGCAATTACGCGGCGGCGAACACGTTCCTCGACGCGCTCGCGGCGCACCGCCGCGGCCGCGGGCTCGCGGCGACGAGCCTCGCCTGGGGTGTCTGGACACCGGCCGGTGGTGGCATGGCGGCACAGCTGGGAGCCGCGGAGCTGGCACGGTTCAGTCGCTACGGGGTCGTGTCGATGTCAGTGGAAGAGGGGCTTTCGCTGCTGGACGCCGCGCTTTTGCGCCCTGAAGCGAGCCTGGTCCCTGTGCACCTGGATCTCGCGCAGCTGCAGCGTGGGCTGGAGGCCAACGGCGAGCTGCCGGCGCTGTTTCGGGCGCTGTTGCGCCCCAGCCTGCGCAAGGCGTCCTCGGCAACGAGGCGAGACGCCTCGGCGCTCCGCGAGCGCCTCTCGGCGCTGCCGGAGGCGGAGCGGCTGAATGCGCTCGTCGAGCTGGTGCGGGGCGAGGTCGCCGCGGTGCTCGGGCTCCAGCGCAGCGAGGCTGTGGGGGCAGAGCAGGTGCTGAAGGGCCTCGGGCTCGACTCGTTGATGGCGGTGGAGCTGCGCAACCGCCTCGCCGCCCGGACGGAGACGTCCTTGCCGGCGACGCTGGTCTTCGACTACCCGACGCCGCGGGCCATCGCGGAGTTGCTCCTGAAGCAGGCCTTTTCGGGCCTGCAGGTGACGGAAGTCCGCAGGGGGGCGCGTCGTCGCGCGAGAGAAGACGAGGCGGTGGCGATCGTGTCGATGGCGTGCCGGCTGCCGGGGGGCGTCGAGACGCCGGAAGACTACTGGCGCCTCTTGGCCGAGGGGAAAGACGCGATCGAGGGCCTCCCTGCGCGCTGGGACGGGCTTTCGGTCTACGACCCCGATCCGGAGGCCGCGGGCAAGAGCTACGCGCGCGAGGGTGGGTTCCTGCGGGACATCGACCTGTTCGACGCGGACTTCTTCGGGATATCGCCGCGCGAGGCGCAGTCGATGGATCCCCAGCAGCGGCTTGTGCTGGAGACGGCGTGGGAGGCCTTGGAGCGGGCCGGCGGGCGCCCGTCGGCGCTAAGCGGGAGCGCCACCGGGGTGTATCTGGGGGCCGCGGGTTCGGACTATGGCGCTTACCAGGGGGGCGGGCTGGAGGCGCTGGACGGGTACCGGGGCACCGGGAGCGCGGCGAGCGTGCTTTCAGGCCGCGTGGCGTACGTGCTCGGGCTTCAGGGCCCAGCGATCACGGTGGACACGGCGTGCTCGTCGTCGCTTGTGTCGCTGCACCTGGCGTGCACGGCGCTGCGTCAGGGCGAATGCGACCTGGCGCTGGCCGGCGGGGTGACGGTGATGAGCACCCCCGCGTTGTTCGTGGAGTTCAGCCGGCTCAAGGGGATGGCCCGCGACGGCCGTTGCAAGAGCTTCTCCGGGCAGGCGGACGGCGCGGGCTGGTCGGAGGGGTGCGGGATCCTGGTGCTGAAGCGGCTCTCGGACGCGCGGCGCGACGGGGACCGTGTGCTGGCGGTGGTCCGTGGGTCAGCGGTGAACCAGGACGGTCGCAGCCAGGGCCTGACGGCGCCGAACGGCCCCGCGCAACAGCGGGTGATTGAACAGGCGCTGTCGTCGTGCGGGCTGTCGCCGGAGGACATCGACGCGGTGGAGGCGCATGGGACGGGCACGAGCCTCGGAGATCCGATCGAGGCCGGAGCGCTTGCGGAGGTGTTCGGGCCTGGGCGCAAGGCCGAGCGACCGCTGTACCTGGGCTCGTCGAAGTCGAACCTCGGTCACGCGCAGGCTGCGGCGGGCGTGGCGGGTGTGATCAAGATGGTGCTGTCGATGCAGCACGAGGTGCTGCCGAGGACGTTGCACGCGGAGCAGCCGAGCCCGCACGTTGCGTGGGAGGGGAGCGGGCTGTCATTGCTGCAAGAGGCGCGTCGGTGGCCGCGCAACGGCCGGGCGCGCCGCGCGGGCGTGTCGTCGTTCGGCATCAGCGGGACGAACGCGCATGTCATCCTCGAAGAGGCGCCGTTGGAGGCGGTGCGCAAGCCGTTGGAGGCGGTGCGCGAGCCGGCGGCGGCGGAGGCGGCAGAGGGTGTTGCGATGCCGCTGGTGCTGTCGGGGCGAGACGAGGCCTCGGTGGCGGCGCAGGCGGAGCGCTGGGCGACGTGGCTGGGCGAGCACGGGGAGGTGCGTTGGTCGGACGTGGTGAGGACGGCGGCGCTGCACCGGACGCACTTTGCCTCGCGCGCGTCGGTGCAGGCGGGGAGCGTATCGGAGGCGGTGGAAGGGCTGAGGGCGCTGTCGGAGGGTCGAGCTTCTGCCGGGGTGGTGCGCGGGACGGGAGGGCGCGGCGGGAAGCTGGCGGTGCTGTTCACGGGGCAGGGTAGCCAGCGGGCGGGGATGGGGAAGAGTCTTTACGAATCATACCCTGTGTTCCGCGCGGCGTTCGACGAGGTGTGCGAGGCGCTGGACGCGCAGCTCGACCGTGGGTTGAGAGAGGTGGTGTTCGCGGAAGCGGGCAGCGAGCAGGGAGCGCTGCTGGAGCGGACGGAGTACACGCAGCCCGGGCTGTTCGCGCTGGAGGTGGCGCTGTACCGGCAGTGGGAGGCGTGGGGAGTGAGGCCCGCGGCGCTGCTGGGGCACTCGATAGGAGAGCTGAGCGCGGGGCACGTGTCGGGTGTGCTGAGCCTCGTGGACGCGGCGAGGCTCGTGTGCGCGCGAGGCCGGCTGATGCAGAGGTGCCAGGCGGACGGAGCGATGATGTCGGTGGAAGCGTCGGAGCCGGAGGTGCAGGGGGCGCTGTCGGCGATGGGGCTGGAGGGCGTGCTCGGGATCGCGGGGCTCAACGGTCCGAGCCAGACGGTGCTGAGCGGGGACGAAGCGGCGGTGCTGGAGGTGGGGAGTCGGTTCGAGGCGCAGGGCCGGCGCACGCGGCGTCTGCGCGTGTCGCACGCGTTCCACAGCCCGCACATGGACGGGATGCTGGAAGAGTACGGGAGGGTGGCGCGCGAGTGCGAGTATGGGAGGCCGCAGTTGCCCGTGGTGAGCAGCGTGACGGGCGAGCTGTGGAGCGCGCAGGAGCTGAGGTCACCCGAGTACTGGGTGAGGCAGGCGCGCGAGGCGGTGAGGTTCTTCGACGGGATGCGGACGCTGGCGGCGGCGGGGGTGAGCACGTACGTCGAGTGCGGTCCGGATGGCGTGCTGTGCGCGCTGGGGGCGGGGTGCCTGCCGGAGGGAGCGGAGGCGACGTTTGTGGCGAGCCTGCGGCGAGAGCAGGAGGAAGAGCGCGCGCTGGCGACGGCGCTGGGGACGGTGCACGTGCAAGGGCACGAGGTGGACTGGGCCCAGGTGCTGTCGGGCCGTGGCGGCCGGCCCGTGGAGCTGCCGACGTACGCGTTTCAGCGGCAGCGCTACTGGCTGGAGGCGCCCAAGACGACGGCGGCAGAGGTGAATGCCTCGTGGCCGGAGCGTGCGTTGTGGAACGCGGTGCAGGAAGGCGAAGGCGTTGCCGAGCTGCTGGAGCTGCCTGACGACGTGCGCGAGAGCGTCGGGCCGCTGCTGCCGTACCTTGCGGCGTGGCGCCGGAGAAAGGACGCAGAAGCCGCGGTGTCTGGCTGGTTGTACGAGGAGGCGTGGCAAAGGGAAGCCAGCGCTGCCAGGGGTAAGCCGGACGTGAGGGGCAGATGGCTGCTGGTGTCATCTCCGCGTGCCGGAGGGCTGGCCGCGGCGGTGAGCGATGCGCTCGGAGCTGCGGGTGCAGAGGTGATCATCGAGCCGGCGACCGAAGAGCGAGCGCAGCTGGCGGCGACGTTGAGAGGGCTGGAGGGCGAGCTGCGTGGCGTCGTGGCGCTGAGCGGGCCTGGGGAGCAAGGTGCGCTGGAGGAAGGGCGAGGGCCTTCCGGAGTGTACCAGACGCTGGCGCTGGCGCAGGCGCTCGGCGACGCTGGGCTCGATGCGCGGCTCTGGGTGTTGACGCAGGGAGCGGTGAGCACGGAGGCAAGCGAAGGGGTGTCCGACCCTGCGCAGGCGCTGACGTGGGGGTTGGCGCGGGTGGTGGGGCTGGAGCACCCCGAGCGCTGGGGTGGACTGGTAGACCTGCCGGCGGAGGTGGACGCGGAAGCGGTGCAGCAGGTGCTGAGGACGCTCGTGGCCCAGGACAACGAGGACCAGGTGGCGGTGCGACGCGGTGGGCGTCTTGTGCGGCGCATCGTGCGGGTGAGTGGCGACGACGGCGGAGCGGGGTGGAAGCCGCGTGGCACGGTGCTCATCACGGGTGGAGTGGGAGGGCTCGGGAGCCATCTGGCTCGCTGGTTGGCGGAGCGGGGAGCAGAGCACCTGGTGCTGGCGTCACGCCGTGGCGCCGCGGCTGCGGGCGCGCGCGAGCTCCGGGAGGAGCTTGAGGGGCGGGGCGTGCGCGTGACGCTTGCGGCGTGCGATGTGTCGGAGCGAGCGCAGGTCGAGGCGCTGGTGAGGCAGCTTGAGCAGGATGAAGCGCCGCTGAGCGCGGTGGCGCATCTGGCGGGGATAGGCCGCCGCGTGCCGGTGCGAGAGCTCGCGCCCGAGATGCTGGCGCAGGAGCTCGCGGCGAAGGTGAAGGGAGCATGGCACCTGCAGGCGCTGCTGGCAGAGCGCGAGCTGGATGCGTTCGTGCTTTATGGCAGCGTCGCTGGGCTGTGGGGCTCTGGGACGCAGGCCGCGTACGGCGCGGCGAACGCAGGGCTCGACGCGCTCGCGCGCTACCGGCGTGCCCGGGGGCAGACGGCGACGGTGCTGCACTGGGGTCCGTGGTCCGGAGGCGGGATGGTGAGCGACGAGGACGAGTCGCAGCTCCGGAGCCGCGGGCTGGTGGCGATGTCGCCGGACAAGGCGCTTTGCGCGCTGGAGGTTGGGCTGCGGCGCACATCGGTGGCGATCGCGGACGTGGACTGGTCGCGCTTCGCGCCGCTGTTCTGCGCGGCGCGGCCGAGGCCGCTGCTGTACGGGATCGAGCAAGCGCGCCAGGCGCTGGAGGGCCGGACACCGCAGCAGGCCGCGGGCGGAGCGGGGGACAAGGCGCTGCGGGAGATGCTGCTCGGCCTGCCGGGGGTGGAGCGGAGCGAGCGGCTGCGCGAGCTCGTGGCGAGCGAGACGGCGGCGGTGCTGGGCGTGAAGGACCCGAGCGGGCTGGACCCGGAGCGAGGCTTTCTGGACCTCGGGCTGGACTCGCTGATGGCGGTGGAGCTGTCGAAGCGGCTGCAGCAGCGGACGGGGGTGTCGGTCACAAGGACGTTGATCTTCGATTATCCGACGCAAGGAGAGGTAACGCGCTGGCTGCTGGAGCAGCTGATGCCGCCGGAGCGATCGGCGGCGGACGAGCGCGGCGTGAGCCGTGGACCGGAGCGGAGCGCGCCGATAGCGATCGTGGGAGTGGGGCTGCGCATGCCGGGCGGTGCGAACGACCTGGAGAGCCTCTGGCAGGTGCTCGTGGAGGGGCGGGATACGCTAAGGCCGATCCCGACCGACCGTTTCGACGTGGAGGCGATGTACGATCCTGACCCCGAGGCCAAGGGCAAGACGTATGTGAGGCATGCCTCGCTGCTGGACGACGTGGCATCGTTTGATGCGGGGTTCTTCGGGATAAGCCCGCGCGAGGCGGAGCCGATGGATCCGCAGCACCGGCTGCTGCTGGAGACTGCGTGGAGCGCGCTGGAGGACGCGGGAGTGCGTCCAGACCAGCTGAAGGGCTCGGACACGGCGGTGTTCGTGGGCGTGGCGCCGAGCGAGTATGCGAGCCATCGCGGCAAGAGCGCGAACGAAGATGCGTATGCGCTGACGGGGACCGCGCTGAGCTTCTCAGCGGGGCGTGTGGCATATCATCTCGGGCTGCAAGGCCCGGCGGTGTCGGTCGATACGGCGTGCAGCTCGTCGCTGGTGGCGCTGCACCTGGCGTGCGACGCGTTGAGGCGCGGCGATTGCGAGGTGGCGCTGGCGGCCGGCGTGCAGGTGCTCGCGAACCCGGCGGGGTTTGTGTTGCTGTCGCGCACGCGTGCGGTCTCGCCCGACGGACGGTGCAAGACGTTCTCGCAGGCGGCTGATGGCTACGGCCGTGGCGAGGGTGTCGGGGTGGTGGTGCTGATGCGGCTTTCGGACGCACAGGCGCAGGGGATGCGGGTGCTGGGCGTGGTGCGGGGCACGGCGGTCAATCAGGACGGCGCGAGCAGCGGGATCACGGCGCCGAACGGCACGGCCCAGCAGAAGGTGATGCGCGCTGCGCTCCGGAACGCGGGGCTGGAGGCGTCGAGCATCGATGTGGTCGAGTGCCACGGCACGGGCACGGCGCTGGGCGATCCGATCGAGGTGCAAGCGCTCGGCGCGGTGTACGGGCAAGGCAGGGAGGCGACTCGCCCGCTGTGGCTTGGAGCAGTCAAGAGCAACATCGGTCACCTGGAGTCGGCCGCCGGCATCGCCGGAGTGTGCAAGATCCTGGCGGCGTTTCGGCATGAGGCCCTGCCGGCGACGTTGCACAGCACGCCGCGCAACCCCCAGATCTCCTGGGAGAGTCTGCCGGTGCAGGTGGTCGACCGCCTGACCGGCTGGCCTCGACGCGCAGACGGCCTCCCCCGCTTTGCGGGCGTGTCGTCGTTCGGCATCAGCGGGACGAACGCACATGTCATCCTCGAAGAGGCGCCGTTGGAGGCGGTGCGCGAGCCGGCGGCGGCGGAGGCGGCAGAGGGTGTTGCGATGCCGCTGGTGCTGTCGGGGCGAGACGAGGCCTCGGTGGCGGCGCAGGCGGAGCGCTGGGCGACGTGGCTGGGCGAGCACGGGGAGGTGCGTTGGTCGGACGTGGTGAGGACGGCGGCGCTGCACCGGACGCACTTTGCCTCGCGCGCGTCGGTGCAGGCGGGGAGCGTATCGGAGGCGGTGGAAGGGCTGAGGGCGCTGTCGGAGGGTCGAGCTTCTGCCGGGGTGGTGCGCGGGACGGGAGGGCGCGGCGGGAAGCTGGCGGTGCTGTTCACGGGGCAGGGTAGCCAGCGGGCGGGGATGGGGAAGAGTCTTTACGAATCATACCCTGTGTTCCGCGCGGCGTTCGACGAGGTGTGCGAGGCGCTGGACGCGCAGCTCGACCGTGGGTTGAGAGAGGTGGTGTTCGCGGAAGCGGGCAGCGAGCAGGGAGCGCTGCTGGAGCGGACGGAGTACACGCAGCCCGGGCTGTTCGCGCTGGAGGTGGCGCTGTACCGGCAGTGGGAGGCGTGGGGAGTGAGGCCCGCGGCGCTGCTGGGGCACTCGATAGGAGAGCTGAGCGCGGGGCACGTGTCGGGTGTGCTGAGCCTCGTGGACGCGGCGAGGCTCGTGTGCGCGCGAGGCCGGCTGATGCAGAGGTGCCAGGCGGACGGAGCGATGATGTCGGTGGAAGCGTCGGAGCCGGAGGTGCAGGGGGCGCTGTCGGCGATGGGGCTGGAGGGCGTACTCGGGATCGCGGGGCTCAACGGTCCGAGCCAGACGGTGCTGAGCGGGGACGAAGCGGCGGTGCTGGAGGTGGGGAGTCGGTTCGAGGCGCAGGGCCGGCGCGCGCGGCGTCTGCGCGTGTCGCACGCGTTCCACAGCCCGCACATGGACGGGATGCTGGAAGAGTACGGGAGGGTGGCGCGCGAGTGCGAGTATGGGAGGCCGCAGTTGCCCGTGGTGAGCAGCGTGACGGGCGAGCTGTGGAGCGCGCAGGAGCTGAGGTCACCCGAGTACTGGGTGAGGCAGGCGCGCGAGGCGGTGAGGTTCTTCGACGGGATGCGGACGCTGGCGGCGGCGGGGGTGAGCACGTACGTCGAGTGCGGTCCGGATGGCGTGCTGTGCGCGCTGGGGGCGGGGTGCCTGCCGGAGGGAGCGGAGGCGACGTTTGTGGCGAGCCTGCGGCGAGAGCAGGAGGAAGAGCGCGCGCTGGCGACGGCGCTGGGGACGGTGCACGTGCAAGGGCACGAGGTGGACTGGAAGCGGGTGCTGTCGGGCCGTGGCGGTCGGTCCGTGGAGCTGCCGACGTACGCGTTTCAGCGGCAGCGCTACTGGCTGGAGGCGCCGAGGGGGCGCGGTGACGTGAGCTCGGCGGGCCTGAAGGCGGCCGGCCATCCGCTGCTCGGCGCCGCGATGAAGCTGGCCGACGGCGAGGGGCACCTGTTCACAGGGCGGCTGTCGCTGGCGGAGCATGCGTGGCTCCGGGATCATAAGGTGTTTGGCAAGGTGGTGTTTCCGGGCACGGGCATGCTGGAGCTGGCGCTGGCGGTGGGGCGCGCGGTGGGCAGCCGAGCGCTGTCGGAGCTGGTTCTGGCCGAGCCGCTGGTGCTGGCCGAGGAGGGCGCGGCGCGGCTGCAGCTTTCGGTCGGAGCGCCGGACGCGGCGGGCCGGCGCGAGGTCGGGCTGTACAGCCAGTCCGAGCAGGCCCCGGAGGACGCCCCGTGGGTGCAGCACGCCACGGGGGCGTTGACGGACGAGACGCCCGGCGCTCCTGGCGAGCTCGACGAGCTGTCGACGTGGCCTGTGCCGGGCGCGGAGGAGGTGGACCTGTCCGGGTTTTACGAGCGGCTGCGTGAGCATGGGCTCGACTATGGTCCGGCCTTCCAGGGCCTCGTGGAGCTATGGCGTCAAGGCACGAGGCTTTACGGCCGGGTGGTGTTGCCCGAGAGCGCGAGGGCCAGCGCCGAGGCGTATGGGGTGCACCCGGCGCTGATGGATGCCGCGCTGCATACGATGGTCGCAGTTTTCTCTCAGACGTCAGGGCCAGACGGCGTGTTGTTGCCGTTCGCCTGGTCGGACGTGGTGCTGCACGCGACGGGGGCGAGCGAGCTTCGGATCCGGGTGGAGATGCAGGAACAAAGCGCACAGCAGCCAGCGGCTTCGCTGTACGTCGCTGACTCCACGGGGCAGGCCGTGGCGAGCATCGGCGCTCTACGTCTGCGCCGGGCGACGGCCGAGCAGCTGCGGACAGCCGTTCACGCTGGTGGCCAACCTATGTATCAGGTGAGCTTCCAGCCTGTGGACCTCGCGGCACCTCCCTTGGGGACGGGCTCGCTGGTGGTCCTCGGTGCACCGGAGGGAGGAGCGCGACTGGCCGAAGCCCTGGGGGCGGAGGCGCTCGCAGGCCTCGATGAACTGCTCGCACGCCTCGAAGAGAGCGCGAGCGCGCCTGCGCGGGTGGTGGTCGACGTCACCGCCCCGAGCCCGAGCCTGTTGGACGTGGCGGGGTCGTCGCACGAGGCGACGCGGCAGGCGCTGTCGCTGCTGCAAGCGTGGCTGTCGGAGCCGCGGCTCGAGGGGGTCGAGCTGGTCTGGGTGACGCGGGACGCGGTGGGCGCGGCGCCGGACGACGCCGTCGAGGACCTGGCGCGCGCGCCGCTGTGGGGGCTCGTTCGCGCGGCGCGAAGCGAGCACCCCGAGCGCCGGCTGCGCCTGATCGATGTCGGGGCCGAGCGCGTGGACGCTGGGCTGCTGGCGCGGGCGCTGGCGACGACGGCGGAGCCGGAGCTTTCGCTGCGCGGCGGCGCGGCGCTGGCCGCGCGCCTTGTGCGCGCACAGGCTGCAACGGAAGAGCTCACCCGAGGAGCCCGCGGGCTGGACCCCGCGAGCACGGTGCTGGTGACCGGCGGGACAGGGGAGCTGGGTCAGGCGGTCGCGGCGCACCTGGTGCGCGCGCACGGGGTGCGGCACCTTGTGCTGACGTCGCGCCGCGGGCTGGAGGCGCCCGGGGCACGCGAGCTTGTGCGGTCGCTCGAGGAGCTCGGCGCCGAGACGGTGACGGTGGCTGCGTGCGACGTGTCGAAGCGGGGGGAGGTCGCGCGCGTGCTGGCCGGCATCGACGCGGCGCGGCCGCTGAACGCGGTGCTGCACCTGGCCGGCGTGCTCGACGACGGCGTCCTCGCCGCCCAGACGGCCGAGCGCCTCTCGCGGGTGCTGGCGCCGAAGGTGGACGGGGCGCTGCACCTGCACGAGCTGACGCGGGAGCTCGATCTCGCGGCGTTCGTGCTGTTCTCGTCGGTGGCCGGTACGTTTGGCACGGCGGGCCAGAGCAACTACGCGGCGGCGAACACGTTCCTCGACGCGCTCGCGGCGCACCGTCGCGGCCGCGGGCTCGCGGCGACGAGCCTGGCGTGGGGGTTGTGGGCGCAAGCGGGCGTGGGGATGACAGCGCACCTGGGCGAGGCCGAGCTGTCGCGCATCAGGCGCGCAGGGCTCGTGCCGATGTCGGTCGACGAGGGCCTCGCTCTGCTGGACGCCGCGCTCTCACGCCCTGAAGCGAGCCTGGTCCCTGTGCACCTGGATCTCGCGCAGCTGCAGCGTGGGCTGGAGGCCAGCGGCGAGCTGCCCGCGCTGCTTCGCGCGCTGGTGCGCCCCGGGCTGCGCAAGGCGTCCTCTGCCGCGAGGAAGGAGGCGTCGACGCTCCGCGAGCGCCTCTCGGCGCTGCCGGAGGCGGAGCGGCTGAACGCGCTCGTCGAGCTGGTGCGGGCCGAGGTCGCTGCGGTGCTCGGGCTTCAGCGCGGCGACGCGATTCCTACGGCCCAGCCCTTGAGGGAGCTCGGAATGGATTCGCTCATGGCCGTCGAAATCCGTAACCGGCTCGCCTTGCTGGTTGGAAGCAACTTGCCGGCCACTTTGCTCTTCGATCACCCATCTGCCACCCACATCGCGAAGTTCCTCCTGTCAAAGTTCGGAAACGGTGAGCGCCGGCATTTGCTGCGTACAGCGGACTCCATGTCCGACGAGGAAATTCGCGCGTTCATGCTCAGCCTCTCCGTCAGTCTCGTGCGTCGTTCAGGCTTCCTCCCCAAGCTCTTGGAGCTGCATGGGCCGTCCGAAAGTTCAGTCGAGGTGCCGGTTCCCATTTCCGATTTCGAAGATCTCGCCGACGAGCAGCTGGCCTTGCAAGCCCTGCAAATGATTTCGAACTCAGAGGATCTCCATGAATAGCAGCTCCGCCTCTCCTACGCTTCGTGAGGCGTTGACCCGTGCATTGAAAGAGTTGCAGCGGCTGCAGGCCAGCCACTCAGAGCTCCGTTCAGGGCCCATCGCCATTGTGTCGATGGCGTGCCGGTTGCCGGGGGGCGTCGCGACGCCGGAAGACTACTGGCGTCTCCTGGAGGAAGGGAAAGACGCGATCGAGGTCTTCCCTGCGCGCTGGGATGCGCTTTCGGTCTACGACCCCGATCCGGAGGCGGTGGGCAAGACCTACGTGCGCGAGGGGGGATTCCTGCGGGACATCGACCTGTTCGATGCGGGATTCTTCGGGATATCGCCGCGCGAGGCGCAGGCGATGGACCCCCAGCAGCGGCTTGTGCTGGAGACGGCGTGGGAGGCCTTGGAGCGGGCCGGCGTGCCCCCGTCGGCGCTGAGCGAGAGCGCCACCGGGGTGTACCTGGGCTGGATGGGCTCGGACTACGGTGCTCTTCACGGCGGCGACCTGGAGGCGCTGGACGGGTACCGGGGCACCGGGAGCGCGGCGAGCGTGCTCTCAGGCCGTGTGGCTTATGTGCTCGGACTGCAGGGCCCAGCGATCACGGTGGACACGGCGTGCTCGTCGTCGCTTGTGTCGCTGCACCTGGCGTGCACGGCGCTGCGTCAGGGCGAGTGCGATCTGGCCTTGACCGGCGGGGTGATCGTGATGACCACGCCTGCGGGATTCGTGGAGTTCAGCCGCCTCAAGGGCCTTGCACGGGACGGTCGCTGCAAGAGCTTCTCTGCGCGAGCGGACGGCGTCATCTGGTCCGAGGGATGCGGGATCCTGGTGCTGAAGCGGCTCTCGGACGCGCAGCGCGACGGGGACCGTGTGCTGGCGGTGGTCCGTGGGTCAGCGGTGAACCAGGACGGTCGCAGCCAGGGTCTGACGGCGCCGAACGGCCCCTCGCAGCAGCGGGTGATCCAGCAGGCGCTCTCGTCGTGCCGGCTGTCGCCCGGGGACATCGACGTGGTGGAGGCGCATGGGACGGGCACGACCCTGGGAGATCCGATCGAGGCCGGAGCGCTCGCGGAGGTGTTCGGGCCTGGGCGCAGCACCGAGCGTCCGCTTTACCTGGGCTCGTCGAAATCGAACCTGGGGCATGCGGGGCCTGCGGCGGGCGTGGCGGGTGTGATCAAGATGGTGCTGTCGATGCAGCACGAGGTGCTGCCGAGGACGCTGCACGCGGAGCAGCCGAGCCCGCACATCGCGTGGGAGGGGAGCGGGCTGTCGTTGCTGCAAGAGGCGCGTCGGTGGCCGCGTAACGGCCGGGCGCGCCGCGCGGGCGTGTCGTCGTTCGGCATCAGCGGGACGAACGCGCATGTCATCCTCGAAGAGGCGCCGTTGGAGGCGGTGCGCGAGCCGGCGGCGGCGGCGGCGGCAGAGGGTGTTGCGATGCCGCTGGTGCTGTCGGGGCGAGACGAGGCCTCGGTGGCGGCGCAGGCGGAGCGCTGGGCGACATGGCTCGGCGAGCACGGGGAGGTGCGTTGGTCGGACGTGGTGAGGACGGCGGCGCTGCACCGGATGCACTTCGCCTCGCGCGCGTCGGTGCAGGCGGGGAGCGTATCGGAGGCGGTGGAGGGGCTGAGGGCGCTGTCGCAGGGGCGCGGCCACCGGGCGGCGTCGGTGGGCACGGCGCGCGCGCGAGGCAAGGTGGTGTTCGTGTTCCCCGGCCAGGGGAGCCAGTGGCCGGGGATGGGCCGGGCGCTGCTGGAGCAGAGCGCGGCGTTCGCGGAGGCGGTGCAGGCGTGCGATGAGGCGCTGCGGCCGTGGACGGGCTGGTCTGTGCTGTCGGTGCTGCGCGGAGAAGGCGGGGAGGAGCAGCCGTCGCTGGAGCGGGTGGACGTGGTGCAGCCAGCGCTGTTCGCGATGTGCGTGGGCCTGGCCGCGGCGTGGCGTTCGCTGGGGGTCGAGCCTGCGGCGGTGGTGGGCCACAGCCAGGGCGAGGTGTCGGCGGCGGTGGTGTGCGGAGCGCTGTCGCTGGCGGAGGGAGCGCGGGTCGTGGCGCTGCGCAGCCAGGCGGTGCGGCAGCGGTCGGGGTCAGGGGCGATGATGCTGGTCGAGCGGCCGGTGTCGGAGGTGCAGCAGCGCATCGAGCGGTACGGCGACGCGCTGGCGATAGCGGCGGTGAACACGTCGAGCTCGACGGTGATGTCGGGGGACGTGGAGGCGGTGGACGGGCTGATGGCGGAGCTGACGGCAGAAGGTGTGTTCTGCCGGAAGGTCAATGTCGACTACGCGTCGCACAGCGCGCACATGGATGCGCTGCTGCCCGAGCTGGGGGCGAAGCTGTCGTCGCTCAGGCCGAAGGCGACGGAGATCCCGTTTTACTCGACGGTGACAGGAGAGGTGTCGCGCGGCGAGGGGCTGGACGGCGAGTACTGGTGCCGCAACCTTCGGCAGACGGTGCGGCTGGACCGAGCGCTGGCGAAGCTGCTGGAGGACGGCCACGGGGTGTTCGTGGAGGTGAGCGCGCACCCGGTGCTGGCGATGCCGCTGACGACGGCGTGCGCGGAGGCGCAGGGCGTGGTGGTGGGGAGCCTGCAGCGCGACGAAGGTGGGGTGTCGCAGCTGTACAGGACGCTGGGGCAGCTGCACGTGCAGGGGCACGAGGTGGACTGGTCGCGGGTGCTGTCGGGCCGTGGCGGCCGGCCCGTGGAGCTGCCGACGTACGCGTTTCAGCGGCAGCGCTACTGGCTGGAGGCGCCGAGGGGGCGCGGTGACGTGAGCTCGGCGGGCCTGAAGGCGGCCGGCCATCCGCTGCTCGGCGCCGCGATGAAGCTGGCCGACGGCGAGGGGCACCTGTTCACAGGGCGGCTGTCGCTGGCGGAGCATGCGTGGCTCCGGGATCATAAGGTGTTTGGCAAGGTGGTGTTTCCGGGCACGGGCATGCTGGAGCTGGCGCTGGCGGTGGGGCGCGCGGTGGGCAGCCGGTCGCTGTCGGAGCTCACGCTCGCCGAGCCGCTGGTGCTGGCCGAGGAGGGCGCGGCGCGGCTGCAGGTGATGATCGGAATGCCGGACGCGGCGGGCCGGCGCGAGGTCGGGCTGTACAGCCAGCCCGAGCAGGCCCCGGAGGACGCCCCGTGGGTGCAGCACGCCACGGGGGTGTTGACGGACGAGACCCCCGGCGTTCCTGACGAGCTCGACGAGCTGTCGACGTGGCCTGTGCCGGGCGCGGAGGCGGTGGACCTGTCCGGGCTTTACGAGCGGCTGCGTGAGCGCGGGCTCCACTACGGCCCGGCGTTTCAAGGGCTCGTGGAGCTGTGGCGCCAAGGCACAACCTACTTCGGTCGGGTGGTGCTGCCGGGGACCGAGAAGGACAGCGCGGACGCGTATGGGGTGCACCCGGCGTTGATGGACGCCGCGCTCCACACGATGGTCGCGGCCCTCTCCGAGAGCCCAGGGGCGAACGAGGTGCTCGTGCCGTTTGCCTGGTCGGACGTGGCGCTGCACGCGACGGGGGCGAGCGAGCTTCGGGTCCGGGTGGAGATCCAGGACCGAGGCGCACACCAGGACACCGCTTCGCTGCAAGTCGCAGACTCCGCGGGGCAGCCGGTGGCGGAGATCGGCGCTCTGCATCTGCGCCGGGCGACGGCCGAGCAGCTGTGGACAGCGATTCACTCTGGAATCCAGCATATGTACCGGGTGAGCTTCCAACCTGTGGAGCTCACGGCGGCCCCCCTGGAGGCGGGCTCGCTGGTGGTCCTCGGTGCAGCGGAGGGACGCGGGAGGCTCGCCGAAGCCCTGGGGGCGGAGGCGATTGCCGATCTCGATGCATTGGTTGCGCGCCTCGAGCAGGGCGCGAGCGCGCCTGCGTGGGTGGTGGTCGATGTCACTGCTGCCTCTCTCAGCCAGTCGGGCGAGGCGGAGGCGTCGCACGAGGCGACACGAGAGGCGCTGTCGCTGCTGCAAGCATGGCTGTCGGAGCCCCGGATCGAGGGGGTGGAGCTGGTGTGGGTGACGCGGGATGCGGTCAGCGCCGCTCCGGGCGACGGTGTCCAGGACCTGGCGCACGCGCCGCTGTGGGGGCTTGTTCGCACGGCGCGAAGCGAGCACCCCGAGCGCCGGCTGCGCTTGATCGATGTCGGGACCGAGCCTGTGGACGGCGAGCTGCTGGCGCGCGCGCTGGTGATGACGGCGGAGCCGGAGCTTTCGCTGCGCGGCGGCGCGGCGCTGGCCGCGCGCCTTGTGCGCGTGCAGGCGGCAGCGGAAGAGCTCACCCGAGGAGCCCGCGGGCTGGACCCCGCGAGCACGGTGCTGGTGACCGGCGGGACAGGGGAGCTGGGTCAGGCGGTCGCGGCGCACCTGGTGCGCGCGCACGGGGTGCGGCACCTTGTGCTGACGTCGCGCCGCGGGCTGGAGGCGCCCGGGGCACGCGAGCTTGTGCGGTCGCTCGAGGAGCTCGGCGCCGAGACGGTGACGGTGGCTGCGTGCGACGTGTCGAAGCGGGAGGAGGTCGCGCGTGTGCTGGCCGGCATCGACGCGGCGCGGCCGCTGAACGCGGTGCTGCACCTGGCCGGCGTGCTCGACGACGGCGTCCTCGCCGCCCAGACGGCCGAGCGCCTCTCGCGGGTGCTGGCGCCGAAGGTGGACGGGGCGCTGCACCTGCACGAGCTGACGCGGGAGCTCGATCTCGCGGCGTTCGTGCTGTTCTCGTCGGTGGCCGGTACGTTTGGCACGGCGGGCCAGAGCAACTACGCGGCGGCGAACACGTTCCTCGACGCGCTCGCGGCGCACCGTCGCGGCCGCGGGCTCGCGGCGACGAGCCTCGCGTGGGGCTTCTGGACACAGGCGGGCGTGGGGATGACAGCGCACCTGGGCGAGGCCGAGCTGTCGCGCATGAGGCGCAACGGGTTCGTGCCGATGCCGGTGGAAGAGGGGCTCTCGCTGCTGGACGCCGCGCTTTTGCGCCCTGAAGCGAGCCTGGTCCCTGTGCACCTGGATCTCGCGCAGCTGCAGCGTGGGCTGGAGGCCAGCGGCGAGCTGCCGGCGCTGTTTCGGGCGCTGTTGCGGCCCAGCTTGCGCAAGGTGTCCTCGGCAACGAGGCGAGACGCCTTGGCGCTCCGCGAGCGCCTCTCGGCGCTGCCGGAGGTGGAGCGGCTGAACGCGCTCGTCGAGCTGGTGCGGGGCGAGGTTGCGGCCGTGATAGGGCTTCCGCGCAGCGAGGCTGTGGCAGCGGATCAGGTGCTCAAAGATCTGGGGCTCGACTCGCTGATGGCGGTGGCGCTTCGCAACCGCCTCACGTCCCGTACCGAGACGTCCTTGCCGGCGACGCTGGTCTTTGACTACCCGACGCCGTGGGCCATTGCAGGGCTGCTGCTGAAGCAGGTGTTCTCGGGGCTGCAGGTGAAGGAAGCGCGGGCGCGGGGGCGTCGTCGTGCGGGGAAAGACGAGGCGATCGCGATCGTGTCGATGGCGTGCCGGTTGCCGGGAGGCGTTGCGACGCCGGAAGACTACTGGCGTCTCCTGGCCGAGGGGAAGGACGCGATCGAAGGCCTCCCAGCGCGCTGGGACGGGCTTTCGGTCTACGACCCCGATCCGGAGGCGGAGGGCAAGAGCTACGCGCGCGAGGGTGGGTTTGTACGGGGCATCGACCTGTTCGACGCGGACTTCTTCGGGATATCGCCGCGCGAGGCGCAGTCGATGGACCCCCAGCACCGGCTTGTGCTGGAGACGGTGTGGGAGGCGCTGGAGCGGGCCGGCGTGCGCCCCTCGGCGCTGAGCGGGAGCGCCACCGGAGTGTACCTGGGTTCGATGGGCTCGGACTACGGTGCTCTTCACACCGTCGATCTGAAGGCGCTGGACGGGTACCGGGGCATCGGGAGCGCGGCGAGCATCCTCTCGGGCCGTGTGGCGTACGTGCTCGGGTTGCAGGGGCCTGCGATCACGGTGGACACGGCGTGCTCGTCGTCGCTTGTGTCGCTGCACCTGGCGTGCACGGCGCTGCGCCAGGGCGAGTGCGACCTGGCGCTGGTCGGCGGGGTCACGGTCATGAGCACCCCCGCGCTGTTTGTGGAATTCAGCCGTCTCAAGGGGATGTCCCGAGACGGCCGGTGCAAGAGCTTCTCGGCGCAGGCGGACGGCGCGGGCTGGGCCGAGGGGTGCGGGATGCTGTTGCTGAAGCGGCTGTCTGATGCGCAGCGCGACGGCGACCGAGTGCTGGGGGTGATCCGTGGCTCGGCGGTGAACCAGGACGGCCGCAGCCAGGGCCTGACGGCGCCGAACGGCCCTGCCCAGCAGCGGGTGATCCGGCAGGCGCTGTCGTCGTGTGGTCTGTCGCCCGAGGACATCGACGCGGTGGAGGCGCACGGTACGGGCACGAGCCTCGGAGATCCGATCGAGGCCGGAGCGCTGGCAGAGGTGTTTGGCCCGAAGCGTAGCCCCGAGCGTCCGCTGTACCTGGGTTCGTCGAAGTCGAACTTCGGACATGCGCAGGCGGCCGCCGGCGTGGCGGGCGTGATCAAGATGGTGCTGGCGCTGCAGCACGAGGTGCTGCCGAGGACGCTGCACGCGGAGCAGCCGAGCCCGCACGTTGCGTGGGAGGGGAGCGGGCTGTCGCTGCTCCAAGAGGCGCGTCCGTGGCGGCGGAACGGCCGGGTCCGGCGTGCCGGGGTGTCGTCGTTCGGCATCAGCGGGACCAACGCGCATATCATCCTTGAAGAAGCGCCGGCGGAGGCGCGGCGTGAGGTCGCCGAGGTGGAGGCCGAGGCGGCGCCTGCGCTATTGCCGCTGGTGCTGTCGGGTCGAGACGAGGCCGCGGTGAATGCGCAGGCGGGGCGCTGGGCGAAGTGGCTGGAAGGGCACGCGGAGGTGGGGTGGGCGGACGTGGTGCGCACGGCAGCGCTGCACCGGACGCACTTCGAGTCGCGGGCGTCGGTGCATGCGGCGAGCGCTGCGGAAGCAGTGGAGGGTCTTCGGGCGCTGTCGTCGGGGCGGTCGGATGCGGCGGTGGTGAGCGGGAGGGCGAAGCGAGGCGGGAAGCTGGCGGTGCTGTTCACGGGGCAGGGCAGCCAGCGGCTCGGGATGGGGAAGAGACTTCACGAAGTATACCCCGTGTTCCGCGCGGCGTTCGACGAGGTGTGCGAGGCGCTGGACGCGCATCTCGCGCGTGGTCTGCGGGAGGTGGTGTTCGCGGCCGCGGGCAGCGAGGAAGGAGCGCTGCTGGAGCGGACGGAGTACACGCAGCCCGGGCTGTTTGCGCTGGAAGTGGCGCTGTACCGTCAGTGGGAGTCGTGGGGGCTGAAGCCGGCTGCGCTGCTGGGGCACTCGATAGGAGAGCTGAGCGCGGCGCACGTGGCGGGTGTGCTGAGCCTCGCGGACGCAGCGAAGCTTGTGTGCGCCCGCGGTCGGCTGATGCAGGGGTGCGAGGTCGGGGGAGCGATGGTGTCGGTGGAGGCCTCGGAGCAGGAGGTGCAGGGGGCGCTGTCGGAGGTTGGGGCGCAGGGTCGACTGAGCATCGCCGGGCTCAACGCGCCGGAGCAGACGGTGCTGAGCGGGGACGAGGCCGCGGTGCTCGCGGTGGCGAGGCGGTTGGAGGCGCAGGGCCGGCGTACGCGGCGTCTGCGCGTGTCGCACGCGTTCCACAGCGCGCACATGGACGGGATGCTGGAGGAGTTCGGGAAGGTGGCGCGGGAGTGCACGTACGCGCGGCCGCAGCTGGCGGTGGTGAGCAGCGTGACGGGCGAGCTGGCTGGCGAAGAAGCGCTGATGTCGGCCGAGTACTGGGTGAGGCAGGCGCGCGAGGCGGTGCGCTTCCTCGACGGGATGCGCACACTGGCGGCGGAGGGGATGAGCACGTACGTGGAGTGCGGGCCGGATGGCGTGCTGTGCGCGCTGGGCGCGGGCTGCCTGCCGGAAGGTGAGGAAGCGACGTTCGTGACGAGCCTGCGCCGTGAGCAGGACGAGGCGCGCGCGCTGGTGACGGCGCTTGCGACGGTGCACGTGCAGGGGCACGAGGTGGACTGGACGCGGGTGCTGTCCGGTCAGGGCGGTCGTGCCGTGGAGCTGCCGACGTACGCGTTCCAGCGGCAGCGCTACTGGCTGGAAGCGCCGAAGAGCACGGCGGCGGAGGTGAATGTCTCGTGGCCGGAGCGTGCGTTGTGGAACGCGGTGCAGGAAGGCGAAGGCGTTGCGGAGCTGCTGGAGCTGCCTGACGACGTGCGCGCCAGCGTCGGGCCGCTGCTGCCGTACCTCGCGGCGTGGCGCCAGAGAAAGCACGCAGAAGCGGCGGCGGCGAGCTGGCTGTACGAGGAAGCGTGGCAGAGCCATCCGACGCCTGTGACGGGTAGTCCGGATGTGAGGGGCACCTGGCTCGTGGTGTCATCTCCGCTCGCCGGAGAGCTTGCGGAGGCGGTGCGTGGTGCGCTCGACGCCGCGGGGGCCGAGGTGATCGTGCACATCGCGACCGCGGAGCGAGCGCAGCTCGCAGCGTGGCTGAGAGAGCAAGCGCGCCTGAGAAAGGAGAAGAGCGAGCTGCGTGGCGTCATCGCGCTCACGGCCTCAGGCGAGGAAGGCGCGCTGGAGCAAGAGGAGGCGCCCCGCGGTCTGTACCAGGCGCTGGCGGTGGTGCAGGCGCTCGGCGATGCCGGGATCGGCGCGCGGCTGTGGTTGTTGACGCAGGGAGCGGTCAGCACCGAGGCAAGCGAAGCGGTGGTGCACCCGTTGCAGGCGCTGACGTGGGGACTGGGACGGACGGTGGGGCTGGAGCACCCCGAGCGCTGGGGCGGGCTGCTGGACGTGCCGGCGGAGCTGGACGCGGGCGTGATGCAGCACGTGCTGACCACGCTTGTGTCCGAGGACAACGAAGATCAGGTGGCGGTGCGGCGCGGCGGGCGCCTCGTGAGGCGCATTGTGCGTGTGCGCGGCGAGGGCGAGGGCGAGGGCGGGGGCTGGAAGCCGCGCGGCACGGTGCTCATCACGGGAGGCGTGGGCGGGCTCGGAGGTCATCTTGCCCGCTGGCTGGCCGGGCGTGGCGCAGAGCACCTCGTGCTGGCGTCGCGCAGCGGCGCGTCGGCGCCCGGGGCGAGCGAGCTGCGGGACGAGCTTGTGGCGCGGGGCATTCGGGTGACGCTGGCGGCGTGTGACGTGTCGGAGCGGGCGCAGCTGGAGGCGCTGCTCGCGGAGCTGGAGCAGGACGAAGCGCCGCTGAGGGCGGTGGCGCACCTCGCGGGGATAGGCCGCCGTGTTCCGCTGCGAGAGCTCGAGCCTGAGCAGCTCGGGCAGGAGCTCGCGGCGAAGGTGAAGGGGGCGTGGCACCTGCATCAGCTGCTGGGGAAGCGGGAGCTGGATGCGTTCGTGCTCTATGGCAGCATCGCCGGGCTGTGGGGCTCCGGGGCGCAGGGCGCGTACGGCGCAGCGAACGCAGGGCTGGACGCGCTCGCGCGGTACCGGCGCGCGCGAGGGCAGGCTGCGACGGTGCTGCACTGGGGCCCCTGGGCGGGAGAAGGGATGGTGACCAGAGAGGTCGAGTCGCAGCTGCGGAGCCGCGGGGTCGCGGTGATGTCGCCCGACAAGGCGCTTGCCGGGCTGGAGATGGCGCTGCGGCTGGGGCGCACGTCGGTGGCGATCGCGGACGTGGACTGGTCGCGCTTCGCGCCGTCGTTCAGCGCGGCGCGGCCGAGGCCGCTGCTGGACGGGATCGAGGAGGCGCGGCGGGCGCAGGAGAGCCGCGGCCCGCAGCCGGCCGCAGGCGGGACCGCGCTGAGAGACACCTTGCTGGGCCTGAGCGAGGCAGAGCGGCGCGAGCAGGTTCGTCAGCTGGTGGCGAGCGAGACGGCCGCGGTGCTGGGCATGCCGGACCCGAGCCGGCTTGACCCGGACCGTGGCTTTGTGGACCTCGGGCTGGATTCGCTGATGGCGGTGGAGCTGTCGAAGCGGCTGCAGAAGCGCACGGGCATGACGGTATCGAGCACGCTGAGCTTCGATCATCCGACGCAGAGCGAAGTGGCGCGCTGGCTGCTGGAGCAGCTCACACCTCAGCCGCGGCCGGAGCCGGTGGTGCGCGAGGTGAGCCGGGGAGAGGGGTGGAGCACGCCGATAGCGATCGTGGGCGTGGGCCTGCGCATGCCTGGCGGAGCGAGCGACCTGGAGAGCTTCTGGCAGGTGCTGGTCGAAGAGCGGGATACGCGGCGGCCGATCCCGGCCGACCGCTTCGACATCGAGGCGCTGTACGATCCTGACCCCGACGCGAATGGCAAGACGTACGTGCGGAGCGCGTCGCTGCTCGACGACGTGGCGTCGTTCGACCCCGGGTTCTTCGGGATAAGCCCGCGGGAGGCGGAGCCGATGGATCCGCAGCACCGGCTGCTGCTGGAGACGGCGTGGAGCGCCCTGGAGGACGCGGGGGTGCGTCCAGAGCACCTGAAGGGCTCGGACACGGGAGTGTTCGTGGGCGTGGCGCCGAGCGAATACGCGAGCTACCGAGGAAAGAGCGCGAACGAAGATGCGTATGCGCTGACGGGGACGGCGCTGAGCTTTGCTGCGGGACGGGTGGCCTACCACCTCGGGCTGCAAGGCCCTGCGGTGTCGACCGACACGGCCTGCAGCTCGTCGCTGGTAGCGCTGCACCTGGCGTGCGACGCGCTGCGCCGGGGCGACTGCGAGGTGGCGCTGGCGGCAGGTGTGCAGGTGCTGGCGAACCCGGCGGGGTTTGTGCTGCTGTCGCGCACGCGCGCGGTGTCGCCGGACGGGCGGTGCAAGACGTTCTCGCAGGCGGCGGACGGTTATGGCCGTGGCGAGGGAGTCGGGGTGCTGGTGCTGATGCGGCTGTCCGAGGCGCAGCAGCAGGGGAAGCGGGTGCTGGGTGTGGTGCGCGGCACGGCGGTCAATCAGGACGGCGCGAGCAGCGGGATCACGGCGCCGAACGGCACGGCGCAGCAGAAGGTGGTGCGCGCGGCGCTGCGGAACGCGGGGCTGGAGCCGGCGAGCATCGATGTGGTGGAGTGCCACGGTACGGGCACGTCGCTGGGCGACCCGATCGAGGTGCAGGCGCTCGGCGCGGTGTACGGGCGAGGTCGGGATATGGCTCGTCCGCTGCAGCTGGGCGCGGTCAAGAGCAATATCGGTCATCTCGAGTCCGCCGCGGGCATCGCAGGGGTGTGCAAGATCCTGGCGGCGTTCCGTTACGAGGCGCTGCCGGCGACGCTGCACAGCACGCCGCGCAATCCCTGGATCCCCTGGGAGGACCTGCCGGTGCAGGTGGTCGATCGCCTGACCCCCTGGCCTCGGCGCGCAGAGGGCCCCCCGCGCCGTGCCGGGGTGTCGTCGTTCGGCATCAGCGGGACCAACGCGCATATCATCCTTGAAGAAGCGCCGGCGGAGGCGCGGCGTGAGGTCGTCGAGGTGGAGGCCGAGGCGGCGCCTGCGCTATTGCCGCTGGTGCTGTCGGGTCGAGACGAGGCCGCGGTGAATGCGCAGGCGGGGTGCTGGGCGAAGTGGCTGGAAGGGCACGCGGAGGTGGGGTGGGCGGACGTGGTGCGCACGGCAGCGCTGCACCGGACGCACTTCGAGTCGCGGGCGTCGGTGCATGCGGCGAGCGCTGCGGAAGCTGTGGAGGGTCTTCGCGCGCTGTCGTCGGGGCGGTCGGATGCGGCGGTGGTGAGCGGGAGGGCGAAGCGAGGCGGGAAGCTGGCGGTGCTGTTCACGGGGCAGGGCAGCCAGCGGCTCGGGATGGGGAAGAGACTTTACGAAGTATACCCCGTGTTCCGCACGGCGTTCGACGAGGTGTGCGAGGCGCTGGACGCGCATCTCGCGCGTGGTCTGCGGGAGGTGGTGTTCGCGGCCGCGGGCAGCGAGGAAGGAGCGCTGCTGGAGCGGACGGAGTACACGCAGCCCGGGCTGTTTGCGCTGGAAGTGGCGCTGTACCGTCAGTGGGAGTCGTGGGGGCTGAAGCCGGCTGCGCTGCTGGGGCACTCGATAGGAGAGCTGAGCGCGGCGCACGTGGCGGGTGTGCTGAGCCTCGCGGACGCAGCGAAGCTTGTGTGCGCCCGCGGTCGGCTGATGCAGGGGTGCGAGGTCGGGGGAGCGATGGTGTCGGTGGAGGCCTCGGAGCAGGAGGTGCAGGGGGCGCTGTCGGAGGTTGGGGCGCAGGGTCGACTGAGCATCGCCGGGCTCAACGCGCCGGAGCAGACGGTGCTGAGCGGGGACGAGGCCGCGGTGCTCGCGGTGGCGAGGCGGTTGGAGGCGCAGGGCCGGCGTACGCGGCGTCTGCGCGTGTCGCACGCGTTCCACAGCGCGCACATGGACGGGATGCTGGAGGAGTTCGGGAAGGTGGCGCGGGAGTGCACGTACGCGCGGCCGCAGCTGGCGGTGGTGAGCAGCGTGACGGGCGAGCTGGCTGGCGAAGAAGCGCTGATGTCGGCCGAGTACTGGGTGAGGCAGGCGCGCGAGGCGGTGCGCTTCCTCGACGGGATGCGCACACTGGCGGCGGAGGGGATGAGCACGTACGTGGAGTGCGGGCCGGATGGCGTGCTGTGCGCGCTGGGCGCGGGCTGCCTGCCGGAAGGTGAGGAAGCGACGTTCGTGACGAGCCTGCGCCGTGAGCAGGACGAGGCGCGCGCGCTGGTGACGGCGCTTGCGACGGTGCACGTGCAGGGGCACGAGGTGGACTGGACGCGGGTGCTGTCCGGTCAGGGCGGTCGTGCCGTGGAGCTGCCGACGTACGCGTTCCAGCGGCAGCGCTACTGGCTGGAAGCGCCGAAGGCGCGTACCGACGTGGGCTCGGTGGGCTTGAGGGAGTTGGGGCATCCGCTGCTCGGAGCGGCAACGAAGCTGGCCGACGGCGACGGCCATCTGTTCACAGGCCGGCTGTCGCTGGGTGAGCAGCCGTGGCTCCGCGACCATGCGGTGTTTGGTAACGTGGTGTTCCCGGGCACGGGGATGCTGGAGCTCGCGCTGGCGGCTGGGCGCACAGTGGGCAGCGGGGCGCTGTCGGAGCTCACGATCGCCGAGCCGCTGATGCTCGTCGAGGACGTGGCCGTGCGATTGCAGCTCTCGGTCGGCGCGCCCGACGCCGCGGGCCGGCGTGAGCTTGGGCTGTACAGCCAGCCGGAGCAGGGGCCGGAAGACGCCCCCTGGGTGCAGCACGCGACGGGCGTGTTGACCGGCGAGACCCTGGCCACCTCCGGCGAGCTCGATGAGCTGACGACGTGGCCAGTGCCCGGCGCCGAGGCGGTGGACCTCTCCGGGTTCTACGAGCGGCTGCATGATCGTGGACTCCACTACGGCCCGGCCTTCCAGGGGCTCGTGGAGCTGTCGCGTCGAGACACGACCTTCTTCGGGCGGGTGGTGTTGCCCGAAGACGCGACGGACCGCGCCGAGGACTACGGGGTGCATCCGGCGCTGATGGACGCCGCGCTGCATACGATGGTCGCAGCGTTTGCGGAGAACTCAGCGCCGGACGACGTGCTGCTGCCTTTCTCCTGGTCGGACGTGGTGTTGCACGCCACGGGGGCGAGCGAGCTCCGGGTGAGGCTGGAGCTCGCGGGAGCCGGAGACTCGGCACAGGCGGCCGCCTCGCTGAGCGTCGCAGATGCCGCCGGCCAGCCGGTGGTGAGCGTCGGTGCCCTGCATCTGCGCCGGGCGACGGCCGAGCAGCTGAGGGCAGCGCCGCGTGCCGAGGCGCAGCATCTGTATCGGGTGGACTTCCAGCCCGTGAGCCTCGTGGAGACGGGCTCGAAGGCGGACTCGCTGGTGGTGCTCTGCGCGCCCGAGGGGCGAGGGCGACTGGACGAAGCGCTGGGTGTGGAGGCGATTGCAGGCCTCGATGCATTGCTCGCGCGGATCGAGCAGGAAGCCCGATTGCCTGAGCGGGTGCTGGTCGACACGACGGCTGGCAGCTCACAGCGCTCGGACATGGTGACATCGTCGCACGAGGCGACGGGGCAGGCGCTGTCGCTGCTGCAAGCGTGGGTGTTGGAGCCCCGGCTCGAGGGGGTGGAGCTGGTGTGGGTGACGCGGGATGCGGTCAGCGCCGGTCCGGGCGACGGTGTCCAGGACCTGGCGCACGCGCCGCTGTGGGGGCTTGTTCGCACGGCGCGAAGCGAGCACCCCGAGCGCCGGCTGCGCCTGATCGACGTCGGGATCGGGACGGTGGACGGCGGGCTGCTGGCGCGCGCGCTGGCGACGGCGACGGAGCCGGAGCTTGCGCTGCGTGGCGGCGCTGCGCTGGCGGCGCGCCTCGTGCGCGTGCCGGCGGCAGCGGAGACGCTCACGCCGGCTCGCAGCCTGGACCCGACGGGCACCGTGCTGGTGACCGGAGGAACAGGCGAGCTGGGTCAGGCCGTCGCGGAGCATCTGGTGCGCGCGCACGGGGTGCGGCACCTCGTGGTGACGTCGCGCCGTGGGCTGGAGGCGCCCGGGGCCCGAGGCTTCGTGCAGGAGCTGGAGAAGCTCGGTGCCGAGACCGTGACGGTGGCGGCGTGTGACGTGTCGAAGCGGGAGGAGGTCGCGCGGGTGCTGGCCGGCATCGAAGCCGCACATCCGCTGACCGCGGTGCTGCACCTGGCCGGCGTGCTCGACGATGGCGTCGTCACCGCGCAGACGCCCGAGCGTCTCTCGCGGGTGCTGGCGCCGAAGGTGGACGGGGCGCTGCACCTGCACGAGCTGACGCTGGAGCTCGACCTCTCGGCGTTCGTGCTGTTCTCGTCGGCGGCCGGTACGTTTGGCACGGCGGGCCAGAGCAACTACGCGGCGGCCAACAGCTTCCTCGACGCGCTCGCGGCGCACCGCCGCAGCCGCGGGCTCGCGGCGACGAGCCTGGCGTGGGGCTTCTGGGCGCAAGCGGGCGTGGGCATGACAGCGCACCTGGGCGGGGCGGAGCTCTCACGTATCCAGCGCGCCGGACTTGTGCCGATACGGGTCGAGGAGGGCCTTTCGCTGCTGGACGCCGCGCTTCTGCGCCCCGAAGCGAGCCTGGTGCCTGTGCACCTCGATCTTGCGCAGATGGAGCGGGGGCTGGAGGCCAGCGGCGAACTGCCCGCGCTGCTTCGCGCGCTGCTGCGCCCTGGGCTGCGCAAGGCGTCATCCGCCACGAGGAAAGAAGCCTCGGCGCTCCGCGAGCGCCTCTCGGAGCTGCCGGAGGCGGAGCGCCTGAGCTCGCTCGTCGAGCTGGTTCGGGCCGAGGTGGCCGCGGTGCTCGGGCTGCCGCGCAGCGAGGCCGTTGCGGTAGATCAGGTGCTGAAGGACCTGGGGCTAGATTCGTTGATGGCGGTGGAGCTGCGCAGTCGGCTCAGCGCCCGAGCCGAGATCCCCCTCCCGGCGACGCTGGTGTTCGACTACCCGACGCCGCGGGCCGTTGCAGAGCTGCTCCTGAGACAGGCTTTCTCGAAGCAGCAGGTGACGGAGGCGCGGGCGCGTCGCCGGACGAAGGAAGACGAGGCGATCGCGATCGTGTCGATGGCGTGCCGACTGCCGGGGGGCGTGGCGACGCCGGAAGACTACTGGCGTCTCCTGGCGGAAGGGAAGGACGCGATCGAGCGCTTCCCCTCCCGTTATGACGCGTTCTCTGTTTACGACCCCGATCCGGAGGTCGTGGGCAAGAGCTACGTGCGCGAGGGTGGATTCCTGCGGGATATCGATGTCTTCGACGCGGGCTTCTTCGGGATCTCGCCGCGCGAGGCGCAGGGGATGGATCCCCAGCAGCGGCTGGTGCTGGAGACGGCGTGGGAGGCGCTGGAGCGAGCCGGCGTGCGGCCCTCGATGCTGAACGAGAGCGCCACCGGGGTATACCTGGGCTGGATGGGCTCGGACTACGGTGCTCTTCTCGGCGGTGACCTCGCCGCGCTGGACGGGTACCAGGGTACGGGGAGCGCGGCGAGCGTGCTTTCCGGCCGGGTGGCTTACGTGCTGGGGCTTCAGGGCCCAGCGATCACGGTGGACACGGCGTGCTCGTCGTCGCTTGTGTCGCTGCACCTGGCGTGCGCGGCGCTGCGCCAGGGCGAATGTGATCTGGCCCTGACCGGCGGGGTGATGGTGATGACCACGCCCGCGGGATTCGTCGAGTTCAGTCGTGCCCGAGGGCTTGCGCGAGACGGTCGGTGCAAGAGCTTCTCGGCGCAGGCGGACGGCGTCATCTGGTCCGAAGGGTGCGGGATGCTGTTGCTGAAGCGGCTGTCTGACGCGCAGCGCGACGGCGACCGAGTGCTGGGGGTGATCCGTGGCTCGGCGGTGAACCAGGACGGCCGCAGCCAGGGTCTGACGGCGCCGAACGGCCCTGCCCAGCAGCGGGTGATCCGGCAGGCGCTGTCGTCGTGTGGTCTGTCGCCCGAGGACATCGACGCGGTGGAGGCGCACGGGACAGGCACGAGCCTTGGAGACCCGATCGAGGCCGGAGCGCTGGCGGAGGTGTTTGGCCCGAAGCGTGGCCCCGAGCGTCCTCTGTACCTGGGGTCGTCGAAGTCGAACCTGGGACATGCGCAGGCGGCCGCGGGTGTGGCGGGCGTGATCAAGATGGTGCTGGCGCTGCAGCACGAGGTGCTGCCGAAGACCCTGCACGCGGAGCAGCCGAGCTTGCACATCGCGTGGGAGGGGAGCGGGCTGTCGCTGCTTCAAGAGGCGCGTCCGTGGCGGCGGAACGGCCGGGTCCGTCGTGCCGGGGTGTCGTCGTTCGGCATCAGCGGGACCAACGCGCATATCATCCTCGAAGAAGCGCCCAGCGAGGCGCGGCGTGAGCCCGTCGAGGTCAAGGCCGAGGTGGCGCCTGCGGCGATGCCGCTGGTGCTGTCGGGTCGAGACGAGGCTGCGGTGAATGCGCAGGCCGGGCGCTGGGCGAAGTGGCTGGAAGAGCACGCGGAGGTGGGGTGGGCGGACGTGGTGCGCACGGCAGCGCTGCACCGTACGCACTTCGAGGCACGCGCGTCGGTGCATGCGGCGAGCGCTGCGGAAGCTGTGGAGGGTCTTCGCGCGCAGTCAGAGGGTCGCGGCCACCGCGCGGTGGCCGTGGGCAAGGCGCGGGAGCGAGGCAAGGTGGTGTTCGTGTTCCCCGGCCAGGGGAGCCAGTGGCCGGGGATGGGCCGAGCGCTGCTGGAGCAGAGCGCGGCGTTCGCGGAGGCGGTGCAGGCGTGTGACGCGGCGCTGCGGCCGTGGACGGGCTGGTCGGTGCTGTCGGTGCTGCGCGGAGAAGGCGGGGAGGAGCAGCCGTCGCTGGAGCGGGTGGACGTGGTGCAGCCAGCACTGTTCGCGATGTGCGTGGGTCTGGCCGCGGCGTGGCGGTCGCTGGGGGTCGAGCCCGCGGCGGTGGTGGGCCACAGCCAGGGCGAGGTGTCGGCGGCGGTGGTGTGCGGAGCGCTGTCGCTGGCGGAGGGAGCGCGGGTCGTGGCGCTGCGCAGCCAGGCGGTGCGGCAGCAGTCGGGGGTGGGGGCGATGATGCTGGTCGAGCGTCCGGTCTCGGAGGTGCAGCAGCGCATCGAGCGGTACGGCGACGCGCTGGCGATAGCGGCGGTGAACACGTCGAGCTCGACGGTGGTGTCGGGGGACGTGGAGGCAGTGGACGGGCTGATGGCGGAGCTGACGGCAGAAGGTGTGTTCTGCCGGAGGGTCAATGTCGACTACGCGTCGCACAGCGCGCACATGGATGCGCTGCTGCCCGAGCTGGGGGCGAAGCTGTCGTCGCTCAGGCCGAAGGCGACGGAGATCCCGTTTTACTCGACGGTGACAGGAGAGGCGTCGCGCGGCGAGGGGCTGGACGGCGAGTACTGGTGCCGCAACCTTCGGCAGACGGTGCGGCTGGACCGAGCGCTGGCGAAGCTGCTGGAGGACGGCCACGGGGTGTTCGTGGAGGTGAGCGCGCACCCGGTGCTGGCGATGCCGCTGACGACGGCGTGCGCGGAGGCGCAAGGGGTGGTGGTGGGGAGCCTGCAGCGCGACGAAGGTGGGGTGTCGCAGCTGTACAGGACGCTGGGGCAACTGCACGTGCAGGGGCACGAGGTGGACTGGACACGGGTGCTGTCGGGCCGTGGCGGCCGGTCCGTGGAGCTGCCGACCTACGCGTTCCAGCGGCAGCGCTACTGGCTGGATATCTCGAAGGCGCGTACCGACGTGGGCTCGGCGGGGCTCAAGGCAGCAGCACATCCGCTGCTCGGAGCGGCGACGAAGCTGGCCGACGGCGACGGCCATCTGTTCACAGGCCGGCTGTCGCTGGGTGAGCAGCCGTGGCTCCGCGACCATGCGGTGTTTGGTAACGTGGTGTTCCCGGGCACGGGGATGCTGGAGCTCGCGCTGGCGGCCGGGCGCACAGCGGGCAGCGGAGCGCTGTCGGAGATGGTCTTGGCCGAGCCGCTGGTGCTCGCCGAGGACGTGGCCGTGCGATTGCAGCTCTCGGTCGGGGCGCCCGACGCCGCGGGCCGGCGTGAGTTCGGGCTGTACAGCCAGCCGGAGCAGGGGCCGGAAGACGCCCCCTGGGTGCAGCACGCGACGGGCGTGTTGACCGACGAGCCCCTCGGCACCCCTGGCGAGCTCAATGAGCTGACGACGTGGCCAGTGCCCGGCGCCGAGGCGGTGGATCTCTCCGGCTTCTACGAGCGGCTGGAGGTGCGTGGACTCCACTACGGCCCGGCCTTCCAGGGGCTCGTGGAGCTGTGGCGTCGAGGCACGACGTTGTTCGGCCGCGTGGTGTTGCCCAAGGCCGCGGGGGACAGCGCCGAGGACTATGGCGTGCATCCGGCGCTGATGGACGCCGCGCTGCACACGATGGTCGCAGCCTTCCCGGAGATGGCAGAGCAAGACGCCGTCTTGTTGCCGTTCGCCTGGTCGGATGTGGTGCTGCACGCCATGGGCGCGAGCGAGCTCCGGGTCCGGATGGAGCTCCAGGAACAGGGCGCACAGCAGGAGGTCACTTCGCTGCACGTCGCTGACCCGACCGGCCAGCTGGTGGCGAGCGTCGGCGCCTTGCATCTGCGCCGGGCGACGGCGGAGCAGATGCGGACAGCCATCCATGCTGGTGTCCAGCATCTGTACCGGGTGGACTTCCAGCCTGCGGAGCTCGCGGCGTCCGTCTCGGAGACGGGCTCGCTGGTGGTGCTCGGTGCGCCGGAGGGGGGAGGACGACTGGCCGAGGCCCTGGGGGTGGAGGCGGTTGCAGGCCTCCACGCGCTGCTCGCGCTGATCGAGCAGGGCGCCCGACTACCTGTGCGGGTGCTTGTCGATGCCACTGCTGCAAATGCCGGTCGAACGACAGTGGCGGCGTCGCACGAGGCGACGGGGCAGGCGCTGTTGCTGCTGCAAGCGTGGCTGTCGGAGCCCCGGCTCGAGGGGGTGGAGCTGGTGTGGGTGACGCGGGATGCGGTCAGTGCCGGTCCGGGCGACGGTGTCCAGGACCTGGCGCACGCGCCGCTGTGGGGGCTTGTTCGCACGGCGCGCAACGAGCACCCCGAGCGCCGGCTGCGCCTGATCGACGTCGGGACCGAGGCTGTGGACGGCGAGCTGCTGGCGCGCGCGCTGGCGATGGCGACGGAGCCGGAGCTTGCGCTGCGCGGCGGCGCGGCGCTGGCCGCGCGCCTGGTGCGCGTGCAGGCGGCAGCGGAGACGCTCACGCCGGCTCGCGGGCTGGACCCGGCAGGCACCGTGCTGGTGACCGGGGGAACAGGCGAGCTGGGTCAGGCCGTTGCGGAGCATCTGGTGCGCGAGCACGGAGTGCGGCACCTTGTGCTGACGTCGCGCCGTGGGCTGGAGGCGCCCGGGGCCCGGGAGCTCGTGCAATCGCTCGAGGAGCTCGGCGCCGAGACCGTGACGGTGGCGGCGTGTGACGTGTCGGAGCGGGAGGAGGTCGCGCGGGTGCTGGCCGGAATCGAGGCCGCGCACCCGCTGACCGCGGTGCTGCACCTGGCCGGCGTGCTCGACGACGGCGTGCTGTCGTCGCAGACGCCTGAGCGCATTTCACGGGTGTTCGCGCCGAAGGTGGACGGGGCGCTGCACCTGCACGAGCTGACGCTGGAGCTCGACCTCTCGGCGTTCGTGCTGTTCTCGTCGGCGGCCGGTACATTTGGGACGGCGGGCCAGAGCAACTACGCGGCGGCCAACAGCTTCCTCGACGCGCTCGCGGCGCACCGCCGCAGCCGCGGGCTCGCGGCGACGAGCCTGGCGTGGGGCTTCTGGGCGCAAGCGGGCGTGGGCATGACAGCGCACCTGGGCGAGGCCGAGCTGTCGCGCATGCGGCGCAGCGGGTTTGTGCCGATGTCCGTGAGAGAAGGGCTTTCGCTGCTGGACGCCGCGCTCTCGCGCTCCGAGGCGACCCTGGTGCCTTTGCACCTCGATGTTGCGCAGCTGCAGCGGGGGCTGGAGGCCAGCGGCGAGCTGCCGGCGTTGTTCAGGTCCCTGCTGCGCCCGGGCCTGCGCAAGGCGTCCTCCGCGACGAAGAAAGAGGCGTCTGCGCTCCGCGAGCGCCTCTCGGTGCTGCCGGAGGCGGAGCGCATGAATTCGCTCGTCGAGCTGGTTCGGATCGAGGTCGCCGCGGCGATCGGGCTGCCGAGCAGCGAGGCTGTTGCGGCAGACCAGGTGCTGAAGGACCTGGGGCTCGACTCGCTGATGGCGGTGGCGCTGCGCAACCGCCTCACCGCCCGGACCGAGATGTCCTTGCCGGCGACACTGGTCTTTGACTACCCGACGCCGCGGGCCATCGCGAGGCTGCTGGACAGCCGCCTGCTCCCGGCCCTCTCCCCCCAGGAGGACGGCCCTCCCGAGGACCCGAACGGAATGTTGAAATGGGTGCTCAAGCGGGTCTCCGCGAGCCAGATGCAGCAAGCTGGTGTGCTCCAGCGGCTCCTCCAGCTCGCCGAGCCGAAGCTCGCCCGAACGAACGGTAGCCACGACGAGAATGGTAGCCGCCAAGAAGAGGATGTCCCGCTCCCGCTGACCATGCAGGACATCGACAGTAAGCTCGACGAAATTTTGAAGTGGTGAGTTATGACAAAGCCCGATGATACCCGACTTCAGCGCGCCATGGCGGCGATCGCTCTGCTCGAGCGGCGCATGGCAGAGCTCGAGGCCTCGCGCACCCAGCCCATCGCGATCGTGTCGATGGCGTGCCGACTGCCAGGGGGCGTGGCGACGCCGGAAGACTACTGGCGTCTCCTGGCGGAAGGGAAGGACGCGATCGAGGGCTTCCCTTCCCGATGGGAGTCGTTCTCTGTTTACGACCCCGATCCGGAGGTCGTGGGCAAGAGCTACGTGCGCGAGGGTGGATTCCTGCGGGATATCGATGTCTTCGACGCGAGCTTCTTCGGGATCTCGCCTCATGAGGCGCAGGGGATGGATCCCCAGCAGCGGCTGGTGCTGGAGACGGCGTGGGAGGTGCTGGAGCGGGCCGGCGTGCGCCCCTCGGCGCTGAGCGAGAGCTCCACCGGGGTATACCTGGGCTCGATGGGCTCGGACTACGGTGCTCTTCTCGGCGGTGACCTCGCCGCGCTGGACGGGTACCGGGGTACGGGGAGCGCGGCGAGCGTGCTTTCCGGCCGGGTGGCTTACGTGCTGGGGCTTCAGGGCCCAGCGATCACGGTGGACACGGCGTGCTCGTCGTCGCTTGTGTCGCTGCACCTGGCGTGCGCGGCGCTGCGCCAGGGCGAATGCGACCTGGCGCTGGCCGGCGGGGTCACGGTCATGAGCACCCCCGTGCTGTTCGTGGAGTTCAGCCGCCTCAAGGGGCTTGCGCGAGACGGTCGGTGCAAGAGCTTCTCGGCGCAGGCGGACGGAGCGGGCTGGGCCGAGGGGTGCGGGATGCTGTTGCTGAAGCGGCTGTCTGACGCGCAGCGCGACGGCGACCGAGTGCTGGGGGTGATCCGTGGCTCGGCGGTGAACCAGGACGGCCGCAGCCAGGGTCTGACGGCGCCGAACGGCCCTGCCCAGCAGCGGGTGATCCGGCAGGCGCTATCGTCGTGCCGGCTGTCGCCTCAGGACATCGACGCGGTGGAGGCGCACGGGACAGGCACGAGCCTTGGAGACCCGATCGAGGCCGGAGCGCTGGCGGAGGTGTTTGGCCCGAAGCGTGGCCCCGAGCGTCCTCTGTACCTGGGGTCGTCGAAGTCGAACCTGGGACATGCGCAGGCGGCCGCGGGTGTGGCGGGCGTGATCAAGATGGTGCTGGCGCTGCAGCACGAGGTGCTGCCGAAGACCCTGCACGCGGAGCAGCCGAGCTTGCACATCGCGTGGGAGGGGAGCGGGCTGTCGCTGCTTCAAGAGGCGCGTCCGTGGCGGCGGAACGGCCGGGTCCGTCGTGCCGGGGTGTCGTCGTTCGGCATCAGCGGGACCAACGCGCATATCATCCTCGAAGAAGCGCCCAGCGAGGCGCGGCGTGAGCCCGTCGAGGTCAAGGCCGAGGTGGCGCCTGCGGCGATGCCGCTGGTGCTGTCGGGTCGAGACGAGGCTGCGGTGAATGCGCAGGCCGGGCGCTGGGCGAAGTGGCTGGAAGAGCACGCGGAGGTGGGGTGGGCGGACGTGGTGCGCACGGCAGCGCTGCACCGTACGCACTTCGAGGCACGCGCGTCGGTGCATGCGGCGAGCGCTGCGGAAGCTGTGGAGGGTCTTCGCGCGCAGTCAGAGGGTCGCGGCCACCGCGCGGTGGCCGTGGGCAAGGCGCGGGAGCGAGGCAAGGTGGTGTTCGTGTTCCCCGGCCAGGGGAGCCAGTGGCCGGGGATGGGCCGAGCGCTGCTGGAGCAGAGCGCGGCGTTCGCGGAGGCGGTGCAGGCGTGTGACGCGGCGCTGCGGCCGTGGACGGGCTGGTCTGTGCTGTCGGTGCTGCGCGGAGAAGGCGGGGAGGAGCAGCCGTCGCTGGAGCGGGTGGACGTGGTGCAGCCAGCGCTGTTCGCGATGTGCGTGGGCCTGGCCGCGGCGTGGCGTTCGCTGGGGGTCGAGCCTGCGGCGGTGGTGGGCCACAGCCAGGGCGAGGTGTCGGCGGCGGTGGTGTGCGGAGCGCTGTCGCTGGCGGAGGGAGCGCGGGTTGTGGCGCTGCGCAGCCAGGCGGTGCGGCAGCGGTCGGGGTCAGGGGCGATGATGCTGGTGGAGCGGCCGGTGTCGGAGGTGCAGCAGCGCATCGAGCGGTACGGCGACGCGCTGGCGATAGCGGCGGTGAACACGTCGAGCTCGACGGTGATGTCGGGGGACGTGGAGGCGGTGGACGGGCTGATGGCGGAGCTGACGGCAGAAGGTGTGTTCTGCCGGAAGGTCAATGTCGACTACGCGTCGCACAGCGCGCACATGGATGCGCTGCTGCCCGAGCTGGGGGCGAAGCTGTCGTCGCTCAGGCCGAAGGCGACGGAGATCCCGTTTTACTCGACGGTGACAGGAGAGGTGTCGCGCGGCGAGGGGCTGGACGGCGAGTACTGGTGCCGCAACCTTCGGCAGACGGTGCGGCTGGACCGAGCGCTGGCGAAGCTGCTGGAGGACGGCCACGGGGTGTTCGTGGAGGTGAGCGCGCACCCGGTGCTGGCGATGCCGCTAACGACGGCGTGCGCGGAGGCGCAGGGCGTGGTGGTGGGGAGCCTGCAGCGCGACGAAGGTGGGGTGTCGCAGCTGTACAGGACGCTGGGGCAACTGCACGTGCAGGGGCACGAGGTGGACTGGACACGGGTGCTGTCGGGCCGTGGCGGCCGGTCCGTGGAGCTGCCGACCTACGCGTTCCAGCGGCAGCGCTACTGGCTGGATATCTCGAAGGCGCGTACTGACGTGGGCTCGGCGGGGCTCAAGGCAGCAGCACATCCGCTGCTCGGAGCGGCGACGAAGCTGGCCGACGGCGACGGCCATCTGTTCACAGGCCGGCTGTCGCTGGGTGAGCAGCCGTGGCTCCGCGACCATGCGGTGTTTGGTAACGTGGTGTTCCCGGGCACGGGGATGCTGGAGCTCGCGCTGGCGGCCGGGCGCACAGCGGGCAGCGGGGCGCTGTCGGAGATGGTCTTGGCCGAGCCGCTGGTGCTCGCCGAGGACGTGGCCGTGCGATTGCAGCTCTCGGTCGGGGCGCCCGACGCCGCGGGCCGGCGTGAGTTCGGGCTGTACAGCCAGCCGGAGCAGGGGCCGGAAGACGCCCCCTGGGTGCAGCATGCGACGGGCGTGTTGACCGACGAGCCCCTCGGCACCCCTGGCGAGCTCGATGAGCTGACGACGTGGCCAGTGCCCGGCGCCGAGGCGGTGGATCTCTCCGGCTTCTACGAGCGGCTGGAGGTGCGTGGACTCCACTACGGCCCGGCCTTCCAGGGGCTCGTGGAGCTGTGGCGTCGAGGCACGACGTTGTTCGGCCGCGTGGTGTTGCCCAAGGCCGCGGGGGACAGCGCCGAGGACTATGGCGTGCATCCGGCGCTGATGGACGCCGCGCTGCACACGATGGTCGCAGCCTTCCCGGAGATGGCAGAGCAAGACGCCGTCTTGTTGCCGTTCGCCTGGTCGGATGTGGTGCTGCACGCCATGGGCGCGAGCGAGCTCCGGGTCCGGATGGATCTCCAGGATCACGGCGCAGAGCAGGCGATGGCTTCGCTGTACGTCGCTGACTCCGTGGGGCAACTTGTGGTGAGCATCGGCGAGCTGAAGCTGCGCTGGGCGACGGCCGAGCAGCTGAGGGAGGCGACCCGTGCCGAGGCGCAGCATCTGTACCGGGTGGACTTCCGCCCTGTGCGTCTCGTGGACGGTTCGTCGGAGCCGGCCCCGCCAATGCTTGTCATGGTCCCGGAGGGGCGAGGGCAACTGGCCGAGATCCTGGAGGCGGAGGCGGTCGCGAGCCTCGATGTATTGCTCGCACGTCTCGAGCAGGGCGCGAGCGCGCCTGTGCGGGTGGTGGTCGATGTCACTGATTCCGCTCCCAGCCAATTGGCCGTGGCGGCGTCGTCGCACGAGGCGGCGCGACAGGCGCTGTCGCTGCTGCAAGCGTGGGTGTCGGAGCCCCGGCTCGAGGGGGTGGAGCTGGTGTGGGTGACGCGGGATGCGGTCAGCGCCGGTCCGGGCGACGGTGTCCAGGACCTGGCGCACGCGCCGCTGTGGGGGCTTGTTCGCACGGCGCGCAACGAGCACCCCGAGCGCCGGCTGCGCCTGATCGACGTCGGGACCGAGGCTGTGGACGGCGAGCTGCTGGCGCGCGCGCTGGCGATGGCGACGGAGCCGGAGCTTGCGCTGCGCGGCGGCGCGGCGCTGGCCGCGCGCCTGGTGCGCGTGCAGGCGGTGGAAGAGGTCACCCGAACTCGCGGGCTGGACCCGGCAGGCACCGTGCTGGTGACCGGGGGAACAGGCGAGCTGGGTCAGGCCGTTGCGGAGCATCTGGTGCGCGAGCACGGAGTGCGGCACCTTGTGCTGACGTCGCGCCGTGGGCTGGAGGCGCCCGGGGCCCGGGAGCTCGTGCAATCGCTCGGGGAGCTCGGCGCCGAGACCGTGACGGTGGCGGTGTGTGACGTGTCGAAGCGGGAGGAGGTCGCGCGGGTGCTGGCCGGAATCGAGGCCGCGCACCCGCTGACCGCGGTGCTGCACCTGGCCGGCGTGCTCGACGACGGCGTGCTCGACGACGGCGTCCTCGCCGCCCAGACGCCGGAGCGCATTTCACGGGTGTTCGCGTCGAAGGTGGACGGGGCGCTGCACCTGCACGAGCTGACGCTGGAGCTCGACCTCTCGGCGTTCGTGCTGTTCTCGTCGGCGGCCGGTACATTTGGGACGGCGGGCCAGAGCAACTACGCGGCGGCCAACAGTTTCCTCGACGCGCTCGCGGCGCACCGCCGCAGCCGCGGGCTCGCGGCGACGAGCCTGGCGTGGGGGTCGTGGATGCCGGAGCCGACGGGTACCGCCCGACCGAGCACCGCCGAGCCGGGAGCCACGAAACAATCTGGTCTGATGCCGATCTCCTTCAGCGCGGGGTTGTCGCTTCTGGACGCGGCGCTCTCGCGGCCTGAAGCGAGCCTGGTTTCGGCGTACCTGGACCTCGCCAGGCTGCAGAGAGGAGTCGAGGCCAGCGGCCAGCTGCCTGCGCTGCTCCGGGCGCTGCTGCGTCCGGGCCTGCGCAAGGCTACGTTTGGAACCCAGGAAGCCTCGGCGCTCCGTGAGCGTCTCGCGAGGCTGCCGGAGTCGGAGCGCCTGAATGCGCTCGTCGAGCTGGTTCGGGCCGAGGTGGCCGTGGTGCTCGGGCTGCCGCGCCGTGAGGCTGTGGCAGCAGATCAGGTGCTCAAGGATTTGGGGCTCGACTCGTTGATGGCGGTGGCGCTGCGCAACCGCCTCACCGCCCGGACCGAGACTCCATTGCCGGCGACGCTGGTCTTTGACTACCCGACGCCGCGGGCCGTCGCGGAGCTGCTGCTGAAGCAGGCGTTCTCGGAGCTGAAGAGCGCGGGGGCCCGCCCGCGGGGGCGTCGTCGCGGGCAGGAGGACGAGCCCATCGCTATCGTGTCGATGGCGTGCCGGCTGCCAGGGGGCGTGGCGACGCCGGAAGACTACTGGCTTGGCCTGGCGGAAGGGAAGGACGCGATCGAGGGCTTCCCTGCACGCTGGGACGCCCTTAGTATCTACGCTCCTGATCCGGACGCCGTGGGCAAGAGCTATGCGCGCGAGGGAGGCTTCGTTCACGGCGTCGACCTCTTCGACGCGGGCTTTTTCGGGATCTCACCGCGCGAGGCGCAGGCGATGGATCCCCAGCAGCGGCTGGTGCTGGAGACGGCGTGGGAGGCGCTGGAGCGGGCCGGCATGCGCCCCTCGGCGCTGAGCGGGAGCGCTACCGGGGTATACCTGGGCTCGGCCGGCTCGGACTACGGCAGCCAGACCGGGAGCGTCCTGGATGCTCTGGACGGGTACCAGATGACGGGGAATCTTGGCTCCGTGATCTCTGGCCGGGTGGCTTACGTGCTGGGGCTTCAGGGCCCAGCGATCACGGTGGACACGGCGTGCTCGTCGTCGCTTGTGTCGCTGCACCTGGCGTGCGCGGCGCTGCGCCAGGGCGAATGCGACCTGGCGCTGGCCGGCGGGGTCACGGTCATGAGCACCCCCGTGCTGTTCGTGGAGTTCAGCCGCCTCAAGGGGATGGCCCGAGACGGTCGGTGCAAGAGCTTCTCGGCGCAGGCGGACGGAGCGGGCTGGGCCGAGGGGTGCGGGATGCTGTTGCTGAAGCGGCTGTCTGACGCGCAGCGCGACGGCGACCGAGTGCTGGGGGTGATCCGTGGCTCGGCGGTGAACCAGGACGGCCGCAGCCAGGGTCTGACGGCGCCGAACGGCCCTGCCCAGCAGCGGGTGATCCGGCAGGCGCTATCGTCGTGTGGTCTGTCGCCCGAGGACATCGACGCGGTGGAGGCGCACGGGACAGGCACGAGCCTTGGAGACCCGATCGAGGCCGGAGCGCTGGCGGAGGTGTTTGGCCCGAAGCGTAGCCCCGAGCGTCCTCTGTACCTGGGGTCGTCGAAGTCGAACCTGGGGCACACGGGACCTGCCGCGGGTGTGGCGGGCGTGATCAAGATGGTGCTGGCGCTGCAGCACGAGGTGCTGCCGAAGACCCTGCACGCGGAGCAGCCGAGCTTGCACATCGCGTGGGAGGGGAGCGGGCTGTCGCTGCTTCAAGAGGCGCGTCCGTGGCGGCGGAACGGCCGGGTCCGTCGTGCCGGGGTGTCGTCGTTCGGCATCAGCGGGACCAACGCGCATATCATCCTCGAAGAAGCGCCCAGCGAGGCGCGGCGTGAGCCCGTCGAGGTCAAGGCCGAGGTGGCGCCTGCGGCGATGCCGCTGGTGCTGTCGGGTCGAGACGAGGCTGCGGTGAATGCGCAGGCCGGGCGCTGGGCGAAGTGGCTGGAAGAGCACGCGGAGGTGGGGTGGGCGGACGTGGTGCGCACGGCAGCGCTGCACCGTACGCACTTCGAGGCACGCGCGTCGGTGCATGCGGCGAGCGCTGCGGAAGCTGTGGAGGGTCTTCGCGCGCAGTCAGAGGGTCGCGGCCACCGCGCGGTGGCCGTGGGCAAGGCGCGGGAGCGAGGCAAGGTGGTGTTCGTGTTCCCCGGCCAGGGGAGCCAGTGGCCGGGGATGGGCCGGGCGCTGCTGGAGCAGAGCGCGGCGTTCGCGGAGGCGGTGCAGGCGTGCGATGAGGCGCTGCGGCCGTGGACGGGCTGGTCGGTGCTGTCGGTGCTGCGCGGCGAGGCGGGTGAGGCAGGTGAGGCAGGTGAGGAGCTGCCGTCGCTGGGGCGCGTGGACGTGGTGCAGCCGGCGCTGTTCGCGATGTGCGTGGGTCTGGCCGCGGCGTGGCGGTCGCTGGGGGTCGAGCCCGCGGCGGTGGTGGGCCACAGCCAGGGCGAGGTGTCGGCGGCGGTGGTGTGCGGAGCGCTGTCGCTGGCGGAGGGAGCGCGGGTCGTGGCGCTGCGCAGCCAGGCGGTGCGGCAGCAGTCGGGGGTGGGGGCGATGATGCTGGTCGAGCGTCCGGTCTCGGAGGTGCAGCAGCGCATCGAGCGGTACGGCGACGCGCTGGCGATAGCGGCGGTGAACACGTCGAGCTCGACGGTGGTGTCGGGGGACGTGGAGGCAGTGGACGGGCTGATGGCGGAGCTGACGGCAGAAGGTGTGTTCTGCCGGAGGGTCAATGTCGACTACGCGTCGCACAGCGCGCACATGGATGCGCTGCTGCCCGAGCTGGGGGCGAAGCTGTCGTCGCTCAGGCCGAAGGCGACGGAGATCCCGTTTTACTCGACGGTGACAGGAGAGGCGTCGCGCGGCGAGGGGCTGGACGGCGAGTACTGGTGCCGCAACCTTCGGCAGACGGTGCGGCTGGACCGAGCGCTGGCGAAGCTGCTGGAGGACGGCCACGGGGTGTTCGTGGAGGTGAGCGCGCACCCGGTGCTGGCGATGCCGCTGACGACGGCGTGCGCGGAGGCGCAAGGGGTGGTGGTGGGGAGCCTGCAGCGCGACGAAGGTGGGGTGTCGCAGCTGTACAGGACGCTGGGGCAACTGCACGTGCAGGGGCACGAGGTGGACTGGACACGGGTGCTGTCGGGCCGTGGCGGCCGGTCCGTGGAGCTGCCGACCTACGCGTTCCAGCGGCAGCGCTACTGGCTGGATATCTCGAAGGCGCGTACCGACGTGGGCTCGGCGGGGCTCAAGGCAGCAGCACATCCGCTGCTCGGAGCGGCGACGAAGCTGGCCGACGGCGACGGCCATCTGTTCACAGGCCGGCTGTCGCTGGGTGAGCAGCCGTGGCTCCGCGACCATGCGGTGTTTGGTAACGTGGTGTTCCCGGGCACGGGGATGCTGGAGCTCGCGCTGGCGGCCGGGCGCACAGCGGGCAGCGGAGCGCTGTCGGAGATGGTCTTGGCCGAGCCGCTGGTGCTCGCCGAGGACGTGGCCGTGCGATTGCAGCTCTCGGTCGGGGCGCCCGACGCCGCGGGCCGGCGTGAGTTCGGGCTGTACAGCCAGCCGGAGCAGGGGCCGGAAGACGCCCCCTGGGTGCAGCACGCGACGGGCGTGTTGACCGACGAGCCCCTCGGCACCCCTGGCGAGCTCAATGAGCTGACGACGTGGCCAGTGCCCGGCGCCGAGGCGGTGGATCTCTCCGGCTTCTACGAGCGGCTGGAGGTGCGTGGACTCCACTACGGCCCGGCCTTCCAGGGGCTCGTGGAGCTGTGGCGTCGAGGCACGACGTTGTTCGGCCGCGTGGTGTTGCCCAAGGCCGCGGGGGACAGCGCCGAGGACTATGGCGTGCATCCGGCGCTGATGGACGCCGCGCTGCACACGATGGTTGCGGCCCTCTCCGAGAGGCCAGGAGCGAACGAGGTGCTCCTGCCGTTCGCCTGGTCGGACGTGGTGCTGCACGCCATGGGAGCGAGCGAGCTCCGGGTCCGGATGGAGCTCCAGGAGACTGCGGGCTCCAGGCAGATCACGGCTTCCTTGTCCGTTGCAGATGCGACCGGCCAGCCCGTGGCGAGCGTCGGCGAGCTGCAGCTGCGCTGGGCGACGGCCGAGCAGCTGAGGGCGGCGATCCGTACCGAGGCGCAGCATCTGTATCGGGTGGACTTCCGCCCTGTGCGCCTCGTGGCCGGCTTGTCGGAGCCGGCCCCGCCAATGCTTGTCATGGTCCCGGAGGGGCGAGGGCAACTGGCCGAGATCCTGGAAGCGGAGGCGGTCGCGAGCCTCGATGCATTGGTTGCGCGCCTCGAGCAGGGCGCGAGCGCGCCTGTGCGGGTGGTGGTCGATGTCACTGCTGCCGCTCTCAGCCAGTCGGGCGTGGTGGCGGCGTCGCACGAGGCGACACGAGAGGCGCTGTCGCTGCTGCAAGCGTGGGTGTCGGAGCCCTGGCTCGAGGGGGTGGAGCTGGTGTGGGTGACGCGGGATGCGGTCAGCGCCGGTCCGGGCGACGGTGTCCAGGACCTGGCGCACGCGCCGCTGTGGGGGCTTGTTCGCACGGCGCGCAACGAGCACCCCGAGCGCCGGCTGCGCCTGATCGACGTCGGGACCGAGGCTGTGGACGGCGAGCTGCTGGCGCGCGCGCTGGTGATGACGACGGAGCCTGAGCTTGCGCTGCGCGGCGGCGCGGCGCTGGCCGCGCGCCTGGTGCGCGTGCAGGCGGCAGCGGAGACGCTCACGCCGGCTCGTGGGCTGGACCCGACGGGCACGGTCCTGGTGACCGGGGGAACAGGCGAGCTGGGTCAGGCCGTTGCGGAGCATCTGGTGCGCGAGCACGGAGTGCGGCACCTTGTGCTGACGTCGCGCCGTGGGCTGGAGGCGCCCGGGGCCCGGGAGCTCGTGCAATCGCTCGAGGAGCTCGGCGCCGAGACCGTGACGGTGGCGGCGTGTGACGTGTCGGAGCGGGAGGAGGTCGCGCGGGTGCTGGCCGGAATCGAGGCCGCGCACCCGCTGACCGCGGTGCTGCACCTGGCCGGCGTGCTCGACGACGGCGTGCTGTCGTCGCAGACGCCTGAGCGCATTTCACGGGTGTTCGCGCCGAAGGTGGACGGGGCGCTGCACCTGCACGAGCTGACGCTGGAGCTCGACCTCTCGGCGTTCGTGCTGTTCTCGTCGGCGGCCGGGACGCTCGGGACGTCGGGCCAGAGCAACTACGCGGCGGCCAACAGCTTCCTCGACGCGCTCGCGGCGCACCGCCGCAGCCGCGGGCTCGCGGCGACGAGCCTGGCGTGGGGCTTCTGGGCGCAAGCGGGTGTGGGCATGACAGCGCACCTGGGCGAGGCCGAGCTGTCACGCATCCGGCGCGCAGGGCTTGTGCCGATGTCGATCGAGGAGGGCCTCTCGCTGCTGGATGCCGCGCTCCTGCGCCCCGAGGCGAGCCTGGCCCCGGTGCGCTTCGATCTGGCGACGCTCCAGCGCAAGCTCGACACCGGCGGCGCGCTGCCTCCGCTGTTCCTGGCCTTGCTGCGCCCGGGCCTGCGCCGGGTTTCCTCAGCATCACAGGGCACCTCGGCGATTCGCGAGCGTCTCGTGGCGCTGCCTGAGCAGGAGCGGTTGAAGTCGCTCGTCGCTCTGGTTCAAGCCGAGGTCGCCGCGGTGCTCGGGTTGCAGGGAGCGGCTGCTATCCGGGCCGACCAGCCCCTGCTGGAGCTCGGAATGGACTCCTTGATGGCGGTGGAGCTTCGAAACCGGCTCTCCAGCCTGATCGGCGCCACGCTCCCCGTCACCGTGGCCTTCACACGTCCGGACTCCAGGTCCATCGGTGCTTTCCTCCTCGACATGCTCCCTTCGGCCGGGGAGCGCTCGCTTCCGGGGAACGACAAGGTCGCCGGCAAGTGGCTTCGCATCCTCAGGTCGCCGCGCGTCCCCGCCGTCCGGATCGTCTGCTTCCCGGGCGCTGGAGGGGCAGCCTCTCTGTTCTTGCCCCTCGCCCAGCATGTGGCCGATGACGTGGAGTTCGTGGCGATCCAGGCCCCGGCTCGGGGCGATCGGCTCGCAGAGACGCCGGTCACGGACATGAGCGTCTTCGTCAGCGAGGTGTGCGATGCGCTGCGCGAGCGACTCGACTTGCCCACGCTGTTCTTCGGCTACAGCTTCGGGACATGGACCGCCTACGCGGTGCTGTGCGGAGCCTTGTCTCGTGGCGTGCATCGTGCGCCGCTCGGCCTCGCCGTCGCCTGCATGAGCCCGCCGTCCGACGCACGACAGAGCACGATGCAAGTGGGGATCGAGGAGGATGACGACACCGTCGTGAAGAGAATGGTCGCGGTCGGGGCATGGCCGGAGGCAGCCCTGGACGACGGCGAGCTTCGTGCGGCGCTCCTCCCCTCGTTCCGTGCGGATGCGCGGCTTGGAATGAGCTATCGGTGGGCCGAGGAAAAGCTGCTGGACGTCCCTGTCCTCGCCGTGGCAGCGACGAGGGACGAGATCATCCCAGATGCGTCATCCATCGAGGCGTGGCGTCAGGTGACGACAGGAGGCTTTGTCATGAGCCACCTCGACGGCACGCACTCGCTCGTCCTGGATGATCCTGCGAGCCTGGCACGAGAGCTGTCGACGTGCGTGGAGACGCAGCTGTGGCCAGGGAGAGAGCGCTCGATCGACCGCGCCACCCAGGCACCTGGTGACAGGCGCGAGGACGGCGCGGCGGCTGGTGTCGACGGCATGCCGTCGCCCGGAGAAGAGCGCGGGAGACCGGGCACCAGCCAACCGCAAGCTTACGTGGGCTGATCGGCAGGTGGCACCTCGGTAATTCCCATCAAAGATGGAGAATGCCGCCCATGTATAAATAGCGGGGAGGGACACCTCACGCCGCGAACCCCATCGAACGCAGCGTCGTCGAGACAGAGATGTCGTATCCGCGTTGCGGAGAAGCCAGCTGTTGGCGCTCGCTGCAAACCGCGGAATTCCGGACAGCCCGAGCGCTGGGTGAGTCGTTCGTCACCTGAGGGATCCCCTCATTTTCGTGGCGGAAATTAGTGGTCGCAGAGAACTGCTCCACGGTCGGCATGCGTAGGTCCATTGGTTGTTGCTGGACCGTTCAAACCGCGGAAATCTGAACAGCCCGGCCGACCCCTGAGCGGGTGGCCGGGCTGCCGGGCAACGCCTACTTCTTCTTGTTCTTCGGCACCCCGTCGTCTCGCGGAGACGGTGCTCGCCGGCCGGCGTGCTCCTTGGCTTCGCGCAACCGGTAGCTCTCCCCCTCGATCGCGATCACGTCGGCATGATGGATCACCCGGTCGATGAGCGCGGTGGCGCACGTCGCGTTCGGGAAGACCGTCGGCCAGTCGCTAAACGCGAGATTGGTGGTGAGCACAAGGCTCTTCTTCTCGTACCGCCGGCTCACCACCTGAAAGAGCAGGTCGGCGTTGCGGTTGTCGAAGGCGAGGTAGCCGACCTCGTCGAGCACGAGCAGGCTGATCTTCGCGTAGTGCTTCAAGCGACGGTCGAGGGCACGTGAGGACTCCTGTGAGCCCAGATCGAGCAGGAGCTGCGCGGCGGTGACGAAGAGGACCGAGTGGCCCATCAGGACGGCCTGGTGCGCGAGATTCTGGGCGATCATCGTCTTTCCCAGGCCTTGCGGGGCGGCGAGCACGATGTTGCGCGCGGCGGCGAGATAGCCCCCGCCGAGCGAGTGCTCGACGAGCTCGCGGTCGATCTTCGTCGGCCAGGCCCAGTCGTAGTCGATCATCGGCTTGAAGCGGCCGAGATGGCTGTCCGAGAAGCGCCGCTCCAGGCTGCGCCTCACGCGGTCCTTCTCGTCGAGATCGACGACCCGTTCGAGCAGCTGCACCGGGCTCCAGCGCTCTTTCGTTGCCAGGGCGATGAGATCGTCGAGCCCCGCGCCGGTGGCGCGGAGCCCGAGGTCGTCAAGACGTTCTGCGAGATCACTCATGACGCTCCTCCGGGTCGCTGGCGCCGAGCGCGTCGTAGCGGCCGAGCGCGTGCGGCGTGATCCGCAGTCCGTGGATTCGCGGATCGTCGGACATGACGTGTTCGAGCGGCGGCGGGGCCCCGGCGGCGCGCGTCGCCTGATCGAGCACGTGCGCGACCGACTGGGCCGAGAGCGCGCCGCGCCCGAACGCATCGGCGATCGCCCCATCGAGGGGCGCCGCGCCGAATCGATCGAGCAGCCGCAGCAGCCGAGACGTGGTGCCACCGAGGTGCCCGCCCCGCAGCGCAATGGCGTCGAGAAACGCCTCGGCATGGGCGCAGGCGGTGCGCAGACGGTCGCGCCCGCGCAGCTCGTGCGCGTGGCGCTTGTGGTCGGCGAGCGTCTGGAGGTGCGTCGGGTCCTCCACGGTTTGAAGCCGATCGTAGGAGCGGCGGTGATGGGCGACGACGGTCTTGCCGTCGACAATCCGGACACTCTCCTCCGAGGCGATCAGCGTGAGCGGCTTGCGCACGAGAGCGTGCGGGATCGAGTAGTCGTTGAGGTCGAAGCGGAGGTACGGCGTCTTGCCCGAAGCCGCCGGTCGCACCAGATCGCTCTCGAAGGCATGTTGCGGCAGCGGCAGCAGGCGCGGCCGCTCCTCGGTGAGCGCCTCGGCGACCAGGCGTCCGTCGGGATCGCCGGGGACGCGGCGTGTGTGGGCGACGGCCGCGATCCAGGCGGCAAGCTGCGTGTTGAGGTCGGCCACCGAGGAGAACGAGCGAGCGTCGAAGAAAGAGTAGCGCAGGTAGCGAATGGCCCTCTCGACCTTGCCCTTCTCGTTTCCCCGGTACGGCGCGCAGGGCTTGGTGGCAAAGTGGTAGTGGCCCGCGAGCTCGAGCAGACGAGGATGAAAGCGAATGATGTCTCCCTGCCGCTCGAGCACGGCCGTCTTGAGGTTGTCGTAGAGCAGCGCCCGTGGCACGCCGCCGAGCGCCTCGAAGGCGCGCATGTGGCAGCGGACGAAGCTCTCCAGCGTCTGGTCGAGGGTGAAGTAGGCGTAGACGGCGCGCGACCACCCGAGTACCATCACGAAGCACGACAGCGCTCGCTTGGCCCTGCCAACGAGGAGGGTCCCAAAGCATCCCCAGTCCACCTGGGCCTGCTCCCCCGGCAGGGTGCGCAGGCGAAAGAACGCCTCGTGGTGCGAAGAGGGTCGGATGGCGCGCACGTACCGGCGCAGCTGCACCACCGAGCCTGCGTAGCCACGGGACGTGATCATGTCGTAGAGCCGGGTGGAGAGCAGCTTCGGGTGGTCCTTGAGCGTGAGCTGGATAAAGCTCTTGTAGGGATCGAGGACCGAAACGTGCGCTCGGTACTGGGTGTTGACGAAGCGCGTCGCATCGATGGCGAGGCGCACGGTGTCGTGGTGGACGCCCAGCTCGGCGGCGATCGTCCCCACCTTCCAGTGCTCGGCGAAGTAGAGCCTTCGCATGCGGGAGCGCAGCTCTTCCGAGATCATCGCGACACCTCTCCGATCAGCAGTCGCTCGAGATCATGAAAGCGGCCCATCCCCGCGATCCCCGGCCGTCTTCGCCTTCGCCCGGCGACGGGGACCCAGGCGACGGTGAACAGCGGATCGATTCCGTGGTCGGTCAACCGATCTCGACAGAGACTCGAGTCGCACGAAGTCCGCTCGTCGTCCGCAGCGAGCGCAGCGTGGACGTGCATCCCCTGCCAGAGCGCGATCGCCTCCAGGAGCGTCGCGAGCGCGCGCGGGTGCGAGGGGTCGCGGCGCAGCCTCGCCTTCAGGAGCGTCTCGCCCGCGCCGTGCATCGCCAGCACCCGCGTCGCGGTCGGGCCCGGGGCGATTCCCATCCAGATCGAACTCATGGCTCTTCTCCTCGCCGGCGCTCGCGCCCCTCGACACGAGGAGCGAATCGGCCGGCGAGGGGAGAGTCGCGGGTGGGGCAACTTCTCGGGTAGCAGCGTCCGTTACAATCGTCGCGCGCTCCTTCCGGAGCTGTCGGACCCGGAGCAACGTCATGTGCTTGCCCTCCGGACTCCTCCAGTAGCGCTGCGCGCTCTCATGCCGCGCCAGCCGACGCCGGAGGTCCTTGCACACGGCCCCGCAGTACCAGTCGCCGCGGTCGCACCGCGGACAGAGGTAAAAGAGCCGAGCGCAGGCCGGATTTGCGCACTGAACCTGGCGAACGGAGTCCATCCCGCACCGAGCGGAAAGTTGGCCGAGCCGGGTGGACCGTGCGACACCACAAGGCGTCGACCGCGTCCATCCGCGAACGACCGAGGGCTCGGAGCGGCGAACTCCGGGCCCTCATTCTTTCTGCGGGCCCGAGCATGCGCCTCCTCCGCGACCTGGGCCAAGCCGGCGGTTGCGCCTGCCCTGGGCGCCGCGAGCGCCCGGAGGCGGTGACCTTCCCGCTTCCTCCGCCGATCAGCTCGTCGCCACCACCACGCCCGAAACGATCGCGGTGACCCTGGGGGGTGACGAACGACTCACCCAGCGCTCGGGCTGTCCGGAATTCCGCGGTTTGCAGCGAGCGCCAACACATTGGTGACATGAGTCATCGAAATCTTGAGCTTCATGGACCTCGAAACGAATAATTGTGCCGTGCGAGTGAGAAATCGTCGTCGCTGACCGGAATATATATTGGCAGGAGGCGACCAGCGAGCCTAGCGCATGCGCCGTTGGTCCGAGCGACATCATGACGGCTTTCGCGAAGAACGCGCATCAGCCTGCCACACATGACTCCGCACCTGCGCCATCTACGCAGACCAGTCGCCCGAAAGTCGACCCGAAGTACATCCAGACCTTCGTCGAGAATTTGTTCGGCGATGACCTGCACGCGATGCGCGTCCTGTCGCTCGCGAACGGCGTCGTTGGCGTCCTGCACGCGGCGGTGCTGGCCATCCATGCCATCGGCCAAGCATATGCGAAGGTCGCAAACGTCAAGCCGAAGAGTGGAGTCAAGCAGGTCGACCGGCTGCTGGGCAATACCGGCATCGACGTGTTCCATTCCCTGAAGTCGTGGGTAGAGTTCGTGATCGGGGTCCGCAAAGAGATCGTTGTCGCGTTGGACTGGACGGACTTCGAGAAGGACGATCACACGACGCTCTGCGCCTACCTTGTGACGCGGCATGGTCGTGCCACGCCGCTGGCATGGAAGACGGTGAAGAAGTCCGCGTTGAAAGGCACTCAGAAGGACCACGAATACGAGCTCATCGAGTGGCTCCACGCGGCCATCGACGAGACGGTCGAGGTCATTCTGCTCGCCGACCGGGGCTTCGGCGATCGCAAGCTCTACGACTTTTTGGAGTTCATGGGCTGGGACTTCGTAATCCGCTTCCGCGGGGGTATCGTCGTCGAGAACGCGGCCGGGGAAGCGAGGTCCGCCAGCGCGTGGGTGCCGACGAGCCGCCGCGCCACGATGCTGCGCGAGGTGCGCGTCACCGCCGACCGCGCGAAGGTCCCGGCCGTCGTCCTTGTCCACGCGCCGAAGATGAAGGAGCCGTGGTGTTTGGCCACAACGCTTTCGGGCCGCAAGGCGGGCGATATCGTCAAGCTCTACGGCAAGAGGTTCACGATCGAGGAGACGTTTCGAGACATCAAGGACAACCACTTCGGGATGGGCCTCTCCGCCACGCACATCCACAACGCCGGCCGGCGCGATCGCCTGCTGCTGCTCGCGGCCATCGCCCATGCACTCTTGACGCTGCTCGGCGCTGCGAGCGAGGAGGCCGGCCTCGATCGGTATCTGAAGGTCAACACCGTCAAGCGCCGCACACATTCGCTCTACCGCCAGGGGCTCTACTGGTACGACTGCATTCCCACCCTGCGCGAGGACTGGCTTCGGCCTCTCATGACGGCCTTCGATCGCATCGTCCGGGAGCACGCCGTCTTTCGCGAGATTTTCGGCATTATTTGAGGGGATTCCCCAGGTGACCCTCCGCTCGACCGCGGTCTCGGTGCGTGCGCTGTGGCTGATCACATCAGCATGGCAGCACGACGTTGCCGCGTGTCGTCGTGCGGTGCGGGTTCCTCGAGCTGTTCCAGGCTCGCCCTCGCGTCCGCATCCACGCCTGGGGCTTTGAACAGCGGGCCGGCTGTTGAATCCAGGAGGCAGCGGCTGAGGAAGCTCCGGATCGTCGACGGAGAGCAGAGCCTCCACTGCCCATACCGCAGGCCGACGAGCACCTTCAGCGTCTCGCGCACCTCGACATCGGCTTCGAGACGCGGGCCAGCGGGCTCGCGCAGTAGACCGAGCCTTTCGCGACGGCGTGCCGCGCGTAGACGCTCTCGACGTGGTGCGCCGATTGCTGCAAGGCGGCGCCGTTCAGCCGGTCGCATAGCGCTCCGGGCTTTCCCATGGCGGGCAGGGTGGTACATGCCACGCCGCTCCGACGGCCAGGTGCAGAAGATGAGGAGCTGCTGCTCCACGGCGAGGCGGCTGCGCGTCGGCACGCAAGCCAGCCACGCGTCGGTGCGAGCTGGCGATCCCCCCCGCCAGCCCGCTCACTCCTCCGCCAGCCCGCTCACTCCTCCGCCGGCCGGTGCGCCTCTCGCCCCAGCCCGGCGGCGTTCGGCTCGGCGAAGCCGAGCCGGCGGTGCATCACCGCAACGGTCCCTATCAGCACCACGAGCCCCAGCCCGAACGCGAGCGCCGCCCGCACGAGGAGCGGCCCGCCGGTGAGCGCGGCGAAGATCGCCTGCACCGCCCAGTGGTTCGGTAGCGGCGCGAGCACCCAGGCGAGCGGGCCCTTCAAGACGAAGCCCGCCACCGGGACCGTCGTGAAGAAGAACAGGAGCCCCTTGAGCATCGCTATCGCGCCGAGCTGATTGGCCGCGAAGGTCCCCACGATGAGCCCCAGGACGAGCCCCACCGGGAGCGCCGCGGCGACCGCCAGTAACAGGGGGCCGAACGGCACGTCGATCCCGGTGACCAGCAGCGTCGATGTCATGGCGAGCGTGACGCCGAGCAGGGCGCCCGCCGAGAGCTTCGCCGTCAGGTATTCGGCGAAGCGCAACGGCGTCACCACGTAGACGCGCAGGGTCCCGCTCTCCTTCTCGTCGAGGATGGAGAAGCCCACCGCGAGCCCCGCGACGAGCAGCACCGAAAAGGCGAGCAGCGACGCCGCCATGGATCGCGTCGGCGGGCGCTCCTCGCCGAGCGACGCCACCGTGACCTGCGGAGCCCCCGGCGCGGCGGCCAGATCGGTCGCGTCGGCGACGAGCTGCGCGAGCTGCACGACATACCCCGCCTCATTGCCCTCGAACACGATCTCCGTGGCGCCGTCCTTGAGAACGAAGCCAGGCACGTCGTCGATGACCTCGACCCGTCGGACCACCGCCGCCCGATCCGGCAGCACCACGACCTCTCCCTTGTCCCTCAGCGAGGCCAGGAGGGCAGGGGACAGATCCGGCGTGACCGCGAACGTGAGCGGTACCCCATCCATCAGCGGCACCATCAGCCGCATCAGCATCGCAAGCAGGAACGGACCGATGACGAGGTACGTGATGATGCTCTCGCGCCGGCCGACCTTGAAGTCCTTCGCGAGGATGGCTGCGATCCTTCCGAACATCACCGCACCTCCCGCATGAGACGCCGCGAGACCGCCACATAGGCGAAGAGCGCGGCGACCACGAAAAAACCGCCGATGCCGAGCGCCGCATCGAGCACGACGGCCTCCTTGCCCGACGGGAACAAGAGCTCCCGCGTGCCGAACATCACATGGTACGTGGGCAGGAGCCGGAGCAACGGCATATCGAGCGACGGCAGCTCATAGGCCGCCATCGGCACCGAGAGCCCTATCCCGACCAGCACCAGGGGATAGAAGAACGCCGACAGGTTCGCGAAAAAGACCGACAGCCCGACGCCGAAGAGCGTCAGCCCCGCCGCAGCCCCGATCACCAGGGCGAGCGCAGGCAGGTTGAGCAGGGCCGAGGGCAGCCCGAACCCGGTGAGCACCAGCGTGCCGAGCGCCGCGAGGCCCGCATTCACGAGCAGCTTGGACGCGATGTACACGAGCGGCCCGCCCGGCGCGATCCGGTAGAAACGGACCGTCCCGAATGTCTTCTCCTGCAGGACCATCACCGCGCCGAACAGGAAGCCGATGATCGCGATGTCGACCGCATAGAAGATGGGCAGCATCGTGCCATTGAACGGCGGCGTCGGAGATGGCGCGCGCAGCGTGCTGACCGTGTACGTGCGCTCGACCTCGTCGCCGCGCACGCGGCTCGCGGCCACCCGCGCCGCCGCCACCTCGAGGCTCTGCACGCGCGCGCTCTCGTACCCGCGCACCAGGGCCTGAACGTCGCCCGAGCGGTCGATGACCACGCCGAGCGCCTCCCGATCTCTGGCGAGCGCTTCGCGAAGCGCCCCCTCGTCGTCGACCCGCTGAATGCCGGACGGCGCGCCCCCGGCGACCGGGGCGCGGCTCAAGACGAAGGCCTGCTTTTCGCCGCCCACGCGCTCCGGAAGCGCGAAGCCGACCAGCCCGCCGAAGAGAACGGCCATCGCCACGACGATGTGCACGAACCGGTGCCGGAGGACGACGCGCGCGTCCAGCGCGAGCAGCGTGAGCAGCGGGCGGCGCCTCGACGGGGGCGGCGAGCGTCGATCCCCGGACAACGCTGGAGCTGCCGCGCTCATGAGAGCCCCCGCCCGGTGAGCCGCACGAAGATCTCGGCCAGCGTGGCCTCCTGGGAGTGCACCGTCTCGACGCCCGGGCTCGCCAGGACACGCGCGAGATTCGCCCGCTGCTCCTCTTGATCGATGAAGAAAATCTCGCTCTCCAGCTTGCCCGACGCCCGCCGCTCCACCTTCACGGCCCGCTCCCCGAGAGACAGCTTGAGCTCGCGCGGCGCCCCCTGGGCGGCGATCTTCCCGTCGTGCAGGAACGCCACCTCGTCGCAGAGCCGATCGACCACCGCCATGTCGTGGGTCGTCAAGAGGATCCTTGCGCCGCGCTTGCGCTGCTCCTCGAGGAGATCGAGCACCGTCAGCATCGTCCCCGGGTCGAGCCCGGAGGTCGGCTCGTCCAGGAACAGGAAATCGGGTCGGTGGAAAAGCGAGCGCGCCAGCACGAGGCGCTGCTTCATGCCCTTCGAGTACGCGCCCGCGGGCTTGTCCCGGTCAGCGCCCAGCCCGAGCCGATCGAGCAGGACGTCGGGATCCTCGTGCTGTCCCGCATAGAGGCCGGCGAAGCAGGTCAGGTTCTCCTTGCCCGTGAGCTTGGGGAACAGGTTCGGGTGCTCGAACGAGACGCCGATGCGCCCGAAGAAGTCGTGGCCGAGCTTCTGGAGATCCTCTCCATCATAGCGAACGGTCCCGCTCTCCGGCCGGAGCAGGCGGATAAGCAAGTTCTGGACCGTGCTCTTGCCAGCGCCGCTCGGACCGAGAAATCCGAAAATGGAGCCCGCTTTGACGTTGAAGGAGAGGCCGCGGATCACGGGCTCCGAGGCGCCCGGGTAGCGGAAAATGAGGTTCGATACGTCGATCATGCTGTTGAATCCTCCGCCTGGGCCGCGCGATGGCCGCAGCTCGCGCTACGGCGCCGCCAGGCAGCTCGAAGCGGGAACGCGGCTCATGGATGGTTGCCGGGTCTTTCACCGAGCTCCGCGGAATCGCCGCGGGCAGGCGGCTTTACCGTCCCGAGGCGCGGGCGGACCGTACCGAGATCGACCGTTCAACGCAAGCAAAGCTAGCAAAGCTAGGCCAGAGAACCGCTCGAATCAAGGACCGGCCCACGGCCGCATCACGCCGTGCGAAATCAGGGTTGACTTCATTTACCCGTGAAGGATACAATGGCTCATTATAGCTGCGGACTATTGGCGCACTCAGGATCCAACGCGATCTGCCGGATTGCTCTACGTAGGCCTGGAGGACCCAGGTGTGTTCGAGCGAGGCCGGCGAGGATCGCTGGGATGCCCATGTCCTGAGCCTGTGCCGGCCGTCGTCTAGCAGGGGAGTTGTAGCGCTTGATCCGCCTCCACAAGATTTTTCCATCAAGCCACGTCCGTCTGCACACCCAAATCGAAATCGATGCGTCCGCCGAGCGCGTCTGGAATGTGCTGGCCGATTTCGGCGCTTATGCCGAATGGAATCCATTCCTGCAACAGGTCAGCGGCGCCGCGCACCCCGGCGCGAAGCTGACCGTGAAGGTGGGGCAGGAAGGGAAGCGCTCAACAACGTTTCAGGTTCGTGTCAAGACGGTTGACCAGCCCAGGGAGCTGCGGTGGACATCGGGCCTGCCGGTGCCGCGGATGTTCGAGAGCGAGCACTATCTCTGCATCAGGGAGCTCGGCCCAGACCGGGTCGTCGTGGAGCAAGGCGAGAGCTTCAGCGGCGTGCTCGTGCGATTCCTTCCCGCGAAGACGCGACAGAGCGCTGTCAGCAGCTTCGAGGCGATGAACGCGGCGCTCAAGCGGCGCGTCGAGGGAAACTAGAGGGAAACCAGAGGGAAACTCGCCGAACGCCGCAGCCCGGCCCCTGCGCGGCCACGGGGATGAGAGCGCACGGGAACGAACCATGCTAGGGATGGTATCTTCTTTGTTTCATCGTCATCCAGGGTTACGCCGCAACACGATCTCCCGCCGCTTCCGGCGGCCGGCGTCGTTGTCCTCGGGGAGAAGGGGACGATGACGAGCAGACATGGCCCCGGCTCTTCGATCACCGCCGCGTCGCTGGGGTGTCCCGAGCTCAAGAAGGATCATGGTGTCAGGTACGCCTACATCACGGGCTCGATGTACAAGGGCATTGCTTCCGAAGCGGTCGTCATTCGCATGGGCAAGGCGGGCCTGCTCGGCTTCCTGGGTACGGGCGGGCTGCGCTCCGAGCGTGTCGAGGCGGCGCTCCGGAACATCCAGGCGCAGCTCGGCCCGGATGCGCCGTACGGCGCCAACCTGCTCTGCAACCTCGACAGGCCGGCGCAGGAGGACGAGGTCGTCGACCTGTACCTGAAGTACGGGGTGCGCCGGATCGAGGCCGCTGCCTATATGCAGATGACCCCGAGCGTCGTGCGGTACCGCTGCAAGGGGCTGCGCAGGCGGCCCGATGGGTCGATCGTCGCCGAGAATCGGATCCTCGCCAAGGTCAGCCGCCCCGAGGTCGCCGAGGCGTTCCTGAGCCCGGCGCCGGAGCGCATCCTGAAGCAGCTGCTCGAGGCAGGCAGGATCACGGCCGACGAGGCGGCGCTGGCCGCGGCGGTTCCGATCTCCGACGATCTCTGCGCCGAGGCCGACTCGGGCGGCCACACCGATCAGGGCGTCGCGTTCGTGCTGATCCCGATGATGCTGATGCTCCGGGATCGGCTCGCGCGAAAATATGGATTCAAGAAGAAGATCCGCGTGGGCGCCGCGGGAGGGATCGGAACGCCGCACGCGGCGGCGGCCGCCTTTGTCCTCGGCGCCGATTTCGTCCTCACCGGCAGCATCAACCAGTGCACGGTGGAGGCCGGGACGAGCGACGCCGCCAAGGATCTCCTCCAGCAGGCCGGCGTCCAGGATACCACCCTGGCGCCGGCCGGGGACATGTTCGAGATCGGGGCGAAGGTGCAGGTCCTGCGGCGTGGGCTGTTCTTCCCGGCGCGCGCGAACAAGCTCCACGAGCTGTACCGCCGCTGCGAATCGCTCGACGAGATCGACGAGAAGACGCGCGACCAGATCCAGAGCAAGTTCTTCAAGCGCAGCTTCGCCGAGGTGTGGGACGAGACGCGACGCTACTACCTGACGCACATGCCCGGCGAGGTGCAGAAGGCAGAGGCGAATCCCAAGCACAAGATGGCCCTGGTCTTCAAGTGGTACTTCGTCCACTCGACGCGGCTGGCGATGAAGGGATCGCAGGATCAGAGGGTCGACTACCAGATCCAGTGCGGTCCGGCCATGGGCGCCTTCAACGAGTACGTAAAGGGCACGGCGATGGAGTCATGGCGTAACCGCCATGTCGATGAGGTAGCAGAGCTTATCATGACGAGGACTGCAGAGCTCCTCTCCCAGCGGTTCGCCGCGCTCGACGGGACGTGCTCCGCGTGAGCCACCCTGACCGCGGGGGTGCGGTCGACAGCTTTGACTCGGAGGTTCATGACGACCATCTATGTTTTTCCAGGGCAGGGATCTCAGTCCATCGGGATGGGGAAGGACCTGTTTCCGAAGTACCCCCACCTGATCCGGCTGGCGGACGCCACCCTCGGTTGGTCCGTCGAGGAGCTATGCCTGAAAGGGCCCATCGAGCGGCTGAACAACACGAGGTTCACGCAGCCGGCGCTGTACGTCGTCAATGCGCTCGCGTACCTGCAGAAGGTGAGGGAGACGGGGGTCGTGCCGGATCTCCTCGCGGGCCACAGCCTGGGCGAGTACAATGCGCTCTTCGCGGCAGGCGCCTTCGATTTTCTCACGGGTCTCGAGCTCGTCAAGATGCGCGGCGCGCTGATGGGCGAGGTGTCCTGCGGGGGGATGGCCGCCGTGATGGGGATGGCGCCCGCGAGGATCAAGGACGTGCTCGCCACGTTCGAGCTCGGCGCGATCGATATCGCCAATTTCAACTCCCCGGAGCAGATCGTCATCTCCGGGTTGCAGGAGGACCTCCGCGCCGCCAAGCCGATCCTGGAGCGGGAGGGCGCGCGGATGGTCGTCCCGCTGAAGGTGAGCGCGGCCTTTCACTCGCGCTACATGGCGGACGCCGGGGCGCAGTTCGCGGAGTTCCTGTCACGCCATCACTTCTCGCGGCTGAAGATCACGGTGATCTCGAACCTGCGCGCCAGGCCCCACGAAGAGGGGGAGATCGCCGAGGCGCTGGCCAAGCACATCACGCACCCGGTGCGATGGACGCAAAGCGTGCAGTACCTGCTGGGGCACCCTTCGCCCGAATTCCACGAGGTCGGACCGGGGCGCGTGCTGTCCGGGCTGTTCAAGCAGATCCAGCAAAGCACCATGAGAGCGCAGCCGGTCGAGGGCGCGCTGGCCTCGTGACGGCGGCTCCCGTGGCGGTGCCGCGCCCTGCCGTTCCCGGTCCGCCAGCGTGACAGAGTGAATCCCGTCCAGGGCTACCGGCGAGGCGACGCTGTATGCAAGACACGGTGAAGACGCTCGAGATTCGGTTCAATGAGGCTCTGGTAGAGCGCTTCGCTCGCGCGAGCGGCGATACGAATCCGCTGCACCTGTCGGCGTCGTATGCCCGCAGGACGCCGTACGGAGCGCGCATCGCGCACGGGGTGCTGTGCGCGCTCGCCGCGCTGGGCTGCTCCTCCGAGCGGAGCGGGCGTCGCCTCGGCCGGCTGGAGCTGCGCTTCGTGAACCCCGTCTTCCTGGATCGATCGTACGAGGTCGTCATCGAGGACGACTCGCCCGAAGCGCTCACCTTGTCGATCGTCGACGGCAGGAGGCAGCTCCTCGGCCTCGCGGCGCGATTCAGCGCAGGGGAGCGGGCGCAGCCGCCCGGGGACGCGGAGCCGGTCGGGTGGCGCGCGGGGCCGGCAGAGCTCGGGATCGATGCGATCCACCAGGGGCAGGCGCTGGACGGCGCGTACGCGCCGCGGTGGGCGGAGCTCTTGGCGCTCTGGGAGCAGCTTCGCCTCGGCGAGCGGGGCGTGGACGCGCAGCAGGCCGCGGCGCTCGCCTGGACCAGCTACCTGGTCGGTATGGAGTTGCCGGGCCGACGCTCCTTGTTCTCCCGGCTCGAGGCCGAGCTCGAGACGTCCGCTGTCACCGGCGATGCGGCTTTGCGCTACCGCGCCGAGGTCAAGTCCGTCGAGCCGCAGTTCGGCCTCGTCCAGCTGCGTGCCGCCGTCTCGACGAGCGCCGGGGTCATGGCCCGGATGAGCCTGAGCGCCTTCGTACGCCCCGAGGCGCCGCCCGTGTCGGTCGCGGCGATGGCCCGCCTGCTCCCCGACTCCCGGGCGCTCACGGGCAAGGTGGCGCTGGTGATCGGCGGCAGCCGAGGCCTCGGTGCGGCGCTGGTTCACGCGCTCTCGCGCCAGGGGTGCACGGTGTACTTCGGCTATCTGCAGAGCCGCAACGAGGCCGAGGCGGTCGCGGCCTCGCTCGGCGGTGAGTCTGCCGGCGTTCGTCCGATCCAGGGCGACGGTGGAGACCCGGCGTGGTGTCACCGGACGCGCGCCGAGATCCTCGAACGTCACGGCCGCCTCGACTTCCTGATCTGCAGCGCTTGCTTGCCGATTCAGCCGCTCTGGCTCGAGCCCGGGCCGGGCGCTCGGGTCGCCGGGTACGTCGAGCAGAGCCTCGCCCTGGTGGAAGCACCGCTGTCGTGCTTCCTCGCGCTCGTGGGCCGACACGGCGGCTGGGCGGTGGTGCTGTCGTCGGCGGCGGTGCGGAGCCCGCTCGCCGAGTGGCCACATTACGTGAGCGCCAAGTGCGCTGTCGAGGGGCTCACCCGGACCGCCGCGCTCCAGTACCCTGATGTCGGCTTCCTCGTCGCGCGCCCGCCGCGGCTGCGGACCGATCTCACCCAGACCACGCTGGCCAGGGAGGAGCCGCTGGAGCCCGAGGTGGTGGCGGCGAGCATCGTGCGGCGTCTCTTCGGCGAGCGCCCCCGCGGCGAGATGGTCGTCCTGGAGGAGTTCGCTCCGGCCGGCGCGCCGGCCGCAGCAGCGCCCGTCGACGTCGAGGGCCGGGGCGAGGCCGAGGCGTCGGGGCGAGGCCGCCCTCCTCCTTCTCCTGGCCGCGCGCGGACGCTGGCGATCGCTGCGACCTTCACCGCAGAGCCGCTGCGGCAAAGCCTCGAGTTCTGGAGCGAGGAGCTCGGCCTCGAGCTCGCCGTGCAGTTCGGCCCCTACAACCAGCTCTTCCAGGAGCTGCTCGCTCCATCGAGCCTGTTCCACGGCAACGCGGGCGGCGTCAACCTCGCGCTGATCCGCGTCGAGGACTGGCTCCGGTACGGCGATCACGAGGACGAGGGCGCTCGCCGCGCGCTCGATCGCCCGCTCGCGGAGCTCGAGGAGAAGCTCGGGCAGACGGTCGAGGAGCTGATCGCTGCGCTCCGGGATCACACGTCGCGGGGCGCGCCGCCGCTGCTCGTCCTCCTCTGCCCCCCGTCGCCCGCGCTGCTGATCCGCGACGGCCACGCCGCCCTCCTGCGCGAGATGGAGGCTTTGCTGGAGCGCGGCGTCCAGGGCATCGCCGGTGTCCACCTCGTCCGCGCGTCGAGCTACGCCCACGCCTATCCGCTCGCCAACTACCACGACGAGACGCGGGACGAGATGGGGCATATCCCCTATACTCCCCGCTATTTCAGCGTGCTCGGCACCCTCGTCGCCCGCATGCTGCACAGCCTCGTCGCGCCCCCGTCCAAGGTGCTCGTGCTCGACTGCGACAACACCCTGTGGAAGGGCGTTTGCGGCGAAGATGGCCCGGGCGGCGTCGAGATCGGCCCGGCGTTCCGCGCGCTGCAGGAGGCGGCGATCCAGCAGCAGTCGCAGGGCATGCTGCTCTGCCTCTGCAGCAAGAACGTCGAAGAGGACGTCATCAAGGTCTTCGCCGAGCGGCGCGACATGCCGCTCACGCTCGATCACATCACGGCGCACCGGATCAACTGGCAGCCCAAGTCCGAGAACCTGCGGTCTCTCGCCAGGGAGCTCAACCTCGGGCTCGACAGCTTCGTCTTCATCGACGACAACCCGGTCGAGGTCGCGGAGGTCGAGGCTGCGTGCCCGGAGGTGCTCGCCCTTTGCCTTCCGAAGGAGCCGGCCAGGATCCCGGCCTTCCTGGAGCACGTCTGGGCGTTCGATCGGCTCCTCGTGACGGAAGAGGACCGGACGCGGACGCTCCTCTACCGGCAGAACAGGGAGCGGCAGGCGCTCGAGCGGTCGTCGAGCAGCTTCCACGAGTTCATCGAGCGGCTCAACCTGGATGTCCGTATCGCCGAGGTGGGTCCGGCCGAGCTGCCGCGGGCCGCGCAGCTGACCCAACGAACCAATCAGTTCAATTTCTCGACGATCCGCCGGTCGGAGGCGGAGCTCCGAGCTCTGCTCGAGGCGGGCACGCACCGGTGCTGGGTCACGCACGTCAGCGACCGGTTCGGGGAGCACGGGCTCGTCGGGGTGACGATCGCGCACCGTGAGGCCGATCGGCTCGTCGTCGATACCTTCCTGCTGAGCTGCCGTGTCCTCGGCCGCGGCGTGGAGCACGCCATGCTCGCCCACCTCGGCGGGCTCGCCCAGGCCGAGGGATTGCCGCTGGTCGACGCGATCTACCTCGCCACGGCCAAGAACCAGCCTGCCCTGGGCTTCCTCGAGGCTGTCGGCGCGGCCTGCAGGTACACCGAGGGGGAACGTGTCGTGTTCCGACTGCCCTCCTCGTATGCCGCCTCGATCGTCTTCGCGCCGCGGGCCGCGGACGACGGCCGCGTCGCCGACCACGACGAGGGCGGCACCCGGGAGAAGGCCAGCAAGGCGCCGGCAGGAGCGGTCCCGCGAGCGCGGCTCGCGCGTATCGCTAGCGAGCTCAGCGAGGCTCAGGCCATCCACGATCGGATCCGCGCTCGGGCGACGCGCTCCGCGGTCGAGGCCGATCAGGAAGCCGGCGCCGAGCGCGCCGGGGCGGCGGACGCCGCTCCCGCGGCTCCGGTGACGCCGCCCGAGGCGGGTACGCCGGCCGATGAGGACGCGCTCTTGCGCGCGGCCGTCGCGCTGCTCGTGGACGTGTTCGCTCGGCACCTCGCGCTGCCGCGTCGTCGCCTGACCCCCGACGCGCCGTTCGACTCCCTCGGGCTGACGTCCTTCGCCATCATCGAGATCACGGTGAGCCTCGAGGAGGAGCTCGGCGCCGTGCCGAAGACCTTGCTCTTCGAGCACAAGACCCTGGGCAGCCTCGCTCGCTACCTCCTGGCCGAGCACCGGGCCGAGCTCGAGCGCAAGCTGGGGCGCGCGTCGCCCCGGGCCGTCCCGGCAGAGCTTCCGGCGCCCGCTCGCCCGGTCGGGCCGCGGGCGGAGCCCGCCGCGCGCGTCGCGCCGAGCCTCGCGCTCCCGCGCCGCCCGCGCGACATCGCCGTCGTGGGGATCGCCGGCCGGTACCCCGGCGCCCGCAGCCCGCAGGAGCTCTGGGAGAACCTCCGCGACGGCAAGAGCTGTGTCTCCGAGATCCCCCGGGACCGCTGGGATCATCGCCGCCACTACGACCCGAGCGGGCAGCGGCGCGACAAGAGCTACACGAAATGGGGAGGGTTCGTCGAAGGCGTCGATCGTTTCGACTCTCTCTTCTTCAGCATCTCCCCGAGAGACGCGGAGCTCATGGATCCGCAACAGCGGATCTTCCTGGAGGTCGCGTACGAGGCCGTCGAGGACGCGGGCTACACGCGCTCGACCCTCGGGCGCGACGTCGGCGTCTACGTGGGCGTGATGGCCAACAACTACCAGCTCTTCAGCGCCGCGGCGGCGCTCACCGGCCAGAGCCCCCATGCCTACGCCGAGAACTACCAGGTCGCCAACCGCGTCTCGTACTTCTTCGACCTCAACGGGCCGAGCCTCTCCGTCGACACCGCCTGTTCTGCCTCGGGGGTGGCCCTCCACCTCGCCTGCGAGGCGATCCGGACGGGGGCCTGCAGCGCGGCGATCGCCGGCGGCGTCAACCTCATCCTGCACCCCTACCGCCATGTCCAGTATTCGCAGATGAACATGCTGTCGCGCGACGCCCTGTGTCGCGCGTTCGGGCAGGACGCGCAGGGCTTCGTCATGGGAGAGGGCGCAGGGGCCGCGCTCCTCAAGCCGCTGGAGCAGGCCGAGCGCGACGGCGACACCATCCATGCCGTCATCAAGGGGAGCTGGGTCAACTCCGGCGGCAGGACCAGCGCGTTCACCGTACCCAGCCCGGGCGCCCAGGCCGCGCTGGTGCGCAAGGCGCTCGAGATGGCAGCCATCGATCCTCGCTCGGTGAGCTACATCGAGGCCCATGGGACCGGGACGCCGCTCGGAGATCCGATCGAGATCCGCGGGCTCACGACCGCATTCCGGGCCAGCACCGGAGACAAGCAGTTCTGCGCTGTCGGAAGCCTGAAGCCGAACATCGGGCACCTGGAGCCGGCGGCTGCCATCGCGGGCCTGACAAAGATCCTGGCTCAGCTCCGGCACGGCCAGATCGCCCCCTCGCTGAACGCCGGGTCGCTGAACCCGTACATCGATTTCGAGGGTTCTCCTTTCTATGTGCAGCGAGCGCTGGGCGAGTGGAAGCGGCCCCGGGTCGCGGAGGGCGAGGCGACCGTGGAGGCGCCGCGCAGGGCGGGGCTCAGCTCGTTCGGCGCCGGAGGGGTCAACGCCCACCTGGTGCTGGAGGAGTACCGCGGCCAGGACACGCCCGCAGAGGCGTCTGGCGCGGGCCCCGAGCTGATCGTCCTCTCCGCCCGGAACAAGGAGCGTCTGCGGGCCTACGTGGAGCGGCTCCACAGCTTCCTCGGGCGGGATCGCGAGGCCGGCCCTTCGCTGTCGCCGGCGCTCGGCGATATCGCCTATACGCTCCAGATCGGGCGCGAGGCGATGGACGAACGCATCGCGGTCATCGCGCAGGACAAGGGAGATCTGCGCGACAAGCTGCGCCGGGTGCTCGAGGGCGAGCTCGATGTCGCGGACGTGTTCACGGGCAATACGAAGGCGACCGGCGGGCTCTCGGACCTGCTCGCCGAGGGGGAGGAGGCGCTCGGGTTTCTTCGCGCGCTGGTGAAGGGCGGCCACCTGGTCAAGCTCGCCAGGTTCTGGGTGCAAGGGGTCGAGCTCCCCTGGGCGCCGCTGCATGCGGGGCGCGCACGGAGGAGGGTATCGCTGCCGACCTACCCCTTCGCGGAGATCCGCCACTGGCTCCCCGAGGCCACGCAGGTCGTCGAGACGTCCGCGGCGGCCGAGGTCAGCGACGCTCGCCAGCACGCGCACCCGCTCCTCGATCGGACGGTCACGATGCTCGGGGACGTGCGCTTCGCGAAGCGGCTCGACGGCGCGAGCTTCTACTTGCGCGACCACGTCGTCGGGCGCCGGAAGATCCTGCCCGGCGTCGTGTACCTGGAGATGGCGCGGGCGGCTGCGGCGGCGGCGCGTCCCGGGGTCGCCGTCCGCGCGATCCGGAGCGCCGTCTGGACGCGGCCGATCGCGGTCGAGGAAGCGCCGATCGAGGTCGTCATCACGCTGCGTCCGGCCGGGGGCGGGGTGGACGCGGTCGTCACGACGAGCCCGGCCGGCGCTCCGGAGGTCGTGCACGCGCAGATGCGGCTGGCCTACGAGGATCAGGCGACCCTCGTGCGCTCCGCGCCGGAGGACGTGGCCGCGATCCGGGCGCGATGCGATCGGCTCATGCGCCGCGAGGAGATCTACGAGCGCCTCGCCTCTCAGGCCTTCCATTACGGACCTGCATTCCAGGTGATCCAGGAGCACCTGAGCGGGCAGGGCGAGGCCCTGTCGCGCCTCGCCATGACAGCGGACGTCGAGGGGAACGCCGACGCCTTTGGCCTCCACCCCTCGCTCCTGGACGGCGCCCTTCAGACCGCCATCGCCAGCCTGGACTCCGGCGCGACGTACCTGCCGTTCACGCTCGGAGAGCTCGCCCTCTTCAGCGCGCCCGGGAGGCAGTGCTACGTCCACGTCCGTTTCGACCGCGTGGACGACCAGATGGTCGTCTGCCATCTCCGGCTCCTCGACGAGGCGGGCCAGATCGCGGTCGAGCTGAGGGAGCTGACGCTGCGCGTCCAGCGTTCGAGGGCGCCCGTCTCCGAGCCGGTCGTCCACACCTACCACCCGCGCTGGGACCGCGCGGCGCTGCCCGCGGCGGAGCGCGTCCCGCAGGGGACGACGCTGCTCGTGCTCGACAGCGACGACGCGTGCTTCACGGCCTTCGGGCGCGCTCTGCTGGAAGAGCGGTCGATCGACCCGAGCCGCTCGTTCCTTGCGCTGCCCGGCACCTCCTTTGCGGCGGAGTCCGACCGCCGATACCGCGTCCGCCCGGACGTGGAGCGCGATTACGTCGAGCTGCTGGAAGCCATCGGCGCCAGGGGCCCTCTGGTGGTGCTGCACGGCTGGGGGAGGCGGTCGCCCGTCCCGAGCGACGGTTCCGGCGCGATCGAGGCCGAGATCGCGCGGGCCGTGGAGATGCGGCTCTCCTCGGTCGCTCAGGTCGTCCGGGCACTCCTGCGCTCCGGGCGCGCGGAGGACGTCCAGGTCCTGTCCTTGTGCGGCGATGCGCAGGAGGACCCGTTCGGCGCCGCGGTCGCCGGCTTCGCGCGGGCGATGTCGCACGAGACGACCCGCATCCGGTTCAAGACCCTCCACCTCGCCGGAGCGGCCCCGCCCGGACCGGCGACCCTGCTCCGGGAGATCGACCGAGAGCGGCTCGTCGAGGTGCGTTACGACGGCGAGGAGCGCTGGGTGCGCCGGGTCGTCCCGGCGCCGCCGCAGAGGCCGCGAGGGAGTGACGTGGCGCTCAGGCGTCACGGCGTCTACCTCATCACGGGCGGCGCGGGGGGCCTCGGGCTGATCTTCGCGAGGCACCTCGCTGCGCGGGTCGCGGCAACCGTGGTCCTGACAGGGCGCTCGGAGCTCGGGGAGGCGCAGCGGGGAGCGATCGGCGAGATCGAGGCGCTCGGCGCAAGATGCGTCTACCTGCAGGGCGATGTCACCCGCACGGCGGACATGGAGCGGGTCGTCGCGCAGGTCCGGGCGCAGCTCGGAGGGCTGCACGGCGTGATTCACGCCGCCGGTGTCGTCGAGGACGCGACCCTCATCCACAAATCGATGGCGTCGTTCGAGCGCGTGCTCGCCCCCAAGGTCCTCGGCACCTGGGTGCTCGACCAGGTCACCGCGGGCGAGCCGCTCGATTTCTTCCTGCTGTGCTCGTCGACAGCCTCGCTCCTGGGCAGCGCCGGGCAGGCCGACTACGCCGCCGCCAACCGCTTCCTCGACGCCTTCGCGGAGCGGCGCGCGGCGCTCGTCGAAGGCGGCCGGCGCAACGGCAGGACGCTCTCGGTGAACTGGCCCTACTGGGCCGAGGGGGGGATGCGCGTGGGGCGCGAGCTCGTCGAGCTCACCGCGAAGACCACGGGGATGCAGCCGCTGCCGACCGCCGCGGGGCTCCTGGCCTTCGAGGACGCCCTGTGCGCGGGCGTGCCTCAGGTCGCCGTGATGACCGGGGATCCGCGGGCGTTCGAGCGCGCGCTGGACGCCGGACACGCCGAGCGGGGCGATGCGCCGCCGCCGGCCGCGCCAAGGCCCCCGCGGGCGGCCGGGAGGCCGGGCCTGGAGACCCAGGAGCTCTCCGCCAGACTGAGCGCCTTCGTGGTGGCGAAGGCCTCCGCGCTGCTCAAGGTCCGAGCGGAGGACTTCGATATCGAAGACGACATGAGCGACTACGGCTTCGACTCGATCGCGCTGACCGAGCTGGCGAACGCCATCAATGGGACGTTCGAGCTCTCTTTGACGCCGGTCGTCTTCTTCGAGAACCCCAGCATCGGCGGCCTGGTCCGGTCGCTGCTCTCCAGGCACCGTGACGCCTTCGCGGCGCGCTTCGAGCGCGACAGGGACGCGGCGGCCGAGGGCGATCCGGCAGCTCCTGCGACCAAGGGCGGCACGGCCCGGCCCGCGCCGCACCGCGTGGAGCCCGGGGACGTCGGGGAGACCGGGAGCGCGCCGAGCGGCCCTCCGCGCGCCCCTGTCGCTGCGACGGACGCTTCTGTCGGGCCGGAGGCTCGACCGGCGGCGCCGGCGCCGCCGCCGGTGCCAGCGGCCATCGACAGGCCCGCCGCAGCCCCAGCCCCCTCCGCCCTGGAGCCGATCGCCATCGTCGGCGTCGCGGGCCGCTTCCCTGGGGCAGCGACCCTCGAGCGTTTCTGGGAGCACCTCGTGTCGGGTCGGGATCTCGTCCGGGAGATGCCGGCAGAGCGGCGGAGCCGGCATGGCTTTCGCGAAGAGGCCGGCGCGGCGCCCGGCACACGGGGCGGGTTCATCGACGACGTGGACGCGTTCGACGCCCTGTTCTTCAAGATATCTCCCCGGGAAGCGAGCCTGATGGATCCGCAGCAGCGGCTCTTCCTGGAGGTCGCCTGGCACGCCATCGAGGACGCCGGTTATGCGCCCAGCTCCCTGGCCGGCTCACGGACGGGCGTGTTCGTGGGGGTTACCCTGCACGACTACCTCGAGCTCATCCTGCGGAGCGGCGCCGAGGTCGTCCCCCACACCTCGACCGGCAACGTGCACAGCGTCGTCCCGAACAGGCTGTCCTACCTGCTCGACCTCCACGGGCCGAGCGAGCCGATCGACACCGCCTGTTCCAGCGCGCTCGTCGCGGTCCATCGCGCCGTGAGCGCCATCCGGAGCGGCGACTGCGACATGGCGATCGTCGGCGGGGTCAACGTCCTGCTCTCTCCGACGATGTTCGCCTCCTTCGACAAGGCGGGCATGCTGGCGGCAGACGGGCGCTGCAAGACGTTCGATCGCAGCGCCGATGGGTACGTGCGCGGCGAGGGCGCCGGCGCGATCGTCGTGAAGCCGCTGCGCAAGGCGCTCGAAGACGGCGATTTCGTCTACTCGGTGATCAAGGGATCCGCCGTCAACCATGGCGGTCGAGCGAACTCGCTGACCGCGCCGAACCCGAGAGCCCAGGCGGACCTGCTCGTGACGGCCTATGAGCGCGCGGGCGTCCCGCCGGAGACGGTCTCGTACATCGAGGCGCACGGGACCGGGACGGCGCTCGGCGATCCGATCGAGATCGAGGCGCTGAAGCAGGGGTTCTCCCGGCTGTTCGAGCAGCGGGGAGCGCGCCCGGCGCCAGGAGGCACCTGCGGGCTGGGCACGGTCAAGACCAACATCGGCCACCTCGAGTCCGCGGCGGGGATGGCAGGCCTCATCAAGGTGCTGCTGGCGATGAAGCACCGGATCCTGCCGCCGACGCTCCACTTCCAGGCCCTCAACCCGTACATCGATCTGAGCGGCAGCCCGTTCTATATCGTCACCGAGGCACAGCCGTGGGAGCCCACGGTGGACAGCGACGGCGCTCCTGCTCCGCGGAGGGCAGGGATCAGCTCCTTCGGTTTCGGCGGAGCCAACGCGCACGTGATCCTCGAAGAGCACGTGACGCCGCTGCCCGGCAGGGCGGAGGACACGCCCGAGATCGTCGTGCTGTCGGCCAGGGACGAGGAGCGATTGCGGGAGTACGCAGGTGCGCTCAGGGATTTCCTGGGCTCCGGGCGAGGCGGACACGCGGGGGCGCCACCGACGCTGTCCGAGGTGGCGCATGTGCTGCAGGTCGGCAGGGACGCCATGGAAGCGAGGCTCTCGTTCGTGGCGCGATCCTGCGCAGAGGCGAGCGCGCTGCTGGGCGCCTACCTGGACGGGGCCGCCCCGGAGGCGGTGGTGACCGGGCGCGCGGCCGACCGCCGCGCAGCAGCGCTCTCCTTCGGGCAGGACGACGACGACCAGGCCTACCTGGCCGTCCTGATCGAGGGCGGAAGGCTCGCGAAGCTGGCGGCGCTCTGGGCGAGGGGCGCAGAGGTCGACTGGACTGCGCTCCATCGCGGCAAGCCCAGGAGACGGGTCCCGATCCCGACGTATCCGTTCGCCCGCCAGCGGCACTGGTTCGCTGCGGAGGTGTCGCCGCCGCTGCCGGAGCCGACCGTTCGCGCGACGTCGGCCGAGCCCACCGACGCTGCGCGCGCGCCGGTCCCGCGCGCGAAGCTGCCGGCCCCTTCGACGGGCGGGGCCCCCTCCACGGGCGTAGACCGCGTCCTCATCGAGAAGCGCTGGAGCCCCGCGCCGCTGGCGCTGCCGTCGCCGGGCGCCGCGCCTCAGACCTGGCTTCTGGTCCTCGGTACCGAGGGCGCGATCGAGGTCCTCAAGGAGCTCGGATCCCAGCCCCACGTCCGGTGGATCGTGATCAGGGGGCACAGCGCCCTGCCGAAGATCACGAGATGGGAATACGAGATCGATCTCGACGATCCCACCGACGGGGCCCGCCGGATCTCCGAGATCCTCGCCGAGCACGCGCCCATCGACGGGCTGCTCGATCTCGCCGATATCCATGCGGAGCCGAAGGAGGCTCCGTCCGGGGACGGGGCCCGTATCGCGATCCTGCAGGGCCTGCTCCGGCACGACAGCCGCGCCCCGTTGCGGATCCTCCACGTCACCCGCGGGCTCGTGCCCTTCGAGAACGATCGACCCACCCTGGCGGGCGCCCGCATGGCCGGCCTCGTCCGGATGCTGGGCGCCGAGCACACGCGAGCCCGTGCGGCGACGATCGACGTGGACCTCGGGATCGAGGCCGCCGAGGCGTTGCTCGACATCGCGATCCGCGAGGCCTCGACCGACGCGGCGGTGGGTGAGATCTGCTATCGGAGAGGGACACGCCATCTCCCGCGGCTCCACGAGATCCCTGCCGGGGCCGTGGCGCCGAGCCGGCTCGGCGCGAACACGCTCGGGCCCTTCCGCGTGGACGCCGAGCGCGTCTACGTGATCACGGGCGGCACCGGGGGGCTGGGCTTCGAGGCCGCAAAGGCGCTCGTCCACAAGGGGGCCCGCCGGCTCGCGCTGCTCGGCGCGACGCCGCTGCCCGAGCGCGAGCGCTGGCCCGGGCTCCTCGCGTCGCCGGACGTCGAGCCCGCGCTCGTGCAGCGGGTGCGCCGCGTGAGCGAGCTCGAGGCGCTCGGGGCGGAGGTGGCGCTGTTTCAGGGCGCCCTTGTCGAGCGGGAGCGCCTCGCAGGCTTCTTCGACGTGCTCCGGCGGCGCCTGGGGCCCATCGCGGGCGTCCTCCACTGCGCAGGCGTGGTCTCCCACCGCACGCCGTCGTTCGTCGATAAGGACATCGCGTCCATGCGGCGTGTCTGGGAGCCCAAGATCGAAGGGCTCATGGTGCTGCACGATCTCGTGCGCCACGACGAGCCGGAGTTCTTCGTCCTGTACGGGTCCGTGTCGGCGCTCGTCCCGGCGCTCGGCGTGGGGTTGAGCGATTACGCGAGCGCAAACGCGTTCCTCGACGCGTTCGCCGCCTACCACGAGCCGCGCGGGCGGACGCGCTACCTCGCGGTGGACTGGCCGAGCTGGCGGGACACGGGGATGGGCGCGGTGAACCACCCGAGGTACACGGGGCTGGGCTTCACCGCGCACGGGACGGAGGACGGCCTCGCGCTGCTCGAGGCGGCGCTTCACCACCGCGGCGCGACGAGCGTGTTCGCCGGCGTGATCGACCGGAGCCGGTTCGATCCCAGCCGCCTGCTGCTCGTCAGGCCCGACGGCGCGCCCGCGAGGGAGGTCACGGCGAAGTCTGCCGCGGCGACGCCGGCCGGGGGCCCGGGCGAGCACGCCGCGACAAGGGCCCTCTTGCTGGCGCTCTTCTCGCGCGAGCTGATGATCGACGCGGCGACCATCCGCGGAGAGGTGAACTTCGGCGACTATGGCGTCGACTCGATCGTCATCGCGGGCCTCGTGACGAAGATGGAGGTCTTGACGGGCGAGGCCGTCGAGCCGTCCGTCATCCTCGAGAACCCCACGCTGGATTCCTTGAGCCGCTTTCTCGGTGAGACCTACGGTGACGGGATCAGGGCCTATCTCGCTCGCCAGGGCACATCATTGACCAACGGCGTCGCGAGCGCTCCGCGCGGCGCGTCCGGAGCCGGCGCCCCGGGAGAGCCGCCGGCGGCCCCGCCGCGCTCGAGCCTCTCGAACGGCGCGGCGCATCCCCACGGCCCGGAGGCCTCGCAGGGCGCTGGAGAGACGGCGGCTCGTGGGACGGGGGCCGGTCGCGAAGCGACGGCGGCGAGCCTCGACGTGCGCGCGATCGCCGTCGTCGGCGTCGCTTGTCGCTTCCCCGGCGCCGAGAGCAAGGAGGCGTTCTGGGACAACCTGCGCCTCGGCCGGTCCAGCATCACCGAGGTGCCGCGCGCGCGGTGGGATGCGGAGGCGCTCTACCGGCCTGCCTACGAGCAGGGCAAGAGCATCAGCAAATGGGGCGGCTTCGTCGAGGGCATCGAGCTCTTCGATCCGGTCCACTTCGAGATCCCGGCCGAGGACGCCAGAGAGATCGACCCGCTGACCCGCGTATTCCTGGAGTGCAGCGAGCAGGCGCTGCGCGACGCCGGCCACGAGCGCGCGGATCTCTGGGGCAGGAGGGTGGGGGTCTTCGTCGGATCCGGGACGAGCAACTACGCCTCTCGAATCCAGGAACCCACGAGGAGCACCGCCGCGAGCGTCAATCAAAACTTCATCGCGGCGCATGTCGCGCATTTCTTCAACCTCCGGGGGCCGAACCTGGTCGTCGACACGGCGTGCTCCTCCTCGCTGACCAGCGTCCACCTGGCCTGCCAGAGCCTGCTCTCGGGGGAGTGCGAGGCGGCGCTCGCGGGGGGCGTCGATCTCCTCCTCGATGAGATCCCGTACCTCAAGCTGAGCGCGGCCAAGGCGCTCTCCCCGGACGGCAGGTGCCGTACCTTCGACGTCAAGGCCAACGGCTTCGTACCCGGAGAGGGCGCCGGCGCGGTCCTCCTCAAGCCGCTGGCGCGCGCCCTGGCCGACGGCGATCGCATCTACGCGATCCTGGAGGCGACCGCGGTCAACAACGATGGCCACACCATGGGATTGACGACCCCCAACATGCAGGCGCAGGAGCTCGTCGTGCAGGAGGCCCTGGACAAGGCGGGCGTCGAGGCGAAGACGGTCTCCTACATCGAGGCCCATGGGACAGCGACCATGATCGGCGATCCCATCGAGCTGAAGGGGCTGACGAGCGTCTTCCGACGCAGCACGGACGAGGTGCAGTTCTGCGCCGTCGGCAGCGTGAAGACGAACATCGGTCACCTGCTGCTCGCCTCGGGGATCGCAGGGCTCATCAAGACCGTTCTGTCGCTGTCGCACCGGAGCATCCCTCCGACCCGACATTGCGACGAGCCGAATCCGAGGTTCTCGTTCAAGACATCCCCGTTCTTCCCGAGCACGGAGCTGCGCCCCTGGGCGCCGCGGCACGGGGTGCGGCGCGCCGGCGTCAGCGCGTTCGGCTTCGGCGGCACCAACGCCCATGTCCTGCTCCGGGATTTCGAGCCCGCCGAGGCGTCGGGCTACGAGGCCCGGCGCCGCCCGCTCCCGCCGGTGCCCTATCGCAAGGTGCGGTGCTGGATCGACAACCCCGCGCGGGTCGAGACCCGACGCGAGCCGCCGGCGCGCCCGGACGGCGAGGTCAAGCGCGGTCTGCTCGTGCTGGAGAGCGCATGAGCGTGATGACATCGCGAAGGCCGGAGTCCCGCGGGACAGCGCAGCTCATCGAGGACCCTTCATGACGTTGCAGACGAGCCGCTTCAAGACACGGGTCAGCAAAGAAGACTACATGGTCCGGGATCACCTCGTCCACGGGGTCGAGATCCTGCCCGGCGTCTTCTTCCTGGACATGGTCTATCGCATGGCGGCGAGGATCGGCGTGCCGCCGGCCTCGATCGAGCTGCGGAGGTGCCTCTTCACGGAGGCGATCGCCGTCACGGACGAGGACGACAGGCAGGTCCAGGTCTCCTTCGAGCCGCGCCAGGGCGGGGGCGTCGTGTCGGTCGAGAGTCGCAGGATGCGCGGCTCTGCCGCGCTGGACGAGCGCTGGGATCACAACTTCACCTGCGAGCTCCACCTGACCGACGCGCCGCCGCCTGCGAGGGTGGCGCTCGATCGGCTGAAGGCGGCCTCGACGCGGGAGACCGACGCTGACGAGCTGTACGCCTTCGCCAGGAGCGTCGACATCGAGCACCGCGAGTTCATGAAGGCCGCCGGCCGGATCTACCGGGGCGATGGGTTCCTGCTGGCGGACATTCACCTCGGGCCCCTGGCACGGTCGTACCTGGGCGATTTTCACGTTCACCCGGTCTACCTCGATTTCGCCACGCTGACGCCGTTCTGCCTCCTCGACTTCTACGGCGCGCCCGGGGCCAAGACCCCGTTCATTCCCATCTATATCGACGCCTTCCGGGCCTTCGCGCCGCTCGGTGAGAGGTGCCATGTGCTCGTCGAGAAGAAGACGACGCAGGGGGCCTCCGCCGACATCCTGAGCAGCGATATCCACCTGCTCGACGAGGAGGGGAGCTGCCTCGTCACCGTCCGGAAATTCAGCGCCAAGCGGATACGGTCGCGGGACCTCATCACCGGGCTGAGGGCTCCCCGCGCCGAGAGCGAGCGGCCCGAGGGCGGCGCTCGGGCTTCGAAGCCGCCCGAGGGGCCGGCGGCCCCGACGGGCTCGGCGAGGGAGCTTGTGGAGGAGGCGCTGAAGGGCATCCTCGCCGGGCCGCTCCAGCTCTCTCCCGAGGCCATCGACGCTGGCAAGGGCTTCTACGAGCAGGGCCTCACGTCGGCGGATCTGCTGCAGATCGTGCGTGACCTGGAGTCGAGGTTCGGCTGGGAGATGTACCCGACCCTCTTGTTCGAGCACGCGACCGTCACCGAGCTCGCCGGGTACATCCTCGAGGAGATGGAGCGGCGCTCGCTCTCGCTGCCCTCTTCGGTCTCGCGACCTGCGCCTCCGTCGCTCCTCGTGGCGGAGGTCGTGACGGAGGCGCGCGACGCCGAGCCGCCCGCGAGCCCGGGGAGCGGGGCAGGGCGGCGACCGCCGTCCGGCGGCGTCGACGACGAGATCGCGATCATCGGCGTCGCCGGGCGTTTTCCGATGGCGCGGACCTTGAGCGAGCTCTGGGAGAACCTCCGGGCGGGGCGCGATTGCATCACCGAGGTCCCCCTCTCCCGGTGGGATCACCGCAGGTATTTCGACCCGGAGCGGGGGAAGCCGGGCAGGACCTACAGCAAGTGGGGCGGGTTCATCGAGGGCGCCGACGAGTTCGACCCCCTGTTCTTCAACATCTCGCCGCGCGAGGCCGAAATGATGGATCCCCAGGAGCGGCTGTTCCTGGAGATCGCCTGGGAGGCGCTGGAGGACGCCGGGTACACGCGCGAGCGCCTCGCCGCCGGCAAAGGCAATGACGTCGGCGTGTTCGCCGGCGTGATGTGGAGCGATTATCAGCTCTTCGGTCTGGAGGAGATCCTCCACGACAACCCGGTCGTGGCCGGCTCCTGGTTCTCGTCGATAGCCAACCGCGTCTCCTATTTCTTCAACTTCCAGGGCCCGAGCCTCCCGATCGACACCGCGTGCTCGTCGTCGCTGTACGCGATCCACCTCGCCTGCGAGAGCCTCAAGCGCGGCGAGTGCAGCGCCGCCCTGGCCGGCGGCGTGAACCTGTCGCTGCATCCGTCGAAATACATCAAGCTGAGCGAGCTGCAGATGCTGTCGAGCGACGGCAGGTGCAGGGCGTTCGGCAAGGGCGGCGACGGCTACGTGCCGGGGGAAGGGGTCGGCGCGGTCCTGCTGAAGCCGCTCGGGGCGGCGATCGCAGCCGGAGATCCCATCCATGCGGTCATCAAGGCGACCGCCGTCAATCACGGCGGGAGGACCAGCGGATTCTCCGTCCCCAGCCCGGATGCGCAGGCCCGTCTCATCGTCGCCGCGCTGGAGAAGGCTCGAGTGAGCCCCGAGACGCTGGGTTACATCGAGGCGCACGGGACGGGGACGTCGCTCGGCGATCCCATCGAGATCGCCGGCCTGACGAGCGCGTTCCGGCGCACGACATCGAAGCGCGGGTTCTGCGCCGTCGGGGCCATCAAGTCGAACATCGGCCACCTCGAGGCAGCGGCCGGCATGGCGGGGATCTCCAAGGTCCTCCTGTGCATGAAGCACAAGACCCTGGTGCCGTCGCTCCATGCGAAGGAGCTCAACCCGAGCATCGATTTCGCGAGCACCCCGTTCTTCGTTCCCCAGGAGGCCGCGCCCTGGGAGCGGCCGGCCGGCTCGGGCGCCGAGAGCCGGCGGCGCGCTGCGATCAGCTCCTTCGGGGCCGGAGGCGCCAATGCGCACGTGATCCTGGAGGAGTACGACGGCGCCGCCGCGCCCGACGCGGGCGCTCCGGAGGGCGCAGCGGAGATCATCGTGCTCTCGGCCAGAAACGAGGAGCGGCTCCGAGCGCAGGCGGGGCAGCTCCGGGACTTCCTCCGGGAGGGCGGCGGCGAGGCCGGCCTGCAGGACATCGCGCATACGCTGCTGGTGGGCAGGGAGGCGATGGAGGCGCGCCTCGCGGTGGTCGCCCGCGACACGAGCGGGCTCTGCCGCGCGCTCGACGACTACCTGGATCACAGGGAGAGCGACATTCCCACGTTCACCGGTCACGTCAAACGAGGCTCCCCGGGCACGGGGCGCGTGCCCGGACCGCGCGGCGATCTCCCGAGGCTCGCCGCCCTGTGGGTCGAGGGGGCGGCCGTTTCCTGGGACGAGATCGCGGGGAGCCGCCGCGCGAGGCGCATCTCGCTGCCCACGTATCCGTTCGCCCGGAAGCGCTGCTGGATCCAGCCATCGGCGAGCGCGCCCCCTCCTCCGGCGTCTCGGGCCCCTCTGGCGGACGGCGCGAGGGCGCCCGAGCGCCCCGCGCGCCTGCACCCCCTGCTCGACGCGAACGCGTCCACGCTGCGCGCGTCCCAGCTCACCAGGCGGTTCAGGCCCGACGACTCCTTCCTCGCCGATCACCTCGTCCGCAGCCGGCCCGTCCTGCCCGCCGCGGTCTATCTGGAGATGGCGCGGGCGGCCGGCGCGCTGGTCGGGGAGGCCGCGATCGACGCGATCGAGCAGGTCGTCTGGGCGAGCCCGCTCTGGGTCGAGGGGAGCCCCGTCGACACGACCGTCCGGATCGAGCCGCAGGGGGATCGCCTTGCGTTCGAGATCCACAGCGGCGCCGGGGATCAGGCGACCCTCCATGCGCGTGGCAAGCTCGTGCCGAGCCGCCGGGCGTCGGCGTCGGCGTCGGCCGAGGCCCGCGAGGCGTCGCCGATCGACATCGAGGCGATCCAGCGGCGCTGTCCGTCCTCGAAGGGCGCCGAGGACGTCTACGCGACGCTCGCTGCGCGGGGGCTCCGCTACGGCCCCCGCATGCGCCCGATCCGCGCGCTGTTCACCGGCCCCTCCGAGGTGCTCGCGGCGCTGGAGCTCCCCGAGCCCCTGTCACCCGGCGATGACGCCTATGTCCTGCACCCCGCCCTCCTCGACGGCGCCCTGCAGACCGTCGTCGGGCTCATCGGCGGCGAGGGAGAGGGCGACAGCGGCGATCTCCTGCTCCCGCACACCGTCGATGAGGTGAGGATCCTCGGCGTCGCGACCCGGCGCTGCCATGTCCATGCGGTCCGTGCCGCGGATCCGGGAGGCGCGTCTGGACGGCGCCACCGGTTCGATCTCGATCTGCTGGACGAGGCAGGGCGGCCTTTCGCCGTCCTCCGTGGGTTCGCGCTCGGAACGCAGAAGGGCAGGGCACAGGCCGCGCCGGATGCGCTCAAAGGAGCTCGCGATGGGCTGATCTTCTATGAGCCCGCATGGGAGCGCGCGCCGCTGCCGGCGTCGGCGCAAGCGGCGGAGGGCGCGCGCGGCGAGTGCTTGCTCCTGCTGCACGCGGGCGGGACGCAGGCCGATACGGCGCTCCGCCACGCCCAGGCGAGCGTGGGTGACGGCCGCGAGGTCGTCCTGGTCGAGCCGGGAGACGGCTACCACGTCATCGCGAGGAATCGAGCCCGGATCCGGCCGGCTCGGGACGAGGATATCCGGTCGCTGGTCTCGACGTTGAACGATCAAGGCCTCCGGATCCGAGGCGTCCTTCACCTGTGGAACGCTGCCGCGCCGTCGCCGGACTACGCTGACGCCGGCGGCGCGCTTCCCCTTGTGGAGGAGCAGCTGGAGAGAGGGCTCCATACCGTCTTTGCCCTCTGCCGTGTCCTTGCGACGCTCAAGGGTCGAGAGCGCCTCTCGGTGGTGTATGCCTACCCGGGGTCCGACGAACGGCCGCACGACGCGGCGCTCGGGGGTCTGGCGAAGAGCATCGTTCTCGAGGCCCCGAAGCTCGCCGTCAAGACGGTGCAGCTCGAGGGCGCGCCGCTCTCCTCGCAGGCGACGTGGGATCTGCTCCTCCGGGAGGTCGCTCTGCCGGAGTCGGCCGAGGTCCGCCATGGCGCCGAGGGGCGCCGCGTGAGGACGTTTGCACGGGTCGCGCGGGAGGCGTCTTCCGGCGGGCCCCCGTTCGTCCGCGACGGGGGCGTCTACTTGCTCTCGGGCGGCGCTGGCGCGCTCGCGTTGCTCTTCGCGAGGCACCTGGCCCAGCAGGCGAAGGTCGACTTCGTCCTGCTCGGCCGATCGCCGCTCGACGACGCCCGGCGCGCCGCGCTCGCAGAGATCGAGGCGATCGGCGCGGGCGTGCTCTACGTCCAGGGCGACGTCACCACGGCCGGAGATGTCCGGCGCGCGGTCGCGTCCGCCCTCGAGCGCCACGGAAAGCTGAATGGGGTCATCCACGCCGCGGGCGTGCTTGCGGACGCCATCGCGATCAACAAGCCGATCGCGTCGTTCGCGCGGGTGCTTGCGCCGAAGGTGCGCGGAACGCTCAACCTCGATGAGGCCACGAAGGAGCTGCCGCTCGACTTCATGATCTTGTTCTCGTCGGCGTCGGCCGTGCTGGGCAACGTCGGCCAGACCGACTACGCGGCGGGCAACCGGTTCATGGACTCGTTCGCTGCCCTCCGCGAGGAGCTTTGCGCGCGCGGGAAGAGGAGCGGGCGGACGCTCTCGATCAACTGGCCCCTCTGGCGAGAGGGCGGCATGAAGATCCCTGCCGGCGTCGAGGACCTGATCCTGCGGGACTCCGGGCTGCGGGTGCTCGACACGGACAGGGGCCTGCTCGGCTTCGCGGCGGCCGAGTCCTCCGGAGCGGCCCAGATCATGATCCTGGACGGCGACCCGGCGGCGGTCGAGCGCCGGATCCACCTCGGCCGCTTTGTCCCGGTGCATCCGCCTGCGCCGGTCGAGGCCGCTCGCGCTGTCGCCCCCGCTCGCGCTGCCTCGGAGGAGAGCCGCGATGACCTGCGCGCGGCGCAGGCGTGGACGGAGCAGCGCTTGACGGCCTTCTGTTCCGGCCTGCTCAAGGTTCCCGAGGGAGAGATCGATCCCGATACGGACTTCAGCGATTACGGCCTGGACTCGCTCATGGCGATCAAGCTGGTCAATCAGCTCGAAGAGCTGTGCGAATCGAGCGTGGATCCGAGCGTCGTCGCGGAGCACCCGAATGTCCGGGCGCTGGCGAGGTTCGCCGTCTCGATGGGCACGGTTCGCGTGGGCGGGGGGCCTGCGCCGCGCTCACCGGTGGCCGAGGAGCGCCCGGCCGGCCCGCGCGCCGCCGGCTCCGGCGCGCCGGAGCCTCGCTCCTCCACTCGCTCTTCCCCGGAGCGTGCGCCGCGAGGCGTCGTCCACGCGGTCGACTCCGGCGCAGGCCCGCGGCGCGTCGCCGTCGTCGCGATGGCGTGCCGGTTCCCGGGGTCCCCCACCGTCGAGGCGTTCTGGGACAACCTCATCTCCAGCAGACACCTGACTTCGCCCGTCCCCGCGGACCGCTGGGATGTCGCGAAGCATTACAGCAGCGACAAGGACGCTCCCAACAAGACCTACTCGCGGTGGGGTGGCTTCATCGACGGGGTCGATCGGTTCGACGCGGGCTTCTTCGGTATCCCGGAGCAGGACGCGGTGTGGATGGATCCGCAGCAGCGGATCGCCCTCGAGGCGGCCCAGGATCTCCTCGACCGCGCGGGCTATCGTCGAGACGAGGTCGACGGCACCCGCACCGGCGTCTTCCTGGGCGCCACCGCGAACGAGTACGTCAAGGGGCGCTACGCGCACCAGCGCTCGTCGACGCCCCACCTGCTGGCCAGCACCCTGCAGAACATGGTGGCTGCGCGGATCTCCAAGCTCTACAACCTGAAGGGGCCTTCGATCGTCGTCGATTCGGCGTGCTCCTCCTCGCTCGTGGCCATTCACCAGGCGTGCCGCGCGCTGCTCGGTGGGGAGTGCGAGCTGGCCATCGCGGGGGGCGTCTGGCTCCTGCTCGATCCGTTCACCCACATCGCCTTGAGCCAGGCGCGCCTGCTCTCGGACGACGGCGCCACGCGGGTGTTCGACCGGAACGCGAGCGGCTTCACGCTCGGGGAGGGCGTCGGGATGGTGCTCTTGAAGGAGCACGAGCGGGCCCTCCGCGACGGCGACCTCATCGTCGGGCACATCCTCGGCTCCGCCGTGAACAACGATGGTCGCACGATGGGCGCGGTCATGCCGAGCAAGGAGGCGCAGGTCGACGTCATCGAGCAGGCGCTCCGCGAAAGCGGCGTGTCCGCGGCGGACATCGGCTACCTCGAGACCCACGGGGCCGGGAACACCTTCGGGGATCCGATCGAGATCCACGCCGCCTCCGAGGTCTACCGGAGAGCCACGGATCGCCGCCAGTACTGCGGCGTCGGCTCGGTGAAATCCAACCTCGGCGCCCTGCTGCACGCGGGCGGCGTCGCATCGTTCGTCAAGGTGATGCTGGCGCTGCAACGGAAGCGCCTCCCGGCGACCCTCCACTGCGACGAGCCGCACGCCCGCTTCCAGTTCGAGGCGACGCCGTTCTACCCGGTCACGCGGGAGCGGGCGTGGGAGCCGCTCGGGGACAGGCGCCTCGCGGCGGTCTCCGCCTTCGGCTTCGGCGGCACGAACTGCCATATGATCGTCGGCGAGGCCGGGCGCGACGAGGACCGTGATGCGTTCGCGAGGCGCCCGCTGCGGCCGACCCGGCTCGAGCGGAAGCGGCTATGGCTCGAGATGCCGGGCGCGCTGCTCCAGGACGTCCCGACGGAGGCCGCTCCCCAGGAGGACGCGCCGACGCGGCAGAGCGCAGGCGCGGCCCCGCCCGAAGGCGGCGACGCCTTCGCGCTCGATGCCCTGGTGTCGTCGCTGCTATCGCTGGAGAGCCCGCCGCCGCGCGACAGGAGCTTCCTGGAGCTCGGGGCGTCGTCGAGCTGGCTCGTCGCGCTGAACGCGCGCCTGGAAGCCCAGCTCGGCGCGGCGCTGAGCCCCGCGATCCTGTTCGATCACCCCACCCTCGAGCGGCTCTCGGCCTACCTCGAGCGCGAGTTCCCGGGGCGGCTCGCGGGCGCGGCGCGACCCGGCGGCGAACGCCCGGGCGCCGCCCCGAGCGCCCCCGCGCCCGCTCCGGCGGCCGGCGAGCAGGACGATATCGCCGTCATCGGCATGGCAGGCCTGTTCGCAGGGTCGCCGGATCTGGAGACGTTCTGGATGAACCTGCTGGAGACGCGGCAGCTCGTCCGGGAGGTGCCCAGCAGCCGTTGGGAGCCCGCGCTCTGGTACGACGCCGATCCATCGAGGCCCAACAAGACCTCCTGCAAGTGGGGGAGCTTCCTCGACGACGTCGACGCGTTCGACGCCCCGTTCTTCAACGTCTCGCCGCGCGAGGCGGAGCGGATGGACCCGCAGCTCCGCCTGCTGCTTCAGGTCCTCTACGCCGCGGCGGAGGACGCGGGGCGCATCCGGACCCTCCGCGGCTCCCGGACAGGCGTGTTCGTCGGGGTGTGCTTCCGCGACTACGACACGGAGATGGTGCGGCGCGGGTGCGCCGTCGGCCCGCACGACGGCACCGGGAACGCCGCCACCATGATGGCCAATCGCCCGTCGTTCATGTTCGATCTGAAGGGCCCGAGCATGGCTGTCGATACGGCGTGCTCCTCCTCGCTGGTGGCCCTGCACACGGCCTGCAGGGCGCTGAGGAGCGACGAGTGCGAGATGGCCTTCGTCGGCGGCGTCAACCTCATCCTCAGCCCGAGGCACTACCTGCACTTCTCCGCCATGAAGGCGCTCTCTCCGACCGGTCGATCTCGCTCGTTCGACGCCGCGGCGGACGGGTATGTGCCTGGCGAAGCGGTGGCGGCCGTGCTCCTCAAGCCGCTCGCGAAGGCTGTCGCGGACGGCGACCCGATCCACGCCGTGATCAAGGGCTCCGCGACGGGTCACAGCGGCCGGACCGCGTCCGTGACGGCGCCCAGCGCGGCGACGCAGGCCGAGCTCATCGCGCGCGCGTGGCGAGATGCGCGGATCGATCCCGCGACGATCACCTACCTCGAGGCGCACGGGACGGGCACCCGGCTCGGCGATCCCATCGAGGTAGAGGGCCTCAAGATGGCCTTTCGACCGCACGCGCCTCCAGCGCGCTCCTGCGCCCTGGGGTCGAGCAAGGCGCATCTCGGCCACACCGAAGCGGCGGCCGGGATCACCGGCGTCATCAAGGTCATCCTGTCGATGAAGCACGGCATGATCCCGGCCATGCCGACCTTCCAGCGGCTGAGCCCGGCCATCCGGCTCGACGCGAGCCCGCTGTACATCAACGAGGGGCCGATACCCTGGCCGCGATCCGCCGGAGCGCCGCGCAGGGCCGGCGTCAGCTCGTTCGGGTTCGGCGGCGCCGGCGCGCACGTCGTGATCGAGGAGCGCGTGCGTGAGGGGGCGACCGGGGAGACCCATGGCGCGCTCGTCTTCCCGTTCTCTGCGCGGGACGAGGGGCGCCTGCGGGAGGTCGCCCGGCGGATGCTGCATTTCGTGGCGCGCGACCAGTCCGCGAGCCTGCCGGACATCGCGCACACGCTGCAGGTAGGGCGCGAGGAGATGGATGCTCGTCTGGCCATCACCGCCGCGTCGCGCGACGAGCTCGCGCGCGCCCTGGAGGCCTTCCTCGCGGCTCGGGGCGATGCCCCCAACCTCTTCACCGGCAGCGCCAGCGCGCCGGGGGAAGCCGCGGGCGCGCTGGCGTCGGAGGGAGACGGTCCGGCCGCGGTCGCGAGGCGCTGGGTTCGCGGCGAGCAGGTCGCCTGGCCCCGCGCGACGGCCACAGGGCAGCGAACCACGGTATCCCTGCCGACCTACCCGTTCGACAAGGAGCGTTACTGGCTGCCCGAGGACGCCGCCGAACCGCCCCCCGCGCCGGCTCTGCGACCCGACGCCGGAGAGGTCGAGCCACCGCCGACGTTGAGCTACTTCGAGCCGGTCTGGGGGCGCTCACCCGGCGTCGCGCCGGCCAGCGCGCCGCTTTCGAGGCGCGGCGTCCTCCTCATTCCGGATCACGGGCTCGACGGCGGGCACCTCCTCTCGGCGCTGCGCGCCGCCTCGGGTGCGCTGCCCCCGGCCGTTGTCGCGCAGCCCGGGGCGGGTTTTCGCGCGATGGGGGGCGGGGTCTTCGAGGTCCTCCCCGGGCGCGCGGCCGATTACGAAGCGCTCCTCTCGGCGGTCGCGGCGCAGGGCCTCCAGATCGACAGCGTCGTCGTCCTGCGAGCCGCGGGGTCACGGGATCGAGCGCCGGCGAAAGGCGCGCTCGACGAGGCGCTCGGCGCCGAGCTGCCGGCGCTCTTCGAGCTGGCGAAGGCCCTGATCGCCTCGCCGCACGTCGAGCGCGCGCGCGTTCTGTACGTGTGCGCCGAGGAGCCCGAGGCAGCGCTCGCCCACCGCGAGGCGGTCGCCGGTTTCGGGCGCTCGTTCATGAGCCTTGACCGTCGCTTCACGTTCCAGCTCGTCCGCGTCGCCGACGCCGGCGACGGCGCTGAGCGGCTTGTCGAGCGGGCGTTGACCGAGCTCCGCGTCGCCGACCCCCTCCCGCCGGTCGAGGTCCGCTACGACGCCGCTGGAGAGCGGTGGACGCAGCGCATCGCCGAGGTAACGCCTCTCGGCGCGGGCGACGGGCAGGCGGCGGCGTTCCAGCAGGGAGGCGTCTACCTCATCACCGGGGGCGTCGGCGGCGTCGGCGGCCTCCTCGCAGAGCACCTCGCGGCGCGCTGCCGCGCGAGGCTCGTGCTCCTCGGGCGATCGCCGCTCGGTGCCGCAACGGAGGCTCGCCTCGACCGGCTCGGGGCGCTCGGCGCGGATGCCGTCTACCTCCAGGCCGACGTGACCAGCCCGGGAGACGTGAATCGGTGCGTGGCCTACGCCAAAGCCCGATTTTCGCGCCTCGACGGCCTCATCCACGCGGCCGGCTCGCTGAGCGAAGGATCCATCCTTCAGAAGGGGAAAGCAGAGATCGATCGGATCTTGAGCCCCAAGGTGCGCGGCACGCTCGTCCTCGACGAGGCGACGAGGGACGAGCCGCTGGAGCTCTTCGTCCTGCTCTCCTCGCTCTCCTCGCTGCTCGGGACAGCCACGCTCCCGGACTACGCCGCTGCGAACCGCTTCCTCGACGGGTTCGCGCGCTTCCGCGAGTCGCTCCGGACCCGCGGGCTCCGGCGCGGGCAGACGCTCGCGATCAACTATCCTTACTGGAAGGAAGGCGGCATGCGCATGTCCGCCGAGACAGAGGCGCTCATCGCCGGCGCCACGGGCATGTCCCCGCTCCCCACGGTGGAAGGCCTCGAGGCCCTCGAGGTCGGGTTGCGCCTTGCTCGCTCCCGCGGGTCGGCGCAGGTCCTCGTCGCGTTCGGGGACGCAGCCAGGATCAAGAGGACCCTGGGGGTGGCCGAGGGCGCGCCCAGCGCGACGCCCGCGCCTGCGCGTGGAGGGTGGGACCGGGAGATCGAGGGGCAGCTCGCATCGGACCTGTCCGAGCTCGCGGTCTCCACGCTGAAGCTCAAGAAGGCCGTGGAGCCGGGGGCCGATCTGGGGAAGCTCGGCTTCGAGTCGATCACCATCTCCGAGTTCGCGGAGGCGGTGAGCTCGCGGTACGGCGTCGCGGTCTCGCCGGCGGTGTTCTACGAGCATCCGACCCTCGAGAGCTACGCGCGCCACCTGCTCTCCCGCTACCCGGAGCAGGTCCGCCGGCGCTGCGGCGCGGGCGAGGCCGGCGCCGGGACCACAACGCCCCTCCCTGGACCGGAGCTGAACGGGACGGCGTCCGGGAGGGCGGGAGAGCCTTCGGGGGCGCTCGCATCGCCCCCGCCTCGCTCCGTGGCTCGACCTGCGTCCCCGGGCGGATCCAGGGAGATCGCGATCGTCGGGATCGCCGGCGTCTTCCCCGGCTCCCCGGATCTGCGGAGCTTCTGGGAGAACCTCGAAGCGGAGAGGGATCTCGTGACCGGGGTCCCCGAACAGCGCTTCTCCACCGAGGGGATCGCCTGTCCGAGCGGCGGCTTCATCGCCGACGTGGAGCGCTTCGATCCGCTGTTCTTCAACCTCTCTCCCAGCGAGGCCGACCTCATGGATCCCCAGCAGCGGGTGCTCCTCGAGGTCGTATGGCACGCCATCGAGGACGCCGGTCGTTCGCCCCGGGATCTCTCGCGGGCGCAGGTCGGCGTGTTCGTCGGCGTATCGAACGTGGACTATGCGGACGTGCTGGCGGCGGCCGGCAAGCAGGCCGAGGCCCACGTGACCACGGGGCTCTCCACGGCGATGGTGGCCAACCGGATCTCCTACGTCCTCGGGCTCACCGGGCCGAGCGAATCGGTCGACACCGGCTGCTCCAGCTCGCTCGTGGCCCTTCACCGCGCGGCCACGGCCATCCAGGTCGGCGACTGCGATGCCGCGATCGTCGCCGGCGTGAACCTGCTCCTCAGCGCGAGGCCGTTCATCGCCTGCGGCAAGGCAGGCATGCTGTCGGCCGACGGCCGATGCAAGACGTTCGATCGCGCCGCGAACGGCTACGTTCGAGGCGAGGGCGCGGGCGCGATCCTGATGAAGCCGCTCTCCAGCGCCCTGGCGGACGGCGATCCCATCCATGCTATTCTACGGGGGACAGGCGTCAACCACGGCGGCCGCGCCCAGGGGCTCACCGTCCCGAACCCCTCCGCGCAGGCCGAGCTGCTGAGCTCCGTCTATCGCCGGGCGCAGGTGGATCCCTCCACCCTCGGGTACATCGAGGCCCACGGCACGGGCACCCCGCTCGGAGATCCCATCGAGGTGAACGGCCTCAAGAAGGCGTTCGAGCGCGCCGAGGGGGCAGGGGCGCGGAGCGGCGGCGCGCGTTGCGGCCTGGGCACGGTCAAGACCAGCATCGGTCACCTCGAGTCGGCCGCGGGCATCGCCGGCCTGCTCAAGGTCGTCCTTGCGCTGAAGCACGCGAAGCTGCCGGGGAATCTCCATTTCGACCAGCTGAATCCGCACATCGAGCTGGAGGACACGCCCTTCTACATCGTCCATCGCACGCAGCCCTGGGAGCCGCTGGCGGGCGAGCACGGCGCGCCCCTCCCGAGGCGGGCCGGCGTGAGCTCGTTCGGGTTCGGCGGCGTCAACGCCCATGCCGTGCTGGAAGAGTTTCCGGACCGGGAAGAGCCCGCCGCCGAGCCGCGCGGCGCCGACCTGCGCGAGATCGTCGTGCTGTCGGCCCGCAGCGGCGAGCGGCTCCAGGAGGTCGCGAGGCGCCTGTCGAGCTACCTTGACGAGAGCGAGGCGCGGCGCAGCGGGGGAGCCGCCGCGCCTCGAAGCGCAGCCGGCCGCGCGCCGTGCCTGCGAGATATCGCGTACACGCTGCAGGTCGGGCGCAGCGAGATGGAGCACCGGCTCGCCGTGGTGGCGAGCTCCATCGAGGAGCTGCGGTCCGGGCTCCGGGATTTCCTTGCCGGATCGAAGAACGGTCGCGTCGTGGCCGGCGCGGCGGGTCAGCCGAGCCACGCCGCGCGCGTCCTCGGCGAGAGCGAGGAGGGCAGCGGTCTCGTCCAGGCGTTGCTGGAGAAAGGTCGCGCCCTCGACGTGGCCCGGCTCTGGGTCGAGGGCATCGCCGTCCCCTGGAGCGCGCTCCAGCGCCCCGGCGGCCGGCGGCGCATCTCGCTCCCGGCGTATCCGTTCACCCGCATGCGGTGCTGGGCAGACCCTCTCCCGTCGAGCCGGGGAGGCGCCGCGCTGGCGGGCCAAGGCAGCGCGGAGGGCGCGTCACCGCTCGATCCCGTGACGCCACGCATGGCGCAGTACGTCGCGTCGAAGCCGTACGACGCCCGCGAGGTGAGCGCGGCCCTCGGGCGCGTCAACGCCGTCGGCCATCGCCTGCTCCTGCGCGCGCTCGGCGCCATGGGCCTGTGGGCGGAGGGGCGCGAGCCTCCGCCGCGCGGCTCGCTCCAGCGTGAGCTGGGCATCCTCCCCGCGCACCGCCGGCTCTTCGACGCGGCGATCGCGATGCTGGAGCGGGAGGGGCTCATCGAGGATCGGGGAGGTCGGCTCGCGATGACGCCCGCGGGCTCCTCGCTGGCGAGCTCGGCTGAATCCCAGGAACGATTGCGCCGGGAGCGCCCGGAGGTGGGACCCATCGTCGATCTGCTCACGGCCTGTGTCCCGGCGCTGCCGGACGTCTTGACCGGCCGCAAGCAGGCGATGGATGTGCTGTTCCCAGGCGGCGACAAGACCCTCGTGGAGCGGGTCTACACAGGGAACCTCATCTCCGATTACTACAACGACCTTGTCGGTCATGCCGTCAGCGTGCTCGTGGAGCAGCGGCTGGCAGGCGCGCCGGGCGCGATCGTGAAGGTCCTCGAGGTCGGGGCCGGGACCGGGGGCACGACCCGCTTCGTGCTCGATCGCCTGCGCCCGGAGGGGCAGCGCGTCTCTTACCATTACACCGACGTCTCTGCCGCCTTCACGCGCTACGGGGAGCGGAGCTTCCAGGGCGCGCTCCCGGACATCGTCTTTCGAACGCTCGACGTCGAGCGGGATCCCGCCGCTCAAGGCTTCGGAGAGGAGGCGTTCGACGTCGTCCTCGCGACGAACGTCCTTCACGCCACAAAGGACGTCCTGAGCACGCTGCGCGCGCTGCACACGCTGCTCGGGCCGCGGGGGGTCCTGGTCATCAACGAGCTGACGCGCGAGCAGGATTTCACGACATTGACCTTCGGCCTGACGAAAGGGTGGTGGTTGTTCGAGGACGGCGCGCGGCGCCTCCCCCACTCGCCGCTCCTCCGCTTCACGCAATGGCGGACGGCGCTCCGGGAAGCCGGTTTCCCGCTCGTACGCGGCTTCGGGGCGCCGCGCGTGTCCGAGGAGCAGCTGGAGCAGAGCGTGCTGCTCTGCGAGCGCGGCGCGGCTGATCCGAAGGGGCTCGTGCGCGCCGCGCCGGTCCTCGCTGCGGCGCAGAACGGCGCTGCTGCCGGCCTCCTCGCCGCGGCCGCCGCGCCTGTCCCGGCGCCGGCGCCGGACGCGCCCGGGCACGCGCACCCGGGCGCGCGCCTCCAGGCCTACTTGATCGACCTCTTCGCGGAGATGCTCAGGATCCCCCGCGACGAGATCGACGTGGCGTCGACCTTCGAGCGGTACGGGGTCGACTCGATGAGCTCGGTGGAGCTCGTCAAGCGGCTGGAGAGCCACTTCGGCGCGCTCTCGAAGACGCTGCTCTTCGAGTGCATCACCATCGAGTCGCTCGCCCGGCACCTGCTCGACGGCCGCCCGCGCGAGTGCGCGGCCCTGTTCCAGCAGGCCGACGGGGGCGCCTCGATCCCGCGCGCGTCCTCCGGCGAGGCCCTGCCGGCGAGGCGGCAGGAGGCCCCTGCCGGCGCGATCGCCGTCACCGGGGCGAGGCCGCCGGAGGCCCTCGCCGGCGCGATCGCCATCATCGGCCTCGGCGGGGTCTTCCCCGGATCCCCTGATCCGGAGGCCCTGTGGCGCAACCTCCGCGACGGCAACGATCTCATCACCACCGTCCCGGAGGACCGGTTCGACTGGCGCGCGATCTTCGGCGACCCCGGCCGCGATCCGGGCAAGACCAACACGCGCTGGGGCGGGTTCATCGACGGCGTGGACCGGTTCGATCCGCTGTTCTTCAACATCTCGCCGGCGGAAGCCGAGCTGATGGATCCGCAGCAGCGCGTCTTTCTGCAGATCGTCTGGAAGACCCTCGAAGACGCCGGCTACCGCGCGTCGGAGCTCCGGGGGAGCCGCACGGGCGTCTTCGTCGGGGTGTCGTCCTTCGACTACCACGAGATCATCCAGCGCGCGCGGCGGACCCACGAGCCCTACTCTCCGAGCGGCCTTTCGCACGCCGTCCTCGCCAATCGGATCTCGTACCTGCTCGATCTCCGCGGCCCGAGCGAGCCGGTCGATACGGCGTGCTCGAGCTCGCTGGTCGCGCTGCATCGCGCGGTCCGGTCGCTGCAGGCCGGGGACTGCGACCTGGCGATCGCGGGCGGCGTCAACCTGCTGCTCACGCCGGAGCTGTTCGTCGCCTTCGGTCAGAGCGGGTTCATGTCCTCCGTGGGCCGGTGCATGGCCTTCGACCATCGGGCCGACGGCTACGTGCGCGGCGAGGGGGCGGGCGCCGTGCTCCTGAAGCCGCTGGCCAGGGCGCTCGACGACCGCGACTGCATCCACGCGGTCATCCGGGGGGTCGGCGTGAACCACGGCGGCAGGGTGCAGTCGATGACCGTCCCCAACCCGAACGCCCAGGCGGATCTCATCGCCTCCGTGCTCGCCAGGGCGGGCGTCGAGCCGGAGACGGTGAGCTACGTCGAGGCGCACGGGACGGGGACGAGCCTCGGCGATCCCATCGAGATCAACGGCTTGAAGGCGGCCTTCGCGCAGCTGGGCAAGGCGCGGAGCCGTCCTGTCGAGACGACCGCGACCTGCGGTGTCGGATCGGTGAAGTCGAACATCGGGCACCTCGAGGCCGCGGCCGGCATCGCCGGGCTCATCAAGGTGGTGCTCGCCATGCGTCACCGCGCGTTGCCGCCGAGCATCCACCTGGAGAGGTTGAACCCGTTCCTCCAGCTGGACGAGACGCCGTTCTACATCGTGGACCGGACGGTGCCCTGGGACCGGAGGATCGATCCGAGCGGCGCCGTGGTCCCTCGGAGGGCGGGGGTCAGCTCGTTCGGCTTCGGCGGAGCGAACGCGCACGTGCTCCTGGAGGAGCACATCGAGCCGGAGATACGCGGAGGCTCGCCCCTCGCCGCGGGTGAGCCGCGCGAGGGCGAGGCGATCGCGTCCCGCCATGAGGTGATCCCGCTGTCTGCGAAGAGCGGTGACCGGCTGCGCGCCTATGTGGAGGAGCTCCTTGAGCAGCTCTCCCGCGAGGAGGCGGCCGGCGGTGGCCCCTCGCTGGCGGACATCGCCTACACCTTCCAGGTCGGGAGGGAGCCGATGCCCTTCCGCGTGGCCATCGTGGCTCGCAGCAGGCCCGAGCTCCTCCGCAGGTGCAGAGGGTACCTGAGCGGCGAGCCCGCCGGCGCCCATGTCGCGACGGGAGAGCTCAGCCTCCTGCGCGGCGGCGGTGGGGCGCTGGACGCCCACGAGGGGGAGGCGTCCCCTGAAGCTGAAGCTCCCCCTCGGGACGAGGAAGCGTGCGTTCGCCTGGCGAGGCGCTGGGTCGCCGGGGGCGCCGTCCCCTGGGGCTCGCTCTACCCGCCGGGTACGCGGAGGCGCGTGCCGATGGTCACCTATCCGTTCGCGCGGGAGCGCTGCTGGGCGATCGAGCCCGAGGACAGCGCGCCGGCGCCGGATCCGGGCGTGACGAACGGCCCGCGTCGGTCGAACGGCGCGCGCCTCGAGGGGTGGCGCGAGCTGCTGCTGGATCTGAAGGAAGGCAGGCGATCGGTCGATGACGTGGATCGCCTGCTCGGCTTCGAGGGGGCCTGTGAGACGAGGAGCCCAGCGTGACGGGCCTGCCAATCGGCGCTGGGGAGATTTCATGAGCCTGGACAAGAGATCGATTCTGCGGCGCGTGGAGCGGGGTGAAATCGAGGTGGAGCAGGCCGTCGCGCTCCTCTCCGGGCTCGCCCATGAGGGAGAGGGGACAGGCGGCGTGCGCCAGGGGCTCGACTCCGCCGGGGGCGGGGCGGAGACGGTCTATTACGAGCCGTTCTGGGAGCTGCTGGACGGGGGCGCGGCACCGCCGCTGTCGCCCACCTCGTGCGTTCTCGTCCTGGGCGAGGTGTCAGGCCGCGCGCCGCCTCCGGAGACGGAGCTCGGAGGCGCTGTCGTCGTGCTGGTGCAGCCCGGCGAGGGGTTCTCCCGCCGGGGGCAGCGCGCCTACGAGGTCGACCTCACCGTCGAGAGCAGCGTGGAGCGGTTGCTGCTCGAGCTGGAGCGGGACGGCCTTGTGCCGCGCCACATCGCGCACCTCTGGCCAGAGCGTCCCGCCGGCTCCGCCGGCGAGCTGTGGGCCGGGCTCTCGGCGGGTCTCGACCCGCTCTTTCTGCTGATCAAGCAGCTCCTGCAACGTGGGTTGACGGCGACGGCGAAACTCGCGGTCGTCTCGGTGGCGTCGTCCAGCCGGGCTGCGCTCTCCCGCGCTACGGCCGCCGGCTTCCTGCAGGTCGCCGCCCATGAGAGCCCGCGCCTCGGGTTCCGGGCGGTCCAGAGCGACGGAGGTACGCAGAGCCCGCTGGCGATCGCCCTGCGGGAGCTCGCCCTCCCCGGGCCGGAGCGGGGCGAGATCAAATACGTGGGTCGAGAGCGCTGGATCCGGCGGATCCGGAAGGTTGAAGGCCTCAAGGCGTCCGGCTCGACGTGGTTCCGTCGCGGCGGCGTCTACCTCATCACCGGCGGCGCGGGCGGCCTCGGACTCATCCTGGCCGAGCACCTCGCCCGGACGGCGGGCGCCAGGCTCGTGCTCATGGGCCGCTCTCGGCTCTCGGGCCCCATCGAGCGAGCGCTCGGGCGCATCGCAGCGAATGGCGCCGAGGTCTTGTATGAGCAGGGGGACGTCGGCTCGCTGGAGGACGTTCGCCGCGCGGTCCGGCGCGCCGAGGAGCGCTTCGGGGGCCTGAACGGGGTCATTCATGCGGCCGGCGTCATCGAGGACGCGTTCGTCGCGAAGAAGCCGCTCTCGTCGTTCCAGCGTGTGCTGACGCCGAAGATCCTCGGGGCGCTCCACCTCGACGAGGCGACGCAGCGGCACGATCTCGACGTGTTCCTGCTGTTCTCCTCGCTCGCAACGATGCTGGGCGAGGCGGGTCAGTGCGATTACGCCGCCGCCAACCGCTTCCTCGAGGAGCTCGCCGTGGAGCGCAGCGGCTGGGTCGCCGCGGGCCGGCGTGCGGGGCTCACCCAGGCGATCAGCTGGCCGCTCTGGGCGGGTGGAGGCATGGATATCTCCGAGGTCGACAAGGCGGAGCTCTGGAAGCGCGCCGGCATGTCCCCGCTCGGGCCGCGAGAGGGGCTCGCCGCCCTGGAGACGGCGCTGCACTCGAGGCGATCGCACCTGTTCGTCGTGCACGGGGAGCCCGCCAGGATCGCGGCGGCGATCGAGGCGCGCATCGCGGAGCGCACGGCGCGTCGGAGCGATGACGGCGAGAACCCTCCGATCGACAGGGCGTCGCTGGAGGATCGGGCCGAGGGGCTCCTTCTCGACGTCATCTCCCATGAGACAAAGGTCGCCAGGAGCAGAATCCACCCCCAGCAGGGCCTCGATGCGCTCGGGATCGATTCGATGCTCATCAAGAGACTGAACCTGGTGCTCGAAGACCATTTCGGCCCGCTCTCCAAGACGCTCTTCTTCGAGCACCAGACCGTCCGCGAGCTCGGGCGCTATTTCGCGGAACACCACCCGGAGCGCCTCGCCTCCGTCACGCGTGACGCGGGCGACATGCGCGGCACGGCCAGAGAGGCGGCGACGCAGGCCGATGCCGCCCAGGATCCGGGCGAGCGCGCGCCCGCGGCCGATCCCCGGGCGCCGGAGCAAGGCGCTGCGCGGGAAGGGCGGCCGCTGCCGGGGCGAGCGGCGCCGACCTCGGGCGACGAGGACGACATCGCGATCATCGGCGTGAGCGGCCGATACCCCGGGGCGGCAGATCTCGACGAGCTCTGGGACAACCTGAGAGCCGGGCGGGACTGCGTGACCACGGTTCCAGAGGACCGCTGGGATCATGCGCTGTACTATCACCCTGACAAGCGCAGCCAGGGCACGTCCTACGGAAGGTGGGGAGGCTTTCTGGCGGACGTCGACGCGTTCGATCCGCTGTTCTTCAACATCGCGCCGCGCGAGGCGGAGACCATGGATCCGCAGGAGCGGCTGTTCCTGCAGGTCGCCTGGTCGGCGGTGGAGGACGCCGGGTACTCACGCCGCGAGCTGGCCGCCATGAGCGTCGACGGCGAGCAGGGCGCCGTCGGCGTGTTCGTCGGCGTGACGTCGGGACAGTATCAGCTCATCGGCGCGGAGGAGTGGGGCAAGGGAAACCGCATCACGCCGAGCTCTTCGTTCTGGAGCGTCGCGAACCGCGTCTCCTACACGCTGAACCTCCACGGCCCCAGCATGCCGGTCGATACGGCCTGCTCGGCCTCCCTGACGGCGCTGCACCTCGCCTGCGAGAGCCTGAGGCGCGGAGAGTGCCAGGCCGCCATCGTGGGCGGGGTGAACCTGAACATCCACCCGTCGAAGTACGTAGCGCTGAGCCAGCTCAAGTTCCTGTCGTCCGACGGCCGGTGCCGCAGCTTCGGCGAGGGCGGCGACGGATATGTGCCAGGGGAGGGGGTCGGCGCGGTCGTCCTCAAGCCGCTCCGGCGGGCCGTCGACGACGGGGATTCCATCCATGCCGTCATCAAGGCGACCACGATCAACCACGGGGGAAAGACGAACGGCTACACGGTCCCGAACCCGACCGCGCACGCCCGCCTCATCCACCGCGCCCTCCGCCGCGCGAAGATCGATCCACGGACCATCGGTTACGTCGAGGCCCACGGCACCGGCACCGCGCTGGGAGATCCTGTCGAGATCACCGGGCTTCAGAGGGCGTTCGAGGCCTACACCTCCGAGCGCCAGTTCTGCGCGATAGGCTCCATCAAGTCCAACCTCGGTCACCTGGAGTCCGCCGCTGGGATCGCCTCGCTGACCAAGGTGATCCTGCAGCTCAAGCACCGGCAGCTCGCGCCCTCGCTCCACGCGGAGGTGTTGAACGAGAACATCGACTTTCCGGCGACGGCGTTTCATGTCCAGCGGCAGGCGGCGCCCTGGCCCGAGCCAGTGGCGCAGGAGGGCGGCGAGCGGAGGCCGACCCCGAGGCGCGCCGCGATCAGCTCCTTCGGCGCGGGGGGATCGAACGCCCACGCGATCGTCGAAGAGTACCTGCCGCCGCACGAGCCGCTCGCCGAGGTCGTCACCGCCGGCGCGCAGCTCGTCGTCCTGTCGGCGAAGACCGAGGAGCGGCTCCGCGCCTATGCCGCGAAGCTCCAAGGGGCGCTGTCTTCGGCCCTGGCCAGCGGCTCTCCGGCGCCGGCTCTGCTGGACGTCGCCTTCACGTTGCAGGCGGGCAGAGAGGGGCTCGAGTCGAGGCTCGCCGTCGTCGCAGGGTCGCTGGAGGATCTGCTCGGCAGGCTGAGCGACTACCTCGCAGGCCGCGCGCACCCGGCGATCTGGGCGGCGAGGGTCGCGGACGAGACCGTGGCCGCGGATGCGGGCGGGGACGGGCACGGAGAGCGCGACGTCGCGGCGCTCCTCCGTGACGGTCGATGGGCGGAGGTCGCCGCCCTCTGGGTCATCGGGCGTGCCATCCCCTGGGAGGCCGCGCGCCGCGGGCATCGATGGCGGCGGGTCGCGCTGCCGACGTACCCCTTCGAGCAGAAGCGGTTCTGGGTGCACACGACCGGCCAGCCGGCCGCCGAGGTCACGCCCAGGGCGCCGCACCCGCTCGTCGATCGCGTGATACCGAGCCTCCATGCGGCGACGTTCGAGAAGGTGCTGAACAGGCAGGATCGCCTGCTCCGGGATCATCGGGTCAGGGGCAACCTTGTCTGTCCGGGCGTCGCCCACCTCGAAATGGTCCGTGCTGCGGCGGACATGCTCGGCCGGGGCACGGCGCGCCGGCTGCGGAACGTCGCGTGGCTCGCGCCCATCGTCGTCGCCGGGGAGACGCTGGTCGTCCAGGTCACGCTCGAGGAGCGCGAGAGCGGTCTCCATTTCGACGTGAAGAGCGAGGGCGCCGCCGGCGCCGAGGTGCACTCGAGGGGTCAGGTCGTCCTCGAAGCCCCGGACGCGCGGCGGGACGCGCCGCCGGCCATCGATCTCGGTGCGGTGCGGGCGCGGTGCCGGCAGCGCCTGGACAAGGAGAGCCTCTACGCCGAGGCCCGGGCTGTCGGGCTCGACTACGGGCCTTCGTTTCAGTGCCTCGAAGAGCTCTGGTACGGCGACGGCGAGGCGCTGGGCGAGCTGCTGGCGAGCCCGGAGATCGCCGGGGAGCTCGACGCCTTTGCCCTGCATCCCGCGCTCACGGACAGCGCGCTCCACGTGCTCCGTGGGCTCGCCCTGGAGACCTCGCTCCCCTCGGAGAGCATGACCCTGGTGCCGTTCTCGGTGGGAGAGGTCGAGATCCTGGCGCCCCTCACGGCGCGCTGCACCGTGTACGCCAGGCTGCTTCGCCGCCTGCCCGAGCAGGGGATGGCGCTGTTCGACGTGACGGTCCTCGACGACGCGGGGCGGAGCGTGCTCCGCTTGAGCGAGCTCTGCGCGCGCCGCCTGCGCCCGGTCGAGCGCGACGCCCCTCCAGCGGTCCCTCCAGCGATCGAGGATGCGGGCCTGTTCTACCGGCTGCGCTGGACGCCGCAGCCGCTCCCCGCGCGCGCCGATGAGGCATCCGACCGAGAGGGCACGGTGGTGATCTTCACCCATCAGGCCGACTTCGGGCTCGGCCAGCGGCTGGTCGATTTCTACGGAGAGCGCCGGACGATCCTGGTGGAGCTCGGCGAGGCCCGCGCGACCCGGGGGCCTGGCCGTATCTGCATCGACCTCAGGCGCGCGGAGGACTTCGAGCACGCGCTCCAGCAGGCTCCTGCGCTCTCCAGGGTGTTTTTCCTCGGAGGCCTCGAGGATCGCTATTACAGCGCGAACGACCTCGATTTCCTCGAGCGCTCCCAGGAGCTCGGGGTCCTTTCCCTGTTCCGCCTGGCCAAGGCGATGGCCGCCGCACCGGCGCGGCGCGCCCGGCTCAAGGTCGTCACCAACGACGTGTACCGCGTAGGCGATGGCGACCGGGCGCATCATCCGTTCGCCGGGTCGCTCGTCGGGCTGACCAAGGTGCTCGCGCGGGAGCTCCCGCTCGGGGGCGTCAGCTACGTGGACATCGCGGGGGCGGACGTCGCTTCGCCGCAGGACGACGCCGCGTGGCGGCGATTGCTGCAGGCCCTCGACGCGGAGCACGCGAGCGCGCCCGAAGCCGAGGTCGCGCTGCGAGGCGGGCGCCGCTTCGTTCGGGTCGTCGAGCCTGCCGTGCTGCCTGAAGCGGAGCGGGATGCGCTCCCCTTCAAGCGCGGAGGGGTGTACCTGATCGTGGGGGGAGCCGGCGGGATCGGGATGGCCGTCAGCCGCTATCTCGCCCGCGAGCACGAGGCACGTCTCGTCCTCGTGGGCCGGCGCCGGCGCACCGACGCCATGGCCCGTGCTCAGGAGGAGATCGAGGCGCTCGGCGGACAGGCGCTGTACCTTCAAGGGGACATCAGCGACCTCGCCGACATGCGCGGGGTCGTCGCCCTGGCCCGGCAGACGTTCGGCGCGATCGACGGCGTCATCCACTCGGCGATCGTCCTCCGGGACGGCACCGTCAGCCGCATGGATGAAGAGACGTTCCGCGCCGTCCTGGCCCCCAAGGTCAAGGGCGCGGTGGTGCTGCACAGCGCGCTCGAGCCCGAGCCGCTCGACTTCATGGCGTTCTTCTCGTCCGCCATCTCCGTCACCGGCGCTCCCGGGCAGGGCAACTATGCCGCGGCGTCCACCTTCGAGGACTGCTTCGCGCTCTTCCTGGCCCATCGGATGAAGCGGCCCGTGAAGCTGTTCAACTGGGGTTTCTGGGGCGACACGGGCGTGGTCGCCACGGAGGAATACAGGAAGCGGCTCGCCAGGCAGGGTGTCGCGGAGCTCCGGGAGGGCGAGGGGATCGAGGCGTTCCGGCAGGTCATGGGCGCGCGCGCCACCCAGATCATGCCCATGAAGATGAGGCCCGATGCGGCCGCGGCGCTCGGCATCGACATGACGGCCACGTACGCATGCCAGCGGGCGCTGTCTCCCTCGCTCATCGAGCCGGTGAGCGCCCGGGTGCGCGGCGCGCAGCCCGACGCCTCCTCCTCTGGGCCAGGCGTCGACGCGCTGGACGCGATGGAGCGGTTCGGGCGCCTCGCGCTCCTCGACGCTTTCCAGCGCATGGGCGCGCTGAGTCGCCCCGGAGAGCGCGAGACGCTGGCCGGATCGAGAGACCGACTCGGCGTCGTTCCGGAGCAGGCGCGGCTCTACGACGCGCTGCTGGACATCCACAGGAAGAGCGGGCTCATTCGCCTCGAGGGGGACGCGTTCCTCGTGACCGACGCCATCCGGGTCGCGGGGGCGCAGGCGGCCCCGGCGGCGCTCGAGGCGCATCGGCAGGACGTGATCGCGCGCTACCCGGACAGCGAGGCCTACGTCGCGCTCCTCGAGGCGTGCACCGCCGCGCTTCCGGCCGTCCTCACGGGGAAGAGGTCCGGGGTCGACGTCCTGTTCCCCGGCGGCTCGATGGCGCAAGTCGAGCGCATCTACAAGGGAAACCGGCGCTCGGATCACTTCAACGCGCTCGTCGCCGCGGCCGTGAGCGCCATGGCCTCCGCGAGGCGCGACGCGGGCGACGACGGGACGATCGCCATCCTGGAGATCGGCGCCGGGACCGGCGGGACGAGCGCCTCCGTCCTCGAGGCGCTCCAGCGGGGATCAGGCCGCGTGACGTATGACTACACCGATATCTCGGTCGGGTTCATTCGACACGGGGAGCGGGTCTACGGCGCCCGGTATCCGTTCGCGTCGTTCAAGACGCTCGATATCGGGTTGGACATCGAGCCACAGGGGTTCGCGGTGGGAGCTCACGACCTGGTCCTGGCGACGAACGTGCTCCACGCGACGAAGGATATCCGCGCCACGTTGCGTCGCGCGAAGAGGCTGCTCAAGGCGAACGGGCTCCTCGTCGTCAACGAGGTCACCGAGGTCAGGGACTTCGTGACGCTCACCTTCGGCCTGACGAGCGGCTGGTGGCTCTTCGACGACGGCGCGCACCGGCTCCCGCACGCGCCGTTGCTGAGCGTGGCGCAATGGCGTGCCGCGATGGAGGACGTCGGCCTCCGCGAGATGCGGAGCTTTGGTCTCCACGGCGCGGACGAGGCAGGGGGAGGGCAACACGTGATGATCTCCGAGAGCGACGGCTGGCTCGACGCGGCCGAGCTGGCGCGGGGCCCGGCGCGCTTTGCGCCGGCTGTCCCCCGCGTCATCCCCGTCGCCCACGCGACCCGGCCCGAGGAGGCGGCAGGCGCCCACGCCGCCGGATCGCTCCCCCGGCAGCCGGCGCCTCCCATCGACGGCGGCGCGCGCGGACGCGCGGTGGACTATCTCCGCGGCGTCATCGCGGGGACCTTGAAGATGGATCCCGCGGATCTGGAGCCGAGGGCGGCGCTCGACAAGTACGGCGTGGATTCCCTCGTGGCGATGGATGTCATTGCCAAGCTCGAGGGGGACCTCGGCGCCTTGCCGAGGACGCTGCTCTTCGAGCAACCGACGGTCGAGCGGCTCGCCGAGCACCTGCTGGACAGCTACGGAGAGCCGCTGGCGGCCAGGCTGGGCGTCGCCGTCCACGCGGTGTCCGCGGAGGGCCTGGCGGCGAGCGCGGGCGCCCGCGAGCTGCCCAGCCCGCCGCCGGGCCCGGAGCGGCTCGAAGAGCGTCGCCCGCGAGGAGGCACGCCTGCCCCGGGCCATGGGCCCATCGCGATCGTCGGCCTCAGCGGCCGGTATCCAGGGGCCCCGGATCCCGACGCCTTCTGGGAGAACCTCAAGGCCGGCGCGCGGGCGTTCTCCGAGATCCCGCCGGAGCGCTGGGACGACCGCGACTACTACGATCCGAGCGGCGCCCGCCCCGGGACGTACTACCATCGATGGGGCGCGTTCCTCGACGATGTCGACAGGTTCGATCCGCTCCTCTTCGGGATTTCTCCGCGAGAAGCGGAGCGGATGGACCCTCAAGAGAGGCTATTCCTCGAGGCTGTATGGACCGCCCTGGAGGACGCCGGCCACACGGGCTCGACGCTGAACGCCGCTGCGCGACGGGGCGGCGGCTCCGGCGTCGGCGTGTTCGTGGGCGTCATGTACGGTCCGTATCAGCTGCTGGCGGCGGACGCCTGGGCGAGGGGCAACCGGGTCGAGGCCCACTCGGCCTACTGGTCGATCGCGAACCGGGCCTCGTACGTCTTCGATTTCCACGGCCCGAGCATGGCTGTGGACACCGCGTGCTCTTCTGCGCTGACCGCCGTCCACCTGGCGTGCGAGAGCATCCGGAGCGGCGCATGCCGCGCGGCCGTCGCGGGCGGCGTCAACCTCATCCTTCACCCCGGCCACCACGTCGGGCTCAGCCGGGCTCAGATGCTCTCGAGAGAGGGCCGCTGCCGTGCGTTCGGGCAAGGAGCCGACGGGTTCGTCCCCGGCGAGGGGGTCGGCGCGGTGGTGCTCAAGCCGCTCGCGGACGCGGTCCAGGACGGCGATCACGTCTACGCCGTGATCCTCGGTTCCTCGGTGAACGCGAGCGGGAAGACCTCCGGGTACATGGTCCCGAGCGCCGCTGCCCAGGCGGACGTCATCGAGGCCGCGCTGCGCTCCGCGCAGATCGATCCGCGGTCGATCACCTACCTGGAGGCGCAGGCGGTCGGCTCGGAGCTGGCCGACTCGATCGAGGTCGAGGGGCTCACGACGGCGTTCGCGCGGTTCACGACCGATCTCGGGTTCTGCGCGATAGGCTCGCTCAAGCCGAACATCGGCCATCTCGAGTCGGCCTCCGGGATGGCGCAGCTCACGAAGGTGCTGCTGCAGCTCAAGCATCGACAGCTCGCCCCGTCGCTCGACTGCGAGGCGGTGAGCCCGAAGATCGATTTCGGCGCCTCGCCGTTCTACGTTCAGCGGCGCCTCGGCGCGTGGCAGGCCGCGGGGCCCGAGGCGCTTCGGCGGGCGGCGATCAGTTCGTTCGGGGCCGGAGGGGCGAACGCGCACCTCGTCGTCGGCGAGCACGTCGAGGGCGCGGCCGAGGGCGCTCGCGCGGCCGGAGACGGCGCTCCCCAGATCGTGGTCCTCTCCGCGAGGAAGGCGGCACAGCTTGAAACGTACGCCCGGCGGCTCCGGGATTTCCTTGTGAGGTCGCGCGCCGGGGGCCCGCTCCGTGGCGGGGCGCTCTCGGACATGGCCTATACGCTCCAGGTGGGGCGGCGGCCCTTGGCCTTGCGTCTCGCCGTGGTGGCGTCTGACGTTGGCGCGGTCGTCGAGGCGCTGGGCGACTTTCTCGAGCGGAGGGCGCGCCCCGACGTGTACACCGGCAAGGCTCCGAGAGGCGAGGAGGGCGGCCCTGCGAGGGCGTCCATCGCGGTCGCGCTCGACGAAGGTGGGCTCCGCCGCGCAGCGGCGGCCTGGGTCGACGGCGCCGAGATCGACTGGGAGCTCCTGCATGCCGGCCGCGCGAGGCGGCGCGTCCCCCTGCCGACGTACCCGTTCGCGCGGGAGAAATGCTGGTTCGATCTGCTTCCGAGGGAGACGGCGCAGCCTCCGTCGCCCTCGCCGAGCGGCGTGGACGTGACGACGGTGCCGCCAGGCGAACCGCTCCGGGCTCCGGCGAGCGTGAATGGAGGGGGCGCTGCCCCGGAAGGTCGAGCGATGCACATGATGGATGGGAAAGCGAGCGCGCCGGAGGCCGCGCGCGCCTCGGGTGAGGTGTCCCGCGGGGCTCTCAACGATGCCGTGGAGGCCGCCGTCATCGCGATCGCGGCAGAGATCCTGAAGGTCGATCCGGCCGAGATCGGGCCGAGCGATCCCATGAGCGACTTCGGGTTCGATTCCCTGTCGCTCATCGAGTTCACGACGCGGCTCAACCGGGAGTACGGCATCGCGCAGAGCCCGGCAGCGCTGTATGGGCACCCGAGCATCGGCGCCTTCGCCGCGTCCCTCGCCGCCGAGCACCGCGACGCGTTCGCCCGGGTCCTTCGGCCGATCGAGGTGAAGGACGCCAGGGGGAGCGGCGGTGTTCCCGCTGCGAGCCCGCCGCCGGCCCCGAGGGAGCAGAGCCGACCCGCGGTCGTGACGTCGACCGAGCGCGCCGTGGACGAGCCGATCGCGATCATCGGCATGAGCGTCAGGCTCCCCGGCTCCCCCGACGCGGACGCGTTCTGGGACAACCTCATCCAGGGCAGGGATCTCGTCTCCGAGATCCCGAAGGACCGCTTCGACTGGACAGCGTTCTACGGGGACCCGCGCGTCGATCCGAGCAGGATAAGCTCCCGATGGGCGGGCATCATCGACGATATCGACAAGTTCGACCCGGCCTTCTTCAACATCTCGCCGAGGGAGGCCCGCCTGATGGATCCCCAGCAGCGGCTCTTCCTGGAGATCGCCTGGAAGACCATCGAGGACGCCGGCTACAGGCCCTCCCAGCTGGCGGGCACCCGCACCGGGCTGTTCGTGGGGGTCGCGGGGACCGAGTATGCGCAGCTGCTCGCGCAGAGCGGTCTGGAGATCGACGGCCAGGCCGCGACGGGCACCGCGCACAGCATCCTCGTGAACCGCATCTCGTTCCTGCTCGACCTCCACGGCCCCAGCGAGCCGGTCGACACCGCGTGCTCGAGCTCGCTGGTCGCCGTGCACCGCGCCATCCAGTCGATCCGCGACGGCGACTGCGATATGGCCATCGTCGGCGGCGTGAACGTCCTGCTGACGCCTGCCGGGTTCCTCGCATTCGGCAGGTCGGGGATGCTGGCGAGCGACGGCAAGTGCAAGGTGTTCGATGAGCGCGCGGACGGCTACGTGCGCGGCGAGGGCGCCGGAGCCGTCTTCCTGAAGCCGCTCAGCAGGGCGCTGGCCGATGGGGATCGCGTGGTCGCCGTGATCCGTGGCACGGCGATCAACCACGGAGGGCGCGCGACCTCTCTCACCGCGCCGAACCCCAACGCCCATGCGGATCTCTTGGTCCGCGCCTACCGCAGAGCGGGGGTCGATCCGGCGACGGTCGGGTACATCGAGGCGCACGGGACGGGCACCTCGCTCGGGGACCCGATCGAGGTGAACGGCCTGAAGAAGGCGTTCCAGGTGCTCGGTAGCCCGGAGGCGACCACGACCCCCCGAGCGCCCACGTGCGGTCTGGGCAGCGTCAAGGCGAACATCGGCCACCTCGAGACGGCCGCCGGGGTCGCCGGGCTCGTCAAGATCGTGCTGGCGATGCAGCACAGGACGCTGCCGCCGCTCGTCCATTTCGAGAAGCTCAACGGCTATATCGATCTCGACGAAACGCCGTTCTACATCGTGGACAAGGCGACGGCATGGCAGGCGCCGCGAGACAGGGAAGGGCGCGAGCTTCCGAGGCGAGCCGGCGTCAGCTCGTTCGGCTTCGGAGGCGTCAATGTCCACGTCGTGCTGGAGGAGCTCCCGGAAGACCCATCATCGACGTCGGCGGGGTCGGACGAGCACCCGGAGATCTTCGTCTTCAGCGCCAGGAATGCGGAGCGGCTGAACGCTTATGTGCAGGCGTTCGTCGCGTTCCTCGAGCGCCTTGACCAGGCCGGGGAACGGGCAGCCCGGCGGAGGACCGCCCGCCTCGCGGACATCGCATATACCCTGCAGGTCGGCCGGGAGCCGATGGATACCCGCCTTTCGGTGGTCGCGAGCGGCCTGCACGATCTGCTGCAGAAGCTTCGCGGGTTCGCGGCGGGCCAGCCCGGCTCGGCGGAGGTCTTCCAGGGGAGCGCCGAGCCGCACCGTGAGCTCGTCGGGCTCCTTCGCGAGGAGGCGGACGTTCAAACAACCCTCCGCGAGATCGCGCGCAAAGGCAACCTGCGCAAGCTGGCGGCGCTGTGGGCGAAGGGGTTCGACATCGACTGGGACGCCGTCCTGGAGCACACGGGGAGGAGGCGGACGAGCGCGCCCTCCTATCCCTTTGCCAGGGAGCGCTGCTGGTTGCCGGTGCGACGGGGCGAAGCGGAGCCGGCGGATCGAGCGCCCGCGGACCTCAGGGCCCCGGCGCCCGTCACGCCGCCGCGCGCGGTCAGCCACCCGGCACCCGCTCCGAGCGCCTCCACGGCCGTGCCGGCGCCCCGGCCTCCGTTGTCGCCGGCGGCGTCGGCCGCCCCGCTGCAGGGGAACGACGTGGCCGCCCGAGGGGCCAACGGGGCCTCGCCCCACGCGGAGCACGAGCTGGCGCGTCGACCCGCCCCCGACGCGCAGGCGGTGACCGCGAGCCTCCGGCGCATCTTCGCGGACTTCCTCGAGCTCGATGCAGATTCCATGGATGAAGATCGCGCCTTCACGACCTATGGAGTCGACTCGATCGCAGGGCTGCGCATCATGCAGCGGGTCCAGCAGCTCCTGGGCGACGACGTGCCGATGCTGGCGATCATCGAGCATCCGTCGCTCCGTCAGCTGGTCGGGTATCTCGTTGAGAACCACGTCCGTGAAGGCCAGCTCCTGGAGCCGGCGCAGAACGGTCGGGGCGATCCGTCCCCCCCGCCGATCGAGGTCGCGCCCGCAGCCGCGGTCACGCCCGCAGCCGCGGTCACGCCCGCAGCCGCGCCCGCACCCGCAGCCCCCGTCGAGGCGCGGATCATCCCCTTCCGCGCCGAGGGGAAGCTCGCGCCGATGTTCTGTATCCACGGCGATACGGGCGATCTGAGCTGGGCTATCCACCTGGCCGAGCATCTCGGCCACGAAAACCCCGTATTCGGCCTGGAGGCCCCCAGGTTCGAGAGCGGCTCTCCTGCCGCAACCACGGTCGAGGAGATGGCCGCCGCCTGCACGCGGGCCTTGGTCCGCGCCTCCGCTGCAGGGCCCTACCGGCTGGCCGGCTGCGGGATCGGCGCCGCCATCGCGTTCGAGGTGGCGCGCGAGCTCGTCGGCCTCGGACAGCGGGTCGAGCAGCTCGTCCTCGTCGACCCCCCCGAGCACGGCGACGCCTGGGCGGAGCGCGCGGCAGCGCGCGCGGAAGAGCCGGTGTTCGCGCTGAGCCTCATCAGCAACGTGCTTGGCCGCGTCTGGGGCGCGGAGGGCCTGCTCCGCCATGACACCCTGCCGAAGGACCGTGAGGCTTGCCTCGCGCTCGCCGCGCGCTGGCTCTCGGGCTGCGCCGCCGCCCCCATGGCCCACGACAGGCTGGTGCGCTGGCTCGACCGGTCCGCGCTGCACCTCGGGGCGCACGCGCGAGCGCTGGTCCGTTACCGCCCCAGCCCGATCCCCGGCGAGGTCCCCGCCCTCCTGGTGCAGCCGTCCACCGACCCGCTCGCGCCGGGCAACGCCTATGGTCTACCGGAGCTCGCGCCGCGGAGCGCGGAGCGCGCGGCCGGCTGGCGCTCGATGCTCGCGCCGCCTCCGGAGGTGATCGAGCTCGAGGGAGATGGCTTGTCGATCACGTCGGCCGGGTCGATGGTGCGCCTGGCGGAGCGGCTCGCCCGCCGCCCGGAGGACGCCTCCGGCAGGGTCCTGGATCCGTGGCGCGGCGAGCGCGGATCCTCGCGGCCGGGCTCGGCCGCGCAGACGCCCGGGGTGACCGGCGAGACGGCCGGCGCGCCGCTCGGGTCGCATGGAGGTAGCCCGTTCCTCGTGCCCATCAACAAGAACGGATCCATGTCGCCGTCGTTCTGGGTCCATACCCTGCTCGGCGACGTGAGCTATGGGTTGAGCCTGTCGCACCACCTCGGCGTGAGCTGCCCTGTCTACGGGCTCGAGCAGTTCGATGTGAACGGCGATATCCGGCTGCTCCCCACCATCGAGAAGATGGCCGCGCTCTATATCGACGCGATGCACGAGGCGCAGCCGAAGGGGCCCTACCACCTCGGAGGATACTCGTTCGGCGGGGTGGTCGCCTTCGAAATGGCTCGGCAGCTCATGGAGGCCGGCGAGCAGGTCTCGAGCCTCGTCCTGATCGACTCGCTCATGCCGGGGACGAAGGTGTTCAACGCCATCGACACGTCGGCCATCGTGACGGACGACTTCGAGATCATGGCGCTGCTCCTCATCGGCAATACGTTCTGCACCCGGTGGCATGCCGAGCGGTACGTCCAGATCGAGGACATCTCCGGCAGGAGCCGGGACTGGCAGATCGACCACGTCGCCCGGCACCTCCACACGCACGCCAGGGCCGGGAGGCCGCTCGACGAGATCGAGCTCCTCGTGCGTCGGAACCACGAGACCATCACCGCGAACAACAAGGCGTTGAACAGCTATGTGCCGTCTCGCCTCCCTGGGCCCGTGACCACGCTGCTCTTCCACGCCACGCTGGGGTTCATCGGGCCCAACAACCCGAACAATCTGCCGGAGGTCAAGATCTTGATCCACGACCGCAGCAACGGCTTCGATCAGTTCATCCCCGACGGGCTGCAGAGCATTGATGTGCCGGCAGACCATTACACCATCTGCCGCGAGGAGTTCATCCTGGGGGTGGCGCAGCGGGCGAAGGTGCTCGTGAGCGAAGGCAGGCGCGGCGGCCCGGCGCGGCCCGGGCGGACGCGGTTCGGCTCCGCCGTCCCGCGGATCCTGCCGAGACCCGCTCACGGCTGAGGTGGATCAACATGGATTTCAGCGTCTATTTCTTCGCCGCGAACGACAACGCCAGCTTCGGGGAGCGGTATCGCTTCATCCTCGAGGTGGCCAGGTACATCGATGAGCACGGCTTTCGCGCCATCTGGACGCCGGAGCGGCACTTCCAGGAGTTCGGCGGCAGCTTCCCGAACCCCTCGGTCCTGAGCGCCGCGCTCGCCGCGGTCACCTCGAACCTCGAGCTGCGCGCGGGCAGCGTCGTGGTGCCGCACCATCATCCGGTGCGGATCGTGGAGGAGTGGGCGCTCGTCGATCAGCTCTCGCAGGGCCGGGTCGGGCTGTGCGTCGCGACCGGGTGGCACCGCGGCGATTTCGTCTTCTACCCCGGGAACTACGGCAACCGCAGGGAGCTCACGTTCGCGAGCGTCGAGACGATCCGCGCCCTGTGGCGCGGGGAGGCGGTCGAGCTCCCGGGCGTCGACGGCCAGCCGCTGAAGATCAAGACCTATCCGAGGCCCTGCCAGCCCGAGCTGCCCATCTGGCTGGTGCACAGCACCAACCCGGAGATCTGGATCAAGGCGGGGGAGCTCGGCGCCAACGTCCTCTCGCTCCTCGACAATTTCGACCGGCTCAAGGCGAACATCGCCAGCTATCGCGAATCGCTCGCGGCCCACGGGTTCGATCCCGCCTCGGGGACTGTCACCGTCGCGATGCATACCTATGTCGGTGACGACGACGTGCAGGTGCGCCGCCTCGTCGCCGAGCCGGTCAAGCAATACTTGAGCACGTTCTTGACACAGAGGAAGACGGATGCGAACCTCCAAGGTGCCTCCAAGGAAGTCAGCGAATCGGAGAGAGAGCTCTTGTCGCGGCTCGCGTTCGAGGATATGTACGAGCGCCGGTCGCTGCTGGGGACGCTCCCCAAATGCATCGAGGTCGTACGCAGCCTGAAGGGGATCGGCGTCGACGAGGTTGCATGCCTCGTCGATTTCGGCCTGAGCTTCGACGTCGTGCTCGGCGCCCTGCCGAGGCTCGACGCGCTGCGCGCGGCGTTCTCCGCGGAGCCCGCGCCGTCCACGGCTGGCCCCATGAGCTGGTACTATGCTCGCTGACTGAGGAGGGGGCGCGCCGGGAAGGCGCCGCCCCTCGGAGGCCGGCGACCGCAAGGATATCGCTGTATTTCAATCATGTTTACGCAAGGTGAATTCATGCTCAATCGTGCACGCTCCTTCTGGTTGGTCTCGATCCTGGCCGTCTCGGCGGCCTCTGTCTTCGGAGTTGGCTGTGGAGATGATGATGGCGGTGGCAGCGGCGGCAGCGGCGGCTCCACGGTGGGCGAGGACGGCTATACGCTCGATAACGTATGTGCCAAGCTGCCTGTCGCGACGTGCGAAGAGAGGAAGGAGTGCTGCGAGAAGGGGAGCGGCTTCGATCAGGCAGGCTGCGAGGCGCGCGAGCGGACGGAGTGCGAGGCGAACGTGGCCGAGGTCAAGGCGGGTACGATGACGTTCCACCCGGAGAACATCGCCCCGTGCTTCGCCATGCTCAAGCCGTACGGCGAGCAGTGCTTCCTCACGCTGAGCGACCTGTACACGTTCCTGGAGGAGTTCAAGATCTGCCGCATCTTCACCGACCAGCGCGCGCTGGGGGAGACCTGCGAGAGGCGATCGCAGTGCGCCACTTCGGCGGTGGAGGACGAGGCGATCGGCTGCAATGAGGGCATATGTTCCGTCGTGCGCTTCCTGGCGGAAGGCGCGGCGTGCTCGACCACCTCGCTGGACAGCTACTGCACCGGCGGCCTCTACTGCGACGCCGACGCGGAGACGACGGAGGGCACCTGCGAGAAGGCGGCGGCCGTGGGGGAAGATTGCAGCAGCAACCCCCTCGTGTGCGGGCTCGATAGCTATTGCGATCCGACGGCCGGGCTCTGCACGGCCCCGAAGGCGGGCGGAGAAGCCTGCGGGAGCCATATCGAGTGCCAGTCGTTCGTCTGTGATATGGCCACGAGCCAGTGCAATCCGATAAGGATCCTCAGCAGCGAGCTGGAGTGCAAGGGCGACCCTGCGCCCTAGCTGACGCGGGGCTCATCCTCATTTGACGCGAGAGGTTGAACAGGAAGGTGGAAAATTTCAGATGTTCATTCGTCTGCTCTTCCTCTCTTCTCGCCTTCCTGTGGCTCTCTTCGTACCAGGCCCGGAGGGGTGCCGCTCCTTGGGCAGGGCCTCGGCGCGGGCTTGACCGGTGAGGCCCCTCGAATCCGCGGACCGGTGGCTCGTCTCGCCGAGGCCGGCGCCCGAGGCGCTGGTACAGCTCCTGTTTTTCCCCTATGCCGGGGCTGGTACTTCGGTCTATCACGGTTGGGCGGAGGCGCTGCCGCCCTGGGTGGAGGGCAGCATCGTTCGCCTGCCGGGCAGGGAGACGCGCCTGCGGGAGCCTCCGCTCACGACGCTGCGCTCGCTGGTGCGAGCGCTCTCGCCCGCGCTGTCGCCGCGCTTGACGGAGCCGTTCGCGTTCTTCGGGCACAGCATGGGCGCGCTCATCGCCTTTGAGCTGGCGCGCCAGCTGCGCAGGGAGCGCCGGGCGGGGCCGGCGCATCTGTTCGTCTCGGCGCGCCCGGCGCCCCAGCTGCCGCCTCGCCATGAGCCTCTTCACGCATTGTCCGACGACGAATTCCTGGATCTTCTCGCGCGCCGCTACCAGGGCGTCCCGGAGACCATTCGCCGGGAGCCTGAGCTGCTGAAGCTCTATCTGCCCACCTTGCGGGCCGATTTTTCGGTGCTGGAGACAGCGACCTACGAGCCGGAGGAGCCGCTCGATTGCCGAGTTTCCGCCTTCGGCGGGCGAGACGACGAGACGGCGACCGAAGCCGAGATCGCCGCATGGTGCCGGCAGACCCGCGGCGACTTCTCGCTCCGGATGTTCCCGGGCGACCATTTCTTCCTCCACGGCGCGCGCACCGAGCTGCTGGACGAAGTCACCGAGCAGCTGACGCGCGCGCTGATCCCGACCTGACAAGTCTTTGGCGTGATACGACAGTCAGGTGTGGTATTCTGGAGACGGGTGCAGTTTCCGGGCGCGCGGCGTCACCCGGGAGATGCCCGTGGGCATCCTGCTCAGCCGCTCCAACGAGATGGTCGCGGCCACGCTCGGCGTCATGCTCTCGGGTGGCTCCTACGTGCCGATGGATCCGGACTACCCGGTGGAGCACCTGCGGTATATCCAGAAAGATGCCGGTATCCGGCTTGTCATCGCTGCCCCCGCCCGAGGCGGAGCGGCCAGAGCTCTCGGTGCCGTACAAGGCCCCGCGCGACGAGATGGAGCGGAAGATCTGCCAGATGATGGAGGCCCAGCTCAGCGTCCGCCCGGTGGGCACGGAGGACAATTGCTTCGATCTGGGCGGCAACTCCCTCTCTGCCCTGACCCGTGAGGTCCAGGACGCGTTCGGCCGCTCCTTCCCGCTGATCGTCTTCTTCACCACGCCGACGGTGGCCGCGCTCGCCCGGTTCGTGCGAGAGAAGGCTCCGCTTGTGCCCTCGGGGGAGGCGAGCGCGGCGCTCGTGCCGGTGCAGAAGGCGGGCAGCGACCCGCCGTTCTTCTGCGTGCACGGCGCGGGCGGCGTGGCCTATGGCCACGGCGCTCTCCGCCTGTTGTACCGGAAGGTGCGGAGCTTCATCGAGATCTGGGGTGGCTTCGCCCCCCACGCGATGGACGAGATGTTCGTGCGTCTGGCCTCCCAGCGTGCGGAGCGGGCGAGGCTGGGCCAGGAGATCTCGGGGATCGCCGGCTGGATGGAGCGGCGCATGCTGGCCTTCGCCAAGCGGAACTCCGTGCTGGGGCAGCTCCTCGACGAGGATTCGCCGCTCCTCACCACGCCAGCCTGCCACGGCGATCGTTCGTGCTCACGATGGCGGACCACCTGAAGGAGGCGTTGCGGAGCCGCTGAGCGCTGCCCTCCCGCGCCGCGGGCGGCTGACCAGCGCGAAGAACAGCGGCGCGAAGAAGACGCTGAAGATCGTCGCGGTGAGCATGCCGCCGAACACCCCCGTCCCGATGGCGTGCTGCGTGGCCGAGCCCGCGTTCCTCGCGAACACAAGGGGCATCACGCCCAGGATGAACGCCAGCGAGGTCATCAGGATCGGCCGGAAGCGCAGCCGCGCCGCCTCGATCGCCGCCTCCCGCACGCTCTTGCCCTGCTCGCGCAGGCTCTTCGCGAACTCGATGATCAGGATCGCGTTCTTCGCCGACAGCCCCAGGATGGTGATCAGCCCGACCTTGAAGAACACGTCGTTCGGCAGCCCGCGCACCGTCATGGCGAGCACCGCGCCCACCACCCCGAGCGGCACCACGAGCATCACCGAGAGCGGGATCGCAAAGCTCTCGTAGAGCGCCGCCAGCACCAGGAACACCACGACCAGCGACAGCGCGAGCAGCGCCGGCGCCTCGGCCCCCGACAGCCGCTCCTGGTACGACTGCCCTGTCCACTCCACCCCGAACCCGGGCGGCAGCTGCGCGGCCAGGCGCTCGATCTCGGCCATCGCCTCGCCGCTGCTCCGGCCGGGCGCCGGCGCGCCGCTGATCCCGGTGGCCGGAAACCCGTTGAAGCGCGCGAGCTGGAGCGGGCCGCGCTCCCACGCCGCCGTCGTGAACGCGGAGAGCGGCACCATCTGACCGGCGTCGTTGGGCACGGACAGCCTCAGCACGTCCTCGATCTGCATCCGGCTCGGCGCGTGGGCCTGCACGATCACCTGCTGGAGCCGCCCCTGGTTGGGGAAATCGTTCACGTAGGTCGGGCTCAGCGCCGTCGACAGCACCGCGGCCGCGCGCTCGAAGCTCACGCCGAGCGCGCTCGCCTTCTGGCGGTCGATCCGCAGCCGGATCTGCGCGGCGTCGGCCTGCGCCTCGGCGCGCACCTGCGCGACGACCGGGCTCCCCGCGGCGAGCTCGATGAGCCGCTGCTGCGCCGCCACGAGCGCCGCGTTCCCGCGCCCGCCCCGGTCCTGCAGCTTCAGGCTGAAGCCCGAGGTGCTGCTGAGCTCCATGATCGGCGGCGGCACCAGGCTGAACACCATGCCGTCGCGGATCTGGCTGAGCTTCTCGTTCGCCAGCGCGACCTCCGACTGGGCCGTCGCGCCGTCCGGGCGCTCGCCCCAGTCCTTCATCGTCAGGAAGATCATCGCCACGTTCTGTCCCGACCCCGAGAAGCCGAAACCCGGGAAGGACGCCACGCCGCCGATCGCGGGGCGGCCGAGGTAGTGCGCCTCCACCTGCTCGACCGCCTTCAGCGTGCGGTGCTGCGTGGCCTCGGGCGGGAGCTGCACGTCGACGATCACGAGCCCCTGATCCTCCTCCGGCAAGAAGGCGGTCGGCAGCCGGGCGTAGAGCAGGCCGAGCGTCGCGACGAGGATCGCGAACCCGAGGAGCATCCGAGCGCGCCTGTCGAGCGCGCCCGCGACCCACCGCCGGTATCCGGAGGTGAGCCGCTCGAAGCCGGCGTTGAACCAGCCGAGCGCGCCGCGGCGCCTCGCGTGGCCGGCGGGGACGGGCTTGAGCAGGACCACGCAGAGCGCCGGCGTCAGCGTCAGCGCCAGGAACGCCGAGAACAGGATCGAGACCGCCATCGACATCGAGAACTGCCGGTAGATCGCGCCCACCGAGCCCGACGCGAACGCCATCGGCACGAACACCGCCGAGAGCACGAGCGTGATGCCGACGACGGCGCCCGAGATCTCCGCCATCGCCTTCCGCGTCGCCTCGCGCGGGGACAGCCCCTCCTCGGTCATCAGCCGCTCGACGTTCTCGACCACGACGATCGCGTCGTCGACGATGATGCCGATCGCGAGCACCATCCCGAACAGGCTCAGCATGTTGATCGACGCGCCGGCGAGGAGCATCACCGCGCACGTGCCGAGCAGCGCGAGCGGCACCACGATCGCCGGGATGAGCGTGTAGCGGATGTTCTGCAGGAACAGGAACATCACCACGAACACGAGCACCATGGCCTCGACCAGGGTCTCGATCACCTTGTGGACCGAGATCCTGACGAAGGGCGCCGTGTCGTACGGCACGCTGTAGGTCACGTTGGGCGGCAGGCCCCGCGCGAGCTCCGCCATGCGGGCGCGCACGAGGTCGGAGGTCTTCATCGCGTTCGCGCCGTTCGCGAGCTGGATGCCGATCGCGGCGTCGGGCTTGCCGTTGCTCCGCGACGACGACGCCATGTTCTGCGCGCCGATCTCGATCGTCGCGACGTCGCGGAGGAGCACGCGCGACCCGTCGGGCTTCGCGCGGAGGACGATCGCCCCGAAATCCTCGGGCGTCGCGAGCTGCCCCTCGGCGATCAGCGTGGCGCTGATCTGCTGCGCCGGCGGGCTCGGCAGGTCGCCGATGCGGCCCGACGCGAACTGGACGTTCTGCGCGGCGATGGCGGCCGACACGTCGGCGGGCGAGAGCGCGAGCGCCGCGAGCTTGGTCGGATCGATCCAGATCCGCATCGCGCGCTCGCTGGTCCAGAGCTGCACGCGCCCGACGCCCGGGACCCGCTTGATCTCGTCGATGATGGAGCGGGCGAGGAGGTCGCCGAGCGCGGTGGGGCTCAGGCTGCCGTCGCGCGACGACAGGCTGACGATCATCAGGAAGCTCGACGTCGAGGCCTCGACGAAGAGGCCGTATTGCCTCACGGCTGCCGGCAGGCGGGGCTCGACCGCCTTGAGCCGGTTCTGGACGTCGATCTGCGCGAGATCGGGGTCGGTGCCGGGCAGGAAGGTCGCGGTGATCTGGGCCGTCCCGGAGGTGTCGCTCGACGACTGGAAGTAGAGCAGGCGCTTGGCGCTGCTCAGCTCGCGCTCGATCAGGCTGACGACGCTCTGGTCGAGCGTCTGCGGCGTCGCGCCAGGGTAGCTCGCATAGATGGAGACGGTCGGCGGCGCGACCGATGGATACTGCGTCACGGGGAGCCGCGGCAGCGCGATCGCCCCGAGGAGCGCGATGAACATCGCGATGACCACCGCGAAGATGGGCCTGTCGATGAAGAAGCGCGACATGCTGGCCTCGATCTGCTCCGTCGGCGTCAGCGCGCCGCCGAGGCCGCGGGCGGGGGCGCGTTCGCCGAGGCCGCGGGCGCGGGCGTGAAGGGGACGGCGCGGACCGCGGCGCCCGGGGCGACCTTCTGGTGGCCTTCGACCACGACCTTGTCGCCGGCGTCGAGGCCGGAGGTGACGATGTAGCGATCGCGATCGACGCCGCCCGTCTGGATGTGGCGCACGGACGTCTTGCCGTCGGGCTGGACGACGAGGACCGTCGCGTTGCCACCGCCGTCGCGCCCGACCGCTTGCTGCGGCACCGCGAGGGCCGCCTGATCGACGTGCTTGGCGAGCTTCACGCGCACGAACATGCCGGGCAAGAGCAGGCGGCTCGGGTTCGGGAAGCGCGCGCGCAGCGTCACCTCGCCGGTGCCGGGATCGACGCTGATGTCAGAGAAGAGCAGCTCGCCCTCCTCGGGGTACTCGCCCCCGTCATCGAGCACGAGGATCGCGGCATGCTTGCCCGCCTCGCCCTGGGGCGCGCCGTCCAGCGCGGCGCGGCGCAGGCGCGTGAGCTGCGCGGCGGGCTGCTTGATGTCGACATGCACCGCGTCGATCTGCTGGATGACGGCGAGCGGCGTCGCCTCGGCCTGGCCGACGAGCGCGCCTTCGGTGACGAGCGCCCCGCCGATCCTGCCGCTGATCGGGGCGGTTACGGTCGCGTAACCGAGGTTCAGGCGGGCCAGCGCGAGCGCCGAGCGCGCCTGGGCGATCTCGGCGTGGGCCACGGCCTGCGCCGCCATCGCGTCGTCATGCGCCTCGCCGCTGACCAGCCCCTCTCGCACGAGCGCGCTCGAGCGCTTCGCTCGCGCCTCGGCCTGGCCGAGGTTGGCCTGCCCTTTGACGAGGGCGGCGAGGGCGCTGTCGACGGCGGCCTTGAAGGGCGCTGGGTCGATCACGAAGAGGGTCTGTCCCTCCTTGACCTCGCTCCCTTCGGTGAAGCTGCGCTTCAGGACGATGCCCGCGACGCGCGCGCGGACCTGCGCCAGGCGGAGGGGAGCGACGCGGCCGGGGAGCTCGTCGCGGAGGGTGACGGGCTCCATCTTCACCTCGATGACGCTGACCTCGGGCGGGGGCGGCGGCGGCGCGTCGGGCGCGGCGCGGCACGCGCCGACGAGGAGGGCGGCTGCGAGGATCCCGCCGAGCTTGCGTACGTCGATCATGCGTCCATTCTGCCGGGCTCGAGGGAGGTCCACGGAGGAGACCGCCCCGTGGTTTCGCCTTGGCGTAGTGCAAGCGAGGGGTCCTTTCAACCTCCGGGACCGCCGAGCGCCGGCAGGCGTTGCCCCGCCCTGCGCCGCGCTGGCCGTGTTTCCCCGTGCAACCGAGGAGATCTGTCGCAAGATCCTGCAGCGGGCGCCGCGTCCGCTGAGCCAGCCAAGACGACGCGGAGGCGAGTGACGCTCGACGCCTCGGCCGCCGGGCATGCTAGAGTGATCGAGGGCGTCAAGGGTGCGCGACCCCCGGCTTCTTCGAGCGGGCGCAGCAGGGCCTGCACCACGAGGTATAGGCCAGTAAGCCTATGCCTCGCTCCAGCGGTCTCGGCTATGAGCTCGTTGCTGTCACCTGCATCGGGTGACGCGAGGACAGATGGCGATCTGGGAGCAGGGAGGCGCGGCCGCTTGGCAACGTTTCGCAACCTCGACACGACCCCTCCAGAGGTCATCGCGTCCGCGGCCTCCGGCAAACAAAGGTGCTGACTCATGATGAACCGACGAACGAATTTGCCAAAGCAGATCCTGCTGTCAGGCGCGCTAGGCATCGCCCTCTTGGGCTGCGGCAGCGACGGCGAGGGGAGCACCACCGCCGGCGGTGACGGCGGTGGCTCCAGCGGCAATACAAGCGCGGGTCCCTCGGGCAGCGGTGGCAGCACCGCGTCTGCGGATACGACGACCGGGGCCGGTGGCACGACGAGCTCGACCGGCGGCAACGGCACCGGTGGGAGCGGCGCCGGCAGCGCTGGCACCGGTGGCGCTGGCACCGGTGGCGCTGGCACGGGGGGCAGCGGCGCGGGCGGCGAAGCCGGGAGCATCACCTGCCCGTCCTCCGCGTTGAGGGCTGGCGACACGAACCAGACGGTGACGGTAGGTTCCCAGAATCGGAGCTACGTCTTGCACGTGCCGGCCACGTACGACGGCAGCAAGCCGGTGCCTCTCGTGGTGGACTTCCACCCACTGGGCGGCTCTGGCCCGTCGGAGCGATCGGGCTCGCCCTATCCGGCGCAGACCGACCCGGAAGGCGTGATCATGGCCTTCCCGAGCGGGATGTCCGGACCCTCGGGCGGCGCCTGGAACGTGGGGCCCTGCTGCGTGGCCAACACCGACGACGTGGCGTTCGCCAAGGCGCTGGTGGCGCAGATCCAGGAGACCGCCTGCATCGACCCCAAGCGCATCTACGCCGTTGGCTTCTCCATGGGGGGCGGGATGTCCCACTACCTCGCTTGCCACGCGGCCGATGTGTTCGCGGCCGTCGCGCCCGCCGCCTTCGATCTCCTGGAGGAGAACATCGGCGGTTGCGAGCCAGCGCGTCCCATCAGCGTGATCTCGTTCCGAGGCACGTCGGATCCCGTCGTGCCCTACGCCGGTGGACACTCCGCGGTGGTGCGGGGTATGCCCATCACGTTCCTCGGCGCGAAGTCGACCCTCCAGAAATGGGCCGACATCAATGGCTGCACCGGCTCGCCCTCGGCCGAAGATGGCCAGGGCTGCTCCACTTATTCGAATTGCCGGGACGGCGTCGAAGTGGCCCTCTGCACGAAGCAGGGAGGTGGCCACGACCCCGGTAACGCCGCGGTCGGCTGGCCCGTGCTGAAACGATACACAATGCCATAGCTCACGTCTGTCGTTCTCCGGGAAGGGCGCCCACGAGCTTCACTCATCTCTGTGCCCCTCTGCGGCACCGGCTGGGACATCCAGCAGAAGAGCTTCGACTCGCATGACGGCGCGTCGCCCGACGCGCGAAGCGTCTGATTTTAGCGCTGTTGAAATAATCTACTCCTGATACAAGGTCGCATCTTGAGCGCGCCGCCACATGATGAGCGAGCTCGCGCGTTGACCGCTGACACCCCGATCGGCCATACTGGCAAGTGCTCCTTTGCCTTGCTGCTGCCTGCGCGACCTCGTCGTTCGGTGGCAGGAGCCGATTGGCTGGTCCATGAAGGTCAGCGGAACCACAATCTTGACGCGGAAGACGTTGGTGAGCCGGAGATTCGGCTCGGATGCGTGGCGCGGCTTCTTTCGTGACGTGGCGCTGGCCAACCCATGGTTCAGGCAGCCGATCACCGCCAGCAGCCTGGTTCCGCTGCCCGAGTTCCTCGCGTTCCACGACGAGCTCGTTCGGCGGTTTTATTCCGATGGCACGGACGCGCTCTTCGAGCTCGGGGCCGAATCGGCCCGCTGGGCGCTCGTCGACGGTCCGCTGCAGCGCTTCGTCCAGGATCCCGAGATCTCCTCGCTGGTCGCGACCACTCAGAACATCTGGCACCGGTACTTCGCCGAGACGGACAGCCGCTCCGAGGCGACCCTGAAGGATTCCGGCATCGAATTTCGAGTGCGTGACCTCCCCGTCTGGCACCCGTATTTCGAGCATTTTGTGGTCGGGTACACAAAGGAGATGCTGGAGATCTATTGCGCCAACCCGGTCTGGGCGCATCGGCTTACGGGGGCACGTGGGACGACGTACGGCTATCTGCTCACCACCGATCCTGTCCCACGCGCCCCGCCGAGCAGCGATCGCTCCGGTGCCCGGCACGATCGGCTTCTTCGGCCGCGAAAGGCGCTCACGGCGCGCGAGCTGGAGGTGCTGCGGCTCGTCGGGACCGGCAAGACCAACCGCGAGATCGCCACCGTCCTTCGCATCTCGGCGAAGACCGTGCAGCATCACGTCGCCCACGCCTACGACAAGCTCGGCGTCTACAGCCGCGCCGGCGCGACGCTGTGGCTGGCCGAGCGGGGGCTCCTGGGTTGACCGGCGGCAAGGACGCTCTGCTCGGTCAGACGGCCAGCAAGCCCTTCGCCGATGTCCGCCGAGGCCCGGTCGATGTCCACCGACGACAGCCACCTCATCATACATCTTGCGCGCCACGCCTCCCGGCTCGAGGTCGACGGCGAAGGCCACGCAGCGCCACGCGGAGGTGGCAAAGGCGCCCGGCGGCCTCGGGTGCGGTAACCCCCGCGTTCTCGCCGAGCGTCAGCGGCACGCATCGCCGAACTCCACATTGATCGCGCCTGCGTGAACAGTCCCGTCGTTGACGACGTGATCCGCGCGAAGGGCGAGGTGTTCTCGAAGCCTTGAGGCCAACGGGCTCGCAGCCCCGACTTGTTCAGCAAGCGCGACTTCGAGATTGACCTGCACACCAGGACGATTACGTGCCCGGGGCCAGGGCAGGCGGTCCGCCCGGCGCGTGTGCAGCGCACAGCGCTCGCCTTGCCGGCGGGGGCAGCGACCGGCAGCAGGCCGGTGACCGGCAGCAGGCCGGTCGAGGTCGCCGTGGGGCGGGGCTGGGGGGTGCGCGTTGCCCCGGGCTTTGACGAAGGAGGGGGTACTCAGGTCGGTGCTGCGCCTGGTTGCCGAGGCCCAGGTGTCACCGGATCCCCTTCCGGCTGCGCCGGTTGTCGTCGAGGCGACAGTAACAGGGCGGTCGCCCGCCCGCTCTCCGGATCGAGACAGCGGCGGACGCACCCCGGCTTCATTCTGAGCGCTCTCTGTCCCGAATGCGACCTGAAGCCGCTGCCCGAGCAGGTTTCGGACGTGATGTGCTGGAATCGGCCCGGAAGGTAGGGAAGGGGACCGATGCAGGGCGAGGCGACAGCTGGTTTGGTGTATCCGCACACAAGAGCAGGAGTCCGGGCTGTGTTCCCGAGATCCAATGAGAGTTGTCAATCGCCGGCACCCGCCTTCTTTCAAATACACGCTGGCGTCGCGGTGTCCATACTTCATACTGCGTAGCGGCCTCATCGTGACCGATCGCAATGCGGCCGACAGCCGTTTTGTGAGCCTGGGTTCAGCGTCGTTTTGTGAGCCTGGGTTCAGCCTGGCGCCCGCTCTTTTTGTCCGGGTGACCAGGCGGCCGTGATGCGTGACGAGCGTACGACAGAACAGCAAGCAAAGTGTGCGCGCAGGTGTGCGCGTGTCGAGCTTCTCGACGCGGCGTACGGTGGATCCACGCGCATCGATGCAACCGACCCCTACCCGCCACAAGGAGGTCATCTGCAATGAACGAAGGTCGTTATTCGCCGCTCTCTCTGGAGCAAGAACGCGCCTGGAGGCTCCACCGGAGCCGAGGCGCCGCGCCCGGCTTGCATGAGCGGGGCGCGGCGTGGCTGGATGGCGAGCTGGACGTGCCCAGATGGGTCCACGCTATCGAGAGGCTCGCGGCGCGCCAGGCGATCCTGAGGACGTCGTTCGCAGAGCGCGATGGGCAGCCGGTGCAGGTCGTCTCGCCGCAGGCCGAGGTCGCCTTCCGCGAGGTGGATCTCGCCGCCGACGGGCGGTCCGCCTCGGATGAATCCGCGCTCGAGATGGCTCGCCGGGAGGCCTCTCTGCCCCTCGACCCGGAGGGCGGCCCGCTCTGGCGCGTGAGCCTCATCCGCGTGCACCCGAGCCGGCACCTCGTCGCGCTCTCCATGCATCCCATGGTCTCCGACGGCGAGCCGAGCGTGACGCTGTTCTTTTCGGAGCTGTTCGACGGCTATCACGGCGTCGAGCGGCAGGCGCCGACGATGCGCTATCAGGACTACGCGCGTCGGCAGCGGGAGCACAGGACTCCGGAGCTCCTCGACAGGCAGCTCGCGCACTGGCGTCGCGAGCTCTCGGGGGCGCCGGAGGCGCTGGAGCTCCGGACGGATCGGCCGCGGCCCGCGGCGCGGACCTTCGCCGCAGGCTCGGCGGAGCGCGCGCTCGATCGGGAGCTCGTGCGAGAGCTCCGCGCGCTGGCGCGCGAGGAGGACGTGGCGCTGTCCGCGGTCTTGCTCGCGGGAATGCACGCCGTGCTCCACCGCGCTACAGGCCAGGACGACGTCCTCATCGGCGTCGCGCTGTCCGGGCGAGACGACGAGGAGACGCAGGGCCTCATCGGGGCGTTCGGGGACCTCGTGGTCGTGCGGGGCAGGCTGGGCGCGGATCCGAGCTTTCGCTCGCTGTTGCGTCAAGTGCGCCGCTCCATGCAGGAGGGGAAAGAGAACGGAGACATCTCTTTATCCTCCCTGGCCGAGCAGCTCTCGCTGCCGCGCGATCCGAGCCGCGCGCCGCTCGTCCAGGCCACCTTCGCCAGCAAGCCGGGCACGCTGGAGCCGAGGCGAGGCGCCCTGCTCACGCTGACGCCGGCGGCGCTCGAGGCGACCGAGGTGGCGTTCGAGCTCGCCGTCCGCGTCGAGGAGTCCGAGGCGAGCGTGATCGCGCGCGTCGAGTTCAATCGCGACCTCTTCGACCACGCGACGCTCGAGCGGCTGCTCGGGCACTGGGGGGTGCTGCTCCGCGGCGCCGTGAGCGATCCGGCGCAGCGCGTCTCGGAGCTACCGCTCCTGACCGAGGAGGAGCGCCGCACGCTGCTGTTCGCGTGGAACAGCGGCGGGGTGTTCGAGCCGCCGCGCGATCGGGTGCACGAGCGGGTCGAGGCGCACGCCCGGCGCACCCCGTCCGCGGTGGCGGTGGCCTTCGAGGGGCAGCGCCTCACGTATGCCGAGCTGGATCGGCGGAGCAACCAGATCGCCCACCTCCTCCGGGAGAGCGGCGCGGGGCCCGATGTCCGGATCGGCGTCTGCCTGGAGCGATCGCTCGAGATGATCGTCGCGTTGCTCGGCGTCCTCAAGTCCGGCGGCGCCTACGTCCCGCTCGACCCCTCCTACCCCGCGGAGCGACTCGCCTTCTTGCTGGAGGATGCCAGCGTCCGCGTGATCCTCACCGAGGAGCGCTTCGCCTCCCGGCTCCGGAGCGGGAGCGCCAGGGGGGTGTACCTCGACGCGGAGCGGGCCATGATCGAGCGGCAGCCCGGGGACAGGGTAGAGCCCGCGCCGAACGAGGGCCCGGAGAACCTCGCGTACATCATCTACACCTCGGGATCGACAGGGAAGCCCAAGGGGGTGATGGTCACCCACGCCAACGTGGCTCGTCTCTTCGACCACACCGAAAGCGATGTTCGCTACAGCGACCGCGACGTCTGGACGCTGTTCCACTCCTATGCCTTCGATTTCTCCGTCCTGGAGATCTGGGGCGCGCTCTGCCACGGCGGACGGCTGGTCGTGGTGCCGTTCCTCACGAGCCGCACGCCGGACGCGTTCTACAGGCTCCTCGGCGATGAAGGGGTGACCGTCGTCTGCCAGACGCCCTCGGCGCTCCGCCAGCTCATCCACGCCGATGCGGCGGCCGAGCCGTCGCTCGGCGGCCGCCCGCAGCTGCGTCTCGTGATCTGCGGGGGCGAGGCGCTCGATGTGGCCATGCTCAAGCCGTGGTGGGACCGCCACGGGGACAGGCACCCCACCATCGTCAACATCTATGGTCCCACCGAGACGACGGTGTTCGCCACCCGCCGCACGATGGGTATGCCGGATCTCGAGCGACCGTGGTCGAGCTCGATCGGCTCCGCGTGCCGCGACGTCCAGGTGCTGCTCCTCGATCGCAACCGCGCGCTCGTCCCCGTCGGCGTCGCCGGCGAGCTCTACATCGGCGGCGGCGGCGTGTCGCGTGGCTACCTGAACCGGCCCGAGCTCACGCAGGAGCGGTTCGTCCAGAGCCCGTTCGGCGCCGGGCCGGGCTCCCGTCTGTACAGGACAGGCGATCTCGCGCGTTATCTCCCCTCGGGCGAGATCGAGTTTCTCGGCCGGATCGACGATCAGGTGAAGATCCACGGCCACCGCATCGAGCTCGGCGAGATCGCGGCGGTGCTGGGCCAGCACCCTTCCGTGCGCGAGGTCGCGGTCGTCGCGCGCGAGGACGCGCCGGGCGACAGGCGGCTCGTGGCGTATATCGTCCCCCGCGCGGTCGAGGGGGGCTCCGCCAGGGACGAGCGGGCGCTCCTTCCCGCGCTGCGCGCCCTCGCGCAGCGCCATCTGCCGGGCTACATGGTCCCGACCGCCTTCGTGCCGCTCGACGCGCTCCCCACCTCGCCGAACGGCAAGGTCGACCGCAGGGCGCTCCCTGCGCCCGGCGGCGACCGCCAGGAGCTCGGACGCGCCTTCGTGGCGCCGCGCTCCGAGCTGGAGGAGGCGCTCGCAGGCCTCTGGAAGGAGCTCCTCCGCGTGGAGCGCGTCGGCGCGCACGACAGCTTCTTCGAGCTGGGCGGCAGCTCGCTGCACGCCGTCCAGCTGTTCTCCCGCCTCCGCGGCGCCTTCGGGATCGACGTCGGATTCCAGGAGCTCTTCGATCATCCGACCGTCGCCGGGCTCGCCGCGCTGAGCCAGGGCGGCGGCCGCGCGGCCCCCCGAGAGGAGCATGCCATTCCGAGAGGCACCCGGACGGGGCCAGTCCCCCTGTCGTTCGCGCAGGAGCGCATGTGGTTCCTCCACCGGCTCGCGCCGGAGAGCCGGGCCTACAACTGCCTCTGTCCCTTCCGCCTCACCGGGGACATCCACGTTCCGGCGCTCGACAGGAGCCTCCGCGAGCTCGTCCGCCGCCACGAGATCCTGCGCACCGTCTACACCGAGATCGACGGCCAGCCCGTCCAGATCGTCGCCGAGGACGCCTCCTTCCGGCTCGACGTCGCGGACCTCCAGCACCTCTCGGAGGGCGAGCGCGAGGCCCGGGCGCAGCAGCTCATCGAAGCGGAGGCCCAGAGGATCTTCGATCTGAAGCGCGGCCCCGTCTTCCGTGCAGGGCTGCTCCGGCTCGGGCCGCGGGATCACGTCCTCTGGCTGCACATCCACCACATCGCCGTCGACGGCTGGTCGCTCGAGGTGGCCTACCGCGAGATCGCGGCGCTCTACGACGCCTTCTGTCGGGAGGCTCCCCCTCCGCTGCTGGACACGCCGCTCCAGTACGCCGATTTCGCCTCGTGGCAGCGCGAGCAGCTGACGGAGGAGACCCTGTCGGGGCTGCTCGCCGGCTGGAGACAGAGGCTCCTCGACGTGCCGCCGTTGCTCCAGCTCCCGAGCGATCGCGTCCGGCCGCCGGTCCAGACCTTCCGCGGCGCGACGATCCCGTTCCAGCTCGACCCGGCGGTCGGAAGGGCCATCCGGGACCTCGGCGCGCGAGAAGGCGTGACCGTGAACATGGTCCTCCTGGCCGCGTTCGCCGCGCTGCTCCACCGCGTCACGCAACGCGACGACCTCCTGATCGGCCTGCCGAGCGCGGGCCGCGATCACGCCGACCTCGAGGCGGCGATCGGCTTCTTCGTCAACGTGATCCCCATCCGGATCGACGTCTCCGGCGAGCCGTCGTTCGAGGAGCTGCTCCGCCGCGTGAGGGATGTGTGCCTGGACGCCTACGCGCACGACAGGCTCCCGTTCGAGCGGCTCGTCCAGGAGCTCCAGCCCGAGCGCGACCCCAGCTACAGCCCGCTCGTGCAGATCGTGTTCGCGCCGCAGCCGCCCGCGGAGCGCGAGCTCCACCTCGCCGGGGTCGAGGCGCGCGCCATCGACACGGATACGAAGAAGACGATCTTCGACGTATCGCTCTATGCCTGGGAGAGCGCCGACGGCGTCGCCGGGATGCTGGAGTACAGCACCGACCTCTTCGAGCGGGCGACGATGGGGCGGATGATGGATCACCTCTTCACGCTCCTCGCCGCGGCGACATCGGACCCTGCGCGCTCCGTCTCGTCGATGCCGCTGCTCCCGGAGCGCGAGCAGCGCCAGCTGCTCGTCGAATGGAACGAACCAGGCGTCGATTTTCCTCGCGACCGGCGCGTCCTGGATCGGTTCGAGGAGCAGGCGGCGCGCGCGCCGCACGCCGCCGCGGTCGTGTCCGATCGCGGATCGCTCGCGTACGGAGAGCTCGATCGCCGGGCGAACCAGCTCGCGCGCCGCCTGCGCGAGCTGGGCGCCGGGCCCGATACCCTGGTCGCGATCTGCGCGGAGCGCTCGCTGGAGATGGTGGTCGGGATCCTCGGGACCCTCAAGGCGGGCGCGGCGTATCTCCCCGTGGACGCCGAGATCGCGAGAGAGCGGCTGGCGTTCATCCTCGCGGACTCCGGGGCGCCGGTGCTCCTCACGCAGGCGCACCTCTCCGATCGCCTCCCGCCGTTCGCGGGCGCGGTGATCCGCCTCGACGCCGACTGGCCGGAGATGGCGGCGCTGGATGGGTCGCCCCCTCCGGCGTGCGCAGGCCCCCGGGACCTGGCCTATGCCATCTACACCTCGGGCTCGACCGGCCGCCCGAAGGGCGTGCTCGTGGAGCACCGGAGCCTCATGAACCTGGTGGAGTGGCACGTGCGGCGCTTCGCCGTCTCCTGCGGGGATCGCGCGACCCTGGTCGCGAGCCCCGGCTTCGACGCGTCGGTATGGGAGCTCTGGCCGTATCTGTGCATGGGAGCGTGCCTGTTCATCCCCGGGGAGCCGCTCCGCCGTTCCCCGGACGAGCTTCAAGCGTGGCTCGTCGCGCGAAAGATCACCGTCTCTTTCTTGCCGACGCCCATGGCGGAGGAGCTCCTGCGCCTCGACTGGCCTGCTTCCACCGCGCTCCGGTACCTGCTCACGGGAGGAGACAAGCTCCGCGTCTGGCCTGGCGCGGCGCTCCCCTTCGACGTCGTGAACAACTATGGTCCGACCGAGGCGACCGTCGTGGCGACCTCGTGCCTCGTGCCGCGGGCGCGGCCGAACGGCGGGACGGCGACGGTCGATCCCTCGATCGGCCGCCCCATCGACAACCTGCGGGTCTACCTGCTCGATCCGCGCGGGGAGCTCGTCCCGGTGGGCGTCCCCGGCGAGCTCTACCTCGGAGGCGCCGGCATCGCCCGCGGGTACTTGAACCGGCCCGAGCTCGACGCAGCGCGGTTTCTCCCCGATCGGTTCACGGACGAGCCGGGCGCACGCATGTACCGCACCGGCGATCGCGCCCGGTGGCTCCCGGACGGGACCATCGAGTTCCTGGGACGGGTCGACAACCAGGTGAAGATCCGTGGCTATCGTATCGAGCTCGGCGAGATCGAGGCCGTGCTGCGAGAGCACCCCGACGTGGAAGAGGCCGTCGTGGTGGCGCGGGAAGAGCCGCCGGGCAACAGGCGGCTTGTCGCCTACGTCATCCCCCGCCTCGAGGGCGGCGGCGCCACGGACCAGGCCCCGGCCCTGCAAGCGGAGCACGTCTCGGCGTGGCAGGCCCTGTACGACGGCACCTACGGGGGAGGCGACGCCGGCGTGGATCCGGGCTTCAACATCACCGGATGGAACAGCAGCTACACCGGCGAGCCCATCGACGCCGGAGCGATGCGCGCTTGGCGGGACCACACCGTCGAGCGGATCCTCTCGTTCCAGCCGCGCCGGGTCTGGGAGATCGGCTGTGGGACCGGGCTCCTGCTCCTGCAGCTGGCCCCGCAGTGCGCCGCCTACCTCGGCACGGATTTCTCGGAGCAGGCGATCTCGCTCCTCCGCCCCGAGGTCGCGCGCGGCACGCTCTCGCACGTGTCGCTGCAGCGCCGGGAGGCGAACGACTTCAGCGGTGTCGAGCCGGGCAGCTTCGATGTGATCCTCCTGAACTCGATCATCCAGTACTTCCCCGGCGCCGATTACCTGCGCTCGGTGATCGAGGGCGCCGTGCGCGCGGTGGCGCCCGGCGGCGTCGTGTTCCTGGGCGACATCAGGAGCCTTCCGCTGCTCGAGGCGTTCCACACGTCGGTGCAGCGCCACCGCGCGCCCGCGGGCGCCACCGCGGCCGAGCTGCGGGCCCGGGTGCAGCGGGCGGCCTCGGCCGAGGAGGAGCTCGTCCTCGCGCCCGAGCTCTTTCACGCGCTGCGCGGCCAGATCCCGGGCGTGGAGCACGTGGAGGTCTGGCTCAAGCGGGGTTCGGGCTCCGACGAGATGACGCGCTTCCGTTATGACGTGGTCCTGCACGTCGGCGCGGCGCCCGAGCCCGTCGTCGTCGGCCGATCGCTGGACTGGGCTGCCTCGGAGGGCCTCGCCGGCGTGGAGCGAGCGCTGCGTGAGGAGGGATCCCTCGGGCTGGAGGTCCTGGGGATCCCGAGCGCGCGCGTGCACGCCGACGTGATCGCTGCGCGCCGGCTGCGGGAAGGGGACGGCGTCGGGCTGGCCCGCGCCGCCACGACGGTCGCCGAGGGCTCGATGGCCGCGATCGAGCCGGAGGCGCTGTGGGCGCTCGGCGCGCGCCTCGGCTGCTCGGTCCGGATCACCGGATCGAGGACCTCGGGTCCGGGCTGCATGGACGTGCTCTTCGAGCGCGCCGAGGGCGCGCCGCGACCGCGCGCCTGGATCCAGGCGCGGCCCCGGGAGACCTTGCCCGAGCGGTCGCTCGCGAACAGCCCTCTCCGGCGGCAGAAGACGCGCGCGATGCCCGCAGGCCTGCGCGAGTTCGCCGCGGCGAAGCTCCCCGACTACATGGTTCCGGCCGCCCTCGTGAGGCTCGACGCGCTGCCCCTCACCACGAACGGGAAAGTCGACATGGCGGCCCTCCCGGCCGACGACCGCGCAAAGCCCGAGCCGAGGGCGGCGACGCCGGTGCCCGCCTCGAACATCGAGGTGATCCTCAGCGAGATCTGGCGCCAGGTGCTCGGCCTCGACGAGGTCGGGCTCGACGATCCTTTCTTCGAGCTCGGCGGTCACTCGCTGCTCCTCGCACGGGTCCGCGCGGGCATCCGGGCGCGGCTCGGCGAGGACGTCCCCATCATGGACCTGTTCCAGTACCCGACGATCCGCAGCCTCTCTGCCCACCTGAAGAGGGGCCCTCTGGCGGCCGCCTCGGGCGAGAGCACGGTCTCCAGGCGTGGCCCCGGCGCCGTGGCCCCCGCGGTCGAGGCGCCGGCGCGGGAGGCGCTCCCCGAGAACGCGATTGCCATCATCGGAATGGCGGGTCGATTCCCGAAGGCGCGCAGCGTCGACGCGCTGTGGTCGATGCTCGAGGACGGGGGGGAGGGGATCGGCTTTTATTCGCCCGAGGAGCTGAAGGCGCTCGGCGTGGACCCGGAGCTCACCCGCTCGCCCAGGTTCATCCCGGCGGCCGGCGTGCTCGACGACGTCATGTGCTTCGACGCGGCGTTCTTCGGCTACAGCCCGCAGGACGCCGTGCTCATGGACCCGCAGCAGCGGGTCTTCCTCGAGTGCGCCTGGGAGGCCATGGAGCGCGCCGGGTACAACCCGCTCGCCTACCCGAAGCCGATCGGCGTGTTCGCCGGGAGCGACGCCCCGAGCTACTGGATCGAGCGCGTCGGGCCGCCTCCGGCCGCGCCGAACTCGGAGCACCAGCGGATCTATACCGGGAACGTGACCGACTCCCTGACCACGCGGGTGGCCTACAAGCTGGGGCTCCGGGGGCCGGCGGTGAGCGTCATGACCGCATGCTCGACGTCGCTCGTCGCGGTGCACCTCGGCTGCCAGAGCCTCGCCACAAGGGAGAGCGACATGGTCCTCGCCGGAGGGGTCGGCGTCCTCTCGCCGCGGAGGATCGGCTACCTCCACGAGGAAGGCTCGGTCACCTCGCCCGACGGCCATTGCCGTCCTTTCGACGCCGAGGCGAGCGGCATCGTGGCCAGCAACGGTGTGGGGCTCGTCGTCCTCAAGCGGTTGAAGGACGCCCTGGACGACGGCGACACGATTCACGCGGTGATCCGCGGATCCGCCGTCACAAACGACGGTGCACTCAAGGTGGGTTACATGGCGCCGAGCCTGGAAGGGCAGCTCGAGACCATCGCCCGGGCCCACGCCGCTTCGGGCGTCAGCCCGGAGAGCATCACGTACGTGGAGGCGCACGGCGCGGGCACGCGGCTCGGCGACTCGATCGAGGTGGCCGCGCTGTCGCGGGCGTTCCGGAGGGCCACCGACAAGGTCGGCTTCTGCGCGCTCGGCTCGGTGAAGAGCAACCTCGGCCACCTCCGCGCGGCCGCCGGGGTGACCGGCCTCATCAAGGCCGCGCTGTCGCTGGAGCACGAGCTCATCCCCGCGACGCTCCATTTCCGTCGCCCCGGCCCCGAGATCGACCTCGCGAGCAGCCCCTTCTTCGTCAACGCCGGGCCGCGCGCGTGGAAGCGCGGCGGGGCCCCGCGCCGCGCGGCGGTGAGCGCCTTCGGCATCGGCGGCACGAACGCGCACGCCGTGCTGGAGGAGGCGCCGGAGCCGGCGCCGTCTGGCCCGTCGCGGCGCTGCCAGCTGCTCGTCGTCTCGGCGAGGACGCGCGCCGCGCTCGAGAAGAGCACCGATCGTCTGGCCGAGCACCTGCGGCGCGCGCCGGACGGCTCGCTCCCCGACGTCGCGTTCACCCTGCAGCGGGGCAGGGTGCCTTTCACGCACCGCCGCGCGGTGGTGTGCGCGGATCCGGCCTCGGGAGCGGCCTGCCTCGATCGGCGCGACCCGGCCCGCGTCTTCACGCAGGTTGCCGGCGGGCGGCCGCCGGAGGTCGTCTTCATGTTCCCCGGCGCGGGCGCGGAGCGTGTCGGCATGGGGCGTGAGCTCTACCTGCACGAGCGCGTCTACCGCGAGAGCATGGACCGGTGCGCCGATCTCTTCCGTCGTGAGCTGTCGACCGACCTCCGCGACCGGCTCTTCCCCGAGGAGCAGGGGCGCGCCCGCGGTGAAGAAGACATCGGCTCTCCGCGCCTCCGCGCGGCCGCCCTCTTCTCGACCGAGTACGCCTTGGCGCAGCTCCTGATGTCGTGGGGGATCCGCCCCGCCGCGCTGTTCGGCCATGGGCTGGGCGGGGTTGTCGCCGCGTGCGTCGCCGGTGTGCTCTCGCTCGACGACGCGGTCGCGCTGCTCGGGCGCGCGGAAGCGGACGCGGAAGAGGAGGCCGCCGAGCCGCTCCCCGCGCGCATGGCCCAGCTGGCCGCGTCGATGGTGAGGAGGGCGCCGAGCATCCCCCTCGTCGGAGACCACGCGGGCGACTGGGTGACGGAGACTGACGTCCACGATCCATCGTTCTGGGCCCGGGTCCTCGCGGGATCGGCTCGCCCCGACGACCGCATCGCCGCGCTGCTCGCCTCGGCCGATCGTGCCCTCCTCGAGGTCGGGCCCGGCTCCTCCCTGGCCACCCTGGCGTCGCGGCACCCGGACGCGGGGGCGGGGCGACCGATTGCGACCAGCCTGGCAGGCCCGGGCGAGGGCTCCGGCGACCTCGAGGCGTTGCTCGCCGCGGTGGGCCGCCTCTGGTGTGCCGGCGTCGACGTCGACTGGGCCGCGTTCTTCCGGGACGAGCGCCGGCGGCGCGTGCCGTTGCCCACGTACCCGTTCGAGCGCGTCCCTCACATGCTCGACACCACGTGCACCGTGGGCCCACCCACGGAGCGGTCCCTGTCGCCGAAGATCTGCAGTCCGCCGGCGTCGTCCGGCCCTCCGACGGGCTCGCCGGCGAGCGTGCGGCTGCGGGACGCGCCGCCGCCGGACTCGCCTGCGCCCCTGAGCGCCGCGCTGACGCAGCGGAGCGGGAGCGCCGCGGTCCTCCCCCACTGGCGCGCGGCTGGCCAGCTCCTCGTCACGCTGCAGGCGGGGGCGCCGGACACCGCGCCGCTGTTCCTGATCCCGCCGCTCGGCGGCACGGTCCACGCCTATCGCCCCCTGGTGCAGCGGTTGAGCGGCGAGCTGCCCGTCTACGGGATCCAGCCCACCGGCGCGGAGCCGGGCGAGCCGGGCTTCACGTCCATTCCCGCGATCGCGGCGCGGTACGTGGACGAGATCCTGAGCGTCCGACCCGAGGGGCCCTACCTCGTCGGGGGGCATTCGGCCGGCGGCGTCGTCGCGTACGAGATGGCGCAGCAGCTGCTCGCGCGAGGGCGCAAGGTGCCTTTGCTGCTGCTGCTGGACACCGGCTCCGTCCCGCGCGCGAGCGATCGCTCTCCGGCGAGCGGCCTCGCCCACGAGATGGCGAAGCTCGAAGCCGTCGCGTCGCAGCGATACCGCAGCTTCGTCGCGGCCATGGCGGACGACGCGCGGCTCCGCGCCGAGGTCACGAGCACGTGGCAGGCCCTCGCGGGCTACGCGCCGAAGCCGACGGACGCCAGCGTCCTGTTCCTGCGCGCGCGGGAGCAGGTCAGCCCGGAGGACGCGGCCGCCGTCAACGCCTGGATGGATCTGGCGCGAGCGGCCTTCGCCCTGCAGGTGGTGCCCGGCAACCACTTCACGATGATGGAGCCGCCCCTCGTCGCGCACGTCGCCCGCGCGATCCAGCAGCACATCGAGGGCGCGCTGAGGCCTGCGCTCGTCGACGCCCTGGAGGGGCGGCCGCTCCGGAGGCCGAGGGCGAGGCCCCTCGGCGTGGAGAGCGGGCCCGAGAGCGGCCCGCCGTCGCGCTGAGCTTGTATCTCGTCCCCTGAGCTGCGCGACGCGTCGGCTCGCATTCCCTCGCGAGTGAGAGAGCCGTAGTAGACCCGGAAGCACAGCGGGATGGCCTGACGACGCGTTCGACGAGGGTCCTCGTCCGGGTGCAGGTACCCTTTCGCCTTGTCATCACTCGCTCTGGGGATCCCAGCACCTCTCCGAGCCCAACCTCGGGTCGCGCAGCGCGTTGCTCACGGTCGCGCAGCGCGTTGCTCACGGTCGCGCAGCGCGTCGTCCACGAACGATCCACCGTCAGACCGACCCAACTGCATCTTTTCGGATGTACTGGACTCGTGAGGAAGGCGCGTTCGCGCTGGAAATTCCGGACTTCCGTGGCCGAACGAGCTCCCGCCGGGTGCTCTCTGAGGCGGGCAAGGGGCCGCTCGACACCCACGCTTCGCTCGTCGTGGCGCTAGCCGGCGTGGCTGGGTCGCGCGAGCGAACTTTCTGGTTGATGTACCTCGTGGATGACGCTCTAAAGCAAGAGTGGCTCGTCGGCGTGCGGCTGGCGTGACGGGCCGAAGGTCCACGGCGAGCTGCGCGTGATCCATGGGCGAGGCATCACGAACCCGGAGTCTACCGTGCGCTGCGTGGCGGAGCGCCGGGGCCTCGTGCGCGCCGCCGCCTCGCTCGGCGGAGGCACGGCCCTCGGGATCGAAGCGGGCAGCAGCGCGCCGCTCGTACGCCAGCGTTTCATTATCACGTCTCCAAAGGAAACCGTCCGCGAGGCGCCCGTGCCCACGCCGATGGCCCCGCCTCGGGCTCGTCACAGCTTTTGATTCGCTCCCGTGATCATCTCGACATCGACCGGGAATAAGAGGTGTATGCGCATGCGAATGTTAAAACACCTCTCGTACATCGGTACGACAATTTTTCTCGCCGCAACACCTTTCTTCGCTGGCTGCACCGGCAGCATCGCGGACGGTGTCGAGGATGACGACGACCCCTCCGGCGGTACCAGCAGCGGCACGGGGGGCGGGCCGGACAATGGGCCCCCGGATAGATGCATCCCCGGCCTCCCGACGACGACCCAGATCCCCCGCATCCTGAACCGGCAGTACGACAACACGGTGCGGGACCTCCTCGGCGTCACCAGCGTGGGTACCGACAGCAAGCCGCCGTCTGCGCTGCTCGTCACCGACTTCGACGGCCCGATGACCCCTGACGCGTGGCGCTTCTATCAAGATGCTGCCGCGCAGATCGCCAAAGCAGTGATGGCTGGGCCGAACAAGTCCAAGTTCATCAACTGCGACCCTTCGGCAAGCGGCTGCTTGACGCAGACCATCCAAACCTTCGGCCGCAAGGCGTTCCGTCGCCCGCTGACCGCTGCGGAGGTGACGCGATTCGAAAAGCTGGGCCAGACGACGCCGGCAGGAACGCCCGACGAGGTCGCCGAGGCAACGTTGATGGGCTTCCTCGTGTCGCCCTCGTTCCTCATGCTCCCCGAGCTGACGACCACCCAGGCTCCGTCGGGTGAGGGCATACAGCTCTCCGGCTACGAAGTGGCGACGAGGCTTTCGTACTTGCTCTGGGGCTCCGTTCCGGATGACACGCTGAGCGCGGCGGCCGACAATAACGAGCTCCAGACCAAAGAGCAGGTTCTGGCCCAGGCGCAGCGAATGATTGCTGTGCGCGAAAAGACCGGGCCGCTCGTGACCGCGTTCCACCGCAACTGGGCGCAGATGGAGAACGGAAACGCCCACTGGTGGAAGATGGATCACGACACCGAGACGTATCCGTTGTACTCCGCGGCCGCCAAGCCCAGCTGGCAGGCTGAGCTCGACGCCTTCTTCGAAGAGGTGGCGTTCGGGGGCGGTTCGTTCAAGGACCTCCTCCTCAGCAATGTCGCCTTCGTCAACAAGGACAACGCGGCGATCTATGGGCTCGACCCTTCGATGTACGGTACCGACCTGACCAAGGTGGAGCTGGACGCCAACGAGCGGCCGGGCTTCCTGACTCGCGTCGGGTTCTTGAGCTCCTACGCGGGCTTCAACGCCACGAGCCCGATCCTGCGAGGCGCGTTCATCGCGACGTACATGCTCGGTGTCAATCCGGGTGCGCCCGATCCCGCCGCCACCATGGCGACCGTTGATGGCGACTTCCCAACGCAACGCGCGTACGTCGAAGAGCTGACGAAGCCCAATTCCTGCAAAGGCTGCCACGGGATCATCAATCCGCCGGGATTCGTGATGGAGGGCTTCGACGGCATCGGAAAGCTGCAAACGACTGATCCTCGTGGTGGTGCGATCGACGCAAGCGTCACCACAAACATCGTCAACTTCGGCGACGGTAACGTGCAGGAGATCTCCTCTCCGTTGCAGCTCATGGAGGAAATCGTTCAGGTTCAGAAAGCCAAGCAGCTTTACGCTCAGGCGTGGATCTCCTATGCCTTCGGGCGGGATCCGAACGGGAAAGACAAATGCGTCGTCGATATGCTCGACACCAAGCTGTCTCAGAGCGGCTACAGCATTCTCAATCTGCTGGCCGATCTCACTCAAGCGGACTCCTTCCGCGTGCGAGTCCGTGAAACGCCCTGAAAGCTGAGGAATGTCGAACATGAGCAAGCAATTGAACCGAAGAATCTTCCTCCGTGGCCTGGGCGGAGCCGCCTTGGCTGCGCCGTTCCTCAGCTCCGTGTGGGAACGCACCGCAAAGGCCGACACCTCTGCAGCTGGAAAAACGCTGATCGTGATGTTCACCCACTATGGGTGCGTCACGAACAACTGGTTTCCCGCGAAGACCCAGGGTGAGCTCACGGCTGCTGACCTCACGCCGACGAGCCTCGCGCCCCTCGCTCCCTATGCGAAGAAGCTCCTCATGCCGCGCGGCATCCGCACGATGAACGAGTGGACCGCCAACATGACGCGTGGACAGGGGAACGACTCCCACACGCAGATCGTGGGGTCGCTCTTCACCTGCCAGCCGGTCACTCCGAACAGCAACGACCCGTTCAGCTTCAACACCGCGACGAAGTTCAATGCAATGCCTGTCGGTCCTTCGCTGGATCACGTCATTGCCCAGCAGCTCAGCCCGGAAGGCACTCCGCTGCTCTTGAACACGGCTGGTCAGAGGGACTCCGCTCAGTCGGGGATCTCCTACGTTGCCGCCGAGCGCGCCTACAGCGGCCTCAACGCGTCGCAGGCCTTCAGCAGCCTCACGGGCCTCTTCCAGACGGGGATGCCGATGAACCCGGACACCTACGCTTCGATTCGCGGCAAGAGCATTCTCGACCTCGTAAAGGATGATCTGGAGACGCTCGAACGGTTCGACATGAGCAGGGCCGACAAGCAGAAGCTCGAAGCTTGGAAGGAGCTCCTCGACTCCACAGGAACCGTGGTGGCTTCCGCGCAGTGCAACGAGGCGCTCGGCGTGATGCTCGGTGCGACGGCAGCGAACGCCTCCAAAGCGGGGTCGGGTAGCCTGGGCAGCGACGCCCTCACGACCAAGGTCTCCGGCGATCTGGATGGAGCGGATATCTATTCGGCCATCGCAGCGCTCGCGGCCGCCTGCAACGCCAACCCCGTGATTTTCCTGAAGTACCCGGGAAATTACCTTTTCAAGGGGCTCGACATCACGATGGAGTCGCATTCCCTCTCGCACCGCCTCGACAATGCAGGTATGTCAGGCAGCTGCCTGCCCAACGCGATCGAGTGGCTCCTGAAGGTTGACGCCTATTACGCGCAGAAGTTCGCGAACCTCGTCAGAATGCTCGACAGCATCCCCCAGGGGAATGGGTCGACGGTCCTCGACAGCAGCGCCGCTATCTGGTTCAACGAAATGTCGGACGGCAACGCACACAACCTCAACAACGCTCCGATCATCCAAGCCGGTAGCGCCGGCGGTTACTTCAAGACCGGTCAGATCATCAACGTCGACCCCGGGTCGACCCCGACGGGCGGCAACAGTATGTCGCAGTGCGCCAATGGTACCGGCCAGTCCAACGGTGTCAATCAAGGCACCGGAACCGATCCGAAGATTGCCAATGCGCCGGTCAACAAGTACTTCTGCAACATCATGAACGCCATGGGCGTGAAGGCGGGTGCGGATGGCTTCCCTGCGAAGGGTGGCTCCGCGGAAGTGACCCATTTCGGCTATTCCGACAAGACGGAAGATTTCATCGGTGGCAAGGGCAAGGTCGCCGGCGCCACGATCCACAATCCGGGCGGGTTCACAGAGCTCAAAGCCTGAGCACTCTCGGGGCGACGTCCTGAACACTCGGACGAGCTCGGGTCCAAAGACCTCTCCTTGCCGGAGGGGTCTTTGGGTTTGTGCGTTGTCGGTGACCGCGCGCCGGCGCCCTTAGCCGTCTGCTCGTCGTCGCGATATTGCCGATCTTCATCATGTGCCTCACTTCGCGACTCCATGCTGCCCGACGATGGCGGACAGCGATAGGCTGGGCATCTCTTCTCATGTTCATGTTGGCGAAGCGATTCCTCATCCCTGCTGCTGTGCTCCTCCCGCTGGCCTGTTCGAGCGAAGCGAACTCCAGCAGCGGGGGTGCGCCGACTCAGACCAGCGGCGGCGAAACGAGCGGCGGTGCCGGGGTGGGCGGGGACATTGGTGACGACGCGCTCATCGTTCCGGAAGACCTCACCGTCATGGCGCTCCCTGGCGGAAACGGCGTGCTTAACGTGATCGCGCTAACTCTTCGCAAAGGACCAACGAACACCGAACTCTACGCCGCCTTGAGGAACGACGGGGATATCCCGGCCTGCAGCGCTGCCGTTTCAGTTGAGCTCTACGACAAGACCGAGCGGTCCCTGGCAGCTGGGATCAACGGATTGCTTACTCAGCATTTCTATCGACTCACGGATGGCTCGGGCGCCATCGCTGCGTGCGTGGGTCCAGGTGACGTGACCATGGGCGCGGTGACGGACTTGCCCTCAGACATCGTGATCGAGGACGTAGGATACGTCGTCTACCGGTGCCCTTACTTTGCCCTCGACGTTGTTCCCATCGATGGCCTCACCATCAGCCAAGTGAAGGCCGTAACTCGTGGCGCCGCCACGGCGTACACCGGCACGCTCCTCAACGGACTCGACGTAGCGGTGAGCGATCCCTCCGTCACGGTCTTCTCAGTCAATCGCGTCGGGCGTCCGCTCGGCGTAGCGATCGGCAGCGGCACAGTCCACATTCCGCCGGGTGGCAGCTGGGCCTTCGAGACGAACACCGTGGACACGCCCGGACCTGATCAAGCCGCATACCCGGCCGCCGCGCTTGCAACGCGGTAGACCATCCCATAAGTCGCGCGGCTATCCCCCGACACTGGGGCGTGTCGGCAAACCTGTAGGCGTTTGCGCGCGCGCAACCGAGGGCGCACGTGTGCGGAGCCGCGTCACGCGCGCGCAAACGTCGGGTTGAACAAAGCCGGACGGGGCGCTGCAGAACGGCACGGGAGGGCAGTGAGGCCCGGTCCAGTACCGGCATGCGCCTTGACTATAGATACGGGGAATTTGCTGAAGCAGCGGGCGCTCAACCTGCGCCTGTGGGGCGCCGCAACCCGTCGGCGGCTACTCGCCGAGCCCTGCTACTCCAGGGCGCCGTCGGCGATCCACTGCGTGATCGCTTCGATGTAGTCGGGGGGTACGCACGCTTGATCCTCATCGTTGACGCACTCAAGGGGCATCCGCGGAGTTGAGCCGCACGGTCCCTTTAGGACCTTGACGAGAGCGCTCTCTTGCGGGTTGCCGAGATTGACGAGTGGGCCGCAATTCTTGGACATGTGCGAGGTTATCGTCGTGTGCAGCTCTTCGTTTATCATCAAGTCCAGGGGGTTCATGTCGTCGTTATGGCAACCCGCCCCGAAACAAGTGACGTTTTCGATAACGAACTTCACGGTCTCGAACGTTGGCTCGATTTCGCTGCCACTGCCGGTCGAGCCGCCGCCACCGGTGCTCGCGCTGGTCGAGCCAGCCCCGCCCGAACCGCCGGCCCCGACCCCACTCGAGGTAGACCCACTAGCGCTCGTGCTTCCGGGATCCGAGCCGCCGGTGCCTCCACCGCCGGTATCGTCAGGGGTTTCGGCGCAGCCTGGAAGCGGTGACAGGATGGCGATGATTGCTGCCGCGATGAAGCTTGAGAGTCGAGGTTTCATGGTTCACGACGAAGATGGTGAGAGAGAAGGTTTAGCTCTCGTTCCCGTTGGATGTAGGCAAGAGCTGCGCGAGGCGAGGAACGTCCTCTTGGGCGGGTAGGATGAGCAAACGCGGTCGAAAAATCAAGCAGTTCGTGGCGGTCATCCGTGCGTACAGCCATGCTGTACACGTCGATTGACACTCGTACCCTGTGCGCTCAAGCCGGTCTCACGTGCCCAAGAGCGCCTCTCAAGACCTCCCGTCACCAGGCAGCCGAGGTCGGGCGCATCGCGTCGTTGCGCCTCGTCGCAGCGTCTCAGTGGGGCTCCTCACCGCGCCTGGCGGTGTACCCGCGCTCGGGTGCTTGGCTCGGTCCGGTTTTGTCCGGCGCTCCAGGACGATCGCAATAGAGCGACGCAGGGAGCGCGCGTCCGAAGCGCCCGATCGCGCGATTCCAGCGCGCAGGCGTCGCTCCCGAGTTCAGGGCCCCTCCCGGCGGTTGGATGCGTGCGACAGGGCCACGATCCCGATGCGCCCTGTCTACGCGCGGCGTCATGGGGAGACCGCCGCCGACCGAGTCAACGGCGAAGCGGGTGGGTTGGGCCCGGCGAGGCTCCCTAGATCGAGCGCCGCGCAGCCCCCAGGCAGGCGGTGACGCGCCGTGCTCCACGACCAGAATTTATTCGTCAAACTGCTCGTGGTAGCCAGTCCGCCGTTATCGGCGACGGCCATACTCCATTGCGCAGCCACCGAGCTCGTGTATAGCATGCGCGCCCCGAGGCATTGCTGGGGCTTCCCGACGGAAGCCGCCGCTTGACTATCCAAACAACTGTCCAGCTCATCGGAGCAATTCAGCACGATTGCTGATGGTTTCCATCATCAATCATCAATCAAGACAGGGAGACGAGAGTGAAGCAAACATCGAACGTTCAAACGTCGTCAGGAACGCGGTCGACCCTCCTGGTCGGCTTCATGTTGCTCGCAGCCGCAGGATGCGTGGCGACTGAAGGCCCCGAACAGCTCGAAGCTCTGGAACAGGGCGAGCAGGTCGAAGAGACCGCTGAAGCCATCACTGACGGTTGGACGACCTTGGCGCTCGGCAACGGTTGGCAAAACTATTGGGGCAGCACCTACCCTCCCGCCATCGGAAGGGTCAACGGAGTCGTGACGTTCCGGGGGGCTCTGAAAGCAACCAACCCGACGAGCGACTCCCCCTTCACCTTGCCGACCGGGCCGACCAGTTTCCTGCCTTCTCCTGCCTCCAACCTCGATCTGAGGGTTGTCCTGTCCGGCGGCGTGGGCGGGACGATTCACTTCGATCTCAACGGCGCGGCGCATATCCTTCAGGACGGCGAGTCTCCGCTCGGGCCGGGGCCAGCGGCGAAAACCCTCACCTCGCTGGACGGTGTCTCCTTTGACCAGAGCGCCGGAACGGAGACGCCGCTCGAACCGGAAGGTGATTGGGGACCATTGTACGGGTTTCGGGTCGGTGGGACAAACCTATGGGGAGCCTATGTAAAGGAGGTGGACGGCTTCGTTCGTTTCCAGGGTCTGCTGACAAACAGCTATCCGACCAGTTACGACGGATTTCTATTCAACCTTGACGCCGAGTTTCGTCCCGGCAACAACGTCTATGTGCCCACGACCCTCGGCGGTCAGACCTGGGGACAACTCACCATCTATTCGAATGGCGACGTCTACGTCAACGGGAGCTCCGTGGCCGCGAACAGCGGCACGTCGCTCGAAGGCGTGTCTTTCTCCAACACGCTCGACGGCAGCGTCCCGCTGGATCTGGACAACGACTGGGGCCCCTACTCAGCGCGATCTGTCAAGGTGGGCACGTACGGGGGGGTCGTTCGTTTCCAGGGCGCCATTTCCGGTGGAACGAGCGCCACGGTGGCCACGCTCCCCTCGGGCATGTGGCCGCCGACGACCGTCTACTTGGTGGCGGCTGCATACGGCCCGGTGCCCGCGAGGATCGTCGTCAGCACGAGCGGCGTCGTGACCGTCGACTCCCCCGGTCTGAGCGTCGCCTCGATGTTCCTGTCGCTTGATGGCGTGTCTTTTGGGCTCTGATCGCTTCTGAAGAGAGGTGTCCAGCCGGGAAGATACCGGCTGGACACGAGCGTCACAAGCCGGGGCAGCTATGGGTTGGGCCACTCGTCGTAGGGGCCAACAAAGCGATCGTGTCGCCTGGCTTCTTCCGGGCGACGACAGCCTGACGGCCATCGCGATCGACGTGGGCTGCGCGTCGGCGCAGCACTTCAGCGTGATGTTCGCGCGCGCGCGCCGAGGAGCGCGCCGGGGCGCCCCACCCGCTGCAGGGCGTAGGCGATGCCGCTCTGGAGCGTCCCCTGCGTGACCACCGTGCCGAAATCGATCTGCAAGCAGGTGAGCGTCTGGGCGACGTCGGGGCGGATGCCTGTGATCACCGCCTGCGCCCCGAGCAGCCGGAGGGCGACGGCGGTGTTGATCAGCGTGCCCGCGACGTCGGTGTCGACCGTCCTCACGCCGGTGATATCGATGATCACGACCTCGGCGCCGGTCGATTCGACCCCCTTGAGCGCCGTGCTCAGGACCTGCTGCGCCCGCTGGCTGTCCATCATCCCGATGAGCGGCATCACCATGATCCGGTCGGAGAGCGGGATGATGGGCGTGGAGAGCTCCGCGAGGCGGGCGTTCTGCACGCGGATGATCTCCTCCTGGAGCTCCACGCGGGCCAGCTCGCTCCGCTCCCGCTCCGAGAACTCGACCCGGAGCTGCTCCTCGGCGCGGTGCAGCGCCTCCGTGCGCCTGTGCAGGTGCGCGTAGAGCACGGCGTTCTCCACCGCGGTCGCCGCCTGCGCCAGGAGCAGCTTCGACAGCTCCAGCCGGGCCGGCGTGAACACGTTTGTCGCCGTGCTGTTCTCCAGGTAGAGAACGCCGGTCGTGCGACCCTGGTGCACCATCGCCAGGCAGAGGATCGATCTCGGGTTGTGCGCGGCGACATAGGCGTCCGCGGCGAAGCGAGGCTCCTGGCTCGCGTCCGCGAGGACCACCGGCAGCCTCGTCCTCGCGACGTACTGCACGACCGAGGACGGGACCTCGGCGCTGCCCTCGACGGGGACGAGCTGACCCACCTTCACCGTGCTGGGATCCACCGTGATGGACGCCTCGATCATCAGCTGTTGATCGCGCTCCAGGACGAGGACCCCCTTCTTCGCGCCCGCGTTCTGGATCGCGATGTCGAGCAGCCGGTGGACCACGCTGTCGAGGACGACCTCGCCGGCGATGGCCTGAGCGGCCCGGATGACCGCCTCGACGTCGAGCACGCCGGTGCTGAGCCTCGTCGTCGAGGTGGTCTGGATCGTGGTCCGGGCGAGCTCGAGCACGCCGGGCGGCGCCGACGCGAGGTCGATCCGCTGCACGAGGTGCGGCGCCTCGGCCGCCAGGCGGTCCGCCTTGGCGGTCGCTCCCCACTGCATGTAGCCGTGGTAGGCGTCGGTCATGTAGGCCCGAGCGCACCGGGTGAAGCCACTTCCGCGGTAGAACTTCGCGGCGAGCTCGCTCGCTATCGCCTGGTCGCGCGTGAACCCGGCCTCCTCGGCGGCCTCGATCGCCCTGTCGTAGAGCAGCGCCGCGGCGTGCCTGTCGTCGCCCGAGACGCGCGCGATCTCCGCCGCGACGAGGAGGTGCTTGTGCGCGTAGTTCCGGGGGCAGAGCTGGGCCCAGCGGGCGAGCTTCTCCCGCTCCGTCGCGATCGTCGCCACGAGCCGCTCCTTCTCTGGGGCCGGCGCTCCGTCGCACGAGGCGGCGAGGCTCAGGCACGAATAGAAGACGAGCTCGGTCGCCCAGAAGTTGTTCACGCAGCCGGCGGTCATCTTCTCCACGGTGGCCATCAGCGAGCGCACGGCGCCCTGGTCGCCGTACAGATAGGCCAGCTGGATCTTCTGCGTGTGGTACCAGGCGGCCACGTAGGTGAGCTCCGGGGCCGAGACGGCGCCGGCGAAGGCGGCCTCGTCGAAGGCGCCGTCGCTCAGGGTGTGCGCCCCGGCGGTGCCCCCCGTGAGGTTCGCGACGACCTGCCTTGCGCACGTGAGGATGAGCGTCGTGAGCTTGTCGTTCGTCCTCCGCATGAGCGCGAGATCCTGCTCGATCTCCTCGGCGACCGCGCCGAGATCGTCGCCGAGGCCCAGGCTCGCCGAGATCATGTGAATGCAGCAATACGACGCGTAGGCCAGATCTCCGGACTCCAGGCCGGCCTGCCGGGAGCGGGTCAGGAGCTTGATCGTGTCCCGGAGCGGCTCGAAGAAATGGAGGATGGACGCGAAGGTCGTGAGGAGCATGCACGCGATGCGCGGGTTGGGGATGCGCTCGTTCAGCTCGATACCGACCTTGGCGAACTGGTAGGCTTCCTTGTACCGGTCCTCCGCGGTCCTCGGCTCGAAGACGCCGTCGATCAGGAGCACCGCATAGAGCACGTACGCGTACGCGGACGTGCTCGAGTTCCCGTGCTCGATCGCGAGGTTGATCTGCATGATGAGCGTGAGCGGACCGAGGACCGGCAGCCCGAGCGCGGAGGCGGGCTGCGTCATGTCGGCGAGCAGGCGGAGGAGGGTCTGCTTCTCCGGATCGGCGGCGGTGGGCAGCCCCAGCAGATCGGTGATCTGGCGGCCTGCGAGGTGGGCCTGCATCGCATCGAGCTCCCTGCCGAGCCGCGCGCGTTGCTCCTCGGCCGCCGTGGGGATGTCGACCCCGAGCAGCGCGAGCGCCTCGAGGCCGCACCGCACGACGTCGGAGAGATTGCCGCGCATCAGGTGGAACGACATGCGCAGGTTGCGGATCTGCGCGCTGTCCAGCCGGGATCTCGCGTGCTCGAGGAGGGCGTCGAACAGCCGCTCTCCGGCGTCGAACTGGCCTGTCAGGCACAGGCACTCCGCGAGCCCGGTGGTCAGCGCGAAGGTGAGGTCGTGCTGCTCGTCCCAGCGCCTCGGACCGAGCGTCGCCGTGCCGGCCTCGAAGTAGCTCGCGGCCGCCTCGTACGCCGCGCCGGCCTTCGCCCTCCTGCCCGCCTCGAGGTTCAGCCGCGCCAGCGTGACGCGCTCTCCCGGATCGTCGATCCGCGGCGACCCGAGGTTCATGTGGGTCGCGATCTCGAAGACGTTGCCCTCCGCGTCTCCGGGGTCGCTCTCCGCGAGCATGAGCCGCCCGATCTGGAGGTGGATCTCCTGCTTGCGGGGGTCGTCGAGGAGCCGGTAGGCCGCTTGCTGCACGCGGTCGTGCAAGAACCGGTAGGAGGCGTCGACCGAGAGCTCCGGCTCGTCGGCCTCGCCGATCATCGCGCCGTGGAGGGCCGCGTCGAAGAACCTGGAGTCGGCGCCGACGGCGAGGACCAGACCCTCGCGGAGCGCCGCCGAGAGCTCGCCTGCCACCTCCCGGCGCGGCTTGCCGTCCACGATCGCGAGCGTCTTCAGGTCGAAGCGATACCCGATGCACGCGGCGAGCGTGAGGATGCGATGCGCGCGCTCGTCGAGCTCCCGGAGCCTGCCCGTCATGAAGTCGACGACGTTCTCCGTGACCTTCATCTGCTGGATGCGCGGCAGATCCCACGTCCACTCGTGCAGGGCCGGGTCGAAGGCGACGAGCTTCTCGGCGTGCAGCGCCTTCATGAACTGGTTCATGAAGAACGGGTTGCCGTGGGTCTTGGTCATGACATGACGCGCGAGCGGCTCGGCCCGCGCGGGATCGCAGGAGAGGGCGTCGGCGAGGAGGCGCGTCACGACGGGGAGATCGAGCGGCTTGAGGTCGATCTCCCCGACGGTCACCCCGGCCTTGCGCAGCTCCGCCAGGGTGATCGAGAACAGGTGGCTCTCGTCGACCTCGTTCTGCCGGTACGCGCCGATCACGAGCAGGTGCTTGATCTCCGCTGCGGTCAGGAGCTGCTCGAGGAGCTTGAGCGAGGCCGGATCTGCCCATTGCAGGTCATCGAGGAAGATGACGAGGGGGTGCTCCTGGGCGGGGATGGCGCCGCAGAATCTCTGGAACGCGAGGTGGAAGCGAGCCTGGGCCTCGGTCGGGCCGAGCGGCGTGACCGCGGGCTGGGGGCCGAGGATGAGCTCGAGCTCGGGGATGAGATCGATGAGGAGCTGGCCATTCTGCCCGACGGCGGTCGCGATCTTCTCGGCCCAGCGCGCGAGCGCCTCCGCGGGCTCGGTCAAGAGGGCGCGGACGAGCTCCCGGAAGACGTGCGCCACGGTCGCGTAGGGGACGGTCCGGTTGATCTGGTCGAACTTGCCGGCGACGATGGTTCCGTTGCCCTGCGCGACGGATTTCTGGATCTCGCCGACGAGGAGCGACTTGCCGATCCCGGCGTGGCCGGACACGAGGAGCAGCTCGCTCGCGCCCTGGCTGATGCGCCGCCACGTGCCTTCGAGGACGGCGAGCTCCGCCTCGCGGCCGTAGACCCTCTGCGGGATCCGGAGCGCGTCCACGTAATCGTGGCGCCCGAGCTCGAACGGCTCGATCCTCGACGTCGCGTCGAGCTGCGTGAGGCACTCGACGAGATCCATCCTGAGCCCGTAGGCGCCCTGGAACCGATCATCGGGGCTCTTCGCGAGGAGCTTCATGATGATGTCGGAGACGGGGCGCGGTACGTCGGGCGAGACCTGCGCCGGCGGCGGCGGGAGCCTGGCGATGTGGCAGTGCACGAGCTCCAGGAGATCCTTCGTCGGGAAGGGGAGCCTGCCTGTCACCATCTCGTACAGGGTGACCCCCAGGGAATAGAGATCCGTGCGCAGGTCGATCACGCGGTTCATCCGTCCGGTCTGCTCCGGGGACATGTACGCCAGGGTGCCCTCGAAGGCGGCTGGGCTCTTCGAACGCTGCGCCTCCTGCGAGAGGCGGGTGGCGCTGCCGAAGTCCATGATCTTGGCGTTCCCCGTGGACGGCTCGACCATGATATTCTGCGGTTTGATGTCCATGTGAATGACACCGCCGCGATGGATGGATTCCAGCGTGCTCGCGACGGAGATCGCGATCCGGAGCGTGTCCTGGAGGGTCAGGGAGCGCGCGCCGATGAGCTCATGGAGCGCGCAGGCTCCGGCATCTTCCATGATGAGCGAAAGGCTCGCCCCAGTCTTCACGACGCCCAGGACCTTCACGACGCCGGGCAGCGCGAGCTCCTTGGCGATGGCGTACTCGTAGCGAAGCCTCGCGAGCTCGGCCGGCGCCGGGCGCTCGTTCCTGAGGCGCTTGACCGCGACGGGGGCGCGGTCGTCGTTTCGAACTCCTCGGTACACGGTCGACGCGGCAGATTCGTGGATGAGACCGGTGAGAGTGTACCCGGGGATACTGATCATAATTTACTTGTAGAGCGCTTCTCCGCGCTGCATCAAGCGGCACCGCGTGATCGCTCGAGGTACCACGTGGTGGATAAACGTCGCATCGATGGGCAGGTGTCGTGGTGGCGACTGGACGCGCGTGCCATCTGCTGTCGAGTGCGACGCTCCAGCACGACCTCCGCCCCCCTCGCCGAGCATCGCGGCGGTCCCGGAATACCTGACAGGAGGTGTCAGGATTTCCGTGCGACCCTCACACGCGTCCTGGCAAGGAAAGGAGACGATGGAGCATGAGCGGAGCACTTCATGGCAAGGTGGCGCTCGTCGCGGGCGCGACGCGCGGCGCGGGCAGGGGGATCGCGGTCGAGCTGGGGGCGGCGGGCGCGACGGTGTACGCCACGGGCCGCACCACGCGCGCGCAGCGCTCGGAGATGGATCGACCCGAGACGATCGAGGAGACCGCCGAGCGGGTCACCCGGGCGGGGGGCAAGGGGATCGCGGTGCAGGTGGATCACCTGGAGCGCGAGCAGGTCCGGGAGCTCGTGGCGCGCATCGAGCGGGAGCAGGGCCGGCTCGACGTGCTGGTCAACGACGTGTGGGGCGGCGAGCACCTGTTCGAGTGGAACAAGCCGCTATGGGAGCACTCGCTGGACAGCGGGATGCGGCTGCTGCGGCTGGCCATCGATACCCACATCCTCACGAGCCACCATGCCCTTCCGCTGCTCATCAAGAGGCCGGGCGGCCTGGTCGTCGAGATCACGGACGGCACGGCCGACTACAATGCAGGGCACTACCGCGTCTCGTTCTTCTACGACCTCGCCAAGACCGCGGTCCTCCGCATGGCGTTCGCCCAGGCCGAGGAGCTGCGGGCCCACGGCGGCACGGCCGTCGCGCTGACGCCCGGCTGGCTGCGCTCGGAGATCATGATGGGTCATTACGGGGTCACCGAGGAGCGCTGGCGCGACGCGCTCGCGAAGCAGCCCCACTTCGCGATCTCGGAGACCCCCGCTTACGTCGGCCGGGCGGTGGCGGCGCTCGCGGCCGACCCGGAGGTGGCCCGGTGGTCCGGGCAGTCGCTGTCGAGCGGCCAACTCGCGCGGGTCTATGGCTTCACCGACGTGGACGGCAGCCAGCCCGACGCGTGGCGGTACCTCGTCGAGGTCCAGGACGCCGGCAAGCCCGCCGACGTCACCGGCTATCGATAGCCGGCGCCTCGGCGAGCCCTGTCCCGAGCGGGTCGCACCCGGCCGCTCCGCCCGCGTCAGCGCGCCTCGCCCGCGCCGGCGCGCCGGCCCACGACGATGTACTGCTCGGGCAGCTCCTCCGCGACGATCTGGGGCGAGAGGCCCCCGGCGCGGAGCTCGGCGGCGACCGCCTCGGCGGTGATGCGGTGATCCTTCGGGGGGCCGCGGCGCGCGGCCTCGGTGAAGTCGACGACGACCACCGCGCCGTCCGGGCGGAGCGCGGCCTTCAGCTTCGCCGTGTAGGCGGGGCGATCGGGGATGTGATGCCAGGTGTTCACCACGAGGATGCGGTCGACCGAGCCGGGCTCGAGCCCGGGATCGTCGGGGCGGACCTCGCGCGCGGTGACGTTGGCGAGGCGCTCGCGGGCCGCGCGCTCCGCCATGTAGCGGACCATGTCCCGCTCGATGTCGAGGCCGATGACCGCGCCGGTCGGCCCGACCGCGCGGGCGAGGTGCGGCAGGAAGTAGCCCGTGCCGGCCCCCAGATCCGCGACCCGCATGCCCGGGGCGATCTGCATGGCGGCGATGACCTCCGCCGGCTTCTGCCAGGCGTCGCGCTCGGGGCCTTCGAAGGCCGCCACCCAGTCGTCGGCCCGCTCGAAGCGGTGGACGAGCGGCCCGGCGCCGTGCGCGCGCCCTGCGTGGTGGCCCTGCGCTGCGTGGTGGCCGTGCCCGGCGCCGTGCGCGCGCCCTGCGTGGTGGCCCTGCGCTGCGTGGTGGCCGTGCCCAGCGCCGTGGCCGGCGTGACCGGCGCCTTGCTGACCGGGCGACGGGGCATGGCCCGCGTGGGCGGCCTGCGCGCCGCTCGCGGTCTCGCGCCGTCCGCCGCTGCCCGGCGCGGCAGCGTCAGGCGTGGCGCTGCAGCTGCTGAGGAGGGCGGTGAGGACGGCGCAGGAGGCGGCGAGGCGAGGGCGGCGGCTCATCCGCGCTCCCTACCACGAACCAGGCGCGCCGGTCCCAGGGGCCCGCCGCCTGCGGCTCGCCGCCTCTCCTCGTGAGACCGCTCTATCGTGATCCCGCCGCCGCCGCCGGCGCCGCGGCCCGGCCGGGCAGGAGGAAGGCGCAGCCGATCGTCAGGAGCAGCGCCGCGCCGAAGATGGACGTGGCCATCGTGTGCTCGCGCATCACCACGTCGCCCTCCGGGCGGTCGGTGAGGACGAGGCCGAGCACGGTGAGGCCGGCGATGCCCCCCATGTAGCGCATCGTCGAGGTCAGGCCTGCGGCCATTCCGCTCTTCTCCCGCGGGACGTCGCTCATCGCCGCGGCCTGCGACGGCGCGGACGTCAGGCCGAGGCCGGCGCCGAGCATCACGAGCGCGGGGACCGCGTCCGTGAGCGCGTCCAGCGGCCGCACCGCGAGCAGGACCATGCCGGCCACGGCGAGCGAGCAGCCGGCGAGCGCCACCGCCCGCGCCCCGAAGCGATCGGAGCCGCGCCCCGCGAAGGGCGAGACGACCACCATCGTCCCCATCATGGCCAGCAGCGTCGTGCCGACGTCGCGCGGCCCGACGTGGAACAGCCGCCCCGCCACCTGCGGCAGCTCGAAGATCGTCGCGTACATGGCGAAGTTCTGGAGCGCGATGAGCAGGCTGCCGCCGACGAACGCGCGCCGCCTGAACAGCGAGAAGTCGATGATGGGGTCCGCGGCGCGCCGCTCCCAGAGCACGAAGGGCACGAAGCCCAGCGCGCCGAGCACCGCGGCCCAGCGGAGGTGGGCGGCCTCGAGGCCGAGGGCGAGCCCGATGAGCGACGCGCCCAGCAGCACCGAGCCCACGACGTCGAACGGCGAGCGCGGCGCGGCGGGCTTCATGGCCGCGGGACGCGGCGGCGCGCCGACGTGCGCGAGCGCGGCGGAGAGGAGCAGCACCGGGACGTTCGCGAGGAAGATCGAGGTCCACCCGAAGGTCCCCACGAGCAGCGCCCCGATCGCCGGTCCGGTGCCCGCCGACAGCCCCATCACCGCCCCGAAGGCGCCGAAGGCGCGCCCGCGCACCTCGGGCGGCAGCTCCGTGCGGAGCATGGCCGTCGCGCTCGGGACCACGATCGCGCCGCCCGCGGCCATCACGACGCGCGACACGGCGAGCACCGGGAGGACCGGCCAGAAGTAGGCGAGCGCGGCCCCGGCCGCCAGGAGGAGCTGGCCCAGCCCGAGCGCGCGCCGGTGGCCGAGGCGATCGCCGAGCTTCCCGCCGGGGCTCTGCAGGACGATGTTCGTGAGCAGGTAGCTCGTCACGAGCGCCTGCCGGAGCGCGCCGGAGTCGACGCGAAGCGTGCGCGACATCTCCGGCAGCGCCACGGCGATCATCGTGGAGTTGAGCGGCGCGAGCGCCGTCGAGAGGGCGATGGCGGCGAGGAGCCGCACCGGCAGGCGCGACGGAGGCTCAGGCACGGACGCCGGCGGGCGCGACGGAGGCTCGGCCAGAGGCTCAGCCACGGGCGAGCTCGCTCGCGCCGCCCTGACGGTCGCCCTGGCGCAGGAGCGTCACCCGGCCCTCCGTCCCGTCCACGAGGATCTCCTGGCCGTCCGTGATGCGCTCGGTCGCCCCGGCGGCCCCCAGCACCGCCGGGATCCCGTACTCGCGCGCGACGATGGCCGCGTGGGAGACGGCGCCGCCGGCGTCCGTCACGACGCCCGCGGCCAGCGTGAAGAGCGGCGTCCACGCGGGGTTCGTGTAGCGGCAGACAAGGATCTCCCCCGCCTTCAGCCGCTCGAACTCCCGCTCGTCCCGCACGAGGCGCGCCTTGCCGCGGACCACCCCGGACGACGCCCCGATGCCGCGGAGCTCGTCGCCCGAGGCGCGCCCCGCGCCCGCCCCGAGCGCGCTCTTCTGCCACCTCGCGTTGACCACCCCGTACGTCGCGCGCCGCCGTCGAACGAGCCGCCTCACCTCGTCGAGCGGCGGCGCCTCCCCCTGGAGCCACCCCCGGACCTCGGCTTCCGTCAGGTAGAAGACGTCGTCAGGGCTCGGCAGGCGCCCGCGCTCGCCGAGGCGACGCGCGATCTCGGCCACGATCGCCTGGAGCGCGGAGTACGAGCGCACGAGATCGAAGTGCGTGCGCTCCCGGAAGACGATCGCGCTCCGCAGCCGCTCGAGGGTGCGGCGGAACGCGTCGGGCAGACCCGGTACGAAGCGGATCCCGCGGGTGACCTCCTCGAGCGTCGCCCGGTAGCGCGCGAGCCCGGCCTCCTCGGACGGCGGCTTCGTGGCGTCGAGCAGGCCGCGCAGCAGCCCCCACAGGGGCGCGGGATCCTGGCGCCACGTCGGCGCCGAGAGGTAGAGCCCCGTGGTCTCCCGGTGCCCGTGCTCGTCCAGGAACGCCTCGACCTCGTCCAGGTAAGCCCGGCCGGCCTCCGATTCGCGGAGGGCCTCGGGGCGTCCTTCCCGGATCGCGCCGGCGAGCTCCGGCCCGGCGCTCGCCGCCCGGCGCGCGAGGTGGAAGAGCGCCAGGTTGACGTCGGACGTCCGGGTGTGCAGGCCCGCGACGAGGTCGCTCATGGCGGCCGCTGCCCGCTTCGGTCCCACGGCGAGGGTGACCGGAACGCGGAGGGCGATCGCGGCCAGCTGGCTGGCGTTCCGCTCGAACCGCTCGCCCAGGACGGCGGTCGTGGTCTCCCCGATCCGGTCGGCGCGGCGGAGGAGCGCGGCGTCGTCCAGCGCGCGGAGATCGACCGGCGCGCAGGCCTCCTGGAGCCGCTTGAACCCGTCGCTCTCCCACCACGCCATCGCGTCGTAGCGCAGGCTGGCCGCGACCTTCTGCGGCAGCCGGAGCAAGCGGAGGGTGGGTCGCATCCGCGGAGGGACGAAGACCGGGCGCCACAGCTGGTCGACCCACGCGCGCTCCTCGGCCTCGTCCACGTCGACCCCCAGGAAGCGCACCATGCGCACGAGCGCGGGGAGCGTCACCCGGAAGCCCCATTGATCGAGCGGCCTGGGGGCGATGGGGAACCGGTCGTTGTCGTTGGCCTCGAGCATCCTCCGCTGCAGGCGGTTGAGCTGCGGGGGCGGGGGGAGGGGCTCGAGCTCGGCCGTGCCGAGCGTGGTGATCGGGCGCGACTGGAGGAGGTGGATGGAGCCCCCGACGAAGGCGAACTCCACGTCCTGCGGGCAGCCGAAGTGGGCCTCGAGGCGGAGCCCGATGCGGCCCAGCTCGAGCACCAGGGCGTCGCTCGGCGCGGGGCGGCCGGCCTCCCGGCGGTCGCGGTCGTCGATCGCGAGGTCGTCCGTGCCGGGGCTCGCGGCCCCGTTCGGCCTGTCCGAGCCGGGCGCCGCGGCTCCGGCGAACGGCGCGCGCCGCAGGCGGTACACATCGCCGGTCGTGTGCCCTGACACAACGGCCTCGCCGAGGCCCGGGGCGACCTCCAGGAGCATGCGGTCGGCGCGCTGGGCCACCGGGTCGACGGTGAACAGGACGCCGGCGAACTCGGCCGGCACCATGCGCTGCACCACCACGGCGATGTGGACCCCCAGGTGATCGATGCCGCGCGCCGCTCGGTAGCCGAGGGCCCGCGGGCTCCAGAGGGACGCCCAGCACCGCCGCAGCGCGAGGAGCAGCTCGTCCTCCCCCGCCACGTCGAGGTACGTCTCGTGCTGGCCCGCGAACGACGCGTCGGCGAGGTCCTCCGCCGTCGCCGAGGAGCGAACGGCGACCGGCGGCGCGCCGAGCTCGCGGTACGCGTCTCGGACCGCGCTCTCCATCCCGGGCAACATCGCGCCCCGCTCGAAGAGCGCCGCGGCCTCCGAGGCGGCCGCGTCCCAGCCGCTCGCGGCGAGGTGCGCCGAGAGGCGGTCGGCGAGCCCCCATGCGCGCGCCTGCTCCGCATACGCGCCAGCGCTCACGACGAACCCCGGCGGCACGGCCAGCCCGAGCTGGAGCAGCTCACCGAGGTTGGCACCCTTGCCGCCCGCCGTGGCGAGGTCGACTCGGGATAGCTGGCTCAAGCGATGAACAAGCATCAGGCATCTCCTTCGGCCAAGAAAGGTCGCTTCGCCCGCGTCCCGAGCTCCCCGGCGTTCGCCCGCCCGCCGGGCAGCGCCTCGCTCGAGCCGCCAGCGTCAGCGTCGATTGTCACCTGAAATACATTGTGACGTCACGCAGTAAGTATCATGATACTTATGAATGGCAAGGCCGCGCAACATCACCGACGCGCAGATCCTCGAGGAGGCGCGCGCGTGCTTTCTGGAGCACGGCGCGGGCGTCTCGACGATGCTCATCGCCGAGCGGCTCGGTATCTCGCACGGGGTGCTGTTCCAGCGCTTCGGCACCAAGGAGCAGCTCCTGCGCGCCGCGCTGCTGCCGCCGTTCGATCCGCCGTGGATGGCGCGCGCGCGGGCGGGCCCGGACGACCGTGACGCGCGGATCCAGCTCCTCGAGCTCGGCGAGGAGATCTCCGCCTACCTCGAGCGCATCGTGCCGTGCCTCGCGGTGCTCCGCTCGGCCGGCATGCACGTCGAGTCCATGGCCGACCGGCGCGAGGACCTGCCGCCGGTCCGCGCGCGGCGCGAGGTGGTCGCGTGGTTCTCGCGCGCGATCGCCTGCGGCCTCCTGCGTCCCGCGCCCCCGGAGCACGCGGCCGACCTCTTCCTCGGCGCGCTGCACTTCCGGCCGTTCCACCAGCACCTCTCGAACCAGGGGTTCGACCGGGCCGAGAACCGGGCCTATCTCACGTTCGCGATCGACGCGGTCCATCGAACGCTCGCGCCCGCGGCGGAGCGACCGTGACGCGCGGCGCGCCGCGCCCGACGGGCGCGGCCGCCTGGCTCCATATTGGAGGCACATCACATTACCCGTCTTCATCTCATATAGAATTATCCGCTCTACATCTCATGTGGAATTATCCGCTCTGCCTGCGTCTGAACCGCTGCACATCTGGCCTCGGCGCGGATTTCGTCACGAGATCGATGCGCTGCTGACATAAGATCGCCACAGACCGCCGAGCTGAGGAGCGATCGATGAACTTACGAAGTCTGCATTATCTATTGCCTTTCGCCGCGTTGGCAGCCGCGCCCCTGGTGGGCTGCGGCGGATCCGACGATCCCGCTGCGACCGGGACGGGGGGCGGCGCGGGCGGGGGCGGCGCGGGCGGGGGCGGGGGCGGCGCGGGCGGGAACGGCACCGGCGCGGGCGGTACAGGGCAAGGCGGCGAGGCGGGCGGCAGCACCAACGAGGCGCCCGATTACGCTGCCGCGTTCCCGCAGGACCGGGTGCCCCGCCTCGACATCACCATCGCGCCCGAGAAGTGGCAGGAGATGGTCGCCGACATGACGGACATGGTCGGCGAGTTCGGCGCGCAAGGCGGGCCAGGCGGATTCGAGCCGCCGCAGGAGTGGATCGACGCCTGCAACGGGCTCGTGGCCGGCGATGACTGCATGATCGCGCTCTTCGGGACCGAGGCCGAGGGGTCGTGCACCGAGCTCCCCGGCGGCCTGACCTGCCAGCCGAAGCCGCAAGACCCCGGGGAATTCACCCCGCCGCCGGACTGGATCGCGGCCTGCGACGGGCTCGCAGCGGACGCCATCTGCACGATCTCGCTCTTCGGGACCGACACCTTGGGGGCGTGCACGGAGCACGACGCCGGCCTGACCTGCATGCCGGCCGGGCCGGGCGGCGATCCCGGGCTCATCAGCAGCGTCGAGCTGCTCCCGCGCACGCCGGCCTACGTCGAGTGCGACGTCGCCACCGAGGATCGGCAATGGCAGCACGTCGGCATCCGCTTCAAGGGCAACTCGAGCCTGCTCCTGCCCTGGAACCAGGGGAACTGGAAGCTGCCGCTGCGCCTCAATTTCGACAAGTTCGAGGACACCTACCCCGAGACAAAGAATCAGCGCTTCTACGGGTTCGACGCGCTGTCGTTCGCCAGCGGCTACCTGGATCCGTCGCTCCTGCGCGAGAAGATCGGCACCGACATCTTCGCCAAGGCGGGGATCCCCGCGCCCGCGACCGCGTTCTACCGGGTCTTCATCGATCACGGCGACGGGCCTGTCTATTTCGGGCTGTACACCGGGATCGAGCTCCCGTCGGACGAGTCGTTCCTCGACACCCATTTCGGCGGCCACAAGGGCAACCTCTACAAGCCTGACGGCACCGGCGCGCGGTGGGAGACGTGGGATCCCGACACCCTCGTCAAGGAGAACAACGAGGACGAGGCCGATTTCTCGGACGCGCGCGCGCTGTTCGACGCGCTGCACGCCGACAGGACCGACGCCGCCGCCTGGCGCGCGGGGCTCGAGGCGCGCCTCGACGTCGACGGCTTCCTGCACTGGATGGCGCTGAACGCGGTGATCGAGGACTGGGACGTGTACGGCCGCCTGCCGCACAATTACTACATGTATTCGGACCCGAACAGGAACGGGCAATTCGCGTGGATCCCGTGGGACCACACCTTCGCGTGGACGGACCCCGACTCAGCGGGCGCGAACATCGGGCTGAAGGCGCTGCCCCTCTCGATGGACGAGGTGAACGAGAACTGGCCGCTCATCCGCTTCCTGTTCGACGATCCGGTCTATCTCGAGGTCTACCGCGGCTACGTGAAGCAGGCCGCGGAGAAGGAGTACGAGCCGGCCAAGACCGAGGCGTGGTTCAGGGCGGCGCACGAGCTGATCGCGCCGTACGTCGTCGGGCCGGATGGCGAGATCGAGGGGCACACGCACCTCGCGTCGCCCGAGGACTTCGACAACGGCCTCGCCACGCTGATCGCTCACGCCAAGGAGCGTCCGGCGGACGTGGCTGCGTACCTCGCGCAGTGATGCGCCAGGGGGGGGCCGGGCTCAGCCGCCAGGCGTGCTCGCCGGATCCGCCGGATCGGTCTCCGCGTCCACCTCGTCGCCGTCGAGCGCTCCATCGCCGTCACGGTCGATCGCCATCCGCACCCCCGAGCCGGGCGGCGCGCAGGTGTAGGTCAGCGGGCTCCCCGCGGTCGCGCGCTGGCGCAGCGCCGCCTCGTCGATCGCCGCGCGCCCCGCCCTGTTCCGGCGGAACGTGCCGTCGCCCTGGTAGAGGAAGCCCACCTCCTCCTTGCCCACGCGGCGCTTCACGACGAGATCGCACTCGCCCGCGTCGGCGCGCGCGATCAGGAGATCCACGCGCTGCCCGGCCGCCGTGTCGCCGGCGCCGGCGAGCGTCGCCTGCTGGCCCACGATGGGCGCCAGGTTTGTGTCGAAGGCGTGCAGGAAGGAAGTCACCTGCCGGCGCAGCACGTCGCCTGGCTCGCCCGGAGGGAAGCCGGCGACCCCGGGGGCCTCGTTGAAGCCGGCCTGATCGTCGAAGCGGAAGACCGTATCCACCGTCCCGTCGTGGGCGACGCCGAACCCGCGGATCTGATCGCCCATGAACTGGTGGTCTCGGTTGTTGAAGCGGGGGTTCTGCACCATGCCGAACATGCCCACCTTCTGGTAGACGTTGCGCAGCTGGGCGACCTTGAAGCTCTGGAAGATGAAGTCGAACGTGTAGCGCCCGTCGGTCCCGAAGAAGCCGGGAAATGGAACTCCGTGCTCGGCGTTGCCCGCGGGATCGAGCACATGGCACGTACTGCACGCGCCGCCCGGCTCGGTGAAGAAGGCCTTGCCCGCCGCCTGGTCGGGGGTGAGCGTGTTGTCCAGCCCCCGAATGGGGTTGGGCGGATACATCACCTGGAGGATGAAGTCGGTGAACGCCTGCATGTCCGCCCCGGAGATGGGCGCGCTCCGCCCGAGCAGGCCGACGAAGGCGACATTGAACTTCTTGAACGCGGCGTCCTCGTCGAAGGTGCCGCTGTCCGGCTGCGCGCTCGGCGCGTCGTTCCCGCCGGTGCGGTCTCCGCGCCAGTGCATCGGACCGTGGTTGGCCATCCCGCGAAGGCTCTGCGTCGTCATCGGCCCCTTGAGGGCGGCGAACTCGGCGGGCTGGCCGAAGAGCGCTGGATCGAGCACGAAGGGCCCTGGCATCGGCGTGGTCACCGCGTCCGGGTCGCCGAGGTCCCACGCCAGGCTGTCGACGTCGCCGTCGACATGGCAGCTCGCGCAGGCCGAGTCACCGTGGCTCGACGAGAACGAGGCGTCGTAGAGGAAGCGCCGGCCGTTGACCACGCTCTCCGGCTCGGGGCTGTACATGGGCACGTGGGCGACCTCGGCCCGGTCCTTGACGTCGATGATCGAGATGGAGTTGTCGAAGCGCGTGAGGACGTAGAGCTGCTTGCGCGCCTCGTCCAGCACCACGCCGGTCGGCCCGCCGCCGGAGACCGGGATCTGGTGGGAGAGCTTGGGCACGAAGGTGTCGGCCTCGAGCGCCGCGGTCGAGAAGACACCGATCTTGTCCGAGCCGAGCGCGGCGACGTAGAGCTTCTTTCCGTTTCCCGAGACGGCCATGCCCTGGGGCAGCGCGAGGCTCTTCGCGTTCTCGGCGCTCGGGATCGGGGCGCAGCACGTGTTGTAGTCGATGTGCTTGTTCAGGTGCCGTGGGGCCACGCCGCCCGTCGCCGGATCGAGCACCGTGATGCGGTTGTGGTTGAAGCGGCCGCGCACGGTGTGGCCGGCGAAGACGCCGGCGCCCTCGAAGCGCTGCTCGTTGAACGCCTCGGTGTTGGCCACGTAGACGCGGCCGCTCACCGGGTTGACGGCCATGTTGTAGAGGACCGTGCCGACGCCCTGGAAGGCGCCCGCGGCGCCCGCGACCTGCGCGGGCGGGTCGGCCATGGCGTCGAGGACGAAGACGTCCTTGTCGGGCAGCGCGAAATTCACCTTGTCGTCCCAGGTTCGATTCAGCTCGTCCACCCAGTGCTGGCCGTCGAATTTGACGATGAGGGGCGCTGACGGCTGCGCGGCGCTGGCGGCGTTGGTGGTCGGCGGGGGCAGGCCGTGGCCCAGGTTCACCAGGTTGGTCTCCACCACCGTTGTGCGGTTGCCGGAGTGGAAGGCCGCCGCGTAGACGCGCGCGCCGTCGGGCGTGGCGGCGAGCGCGCGCGGCGTGTCGCTGAAGAGGGTGATGATGGTCAGCGGCGCGGGGCTCGGGCTCGCCGCGGAGAAGACCCAGACGTCGGCGCGGCCCACGCCCGGCGTGGTGAGCGCCGGATCCACAGGGCTGTTCTGGCCGCGGTGCGCGGTGGTGATGAAGGCGCGGCCCTTGCCGGCGCCGGCGAAGACGATGTCGCGAGGCTCGTCGCCGACGAGCAGGGTGCGCACCACGCGGGCCTTCCTGGGCTTCGAGACGTCGACGACGCTCACGCTGTCGGAGAGGTGGTTGACGACCCAGACCTCGTCGTCGCTGCGGGCCGCGACCGCGACGGGCTCGAGGCCGACGGCGACCGAGCCGCGGTGCACGAGGCTGCCCCGCCTGACCTTGAAGATCTCCAGCCGGTTATCCGGCGTGTTGACGGCGAAGAGCGTCGATCCGTCGGGCGAGAGGGCGAGAGGGCGGACCTGGCCGCTCTCGAAGAGGGTGTAGGGCCGTGGGGCGGTGAGCGCGCTCGGGGCGCTCGCCGTCGCCGGGGATTCGTCGACCAACGGGGATTCGTCGACCAACGGGGATTCGTCGACCATCGTGCCGGTGTCGCCGCAGGCGGCGATGACGAGCGCCGGGAGCGACAGGAAAACGAGCTTCTTCATGGGCACCTCGGAGGCTGAAGGAACATTCAATGATGACATAAAAATGCAGCCGCCGATCAAGCGTGAAGTGTAAAATTATGATGAGGTTGTTTGATAAGACACTTTTCTAGGGTGAGATCCCCTCGTGGGAGGAGCGCTCCATGAGGCGCTACAGGTCTTCGATGGTAGGGCCATGACCCACAGCCACGACGCAGTCGCGAGGACGTCTTGTCGCTGTGGTGAGGGAGCGCGCGTTTCTTCGGCGGTGCGCGTCGCGCGCCGGGGACGCGGCCTTCGCCGCCGGTGTCAATGGTTGATGAGATCTCGCGCCCCGGGGCGGGCAGCGAGGCTCAAGCCGCGGCGCGGATGGCCGGGCGACGCATCAGCGTCAGGGCGACGTAGACCACGAACGAGATCGCGAAGCCCGAGAACCACGCGTAATGGTAGAACTCCATCCATGCGCCGGCGACCGTCACGACGTGGATGGTGCCGAGGAAGCCAGGCAAATTGGGCAGGACCCCGGCGACGAGGGCGACGAGCGCGATGGGGTTCCACCCGTGCGTGTACCAGTAGGACCCGTCCCGCCTGTAGAGCTGGACGAGATCGAGCTGGGTCCTCCGGATCACGTAATACTCTGCGATCAGGATCGCGCCGACGGGGCCGAGCAGCGCCGAGTAGCCGACGAGCCAGGTGAAGATGTACCCCGTGGGGTCGCTGACGAGCCGCCAGGGCTGCATCAGGATCCCGACGACGCCGGTGATGAGGCCGCCGGTGCGGAAGGAGATCCGCGACGGCCAGAGGTTCGAGAAGTCGTTGGCCGGGCTCACCACGTTCGCGGCGATGTTGGTCGCCAGGTTGGCGATGCTGAGCGCCGCGAGCGAGACGATCAAGACGATGGGGCTCTCGAAGCGGGCGAGGAGGACGACCGGGTCCCAGATAGTCTCGCCGTAGATGACGACCGTGGCGGAGGTGACGGCGACGCCGATGAACGAGAAGAACGCCATGGTGGGCGGCAGGCCGATGGCCTGCCCGAGGGCCTGAGCGCGCTGGGAGCGCGCGTAGCGCGTGAAGTCGGGAATGTTGAGCGCCAGGGTAGACCAGAAGCCGACCATCCCTGTCAGCGCAGGGAGGAAGAAGCTCCAGAGCTGGCCCTCCCTGGGTTGCCCCGCCGCGAAGGCCGACGGCTTCTCGAGCATGGGGCCGAACCCGCCGGCGCGGTTGTAGGCCCAGAGGAGCAACAAGAGGCCGAGGCCGACCAGCAGGGGCGCCTTGATGTTGAGCAGGATCCGGATCGACTCGATGCCCAGGTGAATGATCCAGACGTTGATGCCCCAGAACAGCAGGAAGCAGGCGAGCTGGGGGGTGTTGATGCCGAGCGGCGTCGCCGGCATCTGCTCTATCGATGGGACGAAGACGGCGACGATCTTGTAGATGGCCCACCCGCCGAGCCATGTTCCGATCCCGAACCAGCCGCAGGCCACGAGGGCTCGCAGCACCGCCGGCACGTTGGCCCCTCGGACGCCGAAGGCGCTCCGGCAGTAGACGGGAAATGGAATGCCGTACTTCGTGCCCGCGTGCGCGTTGAGGATCATGGGCAGAAGCACGATGACGTTGCCGAGGAGTATCGTGAGCTCGGCCTGCGCCCAGCTCATGCCCTCGGCGATCAGACCCGAGGCGAGCATGTACGTGGGGGTGCAGGCGCACATGGCGATCCACAGTGCGGCGATGTCCTTTGTCCCCCATTTGCGCTGATCCAGGCGCACGGGCGCGATGTCGTCGTTGATGTAGCGGGGGTCGAACTCGCCTTCTGTCCCCTGGACGCCGTCGCTGGCTCTCGCGTCGTGAGCAGCGGGGCGCACGTCGGGTCCGGCGGTCGTGTGCGTTTGCGCCATAACCGATGAAGGTACACCCAGGACGGGGGACCGGATAGAGGAGAGGTGCAGCGCTGGGCGCCGCGCGAGCCTCACCGACGCCTGGGCTCCGGGCCGCCTGGAGGCGCCCTTCGCGGCGCTAGCGGGACGGCCGTTGAGGGTGGGCCAGGCCACGCCGCAGGGCGAACGCGATCCCCTCCTTCAGGGTCCGAAGCGTCACGATGTCGCCTACACCGACGCCCTGCGCGACCAGGGTCTGCGCGATCCGCGGCTGGATGCCGGTGAGCACCACCTGGGCGCCGAGGAGCTTCACCGCCTGGGCCAACCGGATCATCGCGTCGGCTACGTGGGAGTCGATGATCCCCACGCCGGTGATGTCCAGGACCACCGTCGTGGCGTTGTGCGCGACGACCCCGTGGAGGAGGGTCTCGAGCGCCGCCGTGGCGCGGGCGCTGTCGAGGAAGCCGATCAGCGGCATCGCGATGACCTGATCCGCCACCGGCATGAGCGGGGCCGACAGCTCGCGAACCATCTGCTCGAGCCGCAGCGTCTTCTCCGCCACGCGCAGCTCGAGCTCGGCGTTGAGGCGCTTCACCTCGTCCTCCGCCTCCCGGCGATCGGTGACGTCGACGCCGATCGCCTGGAACTCGGCGTGCGCACCCCCCTCGCCGAGCGGGGCGCGGTTGGTCCAGTGCATCCAGCGGACCGATCCGTCGGGGTGCACGACCCGGTGCTCGGTGTGGACGATCGGGTTCTCGGGGCCGAGCTTCGCGAACTGCTGATCGAGGAGGCGCTGGTCCTCGTCGGGGACGAGCGGCGTGAAGTGATGGCCGACCAGCTCCTCCCGCGTCTTGTCGAAGTACCGGCAGTACACGTCGTTGACGAAGGTCAGCGTGCCATCCATCCGGAAGCGGCAAATGAGCTCGGTCTGGTCCTCGACGATGCCCCGGTAACGGGCCTCGCTCTCTCGCAGGGCGACCTCCACTCGCCGCTTCTCGGCGAGCTCCTGCTCGAGCTCGGCATTGCGCCGGCGGAGCTTCTCCAGCTCCGCCTCTGCTGTCGTGCCAGTTCTCGCATCGCCATCGTCCATGATCCCGTGGCCCTTCGAAGCGCCGGCGGACAGCGGCGCCGTTCTCCGCCAGCCTACCAAAAGGATGGCCGTCCTGGGTGAACTTTGGCCGCCGGCTCGTTACGCGCAGGGCCTCCGACCCCCCACGACACTCGTGCTCGGTCGGCGCACCCGAGCGCACCGTTGCCAGCTCGGTCTGACTGAGCGGCCGCAGGAGGCGATTTGCGTGGGGCGCCCGGACGCCTCTCGTGAGGACGTCGAGCGCGCCGCGAGGGCGGTGCGCGCGCACGACTTCATCAGCGCGCTCCCGCAGGGTCACGACACCGTGCTCGCCGAGAGCGGCGGCTCGCTCGCGGGAGGAGAGCGGGGGGCGTCGAGCGGCCCCTCATGTACGCCAGGAACGTATGGACGTTCACGCGAGCGCGCTGACCATGACGTAGTAACCGTCCGGATCGCGGAGAGCGAACTCTCGGGTCCCGGTGGCCGGATTCGTCTGGGGCTCCTCCGCGAGTTGACTGACAAGCGCTCTGGCGCGTGACAGCGCCTCGTCGAAATCATCCACCCGGAAGAACAGCAATAGCCCATTGCCAGGCTCCGCTCGATCGGGGCTGAACAGAGTGCGCCGCCCGCGCGCCGCGACCACGCCCCGTGAACTGCCCCCATGTGGACTATACTACAGCGGTCTGCGGCTTCTCAGCACCTCCGAGCGCGTGCCCCCAAGCCCCGGCGCGAAGCAGCTAGACGAGGCGCAGGCGGGTCGGATCTGCGAGCGCCGCGAACGTTTCGGCCATCGTGCGGACAATATTACCTGGTATGTATATACATGTAATTGAATATAAATTTAAGGTAATGGAATCGCGGCCCCGGTGCCGGGTGACTCGTTGACGTTTGACCAATTTTGTAAACTGGTCATGATTCGCGTGACGGAGGGCGCTGGTGGCCGACGGAGATTTCTCGAAGCAGCGGCAGCGGGCCGAGCGGATCCTGGATGCAGCGGCGGAGCTTGTGCTCCGCTGGGGGTACAAGCGCGTCACCATCGACGAGGTCGCCAGGCGGGCGAACATCGGCAAGGGGACGGTCTACCTGCACTGGAAGACGCGCGAGGCGCTCTTCCTCGCGGTGCTCGCGCGCGACGCCCTGAGGATGTTCGACAGGTTCGCCGAGGCCATGCGCGAGGATCCGGCGGAGATCCTGCTTCACCGCGTGATGCAAAGGAGGCTCCTCCTGCTGGAGGAGTTTCCGCTGCTGCAAGCGCTGTTCACCCGCGACACCGAGGTGCTCGGCAATCTCGTCAGCGAGAGCACGGCGCGGCCGCTCCAGGGCCACAAGTTCGCGTATCTACGCGAGTACTGCGGGCTCCTGCGGTCGCATGGCCTGCTGCGCACCGACGTGGATCCGGGCGCCCAGCTCTATGCGATCAACGCGGCGGTGCTCGGCTTCTACCTGCTCGATCCGCTGCTGCCGGCCGAGGAGAGGCAGCCGATCGAGGAGAGGGCCGAGATGGTCGCCACGATGGTGCGCAGGGCCTTCGAGCCCCCCGATCCCCCCGACCTCGACGCCCTGCGCTCGCTCGCGCCCGGGATCATCGACAGGTTCGAGCAGCTGCGCGCTCACTACGCGCAGTTCGCGCAAGGCAATACCACCTCAACGCGGGAGAGCCCCGAGGAGTGATCCGTCATGAGCACGACCGACGTGACCCCCCAGCCGAGCCAGCCCACCCTGGACGCCTTTCTGACGTGGCTGCGCAATGCGCGGGAGGGGAGCCCGGTTCTTCACGACGAGAAGCAGCGCACCTGGCAGCTCTTCGGCCACGCGGAGATCCTCCGCGTGCTGTCCGATCCGGCGACGTTCTCGTCGGACATGTCCAGGTTCATCCCGCCGCAGGCCGATTTCGCGCTGTTCTCCAGGGGCAACTTCGCCCGGATGGACCCGCCGAAGCACCGGAAGCTCCGTGATCTGGTCAGTCAGGCGTTCACGCCGCGCGTTGTGTCCGGGCTCGCGCCGCGGATCGCGACGGTCACGAATGAGCTGCTCGCCGGTGTGGGAGACGCCGAGCGCTTCGATCTGGTCGGGAGCCTGGCCCATCCGCTGCCGGTGATCGTCATCGCCGAGCTGCTCGGCATCCCGGCCGAGGACCGGGATGCCTTCCGGACCTGGGCGGACACGATGCTGTCGAGGGAGAGCGAGGGCCCGGGTACCCTGCCGGACCAGGCCACCATGAACCGCCTCGGACCGGTCCTCGGTGAGATGAACCGCTACCTCCTTTCGCACATCCAGCAGCGCCGCGAGCGCCCCACGGACGACCTCATCGGCCAGCTGGTGGGCGCCGAGGTCGAGGGGCACCGCCTGGAGGACGAGGAGATCGTCGGCTTCGTCGGCCTGCTGCTCATCGCCGGGCACATCACCACGACCGCGCTGCTCGGGAACGCGATCCTCTGCCTCGACGAGCACCCCGCCGCCGCGGCGGAGCTCCGGGCCGACCCGGCGCGGCTCCCGGCGGCCATCGAGGAGGTGCTCCGCTGCCGCGCGCCGTTCCCGCGGCTCGCCCGGCGGACAACGAGAGAGGTGGAGCTCGGCGGGCAGCGGATCCCCGCCGATCAGCTGCTCATGCTGTGGATCGCCTCGGCCAACCGGGACAGCGCCCATTTCCGGGACCCCGACGCGTTCGATATCCACCGCAAGCCCAACCAGCACCTGAGCTTCGGGCACAGCATCCACTTCTGCCTCGGCGCCCCGCTGGCCAGGCTCGAGGCCAAGATCGCGCTGGAGATCCTGCTCGATCGGTACCGGACGATCGCGGTGGCCCGCGACGATCGGTGCGAGTTCCACAACCCGTGGAGGATGATCAGCGCCAGGCGACTTCCGGTGGACGTCCAGCGAAGCTCGCACTGACGGGGGAGTCAGCGCGCGCCGGCCGGGGGGGCTTCGAACCCACCTCCCCGCCGGCCCTGCATCGTCTCAACGCTCCTGCAGCACGAGCTCCGCCCTCGAGGTCGAGTCCTCCAGATCCCGGGTGATCCGGAAACCGAGCTTCTGCGCCACGCGCTGCATCTCCGTGTTCTCGGCCAGGATATCGGCGCTGATGCGGGAGAGCCCCTCGTCGCGGGCGATCTGGACGAGGAGGCCGAGGAGCCGCGAGCCGAGCCCCTTTCTCTGGTGCTCGTCGCTGATCAGCAGGGCGAACTCCGAGTCGTTGGTGCCCGGCAGCTTGCTCAGCCGGCCGACGCCGATGATCTCGCGATCGGCGCCGCCCGCGGGCCGCTCCTCGACGACGAGCGCCATCTCACGGTCGTAGTCCGCGAAGCAGACGCGCGTCAGCCGCTCGTGCGCGGTGCGCAGGTCGAGCTGCATGGGGTAGAAATACCGGAGCCGCACGGTGTGCTCGGAGAGCTTCTGGTGGAACTTGACCATCAGCGGCTCGTCCTCGGGGCGGATCGGGCGGATCGTGAACGCCTGCCCGTCCTTGCCCTTCAGCTCCGTCACGTACTGCGTCGGATACGCGCGGATCGCCGACCTGGGGAGCGCCGACTCGGGCGTGTCCGCCGGGTGCAGGACGACGCGCGCGTCGAGGGCGATCATCTGCTCGGCGCTCACGGCCAGCGGGTTGATGTCGATCTCGCGGATCCATGGCTGCTCGATCACCATCTGCGAGAACCGCACGAGCAGGTGCTCCAGCGCCTCGAGGTCCACCGGCGCGCGGCCGCGCACGCCCTGGAGGGCGCGGTAGATCTTTGTCCGCTCCATCATGCGCCGGGCCAGCGTCGCGTTGAGCGGCGGCAGGCCGAGCGCGCGGTCCTTGAAGACCTCGACGAGCTGACCGCCGGCCCCGAACAGGAGGACCGGGCCGAACTGCGGATCGATCGCGCTGCCGAGGATGATCTCGTAGGCGTCCTTCAGGGCGATCATCGGCTGGACGGTCACGCCCTGAAAGTGCTGCGCGCCGGCCTTCTGCGCGACGCTCACGTGGATCTCGGCGAACGCCCGGCGGACGGCGTCGTCGTCGCGCAGGTCGAGCTTCACGCCGCCCACGTCGGTCTTGTGCGTGATCGTCGTGCTGTACAGCTTGAGGACGGCCGGATACCCCATCTGCCTCGCGGTGGCCAAGGCCTCCTCGACGCTCCGGGCGACGGCCGTCGGCACCGTCGGGATGCCGTACGCCGCCATGAGCTGCTTCGACTCGAACTCATCCATCAGCGTCCGGCCCGACGCGCGGACGCCGGCGATGAGCGCCCCGGCTTTCTCGCGATCGACGTTCAGCGCGCGCTCATCCATGCTCGGCGTCTCGTACAGGGCGCGCAGGTTGTACGCGTAGCGGACCATGGAACAGAACGCGCGCGCGGCGATGTCGGGGTACTCGAACGTCGGGACCCCGGCGCGGTTCAGGATCGATTTACCCGCCTCCACCTCGACGCCGCCCATCCAGCTGGCCAGGACCGGCTTGCCCTCGACGTGCGCGTGCTTGCGCAGGGCCTCGGCGGTCTCGGTCGATTCGGTCATGTCCTGCGGCGTGAGGATGACGAGCACGCCGTCGTTGTTCGGATCCCTGGCGCAGATCTCCAGGGCCTTGGCGTACCGGTCGGCGCCGGCGTCGCCGAGCACGTCGACCGGGTTGCTGCGGCTCCAGGCGGCGGGGAGGAAGCTGCTCAGCTCGCCCAGGATCTCCGGCGAGATCGGCGCCAGATCGCCGCCGTGCGCGACGAGCGCGTCGGTCGCCAGGACGCCCGGGCCGCCGGCGTTCGTGACGATGCAGAGGCGGTTGCCGCGGGGCCGCGGCTGCTTGGCGAGCGTCTCGGCCATCGAGAACAGGTCCGCGATGTCGTTCACGCGCAGCACGCCGACGCGCCGGAACGCCGCGTCGAGCACCTCGTCCGAGCCGGTGAGCGAGCCGGTGTGAGACGCGGCCGCCTTCGCCGCCGCCTCGCTGCGGCCGGGCTTGATCACGATGATCGGCTTGTTCAGCGCCACCTCGCGGGCGGCCGACAGGAACGAGCGCGCGTCGTCCGGGTCGCCGATGGACTCCATGTAGATGAGGATGCTGTTCGTCTTGGGGTCGTCGCCGAGGTAATCGATGAGATCGCCCCAGCCGACATCGAGCATCGAGCCGACGCTGACGAACGCGCTGAAGCCGACCTGCTCCTGGAGGCTCCAGTCGAGCACCGCCGTGCAGAGCGCGCCGGACTGGCTGATGAACGCCACCTTGCCGGGCCGCGCCTGCCCCTTCGCGAACGTGGCATTGAGGCCGCCGATCGGATTCATGACGCCGAGGCAGTTGGGCCCGATGATGCGCATCTTCCCGCGGGCGCGCTCCATGATCTGCTGCTCGAGCCGGGCGCCCGGAGGGCCCATCTCCTTGAATCCGGCGGAGATGATGATGGCGCCGCGGACGCCGGCGTCCACGCACTCGCCGAGGAGGCCCGGCACGCTCGCGGCGGGCGTGACGATGACCGCCAGATCCACCTTGGCCGGAACGGACGCGATGTTCGGGTACGCTTTGATGCCGAGGACGCTGGACCGCTTGGGGTTCACGGGAAAGACCGTCCCGCCGAACGGGTTGCTGATCAGGTTCCAGAGGAGCGTGCGGCCGACGGCGCCGCTGTTCTCGGTCGCGCCGATGACGGCGACGTTCCGCGGCTTGAAGATCGGGTCGAGGCTCTGAAACTCCTGGCGAAGCACGTCGTGGGCACGGTCGGTCGCGGGCAAGGAATCAGGCATGATGCTCCTCTGGAGGCGCGCTTGGCGGTCGGTGCTGCGGGCGCTTCTCGGCTCGCCGCCCGGCGGCGACGGTGGCTGTCATGCCACGGGGCCGGGCGCGACGCACTGGACGTCGCCCGACGGAGGATCGATGCAGGTTCCGTGCCTCAGGAGCGGTTCTGTTCGGCTGGTGGGCCCGGCCATCGAGCTGCCGGGACTCGCCATCTCGAGGGGCAGCGCTGGCCGTCAGACCGCCGATTCTGGTAGAGCTCCCATTTGCGCGCTGCGATAGTTCCGAGCGACTCGCGCCACCCCCCGGCTGCCGCGAGGGCGCGTCCACGTCGTCGTAGCGGTCGCCGAAGACCGTGTCGACCGATGAGATCGGTCAGCTCGGCCTTGCCGGGAACATGCGTGTAGAGCCCCAGAGCCGCGCGAGGCTCTTCGCCGTGTCGGCCGCGCGCCGCCCGCCCTCGCGCTGCGCGCGGCCTCTGGCCGGCTTCGTGCGGCCCTTCGTCATCGAGTCGCCCCTGGAACCTCGGGCCCGACAGCGGTCTGCCGAGCCGTACCACGGGGCAGTCCCTGGCCGGAGAGGCCTCGTGGCGCGCCGCCGCCCGTCCCCGGAGCCAGCCGGGCTGCGGCGTGTCACGCGCGGCTTCCCGTGACCGGCCAGCGGGTGTAATAGCGGGGTGTGCCTTGCCTCGTCCCTGCCCAGCGCCCGCTCGCCGTCGCTCGCTGCGCCTTCATGGACGATCCCGGCCGAGGCGCCGGTCCGAGCGGCGCGGGCGCAGCCGGTGGCGGCACCCGTACGGGGGCAGCCGGCCGCGGGGAGGGGACGACAGAATGATTCGACGATGTCAAGCTCGAATCACCACGCCCGCCGCAGGCGACCGGAGATCCCTTGTGCGGGCCGCTCACCCTCCCGGAAGAGCGACGAGCCATCGATAGGTCTCCGCGTCTCGAGGGGGCCGCCTCCGGTGGCCGGCATCACGAGCTTTGGAGTGGCGAGCACGTGAGTGACCGGGGAGGCAACGAGTGCCGGCCGTGAGCCGAGCCGCGTAGATCTCGGCGAGCTGCCGCCCCGGCGGAGGGGTTCACGCGTCGTCGGCGACGCCAGCGCGATGAGGGTTGCGTTGCTTACATCCTCCTCCGATGGTATCGATTGTGAGATCAGGTCGGCCCGTCGTGGGAATAGGTACGACGCCCAGATCTCATCCAATTTGTTTGGTTACTTACGGGCTCGAAGGTTGACATGGTTGGGAGAATTTTCCAGCCGTGGTCGACGGGTCCGCGGCTCCGTCGATTTCAACACGAACCGGACCACTGCAGGCGCACGCCTTCGAGGGACATCGGTCCTTGCACACGAGCAGCCTGCCTCGGCGCCGGATGACACGGCCGGCGCCGGACGCGGGCGAGCCGAACACCGGTCAGCCGCATCAACGAGGAAAACACCGTTATGAGCTATGCACGCATTGGCATCAGAGAGGGTCGAATCGGACCCTCGCTACTCTGCTTGTTGCTTCCCCTGTCGCTCGCCACGCTGACCGGCTGCGGGTCGGACGGCGCGAACGGCGGGCCGGGGGAGCAGGGGCCGCCGGGGGAGCAGGGGCCGCCGGGGGAGCAGGGGCCGCCGGGGGAGAACGGCGGGTCGGAAGGGCCCGACCTGCCGGCAGGTGCGGCCGGCCCGGGCAAGTACGTCTCGAGCGAGGGTGGAGCGGATCGTTTTCCCCTGGCCGTGAACGGCAAGGTGGCTCCGCTGGTGGTCAGCTCCACCGATTACGACGGTGTGATCCGCGTCGTGAACGACCTGGCGGCGGACATCCAGCGGGTGACCGGCGCCGCGGCGACGGTCGTTCCGGATGAGATCCCGGAGTCGGCGACCGAGGTGGTCCTGATCGGCACGCTGGGCAAGAGCCCGCTCATCGATCAGCTGGAGGAGGAGGGGAAGCTCGACGTCTCGGGTGTGACCGGGAAGTGGGAGACCTTCGTCACGCAGATCGTCGAGGACCCGGTGGAGGGCGTGGAGCGGGCGCTCGTGATCGCGGGCAGCGATCAGCGCGGCGCCATCTTCGGCGCGTACGACCTCTCCGCGCAGATCGGCGTGTCGCCGCTGTACTGGTGGGACGACGTCCCGCCCCAGCGGAAGCACGCGCTGTACGTGCTGCCCGGGCTCCACACGCAGGGTGAGCCCGCCGTGAGGTACCGCGGCTTCTTCATCAACGACGAGAACCCGGCGACGGGCAACTGGGCAGCCAAGATGTTCGGCCCGGGCAAGGCGCCGAATCAGCCGGGTGGGCTCAACCATCTCTACTGGGAGAAGGTCTTCGAGGCCGCGCTCCGGATGAAGGCGAACTACATCTGGCCCGCCGTGTGGGGCCGGGCGTTCGGCGAGGACGACCCCGAGAACCACAAGACGGCCACGCGCTACGGCATCGTGATGGGGACCTCGCACGAGGCCCCGATGATGCAGGGCATCGAGGAGTGGAATCGCCACGTCGTCCCGGAGGTGAAGGACGCGAGCGGCAACGTCGTCACGCCGAAGACGGACCCCTACGGCGGCACCGGCGACTGGCGCTTCTCGGTCAACGCCGAGGCGCTGAAGAAGCACTGGACCAAGGGCATCCAGCGGATGGTCGACGAGAAGATCGAGGGCGTCGTCACGCTCGGCATGCGCGGCCCGGGCGACGTCAGCCTGGCCCCGGAGGACGGCATCCCGCTGATGGAGTCGATCGTCGCCGCCCAGCGGGAGATCCTTGAAACCGTGACCGGCGAGGACGTGACGACCATCCCGCAGGTCTGGACGCTCTACAAGGAGATCCAGGGCTACTGGGACGCGGGCATCCGCGTGCCGGATGACGTCACGGTGGTCTGGGCCGACGACAACTGGGCCAACATGAAGCGCCTGCCGAAGCCGGGCGAGCAGCGGGCCGGCGGTTACGGCCTCTACTACCACTTCGACTACGTCGGCGGCGGCCGCAACTACAAGTGGGTCGACACGACGCTCCTGCCCAACGTCTGGGAGCAGCTCCACCTCGCCTACAACTACGGCGTGGATCGGCTCTGGGTGGTCAACGTCGGAGACTTCAAGAACGAGGAGCTCCCGCTCCAGTTCTTTCTGGACTACGCCTGGAACCCGGATCGCTGGCCTGTCGAGCGCATCGGCGAGTGGAAGCGGCAGTGGAGCGAGCAGCAATTCGGCCCGGAGTACTCGGACATCATCGCCGACATCCTGCACAGCTACGCGCAGCTGCAGTCGGATCGCAAGCCGGAGCTGACGAACCGGAAGATCACGGTCGATTACGACGTCCTGTACAGCGCGCCGACGACCGCGGTCCCGGACCCCGACACCGCCGCCGTCACGTACGACGACAGCGCCAGCCCGTTCAGCCTCACCAACTACCAGGAGCTCGAGCAGGTCGCGGACGAGTGGGAGTCGCTGGCCTCGCAGGCGGAGTTCGTGGCCCAGCTCCTGCCGGGCGAGGCGCAGGACGCTTACTTCCAGCTCGTGCTCTACCAGGTGAAGGCGACTGCCAACCTGTACGCGCTGCGCCTGGCGGGGTTCAAGAACCGGCACTACGCGGCGCAGGGGCGGGCGGCGACCAACGACATGGCGGTCATCGCCGAGGCGCGGCTCCAGGACGACCTGGCGCTCTCGTACTACTACAATCACGACCTCGCCGACGGCAAGTGGGAGGGCTTCCAGACGCAGCCTCACATCAGCTACGGCGCGCCGGGCAACCCGTCCTGGCAGCAGGCCGAGTACCAGTACAACAACATCCAGGAGTTCATCTGGCCCGAGCTCGTGTCGCTCGATGTCCCCGCGGCGGCGGAGCTCGGCGTGGCGATCGATGGCTCGAGCAACTACTGGACGGCGGGCGGGGCAGGCGACGCGAGCGCAGAGCTGCCCGTGCTGCCGACGTTCAGCCAGTACCAGACGCAGCCGGAGCAGTACATCGAGGTGTTCAACCGCGGCCGCGAGCCGCTCGAGTACACGATCGAGGCCGAGCTCCCCGTCGCGTGCCCCGCCGGCTGGGCCGGCTGGGGCGGGGGCGCCCCGTGCCCGCCGTGGCTGACCGTCTACCCGAACCATGGCGTCGTCGACAAGGAGGTGCGCGCGACGGTGAGGGTGGACTGGACCCTCGCTCCCACGACGTACCCCAACCCCGCGGATCCGACGCAGCAGCTGCCGCTGGAGTTCCCGCTCGAGGTCCCGATCACGGTCACCGGGTCGGATGGAAGCTCGGTGGTGGTCACGGCTCGCGTCGACGACCCGAGGAAGATCGACTGGAAGCCCAACCGCTACATCGAGGCCAACGGCTATGTGTCGATGCTCGCGGATCGCTACAGCCGCGCGGTCGATACGGAGGAGATCTGGTGGAAGCGGCTTCCGGACATCGGTCGCACCGGAGCGGGGATGACGCCGTTCCCTGTGACGGCGGAGGCCCAGGAGCCCGGCGACGACTCTCCCCGGCTGGAATACGACATGCACCTCACCAGCAGCGGCGAGGTGACGGTCTGGGTGTACGTTTCGCCCAGGAACAACTTCCAGAACTGGCAGGAGGGGATGCAGTACGCCGTGTCGATCGACGATGGCGAGATCCAGCCGGTCAACATGACCTATGCCATCGACCTCAACGGCAATGGCAACAAGATCTGGGAGCGGCACACCTCGGACAACGTCAACATCATGCGCACCAAGCACACGATCAACGCGCCGGGGAACCACGTGCTGAAGTTCTGGATGGTCCATCCGGGCGTGATTCTCCAGAAGATCGTGGTGGACGCGGGTGGCGTGAAGGAGAGCTACCTGGGCCCGCCCGAGAGCTACTGGATGGGCAAGGGAGCGGAATAGCAGCAGGTCGGCTGTAACGGCCTCGGAGAGCCCGCCGTGCACGGGGTGCGCGGCGGGCTCTCGCCGTTTGTGTCCGCCTGCTCTTCGCGCCCGCGATCCCTTTGCGCTGCTCCCAGCTGGCTGTACGATGCCGGGGCCCGCAGCGCCGAGGCCGCGCCGCTCTGCCCCGGAGGTCGACCCGGCCACGCGCGCTCGCGAGCCGAGCACGTCGCCCGAGGAGATCGCAACGATGAAGATGACCTTTCGCTGGTACGGAGAGCGCGACCCCGTCAAGCTGGAGTACATCCGCCAGATTCCGGGCCTCTACGGCATCGTCTCGGCGATCTACGACGTGCCGGTGGGCGAGGTGTGGCCGGTCGAGGCGCTGCAGGCGCTCAGGGCGCGCATCGAGGGCGCGGGGCTGAAGTTCGATGTGGTGGAGAGCGTGCCGGTGCACGAGGACATCAAGCTCGGCAAGCCGACCCGGGAGCGCCTGATCGACAATTTCTGCCAGAACATCCGCAACTGCGCGGCCGCCGGCGTGAAGGTGATCTGCTACAACTTCATGCCGGTCTTCGACTGGACGCGCACCGAGATGGCCCGGGAGCTGCCCGACGGCTCGCTGACTTTGGCATTCGACGCCGGGGCCGCGGCGAAGATCGACCCGGAACAGGGCATCGCGCTGCCCGGCTGGGACAGCAGCTACAGGCCCGAGCAGCTCCGCGCCGTCCTCGGCGAGTACAAGAGCATCGGTGAAGAGGCGCTGTGGGAGCACCTCGAGCACTTCCTCCGTCGCATCATCCCGGTCGCCGAGGAGGTCGGCGTCCGCATGGCCATGCATCCGGACGACCCGCCGCGACCGATCTTCGGTCTGCCGCGCATCGTCAAGAACCGCGACGATCTGAGGCGCCTGGTGAAGATCGTCGACTCTCCGGCCAACGGCATCACGCTGTGCTCCGGCTCGCTGGGCGCGGACCTGTGCAACAGCATCGTGTCGCTGGTGCATGAGTTCGGCGGCATGGGCCGCATTCCCTTCGGGCACCTGCGCAACGTGGCGGTCCAGGAGGACGGCACGTTCTTCGAATCCGCCCACCTGTCCTGTGAAGGCTCGCTCGACATGGCCGAGATCGTGAAGGCGTACCACGACGTCGGCTTCGACGGTTACGTGCGTCCGGACCATGGACGCATGATCTGGGGCGAGACCGGCAAGCCGGGATATGGTCTGTACGACCGCGCGCTCGGCCTGGTCTACCTCAATGGCCTGTGGGAGGCGACGTGCAAGCTCTCACGCGGACCTGGCACCCAGGCGCGCGGCCCCGCATGAGCGAGGAGGGGAGTCAACGTGTCTGACGGAAGGCGAACGAGCGGCGCGCCCGGCGCCGGGCCCCGCGCTCGATCGAACGGTGGGGTCATGTCCTCGAGGGGGTCAACGATGCGGCGACGGAAGCTGAACGCGATCTGTGTGGTAACGCTGCTTACCGCGCTGGTCGCGTGCGGTGAGAGCTCGGGTGTCGGGGCGGACGGCGGGGGGGGTGCCGGTCAGGCTGCCACGACAGGCGCTGGCCCCTCCACGGGAACCGGATCCGGGGGCGCGAGCAGCGCTGCGACCGGAGGCGACGCGGGCGCGGGCGGAGCGCCGGTGAGCGCCGGCGGCAGCGGCGGCGCTTCCACGAGCGGGACCGGGGGGGGCGGGACGCCGGGCGCGCCCGCGGGCTTCATCCTCGGCGCGGACATCTCCTGGGTGCAGGAGCGCGAAGCCCAAGGCAAGGTGTTCCGCGACGTCGACCCGGCGACGGGTGAGCTCGTCGAGAAGGACATCCTCGAGATCCTGAAGGCGCACGGGTTCAACTGGATCCGCCTGCGCCTGTTCAACGACCCCACGGCGATCTACGCCGATCCGGTCGTCGACGACGATCCGTACTCGCCCGCGGGGTTCTGCGATCTCGCGCACACGATAGAGATGGCGCAGCGCGTGAAGCGAGCGAACATGGGCTTCCTCCTCGACTTTCACTACAGCGACGTGTGGGCCGATCCCGACGATCAACACAAGCCCGTCGCCTGGGCGGAGCTCGAGGGAGCTGCGCTGGCGAGCGCGATGCGCGAGTTCACGCGGGACGCGATCGCGCAGCTGAGCGCCGCCGGCGCGCGCCCGGACATGGTCCAGATCGGCAACGAGACCCCGCAGGGGTTGCTGTGGCCCGACGGGTTCGTCACGGGGCAGGCCTTCCAGGGGCTCGGCGCGCTCCTGAAGGCCGGGATCCAGGGCGTGAAGGACGCCGACGACACGATCGCGGTCATGCTGCACCTCGACCGCTGCAACGACAACGCGGTCACGCGCTGGTGGGTCGACGGCGTGCTCGGGCAGGGCGTCTCGTTCGATGTGCTCGGTCAGTCCTGTTACACCGAGTACCAGGGCCAGCCGTCGGAGTGGCAGGAGAACTTCGACGATCTCGTGACGCGCTACCCCGATCTGAAGTTCGTTGTGGCGGAGTATTCGTGGGAGAAGCGCGCTGCCAACGACCTGATGTTCAACCTCCCGGACAAGCGCGGGCTCGGCAGCTTCATCTGGGAGCCGACCGAGTACCACGAGCGCATCTTCGACCCGAGGGGCAACGTCATCGAGGCGATGATCGCGCCCTACGATCAGATGAAGATCGACTATCGGGACTTTTGACGATCCCCGGCGCTCTTCGCTTCGTTCAGAGGCCGGGCCCGGGCGGGCGTGGCAGCGGTCCAGGTCATCGTGGCGGCAGGAGGGGAAGCAGCCCCGACGGGCGAGCCACCCGGCGGCCACTACCCGCGAGCGCGGGAGACCCGCGGGCGCCCGGTGCGAGGGGCGTCCTGCGCAGGTCGCCTGTTCGACCGGCGTTCTCGTGGCGGGCGACACATCACGACGAGCCGCCCGCGTCATCGGGCTTCTTCATGCCCCAGGCCAGATCCTCACGCACCCAGCCCTTCCCGCCCTTGACGTCGACGACCTGGAGCCACCGCCCCTTGCGATCGAGGACCTTGAACACCTCGCCGCGCTCGGCCTGGAACGCGACCTCCGCGGAGGTCGTCGGCGCCTCGCGGATGTTGCCCCGTGCGGCCTTGATCACGATGGTCTTGACCCTGGCCAGGAGGCGATCGGCCACCCACGCCAGGTCGCCCTCGAAGTCCTTGATCTTGCACCACCCGTCCTCGCGCTCCACGATCTTGACGGGGTAGTAGCGGGTCGCGGTGAACTCGACGGGCTCAGTCGTGGACGGGCCCGCGCGGAAGTTCGCCACCGGGACCTTGACGCTGAGCATCTCGGCCCGCACTGCGCTCGGGAGCGCGACGACGAAGAAGATGAATACTGGCAGTAGCGGCCGGATGTCCAAGTTTTTCCTCCTCTGTTGATGGTCGTTCGGCAGCGACGGTCCTGGGATGAATCGATGCTGTCAAGTTTTCGATCCCGGTCACCGCGCTCCGCCCGATGTGATGCGCACCGGCGTGCGCTCGTGCCGTCCAGCCTCGTCCGAGGGGGGCGGCGCGGTTGTGGGCAAGCGCCGCGCCATCGGCGGAGGAGCCCCTGTCCCTGTCAGCGGTCGCCGCAGAGCCCCGGGCAGGGACGCCGGCGGCGCGACCGATTCGACTCGTCGGGGACATGGCGGTGGCACGGCGAAGCGCAGCGCCCGGAGCGCCATGCAGCGCGGCTCGATGGCTCGCGGAGGTCGGCCGTGCTACCGTCCGCGTGGAATGAACGCCCGTCTGCACCTAGAATCGTGTCCGTGGCCTCGCCGCGGCGCGCGTGGCGCGTTCGTTTTCCCGCGGACCCGGCTGCTCTGTCCGAGGTCGCCCGCACGCTCGTAAGGGAGCGGTCTTCCGGCGCCGTTCGCCGGCCGCTCCCGGGATGAAGCGCGGCTTTGATCGAGCGCGCCTGCGTCCGGACGGACTGACCGGGCGCGCTCGACGGTCTGCTCGCCCGACGCGGGCCCTCGGCCACGGCCTGGATCGAGTCGACGACACAAGGAGATCCCTGTTCATGGCACCTCATACGAACCCCATCGTCATCACCGAGTTCGACCGCGAGCGGCTCACACGGTTGCTCGAGGCCCTCCGCGCGCGGCCGGGGGGCGATTCCCCGACCCTGGAGGCGCTAGAGATCGAGCTCGAGCGCGCGGACGTCGTGAAGCAGCAGGAGATCCCGCCGAACGTCATCACCATGAACTCCAGGGCCCAGCTCGTCGACCTCGACACGCAGGAGGCGCTCAGCGTGACCGTGGTGTTTCCCGGGTCCGCGGACGTGAACACCGGGCGAATCTCGGTGCTCGCGCCGATGGGGCTCGCGCTGCTCGGCTGTCGAGAAGCAGAAGAGGTGGAGTGGCCCACGCCGAGCCGAACGCGCCGCATCCGGATCGAGCGCGTCGTCTATCAGCCCGAAGCGGCCGGTCGCTTCGACCTCTGACGCCGCTCCGATCGCGGCGCGCACCGCCACGCCGGAGGCCCGCGCCCGCTCGCGACGCAGGCCTCCGCAGCGCACCGCTCGGCTCGCGGCGCCGGGGTGCACGACCCTGCGACAATTCGGCTCCTGTGCGACATCGTGTCGCACCGGCGCGCGAGCGGTCCGCCCGCCGCAGCACCGCGCGCGCCCGCTGCCGGGCCTCGCGGCCCCCGAGCTCGCTGGCATATGGGTTGCGGACGTCCTGCGGCGGAGGTGCCATCGCCATGCCGCAGCTCGACTCCTGGCTCGACATCACGTTCTGGCCGGACGTTCTCCGGCGCACCGTCGCGGGGGCCATCCATGCCTCGCCGGCCGTGCTGCTGATCCTGGTCCTCGCGCTCGTGCTGCTCAAGGTGCTCCACTTCCTGTGCAGGCGCGTGGAAGTGTCGTTGATGAGGCGCGGCCGCAGCGGCGACGTGAAGACGGTGCGCGAGATCGAGAAGCGCTCTGATACGTTGCTGGGCATCTTCCGGACGACCGGGAAGGTCGTCATCTGGGTCGTGGTGGCGATGCTCCTCCTCGTCCAGCTCGGGGTCGACGTCGCGCCGCTCATCGCGGGCGCGGGCATCGCCGGTCTGGCCATCGCCCTCGGGGCGCAGGAGCTCGTGCGCGACGTCATCTCGGGCTTCTTTCTGCTCCTCGAGAACCACCTCCGGGTCGGCGACGTGGTGGTCGTCAACGGCACCGGCGGTCTCGTGGAGCAGGTCGGCCTGCGGACGGTCACGCTGCGCGACGAGTCCGGGGTGGTCCACGTCTTTCAGAACGGGAAGATCCACGCGCTCTCGAACATGACCAGGGACTGGTCTGCCGTGATGTTCAACGTGGGTGTCGCCTACAGCGAGGACGTCGACAGGGTGATGCGGGTGATGCGCGAGGTCGCGCACGAGCTCCACGAGGACAGGCGCTACAAGGCGAGCATCCTCGAGCCGCTGGAGCTCTTCGGGGTGGAGTCGTTCGACGAGCAGGCGGTGGTCGTCCGCGCGCGCATCAAGACGCAGCCCGCCGAGCAGTGGCAGGTAGGCCGGGAGTACCGGAGGCGCCTCAAGAAGGCGTTCGACGCGCATGGCATCGAGATGCCGCTCTCTCACCGGACGGTCCACGCGGCCCAGGCGAAGGCGCCGTCCAGGGCCGACGCGAGGGCGGCGAAAGGCGCGCCGGACGGCGCGAGCGGCGCGCGGTTCGAGGGAGCCGGCGCGCAGGGCTGACGCGCTCCGCAGCGCGCGGCAGGGCCCCGGCCTCGGGGTCCAGGTGGCGGGCAGCTTCTAGAGAGCGCCTCCGGAGGGAGCGGCTCTCCCTCCTGCTCCGTCGTCCTCCGCGCCCCTCATCCAGGCACGGGCGCTCCATACCCGCCGCCTCCCGGGGTCTCGATCACGAACACATCGCCGATCCCCATCTCGACCGACCCGATGTGCGACAGCACCTCGATCGAGCCGTCCGCGCGCGCCACGAGGTTGCGCCCGGGCTCGCCCGCGCCCCCGCCGGCCAGGCCGAACGCCGCCGTCGAGCGCCCGTTGGACAGGATCGACGCCGTCATCGGCTCGAGGAAGCGCACGGCGCGCGTGCCGCCGTTCCCGCCCGGAAAGCGCCCGGCGCCCCCCGAGCCCTCGCGGATCTCGTAGCGGTCGATCCGCACCGGGAACCGATGCTCCAGCACCTCCGGGTCTGTCAGGCGCGAGTTCGTCATGTGCGTCTGCACGACGCTCGTGCCCGGGAAGCCGCGCGCGCCGCCCGAGCCGGCCCCGCCGAGCTCGATGCCCGCGCCCGATCCGCCCGAGATCGTCTCGTAATACTGGACCCTGTCGTTGCCGAACGTGAAGTTGTTCATGGTCGGCTGGCTGCTGGCCAGCACGCCGAGGGCGCCGTACAGCGCGTTGGTCACGCAGGTCGACACCTCCACGTTGCCGGCCACCACCGCGGCCGGCGGGCGCGGGCTCAGCATCGAGCCCTCGGGGACGACGACCTCGATGGGCTTCAGGCAACCGGCGTTGAGCGGGATGTCGTCGTCCACGAGCGTGCGGAAGACGTAGAGCACGGCGGCCAGGGTCACCGCGCGGGGCGCGTTGAAGTTGTTGTCCATCTGCGCCGACGTGCCGGTGAAGTCCACCACCGCCGAGCGGCGCGCGCGGTCGATCCGGACGGCGACCGCGATCGTCGCGCCGTTGTCGAGCGGCAGCGTGAAGCGCCCGTCGCGGAGGAGCGCCGGGTCGAGCCGCGCGATCGCGAGGCGCACGCTCTCCTCGGCGTTGTCCTGCACGTGCTTCATGTACGCCTGCACGGTGTCGAGCCCGAACTGGGCCACCATCGCGCAGAGCTCCTGCGCGCCCTTCTCGTTGGCCGCGATCTGCGCGCGCAGGTCGGCCAGGTTCTGCTGCGGGCTCCTCGCCGGGTACGGGCCGCTGCCGAGCGCCGCGAGGATCTCGGCCTCGAGGAGCCGCCCGGCCTCGACCAGCTTCAGGTTGTCGAGCAGCACGCCCTCCTCCTCGATCGTCCTGGAGAACGGCGGCATCGAGCCCGGGGTGATGCCGCCGATGTCGGCGTGGTGGCCGCGCGAGGCCACGTAGAACAGCACGCGGGCGCCCTGCTCGTCCCATACCGGCGTGACCACCGTCACGTCGGGCAGGTGCGTGCCGCCGTGGTAGGGGTCGTTGAGCACGACAACGTCCCCCGGCTTCATCCCGGGATTGCGCGCGATCACGGTCCTGATCGACTCGCCCATCGAGCCCAGGTGCACCGGCATGTGCGGGGCGTTCGCGATCAGGCTGCCCTCGGCGTCGAACAGCGCGCAGGAGAAGTCGAGCCGCTCCTTGATGTTGACCGAGTGCGCGGTGTTCTGCAGGCGCAGCCCCATCTGCTCGGCGATGTTCATGAACAGGTTGTTGAACACCTCCAGCATCACCGGGTCGACCGCGGTGCCCACCGCGCGGCGCTCGGGGCGCGGCGACGCCCGGGTGAGCACCATGTGGCCGAGCGCGGTGATCTCGGCCTGCCAGCCGGGCTCGATGACGGTCGTGGCGTTGGCCTCGGCGACGATGGCGGGGCCGTCGATCACCGCGCCCCGCCCCAGCCGCTCGCGCCGGTGCAGCGCCGCGTCGCGGGAGGCGCCGTCGGAGTAAATGCGCACGCGGGCATCGGCCTCGGGGCGGTGCGGGCGCGCCTCGGCGGGCTGCTCCTCGGCGGCGTCGCCCGGCCCGAGCGCCTCCACCGAGACGCTCTCCAGGATCAGCGCCTTGTCGGGCATCAGGAAGGCGAACCGGTCGCGGTAGGCCGCCTCGAAGGCGGCGCGGATCGCCTCGGCGCTGCCGTACGGCACGACGAGGGCGGTGTCGGTGCCGTCGTAGCGCACGTGCACGCGCCTCCGCCGCCGCACGCGCTCCGGCGAGAACCCTTGCCCCACGAGCTCGGCCTCCGCGTCGCCGCCGATGCGCGCGAGCGCCTCGTGCGCTGCGGCCAGGCCGGCCTCGTCGAGGCGCCGCTCCACCGCGGCCTCGCGCATCGCGTTCTGGTCGGAGAGACCCATGCCGTAGGCGGACAGGACGCCGGCGAGGGGGTGCACGAGGATGCGGCGCATGCCGAGGGCGTCGGCCACCGCGCAGGCGTGCTGGCCGCCGGCGCCCCCGAAGCACTGGAGGGTGTACTGGGTGACGTCGTAGCCGCGCGCGACCGAGATCTTCTTCACCGCGTTGGCCATGTTCGCGACGGCGATCTGCAGGAAGCCCTCGGCCAGCTGCTCGGGCGTGATCGGGCGCGACGTCTCGCGGCGCACGTCCTCCGCCATGGCGCGGAAGCGCTGCTCGACGACCTCGCGGTCGAGCGGCTCGTCGGCGCCCGGCCCGAACACGCGCGGGAAGAAGTCGGGCTGGATCTTGCCGAGCATCACGTTGGCGTCGGTAATGGCCAGCCGGCCGCCGCGGCGGTAGCACGCGGGGCCGGGGTTCGCGCCGGCCGACGCCGGGCCCACGCGCAGCCGCGCGCCGTCGAAGCCGAGGAGGGAGCCGCCGCCGGCGGCCACGGTGTGGATGCTCATCATCGGCGCGCGCATGCGCACGCCGGCCACCTGCGTCTCGAAGGCGCGCTCGAGCTCGCCCGCGTAGTGCGACACGTCGGTCGAGGTGCCGCCCATGTCGAAGCCGATGACCTTCTCGTGCCCGCCCGAGAGCGCGGTGCGCACCATGCCGACGATGCCGCCGGCCGGGCCGCTCAGGATCGCGTCCTTGCCCTGGAACCGGTGGGCGAGCGTCAGCCCGCCGCTCGACTGCATGAAGTAGAGCGGCACGCCGGGCATCTGGCTGGCCACCTGCTCGACGTAGCGGCGCAGGATGGGCGAGAGGTACGCGTCGACCACGGTGGTGTCGCCGCGCGAGACGAGCTTCATGAGCGGGCTGACCTCGTGCGAGGCGGAGACCTGGGTGAAGCCGACCTCGCGCGCCATCTCGGCCGCCCGCCGCTCGTGCGCCGTGAAGCGGTAGCCGTGCATGAACACGACGGCGCAGGCGCGGATGCCGGCCTCGAACGCCTCGTCCAGGTCGCGGCGCAGCGCCGCGACGTCGAGCGGCTCGACCAACTCGCCGCGCGCGTCGATGCGCTCGCGCGCCTCGATCACGCGCTCGTACAGGAGGTCGTGCAGCGCGATGCGGCGGTCGAACAGGCGAGGGCGGTTCTGGTACCCGATGCGCAGCGCGTCGCGGAAGCCGCGCGTGGTCACCAGCACGGTGCGATCGCCCTTGCGCTCGAGCAGCGCGTTGGTGGCCACCGTGGTGCCCATCTTCACGCACGCGACCTGGTCGGGGGTGATGACCTGACCTGGCGGGAGGCCGAGCAGGCGGCGGATGCCCTCGACCGCTGCGTCGGCGTACTGCTCGGGGTTCTCCGACAGCAGCTTGGCGGTCGTGAGCGAGCCGTCCGGCCGCCTGGCGACGACGTCCGTGAACGTCCCGCCGCGGTCGATCCAGAACTGCCACTTGCTCGAGGTCGACGTCATGGGTTCCGTTCCTTGCTAGCGTCTCTTCAGGGGCTGCGCTCGCGCGCCGGGGGCGCCTGCGCCTGCGCCTCCGGGCTCCCAGCGAGCCGGCGGCGCGGGTTTCCTGGTCGTACGCGCCGGACAGCCTGCGCAGGAGCCGCGCGAGCTCACCGATCCGGCGGTGACATTTTGCCAACAAAATGTGATCGGAGTCGCCTGAGTTGATGCGCAAAAGTGCATCACCAAAGAGGGCGTCGGCGGCGTGCCCATGAGGCCTGGTGTCGATCGACCGATGCAGACCAACACGCATGATGCGCTGTTCAAGGCCGCCTTTTCGCAGGTCGAGCGCGCGGCGGGAGAGCCACGGCCTCGTGCCGGCGTACGTCCGCCCGCCTGGGAACCGGGGTTCAGCGCTGTACAACTGTTTGCACGGTGTGGTAAACGCCCGAGCAGCTCTGGAAAAGAGAGAGCCTGCTCGAATGTCCAGACAGAAACCCCTTCCGCACGTCACCGCCGCCCACGCGGCCGGGCTGGCCGCGCTGCTCGGCGCGACGGATTCCGCCGCGGCGGATGAGCGCGCCGGGAGCGCGGAGAGGCACTTCGAGCGGGCACGGCAGGCGCGAGCCGCGCGACGTCAGGCGCCCGCGGCGCTCGACGCCGGCCCGCCCGCGCCGCCGGGCGGCGCGCCGACGGCGGGGAGCGCGCGGGAGTACCTGAAGGCAGCGCCGACGCGCTCGCCGGTGCTCAACGCGTTCCTGAGCGAGCTCGGCACGGAACGCGGGGAGCTCGTACCGCCGAACGTCCACGTCTTCGACGAGCACACCCTCGCCCCGCGGCTCGTGGAGATCGCCCGCCAGCGCGTCGTGTCCATGCTGCTCGCCGTGGGCAGGACCGACGTCGCCCTCACCCTCGCGCAGATGCCGCCCATCGCCAACGAGCGCGCCGCGCGGCTCTTCATGCGACAGGCGGTCCACGTCGGCGGCGACCTCGGGGCCATCACGCGCGACTACGCACGGCACTACCGGCGCTCGGGGGCCCCGGACCGCGACGATCAGCGCGCGGCCTGCATCATGGCCACGTTCGCCGGGCGCCTGAGCGCCATGGCGGAGAAGCTCCTCGGCCCGCACGTGCGCGCCGAGCTGCGGGGCGCGCTGGAGCCGCTGACATCGCAGGGCAGCGCTCCCGCGCGGCGATCGAGGGCGAGCGAGCTCCGGGCCCCGCAGGGCGCCGGGCGAGCCGCCGCCGCGCCGACAGCGCAGGGCGCCGCGGGCTCGACGACGCGACCGAGAGGCAGGTAGGCGGCTCGCGCCGCGCGCGACCGGCGACGCCCCGGCGCGCGCTCCCGCCCCCGAGCCGGATCCTGTTGCGGGGGGCCCGTTCGTTTGCTTCGTTGGGTGCGAGACGCCCCGGAGCGCTGGCTCCCGGGTCCCTGGATACGTCATCCCAGCGAGAGGCCGAAGCTCATGATTTCGCCCGCAGAAGGCCGTGTCGTCGCTGGAAGATACCGCCTCGAGCGGATACTCGCGCGAGGCGGCATGGGGGCGATCTGGGTGGCCCGGCACCTCCAGCTCGACGCCGGGGTCGCGATCAAGTTCATGGCGCCCGAGTACGCGGCTTCGTCCACCGCGCGGGCGCGCTTCGAGCGCGAGGCGAGGGCCGCGGCGCAGCTCAAGATCCCGAACGTCGTCCATGTGCACGATTACGGGATCGAGGGCGACACGCCGTTCCTCGTGATGGAGCTCCTCGACGGCGAGGACCTCGAGACGCGGCTAACGCGCGAGGGGCGCCTCTCGATGGCGGCCACGCTGAGCATCGTCACGCAGGTGTGCAAGGCCCTGCGCCGCGCGCACGAGATGGGGATCATCCACCGCGACCTCAAGCCGGCGAACCTCTTCCTCTCGCGCCAGGACGACGACGAGCTCGTGAAGGTCCTCGACTTCGGGATCGCCAAGGCCCCGGGCATGCTGCTGGCCGGCAAGGAGACGAAGACGGGCACGCTCGTCGGCTCGCCCTACTACATGAGCCCCGAGCAGGTGCGCCGGAGCAAGACCCTCGACTGGCGCAGCGATCTCTGGTCTGTCGGCGTGATCGCCTATCGCTGCCTCACCGGCAGGCTCCCGTTCCCAGGCGAGGAGATCGGCGAGGTGTTCGTGGCCATCTGCACCGAGGACGCCCCCCTGGCGTCCAGCCTCGCGCCGGAGGTCGGGCCCGAGGTGGACGGGTTCTTCTCGCGCGCGCTCATGCGCGACCCCGAGCATCGGTTCCAGAACGCGAGCGCGCTCGCCGAGGCGCTCGGCGCGGCGGCCAGCTCGCCGGGGGCGCGGACCGGAGCCCCGGCGCCGCTGGCGCCCGCGGAGGGCGCCTCTCCAGCGCTCGTCGTCCGCGGCGACGCGCCGGGAGCGAGCCCAGGTGCGACGGGGGCCCGCCCTGGAACGCCGAGATCAGGCCCCGACGCGAGGGAGTCGGACGGCGGCGCGTTCCTGTCCACACTTCCGGCAAGCCCACTCGACCTCCCGCGGGCCTCGCCGGGCAGCGGCGCCCCGGAGGGCGGCGCGCCGGCCTTCCAGGAGACCGCGAGCACGCTGGCGCCGGCCGGAAGCAGCGTGATCGTGCCGCCGAGCCGCGGCCGCCGCGTCGGGATCCCGCTCGCCCTCGGCGCGCTCGCGATGACGGGGCTCGTCACCTACGCTGTTCTGCGCATCACCGCGTCGAGCGACGCGCCGGCACCGCGGCTCGACCCGGCGGACTCGCCTGCGTCCGCAGCAGCGCTGTCCGCGACAGCGCCCTCCGAGGCGACGCCGCCTCCTCCGCCGCCCGCCGACAGCGTCCCCGCCGCGGCGAGCGCGACGTCAGCCCCCGCCGCGCCGACCAGCGCATCCGCGCCCGTGCGCGCGCCGCCTTCGCCCTCACCATCCATCAGAAAAGGCACGCCGCCACCCGCCAGGCCAAGGGCGGCCCCTGACGATCCCACCGAGCACATGTGATCTCGTCGGCTGCTCCGCACGGCGGATGGCGGTCCGATTCGAGGCGGAAGGCGGGGATGCAGGACGAGGGCATCGACGGCCTCCCCGCCGCGAGCGCGCCGGGCTCACGGGGTCGGGTGGGTGTTCTTGTAGAGCCGCAGGCTGTTGCGGATCGCCATGGTCACCGTCATGGGCCCGACGCGCGGCACGAACACGCTCGCCTTGCTCTGGATATCGTCGCTGAAGTTCTTGATGGTGGAGAAGTTGATGCAGAGGCTGCCCTCGCGGATCTCGGCGGCCTGCACGAGGGGGAAGCTCCGCGAAGGCACGCCGGTCACCACGATGTCCGCCTGCCGCAGCGCGCTCGCCCGGTCCGCCGTCGTCTCGTGCACCTCGTGCGTGCCGCCGGACGAGCTCGGGACGAACAGCAGGGGACCGTCGATGTCGAAGGAGGTCACGTGCGCTCCGTCGTGCGCCATCATGCTCGCGAGCGGCCTCCCGACGACCTCGCTGCGGTTGAAGATGCACACGCTCCGGCCCTCGAGGGGCCGCTCGCCCTGGCCGAAGAAGCCGGCCGCCTCGGCCAGCTTGACGATGGCCAGCGGCGTGCAGGGCAGGATCGCCTTCTTCGTTTTCGCCTCGTCCAGGAAACGCTGGTTCCCGTACAGGCAACGTGCCCAGAACGTGTGGAGCCCCTCGATGTCCTTGGACGGCTCGACGCTGTCCCGGAGATAGACGTCCTGCTCCGTGCCGAAGATCGGGTAATACACCATGATCCCGTGCACGCCCGCGTCCTCGTTCGCCGAGCGGATGGCGGCCTCGGCGCTGAGCCGCGTGGCGTGGCGGATCTCGAAGCGGACCCCCACGTCCTCGCACGCCTTGCGCGTGTACTCCGCGTACGTATACGAAGGCCCGTGATCCGCCGCGAGCACGCCGACCAGGAACAGCGGCTCAGGCAGGGCGGCGATCTCCGCCCGGATCTCGCTTCGGAACGCCTCCGCCACCGCGGTCGGATCGAGAACTCTGGCCGTGCCCGTGTCCCGGCGCGCCGGCTTGTCGTGCGGGTCCATTTGGGGCGGGAGACGAGCACGCGCCAGCATCGCTGTCAAGTTCCCGGCGGCGGGCTCCCGGCGGTGCGATCATCGACTGGGACGCTTCATGGCATGGACTCCCACGCCGGCATCGAGCTCTCCAACGCGGCCACCGGCGGCCTCGCCGGGGCCGCTCGTGCCGGGCACATCGAGGACCATTCCGCCCTTGTCCCGCAGCTCATCGACGAAGTCCGCGCCGAACACCTCCTCGGGCGTGTCGCCGTCGAGCCCGCCCATGCCCGAGAGCCCCTCGAGATCCGCGAGGTTCCCGTCACGGCGCCTGGGCGCGGGGCGCAACCGCAGGACGTCGTCCCGGGTCACCGTCAGCGCCACCACGTCCTCGCGCATCACCTCGATCCACGATGCGGGGAAGTCGGCCTCGGCGCCCGCGGGGCCGCGGACGCGGAGCCGCGAGATGTCATTGCCGGGGTCGTTCGCGCCGATGCCCACGAGCTGCACCTCGGCCTCATCGGCGGTCATCACCCGCGTCTCGGGGCCGAGCTCGACCGTATCCTCGGTGACCCCAAGGGCCTCTTCCAGCTCCTGCCTCCGCTCGGGCGGCTGCGGGACGAGCGAGGTGTCGACCCGCCCCGCCGGCTGCGCCGTCGTCCGTCCGTCGTAGTACCGAGGCAGCGCCAGGAGCGCGTCCCGACCCGGCCGCAGGCGGAGCTCGCCCCCCGCCGTGCCCTGCACGAGATCCATCGATACAAGGAGCTCTTCGCTCGCCAGCGGTGAACGGAGCACCACGTGGGTCAGCACGCCCCGCTCCCGGTCGACCAGGACCCGGTCGAGCACGCCCGCATCGAGGCCGCCGTCCGCGATCACAGGCATCTCGAAGTCGATCTGCATGGTTCCTCCTGAACGAAGAGCCTCGTGCTCGAGCGAGAGCCTGAGACGGTCGGGCGCCGATGTCCAGGGGAGCGCCAGCGAGCGAGGAGACCCGACAGCCCTTGTCCTGGGCTGTGCTGGCGTGTTGTCAGGGAGGTCATCTATGCTGTTCGCGCGAGCCCGAACCGCGATCCTGACAGGGCCGGCTCGCGGCGACTCTCCGGTGCGATCGCGAGGTGGCCGCCACGCTTCATGACGAGCGCCCTCGCCGGGCGCGATCCATCGCCGTCGCCCCCGCGAGCGCGGAGCGACCCCTCCGCGAGCGCCGCGCCGGGAGCATCACCTGAGCCGGATCCGGGGCACAAGGTGGCACATCCCCGGGACGACCCGCGTCTATTCCCGCGGATTTGCTGCGAGAACGTCCTGGTACGCCGGATGCAATCTACGCGCCGGTCGCTGGAGCTGTGCCAGCGCCGTTCGGGAGGACTGGACTTATGCGCATTCGCTTCGATGCATTCCGCCGACGCTGGAGCTCACCCCACCTGCTTGCCGCGCTGGCGCTGGCGGGCGCGTTCTCGGGGGCCGCTTGCTCCTCCGACGAGGCGCCGCCAGCGTTGTTCGGCCGCCCTGATCAGCCGCAGAACGGCACGATCGAGGTCGACGAAGCGCAGCTCAGGGGCGTGATCGAGGAGGGCGACCTGCGCCTCCGGATCCCGGTGCGCAACCTGACCACGGGGGCGACGCGCGGCCACCTGCGCGTGACGCTCGTCGATATCGACGCGGACAAGGAACAAGGCACGACCGAGGTCGACGTGGAGATCTCGAGCGCGGCGGCGGCGACCGCGGAGGCTCGCCTGCCGGCGCCGGCCGTGAGCGCGCAGCCGGGGCTCGCGCGCTACCTCGTCCGCATCGACGACGGGTCGGAGAGGGGGCTGCTCGTGACGCGAAGCCTGCTGCGCGTCATCCCGCCCTACGACGTGCAGCTCGAGGGGCCGGCGCGCGTGGTGCGCGGGCGCGCCGCGAGCTACCGCGTGCGCGCGACGGACGCCTTCACCCACCAGCCTGTGCCCGAGGTGGCCGTCGAGCTCGCCGTGGGCGAGGGGGCCGCGGCGCGGGAGCTCCGCGGGACGACCGACGCGCTGGGCGCCGCGGTGTTCGAGGTGGAGCCCGGCGGGATCGGCGCGCTCCCCGTCTCCGCGCGGGCGCTCGGCTTCGGTGTGAGAGCGGTCGTCGACGAGAGCATCACCGTCGAGGGCCCCGGCCCGAAGCTGCTCCTCACCACCGACAAGCCGCTCTACAAGCCCGGCCAGACGATCCACCTCCGCGCGCTCGCGCTCGAGCGGGGGAACAACGCGCCGCTCGTCCGCGAGTCGGTCACGTTCGAGGTGGAGGACGGCAAGGGCAACAAGATCTTCAAGAAGCCTGTCGTGACCGACGCCTTCGGCGTGGCCGCCACGACGTTCCGGATCGGCTCCATCGTGAACGTCGGCGAGTTCAAGGTGCGTCTCGTGAGCGGAGAGACGACGACGGAGAAGACCGTCAACGTGGGGCAGTACGCGCTGCCGAGGTTCGAGGTCGCCGTGAGGACCGACAAGCCCTGGTACAGCGCCGGTGACACGGTGACCGGCACCATCGACGCGCGCTATTTCTTTGGCAAGAACGTCGCCGGCGGCAGCGTGACCATCGAGGCGGCGTCGCTCGACGTCGGTCAGACGACGTTCCAGCGCATCCTGGGCGAGCTCGACGCCGAGGGGCACTACGGGTTCAGCCTGGCGCTGCCGCAGAGCCTCGCGGGCCTGCCGCTGGAGCAGGGCGACGCGGCCGTGACGCTCACGGTCACCGTCGCGGACACGGCGGGACAGGCGGTCACCAAGGCGATCCCGGTGAAGGTCGCCGCGGACGCGGCCTCCCTCGTCCTCGTGCCCGAGGCGCGCGAGCTCGTCCCGGGGGTCCCGAACACCCTCCTGCTCTTCGTCACGGACCCGCTCGGGGCGCCGATCCCCGATACCGACGCGGTCATCACCGCGCCGGACGGGGCGACGCTCGCCGCGCGCACCGACGCCTTCGGCCAGGCCGCGGTGAGCTTCACCCCGCCGCTCGGCTCGGCGGACGGCGCCTTCTCGGTCCGGGCCACAGTGGGCGATCGGGCGGTCGAGCGGGAGTTCTCGTTCGCGGCCCAGGCGGGCGGCGAGCACCTGATCGTGCGCACGGACCGCGCCGTGTACGAGACCGGGGAGACGATCGAGGTCGCCATCGAGGCGAGCGAGGAGACAGGCAGCGTCTACGTCGACTGGCTGAACGACGGTCAGGCCGTCGACATGCGCTCTCTCGAGCTCGAGGGCGGGCGCGCCCGCTTCAGCATGCCCGTCGACGCCGGCCTGCTCGGCAGCAACCGGGTCGAGGCGTACCTGGTCGACGACGACGGCAACCTTGTCCGCTCGGGCCGCACGGTCTTCGCGCGGGGCGATTCGGCGCTCAGCATCGAGGTCGCCGCCGACAAGCCCCTGTATGCGCCGGGAGAGACGGCGACGCTGCGCCTCTCGGTCAAGGACGACGCGGGCAACCCGAAGGTCGCCGCGGTCGGCGTCCAGGTGGTCGATCAGGCCGTCTTCGCGCTGGTCGACGCGCAGCCCGGGCTGCTCCGCACCTACTTCGAGCTGGAGGACGAGTTCGCGAAGCCGAGCTACCAGATCCGCGGCCCCTCGGCGAACCTCCAGAACCTCCTGTTCAGCGCGACCGCGAGCGAGGACCCCGAGCAGGCCGAGGCCGCGCAGCGCACGACCCAGGCGTCGCTCGCCGCGCTCGCCGGCACGTCGCTCACCGGCCTCCAGGCGCGCACGTGGCCCTCGGTGCTGGGCCAGGTGCGCACCGAGCTCGCGCCGTTCTACGAGCGCCAGCGGGGCGCGCTCCAGCCCTGGCTCGCCGAGGCCACGGCGAGCGCCGTGCAGGACCTCCGGGCGCTCGGATGCGAACCGAGCCAGTACTACTGCGACGCGGGCGAGTACGTCACGCTGCTCGGGCGCCGGACGACCGAGCGCTTCCGCGCCTTCGACGTGTGGGGCAACGCGTACAAGGTGACCTCCAGCTGGACGGGGCTCACGGTGGTCTCGTCGGGGCCCGACGAGCTGGCGCAGACCGCGGACGACGCGTCGATCGCATTCGAGTTCGGCGCGCTCGGGGTGGAGGTGCCCGCGCAAGAGGAGTGGGCCGCCGCCGACGGCGACAACGGCGGCTGGGCCACGGGGGGTGCCGCCAGCGGAGCGGGCGGCGGCAGCGCCGGGGACCCCAGCGGCGGCGGCGGCGGCGAGAGCGGGCCGCGCGTCCGGCGCGAGTTCCCCGAGACCCTGTATGTCAACCCGAGCGTGATCACGAGCGCCGACGGCACGGCGACCCTGAGCATCCCGCTCGCCGACAGCATCACCGAGTGGCGGCTCTCGGCGCTCGCGAACTCGGCCGACGGCAAGCTCGGCGGCGTGCAGAGCGGCTTCAAGGTGTTCCAGGACTTCTTCGTCGACGTGAGCTTCCCGGCCACGCTCACGCGCGGCGATGAGGTCGAGTTCCCGATCGCGGTCTACAACTACCTGGAGACGCCGCAGACGGTCGATCTCAGCCTGGAGCCGGGGAGCTGGTACACCGCGCTCGGCGCGACCTCCTCGCGGGTGTCGCTCGCGCCGGGCGAGGTGCTCGGCGTCCGGTTCCCCGTGCGCGTGGACACCGTGGGCGTCAACTCCCTCACGGTCACCGCGCGGGGCACCGAGGGCGCCGACGCCGTGGCCCGCACCGTGCGCGTGGTCCCGGACGGCAAGCCGTTCGCCGAGAGCCAGTCCGGCATGCTCGAGACGGGCAGCGTCGCCCACGCCCTCTCGTTCCCGGCGGGCGCGGTCGCCGGCTCGAACCAGCTCTATCTCGAGATCTACCCCGCGTTCCTGTCGCAGGTCGTGAGCGGCATGGACAGCATGCTCCAGGTGCCGTCGGGCTGCTTCGAGCAGACCACCTCGACCACCTGGCCCAACGTGCTCGTCACGCAGTACATGAAGCAGACGGGCCAGATCACCCCGGAGATCCAGATGAAGGCCGAGTCGCTGATCTCGGCGGGCTACCAGCGCCTGCTCACCTTCGAGCACGCCGGCGGCGGCTTCTCGTGGTTCGGCGAGCAGGACGGGCACCCCTACCTGTCGGTCACCGCGTTCGGCGTCATGGAGTTCGCCGACATGATCAAGGTGCACGCCGTGGACGAGGCGATGCTCGCCAGGACCGTGGCCTGGCTCGCCGGGCAGCAGAAGTCGGACGGCACGTGGGCGGGCGATCAGACCGAGTTCTTCAGCTTCCACACGGGCACGCTCCGCAACAGCGCCTTCGTGCTCTGGGCGCTCGCGAGCGCGGGGTACACGGGACCCGAGATCTCGGCGGGGCTCGGCTACGTGGGCAGGTCGGTGCAACCGGCGACCGACGACCTGTACACGCTGGCCATCGTGGCCAATGCGCTCGCCGTGGCCGATCCCTCCGGCGCGCTGACGGACCGGGTGCTCGACGCCCTGGACGAGCGCAAGACGGCCGAAGGGGACGCGTTCTTCTGGGACGACGGCGGCACGCAGACCGCGTTCTACGAGGTCGGAGACGACGCGAAGGTCACGACCACCGCGCTCGCGGCGCACGCGTTGCTCTCCGCGGGCGCGCACCGGTCGAGCGCCGACGGCGGCGTGAAGTTCCTGACCCAGTCGAAGGACCCGAACGGCAACTTCGGCTCCACCCAGGCGACGATCTGGAGCCTGCGGACCCTGCTGCTCGCCGCGAGCAAGGGGACCGAGGGCGCCACGGGGACGCTGACCGTCGCGGTCGACGGCGAGCCGACGGGCACGGTCTCCCTGCGCGAGGACCAGGCCGACGTCATGACCACGGTCGACCTGACGCACCTCGCGACCCCCGGCGCGCACGAGGTCACGCTCGCCTTCGCGGGGGAGGGGAAGCTCAGCTACAACCTGGTGAGCCGCCACAACCTGCCCTGGAGCGCGGTCCCGAGCGACGGGGGCGGGCCGCTCGCGGTCAGCCTGAGCTACGACAAGACCTCGCTGTACGTGAATGACATCGTGACCGCGTCGCTGAACGTCCGGAACACGACGAGCTCGGCGCAGAGCATGGTCCTCGTGACCGTCGGGCTCCCGCCCGGCTTCCAGCTCCTGACCGAGGATCTCCAGCAGTACATCGCCGCGGGCCTGCTCTCGAGGTTCGAGATCACGGGCAAGCAGCTGATCCTTTATGTGAAGGAGATCCCCGCGGGGGGCGCGGCGAGGTTCGATTACCGGCTGCAGGCGACCATGCCTGTCCGGGCGGAGGACGGCGGCGCCGAGGTGCACCCGTATTACCAGCCGGAGCAGCAGAGCTTCTCCGAAGCGCAGCTCCTGCAGGTGCTGGGGGAGTGAGCGGCTGAGCGGGCGAGAGGGCTGGCCGCGCAACGGCGGCCAGCCCTCTCGCCGGCGGGGGGCGGCGCGGGCGGCTCAGGGGCAGGCGATGCGCCAGGCGTCGAGATCGAGCTTCTTGATCAGCGTCGAGAGCCCGAGCGGCTTGGTGGCGGCGCAGACGGCGTCTGCCCTCGACGCGGCGACGTACTCCGCGTGGAAGACCGCCTTGCCGGCGCGGATGAACGGCGTGAGCATCTCGCACTCGTCGTACGCGTGGCACTCCTCGTTGAGCGCCCAGTCGAAGTCACCCACGAGATCTCTCACCTGATCGAGGTCGTTCTTCAGCCCGATGGACAGCCCGCGCGCGTGCGCCTCGGCGGCCAGGAAGCGGTTGTAGTCGAGCTGCGTCGCCGCGGTCAGCGGGAAGCCGGGACGGTTTGTGTAGCCGTCGACGTTGTCGGGCTCCACGCCGTCGCAGCGCTTCGTCACGGCCAGGTCCAGCCGGGCCTTCATGATGTCGCGCACGCCGGCGCTGCGGGTGTCGAGCCACCGCTCGCCGGGCCAGCCGTCGAGCGGGTTGCCGAGCGCCGCGGCGGGGAACTCCGGCGCATCGCTGCGCCAGTCCTCGTGGCTCCCCCCGCTGAAGTAACAGACCACCTTCTTCCCGGCCGCGCGCAGGGCGTCGATCGTCGCCTGCGGGGCCTCGAAGAGGTCGATATCGTACATGGCGACGTCCAGGCTGGTGTCGATGGTGCCCGTGAGCTGCCATTGCCACGTCGTCCCCGGGGCGGGCACCCAGACGTCGCCGCCCGTGGAGCCGCCGCTGCCCGTGGAGCCGCCGTTGCCGGTGGAGCCGCCGCTGCCGGTGGAGCCGCCGCTGCCGGTGGAGCCGCCGCTGCCGGTGGAGCCGCCGCTGCCGGTGGAGCCGCCGCTGCCGGTGGAGCCGCCGCTGCCGGTGGAGCCGCCGCTGCCGGTGGAGCCGCCGTTGCCGGTGGAGCCGCCGTTGCCGGTGACCGCAGCGCCGCTCGCCGCCGAGGCGACCTCCGCGCCGGCGCCCGGATCTGCGTCGCACCCGGCGGCGGCGAGCGCGACGGTCAAGCACACGGCGACGTGGCGCAGCGCGCTGCGGCGCGCGAGAACGGACGCCGGACGGCTGGAATAAGTCATGGGTTCTCTCCTCGGTTCGTGCGTTCGTGAAGCTGGGCGCACGGCGGTACGGGGTGTCTCTCGACGCTCCGCGGTCCCCGCGATGGCTCCCGGCGACGGCGGTTCCCGCATCGTCTCCGTGCGCGCTGGAGAGGCACTGCAAGGCGAGGGCCAGCCCACGCTCCTCGTTCGCCACGCGCTCTCGCGCCCGTGCCGCGCTGCGCCGTTGCTGAGCGTTGCGCAAGCGTCGTACACTTGCGCAACCTTCGAACGGCATGACGGAGCGAGATCCTCGTCGACAGGCAGCCCCTCCGTCAGGCGAGGCGCCGCCGCCCCTCGCGGCCGAGGTCGCGACCGAGCTGGAAGCCGCGGAGGGCGCGCTCGGCGGCCGGACGCCCCAGGGGCAGGCGTCGCTCATCGTCCGCGCCGCCGACGGCACGGCGCGGGTGATCGACCTGACCGAAGGCGACGTCGTCGCGATCGGCCGCGCGCCGGAGTCCGCGGTCTGCGTCGACGATCCCCGCGTGTCGCGCAACCACGCGATCGTCGCGCGGCACGGCGACGCCCTCGAGGTCGTCGACCGCGGGAGCCGCAACGGCACCTCGGTGAACGGCGCCGTCTTGCGCAACGCCGCGCGGGACCTCGCCGGCGGCGACGTGATCCGCATCGGCCCGGCCGAGATCGTCGTCGCGATCGCCGCGCCTGCGCGCCTTCCGCCGCTGACGCCGCCGGGGTCCGCGCCGGCGGCGGAGGACGCGCTCTCCGGCGCCGGCTTCGTCGTTGCGGACGAGGCGATGGTGAAGGTCTTCCAGGTGGTGCAGCGCCTGGCGCGCGCCCGGACGACGGTGCTCGTCCTCGGCGAGACGGGCGCGGGCAAAGAGGTCGTCTCGGAGCAGATCCACCGCGCGAGCCCGCGCGCCGGCGGCCCGTTCGTGCAGCTCAGCTGCGCGGCGCTGCCCGAGACGCTGCTCGAGAGCGAGCTCTTCGGCCACGAGAAGGCCGCGTTCACCGGGGCGGATCGCCGCAAGATCGGCTATTTCGAGGCGGCGCAGGGCGGCACGCTGCTGCTCGACGAGATCGGCGAGCTGCCCCTCGCCATGCAGGCCAAGCTGCTGCGCGTGCTCGAGAGCCGGCGCATGGCCCGGATCGGCGGCACGCAGGAGCTCGAGCTCGACGTGCGCGTCGTGTGCGCCACGCACCGGGACCTCCAGGCCGAGGTGGCGGCCGGGCGCTTCCGGCAGGATCTCTACTATCGCATCAGCACGTTCGTCCTCCGCGTGCCGCCGCTCCGCGAGCGGCGCGCCGAGATCGCGCTGCTCGCGCACCGCTTCGCGCAGCAGATCGCCGAGCGCATGGGGGAGCGGGCGCCGCGCTTCGCGCCCGCCGCGATGCAGGTGCTCGAGGCGCACGCGTGGCCCGGCAACCTGCGCGAGCTGCGCAACGCGGTCGAGCACGCTGTCGTGCTGGCCGAGGCCGGCGTCATCGAGGTCGAGCACCTGCCGGCCTCGGTGGCCGGGGCCGGCGCGGCCCCCCCGAGCGCGGGCGCGCCGGCCAGCGCGGGCGCGCCTGCGGAGGACGCGTCGATGCCGGCGCGCCTCGCCGAGCTGGAGAAGAAGAGCATCGAGGACGCGCTCGCCGCCGAGGGCAACAACCAGACGCGCGCGGCGAAGCGGCTGGGCATCTCGCGGCGCGCGCTGCTCTACAAGCTGGAAAAGTACGACCTCCGGCGGTGAGCGCGGGCGATCGAGCACGAGGGCCCGCAGGGACGAAGGGCGGGGGCGATACTCCCAGGAAACGGTCATGAGGATAGTAAAGAATTCCATCGCATACAAATCATGCTCTGTGCTGAGGCTCGCCTTCGCAAAGATGGTTCACGGGCGGAGGCTGGAGCTCGGGGGCGTGGGGATGCTCGGGGAGAGCTGCTACGTCCTCGTCTCGCCCAGGGGGACGCTCAAGCTCGGGAGAAAGGCGATCCTGGGCGACCACACGGAGCTGCAGGCTGACGGCAGCCTGACCATCGGAGACAACTTCGTCATCAACCGGTACTCCAGGGTGGTCGCGTTCGAATCCATACGCCTCGGGAACAACGTGACCATCGCTCAGCACGTGGCGATCGTGGATCACGATCACAACTACACGATGGAGGGCGACCGATTGCTCCTGAAGGGGTACAGCACGTCGCCCATCGTGATCGGAGACAACGTCTGGCTCGCGGACAAGTGCACTGTCTTGAGGGGGGTCACCATCGGCAGCAACGTCGTCGCTGGAGCGAACACCCTGATCAACAAGGATGTTCCATCCAACTGCGTCATCGGCGGTGTTCCGTTCAAGATCCTCAAGGAGCTCAAGTGAGGACGATCCTCCTGTTCGGCCCCGTGCTGTCCAAGCTCAAGAACGCGTACGGGGGCGGCACCGGCGGCTACACGCGCAACATGTCGGTGTACCTGAACCATTTCAGGTCCGATGAGTTCACGATCGTCCCGTGCTTTCACACCGTGAGGGGCCAGTACGACTTCGGTCCATTCACCGCTCCCGCGCGGCTTGCCAAGGACATCTCCGCCTTCATCTCCGGCCTCGTGAAGGCGAGGCCAGACGGCGTTCATATCCTCGCGCAGTACCGGGGGGCGATCCCCCGGGAGTTCGCCGTGGTGCTGATCTCCAGGATGCTCGGGAAGCCGGTCCTGTACGAGATCAAGGCAGGGGCCTTCATGCAGTGGTACAGCAGCACGAACCCTCTGTCGCGGCGCCTCACCGATTTCTGCCTGAAGAGCTCCAAGGTCGTCCTCGCCGAGGGGAGCGTGTACCTCGACTTCGTCAAGGAGACGTTCGGGAAAGAGGCGCACTATTTCCCGAACTTCATCCCGACGGAAGAGATCCCCGACGAGGTCGCCGACAAGCTGAGAGATGAAGAGCTCAAGGTCCTGTTCGTGGGGTACTGCTACAAGGACAAGGGCGTCTACGAGGTCGTATCGGGCTGCGAGGAGGCCGCCAGGCAGGGCACCAGGATCCGCCTGACCATCATCGGGAAAGAGCACGATGAATTCACGCGGTGGATGGACTCCAGAGCCGAGCAGCCCAACCTGAAGATCCAGCGCCTTGGATTGCAGCCGCACAAGGAGGTGCTGCGGCATTTCAAGCTGAACGATATCTTCTGCTATCCCACGAGCCACAAGGGGGAAGGGCACAACAACTCCATCAATGAAGCGCTGATGATGGGGCTCGTGATCATCACCACCAAGAAGGGCTTCTTGGGGGATATCCTGAGCGATGAGAGCGCATATTTCCTGAAAGAGGTGTCCACCAGCGAGGTCGGCGAGGCGATCAGGGCGATCGACGGGCAGAGGGAGGTCGCGACGAAGAGGTCGAGCAACGGGAGGAGGCTCTTCCAGGAGAGATTCACCAGCGAGGTCGCCTTCGAGAAGCTGAGCCGCTGCTACGAGGAGCTGGTACGTCGTTCCCCGAGGGCGAAGGACGGGGGTGAGCCGTCACGATCCGGCGCTTGCGCGGGGCGCAGCTCGACCGATGGTTCGGCGAAGACGGCGGCGTCGATCGCTTGCGGATCGCGCGCGCCGCTCTAGCTTTCTGGCGAGAGGTGGCGCCATGATGAGGAAATTCTCGTATCACGTCCTGCCGGATCGCGACGGCTGGGGGTGGATCGTCGCGGCCGAGGGGTACGAGGCCCGCTCGCTCCCGTACGGCACGAAGGAGGAAGCGATCGAGGTGACGGAGGGGCTCGTCCGCCGTTACCCGGGCAGCACGCTCGTCGTCGACGAACAGCCCCCGCGGCTCACTCCGATCGAGCTCGATCACCGGCTCGCGGCGTGATATCCGCCCATCCGATCTCGCCCGGCTCGGGGTGAATGTCGACGTCGGGCGGGTAAACCCATGGTCAATTCGCCTCCATCGTCCTACCCTCGGAGCATCATGAGACTTCACTGCTTCTACTGGGTTGGATTTGCGGTATTGGCAAGCTTCGTCGGATGCAGCGACGCGGCAGACACCGAGCAGCCCTCGCCGCAGCCGGCCGGCAGCGCGGGAGGAGCCGGGGGAGGCGCGGCTGGCACCGGCGGCGGGGGCAGCACCAGCACCAGCATCAGCACCAGCAGCGGCAGCAGCAGCAGCAGCAGCAGCAGCAGCGGCGGCAGCAGCAGCAGCACAGGAGCCGGAGGCGCGGGCGGGGCGGGAGGCTCCGCCGGCTCGGGCGGGGCGCCCTCGGCGACGGCGTGCCCCGAAGGGCCGTTCCCGGCGCCGGAGGCGCTCACATCCACGGCTGTCTGTGCGGGTTTCCGGTACAACTACGGTTACAACGAAGGCCCGACGTGGATCGCCGCGCAAAACGCGTTCTTCTTCACCAACTTCGTGCAGCGCGCCGCTGGCAACAATTTCACCGGCGACATCATCAAATATACGCCTGGCGGCGGCTGCGAGGTGTTCATCTCGGACGTGGGCGTGAACGGTCTCGCGGTGTCGATCGACGGGAATTTGCTGGGCGCGAGCCACAAGACCCGCTCGATCAGCTCGTTCGACGTCGCCACCAAGCAGGTGACGATCCTCTCCGACATGTACATGAACCAGCTGCTCGACTCACCGAACGATCTGATCGCGCACAAGAACGGCACGATCTATTTCACGAACCCGACCTATGAGGTCGGAAATCGCCCTCCCGGCGTCGGGCGCGCGGTATTCAGGCGAGATCCCGGGGGGGCGTTGTCGATCATCAAGCAGGGCGGCGGCCAGCCGAACGGCATCGCGCTATCGCCCGATCAGACCCGGCTCTACGTGGTGAACGCAGGCCTCTACGATGTGGACGCGGCCGGCGTGACGTCGAATCAGCGCAATTTCCCGCTCAACGCCGACGGCATCGGCGTCGACTGCGACGGCAACGTGTACCTCTCGGGCGGGACCATCCTGAACCCCGAGGGGCAGACCATCGGCGACTTCCCCGGCGGCACCAACCTCGCGTTCGGCGGCGTCGACGGCAAGACCCTCTTTGTCGTCGGCGGCGGGACGGAGGTGCACGTCGTGCAGATGAACGTGCCGGGGCTGCCTTGATCCGACCCTCCGCGCAGCGCGGCGACCCGAGCGGATCCGCCTGAGCGCCCGGTCCTTCGGCGGGGCCGAAAGCGGGGAGGGCAACTCGGCTAGGCCCTCCCCGCGCCGCGCCGCGCGACGACCGCGGGCTCCTCGGGGCTCGCCTCTCGGGGAAGCAGGGGCGAACGTGGGCGACGCGGCGCTAGCCGCTGCAGCAGCGGAACCCGATCGTGGGGTCCGTGTCGGCGCGTTCGCGCGCGTCGCGCGCGTCGCACCGGAGCTCGTCGAGCGAGTCCCCGCTGTCGAACGCTCCGCCCCGCGTCCTGCAAAGGTCGCCGGAGCCGGTGTCGCCAGAGCACGCGTCTTCCCACTCGCGGACGTTGCCGCTCATGTGCTGCAGGCCGAAATAGCCGCCCTCGCACGCCATGCTGGCGTCGTCGCCGACCGGCACCGTCGCGTCCCCGTCGCCGTTGCACAGCTGCGCGTCGAATTCACCCGTGGCGTGAGAGCGCGCGCCGCCCTCGCTGCACGCCTCGAACCACTCGCCTTGCGCCGTGTCGCCGCCGTACGGCAGCGGGCCGCCGTGGACCTTGCCGCAGAGGTGCTTGCCCAGGCTCTTGCAGAAGGCGCGGGCGTCGCACCAGTCGACGCAGGAGGCGGGGTGCCGGTCGTCCTCGCGGCGGGTCGTGCACACCTCGGGCGCGCCGGGGCCGGTGTCGAACGCGAAGCTGTCGTTGAACAGACAGAACGGCTCCTGCGCGGCGACGTCCGGCTGCGTGGCCAGGAAGGCGCGGTAGGCGGCGTTCGACACCTCGGTCTGGTCGATGCAGAACGAGCTCTCGATCGTCACCATGGCGGCGGGGCACTGGCACACGCGCGCGGCGCACGAGGCCGTCGCGCAGTCGGCGTCGGCCTCGCACGGCTGGCCGTACAGACACGAGGCGTTCCCGGCGCCGGGCTCGCAGGTGAGGCCGTGCAGCGGGCGCACCAACGTGCACGCCGAGACGAGGGCGGCCGCGAGGGCGGCCGCGGCGGCGTGGGCCGGCCGAGGACGCATCAGAAGGCCCCTTCGATGCCGGCAGCGTTCCCGGCGACGAACGGCCGGAGCGCCGGCCCGGGCGCGCGCGCGCCGGCCTTCGGCGGCCTCGCCGCGGCCGGCCGGGTCGCGTAGAACCACGCCGCGGCCCCCAGCGCGACGACGCCCACGCCGAGGCCGATGTCGGCGACCGCGTGCTGTACGCGGATGGCGCGCACCTCGTCGGCCGCGCAGCGCGGGGCGCACGTGGCGCGCAGGTCGGCCTCGGCGCTCAGCGAGTGCGCGCCGGCGACGGCGAACACGGCGAGCCCCGCGGCGCCGACGGCGCCGGACGCCCACACGAGCCCGGGGATCGCAGGCGAGGCGGGCGGCGGGGCGGTAGGCGAGGCGGGCGGCGGCGCGGCAGGCGGCGGAGCAGGAGAGGCCGGCGCGCCGGCCGAGGGGGCGCCCAGGGTCACGGTGAGCGCGCGGTTCTTCTCGCCCTCGCGGATCAGCACACGCTCCTCGACCGCGGGGCCCCAGGCGGGCTGGTACCGGAACGTGTGCGGACCGGGATCGACCGGCAGCGCCTTGCCGTCGAGCGCCGCCGCGAGGAGGCGGCCATCCACGAGCACGCGCACGTCGAGCCGCTCCCGCCCGTGCGCGTCCCTCGCGGCGATGACCACGGTGGGGAGGCTCTTCTCGACCTCGGCGAGCCATGGCCCGCAGTCGGCCACGGCGGCCGCCGGGCAGGTCGGCTGCGAGCACGCGATGAGCGCCTCCCGCGCCGCGAGGAGCTTGCCGTCCCGACGGAGGCCCTGCGCACGCTCGTAGGCGGCGGCGCACGCCCGCTTGTGAGGCTCGGCGCGGGCGCGGGCGCCGGTGAGCGCGAGCGCCGCGGCGACGGCGACGGCGAGCGTGGGCGCGGGCCGTGCGCGAGCGGGAGAGGAGGCGTTCATCGGGTCACATGCACTCGGGCTTGAGCCGGCGTATGCCGGCCTTGTCCACGGTATAGGGCGGGGAGCAGCGCTGGGCGGCGGCGCTGGCTGCGCGCGGCGTGGGCGCAGGAGCGCGCGCACCCGCCGCCGGGCGTGCCGGCTTCCGGGCGGGCGCGGTCACGGCGGCGCTCGACGCCGGCGGCGGGCTCGGCGAGCTTTCCGGGCCGGGCGCCGGCGGTCCTGGCGAGCTTTCCGGGCCGAGCGCCGGCGGTCCTGGCGAGCTTTCCGGGCTCGGCGGCGGGGCGGGAGCGGTGGGCGTCGCGCTCATCGCGCCCGGCGGGCTTGGCGCCGGCAGGGCTGGGGTCGGGGGCGCGCTGGTCACGCCTGGCGTCACCACCCCCGTGCCGGTGGGCTGCGCCGCGGGCGCGTGGGCCGCGCGCGCTGCGTCCTCCGGCCCGGGCGGGCCGCGGCGCGCCCACTGCGCTGCGAGCGCGGCCGCGCTGCCGAGGAGCACCACACCCACCAGCGCGAGGGCCGGGCGCGCGCGCTTCGACATCGCGGCGGGCGGGACGTCGCGCGACGCGCCGTCTCCCGGGGAGAGCGCCATGGAGAGCCCGCTGGACGTCGCGGACCCAGGCGGCGGCGCCGCCGCGCTGCCCGGGCCCGCCGCCTGGGCGTCTTCCAGGCCCGCCGCCGAGGCGCTCTCGATCTCCGCGACGCGGGCCGCCCGCCGCGCGAGCGCGTCGCCGGCGAGCTCCTCCACCCACTCGCCCACCGCGCGCGGCGACGCGAGCGGGACCGCGTCCTCGATGGCGATCGCGAGCTCGCGGGCGGTCGGGTAGCGGCCCTCGGCGTTCCGCTCGAGCGCCCGGAGCACGATCGGGTCGAGCGCCGGCGGCACGTGCGCCGCGAGCGAGCTCGGGGGCGGGATCGGCCGCTCGAGCACGGCCCCGATGAGCGCGGCCTCGTCGCCGCCGTCGAACAGCCGCTGGCCCGCGAGCGCCTCCCACAGGACCACACCCGCCGCGAACACGTCGGTCCTCCGGGTCACGTCGGCGCAGAGGATCTGCTCGGGTGACATGTAAGGCAATTTACCTTTCAGCTGCCCGCCGCGGGTGGTGCTGAGCCGCCCGCGCGCCTTGGCGATGCCGAAGTCGAGCAGCCGCGCCGTCCCGTCGACGCCGACGAGCACGTTCTCGGGCGAGACGTCCCGGTGCACGATGGCGAGCGGCTCGCCGGACTCGCTGTGCGCCTCGTGGGCCGCGTGGAGGCCGTGGAGCGCTCCGCACGCGATGCTCGCGACGATCGGGGCCGGCACCGGCGCGCCGCGGGCGCGCGCCGCGCGGAGCAGGCGCGCCAGCGACTCGCCCCGCACGTAGTCCATGACCAGGAACGCCTCGTCCTCGGCGATGAGGAGATCGAGCGTGGCGACCACGTTGGGGTGCTGGATGCGCGCGACGATGCGGGCCTCGCCGCGCAGGCTCTCGGCGATCTCGGGCGCCTCGGCGAGCTGGGGGTGCAGCCGCTTGATGGCCACGGTGCGCGCGAAGCCCGCCTCGCCGACCAGCCGGCCGAGGTGCACGGACGCCATCCCGCCGGACGCGATGGGGCTGTACAGCAGATATCGCCCGATTCGCCTGGGCTGCGACGGCGCCGACGACATGCCGGCGCGATGATACACGAGCCCGCGCGGCCGCGTCCCCGGTCGTCGGGCGGGGCGTCAGCCCGGCAGGGGCGTGCTCGGCTCGACGAAGCAGAGGCGATAGCCGTCGGGGTCGGTGACGACGACCTCCCGCGTATGCCACGGCTGGTCGCGCGGCCCGTCGACGCCGGCGCCGGCCGCAGCGGCGCGCGCGGCGATCGTCTCGATGCCGAGGTCGCCGGTCGCGCTGAAACAGACGATCACGCCGAGGCCGCGCTGACCGGCCAGCGAGACACCCGGCGGCGTCGCGATGAGAAAGAGATCGGCATGGCGCGCCCAGCGCAGGTGGACGAACACCGGATCCTGGTGAGCTCGGGTGAAGCCGAGGAGCTCGTAGAACGAGGCGGAGCGCTCCGCGTCGGCCACGAGAAGCTTGACGTAGGCGGACATCACGTAGGGATCGTCGCTGTGCATGGTGGCTGGGCGCGAAGGTGCGCCGCGCCGGGTCGGAAGGCAAGCCGCGAGACGCGGGCGGAGCAGGCGTCCGCGAGCCCGGCGGGCGCGGTCAGCTGCCTCTGTCCTGCTCGCTGCTTCGACGCCGGGCTCGTGAGCGCGCGGAAGGCCCGCGGTGGGATGTGTCGAGTCTGCTGCCTGCGCGCGCGATGGCATGCTGTCTGTGGGGCGCGGGGCGATGGGATTGATTCATCGGCGCGGAGGATACCTTGGCTGTGGGGCGACATGGCGGAGGCGCGACGGACGAGCGCCGCGCGCTCTCGATCGACGCCGGCTCGTCGTCCAGCCATTCGCAGCGACGGCGTCTTGTACTCGGGGCGCGGATCCTCGTCGTGACCCGGCAGCGGCGGCCGCTTTGGCATCGGGTACGCCATGCGATCCGTGTAATCGCTCTCGGGCACGTGGCAGCGCGAGCACTTCGCCTCGTCGCTGCGGAAGATCTCCCTGCCGCGCTTCACCCGCTCGCCCGACGCCCCTCTCGAGGCCGCGGTGCTCGCGAGCCAAGTCGCCGGCACGCGCTGCTCGGCAGACCCTATCGCGCGGCTTCCTCGGTGCTGAAGCGGAGGGTCCAGGGCGGCCGGCTGCACCGAGATGGGCAGTCGCGGCGCTCGAACCGTTGATCCGGGGGAGTTGATCCGGGGGAGAGGAGAGCTTCGTCGCCCTGGGGCGCCGGACCCTGCAACGTCACGGGGACCGGCTCTCGCCGCCGTCGTGCCGGACGGCCCCGGCCGTCAGGGAGGCAGGCTGAGCCGTCCAGGCACGGCAACCCACGCAGACAAACAAAAAGGCAGCGCCGCCGGGGCCTCAGGGGGGGCGAAGGCCGCGCCGGCGGCGCTGCGGTCCCATGAAGCACTGAATATGCCATCGGGAACTTTCCCTAAATTGCGTCGATGCGTCACGGACATGCCCTCTCGCGTTTCGATTTTGCAACGCGACCATCTCATGAGTGCACGATTGTTAGATCTCTTTCCTTACTAAGAAAGTTCGTCCAGGACGCAATATTGTCCCCCCATTTCGCTCTATGTAGTCGTCCGCCGATCTCGTCCTCCACAGGCGGACCGACTGCAGCAAGAACGTGAGCGAGATCAGCTGCCTGGACGTCGGCAACTCCGGAGACACCGAGTCGATCCCCATGGATGTGACTGCGGGGACTCCGATCGACCTCTTCGTCGACAGCTACAACAACGTCTCTGCCGGCTCGTTCGAGCCGAGCATCACCCCGGATTGACCTGTTGACCCGGGCCGTCCCCCCGGAGGGCCGGCGCCGGGAGGCCTCCATGACACTCCCCGCAGGAGCCGGCGCGGGCGTGGGATCGAGACCTCGATGTCGAGCGAGTTCACGGCGTTGCTCCCATCGTCGCTCCGCGGCGTTTGATCCGGGCGCTCGAGCGAGCTATCGCTCCATGCCCATGACGACAGCACCCCTGGTGGGCCACGGCGGCCCGGACGGCGCGCAGACGCCTCGGCTCATCGAGGTGAACGGGGCCCGCCTCGCCTGTGCGGAGGAGGGGCAGGGCTCCCCGGTGGTGTTCCTGCACGGAGCGGCCTCGGACCACCGGATGTGGGACCGGCATCGCGCCATCGTGGGCCAGCATCACCGGGCCATCGCCTACAGCCAGCGCTATTTCGGGGCTGGCGCGTGGGGGTCGAGCTGGCCTCCGCTCGGCGTGCAGACGCACGCGGACGACCTTGTCGCGCTCCTTCGCGCCCTCGACGCGGGCCCCGCGCACCTTGTCGCGTGGTCTTACGCCGGCCATGTGGCCCTGAGCGCGGCGCTGAGCCATCCAGCGCTGATCAGGAGCGCTTTCGTCTACGAGCCGGGCGTGCCCTCGTACGTCACCGATCCCGCCGAGCTGAGCGCGCTGGGGGACGACATGAGCGCCATGTTCGGCCCCGTCTTCGGGGCAGTCCAGCGCGGTGACAGCCAGGAAGCCGTGAGGCTCCTGCTGGATGGCTCGGGCCAGCGCGAGGGCTATTTCGCCGCTCAGCCCGCGGAGCGGCAGGCCGTCTACCTGGATAACGCACGGACCATGCCGCTCCTCCTGTCGCAGCCCCAGCCCCCGGCCATCACGTGCGGCGACCTGGCCAGCCTGAAGGTGCCGGTCACCGTTGCGTACGGCGAGCTCTCCCGGCCGCTGTTCAGCGTGGTCTCCCGCGCGGCGGCCCGCTGCATCCCCGGGCAGCACCTGGTGGTCCACGGGGCCACCCACATGTGGCCCGAGGAGGACGCGGCGGCGTTCTGCGCCGCGGTCCTGGGCTTCATCAAGGAACGCTGATGGCCTGAGCCCGCGGGGCGCGTTCACCAGCGCGTCCAGCGGGAGATCCGCTTCGCGCGCGTGTGGCCGCTGCAATCGTTCGAGAGCCCGTACGACGTCGCGGCCGCGGTGTTCACGTGCGGCCCCCAGCCCTCGTCCTCGATCGGCTCGTCGGCATCCGCGCCGAGATTGTAGACGAAGCAGTGCCCGTCGTGCTGCGTGACGCCCGCATAGACGCTCGCGCAGTTGCCGTCGCTCTTTGTGTCCGCGTCGAGGTCCGGCGACGACCACCCGGTGGCGAACTGCCACGAAAAGAGCTCCTCCTCCTCCCCGGCGACGCGGATCGGCGTGAGGAGGTACGCGCATCAATTCGAATGCAGAAAAAACATTCCACAGAAACTTGATTGAAACACGCACCCATGCATCGTACTTGGCGGATCATGGGCCCATGTAGGGTTGATGTCATCCAGGGCAAACTCCCGCTGCGCGATCGATCTCCTCCCGCCGATCCGCTGCGGAGCTGGCCTGGCCCACCGTCGAACGAACAGGCGATTTCACGGACGGCGCCCCCGGAGCGCAACCCGTCCGTTCTGCCCTGGCCGGCGGGCGCGTATCTCTCCACGCGCCCGCGGCCCTGCGGTCATTCACAGCAAAGGACGATCGAATGAAGAGACGAGAACCTTCGCGTGAGGCACCGAGCGCCATGCCCCTCGAACGCCGGCGCTTTCTCGGCGACGCCCTCGGGCTCGGGGGAGCAGCGCTCCTCCACGCCTGCGACTCACGCTCCGGCGAGCCGGGGCCGCCGGCGGCCAACGCCGCGCCCCTCGTGGCGGCCGCCGACAGGCCGGAGGTGTCCGAGCTGCGCTTCGGCATCATCGCGCTGACCGACTGCTCGCCGCTCGTGATCGCTCATGAAAAGGGGTTCTTCAGGACGTCGCGCTCGTGACCATCCCGCCCGCGCAGATGGTCGCCAACATGAAGGTGGGACAGATGGACGGGTTCTGCGTCGGCGAGCCGTGGAACGCCAGGGCCATCGCCGATCAGATCGGTTACACGGCCATCACCACGCAGGAGCTCTGGAAGGACCCCCCGAGAAGGTGTGCGCGTTCACCGCGGAGTTCGCCGACAGGAACCCGAGGACGGTGAAGGCGGTGCTCAAGGCGCTCCACGAGGCGAGCGTCTGGCTCGACAAGCTCGACAACCGCCCCGAGCAGGCCGACATCGTGTCGAGGCCGACGTACATCAACTGTCCGCCGGAGCTCATCCTGGGCCGGCTCCAGGGGCATTACGACTACGGCGACGGTCGCAAGAAAGAGGACAGGGACTACATGATCTTCAGCGACCGGGGCTGCAATTACCCGCAGGCGAAATACGCGCTCTGGTGGCTCAGCCAGTTCCGCCGCTGGGGCATGGTGGAGGGGAAGCCGGACTACGAGGGGGTCGTCAAGCAGGTCATGCGCCCCGACCTTTACGAGGAGGCGATGAAGGAGCTCGGGGTCCAGCACGGCGGCCCGAGCGACCAGCCCGAGACGCTGTTCGACGGCGTGACGTTCGACCCGAAGGACCCGGAGAAGTACGCGACGTCCTTCCCGGTCAACGCCCTGAAGGGATGAACCCCCACATCGCCGGGGGCCGACGGAAAGCGCGGCGGCGGCGGAGGAGTGCTGCATGAGCGAGGCGAAAGCGATCTCTCCGAGGATTCGAGTCGACAAGTTGATCCTGCCCCTCGTCGGGGTGGCGTGCGTGATCGGGCTATGGGCCATCGCGAGCAGCCTGTGGACCCAGGCGCTGCCCTCTCCGCTCAAGACGTGGGAGGTGAGCAAGCCTTACATCTTCGAGCCGTTCGAGAAGCGGGGAGAGCTCGACCAGGGCATCCTCCGCTTCACGTGGTACTCGCTCCAGCGGGTCGCGAAGGGCTACACCCTGGCGATCCTGCTCGGGATCCCCATCGGCTTCTTCCTCGGCGCCTCGAAGCTGTTCAGGACGAGCTTCGATCCGATCATCCAGATCCTCCGCCGGGTCTCCCCGCTCGCGTGGCTCCCGCTCGGGCTCGTGCTCTTCCAGAAGCCGGACCCGGCCGGCGTCTTCACCATCGCCATGTGCTCGATGTGGCCGACGGTCCTGAACACAGCGCTCGGGGTGCGGTCGATCCCGCAGGATTACATGAACGTCGCCCGGGTGCTCCGGCTCTCGCGCATGAAGACGCTGATCAAGGTGCAGCTCCCCGCCGCGCTGCCGTACATGTTCACGGGCTTCCGGCTCAGCCTCGGCATCGCCTGGCTGGTCATCGTCGCCGTGGAGATGCTGACCGGCTCGCCCGGGGTCGGCGGCTTCCTCTGGCAGGAGTACAACAGCCTCATCTACGAGCACATCATCCTGTGCATCATCACCATCGGGCTCGTGGGCTTCCTGCTGGACGCGCTCATGAGCCTCGTCGAGCGCAGGCTCAAGCTGGCGGGAGGGTGACGGCCATGGCGCTCCTCGAGCTGCGCAACGTCGGGAAGAGCTACGGCGCCGGGGCCACCCGCGCCGAGGTGCTCAGGGACATCGACCTGGAGATCGAGAAGGGCGAGTTCGTCGCCGTTGTCGGCTACTCGGGGGCCGGGAAGACGACCCTCATGTCGCTCATCGCCGGGCTCCTGCAGCCGGATACCGGGGTGGTGACGCTGAACGGGAAGGCGGTCGAGGGGCCGGGGCCCGACCGCGGCGTCATCTTCCAGAACTACTCACTCCTGCCCTGGCTCTCCGTCTACGAGAACATCCATCTCGCCGTGGACCAGATCTTCTCGTCCTGGCCCGCGGAGAAGAAGCGGGAGCACACCGAACGAACCATCGCCATGGTGAAGCTCACCCCGGCCCGCGACAAGAAGCCGGCGCAGCTCTCCGGCGGCATGCGCCAGCGGGTCTCGGTGGCGCGGGCGCTCGCCATGGAACCGGAGGTCCTCCTGATGGACGAGCCGCTCGGCGCGCTCGACGCGCTCACGCGCGCGACGCTGCAGGACGAGATCGCGCGGATCTGGCGGGCGACCCGGAAGACCGTGCTCCTCATCACCAACGACGTCGACGAGGGCATCCTCCTCGCCGACCGGATCGTCCCGCTCAGCAAGGGCCCGGGCGCCACGCTCGGTCCCGGGGTGATCGTCGATCTCGAGCGCCCGCGGGATCGCAGGGCCATGAACCACGATCCGCGCTTCAAGGAGATCCGCGGCGCCGTCATCAACTACCTGCTCGGCCCGGGCGCCGGGCCGATGGCGGGCAAGGGCGTGTCCGGCGCAGCGCGGGAGGCGGAGGCAGTCGCATGAAGAAGTATCTCGAGATCTGGAATGTCACAAAGACGTTTCCCACCCCGAAGGGGCCTGCGATCGTCGTCCGGAACTTCGACCTGAACCTGAAGAGGGGAGAGTTCCTGTCGCTCATCGGCCACTCCGGCTGCGGCAAGTCCACCGTGCTGTCGATGGTCGCGGGCCTGAGCGAGATCACGAGCGGCGGCATCGTCCTCGCGGGCAGGCAGATCCACGGCCCCGGCCCGGACCGCGGGGTCGTGTTCCAGTCGCCCTGCCTGCTGCACTGGATGACGGCGCTCGAGAACGTCCTGCTCGGGGTGGAGCAGGTCCACCGGCAGAAGAGCAAGAAGGACTGCATCGAGATCGCGACGCACTACCTCGATCTGGTCGGGCTCGAGGAGTCGATGCACAGGAAGCCGCGCGAGCTGTCCTCCGGGATGCAGCAGCGCGTCGGGCTGGCGCGCGCCTTCGCCCTGTCGCCCAAGATGCTCTTGCTCGACGAGCCCTTTGGCATGCTCGACTCGCTCACCCGGTTCGAGCTCCAGGAGGTGCTCATGAACCTGTGGGCAGAGGACCAGAAGACGGCGCTGATGGTCACGCACGACGTGGACGAGGCCCTGTTCCTGTCGGACCGCATCGCGATGATGACGAACGGCCCGGGGGCGCGCGTGGGCGAGATCCTGGAGGTGCCGTTCCCGCACCCGAGGGACCGTCAGGCGGTGCTGGAGGACCCGATGTACTATCCCCTCCGAGAGCGGCTGATCACGTTCCTCGAAGCCCAGGCGCACAAGGACAAGCCCGCCGTGGACGCCGCGCTCGAGCCCGCCCCGGAGGCCGCGGTGAAGACGGGCCGCTTCTGGACCGCGCTCTGGAAGGGGAGCAGGACGTCGGCGTAGCGTCGCAAGGTGGATCGCTCGCCTCCTGTCCCCCGCGAGATAGCCCACAGCGCATAGCGCGCCGCGACAGGGACGCGGCGGCGCGCAGCTCCCGCGGCGCGCCCGTCGCCGGGCACGACTGCCGAGCCCGGTTCGAATAAGAGAGCTGGGACACAAGGACCGCAAAATCTCGACGAGATACGAATGGACGCCCACAGTTCGATGGGGAGCCGCGGACCAGCGGTCTAGACAGAATCCGCCCACGGTGCGATCCTGCAAGACCACCGTCCGTCGTGTCTGCTCGGCGTGAGCGGCAGTGTCGGCCGGAGGTCCAGCGCCGTGGCGAGGTGAGATGCTCTCCGCAACCTGTACTGTGAGCCAGCAGATTTACAGCGACTCGAGCATCGAGGTGTTCGAAGGCACCTGGGGCGACCAGCGCAAGCCTGCTGTCTTCAAGGTACTGAAGAGCGAGTTCCCGAGCTCGCGCGAGCTCGCGGCGCTCCGGCACGAGTACAACGTCCTGTGCGAGCTCGACGTCGAGGGCGTCGTCAAGGCGTACGGGATCGAGAAGCACAAGAACGGCCTCGCCCTCGTGCTCGAGATGCCGAGCAGGACGACGCTCCACGACCTCCTGCGCGCCGGACGGCTGGAGCTCAAGGCGGCCCTGACGATCGCCCGCTCGGCGGCCCGGATCCTCGACGAGATCCACCGCCGCAAGGTGATTCACAAGGACGTCAAGCCGCACAACCTCCTGGTCGATCCGGACACGCTCGATGTCCACTTCGTCGGCTTCGGCATCGCCACGCTGCTCCCGCAGGAGACGCAGCAGGCGGTGAGCCCCGAGGCGCTCGAGGGGACCCTCGCGTACATGTCGCCCGAGCAGACCGGCCGGATGAACCGCGTGATCGACCGCCGCACCGACCTCTACTCGTTCGGCGTGACCCTCTACCAGATGCTCACCGGCGTCCTGCCGTTCAGCGAGAGCGATCCGATGGATCTCATCCACGGCCACATCGCGCGGACGCCCGTGCCCCCGCCCGAGCGGGTTCCGGACATGCCCGAGGCGGTGTCGCGGATCGTGATGAAGCTCCTCGCCAAGAACGCGGAGGACCGGTACCAGAGCGCCTTCGGCCTGTTCGCCGACATCGACGCGTGCCTCCGCCAGCTCTCGACCTCCGGCGCGGTGGCGCCCTTCGCGCTCGGCGAGCGCGACATCCCGGACACGCTGCGCATCCCGCAGAAGCTCTACGGCCGCGCCGAGGAGGAGCGCGCGCTGCTCGCCGCCTTCGAGCGCGCCGCAGGCGGGGAGGGCGAGCTCCTCCTCGTGTCGGGGTACTCGGGCATGGGCAAGTCGGCCCTCGTGAACGAGATGCACAGGGCCATCGCCCAGCGAGGGGGCTATTTCACCGCGGGCAAGTTCGACCAGCTGAACCGCGGCGCGCCGTACACCTCGCTCGCGCGGGCGTTGCGCGAGCTCGTCCGGCACATCCTCACCGAGCGGCCGGAGCAGCTCGCGCGCTGGAGCGCCGAGCTCGGTCGCGCGCTCGGCACGAGCGGGCAGCTCCTCGTCGACCTGATCCCGGAGCTCGAGTGGATCGTCGGCCCGCAGCCCCCGGTCCAGCAGCTCGCGCCGGCGGAGTCGCAGGGCCGCTTCCACGCGATCTTCAAGGCGTTCGTCCGCGTCTTCGCGACCGCCGAGCACCCCCTCGTCCTCTTCCTGGACGACCTGCAGTGGGCCGACCCCGCCTCGCTCAAGCTGCTCCAGGTCCTCGCCGCGGATCCGGAGCGCGGCCACCTGCTCGTGATCGGCGCCTTCCGCGACAACGAGGTGTACGCGGCTCACCCGCTCCGCGTCGCGCTCGGCGAGATCGAGAAGGCGGGCGCGCCGCTCCGCGAGCTCAGGCTCGAGCCGCTCGCCCTCGCCGACGTGGCCGACCTGCTCTCGGACGCGCTCTCCGCGTCCCGCGCCGAGGTCGAGCCGCTCGCCCGCGTGGTGTTCGACCGGACCCAGAGCAACCCGTTCTTCGTGCGGCAGTTCCTGGTCTCGCTCCACGCCGAGGGCCTGCTCCGCTTCCACGCGGGCGCCTGGACCTGGGAGCTCGACGGCATCCGGCGGCGCACGGTCACCGACAACGTCGTCGAGTTCATGGCGCGCAAGATCGAGGAGCTCGATCCCGAGCTCGTGCGCGTCCTCCGGCTCGCGGCGTGCATCGGGCACGAGTTCGACCTGCGCACGCTCGCGGTCATCAGCGAGCGGCCGCCGCACGAGACCGTGTCGGCGCTGTGGAGGATCCTGCAAGAGGGCCTGATCGCGCCCGTCGACGCCGACTACCGCCTCGCGCACGCGACCGACGGCGAGGCGCAGACCGGCGTCGACTGGCGGGTCAGCTACCGCTTCTTGCACGATCGCGTCCAGCAGGCGGCATACTCGCTCCTCGGCGAGGATCACAGGAGAGAGGTCCACCTCAGGATCGGGCGGCTCATGCTCGCGAGCAGCGAGGGCGCCGCGCGGGAGGAGGCGCTCTTCGACATCGTCAACCACGTCAACATCGCGGCGCCCATCGTGACCTCCCCCGCGGAGCAGGCCACGGCCGCCGAGCTGAACCTCGCCGCCGGCAGGAGGGCCAAGGCGGCCACCGCCTACGAGGCCGCCGCCGGCTATTTCCGCGCGGGCATGGGGTTTCTGCCCCGCGGCGGCTTCGACGAGCACTACGAGCTCGCCCTCGCGCTCCACAGGGAGCGCGCCGAGGTCGAGTCGCTGTGCGGCGCGTTCGAGGAGGCCGAGCGGCTCTGCGCCGCGGCGCTCGCCCGCGCCCGGACGGCGATGGACAAGGTCTCGATCCACCTGGTCCAGGCGAACCAGTACTTGCTCCAGTGGCGCAACCACGAGGCGACCCTGGTCCAGAAGGCCGGCCTGCGGCTCCTCGGGTGCCCCATCCCCGAGGACCGGGACGAGGTCGCCGCGCTGCTCGAGCGGGAGCTCGAGGCGGTGCCGGTCCTCCTCGGAGGGCGGAGCATCGAGGAGCTCGCCCACGCCCCGAGGACGACGCGCCCCGAGCACCCGGTGACGCTGGAGCTGCTCGTCAACCTGTTCTTCGGTGCCTACAACTCGAGCGATCAGACGCTCGCGAACCTCGCCATCGTGAAGATGGTGACGCTCTCGCTGCAGCACGGGAACAGCGATATGTCCGCCTTCGGATACGTCGCGTACGGCATGGTGGTGGGCCCGCTGCTCGGCGAGTACGAGACGGCCTATCGGTTCGGCCGGATGGCCATCGAGCTCGCGGACCAGCTCGACAACCTCGTCCTCCGGGCCAAGACCTACCACATCTTCTCCGCGGACGTGCACAGCTGGACGCAGCCGCTGCGGAGGGCAGATCCCTATTACGACCGCGTCTACGATCTCGGGCTCCAGGCCGGCGACTGGACGGCCATGGGCTACATGATCAGCCAGAGCGGCGCGGACCGGCTCACCTACGGGATGCCCCTCGCGGAGCTCGCGCAGCTCACCGACACGCACCTCGCGTTCCTGCGGCGCGCCCGGAGCCAGGACATCATCGATATCCTCCTCGCGGGCGTGATCCAGCCCCTGAAATGCCTGCAAGGGCTCACGAAGAGCCGCCTCAGCTTCGACGACGGCGCGTTCGACGAGGCGTCCTACACGGCGAGGCACGGCGGCTCGCCCTACCACATGGGGTGGCTCTTCTACGCCAAGATCCGGAATGCCTATCTGTTCGGCGACAGGGCGAGCTTCGCCGATCTGATGCCGAAGCTCGCCGTGATCGAGGGCGCCTTGCCCACGCACGCCAAGGTGCCCGAGGCGACGTTCTATGCGGGGCTCATGCGGATCGCCGCGTGCGAGAGCGCCGAGGGCGCCGAGCGGCGGGAGCACGAGGAGCACCTGGAGCGGCTCCTCGTGCGGATGAAGCGGTGGGCCGACGCCGGGCCGGACAACGTCCTTCACAAATACCTGCTCCTGCTCGCCGAGCAGGCCCGCGTCGAGGGGCGGAGGGCCGAGGCCATGGACCTCTACGAGCGGGGGATCGAGGCGGCGCGGCAGGCCGACTACATCAACAACCAGGCGCTCGGCAACGAGCTTTACGGCAGGTTCTGGCTCGCCCAGGGCAGGGCCGAGTTCGCCGGCATCTTCCTGCGCAGGGCGCTCTATCTGTACGAGCGCTGGGGGGCGAGCGAGAAGGCCGAGGCGCTGCGCGAGGAGCTCGCGCCGGCCGTCTCGTCGGCCGAGGGCGGGCCTCTCGCGCTCTCGCCGACGAGCACCGCGCCGCGAGGGCTCGCCGCGGGGGAGAGCTTCGATCTCGCCACGGTCCTCGAGACAGCACAGGCCATCTCGCGCGAGATCGTGCTGGACAAGGTGCTCGATCAGGTGCTGCGCATCGTGATCAAGAGCGCCGGGGCGAGCCGGGGGTTCTTGATCCTGTCGCGCGGCGAGGTGCTGACGGTCGAGGCGATGATCTCGGTCGACCCCGACACGGTGAGCCTCGGGCTCTCGATGCCGCTGGAGGCGCGCCTCGATCTGGCCCGCTCGGTCGTGCACTACGTGGCGCGCTCGCGCGAGGCGCTCGTGATCGGGCGCGCGACGGACGATCCGCGCCTCGCCGGCGATCCGCACGTGATCGCGCGCCGGCCGAGATCGATCCTCGGCTTGCCGCTCCTGCACCAGGGCCGGCTGAGCGGCGTGCTGTACCTGGAGAACCACCTCGCCGAGCACGCGTTCACCGCCGATCGCATCGAGCTCTTGCGGCTCCTCTCCTCGCAGGCCGCGGTGGCGGTCGAGAACGCGCTGCTCTACACCGGCCTCACGGCCGTGAGCGCCGAGCTCCGGGCGGCGAACGAGCGGCTGGAGCGGGAGGTGCGGGAGCGCACGGAGGAGCTCTCGCAGGCGAACGAGCGCCTCTCGGCGCAGGGCGAGGAGCTCCGGGAGACCAACCTGCGCCTCGTGCACGAGCTCGGCGAGCGCGAGCGCGCCGAGGAGGCCCGCGCCCAGCTGCATGAGGAGGTGATCCGGTTCCAGCGGGCGAAGATCTCGGAGCTGTCGACCCCGCTCGTGCCCATCACCCACGATGTCATGGTCATGCCGCTCATCGGCACGCTGGACGAGGAGCGCTCAGAGGACGTGCTGCAAACCCTGCTCGACGGCGCGGCCAGGAGCAGCGCGCGCGTCGTCATCATCGATGTCACCGGGATCAAGGGGGTCGATCACCGCGTGGCGAGCGCCCTGATCAACGCGGCGAACGCCCTCCGGCTGCTCGGGGCCCAGGCCGTGCTGACGGGCATCCGCGGCGAGGTCGCCCAGGCGCTCATCCGGCTCGACATCGACCTGTCGCGCATCGTGATCCGCGGGACACTGCAGAGCGGGATCGCCTACGCCGTCGGCCGATCGGGCGGCGCGAGCCATTCGGGGTCGCGTGTGTAGGGGCTCGCCGGATGTCCCTACGTCGAATCGTGTAGACAGCTCTGGAGCGGATGGCGCATCATGAGCTCGCCAGTCCGTCGGGGGGTGCCTGTTTCATCGTGCGCCGTGCGGTCGCACGAGGCGTCCGGATCCGTCGAACAACAGGGCGGCTCCTCGCGGGTGGAGGGGGTGAGGCGTATGGTCCATAGAATCGGTCGGTTCATCGTCGGGGTCTGCGTGGCGGCGGGGCTCGCGGCCCTGGGCTGCGACAACGGCAGCGGCGCGCCGGGCGCGCCGGCAGAACGCGGCAAGCCGAAGCTCGCCTACATCACGAACGGGGTCGCCCCGTTCTGGACCATCGCCGAGAAGGGCGTCATCGACGGCGCGAAGGAGTACAACGCCGAGGTGAGCGTCGTGATGCCGAGCGACGTGAACGACCAGATGCAGCGGGTCGAGGATCTCTTGATCCGCGGCGTCGACGGCATCGCGATAAGCCCCATCGACGCGGAGAACCAGGTCCCGCTGCTCAACAAGGCGGCCGCCAAGACCAAGCTCATCACGCAGGACTCGGACGCTCCGAAGAGCGAGCGGATCGTGTACATCGGCATCGACAACTACGTCGCTGGCCGGATGGCGGGGCAGCTCGTGAAGGAGGCGATCCCCGGCGGCGGCAAGCTGGCGATCTTCGTCGGGCGGCTCGAGGGGGACAACGCCCGCAAGCGCCGCCAGGGCGTGCTCGACGAGCTGCTCGATCGCCCGGACAACAGCGCCGGGAACGACCCGCTGAACCAGGAGCTGAAGGGGGCGAAGTACACCGTCATCGCGACCGTGACGGACCAGATCGACGCGGCCAAGGCGAAGAGCAACGCCGAAGACATGATGTCGGCGCACCCGGACCTCGTCGGCCTCATCGGTCTGAACGCGTACCACACGCCGGCCTTGCTAGAGGCGCTCAAGCAGGCGCGGAAGATGAGCGCGATCCAGGTCGTCGGCTTCGACGAGCAGGACGCGACGCTGCGCGCGATCCAGGACGGCGAGGTCGTCGGCACGGTGGTGCAGAACCCGTACATGTACGGCAAGGAGTCGGTGCGCGTGCTCGCGGCGCTCGTGCGGGGCGACAGCTCCGTCGTGCCCCCGAACGAGTTCATCTCGCTGCCGGCCCGGCAGATCCGCAAGGGCAACCTGGGCGAGTTCTGGGCGGATCTGAAGCAGAAGGCAGGCAAAACCGAGTGAGCCCTCGGGCGGGCCGCGCGGCGCGCCGCCCGGGCTGACGACCCCTGAAGCGAATGAAAGCCTCCTCGCCCGACCTGGACGCGACACCGCTGCTCGAGGCGCGCGGCCTGACCAAGCGCTTCCCCGGCGTGCTCGCGCTCAGCGACGTTCACGTCGCGCTCGGCCGCGGCGAGGTGCTCGGCATCGTCGGCGAGAACGGCGCTGGCAAGAGCACCCTCATGAAGATCCTCGCTGGTGTCGAGGCGCCCGACGCCGGCGAGATGCGCCTCGACGGGCGGCCGGTCGCGCTCGGCTCGGTGAGGGAGGCGCTCTCCCGCGGGATCGCGCTCATCCACCAGGAGCTCAACCTGGCGGAGAACCTCGATATCGCGGCCAACATCTTCCTCGGCCGGGAGCCGCGGCGGGGCGGCTTCATCGACGAGGGCAGGATGGAGCGGGAGGCGCGGGCGATCATGGCGCGGGTCGGCCTCGCGTGCTCGCCGCGCGCGCTCGTCGGCGGCCTGTCCCTCGGGCAGCGTCACCTCGTGGAGATCGCGAAGGCGCTCTCCGCGAACGCCCGGGTGCTCATCATGGATGAGCCGACGTCGTGCCTGTGCCCGCACGAGGCCGAGGTCCTGTTCCATGTGGTGCGGGAGCTCCGCGCGGGCGGCATCGGCGTCGTGTACATCTCTCACCGCCTCGGCGAGGTGACGGCGCTGTGCGATCGCGTGCTCGTGCTGCGCGACGGCGAGAACGCGGGCGAGCTGCCGCGCGACGAGATGAGCCACGATCGCATCGTGCGGCTGATGGTGGGCCGGGATCTCTCCCAGTTCTATCCGCACGTCCCGCACCCGCCGGGCGCGCCGGTGCTCGAGGTCTCCGGCCTCCGGACGTCGCGGCACCCCGAGCGCGCGCTCTCGTTCACGGTGCGCGCCGGCGAGATCGTCGGCGTGGCGGGGCTCCTCGGCGCCGGGCGCACGTCGCTGCTCCGGACGCTGTTCGGCGTCACGCCGGCGGCCGGCGGCGCCGTGCGCGTGGCCGGGCGGGCGATCACCCCGCGCACGCCGCGCGACGCCATCGCCGCCGGGATCGGCCTGGTCCCGGAGGATCGCCAGCAACAGGGCATCATCCTGGAGATGGCGATCCGGGCGAACGTGAGCCTGCCGAGCCTCCGGAGGGCGCAGCGCTACGGCGTCCTCGACCGCGCGGACGAGCGCCGGATGTCGGCGGCGATGATCCGAGAGCTCGGCGTGCGGACGCCGTGCGACGTGCAGCCGGCGCAGCACCTCTCCGGCGGCAACCAGCAGAAGGTGGTCATCGGAAAGTGGCTGTCGATGTCGCCGCGCGTGCTCCTCCTGGACGAGCCGACCCGCGGCATTGACGTCGGCGCGAAGCACGAGATATACCAGCTGATGGAGCGATTGGCCGCGAGCGGCATGGCCACCCTGTTCGTCTCCAGCGACATGGAAGAGGTGATGGGCATGTCCGATCGGGCGCTGGTGATGCACGAGGGGCGCATCGCCGGCGAGCTCGGCCGCGCCGGGCTGAGCGAGGAGGCGATCCTGCAGCTCGCGACCGGCAGCGACGCCGCGGCGTGACACGGAGCCATCGAGACGGGGCCGAGGCCAGAGGAGCATGCCTGTGACGACGACACGTGATCTCCGGGCGCGCGGCTCCGCGCCGCCCGCGCCGCCCGCGCCGCTCGTGCCGAGCACGCGGCGGAAGGTGCTCGGCGTCTTCTGGCTGCTCCTCGCCGTGTCGCTCGGCACCGCGCTCATGAACGGCAGGTTCCTCCTGGCGGCGAACCTCGAGAACCTGATCCGGCGGACGGCGCTGTTCGGCATCCTCAGCATCGGCGCGGGCTTCGTGATCATCACGGGCGGTATCGACCTGTCGATCGGCTCGGTCGTGGCGCTCGCCGGCTGCATGCTGCCGTGGCTCCTCTCGGTCCAGCACTGGCCGCCTTCGCTGGCGGTGCCCGTGCTGCTCGGCATCTCGCTCTGCATCGGGCTCGCGCACGGGCTGCTCATCACGAAGCTCCGGCTCCAGCCGTTCGTCGTGACGCTCTGCGGGCTCCTGCTCTACAGGGGCACCGCGCGCGGGATCTCGGGCGACCAGACGCAGGGGTTCGGCATGGGGTTCGAGTCGCTGCGCTACCTGTCGGTCGGCAGCCCGTTCTCCATCCCCGTGCCGTTCCTCTCGTGGATCTCGGAGGGGCGCTTCAGCCCGTACGCGGTGCACCCGTTCACGGGCGCGAGGACGCGCCTCGCGGCGATCACGTGGATCGATATCCCGATGCCGTTCCTCCTGTTCCTCGCGATCGCGATCGCGGCGTCGATCTTCCTGAACCGCACCATTTACGGCCGCTATCTGATGGCGCTCGGCCGCAACGAGCAGGCGGCGCGCTACAGCGGGGTCGACACCGACAGGATGACGATCCTCGCCTATGTGCTGTGCTCGGTGCTCGCCTGCTTCGGAGGCATGCTGTTCGCGCTGGAGGTCAACTCGGCGCAGCCCGTCGATTTCGGCAATTTCTACGAGCTCTACGCGATCGCCGCCGCCGTGCTGGGCGGCTTCAGCCTGCGCGGAGGCGAGGGCGCGGTGCTGGGGGTGATCCTCGGCACCGCGCTGATGCAGGTGCTGCGCAACGCCATCAACATGCTGGGCGTCCCGACGCAGATCGAGTTCGCTGTGATCGGCGCCGTCATCCTGATCGGCGTCATCGCGGACGAGCTGGTCAGGCGCTATGCGGCGGCGCGGCGCAGGGCGGTTGGCTCATGAGATCATGAGCTCGCGGCGGCGCTTCCAGCAGGCCGCCGCCGAGATCGACCGAGGCCCAGCAAACGCCCCGGCGGCGCGACGCCCGCGGCCGCTGCCGCCGCCGCAGGACGCGCCTCGCCGCGTCGACACGGTGCGCAAGGCGCAATGTCGCTGTCCTCGCCACGAGCCCGGCATGGCGGCGCGCGAGAGCGTGCAGATCGCGTGCTATGCTGAAAGCTCGCCGGCGTTCCACGCGGAGCAGGAGCGAGCAGCGGCCGGGGGGGGCCGGGCCGCGGACCGCCTGCGCCACGTGGAAATATCAATTAAGTCGCTGGCTTACGATAGCCGTGGAGAGGCCTTCACGCGGCGATGCCCGCGTGGAAAGGGGATGGCGTGATGCGGAAGCGGATTTCTTGTGGAGCTATAATTATTCATCTGACGCTGGGGCTCGTCGGCTGTGTGGCCGGCGCCGAGGAGCCGTCGCGTGGGGTGTCGGCCGTCCCGATCGGACGCGGCGTCGCGGCCCTGACGGGCGCCGCGGGCTCAGGGGTCGCCTCGGTGTGGGGGCCGGCCGAGAAGTCGTTCCTGGGCACCTCGACGACCACGGCCTCGCGGGTCTATTTCACCGGGCACCGCGGCATCGTGTCCGAGGTGTTCTATCCGGTGCTCGACACGGTCAACACCGTCGACTTGCAGTTCCTGGTGGGGGATACGGCGAAGACCTTCGTCGACGAGGAGAAGCAGCAGAGCTACACCGTCACCCAGCCGGACAAGCGATCCATGCGGTGGCAGGCGGTCACCAGCAACAGCGGCCACAACTGGCGGATCACCAAGACCATCTTCGCCGATCCCGGCCGCAGCTCGCTGATCCAGCGCGTCCAGTTCGACGCGCTGAACGGCAGGAACGTCACCCAGTTCAACCTCTACCTGCTCCACAACCCGGCGATGGACAACTCCGGGGCCGGCGACAGCTCGAAGACCGCCACGGCGGGCGGGCGCACGATGCTCGTCGCCTCGGAGAACAGCCGCGTCTCGGCGCTGGCCATCTCGCGGGCGTGGAAGACGCTGACCTCGGGCGGCCCGCCGATGGTGTCGAGCGGCTTCGTCGGCGAGACGGACGGCTTCACCGACCTGCTCGGCGGCAGCGCCGACAGGACCATGAGCTGGCGCAACGACCTGGCGAGCGGCGGCAACGTGGCGCAGATGGGCTGGGTCGACCTCGGCGCGAGCGCCGTCACCAGCGTCTCGTTCGACGTCGTGCTCGGCTTCGGCGCCACCGAGACCGAGGCGACGACCACCGCGAACGCGACGCTCGGCAGCAACCTGACCACCCTGCGAACCACCTACGACAGCGGGTGGAACAGTTACACAAGCGGGCTCAACAACCAGGGCGGCACCGCCGATGACCAGTATTACCTCGCGGCGATGTCGCTCAAATCGATCCAGGACAAGTCGAACGGCGCCATGATCGCCGGGATGGGCACGCCGTGGGGCGAGACCAACGGCGACGCCAACAACGGCGGGTACCACCTGGTCTGGCCGCGCGATCTGTTCAAGTTCGCCAGCGCGCTCGTGACCGCCGGAGACACGGCGGCCGGTACCGCGGTGGTCAACTACCTGTTCAACACGCTCCAGCAGTCGAGCGACTGCGGCGTCGCCGAGTACAACGCGCCGAGCTGCCCGCAGGGCTACACCCGCGTCGGCCGCTTCCCGCAGAACGCCTGGGTCAGCGGCTGGCAGTACTGGCAAGGCACGCAGATGGACGAGCAGGCGATGCCGATCATCCTGGCCTGGCGCCTGGGCCCGTCGGTGTCCAACCCGCTGTGGCCGAAGATCAAGAAGACGGCCGACTACATCGTCAACACCGGCCCGTGGACCCAGCAGGAGCGCTGGGAGGAGAACGCCGGGTACTCGCCGTCGACCATCGCCGCGGAGATCGCCGGCCTCGTCTGCGCGGCCACGATCGCGCGCGCGAACGGCGACACGACGAGCGCGGCCCGCTACATGGCCGCCGCCGACGTCTGGCAGCAGAGCGTCGACCGCTGGACGTTCACGAACACCGGCTATCACGGCGACGGCAAGTACTACATCCGCATCAACCCGTCTGCGCGGGGGAACACCGGCACAGGACCGCAGGTGTATAACCCGGTGTCCGGGCCGGACGCGGCGATCTCCTTCACGATCGGCAACGGCGGTGGCACGCACGACCAGCGCTACATCGTCGACGGCGGGTTCCTCGAGCTCGTCCGGATGGGGGTGAAGCGCGCGGACGATCCGTCGATCCTCGCGACGCTGCCGGAGTACGACCTCATCCTGAAGCGCAACATCGCCGGCAAGGGCGACGCCTGGTTCCGCTACAACTACGATGGATACGGCGAGAAGAACGACGGCAGCAACTTCGACGGCACCGGCGGCCGGGGCCGGCTGTGGCCCATCTTCACCGCCGAGCGCGGCATGTTCAAGATCGCCGGCACGGGCGTCGGCAGCGATGGCAATCCGTTCCTGACCGCGGTGAAGGCGTTCTCGACGCCGCAGGGCTTCATCCCGGAGCAGGTGTGGAGCGAGACGACGGACGTCACCGGCTGGCAAGTGGTGAAGCCGGCGACCGCCACGGCGGGCACCCCGACGAGGTCGATGAGCCCCCTGAACTGGGCGATGGGCGAGTACATCAGCCTGCTGGCGTCGATCCGCGCGGGCAAGGTCGTCGACATCCCGTCGGTGGTCTGCAGCCGCTACAACGCCTGCGTCGTGCCGCCCGCGTCGGGCCAGGCGGGCGTCGTGTTCAACGCGACCGCGACCACCGTGGTCGGCCAGCACGTGTACGTCACCGGCAACACCGCGGCGCTGGGCAGCTGGAATACCGATCTCGGCATCCCGGTCGATCCGCGCAGCTACCCGGTGTGGACGAACCGCGCCAACCTGCCGGCCAGCAGCGCCCTGCAGTACAAGTACTACCGCAAGAACGCCAATGGCACCGTGACCTGGGAGAACCGGCCCGGCGGCGGCAATCGCACGATGAGCACCCCCGCGTCCGGCGGGACGCTCACGCTCAATGACACGGTGATCTGGTAAGATAAGCGCGGCGCGGGCGAGGGGAGGGGGTGAGCGCCGCGGCGACCGACGGGCGAGCTGGCCGAATGGCTAGCTGGCCGCCCGGCTCGCCCCCTCAAAGCTGCATGAGCCCGCGAATCACCTGCTCGGTCTGCTCGGCGAGCGCCGCCAGGAGCTCGGCCGCCGGCCGCGGCCTGGCGAGGGCGGCGCTCTGGCCGGCCCAGAGCGACAGGTAGTCCTCGCGCCCCGCCGCCGCCGCGGCCCGGCGGATCGGCTGGGTGAGCCAGTTCTGGACCGGATACTCCGGCACCTCGGGCTCGTGCGGCGTCAGGGCCTCGACGAACGCGTTGGGGATGCCCCGCGCGGTGCGGCCGGAGAACACCCGCGTGAGCACGGTCGTACGCGCGTGCGGCGAGGCCAGCGCGCTGCGGTGGCCGGCGCTCGCCCCCGACTCCTCGCACGCGAGGAAGGCCGTCCCGATCTGCACCCCGCTGGCGCCGAGCGCGAGCGCCGCCGCGACGCCGCGGCCGTCGGCGATGCCGCCCGCGGCGACCACCGGGGCCCGCACCGCGTCCACGACCTGCGGGACGAGCGACAGCGTGCCGACCAGCGACTCCCGCACGGGCCGCAGGAACGCGCCGCGGTGCCCCCCCGCGTCGCTGCCCGAGGCGACGATGAGGTCGACGCCGGCCTGATCGAGCGCGATCGCCTCGTCGACCGTGGTGGCGGTGCCGATGACGGCGATCCCCCGCGCCTTCGCCCCCTCGATGACCGGGCCGGGCGGAACCCCCATGACGAAGCTCAGGACCTGCGGTCTCGCCTCGAGCGCGGCCTCGACCTGCTCCTCGAAGCGCGGAGCGAACGCGCGGGGCACCTCGGGGTCGGGCAGGTCGAGCTGTCGCAGCATGGGGCGCAGGCGCGCCACGTGCTGCTCGAGCGCCGCCAGATCGAGGGTGGTGGGCTCTCCGGGCTGAGGCACCCAGAGGTTCACCGCGAAGGGGTGCGGCGTGAGCCGCCGGAGCTCGGGGACGAGGTCGGCGATCTGCGATGGCGTCAGGGCGTGCGCCCCGAACGAGCCGAGCCCGCCGGCGTTCGAGACGGCGGCCGCGAGGGCGGTGGTGGACAGGCCGCCCCCGAAGGGGCCCTGGATGATCGGGAGACGCAGGCCGAGCTGTCGGGTGAGGCGCGTATCGGTCCACATGACGGAGCATGGTAGGCGACGGGAGATCGCGCTCGAAGAAAGCTGCGTCGATTCAGCTGCTCCTCTCTGCCTCCAGCGGGAGCGTGAAGAACACCCGCGTTCCCCGGTCGAGCTCGCTCTCCACGCGGATCGTGCCGCCGTGGCGCTCGACGAGGCTCTTGCAGATCGAGAGGCCGAGCCCCGTGCTCTTCTCCCCGCCCGTCGTCCGGGTGCTCGTCCTCTGGAACTTGCGGAACACGCCGCCTATCTCCTCCGGGGGAATGCCGAGGCCCTGATCCTCGATCATCAACTCGACCGCCCGACCGAGCCTCCGCGCGCGCACCGTCACCGTCGTGCCCTGGTGAGAGAACTTGAAGGCGTTGCTGAGCAGGTTGCTCAAGACCCGCTCGATCCGCTCGACGTCGCAGCGGATGAGCGGGAGACCGGCGGGCACATCGACCGCCATCGTGATCCCCTTGCGGCGGGCGCCGTGCTCGTTCAGGGAGGCCGCCGCCGCGATGATGCCGCGCAGGTCGGCGTCCTGCAGGCGAAGCGCGATGTTCCCGTGCTCGAGCGTCGTGATGTCGAGCAGATCCTCGACCAGCTGCAGCGCGAACTCGGCGTTGGCCTGGATCTTCAGGAGGTGGCGCTGCGCGTCCTCGCGCGCGGCGAAGGCGCTCCCGAGCTGCATCGTCGAGAACCACTGGATCGCCGCGATCGGATTGCGCAGATCGTGCGCGGCGATGCCCACGAGCTCATGACTCCGCTGGCTCAGCTCGGCGAGGCGCTGGTTCTCCCGGCGGAGCGCCTCGGCGCTCGCCTCCAGGCTTGCGAGGAGCCGCCTTTTGTCGCTGAGGCGCTCGTGGAGCGCGAACGCGTCCCGCACGACGCCGGCGAGCGCCGGCGGATCCCACGGCTTGGGGATGAACCGGTACACGCCGCCGGCGTTGATGGCCTGGATCGCGGCGCTCGTGTCCGCATAGGCCGTCATGAGGAGCCGGACGGTATCCGGAAACTCGGCCTTGATCGCCGCGTAGAGCTCCGTGCCGGTCATGCCCGGCATCCGCTGGTCGCTGAGGACGACAGGGATGGGCCGCTCGCGCAGGAGCGCATGGCCCTCTTCGGCGCTCTCTGCAGTGAGGACCTCGTAGTCGCGCCGGAGCTCGCGGCGGAGCGCCTTCAGGGTCTCGCGCTCGTCGTCGACGATGAGCAGCGCGCGGCGATCGCCGGGCGCGCGCGTCACCGTTCGAGCCCCTTCGGCAGCGTGATCGTGAAGGTGCTGCCGGCCCCGGGGGTCGAGCGGACCGAGAGCGTGCCCCCGTGCTGATCCACGACGATCTTGTGCGAGATGGTGAGGCCGAGCCCCGTGCCCTGCCCGACGGGCTTGGTCGTGAAGAACGGGTCGAAGATCCTGCCGCGGACGTCATCGGTCATCCCGGCGCCGTTGTCCTCGAAGTCCAGGGCGACCCGGCGCCCGTCGTCTCGCGCGCGGATCGCGATGCGACCGTTCCCCCGCCCGCGGCACTCGACCGCCTGGACCGCGTTGATGAGGAGGTTCAGGAACACCTGGCTGAGCTCCGCCGGCTTGCAGCGCACCTTCGGCAGGTCGGCCCACTCCACCAGCACCTGTACACCGCCGCTCTTCAGCGCGGGGCCCGCGATCGCGAGGGTGGTCTCCAGGCTCTCTCTCAGGTCGGACTGCTCCACCTCGGCCTGGTCGAGCCGCGCGAAGGTCCTTAGATCCGCGACGATCTTCTGCACGCGCGCGAGGCCGCCCAGGGTGCCTTTCACGAGATCGCCCGCGTCCTCGCGCAGAAATGCGAGGTCGGCGTCGTCCCGGAGCGCCTCGGCGACGTCCGTCACGTCGCCTGGGCCCCCGCGGAGCGCGGCCTCCTCGAGCGCCGCGTAGGCGGCGCACAGCCGCCCGAGCGACTCTCCGAGGGTGTGCACGTTGCTGCGGACGAAGGCGAGAGGGTTGTTGATCTCGTGGGCCACGCCGGCGGCGAGCTTGCCGAGGGCGTTCATCTTCTCCGAGTGGACGAGCATCGACTGCGTGGCGCGCAGCCGCGCGAGCGACCTCTCGAGCGCCTTTTGCTCGGAGACGAGCCGCCGCTGGAGGCTCGAGATCCTCGAGTTCAGCGCGGACACCTCGACGACGACGCGCTCGAGCTCGACGACGTCGAACTCGCCGAGGATCAGCAGCTCATCGCCGAGCCGCCACACCTCCCCCCGGAGGCTGTGCGCGATCGAGCGGAGGTCCCCGAAGTGCAGGATGCCGCGGTGGATCGGCGCCTCGCGGCCGTGCCCTGCCGCGGCGAGCTGCGGGAAGCTCGGGCTGACGAGGCGGGCCGGCTCACCCGCGTGCCCGAGCAGCCGGCGCATGCCGCGGTTCGCGAACCGCGGCGCGCCGTCCGGCGAAAAGACGCCGACCGCCAGCGCTGTCGAGTCCATGAGGAAAGCGCCGGCGAGCTCTGCGGTCCGGCCGCAGAGCTGCCCTCCCGCCGGCGGGGCCACGCGCGCCCTCTCTTCGCTATCTCCTCTGCTTCGCGGCTCGCGCGGTACCATCGGAATCCGACCCTCACCGTGGCGCGGCGAGGAGCTGCTCCGCCACGCGGACGGACCCCTCCGCTGTCGGCGACGAGCCGTCGGCGCCGAGCTGCCTCCAGAGGTCGTGGTCCACGCCGAACGGCTGGCCGCCGACCAGAACGACGATGTCCCTGCACCGCTCGTCGGCGCGCGCGGCGGCGACGAGATCGCCGACGCGCGCGAGGTGCTCGTCGAGCGCGGCCGAGACCGCGAGGACGTCGGCCGCGCGGTGGACGGCCTCGTCGATCGCGTCCTGGGCCGGCGTGCTGGCCCCGAGATAGAAGGTGTCCCACCCCGCCATCTCGAAGAAGTCGGCGACGAAGCGCGCGCCAAGCTCGTGGAGGTTGCCGTCCACCGCGGTGGCCACGAGCCGGCGGCCGGCGCGATCGGCGTTGAAGACGAGCGGGTAGAGCTGGCTCAGGGTCATCTGGGTGACCGCCGTGCAGTAGTGCTCCTCGGCGATGCTGAGCTGACGGAGCTGCCAGAGCCGGCCGACCTCGTACTGGCACGGATGCAGGACGTGAGCATAGATGTCCTTGACCGGCGTGCTCGCCTCGATCGCCTCCCGGATGACCTCCATGGCCCGCCGCTGGTCCCCCTGGAGGAGCGCGTCGAGGTAGCCGCACGCGACGAGGCCGAGCGGGGCCTCGGGCCGGACGAAGCTGGGGGGCTCGACGTGCGCCGAGGTGAGCCGGTCGGCCGCCGCCCTGTTGCGCTCTGCGATCACCATATGTGCCTATCTTGTAGCGCGGGATCGCCGGCGCACGTCCCATATCGCACGAGCTCGCCCGGGGCGTTCGGGCGTACGGGCGCCGCCGGCAGGCCGGGCCTCGCGAGCGCCGGGCTGCCCGCCGGGCTTGAGCCGGCGTCCTGCTTCAAGGTACGGTCTCCCGCACCGCAACGAAGCGTCGTTGCCAGGCGCGGGAGCTGAAGAACGATGTCGATCTCCTTGGTGCGGAACAGCTACGGCAAATCGAGGGTGCGGCTCGTCAAGGTGCGCCGCGCGGACGGGCGGCACGAGCTCACCGACATCGACGTCGACATCGAGCTCGAGGGCGATTTCGACGACGCCTATACGCGGGGCGACAACAGCAAGGTGCTGCCCACGGACACGATGAAGAACACCGTGTACGCCCTCGCCAAGGGCCACCCGGTCGAGCCGATCGAGGACTTCGGCGTCGTGCTGGCCGAGCACTTCCTCGGAAAGGCCCATACCCGGCGGGCGAGGGTCTCGATCGCCGAGAACGTCTGGTCGCGCATCGACGCGGGCGGCGCGCCGCACCGGCACGCCTTCTTCCGCGCCGGGGCAGAGCGGCGGACCGCGGAGATCACGGCGGCTCCCGGCGCGGTCGAGATCGCGTCGGGCATCGCGGATCTGCTCGTCCTCAAGACCACCGGCTCGGCGTTCTCGGGCTTTCCGCGCGACAGGTACACAACGCTCAAGGAGACGGAGGACCGCATCCTGTCCACCCTCATCCTGGCGCGATGGCGCGCGGCGGCCCGCGACCAGGCCCCCACGGCGACGTGGGAGCGCGTCCGCCGCGCCCTGCTCGAGACGTTCGCCGAGCAACACAGCGTCTCGGTGCAGCACACGCTCCACGCGCTCGGCGAGGCGGTGTTCGCGGCCTGCCCTGCCGTCGACGAGCTGAGCCTCTCGCTGCCGAACAAGCACTGCCTGCTGGTCGATCTCTCGCCCTTCGGGCTCGGCAACGACAACGAGATCTTCGTCCCGGTCGACGAGCCGCACGGGCTCATTCACGCCACGATGAAGCGCGACGGATGAGCGGGGGCCTCCGGTCCAACGTGGCGCAGGCGGATTTCTGACGCGCTCGTGATCAAGACGCCCCAGCGCGGGCATTTAACGAGATGGTTGTCCGGCGTTCGGCGCCGGTGGCGCGGCGAGACACGATGGCTTCGGCGTGGCTATAATTTTCGCGATCTCTCACACGAGGCGATCGGCGATCTGCTGGCGTGACGCAGCCAGTCAATCGCGCCGCGTCAAGGCAGGAGTGACTCACCATTTCGTTAACGATGAAGTCCTCGATTTAATGGTTCCACGATAAGCGATGTCCGCCCCTGGGCGCTGGCCTCCGATGCGATCGTCGGTGGGAACAGCGCTTGACGCGTGACGGAGCTGCACCGTAGGTTGTGCACGACGGTAGGAGGTCACGGTATGGCTGACTTAGGATATCGTCGCTGGCGAGGTGGTCGCGTGACCCTCGCGACGCTCGCGCTGACGCTCGCGGCCGGGTGCGACGGGACGATCGGAGGGGCAGGCGCCGGGACGGACATCCCGGGGTCCGGACAAGGAGATCCGCAGGCGTGCGGGGGCACGGAGCGGCTCCTCGCGCCCCAGCGGCGCCTGACGCGATTCGAATACAACAACACGGTTCGAGATCTGCTCGGAACGTCGCTCACCCCTGCCAATCAGTTCCCGCCGGACGAGATCGCCGGCGGATTCAACAACAACGCGGCGGTGCTCACCGTGTCATCGCTGCACGCCGAGAAGTACCTCCTGGCGGCCGAGGCGCTCGCGGCCGAGGCCGTGGCGCGCGACCTGTCGACGCTGTTGCCGTGCGATCCGGCTGCCGTCGACGGTCAGGTCGAGGCGGAGGAGGCGTGCGCGCGGGAGTTCGTCGAGGACTTCGGCCGCCGCGCGTACCGCCGGCCGCTCGCGCCGCAGGACGTCGAGCGGCTGATGCGCGCGTACGCGGCGGGGCGGACGGGCGGGTCGCTGCGCGAGGGGATCGAGGTGGTCATCCGGGCCGCGCTGCAGTCGCCGAAGTTCCTGTTCCGCCTGGAGCTGCGCCACGAGCTCGACGGCGCCGCGCCGAAGGTGCGCCTCGATCCCTACGAGATGGCATCCCGTCTCTCCTACCTCGTCTGGGCGTCGGCCCCCGACGACGCGCTGCTCGAGGCCGCCGAGGCCGGCCTGCTCCAGACCCGCGAACAGCTCGCCGAGCGAGTCCGCGAGATGCTGGAGAGCCCGCGGGCGCGCCTGGCGATCGCGGAATTTTACAAGCAATGGCTGAATCTCGGGAAGCTCGAGACCCTCGTCAAGGAGGAGGGCGCCTTCCCCGGCTTCGACGACGAGCTCGTCGCGGGGATGAAGGCCGAGACGCCCGCGTTCATCGAGCACGTCCTGTGGTCGGGGGACCGCAAGCTGTCGAGCCTGCTGACGTTGCCTGTCGGCTTTGCCACCGAGTCGGTCGCCGCGCTGTACGGCGTGTCGGTCCCGCCTGGCTCGACAACGCCCCAGCGCGTCGATCTCCCGCCCGACCAGCGCGCCGGGGTGCTCACGCAGCCCGCGTTCCTGGCCGTCCATGCGCACCCGGATCAGACGTCTCCGGTCCTGCGCGGCAAGGCGATCCGGTCGAAGTTCATGTGTTCCGAGCCGAAGCCGCCCCCGAACGACGTCGACCTCACGCCGCCCACGGGCGAGCAAGGCGTCACGGCGCGCGAGCGGTTCAACCAGCACGCCTCCGGCGCGTGCGCCGGCTGCCATCAGCTGATGGATCCGATCGGCTTCGCGTTCGAGAACTTCGATTCCGTCGGCGCCTACCGCACCGAGGAGGGCGGGCAGGTCATCGACGTCTCCGGCGAGATCTTCCAGTCCGAGGACATGGATGGCCCGTTCGTCGGCGTCCGCGAGCTGGCGGAGAAGCTCGCCGGGAGCGACCAGGTCCGCGAGTGCCTCGCGACGCAGTGGTTCCGCTACACGGCGGGTCGCTTCGAGACGGTCGGCGACGAGTGCTCGCTCGGCCAGCTGCGCGCCGAGTTCCACGGCTCCGAGGGCGATCTCGTGGAGCTCATCGTGCAGACGACGCAGACCGACGCGTTCATGTTCCGCAGCGCGATCGCAGCAGAGGAGGAGTGACATGAGACAGCGAATGATCTCTCGACGGCGGATGCTCCAGGGCGCGCTGGCGGCGACCGCGACGATCCCGCTGCTCAACTCGGAGCTGGCCCGCGGGGACGAGACCACCGCGCCCAAGCGCTTCGTTGTGTTCTACACGCCGAACGGCACGCTCGAGTCGCAATGGATGCCCACGGGTCCCGGGGCCAACTACACGCTGAGCCCGCTGCTGCAGCCTCTCTCGCCGTTCAAGGCGAAGCTGATCCCGCTGCGCGGGATCAACATGAACGTCGTGGTGAACTCCAACATCGGCTCCGAGCACGCGCGGGGCATCGGCGGCCTGCTCACGGGGCGGGCGCTGCTCAAGGGCAATTTCCGGAGCTTCAACTCCAACAACGCCGGCTGGTCGTCGGGGATCTCGCTCGATCAGCACATCGCGAACAAGCTGAAGCCCTCGACGCTGTTTCGCACCCTGGAGCTCGGCGTCCAGGTCCGCGACGCCGAGGTGCGCGGCCGGCTCTGCTATAGCGGGCCCGACCAGCCGATCCCCCCTCGCGAGGATCCCTACGATACCTTCGAGCAGCTCTTCGGGGCGTCGGTGCAGGGGCAGGGCAGCTCCGATGCGCTGGATCGGCTCCGCGCGCAGCGTCGAACCGTGTTCGACCTCCTCCGCGAGGACATCGCGGAGGTGCGACCTCGCATCGGCAGGGAAGATCGCGTCAAGCTCGACGCGCACATGCAATCGATCCAGGACATCGAGGCGCGCCTGGCCGGCGGCGGTCCTTCGACCGGCACCGGCGGCCCGACCACGAGCTGCCAGCCCCCGGCGCTTGGCGAGCGGATCAACCTCTCGGACGACGCGAACATGCCCGCCATCGGCAAGCTCCAGATGGACATGGCGGCCGCGGCGCTCGCGTGCGACCTCACCCGGATCGTCACGCTCCAGTGGTCGTATGCCGAGAGCGAGCACCTCTACCCGTGGCTCGGGCTCAGTGGGAACCACCATGCCATCTCGCACCAGTGGGACACCCCGGGCAAAGCGCAGTACTCGAAGATCCACACGTGGTTCGCGGAGCAGCTCGCCTACCTGCTCGGCAAGCTCGACTCGTACGCGGAAGGGGATCGCACGCTCCTCGACAACACCGTCGTCCTGTGGGTCACCGAGATCAGCGAGTCGACGCAGCACGCGCTCACGAACATGCCGTTCCTGCTCGCCGGCAGCGCGGGCGGGGCCTTCCGCACCGGTCGCTTCGTCGACTACCTGGCGAACGGCGGCGCGGCCCGCCAGCACAACGACCTGCTGCTGACGATCGCGAACGCGATGGGGACCGACGACACGACCTTCGGCGACCCCGCGTTCAGCAGCGGGCCGCTCCCCGATCTCACGTAGTCGCGCCCGGCCCGGCGTACGCCCGGCGCTCGGCCGCGCCGGGCACAGCGGCCCGGACACGAAGAGCGGCGAGAGCACTTGGGTGCAGGCAGTTCGCACGGGAGCGAATTATTCCAGCGCTGCCATGGCGCGCGGGAAGGCCTTGACAAGCCCGGTTGAAGGCCTGGAGATGGTGCTCTTTCTGGAGGGCATCATGCGTCTGGATTCCTTGTCTCCGATGGTGTGCCTGCTGGTCGCGGGGTCCGGCCTCGCGTCCTGCGATGCCGGCCCGGCAGCGCGTCCTGGGAGCTCGCACTCCGGGGACGGCGGGTCCTCGGGGGTCGGCGCCTCGGGCGGCGGTGCGCCCGGCGGCGGCAGCTCCTCGGGGGTCAACGCCTCGGGCGGCGGTGCGCCCGGCGACGGCGGTGCGCCAGGCGACGGCGGCGCCGCCGGCGAGGGCGGGGGCCCGGCGCTGCCTCCGGCGGTGGGGCCTCTGGTCAACGGGATCCAGTGGGCCGACACCGCGGGCAAACCCATCCAGGCGCACGGGGGAGGGGTGATCAAGGTGGGTTCCTACTACTACTGGTTCGGCGAGAACCGGAACCCGGACGGGACGTTCTATGCTGTATCCGCTTATCGATCGGCCGATCTGCGGCGCTGGGAGTTCAGGAACCATGTGCTGACCATGGACTCGGACGAGGACCTCGACCCGGCCAACATCGAGCGCCCGAAGGTGGTCTACAACGCGTCCACGGGCCAGTACGTGATGTGGATGCACTGGGAGAACGGGATGCACTACGGCGAGGCCCGGGCCGCGGTCGCGAGCTCGAGCACCGTGGACGGCGACTACACGTATCACGGCAGCTTCCGGCCGATGGCGGGCACCGGGGTGACCGACCACGACAAGCCCGGGTACATGTCCCGGGACTGCGGGCTCTTCGTCGATGACGACGGCAAGGGCTATTTCATCTCCGCCTCGAACGAGAACTACGATCTCAACCTCTACGCGCTGACCCCCGACTACCTGTCCGTCGAGCGGCTGGCCGCCGTGCTCTTCCCCGGCGGACACCGCGAGGCGCCGGCGCTGTTCAAGCGAAAGGGGATCTATTTCCTGCTGACCTCCGGCGCCACGGGCTGGTCGCCCAACCAGGCCAAGTACGCGACCTCCCGCTCCCTCGACAGGGGCTGGTCGGCGATGACCAACGTCGGCGACGGCACGACCTACCACTCCCAGTCGACCTACGTGGTCCCGGTCCAGGGCAGCTCGGGGACGGCCTACCTGTACATGGGGGATCGCTGGGCGGGGGCCTGGAGCGGGCGGGTCAACGACTCGACCTATGTCTGGCAGCCGATCTCGTTCCCCTCGGACACGACAATGAGCATGAGCTGGAACAACACGCTCACGATCGACACGGCGGCGGGCAGCGTCACCGGGGCGACGAACAACTTCAAGCTCGTGAACAGCAAGAGCGGCAAGGTGATGGAGGTCGTGGGCGCGTCGTCCGAGGACGGGGCGGCGGTGGTCCAGAGCGCGGACGACGGAGGAGACAACCAGAAGTGGAGCTTCAACTACAACAGCTCCGGTCACTTCCGGCTGACAAACGTCAAGAGCGGAAAGGTGCTGGACGTCCCTGACGAGTCGAAGAGCGACGGGATCGCGCTCAAGCAATGGACGAACCATGACGGCGACAACCAGGCGTGGCTGTTCATCGATCTGGGCGGCGGCGATTTCCAGATCAGGAACAAGAACAGCGGCAAGATGATCGGGGTCGTCCAGGGCTCGACCGAGGACGCTGCCGCGATCGAGCAGCGGGGGAGCGGCGGCGGCGAGGAGCAGCGATGGCAGATCGTCGTGGCGAACTGACGGGCGGGTGAACGGCGGAGCGGCCCTCAGAGCAGGGCCGCGAGGATGCCGGCCCCGATGAGCGCGACAGCCCAGGCGCGGTCGAGGTTGAACCAGGCGGTGCGGAGGATCGCGACGCCGAGCTTGTGGTAGACAACGAGCGCGACCGCGGCGGCCGCCGCCATCATGGCGGCGGTGTGCACGAGGACGGCGGCGACGTAGCCTGCGGGGCTCGTCAGCGACAGGCCAGCTGCGTTGTGACACCCGCCGCCATGGCACGGAGCCGGGTTGTCGGCGCCGAGCAGGAAGACCGGGAGCAGCATGAGCCCGGCGCCGTGCGCGGTGGCCATCAGGAAGGACCACCAGGTCAGATCGCGGAAGCCCACGCGCATCCCGACCCACCTCGGGTGGCGCGGCCTCACGAGCTTGAGCACGCCGAACGCGACAAGCGCGGTCGCCGTGATCCAGCGGAGCGCCGCGGCGGGGACGCTCGCGAGCCCGAGCCCGAGCAGCGCGACCGTGAGGCCGATCGACGCGGCGTGGCCGATCGCGATCGGGACGAGCGCCCGCCGGACCGCGCGGCTGCTCTTCTCCTGCAGGCCGAGGGCGACCGCGAACAGCCAGCCCATGCCCGGGTTGATGCCGTGATAAGCGCCGAGGAGCGCCAGCGTGAGCCAGGGGGTCATGGCGAGCTAGGGATAGCAGAACGAGTCCGAGGACGCGTCGCCCCCCTCGAGCCTCACCTGGTGAGGGCGCAAGGGGCCGAAATCGACGAAGAACTCGGGGTCGAGCGCGAGGCCGCCGCCGGCCGCCGCGTCGACCTTGGCCATCCAGCCGCCGACGCCTTCCGGATAGAACTGCTCGTCCCAGGACGCGTAGAGCGAGTTCGTGAAGTAGATGCGCCGCCCATCGCGGCTCACCTCGACCATCTGCGGCCCGCCGCGCAGCGGCCCGGAGCGGCGGTGCGCCGCCCTGCGGACGACGCCCCCGAGGTGCACCGAGCCGGTCAGCTTCGGGTGGAACGGGTCGGACACGTCGTACTGGCGGAGCTCGCCCGTGCCCCAGCAAGACACGTAGAGGAACCGGTCGTCGAGAGAGAGATTGATGTCGGTGATCAGGGGAGGGACCGCCTTGAAGCCCTTGAGCAGCGGGGGCAGGAGGTCGGGCTCGGCCGGCTCGGCCGGCACCTCGATCACCTTGCGGATCGCCCACCTCTCGCCGTCGCGATGCCAGAGCCAGACCGAGGCGGAGAGGTCCTTGACGCTCACGACGACGCCGACGAAGCCGTAGGCCTTTGTCGGGTCGTGGGCGGGGCGGAGCTCCAGCGCCATCTGGTGCTCGTCGCCGAGCTCCAGCGCCTGGAGGTGCTTGCGCTTGCGGAGGTCCCAGACGTGAACTCTGTTGCCATACTTCTTGCCGAGCAGGAGCTCCGGATTCACGCCGTCCTCGATCATCTTCGGCGTCCCCCACTCGCTCGTGAGGAGCGTATCGTGGCCGAGGTGCCACCAGAAGTCGTAGTGGAGGAACTGCGGCCCGCGGTCGATCTCCCAGCGGCCGAGCACATCGAAGCTCTCGCAGTCGAGCACGAAGATGCCGCCCGGCCCTTCGCCCTCGGGGTTGCCGAGCGCGCTCACGTAGATGCCGTCGGGGCCGCAGTGCAGCGTGTGCGGGCGCGAGTAGCCCGCTCGCTTGGCGATCTCCTCGGCCCGGACCGTGTGGACGAGCTCGGGGCGGCGCGGGTCCCGCTTGACGTCGAAGACGAAGATGTTCGACGAGCGGAGCGCCGGGAGCAGGAGAAAGCGGCGCTCCACGTGGGGGTGCGGCGCGTACGGGCACAGGGCGGCGCTGCACGCGTTCCAGCCCGAGTGGTGGAGCTCGTCGCCGTAGGTCGGCACCTCGTTGACCGAGACGAGGGTGCCATACGCCGGCGATCTCGGATCGAGGTCGACGACCGTGAGCGCGTCGTGGCGAAGGTTGCCCGGGCGCTTCAGCGCGGCGCCTGCGTCGAACGCGGTCACGTAGGCCAGCCGCTCGGGCGGCGCTTCCATCGCCAGGCGCGGCGACGGGTAGAACGTGGGATCCGGACGAAATCGCATGCGCTGGATCTCCTTGATTTCGGGGGGGTCGCGTGTCCTTCCAGGCGCCGCCGCCGGTCCCGGCGAGGCGGGCGCGCGATGCTCGCGACATGAGACCATGAACGGCGATCCGTTGCCGAGCCGATGCGCTTCATCGCCCGGCGGCTCCGCGCGTCGAGCCGGACCAGGCCAGACCGTGGACGAACATCCGTTATATCAGACGTCGCGGACGCGGGCTACTCTGTCGGCGGGGTTCCGGAGGTCCCGGGACCCCTCGCCAGCGGCGAGGCGCCGCGGGGCGCGCTACGGCCGCGCGCGGCCCCGGCGCGCGAGCGCGAGGCCCGCGAGCGCCGCGGCGAGCGCAGCGACGCCGCCGGTAGAGCCCGCCGGGCCAGAGGTGCTGCACCCCGCCCCGGCCGGCGCGATGTCGGCGCCCGTGTCCTCGTCGACGTCGCCCAGCAGCAGGGAGCCGTCGTCCAGCGCCGGCATCGCGTCGGGCTCGTGCAGATCCCGAGCCCACACCGTCGAATCGAGCACCGCGTCCTCGGCGAACGAGGTGGACAGCTCATGGCGCTCGCCGAGGCCCTCCGCCGGCGCGAACGCCCCGATCCCCGGCGCGGCGAGCCGCGCGACGGCGACCTCCGGGCTCGAGACCTGGAACAGCGTGTTGCCGATCGCCACGTGCCAGCTCCCGTCGACCCAGCGAGCGTGCCCGAGGCTCGTGCTGATGTTCTCGGGCGCTCCCCCGGGCCGGCCGATATAGCGCTTGCCGTCGTTCAAGAACAGGACCTCGCCGGTGTCGCTGAGGCCGTCATGGCCGACCCGGAGCTTTGCTTGATCGAACTGGCTCGACGTCGGAAAGTCGCTGATCGGGTGCTGCTCGCCGTCGGGGGTCCGCAGCCATACCTGGTTGACCTCGCCGTCGCTCTTCAGGAAGGCGGCGTAGCCCGCGTGCGCCAGCAGCCCGGCCGAGGTGTTGGTGAGCGAGTCGCCCAGGAACACCTCCTCGCCATCTGCCGTGTACAGGTAGCTCGAGCTCGTCATCCCATCCCACCACCGGCCGACGACGTTCGTCCCGTCGGCGATCGGCCGCTGCAGGTTGCCCGCGTGATCCCCGAGGAGCGCATTGCCCGGCCCGACGATGGACGCTCCCTCGTAGGTGCCGAAGAAGATGTCGCCCGAGGCCGAAACGTCGGCCTGGAACGGCGATCGGCTCCCCGGGACGTGCCAGAGGGACCGGTTCGTGCCCGTCGACAGCGAGTGCGCGAAGGCCCGGTCGTCACCGTACGCCGTCCACACGACGGTGTCGCCGTTCACGGCGTCGAGGCGTGGCGCGTTGTTCACGCTCGAGATCTGGCGTCGAACGCCGTCGACCCAGGAGAGAATGTAGCCGGTCGGCGACTGGTGCACGGACCCCGACGGCGTGAGCGCCCCGTAGGTCGCGCTGAGCGGGCCAGCCCATTCCGGGATGGTCTCGATCCACGTCACCTGCTGCGTGTTCCGATCGGAGATCCCGAGCCGCCGGTAAGAATCCACGAAGAGAAACCGCGTGGCATCGAAATCGAGGATGCTGCCAGGAGCGCGCTGGACGACGGTGAGCCTCGGGCTCCGGTCGACGTGGATGGGGCCGATCGTCTTGGTGATTGTGGGCCCCACGCGGTCGCTGGCCTCGATCGTGAGCGTGTACGTTCTGCCCGAGGGGATCGCGCCGGAATAGCCGTACGCCCCCTCCTTGACGTAGAGCCGCCCCGGCACAGGCTGCGGGTAGGGCCAATCTCTCTCGGCGAAGAGCGTGTAGCCGCCTCCTTCGTCGCTGCGGAACGTCGCCGCGAGGCTCGTGCACTCGTACGGCGGCGTCGGGATGCATTTCGCATCGAAGCGCTTGTCCGCCGTGAGGGCCTCGTGCGGCAGCACGTTCCACGCGATGATCGGCGGCGCGTACTGGTGCACGGTGCCCTGGTCGCTCGCCGCCTCGCCGAACGTGCTGTATGCGTTGACCGTCACGACATAAGGGCCGTAGGGGAGGTCGCCACCGAGCTCGCCGAGATCGAACGCTCCCTCGAAGTAGCCGTCTCCCGTCGGCGCGAGCTCGATGGTGAGCCCCTCGAACTCCGCCTCGACGTAGTAGATGTCCTCTGGCGACGACGCGGCGACGCGCACCGGGACCGTGCCACCGTCGATGATCGTGTTGCTCGGCTGAAGGATGTTGACGGTGACCGCCGCATCAGCGGTCTGAGCTACAAGGGATAGAGCAAAAGCAATGGCTGTGCCAGTATGTCTTCGGTAAGTTCGCATAGTTCCTCCGTATTCTGATGCTTCGGTGCGCTCGCTGTTTCTAACATTCACCCGAACGGCGTCGGGGGAGTGCTCCCGCGGCGCGCGCGTGGGCGTGCCATGGAGCGCCCATGCGGCAGAGCGTCCGGGCTGAGCGCCTCCGACGCAAGCCGACCCCCGGGGAAATTCGACCTGACGGCTGCGGACGGCTCGCCCGGCCTCTTGCGCGCCGCGTTGCGCTGCAGGATGACGCAGGCGAGCGAGCCCTGATCCATGTCTGCCAGCGCGCCCCCCGCGCTCCTCGCGGCGAGGCCCTCGGTGACGATCCCGGCCCGGTCGGGGGGGACGTCGCGCGCGAGATCGCGTGGTCGTCGATTCGGCCTCGGGCGCGCACGTCCTGCTGAGGAGTCGGGGTGATCGTGATTCGTCTGCATTCGTGTGCCGGCCACCTTCCCGTCGATTCTGTCGCGGTTTCAACCGGTCCGGTGTTCTAGGTGAATGACCCCGGCTCGGATAGGATGGACTGATGAACTCGCGTAGCGAGCCGGACAGATCGTTCATCTTCCCTTCCAGCGAGCCGCTCCCGATCCACGACGAGCACGCCGGGATCGCGCTGGGCAGGAGCGGCCTGCGCGGCGTCTACATGGCCGGCGTCGTCCATGCGTTCGTCGTTTGCGGCTACTACCCGGGCACGGTCGTGGGCACGAGCGCTGGCTGCCTCGCCGGCACCGTGCTCGCGATCGCCGGCGAGGTGAGGTCGCAGGCGGAGCGGCTCGCGCTCGTCTCGGAGCACCTCGACGCGTGGATGAGGAACCCGGGCGAGCACATCCTCACCTGCCTCTCCGAGGGCCCGTTCGGCCGCCTCGCGGGTGATCTCGTGGACATCGACCTTCCGCTCGGGGAGGTCGTCGAGCGCCTCGGCGCGGCGCTCTCCGGCAAGCCGAGCGCCTGGGTGTCGCTCGTGTGCGCGCTGCCGCCCCACCTCCGATCCTGCGTCCTGCGCGCGGCGCTCGAGACCAGCGGCGACGCCGCCGAGGCGCTCTGGCGCGACGGCCAGCTGCTCGCGCTCCTGCGCGGTCAGATCGGCGCGGACCGCGTGACAGAGGATCTCTCGCTGCGCTTCGCCCAGAAGCTCCTCACGGCGTACGGCATGCGCCGCGCGCTCGTGGAAGGGAGCGTGGTGGACACCCACTTCGGCGAGGCCATCGCGCGGCATGCGCCGTCGGGCTGGAAGACCCGCTTCGACCAGCTCGAGAACACCGCGCTCCTCTTCCAGGTCGCGAACCTCTCCTCCCACCGGAGGCGCGACGGCACCCCGCGCCTCGAGCTCATCGGCAAGCGACCCGGCCGGCGCCGCGATTTCTCGGGAGCCAACCTCTTCGCCGCGCTGCGCGCGAGCTGCGCGTTCGCGCCGGTCTTCCCCGGCGTGCACATGAAGGAGCTCTTCGGCGCGATGCCTCCCCACCTGCGCCCCGAGGACCTGCTCATGGACGCCGCGCAGGTGGAGCGGGATCCGCTCTCGCCCGCCGTCACCCACTGGGCCGGGCTGAAGCGCGCTCCGAAGCAGCCTTACCGGCTCTTCGCCGTGTACAGCGATCCGACGGGCGAGGTCTCCCCGCCCGAGGAGACCTCGTTCTTCATGCCCGCGCTCCACAACCTCCTGCTCCGGAGCCGGGTGGACCAGCAGTACATCTCGCGCGTGGTCGAGATGATCACCGACATGATCCAGACCCTCCAGGAGGCCGGCGCGACCGTCCCGCAGCGCGCCTCCGGCGGCGCGTACGTGCCGGTCCGGATCACCGAGATCGCCCCGCGAGCGGCGCTGCCGTTCATCCCGGTCAGCGTGCCCAGGGAACAGGACCTCGCGGAGGCCAGCGCGACGGGGTGCCGGAGCGCGCTCGAGGTGCTCCTCGCCCCGAAGATCGGGGAGCTCTGCAAGGACCGCCCGTCGGCCCCGTGCCGCGAGGTGCTCGACGCAGCGCGCGCAGCGCACCAGGGCGGCACGCGCGACGGCGCGCCGATCGCGGACTACTTCAAGCCGCTGAAGAAGGTCTGCGCCCACTGCCCGGGCCAGCTCTTTCCCCGCCCGCCGCGCGGCGACGCGCGCGGCGTCAACGACTTCGCCCCGTTTCATGAAGAGCAACGGCGAGTCGAGGGCGCGACGGCGCCGCCGGCGCCGCTCACCGTCATCGTGCCCGCGGGCGGCGTGTTCCTCGGCGCCTTCCAGGTCGGCGCGATCGCGGCGCTGAAGGGGTGCGAGATCGAGCCCGATCTCTACGCCGGCGCCTCCGTGGGGACGATCTTCTCCTACCTGCTCCAGGCCTGCCTGAAGCGTCAGGACGGCTCGAGTCAGCGCGATCGCAACACGCTGGCCGAGGTGATCCAGCTCCTCTACACCGTGCCTTCCTGGATCGACGCGGTGGGCGACCCGCCCGCGCCGCCGCCCGCGCGGCGCGCCGCCTCGTGGCTCGCCTCGATCGCCGGCCAGCTCGGCCTCCGGAACGGCGGCGGCCAGGCGCCGCGCGGGCGGGTCGACCGGATCCGCGAGACGATCGCCGAGCGGTGGCGCTCCGAGGCGGTGCGGCCGCTGCGCGAGCTCACGCCCCGCGAGATCGTCGATGTCTTCGCCTCCCCGAGGCTCACGTCGGCCGCGGCGTGGGCGCGCTGGGAGAAGCTGCGGCTCGGCGCCGAGGCGCTCCTCTTCGCCCCCGCGCCGGGCCCGGGGGCCGGCTCGCCCCGCGCGTTCCCCGGCGGTCCGTCGCGCGCGAGCGACTACGAGGCGCTCCGCGGGTTCTTCCTGAGCCTCGCCCGGCTCCGGCTGGACGAGGCGGTGGCGCCGCTCGACGCGATCGCCGCGAGCCTCGGCTGCTTCGAGCCGGATCACCCCGATCGCGGCGAGATCATCGGCTTCGAGAACCTCGAGCGCCACCTCCGCCGCATCGTGTTCGGCGACGGGGACCCCACGCTGCAGCTGCACTCGAGCAGCGAGCGCGTTCGCTACATCTTCAGCGTGACCAACCACACCCGCGGCGTCCCGGAGTCGTTCGGGTACGACGACGAGCTCGATCCGGAGCGGCCGTCGCCGAGGGCGGTGCAGGCGTGCCTCGCGGCCGCGTCGTTCCCGCTCGCGTTCCGCAGGCGGAGCCGCCGCGAGATCTTCGGCCGCGACAGCGTGGGCAGGGCGGACGACCTGTTCGCCGACGGGGGCATCTTCAACAACTTCCCGAGCGACACGGCGTTCTCGTACCTGAGGCGGCTCAGCGCGAAGCCCGAGACCCGGTGGATCGGCGCGGCCGAGCACCGGGTCCTCCTGCTCAGCCTGACGTCGCCCATGTTCCTGCGCGGCAAGGCCGCCGCCGCCCGCTGGCGCGACGAGGAGGGCCTGATCTTCGCGCTCCTGCGCTCCCACGCGATCGGCGAGGACGAGAAGGTGGAGAAGACCCTCATCGCGCAGCAGCACATCAACGCGCTGGCCGAGGCCGCGAACCCGATCCTGCGCAGCGCGGGGCGGCCGCAGGCCATCCTCGCGGACATGGATCTGATCTCGCCGACGTACACGATCTACGAGCACCCCTTCGCGTTCAAGTCGTACCTCGGCTTCGAGGAGCGCAAGCAGGGGGAGATGATCGCGTCGGGCTGCCGCCGCACCCGGATCGCGATGGAGTGGCGGAGCTACCAGGAGCAGCGGCCGGGGCGGCGCGACGAGCACCGGGACGGGTTCATGGAGATGATCCGGAAGGACGAGGAGGACGGGCGGCGCGAGGATCCCCGGCGGAAGAGGGGGCTCTGCGTGTTCCGGCAACAGGCGTCGACCGGGGAGCGGGAGCGACGGCGGTGCCCCTTCTTCGAGGACGCGCGGACGCGCGGGGTGTACGAGCGGTGCTGCGACACCGTCGGCGCGGAGCTCGCGCCGTCCGACTGGAAGCTGCACTGGCGGCTCCGCCAGCGGTAGCAGGCGAGAGGGCGCGCGGGCGCCGCGGGGCCTCCCGGCTAGCCGCGACCGAACGCGCGCAGCCTGAGGGAGTTGGCGAGCACCGACACGCTCGACAGCGACATCGCCGCGCTCGCGAGGACGGGGGAGAGGAGCCACCCGGTCAACGGGTACAGGAGGCCCGCCGCGATGGGGATGCCGAGCACGTTGTAGACGAACGCCCAGAAGAGGTTCTGGCGGATCGTGCGCAGCGTGGCGCGCGCGAGCCCGAGCGCCACCGGCAGGCCGGCGATCCCGCCGCGGAGCAGCGCCACGTCGGCGGACGCGACAGCGATGTCCGCGCCGCTGCCAAGGGCGATCCCGACGTCCGCGCCGGCGAGCGCGGGCGCGTCGTTGATGCCGTCGCCGACCATGGCCACCCGGCGGCCGGCGGCTCGCTGCTCGCGGACGATCCTCGCCTTGTCCTCCGGCCTCACCTCCGCGAACACGACGCGGATGCCGAGCTCCTCGGCGACGGCGCGCGCGGCGCCCGCGCGATCGCCGGTCACCATGGCCACGTCGACGCCGAGCTGCCTCATGGCCGCGACGGCGCGCCGCGCCTCCTCGGTCGGCCGGTCGGCGACCGCCACGAGCCCCGCGAGCCCCTCGTCGATGGCCACGAACGACGGTGTGCGGCCCTGCGCGGCGAGGCGCTCGGCCTCGGCCTCCAGCACGTCTGTGTCGATGCCCGCCCGGCGCAGCCACGCCGCGGTGCCGACCCGCACGAGGCGGCCCGAGACGCGCGCCTCGATGCCGTGGCCGATCTCCGCGCGGAACGCCGAGGCCCGCGGGAGGCCGACGCCGCGGCCGCGCGCGCCCTCGACGATCGCCCGCGCCACCGGGTGCTCGCTCTCGTGCTCCGCGGCCGCCACGAGGCCGAGGAGCTCCGCCTCGCCGAGGCCCGCGTGGGCGACGACGTCCGTGAGCTCGGGTCGCCCCGAGGTGAGCGTCCCGGTCTTGTCGAGCAGCACCGTATCGACGCGGCTCGCCGCCTCGAGCGCCGCGCCGCCCTTGACGAGGACGCCGAGCTCCGCGCCGCGCCCCGTCCCGACGGCCACGGCCGCCGGCGTGGCCAGGCCGAGCGCGCACGGGCAGGCGATCACGAGCACCGCGACGAACCGCTCGATCGCCGTGGCGAGGCCCGCGGCGGTCGGGTCGACCGCGAGCCACACGACGAAGGTGAGCGACGCGACGGAGACGACGATGGGGACGAAGATGCCGCTCACCACGTCGGCGAGGCGGGCGATCGGCGCGCGCGACCCCTGCGCCTGCTCGACGGCCTCGACGATGCGCGCGAGCGCGGTGTCCGCGCCGGTCTTCGTGACGCGGAAGGTGAGGGCGCCGCTCTGGTTGAGCGTCCCGCCGAGCACGGCGGAGCCCGTCGTCTTGTCGACGGGCATGCTCTCGCCGGTGAGCATCGACTCGTCGACCGCCGACGCGCCGCGGACCACCTCTCCGTCGGTCGCGATGCGCTCGCCCGGCCGCGTCAGCACGAGGTCGCCGGGCGCGAGCGCTGCGGCGGGCACCTCGTCCTCGATGTCGCCGCGGATGCGCCGCGCGGTCTTCGGCTGCAGCGCCACGAGCCCGCGCACGGCGTCGGCGAGCCGCTTCCGCGCGCGCGTCTCGAGGAGCTTGCCGATCAGCACGAAGGTGACGATCGCGGCCGCGGCCTCGAAGTAGACGGGCGGCAGGTGGCCGTGCTCGGCGTGCGGGAAGAGGCCGGGCGCCACGACGGCGGCGGTCGAGTAGAGCCAGGCGGCGCCGGTGCCGAGGCTCACGAGGGTGTTCATGTCCGCGGCGCGGTGCCGGAGCGCGCTCGCGGCCAGGCGGAAGAACCGGCGTCCCGGCCCGATGACCACGACCGTCGCGAGGGCGAGCGAGAGCCAGCGCCCGAAGCTGCCTTCGAGCGCCGGGATGGCGCCGTGGGACATGGCCACGACGAGCAGGGGGGCCGTGAACACGGCGGCGATCGCGACGTCGCGCCGGAGCGTCCGCTGCTCCTTCTGCTCGGCCGCGTCCATGGCGGCGGCGCGCTCGGACGCGGCCGGATGAGGGCGCGGCGGCGGGGCGACCGCGGAGCGCACGGTCGCGTCGGGGGCCGCACGGGTGCCGTCGACGGCGGGGGCCTCGGGCACCTCGGGCACCTCGTAGCCTGCCTTCACGATGGCGCGGGCGAGCGCGGCCGGCGTGGTCGCCTGCGCGTCGTAGGCGACCGTCGCTCGCTGGGTCACGAGGTTGACGGTCGCCTCCTGGACGCCGGGCGTCGCGCGCAGCGCCTTCTCCACGCGGCGCACGCACGCCGCGCAGGTCATGCCCTGCACCGGGAGGTCCGTCCGGGCGCTCTGCGTGGCGGGCGCGGCCGTCGCAGCGGGCGCGGCCGTCGCCCTGGGCGGCTCCACGGGCTGAGGAATCGTCGCCATGGTCTCTCCATTACACGAGCGCGCGGCTCGTCGCCCGTCGCCCTGCACAGGCGCGGTCCGCTCCGGTGGCCACGAGGGTCTACCCCGGAGCGACCGACGGCGCTCCCGCAGGCGCAGGCCGAGGCGGCGCCGACCCTGACCGCGGTCGCGCCCACGTCGAGCGGTCGCGGGCAGCGGGAGGTGCTACGTCCGCGGGCGCGTCATGGAGCAGATCCTTCCGGCTCTCGGGGTGAGCGTGGTCGTTTTTATCTCCACGAACATCGATGACCTCCTCCTGATCTCGGCCTTCTTCGCGGATCCTGGCTTCACCCCGCGCCAGGTCGTCGCCGGTCAGCTCCTCGGCATGGGGGCGCTCGTGATGGCCAGCGTCGCGTGCGCGCTGCTCGCCGTCCGCGTGCCGGACGGGTGGATCGGCCTGCTCGGCCTGGTGCCCATCGCGCTCGGCGTGCGGGGCCTCTGGGCGCTCCGGCGCGGCACCGGCCCCGCGAAAGCGGACGACGCCGGGGACGACGACGCCGAGGAGCCGCGCGGCGGCGCGGCGCGCTTCAAGGCGCTCGCCGTGGCGAGCGTGACCGTCGCGAACGGCGGCGACAACCTCGGCGTCTACATCCCGCTGTTCTCCAGCACCCCCGGGCACGTCCCGCTCCACGCGGCCGTGTTCGCGGTCCTGACCGGCGCCTTCTGCGCGCTCGGCCACCACCTCGTCCACCACCCGATCCTGGGCAGCCGCATCCGGCGCCACGGTCGCGCGGCGCTGCCGTTCGTCTTGATCGGCGTGGGGCTCTGGATCCTGTCCGACGCCATCGCGCTCGCCCGTCCAGCGAGCGCGGGGCGGTGACCGGCCGACTGGCGCGGGCGCTCGCTGCCTTCTCCAGCCAGCACGTGCCGCCTGCTGCAGCCAGCGACCCGGGCGCAGGAGGGGCTCGGTCGCCGGGCGCGGCGACCGGCGGACGCGGCTGCGGATCGGGATTGCTACCAGTTGCTGACAGCCAACAAGAGTCGCTCACAAGCCGGTGTGAGGCGCACACATGTGCGCCTGAACTGGAGGACGGCGGATGCTTCGCTCACGGAACTACGCTGCCGGGTTGAGCTGCTTCTGCTTGCTCGCGGTCGGGTGCGGTGCTCCTCCGGACCGGGCAGGGCAGGCACCTGGCCGAGCGCTTGCGCCGACAACTCGCTGATCGACGACTGCGGCGTGGCCCTGAGCGCGAAGACCTTCGAGCGGATCTGCGGGCAGTCGCCCACGTGCAGGCTCACCCTGCTCGGCCGCTGGGATGCGGTCTGCACCCGGGACCGCGCGGGCGCGCCGACCTGCCGCGCCTCCGGGAGCGGGGTTTACCCGGAGTCGATCGCGTCGAGCCTGGAGCCCCTCGTCGCGCTCTCCTCGGGGGGCCTGACGTGCGATGTCCTGGGGCTGCTCCCTGGGTTGCTGTAGGGCGATGGCAGGGGGTCGGGCTTTCCCGGAAAGCGCTCACGTGACGAGTTGCACCTCTGCGAGAGTGGCTAAGCCGGATCCGCCTCGAGCGCCTGTGTGATCGTGACTCCCGCTTCCCGGTAGGGCGCGAGCGCCTCCCTCGACACCCCGCGCTCGGTGAAGAGCCACGTGAGCTCGTCCAGCGGGGCGACGACGTAAGGCGACACCGTGCCTAGCTTGTCCGCGGTGGCCAGCGCGATCACCTCGGCCGAGGCCTCGACCATCGCCCGCTTCACGTACGACTCGTCCAGGTCCACCGTGGTGATGCCGAACGTCGGATCCAGCGTGCACACGCCGAGATAGCAGAGGTCCGCCCGGATCTGGCGCACGCCCGCGATGGTCACCGCGTCGGCCGCGGCCAGCGGATCCTTGCGCATGCGCCCGCCGAGCAGCACCACCTCCACGCGCGGGTGCTCGGACAGCGCGATCGCGACAGGGGGGCTGTTGGTCACGATCGTCGCCTCGAGATCGCGCGGGAGGTGGCGCGCGACAGCCACGTTGGTGGTGCCGCTGTCGATGAACACGACCTGACCCTTCTTGATCAACGTGGCCGCCGCCCGCGCGAGCTCTTCCTTCACGCGGGGCTGCTGCCGCTCGCGCGCAGGGAAGCTCGGGCTCACCCGGGCGAGCGGCAGGCCGCCGCCGTGCACCCGCTGCAGCAGCCCCTCGTTCGCCATCTCGCGCAGATCGCGCCGGACCGTGTCCTCCGAGACGCCGAAGGCGCGGCTCAGCTCGGCCGCCACAACCTTTCCGTCGCGTTCCAGTGTCGCAAGAATATGCCGCCGCCGCTCGGCGACCATGAGGCCGGAGGTGTCTGCGCTATTTTGCACGTTTGTTCCTGTTTGTGCAGGTAATTACTTGATTCGGCCGCGTGCGGCTGCATGATTCTTCCTTGATGTTCACGATAATGCACGAAGATTCGGGGAGGCTCCCTGCCTTTCCTGCCTTCCATACCGTCCGCTGGACGGTTCTCCCCGGTCCGCCCGGCACCGGCGCCTCGTCCGGCTCGGCGCGGGGGGTGCCGTGATGCGCGCGCCTCCGGCGCCCGTCGACGACGTCGCGCGCGCCCGGCGTGCCGTCTCGGTCATGTTCGTGGCGAACGGCATCGCCTTCGCGTCGTGGGCTGCGCGCGTCCCCGCGGTCCGCGAGCGGCTCGGGCTGAGCGACGGCGCGCTCGGCCTCGCCCTGCTGGGCATCGCCTGCGGCGCGATCCTCGCCTTCCGCGCTGCCGGGCCGCTCATCGCCCGCTTCGGGAGCCGGGGCGTCACCCGCGTCTCGGCCGTGCTCCTCTGCGCGGCGCTGCCCGTGCCCGCGCTCGCGCCCTCCTTCGCCGCGCTCGTCGCCGCGCTCCTGCTGCTCGGCGTGAGCAACGGCCTCATGGACGTCGCCATGAACGCGCAGGCCGTCGAGGTCGAGCGGCGCCACGGCCGGCCGATCCTCGCCTCGTTCCACGGCATGTTCAGCCTCGGCGGCCTGATCGGCGCGGCCCTCGGCGCGCTCGCGGCCGACCGGGCGCTGTCGCCCGCGGCGCACCTCCTCGCCGTCGCCGCCGTCCTCGCCGCGGCGGTCACCGCCGAGGGCGGGGCGCTCTCGGCCGATGCGCGCCCCGAGGCCCCGGCCGCGGCGGCCGCGGGCGCCCCCGGGGAGGGTCGCTCGACCCGGCTCGTCCTGCTCGGCCTCATCGCGTTCTGCTCCTCCATCGGCGAGGGCGCGATGGCCAACTGGTCGGCCGTCTACCTCCGCGACGAGCTCCACACCACCGCGGCCGTGGCGGCGACCGGCTACGCCGTGTTCTCGCTGGCGATGCTCCTCGGGCGGTTCTCCGGGGACGGGCTGACGCAGCGCTTCGGCGCCGCGCGGCTCGTGCGCGCGGCCGGGCTCCTTGTCGCGGGCGGGCTGGGCGCGGCGCTGATCGCCAACGTGCCCGCCGCCATGTTGCTGGGCTTCGCGTGCGTGGGCGCCGGCCTGTCCATCGTTGTGCCGCTTGTCTTCCGCGCGGGGGCGAGCGCCCCAGGCGTCGCACCTGGAAGGGCGCTGGCGACGCTCGCCACCATGTCCTACGGCGGCTTCCTCGTCGGGCCGCCGGTCATCGGCCTCATCGCCGACCACCTCACCCTGCGCGGCGGGCTCGTCCTGGTCGTGGCGCTGGTCCTCGTGATCGTCGTCCTGGCCCCGGCGGTGGCTCGCGGATCCGCCGCCGGCGCGCCTGCCGCGCGCCCGCCCGCGGCGCGCCCGCACGCGATCAGGGCGCACTGACCGCCGGCGCCGTTGCCGTGGAGCCGGCGTGCCGGGCCGCGGCTCGACGATACCGCCGCTCTCTCAGCGCTTGCGCCACACCGACGCCAGCCACGGCTGCTGCTCGCGCGGCCGGCCTGCCGGACGGTAGTAGTGCTCGATCTCCTCGAACCCGGCGGCGGTCACGTGCTCGCGCCACCGCTCGAGCGACCAGTAGGAGCCGTACCGATCGCCGGACCACCCCTCTCGATCGTCGCCGCGCGGGTTCGAGCTGAAGAGGACGCCGCGCGGGCGCAGCGCCGCGTGGAGCTCGCGGAGCACGCGCGGCAGCTCGCGGCCCGGCACGTGGAACAGCGACGCGTTGGCGAAGACCCCATCGAAGCGCTCGGCCCCGAGATCGAGGTGCAGGAAGTCCTGGTGGAGCACCTCGCACCCGGCGTGCCGCCGCGCCATCTCGACGAACGGCGCCGACCCGTCGAGCCCGATCGGGAGGTGCCCCGCCGCGCGGAAGGCCGCGAGATCGCGCCCGGGGCCGCAGCCGAGATCGAGGATCGTGAACGGGCCCGCCCCCTCCAGCGCCGCGATCAGCGCGGCGCGGTTCTGCGAGACGTCGTGGTCGCGCGTGCCCTCCCAGAACGACAGGGCGTGATCCTCGTAGTGAGCCAGGGTCCTCGCGGTGAGCCGGGAGCTGTCGTCGTCGCGCATGGCGGCAGTGTGGGCCGGAAACGCCCGGCCGAAAAGGACCCGGAGGCGCTCGCGGCGCGGCGCGGTGGGGCCACCGCCCGGCCCGCCTGCGCGCGCTCCCTCACGCGGCGTCGAGCGAGGTAGGGCGGGAAGTGCTGCGCCTGGACCTCCGCCGGGATCTGCGTGAAGTCGCGGGGCGGGTCGATGCATGGATGACTTGTCGATGTGCCCGGGATCGCGCCTCGCGACGCTCACGGCCTCCTCCGGGGGCACGCGCGCCGCCGAGCCGTGCTAGAAGGCGGCGCACATGAGCAGGCTCTCCGAGCGCGCGTTTGCCGAGATGGTCGAGGCGGGGTGTCCCTCGTGCGGGGGACGACAGCTCGACCTGCGCTCCTACGTGGACGGGCTCGTGCCGCTCATGGAGGGCGAGCCCGTCGGCCCGGTCAAGTGGGTCTACAAGGGCGAGATGTTCGTCGACGGGCTGTACGAGATCGCGTGCGGCGCGTGCCAGCACCTCCTGTTCAAGGACGATCGCTGCCCGCGGTGCCACGACGAAGGCGGCCTCGCGCGCGGGCTCACGACGACCAACGCGTACGCGGCGCCGGAGCGGTGCCCGCGGTGCGAGCACATCGAGGTGCGCTTCATCGCGTTCGTGCCAGCGCGCGTGAAGTACGAAGGAAAGCGCGCGAACAAGGCGCAGACGAGCGTCGAGCTGCACGACCCCGGGTTCCACGGCTACCGCGTCGACTGCAAGGATTGCGGCAAGATCGCCGAACGCGCGGACGCGTGCCCGATCTGCGAGAGCCCGGCGCCGATCCGGGCGCGCTTCAGCTGACCGAGCGGCCATGAGAGGCCGCCGCCGGCGTAGGCCGCCGAGGCCCGGCGATAGAGCGGGCGGGCCGAGCGCCCGTCAGTTCTTGACGAGCCCGTTGAAGAGGCCGATGCACATCTCGTCGAGCGAGCTCTCGCCGAGGACGATATCCCTCGGAGCGGTGAGGTGCTCCTCTTGGAGCGCCCTCCTCACGAAGGGATTGTCCATCGTGTTGTCGTAGAGGCAACGCGCGCTCATGATATCGCCGGTCTTCAGGACAGGGAGCTCCTCGATCGGCGCAGATCCGGCTCGAGACCTGCTTCACGTCGGCGTAGTCGGTCAGGCCAAAGGGCGCGATCTCGCCGGGCGAGTGGCAGCCCTGACAGCGCTTCTGCAGGATGGGCGCCACGTCCTTGTGGAACGTCGGTCCCGCCTCGGGGGCCTCGACCCGAGGATTCGTGCCCTCCGGCTCGCTGGTGCAGCCCATGACGGGGGAAAGCGCGGCGAGAACGATAATCCAAGGCCTATTGATCATGGTCATTATCTCCTCTTCTTCCACGCGTCATGATTTCTCTCGGGTTCGCCGTCAACAAGGAATGCCTTGATCGCGCCGTACGGTCCTGCCTGGGCACTCCCGTGCGGCCGAGGCCGGGGCGCTGGCCGCGCCTGACCGAGGCCCGGTGTGCGCAATGCGCTCCTTCACCACCTGGAGCGCAGGCGAGATGCCCGTCATGCAAAGCGCGAGAACGTCGCGTCGAGCAGCGCGCGCAGCCGAGCCAGCCCCCGCAGGTCATGGTGATAGCCGATCCAGACGTCGCGCTCGGGCGGCTCGGTCAGCACGAAGCCGTCGCTCGTGCGCTGGAAGAGGGGGTGTCCAACAGCCTCCCCGAGCGCGCGGAGGCGTCGTCCCATGGTCGGATGGCTCTGGCCGAGCTGCCGCGCCGCCCAGCGTCCCGGCCCGCGCGACCGCAAGAAAGATCCTGATGTCGCTCTACTCCATGACCCTGCTGCACGATATATTCCTGTACGGCGCACGTGCAAGATCGTCCGTTTTCGTTCACTTCCGCTCGATCCATCCTGCAGGCGTCAGCTCCACCCACCGCGAGGAACATCGTCATGACGACCGTGAACACCTCCTTGATGCAGGCGCTCGTTCTGGAGAGCTTCGGCTCCCCCTTCCAGCGGACCGACATCGCCCGCCCCGTTGCTGGCAAGGGCCAGGTGCTTGTGCGGATCAAGGCGAGCGGGGTCAATCCGCTCGATCTCAAGATCCGCGCCGGACAGGCGGCGCACGCGAGGATGCCGCTGCCGGCCGTGCTGGGCATCGATCTCGCCGGGGTCGTCGAGGCGGTGGGGCCGGATGTCGACCGTTTCAAGCCGGGTGATGAGGTCTACGGGATGACAGGCGGTGTCGGCGGGCTGCAGGGCTCCCTCGCCGATTTCGCCGCGGTGGACGCCGACCTCCTGGCGATCAAGCCGGCCAACCTGACCTGGCGCGAAGCCGCCGCGCTTCCGCTGGTGTTCATCACCGCCTGGGAAGGCCTTGTGGATCGGGCCCATGTCCGCGCCGGCCAGAAGGTGCTCATTCATGGCGGGGCTGGCGGCGTCGGCCACGTCGCCGTCCAGCTCGCCCGAGCGCGCGGAGCGGAGGTGTTCGCGACAGGCTCCGCGGACAGGACAGCGCTCATCTCGAAGCTCGGTGCGACGGCGATCGACCACGCCAAGAGCTCGGTGGAGGATTACGTCGCTGCCCACACGGACGGTGAAGGCTTTGACATCGTCTACGACACGGTGGGCGGCGCCGTCCTGGATGCCTCATTCCATGCGGTGCGCCCCTATCATGGTCACGTCGTCAGCTGCCTGGGATGGGGAGCCCATTCGCTCGCGCCGCTGTCGTTCCGCGGCGCGACCTACTCGGGCGTCTTCACGCTGATGCCGCTGCTGACCGGGAAGGGGCGGGCCCATCACGGCGACATCCTGCGTCAGGCGACCGGGCTCGCCGAGGCCGGCGCGCTGAGGCCGCGGCTGGATCCGCGGCGCTTCACCCTGGAGACCGCGAGCGATGCCCATGAGGCGATCGCGGCGCGCACCGCCGCCGGCAGGATCGTGATCGAGATCGCAGCAGGATGATGGGAACCAGGCGGCCGGGCGGCCCGGCAACACGTGCGGTACACCCGGCAACGAGCTTCTCTGTGCGCCGAGGCGCTAGGCCTCGGCGCGGTGGAGCTCCTGCACGAGCGCGGCGAGCCCCGGCGGCGACGAGGTGAAGTGGATGCGCACCACGTCCTCGGCGCGCGGGTCGAGCTCGATCACCTTCGCGTGCAGCTCGCCGCCGAGCTGCTCCGCGAGCGCCACGGACGGGTGGAGCTGGAGGTTGGTGAACGGCGCAGGGCGGGGGTGCAAGCGCAGCACCGCCCCGAACGGGGAGAGCCCGAGGATGAAGGCGGACTGCGGCTCGCCCTCCACCCGCTTGCCCGCGAGGCGCGCGCACACGACCGGCAGCGGCGACGAGAGCGCGAGGATCTCGACGCGCCGCTCGGGCAGGTAGAGCCGCTCGGGGTTGTCGAGGCCCAGCACCTCGTGGACCAGCACGCGGTGCGAGAACCCCTTGACGGCCAGCGCGTGGCTCTGACCGAGCAGGATGCCGGCGCCGGCGGCGCGGCGCGTGGTGTCCGCGATGAGGATCTGACGGCCCACCGTGCACGACTCGATGCGGGACGTCAGGTTGACCTGCGAGCCGACCACCCCGTATTTCGTGCGCGCCTCGGAGCCGATGTTGCCGACGATCACCGGGCCGGTGTTGAGCGCGACGCCCATCTGGAGCGTCGGCAGGCCCTCCGCGCTGTTCTTCTCGTTCACCACGTCCATCGCGATCTGCATCTCGAGCGCGCACGCGACCGCCCGGCGGGTGTCGTCGCCCGTGGCGAACGGCGCGCCGAAGAGCGCGAGGATCGCGTCGCCGATGAACTCGATGATGGTGCCGCCGCGCGAGACGATGATGCGCGCCATCTCGCCGAGGTAGCCGTTCAAGAGGCGCATGACGACCTCGGGCGGCATGTTCTCGGTCATCGTGGTGAAGCTGCGCAGGTCGGTCATCATGATGGTGACCACGCGCTCCTCGCCGCCGAGGAGCTGGGCCTCGGGCGAGGAGAGCAGGCGGTTCACCACGTCCTCGCTCAGGTAGCGGCCGAACGTCTTGCGGATGAACTCGCTCTTGACCGACAGCTCCCCGGCGAGCTGCGAGAGCTGCTCGCGCGATCGCTTCAGCGTGAGCTGCGTGTCGAGGCGCCCGAGCAGGATGTCGAAGTCGATGGGCTTCGTCACGTGGTCGTTGGCGCCGAGCTTGAGCGACTCGACGACGTCCTCGCTCGCGCCCCGCGTGGTCACCATGATCACGGGCAGCTCCGCCTGCGACCGGCTCTGGCGCAGCGCGGAGAGCACGCCGAGGCCGCTGATGCCGGGCATGTTCACGTCGAGCAGCACGGCGTCGAACCGCTCGCGCGCGGCGAGCCCGAGCGCGCGGGGGCCGTCCTCGGCGGCGACCGCGCGGAAGCCGTTGTTCTGCAGCACGCGGCAGAGCACGTCGCGGTTGCCGCGGCTGTCGTCGACCACGAGGATCGCGCCGCGCCCGCCGCCCTCGATCTCGGCCTGGAGCGCGGGCTCCTCGCGCGGGGCGGCGACGTTGAGGTTCACGCTCGAGGGCGCGTCCTCATCGCCGTTCTCCATCGCCTGCACGATGCCGAGCAGCTTGCGCGAGGCGAGCTCGATGTTGCGGATGTCCTCGATGTGCTGCGGCGCGACCTTGCCCTGCAGCGACGCCACGAGCAGGCGCGTGTAGCCGAGGATCTGGTTGATGGGCGTGTACGGGTCGTGCCCCCCGCCGTGCGGCTCGTGGAGCCGCTGCGGCTCGCGCCCCGCCGACGGGCGGGCCGACGGCTGGTGCGCCGAGGGCGGGCCGACGGGCGAGGCGCGCCTGCCCGGCGCCGAGGCCGGCGCGTGGCCGCGGCCCGCGTCGTCGTGGCGCGACATCTCCGGCGCCCGCGAGCTCGGCGGCTCGGTCGCGGGCATCGCGAGCGGCCCCTCCGGCGGGTCCCATCGATCGAACGGATCCTGCAGCGCCTGGCCGCCGCGCGCCGCGCCCGCGCCGCCCGCGCCGCCCGCGCCGCCCGCGCCGCCCGCGCCGCCCGCGCCGATCGACCGCTCGCGCCAGCGCGCGTCCTGCGCGGGGTGGCTGCCGTGCAGCGCGTTCGAGGCGCTCGGCCGCTCTCGCCGCACGCGCGCGTCGGTCGGGAAGTGGCTGCCGCGCGCCGCGGGCGGCGCGGCCTGCGGGGGAGGGAGGGTGCTGCCGCCGCGGTTCGATGCCGGCCCCGGCGGCAGGCCGCTGCTGTTGTTGTTGCGCGCCGGGTGCGGCGCCGGAGGCACGTAGCTGCCGATGGTGTTGCCGCGCGCCGGGATCGTCTCCGGCGGGGTCCCTCGCGACGACACGGGGCTGACCGGTGCCTTCTTGTGCGCGTCCTTGTCGGAGGGGGATCGGGTCATGGCTCCAGCGATTCTACGCGTGCGCGCGTCGGGGCAACGATGGATGACACCTGGGCTTCAATTTTTATCGCACCCCGCCACCTGATCCACAACAGGTGGATTTCCTCCGCCGGCGCAACGCGCGCCCCCGAGGGCGTCCGGGCCGTCCTCGTGGACTCTTTCAGTGTGCCGGCATCCCGAAAGCGAGAGAGGTTCTGGCTCGCTTCCGGGGCCAACCCGCCTGTCGCAGCGCGTGATCCCCGGGGGGAGCGCGCGCGCCGCGCCGCGCTGGGGAGCGGGGAAACGGCCTCGGGGCGCCGCAAAGGGGGCTTCGAGCGCCCCGCGCGCGGCGCGCAAGACAGGCCCGCCTTGGACGCCGAGCGTCCCATCGATATCGTCCAGTTCCACGACTCCTGCGCTGCCTGACCGACATGCGCGCCGCCGGTCGCGTGGTCCGGAAGCGACTCGGCGCGTGGGCTGGAAGCCAGTCATCACGCCGCCTGGAAGCGAAATGAAAGACTTTTTTTGAAGTCAAGCGTCTCCTGCCTTCCCGCGGGCCTCGCCGCCCCCGCTGCGCAGCGGGGGCGGCGACCGTTCCAAGAGGGGGAGCCCGGCGGCGGGCGAGCGCTGCCGTATCGTGCGCCGTCCCGGCGAGCTCATCGTGCACGGCGAGGTGAGCCGATGGGCGAAGCGGCGGCGGATCGCGGGCCATGGCCGCACGACAGCCATGCTTGTATCCAGCTTCCCCACCTGATCATCGGATGGCGCACACGAATGTGCGGATGAAAGGCAGCTCGCGAAATTTCTCCGCTCGCGCCTGCTCCGCGTGGAGTAGCATCGCTCAACTCATCGACGAAGGGGCAACATGGATAAGGCACGCAAGAACCTCACCCATTTCACGATGGATGGCTTCCACGGCTTCCGCAGCCGTTTTGACGATGTGAAGCTGGCGCAGGAGCTCCTGGAGGAGGTGCCCGGCGTGCTTCGGCTGAAGCCGGTGATGCCTCCGTTCATCCTCCCGTACTACAACGGCGTCGTGGCCGAGGACTGCGGCATCAGCGCCTTCGTGCTGCTGCTCGGCGGCCACCTCACCATCCACACCTTCAGCTTCCGCGAGTGCTTCTTCGCGGATCTCGTGTACCCGGGGGCGTTCGATCCCCAGCGCGTTCAGCTGATGCTCCAGACGACGCTCCCCTGCCGCAGCGTGTTCACGCAGACGGTCGATCGCGGCGACGGCGGCGATCTCCAGGAGCGCAGGGGGCACGAGGTGGTGAGCCCCGATGCCGATTTCGGCCCCCACCTCTTCCTGCAGTTCAGCCCGTACCGCGGGCCCACCTCGCTCGACACGCTCTTCGACATCTTCGATAGCCTGCCGTCGAAGATCGGGATGACCCCGATCATGCGCCCCTTCGTGGTGAAGACGGCGACGCGCGATGGGGCCCCGGTGATCAGCGCGATGGTGATGATCGCGGAGTCGCACATCACGCTGCACATCTTCCCCGACAGCGAAGAGGCGTTCTTCGATCTGTTCAGCTGCAAGTTCTTCGATGTGGCGTCGGTCGTGCAGGTGCTGGCGGAGCAGTTCGGCGGCAACCTGACCGAGCAGGTGCTCGTCCCGCGCGGCCAGCGCTACCTGCAGCTCAGGACCGAGCGCCCGCAGGTGATGAGCCACGTGAACCAGTGGCTCGCCGCCTCGCACCCCGGCGTCTACGAGCGGATGCCGGGCGACGGGGGCCCGCTCGGGCCGAAGCCCTCCAAGGGTTGAGCTCGAGAGCGCGCGGCGCGCCGCTCGCCGATCCCGGCTATCTCGTCCTCGCCCGTTCGCATTCTGTCGCTGGGCGTCTCTGCGTCTCTCCCCATCCTCGCGTTCAACGCTGATCTTCACGGCCGCCTCCGCTCCCAGGGCGAGGGGCGACCCGCCGTGTGGCACGACCCGCCTCTCGCTCCGTCAGGCCACCGGTGCGGCGCGCGGCGGAGCGCGGCTCCGGAATCTCCTTACATCGTGCGTGTCGTCACGTGGACTCGACCGATTGGATGATATTTGTGCGCCTGTGCGCCTGTGCGCCGACATCGGTGCATTCCAGGTGTCCGTCCATGCCGTGAGCCCGGCGGTATCACGCGTGGACCCTCCGCGGGATCCGTGCGGTCGTGGGAAGTGGGAATCTCAACAATGCGACATCACGACGTTGCGGAGAACACTTGTTTCTCTTGCAGGGGCAATGAAGGCGTCGTAATGATCTAATTACGCGAGTTATCGGCTAGAGCCGACACGAACCACCGGCTCGGGCCTCTTCGAGAAGGAGTAGCAGAGGTATGCCCCTGCACACCGGACAGATGGTGACCCCTGCGCTGCGGCTCGTACGCATTCTCCGGCGGGGCGGGATGGGGAGCATATGGGTCGCCGATCGCCTTTCGCTGAAGGCGCAGGTGGCCGTGAAGTTCATGTCGCCCGAGTTCGCGGACGATCCGGGCTACGTGGAGCGATTCCGGCGAGAGGCGGTCGCGGCGGCGCAGATCACGAGCCCGCACGTGGCCCAGGTCCTCGATCACGGGCTGACGGCGGAGGGCATGCCGTACATCGCGATGGAGCTCCTCCGCGGCGAGGACCTCAGGGCCCGCATCCGCCGCCTGGGCCGGCTGCCGCTCGGCGAGGTGGCGCGCATCGTGGCGCAGACGGCCAAGGCGCTGGGGCAGGCGCACCGGCTCGGCATCGTCCACCGCGACATCAAGCCGGACAACCTGTTCCTGACCGAGGTGGACGGGGAGACCTTCGTCAAGGTGCTCGACTTCGGCATCGCCAAGCGGGCCCGGGACCTGGGCGTCACCTCGACGGGGAACGTCGTGGGGACGCCGCTCTACATGAGCCCCGAGCAGCTCATCAGCTCGCAGGACCTCGATTTTCGCGCGGATCTCTGGGCGCTCGGCGTCGTGGCTTACCACGCGATCACCGGGCAGGCCCCGTTCGGCGGGGATACGCTGGTGGCGCTCACGCTCTCCGTGCACACGGGCAAGTTCAGGCCGCCGAGCGCGCTCCGGCCCGAGGCGCCGCCCGCCCTCGACGACTGGATGCGCAAGGCCCTGCAGTTCGACCCGAGCGCGCGCTTCGGATCCGCCAGGGAGATGGCTGACGCGCTGGAGCGGGCGCTCTCTTCGCGCAAGCGGAGCGCCGAGTCGTGGGACTCCGCAGCCCGAGACGCCGGCGCGGAGATCCTGCCCACGTCCCGGATCACGAGCGAGCAGGACAGCGCGGTCACCCGGCGCCACCCCGCGCCGGGGCCCCGGACGTTCGCGCTGACGGAGACGGATCCCTGCGAGGCAGACGCCCCCGATCGCTCGACGACGGTCCTGATGGCGACCTCGAGCCGCAAGAAGCTCAGGCCCTCGGTGCGGCTCGCCACGATCGTCGCCGTCGGCGCCGTGGTCGCAGGCGTCGGCCTGTTCCTCGGCGTCCGGCACATCGCGTCCCCCGCCGACGGCGCCGCGCTCGCGGCCGTCGCCTCCCGCGGCGCCGGGTTGACCGGCTCGACCGAGGCGATGCTCCTCGCCAGCGTCGTGGATACGCCGCGGCTGCTGCTCGCGCCGGAGCTCCCGGAGCCCGTCCAGGCCGGCGCCACGCCGGAGCGGCCCGAGAACACGCCTGGGAGCGAGGCGACCCGGCCAGGCGCGAAGAAGAAGCCCACCGCGCGCCCCGCGCGGTCCCCAGGGCGGGTGAAGCCCACCCCGTCGACCCCGTCCGCGGGGAGGCTCACCCGGCGCATCAAGCCGTTCCCCCGCAACGACATCGCGATGCACAGGTAGCCCTCGCGCCGCTCCTGATCGTCAGCGGCAGGGCGAGCGCCCGGGGCGAGCACGTCGGCAAGCTCGTGATCGCGGTCCGTCGAGGCGCTTGGAGGGGGAAGGGGCCGCTACATCCGCTGCTCGGCCGCGACGGCGGCCTGCACGGCAGGACGGGCGCCGACGCGCTCTCTGTACTGGCCGAGGACAGGCCAGCCGCCGAGATCGACGCCTGCGAGCTTCGTCCAGGTGAGCACGGTATAGAGGTAGGCGTCCGCCACCGTGAACTGCTCGCCGAGGAGGTGCGCGGTGCCGTCGAGGCGCTGCGCCACGTAACCGAAGCGCCGGCCCAGGTAGGCCCTGGCCGCGCTCTTCTGCTCTTCCGGCAGCCTGGGTTTGAAGAGGGGCGCGAACGGCTTGTGCAGCTCGGTGCCGACGAAGCTGAGCCACTCCTGCAGCCGGTAGCGATCGAGGGTGCCTGCCGGGGGCGCGAGCCCGGACTCGGGCTTCCGATCGGCGATATACTGGACGATCGCCGCCCCCTCCGTGAGCACCTCACCGCTCTCGAGCTCGAGCGCGGGGACGTAGCCCTTGGGGTTGATCCGGGTGAAATCGGCGCCCGAACTCGTCTTCTTCGTGCCGAGGTGGACGCGCTCGAGGTCGAACTCCAGGCCAGCCTCGCGCAGCGCGATATGGGGAGAGAGCGAACAGGCGCGAGGGCTGAAATAGAGCTTCATTTTGGCCTCCACCGGAGCTCGGGAGGCCGCATCCTTCTCCTCGCCGACGGTTTCGTCAAGAGGACCGCTCGGTCAACCTCGCTGTCCCGCTCGCCGACTCCGCTCGTCCACCGCTGCGGATCATCCCCGACGCGCGTTATCGGCTGAACCCTATCGTCCCAGCCCTGCGCCCCGACGCCAGTCAGCGCGGCGGCTCCGCGCCGTCGCCCTGGGCCGGGTTGCTCAGCGGGTCGGCGTAGACCCCAGGGGCGGAGTCGGGGATGAGCGTCGCGCCGACCGTGCGCGCGTAGAACTCGGCAGGTCCGACGCCGCCGATGATGCCGTACGCATAGCCCATCTGCGCGAGGCCGTGCAGGGAGGCGAGGAGCAGCGCCTTGCCGACCCCGCGGCCGCGCTCGCTCTCGGCGACGCCGGTCGGGCCGAAGAAGCCGCGGCGGGTGCACTCGTAGGCGGAGAAGCCGATCACCTCGCCGTCGCGGATCGCGAGATGGATGCTGATGGGCTTGTTCGCGTAGCCGACGCTGATCTCATCGGCCCAGTACGTCGTGAAGTGCTGCTCGACGAACCGGCGGACGCGCGTGATCTCGTAAGGCGCCGCCCGCCGCACGACGACGGAGGCCCGCCGCATGGCCTCGATCACCGGTTCGAGCGGCGGCAGCTTGAGCAGATTGACGAGCATGTCGGACATCGGTCCTCCCGAGCAACAAGAGACAAGAGCCGAGGGCGGCCGGGATGCGCGCCCGCCCCGGCCGGGCGTTTTACCATGATCCCCGAGCTGCCGGCGCGGCGCTCGGCGGCCTCTGGCGCAGGAATCTGGATCAATCCGCCGAGAGCGCCAGGAGCGTCCAGGGCGCATAAACACCAGGGAGTGCCGAAATTTCCTGTCTCGTGGGCGCGATTGGCATCTTGACGCCTGTGCGTCAAAATTCTTCTCCTGACGTCCTGGTACCCAGGCCCCTCGGCCGCTCGTGCCATCCCGTCCAGTCACCGCGCAAAAGAACCGGCCCACCTGGATTCGTGAAGCCGTCGGCGCTCGCGAAGACCTGGTCGCTGGTGGATCCATCCGGGAGTCGCAGCGTGCTCGATTCAAACACGGCTTAACCAGTTCAGTCTCACGGGCGAACTCACGGACGAAAGCCGCCGAGGCCTCGGTCGGTGTCGGATATTGCGCTACCAATTATCACCTCATAACGGCCGTTGTCGTGACTTCGGAATAGTCACGTCGTCTCGCAAAGCACCTCGAAATACAGGTTCTTCTTGACCTGCAAGTCGACATGAAACAATAACTACCCTCGTCGCAGTGCCTGACCGAGCACGGAACGCGCCCACTTGCTCCGTGCACCTCGCGAGAGAGCTTCACCGGACGGCCACCGCGGCGATATCTCGGCAGCCTTAACCTTCACCGCGCGGCGAGCGCGTCCGATCAACGAAGGGCAGCGTCGAGCTGTAAACAGATCGGCTTTTTACTTGGTTACAATCATGAGGAAAATCCTATGAGACTCACATCCAGGCATGCCTTGCTTGCCGCCGCGACGGGCCTTCTCGCCGTCTCCTGCGTAGGTCTCGCGGAGGACTACGACAGCGAGGAAGGCGGCGAGCTCGACGAGAGCCTCACGATCGATCCGAGCGCGGCGTACACGATCGTCGGCGTGCACAGCAACAAGTGCGTGGAGATCCGCGGCGCGAGCAGGTCGAGCTCGGCGGCCGCGCAGATCGCCACCTGCAGCACCGGCAACACGAACCAGCAGTTTCGGGTGGAGTCCGCGGGCAACAACTTCTTCCGGCTGCGCAACGTGAACAGCGGCCTCTGCCTCGGGGTCAACGCAGGGTCGACGTCGAACGGCGCCACCATCGTCCAGTCCAGCTGCGGCAACGCCACGAGCCAGCAATTTTCTATCGCGGACGTCGGCGCCAACCAGCGGCTCACGAACCGCAACAGCAACAAGGTGCTCGACGTCGCGGGGCGCTCGACGTCGGACGGCGCCGGCCTCCAGCAGTGGAGCTGGGCCAACGGACAGAACCAGATGTTCTCGATGAGGGCCGTGGCGGGCTCCTCGACCTCGTCGTCGACCTCCTCGTCGTCGACGACCTCCTCGTCATCGACGACCTCCTCGTCGACGACCGGGACCGGCGCGGGCGGGGCCGGCGGCGCGGGCGGGGCCGGCGGCGCGGGCGGCACCGGCGGCGCGGGCGGCACCGGCGGCGCGGGCGGTACGGGCGGCACCGGCGGTACGGGCGGCACCGGCGGTACGGGCGGCACCGGCGGTACGGGCGGCACCGGCGGTACGGGCGGCACCGGCGGCGATACGGGGGTTTCCCCGGCGTCCGGGTGCGGGCTCGGCTATAGCCAGCTCCCGAACGGCAAGGGCGGCGTCAACGTCGAGGCCGTCTGCATTCCGAGCGAGATGAACTTCGACATGGCCACGTCGCTCGCGGCCTTCAAGACGACGGTCTATCCGCTGCTGACCGCCAACTGCTCGGGCTGCCATAGCTCGACGGGCAAGGCCCAGGCGCCCCTCCACGCCGACGTCGATCCGGCGCTGGCCCACGAGTACGCGCTCACGCGCGTGAACTTCAAGAAGCCGGCGGACTCCAAGCTCGTTGTCCGGATGGGCATCGACCGGCACAACTGCTTCGGCTCGAGCTGCAGGGACGCGAACACGCAGATGCTCTCCGCCGTGCAGGCGTGGGCAAACGCCGTCTCGTCGACCCTGCCGGTGACCCCGCGCCCCGTCGCGGCCGGCGAGCAGGTCGCCGAGGCCACGGTCAAGTCGTGGATCGCGACGGACAAGGCCACCGTTCCCGCGGCCGACGCGGAGTTCATCAAGTACGCCTCGCTGCACGAGATCCACAACAAGGGCGTCTCGGCGGAGGAGATGAACGTGGCCCGCGTCGGGCTGTCGAAGGCGCTGAACTCGACCGCGCGCTGGGCTCCCACGATCGTGAACCCGGTGGACATCAACGGCAAGGGCATCGTCTACCGCTTCGATACCCGCAACTACTGGGGCTACAACAAGGGCGTCACGAAGCTCCATTTCGGCGGGTCGGACGACGACGTCTTCTTCGGGAGGACCAGCGTCAACTACCTGGGCGAGCCGGTCGGCTCCGATGTCACGTTCAGGGAGAAGTACCGGTACACCTCGGAGGTCCAGAGGGATCCGAGCTTCGCGCGCCTGGTCTGGGGTCGCGTCCTCGCCGGCAACGTGGAAGGCGCCACGGACAGCGCGGTGCTGCCGCCCTACGTCGACGGCTTCAAGACGGATTACATCGAGGCGAGCCAGCTCGTCTACACGCTGACCCGTCCGGACGTCTACAACTCCATCATGGCGATCCCCTGGTACGCCCAGGATCTCGAGAGCGAGCTCGGCGTCATCAAGGACGCGGGGATGAAGTCGTACGAGTACATGGTCACCAAGCAGGCCATCACCGTCGACTCCCGCATGTACTTCAGGGCGAAGACGAGGCGCGGCGGGTACTACTGGAAGACGTGGGACGTCTTCTCCGGGCAGCTCGACGGCGTGAACACGATCGAGCAGGCGTACGAGTCGGGGCAGATCCGGTTCCCCTTCTGGGCGCACCCGATCCCGAAGTTCATCAGCGGGACCGGCATCGGCGGCACGGCGAACAACTACAGCTTCATCGCGACCCTGGCTCAGCCCCAGGGCACGGAGCCGCCGGGGTGCGACGCGGCGCCGAGCTACGGTGGCAGCGGCTTCGTGAACTGCCGCTACTACACAGGGACCGACGGGCTCCAGCAGTCGGCCGAGGAGGTCATCTGGGATCTGCCGAACGGCCTGCAGGGGTACTCCCTGTGGGGCGGCTTCAACCAGCGCCGCGTCGACGCCTTCGTCAACATCGTGCGTGATCCGCGCATCCTCCGGAACGCCTCGGACGCGGCGATCAACAGCACGCTCGGCTTCGCCGCCCAGGACCGCCGCCTGAACACCGGCAGCTCGTGCATCGGCTGCCACACGGACGGCATGAACCGCGGCAACAACGATCTGCGCGACTGGCTGGACGCCGGCGGCGAGCGCCTCCCGAAGGGCGAGCACGGGGTCGACGGGTGGGTCGACGACCCCGCGGTCGTGGCGCAGGTCAAGGAGCTGTACCCGCCCTCGTCCGTGATGCGGTCGCGGATGGAGGACGACCGCCGCGTCTTCCTCGCGGCGATGGCGAAGATGAAGCGGGAGATGATCCTCGGCACGGACAAGAACCTGTACGTGGAGCCGACGATCTGGACCATCGAGTGGGCGCAGAACTTCTACAGGTACCCGGCGACCCGCTCCAACTAGCGCGGTGACAGGCGCTGTCTGACGACCTCCGCCCGGCGGCTCGTCAGGCAGCGCCGGTGCCGCGTCCGGCATATCGACCCTACCGTCGCACCGTCGACGCTCCCCTCAAGAAGAACGCCAGGAGCGCCAAGGGCGCCGAGAGAGCCCGCGCGCTCTCATCTCGCCGGCAGGAGCGGGGTGGCCCCGCCGCCGATCCAGGCGAGCGCCCGCTGCGCCCGGTCCTTCGCGTCGCCCTCGACGACGTCGCCGTGGGCGACGACGACGCGCTCGAAGTCCCACGCGAGGACGTCGGCGACGCTCCGCGAGGCCGCGGCGCGGTCCCTCATGAGCACGCGCCACACGTGGTCCTGCGCGGTCTTCTTCCACGCGCCGCCGAGCCAGAGGAAGACCTTCATGCCGAAGCTGCGGACCTCGTGCACGTTGAAGAGGAGATCCGTCACGATGAGCGTCCGCGAGCGCGCGTGCAGGAACACGTGCTCCGTGATGTACGGCACGCCCTCCACGAGGCGAACGCCGAGGTCGTCGCCGAGCTCGGGCATGACGCCGGACCGAGACAGCGGGGTGAAGCGAAGGCCGGACAGCTTCTTCTCCAGCCCGGGCGCCCCGAGCACGCTCGCGCGCGGCCAGCGTTCGGTCGCGGCCTTCACGAAGAGGTGGTGGAGGCGGCTCGGGGCGACGATGGCGCGCACCTCGCCGAGCGCGTCGATCGCCCGGGCCGCGGCGTCGTCGAACGCGAGCGGCGAATGGATGACGATCCCGCCATCGGCCCGCCGCACGACGGTCGCGCGCGACGGCAGGTAGCCGACCGGCAGCCGCAGGTCCCTCTCGTACGCCCACACGTCCTCGGCGATCGCTCGGAGCATCCGCTCATACAAGGCGCGTTCGGCCACGTCGTCAAGGCGGCAGCGTCGTACTGGCCGGCTGACACGACGACCCCAGGTAGACCGGCGATGCCGATCGCCGATTCGGTGGTCGTCCCCTGGGCGTCATTGCTGATTCGCCGACGCACCCCGGGAGACGCCGGTGCGGGCCGCGCTCCGCGTGACATCCGAGCCGGCGCGGTGCTATGCGTCGGAGCCGATGCCAGCCAGTGTTTGCCTGCCGGCGTACAACGAAGTCCGCACCATCGAGGCGACCCTCACCGAGCTGTCGCGGCTCGGTCCCGAGGTGGACGAGATCCTCGTCTGTCTCAACGGATGCACCGACGGCACCGAGAGCGTCGTCGACGCATTCCGGGAGCGGGAGCCGCGACTCGCCGTCATCCAGAGCGACCTTGGCAAGAACCACGCCTGGAACGCCCTTGTGACCCGGGCGCGCAACAGCCGCCTCGTGTTCACGGACGCGGACGTGCGCCCGACCCCGGGCGCCATCTCGGCCCTGCTGCGCGCCCTGGAGCGCTCGCCGCGCGCCGCCGTCGCCGCGGCGTTCGAGCAGCCGCGCGGGGTGCCGCCGGCGCCGCTCGGCACCGTCATCCGCCTGCTCACGACGAGCCTCGGTCAGGACTACATCTCCGGTCGCCTCTACGCCATCGACCGCGACCGCCTGGGCGCGGTGATGGCGAACCGAGGGCTGCCGTGCGAGGGAATGCTCCCTCGGCTGCCCATCGATCTCGTCACCGAGGACTCGTGGCTCACCGCGCTCGTCGCGGGCGACACGCTTGTCGTGGTCCCCGAGGCGCCCATCCATTTCGAGGTCGACAGCATGGCCGACGTCGTCCGCGCGCTGGCGCGCAACGCCGCCGCGAGAGAGCAGCTCCGCTCGAGCTACCCGGAGCTCTATCGGCGTGACGACGCCCGCCTGCTCTCGATGCGGACCGCGCCGCGGATCCTCATGGAACGGTTGAAGTCGGCTCCCGGGCCGGGCGCCGTCGTGCGCGGGCTGGGAGGGATGGCCCTCAGGGCCGTGCTCCACCGCGCGCTCGGACGGCAGATCACGGCGCGACGCGATCGGATCCTGGCGGACGTCCGCGCCGGCCGCGGCGGGCGCGTCATGGCCACCTCCGGTCGCCTCCCCTCGAAGGGCGGCTGAGCGCGGCGCGGCCGGAGCGCGGACCCATCGATGGAGGGTGGCGGGCGAGCGCATCGACAGGCTCGCCCGCCCGGGTCGACACGTCAGACGCGCGGGCGGAACCAGTCGATCGTGCGATCGAGGCCCGACTCGAGATCCACGACCGGACGCCAGCCGAGGAGCTCGCTGACCCGGGAAATGTCGGGCCTGCGCCGGTGGGGGTCGTCGATCACGGCAGCGCCCATCGTCAGCTTCGCGCGCCCGCCGGTCTTGCGGATGATGAGCTCGGCGAGCGCCGTCATCGTCGTCTCGGCCGGATTCCCGAGGTTGACGGGCCCGGTCAGGTCCCCGGCGTTCATCACGCGAACCAGCCCCTCGATCAGGTCGCTCACGAAGCAGAACGAGCGCGTGCGATCGCCGCCGCCGTACAGCTCCAGCGCCTCGCCGCGCAGCGCCTTGACCACGAAATTGGCGATGACCCGGCCGTCGTCCCGCGCCATGTTCGGCCCGTAGGTGTTGAAGATGCGGACGATGACGGTGTCGACGTTCCGGGTCTGGCGGTACTCCCAGAAGTAGGTCTCCGCCACCCGCTTGCTCTCGTCGTAACAGGCCCGCGGCCCGATCGGGTTGACGTTCCCCCAGTAGTCCTCGTGCTGAGGGTGGACCAGCGCGTCGCCATAGACCTCGGACGTGGAGGCCTGCAGGACGCGGGCTCCCAGCTTCTCCGCGAGCCGGAGGACGTTGATCGCGCCGAAGACGTTCGTGTTGAGCGTGTGCACCGGATCGGCCCGGTACTTCGGCGGTGATGCCGCGCAGGCCATGTTGTAGATCTGGTCGACCTCGAAATGGTACGGCTCGCTGACGTCGCAGCGATGCCACTGGAACCGTGGGTTCTTGATCAGCGGCGCGAGGTTCTCCTCGCGCCCCGTCACCATGCTGTCGACGCAGATCACGGTGTTGCCCTCGGCCAGCAGCCGAGCGCAGAGGTGCGACCCGAGGAAACCTGCCCCACCAGTGACCAGGATTCGCTTGCTCGCGCTCATCGCAAAAATGCCTCCTTGACGGCCGCTCGGTAAGAGCTCCGGAACATCTTGAACCCTCGAACCTTTACCATAGGAAAATGTACTTATAAAGAGTGGATGACATCCGGGTGCCAGTTCCCTATACTGCCGGGCGTGCACCGCTCTCCTCGGTACCTGGGCTCACTCGTTCGCGCCAAGCTCGCCCGCGAAGCGCGTCCCGTCTGGGTGGACGTTTCCGTGACCAACCGGTGCCACCTGAGCTGCGAGTACTGCTACGGAGACTACCACCACCGGCGGGACAGCATCGGGCAGTTTCACTATGAGCAGCTGTGCGCCATTGTAGACGATGCGGCGGAGCTCGGGACTGCTGTCATGACGCTCACGGGCGGTGAGCCGATGCTGCACAAATCGATCGGCCGGATCGTCGATCGGGCGGTGAGCCGAGGGATCTCGGTGGGGATGGTCACCAGCGGATTCCGCGTCAAGGAGCGCGTGGACGAGCTCGTGCATCTGAGCTCGATCGTCGTGAGCGTCGACGGGCCAGCGCCTATCAACGATCTGAATCGCGGCGAGGGGACCTTCGCCGTTTCGGTCGGGGCGCTGGAGGTATGCCAGGCGCGCGGCATCCCGCGCATCGTGAAGGCGGTGCTGAACCGCCGGAACAAGGATCAGGTGCCCTGGCTCCTCGACCTCGCGACCCGCTTCGACGCGCGACTCGAGGTCGTGATGAGCTACGCCCCGCAGTCCGACCGTCAGCTGCGCATCCACGGCGACAACTCCCTCGACGCGGGCGAGCGCCAGGTCCTGGCCGACGCCCTGCTCGCCCTCAAGCGCGAGGGGGCGCCCCTGGTCTTCCGCGAGCGCGTCTGGGAGAACATGGCGCGCTGGTGGGAGCACCACGGCGAGGACCGCGTCACCGAGGAGGCGCGGCGGGCGAGCTTCCCGTACCTCCCGTGCAGCGCGGGCCGGTACTATGCGTTCATCGACGGAGATGGACGCATGTATCCGTGCAACCAGCGGCTCTCGGACTTCCCCGCGAAGAACGTGCTGGAGGTCGGCTTCCGGGCCGCGTGGGAGCACCTGAGCGATCATGGCTGCTTCGCGTGCGCGGCGCCGTGGCTCAACCAGCAGCACCTCGTGAGCAACGAACAGCTCCTCGTGCGCAGCCTGGGGCGAGATCTGCTGGCGCGGGTCGCGCGTGCCTGAGCGCGCCCTCGCCATCGTCGTGCTCGGCGGCTCGCGCGGGATCGGGCGGGCCGTCGTGGCGCGCGCGCTGCAGGAGGGACACCGGGTCTTCGCCGGCGCGCGGGGCGAGGAGGGGCTCCTCGCCCTGCAGCAGCGCTTCGCGTCGGAGCACGCGGGCCGCCGGCTCGGCACGGGCGCGGTGGACGTCGGCGACGACGCCTCCCAGGGCGCCTTCTTCGGCGCGGCGCGCGCTTTCCTGGGCGGGATCGACGTCGTCGTCAACAACGCTGCCCGGGAGGGCTACGGGCGCCTCGACGAGATGGCTCTCGAGGAGGTCGAGTCGATCGTCCGCACCAACCTCGTCGGCGTCCTCCTCGGCTGCCGGCACGCGGTGCAGGCCATGGGCGGCGGGGGAGGGCACATCATCAACGTGGGATCCGAGGTCTCGTTCCGCGCCGTGCCGCTGAAGAGCGTCTACTGCGCCACGAAGTTCGCCGTCCGTGGCCTCAGCGACGCGCTCGATCTCGAGCTCGCGCCCCGGGGGATCCGGGTCTCGCAGGTGCACCCCGGCTGGGTGGATACGGGCCTGCACGAGGACGAGCGGCGGCGCCGGGGGGCGGTGTCTCGACCGCAGGACGGCGGCGTCCCGGTGGACCGGGTCGCCGAGAGCGTGGCCGCGCTCTGGCGCGCGCCGCGGGCGCGCGGGAGCGCCGCGCTGCGGCTCCGCCTCCGCAGCGCGGTGGGAGAGCTCTTCCCGGCGTGGGCGCGGTGGCGAACACGCCGGGCGTTCGGGGAGCAGCTGAGAGAGGGCTGAGACGAGACGGCAGCGCGTCCGGCAGCGCGGGGCACCGTCGCGACGCCGGACCGGACACCCCCAGGAGGTTTGCTTGAGCTGTGCACCGACGTCCTTCGCTGGCAGGGAGACCGCGTCGCCTCCTCCGCTGGATCCGAGCGCTCCCATCGCCGTCGAGGGCCTCGACGCCATCGGGGAGGTGCTGCGGCGGGCGGGCGGACAGGCGCGGCCCGTCGCGATCGCGTCGCGGGACCTCGAGTGGCTCGCGGCGCGCCTCGGCCTCACCGAGCGGACCGCGGAGGGGATCCCGGTTGTCCGGTTCGGCTCGGGCGAGCGGAGCGGCCTCGACGCCGCGGCGACCCAGGCCGTCGAGAAGCTCGTGGCCCTGTCGGTGCTGCTCGGGGGCGCGCCGCTGTGGCTCACGATCGCGCTGCTGATCCGCATCGAGTCCCCGGGCGGGGCGTTCCACGTCGCCCCGCGCGCAGGGCTGGGCGGGGAGCCGTTCGCTTTCTTCAAGTACCGGACGATGCGGGCGCGGCGCCGGGACGGCGAGGATGAGGGCGACGCCGCGCGGCTCTCGGTCATCCGCGGCGACATCCCCGGCTTCGTGCGCGAGGACGGGGTCGTCATCCCCAAGCACCCCAGGGATCCGCGCATCACGCGGCTGGGCGGCGTCCTCCGCTGGCTGTGCCTCGACGAGGTCCCCCAGCTCCTCCACGTCCTCACCGGCGACATGGCCCTCGTGGGCCCCAGGCCCTATCCGATGGCGGAGTTCGACGCGCTGAAGGCGTGGCACCGGCTTCGCAGCGACGGCCGGCCCGGGATCACCGGCCTGTGGCAGGTCGCGGCGCGCAACCAGGTCACCTTCGACCAGAGCGTCCTCCTCGACATCTATTACCTGGCCAACGCCAGCTTCTGGCTCGACCTGAAGATCATCGCGCTCACGCCGCTGCGCATGCTCTTCGGCGTGGGGAGCTACTGACCCGTGCGCCGGGCGATCGACGAGCGCGGGAGAGGCCCGCTCCGCGGCCGCTCACGGGGCCCCGAGGCGGTCCCGGGCGCGCCAGAGGACGATCACCTCGCCTGCCACAAGGCCGAACGTGACAACGAGCTTCACCAGGGCGGCGCCGGCGGCGCCGTGCGCCGGGATCGCCCACAGGTTGCCGGCCGCGATGAGGAGCACGCTCGTCACCCAGAGGGCGGCGTACGGGCGCTGCTGGCCCGTCGCGAACAGCATCGGGCCGATGGCGAACTCCGGCAGCATCCACACGAGCGCCGTCGTCAGGAGCTGCAGCGGCAGCACGGCGCCCGCGTACTCCGCGCCGAACACGAGCCGGACGAGCGGCGCGCCGAGCCACCACACCGCGGCGCTCAGGAGCACGCCTGCGGCCATGAGGCCGAGGAAGGTGGACGCGGCGAGGCGCCTGCGGACGCTCGCCGAGCGGCTGGCGACGAAGGCGGGGAAGACCGCCGCGCGCACGACGCCCGGCAGCACCATGGCGCCGCCGATGACGCGCTGGACGGCGCTCATGTCGCCGACCGCCCCGGGGGTGCTCATCCAGCCCAGCATCAGGAGATCGATCTGGAAGTAGGTGGGGCTGGCGAGCATCACCACCGCGAGAGGCGCAGCCTCCCGGAGGAAGCCCCGCGGGAGCATCGCGCCCCCGCCGGACCCCGGCCGGCGCTCGAGGAGCTGGGCGGCGAGGGCCACGGCGAGCGCGAGGGCGAGCAGGTGGCCCGCGACGAGGGCCCACGCGAGGCCGAGCGCGCCCAGACCCGAGAGCAGCGCCGCCGTCCCCAGCCCGAAGGACGCGATCGCCATGGTGAGCGCCACGAGCACCTCGCGCTCCATCCGCTGGTGCCCGCGGAACACCTGGTTCAGCATCTCGACGAACGAGGCCATCAGCCACGCGGCGGTCAGCAGCCACACGAGCGCGCGGCGCGGCGAGGCCGCGTCCGCGAGGAGGCCGACCCCGAGCCCGACGCCGCCCGCCGCCAGCGTCACCGCGAGCTTGAGGCGCACGAGCGGGCCGATGGGAGCGCCCGGATCCCGGGCGACCTCCCGCGCGATGAAGAGGTGCAGGCCGAGGTCCGCGAGCTCGCCGAGCAGGAAGCCCACCGCGAAGGCGTAGCTGTAGTCGCCGAAGCCCGCCGGCCCGAGCTGCCGCGCGGCGACCACGGCGAGGAGCATGCGGACGCCGCGCGAGACGAGATCGCTCGCGGTCTTCAGCGCCATGCTGCCGGAGACGCTCCTCCTCGCCGGAGGCGGGGGGGCCTCGCGCGGGGCCGGCGCCGTCACGGGTGGAGGAGCGCCTTCGCCGGGGGTCGTGGCGTGAGCATGGCGCTCCTCTATCGCCCTGATCGCGGAGCAGTTCAACTGCCCGTCAGCGGATCCGGCGAGCGGCAGGGCGCGGCGCGCAACGCCACGTCGCGGCCGTCGAGATACGATCCCCCGAGCCGTGTCGGCGCCTTCGCAGCGCGCGGCGCGTTGCCGCGCGTGAAGGATGGAACCCAGGTGAGGCCCAAGTGAAGACCAGCACGGATGGTAACGGTTCATTGGTGCAGCTCAAGCGCAAGGGGTCGCAGGGCTCGGTGCCGCAGGCCCCCGTGGAGATCGAGCCGCCGGAGGTCCTGCTCGAGCGGGCCCTCGCCCTGGCGGTGCCGGACGCGCGCCCGGCCGCCGCGCCGCCGCTCTACGCCCAGGGCCGCGGGATCACGCGCCGTGGCGTGCTGTGGCTCGGGCAGACATGCAATCTCCGCTGCCACTTCTGCTACTTCCTCGATCGGATCGAGGACAAGGAGCACCCCGAGCACCCGTTCATGTCGCTGGAGAAGGCGCAGGCCATCTGCCGGACGCTCGTCGATTTCTACGGGAACACGGCGATCGACATCCAGGGCGGCGAGCCGACCATCTGGCGCGACATCCACGCGCTGGTCCGGTACTGCGTCGGGATCGGCCTCTCGCCGACGCTCATCACCAACGCGCTGGTGCTCGACAAGCGCGACAAGGTGCAGCAGTTCAAGGACTCCGGCGTCGCCGACTTTTTGGTCAGCGTCCAGGGGCTCGGGAAGGCGCACGACCTGGCCGTGGGAGCGGACGGCGCGCACGTGCGCCAGATGCGCGCGCTGAACCACCTCATCGCGCTCGAGGTGCCGTTCCGGGTGAACTGCGTGATGTCGAAGCGCGCGGTGCCCCAGCTCCCGGCGGTCGCGAAGCTTTCGGTCGAGGTGGGCGCGCGCGCCGTCAACTTCCTCGCCTTCAACCCGTTCGCGGATCAGCGCAACGCGGGGGTCCGCACCGCCGAGAACGTGCCTCGCTACGCCGAGCTGCGGGAGCCGCTCGACGAGGCCCTGGACGTGCTCGCGCGCGCCGGCGTGGAGGCGAACGTCCGGTACCTGCCTCACTGCGTCGTGTCCGAGCGCCACTGGCCCTCGGTCTACGACTACCAGCAGCTCCCGTACGACCCGCACGAGTGGGATTTCGCGAGCTGGACCTGGACCAACAAGGGACCGCAACGGATGCGGGGCGGTCTCCTGTCGCCGCCCGTCCCGCTCGGCGCGCGGCCGCGCCTCGGGCCGCTCCGGCAGCCGCTCCTCCGCCTGGCCGACGCGCTCGACCTCCGGGGCCGGCTGCTCCGCGCCGACGTGAGCTCGCGGCTCGGCCCCTCGCTGAGGAAGCTGGAAGGGCTCTCCTACCGGCTCTTCCGTCGCCGCGGGGATCAGGACGCCGCCTACCGCGGCGACGCGCTGAACCGCGTCGAGCACAACGGCTACGCGAAGGGCGCCGGATGCCGGAGCTGCGCGCTCCGTGACATCTGCGACGGGTTCCACGGGGACTACGTCGCGATGTTCGGCACCGACGAGGCGCGGCCCGTCCTCGATCGCGGGCCGGTCACCGATCCGCGCGCGTTCATCGGCACCCAGGCCAAGGTGGCGCCGGCCGGAGGTGCTGCATGATCGCGGACCCGCCCGCGGCGCCCCGGGTCGACGTGCTCGGCGTCCCCGTCGCACGGCTCACGTTCGAGCAGCTGCTGCTCGATCTGGACGACGCCTTGCTCGGGTCGTCGAAGGCCGGCGGCAGGCCGGCGTACTACACCTATGTCAACGCGTACTGCGCCACGCTGGCGGAGCGCGAGGCGTCGTACCGCGACGCTGTCGGCCGCGCCGACGTCGTGTACGCCGACGGCATCGGGGTGGTCTGGGCGGCTCGCCTGCTGGGCGGACCGTGTCCCGAGCGCATCAACGTGGGCCCGGTCGAGCTGGGGAGGATCGTGGACCTGTGCGCCGAGCGCGGGGCCTCTGTCTTCCTGCTCGGGGGGGCGCCCGGGATCGCCGACGAGGTCGCCCGCCGCCTCGTCGCGCAGCGTCCGGGCCTCCGGATCGCGGGGGCTCACCACGGGTACTTCGGCCCCGAGGAGGAGGCGGCGGTGGTCCGGAAGATCAACGACTCGGGCGCGGCCTTGCTCATCGTCGGCCTCGGCCCGCCCAAGCAGGAGCTGTGGGTGGACCGGCACCTCGCGGCGCTGCAGGTGCACGCCGCCTGGTGCATGGGCGGGCTGCTGGATCAGGTGGCCGGGGCGGTGGCCTACCCGCCCGAGTGGGTCCGTCGACATCACGTCCACTGGCTTTACCGCCTGGTGGTCGAGCCGAGGCGGCTCTGGCGGCGGTACCTGCTCGGCATCCCGGAGTTCATCGGCCGCGTTGCGCTGCAGCGCCTATCTCTGGAGCGACAAGCATGAGCGACCAGCGCCCCTTGATCCCCATGGTCCTGCCGCAGGTGGACGATCCGGACGCGATCGCGGCGCAGCTCGCCGAGGTCCTGCGCTCGGGGCGGCTGAGCAACGGCGGCCCGTTCGCGGAGGGCTTCGAGCGGGCGATCGCGGCGTTCCTCGGCGTCGAGGAGGCCGTGGTCGTCTCGAACGGCGCCGTCGCGATCAGCCTCGCCATCGAGGCCGCGGCGGTGCGGCGGGGCAAGGCGATCCTCCCCGCCTTCACGTTCATCGCGACGCTCAACGCCGCGGTCCATGCGGGCTTCGAGCCGATCTTCTGCGACATCGATCCGGAGACCTGGACGCTGGATCCGGAGCACCTGCGCGGCCTGCTCGCGAAGCACGACGTGACGCTGGTCCTCCCGGTCAACGTGTTCGGCGTCCCGCCCGACCTGGCCGGCGTCGCGCGGCAGGCGCGGGCCGCCGGGGCGGCCGTCATCTACGACAACGCGCACGGCATGGGCACCGAGACGGCGAGCCGGGAGGCCGAGGCGCTCCTCACGGCGACGACCTACTCGCTGCACGCCACGAAGATCCTCGTGGCCGCGGAGGGCGGCGTGGTCGTCTCCCCGGATCGGGAGGTGAGCGCGGCGATGCGCCAGCTGCGCAACCACGGGCTCGCGCAGCCGCTGCGGGCGTCGGTCCCGGGGATGAACGCCAAGATCGACGAGCTACGCGCCGCGCTGGCGCTGGCGTCGCTCCGCCGGCTCCCCGAGGCGCTGGCTCGCCGGCGGACGTACCTCGAGCGGCTGCGCGCGGCCCTGTCCCGGCATCCGCAGGTGTACCGCACCCAGCGCATCCCGCCGGGCGTGCGCGTCAATGGACAGAACCTCGGGGTCGGGCTGGCCGACGTCCCGATCGACGACGCGGTCGCCGCCTTCGCCCGGCGCGGCGTCGAGGCGCGCCGGTACTTCTACCCGCCGTTGCACGAGCTGAGCTGCGCCCCGGCGGGCGACGCGCTGCCGAACACGGACCGGCTCTGCGCGGGCCAGGTCTGCCTGCCCCTGCACAGCCACATGAGCGAGGAGACGCTCGAGCGCATCGAGGCCGCCATCCACGGCGTCGCGGAGGAGCTGGAGGCGCCGCGGCTCGCCGTGCGTCCTTCGAGGCCAGCCCTCCTGGCCACGACGTAGGGCACGGCGCAGGGATCGGTTCCGGGATCAGCGTCATGCGCATGGGAGCAGCGTGGGACCGCCTGAGCACGGCGGCCGGCGGGGTCGGGCTGGCGGTCTTCGCCGTCGCCGCGTTCACCCCGGCCGCCGCGCCGCTCGATCGCTGGATGGCGTCGGCGCCCGACGCCGGGCAGGCCGACGCCGTGGTCGTCCTCGGAGCGGACGTCGACCCGGACGGGCGGCTGCCGGAGGATTCGCTCCGGCGCGCCGCCGAGGCGGTCGCGCTGTACCATCAGGGGCGCGCGCCGCTCGTGCTGATGCTCGGCAGCCGCAACGGGGCGGCCAGCGAGGCCGAGTCGCGCGCCCGCCTCGCGCAGGGCCTCGGCGTCCCCGCGTCGGCCCTCCTCACGGAGCCGCGGGGGCTGACGACGGCGGTGGAGGCGCAGCGCAGCGCGGAGCTCCTGCTGGGAAGGGGCGCGAGGAGGATCCTGCTCGTCACCGGCGAGCACCGCGTCTGGCGGGCACGCCGGCTCTTCGAGCGCGCGGGCTTCGAGGTCCTCGCCGCGCCGGTGCGCGAGGGGGCGCCGACCTCGAGCCTCCCGGGCGAGCGCCTCTCGACGATCGGCGGGCTGCTCCAGGAACTCGCGGCGCGCGCGCTCTCCTGGCTCCGGGGGGACGTATAGCGATGTCGGACTCGCTCTACATCCTGGGCGTCGTCGCGGCCACGTCGTGCGCGGCCTACGCGGTGGGGCGCCGCCGAGGGATGCGCGCCGGGCTCCTGCCGCTCGCGGTCCGGCGGGCGATCCGGCTTGCGGGCGTGTGCCTCCTGTTCTGGGGCGGCAACGTCGCGGTCGGGGTGGGGGTGGCCCTGCTCGTGCGCGGCCTCGGGCTGGGGTTCATCTGGCTCTACGTCAACACCGACGTGTCCGTCCTGGTCCTCTCCGCGTTCCAGGCGCTGATCTTCGAGGCGTGGCGCACCCAGCACGACCTCGATCGGGGGCGGCCGACCGCCGGAGGCGGTCCGGGAGGGGGCGGGGAGAGTTGAAACTCAAGCCGGAGGCTGTCGAGAGGGTCCGGGGAGAGTTGAAACTCAAGCCGGAGGCTGTCGAGAGGGTCCGGGGAGAGTTGAAACTCAACCCGGAGGTTGTCGAGAGGGTCCGGGGAGAGTTGAAACTCAACCCGGAGGTTGCCGAGAGGGTCCGGGGAGAGTTGAAACTCAACCCGGAGGCTGTAGACGACCGTTTCACTGAACGAATCTTGTGAGACTGTAGCGTCTGCGCACCCTCCGCCGCCCCTCGCCGGATGCCCCGGACCCGTTCGTCGTTCTCCCTACGTCGATGCCTGCGGATCCGCGGGGCCGTCGGCGCGGACCGCGCCGCCTGGGCCGTACGCATCGAGAAACTCCCGCAGCTTCCGGGTCTGGTAGCCACGCGCGAGCGTCACGAGCTGATCGAGCCAGGGCCTGAGTCGCGGGTCGCGCTGCCTCATCCGCTCCGCCTCTGCCAGGATCTTGTGGACGAGCCCCCTGTTCGCGAGCGCCGACAGCAGGGCCAGCTCCTCGGCCGGAGGCGGCGCGAGGGGTTCGCCGTCCGTGGGGACCTCTGCCGGTGAATCCGGAGAGGGGGCCTCTTCGCGGCGGAGCCACTCGATGCCCAGCAGGCGCGATATCCTGTCCAGGAGCGCGCTCGCCTGGATGGGCTTGGGCAGGAAATCATCGCAGCCGGCACGGGCGCACTTCTGCCGCTCGGCCTCGGAGACGCTCGCCGACGAGGCCACGATGACGGTCCGCCGGAGCTCGGGCACGAGCCTGAGGCGGCGCGCTGTCTCGTAGCCATCCATGCCCCGCATGTACACGTCCATCAGGACGAGCGCCGGCGCGTGCAGCGCGCCCATGCGCAGCGCCGCTTCGCCGCCGTCCGCCTCGCACAGGTCGAAGCCGAGCGGGCCGAGGAGCCCGCGCGCCACCGCGCGATTGTCGGCGTTGTCGTCCACGATGAGGATCGTGCGGCGCTCCCCCCGATAGCCGACGATCGTGTCCCACCCCCGGGCATCGCCCGGGCTCGCCGCCGGCTGCACCTCGGCGAGCGGGAGCGTCACGGTGAAGACGCTGCCCACGCCGACCTCGCTCTGCACCTCGACCGCTCCACCCATCTGCTCCACGAGCTTCTTCGTGATGGCGAGCCCAAGCCCCGTGCCCTCGCTCCTCGCGCTCTGCTCCCCCACCTGCTCGAACGGCTCGAAGATGCGCGACAGGTGCTCCGAGGCGATGCCAGGCCCCGTATCCTCGACGCGGAAGCGCACCATCCGGCCCGCAGGGACGCTCTCCTCCAGCGCCTCGACATGGAGGGATACGGCCCCCCGCTCGGTGAACTTGATGGCATTGCCGAGGAGGTTCAAGAGCACCTGCATCAGCCGCTTCTCGTCGGCGTGGACGGCCCGGAGCGCGGGGCCGCGCAGCTCGTGGGCGAACGCGATCCCCTTCGCCTGGGCGCGCACCCGGCACAGGTCGACCACCATCTGCACGAGGGCAGGCAACCGGAACTCCGTCAGGACAGAGTCCAGCTTGCCCGCCTCGATCTTGGCGAGGTGCAGCAGGTCATTGATGAGCGAGAGCAGATGCTCGCCCGACTTCTGGATGACGTGCAGCCCTTCCCGCCACGCCGGCGCGATGTCGGGCGTTCGCTCCAGGATCTGAGCATAGCCGATGATCCCGTTGAGCGGAGTGCGCAGCTCGTGGCTCATGCTGGAGAGAAAGTCGCTCTTGGCCTGGCTGGCGCGCTCCGCCGCCTCCTTGGCGACGCAAAGCTCGATGGTGCGCTCCTTGACCTTGGCCTCCAGGTCCCGGTACAGGAGGGCGTTCTCCACGGCGATGGCGGCCTGCGCGGCGAGCACCGACAGGAGCTCTACCCGCCTCTCGGGGAACGCCGCAGGCGCCTCGCGGTGCTCGAGGTACAGCACGCCGCGGAGGCGCCCTCGATGCGCAAGGGGAAGCGAGAGGAGCGAGAGGACGGGGTGCGACGCGAGGTACGGATCGGCCGCGAAGCGGGCGTCGGCCCTGGCGTCGTCCAGCACGACCGGCTCGCTCGTGCGCGCCACGTAGCGCACGACCGTCCTCGCCACCTCGTCGCTCTGCGCGAGCGGCTCGGACAGGCCCGTCTCGATGCGGGCCCCCTCCACCGAGAGCCGCGCCACGACCGAGAGCTCTTCTCCTTCGGCCAGCAGGAGGACGCCGCGCTGCGCCCCGGCGCTCTCCAGCACGAGCTCCATCAGCCGGCCGACGACCCGCTCCGGATCGAGCTCGCTCGACAGCGCCTGCGCCGCGCGCACCGCGGTGTTCACGTCGAGCTGCGCGCCGCCGTCGACGCCCGTGGTCGTCAGCGCGGAGGCGCCCGTCGCGAGGCGGCGCTCGGCGCTCGCGGGCGTCGCGGGCTGGGCAGGCGCGCGGAGCAGGGCGGGCCACCTCGCCTCCAGGTGGGCCACCACCGCGCGCGCGTCCCAGCGGACATAGGCGTCCCTCGCCTCGCGCAGGTACATCGCGGCGATACGGCTCCTGCCCGCCTCGAGGTGGAGCTCGGCGCAGAGCTGGGCGGCGAGGGCCTCGATGTGCAAGAAGCGCTGCCCGCGGGCAAGGTCGATGGCCTCGTCGTACCTGGCCATGGCCTCCTCGGTCCTGCCTTGCACGCGGGCGTGCTCGGCCTGGAGGAGGCGCAGCTTGTGCAGGAAGTTGTCCGCGCTCCCCTCGGCGAAATACGAGAGCCGCGCGAGGCCTTGCTCGATGTGCTCGCCGAGCCTTTGCCGCTCCTCCGCGTCCGTTGTCCCCGGCCAGCACCTCGCGGCCGCGAGCGCGAGCCAGAGCGGCACGTCCGTCACCGGGGGAAAGCCGAAGATGGACATGCGGTGCTGCTCGGCCTCCCGAGCCCGCGAGAGCGCCATCGGGTACGCGCCGGCGACGATGAACAGGTGGGCCTCGAGGATGCGCGCGAGCTCGGCGGCCATCCCATCGCCGTCGGCCAGCAGGGAGCGCGACCCGCGTGAGAAGGGCTGCTCCGAGAGGAGCTGCGCCGCGCCGCCCGCCGTCATCAGGAGAGCGCACCACGAGGCGGCCGCCTCGAAATAGTGGGCCCCGAGCGCGGTCCCCGCGCGCTGCACGAGCCCTGAGCGAGCCGCCCGGTGCGCCTCGATCTGTCCGAGCGGCTGCCCACGCCACACCCGGTAATAGAACAGGTCGCCTTCCAGCCCCCAGCTCGTCCCCTGGAACGAGCCGATCTTCAGCCCGGTCGCGCAGGTCCGCTCGAAGATGGGCGCCATCTCATCCGCGGGGCGGGCGTAGGCCGTGTACTGCCCCTGGAAGGACAGGCACTCTGCCAGGAAGGGCGACGCGACGCGCTCGGCCGCGCGCACCCCCGGCCCGACCCAGTCCGCGGAGCGGCGATACAGCCCCGTGGTCAACGACCACACGTTCGCGAAGCAGACGATGATGAAGGGAGAGACCGGCGTGAGCACGCCCTGTCGTCGCACCCTCAGCACGGCGCGGACTATCACGAGCCCGGACAGGATCGGCTGGCCGCCGATCGCCGCGCACACCATCAGGTGCATCGTCAGCGCATCGACGAGCACGCGCTCCGGGGATGGATCCGCGGGCATCCGGTCGAACGCGTCGGGGTCGCGCTCGAACCATCGATCCAGCTCGGCGGACTCCTCGAGGAGCGCGGCGCGGCGCGCCTCGTCCGTGTCCGGAAAGACGATGTCCAGCTCGGCGAGCGCGGCGAGCCCGAGCTCGACCCCTCGCGCGAACTGGCCTGCCGCCTGGGAGCAGCGGACGCGGATCTCCTGCACCGAGAGCCTGGCGAGCGCCGGCAGCGGCGTCGCGAGCAGCCGCGCCGACCGCGCCTCGACGTCGTCGAACTCCCGCATCAGAAAGGCCGCCTCGAGCCGCTCCAGCGCGAGCTGCGCGGACAGCGCCGCGTCCTTGCGGGGGGCGTCGTCGCCGAGCAGGGCCTGCGCGGTCTCGGTGAGGCTCGCCATGAGCCGGTGCGAGCTCGCCGCCTTCGCGGCGAGCGCGGCCTCGAGGTTCAGCCGCGCCAGCGCCTCGCGCTCGTCCACGGCGTCCATCCGCGACGAGCCGAGGTTCAGGTGCCGCACCAGCTCGAGGAGCTGCTGCGGTGTGCCCGCCTGCGTCCGGTGCCGCGCCCAGAGCCGCCGGCCGATCTCCAGGTGCGCCAGGACGCGCTGCTCGGGCGGGGCCCGCTCGTAGCTCGCCTGTTGCACGCGGTCGTGCAAGAACCGGTATTCCGCGTCCAGCGCTCCGTCCCCGACCTGTCCCAGCGCCTGCGCGGGCCGGTAGGCCCCATCGGCGGGCACAAGGAGCTCCTCCTGCAGGGCGGGCCACAGCGCCCCGGTCACCCGGGCGCGCTCCCATCCGCTGAGCCGCTCCAGATCGTGGAGGTGGAACGTGTGCCCCGCGCACGCCGCGAGCCCCAGGAGCTGCTGGGTCGCTTCGGGCATCTCGAGCACCTTGTCCGTCAGGAGGGCCACGACGTTGTCCGTGACCTGCGCCTGCGCGAGCTCCCTCGGGTCCCAGCGCCACGCGCCGCTCTCCGGGTCCCGGACCACCTTGCCCTGCCTGTGCAAGGAGAGCAGCAGCTGCTCCATGAAGAACGGGTTTCCTCGCGTCTTTTGCCACAGGACCCGAGAGAGCGGCTCCACCCGCGCCGCCTCGCTGCTCAGCGTCTGCGCCACCCACGCCTGCACGTGCTCTTCCGGCAGGGGGCGCACCGACATCCTCGACACCTTCGCCCCGCTCTCGTCCACCGACGCCACGAGCCGCCACAGAGGATGCTCCGGCGGCGCCTCGTTGTCGCGGTACGCCGCGATCACCAGGAGCTCTCTTCGCTCCGCGTCGGTCAGCAGCGTCTTCAGGATCTCCAGCGTGGCGCTGTCGGCCCACTGCATGTCGTCGAGGAACATCACGAGCGGCGCGTTCGGCGTCGTGACCGCCCGCACGAAGCTCAGCCAGGTCAGCCGCTGGCGGGCGAGCACCTGCTCGCCGTGCACCGGCGGCACCGGCGCGAGCTCGCCCATGATCCGATCGAGCTCCGGCACCACGTCGGCGATGAGCCGCGCGTTGTCCCCCACGTCCGCCTTGATTCGCTCCTGCCATGCCGTGAGCACAGGCTTCGGGCTCGCCAGCCACTGCTGCATCAACGCCCCGAACGCCTGCGCCATGGCCGCGTAGGGCGTCGACCGCGCGAGCTGGTCGTGCTTGCCCGAGATCAAGAGACCGCGCCCCGCGCGCGCGATGTCCCGGTAGACGGTGCGCACCAGCGCCGTCTTGCCGATGCCGGACGGGCCGCCGAGGAGCACGAGCTCCACCGCGCCCTCGGCGGCTCGGGCGAAGGAGGCGCTCAGCAGATCGCGCTCGCGCTCGCGCCCGACGAGCACGTCCGGCAGCCGTAGCTTGCGCGAGAAGTCCTTGTTCCCGAGCGGGAAGCGCTCCACCGTGCCGCGCTCGCGCCACGCGCGAAGCGCTTGCTCCAGATCCTCCGCCGCCCCCCTGGCCGTCTGGTACCGCCGGTCGGGGTTCTTCGCCAGGAGCCTGGACGCGATCGCCGCGAGCCCCGGAGGCACGCCCGGGGCGACCTCGTCGAGGGGAGGGGGCTCTCTGGCCAGGTGCGCGTGCACAAGCGAGAGCGGGTCGCGCTCGGTGAACGGCAGCCGCCCTGACAGCGCCTCGAAGAGCGTCACGCCGAGCGAGTAGAGGTCGGTGCGCGCGTCGATCGCCCGCGCGGTGCGGCCCGTCTGCTCCGGTGACATGTACGCCAGCGTCCCCTCGAGCCCCTCGGGGATGCTCGCCGCCGTCGCCTCCAGCGGCAGCGACGAGGCGATGCCGAAGTCGAGCAGCTTGACCTGCGTATACGCCGCATCGACGAGCACGTTCTGCGGCTTGATATCCTTGTGCGTCACGCCCGCCGCGTGCACGGCCTCGAGCACCCGCGCGACGAGCGCGCCCAGCCTCAGCCCCGCTTCCACCGGCAGGCGCCCGCGCTCGGCGAGCAGGCGATCCAGCGACCGGAAGCCGGGGTCCTCGAGCACCAGCGCGACCGTGCCGTCCCGCTGCACGAGCTCCCGCGCCCGCGCTATCCCTGGCACCGCCCCGAGCAGCGTCAGGATGTGGTGCTCATGCAGGATGCGCCCCGTCACGCGCGAGCTCGACGCGGCCGCCGCGGGGAGCTTGAGCACCACCCTGTCGCCCGAGGGACGATGGACCGCGCGGCACACGCGGGTCTCGGCCCCTTCGTGCAGCACCTCCCCCACGACGTAGTCTCTCGGATCCATCCGGTTGAGCTCCTCTTCAAGCCCGGCGGAGACGCCGGGGAACGACGGATTCATCGGGTCCTCAGGGCTCGCCCTGGCCCCAGCGACGACCGCGCGTCCGCAGCGCGTGCTCCACGCCCGCCTGAAGGGTGGCCTTCGTCACGAGGCAATCGAGGTGCAGGTCGAGCCCCACGAGCGTCCGCGCCACCTCGCCGTGGATGCCGGTGACGATCGTCCGCGTGCCGAGCAGGGAGAGCCCCATCGCCGCCTGGACGAGCATGCGCGCGACGGTCTCATCCACCGCCTTGACACCGGTGATGTCGATGATGAGATGGTTTGCCCCGCGCTCGCTCGCTCCGTGCAGCGCTGTCTGGATGGCTTGCCTGGCACGCTCGACGTCCACCGCGCCGACGAGGGGCATCACGAGGATGCCATCGATGATCGGCATGAGCGGAGCGGAGAGCTCGAGGAGCCGCTCCCGCTGGACCGCGATGACCTGCTCCTGCAGCGCCGCCCTGGCCGCTTCGGCGCGCTCGTTCTGCGTCAGCTGATGCGAGAGCCGTGCGTTCGCGTCGCGCAGCCCCAGCACGGCCTCCGCCAGCGCTTCCTCCGCCTTGACGCGCTCCTGGACCTCCTCCGAGAGCCTCGCATTCTGCTCCTCGAGGGCCCGCGTCGCGTGCCGGAGCGAGAGCTGGGTGTGCACCCGCGCGAGCAGCTCGGTCTTCTCGAACGGCTTGGTCACATAGTCCACGGCGCCCACGCGAAAGCCCTGGATCCTGAACTTCGCTTCCGCGAGCGCCGTCATGAAGATGACGGGGATGCTCCGCGTCGCCGGATCGGCCTTGATCCGCCGGCACGCCTCGAACCCGCCGAGGCCGGGCATCAGCGCGTCGAGCAAGATGAGGTCCGGCTGAGACCGGCCGGCGAGCTCGATCGCCTCCTCGCCGTCGCGCGCGACGGCGATCTCCAGTCCATCGGACATCAGCGCGTCCGACAGCACGTTCAGGTTGTCCGCGCTGTCGTCCACGATGAGGACGAGCCCAGACGGCGGCGTTTCTTGCTCTTGCATCGATCTCTGCCGGTCTCGGGTACGCCTGAACGAGCCTCCCGCGCCCGGTCGGCATGTCCCGCCGGACAGCGAGCGAGCAGACACCTGCACTGTGAGCAGTGCGGCTCTGCCGCAGAGGACATTCCCCCTGACCTTTTCCTCTCGTATCACGGGACGATCGGCTTTTACACGTGTTTTGTGGGCGGAAGAGGAGGGTGGGCTGCGCCACACAGGTCGTCGATGACTACCTCCTTCGGGTCGTCGGCGTCGCTCTGAAGAAGCGACCCGACCCAGGTTCGGGCGGGGCGACGTACGGCTGGCTGCTACCCCGACCCGGATCGGGTCGCTTCGACGCGCCGGCCGTTCATGGTGCGATGCGGCGGGCCTCGTAGATGTCGGTCCCGCCGCTCCGCTCCGAGGAGAAGAACAGGATGGACCCGTCCGGCGACAGGTAAGGATCGTTCTCGCGCGCATCCGGTACGTTCACCTCGTCGAGCGCCTGCGGCGGCTCGAAGGCGTCGTTCGTCCCTGGCCGTCGAGCCCAGAACAGGTCATCCCCCGAACGGAACAGGATCTGCCGGCCGTCGTCGAACAGGAAGGGCGCGAGCTGGTCTCCCGCGTCGCTCAGCTCGGCGAGCGGAACGAACTCGCCCCAGTCGTCCTCCGGCCTCTCGCGGGACGCGATGGCGAGGTCCCAGCCCTGGGTCTCAGGCCCTTTCAGGCCGACCACGGCGCGGAGCTCGGGCAGATCGACGTGAGGGCTCATCGCCTGCGTGCCATCGTCGTGGCCGGGGTTGAGCGCGTCGACGTAGGAGGGCTCGCCCCAGGGGTCGCCCCGGCTCGCGCGCTCGGACATCCAGATGCCTGATTGTTGCTCGCTCTTGCGGAGGAACCACATCCTGAGCCCGTCGTTCGAGATGGCAGGCGTGTCGTCGTCGTCCGCGCTGTTGAGCTTCTCCGCGAGGTCGACGGTCGGCGTCTCCCAGGGCGAACCCAGGTCCGCCCGCCGCGAGACCCAGATATCCTGGCTCGCGCCGCGCTCGGACATGAAGTGGATCTCGAGCAGATCGCCGGTGAGGGTCGGGTCTTCGTCCCTGGCGGTGGCGTCGTTGAGCGTGGCGACCTTCTGCGGTGCCGCGAACCGCGGCCGCTCCGGCGCGAATGCGCCGATCACGACGTGCTGATCCTCACACGCGACCGCGCCGACCGCGAGCGTCAGCGCCCAGGACGCGCTGAGCCAGCGGGAACGCCACGCCGGGGCGGTCCCTTCGAGCAGACCGGCGGAGGGGGTAGGCCGAGCAGACTTCTGTTCAGACATGGGCAAGCCGGAACCTCCAGGGTCGCTGAGCAGGGGATGAATGCGCGCGCATCGCGGCATCTAGCACATCGTGGTCTGCGCTCCCCCGCGTCCAGCACCAGGGGAGCGTTCGGATACCTCCTGTTGCCTGTCAACGAAAGATGGAGCGCATGGGATACAGAGGCGCCGGAGTGTGGCAGGGGTTCAGAGGGGGCGCGATGCTGGCGATGTCGCTGGCCATCGGCTGCACGAGCGGGGGTGGCGGCGGCGGGGGCCAGGGAGGCGGCGGAGGAGAGCCGGCGACCGGGGGAGGCGGGCAGGGAGGCGGCACAGCTGTTTGCGTGCCGGGGTCGCAGCTGAGCTGCTATTCGGGGCCCCCGGGGACGCAAGGGGTAGGACTCTGTACCTCCGGCGCTCAAACCTGCCTGTCAGACGGATCCGGCGATGGCCCGTGTACCGGTGAGAACACGCCCTCTGCTGAAGACTGCGCCACGGACGCCGACGAGGACTGCGATGGCGTGGGGCAATGCTCGCCTCTGCCGCTGTGGTCCGCCGCTCTGGGCGGCGCCGGCGCTGACGCCGCCTACGCCGTCGCGGCCGCCGGCGCCCGCGAGCTTCCACCACGCCACGCCGGGCCGGAGCTCGCCACGCAGCACCCACCCGCGCGGCCCTGCCAACCTGGGTCGGGTCGCGGCCAACCTGGGTCGGGTCGCGGTCAACCTGGGTCGGGTCGCGGTCAACCTGGGTCGGGTCGCGGTCAACCTGGGTCGGGTCGCGGTCAACCTGGGTCGGGTCGCGGTCAGCCAAGCCGGCGACCGGCGATCCTCGCGCCTCTCGAGAAATCGTGGACATCGAGCGCGCGCCGAGGGGCACTCTCCAGGCAGACCCGACGCCGTCCGGGCGGGGGGGGGAGGGTGCGCGAAAGGGCGCGCTTCGTGACGAAGTAGGTTAGAGTGCGCGCCATGCCTGATTTCGTCAAGCTCGCCGCCGCGTGCACGATGGCCCGCGGCCTCGCCATGGACGCCGTCCACGCCTGCTCGTCCGGTCACCTCGGCCTGCCGCTCGGGGCCGCCGAGATCGGAGCCGCTCTCTATGGCGACCTCCTCCGCCACGATCCGGGCGAACCGCACTGGTTGAACCGCGATCGCTTCATCCTGTCCGCCGGCCATGGCAGCATGTTCCTGTACGGCTGGCTGCACCTCTCGGGCTACCCGGTGTCCATCGACGACATCCGGCGCTTCCGGCAGTGGGAGTCGAAGACGCCCGGCCACCCGGAGTACCACTACACCGAGGGGGTCGAGGCGACGACGGGCCCGCTCGGCCAGGGCGTGGGCAACGCGGTGGGGCACGCGGTGGCCGCCAAGATGCTGGCCGCCCGCTACAACACGCCGGAGCACACGATCTTCGATCTGAACGTCTACTGCCTCGCCGGCGACGGCTGCCTCCAGGAGGGCGTGGCCGCCGAGGCGGCCTCCTTCGCGGGCCACTTCAAGCTCGACAACCTGGTCCTCATCTACGACGCCAACGACGTCACCCTCGACGCGATGGCCGTGAAGACCCAGAGCGAGGACACGGCCAAGCGCTTCGAGGCCTACGGCTTCGAGGTGCTCCACATCGACCAGGGCAACGATCTGGAGGCCGTCCACCGGGTGCTCAGCCAGGCGCGGGCGTCGAAGAGCGGAAAGCCCAGGTTCGTCGTGGCCCACACCCAGATCGGCAAGGGGATCCCCGAGGTCGCCGGCACGCAGAAGGCGCACGGCGAGGGCGGCGCCAAGTTCGTGGATCAGGCGCGCAAGAACCTGGGGCTGCCCCCGGAGCACTTCTACGTCAGCGAGGAGGTCAAGCAGTTCTTCGCGAAGCGCAAGGAAGCGCTCGGCAAGGTGCGCGGGGCGTGGGAGGCGACGTTCCAGGCGTGGCGCGCGAAGAACCCGGAGCTCGCCCGGCAGCTCGACGAGGGCACATCGAGGAAGGTGCCGGCGGACCTCGACGCGCGTGTCCCCGCCTTCGCCGCCGGCACCAAGGTGGCCACGCGCAAGGCCGGCGAGACCGTGCTGCAGGCCGTCGCCGAGGCGGTGCCGGCGCTCATCGGGTCGAGCGCGGATCTCTACGGCTCGACGTTCAACTACATCGCGTCGAGCACCGACTTCGATCCGGAGCACCCGGGCGGCCGGAACATCCGCGCCGGCATCCGCGAGCACGGCATGGGCGCGATCATGAACGGCATCGCCTACCACGGCGGCCTGCGCCCGAGCGGCGCGACGTTCCTCGTGTTCGCCGACTACCTGCGGCCGAGCATCCGCCTGGCGGCGCTGTCGCACCTGCCGGTCATCTACGTCTTCACGCACGACTCGGTGGGCGTGGGCGAGGACGGGCCGACGCACCAGCCCGTGGAGACCGTCGCCGGGCTGCGCGCCATCGTCGATCTGGACGTCATCCGGCCGGCGGACGCCGAGGAGACGGCCGGCGCGTGGATCTCCGCGCTGGAGCGCGCCGACGGCCCGACGGTCCTCGCGCTCACGAGGCAGGCCGTCCCGATGCTGCCGGGCGACGCCGCCGCGAAGCGCGAGGGCGTGCGGCGCGGCGCTTACGTCCTCGTCAAGGAGACGGCGGCGCTCGAGACGATCGTGATCGCGACGGGCAGCGAGGTGCAGCACGCGGTCGAGGCCGCGAAGCGGCTCGGCCCCGGCGTCCGCGTCGTGTCGATGCCCTGCGTCGAGCGGTTCGCGCGCCAGGACCGCGGCTACCAGGAGGCCGTGCTGCCCGCCGCGTGTGCGCGGCGCGTGTCCCTCGAGGCCGGCATCACCTTCGGCTGGCACCGCTGGGTCGGCTCCAAGGGGCTCGCCCTCGGGATCGATCGCTACGGCACGAGCGCTCCCGGCGACATCGTGCTGGACCGGCTGGGCATGAATCCGCAGGCGATCGTGCAGGCGGTGCAGGAGCTCGTGCCCTGAGCATCCGAGGAGAGGATCGGCGCGGGTTGCCGCGTCGCCCGCGCCGGTCACCTCCCGCGTCCCCCGTCTCCCGCTTCGGTCCCCCCTCTCTCGTGCGTGCGCGCGTGCTCCTCCTAATCGCTGGACGCCGCCCGCCGCGGAGCTAGAAGCCGCCCGTGCCGTCGGGCGACCTGATCTCGCAGCTCCTTGCCCTCTTCGCGGTGCTCGGGGTCGGCGTGCTGCTGCGCGCGCTCGGCCGCGGCGGCCAGGCGGACGCCGCCGTCCTCCACCGGCTGGTCATCGACGTCACCACGCCCGCGCTGATCGTCTCCGTGCTGCGCCGCTCGGGCCTCGGCCACGGCGCCTGGGGCGCGGTCGCCGCCTCGTCGGTCGCGCTCTTCGCGTGCGCCCTCGCGGGCGTCGCGGTCGCGCGCGCGCTCGGGCTGCCGCGCGCCGCGCAGGGCGCCGCCGGCGTCGTCAGCAGCTTCTCCAACACCGGCTTCCTCGGCGTCCCCGTCGTGCTGGCCCTCTACGGCCACGCCGGCAGCGCGGCGGGGACGGCGATCCTCGTCGACAGCATCGTCACGACGCTGCTGCTCTGGACGTTCGGCGTCGCGCTCGTCGCGCGCATGGGCGGAGGGGGTGGTGTGGACGCGCGGAGCCTGCTCACGGTGCTCCTGCAACCCAACGTGATGTCGATCGCCCTCGGCCTCGCGCTCCACGCCCTGCCGATCCCGCTGCCGGTGTGGGTGGAGCGCGCGCTCGACGCGCTCGGCAGCGCGACCCCGACGCTCGTGTTCCTCGCGCTCGGCCTGAGCCTCGACCTGCGCTCCCTCCGCGGCCGCATGCGGCCGCTCGCGGCCGTCGCCGCGGTCAAGCTGCTCCTGTCCCCCGCCGTCGCGCTCGGCGTCGCGCTCGCGCTCGGCCTGAAGCGCCCCGTGTCGGAGGTGGCGGTGCTGCAGTCCGCCATGCCGACCTCCATGGTGTCCGTGATCGTCGCCGCGCGGTACGGCTGCGACGGCGAGTTCGCCGCGGCCACCGCGGTCGTGACGACGATCGCGGCGCTGGCGACCCTGCCGGCCGTGATCGAGGTGCTGCGCCGGCTCCTCCCGTGACGTCGAAGAACGCGCGCAGCCGCGGCCGAGCGCGGATGGATTCAGGCCGCGCCCGGCGCGCTCACGCCCCGACCTGATAGACGCGCTGGTAGCCCGCCTCCACGTCGGTGATCGTCACCTCGACGATGCCGTGCGAGGTGATCGCGTACTGCTCCTCGATCAGCGGCCCCTCGTCGCTCACGCGCTGCACGGGCACGGCGGCGAGCTCGGCGGCGCGGTCGCGGAGCCGCCGGTCGAAGGGGAACACGACCTCGTTGAACGCCGTGATGTCGCCGTGGGGCACGCCGAGCCGGTCGAGCGCGGCGCACTCGACGAACCGGTAGCGACCGACGTTGTGCGCCGCCCGGTACACGCGGCGCGAGACCACCGGCGCCTCGTGGCTCGACGGGATGCGCGCCTCCCGGTCGAAGATCGGGTCGAACACCACCTCGTCCCCGCCGCCGCTCTCCCGGAAGACCCCGAAGTGGCGCGACAGCCGGTCGGACAGCTCGAAGCCCGCGTCCTCGTCGACGGCGATGGCGAGGCCCATCGCGATCGCCGCCGAAGGGTAGGGGGAGCGATGGACGCGGCGCCCGAAGCGCTCGCGCAGCGTCCGCGCGACGACGGGCAACGAGCTCGCGCCGCCGACGACGTAGATCCCCGCGATGTCGGCCAGCGCCTCGCCCGCGCCGGCGTCGAGGCGCGCGATCACCGGCTGCATCGCGGTGATCGTCTCCTCCACGAGCGGCGCGCACCGGTCGTAGAAGTCGGAGGCCGAGATCGTCACCTCGTGGGCAGGCGAAAGGTCGCCGAGGCACGCCTCCAGGTCGATCACGATCCGCCGGGAGTTCGGGTTGAGCCGCTCCTTCGCCTCGCGGCACTGGTCGGCGAGCGCGGCGAGCGCGCGCGCCGGCAGCTCCTCGCGCTCGACCTTGGCCGCCGCGAGCGCCGTCGAGGCCAGCACGGCGTCGAAGTCGTCGCCGCCGAGGTGGTTCAGCCCCGCGGTCGTCACGGCGTCGTGGCTGCGCCCGGTCATGTGGACGAGCGACGCGTCGAAGGTGCCGCCCCCGAGGTCGTACACGACGATGTGCTCGCGCTTCGACGTGATGGTGCTGCGGTGGCGGTGCGTGTACTCGAAGCCGGCGGCCGAGGGCTCGTTCAGGAGGGCGATGACCTCGAAGCCGGCGCGGCGGAAGGCGTCGAGCGTCACGAAGCGCTGCGTCCCGTGCGCGTTCGCCGGGGTCGCGACGACGCAGATGAGGCGCCCGTCGTCGTCCTTCTTCTTCGGCCGGTTCGACCGGTGCAGCACGGCGTCGCGGAGCGACCTCAGGAACAGGGTCAGGAGGTCGAGCACCCGGAGCTTGGTCGCGCCGATCTCGACCTCGACGTCGGGCGACGCGCGCGGGCCCGAGAGCACGCGCTTGAACGAGCGGAGGACGGTCCACTCCGGGTCCGAGGCGACAGCGAGGGCGTCGAAGCCGAACCGGAGCTCCCCCTGCCGCTCGGCCGCCACGGAGGGGTAAAAGTCCACGGTGTCCCCCGCCGCATCCAGGAAGCTGATGACGGGGTAGTTTCCGCGGTCGCAGCACGCGACCACGGTCCGCGTGGTTCCGAAATCGATCCCGAGGCGCACGGTAGAGTTCCTCCGGCCCGCATGCTGCCACACCCGGCCGCCCCCGGTGCAACTCCGCTGCGCCCGGCGGCCCGGCGGCCACAGGGGCCAGGCCGAGGGGCATATTGTGCCACGACACACCATGGCACAGCCGGGCGGTCGTCGTTGCTCATGGCTGAATACGGCGCCATCCGCGGCGAGGGAGGGAGCCCTCGCGCGGTACAACGGTTGCTCCGTTGCAGGTCATGTCAATTCAACACGACCTTCTTCTGGGCATGCTCTCGCTCTCTCTCCTCGCCGGCTGCACGGCTTCCGAGGTCATCGACGGCGGCGCGGGCGGTGGCGGCGGCGCCGCCGAGTGCTCGATTCCCGCGATGGACCAGATCACGTGGTCGCTGACCACCGCGGATGGCACCACCTTCTCTTCCGAGGATCCGGTCGGCGAGGCGGGCGACCCTCCGGCGCAGCGCTCGATCGAGGGGCAGATCGTCTCCTCCGCACCGGGCGAGATCGCCATCGACTCATGCTCTCCCGACGCGGATTGCGACCAGGCGCTCACCACGCTGACGCTCGCCGCAAGTGGGTTGCCCGACGTGCTCGTCCCGGAGGGCGCCTTCGTGCGGTTCGACTTCCAGGCCCAGCGCGAGCGGAGCGGCTACGGCGACTACGACGACTACACCGCGATGCACCTTACCGTCGAGAATCTCTCCGAATGGCGCGGCCTCTCCAACCCGGTGGCCACGGACGACCGCGTGTGGCTGGCGGCGCACGAGCGCTTCGTCACCGGCGGGCCCAACGCGCTCACCGCCGCGTTCGACCCCTTCACCGTGGAGCGCCTGGACGTCTGCTTCTCGACCGAGGCCGGCAACCCGGTCTATGCCCTGCGGTTCTCGATGGCGGACGCGAGCCCGTCCTCCGTGACATTGAACGCCGGCGAGGAAGCCTCGATCCTCATCACCGGCGCGCACGCGGGGGATTACACGTTCCGCAATCTCCGCTCGTTCGAGTACGCGGAGCCGGGCCACGAGTTCGCCTACTGGCTTGCGTTCTCCGAGGTCCCGTGAGCCGGCGTCGCTCGCGAGGCGCCCGGTCGTTCACGGCGCCGTGATCCCGGCCGTGACCACCCGCCCGCGACCGGCACGCTCGCCTCCTTGCGGATGCGCCCGGCGTACGGGAGCGCCACGCGTAGCCTGCCTCGCGGGCCCGCCGCGCGGCGGTGACGAAGCTGGCCTTCACGCGCGCGATATCGGCCTTCGTCATCTCCTTCGGCATCTGGGGGAGGTTCGCGCCGAACGCCTTCGCCGACGGCGCCAGCGTCTCCCACGCGCCCTCCTGCGGCGCCAGGTGATCATCGCCCTCCCAGGGCCGGTTGGCGCTCGCCTTATCTCCCCGCGTGCGCGAGCTGGATCCCCGGGACCGCGCCCTGCTCCTTGACGAACGCGACGATCCGCCGGAGCGGCTCGATCTGCCCGTCTTCCCGGAGGCCGGCGTCCCCTGGGCTGATGCGGCCCTCCGGGGAGACCGCCGTCGCCTCCGCGATCGCGAGGCCGACGCCGCCCCTCGCCAGCGAGCCCAGGTGAGCAAGGTGCCAGTCGGTGGCATACCCGTCCTTCGAGGAGTACTGGCACATGGGAGAGACGACCACGCGGTTGCGCAGCGTCACGTCCTTCAAGCGAAGCGGCTGGCCATGAAGACCTCCTTGCCGACGGCGGCGCAGCTTCGTACGCCCGGACGCGCGGGGGCAAGCGGAGGCGCGCTCCGCCATCGGCCGGTCCTCTCCTGGCATGTTCGATCATGGTCTGAACGCCCATGTCCTTGCGCGGCGGCGCGGGCGGCGCGAGGCAGCACAGGCCTGCTTCGTGCGCGTGCGCCACCCGCGCCGCGCTGGCGCTCGCCGGGACGAACCGGAGGGGCAGCGGGTGGCTTGGCGAGGCTGGCCCTCGGCAGCACGCGCGTGACGCTACGACGACCGAGATCCCAGCCGCGCGAGCTGCCTGCGACGCTCTCGCTCCAGGTCGTACGCGTCTGGGAGCGAAGACCGGATGCGCCTACGAAAAGCGCCAGAGCGAAGACCTGCACGGCTTGCGCAACGTGCTGGCGCTCTTCGCTCCCATCGCCTGGCAGTTGCTGCTGCTGCGCAGCGAGGCCCGGCGCGCTCCAGAGCAGCCGGCGAGCGCCATGCTCACGCCCACCCAACTCGACATGCTGCGGGTCTTCGCCCGCAAGCCGCTCCCCGAGAACGCCACGGCCAGCGATGCCTTCCTGGCGAGCGCCGCGCTCGCCGGACACCTCCGGAGAAACGGCGAGCCCGGCTGGCAGACCTTGGGGCGTGGCCACGAGCAGCTCCGCATCCTCGTCCAGGGCTGGAGTGCCGCGAAGAAAGAAGGGAAAATATGATCAATCCTGAGACCGAGGTAGCCCTGAACCTCCCGATGGGTCGATGTGAAATTCTCGTGAGGGAGGAATTTTTTGCTCCGCGAGCGCGCGCGTCGGCCAGGCGTCACAGACGGGAAGGCTGGATCGTCATCAGATGGAGGGGCCCGCGGGCCCATGACAAGGAGAGCGACGATGAGCGAGCAATCCCCCGTGAAGTACGAGCAGGTGATCCCGGATGTGCTGCAGGCGCTGGCCGGTGTGCACGAGGTGATGAACCGGCACGGCTTCGACAGGAAGATCATCCACCTCGTGCAGCTGCGCGCGTCGCAGATCAACCAGTGCGCCTTCTGCGTGAAGATGCACACGAGGGAGGCGCGGCAGGACGGCGAGACGAACGACCGGCTGGACCGGGTGGTCGTGTGGGAGCACGTCAGCGATTTCAGCGAGCGTGAGCGGGCCGCGCTCGCCTGGACCGAGGCGCTGACCGTCCTCGATCGGCGGACCGACTACGCGGCCCTCCGCGCGCGGTTGCGGGAGCACTTCTCGGAGGAGGAGATCGGTGTCCTGACCTCCGCCGTCGCCATGATCAACCTGTGGAACCGCATCCAGGTGTCGAAGCACTGAGATGGCGCAAGAGAACGACGTCTCGGCGTTCGAGGCCACGAGGCCGATGCTCCTCGGCCTCGCCTACCGCATCCTCGGCTCGCGCGCGGAGGCCGAGGACGCGGAGCAAGACACGTACCTGAAATGGCAGGACGCCGACAGGAGCACGATCGAGAACCCGGCTTCGTGGTTCACGACCCTCTGCACGCGCCGGTGCATCGATCTGCTGCGGGCCGCCCGCAACGCCAGGGTCGACTACGTGGGCGCGTGGCTGCCAGAGCCCATCCACGCGCCGACCGAGGTTGAGCCGAGCGAGCGGAGCCGAGCGAGCGGCTGTCGCTGGCGGCGTCGCTCCAGACGGCGTTTCTGCTGGTGCTAGAACGCCTCACCCCGAAGGAGCGGGCGGCGTACCTGCTCCACGAGGTCTTCGACGTCTCCTATCCGGAGATCGCGGCGACGCTCGGCATCCAGGAGACCACGTGCCGCAAGCTCGTCTCGAGGGCGCGCGCCAACGTGGGTCAGTCGAAGGTGCGGCACACCACCCCGCTGCACCGACAGGAGCAGCTGCTCGCCGCCTTCCAGACGGCCGTGGCGAGCGGCGGCACGGAGCACCTGTCGGCGCTGCTCTCGGACGAGATCGAGCTCTGCGCCGACGGGGGTGGCAAGGTGTCCAGCCTCCTTGAAGTCCTGCAGGGGAAGGTCGAGGTGCTCGATTTCATCGGCCGCGCGCTGCACGCGTACTGGGGCGACTATGCGTGCGAGGCGACGGACATCAACGGGGGCCGGGGCGTCGTCGTCCTGTGGAAGGACGGCTCGGCCGCGGCCTGCGTGTCCTTCGCCTACGACGAGCACGGCGCGGCGACGAACATCTACATCGTGCGCAACCCCGATAAGCTCGCTCGCCTGGGCAGGGACGGCGCAGGTGGGGGCGGGCAGGGGGCGGGCGCGAGGCGCGGTGACCGGGCGAATCAGCGCCTGGGCGAGCGGCGCGCCAGCGCCGTCGGCGTCACGCCGGGGACGCGGCGCATGCACCGCGCCATGTGGCTCTGGTGCGCGAACCCCGCCTCGATCGCCACCTGGCTGGCGGGCAGGTCGCCGCGCGAGAGCAGCGCCTTCACGCGCTCCACCCGGCGCCGGACGACGTACTCGTGCACCGGTAGACCCGTCGACCGCTGGTCTTGAGGTAGGACGCGCTGATCTCGGCGACGCCGGCCAGCCGGTCCAGGGACAGGCTCTGGTCGAGGTGCTCCTCGATGTACGCCGTGAGGCGCCGCAGCTGCAGCGCTGACAGCCCGCGGGGGTGGCCGGCTCGGCGCCGCGAAGCGGCCGAGCAGGCGCACGGCGAGGGCAAGGCCGAGGCTCTCGGCGTAGAGGAGGCCGTTCGGATGGCCGGCCATGCGCTCGGCGTCCAGCGCCCAGGCGATGTGCTCGATCTGCGGATCCCGGAGCTTGTGGCGCAGATGGAGGCCGGCCGTGTCGGGGTCGCGCCCCATGTCCATCGCCGCGCGGCGCAGGAGCGAAGCGGGCAGCTGCCGCAGGAGCGACGTGCTGGCGTCGTCCTCCGCCCAGACGTCCGCGAACCCGGCGCGCGACCCGGCGCGACCCGACCCGGGTTGATCCGCGCGCGCGACCCGGGTTGATCCGCGCGCGCGCGACCCGACCCGGATTGACCCATCGATCTGGGGCGTCGGCTGGTGGCTGAACGGTTCCGTTCGGCCGAGCAGAGGCGCGGTGGTTCGCTCCGCGTCATGCACGCTCGGCGCGGCATGACGCATGCTCATCCATTCACGCAACGCAGCATGGCGGATCCGCCATCCGCTCCGTCTCCGCCAAACGGGCGTTCCCGATGACGACGCCTAGAAGCTGTCCCCTCCTGCCCGTCTCGCTGTCGCGCCCCCGCGCGAGGTGCTATCCCGTGAGCACCACGTCATTGACGCTGGCGCCGTGAAACGTGCGCATCCACCACGTCCCTACCGGGAAAAGGACGCTGCGCACGCCAGCTCGCCATCGTTCGAGCGCAGCACGGTACGACGCGCGAAACGCACGTACAGCGGTAGCAGCGGTTTGCCACGAGTCACCCTGGTCACGGCCGACGGCGAATGTCGGATTGCGCCCGCGCAATTCCTCGGAACTCGTGGCTCGCTCGTAGGGGGAGACCCTGCTGACTCGCTCGGCGCCCAAGAAACGGAGCCCTTGCCGCTCCGCCTCCGCACGGGCCTGCGCTTCCAGACGCTCGAGTTCGGCAGCGATCTGATGGCGAAGGCTCTCCGCGTTCTCCTGTTCGATGCCCGGCGGCAGCGCCAGGGGCAGCGTTGCTTCCTCGACCCACTGCGGATTCTCCGGATCGAGATACACTGAGGGACGTGTCGCGCGCAGCACGCCACAGCCGAGCTCGCCCACATCCACCTTGACGCCCGGCCATTCCCTCGCATGTCGGACCAGACCAGCGGCCACTGGGTTTGCGAGCACGTAGGCGATCTTCTCCACCACCGCCGCCGGCGTCAGCAGCCGTACCACGCTCGTGGCCTCGTGGTCCCATACTGGCCCTTCCCACTTGCGCAGCACCTTCGTGCCCAGCGCGACGAGGCGGTGGAAGAGCTGCAAGAAGCGCGGCAATACGCCGTGCACATCGGTCACCACGAGGTGCAGATGCGTCGACATCGCGCAAAGAGCGTGAACCTCGACGCCGTAGCGGCGCGCTGAGACAGCGAGGGCGTAGACCAACAGCTGGTTCATGGCCACATCGGGGCGCAACAGGAAGTGACGGCGCAGGACGCGACGGGTGAGCAGGTAAGTAGCGCCTGGGGCGATCGCGCGAGGCTGGCTCATGGCCGGAGCGCAGAGACAAACGCCGCGCCGTGAGTCGGTGTGAATCATTTCAAGGGTTTGCTCCGCTCTCAGGGTGGCGGCGGCGGGATTCCGCCAGTTTCCGCCACCCTGGGCCGGCGCGGCGGTTCCCAACCTGGGTCGGGTCGGCGGCGGTTCCCAACCTGGGTCGGGTCGGCAGCGTTCCCAACCTGGGTCGGGTTGCCCCGCCTAACCTGGGTCGGGTTGCTGACCGCGGTTCCCAACCTGGGTCGGGTTGTGCCGGGGGCGAGGGCGACGGACATCTGCTGGAATGTCCGCCTATGGCTCGCCCCGTGATGTATCTCTCCTGTCGAACAACTGCCCTGCTGCTCGGGCTGATCGGGGCCTGGGCCGCGTGCTCGTCGTCCCCGTCGGGCGGCGGCGGTGGCTCGCCGCTGGCCGGCGACGGCGGCAGCGGTGCCGCCAGCGGTGCCGCGCCTCCCGACGCCGGCCACACGGGCGGCGGGGGCGGCTCGCCGCAGGGCGGCGACGGGGGTGCGGACGGCGGCGGCGGCACCGGCGGCGCGGGCGGCGAGGGCGGGGGCTGCGTCGTCGTGGAGACGCCCGCCGAGGACCCGGTGCCGCCCGTCGGCGCCACGCCGTGGGTCTTTCCTCCGGATGCGCCCTACGAGCAGCGCCCCCCGTGGCGCGCGGGCTCGTGCACCGGCTGGTCGCAGGTCCCGCCCGTCTACGATTACCCCGCGCCTGCCATCTCGGACGAAGGCCTGTGGATCGTCAGCGGCCAGTACCTGAGCTCCTCGCACGTCCTGCATCTCACGCGCTGCGGCTGGACGATGACGGGCTTCGGACCGCGCCTGTCGCTCTACAACGTCGCTGCCGGGACGGACTGGGTTGCGACCTCCACCAGCGACAGCACCCAGCTCCCGTACCGCCGCGGCGGGACCTGGTACAACCTCGCTCATCCGGAGCCCGGAGCCGGCACCGGCCGTGTCCACAACGTCGGTGGGATCCTGGCGCTCACCACGTTCGGGGGGACGATCGACCTGTACGACCCGTTGACCGGCTGGCGCCGGATCCTCCCGGCGGGCACCGGGAATCCGCACGCGCTCTGGGGCGATCCGGCGGACCTCTTCGAGACCTACGACACCGGCGTCCGGCGGTGGGACGGTTCCCGCTGGCGAGAGCTCTCCGGCCCGGCGCCGCAGCGCTACGCCGCGATCGCGGGGAGCGGGACCGAGGTGTTCGTCTCCGCCACCGAGGAGCTTTACCTGGTCTCGGGCGATTCGCTCGTACAGCAGCCCGCGCCGGACTGCGGAGACGGCGCCGCCGTCACATCCTACGCCGACCTGGCGGCCGGGGGCGGGACGCTGGCCCTCAGCGTGAAGTGCCGCGCCGCCAGCTCGGACGCGTCGACGTTCCGGGTCTTCCTCCGGAGCGGCGGCGCGTGGGTCGCGACGCCCGCGCTCCCGGCGCCGATCCCGTTGCAACCGCCCACGAACGACGCCCCGGCCCTCCGGGTCGACCCGGCGGGCGTCGTCTATGCCAGCGCGGCCGACGGGCAGATCCAGCGGCTCGATCCGACCGGCTGGACATCGCTCGTGGAGACGCCCGCGCCGACGTGGAGGTCGTTCGCGGGCCGCACGCGCGACGAGCTCTACGCCATCGGCGACGGCGTCGCCCGACTCGCGGCGGACGGCCTCACGTGGGCGCCGGTCGCCGGCTCCGAGGCCATCCGCGGCCGCTCGGCGTGCAGGCGCCGGACGGCGCGCTCTTCGTCGTCGCGATGGACGCCGGCGTGAGCTCGGTCTGGCGACACGACGGCGCGGCATGGACGCGCGACCTGTCGCTGCCGGCCGCGTCGACTTCGAACATCGTGGGGCGAGCGTCGTCCGAGGTCTACGTCGCGCTGGACAACACCCTCCACCGCTGGGACGGCGCCGCGTGGTCGTCGCTGGGCGCGTCGCCGTGCGACGGGCGGGATCCGATCATGGCGCGCCTCGCGCTCGCGGGCGCGCAGGCCGTGGTCGCGCTGTGCGACAGGCACGCGCTGGACGACTCCCGGGGACCGTCGTTCGTGGAATGGGACGGCGCCGCCTGGTCCGAGTCGCCCGCGACCGGAGACTCCCTCGCGCAGATCGGCCCGCCCGACGCGCTGGAGGCCTACGCGTGGGAGAAGGCGCAGGGACTGGGCGCGTACCGCGTGCGCGATGACCTCGGCTGGGGGCTCGGCGCCTTGCCTCCCACGACGCACATCGAGGATCTCGCGGGCACGCCCGGGCGGCTCGTCGCGAGCGCCTCCTTGCACAACGCAGAGCCGTTCGACCAGTACCTCGGCCGGACGGACGGCACCTCGTGGACCCGCAACCACGACTGGATGCATTTCTCATCGAACAGCGAGACGGAGCTCCCTTCCCGGCTCTGGAGCGACGGCCGCTGGGTGGCCACAACGGTCAACCTGGGTGCGCGGAGCCACTACGGCGGCCTGGCGAACGCCGCCGTCCTGTGCGATCTCGGGCCGTAGGCTCGATCGCCCGTCATCGCGGGAGCTCGCGGCGCTGGCCTGCGCAGGACCGGCGACGCCGCGCGAGCGCGGCGCTACTTCTTCTCTTCGGGCTTCTCGCCCTTGGCGTCGCCAGCGTTCTCCCGGATGGAGGGCGGCGGGTCCGACTGGACCGTCTTCGCGTCGCCGGGCTCGAGCGTCACCATCATCGTGCGGTTGCCGCGCTCCGGATCCACGAAGGTCACCTCGTGCGTGCCGGGCGCGACCTTGCGCCCCGAGATCGGCGTCGTCCCGATCGGCTTGCCGTCGAGCAGGATCTCGGTGGGCTGCGCCGACACGACGTCGAGCATCGGCGCGTCGTCGAGCGGCGGCTCGGGCTCGGGCTCGGGTGGGGTGACGGCCGGCGGAGGCGTGGGCTCGACCGGCTGCGGCGGGCTCGCGGCCCCGCCGCAGCCGGCGAGCGCGATGACGAGGAGAGGAGCGGCGACACGGAGCATGCGGCGGAGGCTAGACACGAATCACGCGCGGGGGAATGGCCCGGCGACATCGCGCCTGCGCGGCGCGCGCGCGGTGCCAGCGCCGGGAAGCCGGGCGTTGCGCTGCCCGACCAGCCCAGGTACTCCTGGTCGCCATGTCGACCGTGGCGATCTGCGGAACGGGGAACCAGCGACAGCCGACGGAGCACGTCTACTACTCGTCGACGAAGAGCCTCTGCAAGACCTGCAAGCAGGCCGTCGATGCCAAGATCCAGTTTTCTGGTGGGGCGGTATATTTCGACAAGTTCTGCCCTGAACACGGCCACCAGCGGGTGCTCGTCGCCTCCAGCGTCGAATGGTACCTCGACGCGCTCTCCTTCCTTGCGCCGCACACGCCGCCGCGCGGCGAGATCCACGCCGTGCGGAGCGGCTGTCCCTTCGACTGCGGCCCGTGCGCCTCGCACCAGCAGAAGGTGTACATGCCCGTCGTCCCCATCACGTCGGCGTGCAACCTCGATTGTCCCATCTGCTACACGGTCAACAAGAACGAGGGGGCGCACCAGATGAGCGAGGGCGAGTTCGCCGCGATCCTCGGCCACCTCCGCGCCCAGCACGACGAGCTCGACATCATCAACTTCACGGGCGGCGAGCCCACCATGCACCCCGAGCTCCCGAAGCTCCTCCGCATGGCGTCCGAGGCGGGGATCCGCCGCCTCACCATCTCGACCAACGGGCTCAAGCTGCGGAACGAGGCCTACGTTCGCGAGCTCGCCGCCCTCGACGCGCGCATCGTGCTGTCGCTCGACACCTTCGACCCCGAGATCGACCAGCGGATGCTCGGCGCCAACACCGTGCGGGCCAAGCTCGAGGCGCTCGAGCTCCTCGAGGAGCACGACGTCACGACGACGCTCCTGCCCGCGATCGCGGCCGGCCTGAACGACAAGGACCTCGGCAAGCTCTTCGACCTGATGATGCGCAAGCCGAACATCGTCTCGCTCGAGCTCCACACGCTCACGTTCACGGGCCAGGGCGGCGCCGGGTTCGACCGCGCCGCGCGCATCACCACGCCCGATCTCCACCGGCTCCTCGAGGAGCACACCGGCGGCGCCATCGCCGCGCGCGACTTCGTCCCTTCGCCGCTCGCCCACCCGCACTGCTACTCGATCTGCTACCTGCTCGTGCTCGACGGCGGCGGCCTCGCCCCGTTCGCGCGCTTCATGGGCCGGGACAAGCTCTTCGAGCTGCTCGGCGACTCCCTCTACATCCAGCCCCGCGAGCCCGTCGAAGAGGCGCTCCGGACCGCGATGGACGAGCTCTGGGCCGATCCGGACAGGCTGCCCGAGAGCGAGGCGCTGCTCCGCACGCTGAAGCGCCTGCTCCGCGAGATGTTCCCCCCGGGCAAGCCGCTTCCCATCGCGCAGCGGCAGAAGATCGCCGAGCGCGCGACAAAGGCGATCTACATCCACTCCCACATGGACGAGGAGAGCTTCGACGTCGCCCGCGTCATGAAGTGCAGTATCGGCGTCCCCGACGTCGACGGCAGCAACATCCCGACGTGCTCGTACAACGTCCTCTACCGCGAGAACGACGCGCGCTTCGCCGATCCCGACATGCTCGCTCGCATGGGGCGGACCGCGCCGCACCCGCTCCTCGCGCCCGCGCCCCCCGCGAACAGGCGCTCTCTCCCGCTCCTCAAGGTGCCGTCATGACCGCGAAGCTCCCCCTCGTCGACCGGAAGTTCACGTTCACCCCGAGCGCGAAGGACCGCGAGGTCTTCCACTCCTTCTCGCGGGGGCTGTGCCCCCAGTGCAAGAAGGCCGTCGACGGCGTGAGGCTCCTCCGCAACGGCAAGGTGTACCTCCGCAAGCAGTGCCCGGCGCACGGGCAGAGCGAGGCGCTCATCTCCGGCGACGCCGACTGGTTCCTGAGGTCCCTCACCTACGTCAAGGAGGGATCCAGGCCGATCGAGTACTCGACCTCAGTCGAGCGCGGCTGCCCGGACGATTGCGGCCTTTGCCCGGATCACGAGCAGCACTCGTGCCTGCCGATCATCGAGATCACGAACCATTGCAACCTCGAGTGTCCGATCTGCATCGTGCAGAACCGGCACAACTACACGATGACGCGCGAGGAGTTCGGGCGCGTGCTCGACGGCATCGTGGCCAAGGAGGGGACGCTCGAGACGATCAACCTCTCCGGCGGCGAGCCGACGCTCCACCCCGAGTTCCTCGCGCTCCTCGACATGGCGTGCGCGAGGACCGAGATCGCGCGCGTCTCCATCTCGACGAACGGCCTCCGCTGCGCGAGCGATTACGCCTTCTGCGAGGAGCTCGCCCGGCGCAAGGTGTACGTGAGCCTCCAGCTCGACGCGCTCAGCAACCCGGCCCTCCGGGTCCTGCGCGGGGCAGGGGACCAGGCCGCCGCGCGGGAGAAGGCGCTCGCCAACCTGAAGAGGGCGGGCGTGCGCACCACCCTCGTCTCGACCGTGGCCCGCGGCGTGAACGACGACCGCATCGGCGACTGCCTCCGGCTGCTCTACGACAACGACTTCATCCTGTCGCTCACGTTCCAGCCCGCGGCGTACACCGGCTACGGCGGCGCCCACTTCGCGCCGCACGATCCGCTCGACGTCATGACCATCCCCGACGTCGTCCGCGCGGCCGAGGAGCAGACAGGGCTCCTCAAGAAGAGCGATTTCTTGCCGCTGCCGTGCTCCCACCCGAGCTGCTTCGCGCTCACCTACCTGCTCAAGGTCGACGGCGAGTTCATCCCGTTCCCCAGGTTCCTCGAGCTCGATCGCTACCTCGAGCTCCTGGCGAACCGCGGCACGATCCGGCCCGACGAGGAGCTCGAGGGCGCCCTGCGCGACGCGATCGACCAGATGTGGACGAGCTCGGGCCAGGTCCCCGACTGCGACCGGATCTTGAAGGTCCTGCGCCGGGCGATCTTCCTCATGTACCCCGAGGAGCGCGCCCTCGCGCTCGAGGAGCGCCTCCACATCGGCGAGGGCCTCGTGAAGACGGTGTTCATCCACGCCTTCATGGACGTGCACAACTTCGAGGTCGACCGCATCAAGAAGTGCTGCACCCACTACGCGCTCCCCGACGGGCGGCTGATCCCCGGCTGCGCGTACAACAACCTCTACCGCGACAAGGATCCGCGGTATGCGGGCCCGATCGGCGAGCCGCAGATCTGGGGCAAGACGTGACAGGCCTGCTCGCCGGCAAGCGCGCGATCGTCACCGGCGGTGGGCGCGGCCTCGGCCGGGAGATCTGCGCGACGTTCGCGCGGCACGGCGCCCGGGTGGCGTTCACCTTCACGAAGAGCGAGGAGGGCGCCCGCCGCCTCTGCGACGAGATCGCGGCCGCCGGCGCGGAGGCGCGCGCGTTCCGGGCGAGCGTCCTCGACGCGGACGCGACGCGCGCGATGGTGCGCGCCGTCGAGGAGGCGTGGGGCGGGGTCGACGTGCTCGTCAACAACGCCGGCGTGTCCCAGAACCTCCCGCTCGCGCTGCTCGAGGAGCAGGACTTCGATCACGTCCTCGACCTGAACCTCAAGGGCGCCTACCTCACGGCCCGCGAGGCGCTCCGGTCGATGATCCGGAAGAAGCGCGGCGTGGTGCTGAACATCGGGTCGCTCGCCGGGGTCAGGATGATCGAGGCGCCCATCCATTACTGCGCGAGCAAGGCCGGCCTGAAGGGGATGACCGAGGCCATGGCCAAGGAGGTCGCGCGGCACGGGATCCGCGTCCTGTGCGTCGCGCCCGGGCTGCTCGAGGACGGCGTCGGCCGCAACCTGCCCGAGCACCGCCTCGCCGACTACCTGAAGCACTGCGCGCTCGGCCGCGTCGGCACCTTCCGCGAGGTCGCCGAGCTCGCGGCGTTCCTCGTGTCCGATCGCAACGGCTACATGACCGGCGCCACCGTGGTGGTGGACGGGGGCGTGTGATGGCCGCCGCCGCCCCGAAGCCGCGCCGCTGCGTCGTCCTCGGCGGCTCGGGCACGGTCGGGCGCGCCCTGGTCGCGGAGCTCGCCCGGGCGGGGGCGCGCGTCGGGTTCACGTACAGGCAAGGGCGCGAAATCGCTGATGATTTGGTGCGCGCTCTCCCGGGTACGACCGCGATCGAGGTCGACCTCGGCGATCCGCGCGCGGCCGCGGAGGCCGCGGACGCGCTCGCGCGCCGGCTCGGGGGCGTGGACGCCTTCGCGCACTGCGCGGTCCGCACGTCGTCGGTCGAGCCGCCCGCGTTCGACGCGATCGAGGACGTCAGCTTCGAGGGGTTCGCCGACGTCCTCGCCGTCAACGTGACCAGCGCCTTCGCCGCCGCGCGGAGCCTGCTCCCGCACTTCGACGGCGGCGGGAACATCGTCCTGTTCGGCTCGGTCGACGGCATCAAGCCGGTGCCGTCGCCGGTCCCCTACGCCGTATCGAAGGCCGCCCTCGCCGGCCTCGTGCTCAGCCTCGCCAAGTCGCTCGGCCCGCGCGGGATCCGCGTGAACCTCGTGGCGCCCGGCGTCCTGGAGGCGGGCGCCTCGCGCACGCTGCCCGACGACCTGCGCAGGGAGTACCTCAAGCACTGTGGGCTCCGCCGCCTCGGCAAGGTCGAGGAGGTCGCGGCGCTCGCCGCGTGGCTCGCGCTCGAGAACACCTACGTCACCGGCCAGACGATGATGGTCGACGGCGGGCTCTGATGGCGGCGCCGTCCTCGTTGCGCCTCCGGGTGCTGGGCGGCCTCGCCGCGATGGCGTTCCTCGTCCACGGCGGCAACCACGTGCGGCGGGGCTCGCCGCACGACGTGCTCTGGATGTGCAACGTCGCGCCGCTCCTGCTCGCGGCCGGCTGCTTCCTCGCGAAGCCGGACCTCGCCGCGATCGCGGCGCTGTGGCTCGCGTTCGGCACGCCCATGTGGCTGCTCGACATCGCGACGGGGAGCGGGCTCATCCTGACCACGTTCCTGCCGCACGTGCTCTGTCCCGTCGTCGCCGTCCTCGCGGTGCGGGAGATGGGGCTCGCGCGGCGCGCCTGGCTCAAGGCCACGGGGGCGCTGCTCGCCCTCGGTGGGCTGACGCGCGTGCTCACGCCCCCGGAGGCGAACGTCAACCTCTCCCACCGCGTCTGGGCGGGCTGGGAGGCGATGTTCCCGCGCTACGACCGGTACTTCGTCCTCGTGGCGGCCGCGGCGGCGCTCACGTTCTTCGTCCTCGATCGCGCGCTCGCGGCGTGGCTCGGCCCGCCGCGCCGGGGCGCCGCGGACGGCATCACCCCCGGAGCGAGCACCCCCTGATGCGTTACATCCTCCTCGACCGGATCACGTCCGTCGAACCCGGCCGCTGCGCGCGCGGGCTGAAGGCGGTGACCCTGACCGACGAGGTCCTGCACGACCACTTCCCCGACTACCCGATCTACCCCGGCGCGCTGCTCGTCGAGGCGGCCGCGCAGCTCGCCGGCTTCCTCGTCGAGGTGACGGAGAACAGGCCGTCCGAGGCGCCGCGCCGCGCGCTCCTCGCGCAGATCGACAAGGCGAAGTTCTACCGTCCCGCGCAGCCGGGGGACAGCGTCGAGCTCTTCGCCGAGGTGGCGCAGTCGCTGGACGCCGCGGCGAAGCTCTCGGTCGGCGCCGACGTCCGCGGGGAGAGGTGCATGCGGGCGACGCTCACCTTCGTGCTGAAGACGATCGACTCGGAGCGCGTGCACGCGCAGCGGCGCTACCTCTACGCGCTGTGGACGCGCGAGCTCCCGGACAAGGTGTGGCTGCCGTGACGCTCGTGACCGGCCTCGCGTCCGTCGTGCTCTCTCCCGGTGATGCCTGCGATCCGTCGCCGTTCCTCCGCGAGAAGAAGAGCAGGAAGTACCTCGGGCTCCAGGACGCGCTCGCGGTGGTGAGCGCCGGGCGGGCGCTCGCGGCGGCGGGGCTCGCCGCGTCGCTGCCGGGCGAGCGCACCGGGCTCTACCTCGCGGTCGGCTACATCCCGTTCCTGGAGCGCGACATCGCGCCGGTGCTCGAGGGCTCGCTCGACGAGCGCGGCGATTTCAGCCCGACGCGCTTCGGCGCCGAGGGGTACACGCGCGCGCACCCGCTGCTCGCGTTCCGCTGCCTGCCCAACATGCCCGCCTACCACGTCGCCGCGAGCTTCGGCGTGGAGGGGCCGTACGCGGTGCTCTACCCGAGCGCGGGGCAGCTCTACCTCGCGCTCGAGGAGGCCGTGCAGGCGCTCGATCGCGGCGAGATCGACGTGGCGCTCGTGGTCGGGGTGGCGCACCAGCGCAACTACCTGGTCGAGCACCACATGCGGCGCATCGACGACCCCGTGCCCCGAGACCGGCTGTTCGACGCGTCGGCCACCGTCGTCCTGGAGCGCGGGGCCCACGCGGCGGGGCGGGGCGCGCCGGCCCTCGGCGAGCTCGCGTCGGTCGCGGTGGCGTACGCGCCGTTCGATCCGCTGTCCCGTGCGCCCGCGAAGCGCGAGGCGGTCGCCGTCGCGTCGTCCACGCAGGCCGACGGCGGCGGCGGAGACGCCGCGCTGGACGCGGGCGCGGAGCTCGGGCCCGCGTCGCCGCTCGTCGCGCTCGCGCGCGCGTGGGAGCGCGGCGCCGTCGAGGTCGTGCATCGCCTCGAGGGGCGCGACGGCATCACCGCGGAGAGCCGCTGGCTCCGGAGGGTCTCGTGACGGCGCGCCACGCGGTGGTCGTGACGGGGATGGGCGTCGTGTCGCCGCTCGGCGATCGCGTCGACGCGTTCGGCGACGCGCTCCTCGCCGGGCGGAGCGGCGTCGGTCACATCACCCTGTTCGACGCGTCCACCCTGCCGACGCGCATCGCCGGGCAGGCCCCGCTGCCGGCCGAGGTGCCGCTCGGCGACCGCAAGGTCGCGTTCGCGCTCGCGGCGGCGAGGCGCGCCGTGGAGGCGTCCGGGCTCGCGCTCGGCGCGGGCGGTGAAGCGCCGCGCGCCGACGCGGGCGTGAGCCTGGGCGTCGGCCTGGAGCTCTTCAACATGGATCACCTCGCGGCGGCGCGGCGCCCGGGGTTCGCGCTGCCGGAGGGGCTCGCCGCGCGGCTCGGCTTCATGCAGACGCCCTCGGAGGTCTGCGTCCACGCGCTGAGCCACCGCTTCGGCCTCGCCGCGCCGCCGCTCGTCCACGTGTCGGCCTGCGCCGCGGGCACCGACGGGATCGGCGCGGCCTACCGGCTCATCGCCGCCGGCCGCCGCCGCGTCATGCTCGCGGGCGGCACGGACTCGATGATCAACCCCCTCGGCGTCGCGGGCTTCTGCGCGCTCGGGGCGACGAGCCTCCGCAACGACCGGCCCGAGGCGGCGTCGCGGCCGTTCGACAGGACGCGCGACGGCTTCGTGATGGGCGAGGGGGCTGCCGTGCTCGTCCTGGAGCGGCTCGACGACGCGCGGGCCCGCGGCGCGCGCATCCTCGCCGAGGTGGCGGGGTACGGGACCAGCTTCGACGCCTACAAGATCAGCGATCCGCACCCCGAGGGGCGCGGCGCCTTCCTGGCGATGTCGCGCGCGCTCGCCGACGCGGGGATCGGCCCGGACGAGGTCGACGCGATCAACGCCCACGGGACGGGGACGCCGAAGAACGATCCCGCCGAGACGCTCGCCCTGAAGCGGCTGCTCGGCGAGCGCGCGCGCGGCGTCCCGGTCTCGGCGACAAAGTCGATGATCGGCCACCTGATCTCGGCGTCCGGCGCGGTCGAGGCCGTGGCCGCCGTCGTGTGCATGCTGCGCGGCGCCGTGCACCCGACGATCAACCTCCGCGAGCCGGACCCCGCGTGCGATCTCGACTATGTGCCGAACGAGGCGCGCGCGCACCGGCAGCGCCACGTGCTCTCGAGCTCGTACGGGTTCGGCGGGCACAACGCGGCCATCGTCCTGCGCCACCCGGAGTCGATCCGGCCGTGAGCCTCCTGCTCGAGGGCAAGCGCGTCGTGGTGACGGGCGCGAGCCGCGGCCTCGGCCGGGCCATCGCGCTCGCGTGCGCGCGCGAGGGCGCGGCCGGCGTCGGGATCGGCTACCGCGAGCGGGCGAGCGAGGCCGCGGACGTCGCGGCCGCGGTCGAGGCGGCGCGCGGAGGGCGCGCGCTGGCCCTCGGGTTCGACGTCGCCGATGAGGCGGCCGTGGCGGCCGCCGTGGCGCGGTTCGAGGCCGAGGTGGGGCCGATCGACGGCTGGGTCAACGGCGCCGGGGTCGTGGCGCCGGGGCTGCTCGTGACGGGCGACGTGGCGCAGATCCGGGCGCAGATCGAGACGAACCTGCTCGGCCCGCTCCTGTGCGCCCGCGCCGTGCTGCCGCGCATGATGCGGCGCAAGCGCGGCGTGGTCCTCAACGTGAGCTCCGTCGCGGCGGTCCGCCCTGCCCGCGGCCAGGCCGCCTACGCGGCGGCGAAGGGGGGGATCGAGGCGCTCACGCGCGCGCTCGCGGTCGAGTACGCGAGGAAGGGCATCCGCGTCGTCTGCCTCCGGCCCGGCCCGGTCGACACCGACATGCTGGGCGGGACGCGCGCGCTCGCCGGCGAGGAGATCGTGGCCCGCGTGCCGCAGCAGCGGATCGCCGCCCCGGGCGAGATCGCCGACTACGCGGCGTTTCTCCTGAGCGACAGGGCCGCGTACGTCACCGGCGCGGTGGCGTCGGTGGACGGGGGCTACGCGGTCGGATGACGCTCGAGGAGCTCCTGCGATCCCGCCGCAGCGTGCGGCGCTTCCTCCCGGAGCCGCCGCCGGACGGCGTGATAGAGCGGCTCATCGAGCTCGCCGTCACCGCGCCGTCGGCCAGCAACAAGCAGCCGTGGCGCTTCGTCGTCGTCAAGCGCCCGGAGGCGATCGCGGCGATGGCGAGCGCGGTGCGCGAGGCGGTGGCGACCGTGGCGGAGCACGTGCCGCCGGACAGCCAGGGGGCCTTCGTGGCCTACGGCGACTACTTCACGCGGTTCGAGGGGGCGCCGGTCGTGATCGCGCCGATCTACCGCGGGCACACCGTGCTGTCGGGCCTGGTCGCGCCCTCGCTGCCGGCGGCGCTGCGCGAGACGATCGCCGCGATGGAGCGCGACTCGGGGCTGACGGGCGCGTCGCTCGCGCTGATGAGCCTGCTCCTCGCGGCGCACGACGCCGGCCTCGGCGCGTCGGCGATGACCGGTCCGCTGCTCGCGGCGGGTCGGCTCAAGGAGATCCTCGGCGTGCCCGCGAGCTGGGGTATCGTCGCGCTCGTGGCGGTCGGGTACGCCGCCGGCGAGCCGGCGCCGACCGATCGCAAGGCGGGGAGCAAGGTCACCAGGTGGATCCGATGACGAACACGGACGCAGCGAGCGTGGACATCCCTCCGCACGTGGTCGAGGCGGTGAAGCGCTGCATCGTGGAGAGCCTCGCCGTCGAGGCCGACGCGGTCGAGCTCGGGAGCCGCCTCATCGACGATCTCGGCGCCGACTCGCTCGACTTCGTGGACATCGTGTTCATGGTCGATCACGAGCTCCACATCCGCGCGCGAGAGAGCGAGTTCAACTTCATCACCCGCCTCGATTTCTCCTCGCCCGAGGTGATGAAGGAGGGGTTTCTCACCGGGCCGGTGGTGGCCCGGCTGGAGACGTGGCTCCCGGCGCTCGCGGCGGTGGAGGACAAGACGCGGGTCACGCCGCGGCAGCTCTTCTCGCTCATCACCGTGGAGGCCCTCTGCATCGTGGCGGCGCGCCGGCTCGCGCCGCCCGCGGCCGGGGTGGCCCCGGCGGCGCCGCCGGAATAGCCGGAGGCTGCGCGCGCAGGCGCGACAGGAGACCGATGCCCGACGAACGTCCCCCCCTCCCGCAGCTCCCCGGCGGCCCCGACCCGACGCAGCCGGTGCCGCGCTCGCCGGTGGAAGGCGTCGACCTCGACACGTACGCCCGCATCTCCGCCGAGCTCGCCGAGGCGCCCGCCGCTCGATCCAGCGTCCTGGCCTCGCACGGGCTCGACGAGGTGCGGTGGATGGACGTCGAGATGACGTGGCTCCTCCGCGTCGCGACCGCTGCGCTGCAGGCCGACCTCTCGCTCGGCCAGGACCTCGATCGCGCCTACACCGCCGCGCAGGCGGCGCTCGGTCCGTCGGAGCCCGTGTTGCCGCTCGAGGACTACGCCCGCCTCACCGCGCGCATCGAGGCGGGCGAGCCCCCGAGCGCCGTGCTGGCCGGCGCCCGGCTCTCGCTCTCCTCCTATTCCCGTCAGCAGCGCGCCTGGACCCAGCGCCTCGCCGCCGATCCGACGCTTGCCCGGACCTACCGCGAGAGGGTGGCCGCGGCGCGCGCCGCGCTCGGCTCGCCCGGGTGAGCCGCCCCCGCTGCCGCGAGGGCGCCGCGCCCTCCCGCCGTGTCCGTCAGACCTCGACCTCCTCCGCCGGCGGGGCGAGGGCTTGCAGCACCTCGAAGAACCGCCTGGACTGCTCCGCGTCGGCCGCCATCGCGCGCGCGAAATGGCGTGAGAGGCGCAGATAGTCGGCGATCGACAGCCGGCGCGCCGCGAGCGGCGGCGCCGGCGAGCCGGCCGCCTGGATGGCGGCGACCAGCGCCGCGTACCCCTCGACGTCCATCGCGGGCAGCGGCTTCAGCGCGTCCTGCGCCTTCGAGAAGGCGTCGGAGTAGACGATGGGGATGCGCGCGCGCTCGGCGTGGTCCATCACGTCGTCGCCCATTCGCTGCATCCAGTACAGCGTCACCTCGTTCCACTGCGCTTCCGTGAGCCCGCGCGCATCGAGCACGCGCGCGAGCGCGCGATCGCCCTCCGCGAGCTCGGCGGAGATCTGCGCGTGATCGAACAGCGTCACGCCGTGCGGCGCGCCGCGCTCCGCCGTGCTCTGGTCGTCCTCGTCCCTGCCTCGGGCCGGCACCCGGGCATCCTCGCCGCCCCCACCGCCCGTGTCCAGCCTGCCCTCAGGGCGCCACAGAGAACTGCAGGTCAGGCAGCATGGCGTTGAGCTCGTCCACGACGGCCTGCACGTGGCGGCTGCGCACCTGACGGCCTATGTTCATCAGGCTATCGGTATCGGCGAGGTGCGCGTGCCCCGCGCCGTACTCGTCGTCCACCGGCAGCGCGCTGCCGGCCCCCGTCGGCAGCGTGTGCCCGAATTCGTGCGGTATCGTGTAGAAGCCGCTCCTCGATTGATGCGCGGCATTCCCGACGGCGTGCGGGATCGCGTCGAGCTGATCGAGCTGGATGGTGCGCGCGCGGAAATCGACCCAGCTCCGGGGCGAGGGGGCGCCGGCGCTGAGTTTTTTCACGTTCACCGTCCAGTGGCCTCCGGTGAGGACCCACCGGATATCGAAGGCGATGGGGAGGTCGCGCACTGGATTCGCCAGCCGGTGCGTGCCGGTCGGCTGGACCCGGAGCCGGCGGCTCCACGCGCCCCAGATGTGCCTGTCGGCGGTGTGATGGAACCGGCGCCGTTCCTGCAAGGTCCACGGCCGGGCCCCGGGGTCGAGCTGCCATACGTACCGCCACTCTTCTTGCACGAAGATGTGCCCGGTTCGGGTATCGAGATCGATGACTCCCCAGGACGGTCGGCGGACGATGTGGCCCATGACGGCCGTCGATGGTAGCGCCTGCGGTGATTCCGGATCGATCGTCTCGTGGTGCGTGCACGAACTGCGCCGCGACCGGCGTCAGGCGCGCTGTTCGAGGGATGCATGATTGCGCGCTCCTCGTGTATCCTGGCCGGAGCGAACCTCGCGGGAGGCTTCAGGACCACAGGAGGACCGCATGGCGGGGCAAGTGAAGCGGGCGGCGGTGCGAAAGCTCGATATTCCTCCGAGCCCGCCTTCCGCCCCGGCGTCGGACCCGCCGCCCGCGTCGCAGGCGCAGTCGGCGGCCGCCGGGTTGATGGCCGCGCGGCTCGTCGCGTTCGACGCAGAGGGGCGCACGGCCCGGCTCTCGCTCGGCGGCTCCGAGATCGAGGCGGCGCTCGATGAGGCGCTCTCGCCGCGCGTGCTCGCCACGGCGCTGGTCCGCCGCGAGCGGGTCATCGTCCAGCGCGAGGGCGGGGGCTGGGTCGTGCTCGGCGCCCTGCGCACCGCGCCCACGCCCGGCGTCGACGAGGGCGACGAGTTCCTCATCAAGGCGCGCCGCGTGATCGTCGCGGCGGAGCACGAGCTCGCCATCGCGAGCGGCGCGGCGAGCCTCGTCGTCCGCGCCCAGGGGCTCATCGAGACGGTCGCGCACGACATCACCGCGCGCGCCTCCGGTATCCACAAGATCGTCGGCCGCATCATCCGGCTCAACTGAGGTCGACCGTGGAGCAGCTCCTTTCGCTCTCCCTCGAATGCAGCGCGATCCCGGCCGGCCTCACCGCCGTGGCCGCGACCGTCCTGGAGGCCATCTCGCAGCCGACCCATGCCACGGTCGAGCTCGTCGGCCCCGACGACCTCGACCTCGAGCGGCTCATCGGGGAGAAGGCCCACCTCGCCCTCTGCGTCGACGGCGCCCCGGTGCGCCATTTCCACCTCGTCGTGTCCGCTGCGCGGTTCGACGGCCTGCAGCACGGCCACCATCGGCGCTATTTCATCGAGCTGGTCCACGAGCTCTCGCTCCTGACCCTGCGCAGCGACACGCGTATGTTCCAGGAGAAGGACGCGAAGGCGATCGTGTCCGAGGTGCTCGAGGGCGCCGGGATCCCGCGCGGTGACGTGGCGTGGTCGCTGCAACGCACGCTCGCCGAGCGCACCTATTGCGTCCAGTCCCGCGAGACGGACCTGAATTTCGCCTCACGGCTGCTCGAGCACGAGGGCATTCATTACTTCATCCACGACGACGGCGGCGGGACCCACGTCACGTTCGCCGACGCGCAATCGAGCTTCCCTCCTGTCGAGGGGACCGTGGCGTGGCCCATCGTCGATGGACGCGAGCACGGCGTCGGCGTGCTCGATTTCGAGCTCGAAACGATCGCGACACCGGAGGCGGCGTCCGTGGGCGATTACAACTTCGAGACGCCTCATATCGACCTCACGTCCACCCACGCCGGGGTCGAGTCGCCGCGCGGCGAGCGCTTCGAGTACGCCGCTGGCCACAGGACGCCGGAGGAGGGCGCAGCGCTGGCGAAGATCCGCTGCGAGGAGATCCTCGCCCGGTCCCGCGTCGGCGCCGGTCACAGCGATCGCTGGACGTTCCGCGCCGGCTCGTGGTTCGAGCTGGAGGAGACGGCCGGCGCGCACCTGTCGCAGAAGTACCTGCTCACCGCCGTGCGGCACGACATCATCGCCCGCGGGCTCGGGACGGCCGGCGGCGGCGACGCGCGCTCCTACACGAACCGGTTCACGGCCATCCCGCACGCGACCCCGTTCCGCGTGCCGCGGACCGCCGCGCGCCCGCGGCTGCGGGGCGCGCACTCCGCGGTCGTCACGGGGCCCGGCGGCGAGATCCACACCGACCGGCTCGGCCGCATGAAGGGCAAGTTCTTCTGGGACCGGCTCGGCAAGGACGACGACACGAGCTCGTGCTGGATGCGCGTCGTCCAGCTCCCCATCGGCGGATCGATGGCCCTCGCGCGGATGACCTGGGAGATGTCGATCGTCTATCTCGACGGCGATCCCGACCGGCCCATCGCCGTGAGCCGGATGTACAACGCGGAGAAGACGTCTCCTTACACCCATCCGGCCGCAGGGACGCGGATGGCGCTCCAGACGCCGTCGAGCCCGGCGAGCGGCAAATCCAATGAGATCCGCATGGAGGACGGGGGTGGCGGGCAGGAGTTCTTCGTCAACGCGTCGAAGGACTTCGACGCGCAGACGAACAACAACAAGACCGAGAAGGTGGGCGTCGACGAGCGGGTGGAGGTCGGCGTCGACGAGCAGATCACGATCGGCGCGAGCCAGACCGTGTCGATCGGCGCGAACCAGACCTCCACGGTCGGCGCCGACCAGGGCCTCCAGATCAAGAGCGATCGCACGGTGTCGATCGGCGCGTCGGAGACCGTCTCGGTGAGCGGCAACATCAGCCAGCTCATCGCGGGCAGCGACGCCGAGACGACCGGCGGCAGCCACACGACGCTCGCCGCGCTCGGCATCGACAAGACGGCCAAGTCGAGCTACTCGCTCACGGTCGGCGGCTCGATGGTCTCGGCGGCCGGCATGGGCGTCTCCGTGGCGGTGGCGGGCGCCAAGTCGGAGACGGTCGGCGGCGCGAAGATCACCGCGTCCGGCAAGTCCGTTACCGAGTCGGTCGTCGGCGCCTACGCCGCCACGGTCGGCGGCGCGTGCGTGCACGCCGCGGCCGCGAACCGGGTGGGCGGCACGAAGGGCGCCGCGGCGGTGACCGTCGGCGGCCTGGCCTCGATGAGCGCTGCGGGCAAGGTCGCGATCAACGCGAAGAAGATCAACATCCTCGTCGGCGGGGTGGCGAACCTGCTCGGCGGCGGCGGCGTGCTGACGCTGACGCCCGCCTCCGCGAGCTTCGCGGGCCTCATCACCCTCGACGCCTCGGGCCAGATCAAGATCTCCGGCAACCCCAACCTGGTGGGCTGATGGCGCACGTGGCCGAGCTCTCCGTGGGGGGTACCGGGTTGGAGGTCGCGCGCCTCCAGGGGACCGTCGCGCTGTCCTGCCCCTACGCGCTGTCGGCCGAGGTGTTCACGCGCGACGGCGCCCCCTCCCCAGGCGAGCTCCTGGGCGAGCCGTACGAGCTCGTGCTCTCCGACGGCTTCGGCGGCGTGCTGCCCCTCCGCGGCGTGGTCGTCTCGGCCGCCCGCCACGTCGGCGATCTCGCGCAGGGCGCGCGGCTCGAGCTCACGCTGGGGTCGCCCGTCTCGCCGCTCGCGCTCGGGCGCGATAGCCGCGTCTTTCAGGAGATGACGGTCGTCGACATCGTGAAGGACGTCCTCGCGCGCGGCCAGGTGGCCGACGTCGAATGGCGCACGAGCGCGTCGTACGCGACGCGGCCCTACACCGCCCAGTACCGCGAGAGCGACTGGGACTTCGTCCAGCGATTGCTGGACGAAGAGGGCATCTATTACTGGTTCGAGCACGAGGACGGTGCGACGAAGCTCGTCCTCGGCGATGACTCGACCACGGCGGCCCCGATCGACGGCGGCGCGGAGCTGTCGTTCCGGGACGACGCGCAGCTGCTCGAGGCGCGGGGCGCCGTGTACCGGGTGACGAAGCGCGCCGCCCTCGCCCACGAGGCGGTCCGCCTGCGCGACTACAATTTCGACAAGCCGCGCCTGCTCATGGACGAGAAGGCGGGCAGCGGCGCGCGCGAGCTCTACGACTTCCCCGGGCGCTTCGCGGTGCCCGGCGACGGCAAGCGCCGCGCGCAGGTCCGCCTGGAGGAGCTGCGGGCACGCCGGGTCGTCGTCGCGGGCGATGCGTCGACGACCCGGTTGCGGGTCGGCCGCGGCTTCGACCTATCGGAGCACCCGGTCGAGGGGCTCGACGGCAGCTACCTGGTCGAGCGCGTCACCTACGTCGTCTCGGACGACCGCGGTCCGTCGGCGGGCGGGGGCGAGACGCTCCGCATCGCCTGGGTCGCCATCCCGAAGGCGACGCCGTACCGCGCCGCGCGCCGCGGGCCTGTCACGCGCGACCCGGCCGGTCCGGAGACGGGGGTGGTCGTGGGCCCTCCGGGCGAGGAGATCCACCCCGACAGGTCCGGCCGCGTCCGCGTGCAGTTCTACTGGGATCGCCAGGGCCAGCGCGACGACAAGGCCTCGACGTGGATGCGCGTCGGCCAGTTCCCGCTCGGCGGCTCGATGGTCCTGCCGCGCGTCGGCTGGGACGTGCTCGCGCACCACGTCGAGGGCGACGTCGACTTCCCCTACGTGAGCGCGCACCTATACGACGGGCAGTTCCCCGTCCCCTACAGCCTCCCCGGCAACAAGACGCGGACCTCGTGGCAGACGGCGACGACGCCGGGCGGCGGCTCGTCGAACGAGGTCCGGTTCGAGGACAAGAAGGGCGGCGAGGAGATCTTCCTCAACGCGTCGAAGGACATGAACGTCGTCGTCGGCGATAACAGGATGGAGAAGATCGGCGTCAACCTCGAGGAGACGATCGGCGCGAACCTCGACGCCAAGGTCGGCTCGAACCGCAAGGTCGGCGTCGTGTCGAACCAGGACGTGAGCGTCGGCGGCGCGGAGTCGCTCACCGTGTCGGGTAGCCGGTCCGTGGTCGTCGGCGGCTCCGAGACGACGACGATCGGCGCCTCGCGCAGCGTCACCGCGACCCTGGGATCGAGCCTCGACGCGACGGGGGGTCGCTCGGTGACGATCGGCGGGACGATGATGGCCATCTCCGCGCTGGGCGTGAACCGCCTCGTGCTGGGCACGGCGAGCGTCACGGTGGGCGGCGCGTGGGTCAGCGCCGCGGCGACCGGCCTCGCGTACCTGACGGGCGGCGCGTGCGCCGAGACGGTCGGCGGCGCCAAGATCAACGCGGGCGCGGCCGGCTGCGCCGTCTCGGTGAAGGGCGCGTGCGCCGAGACGGTCGGCGGCGCGTACGTGATCGCCGCCGGGGCGAACGTGGGCGAGAGCGCGACGTCGCGGCTCGCCTTCACGGTCGGCGGCGCGATGCTCGTCAACGCGCCCACGATCGAGATCGAGGCTGAGAGCGAGATCTCGATGCGCGTCGGGGGCGCCTCGCTCACGATCAAGGCGTCGAGCGTCGAGGTCAAGGCGCCCGCGATCGCCGCGCCCGGCGCGACGATCACGAAGAAGGCCTCGAAGATAGCGCACAACGGATGAGCGACGCGATCTCGCTCCACCAGGCGTTCTTCGCGACCGAGGGGCTCTCCCCGGAGCTCGCGCGCGTGCGGAGCATCGCCGCCCACGAGGGGCTGAGCCTCTCGTACCAGGTCGAGGTCGAGATCGAGCTCTCGGCGCCCGAGCTCGACCCGGGCGGCTGGGTCGGCGCGAGCGCGACGGCGATCGTCGCGAGCCAGGAGGGCGCGCCGCGGCTCTTCTGCGGCGTCGTGACGGGCGTGCGCGAGCGCGCGAGCCGCGGCGACCCGCGCACGATCGCGGTCACGCTCGAGTCGCCGCTCGCGGTCCTCCGGTGCACCACGGATCATCGCATCTTCCAGGAGCAGACGAGCCAGGAGATCGTCTCCGCGCTGCTCGAGGAGCGGGGCATCGTCGGCGCGCGCGTCCGGTGGCGGCTGTCCGGCAGCTACCCGAAGCGCGAGGTGTGCACGCAGTTCGGCGAGGACACCTTCACGTTCGTCTCGCGCGTCCTCGAGGAGGACGGCATCTTCTACTTCCACGAGCACGGCGACGAGGGCGCGATCGTCGTCTTCGGCGACTCGAGCTCGGCCTACGCGGAGGCGCAGCCGACCGCGGAGGTCGTGTTCCGGCGCGAGAGCGGGCTCACCTCGGGCTATGCGATCACCGATCTCGCGCTGTTCGAGCGCGCCCGCCCGGCCGAGGTGACGCTCCGGGATCACGACTTCAAGCGGCCCGCGCTCGATCTCGAGGCCAACGCGAGCGGCAAGGCGCCGCTCGGCCGCGAGCATTACGACTACCCCGGCCGCTACGTCGAGCCGTCGGAGGGCGCGCGGCGCGCGCGGATCCGCCTCGAGGCGTTCGAGGCCGCGTCGCAGGGCGCGCGCGGCGCGAGCACCGTGGGCTCGCTGACGCCGGGCCACACGGTGAAGCTCACGGACGCGCCGGAGCAGGCGCTCGAGGGCGAGTGGGTCGTCCGCGAGATCGAGCACGTGTGGGAGGACGCGTCCGGGGAGGGCACCTACAGGAACCGCTTCCACCTCCTGCCGAAGGATCTCCCGTTCCGCCCGCCCGCGTCGGCGCCGGAGTGCGACGTGCCGGGTCCGCAGCTCGCGACCGTGACGGGCCCCGCGGGCGAGGAGATCCACACCGACGCGTTCGGGCGCGTCAAGGTGCAGTTCCCCTGGGATCGGCGCGGCACCGGCGACGACAAGAGCTCGTGCTGGGTGCGCGTCGCGCAGCTGCACTCGAGCGGCGCGGTGGCGATCCCGCGCGTCGGCTGGGAGGTCGTCGTCGATTTCGAGGGCGGCGATCCGGATCGGCCCATCGTCCTCGGGCGCGTCTACAACGGCAAGTACGGCCCGCCGTACAAGCTGCCCGACAGCAAGACCCAGTCGGCGCTGCAGTCGTCGTCGAGCCCCGGCGGTGGGGGGCACAACGAGATCCGCATGGAGGACAGCGGGGGCGGCGAGCACGTCCATGTCCACGCGGAGCGGGATCTCAACGTCGTCGTCGCCAACAACAAGACGGAGAAGGTCACGAACGTCGCGACGCTCGGCGTCGGCGCGAACCACGAGCAGACGGTGGGCGCGAACGCCACGCTGGACGTCGGCGCGCAGGAGGACATCGAGATCGGCGGGTCGCAGACGATCGCCGTCGGCGGGTCGCGGACCGAGGCCGTGAGCAGCGATGAGAAGGTGGATGTCAAGGGCTCGCGCTCGCTCACCATCGGCGGCAGCCACACGACGATGACGCCCATGTCGGTCAGCGCGAGCACGCCGGCCTCGTTCAGCGAGACGGTCGGCGGCAGCGCCGTCGAGGCGGCCGCGCTCGGCGTCGGGATGGCCGTCGCCGGCGTCACGAGCATCAGCGTGGGCGGCGCCGAGATCGCGGCGTGCGCGACCGGCGCGAGCTCGTTCACCCTCGGCGCGCACGCGACGACGGTCGGCGGCGCCTTCATCTCGGCGAGCGGAAAGGACGTCGCGATCAACGTCGGCGGCGCCAAGGCCACGACGGTCGGCGGCGTCTGGGCGGCGCAGGCCGGCGGCGACATCGCCATCTCGAGCGGCTCGACGCTCAACATCACCGTCGGCGGCGCGCTGTCGATGAACGCCGCCTCGATCACGCTCAAGGTCGGCGGGTCCAACGTGACGATCTCCGCCGGCTCCGTCGTCATCAAGTCGTCGACGATCAAGCTCACCGCGACCGGACCTCAACCCGAGCTTGCCCCCATGGTGGCGGACAAGTAGCGAGGAGGCCTCCGCCGCGCCCTGGCACGGACTCGAACGAGTATGCCTCTCTTGAACCAGAACAAGATGTGCGCGAGCGTCGCGTCGGTCCACACCTCCGTCACGTCGGGGCCGCTCGACATCTGCAAGACGCCGACGCCCGGCGGTCCGGTCCCCATGCCGTACCCCAACGTGGCCGTCTCCTCGACGATGGGCCCGGGCTACACGACGAAGACGCTCAGCATCGCCACGCCGATGTGGACCAAGAAGGGAAAGAGCGCGCTCTCCAACGGGGATCAGCCGGGCGTCGCGCTCGGCGTCGTCAGCAACAAGATCATGGGGATGGTCGCCATCCTGATGGCGTCGACCGACGTGGACGCCGAGGGCGGCGGCGTCGTGCGGACCGGCGACAAGTCGAACGGGAACATCTGAGATGGCCGTCCAGGCTCCCGAGCAGCTCGTCCACGGCGGAGGCGGGCTCGCGGCGTCGGGCTACAAGGATGTGATGTGCCAGGCCTTCCGCGAGGCCGTCGACGAGCATTGCTCGAAGCCGAAGGGGAAGCGCGGGTCGTTCAACAACAAGTTCTACGACAAGCTCCGGCGCCACAACCCCGAGCTGGCGGGCCGCATCCAGCGCGAGGTGCCCATCGTGTTCGGCGGGGCCGCCGGGTCGGCTGGCCAGCTCGCGGCGAACCTGACGAACGCGCCCGGCCCGGCCGGCGCCGCGGCGAACGCGGTCCTCGCCGCGCACCAGGCGGGCGTGCGCGCCTTCGCGGGGCCCGGCGCGGCCGCGGTGACCGGCGCGCTCGCGAACCCCCGCATCCCGGCCGGCCCCTGGGGGATCGTCGGCCTCGGCGCCATGGAGGGCATCCGCAGGGGCGCGCCGCTGTTCAGCCGCATCAAGTTCGCGCTCTTCCGGCTCATGAACCGCGGCGTCCGGGTGAAGTTCCCGGACGGGCTCATCGGCCGGCAGGTGATCGAGATCAAGGGCCCTGGCGACACGATGAGCAAGGGCCAAGCCAAGGACTACCAGGCGTTCAGCAGGCCCGATCCGCCGATCGTGCCGAGCTGCGAGTCATGCGCCCCGGCCAACTGCGATAACAAGAAGACAAGCAACGGTGGATGCAAGTGACGGTGAACGGTGCCTGTTCTCTATGACATGGAGTTCGCTGCGGGCGGGCTGCTCGTCGCCTACCGCGCGAGCGCCGAGCCGCAAGAGCTCATCATCGAGGTGGAGACGGAGGGCGCGGCCGAGTTCCCGATGTCGGTCGCGTCGCTCCGCGCCCTGATCGAGGCGATCAACCGCGGCGCGGCGGGCGGGGCCGTCTTCGACCCCCTCCTCGGCGCGGCCGAGCGCATCGACGGGCCCTGGGAGGCCGAGGGCGTCCTCGGCCCGGCGTACCGCTGGAGGCTGCGCGTCGCCGGCGTCGCGCCGCTCTTCCTCCGCAACGTCGTCGAGGAGCTCCGGCGCGCGGGCGCGGATCACCCGGTGACGCGGATGAGCCTCGTCGGGACGCTGCCGCTCGACGGCGGGGAGCTGTCGGTCCGCGAGGGCCTCGTGCGCTCGTGGCTCGACGATCGCTCGACGTACCTGGAGGCGTGGCCGCACCGGGAGTTCCCGGTGGACGTCGAGCCGACCGATCATGTCGCTGACGTGCGCGTCGAGCTCGCCGCCTCGATCACCCCCGGGATCCGCGTCGAGCTCGAGGCGATGAGCGTGTGGTGGCTCAACTTCATCCGCAATTACGTCTCCGAGGACGGGCTCGAGGTCATCATGAACCCGTCGAAGACCTTGCCCACGTTCGGGTCCAGCCGCACCGAGTTCCGGGCCCATTACGCCGAGCTCCCCTACAAGCGCGCTCCGGCGCGCGCGCTGCTCGAGAACCTCCTCTACCGCTTTCACCGGAGGGTCGCGCCCATCGCGCGCGTCGCGCTGAAGCTATGAGCCACGAGGTCGCGCCGGAGCCGCTCGCGCGGCTGGCCAACAGGACGCCGATCGTCTACGGGGCGCTCGGCGCGGTCCTCCACCTCGAGCCGCTCGCCGCGGAGGACGAGGCGCGGCTCGATGCGGTCAACGACATGGTGTGGGACTGGATCGGCCCCGCGCTGACGCACGTATCGCTCTCGTGCGCCGAGCGCCCCGAGGCGGTCCGGCGCGCGCACCTCGATTACATCTCGACTCATGGAGCGAACCTCGGCGTCCCTCCGGTCCCCGGCGGCGGACCGGAGGATCAGCGGATCTCCGCCCACCTCGTGCGGCTCGGCCGGGACGAGATGTCCGTCGTGTGCAGCGGGTCGCGCGACCCCTTCGAGGCGTCACCGTACTCGTACCGCTTCTGGGCGGAGATCGGCGATCTCCCGGAGGGCTCGGACGCGCTGCACCTGACGGCCCACGCGGTCCTGCACCTGACCGTGCCGGAGACGTGGCCGCTCGCGGATTTCCACGCGCGGATCTGCGCCATCGCGGCGAAGCTCCGGCTCCGCTGGGGCGCCGCGGGGTACACGTTCTCCGACTGCGAGGCGCAGAACTACCAGGCGCCCGCGGCCGCCATCTATGCGCATGCGCGCAGGTACTGGGGTTACGACGTGGCGGAGTACGTCCGGCTCACCGAGGCGTTCCATCGGCGGATCCGTACCGTGAGCTGGCTCACGTGGCTTGGGCCCTCGATGCTCGACGAGTTGCGGGCCGGAGGCGGCCTCGGCGCGCCGCGCCTGTCGACCTGGACGGCCTCGGGCGACGGGGTGCTGATCCAGGCGGGCGGCGCGCCTGAGCGCGGCGACGTGAACCGGCGGCAGGTTCCGCCGGCCTACCGGGAGGTCGACGCCCTGGTGCGCCCGCTCCGCGCCGCGGGCGGCGCCGACCTGCAGTTCTTCGCGCCCTGGGACGAGCGCTCGATCGAGCGGTGGCTCCGCCGCTTCGAGGTGCTCGGCGGCCCATGATCCGCATCATCAACCAGACTCCGGGCCAGCATTTCGCGGTCCCGGTGAAGAGCAAGGAGGGGCGCGATCGGCTCGCGATCATCATCAAGATCACGTTCGCCGTGGACGCGCGCGGCGGCGTGACGATCGATCCGGACGGGCCTGCGCCTTACCTGGCGGACGAGTTCAACGGTGCGGACGCGGCGCGGGCGAGTATCCGGAAGCCGTCCGATCTCTTCGACGAGAAGCCCGGGACCGACGTGCTCTTGCTCGGGCACGCCCACGCGCGCTCTCCAGGGCAGGCGAAGCACGTCGACGTGTCGTTGAAGATGGGCTCCATCGCGAAGACGGTCCGGGCCTTTGGCCAGCGCGCGTGGACGCTCGGCGCGATGGGCGGGCTCACGCCGGGCCCGGCGCAGCCCATCGTGGAGCCGGTCCCCTTGCTGTACGAGCTCGCGTGGGGCGGCCTCGATCTGTCCGATCCGGAGCGGCCGTTCGGCGAGCCGAGGAACACCGTCGGCCGCGGCGCCATGCGCGACGTGCGCTCGCTCGTCGATCAGGCGGCCGCGCGGATCGAGGACCCGGCTCACCCGATCGGGGGGCACCGCAACGTACCGGCCGGCTTCGGCGCGATCCATCGCCACTGGCAGCCGCGCGCCTCGTACGCGGGCACCTACGGCCCCGAGTGGATGGAGACGAAGATGCCGCTCTTGCCGGACGATTTCGACAGCCGGTTCCACGTCTGCGTCCCCGAGGATCAGTGGTCGCCGACGCCGCTGCGGGGCGATGAGCCGATCGAGGTCACCGGCGCGACGCCGCAGGGCCGGTGGGTCTTCGCGCTGCCGCGCGTGCACCTCGGGTTCACGAGCTTCGCGCTCGGCGCCCGCACCGAGCACCGCACGCACCTGGATACCGTGCTGATCGACGCGGACGCGATGCGCGTCGAGCTCACGTGGCGCGCTGCGATCCCTTTGCCCAGGAAGTACGAGATGTTAGAGTGGGTCCACGTGGTTCATAAACGGGTCGTGTGACCGCCGCGGGCCGCGAGGGATGCCGTCGGGATCAAGACGAGGGGGCGAGGAATGGCGCTCGTGAGCACGGCCGACGCTGGGGACGTCGAGGCCGCCTTTCGCGATTTTCTGGGGAACGATGTCACCGTGGAGGCGTTCGGCGCCGCCGCGAGCCGCCGCCGGCTGCTCGGCGAAGCGCCGCTCTCGCGCACGGTGCACGTGGCGCTCTCCGGTGAGGGCCAGGACGCGCGCGCGGCGGCCGACGCGCTCGCGGAGGCGGTCGTCCCCTGGGGCTCGTTCGTGCTCCTGCAGGGCCTGGTCGGGACGGCGTTCACGCGGCAAGGCCGCTACGACGACGCGCTCCGTGTCCACCTGACGGCGCTGCGCCTCACGCCGCGGTGGCACCCGACCTCGGTCTACCGCGTGCTCGACGCCATCGCCGACGACCTCGTGCACCTCGGCCGCTTCGACGAGGCCGCGCGCCTCGCCGAGCGCGCGCTCGAGTGGGACCCGACCAACCCGGACGCGCTCCTGACCCTCGGCGTGGCGCTGGCCAGGGCGGGCGATCGCGGCCGCGCGGGCGGCGTCCTCGCCTACCTCGCGTCCTCGGGCTACTCCGAGGTGTTCCTCCGCGCGCTGATCGGCGCGCTCGGCGGAGACCGGGCGAAGGCGCAGCCGTACGCGCCGGACCTCGCGAAGATCCCGGCCCTGTCGGATGACGCGTGGCTGCGCTTCTGCGCGGTGAACGCGCTGAACCCGTTCGCCGAGGGCGAGGAGCAGCGGCGGGCGCATGCGGTCGCTTGCCTCGCCCGCGGTCACCACGATTACGCACTGTTCGCCACGCGCCAGGCGCCGAAGTGGGTCACGGAGGACTCGCCCATCGACGGGCGCGTCGCCCGCGCCTGGGCCAAGGCGCGCGAGGAGGCCATCGTGGCGCTCGACGCGGCGCGCGGCGTCGTCGAGGCGCTCGCGCGCGAGGAGGACGGGCAGTTCGGGGAGGAGTCGGAGGTGCGGTTCCAGTTCGCCGACGCGTGCGTTGAGCGCGGGGACGCCGGGCCGTTGCTCGCGATGCTGCTCGACCCGAGCCGGGAGGTCGTGCTCTACGCGGCGCGCGCCCTCGTCAAGCTCGGGCGCACCGAGCATGCGCCGCTCATCGAGGCGATGGCCGCGGGCGAGCGCGCCCTCGGGTGGGACGACCTGCCCTCGGCCGTGAAGGTGCTCTCGGCGATGAAGCGCGCGGGCGGCGGCGCGAAGAAGAAGCCCGCCCCCGCGAAGGGCAAGGCCGCGCGGCTCCGCGGGCGGGCGCTCGTCGCGAAGGTGATCGAGGCGATCGCGGGCACGGACGCGATCGCGGATCCGCGGCCGGTCCCTGCGGCGAAGCTCAAGAAGCTCACGTTCCCGTGCAAGAAGCCGCTGTCACCGGGCCTCGCGGCCTTCCTCGCGTTCGACGCGAGCTTCCTCGGGCTGTTCGAGGACCCGGAGGCGCCCCGCTTCGCGCCGAGGACGCTCCGCCAGATCGCGGAGGCGGAGTTCGACCCGATGCTCGCGGGCATGTTCGAGGGCATCGAGGAGGCGCTGCCGGGGGAGGCCTACCTCCTCGGCGCGCAGGACGGCGAGGCGCGGGACGTGCTCTATGTCGGCGAGCCCGACGCCGCGGGCGAGTACCCGGTGCTGGAGATGCGCGTGGATCCGCCCGGGGTCCGCGTCGCGTACCCCGGCGTGGACGTCTACCTCGCGCACCTCTTCGAGGTTGTCCTGTTCGACCCGGACGCGAACCCCGAGGACGCGCGCGCGCTCGAGGCACACAGCAAGCTCGACCTGAGCGGGTGGTCGGCGCCGCCCGAATGACGGGCGCCCGAGCGTGCCGGTGGGGCTGTTCCTCGCGGCCTGCGGAACGGGTCGGCGACCCGTTGGCCCACCGCGGAGGGGTACTCCCGGGCGCGCGCGGGGAATGCTTCATGGCAGTGCGCCGGCTCCGTTCCCGCTGGTAGGATGCCCCGGCGATGGCCGCCTCCTCGCCCCCCGCCGGGCACCCGCCGCTGCCCGCCTCCGACGTCGTCGTCGTCGGCGTGGGGGCTCGCGCGCCGAGCGGGCTCACGGCCTTGCAGGTGACGATGAGCGTGCGCGCGCTGAAGATGGACCCGCGCGAGTCCCACCTCATCGACAGGCACGGCGAGCCGATGGTCATGTGCCGGCTGCCCTCCATCGACGACGAGGTCATGGGTGTCGACCGGTTCGTGGCGCTCGGCGGGCCGGCGCTCACCCAGGCGGCGTTCGCGTGGCTCGCCGCGGAGCGCAGGAATGGGCGGACCGCGCGGCCGTTGCCCGTCCTCGTGGCGCTGCCGAGCCGGCGCCGCCCCGGGCTCGACGCGCGCCTCGAGCAGCACCTGCTGCGCGGCCTCGAGGCGCGCTCGCAGGTGCCGATCGACCACGCGCGCTCGGGGCTGATCTTCGGATGTCGCGGCGGGGGCGTCGAGGCCTTTCGGCTGGCGATCGAGCGCCTCCGCGCGGGCGAGTACGACGCGGTGGCCGTGGGCGGCGTGGATAGCTGGTTCGACCCCGACGCGCTCGAATGGCTGGATCGCGAGCTCCGCCTGCACTCCATGCAGACCGAGAACGGCTTCATCCCGGGCGAGGGAGCGGGGTTCTCGCTGCTCACCGCCCGGCGGAGCGCGGCGTCGCTGCCCCGCCTGGCCCAGATCCTCGGCGCCGGCGTCGCGTCGGAGCCACGACCGTACGGCTCGGACGAGCCGTGCCTCGGAGAGGGGATCACCGCGGCCGTGAAGCGCGCGGTCGCGCCCGTGGGCGCCCGGGCGCGCCGGGTCCCGTGGGTGATGACGGACGTCGTGAACGAGCGGCACCGCGTCGATGAGTGGAGCTACGTCATGGCGCGCGCCTTCGAGGCCTTCTCGCCCGACGTGATCCACGATCAGCCGCTGCTGAAGACCGGCGATCTCGGCGCGGCGAGCGCCGCGGTGCTCCTCGCGATCGCCGCGATGCGCTGGCAGACCGGCTGCGCCGCCGCCGACTGCGCGCTCATCGGCGCCCACTCCGAGGGCCCCGAGCGCGGCGCCCTCCTCGCCAGCCGTGACCCGGCTCCATGAGCTCCTCGAGCGCGCCCCCCCGCGATGTGCCCGCCGAGCCCGGGAAGAACGCGGCCGTGCTGGCCCAGCGGGCCGTGGAGGACGTGCTCTCCGCCGTGCCCGAGATCCCGTTCCAGATGGATCGCGCCGGCATCGGCGACCGGCTGCGCCGGGCCGTGCAGTGCGGCTACGCGGTGCTCGACAGCGACGTGCTCGCGCCGGTCCACCACGACGGGCTCGCCGAGGCCGCGGCGCTCGTGCGCGAGGCGCGCGAGCTGCTCGCGCGCGCCGGCGATCGCCGCGAGGCGCCGGCGCTCGGCAGGGCGCTCGGCGCGCTCGACCTGGCCGCATCGGCGCTCGCGATGGGCGCGACGGCCGTGGCGCAGATCCAGCTCGAGCGCCGGAGCGAGCTCACGGGCGGCGGCCGGCACCACGAGCCGCCGCGCGAGCGACCGTTCCGCGCGAGCCAGGGCACGCCGTCGCTGCACGCGTTCCCGCGGCGCCGGCTCGTCCCGGAGCCCTCGCTCGACCCGATCGTCCCGCTGCGCGAGCCGCAGCCCGCGCCGCGCAAGCTGAAGCCGCCCGCGACGCTCGACGCGCTGAAGGCGTTCGCCCGCGCGGCCGCGGCGGGCGAGATCGAGGAGAAGCTCGGCGAGAACGCGGCGGAGGCGCCGGCCGCCCCGGCCGAGGAGCCGCCCCGCTTCGTCCACGAGCCCGCCGTCGAGGAGGCGGAGATGCTCCGGCGCCTCGGGCGCGACTGCCTCGAGGACATCGCCATCCACGGCGATCTGCGCAAGCCGAACGCCATCGAGACGTGGGTGGATCAGGAGCCGTTCGAGCAGCGCCTGCTCGACAACGTCGACTGCTTTGCCAGCGTCGGCGCCGCGGCCTTGCCGCTCGTGTCGCTCTATTTCGCCGAGGCGAGGGCGCCGGATCCGGGGCGCGCGTTCGCCGTGGCGCTGACGCTCGGCGCGATCGAGGGCCGCGACACGGTCGACGCGGCGCTGGCCACGCTCCGGCACAGCGCGCCCGAGACGTACCCGGGGTGGGTCGAGGGCCTCTGGCTCGCCCCGAACCCCGAGATCGACGCGGCGCTCGTCGAGCTCGCGGCCGGCCCGCTCGCGCCGCTCGCCGCCGTGGCGCTCGACGTGCTCACGCTCCGGCAGGCGGTGCCGTTCGATCTCGCGTCGCGGCTCGCGGGGTCGGAGCGGCCCGAGCTCGCGGAGCGCGCGCTCCGCGCGCTCGCCGTGGCCGGCCCGCGCGACGAGGCGCTCGCGGTGATCGATGGCGTGCTCGCGCGTACGGGGAGCGACGCCGTGTTCCTCGCCGGCGCCGAGGCGGCGATGCGGCGGGGGCACGGGCCGACGCGCTCGCTCCTGCGCGTGACGCTGGCGGGCCGGGCGGGCCCGGCGCGCGCCGCGGGCGCGGCGTGGCTGCTGTGCCTCGGCGGGCACGGGAGCGATCTTGAGCCGCTGCTCGCCAGCGTGGCCGCGGCGCCCACCGCCCAGCTCGTGCGCGGCCTCGGGCGCTTCGGGCATGTCGGGGTGCTCGGCTTCCTGGTGAGCCTGCTCGGCTCCGGCGACGAGCCGCTCGTGGAAGCAGCGGCCGAGGCGCTGGAGCGCATCACGGGCGCGGGCCTGCGTGAGACGGTCGAGGAGCCGTGGGAGGTGGAGCTGCCTCCCGAGGCCGAGGCTGCGGTCCTGGGCGACGCGCTGCCGATCCCTGTCCGCAAGGTGGAGAAGGTCGTCACCGACCCCGCGCGCTGGGAGGCTTTCCTGCGGCGCGACGCGCGCCGGCTCGATCCGGAGGTGCGCACGCGCGGCGGGCGTCCGTTCACCGTGCTGTCGATCGTCGACGAGATCGAGGCGAGGTCGACCCCGCCGCCGCGGCGCCACGAGGCCGCGCGCGAGCTCTGGATCGCGACGGGGCTCGTCTCTGCGTTCTCGCCGGACGATTGGGTCGCGCGGCAGCGCGCCCACCTGGCGGAGCTCCGCGATCGCGTGAGCGACGCGAGCTTCCCCGCGGGCCGGTGGGCGTTCGAGTGGACGCGGAGCAGCCTGCCGCCGCCGCCTCCCGCCGCGTCGGTGTCGCACCGGCCGCTCGCTTCCACGATGGTGGCCTTTCCGCGGGTGGAGGTGGCGGGAGCGCTGCCGTTCGCCCCGCCGCCTCCGGGCGCGGCGCTCCCGCGCACGCCGTCGGCCGCGCGGACCGCCGGCGACACGGCGCTGCCGTTCGTGTCGCCGCCGTCCGCGCCCGCGCCGCCCGCGCCGCCCGCGCCCGCGTTCGCGCCGCCCACGCTCGCGCCCCCCGTATCGGAGGGCGCCATGCACGCGCCGCGCGACGTCTTGCCGTTCAAGAGGTCTGCGGCCGCGGAGCCAGCGCCGGCGGCGGTCAAGGCGACGCCGTCCTACGCTGGATTGCCGTTCAGGGCGCCGGCCGATGCCGGCGCAGCTGCCGACGCGCCGGCCCTCTCGCTCGAGCAGCACGCCTGGCTCTGGACCCGGCGCCTCGTCGAGCCCGCGAGGAGCGCCGAGCTCCTCGCGCAGCATGGCATCGCGGGCGAGGACGCCTGGCTCGCGGCCGACCGTGCGTGGCAACGGCGCTTGAGCGCCGACCAGGCGCTCCACGAGCGCTGGCGTCACCTGGTCGCCTATTACCGCGGGCAGGGGCCCCGGTGACACGCCCCGGCGAGCCCCCCAGCGGCGGGTAGTGGTCAGATTTGAACATGAAGGCAGGAAGGCGAGAAGAAAAGATCAATGATCTTCCCGCCTTCATGGGAACTCTCTCCGGGCAAATGGGACCACGACCCAGCGGCGGCCCCGAGGGCCTTCTCGAGGGGAGGCCGTCGAGGCGCCGGGCGGGGGCCGAAAAGCTCAGAGCTCCATCGCCTGCGCGACGGTCTCGATCATCCGCGGGATGGCGACGGAGATGAGGATCCCCAGGTTCGCCCGCCGGTTGTCCACCAGCACGCCCTGGAGCAGCTTCCCGTGGTTCAGCATCACCACGGTGTGATTGCCCGCCATGTCGAGCATGTAATACCGCCCGAGCGACGGGAAATTCGAGTCGCGCAGCGAGCTGTCCAGCTCCTCGGTGATGCGCGTGAAGAGGGCCACCGCCACCGGCTGCTGGTTGAAGCCGGCGAGCGACAGGCCTGCCGTGCGTTCCCAGATGTCGGTGGCCAGCAGCCCGTCGCGGAGGATGTTGCGGAGGTCATGGACTGCGGCGTCGAGGACTTTGGTATCGATCATCGTGCTTCCGTCGCTCCTGGGCGCGCGCGCCCGTGGTGAAAACCGGATCCGTTACAGCCCGCGCACGGTCGTTCCGAGCGCTTCCTTCAGCTGCTCGAACGCCCGCGTGGAGAGAGCCTCGTCCCCCACCGTCCCGAGGCAGAAACCGCCGCGCGTCGTGCGCGCCTCGACCCACGACATCATCTGCGCGCCGAGCCAGAGCGCGCCCGCCGTGGCGTCGACGCCGGGGATGGTGCGGACGCCGACCAGCGCCGAGAGCAGCGGGCCCACGAGGGACACGTGCGCCTCGGAGATGCCGTGCGCCGCCAGCGTGAGGCCGTTGTCGTCCGCGACGAAGGCGCCCACGCACGCCTGATGAGCGAGCGTCCAGGCGACGAGCGCGTCGAGCCGGTCGGCCGGGTTGTCGGAGGTCTGCACGAGGCGCGGCACCTCCTTCGACGCCTTCGGCGCGGCCTTCGCCGGCGTCGGCGCGGCCTTCGCCGGCGCGCCGGCGCGCGCTGCCCCCATGGCGCTCACGAGCGCCGTGGGCTCGGGGGAGCGCGTCGCGGTCACCCGCGCGAGCAGCGAGCTCACCCGCTGCGCGTCAGTCCACGAGACGGATCGGACCGTCATCCTCGCCTCCTGCCGTGGTGCCGAGGCGCTCCTCGATCTCGGCCACGAGTTTGTCGAACACCGCAGAGACCGCCGGCGGGCGGCGGCTGAGCAGACCGAGCGGCACGCCCGCGCGGCTCGCCTGGAGGAACGTGCCGTCGCGCGGCACCGCCGTGTCGAAGACCTGATCGCGGTAGAGCGACCACAGCTCCTCCAGCGAGGCCAGCAGCACCGGGTCGCGGAACGAGCTCATCGTGCCGACGACGCCGAGCAGGGAGCAGGCGGAGCCGATCTCGCGGAGCCGCGCGAGGAGCTCGAGCAGCCGCGGCAGGGCCCGCAGCGCGAGCGGCTCACACTGCGCCACGGCGATGACGCTGTCGACCTCTTCGAGCGCGAGGCGCGACATCCCGCCGAGCCCGGCCGGCGTGTCGAAGAGGACCAGGTCGAAGTCGCGCTGGCTCTGCTCGAGGACGCGCCCCAGGAGGTTGGCCTCGCGGGCATTGACGGCGAAGCGATCCTCGTCGAGCGCGTCGACCGGGCCCATGGGCAAGAGGCAGAGCTCCGCGAGACGGGTCTTCACCATGCCCTCGAGCGGGGGGCCGCCGCGCGCGAGGTTCGCGGCCAGGCCGGCGCGGTCGCCGACACCGTCGAGCGACATGCCGATGGCGCCCTGCTGATCCGTGTCGACGAGGAGGGTCCGCGCGCCTCGGCGCGCGAAGGCGAAGGCGCAGTTGAGCGCCACGGTGGTCTTTCCGACTCCGCCCTTCAGGCTGGCGAATGCGATGGATCGGGTCATCTTGGGTATCCGAGCTTGCGTAGCTGTTCCAGGTTAGCGCGCACGAGGCTCGACGCAGGGTCGAGCGTCGAGAGGTCGGTGAGGACGCGGGCCGCGTCGCTGTAGCTGCGTTCCATCAAGAGGCGCCGAGCGTCGGCGTTGAGCTGCTTGATCCGGATCGCAGCCTGCTCCGGCGAGGCGAGCGCGACCTCGATCCGCCTCGACGAGATCGGCGGCGGCGCCTCCACGCTGCCCTCGTCGATCCGGCGCAGCGAGTCGAGCAGCAGCTCCGCCAGGTCCTTGAAGATGGTGCGCTCCTTCGTCGAGCCGACGGCCGGGGTGACGCGCACCCGCATCTCCGGGCGGATGAGCCGCGCGAACGCGGTCTCGCCCACGCCGAGGCCGTCGAACGCCGTCCATACCTTGCCGCGCCGCACCTCGATCAGACCCACGTCGGCGCTGTCGTTGCTGACCACGAGGACGTGCGAGTCGCCGGACATGCAGATCATCTGCAAGAAGTCGACGGGCACGAAGTTCATCCCGATCGGCGTCGATTGCGCGCCCGCGGCGTGCGCCATGAGGATGAGCGTCTCCTCGGCGATTGGCCACGTCACCCGCGTCGTGCTCACCGCTCCCGGGATCTCCGCGCCGTCGTTCACGGCGAGCACCAGCCGCGCCGTGCGGCGGAGGAGCTGCGCGAGGGCGTCCTCCGGAGCGCCCGGGAGCGACGGCGCGTAGATGATGAGCTCCGTGCTCGGCGCGCCCTCGAGGGCCTGCTCGAGCTCCTCCCAGGTGGCGGCGCCGAGGGCGCTCACCGGCGTCTGCCCGGCCATGACGCGAATGCACCGCATGCGCTCGCGCAGATCGGGATCGGCGACCACGACGATGGGCATCAGACTCCGAAGTCGCTCCGCGCTCGGCGCAGCATGACCGACGACGCCGTGTCGCCCGGACGCATGCGCTCGCAAGCCTCGAACGCCTCGATCGCGTCGGCGTAGCGGCGCTGCACGAACGCGGCGGTGCCGCGGGCGAACGCGTCGCGGTAGAGCCGATCCTCTTCCGTCTCGATCACCCGCGGCGTGAACGTCGCGCTCACGGGGGGAGACTCCGGCGATCGCCGCTGAAGCCCGCGCTCCGGCATGGTGGGCGGCCCCGGGTCCATGCCGGGCTCGGACGGCAGCGTGTCCAGCTGCCGCCGCCAGGGCTGCGGCGTCCTCTCGCTGAACGGCGACGCCACCTCCTTGCCCGTGTAAAGGCCGACGAGCACCTGCAGCGTGCGGAGCCGCCCGAGCGGGCACATTTGTACGATGTCGTCGAACGTCGACGAGCCATCGATGTACCGCGCAACGAGCAGCGCGTCGGGCGAGCGACCCGCGGCGACAGGGATGGGCCCCGCCACCCGATCGAGGCCGCCGAGCCGCTTGGCGTACGCGCCGGCGAGGAACTCCTTGATCCGCTCGATGCTCGTCTGCAGCTCGCGATCGCCGGGGGCCTCCGAGCGCGCCTGGTACAGCACCGCCAGCGCCTCCTCGTAGCGCTTCTCACGGACCAGCCGCACGACCTCCGCCCGCACGGGGGCGCTCTTCGGAAGCGTGCGGCTTTCAGGTTCCATCATCAAAGCTGAATCGCGTGGGTCTTTCACGGCACGACTCGGCAAGCTACATGCCTCGACCGCCGACCTTCAAGCTGTTTGGTTGCCCCTTCGCGGGAACCATCGTCAGCGCCGTCCACCTGGATCGCCGCACGTCAGGTGCGCGCGTGTGGGACCAGCCGGAACCCTGCTCTAACGCACTGGGTGCTGCGACATGGGCCCACGTGAAGGCCGTGGAGACATTGACGAGGCGATGACAGTGGCTCGCTTCCGCAATCGGTGCATTGAGTCGCCGGGCGCTCTCGCCCGCCCTGCAGAATGAATCGCCAGCCGATCGTGGACAGCGAATCAAGTGTCGTACATTGGCTTCCGTTCGCCCACCCGGCTCTCGTTGCCGCCTGGATTGGAGATCCCTGAAGATACTGGATGCAGCTCACGCCGCACTTGCGGTAGAGTGAGTGCACCGAGTGGATGCACCCTCCAACGTCGCATAACGTTTGAGGTGGTTCGAGGAAAGTTCCAAAGATCAAGCTCGGACTGCAAGGGGGGAGGGGAATGCAGGATTTCGACACGGCTGAGATCCAGCAGCAGCGTCCATTTGGTTACGCCGTGGTCTTGTCTTGAGGCGCCACGGGGCGCGCAAGGCGCTTGGCTTTCGCAAACAGAGGGATCGCTCAACCAACTGACACCCACAGCCGAAAAGGAGATCGCTTATGCGGCAGGTCTTGCGGCACATCTTCGAGAAGAAGCAGTCGTATGCTCGTCTACCCCTGTTCGAGCGGATGCGTGACGAACAGCTCGATCCTAGCGAGCGGCTCGCCTTTTATCCGTGCATGGCTTATTTCATCCTGAGTTTCGGTGATCTGAACAAGTTCGTGTTGAGGGAGGAGCACGCAGCGGACGAATACCAGGAAATGGTGAACGTCCACACACGCGAGGACGACCATCACTGGCCGTGGTACCTGGAGGATTTGATCAAGCTGGGCTACGACGTCGAGGGTCGGAGCACGGACTTGTTGAACTTCCTCTGGGGCGACGAGACGATCGAGAATCGGATCCTCACCGCGCGGCTCATCGAGCTCATCAAGGGCACGACGGGCCTCGAGCGGCTGGTCATCATCGAAGCGATCGAGGAGACTGGCAACGTCCTCTTCGGGGCGATGCTTCCCCTGGCGGAGGCGCTGGAGAAGCGGCTCGGAACGCAGCTGCGCTACTGCGGCCCGTTCCATTTCGAGCGCGAGTCGGGCCACGCGGTGAACGCCGACCACGCCGAGCTCGCGCGCATCTCGCTCGACGCGGAGACGCGCGAGCGGTACAAGGCGCTCGCGGACGAGGTGTACGCGATGTTCGAGCCGTGGACGCACGAGCTCCTGCGCTATGCCGTCGCGCACCCCGTGGGCGCCCCCGTGGCGGACCCCGAGACGGACGGCGTGAGCCAGGTGATGACCCGATCGTCGGTGCTCGCCGCGTGAAGCGACGAGGTTGGGGTCTCTCGCGCCTCAACCGCACCGCCCCCTCCACTGCACCCGGCGCCCTCCCGCGCTCGCCACGCGCCGAGCATTCTGCGCAAATCTCTGTTGCAGTCTTGCACGGATGGCGGTAGCCGGCCGCCGGCTCGCGTGGCGAGCAAACCCCACCGCGTTCGCCTGAGCCCTCGCCCCTCCGGCTCTGCCGGCGGAGCGAGGACCCATGGGCTCCCCCATCGACCCTTCCGGCGCGGCGGACGAGCCCCGGCGCCTCGGGCCTATCCTCTTCCGGAATCCGGGACGAGCATCGGCGACGAGGTGCTGGAGATTGGATGAGCGCCTGTCCGCGGGGAGCGCGGCGCCCCCGGATCAGCCGCCGCCGTAAGGGCGGGTGATGATCTCGAGGAAGTGCCCGTCGGGGTCGGGGAAGTACACGCCGCGCCCGCCGTCGTTGTGGTTGATCTCGCCGGGGCGCTGCGTTCTGGGATCGGCCCAGTACTGGAGCTTTCGCTCGCGGATCCGACCGAAGATCTCGTCGAACTCGGCCTCGCTGACCAGGAAGGCGTAGTGCTGCGGGCGGATTTCGTCAGGGCTGTCGGCGAAGTCGAGCGTGACGTCGTTGTCGAGCTGCACCGCCAGGAAATGTCCGAACGGCTTCGGAGCGGCGAGGCCCAGGATCTCGGCCATGAAGGTGGCGGACACCTTCTTGTCCTTCGCGGACACGATGGTGTGGTTGAGCCGGACGCTCATGCTCGCACCCCCGTTCCGTGGCGCCCGAGCAGGCCTCGTGGCCGCTGCGTCGCGGCCATGATTCCAGTCTTTGGCCTGGTGTCATTCATCTCTGTACCCTCCGTCCAGGCCGAGCCCGGCCGAGCGAGCCGCTGCATCAGGCTCACCGCGCGTGCCCCCCCGGGATCAGGGCGAGCGTGCCATGGTGGACTCACCCGAGCAACCGCACCTGCGGTCGGAGGAGGGGAGGGCGAGGCGGCTGCAGGGCAGGTTGGGGGTGCGGTGGTGGCGCTCGTGGTAACCGAGGCTCAGCGCGATGGGCGAGCGGGTGAAGGCGAGCCGGCGGGCGGCGGCCAGCATCCAGGCTGGGGCGTTGTGCGGGATGTACGCGGCCCACACGGCCATGGTGAGCTGGAGGGACGCGGCGGTGGCCGCGAAGGCGAGGAGCGCAGGCCGCCGCGATGCGAGCAGGAGGGCGAGCGAGGCGAGGTTGAGCGCGGCCTCGACGAGCTGCCAGCGGCGGCCGGACGGGTCGGCGGCGCGGAACGCCTCGGCGCGGAGGGCGAAGGCGGCGAGGGGGGCGCCGAGGAGCGCCCGCGAGAGCGGCAGGCGCGCGGGGGCGCCCTCGGTGTCGTCGGGCGCGAGGGGGCGAGCGTGGTGGCGAAGGTGCATGATGCGCAGGGCGTGACCGCTCATGAGCATCAGCGCGGCCGAGAGGGTGAGGACGATCTCGTTCGCCTTGCGCGGCAGGCGGAGGGCGCCGTGAGCGACATCGTGCATCAGGGCGAAGGCGGCGAAGAAGAGCGAGCCCCCGGAGGCCGCGGCGAGCGTCGCGCTCTCGATGCGTGCAGCGGCGGCGACGCCGGAGGCGCAGAGGCCGATACGGGCGATGTGCAAGGCGAGGTCGCCGAGGCGAGGCTTCATGACGTCCGCCTGGTGCGACCACCGTGCCAGGGAGCACGCGCCGGCGTGGAGCGGGCCGCGGTGGCGCGCTTGACGGCGCCGGCGCGCGCGGCGCGACCTCCGGCGTCCACGCAGGCGGCACGCCGGGTGTCCACGGCGTGGACAGCCACGAAAGCGCGTGGGCGGGCGGGCCCGAGGCGCGCGCGTGGAGGCGGCGGGGAGCGGCGCGCTGTCGTGGTTCCTGGGGTTGGTGAGCGGCTTGCAGATGCAGAAGCGGTGACCCGCGGGGGACCACGGCGGGAGATCTCGCTCGTTCGGATCCTTCGAGCTCAGGGATGGCTTCCGGCGGCTGGCGGAGCGGTATTTCCCCGAGGGGGCGTCGCGGGTCGCGCGGGAGGAAGCCGGTGCTCTTGTCCAGTCCGCCGCGCAAGCAACGTCATTGCCGATGTCGCGATAAGGGTCCATCCTCCAGGCTGACTTGACGGCGTGAAAGGAGCAGACTTTGCCGCATGTCAGCCCCTCGCGAGGATGCACCCCCGAGGATTGCTCGAGCCGCCGAGCGGCCTTAGAGGCCCTATCAGGATCGCGACGCCGAAGCGCACCCCACGCCCTCTGCGCGTCCGGGGTGGAGGGACCATTGCACGCTTCAGGTGTCGGCGATCCGGGAGCGGCGGGAAATGGTGCGCATGGTTCCGGTGTTCGTCGTCGCCTTGCCCTGCAGCGCCCTCGCGCTCACGGCAGCCTGCTCCGAGCCCACCCCTCCGCCGCGGCCGCAGCCAGGCTCCCAGCCGGCGGCGGAGGAGGCCGCGCGACTCATCGAGGCGGCCGAGTCGGAGCTCCACGAGCTCAGCACCCACAACAACCGGGCCGCGTGGGTGGCGTCGACGTACATCACGGTCGACACGCAGATCCTCGCGGCCGCGGCGAGCGCGAAGCTGCTCGGCGCGCAGTCCGACCTCGCCAAGCGGGCCGCCCGCTTCCGCGGCCTCGATCTGCCCTACGACGTTCGCCGGCGGCTCGATCTGCTGCGCACGTCGCTCACGCTGTACGCGCCCGCCGATCCCGCGAGGACGCAGGAGCTCGCGACCATCGCGTCGCGGCTCGAGGCGATGTACGGAGCGGGCAAATACTGCCCCGCGGCCGGCCAGTGCCTCGATCTCCAGGAGCTCAGCAGGATCATCGCAAAGAGCCGCGATCCCGAGGAGCTGAAGCGAGCGTGGGTCGGCTGGCGCACGGTCTCCGTGCCCATGCGCGGCGACTTCACGCGGCTCGTGGCGCTCGCGAACGAGGGGGCCCGCGAGCTCGGGTTCAAGGACACCGGCGATGCCTGGCGCTCGAAATACGAGATGCCGCGGCAGGCGCTGCCGCGGGAGGTCGACCGCCTCTGGGAGCAGGTCAAGCCGCTCTACGACGCGCTCCACTGCTACGTGCGCGGCCGGCTCGCGGCGACGTACGGCGAGGACGTCGTCCCCGCCGCGCGCCCGATCCGGGCCGACCTGCTCGGCGACATGTGGGCCCAGGACTGGAGCAACATCGACGATCTCGTCGCGCCCGAGGGGGCCGCGCCGATCTACGATCTCGACGCGGTGCTCCGCGCGAAGGGCCTCACACCGATCGAGATGGTGAAGACGGGCGAGCGATTCTTCATCTCGCTCGGGTTCGAGCCGCTCCCCGCCACCTTCTGGGAACGATCGCTGTTCGTCAAGCCGGCGGATCGCGACGTCGTCTGCCACGCGAGCGCCTGGAACCTCGATGACGAGGAGGATCTGCGCATCAAGATGTGCATCGAGATCACGGCCGACGACTTCCGGACGATCCACCACGAGCTCGGCCACACCTTCTATCAGAGGGCCTACAACCACCTGCCGTGGCTGTACCGCGACAGCCCGAACCCCGCGTTCCACGAGGCCATCGGCGACACGATCGGGCTGTCGGTCACGTCGGAGTACCTCCAGCGGATCGGGCTCGTGGAAGATCTGCCCCCGCCGTCGAGCGATCTCTCGCTCCTCCTCCGCGACGCCCTCAACAAGGTGGCTTTCCTGCCGTTCGCGGTCCTCGTCGATCGGTGGCGCTGGGGGGTCTTCTCCGGGGATATCCCGCCGGAGGAGTACAATCAGGCCTGGTGGGAGCTCCGGACGAGGTACCAGGGCGTGATGCCGCCGGTGCCCCGCTCCGAGGCGGACTTCGATCCCGGCGCGAAGTTCCATGTGGCGGCGAGCGTCCCGTACCTCCGGTACTTCTTCGCTCATATCCTCCAGTTCCAGCTCCACCGCGCGCTCTGCGAGGAGGCGGGGTACAAGGGGCCGCTCCACCGCTGCACGATCCACGGCAACGAGCAGGCCGGCGAGCGGCTCCGGCGGATGATGGAGATGGGGCGGAGCCGCCCGTGGCCTGAGGCGCTCGAGGCGGTGACCGGATCGCGTCGGATGGATGCGGCGGCGATGCTCGACTACTTCGCGCCGCTCAAGGGGTGGCTCGACCAGCAGAACCGCGGCAGGACGTGCGGGTGGTAGGCGGCGCCGCAGCGGGACGCGCGCGCCGCCCGGGCTTCAGGCCTGCGGCGGCGTGTAGAAGGCGAAGCGCGTGACCGCGCGGTAGCCCATCCCTTCGTACACGGGCCGCCCCATGTCCGTCGCGTGGAGGACGGTCCTCGCGACGCCCGTTTCGCTCAGCGCGTCGTCGAGGCAGCTGCGCATCACCGCCTCGGCGTACCCTTTGCGCCGGTGCTCGGCCGCGGTGACGACGAAGCCCACGTACCGGATCTTCTCCACGATGAACGTCGCCGCGGAGCACACGGGCTGGTCGCCCACGTAGCCGACCTGCCCGAACGCCCGGTCGTTCCACAGCGCCTCGTGGGCCACGGAGGCGCGCCCCGCGGGGATCGGGACGCTGTACGCGGCGGAGTTGAGGTCGGCGATGGCGGCGCGCGTCTCGGCGTCGGCCACGCGCCGGAGATCGAGGCCGACGGCCGGGCGCCGCGAGGGGGTGATCGCGTCGGCCACCATGCCCATGAGCGACACGGCCGGCGTGAAGCCGAGCCGGGCCAGGAGCTCCTCGGCGGTCGCGCCCGCGTCGCCGCCCGGCGACCAGCTGTCGGACAGCGCGAAGAGCCAGGGAACGCCGCCGGTCCGCGCGAGCTCGACGGCCCTGAGCGCCCGGCGCTCGAGATCCTGGAGGTCGGTTGCCGGCGAGGAGAGCGTGGCCGTGTTGAGCAGGACCATGTCGGTGCCCGAGAGGACGACGGTGACGCCGTCGGTGTGCTCGATCCGATGGCCGGGGAGACGCTGGCTGAAATGCATCCAGGCGGCCAGGAACTGAGCGTTGGACTCTTCGATCTCGATCGGGACGGGCATGCGAAACCTCCTCCGGGCGGAGAGTAGTCGGAGCGCGGCGTCCAGGGATTGAGCTGCAGCCGTCGAGTTAGCGGGCCGCGCGGCGCTGCCGGGCCGCCGGATGCGGCAGTGCGCTCCGCCGGGATGAGGAGGCGGACCCGACGGATCAGGGTCCGGAAGGGAGAATTCGGGCAAAGACGCCGAGCCGCGAGGGCGCAAACCAGCCAGAGATAGGGTGGTGGCGCCGAGGACGCCGGGATCCGCGTCGCTCGCTCACGCCTCGGGCCGCCTCACGGCTCGACTTCCTCCACCGTGTGGCAGTTGTTGCACGAGAACTCGCCGGTACCTGTCATCGGATCGTACCTGGCGACCTGGAGCAGGTCGGCCATCTCTGGCACGACCTGACTGTACATGAAGTCGGTCCACGCCAGGCGCTCCGGGTGCTCCGGATCCGACACCCATTCGGGGAACTCCGCCTCGCCGAGGAGCGGGGCGATCTGCGAGCTCGGCATCGCGTAGGCGCGCTCGACCGCGTCGTCGCCGTGGCACGTCGTGCAGTCCATCGACGCGTACTTCGCGTCGTACGCGACGAAGACCTCCTTCATCCGGGGCATGACGATGTCGTTCATGTACGTGGTGCGCTCCGCGAAGCTCATGTCCTTCCACGCGACCGGATCGGGCTCGGCGTCGACCGGGTCCGCCTCGCCGTCGTCCGCGCCGCCGCACGCGGCGACGAACAGGCACGCTGCCATCGAGATGCGCCTCATGACCGTGCTGCCTCGCCTCGTCCGGCGATCGGACGGCGCCACGTGACCCGGCTGCTGCGTGTCCGTCCTCGCCTCGATCGTCGTCGGTCCCGCGGTGTTCATGGATCGCATCGTCGTGTCTCCTTCTGGTTCGAAGCGGCGCGTCCGGGCGTTCCCGACCGGATGCGCCCCGGCTCTATCGTCACGACGAACGGCCAGACGCAGGATCGACACGCCGGCCCATTATTTTACGATCATTTGTAAGTGTATGAAATAATTAAGTTTTGTGCTCGGCACCCGGCGAGGAGCGCCCGGCGTCGTCGGCGCGCGCGGGCGACTCCGCGGCGAGGCGTGCGGGCGCTGGCGCGGTGCCCGGCTGACACGGCGGTGGGGCCAGGCGATCCCGCGATCGCGCCGCCACCGCGCCTGCCTACGACGACGGCAGGGTCGCCTCGATCTCGCGCCGCAGCGAGCGGTCGAAGACGAACGTCCCGAAGGGGACGATCGACGACACGAAGGCGAGCAGCGAGCGGCCGAGCGACCACCGGCGCCGGACGGCGGCGTGGACGAGCGCGGCGAGGAACAGCACGAAGAGGAGGCCGTGGGCGCTGCCGACGACGCGAACGGCGAGCGGCTGGTCGGCGAGGTACTTGAGCGGCATCGCGATGAAGAGCAGGAGCAGGTAGGACAGGCCTTCGAGGATCGCGATGAGGCGGAGCTGGCGAAGCGCGGTCATGACGGGAAGGTAGGCCAGGCGGCGGGGAGGTTCGTGAGATTCGTCTCGGGTATCGACGTCGTGCTCGTTTCTTGACGTAGGTGCGCTCGGGCGTCGGATCCAGGGGGGAGGCTACGCCGGGGCGTCGAGGCCGGCGCTGGCCGCGGCGGTGGAGGGCGGCGTGGACAGCAGCGCCTCCGCGCACGGCGCGATGACCTCGCGCGCGGCGTCGAGGTGGCAGCGCGCCCGCTCCGCTTCGGTGAGCCGGCCGTGATCGTGCCACGCGGCGGCGTCGATCCCGGGGCGCTCCGGGCCGCGGGCGGCGCGCACACCGGCGAGCGCCTCGTCGAACGCGCGGGCCACGGCGGCGCGCACCGGCTCGCCGCCGCGCGCGACGGCCCAGCGCACGAAGGCCCACGCGAGCTCGGCGTGCGCGGCCTCGTCGTCGGCGATCCTGTCGAGGGCGCGGCGCACCTCGGGGTCGCGTGCGCGGCTCCGCTGCGCGCCGGCCTGGAGCGCGGCGAGCGTCTCGCCCACGCAGCCCTCGCGCACGGCGCCGGCCGCGGCGCTGGCGAGCGTGGGCGCGTCGAGCGCCCCGTCCATGGCGAGCGCCCCCGGGCCGAGCGAGCGGCCGGCGTAGCGGCTCGCGAGCGTGAAGCAGGCCCGGGCGTGCTGGAGCTCGTCCGAGAGGGCGCGCTGCGCGGCCTCGATCAGGGCGGGCGGCGCGCCGAGGGCGAGCAGATCCAGGGTGAAGCGCGCGAACGACGCGACGGACGCGTGCTCGAGCCGCGCGTCGGCGAGCCACGCCTCGGCGAGGGCGGCGCGCGTCACGGGGTCGACCGCGAGCGGCTCGTCCGCCGCGGCGTCGAGCACCCAGTCGGCCCGCGTCTCGACGCCGGCGACGCGCGGCTCGCCGCCCACGAGGAACGGGCGGCCGCAGGCGCCGATGCCCGGGTCGTTGACGTCGTAGCAGCACTGGCCGTCCTCCAGCCGGCCACTCTCGTAGACCACGCAGGACACGGGGTTCGGATGGTACTCGCTCGGGCAGGTCTCGGCGCTCCCCCCCCCGCCGCCGCTTCCCCCAGCGCCGCCGTCGGAGCTGGCCCGGATCTCGTCCAGCGAGAAGCACCTCGTTTCCGAGGAGGTGCCCTGACCGCCGGCGCCGCCCTGACCGCCGGCGCCGCCCTGACCGCCGGCGCCGCCCTGACCGCCGGCGCCGCCGGTTCCTCCAGCCCCGCCGGTCCCACCCGCCCCTGTCGCCGCCCCGCCGCCGGTCCCGTCCTGGCAGCCGAGCGCCAGCGACAGGCCCGTGAACATGCCAGCTCCCACGATTTGCATGATGCGCGCGCGCAGCTCTCTGTTCATGGCACTCTGCCTCCCAGCGATGTGCCGTCGATCGGTATCCGAACCCTCAACTGCTCCGTTCCAGCTCTTCTATCGAGTCCGAGCGTACCCGGTCCGGCGATCGAGCGAAAGGGGCGACCCGGAGACGAAGACCGGCAAGACGCCAAAGACGTCGGGAGAACTCGGAGAGAGCTTCTTGGTGGCCTGTCCCGTCCTGAAGCGCGGCGGCCGCCGCGGTCACGCCGCGCCGAGCGTCACGGGCACGGCCGTGGGCTTGCGGAAGAACAGGCTGGGCGCGTAGCTCGGGCGCGCCCCGGCGGCGAGGCGCAGGCCGGGGAACGCGGCGCGCAACGCCTGCACGGCGCACCTCACCTCGATGCGCGCGAGCGCTGCGCCGATGCAGGTGTGCACCCCCCAGCCGAAGCCGAGGTGCCGCGCACGCGGGCCGGCGACATTGCGGTTCACGTCGAACCGCTGCGGGTCCGGGAAGACCGCCGGATCGTGGTTGGCGGCGCCGAAGAACGCGAACGCCGTGGCCCCCGCGGGGATCTCGACGCCGCCGACGACGGCCGGCGCCGTCGCGCGCCGCGGCTCCATCTGCACGGGGGCGTCGATCCGGAGCGTCTCCTCCATCGCCGCCTGGAGCAGCGCCGCGTCGCTGCCGATGGCGTCCCACAGCGCGGGCGCCTCGAGCAGGCGGAGCACGAGCGAGCCAATCAGGCTCGCCACGGTCTCGTAGCCGGCGAAGAACAGGATGATGAGGTGGGAGATCATCTCTTCGACCGACAGCGGCGCCTCGCCGTCGACACGGGCGCCGATCAGCGCGGTGATCAGGTCGTCGGCGGGCTCGGCGCGGCGCCGCTCGATGAGATCGGCCAGATAGCGCTCGTAGGCGACGAACCTCCGCGCGGCCTCGACCTTCCGCGCCGTGTCGAGCGCCGGCTCGTAGAGCTTGAACCGCTCGTCCTGACAGGCCCTGAGCAGCGGCGCGTCCTCCAGCGGTATCCCGACCAGGGCGGCGATGATCTGCAAGGGGAGCGGGAAGGCGAGCGCCTGCATCAGATCCACCGGATCGCCGCCCGGGTCCATCGCGCGCACCAGCGCCTCCGCCGCCAGGGCGATCGTCGGCTCGAGGGAGGCGACCCTCGCGGTCGTGAACGCCTTCGAGAACAGCGCCCGCGCGCGCGTGTGCCCGGGAGGGTCGTTGTTGAAGAGCGCCGGCGGCATCTGGTAGATGCCGCGCCGGAGCTCGGCAATCACCTCCGGCGGCAGATCCGGCGGCAGGTCGAGGATGTGCGCCGAGGAGAACCCGACCGGCTCGCGGAGCACCTGCGTGACCTCGGCGTGCCCCACGACGAGGTAAGCGGAGAACGCCTCGCTGTAAGCGACCGGCGCCTCCCGGTGCGCCGCCTGATAGAACGCGAGCGCGGGGTTGTCCGCATAGCTCGGCGAGAAGGGCTCGAACAGCGCGCCGACCCGGCGCGAGCTCTCGGCGACCGGCGGCCCCTGAAGCGTGTTCTCTGCGATCATCGAGCCCGAGCTTACCGGGGCCGGCGATCGAGCGAAAGGGGCCGCCGGTCGCCCGGGGGGCGGACTACAGGTCTGGCCTGTGCGTCACCTGCAGGGGACTCACGACGGCATCGCCGGAGCCTCGACCCAATCGAGCCGCATGCGCTCGCAGGGATAGCCGAGCCGGTCGGTCCGCGCGGCCAGCCTGAAGTTCGCCTTGGCGGTTCATTTCTCGCTCGCTCAACGTCGGTGTTCTAGCCGCAGCCGTCCTCGTCGCCGCTGCTGCCCCCGTTACCTCCGTCGCCCCCTTCCGTCGGGTTGCTGCAATCGACCCCGTCGACAACCCACAACCCGGTCGGCCCGTCGCATGTGGCGGTCGCTGTACCGCAATCGAGACCTCACGATCCAACGCGACCCTCCGGCGACCCCCTCCAGGTAGGGGTCGCCGCCCTCAGCGATGCCACCGGAAGAGCCGGAGGCTGAGCGCGAACGTCGCGACCGTCCAGCCGGCGAGGACGGCGATGCCGCCGGCGAGCTGGCCCGGATCGGTGGCACCGAACAGCAAGATCTCGCGGGTGAGCTGCACCATGTGCGTGCTCGGCAGGATGGCGCCCAGCGCGGCGAGCGGGCGGGGGAGGGCGTCGAGGGGGAAGAAGATCTCGGACAGGAAGACGAGCGGCAGGTTCACCGCGCTCACGATGTCGACCACGAGGTCCTCGGTCCTGAGGACGCAGGCGAGCACGAAGCCGATGCCCATGAACGCGAGCAGGCCGAGCAGCGAGACCAGGGCCACCCAGAGGGCCGACACCGCGGTGAACGGCACGTCGAAGAGCAGCGCGCCGGCCGCGGCGACGAGGGCGATCTGCCCGAGGACGAGGACGGAGCGCGCCGCGATCTGCGCCCCGACGAACGCCGCCTTCGGCATGGGCGTCGTCGCGAGCTTCTTCAGGAAGCGGTTCTGCCGGTAGAGCACCATCGTGTAGGCGGTCGCGAAGAGCCCGGCGAGCATGACGCTGAACGTGAGGATCCCCGGGAAGAGGTAGTGGACGTAGCCCCAGCGCGGGAGCTCCACGACGGCGAGCTCGGCCCGCACCCCGGGCGACGCGACGATCCCTCGCCCGAAGAGCCGGTCGCGCGGCCCCACGATCACCCGCGAGATCCCGTCACCGCGCGGGAGCACCACGACGGCGCTCGCGGTCCGCGCCCGGAGCCGCGCGAGCCCGGCGGCCTCGCTCTCCACGTGCACGAGCCGCGCGGGATCGAGCTCGCCGCCGAGCGCCTCCAGCGGGCGCTCGGCGGCGCCGGGGCCGGCGACGACGGCGATCGTCCGCTCCTCGAACGGGTGGCCGTTCATGAACACGAACCCGACGATGACGAGGAGCACGACCGGGAAGAGCAGCACGAAGCTGGTCGAGCTCGCGCTCCGCAGCACGTCGAGCAGCCGGAGGCGCGCGAGCGCCCAGAAGGCGCTCACGACGCCTCCTCCGCCTCGCCGCGGCGCATCCGGACCGCGCAGAAGTGGAAGAACGCGTCCTCGACCCCGAGCCCCGTCCGGCGGCCTTCGGGCACCGCGGCCACGAGCTCGTCCCGCGTCCCGCTCGCCCGGAGCTTGCCGCCGACGAGGAAGAGCAGCCGATCGCAGAGGCTGTCCGCCTCGCGCAGGTCGTGCGTCGTCATGACCACCGTGCGTTCGCGGGCCACGCAGCGCAGCACCTCGCCGATCTCCTGCTTGCCGGCCGGGTCGAGCGGCGCCGTGGGCTCGTCGAGGAAGAGCAGCTCGGGCTCGTGGACCAGCGCGGTGGCGATGAACAGGCGCGCCGCCTCGCCGCCCGACAGGCGCGCCATGGGCACCGACGCGCGCTGGGCGAGGCGCGCCCGCTCCAGGATCCGCGCCGCGCCGTCACGGACGCCGTAGATCGCGGCGAAGAGGCCGGCGTACTCCCGCGTCGTGCAGCGCTCGAGCTGGACCTCCTTCTGCATGACCACGCCGACCCGCCGCCGCGGGTAGGGCGGCACGGGCGCGCCGAAGAGGCGGACCGCGCCGCGCGTCGGCTCGCTGAGGCCCTCCAGGAGGTCGAGCAGCGTCGTCTTGCCGGCGCCGTTCGGGCCGAGGACGCCGACGAGGCCGGGGCCCTCGACGCGGAAGCTCACGTCCGAGAGCGCGGCGACCCCGCCGAAGGTCTTGGTGAGCGACTCGACCGCCACGATCTCGTCCGGCGCGCGGGGCATGCGCGCGAGCTTATCAGGCCGCGCGGGGCGTCGACGGGAGCGCGCTCGCCCCGACGAGCCTGATATCCTCCGCGTCCATGGGGACCGACCGGCTGATCCACGAGACCACGAGCCTGTGCCCGGCCTGCAAGATCGCCGTCCCCGCCCGGGTCGTGGCGACGCCCGCCGGCGAGGCGTGGATGCGCAAGGCGTGCCCCGAGCACGGCCCGCGCGACGTGCGGCTCTCGACGAGCGCGGCCTGGTACGAGTCGACGCGCGCAATCACGCCGGCCCCTGCGCCGCCGCGGGCGCCGCGGCGCCCGATCGAGCACGGCTGCCCCTTCGATTGCGGCCCGTGCGAGGCCCACACCCAGCGGGTCAGGATGCCGGTCGTCACGATCACGAGCGCCTGCGATCTCGACTGTCCCATGTGCTACGTGCACAACAAGAACGACGGCGCGTTCTTCATGAGCAAGGCCGAGTTCGGGGAGGTGCTCCGCCACCTCTGCGACGGCGCCGGCGGCGATCTCGACCTGATCAACCTCACGGGCGGCGAGCCCACGCTCCACCCCGAGCTGCCCGAGCTCGTCGCGATGTGCCAGGACGCGGGCATCCACCGCGTGAGCATCTGCAGCCACGGCTTCGGCCTGCTCAGGAACGACGCGCTCCTCCGGCGCCTCGCGGAGCTCGGGGCGCGGATCGCGCTCTCCTTCGACACCTTCGACGACGCCACGGACAGGGCCCTGAACGGCGTCAGGAGCGTCGACAAGAAGCTCGCCTGTCTCGAGCGGCTCGACGCCGCCGGCGTCGACACGACGCTCATCCCGGTCATGACCCGCGGCCTCAACGACCACGAGATCGGCCGCATCCTCGAGCTCGGCTTCCGGCTCGGCTGCGTCCGCCACCTCGAGGTCCACACGATGACGTTCACCGGCCAGAGCGGCGCCTCGTTCGATCGCAGCGGGCGCATCTCCACGCTCGAGGTCCTCGAGCGGATCGCCGAGACGACGGGCGGGCTCCTCTCGCCGGGCGACTTCGTCCCGTCGCCGTGCGCTCACCCGCTCTGCTACCAGGTCGCCTACCTGCTCATGGATCCCGCGGGGGGCCCGCCGATCCCGTTCACCCGGTTCATGAGCCGCGAGGCGCTCTACGCCTGCCTCGGCGACCACCTCTACCTGGAGCCGAGCGCGCGCCTCGAGCGCGCCATGCAGGACGCGATCGACGCGCTCTGGTCGCGCGGCGACGACGACCGCGCGCTCGGCCTCCTGAACGGCCTCCTGCGCGCGCTCTTCCCGGCGAAGAAGCCGCTCCGCAGGGAGGAGTCGCTGCGGATCAGCGAGCGCGCGGTGAAGGCGGTGTACGTCCACTCGCACATGGATGAGGAGACGTTCGACGTCGAGCGCGCGGCCCAGTGCTGCGACAGCAACTGTTACGCTGACGGGAGGACCGTGCCTGTGTGCAACTACAACGTGCTCTACAGGGAGAAGGAGCCGCGGTTCATGAGCGAGCCGCGGACGTGGCCGGATCGATCCGGCGGGCGGCGCGCCCTCCCGCTCCTCTCGCCGTCGCCTCGCCGGGAGGCCCCGTGAGCGCCGCCTCCGGCCTCCTCGCCGGCCGGCGCTGCCTCGTCACGGGCGGCTCGCGCGGGCTCGGGCGCGCGATCGCCCTCGCGCTCGCCCGGCACGGCGCGCGCGTCGCCTTCACCTACGCGACCGACGACGCGGACGCCGCGGAGGCGGGCCGACAGATCGCCGCGACAGGCGCCCCGCCGCTCGTCTTCAAGGGCTCGGTGGCGGACGCCGCCCACGTGAAGGACACCCTCGCCGCGCTGCACCGCGCCTGGGGCGGGCTCGACGTGCTGGTCAACAACGCCGGCATCACGCAGGTCCTGCCCATCTCGCTGCTCGAGGAGGAGGACTGGGACCTCGTGATGGACGTGAACGTGAAGGGCGCCTACCTCATGAGCCGCGCCGCGCTGCGGTTCATGATCCGCGAGAAGCGCGGCGTCATCCTGAACATCGGCAACTTCGCGTCGGAGCGCGTGATCGAGGCGCCGGTCCACTACGCCGCCTCGAAGTCGGCCCTGCGCGGCCTCACCGAGGCGCTCGCGCGCGAGGTCGGCCGCTACGGCGTGCGCGTGAACCTCCTCGGCCCCGGCCTCCTCGAGGAGGGCATGGCGCAGGGGCTCCCGCAGCACCGCCAGGCGGAGTACGTCGCGCACTGCGGGCTGCGTCGCCTCGGCCGCGTCGACGAGATCGCCGAGCTCGCGGTGTTCCTGTGCTCCGACGACAGCGCCTTCATGAGCGCCGCCAAGCTCGTCGCCGACGGAGGGCTCTGACGTGGACGCGTTCGACGACATCCTGCGCGACGGGTTCGACGACTACCGCGCCTTCGTGAACCCGCTCATCGCGCAGCGGGCGAAGCTCGCCCGCGAGCCCATCCGGGTCGTGCGCGCCGAGGGCGGCCTCCTCGTCGACAGCGAGGGCCTCGTGATCGAGGACTTCCACGGCACCCAGGCCTTCGGTCATCGCAACCCGGGCATCGCCCGCGCCGTGCGCGCCTTCCTCGACTCGGACGCGCCCTCCTGGTACCCGTCGCGCGTCAACCCGTTCGCCGGCCGCCTGGCGCGCCGCCTCTGCGAGCGCGTGGGCCACTACGACAACGTCTTCTTCGGGTGCACGGGGAGCGACGCCGTCGAGGCGTCGCTCAAGCTCGCCCGCGCGCTCACTCGGAAGCCCGTCCTCGTCGGGCTGACCGGCGCCTACCACGGCTGTTCTTACGGGAGCGTCTCGTTCATGGGGGAGGGGTACCTCCGCGACCCGTTCGTGCCCCTCCTGCAGGGCGCCACGTCGATCCCGTTCGGCGACGTCGACGCGCTCGCCCGGGTGTTCGCCGGGGGCGACGTGGCGGCGGTGCTCGTGGAGCCGATCCAGGGCGAGGGCGGCGTGCGCGAGCTGCCGCCGCCGTTCGTCGAGGCGCTCTGCGACCTCACGGCGAGGCACGGCGCGCTGCTCATCGCCGACGAGGTGCAGACGGGCATCGGCCGCTCCGGGCGCGGCTTCCTCGCGACCGAGCGCTGGCCGCGCCGGCCGGACGTGGTGCTGCTGGCGAAGCAGCTCGGCGGCGGTCTCCTGCCGCTCTCGGCGATGCTGACGAGGCGCGACCTCTTCGTGCGCGCCTACGGCAGCCAGTTCGCCGCGGGCGAGAGCCACAACAACACCATGGGTTACAACGCCCTCTCCGCGGTCGCGGGGCTCGCCGCGCTCGACCTGATCACGGACGAGCTCATCGCGTACATCCGCGAGACGGGCGCGTACCTCCGCGAGCGGCTGGAGTCGGCGCTCCGGCCGAACCGGCTGTTCAGGGAGGTGCGCGGCGCGGGCCTGATGCTCGGCGTGCAGCTCGAGCCGCCGGATCACCCCTGGCTCTCCTTCGAGCATTTCGGGTTCCCGGATCTCGCGCACCAGTCGGTTGTGTCGCCGCTCGTGTGCCACCGCCTCTATCGCCGTGGCTTCTTCTGCTTCACCTGCGGGCACGACTGGACGATCTTCCGGCTCCAGCCTCGGTTCGACATCCCGCGCGGCACGCTCGACACCTTCGTCGACGCCGCGGCCGAGGCGCTCGCGTACGTGGAGGGCCTGACATGAAGCACGTCGTCGTCTTCGGGGGCACGGGCGCCGTCGGCGCCGCGGTGCTGCGCGCGCTCGCCTCGCGCGGGGCGAGCGCCACGTTCACGTACTGCCGGAGCGAGGTCCGGGCGGCCGAGCTGTCGCGCGAGCTCGGCTTCCGCGCCGTCCGGCTCGATCTCACCGACGCCGCCGCGCTCCGCGAGCTCGTCGGCCGGATGGGCGCGGACGAGCCGGTGCCCGCCGCGGCGATCCACTGCGCCGGGAGCCTCGACGCCACGCCGGGGCTCGAGCTGTCGGACGAGGCGTGGGACCGGGCCTATGCGTCGAACGCCCGCGCGGCGTTCCTTGTCGCCCGCGATGTCGGGGCGGTGATGGCGCGGGGCGGCGGCGGGGAGATCGTCCTCGTCGGCGGGCCCGATCGCGCGCAGTCGCTGCCGATCCCGGTCGCGTTCGCGGCGAGCCAAGGGATGATCGCGGCCACCGCCATGGCGCTCGCGAAGGAGCTCGGCCCGCGGCGGGTGCGGGTCAACATGGTGGCGCTGGGCCTGCTCGACGCCGGGCTATCGACGCGGCTCGACGAGGGCCTCCGCAGAGAGTACCTCGCGTTCTCGGCCCTGCGGCGCCTCGGCACGCCGGACGAGGCCGCGGCCGCGATCGCGTGGCTGGCCCTTCACAACACGTACGTGAGCGGCAAGGTCATCCCGGTCAACGGCGGCATCTGACCGGCGCGCGCCAGCGCTGCGTCCCTCTCGGCGTGTCCGCTGCGCAGGTCGCCGACCCGGCGCGGCGTGAAGCGGATGTCGTCGAAGACGGCGGTGCAGCCGTCGCCTGCCGGCGACTGGGCCGAGAAGCCGACGTCGAGCTCGGTTGCGCTGCCGAGCGAGAAGCTGCGGAGCACGTGCCAGATCGTCCCGTCGGTGGAGGCGTGGAACGCGCACATCCGCCCGAGCCGCGAGACGCGCAGCCAGACGTGGTCGGCGTCCACGTTGAAGGCCCTGCGGCCGTCGGACAGGCCGCGGGTCACCACGGAGACGACCGTCGGCACGCGCTCCGGCGACAGCTCGAAGCAGAGCTTGGCCCACGCGCGTTCGTGCGCCCAGAGCAGCAGCACGCCGGCGTCGTGCGCCGCCGCGAAGCCCACGGTCACCCGCGCGCTGGCGAGGAAATCCCCCTGCGGCGTCCCGAGCAGGCGCGGCGCGTTCAGGACGCCGGCGGTGCGCTCCGGATCGAGGAACAGGTCGGTCTTGCCGCCCGCCGTGACGGTCAGGCACGATGCCTTGCCGGCGCTCCAGCTCCTGGGCGGTACCTCCCAGCGTAGCGGCGTCGGCAACGGCGCCAGGTGCACAGGATCACTCACCTCGGTTCCCTCCCCCCTGCATGGCGAGCATTGTACCGGAGTATGCTCCTGACCTGGTGTCGAATCGTTACTGTGTGTATGCAGGATCTCAGGTTGATGAAAATTACCGTCTTTCTGATGTCCTGCTGTGTGGCTGTAAGCCTGGCCGGTTGCTTGAGGGCGAAGCGCGGTCCCCCCGAGTTTTTGTTGGGGATGAGGCCCGTGCGGTCGGGTGGGAGCTCCTATGGTGATGCGGCGGCGGCGCTCGCCGCCGCGGCCGGGGCGGCTGTGGTGAACCGCGAGGTCTACGACACCTGCTACGCGATCTGTGAGATCGGGACGGCGTGCGACGCGGCGACGGGGTTGTGTGTGCGGCTGCCGTGTGGAGGGAAGTGCCCGGCGGATCGCCGCTGCAAGGTGGTCGAGGGCAAAGAGGCCTGCGTCCTCGGGGAGCCCGACCGCGGTGTTGTGCCTTTGCCGGCCGAGCCGGGGGGAGCGGCGGGCCAGGTCGAAGGGGCGGGAGGAGCGGCAGGCCAGGTCGAAGGGGCGGGAGCGAAATGATGAGACGCGCGCGACGGCGCACATCGTTCGGCTCCTGGCAGGAAGGGAGAATTCAACACCAAGGCGCCAAGGCGCAAAGACGCAAAAAAGAGGATGGGGGAGGGGGGCCGACCTGGCAGATCGATGATCTGCGTGGTGTCTGTGTCACCGGCTGCTCACCGAAAGCGATGGCGCAGAGGTGCTCATGACAGGAATGACGATGAGCTGCCAAGGAAACCAAAGAGAACGAGATGGCCTGATGCGTATGCTGTGATTCTATCTCTCCTCTTTTTTTTTTGCGTCTTTGCGCCTTGGCGCCTTGGCGTTGAATTCTCTCTCTCTCTCTCTCTCAGCCGGCCATCCTGCGGAGCAACCCTGTCCCCGCATCACAGCGTCCCGATCCGCCGCATCACCTCTGCGTAGACCTCCCGTCGATCCGGCCGCGCGTGCCCCAGCGCCTCCTTGAGGGCAGGGATCGCCGGCGCGCCCACGTGCGCGAGCCCCTCGGCGGCCGCTCGGCGGACGGCCTTGTGCGGGTGCAGCAGCAGGCCCACGATCGCGGGGATCGCAGGCGGCCACGGCGCGAAGCTGAGGATGCGGATCGCCGAGCGGACCACGTCGGGCAGCGGATCCGAGAGGAGCGCGCACGTCGCGCGCAGGTAGGCGGCGCGGTCCACCGCGTCGCGCAGCAGCCGGTGCGCGTGGAGCCGCACCCGGGGACGCCGATCGCCGAGCAGCTCCACGAGCAGCGCCGCGAGCTCCTCGTCCGGCGCCCCGGCGAGCGCCGACAGCGCCCGGCGGGACTGCTCCGGATCACCGGCGCGCGCGAGCCGCACCAGCTCCTGCCGCGCCGGGCCGTGGTCACCCGCCGCGCGCGCCCGCGGCTCCGGGCGCGCGCGCAGCGCCGCGAGCGCCCGCGCGTCCTCGTCCGCACCGCCGGGCGGCCGGATCGGGCCGTCCACGAGGGAGATCCGCTCCGCCAGGTCGGCCCGCCCCTCGGCGCGCAGGCGCCTCACGACGGCCTCGAGCTCCGGCGTGCGCAGCAGCAGCTCGCCCGTGACCAGGTCGAGGTAGCCCCACGCCCCCTGCCGGACGCGTTCGACGAGCCGCGCCGCCCGCACGTCGGGGGCGATGCGGCGGAGCGCCTGGGCCGCCGCCGCGCGCGTCGCCGGCGCGCCCGTCTCCCACCACCCGAGCAGCAGCGGGAACAGGCGCTCGACCGCCGACCGATCGAGCAGGGCCGCGAGACGCGCCGCGCGCTCCCGGCGCAGCTCGTCGCTGGCGTCGCCCCGGAGCTCCTCCTCCGTGACATCGAGCAGCGAGCCCGCCAGACGCGGCAGGCTCCGCCCATCCAGGCCCTCGACGTCGCCGCGCAGGTGAGCGCGCAGCACGGCCGCGCGGACGTCCTCCTCCGGCCACGAGAGCAGCGCGGTGGCCGCCGCGCGCCGCTCGGCCGGCGCGGGCGCGTCCAGCATCGACAGCAGGCGCCCGCGGAGCGCGGCCGAGCGCGGCTGGTCGAGATCGGACGGCCGCGGCGCCCGCGCGCCGCCGCTCCGCGATGCCGCCTGCTCGGCGAGGGTCCAGGGCGGCGCGCCGATCGGCTGCAGCGACTCCATCCAGTCCAGGAGGAGCGCCCGCGCCGGCTCGGCCGCGGACGGGAACACCTCGATCAGCGCGGCGAGCTGCGCCCGCGAGCCGACCCCGCCGCGCGGCCCCTCCGCCCGGAGCGCCGCGAGCTCCCCCGGCTCCTGCGCCGCGGCCCGGAGCGCCGCCTGCCACGCGGCCGCGCCCTCGGGATCCGCGCCCTCGCCCGCCTCCGCCGGCGCGCCGAACACCTCGCGCAGGATCGCCGCCTCCGCCGTCCACGGATCGGCGGCCACGCGCGCCATGGCGAGCGCCTGCTCGACGTCGGTGCGCCCGAGGATCGCCCCGCACCGCCGCAGCACCTCGAGCGGCGACCGGCGCGCCCCGGGCGCCGGCGCGAGCCCGCGCACGCGCGCCGCCACGCCCAGCGCCTCGGCCGCCGGGAGCTCCGGCGCCGCCGCCTCGAGCAGCGAAAGGAGACCGTCGCGCAGATCGGCCGCCGCCGCGGCGAGCCCGTCGAGCAGCACCGCGACCTGCCTCGCGAGCGCGCGCGCCTCGCCGGGCGACCACGGGGCAGGGGAGGCGCGGACGAGCAGCCGGAGCGCCGCGTCGCGCAGCGCCGGCTCGGACGCCGCGAGGCGGAGCCACTCCGGCGCGAGCTGCCGCAGGGCCGCGAGCCCGTCCTGCGGCAGCGCCGCCTCCCGCTCGAGCAGCCGCCGCGCCGTCGCGTTGTCCCAGCCGCCCCGGGCCAGCGCGGCCGCGAGCGCCGCCGCGGCGAGCGCCTCCCCCGCGCCCGGCGGCGCCGGTGCACCCGCGGATCCCTGCTCGCGCCGGTGCGGGTCGCGCGCCTCGAGGTCCGCGGCGAGCTCGGCGGCGGTCCCGGAAGCGAGCGCGACCTCCCCGGCCATCGCCCGCTCCAGCAGCCGCGCCGCCGCGGCCGATCCCTGGCGGATCCCGCTCCGGATCGCCTGCGCCGACAGCGTGCGGCCCACCGCGTCGAGCAGCCGGTCGCGCGCGCGCTCGTCCTCCGCGGCCTCGGCGGCGGCGAGGATCGTCGCCGCGCACGCCGGCCCGACGATCGCCCGCAGCGCGGCCTCGAGCGCGGCGCGCAGCCCCGGGTTGTCGTGGCGGCCGAGCCAGAAGACGAGCCTCGGCACGGCCTCTGGCCCGCCCGCCCGCGATAGCGCCTCGGCCGCCGTCTTCTTGATGCTCATGCTCGGGTGATCGAGGCACGCGGCGATCGCGGGGCAGGCCCAGCGTGCCTCCATGGCGCCGAGCGCGCGCAGCGCCTGCCGCGCCGTCTGCACGTCGCCGGCGCCCGTGAGGAGCGTCAGGCTGGCCGAGAGCGCCTCGGCGCCGCCCTGGGCGAGCAGCGCGATCACGCGCTTGCGCACGTGCGGGTCGCGGTGGCGGAGGAGGCGCGGGACGCGCGGGCGCGCGCGCCGCCACGGCGCCGAGCGCAGCAGGTCCACGAGGAGGGCGCGCTCGCCCGCGGACAGGCCGGGCCGATCGAGGAGGTCGAGGGTCAGGCTCGCGAGCAGCGCGTCGCCGGCCTCGCGCTCGCTCGCGTCGAGCAGGCACACGGGCCGGATCTTCCGGCGCCGGTGGAGCCGCCGGCCGAGGCCGCGGATCGCCTCCGCGACCTCCGCCGGCACCGCCGGCTCCGCGGGCCGCTGGGGGCCCTGGTCGATCGCGGGCTCGAGCCGCTCGGCCGGCCCGCCGGGAGCCCACGCGGCCGCGAGATCCGCCGCGATCCGGAGCAGCAGGTCGGCGATCGCCGGGAGCGCGCGCGCATCGCCGGCGCGCGCGAGCGCCGGCAGCGCGTCCACGGGCGTGTACCGCTCCACCGCATGCTGGAGCACCGCGAGCTCCGCCGGATCGGCCCCGCCGAGATCGGCGGCGAGATCGACCGGCAGATCGCGGGGGTTCAGGCGGGCGAGGAGCGCGCGCCGGTCCCCGGGCTCCTCCGTCAGATGCCAGAGCAGCGTCACGGCACGATACCGTTGGTGACGGATATTCAGGGCGATCGATGGGGCGATCGATGGCGCGATGGTCGCGCCTGCGCCTGCGCCGTCGAGGCCGAGGGCGGTGCGGAGCGCGTCCGCCGTGCGCTGGCCGCCGATCGCGGCGAGCGTGTCCAGGGCCTCGGCGGGCGCGCGCGGCAGCGCGGCGAGCACGTCGTCCTCTGCGGCCGCGTGGCGAAGGGCGCCGATCGCGCGCAGCAAGGGCGCGGGCGAGGCGGCCTCGCGGAGCTTCTCGGCGAGCATGTCCCCGAGGGGGAGGTCTGTCGCGCCCTGCTCCGCCATGGCGACGGCGATCGCGGCCCGGCGCGGCCAGCGCGCGTCGCTGGCTGGCGCTGCGGCGAGCGCATCGAAGAGCGCGCGCCTGCAGGTGAAGGTGATCGCCGCGACGTCGCCGGCGGGGAGGGTTGGATCGGCGAGGGCGAGCTCGAGGATCGCCGCCGCGTGCTCCGGGGCAGGGAAGTGGCCGCGCCGGTGCAGCGCGCGCAGGCAGGCGATCGCGCTCGGGCCGAGCAGCAGCGGATCGCGCGCGGCGAGCTCGAGGATCGCGCCGACGTCCTCGCGGGTCGCGCGCTCGCCCAGGAGCGCGAGCGCCCGCTGCCGGAGCCGCGGCGGCGCGTCCTCGCGCGCGGCGACCTCGCGGAGCGGCGCGCCCTCGCCGTGGCGCGCCGCGGCCTCCAGCGCGGCCGCGGCCACCTCGGGATCGCCGCGCAGGAGCTGATCGAGGTGCGCGCCCGGGAGCGGCGCCCCGGCGAGGACCGCCCACGGCTCGGCGAGCTCGCGCAGCGCGGCGGCGGCGACCGCGGGCGCCGTCGCGAAGGCGAGCGCGCCGAGGACCGCGCGCGCCTGCGCCGGCGCGAGCAGCGCCGCGTGGAGGCAGCGCCGGGTCAGATCGAGCGCTGCGGCCTGGAGGACCGGGTCGCGGCGCGCCGCGAGCTCGGGGAGGAGCGCCTCGGGCGCGGGGATCTCGTCCGGGTCGAGGGCGTGGAGCGCCTGGTAGACGAGCTCGCCGGCGGGCTCGTCGCGGAGGACCTCGGGCCGCGTGAGGATCTCGGTCCGCAGCCAGGCGACGCGGACGGGCGCATGGAGCGCGGCCTCGCGCCACGCCGGCAGCCGCTGCTCCGGGAGGAACGGCCAGAGCTCGCGGTAGAGCCCGGCGAGGAGCAGCGCTTCCTCCGGCGTCCCGTCCCCGTCGATCGCGCGCGGCAGCATCGCCGCGAGCGCCCGCCGCGCGCCCGCGCTGCGACGGGCGGCGGCCTGCGCGATCCGCGAGAGCCCCAGGTAACGCACGCGCGCCTCGCCGTGCCGCACGAGCTGGCGGAGCACCTCGTCGGTGCAGCGCGCCTCGTCGAGGTGCTCGTCGAGCCACCGCACATCTCCGCGGCGCAGCGGCGCCGCGAGCGCCTCGTCCAGGTGCATCATCGGGCGGTCATCGTAGACCAGCCCGCGCGCCGCCCGCTCACCGTCTCCGCGACAGATCGAGCAGCGCCCTCGCGCGCGAGTACGCGATGTACGGGTTGTCTCCGGAGCCGCCCAGATCGTCGCCGTCCTCGCCTGCGCCCTGCGGCCTCACCGGAATCCAGAGATAGTCCGGGTGCATCGCCTTGCCGTTCACGCCGTTGGCGAGGGCGGGGTTCTTGATCCACTCGCCGCCGAGCACCGTCAGCCGGTCATCGAGCTCGAGCACGTAGTGGAGCTCCGAGCTGAGGATCGGGACGCTGCGCAGCGCGGGCGGCTGGAGGAGCTGCGCGGGGCTCACCTCGTCCGAGATCATCCCGTAGCGCGCCCCGACGCGCATGAAGCGCCGCGCGTTCGGGTTGAACCGGTAATTATAGCAATCGGCCCCCTGGTACCCGCCGTTACAGACGAGCCGCGCCGCCTCCTGCGCGCTCACCTCCGCCATCGAGTCGATGTTGAAGGACGTGACCGGGTAGCTCCACACCTCGCGGTGCCAGGTGTAGTCGACAACGAACGAGCGCCGCCCGTGCCCGCTCGACGCGGAGCTGATCGAGCTCGCGCCCAGCCCGAGCAGGCCGGTCATGGCCACGTGCATCGTCCCCGGGTTCAGATCGCGGCACGCGGCGTCGACCGGCCTGCCGTAGACGTCGCGCTGGACGAGGTCCTCCCGCGCCTCGCAGCGCCGCCCCGACACGGTGGCGGAGTCGTTGTGATAGACCTCGGTCATCAGCGCCTCGATGTCGGCCGTGCGGAACAGGATGCACCCCCGCTCGACGGACGCGCACTCGGTCAGCGTGCTGCCGGAGAGCTTCACGCGGATGTCGCGCAGCGGCGGGCCGCCGCCCTCGGCGACGACGTAGGCCGCCCAGCCGTTGCAGTGTCCCCACCAGTATTCCGGGGTCACGCCCTGATACAGGCCGTGGTGTTGCAGCTCCCAGTACGTCGTTGGCCCCACCACCCGCGTCGCCCGTGGAGCGCGCGGCGCCGCGCGCGTCCCCTCCGGCAGGCCCGTCTCGTCGGCGCCGGCGCCGGCGGGCGCCTCGAGCGACCGGGCCTGTCCTGCGTAGAACAGGAGATCGTACTTCTCCGCCGGCGAGAGGTTGTCCGGATCGGACGTCAGATCGCCGTAGTCCTTGACCACGGAGTTCCAGCGGTCCGCGATGCCGTTCCTGTTCTGGGGCCACCACTGCGAGGCGAAG